>NZ_SOCP01000008.1 GCF_004364325.1 Actinophytocola oryzae | reverse complement strand
CTCAACGCGTTCGACCTCGCGTTCGACGGACGCCTGTCCACCGGCCGCAACTAACCAAATTCAAAATCCAGTTACACCGAAAACTTGACAGCCCCTTCAGTACCCCCAGCGTTACGAAGGCTCCCTTCAGTACGGCCAACGTTACGAAGGCTCCCTTCAGTACGGCCAACGTTACGAAGGCTCCCTTCAGTACGGCCAGCGTTAGGAAGGATGCTCCTATAGATGTCAAGTGGTGTTGGTGAGGTCGGTTATGTCGGCGGTGAGGGTGTGGAAGATTTCTCTGGTGACGTAGCGTTTGAGGCAGCGGATGGTGTGTCGTTTGGGTAGGCCTTCGGCGGTGCGGCGTTGGATGTAGGCGCGTGTTGTGGGGCAGTGGCGCATGCGGACGATCACGATGTGGTAGATCGCGGCGTTGGCGTGGCGGTCGCCGCCGCGGTTGAGGCGGTGGCGGTCGGTGCGGCCGCTGCTGGCGGGGATGGGGGCGGTGCCGCAGAGGTGGGCGAGGGCGGCGTCGCTGTGGATCCGTTGGGGGTTGTCGCCGGCGGTGATGAGGAGTTGGGCGGCGGTGTCGGGGCCGACGCCGAGCAGGGCGGTGGTGCGGGGTAGGAGTTGGGTGGTGAGGGTTGTGAGTTCGGTTTTGGTGTCGTTGATCTCGGTGGTGAGGTGTTGGATGCGGCGGGCCAGGCGCCGTAACGCGGTCTTGGTGGCGGTGGTGGGGTTGGTGAGGTCGCCGGTGGGACGTAGTCGGGCGCAGGTGGTGATGAGTTGTTTGCGGGTGTAGCCGGTCAACGACTCACGCAGGGCCGTGGGGGCGGTGACGATCAGGTTGTCGAGTTGGTTGAGGGCGATGGTGCGGGATTTGACCGCGCCGGTGAGTGTGGTGCGTAGCGCGGCGATGGCGGCGGCGGGGCCGGTGCCGGCTTTGGGGGTGGCGGTGGCCCGACCGGATTGCACGGCGTGGGCGGCGTTGACCGCGTCGTGGGTGTCGGTCTTGCCTGTGCGGCGGCGGGTGTGTCGGTCGGGTTGGTTGACCTCGACCACGCAGACACCGTGGTCGGTGAGGTAGCTGTTCAGGCCGGCGCCGTAGGAGCGGGTGCCCTCGACCCCCACCTTGGTGACCGTGCCGAACCCGTGTAGCCAGGCCAGCAACGCGGTATACCCCGCTCTGGTCGCGGGGAACGTGTGGGTGCCCAACAATCGACCCAGCCCGTCGAGCGCGGCGGTGGTGTGGGTGTCTTTATGAGTGTCGACACCGCCGGTCACCACGACCTCGCGGCTGGTGTCGACGGTGCAGTGTTGATCGGTCATCCTGGAATCGGCCATCCCGTGGTGTCGAACTGGTAGGGGTGGCACGTACCGGGCCGATGTGGGTGGACAGCACAGTGATGGGTGTCCTGGTGGCACAGGCTCCTATCAGGTCACAACCCACCGGTCCGGTGACGTGCATGAACAGAGGATGCGACAAAGCCGGCAGATCCTTCACAAGACAACCCACACAAACCACGGGCGTCGCCGTCCTTCCGAGCCAGACCCATCACACCCCCCATCCACACACCATCATCACTGCGTCCTTCAGTGCGGGGTCTGCGCCGGTTCGGGGGTGTCGGCTGGACCGGTTGGCGCAACTTGGCAACTGGTGATTTGCTCCAGCACATACATCTGAAACATTTCGTCCCGGTCGGACGATTGTTATGTCTTCATCGGTGCGGAGCACAACTCCGGAAGGAGGGGCCGACCCGTGTCGAGACCAACGAAAGACCATCCGGCACCCGCCGACGCGGAGGTGCCGCGACAACGAGCCGGGAGCAGCCAGCCACCCCTGCGACCGGCCCGCACTGAGACTGGAGGTTCCGTCCTGGTCGCGTCCACGTTTCCACCCAAGGTCGCCGGCGCCTCGTTCGACATCGCCGACCTCCGCATCCTGCCCAGAACGCCGCGGCTCGCCACCCGCCTTCTGCCACGCTGGGTAGCCTTCTTCCGCACGAGCAAACGCGCCCGGGGCATCGCCTCCGACGTCGCCGCCCTGCTGCTCGCGGTGCTCGACGTCTGGCTCGTCATCCCCGAGGACGCGCCCTCCTACTCGACGTGGCTGTCCGCCGTCGCGGTGGCCGCCATGGTCATGCGCCGCCACGTGCCGTTCCTGGCCGTCCTGGTGACGGTGCCGGGCTTCATGACGGGCTGGTCGCAGCTCGCCGCCATGATCGCGCTCGGGTCGCTCGCGAAGAAGCACCGGCTGCTGTCCCCGAAGATGGTCGTCGGGATGGTGCTCGTCTTCCTGTGCGGGTACGTCCGCTGGCCGCTGTCGGACTTCGTCGCGTTGAGCTGGCAGGAGCACCTGCTGAACGTGATCTGGGCCGTCATCATCGCGGGCATGCCGGTGGCCATCGGGCTGCTCATGTCCGCGCGGCACGAGCTGTCCGCGCGGATCCGGGAGCTGGCGACGAGCCGGGAGCGGGAGCGGCGGCTCCTCGCCGAGACCGTCCGCGCCGCCGAGCGGGCCGAGCTGGCCCGCGAGATGCACGACGTGGTGTCCCACCAGGTCACGCTCATCGCCATGCAGGCGGGCGCGCTACAGGTGTCCGTGGACGGCAGCGCCGCCGAGGCCGCCCGCACGATCCGCGAGCTGTCCACCCGCACCCTGGAGGAGCTGCGCAACCTGGTGGGTGTGCTGCGCTCCGGCGACTGCGTGGAGGACACCCAGCCGGGCCTCGACGAGCTGGACGACCTCGTGCGCAACTTCCGCGACGACGCCCTGCCGGTCGCTCTGGACGTCCACGCGCGGCCTGGCGACCTGCCTCGCTCGGTGTCCCACGCCGTGTACCGGACGGTGCAGGAGGCGCTCACGAACGTCCGCAAGCACGCGGCGGGTGCGCGGGCCTCGGTCTCGGTGCAGGCAGGGCGGGACACGTTGGTCGTCGAGGTGCACAACGGGCGGGCCAAGGCACGCAAACCGTCACTGCCCTCGGGCGGTCACGGGCTCGTCGGCCTCAGGGAACGCGCCGGGCTGCTCGGCGGCACGTTCTCGGCGGGGCCGACGTCGGAGGGCGGCTTCCGGGTGTCGGCCACCTACCCCCTGGCGGGCTGAGACACGACGAAGGCCGCCGTACGGAACGTGGGTCCGTACGGCGGCCTTCGTCGAACGATCTCTGCGGCCTGCGCAGCTTCGGAGGGCGGAACTCCCCCGGGCCGCAGGCCCTCAGCCTTCGCGTTGTTTGCGGAGCTTGGCCAGGGCCTCGGCGAGGATGGCCTCGCCGTCGGCGTCCGACCGGCGCTCCTTCACGTACGCGAGGTGCGTCTTGTACGGCTCGTTGCGCGGAGCCTTGGGCGGTTCCTGCGAGTCCCTGCCGCCCGGGAGGCCGCAGCGCGGGCAGTCCCACGACTCCGGCTCCTCGGCATCGAGCGCGAACGAGGGTTTGGACTCGTGCCCGTTGGCACACCAGTAGGAGACCCGCCTGCGCGGTGCAGACTCGCCCCGCTCCGACTCGCCCATTGGCCCAGCGCCGACTCGAGTACCTCGAATCGCACTACCACCAGCCATCGACTGTTACACCCCCACAAGGTGGTTCAGGCGGAAAGAAGGTTCGTCCCGTTCCCGGAGAGGACAGGACGGTCAGGCGACCTTGATGAGCAGGCCGAGCCCGATGACGCAGATGATCCAGACAGCGCCGATGAACAGCGTCGCGCGGTCCAGGTTCTTCTCCGCGACGCTCGAGCCGGACAGGCTCGACTGCATGCCGCCACCGAACAGTGACGACAGGCCACCGCCACGGCCACGGTGCAACAGAACCAGAAGGATCAGCAGCAGGCTGGTGACGATGAGACCAATCTGCAGGGCTAGAACCATTTCATCCTCGCTGTCGACCCGGGACCGCGTCAGTTACGGTCGAAGCCACAGGTTACCTGGCGCCTGCTGATCGTTACACAGCGCCCCTTGCCACTTGCGGCTGATTGTTGCCCGCGAGAACAAATTGGTCAATACTCTGCGGCGGGACTCGTTACACCGTTGTATCCGCGTGGCCTCCTCTCGTGCCCTGCCCTGGGCACGTACGGAAGGAGAACACGCATGATCTCTCGTCGCTCGTTCCTCGGGGGGCTCGCGGCGGCGACAGTCGTTGTCCCGCTCGGGGCCCGTGTGGCCAGTGCGGCTTCGATGTCACTGGTGATCGCGAACGAGTCCGGCCGGGGACCGCTGTGGGTGTACGTGGTCGGCACGGACCTGGCGACCGGGCAGCAGTGCCGTCTGTCCGCCGACGGCGCGCTGGTGCCGGTGTCCACGAACGACAACGGCCCCGACGGCTACACCGACTACTCGATCCCGGTCGACGGCTCGCGGACGCTCTCGCTGCCGAAGGGCATGTCCGGCCGGGTGTACGTGGCGCTCGGGTCACAGCTCAGGTTCCGGGCCAACCCCGGCAACGCGCTGGCCTACCCGGCGGGCTGGGTGTCGTCCGACCCGAACTACCCCGTGCTGCACGACTGCATGGAGTTCACCTACGACGGCGCCGGGATGCACTGCAACGTCACGATGGTCGACATGTTGTCGGTGCCGCTCGCGATCTCGCTGTCCGGCGCGTCCCAGCAGTCGACGGGCCGGTTGCGTGACGGCGGCCGCGCGGCGGTGTTCGACGCGTTGCGGGGTGTGCCGGAGTTCGCGGGCCTGGTGTTGGACGACCTGCGGGTCATCGCGCCTGGTCACGGCCTTGACGCGGGCCTGTTCGACGGCGGCTACCTCGGTGGCTGGATCGACGAGGTGTGGGACCACTACCGCTCGACCACGATGACGGTCACGGCCGGCGCCAGGACCTTCACGGGTTCGGTGCAGGGCGACCAGTTCGTGTTCGACAACGGAGTGCGGGCGTTCTCGAAGCCCTCCACCCGGGACGTGCTGTTCTGCGACGGCGCGCTGGCCGCCCCGAACGACGGGGTGACCGGTCCGGTGGCGGCGGCCCTCGGTGCCGGGTTCAACCGTGGCGTCCTGCTGGACACCGGTGCCCAACCCGTGGCTGACGCGGGCACGTACTACCGGCGCGCGGTGACCAACCACTACTCCCGCGTGATGCACGAGAACACGGTCGACGGCAGGGCGTACGGCTTCGCCTTCGACGACGTGTGCGAGCACGCGTCCTACATCGAGGACCCGAACCCGTCGAACCTCACCCTGACGCTGACCCGGTTCTGAGAGAACGAAGGGCCCTCCGTGCAACCGGAGGGCCCTTCGCCAGAAGTCGCGACAGCCGGTCAGGGCAGCGGGCCGCCCGCGGCCATGGCGCTCAGCTTCGTGAACTCCTCGGCATCGAGGCTGGCGCCGCCGACCAGGGCGCCGTCGATGTCGTCCTGCTTGACCAGGTCGCCGATGTTGCCCGACTTGACCGAGCCGCCGTAGAGAACCCGCACGGCGTCGGCGATCTCCTGGCCGTACTTCTCCGCCAGCCTGGCCCGGATCGCGCCGCAGACCTCCTGGGCGTCCTGCGGGGTGGCCACGCGGCCGGTGCCGATCGCCCACACCGGCTCGTAGGCCACGACGACCTTCGACACCAGGTCGGTCTTCACGCCCTTGAGGCCGGCGATCAGCTGCTCGGTCGTGTGCTCGACGTGGTTGCCCGCCTCGCGGACGTCCAGCTTCTCGCCCACACAGAGGATCGGCGACATCTCGTGCTTGAGGACCGCCTTGACCTTCGCGTTGACGAGGTCGTCGGACTCGGCGTGGTACTCGCGGCGTTCGGAGTGGCCGACCGTCACGTACGAGCAGCCGAGTTTCGACAGCATCGCCGCCGAGGTCTCGCCGGTGTACGCGCCGGACTCGTAGCGGGACACGTCCTGCGCGCCGTACTTCAGCTTCAGCTTGTCGCCGTCCACGAGCGTCTGGATGCTGCGGATGTCGACGAACGGCGGCAGCACCGCGACCTCGACCTTGGCGAAGTACTTCTCCGGCAGGGAGAACGCGATCTTCTGCACCAGGGCGATGGCCTCGAGGTGGTTGAGGTTCATCTTCCAGTTGCCGGCAATAAGGACCTGCCTCATCCCGCCACCCCGCAATTCACTGTGTTGGTCGCCTTGCGAGAAGAAGAGTTCTGTTCGGTCACGTGCTTGTGGCTGGCTTGCGTCACGTTCCCCTGAGGCGCGGTTGAGCAGGGCTCATCGTGGCGCCACGAAAAACCGCTCACGCGTTGTCCTCCAGCACCGCGACGCCCGGAAGTTCCTTGCCCTCCAGGTACTCCAGCGACGCGCCGCCGCCGGTGGAGATGTGGGAGAAGCCGTCCTCCGGCAGCCCCAGCGCACGCACGGCCGCGGCGGAGTCGCCGCCGCCGACCACGCTGTAGGAGTCCGAGTCCACGATGGACTGCGCGACCGCACGGGTGCCGTCCGCGAACGGGGCCAGCTCGAACACGCCCATGGGGCCGTTCCAGAAGACCGTGCGCGCCTCGGCGAGCACGGCGGCGTACCGCTCGGCGGTGATCGGCCCGATGTCCAGGCCCATCCAGCCTTCCCGGATGTCGGCCACGAGCACCGACTCGGTCTCGGCGTCCGCCGAGAACCTGTCCGCGATCACGACGTCGGCCGGGAGCATGATCTTCTCGCCCGACTCGGCCAGCAGCTTCTTGCAGGTGTCGATCATGTCGCCCTCGAGCAGCGACTCGCCGACGCCAAGGCCCTCGGCGGCCATGAACGTGAAGCACATGCCGCCGCCCACGAGGAGCCTGTCGACCTTGGGCAGCAACGACTCGATGACGGCCAGCTTGTCCGACACCTTGGAGCCACCGAGCACCACCACGTACGGCCGCTCCGAGTCGCCTGCCAGCTTGCGCAGCACCTCGACCTCGGCGAGCACGAGCCCACCCGCGTAGGCAGGCAGGACCTTCGCCACGTCGTACACCGACGCCTGCTTGCGGTGCACCACACCGAAACCGTCGGACACGAACGCGCCGCCCTCGCCGACCAGTGCGGCGAGGTCACGGGCCAGCGCGGCCCGCTCCGACTCGTCCTTGCTGGTCTCGCGGGCGTCGAAGCGGATGTTCTCCAGCAGCGCGACCTCGCCGTCCGCCAGGCCGTCCACAGTGGACCTGGCGGAGTCGCCGACGACGTCCGCCGCCAGCGTCACGGTCGCGTCGAGCAGCTCATCCAGCCGCACGGCGACCGGCTTGAGCGAGTACTTCGCCTCTGGCGCGCCCTTCGGGCGGCCGAGGTGGGCGGTGACGACGACGCGCGCACCCGCGCCGGTCAGCTTGCTGATCGTGGGCACCGACGCGCGGATGCGACCGTCGTCGGTGATGGTCTCGCCGTCGAGGGGGACGTTCAGGTCGGCGCGCACCAGCACGCGCCGACCGGCCACACCCTCGGCGAGCAGGTCGTCGAGCGTCTTCATCAATACCTCAGAGCTTCGACGCGACGATCGCGGTCAGGTCCGCGAGACGGTTCGAGTAGCCCCACTCGTTGTCGTACCAGCCGTAGACCTTGACCTGGTTGCCGATGACCTTCGTGATCGGCGCGTCGTAGATACACGACGCCGGGTCGGTGACGATGTCCGAGGAGACGATCGGGTCCGTGCTGTAGCGCAGGATGCCCTTGAGCGGACCCTCTGCCGCCGCGAGGTAGGCGGCGTTGACCTCGTCCACGGTGACCTCGCGGGCGAGGTCGACCGTGAGGTCGGTGATCGAGCCGGTCGGCACCGGGACACGCAGCGAGTAGCCGTCCAGCTTGCCGTTCAGCTCCGGCAGCACCAGGCCGATGGCCTTGGCGGCACCGGTGGAGGTCGGCACGACGTTCAGGGCGGCGGCGCGGGCGCGACGCAGGTCCTTGTGCGGGCCGTCCTGCAGGTTCTGGTCCTGCGTGTACGCGTGGATCGTGGTCATCAGGCCCTTTTCGATGGTGAACGCATCGTGGAGGACCTTGGCCAGCGGGGCCAGGCAGTTGGTGGTGCAGGAGGCGTTGGAGATGATCGTCTGCGTGCCGTCGTAGAGGTGCTCGTTGGCACCGATGACGACGGTGAGGTCCTCGCCCTTGGCGGGCGCGGAGATGATGACCTTCTTGGCGCCACCCTCGTCGACGTGCTTGCGCGCGTCGTCGGCCTTGGTGAAGAAGCCCGTCGACTCGATGACGACGTCGACGTCCAGGTCCTTCCAGGGCAGCTTGCCCGGGTCGCGCTCGGCGAGCGCCTTGATGGTCTTGCCGTCGACCTCGATGCCCTCGTCCGTCGCGCGGACGTCGTAGGGCAGTCGGCCCAGGATGCTGTCGAACTGCAGCAGGTGGGCCATGGTCGCGACGTCGCCGAGGTCGTTGAACGCAACGATCTCGATGTCGTGCTTGCTCGCGGCCACCGCGCGCCAGAAGTTGCGGCCGATCCGGCCGAAGCCGTTGACGCCTACTCGAACCGTCACCGTGCGTCTCCTCATGATCGTGTTAGCTGAGGGCCCGAACTCACCCTACTGCCAGAGGTTTGCCTGGTTGTCGAGTGTGCGGGCGACCTAACTGTATCGAATCAGTTGACCGGCTCCCACTGGGCCCGGATCCGGTCGCGGGATTTTTCCGACCGTCACCGTATCTGGCCACGGGGCACCGACTCTTGTTCTGGTGTAAGGGCGCTGGCAGCGGTGGCGAGGCGGGGGATGGCTCGCTACCGCGGGGGGATCGGCACTCGGTGGAAAGACAGGGTTCGCCTGACTGTTTGGGGGTCAGTCAGGCGAGCCCTGTAGTGCGTTTGAAACGTTCACAGACCGCTCACCCGGCCCCGCCGGCCGTACTGAAGGACGCCTTCCTCACGCCCAGCGTTACGAAGGCGTCCTTCAGTGCGGGGCCCGGCCGGGTCAGACCTCGGCCTCGAGCATCTCCTGGGTGACCGCGGACTCGGTGTCCGGCAGCCCCATCTCCTTCGCCCGCTTGTCGGCCATGGCCAGCAGCCTGCGGATGCGTCCGGCGACCGCGTCCTTGGTCATCGGCGGGTCGGACAGCTGGCCCAGCTCCTCCAGCGATGCCTGCCGGTTGGACAGGCGGAGCCTGCCCGCCGCACTGAGGTGCTCCGGCGCCGACGGGCCGAGGATCTCCATCGCCCGCGCCACCCGCGCGGCGGCCGCGACCGCGGCACGCGCCGAGCGACGCAGGTTGGCGTCGTCGAAGTTGGCGAGGCGGTTGGCGGTCGCGCGGACCTCGCGGCGCATCCGCCGCTCCTCCCACGCCAGCACCGACGTGTGCGCGCCGAGCCTGGTCAGCATCGCCCCGATGGCGTCGCCGTCGCGGACCACCACCCGGTCGGCGCCCCGCACCTCGCGGGACTTGGCCTGGATGCCCATCCGCCGCGCGGCCCCGACCAGCGCCAACGCCGCCTCCGGGCCCGGGCACGTGATCTCCAGTGCCGACGAGCGGCCCGGCTCGGTCAGCGAGCCGTGCGCCAGGAACGCCCCACGCCAGGCGGCCTCGGCGTCGCACGCTCCCCCGGACACCACCGCCGCGGGCAGCCCGCGGACGGGTCTGCCGCGCTGGTCGAGCAGGCCGGTCTGGCGGGCCAGCCCGTCACCGTCCCTCACCACCCGCACGACGTACCGCGTCCCCTTGCGCAGCCCGCCGGACGCGAGGACGTGGATGTCCGCGCTGTGCCCGTACAGGTCGTGGATCTCCTTGCGCAACCGGCGCGCGGCCGCGCCCGTGTCCAGCTCGGCCTCGACGACCACCCGGCCGCCCACGATGTGCAGCCCGCCCGCGAACCGCAGGAGCGACGACACCTCCGAGCGCCGGCAACACGTCTTGGACACGGCCAGCCGGCTCAGCTCATCCTTCACCGCCGCGGTCATCGCCACGATGACAGCTCCTCTCCCACCTCGCGGGTACTCCTCCCACAGAGCCCCCCGCCTCCCACGCAGGCGTACATCCCACCATCAACCGGTGCAACGCGCCCGCTCATGCCCGAACTCCTGCCCGACCGGGCCCTTTCGCACACGTGCTCATCTACTGGAACGACCTCTGACCAGCTCCGTTCAACCCGCCAGCGCGCCGAGGAGGCTCTCGGCGAGTGCCACCGGGTCGTGCCGTTCCCGTGCTCCTGCCGTCGCGATCGAGTCCAGCCGAAGCCGGGCGCCGAGCGACTCCGCCGCGGTCCGCAGGCGGTCCGGCGTCGACACCGAGTCGGCGTCGGCGATCACCGCGTCGACCCGGAGCCGAGGAGCGTGCTCGCAGAGTACGTCGAGATGGCGTTCCGGGGAGAACCCGGCGGTCTCCCCCGGCTGCGGGACCAGGTTCAGTACCACCATGCGGGACGCCGAGGTGTCTATCAGGGCCTCGTGCAGCTCGGGGACCAGCAGGTGCGGCAGCACGCTGGTGAACCAGGACCCGGGGCCGAGCAGCACGACGTCGGCGTCGAGCACGGCCTGGACCGCGGCCTCGCACGCCTTCGGCACGTGGTCCGGGCCACCGGGTGCCTGCAGCCGGATCCGCCGGACCTGGCCTGGCGTGGTCGCCACGGCGACCTGGCCCCTGATGCGGCGCACGGCGGCGGGGTCCTCGTCGAGGCCGGTCACGTCCGCCTCGATGTCGATGGGCTCGGTGCACATGGGCAGCACGCGGCCGGTGAGTCCCAGCAGGCGAGCGGCCTCGGCCAGCGCGGCGACCGGGTCGTGCAGGATCTCCATCAACGCGGCGAGGACCAGATTGCCGACCGCGTGACCGGCGAGCGCGCCGGTGCCGCCGAAGCGGTGCTGGAACACCGTCGACCACAGCGTCTCCTCCTCGCCGTCACCGGCGAGCGCGGCCAGTGCCTTGCGGAGGTCTCCCGGAGGCAGGAGGCCCAGCTCGCGCCGCAGCCTGCCGGAGGAGCCGCCGTCGTCGGCGACCGTGACCACGGCGGTCACGTCCGGGGTCAGCCTGCGCAGTGCCGACAGCGTCGCGTGGAGTCCGTGCCCTCCGCCGAGCGCGACGGCTCTCACTCGCGCCCCAAGTCCCGGTGCACCACCTTCACCGCCATGCGATCCTCGGCCGCGAGCCGCTTCGACAGCTCCTCCGAGATCGCCACGCTGCGGTGCTTGCCGCCGGTGCAGCCGATCGCGAGCGTCAGGTAGCGCTTGCCCTCACGCCGGTAACCGGCGCCGATCAGCCGCAGCAGCTCGTGGTAGCGGTCCAGGAACTCCTCCGCGCCCTCCTGGGTGAGCACGTAGTTGCGCACGTCGGCGTCCTTGCCGGTCAGGTCCTTCAGCTCCGGGATCCAGAACGGGTTGGGCAGGAACCGGACGTCCATCACGAGGTCGGCGTCCATGGGGATGCCGTACTTGTAGCCGAAGGACAGGACGGTCACCTTCGTGGAGGTGGCCGAGTCCGTGCCGAACGCGTCCTCGATCTTGGCGCGCAGCTGGTGCACGGACAGCGTCGAGGTGTCCAGCACCAGGTCGGCGTCCTCGCGCAGCGGGCCGAGCAGGTCGCGCTCGGCCTTGATGCCGTCGATCAGCCTGCCGTCGCCCTGCATGGGGTGACCGCGCCTGACCTGCTCGAACCGGCGGACGAGAACGTCGTCGGTGGCCTCGAGGAACAGCACCCGGGGCTTGTAGCCGGACGCGTCGAGGTCGCGGATGATCGCGGCGAGGTCGTCGGTGAACGCGCGGCTGCGCACGTCCATCACGACGGCCACCTTGGTCACCGCGCCCTGGGCCTTGGCACCCAGCTCCACCATCGTGGAGATCAGTTCCGGTGGCAGGTTGTCCACGACGAACCAGCCGAGGTCCTCCATGCACTTGGCCGCGGTGCTGCGGCCCGCGCCGGACAGGCCGGTCACCACCGCGACCTCCACGCCCTGCGCGTGGTCCTCAGGCGTCTCGGTCACTGTTCCGCCTCTCCGGAATTCAAGGTGTTGGTCACGTCGGCGAAGCAAGGTTCTGTCTGGTCACGTACCTGTGGCTGGTTTGCGTCACGTTCCCCTGAGGCGCGGTTGAGAAGCACTCGGCCTGCTCCACTCAAGACGTTCTCCCGTTGTCCGTTTCGGCGGCAAGTGCTCTGTGCACCAGAGCCGCCGTCTGTGCGCCGATCCCCGGTACACCGCTGATGTCGTCCACTGACGCCTGGCGTAACCGTTTGACCGAACCAAAGTGCTTGAGCAAAGCGGCCTTGCGGCTCTGGCCGAGGCCGGGGATGCCGTCCAGCGCCGAGGTGGTCATCCGCTTGGACCGCTTCTGGCGATGGTAGGTGATAGCGAACCGGTGTGCCTCGTCACGGACGCGTTGCAGCAGGTAGAGGCCCTCGCTCGTCCGCGAGAGGATGGTCGGCTCGGGGTCGGCGGGCAGCCACACCTCCTCCAGTCGCTTGGCGAGGCCGATCACCGCGACGTCCTGGATGCCCATCGAGGCCAGCACGTCGGCCGCCGCGTTGGCCTGCGGGCCCGCGCCGTCGACGACGAGCAGGTTCGGCGGGTACGCGAACTTCTTCGGCCGCCCGGTCTCGGGGTCGATGCCGCCGCGCTGCTCCTCGCGGGTCTCCTGGAGGTAGCGGTGGAAGCGCCTGCGCACGACCTCCGCGATCGAGGCGACGTCGCCCTCGGTGGCCGCGTCCTTGATCGCGAAGCGGCGGTACTCGGACTTGCGGGGCAGCGCGTCCTCGAACACGACCAGCGAGGCCACGACGTCGCTGCCCTGGATGTGGCTGATGTCGATGCACTCGATGCGCAGCGGCGCGGTGTCGAGGCCGAGGGAGTCCTGCAGCTCCTGGAGTGCGGCCGAGCGGGCGGTGAGGTCGCCCGCGCGGCGGAGCTTGTGCTGGGTGAAGGCCTCTTTGGCGTTGCGTTCGAGGGTCTCCATCAGTGCGCGCTTGTCACCGCGCTGGGGGACGCGCAGCTGGACGCGGGAGCCGCGCAGCTCGGTGAGGAGGTCGGCCATGGCGTCCTCGTCCTCGGGCAGGGCCGGGACGAGCACCTCGCGGGGGACGGGGCTGGTGTCGGCCTCGGGACCGACGTCGCCGGCGAGGTCGGCCTGGTCGCCGTAGAACTGGAGGAGGAACTGGTCGACGAGGTCGGCCTCGTCCATGTCCTCGATCTTGTCGATGACCCAGCCGCGCTGGCCGCGGACCCGGCCGCCTCGCACGTGGAAGACCTGGACGGCGGCCTGGAGGTCGTCGTGCGCGAAGGCCACGACGTCGGCGTCGGTGCCGTCGCCGAGGACGACGGCCTGCTTCTCCATGGCGCGGCGCATGGCGGCGAGGTCGTCGCGGAGGCGGGCGGCGCGCTCGAACTCGAGGTCGGAGGAGGCGGCGTTCATCTCCTTCTCGAGGCGCTTCATCATGTGGTCGGTCTTGCCGGCCAGGAAGTCGCAGAAGTCCTCGACGATGTCGCGGTGCTCGTCGGCGGAGACCTTGCCGACGCAGGGGGCCGAGCACTTGCCGATGTAGCCGAGGAGGCAGGGGCGGCCCATCTGGCCGTGGCGTTTGAAGACGCCGCCGGAGCAGGTCCTGGCGGGGAAGACACGCAGGAGGAGGTCGAGGGTCTCGCGGATGGCCCAGGCGTGGGCGTAGGGGCCGAAGTAGCGGACGCCCTTGCGGCGGGGGCCCCGGTAGACGTGGAGGCGGGGGTACTCCTCGTTGAGGGTGACGGCGAGCACGGGGTAGGACTTGTCGTCCCGGTAGCGGACGTTGAACCGGGGGTCGAACTCCTTGATCCAGTTGTACTCGAGCTGGAGCGCCTCGACCTCGGTCGCGACGACGGTCCACTCGACGCTGCCCGCCGTGGTGACCATCTGCCGGGTGCGCGGGTGCAGCTGCGTGAGGTCGGCGAAGTAGGAGTTGAGCCTGCTGCGCAGGGACTTCGCCTTGCCGACATAGATCACCCGTCCGCCGGGGTCGCGGAACTTGTATACCCCGGGCGCGTCAGGAATCGTGCCCGGCGACGGACGATATGTCGACGGATCAGCCACCCGACCAGCCTACGACCGACCCCCGACAGCCATCGACACCACCGTTACGAAGCGTCGCCAGCTCGCGGATGGTAGGACCAACGCCGACCTGGCGTTCTTCGAGTCCCGAACCCCCGCCGACACCTCACCGAACGCCACCTCGACGCAGTCGCTCCCGCCCTCCTGGCTATAGCTGCTCTTCCTCCAGCTCGTAGATGCCAGCCTCACTCCGGCAGCTCCTTTGGTCGAGTGCGTTTGCCAGGGCGGCAACGAACGTCCTCGATTCTGCCTCATCGAGGGCGATCGAGGAGATCTTCGGCAGGAGCCGGCGATAGGCGATGACGAACTCTTGGTCCTCCAGGAAGAGGCCGGTCCTGACGTGGTCGAGGTAGACCAAGGGGTTGTGTTCGGCGTACTCGAACAGGCGGAACGAGTTGCCGAACACCGCCCGAACCTCCGCAGAAGCAGGCAGGACCCGCAGGGTGATGTGGGGCAAGGCTGCGAGGAACAGCAGCCTGAGCAACTGCTCCTTCATCACGTTGTGGCTGCCCACTCGCAGGCGGAGCGCCTGCTCGTGAATGTAGAAGATGAACTCGCCCTTTCGGGGCCGGTGCAGGATCTGCTGGCGTTCCTCCCGCGAACGAATGCCCGCCTCCACCGCTTCCCTCGACCAGCCAGGCGTTCGCTCGATCCACACCCGCGCGTAGCGCCGGGTCTGGAGCAGACCGGGGATGACTGTCGGCTCGTAGCTGATCGAGCGGTCGGCAGTGGATTCGTGATAGATCAGGGAGGTGAGGGAGTCCTCCAGCCAGTCGCCGTGTGGGCCCAGCCAGTAGCCAGTCTGGCGCTCAGCCTCCCCGCACAAGTGGAGAAGATCCCTGGCCTCGGCGGCGAACACCTTGCAGGCGCCCAGGTAATGAATGGCATCGACCAGGCTGATCTCCACCTGACCCTTCTCGACCCGGCAGACCTTGCTGCGGTGCCAACCGGTCGTTCTCGCGACGTCGTCGCCGCTCAGGCCGGCCAGTTCGCGGTACTTCCGTAGTTCTGCGCCCAGTTCCCGGTAGCAGGCTGTGGCGTTGGTGCGTCCCATGTGCGCACGCTACGGCCGCTCATCAGGGATTCCTTGTGCCACACGCGAAACACCACCCCAACGGATGGCCCCTTGCCAGGGTGGCGACACGTGCCCCCGCGGCGGCCGGCGAGAACACGGCCGCCGCGGGGTCACGCTCACCCCCCAGTGCCCCCTATCCGGCTACACGGCATGGAGGTTGCCGTCGGCCCCGATCTGGCACTGGGCTGAAGAACGGCCCGAGTTCACGAACTCCGTGACACACCGGCCAAGCTGTGCGTGCCCCTGCGCGTTGGGGTGGAAGGACTCCTGCGCCATGTGGATACCGATCGCGTCGAGACCACCGGTCACCCACGCCCACGGGTCGACCTTGACGCGGTTCTGCCACTCCGTGGCCGAGTTGCCGTAACCACTGCACGCCTCGTGGCCCTCGGTCGCCCGCGAGAAGTCCAGGAACCTGGCGCCACTGCGGGTCGCCGCGCCGCGCAGGGCCTCGGCGAACTGCGGCACCGCTTCGGTACGACCGTACTGAGCGTCGGCCAGCTTGAACGGGCAGCCCTGGGGGCCGTGCAGGGTCGCGTCCATGCGCTCGGTCAGCGGGGAGGCGTACGAGGTGAGGACCAGGTTGTACGAACCAGGGGCGTAGCCTGCCTGGGACATCGCGGACTTGACGTCGGCGAGTGCGGCCTCGACCCTGGGTGTCATGGCCGCGAGTCGTTGGGGCCACTGGGTTCGCAGGGAGGACCGGCAGCCGGAGCTGAACGGGTTGAACCACTCGCCGATGCAGTCGAGGATGGTGTCGGCGAACTGGGGCTCGTCGTTGGCGCCGATCTGCACGATGACCGTCGTCACGCGGTACTGCTGGGCCACCGAGATCAGCCTGCGGGACTGGGAGCCCTCCGTGTAGTGGGTCGTGTCGGCCAGCGACACGTTCGAGGAGTCGGCGCCGGAGCAGGCCAGGTTGATGGTCTTGCTGGCGACGGATGTCTTGTGCACCAGGGCGTTGAGCGAACGGTGGCACCAGTCGCCGTTCTCGCCTCGGGTACCTGTCTCGTAGTTGCCGGCACCCTCGCCGGAGATGGCGCTGTCGCCGAGCGACACGACGGCGGTCGGACGGTCGTCGGCGGCGTTGGCCGTCGGCGCGGCGACCGTCAGGCCGCCGATGAGTAACGCCGCCAGTAAACCGATCTTCGCTGATCGCATGACCTGACTCCCCGAGCACACGTGTTCACCACTGGTTATGGCGGTCCCACACTAACCACGCGGTCATCCGCCTGGCTATAACCCGAATGGGGCTCGCGTTTGCTCGGGGAGCCGTAAAACGGTCAGGCGAGCACGACCTGGTCGCCCTCGACCTTGACGTCGACCGTCGCGAGCGGTTGGGCCGCGGGCCCCTTCTTCACGGAGCCGTCGGCAGCGTTGAACTGGCTGCCGTGGTTCGGGCACGTCGACACGCCGTCGACCGGCGCCTCGACCGTGGTGCCCATGTGGGTGCACGCGGCGTTGTACGCCTTGACCTCGTCACCCTCACGGACGATCAACAACATGCCGCCCTCGGGATTGGCGACGATGACCCCGCCGCCCTCCGGTACGTCGGCGACGGCGGTCAGGCCCGCGGCACCACCGCCGCCGGGAGTCGAGCCGCCCGGGGTCGAGCCGTTGGTGGTGGCGCCTCCTGAACTGTCCGAGCTGTCGGAGCAGGCGGCGAGGACCGCGCCTGGGACGACGAGCGCGACCATCAGGCCACACAGGACATCGCGGCGCGACCGGGGAGCGGTCGTGGGGGTGTTCGTGGGCGAGGTGGGTTCGACAGCAGTCAAGCCGGGCCTCCAGTGGTTGTCTCGGCAATGATGGGAACACCGGGCCCTACGCGTCGGCGTGCCGAACGGTTCAGCGCCGGTACCTCCGAATGACGGAGGGGGAAGGGTCGCGCAGCGTGACCGTCGTGGGGTAGGAAGCGGGGTATGAGACTGTCCGTCCTGGACCACGGCCACCGCCTGCGTGCCCGGCTGTTCTTCCGCGCGACCGGCCGCGACACCCCGGATATCGTGCGCATGCTGCTGTACCGGCCGGACTTCTTCTCCCGCGCCCTGCTGGCCGTGACGGCCCCGGCGATGCGTGGACCCTCCTTCTGGACAGCCGGTGAGCGCGAGTACCTGGCGATGCGCACCGCGCAGCTGCACCAGTGCCCGTTTTGTGTCGACTCTCACGCCGAGCTGACCCGGATCGCGGGCAACGGCGAGATCACCCCGGAGGACCCCTCGTCGGCGCGGCCGGAGCTGCGGGCCGTGCGTGCCTTCCTCGACAGCACGCAGACGCCCGACCGAGTCGGTCGTGTCACCGAGGTCCCGAGGGCGGCCGTCGAGGAGGCGCTGCGGGTCGACCTGGTGTGGAACGTGGTGAACAGGATCGCGAACGCGTTCGGCTTCGTGCTGCGTGGCGACCAGGTGCACAGCGGCACCCGGGCGTTGCACAGGTTCGGGTACCGGTTCCCCGGGTTCCTGCTGGCGGGCGGTGCCCCCGAGGACGACCCGATCGAGGCGCTGCGTGAGGTGGTTCGCCGCACGCCCGTCGGGGACGACGTGAAGTTCTACGCCGCGCTGGTGCGCAACGCGTCGTACCGGGTCACCGACGAGGACTTCGACCGCCTGCGCGCTGCGGGACACAGCGAGGACGAGATCTTCGAGCTGACGGCGGCCACCTCGGTCGACGCGGCACTGCGCAGCTACGACGCCGGGATGCGCGCGTTAGCGTGACTCGGCGTCGGTCTCGGTCTCGGCGTCGGCCTCCCGGCGCAGGCGGCGCAGCTCGCGCATGGCGGTCACGGCGTGCTCGCCGTCGATGGCCTGGACGGCGAGGATGGGGATGTACTCGTCGGCGGGCAGCTCGAGGCGTGCCCACGGCGAGCCGTCCGGGAAGCTCACCGAGGTGACCTCCGCCCAGCGGTAGCGGTGCGTGCCGAGCATGTTGCGCACCTCGACGCCGTCGTGGTCGGCCCGCACGCGGGGACGCGCGAACCAGAGCGCGGCGAGCGCCAGGATGAGCCCGATCCCGATCATCGCGATCTGGTCGGACACGTAGAAGGTCACTCCCGTCGACGAACTGCGCAGCAGCAGCCCGACCACCACGAACACGACGACGAAGAACACCGCGACGGCGACGGCGATGATCCGGGCCTTGTGGGGATGGGCGGTCACTCGAAGCTCCGATCCATCCACGGCTGGCGCAGCCCGCGCACGACCATGGCCGTGTCGAGGGCGGCGACCGTGGCCTCGAAGCCCTTGTCCTCCGCCGAGCCGGGCAGTCCGCACCGGTCGATGGCCTGCTGCTCGTCGTTGACGGTCAGCACCCCGTTGCCGACGGGCGTCGACTCGTCGAGCGAGACACGCGTGAGCCCGTAGGTGACGGCGTCGCACACGTACTCGAAGTGGGGCGTCCCACCCCGGACGACGACCCCGAGGGCGACGACGGCGTCGTGCTGCTTGGCGAGGGCCTGGCAGACGACGGGCAGCTCGATCGCGCCGGGCACACGCACGACGGTCGGCTCCTTGATCCCGGCCTTCGCCGCGGCGGCGAGAGCGCGTTCGAGCAGCGTCGACGTGATCTTCTCGTGCCACCGGGTGGCAGCGATGGCGAGGCGGATGCCCTCGCACTCCTGGACCTCGACCTCGGGACGGCCTTCACCACTCACGTCAAGCAGTATCCTCCCCCGCCCACCGGACAGCGAGGGAGCCCGCCGTGCCGTCGCCGCCCCCACCCGCCGAACGTACTGAAGGCGTCCTTCAGTACGCCCAGCGTCAGGAAGGCGTCCTTCAGTGCATGGGGGCGGGACCGGGGGCCGGGGGGGTCGGGATGTCGCGGGGGTCAGCTTTGGGCTTCGAAGATCTCCAGGTCGCCCAGTTCGTGGCCCATGCGGTCGCGCTTGGTGCGTAAGTAGCGCAGGTTCTCGGCGTTGGGGCGGACCGGGAGCGGCACGCGGTCGACGATGGTCAGGCCGTAGCCGTCCAGGCCGACGCGCTTGGCCGGGTTGTTCGTCAGCAGGCGCATCGACTTGATGCCGAGGTCCACCAGGATCTGGGCGCCCTGGCCGTAGTCGCGGGCATCGGCGGGCACACCCAGCGCCAGGTTGGCGTCCACGGTGTCGTGGCCGTCGTCCTGCAGCTGGTAGGCCTGCAGCTTGTGCATGAGGCCGATCCCCCGGCCCTCGTGGCCACGCATGTACAGCACGACCCCCCGCCCCTCGGCAGCCACCGCCGCGAGCGCCGCGTCCAGCTGGGGTCCGCAGTCACACCGCAGTGACCCGAACACGTCACCCGTCAGGCACTCCGAGTGCACCCTGACCAGCACGTTCTCGCCGTCGTCAAGGTCGCCGTAGACCAGTGCGATGTGCTCGATGCCGTCGAGCTTGGAGTCATAACCGACGGCCCGGAACGCGCCGTGTGCCGTCGGGATGCGGGCCTCCGCCACGCGGACGACCTGCACCTCCTTGCGGCGGCGGTAGTCGATGAGGTCGGCGATCGAGATGATCGTCAGCTCGTGCTCGGCCGCGAAGACCTCCAGCTCCTCGCGCCGCGCCATGTCGCCCTCGTCCTTCTGCGACACGATCTCGCACAGCACCCCCGCCGGACGCAGCCCGGCCATGACCGTCAGGTCGATCGCCGCCTCCGTGTGCCCGGCGCGACGCAGGACCCCACCCTCCTTGGCGCGCAGCGGGACCACGTGGCCGGGCCGCGTGAAGTCGCCGGCCACGGACTTCTGGTCGGCCAGCAGGCGGATGGTCCTGGCGCGGTCGGCGGCCGAGATGCCGGTGCTCACGCCCTCCCTCGCGTCCACCGTGACCGTGTACGCGGTGCCCCGGACGTCCTGGTTCGTGTGGAACATCGGCGGCAGGTCCAGGCGGTCGCAGTCGGCCTCCGTCAGCGGCACGCAGATGTACCCGGACGTGTAGCGGACCATGAACGCGAGCAGCTCCGGCGTGGCCTTCTCCGCCGCGAAGATCAGGTCGCCCTCGTTCTCCCGGTCCTCGTCGTCCACGACGATCACCGGGCGCCCGGCCGCGATGTCGGAGATCGCTTGCTCGATGCCCTCGATGTCACCCATGAGTAGCCTCCTCCGCCTCGAGGCCATTCTCCTCCGCCAAGGTCGAGTTGCCCGCCAAGTGTGGTAGGGCCAACCTCTCGACGTACTTCGCCACCACGTCGACCTCCAGGTTCACCCGGTCGCCGGGTGTCCGCATGCCGAGAGTGGTCGCCCGCAGGGTCTCCGGGATGAGGCTGACGCTGAACTCGTCGTCGGACACGTCCACGACCGTGAGCGACACGCCGTCGACGGTGATCGAGCCCTTCTCCACGACGTAGCGCGCCAGCTTCGCGGGCAGCCCGATGCGGACGAGGTCCCAGTGCGCACTCGGCTCACGCGACAGGATCACCCCGGTGCCGTCGACGTGCCCCTGCACGATGTGCCCGCCGAAGCGCTTGCCGACGGCCGCGGCGCGCTCCAGGTTGACGGCCTCGCCGGTCGCGATCTTGTCCAGGCTGCTGCGCACGAGCGTCTCGCGCATGACGTCGGCGGTGAACGCACCCGCCGACACCTCGACGACCGTCAGGCACACGCCGTTGACGGAGATCGAGTCACCGAGCTGCGCGTCGCTCGTGACGAGCGGCCCCGCGATGGTGACGCGTGCGGCGTCCGGCAGGTCCTGCACGGCGACGACCTCGCCGCGTTCCTCCACGATCCCCGTGAACACCCCTACATCGCCCTCCTGGCTCGGTCCCTCAGTGCCTCGATCGCCCTGCCCGGGTCGTTCGCCCCGTACACGGCCGAACCCGCGACGAAGCAGTCCACCCCGGCCTCGGCCGCCTGCTCGATGGTGTCGGCGTTGATGCCGCCGTCGATCTCGACCACCACCCGCAGCTCGCCCGAGTCGACCAGCCGCCGCGCGCGACGCACCTTGTCGAGCACCTCCGGCATGAACTCCTGACCGCCGAAACCCGGCTCGACGGACATCACGAGCAACGTGTCGTAGTGCCGCAGCAATTCCACATAGGGCTCGAACGGGGTACCCGGCTTGACCGAGAGCCCGGCCTTGGCGCCCGCGGCCCGCAGGTCGTTGGCGAGCTTGACCGGGTCGGCGGCGGCCTCGGCGTGGACGGTGACGTTGTAGGCGCCCGCCTCCGCGTAGCCGACGGCCCAGCGGTCGGGGTCCTCGATCATGAGGTGGCAGTCGACCGGGATCGCCGTGCTGTTGAGGATCGCCTTGACGACCGGCAGGCCGATGGTCAGGTTCGGGACGAAGTGCCCGTCCATGACGTCGACGTGCAGCCAGTCCGCGTCCTTGACCGACTGCGCCGCCTCGGCGAGCCGCGCGAAGTCGGCGGCGAGGATGCTGGGCGCGATCATGGGAGTTCGTGGCACGCCGTCGAGCCTATTGCGTCGAGGTAGGGCCGTGCTGGGGCATCCGCTCAGCGGAAGCGGTCGAACGCCTCGACTATCGCCGTCGGGTTGGCTTCGACGGCGAGCAGCAGCGTGAGCAGCACCCGCGACTTGGCCGGGTCGAGGAAACCGGACTGGATCAGGCCGCGGTCCAGCAGGTCGCGTTCGGAACCGGGGTAGCCGTAGGTGTGGCGCAGGACCGAGCCCGCGCCGGTGCGGGTGGACAGGACCACCGGGATGCGCACGGCCTGGTCGGCGACGACGGGCACCATGGCGGCGGGGACGTGACCGGCGCCGAGCCCGGCGATGACCAGGCCGTCGAACAGGTCGCCGGCACGCCGCAGGAGCGCGCCGTCGTCACCCATGGCGACGGTGACGAGCCCGACGCGGACGTCGGAGACGCGGGGATCGGCAGGCAGTGTGAGGCCGGTGCGGGCGATGCCCCGCAGGCGCGGGTCGCCCTCGACGACGAACCCGATCGGCCCGAAGCCGGGCGAGACGAACGCGCCGGTGCTGCTGGTGTGGTTCTTGCGGACGAACCGGGCGCCGTGGATCTCGTCGGACATCACGACGAGCGTGCCGATCCGCCGCGCGTCCGGCGACAGGGCGACGCGGATGGCGGCATAGAGGTTGGCGGGCCCGTCCGGTCCCGCCGAGTGCGGGTGGCGCATGGCCCCGGTCACGACCACGGGCGCGTCGTCCGGCACGGTCAGGTCGAGGAAGAACGCGGTCTCCTCGATGGTGTCGGTGCCGTGGGTGACCACGACCCCGACCGCACCCGCGGCGATCTCCTGACGCACGCGGGTGGACAGCGCGACGAGGTCGGCGAACCCGAGCGACGGGCTCGGCAGCGACCGCAGCGACTCGGTGGTGATCTTCACGTCCAGCTCGGCGAGCCCCGGCACGGACGCCACGAGGTCGTCTGCCCCCAGTGACGGCACGATCCCGCCGCTGGCACTGGGCGCCATCGCGATCGTCCCGCCCATGGAGATGACCGCGACGTGGCCCGTCACGGCTGGACGCGGGTGAGCGCGACCTTCGCCAGCCGCGGCCACTCGGCGGCCTGGTCGAACGGGACCGCGACCCAGTCCTTGAACGGGCGTCCGCCGCCGGACGGGTCGAACAGGGCCGCGCCGGGCAGATCGAGGGCCGCGCCGTGCTCGGCGGTGCCGTCGCCGAGGCGGAAGGCGAGGTCGTCGCCCTTCAGGCAGGTGAAGGCCTTGCCGTTCGCCTTCAGCGCACGCTTGCCGAACATCGCCCCGGCGATCACGCCGGTGGCGGCCAGCTCGGCGGCGATGTCGTCGAGCAGGTCGTCGGGGCTCACGCGGGCTTCCTGAGCAGTGCGCAGAACATGGCGTCGGTGCCGTGCCGGTGCGGCCACAGCTGCACGTACGGACCGTCCCCGAGGCCCGGCATGTCAGGGAACGACTCGCGGGCGTCCAGCGGGGTGAGGCCGGTCTTGCGGACGACGTCGGACACCACGCCGATGGTCTCCGACAGGTGCGGCGAGCACACGACGTAGCCGACCACGCCACCCGGACGGGTGACGTCCACGGCCGCCAGCAGCAGCTCACGCTGCAGCTTCGTCAGCTCGCCGACATCCGAGGGCTGGCGGCGCCAGCGGGACTCCGGCCTGCGCCGCAGCGAACCGAGGCCCGTGCACGGCGCGTCGACCAGGACCCGGTCGAACGTGCCGGTGCCGAAGCCGAGCGCGGCGGGTGACCGGCCGTCACCCACGTGCACCACGATCGGGAGCCCCTGGGTCGACTGCTCGACGAGCCGCGCCCGGTGCGGGGCCTTCTCGACCGCGTCGAGGCGGCCGCCCTGGATGCCGAGCAGCGCGCCGAGCAGCGCCGACTTGCCGCCGGGGCCCGCGCACAGGTCCAGCCAGTGCTCGTCGGCGCCGTCGACGTCCGGCCTGGTCAGCGCCACCGCACACAGCTGGCTGCCCTCGTCCTGCACCGACGCCAGCCGCTCGCGCACCGCGTCGATCCCGGCCGGGTCGCCGGAGCCCGCCGCGAGGCGCACCCCGTACGGCGAGTACGGCGCGACCTCGCCGCCGGTCATCGCGGCCAGCTCCTCGGCGGTGATCTCGCCGGGGCGGGCCACCAGGTGCACGGCCGGGCGCTCGTTGTCGGCGGCCAGCGCGGAACGCAGCTCCTCGCCGGTCGAGCCCAGTGAGTCGGCGAACGCGCGGGCCACCCAGCGCGGGTGCGCCTCGCGCATCGCGAGGTTGCCGATGCGGTCCTTGTCCGGGTCGGGCGCCAGCTCGTCGAGCCACTCCTGCTCGGTGTGCTCGGCCACCTTGCGCAGCACCGCGTTCACGAAGCCGCTGCTGCGTGAGCCGTGCTCGGCCCGCACCAGGTCGACGGTGGAGGCGACGGCGGCGTGCGAGGGAATCCTCGTGCGCAGCAGCTGGTAGCAGCCCAGGCGCAGGACGTCGAGCAGCGCGGGCTCCACCTTGGCGAGCTGGCGGTCCACACAGGCCGCGAGGACCTCGTCAAGCAGGCCGATGCAGCGGCACGCGCCGTAGGTGAGCTCGGTCGCGAGCGCGGCGTCGCGGCCGGTGATGCGTCTCTCCCGCAGGATCTGCGGGAGCAGCAGGTTCGCGTAGGCGTCGCGGGCGCGGACCTCGCGCAGTGTGTCCAGCGCCGCCTGGCGGGCCGGGTCGTCGACCGGGGGCCGGTCGGGTCCGGACCGCTGCTTGGGTGGGTGGGGGGTGCGCGGCCGGGAGAACCTCGCCGGACGCCGTCGTGGTTGCGTCACTTCAGCCGCTCTCCTGGTTCTACTCGCGCGCCTCGCGCCCAGTCGGTGGCCGCCATCCGTTTCTTGCCGGGTGCCTGCACCTCGCCGAGCGCGACCGGGTCGGTCGCGGTGCCGACGAGGACCCGCTTGCGCTCAACCCGCAGCTCCCCCGGCGGGATCGCGTCCGCGACCACCGTCCTGACCGGGCCGAGCTTGATGCGCTCGTCACGGAACTCCGCCCACGCGCCGGGGTCGGGCGTGACGGCGCGGGCCAGCCGGTCCACGGCGAGCGCCGGTGCGGTGAAGTCGAGGCGCGCGTCCTCCGTGGCGATCTTCGGCGCGTAGCTCACGCCGTCCTCCGGCTGCTCCACCGCCTGGAGCGTGCCGTCCTCGATGCCGTCCACCGTGGCCACGAGAAGCCCCGCACCCGCCTGCGCGAGCCGGTCGAGCAGCACGCCGGCGGTGTCGCCCGCGCGCACCGCCTCGGTCAGCACACCGAACACCGGGCCCGCGTCGAGCGCCTTCACGATCCGGAAGACGCTCGCTCCGGTGATCTCGTCACCGTGCCGCACGGCCGCCTGCACCGGGGCCGCGCCACGCCATGCGGGCAGCAGCGAGAAGTGCAGGTTCACCCAGCCGTGGGTCGGGATGTCGAGTGCCTTCCGGGGCAGGAGCGCCCCGTAGGCGACGACCGGGCACACGTCGGGCGCGATCGTGCGCAGCCGGTCGAGGAAGTCGGGGTCGGACGCCTTGGCCGGGGTGAGCACCTCGATGCCGTGCTCGTCGGCGAGTGCGCCGACGGGTGAGCGCACCAGGTGACGGCCACGGCCGGCAGGGGCGTCCGGCCGCGTGACCACGGCGGCGACCTCGTGCCGGTCACTGGCGAGGAACGCACGCAACGACGGCAGTGCGACCTCGGGTGTACCAGCAAAAACGAGACGCATCAGGACCCGCCGAACAGTGAGTGCGGGCTCTGCTTGATCGTGGGTGTGCTGCCCTCGAACCAGTCCGCCTCGCGGATGGCCTTCATCGCCGCCTTGCGGGTCGTCGCGTCGAGCCGGTCGACGAACAGGACACCGTCGAGGTGGTCCGTCTCGTGCTGGACGCAGCGGGCCAGCAGGTCGGTCCCCTCGATCTGGAGGGGCTCGCCGTGCATGTCCCAGCCGCGCGCGACGATGTTCCTGGCCCGCTTGCAGTCCCAGTAGAGTCCCGGGATCGACAGGCAGCCCTCCTCACCGTCCTGGATGTCGTCGCCGACGGCGGTCCAGGTCGGGTTGACGAGGTGGCCCGCGAACCCGTCGCAGTGGTAGGTGAACACACGCAGTCCGACGCCGAGCTGGGGCGCCGCCAATCCGGCGCCCTCCTGGCTCTCCATGGTGTCCCAGAGGTCCTTGACGAGGGTGGCCAGCTCCTTGTCGAAGTCGACCACCTCGGCGGCGGGGGTGCGCAGCACGGGATCGCCGAAGAGGCGGATGGGCTGGACAGTCACATTGCTCCGATCGGGTTCCAACGAGCGACGGAGGCCAGTCTATTCAGTGCCCGGATGGTGCAACGGTGAGTGCCGTGCCGGCCACTTGCTGACGTGAACGAAGTGAACACAGCGAACGCCCCGAGGGGACCTGCCATCACCTCCGACGCCGATCTCTGGGCCAGATCCTCAGTAGGCGACCATGCCGCCTTCAGCGAGCTGTTCGAGCGGCACGTCGAGGCGGTGTGGAACCACGCCTACCGGCTGACCGCCTCGTGGAACCTCGCCGAGGACGTCACGTCCAGCACGTTCCTGCAGGCGTGGCGCAAACGCGCGGATGTCGTGCTGGTGCGGGAGTCGGCCCGGCCGTGGCTGTACACGGTCGCCGGCAACGTGGTCCGCGACGAACGCCGCGCCACGACCCGGTTCCTGCGGGTGGTCCGCAGGGCTCCGGACTCGTCCGTCGCGGCCGACCACGCCGACGAGGTCGCCGACCGGGTCGACAGAGACGCACGCATGGTCCGCGTGCTCGCGGCGGTCCGGTCCCTGCCCCGCGCCGAGCGGGAGGCCGTCGAACTGTGTCTGCTCGGCGAGGTGGGGTTGGCCGACGCGGCGGAACTGCTCGGCGTGGCCGAGGTGTCCGTCCGCTCTCGTCTCTCGCGTGCCAGAGCACGGCTGCGTACGAAACTGGAGGACTCGCCATGAACGATCTCGACCTGCCACCCCGCAGGACGATGCCGCCGGAAGTTCGCCACCGCGTGCGGATGCGGATGGACCAGTCCGCCGACACACCGTCGCGCAACCGCAAGCCGTTGGCCGTAGCCGCCGCGGTGGCCGTGCTGGCGGCCGGCGCGGTCATGGTCACCCAGTCGGCCGCGCCGGACGACTCGAACAGCCGGGCGGGGCAGTCCAACCCGACCGACACCTCGGCCAGCGGACCGGCACGCACCTCGGCCGGCGAGAAGCCCCTCACCACGCCGGACGAGGACCTCGACAACTGCGCCCACGTCGTCGCCGCCAGCCCGCTGGCCGGTGCGTACCCGCCGAGGAACACCTGGGTGTACAAGTCGGTCTTCGGGTTGAGTGAGTACGAAATCGGCATCGTCATGTTCGAGGCAGCCGGCCACACCATGTTCTGCGTGCTCGACGACGGGACGGCGACGGTGTCCCCGCCGACCAACCCACGGGTGACCTTCGTGTCGACCGATACCCAGGCCGTCTACGGGGTGTACATGTTCCCCGACGGGATCATCGTCGGGGTGGCGGAGAACCTCGACGGGGTTTCTCTGGAGTACGTCATCGAAGGCACGAGCCTCGGGCCGATGCCGCCCATCCACAGAGGCGTGTTCTTCGCCGGGCCGTTCCCGGACCTGCACGATGGTGACCAGGTCCAGATGAACGGCCGCGACGCGGCCGGCAACCTGGTTGTCACGGGGGAATGGACGTACGACCCGGCCCAGCTCCACGAGCAGGGAGCGTCCGGGCACTACTAGATCAGTTCCAGCGGATCGAGCCGGACTCGGATCGAGTCCGGCTCTTTCCGTGCCGTGCGGGCGTGTTGCGCGGTGGTGAGGGCGGCGGAGAGCGCCCGGCCCTCGGCGCGGGTGGCGCGGACGAGGGCGCGTTCCTTCTCGGTGTTGCCGTCGCGGTCGGGCTCGCCGAGGGGGACGGGTCCGAGGATCTCGCCGGACGCGGGGAGCTTCAGCTCGTCGAGGAACATGGCCAGTGCCTTCGGCGGTCCGTCGACCGACGCCATCCGCACCGCAGGGGGGAAGCCCAGCTCGGTGCGTGCGGCCAGCTCCTGGCTCGCGTGCCAGACCGGGTCCCAGCGCACCAGCGCCTGCACGACGGGCATCGCCGACTCGGCGAGCACGACGACCCGCCCGTCGCTGCGGACCATCGCGGCGGCGGTCATCCAGCGGCGCAGGGTCTCCTCGGTGGCGCGGAGGTCGGCGCGGCCGAGCAGGGCCCAGCCGTCGAGCAGGAGCGCGGCGCCGTAGCTCCCGACGGGCTCGGCGCCCGGGGTGGCGACGACGAGGGCCGGGCGGTCGTCGACCTGCCCGAGGACCTCCGCCCCGCCGGAGCCGAGCACGGGGACGTCGGCGAAGGCACGGCCCAGCTCCTCGGCGGTGCGCTTGACGCCGACGACGATGGCACGCAGTCGCCGGGACCCGCACTCGCCGCAGCGGAAGGCCGTGTCGGGGACGCCGCACCACCGGCAGGTCGGCGGGCGGGCGTCGGCGCCCCTGGAGGGGAGGCCGAGCGGGCCCGCGCAGCGGCGGCAGCGTGCGGGGCTTCGGCACTGCTGGCAGGCGAGGGCGGGGACGTAGCCGCCGCGCGGGACCTGGACGAGGACCGGCCTGCCTGCCTTGAGCGACTCACGGGCGGCCTCGAAGGCGACGGACGGGATGCGGGCCGCGCGGGCGGCCGGGTCGCGGGCGAGCTGCTGGTCGGTCTCGCCGAGGGAGGTGATGCGCGGCGAGGCTCTGCGCACCTCGTCCCGTGCGGCGACGATCTCGGGTGCCCAGCCGGACTCGACGAGCAGCTGGGCCTCGGCCGTGCGCGCGAACCCGGCGACGAGCAGTGACGCGCCACTGGTGTGGGCGCGCTGGATGAGGACGTCGCGGACGTGCGGGTAGGGAGCGTGCGGGTCGGCGTGGAGGTCGTCGCCGTCGTCCCAGACGACGAACAGGCCCGGCCGCTGGACGGGGGCGAAGACGCTGGCACGGGTGCCGACGACGATGCGGGTGGTGCCGCGCTTGACGCCCAGCCAGGCCCGGTACCGCTTGGCGGGGCCCGCGTCGGCGGACAGGGCGACGACGTTGTCCCCCACTCTTTCCGCGCAGGCCTGGTAGAGGCGTTGGACGTCCCGGTAGTCGGGCACGACGAGGACGGCGCCCCGGTCGCTGGCGGCGGCGGTGGCGGCCAGCTCGGCGAGGCGGGCGGGCCAGTCCTCGCCGGGAAGCGCCTGCCAGACGGCGTGGGCCTGCCGCGAGTTGCGGAGCGCCTCGACGAAGGCGGGCCCTCGGGGGTAGCGGGCCCACGCGGTGGTGTCGGGCGGCTCGGGTGTCGCGGGTGGCTCGGCGGGTGACTCGGCTTCGACCTTGGCGTGGCGCGGCGGGATGGCGAGGCGCAGGACGTCGGTCATCATGCCCGCGTACCGGTCGGCGACGGCCCGCGCGAGGGTGGCGATGTCGGGGGTGAGCACGGGTTCGCTGGAGACCACCTTGCCGATGTACTCCATGCGGCCGCCGAACTCGGACTCGGCGACCCGTTCGAGGAGGTAGCCGTCGACCTGCTTGCCCGCGAAACGCATGCGGAGGCGGCAACCGGGGACGGCGGCCTCGTCGAGGGACTCGGGGACGAGGTAGTCGAAGGGACGGTCCAGGTGGGCGAGGGGGACGTCGACGTAGACGCGGGCGACCGGAAGCGTGGCCGCCGGGCGGTTCTCCCCTTTACGCACGCCGGTCATGCCCGCTGGTCTACCAGATCGGGGCGTCGGCGCTGGTCATAGGGTGGTGGCGGGAACCCTGGCGAAGTGTGCGCGGGACTGGGCGGGGAGCCACAGCAGGACGAGGGTGGCGGCGGCCAGGACGATGCCGACCGGGTTGAGGGGCGTTTCGTCGGCGATGGCGAACAGGGTGACGAGGCCGCCGACGACGGTGAGGCTCAGGAGGATCGTGGCTCTGACCCGCGTGCCCCGTCGGCCGGCGGGCAGCCGTGCGGCGACCACGGTGTAGAAGATGGCCAGGAGGACGTGGATGCCGAGCGACCCGACCGCCGCGCCCTCGGCCGCGTCCCGGGTGGGGGCGAAGGACTCACCGGCGAACGAGGTGACGGTGTCGTCCCAGTCGAGGATGAGCAGGACGGCGATGAGCAGCTGGAACGCGGCGAGGGCGTAGAGGCACCACGTGGTCCACCGGATGGTCGTGTTCATGGTTTTCCCTCGTGTTCGTGGGGCTGTCCGGCTGGTTGGTGGGCCGGCTGTTCGCGTGGCCGGAAGCGCCAGCGGGGTGCCTTGCCGGGTCGCGCCGGGCGGCGGGCGGCGGTGCCGCGTTCGGCCCAGTCCCGGGTGAGCCGCGCCAGCAGACGGGTGAGCGTGACGAGATCGTCGGCATCCCAGTCGGCGACGACCTGCTCGAACGCGGCGAGCCCGAGGCTCTCCAGCCGGTCGAGTTCCTCGGTGCCGTCCTCGGTCACCTCGACGAGGCAGGTCCGTGCGTCGAAGGGATCGGCCTCGACGGTCACGTGCCCGGCGTCCTCCAACGCCTGCACGTGCCGCGTGACGGAGGACGGCGCCATGTCCAGCCGTTCCCCGATCTCGCTCGGCCGCAGCGGTCCGTCGGCGACCATCCGAAGGACGCCGACCCGAGGCGCGTCGAACGCCTTCGCCATCCCCCGCTGAGCCTCCGAGACCAGCACGAAGGTGGCCCTGTTCAGCTCCCGCACCACGTTCGTTCTTTCCATGAAGGAAAGACTAGCGTTTGACAGTAGGCACTGCCAGTACCGGCCCTTCGGACCAGAACCAGCTGACACTTTCGTGGGGCACGCTCACCCACGGGACGGCCGGTGGCGGCAACACGTCACCGAACGCCCACTGCCGCACCACGTCCCGCAACTCGTCGACCGTGACGAACGACTCCGCCGGGAAGGCCCTGTCGTGGGGGTTCCATGCGTCGTGGGTCAGGTCGACGCCCACGCGGGTGGCAACGAAAGTTGCGTCGAGATCGCTTTTGTCGATGCCGCTGACGCCGCGGTGCGGGATTCCAAAGAATACGAACGGACCGGTTCTCGTTCTGCCGAGTACCGCCTTGTCGGCATTGTTCGCCGTAGTCAGCTGGGCGGGTAGTACGACGCGTACAAGGCGACCGTCGCGGCGCGTTCCGACACCGGGGTTTCCTCGCGGATCTTTCGGTTGAGGCCCGGTGGATAGCCGGCCTTCAGCAACCGCCGCTCACACGCGTCCTCCATGAAGGACAGTGAGAAGTAGAGACCCAGCAGGTAGCCGAGCGCGACCATGGCGAACCGCAGGGACAGCGGGCCAGGTACGAGCAGGCACAGCCACCAGAACGAGAACTGCACGAGGGCACGGCTGAGGTGCCTGAGCACCCACGTGCCGCAGGTCAGGTCGTAGAGCACCCACTGGTGGTATGCGGTGGGCAGGGAACCCGCCACCGCATACCGCAACCAGTGAATGGGGTCAGGCGCCCGCGAGCGACCTGAGGGCGTCCGCACGGTCAGTCCGCTCCCAGGGCAGGTCCAGCTCGGGACGGCCGAAGTGGCCGTACGCGGCGGTCTGCCGGTAGATGGGCCGCAGCAGGTTGAGGTCGCGGATGATCGCGGCCGGGCGGAGGTCGAAGACCTCGCTGATCGACTGCTGGATCTTCGTCGGATCAACCGTCTCGGTGCCGAACGTCTCGACGAACAGGCCGACCGGGGCCGCCTTGCCGATGGCGTAGGCCACCTGGACCTCGATGCGGCTGGCGAGACCGGCGGCGACCGCGTTCTTGGCCACCCAGCGCATGGCGTACGCCGCGGAGCGGTCCACCTTCGACGGGTCCTTGCCGGAGAAGGCGCCACCACCGTGGCGGGCCATGCCGCCGTAGGTGTCGACGATGATCTTGCGGCCGGTCAGGCCCGCGTCACCCATCGGTCCGCCGATGACGAAGCGGCCGGTCGGGTTGACCAGCAGGCGCACGTTCTCGGTGTCCAGCTCCAGCTGGCCGATCTCGGGCAGCACGACCTGCTCGCGCACGTCCACACCGAGCAGCTTCTCCAGGTCGACGCCCTCGGCGTGCTGCGAGGACACGACGACGGTGTCCAGTCGCACGGCCTGGTCACCCGCGTACTCGATGGTGACCTGGGTCTTGCCGTCCGGACGCAGGTACGGCAGCTGGCCGTTCTTGCGGACCTCGGTCAGGCGCTTCGACAGGCGGTGGGCCAGCGCGATCGGCAGCGGCATCAGCTCCGGCGTGTCGGTGCACGCGTAGCCGAACATCAGGCCCTGGTCGCCCGCCCCCTGCTTGGCGATCTCGTCCTCGTCGCTCTCGACACGCTTCTCGTACGCGGTGTCGACACCCTGCGCGATGTCGGGCGACTGCGAGCCGAGCGCGACGTTGACGCCGCACGAGTTGCCGTCGAAGCCCTTGGCCGACGAGTCGTAGCCGATCCCCAGGATCGTCTCGCGTACCAGGGCCGGAATGTCCGCATACGCCTCGGTCGTGACCTCGCCCGCGACGTGCACCTGGCCGGTGGTCACGAGGGTCTCGACCGCCACGCGGGACTTCGGGTCCTTCGACAGGAGAGCGTCCAGCACCGCGTCGCTGATGGCGTCGCAGATCTTGTCGGGATGCCCCTCGGTCACCGATTCGCTGGTGAACAGCCGGCTTGCGGATTCACTCACGACGTTTCCCACCCACTCTTTCCCTGGTTGCTGCGATTAGCGTATGAACTGGGTATCGAGCGCCGCTCAGTTATGAGTCAGCGTTACCACGGCATCCCATATATCGGACGCCATGTGCGCCTTCGAGCCCAGTGCGATAGGCCGTTCGGACCCGTCGGAGGACAGGAGCCAGCCGGCGTTGTCCTCGGTCTCGAAGGCCTTGCCCTCCCCGACAGCGTTGACGACGAGCAGGTCACAGCCCTTGCGCTTCAGTTTCGCACGAGCGTGTTCCAGCACGTCAGCGCCACCGTCGCCGGTCTCCGCGGCGAAGCCGACGATGACCTGGCCCGGCGACCGCACCCCGACGAGCTCCGCGAGCACGTCCGGGTTGCGCGTCAGAGCGACCGGGTCCGGGTCCCGGTCGGTCTTCTTGATTTTGTACTCAGCCTGCGACACCGGGCGGAAGTCGGCAACCGCGGCCGCCATGACCACCACGTCAGCACCTGGTGACACGACGTGCATGGCGTCACGCAGCTCCAGTGCCGTGCCCACCCGGACCAGCTCCACGCCCGCGGGCTCCGGCAACCCGACCGTCGCCGCCGCGACCAGCGTCACCTGCGCGCCGCGTTGCGCCGCGGTGCGCGCGAGAGCGTAGCCCTGCTTGCCGGACGAGCGGTTGCCCAGGTAGCGGACCGGGTCCAGCGCCTCCCGGGTGCCACCGGCCGACACGACGACCCGCAGACCGGCCATGTCCCTCGGCAGCGCGTCCGGCCGGGCCAGGAGCAACCTGGCCAGGTCGACGATCTCGGCGGGGTCGGCGAGCCGCCCCTTGCCGGTGTCCTTGCCCGTCAGCCTGCCGCTCGCCGGCTCGGTCACCACGACGCCGCGCTCGCGCAGTGTCGCCACGTTCTGACGCGTGGCCGCGTGCTCCCACATCTCGGTGTGCATCGCGGGCACCATCATGACCGGACAGCGTGCGGTGAGCAGCGTGTTGGTGAGGAGGTCGTCCGCGAGCCCGTGTGCGGCCTTGGCCAGCAGGTTCGCGGTCGCGGGCGCGACGAGCACCAGGTCGGCTTCCTGGCCGATGCGCACGTGCGGCACCTCGTGCACGTCGTCGAAGACGCCGGTGTGCACCGGCTGCCCGGACAGCGCCTCGAACGTCGCGGCGCCCACGAAACGCAGCGCCGCCTCTGTCGGCACGACCTGGACCGAGTGTCCGGACTCGGTCAGCTGCCGAAGGACCTCGCACGCCTTGTAGGCGGCGATACCGCCGCCAACGCCCAGAACGACGCGGGAGGTCCCGCTGTGGATCATGGCCTCGCTCCGCTCAGCGTTCGCGGGCCTGTACCCGGCGTCTTCCCTCCTGCGCGCGGAGACCCAGGGCTCGTACCTCGCCGGGCCTCCGTGCTCGTCAGTCCAGACACCGGCGGCCCGCTCTGGATCATGACCTCGCTCCGCTCAGCGTTCGCAGGCCTGTACCCGGCGTCTTCCCTCCTGCGCGCGGAGACCCAGGGCTCGTACCTCGCCGGGCCTCCGTGCTCGTCAGTCCAGACACCGGCGGCCCGCTCTGGATCATGACCTCGCTCCGCTCAGCGTTCGCAGGCCTGTACCCGGCGTCTTCCCTCCTGCGCGCGGAGACCCAGGGCTCGTACCTCGCCGGGCCTCCGTGCTCGTCAGTCCAGACACCGGCGGCCCGCTCTGGATCATGGCCTCGCTCCGCTCAGCGTTCGCAGGCCTATTCCCGGCGTCGGCCCACTCATTCGCCTTCGGTGTGCTCCAGCAGGCCTGCGTGGATCTCGCGGAGCGCGATGGACAGCGGCTTCTCGCGGGGGCCCGGCTCGACGAGCGGGCCGACGTACTCGAGCAGGCCCTCACCGAGCTGCGCGTAGTAGTCGTTGATCTGCCGTGCGCGCTTGGCCGCGTAGATCACCAGGGCGTACTTGGAGCTGACCTTGTCGAGAAGGTCGTCGATCGGGGGGTTGGTGATGCCCTCGAGCTGCTGGCTCGAGGGGTCGCCCAGTGCGCCCAACTCGGCGGGTGTGATCACTAGTGGTTCTCCAGCTGATCAGAGGACTTGTCAAGTATCAACTTTAGCAAGTCGCGCGCGGCGCTCCGCACGTCGGTGTTGACAACCACAGCGTCGAACTCCGACTGGGCCGCCAGTTCCTCCTTGGCGGTCCGCAGGCGACGCTCCACGACCTCCGGCGCCTCGGTGCCGCGCTGTACCAGCCGCTCGACCAGGGCGTCCCAGCTCGGCGGCGACAGAAACACGAGGTAGGCCTCGGGCATCGCCTCGCGCAGGTTGCGGGCTCCCTGCAGGTCGACCTCGACCAGGGCGGGCTCACCGGCGGCCAGGCGGTCCTCGATGGGGGCCCTCGGCGTACCGGACCGGTGGATGCCCCGGTGGATCTCGGCCCACTCGAGCAGGTCGTCGTTCTTGATCATCCGGTCGAACTCGTCGGCCGTGACGAACCGGTAGTCCACCCCGTCCAGCTCGCCCGGTCGCTGGTCCCGCGTGGTGGCCGACACGCTGAACCACAGGTCCGGGTAGAGCTTCCGCAGCTCGTGGACGACGCTGCTCTTACCTACGCCGGAAGGGCCGGCTAGTACGACCAGCCGGCCCCTCCGATTCGCATTTCTCGTCACTCGCCGCTGAATTCGGCGAGCAACGCCTTGCGCTGGCGGTCGCCGAGGCCGCGCAGGCGGCGACTAGGGGCGATCTCAAGACGCTCGATGATCTGCTGGGCACGCACCTTGCCGACGCCCGGCAGGGCCTCGAGCAGTGCGGTGACCTTCATCTTGCCCAGGACCTCGTCCTTGTCGGCCTGAGCGAGCACATCCTTGAGGGTGGTGCCACCTCGCTTCAGGCGCTCCTTGAGCTCAGCTCGGGCGCGTCGGGCGGCAGCCGCCTTCTCCAGCGCTGCGGCCCGCTGCTCCTCGGTCAGCTGGGGAAGGGCCACGATTTCCTCCGGGGGGTGGGGTTTTCTGCGGATCGGTGTCGCGACGTTACCGAGGACCGGCTGGTCGTGACAACGCGGGTCCACCTTAGTGCGGTGGGTGATGCACTCGAGAGCATAGATCAACTCTCAGTAGCGAACACCCGTGGACCTGCGGTAACACCTTCGGGTCAGGTGTGTCGGGACCATACCGCACGCGCGGCGCGAAGCGCTTCGACGTGGTATGGCAGAACGATCTTGGTGAGGGTGTAGGCGAGCGCGACACCGGGGGTCGTATCGCCCGGCAGGAGCTGCGACCAGGCGGCCACGAACGCGCCAGCGGGAGCGAGTTCCCCCAGGTGGGACGGTGTGGCCTGACCAACTGCCGCAGCACCGGCCAGGCTTCGACACAGAGGCGGCGGCCGGGTGCCGCGACCATGGGGAAAGCCGGGGGAATCGGCCGCGTGTCGCTCGCCGCGGACGGGTACGCGCTTTCCACGACGGAAATATGAAATCCAGTCAAACCTTGCCGTTACGCGGGATTCCGGCAAGTTCGTCCGGATCGAAATCCGAGATGGAATCCAGTTCGGGAGATTCGTCAGCTCACGGAGTCCCTGACCAGAAGCGCGGCCGACCGCAGCGTCCCCACGTCCGGGCCGTGGCGCAGGATGTCCCGCGACGAGGACGGCAGGACGCGCTCGCGCACCGGCCCGAAGACCGACGCCAGGTCGGCCACGCCCGCGCCCTGCGCGCCGAAGCCCGGCGCGAGGATCATCCCGTTGAGCTTGGACAGGTCCAGCTCCGTCGCGCCGACCGTGGCGCCGATGACGAGGCCGACCGGGCCGACCGGGCTCGCGCCCGCGTTCCTGGCGGCGGCCTCGTCGACCATCGCCTGCGCGACGGTCACCCCGTTCTCGTCGCGGGCCCGCTGCACCTGCGGGCCCTCCTTGTTGGACGTCAGCGCCAGCACGAACACCCCTCGGCCGGTCCGCTCGGCGAGGTCGAGCGCCGGGGTGAGCGAGCCGAAGCCAAGGTACGGCGAGATCGTGACGGCGTCGGCCGCCAGTGGCGAGCCCTCCCCCAGGTACGCCTGGGCGTAGGCGGCCATCGTGGAGCCGATGTCGCCACGCTTCACGTCGAGGAGCACGAGCGTCCCGGTGTCCCGGAAGCCGGCTACCACCCGCTCCAGCACCGCGACGCCCGCGGAGCCGTGTGCCTCGAAGAACGCCGACTGCGGCTTGACGACCGCGACCTCGCCCGCGAGCGCCTCGACACACGTCATGGCGAAGCGCTCGAGCCCGGTCGCGTCGACGGGCAGGCCCCACTGCTCCAGCAGGGACGCGTGCGGGTCGATGCCGACGCACAGCGGCCCGTGTGCCGCGACGGCTTCGGTGACCCTGGCGCCGAACGGGGCCCTCACCGCTGGCTCCGCAGCGTGGCCTGCAGCGACTGCAGCGACTCCACCCCGATGTCCTGCCCGATCAACGCCTCGATGCCGTGCACGGCCGCCGCCGCGCCCTGGATCGTGGTCACGCACGGAATGTCCCGCGAGACGGCCGCGGTGCGGATCTCGTAGCCGTCCACGCGCGGACCGGGGTTGCCGTACGGGGTGTTGATCACCATGTCCACCCCGCCCTCCTTGATCATGTCCACGATGTTCTGGTCGCCCTCGAAGTGCTTGCGCACCTCGGTGCACGGGATCCCGTTGCGCCGCAGCACCTCCGCGGTGCCCGCGGTGGCCAGGATCTCGAACCCGAGGTCGGCGAGCCGCTTCACCGGGAAGATCATCGCCCGCTTGTCCCGGTTCGCCACCGACACGAACACGCGCCCGCTCGTGGGCAGCGAGCCGTAGGACGCCGTCTGCGACTTGGCGAACGCCTTGCCGAACGACGTGTCGACGCCCATCACCTCGCCGGTCGACTTCATCTCCGGGCCGAGCAGGGAGTCCACGCCGAGGCCCTCCGGCGTGCGGAAACGGTGGAACGGCAGCACGGCCTCCTTGACGGCCACCGGCGAGGTCGGCGGCAGGTCCGCCCCGTCACCGTGGTCGGGCAGCAGGCCCTCGGCACGCAGGTCCGCGACGGTCGCGCCGAGCATGATCCGCGCGGCGGCCTTCGCGAGCGGGGTGGCGGTCGCCTTGGACACGAACGGCACGGTCCGTGACGCCCTCGGGTTGGCCTCCAGCACGTACAGGACGTCGTCCTTGAGCGCGTACTGGACGTTCAGCAGGCCCCGCACGCCGATGCCCTTGGCGATCAGTTCGGTGGAGTGGCGGATGGTCTGCAGGTCGGTGCGGCCCAGCGTGATCGGCGGCAGCGCGCAGGACGAGTCGCCGGAGTGGACGCCCGCCTCCTCGATGTGCTCCATGACGCCGCCGAGGAAGACCTCGTCGCCGTCGCACAGCGCGTCGACGTCGATCTCGATGGCGTCGTCGAGGAACCGGTCGACCAGCACCGGGTGCTCCGGGGTGATCTCGGTGGCGCGCTCGATGTAGCCGGCGAGGGACGCCTCGTCGTACACGATCTCCATGCCGCGACCACCGAGCACGTAGGACGGCCGCACGAGCACGGGGTAGCCGATCTCGTCGGCGATCCGCTTGGCCGCGCCGAACGACGTGGCGGTGCCGTACATGGGCGCCGGCAGGCCCGCGGCGGTGAGGACCTCGCCGAACGCGCCCCGGTCCTCCGCGAGGTGGATGGCGTGGGGCGGCGTGCCGACGACCGGCACCCCGGCCTCGGCCAGCCTGCGTGCGAGGCCGAGCGGGGTCTGGCCGCCGAGCTGCACGATCACCCCGACGACCGTGCCGGACTGCTGCTCGGAGTGCACGACCTCCAGGACGTCCTCGAAGGTGAGCGGCTCGAAGTACAGGCGGTCGGAGGTGTCGTAGTCGGTGGACACGGTCTCCGGGTTGCAGTTGACCATGACGGTCTCGAACCCGGCGTCGCGCAAGGCCATGGCCGCGTGCACGCACGAGTAGTCGAACTCGATGCCCTGCCCGATGCGGTTGGGGCCCGAGCCGAGGATCAGCACCTTGGGCCGGTCGCGCTGGGGCGCCACCTCCGACTCGGCGGCGGGGTCCAGCTCGTAGGCCGAGTAGTGGTAGGGCGTGCGGGCCTCGAACTCGGCCGCGCACGTGTCGACGGTCTTGTAGACCGGGCGGATGCCGAGGCGGTGGCGGAGCGTGCGGACACCGTTCTCCCCCGCCAACTCGGGTCGCAGGGCTGCGACCTGGCGGTCGGAGAAGCCCGCGCGCTTGACCCTGCGCAGCAGCAGCTCGTCGAGCACGGGTGCCGCGCACACCTCCTCCCTCAGCTCGACCAGCGACGCGACCTGGTCGACGAACCACGGGTCGATGCCCGAGGCCGCGCTGACGTCGGCGACGCTCACGCCGAGCCGCAGCGCGCGCTCCACCGTGTAGAGGCGGCCGTCGTGCGGGATCCGCAGGGCGGCGAGCACCCCTTCGACGGTCAGGGTGTCCGGGTCGGGCGTGGTCCAGAAGCCCGCGGCCCTGGTCTCCATCGACCGCAGTGCCTTGCCGAGCGCCTCGACGAAGTTGCGGCCGAGCGCCATGCCCTCGCCGACGGACTTCATCGTGGTCGTGAGCGTCGGGTCGGCGCCGGGGAACTTCTCGAAGGCGAACCTCGGGACCTTGACGACCACGTAGTCGAGGGTCGGCTCGAAGCTCGCCGGGGTCTCGCCGGTGATGTCGTTGCGGATCTCGTCGAGCGAGTAGCCGATGGCGAGCTTCGCGGCGATCTTGGCGATGGGGAAGCCGGTGGCCTTCGACGCGAGCGCGCTCGATCGCGACACCCGGGGGTTCATCTCGATGACGACCAGGCGCCCGGTCCCCGGGTGGACCGCGAACTGGATGTTGCAGCCGCCGGTGTCCACGCCGACCGCACGCAGCACGTCGATGCCGACGTCACGCATGTGCTGGTACTCGCGGTCGGTGAGGGTCATCGCGGGGGCGACGGTGACCGAGTCGCCGGTGTGCACGCCCATCGGGTCGATGTTCTCGATGGAGCAGATGACCACGACGTTGTCGCATGCGTCGCGCATCAGCTCCAGCTCGTACTCCTTCCAGCCGAGCACGCTCTCCTCGATGAGCACCTCGTGCACCGGCGACTCGGCGAGCCCGGAGGTCGCCATGCGCTCCAGGTCCTCGGCGGTGTGCGCGACGCCCGAGCCGAGGCCGCCCATGGTGAACGAGGGCCGGATGACGACGGGGAGGCCGAGGTCGTCGACGGTCTTGCGGACCTCGTCCATCGTGTGGCAGACCGCGCTGCGGGGGGTCTCGGCGCCGACGGAGGCGCAGATGTCCTTGAACCGCTGACGGTCCTCGCCGCGCTGGATGGCCTCGATGTCGGCGCCGATCAGCTCGACGCCGTACTTCTCGAGGACGCCCCGCTCGTGGAGGGCGACCGCGGTGTTGAGCGCGGTCTGCCCGCCGAGGGTGGCGAGGATGGCGTCCGGCCGCTCCTTGGCGATCACCTTCTCGACGAAGTCCCAGGTGATCGGCTCGATGTAGGTGGCGTCGGCGAACTCCGGGTCGGTCATGATCGTCGCCGGGTTGGAGTTCACGAGGCTGACCCGCAGCCCCTCCTCACGCAGCACCCGGCACGCCTGGGTACCGGAGTAGTCGAACTCGCACGCCTGCCCGATCACGATCGGCCCAGAGCCGATCACGAGCACGTGCTCGATGTCGTCACGCTTGGGCACCGCGGCCGCCTTCCTTCACGAGCCTGCGCAGGCCGTCTCGAAACACCTGAAAACTCCTGGAACGGTTGTTGTCCACATCCATGTGCGGCGCGACCTCTCCGGCTGCCACGTACTTCGCCAGACCTTTCCGGTGGTAGCCGTGCTTGCGCAGAACCCGCTCGAGCGCTTCCCACGTCCCTCGGACCGCGTCCGGATCCCGGTAGCCGTCCTGCTGCCCCAGGCTGGCGGGCAGCCGGGGATACGCGTGGCACAGGGCCGGCACGTCGCCGAGGAACCACGCCTCGAGCTCCTCGATCACGATGCGGAACATCACCGCATGGGAGGGCAGTGAGGAAGCCACCGCGATCCGCTCCAACTCGGCTTTCAGCCGGACGCAGTCGTCGCCGTCGCGATCCAGCAGAACGACGACGCGCAGGTTCGCTTCCGACCAGTAGGACGAATAGGCACGAAGCCGCTGAGGAAGTCGTCGGAGCAGGTCGTGCTTGCCGTTGAAAATGTAGATCTTGAAGGGGCACTCCGGGACTATGCGTGGCAACAGGCTCCGCAACGCGAGTTCCGCGGACGGCTCCTCCACGAGTACCTCCAGCCGCACCGGGCCGGTGACAGTCACGATCGCCCCGTCAACGGGTCACCGACGCTGAAGTACCCCTCGGTCCACAGGTCCCCGAGTGCTCCACCTGCTTCGACCATGTCGACCAGCCTCGGCATGTCGGCTGCCCGCTGTGCTTGGGCATAGCCGTCCTCAGCTCGGTAGAGGACCCAGACCTCTTCGGGGCGCATCGCGTCCACGAGACGAGGTGAGTGCGTCGCGACGATGACCTGGCCGCTCTCGGCAGACGATCGTGCGGCCTCCGCGAGGAGGTAGTGCAGCCGAGGATGAACCTGGTTCTCCGGCTCCTCCAGCAGCAGGACCGACGCGGGCTCGCGCAGTGCGACGAGGTAGCCGAGCAGCTTCAAGGTCCCTTCGGAGATGTTCACGGGAAGGATCGGCTCGTCGGCGCCCTCTTCCTTGATCCGTACGATGTCGCGGCCATCCCCGAGCCGCTCCGGGACGACGTCCGCCAGGCCTGGTACGTAGCGCCGAAGCTCCCGAATGACCGGTTCCCACACTTCTGACTTGCGTTCCCGCAGGTGCAGCACCACAGTCGCCAGGTTGTCGCCGGTCGTCGACAACCTGGCCGTCTTGCGTGATGAACCGTTGCCGGCGCGGATCCGCTCGATGTCGAGGTTCGAAAGCCGGCACCGCGTGACGAACCGCCGGAACCTGACAATGTGCGGATGAACGTCCAGTTGGCCGAACACCGCCACAGCGAGCACATCAGGACTGGATAGGGAGGCAGGCTCTGCGGAACCACTACCGGCCAGTGTTCCGGTACCTCCGTTGAAACTCAGCAAGGACTCAGCGCCGGGGACAGGCTGGCGGGTGTCCTCCCAGGTCAGCTCTTCCGCTCGCACGACCGGCGTGCCCTCGTCCTCGTCCACCGCCAGTCGGTAGTGGAACCGCTCCAGGTCGATCCGGCAGGTCAGCTCGATCTCAACGGGGCCGACGGCTTCGCGGCTGCGAATCTCGGCGAGGCCGCCGCGTTCGTCCCATGGTGCGGCAAGCCCCCCGCTGACCGCCTGCTGCAGGAACCGGAGGGCGTCGAACACCGTCGACTTGCCGGTGCCGTTGGCTCCCACCAGCGCAGTCATGGAGGTGAGGGGCTCGAACGTGACGTCCCGGAGCACGCGGTAGTTCCGGATGCGAAGCCGCTCGATCCCGAGTTGGGGAGTGTCAGGCGAACTCATCGCCGCCCCTCGCTCATCAGGGCGACGAACTCGTCGAACAGGGACGCGGCGTCGTGGGGGCCGGCCGCCGCCTCCGGGTGGTACTGGACCGAGAAAGCGGGGGTGTCGATGGCCCGCACACCCTCGACGCAGCCGTCGTTCGGGCAGTAGTGGCTGATCGTCGCCGCGCCGTACGGGGTGTCGAAGCGCTGGCCGGGCTCGCCCTCGATGGCGAAGCCGTGGTTCTGGGCGGTGATCGCGACCCGGCCGGTGGCCACGTCGATGACCGGGATGTTGATGCCCCGGTGCCCGTAGCGCAGCTTGTACGTGGACAGGCCCAGCGCGCGGCCGAGGATCTGGTGGCCGAAGCAGATGCCGAAGGTCGGGATCCGCTGGTCGAGGACCGCCTTCGTCAACGTCACCGGGCCGTCGGTCGTCGCGGGGTCACCGGGGCCGTTCGCCAGGAAGAAACCGTCCGGTTCGAGGGCCAGGACGTCGTCGACCGTGGCGTTCGACGGGAGGACGTGGGTCTCTATGCCCCGCTCGGACATCATGCGAGGCGTGTTCGTCTTGATGCCCACGTCCAGCGCCGCGACCCGGAACCGCTTTTCACCGACTGGTTTGACCACATAGGCCTCAGGGGCCGTGACCTCGCCCGCCAGGTCCGCACCGACCATCTGGGGGCTCGCAAGCACCCGTTCCACCATCTCGTCGACGCTGGTGAGCGCCTCGCCGGAGAAAACACCTCCGCGCATCGCGCCGCGCTCGCGGATGTGGCGGGTCAGCGTGCGGGTGTCGACACCCGCGATGCCGACCACGCCCTGCTCGACGAGCGCGTCGTCGAGGGTGCGGCGCGAGCGCCAGTTGGACGGGATCCTGGCCGGGTCGCGGACCACGTAGCCGGCGACCCACACCCGGCTCGACTCGTCGTCCTCGTCGTTCCACCCCGTGTTGCCGATCTGCGGGGCGGTCGCCACCACGATCTGGCGGTGGTACGACGGGTCGGTCAACGTCTCCTGGTAGCCGGTCATGCCGGTGCAGAAGACGACCTCGCCGAGGGTCTCGCCGGTCGCACCGAACGCCTCGCCGCGGAAGACCCTGCCGTCCTCTAGGACCAGGGCAGCCTGCGTCACTGGAGCACCTTTCCTTCGTGGGCGGTGACCCTGCCGTTGAGCACGGTCGTGACCACCCGGCCGGGCAGCGTCATGCCCTCGTACGGGGTGTTGGCGGCGATACTGGCCAGCAGGGCGCCCCGGACGGTCCACGTCGCCGCGGGGTCGACCAGGGTGAGCGTGGCCGGCTCGCCTGCTTCGAGTGGGCGGCCCTGGTCGGTCAGCCCGGCTATCGCGGCCGGGCGCTCGCTCATGACCCGCGCCACGCCGCGCCAGTCGAGCAGGCCCGGCTCGACCATGGTGGCCACGACCACCGACAGCGCCGTCTGCAGACCGAGCATGCCGGGGCGGGCGGCGGACCACTCGCAGTCCTTGTCCTGCTGGGCGTGGGGCGCGTGGTCGGTGGCCACGCAGTCCAGCACGCCCTCGGCCAGCGCCTCACGCAGGACCTTGGCGTCGGCGGCCGTCCGCAGGGGCGGGTTGACCTTGTTGACCGGGTCGTAGGTCGCCAGGCGCTCGTCGTCCAGCAGCAGGTGGTGCGGGGTGACCTCGGCGGACACCGTGATGCCCTGGCTCTTGGCCCACCGGATCAGCTCAGCGGCGCCCGCCGTCGAGACGTGGCACACGTGCAGGCGGGCGCCGGTCTGCCTGGCCAGCAGGCAGTCGCGGGCGATGATCGACTCCTCCGCCGCGGCCGGCCAGCCCGCGAGGCCGAGGCGGGCGGCGTGCTCGCCCTCGTGGGCCTGGGCGCCCTCGGTGAGGCGCGGCTCCTCGGCGTGCTGGGCGATGACCACGTCCAGCGCGGTCGAGTACTCCAGCGCGCGCCGCATGAGCAGCGGGTCGGCGACGCAGTGGCCGTCGTCGGAGAACATCAGGACGCCGGTGGCCGCCATGGTGCCCAGCTCGGCCAGCCGCTCACCCTTCAGGCCGACCGTGACCGCGCCCACCGGGTGGACGTCGACGAGGCCCACCTCGCGGCCTCGGCGGGCGACGTGTTGGACGATCACCGCGTTGTCGGCGACCGGGTCGGTGTTGGCCATGGCGAACACGGCCGTGTACCCGCCGAGGGCGGCGGCTGCCGAGCCGGTGGCGATGGTCTCGGTGTCCTCGCGGCCGGGTTCACGCAGGTGGGTGTGCAGGTCGACGAAGCCGGGGAGCGCGATCAGGCCGTCGGCCTCGATCACCTCGGCGTCGTCGACCGCGCCCTCGGCGATGAGGCCGTCGCGGAGCAGCAGGTCGCGCGGTTCCTCGCCGTAGGGCCGGGCACCCTTGATCAACAGGGGTTTCACGCGACCTCTTCCTCGTGGGCGAGCAGGTGGTACAGGACGGCCATCCGCACGTGCACGCCGTTGGACACCTGCTGGGTGATCGCGGCGCGGGGCGAGTCGGCCACCGCGGCGGCGATCTCCATGCCCCGCAGCATCGGACCCGGGTGCAGGACGACCGCGTGGTCGGGCAGCAGGGCCAGCCTGCGCTCGCTCATCCCGTAGGCGATCGAGTACTCGCGGGCCGAGGGGAAGAACCCGCCGTGCATCCGTTCGGCCTGGACACGCAGCATCATCACCGCGTCGAGGCTCGGCAGCTCGGCGTCCAACGTGTGGGACACCTCGACGGGCCAGCGGTCGACGTGGGCGGGCAGCAGGGTCGGCGGGGCGACCAGGACGACCTGCGCGCCGAGCGTGGTGAGCAGGTGGACGTTCGAGCGCGCGACCCTGCTGTGCAGGACGTCCCCGACGATCGCGATCCGCCTGCCCGCGAGGTCGCCGAGGCGTTCCCGCAGGGTGGCGGCGTCGAGGAGGGCCTGCGTGGGGTGCTCGTGCATGCCGTCGCCCGCGTTGACGACCGAGGTGCCGGACTCCTCCAGCCACTCCGCGAGGCGGTGCGCGGCGCCCGAGGCCGGGTGCCTGATGATCACGCAGTCGGCACCCGCCGCGGCGAGGGTCAGCGCGGTGTCGCGCAGCGACTCCCCCTTGCCGACGCTCGACCCGCTCGACGAGACGTTGACGACGTCCGCGCTCATCCACTTCCCGGCGATCTCGAAGGAGACGCGGGTGCGGGTGGAGTTCTCGTAGAACATCGTGATGACCGTGCGGCCGCGCAGGGTCGGCAGCTTGCGGACCTCCCTGCCGAGCAGGGTGTGCTTCAGCTCGGACGCGGTGTCGAGCACCGCCGTCGCCGCCTCGGCGGTCATGCCCTCGGTGGTCAGGAGGTGCTTCATGCCGACCCCTCCCTCCTGTCGAGCACCACGGCGTCGCGGTCGTCGATCTCGGTGAGCAGGACGTGGACCTCCTCGGTGCGGGACGTCGGCACGTTCTTGCCGACGTAGTCGGCGCGGATGGGCAGCTCCCGGTGGCCGCGGTCGACCAGGACGGCCAGTTGAACCGACCGGGGCCTGCCCACGTCTCTGAGGGCATCCAGCGCCGCGCGGATCGTGCGGCCCGAGTAGAGGACGTCGTCGACGAGGATGACCAGGTGGTCGTCGATGCCGCCGCGCGGCAGGTCGGTCTGGCCGAGCGGTCGGGTCGGTCTGCGCCGAAGATCGTCCCGGTACAGTGTGACGTCAAGCACACCGGTGGGGACGGCGGCGCCGGCGAAGTCGGCGATGCGGGTGGCCAGCCGGGCCGCGATGGGGGCTCCCCGCGTGGGGATGCCGAGCAGGACGACCGGCGGGGCGTTGGCGGCGCCGAGCGATGTGCGCTCGATCACCTGATGCGCCATACGGGCGACGGTGCGCGCGACGTCGCCGGCCGAAAGCAGCTCGCGCCGCTCAGCCGGGTCCGTCGCGCCGCTGTGGGGCGGCACCACGGTCTTGACCTCCTTCCCCGCCTCACTGGACGGGTCCTTAAAGGACGTCTAGCTGCGCGCCCACTGCGGGCGCTGTAGCACCGTATCAGGCCCCACGGATCCACCAGACGGGTGGTAATCCGACGTTTCCACGGACGTCGTACGCAGATCAGCTTGACCTGGTGACAACTGTGGGTAACCATTACTCTGCGTGTCGATTTGCGGCTACCCGCGGCAGCCACGGTTTGGGCCGGCCGGCGGGCGAACGAAATGGAGAATCGCCATATGGGCGACTACGCCAAGGCGCTAGGGAGCAAGCTCCGTGGCATCCGCCAGCAGCAGGGCCTGTCCCTGCATGGCGTCGAGCAGAAGTCAGGCGGACGCTGGAAGGCCGTCGTCGTTGGTTCCTACGAGCGTGGCGACCGTGCCGTGACCGTGCAGAAGCTGGCCGAGCTGGCCGACTTCTACGGGGTTCCGGTGGTCGAGCTGCTGCCGGAGGGCCGGGTGCCCTCGGGCGCCGAGCCGGCGACCAAGATCGTGATAAACCTGGAGCGGCTTCAGCAGCTCCCAGCGGAGAAGGTGGGCCCGCTGGCCCGCTACGCCGCCACGATCCAGAGCCAGCGCGGGGACTACAACGGCAAGGTGCTCTCGATTCGCACCGAGGACCTGCGATCCCTGGCGATCATCTACGACATGACCCCGGGTGAGCTGACCGAACAGCTCATCGACTGGGGGGTGCTCCCACCGGAGGCCCGCCCGTCCAAGGAGGACTGAGCCTGCTCGTCTCTACGGGCTTTTGACGCACCGCCGCACGGCCGAAGGAACACGGGAGTTCGGCCGAGCAGGCGCGCGAGGACAACAACCCGCACATCGACTGGCTTTCCCGGCCGCGACCCCTTCGGGAGGGGGGCCGCGGCCGGCTGTGTCTCCAGACTCCCCGGTTGGTCATCCGGCTCGGGATCCGGCGTGATCGTCGCGCTGCGTACGCGAACGGCCCTGACCGGACCCGCGAGTGCAGATCATCGGCTACTCCATTCAGGTCACCAGCTCCTACCCGACCGGGGCATTACGCCGCCTGCGCGGTGTCACGGTGCCGGTCCGCGAGACCGCGACACCGACCAGACAGAGCACGCCGCCCGCGAACGTGAGCCGGCCCGGCACCTCGCCGAGCAGCAGCCACGACATGACGATCACCAAGGCGGGCACCAGATACGTCGTCGCACCCATCTTCGCCGCGGACGTGCGGGCAAGGGCGTACGACCACAGCGGGAACGCCAAACCCGTTGGGAGCACACCGAGATAGACCACGTTCAGCGTCGCGGACGCCGGCGCGGCGGCCACGCCGGACACCAGCTGCCCGGAGAACGGCAGGCACGCCACCATCCCGACGAGACAGCTGAACGTCGGCACCTGCAACGCGCTTCCGTGCCGTAGCGCGGATTTCTGACTCACGACCGCGACCGCGTAGCCGACCGCGGCCACCACGCACGACAGCACGCCGAGCACCGAGGCGTGGCCGTCGCCCGACATCGAGAGGCCGACCACGATCGCGCCGCCGAACGACACCGCGATCCCCACGAGCACACGCGAGGAGAAGCCCTCACGCAGCACCCAGCCACTCAGCAACGCGATCAGGACAGGTCCGACGTTCACCACCATCGCCGCGGTGCCCGCGTCGATCTCCTGCTCGGCCCAGTTCACCGCGACCATGTACAGGCCGAACCACAACAGACCTGCCGCGAGGATTCCCGGCCACGCCGCGCGTGCCGGCCAGCCCTCCCGCCGTACCAGCAGGAACGCGACCAGCACGACCGCGCCCGTGAACAACCGCCCCAGCGCGAGCGCGCCGGGCGTGTAGTACTCCCCCACGCTGCGAATGGCCACGAAGGCCGAGGCCCACAACACCACGGTGACGCCGGCGGCCAGCAGTGACCGCCGGTCGGTCGTACCGGGCCTGTCGCTGTCTCCGTTCATGTCCGCCACGCTATGGCGGGTTCACGTCGGTTGCCGCCGAAACGAGCAGCGGGTATCGGACCTGGCGTTCTACAGCGTCGCGCGCAGCTGGTCGGCGATCGTCGCGAGCCGCCCGAGCACGCCGTTGACGAACCGGGGCGAGTCGTCCGTGGACAGCGACTTGGCCAGCTGGACCGCCTCGTCGATGGCGACGGGGTCCGGCACGTCGGTCGCCCACAGCAGCTCGTACACGCCCAGCCGCAGGATCGCGAGGTCCACGAACGGCATCCGGTCGAGGGTCCAGCCCTCGGAGTGCTCGGTGAGCAGCTCGTCGATCCGCTCGCGCCGTGCCGCCACGCCCTCGACGAGCGTGACGGCGTAGTCGTTCGGCGCCGGGTGCTCGGTCGACTCGGTGCGCTCGAGGAGCAGCGTCACCGGGTCGGCGTCACGAAGCGCCGCCGCGTACAGGACATCGACCGCGCGCTTGCGAGCTTTGCTCCGCGCGCCCATCTACGAGCTGACGCGGCCGAGGTAGCGACCGTCGCGGGTGTCCACCTTGACCTTCTCGCCGGTGGACAGGAACAGCGGCACCTGGATCTCGGCGCCGGTCTCCAGCGTCGCGGGCTTGGTGCCACCGGTGGAGCGGTCGCCCTGCAGGCCGGGGTCGGTCTGCTGGATCACGAGCTCGACCGAGGTCGGGAGCTCGATGAACAGCGGGTTGCCCTCGTGCGTGGCGACGGTCGCGGTGCTGTTCTCCAGCAGGAACTTCGACGAGTCGCCCACGACGTCGCCGTCGATGTAGGTCTGCTCGTAGGTCTCGCCGTCCATGAAGACGAACTGCGTGCCGTCCTGGTACAGGTACGTCATGTCGCGGCGGTCGACGGTCGCGGTGTCGACCTTGATGCCAGCGTTGAAGGTCTTGTCGACGACCTTGCCGGTCATGACGTGCTTGAGCTTGGTGCGCACGAACGCCGGGCCCTTGCCGGGCTTGACGTGCTGGAACTCGACAACGGTCCAGAGCTGGCCCTCCAGGTTGAGCACCAGGCCGTTCTTCAGGTCGTTCGTGGATGCCACGGGGTCGTTCTCTCCTAGTCGGATCGTCTACACGACGACGAGCTGTTTGGTCGTCAGCGTGAGAAGCTCTGGATCGCCGTCCCGCACGACGAGCGTGTCCTCGATACGGACCCCGCCCCTGCCTCCCAGGTAAACACCCGGCTCCACGGTGACTGCCATGCCGGGGAGGAGTCTACCTTCACCCGTCTTGGCCAGGGACGGTGCCTCATGGATCTCCAGTCCGACCCCGTGACCGAGACCGTGCAGGAACTCACTCCCCCGGCCTGCGGCCTCCACGACCCCGCGCGCGGCGGCGTCCACGTCGGCCACCGCGGTGCCCGGCCGCAGCGCCGCGCGACCGGCCGCCTGCGCGGTCGCCACCAGGTCGTACAGCTCGCGTTGCCAGTCCGCGGGCGCCCCGAGGACGAACGTGCGGGTCATGTCGGAGTGGTAGCCGTCGACGAGCGCGCCGAAGTCCAGCTTCACGAGGTCGCCGGTGGTGAGCTCCGCGTCGGTCGGGCGGTGGTGCGGGATCGCGGAGTTGGCGCCCGCGGCGACGATCGTGTCGAACGACGGGCCCGCGGCGCCGTAGTCGAGCATGCGGGTCTCCAGCTCGCGGGCCACCTCGCGCTCGGTGCGGCCCGGCCGCAGTCCGCCCTGCTCGATGAGGTCGGCGAGCGCCCGGTCGGCCGCCGCGCACGCCATCCGCAGCGCCTCGATCTCGTCGTCGTCCTTGACCATCCGCTGGTCCTCGACGAGCCCGGGGGCACGCACCAGCTCGACGCCCTCGGCGAGCCCGGTGAGCTCGTCCAGCTCGTCGACGGTCACGCGGTGGCTCTCGTAGCCGGTGCGGCGGTAGCCCTTCGCGCTGGTCAGCGCCGCGAGAGCGGGCCCGCACGGACGCTCGACCAGCCGCTCGAGGTCGGGCACCTGCCTCGCCGACTGCGTGAGGTAGCGGCCGTCGGTGCAGAACACCGTCCGCTCGTCGTCCTCCGCGTGGACCAGCAGCGCCGCGTTCGAGCCGGTGAAGCCGGTCAGGTAGCGGACGTTGCGCAGGTCGACGACGAGAAGGGCGTCCAGCTCGCGTTCCGCGATACGGGAACGGAGTGCCGCACGGCGGCGCAGATGCGTCTCGGGCATGACCTCGATGTTAGTGGGACTAACCTGTCCCAATGCGAACCTGGCTGGTACGGGGCTCGGCCATGGCCGTCGTGCACGCGGCGGCCGAGACGCTGCGCGCCGACTTCGGGGTGGCGCACCCGACCTCGCGGACGTTGTTCGAGGCGCTCACGCTCGGCGTGCTGGTCGGGGTAGCGGCGGTGTGGGGTGCGGTGGACAGGTGGCGTGGCCTCGAGGACGCCGGGCGGACGTGGTTGATCGCGTCGCTGGTCGCGGGCTGGGGCTCGGCCGTACTGGGCGTCGTCGGCAAGTCGGTCTTCGTCGACCAGACGGGGGTCGCCGACCTCGGCGCCGCGCTGACCGGCGGGGCCGCGTTCACGGCGTTGCTCGTGCTGATCCCGGCGGCGATCGGGCTGGGGGCGGGCAACTGGATCCGTTCGACCCGCGCCTCGGCGGACACCGACGAGGAAGAGGACGCCGGGGCTCAGCGGGGTGGGCCGACCAGGTCCAGGCCGCGTTCGTAGCCGTCCCACTGCTGCGGGGTGACCGACAGCGCGGTCGAGGAGTTGGCGGCCGCCACGTTCCCCGAGGTGATGCGCCACAGGCGGTCGTCGAGCAGGAACGCGACGCCGCGGCCGCTCGCCGTCCGCGCGGGCACGCCGGGGGTCACGCGCGCGGCGACCTCGACCTTGTCCAGCGACACCGGCCGCCTCGCCAGCACGCGGATCGCGAGCTGCTCTGCCACCGAGCGCCGGTCGAAGCGGACGATCTTGCCACCGACCACCAGGTCGACGGTGCGGGTCGGGGACGGCACCGCGAAGCCGTCGAGCGCGAGGACCGCGCGTGCCGGGTCCGCGCAGGCGTCGAAGTCGACGACGTCGAGACCGAAATGGGCGATGCCGGACGGGCCCGCGGGCGCGTCGTAGGTGGCACGCATGAGGTCGATCGACGCCTTGCCGCACGGGTTGTCCGTCGACACGACCGCGTGGCCGTCGGCGCGGCGGACCAGGCCGGGGCCCTCCCGCCACGGGCCGGCGACCAGCAGCGGCTTGTACGGCTGGAAGCGGAAGCCCCAGTCCCAGAAGGTGATCGTGGTGCCGTCGCGGGTCTCGTGGGCGATCGCGAACGCGGCGAGCGCGTCGACCCACATCCAGTCGGCGCTGAACGCGTCGACGACCGAGCGGGTGCGGGCACTCGTGTCGGCCACCGGGTGGAACCCGTTCGCGCCGAGTGCCTCGACGTTCCTGGTGAACGCGGGGTCGGTGGAGCGCAGCACGAACTGGCCCGCACCGTTGTGGCCGGTCGCCTGGCCGGTCGTGTCGGTGAACATCAGGTAGAACCAGCCCGCCACGTACACCGCTGAGGGCTGGCCCGCACCGTAGGTGTTGTCCCGTTTGAGGTCACGTGAGGCGGTGACCAGCGGCTGGCCGTCGTTCGCCCTGGTCCAGACGCGGCCGTCGGGGCTGGTGGCGAGGCCGATGGCGTTGCCGTGGGCGTGGTCGCCCGAGGCGCCGGTGTAGTACATGTAGTAGGTCGCGCCGACCTTGATGACCGACGGGTCGCAGGTGTGCACGGCGTCGAACTTGCTGGTGCTGCCGGAGAACACCGGGGTGCCGCCGCTGCCGTCCGGGCCCGCGAAGGGGCCGTCCATGGACGCGGACTCGGCGAGCAGGACGTCGTCGCCGGGCGGGTTCGCGACGCCGAGCTGGCTGCACCACCACATGCGGTAGCGGCCGCCGTCGAACAGGACGGTCGGCGCGTAGTTGTAGGGGGCGTCACCGCTGCCCGCGGCGACCACACCGGGGCTGCGGCGTCCGCCGACGGCCTTGAGCGCGACCGGGTCGGTGATCGGCGGGGCGACTGGCTTGGGGGCCTGGGTGGCTTCTCGGGCGGGTGGGCGCGCAGCGGGCTCGGGAGCGGCCTCACTCGGCGTGCATCCCGCGGTGACCGCGGCGGCGATCATGGCGACCAGCAGGCGTCTTCGACGGTGCGTATGGCGCATCGCGAAGAACCTCCGTACGTTGCCCCGACAATCGGCCGAAGACAGTGTAAGGACTACTCCGAGCAGACGTGGTCCTTCACGGCCGGGCGACGAGCTCCACCTCGAAGCCGTCGGCGTTTTCCAGGTACGCGGCGTAGTGGTCGGGCCCGCCCGCGTGGGGGTGCCGGTCGGCGAACATGAGCTGCCAGCCGTGGTCCCTCGCGGCGGCGGTGACGCGGTCGACGTCGGCACGCGAGCCGGCGTGCAGGGCGAGGTGGTTGATGCCGGGGGCCAGGCGTTCGTGCCGGTCACCGGCCCGCGCGGGCGAGTCCTCGACGACGACGTAGTTGTCGCCCTGGCGCCAGCTGACGCCGCGTTCCCAACGCTGGTACTCGTGCCAGCCGAGCTCGGTGAAGAGCCAGCCGAACGTCTTCTCCGCGGTGGCGAGATCGGCGACCCACAACTCGACGTGATGCACGCCACTGGGCTTCACGGGCAGTGCGACGAGGACCCGGTGCTGGCCGCCGTAGTGCAGTCCACCCCCGACGTCCACGAACCCGAGCCGCTCGCCGAAGCGCCTGGCACGGACGTTGTCCTCGTGGACCAAGGCGAACACGGCGGGCGCGATGGTGAAACCGGTGGTCAGGAGGGTGGTCGCGACCTCGGTCGCCAGACCGGTGCCCCAGTGCTCCCTGGCGAGGTACCACCCGCATTCGAGCACGTCACCGGGCAGTTCGGTGGACACGCTCAGGTGCGCGACGCCGACCACCTTCTCGTCGCGCTCGATGACGTGGACGCCGGTGCCCGCAGGCCCCTCGAGGCCGCGCCAGATCGCGGCGAGCTGCCGGACCTGGTCGGGGCTCGTGAGGTCACGCCGGTGGAAGCGGCCGAGCGCCGGGTCCGCGAACAGGGCGACGAGCGCGTCGGTGTCCCGTTCCTCGACGGGTCTCACGCGTTGTCCTTGAGCCAGCGCAGCGCGAGCGTGTACCCGTCGATCCCGAGTCCGACGATGACGCCGCTGGCGATGGCGGAGAGGTAGCTGTGGTGGCGGAACTCCTCGCGCTTGTGCACGTTGGTGATGTGCACCTCGACCAGCGGCGCGGTGAGCAGCGCGCAGGCGTCGCGGACGGCGATCGAGTAGTGCGTCCAGGCGCCCGCGTTGAGGACGACGGGGTGCCCGTGGTCGGCGGCGTCGTGGATCCAGCCGATCATCTCGCCCTCGTGGTCGGTCTGGCGGACCGTGACGTCGAGTCCCAGCTCGGAACCGGTCTTCTCGCAGATGGCGACGAGGTCGGCGTAGGTGGTGCGGCCGTAGACGTCGGGCTCGCGGGTGCCCAACCGGCCGAGGTTGGGCCCGTTGAGCACCAACACCTTCATGGTTTCGACTCCTTCCGGGTTCAGCTCGGCGAGCTGATCCTGTCGTAGGCCGCGGCGAGCAGCTCCGGCGCCGGATCCTCCAGCCGCCCCGGGTTGGCCAGACCGTCGAGGACGACGAAGCGAAGCCGCCCCGCCCGGGTCTTCTTGTCCCCCAGCATGGTCGTGACCAGCTCGGGGAGGGCACCCGGCTCGTAGGTGGTGGGCAGCCCGATGGCGTCGAGCACCGCACGGTGCCGGTCGGCGGTGGCGTCGTCGAGCCGTCCGGCGGCCCTGGCCAGCTCGGCGGCGAAGACGAGCCCGACGCTGACCGCCGCCCCGTGCCGCCACCGGTACCGCTCGCGGCGTTCGATGGCGTGGCCGAGCGTGTGGCCGTAGTTGAGGATCTCCCGCAGGGACGACTCCCGCAGGTCGGCCGCGACGACGTCGGCCTTGACCTGGATCTTGCGGCGAACCAGCTCGGCGAGGACGTCCCCGTCCGGATCGAGTGCGGCGGCGGGGTCGGCCTCGAACAGGTCGAGGATCCCGGGGTCGGCGATGAAGCCGCCCTTGAGCACCTCGGCCATGCCGGGCACGAGCTCCTCGCGGGGCAGGGTGCGCAGGGTGGTGAGGTCGACGATGACGGTCCCGGGCTCGTGGAAGGCACCGACGAGGTTCTTGCCCGCGCCGATGTTGATCCCGGTCTTGCCCCCGACGGCGGCGTCGACCATCCCGAGGAGGGTGGTGGGCACGTTCACCAGCCGGACCCCGCGCATCCAGGAGGCGGCGACGTAGCCCCCGAGGTCGGTGACCGCACCGCCCCCGAGCGCGACGACGGTGCCGCCGCGGTCCATCCCCATGGCGGCGAGGGCGTCCCAGCAGCGTCCGGCGACGTCGAGGGTCTTGCCCGCCTCGGCGTCGGGCACGGTCAGCAGGTGCGCGTCCACCCCGCTGTCGCGCAACCGCTCCAGGGTCGCTCCGGCGAGCGTGTCCAACGTGGGTGGGTGCACGACGGCCACTGTGGACGATCCGGCCACGGCGGCGACGACGTCGTCCCCGAGACCACGCCCGATGACGACGTCATAAGCCCGATCGGTCGCGACCTTGATCCGGACCGGCTCCGCTCCCACGGCGACACTCCTCCACCTAGCCGAAGGCAAAATCATGGCACGCGCCGCACGTCCCGGGGCCGGGCGTCGCGTTCGTCCGGGAAGCCGGTCAGCCTGCCGCGGGCATCGACGCGAGCACGTCGGCCAGGACGTCGTCCGGGGTGCGCTCGCTGGTCTGGATCGTCGTGGCCGCGACCGCCGTGTAGACGGGGCGGCGGGTGTTCAGCAGCTCACGCAGGTGGGCGCGGGGGTTCGGCAGCAGCCACGGGTGCAGCGGCACGAGGCCCTCGCGGCGCAGCAGCTGGTCGAGGTTCACGTCGAGGAACACCACGTGGTGGCCCTTCAGCAGCTCGGGCACGCCGGGTGCGGTCGGGGTGCCACCGCCCAGCGCGAGGACCCCGTCGTGCTTGGGGAGGAGGTCCCCGAGCAGCTCGCGCTCCGACTCCTGGAACTTCTCACGGCCCAGCTGCACGACGAGCTCTCCCGCGGGGAGGCCGTGCGCACGCTCGAGGTCGTCGTCGAAGTCACGGAACCCGACGCCGAGGCGTTCGGCGGCCAGGCGGCCGACGGTGCTCTTCCCGGATCCAGGCGGTCCGACGAGGATCAGCACGGGCCCGGTCACCAGCGCTCCTGAAGTGCCTTGAGGTAGGACTCGGCGTTGCGGCGGGTCTCGCCGATGGAGTCGCCGCCGAACTTCTCCAGGGCGGCCTCGGCGAGCACGAGCGCGACGACGGACTCGAGGACCACGCCCGCACGCGGCACCGCACACACGTCCGACCGCTGGTGGATCGCGACGGCCGGTTCGCCCGTCCTGGTGTCCACGGTCGACAGTGCACGCGGGACGGTCGAGATCGGCTTCATCGCGACCCGGGCCCGCAGTGGTTCGCCGTTGGTGATGCCACCCTCGAGACCACCGGCGCGGTTGGTGCGCCGGGAGACACCGGGGTTGGCGGGGTCGATCTCGTCGTGCGCCTTGCTCCCCCAGCGGCGCGCGGTGGTGAACCCGTCGCCGATCTCGACACCCTTCATCGCCTGGACACCCATCAGGGCGGCGGCGAGACGCGCGTCGAGCCGACGGTCCCAGTGCACGTGCGAACCGAGCCCCGGCGGGAGCCCGTAGGCGAGGATCTCGATGACGCCGCCGACGGTGTCGCCTGCCTCCTTGACGGCCTCGACCTCGGCGACCATGGCCTCGGTGCCCGCGGGGTCGAACGCCCGCACGGGGCTGGCGTCGACCGTGTCGAGGTCGTCGGGCCCCGGCGGCGGCCCGTCGGGTGCCTCGGCCGCGCCGATGGAGACGACGTGGCTCACGATCTCCACGTCGAGCAGCTGTCGCAGGAAGCCACGGGCGACCGTGCCGAGCGCGGTCCTGGCGGCGGTCTCCCGCGCACTGGAGCGTTCGAGCACCGGCCGCGCGTCGTCGAAGCCGAACTTCTGCATGCCGGCGAGGTCGGCGTGGCCGGGCCGCGGCCGGGTCAGCGGCTCGTTGCGGGCGAGGTTGGCCAGCTCGTCGGGGTCCACGGGGTCCGCGGACATGACCTTCTCCCACTTGGGCCACTCGGCGTTGTCGATCCGCACCGCGACAGGGCCGCCCTGGGTCAGCCCGTGACGCACCCCGCCGAGAAACTCGACCCGGTCGGTCTCGAAGCCCATCCTCGGGCTACGCCCGAGCCCGAGACGTCGCCGGGCAAGCTGCTTCGCGAGGTCGTCGGTCGTGACCTCGACCCCGGCGACCATGCCCTCCAGCACGGCTACCAAAGCAGGCCCGTGTGACTCTCCAGCGGTGATCCAACGCAGCACCTGTCGATCCTGTCATGTCCTCCTAAAGCTCCGATCAGCGGTTACCTAGGGCCGGGCTGGTGACCCGGCCGGCGACGCCGGCAGGTGCCCCATCCGCCTCGAGCGGCGAGCGCCACCGGCGCCAGAGCCACGCCGTTGGCCTGGACCCGACCGGCACCGGCTGCACGACGGCCCCCTGCCCAACAACGAACCGAGACTGCGGTCGTTGTCCGACAAGCCCGCCGCGCACGGACCGCTGCCGATGGTCGTTGACCAGCCCGAGACGATCGCCGCGTCGCCGGTCGCCGCGGCCCCGGCCAGCACGTTGCTCACATACCTGAGCTGACGATGCCGCATCGCCACCTCTACCCGATCGTGTGAAGGCCGACGCCCGGGACGCCTTCGTCGTCGCCGATGCCGCCCGCTCCCCCGGATTACCGGCGTCCACGCCCTGAACGAGACCCACGCCGCCCGACATCAGCCGGCGCGTATTCCGGGCCAGGGCACGAGGGCGACGGCGTCGGCCGTCACCAACACCTCCTCACCCGCCGCCGCACCGCGATCTCGTGCGTGGACCCTGGACCGGGCGCTGGATCAGCGACCGGCGTCGTTGGTCCCGCGAATCGTGCCGGGACGTGGCATCCTCGCCGGATGTCGGACATCCTTCGTGTGGTCACGTACAACGTGCTCACCATTGCCGAGGCTGACGGACCGGCTCGGCACCGGATCATGCGTCGGGTCTTTCCCGGGCTCGGTGCGGACATCGTCGCCTTGCAGGAGGTGACGCGCGGGGCTGACTCGGACCAGGTTGCCGAGTTGCTCGGGTCGGAGTTCACGGTCGTCGACCTTCCAGGTGGTTCGTCTGCTGGAGCTGGGGAGTGTCTTGCGACTCGGTTGCCCGTCGCGGCGGTCCATGCGCTCGACGTGCCGGTTTCGGGTGAGGGGCCACAGGCGGTCAGGGCGACCGCGGTGGCCGTTGAAGTGTTGGCGCCGCAACCGATCGGCTCGGTTCTCGTCGTGCATCACCGTGGGACGTTCGAGCTTCCCTTCGAGCACGCGAGGGAGCGCCAGGCCGTCGCCACGGCTCGTTTCGTCGAGGAGCTGGCTGCCGACCGGGACGAGCTTCCTGTTGTCCTCCTTGGAGATCTCAACGCGGCTACGGACGCCGCCAGTGTTCGGTTTCTGACCGGCAAGCAGTCGTTGGACGGGTTCAGCGTGCGGTACGAGGACGCCTGGGCGGCCGTGCACGGGGACCGTCCAGGCCACACGTTCAGCCCTCGCAATCCGCTGGTTCGGGCTGGGCAGCTGCCGTCGGAACGAGGGCGTCGGATCGACCACGTCCTCGTCCGGAGCGGGGCTTACGGCCCTGCACTGGAGGTCGCGGACTGTCGCATGCTGTTCACCGATCCCGTTGACGGCGTTTGGCTCAGTGACCACTTCGGACTGCTGGCCGACCTGCGTCGACCGGAGCACCGGCCAGGGCATTGGGCGGAGGACGTCACCGGGTGAGCAGCCCGGCCCGGGTCACCTGCGCGTCGCCACCTGGCCGCACCGACGAATCGTGCTCCTACGGCGGCTGTATGGTCGGGAACGTTGCCACTACGTAGGTTGCCGCCAGTAAGGCCGGGCCGTGTGGGACGCCGGAGCGCCATCGGTCGCGTGTGCGGCGTGGGGCCGTCGCGTTCAGGAGCAGGGTCAGTAACGCGGCCAGGGTTGTGCCCACGATCAGTGCCGGTAGGCCCACCGCGCCCATCACCGCGCCCTGGGTGCCGGACAGTTTGACGTCGCCTGCGCCCATCGCCTGTGGGGAGAGAGTGTGTGCTGCCAGGTACGCGCCGCCCAGGGTTACCGCGCCCAGCAGTGCACCTTGGGCGATCTGGTGACCTCCCTGAGTCGTCGCCATTGTCATCGTCGCCGCGGTTGCCGGGTAGGCCGGCAGTGTCAGTGCGTTCGGTAGGCGGCGGTGTCTGAGGTCCACCACCGTCAACATCACCGCCAGCCAGCCCACCAGGAGTGGGACTGGCAGCCACCACCACGGGAGGTGGCCTGCCGCTGCTCGCCAGCCCACCAGGGCCCAGAGGAGCGCCACACCCAGTGCACACCATCCTTTGTGGACGGATGCGCCACGGGAGAGGCGTGTCAGTAGGAGTTGGCCACACGTACCTGTTGTGGCGCCTGCGCTTGCGAGGAGGAGTGAGGTGTTCATGGGTCAAGGATCGGGTGGGGAGACCGGGAGGGGCAAGGCGGAGGGCGAGCGAATGGGACTCTCGTACGGGAAAGTCAGGGAAGGGCACGTGTCAGGATGTCCGTGACCACCGTGGTCGCGTCGCCGTAGTCCTGCACGTGGCGCCATTCCTTCTTGGACAGTTCGCGTTTCACCGCCGCGTAACGGTTCCGGTCCGCCTCGTTGGTGCGCAGCCGGTCACGAAGTCCCAGCATGCAGTGCTCGTACCAGTCCGGCTCACGTCAACCAGACTGGAGCGGCAGCGGCAGGAGTCCACCCGTGTTCGTCCGCAGCGCCTCACGCATGGCCTCACGTGGGGGTTCGCGGCCGGTGAACTGTGCGACCTGGCCGAATGCCTGGTGCAGCAACATGTCCAGGCCTGTCGCCAGCACCCCGCCTCGGTCGGCCACCGACGCCGCCAGTGGGGTCGGCCACGGGTGGTAGATCACGTCCAGCACGCACGGGGCCAGTGACAGCGCGGGTACCAGCTCCTGGACGGCCGCGGGCGGGGTCGTGTTCACCAGCACCGACGTCGAGGACGCCAGCCCCGTGAAGTCCGCAGACGCCCACGCCAGGACCTCGACCGCCAGCCCGACCGCCGAGGCGCACGCCACCGCCTCCGACGCCCTCGTCATGTCACGCACGACCACCGTGGCCGAGGACACGCCCAGCGCCGCCAGCCCGGCCAGCGCCGCACACGCCGTGCCACCAGCGCCCAACACGACGCCCTCCGGGCCGGGGACGTACCCGACGGCCCGCAGCGCACCGGTCACGCCGTCGACGTCCGTGCAGTCCGCCGCCCAGCCGTCCGCAGTCCTGACCAGCGTGTTCGCCGCGCCGACCGCCCTGGCGCGAGGGGTGGTCGTCGTCGCCACCTCCAGGGCCGCGCGTTTGCCGGGCATCGTCACCGACAGGCCGACCCACGACTCGTCGAGGTTCGCCACCAGCGCCGGAAGCTCGGCCTCCGACGCCTCCAACCGCGTGTACGTCCAGTTCAGGCCCAGGGCCTCGTAGGCGGCCGTGTGCAGTACCGGGGACAGCGAGTGTGCCACCGGCTTGCCCACTACGGCAGCGTGGCGAGGCTCAGTAGGCACCGTTCTCCTGGGCCCTCGCCCTGTTCGCCAGGTGCTCTTCGTGCGTGGTCGCGAAGCAGGACGTGCCGTTCTTCTCGCACTTCACGAAGTACAGCCACGTACCGGGCTCCGGAGCGGCGGCCGCCTTCAGTGCCTCCCCGCTCGGGGACCCGATCGGCGTCGGCGGCAGGCCCGTGTTGTCATAGGTGTTGTACGGTCCGACCTTCTCGCGGTCCGACTCGTTCGTGGTGATCTCGGGACGGTCGAGCACGTAGTTGATCGTCGAGTCGTACTCGAGCCGCATGCCTTCGTGCAGGCGGTTGTAGGTCACCCTGGAGACCTTGCCGAAGTCGTTCGTGATCGCTTCCTTCTCCACCAGGGAAGCCATCACGAGAACCTCGTAGGGGGTGTAGCCGGTGTCGTCGGCGATAGTCGGCATGTTCCACGCCTGGAGCTGCTCCGCCGACTCGGTTAACAACTGCTTCCACAAATCCTCGGGGGGCGAGCCGGGCTTCACGTCGTAGACGCCCGGCACGATCAGGCCCTCCAGCCGCCGCTGCGGCTCGGCCTTGGCCGCACTCGGGACCGCCCACTCCGGCACGCCCAGCTTGGCCAGGTCCGCGGTGTTGGCGACCTCGGCCAGCTGCTCGGGGGCCACGCACGTGCTCTTGCCGTTGATCTCGGCACACGACGCCTTGGCGAGCTTCGCGATGATGCCGTCGACCACCCCGTTCCCCTGGGCGATGTTCTGCAGCTGCGCACCACCCCGGACCTCCAGCTGCCCGACCCGCGCCTTGGGGTCGACGATCTGGTCGACCGCCTTCGCGCCGGAGGACTTCTTCTTCATCACGTAGTAGCCCGGCTGCACGCCGCGCACCTTGGCGTTGGACTCGGAGGCCGTGATGAACGCCCTGGTGCTCGCCACCACGCCCGCGTCGGTCAGGGTGGTCGCGATGTCGCCGGTCGACTCGCCGCCCTTGACCTGGATGACGACGTCCTCGGTGCCCTGACCGGTGTAGTCGTCGTAGTCGCCGATGCCGGTGAGCTGCTTGTAGCCGTAGTACCCGCCACCCGCGATCAGGGCGAGCACCACGACCATGCCCAGCCACAGGCCGACGCGGCGCTTCTTCTTGCGGGGCGGCGGTGCGTGTCGCTTGGCCTCGGTTCGCCGCACGGGACGCACACGTTCGGTGCGGGCCTCGTCGGCGAACAGGTCGAGGTCGTCGTCGTGATAGGTCATGACTGCGGTGCCTCCGGTGGGGTCAGGTGTTCCCGCGTCTCCCGCAGACCCTGCCGCGCGTCCAGCCAGGCCTGCAGGATCTCGACGGCGGCGGCCTGGTCGACCACCGTCCGTCGTTTCTCCCCCCGCATACCGCGTTCCATGAGCATTCTGTTGGCGGCGACCGTCGTGAACCGCTCGTCCGACAGCCGTACCGGAACCGGGCGCACGCGCCGCGCCAGCTTCCGTGCGTAGGACGAGGCGATGGACGCGGCCTTGCCGTGCTGTCCCGACAACGTCCTCGGTAAACCAACCACCACTTCGACCACCTCGTACTCGGTGACGAGCTCGGTCAGCCGATCGAGGTCGCTGTCCCAGCTTTCGTCGCGGGACAGCGTAACCAAAGGCGTCGCGAGGAAGGGAGCCGGATCACTCACTGCGACCCCAACCCGTACGGATCCAACATCAACGCCCAGCCTGCGGCCGGGCCCCGGATCACCGGTGCCCGGCCTGTCAGGCTCTCTCATGTGGCCGCCTGGTCGATGGCCTTGCGCAGCGCGATCACCGCGTTCGGCACGCCCGCCGCGTCGCTTCCCCCACCCTGCGCGAGGTCGGGCTTGCCGCCGCCACGACCGCCGATCGCCTGCGCGAACGCGGGCACGAGCTTGCCTGCCGCGAGACCAGCATCACGTGCCGCCGAGGTGGTCGCCACCACGAAGCTGACCTTCGGACCGTCCGCGGAGAACAACGCGACGACACCGGGGCGGGTGCCGAGCCGGTTGCGCACCTCGGCCGCGAGCTGACGCAGGTCGTTGCCGCCGATGCCGTCCGGCGTCGCCAGCGCGACCAGCGCGGTGCCACGCACGTCCTCCGCCTGGTCGGCGAGGGTGCCCGCCGAGGACAGCAGCTGCGCGCCACGCAGGCGCTCCAGCTCCTTCTCCGCCGTGCGCAGCCGCTCGACGGTCTGGCCGATGCGCTCCGGCAGCTCCTCGGGACGCACCTTGAACTGCTCGGCGAGCTGGCCGACCAGCACGTGCTCACGCGCGAGGAAGCGGAAGGCGTCAAGACCGACCAGCGCCTCGACGCGGCGCACGCCCGCGCCGATCGACGCCTCGGACAGCAGCTTCACGACGCCGATCTCGCCGGAGCGGTGCACGTGGGTGCCACCGCACAGCTCCTTGGAGTAGTCGCCGATGGTGATGACGCGGACCTTGTCGCCGTACTTCTCGCCGAAGAAGGCGATCGCACCCTGCTTGCGCGCCTCGTCGAGCGTGGTGACCTCGGCACGCACGTCGTAGTCGTTGAGCAGGACGTCGTTGACCTCGTCCTCCACGTCCGCGAGGACGCTCGGCGGCACCGCGCCGCCGGGTGAGGTGAAGTCGAACCGGAGCCTGCCCGGCGCGTTGAGCGAACCCGCCTGCGCCGCCTGCGTGCCCAGCGCGCGCCGAACACCCGCGTGGACCAGGTGAGTTGCCGAATGAGACCGAGAGACCGCGCGGCGACGCGACGGGTCGACCTCCGCGTGGACCTCGGAGTCGAGCAACAGCTCGCCGGAGACGACCTTGCCCCGGTGCACGTTCAGGCCCGCGACCGGCGACTGCACGTCGTGGACCTCGACCACGACACCGTCACCGATGATCTTGCCGCTGTCCGCGAGCTGCCCGCCGCCCTCCGCGTAGAACGGGGTGCGGTCGAGGACGACCTCGACCTCCTCGCCCTGGCCCGCCGACATCGCCGGCCTGCCGCCCGCGATCAGGCCGACGACGCGCGACTCGGTCGTCAGGTCCTGGTAGCCGAGGAAGTCCGTCTTGCCGTGGTTGTCCAGGATCGACCGGTACGCGCCGCCGTCGGCGTGCCCGACCTTGCGCGACGCCGCGTCCTGCTTCGAGCGCTGGCGCTGCTCGGTCATGAGGCGGCGGAAGCCCTCCTCGTCGACCTTCAGGCCCTGCTCGGACGCCATCTCCAGCGTCAGGTCGATCGGGAAGCCGTAGGTGTCGTGCAGCTGGAACGCCTGGTCGCCGGGCAGGACGGAGCTGCCGGACTGCTTGGTCTCCGCCGCCGCGAGGTCGAAGATCTTCGAGCCGCTCGACAGCGTCTGGAGGAACGTGTCCTCCTCCTGACGCACCACACCGTCAATACGGTCGAACTGTTCGACCAGTTCAGGGTAGGCGGGACCCATCGTGTCCCGGACGACCTTCGCGAACTCGCCGAGCACCGGCTCGTTGACGCCGAGCAACCGGACGGACCGGACGATCCGGCGCAGCAGGCGGCGCAGCACGTAGCCCCGCGCCTCGTTGCCGGGAGTGACGCCGTCACCGATCAGCATGACGCCCGACCGCGCGTGGTCCGCGATGACGCGGAACCGAACGTCGTCGACCGGGTCGGCGCCGTAGCGGTGGCCCGACATCTCCTCCGCCTTGGTGATCACCGGGCGGACCAGGTCGGTCTCGTAGACGTTCTCGACATCCTGGAGCAGGAACGCGACGCGCTCGATGCCCATGCCGGTGTCGATGTTCTTCGCCGGCAGCACCCCGATCGGCGGGTGGTCCTCCTTGGGGGACAGCTCACCGCGCTCGTCCTGCATGAAGACGAGGTTCCAGATCTCGAGGTAGCGGTCCTCGTCGGCCTCGGGGCCGCCCTCACGGCCGAAGGACGGGCCCCGGTCGAAGTAGATCTCCGAGCAGGGGCCGCCAGGGCCGGGCACGCCCATGTCCCAGTAGTTGTCCTTGCCGCCGCGCCGCTGGATGCGCTCGTCGGGCAGGCCCGCGACCTTGCGCCACAGCTCGATCGCCTCGTCGTCGGTCTTGTAGACCGTCACCCAGATGCGCTCCGGGTCGAAGCCGTAGCCGCCCTCGGACTGGCTCGACGTGACCAGCTTCCAGGCGTGCTCGATCGCACCTTCCTTGAAGTAGTCGCCGAAGGAGAAGTTGCCCGCCATCTGGAAGAACGTGTTGTGACGGGTGGTCTTGCCGACCTCGTCGATGTCGCCGGTGCGCACGCACTTCTGCACGCTGGTCGCGCGCGGGTACGGCGGCGGCTCCTCACCGAGGAAGAACGGCTTGAACTGCACCATTCCCGCGTTGACGAACAGCAGGTTCGGGTCGTCGAGGATCAGTGAGGCACTGGGCACCGGCGTGTGCCCGTTGCTGGTGAAGTGGTCGGTGAATCGCTTGGAGATCTCGTGTGTCTGCACGGTCGGGTCCTTGGTGTCGAGAAGGTGCGAGGGTCCGGCACGGCGGACAGGGCGGCGCCACGGACGCTGCTCAGCTGCCCGCCCTGCGAGCTCGCGCGTCGGCGGGCCGGCTCGCACGCCGGCCACGGCCCTCGTCACTGGCGCCGAGGGCACGCCGCGCCACGGGGCTGACCCCGGACCGCTGCTCCACAACCTCGGACAACTCGTCTTCCCGTTCCTCCATGCCCGCGCGGACGTCGGCACCGAACGAGCCGATCGCACCCGCGAGCTCACTGATCGCGTCACCCAGGTTACCCGCGATGCCCGCGGGGGTGGCCTGATGAGCCGTCTGCCTGGCTTTCCGTGACAACGCTACGCCAGCGGCCACGCCGACCCCAAGCCAAAAAATGCGCCTCATGACTTGGCTCCGGCACGTCGGCCGCGCCGGGCGTGCTTGCCCTCGGCCTCCGCCTTGGCCTTGCGACGGGCCTTGAGCGCCTTGTTGACGCCGTAGGAGAAGGCAGCGGCCTTGACGAGCGGGCCGCCGAGCGTGGCGGTGAACACCGAGGTCAGGGCCGAGACGTTGCCGGTCACCGCCTGGGTGTTGGCCGTGATGCCGTCGACCCGCTCCAGCTGGGTGTTCACCCGCGTGAGCGTGGTGTTGGCCTCGCTGAAGATCGGGTCGGTGTTGGTGTGCGCCTTGCGGAGCGCGACGGTCGCCTCGTCGAGCGTGCGCCCGAGCTTGAGCAACGGGATCGCCAGCAGCAGCACGAGCAGCACGAACGCGCCTGCAACGATCAGGAGCGCGATCTCCCAGGGCGACACGTGCCCTCCATGGTTTTCGGGGGTTGGAATTCGCGGGTCAGATTACCGCGCACGCCACGCGGCGGCCCGTTCGGCTCAGGGCAGTTGCCCCGACGTCACCGGCTTGCCGACCGGGCCGGGTCCACGCGTCCGAACGGCGCCAAAGGGATCAACACCGTGACCACCCGGACGGCCCCTGGGGCCGCCGGAGAAGGTGTCGAGAGTGGCGACGGGTTTGGCCGGCGACGACCGGCTCGTGCTGGGCCGCGAGCAGGACCGACGTGCAGAGATAGGAGGCGTTCGCTGGCGCCCGCGACCACGGCGAGCGTGACCAGGCGGTCGGTGCTCCTCGGGTGGGTGCGTGCCTGGTCCGGATGCCGTCGTCGGTGAACCGGAATCCGAGCTTCACCTGTTGCCCCTGATCGCCCTGCGCAGCTTCGGCACCCGTTCGGACAGGGCACGCTCGGCGCCCCGCTGGGTCGGGTTGTAGTAGTCCTTGCCCACCAACTCGTCCGGCGGGTACTGCTGCTCCAGGACGCCCTCCGGGACGTCGTGGGGGTAGCGGTAGCCGGTGGCGTTGCCGAGCTTCTTGGCGCCCGCGTAGTGGCCGTCACGCAGGTGGGTGGGCACCGGGCCGATCGCGCCGGCCCGGACGTCGGCCATGGCGGCGCCGATCGCGGTGGTGACGGCGTTGGACTTGGGGGCCGTCGCGAGGTGGACCGTGGCGTGGGCGAGGTTGAGCGCGCACTCGGGCAGGCCGATCAGCTGGACGGCCTGGGCGGCGGCGGTCGCGGTCTGCAGGGCGGTCGGGTCGGCCATGCCGACGTCCTCGCTGGCGTGGATGACCAGGCGGCGGGCGATGAACCGGGGGTCCTCGCCTGCCTCGATCATGCGGGCGAGGTAGTGGAGTGACGCGTCGACGTCGGAGCCGCGGATGGACTTGATGAACGCGCTGATGACGTCGTAGTGCTGGTCGCCCTGGCGGTCGTAGCGGACCGCGGCCTTGTCTACGGTGGCCTCGACCGTCGCCAGGTCGATCGTGCCGTCGTTGGCCGCGACCGCCGAGTCGGCCGCCGCCTCGAGGGCGGTCAGTGCGCGGCGGGCGTCGCCGCCCGCGAGCCGGACGACGTGGTCCTCGGCGTCCTTCTCGAGGGTGACGGTGCCGTTCAGGCCGCGCTCGTCGGTGATGGCGCGGTTGACCAGGGCGCGGACGTCGTCGTCGGTGAGTGAACGCAGCTGCAGGACGAGTGACCTGGAGAGCAGCGGGGAGACGACCGAGAAGTACGGGTTCTCGGTGGTGGCCGCGACCAGCAGGACGATCCGGTCCTCGACGGCGCCGAGCAGGGCGTCCTGCTGGGTGCGGGAGAAGCGGTGGACCTCGTCGATGAACAGGACCGTGGACTCGCCCGAGTGGGTGAGGCGGCGGCGGGCGTCCTCGATGACCCCCCGGACCTCCTTGACGCCGGCGGACAGCGCCGAGAGCGCGACGAACCGCCTGCCGATCGCGCTGGAGACCAGCATGGCGAGAGTGGTCTTGCCGGTGCCAGGAGGTCCGTAGAGCAGCAGTGACGCAGGTGCCGCGCCTTCGACGAGCCGCCGGAGCGGGGCGCCGGGTCCGAGCAGGTGGTCCTGGCCGACCACCTCGTCGAGGGTGGCCGGACGCATGCGGACGGCGAGCGGCGCGTTCGCGCTCACCCGCTCCTTCGCGCCGGGGTGGTGCCGCTCCTTCGGGGGGCTGTCGAACAGTTCGAGGTCGAGCCCATCATCCACGGTAGTGACGCTACCCGTCGGCACCGACAGTGCTTACGATCGGTGTCGATGAGCTGGCAGACCTTTCGCACAGAGCCCTCGTACTACGAGGGGCGCGCCACCGGCCTCCTGGCCTCCGCCACGGACGGCACTGCCACTGCGGTCGCCGAGTTCACCCGTTGGGCGGTCGCCCCGTCGGCGGACGGTGCTCGGGAGGTCGTGGCTCGGAGTCATGGGTTCACGTCGTGGACAGAGCTGCTGGCCGAGGCCGGGCGAGGACCGTTCGCCGACGCGTACCGGCTCGTCGAGGCTCGGGATCTCCCCGGGCTGAGTGCCCTGCTGGACGAGCGCCCGTCGCTGGTGGACGAGGTCGGCACGAACGGCAACGACCTGCTCGGCCTCGCGGCGTCGACACACGACGAGCGGTTGGTGTCGTTGCTGGTGGCGCGTGGGGCGGACGTGCGGCGGGGGAACGTGCACGGGTGGACGGCGTTGCACCAGGCCGGGTACGCGAACCTGCCTGCCATGGCGCGGGTGCTGGTCGAGGCGGGTGCGCCCGTCGACGTGTCGGCGCGCGGTGATGGTGGGACTCCCCTGGCGGCGGCGTTGTTCTGGGGCAACGTCGAGGTGGCTCGGGTGCTGGCTGATGTCGAGGTGACGCCCCGGAACCTGCGGACAGCGGCGGGTCTGGACGATGTGGTGTTGCTGGAGTCGTTGTGGGGGCGGCCTTCCGCTGGGGCGCATCGTGGGTTTTACCGGCCGCACAGTGGGTTTCCGTCGTGGCAGCCGGGGTCGTCGGTGGCCGAGGTCCGGGACGAGGCGGTGAGCTGGGCGGCCCGGTCGGATGCGGTGGAGGCGTTGTCGTGGCTCGCCGCGCGGGGTGCGGAGTTGGACGCGAACGTGTATCAGGGGACTGCGTTGGTGTGGGCGGCGGCGCGGGGGCGGGTTCGTGCGGTGCGGAGGTTGCTGGAGTTGGGGGCCGGTGTCGACGTGCGGGGGACGTTCGGTGGGCCGGGACACGGGGTGGGGACGACTGCGCTGCACCACGCGGCGGAGGGCGGGCACGTCGAGGTGATCGAGGTGTTGCTGGCTGCCGGCGCCAATCCCACGGTCACGGATGACCTGTACGGCTCGACACCGGCTGGTTGGGCGGAGCACAGCGGCCAGGCGGCGGCACAGGAACTGCTCGACGACCACGCCTGACGACGGCACCGTGCCTGCATTCCAGCTTGGGCAACGATGTGTCCTTCCCGATCACTGGAGCACCCACACCGACCTGCTGACGACCGGAGATCCCTGGATACTCGCACGGCGTCGACGGCTCCCATGGATCTTGTTTCCGATGGATGAACCGCCGATGGCGTCACGAGTTGTCGGCGCACGGTTCTCCGATACCAACCTCGGTAAATGCTGTCGTCCGGCCCAATGGGCCGTCGCGGCCATCGCAAATACGGCGTGAGTAATCTGTACCGGTCGAAGGAGGGTTTGTGGAGACCGTTGTACGTACTCCGTTGGAGATTTTCAGCTTGCCACAGCATTTGGTGGTTCCGCTGTTCCAGCGTCCATACGTGTGGAACGAGGAAGACCAGTGGGTGCCGTTGTGGCAAGACGTGCGCCGCATGGCCGAGTTGCGTCTCGACAATCTCACCAGTATGGCTACCCACTTCCTGGGTGCGGTGGTACTCCAAGCGCAGGACAACCAAACCGGCACCTTTCAGCCCCGGTTTGTCATCGACGGCCAGCAACGGTTGACGACCCTGCAACTTCTGATGGACGCGACCGCTGCGGTACTGGAGGCGCGAGGCCAGGACAATCTCGCCCGTCGACTGGAAGAGCTGACACACAATCCTGCCCACTACGTCCAAGTCGACGACGAAATGCTGAAACTGCGGCACACCAACCGCGACCGCGCCAGCTACGACGAGGTCATGCGGGCCGACCCGCCGATCGACTATGCGGGACTCAAGCACGCCGACAGCCTGCTCGCTCGAGGCCACCGCTTCTTCGGTGTACAGGTCGAGCGGTGGCTGGGTGACGACAGTCCGCCAGAGTTCGCGACGCGCGCGGAGGTGCTCACGACCGTCATCACGCGCGCGCTGCAGTTGGTGGTCATCGATCTTCGGGCTGAGGAGAATTCCCAGGAGATCTTCGAGACGCTCAACGCTCGAGGCACGGCGCTGACCGCCGCGGACCTGATCAAGAATTTCGTGTTCCAGAGACTCGCTGTCGAGGGTGTCGACGTCCGCCAGGCGTATGTGGAGGACTGGCCGTTCGACTCCACTTTCTGGGAGAAGGAGATCAGTGTTGGCCGGTACTTCGTCAGCCGGAGCTCGCTGTTCCTCAACCAGTGGCTCGTGTCACGGAGCGGCGAGGAGATCAGCCCCAAGCAGACGTTCACCCGGTTCAAGCACTTCGTCGAGCACGACGCCGGTGTCCCTATGGCCGAGCTGCTGCCGATCATCAAACAGCAGGCGGCTTCCTATCAACGGTGGACCGAGCGAGCCGCCGATACTCATGCCGACCTGAGCCGAGTGGAACTGTCGGTCTACCGCCTCCAGGCGATCGATCTCGAGCTGCTCAAGCCGATCTTGCTCTGGCTCCATGAACCAGGCACAAAGTGTGATCCCAAGGTCATCGACCGGGTGGTCGGCGCAACCGAAAGTTGGATTATTCGGCGAGCTCTTCTGCGCCTGACGACCTCCGACCTCGGCCGCATCGTCGCCGACCTCATCAATACCCATCGGGCTACGCCACAAGATGAACTGGCCACACGGATCGAGACCTATCTGTCCCGACTGGACGCGGCCAGTACGTACTGGCCGGGTGACGTGGAAGTCGAGAAGGCCCTCAAGGTGGAGGCGGCGTACAAGCGTTACAAACGCGGTCGTCTTCGAATCTTCCTCGAAGCAGCGGAAGACCATCTCAGAGGTTACACCGGACCTACACCCCTGGCGGGCGGACGGATCGCTCGAGTCGGCTACCCCATCGAGCACCTGATGCCGCAGAAGTGGGAGACCCACTGGCCTGTAGCTGACCTCGCCGCCGAGATCGAGCGCGGAGAACACATCCATCGCCTCGGCAATCTGACCCTGCTCACCCGCTCGCTCAACTCCTCCGTATCCAACGGTCCCTGGGCCGGCAGCGGGGGAAAACGCGCCAAGCTTCGCGAGCATGACGTCTTCCTCATGAACCGGCGAATTGACGACATCTCCAGTGAAGGCTGGACGAGACGCTGATTGACCAGCGCACCACCACTCTGGTCAACGCGCTGCTCGCGACCTGGCCGGTTCCGGACGGTCATGTCGGCCAAGTCAAAGACGCCACAAGCGAATCCGCCATTACCGTCCCGCTCAAACAACTCATCGCCGCCGGTCTCCTCGCCCCAGGCACGGTCCTCAGAAGCCGCCCAGGCAATTGGGCTGACCGCGAAGCCACTGTCCTCGAGAACGGCGACCTCGCCCTCGATGGTCGGGTCTTCAACTCGCCATCGGCGGCAGGGCATCACGTCCGCAAGGGCGCGACGAATGGCTGGTACTTCTGGTCTCTCCCCGACGGCAGGCGTCTCACCGACCTTCGTAAGGCCTACCATGGCAGTCGCTAACGGTCGTGGCCCCGAGCACCATGTCCGGGTACTCACCCAGCGCTGCTGCTCTTCGCAGAGGGTCTGTTGTGAATGCCGAGGAGAACTTTCGTACCGAGAAACTGTGATGAAATGCCAGCCGGCCTTCTTCTCCTTCACGCCCGCGAGTTGGCCGATGCCTGCACGACATCCGCGCATCGCGGATCAGTCCTGGGTGGTCGTAAGCATTGATACCCGCTTCGCGGCCCGTCTCACCCTATTCGCAGACGGGATGATCAGGGCTGGCTTGAACGTTCTGACTGGCCCAATGCCACGACGTTGACCTGCGTAGATGGGCCGTTGTGTCCGCTGGTACACGTGCGGTGGATAGTTCGTCCGATTCGCCGGTTTGGGGCGATCGGTGTGTCGGTTGTGTCAGCCTTCCAGGAGGAAGGGGGTCAGTTCTGGGCGTTTGGCTGTGCGGCCGGTGCCGGATGACACGCCTCGGAGGCGGCGGCCGAGCCAGGGGCCCAGGAAACCGCTCAGCCAGCGGAGTTCTGCGCGGATGACCTCTATGCGGGCCTGCGGTGGGAGGGCTGGGAAGGGGTGGGTCCACGAGTCGTCGGCGCCGGGGAGGGCCAGGGCGTGGGCCATCGAGTCGGCGATGCGTTGGTGGCCGATCGGGCTGGCGTGGAGGCGGTCCGGGGACCAGATTCGGGCGTCGGTGACTACCTCTACCTCGAAGGCTTCCACCACGCGGACGCCGTGGCGGGCTGCTGTTTCGCGGATTCGGGCGTTCAGTGCCAGTACGCGGGGCAGCAGTGGGCGGGCCAGTGGGGCGATCTTCGCGACGTTGGGGAACGTGACCGTGCCCACCGTCGCGCCCGCCTTCGTCAGGGATGCGAACATCGCTTCTATGTGGCCGCTCACCGCGTTCAGGTCGAACCTCGGGCGCAGGACGTCGTTCAGGCCCGCCACCACCGTTGCCAGGTCGGGGCGTAGGTCCAGTGCAGGAGCCAGTTGCTCGGCGTGGATCTCGCCCGCCAGCTTGCCTCGGACGGCCAGGTTGGCGTAGCGCAGCCCCGGGTTCAGGTCGGCCAGACGCGCGGCCAGTCGGTCGGCGAAGCCGCGGTGTCCCGTCAGGTCGTCGCCGTCGCCGACGCCCTCCGTCTGGCTGTCGCCGATCGCGACGTAGCGCTCGTACGTTTGGTCTGGCATCGGTCCTCCTCTGGTGTCCCGGTGGTCATCGTAGCTCTGGGGTTTACCCTCGCTGACGTGCAGCGAACGGTCCGCCTTCCCGTCGACACCAAGCTCGTTCTGCCGGTGCGTGCCGGTCATGTGGTGCGTGAGCACGCGCCCACGGTCGGTGTCTTCCTGATCACTACCGTGCTGGCCGGGATCGGGGTCGGTATCACCGGGTCGGTGGTGTGGGTCGTCGTTGGTTTGCTGTGTCTCGCGGGGGTGGTTCTGGAGGTTTTGCTGGTGCGGGCCCAGGCCGGGTTCGGGCCCCTGCTCGCCGCTGACAGTGACCACGTATGGGTGCGCGCGGGTGGGTTCCTGTCGCCGCAGGCGGTTCGGCTCGACTGGGCTGAGGTGACCGTCGTGACGCTTCACCTGTGGCATGGGCGGCGTAAGGCCACCGCTCGGTATCTGTCGTTCGACCTGACGGACGAGGCCGCGGCGGAACTCGTCGCCGACTCGCGGTTGGCCAGTCGTGCGCGTCGGTTGACTCGGGTGTTCGGCTCGCCGCTCGCGGTTGCCGAGCAGGGCGCACCCGTCCTTGACCGGGTCCTTCGCGAACTGCGTGACCTGGCTCCCGACGGCGTGCGCTTCACCGAGAGGTCCTGAGGCCTCCCGGATCTGGGGCGGCGCGGACCCGTCCGGTCTCCCCTGTGCGGCGGTACCAGCGGAGCTGTCTACGGGCGAGGCGACATCGCGCAGCCGCAGTTCGCGAGGCGGCCGGGTGCTGCCCTACGGCACCGCCAGCTCGAGGATCGCCACCGTGCCTGCCGTGTGTACGGCCGCCACTGTCAGCTCGGCGCTCTCCGCCAGCAGGGTCAGCTCGGTGAGGTCGCGGGCGTGTCCGCCGGGGTTCGGGGACGAGGCCGCACCGGTGGTCGTGCCGTCTGGCGTCGGGTCGGTCGGCTCGTCTGTTGCCGGGTCTGCCGCTGGGGCGGTCGTCTCGTCGGCTGTCGCGGCTGTTGCCGGGTTCGGAGCCGGGTCGGGCGTGGTGGTTCGCGGCGGGGCGGTTGCGTGGTCTGCTTGCGGGATCGTCTCGATCACGAAGAGGGCGCCGTCCTCGCCAGCGGCTTTGGCGCAGTTGCGGAGGATGGTTCTCGCGTCCTCGTCCTGCCACTGGTGCAGTACCGAGCACAGGAGGTAGCCCTCGGCGCCTGTCGGGAGCGCGCCGAAGAAGTCGCCGGCCACCACGTCGCCCCGGTTTGCCAGGCCCGCCGCGTCCAGCATCTTTCTGGCGGTCTCCGCCGTGTCCGGCAGGTCAACCACCGTGCCGCGCAGGGTCTGGTACTCGTTCAGCAGCGCAATGAGCAGCATGCCGTCTCCGCCGCCCACGTCCACCACGTGGCCCAGCGCACCCCAGTCGTAGGCCGCCACGACTGATGAAGTTGTGGGTCGGGCGCTCGACAACTCCTTGTCTGCCATGGTGTCTCCCTTCATCGTCCTCACAACCTACGGGTGGTGGGCACGGGCCGCAGAACGCGCTGCGCTCGTGGCGAACGCGCTGGCGGACCAGGGGAACGCCTGACGATGCTGATGTGGTGATCGACCGTGTCGCTGTTCTCTCCGATGTGCACGGTGTGCTGCCCGCGCTCACCGCGGTGCTCGCCGAGCCGGATGTCCTGGCCGCCGAGCTGATCGTGCTCACCGGGGACATCGCGGCAGGGCCGCAGCCCGTGCGGACGCTTGACCTCCTCCTTTCGCTTGGTGACCGGGTCTTCTGGGTTGGCGGCAACTGTGAGCGTGAGCTCGTCGCCGCCGCTCGTGGTGAGCCGGTGGCCGAGCCGATCTCGGCCTGGGCCGGGACCGCGTTGCGGTCTGACCACGTCGAGTTGCTCGACCGGTTGCCGAAGTCGGTGACGCTGGACGTCCGCGGGCTCGGCGAGGTGCTCTTCTGCCACGCCACCCCGCGCGATGACGAGGAGTTCGTCCTCGTCGACAGTCCGCTCGAGCGATGGGCCGAGGTGCTCGACGGTGCGCCGGACACCGTCGTGTGCGGGCACACCCACATGCCCTTCCTCCGGCTCGCCGACCGGCGGACGATCGTGAACCCGGGCAGCGTCGGGATGCCCTACGGCACGACCGGCGCGCACTGGGCTCTGCTCGGTGGCGCGGACGGGCCCGCGATCCAGCTTCGCCGCACACTGTTCGACCGCGCGTCTGCCGCCGACGCGATCGAGGCCGAGTGCGACTACCCGGACATCGCGGAGTGGACGCGGTACATCCTCCGCGAACCCGTGTCCGACGCCGAGGCCCTCGCCGTGTTCAGCCCGAGGTCACGGCCTGCCGGCGGGGCCCTCGGGTAAGAAGTCCGCCAGGTAGGCGTCCACGGCCGGGGACTGCGGTTGTAAGCCGTGCCGCACCCATGCCGACCGCTCGTGCACCAGGGCCGGTAGCTCCCACACACAGCCGATGAGTGGCTCGGTGAGGGGCGTGAAGACTGGTTCGCCGGTCTGGGGTGCGTTGGCCGCGCGGCAATGGAGGATCTCGCCGTACACCCACGCGTACAAGTTGAGCCAGATCGCGTCCAGTCCCCTGTGCAGCACGGAGAACGCCACTCGTGGTGTCCAGTCCGTCGCCGCGGCGGAGGGCAGCAGCTTCGGCAGGTGTGCCTGCGCGGCCTCGACGACGGCACCGTCCAGCACGGTCCTGGTGACCGTCACCAGGTACTGCTTGACGCGCCAGTCCCCCACCGGCACGACGCCGCCCGGCCGCATGTATCGCTCGGAGAATCCCATGGGCGATACGGTAGGCGGGGGCACCGACAATTGTGGATAACTGCAGGTCAGCGCCGGAATGCGGGGTACAGGGCGAGCACCGGGTCGTCGTCGAACCAGCGGACGCGCAGGCGGTCGCCCACCGCGGCGGCGTGCTCCGCCACCGCCTCGGCGCCTGCCAGGAGCGCGTCGTTGGCCAGGCGGCGCCACCGGTCGGTCAGCACGTGGGTCTCCGGCGGTGTGTCCGACAGCAGTGACGAGTGCGTCTGCGCCGCCTCCGGCCTGCTGAAGAACTGCCAGGTGGTCAGCCACACCCAGAACAGCTGCGCGTCCAGCAGTGCCGGCAGCAGCACGCCGTCGTCGTCCAGGTCCGGCCACACGTCCCTGACCTCGGCCCGCCAGCCGGCGAGCATCGCGTCGGTCATGCCGTTGGGCAGGCCGAACGGGCACCAGCACGACGGGAACGGCACCCGCAGGTACGCCGCGTCGAAGATCGCGTTGCGGACACAGCCGCCCTCGAGGTCGAGGAACCGCACGCCGCGGTTGGTGATCAGGTTGTTGTCCGGGCACGAGTCGGACGGGCTGAACGCCCGGTGGTGGCCGGTCTCGAGAAGCTTCCTGCTCCGCTCCGCGCACTCCAGCACCGCCGCGGACGTGAGGACGCCCAGCTCGGTCTCCAGCAGAGCGGGCAGGTCGGTCATCGCCTTGGCGCCGTCGATCGCCAGCGGGTCCTTGAAGTCGGGCACGGTGAGCCTGCGCTGCAGCGCGTCGAAGTCGGCCTCCCTGCCCGCTGTGGTGGCGTGCAGCCTGCCCAGCGACCGCGAGTACGACAGCAAGGCCCGCTCCGCGGCTCGCGCGTCGCCGCCGAGCAGCTTGTCCGCCAGCGTGGGGGCGTGTCCGAGGTCCTCCAGCACGACCAGGCGGCTGCCGGGATCGTGCGCGAACAGCTCCGGGCACATGCGGTCCTCGGAGGCGAGTGCAGTGAACAGCTGGTAGCTGGCGGCCTCGCGGGCGAAACTGTCGCAGTGCTCGTCGAGTGGCTGGAGGTACCGCTTCAGCACCAGGGTCCTCGGCAGCGAGAACGGGCTGGCGGCGACCCTGACACGCACCACGCACGACCGCGCGGAGCCGCCGAGGTCCTCGGCTTCGTTGAGCCTGATCCTGGCACCGAACCTGCGCCCGAGCACTGCCTCCGCCGCGACCACGGTTGCGAGTACCTCGGGATCCGCGTCACCACCGAGTGTCGGTGGGTCGGCGGCGGTTTCCACACTCATCTCCTCAGACCCTACTCCCGCTCTTACCACCGACCGTAGTCATGTCCATCGATCAAGTAGCCACACATTTCGGGACAAGTAACGAGAACAGGTTCGTGTCGGGACCGTTTCGATGCGTTTTCAGCCTTCGGGCAGGGGACGCCCCGCGTCCTCGGTCGTCCACGTTACGCGACGGATGAGCAACACGGCCGCCGCCGCGACCACGATCCCGACCAGGTTGACCACGAGCTGCCCGATCGACCCGACCACGCGGCTCCAGTCCCCGAGGATGGCCGCGACGCTCGCATAGCCCGCGGCGGGCACGGTGGTGACCGAGATGAACACGCCGACCAGGGCCGCGGACTTCGCCGAGGTCATCGACAACATGCCTGCCGCACCCGCGAGCAACGCCACGATCAGTGACCATGGCCCGACCTCGTAGACGAAGTCGACCTGGTGGCCGCCACCCGCGATCACACTGGCGTCGAACAGCCCGGCCGCGTTGCCGAGCGCGGTGCCACCCGCGGTGATCAGCATGGCGAGGGGGAACCCGATCGCGAGCGCGACCGCGGCCCTGCGTGCGAGGTCCCAGCGGCGCCGGACCAGCCCGACGGCGATCGCGGCGAGCGGGCCGAACTCCGGGCCGACGACCATCGCGCCCACGATCGTGACCGGCGAGTCCGTGATGACGCCGACGGCCGCGAGCAGGCACGCGATCGCCAGGAACGCCAGGAAGGTGCCGTTGAGCCGCGACTCGTCACCGGTGCGGGCGAGCAGCTCCTCCCACACCACGGCGTCGGCGCCGTCACCCGGTGCCCGCACCTCGGCCTCGTCCGCCGCGTCGGAGAGCGCGGTGTCGATCTGCTCCAGCGTGATCCCGCCGGAGTGGTCGATGCCGAGCCCGCAGAGCGCGGCGACGACCTCGTCGGTGGCCTCGCGGGCGATGTCGGCCTCGATCAGGTCGCCCTCGGGTACCAGCGCGACACCCCGCAGGAGCACCACGTGTGCGGCGCCGGGGTGCTCACGCAGTGCCCGGAGCGCCGCCTCTGTGTGTTCCGGCGGGCAGATCGCCCTCAGGTGCAGCACCGTGTTGGCTTGCCTTCCTCCGGTCGGCGGTTCGCGGCCTTGTACCCGGCGTCTTCCCTCCTGCGCGCGGAGGCCCCGGGCTCGTTCCTCGCAGGGCCTCCGTGCTCGTCAGTCCAGACGCCGGCGGCCGTTCACGCCTTGGGTTGTGGCTTCGCGTCGACACCCGCCTCCCGGCGCTGCTCGGGCGTGATCGGCGCGGGTGCGCTGGTCAGCGGGTCGAAGCCGCCGCCGGTCTTCGGGAACGCGATGACGTCCCGCAGGGAGGCCTCGCCCGCCAGGAGCATGACGATGCGGTCCCAGCCGAACGCGATGCCGCCGTGCGGGGGCGGGCCGAACTTGAACGCCTCGAGCAGGAAGCCGAACTTCTCCTCGGCGTCCTGCTCGGAGATGCCCATGACCTCGAAGACACGCTTCTGCACGTCGACCTGGTGGATACGAATGGAGCCGCCGCCGATCTCGTTGCCGTTGCAAACGAGGTCGTAGGCGTAGGCCAGCGCCTCGCCCGGGTTCTCCTCGAACCGGTCGATCCAGTCCGGGTTCGGCGAGGTGAAGGCGTGGTGCACGGCCGTCCAGCGGCCCGCGCCGACGGCGACGTCACCGGCGCTGCGGGCGGCCTCGGCCTCCTCGAACAGGGGCGCGTCGACGACCCACACGAACGACCAGGCCGACTCGTCGATCAGGCCGAGCCTGCGGCCGATCTCCACGCGGGCCGCGCCGAGCAGACCACGTGCCTCGCCAGGGTTGTTCGCGGCGAAGAAGACGCAGTCGCCCGGGTTCGCGCCGGTGGCCTTCGCCAGGCCCTCGCGCTCGGCCTCGGACAGGTTCTTGGCGACCGGGCCGCCGAGCGTGCCGTCCGCGCCGACGAGGACGTACGCGAGACCCTTCGCGCCACGCTGCTTGGCCCATTCCTGCCACGCGTCGAGCTGGCGGCGGGGCTGGTCCGCGCCGCCCGGCATGACGACCGCGCCGACGTAGGGGGCCTTGAACACGCGGAAGGGCGTGTCCTTGAAGTAGTCGGTCAGCTCGGTCAGCTCGAGGCCGAACCGCAGGTCGGGCTTGTCCGTGCCGTAGCGGGCCATCGCGTCGACGTAGGTCATCCTCGGGATGGGGAGCGGGATCTCGTGGCCGATCAGGCCGCTCCAGAGCGCGGCGACGACCCGCTCGCCGAGCGCGATCACGTCGTCCTGCTCGACGAAGCTCATCTCGATGTCGAGCTGGGTGAACTCGGGCTGGCGGTCGGCGCGGAAGTCCTCGTCCCGGTAGCAGCGGGCGATCTGGTAGTACCGCTCGAGGCCGCCGACCATCAGGAGCTGCTTGAACAGCTGCGGCGACTGCGGCAGCGCGTACCAGGAGCCGGGCTGCAGGCGCGCGGGCACGAGGAAGTCGCGGGCGCCCTCCGGCGTGGAGCGGGTCAGCGTCGGCGTCTCGACCTCGACGAAGTTCTCCTGGTGGAGGATGTCGCGCGCGATGCGGTTGGCCTCGCTGCGCATGCGCATGGCGCGGGCGGGACCCGAGCGGCGCAGGTCGAGGTAGCGGTGGTGCAGGCGGACGTCCTCGCCGACGGTCAGGTGCTCGTCGAGCTGGAACGGCAGCGGCGCGGCCTCGCTCAGCACGTCGAGGTCGGTGACCAGCACCTCGACCTCGCCGGTCGCGATGTCGGGGTTCTCGTTGCCCTCGGGGCGCCTGGCGACCTCGCCGGTGACCTTGACGCAGTACTCGGCGCGCAGCCCGTGGGCGCGCTCGGCCATCTCGCCCTCGCGGAACACGACCTGCACGACGCCCGACGCGTCACGGAGATCGACGAAGATGACCCCACCGTGATCCCGCCTGCGGGCCACCCAGCCGCTCAGCGTGACAGTCTCTCCGGCTAGTGCGGCGCGAAGCGTCCCGGCCTCGTGCGTGCGGATCACGATGTGCTCTTCCTGTAGACGGATGTTGGTGAAGAGGCTAGCCAACGGCCGCACCGTTCCGTCCAGCAGGTTTACGGCGCTACGATATCCCTGCGCACCGATACGTCACGAGGACGAGGCCTCGCTCCGGCTGTCGGATTTAACGTCATGGCTACCTAGGCAGGACGTTACGTCGTAGGGTGTTGGTTACCTGATGGTAGGTAAAGCACGGCTGGGGAGAACGCGAGGAGACCACGATGGGTGGCGGCGCGACGCGCGAACCAGTTCGGGAGCTGCATCGAGCCGGCGACGTGCGACGCACGCTGCCACACCCCGTCGACAACCTCGCCGCGGACGCGTTTCCCACCGCGCTGCGCACGGCGATCCAGGCCAGCGGCCTGAGCCTGGACCGGATCCAGTACCGGTTACGGGCACGGGGCGTCTCGGTCAGCGTCACCGCACTGAGCTACTGGCAGTCCGGCAGGCGAAGGCCCGAACGAGCGGAGTCCCTTGCCGCCCTTGGTCATCTGGAGTCGGTGCTCGGGGTCGCCCCGGGGTCGCTGATCGCGTTACTCGGGCCGCCCCGCCCCCGTGGCCGGGTGCAGCGCGAGTCGTCGCGGGTGCCGATCCCGTCGCTGTTCCCGGCGAGCGAGCCGGTGTCGAAGCTGCTCAAGCAGATCGACTTCACCACCGAGACGGCACTGACGAAGCTCTCGCAGCACGACCGCATGGACATCGCGACCGACCGCGGTGAGCGGCGGATCGCCGTGCGGCAGGTGCTGCGCGCCGAGCGGGACGGCATGGACCGGACAGTCATGGTCTACGACCTCGAGCGGCCGGGCAGGCCGTTCCCCGAGGTCGACTCGCAGCAGTCATGCAAGATCGGCCGGGTCGCCAGGGACGAGGACGCGGGCATCATCGTCGCGGAGATCATCCTCGACACGCCGCTGGTCCGCGGGGAGACCGCGATCGTCGACTACGCACTCAACTTCCCCGGGCCGCCCTACTCGCGTGGCGACGACAGCTACTGCCGCCGCTTCACCACGCCGGTGCGTGAGTTCGTGCTGGAGCTGCAGTTCGACCCGGACGCGCTGCCCGCGTACTGCGAGCTGTACACGGTCAACCCGGAGGAGCAGACCACGACGCGGCGCAAGGTCGAGGTCACACCCAACGGGCAGGCCCACGCCGTGGCACTCGACTTCGGCCCTGGCACGTTCTGCGTGCGGTGGGACTGGCCACGCGAACGCGCCTGAACCCCGCCGCAGCCTGCTAATCTTCTCGGCGTGACTGCCGGGTCGGCCTTTGGCCGCGCACGGAGAGGCCTCCCGGCCACTTCGTGAACCTCAGGCGGGCCAGAGGCCCGCCGAACACCTCCTTCGTATCCCGATTCGCCCTACGGGACAGCGGAAGGAGGTGTTTGTGTGTCCCAACCCCTGGTGTCCAGCGACATGTGGCAGGCGTTCGTCGCCGACATCCGTGAGCGGTCCTTCGAAGCCACCATCACGCAGTTGGTGCCCTTCGGCGCGCTCGTGACCGTCGGCCCCGGCATCCCCGGCCTGCTGCCGGCCTCGGCGATGCTCGTCGAGCCGGAGGTCGGCGCGACCATCGCCGTGCGCGTCGTCCAGATCGACGAGCAGCAGCGACGCGTGAGCCTCGCGGCGACATGACCCGCCCCGAGGTGGTGCACGGCGGCGTGACCTGACGGTGCGCGAGGGCAGGCGCCGGCCCTCGCGCACCGTTCGTCAGAGCAGGGTGAGCTGCTCCTGCTGTACGGGTTGGTCCTGCCGGGTGCCCTCGGTCAGGCTGCCTTCCGGCCAGCCCGGTTCCGCGGGGTCGGCGGCGCGGTCCGCCTTCCGGTCGAGGCCGTGCCTGCGTAAGAGCGGGCCGACGCGGGCGCCGAGCCATCGTCGGTACCGCGCGTCCGCGTTGCTGCCCCTGGCGTAGATCCGCTGGTAGGCAGGCACCAGGTTCGGGTGCTCACGCGCGAGCCAGGCCATGAACCACTCCCGCGCGCCGGGGCGCAGGTGCAGCGGCAGCACTGTCACGCCGGACGCACCCGTGTCCGTGATCGCCGCGAGCAGCGCGTCGAGCTGCTCGACCGAGTCGGTGAGGTGCGGCAGGACCGGCGCCACGAACACCCCGCACGGCAGGCCGGCCTCGACCGCCCTGCGAACCAGCTCCAACCGGGCCTGCGGGCTCGCCGTGCCGGGTTCCAGGTTGCGCTGCAGCTCCCGGTCCACCAGTGCGATCGACACGCCGATCCCCACCGGCACATCCCTGCTGACCTCGGACAGCAGCGGCAGGTCCCGCGACAGGACGGTGCCCTTCGTGAGGATACTGAACGGCGTCCCGCTGTCGGCGAGCGCGCGGATGATGCCGGGCATGAGCCGGTAGCGGCCCTCGGCCCGCTGGTAGGGGTCGGTGTTGGTGCCCATCGCGACGGGTTGGCGGTCCCAGCGTGGCGCCCGTAACTGGCCGGCCAGCACCTCGGGCGCGTTGACCTTGACCACGATCTGCGAGTCGAAGTCGTTGCCCGCGTCCATGTCGAGGTACTCGTGGGTGCGGCGGGCGAAACAGTTGTGGCTGACCACGCCGTTGGCGATGAAGTCGCCGGTGCCGGTGGTGATGTCGTACAGCGTGAGGTCCAGGTCGAGCGGCTCGACCATGGAGACGGACAGCCGCATGCCGGACCGCAGCATCACGCCGGACAGCTCGCCGGTGCCCGTGTGCGCCGGGTCGGTGGTGTGCAGGAACCGGAGGTGCTCGCCGAGGCTGCCCGCGACCCGCATCCGGTAGAGCCCGCTGCGGTTGCCCACGTCCTCCAGCACGTACTCGAAACCCAGTCGGCGCAGGGCTTCCGCGACGACTGGCACCGCGGTCCGGCCGGTGCGGCCGATGCGCAACCTGCTCTGCGCGAAGTCCCCGTCGACGTCGTACACACCGGCCAGGAACCCCTTGTGCCACTCCTCGCTCGGCACATGCGGGTACTCGATCGGCAGGCTGATCGACTCGTCGCCGGTGAGGTACTCCCTCGCCCTGGCGAGGACCTGGGGATCGACCGGCTCGCCGTGCCCCGCGGCGATACCGGCCAGGTAGCCGCACCGGTAGTCGACGCCGCCCTTGGGCGCTGTCGCGAACCCGCCGGTGCCCACCAGCCGGTCGCCGGGTTCGAGGATCTGCCGCTCGTCCGCGCAGGCGCCGCCCGCGACGTGCCGCCAGCCCCGGTCGGTGAGGAAGCGGTGGTCGCCGCTGGCGATGAGCTGTGTGCCGTCCCGCAACGTCAGGCGGAAGGCCGGTTTGACCGTGGTCCAGTGCGCCAGCACCGTGGTGGTGACGTACCGGCGGCGGCTCTCGACCCGCTCGGTGCCGTAGATGCGGTCCCCCACCGCCAGTGCGGAGATCGGTTTCGTGCGCCCGTCGGCCATGAGGACCGGCGTGTCGCCCGCGAGGCAGTACCGGCAGCCGTGACTACAGCCCCGGTACGGGTTGACCGTCCACTCGAACGGCATCCGCGACTGCCCGGGGACCCGGTTCAGCACGGACTTGGCCCGCACCTCGTGGAACACCGTGCCGGCGAACTCCGGGGTGCGGACACTGCGCATCAACCCGGGTAGACCGGGCAACGCCTGTTGGCCTTCACGGTCGGTTTGCTGCTCGACTCGCTGGCTGTCCCATCGCACGCGGTACAGTCGAACACGTGTTCGATCTTTTGTCAATCTGACCTGATTAAGCCTGTGGACAGGGCCGCTACCAGGAACAACGCGACGGAGACGAGCCCTGCGACGTGCATGCCCGAGACGAACGATCCGGTGTTCGACGCGTCGCCCGCGAGCGCGCCGAAGGCCGCGATCCCGACCGCGCCGCCCGCCTGTCGTGCGGTGTTGTTGACCGCCGACGCCAGGCCCGAGCGTTCCTCGACCGCGCCGACCGCGGCGGCTACCACCGACGGGGTCAGCAGGCCGAGGCCGGTGCCCCAGAGCAGCAGGGTGGGCAGGAGCGCCCAGTAGGACGAGTCCGTGCCGATCGCGGTCAGTAGGGCGAAGCCCGCGGCGGCCAGCGCGAGACCTGCGGCCACGGGCCGGCGGGGGCCGATCCGGCCGGTGAGGCGGCCGATGGCCGGGGCGAGGAGCGGGAGGGGGAGGAACAGCGGGAGGAGCGACAGTCCGGCGGCGAGGGCCGAGAGGTGCCGGACGGTCTGCAGGTACTGCGTGACCAGGAAGAGGAGGCCCAGGGTGCACAGGTTCATCGTGCCCGCCACGGCGTTGGCCACCGAGAACGTGGGTTTGCGGAACAGTCTCGGCGGGAGCATGGGATCGGTGGTCGCGCGTTCTGCGGCGACGAACGCGGCAAGGAGCGCGGCCGACACGGCCAGCAGCCACCAGGCCTGCTCGATGACCGCGAAGGTGACGGTGGTGAGGAGGGCCGTGGCCAGGACGGCGCCGAGCCAGTCGGCGCGCCGGGCGCCGGTGTGTTCGCGGTTGGTGGCGACGCGTGCCGTGACGATCGCGGCGACCAGCACGATCGGGACGTTGAGGAAGAAGACCGTGCGCCATCCGACTGCGACGAGTAGTCCACCGAGCAGTGGGCCTGCCGGCAGTGCCGCGCTGCCGACGCTTGCCCAGACGCCGATGGCTCGGGCTCGTGCGGCGCGGTCGGGGAACGCGTCGGTGATGATCGCGAGGGTGCCCGGGAGGAGCAGTGCGGCACCGGCACCCTGTGCGAAGCGGGCGCCGACGAGCCAGCCGACGCCGGGGACGAGGCCGCACGCGAGTGAGGCCAGGCCGAATACAGCTAGTCCGGTGATTACCACCCGTTTGTGGCCGTGGACGTCACCGACCGTGCCGCCGACGAGGAGGAGCCCCGCGAGGGCGAGCGCGTAGCCGTCGACCACCCACTGGAGTCCGGTCGGGTCTGCGTCGAGCGACGTGCCGATGGCGGGCAGCGCCACGTTGACCACGGTGACGTCCAGCAGGACGAGGAAGTAGCCGACGCACATCACGACGAGCAACGGCGAACGGAGCATGATCGTCATTGTCGTGTCGGCACATGTCGCTCGCCGCCGCAGCGTCAGCGCAGGGCCGTGCGCCAGACGTCGAGGTGGCGCTCGACGTAGTCGGCCGCGGGGCCCCAGTGGTCGGCGTGACCCTCCGCGTACAGGCGGGTCCAGGGCTCTTCCTTCGACGTGCGGAGGAGGTCGTACATGCCTCTCGTGTGAGCTCCGATATGTTCCGGTAGTTCGGCACGCTGGTGGTCGTCGAGGCCGTAGCCGTCGGCGAGGGCTCTTAGTCTTGGGGCGTCCGTGTGGGGGTCGCTCGTTCGGGTCATGGAGACGAAGCTCTGTGCCGCGTAGGCGAGGTCCCACAGGCGGGAGCCGGGGCCGGCGCCGTCCCAGTCGATGAAGACCCAGCGGTTGTGTGCGCGGACCAGGTTCCACGGTGCGAGGTCGTGGTGGCAGACCAGGTCCTCGCGGTCGGGTGGGATGACGACGTGCCAGCGGGCGTCTGGTGGTGGGCTGAAGTCCTGGAGGGCGTCGTGGAGGTCGCGGATGAGGCGGCCGACGCGGTGCAGTTCGTGGTTGGTCTCGGGGAGGTCGCCGACTGTGCCGGGGATGTATTCGAGGACCTGGCGTCCCTGGTCGTCGCGGCCGAGGTGTCGGGGGGCACCTGGGAAGCCGTCGAGGTGGTTCAGGAGGGCTTCTACTGCCGGGGTCGCCGGGGTGACGGGTTTGCGGACGGTGTCGCCGACCCTGACGACGGCGGCCGCGACGTTCCCACCTGTGAGGACGTGTTCCATACCCGGGATTGTCGGTGGTCCGGGCTAGCCTTTTCTCATGTCCGAGAACCAGGGTCTTCGCGAGCGGATCGCCGCGATCGTCGCCGAGCTGCCGGAGGCGACGTGTCGTGGTGACCGTGACCTGACCCTGGCCGTGCGGAAGAAGACGTTCGGTTACTTCCTCGACGACCACCATGGGGACGGGGTGGTGGGGGTGGCGTTCAAGGCAGGGCCGGGAGAACAGGAGGCGCTGGTTCGCTCGGATCCGTCGCGGTTCTATGTGCCTGCGTACCTCGGGGCGCGGGGGTGGGCGGCGCTGCGGTTGGACGTGGGGCGGGTGAAGTGGGGTGAGGTTCGGGAGTTGCTGACGGACGCTTATCGGTTGCAGGCGCCGCGTGGGTTGGTGGCGCGGTTGGACGGGTGAGGGGCGTCTGGGTGGGGATCGGATGCGGGCCGCCTGGCCTCGGGGGACGGGCCGCAGGTGGGCCGACGGGTGGAGCGAGTCGGCCTTCGGGTCGGTCGAGCCAGCCTGCGTGAGCTATCAGGGTGGGCAGCTGGGTGGCGAGGGGCGGGTCGCCGGGCGCGAGGCGCTTCGACTGGCCTTGGGTCGGTGGAACTCTCCGGCAAGGCCGATCGAAGGCCAGGCCGCCGACTGGCACGGCTGGGCGCGAGTCGAGTGACCTTGGGTTCGGTTCAGGGCCGCCAGCCTGGGCGATCGGGGCGGTGAGTCGCGCACAGCAGCGCGGGGGCTCAAGTCACGTGACCTCGGGGCTCAGTCAGGGCCGCCAGCCTCGACGATCGGGCGGTGAGTCGCACACTGCGCGGGGCTCAAGTCATGTGACCTCGATGCTCCCCTTGCGCCGACGCCAGGCTGGGTGACTCGCACCCGTTCGCGTTGGCCACGGTCAAGGCCGCCTGCGTGTGCGATCGAGGCGATGCGCTATCCGGCGCCAGCATGGCCGGAAGTGAGGCCGTTGGGTGGCGCTGCGTGAGTGGGTGCGAGTCAGTCGGTCTCAGGCCCGCCTGCCTGACTGCCTGAGGCGGGCCGCCGCGTGGCATGGCACCCACAGGCGCGAGTCACCGGCCCCGCGGTCGGCCCAAGCCCGCTGGCACGGGCGATCGACGGCAAGGCCAGTGACTGGCACGACGCGAGCGGAGCCTGAGTCACTCGGCCTTGGGTTCGGTTGTGTCCGTGGCGTCCGACGGGGGTTCCGGTGCGGTGGTGTAGAAAGCTTTCGCCTGGTCTGCTGCCGCCCTGGCCTTGGACTCCTCGTGCCCGGAGGCCACGTCCGCCCGGTACCAGGCCTCCGCGCATCCCGACACGAACTCCACGCCCTCCGGGGACAGTGGCCACGCCGCCGCTTCCGCCGGGATCAGGTCCGGCTCGTCAGGAGCCAGGTGCGTCGCCAGGCTCCGCATGGTGAGGTCCCAGCCGAGGCCCACGGCACCTGGGCCGAACTGGTCCCACAGGTCGTCGGACACATGGGCGATGTGTTCCAGCTCCAGGCGCGTCCTGCTCTGCGCCTCGGGTACCACCCGGACCTCGAGCCAGCTGGCCTGGTCACCCATCTCCCACGTCACGAAGAAGCTCTTGGGCGCATCACAGCGCTCGACCGTGCCACCCGCGTTGCCCTCCAGCTGGTACCGGCCCCCCAGCCTGAGCTCACCCGTCACGGGCAGGAACCACCTCGCCAGGCGTTCCGGGCTCGTGCACGCGTCCCACACGTCCTCCGGGTCCGCGGCGTAGGTCTGCGTCACCTTCACCACGCGTGCCTCTCCCGGGCCGAACACTCGGGTGCCCACCTCGCGGCTCACGGCGTTGACCTGTTGGACGACATCGATCATCGACGGACTCTCCTGGTTTCATCGGGTTCTGGAGCAGCAATATATCGAGTGTTACTTATATAAGTCAACGCTGAAGAGAGGCTGGGATGGATCCCGTCGAGATCCTTGGTTTCGTCTCGGGAGCCCTGTGCGTGTGGCTCGTCGCACGTCAGAACGTCTGGAACTGGCCCATCGGGATCGCCAACAACATCACGTTCTTGATCCTCTTCTGGGCGGCCGGGATCTACGCCGATGCCGGCCTGCAGGTCGTCTACCTCGTGCTGGCCGTCTACGGGTGGTGGGCCTGGCTGCGGGGCGGCCACCAGCACTCGACCCTCGGCGTCAGTCGGACCGCTACTGGCCAGTGGGTCGTCCTCGGGGTGGTCGGCGTGGCGGCCACCGCCGTGCTCACGTTCCTGCTCGACTCGGTGACCGACTCGACCGTGCCGCTGCCCGACGCCGCGACCACCGTCCTGTCCCTGCTCGCCACCTGGGGTCAGGCACGCAAGAAGCTCGAGTCGTGGTGGCTCTGGATCGCGGCCGACGTCATCTACGTGCCGCTCTACGCCTACAAGGACCTCTGGCTCACGGCCGTCCTCTACGTCGGCTTCCTCGCCCTGTGCGTCTACGGGCTACGCAGCTGGCTGACCAGCCTCCGCCTGACTGAACTAGTGCCGTGTCCAGGTGGGGAGGGTCGTTTATCCGTGGATCCAGGTGGTCGCTGGCAAGGCGCCGGGAAGCCGCTCGTACCGGGTTGTACTCGGGCTTTCCGGCAACGCCGCCAGCGGCCGCCTGGGCCGCGGAGAAACGTGCCCTCCTCGCCTGGACGCGGCACTAGACCACGACACCCCGGGCGGCGGCCGGTAGGTCGGCGTCGTCGGCGGTCGGCCACGCCAGCGGGTCCGGGCCCAGTGCCGTCAGCTGTGGCACCTGCTCCCGGCACCACGGCGACACGGCCAGCTCGCCACCCGTCACCAGGCTGACGAACAGCGGCCACGACATCCAGCCCACCTCGTCCACCTCCTCCGGGGACGCCGAGGGCACGGCATCGGTCACCGCGCGGAAGACCGGGCACAGCTCGTTCTCGACGACGCCGTTGGGCATCTCGGCCCGGTAGCGGAATCTCGGCAGCAGCAGGTCGACCTCGGGCGCAGGCAGGCCCAGCTCGTCGGCGAGCCTGCGGGTCACCGCCCCGGTGAACGGCTCCGACGGCGCGGGGTGGCCACAGCAGGTGTTCGTCACCACGCCTGGCCAGGTCTTCTTCGCGCGGGCCCGTCTCGTGACCAGCAGCTCGCCCCGCGGGTTGAACACGTAGCACGAGAACGCGAGGTGGAGTGGCGTGTTCTCGTGGTGCACGGTCGCCTTGTCGGAAACGCCGATGCCCCGCCCCTGTTCGTCCAGCAGGACGACCTGTTCCGTCACCCCCCGATCGTAGCCCGAGGTCAGACCACGAACTCTGTTCCATCCGGGGGTAGTTCCACGCCCGCCTCCCGCACCGACGCGTACTCGGGGGACCTCGGGTCCAGCGCCGGGTTCGTGTTGTTCAGGTGCGTGTAGCCCCACAGGATGCCGCTGTGCTTCCCGATCCGCGCCAGACTTCCGTCCGGGCCGTCGATCGGGACGTGGCCCATCGCCTTCTGCGCCGCCGTGGTCGTGCCCGTGCCCGCCATCTCGGCCGGCGAGAAGAACGTGCCGTCCAGGAGCACGACCTTCGCGCCTGCCAAGAAGTCGTCGAAGCCGTCCGGCCATTCGCGCAGGCACGGCGCGTACACCAGCGCTCCCCCGGTCGCCGGGTCGGCGATCCGGTACGCCACCACCCACGGACCCGGTGCCGTCGAGCCGCGGGCGTACTTCGGCTGCTTGTCGCTCACCGCGAACGACGTCACCGCGAGGCCGGGGATCTCGACCGTGCTCGACCAGTCCCACGCGCCGTACCTGGCGACCGTGTCGCGGATCGGGAAGTTCTCCGACAAGGCCGAGATGACCGCGGGTGGCGCGAACACCTGGAGGCCCGCGCCCTCGCGCAGAAGCATCAGGCCCAGCGTGTGGTCCAGTTCGGCGTCGGTCAGCAGGGCACCGCGCAGGGGCGTGTCACGCGGGCCGGGGCCGGGCGCCAGCGACGGGGTCGCGAGGACCTGGGCTCGGATGTCCGGCGACGCGTTGACCAGGTACCACCCGACGCCGTCGGCGCTCACCGCCAGGCAGTCCTGTGTTCGCGGCGGTATCGCTCCGGCACGGCACTCGGCGCACAGCCGGCACGCGCAGTTCCACTGCGGGAACCCGCCGCCGGCCGCCGTCCCCAGCAGCAGGGCCCTCACCGGACCACCGCCGGTCCGCGCATCACGAACTCCGGTGTCTGCGACGGTGGCTCCAGCAACAGGTCGACCACCTGCCGGTCCGGCGAGCGCGAGCACACCGGGTCGGTCGCGGACGCGTCGCCGAGCAGCTGGAACGCCTGGCAGCGGCAGCCGCCGAAGTCAACCGCCCTGCGATCGCACGTGCGGCACGGCTCGGACATCCACTCCTCGCCCCGGTAGGCGTTGAACGACTCCGAGTCGTACCAGATCTCCCGCAGCGGCCGAGAAAGCACGTTCTCGATCCGCAGCGTCTCGATCACCGACGCCGCCGGGCAAGGCAGCACGTCGCCGTTCGGCGCCACCGTCAGCTGGCGCGAACCCCAGCCGTACATGCACGGCTTCGGGTACGGCTCGTAGTAGTCCGCCACCACGTAGACGATCTCCATCGTGCCGCGCAGGCGTTCGGACGCGGCACGCACGACCGGCTCGGCCTCGGCGAGCTGTTCCGGGGTCGGCATCAGCGCCTCGCGGTTGCGCAGCGCCCAGCCGTAGTACTGGGTGTTCGCCAGCTCCAGCCGGTCGGCACCCATCCGCTCCGCCAACGCGATGAGCGCGCCGACGTCGTGGTTCGCCTTGTGCAGCACCACGTTCACGGTCAGCGGCAGGTCCCGGTCCTTGACGAGTGCCGCGGCGGTGAGCTTGTGCGAGTGCGCGCGCGTGCCCGCGATCCTGTCGGCACGCACGGCGTCCGGGCCCTGCACCGACAGCTGCACGTGCGCGAGGCCGCGGTCCACCAGGTCGTCCATACGCTCGGCCGTCAGTCCGAGGCCGCTGGTCACCAGGTTGACGTAGCAGCCGAGGTCCGAGGCACGCGTCACCAGCGCGGGCAGGTCCCGGCGGGCGAGTGGCTCGCCACCCGACAGGTGCACCTGCAGCACGCCAATGTCACGGCCCTGGTCGAGCACGTCGAGCCACTGGTCGGTGGTCAGCTCGTCGCGGCGCCCGACCAGCTCGACCGGGTTGGAGCAGTACGGGCAGTGCAGCGGGCAGCGGTGCGTCAGCTCGGCCAGCATGCCGAGCGGCGGCGCGACGTTCACGTCCATTCGACGACCCTCCTGCTTTCCAGGCGTGCCAGCACGTCCGTCACGTCCTGCGGCCGGACTCCCCGGTACCTGCGACCGAGCGCCTCGGCTATCTCGTCCACTGTGGACCTCCCGTCGCACAGTGCGAGCACGGCGGCGGCCGTCGCGTTCGGCACCAGCACACCCTCCGGGAAGAGGAGGACGTGCGTGTCCCGCGTCTTGTCGAAGGTGAGCCGGACTCCCTTGCGGAGCCTAGGTTTGCCGGTCACGGCAGGCCAGGTCGATCGCGTCCAGCATGGACCAGAGGACGTCGCACTTGAACGAGAGGGCCGCGATCGCGGCGTCCTGCTGCTCCCGGGTGATGCTGTGGCGCACCACGATGTCCAGTGTGGACTTCCCCTCGCCGGACACCGCGTCGATGCGGTTCGTGAAGTACGCGAGGTCGGCGCGGGAGATCCAGTCGTACTTCGCCAGCATGTCCGCGACCCGGCGCTGCATGAGGTGTCCGGAGAACATCTCCGTCAGTCCGGACGCGATCGCCTCCAGCCACGGCCTGGTACGGGCGAAGGTCACGTACGCGTCGACCGCGAACCGCACGCCGGGCACGACCTGCGTCTCGGCAAGCACTTCCGCACGCCTGAGACCGACGGCCTCGCACAGGCGCAGCCAGCGTTCCCTGCCGCTCTCGGTGTCGTCGCCGGAAGTTCCGTCGTGGTAGACGATCCGGTCGAGCCAGGCACGCCGGATCTCCGGATCGGGGCAGTTGCTGATGATCGCCGCGTCCTTCCGCGGCAGCACGCACTGGTAGTACCAGCGGTTCGCGGCCCAGGTCCGCAGCTCGTCGCGGGTCAGCTCGCCCGCGTGCATGCGCTGGTGGAACGGATGTGTGCCCCAGTAGCGGTGGGACAGGCCGCGAAGCTCGGTGACGAACTCGTCGGGGGTGCGAATCATGGCATACCTCCGATGTGCTGCCGGCGCGACTCCGGCGCGGGGCCGCGCCGGCAGGTTCGCGGTCAGTCCTCCATACGCATGGCGTAGGCGGTGACCTCCATCGGTGTCTCGTACTCGACGAAGTCCGGAGTGGTCCAGACCTCCAGGTCGATGGCGTCCATGTGACCTCCCTCAGTGTGCGTCATAATCCGACGTCCACCAGCGTAACCGGAATGCGGCCGCTGCCAAGAGCGCCAGGCAAGCGTTTTCCGCTGATTCGCCTGCCACCCTCCGGTCCGTTCGGGGACATGGGGGACGATGCCGACATGTTCAACCACGCCCTCGTGCTCGGGAAGTTCTACCCGCCCCACGCCGGTCACCACCGGCTGGTCAGGGCCGCGGCGGCACGGTCGCACCGGACGACGGTCGCGGTCCTCGGCGCCACCGTCGAGTCGGTTCCGCTGGCCGACCGGGTGCGGTGGCTCGCCGACGAGCACGCCGTCGACAGGGGTGTCGCGATCATCGGCGATGTCGACGACCACCCGATCGACTTCCACGACGACACGGCCTGGGACCTGCACGTCGGCGTGGTGCGGTCGGTGCTGGCCCGGCGTGCCATCGCCGACGGCGACCCGCGCGGGGCGCCCGTCGACGCCGTGTTCTCCAGTGAGGCCTACGGCGCCGAGCTGGCGAGCAGGCTGGGGGCCAAGCACGTCGCGGTCGACCCGGACCGGACCGTGGTCGCGGTGTCCGGCACGGCGGTGCGCGCGGACATGCCCGCGCACTGGGGGTACCTCGCGCCCGCCACCCGCGCCGGGCTGTGCGCGCGGGTGGTCGTGGTCGGCGCCGAGTCGACCGGGACGACGACGCTGAGCCGTGCGCTCGCCGCGCACTACGGCACGGAGTGGGTCGCCGAGGAGGGCAGGCGTCACACCGAGGACAAGCTGGCCGCCGCGACGGCGTTCGCGGGCGGCACTCCCCCGCCGCTCGACGACCTCGTCTGGACCGTCGGGGACTTCGTCGACGTCGCCCGGGCGCAGGCTCGCCGGGAGGACTTCGCCGCGCGGCGGGGTGGACCGCTGCTCGTGTGCGACAGCGACGCGTGGGCGGCGACCGTGTGGTGCGAGCGGTACCTCGGCGCGGCCCACCCGGACGTCGCGACCGATCGCAGGCCCGCGCTGTACCTGCTGACCGACCACGCGGGGGTGCCGTTCGAGCAGGACGGCTGGCGCGACGGCGAACACCGGCGGGAGTGGATGACCGGCCGGTTCGAGGAGCTGCTCGCCGCGCGCGGTGTGCCGTGGGTGAAGGTCTCCGGCACGGCGGAGGGACGACTGTCCCAGGCGGTCACCGTGTGTGACGATCTACTGGCACGTCACTTCCGGTTCAGTGACCCGTTGACGGCCTGAGACACTGCGCGGGTGTACGACGGCGAGACCGAACGGATCCCCCGGGTGACCGACCGGGACGAACCGGACGAGCACGACGAGCACGACGAGCACGACGTGGTCGTCGGGCACGGCCACGGTCACGGGCACACACCGGCACCGCCCGCGTCGCGCCGGGTGCGGACGGTCATCGGGATCCTGCTGGTCCCGTTCGCGCTGGCAGCCGTGGTCGGCGTGGTGCTGCTGTACCCGTTCGGCGCCAAACCGGAGGTGCGTGCCGGTGCCGGGACGCCGGTGGACGGCGTGGTCACGGCCGCGAGCACCGGGGCGTGCAACGGCGACGCGGCGGCGGGTGACGCGGCCAAGTGCCTGCTGGTCACCGTGCGTATGACCGACGGCGCGGCGCCGAACCAGGAGATCCGGACGGTCGTGCCGCTGGAGCCGTCCACGCCGCGGTTCGCCGTGAACGACAAGGTCGTGCTCGCCTACGGCGGCGGTGACCCGGCGGACGGGACCTCCTACCAGCTGGTGGACTTCCAGCGGGACATCCCGCTCGTGCTGCTGGCCGGTTTGTTCGCGCTGGCGGTGCTGGTGCTGGGCCGGTGGCAGGGTGTGAAGGCGCTCGTCGCGCTGGTGATCAGCTTCGTGGTGCTGGTGTTCTTCGTGCTGCCCGCGATCCTCGCCGGCGAGAGCCCGCTGCTGGTCGGGGTGGTCGGCGCGGGCGTGATCATGTTCGTGGTGCTGTACCTGACGCACGGGCTGTCCGCGCGGACGTCGACGGCCGTGCTCGGGACGATGATCAGCCTGACGCTGATCGGGGTGCTCGGCGCGCTGTGGGCGGCGTTCGGGAAGCTGACGGGCTTGGACGACGAGACGGCGACGCTGGTCGGGCTGCTCGACAAGCCGATCGACACGCGGGGGTTGTTGCTCGCCGGGGTGGTCATCGGTGCGCTGGGTGTGCTGGACGACGTGACGGTCACCCAGACGAGCGCGGTGTGGGAGCTGCGGGCGGCGAACCCGTCGCTGACGCGGCGGCAGCTGTACGCGGCGGGGTTGCGGATCGGCCGGGACCACGTGGCGTCCGCGGTCAACACGCTGGTGATGGCGTATGCGGGTGCCGCGTTGCCGTTGTTGCTCTACACGTCCATCTCCGGGGTGGGGATCGGGAACATCTTGACGTCGCAGTCGATCGCGCAGGAGATCGTGCGGACGCTGGTGGGCAGTATCGGGATCGTGGCGGCGGTGCCGTTGACCACCGTGCTGGCCGCGGCCGTCGCGGCGCAGGAGAAGCCGGCGTCGGAGCAGCGGGGTCGGTCGAGGAAGTCCGCGGATGAGGAGCGGCGGCCGCGTGACCGGGAGAAGGTGGGGGCGCGGGACGTGGAGGGCCGGGAACGGACCGGCGGCCGGGAGCGGTCTGGGTCGCGGGAGCGGGCGGACGGGCGGGAGAGGTCGGGCGGGTCGGAGCGGCGGAGAGCGGACGGCCGGGAGGCGGGTGGCCGGGAAAGGGCGGATTCGCGGGAACGGGCGAGTTCGCGGGGACGAGTCTCTCCGCGAGAGCGGGCGGATGCGCGGGAGGGCGCGGAGCCCCGGGTGCGACCCGCGGCACGTGGCCGGGCCGATACCCCGCACGGCGTGGACCGAGCTGCCTTACGGGATGGAACGGACTCCAGGGATCGAGCACGGGAACGGGCGACGTCGCGGGATGGCCGGGACGGGACGGATTCTCGTGAGCGGGCGGGTACTCGTGCCCCGCGAGAGGGAGTGGAGCGGCGGGCAGGACTTGGAGGGGGAAACGGGGCCAGGCCAGCCGCCGACTGGGATCCTGACGAGGACCTCGACGACTTCCCGCTCCGGCGGGCGCGGCCGGAGTCGGAGAGCCGGGACTCGCGACGGCTCGACTGACCGGATCCGGCCCAGGCCGCCTACCCGGGATGGGCAACGCGACTTGCCAACCCGACGCCGCCCTGGGCTCGACATCCACCTCGGGTGGCGCCCGGGAGCCGGACCGGATCGACCGAGTAGGTCAGCTCGGTGAAGGCAACTTCGCTGACTCGGCAAACTCGAGAAGACCTGCCCAGAGCAACCACCCGAACAAGACACCTCGCAGCCCACAGACAAACGAGTCCCCAGACCGTCCACTCGACGACGCGACGGTCCGAGAGCCGGGGGTAGTCAGTCCAGGCTGGCCACGAAGCGCGTGATGGCTTCCGGCTTCAGGCGTTGGGCGAGCTTGCCGGACGGGGCCAGCGTCGCGAGTCGGTACAGCGGGCGGTCGGCCGCCGCGTCGCCCTTGGCTTCCGCTCTCAGCTGGGCGACCAGCAGTTGGGAGAACACCAGCCCCGCGGTGTTCTCACTGCTCGCGAGTGCGTCGGCGAGGCGGCGTAGGACCAGGATGCCCAGCTCACGCCCACCAGCACCCGAGTAGATCGCCACTGCCAGGTTGATCGACTTGCGGCCGCGGGTCAGTAGCAGTCCCACGGTCCTGGTGCCTCTGATGTCGGTCACCATCAGCTCGATCTTGTCCACCGTGCGGAGGTCGACCTGTTTGCTGCCCAGTGCCTTCGCGACGACCGTCGTGCCGACCAGCCACAGCCGCCGTGTGCCGGCCACCAGGGACACGAACGTCAGCAGGATGATCACGACGCCTGCCGTGATCAGGGCCGGGGTCTGGCCTGCGAACAACGCCACGATCCCGCCGACCGCGGCACCCAGCACGATCGCACCGCCGAGAGCGACACAGCCGCGCCGCCTCGCGCTGGCCAGCTCCGTCAGGTTGAGCGGGAGCCGCTCCTCCTCCGCCACGTCACATGCCCCTGGACGGGCCTGGTGCGGTCTCGTCCAGATCCTGCAGGAACGGGTTCGACGCGCGCTCGCGGCCGATCGTGGTGCTGTTGCCGTGGCCGGGCAGCACGACGGTCTCGTCGGGGAGCGGGAGGATCTTGTCGCGCAGTGTCCTCGACATCGTGCGCATGTCGCCGCCCGGCAGGTCCGTGCGGCCTATCGAGCCCGCGAACAGCGTGTCGCCCGCGAACATCACGCGGCCGCCCTCCTCCAGCGTGGTGTGGAAGACGACGGAGCCACGTGTGTGCCCTGGAGTGTGGTCGACGGTCATGGACAGACCCGCCAGGTCGAGCGACGCGCCGTCGACCAGCTCGCGGACCTCGGCGGGCTCCCGCATCTCCAGGCGCCCCCCGAAGAACGACAGGCCCTGCTGGCTGATCCCCTTCATGGGGTCGCTCAGCATCTCCCGGTCGTCGGGGTGGATCCACGCGGCGATGTCGTTGCCGTCGCAGATCGGGGTGACCGAGAAGACGTGGTCGAAGTGGCCGTGCGTCAGCAGCGCCGCGACCGGTGAGAGCCGGTACTTGCGCAACGCCTCGGTGATCGGCTCGACCGCGTCCTGGCCGGGGTCGACGATCACGCACGGCTCGCCCTCACCCGCGGCGACGAGATAACAGTTGGCCTGGAAGGCACCGGTGGGAAACCCGACAACGAGCACGTGGCGAACCTACCGTGTCGACCGGCTCGCGCCGCTGCCGCTACACCGAACGCAGACGACGGAAACGCGACCAGGTGGTCGTTCGACGACCGCCTCGGCCGGCCGACGCGCTGTTGCCGGTCACGTCCATGTTCGCCACGCAGATGCGGTCGCGGCCGTGCCGCTTGGCCGCACGCAGCGAGACGTCCGCGTCCAGCATCAGGTCCTCGAGGTCCAGCTCGACCAGGTCGCCGAGGCCGTACGTCGCGACCCCGATGGAGGCTGTCTGGCCCTCGATCGTCGCCGACAGCTCGCGGGTGACCTTGGCCGTCACCGACATGCCCGTGATGCCCGCGCGGATCCGCTCCGCGACGGCGAGTGCCTCGTCCAGCTCGGAGGACGGCAGCAGCACCAGGAACTCGTCACCCGCGGAACCGCCGTAGCGGCAGGCGAGGTCGCCGTCGCGGGTCGTGTCCCTGATGACGTCCGCGACCGCACGCAGCACCGCGTCCCCGGCGAGGTGCCCGTAGCTGTCGTTGACATCCTTGAAGCGGTCGAGGTCGATCATGATCAGCGCGATCGGCTCGCCGCGACCCCTCGCCGCGGCGACGACGTCGGCCGCGGCCTCGTCCCAGTGCCAGCGCTCGATCAACCCGGTCGGCGGGTCGGTCATCAGCTGACCGCACGACTCGCAGCGACGGCGCGCCGCGGGCACCGAACGCAGCGGACGATCCCCCGAGGTCCGCGGCGCCACGATCTCCGGCTGGTGCTCGTGATGGTCGGCGTGCGCCGGGTGGTCTCCCTGCCCGGCTCCCACCTTCGCGGTGTGCATCTGCTCTCCCCTGTCAGTTCCACCTGTGGATGAGGTGTCCGACCGGGGTCCCCTGGTTGACGCATCGTCAACACTCTTCACCGGCCGTATACAGCCCACTATGGGGAGTCACGGCGGCCACGAACAGTGTTGACGTGTTGACGGTTTGAGGAAACACCGAATGGGCGAGTCACGGTTCGCGGTTGGTGATCACACGCCGTGAGAATTACGTCCACTTTGTCCGTGGAGGGTGGTACTCGGTGAACCGGTCGAGTGCCTCCGCCAGATCGGTGGTCACAATCAGCATCTCGCGAAAAGTCTCGACAAGGAAGCCCTCCGCGGACATGTTCTCGAAAAACCGCAGCATGGGCTGGTAGTAGCCACCCACGTCGAGCAGTCCGATCGGCTTGGTGTGCAGCCCGAGCTGCGCCCAGGTCCACACCTCGAAGAACTCCTCGAGCGTGCCCGCGCCGCCGGGGAGCACGAGGTAGGCGTCGGCGAGCGCGGACATCTCGGCCTTGCGTTCGTGCAGGTTGGCGACCACCTTCAGGCTCGTGAGCCCGGTGTGGGCCACCTCTCGGTCGACGAGGCTCTGCGGGATGACCCCGTGGACGACGCCGCCCGCGCCGAGCACGGCGTCCGCCAGCACGCCCATCGTGCCTGCCCTGGCGCCGCCGTAGACCAGCTCGATGCCGCGTCCCGCCAGCGTCACGCCCACCTCGCGGGCGGCGTCCTGGTAGGACGGACTCTTACCTGGTGATGATCCGCAGAAAACACACACGCGCATATAGCGACCCTATCGCCGCCCCGGTCTTCTGCCCCCGGGCTTTCTTTGGGACCGGGTTGTCTGGTTGAGTGCCACAGCGTGCGCATCATTCTCGACACCGATCCGGGGGTTGACGACGCCCTCGCGATCATGTACCTCGCGGCCCAGGAGGACGCGGAGATCGTCGCTGTGGGTAGCGTGCACGGCAACGTGCCCTCCCCGTTAGCGGCACAGAACGCGTTACGCGTGCTCGAGTTGTTAGGCATCGAGGCGCCGGTCGCGATCGGTGCGGCCAGGCCGCTCGCGCAACCGCTGCAGACGGCCGAGTTCGTGCACGGTGCGGACGGGCTCGGTGGTAGGGCGGGGGCCCCACCGCTGGGTACGCCGGTGTCCGAGTCCGCCGCTGAGCAGCTGGTTCGGCTCGCGCGTGCACAGCCGGGTGAGCTGACGCTGCTCGCGCTCGGGCCGCTGACCAACATCGCGCTCGCCGTGCTGCTGGAACCGGACTTACCCAAGCTGCTCCGCTCGGTCGTGATCATGGGCGGCGCGGTGTCGGTGCCGGGGAACATCACCCCGTACGCGGACGCCAACTTCTTCCACGACCCCGAGGCCGCGGACCTGGTGCTCGGCGCGGGGTTCGGCGACATCACGCTCGTCGGACTCGACGCGACGGAACAGACCCGTGCGGGCGAGGAATGGCTCACCGCGGTCAGCGGCCTGCCCGGCCCGCGTGCCGAGTTCGCCACCGGCCTGCTCGACCACTACGCGGGTTTCTACACGCAGATGTTCGGCACACGGGGTTGCACGCTGCACGACCCTCTAGCCGCCGCGATCATGCTCGACACGAAGCTGGCCACCTTCCGGGACATGCCACTCGCGGTCGAGCTCACCGGCACCCACACGCGCGGCCAGGTCGTCTCCGACCAGAGGGTCATCGCCAGCGACGCGTACATCGCCAGCGGCCACAGCTCGGGACGCCTCCCGGTAAAGGTGGCGGAAACCGTTGACGTGCCCCGTTTCCTGGAGCAGATGTACCAGGCACTGACGTAGGTGCTCGCCGAGTCGACCCCGCTCACCGGCGAGCGGGGGCGGGCGATGCCTACCCCGCCAACAACTCCTTCAGGTCGGCCGCGCGCGGGTCGCCCAGTTCGTCGAAGATGGCGACCGCCGCGCGAAAACAGACCGTCGCCTCCTCCTGTTCGCCGATTCCGCTCAGCAGCAGGCCTTTCTTGTGCAGCGTGTCTCCCTCGCCCCAGCGGTCGCCGACCTCGCGGTTGAGCTCCAGCGCGCGCTGGAAGTAGTCCAGCGCCTCGGGCGCGCGCTTCAGCTCCGAGTAGGTGTTGCCCAGCTTGACGAGCGTGTAGCCCTCGCCGTACCGGTCCTCGAGGTCCAGGAACAGCGCGAGCGCCTCGTCGAGCACCGGCACGGCCTTGTCGAAATCGCGCAACGCCCGGTAGGCGTCGCCGAGGTTGGCCAGTGCGATGCCCTCGCCGTGGCGGTCGCCGATCTCCCGGAAGATCTCCAGCGCGTGCGCGAAGTGCTGTGCGGCGACGTCGAACTGCGACTGGTCGAAGCCGACGAAACCGACGCCGGTCAGCGTCCAGCCCTGCCCGACGCGGTCGCCGATCTCCATCCGGATCGCGAGCGCCTTCTCGAAGGCCTGCTTGGCTTCCTCGACCCGGCGCAGCTCGCGGTAGGCGATGGCGAGGTTGTTGAGCACCCACGACTCGCCGTACGGGTCCTTCGCATGCCGGCCACCCTCGACACCGACCTCGTGCGAGGCGACCCAGAGGCTCCAGCGTTTGCGCAGATGGAGGTAGTTGAACGAGCCCGCAGGCAGCTTCCAGCACGCGACGTGCTCACCGGCCTCGCTGGCGATCCGCGTGGCCATCACGATGTTGGACATCTCGATCTCGCACCACTCGAGCGCGGAGTCGTAGTCGAAGTCCGCGATGTCGATGGCGAACTCGGACTTCTCCAGCACCGGGTCGTGCCGCTGCGGCGCCAGTGCGTGGTTCGCCGCGTAGACGTTGTGCAGGTACCAGTCCACGACCCTGCGCAGCGCGAGCGCGCGCTCCGACTCGGGCTCCTCCTCGTTCGCCTGTTCCGCCGCGTAGACCCGTAACAGGTCGTGCATGCGGTAGCGGTCGTTGCCGAGCCCTTCGAGCAGGTGCACGGCCGTGAGGCGGTCCAGGATCCGACGGGCCTGGGTCATCGGCTGGTCCGCGAGCGCGGCCGCGGCCCCGGTGCGCAGGTGCGAGCCGGTGTGCAGGCCGATGAGCCGGAACATCCTCGCCGCGTCGGCGGACAGGTCACGGTAGGACCACGAGAAGACCGTCTTCACCGCGATGGAGTCGTCCGTGGACAGGCCGTCGAGCCGTTCGTTCTCGGTGGCCAGCTCCTCCACCAGGAGGCTCACGGAGTGGTGCGGATGGGTGGCGACGCGTTCGGCCGCGATGCGCAACGCGAGTGGCAGGTGGCCGCATCTGTCCGCGAGCGCGCGGATGGCCTCCGGCTCGGCCGCCGCGCGGTCGGCGCCGATCACCTTGCGCAGCAGGGTGATCGACTCCTCCTCGGCCATCGGGCCGAGCGTGACCCTGCTGTCGCCACGCAGCTCGATACCCGTGATGCGCTTTCGGCTGGTCACCACGACGCCGCAGCCCGACGAGGCGGGCACCAGCGGCGCGAGGTCGTGCGACGCGGCCGCGTTGTCCAGCACCACGAGCACGCGCCGGTCGGCGAGCACCGAGCGGTACAGCTTCGCGCGTGCGTCCACGCCTGCCGGTATCACGTCGATCTGCACGCCCAGCGCGGTCAGGAACTCCTCGAGGACCTCGTCGACGATCCTCGGCCTGCCGTCGGGCGAGTAGCCCCGCAGATCCACGTACAGCTGGCCGTCGGAGTAGTGCTCGACGACCGCGTGCGCGACACGCAGCGCCAGCGCGGTCTTGCCAGCACCGGGTGGCCCGTCGATCGCGATCGTCTGGGGCACACCGGGAGCGGCGTGGCTCGCGAGGATCTGGGTCAGCTCGAAGAGTTCGGTCTCGCGGCCGACGAACGTGGCCGCCGCGGCGGGCAGCTGCGCGAGCCGCACCGGGCCGCCGGTCGCCGCGGCGAGCGCGATGAGCTGTCCCTCCGCCTCGAGGACCTGGTCGCACTTGCGGGCCAGCTCGGCAGACGGCGGTGCGCCGTGCTTGATCTTCGAGAGCCAGCTCGGGGTGTAGCCGATGAGGTCGGAGAGACGGCGCCATGACAGGCCGCGTTTGCGAAGGAGACGCTCCAACTCCTCGGCGAACGGCGAAGTCCCGTCGTCTCGCCTGTCTTGCATAGAGCCCACCTTGTCAGTGTCAGTCACCGTCACTAACCGGCCACCCCCAGTATCCAGCTTCTCACTCCTACCCCCTCGCGGTCACACCCCTACGGGAGGTTTGTCACGCGTTGCTGTGTTTTTCTGCAGACCACCACACGGGTCTTACCCGGCTTACCCATAGACTGCCCGCCTGGTTGAACGTCTCAGGTCTGGAGGGTGCCCGGTGCCGAGCAACGAGCAGCGCCGGCAGGCGGCCAAGCGCAAGCTGGAGCGCCAGCTGGCTCGCCGCGTGGAACGCGCGAAACGGCGCCGTAACTGGGGAGTGGGCATCACAGTCATCGTGGTGATCGCCGCGGTGGGGCTCGTGTACTGGCTCGTGAACCTCGGTCCCGGCGACAGCGAGGCGTCCACCGGCCCTGACGAGTCGACGACGGCGAACACCACCAAGGGTGCCTGCGCCTACACGGAGAACCCGCAGGAGAAGCCGCCGAAGGACCCCGGCCTGCCCGACGATCCGCAGGAAACGCCCAAAGACGGTGTCACCAAGGTGACACTCAAGACGAACCAGGGCGACATCCCGCTCACGCTCGACCGTTCGGCCGCGCCGTGCACCGTGCAGAGCATGATGCACCTGGTCGAGAAGAAGTACTTCGACGGCACCACCTGCCACCGCCTCACGGCGTCCGAGGGTCTGAAGGTGCTGCAGTGCGGCGACCCGCTCGGCACCGGCGCAGGCGGGCCCGGCTACTCGATCCCGGACGAGCTCCAGGCCGCACAGGAGCTCCCGCAGGGTCCGGCAGGCGGTGACGGCTCGCCGACCGTGACCTACCCGCGTGGTGCGGTCGCGATGGCCAACGCAGGCCCGAGCACCGGCGGCAGCCAGTTCTTCCTGGTGTACGGCAACTCCACGCTGCCACCGAACTACACGCTCTTCGGCACGGTCGGCGACGCGGGCCTCGCGACGCTCGACAAGATCGCGGCGGGCGGCATCACAGCCGGCCAGAACGGTCCGGAGGACGGCGCACCGGTGAACCCGGTCCAGATCACCTCGGCGGTGGAGCAGTGAGGAACATCCGTGTCGTGACCGTGGTCGCGGCCGTCGCGTTGACGCTTGCCGGTTGTGTGGCCAAGGAGGCCCCGTCGGACCAGCGGGGTGGCAGCGACTTCACGGCGTCGGAGACGGAGACGGAGGCGGACGCGCCGAGCGGGGAAGCCGCCTCCACCGAGGGCGACTGCGGGTTCCGCGCCGACGAGTCCGGGCAGCCGCCGATCGTGGGCCTGCCCCCGGACGAGGGCCCTGTCGACGCGAAGACGCTGACGCTCACCACCTCCGCGGGTCCGATCGCGATCCAGCTGGACTCCGAGCGGGCGCCGTGCACGGTGCAGAGCATGGTGTTCCTCGCCGGTGAGCACTACTTCGACAACACCGTCTGCCACCGGCTCACCGCGGCCGAGAGCCTGAAGGTGCTGCAGTGCGGCGACCCGGAGGGTACGGGCGCCGGTGGCCCCGGCTACGTCGTGCCGGACGAGCTGCCGACGGACCTGCCTCCCGGGCAGCCCGGCCCGGACGGTCAGGAGAGCGTGATCTACCAGCGCGGGACCGTGGCGATGGCCAACGCGGGACCGGACACCACCGGGAGCCAGTTCTTCCTGGTGTACGGCGACTCCACGCTGCCGCCCAGCTACACCGTCATGGGCACGGTCGACGAGGCCGGGCTGGCGACGCTCGACGCGATCGCGGCGGCAGGCATCACGCCCGGTGAGAACGGCCCCGAGGACGGCGCGCCGAAGACGCCGGTGACGATCACGCAGGCTGTCGCCGCCTGATGACGCCTGGTGTGGCCGCGGTTCTCACCCCGGCCACACCTGCTGAGGACCCCGGCACCGCGACCCGTGCTGGTGATGTCGCAGGTCAGCGGCCCTTTTCGCGAAATTGTCGGTGGGCGGTGGCATAGTCGCGCCCATGACCGAATACGTCGAACGGCGCAGTGCGCACGAGGTCCTCGCGTGCACGTGGTCACGGACGCTGTCTGCCGGCGCGCCCGCGATCCACGTGGTGCCGGACGCGTGTGCGGACGTGATGTGGCACCGGGAATCCGGGCTGTTGTACGTGGCAGGGCCGGACACGTACGCGCATCCGACGTCGATACCGTCGGGTGTCCTGGTCGGTGCCCGGTTCCGGCCGGGGCGGGCGCCTGCCGGGCTCGGGGTGCCTGCTTCGGCTGTGCGGGACGAGCGCGTGGACCTGTCGCGACTGTGGCCTGGTTGGCGGGTGCGGCGGTTGTCGGAGGAACTCGCGGCCGCACCGTCGGTGCTCGCGGCCGAGCAGGTGCTGGCCTCCGCGGTCGCGGCCATCGGTGCGGAGTGGGATCCGGCGGCGCCACGGCTGCTGGAGCTGGTGGCACGTGGTGAACGGGTCGCGGCGGTCGCCGACGCGCTCGGGTGGAGCGAGCGGCAGCTCCACCGGCGGTCGCTGGCGGCGTTCGGGTACGGGCCGAAGGTGCTGCAGCGGGTGGTGCGGTTCGACCGGGCGGTTCGGGCGGCCCGGCGCGGGACGGGGCTCGCGTCGGTGGCCCACACGGTCGGGTACGCCGATCAGGCGCACCTGGCGCGTGAGGTCAGGGCTTTGGCGGGGGTGCCCATGACGGCGCTGTTATGAGAACCAGGTCGTGCTGCCACCGATGATCAGTATGGCGGCGAGGATGCCGATGCCGACCCAGCCGAGCACGATACCGGCTATCGCCATCCCGTCGCCCTGCTGGCCGGTGCGCTTGATCTGGTCCCGTGCCACGTAGCCGAAGACGAGCGCGAGGATGCTGCCGATCCAGTAGACCCAGACGATGCCGAGCACCATCGCGGCGATGGCCATGCCGTTCGTGGACGGGCCTCGTAGGTACTGCGGCGGGTACGGGTAGTGCTGCTGGTACGGGTGCTGGTAGGGCCCTGGCTGCTGGTATGGGCCGGGGTGCTGGTACTGCTGTGCCTCCGGCATCGCCGGGTAGAAGGGCTGCGTGCCGTACGGCAGACCTTCGGTGCCGGGTTGGGCACTGAACAGCTGGCCCTCAGTGCCGGATTGGGCACTGAACGGCTGGGCTGGGCTGAAGGGGTAGGGCAGATCGGTGGGCGGCTGGGCCGTCGCGTAGGGACCGGCTTCCGGGTAGGGCCGCGTGCCGGGCTCGGGCTGCGCGAAGGGCTGAGCCTGGGTGGCGAACGGCTGTGAGTCAGGACCGGCTTGGCCGGTGGAAGGAGGCGATTCGACAAAGGGAGGTGCTTCGACGAAAGGTGGCGCTTCGGCGGTGGTTAGCGGCGTCAAGGCCGACTCCACAGAGGGCTGCGGCACAGATGACGGCTCCGCAGCGGGCCGCGGCGCGGAGGGAGTCTTCGCGGCTGGCCGGTCTGCGGCGGAGGGCTGCGCGCCGGGCTGCCCGGCCGGCGGCCGGTCCGCGGCTGATCGCTGGTCCGCGGTGAACGGCTGTCCGGCGGTGAACGGCTGGTCCGCCGTGGGCAGAGGTTCTGCCGTAGGGACCTGGTCCGACGCGGGCAACTGGTCCGCCGTGGCCAGTTGGTCCGACGCGGGCAATTGGTCCGACGCGGGCAACGGTTCTGCCGTGGGCGGCGCGTTGTACGGCATGCCCGGGATCGGGGGCTCCACGTACGGCTGGCTCGCCATGGTCGGGTCGGTGTACGGCTGGGCCGGTAGCTCGGTTCCGTCCTCGCCTGGTGGTTCCGGTGTGGTCATGGCGTGCTCCCTCCCCCGGTCGGTTCGCGGTCGCTGGACGTCACGTGTACGTCCACCTCACCCGCGAGTCGGTGGGGAGGGCCGCGGTGTTTCGGGTCAGGACGCGGATGTCACACGGTAGACGTCGTAGACGCCCTCCACGCTTCGCACCACCTTCAGCACGTGGCCCAGGTGTTTCGGGTCGCCCATCTCGAAGCTGAAGCGGCTCACGGCGACGCGGTCGCGTGAGGTGGTGACCGACGCCGAGAGGATGTTGACCTTCTCGTCGGCCAGGACCTTGGTGACGTCGGACAGCAGGCGGTGCCGGTCCAGTGCCTCGACCTGGATGGCCACCAGGAACACCGACGACTCGGACGGTGCCCACTCGACGTCGACCAGCCGCTCGGGTGAGGCGAGCAGTTCCTTGGCGTTGGTGCAGTCGGTGCGGTGCACGCTGACCCCACCACCCCGGGTGACGAAGCCGAGGATGTCGTCGCCCGGTACCGGGGTGCAGCAGCGCGCCAGCTTCATCCACACGTCCGAGGCGTCCTTGACGATGACGCCCGCGTCGCCTGCCGGCCTGCGGCTCCGGGTGACCGTGGACGGGGTGGCGCGCTCGGCCAGTTCGTCCTCGGCGTGGTCCACCCCGCCCAGCAGGGCCACCAGCCGCTGCACGACGTGCCTCGCCGACGTGTGGCTCTCGCCTACCGCCGCGTACAGGGCGCTCACCTCGGAGTAGCGCAGCTCGCGGGCGACGGCGGCCATGGCCTCCGCCGACACCAGGCGCTGCATGGGCAGCCCGACCCTGCGCACCTCCTTGGTGATCGCGTCCTTGCCCGCCTCGATCGCCTCTTCCTTGCGCTCCTTGGCGAACCACTGCTTGATCTTGGCGCGGGCACGCGGGGACGCGGCGAACACGAGCCAGTCGCGGGACGGCCCCGCACCCTCGGCCTTGGAGGTGAAGATCTCGACGACGTCGCCGTTCTCGAGCTTGCGCTCCAGCGCGACGAGCCTGCCGTTGACGCGGGCACCGATGCAGCGGTGCCCCACCTCGGTGTGCACGGCGTAGGCGAAGTCGACCGGCGTGGAACCGGTCGGCAGCGTCTGCACGTCGCCCTTGGGCGTGAACACGAAGATCTCGCGGGCCGCGAGGTCGTAGCGCAGTGCGTCGAGGAACTCGCCGGGGTCCGCGGCCTCCCGCTGCCAGTCGAGGAGCTGGCGCATCCACGCCATCTCGTCGACCTCGACGGCCTGTCCGTCGTGGGTGCCCTTGGTCTCCTTGTACCGCCAGTGCGCCGCGATGCCGTACTCGGCGGTGCGGTGCATCTCGTGTGTGCGGATCTGCACTTCCAGCGGCTTGCCGTCCGGCCCGATGACCGTGGTGTGCAGCGACTGGTACACGCCGAACCTCGGCTGGGCGACGTAGTCCTTGAACCGGCCGGGCATCGGCTGCCAGAGCGCGTGCACCACACCCATGGCCGCATAGCAGTCACGCACGTCGTCGACCAGGATGCGGACGCCGACGAGGTCGTGGATGTCGTCGAAGTCGCGGCCGCGCACGATCATCTTCTGGTTGATCGAGTAGTAGTGCTTGGGGCGGCCCTCGACCTTGGCGTTGATCCGTGACTGCTCGAGGTGGGAGGTCAGCTCGCCGGTGACCTTCTGCAGGTACGTGTCACGCGAGGGCGCGCGGGTGGCGACCAGGCGGACGATCTCGTCGTACTTCTTGGGCTGCAGGATCGCGAACGCGAGGTCCTCCAGCTCCCACTTGACCGTCGCCATGCCGAGCCGGTGGGCGAGCGGGGCCAGTACCTCGAGGGTCTCGCGGGCCTTCTTCGCCTGCTTCTCGGGCGGCAGGAAGCGCATGGTGCGCATGTTGTGCAGCCGGTCGGCGAGCTTGATGACCAGCACGCGCGGGTCACGCGCCATGGCGATGACCATCTTGCGGATGGTCTCGGCTTCGGCGGCGCTGCCGAGCTGGACCTTGTCCAGTTTCGTAACGCCGTCGACCAGCCGCGCGACCTCCTCGCCGAAGTCCTCCTGCAGGTCCGACAGCGCGTAGTCGGTGTCCTCGACCGTGTCGTGCAGGAGGGCGGCGACCAGCGTGATGGTGTCCATGCCCAGCTCACCGAGGATGGTGGCGACGGCGAGGGGATGGGTGATGTAGGGATCACCGGACTTGCGGCGCTGGTCGCGGTGCGCTTCCTCGGCAACGTCGTAGGCGTGCTGCAGCAGCGTCAGGTCGGCCTTGGGATGCAGCTCGCGGTGCACGGCGGCGAGGGGCTCGAGCACCTGCTTGACCGGGGCGGACCGCTGGGCGGTGATGCGCCTGGCCAGGCGCGCGCGTACCCGCCGTGTCGCCGAGGGCACTCGCACGGCTGGTGGGGGCGCGCTGTCCGCCGACGCTCCGGTCTCCACGTTCTGGCTCAAAAAGCAGCTCCTTTGAGACTGAGAATAACCGCGATCGGTCGGGAGATCGGTCGTCGGGTGATGTTACGCTGTAGTTGAAACTTCAACTGCGGGAGCTCGTATGTCGATGCCCGTGCTGTACCTCAGCCACGGAGCCCCTCCCCTCGCCGACGACCCGGTGTGGACACAACAGCTCGCCAGCTGGTCGGCGGCCATCCCGAAGCCCACTGCCGTGCTCATCGTGTCGGCTCACTGGGAGAACGCGCCACTCACGGTCGGCGCGACGACCACGGTCCCGCTCGTCTACGACTTCTGGGGCTTTCCGGAGCACTACTACGACGTGACCTACCCGGCCCCTGGCGCCCCCGGCCTGGCTGCCTCGGTCCGTGCCCTGCTCGGCACCGTCCACGACGAACCGGCCCGCGGCCTCGACCACGGCGCGTACGTCCCGCTGAAGGAGATGTACCCGGACGCGGACGTACCAGTCCTGCAGATGTCGATGCCGTCCCTGGACCCGGCCGAGCTGTTCGAGGTGGGCAGGCGCCTCGCCCCGCTGCGCGACGAGGGTGTACTGATCATCGGCAGCGGCTTCTTCACCCACAACCTGTCCCGCGTGGTGATGGCCGACCCGAACGTGAAGGCGCCGTCCTGGTCGGCGGAGTTCGACCACTGGGGCGCCGAGGCCCTGACCTCCCGCGACTTCGACGCCCTGCTGGACTTCGAGCACAAGTCCCCCGCGGCGAAGCTCGCCCACCCGCGCACGGAGCACTTCGCCCCGCTGTTCGTGTCGATGGGCGCGAGCCTCGGCACGACCGCCACCCCGACCTCGGTCATCGACGGCTACTGGTACGGCCTCGCGAAACGCTCAGTGCAGTTTGATTGAGGAGTCGATGACGGGCGGTAGGGCGAACCGGGCGCCGGCGAAGGACACAGTGCCCTCGAACGTGGCGGCATCCGGCTGACCGTCCCGTTCACCGCCGAACAACGCCTCGCTGTCGAAGGCAGCGTCGTCGAACGCGGCCGGCCCGACGAACGTCGCCCCGCGAAATCGTGCCTCGACCGCGAAGTGGCTCGCGCGGAAGTTCACCGACGACCCGAACTGGGCACCGCCGAAGATGGCGGGTCCGTCGAAGCGGGTGGCGTCGAACGAGGCCCAGCCAACGAACCTGGCCCCGCCGAACTCTCCGCGGCCCAGGCGGGCGAACGTCAGGTCGAAGCGCTGGAGGACCGCGCCGGTGAGATGCAGGTCGATATCCGGCCAGAACCTCTCCTGCGGATGCTCGGGATCGTTTCCCGGCCTGAGGTGCGTGGCGAGGATGCGCTGCGCGGTCACGCGGACCTCGATCTCCTGCTCGGAAGGCGCCTCCGAGGGCATCCGGAGGTAGGCGCAGAGCAGGTTCACGATGGTCTGCCGCAGAGGCGGGGTGTTCTGGGCCAGGCGTTCCAGGGAGTAGAGGCCGGCGAGCCGAACCGCTGCCTTCTCGGAGCCGAGCTGGTCTGCGGCCTTCGAGTAGAGATCGGTGATGCGGCGTTCGGTGGCGTCGTGGCGGACGTCGGCGGCCGACCGCTCGGTGAGGCGGTGGGCCTGCTCGGTCGACCACTGCCTGCGGCCCGCCAGCACCAGAGCCACCGCACCGCCTGTGCCGGCGCCCACCGCCAGGCCAGTCTTGATCAGCTCGATCTGGTCGCCCGCCGTCGCGGCATCGACCAGTGTCAGCAGCAGGACCACCGACAGCGCCGAGCCGAGGACGACCGGCACGAGGATCAGTGCCGCCAGCCACCACCACCGGCCGCGCCGGTCCTGCCCGCCTGCCCGTAACGGGATCACGGCTCAGATGGTCTGGAGGGTGTGGAGCTTGCGGCCGGCCAGGCGGTCCCGGCCGCCGAGCGCGCCCAGCTCCAGCACGACCGACACCACCGAGACCGTGGCGCCCGCGCGTTCGACCAGCTGGCAGGTGGCGTCCACCGTGCCACCGGTCGCCAGCACGTCGTCGACCACCGCCACCTGGGCTCCCGCCGGCAGCACGTCGGCCGGCAGCTCCAGGGTGGCCTTGCCGTACTCCAGTGCGTAGTCGACCCGGTCCGCGACCGCCGGGAGCTTGCCCGGCTTGCGGATCGGGATCAGGGACAGGCCTGTGGTCACCGCCAGCGCGGCACCCAGCAGGAAGCCCCTCGCCTCGACCGCCGCTATCACGGTCACGTCCGCGGGCAACTGGGCGGCCATCTCGTCGATGACCGCCCTGAACGCCGGCGCGGACGCGAACAACGGGTTCAGGTCCCGGAACAACACCCCGGCTGAGGGGAAGTCCGGGACCGTGCGAACCAGCGCCAGAGCGTCGTCCAGCGACGTCACCGGCGGCGTTTGCCTGACGGACGCCCCGGGTGCTTGCCCGTGGGACGTGCCCGGCGCTGTGCCTCCACTGCCTTCTGGTTGCGGGTCGGCACGCTGCTGGCGGCAGCCATCGCGCGCTCCTGACGCAGCTCGGCGTCCAGCGACTCGTCGTCCGTCATCGGCAGGTCGTCGTCCTCCACGGCGGCCACGGCGGGGGCCGTGGACGCGTCGCGCTCGGCGGACTTGCGTGCGAGGTTCTCGCGACGGGCCTTCACGCGGGCGGCCTGCTGCTTGAACTTCGGCTCACGCATCTTCAGGTCCACCAGCACCGGCGTGGCCAGCGCGATCGACGACAGCGCGCCGGCGATGATGCCGGTCAGCTGCACGAGCGCCAGGTCCTGCAGGGTGCCGACACCCAGCAGGCCGACGCCGACGACCAGCAGGCCCAGTACCGGCAGCACGGCGATCAGCGAGGTGTTGATCGAACGCATCAGCGTCTGGTTCAGCGCGAGGTTCGCGGCCTCGGCGTACGTACGACGCGTCAGGCCGAGCAGGCCCCGGGTGTTCTCCTTGATCTTGTCGAACACCACCACCGTGTCGTACAGCGAGAAACCGAGGATCGTCAACAGACCGATGACGGTCGCCGGGGTCACCTCGAAGCCGACGAGCGAGTACACGCCCGCCGTCACCACGATGTCGTGGATCAGGGCGACGAGCGCCGCGACCGCCATCCATTTCTCGAAGTACAACGCCAGGAAGATCGTCACGAGCACGAGGAACACGGCCAGCGCGATCAACGCCTGCTGTGAGATCTCCCCGCCCCACGACGCGCTCACCGCGCTGTCGCTGATGGCCCGGTCACTCGGCTGTCCCGCGGCGTTCAGCGGCTGGAAGCGGTCGAACAGCGCCGCCTTCAGCTTCACCACCTGGGCGTTGTCCAGCGGCTCCGACCGGATCTGGATGGTCGCCGCGTCGCCGGTGCCCACCGTCTGCGTCGCGGCGGGGTCGAAGCCGAGGGTGTCGCTGAAGACGTCCTCGATCTGCGTCATGCTGATCTGGCCGCTCTCACCCTGCGCGGGCAGCGAGATCCGGGTGCCGCCGGTGAAGTCGATCCCGAGGTTGAAGCCCCGGATGAAGAACGACGAGACACAGACGAGGATCAGGACCGCGAAGAAGAGATACCAGCGCTTGCGCTTGCCGACCACGTCGAACGCGCCGGTGCCGGTGTAGAGCCGGTGGAAGACGCCGTCCTTCTTCTTGGCAGCGGGCGCCTTCGTGTCGCTCACGGTCTCGTTGGCAGCCACGTCACACCTCCTTCGCCACGGTACGGGTGGTCGCCCGACGCTCGGTCGCCTGGCGCTGTACCGCGCCGAGACCCGACATGCTCGGCCTGGACAGGAACTTCGACCGCGAGGCCAGCACCACGAGCGGGTGCGTCACGAAGAACACCACGATCAGGTCCAGCACCGTCGACATGCCCAGGGTGAAGGCGAAGCCTCGGACCGTACCGACCGCGAGCACGTACAGCACGCCCGCGGCCAGGAACATGACCGCGTCGGCCGACAGGATCGTCCGCCTGGCACGCACCCACGCCCGTGGCACCGCCGACCGGAACGTCCTGCCCTCGCGTATCTCGTCTTTCAGACGTTCGAAGAAGATCACGAACGAGTCGGCCGTGATACCGATGGCCACGATGAAGCCCGCGACACCCGCGAGGTCCAGCGAGAACCCGATCCACCTGCCGAGCAGCACCAGCACCGCGAACACGATGACCGCGGACAGCGCCAGCGACAGCATCGTCAGGAAGCCGAGCATCCGGTAGTAGACCAGGCAGTACACGAACACCAGCAGCAGGCCGAGCGCGCCGGCGATCAGACCGGCCTTGAGCGACGCGAGGCCCAGCGTCGCGGACACCGTCTCCGCCTCCGAGGAGTCGAACGACAGCGGCAGCGAGCCGTACTTCAGCACGTCGGAGAGGTCCTTGGCCTCCTGCGAGGAGAACCCGCCCTGGCTGCCGCCGGTGATCTGCGTCTGACCGGTGATGGCGCCCTGGATCTGTGGCGCGGACACCACCTGGGTGTCGAGCACGAACGCGGCCGACTCCTGGATGTGCGCCGCGGTGTAGTCGGCCCAGATCTTGCCGCCGTCGCTGTTGAAGTCCAGCGTCACGACGTAGCCGACACCCTGCGGGTCCGGCGCGGAGCCCGCGTCGGAGATGTCGGTGCCGTCGAGGAAGGTCGGGCCGAGGACGTACTTGGCCGTGCCCGTCTGGTCACACGCGACCAGCGGCTTGTTGCGGTCGTCGTTGCCGACCAGCGGGTCCGGCTGCGAGCAGTCGAGCGCGGCCATCGCGGCCTGCTGGGACTGCTGGGCGGCCTGCTGCGCGTTCTGGTCGGTCGCGGCCTCGGCGCTGGGCACGAGGTACTGGTTCTGCCTGCAGGCACGACCCAGCTTGATCAGGTTCGAGGTGGTGATCTTGCTTTCCCGCCCCGCCTTCACGTCGCCGGAGTGCACCTCGACGTCGGTCTGGTACTGGGCGCAGGCCGCCAGCGGGTTGTCGAGCGTCTCCTGGGACGGGTCGGCCCCCTCCGACGGCGGTGCCGCGGAGTCGCTCGCAGGCGGCGCGGACGGGTCCGTCGACGGCGGCGCCGGGTCCGTGGTGCCCGGCTGCCCCGCGACCGCGGGCGCGGGCCTGCCCTGCGGGTTGGTGCCGGTGTTCTCGCCGGCGGACGGCGGTGCCGACGGGTCGGTCGAGGGGGTCGAACCGTCCGACGGCGGGGTGGACCCGTCCGACGGCGGGGTCGACGGCTCGGTCGACTGGTCGGTCGGCGGCGGCTGCTGCGCGGCCTCCGGCTGCCCGACCACCGCGCGGAAGCGGAGCTGGGCGGTCTGACCGAGGTTCTTGGCCTGGTCACCCTCCTCGCCCGGCACGGTGATGATGATGTTGCTGCCGTCCAGCACTACCTCGGTACCGGTCACACCGATGCCGTTCACGCGGTTCTCGATGATCTGCCGGGCCTGGTCGAGGGCCTCCTTCGACGGCGCGTCGCCGTTGAGGGTGCGTGCGGTCAGCGTGACCCGCGTGCCGCCCTGGAGGTCGATGCCGAGCTTCGGGGTCGGCTTGTGATCACCTGTCCCGAACATCAGGCCGTACAGCAGAACCACGATGAACAGGAAGAACGCGAGGTAGCGCCCTGGGCGGATCTGCCCGGCGGATGAGGCCACGGTCGGTCGATCTCCTCGGAACTAACAGGGGTGGGCGCGCGTGTTCTGGTCACGGAACTGCGCCCGCACCCGTAACACGTGTGGGTGAGGGCGCAGCGTACCTGGCGCGACGTGAGGCCGGTGTCACACGGTCACGTCACGCTCACGCACGGAGCTACTTCTGCTTGCCGGACCCGAGCTCGGCATCGTCCTTCTTGACGACGGGCTCGTTGGTCTCGGCGTCGACAACGGTCGCAGGCACGTCGTCGGCGGCCACGAGGTCGTCGTCCTCGATGTCCTCGTCGAGCTCCTCGACCGGTCCGACCTTCTCGCGCACCGCCGCACGCAGCCACTCGGTCTCGACACCGGGGGCGATCTCGAGCGTCACGGTCGTGGCGTCGTCGGAGTCGGTGATCGTGCCGTAGAGGCCGGAGGTGGTCATCACCCGGTCGCCGACATCCAGCGAGTTCTGGAGCTTTGCCTGCTGCTCCTGTGCCCTGCGCTGCCGCCGGGTCATGAAGTACATCATGACGCCCAGCAGCCCGAACATCAGGAGCAGGGGAATGAGGTCCATGTTCTTCCGTCCGTGAGTACCTAGTCCGCAGTGTGTGCGGCATCACTGTCGATGTCGCTGCCGAACAGCGTAGGTGCCATCAGACCGGGAGCGTTAACCGGGGGCATAAGCCCCAAATGGGACCATGCCGACGCGGTGGCCACTCGGCCCCGAGGCGTCCTCGCGAGCATCCCGGCCCGCACCAGGTAGGGCTCGCACACCTCCTCCACCGTACTTGCTTCCTCGCCGACCGCGACAGCCAGCGTCGAGACGCCGACCGGACCACCGCCGAACGAGCGCACCAGCGCGCCGAGCACGGCCCGGTCGAGACGGTCGAGCCCCAGCTCGTCGACGTCGTAGACCTCGAGCGCCGCACGCGCCACGTCCCTGGTCACGACGCCGTCGGCGCGGACTTCCGCGAAGTCGCGGACGCGGCGCAGCAGCCGGTTCGCGATGCGGGGCGTGCCCCTGGAGCGGCCCGCGATCTCCGTTGCGCCGTCGGCACGCAGGTCGACGCCGAGGATCGTGGCCGACCTGCGCACCACCCGGTCCAGCTCCTCGGTCGAGTAGAACTCCATGTGCGCGGTGAACCCGAACCGGTCACGCAGCGGCCCGGTCAGCGTTCCCGACCTGGTCGTGGCGCCGACCAGCGTGAACGGCGCGATCTCGAGGGGGATGCTCGTGGCGCCGGGGCCCTTGCCGACCACGACGTCGACGCGGAAGTCCTCCATCGCGAGGTACAGCATCTCCTCGGCGGGGCGCGCGATCCGGTGGATCTCGTCGATGAACAGCACGTCGCCCTCGACGAGGTTGGACAGCATCGCGGCGAGGTCGCCCGCCCGCTCCAGCGCCGGACCGGAGGTGAGGCGCAGCGCGCTGCCCATCTCGGCGGCGATGATCATGGCAAGGCTGGTCTTGCCGAGGCCGGGCGGGCCGGCCAGCAGCACGTGGTCCGGCGGCGTCCCGCGTTGCGCGGCGCCCTGGAGGACCAGTTCGAGCTGCTCTCGGACCCGCTCCTGCCCGATGAACTCGGTGAGCCGCTTCGGGCGCAGCGTCGCCTCGTCGTCGCCGGGCAGCACCTCCGGGGTGGCCACCGAGTCGCCGTCCATGTCCGGGTCCGTCACGGTCTCATCGTGCACGACCGGCTACCGCTTGCGGCCGAGGGTCGCGAGCGCCCTGCGCAGCACCGTCGGCGTGTCGGAGGTGCCGTTCTCGGCGAGGACGCCGTCGACGGCCTGCTCGGCCTGCTTGGCGGGGAAGCCGAGACCGGTCAGCGCCTCCACGACGCTGCCGCGCACCGCCCCGTTGCCGGTCGCGACGGACTCCGCGGTCACGGCGGCGAGCGACCCGACCTTGTCGCGCAGCTCGATGATCAGGCGTTCCGCGCCCTTGCGGCCGATGCCGGGGACCTGGGTGAGGACGGCGATGTTGCCCTCGCCGAGCGCGGCGCGGAGCTGGTTCGGGTCGAGGACGGCGAGTGTCGCCATGGCGATGCGCGGGCCGATGCCGGAGACGGTCAGCAGCAGGTTGAACAGCTCGCGGGCATGCGGCTCGGCGAAGCCGAACAGCGTCAGGGAGTCCTCGCGGACGACGAGGGTGGTCTCGAGGGCCGCCTCGTGGCCGGTGCGCAGCGTGGCGAGCGTGGCCGGGGTGGCGGTGACCATCAGGCCGACGCCGCCGACCTCGATGACCACGTGGTCAAGGCCGACCGAGAGCACCGTGCCGCGTACGCGCGAGATCATTTGGCTGTCTTTCCCTTGGAGGCGGCGGCGAGGCGAGCCTTGTGGTTACGGGCCAGCTCGGCGGCCTTGGCCTCGGCCTCCGCGAGCCGGTCGCGCATCGGGGAGCGCCAGACGTGGCAGATGGCGATCGCCAGGGCGTCGGCGGCGTCGGCGGGCTTCGGCGGCTCGGCGAGCCCGAGCAGTTTGGTCACCATACCGGTGACCTGAGCCTTGTCGGCACGGCCCGAGCCGGTGACGGCCGCCTTCACCTCGGAGGGGGTGTGGAACATGACCCGGAGGCCTCGACGGGCGGCCATGAGCGCCACCACACCGCCCGCCTGTGCGGTGCCCATGGCGGTGCGGACGTTGTACTGGCTGAACACCCGCTCGACCGCGACGACGTCGGGCTTGTGGCGGTCGAGCCAGCTCTCGACGGCGTCGGCCACGGCGAGGAGCCGGATGGAGAGGTCGGCGTCGACCGGGGTGCGGACCACACCGACCTCGACGCAGGTCAACTTCCGACCGACCGACCCGTCCACGACGGCTATGCCACACCTGGTGAGGCCGGGGTCCACCCCCAGCACGCGCATGGTCCTGCTTCCCGAGAACATCAGTTCGAAGCCTATCGCGCACCATCACGCACCATCACGCACCGACACGGTGTTGGTTTGGCTCGCTGTGTCTAATTGGCTCGCTCCGCTCGCTCGCGAGTGGGGCCTGTTCTTGCTGCTCAGTCGCGGTGTTGCGTGGAAGCCCTGTCTGCTCGGTTGGTGTCGGGCGGTGTTCGGGACGGCTCGTGATGTTTGTGGTTGTGCCGACTGTTCGTTCGTTCGGCGGGGTCTTTCTCGGTGATCTTTGTTCCTGCTTGCCAGGCCGCACTTGGGGGTGCGTGGGCGCATCTTCTTGCTCGTGAGCGGGGCTCCTCTTGTTCGGGGGGTGGTCACTGAGAGTGGCTTTTCTTGACATGCGTGTTAAAACTTCAGGCAATGGAATGTAAGCGCTTCCAATGACGGGAGGCAGCTGGGATGTCGGGGCGGGGGCGGCGGCCGGTCACCATTTACGAGGTGGCCGCGCGGGCTGGGGTGTCCATTGCCACCGTGTCCAGGGCCTTGCGGGACTCCGAGTTGGTCGCGGCGCCCACTCGTCGTCGGGTGCGGAAGGTTGCCGAGGAGCTGCGTTTTCGGCCCAGTCGTGCCGGGCGGGCGCTTGCCGAGGGGACGCATGCCGCCAACGGGATCGTCTTTCCCGATCTTTCCGGGCCCTACTACGCCGAAGTGGTTCTCGGTTACGAAGAGGTTGTCGCCGAGTTGGGGCGCAGTGTCCTGATCCTCGCCACCAACGGCCGCGCCAACGCCGAGGAGGCCGTTCTCGAGTTGGCCGGTCGGGTCGACGGCATGGTGATCATGGGGCGGACCGTGCCCGACCGGGTCGTCGCGCGGATCGCCGACACCGGGTTGCCGCTCGTGCTCCTCGCCCGCACGCCTGTTGGGCTCGTCGACACCGTCACCGCCGACAACGAGCGCAGTGCCCGCGAACTCACCGCCCATCTGCTCGGGCACGGGCACCGGACGTTCGCGTTTCTCGGCGACCCGGGCGAGTCGCCGGATGTTGCCGGGCGTTATGCCGGCTTCCGGGCGGCCCTCGCCGACGGTGGCCTCGGGGTGCCTGAGCCGACGCCCTGCGTGTTCGACGTCGGGGCCGGTTATGTCGCGGCGCGCACGCTCCTGTCCGGGGACCGGCCTGACGCCCTGGTGTGCGCCAACGACGAGGTCGCGCTCGGGGCCCTGCGGGCTGCGGAGGATCTTGGGTTGTCGGTGCCCGGCGACCTGGCGCTCACCGGGTGGGACGACATCATGGCCGCCCACTACGCGCGGCTCACGACCGTCGACCAGTCCATGCGTGTGCTCGGCGCCACCGCCGCCCGCTGGCTGGACGAGCGGATCCAGGGGGCCCCTACGCAGGCACGCCGTTCGGTTCTGCCGACACGGCTGGTGGTGCGGACCAGTTGCGGGGTCCACGAATCGGGAGGTACGACATGACCAGGCGATTACTGGCCGCGCTCGCGGTGGTGGCACTCGCGCTGTCGGCGTGCGGGCGGGACTCGGAGGGCGCAGGCCCGGAGCAGGGCGACGCGGTCGCCTCCGGCAAGGCCTCCGGTGAGATCACGGTCTGGGCCATGGGCACCGAGGGCGAGAAGCTGTCGGTGCTCGCCGACGACTTCATGAAGGAGAACCCGGACGCGAAGGTGTCCGTCACGCCTGTGCCGTGGGACGGCGCGCACAACAAGCTGGCCGCGGCGATCGCCGGGCAGGCCACGCCGGACGTGTCGATGCTCGGGACGACCTGGGTCGGCGAGTTCGCGAAGACCGGTGCCCTCGATGTCACGCCGCCGGACTTCGTGCGCAAGGAGGACTTCTTCCCCGGCGCCTGGGAGACGGGGCTCGTGGACGGCACCTCCTACAGCGTGCCGTGGTACGTGGAGACCCGGCTGCTCTACGTGAACAAGGCCGTCGCGGAGAAGGCCGGGATCTCCTCTTCTCCCAGGACGTGGAACGAGCTTTTCCAGGCCGCGAAGGACATGCAGGCCAAGGGTGGCGCCAAGTGGGGCATCTACCTCCAGCCCGGCCAGACGGGCGCCTGGCAGACCGTGATGCCGCTCGTGTGGCAGAACGGCGGTGACATCCACGACGGCCAGAACTTCACCCTGGACAGTCCCGAGGCCGTGCAGGCCCTGGAGTACTACAAGTCCTTCTACGACAGCGGACTGTCCACTCGGGACCGGCTGCGCGAGGGCGAGACCGAGCCGAAGATCATCTCCGGTGAGATCGGGGCGTTCGTGTCCGGTCCGTGGCACATCGGGCTGCTGAACGAGCTCGGCGGCAAGGGCAAGTTCGACCTGTGGCCGATGCCCAGCGGCTCAGGTGACTTCACGTCGTTCATCGGCGGCAGCAACATGGCCGTGTTCAGGAACTCCAAGAACCGGGACGCCGCCTGGAAGTTCGTCTCGTACCTGATGCAGCCCGACGTGCAGGTGAAGTGGTACGGGACCGTCTCGGACCTGCCGTCGGTGCAGGCGGCGTGGGACGACGAGAGCCTCGCGGGCGACCCGCAGCTGAAGGTGTTCGGCGACCAGCTCGACAAGGCCAAGGCCCCGCCTGCCATCCCCACGTGGGAGCAGATCGCCGCGGCCGTCGACACGGAGCTGGAGAAGCTCGCGAAGGGCACCGAGACGGCCGACGCCGCCGCGAAGGCCATGCAGTCCCAGGCCACCTCGATCGGCACGGGTGGCTGAGGTGGTGCGCCGGCCCGTCGTGGTCGTCGACCGCGTCCCTGTTGCCGGGTCGGGTGGTAGGGCACCCGGCTCGGGGAGGCTGGCGCGGACCCTCACGGGGTGGGGGTTCGCGCTGCCCTTCGCCGTGCTGTTCCTGGCGTTCACGGCCGGACCGGTGGCCGTGTCGCTGTTCATGAGCGTCACCGACCTGCGTGGGACCGACCTCCTCGAGCCCTTCAACGTCAACATCATCGGGCTCGACAACTACCTGCGGCTGTTCGGCGACGACAAGTTCCTCACCGCCGCGGGCAACACCGCCGTGTTCGTCGTGGTCGGCGTGCCGCTCACCATGGTGCTCTCGCTCCTGGTCGCGCTCGGGCTCAACTCCGGGCTCGTGCGGTTCCAGACCTTCTTCCGGGTCGGCTACTACCTGCCCGTCGTCACGAGCATCGTCGCGATCTCCGTCGTGTGGCGGTTCCTGCTGCAACCGGAGACGGGACTCGCCAACGAGGTGCTCGGCCTCGTCGGGGTCGACGGGCCGAACTGGCTCAACAACCCGACTTTCGCGCTGCCGACGTTGATCGTCATGGGTGCGTGGCGCAACCTCGGCTTCGGCATGGTGATCTTCCTCGCCGGGCTGCAGGCCATCCCGAAGGACCTGTACGAGGCGGCCACCATCGACGGCGCGCGGCGGTTCGCGCAGTTCCGGCACCTGACCGTGCCGATGCTGCGGCCGACGATGCTGTTCGTCGCCGTGATCACCACGATCGGCTACGTCCAGTTCTTCGAGGAGCCGTTCGTCATGACGCAGGGCGGCCCGCTCGACTCCACGCTCTCGCTCGCCTACCACACCTACAACCAGTTCGGCTTCGGCAACTACGGCTACGCCTCCGCCATGGGCTACGTGCTGTTCGTGGTCGTCGTGCTGCTGTCCATCGCCTGGTTCCGGCTGCTGAGGAACAACGTTGACTGACCGCCTGCGTTCCCGTGACCGGGCCGCCAGGGCGGTCCTGTACCTCGTGCTGTGCGGTGGGCTCGTGGTCGTCGTCGGGCCGTTCGTGTGGATGCTGCTGTCCTCGTTCAAGCCGGAGGGCGAGATCCGCGCGGACCCGCCGACGTGGTGGCCGCACGACCCGTCCCTCGCCAACTACGGCAACCTGTTCGACCGCCTCGACTTCCCGACCTACTTCACGAACTCGGCGGTCGTCGCGGTGGTGACCACGGTCGGCAACCTGCTGTTCTGCTCGGCGGCCGGGTACGCGCTCGCGAAGCTGCCGTTCGCGGGCAGGCGCGTGCTGTTCGCCATCGTGCTCGGGACGCTGATGGTGCCGAGCGTGGTCACGATCGTGCCGCTGTTCGTGCTGGCGTCGAACCTGGGGCTGGTCAACACGGTGGCCGGGCTCATCCTGCCGTACCTGGCGCAGGCGTTCGGCGTCTTCCTGATGCGCCAGTTCATCCTGTCCATCCCCGACGACCTGCTGGAGGCCGCGCGCATCGACGCCGCGTCGGAGTGGCGGATCTTCTGGCGGATCGTGCTGCCACTGTGCCGGCCCGCGCTCGCGACGCTCGGCATCCTCACGTTCCTGGGTTCCTGGAACAACTTCCTGTGGCCGCTCGTCGCGGCCACCGAGGAGGAGACCTACACGCTGCCGGTCGCGCTCGCGCTGTACGCGATCGGGCAGAACCGCACCGAGTACGACATCCTGCTGGCGGGCTCCGTCGTGATCGTGCTGCCGGTGATCGTTGTTTTCGTCCTGCTACAACGTCATTTCGTCCGCGGTATCGCGACGACCGGACTGAAGTAGGTGCTATGTCCCGATTACGACTGGCCGGGGTCGCGGTGCTCGCGGCCGCCCTGCTCACCCCGACCACCCCGGCCGCCGCGGCGGTCCCGTCGCAGTCGCAGCTGGTCCGCGACACGTGGCGGTCGTTCACGGCGATGACCGTGGCGGCGACCGGGCTGCCCGCCGACAACATCGGCGGTGCGCTCGACCCGGCCACCCGCGCCCACTACACGTCGCCGACGAACATCGGCTCGTACCTGTGGTCGGCGGTCGTGGCCGAGAAGCTCGGCGTGATCCCGCGCCGGGAGCTGGTGACGCGCACCAGGACCACGCTGTCCTCCGTGGAGCGGCTTGCCCGGCACCCGGCGTCCGGCCAGTTCTACAACTGGTACGACCCGACGACGCTGGAGCTGCTGCACACGTGGCCCGAGGACGGGTCGGTCGTGTACCCGTTCGCGTCGAGCGTGGACAACGCGTGGCTGGCGGCCGCGCTGATGGTCGTGCGCAACGCGGTGCCCGAGGTGCGGTCGCTGGCGCAGAAGTTGCTGGCGCCCATGGACTTCTCGTTCTACTACGACGTGGCGGCACGCGGCCCGGACGTGCCTGCCGGGCTGATGCGCGGCGGTTTCTGGGACGTACGGCCGCCCGATCCCCAGTGCTCGCTGCCGGGCAACTACACCGGCGTCGGTCCCGAGGTGTACTACACGTGCCACAGCTACGGTTCGTTCGCCTCCGAGACGCGGATGATCACGTACGTGGCCATCTCGCTCGGCCAGGTGCCGCCCGCGCACTACTTCGCGCCGTGGCGGACGTTCCCGGACACGTGCGACTGGGGCTGGCAGGAGCAGAAGCCGTCAGGCCGGTTCGTGGACTACCTCGGCGTGCCGGTGTTCGAGGGCGCCTACACCTACCGTGGCCTGCGGTTCGTGCCGACCTGGGGCGGTGACATGTTCGAGGAGCTGATGCCGGACATGTTCGTCCCCGAGGTGTCGTGGGGCCGAAACTCGTGGGCACGGCAGCACTCCGTCTACGTGCGTGGCCAGATCGAGCACGGCCTGCACGACGCCGGCTACGGCTACTGGGGCTTCTCTCCGTCGTCCGACCCGGACGGCGGCTACCGCGAGTACGGCGTCGACATCATGGGGCTGGACACGCCCGGCTACACGAGTGACCAGGAGCGGACGTCGGTGGACGTCGGTTTCGAGGGCTGCCGCGACGCGGTGCCGCTGCCCACCTCGTACGGCGACGGCGTGGTGACCCCGCACGCGGTCGTGCTCGCCCTGCCGTACCAACCGAAGGCGGCCGCTGTCGAGCTGGCGAAGCTGCGCCGGGACTTCGACAGCTACGGCCCTGGCGGCTACTACGACGCGATCGCCGTACGGTCGGGCAAGGTGGCCAAGCGCTACCTGGCGCTGGACCAGGGGATGATCATGGGTGCGCTCGGCAACCTGCTCGGCCACGACGTGCTGCGTGACGCCTTCGTCAAGGGCGGCGCGACCAAGCACCTGCGGCCGGTCATGGCGATGGAGGAGTTCAACCTCCCCCGCCGCCAGTGACCTCCTGACGCCGGGGCGGGTGCGGGCACCCCCTCCCCATCCGCCCCGGCCCCTTTCCCTGTGGTTCAACGATGTCGCGGGATCCTGATCGGGGGTTCGATCAGGGCGGCCCGCAGTGGTTCGGCCGGGAGGAGCCACGGGTCGGCCGGGCCGCCGTTCGGGTTGGGGCGCCAGGCCCGGCACACGCGGTCGATCTTGACGGGGTAGACCGTCAACGTGCCGTCGCGGGCTATGCGCAGGCGCAGGAAACCCTTGTGGTCCTCGATGCTCTGACCGGCCATCACCTCGTTGACGTTGATGCCGAGGCCGCTCGCGACGAGCAGGTACAGCGCGACCAGCTCGGCGTCGAGGAAGCCGACCACCACGGGCGTGCCCACTGCGGCGACCAGGAACACGAGCCAGTCGTTCGCGGGGCCGTCCGGGAGGACGTCGTGGTAGAGCCAGCGGATCACCAGCGCCCAGCCGGTGCTCAACGCCAGGTGCGCCAACGCGTGCAGCACGCCGGCCACGACGTTCTTCCGGTCCCGCCTCGGTTGGTCGAGGCTCGCGAACGCGACGCCCGCCGCCAGCAGCACCACCGCGATCACCACTGCCGGGGCCCAGGCCGCCAGCAGACCGAACACGCTGTGCCGGGTTCCCGACTCGGTCAGTCCATACAGGACGGCCATCGTCGCGACGAGCTGTGCCACGCCGGTGAGCCCCCAGAAGCCCGGGTTGCGCCACGGCAGCGCGAAGATGCCCTTCGCCATCCGGTCGGTGTGGGCCGGGTAGCGGGTCCTGAGCCCGAAATGCTTCTGTTCGGCCGGTTCCCGCACCCGCGACTGCGGCGGCGGGAGCGTCAGCGCGGCCGGGAGGTTGTGCGTCGCGGCGAGGTACGCGCCGCCGAGGCCGGAGGTGATCAGCTGGCCGGTGCCGTCCTGCTCGGCGTAGCGCGAGTAGTGGTGCTTGTCGCCGGACAGCATGACGCGGACGTCCGCGCCCTTCGGGCGGATGATCTCGCGCTGGAAGAACTCGAACGTGTCGTAGCCCTTGGCCTCCGCGCCGGAGCCCGCCTCCACCCACGCGGGTGTCGACGTGCACAGGATGACCGCGTCGCCCTCCCGCAGCTCCTTCGAGGCGTCGCGGAAGTACTCGAGCTGTGGTGCGTCGACGTAGTCGTCGAACTGGGTGTCGATGGCGTAGAGCCACCAGCGGTGCGGCAGCTTCACGGCGAAGTAGCTGCGTGTCTGCTCGGTGCGCCAGCCGCCGAAGGGTCGCCGCTGGGCGAAGACGCGGAGGAAGGAGGTGAGTCCGTCGTACCAGTCGTGGTTGCCCGGTAACGCGAACAGGGTCGGCGCGTCCGGCGCGACGGTCGGCAGCGCCGCCCGGTAGACGCCCTTGGAGCGGTCCTCGTAGCCGGTGGTCGACGCGGCGGGGTAGACCTCGTCGCCGCCCATGACCAGGAGCCTGCCCCGTTGGGTGCGGCCGTCGAGATCGAGGGTCGGCGCGGCGAGCACGGACGCGACCGAGAAGGTGGCGTCGAACCCGTCGCCGAGGTCGGCCACGTAGTCGAGCCACAGCTCCTCGTGTTCGCTGTGGTCGTGCACCTCGGCGGGGAGGCCGGCCTGTAGTTCGCGTTTGTCCGCGTACGACCCGAAGATCTCCGCGATGAGCGACTGCACTCCCGTGGCGATCAGCACTTTGGGTGCCAGCCACCGGACCGCCTTCTGCGGTCGGAAGCCCAGCTCCGCCTCGGACATGTCCTTGGGTCGTGGTCGTGGCATCAGTACAGCGTGGTGCAAGATCGACGCCATGTCCACGGAGTGGGGGGCACTCGCCGGAAGTCGTCAGCGGTGACCGTACCCCTGGGGTGGGTGGCCGGGCGGCGGGTACGGCGGTTGTGGCGGGTAGCCGTGGGGCGGGTACTGGGGTGGGTTGGGTGGTCCGTAGGGGCCGGCGGCCGGGATGCCGGGTGGCGGGGTGCCCGGGCCGGGCATCATCGGGGTGCCGGGCGGGAAGGCGCCGGGGGCGGGCATTCCGGGCGCGGCGGGCATTCCGGGTGGCGGGGTTCCCATACCCGGCACGGGCATGCCTGGCTGCGGGGTGCCGTACATCGCCGGAGCGGGCATACCGGGCGCGTAACCGCCCGCGGGCGGCACGCCGCCGGGCGTTCCCGGCGCCTGCATCCCGACGGGCGGCATTCCCGGCGAGGGCATTCCCGTGGACGGCATCCCTGCCGGGGTCGTCCCAGCGGCCGGCATTCCCGGCGAGGGCATTCCTGGTGACATTCCCGGCATTCCCGGCGGCATGCCGCCGGTGGCGACCAGTTGTTTGGCCTGTGCGCCCGGAATGCGCTGTTCGTGCTCGCATGCCGTGCAGAACAGCGTGTGCTTCTTGTTGATCGGGAACAGCGGGATCCAGAACAACGTGAACTTGGTCGTCAGCTTGCGCAGCACCTGCTCCGACGTGTTGCCGCACCGGCCGCAGACCAGGTGCAGCACGGCCAGTACGTGGACGTACGTCTTCCAGCCATAAATGATCATCCGGGTTCGCCTTCGTCGTCGGGAGCCGGCGCGGTGAGGCTACGCGACTGATCCGCAGACCGTTTGCCCTATGCGGATTTCGCGTTCTTCAGGAACGGACTTTCTCCAGCAGGACCAGTGCGACGCCTGCCGAGTCGGTGCCGTCGCCGACGATCGCGAAACCGGCCCTTCGGTACAGGCGCTGACTGGCCTCACTGGACGCGCCGGTCACGAGCCAGAACGTGCGGACCTCCCGGGGCGCGGCGTCCTCCGCCGTGGCGAGCAGCGCCGTGCCGATGCCTTTCCCTTGCAGGTCAGGGGCGACGGCGAACCTGGCGACCTCCATGCGGTCGCCGTCGACCCGGCCTCTGACGCAACCGGCGAGCCGGGTTCCCAGCCAGGCACCGAAAGCGAGCACACCGTTCGTCAGCTCGGCGCGCAGCTCGGTCAGGGTCTCGGTGAGGGGCGGGAGGTTCGGGGCGTCGTAGAACTGCGCTTCGGTGACATAGGCGGCACGCTGGAGCGTGAGCGCCTCGCCCGCGTGCTCCGGCGTGAGTGGTCCGATGTGGACGGTCAAGGGCCGTCGACGCCCGGGGTCCAGCTCTCCGGGACGCCGCTCTCGGTCAGGATCGGCTGCCACAGGGCGAAACCGGGCGGGCCGTCGGCCTCCCACGGCCAGTAGTCCTGCGGAGTGGCGGTGATCAGCTGCACCGCCTCGAAGTCGCCCTCCGGGTGGACGAGGAACGCGCTGCCGAAGAACTCGAAGTAGTGGCCCTTGTTGACCCGCTCGACGGTGACGAGCACGCCTTCCAGCAGGTCGTCCCACACCTGGCCGGGGGAGAACTTCTCGCCCTGGCTCGCCCGCTCGACGTAGGTGTCGATCAGCTGGCTGCCGACGCCCTCCGGTAGGCCGATGGTGACCGCCTCCGGCACGCCGAGACGCTGCCACGCGCCGACGGAGAACGTGTACGGGGCGCCGTCCCGGTCGCCCGCGACCTCGACGATCGCCTTGCCGCGTGCGTCCGCCTGCGCGACGAGATGGTCACGCAGCCGTCGTTCCGCCGCGGTGAGCTCGTCGTCCTCGGTCACGGCCTGCGCCCCTGCTGTGGGTACGGGTACTGGAGTTGCCGCGGCTGCGCCCACTGGGCAGGCTGCCCGGGCCACTGCTGCGCGGGTTGCCACTGGGTCTGCGGGGACGCGGCGTGGGCGATGGCCGTCTTCAGCTTGAGGACGGCGTAGAGCACGTAGCCCGCCGCCACGACCGCGGCGAGGAACGCGGCGAGGAACGCGGCGACGACACCGACGAAGTCGGCGGCGTCCGGGTCGAGGAAGCTGCCGTACAGGCCGGGGTCGGCGGCGATGAAGTACACCAGGTACGCGGCCGGGAACACCACCCAGGTGAGCGGGTGCCACCAGCGGACGTTCGCCTGGCTGCGGCCGACGGCCACGAGGTCGACGAGCACGACCAGCGGCGTGACCAGGTGCTCGAACAGCGACCACGTGTCGTCGAGGCCGCCCTCGATGACCCCCAGGAACGTGACGCAGACCAGCAGCAACAGCACGCTCGTCGCACCGCGCAGCCACGGCGAACGCGGCTCGTGGGTCCTGCCGCCGGTGAACGCGCACGTCGCGACCGCCAACCGCCACAGCGTCACCCCGGCCAGCACACCGGCCGGGACCCGCTGTGGCGGTAAGGCGGAATTATGCATCGACCTCGGCCATCACGTCGTCTGAGATGTCGAAGTTGGCGTACACGTTCTGCACGTCGTCGCTGTCCTCGAGGGCGTCGATCAGGCGGAAGACCTTGCGTGCGCCGTCGGCGTCGAGGGGCACGCTGACCGACGGCAGGAAGCTCGCCTCGGCCGACTCGTAGTCGTAGCCCGCGCCCTGGAGCGCCTGGCGCACGCCGACCAGGTCGGTCGCCTCGGAGACCACCTCGAAGCTCTCGCCGAGGTCGTTGACCTCCTCGGCACCCGCATCGAGGACGGCCATGAGCACGTCGTCCTCGGAGAGGCCGTTCTTGGGCAGGATCACGACGCCCTTGCGGTTGAACAGGTAGGCGACCGAGCCCGGGTCGGCCATGTTGCCGCCGTTGCGGGTCATCGCGGTGCGGACCTCGGAGGCGGCGCGGTTGCGGTTGTCGGTGAGGCACTCGATCAGCACGGCGACGCCGTTGGGGCCGTAGCCCTCGTACATGATCGTCTGCCAGTCGGCGCCGCCGGCCTCCTCGCCGCCGCCGCGCTTGCGGGCGCGCTCGATGTTGTCCTGCGGGACCGAGTTCTTCTTGGCCTTCTGGATGGCGTCGAACAGGGTCGGGTTGCCGTCCGGATCACCGCCGCCGGTCCGCGCCGCGACCTCGATGTTCTTGATCAGCTTCGCGAAGAGCTTGCCCCGCTTGGCATCGAGTGCGGCCTTCTTGTGCTTCGTAGTAGCCCATTTTGAGTGGCCGCTCACGACTTACCCTCCACCATCTCTACGAACAGTCCGTGTACGCGCGTGTCCCCCGTCAGCTCGGGGTGGAACGCCGTGGCCAGTACCGGGCCCTGACGAACCGCGACGATCCTACCGGCGGCGGCCTCACCCCCGGGGACCTGCGGGTCATCGCCGACACGGGCGAGCACCTCGACCTCGGAAGAGGCGGACTCTACCCACGGCGCCCTGATGAAGACGGCGTGGACCCGGTCCGCTATCCCGACGAACTCGAGATCCTCCTCGAAGGAGTCGACCTGCCTGCCGAACGCGTTGCGGCGCACGATCATGTCGAGGCCGCCGAGCTGGTGCTGGTCCTCACGCCCGTCGAGCACCTTGCCGGCCAGGAGGATCATCCCGGCGCACGACCCATACACGGGCATGCCCGCCTCGATGCGCTCCCGCAGCGGGTCCAGCAGCTCGAAGATGTCGAGCAGCCGCGACATCGTGGTCGACTCGCCACCCGGCAGGACCAGACCGTCCACTTCGGACAGCTCGGCCGCGCGGCGGACAGTGGTCGCGCGGGCGCCACTCCGCTCGAGCGCGGCGAGGTGCTCGCGCACGTCCCCCTGGAGCGCGAGCACACCGACCAGTGGACCAGTGGACACCTGTTGACCTCCTGTGATTCACCCAAGCTTACTTACGGCACCCCGAGCGCCCGCAGCCCGGCCGCGACACCCGCCGCCACGACGACGACCACCACGAACGGCGCCTTTCGCCAGGCCAGCACGCCGCCGGTGAGGACTCCCGCGGGCAGGGCGACGCCTGCGAACGAGCCGCCGTCGGTCAGGGCCGCGGTCGCGATGAGGCCGACGAGCAGCACGGTGGCGGCGGTGGAGAGGACCTCGGCCAGGCGGGGCGGCAGTTCGGCGTCACCGCCGTGCGCCTTGGCCAGGCGGGTCCGGAGCAGCGGGCCTGCGAGGCGGAAGGCATACGTGCCGACGGCGAGGATCACGATGGCGGTGAGGTTCACGCCGGCACCTCCGTCTTCTTCGGGGTGGGGATCAGCACGGCCAGGCCGACCAGGGCCAGCAGGACGGGCACGCCCGCGGGCAGGAACGGGGTGGTCGCCAGGGCCACCACGGCACCGAGCAGCGCCGCGTTGCGGGTCCTCGGGACCTTCAGCGACGGCAGCACCAGTGCGAGCAGGGCCGCGGGGAAGGCCGCGTCCAGGCCGAACGCGTCCGTGTCGCCGATGAACTGGCCCGCGGCAGCACCCACGACCGTGCCGATGTTCCACACGGTGAACGCCAGCGTCCCCAGGAACCAGAACACCGCCCTGGCCCGCTTCGGGTCGTTCCTCTGGGACAGGGCGAAGGCGACCGACTCGTCGATGAGCAGGTGCGAGCCGACAGCACGGGCGAGCCGGCCGCGACCCATGATGTCGCCGAGCGCCATGCCGAACGGGAGGTGCCGGGCGTTGAGCAGCAGCGCGCCGGCCACCGCGGCGACGAGACCGCCGCCCGCGGCCACCACGCCGACCACCATGAACTGGGAGCCTCCCGCGAAGACCAGCACGGACAGTGCGCTGGGCATCCACCAGTCGAGCCCGCTGCCCACGGCGATGGCGCCGAACGACAGGCCGACCACCGCGATCGCGCCTGCCATGGCCAGCGCGTCGCGTCGCAGAGAAGGGGTGAGTGTTCGCCAGATCGAACGCATGACTTCTATAGTGAACAGTAGTCACACCGTTCGTCAAGGCGAACGATCGGTCTTACAGAGCGAACACGGGAGGACACATCATGACACAGGCGCCGCTCGACGCCATCGCTTTCGCGCTCCGCCGCGAGCGGGAGCGCGCCGGGCTGTCGCTGTCCGAGCTGGCCAAACGGGCGGGCCTCGCGAAGTCGACGCTGTCCCAGCTCGAGGCGGCCAGCGGCAACCCGAGCGTGGAGACCCTGTGGGCGCTGTCGGTCGCACTGGACGTGCCGTTCGCGAGCCTGGTCGAGCCCGTGCGGCCGAAGGTGCAGATCCTGCGCAAGGGCGAGGGACCCGCGGTGTTCTCCGAACGGGCCAACTACGTCGCGACGGTGCTGTCGGCGTGCCCGCCCAACGCCCGGCGCGACGTCTACCTGATCACCGCCGAGCCGGGGTCCATCCGTGAGTCCGAGCCGCACATGCCCGGCGTGGTCGAGCACGTGGTGCTGTGCGCCGGGCGGGCGCGGCTCGGTCTCACCGAGGATCCGGTGGAGTTGGGCCCGGGCGACTACATCGCCTACCCGGGCGACCTCCCCCACATCTTCGAGGCACTCGAGCCCGGCACCTTCACGGTGATGGTGTCCGAGCACGTGTGAGCGGGCCGCCGGTGTCTGGACTGAGCGAGCAGCGGAGGCGCCAGGAGCGAAGCGACTCGCGCTGAGCAGCGCAGGGAGGGAAGACACCGGGAACAGGCCCGCTCACCGCCGAGCGGAGCGAGGCAATCGAACGCAGCCCTACCAGCCGCGGTCGGCCAGGCGGTGCGGTTCGGGGACGTCCTCGACGTTGATGCCGACCATGGCCTCGCCGAGACCGCGGGACACCTTCGCGATGACGTCCGGGTCGTCGTGGAAGGCCGTGGCCTTCACGATCGCCTCGGCACGCCTGGCCGGGTCGCCGGACTTGAAGATGCCCGAGCCGACGAACACGCCCTCGGCGCCCAGCTGCATCATCATCGCCGCGTCCGCCGGGGTGGCGATGCCGCCCGCGGTGAACAGCACGACCGGCAGCTTGCCGAGCCGCGCGACCTCGCGCACCAGCTCGTAGGGCGCCTGGAGCTCCTTGGCCGCCACGAACAGCTCGTCCTCCGGTAGCGACGTCAGCCTCTTGATCTCGCCGCGGATCCTGCGCATGTGCGTGGTCGCGTTGGACACGTCACCGGTGCCTGCCTCGCCCTTGGAGCGGATCATCGCCGCACCCTCGGTGATCCGGCGCAGCGCCTCGCCGAGGTTCGTCGCCCCGCACACGAACGGCACGGTGAACGACCACTTGTCGATGTGGTTGGCGTAGTCCGCGGGCGTCAGCACCTCGGACTCGTCCACGTAGTCGACGCCGAGCGACTGCAGCACCCGCGCCTCGACGAAGTGCCCGATGCGGGCCTTGGCCATCACCGGGATCGAGACCGCGTTGATGATGCCGTCGACGAGGTCCGGGTCGCTCATCCGCGCGACGCCGCCCTGCGCGCGGATGTCCGCGGGAACCCGTTCCAGTGCCATGACCGCCACGGCACCGGCGTCCTCGGCGATCTTGGCCTGGTCGGCGGTGACCACGTCCATGATCACGCCACCCTTGAGCATCTCCGCCATACCCCGCTTGACCCGCGCGGTTCCGGTTACCGCCTCGGGAACGACAGGGGTCGAGTCGTCAGTCACGGACCGTCCCTCCTCTGTGGATTTCATCCCGAGTGTATTCCTCAGGTGGCTATCACCAGCGTGCCAATTCCGCGGTAATTCACCAGGCCACTTGTCTGCGCGGGCTTGTCTGACCTGGTAAACAGGTGTGAGATCGAGCACATACCTCAACACACCGAACCCTGCTGACAGTGCGGTCAAGCGGAAAGGGTGAGTGGCATGGCCAGCAAACACTCGGAAAACGGTGATGGCGGAGCCGCGGTCGCTGTGGACGACCCGGCCAAGGTGCGCAACATCGTTCTCGTCGGGCCGTCGGGTTCCGGGAAGACGACTCTGACAGAAGCCCTCCTCGCCGCCTCCGGCGTGATCTCGCGGGCGGGCACCGTCACCGACGGCACGACCGTGTGCGACCACGACCCCGCCGCGCAGCGCCAGCAGCGCTCGGTCGGACTGTCCGTCGCCCCGCTCGTGCACGGCGACGTCAAGATCAACCTGATCGATACCCCGGGGTACGCGGACTTCGTCGGCGAGGTCCGTGCCGGCCTGCGTGCCGCGGACGCCGCGCTCTTCGTGGTCTGCGCGGCGGAGGGCGTCGACCCGGCGACCATCGCGCTGTGGGCGGAGTGCGCCGCCGTCGGCATGCCCCGCGCCGTGGTGATCGCCAGGCTGGACCACCAGCGCGCGGACGCGATGGCCGAGATGCGTGCCTGCCAGGAGGCGTTCGGCGCCGGTGTGCTGCCCCTGTACCTGCCCGCCGCCACCGGGAAGATGGGGCTGCTGGGGCTCATCACGCGCCGGTTCTTCGACTACTCGGGCGGCTTCCCGCCCACCATCGGCGAGGCGGACGAGGCCGACCTCGCGCTCATCGACGAGGCACGCAACGAGCTCATCGAGGGGATCATCGCCGAGAGCGAGGACGAGACCCTCATGGAGCGCTACCTCGAGGGCGAGGAGATCGAGACCGAGACGCTGATCAAGGACCTCGAGACCGCCGTCGCACGCGGCACGTTCCACCCCGTCCTCCCCGTCTGCGCGACCAGCGGGGTCGGGCTCGCCGAGCTGCTCGAGGCGCTCACCGGCGCGTTCCCGTCGCCGCTCGAGCACGCGGTGCCGGACGTGACCGACGTGCACGGCGTCGGCGCGAACTCCCTGTGTGCCGACCCCGACGGCCCGCTGGTGGCCGAGGTCGTGCGTACCGCCATCGACTCCTACGTCGGCCGCGTGTCACTCGTCCGGGTGTTTTCCGGGACACTGCGCCCGGAGCGGCCGGTGCACATCTCGGGCCACGGCATGGCCGACCGCGGCCACGAGGACCACGACAACGACGAGCGCGTCGCGCACATCTACTCACCGCTGGGGTCGAACCTGCGCGAGGTCTCCTACTGCGTCGCCGGTGACATCTGCGCGCTGACCAAGCTCGGCACCGCGGAGACCGGCGACACCGTGTCCAGCCCGGAGAAGCCGCTGCTGATGCGGCCGTGGCGGATGCCGGAGCCGCTGCTGCCGGTCGCGGTCGTCGCGAAGACCCGCAGCGACGAGGACGCACTGTCCCGCAACCTGAACCGTCTGGTGGCCGGTGACCCGACGCTGCGGCTGGAGCGCAACGCGGAGACCCACCAGCTCGTGCTGTGGTGCATGGGCGAGGCACACGCGGACGTCGTGCTCGCGCGCCTGCGGGCAGGCGGCGCGGACGTGGACACCGAACCGGTGAAGGTCGCGCTGCGTGAGACGTTCGCGGCGCCGGCCCGTGGCAAGGGCAGACACGTCAAGCAGTCCGGCGGGCATGGGCAGTACGCCGTGTGCGACATCGACGTCGAGCCGCTGCCGGTCGGGTCGGGCCTCGAGTTCGTGGACAAGGTGGTCGGCGGTTCCGTGCCGTCGCAGTACATCTCGTCGGTGGAGAAGGGAGTGCGGGCTCAGATGGAGAAGGGCATCCAGGCCGGCTACCCCATGGTGGACATCCGGGTGACCCTGTTCGACGGCAAGGCACACAGCGTCGACTCCTCCGACGCCGCGTTCCAGACCGCGGGCTCGCTGGCGTTGAAGGACGCCGCGGCCAACGGGCGGGTGTCGCTGCTGGAACCGGTCGACCACGTGGCGGTCCGCCTGCCGGACGAGCACCTCGGCACCGTGCTGGGCGACCTGTCGTCCCGGCGGGGGCGGGTGCTCGGCACGGAGGCCGCCGACCAGCCCGGGTACAGCCTCGTCCGCGCCGAGGTCCCCGCGACGGCGTTGCTCCGCTACGCGATCGACCTGCGGGCCATGACGTCCGGCTCGGCGACGTTCTCCAGGATGTTCTCCCGCTACGACCCGCTGCCCGAGTCGATCGCGGCCCAGGTCACGTAGGACTGAGCACGACGACCAACCGGGTTCCGCCCGGTCGGTGCGCGGTGAGCGTGTACCGGCCGGGCGGCACCTCCAGCTCGACCGTGTTGTCCCAGAGCACCCCGCCGACCGCGTGTGGCCCGCTCATCCGCACCGCGCCGGTGGACACGAGCGGGTGTGGTCCGGAGATCGCCGCCGACGGCGCGCCGCCGCCGACCCGGACCTCGACCTCGCACGGCCCGTCACCCGCCTCGATCAACACGATGGCGCTCTCGGCCGGGTCGGCGAGCGCGGCCGCCCAGGACTCGTGGTCCTCGACGTGCGCGAAGGGCGCGGCGTCCCAGACCGCGACGATCCCGTCGTCCGGGAAGACGAGGTGGCTCACCGGACCGTCCGGACCGTGCCGTCCCACTTCTTGGTCATGACCTCGGGCAGCAGGTGCGACAGCTGGACCGGGTAGACCGTGTCCTCGGTGGCACGCAGCTCCTCGACCGACCACCAGCGGTGGCCGTCGACCGTGCGGGCCTCCAGCTCGGTGAAGCCGGACGTGTCCACGTGGACCGGGTCGGCGAGGTCGGCGACGAAGAACCACTCCTCGCCGTCGTAGGTGCGGCCGTCGAAGCTGAACGCGACGCGCCTGCGCCACACCGGGCCGACCAGGCCGTCGTCGCCCAGCTTCACACCCGTCTCCTCGGCCAGCTCACGCAGCGCGGCCGAGCGCAGGTCCTCCCCCGGCTCGACGCCGCCGCCGACGGTGAACCAGAACTTCGTCTCGGGGCGGACCGGGTCGTGGCCGTTGAACAGCAGCACCCGGCGCTCGGTGTCGAAGAGCAGCACCCGCGCGGACGGGCGGGGCAGCGGCGCGGAGGCAGAGTCGGACAGGGACGGCTCGACGATCTCGAAGTACTCGGGGCTCGGCGCGGTGCCCGCCAGCTTCAGCCACCGGACCAGTCTGCGGCGGCGCTGGGTGAGCGTGTCCCGCACGGCGTCGTTGTGCACGCGGCGAGCGATCACCACGCGGTGCTCGGCGTCGAGGAGTTCCGCGGTCAGCGCCAGGGGCAGCTTGGCCCGGTCGATCCCCGCGAGCTGCAGCGACAGCCGGTTCTCGGCACCCTCGCGCTCCTCGCGGAGCGCGCTCTCGGCGCGTTCGGCCTCGGCACGCAGACGGTCGGCACTCACGTCGTCGAGCCGGATCGCGGCGGCGACGGCGCGGGCCACCACCGCCCGTCTGGCCAGTGCGGCGTCCAGCGCCGCCCACGCCGCGTCGGTGCGCACGTGCAACCGGTCCAGACGGTTGGCGGTGGCAGCCAGCCACACCGAAAGCGCCGCCACGAGGACAACGACAAGCGCGACGAGCAACACCGTCATGACGACGCTGCCCCACTACCCTGAAAAGCTCCGCTGACGACGCAGCCTCGACATCGATGGTTCACTCCGCAAGCTCCGCTCACGACGCAGCCTCGCCGACTTCATGGCATCGGAACGCTCCGCAAGCTCCGCTACACCGACGCCCTCCGCAGGCTCGGCAACGTCCTGAACATCGATGGTTCACTCCGCAAGCTCCGCTCACGACGCAGCCTCACCCCACCTCACCAGACTCGACACCCGCGTCCGACTCGACGATGCGCCGCGGGTCGGCGGCGATCGCCTGCTCGTACACCCGCAGGACCTGACCGGACAGCACCGCCCAGTCGAACGCCGCCACGCGCTGGCCTGCGGCCGCCACGTACGAGGCACGTCGCTGCGGGGAGCCAAGCATGCCGCGCAGTGCCGCGGCGAGCGCACCCGGGTCGCCGACGGGGAACACCACGCCCGCGCGGCCGTCGTCGAGCACCCGTCGGAACGCGTCGAGGTCGCTGCCGACCACCGCGGCGCCCGCGGACATGGCCTCGGTGAGGATCATGCCGAAGCTCTCGCCGCCGGTGTTGGGTGCGCAGTACACGTCGACGCTGCGCAGCGCCCGCGCCTTGACCTCGTCGGAGGCCTGCCCGAGCAGGTCGAGCCTGTCCGCGAGCAGCGGGCCCGCCTGGCGGCGCAGCTCGTCCTGGTCGCCGCCGCCGACCACCAGGAGTCGCAGCCCGGGCAGCTCCGGGGCAAGGATGCGCAGTGCGTCCAGCAGGATCGGCATGCCCTTGCGCGGCTCGGTGAACCGGCCGACGAACCCGACCGTGCCGCCCTCGCGGGGGTAGCCGGGCAGCGGCTCGGCCCGCGCGAAGAAGTCGACGTCCACGCCGTTGGGGATCTCCACGGCGTCGCCGCCGAGGTGCTCGACCTGGACGCGCCGTGCGAGCGCGGAGACCGCGATGCGTGCGGTGATCTTCTCCAGGAACGGACGCAGCACCGGTTGGAACGCGGCCAGCGTGCGGGAGCGGTGTGTCGACGTGTGGAAGGTGGCTACGATCGGGCCGTCGGCGATCATCAGCGCCAGCAGCGACAGGCTCGGGGTCGCGGGCTCGTGCAGGTGCAGGACGTCGAAGTCGTGGTCGCGGATCCAGCGGCGCACCCGCCGGTAGGAGACGGGGCCGAAGGACAGGCGTGCGACGGAGCCGTTGTAGGGGATGCCGATCGAGCGGCCGGTGGGGCGGACGAAGTCGGGCAGCGGGGTGTCCTCGTCGGCGGGGGCCAGCACGTCGACCTCGTGGCCGCGCCGCCGCAGCGCCTTGGCGAGGTCGACCACGTGGGACTGCACTCCCCCGGGAACCTCGAAGGAGTACGGACACACGATCCCGATCTTCACCGCGACCCGGTATCGGATCGGCTCGGCCCCGTGGTCAACGCCTTCCGCCGCTCCTCGTCGAGGTCGGCGAGCCAGAGCTTCTGCATCATGTGCCAGTTGGCGGGGTCGTTCACGATGTCCGTGGCGAACGCGTCGGCCATCCGCTGCGTCGCCGTGGCGACGTCCTCGCGGCCGTGCACCTGGATCGGCGTGTGGATGCGCACGCCCCAGCCGTCGTCGGTGAACGTGTTGTCCACGACGAGCAGCTGGGCGCCGGTGGCCGCCGCGAGCCGGGCCGGGCCGGCGGGCATGCGGGTCTCCTCGCCGAAGAACGTGACCGGGATGCCCCGCTTCGACAGGTCCCTGTCGGCCACGAGGCACACGATCTTGTTGGCACGCAGGCGTTCCATCAGCAGCCGGTACGCGCCGCCCTCGCTGGGCAGGATCTCGAAACCGAGTGACTCACGGTAGTCGGCGAACCGCCGGTAGAGGGACTCGGGCTTCAGCCGTTCGTTGACGGTGGTGAACGGGCCCTGGTAGCCGACGAGCCAGATGCCGGAGACGTCGAAGTTGCCGGTGTGCGGCAGCGCGATGACCAGGCCCTTCCCGCGCTCCAGGGCCGCGTCGATCAGCGGAAGGCCGACGATCGTGTCCTGGACCTGCTGGTAGATCTTCCTGTGGTCCATGGAGGGCAGGCGGAAGGCCTCCTTCCAGAACCTCGCGTACGAGCGGACGCCCGCGCGCACGAGGTCGTCCAGCTCGGCCGGGCCCGCCTTGGGCACCACGCGCGCGTAGTTGCGGCGCATCTGCTGGATGCCGGGGCCGTCGCGCCGGGTGCCGAGGTCGGCCGCCGTGCGGAAGACGCCCTTCGCCACCGGCTCCGGCAGTCCGCGCACGATGCCCCAGCCCGTCGCGTAGGCGAGGTCGGATAACCGCTGGCTGAAAGTCATGCCGTCGCTCATGTGGCCTCCGCTGCCGCCGACTGACGCACCGCGACCAGCCGCTGTCCCACCGTGATGACCGAGCCGACGACGAGCAGCCACAGTGCCACGTCGACCGCGTGCGGCACGTCGAGCCCCTGCAGACCGGTCCCCACCAGGGCGATGATCAGCCGCTCGGCACGCTCGACGAGCCCGACGTTCGCCGAGAGGCCGGAGGCCTCGGCCCGTGCCTTGACGTAGGAGATGACCTGGCCGAGCACCAAGCAGATCAGCGCGGCAACGCCGAGGAGACGGCTGTCGGCGACCACGAGGGCGTACCAGGCGATGGCGGCCATGAGGGCACCGTCGGCGATCCGGTCACACGTCGAGTCGAGCACGGCGCCGAACTTGGTGCCGCCGCCCTTCGCGCGGGCCATCGCGCCGTCGAGCAGGTCGAGCATCACGAAGCCCCAGACGGCGAAGGTGCCTGCCAGGAGGTGGCCCGTGGGGAACAGCCAGAGCGCGAACCCGACCGCGCCGGCTGTGCCGAACAGCGTCATCGCGTTGGGTGTGAGCCCGACCCTGACCAGCGCGGCGCCCATCGGGTCCGTGACACGTGAGACAGATGCTCTGGCGAAGATGTTCAGCATGGGGCGGACAGGCCTCACGACGTGGGGCGGCAGGGTGGCTCACTGGAGCCTACTGTGTCTAATTGGCTCGCTCCGCTCGCGGGTGAGCGGGCCTTCACCCGGCGTCTTCCCTCCTGCGCGCGCAAGCCCCTGGGCTCGTACCTCGCACAGGAACTTCCGTGCTCGTCAGTCCAGACACCGGCGGCCCACTCACAGCGACATTGGCTCGCTCCGCTCGCGGGTGACCGGGCCTTCACCCGGCGTCTTCCCTCCTGCGCGCGCAAGCCCCTGGGCTCGTACCTCGCACAGGAACTTCCGTGCTCGTCAGTCCAGACACCGGCGGCCCACTCACAGCGACATTGGCTCGCTCCGCTCGCGGGTGAGCGGGCCTTCACCCGGCGTCTTCCCTCCTGCGCGCGCAAGCCCCTGGGCTCGTACCTCGCACAGGAACTTCCGTGCTCGTCAGTCCAGACACCGGCGGCCCACTCACGCCTTGCGTGGTTGCACCATCTCTTCGCTTTCGGAGCGGGGCTTTCTTGGGGTTCGCTCTTGGGGTTGCACCCGCGGCCCTCTTTGGCCCCGCCCTTGCGTTGCCATGTCCGGGGCGCGGCGACCCCACTAACGGTGCTGCCTGGGTCCCGCCATCCGCCTTCGTGCGAGGCATTCCAGGGTTCGCTCTTCCGGGCCGCTCTCGTGGCCTGCTCTCCCCCGGCCGTGCCTTGCCAGGCCGGCCCAGCTGCAACCCACTAATGATGTTGCTGGTGGGGCTTACCCGCTTTGGTGCGGGGCCTTCCCCAAGTCCCTCGTGCGACCCTTCGCCCTGCTCTCCCCGGCCCCTGCGTTGCCAGGCCCGTGGCGACCCACCAGCGGTGTTGCCTGGTCGCGGCGCCTGCCTGCCCCGGTGCGGGCCTCCCCAGGGTTCGGTTTTCCGGCCACTCTTCCGCTCTCCCGGCCCTGCGCTGCCGGGCCGCCGCGGCGACCCGGCTGTGGTGTTGCGTGGTCGCGGTGCCTGGTGCTGGCTGGCTGGACCTCTCGTGGTGGAGGTCTCGTGTGGGCGGGGTGGTGGAGTGGCTTGCTGCTGTTGCTCGGTCAGTCGCGGCCTTCTGCTGTCAGGCTGGGGCAGGTGATCGGGGGGAGGTTGCCCAGGCCGCGTTGGATGGCCGCGCTGATTTCGCCCAGTTGTTCCACCTGTTCGGGTGTCAGCTGGTCGAACAGCTTCTCGCGCACCTCTGTCACGTGGCCTGGGGCTGCTGCTTCCAGTGCCGCGTAGCCGGCATCGGTGAGGATTGCGTACGAGCCTCTCTTGTCAGTCGGGCAGCCTCTGCGGCGGACCCAGCCGGTCTCCTCCAGCCTCGCGATCGCGTGGGAGAGGCGGCTTCGGGACGAGTTGCGGATGCCTGCCAGCTCACTCATTCTCAGGGTGCGATCGGGGGCCTCCGACAGTGCGACCAGGATCTCGTAGTAGGCGTGCGGCATCGCGGCGTCCCGCTGCAACTGCCTGGCCAGTGCGTCGGACAGCCCAAGGGACGCCGACAGGAACGAACGCCAGACCTCTTGCTCGCGTTCGGTCAACCACCGGATGTCGGACATGGTCACCAGTGTACTTGTTGAACTCTCAAGTATGTAGGTGTAGGGTCGCCGTTGATCGCTCAACAACTGATCGTTCAATCATCTTGTTCGGAGGATTCTTCACATGAGCAGCACCGCCCTCGAGATCCCGGGTTACGTCGCCGGCACCTGGGACATCGACCCGGCGCACACCGAGGCAGGCTTCTCCGTCCGCCACCTGGTCGTCACGAAGGTTCGCGGGCGGTTCGCCGACGTCAAGGGCACCATCACCACGGCTGAGAACCCGCTCGAGTCGTCCGTCGACATCGAGATCGGGCTCGACTCGATCACGACCAACCAGGAGCAGCGCGACAACCACCTGCGCTCCGCCGACTTCTTCGAGGTCGAGACCTACCCGACCATGACCTACAAGGCATCCGGCGCCCGCCAGGACGGCGACAAGTACGTCCTCGACGGCGAGCTGACGCTCAAGGGTGTCACCAAGGTCGTCCCGCTGACCTTCGAGCTCAACGGTATCGGCGAGAACCCCCTCGCGGGCGGGACCGTGGCAGGCTTCTCCGCCACCGCGTCCATCAACCGCAAGGACTTCAACGTCAACTTCGGTGCCGTCCAGAACGGTGTCGCCATCGTGAGCGACAGGGTCGACATCCACCTCGAGGTCGAGGCCAACCTGCGCAAGCCGGAGGCCTGAGCCCGACTCCGGCATGCCCTGACAGCCCTCTTCCCCGCCCGGGAGAGGGCTGTCAGGGCATCTCGTCCCACGCGTCGGCCAGCAGCGCGCGGGTCTGGCCCAGCAGCTGCGGCAGCACCTTGGTGTGCCCGATCACCGGCATGAAGTTCGAGTCCCCACCCCATCGCGGGACCACGTGCTGGTGCAGGTGCGCCGCTATGCCCGCACCAGCGATCACGCCCTGGTTCATCCCCACGTTGAAACCGTGGGGCGACGACACCGACCGGGTGACGGTCATCGCCTTCTGGGTGAACTCCGCCAGCTCGACGGTCTCCTTCGCCGTCAGCTCCGTGTAGTCGGCCACGTGCCGGTACGGCACCACCATCAGGTGCCCGGGGTTGTACGGGTACAGGTTGAGCACCCCGTAGACGAGCACCCCGCGCGCGACGATCAGGGCGTCGGCGTTGTCCAGGCCGGGAAGCCGACAGAACGGGCACCCGTCGGACTCCTCGCCGACCGGCTTGTTCTCGCCCCGGATGTAGGCCATCCGATGCGGCGTCCACAGGCGCTGCAGCTCGTCGCGCACCCCGACGCCATCCTGCTCGACGAACTCCTCGACGAACTCCGCACCGGCCATGGACTGAATCCTAGTGTCCGGTCACCAACGCGCGGCGGGCCAGCGAGCGAGGATGGCTGGTGGGGCTACTGCCCGGCCTTCACCGACTCGGCCGAGGGCGAGGCGTTCTCACGCCGCTCGACCCACTCGACGACGGTGCGTACCGCCTCGTCGACCGGGACGCCGTTGATCTGGGTGCCGTCGCGGAAGCGGAACGAGACCGCGCCCGCCTCGACGTCCTTGGCGCCGGCCAGGAGCATGAACGGGATCTTCTGGGTGGTGTGGTTGCGGATCTTCTTCTGCATGCGGTCGTCGGAGGAGTCGACCTCCGCGCGGATGCCCCGTGCACGCAGCTCGCCGACCACGGACTCCAGGTGCGCGACGTGCTCGTCCGCGATCGGGATTCCCATCACCTGGACGGGTGACAGCCAGGCCGGGAACGCACCCGCGTAGTGCTCGGTCAGCACCCCGAAGAACCGCTCGATCGACCCGAACAGGGCACGGTGCAGCACCACCGGCATCTGACGGGAGCCGTCGGAGGCGGTGTAGGCCAGCTCGAACCGCTTCGGGTGGTTGAAGTCGACCTGGATGGTGGACATCTGCCACGAACGGCCGATCGCGTCCTTGGCCTGCACCGAGATCTTCGGGCCGTAGTAGGCCGCGCCGCCCGGGTCGGGCACCAGGTCGAGGCCGGAGTCGACGGCGGCCTGCCGCAGGGTCTCGGTGGCCTCCGCCCACTCCTCGTCCGAGCCGATGAACTTGCCGGTGTCGCCCTTGGTGGACAGTTCGAGGTAGAAGTCCGACAGGCCGTAGTCGGCGAGCAGGTTCAGCACGAACGCCAGCAGTGACCGCAGCTCGCCGGGCATCTGCTCCTTGGTGCAGTAGATGTGCGAGTCGTCCATGGTCAGGCCGCGGACGCGGGTGAGCCCGTGCACCACGCCGGACTTCTCGTACCGGTACACGGTGCCGAACTCGAACAGCCGCAGCGGCAGCTCACGGTAGGACCGCCCGCGCGACCTGAAGATCAGGTGGTGCATCGGGCAGTTCATCGCCTTGAGGTAGTACTCCTCGTCCTCCAGCTTGAGCGGGGGGAACATGGTGTCGGCGTAGTAGGGCAGGTGCCCCGAGGTGTAGAACAGCCCGGCCTTGCTGATGTGCGGGGTGTTCACGAACTCGTAGCCGGCCTCCTCGTGCCGCTTGCGCGAGTAGTTCTCCATCTCGCGGCGGACGATGCCGCCCTTGGGGTGGAACAGCGGCAGCCCGGAACCGATCTCCTCCGGGAAGGAGAACAGGTCCAGCTCGGTGCCCAGCCTGCGGTGGTCGCGCCGCTCGGCCTCGGCCAGGCGCTCCAGGTAGGCGTCCTGGGCCTCCTGCGACTCCCACGCGGTGCCGTAGATGCGCTGCAGCTGCGGGTTCCTCTCGCTGCCCCGCCAGTACGCGGCCGCGACGCGGGTCAGCTTGAACGCCGGGATGTGCTTGGTGGTCGGCACGTGCGGACCGCGGCACAGGTCGCCCCACACCTGCTCGCCGCTGCGCGGGTCGAGGTTGTCGTAGATGGTCAGCTCGCCGCCGCCGACCTCCATGACCTCGTCGGTGTCGACGTCGGACTTGATGTCCACCAGCTCGAGCTTGTACGGCTCGGCGGCCAGCTCCTGCCTGGCGGCGTCGACCGACTCGACCACGCGGCGGGAGAACCGCTGCGAAGCCTTGACGATCTGCTTCATCCGCTTCTCGAGGGCGGCGAGGTCCTCGGGGGTGAACGGCTTGTCCACGTCGAAGTCGTAGTAGAAGCCGTCGCGCACGGGCGGCCCGATGCCGAGCTTGGCGTCCGGAAACTGCTGCTGCACGGCCTGGGCCAGCACGTGCGCGGCCGAGTGCCGGATGACCGCGCGGCCGTCCTCGGTGTCGGCGGCGACGGCCTCGACCTCGGCGTCGGCCGACGGGGTCCAGGACAGGTCACGCAGGCGGCCCTCGGCGTCGCGGACCACGACGACGGCGTCGGGGCCCTTGCCCGGCAGACCCGCCTCGCGGACCGCCGCGCCCGCCGTGGTGCCTGCCGGCACCACCACGCGCGGGGTGGGTTCGGCGGCAGACGGACGCGACTCGGACACGGTTACTCCTCAGATTGGCTGGCATGCACGCCTCTTGATTGCATGCATGCCTGATGCTATCGAGCCGCCCCGACAGTTGGCCTGCGGGTTTCTCCTCAGCCGTTCAGCCACGCCCGCATGCGCTGGATCTCGTCGGTCTGCTCGACCACCACGTCGTCGGCGATCTCCTGGACCTTCACGTCCAGGCCCTTCTGGCGGACCTCCTCGGCCATGGTCAGCGCGCCCTGGTGGTGGGCGATCATCAGCTGCAGCCAGAGCGTGTCGAAGGCGGCGCCCCTGGCGTTCCGGAGCTGGTCGAGCTGCTCCTGGGTGGCCATGCCGGGCATCGCGCCGTGGTCGCCCGCGGTGTGGTGGTCGGGCGCGGTCGGGTTGACCGTCGGTACCGCGTGCAGGGACAGCCAGCGGTTCATGGCGCCGATCTCGAGCCCCTGGACGTCGGAGATGCGGCTTGCCAGCTCTTTTACGTCTCTTGACGAAGCCCGCTCCGGCGCGAGGTCCGACATCCAGATCGCCTGTTGGTGATGAACGATCATGTCCTGCATGAAGTGCTTGTCGGCGTCGTTGGGCTCCGGCACGTCGATCCCGGTGGCCTCGCCAGGCGCGATTGTGCTGGCCTCCTCACCAGGTCTGCCAGGAACGATCACCGGCCCGGGGTTGCTCGGCGGGGGCGGCGTGGTGCTGCAGGCGGCCAGGGGACCGAGCGCGAGGACAGCCCCGAGCACGACTACGGAGCGCCGGTATGTCCAGTATGTCTTGCTCACAGGAAAACGGTTTCCCATCTGCCGGCGGATCGCTGGATTAGATCTAGTTTATTCCTGACTTACCTGCTCATAATGTGTCATCCCAACGGCACGAGGAGGGGACACCTGTCGTGAGCTCGACCCTGCACGGCTGGCGACGAAGAGTGACGGTCGCCGCGATCGGCGCTGCCGCACTGGCGCTCGGCACGATCTCGGCCCCACTGGCCGCGGCCCAGGAGATCCCTGGCCCGGACGAGATCGTCACCAGCCCGAACATGAAGCACGAGCTGAACATCCCGCAAACCGCTCCGCTCGCCAACAGCACGTCCACCGGCACGGACCTCGCGTTCCAGGGCAGGTACGCGTTCCAGGGCAACTACGACGGCTTCACCATCTACGACATCAAGAACCCCAAGAAGACCAAGATCCTGACCCAGGTGCTCTGCCCGGGCTCCCAGAACGACGTCTCGGTCACGGGGAACCTGCTCTTCCTGTCGACTGACTCCAGGCGCAGCGACGACTCCTGCACGTCAGTGGCCCAGAACGACGGCTCGCTGCCGTACTGGGAGGGCATCAAGATCTTCGACATCTCCGACAAGCGGGCGCCGAGGTACATCAAGTCCGTGGAGACCGCGTGCGGCTCGCACACGCACACGCTGGTGCCGTCGAAGGACCGCAGGACGGCCTACCTGTACGTGCAGTCGTACGGTCCGTCGACCACGATCGCGAAGTGCCAGCCGCCGCACGACCTGATCTCCATCGTCGAGGTGCCGCTGCGCAACCCGACGGCGGCCAAGGTCGTGTCGACGCCGGTGCTGTTCCCGGACGGCGGCTACGACGGCCCCGACACCGGCAGCGGCACCTCCGGTGGCGTCGACACCTCGGGCTGCCACGACATGACCGTGTACCCGGAGAAGGACCTGGCCGCGGGCGCCTGCATGGGTGACGGTGTCCTGTTCGACATCTCCAACCGCACGGCACCCCGCGTGATCAACCGGGTCGAGGACACCGTGCACTTCGCGTTCTGGCACTCGGCGACATTCAACAACGCGGGCACCAAGGTCATCTTCACCGACGAGCTCGGCGGCGGCGGCCTCGCGACCTGCAACGCCGCGATCGGCCCCGACCGCGGCGCGGACGGCATCTACGACATCGTCGGTCGTGGTGACCAGCGCAAGCTGGTGTTCCGCAGCTACTTCAAGATCGACCGCTACCAGGACGACTCGGAGAACTGCGTCGCCCACAACGGCTCGCTCATCCCGGTGCCCGGCAAGGACATCATGGTCCAGTCCTGGTACATGGGCGGGGTCCAGGTGTGGGACTTCACCAACTCGGCGCACCCGAAGAAGATCGGCTTCTTCGAGCGCGGGCCAGCCGCGGACCCCAACACGGGCGGCGGCACCTGGTCGGCCTACTACTACAACGGGTACATCTTCTCGTCCGATCTCGGCAAGGGCTTCGACGTCCTGAGCATCAACGACCCGAGGACCAACCCGGCGAAGTTCGTCCACATGGACGAGCTGAACGTGCAGACCCAGGGCAACTACTACCGCTGGTAGTGGCTTGTCCCCCAGGTCAGGCCCCGCGGGCACACCAGCCCGCGGGGCCTGGCCCGTTCGGGGTGATGATCGTTTGGACCCCCTCCGCGCGGCCCCGGAACAGGCGTCGGGTAGGCTTTCGCACGTCGTTGAGGGCGATTAGCTCAGCGGGAGAGCGTTCCGCTCACACCGGAAAGGTCACTGGTTCGATCCCAGTATCGCCCACCGACATTCACGCAGGTCAGGCCTCGCTTCGGCGAGGCCTGACCTCGTTTGGTGCCATGGGCGTGCCAGACCGTCGGTGACCGCTGCCCTGGCGGCCGGTCTCGACGCCGGTCGCCACGCTCGACGGCAGGCTTCAGGCGGAGGCCGGCGGCACCTCGACGTGTCTGTAGCGCGAGGTCGTGGGGAGCCTCCTGGACACCACCAGTGCCGACCAGGTGCGAGCGACCGGGGCGGTTCTGGCGCGGCTGCAGGACGCGCCCGCGGTTTGTCCCGGCACCGAGTGGGTGGCAGGGCTGTCCGGTCCATCCGCGCCGCTGGCCGAGCGGATCGCCGGCCGGTGGCCAACCGAACTCACGAGCGCTCGACTACCAGACGCCGGACGACGTGGACTCGATGCCGCGGTGGTGGACGGTGCCCGCCGGCGGCGACCTGTTGACCTCATTTGACTAGTACGTTTTAGTAGCTGGCCGTTGACAGCATTCGCACAGACCGCCTACTTTCGTAGAGGTCTGGACCTATAGTGCCTCACAAGCTGGATCTCAAGCTCGCACGTTCGCGTCCGCGCCGGTAGTAAATCGCTCCAGTTCACTGGCCCCGCAGGCCAGGTGACGTCGGCGTGCGACGCTCACGCGAAAGGTCACGACCCATGTCCCTGCGCAGCAGAACACGATCCCTGGTGACCGTCGTGGCGACCGCGCTGGCCCTCGGCGCGACGGCCACGACCGGCGCCACCGCATCCGCGGTGCCCCCGGCGCCAACCGGAGTGACCAGGGCCGACGTCGTCAACTACTTCACGAGCATCACCGGGCGCAACTGGCTCTCCGGCCAGCAGGACGGTCCCAACAGCAACCCGTCGCAGTGGTACCGCAAGGTGCACGACATCACCGGCCTGTACCCGGGGGTGTGGGGTGGCGACTTCGGCTTCAGCCAGAGCGACATCGACAACAGACAGACCGTGATCAACCAGGCCAAGGCGGCGTGGGCCGCGGGCACGATCCCCGCGATGACCTGGCATGCCTGCGTCACGTTCGTCGCCACCTGTCAGTTCGAGGGTGGCAGCTGGCCGGTCAAGGGCAGTTGGCTGGACGACAGCCAGTGGAACGAGCTGGTCACCGACGGCACCGCGCTCAACAACGCGTGGAAGACCCGCCTCGCCCAGACCGTGCCGTACTTCCAGCAGCTCGAGGACGCCGGCATCCCGGTGCTGTTCCGCCCACAGCACGAGATGAACGAGGGCTGGGCGTGGTGGGGTGGTCGCCCCGGCGCGAACGGCAGCCGCAAGCTGTTCCAGATCACCCACGACTACCTGACCGGCAGAGGCCTGGACAACATCGTGTGGGTGTGGAACGTCAAGGACGTGGCGGGCGGGGCCTCCCGCGCCGCCGACTACTACCCCGGCGACCAGTACGTCGACCTGGTCACGCTGGACGCGTGGGTGCAGTACTTCCCGTCGACGGAGTGGTACAACGCGATCCAGGCCATCGCCCACGGCAAGCCGATCGCACTGGCCGAGGTCGGCCGGGCACCGACGCCCGCGAGCATGGCGGCCCAGCCGAAGTGGACGTACTTCAGCGTCTGGATCGACTGGCTCACCAAGCCGGAATACAACACCAACGACGGCGTCAAGGCCACCTACTACGACGGCCGCGTCCTCAACCAGGGTGAGATCTCGATCCCCACCGGGAACGGCACGCCGCCACGGACCGGGCGGATCACCGGCGTGGGCGGCAAGTGCGTCGACGTGGCGGGTTCGGCCACCGCCAACGGCACCGCCGTCCAGCTCTACGACTGCAACGGCACGGCCGCGCAGACGTGGACCGTGGGCACCGACGGAACCCTGCGCGCGCTGGGCAAGTGTCTCGACGTCACCGGGCAGGGCACCGCCAACGGCACCCTCGTCCAACTGTGGGACTGCAACGGTTCCGGCGCCCAGCAGTGGCAGTTCCAGAATGGACAGTTGCGCAACCCGCAGTCGGGCCGGTATCTCGACGCGCCCGGCGGCAACACGGCCAACGGCACCCGGCTCCAGATCTGGGACGCCAACACGAACGCCTGGCAGAAGTGGACCCTGCCCTAGCTCCCGTCCCACACGCAGACCGACTCAAGGAGGAGTCCAGATGCGCCTGTTCTCTCCCCGTGCCCGCGCGGGCCTCATGACCGTGCTCGTCACAGCGGGCCTCACCGCCGCGGTCGCACCGCGGGCCGACGCGTTCCCGCCGTCGACCAGACAGCAGGTGATCAACTACCTGAGCTCGATCACCGGCCGCAACATCGTTTCCGGCCAGCACAACAAGGAACCCGCGAGCCAGCCCGGCCAGTACACCCAGCAGGTCAAGGACGTCACCGGTCAGTACCCGGGCCTGTGGGGCGGGGACCTGATGTTCCGGCCGGAAGACGTCGCCAACCGGCAGCGCGTGATCGACCAGGCCAAGACCGAGTGGGCCAACGGCTCACTGGTCGCACTGACCTGGCACGTGTGCACCCCGACCGGCGGCAGCACCTGTCAGTTCGACGGCGGCGTCAAGACCTCGATCTCCAGCACCCAGTTCACGCAGATCGTCACGAACGGCACGGCTCTCAACACCGCGTGGAAGCGACGCCTCGACGAGGTCGTCCCCTACCTCCAGCAACTCAAGAGCGCGGGCGTGCCGGTGTTGTTCCGGCCGCTGCACGAGATGAACGAGTCGTGGAACTGGTGGGGCAACCGGCCCGGGTCCGGCGGCGGTGCCCTGCTCTACCGCATCACCCACGACTACCTCGTGGGCAAGGGCCTGGACAACCTGATCTGGGTGTGGAACGTGCAGGACAACCCGGCAGGCAACTGGGCCGCCTACTACCCCGGCGCGCAGTACGTGGACGTGGTGTCGCTCGACGCCTGGTACAAGGGCTATCCGAGCCAGGCCGACTACCAGCAGATCCAGAACATCGCGGCAGGCAAGCCGATCGCCATCGCCGAGCTGGGCAAGGTGCCCAACGCGTCCCTTCTGGACAGTCAGACCCGGTGGACCTACTTCATGGTGTGGTCCGAGCAGTTGCGGGAGAACAACACCAACGCCGAGATCCAGGCGGGCTACTTCCACCCCCGGGTCCTGAACCAGGGCGAGCTGACGATCTCCGGCGGTACCACCACGCCGCCGAGGACCGGCGCCATCACCGGCGTGGGCGGCAAGTGCGTCGACATCGCGGGGTCGAGCACCGCCAACGGCGCCGCGGTGCAGCTCTACGACTGCAACGGCTCGGCCGCGCAGACGTGGACGGCGGACTCCGCAGGCACTCTGCGGGCGCTGGGCAAGTGTCTCGACGTCACGGGGCAGGGCACCGCGAACGGGACGTCGATCCAGCTGTGGGACTGCAACGGTTCCGGCGCGCAGGGGTGGCAGGTCGACGGCGCGCACCTGCGCAACCCGCAGTCCGGGCGCTGTCTCGACGTGCCGAGCGGCAACAGCGCCAACGGCACCCGGCTCCAGATCTGGGACTGCAACACGAACGCCTGGCAGAACTGGGCTCTGAGCGCCTGACCCACCCCCGGTGGCCGGCCCGCCACGACGCGGGCCGGCCACCTTCGTCGACGGGACACCATCATGCGCAGACTCCTGCACACCACGCTTTCCGCTCTCCTGGCCGTGGCGGCCGCGACGGGGATCGCCGCGACGGCACGGGCGGCCGACGCGACGGGCCCGATCACCGGGCTGGCAGGCAAATGTGTCGACGTCGCCGCCTCGGCGACGGCTAACGGCACCCCGGTTCAGCTCTACACGTGCAACGGCACCGCAGCGCAGCAGTGGACGGTCGTCGCCGACCGGACCGTGCGTGCCTTCGGCAAGTGCCTCGACGTGCAGGGCGGCATCAACGCGGACGGCACGAAAGTCCAGCTGTGGGACTGCAACGGGAATCCCCAGCAGCAATGGACCTACGACCCGGCACGCCTCACGCTGGTCAACCCGGCCACCGGGCGCTGCCTCGACGCGAGGGGGCAGTCCGACGCCGACCGCACGCCGCTCCAGGTGTGGACCTGCAACGGGCAGACCAACCAGCGCTGGACCCTGCCCACCGGCCAGGGGTGCCAACGCGCCGTGCCCGTCGGTGAGCACGCCGTCCCCGTGGTCCTGGGTGGCACGCGCTACGACGTGACGGTCTACGTGCCCGCCAGTGCCCCCGCCACCGCGCCGCTTGTCCTCAACCTCCACGGCACGGGCAGCTGGGGCGCCAACCAGTTGTACTACAGCGACATGAAGGTCGCCGCCGATGCCAACGGCTTCCTCGTCGCCGCGCCGAGCGGCGCGATGCCGAACGGCGACGGGTACGCGTGGAACGTGCCCGGCGTCGGCTCCTACCCACCCGGTTCGCGTGATGACGTCGCCTTCCTCGACCAGGTCATCACGACGCTGACCGGTTCGCTGTGCGGTGACCCCAAGCGGGTCTACGCCACGGGGTACTCCGGCGGCGGGCGGATGACCTCCGCGTACGCCTGTGCCCGGCCCGACCGCGTCGCCGCCATCGCGCCCGTCGCCGGTCTGCGCGCGGGTCGGCCCGATCCCGCCGACGCCTCGCGGCCGGACACCGCGTCGTGCCGTCCCTCCGTGTCCGTGCCGGTCGTCGCCTTCCACGGCAGGCAGGACGCGACCAACCCGTACGACGGCGGCGGCAGCGACGTCTGGCGCTACTCCGTGCCTGCCGCGCAGCAGCGGTGGGCCGCCATCAACGGCTGCACCGGGAGCCCGACCTCCACGACGGTCAGCACCCACGTGACGTCCACCGCCTACCGGTGCGGAGCCGACGTGGTCCTCTACACCGTGTCGGACGGGGGCCACACGTGGCCGGGGACCCCGCGCCCCTCCCCCGGCAACGGCAGCACGACCCAGGAGATCAACGCGAACACCCTGATGTGGCAGTTCTTCACCCGCTACACCCGCTGAGGCCTGTCCAACGCCGACTGCGTGTCGTTCACGGTGAACAGAACGGCACGCAGGTCGGCGGCCGTGACCTCGGTGACGCCCCGCACGGTGACCACACAGGACTCGCCGGGCAGCAGGGTGATCAGGCCGCGGTCGGTCGTCGCCGCCGGAGCAAGGCGGTCGGCCTGGAGGAGAAGGTCACGGACGAACGTGCCCGCGGTGATGGTGACGGTGAGGCCGTCCGGCAGCCGTGCGGTGGTGACTTCGAGCTCCGCCGCAGGGTAGTCGAACTCGCTGTCCGGGCAGCCGAGTACGACATCCCGCAGCTCTCCCGTGTCGGCGACCAGCACCTCGATGCGGGGATCGGTGAACTCGCGGACCCCAGTCGGGACGGGCAGCACCTGAACGGCTCTCGGTGCCACCGCGAACGGCACCGCCGCCTCGGCCAGGGTGGTGCCCTCGACCAGCACCCGCCGCACGTGGACCGTGCCCTCCCACGGACGGTCGGACTGGTTGTCGACGGCCAGCACCCGTTTCCCGTCCCGCGTCTGGACGGTGAGGAGCCGGTCGGCGTAGAGGCGGCGGAGCTCGTGGTAGAGCGGCTTGGGTCTGCCCGCGCCGTCGATGGCCGCCCAGGACGTGACCGGCCAGCAGTCGTTGAGCTGCCACAGCACGGTCCCGGCGCACACCGGCCACTGGGAGCGCCAGTGGCCGACACCGGTGGCGATCGCGCGTGCCTGGTTGACCTGGGTGAGGTAGAGCCACTCGTCGAACGTGCGCGGGCTCGCGAAGTGGTGGGACAGGCCGCGATCGAGCTTCCCGTTGCCGTCCTCGGCCTTCTGGTGGTGCAGCACTCCGGCGGAGTCCGGTCGCAGCTCCTCGTTCGGGAGCGCGGCACGCAGAGTCGCGTACGCGGGTGGCGCCTGCCAGCCGAACTCGGCGACGAACCGGGGCACGTCGGCCAGGTAGTCGGTGTAGTCCCGGCGGTTCCACACCTCCCACGAGTGCGTCGGGCCGTGCGCCGGGTCGTTGGGGTGGCGGTCCCACGACCCCGACCACGGGCTGCCCGGGTAGTACGGCCTGGTCGGGTCCAGCTCCGCCACGACACGCGGCAGCAGGCCGAGGTAGTAGCCCTCACCCCAGCTGTCGCCCGCCAGCTCCGTCTCCCAGCCCCAGTCGCGGAATCCCCACAGGTTCTCGTTGTTCCCGTTCCACAGCACGAGGCTCGGGTGCGGCATCAGGCGGACGACGTTCTCCCGCGCCTCGGCCTCCACCTCACCGCGCAGCGGCTGCTCCTCCGGGTAGGCGGCACACGCGAACAGGAAGTCCTGCCAGACGAGCAGCCCCAGCTCGTCGCACGCGGAGTAGAAGGCGTGGTCCTCGTAGATCCCGCCGCCCCAGACACGGACCAGGTTCACCCCGGCGTCGGCGGCCTGGTCGAGGCGGTGCCGGTAGCGCTCGGGGGTGACCCTGGTGAGCAGGGCGTCGTCCGGGATCCAGTTGACGCCCCGCGCGAACACCGGGGTGTCGTTGACCTTCACCGTGAACGCGCTGCCGTGGTCGTCGCGTGCGGTGTCGAGTTCGACGGTGCGGAAACCGATCCGCCGCTCCCAGCGGTCGAGGACCTCGCCGGTCGCCGCGTCGGCGAGCGTGACAGTGCAGGTGTGCAGAGCTTGCTCGCCGTAGCCGCGCGGCCACCACAGGGCGGGGTCGGGGACGTCGAGGTGGACCACGGGTTTGTCGTCCAGTGCGGGGACCGTGACGGTCGCCGTGGTCGCGCCCACGGCGACGGTGACGGTGAGGGTGTGGTGCCGTCCGGAGTCCGTCCGTACCAGCTCCAGATGTGCCGCCACCTTCCCCGTTCCGTTGTGGACGGTGACGAGCGGGCGCACGACGGCCAGCCGCGCGGTGCTCCAGGTCTCGAGGCGCACCGGGCGCCAGATGCCTGCCGTCACCAGGGTCGGCCCCCAGTCCCACCCGAAGCCGCACGCCATCTTGCGGACGTAGTTGAACGGCTCCGGGTAGGCGTTCGGGCGCGATCCCAGCCGGTCACGCAAACCCTCCGCCTCGGTGTAGGCGGAGGTGAACAGCACCGACAGGACCGAACCCGCCGTGACCCGGCCGGTGACGTCGAACCGGTACGAGCGGTGCATGTTCCGGGTCGTACCGAGGAGGTCGCCGTCGAGTGACACGGCGGCGACCGTGTCCAGTCCGTCGAACACCAGTTCGGTGCGCTCGCCGGGCTCGGGGAGGTCGTCCAGGATCGTCCGGTACTCCCAGTCGGCTCGCCCGACCCACGTCAGCGCCAGTTCGTTGAGGTCCTGGTACGGATCGGGGATCAGCCCGGCCGCCATGAGGTCGGTGTGGCACGACCCGGGCACCTGCGCGGGCACCGCCACGTGACGCACGTCGGCGGGAGCCTCACCGCCCGCCAGCCGCAGGGTCCAGCCCGACGTGAGAGGTGTGCTTCTGGTCAAACCACGACTCCTGGTCAAGAGGGGTTACTTGGTCGCGCCTGCCGTGATGCCGCTGTAGATGAACCGCTGCAGTGCCAGGAAGACGATCAGGCTGGGGAGGATCACGAGCGCGGCGCCCGCGGAGATGACCTCCCACTGCGCACCGAACGGGCCCTTGAAGCGGAACAGCGAGGTCGAGATGGTGCCGAGGTCCTGCGCGGGCATGTACAGGAACGGGATGTAGAAGTCGTTGTAGATGGCCACGCCCTTGACGATGACGACCGTGGCGATCGCCGGACGCAGCAACGGAAGGACTATCCGCCAGTAGATGGTGAGCGGGCCGGCGCCGTCGATGCGCGCGGCCTCGTCGAGGGACAGGGGGATGGACCGGATGAACTGCAGGAAGATGTAGATCGAGACGATGTCGGTTCCGGTGTACAGCAGGATGGGTGCCCACCGCGTGTTCATCACGCCGATCGTGTTCACCACCTGGAACGTCGCCACCTGGGTGGTGACGCTCGGCACCAGCGCGGCGAGCAGGAACAGCGCCAGGACCACCCGCCTTCCCCGGAAGTGGTGGCGGTCGACCGCGTAGGCCGTCATCGATCCCACGAACACCGTGCCGAGCAACGAGAAGAACAGGATGAACGCGGTGTTCCACAGCGCCAGCGGCATCCGTCCCTGGGTGAACGCCACCGCGTAGTTGTGCAGGTTGAACCAGTTCCGGGGGATGGAGAGCGCGCTCGCGCCTGCCGCCATCTCGTCGCTCGTGCGCAGGGAGGTGAGGACGATGGCCAGCAGGGGCACGATCACGACCAGGCTGGCCACCACGAGCGACGCGTACTTGGCGAACGTGACCACGCCGCCCCGGGCGAACTCGGTCCGCGCCGTCATGACAGCTCCACCCGTTCGTCCGGGACGATGCGCCGCTGGAGCCAGGTGACCACCAGCACGATGCCCAGCAGGACGACGGTCGCCGCGCAGGCCAGCCCCACCTTGTTGAAGTTGAACGCGAGCTTGATCGTCTGGATGACGAAGGTCTCGCTGTTGTTCGACCCGCCGGTCATGATGAACGGGATCTCGAACACCGACAGCGCTCCGGAGACGGCCAGGATCGCGCTCAGGCTGATGACCGGCCTGATGCCCGGCGCGATGATGTGGCGGAACTGCTGCCACCGGGTCGCGCCGTCCAGCTCCGCCGCCTCGTACAGCTGCGGCGGGATCGACTGGATCGCCCCGATGAACAGCACCATGTTCAGCCCCGTGAACCGCCACACCGACACGCTCGCGAGCGAGGTGTTCACCAGGCCGGGGTCGCCGAGCCACAGCCGGGGGTCGACGTCGACCAGCCGCAGGACCGTGTCGAGCGTGCCGTCGGGTTGGAAGAAGTAGAGGAACACGAACCCGATCGCGACCCCGTTGATCAGGTAGGGGAAGAACAGGACCCCCTTGAAGACGTTGCGGAGTCGGAGCTTCGAGCTGAGCAGCGTCGCGAAGTACAGGGCCGCGACGATCTGGACGGCGGCGCCGACGAGGTAGAAGAGGCTGACGGCGAACACCTGGAACAGCTGCGGCCTGGTGAACAGGTCGACGTAGTTGTCCAGGCCGACGAAGGACGGCGACGGGCTGAGGCCGTCCCAGTCGGTGAGGCTGTAGAAGAACATGTCCGCGACGGGGACGAACGTGAACACCGCCAGGAACGCCAGCGGCACGAGCAGGAAGAGCCACGGTGTCCACCGGTTGCCGAGGCGGGCACCACGTTTCGGTGGCGGCGCCACCGGAAGTCCACGGTGGACACTCGGCACCCGGGTCGCGATGCCCACCCCTCGGTCAGCCACCGACCGCGTCCCTCGCGTCCGACCACCTCTGGTTGAGGTCGTCGAAGACGGACTCTAGGTCACCGTCGGCGGCTCCCCGTGCCACGTCGACGATGCGCTGCCGGTAGTCGGGTGCGTTCAGGCCGACCTCGGACGCCTTGTCGATGTCGAGGACGGCCTTGTTGTCGGCATAGCTGATGTTGACGAACGTCACCCCCGCGTCCTGGAACGGCTGGAGGCTCTCGGGCAGCGGCGCGCCCTTGACCGAGGAGATCGACAGCGAGTCCCGCGCGTCCCCCGAGGAGTTGATGAACCACTCCATCCAGGCCCTGGCCGCCGGCTTGTTCTCGCTGTGCACGTTGACCGCGTACTTGTAGTCGGGACGGACCGCGGTGCAGAACTTCCCGTCCACCTGGGACGGGAACGGCATGAACCCGATGTCGTCGGGGTTCGCACCCGCCTTCTCCGCGGCCTGGCGCAGCTGCGCGACCGCCCACGACCCGAGCCACATCGTCGCGATCTTCCCGGTCGCGATGAGGTTCTTCGAGTTCTCCCAGTTGGTGGTGTTGGGGTCGGCCTCGGAGAGTCCGTTGTGGACGATGTCGTACAGCAGGGTGTCGATGACGTTGAGGTCCTCACCCTTGTCCCACGGCCGGGCGGTGTCGACGAGCGCGTCGTTGGCGGCCGCGTCACAGCTCGGCGAGCCGAGGGCGTTGCCCCAGTTCGTCAACGGCCAGGCGTCCTTGTAGTTGGTGTAGTACGGCGTCGCACCGGTCTTCGACTTGATCGCCGCGAGCGCGGTGAGGAACTCGTCCGGGGTGGTCGGCCAGTCGGATACGCCCGCCTGCTCCCAGATGGCCTTGTTGTAGACGAAACCGTTGGCCACGCCGATGTTGGCGATGCCGTAGACCTGCCCGTCGACGGTGGCGCTGTCGGTGAACTCGTACTTCTCCGCCACGGTGTCCCGCGCGCCGAGGGGCGCGAAGAAGGTCGGGTACTGGCTCGTGGGCACCGAGTTCGGGATGGACAGCACGTCGCCGTAGTCGTCGCTGTTCAGCCGGATCTTGACGTCGCCCTCGTAGTCGGTGAGGCCCTGGAAGTCGACCTTCACCTTCGGGTAGACCTTGTTGAACTCCGCGACATACCGCCCGAAGGTCCCGTCCTGCACCTGGTCGGTGCGGTTGGTGAGAACCGTGATCGCCCCGGTGACCTGGCCGGGGTCGGCCGGCACCTCGACCACGTCCTGGTCACCGGGCCCTGTTCCGCCGCACCCGGTCAGGCCGACCGCGAGAGCCGCGCCCACCATTCCCCAGCGTGTTCTCCGCATAGCGCACTACTCCTCGTCCGCCTGTGCCACGTCGCACCCGACGCGGCCGGGTCGCCTTCACCCGGACCGCCGCGCGACTGATGGTTGTCGAACGTAGACGCCGCCCGCGCCCATGTCCATAGAACGTTTTAGTAGAGGTGTGGGCAGAGAGCTGGCTATACTCCGCTGTAACGGTCCACCACGTCGCCGGACCAGGAGCACGCGTAGGAAGGGGTTGACGTTGACCGACGCGAGCGTGGCCCGCAAGGCACGCAAAGCGACGATCAAGGACGTCGCGGCACTGGCCGGCGTGTCACCGTCGGCCGTCACCATCGCCCTGCACGACCGCCCCGGCGTGTCGAAGGCGACGCGCGAGAAGATCCTCGACGCGGTGCGGGAGCTGGGCTGGCGGCCGAACCTCGCCGCCGCGACCCTGTCCGGCCACGCGGTGCACACCGTCGGCCTGGTGATCGCCCGGCCCGCCCGCCTGCTCGGGCTCGAGCCGTTCTACATGGAGTTCATCTCCGGCCTCGAAAGCGTGCTCTCGAGCCGCAACTGCTCACTCCTGCTCCGCGTGACGGAGACGAGCGACGAGATCGACGTCCACCGGGAGTGGTGGCAGGGCGGCCGGATCAACGGCAGCATCCTGGTCGACCTGAAGATCGACGACCCCAGGATCGGGGCACTGACGGAGATCGGCCTACCGGCGGTCGTCGTGGGCCACCCGTCGCTGGCCGGACCGTTCACCTCGCTGTGGACCGACGACGCGGCGGCGATCGAGGAAGCCGTGCGCTACCTGGCGGCACTCGGACACCGGCACATCGGCAGGGTGACCGGCCCGCCGGACTTCGGCCACTCGGTCATCCGACAGCAGGCGTTCGAGACGATCGCGGCCGAACTGGACGTGGAGACCAGCACGGCGACCGCGGACTTCTCGGCCGACCAGGGCAGCCGCGCCTTCCGAAGCCTGCTGCTCCAGAAGAACCGCGCGACCGCGGTCATCTTCGACAACGACCTCATGGCCGTCGCCGCACTGGGCGTCGCCGACGAGTTCGGCCTGTCCGTGCCGAACGACCTCTCACTCCTGGCCTGGGACGACTCGCAGCTGTGCCAGCTGACCCGGCCCGCGCTGTCGGCCATGAGCCACGACATCCACGCGTTCGGCGTCGAGGTCGCCACCGCCCTGTTCGCCGTGGTGAACGGCGCGGAACAGACCTCACACGCGGTCGAGCCGCCCCGCCTGATCCCACGCGGGTCGACCGCTCCCCCGCGTCCCTGAGGCCGATCCGTCCCACGACGTCTCCACTAGTCTCCACCTGCCGGCGACGGACACGCCCGGCCTCCCGTTCTCGATACACTCCTGGTTCCGAAAGGTCCTTGGGGGGATCGTATGGAGATCCGAGTCCTCGGCTCGGTGGAGATCTGGTTCGACGCGGCGCCGGTACCGCTGGGTGGGGGCAAGCCGCGTGCTCTGCTGGCGGCCCTCGCGTTGGCTCCCGGGCGCGTGGTCTCGGTGTCCCGCCTCGTCGACGTCGTGTGGGGCGACGACTCGCCCGCGACGGCCACCGACCTCGTGCAGTCCTACGTCTCGTCACTGCGGCGGAGGCTGCCCCGCGGCAGTGAGCTGATCGAGACGCGGTCACCCGGCTACGTGTTGCGGGTCGAGCCGGACGACGTCGACCACGTGCGGTTCCAGCGGCTCGTCACCGAGGCCCGGGCAGCGGCGGCACGGGGTGACGCCGAACGTGCCGCGGAGCTGTTCGACGAGGCCCTGTCGTTGTGGCGTGGCCCGGCGTTCGGCGAGCTGGCCCAGTCGACGCTCGCCGCCGAGGCGGCCCGGCTCGAGGAGGCCAGGCTGTCGGTGCTGGAGGAACGGGCCGCGGCCGGTCTCACGCTGGGCACCTACGAGGCGCTGGTCGGCGAGCTCACCGCCGCGGTGCGGCAGCACCCGGCACGCGAGGCGTTGCGCCGCCACCTCATGGTCGCGCTGTACGCGCTCGACCGGCAGGCCGACGCACTCGCCGTGTACCGGGAGGGCAGGCAGTTCCTGATCGACGAGCACGGTGTCGAGCCGGGACCGGTGCTCAGGGCAGCCCACGACGCGATCCTGCGGTCCGACCCGGACGCCATCGGCGTCGCGACCCGGCCGGGGACCAGCCAGAAGGCCCAGGCCTCCCCCACCGGTACGCGTCCGGCGCAGCTCCCCGCGGTTCCGCCGGACTTCACCGGCCGCGGCCGCCAGCTCGCGGAGGTGACCACCGGGCTGTCGGGTGCGGCGTCGGCAGGCGCGGTGCCGGTCTGGGTCATGTCCGGACAGGGCGGGGTCGGCAAGTCGACGCTCGCGCTGCGTGCCGCGCACGAGCTGGTCGACGCCTTCCCCGACGGCCAGCTCTTCGCCCAGCTGCACGGCACGACCAGCACCCCGGCGTCGACCGAGGCGGTCCTCGCGCGGTTCCTCACGGCACTCGGCGACACGGCGATCGGCCTACCGTCCACAGTGGAGGAACAGGCCGAGCGGTACCGGTCGGTGCTCGCCGGCCGCCGGGTGCTGGTGGTCCTCGACGACGCCGCGGCCGAGACGCAGGTGCGCCCGCTCCTCCCCGGGACGCCGGGGTGCGCCGTGCTGGTCACCTCCCGCAACCGCCTGGCCGGGCTCGTCGGCGCCCGGCTCACCGAGCTCGACGTGCTGGAGGCCGCCGAGGCCCGCGAACTGCTGACCCGCATCGCGGGGGACGACCGGGCCGCCGCGGAACCGACCGCGCTGCGCCGCCTCGTGGACCAGTCCGCCCGGCTGCCGCTCGCGGTGCGGATCATCGGGGTCCGGCTGGCCACCCGGCGGCACTGGCGGCTCACGCAGCTGTCCGACCGGCTCGACGACGAGACCCGCAGACTCGACGAGCTGTCCGCGGGCGACCAGCAGGTGCGGGCCTCGTTCGGGATCAGCTACGACGCGCTCGGCGAGGACGCCAGGGCGACGGTGCGCCGCCTGGGTGCTCTCGGCCTGCCGACGTTCCCCGTGTGGGTGGTCGGCGCACTGCTGGACGCGACCGACGACGACGTCGACCGGGTGGTCGAGGAGCTGCTGGACGCACACCTGCTCACCTTCGCAGGTGCGGACGCGTGCGGGCAGGTCCGGTACGAGATGCACGACCTGCTGCGCATCTTCGGCACCGAGCGCGCCGCTGCCGAGGACCCACCGGACGTGGTGGCGGCCGCGGTGACGAGAGTGGTGGCGGGCTGGCTGCACCTGGTCGACGCGATCCTGGCCAGCAGACCGCCGGGTGGCCTGTCGCTGCGTGCCCAGCGGGCGACCGCCGTCGAACGGGAGCCGCTGCCAGGGCGGACACCCGCGGTCCAGGCGGCGCTGGCCGATCCGGGCACCTGGTTCGCCACCGAGCACCATTCCCTGGTGGCCGCCGTCGAACGGGCCGCCGCGCTGGATCTCGGCAGGCTCGCGGGTGACCTGGCCTCGGCGCTGTCGGCGTCGTTCGCGGTCAGCAACCTGTTCGACGCGTGGGCGCGGACGCACAACTCCGCGCTCGCGGCGGCACGCCGTACCGGCGACAGGCAGACGGAAGCCATGCTGCTCACCGAGTTCGGGCAGCTGCGCTACAAGCAGGACCGGCTCGCGGAGGCACGCACCTACCTCATGCAGGCGCTGCAGGTGTTCCGTGAGCTCAAGGACACCAGGGGCGAGGCCCTGACGCTCGCCGCACTCGCCACGACGAACCACGAACAGGGTTACCTGTCCGAGGCGCTGCACTTCTTCGAGCTGGCCGACGCCATGTTCGCCGAGCTCGGCGACGAGTCGTCGCTCGCCTACTCGAACCGGCTCGCCGGCCTGGTACACCTGGAGCTCGGCCACCTGGACGACGCGCACCGGCTGGTCTCCCAGGCGCTGGCGGCGTTCCGGCGGCTCGGCAGCCGCAGGGGCGAGGGGATGACGCTGCGCACGCTCAGCCTGGTGCACCGCGCACGCGCCGAGTACCAGCGGGCCTACGACCTCGGCGAGCAGGCACGCACGGTCTTCCAGGAGACCGGCGACGGTCTGCTCGAGGCCTACAGCGCCCGGTCGATGGCCAAGGCGCTCGTCCGGCTCGGCCGCGGCTCGGAGACGGACGCGTTGCTGGACAAGGCCCTGAGCACGTCACGGTCTCTCGGCGACCGCTGGGGTGAGGCGATGTCGTTGCGCACCATGGGCGAACGCGATCTCGCCCTGGGCAGGCTGGCGGACGCCGAGCGTCACCTGCGCGCCGCGATCCGGCTGTGGCGGGCGATCGACCTGCCGCTGCACCAGGCACGCACCGAACGGGACCTCGCCGACACCCTCGAGGCAGGCGGCGACGTGACGGCCGCGGCGAAGCTCCGCGCCGAGATGGTCGAGGTGTTCGGTCTCTACGGCGTCCGCGAGTTCACCGAGCACTGACGCCCGCACCACCTTTGCAGCGGATCGACAGCGTTCCTGCAGCGCGAGCGGGCAACGTGGCGGCGATGTCCCCGACCCAGCGTGACGAGCCGCTCCGCGATCTCGCGCGGGTCCACGCGCTGCGGACCGCGGACTGGCGCACCGACGGGGTCCGCCTCCGCTCGGGTGTGGTCGACCGGTTGACGGCCGCGCAGACCTTTCTCCCCAGGGCACTGCGGTTCCTGGTCGTGTCGGGGCACCACGGCCCGGCCGGGGCGGGACCGTGTCCGGACGCGGCCGACCACGCGACCGGCGGAGCCGTGGACCTCTCCCTCCACGTCTCCGGCTCACCGGAACCCGCACTGTGGTCCGCGGCGCCGCCCCCGGAGTGGCCCGTGTGCGCCGCCGCCCTGACGGCCGTCGGCATGGTCGGCGGCGACACCTGGTGGCACTGGTCGTTCGGCGACTCCCGCTGGTGCGCGAGCACGGGTGCGCAGGCGCCGGTGTACGACCCCATCCCCTGACAGCGCGCTACCCGCGGATTTGCAGGGAACCTGCAGCCGGTGCGCCGATGCTGGTCTCGTCGCCAACTTCGGCCCCACCCCACAGGAAGCGTGTATGACATGAGATCGAATACCCGGCCAAGAGCCGTGGCCGTCCTCCTTGGCGCCGTGCTGGCCCTGTTGGGTGCCGCGGTCGGACCGCTTCTCACCACTCCCACCGCCGCTTCGGCGTCCACTGTGGGCGGTACGATCGCCCGCTCGGAAATCATGGCCAGAGCACAGAACTGGGTCGACCGGCACCTCACCTACGACATGAACGGCTCGTGGGCGTCCGACCTCGAGGGCAGCCACACCTATCGCCGGGACTGCTCCGGGCTGGTGTCGATGGCCTGGCACCTGGGGGCCAGCCTGACCACCGACGTCTTCCTCTCCCGTGCCCGCAACGGGAACGGGATGGAGGTCATCCCGAAGGACGGGTTGAAGGCGGGCGACGCGATGGTCTACGACAACGACGGCGGCGGCACCGGCGGTCACATCGAGCTGTTCTCGCACTGGGTGAACTCGGCCAACCACAACGACGGCGCGTACGTCTACTCGTTCAACAGCGACGGCCAGACCGTGCAGAACCCCTACGCGAACAACAACGTCGGCAAGCTCGGCAGAAACAGCAACGACGAGATGAACCAGTTCACGTTCATCCGCTACAAGGCCGTCGACGGGGAGAGGGTCTCCGACTTCAGCGGTGACGGCTACTCCGACGTGCTCGGCGTGAACGCGGCCGGGGACCTCATGTACTACCCCAACAACGGCATCGCGATCGCCGACTCGACGGCACGCAGGCTGGCCACCGGCTGGGGGTCCTACTCCCACGTGATGGCGGCGGACTTCAGCGGTGACGGGGCCGCGGACATCCTCGGCGTGAACTCGGCGGGCAACCTCCTGTACTTCCCCAACAACGGGTTCAACATCTCCGGGAGCACTGTGCTCAAGACTGGCTTCGGCGCGTTCACCCACGTGACCGCAGGCGACTTCAGTGGCGATGGCTACGCCGACGTCCTCGGCGTCAACGCGGCCGGGGACCTCATGTACTACCCCAACAACGGCATCGCGATCGCCGACTCGACCGCGCGCCGCCTGGCCACCGGCTGGGGCACGATCAGGCACCTCATGGCCGCGGACTTCAGCGGTGACGGGGCCGCGGACATCCTCGCCGTCAACGCCGCGGGCAACCTCCTGTACTACCCGAACAACGGGTACAACATCTCCGGGTCCGCCCAGCTCAGGACCGGCTTCGGCACGTACCTCCACGTGTTCGCCTCCGACTTCAGCGGCGACGACCACGCCGACATCCTCGGCGTGAACGCGGCCGGTGACCTCATGTACTACCCGAACAACGGCCTGGCCATCGCCGACTCGACCGCGAGGCGACTGGACCAGGACTGGGGAACGTTCCGCCACGCGATGTGAATCCACTGAGTACAAGGAGGAATCATGAGGATCTCGACGGTACTACTGGCCCTCGCGGCCACCGCGATGACAGTCGTCGGCCTGGCCACACCGGCCACAGCCGCGCCACTGCCCCTACCAGGTCACTGCGCGGGCGCCACCGTCCGCAACGCGACCCAGACAGGCAGCACCCAGCGGACGACCAACGCCTGGGGCAACATCGCCCTGGACCTCAACTCGAACACCGGCGCGTCCGACTGCCCCGGTGTCTGGCCCGGCGGCCAGCTGTTCGTGGCGGCGGCGAAGTGCGACGGCGGGAGGTTCTCGTCGTGGCGCCAGTACAGCGGCCCCGGCCGCATGGACATAGCGACCGACGTCCTGCCCGGCACCTGCTTCCGGCTGACGTGGTACGGCACCGGCGGCAATGACGGGAACTACTTCCAGGGCAGGGTGATCTGGCCGCAGTAGCACTCCCACCGGGCGGCCCGGGCGACGCGGCACGTCGTCCGGGCCTGCCGGAACCACGGTTCAGGCGCCGAACCAGGCGGGGCACCAGGTCGTTCGCCCGGTCAGACACCGCCGGAACCGGTTACGGACCACCGGCACCCCAGAAACCTCCGAAAGTAGGGATTGGCCGCCGGAGAAGCGGGCACTCTCTGTCCAGTGCCGGTGACGCGGATGCAGGGCCGCCCCACCGCACTCGGCCCGTCGACACGCGCCCTCGCTGTCGGCGGGCCCTTTTTGTGCCGTCGCCCAAATACGGCTTGTTGAATGGGCGCCAACAGCCGTTCTCGCAAGCTCCCACGCCGACTCGCGTCATTCTGCGTCTGTCGGTGAAGGTGTGAGCACTGGCCGTAGGCCCCCTTGTCGGGCGCTACGTGTGCACCATGCAGGACGCAAATGGCTGCTCAGCGCACCCCTGTGTCTGACCAGTTACTCAGGCGAAGAGGGTATGTACTCGGCTGGTAGAGGCGCCTAGAGTGTCCGCGCGGGCGGGTGAAACTCGTGATTACCACGGTTGTCTTCGACCATTCAGCCGTTTGCCTGCGCGAAATGCAGCACGCGAAAAAGGGAGAGAGTTCGTGGTTAGAAGGAGAACCGGCGGAATGAATATCGAAACCGCACTCAAGGAGGCCATGGCCATCGACGGCGCCGTCGGCGTCGCACTGGTCGACTTCGAGAGCGGCATGTCGCTCGGCACGCTGGGTGGCGGCGACTGGCTCGACCTGGAGGTCGCAGCCGCCGGTAACACCGAGGTGGTGCGGTCCAAGATGCGGGTGATGGCCGCTCTGGCCCTGAACGACTCCATCGAGGACATCCTCATCACGCTCAACCGCCAGTACCACCTGATCCGGCTGATCGACGACGGCGGCGGCAGCGGCCCCTCACTGTTCCTCTACCTGGTGCTCGACCGCAGTCGTGCGAACCTGGCCCTGGCCCGTCACAACCTCCGGCGCATCGAGGGTGACCTGTCGGTATGAGCCAGCCGCAGGACTCCGAGTGGCCGTCACCGTTGCCACGGCGTGGCTCCGCGGAGGACGGGCGGTGGGGAGGACTCCCCACCGCCCGGCGGCGCCCCAGCACTCAGCAGATCGTGGAGGACGCGCTCCACAGCGTGAGCGGCCAGGAGGCCAACGTCTCCGGCATGCTGCTGGCGAGCACGGACGGGCTGGTCCTGGCCGCCGACACGGACGCGGTGCACCTCGACACGGTCGCGGCCATGGCGGCCGCCGCGGCCAGTATCGGCTCCCAGTTCACCGACCAGGCCAACGTCGGTGAGGCGTCGGCCTCGCTGTTCGAGGGTGACTCCGGCCACGTCGCCGTCTTCCCGGTGGCCCCGAGGGTGCTGCTGGTCGTGTTCGGCAGGAAGGACACGACCATGGGGCTGTTCAACATCGCGGCGCGCAACGCGTTGTTCCTCCTGCAGCAGACGATCAACGAGCAGTGGGCGCTCGACACCCGTCAGTGAGGGCTCAGCGCATCAGCCAGGCGCGGCAGGCGAGTTGCAGTGCGAGGCGTTGCTCCGGGTCGTTGAAGTCGACGTGGAGCAGCGTGGTGATCTTGCGCAGGCGGTAGGTGATCGTCTGCGGGTGGACGTTGAGGTCCTTGGCCGCCTTGGCCGGTGAGCTCTGGTGGTCGAGGTAGGACTGCAGGGTGCGGATGGCGTCCTCGGCGGCCTGGTGGCCCAGCTCGGCCAGCGGAGCCAACAGGTCGTCGACCGAGGCGCGGGTGGTGTCGGAGGCGTACCACTCGACCAGCATGGGGTTCAGGCCGAGAGCGTCGATCGCGACGATCTCCCTCGGGGGCATGGACTGGCGCGTCGCGGCGAGTGCGGCCCTGGCGTCCGTCGCCGACGTGCGCAGACCGGCTGCCCTGCGGTGCGCGCCGCCGATCCCGCAGCGGACCACCAGGCCGGGAAACCGTTCCCGCGCGGCGTCGAGTGCGGCGGTCGCGGCCTGGTAGGCGGTACGGGCGGCGGCCTGACCCGGGTTGGTGCTCGTGGTGCGGACCAGCAGCACGTCGCCGCCGATGCGGGTGCCGTGCCAGCCGTCCTCCGCCGTCCCGCCCGCGCGGACGGCGTCCAGCGCCGTGTCGCCGACCGCGTCCAGCTGGGCCGTGGTGGCCTGTTCCCGGCCGGCGGTCTCGGCAAGCGACGAGGACAGCTCGAACCGCAGCACCTGGTGCCAGCCGTCGACCGCGACGCCGAGCGTCCTGGCCCGCGCCACGAGCGGGGCGCGCTCGGACTCCGGGGCGAGCAGCAGCTCACCGAGCAGGCGGCCCCGGTCGTGGATGGGCGCGAGGTCGGTCCGCCGATGTTCCGCGAGCGCCCGGGCGTAGGCGTCCGCCGCCAGCCGCACCACGGCACGGGCCGCGATCACCCAGGCACCCGACGCCCGCGCGGGCACTGTGGCCGTGACGTAGCCGTCGGCCAGGCCGTCCACCTCGACGAGCGCGGCGGGCTCGCCGTGGTCGGGTGCCCGGACGGTGACCTCGGTGGCGAGGGTCTGGGCCGTGGCGGCCAGGATCGCCGAGGGTGAGTCGCTCGACGCGATGCGCTGCCGGGCGTCGTCGACGCGGGCCAGCGCGATGCTCGCGTCGCCGCCGAGCAGTCGCGCCACGGCGATCACGAGCTGGGTCGGCTCGGTGCCGGGCGGGGCGGTGAGCAGCGCGAGCGCGTGGCGGTCGGCGATCCGCCGCGCGGTCGGCTCGACCGCCTCGGCCTCGACGCCGGTCAGCACCACCGCCGCGGCGCCGGTCGCCGCGGTGTCACGCAGGGCCACGTCGAACTGGTGGCCCTGGGCGTCGAGGAACACGGTCGGCAGCACGACCGCCAGCTCACCCGACGTCAGCTCACGCAACGTGCGCTGCTCCGCGACGACACGCACCGAGCGCACGTCCCTGGCCGGGTCCCCCGCGAGCAGTGTGAGCGACGCCAGACCGGGCGCGGACAACAACTCCTGGACGCTGACCGTCCCCGTTTGTGGTTGCGCGATAAACACGGCCCGATTCCTATTGTGCGAAGCTAAGCACGCTGAGTGACCAGCCTACTAGGCTGGCGCGATGGAGTTCGACCAGGCCAACCTCCCCGCGTTCGCCCGGGGGTGCGACGTGCTGGGCGCGGGTGGCGGCGGGCCTGCCGGACACGTGTTGCCGCTGGCCAGGTACGCCGTAGCCCAGCACGGCCCGGTGCGGGTCGTGCGCCCCGACGAGCTGCCCGCCGACGAGCTGGTGATGCCGTGCGCGTACCTCGGCGCCCCGGACGTGCTCGTCGAGCGCATCGGCACCGGCAGGGAGTCCGTCGGCCTGCGCCGCCAGGTCGAGGCACATTTCGGCCGCCCGGTCGCCGCTCTGATGTGCACCGAGGTCGGCGGGTTGAACGGGCCGAGCTCGGTCATGTTCGCGGCCCACGCCGGCCTGCCGCTGCTGGACGCCGACGCCATGGGCCGCGCGTTCCCCGGTGTGGAGCAGGTCGCGATGCAGGCCGCGGGGGTCACCGCGAGCCCGTCGATACTCGCCGACGAGCACGAGCGGGTGGTCACCGTGCAGGCGGAGTCCGGCGAGTGGCTCGAACGGCTGGCACGCAGCGTGTCCTCGGCGTGGGGCGACCGCTCGGTGACCTCCGAGTACGTGATGACCGTCGAGCAGGCCGCGAAGAGCGTGGTCCTCGGGTCCATCTCCAGGGCCGCGAACATCGGCCGGGTCCTCGAGGAGTGCGCCGGGGCGCCGACGACGGCGGCCGTCGGCAGGCTCGCCGAGGAGCTGGGCGGCATCCGGCTCGCGGAGTGCAGGGTGACCAGGGTGCACCGGGTGAAGAACGCGGCCACCGCGACCCTCGCCACGAACTCGCGGCGCACCGTCCTGTTGGAAGGCGTCAACCGCGACGAGGGCCGCTGGCTGCGGCTGGAGGCCGGGCACGAGTACCACGCCGTGCTCGAGGACGGCGAGCTGCGCGCGACGGTCCCGGACATCATCACGGTGTTCGACGTGCACAGCGGGGAGCCGGTCCCGGTGCGGGAGCTGCGGTACGGACTGCGTGTCGTGGTGCTCGCGCTCCCCTGCCCGCCGCTGTGGCTGACGCCGGACGCGCTGCGGCTCGTCGGCCCGCGCGCGTTCGGGCTGGCCATCGACTACGTGCCGCTGGCGGTGGCGCATGCGTGAGACGGGTGGGTTCCGGCTCGGCGTCGCGCTGGACCGCGACCACGTCACCGGCGCGCTGGTCCGCGACGACGGCGACATCGTCGCCGTCACGACGAAGCGGATGACGCGGCCGCTGCCCGACGGGGCACTCGACGAGGTGCTGGCCGCCCTCCTGCCGGACGACAGCACCGTGCGGGATGTCGACCGGGTGGCGTTCGCCATCCGGGAGGTGGACGAGCTCGTCGTGCATCCCCAGCCACAGAAGGACAAGTGGCGTCCGTGGGACCCGAGGCTCGGGCCGGTCGCGGTGGTGCGGCTCGGCGCGGCGACCACCTCGGTGCCCCCGCTCGGGCTGTGGCCCACCGCTCTGCGCGACCAGGTCGTGCTGTCCAGCATCTGCGTCGCGGGCGGCTCGCGGCTGGACGGCACCGACCTCGAGCCACTGGACACCTCGGCCGTCGCCGACTTCGCGCGGGCGGTCGCGGGCCGGGTCGAGGCCGTCGCGGTCACCGGCGTCTTCGCCACCCTCACCCCCGACCACGAGCTGGCCGCCGCGGCGATCCTGGAGAAGGAGCTCGGCGACTCGGTGCCGGTCCTGCTGTCCCACGAGATCGGCGGCACCGGCCTGCTGGAGCGCGAGAACGCCACGGTCCTCCAGGCCGCGATGACCGTGACGGCCGGCCGGTACGCGGCCACGGTGGCGGCGTCGCTGGCCGAACGCGGGCTCGGGCACGCCGAGGTGTTCCTCGCCCGCAACGACGGCACGATCGCGGCGCTCGACTACGCGGCCACCCACCCACTCGCCCTCTACGGCGGCGCGGCGGCGGCGACGGTCTGCGGCGCGGCCCGGCTGGCAGGCGAGCAGGAGGCGCTGGTGGCGCTGACCTGCGCGGACGACGACGCGCCCTCGGTGTGCGCGGTCACCGGCGGCAAGCCGAGGCTGACCCCGGGTCACACGACGATCGGCGGTGTGCCGACCAGTCTGCGGGTGATCGCGAGGGTGCCCGCGGGCTCCGGGCCCAGCACCGACGCCCGCGCGATGGCGGAAGCCGTCGACCGCGCCAAGACCTCGCCGGCGGACCTCCCGCTGCTGCTCGGCGGTCCCGGCTCGGAGGAGCTGGCCAACCTGCTGCCGCCCCGGCTCACCGGCACGCTCGGCGTGCGCTGCCCGCCCTGGGCCGCCGCCGCTGCCGCGGTCGGGGTGGCGACCGCGCCGGTCGGCGGCGAGGCCGAACGGGTCATGCCCGTGCGCGACGGTGACGAGACCGCGATGCGGGAGGCCGTGAGCGAGGCGGCGCGGGCCGCGGCGGTGCGGGCGGGCGCGGACCCGAGGCTGGCACGCGCGACGGTGATCGAGGAGACGCCGCTGAGCTACCTCTCGGAGCCCGCGGTCGCGCTGCGGGCGCACGCGGAGGGACCGCCCCGGCCGGGGGTCGCCCCTCGGCACACGGTTGGGGCCTGGCTGGGTGAACGGAAAGGGATCTGATGCTGGGTGCGGACGACTACGCCCTGGACCGCGTGCCGGACAGCGCGCGCTACCCGTGGTGGACCGTCGCGGTGCAGCGGTTCGGGCAGCTGTCCGACCTCACGGTGTTCCTGCTCGGCGCCACACTCGGCGCCGGGATGTCGTTCTGGGGCGCGTTCTGGTCGTTGACGCTCGGGTCGGTGATCCTCGAGGTGGTGGCTGTCTTCGCGGGCATCGCCGGTGTCCGGGAAGGACTGTCCACTTCGGTCCTCGCGCGGTGGACCGGCTTCGGGCGCCTTGGCTCCGCGCTGATCGGCCTGGTGGTCGCGACGAGCCTGATCGGCTGGTTCGGCATCCAGAACGCGATCTTCGCCGAGGGACTGCACTCGCTGGTCGGCGGGGTTCCCGTGTGGACGTGGTCGATCGTGACCGGGCTCGTGGTGACGGCGCTCGTCGTGTACGGGTTCCGGTGGATGGGCTGGGTCGCCTACGTCACCGTGCCCGCGTTCCTGCTGCTGGCCGGCTGGTCGGTCATCGGCGAGCTGTCCGACCACAGCCTCGGTGATCTCCTTGGCACACAACCGTTCGGCGAGCCGATGTCCATCGCGACCGGCGCGACGATCGTGGCGGGGTCCTACATCGCCGGCGCGGTGCTCACCCCCGACATGACACGTTTCAACCGCACGCCCGGTGACGTCGTGAAGCAGACGGTCGTCTCGATCACCCTCGGCCAGTACGTGCTCGGCCTGGTCGGTGTCGTGCTCGCCTACGCCATCAGGCAGGCCGACGTGGTGTCGATCTTCGCGGCCACCTCGGGGGCGGTGGGTGTCATCATCCTCGTCGCGGCCACGGTGAAGATCAACGACTGGAACCTGTACAGCTCCTCGCTCGGGTTCGTGAACACGCTGTCCACGTTGTTCGGGCTGCGGGTGAACCGGGTCGTGGCCACGGTCGCGATCGGTGTCGTCGGCACCGCGCTGTCCGCGGCGGGCATCCTGGACCGGTTCGCCGACTTCCTCACCGTGCTCGGCGTCGCGATGCCGCCGATCGCCGGGATCATGGTCGCCGAGTACTTCCTCGTGCGCCGCTGGCGGCCCGCGCTCGACGAGGCACGCGCCACCGGCGGGCTCCCCGCGACCGAACCGACGTGGGTGCCGGTCACGCTGGTGATCTGGGTCGGCGCCGCGGTGCTCGGCTGGTGGAGCGAGCAGGAGCAGTTCGGCATCCCCGCCCTCGACTCCCTTGTCATCGGCGGGGTCGCGTACCTGGTCGTGGGCAAGCTCGGCCTGCTCTCGGTCGGTACTCGCGAGGTCTCCGTCGCCGAGGCCGCCCCGTGATGCGCCTCGGCATCGACGTCGGCGGCACCAACACCGACGCCGTGCTGGTCGCGGGCCGCCAGGAGGACGACGTCCGGGTGCTCGCCGCGGTGAAGACGCCGACGACCGAGGACGTCACGGCCGGTGTCGTCACCGCGATCGGCGAGCTGCTGGCCGGTGCGCCGGAGGGGTTCACCCCGGGTGAGATCGCCGCGGTGATGATCGGCACCACGCACTTCACCAACGCCGTCGTGGCGGCCCGCGACCTGACGCCGACCGCGGTCGTGCGCCTCGGACTGCCCGCCACCACGGCGATCCCGCCGCTGTCCGGCTGGCCCGCGCGGCTGCGTGCGGCCGTCGGCGGGCGCACCTACCTGTGCCACGGTGGTTACGAGTACGACGGCACCGAACTGTCCACACTGGACGTCGACGAGTTGCGCCGTGCCGCGGCCGACATCGCGGGCAGGGGGGTGCGGTCGGTCGCGCTCTCGTCGGTGTTCGCGCCCGTGAACGGGACCATGGAACAGGAAGCCGCCGAGATCCTGCGTGCGGAGGTGCCCGGGCTGCGGGTGTCGTGTTCCTACGAGCTGGGCCGGATCGGCCTGTTGGAACGTGAGAACGCGACCGTGCTGAACGCCGCGCTCGCCGAACTCGCCGACCGGCTGGCCGAAGCGCTGACCGCGGCCCTCGCCGAGGCAGGCATCGGTGCGCCGCTCCTGTTGAGCCAGAACGACGGCACCCTGATGGACATCGGCTACAGCCGCCGCCTCCCCGCGGCGACGTTCGCGTCCGGGCCGACGAACTCCATGCGTGGCGCGGGTTTCCTGTCCGGGGTGCGGGACTGCGCGGTCGTCGATGTCGGCGGTACGACGACCGACGTCGGCATGCTCGTCGGCGGCTTTCCCCGTGAGGCACCGGCGATCACCGACATCGCGGGTATCCGCGTCAACTGGCGGATGCCCGACGTGCTCTCGCTCGGCATTGGCGGCGGCAGCCTCGTCCGCGGCTTCTCCGACGCGGACCGGACCACGGTCGGCCCCGACAGCGTCGGCTTCGGGTTGACCAGCAAGGCACTGGTGTTCGGCGGCGACACCCTCACCCTGACCGACGTCGCGGTCGCGGCGGGGCAGGCCCGCATCGGCACCATGACCGCCCTGGTCCGCCGGTTCGACGGCGACCGGGCGCGGGCGGTGCTCGCCGAGGTCAACGAGCGGGTCGCCGACGCGGTGGACCGGATGCGCACCTCCCCCGATCCGCTCCCGGTCGTGCTGGTCGGCGGCGGTGGCGTGGTGCTGCCGGACGCGCTGCCCGGTCTGCCGGACGTGCGGCGCCCCGAGCACTCCGACGTGGCCAACGCGATCGGCGCGGCGATCGCCGAGGTCGGCGGCGAGCTGGACCGGGTCGTGCGGATCGCGGACGGCAGACGTGACCACGTGCTCGCCGAGGCCAGGGCCGAGGCGGTCGAGCGGGCCGAGGCGGCGGGCGCCAGACCCGGTAGCGTCGAGATCGTGGAGGTCACCGAGGTGCCGCTCGCCTACCTGCCCGGCGGCGCCACGCGCGTGCGGGTGAAGGCCGTCGGCGACCTCGACCTGGGGCGTGTCGGGTCCCGCGAGCCGGTGGCGGCACCCGGTGCGTGAGGTCGGCACCGAGGAGATCGCGGACATCGCCCGTGGCGCGGGGATCCTGGGCACCGGCGGCGGAGGCGACCCGTACATCGGCAGGCTGCTCGCCGAGACCGCGATCGAGCGGCACGGTCCCGTCACGCTGGTCACCGTCGACGAGGTCGCGCCGGACGCGGTCGTGGTCCCGGTCGCGATGCTCGGGGCGCCGACGGTCAGCCAGGAGAAGCTCCCCAACGGCACGGAGACCCTCGCGGCGCTGCGTGCGCTGGAGGAGGCGACCGGTGTCGAGGCGACCCACCTCGTGCCCATCGAGATCGGCGGGATGAACTCGCTGATCCCGCTCGCCCTTGCCGCGGAGACCGGACTACCGGTCGTCGACGGCGACGCGATGGGCCGTGCGTTCCCCGAGGCGCAGATGGTGCTGCCGACACTCGCCGGGATCCCCACGAGCCCCATGGCCGTCGCCGACGACAAGGGCAACACCCTGGTGCTGCGGACGGTGTCCAACCTGTGGGCGGAACGCATCGCCCGCGCGGCGTGCGTCGCGACGGGGTGCTCGGTGTACACCGCCGACACGGTCATGACCGGCGGGCAGCTCGCCGACGGTCTCGTCGCGGGCACCATCACGCTGGCGGGCCGGCTCGGTGCCGCGGCGCGGACCGCCCGAGCCGAGCACACGGACCCGGCCACCGCGGTAGCCGAGCTGGTCGGCGGCGTCCGGCTGGCCACCGGCAAGGTCGTCGACGTGCACCGGACGACCACGGGTGGGTTCGCGAGGGGTGGTGCCACCATCGCGGGCACGGACACGGAGCTGCGGCTGTCGTTCCAGAACGAGTACCTCCTCGCCGAGCGCGACGGCGAGGTCGTGGCCACCACCCCGGACCTGATCTGCGTGCTGGAGACCGACACCGGCGAGCCCGTCACGACCGAGTCCATGCGCTACGGCAACCGGGTCACCGTGCTCGGCATCCCGGGTGACCCCCGCTGGAGGACCCCGGCGGGGCTCGAGATCGTCGGGCCCCGCTACTTCGGGTACCAGAGCGACTACCAGCCGCTGCCCGACCGTCAGGTGTAATGACTGTCCGCACACACCGTAGGAGGAGTCTTGGCCAAGTCAGTGCTGGACATGTCGATGTCGGTCGACGGGTACATCGCGGCGCCGAACGACGCCCCGGGCAACCCGGGCGGCGACGACTTCGGCAGGCTGCACGAGTGGGGGGTCGCGCCGGGCGGGACGGGCTTCCGGACCGACGGGCCCGCAGGCGAGATGATCGCGGACCTGAACGCGACCGGCGCGATGGTCGTCGGCCGGCGGACCGCCGAGCAGGTGGACCACTGGGGTGGGGACCACCACGGCCGTGGCGTGCGGATCTTCGTGCCGAGCCACCGGCCGCCGGGTCCGAGCGTGGCGGACTACCCGCTGGTGACCTACGTGTCCGACGGCATCGAAAGCGCCGTGGCACAGGCGAAGGAGGCGGCCGGGGACCGGAACGTGCTGGTGCACGGCGCGTACACGGCCCAGAAGGCGATCGAGGCCGGTGTGCTCGACGAGCTGCAGATCCACCAGGTGCCGGTCCTGTTCGGGGCGGGACGCAGGCTGTTCGACCTGCTGCCGTCGCGGCTCGAGCTGGAGATCGTGCGGGTGGTCGACACCCCGGACGCCACGCACCTCCGCTACCGCATCGTGTACTAGTGCCGTGTCCAGGAGGGGTGGGTCGTTTATCCGTGGATCCAGGTGGTCGCTGGCAAGGCGCCGGGAAGCCGCTCGTACCGGGTTGTACTCGGGCTTTCCGGCAACGCCGCCGGCGGCCGCCTGGGCCGCGGAGAAACGTGCCCTCCTCGCCTGGACGCGGCACTAGGGCGTCGGCGGGCCCTGGCTCTCGTACAGGGCGGTGAGGTCGAGGGTCTCGGACGGGTCCTGGTGGGGGTCCCGGCCGGTGTGGTCGACGAGGCGGTGGAGGGACTCCATCTTCTCGTCGAGCCGGGTCGCCGCCTCGGCGGCCTGGGTCAGCTCGGCCTGGAGGTTCGGCGGGACCTCGCCCCGGTACTTGTAGTAGATCTTGTGCTCGAGGCTCGCCCAGAAGTCCATCGCGATGGTGCGGATCTGGATCTCGACCGGGATGCGGGCCGTGCGGTGGGAGCGGAACACCGGGATCGACACGATGAGGTGAAGGCTCTGGTAGCCGTTCGGCTTGCGGTTGGTGATGTAGTCGCGCTCTTCGAGGACCGTGATGTCCTCCTGGCCCGCCAGCATGTCGCGAATCTTGACGATGTCGGAGATGAAGCTGCAGATCACCCGGACGCCCGCGATGTCGAGCACGTTCTCACGGATGCTGGCGAGGTTCATGGGGTAGTTCTTGCGCTGCACCTTCTCGAGCACACTCTCGGGTGATTTCAACCGTGAGTTGATGTGCTCGATCGGGTTGTACTCGTTCGCGTTGTTGAAGTCCTCACGCAGGATATTGATCTTCGTGGTGATCTCGTCGATCGCGAACTTGTAGTCCAGCATGAAGTCGAGGAACTGTCCACGAAGGACCCTGATGTCCTCGATACTGACCGACGACACGGCACTGGCCGGCCGGTCGCCGTCGTTGGGGTAATGCAGCCACGCTCTCATCACCTCCATAGTGACATCGGGCGAAATAGCCCGTGATCGGACCTCCGGTAACGCGTGCTGATGTGAGGAAGGTCTCCTGCGAAAGGACGCCTTCGTAACGCCGGGCGTTACGAAGGCGTCCTTCAGTGCGGTCGGGGGGGTCAGCAGACGTAGGAGCTGTTCGGGTGCACTCGCTCGCAGTAGCGGACGTGCAGGTGGTTGTCGTGGTTGTCGTACGGGGTGGTCAGGCCCTCGTCGATCAGGACGGGGTCGTTGAAGAAGATCAGCCGGACGTGGCCGGGTGCGGCGTTGCGGATCGCCTGGACCAGGGTGCGGGTCGCGGCGCGGTCGTAGGTCGACGACTCCCACGTGATGCGGCCCGCGGTGCACTGGGCGTTGTCGGTGCGGATGGGCCACACGTCCATGTCCATGCCGATGTCGTGGCTCGCGTGCCCGGGGATGTCACCACCGTGCTCGAAACCCGCGTCGCCCAGCGGGAGCTGGCCCTGGCCGGTGGCCGCGAACGTCCTCGCCGCCTGTTCCAGCTGCCCGACGGCGGCCCCGGTGGCCCAGTTCGCGGCGGTGCCGTTGCCGTCCGGGTCCTGGTCGCAGAAGCCCGCGCTCATGTTCGGGTAGGCGTAGTGCCACGCCAGGTTCTTCCACGTCGTCGGGCCGACCACGCCGTCCACGCCGATCCCGGCGTGTGACTGGAAGTTGCGGACGGCGGTCGTCACCGACGCGTCGAACACGCCGTTCACCGGCAGCGACAGGCGCCGCTTCGCGTTCAGCTCAACCTGCAGCGCCCGCACGGCCGAGCCGCTCGCGCCCTGGCTGATCTGCGGCGCGAGCGCGGCCCACGTCGCGGGGCCCACGATGCCGTCCACCCCCAGGCCCCTGGCGGTCTGGAAGTTCCGCACGGCCGTGGTGGTCGCCGGGCCGAAGATGCCGTCGGCGGTGACGACCTGGCCGTTCTGCGTGAGCAGGTGCTGGATGGCCAGCACGTCCACCCCTCGGTTGCCGGAGCTCTGTGTCGGGAAGAAGGCGTTCGTGTACGCGGTGGCCGGTGTCGCGAGGACGACCAGCAGGGTGGCCACGATGACCAGGCAGCGAGTGATCACGGCCACAGTATGGTGAATCTCGGCCGAATCAACAAGACATTCAGTCAAGAGTTGACGACACCGACCACCGCGCGTGCGTCAACTCAGGCCGTACGCCGTCCTGGTGACGGTGTCCTCCAGGCCGGTGAACCCCTCCAGCGGCCGGAAGACGTCCGTGCCGAGGTCGGTGTCGGTGTCGTCCGCCGTGCCGCCGACGCCGTCCGGGCCGACGCCGAAGAAGTCGGCGATGCCCGCGCCACCCGCGTCCATGAGGTTCAGCTCGGTGTTGGTGTTGTCGGTGTGCCAGCTGCCGACGTAGTGCCCGATCTCGTGGGCGACGACGTTGCCGATGGCCGTGCCGACGAACGCGACCCGGTCGCTCTCGGGCGTCAGGTAGGTGTTGATCGACACCACGGGCCCGGCCGGCTGCGCCAGGAAGTCCTGCAGCACCAACGCGGTCTCCTCGTGCGCGAAGTTGCCGGGGTCGATGGACTCCGCGATGCCGACCGTGGCGAAGCCCGCCTCCTCGGTCGTGCCGCCGATCACCACGCGGCTGACGTTCTCCCGCCCGAAGACGTCCCGGTGGTCGAGCGAGCTGAGGACCACCAGGCGACCGCCGGTGTCCGCTGCCAGGTTTTCCCGCACGGTGCGGACGATCTGACGTGCCACGGCCCGCTCGTCGGCCTGCGACAGGCCCCACTGCCCGAGGAACGAGGAGAACGGGCTCAGCGTGCGCACGCCCGGGTTCGGCTCGATCTCGAACCTGGCCAGGTCGACGGTGGCGCCGTCGAAGTCGAGGAACACCGTCTGCGGGGTCCGCTCCCGCTCCAGCGGCGGCCGGTGCACCTGGAGGTCCACCTCGTAGTCGCCCGCGTCTCCCGCCACCGCGAGGTAGTGCGTGCCGGTGACCGCGGCGACGTGGTCGGCGATCGCGTTGCCGCCCCTGGGAAGCGGCGAGGCCTCCGGGTACAGGGCGGAGAAGTCCTGGGCCGAGCCCTGCCGCCGGACTCCGGCCGGGTCGAGGATCGTCACCTGGCGTGCGGCGCCGGTGGCCATGGCCGCGAACACGTCCCCGGCCCGCAGGTCGAGCCGGTAGACGTCCACGTCCTGCGCGTCCGCCGACGGCGAGAGCCCGCCGAGGATCCGCGCGACGGGCGTCCGATGGGCGCCCGTGCCGAAGCGGGGCAGCGGCTCGGCCTGGGCGGGGGTGTCGTTGGCGCCACGTACGCCTGCCGGCTCGGTCTCGGTCACGACCGGCGCCGAATTGTCCACTGTGGATCTTCGGGTCGACGACTCTTTCACCATGATCTTCCGCCACGCTGCCAGGTCCACTGTGGACGAGTTGGCGGGCCAGGAAAGGTACGGGTTGGGGCCGGCCGGTTCGGCGGCTACCGCCGTACCGGGCGCGCTCACGACGGACAGACCGACCGCCGCTGCGACCAGGAAAGGTGCGACATTCACAATCCACATGAAATATCAGGGAAGCCGAAAAATGTGCGATTAATCTTGAACTCAGGACGATTACGCAAGGGCGAGCGCGGACTCTATCTTCGCGTCCAGGAAGGCGAGAGTGTCGCGGCGTCGGGTCACTGGGTCGTGGTAATCCCGCCGCCCTTCCACGCCGTTGGTGCGCAGGAACAGGCTCTCGGCGATGACGCACTGCCAGCGGGGCTCGAACTCCCGCCGGGCATACCGGCCCGCGCCGGTCTTCGAGGTCATCGTCCCGGTGGCGACCACGTGGTGCAGCCTGCACACCCCCAGCACCGCCCACACCGGGAACCATGTGCTGAGTCCCGCGGCGAGTGATCGCGGCCGCAACCGCTCGTGCCGCCGCCACCACGGCCGCCAGTAGGTGCGCAGGTTGTCGAGGGTGAACGCACGCAGCGCGTCCCGGTCGGCCCACAGGTCGAGGTCGGCGGGCCGAGGCCCCCGCACGGTTGTCCCGTGCCAGGCCAGCTCGCAGAACGTCACCGGGTCGAAACCGAATTGTCCGGTCGCCGCGAAGCGCCCGCCCAGCGCGCCGGGACCGTCGGGGCACGCCTGCGGACCCGCCGCGAGGTCGTCCCACGTCAGCACGGTCCCGTCGAGGAAGGGCCGGGGGAAGGCCGCCATCGTCCTGGCGTGCGCCGCGGCCAACGCAGCCGGCTCCGGGGAGCCCGCCGTCGCCCGCCGGTCGAGCACGGCGACGAAGTCGATGTCGCTTGCCGGGCCGAACCGCCCGGCGCCCGGGGCGTGGAAGTCCCCGAGGGCAACCGATCCGACGAGGTAGAACCCGGTGACCAGGCCGGGAGCCAGCTCGTCGACGGCGGTCAGGAACTCCCCCACGCCTCGGTCGACCTCAACGGGTAGACCGGGCATGGGGGACAACCTACGCCTACGCGGAGCACAGCGCGCCGTCACCCACGAAGTGGCGCTGCCACGGGTAGGAAGGCAGGTCGCTGACGACGCCCCGCTCGGGGAAGAACAGCTCCCAGTCGATGCGCGCACCGGCCGCGATCAGCTGCAGCCGCGCGGCATCCAGTGCCGCCCCGGACGTGGTCTTGCGGGTCATCGTCGGCACGACCTCCACCGGCTCCGGCAGCTTCTCGGTGAGCCGACGCATGTAGGCACCCAGCACCGGACGCGGGCCGATCTCCACCAGCACGTCGCAGCCGTGCTCGCCGACGACCTTGTCCACGGCGTCGGTGAAGCGCACCTCGTGGCGCAGGTTGCGGTACCAGTAGTCGCCGTCCAGCTCGGGGCCCGCGACCCGCTCGCCGGTCAGTGCCGAGATCATCGGGATGCGCGCCGTGCCCCTGGTCATGCCTGCCAGTCCGGTGACGAGCATGTCGCGCACCGGTTCCATCGCGGGGCCGTGGTAGGCGTAGTCCAGCCCGACGTCGCGGTAGAACAGGCCGCGGCGTGCGGCTTCCTCGCCGAGGGCGGCGATCGACGTGGCCGGGCCGCACAGGGTCACGTCCTGCGGGCTGTTGATCGCCGCGACCACGACGTCCGTGCCCACCTCGGCCAGCAGCCGCTCGGTGTCGGTCACCCCCAGTCCCAGCACGGCCATCCGCCCGCTGCCTGCCGTCGCCGCCTGGGCGAACGTGCGCTCGGCCACCACCCAGCACGCCGTGTGCCGGTCGAGCACACCGGCGCAGTACGCCGCCGCGACCTCACCGACGCTGTGGCCGGTCACGGCCTCGGGCACCACGCCCCGCGCGGCCAGCGCCGCCACCATGCCCGCCTGCACCGCGAACAGCAGCGGCTGCGAGATGTCCACGCGGTCCCACTGCGACAGGTCCGGGTCGGTCAGCTCGCCGAGCACGGACCAGCCCAGCATCGGGGTCAGGATCTCGTCCAGCGCGGTGACCTCCGCGCGGAACACGTCGTCGGTCGTGAGCATGTCGCACCCCATGCCAGGCCACTGCGATCCGTTGCCGTCGAACACGAAACAGACCCGGCCGCGGTGGACCGCGGCGGCCGTCACCCCGCCTGCGGCCTGCTCACCGGCGGCGAGCAGGCGTGCCGTCGCGGCGGCCTCCTGCGGACCGTCTGCCAACAACGCGAGCCGCTGCTCGTGGTGACCGCGCCGCAGGCACGAGGTGTACGCCACGTCGTAGAACTGCGACGGGTCGGTCTTCTCCAGGAAGTAGGTCCACCGCAGGACGGCGTCGTCCAACGCGTCCTGCGTGCCCGCACTGAACACCACGGGGAGACGGCCCCCGCCGCCCGGCCGCGTCGGCACCGGCCGCGTGGTCGGGGCGCCGAGCACACCGAGCCCCGGCACGTCGACCATGCCGCCACCGGCGAGTGGGCGGAAGGCCGCGACCGGCGCCAGCCCCAGGTCGAGATCGTGGTCCAGCGTGTCGAGATCCGGCGCCACCGGGACACGTCCCTCGCGCAGCACCAGGATCGCCCGCAGCAGCGCGGCCACGCCCCGGCCGTCGAGGTGCTCCACCTCGACGGGGCGCGCGGTCCGCGTCACCGCGTGCACGCGGTCCCCGTCCGCCAGCGCCCGGTCCAACGGCTTGAGCACGAACACCGCGACGCCGTCGCCGTCCTCGCCGAGGTTCACCCCACCGGCCAGCACCGGTCCGCCACGACCGGAACGCAGCAGCTCAGCGGCCTGCCGCACGGCACCCAACGCCGACTCGGCGTGCACAGCGGCCCGGAGGCCGAACGCGGCGGACAGCCGGTCCGCGGTGTCGGCGAGCCCGCCGATCACCGCGGCGGTGTCGGTGCCCGCCAACGTGGCCGGCGCGATTCCCGCGTCGTCGAAGGCCTCGACGGCGCACTCGAACACCAGGCGCTGCCGGGGATCGAGCAGCGCGGCCTCCTCTGGTGGCAGGCCGAAGAACTCGGCGTCGAAGCCCGCGGTGTCGAGTGACACGGCGCCGACGGCGCTGCGTCCCTCGACCATCGCGGCCCACAGCTCGTCCAGGCAGTCGACGCCGCCCGGCAGCCGACAGCCGACACCGACGACCGCCAAGGCGTCGACGGAGGGGGTTTCCGGCCGGAACCAGGCAGAAGCGGACAGGTCACGGACACGCGGCATCGCCATAATGAACACACCTCACACGGGGGAATTTCGAAACGATCACGGAGGAACTTAGTCGATCGTGCCGGAATCCATGAAATCGCGCGTGGGATGATCACCCAATAGTGGCCGTTCGGGTCCCGCCTGCGACACCAAAGCCTGGCGAAGGCATATATTGCCCGACCGCCATGGAATGGCGCACATCACGTTCTTCGTCGCCGCACAGGGCCCCGAGGTCGCGTCGAACGGACGCGACCTCCCGTGGTATGGCCGGTGTCGCTCCTGGTCACAGCTGTGCTCGACGCCACAGTCGGCACCGGCACCCCCGAGGCGGCACCGACTCGACTCGCGTACCCCCGGCCGTCGTCAAACAACAAGGCGCCTTACCGGAAAATGGACGACCAACAATTCACCACTACTTCCACCGCGCATTCACTGTCACATCCGTGCACATTCGAATCTTTTCCGCGATCTGGGCCGACTATTGACGACGCAACGACCGCCACAATCGAGCCGGACGCCTTCGACGAACTGAACGGTCACAATCCGAATGGAACGGTTCGCACACCAGTACACCGACAGGTGCACGACCGCGAATATTCGACCGGAGTCAGTCGGCGGCCGCCCGGGTCGGCCGAGCCAGTTCGATTCCGATCGTCCCGCCGATTCGCAGCCCCATCGTGCGGGTGGGCTCGACGGTGAACCCGGCCGAGACGATCCGCCGCGACACGGCGTCGCCGACGTTGTCGCGCAGGTGTTCGCTCATCCGGCCGGGTCCGTGCCCGTGGCCGTGCCCGTCGACGACCGCGTCGGCGAGGACGAGCAGCCCGTCCGGCCGCAGCACCCGGCGCACCTCCCCGAGCAACGCGTCCTTCGACGCGGTGTCGAGGTGGTGCAGCATCAGGCTGGAGAACACCCGGTCGAACGAGGCGTCGGGATAGGGCAGTTCCTGGGCGAACCCGTGGTCCAGGCGCATGGTCAGGCCCGCGCGCCTGGCCTTGCGGCGTGCCCTGGCCAACGCCTTCTGGTCGGGGTCGAGCCCGACGAGGTCGACCTCCCGGTGCAGCTTCCCGGTCGTCCGCAGCAGATTTCCGGTGCCACAGCCTACATCCAGCACCCGGTGCCCGTCGCGGAGCGCGGCCAGCGCGACCATCTCCCGGTGGATCGGCTGAAGCCCGAACACGTGGTGCACCACGTCGTAGACCGGCAGCAGGAAGTGCTTCCCCATGCCGGGGACGTACTCCCGCTCACTGGACGAATGAGACGTTCTTTCGATCATGCTGACATTCTGACCGAGCCAGGGCCTGCGGATCTGTGCCGATCTACGGCTCTGATGGGATGATTCGACGATGCGGACAGTGCGAAGGGCACCGAACCGGGACCGGCCGGCGTCCTACTCGATGCAACCGGCTCCTGGCGAGCTGCCCGTCGTGACCTGGCGCATGGAGCACGACTGGACGGAGGGCTCCTTCGAGGAGCACATGCACGAGTTCCCCGGCCTGGCGTACTTCCAGACCACGGGCGGGTTGCTGCGCACCGGCAGGCGGTCGTGGCCGATCGAGACCGGCGACCTGTTCGTGATCGCGCCAGGGGACGTCATGGGCCACGTCCAGGACACCGACCTGGCCGAGACCGAAGGCTGGGGCGTGTTCTTCACCGCCGACGTACTGGGGCCGGACGTCCCCGGCGCCCACCTGGCCTGGCGCACCCACCCGCTGCTGTTCCCGTTCGTCCGAGGCGGCGCGATCACCGCCCTGCGGCTGCGGGTCCCCGAACCGGAACGCCCGGAGTGGGTCGCCCGCATCGAGTCGTTGCACGACGAGCTGACGCTGCGCAGGGACGGCTACCGCGAAGCCGCACTGGCACACCTGATGCTGTTGCTGGTCGGCGTGTCCCGCCTGGCCGCCAACGTGGTCGACGACCTGCGGGAGAACCGCGAACCACTGCTCGCCGAGGTGTTCGAGATCATCGAAGAGCGTTACCCGCGACCGCTGTCGTTGCGTGACGTCGCCGCGGCGGTCAACATCTCCCCCGGCCACCTGACCTCGACCGTGCGCGAACGCACCGGCCGCACCGTGCAGCAGTGGATCGGCGAGCGCCGCATGGTGCAGGCAAGGCGGCTGCTCGCCGCGACCGACCTGCCCGTCAACGAGGTGGGCAGGCGGGTGGGTTTCCCGGACGCGGGCTACTTCGCCCGCACCTTCGGCAGGGCGCACGGAATGGGCCCGGCACAGTGGCGTCGCGCCAACCGGTAAGTGTGACCATCCGGCACCGGCGTCCAAACCGCTTATGCTGCAAGGGAAACACGCCGCCTCTGGGAAGGAAGTCGGGGATGAAGCGGACGTGCCTGTCAGTGCTGTTGGCATGCTTGACGACTGTTCTCGCGATCGCTCCCGGGGCGGACGCCTTACCCGCCGCCGGCAGGTCCGCGATCTTCGGCGGCGGCCCGTTCTACGAGGACGGCCAGGCGGCGATGGACATCGTGCGTGCGTCGGGGTTCACCACGGTCATGCTGTGGAGCATCCACGTGCACACCAACGGCGACCTCTACTACAACGACCACCTCGTCGTCTCCGGCGGCCGGTACGTCGGCGACGCGGGCTGGCCCGCCCGGCTGCGGACCCTCAAGCAGGCACCGACCTCGGTCAACCGCATCGAGGTGTCGGTCGGCGCGTGGGGCACCCCGGACTGGGAGGCCATCGACGACCTCATCACCAGGGACGGCACCGGCTCCGGCACGATCCTGTACCGCAACTTCGCGGCACTGCGCACCGCGACGGGCGCGGACGCGATCAACAGCGACGACGAGTCGCACTACGACGTCGACTCGACCGTCGCGTTCGCCAGGATGGCGAACGCGATGGGGTACGGCCACTTCACGCTCGCCCCGTACACGGCCGTCTCGTACTGGCAGGGCGTCACCAACAACCTCGGCTCGCTCGTGGACCGCGTGTACCTCCAGGCGTACGCGGGCGGCTCCGGCAACAACCCCGCCTCCTGGGCACAGTCGCTCGGCAGGCCGATCGACCCGGGACTGTGGAGCAGGCACGGCTCCGGCTGCGCCGAGGGCAGCTCACCGACCCAGGTGGGCAACCAGATGCGGTCGTGGCACGGCTCCTCCGGCATCCCCGGCGGGTTCATGTGGCTCTACGACGACATCAAGCGGTGCTCGTCGTCCGGCACGGCCGCCGACTACGCCCGCGCGATCAACACGGCGACGAGCAGCTAGCGAAGGGGCGGGGACGGTCCGTCCCCGCCCCTTCCGTTGTCACCAGGTGGAGTTGACGAGTCCGCTGCCGATGGCGACGTCGTCGAAGTCGTCGCCGTCCGGGTCGTCGCTGTAGGCCATCGTGATGCGGCCGAACGGGTCCACCGCGACGGCGGGCTGGGTCTGCCTGCCGGCCGTGACCGTGTTGGCCCGCAACCTGGGCTGGCGGCCGTTGGTGGTGCCGTCCGGGTTGAGGCCCTGGACGAACACGTCCTGGCTCTCGGTCCAGTAGACGGCCACGCCACGCTGGTCGTCCACTCCCACCTGGGGATCGGTGCCGGGCAGGAACGCCTCGGCCGGGGCGGCGCCGGTCGCGGTGAACGAGCGCACGGCGACCTGGACGCTGCCGAGGTGGTCGGTCTCCCAGCCGACGACGAAGTCGCCGTTGAAGTTCGCCGCCACGGTCGCGTTCACCTGCTGCCCGTCGGTGGCCTGGTTGGCGACCCGCTTCGCGAGCTTCACCGCGCCGGTCGTGGTGAAGCTCGCGAGGCCGATGTTGTAGAAGCCGTTGGCGTCGATGTCCTCGTCCCACACCACGATCGCGTTGCCCGCCGCTCCCGTCGCGACGTCGGGGTGCCGGTTGGTGCCGCCCGCCGCGTGCACCCGCACCTCGTAGCTCTTCGCGGTGATCGAGGCGTACCCGGACAGCCGGACCGTCGGCGCGGCACCGGTCTGCTGGTCCTCGAACACGACCGCGAAGCCGGTGGTGTCCGGGTTGACCGCCACCTCCGGGTTGATCTGCTGGCCGTCCGCGGTCGCGTTGGCCGTGGCGGAACCCGTGTCGGCGCCCGCGGCGCTGTAGGTCTGCACGCGGATCTGGTAGTAGCCGTTGCCGTCGGTGTCGTCCGCCCACACGACGACGACGCCACCGTCCGGTCGGACCGCGACGTCCGGCTGGACGTGGGACCAGTTGCCGGTGCCGCCCGGGGAGACCTTCTTCTCCCACAACGAGGTGCCGTCGCGGTAGAGGCGTGCGTACACCTCGGTGTGCACGGCGTCGCCGGGGTTGGTGGTGTCGCGGTCGTCCTCCCACACGACGGCGGTGTAGCCGCCCCTCGAGGTCGCGACCGACGGGTTGTCCTGGTCGCCGGTGCTCGTGGTGTGGGCGGGAGCCCAGGTGACCGTGCCGTCCGCGGCGGCGGCCGGTGCCAGGGTGGCGAGCAGGCCCGCCACCGCCAGTGCGGTGATGATCGTGCGTCTCATGCCGTTCCGCCTCACGGGTTCAGGAGGCCGGGGTTGCCCGCCTGGATGACGTAGCTCTTCTCGGTCCTGACCGGGGAGTCGCGGACGGTCACCTTGTCGACGACCCGGAAGTCGACGTTCATCTGGGTCGGTGTGGTGACCGTGCGGACGTAGCCGCGCAGGTTCTTGTTGAACTTCACGTGCGGGTTCAGGCTGGACGTGCCGTCGCTCGCCGCGTTGCCGTCGCCGCCCGAGGTGATGGACGTGGTCACCAGCTCGGTGCCGATCACGTCGCCCTGCGCGGCGTAGTCGTTCATGATGTTCGCGGCCCAGTGCTGGTGCACGTCGCCGGTCAGCACGACGGTGCTGGTGTTGCCACTCGCCTGCCAGCCGTCCTGTATCCGCCCGCGGTTGGCTGTGTAGCCGTCCCAGGAGTCCATGCTCCTCGCACCCGCCGCCGAGGACAGCTTCTGGGCGAAGAACACCTGCTGGCCGATCAGGTCCCAGGTCGCGAGGTGCTGTCCCATGCCGTCGAGCAGCCACTGCTCCTGTGCGGTGCCGGTGATCGTGCGGGCGGGGTCGTCGGCCTCGGGGCAGACCTGGTTGCCGTCGCCGCACGCCTGGTCCATCCGGTACTGCCGGGTGTCGAGCATGTGGAACGTGGCGAGACTGCCCCAGCGGAGCGGCCGGTACAGCTGGAGGCTGTTGCCGGACGGGGCCTGCGCGGACCGCAGCGGCATGTGCTCGTAGTAGGCCTGGTAGGCAGCCGTGCGCCGGGCCGTGAAATCACCCGCCGGGTCGTTGTTCTCGCGGGTCGTGCCCGCGTAGTTGTTCTCCACCTCGTGGTCGTCCCACACGACCACCCAGGGCGCCACGTGGTGTGCTGCCTGGAGGTCCACGTCGGCGCGGTACTGCGCGTGCCGCACCCGGTAGTCGGCGAGGCCGGTGATCTCCTTGGCGGGCAGGTGGTTGCGCACTCCGGTGGCGCCGCTCTCGTAGATGTAGTCGCCGAGGTGCAGGATCAGGTCCGGGTGGTCCTCGGCCATCCGGCGGTACGCGGTGTAGTAGCCGTTGGCGTAATGGGCACACGACGCGAACAGCATCGTCAGGGCCGGGCTCGTGCCGACCGAGGGTGCCGTGCGGGTGCGCCCGACCGGCGAGATCTGCCCGTCGACGCGGAAGCGGTACCAGTACTCGCGCCCGGCCGCCAGACCGGCGACGGTGACGTGGACGCTGTGCGCCGAGGCACGCACGGCCGTGGCGGTGCCGGACGCGACGACGGAGGCGAAGTACGGGTCGGCGCCGACCTGCCACTCGACGGCCACCGGGGTGTCCGGCATGCCACCGAGGCCGTCGAGCGCGAGCGGGTTCGGCGCGAGACGGGTCCAGAGCACGAAGCCGTCGGCCGACGGCTCTCCCGAGGCCACGCCGAGGGTGAAGGGATAGGCAGCCGCCGCGGCGGAGGCCGACCGGAAGGCGACGAGCCCCGCCCCGGTACCGGCCAGTCCGCCGAGCAGGAACGTTCTTCTTCGCAGGGACATAGTCAGCTGTTGTACGACAACAGCATGCACAACCGCCACACATTTGGTTAATTGCTAACAAATGCCTCGCAACGGCCGCATACCTCCTCGTCCGATGGGCCGAAGACACGCGCCACTCGCCGTAGGCGGTGCTGCCGGCTTCCCCGGCCGGTAGGGGCAGCACCAGCAACGGGCGGGGTGCTGTCCGCAGTGCGTTCTCTCCCTGCCCTGTAAAGAATCCACTCGTCGTCCCACAACCGAGGAGCAGCCTTGGACTCAAATCGTCCTGTCAGTCGTCGTGCCGTGCTCGGCGGCGCCGCCATCGCGGGAGCAGGTGTGCTGTCGAACGGCATCGCGTTCGCGGACAGCACCTCCGCGCCGATCGACGACCGCTCGGTCGACGCCGTCGCGGGCAGGCTCGACGCCGACCTGATCGCGCTGCGCCGGGACATCCACGCCCATCCCGAACTCTCCGGTCAGGAACAGCGAACCGCCGCACTCGTGGCGGCACGCCTTCGCGACGCGGGCCTCGACGTCACCACGGGCGTCGGCGGACACGGGATCGTCGGGCTCCTCCACGGCACCCGCCCCGGCCGGACGGTCGCCTACCGGGCGGACATGGACGCGGTGCCGCCCGGCGACCAGATCGGCGGTGGCCCGGAGGCGGCACACGTGTGCGGGCACGACATCCACACCGCCGTGGGGGTCGGTGTCGCCGAGGTGCTCGCGCGGCTGCGTCACCGGCTCAGCGGCACCGTCGTGTTCGCGTTCCAGCCCGGGGAGGAGACGCTGACCGGCGCCGCCGCGATGCTGTCCGACGGCGTGTTCGCCCGAGCGCGACCGGCCGAGATCCACGCCCTGCACTGCGGCCCCTTCCCGGTCGGCGAGTTCGCCGTCACCGGCGGGTACGGCCTTCCCGGTCTGGACCGGGGCACCATCACGCTCACCGGCCCCGACGCGGCGGTGAACGCGCGGGGGCTCGCCGACGAGATCGCCGCGCTGGGCACCGTCTCGCCGCCGTCGACGCCCGCGGAGCTGGAACAGCTCGTGGCCGACGTCGAGGCACCGCACAGCCCGCTGGCCGAGTTCGTGTACCTGCGGGCGCAGGCGTCGGACAACCAGGTGCTCGTGTCCTACCGCTGCTGGCCGCAGGAGCGGTACGTCGGGCTCCGCGCGGAGATCACCCGGCTCTCCCGGGCCCACGGGGCCGACGTGACGTTCCCTGCCGCGCCGTTCCCGGCCATGGTCTGCCCGGAGCGGGAGGGCGCGGCCGTCAGGCGGTTCCTGCTCCGCCGCGCCAGGGTCACGCCACTGCACGCCGCGATTCCGTTCAGTGGCGAGGACTTCTCGCTGTTCCTCGACCGGATGCCCGGCACGTTCACGTTCCTGGGGGTCCGCTCCCCCGGGGCGGGCATCGAGACCAGCTACCCGCACTTCGGCACCTTCGCGCCCGACGAGCGGTCCATCGGCCACGGCGTGCGCGCGATGGCCGGCTGGCTCGCCGAGCGCACCCGTCGCTGACGGTCGGCCGACCCCCGGCGAGGAGGAGGTCAGGTCCGCCGTCGCCGTCGCGCTGGGTGCCGCGTGACCGGTTCGATCGTCGCGTGTTCGTGGTGGGGCGCCGGTTCCGGTGGTCTGCGTTCCTAACACGGCGAGGTCCTGTGCGACCGGCTGGGGGAAGGGGACGCGATGCAGACGCACGGCCTGATCTGGTTCTGACCGCCGAGGCACGGCAGGCGGGGTGGCCGTTGCCTCGGTCGCCCCGCCGAGCCCGTGAGGACGGACGCGGCTACTTCCAACGGAAGTGCACGAAGACGCGGCCGAAGTTGTCGGAGTCCTTCTCCACCCGGTGGTAGAGCGCCTTGATCTCCTTGCGGTCCAGGAAGCGCAGCACGTGCTTCTTCAACGCGCCTGAGCCCTTGCCTGGAATAATCTCGACCAGCGGCGCCTTCTTCGCGACGGCCTCGTCGATGATCGCGCGCAGGGCGCGGTCGATCTCCGCGCCTCGGTTGTAGACGTCGTGCAGGTCGAGCTTCAGCTTCACACCCGGCATTGTCCTCCCCGACGCCGCGATCGGCCCGTCAGTCGGCGGCGCGGGTCAGGCAGAACGGGTGGCCCGCCGGGTCGGCGAGGACCCGGAAGCGCTCGCCGCCGGAGTCGAGCCGGGACGCGCCCAGTTCCAGTGCCCAGGCCTCGCCCGTGTCCAGGTCCGCGACCGTGAGGTCGAGATGGGCCTGCTGCGGGTGCGCCGGATCCGGCCAGCGGGGCGGGTTGTAGCCGCTGATCTGCTGGAACATCACATTCCTCCCGTCCGCGCCGATGAGCGCGCCCTCCGGGCCGTCGTAGCTGACCGGCATGCCCGTGAGGTCGGCGTAGAAGCGTGCGAGCCCCGAGGCGTCCGGGGCGTCGATCGTCACCGCGAACAGGCCCATCACCGGACCCACACCGTCCTTCTGGCAGAGGTCGAACGGGTGACCGGCCGGGTCGGCCAGCGTCGTCCAGGTCGACCCGTCGGCCAGCCGGGTGGCACCGAGACCGACGGCGCGTTCGGCCTCCGCGCCCGGATCCCCGGTCTGCAGGTCGAGGTGGAACTGCTGTGGGTGCTCCTGGCCCGGCCACCTCGGCGCCACGTGGTCGGGTGCCCGCTGGAACTCGATCTCCTGCCCGTCCGGCGTGCGGAGCCCGAACCGGTCGGCGTCCTGGCGCACGACGTCCCAGCCGGTGAGCGCGGCGTAGAAGGAGCCGACCTCCTCGATGTCCGCGGCATCGAAGATCGCGAGGTCGAGGCGAGCTGTGACGGTCATGACCTCATCGTGCCGCAGCGGAGGGACCCGCGCCTGGGGACGGCCGGAACTCCTTGCCGCGTAGAATGTCCGGCGGAGTCGACGCCGGTGTTCGATAGGGGGAACGTCCCAGACGTGGCCGGGAAGATCAGCGCGGCGGAGCCGGGCCCCGAGCCGACACAGGCGCGCACGCCTGCGGACTTCGTCGCGGACCTCAACCGGCTGCGGGTCTGGGCCGGGCAGCCATCGTTGCGCCAGCTGGAAAAGCTCTCCGGGCAACCACTCGCCGGGCAGGGCACCGAACCGCTGCCGTCCAGCACCACGAGCGAGATCCTCGCGGGCAGACGACTTCCGCGCCTGCCCCGGCTGGAGTTCGTCGAGTCGTTCGTCGCGGCGTGCCTGCGGGCCCGCGAGCTGGACGACGAGGCCGTCGAGCAGACGGTGGACCGGTGGCGGACCGCCTGGCGTGGCGTCGAAACCGGCGACGCCTCCGGCCGGTCGTGGTCGCCGCGCGTTCCCGCGGTCGTGGCCGCGGCGGTGGTGATCTTCGCCGCGGGGGTGCTGGTCGGGGTGACCGGCACCCGCCTGCTCGATCAGGGCGACTCCGCCGCGTCACCCACCACGACAACGGCGGCGCCTGTCGCGAGTCGGCCGTGCCTGCCGCCGGACGAACCACCCGCCCGGGGCACGGTCTCGATGGGTCCTGCCGGCACGCCCTCGGTCGACGACCACGATCCCGCCGACTGGTGGTCCAACGTCTCGACCGTCGCGCTCACGACCAACCCGAAGGGCTTCACCGTCGCGGTGCCCTCGGGCAGCACCATGTCGTGGGAGGTCCTCGCGATCCGCAGCGGCATCACCCTGACCGCAGGCCACCGCTACCGCTTCGACTTCACCGCGAGCGCGAACCGTGCCGTCGCCATCCAGACCCGCATCCAGGACAAGGCCCCGCCGCTGTACCGGCCCGCGCTCGTCGAGAGCGTCCCGGTCGCGACGACCCCATGCCGGCGCGCCTACACCTTCACCGTCAACAGCACCAGCCCGGCCACCGGCGAGGTCACCTTCCAGCTCGGCGGCCAGGGCGCCTACACCCTCACCATCGACGACCCGGTCCTCGTCGACACCAGCGCCTGAGGCCGGATTCCCGCTACCATCTCCCGTGCTCCGGATCTATTTCCAGGAAGCCGACCTGTCCAGGGTTCGGGTGGCCAAGGCCCCCGATCCCCTGTGGGAGACCGTTCTCGGGCTCTATCGGCTCGGTGCCGACGCCGCCGGGCCGCCCGTGTTCGCGCGGTGGCAACGGCAGGCGAAGGCCGCGGTGCACGAACAGAGGTTGCACGGGGCCGTCGGCCTGCTCCGCGACCTGGTGCCCAGGGTCGGCTACTTCCCCGACTTCCTCACCCCGGCCGAGGCGGGCACCGGACTCTCGGAGGGGCTCGCCGCCCTGCGGGACACCCCCGGCCACCGCCTCGCGCACGATCTTCGTTATGCCGCAAGGACTCGACGGCTCTCCACGTGGACGGGGCGCCTCGCGGACGGCGACCGCGACGTGCTCGACGAGCTGGTGGACGCCGTGGCGTCCGTGCACCGCACGGTGGTCCGACCTGTCTGGGACGACATCGAGGCGGCCGTGGGGGTCGAACGGTCGCTGCGGGGCGCCGCGCTGCTCGACGGCGGCGTCGAGGCCATGCTCTCGACACTGCGGCCGGTGCTGCGCTGGGACCCGCCGGTCCTGTCCGCCGACTACCCGACCCCGCTCGACCTGCACCTCGACGGTCGCGGGCTGCTGCTGATCCCGTCGTACTTCTGCTGGGGCAAGCCGGTCACGCTCGCCGACCCGACCCTGCGGCCGGTGCTGGTGTACCCGGTCGAGCACCCGCCGACCTGGCTGGACGGCGTGGCAGGCACCCGGGCGGGCGCGCTGGAAGCGTTGCTGGGCCGCACGAGGGCCGCTGTCATGGCCGCCCTGGTCGTCCCCTCGACGTCGACGGAGCTGAGCGCGCGGCTCGGCATCTCGACCGCGTCGGCCAGCGAGCACGTCGGTGTGCTGCGGGACGCGGGCCTGGTGGTCAGCCACCGGTCCGGGCGCACGGTGCAGCACGCGTTGACCCCGGTCGCGCTGGCAGTTTTAGGTCAGTCATTTCGGACATGACCGAATGGTGTCGCCGGATCACGACCACCCCTCCACGGTAGGGAGGAAATTAACCAACTATCGAGAGGACTGATCGGCATGCCGAGATGGCGTCCCCTGCTCGCCGTGTTGACGGCCGCCGCCGTACCAGCCGCCCTGCTCGCGTTGCCTGCCCAGGAGGCGTCGGCGCGGCCGAACTTCCAGGCGCCGTTCCCCTGCGGCACCGCGATCCGGGCCGAGTCGTTCGCCCACGCGCCCGCACTCGACATCTTCCGCAACCCGACGAGCGCGACCGAGGGCGCCCAGCTGGTGGCGCCTGCGCCCGGGGTCGTGAACCAGTCGTACAGCAACCCGGCAGGCGCCGGGAACATCATCCAGATCAACCACGGCGGCGGGTGGTTCACCACCTACATCCACCTGCAGTCCCGCGCGGTCGGCGTCGGCTACCGGGTCGTGCGCGGCACCCCCATCGGGCGCGTCGGGCACACCGGCGAGACCTCCAACGGCGTGTCGCACGTGCACTTCGAGATGGCCGTCGACCGCAACGGCGACGGCCAGGCGGAGTGGGGCTACGTGAACAACGAGCGCACGCCGCCGGTGTTCAACGGCGTGACCTACGGCACGGGCAACTCGCAGACCTCGCAGATCGTCAGCCGCAACTGCGGCACGGCGGTCGACGAGATCGGCGTGTTCCGCCCGTCGAACGGGAGCTGGTTCAGTCCCGGCCGCACGGTCGCGACCAACTGGGGCGAGCCGGGCGACCTGCCGTTCGCGGCGGACCTCGACCGTGACGGCTACGACGAGATCGGCGTCTTCCGGCCCTCGACGGGCAACTGGCACACGCCGGGCCGCATCGTCTACACGAACTGGGGCGAGCCGGGCGACCTGCCGGTGACGGGCGACTGGGACGGCAACGGCCTGACCGACGTCGGCGTCTTCCGCCCGTCGACCAAGACGTGGTTCGCGAGGGGCCGGACGTTGGCGACCAACTGGGGCGAGCCGGGCGACCTGCCGGTGGCCGGTGACTGGAACGGCGACGGCGCCGACGAGATCGGGGTGTTCCGCCCGTCCACGGGCACCTGGTTCACCCCGGGTCGCACGCTCGCTACCAACTGGGGCGAGCCGGGCGACCTGCCGATCGCGGGTGACTGGAACGCCGACGGTGTCGACGAGATCGGGGTGTTCCGCCCGTCGACCAAGACCTGGCACCGCCCCGGTGCCGTGATGCAGTCGAACTGGGGCGAGCAGGGCGACCTCCCGATCGCGGGCAACCTGTCCTGAGTGACTGTCGTCAGACGGGCACACCGGCCCGGACGTGGCGGATCCCGCGTCCGGGCCGGTGTTCGGCTAGGCCTGTCGCACCTCGGCACGCAGTGGCACGTCGGTGGTGGGCCGGGTGCCGTGGTGGCCGAGTGGCGCGGTGGTGAGCACCCGCGCCAGCGCCAGCAGTGAGTCGAGGGTCCCGACCAGTCGTTCCGGCGGGATGGGCACGTCGTCGTCGGGTGCCGGAGCGGCCGTGATCAGGTCCCGGCCCTCGAGCCACCAGTCGGGCAGCCCGCGCTCCTCGGTCAGCTCCAGCGCACCGGCCGCGGCCGCAGCGTTGGCGAAGTCCTGGGCGGCGGGCTCCGCCTCGAGCCGGGCCACGGCAGCGGCCTCGCGACGCTTCGCCGCGGAGACGAACGACGGCGCCGAGTCGTGGATCAGCCGCAGACGCGGGTACGCGACGGGCAGGTGGACCACCCACACCGTGCGGCGGGCCCGCTCGGCACCGGGCAGGCCGACCCTCCTCCCGTCGGCCGAGAGCTGCATGGAGTCGAAGACGGTCCACGGCAGGCCGTCGGTCTCCCCGGCGACCACGCCGAACGGCTGCAGCACCACGGTCCGGTTCGGATAGATCCCGTTCCACCTGTCACCGAGCAGGTTCAGCTCCCGGTCCCGGTACTCGTGGCCGTGCGCCGACGCGTACTCGCGCCGAGCGGTGAGCCCGGCGACCAGCCGCCTGGTGTGGAACCTCCGGTAGAACACCACCGCGGCCACGAATGCGACCAGGAAGAACAGGAAGCCGAGCCACGCCGAAGTCGCCCTGCCGATCGCGCCCGCGATGGCCGCGACCCCGAGACCCGGGTTGAACGCGGCGTACCGCTGGATCGGGACACCCCTGATGGTGTTGAGGTTGTGCCACCTCCGTCCGGTCGGCGTGACCGTCGAGTTCGCGGCACGGGCGATCGGGTAGTAGGCGAACCCGACCAGGACGAGTCCCACCCCTGCCCCGAGGAGCAGTCCGGTTCTCTCTCCGCCGATGCTCTGACCGAGCGCGCCGCCACCGACGGCACCGACAACCATGAATACGAACAACAGGCCTTTGGCGAGTGTGCCAAGCCCTTCATTTTCGTTAGGCATGGATTTATCGTATTGACGAACCGGAGGGGCTGGTCGCGAAACACGCCAAGCCGTCGCCGAAAACAGCGAGGTCGCGGTGTCCCGGACAGTCCGGGACATGTCCAGGACCGTCCGGAACCGTTCGGGCGCAACGAGAAGTTCCGGTCCGGTACCGGTCGAGTTCCTGTGCCGGAATATCGGCGTCGCGAATTCGACGAATATTTCCCGGCGGCGGCCGAGCTGTTATCCACGAGAAATCGACGCGGCCAGGAAGAACGCTTCCCGACGCTCGCCGTCGAGTCCCAGCGCGTCCGAGAGCAGACGTACCGTCGCCGGTCGCGGCGACACGACGCCGCCCGTCTCGATCTTGCGCAGGCCCCGCACGCCGAGGCAGGCCTTGTCGGCCAGTTCCTGCTGCGACCAGCCCGTGCGGCGCCTGTGCTCCCGCACGAGGTCACCGAAGGCAGGCGCCGTGGCGTGTCCGCACGCCGGACCACCGGTGCCCGGGTCGAACGGCAGGTCGAGCAACGGTCGCAGTGCCGCGGTCACCTGCCGGCCTGCCATCCGGTACGCCTCGCCGACCGTCTCGACGACCAGGCCGGCGAGCCCGACCGGGCCGTGGTCGAACGCACCCGCGTGGAACGTGAGGTCCGCCAGGCGGCCGTCTCCCGTCAGGACGGCCGACACCGTGCCGTCGCGGCTGGCGACGCGCACCCGCAGCCTGCCGAGGGCCGCGCGGGTCTCCCGTGCGCTGCGCCGGAGGTCCTCGTCGCCGCCGTCGTGATCGCCGGCTTCCGCAAGACTGTGACTTTGCTGGCCCATGTCACACCCCATCATCGGCATCCCGCCGTCGACACCACGTCACGGCGTGTTCGAACACTGCCAGCAGGCCGAAGGACGGGGCGCGGATTCCGCACCACGTAAGAGAATGGTCATGTCTCGGCAGGAGACGCCCTGGCGGCTACCCGGTCGGCTTCTGGGCGAACGCCTTGAGAAAGGTGTCGACCGCGGCCCGCGCCACGGTGCGCAGCTCCGTGTTGGGGACGCGGCGGGTGCCGAGACGGGCTCGGGTGTCGATCGAGCCGGACAGCAGGGAGAAGAACTGCTCCGCGGCGACGAGCGGGTCCGGGGCGTGCAGGTGTCCGGCGATGGACAGTCGTGCGAGCCGGTCGGCCAGCGCCTCGGTGACCCGGCCTGCCGCGCGGGTGTGCACGATGTCGAGCAGTTCGGGGAACTGGTTGATCTCCGAGGAGAGCAGCCGCCGCAGTGCCCAGGACCGGTCGTCGCAGTAGCACTGGAGCAACCGGAGACCGACGCCCTCCAGCGTCGCCCGCAGGTCGTCACCCCGGTCGGTGAGCCGGTCCAGCACGGCGAGGTTCCGCGCGAGGGCCTGGTCGGCCGAGGCGGCGATGGCCTCGCGGAGCAGGGTCTCCTTGTCGCCGAAGTGGCTGTACACGGTGGCCTTGGCGACGCCGGCCTCTGCCGCGATCACGTCCACCCCGGCCCTGGCGTACCCCTCCCTGGCGAACACGGCGAACGCGGCACCGAGGATCGCCTGCCGTTTGTCGATTCGACCCCGGGTCGAGACGGTTGCGCCCATGTCGCCAGTCTACGCCAAACCAGACTCGCCGGTCTGTTTGGGCAGTCCTGTTAGTCTCATACCGATGAGTCTTTTTAACCAGACTGATGGGTCTGGTTTGAGCCGGAGGGAAGGCGCGTGAGAAGGACAGAGGACGATCGACTGGACTCCGCACTGCGGCTGCTGGTGGGCGTGATCCTGCTCGGCGGTGGGCTGGGCATCCTCAACAGCACGATGGTGGCCGTGGGGATCGACCGGCTGGCCGGGGAGTTCGGTGCCCCGCTCGGCACCATCGGCTGGGTGTCGACGGGATTCCTGCTCGCGGTCACCGTCACCATCCCGGTCACCGGCTGGGCGGTGGACCGCTTCGGCGGCAGGCGCATGTGGCTCGTGGGACTCGGCCTGTTCCTGCTCGGCTCACTCGGCTGCGGGCTGGCGTGGGACGTCGGCAGCCTGATCGTGTGGCGGGTGCTGCAGGGTGTCGGCGCGGGGGTCCTCGACCCGCTCGTACTGATCCTGCTGGCCCGTGCTGCGGGACCACGCCGGGCAGGCCGGGTGATGGGCCTGATGGCCGCGGTCCTGTCGCTCGGCCCGGTGCTGGGGCCGGTCGTCGGGGGTGTGGTGTTGCAGGGTCTGGGGTGGCGGTGGATGTTCCTGCTCAGCGTGCCGGTCGGCGCGGTCGCGCTCGTGCTGGCGCGCAGGGTGATGTCCGAGGACCCACCTGGCGCCCTCGCGGCAAGGACGCGGCTCGACGTCATCGGCGTCGCCCTGCTCGGTCCGGGTTTCGCGGGGCTGCTGCTGACGCTGTCGCAGGCGGCCGACCGCTCGGCGCTCGTCAGCCCGCTGGTGCTCGTGCCGCTGGTCGCCGGTGTCGCGTTGCTGACCGGCTACGCCGTCCACGCCCTGCGTCGTGGACAGCCGCTCGTCGATCTCAGGCTGTTCGCCCGCGGTGGGTTCGCCGCGAGCGTGACCGTCATGGCGCTCACCGGCGTCGCGATGTACGCGAGCCTGGTCGTGCTCCCGCTGTACCTCCAGCAAGCGCGCGGTCAGGACGCGCTCGCGGCCGGGCTGCTCGTCGCGCCGCTCGGTGTCGGTGCGGCGGTCGCCGCGCCGCTGGCAGGACGCCTGAGCGACCGGGTCGGGTCGCGCAACCTGGCGCTGGCCGGCGCGTTCCTGGCCGCGTTGGCCGCGTTCGCGGTCACCCGGATCGGCATGCGGACCGACGAGGTGTGGGTGGTGGTCACCGAACTGGCCGTCGGTGTCGGGCTCGGCTTCGTCGGGCCGCCCGCGATGGGGTCGCTGTACCGGTTTCTGCCAGGACCGCTGGTGCCGCAGGGCAGTTCCGTGCTCTACATGCTCAACCAGCTGGGCGGGTCGGTCGGCGTCGCCGTCGTCGCGCTCGTTCTCGAGACCTCGGGCAACCCGGTCGCGGGCCTGCACGGCGTGTACTGGTTCGTGACCGGCGCGGTCCTCGTCGTGCTCGCCGCGAGCACACTCCTGCCGGGACGGCCCAGCCTCACCCAGCGGTCACCGGGACACGCAGGGCGGTGAACGTCGGGCGCAGCCGGATCCGGAACCCCATCGACTCGTAGAGCCGGATCGCGTTGGTGTTCGAGGCGGCCGCGTGCATGAACGGCTGTTCGCCCCTGGCACGGATGCCGTCGACGAGCCCTCGGACGAGGGTCGAGGCCGCTCCCCTGCCCCGGAAGGACGGGTCCGTGCACACGGCGCTGATCTCGGTCCACCCGGGAAGGCGCAGCCGCTCACCGGCCATCGCGACGAGTGCGCCCTCGCTGCGGATGCCGAGGTACGTGCCCAGCTCGATGGTCCTGGGGAGGAACGGGCCGGGACGGGTGCTGGCGACCAGCGCCAGCATCTCCGGCACGTCGGCCGGGGTGAGCCGGACGGCTTCCGGCGCAGGCGCCCCGACCACCCCGTCGTCGACCAGCTGGACGCCGGGAAGCGTCTCCACGACGTCCCACTCCGTCGGCACGGCCGCTCCGCCGGCCACGACCGCCACGGCGCCGGGCCCGGCCAGCTCGCGCAGGTCCGCCCACCCCTGCTCGCCGGGCTCGTCGGGGACGGCGAAGAAGGGCGCGACATCGGCCTGGTAACGCACCGCCCGGCCCACGCGCTCCGCGAAACGCGCGTGCGGTCCGGTCAGTGCCGTCCACACCGGGTTGTCCAGCCCGGACGTCAACGTGTGTTCGAGGGTCAAGCGGTGCTCCGTCAGGACTCGCGTCGGGGGGCCGGGGTCTCGCGCTCGTGGGGCTCGAGCTCGCCGGCCGTCACGGCGAACGGCAGGTGGTTGCCAGCGGGCGGCAGCGGGCAGGTCGCGAAGTCGGTGAACGCGCACGGCAGGTTCGTCGCGCGGTTGAAGTCGAGCAGGACCGTGCCGTCGGTCGGGTCGTCCACGGACACCGACCGGTTGGCCGCGTGCGTGGTGACCCCGCTGGTGGCGTCGGTGAACAGGATGGTGAACCCCTTGCCGCCGCGCCCGTTGAACGCGGTGAGCGTGTGCTCCTCACCGGCGTGCTCGAACCGCACGATGCCCGGCGCGGTGTAGACGTGACTCAGGCCCTCGACGACCGCGCCGACGGTGACCGGACGCGGCGCGTCGAACGGCTCGTACCGGCCGCCGACCACCCACGCCGGATCGGGATCGTAGGTCGGCACGCCCGCGAAGGCGGCCAGCGCGGGCGCGTTCGGGTCGTGCACGCGGACCAGGTAGCCGGACCGGCGGGCGACCTCGACCTCCACGTCACCGGTCGCCACCCGCACCCCGGGACCGCTGTTCACCAGCTCGAACCGATGCCCGGCCGCCACCGGGGCGCCGTCCACCGACATCGCGGCGCCGTCCGGGTCGAGGTAGGCGGCGTCCTGGTCCTGCCACCACAGGCCCGGCACCCCGGGGTAGGAGGTCGGGACCTCGGACAGCCAGTCCAGCGACACCAGCGCCAGCCACCCGTGCGGGTGAGCCAGCTCCCGCTCCCTGGCGACCTTCCACTGCTGCCACTGGTGAACGAACCGCACGGAGTGCGTCGTGTTCGTACTCATCGTCCCTCCACTCGGGATTCGCCGGGGGCGTGCCGACTCGCGCGGTCCGGCCGACGTGTCTGCCGGCAGGGCGAAGCAGGTGCCGATGCACGGTGGGGACGCCCCCGCTCACCAGCATGCGATCGGAACCGCGGCCTGTCCACGCCGAGCGCGACGTTCCCACATCACGGACAGCGCCTCGAAACGGCATACCAGACGAAGTGCCCCTCACCGGACGACGAGCTGTGCCCGAGCGTCGCGGGGATCGCGGCGCTCGGGCACGAAGAACGTTCTCCCGTCGGGGTCGGCTCAGAAGTAGGGCGTCCAGCCGTTGCCGACGGCCGTGCTGCCACCGAAGTTGTCGGCGCCCCGGCCGTTCCAGACGTACAGGGTGCCGGTGCCCTCCTTCACGGAGGCGATGTCGTCGTGGCCGTCACCGTTCACGTCACCCAGCGACATCAGTGCGCTGTCGTAGTCGCCCCAGCCGGGGCCGACCGCGACACCGGCCGCGAAGTTGTTGCTGCCGCGCCCGTTCCAGATGGTGAGCGTGCTGCCGCCCTCGACCGCCGCGAGGTCGGAGATGCCGTCACCGTCGAAGTCGCCGGAGACCGGCCTGCTGTACGCGCCCCAGCCGTTGCCGACGGCGACCGCCGCGGCGAACTTGTTGTTGCCCCGGCCGTTCCAGACGTAGAGGGTGCCGGTGCCCTCCTTGACCGAACCGATGTCGGCGTGGCCGTCGCCGTTCACGTCACCCAGCGCGAACAGCGTGCTGTCGTAGTCGCCCCAGCCCGGGCCCACGGCGACGGCGGCACTGAACCTGTTGCCACCACGACCGTTCCAGATGGTGAGCGTACTCCCGCCCTCGACCGCCGCGAGGTCGGAGATGCCGTCGTCGTCGAAGTCGCCCGCGACCGGGCGGCTGAACGCGCTCCAGCCTGGACCGACAGCATCGGCCGCGGCGAAGTTGTTGGCACCCCGACCGTTCCAGACGGTCAGCGTCCCGGTGGCCGACGAGAAGATGTCACCGACGCCGTCCGCGTCGAAGTCCGCGCCGTCCGTGGCCCGCGCCTGCCAGAGTGCGTCGACGATCTTCTGCGCGTCGCCCGCCTCGACCTGGTAGCGGTCGGGGAAGGCGGAGACCTGGACCGCCTGGCACACCTCGCCGATCGGCGCCGTCTTCCAACTGTTGTTGGGGTACTTGCTGATCATCTTGTCGAGGAAGGCGTTGGTGGCCCACGTGGGGTTGAGCCGGTTGGTAGCACTGCCCCACGACGCACGCTGCTGGAACAGGCCCAGGCTGTCGTGGTCGACCTCCTCGCTGACGTTCTGGATGCTCGTCTCCACGATCGTGGTGGCGATCGCGATGTCCGCCGCTCTCGGGTCGAGGCCGCGGTCGCGGACGGCGTCGACGACCATGCGGGCGCACGAGACGCGGTACGCCGTCATGGCTCCCTCCAGCTTGGCCGTCAGGGTGCCGTTCAGCTGCGTGGCCAGGGAGGCGTCCCTGCTGGTGGTGCCGGAGGGGTCACACGCGGCGGTGGTGTAGGCGACCGTGAGGTCCCCGGCCGGTGACGCATCCGGCCTGCTCTCCGCGTGCGCCGTGGTCGACAGCGCGGTGATCGCGAGGACGGTCAGTGCCGCCGCCGTCGCGCGACGGGTGAATGCTCGTGACATTGTTCGAACTCCGTGGTGGTGGAGGGGGGATCCGACCGGGGCGTGGTGGCGCCCCGGGCGAGAGGACTCAGAAGTAGGGGGTCCAGCCTGCGCCGAGGGCGACGGAACCGTTGAACTTGTTGTCACCCCGGCCGTTCCAGACGTAGAGAGTGCCGGTGCCTTCCTTCACGGAGGCGATGTCGTCGTGGCCGTCACCGTTCACGTCACCCAGCGACATCAGCGTGCTGTCGTAGTCGCCCCAGCCGGGGCCGACCGCGACACCGGCCGCGAAGTTGTTGCTGCCGCGCCCGTTCCAGATGGTGAGCGTGCTGCCGCCCTCGACCGCCGCGAGGTCGGAGATGCCGTCACCGTCGAAGTCGCCGGAGACGGGGCGGCTGTACGCGCCCCAGCCGTTGCCGACGGCGACCGCCGCGGCGAACTTGTTGTCACCACGGCCGTTCCAGACGTACAGGGTGCCGGTGCCCTCCTTCACGGAACCGAGGTCGGCGTGGCCGTCGTTGTTGATGTCGCCGAGGGAGAAGAGGCCTTCGTCGTAGTCGCCCCAGCCCGGCCCGACCGCGACCGACGCGCTGAACCTGTTACCACCACGGCCGTTCCAGATGGTGAGGGTGCTGCCGCCCTCGACCGCCGCGAGGTCGGAGATGCCGTCGTCGTCGAAGTCGCCCGCGACCGGGCGGCTGAACGCGCTCCAGCCTGGACCGACGGCGTCGGCCGCCGTGAAGTTGTTGGCACCCCGACCGTTCCAGATGGTCAGCGTCCCGGTGGCCGACGAGAAGATGTCGCCGTCGCCGTCGGTGTCGAAGTCCGCGCCCGCCGAGCCGGAGCCCTTCTCGGCGATCTTGTTGTAGCGGATCGGCCGGTAGATGTTCATCTCCGACCACGAGTCGATGTTGTGGTTGGTCTTCTGGCCGAAGGTGTTCTCGGAGTAGACCCAGGAGCCCTTGGTGTGGTCGCCCGCGTCGACCCACTTCTCGAACAGCTCGATGTGCCCGTCCTTGACCATGGCGTCACCGGGCAGCAGGTCGTGCAGGCTGCCGAGGAAGGTCTTCTGTGAGTAGGCCAGGAAGTCGTCGGTGTTGAGGTCCCACCCGTCGGGCTTCTTCGGCAGATGCCAGGCCATCGCGACCAGACCCGAGCAGTCCGGCCGGTACTTGTGGCTGTCGCCATCCGAGATGGCGTCTGACTGGTCCTGGCTGTACCAGGTGTCTCCCCGGTCATACCAGTACTTCGCGCGGGCGATCACCTCGGCGCGGGTGATCGACCCGCCGACCGAGGACTCCGCACTGGCTTCCGGTTGCGTCGCGACCGTTGCCTGGAGTGTGAGCAGGCCGGCGACAAGCATTACGACGATCGCGAACGCGGAGAGCAGTTGGCGCTCCGGCAGCCGCGGGAGTCGTGGACCGGTTCTCTTCATGACGACCTTCCCTGGACCCGATGTGCTTTGACAGCACGAAGACTCCGGGAGGCGGCTGTAGGAACGGTTCAACGAGGACTACAGCGCGACGGTGTGGTCGGCTACCCTTCACGGTGCCGCTTACCTCACTGTGAGGGGGACAGGTGAAGTTTCGCCTTCTCGGGCCGGTGGAAGTGGACAGCCCTTCCGGGCCCGTCGCCCTCCCCGGGGTCAAGCCGCGTGCGCTGCTCGCCGCGCTGCTGCTCGAGCACGGCCGGACGGTGCACGCCGACCGGCTGATGTCCGTGGTGTGGGGCGAGAACCCGCCCAACACCGCGCGAGCCGTGCTACAGACCTATGTCGCGACGCTGCGCCGGATGCTCGTCGACGCGGGCCTGCCGCCGATCATCACCTCCGACCGGCAGGGCTACCGCGCCGAGATCCCCGAGGACACTCTGGACGTGCGGGTCTTCGAGCGGCACGTGGCGCGGGGACGGCAGTCCGCGCAGGACGGAAACCACGCCGAGGCAAGGGAAATTTTGCGAACAGGGCTCGCGTTGTGGCGCGGGCCCGCACTCGGCGGTATCGGTGAGGCGTTCCTCCGCGCCGAGGCCGCCCGGCTGGACGAGCTGCGGCTGACCGTGACCGAGGAACGCGTCGACGCGGACCTGGCGGCAGGACAGGGACCGCAGCTGCTCGCGGAGCTGACCGAACTGGTCACCCTGCACCCCACGCGGGAACGGCTGCGTGGCGCCCTCATGGTCGCGCTGTACCGGGCGGGCCGCCAGACCGACGCGCTGGAGGTCTACGAACAGGGAAGGCAAGCGCTTGCCGACGAGCTGGGCATCGACCCGGGCCCGGAACTGCGCCAGGTGCACGAGTCGATCCTGCGCTGTGACACGGCACTTCTACCCGCCGTCGCCTCGCGCACGCCGAGACAGCTACCGTCGCCGCCACCCGACTTCACCGGCCGGGAGCCGGAGATCGACGAGCTGCGCACGGCCCTGGTACGACAGACGACGATGCCGGTCGGCGTCGTCTCCGGCGCGGGCGGCGTCGGCAAGTCCACGCTGGCGCACCGGGTGGCGCACGAGATCGCCGGACACTTCCCCGACGGTCAGTACCACCTGGAGCTGCACGGTTCCACGGCGAGCCCGGTGACCGCGGAGGAGGTGCTCGGCCGCGTCCTGCGTGACTTCGACCCGACGACGACCGTGCCCGGCTCCCTCGACGAGCGCGTCGCGAGGTACCGGACGCTGCTCGCGGGCACCCGCACGCTCGTCGTGCTCGACGACGCGGCCAACGAGGCGCAGGTGCGACCGCTGCTGCCGGGAACTCCTGGCTGCGCGGTGCTCATCACCTCACGCAACCGGCTGTCCGCGCTGGCCGCCGCGACGTTCGTCGAGCTGGGGGTGCTGCCCGCCGACGTCGCCGTCGACCTGTTCACCCGCATCGTCGGGGCCGACCGGTCGGCGACCGAGCCTGCGGCGGCCGCCGAGATCACCCGGTTGTGCGGGCGGCTGCCGCTCGCCATCCGCATCGCGGGTGCCCGGCTCGTCTCCCGCAGGCAGTGGTCGCTGTCCCGCCTGGCGAGCAGGCTGGCACGCGAGCAGCACCGGCTCGACGAGCTGGCGGTCGGCGACCAGCAGGTCCGGGCCAGCATCGAGCTCAGCTACGCGTTGCTGCCGGAGCCCGCGCGGACCGCGTTGCGCAGGCTGGGGCTGCTCGGCCTGCCGCACTTCCCGGCGTGGGTCGCCGCCTCGGCGCTGGAGATCGATGTCGACGACGCCGAACGTGTGCTCGAGGACCTGGTCGACGTGTCGCTCCTCGAGATCGACGGCGTGGACTCCCTCGGTCTCATGCGCTACCAGCTGCACGACCTCGTTCGGCTCTTCGCGCTGGAACGTGCCGTCGAGGAAGAGCTGCCCAAGGAACGGGCCGCCACCGTCGAACGCGTGCTCGGCGGGTGGATCTGGCTGGTCGAGCGGATCAACGAGTCCGTGCCGCTGGTCCAACCGTCGATCCAGCCGACCTTCCGGCTCGGCCGTTCCGTCGACCACGAGATCGCGGGACGCGTCGTGGCGTCGCCCTACGAATGGTTCCGCGCCGAGGAGGAGGCGCTGACCACCGCCGTCGAGCTGGCCGCGACCCTGGACCTGGACGCCATCGCGGTCGAACTGGCCACCGCGCTGTCCGGCACCGCGTTCGGCGGTCACCACCGGGTCCTCGACGACCCGTTCGGGTCATGGCAGCGCACCCACGACGCGGCGCTGTCCGCCGCCCGCCGCAACGACAACGCCCTCGGCGAGGCCGCCCTGCTCGCCGGGCTGGGCCAGCTGTACTACGAACGTGACGACTTCCCGAAGTCGCGTGCCTACCTCAGCCAGGCGCAGTCGGTGTTCCGCGGTGCCGGTGACCTCCGGGGCGAGGCCACCACGCTCGCCGCGCTCGGCGCCGCCTGCCGTGAGCAGGGCTATCTGCCGGAGGCACTGCACTTCCTGGACCGGGCCGGCCGGATGTGGGCGGCCCTCGCGGAGTCCGGGGGAATGGGCCACGTCCAGCGCCTGACCGGCACGGTGCGACTGGAGATGGGCGACTACCCGGGCACGTACACCGCGCTCACCGAGGCACGCTCGCTGTTCGTCGCGGCGGGCTCCCGGCGCGGTGAGGGGCTGACGACGCGCAGCCTGTCGCTGTACCACCGGGCCAGGGGCGAGTGGGCGCAGGCCGAGGAACTCGCCCGTGCGGCACTCTCGATCTTCGAGCAGACTGAGGACCGGATCCTGGTCGCCTACTCGGAACGCGCGCTGGCCAAGGCGCTGCTGCGGCTCGGGGACTCGGTGACCGCGCTGCGGCTCGCGGAGCACGCCCTGGAGGTCTGCCGCACGCTCGCCGACGCGTTCGGCCACGCGTGCACCCTGCGCGTCGTCGGCGAGATCCACCTCGCCGACGGACGGCTCTACCAGGCGAAGGACTGCCTGGAGGACTCGCTGCGCCGGTGGACCGACCTGCACACCGAGCTGTTCAGGGCACGGACCATGCACACCCTCGCGTCGGTGCACGACGCGCTCGGGGACGCGCCGACCGCGCGGCGGATGTCGATGTCGGCCATGGAGACGTTCCGCACCTACGGCGCCCGCGAGTACACCGAGCTGTCCAGCGCTTCCTGACCGTCGCTGTAACCACGTCTACAGCGCTCCTGAAGGTCGGTCGTGGAAGGTGGGCGCGGACTGCCCCGAAAATCGAAGGACGAGACCCATGCCGCCGTTCGTGTTGCTGTCCGACCCCCGCGTCGTCGACCTGCCCGTCCAGGAGTGTGGCGAGCCTCTGGTGGACCTGCGGGACACGGGCGTGATCCGGATCGACACCAGGCTCGCCGACGAGCTGGGCGCCTACGCACACGTGCGGCTGTCGGTCGCCGACCGGCTCGTCGCCGCGCAGAGCCAGCTCCCCCGCGGTCTGCGCCTGCTGGTCGTCGAGGGGTTCCGGCCGCAGGACGTGCAGAAGCGGTACTTCGTGAGCAGCATGTCGCGGGTCGCGCTGGCCAACCCGGACTGGTCCGCCGAGCGGGTGCGCACCGAGTCCGCCACCTACGTGTCACCGCCCGAGGTGGCACCGCACGTCGCGGGCGGCGCCGTCGACCTCACGCTGTGCACGGTCGACGGCGACGAGCTGCCCATGGGTACCGAGGTGAACGAGACCCCGCCCGAGTACGACACCGCGTGCTTCACGGCGTCCCCGCTGATCGACGCGGAGGCCCGCGCCAACCGGACCACGCTGATCGAGGCGATGACCGCCAGCGGCTTCGTGAACTACCCGAGCGAGTGGTGGCACTGGTCCTACGGGGACCGGTACTGGGCGTTCAACACCGGGCCGCAGCACGCCCGCTACGGCCCGGCCACACTTGACCTGGCGCACCTCTGACTCCCGCGTGCCCGACGTAAGGAAGGCGTCCATCAGTACGCCCAGCGTTACGAAGGACGCCTTCAGTACGCCCAGCGTTACGAAGGCGTCCTTCAGTACGCCCAGCGTTACGAAGGCGTCCTTCAGTGCGGCGGCGTGTCCCTACGGGGAGGCCGTCCAGAAGTTGAGGTTGAGGTTTCCGTTGGGGAACTCGACGCGCACGGTGTGGTAGGAGCCGGTCGGCAGGGTGAACGAGCCCGCGTCGACCGTCTGGTAGGTCTGCCAGTTGCCGGTGTTGGGCACGGTCACGGTCGGTCCGGCCCTGCCGTCCACGAGGAAGCGCAGCGTGGCGCCCGTGTTCGGCGTGGCCACCCTGGCCCGCAGCCGGACGGTGCCCTGTATCGGCAGCTCCTTCCACTCCAGCCACTCCCCCGCGGCGGTGGCGCCGACGTCCCAGCCGCCGCCGGAGTCCGGGGTGCGCTCGACGTCCAGGCTGCCGTCGCGGTAGGTGCCGAGGGTGTTGGTCGAGGTGGTGTCGAAGACGCTGTCCGCCGACTCGGCCTCGATCCGCAGGGTCGACGGGAACGGCGTGCGCGAGTACCGGCGGGTGATGTTGAGCATCTGGTTGGGATAGTCGGTGAGCCGCTGGTCGTAGCCGCCTTCGGCGGTGCGCATGACCGCCGCGTTCTCCTGCCAGTCGGTGAAGCCCTCGATCAGGGTGACCTTCGCGCCGGAGCCGGCGGTCGCGGCGAGGTTGGCGGCGTAGGTCTGCCCGTGCCTGGGGTCGATCACCATGTTCGTGCTGCCCGACACGAACCGGAAGCCGGGCACCGCGACGCCGTACTTGTTGTTCTTGAAGGTGTTCTGGGTGTAGCCGGGGCCCGGCACGCCGAACCAGTTGTCGACGCCGTCGACGTTGTCGACCGTGGTCGGGTCCTCCTGGGGCCAGTTCTGGTCGACGACGATGTAGGGGTTGAAGCCGAACTCCGACTGGGCGTGTGACCGCACGTACTGGAGCAGCCGGGAGGCGTTCCCGTTGCCCTGGTTGGAGAACGCGAAGTCGCCGATGGACCACTCGTACACCAGTGGCCGACCGTCCAGCTTGAACCGCACGCTGTCGGGGACCTGGCGGTAGAACTCACGCAGGTTGTAGTCCCAGTAGTACTGGTAGCCGCCCTCGCCCGCACCGGTCGCGTCACCGAGGTCGAACTTCGGTTCATAGCCGCCGGTGTGGTGCTTGACCTGGTTCTTCTTGTCGGTCAACGAGGCGGGGGTGTCGTCGAACGCGGCGATCTTCAGCTGCCCGGCGACGCCCCGGCGGTTGATCGCGGCCACGAGCCCGCCGAGGATGCGCGGGTCGCCGCTGCCGGAGGGCGCCGCGCTGCCCGGCACATATCCCCTGGTGTTCACGGCCACGAAGTCGACGCCCGCCGTGACCAGCTGCTCGACGTAGTTGTCCCAGAAGACCGTCAGGTCACCGGTCGGTCTGAACATCGGGACGTTGTAGATCCTGTTGCCCTGGTTATCGTACGGCGCGCCCCGCAGGGTCCCGCTGTCGAAGCCGAACGTGACCCCCACGTACCCGCTGGTCGCCGCGGGCACGGAGGCCGGCGACACGACCATCAGGGGGACCGTCAGCGAAATGGCACCGACCGCGGACACGATCCGGCGCATGGACGACCTCATCGTCATCGATCTGCTCTCCCCGACTCGACCACGTTGACGCTCGGAGCAAGAAGGTTGAACACCGCAGACGTCCGATGACTTCATCGCGCCAGCAGGTACTTATGTTGTAGCAGATTGGCGAACACGAGCAAAGACCCGATGTTTGGTCGGAGTTCAGTGACGGTTGAGCGGCGAGGCCGCCGCATCAAACTCGCTGCGGACCTTCGGCGGCACGGCGGCGGCGAACGGGACCCGGGCGGCGGCGCTCGCCGAGGCCGGCCTGACGTGGGAGCTCCTCGACACGCACTACAAGGTCCACGCGCAGTACGGCTATCTCCAGCCCATGTCGGAGGACGCGAAGTTCCTCGACTTCGCGGGAAGGGTGCTGGCGCCCGGGATCTGCGCGGAACTGCTCGAGTTGACACACCACCTCGAGGACGTAACCGACATCTCGTCAGTGGCCGGACTGCTGGTGGCTCCCGAGGCGGACCACGGCTCCGGACAGCCCTCGGCACCGTGTCCGTCCCGACCAGCGGCTTCTCGGGATGCGACGGCCACAACCCGATGATAGGAATGCTCACATGAAGGCCGAGAAATGGGTGGTTCGCGAGCATGTCCCGGGCATTCCCGACATCGGCAGGATCTACGAAAAGGTCACCGAAGATCTCGACGTCCATCTGGCCGACGACGAGATGCTGCTGAAAACCCTCTACATCTCCGTCGATCCCTATCTGCAGGGCATCTGCATGGACACGCCGATCGGCGACCACATGGGTGCCGACTCGATCATGGAGGTGCTCGAGGCCGGGCCGCGTGCCCCGCACCGGCCCGGTGACCTGGTCCAGGGCTTCGGCGGCTGGCGGACCCATCTCGTCAGCACCGGCGAGCCCGCGCTCTGGCAGACCGGGACGTTCCCGATGATCTTCCCCGCCTACCGCAGGCTGGATCCCCGGCACTACGACGACGCCCTGCCGCTGTCCACCGCGCTGGGTGTCATGGGCGGGCCGGGGATGACCGCGTGGGGCACGCTCGCCAAGTTCATGACCGTCAGGCCCGGCGACACCGTCGTGGTCAGTGGTGCGTCCGGTGCGGTCGGCTCGCTCGTCGGACAGCTCGCCAGACGGGCGGGCGCCAGGGTCGTCGGCACCACCGGCTCACCGGAGAAGAAGGCCCATCTGACCGGTCTCGGTTTCGACTCCGTCATCGACTACCGGCACGGTGACGACGGCGTACTCGAGGCGCTGCGGGCGGCGGCACCCGACGGTGTGGACAAGTACTTCGACACCCTGGGCGGTGCTGTCACCGATGCCGTGTTCAGCATGCTCAACATCGACAGCCAGGTGGCCGTCTGCTGGCAGTGGGCCACCCAGGTCGGCAAGGAGTACGTCGGCCCACGGCTGCTCCCCTACATCATGTTTCCCCGCACCACCATTCGCGGGATCTTCTCCATCGAATGGTTCACCGACGAGAACTGGCGGACGCTTCACGGTGAGGTGGGCGATCTCGTCCGCAACGGCGAGATCGCGCACCACGAGACCATTCGCCACGGCTTCGACGAAATTCCCCGCGCGTACCAGTCGCTTTACCTCGACCGCGACGCCAACCGCGGCAAAGTCCTCGTGAAGCTCTGACGGTTTCGACTCAGACGCGGACAACGCGTAGGCAGAGGCGGCGGAGGACGGCACGCAGTTCGTCGTCGGGCAGGTGGCTCAGGCTGCGGGTGGCCGGGCCGAGGTCGCCGAGCATGGCGTGGGCGGCGCGCTGGTCGGGCGTGGGGGTGTCGCCGAACAGGAGGTGCAGCCCGCGGCCGGACAGCTCGTCGAGTCGCCTGCTGATGCCCTCGTGCCTGCGGATGATGGGGTCCGCGCGGTTCATCGGCGCGATGGTCCGGTGGGCGACGACGACCTGGTCGACGAACCCGTCGACCAGGAACTCCACGCGTTCCTGCCTGCCCTTGATCTTTTCGGCCTCGTCGAGCATGGTGGTGAGCGCGACGACGCTGCCCTCCAGCAACGCCTCCAGGATCTCGACCTTGGTGCGGAAGTAGTAGTAGACGTTGGCCTTCGTCACGCCCATGGTGTCGGCGATGAGTTGCAGTGATGTCGCGTCGAACCCGTGCTCGATGAACAGCCGCCGCGCCGTCTCGAGCACGGTCTTCCTCGTCTTCTCGGCCTGCTCGGCCCGGGTCGGCGACATGGCGCGATGCTAACCGAGGACGACGGGCAGGTCGGCCGGCCCGTTGATCGCCGGTGAGACCGACCGGCGCCGGCCCGGTTGGCGGCGGCCAACGCGACGAGAACGGGTTCCCTCGGCGAACGGTCACGCCGCGACGAGTGTGTCCTCTTGTGGTGTATCGCATGTAGACACTGCGCAGCGGGCCGTCCCACCGAAGTCCGACCCCCAGGGCCGTGCTCGATTCCGGCGTGGCTCTCCCCGGCCCGCGGACGTCGGTCCGGGGACCGAGGGCTTCCGTCCGACGTGAGATCTGTGTTAGAAATTTTCCCAACGTAAGGGAGGCGCGCCATGGGCTCACCATCGGCCGGTATGAGGGTCCTCGCGCTGGGAGCGACGCTGCTCACGGCATCAGCCCTGCTCACCGCCCCCTCGGCGGCGGCCAACGGGGCGGGCGGTCTCCTGACGCTCGGCACTCGGGGCTGGCAGGTGCAGAGTTCCGCCATCGCCACGGCCCCCGGCGAACAGGTGTCCAGCCCGTCCTTCCACACCGACGGCTGGCTGCCCGTGAAGCCGGACGACGCAGGCGCCCCCGGCACGGAGATCACCGCCCTGCTGCAGAACGGCGAGTGCCCCGACGTCTACTACAGCGACAACATGCGCCAGTGCTTCGGCTACGTCACCAAACGCGGCCCGGTGACCGTCCCGCGGTTCGCGGTGCCCTGGTGGTTCCGCACGGACTTCACGCTCGCCGCCCGGCAGCCCGCGAAGCTCGTCGTGCCGGGTGTCGTCGGTGAGGGCGACGTGTGGGTGAACGGCACGCTCGTCGCCGACCACGACCTCGTGAGCGGCGCCTACGCGGGCCACACCTTCGACGTCTCCTCGCTGGTCCGCCCCGGCCGCAACTCGTTGGCGATCAAGATGTATCCCAACAACCCCAAGAAGATGTACACGCTCTCCCACCTCGACTGGAGCCAGATCCCCCCGGACAACAACACCGGCATCCAGTTCCCCGTCCAGCTCCGGCTTTCCGACGCGCTGGCCGGCTCGAACGCACACGTGGTGCAGGACAACGCGACCGACCTCAGCACCTCGAAGCTCACCGTCAAGCTCGACGTCACCAACAACTCGACCGGCGACGAGCGTGGCGAGGTCGGTGCGACGATCACGCCGCCGGGCGGCGGACGGCCGGTCGTCCTGCACCAGACCGTGAGCGTGCCCGCCCTGAGCACGCGGACCGTGTCCTTCGACCCGGTGACGATCTCCCGGCCGAAGCTGTGGTGGCCGTACTCGATGGGCGACCAGCCGCTCTACACACTGCGCACCCTGGTTTCCCAGCACGGCAAGGTGTCCACGACCTCGACGAGCACGTTCGGCATCCGCACCGTGACCAGTCGCCTGGTCGGGGCGTCGCCGCAGGCGCCCGACGGCGCCCGCATCTACGCGGTGAACGGCCACGACTTCGTGTTCCGGGGTGGCGGGTACATGCCGGACCTGTTCCTCCGCTACTCGAAGGCCGAGGTGGCCAGGCAGATCACGCTCATCAAGAGCATGGGTCTCAACGGCATCCGGCTCGAGGGCCACGACATGCCGCAGGACTTCTACGACCAGTTCGACCGCGCGGGACTGATGATCCTCGGCGGCTTCCTGTGCTGTGACGGGTGGGAACCCGCCTCCGAGGCCGGCCTCACCGAGCGCGACTTCCGGATCATGCACGACTCCGCGCGCGGCATCGGCGAACGCGAACGCGACCACCCCAGCGTCGTCACCTACGGCTGGAGCGACAACAAACCGTTGCCGCGTCAGGAGGTCGAGTCGCTGGCGGGGTTCGCGGAGGCCGACTTCCAGGTGCCGATCGTCGCATCTGCCGAGTACAAGAAGACCGCCACGCTCGGGCCGGCCGGCGAGAAGGAAGGGCCCTACGACTGGGTGCCGCCCACCTACTGGTACGACACGACGCACTTCGACCCACGCGACTCGACGCGGACGAACGTCGGCGGGTCGTGGGCGTTCGCGAGCGAGCAGAGCGCGGGCCACACCGTGCCGACCATGGCGTCCCTCGACCGCTTCCTCTCGCCGGAGGAGCAGCAGAAGCTGTGGCAGGACCCGGAGTACAACCAGTACCACGCCAACTACTCGTCGGGTCACGGCGGCTACGCCTTCGGCACGCTCTACACGTTCGACACCGCGCTCGCGAACCGCTACGGGACGTGGTCCGACCTGGCGACCTACGTGCAGCTCGCGCAGGTGGCCAACTACGAGAACGTGCGGTCCCAGTTCGAGGCGTTCATCGACCACTCCACCGATCCGACGAACCCGTCGACGGGTCTGGTGTACTGGCAGCTGAACAAGGGCTGGCCGACCCTGCTGTGGTCACTGTTCAACCAGGACGGTGACCAGCCGGGCGCCTTCTACGGCGCGCAGAAGGCCAACAAGCCGCTGCACGCCCTGCTCAGCTACGACGACGACACCGTGACGGTGGACAACCTCGGCGGTCGTGTCGAAAGTGGACTCTCGGTGCGGGCCAGGGTGCGTGACCTGTCCGGCACCGTGCTGGACGACCAGCAGGTCGACGGCCTTTCCCTTGCCGGGCAACAGGTCCGCAACGACGTCCTCACGCCCGTGCTGCCGACGACCGGCTCGGTGTACTTCGTGGAGCTGGAGCTGCGCAGGCACGGGAAGGTCGTCGACCGCAACGTGTACTGGCGGTCGACCACGCCGGACGTGGTGGACTGGGCTGCCACACAGGGAAACCCGCAGGCGACGATGACGCAGTACGCGGACCTGACCGCACTGCGGACGCTGCCGAGGACGCAGGTCAGTGCGAAGGTCCGGCCGGGGACGACGTCGGTGACCGTCACCAACACCTCCGACACCGTCGCGTTCTTCCTACGCGCGGACATCCAGGGCGTCCCGTGGGCCACGTGGGACGACAACGACCTCGTGCTGTGGCCCGGTCAGTCGCAGGTCATCACCGCCACCCTCCCGCCGGGGCAGCCGCACGGCGGCAAACCGGTGGTCACGCTGTCGGGCTTCAACACGGACACGATGACCCTCAGGTGAGCCGTCGCGCCCGCACCACGGCGTCGACGCCGGTGCCTGGCGCGGCCCTCGGCCGGTCCTCGCCGACGAGGACCTCCCATCCGTCGAGGGCGGCGCGGGCCTCGTCGACGGAGACCTGCACCTGTCCGGCCGCGGCGGTCGCGTCGCCGGTGCTCGGGTCGACCGGGCGGTGGCCGGCGAGGAGCAGGGTGCCGCCCGGTGCGACCCCGGACGCGAGGCGCCGCACGGTCTCTGTCACCCCGGCCGCCATGTGGACGTACAGGCAGGTCACGAGGTCGAAGCGGGCCGGGGGCGGGGTCCAGACCGCGAGATCGCCCTGAACCCAGTCCACACGCCCGGCGACGTCCGTCCCGACGGCCTCGGCGCTCGACCGGGCGTGGTCCAGCGCGGTGGCGGCGAAGTCGACGGCCGTCACCCGCCACCCGTGCGCGGCGAGCCAGAGCGTCTCCGCCCCGTGCCCGCACCCCGCGTCGAGCGCGAGACCGGGGCGCAGGTCCTCGGCCACCTCGAGCAGGTACCCGTTCGGCGGGCGTTTCGTCACCACGTCCGCGTGCTCACGCAGCGCCCGCGCCCAACGCCGTTCCCAGGAGTCCCGGTCGAACATGTCAGTGCCCACCTCCGGCCACAGTGTCCGTCCGCCCTGGATGACCGGCAACTTCCGTTGCCGGATCGGCAACTCGCTGGGGTCAGTCGTCGCCCATGACGTCGAGGAGCAGGTCGCCCGGCACGGTCAGCAGCCTGGTCAGGAGCGGCCTGGTCAGCCCGACCGCGTGTTCGGCGGCCCCGGACGCGGCGAGGCAGAACCAGTCGGCCGTGTAGCCCTGGTCCGCCAGACGCCACAACAGGTCGCGCCTGGGTTCGAGGAGGTCGAGGAGCCAGTCCAGATGGGCCGCGAGCTCGCTCTCCGGCGGCAGGCCCGACGACAGCGACCACAGGGACCTGCGACGGACGGACCCCGTGCGCCCGACCCGGTCACCGACCTCGAACCCGTCCGTCGGCTCGAGGCCGAGCGTCCTGGTCACGAACGCGGCACCACCGTCATGGTCGCTCGACAGCCGAAACGCCGCACCCGTTCGCACCGCGGCATCATCTCCCGGCAGGCGCCGTCCCCGCGAGGGGAATGTTGACATGGAACGGCGTTTCGCGTGAGGTGGCTCGAGTCGATCCCGTTCGCCTGGCGGAGGTGCCGACCCGTGAAGGTCATGACGATCTACGCCCATCCTGCCGACACGATCACCAACTGTGGCGGCACGCTGGCGCGGCACGCCGAGGCGGGTGACGAGGTCGTCGCGCTGATCATCACGCACGGCGGGCGGATCCACGCCAACCGGTACGCCGAGGAGTGGCGCAAGGACGACCCGGACGAGGCGATCACGACCGCGGGCATCGACGACATCGCGGCGCACAAGTGGGACGAGCTGCGCCGCGCCGCCGACATCATCGGCGTCCACAGGGTGATCGGCCTCGACACCGACGACCGGGTGGCGTCCCTGCAGGAGCACGTCGTGGACCTCGTGGCCGAGCAGATCGCGCTCGAACGGCCCGACGTGATCATCTGCGACTACCCGCTGAACCCCGTCGTGGCGAGCAACACCCACACCGTGGCCACCACGACCGTGCTCGCCGCCCTCGGCAGGACCGGCACCTACCTGCGGAACCTGGACGGCCGGGCCGAGTTCCACGTCAAGCAGGTCTTCTTCACCTCCCTGCCCGTCTTCGCAGCGGACGGCCTGAGCCTCTTCGGTGTGCGCAACGACGTGTTCGTCGACATCACCCCGGTGGTCGGCAGGAAGGTCGCCGCGATGGACTGCTTCGACAGCCAGGGCTACTCGGGGCTGTTCGCACGCAAGCTGATCGAGTCCAACAACGGCGAGTTCGGCCGGGCCGCGGGCGTCAACTTCGCCGAGGCCTTCTACCGCATGCGCAACGAGACCCACGACCTGCTCCCGGTGACGGCCGCCGCCGTCGCCGAGGACCCCCTCACCCGCCACCTCCGCTACAGCGAGGTCGACCTGAGAGCCACCCATCCCTGACCGCGAGCCTGCTTCTTCCGACGGGACGGAACGAGGGTGCCGTGCTGAGGATCGTCTTCACCCCGGAGGACCTGGGGCGGACCCGGCTGTGTGTCGGGTCGCAGCCGATGTGGGAGACCGTGCTGAGCCTGTACCGGCTGCGCAGACGTGACGGCGGGGTGTTCTTCGAGAGCTGGTGGCGGTCCGCGGCGACCGGGGTGCCGGACGACACGCGGCTGCTCACCGACCTGGTGCCGCCGAGGGGCTACTACGCCGACTTCCTCACCCCGCCGGGATCGTCCCTCGCCGAGGGGGTGGACACGCTGATGAGCACCTCGACGCCGCGGTTGCGCACGGACCTGGCCACGCTCGCCGCCGAACGGTCGCTGCCCGCGTGGACGAGGCGGCTCGCCGACGGTCGGACCGACGAGCTGCGCAGGCTCGGCGCGGCCGTCGACCGGTACTTCGCGGCCTGTGTGGCGCCGTCCTGGTCGACGGTGTGCCTGGCCGTGGACCGGGAACGCGCGCGGCAGACCGAGCTGCTCGCGACCAGGGGCGTGGTGCCGCTGCTGCGGGAGCTGCACCCGAGCGCGCGGTGGGAGTACCCGGTGCTGGAGCTGGACTACTCCGTGGACCGGGAGCTGCGGCTGGACGGCCGCGGCCTGCTGCTGGTGCCGTCGTTCTTCTGCTGGGACACCCCGACCACGTTCCGTGACGACACGCTCGAGCCGACGCTGGTGTACCCGATCCGGCACGACGTGCGCCGCCAGGTCCCCGGGGCCTCGGACCGGCCGCTGTCCGCGCTGGTCGGCCCGACCAGGACGCGGATGCTCGAGGCGATCCGCGAGAGCCCGTGCAGCACCAAGGACCTGGCGACACGGACCGGGGTCACCCCGCCGACCGCGAGCAGGCAGACCTCCGTGCTGCGGTCGGCCGGTCTGGTCACCAGCCGCCGCACCGGGCAGTCGGTGCTCCACTCGCTCACACCGCAGGGCCTCGCCCTGCTGACCTGAGAGCGGTCAGGCGCGTCGGCGTGTGCTTCGCGTGCCGACGGCGACCAGCCCCAGGCCGACCACCACCAACACGATGCCGATCACCAGCCAGGTCGTCGAGTTCGACATGCCGCTGCCGCCGATCACCCCGGCTCCCTGCAACGCCCAGACACCGCCGAGCAGCACGGCCACCAGGCCGACGATCATCAGTACACGACTCTTCACCGGCCCAGTCTCACCGGTTCCGGTCCAGGTAGCCAGCGCGACGTGCCCGAAGGGGCGAACTGACCGAGCACGTCACAGCCGCACGCGGTCGAGAAGCCGGACCGCCTCCGTGCGGTTGCGGAGGTTGTGGCGCAGGTAGACCCGGTGCAGGTGTTTGGAGACCGTGGCGGGGCGCAGGTCCAGCAGCCGCGCGATCTGGGCGTCCGTGCGTCCCGTCGCGACCAGCTCGACGATCTGGCGTTCCCGGGTGGACAGGGCCGGTGCCACGCGGACGGGCGCCTCGGCCGGGTAGGGGGCGAACCGGACCCCGCGCCGCGTGTCCGGGCGGGCGCGGACCAGGGCGGACCTGAGGTGTTCCGCGCACGCGGCGAGCATGTCCCGCTGCCGGTCGGTGAACGTGCCTCCGGTGCGGGACAGGGTGATCGCGCACATCGTGTCGCCGTGGAACCGCAGCGGGAGGCACAGCTGGTCCGTCGTGGCGGGCATCGCCTCGCGGTGGATGCGGGTGGCGCGCCACCCGCGTGCCGTGAGCACGTCGGACACCCTCGGCGGCACGATCCTGGCCGGACGCCGCCGCGCGATCGCCATCAGCGGCGCACGCAGCGGATGCGTGTGGCTGATCGCCGCGTAGGCGGTCAGCAGCTCGGGGGCCGGTCTCGCGGGCGGCCACGGCACCGCCACCTCGTCCTGTGTGCGCAGGTCGAGTCGGGTCAGCGTCGCCGAGTCACTGCCGACCAGGCGCGCGAGACCGGCCAGCAACGGCGGCACCTGGTCGTGGGACGCCACGCGCAGTGTCGACGTGCTGTAGTCGAGCACGGCGCGCAGATCGTTCGTGCGCAAGGAATGCATGCGGTCTCCTCCGGTGAGAGGAGGCGACGCGGCCTGCTCAGATACGTGATGTTCGCCCGTTGCACAGTTCTGCGAAACATGGCGGCGGGAGACCTCTGCGGACAGTCACGATTGTCCGGCACCGCACCAGAAATCTCGTTCGATGGAGCACACCTGAGATGATGGCATCACGCAGAGGGAGCGCGGTGGCGGCCACGATCGCCGTCGCCCTGCTCGTCGCGGGGCTCGGCCGGCCGGCCGCCGCGACACCACCACCCACGCCGACGGTCACGGCTGACACGGACACGGACGGCGACGCCATCCCCGACCTCGTCGAGACGGGCGGCATCCGCCGGCCGGACGGCAGCGTCTCGATGGACCTCGCGGCGCTCGGCGCGAGCCCGTGCCGCAAGACGGTCGTCATAGAGGTCGACTACATGGCGGACGGCGACCACAGCCACGCCCCCGACCTGTTCGGCGGCCCGCCCGGTGTGCCGGACAAGGTGCTCGGCGTCGTAGACACCCGGTTCGAGGACGACCCCCACAACCAGCTCGCGGTCGGCGACCTGGACGCGGACGGCCGCGCCGAGGTCGTGATCGCCGACGCGAGCGAGGGTGGCCGGATCCACGTCTACGACCCCTTCACGCACCTGGCGTCGCCGGCTCTCGGCGTGACGGACACCCGCTTCGAGAACAACGCCAACAACCAGTTGGCGGTCGGTAACGTGGACGGGCAGGGCGGCGACGAGATCGTCATCGCCGACGCCTCCGAAGGCGGCCGCATCGGCGTCTTCGACGCCACCACACACCTGCCCTCGCCGTCGCTCGGGGTGACCGACACGCGCTTCGAGAACAGCCGCGAGAACCAGCTCGCGGTGGGCGACCTCGACGGCGACGGCAAGGATGAGATCCTCGTCGCCGATGCGTCGGAGGGCGGCCGGATCCACGTGTACGACGCGGTCACCCACCTTCCGTCGCCGACGCTCGGCGTCACCGACACCCGCTTCGAGGACGACCGGCACAACCAGCTGGCCGTCGGGAACGTGGACGGGCAGGGCGGCGACGAGATCGTCATCGCCGACGCCTCCGAAGGCGGCCGCATCGGCGTCTTCGACGCCACCACGCACCTGCCCTCGCCAACGCTCGGCGTCGACGACTCGACGTTCGAGAACGACAGCCACAACCAGGTGGCGGTCGGTGACGTCAACGGCGACGGGCGGGACGAGATCCTGGTCGCCAACGACTCCGGCGGTCGGATCGACGCACTCGACGCCGTCACCCGGGGGCCCGTCAAGGGCCTCGGCGTGTCCGACACCCGCTTCAACAACGACGCACACAACCAGATCGCGGTCGGCGACCTCGACGACACGGTCGACGGCCGCGCCGAGCTCCTCCACGCGGACGCCTCCGAGGGCGGCCAGATCCAGGTGTTCGACGCCGCCGCGCCACTCGGCCCGGTCAACCAGGCGATCGCCATGTTCGACAACGCGCCGGTGGCCGCCGTCGCCGACTGCCCCTACCCCGGCGCCGACTCCCGACCGGGCGTGGACATGATCGTGGACGTCAGCGGCGCGGTGCCGGAGCAGGCCGTACTGGACATGCCCTCGGGCTTCGACGCGATCAAGGCCGTGAACTTCGACCCGGCGCGGGACCCGTACGTGCACTACAACATCTGGGGCCACCAGTACTCGGTCGGCGGCGTGGTGACCGGCAGCTCGGGGCTCTCCCTCTTCTCCGACGGCCAGGACTTCCTGGTGAGCCTCGGCGGGTTCGGTGGCGGCAACGGCACCAGCCGGGAGCAGGCGGGCACGTTCGTGCACGAGCTGGGGCACACGCTCGGCCTCAAGCACGGCGGTGGTGACGACATCAACCACAAGCCCAACTACCTGAGCGCGATGAACTACAACTTCCAGCTGTCCGGCATGGCGGACGTGACCACCGGCGAGTCGCTGGTCGCGTACTCCGACGCCGAGCTGCCCCAGCTCGACCAGAAACTGCTGTCCGAGCCTGCCGGCATCGGCTCGGACCTGCCCGTGTACACCACGTACCGCAACACGGCGGGAGGCGAGCGGATCGCCAGGGCCGACGGGCCGATCGACTGGAACGGCGACAACGACGCGGTCGACGTCGACGTCCTGGCCCAGGCCAACAAGGCGGCGTGCGTCGGCCCCGGCGCGAACGGCACGTCGGACACCGAACCGAAGAACCTCGACAACCGGTACAAGAACTCGATCCGCAGCGGCGACGACTTCGTCTGCGACACCCCCGCGCTGGGCGACGACGAGCAGGAGTACGCCGTCACCACCGACCAGCGGCTGCTGGACGGGTACGACGACTGGACGAACCTGGAGTTCACCGCCGACCCGGTGCCCGCGATGCCGACCGAGATCACGACGGGCGAGGCCGACGAGCTGGCGCAGGCCCACGACCAGGCACTGGCGCCGGACGTGACGGTCGCGCTCGCCCCCGCGCGCCCCGGGTACACGGCCCCGGTGCTCGGTGTCGCGACCGACGCGAGGCACGTCTACGCGACGCACTACTACGAGTCCGTGGCCGAGCCGCACACGTCGGACCAGCCCGGCTCGCTGGTGGTGCTGGACCGGAAGACCATGCGGGTGACAGGCAGGATCCCGGTGGGCTACCGGCCGCACAGCGTGGCGGTCGACGACGTGACCGGGCGGATCTACGTGCTCGGCGCGCAGCGGCCCGGCGAGCCGAACAAGGTCGACCTGACGGTGATCGACCGCCGCACCCAGTCGGTGGTCGCGACGATCGCGCTGCCGACCGGCCAGACGGCGACCGACGTGGTGGTCAACGAGAGGACCGGCCGCGTGTACGTGTCGAACAACGCGTTCGGCCGGATCCACGTGGTGGACGGGCGGACCAACACGGAACTGGCCCCGATCATGACGGGGAAAGGCCCGCTCGGCATGGCCGTCGACCCGGACACGGACACGCTGTACGTGGCGATGAGCTACGTGTCCTCGGACCCGAAGGTGGCAGGCCTGACCGCCATCACCGACGACGGCGTGACGCAGGTGGTCCACCCGATGGTGAGCCTCGGTGCGCCGTCGGTACAGCCGCGCGACGTGACGATCGACCGGCTCAACGACCGGATCTACGTGGCCGCCATCGGCGGCGGTGCCACCCGTCCGGGGGTGAGCGTGCTGAGGCTGTCGACCCGTGAGGTGCTCGGCCACGTGGACACGGCGGGGCCGGCGCGGGCGGTCGCGGTGGATCCGTTCGCCCACCAGGCGTTCGTGGCCGCACAGGGCCGGATCGACGTGGTGGGACAGCATTCGCTGACGAGCATCCGCACGATCCCGACAGCGTCGGCGTTCTCGGTGGCCGTTGCGGACGGCCCTGGACGACACCTGTTCACCGGTGACCTGCTCTCCGGTGCCCTGACGAGGCTCGCCTACAGCAGCGGCACGAGGAAGTAGCGGTGAGGGCCTCCTTCCTGACGCCGGACGTCAGGAAGGAGGCCCTCGTGAGCACTCAGCAGAATGTGACCCACGGGTCGTACGGGACGGGTGAGCCGGTGAACGCGACCAGTTGGCCGCCGCTGTCACGGACGACGCTCATCGCCTGGATGCAGGTGCTGCCCGGGGCGTAGACCTGCATGCCGAACGACGAGCCGACCGCGGGGTCGTACTCGTAGTTCTGGTAGTAGCCCAGCCAGCCGCCGTGGCCGTCCGGCTGGCTGCTGAACCGGCTGATGCCCTTCGTGACCGTGTAGGCCGCGTTCTGGACGAGCATGTTGGCACGTACCCCGTTGGTCCCGCACGACGGCGAGTACCGGACCTCCATCGTCCCGTAGATCGCCTGTGGGCTCGCGATGTTGCGGGTCGCGATGGTGATCGCGTCCGCCGCGCAGCCCGTGGTCGCCGGGTTCGTGTCGGTGTAGGGGTCGTAGGGCGCCGCCGACGCGGGGGTCACCTGGAGTGCGGCCAGCAGGGCCGCGCCGAGCAGTGTGCCGATGACGCGTTTCATGACATCTCCCGTGTGGCGTGCAGGGAATGGCTTTCCATGATTCCTCCGGTTCACCCGGCGGGAATTCCGCCGATGGGTGACATCCAATGGCCGAAGGAATTCCTCCGGAAGGTCACGACGAGATACCCGGACGGTCCCGGACAGCCGGTCACGGCCGGAGATCCGGCATATTCGGGCACAGGAGCCACCGAGGAGGGTCATGGCCGACGGGAAACAGGTCAGGAACTGGACAACACCCGCGGAAATTCGGACGACGCGGCAGTTCGGTGCCGCATTGACCGAACTGCGGGAACGCGCCGGGTTGTCCGTGCGCCAGGTCGCCCAGGACGTCGAGGCGGCACGCACGACCGTCGGCGACTACTTCGCGGGCAAGTCGCTGCCGAGCCCGGCCACCTCCTGGGTTCTGAAGAAGGTGTTGCTTCGCTGCGGTGTCGCCGATCCCGACACGCTCGACGAGTGGGAGCGGGCGTTGATCCGCGTGCGTCGCGCCCCGGGTCCCGCGCCCGCCGACTCACCCCGCCCGTACCGGGGGCTCGCGCCGTTCCAGCCGGACGACGCCGAGTGGTTCCACGGCCGCGACCGTCTCGTGGCCGAGCTGGTGGCACACGTGCGGCAGTGCCGCCAGGTGCCGTTGTTCGTGATCGGGCAGTCCGGGGCGGGCAAGTCCTCGCTGCTGCGGGCCGGGCTGGTGCCGACCCTGCGTGCCGACGAGTGGCAGACCGTCCTGCTCACCCCGGGAGCCGGCGTCCTCGCGCTGCCGGAACGCACCACGGCACGCCTCCTCGTCGTGGTCGACCAGTTCGAGGAGCTGTTCACCGGCGACGAGCGGGACCCGGCGTTCGTCGACGCGTTGTTCGCGCTCGCCGAGGGGCCCGACGTGGCCGTCGTGTTCGGGATGCGGTCGGACTTCTACGACCACGCCGTCGGCCACCCCGAACTCGCCGAGGCACTGCGGCACGAGACCGTGGTCGTCGGCGCCATGTCCGAGGAGGAGCTGCGGTCGGCGATCGTGCGGCCCGCGCGGCAGGCGTGCGTGGACCTCGAGGACGGCCTGGTCGAGCTGCTGCTGCGGGACTTCCGGCCCGCGGACTCGGCGGGCGGCGGCGCGCTTCCGCTGCTGTCCCACGTGCTCCACGCGACCTGGCAGGCAGGCAACCGCCGCAGGCTGACCATCGACGGGTACCTCTCCACGGGCGGGATCGCCTACGCGGTCGGGCAGTCCGCCGACGCCGTGTACCTCGACCTCTCGCCGCGCGGGCAGCGTCTCGCGCGGTCGCTGCTGCTGCGGCTGGTCCACGTCGGCGACGGCGTCGCCGACACCCGCAGGGGCATCGCCAGGACCGACCTGCCAGAGGAGTACCTCGACATCCTCGACCGGTTCGTCGCGCAGCGGCTGGTCACCATCGACGCCGACACGGTCAGCATCAGCCACGAGGCGCTGGTCCACGCCTGGCGACGGCTTCGCGAGTGGCTCGACGCCGACCGCGACGCCCTGCGTGCCCACCGCAAGCTGCAGGGCGCCGCACTCGACTGGCTGGAGTCGCGCCGGGACCCGAGCGCCCTGTACCGGGGCGCGTTGCTCGAGTCGGCCGCCGCCCTGGCGGAGAACACCGAGCTGACCGGTGTGGAACGCGACTTCCTCACCGCGAGCCTCGACGCCCGGGGACGGGAGGAACGGGACAGGCGAAGACAGCTGCGGCGGCTGCGGCGCTGGGTCGCGGCACTGGTCGTGGCCGTCCTCGTGGCCGCTGGGCTGGTCGCGGTCGTCTTCCGGCTTCGCTCGGACGCCGTCGCCGACCGCAACGTCGCCGTGTCACGGCAGACGGCCCTGCGTGCGGACACCCTGCGGTCGTCGGATCCGGCGCTGGCCGGTCAGCTCGCGCTCGCCGCCTACCGCATCGCACCGACGCCGGAGGCCAGGTCGAGCCTGCTGGAGTCGGGCCACACCCCCGTCGTGAGCAGGGCACGGGGCTCCGACGGCACGATCGCCACCGCGCTCACCGCCGACGGCGGCCTCCTCGCGACCGGCGGCGCGGACGGCACCGCACGGCTGTGGCGGGTGCGTGACCGGCGCCGCCTGGCCCCCGTCGGCGACGGGTTCGCCGCGGCTCCCGGCAGTGTCTTCGGCGCCGCCGTCAGCCCTTCCGGCCACGTGCTGGCGTTGACCGGCATGGACCGCGGCCTGACGCTGTGGGACATCACCGACACGCGCCACCCCACGCGCCTGCCCGGCCCCGAGCCCGCGCTCACCGGCACCGGCTACGCGGTCGCGTTCAGCCCCGACGGTCGCCACCTCGCCGTCGTCGGCCAGGACGGGCTGCGGCTGTGGCGGCTCGACCCCACCGGCGCGCCGCGCGTCCTCGTGCTCGCCGCGGACCTGGGCGGGGACGGCAAGGCGGTGGCGTTCAGCGCCGACGGCACGACGCTCGCGGCGGGTGGTCTCGGCAACACGCTGTACGTCTGGCGGCTGGACGGTCCGGCCCCGAACGGCGGCCCGGTGCGGAAACTCCCCGGGACGGTCAACGGCCTCGCCTTCCACCCGGACGGCCACACCGTCGCCATCGCGGGCAGCGACCGCGCGGTGCACCTGTGGGACCTCGCGGCAGGCACCGAGGGCACGCCGCTGACGGGGTTCGCCGGCCCGGTCTACGCCGTCGGCTTCAGCGACGACGGCCGCAGGCTCGCCGCCGGGTCGGCCGACAGCGACACGTTCGTGTGGGACCTGCCCGCCGGGCACGGGCCGCAGGTGCTCCCCCACCCCGGCCCGGTGACCGCGACGGCCTTCCTGCCCGGCACGCACGCGCTGCTCACCGCGAGCGCGGACGGGTTCGCACGCGTGTGGTCCCTGCCCGGCGGGGTGATCGCGGGTCATCCCGGGCCGATCTCGACCGTGGCCTTCGGCCCGCACGACCGGACTGTCGCCGTGTCGGCGTCGTCGGTGGGTGACGGGCCGGGGAGCGTCGAGTGGAGCGAGGTCGCCGCCGGACACCGGCAGCGCGAAGCGCCGGTCGAGGACGCGGAGTTCAGCGGCGCGTCCGCGCTCAGTCCCGACGGCACACTGGTCGCCACCGGCGGCGCCGACGGCACGACCCGGCTGTGGCGTGTCGGCGACCGAAGCACGCCGCCGACCGCGTTGACCGGCGCGGGGGCACTCGTCGAGTCCGTCGCGTTCAACGCGGAGGGCTCGCTGCTCGCGGTCGGCGGCGACGACCACCGTGTCCGCCTGTGGGACACCCGCACCCGGCACCTGCTGGCCACGCTGACCGAGCCGACCAACATCGTGATGACCGTCGCCTTCAGCCGCGACGGGCGGATGCTGGCCGCGGCGAGCGTGGACAACGACGCCTACCTGTGGGACGTCACGCTGCCTGCCGCGCCACGGCACACCGCGCGGCTCTCCGGCCACACGAACTACGCCTACGCGGTGGGCTTCAGCCCGGACAGCCGCGTGCTCGCCGTCGGCAGCGCCGACCGGACCGTGACGCTCTGGGACGTCGAGGACCCGTGGGCGCCGAGGATGATCGGGCGGCCCCTCGTGGGCCCGACCAACTACGTCTACGGCGTCACCTTCACCGGGGACGGGTCGCTGCTCGTGACGGCCAGCACCGACGGGACCGTGTGGCTGTGGGACGTCACGGACGTCGCGCACCCGGCCGTCCACGCGACGCTGCGCATCGAGGGCTCGGTGTACGCGGTCGCCGTCAGCGGGGACGGAAGGACACTGGCCGCGGGTGACGCCGACGGGACCGCACACCTGTGGCCGCTGGCCCCGGAGGAGGTGGCGACCCGCATCTGCGCCGACGCCGGTGAGCCGGTCACCCGGGCCGAGTGGACCCAGTTCATCCCCGACGTGGAGTTCCGCCCGCTGTGCGCGTGACCCGACCGCCGGTGTGGTCGGATCGTCCACTGTCGAGCCCACGGCGTCTACCCTGTGGATCATGGTCTCCTTTGTCAGGAACGTGTCGTTCGACTGCTCGGATCCCTACGCGCTGGCCCGGTTCTGGAGCGGCGTGGTCGGCCATCCCGTCCACCCCGACTGCGCCCCGGGCGATCCCGAGGTCGTCGTCGAACCGCCCGGGGGTCCTCGGCTGTACTTCCAGGCCGTGCCGGAGGACAAGGTCGTCAAGAACCGGGTGCACGTCTGCCTCCAGTCCGCGGATCTCGGCCGTGACGAGGAGGTCGACCGCCTGGTCGCGCTCGGCGCCACGGTGTTCGCGGACCTTCGCGAGGCCGACGGCGGCGGATGGGTCGTCCTGCAGGACCCGGCAGGCAACGAGTTCTGCGTGACCCGCTGACACGTCAGGCGGCCGTTGCCGTGTTCGGCGCGGGAACGTCGTCGCGCCGCTTGGCCAGCCGCAGGAAGTACACGGTCGCCGCGAGGCCGACGATGATCGAGACGACGCTCGCCTCCGGACCGAACTCGCCCCCGGTGAGCCAGGACGGGCCGGGCGTCGATGCGTCGAGCAGGCCTGCCGAGTGGCCGCTGCCGGACACGTTGGCGCCGAAGATGCCCTGCTGCGCGAAGTTCCACGCCCAGTGGATACCGATGGGCACCCACAGGTTGCGGAAGGCCATGAACGCCGCGCCGAGCATGAGACCGGCCTCGACCGCGATGGCCAGTGCGCCCCAGACGGACGCCTGCGGGTTGAACAGGTGCAGGCCGCCGAACAGGACCGCCGAGACCACGAGCGCGATCGTGGTGTTGCCCATCTCCGCGATGATGCGGAACAGCACGCCGCGGAAGATCAGCTCCTCGATGGTCGCGGCGCCGATCATCACGCCGAGCGAGGCCAGCATGGCGCCGACCGACCCCCAGCCGTCGACCTCGTAACCACCGAACACGGCGATGACACCGATCACCACGACGAACATCGCGAGCCCGATGACGGCACCCCTGGCCAGGCCACGCACGGCGTCCGGCCGGTTCAGCTCGGTGGCCCGCCTGCGTTCGACGAACCGGACGACGGCCAGGTAGAGCCACAGGGCGAGTGCCGCGAGCACCGGGCCGAGCACCAGCGAGGCGATCGCCGAGCCCGACACCGCGTTGAGGACGAGGCCGATCAGGAGATCGGCGGCGAAGAACAGGACGAACAGGAGGACGAGCCGCACGATCGCGGGCCAGCGGGGGTTGTTTCCAGGTGTCTCGTTCATGCCGGGAACGCTATGGTCGCGGCGGGTGCCGGATCATCGCGCCGAGGTGGGCAAAGCCGGTAGCTCTCCAGGGGGACAGGGCACGCCCGAGCCCGGCTCCTCGGCCGCCGTCATGAAGTCCTGGTGCGACGGTGCCGCGACGGTCAGGTCGTGCGCGGCCTCCGGCCGCAGGCCGTCGAGGACGAGGTGCAGGTAGCGCCGCCACAGCTCGGGTCGCGCCGTGGCCACCGGGCCCGCGATCCGGGTGGGAGCGTTGAGCAGCAGCACGATGTCGTGGCCCGTCACGTCGGCTCGCAGGGCGCCGGCCTCTCGGGCACGCGCTGCCAGAGCCTCGGCCGCCTGTGCCAGCCGCTCGCTGGCGGCACGGATCGCGGGGTGGGCACGCGAGATCGCGGTGGCCGCTTCGCAGAACGAGCGGTCGCCTGCGTGGAGTTCCGCCCCCTCCGTTATGAACCGCAGCAGGGCGGTACGCGGATCGGCCTGCTCCAGCAGGGTCTCACCGGTTGCGGCCAGGGCGTCGAGCTGTTCGCAGAAGATCGCGGCGACCAGTTCGTCCTTGCTGGGGAAGTGGTTGAAGACCGTTCCCTTGGCCACGCCCGCCCGCGCCGCGATCCGGGCCATGGAGACCTCCAGGCCGTGTTCGGCCATCTCGGCTGAAGCGGCGTCGATGACGAGGCTTCGGTTCCGAGCGGCGTCGGCTCGCGGCATGCGGCCGACACTAACACAAGTTGACCGGCTGGTCATGTTATCGGTACGGTCCCGCTCAACATGACCAGCTGGTCAACTTAGGAGGATGTCGTGAAAGCTGTCGTCGCAACGCGGTACGGGCCGCCGGAGGTCCTGTCCGTCGAGGACGTTCCCGTGCCTCGCCCCGGGCCCGGCCAGATCCAGGTCCGCGTCCGGGCCGCCGCGGTCAACCCGGCCGACCTGCGAACTCTCAGCGGCGTGGTGGGTGAGCTGTCTCCCCTGACCTTCCCCCACGTGCCGGGCAGCGACTTCGCGGGCACGGTCTCGGAGGTCGGTCCGGACGTCACCCGCTTCGTCGTGGGCGACGAGGTGTTCGGCGTCGGGCTGCCGCGCGCGGCAGCGGCGATGGCCACGATGGTGTCCAGCCCGGTTTCACTGACCACGGGTGCCATGGCCGAGTACGCGGTCTTCGAGGCGGACACCCCGGCACTCGCCCCGCGACCGGACGGCGTGGGCGCCGACCACGCGGCCACCCTGCCCATACCCGGGCTGACCGCGCTTGCCGTGCTGCGCGACGGTGGATTCGCGGCCGGGCAACGGGTTCTGGTGACGGGGGCCGCGGGCGGAGTCGGTGGCGCGGTCGTCCCGCTGCTGGCGGAGACCGGGGTCCACGTGATCGCCACCGCGCTGCCCGAGGACGACGACTACGTCCGAGGTCTCGGCGCGACCGAGGTGATCGACTACCGGGCAGCCGACACCGTCACCGAGACACTGCGGCGCCACCCGGGCGGCGTCGACGCCATGGTCAACCTCACCCTGCCGGGTCCCGCCCTGGTCGGTGCGGCGCGCGCCATCAGGTCGGGAGGCCGTCTGCTCAACATCGCCTTCCCCAGCCCGGACGCGGCCGCGTTCGACCGCGCGGATCTCACCGTGCGCACCGTGTACAGCACCGCACAGCCCGGCGACCTGGAGCACCTGGCAGCCCGGGCCGTGGCCGGCACGCTGCCGTCGACCGTCAGCCGGCGGTACACACTGGACGAAGGCGCACAGGCGTACCGCGATCTCGTGCACACCCACGTGCGGGGAAAACCCCTCGTCGTCGTCTCAGGAATGCTTGTCTGAGCGGCGGCGGTTGTCGCGGACGTAGGGGATGCCGGGCTTGCCGTCCCCGAGGCTGCGGCGGTCCAGGTCGAACAGTGTGGTGGCGGTGATCAGGTCGCTGAGCTTGCTGTAGCCGTACGTGCGGGGGTCGAAGTCGGGGCGCTGCTTGGTGATGATGTGCCCGATGGTGGCGAGCGGGGCCCAACCGTCCTCGTCGGACGCGGCCTCGGTCGCGTTGCGCAGGAGGCTCACCAGGGCCGCGTCGCGTTTGAGCTGGGTGGCCGGGGTGACCGGTTTGCGGGTCGGCGGCGCGTCCTCGGGTTCCGGTACGTCCGGGTAGGAGAGGTTGTCCTGGTAGATGAACTTGTCGCACGCGGCGACGAACGGCTTCGGCGTCTTGCGTTCGCCGAACCCGTAGACGGTGAGGCCGGACTCCCGGATCCGCGCGGCCAGCCTCGTGAAGTCGCTGTCGCTGGAGACCAGGCAGAAGCCGTCGAACCGGCCGGAGTAGAGCAGGTCCATGGCGTCGATGACCATGGCGGAGTCGGTGGCGTTCTTGCCGCTCGTGTAGGCGAACTGCTGCATCGGCTGGATGGACTGCGCGAGCAGGTGTTCCTTCCAGCCCTTGAGGCTCGTGCCCGTCCAGTCGCCGTAGGCACGCTTCACGTGCGCGGTGCCGTACTTGGCGACCTCGGCCAGCAGCCCTTCGACCACCACCGGGGAGGCGTTGTCCGCGTCGATGAGCACGGCGAGCTTGGCCGCGTTCTCGTTGGCCACCGGATCGTCTCCCATCATCGGCTGCGAGCAGTGTGACGGTACCGGCCCGCCGTCGGTGGCGCCGATCTCGCCGTCGTGGGGTTCACTTGGTGGTGTGACTTCCGACTGGGCGGCGAGTTGGTTCACGGTCCTGCGGGGTGACGGGTGCGCGGGTACAGCGTGGTGATCTGGAAGGGCCGCCACGTCGCCGAGGTGACACGGCTGACGGCGGAGGAGTCGACCGGCTTCTGACTGGACGTGGTGTCCGCGGCCCGCGCGGTCGAGGCGGTGTTCGAGCCGGTGAAGCTGAACATCTCCATGCTGGGCAACGGCCTGCCCCACCTGCACGCCCACGTGGTCCCGCGCCACGCCGTCGACGATCCCCGGCCCAACAACCCGCTGCCACACGACTACCTCGTGCATGGCAGGCAGGACGAGACCCGGTTCCTGCACGACGCGGCGACCCTCGCGAGTGCCGCTCGCTCTACGTGACGGGGCCTTCGGCGTGGTGGTCGCGGACGGCGTCCAGTACCTCGGGGAGCATGTCGCGGGCCGAGGCGGAGCGCAGGTGGTCCAGGTAGTCGCGGGACTCGACGATCTTGCCGTCCCTGACGCGCATCACGAACACGGCCGGGATGGTGAAGGGCCTGCCGGTCTCCACCACGACGCCCTCGTACCGGAACTCGGCCACGATGACCTCGGGGTCGGTCGTCTCGTGGACGGTGATCCCCGTCGGGCGGCGGCGCAGGGTCGGGCCCTCGTAGGGCCGCGGCCCACCGGCGAAGTGTTCCCGCAGCTCCTCACGCGACAGCATCGGCGGCGCCCCCAGCGGGTGGAACGGGTGGGACACGTCGGTCTGTTCCGCGTACAGATCCACCACGTCGGCCCAGCGCTCCTCACACACGCCGTGCACGAGCTTCAGGAACACCTCACGAGGAGCATCGGTCACCATGGAACCCTACCGCTCCCAGGAGGCCCGATGACGAAACCAGAACCTCGGCACCCCGACACGGGTGGCGACCCGGCCTGCTGGCTCGACCGCGTCTGTCCCGACTGCGGGCTGCTCACCGAGGACGACAACCCACCCGCACGCTGCCCGCGCTGCGGTGCCGAACGAACCTGATCACCCGATCGCGGCCGTCAGCATCTTCAGCACGCTGTCCAGGTGGGCGTGCATGGCAGTCTCCGCACGCTCGGCATCACGGGCGCAGATCGCGTCGATGATCGCCAGGTGCTCCGGCAGCGACACCGACGGGCGGCCCGGCACGAGAGCGAGCCGGAACTGGTGGCGGACCAGCTGCCCGTGCAGCTGCTCGATGACCCGAGTCGCGGTGCCGTGGCGGGCGATGCGCCGGACGGTGCCGTGCAGCCGGGCGTTCAGGTCGGAGTAGCCCAGCATGTCCATCTGCGCCACGGCCGAGGTCATCGCCTCGCCGAGTGCCCTCAGCTCGGTGATCTCCTCGTCGGTGACCCGCTGCGCGGCCCTCGCCGCGACCAGGCCCTCCACCGCCCGGCGCAGCTCGGTGATCTCGACCGCCTCCTCCGCCGAGATCTGCCGGACCCTGGCCCCCCGGTTGGGCTGCAGCTCGACCATGCCCTCGGTCGCGAGCCGGGTCAACGCGTTGCGCAGCACGAACCTCGACGTGCCGTACCGCTCGATCAGCTCCGTCTCGATGAGTCGCTGCAGCGGCGCGTACTCGCCACGCAGGATCGCGGCGCGCAGCTCCTCGAACACCTCGCTCATCCGGTGCGGACCATCATGCGGCTCGGGCTCCTCGTCACTCGCGACAGCGGTCGCGTCATGGTAGGCACGGGCGGTCGCCGTCAGCCGGACGCCACAGCCTTCTTGGCCGACTGGACCAGCTCGTACACGTGCGTCCGCAGCTCGGCGAACCGCTGGGACGAGCGTGTCCGCAGCTGGTCCCGCTCGTCGGGCAGGTCGATCCGCACGTCCTCGAGCACGACCGTGGGCCGGTTGGACAGCACGAGCACGCGCTGACCGAGGTAGACCGACTCGTCGATGTCGTGGGTGACGAACAGGACTGTCACCCCGAGCTGCCGCCACAGCCCGAGGACCAGGTCCTCCAGGTCGGCTCTCGTCTGGGCGTCCACGGCGGCGAACGGCTCGTCCATGAGCAGCACCGTCGGCTCGTAGGCCACCGCGCGGGCGATCGCGACCCGCTGCTGCATGCCGCCGGACAGCTGCCACGGGTGCGCGTCGGCGTTCTCGGCGAGACCGACTGCCGCCAGCGCGGCCTCGACCTTGGCCACGCGGTCGGCGCGGGCCAGTCCCTTCTCCTTCAGCGGCAGCTCGACGTTCCCGCGCACGGTCAGCCACGGGAACAGGCTGCGGCCGTACTCCTGGAACACCACGGCCATGCCGGGCGGCGGCTCGGTGACCGCCGCTCCCTCCAGGGTGATCCGCCCGGCCGAGGAGTCCAGCAGGCCCGCGACGCACCGCAGCAACGTCGTCTTCCCCGCGCCGGACGGGCCGACGATGCAGACGAACTCACCCCGGTCGACGTGGAAGGTCAGGTCGCGGATGGCCTCGACGTCGCGGCCGTGACCGGTGTACGTCTTGGCCAGTCCGGTGACCTCGAGGGCTGTGGTCGGCTCCATGGTCACACCTCCCGTTCTGCCTGGCGAAGACCTCGGTACCACGCCATGGTTCGGTGTTCGACGAGGCGGAAGAGCCCGGACAGCGCGACGCCGACCAGCCCGAGCAGGATGATGCCGGTCCACATCTGCGGGACCGCGAAGCTCCGCTGGAACTGGACGATCGCCGCGCCGAGGCCGCGGTTCGCGCCGAACAGCTCGCTGATGACCATGAGGATCACGCCGATGGACAGCGCCTGCCGCGCGCCCGCGGCGATGCGTGGGCTGGCGCCACGCAGCACCACCTGCCGGAGCGTGGTCAGGCGGCCGAGGCGGTAGGAGCGGGCGGTGTCACGCAGGACCTCGTCCACGGAGCGGACTCCCTCGACCGTGTTGAGCAGGATCGGCCACAGGCAGCCCAGCGCGATCGTGACCACCTTGGCCGTCCAGCCGGTGTAGCCGGCGAACAACGCGATGACGGGGATGAGCACCGGCGGCGGGATGGCGCGGAAGAACTCCAGCGCGGGCTCGCACAGTGCACGCAGGGTGGGTGACGAGCCGATCGCGGTCCCCAGTGCGACGCCTGCGACCAGGGCGATCGCGTACCCGAGCAGGAGGCGTTCCAGGCTGGGCAGGACGTCGTGCAGGATCGGGTCCGCGGTCCAGGTCTCGGGGAACGCCGCCACGATCGTCTTCAGCGGCGGCCAGAAGTAGCTGGTGCTGTCCGCCGACAGCACCCACCAGGCCACCACGAGCACGATCGGCAGGCCCAGCGTGAGCCCGGTTCGCCGCAGCAGCCTCACAGTTCCCCCCTCACCGAGGTGTGCCAGCGCAGGACGCGGCGTTCGACGGCCCGTGCCGAGATGTTGACCAGGACGCCGATGACACCGACGACGATCACGAGCGCGTACGTCTCGGCGACGGCGCCGGAGCTCTGCGCCACGCCGATCGACCGGCCGAGGCCCGGCACGCCGATCACCAGCTCCGCGGTGATCTCCAGGATCAACGCCACCGCCGCGGCGAGCCGGAAACCCGTGACGACGTAGGGCAGGGCGGTCGGCCACACGACCGTGCGCACGACCGCCCACCGCGAGAAGCGGTAGGAGCGGGCCGTGTCGCGCACCACCGGGTCCACGTCGGCGACCCCGTACAGCACCTGGACGAGCACCTGCCAGAACGCCGCGTACACGACCAGCACCAGCGCGGACTCCATCCGGCTGCCGTAGATCAGCACCACCAGTGGGATGAGCGCGACCGAGGGAATCGGGCGGAGGAACTCGATCGTGGAGGAGGTGACCGCGCGGAGCAGCGGCACGCTCCCGATCACCACGCCGAACACGATGCCGCCGAGCATGGCGATGGCCAGGCCGAGCGCCCAGCCCGCGAGGGTCTGTCCCAGTGCCACCCAGAAGTCGCCCTGGCCGAGCTGTCCACCCAGGCCCTCGGCCATCTCCGTGAACGGCGGTAGGAACCGGCGGTCGACGATGTCCAGGCGTGGCAACAGTTCCACGACGGCGACGACCAGCGCGAGCCCCAGCAGGCCGAGCGCGGGCCTGCGCACGGTCGAGATCACGGGAGCAGGGCGTCGAGGTCCAGCGGCTTGGAGATCAGGCCGTCGTCCTCGGCCAGGTCGCCCAGCAACTTGACGGAGTCCTCGTCGACCGCGGTCGGCCACTTCGGCAGCACGAGGTTCTCCTGCACGGCCGGGTCGATCTTCGTGTAGGTGGACAGGATCGCGCGGACCTCGTCCGGGTGCGCGGCCGCGTAGGCGACGGACTTCTGCATGGCCGCGGTGAAACCCTTGACGGCCTTGGCGTTCTGCCCGACGTACTGCTGCGAGGTGAAGTACATGCCGACGGTCAGGTCGGGGTCGGTGCCCGCGTAGTTGGAGACGACCTGCCGGTCGCCCTGCCCCGTGGCGATGGTCAGGAACGGCTCGACGACCTGACCCGCGTCGACGTCGCCACTGGCCACGGCCGCGGCGATGTCCGGGAACGGCAGCTCGACGTAGCTGATGGTGGACGCGTCGCCGCCCGCGTCCTCGACCACCTTGTTGACCGTCGTGGTGTTGATGTTCTTCAGCGTGTTCACGGCGACCCGCTTGCCAGCGAGGTCCTTCGCCGACCTGATCGGGCTGTCCGGCTTCACCACGACCGCGCCGAAGTCCTTGCCGTCCTCACCGGTCGACGCGACACCCGCCGCGACCACCTTCAACGGCAGGCCCTGAGAGTTGGCCAGCAGCAACGAGGTCGTGTTGCTGAAGCCGAACTGGTACTGGCCGCTGACCACGGCGGGCACGATCGCCGCGCCGCCCTGCGCGGTCTCCAGCTCGACCTCGAGACCCTCCTCGGAGAAGAAGCCCTGCTTCACCCCGAGGTAGATCGGTGCCACGTCGACGATCGGGATCACCCCGACGGTGATCTTCGTCCTGCCCTCGGGCGTCGTCGCGCCTTCCGACGAGTCACCACATCCGCTGACGAGCAACGCGACGGCGGTGGCGGTGGCGAGGAGACGACGGCGGCGAACGGGGACCGCGACGGCGGGGTCTCGGGACATGGCTCACTCCTGCGGACGGGAGCACCTGGGGCGCTCGTGAGACCGGCCGGGCGGACGTTACCGATATTGTCAACAATTGTGAAGTCAATCTTGACCGCGAAGTTGTGAACGCGTAGATCTGGTACGCGGATCCGCGACGGGGTCGCGCAGGAGGAGAGCGATGACAGCGCACGGCCGGGAGACCGACGGCATCCGGTGCATGCAGCTGCGCGGCGGCAGCTCGAAGGGCGCGTACTTCCTGCGCGAGGACCTGCCCGCCGACCCGGACGAGCGCGACGACCTGCTGCTGCGCGTCATGGGCTCCCCCGACGAGCGGCAGATCGACGGCATCGGCGGCGGCCACCCGCTCACGAGCAAGGTCGCGGTGGTCGCCGAGTCCGCCGACGACCGCGCCGACGTCGACTACCTGTTCCTCCAGGTCGTGCCCGACCGTGCCGTGGTCACCGACGCCCAGACCTGCGGCAACCTGTTGGCGGGCGTGGGCCCGTTCGCGATCGAGCGCGGCATGGTCGCCGTCACGGGCGACACCACGACGGTGCGCATCCGGCTCGTGAACCCCGCGGTCAGCTTCGTCGAGGCACGGGTGCGGACGACGGGCGGGCGCGTGCGGTACGACGGCGACACCGTCATGGCGGGCACCCCGTTCCCCGCGGCGCCGGTGGACCTCGCGTTCCCCGGCGGCGAGCACCCGGTCTTCCCCACCGGCCGGCTCGTCGACGTGCTGGCCGGTATCGAGGCGACCTGCGTCGACGCGGGCATGCCGGTGGTGCTGGTGCGGGCCGCCGACGTCGGCATCGAGGGCGACGAGGCACCGGGCGACCTCGAGAACAACGGGGCGCTGCGTGCCACCATGGAGTCCGTGCGACTGGCGGCCGGTCAGGCGATGGGGCTCGGCGACGTGCGCGACGAGACGATCCCGAAGCTCAGCATCGTGTCGGCGCCACGGCACGGCGGCACCGTCACCACCCGCACGTTCATCCCGCACCGCGTGCACGCGGCGATCGGCGTCCTCGGCGCCGTGTCCGTCGCCGTCGGCGTGCGGGTGCCGGGTACGGTCGCGCACCCTGCCGCACCCGTCGACCGGCTCGTCCGCGTCGAACACCCGGCGGGCACGTTCGACGTCGCCGTCGACCTCGATCCCGAGGGGCCTGCGACCCGCGTGCGCCGCAGCACCGTCGTGCGCACCGCCCGCAAGTTGTCCGACGGCCTCGTGTGGCCGCGCAGTGGAAAGGCAACCGGATGACCCCGCTCTCGCACGACCCGGACGCACGGCGCGACATCGCCCACGTCGGGCCGGTCGAGCTGTTCACACCCGTGCTGGACGCCTCGCGCGACTTCTTCGTCGACGTCATGGGGCTGCGCGAAGTGCACCGCACCGACGACTCCGTCTACCTGCACACCTGGGACGACTACCAGTCCTGGACGGTACGGCTCATCCGGCGCGACAGGGCGGGCGTCGGCCGCACCTACCTGCGTGCGGCCAGCCCGCAGGCCGTCGACCGGCTCACCGCCGCCGTCGACGCGCAGGTCGTCACCGACGTGCGAGGTCTCGGCGAGGTCCGCCTGTTCACCGATCCCGACGGCCACGAGCTGGGCGTGTACTGGGACGTCGAGTGGTACCGGGCCGACGACACGGACCGCCCCGCGCTGAAGAACCAGGCCGCCCGCTACCCCGGCCGCGGCGCGAACCTGCGCCGCCTCGACCACGTCAACTACCTCACCGCCGACGTCCCCGCGACCGCGGCGTTCCTCGGCGACGTGCTGGGGGCGCGGTGCACCGAGCGGATCGTCAAGGACGACGGCAGCCCGCAGGCGATCTGGTACTCACTCGGCAACAAGACCTACGACCTCGTGTACACGGAGGACTGGACCGGCAGCAGGGGCCGCCTCCACCACCTGGCGTTCGCCACCGACACACGCGAGGAGATCCTGCGTGCCGCCGACGTGTGCCTCGACGCCGGCGTGCACATCGAGACGGGGCCGCACAAACACGCGATCCAGCAGACGTTCTTCCTCTACGTGTGGGAGCCGGGCGGCAACCGGATCGAGATCTGCAACGCGGGAGCCAGGCTGATCCTCGCACCGGACTGGCGGACGATCAGCTGGACCCGCGAGGAACGCGCCAAGGGCCAGGCGTGGGGGCTGAAGACGATCGAGACGTTCCACACCCACGGCACCCCGGTCGTCGACCAGGAACCGACGTGATCATCGACTGCCACGGCCACTACACGACCGCACCCGCCGGCCACGCCGCCTGGCGCGAGGCCCAGCAGGAGGCGTTCCGGGCCGGACAGCGGCCGCCACCGTATCCCGCGCTCTCGGACGACGAGCTGCGTTCGTCCATAGAGGACGGTCAGCTGCGGCTCATGCGTGAACGCGGCATCGACCTCACCCTGTTCTCGCCCCGCGCGTCGGCCATGGGCCACCACTTCGGCGACGAGGCGACCAGTGCCGCGTGGACGCGTGCCTGCAACGACCTGATCGCCCGCGTCGTGTCACTGTTCCCCGACCACTTCGCCGGTGTCTGCCAGCTGCCGCAGTCCCCCGGTGTGCCGGTCGCGGGTGCCGTCGGCGAGCTGCGCCGCTGCGTCGAGGAGCTGGGCTTCGTCGGCTGCAACCTCAACCCCGACCCCAGCGGCGGCCACTGGATGTCCCCGCCGCTGACCGACCGCCACTGGTATCCGCTCTACGAGGCCATGTCCGAGCTGGACGTCCCCGCGATGGTGCACGTCTCGGCGGTCACGAACCCGAACTTCCACGCCACCGGCTCGCACTACCTCAACGCCGACACCACCGCCTTCATGCAGCTGCTGCAGGCCGACCTGTTCACGGACTTCCCCGGACTGCGGCTGGTCATCCCGCACGGCGGCGGCGCGGTCCCCTACCACTGGGGCCGTTTCCGGGGCCTCACCGACATGCTCGGCAGGCCAACGCTGCGGGAGTCGTTGCTGGGCAACGTCTTCTTCGACACCTGCGTCTACCACCAGCCCGGGATCAACCTGCTGTTCGACGTGATCGACGTCGACAACATCCTGTTCGGGTCGGAGATGATCGGCGCCGTCCGCGGTGTGGACCCCGAGACTGGACACCACTTCGACGACACGCGCCGCTACGTCGAGGCCCTGACGCTCGACCCCGCCGACCGGCACAAGGTCTACGAAGCCAACGCCCGCCGCGTCTACCCCCGCCTGGCCTGACCCAACGCCCACCGAGGAGACGAAACAGTGCCGTTCCGACCCCTGCGCACCACCCTCGTGACGACCCTCGTGCTGTTACTCACCGCGGTCAGCACCCCGGCCGGTGCGACACCCGGACGCCACCCCGCCACCGGCGACGGCCTGGCGAACCTCCCCGCCGTCACGCCGGTGATGGCGTGCGCCGACGTAACCGGGCTGGACCTCGGCGACGGCGTGACCATCCAGTCGGCGACCGTCGTGACCACGGACGCGCCCTACTGCGAGGTCCGAGGCACGATCGCCCCGGCGAACACGATCGTGGTGCGGCTGCCGGTGAACGGCTGGACACAGCGTTACGTGCAGACCGGCTGCGGCGGTCTCTGCGGCAACGCCAACATCAACTTCCCGCAGGCGGCGGACTGCGTGCCGGTCGCCGAGGGCACGGTCGCGAGCGCCACCACCGACATGGGCCACCAGGGCGGCTTCGACGGGTCGTGGGCGGCGAACAACCCGCAGGCACAGATCGACTTCTCCTACCGGGCCGTGCACGAGACCGCCAGGGTCGCGAAGGCACTCATCAGGGCCTTCTACCACCGCCCGCCCGCCTACTCCTACTTCGACGGCTGCTCGGACGGCGGCCGCGAGGCCCTCATGGAGGCCCAGCGCTACCCGGGTGACTTCGACGGCATCGCGGCGGGGGCGCCTGCCAACAACATGGCGGTACAGAACACCTTCCACCACGCGTGGAACGTGCTGGCCAACAGGGACGCGGCGGGCGACTACATCCTGCTGGCCGACAAGCTGCCGCTCGTCCACAACGCCGTGCTGGGCGCCTGCGACGCCGTCGACGGCCTGGCCGACGGCCTGATCGACGACCCGCGGCGCTGCCACTTCGACCCGAACACCCTGCGGTGCGCGACCGGACAGGACCCGTCGACGTGCCTGTCCCCCGCCGAGGCGACGGTGGTCCGCAAGCTGCACGACGGCGCGACCGACGCGAGGGGCCGCAGGCTCGAACCGGCCATCGCCCACGAGTGGGGCTCGGAACGCGAGTGGACGCTGTTCGTGCCGACCGCACAGGGTCAGGTCGTCGGCAGTGAGAACTTCGCGTTGTCGTACCTGCGTTACCTCGCCGACCCGAACCACCCCAGGCCCGACTACCAGCTGAGCGACCTGGAGCTGACCGCCGAGTCGTTCTGGCGGACGGTGCTGCCCTCCTCCACGTACATGGCCGCACTGGACCCGGACCTGACCGCGTTCCAGCGGGGCGGCGGCAAGCTGCTGCTGTGGCACGGCTGGAACGACCAGCACATCTCGCCCCAGAACACGCTGCTGTACTACGACGCCATGCGCCGCACGATGGGCGCCCGGACCGTCGACCGCTTCGCGAAGCTCTACCTGTTCCCCGGCATGGCCCACTGCGGCGGTGGCGAGGGTCCCGGTGACTTCGACGTGCTCACCCCGGTGATGGCCTGGGTGGAGACCGGCACCGCGCCCAACAGGATCGTGGCGGGCAACGCCACCCGCACCCGCCCGGCGTACCCGTACCCGACGGTCGCCCGCTACGACGGCACCGGCAGCATCGACGACGCGGCCAACTTCGTCCCGCACACCCCCCACACCGTCGTCCGCGACGACGACAGCTGGGTGGGCCAGGGCCTGTTCTCCCACGGCTACCAGACCTCACCCCGAGCCGTGAACGGCAAGCTGGTCCTGTGACTCCACTGTGGATGGCGGCGTCCGTGCTTGACCTTGACACTGTGACAAGGTCTTCACTGGGTGCAGGAGGTGATCCCCATCAACTCGACACGGATGAACCCGCAGGTCAGGCGGCTGCTCGACGCGTTGGGCGCCGCCGCCACGTCGACGCGGCTGCAGGCGGCCCTGGCGGTGGGCACGCACCCGGACCCGGACGCCGTGGACGTGCTCGTGGCGCGGTGTGCGGTCGAACCGGACTTCTTCGTGCGCGACATGCTCACCTGGGCGTTGACCCGTCTCCCGAAGGCGATCACGGTGCCGAGGCTCCTCGCGGAGCTGGGGTCCGAGCACGCACAGGCCCGCAGCCAGGCGTTGCACACCCTGTCCAAGATCGGGGACGGCGACGCGTGGCCCGCGGTCACGCCGTCGTTGCTGCGTGACCCCGACGACGAGGTCGCGCGAACAGCGTGGCGTGCCGCAGTCGTGCTCGCGCCTGCCGGGGAGAGGAAGGCGCTGGCCGAGGAGCTGACCACGCAGCTCGGCCGAGGTGACCGCCACGTGCGGCTGAGCCTCAGCCAGGCACTCGTCGCGCTCGGTGAGGTGGCCGAGCCGGTCCTGCGGGGCGCGTTGGCGAGCGCCGACCCGGCGGTGCGTGCGCACGCCCGCGCCACCGAACGGCTCCTGCACGACCCCGACGCCGCGTTCGACCCCGCCGTCGACGAGGCGAAACGGGTCTTCACGCTCGGGCCGGACGGACCAGCGTGCTGATCGGCGAGGTCGCCCGCCGCTCGGGGGTGAGTACCCGGATGCTCCGGCACTACGACACCCTCGGGCTGGTGCGGCCGACCGGCCGCACCGTGGGTGGCTACCGCGAGTACGCCGCCGAGGACGTCCGCCGGATCTTCCACGTGGAGTGCCTGCGGTCCCTCGGGCTGTCGCTCCGCCAGGTCGCACGCGCGCTGGAGGACCCGGCCTTCGAGCCGTCCGCGCTGGTCGGCGACCTCATCCGGCGGACGGAGGACCGGCTGGAGCGCGAACAGGAGCTGCTCGACCGGCTCCGCGCGGTGGACGCGTCGGCGCCGGCGGGCTGGGAGGACGTCCTGCGCATCGTCGAGCTGCTTCGTGGGCTCGGCTCGCCGAGCGCCGCACGTCGGCAGCAGGCCGTCCTGTCCCCCGCCGAGGACGTGCCCGTCCCCACCGAGCTGCTGGCCGGCGCCGTCCTCACCGAGGCCGATCCGCACGTCGCGGGTGCCCTGCGGTGGGCACTCGCCCGGGCGGGCGGCGACGGTCTGGCGAGTGTGGCGCCCGGCATGCGTGCCGCCGACGCGGAGGTCCGGCGGCGCGCGGTCCTCGCGATCGCCGCGATGTCCGGTGACGAGTCGACCGCGGTGCTCGCCGAGGCACTCCGGGACCCGGACGCGACCGTGCGCAGGCACGCCGCGCTGGCGCTGGGCACGCGTGGGGTGACCGCGGCCGTGCCCACGCTCGTCGGCATGGTGGTCGACGGCACGAACGACGTCGAGGCGGCCGAGGTCCTCGGCGCGCTGTCACGGGACCCCGCCTGCGCGGACCGGGTCATGGCCGCACTGGTCGACGAGCTTGCCGCCCACCCCGAGGACCCGGCGGTGCGGATACGCCTGGCCCAGGCGCTGGCGGAGATGCCGGCCACCGCCGCGCGGGACGTCCTGCGGCGGCTGTCCCACGACGACGACCGGGCCGTCGCCCTCATCGCCTCGGCCCTCGCGGGCGTGCTCGACGGCTGAACCGTTGCCTGCGGGACGGGCGCACGAGGCGGCCGGTGCCACCATGCACCGCTGTCGGACACCCACGATGGCGCCGGACCCGACCCCGGCTCCTGGTCGGCCTGAACCTCGCGCGGCGTCCATCTCTGGTCCGTTCGTGATCCACGTCGGTTGACCATGATGGCGGTACGTTGTCCCACAGGGGGTCGATGGTCGGGGGCTGGACTACATGGACGTGCACGCCGGGCGTGCCGACGACGCGGAGACGCTGGTCTTCGTCAACTACCGCAGTGGCGACGGAGCGAGTCTCGCGGCTCTCCTGCACGCGGAGCTGTGCGGGCGGTTCGGTTCGGCCGCGGTGTTCCTCGACCACGAGTCCCTGCCGTTGGGGCGGAACTTCGCGCCGGTGCTGGTCAGCAGAGTGCGTGGCTGTGCGGTGTTGCTCGTCGTCGTCGGGGATCGCTGGCTCGACGGTGTCGTCGGGCAGCGGCGGATCGACGATCCCGAGGACTGGGTCCGCAGGGAGATCGTGGAGGCGCTGAACCACGACATGCCCGTGGTTCCCGTGTTGTTCGACGGCGCGAGGCTGTCGGCGGATCGGCTCCCCGCCGAGCTGGCGGCCCTGACCACCCTGCAGTACTTCGAGATTCGTGCCCGTCGGCTGCGGCAGGACGTCGTCGGCCTCGCCGACGAGCTGGCGCGCAGGATCCCACGCCTGCGTGGACGACCGAAGGCAGCGGTGGCGGAACTCGGACCACGTGACGGCCGGGGTCGGTCGGTGCTGTCGGTGGCGACGCTCAGGCCGGACCCGATGGCGGACCTGGCCGACCACGCGCTGGACTGGGTCGACCGCGTCGACGGCGCGTCGGCCTACCTCAGGCGCCGTCCGCTCGCCCCGGCGACCTGGGCGCAGTTGCAGGCCGACATCGAGGCGATACCGGAAAGTCTGCCGCACGATCGTCTCGAGGTGCTGGTGACCGGCAGTCTCCGGCAGGCGACGTCGTTCGCGGTGGGTGGCGCGCTCCGGATGGTCACCGGCATGGATGTCGCGGTCAGCCAGCGCGGCACGCTGTGGTCGTCCAGCCAGGGTTTCGACGCGCCCTCGGCACCCGTCGCGGTCACACACCACGTCGGGTCTGGCGAGGACCTGGCGGTGTCGATCGCGGTGGCGGTGGATCCGACCGACGACGTGCTCGCTTTCGTCAAGGTAGGGGGTTTGCCCGTTGAACGGCTCGTGTCCCTGTCTCCCGGGACAGGCATCCGGGACAACGCCATCGACAGCGCCGCCATGGCCGCCGCCTTCGCGCAGGGTTGTCGTGACGCCGTCAGGAAAGCGGCTCGCCACAGCCCACGCATTCACCTCTTCCTCGCGGGGCCGACGGGGCTGGCCCTGCTGCTGGGGCACCGGTGGAACCGGCTTCGCCCGACGCTCGTGTACGAGGACGTGCAGAGTGCCGTCGTCTACGAGCATGCCTTCACCCTCGACGCCTGAGGAAGACGCGACATGACGAAGACGGTGCGGATGACGTCCGAACCGGACCACGTCCAGAAGTACGTGGCCTACCACCTGGGACAGTCCTACAACCTGGTGCTGGTCGGATCGCGGAAGTACGGAGCCGCCGGTCCGGAGTCCGACTACGACTTCGTCGTGGCCTCGAAGGAGGCGGTCGTCTGGGAGGACCACTACGAACTGCTCCTCACGCATCTCGCCACGCTGCGGAGGAGAATCGTCGATGACGTCAGGAGATTCGCCGGAAGGGACGAGTACGTCACGCACCCCGGGGTGGGCGTCGGCTTCGGGTCGGTCATGGCGACGGTGGCGAACGGTCGAGTGGCGGTCAGGTTCTCGGTTCCGGTACCGCCGGAGTTCCCGTGCGACGTCGACGAGGAGTTCCTCAACCTCCGGGGCGACGACCGGGACCGGGCCAGGTACACGTACCGGCACGTCGACATCACCGCGGCAGTGGTGCCGTTCCCGGAACAACCGACGCTGGCAGCGGTTCGCAGTGCCACGTTCGAGTACGAGCGGGGATCCGAGGCGTACGCCCAGCTTCGCTGGATCCGTCTCGACAGGCCGCGCGGCTTCACGGTCGGGATCGCGAAGAGAGTGGAGGACGTCAAGTTCCACATCCGCGAGGCGACCGACAGCCTGGGCCACAAGGCGATGAGGCAGCTCTGCAAGACGGAGTACCAGGGTGGCAGGAAGACGAGGCACTGGCGAGTCGCCCAGGGCCACGGGCCTGTCGCGGACAACTCGTGGGACTTCGGTACCGACGCGATCGAGAGGAGCAGGGCGGGCGAGGCGATCACGACCTACCGTCCCGTCGTCTCCAGGTACGCGCTCGAAGTGCTCGTGGACAACTTCGCCAGGTACTCGGGAAAACGGTCCGTGGCGGTGTTGCACGAGGAGGGCGAGGCCTGGGGCAACCTCCTGAAGCCGTTGGAAGTCTTCATGAACGAGGCGTACTCCTGGGCGGCGGCCGCGCTCCGGGAAGGAACGCCGATTCGCGACCCCGGCGGAGAGGTCATCGAGTCGTTCTTCGTGGACAACTGTTTCGACTGTCTGACGGTCGGCCTCGACTGTCTCGTCAACGGGATCTGGAGCTACGAGGAGCCCGCTGCCGACCCGGAGCCGTCGAACCCGTGGGTTCGGGCGCCGGACCGCGCTCGTCACCTCCGCCATCCACCCTGGCCGCCGGAGTTCGGGCAACCGGCACCGCACAGGAACCCGCGACACGTGGGTGCGATCGCGGTGGCACTGCTGGCACTCTGCATCGGCCTGGTGGCCACGGTCCTGTCGGTCGCGGGAGGGACCAGGGTGGCCGGCAGTGCCGAGAAGGCCGCGGACCAGTACACGGTGTCGACCGAGGAACTCCCCCCGGCAACGGAGACCACGCCAGAAGCGCGACCGGTCACGCCGGCGGGGATCACCGACCAGGGCACCGCGGTGCTGCGATCGGCCATCGACGGCCTGGTGGCCGACGCGAACCCGGACAGCTCGCCGACGAGGATCCAGGCGAGCGAGCAAAGCCCGTACGACAACGCCCAACGCTGGACGCTCGGCCAGTCCGACCGGGGAACCTGGGTGTTCGTGACGGCAGCGGAGTTCGACGGCGACTACGCGATGACGTCGGGCGCCGACTCGTACGTGTACTTCGACGCGGCGGACAGCGGTGGGTCGCTGATCCAGTGGTCCTTCTTCGACGCGGGCGAGGGCTGGTACTACCTGGCCAACGACGACGGCTGCCTCACGACGGACGGTGTGCTGCGGCCGCTCACGGTCAGGCAGTGCGACGGTTCGACCGGGCAGCAGTGGCGGCTCGACGAGATCTCCCTTCCCGTGGGCGATGCGGTGGTACCCCGGGACCTGTCGGGGAAGGTGGCCGTCCTCGGCTCCGGCATGGCAGAGTTGGTCGTGGACCTCGACCAGCGCTTCCCGTTCGAAGGGCAGAAGGTCAAGACAGCCACGCGCGTCGAGGGAGAGATCGCACAGGAATGGCTGTTCCTCGGCCCTGACGGCGACAACCGGTGGGACTTCGAGACCACGGTCTCCCAGGAGCAGGAGGTCGCACCGACGATGGTCGTGAGACCGAACGCCGACAACGCGACGAACCTGACCGAGGTCGACGGCGTCGACCACCACTGGACCTTCCACGACGCGGGCGACGGCTGGTACTGGATCACCGACGAACAGGGCTGCCTCACCGCCCAGGGCGAGGAAGCGGCCATGACCGTCGCGAAGTGCACCGGCACCGACAACCAGAAATGGCAGCTGTTGTCGCCCTGAACCCGGGACGACGGAGGGGAACAACGGTGATCGACGAGAAGACCGGCTGGTACTTCGTGCACGCCTCGGTCAAGGCCGTGGTGGTCGACGACGGGAGCGTGCTGCTCTGCCGCACCCACCGCGACGACTGGGAGCTACCGGGCGGCTGGCCCGACCGGGCGGATCGCACCCTCGCCGACACGGTCGTGCGTGAGGTGCGCGAGGAGTGCGGCATCGAGGTCACCGCTGGTGACGTAATCCACGCCGACCTGTTCCGGGTCGGTGACAACCCGGTCGTCATCGTCGTGCTGGTCGCCACGCCGACGCGGCCGTACTCGCTCACGCACAGCGTGGAGCACCGTGAAACCCGGTTCTTTCCCACGGCGGAACTGCCGAGCCCGCTTCCTCCCGTCTACCGGGACGCCATCAGGAAGGCGGAGGCCCACGCCTGACGGAATCATTCCTCCCCGACGTGGTTCAGGTGGCGGTCCAGTGCCTCCGCCGACTTGCGGACGTGCCTCCTGGCCAGGCGTTCGGCCAGGTGCTGCTGCCCGCTCTCGATGGCGGCGATGATCTCCGCGTGCTCGACGAGCGACGTCGCGGGGCGGCCGGGCACGCGGGCGGACGTGGAGCGCCCCAGCTGGAGCTGGCCGATCATGTTCTCTGCGACGTGGCGCAGCCGCCCGTTTCCCGCCGCCTCGAGGATCTCCTGGTGGAACGACACGTCCAGCTCACCGTAACCGGGCAGGTCGCCCTCGACCACCGACGCGGTCTGGGCCGCCAGCAGCTGACGCAGCCGCGCGATCAGGACGCCGCGGGCGGGCAGCGCCGCGGCGCGCCTGGCCGCGATGCCGTCCAGGACCTCGCGCAGCTCGTACAGCTCCCGCATGTCGTCCCGGTCGACCTCGGGCACGAAGAAGCCCCGGTGCGGGCGCAGCACCAGGAACCCCTCCCGCTCCAGTGCGGTCAGCGCGACCTTCACCGGGGTGGCCGACAGGCCGAACTCCTCGCACAGCGGTCGGACGCTCACGTGCGCGCCCGGTGCCAACCGCCCACTGAGGATCGCCCTGCGCAGCTCCTCGTAGGCCATGTTGCTGAGGGTGCTCCTCGGTAGCGACATCGCCGTCCTCCGCTGGTCAGCGGCCACGAGTCGTCCGAAAGGACTACCGGAACGCGCGGCCTGGTCGACTCCGGGATGTCAACCCCGTCTCACGATATTAAATCTAAAATCAAGTGTTGCATCCATAGGATCACAGGTGTACGAAAAGTAGAGCGCCCGGAGAACCTCCGAGTCCCTGCCCGCCACGTGATACGGGGCGACAGCACCTGTCGTCCGTGGTACTCGCGCGCCCTCGTCCTGGGGCCCGCCCCTCACAACTGGATACCTCCTCCCCGCAAGGAGTGGAATCAATGCGCGCATCCCTCCGGAGATCGGCCGTGGTCCTCGCCGCGTCCGTCGCTCTGGTCGCGCCAGTGCTGCCGACGGCGTCGGCGGCACCCGCTATCCCCACCCCCGATCAGTACTTCGGCTTCCACATCGGCGCCGACGGACGGCTCGCCACCTGGGACAAGATGGTCCCGTACTTCAAGCAGATCGCCGACAAGAGCCCGAAGGTCAACTACGAGGAGATCGGCAGGACCACGCAGGACAACCCCTACGTGATGCTGACGATCTCGTCCAAGAAGAACCTCGACAACCTGGACCGGCTCGTCGAGATCAACCAGCGTCTGGCCGACCCCCGCGGCCTCAACCCCACCGACGCCGAGGCACTCGCCCGTGAGGGCAAGCCGTTCTACTACGTCCAGGCCGGCATCCACGCCAACGAGGTCGGCAACTCCCAGGCCATGATCGAGATCGCTCACCGGCTGGCCACGGAGAACTCGGCGACCATCAACAACATCCTGGACAACGCGGTCATCCTGATGGTCCCGTCGCAGAACCCGGACGGGCTGCGGCTGATCAACGACTACTTCGTCGCCACCGCGGGCACCAACTACAACCGGACGTACCCGGACCTGTACCAGAAGTACACCGGGCACGACGACAACCGCGACTGGTTCATGTTCACCCAGCAAGAGTCCAAGCTGATGGTGTCCATCCAGAACAAGTACCACCCGCAGGTGTTCCAGGACGCGCACCAGGCGGGCGCGGGCGCGCCACGCATGTTCACCCCGCCGTACCTGTCGCCGTACGACCCCAACATCGACCCCATCAACGTGCAGCAGACCAACACCATCGGTATGGCCATGCAGCGCGGGATGACGGCGGCCGACATGAAGGGCGTCGGCTGGGGCTCGACGTACGACTACTGGACGCCCTCGCGCCAGTACCAGGTCTACCACGGCGCCGCCCGTGTCCTGACCGAGGCCGCGAGCGTGTCCAACCTGGCCTACCCGCAGGTCGGCAGCGGCCCGCTCGGCCAGCAGGAGTCGGACATCAACTTCATCGAGCCGTACGACTCCAACACCTGGACGCTGCGCCAGATCGTGGACTACACGTCGCAGGCCTTCTACTCCGGTGCCGAGGCGCTGGCGAACGACGGCTACAACTTCATGAAGAACTTCTACAAGATCGGGACGAAGGCCACGCAGCGTGAAGGCGTCTTCGCCTACGTGATCCCGCCGAACCAGCGCGACCCGCAGGCGGTCAGGGACACCCTGGACATCCTGCACACCGGCGCGGTCGAGGTCCGGCAGGCCCAGGCCGACTTCACCGCCAACGGCAAGCAGTACCCGAAGGGCAGCTACATCGTCTACATGGCACAGCCGTACTCCGGTTTCGCCAAGACACTGCTGGAGGTGCAGCACTACCCGATGCTGCTCCAGTACCCGGGCGGCCCGCCACAGCGGCCGTACGACGTGACGGCACAGACGTTGCCGATGCTGCTGGGCTTCCAGGCGGACCTGATCCCGAACTCGTTCTCCGTGCAGACCAAGCTGCTCGACAAGATCACCCCGGAGGCGGTCACCATGCCCGCCGCGCCGGGTGAGGGCGGCGCGTACGTGGTCGGCCCGGAGTCCTACGGCGTCTACCAGATCGTGACGCGGCTCGAGGCACAGGGTGTGCCGACCTTCCGCGCGGCGACGCGGTTCACCGACGGCGGTCGCACGTTCCCGGCGGGTACTTTCATCGTGCCGCCGACCGGGCCGGCGCGGACGGTGCTGCAGAACCAGTCCAAGGCCACCGGTATCCCGGTGTACGCGATCTCCGACGTGCCGGCGATCGAGGGTTCACAGCTCAAGGAGGGGATGCGGATCGGCCTCATGAAGCCGCCGAACAACATCCAGTCCGGCTGGCTGATGTGGATGTTCGACCAGTACAAGGTCAAGTACTCGATCGTGAAGTCGACCGACTACAAGAACCTGGCGGGCAAGTTCGACGCCATCGTGATGCCGGACGGTGTCAGCAAGAACTCGATCGTGAACGGCCTCAACCCGGCGAGCTACCCGGCTCAGGACTGGTCGTGGGCGTTCGGTGTCGGCGAGGAGGGCTGGGCCCAGCTGCGTGGCTTCGTCACAGGCGGTGGCACGCTGGTCAGCTACGGCTCGGCGGCGACCACCGCGCAGCAGCTGTTCGAGCTGCCGATGGAGTCGGTGCTGCCGAGCAGCTCCTCGGTGTTCTACGGGCCGGGATCCCTGCTGAGCCAGGAGATCGACGCCAACGACCCGACGGGTTACGGCATGAACCCGAACAACCCGGTGTGGTTCGACGAGGACCGCGCCTTCCGCATCACCGACCAGACGAAGTACCCGTTCCACGTGGTCGGCAAGTACCCGGACAGCGGTAACCAGCTGCAGAGTGGCTGGCTCATCGGTGGCGAGTACCTGAACGGCGCGGTGAACACGGTCGACTGGACGGTCGGCAAGGGCTCTGTGGTCACCTTCGGCAACACCGCCGGGTTCCGCACCTGGAACCGCGGCGAGCAGAAGATGGTCTTCAACGCCCTGTTCGACGGCCCGTCGACGAAGCTGACCCCCGAGCAGTTCGCCAACCTGGGCAACTGAGTGACCGGTGCGGGGGCGCCTCGCCGCCCCCGCACCACCCCTCACGGAGGAAGGACCGTTGGTGCAGCCCTGGAACAGCGCACTGTCCCATCTGGAATGTGGCCGGTGCGGCACGCGGTACGACGCCGACAAGCCACAGAACCTGTGCGAGTGCGGCACTCCCCTGCTCGTCCGCTACGACCTCGACCAGGTCGGCCGTACGGTGTCCACGAAGGACATCGCGGGCAGGCCCAACGACCTGTGGCGATATCACGAGCTGTTGCCCGTGCGGGAACAACGCAACGTGGTGAGCCTCGGCGAGGGCATGACCCCGATCCTCCCGATCAGGGACTACGGCACGCGCATCGGCGTGCCGAACCTCCTCGTCAAGGACGAGGGGCTCCTGCCGACCGGCAGCTTCAAGGCACGTGGCGCCGCCGTCGGCATCTCCAGGGCACTCGAGCTGGGCATCGAGCGGATCACCATGCCCACCAACGGGAACGCGGGCGCGGCATGGGCGACCTACGCCGCCCGGGCCGGCATGAAGTCGCTGATCGTCATGCCGCAGGAGGCGCCGACGATCACCCGTATGGAGTGCGCGATGGCAGGCGCCCGTCTGTATATTGTGGACGGACTGATCGGTGACGCAGGCAAGATCGCCGGGCAGGCCGTGGCAGACGGCTGGTTCAACACCTCCACCCTCAAGGAGCCCTACCGCATCGAGGGCAAGAAGACCATGGGGTTGGAGATCGTCGAGCAGCTCGGCTGGCGGATGCCCGACGTGATCGTGTATCCGACCGGCGGCGGTGTCGGCCTGATCGGCATCCGCAAGGCACTCGACGAGCTGCTCACGCTCGGCTGGCTCACCGGCAGGCTGCCGAAGCTGGTCGCCGTGCAGGCCTCCGGCGTCGCACCGATCGTGCGCGCGTTCGAGGAGGGCGCGGAGACCGCGGAGCCGTGGGAGGACGCGAGCACCGTGGCCTTCGGCATCAACGTCGCCAGCGCGCTCGGCGACTTCCTCATCCTCTCGGCGATCCGGGACACCGGCGGCACCGCGGTAGCCGTTGACGACGCCGACATACTCGCCCACCAGGCGGCATGCGCTGCCGCCGAGGGCATGTTGATGTGCCCGGAGGGCGCGGCGACGCTCGCGGCGGTGGCGCAACTGAAGGACAAAGGCTGGCTCGACGGGTCGGAGGAGGTCGTGGTGCTCAACACCGGTAGCGACCTCAAGTATCCGCACACCGCGGCCTACGACGAGCCGCCGCTGCTCGCCAAGGACGCAGTGCTGCCATCATGAGAGAACCTGGGTCAACCGCCGGATCGGAATCAGGCCGAGTGCATCGCAGCCGCACCTCAGGGGAACGTGACGCAAGCCGGCCACGAGTACGTGGCCAAACAGGACCCTCCTTCCCGGACGTGCCCAACACCTCAAATTCCGGGGAGGCAGAACAGTCGGCGCCCATGGTCGAGATGCGCGACGTCCACAAGTCGTTCGGTGACGTTCACGTGCTCAACGGCGTCGACCTCACCGTCGACCGCGGTGAGGTGCTGGTGATCATCGGGCCGTCCGGTGGCGGCAAGAGCACCCTGCTGCGGTGTGTGAACCTGCTCGAGCCGGTGACCTCGGGCCAGGTGTTGCTCGAGGGGGACGAGATCAGCAGGCCGGGTGTCGACCTCGACCAGGTGCGTAGGCGCATCGGCATGGTGTTCCAGCAGTTCAACCTGTTCCCGCACCTGTCCGCCGTGGACAACCTCACCCTGGCGCCCCGCAAGCTGTTGGGGACGCCGCGTGCCGAGGCGGAGGAGCGGGCGCACACGTTGCTTGCCAGGGTCGGGCTGGCGGGCAAGGAGAAGAACTACCCGAGGCAGCTGTCCGGCGGGCAGCAGCAGCGGGTGGCGATCGCGCGGGCGCTGATGATGGACCCGCACGTGATGTTGTTCGACGAGGTGACCTCCGCGCTGGACCCCGAGCTGGTCAGCGAGGTGCTGGACGTCATGCGGGACCTCGCCCGCTCCGGCATGACGATGCTGTGTGTCACCCACGAGATGGGCTTCGCCCGTGAGCTCGGCGACCGTCTGGTGTTCGTGGACGGTGGCGTGATCGCGGAGCAGGGGCCGCCGGCAGAGTTGCTCGACGACCCGAACAACGACCGCACTCGCCAGTTCCTCCGCAAAGTGTTGCGGTAGCCCCGAAGGAGCTTTGACCAATGAGAGCACGACTCGGTCTGTTGATCGTCGCGTTGGGACTCGCCGTCGCCGGCTGCGGCAGCGACGACGGCGACGGTGGCGGCGGCAGCGGTGGGGGTGTCGCGGCGGCCGCCACGGACGGCAAGCCGGTGGATGTCGGCGCGCCGCTGCCCGCGACCATGAAGCAGAAGGGCACGCTCGCGATCGGCGTGAAGTGCGACTACCCGCCGTTCGGCTACATCGACGAGGCTGGCGACAACGCGGGCTTCGAGATCGACATCGCCCACCAGCTCGCCGCCTACGCCTTCGGCGACCCGGACAAGGTCGAGTTCACCTGCGTCACCGGCTCGAACCGGGTGCCGTTCCTCACCACCAACAAGATCGACCTGATCATGGCGACGATGAACTACACGCCGGAGCGCGCGCAGACCATCGACTTCACCGAGCCGTACTTCGCCGCGGGCGTGAAGATGCTGGTGCCAGCCGACTCGGATGTCAAGGACTGGGACGACCTCGACGGCAAGCAGGTCATCACCATCAAGGGCGCCACGGCGAGCCTGTGGCTCACCCAGTGCGTGCCCGGCGCGCAGCAGACGCAGTTCGAGCAGACCAGCGAGGCGGTCACCGCGCTGTCGCAGAACCGGGCGGTCGCGTTCGCGCAGGACGACACGCTGCTCGTCGACCTGGCCACGAAGAACAAGAACACCAAGGTCGTCGGCGAGGAGAAGGCCGCGAGCCCGTGGGGCATGGGCGTGCGCAAGGGCGACACCGAGACGAAGGCCTGGGTCGACGGAGCCATCAAGAAGCTCCAGGACGACGACTGGTTCTGGAAGTCGTTCCAGAAGACCGTGACCGACAAGGAGGTGCAGCAGCAGTTCTCGAAGGTGCTGCCGCGCCCCGACAACGACCTCGAGTACCCGACCGGCTCGACGATGGCGTGCTGACGGTCCACACAGGACGTCGGCCCGGGCTCCGGCAGGGAGGCTCCGGGTCGCCGATCGGAGGCGGGCGGCACGCGTCGTCAGGACGCGACGCGTGTCGTTCGCCCCACCCATCGAGGTGAGAGCGTGTGAACTACGACTTCCAGTTCGGCTTCGTCTTCGACCACCTGCCCGAGCTCGGCGAGGGACTGCTGCGAACGCTCGCGATCAGCGCGATCGGCATGGCGGGCTCGCTGGTCGTCGGCCTCGTGCTCGGCGCGGCCGCCGCGCTGCGGATACCGGTGCTGCGGCAGCTGATCAGCGTGTACGTGGAGGTCTTCCGCAACACCCCGCTGCTCGTGCAGATCTTCTTCCTGTACTTCGCGCTGCCCGACGCGGGCCTGCAGCTGTCCGGGTTCACGGTCGGCTGGCTGTCGCTCCTGCTGTGGGGCGGGGCCTACACGGTCGAGAACTTCCGCGCCGGGTTCGAGGCCGTCGAGCACGGGTACGTGGAGGCGTGCCGTGCGCTCGGGTTCTCACGGCTGTCCGCGTTCCGGCAGACGAACCTGCCGCTGGGCTGGCGGATCGCGTTGCCTTCCGTCACGAACATCCTCGTGTCGGTGTTCAAGAACTCGTCGTTCATGATCGCGATCAGCTACCCGGAGCTGACCGACACCGCGATCGGGATCGTGGCGGTGAGCTTCCGGGTGTTCGAGCTGTTCATCGCGATCGGCGTCGTCTACCTGGGGCTGGTGTGGCTGATGTCGCTCGGCACCCAGGTCGTCGAGCGGCGCTTCGCGATCCCGGGAGGGCACTGACATGCCGAGGTGGGTCGAGCCGGTCGCGTCCTACGTGGCGCAGGGGTTGTGGACGACGCTGTTGCTCGCACTGGTCAGCGTCGTCGCGAGCGTGCTCGTCGGCACGGTGCTCGGCACGCTGATGACGCTGCCGTCCGTGGTGGTGCGCGGCGGCATCCGCGTGTACGTCGAGGTGTGGCGAGGGCTGCCGATCATCATCACGCTGTTCTTCATCTTCTTCGTGCTGCCCGTACTGGGCCTGGACGTGAACACGTTCGTCGCGGCGGCGATCGGGCTGACGCTGTGGGGCAGCGCGAACGTCGCCGAGGTCGTCCGGGGCGCGGTCCAGTCCGTCCCACGTGGACAGTCGGAGGCCGCGGCGGCGCTCGGCTTCCCGTGGCCGCGCCGGATGCGGCACGTGATCCTCCCCCAGGCCACCCGACGGGCGCTGCCCCCGCTCGTCGGGCTGGTCGTCAACCTGGTGCAGCAGACGTCCCTGGCCGCGGTGATCGGGCTGCTCGACATCCTCGAGGCGTCGCAGCGGTCGATCGAACGGCTGACGCTGTCGGGCGGCGAGACCCACGCGGTGCCCATCCTCGGTGCCGTGCTCGTGGTGTTCTTCGTGCTGTGCCTTCCCCTCACCATGTTGTCCCGCCGGCTCGAACGGGTACTGCGATGAGAAAAGTCCTTGCTGTCGTGCTGTTCCTGGCACTGACCGGCTGCTCGGCGAACTCCGGGCAGGACCCGGCCGACCTGGCCCCGCCCGACACGATCTCGCGCTTTCCGAGCACCGACGCGGTGCCGCCGTCGGCGGTGGCGAGGGAGAACGGCCAGACGGTCGCCGCCGCGCTGCCGACCGACGCCGAGGTCACGGGCCTCACCCGCCCGGCCACACCCCCGCCGACCACGCTCGAGCTGTGCCCGACCGCGCCCCGCGAGGTGCCCTCGTCACTGGTGCACGCGGCCGGATACTGGTCTAACGGCGGCCGGTCGCTGGCGGTGGTCACCGTGCTGGACCAGAAGACCCCCGCCGACCAGCTCCTGGCGACGCTGACCCCGCAGGACTGCCCCGACAAGGACGACGAGGGCAGCTCCTACCTCTACGACCGCCAGCCCTACGAGACCCCGGACGGCTGGACCGGCACGCTGAACACCAGTCTCCGCACGGAGGCGACCGGCACCCGGTCCTACGAGGCGATCTACCTGCTGTCGAAGAACCAGGCACTGGTCAACGTCGTGGCAGGCGGGCCGGTCGGCCCGACGGTCAACTTCGACCCTGCCGTCGACGAGACGGCGGCGCACTACCTGCAGCTGGTGCTGGACCGCTTCGCCGCGTGAGGGCACCTCCCCGCCCGCTACCCTCGGGTGGGGAGGTGCCGGATGAAAGCGCTCGACCGTGCCGGGCCGGAGCCGCTGTGGCGGCAGCTCCAGCACGACCTGCTCAGCCGGGTCGAGTCCGGCGAGTTCAGCGACTCCTTCCCCGGTGAGCTGACGCTGGTGGAGGAGTACAACGTCAGCAGGCACACGGTCCGCCAGGCACTGCAACGGCTGCGCAGCGACGGCCTGGTCCTCGCGACGCGCGGCCGTCAGCCCCGGGTGGCGCCGCTGCCGGAGATCGCCCAGCCCGTCGGGGCGCTGTACAGCCTCTTCGCGTCGGTGGAGGAGGCCGGGCTCGACCAGCGCAGTGTCGTGCAGTCCTTCGACGTCCGCGCGGACGCGCTGGTCGCCGAGCGGCTCGACCTCGAGGCGTCGACGCCGCTGGTCTACCTCGCACGGCTGCGCATGGCAGGCGACGCGCCGCTGGCGCTCGACCGGGTGTGGCTGCCCGCGTCGGTGGCCAGGCCGTTGCTGGAGGCGGACTTCGCACACACCAGCCTGTACGGCGAGCTGACGAAGCGGACCGGGACCAGGATCGAGCACGGCCGCGAGGAGATCAGGGCCGTGATCCCGACACCGGGGGAACGCGCCCAGCTCAGGTGCCCGCACGACGTCGCCGCGTTCTCGGTCAACCGGCTCGGGTTCGTCGGGCAGCGGAAGGTGGAGTGGCGGCACACGCTGGTGCGGGCGGACCGGTTCGCGCTGACGGCGACCTACTCGGCGAACGCGGGCTACCGGCTGCGCTCCACCTAGAGCGTGCCGGTGACGGCCTGCAGGCCGAGGCTCGAAGCGGCGACGGCGAGCCAGAGCAGGCCGCCGAGCAGCAGGGGGCGCACGCCCGCGGCACGCATGTCGGACAGCCGAAGTGAGAGTCCGATCCCGGCCAGTGCCGTGGTGATCAGGAAGGTGCCCACCGCAGCGATCGCCGCGTGCCACGCCACCGGGACCACGCCGACCGTGGCGAGCGTGGCCGTGGCGAGGAAGCCGAGCAGGAACACCGGCACGATCCTGCGCCAGGGCAGGCTGACCTCGCCGCCGGTGGCGGACCGCCGGGCGGTGAGGACGGCGAGCACGACGACGATCGGGATGAGCATCAGCGTGCGGGTGAGCTTGACGACGACACCGAACGTGCCCGCGTCGCCGCCGTAGGCGAAGGAGGCGGCGACGACCGACGACGTGTCGTTGACGGCCGTGCCCGCCCAGAGTCCGAACGCGTGCGGGTTCATGCCGAGCAGGTGGCCGATGGGCGGGAAGAGCAGCACCGCCACGATGTTGAAGGTGAAGATCGTCCCGAGGGCGTAGGCGACGTCGGCCTGTCGTGGTTTGATCACCGCGCTGGTGGCGGCGATCGCCGAGGCGCCGCAGATGCCCGTGCCGACGGCGATCAGCGTCTGCGTGTCACCCCGGACGCCCAGCAGGCGGCCGAGCAGGAACGCCCCGCCGAGTGCGACGGTCAGTGTGCCGAGCATGACCGGCAGCGACCCGACCCCGACCGCCACGACCTGCCGCAACGACAGCCCGGCCCCGAGCACGACGATGGACAGCTGCAGGACGGTCCGTCCCGCGACGGCGTAGCCGGCCGCGAGGCGTTGTCCTCGGCAGGCGGGTATCGCCGCACCGGCCAGCGCACCGAGCACCACGCCGAACACGGGGGCGCCCACCAGGGGAAAGAGGGTCCCGACGACGGTGGCGGCGATCGCGACCAGCACCGCGACCGCCAGCCCCGGGGCGACCCGCACTGCCCAGTGCCGCGGTCCGGCCTCGAATCGGGCCTCTGCCACCACCATGAGCTACCTGCCAGCTGTCCGTACATTCAGGCTCCAGTATGTACGTACATTAGCTCGCACGGGAGAAGAAGTCGATGCCGTAACACCTGAACCCGAACAGCGACTCCCCTAGTGCAGGGGCGTGGCGCCCATCCCGCCGGGTGACCCCCAGGCTCGGTTGTGTGACACGGCACGCGCCCCTGCACTGTGCTCGGGCCGCCGGGGCTCGGCGTGCGCCCGGCTGCTGGTCACCCGCGCGGGTCGACCTCCTCGATCACCTCGTACAGGCCCGGGTGTGCCTTGACGCCCGCGATGCGTTGCCCGGCCGGGGTGAAGTTCCTGAACACGGCGCGGTAGGCCTCGACGTCCTGCCACAGTGCGATGTTGACGTACTGGAAGGTGGTGTCGTTCAGACCCGTGTTGCGGTGCAGGCGGGTCTGGACGAAGCCCGGTGCGGTGGCGAAGTGGTCGACGGTCTCGCGCCACGCCTGGAGAAAAGCCTCCTCCTCGTCCTGCGGCACGATGAAGCTGTTGATGAGCGTGACGGTCATGGTTGTCTCCTCTGGTCGGTCACGGTGACGACGATCCGGCCACGAACGTGGCCGGACGCGCTCACGACCTGGGCCGCTCCGGCCTGAGCGAGTGGGAAGGTCCTGGTGACGGGCAGCGTGAGCCGCCCGGCCGCCACCAGGCGTGCGCCCTCGCGTAGGGCATGGGTCTTGTCCAGGCCGACACCGGTGGACACTCGTGCGCCGTGGCGGGTGGCGGTGAAGTCGGCGATGGACACGACCCTGGTGGGATCGCCGGTCAGTGCCACCAGCTCGGCGATGACCCCCGACCCGGCGATGTCCACAGCGGCATCCACCCCGGAGGTCAGGAGCGCGTGGATCCTGTCCACCAGGCCGGGACCGTAGACGACGGGAACGGCACCCAGCGAGGCGACATAGTCCTGGTTGGACGGACCCGCCACGCCGACGACGGTGGCGCCCCGGTCGACGGCGAACTGGACGGCGGCCGACCCCACGCCACCGCTGGCCCCGTTGACCACGACGGTGTGCCCGCCACGCACACCAACGTCGTCGAGCACCCGCAACGCGGTCTCGAACGGGGTGGCGAAGCCGGCCGCCTCCTCGAAGCACACTCCTGGCGGCAGCGGTGCCCACGAGGTGAGCACGGCGTGTTCGGCGTAGGTCTCCCGACCGGAGCCGAACACCGCGTCCCCGACCCGGACGTCGGTCACCCCGACGCCGACCTCGTCGACGATCCCGGCGGCGTCCCCGCCGACACCCGCGGGCAGCCGGAGCGGTCGGACCTCCCGCAGCAGGCCCTGGCGCGTCTTCCATTCGAGGCCGTTCACGCCCGCCGCGCGCACCTCGACGCGTACCTGGCCCGCCGGCGCGTGCGGCGCCTCGACCTCCGCCAGCTCCAGGACCTCCGGCCCGCCGTAACGGGTGAATCGCACAGCCTTCACGAGTCCAGGATCGGTCTCAGGCGGCGGATCGCGAACTGTCACACGTCGTTTTGCGGGAATCCGGCATCATGTCGAGCATGGAGCGGGAATCAGTCACGCTGGACGACGTCGACCGCAAGCTGCTGCACGCTCTGCACCTCGACGGCCGAGCGTCGTTCGCGCGGGTCGGCGAGGTGATCGGTGTGTCCGACCGGACGGTCGCACGCCGTTACGCGCGGCTTCGCGACCGCGGGGTGATGAACCTGGTGGGGGTCGTCGACGCCAGTCGTGTCGACGGGGCCGAGTGGGTCGTGCGCCTCCAGTGCAGGCCGGGCTCCGCCCTGCGGATCGCCGAGGCCCTCGCCCAGCGCGACGACACCCGGTGGGTCGCCCTGCTCTCCGGCGGCACCGAGATCTGCGCCAGCCTGCGAGCGTGGTCGGCGCGTGAGCGTGACGAGCTGATCCTGCAACGACTGCACCGGACCGCGCCGGTGGTGTCCGTCACCGCGCACAGTGTGCTGAACGTCTTCAGCACCGCCCGGCACGGGTTCGAGGGGCCCGGAGCGCTCACCCCCGACCAGGTCGCCGCCCTGCGACCCACGTACGACACCGGCACCGACACCCTGGTCGACGCCGACCGGCCCCTGCTGGAGGCACTCGCGGTCGACGGTCGGGCGGCGTACCCAGCGCTCGCGGCCGCGACCGGCTGGTCGGAGTCGACGGTCGCCCGCCGCGTCCAGGCACTGCGCGCGGCCGACCTGCTTCGTTTCGACCTCGACGTCGACGCGGCAGCGCTCGGCTACCACGCCCAGGCGCACCTCTGGGTCGGGGTGCCGCCCGCGCATCTCGCGCAGACCGGTGCCGCCATCGCCACCCACCCCGAGGTCGCCTTCTGCGCCGCCACCACCGGACCGACGAACCTGCTCGTCTCCGCCGTCTGCCGCGACGACCGGGACCTCTACCGCTACCTCACCGAACGCCTCGCCACCCTGCCGTCGATCGGCGAGGTCCAGACCGCGCCCGTGATCCGGGTCGTCAAGCGTGCCGGCCACCGGGCCTGATCCCGCACCGCCGACCGCACCCGGAAGGGTGGTCACCGGCACTTCGGGATGTCGCCGTCGTGCACGAACGGGACCTCTCGTGTGGACCGGCGACGGCGAGCATCGCGCTCTTCACCGACAGCGAGCCCGCGCCCCTGCCGGTGTCCTGGCGGGTTGAACGGGGTGAAGCCCTGGTCCCGGAAGGTCCGCAGAGCCTCGAGAACGGGCGCCCGGCTGTGATCGGGTGTGCCCACGGCGCCTCGGCCGAGGCCGTGGTGGACCGGGTTTACGAGGTCGCCTTGGCCAGCTCCTTCGCGGCCTCGCGGATGTCCTTCGCGGTGTCGATGGCCCGCCAGTACCCCTCGATCGGGAAGCCCGCGAGCCGTCGCTGCTTGGCCAGCAGCGGGAAGGTGGAACGCTCGTGGTCGCCCACGTCGGGCAGCAGGTCCAGGATCTCACCCGCGAAGACGTAGATGCCGCCGTTGATCGGGTAGGGGGACGGCGGTGACTCCACGAAGTCGGTCACCCGGCCGAAGTCGTCGAGCTCGACGACGCCCCACGGGATGCGCGGCCTGGCCAGCCCGATCGTGGCGACGGCCTCCCGCTCGGCGTGGTAGGCGGCCATCGCGGTCAGGTCGAAGCGGGTCCAGATGTCGCCGTTGAGCGCGTACCAGGGAGCGCTGGGGTCGGGCAGGTGCCTGCCCGCGTACTTCAGGCCCCCACCCCGGCCGAGCGGCTCGTCCTCCACCACGGTGTCGACCCGCAGCGGCTGGGTGTTCGAGGTGAGGTGCTCGATGAGCACGTCGTGCAGGTGACCCGCGGAAACCGTCACGTCGGTGACACCGGCGTCGGCCAGCCACTGGAGCTGGTGGTCGATGATGCAGCGGCCCGCGATCTCGATCATCGGCTTCGGGCGCGTGTCGGTGAACGGCTTGAGTCGAGACCCCTGGCCGCCGGCCAGAATCACCGCCTGCCTCACCACTGCCACCTCAGTGCGACTCGTCATGCCGCAGACCCTAGCTTGCGGCCGGATGCGTCCCGTGCCGCCGGGCGCGGACCTTGATGGACTGGTGCATACAGTCTACGGTATGCTGCACCAGCACAAGGCGTCACCCGTTGTAACGACATTCGGGCAATCTGGGGCGGCCGTTATGCATGTGCGACACGACATCGACGTCGTCGCAGCCACGCCGGGACTGCGGGCACCGCTGGTCACCGGGCTGGTCCTGTTCCTCCTGCTGGCCGCTGGCGCCGGCCTCTACCTGACCCGGCCGAGGGACGACTCGGCGGTCCCCCGGGCGGTGCTCGACGCCAGGCGGGACACCACCGAGGCCGCCGCGCGTGCCGTCGGACGCGCGCTGGGCGGCGGGTTGAGCGGGCTGGCCCAGCTGGCCACTGTCGTCGACGAGTCGATGCGCCAGAGCGGCAGCCCGCTGCTCGTCCCGTTCCAACACCGCAGGTGGCTGTCGCTGTACCTGGTCGACCGGGCCGACCGGGCGGTGGTGGCGGCCGTCGGCGAGCCCCCGCAGCCCGCCGCGCTCGGCGCGCCGGTGCCGTCCGACGCGGGCATGCGCCTGGCCAGGGTGGGTGCCGTGGCACGGATCGTGCAGTACGCGCCCGCCGGCACGCGGTACCTGCTCGTCGGCCAGCTCGACCCGGCCCGGCTCGGCGAGCTGCTCGCACCCGCAGGCACGTGGCTGCTCGACCGGGCCGGGTCGGTGGTCGCAGGCCCGGGTCACGGCACTCCCCCGGCGGTCGGCGGCGGGAGCCCCGCGGGCAGCGCGACACGGCGCGGCGGGACCGAGGTCGTCGCGTGGGCGTCGGTCACGGGTGCCCTCGGCTGGACTGTCGTGTCGAGACGCGCCACGGCAGAGCGGCCACCCGGCGGCGACCACCGGGGGCGGGCGGTCGCGTTCGCCTCGGGGCTCGCGGCACTGACCGTGGTCGTCCTCGGCGCCTTCCACCTCCTGGTGTTGCGCCCGATCCGCGGGCTCGGCGAGCGCACCACGCGACGATGACCGTCCGCATCGGCTACCGGCGTGAGACGGACACCGGCGACCGCCCGCGGGTGCTCCGCCACCACTTCTCGGTGGCCGTGGTGACGTGGGCGGTGGGCGCGGGCCTGTTCCTCTGCCTCGCGGCCACCGCCGCGGCCGCCGCACTGTCCACACCGGACGACGGGGTCCCGCGCGGGGTCACGGCGGACCAGCAGGCACGCACGGAACTCGCCGCGAACCAGGTGCGGCGCGCCATCGACGGCGGGACCGCCGACCTGGCCGCCGTCGCCGCGGGCATCGAGGCGCTCCCGGCGGCCGGCACACCGGCCCGGCTGCTGTCGCGGCTGGTGTCCACCCGGAGCCGCTACCGTGGCGCGGCCTACCTCTCGCCGACCGGCGAGGTTCGCGCGCGGGCAGGCGCCCCCGTCGACACGGCCGTCGACATCACCCCGGCACCCGCCGTGCTGGTGCGTGCCCCGCACGTGTCCGTCTCGGTCCCCGTCGGCGGCACGCGGGCAGGCGTGCTGGTCGCCGAGCTGGCCCAGGACACGTTGACCGCACCACTGTCCGGCGGCACCCACCTGTTCGACGCGGGCGGACGGGACCTCGACACCGGTTCGATGACCGCCACCGCGGTCCCACTCCCGGCCGCCCGCCCAGGCAGCGCACTGCGTGACGTCGGGGGGCGGCCAGCGGTCGTCACCTGGGCGCCGGTCGAGGGGCAGCCCGGTCTCACCGTGGTCACCGACCGGCCGGAACCGCCCCACGGCGAGGAGAGGCACGAGCTGCTGCTGTTCGGCGTGCTCGTCGCCACGCTCGCCGTCGTGGTCTTCGGCTGGCTCCACGTGCTGGTCATCGCCCCGCTGGCCGCCCTCGCGAAGGCCGAGGCCCGGCTCGCCAGGGGAGAGACCGGCGAGCCGGTGATCGTCCGCCGGTTCGACCACCTCGGCCTCATCGCACGGGACCTGGAACGGCTCCGGCGCGACCTGCCGAGGAGGGACCGGTGACCTTCCTCTACGCCGTCCTCGGGCTCGCCCTCGGTGTGCTGCTGGTCGCGGGGATCGTCGAGCAACGCCGTCACCAGCGCAACCTCGACGGCATTCCCAACCGGATCCTGGTCAACGGCATCCGGGGCAAGAGCTCGGTCACGCGGCTGTGCGCCGGTGCACTGCGTGGGGGCGGGCTGACCGTCATCGCCAAGACCACCGGGTCGGCGGCCAGGTTCATCCACCCTGACGCGACCGAGGAGCCGGTGTACCGGAAGTTCGGCATCGCCAACGTGGTCGAGCAGGTCGAGATCGTCCGCCGGGCGGTCGCCGTCCGGCCGGACGTGCTCGTCATGGAGTGCATGGCCATCGCGCCCGCGCTGCAGGAGGTCAACCAGACCAAGCTCGTCCAGTCCACGCTCGGTGTGCTGACCAACGTGCGCGAGGACCACCTCCGGGAGATGGGGCCGACCCTCACGGACGTGGCCAGGTCGCTCGCGCGGTCCATGCCGGTCGGCGGGACGTGCGTCACCGCGGAACGCGACCTGTTGCCGGTCCTCGTGGCGGAGGCGCGGCGGCGGTCCTGCGAGCTGGTCGTGGTCGACGCGGACGACGTCACCGACGAGGAGATGGCCGGGTTCCACCACCACAGCGTCCGGGAGAACGTCGCCGTGTCCCTGGAGGTCGCGCGCAGGCTCGGCATTCCCCGGGGGCCCGCGCTCCGGGGCATGTGGCAGGCGCCGCCGGACCCCGGCGTGCTCACCGTCGTCCCGTACCGGTTCGGGAGCGCGTCGCTGCGTTTCGCGAACCTGTTCGCCGCCAACGACCCCCGCTCGACCGTGATGAACGTGCGGGACCTCATGGCGCGCAGGCAGATCGGGCCGCCCGTCGCCGTGCTCGTCAACTGCAGACCGGACCGCATCGAACGCAACGGCCAGATGGGCGAGATCGTGCCGGACCTCAACGCGGACAAGCTGTTCACGATCGGCCACCCCACGAGGTCGGCGCTGGCCAAGGTCCCGTCCGGTTGGCGTGGCCAGGTGTTCGACCTCGGTGGCGCGAACCGGCCGGTCGAGCAGATCCTCTCGACCATCGTCGACGAGATCGACGAGCACGCGTCACTGGTGGCCATCGGCAACATCCACGGCCAGGGCGAGAAACTGTTGCGGCACCTGGAAAGGAGCGACGAGCCGTGCTGAGTGCCGAGGTCGCCGTGCTCGGCATCGCGATCGGGGTGGTGTTCTCGCTCGTCTGCTACCTGGTGTCGAACCTCTCGCCAGGCGGGATGGTCACCCCGGGATGGCTCGGCCTGGCCCTCGTCACCGACCCGCGCAAGCTGTGGATCATCGCGGGCGTCACCGTCGCGACCTACCTCGGCGCGCGGCTGCTGCAGCGGCTGGTGATCCTCTACGGCAAGCGGCTCTTCGCCGCCGTGCTGCTGCTCGGCGTCTTCCTGCAGTTGACCGTGTTCCTGTTCCTGTCACACCGGCAGCCGATGCCGTTTCCCGTGCGGACACTGGGTTTCGTCGTGCCGGGGCTGATCGCCTACCAGTGCGTCCGCCAGCCGGTCGCGAGCACCCTCCTCGCCACCGCCGCCGTCACGATGCTGTCCTACGTGGTCCTGCTCACCGGCGTGTTGCTGAACCTGCTGCCACCGGCGTGAACCCCTGGTTCACCTGATCAGCTCGACGGCAGGTACCACACCTGGATTTCCGGGTTGTCCGGCCCGACCCGCTCGTTCAGGTCGGCCTCGTCGGGCCACCCGAAGGTGATGCCTGTCGCGTTCACGCCCCGCACCATGGTGCCGCCGACGGCCACCGCCGCGTGGAAGTACTCGGTGTGACCCTCTCGGATCCGCTTGAACCCGACCGCGCTCGCCCTCGGGATCGGCTCCCCACGCCACCGCGTGCCGCTGTCGAAGTCGAAGTACGACAACCAGTTCTGGCCGTTCCTGGCACGCAGCGTCGATACTTCGAGCCGTCCGTCGAGCGCCAGGATGAACGCCACGACGTCGTAACAGACGCCCATGGCGTAGTCCTCGACCTGCTCGGCGCCGGTCAGGAGATAGTCGAGCATCCGCTTCTGGTCCTCGGGTGCCGCCTCCAGCGCGGCCTCGCCGAAGACCGTGATCTTCGACAGGGTTCCGGTGATCGGGACCGTTCTGAACGTGTAGCTGCCCCGCGTGTACGTCCGCTTCGTGAGATCGGACAGCCCCGGCGTGGACGGGGGTTGCCACGTCGAGCGACCGGCTTTGCCGCGCCCCGGTGTCTTCTCGGTCACCGCTGGTCCTTTCGGTGCGCGGTCAGGCCGTCGGCGCGAACACGAGCTGCGAGAGCGACCGCGACGGGCGCACCCCGATCTGGGACAGCAGCTCGTTGTGGAAACGCCGGTACTCGCGCAGTGCCTCGACGTGGTTGCCCTCGGCGAGGTGCACGTCGATCACGGCCCGGCGGGCGCTCTCCCGCAGCGGGTCGGCCCGTACCGCGTGCAGGGCGATGTCCAGGGCTATCCCGTAGTCGCCGCGTGCCCGCAGGAACGCCGCGATCGCCTCCATCATGTGCAGCTGCAGCTGCTTGAAGCGGTCGCGTTCGAACCGCACCCAGTCGTCCTCCCAGCCGGGCAGCAGTTCGCCTGCCCCCAGTTCGAGGGTCGCGGTGCTCGGTTCCGCACCGCCGCTGAGCTGTGCCCTGGCCTCGGCAGCGAACCGCCGCACGTCGGAGTCGACGAAGTCCGCCACCACCAACAGACCCTGGCGGCTCGTGACCAGTCCCGGCACCAGGTTGTTCACCCGCCAGATCGTCGTGCGAAGCCGCGCCTGTGCCCGGTGTTCCGGGCCGTCACCCCACAGCGCGGACGCGATGCGGGTCCGCAGGGAGGGGCCGCCGACGGCGAGGAACGCGACGAGTCGTTGCGCGCCGACCGCGAGCTTGACGACCGCGCCGTCGACCTGCAGCTGGAAGCCGCCGAACAGGGTCAACATCCCGTGGCCGGCCGGTTTCTGCGGGGCGGCGGACGTTCTGGGTGGCAATGGTCCCCCCGTCTTCTGTTGGTCCAGCGACCTGCTGGGAGGCCGACAGTACGGCGTGGCCCACCCGGGTGGTCATCGGGGAGACGGCGCCGTGAGATGCGGTGGTGATCCGGTGGAGACGCGGGCTCGCTACCGTGCCGATCGGCCAACGGGTTCAGCACCCGTGTCGTCGGCTTGCGGGCCCGAAACCGAAAAGAGCGTCATGGCCGTCGTGAACACCTCGTACCCCGGCGTGTACGTCGCGGAGGTGCCCTCCGGCACCCGGTCGATCACCGGCGTCGCGACCTCGGTGACCGCGTTCGTCGGTCCCACGACGCGGGGCCCGGTCGACCGGGCCGTCACAGTCGACAGCTACGCGGGCTACGAGCGCACGTTCGGCGGCCTCGGCACGCCGGTCGGTTTCGCCGTGCGTGACTACTTCGCCAACGGCGGCGGGCAGGCCGTCGTCGTGCGGGTGGTCTCCGCCAGCGCGGAAACGGCCGGGTTCCGGCAGGCAGGTGTGGAGGAGGGCGCGGCCCGCCTCGACCTGCGGGCGGCCAATCCGGGGCCGTGGGCCAACACGCTGCGGATCGACGTCGACCACGATGTCGCCGACACCTCGTCCACGACACGGTTCAACCTCTCCGTGACCGACCCCGCGACGTCGCGGCAGGAGGTGTTCCGCAACCTCACCACGACGCCGGGGCCGCGGTTCGTGGTCGACGTCCTCGCCGCGGAGTCCACGTTCCTGCGGGTCGTGCCGCCGACAGGCACCGCCGCGATCGGCAGGCCGCTAGTCACGGGCGAGGACACGGGCTACGTGGTCGACGAGGCGACCGCGGACGCAGCGCTGGACGGCGACGACTACAACGGCGAAGGGTTCGCCGACGCGCAGCGCGGCATCTGGGCACTCGAGCACGCCGACCCGTTCACCCTGCTGTGCGTGCCGCCGACCGACCCGGCGGAGGGCGTCGACCCGACGGTGCTGGGTGTCGCCTCGCAGCTGTGCGTGACCAAGCGTGCCGTGCTGATCGTCGACCTCCCCCGTGGTGTGCTGCCCGCCGATGTGCCTGCCGCGGTGGCGGCGACCGAGCTGAACGGGGAGGCGGCCCGCAACGCCGCGGTCTTCTACCCCGGGCTGGTGCAGCGTGATCCCACCGCCGACGGTCGGACCGCCGAGTTCGCCTCCTGCGGCGCCGTGGCCGGTGTGATCGCGCGTACCGACGCGACCCGTGGCGTGTGGAAGGCACCGGCCGGTGTCGACGCGTCGATCGCCGGCGGGGCCGACCTCGCCGTCTCGCTGACCGACGCGGAGAACGGGCGCCTCAACGCCATCGGCGTGAACTGCTTGCGCACCTTCCCCGGCATCGGGCCGGTGGTGTGGGGCGCGCGGACCATGCGCGGCTCCGACCAGCTCGGCGACGAGTACAAGTACCTCCCGGTGCGCAGGCTCGCGCTCCACATCGAGTCGTCGCTGTGGCGTGGCACCAAGTGGGCGGTGTTCGAGCCGAACGACGAGCCGCTCTGGTCACAGCTGCGGTTGGCGGTCGGGTCGTTCATGCAGGGCCTGTTCCGGCAGGGCGCGTTCCAGGGCACGACACCTGCCGAGGCGTACTTCGTCAGGTGCGACAAGGACACGACGACACCGGAGGACGTCCTCGCGGGCCGGGTCAACGTGTTGGTCGGGTTCGCCCCCGTGCGGCCCGCGGAGTTCGTGGTCCTGCAGATCCAGCAGACGACCGCGGCACAGGCCTGATCCAGGGAGGACACGCACCATGGCCGAGTACACCGTCAACGCCCACCGGCGCGACCCGTACAAGAACTTCAAGTTCCGGGTTCGCTGGGACGGCAGGTATGTCGCCGGGATCAGCAAGGTCGGGGCGCTGAGCAGGACGACCGAGGTCGTGTCGCACCGGGACGGCGGCGACCCGAGCAGCAGCCGGAAGTCCCCCGGCCGCACCGAGTACAACGCGATCACGCTGGAACGCGGTGTGACGCACGACCTCGCGTTCGAGCAGTGGGCCAACCAGGCACACCAGTACGGCAACGGTCTGGGGTCGCAGCTCTCGCTCGCCGACTTCCGCAAGGACCTGGTGCTGGAGGTCTACAACGAGGCGGGGCAGCTGGCCATCGCCTACAAGGTCTACCGCTGCTGGGTGTCGGAGTACCAGGCACTTCCCGAGCTGGACGCCAACGCGAACGCCGTCGCGATCCAGCACATCAAGCTGGAGAACGAGGGCTGGGAACGCGACCTGGCGGTAGTCGAGCCCACCGAACCCAGCTACCCGGGCTGACCTTGCTGGCCACGGACCTGCTCGCGGCGTGGGAGGAAGGCGGCGGGCAGGACGCGCTCGACCGGGCGGTGACCATGCTCGCCGCACTCGGTGGCGTCCCGGCCGACGAGGCGGCGAGGATCGACGTCGCCCGCCGCGACGCCGTCCTCACCTCGGCGTTGCGGGCCCTGTCGGGGAGGTCCCTTCTGGTGGGGGAACTGACCTGCGACGGGTGTGGTGACCCACTCGACATCCCGGTCGACCTGGCCGCGTTGCCCGACCCGCCGCCTGCGGTGGACGGCGTGCCCTTCGCGTTGCCCACCAGCGAGGACCTGCGTCTGGTTCGCGGGATGTCGCCGGAGGAGGCGCGTTCGTTCCTGTTGGCGCGATATGCTCGCGTTCCCGGCGCGGGGGACGAGCGGTGGGCCGAGGCGATGGAGGTCGCGGCGCCCGCGAGTGCCGTCACGATCGCGGCGACGTGCCCGGAGTGCGGGACCGTGACCAGGGCGGATCTGGACGTCTCGGTGTTGCTGTGGGCCGAGTTCGAGCGGCATGCGGTCGAGCTGCTGGCGCAGGTCCACCTGCTGGCGTCCGCCTACGGGTGGACCGAGGACGAGGTGCTGGCGCTGGGGCCACGGAGGCGGGCCACGTATCTGCGGATGGCTGCCGGATGACGGACTTCCTGGACCACCTCGTCATGCGGACGTTGGGTCTTTCGCAGCCGCTGCGCCACCACGCGCCCGCGGGTGGCGAGGTGGAATGGCCGGGTGGCGGCATTCCTCGGCCGCAGGGGACGGGCGGCGCTCCGACCGTGGACCCCTCCGCATCACCACGACCCGAGCCTGCCACCGACCCGCTCGCCGTTGGCGGCCCTCGCACGGAGCCTGCCCTCCACCCCGATCCCGTTCCCCACAGGAGATCCGCGACCCACGACAGTTCGGCGACCCATGCCGGGTCAGCGGACCACCCCGACCCGGCAACCCACGCCAGCTCCACACCCGACACCAGGCCTGCAACCCATGACGGCGCAACGACCCGTGCCAGGCCTGCCGCCCACGGCAGCCCCGCAACCCACCCTGGCCCCGCCACCGACACCGGGTTCGCCGACCAGCCCCGGTCCGCAACGCGCGCAGTGCCCGCAACCCGTTCCGGGGCCGCCAACCACGCCGGATCCGCACACCACGCGAGGCCCGCAACCCACGCCGGATCCGCAAACCACGTGAAGGCCGCCAACCAGGCCGGATCCGCAAACCAGGCCAACCATGCCGGGTCCGCAACGCGCGTGGAGCCCGCAACCCACAACGGATCCGCAACCCACGACGGGGCCGGTCACACCGGGTCCGCCATCCACGCCCAGCCCGAGCGGGTCGCCTCGCTGTCCGGCTCCCCGAGGTCCTCCTCACCGGAACCCCCGGCTCCCACCGCCGTCGAGGCGGGGCGAGTCGGTTCGGCCCGTGACGGCGTCCTCGGCGGGTCGGGTCCAGGCAGGGAGGCGGTGCCGAACGTCACCGTCACCATCGGGACCGTCGTGGTCCGGCCCGCCGCGACGGCGGCGTCACCCGCGCCCCCTCGGACGAGGCGCGCACCCACCCGGTCGATGTCACTCGGCGACTACCTGTCCACACGCGAGGGAAGATGAACGGCCATCTGGCGGTGGCGATGGTCACCGAAACGCTCAGGCGCGTCCTCGGCGACGCACTGTCCACCGCGGGTCCCGGCGGCGTCGGCAGTGCCCAGGTCACGACGATGCGGCCGTCCTCACTGACCACTGTGGACGCCCAGGCCAGCGGCGTGAACGTCTTCCTCTACCGCGCCGCGCCCCGGGGCGCGCCGGGGCTGGACATGCTGCCCACCAGGCGGTCCGGCGCGCGCATGGTGGCCCCGGCGACCCAGTGTCTCGAACTGGACTACCTGCTCACCTTCTACGGTGACGAGTCCACGCTGGAACCGCAGCGGCTCCTCGGTACGACGGTCGCGACGCTGGCCCGTCACCCGGTGCTGGACCGCGAGCTGGTCGCGGACGTGGCGGCGCGCGCGGTCCTGGTCAACCCCGACGCGTGGGAACAGCACCACGACCCGGCCGCCGCACCGGACGCCGTCCGGCTGTCCATGCTCCCGCTGGACCAGGAGGCGGCCACGAAGCTCTGGTCGGCACTGTTCCACTCCGCCTACCGGCTGTCGGTCGCCTACCAGGCGACCACGGTGTTCGTCACCGACGAGGACCCCGCCCACACCCCGGCGAAGAAACCGAAGAAGGTCCACATCACGGCCGACCCGTCGACCGAGGGCGGGAGGTGACCCGGTCCGCCGAGTGGTCGGCGGCGAACCACCAGCACCTCGCCGCGGCCCTCGACACGCTCACCCGGCGCCTCGACCCCGACCGCGCGGAACCGTTGCCCGGCAAGGCGTGGACGCTCCCCGAGCCACCCGCGCTCGACGCACTGCGTGACGGCTTCGGCCTGACCGACTTCGAGCGCGACGTGCTCCTGCTGTGCGCGGGGGTGGAGCTGGACACCGACTTCGCGCGGGCCTGCGCGAAGGCACACGGTGAACCCGGCCGCACGTGGGCGAGCTTCGGCCTCGCACTGTCCACTCTGGACAACCCGCACTGGGGTGCCGTCTCCCCCTCGGCTCCCCTGCGCGCGTGCCGCCTGGTGACCCTGTCCCACCCGGAGTCGCCGACCGCCGGCGCGCTACGGATCGAGGAACGGGTCCTGCACGCCCTGGTCGGCCTCGACTACCTGGACCCCGCGATCGCGCCCCTCGCGTCGTCTCCTCCCTCCGCGACCACCGACCACCCCGCCGTGGACGCGCTCGCGCGGCAGTGGGCCGACCCGTCGACACCCCACGTCGCGGTGCTCGGCCGCCACCGGGCCGAGCTGGTGGCCGTCGCGGCGACGGCGAGTGCCCGGTCGGGGCTGCGACCGGTGGTCCTCGACGGTTCGGACCTGCCGGAGGGCGTGCGTCAGCGCGACGAGCTGGCCGCGTTGTGCGAACGCGAGAGCACGCTGACACCGACGGCGTGGATCATCGACCTCGTCGAGGCGGGCGACGCCGCGCACCTCGCGGCCGTCCGGCTCGCAGGCAGGCTGACCGCCCCCGTCGCGGTCGTCACGCAGAGGCCGCCGCCCGGGCCGGCACTGCCCGGGATCAGCGTCCCGGCGGCCACCGTGGACGAACGGGTCCTGCTGTGGCGTGCGGTGGCGGACCAGGTCCCCGAGGCCGAGGTGACCAGGCTGGCGGCGCAGTTCGACCTCGACGCGGACACCGTGCGGGCCGTGGTGTCGGAGACGAGGGCGGCGGGACCGGTCACGGTGGACGGCCTGTGGCGTGGGTGCCAGAACCACGCGCGACCCGGCATCGACGCGGTCGCCCAGCGCGTGGCCGGCGACGCCCGCTTGGCCGACATCGTGCTGCCCGCACACCAGCTCACGCGGCTGCGTCAGCTGGTCGCGCACGTCCGCCACCGGCACCTCGTCCTGGACAGGTGGGGGTTCGCCGCCAGGGGCGGTCGAGGGCTCGGCACGGCGGCGCTCTTCGCCGGTCCCAGTGGCACCGGCAAGACGCTCGCGGCCGAGGTGGTCGCCGGTGAGCTGCGCCTGGACCTCTACCGCGTGGACCTGAGCCGGGTGGTCAGCAAGTACGTCGGGGAGACGGAGAAGAACCTCAGCCGGGTGTTCGACGCGGCGGACGCAGGCGGCGCGGTCCTGCTCTTCGACGAGGCGGACGCGTTGTTCGGCAAGCGCGGCGAGGTCACCGACAGCCGCGACCGGTACGCCAACCTCGAGGTCGGCTACCTGCTGCAGCGCGTGGAGACCTACCGCGGCCTGGCGATCCTCACCACGAACCTGAAGGACAGCCTGGACCCGGCCTTCCAGCGGCGGCTCCGGTTCGTGGTGGACTTCCCCTTCCCCGACGCGCGGTCGCGGGCGGCCATCTGGCGCACGGCGTTCCCGGCCGCGACGCCCACCCGCGACCTCGACCACGACATGCTGGCGCAGCTGACGATCACGGGTGCGTCCATCCGCGACACGGCCCTGTTCGCCGCCTACCTCGCCGCCGAGGCGGGCGAGGCCGTGACCATGACGCACGTCCTGGAGGCCGCCAGGGCCGAGTACGCGAAGCTCGAACGCCAGATGACCGGCGCGGAGGTCAGCGGATGGACGACCTGACCGTCCACATCGACACCCTCGTCGTCGAGCTGCCCGCCGCCGAGATAACCGCACTGCTCGGCGGTTCGACGGCAGGCCTGCGGGCCGCCGTCGCGGCCGCCGTCCTCGCCGACGAGGACGTGCGGCGGCGGGTGGCGGGACAGCGCTAGGGCGTGGGGTCACCGAGGCGGATGACCCAGAGGCTCGGGCCGTAGATCGTGACCGACTTCTGGCCGCCCCTTGCCCGGTAGTTCAGGTTGAACGTCGCTCCTCCCGGGCCGACCGTGCACAGCGCCATCGCGACGATCTGGCTGGTGTGGCGCAGCGAGTCCGTGCTGGGTTGCGAGTGCCCCATGCCCCATGCCACGTCGGACGCCCCGCTGACCCCGTCGGTGCCCTGCCACTGCGAGCCCTTGAAGATGCCGACCTCCAGCGGGTGCGTGCCGTCCTCGGCCTTGCCCGACCCGTGGCCGATCAGCAGGAACATCGTCGTGCGGGACACCACGACCTCCTTGGTGACCAGCGTCGTCCAGGTGGCCCTGTCCGTCGAGTGCTCCCATTTGTTGCCCGTGGGCTTGACGAGCTCCGCCCCGAGCGTGGGGCTGCGCAGCGCCGCCGCCGTCAGCACGTTCGCCCCCAGCGGGCCGGTGACGGTGCCGCCGTCGGCGAGACCGAGCTTGGTGGCGCGCAGCTGGTCGACCTCTGCGCGCAGCTGCGTGTTGCTCGTCTGCAGCTCCCGGACCGCCGTGAGGAGCTCGTTCCAGTCCAGCGCGCGGATCAGCTCACCATCGCGCCTGTCTTCCAACGACATCTAGGGTCTCTCCTCAATCATTGCCGAAGGTGTTGGCGCCGAACCTCGCGGTGCCGAACGCGCCGGACTGCGGCTCCATGTCGAGCCAGAACCAGGTGCTGAAGTCGGCGCCGCGCACGTCGTCGACGGTGGGCAGGAGCTGCTCGACCGTGCCGTCGGCGCGCGCACCGTGGATCGCGAGGCCGTTGAGCATCCGGTAGGGGTGGTCGCTGTCCACGACGGACCTCCCGTCGATCCGCAGCGTGCACAGCAGCTGCTCGACGCCGCGTTCGTGGAGGTCGCTGACCAGGTTCGCCATGTTGTCGTGGACCACGTCGGTGGGACGCCACAACAGCTGGGTTCGTTCGACTGTCACGATCCCGTCCAGCACGAGCGGCCGGGTGCCGAGCACCAGCCTGATGTCCCCGCCGTGGATGACGTCGGACTCGAAGTGCGGCAGGTCGAGCGTCACGGTCAGCGGTGATCGGCCGGGACCGCCGAGCGGGACCGGGGTGCCGTCGAACTCGACGGTCAGGCCGGCCATCAGCTCCACCTGCGTGATCCGCCGGTCGTTCTCCAACCTGCTCCGGCTCCGCGCCAGCCCGACCCGTTCCACGTGCAGGCCCGGGGCGACGTGGCTCGCGGGATCGGCCCTGGCCTGGGCGAGCGGCGCGAAGGTGGCACGGCAGTCGGCCATCCGCGTCCACAGCCGGTCGCGCAGGTCCAGCAGCGCGATCGCGGCGTAGTCGTGGACGATGCCGTCCGGCGGCAGGTACGACGGCCCGCGGTCGTCCGTCGGCCACTCCACGCCGCCACCCGCGCCACCGCCGGTCAGCACGGTGCGGGCCGGGACGAGCCAGTGGTCCCCGCACTTGGCGAACCCGCTCGTCGAGAACTGCACCGAGAGCCCGTCCTCGATGTCGACCCACCCGTCCTCGACGGGCAACGCGCCCTCGCTGTCCCAGCGGCGCAGGACCACGGGCTTCACCAGGTCGAGCGGCTCCGGCGTCGGTCCGGCCCACTCGCCGACCGTGAGGTCCACGTCCGAGGAGACCGACACCCGGCCGAGGAACCCCGGTTCGCCACGCCGCGTCCTCGCCTGGTCGACCAGCTCGACCCAGCAGCCCGGTGGGAACCCCGACACCGCGTCCCTCGGCGGCGCGTCGATCCGGACCTGGAGGTGGTCGCCCTCGGTGTCCGAGGCCAGCTCGGCGACCAGTGCGGTGACCGACCCGTTGTCCCGTGACCACACGAACGTCGGCCGGTCACCCCCGTCGTGGATCTCCACCCGGTAGAGCTGGTTGCGCAGCCCCCGGTAGCCGGCCGACGGCGGCACCAGCGCGGCGGGCAGGTCCGGGTCGGCGACGGCCCTGGCCCGCAGGCGGCGCGGGTCTCCGGTGTGCGCGGGGGTCCACGGTGGCGCGACGTCCTCCGCCACGGCGTGGTGGTCGGCGAGCTTGTCGACCCGCACCTGCCACACCGTGCGTGCGCGGGTGGCCGTGTCGGCCCCGCCGAGGGCGACCTCCAGCAGGCGCGGGTCCTCCAGGGCGGTGACGTGCTCCGACCACACGTCGAGGTAGACCACGTACCGGCCGTCCTCCAGTGGTTCCGGCACGCCGGGCAGGTCGGGCTGCGCCGAGATCAGCAACGGCAGGTCGTTCTCGCACAGGATGCCGTCCACGTAGTAGCGGCCGTTCGAGACGGTCAGCCGGTCCCAGGTGCACTCGCGCGGCTCCTCGCCGTCGCGGTCGGTGACCTGGAACCCGGCCGCGCCGACCGGGGCGCCGTGGGCGCCGATCGCGTCACGCGCGGTCGTCTCGTCGTGGTAGCGCTGGATCTCGTGCTGCTCGTTCCAGTCGGCGTCGAGCGCCACCCTGCCCTGCTGCAGCAACACCCCGCGGTACCGGTCGGTCCTGCGGAACGTCCGGCGGGTGAAATCGCCCTTCATGCAATGCCTTTCGCCATGTCTGTGCCACACCGGATCAGGTGGCGAAGCACGTTCCCGCGACCGTTCCCGGCCGCAGGTGCCCGTCGAGCTGGAACGCCAGCTCGGCCAGCCGCCCGCCGTGGCCGAGGTGGTTGTGGACGCCCAGCTCGCCGTTGTCGCCCGCACCCGTCGTGACCTCCGGCGGGCACCCTGGCGCCAGGCGGCAGAACGCCGGATGCGCCGGGTCGACCGAGTCGAACACCGGCTCCCCGGTGTCCGACCGGAGGTGGCTGTGCCGGACCCGCGGGACTTCCCCTGCGGTCAGGGTGCCGGTCAGGATCGAGTCCAGGGCGGAGAACCTTCGCGCGGCCACGTCACCGAGCACCGTGCACGCGACCAGCTCGAGGTCGTCGGCCGCCACGGCCCGCCCGTACACGGCGCTGTCGCGTGCCACGACCCGCTGACCGGGCAGTCCGACGCTCTCGACGACCGACCTCAGCAGCCAGGAGGTGCACCGCGCGGTCGTGTCCCCGCCAAGGCCGCCCAGCACCGTGCAGTTGGACACCACCAGCGTGTCGAGGCCGTCTCCGGTCAGGACGTCGCCCTCGACCGAGAGCCCGTCGAGGACCAGACCGGTCGGCACCGGCGCGCGGACCGCCTGGGCCAGGACGTGGAGGCCGCCCACCAGATGGGGACGGACCCCGACGGGGACCACCACGCCGGTCGAGGTCACCGCCCCGGCGACGACGAGCAGCCGCTCACCCGGTCGCAGCCGCAGTTCGACGTCCCCCCGGTAGGTGGCGCTGTCGGCGACGACGATCACCCCGAGGCGGCCCGGGGCCGCGGGCAACGCGTGCCACGCGGCCGCGGCGGCCGCGAGGCTCGGGTACGGACCGGTGCCGTACCGCACCACCGCCTGCCAGTCCGCCGTGGACGGCCCCGGGACGGCCGCGGCGGCGAGGGCGGCGGCGAGGGTCCGGGCGCGGTCGTAGGAGTGCGCGCCGACGTCACCGGCGGCACCCGCGTGGTAGGAGACCTCGACGGACCGAGGCACGCCGCCGCGCGCGACCGTGAGGCGGCCCAGCTCCGGGTCCACGGCCACCCGGCCGAGCCAGGGCCGGTCCCACGTGCTCAGGTCGGCCACGTACACCGTCGCCGGGCTGCCGTCGACCACCACCGACGGCATCGTCGGCGTGTCACCGGCCGCGAGTGCCGCGTCGAGGTCCAGGCGGGTGAGCGGGCGCGCCGCCGGGGTGAACAGCGGCATGTCGCGGCCCGCGGGGTCGAACGTCCACCGGCCCTGGGCGGCGTCCACCGCGCGGGCGTGCACGCCCCGGTACGGGTAGCTGTCCAGCCGCCACAGGTGCACCGCGATGTTCGGCACGTTGTGACGGCCCACGCCGCCGGTCATGGCCCGGACGTCGGCACTGCGCGCCACCTCGTCGTGCGTGGTGCCCAGGCGGGTCAGTGCGGCCGTGTTCCGCAGGTCCGCCGTCGCGAGGTTGCCGGGCCGGACGTTGTCGACGTGCTGGGTGACGCGCAGGCGTGCGAAGTACTCGACCACGTCGGCGGGCCACCCGGTGACGTCGGTGGCCATCGCGCGGAGGCCGTCCGCCGTGCCCTTGATCCTGCCGGTGCGCACGCTGTTCGCGACCTGCGCCCTCGACGGCGTGCCCGTGGCGGTCCGGCCGCCGGTCAGGTCCAGCAGCAGCGGGAGCACCTCGGCCCGGCACGTCTCCACGAACCAGTCGCCGTAGAGGCGGTCGACGTCCTCGCGGACCCGCCGGTACTCGTCCGCCATGGGCGCGAGCAGCGAGCGCAGCGGGTGGCCCAGCTCCGCGTCACGGGTCCGGACGTACTGCGGGAGCAGGTCGTACATCGGGTTGTCGGTCGTCATCGGGTCGCCTCCCGCACCACTGCCTCGTGGACCACGAGCAGCTGTGCCGGGACCACGCGGTACGGATCGAGCACGGCGGGCTCCGCGTCGAGCACCTGCGCGAGCGACGCCGGGTCACCGCGCCGGTGCAGTGCCGTGGGACGGACCGCGACGACACCCGGCACCTGCTGTGCGACGGCGACGATCCGCGAGAGCGCCACCGGTTCCGCGATCCCACGGCTCCCGGCGCCGAACGCGGCCAGTACCGCGGCGGACACCTCGGCCGTGGCACGGGTGTCGCCGGGTGTCGCGGGCACGACATCCAGTGCCACGTCGAACTCCACCTCCCGGCACCCCTGGACGTCCAGGTCGCCCTCCGGCGCACGGACCTCCCGGAGCGCGTCCCGCAGGTCGTCCACGACGGCTCCGCCCTCTGGCACGACGTCGAGGTGCACCACCGGGCGGGTGCCTCGGGAGAACACGGTCAGCGCGGCCGTGTGCACCCCGGGGAACGCGAGCGCGAAGGCCAGGTGGTCCGCGGGCGACACGACCCGGTCCAGCAGGCCCGCGGCGGCGGGGATCCGCGCGAGGTCCACGGGCCGTCGGTCGGCGCCCCCGGTGGCGGGCAGCGGGTTGTCCACCCCGGTGACGCCGAGCGGGCTGATCGGCAGCAGCCGCAGCGTGCCCGCCCCGACGTTCGAGGCACGGCCCGCCGCCGTCCGGTAGACCGCCACGACGTTCCCGGTCCCCGTCGTCAGCCGGGCGCCGTGGACGCCGTCGCCGAAACACACCACGGCGGTCCCGTCGTCCTCTTCCCGCACGCCGAACACCCGGTCGGCGGGGCCCGCGGACAGCATCTCCGGCACCTGCGCCCAGGACACGTCGTCCACCCGCACGTCGAGGGTCGAGCGGCGGCCGGTGGCGGCCGGCACGTGCCCGATCGCCGCCTGCCGAACCGGGAACCGTTGGTGAGCGGCGGATCCGTCGCCGTCGCCGAGCACCTCGGCCACGGTCTCGCCCGCGGTCGCCGCGACCACGTTGCCGAGCACGACCCCGCTCGCCAGGACGATCCCGACGGGCAGCGGCGCGGTCAGCACCAGCGCCGACCCCGTCGGGGTGGCGACCGTGGTGGCGACGGTCGCGGCCTGGGCGAGGAGCGTGCCGTCGGTGTCGCTGCCGACGACGATCACGGGCGCCCCCGGCGCGAACTCGACCGGCTCCGCGAGGTCCAGCGCCGGTCCGGTGACCTCGTCGGTGTCGGGTTCGTCCGCGAGCGTGAGCGGTTCGCTCCCGGCGAGGACCGTCGTCGACCGGCGGTCGAACCCCGCGGGCAGGGAGCCGCCCTCGATCGCCACCAGGGTGGTCGGTCCGGCGACGGCGAAGTTCGCGGCGGCGCTCGTGCGCACGTCCAGCACCTTCCGCAGGACGTCCGTCTTGTCCGGCACGCGGAGCAGCAGCCACGAGCCGACGCCGACCGACGGGTGGTCGCCCGCCAGCTCCAGGGTCGTCTGGCCGACGATCGGACGGTCGGGCGCCACGACGTCGAGTCCCGGCCAGTCCCCGGCGTCGGCGCCGTAACCCGCTCTGACGTCGGCGGGCATCGCCCGCCAGTCGGGGGCGTTGTGCCCGAAGAAGGCCGTGCGGACGCGGAAGACGTGCGCCTCGACGCCCGCCCCGGCAGGAATGTCGACGGCGTCGGCCCATTCGACGGTGGTCACACCCGGTTCCGGCTGTCCTGTGTGGACAGCGGTGAGGACACGCGGGTGGGCCGTCCCGCCGACGCGGACGAGGACCTGGTCGCCGACGCGCGGCGTGGTCTCCAACACCCGCAGCACCTTCGTCGGCCCGCTCGGCCGCTGGGCCCGCCGTTGCCGCAGCGGCACCGAGTTCCGCTCCGGCAGGACACGCAGCCCGGTCTCCGTCTCGAAGACCTGCGTGGTCTCGCCCTGTCCGGGGATGCTGTGCACGGCGGTACCTGCCGCGACGACCACCTCGGGCACCTGCTCCGCCGTGAACGACAGCAGCACGGACGCGCCGACCGGTGGTGTCGGCCCGGCCCCGACCGCACGGCCCAGCTCCAGCGCCGACCGGTCCTCGACCGCGGTCGCGACGTAGCCCTCCTCCGCGATCCGGTCGCGGTAGAAGTCGAGCATGTCGACGACGGAGGCCCAGGCGCCGACGAGAGCGACCGCCGGGTCGTCCGGGTTGTCCACCGCCAGCTCCGGCAGGCCCGTCCGCAGCGCGTCGAGGCACCGGCGGACGACCTCGTCCCTCGTGCCCGCCCGCACGGTCCGCGTCACCGGGCCTCCCCCAGCACGAAGTCGATCGCGCCCAGCTCCGGCCGGTCCGGGTCGCTCACGCAGGAGACGACCTCGTGCTCGCCGATGACGATGGTGCCCACGGCCAGCTCACCCTCGGCCCGCGTGCCCCACCGGTGGAACCTGTTGCCGACGACCGGGTCGTCGCTGGTGTCGACCCACCACACGCCGGGCACGGCCGTCGCCGCGGCGACCACCCGGCTCAGGTGGACGGGGTCGGCGAAGGAGAACGCGTCCGGGTGGAAGAACCCGGGACGGCCGTCGCGCCTGGTACCGGCGGTGAACGCGTCGCGAAGGCCCGCCAGCACCTCGGCGGGTGCGGCGCCGGGCCGGATCCGCACGGTCAGCCGGATGTCGAGCGGCACGGCGACGGCGGCGACCACCCGCACGTCCTCGCCCGCCATGGTGTGCCTGCCGATGAACTCGGCGATCTGCGCCGTGTCGGGCACGACGCCCTCGGGCGGGTCGACCACCGTCGTCACCGTGTGCCAGGAGCCCGTCCACCGGCGGACCGACCACGCACGCGCCACCGAGGGGTGGCGCATCGCGATCTCCGAGTGGTCGGCCTCGGTCACGGCCCTCGCCAGGACGCGCGAGCCGTGCGGCGCGAGCAGCCTGGCCTGTTCGATCGGCTGGGCCGCCACCCCGCCGACGGCCGGGACGCAGTTGCGCACCCGCACCCCCGCTACCGGCGCCACCAGCTCGGTGAGCGCCCCGGCGCCCACGTTGCCCGCCGGGCCGCCGCCGATGCGGTAGGACGCCCGAAGCACCGTGCCGGGCACGGGTGCGCGCCCGTCGTGGCCGTCGCCGAAGCGGAGCCGCGCGGTGCCGTCCTCTGCCCTCTCGACGACGTAGTCGGCGGCGGACCGGCCGCTGGCGACGAGGTCGGCACGCACCTGCCACGTGCTCACCTCGTCGTCCAGCTCGACCATGGCGGGGACGGCGAGCGCCGGGTCGACGACGAGCGCGTCCGACGCGGGCCTGTCCACGGCGTCGGCGTGGTCGTAGGGCACGGCGTGGGCGAGTCCCGGCCGGGCCAGCCGGGGGCGGTAGCGCCCCGTGGCGGGCACCGTCGGCGGGACGACGGGTTCCCCGGCCACCAGCCTGCCGTGCTCGGCGAGCACCACGTTGCCGCGTACGACCGTCGTGGCCGCGACCCCACCCGAGGCGGTGGGGACCCGCCACAGCCTCATCGGCGTGCGTGGGGCGTCCTGCGCGTGCCAGGTGACCACGACCGAGTCGGGATCGTCGAGCGCGAACGGGTCCTCGGTCAGCCGGACGACACAGGTGCGTGCGGCACCCGCGTCCTCGAACACGAGCACGTCGCCCGCCCGCAGCGCGAGGTCGTCCCGCGCGCCGACGAGCCGGGCGGTGGTGGCCCCCGCCGCCAGCTCGGCCCGCTCGGCGCCGCCGGTGTACACCTCGACGGCGTTGCGGGAGCGGCGGACCGTCACCGGGTGCAGCGTGTGGAAGACGCTCTCGCCGCCGGGCGTCGACACCTCGAGGCCGGTGCCGAGCGTCGTCACGCCGTCGCCGGTCACCGCGAGCCAGGTCCGCGCCGCGGCGCCCTCGTGCAGTGCGTAGTCGAGCATCCTGGCGTGGCGGCGGACCGACTCCCGGAACCTGGCCGTCCCCAGGTAGGCCTCGGTCGCCGCCGAGTCCTGCGCATAGGACAGGTGGTCGCCGAGGTAGGCGAACAGCTCCGTGAGCGCGACCCCCAGGTCCGCGGGGTTGCCGTCCTGCCAGCCGGGCAGGTCGGCGGCCAGCTGGTCGAGCAGCATCCGCCGCAGGCCCGCGTAGTCGCGGTTGCGGTAGTCGACGGGGGCACCGGTCATCGCACGACGTCCCTGGTGAGCACGACGGTCCTGGTCTCGGCGCCGGACCGGGGGCGGTACCTGACGCTGATGTCCAGCGTCGAGTCCACGACCCGCGCGTCGACCATCTCGACCTCGACCTGGTCGGCGAGCCACTGCTGCAGCGCGCCCCGCAGCAGCACCCGCAACGCGTCGGCCATCTCGCCGCCCGCGGGTTCGAACACGAGCTGGCGGACGCCGCTGCCGAAGGTGGGACGGTTGACCCGCTCGCCCGGCGCCGTGAACAGGACCTGTTCGACCAGGCCGCGGACGTAGTCGTCCTCGGTGGCGCCGGCGGTGTGGCCTCGGCCGTCCACGCGGAAGGGGAACCCGATGTGCACGCTCAGATCCCCCTGACGCGCTGCTGGGTCACGGTCACGACCAGCGGGGTGCCGGTCGGCGTGCACACGGACCTGCTGTCGGCCAGCAGGACCGGCACGCCGCTCGCCCGCACCCGGACGGCGCCGACCCACTGCGCGCTCACGCACGGGCCGTTGCCCTGCGGCGGCGTGAACGAGCAGCCCGCGACCGTGTGCACGGTCGTGGCGGGCAGCAGCGGCGCGCCACTGAGCCGCACCCTCGGCTGGACCGTGGTGGGCTGCGCCTGGCCGCCGTGGGAACAGGTCACCACGGCACCCGCCTGGACGAGGAACCCCGGCATCACGTCACCTCCAGCGCGCCATTGTTGAGCGACACCGACGTCGGCGTGAGCGCGACGCTCGACGTGCCCGCGGTCAGCGAGATCCCCTGTGCGGACAGTGCGATGCGCAACCTCGTCGACACGACGGGCGGGGAGACCTCGATCGTCAGGCCGCCGGAGCCCGGCAGGTCGTCGGCCACGATCTGCACCCCGTCGGTGCGGAACACCTTGGTCGTCGGCAGCCCGGCGCTCTTCGGCAGCTGGCCGGTGGACCAGAAACAGCCGCTCCAGATCGGCACGTCCGGGTTGCCCGCCTCGAACTCCACCCAGATCGCGGCTCCGACGGGCGGCACGGCGACGAGCCCCACCCCGGGCCCGGCGTAGGGCACGCACGGGAGCGCCCAGCTCATCCGCCCGTCCCGCAGCACCGCGGGACAGCTGACCTGAACCCGCCCCAACCGCAACGGATCCACGTTTCCCGTGACCGTGCCCCGGTACTTGCCGAAGAAGGTCCTCATGCCGCTCCCTCACCCGCCGCGCGGCGGGTGAACGCTCCGCTCACGGCCGCACCACCAACGTCGTCGAACCGATGCCCTCGCGCGTCAGCGTGAAGTCCTGTGTGTACGAGCCACGCGCGATCGAGTGCGTGACGCCGCTGACCCGGTACAGGCCGTCGTGCTGCCAGCCCGCGCCGCGCACGCCGACGGTCTGCCTCGGCCGGAGTACGCCCGAGTACCGCGTGGCGTCGACCTTGCCGGTCGCGGTCACGGCGTCCGCCGACGCCTCCGCCCTGGCGTTCGCCGCGGCCAGCGCCTCGGCGAGGCTCGCGCCACTGTCCCGGTAGGACACCGTGCGGGCGCCGGGGCCGTTGGTCAGGCGGACCTGCCGGACCGACATCGGCGGCCGGACACCGCCGAGCCCGACGACCGGCATGGCCCTGTTGGTCCGCCGGTCCTGCACGAAGCCGCGGACCGACGCGGGTGACAGCCCGTCCACCTGGAACGACAGGCTCTCGACGTTGCCGAAGGGTGTGGCGCCGTAGGACACCGCGGGCGCGACCACCCCGCTCGGCACCGCCGGGCCCCAGTAGGCCGTGCTGCTCAGCGGAGCCGGGCCCGCGGCGAGGTGGAACACGTAGCCGTGCCGGGCCGCCATCGTCTCCAGGTGGTCGAGGTCCGTGCCGGTCTGCACGGCGACCCGCTCGACCGGCGTCGGCACGTCGGCCGACGGCGGCGGCACGACCACGGGGACGATGCCGTACCTGGCGTAGCGCGCGAGCAGGCGGGCGGCGATCACCGCGTCGCTCTGCGCCGGGTACTCGGCGTTGCGTTCCTCGACGTCCATCAGCACCCCGAGGTCCTCGCCGGTCACCACGAGCCGGGGTGGGTTCACGGTCAGCTCGCGGCGGGTCACCACGCCGTCGAACAGCACGTGCGGCGTCCCGGACACGACGACGGCCAGCACCACCCGGTGGAACCGCTCGAACAGACCCCGCGAGAGCACGGGGTAGTCCGCGACGGACGCGATCCCGGACCGCCCGGTCGCGACGACGAGCTGGAAGCCGGAGCGGCCCGACTCGACCAGGCGGACCTCGGCCGACTCGACCCTCGCGACGAGGTCGGCAGGTACGGGCAGCGGCACACCCGCTCCCGACAGGATGGTCAGCGTCGTCCTGATGCGGCGCACGTTCAGGCCAGGGGGAAGGGAATGCGCACGGCGGTGCCGATCCGGCCGTCCTGGGTGAGCTCGTCCGGGTGCAGCACGGGGTTCGCGTCGCACAGCCGCCAGAACAGCTCCGGGTCGCCGAGGTGGTCGGCACTGATCAGGTCGGTCCGGTCGCCACGCGTCAGCACGTGCTCGGCCACGATGTGCGACTCGTCGGGCCCGGGGAGGAACCTGCGCCGCAGGTACCGCAGCGTGCGGCCGTCCTCGGTCGCCACCGACGCGACCTCGCTCTCGTGGTAGCGGCTCGCCGGGCTCGTCACGACGGCACCGCGCGCATCGCCGCGGCGATCACCGGTGCCGCGACACCCGCGACGGCGGACCGCGTCGCCAGTGCCTCCTTGGCCACCTGGTGGGCGAGGAAGATGTGGTGGCCGGCGTCGGTGACCGGCAGGTCGCTGTAGGACAGCACCCGAAGGCTCAGCTGTACCTGGGCACGCACGGGGTTCAGCGCGGCGTCGAAGGCCTGCTCGGTGACCGTGAACGCGGTGAGGCGCACCGGCAGCACGCGGGTGACCCCCCACACCAGGAGCGTCAGGGGCGGGTCCACCGGCAGCAGCTCGATGGTCCCCGCGGCGGCGAGCGCCTCGTTGGCCAGCACGGCCGAGGTCCTGGGGTAGAGCAGCATCTCCAGCGCGGCCAGCGGCCCGTGCACGTCGCCGGCCGACAGCGGCCCGGTCCGGTCCGCGGCGTCGATCTCGGCGGTCAGGCTGATCACCTCGACCGGTGCGCCCACGATCGGCGAGTTGGCGTCGTCCTCGCCGCCGGGCATGGTCCTCGGCGACAGCGAGCGGGACAGCTCGTCGGGGTTGTACTGGAACACGACCAACCCGGCGAGCGGGTTGCGCGGGTCGAAACCGACCAGCGCGCCACGCAGCGGCCTCTGTGAACTCGACAGCTCCGCCATCAGCCCCGCCAGGGCCCGTTCCCGTATCGCACGCGGTGATGGTCGGGCCGACGCGTCACCCCGCTGTCACAGGAGCGGCCGCGCCGGCCGCACCGATGGCGCCCACGCACGCATAAGACCGCGTACCGGGGCGTGACGCGCCGGTGACGTCCTCGGTCAGGTAGGCAGGAGACCGGTCAGCCCGTGCCCTCGCGGCGCGTGCCGTCCGCGCGGAGGAGGTCCTCGCGGGCCCTCGCCACGCGGGAGCGGACGGTGCCGAGCGGCACCTGGCAGATCTCCGCGACCTCGGCGTAGGTGAGCCCCAGCACCTGGGTCAGCACCACCGCCTCCCTGCGTTCCGGCTCGAGGCGTTCGAGCAGGAGGTTCACCTCGACGAGGTCCTCGAAGCCCGCCACCACGCCGTGTGCGGCGGCGCGCTGCCGGTCGGCGATTACGGTCAGGTCGGCGGAGCCGCTGATGCGGGGCCGGGACGTCACGTTGCGGATGTGGTCGACGACGGCACGCCTGGCGATCGACAGCAGCCAGGTGCGCGCCGAGGAGCGGGCCGCGAACCGGGACAGGCCGGGCAGCGCCCGCAGGTAGGTCTCCTGTGTCAGGTCGTCGGCCAGGTCCACGCCTGCCAGGTGGGCGACCAGCCGCCAGACGTCACGCTGGGTCGCGCGGACGAACCGTTCCAGCGCGGACCGGTCACCTCGTCCCGCGGCCAGGGCAAGCTCGGTGAGCGCGTCACCGTCACGGGGAGCAGGGGTCACAGCGCCGCAGCGTAACCGGGTTCCGACCCGCCGGGAACTAATCGGGGCGCGCTTGCGACTGTACAGACCATGGAATGCTCTCTTTGCCGCGAAGCACTCTCGGCCAGGATCGACGGTGAGGTCGAACCCGTGCCGGAGGCGCAGGTCGACGAGCATGTCCGGACGTGTGCCGGCTGCCAGGGCTGGCTCGACGAGGCGACCGCGCTGACGAGGTCGCTGCGGATCAGGTCCGCGACGCCGGTGCCCGACCTGACCGGGGCGATCATCGCCGACGCTCCCGTGTTCGTGGACACCCGGGGCTGGTGGCCCCGGTACGCGCTCGGCGTCGTCGCCGTCGCGCAGCTCTCCCTGGCGTTCGCGCAGCTCTTCGGCGTGGGACAGCGGCAGACACACGCCGACCACGACGCCGTGCCCATCGCGAGCCACCTGTTCAACGAGGGCACCGCCTGGAACCTGGCGCTGGGCGTCGGGCTGTTCTGGGCCGCGTTCCGCCCGAGGACCGCGGCCGGGCTGATCCCGGTCCTCACCGGGTTCCTGGCACTGCTGCTGGCCTACTCGACGCACGACCTGATCGCAGGCACCGCGCCGGTCGCCAGGGTGCTCGGCCACGGGCTCCTGGTCGCGGGCCTGGTCCTGCTGTTCCTGGTGAACAGGAAGCCGGGGGGCGCGAGTCCCGGCCACGCCGTCGACACCGGAACCGGTGGTGCGGCGGGCACGAGCACCGCTCCCGGCGACCCCGCGCCGGCAGCAGGCGACCCCGCCCGTCCCCCGCTGCGTCCCGCGGGCCGCCACCGGGCCGCCTGACCCGGGCCACCCTGGGCGCGGAGGTGACCCGACCGGGGTCCCGTCACCTCGTGGACCTCGACGAACGACACGACCCCATTCCGGTGGCCGTCCCCGTTCCGTCGGTGACGCGCCGTCGCCGCCGCCGTTCGTGCGCGCACCCCCTGAGAGCGCGCACGCGGCGGCAGGCGACGAACACCTTCCCCGGACAACGCATGTGCCGCTGCCCCTCTCCCCTCGAGCCGCTGGGGCAACGACGCCGACGACTGTGCCCCGCTCCGTCCTCGCCTCGTCCTCACGGCGTCATCTGCCTGGTCGGGAGGGGTGTCGACGTGCCACCCGGGTAGCATTCGACCCCGGTCGCGTCGCCCCTCGGAAAGGTCGGTAATGGATTTCCGCGTGCTCGGAACGCTGGAGGTCTGGACCGCCGAGGGCAGGATCACCCTCCCGAGCAGCCGCCACCAGCGCGTGCTGGCCGCGTTGCTCCTGGCGCCGAACTCGGTGGTGCCGATCCCCCGGCTGGTCGCGGCGGTGTGGGACGACGGGCCGCCGGTCACGGCGACCAAACAGGTCCAGAACTGTGTCTCGATGCTGCGCGACCGGCTGGGTGGCGGGAGTGACCTCATCGCCACCGACGGGCCCGGCTACCGGATCGCGGTCGGCGACGACGAGCTGGACGCCACGCGGTTCCAGCTCGGCGTCGCCACGGCGCGGGAGCTGGCCGACGCGGGCGACCTGCGTGCCGCCGTCGACGAGGCACGCCGTGCGCTGCTGCTCTGGCGCGGCCCGGCACTCGACGGGCTGGACGCCGCCGCCCTGGCCGGCCCGGTCACCCGGCTCGACGAGCAGCGGTTCACCGCGATCGGGGCGTGCGTCGAGTGGCAGCTGGCGCTGGGCGAGCACCACGCGGTCGTCGAGGAGCTGGGCGAGCTGGTCACGCAGCACCCCTTCCGCGAGCGGATACACGGCCAGCTGATGACCGCGCTCGACCGCGACGGCAGACCGGCCGACGCACTCGCGGTGTTCCAGGCGCTGCGCCGGGGGCTGGTCGACGAGCTGGGCGTCGAGCCGGGTCCCGAGCTGCGCGACCTGCAGATGCGCATCCTCGCCCGCGAGCAGGGGGCCACCCCCACCACGCCGGACGCACCCGCACGGCAGGCCGAGAGCCGGCTGGACCACGCGCTGCGGCAGCTGGCCGCCGGCGTCGCGCGGCAGTGGACCGCCGAGGTCGGGATCCGCTCGCTCAACCGCCCCGCACCCGTGCCGCTGACCTGGTCGGCGACGGGACGCCCGGTCACCGCCCGTGCCGCCGCGGGCGCGACCGAACGGCTCGTCCTGTCCGGCGGCCTCGGCGACGTCGTGACCAAGTTCCGGCAGACCGCGTCGCGCCAGCTCGTCGTCCTCGGCGAGCCGGGTGCGGGGAAGTCCGTCCTGGCCATGCTGCTCACCCTCGGGCTGCTCGCCGACCGGCGGGACGGGGAACCGGTCCCGGTCCTGCTGCCGATGGCGTCCTGGAACCCCCACCACGAGCACCTCGAGCACTGGCTCGCCACCAGGCTCCACGAGGAGTACCCCGGCCTCGCCCAGCCGGTCGACGGCGCCGACACGGCCACCCAGCTGGTGCTCGACCGGCGGATCATCCCGATCCTCGACGGTCTCGACGAGACCCCGCCCGCCCTGCACGCCGCGGCGATCGACGCGCTCGACCACGCGACGGCCGACGGCTACCCCTTCGTGGTGACCTGCCGTGGCGACGAGTACGAGGACGCCGTCACCAGGACCGGTTTCGTGCTGGCCCGCGCCGCGGTCGTGGAGATCGAGCCGGTCGAGCCCGGTGCCGCCGTCGAGTTCCTCACCGCCCGCACGCGGGTCGGTGACCTCCGGTGGACGCCGCTGGTGGAGCGGCTGCGCACGCAGCGGGACAGCGCGCTAGCCCAGGCACTGCGCACCCCGCTGATGGTCGACCTGACCAGGACCGCCTACGCGAGGCCGGACACCGACCCCGGCGAGCTGTGCGACACCGACCGCTTCGCCGCCCCCGAGGCCATCGAGGCGCACCTCCTGGACGCCTACGTCCCGGCCAGCTACGCCCGCCGCCCCAGCCCGCCGGCGCCGCAGGCCCCGCCCGCGCCGCCGCGGACCTACGAGGCCGCGCAGGCACGGCGCTGGCTCGTCTTCCTCGCCAGGTGCCTGCACGACCGGCAGTCCCGCGAGCTGGCCTGGTGGACCGTCGGGAGGTTCGTGCCCCGCCACGTGGCCGGGCTCTACCTCGGTGTGCCGCCCGCGCTGCTGTTCGCGCTCGCGGGCTGGCTCGCCGCGGGTCCGCTCGTCGGGCTCGTCTACGGCCTGTCGTTCGGGCTCGCGGGCTTCGTCGCGCACAGCACCGGCCGGGGGCCGGGACCGCTGCGTGTCGAGCTCCGCTTCCGCAACACCGCGAGACGGTTCGTCCTGCGGTTCCTCGTCGGCGCGGCCATCGGGACCGCGCTCGGGCTGGGCTGGTCGCTGTCCCCGACGATCGTCGTGCTGCTCGCCGCCGACTTCGGGTTCGCGATCGGGCTGCACGTCTGGCTGGACACGCCCGTCGACGCCGACCGCGTGACCAGCCCGGCCACCACGCTGCGCGAGGACCGCACCGCGGCGCTCGCGTACACGCTGTCCTTCGTGGTGTGCCTCGGCCCGTTCTACGGCATCGCCTTCGCACTGACCAACCAGACCCGGTTCGTCACGGTCCTGTCCGGCCACTTCGACCTCGTGCTCGCACTCGCCGCGGGCCTCGCGTCCTACCTGCTCGGCCGCTTCATGTTCGGCCCCACCGGGGGCGTCGCGTACGGCCTGGCCGGTGCCGTCGTCGGCGGCCAGGTGTTCCCCCGCGCCACGACCGACTGGCAGGCCATCGGCGTCGGGACCACGTTCGGGCTCGCTGTGGGACTGACCGTCTGCCTGTCGCGGGCCTGGGGGACCTTCGCCGTGACCCGCCTCTGGCTCGCCATGCGCGGCGGGCTCCCCGTGCGGCTGATGGGCTTCCTCAACGACGCCCACCGGCGCGGTGTCCTGCGCCAGGTGGGTGCGGTGTACCAGTTCCGCCACGCCCGCCTGCAGGACCGCCTCGCCGACGACCGGCCCCCGCTCCAGTGACCCGGCCGAGTTGAGAAAACCCGCGAGGCGGTGTCGGATCGGGTCAGCGGTGTTCGTAGCGGGGGTGAGAGCCGCCCACGCGGGGCGCGTCCACGACACAGGAGATGATCGACCGATGCAGTACCTGGTTTCCGTGCTCCACGACAGTGGCGACCTCGCCACCTCGGACGAGCAGGCCGCCATCGAGGTGTTCAACGAGCGGCTCCAGGCCGAGGGCCACTGGGTCTTCGCCGGCGGGCTCGGGACACCGGACACGGCCACCGTCATCGACAACCGGGGTGGGGCGGCGGTGGTCACCGACGGGCCCTTCGTGGAGACCAAGGAGTTCCTCATCGGCTTCTGGGTCATGGAGGCACCGGACCTCGACGTGGCGCTGAAGCTCGCCTCGGCAGGGTCGAGGGCCTGCAACCGGCGGGTCGAGGTGCGGCCGTTCCTGTGAGTGACGCGATGGAGGCGGTCACCAGGGCCCACCACGAGGAGTGGGGCCGGGTGGTCGCCTCCCTGACCCGACGGTTCGGCGACCTCGACATCGCCGAGGAAGCCGCGGCCGAGGCGTTCGCGACCGCGGTGGCGCGCTGGCCCGCCGACGGCGTGCCCCCCAACCCGGGCGCCTGGCTGACCACCACCGCGAACCGCAAGGCCATCGACAGGATCCGCCGCGAGAGCAGACGCGACGACAAGCACGAGGAGGCCCGGACGTTGTACGACGACACCCCGCCGGAGCCCCCCGCCGCCATCGAGGACGACCGGCTCCGGCTGATCTTCACCTGCTGTCACCCCGCACTCGGGACGGAGGCCAGGGTGGCGCTGACGCTGCGCATGGTCGGCGGCCTGACCGTGCCGGAGATCGCCAGCGCGTTCCTGGTGCGCGAGACCGCCATGGGCCAGCGGATCACCCGCGCGAAGACCAAGATCAGGACGGCCCGCATCCCCTACCGGGTGCCCGACGCGGAGGAGCTGCCCGCCCGCGTGTCCGGTGTGCTCGCCGTGCTGTTCCTGGTGTTCAACGAGGGCTACCTGGCGACCGGCCCCGACACCGACCCGGTGCGTCCCGGTCTCACCGCCGAGGCGATCCGGCTCACCCGCCTGGTCCGCGCCCTGCTGCCGGAGGACGGCGAGGTGGCCGGGCTGCTGGCGCTGATGCTGCTCATCGAGGCACGCAACGGCGCCCGGGTCTCCGCCACCGGCGAGCTGGTCCCCCTTGACCAGCAGGACCGAGGGGCCTGGGACGCGGGCCTGGTCGCCGAGGGCCACCGACTGGTCCGCGAGCGCCTGGCCGCCGGGGTGGCCCCGGGTCCGTACCAGATCCTGGCGGCGATCAACGCCGTGCACACGTCGGCCCGCGACGTCCGCGACACCGACTGGTCGCAGGTGGTGGCCCTCTACGACCAGCTCGTGCGCATCGACCCGTCACCGGTCGTCGCGCTCAACCGTGCCGTCGCGGTGGCCGAGCTGGACGGTCCCGAGGTGGCGCTGGCGGCTGTCGACCGGCTCGAGGAGCAGCTGGACGGCTACCACGCCTTCCACGCGACCCGCGCCGAGCTGCTGCGCAGGCTCGGCCTCGGCCAGCGGTCCCGCGCGGCGTACGACAGGGCCATCGAGCTGGCGGGCAACACCGCCGAGAGCGCACACCTGGCGCGCCGCCGGGACCAGCTGGGCAGCGCTACTCCTGGTCGTCGGTGATCGCGTGCACCGCGGCTTCCTCCGCGGACGCCGCCGCCCCGTCGATGCCCACGTCGCGGGCGTAGAGGTACTCGTCGGTGTCGGCACCGAAGCCCTCGTCGGCCGCGACGAGCCTGCCTGCCCGCGTCTCGCCGACCTCGTCGTCGTAGGGTTCGCCGTCGGTGTCGGACGCGTCGCCCACGCCGTCGCCATCGGCGTCCTCCGGGTTCGGCACCTCCCTGGCCAGCCGTCCCTCGAGCGACTCGTGGCCGTCGTAGAAGTCCGACGGCTTCTCCGGCGGCGAGTAGCCCTCGTCGAGGACGTCCTCGACACCCCGGTCCACGAGCGTGTCCTCCGGCTCCAACAGGTCGGACTCGCTGTCGACGTCGTCTCTCATGGAAACCTCCTAGGGACCGAGACACTACCGCCCGGCCGGGTGGGCGGCCGGGTCCGTCAGGTGGCGCGGTTGCGGCGGTTGTCGGCGGCGTCGCGGCGCAACTTGTCGGTCTGCTCGCTGATGGCACCGAGCCGGTCGGTCAGCCCGGCGTGCTCGCCCGTCAGGTGGGAACGGACGTCGGCGAGCGGCGACAGCAGGCTGGTGACGTCGTCGTCGCCGAGCGCGGCGCCGAGCCGGTCGACACTCCTGCGGCCGGCCGCGTCGAGGCCGTCCACCGCGCTGACCTGACCGGCCAGCTGACGCAGGATCGCGGAGTTGCGCCGTGCCCAGTCCGCGACGGCGCGGTCGCCCGCGCGTCGGCCGCGTTCGGCGTCGACCCGGGCCTCCCCGGTCGACTCGCCGGTCGCGGACGGCCGCAGCCGCAGGAACCGCCGTTCCGCGGCCTGCCTGCTCGCCACGCCCAGCACCGGGGCGAGCGACGCCCAGCTGACGCCACCGTCCCTGGCTGCCGCGACCAGCGCGGGCTCCCACGCCCCCAGCTGTTCCCGCACCGACCGCAGGCCGGTCAGCGCGGCCAGCACCCGCTCGGACGGCACGTCGCCGTCCCTGGCGGCCAGGACCACCTCGTGCACACGCCGAACGACCTCGGCAGGATCCTCGTCCGTCATTCGTCATCCTCCCGACGACTCCGCACTTGTCATCCTTCCGATGACATGTTAGAACAGTAATGCGTGTTGACACCACTGCCATCACAGAAGGAGGACACCATGTTGATGCGCACCGACCCGTTCCGTGAGCTGGACCGGTTCGCCCAGCAGGTGCTCGGCGCCGCAACCCCCGGGACCTGGTCGAAGCCGGCCGCGATGCCCATGGACGCCTACCGCGCCGGTGACGAGTTCGTCGTCTCGTTCGACCTGCCCGGCGTCTCCCCCGACGCCATCGAGCTGGACGTCGAGCGCAACGTGTTGACGGTCAAGGCCGAACGCCGCCCGCTGCCCAGCGGTGACGAGATCCAGATGCAGGTCTCCGAGCGCCCCCTCGGCGTCTTCTCCCGGCAGCTGTTCCTCGGCGACACCCTCGACAGCGAGCACATCACCGCCGACTACGAGGCAGGCGTGCTGACCCTGCGCATCCCGATCGCCCAGAAGGCCAAGCCCCGGCGCATCGAGATCACCGGCACGCAGTCGGACCGGAGGGAGATCCAGGCCTGAGGGCCATGTGGGACCGGCGGCCCCCGCCGCCGGTCCCGCACACGGCCGCGCCAGAAGGGCACCAGCACCGTGACCGCATCGCTGTACACACCGACCGGCCACCCCCACCCGGCCATGGCCGCACTGAGCGAGTACCTCACCGACGTGACGACGGCGCTCGGCATCGGCCTGGAGTCCTGCACCGTCGACCACGACAGCCCGGTGTCTGCCTACGTCGCACTCGACGAGCACCTGCCCGGCTACCCCGACCGGGACGTCGCCCTGCTCTGGGACGAGGTCCACGGCTGGTCCGCCGCGGTCGAGACCCACTCCGCGGAGGACCTCATCGTCATCCGCTACCTGGGTGGCACCACGATCGCACCCCCACCCGCGCGGGTCGCCCGTTTCGTCGCCGCCCTGCGCGACGACGACCACCGCGTCGGGACGCTCGACCCGCCGACCGTGCGCACCGCGGGCAGCCTCGCCGACCTCGACACCGTCCTGCGTGCCGCGGTGCCGTAGGGCCGCACCCGGAGACCGGGAGACACGGTCCGCCGCGTCGTTCCCGCGCCACGGGAACGTCGCCTGCCGAGCCGCACCTCTGTGGTGTCGTCGCGCCGACGTCCGGTTCCGGATGGCGCCCGAACCGCGCTGCTCGCCCTGCGCGTCCCGCCCGCACTGTGATACTCGTCCGCGGGGGTGTGGGGACGGGCCGGCCCGGGTAGTCGGTACCGGCACGAGCTCCTTGTGCTTTCGACCAGCCCCAGGAGACATGTGATGGACGATGGGCGCACACCGGCCGCCGAACCACACGCGCCCGTGGCCAGCCTCGACCTGCGCGGGAAGGGCCCACGCGCGCTCGGTGAGGTACGGCGCTGGATCGGGCGGGTACTCGCGAGACTGAGCCGGGCCCACGTCATGGACGTCATCCAGGTCGCGGACGAGCTGACCTCGAACGCGTACGAGCACGCGGGCGGCCCCGGCGTCATCCACGTCACCATCCGGCTGGCCCCGTGCTCGGTCATCGTCGAGGTGGAGGACGACGATCCCGCGATGCCGACCATGGGGCGCTCGCGGTTCGGGTCCCGTGCCTGCCGAGGCAGGGGCATCCAGCTGGTCGACAGGCTCTCCTGTTCGTGGGGAGTCCGCGGACCCGCATCCGGGCACGGCACGAAGACCGTCTGGGCCGAGATCCCGTGCACCGAGCACCCGTGCACCGGGGCCGCCCCCGTCTGACACAGCTTTGTGGACAGTCGACAGTGGACGGTCCGCGCGTTCGACATGTGACCGACGTCACTGCGAGTTACGCTGGGTCGGCCGTGACGATGTCGCCCTCCTCGTGTCCTGACACCGTCGGCGGCGAGCGCGGCTGTGTCTACGAGAGGCGGACGAGTGACACCGGACGAGGTGTGGCTGGACGACGTCACCCTCGTCGTCCGCGCCCGCGACGGGGACGTGCGTGCCTACGAGCAGCTGGTGCGGCGCTACCAGGGACCGCTGTACCGGCTCGCCGTGCGCATGCTGGCCAGCCGGGGCGACGCGGAGGACGCGGTACAGGAGGTGTTCCTGACCGCGTGGCGCAAGCTGGCGACCCTCCACGAGGAGGCCGCGTTCGTCGGCTGGCTCTACCGCATGGTCACGAACAGGTGCCTCAACGTCATCCGCGCCCGGCACGCGACCGTGGACGTGGACCTGGCACAGCGGGAGTCCGGTGGCCCGGGCGGGCGGCCGGAACGCAGCGTCGAGGTGAGCGAGCAGCTGGCGGCGGTGACGGTGGCGCTGCAGCGGTTGACGGGCGAGCAGCGCGCGTGTTGGTTGCTGCGGGAGGTACACGGCCGCTCGTACGAGGAGATCGCCCGAGCCGTGGGAGTCACGCCGACGGCGGTACGGGGACGGATCGCACGGGCAAGGGCACAGCTGACGGAGATGATGGCGCCATGGCGGTGAACCCCGGGACCGAGGGTTACCTCCTCCCCTGCGGGCGGGACGTGGAGACGGTGTGGGAACGGCTGGCGGACGTGGAGGCCGGCCTGGTCGACGAGCACGACCTGACGTGCCCCGACTGCCGCGACGCGCGGGCGAGCCTGGTCGCCCTGCGGGAGATCACCGGTGAGCTCGTCGCCGACACCGCCGAGCCGACGCCGAACCTGACCGGTCGCATCATGGCCGCGGTCCGCGCCGAGATCCGTCGCAGGCAGGACATGGTCCCGTTACCGACGGCCGAACCGGGCCCCCTACGGATCAGCGAGCACGCGGTCGCGGCGGTGCTGCGGTTCGCGGCGGACAGCGTCGCGGGTGTTCGTGCGCGACACTGCCGGGTACACGACCGCCGGGTGCCGGATCCCGACGGCGAGCTGATGCTCGTGGTCGAGCTCAGTGTCGCGGTGGGTTACGAGAGCTTCTCCTGGGGCGCGTTGGACCTCGTCCGGGAGCGGGTCGCGGCGGCCGCCGCGACCAGGATCGGTCCGAGGGTGCACCGGCTGGACCTGATCGTCGAGGACGTCTACGGGATATGACCACAGTGGACACGACAGACGACGGCGTCGACCCCCTGGCGGGCGGCGCCCCGCTGTTCGAGTGCGCGGTCGACGCGTCCGTGGTCGCCGCCGTCGCGGTCCGGGCCGCCACCGGGGTGCCCGGCGTGGTGCGGGTCGAGCCGGGGCTCGTCGGGCTGATGGGGTCGGGCCTGCGTGCCGCGCGTCAGCGGATCAGGGGCCTGGTGCCCGCGCCGACGGAAGGCGCGCGGGTCGAGTTCGAGCATGCGGACACCGTGCGGGTGGAGGTGGACGTGGTGATCTCCGGGCAGGACCAGGCCGCCGCGGTGGGCCGTGCGGTGCAGCGTGCCGTGGCGGGCGCGGTCACCGAGGCCACCGGCCTCGCCGTCACCGGGGTGGGTGTGTCCATCATGGACATCGTGTGGGACTCGGCGCCCCGGTGAACGCCTCGGCAGAGCTGGTGCGCGGCGTGTTGGCCGCGCTGGACCGGATTCCCGGGCTGCGTCCGGCCACCCTCCCGAGACCGGCACGCACGCCGGCGGCGTGGAACTGGGACTCCCTGGCCGTCGACGTCGCCGAGGAACCGGGCGGTGACCGGGTCGTGGTGGTGCGGGTGGTGGCGACCGCGCTACCACTGCCGCCGATCGTGCGACAGGCGGAGGAGGAGCTGCTGGCCGTGCTGGCCGCGAGCGCGCTGCCCGTCACCAGGCTGCGCCTGGAGATCACCGGTGTCGACGGCACGGCGCTCGACGAACTTCCCGGAAAGTTCGCGATCGAGCCGTGACGTTGTCGGCGCGCGGGTGTCTGTCCACTGTGCGAAGTCAGCGCAACGGTGCCTGGCTTCGCGGACATCCGTCCCGAACACCAGGAGCACGACATGACCTCGACCCAGAGCCCGCCGACCGGTTCGAAGGCGGCAGCCGACACCTCCCCGGCAACGGCCGCGCAGCACGTCTCCACGCTGGCGAGCACGCAGGGCACCACGACCGTCGCCGACTCGGTGGTGCAGAAGATCGCCGGGCTGGCCACCCGTGAGATCAACGGCGTGTACGACCTCGGTGGCGGCGCGTCCCGCGCGTTCAGCGCCATCCGCGAACGGATCCCCGGCGCGACGGCGAGCGCGTCGCAGGGTGTGGCCGTCGAGGTCGGCGAGACCCAGGCCGCCGTCGACCTGGAGATCCTCGTCGAGTACGGCGTGTCCATCGCCGACCTGGCCAGGGCCGTGCGCCGCAACGTGATCACCGCGATCGAGCGGATGACCGGCCTCCAGGTCGTCGAGGTCAACATCCACGTCAACGACGTGCACATCCCCGGCGCCGAGGACACCGCGCCGGAACAGACCCGCGTGCTGTGACCACCGTGCACGTCTCCCAACCGTAGCCAGGAGAACCAGATCTGATGAACTCCACGACCCTCGGTCTGTTGACCGGTCTGGCGCTGGGTTTCGCCGGCGCGTTCGGCGGCTTCGGCGCCTTCCTCATCGTGCTCGTCCTCGGCGCGCTCGGCCTGCTCGTCGGCCGGGTGCTCGACGGCAAGCTGGACCTGTCCCAGCTGACCGGCGCGGGCCGGGACCGAGGCTGAGCCGTGACCGCCGCGACAGCTCCCGTGCGGGAGCACACCGACGACCCGGACGTCGACCTCCCCGGCCGGACCACGCTGGCCGACCGGGCGGTCGAGCACACCGCCGTGCAGGCCATCACCGAGGTCGCCGACGTCGGCGGCGCGGCCGGCAGGCTGCTCGGGGCCGCCGAGGACCGCTCCGCGCAGGTCAGCGTCACGGTCGACGGCACGACCGCGGCCCTGGACGTCCGCCTCTCGATCGCCTACCCGGCGTCGGTGGCACGCAGGACGCAGGAGGTCCGTGACCACCTGGTCGAGCGTGTCCACGAGCTCACCGGCCTCGTGGTCACGCGGGTGGACATCACCGTCACCGCCCTCTACCTCGCCCAGCCCGCGCAGGGGCGGGTCCGATGAGGCGCCTGCCCCGCCGCACCACGCCTGCCGCGGTCACCGCCGTGGTACTGCTCGCGGTGTGCGTGCTGACCGCGATCAGCGCGATCCAGCTGATCGCCGGTCAGCGGCCGCTGGTCAGCTACGCGGCGATCGCGGAGCTGGCGCACACGACCCGGTGGGACAGCCCGGCGGTCGTGGTCGCCGCCTGCGTCGTCGCGCTGGTCGGACTGGTACTGCTGGTCGCGGCGGTACTTCCCGGCCGCCCCACCGTCATCCCCTTGCGGAACGGGGAAACCGGCAGCGACACGGTCCTGGACAGCGGTGCGTCGCGGCGCAGTCTGCGCAGCACACTGCACGCGGCGGCGAACGGCGTCGACGGTGTCACCGCGACGACGCTGACGCTGCGCGGAAAGAAGGTCACGGCCGCCGTGCGCACCAACCGGACCACGGTCGCGGGCCTGGACGAGGCAGTCCGGGCCGCCATCGGCCGCCGCCTCGACCAGATCGCCCCGGCCACCCGTCCGGCGGTGCGGGTGCGGGTCATCGCGACCAGGAGGACCCCATGAGTGGCCTGAACCGCCCGGCAGGGCTCAACCGCGTCGTGCTCGCGGTCGTCGGCGCCGCGCTCGTCGCCGGTGGCGGGTTGGCGGCGACCGCCAGCCTCGGCAGGCTGTCCGTCGACCCGGCCACGCCCCTCGCGCCCGGTGTCGACCTCCCGCCGACCTGGGTGCTGTACGTGATCGCCGCCGGTGCCGTCGTCCTGGGTCTGCTGTGTCTGCGCTGGCTGGCCGCGCAGCCGGCGAGAAAACCCCGGACCCGGACGTGGCGGCTCGCGGACGATCCCGAACACGGCCGCACCGAACTGGCCGCCCGCATCGCCACCGCGCCGTTCACCGCCGACGTCGGCACCTATCCCGGCGTCCACAAGGCACACGCCGACCTCACCGGCCCTCGGCACACCCCGACCCTCGCCGTGATCATCACCACCGAGCAGGGCGCCGACCTCACCGACATCCGCGACCGCCTCGACACCCACGGCCTCCCACGGCTACGCAATGCGCTCGACCTCACCTCCCTGCGGGTCACCCTGGAGTTCCGCTTCACCACCAAGGCAGGCGCCCGCACCGCGTGACGTTGTCCAGGTGTAACCGATGAGGTGACATTCCTTGAACGGTGGTCGACCGACGACTAGGCAGGAAGTCAGGTTCGTCGATCACCGGAGGTGACACATGATCGGTGTCGACGCGGAACGCTATGGCGACCACGTGTTCTCACACGGGAGCGCGGGCGAGGCCGACCGTCTGCTCGGCCTCGCCAAGGCGTTGGACGAGGGCACGTTCCGGCGCCTGGCCACCCTTCGGCCACGTGCCGAGTGGCGTTGTCTCGACATCGGCGCGGGGCTCGGCACAGTGAGCGAGTGGCTCGCCGGACGGTGTCCACGCGGCCGCACGGTCGCGATGGACATCGACCTGCGCCTGCTGTCCGGGAACGGCTACGACGTCGTCGACAGGGACGTGACGCTCGACGAGTTCCCGCCGGGCAGTTTCGACCTCATCCACGCCCGCTGGGTGTTCTCGCACCTGCCCACGCGCGACACCGACCTGGCCAGGGTGGCCCGCTGGCTCGCTCCCGGCGGCTGGCTGGTCGTCGAGGACTTCGACCAGTTCCCCATCGAGTCGTCGCGGCATCCGTTGTACCGCAAGGTAAGCCTCGCCATGTGTGCCGCGGTGGCCAGACGCTTCGGCACCGAGGGCCACTGGGCAAGCGGTTTCCCCGCGCCGCTGCGCACCCTGGGCCTCACCGACATCGGCACCGAGACGTTCGTGCCCTCGGCGGGCCCCACCCCGATGGGCCGGTTCTGGCGGCTCAGCGCAGAGCAGCTCGCGCCGGACCTGCGGGACCACTTCGGCGTCACCGCAACCGAACTGGCCGAGTTCGTCGACCTGGTCGAGAGCCCGACGTTCGACGAACCGTGCCTCGCCACCGTCGCCGCATGGGGCAGCCTGACCACCGGCCCACACGACAACGGAAGGTGAGCCCCGGAGTTGCCTGTTCGGTCTGTCAGACGGTGACAGCGGCTGACAGCACGGTGAAAGGGGTGCCCGCTACGTTTCCGTCTCGGTAGCCACAGAGGGGACGTCGTTGTCCTCGTCGTCGTCCGCAGGGGATGACGACGACGAGGACAACGCGGGAGGGAGGGGTCACCCGGGCCGGACCGCATGTTCGTTCGTGGGGGCCGAGATCTCGGTCAGCGCGACGTGCAGAGCCTTCGCCTTGGGGCCGTCGCCCTCGCCGAGCCGGGTCAGGATGCGCAGTGCTTCCTCCCAGAACGACCGGGCGCTCACGAGGTCGCCCTTGCCGCGGTGTGCGTGGCCGAGTCCGGTGTGGATGTGGGCCTCGTGCTTGAGACCCCTGGCGCGGGGCTCGCCTGCCAACGCCCTGGTGAAGTACTCGATGGCCTGGTCGAAGTCCCCTCGGTCGAGGTGCACGTCACCGATCTGCCCTACGACGATCAGGTCGTTCTTGTGGTTGAGGGCCAGTGCCTCGTGCGCGGTGCTGAGCGCCTCGTCGTGCCGCCCGGCCTCGCGGAGGGCGTCGGTGAGGTTGCCGAGGATCGACGCCTCGCCGTAGCAGTCGACCAGCTCACGGCTCGTCGTCAACGCCTCGGTCAGGGCGGCGACCGCCTCGTCGTGGCGACCCTCTTCCTTGAGCAGGTTGCCCATGTTGTTCAGGGTCCCGACCAGGACGCGGTGCGCACCGCTCGCCCTGCTGATCTCGATGCCGCGCCGGAAGCACGCCAGTGCCTCGTCCGGCCGGTGGGCCGCGCGGTAGGCGGTGGCCAGCATGTTGAGCGCGGCGCCGTGCGCGGCCGGTTCGCCGAGGTGCTCGCCTGCGGCCACCGCGATCTCGTAGACGACCACCGCGTCGTCCTTGGCGCCGTGGGCCTCCAGCGACCGCCACAGCGGCCAGGCGATGCCGAACGCGATGTCCCACCACTCCTTCGCCGCGGCGAACTGGAGGGCCGCGACGAGAGCCGGGCGCTCCTGCTCGAACCAGCGCAGCGCGGCGGTCGAGTCGGTGAACTCCAGCGGGGTCACGCCCGGTTCCGGCTCGGGCACCGGCACCGGACTCCTCCGGTCCGGGGCACAGCTGGCCTCGGCGTTCACGCTGCTCAGCAGGCTCCAGCTGAGCAACCGGCGCAGCGCGGGCAGCGACGACCCGTCGTCCAGCTCGATCGCGTAGTCCCGCAGCAGGTCGTGCAGCTCGAACCGGCCGGGCCTGCGTTCCTCGAGCAGGTTCGCCGCGACCAGCGTGGCCAGCAGCGACCTGGTCTGTCGCGCCGGTCGGCCGGCCAGAGCCGTCGCCGCCGCGACGGCGATGTCGGTCCCCGGGGCGACCCCCAGCAGCCGGAAGAGGTCCGCGGCCTCCGGCGCGAGGTCGCGGTAGGAGGCGTCGAAGATCGACCGCAGGTCGTCGTCGCCGAGGTCGAAGCCGCCCAGCGAGTGTTCGGCCAGCTCGTCGGTGAACTCCCGCAACGATGCCGTCGGGTACCGGGCGATGCGTTCGGCGATGATCCGGATGGCCAGCGGCAGACCACCGCAGCGCCGGATCACGTCGGCCGCGGCATCCGGCTCGGCCGCCACCCGGTCCGCGCCCACGATGCCGTTCAGCAACGCGAGGCCGCCGTCGGGACCGAGCCCGTCGAGCCGCAGCGGTCGCGCGCCGTCCACGGTCAGGTTGCGCAGGCGGTTGCGCCCGGTGACCAGCACGACGGCGGAGGTGCCCGGCAACAGCGGGCGCACCTGCTCGGCGTCGTGGGCGTTGTCGAGCACCATCAGGATCCGGCGTCCGGAGACCTCGGTGCGGAACAGGGAGGTGCGGGCGTCGATGTCCGACGGCAGGCGCTCCGGGGGCATCCCGAGCGAGAGCAGGAGCGTGCCGAGCGCGGACCGCGGCTCGACCGTCCTGTGTGGACCGTGGCCGCGCAGGTTGAGGTACAGCTGCCCGTCGGGGAAGCGGTCGCGCACCCGGTGCGCCCAGTGGATCGCCAGCGCGGTCTTGCCGATCCCGGCCATACCGTCGATCGCGACGACCGTCACGGCGTCGGTCGACTCGGCCAGCAGCCGGTCCAGCTCCGCCAGCTCCTCGACGCGCCCCTGGAAACGCGTGACGTCCGGCGGCAGCTGGGCAGGCGCGCGGAACGGCCGCTCGTGTCCGCCCGCGCGCACCTCCTCGTACGCCTTCGTCAGCAACGGCCCCGGTTCGACCCCCAGCTGGTCGACCAGCAGCTCGACGACGTGGTCGTAGGCCTTCGCGGCGTCGACCTGACGGCCCGCGCGGTGCAGCGTCAGCAGCAGGGTCGACCAGGTCTGCTCGTTGAACGGGTCGATGCGGGTCAGCTCACGAAGGCCGCTGATCGCCTCGTCGGTCCGGCCCGCCGCCAGAGCGGCGTCCACCCACCGGTGGAGGAGGTCGACACGCCACACGAGCAGCGGCGCGACCTCCTCGGCGTGCAGTACCTCGGAGCCGACGTCGACCAGGGGGTTGTCCCGCCACAACGCCACGGCCGCGCCGAACTCACGGGCCGCCGCCACCTGGTCCCCCGCGTCGGCGGCCGCCTGCCCCGCGTCGGCGAGCTGCCGGGCACGCAGCAGGTCCAGCCCGTCGGGGTCGACGTCGATGCGGTAGCCGGCGGTGGTGGTGTGCAGGCACGCCGGGTCGCCGAGCACCCGGCGCAGACGCGCGACGCGGGTGTGCAGCGCGGCCCGTCCACCGGCCGGGTTCGGCGGCGTTCCGTCCCAGACCCAGTCGACCAGCGTGTGCGCGGGCACCTCGCGGTTGGCACGCAACAACAGCCCGGCGAGCAACGCACGCTGCTGGCGGCTCCGCACCGCGACCTCGACACCGTCCGACAACACCGTCAGCGGTCCCAGAACCTCGAACCGGAGCCCCATACCGGAATCATAGAGGGGGTCAGACCACGTGGCCGGTGCGAGGCGAGCCGGATCACGGTCACCCTGGATGATCATGCCGCGACCCACTGTTGACACGTCGATCCCCCGCCGCCTACGGTGACACCCGGAAAGCGCTTTCCTAACAGCGACCTCATCCTGCCGACCGGTCACCACCGCCCCGGGAGCCGGTGCGGGCGTCGGAAAGATCTGAGGGATCACATGAGACCGGTCCTGCTCGCGGCACTCGCCGCGCTCCTGCTGATCACCGCCCCGGCGACCGCGTCGTCCGTCCCGCCGGGGCGGCAGGTGCTCGCGCCCGGCGACGGCTGGGCGGCGGAGAGTGCGGGCACCACCGGTGGGTCGGCGGCGCCACGGGAGAACGTGCACGTGGTGGACACGCGTGCCGAACTGGCCGCCGCACTCGCCGCGCCGTCCCCGAAGATCGTGTACGTGCGGGGCCGGATAGCCGGGAACACCGACGACGCGGGAAATCCGCTCGACTGCGCGGACTACGCCACCGACGGCTACAGCCTCGACGCGTACCTGGCGGCGTACGACCCGGCGGTGTGGGGCAGGCAGACCCGGCCGTCCGGGCCGCTGGAGAACGCGAGGGTGGCGTCGGCCGCCAACCAGGCCGCGCGGATCCGGCTGAAGGTCGGCTCGGACACCACGGTGGTCGGCCTGGGCCGGGCCGTCCTCTCCGGACTGAACCTCCAGATCGACAAGGCCGACAACGTGATCATCCGCAACCTGACGTTCGTCGACGCGGCCGACTGCTTCCCGCTGTGGGACCCGACCGACGGCGACGCGGGCAACTGGAACTCGGCCTACGACAACGTGTCCGTCACCGGGTCGACGCACGTGTGGGTCGACCACGACACGTTCACCGACGGGAACAACCAGGACAGCACGCAGCCGCGCTACTTCGACCGGCCCTACCAGGTGCACGACGGCGCGCTGGACATCACGAACGCCTCGAACTTCGCGACGGTGTCCTGGAACCGCTTCGCAGACCACGACAAGACGATGCTGATCGGCTCGACCAACAACCCGGCGAACGACCGGGACAAGCTCAAGGTGACCGTGCACCACAACCACTTCCGCGGCACACTGCAACGCATGCCGAGGGTCCGGTTCGGACAGGTGCACGTGTACGACAACTTCTACGAGCTCCGGGAGCCGGTCAGCTACGCGCTGGGGGTCGGCGTCGAGTCGGCGATCGTCGCGGAGAGCAACGTGTTCGCACTCGACAGCGGGGTCACCCCGGACGAGCTGCTCTACGACTGGGGCGGCACCGTGATCACCACCCGGGACAACCTGCTGCTGACCGGAAGGCGCACCACCCCGGTCGACCTCGTCGCGACCTACAACGCCACCCACGACCCGGACCTCGGCACCGACGCCGGCTGGACCCCGACCCTCCACACGCGACTCACCCCGGCACGACAGGTTCCCGCGCTGGTCTCCCGCCACGCGGGTGCGGACCACCGCTGACCGGCCGTCACAGCCCGGCCAGGAACTCCTCGGCGCGGCGGGCGAAGAGGTGCGTCTCGTGGTCGGTCGACCAGGCTCGAGCCTCCTCGGCCGCGGCCCGTACGACGTCGACGGGCTCGCCACGGGCATGCAGCACCCGCGCACGCAGCAGCCGGACGAGTCCCTCGGCGTAGCGCTGCCCGTTGGCCTCGAGCGCCCGGGTCGCCCGCTCGACGGCAGCACCCGCCTCGTCGACCATCCCGGCGGCCAGCCACATCTCGGCGACCAGCCCGTGGTGGTAGGCGACACCCCACCGCGGCGGGTCGACCAGTGTCGCCGCCACGAGCTGCTCGGCCTCCGCCGCCATCGCGGCCGGGTCCTCGTCGGTGAGGGCACGGGCCCAGTACCAGTTCAGCCGGACGTAGTGCTCCTGCTGCACGGCGGTGCGGCCGGTGCCCACGGCGATCCACCGGTCGATCGTGCGTATCACCCAGTCCGCGTCGCCCGCCATGGACGCGATGATGGTGACGTAGTACGCCCAGGTCGACACCGCGAACGGGTCCTTGGGGCCGTTCCACTCGTCGATCATGGTCCCCGCGGTCCTCGGGTCACCGTGCAGTGCGGTCACGACGGCCCGCCAGCCGGGCCACTCCCCCGAGACGTCACGCCGGATCGGGGTCTCGCTGTGCGAGGAGACGACACCGTCCAGAACGGCGGGGTTGTTGTCCTCGAAGCACCGGTACGCCTCGCCGATGTTCCCGGCGTCCCACTGGTGCAGGCCCCACGCCTGCCTGCCGTACACCCGGACGACGGGGTCGGCGGACGCCTCGCCCTGCTCGTGCAGCCTGCGGACCAGGCGTTCACGGTCCCACTCCAGGAAGGTGTAGGCCCCGAACAGGCGAGCGAAGAGGAGCCCCGCGGCGTCGACCTCCCTGCCGAGCCCGCGGGCGAGGAGTTCCGCCCGCTCCAGCAGGTCGAACGTCGTGCCGCCGTACCCGGCCTGCCTGCGCGGGGCGATGGCGAGCAGCGACAGGGCGGACAGCTCCAGCTCCGGGAGACCGGCCGTCCGCGCGATCTGGGCGGCCGACTGCAGGTGCCGGTCGGCCGTCGCGAACGCGAGCTTGGCCGTCGCGCGGCGGCCCGCGCGTTTCAGTGCCTCCGCGGTGCGGACCGGGTCGGCGAGCGGGCCGGCGGCCGACAGGTGGTAGGCGAGGCGTTCCGTGACGGACTCGTCGTCCGCGTGCCGTTCCTCGAGTGCGTCCGCGATGCGCAGGTGCAGTCGGATCGCCTGCTGCTGCGCCGTCGTCTCGGTGATCGACTCGCGGACCAGGTCGTGTGCGAAGCGCAGTGAGAACGGGTCCGCCGCCGGTTCGAGCAGACCGAGCGCACGCAGGGGTTCGAGGCGGTCGAGGCAAGCGGTGAGGTCGATGCCCGCGGCGCAGGCGAGCAGGCCGAGCTCGATGTCGCGGCCGATGAGCGCGGCGATCCGGAGCACGTCGCGGGCACTGTCGTCGAGGCCCGCCATCCGGTCGCGGACGACGTCGCGCACCGTGGCGGGCACCCCGGCGAGCGCGCCGTCCGCACCGAGCAGACGCGACAGTTCGCGGACGAAGAACGGGTTGCCCGCGGTGCGCGCGTGGATGGTGCCCGCGACCTCCGCACCGGGCTCGTGGCCGGTCTCGCGGCGGATCAGCTCGGTCACCTCGGTCAGGTCGAGCGGGCCGAGCCGGATCCGGCGATGGACCGGCTGCCTCCCGGCGGTCGCCAGGACCCGCGAGAGGTCGGAACCGGGGGTGGGTGCGCGGTCGCGAAGCGCGCCGATGACCGTGGTGCCGGCGGGCAGCCGGGTCGCCAGATGGCCGAACAGCTGGAGCGAGGCGGCATCGGCCCACTGGAGGTCGTCGACGACCAGGACCACGGGCCGCCTGGTCGCGGCCTGCCCGATGACGGTGACGACCTCCTCGAACAGGCGGAACTGGGCACGGCCGCCGGACGCCGCCGGTGCGGCCTGGTCGGCACGCGTCTCCAGGAGGCTGCCCAGCTCGCCGCCCAGCCACTTCTCCCGCACCGGGGCGGGCAGGCTGTCGAGGACGGTGGTGAGTGCCTGCTCCCACGGCCACATCGACGGCGCGCCGTCGCCTTCCAGGCAGGAGGCCCAGACGACGAGCGCGCCGCGTTGGTTCGCGTCCTCGGCGGCCTCCTCCAGCAGGCGGGTCTTGCCGACCCCCGGTTCGCCCTCGACGACACCGAGCCCCGTGCGACCGGTGAACGCCGCCTCCACGGCGTGCCGCAGCACGGCGAGCTCCTCGGTCCTGCCGACGAGACCGGCCGCCCGCCGCGCCGGCGCGGTACCCGGCTCGGCCGAGGGGCTCTGCGTCAGCACGCGCAGGTAGGCCTCCTGCAGCGCCGGACCGGGATCGATACCGAGCTCGTCGGCCAGCCGGTCCCTGAGCACGCGGAACGCCGACAGTGCCTCGGCCTGTCGTCCCGCGGCGCCGAGGGTGGCGATGAGACCGGCCTGCACGGGTTCGTGGAACGGCGCCATGGTCGCGGCTAGCCGCAGCGCCGGGAGCACCCGCTCCGGTCGGCGTAGTGACACCGCCAGGTCGGCCGCGGCCTCGCAGGCGGCGTGGAACTCGTCGTCGAGGGCGGCGAAGACCGCCATCGCGGTCGTTCCGCGGGTGAGGCCGTCCCCCGCCGGGCCCTGCCAGAGCGACAGCGCTTCGACGTAGTGGTCGAGCGCCGCCTCACGGCGATGCCCCGCCAGTGCCGCCTTCGCGGCCTCGACGAGCTCGCGGAAGGCGACCAGGTCCAGGGTGTCGGCGCCCGCGCTGAACACGTACGCGGTGCCGCGGCGGTGCAGGTACGACCCCGTCTCCCGTGCGGGGACAGCGGGTTCGAGCAGGCGCCGCAGTGCGCCGACGTACTTGTGGATGACGTTGAGCGCGCTGGTGGGGACGTCGTCGCCCCAGATCAGGCCGATCAGCTCGCTCGTCGTGACCGGCCTGCCGACGCGGGCCAGGAGCAGCGCCAGCAGGTAGGCCTGCTGGCGGGGGCCGACGTCCAGCTCGACGTCGCCGCGCCACACCCGCAGCGGACCGAGGATCAGCAGGCGCGGGGCACCGGCAGGAGGGTGGTTCACGCCGGCTCGACCGGTGTCCGCGCACCGGGCACGGGCTCCCGGGTACGGCCGCGCGTCATCAGCCAGCCGAACCCGGCCGCCGTGAAGAACATGACGATGCCGTACGCCGTGCCGGGCACGGCCATCTCGGCACTGTCCAACAGCGCGGGGCTCAGCGCGACCGTGATGGCGAACGCGGTGTTGTGGATGCCGATCTCGAACCCGGCCGCGACGGCGGCGCCCCGGTCGATGCCCGCGAGGCGCGGCACACCGTAGCCGACCAGCAGGCTCACCACGTTGAAGGCGAGCACGGCCAGACCGACCGCGACGAAGTAGTCGGCGAGGTCCTCCCACGCCCCGTACAGCACCGCGGAGATGACCACGGCCAGGACCACGAGCGACAGTGCGCGGACCGGCCGGTCGAGCCAGCGCGCCGCCTCGGGTGCCCTCGCACGCACGAGCATCCCGACCACGACCGGGACGAGCACGATCGCGAAGACTTTCAGCACCTCGCCGAGCTGCAGGCCGATGTCGGCCTCGTCGGCCAGGAAGTGCCCGGCCGAGAGGTTGACCACGATCGGCATGGTGACCACGACCAGCACCGAGTTGATCGCGGTGAGCGTGACGTTCAGCGCGACGTGTCCGCCGAACAGGTGGCTGTACAGGTTTGCCGTGGGACCACCCGGCGACGCCGCGAGCAGCATCATCCCGACCGCGAGCTCCGGTGGCAGCCGGAAGGCGAGCGCCAAGCCGAAGCAGACGACCGGCAGCAGCACGACCTGGCACAACAGCGCGACCAGGACCGCCCTCGGCTGCCTGCCGACGCGCAGGAAGTCGTCCACGGTCAGGCCGAGGCCGAGACCGAGCATGACGACGCCCAGGGCGAAAGGCAGGCTGGCCAGCAGCCACGGGGAGTCCATGGCGAATTTTCTCCGGCGCGATGCGGCCGGTCAACCGTTCCGCGGGGTCCGCGGCCACTCGCGGAGGTGCGATTTCTCTCCCACGAAGCCGGCGGTCAGTCGCCGTTCACAACTCCCGGATCGCCGTTCACTTCTCGTCAACTGCTCGTTCGTACGTTGGTGTCGCTGGGGAACGACCACGAGCCGAAGGACGACGACGATGACGACGACCCGCCGAACACTGCTGGCCGGATCGGCCGCGGTCGCCAGTGGTGCACTGCTCGGGGCACCGGACGCCCAGGCAGAGGACAGGACCGAGGGCAGACCGAAGCCGACCGTCGTGCTCGTACACGGGGCGTTCGCCGACGCCTCCGGCTGGTACGACGTCGCCGCGCGCCTCATCCGCGACGGCTATCCGGTCATCGCCCCCGCCAACCCGCTGCGTGGCGTGGCGGCGGACTCCGCCTACCTCGCGAGTGTCCTCGCCACCGTCGCAGGCCCCGTGGTGCTCGTCGCGCACTCGTACGGCGGGATCGTGACCACCAACGCCGCGGTCGGCAACACCGCGGTGAAGGCGCTGGTGTACGTGGCCGCGTTCGCCCCGGACGAGGGTGAGACGTTGCAGGACCTGCAGACGAGGTATCCCGGGAGCGGGCTGGACGAGTCGGCGCTGGACTTCCGCCCCCACAGCGCGAATGGTGTGGACGGGTACGTCAAGAAGGCGGCCTTCCACGACGTGTTCGCCGGCGACCTGCGGCAGGCGACCACCGACGTGATGTGGGCGACGCAGCGGCCCGCCGACCTGCGCGCACTGCAGGAGCCGTCGGGTGCACCGGCGTGGCGGACGATCCCGTCCTGGTACCTCGTCGCCCGCGACGACAAGGTGATCCCCCCGGCAGCGCAGCGGTTCATGGCGGGACGCGCAGGCGCGCGGGTCCACGAGGTCCACGCCTCGCACGTCGCGATGATCTCGCAGCCTGCCGCGACCGCCGACCTCGTCGCACACGCGGCGCACTGACACCGAGCAACGAGGAGCGTTGGATGCCAACCCGAGTCGAACGGCAGACCGTCGACCTGTCCGCCTACCCCGACCTCATCGTCCTGTACCTGGGCATGCGGGTGAACCACCTGTACGGGATCAGGACCTTCTTCAGCTTCGGCAGGAAGATCAACCAGTCCGTCGCGGACGCACCGGACGGCCTGCTGCTGCACGAGCCCGTGTACTACTCGATCTTCCCGATGAACATGGGGATGCGCCAGTACTGGCGGGACCTGCCCACGTTGCTCGCCTGGGCCAGGTCGGAGCCGCACCGGCAGTGGTGGCTGGCCTTCCTGAAGGACTCCGGCGGCACCGGCTTCTGGCACGAGACGTACTCGGTCAGGGGCGGCATGGAGGCCGTCTACGACGACGTGCCCAAGCCGATCGGGTTCGGCCGGTTCGCGGGCGTCCAGCGTGCGCGGGGACCCATGTTCGGCTCGGCGTCCCGCCTGGGGCGCACCTACGACCGCGACGCGGTCCTGACCGAGACGGACCTCTACGAGTCCTGAAGGGACAGAGGGTCGATGACCATCACGGAAACGTTTGCCACAGGCGGGATCCACACGCCGGACCGGGTCGCGAGGCAGATCGTCCTCCCGGAGGGACACCGTGACGAGGCCGAGCTGTTCGAGGCGTACCGGTGGCTGCGCGAGCACAACCCGCTCGCCTGGGTCGAGGTCGATGGCTACGACCCGGTGTGGCTGGTGGCCAAGCACGCCGACATCGCGGAGATCGGGCGCCAGCCTGCCGTGTTCACCAACGGGGGCGGCACGGAACCGGGCTCGCACAACCCGGTCATGCACAACCAGGCAGGCGACGCCTTCACCAGGTCGCTGACCGGCGGGAGCCTGCGGGTCCTGGAGACGCTGGTCTACCTGGACCCACCCGAACACACCGCGGTCCGCGCCATCGCCGCCGAGTGGTTCCGGCCGGCCAACCTCGCGAAGTGGGAGGACGTCGTCCGCGAGTTCGCGAGGACGGCGATCGCGACGAGCCTGCGGCCGGGCCACAACCACCTCGACTTCGTCCAGCACTTCGCGATCCACTACCCGCTGCACGTGATCATGAGCCTGTTCGGGGTGCCCGAGTCCGACGAACCGCGGATGATGACCCTGACCCAGGACCTGTTCGGCACCAACGATCCCGACGCACAACGCGCGGACGTGCAGCCGCTGGGCCCGACGGCCGCCGCCGAGCAGTGGTCCGCGACCATCAGGGACTTCTACGCCTACTTCGACGACCTGGTCGAGTCCCGCCGCGCCCGTCCCCGCGACGACCTGGCCACGATCATCGCCAACGCCCGCAGGCCTGATGGTGCCTTCTACCCCAAGGAGGTCGCGTACGGCTGGTTCATCGCCATCGCCACCGGCGGGCACGACACGACCTCCAGCACACTGGCAGGCGGCATCGAGGCACTGGCCCACCACCCCGACCAGCTGCGGGAAGTGCAGGAGGACCCCACGAAGATCCCGCTACTGGTCAACGAGTCCCTGCGGTGGAGCTCGCCGATCAAACACTTCATGCGCCGCGCGGCGAGCGACTACGTGCTGCGCGACCGGCAGATCCGCAGGGGCGACCGGATGATGCTGCTGTACCAGTCGGCCAACCGCGACCCCGAGGTGTTCGACGACCCCGACACGTTCAGGTTCGACCGCAGTCCCAACAAACACATCGCCCTGGGCCACGGCCCACACGTGTGCATCGGCCAGCACCTCGCGAGGCAGGAACTACGCATCATGTTCGAGGAACTCCTGCCACGCATCGAGTCTCTGACGACGACCGGTCCCCGCAAGGTGGTACAGACGAACTTCGTGGGCGGCCTGAGAAACCTGCCCGTCACCCTGGTACTGCGCTGACCTCACCGCGTTGACGCGCGACGAGGTCGATCAGCTCCCGGTGCGTGGCGGGGTCGGAGGCGACGACGAGTCCCTGGATGCCGGTGTGCACGGCCTGCCCTGCCAGGTTGGTCATCACGCAACCGGCCGCCTGGCACAGTGCGATGCCGCTGGTGAAGTGCACGCTGTCGAGCAGGTGCCCGTCGGTGACGTAGGCGGCCCACCGTCCGGCGGCGACCCAGGCGAGCGCCAGAGTCGTGGACACGACACGGGGACGGAAACGCCCGGCGAAGGCATCGTCCGACAGCATCCGCGCGGCGCGGAAGGACGCGGCGTTGGGAAAGGGCGGGTCGAGGTTGAGATCCACGAGGCGATCGCCCGCCGAGGGCACCAGAGGCTCGTCACGACCGCCCCGGCGGACGAACGCGCCGTCGCCCCCGGTCCAGAACACCTCACCGGACAGGGGATCCGCCGACACCGCCGCGGTAACACCACGCCCGGCCCGCAAGGCGATGTTGACCGCGACCAGCGGGGTGTGCGCGGCGAAGTTCACCGTCCCGCACAACGGGTCCACCAGCCAGGTCCGTGCCCCGTCCCCATCGCCCGCGCCGTACTCCTCACCGAGAACGACGTCGCGCGGGTACGCCTCCAGCAGAACGTTCCGGATCACATGCTCCGCGGCGAGATCCACCGCGGTCGCGAAGTCCTCCTCGCCCTTGTCGAACCGCTCGACCGCGCGGCCGTAAGAACGCCGGATCACCTCGCCCGCGGCAGCCGCGGCACGGATCGCCACCTCAGCGTCAACGCAAGTTCCCATGGGACGACAGTCCCACGGCCCGCCCGTTTCGGCACCGCTCGTGGACCAGGGCGCGGGGGTGGCGAGCACGCAGCGGATGTCGCCGGCGTGCTGGACGATCCTGGCGCGCAGGCCAGGACCACTGGCGCCGCTGTGGTGGACGAGGTCACGGGTTGGGCGTTCCACACCAGGCACAGATGATCGCCACTGACGCCGTTGTCTCGTGTTGTCTGTCCGTTTCTCCTCCCGGCACCTGACAACGTTTCAGCAGGTAGACCTGGTGATGTCGCCGGTACACGGTGGACGAATCCCGTAAACGCAGGAGGAACTGTCATGCGCTCATTCCGCACGAAACTCGCCGCCGCCGTCTTCATGGGTCTCGCCGCGACGGCGTTGGCCACGTCGACAGCTACCGCGGAGACGGCGGATCCGCCGACCGCCCGTATCACCGAGATCGGCGGCCTGGGGAACCTGAACGGCTTCTGCAGGGCGGCGGGGTGGGACTATTCGAAACCGCTCGACCCCAACGACGCCTTCAGCTGGGTCTGCGTCAGGGAGGCGACCGGCGAGGTCGCCTACATCGACCTGGACAACGCGTGCGTCTGGCACCACCCGGCCTACCCGGACGCGTGGGCGGGCACGACCAACCCCGGTGACGCGTTCAGCCTTCGGTGCTACATCGGCTGAGCCGTGACTGACGGGGTGGCCAGGCACCCCTGGCCACCCCGTCAGTCGGTGACCTGCGCGAGGTACACGGTGCCCCCGTTGAACACCGTGACGGCGACGGGCGTTCCCCAAGCGAGATCCCGCGTGTTGCGCCGGGCGGTGAGCGACCCGTCCGCACCGACCGTGACCAGGTCGGCGTAGCGGTCGCCGTCGAGGTCGGCGAACCGCAGGTCGGACAGGTCACCTCCGGTCGTCTCGCCGACGCTGACGGGGTCGGCCCACGGCCAGCCGGGTAGGGCGCCGGTGTTGCGGGAGAGCAGTAGCTCGCCGGTGTCGGTCACGGTGACCAGATCCGCCCGCCCGTCGCCGGTCAGGTCGGCGAGCCGCACGCGCGTGATGTTCACCCGGCCTGTTCCGAGGCTGATCGGATCCGCCCAAGGCCAGCCGGTGAACTCGCCGTTGTTGGTCCAGACGAACAGGGTGTCGTCCTCGGACGTGTCCACCCCGACCAGGTCGGCGAGACCGTCACCGGTCACGTCCGCGAGGTGGATCGCGGCCGGGTCGCCGTACCACTCGCGGCCGATTTCCCCGAAGGACCCCCACCCCCGGTGGGGGAACGTCCCCTCGTTCTCCCAGGCGGTGATCGTCCCGTCGTAGTTGATCGTGACCAGCTCGTCGCGACCGTCGCCGGTCAGGTCGGCGAACCGGATCCGGTCCGGGGTCGGCATCGGGCCGTCGGGGTTGGCGGCGAGCGGCGCACCTGGCTTCAGCGCCGGAAAACCGGTGACGAACGGCCGGACCAGGACGTTGCCTGCGATGGTGACCACATCGGCCCGCGCCGGTCCACTCGGCACGGACGCCCGCGGCTGCGGGTCGGGCCGGGCCGCCAGCAGACCCGCCGTCGACACGACCAGCGCCACGGCGGCCACGGCCACCGGCCAGCGGACCAACGTCCTGCGACGGAGACCGGGCCGGTCGCGTGGCCGACCGACTGCCTGCAGGAACTCCCGTTCCAACGCGGTCAGGGACGCGGCGTTCGCCTCCGCCCAGCGCCGCGCGGTCGCGAGCCGGGTGCCCAGGTAGAGGGCGGCCGGTTCCCGGTCGAGCGCCACCCACGCCTTGGCCGCCTCGGTGAGCTGCCGGTGGATCGCGAGACCGGCGCCGTCCTCGGCCACCCACCCGGCCAGCCGCGGCCACGACTCGACGAGGGCGTGGTGCGCGAGTCGGACACCGTCCTCGTCGAGCACCACGACCCGGGTCTCGACGAGCGTCCGCAGCGTGAGCCCGGTGACCGGGTCGTCGTCGAACTCGTCGTGCCGGGCCAGGCGGGCACCGACCCCGACGCCCTCGTGCACGGCGACCAGGCGCAGCAGCACCTCCCTGGCCCGGTCACGGCAGTCGTGCGGCATGCCTGCCCATGCCTCCTCGGCGACGGCGGCCGCGACCCCGGGCAGGCCCCCACTCATCTGGTGCGCGGCCAGGGTGAGCACGTTCCCCTTCCGCCGACGCCACGCGTCGCGCAGGGCGATCCCGAGCAGGGGCAACGCGCCGGGCGCGCCAACGGCCTCGCCGACGAGGTGCGACACGAGCGCGCTCTCCAGCGTGTAACCGGACCGAACCGCAGGCCGCGTGATGGCCTCGTGCAGGTCCTCGACGCCGATCGGCGGGAGGACGACCAGCCCTACTCGCAGCGCCTCCGCCAGCTCGGGGTGCTCGGTACATCTGGCACGCACGTCGGACCGGATCCCAAGCACGACACGGAGCCGACTTCCCGGTCGGCGGACCGCGGCCAGCAGGCTGTCGATGTAGCGGGTCCGGTCGGGCTCCTCCCTGAGGAACACCTCCTCGAACTGGTCGACCACCAGAAGGACGTCGCCCTCGACGGCGAGATCCGGGGCATCCCGCGGTGTCGTCGTCAGCACGGTGCCGGTCGGCACCAGCGCGGGCAGAGCGGCGTTGAGCAGCGAGGACTTCCCGTAGCCGGACGGCCCGACCAGGGCGGCGAACCGGTGACGCCCCACCACCTCGGCCAGTTCGGTGGCGACCTGGGCCCGTCCCCCGAACCGCTCGGCGTCCGCCGGGGTGAACGCGGCCGCGCCCGGATAGGGCGACCGCTCCGCCCCGACAGGCTCGTTCTCGGCGGCCACGGACCTCGGGATGAGTTCGGCCGCCACGGCATGCCACCGGTCCGCCCAGTACGCCTCGTTGCCGCCGCAGCCCCGCACGTAGGCGAGCGTCACCGCGAGGCTCGGCAGCCGACTGCCATCCGCGGCCTTGGCCAGTGTCGCGGAGGAGTAGTGCGCATGCCTGGCCAGCGTCCGATACGGCGGGTTGCCCGCGCGGGCGCGAAGCTGTCGCAGCTCGAAGGCGAACCGCGCCACGACACCGGAGTCCGGATCCAGCGGACGCTCCGGCCGTGGCATCGCCGCGGACCCCCTCCCCCTCCGGACTCGAACGGGGATCATTCTCGGGCATCGCCTACAGCGGAGGAACTCCCCGATAGATTGAAACGGCGTCCACAAGGGGCGATCGCCGGTCACTCATCGTCAGTCACGACGCGAAGTAGTCCCGCGGCCGGGCGTGCCGGAACTGGTAGACCCCGCCCGTCTGGCGGAGCACCCCGCGCTGGTGCGCGGCGGCAAGGAAGACCATCACCGACCACGGAAGCCGACCGCTCAACGAGAGCCATGACCGCGCGATCAACCACGGGCCCCACCCGGACGCGAAGAGCATCCACAGGAGCGCCCCGAGAGCGGCCATCGTCAGGAAGCTGAGCAACCAGCGCCCACCGCCGAACACCACGTCGAACGGCACACCGAACGCGGGCTCGAACGCGAAGGCCATCATCACCCAGAACACCACGCTCCCACCGACTCCCACGAACAACGCCTGCCGCAACGCGGTGTGCCGGTCGGTACGCAGGACCTCGACCGGCCTGGTGATCTCGGTGGGATCGAGCGGCACACCGAGCACGCGGATCACCGTGACGACGAACCACGGACCGACACGGGTGAACAGGCCGGCAGCGAAGCCCACCGGCCGAACAGGTACACCGCGAAGACGCAGACGCCCACCCCGCGCACGGTCCACACGCCGAACCACGCCGTCGTGCGCCAGCTCCGCACGACACCCACGAACTCCCCGGCGATGATGGCCTGCCGGCCGTGGACACGGAGCTGCATGCGTGCCGGGGAAGGCAGGATGCCGCGACCGTGGCCGACGACGACGCCACCGACGACTCCGCAGACCACACTCGCGATCAGTATCGAGATCAGCCACGCCCGCCTGCCGCCGTCGTCCGGCCACTGCCCCACCCACCCGACGACACCGCCGGCCAGCAGGACGGCTGTCGTGAGCACCAGGCCGGCGACCGAGCCCACCACGGCCCTCGGCACCGCCTGGACAAGCTGCCACCAGGCGAGGTCGTGGGTACCGAGCCGGCACAGGTGTCGGGCCAGGAACCGAAGCCGCGCCTCGACGCCGCCCACGCCGTCGGCACGGTCGGCGTAGGCGGCCGGCACGAACCCCGACAGCAACCGGTGTTCGATCGCCGCCCTGGACTCGTCACCTCGCAACAGTTCCGCGGGATACGCGTCGGTGTCACTGAAGATCGTCCTGGCCAGAGCGACCATCAGCGGGGTGGAGAGCACGTCCGACAACGGCCCACCCGCGCCGACCCGCGCCAGCACCGGAAGCCACTTCGTACTGGCACCACGGCCTGTTCGGGTCGTCAGCGGCAGGTAGCGGTCGAGGTCCTCGACCGTAAGCTCGTCCAGTGCGACGACGGCGGCCGCGGTCAGGACGTCCCAGGACTCCACGGCGTCGCGGAACTCACGCGGCCGGCTGGTCAGCAGGAACCCGTCGGACGGCCGAAGCCCCGCGTTGAACCTGTTGACCACCTTGCCCCGTAGGCCCTCGGTGACCTCGTCGGGTCGAGCCGGCCATGGCCAGCCGCTCGTGCCGGATGGAGACACACGCAGTCTCGAGGGTGACCGGCAGGCTGATCCCCGCGATCACCATGCTGGCGATCTTGTCGCCCTGATCCAACCCACCCTCAACGGGGGATTTCACGAACGTCACCGACACGCCGTCCGGGACCGAGGCCTGCGTTTCCACTCTCGACGAGATCGTCGACCGTTTGTGAGGTGATCACCCACGCACGCGGGAGCCGGGTTTGGCGCCGTAGCGGAGTCCGTCGACGAGCAGGGCGACCATGCGTTCGTTGACGGTCGTGTCGCCGGCGGCGCACAGGCGGGACACCGCGCTCAGGAGTTCCCCCGGGGCGACGTCGCCGCGGATCTCGCCCGTGGCGGCCGCGGCGGTGAGCAGCGAGCCGAGGGCGGGTTCGAAGTTCTGCCGGAAGTAGGCGGGCAGCGGCTCGAACGCGGGGTTGCCGGAGTGCAGTGCCGTGGCGAGTCCGCGTTTGACCCCGACGAAGGCGGTGAAGCGGCGCAGCCAGCGGACGAGGGCGTCGACGGGCTCGTGCGTGGCCGCCAGGGTGGCCGCCGCGGCGGCGCAGGAGTCGACCTCGTTCCGGTACACGGCGCTGACCAGGTCGGCGCGGTCCGGGAAGTGCCGGTAGAAGGTGGCGAGCCCGACTCCGGCCCTGGTGGTTATCTCACGGACCGGTGCGTCGACGCCCGAGGCGCCGAAGACCTCCCTGGCGGCGTCGACCAGTGCGTCGATGTTGCGCTGCGCGTCCGCGCGCACGCGTCGTGGCGGGTCGGGTGTGGCCGCGCTCACTCGTGCCCTCCGGTTGCTAAGTGAGAAAGTGTTCCGTATCGTCGTTAACTGATAAGCCGTTCCGCTACGGCATACTACGTCAAGGGGGAGCACTGCCATGCGCTACCGCACGCTGGGCCGCACCGGCATCCAGGTCAGCCCCTACTGCCTGGGCGCCATGATGTTCGGCGCCATCGGCAACCCGGACCACGACGACTCGGTCCGAATCATCCACAGGGCACTGGACGCGGGCATCAACTTCGTCGACACCGCCGATGTGTACTCCCGCGGCGAGTCGGAGGAGATCGTCGGCAAGGCACTCAGGGGGCGCCGCGACAGCGTCGTGCTCGCCACGAAGGTGAACGGCGCCATGGGCGAGGACCCCAACCAGCGCGGCACCTCACGGCGCTGGATCATGACCGAGGTCGAGAACTCGTTGCGGCGCCTGGGAACCGACCACATCGACCTCTACCAGGTCCACCGGCTCGACCCCACGGTCGACATCGAGGAGACGCTCTCCGCGCTCACCGACCTCGTGCGCAGCGGCAAGGTCCGCGTGCTCGGCTCCTCCACGTTCCCCGCCTCCGCCATCGTCGAGGCGCAGTGGGCCGCCGAGCGCCGCGGCCTCGAGCGGTACCGCACCGAGCAGCCGCCCTACTCGATCCTCGACCGGGGCATCGAGCGCGAGATCCTGCCCGTGACCCAGCGCTACGGCATGGGAACGCTGGTGTGGAGCCCTCTCGCGCAGGGCATGCTCACCGGCCGCTTCCGCAAGGGCCAACGGGCCGACACCCACCGCGCCGCGCTCCCCTTCGAGCACTACCGCGACGAACGCCGCCTGGACGCCGTCGAGCGGCTCATCCCCCTCGCCGACAAGGCAGGCATGAAGTTGACCCACCTGGCGATGGCCTTCGCGGTCGCCCACCCCGGTGTCACCTCGGCCATCATCGGCCCACGGACCATGGAGCAGCTGGACGACCTGCTCGCAGGCGCCGACATCACCCTCGACGACGCGATCCTCGACGAGATCGACGCGATCGTCCCGCCCGGCACGGACGTCGGCAGGCTCGACATGGCCTACGACCCGCCCGAGATCCAGCGGGTCGACCTGCGCCGCCGCACCTTCGACGACCGCGCCGCCGCCTGAGGAAGCGGGCAGGCCCGTGCCGTGCCGGCAGTGGACGCCAGGAGCGGTGCGGGTCGGCGGCAGGCGGTCCGAGGAACGCCGATGGCGCCGGGAAGTCCCGGCGCCGGCTGGCGTTCGTTCAGTTGGTGCCCCGCAGCTCGGTGTTCTGCCGCTGCGCCTCGAAGAGCTGGTCCTCCAGGGTCACGATCCGGCATGCCGCGTCCAGCCCGGTGCCCTTGTCGACCAGTTCACGCACCCGCGCGGCGATCCGCAGCTGTGCACGCGAGTACCGGCGGTGTCCGCCGGCCGAGCGCTGCGGTTCGATCAGCTTCGCCTCGTCGAGGCTGCGCAGGAAACCCGGCGTGGTGCCGAGCATCTCCGCGGCCCGGCCCATCGTGTAGGCCGGGTAGTGCTCGTCGTCAAACTTGTCGGCCCCACCCGCGACCGACGGTTCACGTTGCTCAGGGATCATTCCACCTCCGCATCACAAGGGACCCGATGCCGTTTGGCATCGGGTCCCAGGGGTTTGGGTTCATCACTGTCAACCGACCACACGGTCGGCGTCTTAGCTCCGCGTCCGCCCGAAAGGCAGGACATGCGGGGATCGCTGATGCGTAACCGAAGACCACCTTCCAATCCGATGGAACCGCGGTACCCGCCCGACGCGACACAGCCGGTCCGGGCGATCCAATGACGTACCCCTTCCCTTCTCTCCTGTTTCTTCCTTACACCTTGCACCGCGACGAACATTCGCCGGAACCCCTTACCAAGACCGGTCCCAGCACACCTGACGCCGCTGGCCACCCACCGGAACCCGTCCTGAAGATCAGCTCCGGCGAAGTCGACCGTCTTCCACTTCCTGAACCACGGGCGCGACAGCTCCGCCCGGCCTTGCCTCACTCCGCAGGTAGTTACGTCATCTCCTGCGCCTGCTTGACGTTGTCTCTCTCCGAACAAGGAGAAGACTACACACGCCGGCACTCGAATGTCTACCCCAGCCACCACAGATTTTCTCTCCTCTCTGCGTGCCTCCGGGCCGAGCACCGCTCGCGCGATCGACCGCAGCTCGGTGCGTTGTATGGCGGACAGCCCGTCCACGGCGCGGTTCAGCTCGGCCTGCCGTGCCGCCAGCGCGGCGGTCGCCACCCGTTCACCCTTCGCGGCACACGCCAGGGCTTTCGGTCGATACCAGGGGGCGTTCCTACTCGTCACCGTCGCGGTGGCGATCACGTCCGCGGCAGAAAGCCCCGCCCGACACGGCCCGGCGATCCGGTTTCAGGGGAGGAGTTCCCGCCGACTGGTCCATCTGGCCAACAGGACGGTCGCGTCGTCCTGCAGCTTGCCGTCCTGATGGTCCAGCACCGCGTGCACGAGTCGGCGCGCTGTCTCGGGCGGCGGGTGCCCGGCCGCTGCCTCGCGGCGCAGGAAGTCGACCAGACGGGCGTCGCCGAAGAACTCGCCGGCCTCGTCGCGTGCCTCGGTGATGCCGTCGGTGTGCATGACGAGCCAGTCGTCCGGCTGCAGCATCTCCTCGGCGACGGTCAGCTCTCGGGGCCCGAGCCCGAGCGGGACGCGGTGTCCGCCCGTCAACGACCTGACGATCTTCCCGCCACGCATGACCAACGGGTGCGGATGACCCGCGTTGAGGTAGCGCAGCCGACCGGAGCCGAGGTCGACCTCCGCGAGAACGGCCGTGACGAACGTTCCCGGGCTGAACTGCCTGCTGATCATCTCGTCGATCAGCACCGCCTGCTCGCGCAGGCCGAGACCGGCGTGCCGGGCACTGCGATGGGCGGCCAGCGCGGTGGCGGCGACCAGGCCGCTGCGCAGGTCGTGCCCCACCGCGTCCATGAGCAGCAGGGTGGCGGTGGTCTCGGACAGGGAGTAGTCGAAGGCGTCCCCGCCGACGTCGTAGCAGGGTTCGAGCACACCGGTCACCACGAAGCCGTCCACGCCCGCGGTCAGCGGGGGCAGGAGCGACCAGATCAGCTCACCGGCTGCCGTGCGGGGCCGACGCAGGCGCACCAGGTCCAGTGCGTCGCCGTACTGGCTCGTGAGGACCACCAGGTGGCCCAGCAGCATGGAGATCCTGCGGCACTGGACGAGGAGGTCGGGATCGTGGAGGTCGGCGACGTCGGGGACCTCGACCTCCAGCACACCGAGCCGCTCGACCCCGTCGAGCAGCGGCACCCACAGCCGGGGCCGGTCGGCGGCGGCTGAGGGCAGGGTGCGCACCTGTCGGAACGCGCGTCCGGCCAGGGTGGTGTCCACGCCGAGAGGTGCGGCGTCGTCGGCGGGGGTGAGGGAATGCAGGTGGCGCTGGTCGAAGTCGACGAGGTGGATCGTGATCCGCGCGCCGATGGCCCGTCCCGCGGCCAGGGTGATGGCGGGCAACCGTTCGGGCGGAGCGAGTTCGGCCTGTTCCAGCAGCGTGAGGAGTGGGTCACGCGTAGGGTCCGAACTCATGACGAACGACCTCGTCTTCGGTCAGCGGTGAGCCACCACAGGACACGGTAGCCGGAGCGGACCGCGCCCGCGTGTCGGCGAGGGGCGTGGTTTCGATCCGGGCCGGAAGGGGCAGCCGTCCGCATGCGAGTGATCATCCAGCCCTCGTACGGCAACCGTGAGACGCGGAGGCACTGGGCCGACACCCTCGACCGCCTGGTGCCCTACCGCGAGCCCCGGTACGACGAGCCGCTGACCGCTGCGGAGCGGACCGCGCTGGCGGACGAGCACCCGGACGGGCTGGCCAGGTTCTGGGGTGCGACGGCCCAGCACGACAGGAAGATGGACACCCTCGCCCGCGGTGACGTCGTACTGCTGACCGGCCAGAAACACGTCCGGGCTGTCGGCGCGGTCGGCTGCCGCCTCCGCAACGACGAGTTCGCCCGCCGTCTGTGGACTCCCGACCCGGCACGATGTCTGTGGCGCAACGTCTACAGCTTTCGGGTGTACGTGCCGACGTGGCTCCGGTACGAGGAGATCTGGGCACTGCCCGGCTTCAACGTCAACGACAACTTCATGGGCCTGAGGTTCCTCACCCCCGAGAAGAGCGCGACCGTCCTCACAGGACTCGATCTCCAGGGTCTGCTGACCAGGCCCGCGGTGGGCGATTGTCAGGACCCCGGCCGGGTCGCCTCGATGGACTGGTGCAGCGCGACGACGAAGGCCGTGGTGGCGGGCGGGTCCGGTGGGTCGCCGTAGGTGGCCAGGTAGACGTACCGCCGAAAGTCGCGGACGGCGCTGGCCTCGATCCCTGGTGCGTGGTGGGTGCGCAGGGCGAGGCCCGGCATGGTGGTCACGCCCATGCCCGCGGCGACCAGTGCCTGCTGGACGATGATGTCGTCGCTGGTGTAGGCGATGGGCGGGACGAAACCCGCCCGGTCGCAGGCCTCGAGGAACTCGCGGCGGCAGTTCTCGCAGCCCGCGATCCACGCGGAGTCGCGGTTGCCCTCGAGTGTCTGGTCGGGTTCGAGGCTGAGCAGGTACATCGGGTCGTCGAACAGGTGCGTGGCGCGGATGTCGTCCGGGACCGTGTCGTCGTAGCCGAACACCACCGCGACGTCGACCTGTCCGGCCCGTAGCAGGTCGAGTGCCACGCGCGGGTGGGCCTCGACCAGGTGCAGTTCGATGCCGGGGTACTCGCGGCGCAGGGCGCCCGCGGCGTGCGGCACCAGCGCGGCGAGCGCCGACTGGAACCCGGCGACCCGCACCCGGCCGGTGCGCAGGCCCACCATCGCGGACAGCTCCTCGGCGGCGGTGTCGACACGGCCGACGATCTCGGTGGCGCGGCGGGCCAGGTGCTCGCCCTCCGGGGTGAGCCGGATGCCACGGCCGACCCGCTGGACGAGCCGCGCCCCGGTCTCGGCCTCCAACCTGGCCAGATGGTGGCTCACGGCGGGCTGGGAGTAGTTCAGGAGCTTGGCGGCCCTGGTGACCGAGCCCTGCGAGGCGATGGCCGCGAGCACCCGTAACCGCAGGATATCCAGCATACATCAAGGATACGCATGAGTTTGCCAGAGAACTGTCATTGGACGAATGAGTCGCCACGCGGGAGCCTGAACGGGACCGGTACTACGACTGAGGAGCACCAAACCATGGACCAGAACGCCGTCGACGAGGTGCTGAACCGCCCGCTCAGCCGGGAACTGCTGGCCCGCGACCTGGCCCGGCTGGCCTTCATCGCACCGGACGGCACCCCTCGCTCGATCCCGATCGGGATCTTCTGGAACGGCACGGAGATCGTCATGTGCACCGCGACGAACGCGCGCAAACTGCCCGCGCTGCGCCGCAACCCCGCGGTCGCGCTGACGATCGACACCGAGTCGCACCCGCCGAAGGTCCTGCTCCTGCGCGGGCGGGCCGAGCTGGACCTCGTCGACGGCATCCCGGACGAGTACCTCCGGTGGAACGGCACCTACGAGATGACGCCCGAGCAGCGGGCCGAGTGGGAGGAAGGCGTGCAGTCGCTCTACGACGGGATGGTCCGTGTCGTGGTGAAGCCCACCTGGGCCAAACTGATCGACTTCGAGACCACGCTGCCCACGGCCATCGAGGAGCTGATGCGGCGGCAGCGGGACCGCCAGCGCGCATGACCAGGCCAACCGAACAGGAGACCACCATGAACGACACCGACCGGCGCGGCGCGATCCAGCGGATGGACAACATCGCCGTCGTCGTCGACGACCTCGCCGCGGCGAAGGCGTTCTTCGCCGAGCTCGGGATGGAGCTGGAAGGCGAGGCGACGGTCGAGGGCAGCGCGGTCGACCGCCTCGTCGGCCTCGAGGGTGTCGTCTCGGACATCGCGATGATGCGCACCCCCGACGGCCACGGCCGGCTCGAGCTGACCAGGTACCGCGCGCCCGCGACCCCGGACGGCGGCCGACCCGCCCCGCCGAACGCCCTGGGCGCGCACCGCGTCATGTTCGCCGTCAGCGACATCGACGACATCCTCGACCGACTGCGCCCGCACGGCGCGGAACTCCTCGGCGAGGTGGTGCAGTACGAGAACAGCTACCGGCTCGCCTACCTCCGCGGTCCCGCGGGCATCATCGTCGCACTGGCCGAGCAGACCGCGTGACCGGCGGCCGGGGCCCAACCGGCTGTGCGACCGCCGTCAGTCCACGGTCACGGCACGTTCGAGTGCGGCGTGGCCTGCCGACTTCCCCGTGCTCTCGCGACGGTGGCCTCGTCGGCGTCGCCGTAACGGGTGAGGAACCGGCCGCTCGTGCCCGCGGGGTTCACGCCCGCTCGAAGACGAGGTCGAAGTCCTTTCGCCAGGTCGACCCGTGGTCGTCGGACGCCTCCCAGCGGCCCGTGATCCGGTCGGGACCGACGTCGGCGACGAACCGCTGGAACATGTCGGGGTCCTCGCGACTGAGACTCCACCGTGAGCCGTCGAACGTCATGGCGAAGACCCGACAGACACCTCGTTCGTCGTGGTAGAGGGCCGTGTAGGCGTCACTCGGATCGTGGCGACCGAGAACGAGGACCATCTCGTTCGTGGCCTCTCCGACATCGCCCGCCATCGTCCAGCGGAAGACCACGAACGCGTCCCCCAGCCACTCGACCGCCGCCGAACCCGGCACCTCCCGGTCGGCCGGCTCCAGGAACCACGCGTTCCGCATGGTCGCCCGCCACGAGCCGACCAGGACGTCCAACCGCTCCATGGCCTCGTTGCGCATCGCTGTCTCCCGTCTACCGTGCGGCCACCTCGAACACCACCACGTCCACGTCCCGCTCGGTGATGTCACCCAGGACGAGTTCGGTGAGATCCACCCGCGACATTCTCCACCGCCGGTCGGCACGAGGTCGGGGGCAGCACGCACGACCACACGGTTAGCCTGCTGACGTGCGTTTCGGGGTGCTTGGCCCGCTGGCCGTGTGGAGTGACCGGGGAGAACCGGTCACCGTGCCTGGGCGGAAGGTGCGTGCGCTGCTCGCCGACCTGCTCATCCACGCGGGGCAGGCCGTGTCCGTGGATCGCCTGGTCGACGACGTCTGGGGCGAGGCCGCGCCGGCCGACCCGGCCGCCGCCCTGCACGTCCGGGTCTCCCAGCTGCGCCGGGCACTCGCGGGCGCCGAGGCCGACGCGCGCGACCTGGTGGTCTCCCAGCCACACGGCTACGCCCTGCGTTCCGACGACGTCGACGCGCTCCGGTTCGACCGGCTGGTCGCGCAGTCCGAGACGGGCGACCCCCGCGCGCGGGCACGCCTGCTGGCCGAAGCACTCGAGCTGTGGCGCGGCCCCGCACTGGCCGACTTCGCCGACGACGACTTCGCGCAGGCCGCCGTCGCCCGCTGGGACGAGCTGCGGCTGACCGCGTTCGAGGCGTACGCCGAGGCCCGGCTCGCGCTCGGCGAGCACCACGACCTGGTCAGCGACCTGGGCGACCAGGTCGGCCGCCATCCCTTCCGGGAGCGGCTGCGGGCGTCCCACCTACGTGCCCTCCACCGTTCCGGTCGCACCACCGAGGCACTCGACAGCTACCAGGACCTCCGACACCGCCTCGCCGACGAGCTGGGCCTCGACCCCGGCCCGGAGCTGACCGCCCTCCACCAGGCGCTGCTCGCGAGGGACCCCGCCGAGGACCCGCCGCGGCCCGCGCCGCCACGTCGGGCGACCAACCTGCCCGCGCCGATGAGCGACCTGATCGGGCGTGACCACGCGGTGGCCCGGGTCCGGGCGCTGCTCGGCACCGGCAGGCTGGTCACGCTCACCGGCCCCGGCGGTGTCGGCAAGACGAGCGTGGCGCTGGCCGTCGGGCGCGCGCTGGCCGACGCGTTCCCGGACGGTGTGTGGCTGGTCGACCTGACCACCTGGGACGGTGCGGACGGACTGGCCGAGCTCGTCCTCGCCGTACTGTCCATGCCCGACTCGAACGAGGATCCGACCGACCGGCTCCGAACCGTCCTGCACGCCAGGAACACCCTGCTGCTCCTGGACAACTGCGAGCACGTCGTCGAGCAGGTGGCCGGGCTGCTCGGCGTGCTGCTGCCCGCCGCGCCGGGGCTGCGTGTCCTCGCCACCAGTCGCGAGCCGTTGCGGTTGCGGGGTGAGACGCGCTGGGACCTGGCCCCGCTGGACGTGCCGGACACAGACGACCCGGACCGGTTGGCCCAATCCCCCGCGGTGCGACTGTTCCTCGCGCGTGCCGGGTTGACGCCGGAGCCCGCGACCACGACGAGTGTGGCCGAGGTGTGCAGGCGGCTCGACGGGATCCCGCTCGCCCTGGAGCTGGCCGCCACCCGGGTGCCCGCGCTGGGCGTCACCGAGCTGGCCGCCCGGCTGCGGGTGCCGCACGACCGGTTCGGGCTGCTGGGCACCGGCCCGCGTGACGCGCCGGAACGCCAGCGCACCCTGGCCGCGGTGATCGACTGGAGCTGGCAGCTCCTCACCGACCCCGAACGCGCGGTCCTGCGCAGGCTCGCCGTCCACTCGGGAGGGTGCACGCTCGCGGCCGCGGAGGCGGTCTGCGCGACCGAGAACGTCCTCGACGTGCTCGTCGGGCTGGTCGACCGCTCGCTGGTCGTCCAGGCCGACGGGCGGTTCCGGCTGCTCGAGTCCGTCGCCGCCTACTGCCTCGCCCGGCTGCGCGAGGCAGGCGAGGAGGACGCGCTGCGCCGCGGGCACGCCCACTTCTACCTCGCCCTCGCCGAGGACGGCGAGGCGCGGCTGCGTGGGTCCGGTCAGCGGGAGTGGCTGGGCAGGCTCGACGCCGAGACCCCGAACCTGCGTGCCGCGCTCGACACCTTCCGCAGGGAGGGCGCGGCGGAACCCGCGTTGCGGCTGGTCACGGCCCTGACCTGGTACTGGCACCTGCGCAGCAGGCTCGCCGAGGCCCGCCGCGCGCTCGCCACCGCGCTCGCGGTCCCCGGTGACGTGCCCGCCGACCTGCGCGCCAACGCCGAGGCCTGGGCCGAGGGTCTCGCGGTCCGCGCCGGGCAGGCCGGACCCGAGCGGGCGACCGAGGCGCGGCAGGCACTCGACGGCTCGGTCGCACATGCCAGGACCGAGTGGTTCCTCGGCTCCGTGATCATCGACTTCGGGGACGTCGCGACCACCGGCGAGCTGCTCGACGACGCCCTGCGCACGTTCAGGGGCGCGGGCGACCGCTGGGGTGAGGCCGCGGTGCTGAGCACGCGGGCCATGCTCGCCCACATGCGCCACGACCTGGCCGCGCTCGAGGACGACGCCCGCCGCAGTGCCGAGCTGTTCACCGAGCTGGGCGACGACTGGGGCGTCCTGCAGGCCACCGACTGGCTGATCGGCCTCGGCGACCTCACCGGCGACCACGACGCGGCGATCCGGCTGTGCCGGGACGGGCTGCGGATCGCCGAGGAGCTGGGGCTGTGGGCGGACGTCGCCGGGCGGCACGGGTGGCTCGCGTGGCTGTTCATGCAGGTCGCGGACTACTCGCGCGCACGGGAGCACGGTGAGCTGGCGTGCCGGATGGCCACCGAGCAGGGGCACCGGACCGGCGAGGTGTTCGCCATGCTCAGCCTCGCGTTCGCCGCCCGCCGGGACGGCAGCCTCGACGTGGCGGAGGAGCACCTGCGCAGGCTGCTGGCCGTCGCGAGGGAGCAGCAGTCGGACGAGGGCACGCCGCCGTACCTGCCGATGGTCCTGGTCGAGCTGGGGCTGGTGGCAGGCAGCCGGGGTGACCTCGACGCGGCGCTCACCTGGCACGGCGAGGGCTTCGACGCGTTCGCCTCGCAGGGCTCCGGACACGGCGTGGCCACCGCACTGGTGGGAATGGCGGCGGTGTTGACGCGGCAGGGCTCGCCAGGTCCTGCCGCGCAGGTGCTCGGGGCCGCCGAGACGGCTCGCGGCGACCACCCGCTGTCCACGTCGGACCGCGCCGAGCTGGCCGGCATCCTGGCCGAGGTCGAGGCGGACGAACCGGACTTCGCCGAGCTGTACGGCCGCGGCCGGGTCATGGACGCCGAACAGGCCCGGTCCCTCGTGGAGAAGGACCGGGCCTGACGGTCACTTGGGCACGTAGATGTGGATCACGATGCCCGACTCGAACCGCTCGACATCGGCGAGCTTCAGGTGGGTGGTGTCGAACCCGGCGCCCTCGAACAGGTGCTTGCCCGCCCCGACGACCACCGGGAAGTACCAGAAGTGGAACTCGTCGACGAGCCCGTGCTCGACCAGCGTGCGGTCCAGCTCGCCGGTGCCGTACTTGACGATGTTGGCGCCCGGCTGCTCCTTGAGCTTCGCGACCTCCTCGGCCACGTCACCCTCGATGAGGGTCGCGTTCCAGGTGGTCTCGGTGAGCGTCCGCGAGGCGACGTACTTGGGCATGGTGTTCATCGTGTCGGCGAACTCACCGTCCCGGGTGGACCAGGCCTCGGCGAAGCCCTCGTAGGTCGCGCGGCCGAGCAGCATCGCGTCGGCGCCCTCGACGAGGCGGCCCGCGTACCCGAAGTGGTCGGCGTCCCAGTACGGGCTGCACCAGTTCTGGGGCTCGGCCCGGGAGGCGGTGGACGGCCGGGTGTCGTCGACGATGCCGTCCAGCGAGACGAACGTGGACTCGATGATCTTGCGCATGTGGGGCTCCCTGTGTGCTGTGTTCCTCGTTGACCAGAACTCTGCCGGGAGCCCCTTACGGTTTCCTTCAGGTCGCCTGACGACCACGTCGCAACCGCCAGCGCCGTGTCAGGGGTGGTGTCAGTCCGGTGGCGGCCCCCTGTCAGAACGACAGGCGATCGTGGTTCCTGTCACCAGGTCCCCCACAGGACACCACAACCCCCAGGAGACCACCATGTACACCTTCAACACCCCCACCCCCATCACCACCACTCTCGACCTCCCCGCCGGCAGCATCCGGTTCGTCGCCACCGACCGCACCGACACCACCGTCGAGATCCAGCCCGCCAACACCACCAAGAACAGCGACATCAAAGCAGCAAAACGCACCACCGTGGACTACACCGACAACATCCTGCGGATCCACACCCCCGCAGCAGCCAACCAACTCCTCGGCCCCACCGGCGCCCTCACCATCACCGTCGCACTACCCACCGGCTCCCACATCCAGGCCAGAACCGACAGCGCCGAACTCGACACCACCGGCCGCCTCGGCAACCTCACCTTCAACGGCGCCTACCACCACATCAACATCGACGAAACCGCCAGCCTCCACCTCACCGCAATCGACGGCGACATCCACATCCACCGCGTCAACGGACCCGCCGACATCACCACCACCCGAGGCGACATCACACTCACCGAAGCCGTCCACGGCACGGTCGTACTCCGCACCGAAGCCGGCAACATCTCCGTGGGCGTGGCCGAAGGCGCCTCGGCCACCCTCGACGCCGGCACCACCCACGGCCGCATCAACAACACCCTCACCAACACCACCACACCCCAACTCACCATCCACGCCACCACCGCCTACGGCGACATCCTCGCCCACAGCCTCTGACACCAGACACCACGGTCGGGTAGCCCGGGTACACCACCCGGGCTACCGTCCACAGTCGAGCGATCTCCATGTCAGCTCGACTTCGTACCGTCGGCGGACCACAGAAATTCCGTCGGGTCAATGCGGCCACACTCGGCCAGAATCATCTTTCGGGATTCCCGTGACTCGATCAGGTGATCTCTGCCCCGCATGTCGAGTTTTCCTTGACCGGCATCGGCGGGAACTGCTGATATTTGCGGCGGAACTGGCGCTACGGAAGAAAGAAGGACCTCATGGATATCTCGAACGAACTGTTGGCAGGTCTGCTCGGCAGCCTCGTTGGCTGACTGCCCTCGCTCCTGACTCGCGAGTGCGGACAATCCTGAGGCGCCGCAAGTGGACGCCCGACGTCTTGACCCGGTGACATCCAGTGCACGACAACTGGATGTCACCGGGTTTCTTCATTTCCTCCACCACACAACGCCGCGCCTCTGGCGACGTTGTCTTGCGGCGCACCTACAGAGAGGTGAAGAGCAGGAGGTTGGGGGTGGCCGTCCCGTGCTGGAGGCGGTCCAGCGCGTGGCGGCGGTGGCGGCCGACCTCGGCACCACGCTGCCGAGGCTGGCGCTGGCGTGGGTGCTGAACAACCCGGCGGTCTCCAGCGCGATCATCGGCCTCTCGCGCCCTGAGCAGCTGGCGGACAACCTGCCGGTGCCCGAAGTCGACCTCACCCCCGACGTCCCCGGCCGCCATCGACACGGCCCTCACCGACCCGGAGCACGGCGACCTGGTGGAACGCTCACCGGCGAAGACGGCCAAGCCCTTCGACGTCATGGCGGCCTGGCGCCGATGACCGCGGCGGGAGACGCCGTGCCCCCGGGCTTCACGACGAGGACGTACCCGTCGCGGCGAGACCGCCTGCCTCGATGGCGCCGACCGCGCGGTGGAGCGTCGTGACGAGGCTCGGCAGCATGTCCCGGTCGTAACGGACAGACGGCATCGAGATCGAGAGCCCGGCGACCGCGGTGCCGTCCTCGTCCCTGACCGGGACGCCGATCGCGACCACGCCCCGCTCCGAGAGCCCGTCGTTGACGGCGAAGCCCGCTCGGCGGACCCTGGCGAGCTGTGTGCGCAGCTTCGCCATGTCGGGGCGCTCCTCGAGGCGCTCCGCGTAGTGCTCCTCGGCGTAGAGCTCGTCCACCTCGGACGGCGGGAGCTCCGCCAGCAGCACCAGCCCGGCCGTGGTGCGGTGGGCGGGGAACACCATCCCCTCGCGGGAACCCACGCGCAGCGCCTGCCCGCACTCCACGCTCGCGATGAAGCGGGTCCGGTCACCCGTGCGGATGGTCAGGTTCGCCGACTCCCCCACGACGTCGACGAGGCGCTGCAGGTGCGGCAACGCCCTGCCTCGGAGTCGGGACACAAAGGACTGCGAGTACGTTGCGAGTTCGAGGACCGGCCCGGGGTGGTACACACGCTGGTCGTCCTGGACCGCGAAGTCGCGGTAGACGAGCGTCTGCAGCAGCCGGTGCGCCGTCGAGCGCGCGACGCCGAGCCGGTCGGCGACCTGGCTCACCGTCAGGCCGCCCTCCAGCTGCAGCATCACCGCGGCACGCAGCGCGTGGTCGACACTGCCCACGACGTACATCGGCGGGGTCTTCAGGTCCGCTTCGGCCATCTCCATCCGTTCTGTAATGCAGAATCTCGTGTTCCGCTGATGAGGTGTACCCCACTGTAGGGGACATGACCACGACAGACAGCCCGGCGCGCCTCCAGCCGGCGCCATCGTGCCGGTCGGACGCGGCGGTGAGCGGCGCCGCCGGGAACCACGATCCGCATCCGCCCTCGTTTTTGAACGTGTTCAACCGAAGCGTTTGCCTTGCGAAGGGGTCAGTGGCGTTGGTTTGACCAGCCCGATGATCTACCGTCGTTCGCCGTGCTGTCCTAGCCTCGTTGGTATGACGCAGCGCGGCGAGTACCCCGGCGTGCCCCGACGGACGTTGTTCGTGGCAGGTGGTGCGTTGGCCACCAGCGGCGCGCTGGCCGCGACAGGCGCACCGGAGGCGATGGCCACACCGCAACCGGCCTCGCACCCACCACGCCGCGTCGAATACACCATGCCGACGCTGCGGTTCGACCACGCCGACCGGCAAAGCTCGCTCGGCGCGATGTACGAGGCAGCGCTGACGGGCCTGATCGGCATCAACACCGTCTACGCCGACCCGGGGACCTACGACCACGCGCACCGGATCAGCTACCCGCCCGGGGCGTTCGTGCGGGCAGGCGGCGGCTACCCGTCGCCGCAACGGTGGACCCGCGACGCGGCGGTCAACGCCTGGAACGCCACCAGTCTGCTCGGGCCGATCGTCGGCGCCAACACCCTGTGGGCCGTGGTGGACCAGCAGCCTGACGGCGGCCTGATCGTGCAGCAGGACAACCAGTGGTGGGACCAGGTCGTCTGGGTCGTCGCGGCCTGGCACCACTACCAGGTCACCGGCGACCGCGCCTTCCTCACCGACGCCTACAACGCGTCGACCGCAACCCTGGCCGCCCGCACGACGCAGAACTACGACGCGGACTTCGGCCTGTTCCGGGGGCCGTCGTTCATGAACGACGGCATCGCGGGCTATCCCAGCCCGCCGTGGGCCGACGGCGTCGGCTCGTCGTTCGTGCTCGACTACCCGCACACCGACGAGTTGATGTGTCTGTCGACGAACTGCCTCTACTACGGCGCCTACGTGTCACTCGCGGGCATGGCAGACGAGCTGCGCAGGCCCGGCGAGGCGAGCAACCACCGTCGCGCCGCGACGGCCCTGCGGCAGGCGATCAACGACCACCTGTGGCGCGAGGACGCGGGCACCTACGGCTATCTGATCCACGGCGCCGACGGGCTCGCCGGACAGCTCGACCCGTCCCAGGAAGGCGCGGGGTTGGCGTTCGCGGTGTTGTTCGGCGTGGCCGACACCCGGCGGACACAGCGGCTGCTCGACGGCACGCACTGGCAGCCGAAGGGCATCGTCAACGTGTGGCCCCACTTCCCGCGCTTCAGCGACGACCGGCCGGGCAGGCACAACGTGATCGTCTGGCCGATGGTCCACTCCATGTTCGGCCACGCGGCGGCGGCAGGCGGCCGACCCGACCTGTTCGGCCGCGCGGTCACCGGGCTGGCAGACCTCGTCGCCGCGAGCAAGGGCAACTTCTACGAGATCTACAACTCGGTCACGGGAGCCGTGGACGGCGGCTGGCAGACCGGCAACACCTCGCGGTGGACGTCGCAACCCGACCAGGCCTGGTCGGCGTCGGGCTACCTCCGGTTGATCTTCTCCGGACTGTTCGGCCTGACGTTCACGCCCGATCGGCTGACCCTGGCACCGACGCTGCCCGCCGACTGGGGTCCGGTCGCCCTCCACGGCCTGCCGTACCGGGACATGACACTGGACATCGAACTGTCCGGCGCGGGCAGCAAGGTGCGCTCGTGCACGATCGACGGACGCCCTGGCAGGCCGGTGATCGGGGCCGGCGGCACAGGCCGGCACACGATCCGCGTCACGCTCGGACACTGACCCGCCCGACCCTCAGTGGTCGGAGTCCGCGGTCGGCAGTGGTGGCTCCCCGCTTCCCCGTCCCACGTCCGCGAGGTTGACGTACCAACGGTCGTCGACCCGGTTCAGGAACAGGTGTTCCGCGTACGGCGAGTCGTCGACCCTACCGGTCAGCCGCGCGGAGGCCCGGTGTGGCGCGGGCCCTCGCTCGATGTCCCGGCCGGCCTGTGTCTGAGACGTCAGTCCTCGGACGTGGGCGGGACCTTCAGCCTGCTGTGGGTGAAGGCGGCGAGGATGCGTTGGTGGGTCTGACGGGGCAGATGCCTGCCACCTGGCTCGCCGAACGGGGTTCCGGGCCGTACGGGCGCGTCGCGGAGGAGGTCGGTCAGTCCGGGCCGGGTGAGGATGAGCAGTCCGTGGGTGCCACGCGTGCAGGTGACCGCCAGCCGGCCGAACGAGGAGTTGAACTCGTCCAGCCGCCCGGCGCCCGACAGCGGGTGGATCGCCACGGTGATGCCGTTGGTCTGCCCCTGCCAGGAGTCCACTGTGGACGCCACGATGTCCGTCGCGGTGAGGGAGTGCCTGGCGCGTAGGCGGTCCACGATGTCGGTCGCGTCGTCCACCGCCTGGTTGCGGGTGGCTAGCACGGTGATCAGCGGGTCGCCGCCGTCGCCCGGGCGTGCCGTGAGCTGCCGTCCGGTCGGGGCGCCCGTTGCGTCGTACTCGGCGCTGGTCAGCGCGAACCCGGCGCCGAGCAGCGCGTCGAGGAGCTTCTCGACCTGGCCGAGCAGGGGCTGGTCCACGTCGGCGGCCTCGGGCTCGGGCAGCCCGTCGACCTCGAGCAGTGTGGGCACGCCGGTGCCGACGGTGTGCCAGACGTCGGCCGCGTAGCCGGTCAGCCGGTCGGCGGTCAGTGCCCGGTCACCCGGGGCGGCGACGCAGTCGAGTTCACGCCACTCGGGGTAGAAAGCCCGCCAGAGAGCCAGATGACCCGCGGCGGGCCGCCACACCGCGGGCAGCTCGATCGTCACGGTGCGGTCGTCGGCGTCGAAGTCGGTCGGCCAGGCGCGGTAGGGGTTGAACCCGGGGTCGCCCCGCCACGGGTTCGCGCCGATCTCCAGCGGCGGGAGCTGTCCGACGTCACCGACGCCGACCGTGACCGGGGCGGCGTTCGCGACCTTGTCGAACAGGTGGTGCGGCAGCTGCCACGCCTCGTCCACGAACAGCACGTCGAACACCGGACCAGGCTCTTCCGGAGTGTCGTCGCCCGCGAAGTGGGCGGCCAGCCTCGCCAGCTCGCCGCGGGCACCCAGCTTGTGCGAGGTCGCGACGACGACCCTGCTCTCGACGGGGATGCCCGCCGTGCTGGTGACCACGGTGGCGTGCGTGTGGGTGTCCGCGGGCACGTCGTCGTAGCGGTTCCTGCTCGCGAACAGGCACACGCTGTCGCGGCCCAGCTCGTTCCCCAGCGCGGTCGCGAGCGGGTAGACCTGCTTGTTGGTGAAGGCGATGACCGCCACGCGTGCGCACCCGGGGTGTGCGACGGCGTCGGTCACGAGCTTCTTCAACACATGCGACTTCCCGGCACCGGCGGCCGCCTTCAGCAGGATGCGCTCCACCGGCGCCGTGCCCGCCAGCGCATCGCGCAGCACGCCGACCGCCTCGTCGGCGACGGCCGCGTTACCCGCCGCCGCCTCCGCGTGATGGACCGCCCCGCTACCGGCGCCGCTGTCCGTCCCGGTGGGCGGGGTGAACGTGAGGGTCACGGGGTCACTCCAGGTCGTCCAGGGTCAACTCGTCCGGCACGTCGTCGAGTCCCACGGCCGCGGGGTCCGCGACCGGCGCACCCACCGGCGTCACCTCGAACGCGTCCTCGTCCACGACCGGCGGCCACACCTGCGGGTTCAGCTCGCCGCGGTCGCGGCGCTCCGCGAGCCGGTCGGACCAGTCCGCCTCGGCGTCCTCGTGCGACCGGCAGCAGTAGCGGTGCTCGTCGGGGTCCTCGGCATGGGAGTACGGCTCGCACGCCGGCTTCGGTGCGGACGTGTCGTCCGCGGCGGGCCTGCCCACGCTGAGGGCCTTGTTGCCCTTGAGATCGCAGTACCAGCCGAAGTCCGCGACGACCAGCCGGTCGCCGGGCGCCAGATCCGGCACGTTCTCCGGCGTCCACCCGAAACGACGCGGCACGGTCTCCTCCCCCGCACCGGACAGCGGGCCGATCGCCAGGCCGGAGAACTTCACGCTGCCCTTCAGCAGGGTCATCGCCGTGCCAGGCCGCTCGACACACGGGTTCCCGTTGACGTGCAGCAGCACGATCCGCGTGCCCGCGCCGATCCGCCGCGACCCGACCTCGACGACGAGCGGTGTCGTGGTGACCACGGTCGCCCGCACGACCTCCCGGACCCCGGCGTCGGCGGCCATGTCCGCCGCGGCCTGCGGGTTGCCCAACGCGGCGAGCTGGCGGCGGCACCGGCCGTCGCTCTCGATCACCGGCACGAGCGAGTTGCGCCAGTGCCGGTAGGTGCGCCCGAACCGGACCAGGTCGGACGCGTGCAGGTCCAGCCTGCGCCGCCACACCGCCTGGGCGTCGGCCTCGATCGCCTGGTGCACGTCGCGCAGGCTCGAGTCCCGGACGGTGCGCAGCGCCGCGAGCGCCCGGTCGAACACGTCGCGCTTGTACGCGAGCTCCTCGGTGACCAGCGCGGCATACCGCGCCGGGTCGGGGTCCTGGCCCCGGCCGCCCACCAGCGCGCGGTGCACGGCGTCCGAGCGCCTGCCCGTCATCCTCGCGCCCGGGGTGTGCTGGGCGCGCTCGACGTCGTCCTCCAGCTCGCGGGGCTTGAGCGGGCCGCTGGTGAGCGTCTCCGCCCACGCCGCCAGGTAGTCGAGGCGAAGCGACGAGAAGGCGGGCCCGCCTGCCACGACGTGCTGGGCGAGCACCGCCCGCAGGTCGAGGACCGGGGCCCGGAGCGTGAGCGCGCGGGCACGGTCCTCCTCCAGCAGGAACGACACCGCGGTCCGCTCGGTCGGCTGCAGCGCCGCAGGGACGCGCGCGGGCTCGCCGTCGAACGTCAGCGGCTCGCGGGCCATCTCCCGGTCCCGTTCCCAGCGCAGCCTGCTGAGCTCGACCCCGGCGAGGTTGTCGGCGATGGAGACGAGCACGTCGGCGGTCACGGGGTCGGGAACCACGACGTGCACCGCGTACGCACCGCGGGCGGTGGCCTCGGCCATGGCGGCGGTGATCTCGTGGCCGAGCAGGCGCATCACCCGCCGCCTGGTCTCGGGCGACAGCGGGTCGTCGAAGACGGTGACGGCCCAGTCGCCGGGGCCGTCACCGGTGTGGCGCCGCAGCGCGATCCCGTGCACACCCAGCGCCGCGGCGTCCGCCTTGGCGAGCACCACGTCGACGGTGCCGGGGCGGCCCGCGCCGTCGACCCGCAGCTGCCCGGTCCGCCGGGCCACCCCGTCGACCGTCGCACGCACCTGCGCGACCACCGACGCCGGTGCGCGCGGCGCCGCCTCGCCGCCGGTCACCAGCCCGGCGACCTGGGCACGCAGCTCGGCCGGGACACCGACCTCCACCAGCAGGTCCGCCGGGTCCGGCGAGGTACGCAGCTCGTGGCGGCAGTAGGAGAACAGCGGACAGGTGGTGCAGGTGGCCGGGTCGAACGTGGCCCGCAGGTGCGCGACGAACCGCGCGACATCGGCACCCGCCACGTACCCGGTCCCGGCCGCCTCGCGCCGCCGTTGCGCCACCCGCATCCGGACCTCCGCCCGGTGGTCGTGCAACGCCTCGACGAGCGCCTCGGGCTGGAGGAAGGAGTTCCTGGGCACCGCGAGCACGCCGTGCGAGTGGACGGCCATGCCCTTGGGCAGCCGCGACCACTCGGCCGCCGACTCCGCACCCAGCGCCACCTGCAGGAAGCCCTTCAGCAGCCGGGTGTCGTCGATCCGCGAACGCACCCGTTCGTAGTCCTTGGCATCCCCGACGATCAGCCACGACGCCTGCCCCGGCCGCGCCGCGACCACCGCGAAGTCCGGCTTGACCTCGGTCGCGGCGCTGTGCTCGAACCCGGCGAACGGCACCGCGAGCCCGTGGACCAGGGTGGCGGCGCCCTCCTCGACCGCGCGGACGTGGGCGGCGGCCAGCAGGTCGGCGGTCTCGTCGACGTGCACCCTGGCGTTGACGGTCACCACCCGCGTCGGCCGTTCCAGCGCGACCCGCCCCACGGTCGTGGTCGCGACCTCACCGGCGAACCGCACGTCACGCACGAGGTGCTCGAACGTCATCGCCCGCGTCCACCGCGCCGCCGGGATGTAGCCGGAGTCGTCGGCGAACCCGAGATCGGCCGCCAGCTGCCGCCGCGTCCTGCCCACCACCAGCGGATCCGTGCCCCGGAACCGAGCGCAGGCCGCGTGCGTCGACGCCGCGACCGCCCCGGAACCACCACCAAGAGACGTGCTCGACATACCCCGGTACCCCACCCCTCCCGACAGAGCAGCCAGCTCCAGCGGAGATCGATTGCTGGGTGGGTCAGCCTACTGACCGCGGCCGACCACGACAGAGGCCATCGGCCCGAGTCCACCCGGCACGCGAGGTCGCCCGGGCAGGACGAGCAGCGGTCCTTCCCCGGGTCTGCCCGTTTCGCCCTGTCCGACACCCCGCGCGACCCGCTTGGGTGAAGGTCACGAGGCTCGTTCTGCCCGGAGGAGCGACATGCACGAACACGAGGAGCAGCGCGAGGACCGCTCACCCGTCCACCGGACGAAGCGGACGGACTCGCCGACTCCCGACCTTCCGACGGACCTGCGGCCTGCGTCGGTCGTCGGCCTGCAGCAGGTGATCGGCAACGTCGCGGTCAGCAGGCTGCTCGACGCGGAGCGGGACCGTGCCGGGCAGGACCAGGACGCGGGCGCCGCGGTGCACGACGTGCTGCGGACCCCGGGACGGCCGCTGCCTGAGCCGGTGCGTGCCGACATGGAGGCCAGGCTCGGCGCGGACTTCTCGGACGTGCGCGTGCACACGGACCACACGGCACACGAGTCGGCCGAGTCCGTCGACTCGCAGGCGTACACGTCCGGCTCGCACATCGTGTTCCGGCAGGGGCGGTACGACACCGCGTCCGAGACCGGCAGGCGGACACTCGCGCACGAGCTCACCCACGTCGTCCAGCAGCGCTCGGGTCCGGTCGAGGGCACGGACGCCGGTGACGGCCTCGCGGTCAGCGACCCGTCCGACCGGTTCGAGCGCGAGGCAATACGGGTCGCGGCCCAGGCGGTAGGCGGCGGGTCCCCGGCGATCACGGAGGCCGCGGGCTCGTCGAGCCACGGCACACCCGTCGCGCGCCTGATGACCGCCGAGCAGTTCAAGAAGCGCACCAAGGGCGGCACGTTCCGCGGCCGCGGCGACAAGATCGAGCTGGTCGAGGCCGCACTGGTGGCCTACCACGCCATAGCACAGGACAACTACGTGGCCAGGCGAGCGCAGCTGGAGGTGCTCAGAGACGCCGCCGACACCTACCTGACGACCTCGACGAAGAGGAAGCACCAGGCGACGGTCGATGTCCTCGTCGAGGAGAGCCACACCGAGTCGTACGACCTGAGGCTCCTCGCCGTCGTCCAGGAGACCCTCGAGCGGGCCACGGGCCACCTGGCGGTCTACCAGGTGCTGAACACGGCCGACCAGGAAGCCGACCCGACCGCGAAACTGCGCCACCTGCAGCGGGCCCAGGACCTCGTCGTCACGGAGCTCGACCGGACCAACGCGGCCGACGACAGCGACCTGGCCACCGTCAGCACGAAGTTGGGCGAGTGGATGAACCTCGTCGCCGCCGACATGGACCAGAACGCGCTGCGCCCCTTCATCGGCGACGACCTGCGGGAGCTCACCCGGATGAGCACCGACCAGACCGTCCCACAGGTGACCCGCGAGATACTGACCGAGTTGCTCGTCCACCAGAGCATCACCCAGTTCGAGAACGGCAGGCCCGGCACCACGCTCTCCCCCGCGGGCGCCGCCATGAAGTACACCCTGAAGAATCCGGTGAACCAGCCGATGGGCGGTACCGACCGGCTGGGTTCGCTCGCGCACGAGCTCACCCACGTGGACGCGGGCGAGGCGTACGACAACACCCCGGTCCTGCTGCTGTTCAAGCGAGGGCTCGAGGACGACGAGATCAAGCAGTTGGCGGCGCGGCGCGCGGCGGACATCGACAACCTGCGCACGCTGCTGAACGCACAACAGGGTCTCACCGCGGGCCAACAGAGTCTGTTCGAGGGAAAGCTGGACTACGCACTCCGGGACCGGCTGAAGGACTACGCGGCCTTCTACAAGTCGTCCAACAAGATCGACGCGCCAACCTACGACGAGTTGATCCGCCTCGCCGACCTGACCAAACCGAACAGCGGCGTGCTCGTGGAGTACGACACCGTCCTCAACCAGCTCCTGGTGTACCTGCACCGCTGGGGAGTGGACCAACAGGCGCCGCTCTACGTCGAAACCCTGCGCCTGGCCGAACAACAACGCCAGGAACGACGAAGCTGAACACGGCTGTCCCGGGTCTACGCGCCGTGGACAGCGCCGCACCGCCGAGGGACAGCTCATGATCGACCGGCGATCAGGCGCACTGATCGTCACCGGCCTCCCGGTGAACGCGACGCGCGATCAGGTTGCTGTCGCACAAGCAGAACCTCAGCCGAGCGAATTTCCACGGCGCCGACCTCGGTGCCGCACACCTCCATGGCGCGAACCTCGAAACGGGTGATGTCCGTTGACGTCGACAAGAACACCACGGGCCACCGGTGGTAGCCGTTCGACAGTTGTCGTCGCCTGGCGAGACGGAGACGGGCGACCCCTTCTCGCGCTACCACGCCTCGACAAGGCTTGGGCCACAAGGAGATTGGTCCCACATCTACCAAGGGGAGAATCCGATGAGAACAGGAATGTGGTCCACCCGTCGTGCCGCCGCCCTCGTCGTTGGCGCGGTCGTGGCCTCGGTGACGTTGGCGTCGACCGCGGCGGCCGACGTCGGCATCATGGCCACGGTCCAGGTGCCCGGCTCCCCGAGCTACGCCTCGTCGAACGGCACCTGGGTCGAGGTCTGCGACATGGAGCAGGACGGCAACAGGGTGTACGGGGTCTTCGACACCGACACCGGGACCCAACGCATCTTCGACAGCAGCGGCGGTGGCTGCGGCAACGCCACCTTCGGCAGGGTCCTGAGGTTCAAGGTCTGCGAGGACCAGCCCGTCAGCGCGGACCCGTGCTCCAGCATCGTCCAGCCCTGACGACGAGGAGAACACCGACCGGGGCGGTTGGTGCGCACGGCGCACCGGCCGCCCCGCGCGCACCACCGCCCCGAAACTATCGACCGACGCATGATCGGCAGCGGTGGGACCGTGGGATTTCACACTTTCGTGGGCGCCATTCGGTACCCGGGGCGGACAATGCCCACATGGGGGCAATCTGGGTGAGAGGGGCGGGTGTGGCCCCGGGAACTGCGCACTCACCGGTCCCCTCCACAGAGCTGACGGTGAGCCGTGGTATATCGCAGGGTCCCGCGCGCACCGGATCTGGACCGCGACTGCGGTTCATGCCAAGGTGTACCACGGAAGGACAGGCGGGCGAAGGGGGAGTCGACCGCATCGATCCGACCAGACCACACGGATGCCATCGACACGGTACAGCGTCGTAAAGGGTTGGATGGCCGTTATTTCTTCCGGCCTGCGAGGGGACACGTCGTGAGCGACCCGATGGCGGACACGCTTCGGATGCTGGACAACTGGGAGCACGACGCCGTGGAGAAGGCGGCGAAGTTCCAGGACATGGCCGACCGCGTGGCCGAGGTGGCGATCACGGAGTCGGTGGCCGACGGCGCGGTGAGCGCGACGGTGGGCAACAACGGGCTGCCCACGGACATCGCGATGACCGACCGGGTGCGCGAGATGTCCCCCGACGAGATCGCGGCGAACGTCATGGCCGCCATCCGCAAGGCGCAGTCGAGATATCCGCAGCGGCTTGCCGAGATCATGGCGGAGACCGTCGGCGACGACCCGGCCGGTGCGCACATCGTCGCCGAGGCCGAGCGCAACTTCCCCCCACCACCGGAGGACGACGAGGAACCCTCGGCGCGTCTCGGCGAGGTCGAGACCGACGACGAGGCCCCCCAGCCCACGCCACCACCACCGCGCCGGACACGACCGTCCACACCGGACGACGAGGATGACGATTTCGGCGACGAGGCGTTGCTCGACCGATAGAACCGGGCTGGGGAAGCATGGACGGCTACGAAGTACTTCCGGACGAGTTGGCCACGCACGCGGGCAGGGTCGACGGGCTGACGGACCGGCTGCGCACCGCCGTCGACGCGGCCAGGGCGGTGACCATGGACAACAGCGCCTACGGCGTGGTCTGCCAGCCGTTCGCCCTGCTGCTGCAACCCTTCGAGGAACTCGGTGTGCGCGCGCTCGGCGACGCCGCGGACGCGTTGTCCGACACCGCGGGGAAGGTCCGCGACACCGCGACGTCCTACGACCAGACCGACAGCGCCGAGGCCCGCACCTACACGGGCATCGAAGGGGCGCTCTGATGGACGGCAACCCGCTCGTCGCACCCGTGCAGGACACCACGACGGCGGTCACCGGGATCGGCATCGCCGAGTCCGCGCAGGGCCTCGCGCACGGTGTGAGCAACGGCGACTGGGTCGAGGCCGGCCTCTCGGCGGTCGGAGTGGGCCTGGAAGTCCTGTCCATGGCCATCGATCCGATCGGGACACTCGCGTCCTACGGGGTGTCCTGGCTGATCGAGCACGTACAGCCGTTGAAGGAGGCGCTCGACTGGTTCGCCGGTGACCCGCCGGTCATCCAGTCCTTCTCCGAGACCTGGGGCAACGTCGCCACGGAGGTCGCGGCCGTCGCCACCGACTTCCTCAACGAGACCAACGCGGGCACCGCGGGCTGGACCGGCGCCTCCGGCGACGCCTACCGCACCCACAGCGCCGAGGCCGCCGACGCCATCCAGGGTGCGGCGGCTCTCGCCGACGGTATCTCCATCGGCGTCATGATCATGGGTGAGGTCGTCGCGTTCGTTCGCGAGTTCATCCGCGACCTCGTCGGCGAGCTGGTCGGGCGGCTCATCTCCTGGGCTCTCGAACTGGCGGCCACTCTCGGACTGGCCACTCCCGTCGTCGTCGCGCAGGCGACCGCCGCCATCGCCAAGACGGTCTCCCGGGTCGCCGACGTCATCCGCAAGCTCGTCAGGACCATCGGCAACGTCGCACCACGCATCAGGAAGATCATCGACAAGCTCGACGAGATCATCGCCAAGCTCGCCAAGCTGAAGCGCACCCCGTCCGGCTCGACCCCGCCACCGACCCGGAGCGGTCCGCCGCCGGGGCACCACGCCGACGGCTCAGGCGGCGGAGGAAGTACCTCCGCGGCCGGCGCGAACGGTTCGCCGCCGCCCAGGAACGATCCGCCGCCCCCGCCTCCCAAGGGCGACAACGGCTCGACGTCCACGTCCGGGGCCGACCCGTCCGGCCCGCCCCCGTCCGGGAGCAGCCCTTCCCCGCCACCCAAGGGCGATCCCCCGAGGAACGACCGGAGCATCCGGGGAGACGCGACTCCGCAGGGCGCGCACGACAACCCGGTCGAGAACCGGCCCTCCTGCGGCGACCCGATCGACCTCACCACCGGCTGGATGATCCTGTCGCAGACCGACGTCGAGCTGGACTCCACGCTCCCGCTGGTCCTGTCCCGCACCCACCTGTCCAACTACCGCCTCGGACGTTCGTTCGGCCGCTCCTGGTCGTCCACGGTGGACCAACGACTGGAGGTCGACGACACCGGCGTCGCGTTCGCCGCCGAGGACGGCACCCTCCTGCTCTACCCGCACCCGGCCGAGGGCCAGGAGGTCCTGCCGGACAACGGCCCGCGCCGCCCGTTGGTCAGGACCGCGTCCGGCGGCTACGCCATCCTGCTGCCCGAGCAGGACCGCATCCTGCACTTCGCCGCGACCACCGGCCGGGAACGCCTCATCAGCGCCGTCTCCGACGCCAACGGCCGGCGCATCGAGTTCGGCCGCGACGAGCACGGCACGGTCGTCGAGGTCGTGCACTCCGGCGGCTACCGCGTCCGGGTGGACAGCCGCGACGGTCTGGTAACCGCGTTCTGGTTGGCCCGTCAGGACAACGACGTCCTGCTGGCCGAGCTCAGGTACGACGCCGCGCGCAGGCTCACCGAGGTCGTCAACTCCACCGGCACGGCGCTGAGGTTCGAGTACGACGACCAGGAGCGGATCGTCCGCTGCGAGGATCGCAACGGCATGTGGTACCGCTACTTCTACGACTCGGCGAACCGGTGCGTGCGCGCCGAGGGCGCGGGCGGCTACCTGAACTACGCGATGGCGTACGAGCCGGGCATCACCCGTGCCACGAACTCGTTGGGCCACACCACCGTCTACCACCTGGACGAGCGCTACCGGGTCGTGCGCGAGACGGATCCGCTCGGCAACGCGACGACCTTCGGGTGGAACGAGCACCACCAGCGCGTGTCCCACACGGACCCGTTGGGGCGCACGACTTCCTACACCTACGACGAGCGCGGCAACCTGGTCGCGGTGACCTACCCGGACGGGACCCGGTCGTTGGGCGAGTACGACGCCTTCGGTCGTCTGGTGTCGGTGGTCGACCCGGACGGCGCGGTGTGGCGGCGCGAGTACAGCCCAGCAGGCGCCTTGACCGCGGTGGTCGACCCGCTGGGCGGGCGGACCACGTACGGCTACGACGACCTGGGCAACCTGCGCACGGTCACCGACGCGGCAGGCGGCACCACCACCTACGAGGTGAACCTGCTGGGCCTGGTCGTCTCGGCGACCGGCCCGGACGGCGCGACCACCCGCTACGCCTACGACGAGCTGGGCCGCAAGGCGCAGGTCGTGGACCGGCTCGGCGGGCAGACCCTGTTCACGTGGACCCCGGAGGGCAGGCCTGCGAGCCGGGTCGACCCGGACGGCACGCGTGTCGTGCTGCGCCACGACGGCGAGGGCAACCTGCGTGAGTCACGCGACGCCGCCGGTGCGGTCACCCGTGTCGACATCGGCACGTTCGACCTCCCGGTCGCCGAGGTGCGGCCGGACGGCACGCGCCTCGAGTTCGCCTACGACACCGAACTGCGGCCGACGACGGTCACCAACGAGCAGGGCCGGGTGTGGCGCTACACCTACGACCCGGTCGGGAACCTGTTGTCCGAACAGGACTTCGACGGCCGGCTCGTGCGCTACGCCTACGACGCCGCCGGGCAGCTCGTCGCGCGCACGAACGCGGCAGGCCAGGTCGTCCGCTACACACGGGACGCACGCGGGCGCGTGGTGGCGCGCAACCACGCCGACGGTTCGGCACGCCTGGTCTACGACGGCGTCGGCCGGGTCGTGCGAGCCACCACAGTGGACGCGGACCTCGTGATCACCTACGACGCCGCCGGGCGCGTGCTGTCCGAGGCGGTGGACGGGCGCGTCCTGTCCTCCCGCTACGACGCCCTTGGCCGCCGGGTCGGCAGGCGCACGCCGTCCGGCGCGCTCAGCGCGTGGGAGCACGACCAGGCGGGCCGCCCGACCGCCCTGCACACCGCGGGCCGCACGATCCGGTTCGGCTACGACGCGTCCGGGCGCGAGGTCGAGCGGCGGGTCGGCGACGTGCTGGTGGCCCAGCAGTGGGACCCGGCCGACCGGCTGACCTCGCAGACCGTGCTCGCCGGAGCGAACCCCACGACGCTGCAACGGCGTTCCTACCACTACCGGGTAGACGGCCGGCTGGCGTCGGTCGACGACCAGCTCACCGGCGGGCGGACGTTCGACCTCGACGCGGCGGGCAGGGTCACCGTGGTGCGCGGTGCGCACGGCACCGAGCACTACGGCTACGACCCCGCGGGCAACCTAGTGCACGCGCAGTCGCACCGGGGCCAGAACGGCCACGGGCCACGTGAGTACCGGGGCACGTTGGTGCTGCGGGCGGGCAACGTCCGGTACGGCTACGACGCCGAGGGCCGCATGGTGCTGCGCGAGGTGACCCGTCCCGGGCAGGTCGACACCTGGCGGTTCGGCTGGGATGCCGAGGATCGTCTGGTGTGGACCGACACGCCCGCCGGCCGGTGGCGCTACGGCTACGACGCGCTGGGCCGTCGGGTGTGGAAGCGCCGGGTCGCCCCGGACGGCTCGGTGCTCGAGCGCACCGACTTCACCTGGGACGGCACGACGGTGGCCGAGCAGGTGCGTGACGGTGCGGCGGCGCTGGTGTGGCACTGGGCCCCCGGCCACCGCGCGATCAGCCAGACCACGCGGGCGGCGGCCGGTGCGCGGTGGACGGACCAGCGGTTCCAGGCGATCGTGACGGACCTGGTCGGCACGCCGACCGAGCTGGTCGACCCGGCAGGCAGGCTCGACTGGCACCAGGACACCACGCTGTGGGGTGGCGCGCCCAACCCGGCCGGGACACCGCTGCGGTTCCCCGGCCAGTACCACGACGACGAGACCGGCCTGTACTACAACGTGCACCGCTACTACGACCCGCTCGTGGGCCGGTACGCGACGCACGACCCGCTCGGGCTGACCCCGTCGGCGAACCCGCGCGCCTACGCGGGAAACCCGACCGCCGCGGCCGACCCGCTCGGGCTGATGCCCGCGGCGTGCCAGACGCTGAACAACCAGGGGCACTACCCCGGCGAGAAGACCAACGCGTTCACCGGTTACAACCAGTACCAGAGCGGCTGGACCTCACCCCCGGGCCGGTTCGACACGGTCCCGCCGCAGACGATCATGAACAACTCGACCACGCCGTTCCAGCCGCACACCTTCGACGGCGGCGTGCCGGGCCAGTACAACGCCTCGCACGCCGAGCTGCAGGCGTGGAACGGCCAGCACGGCCACAACCCGGTCGTGGTGACCCGGCCGATGTGCAACTCCTGCCAGACGCAGTTCCAGGGCTACGCCAACGCCCAGGGCACCAACGTCCACGTCGGGTCACCGGACGGCATCCACACCTTCACCCCGGGTGGCACGCCGCAGACCAGCCTCGGGCACAACCCGGTACAGGGCGTGGACTCGCAGGGCAACCAGTGGACGATGACCCACGACCAGCAGAACGGCTCGACGACCCTGGTCACCCAACGGCCCAACGGTCAGTGGACCGAGTCGATGGTGCGCCCGGACTACTCGGGCACGCAGTACTACCACGACCCCAACGGCAACAGCTCCTACGCCGAGTACTACCCGAACCGGAACACCGAGATCCTGACCGAGGACGCCAACCTGAACACCGTGGGCGAGACACACGTCGGCCCGTCCAACGGCACGTACGACACGGTCGGCGGCAACCGCTTCAACGTCCCGCCAGGCGAACGCATGTAGCCGCAGAACCCCGGACGCGAGGCGAGGAGCCTCAGGTGGTCGAACGAGCCAGGTCCTCGAGCACGGCGGCCGCGGCGCGGCGGCCGGAGACGAGAGCGCCCTGGATCGAGCTGGTGTCGCGGTGGTCGCCGCAGACGTAACGGCCGGCCGCCACCCGCACCGGCCGACGCAGCGGGTGGTCCGGTCCCATCGCCGGCAGCGCTTCGGGGATCGCGTAGGACGCCAGCAGGTCCCAGTCCCGGGTGCTCGTGTCGTAGAGCCGGGCGAGTCCCTCCCGCACCGCCGTCTCCAGTCCGTCCTCGTCGAGCCGTTCGGGCACCGAGGCCGCGACCAGCGCCTGCCCCGGCGGGGCGTAGCCCGGCGCGACGTTGCTGACCACCGCGGTGTTGACCAACAACCCACTCGTGCCGTCGACCAGCAGCGTGCCGCCGGTTTCCGGGGCAGGCGCGGGCAGCCGGTAGTAGTACGTGGTGACCCCGTGCCAGCTCGGCGCGGGCACACCCGGCAACAGGCGGGCCGCGGTCGTGCCGTCCGTGGCCACCACGACCGCACGGGCCCTGACCACCTCACCCGATCCCAGGCGGACACCGTCGTCGGTCACGGAACTCACCGACGTGCCGAGGCGGACGGTCCCCGGGTCGAGCCGGGCCGCCAGCAGGTGTGGCAACGCACCCATGCCGGACGCGGGCAGAGCGGCACCGCCGCGCAGGAACGAGCGCCACACGAGGTGGAACACACGGGAGGAGGTCGCCAGGTCGCGGTCGAGGAAGACCCCGGCCAGGAACGGCCGGAACACGTCCTCGACCGTCCTGTCCGACACGCCGGCATCCGAAAGCCCGGCCGAGGTGGTCCGCCTCGGCAGCGCACGCAGGACGTCGGCCGGGGCGGCCACGTCACGTGCCGAGAACATCCCGACGGCGACCGCGTCCCGAGGGCGGCCGAGCGCGAAGCGCAGCACGTCCGCGGACCCGGACGGTCGCTGCCACGGTGGCGTCAGCACCAGCCGTCCGCCGGTCCCCTCTGCGGCCACCCCGCGCGTGAAGGGCTGCAGCCGCAGCGTCCTCAGCCCGGGCAGCGCCCGAACCGCGGGGTACGAGGGCAGCAGGACCTGGAAGCCGCGATCGAGCCGAAACCCGTCGACGACATCGGTGCGCACCCGGCCACCCACCACGTCCGCCGCCTCGCACACCGTCACGTCCAACCCGGCCTCGCGCAGCTGACACGCCGCGTTGAGCCCCGCCAGCCCGGCGCCGACCACGACCACGTCCACCCGGCCCCTCCCTCCACAGGCATCCCGGGTGGTCATACCCCCGCGGGCGAGCCCGAACCATCCAGGAGGAACCTGCACACCAACGTGTTCGCGCACGTGGCTCGAGTTCAGCCGGCCGACACCCGGACTAGCAGAGCCGGCCTCCGCAGACCGCGTTGATGTGCGCGGTCGCGGACAGGGTCACCGACACGCCGGCCTGGGTGAGCACCACCTGCACGGTGACGGTCTGGTCGGACCGGCTGCTCATGTCGATGGAGCAGTCGAACCCGCCGCAGCCGACCGAGCTGTAGGGGCTCGGCACGACCCAACTGATGCTGTCGTAGCTACCGGACGTGTTGAACACGTGGAACCCGGCGCTGTAGGTCCCGTTGATCAGCGTCCGGTTGCTGCACGTCTGGGTGAACGGCGGGTTCCCGGTGACCGGCACGACTCGGCAGAGCAGCGACTCACCACCCAGTGCCGACGCCGATCCGGACGGCACCAGGCTCAGACCGACGGCGGCGACAACGGCGGCGAACAACGACAGGATCCTGCGCACTTGAGACCCCTTTCCGTTTTCCCCCAACGGACAGGGTAGGTACACCCAAGTTGCCGCCGCTAGGACTGAACGGACGCCGACGACTGGTCGCCACCGCTGGCGCACCCGGTAACCGATCGTCAGATCGCCATGGTCGGCATCGAGGGGACGTGGTCGGGTTGGTGGTCGTAGGCGTGCCATGCGGTGGCCATGCGGCGGACGGTCTCGGTCAGCTGGTCCGGTGGGGCGACGAAGTGGAGGCGTATGTGGTCCGTGCTCCCGCCCTCCGCGTCGAGACCGGTGCCCGGGAGCACGGCGACACCGTGCCGCAGTGCCGTCTGGGCGAACGACGTGCCGTCGCCGTGCGGCAGGCGGACCCACAGCGTCTGGCCGCCGGGCACGGTGGGTACCTGCCAGTCCGGGAGGTGTCTGGCGAGCTCGGCACGCAGGTGCTCGTACTGCGCCCTGCGGTCCACGGCACTCCGCCGCTGCGGCACGGCCAGGTGCGACACCAGGTCCGCGGCGGCGAGCTGCGCCGGGATGTTGCCGCCCAGGTCGCTCACGGCCCGCAACCGTGCCAGTCGTGCGACCACCCGCGCCGGCGCGCGGACCCAGCCGATGCGCAGGCCGCCCCAGATGACCTTGCTCAGCGAGCCGACCGTGATCACGTGGTCGTCGTAGGCGACGAGCGGCGGCGGTGTCGGCTCACCCGGGAAGCCGAGATCGGCGAGCACCTCGTCGTCGATCAGCGTGATGTCGTTCTCGCGCGCGGTCTCCGCCAGCCGCCGCCGCTGCAGCGCGGGGAGCACGGCGCCGGTCGGGTTGTGGAAGGTGGCGACGACGTAGGCGAGGACGGGACGGTGTTCCGCGACGGCGTTCGTGAACCCGGCGAGCCCGACCGGCAGCCCGCGTGGCACCGCTCCCTCCTCCCGGAACGCCTCCAACGCACCGGGAAAGGTCGGCGCCTCGACCAGGACGCGGTCGCCCGGCGACAGCAACGCACGTGACAGCAGGGAAAGCGCCTGCTGGCCGCCCGAGGTGACCAGCACCTCGTCCGGCGTCGTCGGCACGCCACGCCGCTCGTACCGCTCGGCGATCGCACGGCGCAGCACGATGTGCCCCATCGGGTAGTAGCCGATGTCGCCCACGGTGTCCGCCAGCAGCGGCAGGATGTTGGTGTACGCCTCGACCAGCTCAGGCGGTGGCCGGTCGGGCGCGGCGCACCCCTGCATGATCACCCCGTCCTGCTGTTCGAGCAGGTGCAGGAACATGGGCGTCTCAGTGGTGGTGCGGGACTGTGCCGAGGCGGCACCGGCGACCCTGGTGCCGCTGCCCTGCCTGCGCACGATCCGGCCCTCCACGGCCAGCTGATCGTACGCGGCGACGACCGTGGTGCGGCCGACCGCGAGCGCCGAGGCCAGCACACGGTCCGGTGGCAGCCGCGAGCCCGGCGGCAGCTCGCCGTCGTCGATCAGCGTGCGCATCCGTGTCGCGAGCAGCACGTACAGCGGGCCCCGGCCCGACGACCAGCGACCGAGACGCTCCACCAACCCAATTGGCTCCATCAGCAAACCAATTTAGCCGAATTGGCCCTGCCGCACCAGCGGGCCCGCTTCGACGATGGACACCGTGACCACCTTCCAGTCCAGCGGCATGACCGCCCTGATCGATCGCCCGGTGCGCTACGACCTGGCCGAGAGCACCAGCCCGCCGCTGCGCCTCGGCGACCTCGCCGACCCGGCCGAACTGACGGAGCTGACACTCGGCTACGGCACGACACACGGCGACGCCGAGCTGCGCGAGCTGATCGCCGCGAGCTCCGGTGTGGCCGCAGCACAGGTACTGGTGACGGTCGGCGCGATCGAGGCGATGTTCCTGCTCGCCCAGGCGATCTGCGGCCCCGGTGACCGGGTTCTCCTCGCCACACCGTGCTTCCCGCCGACCAGGACCGTCCCGGAAGGACTCGGCGCACAGGTGGACGTGGTGCCGCTGTCGTTCGACGACGGCTACCGGCTGCCGCTGTCCCGGATCGCCGACGCGCTCACGCCGCGTACCCGGTTGGTGTCGCTCGCCTCACCGCAGAACCCGGCAGGCGTCCGGTTCACCGACGACGAGCTGCGTGCGGTGCTCGCCGAGGTGGCCGACCGCGCGCCGACGGCGGTCGTGCTGGTCGACGAGACCTACCGCGAGTCCACCTATGGCGACGACCCGGTGCCCCGGTCGGTCGCGGGGCTGTCGTCGCGACTCGTCACGACCTCGTCGCTGTCGAAGGCGCACGGCGCGCCAGGGCTGCGGATCGGCTGGCTGACCACGACCGACGCCGGGCTGTACGAACGGCTTCGGCAGGCCAAGTTCCACACCACCATCGCCTGCCCCACCGCGGAGGAGTTCCTTGCCGCACAGGTACTCCGGCGGCGCACCGACATCCTCGCCACGCGGGCGAGGCGGTTGGCCGAGGCGTTGACCGAGCTCCTGGACTGGACCCGGACGGTGCCCGTGGAGATCGTCCGGCCGGACGGGGGCGCCCTGTGCTGCCTGCGCCTGCCCGCCGACCGCGGCACGGACGCCTTCTACGCCCGCCTCGCCCGCAACGGCACGCGCGTCGCACCCGGTTCGTGGTTCGGTGAGCAGGACCGGGTGTTCCGGCTCGGCTTCGGTCACCTGCCGGTCGAGGACTTCACGACCGCGCTCGACCGACTCGGCGACGCCATCACCGGAGGCAACTGATGGACCAGAAGCTCACCGAGGACCTCCACACCTTCGACGACCTGCTGGCGGCTGCCGTGGCGACCGCGAGACGGGTGCTCGCCGGCCTGGCCACCCGCCCCGTAGCCGCACAGGCACCCGAGGTGGTTGCTGCGCCGGTGCCCGAGTCCGGTAGCGGCGCGGCAGGCGCGCTCAGCCGGTTCGAGCGGCACTGGGCACCGTGGTTCTCCGGCAGTGCCGGGCCGAGGTACTTCGGGTTCGTCACCGGCGGCGCCACACCGGCCTCGGTCGCCGGGGACTGGCTGACCAGCGTGTACGACCAGAACGCGGTCAGCGGCGGCGACTCGGCGGCGGTGGACCTGGAACGTGCGCCCACCCTCGCCGAGGCCCCGACCCAGGAGCGCGTCGACGCGCTGGTCCGAGCCGTCGCCGACAGCGGCGAGGCCGTCATCACCCCGACCGTGTACGACGGCACGCCCGGGTTCCGCGTGGCCTTCAGCAACTGGCGCACCACGGAGTCCGACGTGGACCGACTCTGCGCGGTCCTCGCCGAGCACGCACCTCCCAGGTGACCGCTCAAGACGTTCCAGACTCCACTCCCTTGTGCCGTCATCCGATCACCACACCGATCCGGGAGCGTAGCAACATCAACTGACAGCTCGCGTCCGTCGAACGACCCACAACGACCCACGGGTCGCGACCCTCCACGACGCCCGAGCACGACCCCCGCTGATGTCGATCCCGTCGACATCAGCCATGTCGAACGAAAAGGGGTCCAGTCGGAGCCGAGGCAGCTACCAGTCCGAACTGGACTCACCGGCATTACCTATTACGAATCAACCCCTGAAATTGTCACGTTGGTGCCAGTCGCCATTCTGCCGACCACAGCGCGTGGCCGGTTCATGCCATCGCCCCACCGCCGCCAGAGGGACCGCTTCCCAACCACAGCGCGGAGTTGGCCAGCCACTTCCGTTTGAACGGAGCCCGTCACGGCCTGCGGACGCGCTCTTGCATCTCACTCTCGCCACCCGCGGAAGACCGGATCGCGCTTGCTTGACAGCCGCCGCACCCTGTGCGAACTTTCCCTTCTGCGCGACTATTCATGACAATCGTCACGGCTCGTTTCACCGCGAAGTGCGGGCCATCAGGAATGGCGGTAGTTTCCTTGCATCACGCGACGGTCCAGATAAGTGTGCTGAAAACAGGTATACCGTCTCCGCGGACGAGCGGAACAGATCCGGTGCACGTCAGGACGCTTGCCGAGTCCGACATTCCGCTGCCGCCGATTGTCGTGCACCGGCCGACGATGTGTGTCATCGACGGGCGGCACCGCCTGCGCGCGGCGCACCTGCGCGGGGAGGAGCGCGTTTCCGTCACGTTCTTCGACGGCGACGAACGAGATGCGTTCGTCCTTTCCGTACTCGCCAACACGCACCGGGGACTGCCTCTGTCCGACGCGGACCGGCGGGCCGCGGTGCGGCGGATCGTGCTGACGCACGCGCACTGGTCCGACGGCGCGATCGCGGCCGTGACGGGGCTGTCGAGCAAGACGATCGCCGGGATCCGGGCGTGTGCAACCACGGAGCTTCCCGAGTTGCACAGCAGGATCGGCAGGGACGGTCGGACACGCCCGCTGAGCACGGCCGCGGGCCGGGAGGCCGCACGTCTCTACCTGGAGGACAACCCGGACGCGTCACTGCGGGAGGTCGCCCGTGTCGCGGGCATCGCGCCTGGCACGGTGCGTGACGTCCGTGCCAGGCTGCGCCGGGGCGACGACCCGATCCCGCCGAAGGTCCGCGCGGGCGAGCAGCGTGGCACCAGAAGCCCCGCCGTCGCGGCGGAGATGGCCGATGTCGAGGTGACCTCGTCGCTGCGGGTGCTCCGCAGTGATCCCGTACTGCGTTTCAGCGAGCACGGGCGCTGGCTTCTCCGTGCTCTCGGCGAGGGAATGTCCAACGCCGACTGGGAAGAGGCCGCTGCCGCCGTCCCCGGGCACCTCGCCGGCCTGGTCGTCGGGCTCGCCAGGGAGAACTCCCGCCGGTGGGCGGAGTTCGCCGAGGCGCTCGACGCGGGACAACCGGCCGTGCTGTTGCGGCACGCCGGCTGCTGAGGAAGAGAGGGAAACGGTGGCAGTCGTCGTGTGCAAGTGGAGCGCCGAAATGCTCAGCTCGGTGCTCGCCGTCACCTCGGACACCTACGTGATCCTCGACGCCTTCGACGTGCGGTACATGAACCCCGACCCGGACATGCTCGGGCGGGCGAAGCACGTCTACCGGGTGAGTGAGTTCGACTCGATCGAGGAGATCGCCGCCATCGCCGTCGACCTGGCGGTTCGTGGCGTGCCGGTCGAGCGGATCATCAGCTTCACCGAGTTCAGCCAGTTCGGCGCCGGGTACCTCGGGCTGCTCCTCGGGCTGGACGCCGATCCCCTGGCACACGTCGCCTTCCGCGACAAGCGCCTGATGAAGGACCGGCTGGGGGACGCCGGGATCCGCACGACGTCCTGGCGGTCACTGTCCGACCGGGACGACGAGGCACAGCTTCGCGGAGTCCGCGAGGGCCTCCGGTTCCCGATCGTGGTCAAGCCTGCCGCCGGGTTCGGGACGATGAGCACCACGCGCGTCGAGGCACCCGGGGATCTGGACGCCGTGCTGTCGGGGGTCGTGCTCGACCCCCACCTGAAGTCCGGCCAGCTGATCGCCGAGGAGTTCGTGCCAGGGCGGGAACTCCACGTCGACGCGCTCTGGTACGACGGGGAGCCGCTGTTCTTCGTGGTGAGCCGGTACTACCAGACCCGGCTCGCCCTGATGGCGGGTGCGGGCACCGACGGCGCCCCCGCCGACGGCAGCGTCGTGCTCACCGAGCAGGACGAACCGCAGCTGTACCACCGGATACGCGACCTGCATCACGACGTCAACGAGGCGCTCGGCATCCGGCGCGCGGCCACCCATCTCGAGCTGTTCGAGCGGCCGGACGGCGAGCTGGTGTTCTCGGAGATCGCCACGCGGCTCGGCGGCGGCTGGATCGGCGGTGTGCTCAGCGAGTACCTCGGTTACGACGTGCACCGCGCGATCGCACACGGCCTGCTGCTCGGGACCATCCCCGCCGCGAACCCGACCCGGCGCAGGCTCGGCGCACTGCACCTGCGGCCCGCCCGTTCCGGCCGGATCACCGCCATCCCCACCGAGGAACGCATGACCGAGGTGGCCGGTGTGCTGCGGGCACAGCGGTTGAGGAGCCCCGGCGACCACGTCGAGCTCCGTCACCCGTCGGAGTGGTGCGCCTTCGTCGTGTTGGGCGCGGACAGCGCCGACGAGTACGACCTGCTCGCGCGCACGGTGATCAAGGAACTCGAAGTAGAGGTCGAAGACCCCGAACAGACGGAGAGACGAGTGGGACGACAGGACCTGAAGGCACACGACATCGAGGCGATGAACTACAACCAGCTGATCGGGGTGGTGCGTGAGACCAACCGGCCACCCGGCGGCCTGCGCAGCATCGCGCTGCTCGCACAGCACGGGTTCCTCGGGCCGGGGTCACACGTGCTGGAGATCGGCACGAGCACCGGGATCACCGCCGTGGAGCTCGCGAAGCTGGTCGGCTGCCGCATCACCGCGATCGACATCAACGAGGAGAGCCTGGTCGAGGCCCGGCGGCGAGCCGAGGACGCGGGCGTCGCGCACCTGATCGAGTTCGAACGCAAGGACGCCACCGACACCGGCTACGAGACCGGCACGTTCGACATGGTGTTCTGCGGCAACGTCACCTCCCTCATCCCGGACCGGGAACGCGCGCTGGCCGAGTACGTCCGGGTACTCAGGCCGGGCGGGTTCGTCGGCGCGATCCCCATGTACTACGTGGACGAGCCCACCGAAGAGCTCGTGGCCTCGGTCTCCGCCGCCATCCAGGTCGACCTCCAACCGCTGTACCGGGACTTCTGGCTCGACTTCTTCGTCGGCGGCGAACGCCACGCGTACTGGCGGCAGGACTACCGGTTCGACGACATCCCGGTCGCCCAGGTGGAACGGTTCGTGGCCGACATCCTCGCCCGCCCGCACCTTGCCGAGCTCGGCGCCGACGCCGGCGCGGCACTGACGCGGAAGTACCGCGAACACATGGTGCTGTTCCGCGAGAACCTTCGCCACATGGGGTTCAGCGTCATGCTGGTGCGCAAGGAGCCGGTGGACGTGGAGCCCGAGCTGTTCACCTCGAGTCTGGTGTAGGCCGTGCCGCACTGGCCTGCCCCGCTCGTCGGCGGCGCCCGGCTCTCGGTGTGGGCGCCGAGCTCACCGGCCCCACGCATGTTCCCCGACCGGTTCGGCCGAGGGGTGCGGGCGCTGGCGGCGGACGGGTTCGCCGTGCGCGCGCTGCCGTCCTGCGCGGCGGCGGACGGCGTCACCACCCTCGCGCCTCGGGCGATCGCCGACGAGCTGCACGGTCAGCTCGTGGATCCGGAATGCGCCGGGGTGGTGGCCGCGGTCGGCGGCTGGACGATGGTGACCGTCCTGCCCCACATCGACTTCGGGCTGGTGGCCGAGGCGGCCAAACCGATCATCGGCTACAGCGACCTCAGCCTGTTGCTGACCGTCGTGTCCGCGCGGTCGGACCTGGTCACCTTCCACGGGCCGATGGTGGTCTCCGAATGGGGCGAGGCCGGCGGCCCGTGGGAGTACACCCGCGACCAGTTCCGCCTGGTGACCGGCGGCGTGTGGTCCGAGCACACGGTCGTGCCCGCCCCGGTGTGGTCGGACGAGATGCTCTGGTGGGACAAGGAGGACACCAGGCGGCGCACGCCGAACACGGGCGGTGAACGCGCGCGCACGGTGTCGCCCGGTGACACCGTCGAGGGCACGCTGTGGGGTGGTTCCCTCGGCGCGCTGTCCCTGCTGGCGGGCACCCCCTTCTGGGAGGTGCCCGCCGCCGCCATCGTCTTCCTGGAGACCGAGGCGATCGCACCGGACGAGTTCGCCGCGCGGCTCCAGCAGTTGCGGCTCGCCGGGGTCTTCGACCACGCCGCCGGAGTCGTCCTCGGCAAGATCGGCAGGCCGAGGGCCTGCCTGAGCGGGTTCGCCGACTACGACGAGGTCGTGCGCGACATCGTCCCGCCTGGACTGCCCGTGGCCGCCGGGTACGACATCGGGCACCCCGAACCCATGACGACACTGCCCGTGGGGGGCCTGGCACGGCTCACGTGCCCCACGGGCCGCGCACCCGATCTCACGTTGCTCGGACCGCACTGACCCCCTACCGCATGACAGGATTGGCGCTGAGATGACGATCGACCAGACACAGGACACGCCGCGGCTGGACATCTCCATGCCCGGCTTCCCGGAGTCCCTGCCAGGGGACGTGGTCTTCGAGCAGAGGATCATCCGGCAGATCGGCGAAGGCTTCGAGCGCGGCGGTTTCCTGCCGTTGGACACCGCCGCCGTGCAGCGGCAGGAGGTGCTGAACGCGGGTGGCGCGCAGTACCTCGACGGCGGGATACCCGAGTTCGCGTTCACCGTGGTCGAACCGCCGGAGTCCGACACCGGCACGAAGTTCGGCCTGCGCTACGACCTGACCGTGCCGGTCTCCCGGTTCATCGCCGAGCGTTCGGCCGACCTGTCCTTCCCGCTGCACTGCTACCAGATCAACAAGGTCTGGCGGGCCGAACAGATGCCGACGGCGACGCACTGGCGCGAGTTCTACCAGTGCGATGTCGACGTCGTGGGCCGCGACGAGCTGAGCCTCATGTACGACGCGGAGATCGCCTGCGCGGTGGTGTCGGCGTTCCGCGACATCGGGGTCGACGGCTTCACGGTGCGCGCCTCCAACCGCAAGGTGCTGGCCGCGCTGCTGGACAGTCACGGGATCCGGGTGCACCGGGCACGCGCGATCGTGCAGATCCTCGACAAGGGGCAGCGCCAGGAGCCTGCCGAGACCGCCGCCCAGCTCCAGGCCGCGGGTTTCTCGGCGACGGTGGCGACCGACCTCGGGCGGCTGACCGCGGCGACGACCCTGGCGCAGGGAAGGGACCTGCTCGTCCACCGCGGCGCCGACACGGCCGGGCTCGACGAGCTGGACACGGTGCTCAGGGCGGCCGCCGACCTCGGTATGCCTGCCGACCACCTGGTCGTGGACTTCTCGATCACGCGTGGCCACGACTACTACACCGGCACCGTGTTCGAGACGTTCGCCACGGGTCGGGAGCACTGGGGCGCGATAGGCGCCGGTGGCCGGTACGACGACCTGTTGCGGCACATCAACGGACGCGACTACCCGGGTGTCGGCATGTCGGTGGGGCTCGCTCGTCTCATGGGCCTGCTGCGTGAGGACGGCCTCTCCCGAGAGGTCGAGATCCGCGGGAACACCACCGTGGTCGTGCCGACCGCCGACGGCTGCGAGGACGGCGTGCTGCGGGCGGTGCGGGAGTTGCGCGGGGCGAACATCGCGACGCGGGCGGTGTTCGACGTCGTCGACTCCGACGGCGCCGTCCGGCTCGCGGCCGACTCGGCGGTCGCCGTGCTGGTCGAGGTGGGCGAGGGCGGCGTGCCTACCGTGCGGGACCTGTCCGCGCCCGAGGAGTGCCACAAGAGCCCCGCGAACCTGGTGGCTGCGGTCGAGTCCTTCTTCGAGGCCCACCGACCTGCCTGACGACGGCTCCCGGGGTCGCGAGACCACTCGCGACCCCGGGAAGCCGTCACCTCGGCCGCGCCAGCAGGTAGACGATCCCGTAGAGGTCCGTGCGTCCCGCGCGGCGGAAGTCCTCGCCCATCCGGTCGCAGTAGGCGACGGGGTCGGTGTCGGTCGCGGGCGTGCGCGCCCCCGTGAGCAGGTCGACCATGGTGACGTCGTACCCGGCGCGGTCCAGCGCCCGCGGCAGGCCGTGCGGGTCGTGCCCGTTGGCGCGCAGGCCGTCCGGCCAGAACTCCAGCCACAGCAACGGGTGTCGACGCAGCGTCGCCCGCATCCCGCACAGGACCGACCACTCCCAGCCCTCGACGTCGATCTTGACGACGTCGGGCGCACCCCACTGTCCCGCGAGGTCGTCCACCGTGGTCACCGACACCTCGACCCGACCGGTGACGGCCGGCACGAGGTCCACATTGGTCGAGTGGCAGGCCAGGTTGGTGCCGCTGCGCCACAACGCCGTCGTGCCGGGGGCGCCACCGGCCGCGGCACGAACGACCCGGACGCACTCGTGCCCGTTGGAGCGCATGTTCCGGTCCAGCAGGTCGGCCATGACGGGCTCGGGCTCGAGTGCGACGACCAGTCCGGCGGGCCCGACGCGGTCCGCGAACAGCGAGGCGCAGTACCCGAGGTTCGCGCCGACGTCGAAGACTGTCATCCCCGGCAGGACGAGCTCACGCAGGAGCCTGGTCTCGTGGGCCCAGCTCACGCCCGTCGTCAGGAAGTCGCCGAAATGGCTGGCGTCCTCCGCGAACACGGTGAGCTCGGCACCCCATTCGGTGCGCACGCTGGTCTCGGTGAACGTCATCTCACGGCCCTCCACGCCTCACGGCGACACAAGCCGCCAACCCGGTTCCTGATCGCGGACCACTTCCCGCGGGTCGTGCCGGTGCAGGAGGGTGGCGCCACACACGGACGCGCGGTCGAACGGGTCGCACCGCACCGCGTCCACCTCGACGAGGTAGAGGTCGAAGGCGGCGACCGGCAGTCCGCTCGCCGACCGCGCATTCGTCCTGACCTCGTCGAAATCGCGCCAACCGCCGTTGTTGAGCAGCCGGACCGTGCTTTCACAGAATTCTGTGCGCAGTGCCGTGTCGGAGCTGGTGATGAATACCTGCTCGACGATCGAGACAATGCGGAAGAACTCGACGGGCAGCAGTCCGAACGGGTCCATGGGCCCGGTACTGACGCCGCGCGTGTCGTACAGCACGACCCGCAACTGCTCCCACCGGTCCGGCAGCGAGTAGCTGAACATGTTGTAGGCACAGAAGGGCCAGCGGTTCCGGTTGCGGACCGTGTGCCACAGCTGCGCACCGAGGTGTGCGATCCCGGCGGCCAGCAGCACGGCGGCCCCGGTCCTGACGCGGGTCATGACTGCTCCGAACTCGGCAATTGATTCCTGGGCCAGGCTATGGTTCCCATGGAGGTGCGTCAACGCGGTTCGACACTGTTCAAGTACCGGCGCGAACAATGGACAGAATTACCCCGTCGAACTATCTTTCGGGCATCATCGGCAGGAGTCCAGAAATGAGCGGGAACGTGATCGCGCAGCGGCTGCACGAGATGGTGTTCGCACAACCGGGTGCGGCGGACAGGCTCGCCCTGTGCCGCATGACCACCGGGCTCGCGGTCGCGCGGACGGTACGCCACCTCCCGCCGAGCGACTTCGTCGCCGAGTACGGCAGGCTGCTCGACCGGGCCGAGGGGCGGTCCACCGCACGCGCCACGCTCACGCCCGCGACCTACGACCTGCTCAGGGTGATCGCCGCGGTGTCGTCGGTCGGCTGGTCGGTCGGCGTCGAGAACCCCGCCGTGAAGCTGGCCGCCAACATCTCGTTCGCCCTGCTGCAGCGCGAGGTCGTCAGGTTCCACGACAGGGCGTGGAGCTACAACAGCCACCTCAACGTCTTCCTGGCCGCACTGTCCATCATGGACAGCTCAGGCGACGCCGCCGACGACGAGCTGGCCTCGGTCGTGCTGTTCCTGCTCCAGGCCTGCTTCGCGTGGACCTACCTCCAGTCCGGAGTGTCCAAACTGGTCGGGACCGGCTGGCGCTGGGCGGACGGGCGCACCCTGCGTGGCGCACTCACCGAGCTGGGCACGCCGCTCGGCAAACACCTGTCGACCGCCGACCTCCGGCTGGCACGTGCGGCGAGCACGGCGACGATGGCCTTCGAGTTCTCCTTCGTGCCGCTGCTGCTGGTGTTCTGGCGACACCGCAGGCTGCTCGGGCTCGGCTCGGCCGTCTTCCACGGCGCCGTCAAGGCGACGATGGACATCTCCTTCTGGCACCTGTCCTGGTTCTCGGTACCGCTGTTCGTGGCGCCGAAGCGGATGACGACGTGGGCTCGCCGCGTCCAGGCGCGTGGCACGGTTCGACGAATCGCGAAATCACTGACCACCAAGAGGTGACGATGTCTCCTGAAGGAACCAACTCGGCCCGGATCCGGCCACCGTCGAGCTGGCGGACGCCGGACACGCACTTCCTCACCGTCCTCGAGGATCCGTGGTACCGGCACGTGTTCGAGCTGACCGACCTCTTCCACACCGCGACGGTCGACTTCTGGCGCTCTCGGGACGGCCGCGCCGCCTATCTGCCGCTGACGACCGGCTCGGTCTCCAGCCCCATGGGCAGGGGCAGCGACTCGATACCGGTCGCCATCCAGGTGTCCGGAGTGGACACCTACCTCGCCGACTCCATGCAGTTCCTGCTGGAGCTGACCTGCCGGCTGACGCCGGGCCCCTCCTACTACGTGATGCCCTCGTTCCGGGGAGAGCAGGCCGACCAGACACACCTGTGCCAGTTCTTCCACAGCGAGGCGGAGTTCACCGGCGGCCTGGACGACTGCGTCGACACGGTCAACGACTACGTGCGCCATCTCGCCGAGACCTTCCTCGACCAGGCGGGCGACCTCGTGGCGAGGCTCGCGGGCGGCAACGACCACCTCAAGGTCCCGCTCGACGGCGACGCCTTCCGGCGGCTCACCTTCGACGAGGCGGCCCGCCTCCTCGACGACCGCGAGGAGTTCGTCGGCGGTGTGGGTACGGCGACCCGTTCGCTGACCCGAGCGGGTGAGCGACGGCTCATGGAGCTGGTGGGGCAGTTCGTCTGGGTGACGCACATGGACCACCTGTCCGTGCCGTTCTACCAGGCCTTCGAGCCGGGCGACCGCGACCGGGCACGCAACGGCGACCTGTTGTTCGGCATCGGCGAGACGGTCGGCTGCGGCGAACGGCACGAGACCGCGGCAGAGGTCCGCGAGGCGCTCGACCTGCACGAGGTCACCGAGTCGGCCTACGCCTGGTACGTGCGGATGCGGGAGCTGACACCGCTGCGCACCTCGGGTTTCGGCATGGGCGTCGAGCGCTTCGTCCTCTGGCTCACCGGCCACGACGACATCCGCGACCTCCCGTTGCTGCTGCGGTTCAACGGCCAGCGGATCGATCCCTGAGCATGACCGGGCAGATCCACGCGGACTCGTTCGCCGACCAGGCGGCACGCGACCCGCACACCGTGTTCGCCCGCATGCGGGAGCGGGACCCGATCCAGTGGCACGCCCCGACCGCGAGCTGGTACGTGACGTCCTACGCGCTCGTGACGGACCTGCTCCGGGAGCGCACGCTGTCGGCCCGCCTCAGCGGCCACGCCGCGGCACGGGACGTGGCGGCCTCGGCGCGGCTGCGCCGGTTGGTCGAGCTGTTCGACAGCTGGATGGTGTTCAGCGACCCGCCGCACCAGACCCGGTTGCGCGACGCTGTCGCCGACGGCTTCCTGCCCCGCGCGGCGCGGGCGTGGGCGGAGTGCGCCCGGTCCGTCACCGAGCAGGCACTGCCCACCGCGGATGGTGACGTGGTCGAGGTGGACCGCGTCAGCACGGTGATCGCGACGCGGCTGACCTGCGCGGTGCTCGGCGTGCCGGTGCGGGACGAACACCTGGTGCGCGGGTGGTCGGCGGATCTCATCGGCTTCCTGGCCACCCCCTCGGCCGAGCCCGCACGCACGGCGGTCGCGGCCGAGGCGGTGGAGAAGCTCGACGAGTACTGGCGAACGGTGGTGTCGCCCCGGTTGGCCGAAGACGACCGCCTGGCGCCGTTGCGCGGCATGATCGGGCTCGACCACCACTCCGCGCTGGCGTTGTTCACGCAGCTGCTGACCGGTGGCATCGACCCGGTCGCCAGCACGCTGACCACGGCGATGCACCTCCTGCTGGGTTCGGACACCGAGCACGGAGACGTGGACGCGATCGTCGAGGAGGCGCTGCGGTTCGACGCGCCCTTCCACTTCGTGCCGCGCACGGCGACCGCCGAGCTCCGCATCGGCGGGCACACGGTGCCCGAGGGAGCACGGGTCGTACTCGTCATCGCGGCGGCCAACCGGGATCCGGCCGTCTACGAGGACCCCGACGCGTTCCGGCCGGGCCGTCCGGGGCCGCCGCACCTGGCGTTCGGCCTCGGCGGCCACTACTGCCTCGGCGCGAGCCTCGCGCGCGTCCTGCTGCGGGAGAGCATCGGTGCCGTGCTGCGCTGGTCGGCCGGGCGCAGGCCACGCGTGGTCGAGGCCACCCGCACCCCGGCCTTCGGTGCGACCACCTGGCAGCGGCTGGCGGTGTGGCTGTGAACGTCATCGAGTGCGCCGATCAGGACGACGTCGAGCGGCGGTCCCGGTCGTGGTCGGCGGGCGAGGAGTTCCCACTGCTGGCGGGCGTCGCGGTGAACCGCTACCGCGACGTGCTCGCCGCACACGGTGTGCGCGAGTGGCCCCGCGCACGCGAGTGGTCGGCGGAAGGCGTCGTCGTCTCGGTCGGCGGCGGGGCGGCGCGGGCGGCAGGCCGGCTGCTCGGGTCCGCCACGCACCGACCACACGAGCACGTCGCCGCCGGGGCGCTCGCCGAACACGTCCGCCGTCACGCGGCGGTCCCGGTCGCCGTGGTCGGGCTCGTGGACGACCTCGCCGAGGCTCGGGACTGGCCGGGGGCGTGGGCGGGGCGGGTGGGCGTGGTCACCGCGAGGGACACCGGGTCCCTGCTCTGCCTCGTCTACCGCACCCTGACGGTCGACGCGTTCGAGCCGGGTCGTGACCTGCTGGTGACGCACCACTCCATGGCGGACGCCGGGCAGGCGGACGCGACCGCGCTCGACGAGCTCGACGAGCTGCGCCACGGCTCGATCCGGACGCTGGTCCTGCGCACCCACGGCCGGGAATGCGCGGCGAGCCTGCCGGACGGCGTCCTCTGCGGCCGCTCCGACCACCTGGGCGCCCCGCTCCCGGTGTTGGCGGACGGCCGGCGCGGGCCGTCCTGCCTGCGGGGCGGCGGCTGTTTCCGGCCCGACCTCGAGCCGCACCAGCGGCTGCCGGTCGCCGACCTCGACGCCCGGCTGGTGTTCGCGCAGAGCTGTTCGGCGGTGGCCGTCGGCAACGCGGTGTTCCCCGGCGCGGTGGGGCTCGGTCTCGGGTTCCTGTCCGGCAGCGGCGTCGCCGTGCTCGGCGCGTTGGGCAGGCACACCGCGCACGTGTCGCTGCGCCACGAGTTCGAGGCGGCGATGAGCGAGGGGATCCCGCTCGGGGACGTGCTGCACCGGCTCAACGTCCGAGGACACCGGCTCTGGGGTGAGCTCGCGGCGTTCGGTCTGCTCGGCGATCCCGCCCTGGTGCTGGCCGGCCCGGCGCCGCCCCGGGCGCCGAGCGCCGCGCCCGTGGCCGACTCGCCGGTCCTGCGGGCGCTGCGGCACTGGAACTCGACGGTGCTCCCCCGGCTGGAACGGCTGCGCTGGTTCGACCTGGACACCACGGCCGTGGCCGCGCTCCGCGACCGGGTGCGGAACCTGACGGGACAACACGACACCGTCAGCGAGACCGTCCTGGAGGAGACGGCGGTCGCCTTCGCGCAGGCGCAGGAGGAGCTGCTCGGCGAGCTGACGCGGAAGGTGCACGACAGCTGGTGGCAGTTCCAGGGCGGCCTGATGTCCGCACTGCGCCTGACATCGAGCGAGCCGTGCGCCTGTCCGCACTGCGGGCCGGGGCGCGCGACCGAGGTCCGGCTCACCCACCTGGTCGACCCGGACCTGGTCGTCCGGGTCGTGCAGTGCCGGCGCTGCGGTCCCGTGTTCCAGTCCACCGGCGACGGTCCCCACCTGCGGCCGGTCGAGGAGGCGGTCTGGACCGGGCGGGCGGTGCCGGTGGACGTGAGCGCGGTCGTCGCCAACCACGGCACCGAACCGGTCGACTGCGCGGTCGGGTTCGCGTTCGTCGCCGGGGACTACCACGAGCTGCCGGGACCGAGCCGGCAACGGGTCTGGCTGGCGGGTGGCGAAGCACGCCCGATCCGCTGGCCGGTCCTGGTCACCTCGGCGAACGTCCGCCCGGACGAACACGAGATGGCCTTCCTCTCGCTGAGCGACGGCGTGCTGACCGCGATGAGCGGACACCTGTGCCTGACCGAGGACTCCACCACGGACGCGAGGAGTGACCGATGAACGCGGTCGACGTCATCCGGCTGAGCCGCCGGTACGGGCGCGGGGACTCCGGGAACGCGCTGTCGGACCTCTCGCTGACCATCCCGGTCGGCGAGGTGCACGGCCTGCTCGGCCCGAACGGGGCGGGCAAGACGACGCTGTGCCGGATCCTGTCCACTGTGCTCGCCCCGACGTCGGGTACGGCGACGGTGCTCGGCAGTGACGTGGTGACGCAGGCAGCGGCGGTGAAGCGGAAGCTCGCCGTCGTCTTCGGCGGGGACCGCGGCCTGTACGGACGGCTCACCGCCAGGCAGAACCTGTCCTTCTGGGCTGCGCTCTACGGGTTGTCCGGGCGCAGGGCGCGCGAGCGGGTCGACGCGGTGCTGTCGGTGGTCGGTCTCGACGAGCGTGCGGCCGAACGGGTCGACACCTTCTCCCGGGGGATGAAGCAGCGGCTGCACCTGGCACGCGGCCTCGTCGCGGAACCACCGGTGCTCATCCTCGACGAGCCGACCGCCGGGCTGGATCCGGTGGCCACCCGTGAGTTCCGCGAGCTCGTGCGTGCGCTTCGGCGCGGTGGGAGCACCATCCTCCTCGCCACGCACGACATGGCCGAGGCGACGGCGTTGTGCGACCGGGTCACGTTGCTGGACAGGGGCGAGGTCCTCGCGACCGAACACCCGGACGACCTCGGCAGGCTGGTGACGGGGCACGAACGGGTCGAGGCGGACGGCGTGCCGCCGGACGTGCTGGCGGACCTGTGCGAGCTGCCCGGCGTGCGTGCGGCGGACCCGGCCGACGACGGATGGCTGCGTCTCGAGTGCGCGACGACGGCGGCGACCAGCGCGGTGCTGGACGTGCTCGTCCGGGCAGGCGTGACGCGACTGCGCACCGGAAGGCCCACGCTGGACGAGGTGTACCTCCGCACCTACGGCGGCCGGGGTCTGGCGGTGCGGGCATGAGACTGTTCCTGGCCGCGTTCGGTTTCCAGCTGCGCAAGGCGTGGCGGTCGCCGGACACCCTGCAGGCGTGGCTCACCACCCCGTTCCTCACGGTGGTCATCCTCGCGATCGCCGACCACTCCGGACGCGTCGACCTGGCCCCGTACGCCGTGGTGGCGCCCACGCTGATGGCGCTGTGGACGATCACCCTGTTCAGCGCGGGCGAGATGATCACCGACGAGCGCGCGCAGGGCACCCTCGAAGCACTCGTCGCCACGCCCGCGTCGTTCTCGACGATCGTCACCGGCAGGCTGTGCGCGGTCGTCGGCCTCGGACTGCTCGCGATGGCCGAGGCGTGGCTCACGGCCGGGCTCGTGTTCGGCCTCTGGATCTCACCGGCGCACCCGGTGGTCCTGCTCGCCTGCCTGCTGGTGAGCGCGGCGGCGATGGCGGGTACGGCGAGCGTGCTCACTCCCCTGTTCGTGCTGGCGCCGTCGGCACGGATTCTCCAGAACACGCTGAGCTACCCGTTCTACCTCCTCGGCGGGGTACTGGTGCCTGCTGCCGAGCTGCCGGAGTGGCTGCGTCCGGCCAGCAGGGTGATCTTCCTGTCCTGGAGCTCGGACCTGTTGCGGGACGGACTCGCGAGCCCACCCGTCGCGTGGGTGGCGCCCCGGCTGGCGGTCGTCGCGCTGCTCGGCGCGGCCGCGTACGCGGTCGGCGTCCTCCTGCTGCGGCGGGTCCTGCTCCGGGTGCGTCACGACGGCACACTCCCCCAGACGTGAGGCGACGATGCGAACTGCGGTCCGGGTGGTGCGGTGCAGCGCGGCGAACGCGTTCGCCGACCTGCGGGTGATCTACACGTGGAAGACGTGGACGTTCGGCTGGTTGGGCCGGATGCTGGCGCAGGTCACGTTCTTCACGTTCCTGGGCCACCTGCTCGGCGATCCTGGCGCGACGAGGTTCCTCGTGCTGGGGAACTCGTTGATGGCGTGCGTGATCGAGTGTCTGCTCGTCATCCCGTCCAGCGCGTGGGAGCGTGCCGCAGGCACGCTCGGACTGCTGGCCGCTGCGCCGAGTGGTGTCGGGTGGGTGTTCTTCGGGCGCAGCCTGCAGTGGCCGGTCAGCGGGACCGCCACCTCGCTGGTGTCCCTGTTCGCACTCGGACCGCTGTTCGGGGTGACGTGGTCGCCCGCCCAGGTCCTGCCGGTCGTCGCCGTGGTCGTCGTCACCGCGTTCACCACCTACTGCCTCGGCCTCGTCCTCGCCGCGGTGGTGCTGTGGTTCGGTCAGGTGCGCAACATCACGAGCAATGTCGCCTACCTGACGATGATGGTGATCTGCGGCGTCCAGGTGCCGGTCGGCTACTGGCCGGGTTGGGTCGGCGCCATCGCGGAAACAGTGCCGTTGACGCACTCCCTGCGTGCGTTGCGCGGTGTGGCCGACGGCGCCCCCTTCCTCGACGTGACCGTGCACGCCGTCCTCGCCCTCGTCGCGGGCGCCTGCTGGCTCGGCGCGAGCCTCCTCGCCTTCCGGGTGGCCATGTACCGGGGCCGCAGGGCGGGCACGATCGACTTCGCCTCCTGAACACGGAGTACACAGTGGACATCAGTCTCTTCTATTTCGCGGACGACGCCTCGGCGTCGCCGACCGGTTGTTATGACCTGCTCCTGGACGGGGCGCGGTTCGCCGACGACGCCGGCTTCCGCGCGGTGTGGACGCCGGAACGCCACTTCCACCGGTTCGGCGGCCTGTACCCGAGTCCGGCGGTCACCGGCGCCGCGGTCGCCGCGGTCACCCGCCGGGTCGAGGTGCGCGCGGGCAGCGTCGTCCTGCCGCTGCACGACCCGATCCGGGTCGCCGAGGAATGGTCGATGATCGACAACCTGTCCGGCGGACGGGTCGCGCTCGCGTTCGCGTCCGGCTGGCACGCGGTCGACTTCGCGCTGTGCGCCGATCCCCCGCAGGCGTACCGAAACCGCCGCGCGCTGCTCGCCGAGCACGTGGACACGGTGCGGCGCCTGTGGCGCGGCGAGAGCGTCGAACGCGTCGACGGCGCCGGGGAACGGACGGCCATCCGCGTCCTCCCCGCCCCGGTGCAGCCGGAGCTGCCGTTCTGGATCACCAGCTCCGGCAGCACGGAGACCTTCCGCACCGCGGGCGAGCTGGGCGGCAACGTGCTCACCCACCTCCTCGGCCAGAACCTCGACTCGCTGCGGCGCAACATCCAGGTCTACCGCGAGGCCCGTGTGGCCCACGACGGCGCAGCGGGCCACGTGACGCTGATGCTCCACACCTTCCTCGGCGATTCCGACGACGAGGTGCGTGCGCGGATCAGGGAGCCGTTCTCGCGTTACCTGGCCAGCTCGGTCGACCTCATCGCCCGCTCGGGCCCGACCCTCGGAGACGTCGACACGCTCTCCGAGAGCGACCGGGACGCGCTCGTCCGCCGTTCCTTCGACCGCTACTCGCGCGACAGCGGGTTGTTCGGCTCGCCGGACTCGGCGCGGCGGACGGCACAGCTGCTCGCGGACTCGGGCATCGACGAGATCGCCTGCCTCATCGACTTCGGGGTCGACCGGCCGTCGGTCCTGAAAGGACTCGAACACCTCGCGGCACTCGTCGCGGAATTCCGCTGATCGGAGAGGTGCCATGAACACTGGTGACGAATCCCTCCTGCACCGACTGGTCGAGCGGGCCGCGCGGCGGTGGCCGGACGCGCGCGCGGTCGTGACCACGAGCAGGACGCTCACCTACGCCGAGCTCGACCGCCTCGCGAACGCGACCGCCGCACGCCTGCACCACCTGGGCGTCGAACGGGACGAGCTGGTCGGCGTCGCGATGCGCAAGGGGTGGGAACAGGTCGTCGCCGTGCTGGCGGTGCTCAAGGCCGGCGCGGCCTACCTGCCGATCGACCCGGACCTGCCACCCGCCCGGTTCCGCGGGTTGGCGGCACGCGGCGAGTGCCGGTGCGTCCTGACCCAGGACTGGCTGACCGTCCCCGATCTCGACGGCGTGCACGTCCTGGCCGTGACAGACGAACAGGTCGTCGCCGCGCCGGCAGGCACCTCGACGCAGGCGGACCTCGCGTACGTGCTGTTCACGTCCGGCTCGACCGGCGAGCCGAAGGGGGTGATGCTCGAGCACGCCGGCGTGGTGAACACCGTGCTCGACCTCGACGAGCGGTTCGATGTCGGCCCCGGCGACGCCGTACTCGGATTGTCGGCGCTGAGCTTCGACATGTCGGTGTACGACATCTTCGGCATGCTCGCCGCCGGGGCAGCGGTGGTGCTGCCCGACCCGGAGGGCGCGCTGGACCCCGGCCACTGGGTCGAGCTGATGCACGCCAACGGCGTGACGGTGTGGAACACGGTCCCGGCGCTGCTGGCCATGCTGGTGTCGTGGCTCGAGGAGACGGCGGGCGCCGCGCCGAGTCCCGTGCGGCTCGCCTTCCTCGGCGGTGACTGGATCCCGCTCGACCTGCCCGACCGGGCACGGGTGTACTTCCCGGACCTCACGATGGTCAACATCGGCGGTGCGACCGAGGCGTCGATCTGCTCGGTCTTCCACGTGGTCGACCACGTCGATCCCGAGTGGACCTCCATCCCCTACGGCAGGCCGCTGACCGGTCAGGGTTGCCTGGTGCTCGACGACGGGCTGCGCCCGGCGACCGAGGGCGAGCTGTTCATAACCGGGCGCGGTGTCGCCCGCGGCTACTGGCGGGCCCCCGAGCTGACCGCGGCGTCGTTCGTCACCCACCCGGTGTCCGGGGAGCGGATGTACCGGACGGGCGACCGGGGGCGGCTCATGGCCGACGGCGCCATCGAGTTCCTCGGCCGCGCCGACCACCAGGTGAAGGTTCGCGGCTTCCGCGTCGAGCTGGGTGAGGTCGAGGCCGTGCTGCGGTCGTGCACGGCGGTCGGCGACGCGGTGGTCGTCGCTACCGGGCCCGCGCAGAGCCTGACCGGGTTGACCGCGTTCCTCACCCCGCGGCCTGGTGCGCGGCCGGTTGCCGAGGTCGTCCTCGCCGAGGCCCGCGAGCTTCTCCCGAGGTACATGGTTCCCGACGCCGTGCGTCTTCTGGACGCCTTCCCGTTGACGGGGAACGGAAAGGTCGACCGAGCGGCACTCGCCGCACAGGCCGGGGCGGGGCACGCGGACGGCGAGCCGCCAAGGCCCGGCCTGGAGCGACGCGTGGCCGAGGTGCTGTGCGACCTGCTGGCCGGGCCGATACCCAGCCGTACGGCGTCGTTCTTCGAGCTGGGCGGCAACTCGCTGGTGGCCGCGCAGTTCGTCGCCCGGCTGCGCCGGTTGTGCCACACCGACATCCCCATGACGCTGCCGTTCACCCACCCGACCGTGGCAGCGATGGCGGCCTTCCTGTCCACTCAGGACAAACCGGCACAGGCGGCGATCCGCCACGACCCCGCACGCGCGACGCCCGCGCCGGTGTCGTTCGGGCAGGAACAGGTGTGGTTCCTCGACAGGCTCGCCGACGGCAACCGGGCCTACCACTTCCAGTGCGACGTCCGGTTCCACGGCGGGCTGCGGCCGGAGCTGTTGCGCGCGGCGCTGACGGAGGTGGTGGCCAGGCACGAGATCCTGCGCACGACCTTCGAGGAGATCGACGGTTCGGTGGTGCAGATCGTCCACGACCCGGTGGCGGTGCCCCTGCCCGTCGAGGACCTGCGCCGGGCGCCCGCTCGCCTCACCGACCGGATCGCCGCGGAGCTCGGGCGGTCGTTCGACCTCCGGCGCGGTCCACTCGTCCGGTGGCGGCTGTACCGGGTGGCGGACGAGGAGTGGGTGCTGCTCCACACCGAGCACCACCTCGTGCACGACGGGTGGTCGCTCGCCGTGCTGTGGCGGGAGATCGAGGAGCACTACGTCGCGGCGGCAGGCGGTACCGAGGCGTCGTTGCCGCGCCCGCTCATCCAGTTCGGCGACTTCGCCGTGTGGCAACGCGACCGGTACGCGGCAGGTCGGCGGGAGGAGGTCCTGTCCTACTGGCGGCGCAGGCTCGCCGGCGTTCGCCCGTTCGACCTGCTGGTCGCCGGGCCGCGTCCGCCGAGGCAGACCTTCGACGGCTCGGCGCTGCGCGTGTCCCTGTCGACCGACCTGTACGCACGGCTGCGGGAGTTCAGCGCCGCGGAAGGCACCTCGCTGTTCGCCACCATGTTCGCGGCGTTCACGGTCCTGATGCACCGCTACAGCGGCGCGGACGACCTGTGCGTCGGCTCCTGGATGGCCAACCGCGAACGGGAGGAGACCGAGGGCCTCATCGGCATGCTGGTCAACATGGTCGCGTTGCGCACGACCGTCACCGACGACCTGTCGTTCCGGGAGCTGCTCGGCGCCGTCCGGGGGACCGTCGTGGAGGCGCTGGAGCACCAGGACGCGCCGTTCAACGACGTGGTGCGCGAGTTGGCCCCCGACCGCGACCCGAGCAGGAACCCGTTGGTGCAGACGTGTTTCAGCTTCCACGACTCGCCGATGCCCGCGCTGCGGTGGCCGGGCGTGCACGGCGTGCTGACCGAACGGAACAACGGGAGCGCGAAGTTCGACCTCAACGTCGTGGTCATCCCGAGGGCAGAACAGCGGCGTGCCGGAGAGCTGTCCGACGGCGACCACCTGACCCTGATGTGGGAGTACAACACCGACCTGCTCACCGAGGGGACCGCCACCGTGATGGCGGATCACTTCCAGCAGCTCCTGGCCGCGGCCGTGGCCACGCCGGACGAACCGGTCGGCGAGCTGTCGATGCTGACGGAGACCGACCGGCACGCGCTCACCGCGCTCACGGCGCCGGCCCCTCCCCACGGCGAGGACGTCCCGCGGTTGTTCGCGCGGCAGGTGGCGACACGACCGGACGCCGTCGCGGTCGAGAGCGACGACGCCACTCTGACCTTCGCCGAGCTGGACGCGGCCGCACGCGCGCTGGCCTGCCGGCTGGTCGAGGCCGGTGTGGGGGTCGGCGACCGGGTCGGCGTGTGCGTGCGGCGCACCCACCGGCTTCCCGTGGCGCTCCTGGGTGTCCTGTTGAGCGGCGCGGCGTACGTGCCGCTGGACCACCGCCACCCTGCGGCACGCCACGAGCTGATGCTGGCCGACGCCGACGTGCGCCTGGTGGTCACCGAGCCCGAGCTGGCCGGCGCCTTCGCGCCCCGTCCGGTGGTCCCCGTCGAGGGAGCCGCCCCTCGGACGGCACTGCCCGAGTCCCCCGAGCTGGCCTACGTGCTCTACACCTCCGGAACCACCGGGACGCCCAAGGGTGTCCGGGTGCCGCACACGGCACTGGCCAACCTCCTGCTGGCGATGCGCGACCTGACCGGGACCACCTCGGCCGACACCCTGCTCGCGGTGACCACGACGGCGTTCGACATCGCGGCACTGGAGATCTTCCTGCCCCTCGTGACCGGGGCGCGCCTGGTGGTGGCACCCGAGGAGACGGTCGCCGACGGGGTTCGGCTCGCGGCGATGCTGACCGAACGCGCGGCGACCGTCATGCAGGCGACGCCGACCACCTGGCGCATGGTCGTCGAGTCGGGGTGGCGGGCCGACGGCCGGTTCGTCGCCCTGTGCGGCGGCGAGGCGATGCCACCGGACCTCGCCGGTGCCCTCGCCGACCGGGCGAGCGACTGCTGGAACCTCTACGGGCCGACGGAGACCACGATCTGGTCGACCGCGTACCGGGTGCGGGGGCACGAGGCGGTGGTGCCGATCGGTCGGCCGCTGCGCGGCACGGTGCTCCGCGTCCTGGACGCGGCAGGCAGGCCGGTCGCGGTCGGTCTGCCGGGCGAGCTCCACGTCGGCGGCGTGGGCCTGGCGCTCGGCTACACGTCGGAGTCGTCGACGCGGGAGCGTTTCGTCGCCTCGCCGGACGGGCGCTACTACCGGACCGGTGACCTCGTCCGGCTGCGACCGGACGGCGAGCTGGAGTTCCTGCGTCGTGGCGACCGCCAGCTCAAGCTGCGTGGCTACCGGATCGAGCCCGGCGAGATCGAGCACGTGCTGCGTGGCTGCGCAGGCGTGCGCGACTGCGCCGTCGAGCTGCGCGGGGACCCCGCCCGGCTGGTCGGCTACGTCGTGGGTGACGGCTTCTCGGCGGACGCGGCCAGGGCACACCTCGCCACGCGGCTGCCCGGGTACATGGTCCCGCCGGTGTTCGTGCCGCTCGCGGCACTGCCCCTGTCGGCCAACGGGAAGCTGGACCGCGCCGCGTTGCCGGACCCGGCGCCCAGCGGGCCACGCGATGCCGGGAACCGCGACGAGAACGCGCTGGAGTCCCGGCTCGCCGCGGTCTGGGCCCAGGTGCTGCGGTGCGACGAGGTCGGGCTCGACGACGACTTCTTCAGCCTCGGTGGACATTCCCTGCTGGCACTGCGGCTGATCTCGCTCATCCACCGGGAGCTGAACGTGCCCGCCGACCTGGACCTGGTCTTCGAACACCCGACCGTGCGGGAGCAGGCCGCCGCACTGGGGGCTCGTCCGTGAGCGACCACCTGGTGCCGCTGGGCGAGACCGGCTGGCGGATCTGGCGGGACTCGGTGCTGCGCAGCGCGGGCTTCCCCGCGCACCGCGTGTCCGGCCTCCGCGGCCCGGACCTGGTGGCACGGGCCGAACGCGGCGACACCGACTTCGCCACCGCGTTCGCGCGGGAACGGAAGCGTGCGGAGGCGGCACTGGTCGGCTCGGTCGACGACCGGTTCCTCGAGGCCGTCACCTGGCAGAACCCCCGCCTGGCACGGAACTGGCTGCACCGGGTGCCGACCCTGGACCCGGACAACCACGGGCTGCGGCGCGAACAGCTGCTCACCATCGCCAACTACCTCCAGCGGTACTGCCTCAAGAACGACTCCATCGGCTTCTTCGGCCCGGTCGTCTGGGCACGCTGGACCGAGGGCGCCCGGCCACTGGTCACCCGTGTCGGCGAGGGCCTGTCGAGCTGGCTGCACGTCCACTTCGAGGTGTGGGCGATCGACGCGCTCGCGCGGGTGCTGGCGGCGGATCCCGGCGTGCGGCCGTGGCTTCGCCCACGCGTCGTCGCGTCGTGCGTGGTGAACGGCACCGAGCTGGTCCGCCCCCACGGCCCGCCGCTCGCCCTCGGCGAAGCGGACAAGGTGCTCCTCGCCCGCTGCGACGGGACGTCACCGGTGCTCGAGATCGCCAGGGTCCTGTCGCGTCCGCCGGGTGAGGTGCTCGACGCTCTGGACCGGTGGCGGGACGAGGGCGTGGTCCACCTCGGGCTGGAGGGCCCGTCCGAGTCGTGGCCCGAGCGGACGTTGCGGGCCAGGCTGGCCGCCATCGGGGACGCCCCCACGGCGGCCCGCACGCTCGGTGCGCTGGACGAGCTGGTCGCGGCCCGGGATCGGGTGGCGGCGGCGGCCGGTGACGCGACCGCGCTGGCGCGGGCGATGAACGACCTGGACGAGACCTTCCGCAGGCTCACCGGGGAGGCCCCCACCCGCAGGGACGGGATGACCTACGCCGGACGGACCCTGGTCTACCCGGAGTCCCGCCGCGACGTCGACGTCGAGCTGGGCGCCCCGCTGCTGGAGACGCTGTCGGCGCCGCTGGGCCTGGTCCTCGACAGTGCCCGCTGGCTGGTCGGCCGGATCGGTGACCACTACGCGGAGGTCTTCCTCGACGTCTTCCTGCGGTGCGGCGGTGACGCGGTGCCGCTCGCGCGGTTCCTCGGCATGGCGACGCCGCACCTGTTCGTCCGGTCCACCCCGCTGCGTCCGGTGGCACGGGCCGTGGCCGAGTTCCAGGAGAAGTGGGCCCGCGTCCTCGCCGTCCCCGACGGCGCGCGTCGCCACCACCTCCGCGCCGAGGACATCGCGGACCTCGTCCGCCACGAGTTCCCGCCGCTCCCGGCGCCCTGGTCGGCGGCCCGGCACCACTGCCCCGACATCCTGCTCACGGCCGGGGGCGACGTGGTGCTCGGCGAGCTGCACATCGCGAACAACACCGTCGAGAACCGGGTGTTCCTGCTCCACCACGACGACCCCGACCGGCTGATGGCCGCGATCGACGCGGACCACGCGGGCAGGCGGACCTTCGCGGTGCCGACGAAACAGTGGCCGCGGGTGAACTCACGCACCTACCCGCCCCTGCTGTCCACCGACTACACCTACTGGTGCCTGCACGACGACTCCACGGGAGCGCCGGGCCCGGTGCTGCCCTCGGCCGACATGACCGTGCACCGGGCAGGCGACCGCCTGGTCGTGCGGTCCGGCGCACGGGAGCTGGACCTGTTCGAGGTGCTCGGCGAACAGCTCTCCTTCGCGGTCGTCAACGCCTTCCGGCCCCTGGGCGCGGCGGCGCACCACCCGCGCGTCACGATCGACCGGCTGGTGATGCACCGTGAGTCCTGGCGGTTCGACGCGACCGACGTCGAGTGGGTCCGGCGCAGGGACCCGGCCGAGCGGTTCCGGCTCGCCCAACGGTGGCGACTCGACCACGGCCTCCCGATGCGGGCCTTCTACCGCGTGCCGGCACTGACCAAGCCCATCTTCGTCGACTTCGGCGCCATCGTCCTGTGCGAGCGCATGGCCAAGGCCGTCCGGGGCGCGGACCGGGTGACGCTCACCGAGATGCTGCCCGACACCGACGAGCTCTGGCTCACCGACGCCGCCGGTGACCACTACACCGCCGAGCTCCGGATCGTGGCGCTCGCCCAGGAACCCGTGCAGGCGAACGGAGACCGCCATGACCGTTGACCTCGACGTCACCCCCGCGCAGCGGACCCAGCTGCTCGGCACCCAGATCTCCGTCGACCCCCGCACGGGCTTCCGGGGGCACGCGATCGACCTCGGGGCCGGTGTCGACCACGCACGCGCGCAGCACGTGTGGGAGACGTTGTTGCGGACCCGCGCCAACCTGCGGGTGCGGTTCGTCGACGACGGCGACCGGGTCCGGCAACGCGTCCGCGCGTTCGCCGACCTGCCGGAGCGCTGCCGACGGCTGCCCGCGCGGAACGAGGCAGGCGCGACCGTGCCGGACCACTTCCCGGAGGTCCCGGACGTGTTCGGGGACACGCCGGTCATGGCGAGCTTCGCCCGCGCGGACGACGGCCGCGGCAGGCTCTTCCTCCACCTCCACCACGCGCTGGTCGACGAGCACTCGCTCGCGCTGCTGGGTGAGGAGGCCCGGCGCGTGGTCGGCGGCCACGCGGGCGCCGACGACACCGACGCCTATGTCCGGGCTGCGCACGCGTTGTCCGACGCGGCCTCGGGTGACGGCGAGAGCGAACGGGAGTACTGGCGCCGTCAGCTCGTCCGCCCCGAGCCGTTCACGGCGCTCGTGGACGGCACGGCGGACCAGGACCCGCCCGAGAGCGAGTCGCTGCGGCTCGAGCTGGCGGCGGCGACCGTCGCCGGGATCCACGCGACCGCCCGGGCGCTGCGGGTGACCCCGACCATCCTCGCCCAGGCCGCGCTCGTCGTCGTCAACCAGCGTGCACGGCCGGGCACCGTCGTCCCGGTGGGGATCCCGCTGTCGCTGCGTGACCACGTCGACGTGGGCTTCGACGCGGTCGGCCTGTACCTGAACGTGCTGCCGTCGGTGACGGCGGCGGCGGACGAGGACACGCTGGCCGAGATCGTGCGGCGGGTGCGGTCGAACGTCCTCGAACTGAACCGGCACAAGTACGTCCCGCTGTGGCGGATACCCGAGCTGGCCGGGCTCCCCCGTTCCCGGGTCACCTTCGCCGCGACGTCCTACTTCGGCACCACCCTGGCCCTGCGGCACGACAGCGGTGGCGCCGACCGGGTGCTTCCCGGCGGCGCGCTCCCCGCCCAGGCCATGCACGTCGACGTCACCCTCGGGAGCGAGCACGGCACGCTCGACCTGTTCCAGCACGCCTCGACGGGCAGCCGGGCTCAGGGCGCCGCCCTGCTCGACGCCTTCGCCGCGGTGCTCGCGGCCCTCGGCGGCGACACCGCGGCACGCGTCGCCGAGGTCGACGGCGTCGCACCGACCGTCGCCCGGACGCCGCGCTCCCCGGTGACCGCACCGGTCCGGGACGAGGGCCTCGCCGCGACGATCGCGACCGCGGTACGCGACGTGGTCGGGTACGACGTCGGCCGGGACACCGACGTGTTCGACGCCGGGGTCAGCTCGGTGTCGGCGGCACGGGTGGTCGCGTCGCTGCGCACGGCCGGGCTCCCGGTGAAGGTCAGGGACGTCTTCGCGCATCCGACGGTGAACCGCCTTGCGGGACTGGTGGCGAGCCGCGTCCGCGTCGGGTCCGGGAGCTGACGATGACCGGTGCGCTGCGGCTCCCGCTGCCACGTCGTCTCGCGGGCGCCTGCCTCGCGCACGGCGACCAGGAGATCCTCTCGACCGCCTTCGCGCATGCCGTCACCGCGTGCGTCGACGGCACCCGACCGTCGTTCACGATCGTGGAGCGCGCCGCTCCGGACCGGGTGACCGTGGCACTGGCAGACGCCGACGCGGCCGCGCTCTGGGCGGTGTGGACGGTGTTCGTCGAGCGTCTCCGGGAGCTGGTCGGCGAGGTGGCGGTGCCGACGCCGGGTGGCGACTGCGTGACGCACGCGATCCGGCGCCTGGCCGAGGAACGCGGCAGCGCGGTCGCCATCGAGGACGACCGGGAGTCGTTCACCTACGCGCGGCTGGCCGAGCTGGCCCGTGCGGCGAGCGGCCTCGACGGGGTCGTCGGCATCGTGGGCACGGCGTCCGCGCGGTTCTTCGCCGCCGCCGCCGCGGTGATGGGCGCGAACTGCGCCTACCTGCCGCTGGATGCCCGCCAGCCCGCGGACCGGCTGCTGCGGATGGTCCGCCAGGCGTCGTGCCGGGTCGTCATCGACGTCGGCGACGGGATGCCCGACCTCCCCGGCCCGCGCGTGGTGCCGTGGGCGGACCTCGTCCACGGCCGAGTCGGCGGGAGCGGCGAGTCAGCCGTGGAGACGCCCGCGTACGTGATGTTCACGTCGGGCAGCACGGGGGTGCCGCGCGGCGCCGTCGTCGGGCGGAGTTCGCTGTGGTCGCTGTGCCGGTGGGTCGCGCGGACCGTCGGACTCACACACGGCACGGTGGTCAGCCAGGTGGCCAGCGTGTCGTTCGACGCGTCGGCGCTCGAGGTCTGGCCCGCCCTCGCCGCGGGCGCCCGGGTGTGCGTCGCCCCGCACGACGCCAGGCTCGACCCGTTCGAACTGGTCGAGTGGCTCGCCGACAGGCAGGTCGAGTACTGCTTCTCGCCGACGCCGATGGCCGAGCTGGTGATGCGGGCGCCGTGGCCGCCGACCGCGGCACTGCGTGCGCTGGGCACCGGCGGCGACCGCCTGCACGCCGTGCCGTCCGAGCTGCCGTTCCGGGTCCTGAACCAGTACGGGCCGACCGAGTGCACCATCGTGGCGACGGCTGGCTGGGTGGAGCCGGGTGGCGACGAGCTCCCGCCGATCGGGCTGCCCCTGCCGTTCAACCACCACCTCGTGGTGTCCGAGTCCGGGTCACCGCTGCCACCCGGCACCGAAGGCGAGCTGTGGATAGGTGGGACCGGTGTCGGGCTCGGTTACGTCGGCGACCTCCACGCCACGCGGGAACGCTTCGTGCCCAACCCCCACTCCGACGCCGGGGAGACCGTCTACCGCACCGGGGACATCGTCCGCGAGCGCGCCGACGGTCGGCTCGAGTTCGTCGGACGGCGGGACCGCCAGGTGAAGATCTCCGGGGCGCGGGTCGAGCTCGGTGACGTCGAGGCCACCGTGCGGGCGGTGCCCGGTGTCGTGACCGCGGTCGCCGACCCCGGGGAACGGCGTCTGGTCGTGTTCGTGGTCGCCGAGCCGGACACCGGTGGCGGCCTGGTCGAGGCCGTCCGAGCCGCGCTCCCGACCTTCCTGCGGTACTCCCGGATCGTCGTCGTCGACACGATTCCGCTCAACCACAACGGAAAGACCGACCTCGCGACGCTGAGGACGCGCGTCGACCTGGCAACGGACCACACCCCCTGAACTGGTAGGCTCCTGCGGCCGGATTCTCATATGTGACAACGGAGATCGTCGATGGCAGACAGCGAGTTCACCCGTACCGCACCCGTCAGCGGGTTCCCGGAATGGCTCCCGGAGGTGCGGATGGTCGAACTGCGTTGGCTCGACAGGATTCGTGAGAAGTTCGAGTCCTACGGGTTCGCTCCCATCGAGACGCCCGCGGCCGAGACCCTGTCCGCGTTGCTCAAGAAAGGCGAGACCTCGCAGGAGGTCTACACCCTCCACCGCCTCCAGGACGACTCCGGCGGCGAGGCCAAGCTGGGCCTGCACTTCGACCTCACCGTGCCGTTCGCACGCTACGTCGCGCAGCACCTCAACGACCTCACGTTCCCGTTCAAGCGATACCAGATCCAGAAGGTGTGGCGCGGCGAGCGCCCGCAGGAGGGCCGGTTCCGCGAGTTCACGCAGTGCGACATCGACGTCATCAACCCCGACCACGTACCCCTGCACTTCGACGCGGAGGTACTCCGCATCGCCTCCGAGGTGCTGACCGAGCTCGAGATCGGCCAGTTTGTCCTGCGGGTCAACAACCGCAAGGTGCTGGAGGGCTTCTACCGGGGGCTTGGCGTGCCCGACCCCGTCGCGGTGATCCGCGTGATGGACAAGCTGGACAAACTGGCCGCCGAGCAGATCGAACGGATGCTGGTCGACCAGCTGGGACTGACGGACGGCCAGGCGAAGTCGTGCCTGCGGCTGGCGGAGCTACGCGGCGGCGACGCACCGTCCGTACTGCGGGCCGTACGGGACCTGGGGGTGAACGACGAACTCCTGGACGAGGGCCTGGAGGAGCTGGCCTACGTCCTCGACGCGTTGCGTGACCTGCCACCCGGCGTGGTCGAAGCGGACCTGTCGATCGCCCGCGGCCTGGACTACTACACCGGAACCGTCTACGAAGGAACGTTCACCGAGTTCCCCAAGTACGGCAGTATCTGCTCGGGCGGCCGGTACGCGGACCTGGCGGGCGCCTTCACCAGGCGAAGCCTTCCCGGCGTCGGTGTCTCGATCGGACTGACGCGGATCTTCGCCAAGCTACTGACCGAAGGCCGTCTCCCCGTCGGTCCGAAGTGTCCGACCCAGGTGCTGGTGGTGGTGCCCGGCCAGGACACACAGGCCGCGACAGCCGTGGCGGCGGTACTGCGTGGCCGGGGCATCAACACGGAAGTGTTCCACCAGACCGCCAAACTCGCGAAACAACTGCGTTACGCGATCGGCAAGGGAATTCCGTACGTATGGTTCCCCCCATTCCACGACGACGCCCAACACGAGGTCAAGGCACTGGCGACCGAGGAACAGGTACCCGCGGACCCGACAGTGTGGCTGCCCTGAAGCGTGAACGCACGCGAGATGCGCGACAGGTGTTTCGCGGGAGACCCCAACGGCCGCAGACCACGATCATCTCCCCAAGATCCAACAAGTGCATCCCTCTCTGACACCAACCACTTGCGAACTTGGAACAGTGCGTGCCAGGCCAGCGCCACCGGCCACGGCGCGAGCAGTGGTCGTCGCCGACCTGTCGCCTGCCTGGTGGGCGAACGTCAGCTCGCCGGATGACCCGCGATCCCGGCCATCACCGAATCGTGTCGCCTGACGGTGTTCTGGAAGTCGAGGATCTTCCCGGCCCGGACGAGCATCACCTGCATCCCGCCGAACTCCCCCGCACGCGGTCCGTCCGGCACCCGCAGGGTGTAGGAGACATGCCATCGAGGTCGAGGAGTCCGACCTGGAGCGCTTCCGCACCTGGCCGGCCAAGATCGCCGCCCCGCGACTACTTCACTGCCCCTGGCGGCCAAGCCACCCGCAATGCCGTCGAGCAAGCCGCCGCCGAACCGGCCGGCCGTGCTCGAGGAAGCCGCCTTGCACGCCGAAGCACCCGACTCCGTCGGCGAGGCAACGCGGCTGCGTGTTCATCCACTACTCCAGACAGTGCTTTGCTCGACCAGGGAAGCAGAATCTCCGACTGGGTCATTCCCACCTAACAAGGCACTTGCTCGCCTGCACAACACAAGTCCAGTACCCTTCCTGGACCGAAGAGCAAGAGCAAGGCTCTGCTCGTCCCCAACATCGAGAATTCCAGCGATGTTCAGAAGTTCGCGTTTTTCCTCCACGCCGGCGTCAGTGATCGCAATCGACTCGTGCCGGGTGGCCATCTTCATAGCGCTCACACCCTCGAAAAGAAGATCGAGACAAGCATTGTTTACCTCGTCAGGAACTGCCCTAAGCAGTAGCTGAGAGTGACCTACTCCGTATCGCCACACTCTGAACGTACGCTCAGAGCTGAAGGCAACCGCGCCTCCAGGCGTCTCATTTGAACGGATTGCCAACGACTTTTCCCCTATCGTACCAAGTGATCCGACTCCACGCGTGCGGCGATTGGCTCACCCGGTAGAGTTCCCAGTTCGTGAGCCCTTCGAATCCACTCGGATCAACCGACTTGCCGGCGGCCGCAGCAGCGCGGGGATTACCAATTCCGGTCAAATTGAACGAAATCCTAGTCTTCGATCCAGACTCGAGAAACGTGTTCAACTTCTTGTACCATGGCCCACTCCCTGGCCAGTTACTGTATGTAGCGCCGCCCGTCTCCATGCCGAACTCGTCAAGCGCCATCGGGTTCCCCTCTGCCTCCTGCAAGCCGAGCGCGACATGGTCACACGGAGAATTGTGCACCAAGACCGGCGCGGGACCAGCAAGTACATAGTATGTGTGGAGGCTGGCGACGGTGAGGTTGTAGACCCGTGCGTACTGGCTGTGTGTCGTGACCGCCAGAACCCGAGCCGCAGCCGCGTGCTGGCTGACGAGGCTGTCGCCGATGTGGAGGTTGGCGGCGGTGACCCAGCCTCGCACGGTGACCCAGAACGGGTGGTTGGCCGTGGCGGTGATCTTCCCGGTCTGGCCCCCCTCGGCTCCGTCTGTGTCAACGGTGAGGTCAACGAGTACCTTGCGCCCCTGGCCGACGATAGTGGCCACAACCTCCCGCGCACCGGTTTCCCCGGTCTCCGGATCGGTCGCGAGCACCAGGTCACCCGGTTCGATCTCGTCGATCGGCTTGGTCGACCCGTTGGCCATCAGAACCGGTGTTCCCGGGAGGAAGCTCTTTCCACCAGCACAGGTCTTGGCGGCGTTCGCCGCGGCACTCGCCTCCTTGGCTGCCGCGTTCTCGGCTTTCGCGCCTGAACTGAGGGCGTCGTCGATGACGCTGATACCTTTGACGCCCGCGCCAGCACCCACACCAACGCCAACACCAGCGCTCATCTCGATGGGAACCGATGCCATACCTGGAGCGCTGGCCTCGATGGCGCCGCCGACGATCGCGCCGCACGGTTCGAGGATGAGACAGGCGATGCCGGCGACGACACCGCCGAGGATCAGCCACCGCGTGCCCTCACTGAGCTCGTCCGGCGGTACGTACCCAGGTATCGGATCGAGAAGGTACTCCTCGCCCTCGAGGGGGTACCACTCGCCGTTGTTCTCGTAGAAGTGTCGTTGGAGGTCGCGTATCAGCGGGGGTTTGGCGACCCTTGACAGGTCGAGCACGGGTTTGCCGTGCGAGCCGACCTTCCCCGGATAGTTGCCGTGTGGAGTGGCCCAGCCCGCGCCGTTGTTGCATCCGTCGCAGTAGTGGCCGCCGTTGGCTGTCGGGCTGCTGGCGGGAGGATTGCTACAGGGTGGGCAGCCAATGCCGATCTGCGCGCCGGTGTACAGATCGCAGCTGTCGCAGTACTCGCCGGTCGGGTCGCTGTGGTCGACCGGGTTGTTGCCCGCGTAGGCGTAGCCGTTCCACGACTGCGGGTCAGCCGGGTCCAGGACCGGGTCGACAGTCGAGAACCGTCCGGTCGACGGGTCGTACTCTCGGGCACCGATGTGGACCAGACTCGTCGTGTCCTGGTATCCGCCGATGAACGCGTGTTTGTCCGGCCACGACGACGGTTGCGTCCCCCGTGAGTTGCCGTACGGGTCCAGGTAACGGCGGCTCATCGACAGGTCCGACGCCTTGACGCTGGCCGTTGACGTGCCGTGGTGGTCGGCGACCTTCCAGCTCAGGCCCGCGCTGGTGCGGACCGCGACCTGGACGCCGCCGAGCTGGTAGAAGCGTGTCCCGGTCTTGGTGGTGGTACCGGTTGCGACGAACAACTCGAGGTCGCCGACGAACAGTGTGGTGCCGGTGGCGTCGCGGGTGATGAGACGATTGCCGTCAGCGTCGTACAGGTACGACGACTCCTGACCGGAGGCGTCCGACGCGGTCGCGACGTGGCCCTCGATGTCGTACGTGAACGTTTGCGCGGCGCCGGCCTTGGTGCGGGTCAGGGTGTTGCCCGACTCGTCGTAGCCGTAGGAATCCGTGGTGTTTCCCGCTGGACCGACAGTGGTCGCCGACGTCACGGCGTGTGGGCGCGGCATGCCCGGATTCGGATAGGTCAGCGTGGAAACCGTGTCGCCGGCGGCCGCGTGGTCGGTCTCGGTCGTCCGGTTGCCGGTGACGTCGTGTGTCCATTCTGTCCAGTACGGGGCCGAACCGCCCAACCCTGTAGTGCTCGGCGCCGTCTCGCAGTCGCTTGACGACGGTGTCCACGCCTGGGTCAGTCGCTGCAGGTAGTCGTACTGGAAGCACTGCGTGTCGCCGACGTCGGTGATCTTCGTCAGCGCACCGGAGGGCGTGTAGGTGTACGCACGGTTGGTCACCCATTTGTCCGTCTGTGTGGCGCGGACGGTCGCCGACGAACTCAACCGGTTCGTGCCGTCCTCGTAGGTCCACGTCGTCGAGACCTGTTTGGGGTCGTTCGGGTCGGCGTAGTTCATCCGCAGCGGCTGGCCGAGCTGGTTGTACTTGACATCCGACACGAGCGTCGTGCCCGCGCCGCCGCCGGCGTTGGCCGCGTAGAGCTGGGTCGGCTTGCCCAGCGTGTTGTAGGTGAAGTACATCGTTTCCGTCGGCAGGCCGCCCACACCCGGCGACGACCGCGTCGCCACGGCACCAGTCAGGGCGTTGTAGGTAGTGCCGAAGTCGTACGTGCCGGCCAGGCTGCCTTCGTTGCTGGGGATGGTGATCCTCGAGCCCTTGGGTCTGCCGGCCGTGTCATAGCCCGAAACGGCCGTAACGTAGGCTTTGCCGCCCACGAAACGCACGGAGCTCGTGGGTGCGCCCTTGAGCAGCGTGTCGTAGGTGTGGGTCGTGAGTCGCGTGCCTGCGGTGGTGTTCTCGAAGGAGCCGGTCTGCCGGCCGAGGTTGTCGTAGGAGTAGGCGATGGTCTTGCCGCGCGCGTCGGTCGCGGTCAGACGCTGCCCCATCGCGTCGTAGGTCGACGTCGACCTACCCGCGTCCGGGTCGATCTGGACGATCTGGTGACCGCGCAGGTCGTACTCGAACGTCCAGGTGTTCTGGGCTGTCGCGTCGGTGATGGTGGCGAGCTGACCAGCTCGGGTGTAGCTGTACGTCGTGGTGTCGGCCAGGTCGTCAGGGCCGGTGTGTGCCAGGTCCTTGTACAGCAACGTGCTGACCTTCTGGCCCTTACCGTTGCTGATCACACTCGAAGCGGTGCCACCCGCCGGCGGGATGACGGTCACCCGGTCGCCGTCGTAAACGGTGGTGGTGCGCCACTGCTCGACACCGTTGTGCAGGTAGATCGATGCTGTACCGCGGTTGGCCGAGTCGTAGTTGGACACGGTCGTGCTCGGCACGGCGTTGTCCTGGACGACCAGGAGAGCACCCTGCGGCGCGACGCTGTTCCAGTACGGGTTGTGCACCTTCCACGCCCGCCCCTGGGAGTCGTACAGCGTGTCCGTGACGATCCGGCCGCCGTCCGCGTACGAGGTCGGTTCCTGGACCTGTACGGTGCGGCCGAGACCGTCGACGATCGTGTATGTGGTTGCGTAGGCACCGGAGGCGAGCAGCCGGTTGGTGGTCACCACGCTCGGCGGCAACGTGTTGACGGCGTAGCCGAAGGTCACGTTCGCGGACTGCTTGGCGGTCTTGGAGCGCCCGGGTAACCACACAGCCGTGACCCGGCCGAGCGAGTCGTAGGTCTTGTCCGTGCGCAGACCTGCCTGGTCCACTGTGGACGTCGGTAGGCCGGAGACCGCGTCGAACGTGGTGGTCGAGGTGAACGACGTGGCCACTCCGGCAACGGTCACGGGCGGGCTGGTGGTCGTGACCTGGGTGACCGGTCCGCCGGTCGACGGCGTGTAGGAGGTCGTCGTCTCGCGGTTCAACGGGTCGGTCGTCGTGAGCGGCCGGCCGTAGACCGTGTCGTACGTCGACTTCGTCGACTGGTACGTCGGTCCGCCGTCTGCCGGCCACGTGTCCAGTGTGTCGACCTGGGTGAGCCGGCCCTCTGTCGGCGCGACGCCGAAGTCCTGGCCGTCGTAGTGCTTGTGGTCGTCCGAGATGATGTTCAGCCTGGTCGCCGGGTTGGTCTCGACGCAGGGCCCGGACACACGCTGGACCGAACTCGGCAGCGTGTACAGCCAGCTCGTCTCGTTCTCGGCGTAGATGGTGCGCGTGCACGTGGTCTGCGCCGGGTCGTCGGTGTCGCCGTCCTCCTGGACCGCGAGCGGCAACCCCTTGTCGTTGAACGTCGTCGTCTTGCGGCTCTCGCGCCACGAGTTGGTCGCGGCGATCCACGTCCGCGTGCGGGTCAGGCCGATGCCCGTCACGAACGACTGGACACCGTCGGTGTCGGTCGCGGTCGCGGTGGTCGACCACGGGTCGTTGATCGTGGTCGTGATGACGTCACCGTCCAATAGGGACAGTGACTCGCGGGTGATTCCCTGGTATTGCCGGGCGTCGGGGACAGACTCGTGGAGGGAGTCGGTCACCGATACACTCTTGGTGCCGGTCGCGGCCTTGTCCCCGTCCATACCGCGCAGGTACGTCGCCTTGACCGCGGTCCGTGGACCGGAGGGGTCCTGCGGGTTTCCGGTCGTCGTGGTCACGTCACCGTAGCCACGCCACTGTGACCAGGTCCGGTACCTCGCGTCGACGAGGGGGTTCTCGTCGTAGTGCCAGGCGGCGCCGCCCTCGTAGTCGTAGTGCGTGCGGTTCTGCACGGAATGCTCTGTGCGGCCGTCGGTGTAGACATCCGTCGCGACGTACTTGTTGAACCAGTCCAGCACCGGCTGGGTCTTCCCGCCGGGTGTCCAGTACATCGGGTAACAACGGGTCGTGTTGGTCGCCGGGTCGGGCGCACCATCCTGGCAGTCCGGCGTCGAGTAGTCGACGGTCAGCGTGCCGCCCAGTTCGCCGACCAACGACGTGATGCGGTATCGGGAAAGGCTTGTGTAGTCCTGGCTCGCGAACGTCCTGTTGGTCTTCGCCGTGCCCACGAAGGTCGTGGGCGGCATGGCCAGCGGGTCGCCGACGAGTCCGGTGTGGACGATGTTGTCCAGCCAGAGCACCGGGTTGGTGCCGTCGCCACTCGCCGGGAAGGTGTGTGCCAGGGTCCATTTGTCCCGTTCGTTCCACCCACCCGCCCCGTTGGTGACCTGAGTGGTCACGGAGGCCAGCCGCTTGCGGGTGAAGAACGTCGGATAGACACTGGTGCAGGTCGCGTCCTCGGCACAGATCTGGTCGGCGGGGACGTCCGGCCACGACGACGCGGTACCGGAGTTCAGCTGACCCGGATCGCAGGTGACGGCGCCCGATGGCAGGCAACGTTCGGCCGGTTCGAACACAACCCGAGCGGGCGCGCCGGCGTAGGCACCGCCGGCCTTGGTGTTGAGGCCGTACTCCATGCGCAGCAGGTAACCGCCGCGCACGTACCGGGTGCCCGCGCTGGTGGTGTTCATGTTGAGCCCGTAGTAGTTGGTCTCGGGCTGGTAGTAGTACGCGATCTGGTTGCCGGACGGGTCGACGACGTAGTCGAGGTTCCATCGGTACGCCTGCTGGCACGAGGACGCGGCGAACGTGGCCTGGTGGCAGGGTTCACCGTCGTTGTTGCCGAACACGGGTGCGGTGAAGGTGGACTGCGTCTCGGGTTTGTCGGCGTCCCAGCCGGGCAGGTGGTTCAGGCCGAAGAAGTACTTGGTGCCGTCGGTGGTCGTGACCTTCCAGTACTCGCCGTCCTGGGCGCCGTTCGACGCGTTGGTCAGCTTCTCGACCTTGGCGCCGTCATCCCGCTGGGGGTGCCATACGCCGGAGTCTTTGTCCTTGACCAACGGGCCGGTGTGTGACCCCAGGGACAGTGTGGCGTTGTCCGTGGCCCAGCACTGGTCGCCGGTCTTGGTCTGGCCGTTGTTGCCGCCGAGGTCGTTGGCGCACGACTTGTACGACCGCTCGATGAATCCGCCGACCGACAGGCCCCAACCGTCGCCCACCCAGGACGGTTGGTTGTTCGTGGCCGAGGTGGCGCCGTCGACGCTGCCGGAGGAGTAGGTCAGCGACAGCCCTGGCGCGTCGCCGGCCGGTGGTGAGGGCAGCGTGATCGGGTACTCGTAGGTGAACTCGCCGCTCGAACCGCCCGCCGACCACGCCCCTGCCGGGGACAACGAGGTGGCGGTCAGGTCACCTTCGCCGCCGTTGGGACCGCCGACCGCGGCTACGAGCAGTGACCCGAGGGCACTTCCCTGTCCGGCCTGCGCCGGCAAGGCGACCTCGCCTCTCAGGTGCCTGTTCTTCGTATGCTCCGTCGCCAGCGGCGTGCCTACCCGGCACTCCGACCTGTCCGGTGTGGACACCAAGCAGTCCGGATAGGACACGAGGGTGAGCCGGTCGCCGAAACCGGCACCGTAAGCGGACGCGATGCCGCCGTAGTATACGTCGACGGTCAACGGGCCGGTGACGTCGCCGGAGACCGGCACGACCTTCGTAAGCAGGCCGGCGACGCCGGCGCGGTCCGATGCGGCGCGGTCGAGGGTCTCGACACGGACGCGGCCCGGTGCGCCGCCCGCGGACTTCCTGCCCACGGTCAGCGGTGCCGCGGCTGCGTTCTGCGCCGTGACGTCCACCTCGACGGACGTGGCGACAGGCCACGACGTCACCGGAGGTTCGGTCAGGGCGGTCCGCTGGGACTCACCGTGCGGCGCGGGATGTGGCTGCACTGCCCGTCCCTGCACAGACCGAGCGGTCTGCAGAGTGGGTAGGTCCCATCCCAGTCCGTGCCACCCCACCGGACCGGGCGCCGCCATCGCGGTGGTCGATGTCCCGACGAGGAGAATCGACAAGAAAAAGGACAGGGTCCTGCTACGCTGCCAGCCTCGCACGGCTCTCCCTTGTCAGACTCAGTGCCCGGTCTCGAAGAGCGCGCCCGGGTCGTCGGCGGTTCGGTCGTCCTCGATCTGGCCCACGGTGCGCACGCCGGAGTACAGCCGGATCCCGGCGAGACCACCGTGCCACGGGTTCACCAGCTGCCCACCGTTCCCGTACCCGGTCCCGGCCACGACCGCGCCGGTGTTGTCACGGCTGACCACACCGGCGGAGCAACCCTGGACGGTCTGCGGGCCCGAGGTCCCGATCTCGGTGTTCTGGAGTTGTCCGTCGACGTAGAAGCACGCCTGGTTGGTCGCGGCGTCGTACGTGCCGGCCAGGTGCGTCCACTCGCCCTCGACGGCGTTGGCGTCACTGATCACGACACGCGAGTCGGATAGCTCAAACGCCCATCGTCCGCCCCCGTCGGGGCGATACGCCAGCGACACAGGTGACTTGTCACTGTCCGCGAACGCGACCGCGGTCGCAGTGCCGCTCGCGAGATCATCCGCCCGGACCCACGCCTCGAGAGTGAAGGACTTGTCGGTGCGGAAGAACGCGGGCCTCGGCCAGGTCACCCGCGCATTGCCAGGGAAGTACGCATAGGCGCCGTCCGCGTCCGTTGTCTCGCTGACCGATCCGGTCGGCGTGCCAACGGCCTGGGACAGGTCCCACGAGTCGTCCACATAGGAGCCGTCGGCGAGACCGGCCACCTGGCTCGCGGTCAGAACACGCTGCCACATCTGCACGTTGTCGATGGTGCCGTTGAAGAAATGCGTCGGGTTGCCGCTGTAGTCGTAAGCACCGACCGTCACATGCCCGGTCGCGTCCCACGGAACTCCCTTGAAGGGCGTGGCCTTGACGAACTTGCCGTCGACGTAGAGCTTGACCTGCTTCGCCTCGTTGTCGTAGACGCCGGTGACGAGTGTCCAGACACCGGTGGTGGTGACCGAGTCGGGCTGGTAGGCCCAGTCCGTGACCGTGCCTGCCGCTTCCATCCTGTTCACACCGAAGATCCACGCCTTGACGTCGGGCGAGTAGCGCATCTGGAACGCAGGCTTGTTCGTGGCGGACTGACCGACCACCGCCTGGAACGAGGTCAGATCCGCCAGCTTCGCCCAGGCCGAGACGGTGAAGGACTGCGACGTGTCCACGCCCCGGGTCGTGGAGTAGCTGTAGCTGCCGGCCGATCCGCTGTACCGCAACGCGTTGCCGGTCTTGCCCGCGACCCAGGTCGCGTTCGTGGTGATCAGGTTGTTCTCGTAGCCTGCGCCGTTGTTGCTCGCATCGAGCACCGTCGTGCCGGCTCCCTCGTCGAACTTCCAGTACCCGTGCAGCGAGGGGACGGGTGCGGGAACGTAGTCCCCGGTGAGCTCGGAACCGATGGCGCCGGTGGCGAGCTTCGCGCCGGCACCTTCGGCGAGGCCATAGCTCGCACGAGGCACCGCTACCGACGCCAGCTCATGCACATCCTGTGGGGACAGCGCCCGTTGCCACACCTGGACATCATCGACGAATCCGGGGAAGTGATCGACTCTGGCGTCGTTCCACTTCGCCCCGCCGACCACGAACGAACCGGTGGCGTTCCACAACGATGTGTCGAGCGTCCGCATACCGACCTGTTTGCCGTCGACGTAAAGCGAGACCTTCCTCGTGATCGCGTCGTACGTGCCCACCAGGTGCGTCCAGGTGTTCAGTCGAGGAACAGCCGAGTTGTCGGCCGACGTCGTGCGGTTCGTGGTGGCGGTCACCGCGTCGGTCGGCGTGGTGGACAGGGTCCACTTGCCCACATCCGGGGAGTACTGCAGGAAGAACCCACTGACGTGGGCCCCGTCCTGCGACACCACTGTGTAGGACGAGTTCGTGCTCGAGAGGTAGGCCCACGCCGCCACCGAGAAGGACGACGAGGTGTCGATCACCTTGGCCGATGTCTCCAGATAGCCGCCACTGGTCAGGTACATGCCGCCCCGGGTACCGTACTTGGCGCCGAACGCATCCGCCTGCGTCCAGGAGTTGCCGCGGCTGTAGCCCAGAACCCATTCGGCGCCACCTCGGAGAGTGAGGGGATGCGCCGTCTCCCCCGGGTTCAGTGTCGCCACCTGGTCCGATGCGACCGTGCCAGCGGTGTCGTCGAAGGCCCACGCACCCTTGAGGAACTTCGCGGACGTCAGCGGTGCCACGGTGTACGCGCACGCCGTACCGACTGTGGTGAGTGGGCTCGCACACGTGCCGTCGGCGCCCGGTGTTCCCGCCTTGTTGACCGCACGGATCCTGACCAGGTTCTGGTTCGAGTTGGCCGCCGAGGTGGTCACGCTGGCGAAGAACCCGACGACGCCTCCCCCGCTCTGCACGAGCCGGTTGGCCGGCACGCTCGGTGACCCCTGTACCGACGGCTCGCTGCCGTCGGTCGTGTAGACGAACCGGCTGACGTTGGTCGCTCCTGCCGCGCTCGCATCGACCCACACCCTGAACGACGCGATGTCACCTTGGTTGACCGGCAGGGTCCCGATCGGGTCGACCGCCGGCGCGGGCGGCAGCGAGGTGTCCACGGAGAACTCGCAGTCCCAGTCCCAGCGTGGTGACGACAACTCACCGTCGGTCACCTGCGCGGCCCACTTGTAGATTCCGTCGCTGGTGATCCAGTCGGGCGGAATCTGGACCTTGGCCAAGGCCTGCCGAGTCGGCCCAGGGGTGCCGAACCAGGGCAGTTCGGTGATGTTGTCGTGCCAGGTGCCGGGGACATCGGTGCCGTAGGGGCCGCCGGAGGTCGCCACGTGCACGCCGAGGCTTCCGCCGTCCGGATCGGACACACGAGCCTGCACGACGGGTGTCCTGGTGGCGATCCACGGCCGTTCCGGGCCCTTCACGCAGGGCACCGTGCCGTTCTGCATGGCATGCCCGGCAGGGTTGTCCGGGATCGAGTTGTAGTGCACCTCGAGGTAGGGATTGAGGCCGAACGTGCGCCACGAGGTGGTATCGGTCTCCTTGCTTCCCTTCAACAGGAAGCTCAGTGCACCCAACCCGTTCGCGGCGGCGTAGGTGACCGCGCCCGTCGCACCGAACTGCATCGACACGTTCGGCGCCGACGACTGGTTGGTCACGTTGCTCGACGACTGGAGCGCAGGCACACCGGGGATGCTCACCAGTCCCGGCTGATGGGTCCAGTCGACGGTGGGTCCGAACGCGTTGGTCAGGTGCAGCTCCGTGGGTGTGGCCGTGCCGTCCGAATGCCAGGAGTAGAGCAGGGTCGTGTTCAACGTCGCCCACTTGATGACCTTGCCGATGACGGCGCTGGTGTTCATCTCGACGTAGGTCCGCGAGATACCGGAACCGTCGGTCGTCTGGTAGCCGGCTTTGAGATTGTCGAGCAAGCCGCTGGTGACGTCGTAGTTCCTGGCCGAACTGAAGCCCGACTGCACAACGGCGTGATGGGCCTTGCCGCAGACGGCGCACGAGTAGTCCGGATCCAGGTACACTGGGTACTTCGTGGCCTTGTCCAGGAGAAAGCCCTGATCCGGAACGATCGACAAGGTCCGGTCGGCGACCTGGACACCCATCACCGCGGTACGCGAACCGTTACCGATCCCGCCGCCGGCCGCGTTGCCAGTGGAGTCCCACATCCGGGTGGCGTCACCCGTGAAGACAAGCGTCCCAGCGGCGTCGACGACCTCGAGACGCGGCTCGGTTCCGGCGGCCTGACGTACCCGGGTGTTCCTGGTGTGCGAGCCAAAGGTGATCTTCCTCAACCTCGGGTCGCGGGCCGCGTCGGCGGACTTGATCACCAGTACCTGGCTGAACCCCAACACGTCCGCCGTGACCTTGAGGTCCACGCCGGGAAACACTTCCGGATAGGTCGCGATGGCACCAGCCAACACCGGCGCCGGCAGGTCAGCCGGCCAGCTCAGCCCGACCTCGTGGCCTTGATACGCCAGTCGAGCGAACGGGCTGTTCGCGGATCCTTTGCCACCGGCCGACAACGTGACGTCGACGACGGCCGCCTTCGGCGTGACAGTCCCATCAGGACGTCGGGTCAGCGTGGCGTCGACGCCGGTCCAGCCCTCGCCCTGCCGCACCCGGACCGGGCGTTCGTGCTGCCGGTAGGTGAACGACCCGTCAGGATTGGCGAAGAACTCCTCGGTTGCGTTGTCATCCCGGTGATCAGCACCGGCTCGCGCAGTTGCTTGGCCCTGACCTGTGCGGCCGCCTCGCCGACGACATCGGCGGGCGCCGCTGCCGCCACTCCCACGGGGAACAGCAGTCCCAGGCTGACGACCACGGTTCCGAACGTCGACCACCGGAGTGATCTGAGCGTGCGCGAACCAGTACCAGACCTCACAGGCGAACCCCCACGTTCGAGGCCCGCTCACCGGCTGCACCCTGGGCCAGTAAAAACTCAACCACACGAGGTCAACGAAGTAACTAGGCCGAAAGCCTCAACCACTTACCGCTACCGATCTACGGGCCGGATCACCTGCTCCATGTGGTTCTTCAGTCGCGGTGGCGGTTCCAGGGGCCGGTCACCGCGAGCGTGATTCCGGGGTCGTAGATGTTGAAGAACATCGTGCTCCCGTCCGCGGAAAACCCCACACCGGACAGTTCGCCATAAGCGGGTTCTTCGGCGGTACCGGCGTTGACCCGGTTGCGGGCGAAGTGGAAGACCTCACCGTCACGGGTGGTGCCCAGCATGTAGGCGTCGCCGGTACCGTCCTCGCACATCATCAACCCGCCGTAAGGTGACATGCAGATGTTGTCGGGCGCGTCGAACTCCGGGTTCCCCGGCCCGGGTGTGGTCCGGGTGAAGATCACTTCCAGTCGCAGGGTGCCACGCCGCGGGTCCAGCTTCCACACCTGACCATCGTGATTCACCGCGGAACCCAGTTCGGTGCGCGCGAACGACGACACGAAATACACACACCGATCCCGCTCACCCCACCACGCACCCTCCAGCTTGTAACCACGCGTGATCGGCTTCGAGTAGTCCTGCGCCCGCACCGACACGGCCGCGGCCAACGGGTCGGGAACAGTCAGCCACTCCACCCCACCGAACACCGTCCCCGCCTCCCCCACCACCGACAGGTCAGGCAGCTCCGGCACGTGCAACGCCTGCAACTCCCCACCCGCCCGCAAGCTGCCCCACCCGCCACGAGGCCGCGCCGGCAGGAACCGGTAGAAGCCACCCAGCGGAGCGACGAACGCATCCTCGGTCTCGTACACGACCCCGGTGTGCGGATCCACCGCCACCGCCTCATGCTGGAACCGACCCATCGCCGCCAAAGGCGTCGGGTTCACGTTGCGACCGTCGTCGTAGGGATCGACCTCGAAGACGAACCCGTGATCCTTGATGTAACCCTTCTCGCCGGCCCTGTCCTCGGTCTCCTCACAGGTCAACCACGTACGCCACGGCGTGCGCCCACCAGAGCAGTTGATCGCCGTACCACCCAGGCTCACGTGCTCGGACTCGGCCCGACCACGCCCGTCGACCACCACCGTGCTCGTCCCGCCAGCCCCCGCCGGATCGTAGGTCCGCTCCGGCAACGCCGCCACCACGATCCGCGACGTCGGCGAACACTCGTGGTTACGCACCAACCGAGAACCCCGCCCGCGCCCCGGAAACACCCCCATACCGTCGAACCGACTCGGCACCGGCAAACCGTCCGGCCGAACAGTCCCCTCACGCGACAGGACCGAGTACCGGAAACCACGCGGCAGATCCAACACCCCGTCCGGGTCCGGAATCAGCGGACCATACCCCACCGACGGCCCCGCGATCCCCGACGCCGGCTGCGCCGCGAACAACGCCCCCACATACCCCGCCACCACCACCCCGGCCCCAGCACCAACAACACGACCCAACAACTGACGACGCGACACCGTCACGGCAACTCCCCAGACCAACATGAACACCCGATGAACCACGATTAATAGCACGCGACCCGCGAACACCCGCACGAGGTTGCTCACACCGACGGCAATTGATCGTCCTGCTGACCGCTGCGGACAATGAGAGTGTGTTCCCGCTTCCCCGGCCATGGACGCTCACATCGACAGCCCTGATCAACCGGGTCTCGGCACAGTTACGCCAGCGTGAAGTTGGTCCGGTGTTCCGCCCACTCGGCCAGGATCGTGGCACGGGAGGTGGACAGTCCCCGATCTCCGCAACGCGTCCACCTCGGTGCCCCAGAATCCTCCGGTCCTCCGCGCGACGAACACCGGCTCCAACACCTGCGGCGGGCCGAGTACCAGCGCGCCGAGTTGGTCCTCGCTGTAGTCGACCATGTTCCGCCCTTCCATCTCCACGACGGCGGCGAGGCGGTTCGACGCCGAGCGCGCGAGCCTCGTCAGCCGCAGTGTCGCGACGGCTGCCAGCGACCGAGGCTGCCCGCGCCTGGGCGAACCGGACGGCGGCCCGGCGCGTTGGAAGCCGCCGCCCGGACGCGGACCTCGTCCGGACGCGGTCGTGGTGGCTCGAACTCTGCCAGCCGCAGCACCTCCGGGCCGCCGTAGCGGTCGTACTGGAGGCGCTTCACGAGGCGTATTCGTTCGAGATCTCGGTGGCGTAGTTCTTCCACAGTGGTTCCATGGTCTCGGCGTTGACCGGCTGCCCGGACTCGATCATGGCCTTGAAGTCACGGAAGTACTGCACGTACAGGTCCGGCGTGAACGTGTTCAGCATGACCGCGTTCTCGTCGCCGATGTTGGCGAACGTGTGTGGTGCCCCGGTCGGCACGATGACCCAGGTGCCCGGCCCGGCGTCGTAGTGGTCCTCGCCGACGGTGAACCGGAACGTACCTGCCAGCACGTAGAAGCCCTCGTCGTGCTGGGCGTGGCGGTGCTGCAACGGGCTCGGGGTGCCCGGCGGAATCGTGACCTCGGCGAACCCCAGCCGGTGGTCGGTGTGCTCGCCGTTCTCCAGGATCCGGATCTGCTGCGCCCCGCTGCCGAGGATCTCACCCTCACCGGGACGGACGATGTTCACCTTCGCCACGACTTTTCCCCTCTATTGCCGATCCTGGTGACCACCATCCTGTCCCGGGCCGGTTGTGCGCGTCTTGGTCGCCCGTGCACGGTTGCTGGTTACCAGTGCACGGGCGTTGTAGCCGTACGTCGCCTTGAAGAGCTTGCTGAAATGGGCCGGATCGGAGAATCCCCACCGGCCGGCCACGGCGCTGACCGTACGTCCGCTTCCGGTCAGCTCGGCCCGGCAGCGCTCAAGGCGGCGACGGCGGATCAGCGCCGCGACGGTAAGCGGCTGATCCTCGAACAGTTTGTGCAGCCTGCGTACGGAAATGTGGTGGGCGGCGGCGATGCTGGGCGGGGACAGCTCTGGATCAGCCAGCCGGGCCTCGATGTAGCCGGCGATCCGGTCCCGCAGCCGCTCGTCCGGGGCCGGTTGTCCGTCGCCCAGCCGAGCCTCCAGCGCTACCGCGATCAGCTCGACGACGGCCGCCGCCGACCTCAGCGCCTCCGCCTCGCGGAACTCGTTCGCCGACCTCGCCGACTCCCGAGCCAGCACGGAGACGAGCGCGCCCGGACCGTGACTGCCGTCGATGCGTACGCCGACGAGCCGGTCGATCTGCGCGGGCCGGATCCGAAGCTCCCGGCGCGGTACCAGGATGGTGACGTGCGCCGCGGCGGTGCTCTCGAACCGGATCGTCCTCGTGGGATCGAGCAGCACCAGGTCGGCCGGCCCGAGTTCGGCGTCGCCGGGCCCCTGCCTGATCCGCGTCCGGCCCCGGGTCATCACCTTGATCGCCAGGTTCTCGCCGTCGGAGGCGGCACGCTCCCGCCCGATGCAGGAGCTCGCGGGCGTGACGAGGGAGACCAGCCGCAGCGGCCCGAGGTCACGGGTGGCGATCCGGCCCCGGAAGCCGGGCCCGGCCAGCCTGTTGACCAGCGACGGAAACCCGCTGGCCGCCAGCGCGTCCTGGAACGTCTCGAGGTTGCCGATCACCGGTCAACGATAACGCCGACGCTTCCGGTCGGGCACGGTGTTCGGCTGTGGTGACCGCTGACATTGCCAGCCTGGTCGTCCCGGTGCGAGGCGGTGTTGGAACAGTCCCTACGCATCAGATCGGTTGCCCGCTCCTACCTTTGCAGTGTCACTGGATGGTCGCTGTGGCTCCAGTACGAAATCGGGGTCGATCTGGGCCGTCAGGTCCACCTCCGTGCGGCTACCGGCCCAGGCGTGCACGTTGCGCAGGTGGAAGTCCTCGGCCTGGCGCTGGTAGGCGCTCCAGTCCCGCTCGGCGGCGTCCAGTGCCGCGTGGAGGGCCACCAGGGCGGTCAGGTTGTCCGGCTCGAGCCGGGAGACCGGGCGGATCTCGCCGCGTTCGGCGGCGCGGACGTGTTGGGACCGCCCGACCCAGCACAGCAGGTCGTCGCCGACATGCTCGCGGAGGAAGTCCAGGTCGTCCTCGTCGCCGATCTTGTTGCCGATGACCGCGACCCGGATGCCGAAGTCCCTGGCGTGACCGAGGTACTGGCGGTAGACGCCGACGCTGCGCAGGGTCGGCTCGCAGACCAGCGCGGTCAGGTCGAACCGGGTGAACAGGCCGGACGCGAACGAGTCGGCGCCGGCGGTCATGTCCACCACCACGTACTCCCCCGGCCCGTCGACCAGGTGGTTGAGCACGAGCTCGGCGGCGCCGACCTTGGAGTGGTAGCACGCCACGCCGAGGTCGTCCTCGGTGAAGGGGCCGGTCACGGCCAGGCGGGCACCCTCGATCTCACGCACGCAGGCGGCGTAGATCGGGTTGTCCTCGACCACACCGAGCAGCCGGGAACCCGTGCCCGGCGGGGTGGTTTTGATCATGTCTTCCGGCGACGAGATGCGCGGGTTCGTGCCGCGCAGATAGTCCTTGATCAACGGCAGGTGCGCGCTGAGCGTCGGTAGCGTCAGCGCCTCCTCCTCGTGGGCGCCCAACGCGGCGGCGAGGTGCTGGTTGATGTCCGCGTCGATGGCCAACACGGGCAGTTGCCGAGCGACGAGGTAGCGGACGAACAGCGAGGACAGCGTGGTCTTCCCGCTGCCGCCCTTGCCAACGAAGGCGATCTTCACCAGGTGCTCCAGAAGCGGTTATCGGTAATGACATCTATGTTCAGTTGTGGAGAACCGTAGCGCACCGCAGGCTCGGCCGCGTCGAAGAGGGGTAGAGGTGTCGATGAAGGCAGGCGTGTTCCTGGTGGCAGGCAGATTCCCGGGCCAGGATGACAGCGAGGTCCTGCGGCGGTCGGTGGACGCGGTGGTGTGCGCGGAAGCCGCCGGGTTCGACGAGGTGTGGATCGCCGAGCACCACTTCACGCCCTACGGGGTCTGCCCGTCAGCCGTCACGTTCGCCGCGCACGCTCTGGGCATGACGCGTCGGATCGCGGTCGGCACCGCGGTCAGCGTTCTGTCCACGGCACATCCGGTCGCGCTGGCCGAGCAGGCCGCTCTGCTGGACCACCTGGCCGGCGGCCGGTTCAGGCTGGGCGTGGGACGCGGTGGGCCGTGGGTGGATCTGGAGGTTTTCGGCACCGGGCTGGACCGCTACGAGCGGGGTTTTGCCGAGAGCCTGGACCTGGTGCTGGACTGCCTGACCACCGGCCGGGCCCGCGCGGACGGCGAGCACTTCACGTTCCGGGAGGTGCCCATCGTCCCCACGCCCCGGCCCGTGCCGCTCGCGGTGGCGGCCACCTCCCCCGGCACGGTCGAACTGGCCGCGGCCCGCGGCCTGCCGATGTTGCTGGGCATGCACATCGGCGACGAGGACAAGGCGGAGATGGTCCGGCACTACGACCAGACCACCGCCGCGCTCGGCCGCGCACCGGCCTCGGTGAAGCACATCTCCACCGTGGTCGCCCACGTCGCCGACAGCCGGGAGCAGGCGTGCGCCGACCTGCGCGCGGCGATGCCGGACTGGCTGGCCGCCGGGCTCGCCGCCCACACCCCCGTGGACGACCGCCCCCGACCATCCCGCGATCCCCACGCCTACACGGAGTTGCTGTGCTCACTGCACCCGGTCGGCAGCGCCGACGAGTGTGTCGAACGGCTGCTGGACAGCGCGCGGAACACCGGCATCGAGCACGTGATCATGATGGTCGAGGGCGCCGGCAGCCATGAGCGCACACTGGCCAACATCACCCGCCTCGGCGCGGAAGTCCTCCCACGGCTGGGGAACCTCAGCAGTCCCGAAGCTCCGGGCTCTGGTTCAGCAGCTGACCGCGGGGCGAGATGAACGCCCGGTACCGGTCACCGTCCACAGCGGACGGACGGAACGCGGCAACCCGGTGACAGTTCTGGAAAGCCAGCTTCACCCCGAAGTGCCGTTCGAGGCCACCGCGGATGGCGTCGGAAGCCAACGCCCGCAACAGCTGGCCCCGCTCGGTCTCGCTCGGCGGCGGGATGGTGTTGTCGGCGAACTCGTCCGCGCCGTTCTCCAGGTCGCCGACCACGCCACTGATCAGCCGCCAGGCGTAGGGCAGCGAGTCACGAACACAGGCGACGAACTCGGCGTCGTCCACCTCACCGCGCTCGGCACGGTCGAGCAGGGCGGCGGGAACATCCAGGGACATGGGCAGATCTCCGATTCGATGCGTTCTCGGCAGGATGACAACCATTTCCAGTCGTACTGTCGTCGCCAGGCCGTGGCAAGGGACACGGCATGTTGTCAGCGGATCGGACCAGCACACGCCGTTTGCGACAATGATTATCATTACAAGTACGCGTGCCACTCGTCAAGATGGCACTCGCCGCGCCTTCGACGACGCCACCGCTCTCGACGCTCACCTGCGGGACCCGATCGGCGTCGCCACCGTGGCGGTCGCCGAGCATCGTCCCGGTGACCACGGATCTTGAGCTTGTCGCCGATCCGCGCCACGAAGTGGCACTCGCTGCCGTCGAACCGGACGAGGTCACCGTAGAAGTAGCATCGGGGCTCCACGCCGTCGATGTCCGGCAGCGTGCGGAACCTTCGCCCCGGTCAGCCGAGCGATCGAGGCGTGCGTCACCGGCCGCTGACTCCCGGGTGGCGCCGTGGAACCTCGGTGCGAGCCCTGCCGATGGCGGTCAGGTGTGTCGACATAATCCGGCGGACGTCTCGGCCAGCGCGGCCGGAGTCATGCTCAGGCGCGACGAGCAACCAGCAGATGCGATCCGTGCAACGTTTTGGCCCGGCCTTACGGTCCTATACAGGGAACTCAGCTGACCGCCCGCCGCTCGCTCACCTCCGTGAGCCGGGAAGGGCCTGCTGTCTGGGGGAAGAACCATGTCGACTCAGTTCCGAGTGCTCGGGCCCGTCGAGGCTGACCACGACGGTGGACGAGTGAATCTCGGTCATGCCCGTCAGCGGTGTGTGCTGGCCGCGCTTCTCGTCGACGCCGGTCGGGTCGTGCCCGTCGACGTGCTGCTCGGCCGGGTGTGGGCCGACCGACTACCCGGCAACGCCCGGGTGACGCTGTCGGGATACATCTCCCGGCTGCGGCGACTGCTGACCGTCGCAGGCGACGTGGACCTGGTTCGCGACTCCGACGGTTACCGGCTCGACGTCGACCCGATGGCGGTCGACCTACACCGTTTCCGCGCCATGGTCGCGGAAGCCAGGACCGTCACCGCCCGGGAGGCGGGTGCGGTGCTGTTCGCCGAGGCTCTGGCGTTGTGGCGGGGAGAGGCCTTCGCCATGCTGGATGTCCCGTGGTTCAACGATGTCCGTGCGGAACTGGACGCGGAGCGGTTGGCCGCGTCGGTCGACCGCAACGATCTCGTCCTCGCTCAGGGGCAGCACCTCACGCTGCTCACCGAGCTGACGGCCAGCACGGCGTCGCACCCGTTGCACGAACGGCTGGCGGCCCAAGGCGAAGCTCACGTCCCGGTGTACGTTGCCGACCAGCTTGACCATCTCCGCGGTCTCGGCATCGCGCACCCGCACCACGGCGGGGGTGAGGAACTCGAAAAACCGCTCCGCCCGTTCCCCCGCCTCCTCCGACACCGCGCCGACGATCTGTGGCAGTCGCCTCAGCTCCTCCAGCGCGTGCCCTTCCATCGTCCGCTCCGGGCAGAAAGCGAGGTTGAACCGTCGGCCGGTGGTCCGCAGCACGGGCTCCACGACCCCTCGGGTCGTCCCCGGACCGACCGTCGACCGCACGATCACCAGGTCGTCGTCCGACAGGTGGCGCGCCACGTCCTCGGCGGCGGTCCGTAACATGTCCACGTGCATGCCGCCCCGCTCGTCGAGCGGCGTGCCGACGGCGATGACGAAGACGGTGGCGTCCGCGTCGTCCGCCGTGATCCGGTCCGTACAGCGCAGTGCTCCGCTCGCGACGGCCCTGCCCAACGTCTCGGCAAGGCCCGGTTCCCGGAACGGCGCCTTCCCCGAGGACACGAGGGCACGCACGTCCGCCCTCGGCTCGACACCGAGTACCTGGAACCCGAGATCTGCCAACACGGCCGCCACGGTCAACCCGGCGTGACCGAGCCCGAGCACGCACACCCGCCGGTCCGGAAACGACGAGATCGCTCTCACCACCGGCACCTCCGTCAGAATCGAGTGCGCGGCACGCGCCTCAACTTGTCCTTTCCGACGCTGACAGCGGTTCGTCGACATTAGACAGTCACAGCACCCGGACGGGTATTACCTGACATCGATAGGAGTACCGCGCCCATGCCTAGGTATCGCGGCGTCACCGCGGTATCGCGCAGCACACGAACGCGTGAGAACTGCGTGGGTGTCGCGGACCGCCGGTCAGCTCGCGCCGGCTGGTCCTACCCGTCGTACTGACGGCCGCACCGCCACCCGGTTGTGGGGTGAACCATAAGATGCAGGCATGCGCGAGACCGACGTTGAACTGGCGATCCGGGCGGCTGAAATCGGGGCGGGTGTCGCTCGCGCGATGTACGGCACACGAATGGAGCGGTTCGCCAAACCCGCGGACGATTTCGCGACGGAAGCGGACATCGCCGCCGAAGAAGCCATCATGACCGTCCTGCGGGAAGCCCGACCGCATGATGCCTTCCTCGGCGAGGAAAGCGGCGAGTTCGGCGATGCCACCTCCGATCGCCGGTGGCTGGTCGACCCGCTGTGCGGGACGCTGAACTACGCGGCACACACACCGTTGGCCGCGGTCAACGTGGCCCTGCGGGCCGGCGACCGGCTCACCATCGCGGTTGCGGCCGACCCGTTGTCCGGCGAGGTGTTCTGGACCGACGGCGAGGGCGTTCTCGTCCGCTCCGTTGGACGGGACGTGCCACTGCGGCCCGACCCGACCAGCAGTCTGGTCGACCTCAACCTCAACTCGCCATTCCCGAACAAGAACTGGTTCCTCGCGGCCAACCTGCTCACCGACGATGACTTCATGAGCATGTTCGACGCCAGGGTGCTGTCCACCACCCTGGCATTGACCTGGGTGGCGGCCGGTCGCCGCGCCGCCTACATCACCGACGGGCACCTGCACGGCAGCGTGCACTTCAGCAGTGGCATCGCCCTGTGCCAGGCCGCCGGCTGCGTCGTGACCAACCTAGCCGGCGGACCCATCCACACCGGCGTCCAAGGACTCATCGCCGCAGCCGACGCCACAGTCCACGCAGAACTGCTCAACCTGCTCTCTCCCCCCAGCGACAGCGAACCCACCTGACCAAGCACGAGGCACAGGCGTGACCACAACCCGCCCAATAGCTGTCGCCGGAGCAGGTGGCTGCGGCGACGATGGTGGCCGAGGGCCAAGGCCCGCAGGTTGACGTTGACCGGCCCCGACACAGTTCGGGTGGCAGCGCGTCGCGCTGACCGGCGCGGCAATCGATTTCTGTGGTCGGCGGTATCGCGTCCCAACCGTTCTGGCAGTTCTGGGGCACGTCGCCGGGCAAGACCACGCGCACCGCGTGCCTCAGCCACATCGCGAGGGTGGCGGCCGTCCGGTGACTCGCTCGATTCACCGTTCGCGGTGTACCCCTCTGGCAGTTACCTCGGCAACGGAGGTACCTTGTCGTGGTGACCGACGAGTTGGCGTGGGCGCTGCACCGGCTGGCACTGGCGCTGTTCGAGGTGGACCTCGCTGTGGCGCGCCGGCTGGGTGTCAGCTCGGTGGAGTACACGGCGATCAAGCACGTCGCCATGTCCGACAGGCCGGTCGGACCTGGTGAGATCGCCCAGCTGGTGGGTGTGTCGTCCGGTTCCGCGACCGAGCTCGTCGACCGGTTGCAGCGCGTCGGTCACGTGCACCGCCGCCCCGACCCGCACGACGGCCGAAGGCGAGTCGTGCACCTGACACCGACGACCGTCCGGCGACTGGAAACCGAGCTGCGCGCGGCAAGCGTGGGCGTCGGCGAGCTCGCCGACGAGCTGCCACCGGAACTCACCCGATCGTTGACCGACGTGCTCGGGCGGCTCTCCGGGCGGTTAACCGACTGGGCACGGACGGCGTCCCGACCACACGGAGGTGTTCGTTGATGGACAACGACAAACTGCGCAGTCTCGCACTGGCCAGCAGCTGCGCGGCCTTCATCGCGGTGCCCAACGTCGGCGCGCTGGCAGGCGGCGGCGAGAAGACCGATCGCTACGACACCGTGATCACACCGCCGTCCTACGCGTTCGCGGTATGGGCGCCGATCTTCGCCGCGTGCGCCATCGACACCCGTGTCCAGTGCACCGCCGACGGCCGGACCCGACCGAGCAGCAGGCGGACCGGGTGGCCACTCACCGCCGCCTACCTCACCAACACCGCCTGGTCACTCGCCGCACAGACCGACCGGTTCCAGTACACGCCTGCGTTGCTCCCGCTCGCCACCAGCCTGACCGCGGTCGCGCACAACCGCCTGCGGCACGTCCCACCGAGCCGGTCGACCAGCACCGCCACCGGCATGCTCCTGGGCTGGACCGCACTGGCCAGCACGGTGAACATCCTGGCCGACGCCGTACGGCGCGGCGCACCACCACACAGCCGGACGACAATCACCGCGGCGGCAACCGGCCTGCTCGTCACCGGGGCCGCACTGACCGCCAGGATCACCCGCACGCCAACCCGCGGCGCTCTCGCGGTCGCCGCCCCCGCTGTCTGGGGCTTGCTCACCACCAGCGCCGACCGCCGACGCCCACCCACCATCCGCGCCGTGTCCGCCGCCGCGGCGCTCGCACTGGGTGGCATCGCGGGATGGCGCCGCAGCGTCAAGCCCACGTGAACATGCCCCGGCCGCCCGCGTTCACCGGTGCGCAGGCCGTGGGATCAGTGTCGGTCGCGACAGGCCGGGCAGGCCACGCTGCCGCCCCGAGGCGGTGATGCCGTGCTGCCGCTCGGTGGACGACCGGTGCCAAGCCTCCGCACGACGTTCCCCGGTGTCGACCAGGAAGCGACTCCACAGCAGGTCAAGATCCGGCCGGGACGGTCGAACCGTCGTTCCCCACCGCCACGAGGAACTCGATGACGTACGCCAGCCAGGACGCCACGTCCTCGTCCGGCATCCCTTCCCGCATGGCACGCAGCTCGTTCAGCACGCAGGCCCAGGCGAAGCGATGACCCCAGTGCCGGAACACCATGACACCACCGGCGCGCGGCAGGTCATCCAGGAGCCGGTGCACCAGGTCCCGGACCTTGTTCGCCGCCATGCTGCCGTCGTCGGGGCGCGCCCGGTCGCAGTACTCGGCTGCGGCGTCCCGGATCCAGGTGATCTGCCAGGGTGGGAAAACGCAGATTATCTCGGCTCCCAAACGGTCCCAGGTGATCAATGTCATCGCTCCGCACAGTCATGACCGCCGTTGTCCCCGGCGCCGAGTCGTTCCAGATCTCGCACGGTGGCATCGTTTCCGTTGTCCGCCAATCACGTCCGCCCTGTCGACGGTAGCCGGGCCGAGGTGTCCCTCCCACCGCTCGGGTCTATCGCGCAGCCGGTCTGCCCGAACCGTCGGCACGGTCACGGACGGGAGGCCCGTCGGCGGGCCGACGACGTCACCGACCAGGTGCCGTGCCTCGCACGCATCCGTCCCAACAGGACGGCTGGACGCACGACCCAGCCTTCCGACACGGCGAACCTTGTCGCTCACGGCCGCCGCACGGCTGAACACCGGATCGGTCAGCCCGCTCGCACACGCACGGTGGCCGAACGGGCAGGCGGTTCGCCTCGAGTACCGGGTTCGGTACCTCCGTGCAGCACGGTTGCACCGAACTCCCCGGAACAGGCGCGCGTGCTCGTCACCGGCGCACAATTGTGCGGTTCCCACCCCGTTCTTCGCGAGATCGGCACCCCCTACCTGGCACGTCTCGGCCGCGCTGCGTACGACAACTCCACGGATCACCCCGAACCGCCTGCTATATCATCGCGCTGTGTCACTGATCGCGTCCGGTCATGGACACTGCCCGCGGGAGGAGTCGCATGACGGTCACCGGTCAGGCTGACCACTCCGGGGCCGAGTCGGACTTCAACCCGATGGTCAACCCGCACCAGGAGGATCCGCATCCGTTCTACCGGAGGGCCCGCACCCGGTCCGTGATGTTCAGCCCCTCGGTCGACGCGTACCTGGTCTGCCGTTACACCGACGTCCACGCGGTGCTCGACGATCCCGAGACGTTCTCCGCGCGGCTCGCGTTTCCCTTCATCTACGACAACCCGCCGGAGGTCGTCGCGGAGCTGCGTGCCGGCGGGGTGCCGGAACAGCGACGGCTCGTGGACGAGGACAGCCCTCGGCACCGGCAGATACGGGCACTGATCGACGTCGGGTTCAGCGCGCAGCGCATACGTTCGCTGATGCCGGTTGTCTGGCGTCGCGCCGAAGAGCTGGTCGACCGCTTCACCGGCGGGACCGCCGACCTGGTCGCCGAGTACGCCGGCCCGTACGTGCAGGGCATCATCAACGCCGTCATCGGCTTCCCCGTCGAGGCCGCCGAGCGGGTCGAGACCTCGACCCTCGACTCGTTCACGCTCTCGAACCCGGCGGCGCCGGTCGAGGCCAAGATCGATGCCGCGAGGCGGCTCGGGGAGTTCACGCGCTACCTGCAAGCCCTTGTCGACGCCAGGAGGGCGGCGCCGAGGGACGACCTGATCTCGGTGCTCGTGCACGGCGCCGACGGTATTCCGGGGCTGGCACAGGACGGGGCCGTGCACGGGATCATCCGTGGCACCCGGATCGCCGGGTTCCCGACCACCCGCGACGCGATCACGGCGACGACGTTGCTCGCGCTGCAGAACCCGGCCGTGCACGAGGGAATCCTCCGGGAGCCGACGCAGACCATCATCAAGGCGACAGAGGAGGCACTGCGCCGCAACCCGCCGAACCGCGGTGTTTTTCGGGTAACCACCCGCGAGGTCGAGCTCGGCGGCACCCGCCTGCCGCAGGGTGCACGCGTGCTCGTTCTCTTCGACTCGGCCAACCGGGACGACACGGTGTTCCCCGACGCGGACGCCGTCGTGCTCGGCCGGCCGAACGTGCACGACCACGTCTCGTTCGGCAGAGGGCTGCACGCCTGCCCCGGCGCACCCGTCGCCCGCGCCGAGATCCAGGTCGCCCTGCGCACCCTGTTCGGCCGCCTGCCCGGTCTCCGCCTCGCCGACGGCTTCGAGCCCACCTACCGGGCCATCCACCTGGTGCGGGGTCTGGAGTCACTTCGCGTGCAGTGGTGAACGCGTCGTCGTGAACCGAAGCCAGGGGTGCAGTTCACCCGGCATCGTGGCCAGGCCTTGGGCGCCAAGCGTCACGAGCTCCCGCGAGCGGTCGCCCGCCACCAGCCGCACACCGTTCTCGCATCGGGGCAGGCACGCGGCGGCCGACTCCCACACGTCGTCCGCGGCGGCGGGTGGCAGGTCCACCACCACGACGTCGTTGTCCGGATCGCGGTGCCACCTGATCCTCATGCCAGTTCCGGGTGCAGGACGCGCACGCCGGCGTCGGTCACCACCGCGGCGACCCGGCTGCCGATGTCCGCCGGCGCCGCGGCCCTGATCAGGCCCGAGGCGACCAGCGTGTGCACCGCAGTGTGGTCACACCACGAACCGTCCACCGTGAGGTCGGGTTCACAGCTGACCAGAAGCGCCCCGCGCCCGTCCTCGACAGCTCTCAGGATGGCGTACTCGCGTTTGTTGAGGGTTTCCATGACACGTCACGTCTTCCTGTCTGTTGTGGGACCTCGGGTAGAACGAACCTCGGCCAGCCGCAGCTGGTAGGCCGGCGCGATGTCGTCCGGCGTCCAGTCGGCCGCGTGGTCCAATCCGACGTCCACAGTGGATATCTCGGGTATTGCGTCGAGAACTTCCTTTGCCCTGACCACGAACGAAGCGCCCATCAGGCAGGCGGGCTCGGTCACGCCGATCCGCACCAGCACCGCGGCACCGTCCGGTGCCGGGGTGACCGTGAGCTGCCGGACGAGGCCGAGGTCGACCAGCCCGACCGGCGCGCCGGCGACCACGCTGCACGGGTCGATGATGGTGTTCAACGCCTCCCGGACCCGTTCGGTCAGCTCCACGGTGCCGCCATGGCCGCGGTGTTGCGGGGAATCGCGTCGAGGTCCAGGCCGAGGATGCGCGCCAGGTTCCCGCCGAGGACGGCCTGTTTGAACTCCGGCGTCATCGGCGGCAGGCCGTAGCCCTTGGCCAAGGTCTCCGGCCACTCGAACCGCCAGAACGCCTCCACCATGGGACGCGGATGCAGTGCGGTGCAGCCGGTGCCCCAGATGATCCGGTCGTGCGCGCCGGTCATCACGAACGCGGCGAGGATCTGCGCGAACTTCAGCGGCGAGTTGACCAGGTACGCGCTCACGCCCTCGAGGACCACGGTCGCGTTGCGGTGGTAGGAGAGCTGTATGGCCGTCTCCTCGACGTACGCGAAACCGCCGTGCACGATCTGGAACCACATGTCCGGGAACGCGAGCAGCGCGTCCTCCAGGTCGCGCGGGTGGAACGGCCCGGTCGGGCACCCGCTCATCGCGACCGCCTTGTGCACCGCGACCGTGCGGATGCCGCGCTTGCGTGCGTGCTCCAGGATGGGGAAGACCGCGTCCCGGTCGTCCATGCGGGTCTCCTGGCCGACCCCGTCGTAGATGTCGTACGGGTAGAACTTCAGGCCGGACACGCCGACCTCGTCGACGAGCCGGTCGACCTCACCGATCGGGTCCGGGTGGAACGGCCAGATCCCGCCGAACACCGCGACGCGGCCGGGATGACGCCTGCGCAGCTCCTGACCGACCCACAGCGGTGAGGCGCCGTCCTTGTACAGCCCGTACAGCGGGATGTCGTGGTACACCGCGAAGTCGGTGGGGCTCTGCGCGAAGAGGGCGTCGCCGAGCAGCTCCGCGTCCGCCCGCACGAAGCGGTCCTTGTCCAGCAACCACTCCGGTTCGCCGCGCGGCGAGAAGTTCAGGTGGTAGCCGTGGTAGAGCGAGTCCACCACCAGACCGGCGACGGGGTTGGTGTAGGTGCCCGGCGGCGAGTAGTAGCCGTGGACCACACCGTCCACGACGACGCAGTCCTCGATCATCGGCTACCCGCCAGCGCGACCGGCTCGACAGTGGCGGCCTCGTCCACCACGGGGAGCACCAACGAGAAGACGGGAACGCTGATCACCGCGACCGCGAGGTGCATCACCATCAGCACCAGGATCGGCGTGACACCAACGGATGCGACGAAGTACAACGCGATGTCGGGGACGAACGACGCGAGCACTACCGAGGGCACGAGCCTGCGCAGCAGGCTGGCGGGCCGCTTCGCGTTGCGCCGGACCGCCGCCCAGCCGGCGGCGCCGGCGACCACACCGAGGAGGGTCAGCGGAAGAAAGGCAGCCGGGTTCAGGGGGCCGAAATCCCCTACCGAGGTGATCTGCCTTGCCAGCGAACCGATGCCGAGATTGACGACGACCGCGGCGACGGCGGCGATACCCACCGCGGCGACGATTTCCATGGGGCGTTTGGTATTCACGCTCGAAGCATGGATGAACGCACTTCACAGCCGCTCCATCCGTGAGGCCGGCGCGGAGATCAGGGCGGTGGTTCGAGGCCCATTCGGCGGAGTCCGGCCTCGTCGGTGCGGACGTAGACCCGGTCGCGTGCGGTGCGCGGGACGCGCCACTCGTCCGGCACGGCGCCGAGGTACTCGGGAACGACCGTCCAGTTCGCCCACGCGATCACCAGGAACGGCGCCGCGGTCGTCTTCTCCTCGCGCACGCCGCTCCTCGACCTGGTGTCGGCCGCCGAGGTGTGCTGCCAGGCTGCCCCGGGACCGCCGGTCCCCGCCTCGACGTCACCGAGCCGCGTTCGGCCGCCGGTCTTCACGCCGGGGCCCTCCTTGCGCTTGTCCTTGGCGACGTGCGTGGTCGAGTCCTTCGCCGTGAACTCGGCGGACCCGGCGAGCGGCACGACTCGCGCGCCGTCCAGGTACGCGTTGAACCTCAGTGCTGCCAAGGGGTTCGACACGACGGCACCCGCGCTGTAGTAGCCGTCGAGATCCAGACCGTCCAGCAGGTAGCCCTTGTCACCCATCGCCTCGGGGAGGTGCGCCGACAGCGCGCTCGGTCTGGTGCCGGTGTTGATGGTGTCGAGTGTCGAGGTGGCCTGCGCGGGGACGGCGGTCGGCGCCCGTCCGGTCGACTCCCCCACCGGGACGCCGTCGACGATCTCCCGCACGGTGAAGTGCAGGTCCAGCGAGCGTGCCAGCACGGTGCGGTGGTCAGGCAGGGTGTCGATCCGTCCGGGTCGGCGCGCGCCAGCGCCCAGCTCGCCGACCGGCACCTTCGACCGCACCGCACCGGGGATCGCGTCGAGGGTGCGCACACCGCTCCAGGGCCGCGGCGTGAACAGGTCCGCGAGCCCGTGGCTCAGCACCCGCGGCGCGCGGCTCGCGTGGGCCGTCTTCGTGACCGTCAGCTCGAGGCCGAGGTCGTGCACGTAGGTCACGGTGTCCCCGTCCGGCGCGGTGTAGGCACGCGTGGCGCTGACGGCGACGGACTCGGTCCGGTCGCCCGAGGACCGGTGGGTGCCGGCGATGGTGCCGACGCCCCGCAGCGGGTGCCCGCCCACGGCGTCCGTGCCCAGGAACGTTCTCGACGCCAGCTGCCGCGACCGGCTCCCACCGGTGTCCTTCGTCGTGGTCCGGGTCGTCTTGGTCTCGTACTCGCCCGTCCACCCCGGCGTGGTCGAGTGGTACTCGCCGAGGCCCTCGTTGCCGCGCAGCGTGAGCGCGACGGTGTAGGTGCCGACCGGGCCCGCGACCGTCTCCGACCACCGGATCCCGGGGCCGCTCACCAGGTCCGGGTAGCGCGGCTCGAGGCCGCGCGCCCCCAGCTCGGCGACGATCCGCCGGTACAGCGACTCCCCGGCCCGCCGCTCGACGTCGCCGTTGACCTGGTCACGCACCCACGCGAACACCGCCCGGTCGGTCACGCCGCCGAGGAACCGCGAGAGCACCGGGCGGGGCACCGACTCGCGCGGCACCAGGTCGAGCAGGTCGCGAGTCGCGTCGAGCAGCCGTGCGGTGACCTCGGGCCGGACCGACCGCGGGGTGAAGCCGTCGATGTCGTGGTCGGGCGGCACGACGTCCGCGTGTTCGGCCGGCGCGGTCCGGGACGTCGGCGGCACGTCCGTGAGGCCGAGCTGGCCCAGCTCGTCGGCGGGCACCCAGAGCCGGACGGCGTTCTCGCGGTGCGCCTCCCGGTTGTGCCAGCTGCCCGGCTCGTCGCCGTGCGCGACCGTGGTGCCGGCCACGGCGTCCCGGCCACCCGCGAGGACGCTGACGTCGTAGGCGACCGGGTACACGGGCCCCTCGTAGGTGGTCACCGTCGTGTGTTCGAACTCCTGGACCGTGCCCTGCCCAGCCTCGCTCCTGCCGCCGTCGGAGTACCCGAAGGCCTCGTGCACCTCGAAGTCGCCCTTGCTGCCGGCCCGGAACCGGCCCGCCGTGCTCGTGCCTGTGCCGCTCGTGGCCGACCGGCCGGTGGCCCCCGTGACCGTGGCGGCGAAGGTCAGCTTCATCGTCTCCGGCTCGCCGACGATCCTGGGGTTGCTCAGCGCGAGGTGCACCTTGACGTCACCGACGTGGTCACCGGCGAGAAGGCCGGTGCCCCGGCGGTGGACGGGCAGCTGGAGGACCCCGCTCTCCGCCTCGACGAGGCGGGCGGCGACCTGCCTGCGGCCGGCGAACTCGTGCGTGGTGTGCCGGGCGAACGGGTCGACCTCGGCCTTGCCGAGACCGGCACGCAGGGCGTCGGCCAATCCGGTCGGCAGGTCGACGCCCTGCACGACGAAGTGGTCCGGCAGTGCGCCCTCGCGCCAGCCGTCCGGGCGGCGGGGCGTGCGGTGCGGGACCGGCGTGAACGCGCTCCGCTCCTCGACCGGCCGGTGGCCCGGGGCGAACCGGCCGCCGGTGAACGTGGCGGCCCGGCCGCCGGGGACCGTCCGGACGGCGAGCACGCCGTCGTCGCCGTGGACGGTGATCCGGTAGTGGTCGACCAGGTGGTCGTGCGTGCCGACGTGCGCGGACTTCCAGGTCTGCTCGTGCCCCACCCCGCTCGACGACGTCAGTGTGGACTCGGCCGCGCTGATCGTGCGGGAGTGCTGGCCACGCAGCTCCCCCGTCCCGACGCCGCCGATGCTGCCCCGCAGACCACCGCCACCTCCTGCCGTGTACCCGGTCCGGACCGTGTCCTCGACGCCGGTCGTGCGTTCGGCGCCGAGCGTGCCCTTCAACGAGGCACCGGGCGTGCGGGGTCTCGCGGCCGACGCCTCGCTTTCGGGCCGCACGGCCTCGACGACCACCTGGACGTACCCGTCCGGGCTGCCGGTCACGGCGCTGGTGCTGGACACCAGCAGCGACGACATGCCGTCGCCGTTGAGGTCGGAACTCCGGTCGGCGGCGCCACGCGCGGAGAAGACGCGGGAGACGGCCGCCTCGTTCTGCGCGACGTGTGCCGCGGAGGTCGCCTCGCCGGCGTGCAGGACGCCGGCCGGCAGTGCGTGGCGCAGCGTCTCCTCGACGGCGGCCAGGTTGGGGAACCGGGTCTCGCCGGTGAGGATCTTCCGCGGCGGGAAGGGATCCGTGTCGGGGAGGTGCTCGGCGGCCGGGGCCTCGTCGTTCACCGCCCGCCACGTGACGGCAGCCGCGAGCACCGCGTGCCGGGTCTCCTCCTGACGCCCGTCGTCGAACACGACACGCAGGCGGTAGGTGAGATCGGTGACCCGACCGGCCAGTGTGCCCTTGGCCGTCCACGCCAGCTCGTCGCTGACCTCGCTGCCGCGCGTGGTGACCCGCTCGTCGTGGTTGGTCCGTCCGCCCTGGACGAGACCGACGGCACCCACGTTCTCGCCCAGGATGTGCGCACCGGACTTGAGCCGGACGCCGAGGTCGACCTTCTCGGCTCTCGACACCTCCAGTGAGTGCCCCGTGGTCGTCCCGGACTTGCTGGTGAGCTTGCCTTTCACGGGCGTCGGAAGGCGGAGTGCGTAGGAGTCGTCACGGTCGGCCAGCAGCTCGATGGTGGCGGTGTGGCTGGTGCCCCAGGTGTCGTGGATTTCCAGACTCTCGCGGAGGGGGTGTCCGTCGAGCAGGTCGGTTCCGCGTTGCGAGAGGTGGTCGCCGCTGGTCAGGCCGCGAAGGACGGCACGCACGGGTGAGCCGATCTCGTCGGCCCGGCCGCGCCAGGCGGGATGCCGGTGCAGGACCTCCCTGGCGGCGTCGAACAGGCCTCCGGCGGTGAGGCGCACGGCAGGCGGTGTGGCCCCGTCGCTGTCGGGGGTGGGTACGGGGTCGATGGTGAGGTCGGCGAGCGCGTCCGGGGTGCTGACGACCGCACCGCCCGGCTGGTGGCCGTCGAACCGGACGGGCTCGGTGCCGTTGCCGGTGAGAGTGGCGGTGTAGCGCAGGTCGTGACGGCTGCTGGTCCGGTCGCCACTCGGCTCGATGGCGGTGCCGGACCTCGACTCGGCGGAGCTGACGGACTTCCACGTCGAGCTGGGCACGCCGCCCTTGAGGTTGACGCCGAGGTCCAACGCGGACGAGAGGGGCAGGTGGCCACCGACGGTGCCGTCCTTGCTCCTGGTGCCCGACCGCGAGAGTTTGGCCTTGCCGTACTTGCCGGAGCTGCTCTCGATCTTCCCGTTGTCGAGGTAGTCCTTTGTGGACTTCCCGGTGGTGTCGTCGGCGAGTGTAGGCCGGACGCTGAGTTCGACGGCGTCGTCGCCCTGGCCGGCGGTGACCGTGAGCCGGTCCGCCTTGGTGATCTTGTCCGTGAGTTCGGCGTCGGAGAGCCCGGCCAGTACCTGGTCTCGAACGCCGGGCGGTGTGCCCGCCGTGTTCAGGGCCTGCTCGACGTCCGCCCGAAGGCGTCCGCCGTCGACCTCTTCGACACGGACGAGGTTGAGCGGGAGCAGGCGGTGGATTCTCGTGGTGGGTGTGTCCGCCAGGTGCATCGGTCGCGGGAGGCTCGGCGCGGTGCCCGAGTAGGAGGAGGGGACGGGTACGGCGTGTGGTTCGTGGCGTACCCAGCCGCCGCCGTCCGGGTCGGTCGTGGCAGCCGGGGCCACGATTCGACCGTCCGCGGTGAGGGTGGCCGGTCCGACCTGGGCGGCGGTGCCTGCCAGGCCGAGCCACAGGAGGTCCGTGGGCCGTTCGACCGGGGCGCCGAGGCTGTTGGCGAGCCCTTGGGCGAGCCGCGCGAGGTCACCGGTGTCGCAGACGTAGAGCCGGATCGTGTCGGTGCCGTTCCAGCCTGCGGCCCGCACGGCCTCGGCGAGCGCGGTGACGGTCATCCGGAGGCCGTCCCGGAAGGCGACGCCGAACTCGCCGGGGATGGCGGGCAGCGCGGCGATCGGGGCGACGAACCGGTCGTCCCCCCTGCCCCGCAGGAAGATGCCGACGGGCAGATGCTCCACGGTGAAGGGACGGCCTGGCGCGAGGTCGTCGACGGGGGAGGCGGCCGGCGGCTCGACATCGATACCAGGCTGCCCGGAGGCCACCTCAGCGGAGGGACGAGTTGGTGCGGCGGCCAGGGTGGCCGGCCCGCTCGACTCCGTTACAGGGCTCGACTGGGCGCCCGAGGAGGAGTGGGCCACCGAGCCGGTTTGGGTGACGTGGGCCGACAGGCTCGAATGGACCAGCTGGGCCGACGAGACCAGCGGGCTCGAATGGACCAGCTGGGCAGATGGGGTCACCGAATCTGGTGGAGCGATCGGGGCGGAGTGAGACACCGAGGTGGTTCGAACATGCGGGCCGGCCGCCGTGGTGGGCGGCTCGATGGACGGCCCGGTCTGAGCGGGCGTCGGTGGGGCATGCAATGCCCCGGCCCCACCGCCGGACTCCATCACGTGGTCCGATTGCGTGCCGGACCTGGCCGCCGATGTGGCGGGCTCGCTGACTGGCACGGCAGGACCGTGGTCCGGTGTGGTCGGGGAGAGACGAGTGGCCTGGAGCGCCGCGGCAGTCCGGCCGCCCGACTCCGTCACCGGGTCCGTTCGCGCGCCGGAGCCGGTCGCCGACGCGGCCGGATCGCGTACCGGCGGCGTTGGAGATGCCACAGCGTCCCTACCGCCCACCGCCGTCTCCGCACCAGCCTCCGCACCGGGTCTGGGCGCCTCCGCGGCCGGCATGGCCGTGCTGTGGTCCGTTGTCATCCGGGCCGTCGCCGCGGTCCGGGGAGCCGCGGTGGCCTGGCTGCTCGACTCCGTGGCGGTGGCCGGTTTTCCCGTGAGGAAAGCCGCCAAGGACGGTGTCTCACCCAGGTCCAGGCTGCCTACGGTCAGGCTGCCCAGGTCCAGGGTGCCCACGGTCAGGTCGCCCACCGACAGGTCCATACCGGACAGTCGCGGCGCGGCTCCTCGTCCCCGGCCCAGGAGGCTCAGTGCGCCGTCCGACGCGGCCGCCATCGGCAGCACTCCGCCGCTGTCACCGGACGCGCCTCCCTCAGGAGGGAACAGCTTCCGCAGCGCGCTCGCCAGTGGACCCTGTGCCACGTTGATCGTCGCGTTGGCCGCGGCGCCGCCGATGGCCACCTGCATGGCCGAGTAGCCCAGGTCCGCGAAGCCCTGGAAGGCCCGCGACGCCCTGGATCTCACCTCCCTGCCGGCCATCTTCTCGATCTCGACGCCCACCGCGGTGCGGAAGTCTCTCGACAGCACGTCCGCGGCGCGCCCCAGGGACCGGCCCACTCCGTAGAACCCCCCACCCAGCGCACCCAGGGCCGCCGACATGAAGAACGCGTTCCAGTCGACGCCCTCCCGCAGCTGCTGGCCGCCCTCCGTTGTCGTCAGGTTCTGCACGCCGTCGACGGCCAGGTCCAGTCCCCCCATGAACGCTGCCCCGGCCAGCCCGTACTTGGCGACGTCCACCGCCAGCTGCCGCCCAGCCCGTAGGCTGAGCCCACCCAGTTGACGGAAGCTCACGCTTCCCAACCGCACCGACAACTGCTTCAGCACCGCCGCTATGCCGACCCGCGCCACCGCCACCACGGTCGGGATCAGGAACGCGCCGAACAGGGAAGCCAGCAGCTCGGCGATGGCCGCCGCCAGCAGCACCAGCATCGCGACGATCATGATCTTGGTCTTCTCGAAGTCCGCCGCTGCCCGGAGCATCGCGGCGGCGAACGTGTCCGCCGCCTCGATCATCTGGTCCAGGGACGCGGGTACCGTCGAGTCGTACAGGACCACGACCCGCTCGGCGGTCTCACCCACCAGCACCGCGTCGAACTCTCGCGCCAGCGCGCCGTACTGGTCCCTCGCCGTCGCCAACCCGGCCCTGAACGCCATCCACGCGTCCGAGGACCGCTCCAGGTCCCGCTCGTCGCCCTCCGGCCACGGCATTCCCACGGTGACCTCCAGGAATGCCTGCAGAGAGGCGGGCAGGTCCGTCACGGCCCTGGTGCGTCGGCGACCTCATGCCTCACGCGGGAAGTACACCGCGTGAAGCCACTGTGACTCACGGTCTCGGAGCGTCCCGTGCACGGACACTGCCCGATCGTCCGCACATCATCCACTGTGGACTCTTTGCCCGACCGTACCGCTGAGGAGGGAAACCGGGGCAGAGTGCGCGTGCGTGATCTTGTCCGACCCTCGGCGGGCCGCCTAGCTTCCCGGGCATGCGCTGGCACTCCCCCGCCCGCACCCGCGTCGTCCGGCTCGGCGAGGTGACGCTCACGCACGTGCTCGACGGCGTGATGTCGCTCGCGCCCGACCGGTTCGCGCCCGAGGTGCCGCGGACCTGGTGGGAAGCACATCCCGAGCAGCTCGACGCCGACGGCCACCTCGTGATGCCGGCCGGTGGGCTGTTGGTCGAGTCGTCCGGGCGGACCCTGCTCATCGACCTCGGCTGGGGTTCGTTCACCGGCAGCCACGCGTTCGGTGACCTCCGTTGCGGCGGGTTCCTCGACAGCCTCGCCGCGCTGGGCCACCGGCCGGACACGATCGACGACGTCGCGTTCACCCACCTGCACCTCGACCACATCGGCTGGACGAGCCTGCCGGGCACCGACGAGCCCCGGCTCACCTTCGGCAACGCCCGCCACTGGGTCGCGCGGGCGGAATGGCTCGCATGGCAGGACCACACCGGTGACCACCCGGGCGGTCCGTCGAAACGCGACCACCTCGAGCCGTTGAGCGGCGCCCTCCACCTCTTCGACGACGGTGACGAGGTGCTGCCCGGCGTGCGGACCATGCCGACCGCGGGCCACAGCCCCGGACACACGGCGTTCGTGGTGGAGAGTGCGGGCACCCGCGTCGTCGCCTTCGGTGACGTGTTCCACTTCCCGGCGCAGATCAGCAATCCCGAGTGGTGTTCACTGCCGGACTCGGACCGGGACGCCACTATCCACGCGCGACGCCAGGTGCTGGCCGAGCTGTCCCGTCCGAACACGATCGGGTTCGGCTGCCACTTCGCCGACGTCGCCTTCGGCACCGTCGTCCGCGAAGGGGAGACCGGCCACCGCTGGCAGCCGTCGCCGCTCGCGATCGTCGAGGCCTAGCACCATGAACTCCGTCGAACGCCTCGCCACCTGCTACGACCACCACGACCCCGAGCTGACGGCCGACATCGTCGGCGAGGTGCACCAGCGGATCCAGCAGACCGCGCCCGTGGTCTACTCACCCGCCCACGGCGGCATGTGGTTGCTGTCCCGCTACCGGGACGTCCGTGCCGTGCTCAGGGACCACGACACGTTCAGCTCCGCGAACGGGGTGTTCTTCCCCAAGGCGCCGGGCACGCCGAAGTTCACGCCGCTGGACTTCGACCGGCCCGAGCACACCGCGTTGCGTGGCCTGATCAGCCCGCCACTGCACCAGGCGACCGTCGCGCGCCTGGCCGGCTCGATCACGGCGATCGTCGCCGAGCTGCTCGCGCCGCTGGTGGCCCGCGGCCACGGGGACCTGGCCAACGAGCTGGCGATGCCGCTCGCGATCCGTTCGGTCGCCCACGCCCTCGGTCTTTCGGACGGCGCCCAGCAACGGATCCGGGAGCTGACCAGGAACCTGTGGCAGCACCTGGCCACCGCGAGCGGTCCCGGCGCGTTCTGGCCGCCGTTCGTCGCCGTGTTCGCCGAGGACGTCGCCAGGGCACGCGCGAATCCCGGTGACGACTACATCTCCTGGCTGGTCGGGGCGCGGCTCGACGGCAGGCCGGTCACCGACGACGAGCTGCACTCCATCCTGATCTCGGCCAGCATGGCCGGTCACGAGACCACCATGAACGCCATGAGCCACCTGCTCTGGCAGCTGGCGCGTGATGTGCCGCTCCAGCAACGTCTTCGTGCGGAACCGGAACTCGTCCCGGCCGCGGCCGAGGAGGCCGTGCGGCTGTGGGCGCCGGTCGGCAACCAGACCCGGACCACCACCCGGGACACCACCGTCGCGGGTGTCGCGATTCCCAAGGGCGCGCGGATCATGCTGCTGATGGGTGCGGCGAACCGCGACCCGGACCAGTTCGCGGCGCCGGACGAGTTCCGCCTCGACCGCGGCGCCGCGATCCATCTGGGCTTCGGCTTCGGCATCCACTACTGCAGTGGCGCGCACCTCGCGCGACTGGAGCTGCAGACCGTGCTGCGGCAGCTCACCGGACACCCCGACTTCCACCTCGCCGAGACACCGAGGCGGCGCATCGAGAACGGCCGCCACATCGTCATCGACAGGCTCCCCGTCCGGTTCGGCGTGGAGACGACGTGAAGATCACGGCGACAGAATCGTCCGCGTGGCACGGTTGTGGGTGGCGGCACGCACGGGCTCAGACCGCATGCCGGCGCGGTGTGCCGCCGGACCGGGCACGGGCAAGGTCGACGCCGTGGGCGGACAGGCGCGCCCTGGCGCGGTGAATCGCCCACACCGCACCGAGATCGTCGTAGATCCGGATCATCTCGGTGCCGAGCTGCGTGGCACGGTCCGGTTGGCCAACCGAGGCGAACAGCACCGCGGCGTCCTCGAGGGTCTGTGCCAGCTCGACCGGTCTGCCGACCTCGCGGTAGGTCGCGGCGGCGATGAGCACCGGCTCGGGATCACCGCGCACCAGGCCACGGCACCGGGCCAGCGCGGCGGAGGCACGGGCCGGTGTCCGCTCGCGCCGGGCCTCACCCTCGCAGATGGCCAGCGCCCGCCTGGCGAGCCCGGTCTCCCCTGCCAGCAGGGCGATCCGCGCGACGTCCGGCATCCACTGGTGGCGCAGCATCATCTGCGAGTACCGCTCGTCCAGCACCGGCGCGAGCGCGATCAGGGCGGCGTCCGGACGGCCGTCGCGTTCCGCGGCCAACGCCTCCGCGACGACGAGGAAATCGCAGCTCTCCCGGTCGGCGGAGGTCAGCAGCGGCAGCTCGTCCGCCGCCGCCAGGTGCCGGTTCACCTCGTCGCCCCGGTCGCACAACACCGCGATCAGCGCGCCGACGCCGTGCAGCAACAGGAGTGTCGGCCCGCTCTCGCGCAGGCCGTGGAACGCCATGTCCAGCTCGCGGCGGCCGACCAGTTCGGACAGCTCCGTCACCGCCGCGTCCCAGCGTCCCGACCAGTAGTGGTTGACCACCGTCGCGCCGACGATGCCGGCGGGCAGCCGGTGCGCGCGCACCAACCGGTCCGCTTCCCGCAGCGTCGCGTCGGCCTCACCGAGCAGGTCGAGGCACTGCAGGCTGAACACGCGGTTGTCGAGCAGGCTCAGCCGCAGGTGCACGAGCTTGGGGTCGGCGCCCGCCACCGCCAGCGCCTCGTCGAGCACCGCGAGCGCCTGGTCGACGAGGCGAAGTGCCTCGGCGTGGTCGCGCTCGATCGACTGGAACAGCCACAGGTTCGCCAGCGCGTAACCCTTGGCGAAGGCGTCGCCGACGGCTTCCGCCTCGTGGATCGCCGCCCATGCCGTGGCCTGCGCGGAGTCGATCTCGCCGAGACCGAGGCCCTGACGGGCGGCCAGCAGCGCCCGGCAGCGGGCCCGCCACACCGGGGAGACCCGGGGATCGTCGACCGCGGCCCGCAGCGAGTCGACCGCGTTGCGGTCGAGGCCGCGCCGGTAGTGGACACACGCGAGCGTCCAGTGCATCTCGCCACGCAGGTCCGGGTCGCGGGTGGACCCGAGCACGGCGCGGACCTCCGACTCCGGCGACTCCCCCAGCCAGTAGAGCACCCTGGCGAGGCCGGCGGTGAGGGTCTCCACCCTGGGGTCGGTGGCGTCGCACGCCTCGGCCGACCGGCGGAGCAGGTCGACACCGATGTCCGGTGCCCAGTCGGCGACCCGTTCGCCGTACTCGCACACCCAGGCGATGGTCCACCGGTCCGGGGTGAGGGGCGTCGCGGAGAGCTGCCTGGCGACCGTTTCCGGTGCGGCGCCGGCATTGTGCAGCCGTTCGGCCGCCTGCCGGTGCAGTGCCGCACGGACCGCGGGCGCCATGGCGTCGTAGAGGGCCTGGCGGATCAGCGGGTGGCGGAAGGCGACCCGTGCCCCGTCGACGACGAGGATGCCGGCCTTGGTCGCCTCGTCGATCGAGGGGAGGAACTCGGCGGGCGACTGGCCGAGCACCACCGCGAGGTCGTTCACGTCGTCGACGCGGAAGTCGATACCGAGCAGGGCCGCGCGGCGCAGCACGTTGAGCGGCGTCGGCGACAGGAAACCCAGCCGCTGTTCGAGGGCCGAGGCGAGCGAGATCGGTGTCGTCGCGCTGACCTCGGCGGCGCCGGACTCGACGTGCACGCTGCCGTCGCGTTTGAGCGCGTCCACCAGTTCCTCGACATAGAGGGGATTCCCCGCGGCACCCCGCGCGAGCTGGATCAGGCCGGGGCCGGGCACCGCGCCGATCATGACGCGGAGCAGCCTGCCGACGTCCGCATCGGACAGTGGCAGCAGCCGCAGCACGGCACCGCCCTCGCGTGTCACGGTGTCGCGCAACGCGTCCAGCGCCTCGGTGCTCGACATGGAACGACACGCGCCGAGAACGAGCAGCGGCAGCTCGCCGGCGAGGGTCGCCAACCGGTTGAACACCAGCAGGCTCGCCTCGTCCACCCACTGCATCCCGTCGAGGACGAGGGCGAGCGGACCGTCGTCGCACAGCCTCCGCACGAGGTCGAGCAGCGCCTCGACGACCGCGTGCACGTTGCCGCCACCGCCGAGGACGTCCTCCCGGGACGCCGCGGGCCACGCCAGTTCGGCGACGCGTGCCCGCCTCGGGTCCGGCGAGTCGGCCGTCACGTGCAGGCACTCGAGGATCGTCCGCAGCGGGAACCGTTGCGCCAGCTCGTCTCCCGCGCCCCAGTAGGTCTGCACAGCCGCGTAGTCGAGTCCGGCGAGCCCTCGGGTCAGCAGCTCCGTCTTGCCGATACCCGGCTCGCCGGAGAGCCACACCGCCCGGCCCCGGCCGTCGATCAGCTCCGAGACGGCGTCCTGCAGCACCGCGAGCTCTGTCTCGCGGCCGACGAAGGTCATGGCTCTGGGCCTCGGCCGGGTGGTGACCGGCACGGAGATCGAGCTGGGCACCGGCGTCGAGACGCCGAGCGCGTTCTCGGGCGCCGCGATGGCCGGGTCGTTGACCAGTATGCGCTGGTGGATCTCGACCAGTTCGGGGCCGGGCTGGCGGTCCAGCTCGTCGGCGAGCACCTGCCGTGCCTCGCGGAACTGCTCCAACGCGTCCGCCTGGCGGCCACTGCGGTACAGGGCGGTCATCAGCAGACCGCGCAACCGTTCGTGCAGCGGGTAATGGGCCACCAGCGTGCTCAGCTCCGCGACCAGGTCCGCGTGCCGCCCGGCCAGCAACCCCGCCTCCGCCCCGGTCTCGAGCAACCTCAGCCGGGCGGCGGTCAGCTGCGTGCGGCAGGATTCCGCGAACGGGCCGGGGAGACCGCTCAACGGCTCGCCCTGCCACATCGCGAGCGCACGGTTCGCGAGCCCGACGGCGTCGTCGGCGAGGCCACGTCCCAGCGCGGCCTCGGCGTCGGCGAGCAGCTCCTCGAAACCGGCGAGGTCGACAGCGCCGGGGTCGAGCCGCAACCGGTAGCCGATGCCCTCCGAGGGCAGCACCGTGCTCGCGGTGCGGCCGGACCGGCCGGGCTCCAACACCTTGCGCAACCCCGACAGGTAGGTGTACACACTGCCCTCCGCCGTTGTGGGCGCGTCGTCGCCCCAGACGGCGTTGATCAGCTCCGACCGGCTGACGACGTGGTTGCGGCGGAACACCAACACGGCGAACAGTGCACGCTGCCGGGGCGGCCCGAGGCGGATCTCGGTGGCGTCGAGCCAGGCCCGAACCGGGCCGAGCACCTGCACCCGGAGCACACCTGCGGACATCAGGCCTCATCCTCACGTCGGTCTGGCCGTGGCACGACGTCACGTCGGTGTGGACGGTCGCTCATGGATGGTTCTCGTCCCCGGCGGGACCGCCGAACTCAATCATGGCCCCATCCGCCAGCCATGCCAACCTCCTTCTCGTGTGATACCAACGAACACGTAGTCACACTGAGGTGTCACGGGTCGCCGGCGATCCGCAGGGTGCCGTGCCCGCCTCTCGACTCGTGGACCGCGTGCGCCAGCCGGTCGGCGAGGTCCGACCGCGACGACGCGCCCAGTTTCTGCATCGTCCGGGACAGGTGGGCCTGCACCTCCCTGCGGGACAACGACAGCTCCGCGGCGATGTCGGAGTTCGACACCGCGGCGGCGGCCAGTGACGCCACCCGCCGTTCCACGTCCGAGAGCGTGTGCCAGCCGAGGACGGCCGGTGTGACGGCGCGGGGCGACACGCCACAGGCACGCATCCGCGCCTCGGCGTTCGCGAGGTCGCGGTTCGCACCCAGCTCGGTGAGGATCGCCAGGGCCTCCTCGAACATCTGCCGCGCGCGTTCACGTTCGCCCCGGTGCGCGATCAGCTCCGCGCAGTCGAGGAGGACCGAGGCCTTCTCGACCGGCCGTCCCACCTCGCTGAAGTGCCGTGCGGTGACCAGGAGGCTCGCCGGGTCGGCGTCCACGAGTGCCGTGCACCAACGAAACGCCGCGCCGGCCCTGGCCGGCACGACCTCCAGCTCCGCCTCGGCCGAGCACAGCGCGAGTGCCTCACGCACCCGCCGCGAGTCCCCCTCCGTGAGCGCGAGCCGGACGATCCCCGGCAGCCACTGGTGGCGCAGCGTCATCCGGCCGTAGTCGGGATCCAGCAGCGGGTCCATGGCGGACAGCTCGGCCGCCGGACCGGACCGCATCCCGGCGTCGACGGCACGGGCCACGAGGAGGAAGTCGCTGTTCTCCTGGGCGATGGTGTTCACGATGGGGACCGTGTCGTCGACGGCCGCGAGCGTGGCCCGCAACGTCTCGACGTCCCCCCGGTGCGCGGCGACCAGCGCGGTCACACCGTGGTGGAGCAGCCCGGTCTGGAGTCTGCGGTCGAGGTGCGCGGCACCAGGACCCTCGTCGGTGACCGACGACAGCTCGGCGACGGCCGCGTCCCAGTGTCCGATCCAGAAGTAGTGCACCGCGGTGGCGACCTGGGGGCGGTTGGTGCGCACCCGGTAGCGGCGCGCGATCTGTCGCATCCGCTCCAGTGTCACCGTCGCCTCGTCGAGCCTGTCGAGGTTCTGGAGGCTGTACGCCTGGTTGTCGAGCAGGGACAGGCGGGTGACGGCGAGGTCGAGGCTCTCGCCGGAGACGTCGAGCGCCTGTCCGGCGTGGCGGAGCGCCGCCTCGTGGTCGCGCCGCACCGAATCGAGGTACCACTGCTGCCGGAGGGCCTCCGCCACGGAGGCCGGGTCCGAGGTCTGTTCGGCGAGGTCCAGTGCCGCGCTCGCGGTGCGGGTCGCGCGCTCGATGCCACCCGGCAGCGTGTGCTCGAACTCGGCCCGCAGTGCCTGGCACCGGGCCCGCCACGTCGCCGGTGTGTCCGGGCTCTCCGCCACCTCCGCGAGCAGGCCGAGTGCGTGGTCCACCTCGCCGTCGAAGAACACGAGCTGGGCGAGGATCCACCGCAGCTCGGCGGCGTGCCCGGGGTCGGCGGTGCGGTACAGCACGGCCCGCGTCTCGGCCGTCGGCGTCTGCCCCAGCTGGAACAGCAGCCGGATGCGCCGCACGGCGAGGTCCTCGAGGCCGGCCTCCGGCACGGCGACGGACACGACGGCCTGGGAGAGCAGGTCGGCGGCCAGCTCGGCGTTCTGGACGGACACGGCGTCGATGTTGTCGCGCAGCCAGCCGACCGCCCACTCGGACAGTGCCGGGGCCGCCGCCAGGATCTGGGTGGCGACCCGGTCGACGGCCGCACCGGCCGCCGCCAGGTCCCGCGCCGCCTCGATGTGCCGCAGGGGCCGGACCTTCGGCGGCCATTCGTGGTACAGCGCCCGCCGCACGGAGACGTTCCGGAACTCGAGCTCGCGGTCCTGTTCGACCAGTACCCCGGTGGCGGTGGCCTCGCCGACGGCGCCGACCAGGTCGACGGGTGACACCCGCATGACGGCCGCCACCTCGGCCACGCTGAACGCGGTCCCGAGCAACGCGGCCGACCGCACCATCTCGTGCGTGCGCGGCGCGAGGAACCCCAGTCGCCGCAGCAGCAGCGCGGTGGTGGCGGACTCCAGCACGTCCTCGGCCGACGGGTCGAGGTCCACCAGCTCGGCGACGCCGTCCCCGATGCGCAGCGCGCCCGCGTCGGTCAGCATGTCGAGGAGCTGGTCGACGAACAGCGGGTTGCCGCCCGCGCTCGCCAGGCGCTCCGCCAGCGCGGTCCCGCAGCGGGCGCCGGTGCGCAGGCCGACCAGCTCGGCCACCGTGCCCGGTGACAACGCGTCGAGGCTCAGCACGCGGCCGCCGACGGCGTGCACGGTGTTGCGGAGCTGTGTCAGCTCCGAGGTCGGCGAGACCGGCCGCGACAACCCGACCAGGAGCAGCGGGAGCCGCAGGGTGAGCCGCGCCAGCCGGTGCCAGAGCGACAGTGCCTTGTCCTCGCTGCCCTGGAGGTCCTCGACCACCAGGACCAGCGGTGTCTGGGCGCAGGCCTGTGCCACGAGCGCGACCGTCTGGTCGACCGCCTCGTCACCCGGTTCGGCCCCGCCCGCGAGCCGGTCGGCGGTCGACCACACCACCCGGCAGTCCGGCGAGATGCCGGCGACGCCCTTCGCCAGCAGCGCCGTCTTGCCCATCCCCAGGACGCCCTCGACCCAGAGGCAGCCGCCGTGCCCGCCGGCGAGACCGGTCAGCATGGGCTGGAGCAGGCCCAGCTCCCGTGTCCTGCCGACGAACGTCGCGGCCGGTTCCGGTCCGCCGCCGTGGGACAGCATCGCGACCGCGGCGGTGCCGGGGTCCTGCGGCGTCCACATGCCGGCACCGATGTCGGCCGCCGTCACCTCGGCCCTGGCCGCGATCTTCTCGCGGATCCGTCGCATCGCCGGCCCAGGCTCGATCCCGAGCTCGCCGACCAGCACCTCCTCGGTGTCCTCGAAGAGCCGCAACGCCTCGACGTCCCGGCCTGCCCGGTGCAAGGCGACCATCAGCAGGCCCCGGGGACCTTCCCGCAGGGGGTTCCGCTCGACCAGGTCGGTCAGCTCGTCGATCGTCGCCGCCGTGGTGGTGTGGTCGCCGTGGGCGAGCCGCGCGGCGGCCCTGCGGCCACGGGCCATCAGCCGCAGCTCGCCGAGCCGGGCCCGGTGGAGCCGGGCGAAGGGCACCGTGAGCCCTTCGAGGGAGTCGCCGTGCCACAGCGCGGTCGCCGCGTCCAGCTCCGCGGCGGCGCCGGCGAAGTCACCCTGCTCCCAGCGTTGCTGCGCGGCCTCGTGGTGCCGGAGGAACAGCTGCTCGTCGATGCGTTCGGCGGGTACCCGCAGGGAGTAGCTCGTGCCCTGTGTCGTCAGTACGGCGGTGTCGTCCGACGAGCCCCGGACGGACCGCAGCGCCCGCCGCAGGTCGTAGATGTAGGTGTGGAGGGTCCCGATCGCCTTCGACGACGGTTCCTCGCCCCAGAGCCCGTCCACCAGCTCCGCCTGCGAGACGGCGCGGTTCACGCTCAGCGCCAGGATGGCGAACACTGCGCGACGGCGTGCCGTGCCGAGGTCGATCTCCACGTCGCCGTGCCATGCGCGAACCGGCCCGAGCAGCTGGATCCGGACGGACGGGGGGTCGGTGGCAGCCGTCATCGGGACGGCCTCGCCCGTACCGCGCGCCTCTCTGCGCAAACAGCTGGAGCCCAGCAATTCGCCAGAGGCATCACGAAAACATCATATGTCGTGCTATCCAGAGTGGGTGACACACCCAGGGCCACGTGCGCGAACGGGTGAATCATCACCCGTTCGGCCCAGTCAGATCACCCCGGCGCGCATGGCGTACGCGACCGCGTGCGGCCTGTTACGCAGCTGGAGCCTGGTCGTCAGCGCGTAGATGATGTTCTTCACCGTGCGTTCCGAGTACGACAGGGTGGTCGCGATCTCCGCGGTGTCCATGCCGTCCGCCATCAGGCGCAGCACGTCGATCTCCCTCGGGTTCAGCCCCGCCGCGTTGAGCCCCTTCGGCCCGAGCACCTCGTGCTGGAGGTGGTTGACGTGCCGCAGCAGCTCCCCCAGCAGGTCGGGAGGCATGAGACCGCCGAGGGAAGCGCTTGCCAGCACGGCGTGCAACAGCTGCTCGCTCGTCGCCATGGCCCTCGGCAGGATGGCCCGCACCCCGCACTCGACGGCGACCAGCAGGTCCGACTCGCTGACGTCGTTCGCGACCAGCACGACCGGTTTCCCGCTGCGTGACTCCCTGCGCAACAGTGCCAGGGCGCGCTGGCTCATGCTCTCGGGGATGTAGACGACCACGTCGGCGTCGCCGCGCTGCGTCGGTTCGAGCAGCGTCAGCTCCGGGCACCCGCGGAGGTAGCCGGAGACACCCGCGTAGCTGATGGCGTCGGGGGTGTTGACCACGACTCGAACGCGTTGCTGAGAAGCCTGTTGCATGGGAGCCCTCCCCGACCGGTCGACCACTGACATCGAGTGTGCGTCCTGTTACTTCACATCCGCTCCACCACGTCCACTCAGGCGTCGGCGGTCATGATCGCCACCGCGCGGACCGGGGCACCGGTGCTCCCCCGCAGCAGCACCGGGAAACCGGCGAAGACGAACCGCCGCCCCGCGACCCGGCCGAGGTTGGCGAGGTTCTCGTAGATGAGGACGTTCTCGGCGGTGAACCGCAGGTGAGCCGGGGAGATGGACCCGTCCGGGCCGTCCGGGCTCGGCTGGTCCACCCCGACCGCGGCCACGCCGTGGTCGACGACCCACTCGCAGGCCGTCCCGTCGAGACCGTGGTAGTCGGTCAGGTACCGAGGGGTGCCACCGAACCGGTCGTGGACACCGGTGTGCAGCAGCAACACGTCACCGCGGCGTGGTTCCTGGCCGCACGCCTCGACCGCGGCCGCCAACCGTGCCGAGGTGACCGGGCCGTCGCCGCCGGACACGCTCAGGCACAGGGCCGGGCCGTAGCACGCGGACAGCGGGATCCGGTCCACCGACGCGGCCCCCGGGTCGATGTGGTTCGGCGCGTCGACGTGGGTTCCCGCGTGGTCGCTCAGGGCCATCCCGCACGAGGAGTACGACGTGCCGTCCGGCAGCCGGGTGTCCGCGTGCGACTGGTGTTCCCACAGCCGGGTCGGTACCAGACCCGGGTAGACGGGCATGCCCTCGTAGAACTCCTGGCTGAGGTCGACCAGCTCGGTCATCGAGGCACCGCCGCACGCACCGCGTCGGCGTGTCCCCGCCGGGCGAACGGCAGCCACGACGGCAGGAACCGCTCCGCGTAGCGGATCTCGGCCGCCGCCTTCGTGACCTCCAGTTCCGGCAGCAGGGTCGAGGCCTGCTCCCGCGAGAAGCCGCTCGCCGCCAGGTAGGTCTCGGTGAGCACGTGCAGCGCGTCGTCGTAGACCTCCCGCACCGACGGCGGGTCACCGCAGGTCTCCTGGCGCCACAGGAAAGCCAGCACGAACGAGCGGCGCAGCGACGCGAGGTCGCGCAGCGGTGTGTCACCGAGGGCTCGTTCGTCCTGTGACGTGAGGGGATCGCCCTCCAGGTCGACCAACCGGACGGCGCCGTCGGCCGGAACCAGGAACTGTCCGAGGTGGACATCGCCGTGGATGTCACCGAGCGCGTCGTGCAGGCGTGCCAACGTGTCCCCGAAGGACGACGCCAGCTCGCGGAGCCGGTCCCCCCGCTGTGCGGGGTCGAGGCCCACCACGACGGTCCACCCGTCTTCGGCGTCCGGCACGAACTCGGTCACCACGGCGAGCGTCGTCAGCCGCCCGTCCACCGAACGCCACACGAGCGCACCGGTCAGGGCGGGCGCGGCGGTGCAGCCTTCGGCGGCGAGCCTGGCGAGGAGGTCGTGCTCGCGGGTCACCCCGATGGCAGGCTGGACATACCACTTGACGACATAACGCTCGCCGACGAGGTCGATGGTGTTCGTGTGTTCGCCGGAAAGCCTGCGTGCCACCGTGACGGCGCTCGGCGCCACCCACGTGTGTACGCCGGCCCCGCCACGGTCGGCGTGCACGGGAGCGGCACCACGCAGGGCCTCGACCAGCCGCAGTCCAGCCTGGCCGGGTGCACCGCCCAGCTCCTGCGACAGGCCGTCGGTTCCCTGGCGCAGCACCAGGTCCACGTCACGCAGGTGCAGCACGTCGACGACGGTCACGCGGCAGCGCCGAGGTCGTGGGCCTTCCGGCCGACGAACAGGTAGTAGAACAACGGATCCCCGTCGATGGAGTCGCGGTGGCGGTACCGTTCCATCCGGTGCACACGCAGCGCACCGGTCGACGTCATCTCCTTCACCAGCTCCGCGAAGCCCGACGTGTCACGCGCGTCGAGGAAGTTCTCCCTGATGTTGAACACGACCCAGCCGCCGTCGGCCACGACGTTGTACGCGTTGACGAACGCGGCGACCGGGACGTCGCCGAAGCCGAGCGCGGAGATCGACACGAACGCGTCGATCTCCCACTCCCCCAGCTGTTTGAGCAGCTCGTCGTCCGGGTCGGCCATGTCGGCGACGTAGTACGCGTCGTAGGCGTGCGGGCGGTCGCGGAGGCAGGCGTCCCGTGCGTCGGCGCTGATGTCCAACCCGATCACCCTCGCGGCGGGCAGCAGCTCGCCCACCATCCCGTTGCCAGCGCCCAGGTCGAGCACCCGCAGCCGGTGCACGTCACCGGTGTCGTTGGCCAGCGCCGAGAGCAACGCCTCGCTCGCCAGCCTGGGCGAGGTGCACCGCAGGCGTTCGTAGAACAGCTGCTCGTACAGGCCGGGTCTGCGGAAGATCGCGGCGTAGTCGTGTGCCCCGATGCTGGTCTGCCGGCCGTCCTCCAGGAGCTGGAAGCTCCACTGCTCGGCCATCACGGTCGCGTGGTCGGCCGGCGGCAGGGTGATGGTGTACTTCGTGGCCGTCGTCATGTGCTGCTCCTCGGGTGTGCGACTCAGTCGGGATACCGGTTGGTGATGGGCATCCGGCGGTCCCTGCCGAACGCCCTGCGGCTGACCCTCAGCGGCGGCGGGAGCTGGTGGCGCTTGAACTCCTTCGCGGCGATCAGCCCCAGCACCAGGTCGACGTCGTCGACGCAGGCCCCGGTCTCGGCGAGGATGCGTTCCCGGCCGGCCTCCTCCTCGATCGCCAGTTCCAGGATCCGGTCGAGCACCCCGAACTTCGGCAGCGAGTCCTCGTCGCGCTGGTCGAACGCGGTCTCCGCGCTGGGCGGCCGCTCCACGATGCCCCGGGGCACCGGGTCGGTCTCGGACAGCCCGGACCGGTACCGCACCAGCTCGTACACCTGCCACTTCGGCACGTCGTCGATCACGCCCAGCGCGCCGACGGTGTCGCCGTAGAGCGTGGAGTAGCCGACGCTCGTCTCGGTCTTGTTGTTGGTGCCCAACACGAGCCAGCCGAGCTTGTTCTGCATCGCCATGAGGATCGTGCCCCGGATGCGGGCCTGCAGGTGCTGCTCGGCCACGTCGATGGCCAGGTCGACGAACACCGTCTTCAGCATCTGTTGGTAGGCCACGAAAGCGGGTTCGATCGAGATCTCGTGGCTGCGCACGCCGAGGTTGTCGGCGAGCTGGCGGGAGTCCGCCCTGGTCTCCGCCGAGGAGTACCGGGAGGGCATCAGCAACGCCTCGACGCGGTCGGCGCCGAGCGCGTCGACCGCGATCAACAACACGAGTGCCGAGTCGATCCCGCCGGACACCCCGAGGCACACCTTCCCGAGGCCGTTCTTCTCGACGTAGTCGCGGAGTCCGAGCACGAGCGCCCCGTACACCTCCGCGTCCTCCGCCAGGACGGGCGCGAGCACGGGCGTGCCGCGTCTGCGCTGCTCCGGGACCGGCGGCCGGGACACCCCCGGGAGCACGGCCGGTCGCGCCGCGCGCAGGCCGCGGTGACGGGTGTCGAGCAGTCTCGCGCGGTGCACGGCGGCTACGTCGATGTCCACGTGCAGCAGGCATTCCTCGAACCGCGGCGCCCTCCCGAGGACGACGCCCCGGTGGTCGACCACCACGGAGCCGCCGTCGAAGACGAGCTGGTCCTGCCCGCCGACCAGGTTGCACATCGCGATCGGCGTCAGGTGGTCGCGGGCCCGCTGCACGATCATCCGTTCCCGCTCCACGCCCTTGCCTCGGTGGAAGGGCGACGCCGCCACGTTCACCATCAGCGCGGCGCCCGCCGCCGCGACGTCGGCCAGGTGCTCGCCCTCGATCCAGATGTCCTCGCAGATCGAGAGCCCGACCGGGGCGTCGCCCACCTCGACCACCGAGGGGCCGGCACCGGGTGCGAAGTAGCGGCGCTCGTCGAAGACCGCGTAGTTCGGCAGGCGGCACTTGCGGTAGACAGCCCGCACCGCCCCGTCCGCGACGACGGCGAGCGCGTTGTAGACGTCCCCGTCCCACTCCGGGAAGCCCACGAACGCCACGACATCGTGGGTGTCACGGGCGAACTCGTCGAGCGCGGCCCGGCAGTCACGCAGGAAGTGCGTCTTGGTCAGCAGGTCCTCCGGCGGGTACCCGCAGATTGACAGCTCCGGCGTGAGCACCAGCTCCGCCCCCTCGTCCCTGGCCCGGTCCGTCCACTCGCGCAGCCTGCCGACGTTGCCCGTCAGGTCCCCGACCACCAGGTTCAGCTGCGCCACCGCCAGCCGAAGGGGTCCCGAGTCGCTCGACCGGCTCATCCGCCCGCCTTTCTCCACTGAGTCTCGGCCGGGTCAGGAACAGCACGGTGGCGGTGAGCGTCACGACCGACGCCACCGCCATCGCCGCGGTCCGCCAACCCAGCCAGTCCATGACCGCGCCGGTGAGCGCGCTCCCGACGGCATTGCCGAGCACCATGAGGGTCACCGACCAGAGCAGCGGCGTCGCCGCGCTCGCCGCGCCGGAGGCGAGGATGGCCCTGGTCGTCTCGATCGCGAACGGAGCGCACATCACCCCGAGCGGGATCGCGGCCACCGCGGCGGTGGCGAGGCCACCCGGCAGGCAGGCGAGCACGAGGAAACCGCCCGCCGCGCCGAGTGTCAGGGGCGCAACCCCTCCCACCTCGCCGAACCGCGCGCGGATGCCGTAGCCGAGGGCACCGAGCGTGCTGCCGACGGCGACGAGCGCGAGCAGCATGCCCACCATCACGGGCCGCCGCGCGGGGTCGAACGCCGGGGACACCACCTCGAACGTCCCGTAGATCATCCCGAACGGCGCCCACCCGATCACCAGCCAGAACAGGCTCGGCCGAGCGGCCTCGGTCTGGGGCGCCGCTTCGGTGGCCGCCTCGGTGGCGGGTTCCGGCAGTGGGCCCGCGGACACGAACAGCACCGCGCCGGCGAGCATCGCCACGATCGCGACCACGAGCGTCATCCTCGGCGGTGCCATCAGGAGCACCGCGGCGCTCGCCGAGGCGCCGACGAGGTAGAGCACCTCGTACACGCTCGCGTCCAGCGCTATCGCGGCACGCAGCCGGGCCTCGTCGCGGCCGACGAGGCCGATCCACGCGTCGCGCAGCGCGACGGCCAGCATGGGCCGGCTGGCGCCGCCGACCGCGGCCGCCACGACGGCCGGCACGGCCGACGCCGCGGTACACGTCAGGAGCACCGTGGTCAGCGCGGCTGCCGCCACAACGGCGAGGGGGATCGCGCACCGGCGGGCGCCGTAGGCCCGGAACAGCCGTGCCTGCACGAAAGGCCAGGTGGCGCAGCCGATCCCGAACGCGGCGAGGATCAGCCCGGACCTGGCGTAGGAGTCGAAGTGACCACTCACCACCAGCACGACGCCGACCGGCACGAGCCCCATCTCGGCACCGGTGAGCAGGACCCCGCCGATGAGCCGGGGCACGGCCGGGATCGCGAGCACCGGTCCGTAGGCACGACGAAGGCGCGTCGGAATCCCTTGGCGCGCGGCAGCGCAAGGGTTTGTCTGGCTGTCCACGGCAGTCAGATCGCCGCGCTGACGAGGGACTCCGCGAGATCGGCGATCCGGGTGCCACCCGCGAGGGCACCGGGATCGTGCCGGATGGACTCGGCCGTCGCGGTGAGCCGCCGCCGCAGGCCCTTCTCGGCCAGCAACCGCTCTATCTCGGCGACCATGGCGTCCGGATCGAAGCCGTAGGTGTCCATCCGCACCCCGAGTCCGAGGTCGGCGACGCGTTGCGCGTTGTCGTACTGGTCCCAGAACAGCGGCAGCACGATCATCGGCAGGCCTGCGGCGACGGCCTCGTTGAGGGTGTTGCTCCCGCCGTGGGTGATGATGAGGTCGCACTCCGGGAGCACGTTCGGCTGCGGTAGGAAGGGCTCGCCGTACATGGCCGGGCCGAGCCGCACCTCGTCGTGGCACGGTCCCATCGACACGATGGTGCGGTGGCCGGTCCTCGCGACGACGTCGACCAGGTGCTGGAGCAGCCGGGTGTCGAGCGAGCCCATGCTGCCGAGCGACAGGTAGATCACCGGGCCGGTCCCCGGCAGGTGGTCGTCGACGTGGAACGGCCGCTCGCCGGTCCGGACGACCGTGTCGAGCCGGTGCCAGCGCTCGTGGAACCCGGGCGGACGCGGGTAGTCCAGTGCCTCGGGGTAGGTGTAGAGGTTGAGCCACGGCGAGGTGTAGGAGAACCGCAGTGGCTCCAGGGGTGGTGCGCCCTGTGCGACGCAGAAGTCGTTGAACTCCGCGTGCAGCCCGGTGTGGAGCCGCGCGTACTCGGCGTGGAACTCGGCCCAGCCCGTGCGGTCGTGCAGGGAGTAGCCGGAGAAGGGCGGCGGCAGGTCGGGGTCGGCCAGTTCGAGCGGGTTCGCCGAGATCGACCGCACCCACGGGATGCCGGAGGCCTGCACGGACGGGTCGGCGCCGACGTTGTCGACGACGATCAGCTCTGGTCTGACCTCCTCGATGATCTGGCGTAACCGAGGATGGGCGTGCCTCGCGGACCCGACCAGCTCAGTCCACTGTGGATGGATGACGGTGGTCAGCTGTTCGGTCGTCGAGCCGCGGAAGTGCACCGCATTGCGCCGAACCCACTGCGCCCAGAAGGCCGTACCCGACTCGGCCGGATCGACGGGTGGGGGCGACGCCTCGTAGACCACCTCACCGAACCCGTGTCCTGCGGCGACACCGAGGAAGCTCTCATCGACCGCGAACACGCACTGCAAGTTGCGGGCGCGGATGACCTCGGCCATCGCCCGCAACGCGTTGTAGGGACCCCAGGCGGCGGCGCCGGGAACGAACAGCACACGTGGTTGAGCACACATGGTTCCTCCGTGAACCTCAGGGCGAACGCAGAAGGAGGTGTGTGCCGAATCAGCCTGTCATCGGGTTTCCGTGTTCGTGCGAAGTCCTCTGTGGACTGCGAGTGGAGCGACCGGCACCGATCGTATACAACGTTCGATCATTCTGACAGACCGCGCCGCAAAGTTACTGCGATCTTGGTTACTCGTTCACAAGCTTGCCTGCAAGATGCAGGTCGCAATGTGGACTGTCCGAACTGGTCACGAGCTTTTCCAGCCATACCTGGACAATCGTCTTGACCGCCGCGACATGGACGGTCATCATCGTGAAGTGGTCGCCATCCACCTCGACGCGCTCACACGGCCGCGGCCACTCCGCTCGGATCTCCCCACCACGCAACGCCTCCCGTGCCGAGACGAACAACGTCGGCACGTCGAGGTCGCCCGGCATCCAGTGGGACAGGATGGCCCGGTAGGCGTCGGCGGCACGCTCTCCCCCGGGCGGCGCGGGCCGGCGGGCGAACTCGGATACCGCCCACGGCAACACTTCGGCGCGGAATGTCACATCCGGCCAGAACGTGTCGAGCAACACCAAACCGGCCGGCGCGTGGCCTTCCATGACCAGTCGTTCCGTGACAGCATGCGCGATCCAACCACCACTTGAATGTCCACACAGGACAGTTTGGCCCGGATCGCCGAGGGCGAGCACGGCCGCCACCTGCGCGGACAGGAGCGCGTCCAGGTCGGCAGGCAGCTGCTCGACGTCCACGAAACCCGGCTCCGGCAACACGAAGGCGTCCCGCTCACCCGCGAGCAGTGCGCCAAGGGCGTGGAACTCCGCCGGACCGCCGAACGGCGTGACCGACGGAAGGCAGACGAGCCGCAACGGAGCAGGCCCGCTGCTCAGCACCGTCGCAGGCTCGCCGGCGTGGCCGAGGAGGAAGTCGGCCAGCGACCCGGCCGTCGGGTAATCGAAAACCGCTGTGACCGCAATACGTCTACCGGTCAGCGCGGCGAGCCGGTTGCGCAGCTCCGCCGCCGCCAGCGAGCCGACACCCAGCTCCGCGAACCGCCGGTCCGGCTCGATCGCGTCCGGGTCGTCGTGGCCGAGCACCGCCGCGACCTGGTGCCGCACGGCGAGGACGAGTTCGTCACGACTCAGACGTGGCCGCGTGGCGGGGGTCCCGGCCGTGAGCACTGGTCCGACCGGCTCACCCCGCCAGAACCGCTTGTGCTGGAACGGATAGGGCGGAAGGTCGACCGGTCGGCCCTGTCGCGCGCCGAGCACGGCGTACCAGTCCACGTCGGCGCCGCCGGTGTACGCCCGCGCGACGGACCGGTGGAACTGGCGCAGACCGCCGTCACCGCGCCGCAACGTCCCGAACACCACCGACTCGATCGGGACCGTCTGCTCGATCGGGTCGACGAGCACCGGATGTGCGCTGATCTCGACGAACCGGCGGTACCCCCGCGCCGCCATGGTCTCGGTCGCCCGGTGCAGGTCCACCGTCTCGCGCAGGTTGCGACACCAGTAGTCGACGGTGAGCGAACGCGTGTCGATCTCCTCGCCGGTGACGGTCGAGACGAACGCGACCGTGGCCTGGCGCGGCTCGATGCCCGCCAGCTCGGCACGCATCCGTGCCAGCAGCGGGTCGACGTGGGCGCAGTGGCCCGCCACGTCGACGGCGATGGCCCGTGCGGACACACCGTGCTCGGAAAGGCCTGCCACCACGGCGTGCACGGCGTCCACGTCACCGCTGACCACCACGGACCGTGGCCCGTTCACCGCGGCGATCGACACTCGGCCGCCGAACGGCTCCAGGAACCCGGCCGCCTCGTCGGCCGGCAGCGGCACGGCGGCCATGGTGCCTCGGCCGATCAGCTCGGTCAGCAACCGGCCCCGCACGGCGCTGATCCGCGCGGCGTCGGACAGGGACAGTGCCCCGGCGGCGTAGGCGGCCGCGACCTCGCCCTGGCTGTGGCCGGCGACGGCGTCCGGGCGGACACCGACCGAGGCCCAGAGTGCGTCGAGGGACACCATCGTCGCGAACAGCGTGGCCTGGACCACGTCGACGCGGCCGCCGGGCGGCTCGTCGAGCGTGCCGAGCAACCGTGCGGTCACGGACCAGCCGAGGTGTGGGCGCAGCGCGCGGTCACACTCGGCGAGCGCCGCCGCGAACGGCGGTGAGGTCCGGGCCAGCTCGCTCGCCATGCCGGCCCACTGCTGGCCCTGGCCGGCGAACACGAAGGCCGTCCCGCCCTCGACGGGCCGCCCGGTGACGACGTCGTCGGAGTACTGCCCCGCCGTGAACGCGGCGAGCGCGGGCCGGTGGTCGCCGTCCTGGTCTGGCAGGGTGACCGCGCGGAACTCGTGTCCGGACCGGACCGTCACGAGCGCACGCGCGACGTCGGCCGGAGCCGGCCTCTCGGACTCGACACGTTCCGCCAGCGCGCGCAGGTGGTCGGCCGTCGCCAGCAGACCGTTCGCCGACGCGGCGGAGAACACCCACGGCGCCGTCCCGCCCGGCTCCTCCGGTGCCACGACATCCTCGGCCGGTGGCTCCTCGACGACCACGTGCGCGTTGGTGCCGCTGATGCCGAAGGACGAGACACCCGCCCGGCGCACGCCTGCCGGCCACGGTGTGGCGCGGTCGAGCACCCGGACGGTCTCGGGCGACCAGTCGACGTGGGCGGTGGGGACCGCCGCGTGCAGTGTTCTCGGGAGCAGGCCGTGCCGGATGGCCAGCACCATCTTGATGACGCCGACGACACCCGCCACTGCCTGGGTGTGCCCGAGGTTCGACTTGACCGAGCCGACCCACAGCCCCTCGGTGTGGCGGTCGCCGTAGACGTCCAGCAGTGCCTGGGCCTCGATCGGGTCGCCGAGCATCGTGCCGGTGCCGTGTGCCTCGACGGCCTGGACGTCGTCGGGAGTGAGGCCGGCGTTGCTCAGGGCGCGTTGGATGACCGCCCGCTGGGCGGTGCCGTTCGGTGCGCTCAACCCGTTGCTCGCGCCGTCGGAGTTGATCGCCGATCCACGCAGCACGGCGAGGACCCGGCGGCCGTCCCGCCGCGCGGCCGACAGCCGCTCCACCACCAGGGCGCCGACGCCCTCCGACCAGCCCACGCCGTCGGCGGTGTCGGCGAACGGCTTGCACCGCCCGTCGGGTGCGAGCAGGCCGTGCTGGCCGAGGTCCACGAACGTGGCCGGCGTGGACATCACCGTCACGCCCGCGACGATCGCACGGTCGCAGTCACCGGCGCGGATGGCGGTCATCGCCTGGTGCAGCGCGACGAGCGACGACGAGCACGCGGTGTCGACCGTGACGGCCGGGCCACGCAGCCCCAGCACGTACGCGATCCGGCCCGACGCGACGCTGGCCGCGTTGCCGATCAACAGGTTGCCGTCGTACACCGCCGGCGCCTCGGCCAGTCGGGGGGCGTAGTCGGAGGCGAACATGCCGACGAACACGCCGGTGTCGGTGTCGCGCAACGACCTCGGGTCGGCTCCGGCGTGTTCGACCGCCTCCCAGGCGACCTCGAGCAGCAGCCGCTGCTGTGGGTCCATGGCGACGGCCTCGCCTGGCAGGACACCGAAGAACGCCGCGTCGAAGCCCGCGATGTCGTCGAGGTAGCCGCCGGTCAGCGAGAACCGCCGGTCGTCGATGGACAGGTCCTCCGGCCAGCCGCGGTCGGCCGGGACGGGACCCATGGCGTCACGCTCGTCGACGAGCAGCCGCCAGAACTCGTCCGGTGAGGCGACCCCGCCCGGCAGCCGGCAGCTCATGCCCGTGATGACGAGTGGGTCCTCGCCCTGCTCGGGGCGGTGGCCGGCGTCGGTGGTCGCCGTGCCGGCGCTCGCGGAACGGCGGCCGTCGCTCCCGTTGGGGCGCGTGGACCACGCCGGTGCCGCGTTCCCGTTGCCTGCCAGCGCGGCGAGGTGCGTGGCCAGCGCTGCCGGGGTCGGGTGGTCGAACACCACGGTGCTGGTGAGCGGCAGCCCCGTCGCGTCTCTCAGCTCGTTGGCCAACCGCACGGCCCCGAGCGAGGTCAGCCCGTGGTCGCGGAACGCACTGTGCTGCCTCAGGTCCCCCGGCGTGCCCGACGCCTCCGCGAGGACCGCTCGTGCCCTCGCCAGCACCAGTTCCAGCGACACGGCCGTTTTCCCGGTCCGTCGCGCCGGAAGCCCCGCGACGAGGTCCGCCAGGCGGCGGCGGGCGATCTTGCCCGTCGCCGTGTGCGGGATGTCGGGCAGGACGACGATCTCGACCGGGATCTTGAACCGCGCCACCCCCTTGCCGACGAGGTGGTCGGTGACCGCGCCCAGCGTCACCGACGAACCCTCCGTGACCGCGAGGCAGGGATACTCGCCGAGCCGCGTGTCCGGACGACCGGCCACCGCGGCGGCCCCGATGCCCGGCAGGTCGGCGAGCTGCTCCTCGACCTCCGTCGCGCTGAACTTCTGGCCGCCGACATCGATCAGCTCCGCGACCCGGCCGTGGAACACGACCAGACCATCAGTGTCCACAGTGGCCAGATCGCCGGTCCGCAGCCAGCCGTCGCCCGGTACCGCCCGCGCCGTCAGCTCCGGATCCCCCAGATATCCCCGGAACGCGTAGGGACTGGCGACCCACAGTTCGCCGACCTCACCGGGCACGCAGTCCGCGCCGTCGCGCACGACCCGCACGCGGGCACCCGGGACCGGCCTGCCGATGCCGCGGGTCGCGACACCGGGTGGGTCGTCGGCACCGGTGAACAGGCCGGCACCCAACTCGGACATGCCCCACTGCACGACGACCGAGGCGCCGCAACGCCGACGGAGGTCGTCCACCAGCGTGGCCGGCACCTTGGAGCCACCGGTTCGCACCTCACGCAGCGGGAACGACTGCTCCGAGCCGGTCAGCCGGGCAAGGAGATCACGCACCTGCGTCGGCACCGCGAACAACACGATGTCGTCGGATGCGCCGCGTGCCAGGCTGATCAGCTCATCGGCGTCCCAGCTGGACAGCAGGAGCTGCGGGGTCCTGGTGAACAGGCTGGTGTGGATCGAGAGCAACCCGAACAGGTGGGTGAACGGGCTGGCGCTGACGACGCTGTCCGTCCGGCGGGCGCCGCTGGCGGCCACGACGGCGGCGGCGTTCGACAGCAGCCCGTCGTGGCTGTGCATGGCGATCTTCGGGCGGTGCGAGGTCGTGGCCGACGACGGCAGCAGCAGGAACGGGTCATCGGGGCGCACTCGCACCGACCACGGCCGGGCGCGGGCGAAGTCCTCCACCAGCTCACGCAGGTCGACCACTGTGGACAGTGCGGCCAGCTCCGCCGTCGCACGGCCGGGGGCGACGACCGCCACGCGTGCGCCGCTGCGCCGGACGAGCGTCGCGAGTTCCAGCGGGCCGTTGTTGGCGTGGACCGGCAACAGCACGCCACCCGCGACCGCCACCGCGGTGTGCAGCACGAGGAAGTCCCAACCGTTGGGCAGCTGCGCGACCACCACCTCACCCGGCGTCACACCGTGTTCCTGCAGGCCCCTTGCCAGCGCCTCGGTGTCGTGCCACCACTGCTGCCACGTCCACGCCGTGAGACCGTCGGCGAAGGCGATGTCGTGCGGCCCCGCCTCCACCGCCGCACGCAGCAGGTTCGGCAGCGTGTGCCCGAGCAGTGCCGCACCGGGCTCAACGAGGTAGTCGTCCGCTGTCAGGGCCACCACGCACCTCCGTTCCTACAAGGCCCGCGCGGCGAGCAGTGACATGCCGTGCCAGACCGGCGTGACGTTCTCGAGCACGAAGCCGTTGCCGGCCAACAGTCGCGTGTACTCGGCGTGGGTCCGTTCGCGCCCGCCGGTGATCGCGAGCATCTGCAGGTCCCAGGTCAGGGCGGGAGAAGGCACCGGCTCGTCCGGCAGAACCCGCTCGATCGCGAGCAGGGTCGTGCCGGGCGCCATCGCCGCCCGGCAACAGGCGAGCAGCCGTTCGCACCGGTCGTCGTCCCAGTCGTGCAGGATGCGGCTGAGGACGTAGAGATCACCGCCTGCGGGCACCGCGTCGAAGAAGTCCCCCTCGACCAGCTCCACCCGGTCGGTCGCGGTGACCGACTCGCCGGTGATCACGTGCTTCCGGTCGAACAGGATCCCGGTCGCGGCCGGCGCCCGGTCCAGGATGGCGTGGAGCAGTGTGCCGTCACCGCCGCCGACGTCGACGACACGGCGCGCCGAGGAGAAGTCGTAGGCGCCGCCGAGACGGGCGACCAGCGCCCGCGTGGACGCCGTCATCGTCCGGTTGAACCGTTCACTCAGCTCCGGGTTGTCCGCGAAGTACTCGAAGTGCTCCTGGCCGAACACGTGGCCGAAGGCGCTCCTCCCCGTCCGGACCGCGTGTCCGAGCTGTTCCCACGCGGTGAGGAACTCGCCGCCGTAGACGATCGCCAGATCGGCGAAGGCGTTGTCGCGGCGCAACAGTTCGAGCACCGGGGTACTGACGTAGTGGTCACCGACGACGGTGACGACGCCGAGCCCCGCGAGGTAACGCAGCAGCCGGGTCACCGAGGACGGGTCACCGCCGACCGCGCCGGCCGCCTGCTCCCCGGTCAGCGGACCGGTGGCCAGCGCGTCGGCGAGGCCCAGCTCGGCCGTCACCGACAACGCCTTCGTCGTGACGTGACCCGTGACGAGTTCCAGCAGGCGGATCTCCGGTTCGGCGGTGACCGCCGCTGCGGCGTGCTCACGCAGGGCCTTCTCGTGGTGCCCTGCGCAGAACAGTTCGAGCCGGTGGAACCCGTGCTCCCGCCGGTTCCCCGTGCCGTCCTGCGCGGCGAAGTAGAACACGGACCGGCCGCCGTCACCGGCCTGCTCGAACGGGTTGTGGCCGCCGCCGTCGGCCACGAGGCCGGTCCGGTGGCAGACCAGCTTCCTGGCGACGTCCAGGCACTCCGGCCGGACCTCGAAGGCGACGTGCGTCTCGAACCCGCCCCGCCGCTCCCTCGCCGCGATCCCGTCGCCGTCCGCCCGGTTCTGGAGCCCGGGAAGGACGAACACCTCCACCGCACGGTCGGCGTGGTTTCCCAGTCCGCCGATCACGATCGACACCGGCAGGTTCGCCGGTGGCTGGCCGTACCGCTCCGCGAGCCTCGCCGCCACCACGGTGCTCGGCACCGGCTCCGCGACGGCCAGACCGCAGAGCTTCAGGAACTCGACGACCTCGCTCTCCCAGTCCGGGAACACGACGAGCCCGATGTGGTGGAGGGTGGCGAGACCGGCCAGCTCCTCCGCCGTCTCCTCCATGCCGAAGGCCGCCAGGGCGCCTGTCGTGTCCAGCTCGTCGATCCTGGCCAGCATCGTGGTCAGCCGTACCAGGTCCGGTGTGTCGATCATCGTTGTCTCCGTGGGCTCACGCGTTGACGGGCGGCGGCACGAGGTCGTCGGCGAAGCGTTCCTCGACGATCGGCGAGCGGAGGATCTCGGTGGGGACGTCGAGCATCTCCACCAGGGTGTCCATTTCGGACATGAGCTGGTCGTCGATCGTCCTGGTGATGACGTCGAGGGAGGTCAGCCATGACGCGGTGACGACCTCGGTGGCCAGGTACCAGCCGGCCTGGCTCCGCACCTCGGTCATGGCGAACAGCTCGCACAGCAGGAGCAGCATTCGCCGCGCGGCCGGGTCGTCCTCGGCGACGGCGTCGGCGCGCAGGTGTTCCGCCGTCGTCCTGGCGAGGTGTGCCTCGACGAATTCCTGGGTGAGGTCCGCCAACTCGTCCCAGATCGTGAAGGTGTCGTGACCACCTGCCACGGCGGCGTCGCGGGCGGCCACGAGTTCGGCGTGGAGGTCGTGTTCACGCCGGCGGAGCAGCGCGACACAGCTTTCCGGGGCGGACGGCAGCCCCACCTCGGCGACCGGCGGTTCGTACTCGACGCCGTCCACCATGGCCGGTGCCGCGTTGAGCAGGTACATCTGGTTGTCGCCGCCCGCGTTGTGGAACGTGACGGCGAACTCGTGGAACTCCCACAAGCGGTTCGGCGCGATGAACCCGGCCACGCCACAGCAGCGCTGGGCCCCGGTGATGCCGCGCTCGGCGAGGCGGCTCACCGCGACCTTCCCGAGCGCGCACGTCCTGAACTCACCGTCCGACAGGCCCCGCGTCCCGCCGTGCGCGGCCGGCACCCGCAACGTCAGCTCGCCGACCCGGCGGGCGACCGCGGTGGCGGCGAACGTGTCCGCCATCGCACGGGTGAGGAGCGTCCGCACGTTGCGGTGCGCGGCCAGCGGTCTGCGATCGCCGTCCCGGTCGTTGGCGAACCGCCGGTGCACGTAGGGCGCGGCTGTCGCGAGGCTCGCACGTGCGGCAGCGGCGAGACCGAGACAGTTCGAGCCGTGCGCGAACCGGGACACCCCAACGGATCGCCTGGTGCGTTCCCCGGCTCCGCCGAGAGGATCGGTGAACACGCCGGCGCTCGTGACCGTCGCGCCGTCGGCGAGCCAACCGGCGCGCGGCACCCGAACGTCGGTGAAGCTCGTGCTGCCGTAGTCCAACGGCACCTGCGGGAAGGCGGGGATCGGCCTGATGCTCACGCCGGGACAGAGCTTGTCGTTGTCCCGCAAGGGAAGCCGAAAGAGGAACACCCCGTGGTCCACACCGTCGACCACCAGCCTGGCGCTGACCACGCCCCACCGGGCGATGCCGTCGACGGCGACGTTCGACGGGAACTTGGTCGCCTCGGGACTCGGCGTGCGCAACACGAACTCGTCGGTCGTGCGGTCGTAGTGCGCCTCGGTGAGGATCCTCGCGCTGCTGCTGCCGTAGCCCAGCTCGGTCATGAGGATGGCGCCGACCATGCCGTCGGGATCGGGCAGGTCCGCGCCGTCGACGTCGCCGCCGTAGTCGGCGACCGCACCGATTGCCATGCAGTGGTGGAGGAAGAAGGCCATGAACAGGCTCGGTGACACCATCGCGGTGCGCTCGAGCAGGTCGCGCAGCAGCCGGTGGTCACCCAGCACGAGCGCCGTCGACGGGGCCAGGCTCCGGTTGACGAACTGGAGTTGCCGGTAGGTCAACTCGTTCCGCTCGTGCGGCAGGAGATCTCGGGGCGGATCGAAGATCGGGTCGGCGAGCAGCTTGCCGACAGTCGTGGCGTCCACGGCGATTACCTTCCACAACGGGGGAACTACCCATGGCAACGTCTCGAAAGTAAGATGGGTTGGTGGGCGGCATCAAGCCTCGCCGACAAGAGCTGCCCCAGCTGTCCGTGGCGCCGGACGCCCGCACCCGGGTCGATTGACAAGCCCGAGGAAGCGGTGTAGCGAAATACGTATCCGCGTGTTCGCGAGGGATCTCCCCCGGATACAAGGGAATCTGCCCAGTAACGCGGCCGAGGCGGTACCCGCGGGCACAACCGTCAGCACGAACCGGGAACCACGCGCCACACCCTGAGAACATGAACGGAACAGTGTGGACGATTCGTGTGAACGAGGAACAGGATCCCGATGACGGTGGTATTCGACAACAGCTCACCCGGCGATGTCGCCGATATCCTGTGGTCCAACGGAATGGCCGACAACGTGGGGTTGATCGAGCACGGGACCGGTCGGACCTACCGCTGTCACGAGCTTCGCAGCGCGGCCGAACGAGTGGCCGCCGAGCTGAGGAGCCTCGGGTTACGGTCCTGCGAACCGGTAGCCGTGGTCGGCGACAACGGCGCGGAGTTCATGGCGGCCTACCACGGCACGCTGCTCGCCGGCGGCGTCGCACAGCCGCTGGATCCCCATGGCACGAAGGCGGAATGGCGAAGCCAGCTGGAGAACTCCGGTGCGCTCGTCGCGCTGTCGACGACGTCCACCCGGCAGCGGTTCACCGAAACCCCTGTCGCGCACGTGGTCGCGGTCGGTGACGGCGGTGACCTCGGCTGGGACGAGCTGCTCGAGGGCGGCACCGTCCACTTCGGATCCCCGCTGGTTCGCGAACGGCCCGCGGTTCTCCTGAGCACCGGCGACCCGGCGTCCGGGTACAGCCTGCTGACCCAGCACACCGTCGTCACCACCGCGACCAGGACGGCGCGCCTGCACGGCCTCACCGCGCACGACGTCGTGCTGTGCACGACCCCGTTCTGGGACAGCTACGGCATGTGCGTGGTGATGAACCCGGCGATGCGCGCCGGGAGCACGCTCGTGACCATGCCGAACCGGTTCTCCGCGACCGACCTGCTGCGCGCGGTGGAGCTGCACCGGATCACGGTCGCCTACCTCGCCCCGCCGCTGCTCGTCGACCTCGTCCGCGAGGCGGGGACCGGACACCACGACACGAGCAGCCTGCGCCTGGTGTGCTCCCGGGGCGAGGTGCCGCGCGAGGTCGCCGAGACATGCTCGGCCCGGTTCGGCGTCCCGGTCGTGGAACGCTAGGACTCCGAGGACGAACGGCCGAGCGAGACGGCCCCGACGACCGCCGACGGCTCGGCGGACGGGACCGGCGCGGGACCGGCAGGCAGGGGGAGCACTCGCCGGTAGACGGACACGGCCACCGTCCCGACCACCAGGTGCATCGCCATCAGCGCCACGATCGGCACGGCGCCGACGTCCGCGACGACGGACAGCACGAGCGGTGGGACGAAGGACAGGAGCACCACGACCGGCACGAGCCAGCGCAACAGCCGGGCAGGCCGGTCCACGCCGCGCCGGATCACCGCCCAGCCGATCGCGCCGGCGGCCGTGCCGAACACCGTGTACGGCACGAAGGCGATCGGCGTCAGCGGGACGAACCTCGGCACCGAGACGAGCGCGCGCGCCAGGGTGGCGATGCCGAGGTTGACGAGTGCGGCACAGGCGGCGGCGAGGACGATCGCGGTCGCCACCGTCGCGGGACGCTTCGTGGGCATGACTCCTCCGTAACGTTCACAATGGACTGGGCGGCTACGCCACGCCCGTGCGCACCGCGTACGCCACGGCATGCGATCTCGTGTTCAGCTTGTACCGCGACATGAGCTGGTACAGCAGGGTTTTGACGGTGCGCTCCGAGCAACCCATCTGCTCGGCGATCTCGTCGGTGAGCAGACCGTCGGCGAGTCCCCGCAGGACGTCCCGCTCACGGGAGCTGAGGCCCGACATCGTGATCCCGTTGGGTTCCAACACCTCGCGGCGCAGCTGGTCGAGCTGCTCCAACAGCTCTCCCTGCAGTGCCGGGGAGAAGTGTGCGGCGCCCTGGCTCACCGACACCACGGCCGCGCCGAGCCGGCCGGCACGCAGGTCTCGCCTCGACAGCACGGCCATGACCCCGCAGCCGACCGCGACCAGCGCGCGTGACGGGTGGAAGTGGTCCGCGACGAGCACGCAGCGCACGGGCGCGTCACGCGGGGCCTTCTGGCGTAGGTCACGCAACCAGAAGAAGGCCGCGTCCCCGACGGTCTGTTCGACGAGGACGATCACCTCGGCCGCCGTCGCGCCGTCGGGTCCGTCAAGCAGACGCAGGCGCGGGTCGCCCGCGAGGATGTCGGCCATGCCCGCCCTGCTGAGCGGATCGGACGAATGAACGGCGACCGGTACGGGTGCTGTCCGGTGTGCTGCCAAGCGCTGGTTCACCCTCCCAGCATGAGCGGCGCCACTTCACGGCCGCTCCATTACGCGGTCGGCTGGATCCGCTCGTCATCCAGCGGCTGGGTCAGCACCGCCATGGCACGCTGGAGTGCCACCGTGTCGAGGCCAGGGGGCGGCCCGTCCGTCGTCCGGATGTGCGCCACCAGGTCCGGATCCGGGGTGAGGCGGTGTTCCTCGAGGTAGTAGGTGACCGCGTCCGGCCAGATCCAGCGGCCGTCGGTGCGGAACGTCATCGGCACGACGGAACCCCTCGCGGGGTCGGCGACGTCCGGCATGGTCGCGAGGGTCACCAGCAGCTCGGTGCCCGACCGCAGGTACCACAGCACCCGCTCGCGTTCGGACTCGTCGGTCATCCTCGGGTGGTCGGGGGCGAACCGGGGTCCCAGCTCCGGGTCGGACATGTCGAAGACCCTCGCGACGACCGGCTCCACGTCCGGCCGCACGGACCAGAGGAGAGTGCCGACCGCCCGGGCCATGCGCTGGTACCACGGCGGATCACTGACGGTGGCGACGACCTCGACCTGAGGGAACTGCTCCCCCGCCACGCTCAACAGGCTCTGCAACCTGGCGGTCAGCCCCGGCAGGCCACCCTCGGCGAGCTGGGTGGGGTCCGCCTCCACCACGTGGACCGCGCGTGGCGGCGGGTACGGGGCGTTGTCCGCGGGCCACCGCCAGGCCCGCCACAGGCCCAGCACGCCCGGCTCACCGGCCACCGCCGCCAGCAGGTCGCCATCGACCTCGTCGCCCGCGTGCTCCGGCGCCTTCGCGGTGAACCGCCACAGCAGCACTGGTTCCTCGGCGGCCAGCTCGACGGCGTCCAGCAGCCGCTCGTCGGCGCCGTCCCCGGTCAGGAGGTCGCCGAGGAGATCCATGTCGTCGTCGGTCAGCGGCAGTGTCGTCCGCGTGCCCGCGAACGCCAGGATCCGCGCCACCTCACCGCCGGCGCCGCGTGCCAGTCGTGCCCTGGCGTCGGTCAGCAGGTCGTCCGGCACCCAGCCGGCGACCCGCAGCAACGTGTCGTGCAGTGCCACGGCGGCAGACGGCTCGGTCATCGTTCCTCCAGGTTGGACCACACCGGGAGTCTGGCCGTCAGCGCTTCACGTTCACTCCACCTCGGCCGACCGGGGCGTGGACACGAGCTGGAAGCGGGCACCGGGCGCGAGCCGGCCGTCGCTGATCAGCGCGTCGCTCACGAGGGCGTACACGTTGTTGTGGAAGCCGGCCTCCCGCAGCGCCGCGGCCAGGTCGAAGCCGACTCCCCCGTGGCTCGGGCGGGCCCCGGCGTCCTGCGCCAGCACGACGACGTCGCGCTCGCCCCCACCGAGCAACCGCCGGAACACCCCGGAACGCAGGAGCATCTCCCCCGCCTTGCCGCCGCGCAGCTCGGTGACCAGCCCGCGAGGCACCGACGCCACGCGGACGAACTCGCCGGCCCGCGCGTCGAACACGAGCACGACCGGGCGGACCACACCGGCCAACCCCGCCGAACCGGCGAGCCCCTCCGCACCGCTGTCGACGAACAGGTCCAGTTCGCGCTGCATCGGCGTGCTGGTCGGGAACGTGACCACGAGCCCGGACGCGAGTACCGCCACGTCCTCCACGGTCAGCTCGCCGTGCTCGACGAAACGGTCGTCCCAGACCGCCGTCACCGTTCCCGTCAGCCCGTCGTCGACGACGCCGAGCGACGCCACGTGGGGCCGGTTGGTGACCAGGTGGAACCCGGGCCACGGACCGCCGGTCATCGCGCCCATGAACTCGACCACCTCGGCGGTCCGCGCCCGGGCGGCGGCGATCCCGGGTGCGTCCGACCCGGTGTTCCTGGTCAGCACGACCAGCTGCCCACGCACGTCGCCGTCCCGCAGTCCGCCTCGCTGTTCCATGCTGGTGACGAGCATGGAGGCCACGTCCTCCGGCATCATCGGTCGCCAGGCCCCGCCCTCGCGCCGCACGAGCCGGCCGCCGTGCGTGGTGAGGAACACGAACACCGGTGGGGCCTGGCCCTCACTGCGCACCAGCTCCCACGGCGCCGGTTCGAGTGTGGCCGTGATATTGCCCTCGGCGTCCCGCCGCGCCTGGATGACGTTCTTCGTGGCGAGGTCTCCCGCAGACGTCAACCCGTGCAGTGTCCTCGTGAAGCCGTCCCCGTAGTCGAGGGAGAAGAACGTGGGCCGCCCACCGCCGTCCAGCACCGACCGCACGTCCTCCGACGGCGGCACCGCGGCCGCCGGCTCCATGGCCGGGCCGGCGTCCATGACCGAGTCCGGCTCCACCGCCGTCACCGGGCCATCACTCGACGGGTGCGTCACGGGCCTGCCCCGCTCCGCCCTGGCCCAGGTTCCCACCAGTGTCGCGGTCAACCCGCCCCGCTGCGGCACGTCCGACGGGAACGTGCCAGCCATTCTCGCCACCGATCGATGGGACTCGCCTTCCGCGACCCTTCTCAGCGCCCACGACCGCACCCAGTGCAGGCCCTCCGGATCCTTGAAGTCGCCTTTCGCGTCGCGCGCGAAACTGATGTCCGCAGGCAGCTCCAGGTTCGTCCAGCTCGCCGCGTTCCGCTCGTCTCGGGGTGACACGTAGAACATCAACGTGTCACCGTCACCACGCGGCCGGAACGCCAGGAACTCCTCAGGTGCCTCCCGCACCGGGTACGGACCGGCGACCAGCTCACGAACCCGCTGGGTGAGACCGCTCTGACGCCACCATTTGAGCACCGTCGGGTTGCTGGCGAAACCGATGGCGGCAGCCACGTCCGACGAGCTGTACAGCCTCTTCGTAGCCTTGTTGAACCGGACCGAGTACAGGGTCGCCAAGGACCTCACCAGCTGTTCGGCGGAGGAGTCGACGAAATGGCCGTGGTTGTCGCGGGCGAAGCTCATTCCCGCGGGCACCGCGACATTCCTCGGCACGCCGGCCGGCAACGGCCGGTCTGACAACCCCAGGTACACCCTCAGCGAGTCGCCTTCGAACCGGGGCTCGTAGTCACGCAACTCCCCGACCGCCGCGGCGGCGTGCTGGATCACGCGCCGCCCGAACTCGACGCTGTCGGCATCGCTCGCCAGCCCGGCCTCGATCAGCCATTGGTGCACGGTCGGTTCCCGGACCATGCCGGTCATCCTCGCCAGGGTAGCCGCGTCGTAGCCGTCCGCCGCGGCGGCCGCGATCACCCATGACCGCACCCAGTGCAGGGCTTCCGGGTCGCTGAGGTCGCCGGCCGAGTCGCGCGCGAAGCCCAGGTCCCCGGGGACCACCAGGTTCGTCAGTGTCGCCACGTTCCGCTCGTCTCGCGGCGACACGAAGAACTCCAGGGTGTCACCCTCACCACGCGGCCGGAACGCCAGGAACTCCCCGGGTGCCTCCCGCACCGGGTACGGACCGGCGAGCAGCTCACGAACCTGCAGGGTGAGACCGCTCCGACGCCACCATGTACTCACCGCTTTGGTCGTCACGAGGCCGGACAGCCGGGCGACGGAGCCACCGTGGTGAAGACGCTTGCGCGTTCGGTCGTACTGAACGCCCTTCACGATCGCCCAGGACGTCACCAGCCGCCCGGCAAGGCCGTCGTTGAAGCGCACGCGACCGAAGTCCGCCCCCGGCGGCGGTGCGATGTTCGGCGCCACGCCCGGTGGCACCTGGTGGTTGGTCAACCCCAGGTACGTCGCCAGTGAGTCACCCTCGAACCGGCCGTCGAAGCTCAGATACTCGAAGGGAATCTCCGCCGCCTCCGAGAACGCCTGTTGCACGGTGGCCGGGATGCCCGCCTCCGACCACCACTGGGACACCGTCTCCGCACCCACCATGGCAGGCAGGCCGACCAACGCCGCCACCGTCGCCGCCGTGTACAGACCCCTGTCCTCGTCCATCGCGCCGAATGCCCCGACGACCCACGACCGCACCGCCTCCGTCGCGTCGGCGTCGAGCAGGACCCCGTTCGCGTCGCGGGCGAAGGACATCCGGTCGGGCGCGGCGAAGTCGCCGGACGCGTACCTGATCCACGTGTCGTCGGGAGCTCCGGGGCGCCACCGGCTGAGATCGCGCAGTGCGACGCTCGTCGGATCCAGTGCCGGCAACGGCATCGGCTCGTCCGGGTCCGTCGGTAGCGGCGGCTCGTCGAGGTGCTCCGGCGGTGCCGAGTACCGGGGCCGGCCCGTCGACGGCCCCGGATCCCCGGACTCGTCCGGCGCCGCCCGGCCCGGTCGCGGACCGTTCGGGGCACCGCCGGGCAGACCCGGCCGCGCGATCGGCACGTCGGCACGCGACAGCACGCTGTGCGCGATCAGGTCGGCCAGCTCGACGGTGCCCAGCCGGGCGGCGTCCGCCCCCAGCGCCGTGTGGACCCGTTCGACGGCAGCACGGTCGACCGACCGCACCGCTCCGCCACTCAGCTTCGCCGCGGCGCCGTCGACCCACACGGCCAGGTCCCGCAACGGGATCGGCTGGTTCGCGGTGTCCGCGAGGTCGGCCCTTTTGGTCGCCGCGGGAACGGCGGGCGGACGTTCCTCGGCGTGCGCCGCGACGTCCGCCTCGGTGATCAGGCCCCGGTCGAGTGCCTCCTGCTCCCACACCCGCACGAGCAGGTCGTCGCGGGAGCCGATGCGGACGACCGAATGGGGATCCGGCCCGCCGAGAGCGCCACGCACCGACGCGGCGGCGGACTGGGTCCAGTTGGAACCGTGGCGGGTGACCTCGGTGTAGAAGTCCGCGTTCGCCAGGAACAGGTACGAACGGCCGGTGTAGTCGACCCCGTGGGCGCCGCTGCCGCCGGTGTCCGGCTTGGTCACGACGCCGGTCGCCGCGTCGTTGCCGATGGTCTCGCCGGCGGGCGGACCGCTGGTGATGCTCGTCGGACCCGGCCCGTGCGCACCGACGGTCTCGCCGACGAAGAACGGCACGGACGGCCCGAAGCTGCTGGCGGACGTCGTCACCGTGCCCTCGGGCCGGACGTCCTCCAGCTCGTGGGACAGGTTCATCTCCGTGCCCTCCGGCAGGGCACGCACCAGCCGGAAGCTGCCGGGGTCGAAGTCGGCGGTGACGGTGAGGTCGAACAGCGAGTCGTAGAGGGTGTGCTTGGCACCGACGACGTTCGCCGAGCTGTACCTGTCGCCGGTGAACACGGCGTTCGACGCGGCGTGCAACGAGCTGCCCTTGGTCATGGCGTGCGCGACGTACTCCGCGTTGCCGCCCGGCCGCGTGTACTCCGACGGCGTGCCCGCCGCCGCCCGGAGCTGGTCCTGCCCGATCGGTCCGGTCGGCAGTCGCTGGCTCGACAGCTGCGCGTAGACCGCGTCGTGGACGGCCGACGCGGTGCTCGCGCCGATCGACTCGACCCGCCAGCCGCCGGTCTCCTCGAACATCGGCTGGTTCCTCGGCGGGCGGGTGGTCAGGACCGTGACCGTGGGCGGCGTCTCGGGCCCGGTCAGGGGCGGCGACGCGGAGGCGCTCGGCGACTGCAGCACGACCGCACCCGCCAGGATGACCGGGGGCACCGCGGTGCGGTCGAGGTCGACGTGCCTTGGCACGCCGAGCAGCGGGGTGTCGAGCATCGGCATGGGTGCCCGGCGGCGGGTGATCGTCAGCTCGTAGTCGACCTCGTGGCCCGTCCGGCCGACCTTGTCGGTGTCGACGTGCGTGCTGACCTTCTCGGTGCCGCCGCCGGGGAGGATCACGTCGGTCCTGCGGCTCCTCGCGCCGCCGAAGATCTGCGGGGTGGCCCCGAGGGACCACGTGCCGGGGGTCGCCCGCGGCTGCCCTGGCCCGCCGTCCTGGTCGGGTTCTTTCGACGGCGCCGTGTCCTTGCGGCCGTGCACGCCGGCTTCGACCGCCACGGCGGCCGACCACGTGGTGTTCTTCCTGTCCTGTGTGGACACGGTCACGTAGTTGTCGTTGCTCTGCTTGACCGGGATGACCGGCGGGACCGGGGGCTCTGGCGGCTCCCGGTCGGCGGGCCGTGCGGTGACCCGGATGTCGACGACGTCCTGCAGCAGCACGCCCGGGTCCGGCACGGAGATCACACCGCCGTGGCCCTGGTCGCCGACGAGCACGTCCTTCAGCCACACGTGCCCGTTCGGGCCGTTCAGCATCTCGTCGACCTGGTTGAGGACCTCCGCGCGCCATTTGTTGCTCGTCACCCCGAGGGTGGTGAGCGCGTTCCCGACCTCCGTGAGCGGTGACCGCAGCGTCGCGTCGACGACCGTGGTGTCGCCGAAGGACGCGTAGCCGCCGTCCTCGGGCAGGAGTGTCCGCGCCGGGTCGGCGACGGGCGTCACCGGGTCCGGCAGCGCACCGGCCAGGTCGGCGGGCACCGGCACCCCGGCCGAGGTGAACAGGGCGATCGCGTGCTGGACCGGCAGCTCCACCAGGACACCGTTCGGCTGGTCGACCGTCACCGGCAGCGGGGCGAACGGCAGCGTCTTGACGACGTTGCGCAGGTTCAGGTCGGCCTCGTAGGTGTACCGGGCGTCCAGCACCACCAGCGCGGTCGGGCCCCGGTACTTGAACGCCTGCTTGGCGCCGCTGGTCAGGTCGGCGGTCTTGTTGCGGCCACCTCGCCAGCCACCGCCGAAGACCGCACGCACCGCCGAGCCGACGGCACCCTCGCGCCGCGAGGAGTAGCCGAGGCTCACCTCGCCCTCGACGCCCACGGCGGTGGCCTTCGTGGTGCCGGTGACGTGCTCGCCGAGCTGCGTGCGTTTCAACGAGCTGTCGGGGGACACGTCGAGCAGCCTCGGCGCGGAGTAGTCGACCCGCGCCGTCAGCTCGCCGTTGAAGTCGGTCAGCCGGCCCGGCGCCAGCATCCGCCCGCTGCGCGAGCCCCTGCCGCTGATGCCCTGGCTCGCCGTGCCCCGGCTGCCCGCCTGCCCGACGAAGTTGCGCACGGCGTCGGCCGAGGTGGTGCCGGGACGGGTCAGCTCGGAGTGCTTGTAGTCGTAGACGTTCGTGGTGGTCCGCGCGTCCACCGTCCTGGTCTCCACGAGCCGGTCCTGACCCCAGGACGACCAGCTCCCGGAACCCTTCGGCGGGACGCGGGTGGACGGGCCGGGTGCCGCCTGCGAACCCTCCGCGGCCTCGACCCGCTTCGCCAGCGCGATGTACAGGCCCTCGGTGGTGTTGGGCGTGACCCACACGTGCTCGACGTTGGCGTAGTCGCCGAACGCGCCCCGGCCGACCGCCTCCGGCGCCGGAGGCGGGGTGCCGAGGTAGATGCCGGCGGTCATGGCGCTGTCCGGCAGCGGCTGGGTCGCCCAGCGGAGCTTGTCCGCCGTGGTCGACACCTCGACCGCGCCTGACACGGTGGCCGTGCGCAGGCCCTGCTGGCCGGCCGGCTCGCCGGCGAGCACCCGGTCGATGTCCGCCGCCGACGGCCCGTGGAGCCGGTCCTTCGCCTTCGCTCCGAACAGCTGACGGCCGCCGAGGAAGAACCGCTGCGCCCAGTTCGGCGTCGGGGTGGAGCGGTGTCCGAGCGTGAACTCGACCGTGCCGGAGAAGTCACGCAGGCCGCCGTAGGACTTGCTGGACCGCCCGTCCTTGCCGGTGTAGCCGGACTTGTTCACGTGGCCGGACTCCCACGTGCCGGTGACCGCCGCGCGTGGCGCGCCGCCGGAGGTGGACGGCCCGCCCCGGTACGGGTTCGCGTTGGGGTTGTCGGTGCCGGTCACCACGTTCGCGCCGCCTGCCCCGGCGCGCGCGCCCCGCCTGGGGTCGAGCGTGCGGCGGAACTGGTCGGCGGCGCGGTCCTCGGCACCCATCTCGGTCAGGCTCGACGGCACCGTCGTGGCCGGCGCGGACAGCTCCGCGTGGAACTCGAGGTGGTGCGTGCGGCCGCCTTCCTGCCAGGTGACCGCCTCGGTGCCGTGTATGGCGTTGTACATGGCGTCCCGCGCGCTGTCCGGTGTGCCGAACTTGGCGGCCACGGCCGCCGCGCCCGCACGGCCGAGTCCGTACGACAGCACGGGCACGACCTTGTTGGTGTCGACCGACCGGATGGCGTCCTTGCCGAACCAGTACACCTTCGGGTTGTTGGGGTTGACGTCCTGGCTGCCGGTCAGGTGTGCCGGCAGCGGCAGGCCGAGCCTGCGGGCGTCCGCCACGGTCAGCGTGACGGTGCTCCGCACGGTGTCGTGCACGCCGGTGGCGCCGCCGAGCCGCGCCGGCCGCTCCACCCGGTACACCAGCTCGGTGTCCCAGAAGCCGTGCCCCGTCGACCGCTCGGTGGCCAGGGTGGCCGCCTCGGTCGCCCAGGAGCCGAAGTCGCTGAACAGGCCGGCGAACCACCGCTTCGTGCCGGCGAAGAAGCCGGCACCGAACGACGCGTCGCTGCCGCGCGCGGTCGACCAGGCGGAGCCGTGGCCCGCGAAGTGCGCGTGCTCGACCTCGGTGGTGCCGAACAGGGTGATCGAGGGTTGGGCGGTCGGCGTGATCGTCGTCGCCTCGCCGTCCACGGTGACCCGCACCGGGTTCTCGTCATGGGTGAGGAGCACGGTCCGGAGTGCGCTGGTGACGGGCTCCGAACGACCCAGCGTTGGCTCGAACGACGGCGGGACGGTGACCACGCCCGACCGCAGCAGCGGGAACGCCTCCACCGGCACGGGGTTCGGCATCGCGACGCCGGTGCGGGTGATCCCCGGCAGGCGCAGACCGGCCTCGACGGGCGCCACCAGCGGCTCCAGGCCGGGACGGCTCGCGGTGAGGACCATCGTGGCCGGCACGATCGACCGGTAGGTGGTGGTCCTCGCCCCGGAGACCGTGGCCGACTCGAACCTCTGTGTCCGCCTGGTCATCCCGCCGGCGAAGACCATCGGCCGGCCCAGCAGGCTGAGGGCGTCGAGCGGCGTGACGAACAGCAGGGGGATGCGCAGGGGCAGGCTGCTCGACGTCGTCGACGCGCGTGGGACGCTGACCTCGCGCGATGTCGCCCGCGCGCTCGCGGTGGGTCGCCCGTGCGGTGGCGCGGTCGTGGTGTCCGCGGGCCGGTGCAGGTCCGCGGTGACCGCGATGTCGACGGGGCCGTTCGGTGTGGTGACCTGCAGGCTGCCGCTGTTGACCGCCTGCGCGAGCCCTTCGGGGCCGAGGCCGGCGAGCTGTGCGGCGACCGAGTCCTCGGGCAGGCCGGTCAGGTCGGCGACCGCGGCGGCGAGCGCGTCGAGCGGGCCGAGGGTCTCGATCCGCACCTCGGCGCCGGGCGGCAGGACCGACAGCTGGGCGAGTCCCCGTTCGATACCACCCTGCCTGGCGGCCTCCTTCGCGTCCTCCCTGGCCTGCTTGGCGGTGTCGACGGCACTCCTGGCCTCGTCCCGGCGCAGGTTCGCGGCGTTCTCGGCGGCCAGCACGGTGTCACGGTGCTCGCCGGCCCGCGTGCCCGCGCCCGCCACCGCGGCGGTGGCGGTGTTCGCGGTCGCCAGGTGCGCCGCGATCTGCTCGGTGGCGGCCGTGGCCGTGGCGAGCGCCCGCGTCGCGCGGGACTCGGCCTCGACGGCCCTGTCGTAGGCGGTCCGCGCCGCCGTGTAGGAGGACTGCGCCGCGATGAGGTCGGCGCCCGTCGCTTCCACGACGGCGTCGGCCGCGTCCAGGTCCGTGCCGGCCTCCTTGCCGAACTTGTCCGGCTCGCGCAGGGCGGACCAGTACTTCTCGGCGTCCTCGAACCGCTGTGAGGCCAGCTCCAGCGCCTCTCCGGTGCCGACGACCGCGCCGTAGGCCTCCCGCACCGACCTGGCGAGCAGCTCCAGCTCGGTCGCCGTGTGCCGTTGCGCCATCCGGGCCTGCCCGAGCGCCACCGCGACCCGGTCACGTGCGTCCGCGGCCTCCTGCTCGATCCGCCGCGGATCCAGGGGTGGACCTGTCGGCACGGACGACTCGCCGGCCTGCTGCCGCTGACCGGTCACGTCGAGCGGCTCGGCCGCCGACGCGTCCGCGGGTCGCCGGGTGCCCAGCGCGTCGGCCAACCTCGACGAGAGCGCCGCGGCCGCGAAGGGACCGCTGTCGAGCAGCTGGTGCGCGACCAGTGTCTCCACGTCGTCGATCAACGGTCGCAGCCACGCCGCTCCCACCCCGCCACGGCCCTCGATCACCAACGGCGTCCGGTGCTGGCGCGTGACGATCGACGCCGCGTCCGCCAGCAGCTCCGCACGCACCGCAGGCTCCACACCGGCCAACCGGCCTTCGGAAAGCCGCGCCGACTCCGCGACCCACGCCGCGGCATCACGGGCAGGCGGCCACAACCACGCCTCCGGCACGGACACGGCCCCGTCCCGCACCGAGCCGACCCAGGTCGAGACAGCGGCCCAGAACCGGGTGTCGGCGAAGCGGGCCGGTGCCCCGCCGGCAGGGCCGCCACCCTGCCGCACCACCGGCACACCCAGGTCGGCGAGGATCGTCGACGCGATCAGCTCGGCGGCCGCGCCCCGAACCAATCCCTGGGTCACCTCCCAGAGCGTCGCACTGGCCTCCTCGATCATCACGGGATCCAGTGCCGTCACCCGAGCACCGGACAACCGCACGGCGGCGGACACCACGTCCCCGAACGACGGACGGCCCGGCGGCGCGGACGAGGTCGAGACCGGCGGCGCGGGAGGACCCGTCGGCCTCGGCCGCTTGTCCACGCGACGTGTCGGCGGACCGGCGACGTTCGCCGCCTGTTGCCACGACGTGACCCAGTACCGAGCCTCCGGGTCGACGACGTGACCGTTGATGTCGCGGGTCAGGTCGATGCCGAAGTTCCGCGAGCTGGCGAACGACTCCACCGTGGGGTGCTCGGGCGAGGGCCGGTATGCCAGGAAATCCGGATGGGGCGTGCGCATCGACCCGGCGATCCTCCTCCGCACCGCGACGCCGAGTCCGAGTGCGGACAACCGCTTCGAGACGGTGTTCTCGTTGAGACCGAGGTACCTGCCGATCTCGGCGGTCAGGAGCGGCTCCCCGGTCGTCGCGTCGGTCCGCAACGCCTGCACGACGAGCCAGGACGTCGTCCACAGACTGCGTCTGGACCGCGTCGTGTCGGAGGGGAACAGTTGGTCCAACTTCTCACCAGGTTGTCGTGGCTGCCAGGAGAGGAAGTCATGGGTCAGTGCGGCGGCCGCCTCGAACCGCTCCTGGAGATCCGGCGAGACACCGACCTCCGTCCACCAGCGGGACACGTCGGCAGCCGACACCACGCCAGGCAGACCGATCAGCTCGGCCAGCCGTGACGCGGTGAACATCCGCCCTTCGGTGTCGAACCTGCCGAACTTCCCCACCAGCCACCGCTGCGTCACGGGATCCGCCAACCCGGCCTGGGCATCCCGGGCGAACGAGAGGCCCGTGGACCACGAATAACCCACCGCCGCTGCCGCGTGCGGAAGGGCGGTCCGCGCGATCACGTCGACCAGTCCGGCCACGTCGTGGTGCGCGGCGTTCTCCCCGAGGCTGACGTGGATCTGTTGCACCAGCGCTGGGTCGACCTCGGTCACCCAGCCTCCGGTCAGCCGCGCCACCGCGCCGCCGACCCACGCCGTCAGCGAAGCCAGCGGCACCTCCCCACCGGGGGCTGAACCGTCGGTAGTGGGCGGCAGACCGACGAAGTCCGAGTCGTCGGAGCTGGCGTCCGACAGGTCCTCGCGGCCGAGATCGGCGAACCGGTTCGGCAGGGTGTCGCGCAGCAAGGCTTCCAGGGTGGGGCTGTACTCCAGCATGTCGCCGACCCTCTCGATGCCCACCGACACCGCGACGGCCTCGCGCACGAGCTCGACGACGTCACGCTCGACGAGCGGCAGAGCCTCACGCCGGAGACCGTCGAGGAAACCGCTGATCAACCGGAAGATCTCCCCGCCGACCTCCTGCAGCCACAGGACAGCCGAGTCGTGTGCCAGTCCCGCATCCACCTGTCGCCCGTACTGTTCGTCGAGCGTTCGGACCGAACCGACACCGGCGGCCAGCGCGGGTTGGCCGGGTCCGCGCGGAAGCAGGTTGGTGGTGGTCAGCTCCAGTGCTCGCGGCGACGTGACGACCACGGTCTTCTCGCGCAGGACACCGTCCCGCACGGCGCCGGGAACGGCGCTCACGATCCTGAGCGCGTCCAGCACGGAGTCGATCGGGCCGACGATCCGCTGCCGCACCGGCGACGAACCGAGCATGCCGATCCACTCGTCCTCGGTCAGCGGACGGTCGCTCAGCGTGGGATCGAACACCATCCATTCGGGACCGCCCTCCCGCTGCACGAACACCATCGACGCGACGTGGTAGGCGAACGGGAGGTCGATCCGCGTCGTGTCAGGCAGGTTCCAGCTCGTGCTCAGCGGCGGCTCGTTGCTGCCGATGAAGATCTTCCTCGGCTGCGTGCCCAGCTGGATCAGCTTCAGCGCCACCAGGTGTGCTCGCATGTAGCAGTGGTCCGACGCGAAACCGTGTGGAACCGGCACCTGACCGAACCGGTAGTCGAAGGTCATCCGGCTGACGGCCTGGAACCACTCCAGGGCCGCGTCCCACTCGACCGGCGACGGGTCCGTCCACTCCTGCCGGACGCCCTCGTCGGGGATCGGCTGGGCGAACAGGTGCTCGACGTACTCGCGCTCACCGGGCAGCGCCGCGGCGAGGTCCTCGCCGAGCGACCGCCCCACACCGTGCTGATCGGTCGTCAGCAGCCGGTAGGCGTCCTCGACCGCCCACACCCGCCGCGGCTCCCGGTCGAGCGTGCGCAGCAGTTCGAGCGCGTCCCGCTCGGCACCCGCGTCCATCCAGTCCCGCAACACGTCGGCGAAGGACTGCACAGCCACGGTGTCCGCAGGCCGCGTGCCGGGAAGTCCGCCCGTGCGGGGCGGCGGCGGGAAGTCCGCGCCGTCGAGGCTTCGTGGCGGGATGTGCCCTGTCTCCTCGTTGACGCGGTCGACCTGGGTCTCGGTCAGCCTGCCCGCCTCCTGGGCCGCCGTCAGTGCATCGGCGAGGCTGTGCCCCTGCGACTGTTCGTAGGCGTCACGCAGCTGCTCGCCGTCGCGGCGGGCGTTGGACTGGCGCAGGATCGTCAGGACCTCCCGGAAGTCGACCGGGGTGTCGCCGCCCTCCAGCAACGTGGCCAGCCGTTGCGCGTAAGGGACATCGGACACCGGGACGAAGTCGTCGCTCGCCGACCCGGCGCGGTCGTTCCCGGTGAGGTCCGGGAGCGCCGTCGGTGCGGCCACCGGGTGCCACCCCCGCACATCGCCGAGCTGGCTGACCATCGTGCGTTCGATCGCCCAGGCGTGTCGTGGCTTGATCGTCGAGGCCGAGGAGATCAGCCGTCCCATCGGTCCGTCGTCGTCGACCACGCGGCCGCGGTTCTCGTTCGCCAGGAACACGCGTGTGCCCTGGACGTACTCGTCGACCAATCCCGCGAAGTGCGGGATCTCGTGGGCGAGACGCCTGCCCGGGTCCCGCAGCGACCACCGCGTCTGGTCGGTCCTGCGCGGATCGTCGGCGGGCAGCAGGGTGATGTCCGCGTGCGCGGGTTCGCCGCGGCCGACGAAGTCCACCCGCATGTGCAGCTGGTCACCGTCCGGCAGCCGGAAACCTCTGTTCACCATCGCGTCGAGGCCGGCCTTGACGTCCAGCTCGACCGCGACCCGGTCGGTGGCCGACACCCGTGAGCCGTCCAGCCGCAACCGGACGGTGTACTCCCGCACGAACCGGCCCGGCGTCACCTCCATCCGCCGGACGTCGTACCGGATCAGGTGTCGCAACCTCGGCAGCCGCCCGGGGCGCGCGGTGCCCGTGAGGAGCGGGTCGGCCAGTTCGGTGTCCACGGTCCGGACCTCGGCGCCGGCGCGCAGTCCTTCCCAGTCCGCCGGCCGCAACGGTTCGTCGGCCGGGGCGAACCACTCGGCGGTGGAGGCGTCCGAGTGTCGCCAGGTCTCGTCGTCGAGCACGGACGGTGGCGTGGCGACGCCGCCGTCGCCGAACTCCGACGCCTCCGACCGCATCGCCGGGCTGGACGACCGCGACGAACTGGTTCCCGAGACGGTGGGCGGGGCTTCGGACGCCCACTGGTTCACCACGGACTTGCTCACGAAGCCGGTCGACCTGGCGACCCTTTCTCCGTCCCGGCCCGCGGCCACGAGGCCCTGCGCCCAGGTCCGCACCCAGTGTTTGGCCTCCGGGTCGACGAACACGCCCCGGGCCGACTGGGCGAAGCTCATGCCAGGGGGCGTGCCGTAGTTCTTCTGCGTGTCCTCCGGCAGACCCTCGGGCAGAGGGTCGTCCGACAGGAACAGCTTCAGCGAGTCGCCGTCGAACCTGAGCCGGAAGTCCCGCACCGCGGCGGGCAGCGGGCGCATCGGTACCGTGAAAGCGGCCCGCACGTCGGTCGTGAGACCGGCCTCGTTCCACCACGTGCTCACCTGTCTCTGGCTCACCAGGTCACCGGACAGCTCCGCCACCTTGGAAGAGGCGTAGTACCGCTTCTTCGACCAGTCGACCTTCCTGCCCATCGCGACGACCCACGCCCGCACCCACTCACGGCCGACCGGGTCGATGAAGACGCCGGCGCCGTTCCTGGCGAACGAGACCCCCTCGATGGCGAGGTTCGGCCGCACCCCCGCCGGCAGCCCACCCGCCGGCATACCCCTGCTCGTCAGCCCCAGGTACAACTTCAGCGAGTCGCCGTCGAAGCGCGGTTCGAACGAGACCAGCTCCGGGAGCGGCGGTGCCGGCGGGATGGTGTTGGCGCGCGCGGTCGGCGCGACATCGTCGGCAGCCGGCTCCGCCGCTTGCGGCCGTTGCGGCGGCATCGCCGGGTGCGGCCCCGGCAGGAGGGCACTGATCGACGGCAGCACGCCGTCGAACTCCGCCCCCGCCCCGGCGCGCAGCGGCGGCAACATGACGTCGAACTGCGGGAAGACCTGCCGAATCGGCGGCAGGACGTCGGCCCCGTTGTCGAGCCGCGGCCGCTTGGACGCCGGCGGCCCGTCCTCGGCGAAAGTCCCGAACCTGCCCGCCAGCTCCCGGGCCGACGACTCCGCCGCGGGAAAACCACGCTCCCACAACTGAAGGGCGACCACCGCCGTGAGATCACCGACCAACTGCCGCGAGTGCGGCAGCCCCTGATACCGGACCACGATCTGCTCGGCGGCAGCCAGTAACCCCTCACGCCGCCCACCACCGACCGCGTGTAGCCGTTCGTAAGCCCACGCCGCCATGGCGTCCAGCGATGCATCGGACGCCGGCCGGCCACCCGGTGGCGCCGGTGCGATCGCGACACTCACCGCACTGTCCACCTGCGACAGGAGGACCCGGCCGCTCTCGGTCACGGCAGGCCGCAAGGCCATCGGCTGCCCGCCTCGGTCCACGGCGTGCATCGGCTCTGTGCCCGGCCGTCCCGGCCGGGGGTCGAAGGTGGTACTTCCCCCGGCCGGGGCGGTGTCGGGCTCGCCGAACAGCGACGGTGCCCCGCCGACCTTGTTCTTCCTCGCCCACGCCACGAACTCGTCCGGGGTCAGCAGCGAGCGGCGGCCGTTCCCCGGGTCGTTGACCGAGAACACCGGCCGCCCCTCGACCCTGATCGCCTGCGCGTACACGACATGGCCGGGCATGCGCAGCCGGTCACCGGCACCCGACGCCATGCGGGCCCAGAACTCCTCGCGTGCCCGCGCCGTGTCGAGCCGGTCGGCGAGCGGCACGGGCGGCTGGTGCAGCGTCTCCCGGTCCGCGGAGCCGAACGGCCTGCCGTCCGGCTCCGCGGCGAGTTCGTCCCGCAGGGACGCCGAGTACAGCTCCGTGCCGCCGTGCTTCCTGCGACCTGGCCGGTCGAGGTGCAGCTGGGGCGCCAGCAGCTCGCTGCCCAACGAGCTGCCACGCACGACTCTCGGGGTCAGCACGGCCACGGGCGGCTGGTTGAGGTCGGTGGTCCCGAGCTTCTGCATGGACCGCGCCCACTGGTCGGTGATGGCACGCCAGGCAGCGGGGTCCTGCCGACCGGAGGCGGCCAGCTCGAGTGCCCGCGCGGTCAGGCCGTCCATCGTCGACCTCGTCCGGGCCACCCGGTCCTGGAGCACCTGCTCGTAGGTGCGGCCCAACGGACGGTCACGCACGGCACGCGCGGTGGGTGGGGTCCGCTGCAGGCTGTGCTCGAACCAGCTCGCCGCGCGGTGGCCGATGGTCAGCAACGCGGCCACCGAGGGAACCCTCGCGCGCAGCGCGACATCGATGACGGTCGGCTTGCAGGTGGTGATGAACCGCTGCTCCTCGTGCCCGCTCACCGCGTACATCGACTCCACCAGTGCGGCGGGGTTCGCCAGGAGCGCCGGGAACAGCGGTGCGTCGAGCAGGTCCGAGCGGCCGCGCTGGCTGAGGTTGACCAGGCCGAGCACGGCCAGCCGCACCGGGAGCGGCGCGTCGACGGGGAAGTCGATGCCGCGGACCATGGACCTCGGCGCCGTGAACGGGTTCGCGCCGCGCTCCAGGTAGCTCGCGATGTCGTCCAGGACCTGCACGAGCCGGTCCGGCGTGATCGGCTGGATCGACTGCCATTCGGCCCTGGTGCGCCCGCTGGGCCGGGTCGGCACGTGCGAGGCGATCAGCACGGCGTCGTTGACGAGACCACGCAGCTGTTCCCGCGCACCGGGGTCGGTGAGCGTGGCCAGGCCACGGCCGATCACCGACAGCTGGTCACCGACGCCCGCCGGCAGGTCCCGCCGCTCCACCACGCCGGTCCCGGCGAGCTCGCCAAGCTCGGCCGCCCAGCTCGCCAGCTCCACTGTGGACAGTGTGAGGCCCGCGACCCCGTCCATCACGCGGTGGTAGTCCCCCGCGATGCCCTCACCGGGCCCTCGCGCGGCGGGCACGTCGTGGTCCTGGCCGCGTGCGTCGCCAGGCGCGGCGAGCACGGGCTCGACGCGGGCGCCGTCCGCCAGGCGCAGGGTGCCCGACTCGACGGACGCGTGCCCGGCGTACACGTCGTTGTCGAAGCCCTCCGCACGCAACGCCGCACGCACCCCGGCGCCGAGACCCCCGGCCGCGCTGCCGGCACCTCGCGTGACCACGACCAGCGAACGTTTCCGGTCGGCCAGGGTCTCCCGCATCAGCGCGGCCTGCAGCAGGATCTCCCCGGCCTCGCGTCCACTCAGCTCCACGGTCCGGCCGGAGGGCAGCGCGACCCGTGCCGTCTCCCCTGCTCCGTCGAACAGCACGACGATCCGGTCCCCGACGCCCTCCAGCCCGGCGGTACCCGTCAGCCCCGCCGAGCCGTCCGACACGAACGCGTCCAGCTCCTGCCAGGCTCGCTCGTCGGCCGGGAACGCCACCACGAACCCGCCGGCCATGACGACCACGTCGTCGATCCCGAGCGGGAAGTGCGCCTCGAACGGTTCACCCGACGTCGCGAAGGTGACCGGCCCGTCCGGTGTCCCGTCCGACACGAGCGGGGCGTGCTCGCCGACCTGGTGCAGGCCCGGCCAGGTCCCGCCGGTCAACGCGCCGAGGCGGTCGACGAGTGCCCGCGTCAGCTCCTCGGCCGTACCGGGGTCGCCGTCGAGGTCCTGGGTGAACACGACGTTGCCCGGCCGGGGGTCGCCGTCCGGTACCTGTCCGGAGTCGACGATCCACTGTGCCAGCTCGTCCGGGGTCATCGACGCGCCGCCGACGGTGAACGCGCCGTTCTCGACCTCGGTCAGGATGAACAGGGGTGGCGCACCGCCCGCCCACGGCGCGGCGACAAGCTCACCGTCCGGTCCGGCGACCGTGCGCAGCCCGTCGCCGCCTCGGCCGGCCACGCGCGCCAACGCGTCCCCGTGGCGGCCGGTGGTGTCCACGGCGCGCGGGCCCGGGGCGTCCGGGCCGAGGTGTTCCGGGTTGCTCAACCCCAACCGGGCTGGAGCGGTCGGTGGCACCTCGGTCGTGTAGGTCGACGGGGTGGGCGGCTGGCCGTCCGGGGTGTGTGTCGCCCAGCCGGCGCCGGTCGCGTCCACGTCGGCCGACGGGCGCATCGGCACGACGAGCCGCCCGTCGTCGGTCGTGGCCGCCGGACCGATCCGCACCGCCGGGCCGGGGCCGTCCATCCCGATCCAGGCCAGGTCGATCGGCCGGAACACCGTGACACCGGTCTCCTTGGCCAGGCGGTCGGCGAGCGAGGCGAGGTTGCCGGGTTCGCACACGTAGAGCCGGATCGCGTCCTTCCCGTTCCACCCGGCGGACTTCGCGGCGTCCAACATCTCCGGTCCGGTCGGGCGCGGGCCGCCGTGCGTCCCGTTCCGGAACACGATGCCGACCTCCCCCGGCCGCCGGGGCAGCAACGCCACGGCGGCGGCGAACTCGTCGCTCTCGTTGCCACGCAGGAAGACACCGACGGGAATCCGCACCGGGGTGAACACATCAGACGTGGCCGCCGCCCGTGCCGGCACGCCCGCCGCCACACCCGCTGCCGCAGCACCAGCCGGCGACGCGGGCCCGGCCGTCGCGAGGCCCGGCGAGGACCGTGCGGGCCTGATCGCGGTCGCCGCCGGGGCGGTCGACTGTCGCGCGGGACCGGGTGTCTGTGCTCGTGGCCGCACCGGGGCCATCGCCGACTGCGGCGGGGCCAGCGTCGGGGACAGCGACGGGGACAACGTCGACGGGGACACCGGCGGCCGCGCCGAGGGGGTGAGCGACCCCCGTCTGCCGCGGTGCGCGGAGCCCGACCGCGGTGCGCCCGGCCGGCTCGGCGACGCCGAGGGGACGGTGATCGTGGGCGCCGGCTTGGGCACGGGCAGGCCGAGAGCGGCGAGGCCGGCCTCGTCGACCCGCAGCCAGGCCTTCGGCGGGTCACCAGCCTCCTTCGGGTGCCACTCGTAGGGCGTGGTCGTCGTTCCGTCGCGGTGCTGGACGGTCAGCCTCGGCCGCAGTTCGGCCTGGACCAGGAACACCCGGTCGGTCCTGCGTTCGGTCGTCCTGGGACCGCCGGGGGAGGTGGCACGCTCGCTGCCGAACTCGCGCTCGTAGCCGGGGATGCCGAGCACGCTCGCGGCGGGGTCGGCCACCGCGCTCGCCGAGAGCGTGCCGCTCTTCTCGACGCTCGTGGTGGTCTCGTCCGCGGTCGTCGAGAGGTGGGTGAGCGTTGCGCCGGTGATCTGGCGGACGATCACCCGGCGACCGAGGTCGAAGCTGACGTTGACGCTCGAGATCGACCTGCTGCCGACCTGGACGGTGTAACCGGCCGCCGACAGCGGTCCGTCGAAGTGCTGGCTGAGCCAGCTCGCGCGGGTGGCCACCAGCAGGTGGTAGGCGCGGCGCGCGCTCAGGCCGTGGGCCAGCCCGATCAGTGCTTCCTGGAGCTTGGGCGCGTCGAAGGGCCACGCCCGTATCGTCGCGTCCTTCGGCACACCCGGTTCGGCACCGTCCAGCTTCCGGGACTCCCGCCACGAGTTGTCCACCTCGTCGAGCGGTCGGCCCGTCGCGCGGAAGATCGAGCCGACCGTGGTGCGGACCGCTTCCGGCAGCGTGAACGGGGTGCCGGTGAACCAGCCGGTGAGCGGGTCCGTCCGCAGGCCGGGGACGTTCCTGCGGTAGGCGCCCGACCGCATGTACGGGTGCACCTGCACCGTGACCTCGATGCCGAACCCGTGCCGTTCGGCCTCGCCCTTCCACTCGTAGATCGTGGTCGGCCCGGTGACCGTCTCACGCTGCCGTCCCGAGGAGCGCTCGCCTTCGAGGCCCGCCTGCGGCGCGACGGCCTCGCTGATCATCTCCGAGCCGAAGAACTTCGGGATGGGGATGGACTTCGACCCGGAGCCGGTGACCCCGCCGCTCAGTGCCGTCGAGCTGCTCGCGGTCTTCGTCGTCGAGGTCCTCAGCTCGGACCTGAAGCTGTACTCCCGGTCCCTGCCTCGGTACTGGGCATCGTCGAGTAGCCGCGCCGACACGATGACCAGCTCCTCCAGCTTGCCGGAGTCGACCGGTCGGTTGGCGAGCGCGACGAGACCGCCGTTGAGCATGTCGGTCATCTCGATGTCGAAGTTCAGCGCGAGCCGCGTCGCGAGGTCCCCGAGCATCTCGGTGTCGTTGAGCCTGGTGTACTTCGCGGCCGTCTTCGGGTGGGGGATGTACTTCGAGACGAAGTCGCGCAGCCGCTCCTCGATCAGGCGCACCAGGTCACGCACCGTGTCGGGTGTGCCGGGGTCGACCCCGCCGACGCCGTGGCCGGCACCGGTCGGCGGCGTGGTCGCGTCGGGCGGCGCGGGCAGAGGCGTGCCCGCGCGGACGGCCTCGTAGGCCCGCCGGTCGTCGGGGTGCAGGTTGCGGTCGACGTCGTGCGCGGTCAGCTCGCCGATGGTGGGCAGGTCGCTCGCGGTGACCCAGACCTTCACCGCCTGCGGCACCTCCCGGTACCGGGTCTCCCTGGTCTCCGCACCGGGGTGTTCGCCGCCGAGCGGACCGGTGTCGCTCCCGTGCACCGAGGTGTCGAGCTGGTGGCGGACGTCGAACTCCACGAGGTAGCCGCGTTCGACCCTGCTGTGGGTCGTGGTCACCTCGTCGTTGTCCTTCTCGCCGACGGAGTGGTCGCGGCGCACGCCGACGGTGGCCTCCACACCACCGGTCACCGGGCCGAGCGGCGCGGAGACCGAGTGGGTCAGCGTGACGCCCTTCGACCTCTCCTCCGGCCGGTCCAGCTCGATGGTGGTGCGGGTGGTGCTCGGGAAGGTGTGCGCGTCGTCGCGGTCGACGATGCGCGCGTTGCCGAGCACCGTCGTCAGTCCCACGCTGCCGAACAGGTCGCGGCCACCGATCTTCGCGATACCACCGTCGTTGTGGCTCTCCAGCCACAACCGGTCGGACACCGTGCCGGCCAGCCCGAACCTCGCCTGGCGCGACGGCCAGCTCGACCACGTGTCGAGCGCCATCCGTGAGGACTCCCGGCCGCGGTCGCCGGGGTTGCCGCCGCCCAGCGGCGCCGAGGCCCTGCCGAGGAACACCCGCTTCCCGATGTCGACCATCCTGCTCCGGGTCCCCGTCGCGGCCGGTAGCACGAGCATCCGCGTCGCCGTGGAGGCGAGCGAGTCGATCGGCTTCAGCGAGTCGATCTCGTACTCGGCGGGCAGCCTGCCCTCCCGCATCGGTGTGGTCGGTTGGCTCGCGGGGAGCCACCCGGTCTCCACCATCGTCGACGCGGGCCCGAGGTCGACCCCGATGCCCCGGCGCTCCGGTACGGCGATCTGCACCCTGCCCGCCAACCCCGGCTGGTAGGCGGGCTCGGCCGGGGCCTCCGAGGCCGGGTCGAGCTTCTCGCCGCGCCACTCGAACGGCGGCTCGAGGTCGTCGAAGCCGAGGCCGAGCCGCGCGTCCAGCTTCATCGGGTAGCGGTAGAGGTGGCTCCCGCCCTCGGTCTCGAACTGGTTCTCGTGCCCGACGTTCCTCGACACGGAACTCTCGCGTGACCTGTTGGCCGATGCCTCGGCGCTGCCCGACAGGCTCGCCACGCCCGCGTCGCCGCTCGCGGAGAACCCCGCCGACCTGGACCGCTTGCCGACGACGCTGGTGCGCCTGCTCTCGCTGACCGCCAGCAGACCGCTGAGCTGCTTGTTCGGCGCGCCCGTGACGTACTTGCCCTGGTCGGCCACCATCGTGCCGGACAGGAACAGGTCCCGCTCGCCAGACAGCGAGAACCGCAGCCTGTCGCCGCCGTGCAGTGCCTTCGCGTTGTCCCGCAGGAACTCCCGCAGCCGCTGTTCGACGTCGTGGATGTCGGCGGTCCGGACGGCGCCCTTGACGACCAGGCTGCGGACCAACCGGTCCACGAAGTACTGCTCGGTCGCGGGAGTGAGCCGCCACTGTCCCCACACGTTGTGCGGCACTTCCTCGACCCGCATGCCGGACGGGCCTCGGCCGCCGGTGCTCGCGCCGGAGCCCGACTCGGGGTCGGAGTCCATCTCGCCCGGCAGGGCGGCGACGACCCGGACCGGGAGGTCCGCGACGAACGACGTCGCGGACTCGGGGTGCCTGATGAACTGGTAGCGGAAGCTGTCCTTGGCGGCCGCCTGGTCCGGCTCGGCGACCGAGATCTGGAGGTGGATCTCGCCGGGGATGTCGTCGACCTCGCCGGTGGACCGGGTCTGCTGCTCGTGGTGCACCCCCGCGCTGTGCGACGACTCCGACTCGGCGGTGCGGCCGTAGGACCCGCTCACCGAGAGCCCGAAACCGAGGGCGGTGGCGATCCGCTGGCCGAACGTCACGGAGAACTCGCCGCCCCAGGCCTGGGACGACCCCGCGGACCGCGTCGTGGAGCCGCTGACGCTGCGCTTGTGGCTGATCTCCGCGGTGCCGCTCGTCACGTGCGACGGCGTGCGGGGGCGACCGAGGCGCTGGCTCGCCGACGGGTGTTCGACGCGACCGACGATGACCTCGTGGGGGCGGCCGCGGTACTGGAACGTCTTCCTGGCGAGGCGGTAGGTGACGACGTCGCCGCCGTGCTCCGCGGCGAGGTCGTCGAACCACTCGCCGAGCCCGGACTCCTCCCACGCCTTCTCGTCCAGCTGCAGCTTGTTCCGCAGCTGCGTCGCCGCCCTGCCGATGCCGGGGAACTCGACGTGCTTGATCGCCTTGCGCACCTCGTCGAGGGCCGCCCAGTCCCGCGCCCTGTTGACGGCGTTCGTGTTCCTCGACGAGTCGAACGACAGCGCCGAGGACCGCCGCCGCCGGTGCGTGGTCGGGACCGCGGCCGTCGCGCCGTGCCAGGCGAGGGTAAGCCCGGGGACGACCACGTCGGCCGTGACCGGGACGTCGCTGTGGTGCCTGCGCAGGATGCTCGAGTGCCTCGGGGTGATGACGGCGCGGTACTGCACGTCGTGCTGGGAGTTGACGGTGGGGCGCTGGTCGGCGGTCAGCTCGGCCGAGCGCCGCGACTCCGACGTCACGGACTGGCTGCCGCGCATCTCCGAACCGACGCCGAACGGTTCGAAGTGGACGTCGCCGACCGGGCCGACCGGCACGGTCAGGAAGTTCGCCCTGGCGGGCGACCGCTCCGCGGCGTCGACGGCCGAGGTCAGGTCCGGCGCCGACTCGTGTGCGCTCGACCGGTCGCCGAGAGACGCGGTCTCGTGCGACGGCACGCCGATCCCGACGACGCTGACCTCGATGTCGAAGTGGGGCGTCTGCGCGGTCAGCCCGTCGAGCGTGTCGCCGAAGTCGCCGAAGTTCTCGTCGGGGAACTGCGTCCTGACCCAGTCGGCGGGCGGCGCGTGCCTGCGGAGGCGCTGAGCCAGCAGGTTGGTGATCATGGTGCGCACGGCGGCGAAGTCCGGGGTGAGCCCCGGGACGTCGACCAGTGTCGGCCGCGTGACCCTCGCCTGGTGTGCCAGGGTTTCCGCGGCGGGGTTCGGCGGCGGGACGATCGCCCGGGGCGGCGGCGGGGCCAGGTGCACGGGTTCGGCCAGCCCGAGATCGGTCGCGGGGGTGTGCGTGTCCCGGTCCACCGGCGACGGCGACACGGTGCCGTCCTCCGGTGCCCGTCGTGACCACCGCCCCCCGCTGACGATCGACGGCCGGCCGTCGGTCCAGACCAGCTCGCCGCCCGTGACGCCGCCGGCGACCGTGCCGGGCCCGAGCCAGACGAGGCCGGCGTAGAAGTCGATGGGCACCCCGAGTTCGGCGCCGACGGCGTCGGTGAGCGCGGCGAGGTCCCCGGTGTCGCAGGCGACCAGCTCGACGGGGTCCCGCCCGTTCCAGCCGTTGGCCCGTGCCGCGGTCGCGATGTCCTGCACCGTCACGGCTGTTCCCCCGTGCTCCGCCGCCCGGAAGATGACGGAGAAGATGCCCGGTTTGGCCTGGATCCGTGAGACTGGCCCGACAAGGTGGGCATCGAGCGGTCCCGCGAGGAACACCCCGGCCGCGACGGGCACGGCCACCGGCCGGGTCGTCCGTGCGGCGGCGTGCCCAGGTGCGGGTCCGATCGGCGCTGGGGTGCCCCCGTCGCTGACCAGGTCCACGGATGGTGCGAGGAGTGGGCCGTCCTGCTGTCCCGGATTCTGGTGACCGTCACGGTGGTCGCGGTGGTCGCGGTGGCTTGGCGTGTCGGCGGTGTCGGAATGTGTCCTGGGTGTGCCGTTCCCGGTGGCGTCGGGCTGCGACACCGGCAGCGTGTCCGTCTGCCGGCTTGGCTGGCCCGCGTTCTGAGGTGGTGAGGAGGGCGGGGTGGGTGGCTGTGCCGAGGACCGGGCGGCGGCGGGCGCGGAGTCCGCGGACGGGTTGGTGGCATCGCCGGGCCTGCCCGGCATCCGAGCCGCAGCGGGCGACGGTGTCTGTGGTGACTGTGGTGACTGTCCGGACGTCGGCGCGGCATCGCCGGAAGAGGTGGCCGGAGGACCGGAGCGCGGCGTCCCGCCCGAGGAGATGGGGTTCTGCGTGGTGGGGTTCTGCGGAGTGGCAGGCGCCGAGGCGCCGACCGCCGCCGCCGAAGAAGGCCCCGATGAGGTGACTGCAGGAGCGGTCCCGGAACTCAATCCGGTTCCGGTAGGCCCAGATCCGGCGGCAGAACCGGCTCCGGTGACAGGGCCCGGCCCACCGACAGAACCCGGCCCACCGACAGAACCCGATCCACCGACAGAACCCGGCCCACCGACAGAACCCGGCCCACCGACAGAACCCGATCCACCGACAGAACCCGGCCCACCGACAGAACCGGATGTGGTGGCAGAACCCGATGCGGTGGCAGGAAGCGAACTGGTGGCAGGAAGCGAACCGGAGCCGGAACCCGAGCCTGCGGCGGGAACCGATCCTGTGCCAGGAACCGAGGCGGGGGCCGGTGTGGCGGTCGCCCCGGGTTGGGTGATGCCGGTCGGACCGCTGGGCGCCTGTTCGCCGAAGTAGTCGGCAGGCGCTGGGGCCGCTACTCCGGGTGAGGTGTCCATACTCGGAGCCGTGGCCGATGGGCCTGCGGCCCCCGGGGTCGTCGCCGGGGCACTTGGTGTGGTGGAGGCGGTGTCGCCCGTTGGGTTGGTTGTCGCCGTTGGGGTGCTTTCGAGTGCCGGTGTGGCATCGGCCTGGGTGAAGGCGACACCGACCGAGGTGGGCTGCGCTGTCGTTCCGGCGGTGCCGTTGACCAGAGTGGCGCCGCTGAGACCGGTGCTGTCGCTGGCGATGGATACGTCGTCACCAACAACGGTCGCGCTGTCGCTGACGCTTGCGGTATCGACGTCGACCGGCTTGCCGCCAGTGGTTTCGCCGTCCGTGACGGCACCATCCGTGGAGCCGGCCGTGACGGCACCATCTGTGGTCTTGCCCGCCGTGACGGCACCATCCGTGGTCTTGCCGGCTGTGACCGCGCCGCCCGCCGTCTTGGTGTCAGTGGCACCCCCAGCGGCTTTGCCGTCAGTGGTTCCGTCGATCCCTCCGATCGACAGGTCCCCTATGGACAGATCCCCCAGTGACAGGTCCCCCACCGACAGGTTCGGCGTCGACACCCTGGCGCCCTGCGCACGGCTCATCAGGCTCAACGCACCGTCCGTCGCAGCGGCCAACGGCATCGCCGCACCACTCTCCGCCGACGCACCGTCCTTCGGCGGGAACAACCTCGACAACGCACCAGCCAACGGCTCCTGCGCTACGTTGATCGCCTGGTTCGCCGCCGCACCACCGATACCGATCTGCATCCCCGTGTAACCCAGGTCAGCGAAACCACCGGCCAACCGACCCACCAGCCCACGCATCTCCGGGCCCGCCAGCGCTCCGACCTCGTTGCCAACCGCCGCACGAAAATCACGCGACATGATGTCCACACCGCGGCCGATCGACCGGCCGACACCCCAGAAGGCGCCGCCCAACGCACCCAGGACCGACGACATGAAGAACGCGTTCCAGTCCACACCCTCCCGCAACCGCTGACCACCCGCGGTATGCATCGTGTTCTGGATACCATCAATAGCGATGTCCAGACCGCCCATGAACGCCGCACCCGCCGCCGCGTACTTGGCCACATCCACCGCAAGCTGCCTACCAGCCTGCACACCCGCCGCCCCCAGGTGCGCCAAACCCTCACGCGTCGCCAACCGCAACGCCACCGCACGGAAACTGAAACTCGCCAACCGCATCATCAGCTGACGCAACGCCACACCAATACCCAAACGAAACACAGCCACAACACCAGGAATGAAAAACGCACCAAACAACGACGCCAACAACTCAGCAATCG
>NZ_SOCP01000007.1 GCF_004364325.1 Actinophytocola oryzae | reverse complement strand
CCGGACTCACACCGGCAAGCGACGACGAGCTGACGAACGACGATCAACCACCTACATGATCAACCCCCGCTCAACTGGACGCACGAAAAAGGCTCACTTGATCTCGACGAGTATCGGGTCCTCGACCATGATCGTGTAAGCCCCCTGAGCGCCTAGCTGAAAGGTGACCTCGCCGGTCGTCTCGCTGGTGGCGCCTGCGGTGAAGTTGTAGGTCCGCCTGCATGGCGTGATACCGACCGGAACGCTTTCCACGAGCGACGGCTGATATCGCGGCGGCGTCTTGTCCTGCACGCGGACGTGGATGTCGACCGGGCGGTTCGCGGTCGCGACGAAGTCGAGGCTGTAATGGTGGCCCGCGGTCAGGGTGATGGCGCTGCGGATGACGATGGCCTGCCACGGCAGGGTAAACCCACGGGGTACCACAGCAGTGAAGCCGTCGGTATCGGTGACCAGCTCGACGTCGGGGACATTGGCCCACCAGTCCCGCGGATATTCCTCGCCTGTCGGTGGTGTGCCCGGCGCGCCCATGATGAGCGCACCGGTAGCGTGCGGCTGGTCGAGCGGTCGACACACCGCGCCACGTGTCCTGCCGGTGGCCGGAGTCACCGGGTGGCCGATGTCGTCGTGGGTCATCCGGGTGCCGGCCACACCGACCACCACTCCGGTGGCGAAGACGGCCGCGCACACGGCCGCGGCCAGCCGGGCGCGTCGCGGGCCGGCCTGTCGCTCGGGCGACGTCGCCTGCGGCAGAAACGGTTCCGGCGGTGTCGTGTGCTTGACCTGTACGACACGCCATGCGGCACGCCAGCGGTCGACCACCTGCTCGACCGTGTCACCGTCCAGTCCGCGTGCCCGCAGACAGGCAGTCACGAACGACTCGACGAAGGCCAGCCTCGGTGGCCTCGGCAGTCGTTTGCCCGCGAGTACCTCGCTCGTCGTGCTGGACGGCAGCAGTTCGGTGGCTCCTTCACCGAGAGACTCGCCGGAGAGCTTCTCCAGTCTGCGCAACGACGGTTGGCCTGCCCACGTGCGCAGCCGATTGAGCTCACCGACGAGCTCCACCGGTGTCCGAACCGGTGCCGGGTCGGCGTCCGCCGTTGCGGGCGGGACATCGTGGAGGCCGACGCGGCTGCCCGAGGCCGGGTGCCGATCTCCGCGGTCGACCACCCGGTGATTCTCTGGTCGCATGTCCATCGGCACACTCCTTCGCGATCGTTGCACCGGGGGCCACTGCCTGATGACCTCGGTGACAACCACCTGACTGGTTCGAGCGGTCCGACGTCACGCCCCCCGACCGACGTTTCGGCACGACTCTTAAAGAAGTGTTACGGGCGTCCACGCGTCACAACCGGCGCGGACACGTAGCAGCCGGACTCCGGCGACTCCTGGTACACCGAGGGTGCCGCCCGGCCAGGTCTCCGAGGCGTGGTGCCCGAGCGGCCCACTGCGCGGCATCACCGAGGACGGCTACTACACGACCGCCTGACGGACCCGTGCTCTCGGCGGCGGGCTCGATGGCTGTCGCGCTGGTTCCAGGATGTCCGGGATCGTCCGGGTCTGTCCGGCTTCGGTTGCTGCTGGTACCGGCGGTGCACCGGGTCTGGTTTCGTCGAACGGGCGACGCGGTCGGTTGTGCCGTCCTCGTTCGACGATCGCCCTTTCGACGCTCCAGAGGCAGTCAATCGGAGGATTTCCATGCTCTACCGGCGTTTTGGCAAGTTCGCCGTCGTTCTCGTCCTGGCAGGCACGACGGTGCTCGCCACGACCGTGTCGGCCCAGGCCGGCCCGACCGGCCCGACCGCGGCACCGGCCGCGGCGACGCGGTGCGCGGGGCCCCTCAACCCAGCCGTGCCCAAGCCGGGCGCGATCAGGAACACGGGCAGTGTCGCGGTCGGCGTCATCCACCTGGCGGACGGCACCTGCAGTCACGGGACGTACGACACCATCCTCGGTTCGGGTCAGAACACGATCTCGGCCTTCGGCTGGCAGGAGGTGGCGGCCGTGTACATCGGCTCCCCGTACCGAGTCCGTATCAAGGCGGCGACGGATACGAAGTGGCGCTTCGACTACGGCCCCGGCACGTACACCATCTCGATGGGTGGCGGGGAGTGGGACGTGCAGGCATACCGCTGAGCCCGTCGTCACCCTGATTCACCTGCGAGCAGCCCGGCCGCGATCGCAGCGGCCGGGCTGCTCCCCCGGCCCGAGCAGGCGCCCGTCCTCGGCTATCCCCAGGACTAAGCGATGCACGGACCGAACCGCCTCACATCCTCCGCGAGTCATTCCGGCGAGACTGGGGCGGCACTGATCAGCAGCATCCTCACGCTCGTACAGTCACGTGGCCGTACCCGTTGCCGGTCCGGTCGAGCCGGCCGTAGCAGCCGTGGGCGGCAGGAACAGGTGAGTGACGCGCTCGGTCCGGATCTGTCCAGGATGTCGGCGGCGGAGCGGCCTCGCATGACAATCGTGGCACCGACCGAGGCGAAGAGCAGCGCCAAGCCTCGATGTCGGGACAGCCGAACGGGTCGTTCCAGTCGGGCACCTCGAATCCGTCACCGGCGGCCAGGAACTCCGCCATCGGCTCGGCACCGCTGCGCGGATCTCGTCAACCCGCACAGCGAAGCGAGAATGCAGGACGAGAGCCCGGCAACCCACCTGGTCCATGAACTCCACACTGGCGGCGAAGGTGTTGAGCCAGTCGAGTGGCACCCATGAGCAGCCGGTGCACCAGATCCCCAGCGTGGTGAGGAACGCGCCGGCGGCATGAACCCGCTGCCCGGCACCGCCGACATCCTGTTCCTGGAGGTCGACGTGGTCGACCCGTCCGGGTTCAGCGACGTGCTCCAGGTGCGGGGGCTGCAGATCGCGGAGCACCGCATCCTGCGGGTGGAGGCACCGGGCTGCTCGACGGGGTCCGGCAGCTCGTGATCCACTCCGGTGGCGCGGGCGCGCAGGCTCGTGAGTTCGTCGCCGTCCACGAAGACCTGCGCGTGACGATCTGCGCACTGCTCGCCCAGGCCGACTGGCTGCGCCGCGACCTGCCCGCCGCCATCCCCGACGAGCAGCAGCGCGCGCGGATCAGCGTGATCGAGCAGTCCATCTTCGAGCCCGGCCCAGCCTCCGACGCCGTGTTCATCAGCCGTGCCCTCAAAGCCCTCCCCGACCCGGACGCCGCCCACGCACTGCGCCGAGCGGCCGAGAGCCTCCTCCCCGGCGGCCGGGTGCTGCTGATCGAGGAAGTCCTCGACACCGACGCTGGCCGGCGCGTTCGTCCGGATGCACGCGCTGTCGGAACACCCCGCCACCCGCCTGGAACGCGACAGCGCACTCGCCGCCTGGCTCCAGGCCGTCGCCACCCGTCATGCCACCGCGCGAGCCGTCACGCTCTCCGGCAGCGACCGGGAGTTCCGCCTCGCGTGCGACTACCTGGCAGAGAACGCCGAGCGGTCCGTCAGCCTGGACGAGCTGGCCGCCGTCGCGGGCACGGGGAAGTTCCGCCTGGTCAAGCTCTTCCGGGACCGCACCGGGCTGCCGCCACACGCCTTGCAGATCGCCCACCGCGTCCGCCGGGCCCGCAGGCTGCTGGAAGGCGGGCACACCGCCGCCGAGGCCGCCGCGCTGACCGGCTTCACCGACCGGAGCCACCTCCACCGGCACTTCCGCCGCTCGCTCGGGTTCACCCCCGGCCAGTACCAACGCCTGTTCGCCACCACGCAGTGGTGACCATCCCCCCAACGTCGCCACCGACGATATTGTCGCCGCATCGCAGGTGCGTCCGCGGAGAACCTGAGGGAGAGGGCCGAACACGGACCGTCACTGGCCACCATCTCCTGAGCGAAGCAGGTCAGCGGTAGCGTCCCCGGCATGCCACCCGCACCCCGGCTCACGCTCAGCGAACTGCCACCGGCCGCGCGAGCGATCGCGGCGGCAGCGACCGACGCGATCGCGGCCGCGCAGGTCGGCGACGCGGCCGCGTTCGACGACGCCTGCGGCCGCCTCCTCGCCGACCCCGAACACACGCGCGTCATCCTCGGCGACACCGTCCGGCTACTGCTGGAAGAGGTGCTCCCGGACGGTGTGGACGGTGACGACCTCCGCGAGGTCATCCACCGCAGCGCCCGATCAGCGGCGCCGTGGCTCCCCAGCGTCGACCCAGGCGTGATGGTCGTCGTCCTCAGTGGCGCACTCGGGATCCACCCGGACACCCCACCAGACTCCCCCACGGGGGACGAGCGGTCACCGGAGCTGGACGACCCGTGGGACGCCGTCCCACCACGACCGACGGCAGCCTCAGTCACACAGCACGCCGTCGTCCTCCTCGCCGACCTGCTGTCGCTGCGCGGCCGCCCACTACGCGGCTACCTGGAGGCCGCGTTCACCGAGATGGCACGGCGAGAGACCGTCGAGCAGCCCTGAGCGGCGCCCGTACCACCGCGCCGCCGGGATCAGGACGGCCTGGCGAAGCAACGGGTGCTGAACAGGATGTGACCGCGGACGCCCCGCAGTACGCAGCCGGCCCACGCGGGCGCGGGGATAGGCTGGCGACCAACACCCCATGCCGCCCAGGGGCCGAAAGTGGGCGCCAGACCGCCAACCGGGAGCACGGCACGATCGGCCTGTCGTCGGTTCAGTCGTGGGAAGGTGCCGCGGTCAGGGTCGACAAGGCCTTCGCACCCAGGCTGCCGTCGATGTGGGCGCGCATGGCCTCCGCCGCTGCCCTGCTGTCACCGGCCAGGACCGCGGTCAGCATCGCCTTGTGTTCGACCGCTGTCTCGTCTCGGGCCGACTGGGAACGCTCGTCGCGCAGGCCTGCCTGTCGGTAGCGGTCGGCCTTGTCCCACAGACCGTCCAGCGTGGCTATCAGGATCTCGTTGTGGGAGGCGGCATACAGCGCACGGTGGAACATGCGGTGTGCCACCAGGTCGGCTACGTCCGGTCTGTTCGGTAGTGGGCGCAACCTCTCGTACGTTGCGCGGAGGTGGTCGATGTCCGCCGGGCCGCGTCGTTCTGCCGCCAGCGAGATCGCCAGTGGATCCAGCGCTCGCCTCATCTCCAGGAGGTCTCGGGCCTCTTCCGCGGAAAGTTGGGTTACCCGGGCGTCTCTGTGCGCGCCCAGCTCGACCAGTCGCTCCGACTCCAGCCTGCGCAGCGCCTCACGTAGCGGGGTCGTGCTGATGCCCAGTTCCTGTGCCAGCATCGCCTGGTTGAGCACGGCGCCGGGGGCGTACCCATGCGTGATGATCTTGTTTCGCACGGCGGCGTACGCGAACTCGCTCTTCGTCGTGAAGCTCGCGGTCATCGTTATAGGTTATAGCATTATCGCGGTCAGGAATGTCGCCAGTGCTATGTTGCGGCCGCACAGGACCACGGCCACCTTCTTCCCCCTGTACCTCTCGGCGGTCCTGAGCAGGCCCGCCACGGCCACGCCCGCCGCGCCCTCGATCATCCACCGCTCGCCGTCCGCCACCAGTCGCATGGCCCGTGCGATCTCGTCCTCGCCCACGGTGACGGTCTCGTCGATCACCTCCTGGCACACCGGGAAGGTCACCGAGCCCTCTTCCACCGCGCCTGCCGAGCCGTCGGACAGCGTCTCGTACTCCGGCGTCTCGACTATCCGACCCGCGAGCAGGGAGTCGAGCATCACCCTCGATGCCTCCGGCCACACGCCGACCACCCGTGTGGCCGGGCTGAGCTTCTTCAGCGCGGTCCCCACTCCCCCGATCAGCCCACCGCCGCCGACACACACGAAGACCGCGTCCAGGTCTGGCGCCTGCTCGCTCAGCTCGACGCCGAGCGTGCCCTGCCCCGCCATCGTGTCCAGGTCGTTGTAGGGGGCCACGTACGGTTTGCCGAGGTGCTCCGACTGCCGGCGTGCCTGCGCCTCCGCGGCCAGCGGAGGGCCGTCGACCACGACCACCTCCGCACCGCAGGCCCTGATCGCGTCCACCTTGGACCGTACGGCCGTGTCGCTCACGAACACCGTGACGTCGACCCCGGCCAGTGCGCCGGCTCGGGCCACGCCCAGTCCGTGGTTGCCGGTTGACGCCGTCACCACGCCGGCGCGTCGGCCTTCCTCACCGAGCGTGCGGATCTTGTTCGTCGAACCACGCACCTTGAACGAGCCCGTCGGCATCAGGTGTTCGGTCTTCAGCCAGACGTCGCAGCCCGTTTCGGCGGACAGGTGCCCACTGTGCTCGAGCGTCGTCACCGGGACGTGGGGGCGGATGCCGGTGTGCGCTGCCAGGATTCTGTCGAAAAGGTCTGCCACGCCAGGCTCCTCTGTGTCGGTCGGTGGCCGCTCGCCGAGGTTATAACCTATAGTCTCTGGATGGAAGGGTGGGTGATCCCATGGCGCTGAACACCTTCTCCAGCATCGCCCGGCTCGACCTCGCCGACGAGACGTTCCTCGTGCACCGCATCGACGCCGTCCTCGGCGCCGAGCGGCTACCACTGAGCCACAAGATCCTGCTGGAGAACCTGCTGCGGCACGAGGACGGCGACACCGTGACCGCCGACCAGATCGCCGCCCTCGCCGCCGGCACGCTCGACGTCGTCGCGTTCTCACCCTCCCGGGTGTTTCTCCACGACACCAACGGGATCCCGGTGCTGACCGACCTCGCCGCGTTGCGGGACGCCGTCGCCGAGACGGGGGGCGACCCGCGCCGGGTGAGCCCGGTGATTCCCAGTGACCTCACCGTCGACCACTCGATCGCGGCGGAGGTGGCGGGCCGGACGGACGCCCTGGCGGTCAACATCGCGCACGAGTACGCGCGCAACGCCGAGCGGTACCGGTTCCTCAAGTGGGGCCAGCGGCTCGACGGGTTCCGGATCGTGCCGCCGGGCAGCGGGATCATGCACCAGATCAACCTGGAGTACCTCGCGCCGGTCGTCGTGCGCCGTGACGGCTGGGCGTTCCCGGACACCTGCGCCGGCACGGACTCGCACACCACGATGGTGAACGCGCTCGGTGTGCTGGCGTGGGGCGTCGGCGGGATCGAGGCAGAGCTCGCCCTGCTCGGCGAGCCGTTGACGATGGTCGTCCCACCCGTCGTCGGCGTCGACTTGGTCGGTGCGCTCGCGCCGGGCGTGACGGCGACCGACCTGGTCCTCACGATCGCCGAGACGTTGCGCGCGCACGGGGTCGTCGGGTCGTTCGTGGAGTTCACCGGGCCCGCGGTCGCGGGGCTCCCGCTGGCGCAGCGGGCGACCATCGCGAACATGTGCCCCGAGTTCGGCGCCACGGTCGCTCTCTTCCCCGTCGACCGAACCACGCTCGACTACCTGCGGCTCACCGGGCGCACTCCCGACCACGTCGCGGCGGTGGAGACCTACGCGAAGGAACAGGGACTCTGGCACGATCCGGCCGCCACACCGCGCTACGACGAGCGTGTGCGCATCGACCTCGCCGGGGTGACCGCGGCACTCGCCGGGCCGCGCCGGCCCCAGGACCGGGTGTCGCTCCACGACGTGCCGGCCAACGCCACGGCGGCCGTCAACCAGATCCGCCGGATCCGCACGGTCACGCCCGAGGACAGTGGACAGGTCCTGGACGGCGCGGTCGCGATCGCCGCGATCACGTCCTGCACGAACACGTCCAACCCGCACGTCATGGTCGCGGCGGGGCTGCTCGCCCGCAACGCACGCGCACGCGGCCTGCGGACGAAGCCGTGGGTCAAGGCGAGCCTGGCGCCCGGCTCGACGACGGTCGCCGACTACCTGCGCGACGCCGGACTGTCCGATCCGCTCGACGAGCTCGGCTTCAACCTCGTCGGCTTCGGCTGCATGACGTGCATCGGCAACTCCGGCCCGCTCCTGCCGGCCGTCGCCGACGCGGTCGGCGAGCGGGGCGCCGTCGTCGCCGCGGTGCTGTCCGGCAACCGGAACTTCGACGGGCGGATCCACAACGACGTCTCGCTCAACTACCTCGCGTCGCCGCCGCTGGTCGTCGCCTACGCGCTGACCGGATCGGTCACGCACGACCTCACGACCGAGCCGATCGGCGTCGACCGGGACGGCGTCGACGTCATGCTCGCCGACCTGTGGCCGAGCGACGCCGAAATCGACGCCCTGGTCGACGAGCACGTCACGCCCGAGGTGTTCCGCACCGCCTACACCGGCTTCTTCGACGGTGACGAGCGGTGGCGCGCCGTGCCGGCGGCGGACGGTGACCGGTTCGACTGGTCCGCCGGCTCGACCTACCTGCGCCGGCCGCCGTTCCTCGACGGAGTCACCGGCACCGTGCCGGCGCCCGCCGACATCCTCGGGGCCCGGGTGCTCGCCCTGCTCGGTGGCTCGGTCACCACCGACCACATCAGCCCGGCGGGTCGCATCCCGGTACGGAGCAGCGCGGGGCGCTACCTGACCGCGCTCGGCGAGACCCACCTCGGCACGTACGCGGCGCGGCGCGGGAACTTCGAGGTGATGGTGCGTGGCGGGTTCGCGAATCCCCGGTTGCGGAACCTGCTGGCCCCTGGAGAGGGCGGGGTCACCCCGGACTTCACGCGCGGCGGTGAGATCGTGCCGATCCACGACGCCGCGTGCTCGTACGCCGTGGCCGGTGTCCCCCTGATCGTCGTCGCCGGGGCGGAGTACGGGACCGGGTCGTCCCGGGACTGGGCGGCGAAGGCCACCGCGCTGTTGGGTGTCAGGGCCGTGCTCGCATGCTCCTTCGAACGCATCCACCGGGCCAACCTGGTCCAGCTCGGCGTCCTGCCGCTGCAGTTCCTCGACGGACAGAACGCCGAGGCGCTCGGTCTGGACGGCACCGAGTCGTTCGACCTCACCGGTCTCGAGTCCGCGCTGCGCGCACCGCGGTCCCGGGTGACGGTGCGTGCCCGGCGGCCCGGTTGGGCGAGGGAGTTCGCCGTGCTGGCGCGGCTGGACACACCGCAGGAGACTGTCTACCACGCACACGGCGGCGTGTTGCCCTTCGTCTACCGGCGGTTCCTGAACGGGGAGAGCGGACGCGATGACCACTGACGTCTTCACCGAGTCCGCGCCCGCCTTCTCCCTCGCGACCCTGCGGGACCTGGTGCGTGAGCACTGGCACCTCGCCGACCCCGCGCTGCGCCCGCTGGACAGCGAACGCGACCTCAACGTCCTGGTCGACGACCGGTACGTGCTCAAGGTCGCGAACCCCGCCGAACGGGCCGACGTGGTCGACATGGAGGTCCGCGCGCTCACGCACGTCCACGCCGCGGACCCGACGCTCGCGGTACCCGCCACGGTCGCGGCCCGGGGCGGCGACCTGGTGGTGCTGCTGACCGACGCCGCCGGCCGCGACTGCCTGGCCCGGCTCATCACCCTGCTGCCCGGCAGTCCGCTGGAGGGCACCCCGGTCGACGTCGGCCTCGCCGAGCAGGTCGGTGCCGCGGCGGCACGGATGTCCGTCGCGCTGCGCGGGTTCTTCCACCCGGCGGCGGCCCGGCCGCTGGCGTGGGACATCCGGCGCATGCCCGAGGTCGTGGCCGCCTCGCCGCTCGACGGCGTGCGCGGCCTGGTCGCCAGGGTGACACCGGCGTTGGCGGCGACGCGCACCCTGCCCTCGGGCGTCCAGCACGGCGACGTCACGCTCACCAACGTGCTCGCCGAGGCTGGCACGGTCAGCGGGGTGATCGACCTCGGCGACATGCACCACACGGCCGTGGTCTGCGACCTCGCCGCGACGCTCACCTCGGTGCTGCGCCCGGTCACCGACCAGAACCAGCTGTGGCGGCTGACCGAGGCGGTGCTGCGTGGTTACGGACGCCACCGCACGCTGTCGGCCGAGGAGGTGGCGCTGCTGGGTGAGCTGGTCATCGCGCGGCTGCTCACGACACTCGCCGTGTCGGCGAGCCGGCGTGACCCGCACGAGGCGAACCGCCGTTACATCACGCAGTACGACTCGAACAGCGAACGTGCCCTGGCGCTGGTCAGCGCGTTCGGCCACGACGAGCTGGCCGAGCGGTTCGCGCGCCTGGCCGGCACCCGCGACCTGGCCGCCGCGAACACCGACCTGGCCACCCGCCGGGCCGACGCGCTGGGTGGGCCGCTGTCGCCGCTGTTCTACCGCCGGCCGCTGGAGGTGGTGCGGGGCGAGGGGCCGTGGCTGCACACCGCCGACGGCACCCGCTATCTGGACGCCTACAACAACGTCGCGGTCGTCGGCCACGCCCACCCGGCGGTCACCACCGCCGTCGCCACGCAGCTGGCCAGGCTGAACACCCACTCGCGTTACCTGCACGCGGCCGTCGTGGACCTCGCCGAACGCATCCTGGCCACGATGCCGGCCGAGCTGGACACCTGTCTGTTCACCACGTCCGGCACGGAGGCGAACGAGCTGGCGTGGCGGCTCGCGACGGAGTACACCGGCGGCTCCGCGGCCGTCATCGCCGAGCACGCCTACCACGGCTCGACGAAGTGGATGGCCGACCTCAGCCCCAACGAGTGGCCCGCAGGCCACCGGCCGGCGCACACGGCGACGTTCGAGGCGCCGCACGGACCGGCCGCCGGCCTGACCGCCGAGGAGGCGAGCAGGCGGATCGCGGCGACCACCCAGGCGCTCGATGAGCAGGCGGCGCTGGTGCTGGCCGACTCGCAGTTCACCTCCGAGGGCATCCTCGACGTGCCCGGGGAGTTCCTCGCCGGTCTGGTGGACGGCGCGCACGCCGCCGGTGCCCTCTACCTGGCCGACGAAGTGCAGTCCGGGTACGGCCGCAGCGGCCCGCACCTGTGGCGCTTCGTGCTGTCCGGCGTCACGCCGGACATCGTGACGCTGGGCAAGCCGATGGGCGCGGGCTACCCGATCGGGGCCGTGGTCACCCGGCGCGAGATCGCCGACGTGCTCGCACGGAGGTACGAGTACTTCTCCACCTTCGCCGCGACACCAGCCGCCGCGGCCGCGGGTCATGCCGTGCTGGACATCCTCCAGCTGACCGGTCTGCCCGAGCAGGCGGTCGAGGTCGGCGCGCGGCTGCGGGCGGGTCTGCGTGCGCTCGCCGAGGGAGAGCCGTTGCTCGGCGACGTCCGCGGTGTCGGTCTGCTGGCCGGGGTGCACGTCCGTGCCGACGGCGAGGCGGCGTCCCGCGACGTCGCACGGTCACTGCTCGAACTGCTCGTCGGTCAGGGCGTGCTCGCGGGCCTGACCGGTGCCGGCGGCGACGTGCTCAAGATCCGCCCGCCGCTGGTCTGGGAGCGGGCCCACGCGGACCTGTTCGTCGACCGGCTCGGGCGGGCACTCAGGGCTCGTCGAGAAAGGCGATGAGGGCGGCGGCCAGCTCGGGGCCGTCGAGCGCGGTCAGGTGATCGCCCGGCACCTGGACGTGCCGGGCGTCGGGTAGCGCCGCGGCGAGCCCGGGTCCGTCGACGGTGTCCTCGGTGCCGGTCACCACGAGGGTGCGGGTGGCGATCCGGGACAGCGCGGACTCCGGCGTCGGGACGAACGTGCCCAGCACCGGGTGGGCCGGCCCGCCGGGGCGTCGTCGTCGCGGGATGACGGAGCCGAGTCCCTGCCCGATGACGACCGCGCGGGCCGGGTGGGCACCGCGGACCAGCATGCGCAGCGCGGTGCGGCCGCCGAGCGAGTGTCCGCCGAGGTCGTAGTCGTCGAGGCCGAGTTCCTCGACCAGTGCGAGCCCGTCGTCGACCAGGACGTCCGGTGGGTAGGCCGCGTGCGGGGACGCGCTGTCGCCGTGGCCACGCAGGTCCGGGAGGATCACGCGGCGGCCGTGCTCGGCGAGGGTGGCCGCAAGTCCACTGTCGAGCCACACGGCCGACGTCGACGCGAACCCGTGGAGCAGCACGAGGGGGCGGCCGTGCCCGAGGTCGCGGTAGGCCAACTCGAGGCCGTCGCCACCGGGGAACCGGGACATGTCAGCTCCGGACACCGCGGACCGGGGGAAGGACCGTCGGGCCGCCGTTGACGTTGACCTCGTGCGCCACTGTGACGCCGTCCTCGTCGAAGCTCAGCCGCAGCTGGTCGATGAACGGCGACTCCAGGAAGTGCCAGGTCAGCGCCAGCTCGTCGGTCGACCACCGTGCGGCGGCGACGATGACCGCCCGGGTGTCCTGATAGGAGTGGTGCAGGCGCCACACGCTCACCCCGGTGCGCTGCCGGACCCAGTGCCCCAGGCCGTGTTCGATCGCGTGCTCGCCGCGGTCGTCCGCGATGCCCAGCAGCACCGCGCCGTCCTTGCGCTCGACCGTGAGGCTGCGCAGGCCGTGCTCGTTCGGTGCGAAGTGGTAGGTCCCCTCGACCCCGGTCGGGACCTCGGTGGCCGGTACCGGCTCCGGTTCACGGGCCCGCAGGACCAGACGGTAGACGGCCTCTGCGGCGGCGTCGTCGGCTCCCTCGCCGCGGAGCGCGGACCGGAACGTGGTGCGGAGCATCTCCGGCAGGTCGTGGTAGGTGCCGTCGCCCATCGCGCCGGTGACGACGACGACCCCGTCCTGGTCCGGGAAGACCATGCACTCCTGGCCGAAGATCCCCGACGCGTTGTGGATCCGGTCCTCGGTGGTCCAGAACTGGTAGCCGTAGCCGGAGTCCGCGACGGCGTCCGCCCCGGGCCGCCCGAACTCCCGGCCGTTCCACGTCCCCATCGCGGCGTGCCGGACGTGCGGCGCCGATGCCCGCCGCGCCCAGCCCTCCGGCAGCACACGCTCCCCCGCCCACCACCCGTCCCGCAGGTACAGCACGCCGAAGGACAACAGGTCGCGGGGGCGCAGCGAGAGCCCGTTGCCGCCGCCGCACACGCCGTCGGGGTCCCGCTCCCACTCGACGTCCTCGATGCCGAGCGGGTCGAACAGCCGGGGGCGCAGGTACTCGTCGACGGGCAGGCCGGACACCTCCTGCACGATCGCCGACAGCACGTGACTGGCCGAGCTGTCGTACATGAAGGTGTGGCCGGGCGGCTCGACCACCGGCTCCGCGAGGAACTCCTCGACCCAGCCGGTCGTGCGCAGCCGGGTCGTCGCGCCGGACAGGCCGCGACCGTGGCCGGTACGCATGGTGAGCAGGTCGCGGACCCGCATCCCCCGCAGGTCGGCGCCGGCCGGCAGGCGTGGGAAGAAGCCGGCGACCGGGTCGTCGAGCCCGAGCAGCCCCTCCGCCTCGGCGAAGCCGACGGCCGTGCCGGTGAAACTCTTGGTCGCCGAGTGCAGCTTGTGCCGCAGCGACGGCGCGTGGGGCCACTGCCACAGCTCGAGCACGGTCCGGCCGCGCCGGTGGACGAGCAGCGAGTGCAGGCGCATCCCCCGGTCGGCGAGCTCACGCAGCAGGGCGTGCACCGGGCCAAGGCCGATCGTCGCCTCGTCGTTCACCGTGGTCACGCCGCTCTCCTGCTCAACAGGTCCGCCATGAACTCCTGGACGACGGGGATCACCAGGCTGCCCCGGTGGCCGACACCGGGCACGACGTCGAAACGCACGTCGATGCCGTGCGCCACGAAACCGGCACGCAACGTCTCCAGCCGCTCGACGCGGGTCCGGCCGGTCCTCTCCACCCCGTCCATCCAGTTCGGGCCGCCGACGTTGGCGATCTCCCAGGTCTCGACGTCGTCACCGCCCACCACCATCTGCACGGGCACCCGGCGCACGGCGTCGAGGTCGATCGGCACACCGAAGCGCTCCGCGAAGCCCCCGGTGCCGAGCCACCACGGCAGGGTGTCGTCGAGCTCGGTGATCCGGCCGGGTGCGCCGATCGACACGCCGGCCAGCCGGTCCGGCGCGGCGTAGAGGAACCGGTGGGCGAACTGGCCGCCGCCGGAGAACCCGTGGAGGTAGAACGTCGCGGTCTCCGTGTTGAACCGCGCGCCGACCTCGTCCACGATGTGGAGCAGTTCGTGGTCGAACCGGATTCCCTTGTACTCCAGGAACTTGAAGTTGTGCAGCTCCCCCGGCTCGACCAGTCCGGCCGGGAACAGCGGGGTCAGGATGACGCACCGGTGCTCGATCGCGAACTGCTTCCAGTGGTTCCGGTACGCCTCGGCCGACCGCCCGGTGCCGTGCTGGACGACCACGAGGGGCAGCGGCGCCGCGTCCGGCGTGTGGTCCTTGGGCACGTACAGCGCGTAGGACAGGCGTTGGTCGTGCTGTGACGCGAAGAACGGGGTCGCGCCGAGGAGGTGCGCGCCCTGTGAGTCGGGCTCGGTGGTGGTCGCCATCGCCGTCGTGCCTCTCTTGTCGGTCGGGGGCGTCAGAACGCGGTCAGGACGTGCTCGAAGTGTTCGACCTCCGGCAGTCCCTCGATCGAGTCGCCGATGAGCGCCCGCCACCGGGCGAAGTCCGGCGAGCCCCGGAAGCCGGACAGGTGGTCGTCGACCGACTCCCAGCCGACGGTCAGCCGGTAGGACAGCGGGTGCTCGTGCGAGCGCTCCAGGACGAACGTGCGCGCGCCGTGCGCCCGCTGGAACAGCGTGGCCGCCGCCGCCACCGCGTCCTCGAAAGCGTTCTCCCGCCCGGGTTTCACGGTGATCCGGGCGCTCTCCCTGACGATGTCCACCGGCTCGGCGCCGTCGGGCTGCTCGGCCTCGATCCGGCCGCGCTCCCCCGACGCGACCAGTGTCCGCGTCGCCTCGATGCCCGCATAGGTCCAGAAGATCGTCATCGGCTCGCCGGCCGAGGCGTTCTCGAAGTGGTGCGGGATGCCGGCCGGCACGAAGGTCGTGTCGAACGCGCGCAGCGGCGTCCGCGTGCCGTCGATGTCCACGACTGCCGCACCCTGCAGGACGACCACCGACTCGGCGACGTTGTGGACGTGGTGGGCGATCGCCGCACCCGGCTCGAAGCTGGTGACGCCGTTGAGGAACGACGTCGCGCCGCGGGCGCTGGTCACGAGCGGCACCGTGCGTGCTCCCGCGCCCCGGTCCCGCGCCGGCAGCTCGTCCGGACGCAGGATCCGGGCGGACACACCGGTCACGACAGCTCGCCGATCCAGACCGTCTTCACGTTGACGAACTCCTTCAGCCCGTAGCCACCCAGCTCGCGGCCGTAGCCGGACTTCTTGATGCCGCCGAACGGCAGGCGCGGGTCGGAGGCGACCACGCCGTTGACGAAGACCGCGCCCGCGTCGATGAGGGGGACGAGCCGCCGCGCCAGCGCGGGGTCCTCGGTCCACAACGCCGCCCCGAGCCCGTACTCGGTGCGGTTGGCCAGTGCCACGGCCTCCTCGGCGTCACGCACCCGCGTGATGCTCGCGACCGGCCCGAACGTCTCTTCCGCGAAGGCCGCCATGCGCGGCGTGACGTGGTCGAGCACGGTGGGCGGGTAGAAGAAGCCCGGACCGTCGCCGGGGTGGCCGCCCAGACGCGGCACCGCGCCGTCGGCGACACTGCGCAGGACCTGGTCGTGCAGTACGTCCCGGAGGTCGCGGCGGGCCAGGGGGCCGATCTCGGTGGTCTCGTCGAGCGGGTCGCCGACCACCAGCGCGCCCGCCTCGCGCACCACGAGGTCGACGAACTCGTCGGCGACCGCCTCGTCGACGAGGAAGCGCTTGGCGTTGACGCAGCTCTGGCCGGAGTTGGTGAACCGCGAGCGGACCGCGGCGGTGGCCGCCCGCGCCAGCGGGGCGTCGCGCAGCACGATGAACGGGTCGGAGCCGCCGAGCTCCAGGACGTGCTTCTTCAGCGCCGCGCCCGCCTGGGCGGCCACGATCGCCCCCACCTCGGTGGAGCCGGTGAAGGTGACGGCCGCGACGCGGTCGTCGGCGATGAGGTCGGCGACCGCGGTGGACTCGACCAGCACGGTGGCACACAGACCTTCCGGGGCGCCGGCGCGCCGCACCACCTCCTCCAGCACGAGCGCGCAGCCCGAGACGTTGGCGGCGTGCTTGAGGATCGCCCCGTTGCCGGCCGCGAGTGCCGGGGCCAGGAACCGGAAGTACTGCCAGAACGGGAAGTTCCACGGCATGATCGCGAGCAGCACGCCGAGGGGTTCGAGGACGACCTCGCTGCGTGCCGCGCCGGAGACGACCGGTTCCGCTGCGAGGTAGCGGGTTCCGTGCTCGGCGTAGTGGTCGAGTGTCCACGCGCACTTCTCGATCTCGGCGCGGGCCTCGGTGACGGGCTTGCCCATCTCGCTGGTGATCAGCCGCGCGAACCGGTCCACGTCGGACCGCAGTTCCGCGGCGATCGCGGTCAGCAGGGCCAGTCGCCGTTCCAGCGGAGTCGCACGCCAGCCCCGCTGGGCCGCCGCGGCGGCCGCGACGATGTCGGCGACCTGTTCTGGCTTGTGCGAGTCGTACTCCGCGAGCCACGCCTCGGTGGCCGGGTTGACGGACACCGGCATGCCGGCTCCTCTCACTGTCTCGGTGGGACTGCGCCGGCGTGGGTGGCGAGCCGGCGCCGCTCGGACACCGCCGCCACGACGTGGGCGGCGAAGTCCTCGGTGCCCAGACCACCGCCGAGGTCGCGGGTGCGGGTCGCCGGGTCGCCGAGGACCTGCTCCACCGCGGACCGGATGCCGGCCGCGGCGGCCGTCATCGCCTCGTCGCCCGCGCGTCGCCCCCACCAGTCGAGCAGCATGGCCGAGGAGAGGATCAGCGAGGTCGGATTGGCCACGCCCTGGCCGGCGATGTCCGGCGCGGAGCCGTGCTGTGCCTGCGCGACCGCGAGGTCGTGGCCCACGTTGAGGGAACCGCCGAGCCCGAGGCTGCCGGACAGCTCCGCCGCCTCGTCGGACAGGATGTCGCCGAACATGTTCGTGGTGACGATGACGTCGAACGTGTCGGGGCGCCGGATCAGCGCCGCCGCGGCGGCGTCGACGATCAGCTCGTCGAGCGCGACGCCCGGGAAGTCCGCCGCCACCGCACGGACCTCGCGGAGGAAGAGCCCGTCGGACAGCCTGAGCACGTTCGCCTTGTGCACCGCCGTCACCCTGCCGCGGCGGCGGGCGGCCAGCTCGAACGCGGCACGCGCCACGCGTTCGCACCCCCGGGCGCTGATCTTCCTGATGCTGAAGGCGTTGTCCTGGTCCGGCATGAACTCGCCGCTGCCCGCGAACATGTTGCGGTCGGAGTAGAAGCCCTCGGTGTTCTCCCGCACGATCACCAGGTCCATCGGTCCACGCGGGACGGACAGGCCCGCAAGCGACCGGCACGGCCGGACGCCGGCGAACAGCTCGAACCGCACGCGCAGCTCCGCCGACGGGTTGATCCCGCCCTGGTCCCGCGACGGGTAGTCGTAGTGCGACACCGGCCCCAGGACCACGCCGTCGACCTCCGGGATCCGGTCGAGCACCGCCGCCGGCAGGGTGGTGCCGTGCGTGGCGAGGCTCGCGAGACCGATGTCTGCGAACTCCAGCGCGAAGCCGAGGCCATAGGCGCGGTCGGCCGCGTCGAGCACCGCCACGGTCGGGGTGACGATCTCCGGGCCGATGCCGTCTCCGGGCAGCACGAGCACTTTCATGGGTGCGGTGGTCCCCTCGCTCCCTGGTACCGTCGGTGGATGTAGTTGACCCTACGACTGGATCGCCAAAGCTGTAGTATCTACTACGATATTCTGCCACCACGACGAGAAAGTCAACCGCCGCCGTGAACACACCGTCCGCCGACGGACCACTGCGCGACCGGGTCACGGCCAAGCTCGCGGAGCTGTCCCCCGCGGAGCGCCGGGTCGCCGAGTACCTGCGCGACCACGTCCTGGAGATCGTCTTCGCGACGGCCGACGAGATCGCCGAGGCGACCGACACCAGTGACGCGACCGTCATCCGCACCGCCAAGGCACTGGGTTACTCGGGCCTGCCCGAGCTGAAGCGGGAGGCCGGCCGGCGCGCACTCGGCGGCGTCCGGCCCTCGGCACGCCTGCGCAGCCGCATCGACAAGGCGGGCCACGAGACCTCGACTCTGCTGGACCACGTGTTCGCCGAGGCGACGGAACGGCTCGACGAGACCCGCAGGCTGATCACGGACGAGGACTTCGTCGCCGCCGTGGACCTGCTCATGGCCGCCCGTGAGGTCGTGAGCTTCGGGCTCGGTCCTTCGGAGCTGAGCGCGCAGTACCTCACCCTGCGGCTGCGCAGGCTCGGCAGGCAGACCCGCCAGATCACCGCGACCGGCTTCCGGCTCGCCGACGACCTGCTGGGCCTGCGTGGGTCCGATGTCGTGGTCCTCTACGTGCCCGGCCGGCTGATCAACGACGTGCACGTCGTGCTCGACCACGCGCGGACGGTCGGCGCACCGATCATCCTGGTCTCCGACGCGCTGCTCCCCGTCCTCGCCGACCGGGTGACGCTCACCCTCGCCGCGGTGCACTCCGGTTCGGGCTTCACCGGCGAGGGGCTCAGCGCGCTGCTGCTCACCGACTGCCTCGCGCTCGGCATCGCGACCAGGGAACGAGAACGTGCCACCGCCACGTCCGAACTGCTCAACTCGCTGCGTGCCGCGTTGACCCAGTCCACCCGGAACGAGACACCCGCCCGCCGCCCACGCCGTGGTGGCCAGGCCCCGAGGTGACTCCGACAGTGGCATTCACTGCACTGATCGATATAGTGGGTAGTGTTCACTACAGGCACGCCGGGGTCCAGGGAGGTGGCGGTTGTGCGCGCTGCCGACGAGACGGGGTCGCTCGCCGAACGGGTCGCCGCCCGGCTGGACTCGCTGACCACGACCGAGCTGAGGGTCGCGCGCTACCTCGCCCGCCACCCCGACGAGGCGGCGTTCTCCTCCGCGGAGGCACTCGGCCGCGCCACCGACACCAGCGACGCCACCGTCATCCGCACGGTCAAGGCACTCGGCTACCCCGGGCTGCCGGCGCTCAAGAAGACCCTGCAGGAGGCCGTGCGGGAGCGGCTCACCCCGGCCGGTCGGTTGGGTCGCCGGGTCGACCTCGTCGGCTCAGACCCGGACTCGCTGCTGTCGGACGTGCTGGGTGAGAGCATCAGCCTGCTCGAGGAGGCCAGGAGCACGATCCGGCCCGCCCAGTTCACCGCGGCCGTCACCGCGCTGCGTGGGGCACGGGAGATCGTCGTGATGGGCACCGGCCCGCTCGCCATGCTCGGCCGGTACCTGGCACTGCGGCTCACGCGGCTCGGCTACCGGGCCCAGGTCGCCCTGCCGTCGGGGTTCCTGCTCGCCGACGACCTGATCCGACTGACCGAGCGGGACGTGGTCGTGCTGGTGTTGCACGAGCAGATCACCGTCGAGGTCGAGGTGGCCCTCGACCACGCCAAGGAGGTCGGCGCGACCGTGGTCCTGGTGACGAACAACCTCGGCGAGGCGCTGCGCGACCGGGTGGCGGTCGTGCTGACCACGCCGACCGGCACCGCGCAGCTGTACCGGATGCAGGCCACGACCCTCGCCGTGTTCGAGGCGCTGGTCCTCGCCATCGCCGTCACCGAGTCCGAGCCGGCACTGCGCTCGCTCACGTTGATGAACCGGCTGCGGGACGACCTGCGGGAGGAACGCGGCCGGTGACGGGCGCACGCCTCAACCTGCCACGCGATCGACCGTCCGGGTCGCCACGTCGCCCAGCAGCGGCGCCAGCCTGGTGGCCATCAACCGGTAGCCCTCGGGGTTCGGGTGCAACCCGTCGGCGAGCAGTGCCGCGTCCGCCGGGCCGAACGCGGCGCGGCCGTCGATCAGGTGGATGTCGCCGTAACCGCTGTCCCGCAACGCGTCGACCGCCTCGGCCAGCAGCTCGCGGAGGTCCGCGACCGTGACCCCGACCGCGTTCGGCACGTCCTCACCCCTGTCGTAGTGGATCGGAGTCTGCACCACCAGCGGCACATCGGGGTGCCCGTCCCGGATCGTCTGCACGAAGCCGGTCACGGCCGGGACGAACGAGCGTGCCGAGAACGTGGTGCGGCCGTAGACGTTCGCCCCGAGACACAGGCTGATCAGGTCGGCGGGGCAGTCGCGGATGAACCGGGCCACGACCTGGTCGAGATGGCACTCGCCGCCGAAGCCAAGACAACGCAGGTCCCAGTCGTGGGCGGCGGCGACCAGCGCGGGCCACGTCTCGGTCGGCCCATCCGCCCCGGTGCAGTGCGTGATCGAGCTGCCGTAGCCAATCCACCTCGGTCGCGGGACCGCCGCCTCGACCTGGGCGCCGGGCGGCAGCCGAAGCTGCCCCAGCTCGGTGTACCCGAGCTGGGGCAACCAGATCTGGACTCGTTTGGGCGTGTTCGCCAACCCCTCGACGGCGAGCACCCCCCGTCCCTCGATCCGCCTGCGCGCCACGAGGGACCCGTCCACCACGACGTCGAACGGCGCCGGCGGGCGGGCGTTGGACGGGCGGGACGGACGGGCGTCGCTGACCGCGGCGGCCACGGCGACGTCCCATGCGAACGCGGTGGCGTCGGTCTCCAGGTCCAGCCGGACCCCGGCCGCCATCATGGCCCGCTCGAGCAGCCGGGGCTGGATCAGCCCGCGCGTTCTCCGCACCGGCAACCGCCAGGGCAGCTCTCCCACCTTTCCCGGGACCAGCTCGGCGTGTCCGGTCAGTCCCAGCCGGGGGTCGCCCGGCGCCAGCTCGGTCAGCACATCCTCACCTCGGTAGCGTCGACGACAACTGTCGACTATGATCGTAGCATCTACAACAAGACGGGAAGCTCATGACGACATCCGCCGAGACCAGCCCACCCGAGATGCACCACGCGCACCGCGATGTCACCGGCGGCTGGCTGCGCCCGGCGACGTTCGGGGTGATGGACGGGCTCGTGTCGAACCTCGCGCTCGTGGCCGGCGTGGTCGGTGGGGGCGCCGGGGGCCACACCGTGGTGGTCACCGGGCTCGCGGGCCTCGTCGCAGGGGCGTGCTCGATGGCCACCGGCGAGTTCACGTCGGTGTCCTCGCAGAACGAGCTGACCCAGAAGGAGATCGCGGTCGAACGCCGCGAGCTCGAGGTCCACCCTCAGGAGGAGCTGGCGGAGCTCACGCGGACGTTCGAGGCGAGGGGGGTGCGTCCCGAGCTGGCCGCCAAGGTCGCCCGCGACCTGTCCGCCGACGACGAGGTCGTCTGGCGGGTGCACGTGCGCGAGGAGCTCGGTGTCGACCCGGACGACCTGCCCTCGCCCCGGGTCGCCGCCGGATCGTCGTTCGTCGCCTTCGCCGTCGGGGCACTCATCCCGCTGCTGCCCTTCCTCCTCGGGGCCGCGAGCGTGCTGCCCGCACTGGCGGTCGGCGCGATCGCCCTGGTGGGGACCGGCGCGCTGACCGCGCGGCTCACCAGCCGTCCACTGTGGTACGGCGGCTCCCGCCAGCTCGTGCTCGGTGGGCTGTCGGCCGCCGTGACCTACGGTGTCGGGCTGCTCGTCGGGGTCGGGCTCTCATGACCGCCCTGCGCACCATCGCGCTCGTCAAACAGGTCCCCCGGGGCGATCTGGCGCTGGGCGCCGACGGGCGACTCGCCCGCGACGGCCTCGTCGCCGAGATGAACCCGTGGTGCCGGCGCGCGGTCACCGTCGCCGTCCGGTTCGGCCGGGCCGCGGTGATCACGATGGGGCCGCCCTCCGCGGTGGACGTGGCGCTGGAGGCGGCGGCCTGCGGGGTCGAGGAGACCGTCCACCTCTGCGACCCCCGGCTCGCCGGCGCCGACTGCCTCGTCACGGCCAGGGCACTGGCCGCCGCCGTCACGCGCCTCGGCCCGGCCGACCTCGTCCTCGTCGGGCGCAGCTCGATCGACGGCAGCACCGGCGCGGTCGGCGCGATGGTCGCCGAACTGCTCGGCCTCCCCTTCACCGGTCCGGCACTCACGCTGGACCTCGACGGACGGCGGCTGTCCGCCACGCTGCAGCACGACGGCCGGACCGAGGACGTGACGATCACCCTGCCCGCCGTCGTCGCCGTCGCGGAACGCTCGTGCGAGCCCGCCAAGGCCGGCCAGGACACCTGGCCCGCCGAGGACACGGTGACCCGGTGGACCATGGACGACCTGGACCCGGCGCTGCCGACGGGCCGGCAGAGCCCGACAGCGGTCACCGGCGTCCGGCCGGTGACCCGCACCAGGCAGCGGCTGGTGCTGCACGGCGACCCGGCCGAACAGGCCAAGAAGGCACTCGAGGCCCTCGCCGTCACCGACCGACCCCCCACGGTCGCCCTGCCGGTCCCCGCCGCGCATCGGCTCACGGCCGGCGACGACGCCGTGCTGGTGGTCAGTAGCGGGCACGACCGGTCGGCGACACGCGCGCTGCTCGGTGAGGCGGCCGCACTGGCGGCCGGGCCGGTCGTCCTGGTGTGCCCCGGCATCGGCAGCGCCGACGCCGGGCGGTGGGGCGCGGACGAGATCCTCGACCTCACGGCGCACGAGCCGAGACCGGTCGCCGCCGCGCTCGCCGAGTCCTTCCGGCACAGTGGACCGCCCTGGGCGGTCCTGGGCGGGTCCGGCTCGTGGGAACGGGAGACCCTCGCGCGGCTCGCGGTCCGCCTCGACGCCGGCATCATGTCCGACCTGCTCGCCGTCGAGTCCGCGAACGGCACCCTGACCGGGCTGAAACCGGTCGGCGACGGCGGTCTCGCCGAGATCACCGGGCTCGGCGCCACCCGGATCGCGACACTGCGCACCGGGAACCTCGAACCGCGAGCGGACCGGCCCCCGGGAACCGTGCCGCGACGGGAACTCGTGGTGCCCGCCGACCCGGCGATCGAGCGAGGAGGACAGGTCGTCGAGGACGACTACGACGCGCTCGACCGCGCGACGGCGGTGATCGCCGTCGGCCGCGGCGTCGACCCCGCCGAGTACGGCCGACTCGAGCCCCTCGCCGCACTGCTCGGCGCGGAGATGGCCGCGACCCGCAAGGTCACCGACGCGGGCTGGCTGCCGCACTCCCGGCAGATCGGCATCACCGCGCGGAACATCGCACCCGACCTCTACGTGGCCATCGGTCTCGCGGGCAACATGAACCACCTCGCCGGCGCCGGGCGGGCAGGCACCATCCTGGCCATCAACACCGACCCGGACGCACCGGTCTTCGCGGCGAGCGACGTCGGCATCGTGGGCGACTGGCGCGAGGTCGTGCCGGCGCTGGTCACGGAACTGCGGCACGCCGCCGCGCGGTGACCTGGCTCGCGCCCCGGCTACGCTAGCCTTCTCCCGGTAGCCGTCGCTGCGAAAGGGGGCGCGATCCGGTATGCCCGCTACGAAACGGCCGGACGACACCCCGGCGTCCATCGAGGAGCGGGTGGTCGCCCGGCAGGAGTCGCTCAGCGCCGCCGAGCGCAAGGTCGCCCGCTACCTCGCCGACCACCCCGACGAGGTAGCGTTCTCCTCGGCGGAGACGCTCGGCCGCGCCACGGAGACCAGCGACGCCACCGTGATCCGCACGGTCAAGGCACTCGGCTACTCCGGACTGCCGGCGCTCAAGAAGATCCTGCAGGGCACGGTGCGCGAGCGGCTCACGCCCGCCGGGCGGTTCGGCAAGGACCTCGACGACCTGGGTGACGACCCGGACCAGGTGCTCTCGCGGGTCCTCACGGAGAGCATCGACCTGCTGGAGCGGGCACGCGGCACCATCCGCCCCGACAGCTTCGCCGCCGCGGTCTCGATGCTGGTGGGGGCCAGGGAGATCGTCGTGCTCGGCTACGGCGGCCTCGGCATGCTCGGCACCTACCTCGCGCTTCGGCTGTCGCGCCTGCGGCTGCGCGCCCGATCCGCGGTGACGTCGGGCTTCCTGCTCGCCGACGAACTGCTCCCGCTCACCGAGGACGACGTGCTCGTCGTGGTCGCGCACCAGATCGTCCCCACGGAGATCGACGTCGCGCTCAGGCACGCGCACGACGTGCGGGCCAAGGTGATCCTCGTGACCGACATGCTCGCGGAGGCACTGGGCGACCGGGTCTCGGTGACGCTGTCGGCGCCGGCCGGGAACTCCCAGCTGTTCAGCCTCCAGGCCGCCACGCTGGCCGTGTTCGACGCGCTGATCCTCGCGATCGCCGTCCAGGACCGCGAACCCGCACTGCTCGCGTTGACGCTGATGAACCGGCTGCGTGGCGAGCTGCGCGGGGATCCGCTGCCCGCCGACGACACCCGGACATCCCGGCGCCGCAACGGGTCGCGCCGCGCCTGAGGACGTCAGCGGGCGTTCGGGAGCACCGCCCTGCCTGGTGCCGGGCGCGACGGGCGGTCGGCGCGGATCGGGATGCACATCGGCTTGCCGCTCACCGGGTGGTCCATCACGTAGGAGTCCACCCCGAACACGTCGAGGATGAGCCCGGGGGTGAACACCTCGCGGGGCGCGCCCTGGGTGACAAGTTCGCCGTGCTTCATCACGAACACGTGGTCGGCGTACTCCGCGGCCATGTTGAAGTCGTGCAACACCATGGCGACCGTGGTGCCGTGGTCCTGGTTGAGGTTCGCGAGCAGGTCGAGCACCTCGAGCTGGTAGGCCACGTCGAGGTAGGTGGTCGGCTCGTCGAGCAGCAGGATGTCGGTCTCCTGCGCGAGGCACACCGCGATCCACACGCGCTGGCGCTGTCCGCCGGAGAGCTGGTCGACGTGCGCGGTGCGCATGTCCGCGACGCCGGTGATGGACAGCGCCCACTCGACGGCGTCGCGGTCGGACTGCGTCGGCACCTTCAGCGAGGTCCGATGGGGATGGCGGCCGAACCACACGAGGTCCTCGATCGTGATGCCCTCCGGCGCGGTGAGCACCTGCGGCAGGATCGCGAGCTTGCGCGCCACCTCCTTGGTGGGGATGCGCTGGATCGACCTGCCGTCCAGCACCACCTGGCCCTTCCTGGGCGGCAGCAGCCGGGCGAGCGCGCGCATGGCGGTGCTCTTCCCGCAGCCGTTCGGTCCGATGAGGACGCTCACCTGCCCGTCCGGGATCCGCAGCGACAGGTCCCGCGCGATCGTGATGTCCGCATAGGCCAGGTCGACCCCCTGCGTCTCGAGCCTCATCTCGAGTCCTCCTACTTTCCGAGCTTCACGAGCAGGTACAGGAAGTACGGCCCGCCGATCACGGCGGTGACGAGTCCGGCGGGGATCTCCAGCGGGGCCGCGAGCCCTCGGCCGATCGTGTCCGCGACGAGCATCAGCAACACCCCGACCATGCCCGCGGCGCACAGCGAGGTCAGGTTCTTCCCGCCGACGAGCCGGCGCGCGATGTGCGGGGCGATGAGACCGACGAAACCGACCGTCCCCGACACCGCGACACAGGCGCTGGCGAGCGCGACCCCGAGCAGCAGGAGAAGCCTCCTCGACCGCTCGACCGGTTCGCCGAGGCCCGCCGCCATGTCGTCGCCGAGACCGAGCACGTCGATGCGGCGCGCCACCACGAGCACCACCGGCACGAGCACGAGGATCCACGGCGCGGCCAGCGCGACGGAGGTCATGCCCCGGCCGAAGAGGCTGCCGGTGAGCCAGATCAGCGACGAGTTGACGTCGAGGGGGTACTTGGTGAGCAGGAACCGGATCACCGCCTCGAACACGGCGCTGACCGCGATCCCCACGAGCGCGAGCCGGACCGGGGACGCGCCCTGCCGGTAGGCGAACACGTACACGAGGGCGGCGCCCAGCAGCCCGCCGGCGAAGGCCACCGGCGGGACGAGCGCCGCGGAGGCCGTCGGGACCAGCAGTGTCAGCAGCATCCCGGCGACGCCGGCGCCCTTGGTGACCCCGATGATGTCCGGGGCCGCGAGCGGGTTGCGGACGACGCCCTGCATGATGCCGCCCGACACCGCGAGCCCGATCCCGACCAGCCAGCACAGCAGTACCCTGGGCAGCTGGAAGTCGACGACGATGCGGGCGGCGTCGGTGCTGGTGTCGCCGACGAGTGCGGACAACACGTCGGACAGCGGGATCGGGGTGGCGCCGATGGCGAGGCTCGCGACGCTGGCCACCACCGCGAGCACGGCCATGCCGCCGATGACGACGCGGGGGTCGCGCCGGGCCACCGACGTGGCGCGGGCCGGCGCGGGAGCGAGGTTGGCCGTGACCGTCATGTCGTCGCCTTCTGCCGTCGGGCGAGGTAGATGAAGATCGGCGCGCCGATCAACGCCGAGACGACACCGCTCGGCACCTCGAAGGGCGGGTTCACGAACCGGGAGGCGATGTCCGCGTACACGGTCAGCGCCGCACCGACCACCACGCACACGGGCAGCACCGCCGCGTAGCTCGTGCCCACGAGCCGCCGCGCGATGTGGGGCACGATCAGGCCGATGAACGCGATCGGTCCGGCGACAGCGACCGACGCGCCGCAGAGCACGATGACGACCGCGGCGCCGAGCGCCCTGGTGCGTTCCACGTTCTGCCCGAGCCCTCGGGCCATGTCCTCCCCCAGCGCCAGCAGGTTCATCGCCCTGGCCAACGCCATCGCCGCCGCGAGCCCGGCGACCGTCCACGGCAGGACCGTCCCCACGGAGTCCCAGTTCGCGGAGTTGACGCCGCCGACCAACCAGAACAACACCCGTTGCGCGTCGTTCTCGTGGAAGATCACCAGCACCTGCGTCAGCGAGATCAGCAGGGTGCTCGCCGTGACCCCCGCCAGGGTCAGTCGGACCGGGCTGACCCGGCCGCCGCCCATGCCGGCGAGCACCATCACCGTGATCCCGGCCGCGGCGGCGCCGACGAAGGCCAGCAGCACCGACGGGGTGCCGACCAGCACCGGGATCGTGGTCACGGCGAGCACCACGCACACCGCGGCACCCGCGTTGACCCCCATGATGTCCGGCGACGCCAGCGGGTTGGCGGTGATCCCCTGCATCAACGCACCCGACACGGCGAGGTTGGCGCCGACGACCACGGCGAGCACCACCCGGGGCAGACGGACGATCTGGACGATCGTCTCGTCGGGACTGTCGCCGCCGAACACCGAGCGCAGCACCGTCGACAGTGGAATCGGCTGGCTGCCGATCGACAGCGCCCACACCACCCCGGCGAGCAGCACCGCGAGCGACACCACCGCGACCACGGTCATCCGCACGCGGTTGGCGCGCCGACGGGGACGCTCCCCGCCGACGCGCCCGACCGCCTGCCGCTCCACCTGCGCGGTCATGAGGCTCCGTAGAGCTTGTCCACGGCCTGCTCGGCGATCTCCTCGGCCGCGGTGAGCCCACGCGCACGCGACCAGAGGTTCTGGTTCATCTTGTACACCTTGTCGTGCGCCACGGCCGGGATCGAGTCCCACAGACTCGTCGTGGCCCACTGGTCCAGCAGCAGCTTGCCGGGGTGCGGCGCCACGAAGAGCACGTCGGGCCTGGTCGAGACCATGGTTTCGAGGCTCATCGCGACCTGTGCGTCGCCACCCGTGTCCGGCAGCGGCGACCGCAGGCCGAGCGCGGCGAGCACCCCGGGTGCGAAGCCGCCCTCGGTGTAGCCGCTGACCCCGGTGTCGGTGCTGATGGCGAACAGGACCTTGCGCGCCTCACCCTTGGGCACCCGGTTCTTGAAGCCCTGCATGACCTTCTCGTGGTGGGCCAGCACCGTGTCCATCTGCTCGCACTTGCCCATCGCCTGGGCGACGACCTTCTCGCTGTTGATCGTGTCCTGGTAGCCGGCCGCCTCGCTGGCGACCGCGATGGTGGGCGCGATCTTCGACAGCTGTGCGTAGATGCCGGCGTTGTCCTGGGAGTCGGCGAGGATGAGGTCGGGCTTCAGCGAGGTGATGACCTGCAGGTTGGGTGACGCCCGCAGACCGAGCGGGGTGTACTTGCCGACCTTGTCCTTCAGCGCCGGGATGAGCCGGTCGGGGTCGTTGTCGTCCGCGATGCCGACCGGCTTCACCCCGAGGTTCACCACCGCGTCGACGAAGGAGAACTCGAGCACGACGACCCGGCTCGGTGTACCTCGGACGGTGGTGGTGCCCAGGTCGTGCTTGATGGTGCGCGATGTCTTCCCGCACTGCTCGGTGTTGGCGTCCGCGCCCACGTCCTTCGCCGCGGCGCTGCCGCTCGTCTGGGGCCCGCCCGCGGTCGCGCCGCCCGCGGAGCCACAGCCCGCCAGCGCCGCCGAGGTGATGACGATGCCCACGAGGGACAACGCCCAGCGCGGCTTGGGAATGAGTGACATCTCGAGCTCCTCGAGTGAACTGAAGCGGCCCGGCGCTCGGTGGCCGGGGAAGAAGGTCGGGAGATCCCGCTCTGCCGGTGCCACGGGAACTGACGTGTCGGCATCTCTTCCGGCTGGTGAACCTGTCGATGTGCCGTCCGTCTCACTGGATTACGGTACTGTAGGATCTATTACAGCATTCGTCAATAGATGTCGCAGAGACGACGCGACGACGGCCCGAACGCCTGCCGCACAGGCACTTTCCCGATCGGCCGGTTCGTAGCGGTCACTACAAAATTACCTGGAACCGCAGGTCGAGCCCATGTAGTAGTCACAACACATGTTGAGCATGTCTGTAGCACTTGCTACAGTGAGAGGTGGTCCGCGTCGCACTCGCGGACGGTCACCACTCTCCCGGGAGGTATCCGTTGCAGACACCGCTCAGCCCCGCCCCTCGGGGCCGATGATGCGCGACATCGCGGAAGCCGTCCTCGGCCTGCTGCCCGCCGCCGTGACCTACGGTGACGTCCGCGTGCTGCACCGCACCCACGAAGTGGTCCTCGCCGAGCACCACGGCCCTGGCGACCTGGCGCACGAGGAGTCCACCGGCGTGGGTGTCCGGGTCGTCGTGGACGGCCAGTGGGGCTTCGCCGCCACGCACCGGCTCACCCGCGACGGCCTCACCGAGGTCGTCGGGCGGGCTGTCGCGCAGGCCCGCGCCGCAGGCCCCGGTCCACGCGTCGACCTGGGCGAGCCGGTCACCACGCAGGCCCGGTGGCGCTCCCCCATGGCCGTCGACCCGTTCACGGTGCCGGTCTCGAAGAAGCTCGACCTGCTCGACGCCGCGGTCCGGGAAGCCGAGACCGCGGGCCCGCTGGTGCGCAAGGTCGAGGCGTCGATGGACTTCTTCCGCGACGACAAGGTGTTCGCCAACACCGAGGGCGCACTGATCGAGCAGACGCTCACCGAGAGCGGGGCCGGGCTGGTCGTCTTCGCCGGCGACGGCGACGACATCCAGCGCCGGTCGTGGCCGCAGGCCGTGCCCAGGACGATCCGAGGTCAGCGCGGCGACTTCGCGACGGCGGGCTACGAGCACGTCGAGTCGCTGCGGCTCGTCGAGGAGGCCGCACGTGTCGGTGCGGACGCGGTGGCGCTGCTGTCCGCGCCTCGGTGTCCTGACGAGACGACCACCCTGATCGTGTCCGGCGCCAACATGGCCCTGCTGCTGCACGAGTGCGCCGGGCATCCCCTGGAGGCCGACCGCGCGCTGGGCACCGAGGTCAGTCTCGCCGGCGGCACCTACGCCTCACCCGAGCGACGCGGGTCGTTCCGGTACGGCTCCCCCATCGTGAACGTGTTCGCCGACGCCACGATCCCGGGCGCGCTCGGCTCGTTCGGCTACGACGACGAGGGCGTGCCCGCCCAGCGCACCGAACTCGTCACCGACGGTGTCTTCCGGGGTTACCTGTCCGGGCGCGAGTCCGCCGCCGTACTCGGCGAGCGGTCGAGCGGCGCCGCACGCGCGGACGGCTGGCAGCGGTTGCCGCTGGTGCGCATGACCAACCTCTGCCTCGAACCCGGCGACTCCTCGTTGGAGGAGATGGTCGCCGGCACCGACCGCGGCGTGTTCGTCGACATGACCAAGAGCGTCTCGATCGACGACATGCGCCTCAACTTCCGGCTCGGCACCGAGGTGGGCTACGAGATCCGGGACGGCAAGCTCGGCAGACTGCTCAAGAACTGCACCTACACCGGCGTGACGCCCCAGTTCTGGGCCGGGTGCGACGCGCTGGGTGGCCGCGACGAGTGGCGGGTCCACGGCATCCCGTCGTGCAACAAGGGCGAACCGCTGCAGGTTGCCCACATCGGGCACGGCACCGTGCCGGCCCGCTTCCGCGACGTGCGGATGGGGACGAGATGACCATCGACGACACCCAGGTGCGGGCGGCACTGGCGACCTTCGGGTCCGGGGCACGGCTCGAGGTGTCGGCGGAACAGGTCGGCCTCCTCCGGTTCGCGCACTCCCGCGTCACGGCACAGCACAGCGAGAACCGGCTCCGCGTGCGCGTCCGGCTGGAGCGTGACGGCAGGGTCGCCGTCGGCTCGGTGGAGACGCTCGAACCCGACGCGGTGCGTGCGATGGCCGCCTGGCTCGACGAGGCGATCACAGCGCTCCCCGTCCGTCCCACCGGTCCCCGGGGCGGTCGGGCGCACGGGGGCGGGCCCACGCCGCGCGAGGTGAGCGAGATGTCCCGGACGGCGGACGCGGCGCAACGGTACGCGTGGTTCGACACCATCCGCACAGGACTGGGTGAGGGCACCGGGTTGGGGGGCTCGATCCGGCACGAGGTGGTCGACCGGGTCGTCACCGACGACACCGGCCTCTACCGGCAGGAGACCCTCACCACGGCGTCCGTGCAGGCGGTCGCGGACCGCGACGGCCGCTCGGCCAGCGTGAAGGTCGTGCACCGTGACGCCGGACAGGTCGCGGTCGACGGCATCGCCGACCGGCTGCTCGACCAACTGGCCCCGATTCCGGGACGGGAGCGGATCTCGGGCACCTGCCGCGTCGTGCTCCGGCCACAGGCGACCGGGACCCTCCTCGCCACCTACGGATACACGACGCTCGGCGCCGCCGGGTACGCCCAGGGCCGCACCGCGGTGGCCGGCCGGCTCGGCGAGCCCGTCGCGAGCACCACCGTGACCATCGTCGACGACGGCACCGACCCGGACGGCCTGCCGAGCGGGTTCGACGTCGAGGGCAGCCCCCGGCTGCGCACGCCGCTCGTCACCGACGGTGTGGTCACCGGGGTGGTGTCCAACGTGGAACACGCCGACGTCACCGGCGGTGTGTCCACCGGGCACGGGGTGCCGTTCGGGTGGCGGTTCGGCGCCGACCCGTCGCCGTCGCACCTGTTCATGGCGGCGGGGGACGCGTCGGAGGAGGAGCTGCTGAGCGGGGTCGGGAACGGCCTGGTGATCAGCCGGCTCGACTACCTGCGCGTGCTGCACCCGAAGGACACGCTGGTCACCGGGACCACGCGCGACGCGACGTACTGGGTCGAGGACGGGAAGATCGTCTCCTGGCACCCGCCGGTCCGGTTCACCTTCCGCATGGACGAGGTCCTGAACGCGGTCCTCGCCGTCGGCGACGCCCGTGAACGCGGCGACCAGACCTTCATGGAGAGCGTCACCGCGCCCGCCGTACTCGTCGACGCGGGCCCGTTGCGCCTCTGAGCCCGCCTGGTCGTCGACAACGTCGGAGCTTTGCAACAACACGACCTGTTTCACCTGTTCGTCCCGAAGGGAGTGTCATGACAGCCACAACCTGGGGCCTCGTCGTCGCCACGTTCGTCGCCTGCTTCGTCGAGATGGTCGAGGCGACCACGATCGTGATGGCGATGGGCTTCACCCGGAGCTGGCGATCGACCCTGTACGGCACGGCGGCCGCACTCGGCGCGCTGGCCGTGGTCACCCTGGCGGCCGGCTACGCGCTGAACACCTGGCTGCCGGAGTCGGCGCTGCAGCTCGTGATCGGCGGCCTGCTGCTGATCTTCGGCCTGCAGTGGCTGCGCAAGGCGATCCTGCGTTCGTCGGGCCGCAAGGCCGTGCACGACGAGGACGCGATCTACCGCGACGAGGTCGCCGCCGCGAAGGCCGCCGGGCAGAGCACCGGCGGCATCGACATGTTCTCGTTCATGGTCTCGTTCAAGGGCGTGTTCCTGGAAGGCATGGAGGTGGTCTTCATCGTGATCACCTTCGGCCTCAACGCACACGACGTGCCCGCCGCGAGCGTCGGCGCCGTCGCGGCCGTGGTGGTCGTGCTCGGGCTGGCGGTGGCCATGAAGCGCCCACTGTCGATGATCAACGAGAACCTGCTCAAGTACGGCGTCGGCCTGCTGCTCGCGTCGTTCGGCACGTTCTGGGCCGTCGAGGGCCTCGGCATCTTCCGAGAGGGCCGGGAGAGCGTCGAGTGGCCGGGCGCCGACCTGGCGATCCTCGGCCTGCTGGTGGTCTGGTTCCTGCTCAGCAGGGTGTTCATCGCGGCGCTCCGCTCCCCCGCGCCCGCCATCACGGAAGAGGTCCCGTCATGACGTTCCTGAAGTCCTTCGGCCGGTTCTGGTACGACTTCATCATCGGCGACGACTGGAAGATCGCGGTGGCCGTGGTACTGGCGTTGGCGGCGACCCTGCTGGTGCTGTCACTGGGCGTCTTCGGCGACCTCGGCGTCGCCGTGTTCGGCGGGCTGGCGATCGTGGTCGCGTTCACCGTCAGCCTCGCCATCGACGTCCGGCCGCCGTCCTCGGACTGACCACTCGCTCCCTCCGCGCCCATCCTGTCGTCCGAGGTCAACCGCCGGGGGTGCGTCACCGGTCGCCGCGGGTCGTAGGGTGCCCAACCCGGGTTTCCGTTGCTGGCGAAGGCGATCCAGGCGGCGTGCACGCCGCCGGCGAGGCCGGCCGGTACCCGGGTCGGGGCCGAGCAGTCCGGTGTCGCCGTGCGGCCACGGCCTTGGCTGAGCGGCGGGCCTACCGTCGGGGTACCAAGACAGCGACCTCGGCGATGGCGTCGAGCACCCTGTCGTCGAATTGGCCGGTCACGGGCTCGGTCTCCGCGGTGACGGCCACTCGGCCGGTCACCCTCGACGCGTAGTGCTGGCCGGTGAGTTCGACGTCGGCCATGGCCAGTGCCGCACCGGCGATGGGCCTGATGTAGCTCGCGCCCGCGTTCACGCCGAGCAGGCCGGGGTCGGCGAGCGGGTTGCGGGTCAGCGCCATGATCAGCGCGCCGGCGACCGCGAGCGCCGCGCCGACGGCGACACCGAGGACCGTGCGTGGCACCCGCTGGTCGGTGACCACGAGCGCGGCCTGCGAGGAGTCCGGGGAGAACAACGCGGCGAGCACCTCACGCGGCGGGATCACCCGGGTGCCGACCATGAGGCTGCACACCGCGACGACCAGGAGCAGCACGGCGAGCAGCAGCACGCACGACGTCCGGCGGGCGTTCGTGGTCACCAGACCGCTGCCGCGGGCGGCGGTCACGGGCCGTGCCCGTGCGGCCACGCTCATCCTCGTCTCCAGACCTGCTCGAACCGCCTGTTATGGTAAGGCTTCCCTAAGTTCACGGAGGCGCGGTCGTGGGGCCACTCCACATGGACCACCGAGGTCGAGTATGGACACAAGGCCCGCACGTCCGTCCACGTGCGACAGTTCGTCGTGGACGTCCATAGGGATCGCGCGCATCGCATCCTGTGGCCTGTGGCCTGTGGCCTGTGGTGAAAGCGCGGCACGTCAAGAACCTGCGGTTGGTTCTGTGCTCGCCGCGCGACACGGTCGAAGTCTTCCGGGGAGGGAAAGTCTGCCCGTTCATGCACCCTGTGGGCTGCGGTCTCACGAGCGCGGCGAGACCAAGGTCGAGGGGACGGTTTGTCCGCGACTGGAGGGTGGACCACATGAGCGGTCCAGTGACATGGGTGGACGACACGACGGCGTGGGTGGTGCTGGCGATCCCGGTCGCGGACGCCTACGACGCGCCGAGGTGGGCCGAGGTGCTGCGTGCCGCCGGGGAGAGCGCCGACGGCGACTGGAGCGCGTTCGAGTCCCGGGTCGGCGACCTCGCCCTGGAGCAGAACTTCGACTCCGTGGCGGTGGCCGAGTTCGTGGCGACGGCGGCGAACGCGGGCGGGTTCACCGCGGTGGAGTCCGTGCTCGAGCTGGACGACCAGCTACCGGTCGTACTGACCGGGTTGCGTGACGCGCGGCAGGGCGCCAACGAGGTCGGTGCTGAGGCGGAGGAAGGGCCGTTCGGGTGGGTGACCGACGCCCAGCGCACCCACGTGGAGCAGCTGTGGGCATCGGCGTGGCAGGAGTACCTCGGGACTGATCTCGACCAGCGGTGGGGTGAGGGGTGGCAGGCCCATCCCGCCGAGCACAAGGTCGCCTGGCTGGACGACCTCATCGCGGCGGGCACCCTCAGCGGTACCGGGGCACGCACGGACGTGGACCAGGCCGCCGACCAAGACCCGTTCGCCTGGGTCACCGAGGAGCAGCGCGCACATCTCGCCGCGCTGTGGGCCGACCAGTGGCCATCCGCGGTGACGGCGGACCTTGACCAGCGATGGGGTCAGGACTGGCAGGCCCATCCGGCCGAGCACAAGAGCGCATGGCTGAACGACCTCATCACCGCCGGCACCCTCAGCGTTCCTGCGGACCCCTCCGCGGCGGGGTCGGCGATGGCCGACCTGCTCGCGTCCATGCGGGCGGTGCCGGGCGCGGAGTCCCTGTCCGACGAGGAAGTGGCACAGATAGTCGCCGAGACGATCGGGAAGGCGGGAAGCTGACATGTCGAGTGCCAGTGGCGAGGAGCTCACCCTCGAGAACGACGGCGAGACCACCGACAACCCGGCCACCGAGGCAGCCACCGACGACGCCCTCAACGATGTCGCCGAGCAGATGCGGCAGGCGGCCCAGCGGTGGGCCCAGGACAACCCCCAACAGGTCGCGGTGCTGGCCGCGCTCCCGCCGCAGCAGGTGCAGGTGCAGGTCGCGCAGGCCCAGCAGGAAGAGCGCAAGCCCAAACGCAAGCTCGACGAGGTGAAGCCGGTGGAGGCGAAGCTCGACCCCGACGAGGCGAGGAAGGAGGCACGGGCCAAGCGCTTCGCGAAGGACAACAAGCTGCTCGACGAGCAGCGGGAGGAACAGGCCCGCACCCAGGCCGCTGCGTTCAAGGACTTCGTCGAGGCGCGAGGAGACCTGGCTCTCACCGGGGCTTGGCGAAAGCACGGCGGGGAACGCATGTTCAACAGGCTGAGCCGCGACTTCGGGGGGCTCGACAAGCTGATCGAGTTCAGCGTGATGAACGCCGCTGCCGCCCAGGTCGGCTACAGCAAGCAGCAGGGTACCTACGAGATCATGATCCGTGAGGTGCTCGAGGCATTGGACATCGACCACGCCGAGGACATCCCCACCGGCCGGTACACCATCGCCGGCAAGATCACCGACGCCGGCTTCGAGGTGTTCCACTGCGGAAAGTTCGGCTGACCCCGCCGCGACGTCGTCGCCACGGCCTCACCGGTTCCCGGTCGTGGTGACGACGGGGGACGTTCCGCCATGTGGATCAAGGCGATGCCGCGGCGGAGAAGTGCGAAGCCGCGTCAAGCGGACGCGAACGGCGCCGTCGTGAAGCCTCGTGTCGTCGGCGGCGGGCGGAGGTCGGCGCCCAGGAGTATCTTGCCTCGGGACGGCTCAGGTTACCTGGTCGGAGTGTCCGAACGTGCGGGCGTGAGTGCTCGGACCAGGATGTGGGGGGTGAGTAGGTGCGTGGGGGGCTTGACGGAGTTGAACACTCGTTGGAACGCGATCAGAGATGGTTCGTGGTGCATCATGCTGCGGAAGAGTCTGTTCTGGAACCAGTGGGCGGCACTGGGGATGCGACCGGCGCGGGTGTCGGTTCGGGCGGCGGACCAGATGGCGTCCTCGTTCGTGGACATCATCCACGGGTAGAAGGTGACGCGGCGTAGGCGTCGGTGGACCCGGGGGGCGAGGCCGGTCAGGTCGTGGGCGCTGCCACGGCGTTGCCGTAGCTGCTCGCGGAGCGCCAGGGCGCTCGCGATGGCGACGGTCATTCCCTGGCCGTAAACGGGGTTGAAGGCGCAGTGGGCGTCGCCCATGACGAGCAGCCGGTCGGGCCATCGGCGCATTCGGGCGAGTTCGAAACGTCGGTTCTCTATGCGGGTGAATCGGTGGATCGGGGTGATCGGACGGGATTCGGCGAGCAGGCCGGACAGTTCCGGGTTGTTCAGGCCTGCGGCGAAGGCGGCGTATTCGGCGTCGTCGGTCGGCGGGTGGTGCGGGGTGACACCGAGAAGGCTGACCATCCAGCGGTTGCCCTCGATCCGGGCGGCGTAGGCGCCGCAGGGGTGGGTGTGGGCCTGCACCGGGTGCAGCAGCGCGTTCCAGCTTCGGGGTGGACCGTCGTACATCCGGGAGGCGTAGGCGAGTCCGGCGTCGACGATCGTCTCGGCGGGACGGGGGTAGCCGATGGCGGTGAGCCACTGCGGCAGCTTGGTGAAACGGCCGGAGCAGTCGACGACGAGATCCGCGCGGTATCGCTCGTCGGTCCCGCCTTCCGTGTCCGTAGCGTCACTGTGGCGGGCTACGGTGATGCCAGTGACGGGCCCATTGGGGTGGTCGGTCAGCAGCCCGGTCACCGTGGCGCCGGCTTCGATCCGGACCTGCGGCAGTTCGGCGACGCGGCGGCGCAGTCGTGACTCCAGCAGGCCGCGGCTGAAGGACTGCAGCATCAGCCCGGTCGTGGTGAGTGGTAGGCGACCGTTGTCGATGAACATGGCGGTCGCCTCACCGAAATCGTAGACCGGTGCGCCCGCGTCGGCCAGTTCCGCGCGCAGCCCGGGAAAGAGTTCTTCGAGCATGCCGCCACCCGCAGCCAGCAAACCGTGCACATGCCGGCTCTGCGGAACCCCGCCGCGGCCGGTGGCCTCGACGGTCGCTGAGTCGCGTTCGACGAGCACGACGCGGTGGAAATGGTCAGCCAGTACCCGGGCCACGGCCAGGCCGGCGATACTGCTGCCGATGACCAACGCTTGATCCCAGCGTGGTTCGAATTTGTTGACCATGTCACTCGTCCCTGATGAGCGCCGACTTTCCCAGCTAATGGAACCAATCCCGTGCGGCCAGTCACCGGGATTCACCCGGTCGAGGGCGCGGCGAACCGGATCCTCAACTTCGACCTGTGTTCTTGAGCGTGATCGCCACGAGGACGGGTGAGAAGACGCCTCGGTGGAGTGAAGGATCAGGCGTGCGGCGGTCGGCAGGGCGACGCGCGGGCAGGAATGAGGTGTGGGCGGAGTCGTGACCGCCATGTGCGGCGTGTTGTGTTCGTGAGGATGGATGATGTCAGCGCCGAAGCTGAACCACCGGGTATGACGCCCGCCAGGAATATCGCATGGCCCGCCCGTCGTTGACAATGCGGAGGGTGCGGCACGGGGAACACCCTTTCTAGGTGCAATGCCGGTCGTTTGGGTGGTGTTGGCCGGTCGGCGGCGAGGTCCGGTCTTGCTGGGTGGAGTGATGGCGATGGCTGAGTGGGGCGGGCTCGGCGTCGTTGTCGACGTTGTGCCCGTTTGAGCGGGAAGTTGCTCGTCTTTCGCTTGACCACCCGTGGGTAACTCCGGTCCCGGCGTTCGGGATTGAGCACGCTGCCGACCTCGGCAAGCAGCACCCGATAGTGATCATCATTGTGGGCGAGGGGGAAAAACGTCCGGTATCCACACGCGGGATCGCAGGACACGGACGGTGTTCTTGTGTGAGATCCGATCGGGACCAACTTCGCTTGATCAGCGGCGTCCACCTGCACACACATCGTGGCGTAGTGCACCGCCAGATGCGCCCAGAACTCCTGCCGCACCCCGTCCGGCGACTTCGACCGAAAGATCTTCTCCTTGTTGAGCCGAACACTCTTGATCTGCTTGAGGAACCCCTCGATGTCCCAGCGCTCGTGATACAGGGCCGCCAATTCCTTCGCGGGAGCCGCCACCGGGTCCATGATCGTGGTCACCAGCCGATAGACCTCATCCGACCCGGGCAACCGGTATTCGATCACCCGCAGCCGAAACGACGCCCGACCGGCCTTCCTGGGTGGGACGACCTCCGCGATATAGGAACCATCAAACAGCGACTCGAATAGATGCTCCGGTCTGCCAATACCAACATGCCCGGCCGTAACGCGGAGAACATCTCCTCGATCAACACCGTCTCCGCGACCCCGCAGCCATCCATCCGGGCATCGAAGACCGCATGCGTGCCCACCTCGATCAAACAGGCCGCATGAATCTGCGGATACGCCGCCCTCTTCTCGCCACGGGCCGAACCAGGACGCCCGAACTCACGCTCGTTGTCGTCGGTATCCGGCACGGTGAACGTGGTCCCGTCCACCGCGGTCAACAACCAATCCCGATACCACCCACCCCGGGTATCCAGTCTCGCCCGCGGCGCCGTTACCGCACGGACCGCTGTCTCCATCGGACCGGACCCCAACCGGCTCCGAGCCATTCCGATCGACCCGGTCGTGGGCACCCGACAACCCTGCCCACCACGACCGAACACCGACATCAGGATCTTCATCGCGGACTGATACGACTCCGCCGGAAACAGACACAACGCCAGCGTGGAATAGAACACCAACCTGGCCGGCAACGCCCGCGTCCGCTGCTCCCGACGCCAGTACTGATCAATAACCCGATCCACCAACTCCACCGGGAACGTCCGAGTCAACCAGCGGTCTTCTCGCCCACCACCGGCACGTCAGCCTGCAGGCCACCGGCGACATCGTCGAGGCAGCCGTGCGATCCGGCGCCGACGAACAGGCCGTCACACAACTGGCCGCCCTGCACGACTGGACCGGCGAACACGGACCTGCCTGGGCCCACGGACTGCTCCTCCGCGGCAACGCCCTGCTCGACAAGCTCGCGGACCCGACAAGGCATACCTGCTCGCCGGCGCCGAACCGCAGTCCCCGTTCGAACGCGCACGCACCGCACTGCTGCACGGGCAGTGGCTGCGCCGCGCACGCCGCATCACCGAGGTCGCCGAACCACTGCACCTGGCCGCGAGCCTGTTCACCGACCTCGCCGCAGACCCGTGGACCGATCTCGCGATCGGCGAACTGCGTGCCTGCGGCCAGCAACGCACCGGCCGCGCAGCGAGCGATGCCAACACCCTGACGCAACAGGAACTCCGCGTCGTCCAGCTCGCGGCGGTCGGCCTCAGCAACCGCGAGATCGGTGACCGCATCCACCTCAGCCACCGGACCGTCGGCTATCACCTGCACAAAGCGTTCACCAAACTCGGCGTCACCCGCCGAACGCAACTCTGCCGGCTCGTCTGCGCCCTCTCTGGCAGCGCGGCCCGCCGCCATGGCTGTCACTCACGCCGCTCGGGGCGGGAGGGCGACGATTGACAGCGGGGAGACCACTACGAGCACAAGCACGTCCATCCTCCTGGCCGAACGTCGTCGAAGCGTCGTCGAGCAGCCCATTCGGCAACGCGGACAGTGCACGACGTCCGCACCTCGGCATCGCGACAGTGAGGACGCACGTCGCCAGCCTGTGGTCCAAGGCCGGCAGCCTGCGCCTGGCCGTTCTGACGGTCAGCCGCGACCAGGAATGCAGCCCTTGGTCACGGTCAGGGGATCAGTACCGGCACGCTGATGGCGATGAAGACCGTCAAGGTCCACAACGCGGGCGCCGAACCCAGGTACTGCGCCCGTCGGCCCTCCAGCCTTGCCTCCTCCACGGCGTTGCGGGTCATCCACCACGGGTTCGTCCGGGTCTCGAGCCAGTAGTAGACGGCACCCAGCGCGGCGCCGTACGCCAGATGTCCCGCCAGCGACGGAAAGCCTGCGGACAGGGCCGCGGGATCCCACCGCACCGGGTTCCCGGTGAACGCGGGCAGCAGCGTGAGGTTCCCCAGTACCCACCAGAACAGGCCGTAACAGACGCCCCAGCCGATGCCCGAGGCGACGCTGAAGCTCTGGCGTCGGAACAACACCGCATAGGACACGCCGATTATCTGGGAGATGACCAGGTGCACGACGAGGCCGACGACGGGATCCGACGAGCCGACCATGCTCGCGACCGTCGGCAGTACTCCCACGACGACCATGACGACGGTGAACAGCGCGCCGCCGACCAGACCTGCCGCGGCGCCGTACCCGACCGCGCGCAGCCCTCGGGTTCCGGGTGACTCGACCGTGAACTGTCGTACGTCGTCGACGAAGAGCCTGCGCGCCAACGCACCCAGCCACGTGTACAGTACCGCGGTCAGGCTGCCCAGCAGCACGTAGCCCGGCAGTTGGTCGATCGGGGGCCGCGCCCAGTCGAGCTCGACGTCGAGCAGCAACGGCTCTGCCGTCAGCGCGAACAGGACCCACCACATGAACCCGTAGACGGTGCCGCGGACGAGCGCGGGGCCGGTGTTCTCCCGTGTGCGGAACAGGTACGGGTACAGCAGGCCCGCGGCTACGCCGATCAGGAACCCGGAGCCCAGCAGGCACAGTATCCCGGCGATCGCGCCGGCCACGCCGCCACGCAGCACCACCTTGCCTGCCGGTCGTGCCGGTATCTGGTCACCACGCAGGACCAGGTAGGCGAACGCGACCGCCATGCCGTAGCAGAGGTGGCCGATGAGGCTGGGCACCAACGCCCGTGCCGTGGACAGGTCCCAGTTCACCAGCTCTCCGCGCAACAGCGGCAGCAGGGTCAGGGGTCCGAGGAACCACCAGGACGCGCCGTACAGCAGGCCCCACAGGACCAACTGTCGCTGGCGTGCCGCGATCAGCCCGAACCCCGCCCCGATGATCACCGCGAACACCATGTGCACGGCGAATCCCACGACGGCCGAGTCCGTTCTGACTATCCCCGCGACGGTCGGCAGCGTGCCGTACACCGCCATCGCCGCGCCGAACACCAAGCCGCCGAAGAATCCCGCGATCGCGCCCCGGTAGAGCTCTTTCATCTCTTCACCCCGTCCGGGCTGGTGACGACGATGTCCCGGGGGAACACCAGATCCAGTAGCCAGTCGATCAGCACTCTGATCCGTTTGTCGAGGCCCGGCAGCTTCGCGAGGTAGATCCCGCGCCACAGCAGCCATGCGGCGAGGCCGGAGAACCGGCGGCCCCGGATGTCCGCGATGGCCGTCCGATGCCCCAAGGCGACCAGCATGCCGAGTGTCCGGAACCGGAACTCGACCGGATCACGTCCGCGGAGCACGGCCGCGATGTTGTCCGCGACCGCGCGCCCCTGTCGCAGCGCGTGCTGGGCGGTCGGCGGGTAGTGCGTACCGTCCGGATCGGGAATCCGGGCGCAGTCACCCACTGCCCAGACGTTTTCCATTCCAACGGCACGCAGGCATGAGTCCGTGTCGAGCGCATCGTGTCCCACGAGCGGACTCGGCCGGTTGCCGGCAGTCCATACGAAGGTGTTCGTGGTGACCGAGGAACCGTCGTTCAGTGTGACTCCGTCCGCGGTCGCGGCCGTGACCCGCGTGTCGAGCTGGCAGCGGATTCCCCTGGCGCGCAGCCGTTCCAGTGCGTAGCCGGCCAACTCGGGGGACATCTCGGGAAGGATCCTGTCGCCGGAATGAACTAGGACGAAGAGCGGCTCGTCGGGGCCGATTCCGGGAAAGTAGTGCGCGACCCGGTGCACGAGATCGAAGAGCTCCGCGATCGTCTCGGTTCCCGCGAAGCCCGCCCCGGCCACCACGAACGTCAGCAGCCGCCTGCGTTGTGTGGGATTCGGTTCGTTGTCGGCCGTCTCCAGCTGCCTGACGACGTGGTTGCGCAGCCGTGTGGCGTCGGTGAGGTTCTTCAGGGTCCACGCGTGGTCGGACACACCTGGCAGGTTGAAGGAATGGGGCACGGATCCCACCGCGAGCACCAGGTGGTCGTAGGGAACCAGCTCGTCACCCAGGTGGACGACGCGGGCCTCCGCGTCGAACTTGCGCACCCGGCCGTTTCGGAAGCGGGTGTGCGACACGGCCGGTCGAACCGGTGCGCTGATGTGGGTCGGTTCCAGTGCGCCGGATGCCACCTCCGCGAGCATCGGCGTGAACAACAGGAAGTTCGAGTCGCTGATCAGCGTGACGTCCAGCGGGACCCCGCGGACCGCGAGCCGTTCGAACCTCTTCGCCGCGTTGACGCCGGCGAACCCGCCGCCCACGATGACGATCCTGGCGAGTTCCCGCTCCGGTCGAGCCGGCCGTGGGTCCCGGTTGGCGGCGGGCAGCAGTGCGAGTAAGAACCCGGTCAGCCCGCCGTGCAGGACATCCGCGACCAGCACCGGATAGGTCCGCAGAACGGCTGCGGCGGACCACGTCGGCAGGTCGCCCCGCAGCAGGGGTTCGAGCGTGAGCGGGACCAGCAACCAGCCGAGCACGCCGATGAGCACGCCACCCGAGGCGACCACCGCCGCGTTCGTCCGTCCACGCCCGCTCACCGCCGCCACGACGACGCCCGCGCCGAGGGCGTACACACCGCTCCAGGGATGGGCCATCCCCTGCAGGGCCATGATCGGCGCGGCACAGAGAACTCCTGTGATCGCGCCGGTCGCAAGGTTACGCATGAACCAGAACCCCTCCCACCAGAACCGGCCAACCGGACAAAGCCTGGCACGATCGAAGGGAGAAAGTCCTTACAGAACACTGACGTCCGCGTCGCGTGAACCTGTTGGTCCACATTGGACATCCGGGTCGTGCCGAGAGTACCTGGTGCGGGCCGGGCGAACTCTGGTGCCGTACAGCCGAGCCCGGCGAGGACGTGCAGTACGCCGTCGGCCACCGAGTACACCTGGTGGTCGCCGACGTCGGTGACGAGTAGCGAGCCGTCCGGCGTGGTGTGATTCCGGCTGGGGTGGCCAGGTCGGTGCTCGCCGCGGCGTCGCCGTCCGTCGGCATCCAGGACGTTCGCCGGCCGCACGCCAGCGGGGTCCGCGAGGCCGCGGTCTTCGCCACCGGCCTGGCCGCGTTGCGCGAGGGCGGCAGGTCCGCCGGTGACGACACCGCGCCGGTCGCGCGGGCCGACGAGAACCTGGACCTCGTTCGCGGTTCTGGATCGGCTCAAGCAGGTCAACGACGCCTACCGGCCCGACCCGGTACGCAGGTCAGACGGGGGAATGTCCGACTGCGCGACGTTGTCCGGGGGTGTGGCCGAACTCCTTGGCGAACGCCGCCACGAACGATGACGGGGGGTCGCCACGCAACGAGCGCTGACGGTCCCGATGCCCACCGATCCGCGTGCCCGCGCGGCCGCGATGGACTACCTGCGCCACATCGACGTCTCCCGCGAGTCGGCCGCGTTCGACGTCCCCGCCGAGGTCCACCGAGCCTTCCGCGACGAGACCGGCATGACCTTCGCTCGCTGGCGCTACGCCGCCCGCATGCGCATCGCCCGCGATCTGCTCGTCGGCGGCGCCAGGCCCGGCGCCGTCGCCCGCCGCGTCGGCTACGCCCACCTACCGAGCTTCAGCACCGCCTTCACCCGCCTCCACGGCCTCTCCCCACGCGAGTTCCAAGAACGCGAGTCCGAGGTCTGACCGTTACTCCAGCGATCACGCCCGCCGGCTCAGCCGGGCGCCCGGGTGACCTCGAACTCGGCGTTGCCGTCCGCGGCTGGCACGACCTTGACGGACAGTCCGCCGATGGCGGTGTCGCCGGTCGCGAGCAGTGCCTGCAGCTCGATCGGGTCACCGAGGGTGGTGCCGGTGCGGCGAGTTTCCCACCGGAGTCCGTCATGTCGACTCCTCGGCGGTAGTGGTGGCCCATCGGTACATCCACGCGGCCTGTTCGCTGAGCAGCGTGGCGCGCCCGCCGCGGGTGCGCACGCGGTGGCCGTCATCGGGGAGGAGGACCAGGCGGCTCGGCGTGCCGAGAGCTGTGAGGCACTGGAACAACAGGACAGCCGCCTCGGGTGGGGTGGCCGGGTTGCGGTCCCGTTGCCCGTGCACGATCAGGACCGGGCGGCGGATGCGGGGTGCGGACAGGACGGCGTCGAAGTCCCGGTAGACCCGCTCCGCCGCCCACAACGCGCGTTTCTCGTACTGGAAACCGAGCGGTGTCAGCGAACGGCAGTACCCGCCGCCCGACACCATGGCCGCCGCGAAGAGGTCCGTGTCCGCGAGTGCCTGCAGGGCCAGCGTCGCCGCGAAGCTGTGGCCGTGGACGACGAGGCGACCCGTCAGGCCGGACGAGGTGACCGCGGCGGTGATCGTCGACACGGCTTCTGCCCGGATCCTCTCGTCCGGCACCTCCGGCCACCAGCGCAGCGGCACGTCGACCGCCGCAACGGCGAAACCCAGCCGGGTCAGCCAGTGCACGTGTTCGGTGAGCAGGCCCGGTGCCCGCGAGCGCGGACCGGCGAGCCGCGGCAGCAACGACACCGCGGTCGCCACCGGCGCCTGTCCGTCGGCCGGCGGGTGCAGCAACACCCGCGCCGCCAGTTCGTCCGGTTCGCCGACGATCCGGGTGTCGCGGAGCCGGACGCGACGCGGTGGGTCCGGTCCCGGACCGGCCAGGCGGACCGCTCCCCCGGCCCAGTCTTCCACGCCGAGCAGCCCGAGACCGGTCGCGTCGGCATGCCGGCGGCCGGTCCACACCACGCCCCCGCCCGGGGTGTCCTCGGTCAGGAGCCGCACCAGGGACCGGGTCCGCCGCGTTTCGACGACCGCCGCACGCAGGACTCCCGCGGACTCGTCGACCGCCGCGACACGCGCGTGCGTCAACGGCCTGCCGTCGATCCGCCACGACCGGACGGCCGGACCGTCGGCACCCGGGCTGATGAGGACGAGGTGGCTCGCGGTGCCGGTGCCGGGGTCGCCGAGCAACAGGCGTGGCGCCGGCGGCGCGAACGAGTGGTACAGCGGCGCGCCAGGGACGACGCCCACGATCCGGTCGGCGCCGTCCGGCGTGCGGGCGCGGATCTCCGTGCCGTGCCGGGTGGACAGGAGAGAAACGAGGAACTCCGTGGTGCCGTCGCGGAACCAGCCGACGCCGACGGGGTTCGGCTCGAGCGGCCGCGCGACCCCGGCCGGGAGATCGGCCAGGACGACGGCGTCGGCCGTGCCCGCGACGAGGTGACCGCCGCACGGACAGGCGTGCAGCGCGTGGTAGGACGCGGTGGGCAGGGAGAGCGCGCCGACGGTCCCGTCGCGGATGTCCAGTGTGGACAGAGTGTATCGCCGCGGTGGTGGCACATCCGCGCAGAGGACCCGCACCCGGGAGAAGCGGTCGGCCTCGAAGACGGCGGGCACGGGCGGCGCGGACGGTTCGGTGACGGACACGGGGACGACCAGGCGGTGGCAGTCGAGCCACGCCATCGGCAGCGGACCGGCCGGCACGTCGAACCACCGCACCGACCGTTCCTCCAGGCGTGCCACACCCGGGACCAGGACGCCGTCGCGTTCTCCGTAGCCTGCGAGCACGGCCCCGGTCGGCGCCCACGCCACCGTGCCGGGGACGAGTTCGGGCAGCACCCACCCATCCTCGACCGACGCGGCAGCGCGGTGCACGGCCACCGTTCCCGCTGTTACCTCCGCGTCCTCAGGTCCGACGCACGCCCACACGCCGTCCGGGGACGCGTCGACCCGGGGCGTCACGGACCGGCCGAGCAACTCCTCGACGTACCCGCGCAGCGCCTCGGGTGTCCTCACCGAGGCGCCATCTCGCGGGTGGTGCCGGTGAACATCGCGCGGATGGCCGCCAGACCGACCGCCGGGCCGAACACGCGGTCGCCGTGGCGGTCGTACCCGATGGCCGCGGGGATGGCGCCGCCGGCCCGCGCCATGGCCTCCTTCTCCGACACGAGCTCGAAGGCCACGTCGCAGGACGCGAGCGCCGCGAGCTGGTCACGCTGCGCCCACACGCCCCGGCAACCGGGGCACCCGGTGGAGCCGTAGACGACGACGTGGTCGACCAGGGCGAGCTTGGCGGGGTCGGTGATCCGCTGCCGGGCCACGCGGCGGCGCAGGTACACGCCACTCATCGCGACCACCCCGACCACGATCCCGGCGGCCGCCGCGACACTCGCGTCCACCGTGGACGGCGACGCGAAGGCGCCCGCACCGAGAAGTGCCGCGACGGCGGCGCACAGCGCGGCGTGCCGCCACCCGAACCGGGTGGCGAGAGTGGTGCCGAAGCACGCGCACGGCCGGCCGCGGAGGACCAGACCGGCCACCGCGTAGCCGACGTACAACGCGGCCAGCACGAGCAGGCGGCTCCGACCGGGCAGTGGCAACAGCGTCAGGGCGACCACCACCACCTCACCGGACACCACCTGCCCGGGTCCCAGCAGCCATCGCCACCTCCTGGACCGGACCGGCCACGCCGCGCGGGTGGCCGTCCAGTCGACCAGCTTCGCCAGCACGCTCGCCGCGACCACCGCTACCGCGAGCGACCAACCCATCAGCACCACACCAGTCATGCCGGTTCCTCCACACTCAGCCAGCCTTCCGCGATCCCCGCGACCAGACGCGGGCGCAACCGCTCGGGCAACCCGTCGACATCCACCACGAGCCCGCCGGTGACCACGCGGGCGACGTCCTCGTCCACCTCGACCACCGCCAGCCGTTCCCGGTCCGCCAGCACCGCGCCACCGAACGGCATGGCGTGCACCGCGAACCCGGGGTTGAGCCGTGCTCTCACGATCGTGCTCCCGTCATGAGGTCGCGATGGGTCGTGGCCAGCACGTGCAGGCGGTGCAGCGGCCAACTGTTCGCGAGCCGCGCTCCGGGCTCCGCCAGCACGACGGCGAGCCGGTCGGCCCGTACCCAGCCGCCGTCGCCGAGCCGCCGCAGGAGGTCGGCGCGCGCCGACGCCGTGGCCAGGCGCTCGGACACGTAGGCGGCCGCGAAGAGCCGGTCCCGGCCACCGACGGGCGGGTCGGCCGGGCGCCACCCGTCCGGCAGCAGATCGACCGGTGCGAGGGAACGGCCCCGGGCGGCGAGCGCCAGGGCCGCCCCGACGACCGCCGGGTGCAGGCCGGGCAGCAGCGGTGCGGGACGGTCCCCGGCCGTGTGGTCGACCCGGCTGAGCCCGCACCCGTCCAGCAGCGCGGTCAGCTGGGACAGCAACGGTCCGAGCCACCGGTCGGCCCGCCCCTCGGGGACGAGGTGGTTCGTGGCCGCCGCGGCCTGTGCGGTGCGCAGCGCGGCCAACGCCTCGGGTCCGAACCAGTGGGGTGGCACGTCGTGCACGCCGGCCGCCGGTGCCCGGCGGAAGAACGACCTGCCCCACAGTTCCGGGGAGACCTGTTCGCCGGTGAGCAGGTCCCGACGGCGGGGGCGCTCCCGACGGCCCGCGGCGGCGAGGAGAAGCCCGAGACCGTAGCCGCTCACCACGCTCCCGGTCGCCTCGCCGGCCACCCGGTCCAACCACGGGTCGCAGTGTTCCGGCAGGACCGGCACGTCCCCGTCCCGCACCGCCGCCCAGTCCGCCGTGCCGTCCACGACGTCGATCTCGGGCAGACCGACGTCGGCGAACCGGCCGACCGCCACCGTTCGCCGGTCGAGCACCGGCATCCGCACGGAGACGTGCCGGGCCGGGAGGGGCGTGGCCAGCGCGGCGAGCAGGGTGGAGGCGGGACCACCGCTGACCGCGACGAGGTCGGCCTGCGAGTCGGCCAGCGCGGTGACCAGCGCCGTGCGGAGCAGCTCTCGCGGCTCGGCACGGCGAAAGCCCGCAGGCAACAGTTCCCGCCAGTCGAGTTCCTCCAGGTGCAGCCGCACGCCACGATCGTTGTCCAGGCACCGCAGCGCGGCTCCCGTGGCGAGGCGGAAGACGTCGGTCGACGGCGTGAGCGGGCTGGGCAGCGGCTGTCCGGCCAGGGCCGCGCCGAGTGCGGCGACCGACACCGCCGAGTCCGTGTGCAGGCGCGACAACGCGGTGCCGACGTGGACCACGCCGTTGTCGGTGCGGGTGTAGAAGACCGGCACCGTCGCGAGTGGACCGCGGCGGACCGTGCGCCGTGCCGGGTCGCACGTGGTCGTGGTGAGCGGTGACGCCGAGCGGAAGGGCGAGATCGTGACCGGCGCGTCGACGGGTCGCCGGCAGCCGCAGGAGTAGCCGACGGTCACCGCGCTCGCGGGTCGCGTCGGGTCGAAGGTGGCGGAGAAGCCGGTGGGACGACCACCGTGCTCACACGCGGGCGTCGTGGGCGCGAGGTTGGCGACGGTGCTCATGATGCCGGGAACCTCCAGAGCTCCGGGTAGAACGCGGGCGCCGGCAGGGTGGTTCCTTCCGTCCTGCCCGCCACCTCGAGCCAGGAGAACAACCGCCTGCCACCGGAGATCGGGACCGGTTCGCAGCCGACCACGAGATCCGCGGGGTGTCCTGTCGCGCGCAGTGCGAGCGCGACCACGGCGTTCTCCCGCAACGGGTTGTGGAAGCCGCACAACAGGCGCTGCACCGCGCGAGCCCGTCGCACCGACGTCGCGGCGGGCTGTGCCGGTGTCCGCCGCGCCACGGGCGTGGCCGCCGCCTGCCCGAAGAGTTCCTCGGTCGAGCGGGTCCGGCACCGCAGCACCAGCACGGCCACCCGGAACAGGTTCATGGGGCCGTCCTCCTCCAGTCCGTCGCGGACACGTGCCGGCAGAGCCGGCCCGTGTCCTCCGTGCGGTCAGAGACAGTCACAGCAGCAGGTCGTGCCGTCGCAGGTGCCGCCACCGCCGACGGGGTAACACAGGTCCGAGCACACCTCGTTGCAGAGGAAGTCCGAGCAGAGGATGATGTTCGCGCAGATCGTCTCCTGGCTGATCTGGTAGTCCACCAACTCGAGCCCGCTGTAGGAAGCACACATCGAATCGAGACCGGTCATCGCGGCTCTCCTTTCCTGGTATTCCCGGCCGGCTCCTGGCTTTCTCTCCGGCGGGACCCGAATGGAATCCCGTTTTCGACAGTGGCCGCAAGCCCTTCCCGGTGACACCAAGGGGAATCGACTCCCCTAGCTGGACCAGCGGCAACCACTGTGACAACTTTTGGTCACTCGCCTTTTCGCGTATGTTCGAAACAGCACTCGTCGGGGGATCATGAGACCGTTTCGCGATAGTTGGCGGAAATCCCTGGTCGCGCCGTTCCGTCGAGCAGCAGGTCAACCAGGTTGGGGGAACCGATGGACATCGAATTGGCGGAACAGGCGATCAAGGTGCTTTCCAGCAAGGGCGTGCTGTCCGTGCTGGAGGAACTGGCGTGCGGCACCAGGCGGCACAACGAGCTGGCCCGCGCGGTGAAGGTCGACCACAAGACTCTCGACAAGACGCTGCGCAGGCTGCAGGACGCCGATCTGGTGGTCCGGGAGGTGCACCCGGTACCGCTCCGCGTCCACTACCGGCTCACCGCGCACGCCAGCGGCGTCCTGCACGCCGTCGCGGGCCTTGCGACCGAGTGGCGGACGTGCACCCGGTCCGAGGCCAGGGACCGGCGGTACCCGGGGAGCACGCTGCGGCCGACGCGGACGGCGAGCTGATGGCGGCGCGGCCCCTCCGGTTCCGCGAGAAGGCCGCGGCGGTGCGGTTCGTGCTCGCCCTGGCCTGGCGGGCCGACCGCCGCCGGCTCGCTCTACTGCTGACGACACAGGTGGTGATGGCGGTCGGCCAGGGCGTCGCGCTCCTTGCGTTGCGGGACGTGCTGGCGCATTCCGCGGCGGTGTCCGACGACCGCGGCCGGCTCGCGGCGACGCTGACTGGGCTCGTGGTACTCGGCGCCGTCGGTGTGGTCAGCAGCGTGACGCAGGTGTGTACCGGTGTGTGGGAGCAGGTGCTGAAGCTGAAGACGGAGGCGCTCGCCACGGACCGTGTCGCCACGGCGGCGTGTGCGGTCGAGTTGGCCGCCTACGAGCACCCGGACTTCCACGACCGGGTGGAGCGCGCGGTGAGCACCGCCGAGCAGCACACCACCACGTTGCTGACCAGCGGTGTGAGCGTGCTGCGTGCGATCACCGGCATCGTGGCGGTGACCGTCGCCGTCGTGCTGACCGCCTGGTGGCTCTTCCCGCTGGTGCTGCTCGCCGCGCTGCCCTCGGTCCGCGTCGCCGTGGCCCGGCAGCGGCGCAACTTCGGGCTGCGGGCCGAGCTCGCGGAGAACCGCCGGATGCGGCGATACCTCCTGTGGCTGCTCACCGGCCGTGCGCCCGCACAGGAGGTGCGCGCGTTCGACCTGGCGGAGCCGCTCCGCGACCGGCTCGTGCGGCGTTTCCGGGAGGCGGTGGACAAGGAGACCGTGTTCGTCCGCCACTTCGCCCGGCGGGCGCTCGTGGCGCGTCTGTTCGGCGACCTGTTCGTGGCGACCACGGTGGTCGTCCTGCTGGTCATGCTCTCCCGCGGGTGGCTGGCCCTCCCGACGGTGCTGGCCGCCCTGGCGGCCACCTACCTGCTGTCCACCCAGCTGCGCATGGCGATGCGGATGAGCGAGACCGCGGGCGGCACCCTGTTGTTCGTGGCCGACCTGCGTGACTTCACGGGCGGGCCGCCGGCCGCACCTGCGGCGGACCCCGAGGAGTTCACGACACTGTCCACGGACCGGATCTCCTTCCACTACCCGGGATCGGGCCGGCCCGCACTGCGGGAGGTGACGGTCGAGCTGCGCGCGGGCGAGGTGGTCGCGCTGGTGGGCGAGAACGGCTCCGGGAAGACCACCCTGGCGAAAGTCCTCACTGGACTGTACCGGCCGGACTCGGGCACCGTGTCGTGGAACGGCGAACCGGTGACCGACCCGGCCCGGCTGCGGACGGCGTCGGCGATCGTCTTCCAGGACTTCCAGCGCTACAAGATGACCGCGGCCGACAACATCGGTCTCGGCCACGCGGACGGAGCCGACGACACGGCGATCGCGGCCGCCGCGGAGCTGGCCGGCGCCGCCGCCGTCCTCGAGAACCTGCCGCGGGGCTACCGAACGACCCTGAGCCCGGAGCTGCCGGGTGGGGTGGACCTGTCCCTGGGACAGTGGCAGCGGGTGGCCCTGGCCCGCGCGTTCTTCCGCGACTCCCGGTTCGTGGTACTCGACGAACCCACCGCCGCGCTCGACGCACGCGCCGAGGCGGACCTGTTCTCCCGCATCAGGAAGCTGTACCCGGGAAGAACGATCCTCCTGATCTCCCACCGCCTGCTGACCGTCCGCGACGCGGACCACATCATCGTGCTGCACGACGGCGAGGTGGTCGAACAGGGCACCCACGACGACCTGATGGCCCACGGGAAGCACTACGCCGAGCTGTACCTCATCCAGGCCGCCGCCTACTCGGACGTGCCTACGTACCCGGTCCGGCCAGGTCGCGTGTCCGGGTAGCAGTCCGTTGCCACGACATCACTACATCACCGCGCCGTCCCTCAGTTGGTCGAGGAACACCTCGGTGACCGCCGGACGGTTCGTCACGTCGGCCTCGATCGCGACGGAGCCGTCGTCCGACTCCTCGGCCAGGGCGGTGATCCGGTTCGTGCGACGCGCGAGGAGCGCGACGCGGTGTCCGTCGGCGGCCGGCGCGCGGCGGTTGCCGCGCCGATTCCTGACGAGGCGCCGGTGGTGACCGCGACGCGGGCCTGGTTCTGTGTGTCACTCATTGTGGAGCGGGTTCGTTCGTGTCGAAGTCCGTGCTCGTGCTGAGGTGTTCCCACGCGTCCAGCTCCGCGTGCTGTCCGTCCACGACGGACCGGAACATGCCCAGGGCGTCCGTGCCGAGGACGAGTAGCGCTGGTGCCTCGCCGGAGTTGACCACGTCAACCAGTGCGGCGGCAGCACGTGCGGGGTCACCGGGCTGTGTGCCATGGACGGTGTCGTTCTCCTTGCGGCGCTTGCCGGCCGTGTCGGCGTAGTCCGCGATGGCCGTCGCGGACTGGGTGAGCGAGCGGCCCGCGAAGTCGGTGCGGAACGCGCCCGGCTCGACCGCCATCGCGGTGATCCCGAGTGGCCCGACCTCCTTGCGCAGCGCACTGGTCAACGCCTCCAACGCCGCCTTGGACGCGGCGTAGTAGCCCGACCCCGGCGGGCACGCCCGCGCGCCGATCGAGGAGATGTTCACGATCGTCCCGGCGCGGCGCGCACGCATGCCCGGCAGGACGGCCTTGACCATCGCGGCCACGCCGAACAGGTTGGTGTCGAACAGTCGCCGGACGTCGTCATCGTCGCCCTCCTCGACGGCGGCGCGGTAGCCGTAGCCGGCGTTGTTCACCAGCACGTCGATCTGGCCGAAGCGTTGCTCGGCCTGCGCCACGGCCGCGGTGACCTGGGCGGGGTCGGTCACGTCCAGTGCGACGCCCAGGGCTGTCGCGGGATGGGCGTCGACCAGGTCCCGCACCTCGGTGGCGTTCCGCGCCGTCACGACCGCGTTGTACCCGGCGCCGAGGACCTCCTCGGCGAGCGCACGCCCCAGGCCGGTTGAACATCCCGTGATCAGCCAGGTCGCCATCGTCATCACACTCCTCGTCAGGTCGTCAGGTTCACGCGTCGCAGCCACGACGTGACGGCGTCGCCCGCGTCTCGTACTTCCTCGCCACGCACGGCGAGCCCTTCGCCGACGGCCGCACCTCGGCAGGCTTGGTCGTAGGTGTCGGGTGCGCCGCCGATCCCGCTCACGGCGTAGGTGACCACCGGGAGGACGGTCTTCCCCGTGAAGTCGAGACTCTCGGCGAACGTCCGCATGATCATGGGTGGGCTCACGTTCCACACACCACTGCCCAACAGGACGACGTCGTAGCCGGCCAGGTCCGGGAGCGGGTTCGCGATGGCCGGCCGCGCGTCGGCGTCCTGCCCCCGCACGTTGCGGGCCACCGTGTCGTCATAGTCCTCCGAGTACGGTTCCGCCGCCTCGATGCGATGGACGTCGCACGCGACGCGGTCGCGGACCAGCCTCACCAGGACCTCGGTGTTGCCGACATCCAGGAACCTGCGGCCGCCGTGGTGGTAGTTCTCACCGGCACGCGAGAAGTACGCCACCAGGACACGCCCGTCCGCCGGATCGGCGGGTCGTGCCGCCGATTCCGCCGGGCTCGCACAGCCCACCAGCCAGGCACCTCCCAGGGCTCCTACGGCCGCCGCGGCCCCGCCACGGAGAAATCCGCGCCGGTTCACGTGGTCATGCCTCGGGGATGGGCCGGCCGAAGGACTCGAGCGTGATGGCGGTCGGCTCGGGACCGCCGCGTTTGCCGGTGTCCAGGGCGTCGATCGCGGCGAGCTGCTCGGTGCCGAGGTCGAAGTCGAAGACGTCGAAGTTCTCGGCGATGCGTGCCGGCTTGGTGGACTTCGGGATCACCGAGCGGCCCTGCTGCAGGTGCCAGCGCAGCATCACCTGTGCGGGGCTCTTGCCGTGCGCCGCCGCGATCTCCCCGATCGCCGGGTCCTGCAGGGTACTCGTGTGCTCGCCGTCACGGTAGAAGGTGATGCCGCCGATCGGCGACCACGCCTGGGACAGGATGCCGTGCTGGGCGCCGAACTCCTGCACCTCGCGCTGGGCGAAGTACGGGTGCACCTCGATCTGGTTCACCGCGGGCACCACCGTCGTCTTCTCGAGGAGCCCGGTGAGGTGGTCGACCATGAAGTTGCTGACGCCGATGGCGCGGACCTTGCCGTCGGCCAACAGCGTCTCGAGCGCGCGGTAGGCCTCGAGGGTCCTGTCGAAGGTCGACGGCAGCGCCTGGTGCAGGATCAACAGGTCGATCTGGTCCACACCGAGCTTGCCAGCGCTCTTCTCGAACCCGTGCAGCGTCTCCTCATACCCGTAGTCACTGATCCAGATCTTGGTCTCGACGAACACCTCGACACGGTCCACACCGGACCTGGCGATGGCCTCGCCGACCTCACGCTCGTTGCCGTACGCGGCGGCGGTGTCGATGTGCCGGTAACCCGTCGACAGGGCCGCCTCGACGGCCGCGCGGGTCTCCTCGGGCGGGGTCTGGAAGACACCGAGACCGATGGCGGGCATCTCGACGCCGTTGTTGAGCGTCAGGTTCGGGACGGTGGACATCAGCACGTGCTCCTTCTCGGTTGGGGAGGTGCGGAGCGGAGCCGCGGCGGCTGTGCGCTCTCGCCAAGGGCATACCCCGTCGGAGGTCAGTCAACATCGACGCCGCGAGTGCGGGGAGGCTCTGCTGTGAGGGGTACTGCCAGGGTCTCCCGTCACGGGTTCGCGCCACCGGCCCTGGATGGCGAGAAGCTGCTCATGCACGCGGTCGGCTCCTTGTCCACGCCATCGGTGGGGTCACCCGCCCATTCGTGGTCGCCCTGCTCCATGACCGGTGGTGCTGGTCGGGTGCGTTGTAGTCGGGCGCGAGTCGGGTGACCACTACTCCAGGGGATACCCGCCGGTTGGTGGGCTGTCACCACTCGAAGGGGGTAACAACAGGGACCCTCTCCCGCGGAGCGTGATGTCTAGCCTGGGTGTATGGACAACCGCGACGAGGTCCGTGCGTTCCTCAGCTCACGCAGGGAGAGGGTCGGCCCCGAACAGGTCGGGCTCCCCGCGTACGGCAACCGCCGGGTCGCAGGCCTGCGCCGCGGCGAGGTCGCCGCCCTCGCAGGCGTCAGCGTCGAGTACTACACCCGCCTCGAACGCGGCAACCTCGCCGGTGCCTCCGACAGCGTCCTGGAGGCCGTCGCCCGCGCACTGCGGCTCGACGATACCGAGACCGCGCACCTGCACCATCTGGCCCGCGCCGCCGGCCCCGCGCCGGCTCGCGCCCGCGCCAGCCGGAACAAGCCACCGGAGATCCGGCCGGCGATCCGCCGGGTGCTGGACTCGATGACCGGAGTCCCCGCGTTCCTGCGCAACCACCGCTTCGACATCCTCGCCGCGAACCCGCTCGGCATGGCTCTCTACTCCCCCATGATCACCGCGGACGTGGAACTGCCGGTCAACTCCATGAGGTTCACCTTCCTGAACCCGCACGCCCAGGCGTTCTACCTGGACTGGGCGCAGGTCGCCCGCGCTGCTGCCGCCGCGCTGCGCATCGCGTCCGCCCAGAACCCAGACGACCAGCAGCTCATGAACCTCATCGGCGAGCTGTCCATGCGCAGCGAGCCCTTCCGCGGCTGGTGGGCCGCGCAGGACGTCTACGTCCACCGCCACGGCACCAAGCGCTTCCGTCACCCCGCCGTCGGCGAACTCGAACTCGCGTTCGAAGGACTCGAGCCGGTGGGCGGGGGCGGCCTCACGGTCCTCACCTACTCCGCCGAACCCGGCACCTCGTCCGGCGACGGCCTCGAACTGCTCGCCACCTGGGCCGCGACGCAGGGACGTACCTCAGCCGAAACGAAGAGCTGACGGACCGTCCTCCGGACGGGGTAGTCTGCGAGGTTGGCGTCGACGTGCGGCCCTAGGTGTTGACGAAGCCGAGTTCGTTGCCGTCGGGGTCGCGGATAGTGAACCTGCGTGTGTCGTACGCGGTGTCGTGGAGCGGTTCGACGACGTCGGCTGATGGTCCCAGTCGGGCCCACCAGGCATCGACGTCGTCGACTTCGAAGTTGAACCGTGCGCCTGCGGCCGGTACCGGGTCGTAGCGGCCCAGCGCGAACTGCGCGGCACCGAGGGTGAAGTGAGCGTAGGTCGGCGCGTGCGGCGGCCAGTGGCCTTGTGCGGGTACGCCGAACAGCGACTCGTACCACGTGATCGCCGCGCGAAGATCGGTCACGTTGACCCGGGCGTGCACGAAGCTGGGCGTGTCCATCACGCCACGCTAATCCACGATCCGGCTGACCGGCGGGTGTCCGGTGTGGATCCTCGTTACGGCACCACATGCGCGGCCTGGTCCACACCTCACGCCGAGAGGGTCTGCTCCGGGAGGAAGTCCGGGAGGTCGGTGCCCAGGCCATGGGCACGGGCCCGGCCGTGTACGAACTCTGCCACGGCCAGGTCCAGGGCACCCAGCCCGAACGGGCTGAACAGCGTCACCCGCTCGGTACTGCGCTGGTGCGCCTCGCCCTTCAGCAACAGTTCTCCGATCGTCGACTCGATGAAGTCGCGGTGTCCCACCGCCTGTTCCGTCAGGTGTACCGACGTCGCCGCCCGGCAGGCGTGGTCGCGGTCGTCCACCACGTTCACCGCGGTGCGTACGCCTTCCACTGTCACGTCACGTAGTGACACGTGTAGTACCAGCGTGCCGGGGCGGGCCGCGGTCAGGTCCGTGTAGGGGGTGCTCGCCGTGGTCGCGATGCTGACCAGGTGGTTCGCCGCCAGTGCGGTGTCCAGGTCTCGTGCCACCGACGTCGACAGGCCCAGCTCCGACTCGCACCGGTGCGCGAATGCCGCCGCCCGTTTCGCGGACAGGTCGACGATCGTCACCGCGCTCAGCGACGGGTGCACCGACCTGAGGAACCGCAGGATCTCGGTGTTGATCACGCCGCAGCCGACTACCGTCACCGCCGTCACCGCGGTGGCGCCCGGCAGGGTCGCCGAGGCCAGTGCCGCGCTCGCGGCCGTTCGTCTGGCGGAGATCACCGAGCCTTCCATCACGCACAGCGGCCTGCCCGTGGCCGTGGAGTTCAGCACCACCACCGCCGACGCGCGTTCCATGCCCTCGGCGACGTTGTCGGGGAACGACGCTATCCACTTCATGCCCGCGACCGGCTTGGCACCGCCGAGATAGGAGGGCAGCGCGATTATTCGGTTGCCGGTGTCCGGGAAGCGCAGGAACAACGACTCCGGCACGGTGGTGCGCCCGCGCTCGTGCTCGACGTACGCCCCGCGCACCGCGGCCAGCACCGCCTCCTCCTCGCCGTCCAGTACCTGCCGCACGTCCGCGTTGCCCAGGACCAACATCTGTCGCCTCTCCGTTCCGGCCGCCGGATGTGGTGGCTCGGTCAGCGTGACCGAGCCACACCGCCGTGCGGGAGAGAAGAACCTGCAGCAGAACCGGCAGCCGACCGTGCGGTTCCTTCCCTGGGGACGGCCGGTCCCTGCGGGCAGTGTCAGTTCTGGCCGGCAGAAACGACCGGCTCGACCAGGGAGGCACCACATGAACAACCCGGCAGTCGACCCCCCTCGCTCCGCACGCGGGCTGGTGGGCGTGCTCGGCGCCGACCTCGTCTCGCTCACCGCCAACCGTCTGCTGCTCGTCGCGGTGCCGTGGTTCGTGCTCTCCTCCACCGGGAGCGCCGCCCAGACCGGTCTGGTCGCGTTCTGTCAGATCACGCCGTTCGTGCTGGCGCAGGCACTCGCGGGCCCGCTCATCGACCGCATCGGGCCGCGGCGCATCGCCGTCGCCGGTGACGTGGTCTCGACGGGCGTGATGGTCGTCGTCGGTCTGCTGCACGCGACCGGCGGGCTGCACATCTGGGCGCTGATGGCGCTGATGGCCGTGGCGGGTGCGGCCGAGGGTCCGGCACGGTCCGCCAAGTCCGTTTTCATCCCCTCCGCCACGCGCGCCGCCGGCGTGCCGCTCGAGCGCGGCACCGGGCTGTCGACCGCGATCGAGCGGACCGCCACCGTCGCGGGACCGGCAGCGGGGGGGTTCGTCGTCGCCGTGCTCGGCAACGCGCAGGCGCTGTGGCTCGCCGCCGGTCTGTTCGGGTTCGCCGCCGTGATCGTCGCGTTCGCGCTCACCGACGACCTCGACCCGGAGCGGCCGAGGACCACCGAGGTCGGCGGGTACGTCGCCCAGCTGCGGGAGGGTGCCGCGTTCCTCCGTCAGGACGGGTTGCTGCGGGCCATCACCGGCATGGTCGTCGTGACGAACCTGCTCGACCAGGCGTTCATCGCGGTGTTGTTGCCGGTGTGGGCGCGCGAGTCCGGGCACGGGCCGGAGACGGTCGGGTTGGTCGTGAGTGTCTTCGCGGGCACGTCGATCCTCGCCGCGCTGGTCGCCGCCGCGATCGGCGGCAGGCTCCCCCGCCGCATCGTCTACATGGTCGGGTTTCTCGTCGGCGGCGTGCCTCGGTTCGTCGCCATGGCCGCAGGCCTGCCGCTGTGGGCGGTGCTCGCCGTTTTCGCGGTCGGCGGGCTGGGGTCGGGGTTCATCAACCCGATCGTCGGTGCCGTGACCTACGAGCGCATCCCGGATCGGCTCCTGGGCCGCGTTCGGACGCTCAGCAATGCGCTGGCCTGGGCCGGCATCCCGTTCGGCGGGCCGTTCGCGGCCCTGCTGCTCACCACGTCGGGCCTCACCGGCTCGCTGTTGATCGTCGGCGGGCTGTACCTCGCCGCGATCGTCCTGCCCGGCATGCGGCCCGAGTGGTCGCAGATGCGCCGGACCGACCGGCCGACGAGCGAGCCGGCACGCACCGAGAACGAGGAGAAGGGCGTCGAGCATGTCCGTACTGCCTGATCTGATGGCGTTACCCGGGACGGAGAGCGGCTTCGCGCTCGACGCGACCACCGAGTCCGTGTACCAGACGGTGCTCGAGCACCCCGAGATCAGCGCGGGCACGCTCGCCGAGCTGATGGCGCAGAGCGAGGTCACCGTGCGGTTCGCCGTGGAGCACCTCGCGAGCCTGGGGCTGGTCACGCGGGTGAACGGGGGTGAGGACCTGACGGCCATCGAACCGGAGGTCGGCCTGGCCGCTTTGCTGGCGCGGCAGCAGGGTGAGCTGGCGCGTCACCAGCAGCAGGTCGAGGACAGCAGGCTGACCGTGGCACGGCTGCTCGCACGCGTCGGGCGGCGGCACGACACCGTCGGCGTCGAGTGGGTCGTCGGCGGCCCCACGGTGCGGGCCCGCACGGCCGAGCTGGCCGCCGGGTGCGTCGAGGAGTGCCTGTCCATGCGGCCGGCCACGAGCCCCCGCACTGTCGACGAGGACCTGTCCGCCCGCGGGGTCAGCGTGCGCTCGGTCGTGCTGGACAGTGCCCGCAACGACAGGCAGACCATGGCCGCGCTGTCACGGGAGGCGCAGGCGGGTGCGGAGATCCGCACGCTGCCGACGCTGCCCGCGCACGTGCGGATCTTCGACCAGCGGCACGCGGTCGTCTCGGTCGACAACCTCACCGGGGTCGCCGGTGAGCTGGTCGTCAGCTGTGACGCGGTGGTCGGCTCGTACGTCACGTTGTTCGCGAAGTTGTGGGCCGAGGCCGAGCCGCTGGGGGTGGGTCCGAGGGCGCGGCGGGGTGACGCGTTGTCGCCGCAGGAGGTGCACGTGCTGAAGCTGTGGGCGCAGGGCCACACCGACGCGTCCGCGGCCCGGCGGATGGCCGTGTCGCTGCGCACCGTGCGGCGCCTGTCGGACCGCCTCACCGAACGCCTCGGCACCCGCAGCCGCTTCCAGCTCGGCGCTGTCGCGATCACCCGGAACCTCATCGACCCGGCCGAGATCCTCTGAGCCCGGTGCCTCTCGCCGTGCCCCGGGGACTCGGGGCACGGCGAGAGGCGTCACCGCTCGGCGGTGGCGACCAGGGGGTCCTCGGTCCCGATCTCACCGAAGTGGGCGCGCACCCAGTTGTCGTCGTAGACGGTGCGCAGGTAGCGGTCGCCCAGGTCCGGGGAAATGGCCGCCACGCGGGGCCTTCCGCCGCGGAAGCGGTCCTCGTAGGCGGTGATCGCCGCCAGGACCGAACCGGTCGAGCCGCCGACCAGCAGGCCCGTGTTGCGGGCGATGCGGCGGCATTCACGGATCGCGTCGCGTTCGGCCACGTGCACGACCTCGTGCGCGAGCGCGGGCCTGCACAGCTCCGGGCGGCGGCTCGCGCCGAGGCCCGGGATGCGGCGGGGACCGGACGCGGTGCCGAACGTCACCGAGCCCACCGAGTCCACCGCGATGATCCGGGTGTGGGGCGAGTGTTCCCGCAGGTAGGTGGCGCAGCCGACGAACGTGCCGGTCGAGCCCGCGCCGACGAAGAGGTGGTCGATGTGCTGCAACCCGTCGAGCAGGCTCCTCGCCGTCCGGTCGTGGTGGGCGGCTGGGTTGGCCGGGTTGGCGTACTGGTTGAGCCACACCATCTCCGGTCTGCGGCGCAGCTGCTCCCTGATGTAGTCGATGCGGGTGTTGAGGTAGCCGCCGTTGGTGTCGGGCTTGCGCACCACCACGACCTCCGTGCCCAGGGCACGCATGTGTGCGATGGACGACTCGGAGGTGTTGGGGTCGACCACACAGGTGAAGTCGTACCCCTTGGCCGCGCAGATGCAGCTCAGCGCGACCCCGAGGTTGCCCGACGACGACTCGATGAGCGGCACGCCGACGGACAGCACACCTCGGCGCTCGGCGTCCTCGACGAGCCCGACCGCCGTCTTCAGCTTGATCGAGCCCGCCGGGTTGAGCCCCTCGACCTTGAGGAAGACGTCGGCGTGCCGGGACAGGTACGGCAGTGCGACGAACACGTCGTCGGTGACGACGTCCATGGCGTTGGCGTGGATCACGCGAGGACCTTTCCCTCGGTGTGGACGGCGACGGCCTCGGCCGGGTCCCACAGGTCCTCGGGGCCCGGTTCGTCCGCCGCGTACTTGCCCAGGGCGCTGACCAGCATCCGCATCTCGCACGCGAGCGACTCGGCGAACCGGACCAGGCCCTGCTCGGGGTCCTCGTCGACCGAGATCAGGGCGGCGCGGCCGATGCCGACCGCGCGTGCGCCCAGTGCGAGCACCTTCACCGCGCGGGCACCGTCGTGGACGCGGCCGCTCGCCAGGAGCGTGCCCTCGGGCCTGCCGATGCGGCGCAGGCACTCGGACAGCGGCAGCCCGACCTGGTCGACGAACACGGTCGGCGCCCAGCCGGTGCCGCCCTCCGCGCCGTCGACGGTCACCGCGTCGGCGCCCGCCTCCCACGCGATCTCGGCGGCCTCGGCGACGTCGCGGGCGGGCGGCAGCTTCACCCAGCACTTCGCGCGTGGGTAGTTGTTGCGCATGAGGTGCACCTGCTGGCGCAGGATCTCGCCGATGAACGTGCCGGGGCTGCTCGCACGCAGCACCTGCCCGTCGCCCATGCGCTGCAGCGCGTACTGCTCCTCCAGCCGTGCCGCGGTGTGCTCGTCCACCATCGTCAGGCCGCCGAGACCCGGTTTGGCGCCCTGGCCGACCTTCAGCTCGAACGCCAGCCGCCCGGACTCCATCAGGTCGCGGACCGCGGGGTCGGTGTAGACGTTGTTCCACACCTCCGCGTTGGCGTCCTCCGTGCTCTGCTGGACCACGACACCGCCGGTGCCCGTGGTGTTCGCGTCGGCGTAGGCGGTGATGCGGGCCAGCAGCGCGCGGTGCTCGCCGCCCGCGCGGAACCCGTTGACCGGCGCCACGTTCTCGCCGATCACCATCGGCAGGCCGAGCCTGCCCGCCTGTGCCGCGAGCGCGGTGCCCGCGGCGGCCACGCTCGTCGAGCCGAGCGCGGACAGGTACAGCGGCATCGGCGAGTCGAAGCCGCCGACGGACGTTGCCAACGAGACGTCCTCGTACAGCGGTTCCCGGCCCAGCTCGATCAGCTTCTCCAGGCGCCTCGGCATGAACACCGGCGGCACCAGGCGCAGCGCGTCGATCCCGTCGCAGGGTGCGGAGCCCTCGGCCCCGAACACGGCGGAGCCGTACTCCGACAGGTCCGGGAAGATCGCCGCCGCACCCTCGCGTGCTCGCCGCCGCACGTCGGCTTCCGGGAAACCGTGTGCCTTCAGTGGGTTCATGGTGACACCACCCCCGGCAGCTTCGGGAAGGCGTTGGCCTGCCACACCGAGTCGAGGCCCGCGACCCAGCGGGTCAGCCGCTCCAGGCCGATGCCGAAGCCGGCACTGCCCGGGATGCCCTGGCGCACCACGTCGAGGTACCAGCGGTACTTGGCCGGGTTCTCGCCGGTCTCCCGCATGCGGGTGACGATCCGCGCGTAGTCGGCCTCCCGCTCGCCGCCGCTGCAGATCTCACCGCAGGACTCGGGTGCGATGAGGTCGAAGCTCATCAGGGTCGAGGGCCGCGCCGGGTCCTCCTTGTCGTAGAAGCCGCGGGAGCCCTTCGGGTAGTCCACGATGAAGAACGGCCGCGAGGCCTGGCCGGAGATGTGCTCCTCGGCCTCCCACTCGATCTCCGTGCCGGGGTGCGCGTGGCCGAGACGGCCGAGGACCTCGCCGTGGGTGAGGACGTCGAACGGCTGCTCGACGAACGACGACAGCACGTCGGTGTCGCGGCCGATCGAGCGCAGTGCGTCGCCCTGTGTCTCGACTGCCTTGCGCACCATGTGCCGCACCAGGCGTTCCACGAGCGCGATCGCGTCCTCGCGGGACGCGCCGGCCAGCTCCACGTCGATCTGGTGGAACTCGGTGAGGTGGCGGTGGGTCGCGCTGGTCTCGAGCGGCTCGAGGCGCACGTTCGGCGCGATGAGGAAGATCTTGTCGAACGCGACGAGCGAGGCCTGCTTGTACAGGATGGCGCTCGCCATCAGCTTGTACTTGTGCCCGTAGTAGTCGACGTCGACCTGCTTCGCGCCGCGTGCGCCCGGGTCGGTGACCGGGCCGATCAGCGGCTGGAACAGCTCGACGGCGCCCTCGGTGGCCATCAGCTCGCGTGCGCCTGCCACCAGTGCCTGCTGGATCCTCAGGACGGCCTGGGTCCTGGGCGACATCAGGTGTTCGCGCGGGCCCGGCACCACGGTGGCCGTGGACGAACCGGTGGTCTCGGGTCGGATCAGTTGTGTGGTCATGAGAGCGGTTCCTTCTGTCGTCCGGCTGTGGCGTCGTAGCGGTTCCTGACGTAGGACAGGGACCGCAGCAGTTCGGCGGAGGTCATCCGGTGCGAGCCGGTCCGGCCGGTTGGTTCCAGGACGGGCAGGGTGCCGGTCGCGGCCCACCGCAGGTGGCCGTCGCCGGCGATGTAGCTCCTGGTCCGGCCGCCGTTGTCGGGGTGCAGGCAGTACGGCACGTCGAGGAAGCCGAGTGCGCACGCGGCGGTCAGGGCGCGGCCGATGTCGTCGTGCAGGTCGAGGACCCTGGTGATGATCTGGCGGGCCTCGGCCTCGATGCCCGTGCACTCGGGCTCGGTCGCGGAGCGCGTGACGGCGGCCGCGGCGGCCGCGGCGACGCGCAGGGCGGTCACGTTGTCCTCGATGGACGGGATCTGGCTGGACTCCGCCGGGGTCTTCACGATCAGGCGGGTCGCGCCGCCGCGCCTGGCGAGCCGGGCGGCCGCGGCCAGCAGCTCCAGCGAGCCGCGGCGTGTGGCCGGGTAGAGGCCCATGTACGCGTAGATCACGACGTGCCAGGAGATGCCCGGCAGCAGGTCGGCGGCGATGTCGTGCAGTGCGCGCACGGCCTCCTCGTCCTGGCCGGGGTGCGTCTGCTGTGCGTAGCTCAATGAGACGCTCGTGATGCCGTTCTGGGCGAAGAACATCCCCTCGAGGACGGAGATCGCGACCAGCAGCGACGGCGGGCACAGCTGGCCCAGCATGCACCCGCCGAAGCTCTCCAGGTGCGGTGTGGCTCCGGTGGAGGCCAGCTCGGCGAACCGCCGCGTTGCCTCCCGCCACGCCGCGACCGACCGGTTCACGGGGGTGCGGCCGTAGGGCAGGCAGTAGGAGATGGGGCCGCCCTCGGTGGCGTCGAGGCCCGCGGCCACGAGCGCGTCGATGATCGGGCCGGGTGTGGCGGAGCCGTGGCGCACCTGCACGGGGAAGGCGGGGGTTCGCACTCCGTCGAGCATCTCCTTCGTGACCTGGGGGCCCAGGTTCACGATCGGGTAGCCGTTCAGCTCGTCGCCCGCGTGGATGGCGCGGGCAGCGGCGGCGAAGTCGCCGATCCGGGTGTAGCTGTCGAGGGTGAGGGTGCCGATGGTGCGTGGGCCCGCGTCCCTGGTGGCGAGGAGCCCGGCACGCATCCGGCCGACGGTGCCGAAGCCCATGCGGGGCTGGACGACCAGCTCTCCCGCCCGCGCGGCCCTGGCCATGAAGGTGTGGAAGGTGCCGTCGGTGTTCATGGCCGCCTCGCGTACCGGGCTGCCGCCACGCGGGCGAGCAGCTCCTGGAAGTCGGGGACGGCGGTGTCGCCGACGAGCACGGCGTCGAAGCCGGCGGCCAGCAGGCCGGGTACCGCGTCGCGGGCCCGGTCCTCGCTGACGCACAGCTTGCCGCCGAGTGAGACCGGCACCTGCGCCAGCGCGGGCTCGGCACGTAGTGCCGCGATCACCTGGCGGGCGTCCTGGGCGCCGTGCCCGTTGACCGTGCTGATCACGACGAGGTCCGGTTTCGCGCGCAGTGACTCGTCCACGAGCATCGTGGGCTGCACGCACGCGCCGAGGTTGTGTACGTCCCAGCCGTTCTCCTCCAGCAGCAGCTGGACGAACAGCAGGTTCCAGGTGTGGGAGTCCGACGGTGTGCCCGCGAGGACCGCACAGGGCTTCGGTCGTTTCTCCACTAAGCCGTGCGCCATTTTCTCCGGCCTTTCTGCCTGCTCATTGGTCATGTTCAGCATGCGGCGGTGGAACGGTTGCCCGGCAGGGATTTCTGACCACCGGTCGCCGGTCATTTCCGCCATCACTCGATGGCACTGGCCACTGTGGACACACCGGTGGTGCCGATCATGTCGTAGTGCCCGCCGGGCATCTCGACGATCCGCAGTCCTCCGGGGTAGAGACCGTGCCAGTGGGCGAGGTACTCGCCGCGGTCACCGGAGGGCAGGAGTTCCTGCCCGTCGCGGTGGATCTCGTCGCTCACGACCAGCGTCGCCGGTGCCGTCGACACCGGCGCGCGATAGGTGCCCAGGGCTCGGGATTCCGCGCGCAGCACCGTGAACGGCAGCCATTCGTCGAGGTTCACCGACTCGACGGGGATGTTCATCGGGCCGGCGAGTGATCTCAGCTCCCGTTCGGTGGTGGCGCGTGCCGTGCCTGTCTCGGTCTGGCCGCGCCGCCACAGCGACTCGGCCCGGCCGAACGTCGCCACGAGGGCCTCGAACCGGGCCTCGCGGTCGGGTCCGGTGACGGCGGGCTCGAGCAGGTAGGCGGCCTCGACCTGGTCGGGGTGCATGGCGGCCATCTCGTGGAGGATGACCGCGCCCGCGGACCAGCCGAGCAGCCGGTAGGGCCCCACGGGCGCGACGTTCGCGATCTCCTTCCAGTAGCGCTCGGCCATGGCACGCACGTCGTCGATGGCCTGCTCTCCCTCGGCGAGTCCGGCGGCCTGCACGCCCAGGAGGCGGTAGCGGCCACGCAGCGCGTCGGCGAGTTTCTGGTACGAGTGGACCTGGCCGCCGCCGGGGTGGACGCAGAACAACGTGGGCGGTTCGGCGTCGGTGGGCCGGGTCGGTCGTACCTCGGTCACCAGGCCGCCGTGCTCGTCGCCGGTCCGGTCGAGGGCGGCGGCGAGTTCGTGGATGGTCGGGTTTGCCATGACCTGCCGCAGCGTCGTGGGTCGGCCCGCGCGGCCGAGGCGCGTCACGAGCTTGATCGCGAGCAGGGAATGGCCGCCCAGGTCGAAGAAGTTGTCGTGGACGCCGACCGTGGGCAGGCCGAGGAGGTCCTGCCAGGCGCAGGCGACGACCTGTTCGGTGGGGGTGCTCGGCGGGGTGTGCGTCACCTCGGTTGCCGGCGCGGGCAGTGCGGCGCGGTCGACCTTTCCGTTGGGGGTCAACGGAAGCGTGCCGAGGGTGACGAACGCGTTGGGCACCATGTAGGCGGGCAGCGTGCGTGCCGCGTGGGCCTTCAGCTCGTCCACGTCGGGGATACCCGTGCCGACGAGGTAGGCGACCAGGCGTTTCACGCCCGGGGTGTCCTCACGCACCACGACCGCGGCGGCCGTGATGGCGGGGTGGTCGATGAACGTCGCCTCGATCTCGCCCAGTTCGATGCGGTAGCCCCGCAGCTTGACCTGGTTGTCGATGCGGCCGATGAACTCCATCTCGCCGCCGGGCAGCCAACGACACAGGTCACCCGTGCGGTACAGCCTTTGTGGACCGTCACCCAGGTCCAGCTCCACGAACCGTGTCGCCGTCAGCTCCTCCCGGTTGAGGTAACCGCGGGCCACACAGATCCCACCCAGCAACGCCTCCCCCGCCACACCGACCGGCACCGGCCGGTTGTGCCCGTCCACGATGTAGGCGGTCGTGTTCGTGATGGGGCCGCCGACATCCACCCCACCGGTGGCGCCGTCGGCGACCTGGCTGGTGGCGGACATGACGTTCGCGACCGAGCACTCGGTCGCGCCGTACTCGTTGTAGATCACCGTTTCCTGCTCGCACACCGCGAGGATCCGGCGGGCGAGGTCGGCCGTCAGCTCTTCCCCGCCCAGGACCATCGTCCGCACGTCGAGGGTGACGTCGGCGGCTTCGGCGGAGGTGACGAGCAGCTCGGCGTGTGACGGCGTGAGCTTGAGGAAGCTCACGTGTGCACCGGACAGCAGCACCTCGGTGGCGGCGCTGAACGCCGACTCCCCCGGTTGCGGCACGGGGATCACGATCGGCAGTCCCTGCAGCAGCGGCAGGAACAGCGCCGTGACGGTCAGGTCGAACGCGACCGGCGAGTACAGCAGCGTGCCGATCTTCCCCGAAGGCGGGTAGTTCCGGGCGCACCAGTGGAGATAGTTGACGACACCCTCGTGCTCGATCATCACGCCCTTCGGTTTGCCGGTCGAACCGGACGTGTAGATCACGTATGCGAGGTCGTGCGGCCCGGCGAGTGGCTCGGGCTCGGTGGCGGGGTGCGCCGCGATGGCGGGCCACTCCTCGTCGACGAGGACCTTCGCGGCTCCCGCGGGCAGGCGGTCGGCGAGGCTCTGCTGCGTGACCACCAGTGGCGCGGCCGTGTCCTCGACCAGGTAGGCGAGGCGGTCGGCCGGGTAGTCGGGATCCATCGGCACCCACGCGCCACCGGCCTTCATGATCGCCAGCAGTGTGACGACCAGGTCCGGCGACCGGTCCAGGAACACCGCGACCAGCACGTCCGGCCCGACCCCGCGCTCACGCAGGTGGTGGGCCATGCGGCAGGCCCGTGCCTCCAGCTCCACACCGGACAGCACCACGTCGCCGCAGATCACCGCGGGACGATCCGATGCCTGCTCCGCGAGCAGACCGTGGATCGTCCGTCCACTCGGGAACTCCCCCGCGGTGTCGTTCCACTCGACGACCATCCGCGACAGCTCGTCCTCGCCCAGCATCGGCACGTCCGCCAGCGCCGCGTCCGGGGCGGCCACGAAACCGGCCAGCAGTGCGGCGAAGTGCCCGGCCAGCCGCGAGATCGTGTCCGCGTCGAACAGCGCGCGGTCGTAGGCGAACCTGACGTCCACCACCTCGCCGGCGGACACGACGACCGTGAGCGGGTACCCGGTGCGCTCGACGCACCCGACGGTCCGCAGCGCCAGGGTGTCGGCACCGGCCAGGTCCGGGTAGTTCTCGAACACGAGGATCGACTGGAACAGCGGCTTGCTGTGCGGGATCTCGGCGCACTCCCGCACCTCGACGAGGCTCGTGTGTTCCCACTGCCGCAGCTCGATCTGCTCGACCTGCAGGTCCCGCAGCCAGTCCGCGACCCTCGCCCGGCCGTCCACACGGGACCGCACGGGCAGGGTGTTGATGAACAGCCCGACCATCGCGTCGACCCCGGCCAGCTCGATGGACCGCCCGGACGTCGTGGCGCCGTAGAGGACGTCCTCTCGGCCGGTGTAGCGCGACAGCAGTGCCGACCACACCCCCTGCACGACCGTGTTGACCGTGACCCGCTGCTCGCGGGCGAACCCGCGCACGCGCTGGGACTGCTCGGGGTCGAGGACCAGCACGTGCTCGTCCACACCGCGTCGTGCGCTGTGCCGGACCGGCAGCTCGGACGGCTCGCTCATGCCGCGCAGGTACCCGCGCCAGAACTCGCGGGCAGGCTCGGCGGGCTGCTCGTGCAGCCACGTCGCGTACCGGACGTACGGGGTCGCGGGCGCGAGCCCCGGTTCCCGGCCGCGCAGCGCGGCCTCGTAGATCTCGAACAGCTCCTTCTTGAGCACCTGGATGCTCCAGCCGTCGAGCAGGAGGTGGTGGAACGACCACACGACCGTGCGTGCCTCGTCGGCCGTGCGGACCAGCCGCACCCGCAGCAGCGGCGGCCGTGCCAGGTCGAAACCCTCCTGCCAGTCGTCGGTCAGAAGCCGGCGCAGCATCGTGTCCTGGGTCCCGGCGTCGTGCTCGCGCCAGTCCAGCGCCTCCCGTGGCAGGTCGGCGGTGCGCTGCACGACCTGGACCGGGGTGGACACCTCCTCCCACAGGAACGCGCTGCGCAGGACGGAGTGCCGGTCGACCAGGGCCTGCCAGGCGTCCAGGAAGGCCAGGTCGTCCAGCGGGCCGGTGATCTCCTCGACCATCTGCACCTGGTACGGGCTGATGCCCTCCCCGTCGCGCAGCGAGTCGAAGAGCATGCCGAACTGCATCGGCGACAGGCCGTAGACGTCTTCCACGTTCGCGCTCATGCGCCGAACCTCCTCATGATCGCGGCCAGCTCGTCCGCCTCCAGCTCCGCGAGCGGCACCTGTGCCGTGCCCGCGCCGTCGTTCCGCTGGGTGACGATGTCGAGCAGTGCGCGCAGGCTCCCGGTGATGTGGTCGGCGAACCGGCTGACGGTCGCCTGGTCGTGGATCTCGGTGGAGTACGAGATGTCGATCCCGAGCCGGCCGCGCTCGACGGCCGACAGGATGTCCAGCAGGTGCCTTCGGGTGCCCGCGTCGCTGAACGACCGGCCCCTCGGCTCACCCGCGGCGGCGTGGCGGCCGATGCCCGGCACGTCCGCGCCCAGCTGCCCGAGGTAGTTGACGTTGACCTCGGGGGCCGGGTGGGTGAGTGCGTGGCGCGTCGGCGTGTCACCGAGGTAGCGCAGGACGCCGTAGCCGATGCCCCGGTGCGGGATCGCGCGCAGCTGTTCGCTGACGTCCTTGAGCCGGATCGCCGGGTCGTCCTCCGCGAGGCCGGTCAGGGCGACGGGGAAGACGCTCGTGAACCAGCCGACCGTGCGGGAGGTGTCGACGTCGGGGAACAGGTCCTCTCGGCCGTGGCCCTCCAGGCCGATGGCGACGGCGTCGTCGCCGGTCCAGGCGTGCACCGCCGTGCCGACGGCCGTGAGCAGCGCGTCGTTGATCTGCGTGTGGAACGCCCGGGGCACGTCCCGCAGCAGCGCGGTCGTCTCGTCCTCGGTCAGCTCGACGCGCACGGTGGCGGCCGAGCGTTCGGTGTTCGCGCCGTCGTGGTCTCTCGGCAGCGGTCGGCCCGCGGCCTGCGCGGTCCAGTACCCCAGCTCCGCGAGCGCGCCGGGCGACCGTGCGTAGCGGACGAGCTTCTCCGCCCACGTGCGCACGGACGTGGTCTTGGCGGGCAGCAGCACTGACCGGCCCCGCGCCGCCTGGCCGTAGGCCGTGCCCAGGTCCTCCAGGAGGATGCGCCACGAGACGCCGTCGACCGCCAGGTGGTGCACGCCGATCAGCAGCCGCTGCCCGTGGCCGCCCAGGTCGAACAGGGCGGCGCGGATGACCGGCCCGTCCAGGAGGTTCATGCCGCGCTGGGTGTCGTCGGCGATCCGCTTCATCTCGGGCCACACGGCGTCCTCCGCCAGCCCCGAGAGGTCGTGGCAGGTCAGGACGGCGGGGCCGGGGTCCTCGGCGAGGTGCTGGCGCCACCGGCCGTCGTCACCGCGGACCACCCGCAGGCGCAGCGCGTCGTGGTGGTCTGCCAGTGCCGCCAGCGCACGTGCCAGGACCTCGCCGTCGAGACCGTCGGTCTCGAGCAGTTCGACCTGGTTGAAGTGGGCGGGTTCGGCCATGCCCAGCGCGAAGAACCAGTGCTGGATCGGGGTGAGCGGCACGTCGCCGACGATCTTGGTCTGGTCGGCGAGGACGGAGCCGGTGGAGCGCGCGTTCGCGGCGATCGCGGCGACGGTCTGGTGCTGGAAGAACATCCTCGGGGTCAGCTGGATGCCGAACTTCCTGGCCCTCGCGATGACCTGCAGGCTGATGATCGAGTCGCCGCCGAGTGCGAAGAAGTTGTCGGTCACCAGGACCTCGGGCACGTCGAGCAGCTCGCGCCAGATGTCGGCGATGACCTTCTCGGTGGCGCTGTGCGGCGGCTCCGCGTGCGTGGGTTCCGCCGTCGGGGCGGGTAGCGCGGCGCGGTCGACCGTGCCGGTGCTCGTGCGGGGCAGATCCGGCAGGGTGACGAACGCCGAGGGCACCATCACCGCGGGCAGGCGGTCGCCGAGGAACCGGCGCAGGTCGTCGATGTCCGGTGTACCGGTCACGTAGCCGGCCAGCTCACCGTCGTGGACGGCGGTGGCGGCGGCGGTCACCGCCGGGTGGGCGGCCAGCGCGGCGTCGACGTCGCTGAGCCCGACCCGCTCGCCGTGGACCGTCACCACGTGCTCGACCCGGCAGACGAACCGCGGCTCACCGGCGGGCGACCACGTCACCAGGTCGCCGGTGCGTGCCCCGTCGCGGACCAGCTCGCCGGGCACCCCGACGGGCACCGGCCGTCCGGCGGCGTCGAGCACCCGCGCACCCGCGGCGACCTCCCACGCCGTGAGCGTCTCCTGTTCGGCGGCCGTGAGCATGGGGATGGCCGACAGGGGCGCGGCCGGGTCGGTGACGAGGTGGCCGAGGAGCGTCGCGAAGTGGGTGCCCATCCGCTCGACCGTCGCGCGGTCGAACAGGTCGGCGGGGTAGTCGAGCTGCGCGGTGAGCCCGCCGTCGTCGGTCTCGTGGAGGGTCAGGTTCAGGTCGAACTTGCCGAGTCCGCCGTCGACCGGCACCGGGGTGACGTCCACGCCGGGCAGCTCCCACGCCTGGGCCTCGCCGCTGGTGCGCAGCACGAGCATGGCCTGGAACAACGGGTTCCTGGCGACCTCGCGCCTCGGTGCCAGCTCCTCGACGATCCGCTCGAACGGCAGCTCCTGGTGGTCGTAGGCGGCGAGGGCGGTGTCCCGCACCCGGTCGAGCAGCTCGGCGTAGGTCGGGTCGCCGGACAGGTCCGTGCGCAGCACCAGGCTGTTCACGAAGAAGCCGATGAGGTTCTCCGTCTCGGCCTGCCCGCGGCCCGCGATCGGGGTGCCGACCGCGATGTCGTCCTGCCCGCTGTAGCGCGACAGCATCACCTGGAAACCGGCCAGCAGAGCCATGAACAGGCTCGCGCGGCTCCCGGTGGCGATCTCCCGCAGGGCCGTGACGGTCGCCGCCGGGACGGTGAAGCCGACGACGTCACCCCGCGGGGACCGGTTCGCCAGGCGTGGCCGGTCGGTGGGCAGCCGCAGCGGCGCCACGCCGGACAGCTCGCCGCGCCAGAAGTCGAGCTGCGCCCGCAGTGCGTCGGTGGCCAGGCGGTCGTGCTGCCAGGCGGCGTAGTCGGCGTACTGGACGGGTAGTTCGGGCAGTGTCCCGACCGTGCCACCGGTGGCGGCGGCGTAGTGGTGGCGCAGCTCGCGGGCCAGGATCGCCTCGGACCAGCCGTCGAACAGGATGTGGTGCAGGCAGAGCACCAGCGTCGCCGCCCCGGGACCGGTGCGGACGAGGACCGTGCGCAGCAGCGGGCCCTCGGTGAGGTCGAACGACGCCGCGGCGGCCGCGGCGATCCGGGCCGGGGCGTGTTCCTCGTCCACGTCGACCACTGTCACGTCCACCGTGGACGGTTGGTCGACCACCTGGAAGGGGCGGCCGGTGTCGTCGGCGGCGAAGCGGGTGCGCAGCACCTCGTGCCGGGCGACCAGGCGGGTCAGCGCCGTCTCGAGGGCCACCACGTCCAGGTCACCGGTGATCCGCAGCGCGATCGGGACGACGTAGTCGCTTCGGCCCGGCTCCAGCTGGTCGAGGAACCACAGCGCGCGTTGCGCCGGCGACAGCGGCAGCGGCACCAGCGGGTGGCGCGGCGCCGGCGGGATCGTGTCCTCGGTGGCGGCGTGCAGACGGGGCAGCAGGTCGCTCAGCTCCGCGATCGTCGGCGCCTGGAAGACCACCCGCAGCGGGACGTCCACGCCCAGCTCACGCCCGAGCCTGGTCGTGAGCTTGATCGCGAGCAGCGAATGGCCGCCGTGGTCGAAGAAGTCGTCGTGCACCCCCGGTTCGGTGACGCCGAGGACGTCCCGCCAGATGCCGGCGACGAGGTGCTCGGCCGGGGTGCGGGGCGGGGTGTGGTCGGCGGCCTCGACGGCCGGTGCGGGCAGTACGGCGCGGTCGACCTTTCCGTTGGGGGTCAACGGAAGCGTGTCGAGAGTGACGAACGCGTTGGGCAGCATGTAGGCGGGGAGGGTGCGTGCGGCGTGGGCCTTGAGGTCGTCGGGACTCGGGATGTCGGTGCCGACGAGGTAGGCGACCAGGCGTTTGACACCCGGGGTGTCCTCGCGGACGACCACGGCGGCGCCGGAAATGGCGGGGTGGTCGATGAACGTGGCCTCGATCTCGCCCAGCTCGATGCGGTAGCCCCGCAGCTTGACCTGGTTGTCGATGCGGCCGATGAACTCCATCTCGCCGCTCGGTAGCCACTTGCAGAGGTCACCGGTCCGGTAGAGCCTTTGTGGACCATCGCCGAGGTCCAGCTCCACGAAACGGGTGGCGGTCAACTCCTCACGGTTGAGGTAGCCGCGTGCCACGCAGATACCGCCCAGCAACGCCTCTCCCGCCACGCCGATCGGCACCGGCCGGTTGTGCGCGTCCACGATGTAGGCGGTCGTGTTCGTGATGGGGCCGCCGACCGAGACGGGGCCGGTCATGTCGGCGTCCACGTGCCGGGTCTCCGACATGACGTTCGCGACCGAGCACTCCGTCGCGCCGTACTCGTTGAAGATCGCGCAGTCCGGCTGGCACACCGCGAGGATCCGGCGTGCGAGGTCGGCCGTCAGCTCCTCCCCACCCAGCACCATGGTGCCGACGTTGAGGGTCACGTCCGCCGCCTCCGCCGAGGTCACGAGCAGCTCGGCGTGCGACGGCGTCATCTTGAGGAAGCTCACCGACGCCCCCGACAGCAGCACCTCGACGGCGGCGCTGAACGCGGACTCGCCGTCCTGCGGCACCGGGATGTCGATCGGGAGTCCCTGCAGCAGCGGCAGGAACAACGCCGTGACCGTGAGGTCGAACGCGACGGGTGAGTACAGCAGCGTCCCCGCCTCACCGGCAGGCGGGTAGTTCCGCGCGCACCAGTGCAGGTAGTTGACGACACCCTCGTGCTCGATCATCACACCCTTGGGTTTGCCGGTCGACCCGGACGTGTAGATCACGTACGCGAGGTCGTGCGGCCCGGAGAGGGGCTCCGGCTCGTGCGCCGGGTACTGCGCGATGGCGGGCCACTCCTGGTCGACGACAAGGCGGTTGATGTGCTCGGGCAGCCGGTCGGTGAGGCTCGTCTGGGTGATCACGAGCGGTGCGGCCGTGTCCGCCATCAGGTAGGCGAGCCGGTCGGCCGGGTACTCCGGGTCCATCGGCACCCACGCGCCACCCGCCTTCATGATCGCCAGCAGCGTCACGACCAGATCCGGGGTGCGGTCGAGGAAGACACCCACCATCACGTCCGGCCCGACCCCGCGTTCCCGCAGGCAGTGGGCGAGCCGGCACGCCCGCGCGTCCAGCGAGGCGTTCGTCAGCACCTCGTCGCCGTAGCGGACGGCGGGCTCGTCGAGCCGTGCGGCGGTCTGCTCGGCCAGCAGCCCGTGGATCGTCCGCCCGCTCGGGAACGGTCCCTCGGTCCGGTTCCACTCCACGACCATCCGGAACCGTTCGTCCTCGCCGAGCAGCGAGACCTCCGACAGCGGTGCCGCGGGCCTCTCGGCGAGCTGCGCCAGCAACGTCCGGAAGTGGCCGACCAGCCGCTCCACGGTGGCCCGCTCGAACAGGGCGACCGGGTAGTCGACGTAGCCGGTCAGCGCGCCCTCGGCGGTCTCGCGGAGCGTCATGTTCAGGTCGAACTTGCCGAGACCGCCCGAGACGGGGGTGCGCTCGACCGTCACGCCGGGCAGCTGCCACGGCTGGGTCTCCCCGGCTGTCTGCAGCACGAACGTGGTCTGGAAGAACGGGTTGCGGCCCACGTCCCGCCGCGGCGCCAGCTCCTCGACGATCCGCTCGAACGGCAGCTCCTGGTTGTCGTACGCGGCCAGCGCCGTCTCCTGGACCCGCGTGAGCAGCTCGGCGTAGGACGGGTCGCCGGACAGGTCCGTGCGCAGCACCAGGCTGTTCACGAACAGGCCGATGAGGTTCTCGGTCTCCGTACGGTTGCGCCCCGCCGCCGGGGTGCCGACCGCGAGGTCGGTCTGCCCGGAGTAGCGGGACAGGAGGACCTGGTAGGCGCCGAGCACGGCCATGAACAGGTTCGCGTCGACGGTCGCGGCGGCGGCACGCAACGCGGTGACGGTCGCGGCGGGCACGGTGAACCGGACGGCGTCACCACCGGTGACACCGGCGGCCTGGCACTGCCGGTCGGCGGGCAGCTGCAACGGCGCCAGGCCCGCGAGGCGCGTGCGCCAGTACTCCAGCTGCCCACGCATCCGGTCGGTGCCGAGCTGCTCGTCGTGCCAGGCGGCGTAGTCGCCGTACTGCACCGGCAGCTCCGGCAGGCCCTCCCCGGCGTACAGCGCACCCAGCTCCCGCGCCAGGACCGACTCGGACCAACCGTCGAACACGATGTGGTGCAGGCACAGCACAAGCGTGTCCGTGTCCGCGCGGACCAGCACGGCCCGCAGCAGCGGCCCGGCGGCCAGGTCGAACGGCTCGGCCGCGATGGCGTCGACGCGGGCGCGGACCTCGGCCTCGGGGACGTCCTCGACCGCGACCGTCACCGGTGCCGGCGGGTCGACGACCTGGCACGGCCTGCCGGTGTCGTCGGCGACGAACCGGGTGCGCAGCACCTCGTGCCGGGCGACGAGCCGGGTGAGCGCGTGCCGCAGGGCGGGCACGTCCAGGTCCCCGGTCACCCGCAGCGCGATCGGCACGACGTAGTCGCCGCGTCCCGGCTCCAGCCGGTCGAGGAACCACAGCCCGCGCTGGGCCGAGGACAAGGGCACCGGCAGGAACGGGTCCCGGCGCGGCAGGTGGTCGTTCCGCCTGCCGCGGATGCGGGACAGGAGCAGGGACTGGGCGTCGTTCATGACTGGTCCTCGATCATCGCGAGCAGCTGGGACTTGACGCCGGCGATCGTCGGCGTGAGGAAGAGCGCCCGGAGGCTGATGCGGACGCCGGTGAGCCGTTCCACCTGGTTCACCAGCTGGACGGCGCGCAGCGAGTGGCCGCCGGACGCGAAGAAGTCGTCGTGGACACCGGGGTCGCGGACACCGAGCACGTCGGCCCACACCCCGGCGATGGCCTCCTCGACCTCGTCGCCGGGAGGCACGTGCACGGCACCGGTCACCACCCGCGCAAGGTCGGGTTCGGGCAGCCGTCCTCGGTCGACCTTCCCGTTGGAGGTCAACGGGAGTTCGGGGAGCGCCACGAACACCGCGGGCACCATCACCGACGGCAGCAGCCCGGCACACCGCTCCCGCACCGCCACGGTGTCCAACTCGCCGTCACCCACGCAGTACGCGACGAGGTGCTTGTCGCCGCCCTGGTCCTGCCGCAGCACGACCACGCATGCGCCGACGTCCGGATCGGACAGCAGCGCCGCCTCGATCTCCCCCAGCTCGATCCGCACCCCGCGCAGCTTCACCTGCGTGTCGGCGCGGCCGAGGAAGTCCAGCTGCCCGTCGGAGGTGAACCTGCCGAGGTCACCGGTCCGGTACAGGCGGCCGCCGGGCTGGAAGGGATCCAGGACGAACCGCTCCTCGGTCAGCTCCGGCCGGTTCCAGTACCCGCGCCCGACGCACAGCCCCCCGAGGTAGACCTCCCCCACCACACCGACCGGCACGGGCCTGCGCGCCGCGTCCAGCACGTACACGGTCTGGTTGAGCATCGGGCGGCCCGCGAGCACCGGGGTGTCCGGCTCGGCACGCCAGTACGTCGTGTCGACCGAGACCTCGGTGGCGCCGTACAGGTTGACCAGGTCGCCGGTGAACCGCTCGGCGAACCGCCGCACCAGTGTGCGCGGCAGCGCCTCGCCACTGCAGAACGCGTACCGCAGCGCCGCGCAGTCCGCCGGGTCCGCCTCGTTCGCGAACACGTCCATCAGGCTCGGCACGAAGTGCAGGCCCACGACCCGGTGCTCCCGCATGAGCGACGACACGTGCGCCATGTCCAGCCGGGTCGCGCCGGGGACGAGCACGACCGTGCCGCCCTGCCACAGCGGCCAGAAGATCTCGTAGGCCGACACGTCGAAGGTCAGCGGCGTGGCCTGCAGGAAGGCGTCACCGGGCCGCAGCGGGAAGTCGTGCTGCATGCCGGCGAGGTAGTTGACGATCCCCTCGTGCTCGACCATCACACCCTTGGGGCGGCCGGTCGAGCCCGACGTGTAGATGACGTACGCGAGGTCGCTCGGGGTGGCGATAGGTGCGGGCTCGGTCGCCGGGTAGGTAGCCACGGTCGGCCAGTCGGCGTCGACCAGCAGCCGGTCGGTCGTGGCGGGCAGGCGGTCGGCGAGGTCCTCCTGGGTGATCACGAGTCGTGCGGCGGTGTCGTCGAGCACGAACCCGATGCGGTCGGCCGGGTGCTCGGGATCCAGCGGCACGTACGCACCACCCGCCCTGAGGATGGCCAGCAGCGCGACGACCAGCTCCGGGCACCGCTCCAGGAACACCCCGACCAGCACTCCCGGCCGCACGCCGAGGTCGCGGAGGCGGTGGGCCAGGCGGCGGGCGCGCTCGTCCAGCTCGCCGTGGGTGAGCACCATACCGCCGCCGACGACCGCGGGCTCGTCGGGGTGCGTCGCGGCCCGTTCGGCGACCAGCTCGTGGAGGAGCCTCCCGGCCGGGAAGGGGCCCGCCGTGTCGTTCCACTCGACGAGGACCCGCGCGCGCTCGACGGCGGGGATCATGCTGACCGCCGAGATCGGGACATCCGCCTGCCGGGCCAGCTCGTCCAGCAGCACCAGGAGGTGCTCGCCCATCCGCTCCACAGTGGACCGGTCGAACAGGTCGGTGCTGAAGTACAGCCGCCCGACCGCGCTGCCGTCGTCCTGTTGGGTGAGGTGCAGGGTCAGGTCGGTCTCGGAGTCGGGCGCGGCGAGCGGGTACTGCTCCACCTCGACCCCCGCGAGCCGCCACGCGGAGCCGGGCGGGTTCTTCTGCAGCACCAGCATCGCGTCGAACAGCGGGTTGCGGGACAGGTCGCGCCCGACGGCGAGCTCCTCCACGAGCCGTTCGAACGGCAGGTCCAGGTGGCCGAAGGCGCCGACGGCGGTGTCTCGGACGCGGCCGAGCAGCTCGGCGAACGTGGGATCGCCGGACAGGTCCGTGCGCAGCACCAGGCTGTTCACGAACAACCCGATGAGGTTCTCGGTGCCGGACAGGGTGCGGCCCGCGACCGCGGTCCCGACGGCGACGTCGTCCTGTCCGCTGTAGCGGGACAGCATGACCTGGAAACCGCCCAGCAGAGCCATGAACAGGGTCGCACCGGCCCGTCCCGCGGTGCGGGCGAGCGGGCGGAGCGTCTCGGCGGGGATGGTGAATCCGACCACGTCGCCCGCGGTGCCGCGGACGGCCCTGCGCGGCCGGTCCGTCGGCAGTTGCAGCGGTCGCAGGCCGGAGAGCTTGTCGCGCCAGTAGTCGAGCAGCATCCGCTGGCGCTCGTCGGTGAGGCGCCGGTGCTGCCACACCGCGTAGTCGGCGTAGCGGACCGGCACCTCCGGCAGCACGGCCGACGGGTCGCCGGTGGCGGCCGCGTACAGCACCCCCAGCTCGCGGGCGAGGACCGGCTCGGACAGGCCGTCGAAGACGATGTGGTGCAGGCACACTACGAGCACCGCGTCCTCGGGTCCGGACCGGACGAGCACCGCCCGCAGCAGCGGTCCGGCGGCGAGGTCGAAAGGTGCCACCGCTGTGGCGTTGACCACCGTGTCGACGTCGGCGGCGGGCACCTCGACCACCCGCACCGGGACCGGGGCGGGCGGGCCGACGACCGTGTACGGGCGGCCGTCCTCACCGGCGGCGAACCGGGTGCGCAGCGCGTCGTGGCGGGCCACCACCCCGGACAGCGCCACCCGCAGCGCGGTCACGTCCACGGGGCCGCTCAGGCGCAGGGCGCGGCGGATCAGGTACTCGTCACCATCGGGCTCCAGCTGGTCGAGGAACCACAGACGCTGCTGGGCGAACGACAACGGGGTGCGGTCCACCCGCGTGTGACCGACGGGCGAGCTGATCGTCATCGACATGCTGGTCTCCACCGAGTTCGGCGCCGGGGTCAGGTTTCTCTGGCGGTTCCCAGCGTGTCAGCGGACGGACCCGTTGCCAGCTGGGCAGTTCCGGCCACGGCCGGGGTGGTCACCTTTGCCCCTGCCGTGGCCGCCGCCCCCGGCCATACGTTCCTTCCCGTGTAGTTCAACGGTTTTCGGGAGGACGGAACCATGACCAGCGCCACCACCGACGTACTCGACCTCGTCGTGTCCACCTACCGCGAGACGCTCCGCCGCGACGAGCTCGGGCCCTACAGCGACTTCTACGAGGCGGGCGGGGACTCGATGGTGGCCTTCCAGATCGTCACGCGGCTCACCGCCGCGCTCGACGTCGAGGTCCCCATCGCGCTCGTGTTCGCCTGCCCCACCCCGGCCGACCTGGCATCCGCCGTCGACGACCTTGACTGACCGGCCTGCTGTGCGCACGGCCCCGAACGAACGGAGAGCGGAGATGAACGACGCGTCGGCACCGCGGGTCGGGAAGTGGCGGTTCTGGGACCAGTTCGGCCTGCGCGGCCCGGGGTTCCCGGCCGACGGGGTGCTGCGGCTCGCGCCCGAGGAGCTGGCGGCGGCCGCGGCGGAGTTCGCCGAGGGCAGGCAGCTGGGCGGACCCGCGTGGCAGGAGTTCGAGAAGCTGTTCGACGCCTCGGCCCTGGAGATGTCGAAGGCGCTGCTCGACATCGCGGCACAGCCCATGTTCCAGGCCGCCGTGGCGTGGCAGAACCGGGCGGTGCTGAAGTCGGGCATCGAGCCGTTCCTGAAGTGGGAGCCGGAGCTGGGGAAGCGGCCCAGCATGGCCCGCCAGCGCGAGGAGTTCGTCGCGCAGTACTGGCAGCGGTTCTGCGTCAAGAACGACACCATCGGCTTCTTCGGCCCGGTCGGCTGGGGCAGCTGGGACGACTCCGTCCGAGGCGTCGAGTTCGACCACGAGGACGACGGCCTGATCGCCGAGCAGAACGTGTACTTCGCGAGCTGGGCCATCGACGCGCTCGCCAGGACCGTGAGCGACGACCCGGCGGTCCGCGAGTGGGTGGCACCCACGCGGATGCCGTTCGTGCGGATCCTCGGTGACGAGATCGCCGTGCCCGGCCTGCGGCCCCGCGCGGTCGACCCGGTCCAGCGGCGGGTGCTCGAGCTGTGTGACGGCGTGCGCCCGGCCCGCGACCTCCAGCGCGAGCTGGGCGCCGGGGTGGACGTGGCCGCGGTGCTGGACGGGCTGGTGAAGCGCCGTTGGATCGTGTGGCAGCTCGAGGTGCCCGCCGACACCTACCCGGAGCGGCGGCTGCGGGAGATCCTCGACCGGATCGGTGATCCCGCGCTCCGGGACCCCGCACTCGCCCGCCTGGGCGTCCTCGAGGCAGGACGCGACCGCGTGCGCGCGTCGCTGGGGGACCCGGCGGCACTGACCGCGGCGATGGAGGCGCTCGAGAACGACTTCACCGAGCTGACACAGACGGCCGCGCAGCGGCAGAAGGGCCAGGGCACGAGCACGTCCCGCGCGGTCATCTACTCCGACAGCCGCCGTTCGACCCGCGTCCGGCTCGGCACCGACCTGCTCGACGCGCTCGGCCCGCTGGACCTGCTGCTGTCCAGCGCGAACTGGGTGACCTCGACCCTGACCGAGCACGTGCGCGAGCACATGCGCGGCATCTTCGACAAGCAGGCGGCCAAGGCCGGTCAGTCTACTTTGGACCTGTCGACGCTGTGGTTCGCGTGCATCGGCATGACACACGGCGAGGCCGTCGCCGACGCGACCGACATCCACCGGCTGTTCTGCAAGCACTGGGAGTCGATCCTGCAGCCGGCGCCCGGCGCCCGGCGGGTGAGGCTGACCAGTGCGGAGATCGCGGACCGGGTCCGGGAGGCGTTCGGCGAGACGGGCCACCAGTGGTCGACGGCCCGGTACGCGTGCCCGGACATGATGGTGGTGGCCGACGACGCGGACGCGGTGAACCGCGGTGACTACGAGGTCGCGATCGGCGAGATGCACATCGCCATGAACACGCTCGGGGCGTCGCTGTTCGTGCACCAGCACCCCGACCGGGCCGAGCTGCTGTCGCTCATCGACGCCGACCACCCGACGCCGCGGCTGATGCCGTTGCAGCCCAAGGCGAGCCGCGCGCGGCTGTCGTTGCGCACCCGGTACGCGCTGGTCCGCGACCAGGACTACAACGTGGCGCTCGCGGACGCCAGCGCCGACCCGGAGCGCGCCAGGACGGTCGCGAGCGCGGACGTGCGGGTCGAGGACCGGGACGGCGAGCTGGTGGCCGTGCTGCCCGACGGCGCCGTCTTCGACGTGATCGACGTCTTCTCCCAGGCGATGACCGTGCTCGCGCTGGACCTGTTCCGGATCGTGCCCGCCGACGCGGACTACTTCCCGCGCGTCACGATCGACCGCATGGTCGTGACGCGGGAGACGTGGCGGTTCGAACCGTCCACGATGGACTTCGCGAACGAGAAGAGCGAGGCGCGCCGGTACGTCCGGGCCCGCCAGTGGCGCGAGTCGCTGGGGCTGCCCCGGTTCGTGTTCGTCGTCTCCCCTACGGAGCCTCGGCCGTTCTACGTGGACTTCGACAGTCCCGTGTACGTCAACATCTTCGCGAAGGCCGTGCGCAGGCTGGTGCGGGACGACCCGTCCGGCCGCGTGACGATCAGCGAGATGCTGCCCAGCCCGGAGCAGACGTGGCTGACCGACGGCACGGGCAACCGGTACACCTCGGAGCTGCGGTTCGTGGCCGTGGACGACACCCAGGAGCGGACGCGATGACGGGCACCGACCAGAGGGCCGTCGTCCCGTGGCTGCTGTCGGCGGAGTCGGACACCAGTCTGCGGGCCGCGGCCGCCCGCCTGCACGGGTTCGTGGCGTCCCTGCCGTCACTGGACCCACCCCGTCTTGCCCGCGGTCTGGCCCGTGGGCCTGCGCTAGCGCACCGCGCCGTGCTCGTCGGCTCGGGGCGCGAGGAGTTCCTGGCGGGGCTGGCCGCGCTGGCTGCCGGGGAACAGGCCAGGAACCTGACGCAGGCCGGTCCGGTGGAGCCGGGCGGGGTGGTGTTCGTGTTCCCCGGTCAGGGTTCGCAGTGGCCCGGCATGGGCAGGGACCTGTACGCGGCGTCGCCGGTGTTCCGGACGCACCTCGATGCGTGCGCGGACGCGCTCGGCTCCTATGTGGACTGGTCGCTGCACGACGTGCTGACGACCCCGGACCCGACGCCGTTCGCGCGGACCGACGTCGTGCAGCCCGCACTGTTCGCGATGATGGTGGCGCTCGCGGGGTTGTGGCGCTCGTACGGTGTCGAACCGGACGCGGTCGTCGGTCACTCGCAGGGCGAGATCGCGGCGGCGCACGTGGCCGGTGCGTTGTCGCTGGCGGACGCGGCGCGGATCGTGGCGTTGCGGAGCCAGGCGTTGTCGGAGCTGTCGGACACGGGAGGGATGGTGTCGGTTTCGTTGCCCGCGGCGGAGTTGGCGTCGCGGATCGCGCCGTGGTCACGGCACATCGCGGTGGCGGTGGTGAACAGCCCCGGCTCGACCGTGGTGGCGGGTGAGACGGAGGCGCTGGCCGAACTGGAGGCGTCGCTGCTCGGGTCGGCGGAGGAGGTGACCGTCCGGAAGGTGAACGTGGACTACGCGTCGCACTCGCCCGCGGTGGAGCGGATCGAGGCCCGGCTCAGCCGTGACCTCGCGGGTGTGCGGGCGAGGCAGGCCAGGACGCCGTTCTACTCGACGGTGACGGGTGGCCTGCTGGCCGACACCAGTGTGCTCGGCACGGAGTACTGGTATCGCAACCTGCGGCAGACCGTCCACTTCGAACAGGCGACGAGGGCCCTGTGGGCGGACGGCCACGGCACGTACGTGGAGACGAGCCCGCACCCGATCCTGGCGCCCGCGATCGCGAACACCCTCCGCGAGCAGGACCCGACGGTCATCGCGACGTCGAGGAAGTACGACGGCGACCAGAGCCGGTTCCTGACGGCGGTGGCGAAGGCGCACACGCACGGCGTCCGGGTCGACTGGACCAGCGCTCTGGACGACCCCGTGCCAGGTCTGGCCGGCCGACCGGCCTGACCCGCGAGCGGCGCCGACCCGGGACTCGTCCTGTCCCGGGTCGGTGTCGTCGCCGGCTACGGGTCGACCGTGTCCGCCACGAACTCCGCCGCGAACTCGCCGAGTGCGATCCGGTTCGGCAGCCCGGTCTTCGTCTTCAGGTTCCCCACGTGCCGCTCCACCGTGCGGGGCGACAGGTGCAGCAGTGCGGCGATCTCCTGGTTTCCCAGGCGCCCCACCAACAGTCCCAGCACCTCGAACTCCCGGACCGTCACGCCCGCTGTCCGCAGTTCCACCGGGATGTCGTCCGCGCCGGTGCGGTGCTGCGGGACCTTCGCACCCGCCTTCCGCAGCAGCGCACGGCACGCCGCCGACACCGCACGCACGTCCCGGCCGTGGAAGTAGCCCTCGGCTTCGCGGAGCCAGGCCGCGGGATCACCCCAGCCGTCCGCCAGTGCCGCCTCCGCGACCAGCCGCAACCCGAGATGGCGGCTCATCTCGAACGGTTCGGCCAGTGCCAGCGCGTCGTCCATCGCGGCAACGGCGTCGGCCGCGCCGCCGAACCGGCCCAGCAGCACGGCGTGCGCGAACGACGTGAACTGCCGGTCCCAGCGCAGGGCACTCGCCGGATCCTTCGCGACCGCCTCGTACTCCGGCCAGCCCGCCTGCCCCGACAGCACCCGCAACAGGACGTCCAGCCCGTGTCTGCCCGACAGGTAGTAGACGCTGGACCCGCTGTCCGCACTGCTCACCGCACGTGCCAGCTCGTCATGCGCCAGCTCGCGGTCCTCGTCCAGCAGCGCGCAGAACGCCCCGGCCAGCCCGTGCACCCTCGGCGCGTGCAGCGTCAGGTTGCCGCCCCAGTGCTCGAACACCCCCAGGGCCGCCGCCATCGCGTCGCGGTCGCCCTCGTGCGCGGCCAGCACCGCCCGCAGCAGCGCCACGTACCGCGTCGTCTCCAGCAGCTTCAACCGCCCCGTGGACGCCAGCACCCGGTCGATGATCGACCGCGCTTCCGCGTACTCGCCCCGCAGGATCAGGTGCAGCGCGATGCTCGACTCCGCCTGGTACCGGGCGGTCACGGCACCGACCGCACCAGCCTTGACGCGAGCCTGCTCCAGCCGGGTCGTGTCCGCGGTGCGCAGCGCGTCGTCGTTGCCCAGCCGGATCAGCGCGTGGATCTCCCAGATCGGCAGCCCGTGGCGCACGGCCAGGGAGTTGGCGCGCTCCAGGCACCGCGTCGCCTCGTCCGGTTCGCGGTGGCGCACGATCGCGCCCAGCAGCTGCCACGCCTGGCACGCCACCACCGGCAGCGGCACGGTCTCCGCCACCATCGCCGCCTGCCGCGCCATGCGTTCCGCGTCGGGGAACCGGTCCGCGCCCGTCTGGTCCAGCGCCAGGTGCGCGGCGACCACGTCGACCGGCGCGAGGTCCTCCGCGGGCGCGTCCGCGCCGAGCAGCACCCGGGCGACCTCCACCTGCCGCATCGCCTCGTCGATCCGGCCCGCCACGGCCGCCGCCCACGCCAGCCGCGTGTGCAGGTTCGCCCGCCTGCGTGGCGGCAGGCCGCTGACCTGGTCCAGGCCCGTGATCTCGGCCAGCGCGCGCTCCACCTGACCGGCCTCGGCCAGCGCCAGCACGAGCTGCTCGAACGCCTCCGCCCGCGACTGCGGCGCCTCGGCCAGCAGCTCCCACGCCCGCTCCAGCAGCGACACCGCCGACGACGCCGCGCCGATGGCGAGCGCGCGCCTGCCCGCCTCCGCGAACAGCTCCCCCGCCGCGACTCGGTCGCCCGCCTCGAGTCGCAGCCGCGCCGCGATCTCGCACCACTCGCCGGGGTGGTCCGGGTGGACGGTGTCGACCGCGTCGGCGATCCTGCCCGCGAGCCGCGCCTGTTCGGACTGGTCGAGCTGTGCGAGCACCGCGTCGCGGGAGAGCTGGTGGTGGAAGGCGTACCAGTCGGCGGTCTGCTCGTCGATCGTGACGAGCCTGCTCGCGAGGTCGTCCTGTAGCAGGCTCAGCAACACCTGGTCGGAAAGCCCGGTGACGAGCTGGATGACGGCGAGCGGGAACCGGGTGCCGAACGTCGCCGCGGCCGAGAGCACCTCACGGGTCTGCGCGCCGACGTTCGCGACGCGGCCCGCGAGGGGGCCGACGAGCCCGAGCGTCGCGTTGTCCGGCTCCACGGCGAGGGTCCACGTGTCGCCGGTGCGCACGATGACCTCGTCGTCGAGCATGACCCGCAGCATCTCCTCGGCCATGAACGGGTTGCCGGTGCTGCCCGCCCACAGCAGCGCCATCACGTCCGCGGGCACCTGCTCGGCGGGCACGTCGAGCGACGCGGCGGCCATCCGGCACAGCTCGTCCTCGTTCAGCGGGTCCAGCTCGATCAGCGTGCACCGGCCGCGTTGGGCGGCGGTGCGCGCGAGCGTGTAGGCCGTGCTGTCGCGTTCCCGGATGCCGCCGACGACCAGCGTCGGCTGCGAGTCGACGTTGTCGACCAGGTACTCGAGCACCGCGAGCGTCTCGGCGTCGGCGTTGTGCAGATCGTCGAGCGTGAGCAGACAGCCCCTGCTCTGGCCGGTCAGTCCCGTCAGCTGCAGCATCGCCTCCGCGAGCACGACGAGCGACTCGCCGTCGTGGCCGGCGGCCGGGTCGCCCCACCCGGGCACGACGCGGCCGAGGATGGGCCCGTACGGGCCGAGCGCGGCCGGGTCGATCCGGTCAGCGCGCAACAGGTAGAGGATGGCCTCGGTCAGTGGGCGAAACGGGGTCGTCGGTCCGATGGTGCTGGCGCGGCCCCGCATCAGGCTCATGCCTGCCGCGTAGGCCTCCTCGCTGATCGAGGCTAAGAGGCGGGACTTCCCGACGCCGGCATCACCGGCGATGAACACCGCTCCCCCCTGGCCGTTCATCGTCCGTGCCAGCGCGGTCCCGACGGTCCTCAGCTCCCGATCGCGCCCGATCATGGCTGTCGATCCGTGGTACACGAGAAGTAATGGTACTGCGCCGCTGCGTGAGAGGCCCGACGACGAAGGGGCTCGCCCACTGCCACGCGGAAGACCGACCGGACCACCGAACCGTTGCCCTACGCCGCAACGGTTCGGTGGTCCGGTCGGGACAGGTCGCGTCAGACCTGCGGCGGACAGCAGGTGGTGTCCATGGTGAAGTAGCTCTCGGCCCCCGCCGCGGGGCCGCCGGCGACCAGGCTCGCGGTCACCATGGCCACCGGCAGCGCCACCCTGGCGAGAGCGGCGGCGCGGACGCCGAAGGTGACCGAGGGCAGCAGGCGCATGCGGCCCGCCGGTGCGTCGATCCCGGGCTCGGCGGTCTCGTTCTGGATCCCCGACATGTGTTTCCCTTCCCTACATTCGTTTCTTCCGTCAGTTTCAGCGGATCTCCGGCTGCAGCAGCAACACGGACGGCACTTCGCGCGGGGTGGCGAGCCGCAGCATCCCGTGGCCGATGCCCGCGCAACCGGTCAGCAGGCTCGGCGTGGGGATGCGGCCTGGCGTGCCGCACACGGGCCCCGCCCTGCGCAACAGCTCCAGCACCTGACCGGTGCGGCGCGACAGCGCGCGGGTGGCGGGGCCGTGCCGCGGGCCCGCCTCGGCGAGCGTGGCGAGCACCTCGAGCACCCCCAGCTCGCCGTGGCACAGGGAAAGGTCCCGGCACGGCGGGCCGTCGGCCAAAGCCGTGACGTCGGCCGCCGAGGCCTGCCCCGGCACGCACGAGGCGGCCAGGGCAAGGCCCGCACCGCCCTCGCACCAGCCGCCGCCGGTCCTGGCACGCGCGGCGACCAGAGCGGCCGCCCGGTGCCCGGCCTCCCGGTGGCGTGGTTGCGGGCCGAAGGTGTTCAGCGCCCACGCGACCCCGGCGAGGCCGTCGGCGAAGGACAGCGGGCGGGTGCCCACGTCCCGGTCGGCGAGGTCGGCGAGCCGGTCGGCACAGTCGCGCGCGGCGGTCGCCGCGGTCTCGAGCCCGAGGTCGGTGTGCACCGCGGTCATCGCGGCGAGGCAGCCGGCGAGACCGCCGGACCAGCCGGGCTCGGTCGTCGTGCCCGCGGACTTGGCGGCCACCTCGGACAGGTGGGTGGCGCAGTCACGCAGGACCGGGGAGTCGAGCAGGCAGGCGAGCCGGGCGAACGCGTAGGTGATGCCACCGAGGCCGGTCATGCCACCCCAGCCCGCCGCCTCGGCCAACTCGGGCCGCGCGGTGAAGGCCTGGGTGAACGCCGGTGCGTCGGCGACGACCCGGCCGGCGTACTCGGCGTACCGGCCGATGCCGGTGACCTCGGAGAGCTGCGCGAGGAAGAGCGCCACCCCCAGATATCCGGTGCCGAGGCTCGCGCCCATCGGCAGCACCAGCCACTGGCCGTCGACGTGCTCCAGGCCGAGCCAGTTGACGTGCTCGCCCGCCGCCGCGTGCGCGACGATGCGGTCGCCCATCGCACGGGCGGCGGTGACCAACGCGTCCGGGTGCACGACGGAGGTCGTGGCGACGTTCGGCAGGGCACCGGCCGGCGGATGCGCGGGCGCGCCGCGGCGGGTCGCGAGCGTCGCCGAGATGATCCACTCCTGCGCACGCCGGTCCACCTCGCCCATCCCGGCGAGTGTCGCCAGTGCGGCACTCACCCCCGCCTGGGGCAACGACACCGGCAGGGGCCGCCCGCCGGGCAGCCGCAGCTCGCCGGAACGGGCACAGGCCAGGAACATCGGCACGTCGCCGTTCCACAGCGCGGCCAGCTCGTGGGTGACCAGCGCACCGAACAGGGGGTGCGCGGCGCGGCCCGCGTACAGCACGGACAGCGCCTCGTCGCGGTCGAGCGCGTCACGCAGCACGTCCGGGTGGGTGGTCTCGTCGAGCAGCGTCGCGTACATCCAGCTGGGCCGGGTGACCACGCGGACCTCCAGGTCCGCGCACGTCCGCACGAGCGCCGCGAAGTCCGCGCGGTGGGTGGTGATCGCGTCGTAGGCCTGGCGGAAACCGGTCAGCAGCGCCTGTTCGTGGTCGCCGGGGTCGACGTCGGCACCGGCGATCCGCGCCCGGTTCGCCGAGCCGGTCATCACCAGTTCGCGGCGGGTGATGCGCATCGAGTCGGTGCCCGCGTCGAGCCAGTCGACGACGCTCGCCGGGCTGTTGCCGCCCCGGTCGCCGCCGAGGCCGGACAGGTCCGCGACACCCTGCTCGCCCACGACCATGAGCGGCAGCAGGCAGGTACGATAGACCGACGAGGACAACACGTCGGTGGCCGGGTCGCCCGTGCCCGCGGCGAGTTCGGCGTTGAACAGGGTCTCGGTGTCGATCAGGACCGGGGTGTCGCCCGCGGCGATCACGTTCTCGTAGTGCATGTCCGTGGCACGCAGCAGGTGCAGCACCGCGAGCAGCGCGCCCTGGCGGCGGTAGAACCGGTCGGCGCCGGTACGGCCGGTCAGCTCGCGGGCCGGGGCGAACTCGGACCAGCCGTACCCGGGCCTCGCGATCGTGGTGACGGCCCGAGGGCACTGGCCGGGCAGCGCCTCGGCCAGCAGGGCGAGGAACTCCCCGACGCGCACCTGGGTCGTGACATCCCTTGGCTTGTAGACGATCCGGGTGCCGTCCGCGAAGTCGACGAACGCGACGGTGCGGCCGCCGTCGTGGCGGTCGCCGCGCCCGGCGGTGATCGCGGTGACCGCGCCAGGGTCGGTGCCGCCGCACAGCGTCGCCACGATCAGGGTGCGGTCGGCGTCGAGCCGGTCGAGCAGCTCCAGCGTGGCGGTCACGGAGGCGTCGGTGGTCTGGGCGAGCAGCCGGGCCAGCACCGGGTAGCGGCCGAAGAGGCCGGTCAGGCCCTCGGTGGTGGCGATCGCACGGGCGAAGCAGAGGAAGCGGGCCCGGCCGTCCGCGCCGGTGAGGCGGCCCGCGCCCTTCCAGTCGTGCAGCTCGGTGACCAGTGTGCGGACCGCGAGGGAGACGAGGTCGTGGCGCAGCACGGCGCCGATGGCCGGCAGGTCCAGGGATTGCGGGGCAGCCGCGCCGATCCGGTCGAGGGCGTCGGCGACGAACGGGTCGAGCACGTGCCCGAACGCGTCCCGCCAGGTCTGCCCCAGGTCGGTGTCGGGGTCGGCGGCGCGGACGACCCGCTCGGTGGTCTCGACCCACACCGGCCTGCGAGTCCGGGCGGCGAGCGCGGCAGGCGCCTCGGACCGGAGGTCGGCGACGGTGCTCGCGTCGGCGCCGAGGTCGGCGGCGAGCACGGCGAACAGGTCGGCCGGGTCCGAGGGGACCGCGGGTCCACGGTCGGTGACGCGCTCGTGCAGCGCCAGCGCCGGTGCCCACCAGGCCGGGTTCGGCCAGGTCGTGGGCCCGGTGTCGGGGCTGCTCGGTGTCATGTCCACCACACTGCCGGGACCCGGCACGCACGTCATGAGGGTCGAACCCGCACTTTCTCGTGCGGGCCGAGGAGCGCCCGTGCGGTGGACTGCGGGCCGGGGTGGGGTGCTGGTACGCGCCTGGACCGGTTTCGCGCAGGTGGGCGGCTGCGTGGTGAATGTGCGGGGCCGCACCGGATGTGCGTGCCCGTGTCCTTCGGTGAAGCTTCTCCCAAGGTTTGCGGCCCGGTTCGAGGAGGAGTGGCGATGGGTGTCCCGGTCCCCGTGAGCGTCGCGGCGCTCGACCCCATGGTGGAGTCCGGCGCGACGGCCGTACTGCGCTCCCGCCCGGACATCACGGTGGTCCCGCCCGGCGAGAGCCCGCTCGTCACCGTCGTGGTGGTGGACGACGTGGGCGAACGAGAGCTGGATCTGGTGCGGCGGACCCGCGACGCCGCGCACCGCCCGGAGGTGGTGCTGGTGGCGGCGGACCTGACGGTGACGGCGGCACTGCACGCGCTCGCCGCGGGCACCCGCGGGTTGCTGCGCAGACGCGAGGCGAGTGCCGACCGGCTGGCGGACGCGGTGCTGGCGGCGGCCGACGGGGCCACGACGGTGCTGCCTGAGATGCTGGACGACCTGCTGACCTGCGTGTCGGGGGCGCAGGACGGCGCGTCGGCACTGAGCGAGCGGGAGCGGGCCGTGCTGCGCCTGGTCGCGGACGGTCAGGACACGGACGAGATCGCACGGGAGCTGTGCTACTCCCCGAGGACGGTGGCGAGCGTGGTGCACGACGTGATCAGCAGGTTCCGGTTGCGGAACCGGGCGCACGCGGTGGCGTACGCGCTGCGGACGGGCCTGCTGTGAGCGCGCCGGTGCTGGACGCTGACGTGGTGGCGGCACAGGTGGCGGTCCGCGCGGGCGACGGGTCCGTGCCGAGGGAGCTGCTGTTCCGGGCGCTGGGCGGCGGCACGAGGTGCCACCCCGCGCCGCGCCCGCACCTGACCCCGCGCCAGACGGCCGTGCTGAGCCTGATGGCGGACGGTCTCGGCAACGCCGACATCGCGGCCGGGTTGTCGTGCTCCGAGCACACGGTGAAGAACGTGATCTACGAGACGATGTCGCGACTGCAGGCCCGCAACCGCGCGCACGCGGTCGCGTCGGCCGTCCGGTGCGGCCTGATCTGACCCGCCCTCGGCCAGGTACCCCGAACGTCAGGCGCGAACCGTCCCGGCGCAGGTCACTGGCATCGTGCCTGTGTCGTCACCTGGTAGATCGTCGTCTCGCCCCAGGAGATCGTGGAGCCGTCGCAGAAGAGGGTGAAGCCGCCGACGATGACCTCGTGGGTGACGTCCGTGTAGTACATGCGGTCGCACTGATAGCCCGCCCTGCACGCGGGGATCGCCGACGCCGGTGCGGCCACCACCAGTGGGGCGGCGACCAGCGCGGACACCAGAGCGACGGTGCTGACAACCCGACGAACCATGGAACGCCTCCTCGGCTGAACGCGACTCTTTCTCACGTTAGTCGAGGGGACACGTTCCGCAATCAACCGTTCGGTGGCCAGTTACCAACCACTTCTTGCCGAGGCCACGCCGCCGACGACGGGGTCAGTCCCGAAACGACCCGTCCTCGCGGTAGCGGTGGCGCCGCAGGGTGTGGCCGCACTGCGGGCAGTTGCGCACGAACAGCTTGGGCAACCACACCCACCAGACCAGCAACAGGCCGCGCAGCCCCCTGAAGACCCTCGACATGGTGCATGTCCGGCAGTCCCGACACCCCACCGCGTCTCCCCCTCACCTCGTCAACCGCAACGCGTCGTGCGTCAACAGTTTCACGCCACCGTCAGCCCCGTTCCCAGCCGGGCATGGGGAAGACCGGTTCGGCCACGGCCCGGTCGGCGGGGAACACCACCTTCAGGACGCCGCCCTGCCACTGCATGATGTACGACTCGGCCCGCTCGTTGTCGCCCTTCGCGTCGAACTTGACACCGAAGCCCTGCGGGGTGCCGCCGTCCGCGATGTTCGTGGCGTTCGCCGCCTCGCGGATGGAGTCGCCGGTCACCTGTCCGGACCTGACCGTCCTCGGCAGCACGTCCTTGACGAGCACGAAGGTGCCGCCGAGCCCGTCACCGCAGTGCACCAGGCAGTCGCGGCCGTACCGCTGCCTGAACGCCGACCGCAGGTCGTCGGCCACCTCCCGGGCGTCGGAGGCGAACTGGAGGGTGTTCATCTCGGCCACCGCGGGTGGCTCCACGTCGTAGACACCCTCGATTCCCCTGGCGCCGAACTTGTCCAGGAACGCGGACGAGCTGAACCCGGCCGACCCGATGAGAGCCGTCAGCCGCAGGTCCTGTGCCCGCGCCGCCTGCCAGAACAGGGGGGTCGAGGCGACGAGCGGGGCGGCCAGCACGACGTCCGGGCTCGCCTCCTTGAGCCGCTGCACCACGGGCGTCAGGTCGGTCGAGCTTTCCGGATAGGACTCGTTCGCCACGATGGTCACGTTCTTCTTCCGCGCCAGGTCGTCGATCGCCTCGGCGACGCTGGTGCCGAACGGACCGTCCTCGTGCGCGATCGCGACCCGCACGTCCGCGAGCGGCCTGCCCATCGTCGGCGCGAGGTACTGCTCCAGGAAGTCGATGTCGGCAGCGGCGTAGGTGGTCGCCGTGCTGACCGTGCGCAGGACGTAACGGTTGCCGTCACTGGCGATGTTCGGCGCGGCCGCCCCCAGTTCCCACAACATGACGCGGTTGCGCTCGGCGACCGGCGCGACGGCCTGCGCGATGCTGGAGGCGTACGAGCCGATGATCACCTGGACGCCGTCGTCGTCGACCATCCGCTGCGCCACGGCGGCACCGGTGGCGGGATCGCTCTCCGAGTCGCCCTCGACGATCCTGATCTTCGCGCCGCCCACGCCGCCACGGTCGTTGGCCCACTCGAGGACCATCCTGGCCGCGTTGCTCTGGTCGGTGCCCAGCGCCGCCATGGGGCCCGTGGTGGGGAAGAGGAGCCCGACGACCACCTCGTCGACCGACGAGGCCGCGCCGCCGCAGCCGGCCACCAGGAGTGCCGTGCCCAGCACCGCGCCGAACCGGCGTGTTCTCCCCGCCTGCCAAGACATTCTGCGTACCCTCCGAAAGATCGGCGTTGATCAGCCGAGATGGTAGGCCCAGGCCGGCACGCCATGGTCCCCCGTACCCGGTGGGCTGAGACCGTGCCACAGTGCACGCGCAGTGCGCAATCACCGAAGATCAACCGCGCCGACGAGCCCGACCGGAGCGGCACACGCGCAGGGCACTGACCGACCGCGAACCCCGCGGCCTTCCGCGACTCCGGTCCGGCCCTACTGTCTCCGGCTCGGCAGTCTGGCCGGCGCACCGGCACCCGCCGCGAGGCGCGGGGCCTGGAGGGTCTCGGTGGCGTCGGGGAAGCGGTGGACGGGGCTTGGCCCGCGGTGGGCGCCGAGGCGTACCTCGACGGCGCCCTGACGAGCGGCGGTCGCGTGCCGTCGGTCAACGCCAGGGGGTCGTGGCCTGGAGCACCGCTTCGCGGAGCGCCACGGTGCGCAGCCGCGTCACCTCCTGGTACGTCGTGTCCCGGCACCGGGCGCGGCCGATCCCACCGGCCACCCTCGCACAGACCGCTCGCGAGTCAACACTTTCCAACAGACAATATGGAGGGAAAGTGTCGAGCCTTAGTGTGAGTGAGTGTGAATCTGTGAGTCGCTCGGGAACGGGGTGGTTCAACGGTGTCTCCCTCGTCATCGGATCGTTCGGGGTCGGTCAGTCGCCGCAGGTTGCTCGAGGGAGGCGCCGCGCTGTTCGGCGGCCTCGCCCTCCCGGGGGTCTCCGCGTGGTGCGCGCCGGCCGCCGCGGCGGCCGCGGGGTGGCCGCCGCCGCCCAACGGTCTGCCGGAGTGGAACGGCAACATCCGGATCTTCGAGGTCAACGCGGAACCACCGCATGCCACGCTGATGCCGTACGCGGATCTCCACGGCGCGCTGGCCTGCGACCGGACCCGTTCGCCGTTCCGGCTCGACCTCGACGGGGACTGGCGGTTCCGGCACGCGAGCCGCCCCGACGAACGCGACCCCGACTTCTACCGCGAGGACGTCGACGACCACGACTGGGACACGATCCCGGTCCCGGCGAACTGGCAGCCGCACGGCTACGACTTCCCGATCTACGTGAACATCACCTACCCGTGGTGGGGCGCCAACGGCCAGAACGAGAACGCGCAGCCGCCGTTCGCGCCGACCCGGTTCAACCCCGTCGGCCAGTACCGGCGCACGTTCAGGCTCCCGTCGGGCTGGCCGGCCCGGCGGACGTTCCTGCACTTCGAGGGCGTGAAGTCGGCGTTCTACGTGTGGGTCAACGGCCGGATCGTCGGGTACCGCGAGGACTCCTACGACGCGGCCGAGTTCGACATCACCGACTACCTGAGGCCGGGGACCAACCAGCTCGCCGTCGAGGTGTACCGCTTCCCGGACGGCGACTGGATGGAGGACCAGGACATGATCCGGCTCTCCGGGATCTTCCGGTCGGTCTACCTGTTCTCCACGCCTCCCGTGCACCTGCGGGACTTCCGCCTCGACACGCCACTGCGCGACGGGTACACGAACGCCGACCTCGCCGTCACGGCCAGCGTGCGCGACTACGGCGGGTCGGCGCACGGGACCTACACGGTGGAGACCCAGCTCTACGACGCCGCCGACCGGCCCGTGTGGCGTGATCCGTTACGACAGCGCGTCGACGTCGGCTCGGCACCCTCGGGCGAGGACGTCACGGCGACGGCCGCCAGGGCGGTGCCCGCGCCGAAGCTGTGGTCGGCCGAGCACCCGGACCTCTACACGGCCGTGCTGGTCCTGCGCGACCCGTCCGGCAGGGCGATCGAGACGCTCTCGTGCCGCGTCGGGTTCCGCGAGTTCGCGATCGTCGACGGGCTCATGCGGATCAACGGCCAACCGGTGAAGCTGCACGGCACCAACCGCCACGAGATGCATCCCGACCGCGGCGCCGCGCTCACCCGCGACGACATGGTCGCGGACATCGGCGTCATGAAGCGGATGAACATCAACGCCCACCGCACGTCGCACTACCCCAACAACCCCACCTGGTACGAGCTGGCCGACGCCTACGGCCTCTACGTGCTCGACGAGACCAACCTGGAGACCCACGGCGTCCGCGACCGGGTCCCCGCCTCGGACCCGGACTGGACGGACGCGGTGGTCGACCGCGCCATGCGGATGGTGCACCGGGACAAGAACCACGCTTGCGTGGTGATCTGGTCGCTCGGCAACGAGGCGGGCGCGGGCAGCAACTTCGTCGCGATGCACGACGCGATCCGCAGCTACGACACGACGCGGGTGATCCACTACGAGGGCGACAACCGGCCCGAGGTCAGCGACATCCGCTCCCACATGTACGAGCCGCCGTCCACAGTGGAGCAACGGGCGCACGACACGTCGGACACCAGGCCGTACGTCATGATCGAGTACGCGCACTCGATGGGGAACTCCACGGGGAACCTCGAGGAGTACTGGGACATCGTCCGCGCCCACCCGGTCCTGCAGGGCGGGTTCATCTGGGACTTCGTCGACCAGGGCCTGCGCCGGCGCACCCCGCCACGCAAGCTGCTCACCGAGACCGGACCCGAGGCGCTGCGTGCCGAGCTGACCCCCGCCGCGTCCTTCGACCGGACGAAGGGCCTGTCCGGCGGCGCGATCTTCGCCTCGGACGAGGGCCTCGACCTCACCGGCTCGCTGACGCTGGAGGCGTGGGTCACCCCCGGTTCGGTCGGCGGGCACCAGCCGATCGTCGCGAGGGGCGACCACCAGTACTCGCTCAAGCAGACCGAGGGCAACCTCGAGTTCTTCGTCTACGCGGGCGGCTGGATCTCGGTCACCACACCGCTCCCGGCGGACTGGACCGGCCGGGAGCACCACGTCGCCGGAGTCTTCGACGACAGGGCGAACACCCTGACGCTGCACCTTGACGGCCGTGCGGTGAGCCAGCCGACCGACCGCGCCCCCGACAGCACGAGGACGCAGGTCGCGGTCGGCACGGAGGCCGAGGACCCCGACCGCGTGTTCAGCGGGACCATCCGCGCCGGCCGCGTCTACGCCCGGGCGCTCTCCCCCACCGAGCTCGCCGACGGGAGCCGCGACGTACACGACCCCGACGTGCGGCTGTGGCTGGACACGTCCACCGCCGGCTACACCGAGCAACAGCCGGCGCAGCGGACCTTCCTGGCCTACGGCGGTGACTGGGGCGACAATCCCAACGACGGCAACTTCTGCGCCAACGGCATCGTCACCGCGGAGCGCGCGCTCGGCGGGAAGGCCGTCGAGGTCAAACACGTCTACCAGTACGTCAACGTCACCGCGGGCGCGACGGCAGGCTCGGTGACGATCACCAACGAGCACCTCTTCACGAACGTCGACGCCTACGACGGCCACTGGGCGCTCGTCGCCGACGGCACGGTGGTCCAACGCGGCCGGCTCACGCGAGAGCAGCTGAACGTGCCGCCGCTGTCGAGCCGGACGGTCACCGTGCCCTTCCGGCGCCCGACCCACCCGGTACCCGGCGAGGAGCACTTCCTGCGCCTGTCGTTCACCACCGCGGCACGCACGCCGTGGGCGGACCCCGGTTTCGAGGTGGCCTGCGAGCAGCTGCCGCTGGACCTCGGCAGCCCGGCCGTGACACCGGTACCGCCGGCACGCGTGCCGACGGTGACCGTCCGCGAGTCCGACGACGACGTCACCGTCGGCGGCCACGACTTCAGCGTCGTCGTCGCCAAGACCACCGGCACCATCACCTCCTACGTTGTCGGCGGCACCCCGCTCGTGAAGTCCGGGCCCGTGCCCAACTTCTGGCGCGCGCCCACCGACAACGACCGCGGCAACGGGCAGCCGAGCCGCAACGGCACCTGGCGCTACGCGGGTGCGGATCGGCTCGTCACCGACGTCACCGTCCACACCGACTCGGACAGGGCGGCGGTGGTCACGGTCACCGGCACCCTCCCGACGACCGTGCCCTCCACGTACACCACCACGTACACGATCTTCGGCAACGCCGAGATCAGGGTCGACAACACCCTGCACCCGGGTTCACCCACCCTGCCCTACATCCCGGAAGTGGGCACCATCTTGTTGCTGCCCGGGGAACTGGACATCGTCGAGTACTACGGACGCGGCCCGGAGGAGAACTACTGGGACCGCAACACCGGCTCCCACGTCGGCCGGTACACCTCGACCGTGGCGCGGCAGTGGACCGACTACATCCGCCCGCAGGAGAACGGGAACAGGACCGACGTGCGCTGGCTCGCGCTCACCGACCGGCACGGCAGCGGGCTACTGGCCACGGGCGAGCCGCTGCTGGAGACCAACGCGTCCCACCTCACCCCCGAGGACCTGTCCGTCGGGGCCCGGCACGACTACCAGCTGACCCCACGCGCCGAGGTGGTGCTTCGCCTGAACCACCGGCAGATGGGCGTCGGCGGCGACGACAGCTGGGGCGCACAGACACACGACGAGTACAAGCTCTTCCCCGACCGCGACTACCGGTACACCTACCGGCTACGCCCCCTCACCCGCCGGGACGACCCCATGGCCCTGTCCCGCCGCCCGACCGCGACGAGCTGACCGGGCCGCGTTCGACCCACGTCGAGGATCGAGGAACCGTCGACAAGCTGCGCCGGATCGGTCGCGACGTCTGGCGGGTGGGGCGGCACCGTGCACCACATCGCCGAGGAGAGCGGGCGTCACCGGATCACGGTGACCCGCACCCGGTGCACGGCGGTGGACGCGGTCCGGTGGCCGCGCGAACGGGAGTACGTGGCCGACCCTCGCGGGCTCACGGGTCGGTCTCGCCGGGTGGGTAGGTGAAACGGGTGAGCAGGTCGAGGAGCTGGGCGCGTTCGCCGGGGTCGAGGTGGGCCGTGGTGCGGTCGGCGAGGGGCCCGGCGGCGAGGTGGGCGGCGTCGAACACCTCGAGGCCGGCGCCGGTCAGTTCGACGGTCCTCGCGCGGCGGTCGGCGGGGTCGGTGCGGCGGGTGGCGTACCCGGCGTTCTCGAGGTCGTCGATGACGCGGACCATGGAGGCCTTGTCGCTGCCGACGGCGGCCGCGAGGTCGCGTTGGTTGGCCGGGCCGTTGTTGGCGAGCTCGATGAGGACGGCGAAGTGGCGCAGCTCGATCCCGAAGGGACGGATGGCCTCGGCCATCGCCGTGGCGGCACGGTTGTGGGCGCGTCTGAGCAGGAGGCCGAGGGCGAAGGGCGAGGGGTCGCCCGGCTTGCCGGTGGCACGCGGAACGCTGCTCATGGCGGTCACGCTAGCGGGCCGCGGTGACGAGCCAGCTGTGTGCGCCGTCGGCGGCCGGGTCGTAGGCGGGGTGGACCGGACGGCCACGGCGGCGGCCGGTGTCGGCGAGTTCCTCGACCCGCGGTCGCCAGTCGTGCTGTCGTAGCCAGGTCTGCGGGTCGGTGGGGCCGCCCTGCCAGAGGTCGACGAGTCCGGGATCGGCGTCGAGCAGGGCCCGGCGCATCGCGTCGGACATCTGGATGTGGTCGAAGGCGATCATGCTGCCCACCTCGCACAGGGACCCGACGGTCTCGAGCAGGACGTCGGCGGCCCACGGGGTGAGGGCGTAGAGCAGCCCTTCGGCCAGCCACGCGGTGGGCCGGTCGACGCGGAAGCCCGCGTCGAGCAGCGGTGTCGACCAGTCCTCCCGCAGGTCGACACCGACCGCGTGCCGGACGCACCGCGGCTCGGCGCCGTCGAGCGCCTCGTCCTTGAAGGACAGCACGGCGGGCTGGTCGAGCTCGAACACCTCCACGCCTGCCGGCCACGGCAACCGGAACGCGCGGCTGTCCATACCGGCGGCGACCAGGACGACCTGCCGACAACCGGCGGCGAGCAGTGCGTCGTCGAGGTAGCGGGTGCGGAGTGCGACCTGGTCGGCCATGAGTTCGACGAACCTCGTGACGTCACCCGGCGCGCTCACCCCCGCGACGCCCGCCGCGTCGAGGAACCGTGCCGCGAACGGGTCGTCGACCAGCCGGTCCGGCCGCAGTGTCTCCTTCGCGCGCAACGCCGCCACGAACAGCGAGGTGCTGCCGATCGCGTCGAGCCGGGTGGTGCCCATGCCACCTCCGTGTTAGATTCGCTCGTGATAGTTTCATATGAAACTATATCACCTGAAACTAGCACGGAGCGGCCGATGCGGATCCGACCCCACCCGGAGGAGGTCGCCGCCGACCTGCCGGGCGACGATCTCGTCCCCGACGCCGAGGTCGTCATGGACCGCGGCTTCGACCTCCCCGCGCCACCGGCCGACGTGTGGCCGTGGTTCGCCCAGCTGGGCAGGAACCGCGCCGGCTGGTACCTCCCGCGTGCCGTCGAGTGCCTGATGCCACCCCGCACGCGAGCACTGCGCCACCTCGAGGAGTCGCTCCAGCACCTGAGCCCCGGCGACATCATCGACGACTGGGGCGGCCGCGACGCGACGTTCGAGATCGTCACCCATGACCCGCCCGGCACCCTCGTGCACCGCTCCACGCGCGGCGCGATGCACCTCAGCTGGGCCATCACCCTGCGCCCCACGGCCGACGGCACCAGAGTCCACCTGCGACTGCGCCTGGCCGGTGTACGTCGTCGCCGCCTGGCCGAGTACGGCGGCGGGTTCGTCGACCTCGTCACCGTCGCCGGTCTGGCGGTCGGCCTCCGCGAACGCCTGGCACAGTAGGGAAAACGACACGCGTCCGACGCCGGGGCGGCCCTCAGCGGCATGAGACGGACCGGCTCGGCGCGGCGGTGATGCGGATCGCTCAACGGCGTCGCGGCCCCCGCGGGACCGGGTGGTGCGCGGCTGGGAGCGCCTGCCCCTGGTGGTCGGCTGAAGCGAAGGCGAGGAGCACGACCGCGTCGCCGACGTCCACGGCGCTGCGTGCCGATCGCCGGGGTCGCGCAAAGCCTTGACACCACAGGGAGTTCGTAGTTTTCTGAATGTGGTAATTACATTCTCTCCTTGTTAGAGTTTGGTTCCACGCATCGCCCGGTGGCCGCCCACCCCCGCAGGCCGCCGGTGTTCCGTGCCGTCACGTCGACTCGTGCGTGGTCACCGCTCGTCTTCCCCCTGCGCCCCTGGAGGTCTCATGCCGGACAACGCTGCCCGGACCGTCCCCGACCGCTCCCCCACGCTCGACCGCCGCCGGCTGCTCGGTGCGGCTGCCGCCGCCGGGCTGGGCGCGGCGATCGGCCTGCGTGGAAGCCCCGCCCTGGCCACGACCGTGCCGGTGACCGAACAACGCGAACGCGCGGTCGTCGTCGGCTCCGGGTTCGGCGGCGGGGTGACCGCGTTGCGACTGGGGCTGGCCGGGGTGTCCACACTGGTGCTCGAGCGTGGCCTGCGCTGGCCGACCGGCCCGAACGCCACCACGTTCCCCCGCATCGACAACGTCGACCGCCGCTCGTCGTGGCTCACCGACCACAGCCTGCTGCCCGGCATGCCACCCACCACGTGGAAGCCGTTCACCGGCCTGATCGAGACCCTCGTCGAGAACGGCATGACCATCAACTGCGGCGCCGCCGTGGGCGGTGGATCCCTGATGTACCACGGGATGACGCTCAAACCCGGTGAGGCGGACTTCGCCCGGTCCATGCCGACGGCCGCCGCGGACTACGCCGTGCTCAACGCCGTCTACTACCCGCTCGTGGCCCGCATGCTGCGCATCTCGACCATCCCGGACGACATCCTCGCCGCACCCCAGTACCACTCGTCGCGGCTGTTCCTGGACACCGCGCCCCGGGCGGGACTCGACACGTTCCGGGTCCCGCTGCCGGTCGACTGGAACTTCGTGCGCGGCGAGCTGTCCGGGCGCTACCAGCCCACCTACACGACCAGCGACCTCGTGTTCGGCGTCAACAACGGCGGCAAGCACTCCATCGACGTCACCTACCTCGCCGCCGCCGAGGCGACGCTGCGGGTGCGGGTCGCGCCCCTGCACGTGGTGCGGGACATCGCCCTGGACGCGAACCGGCGCTGGGTGCTGCACGTCGACCGCGTCAACACCGACGGCGAGGTCCAGGAACGCAAGCGCGTCATCGCCGACGCGGTGTTCCTCAACGCGGGCACCGCGGGCACCACCCGGCTGCTCGTCAAGGCGAAGGCCAAGGGCCTGGTCCCCGGCCTGCCCGACGCGATCGGCACCGGGTGGGGCAACAACGGCGACCGGATCTACGCGTGGCTGGGCATGAACGAGGACCCGGGCAAGGTCCAGGGCGGCCCAGCCTGTGTCGGCGGCCGGGACCCGCGCGGTCCCGTCCCGACCACGATCATCCACGCGGGCTCACCTCAGCAGCCGCCCCAGGGCCCGTCGCTGGTGACCCTCGTCGGTTTCGGCATCGTGCCCGGCGCGGGCACGTGGGCCTACGACGCGAGCGCCGACGACGCCAGGCTGACCTGGCCCGCCGACGCGGACGCCACGACCCTCGCCGCGATCAGCGCACAGGTGGGGCGCTTCGCCACCGTCGGCGGCGGCACGATCATCGACACCAACGCGGCGGGCGCGTCCACGTGGCACGCGCTCGGCGGCGTCCCGATGGGCAGCGCGGTCGACCGGTACGGCCGGGTGCTCGGCCACTCCGGCCTGTACGTCCTCGACGGCGCGCGGATCCCGGGCTCGACCGGGGCGTGCAACCCGTCGATGACCATCGCGGCGCTGGCCGAGCACAGCATGGCCACGATCGTGCGCACCGACGTGGGCCGCGTCTTCTGACGGCGCCGCCGTAGCGCTCGGGGTCCGTCCACGCCGCGGTGCGGGCGGGCCCCGGGGAGGCGGTGGCGAGGCGGCCGTCAGCGGGTGGGGCGGTACCGCTCGGCAAGGCGGGCGCGGTGGGCGGCGGGCGAGCCGAACAGGGCCCGGTTCAGGGTCGCGCGCTTGAGGTGGACGTGGAGGCCGCATTCCCAGGTGTAGCCGATGCCGCCGTGCAGTTGCATCGCCTTGCCCGCCACGGCGACCGCGGTCTCGCACGTGTACGACTTCGCCATCGCCGCGGCGACCTCCGGGGCCTCGCCGGTCACCCCGGCGGCCACCGCCGCGGTCACCAGGCGGCGCGCCACCGAGACGCGGACCAGCATGTCGGCGCACGCGTGCTGCACCGCCTGGAAGGAGCCGACGGGGCGGCCGAACTGCTCCCGCACGCCGACGTAGCCGACCGTCGCGGCCAGCATCGCCTCGCTCATCCCCAGGCTGTCGCACGCGACGGCGGTCGCCGCCCTGGCGAACAGGCCGCGCACCGCCGTGTCCGGGTCGTCGGCGAACCGCCACCGCGCGTCCTCGCGGAGGCGCACACCGGTCGCGGTCACCGTCGCCAGGCGCCGGGTCGCGTCCAGCACCGGCTGCCGCTCCCGGACCAGACCCGGTGCCGAGGGCGGCACGTCCACGACCACGGGCACACCGTCGTGGTCCCGTGCCAGCACCAGCAACCGGTCGGCGTCCGCGGCGTCCGGGACGAACGTCGCGCTGCCGTGCAGCAGCATGCCGCGCTCGAGCCGGAACGGGGGCTCGTTCGGGGCCGCGGTGTTCGCGTCCGGCACCAGTGCCACCGCGGGCAGCAGGGCGCCGGACGCGGTGTCGCGGAGCAACGCGTCGCGGTCCGCGTTCGGGGTGAGCGCCGTCAGCGTGCCCACGCCCAGCACTCCCGCGCCCAGGTAGGCACTGGGAGCCGCCGTGCGGCCCAGCTCGTCCAGCACGACCGCGGTCTCCGCGAAGGTGGCGCCCGCGCCGCCGAGTGCCTCCGGCACCTCCAGGCCCAGCCATCCGGTCTCGGCCAACAGCTTCCGGTCCACCCGGGTCGGCTTCGCGAGCAGGTTCCTGGCCACCGCCCGGAGTTCGTCGTGGACCGCGGCGAAGCCGGTCATCGGGTCGGCCTCGGTTCGCGGGGCAGGCCGAGGCCGCGTTCGGCGATGATCGTGCGCTGGATCTCGCTGGTGCCGCCCGGGATCGTCCACTCCCACGAGCCCACGAAGTCCAGCATCCAGGCGCCGGACTCCCAGCTGCTGGACGCGGGCCTGGTCAGCTCGGTGTGTGCGGCGAGGCCGGCCACGGTGACGCCGAAGTCCGTCATCCGCTGCAACAGCTCGCTGTAGTACAGCTTCACGATCGAGGCGTCGGCCGGGCCGGGTTCCCCGGTCCCGACCAGGTCCCGGCACAGCGCGCGCAGTCCGGTGATCTCGGTGTCGAACGCGGCGAGCCCGTCGGCCACGAGCGGATCGTCGAGCGACCCGGTCCGCGCGCAGGTGTCCAGGAGGCGCCGGAAGCCCGCGTTGCCCAGCCGTTCGGCCAGCTCCAGCATGGTCATGCCGCGTTCGGCGGCCAGGGTCGCCTGCGCCACCTGCCATCCCGCATTCTCCCGGCCGACGAGGTCGGTCGCCGGGACGGCCACGTCGGTCAGGAAGATCTCGCTGAAGTGGGACTCGCCGGTGGCCTGGCGGACGGGCCGCACGTCGATGCCCGGGGTGCGCATGTCCAGCAGGAAGTAGGAGATGCCGTGCCGCTTCGGCGCGGTGGGATCGGTGCGGGCCAGCAGCAGGCACCGGTCGGCGTGCGCGGCGCCGCTCGCCCACAGCTTCTGCCCGGTGACGACGTAGGTGTCGCCGTCCCGCCGCGCGGTCGTGCGGAGCGCGGCGAGGTCGGAGCCGGCGTCGGGCTCGGAGAAGCCCTGGACCCACAACTCGCCGTCCAGGATGGCCGGGAGGTGGCGCCGGCGCTGTTCCTCGGTGCCCGCGGCGAGCAGTGTCGCGGCGGCGTGGTGGATCGCGACGAAGGCCAGCACCAGCCGGGGCGCGTCCGAGGCGGCGAGCTCCTGGTACAGCACGACCTGCTCGTCCACCGGCAGGCCGCCGCCCCACCGCGCGGGCCAGTGCGGGACGGCGAAGCCCGCGCCACGCAGCTCCTGGAACCAGTCCCGCTGGAACGCGGCGAACTCCGCGTCGCCGCCGGTCCGCGTCCGCCAGCCCGCAGGCACGTGCGTGCGGCACCACTCCCGCACCTCGGCGCGGAACTCGTCGGGACGCGTGCTCATCGGCCCGCTCTCCGTCGCAACGCCGTCAGCCGGTCACGGTGTTCCGCGGACCGCATGGTGACCGCCTCGGCGGCGAAACCCGCCTGCACCGCGCCCGCCAGCGCCTGGGACAGGTACATGTTCGCCACCCGCTTGGTGCCGCGCAGCGCCTCGGTGGGCTGGGCGGCCAGGCGCTCGGCGAGGGAACGGGCCTCGGGCAGCAGTGCCGCCGGTGCGGTGGTGCGGGAGGCCAGTCCCAGCTCGACGGCGGTGGCGGCCGGGATGCGGTCGCCGGTGAACAGGTACTCGCGGGACCGCAGGATCGGGGTGAGCAGCGGCCAGAACGCCGCGCCGCCGTCCCCCGCCACCAGACCGACCGAGACGTGCGGGTCGGCCAGGTGCGCGGTGTCGGCCATCAGCACGATGTCGCACAGCACGGCCAGACTGCAGCCGAGTCCCACCGCAGCGCCGTTGACCGCGGCGATCACCGGCAGCGGGAAGCGGAGCAGCTCCTCGATGATCTGCGCGCCCTCGCGCAGGCTCTCGTCCCTGGCCACCGGATCGTCCAGGAACGAGGTGATCCAGTCGAGGTCACCGCCCGCGCAGAACGTCCGCCCGGCGCCGGTCAGGACGACCACCCTGGCCGCCCGGTCCGCGGCCAGCTGCCGCCAGACCTCCGCCAGCGCGCGGTGCAGCGGCCGGTTGACCGCGTTCAGCTCCGCCGGGCGGTTGACGACCACCGTGCGGACCGGGCCCACGCACTCGACGGCCAGCTCGTCGGGCAGGTCGTAGTTCATCGTGCTCCCCGCGACGGGCCGAACAAACCGGTCATGCCGTGCCTGCCGAGTGCCCTCGTCAGCGCGTCCAGGGTGGCGGACCTGGCGAGCGGCAGCCGCCGCAGCGGCTGGCTCTGGCGGGAGAGCCAGGACAGGGTCGTCTCGTCGCAGAAGCCGATGGCGCCGTGCAGCTGGTGTGCGACCCGGAAGACGAGCTCGGCGGCCTCGACCGCCGCGAGCCGCAGCGTGAGCGCGTCCTCGACGGCCTCGGCCAGGCCGGACTGGACGCTCCACAGCGCGTACTTCGCGAGTGCCTCGACGCCGGCGCGTTCGACCTCGGCGTCGGTCAGCTGGAAGCGGACGCCCTGGAACTCGGCGAGCGGGCGGCCGAACTGGTGCCGGACCAGCACGTGCTCGCGGGTGAGCGCGAGCGCCCGGTCCAGCATGCCGAGCAGGGTCCAGCACGGCAGCACCAGGCCCAGCGCCACGTCCTGCGCGCCGTCGTCGTCGACCGGGCGCAGGTCGAGGTCGCCGACGAACGCGGACGCACGCGGCGGGGCGGCGGGTGTCCTGGGCACGGCGATGCTCCGGTGGCCGTCCAGGGTCACGGCCGCCCAGCGCAGGCCCAGTCCGGCGACGGTGCCGCGGGTGCCCACCACCAGCCCGTCGACGTCCAGGTCCGCAGGCCGGGACAGGCGTTCGGCGACCGGGTAGGCCAGGCCCCAGTAGCCGGCCGCCCGGCACAGGGTGGCCGCCGCCTCCAGCTCGTCGGCGTCGGTGCGTGGCGCGAGGTCCCACGCCCCGATCTCGGCGAGCAGCGGCGCGACGAGCCGCGACCGCACGTCCGGCTCCCGCTCGGCCCGCCGGGTCAGCTCGTCGCCGCCCGCCGCCTCGATCGCCCGGCGCGCCTCCTTGCCGTAGGCGAGCGCCTCGTCGCTCAGCTCGAGGTTCACGGCGCCGCCAGCAGCGACCGGGCCAGCAGGACCCGTTGCATCTCGACGCTTCCCGACGCGACCGTGGACGCCTGCGCGTAGCGCCAGTGGTCCGCGACCGCCGCACGGAACCGGCCGGCCCCGGTGCCGGCGTGCTCGGCCAGCTCCATCAGCACCTCGGCGCTGTCCTGGTCGAGCCTGGTCACCGCGATGCGGTAGGTCGCGGCGTCGCCAGGGTGCACCGTGCCCTGGCTCTGCGTCCGCACCACGCGGTAGGCGAGCAGGCGGGCCCGGCGGCAGTGCGCCAGCATCCGCGCCCACCGCCCGCGCAGCTCCGCGGGCAGGTCCTCCCACGCGGCGCCGAGCGCGTCCGGTGCCGCCTGCAGCAGGCGCTCGCAGCGGGCGTAGCGGGCGATGCCGACCCGTTCGAACGCCAGCACCTCCTGCACCACCCGCCAGCCCTCGTCCACGGTGCCGAGCACGTCGGCTGCGGTCACCACGAGGTCGTCGAAGAACACCTCGTTGAGGTGGTGCGGTCCCAGGAGGCTGTGGATGGGCCGGACCTCGATCGCCGGGTCGGACATCGGCACCAGGAAGATCGTCAGGCCCTGCTGGCGCTTGTCGCCCCTCGAGGTCCTGGCGAGCAGGAAGCACCACTGCGCCATCGTGGCGTAGGAGGTCCAGATCTTCTGGCCGGAGATCCGCCACCCCGTGCCGTCCCGGCGTGCGGTGGTGCGCAGGGACGCCAGGTCGGAGCCCGCGTCCGGCTCGCTGAAGCCCTGGCACCAGATCACCTCGCCGCGCGCGATGGGCGGCAGGTGTGTGCGCCGCTGTTCGTCGGTGCCGTGCCGCATGATCGTGGGGCCGACCCAGTTGACGCCCATGTACTGCGCGCCCCGGGGTTCGTGGTGTGCCCACATCTCCTCGCGGACCACCGTCTGCTCCCAGACCGACGCGTCGCGCCCGCCGAACTCGGCGGGCCACGCGAGGCACAGCAGGTCCCGCTCGGCGAGCAGCCCGCAGAACCGCTGGGCGGTCGCGAGGTCGGCCGGGTCGTCGGTGAACGCGCCGAGGAAGTCGTCTGGCACGTGGTCGCGCACCAGCCCCCGCAACTGTTCGCGGAGCGCCGTCGCGTCGGTGCCGAAGTCGAGGTCCACGACAGTCATGCTCTCATTCATTGCAAGGATTGTTAGTCTTGACATTCCTTGAGGCGCCGCGTGGCCAGCTCCCGAAGCTCCGCGGACTTGATCTTCGAGCTGCCGGTGAGCGCGACGTCGGCCGCGGTGAAGAACAGGACGTGCCGGGGCACCTTGTAGCTGGCGAGCCGCGCCCGCAGGTGGGTGCGGATCGCCTCGACGTCGGGGGCGGCGCTGTCGTGGGGGACGACGCAGGCGACGACGACCTCGCCGAGCGTCTCGTGCGGCACGCCGACGGTGTGCGCGACCCGCACCCCGGGATAGGCGGCAAGCGCCTCGTCCACCTCCAGCGGGGAGACGTTGGCGCCGCCAGTCTTGATGATGTCGGTGAGCCTGCCCTCCCAGAACAGCCTGCCCGCCTCGTCGACGTGGCCGCCGTCGCCGGTGCGGAAGAAGCCCTCCGCGTCCAGGGTCTCGTCCAGTGGCGTGCCGAGGTAGCCCAGCATCAGCGTGGGGCCCTTGACGCAGATCTCGCCGCGTTCGCCGCGCGGCACGACGGCGCCGGTCAGCGGGTCGACGATCCGCACGGTGTTGCCGGGGAGCGGCTCGCCGCTGCTGCCGCCGTGCGTCGCGGGTGGTGTGTCGGCCGGGAAGCAGGTGGAGATCGTGAAGGTCTCCGTGTTGCCGTAGGCGTGGCCGGGCTCGTGCCAGGTCGTGCTCACGGTCGGGTGGCGGGCGATGGGGGTGTCGGCGTCCACGAAGCGCAACGCGGACAGGTCCGTGTCGTGCCAGTTGGGCGCGCCCTCGAGCTGGGCCCACTGGTGGGGCCAGGCGAGCAGGAGGTTCACCCGCTCGGCAGCCATGAGGTCCAGTGCGGCCCGCGCGTCGAAGGTCCGCTGCAGCACCAGGGTGCCGCCGCTCGCGAGGGTCGTGCCGAGTGCCATGCCGAAGTTGCCGGACCAGAAGAAGCCGTTGGCGGTCCAGCAGCGGACGTGGTCGGCCGGACCGACCCCGTACATGCGCCGGAACCGCCACAGCTGCACGCAGACACCGCGGTGCGCGCTCAGGATGCCCTTGGGCCTGCTCGTGGAGCCGGAGGAGAAGAACAACACGGCGGTGTCGCTCGGCGCCACCGCCTCGGCGGTGGCCGCCACCAGCTCGCGTGGCTCGCCTGCGCCGCGGGCGAGGAAGTCCGCCCAGGTGTCGATCGCGCTGCCGGGCAGCGGGTCCCCGACCATGGCGAGGTGGCCCAGGAAGGGGAACAGCGGCGACCGAGGGGCGAGGTCGCCGAGCACGGTGGCGAAGTCGGTCGCCGCGACGGTCCGCTCGAACAGCAGGACGGACACGGCGGAGGCCTGGAGCAGGTGCGCCAGCTCCGGCGGTGTGGAGAACGTGCTGAGCGTGACGGCCACGCCCCCGGCGAGCGCCGTGCCCCACACCGAGGCGAGCCACTCGGGCCGGTTGGTCATCAGCACGCCCACCCGGCCGTCCTTGCCGATGCCGCACGCCCGCAGCGCCCGCGCCACCGCGACCGCCTGCTCCCACAGGTCGGTGTAGGTCCAGCGGACGGTCTCCTCCGGCGTGCGCAGGACGAGCGCCTCGCGGTCGGCGTAGGCGGTGCTCACCTCGCGCAGGAAACCCGGCAGCGTGAGCGCGCCGAGGCCCGGCTCGGTGTGCAGCGGCGGGCCGGACACGACCGAGTCGGGCGTCACCACGGCAGCTCGACCTCCGCGGTGCAGTCCACCAGCACCACGCCGTCCTGGTTGGACAGTCGCAGCCTCACCTGGACGAGCGGCACGCCCCACGACGACTCGGCCTGCTTGTCGACGACCTCCGCGTCGAAGTAGGTGACGTCGCCCTCGAAGGCGGGGCCCCGGAAGGTCGCCCTGGAGTGGCGCACCATGCCGTCGTGGCCCGCCCAGTAGGCGAGGTGGTCGGTGCACCAGGCACCCATCGTGGCACCGTAGCCGTAGGCGCGGCCCATGCCGACCTCGCCCGCCCTGGCCGCGTCGATGTGGCCGCGGGAGGGGCCGACGTAGAGCCCGTCGCGCTTGCGCGGGTCGATCGTGGCGCCCTCCTCGTCGAAGGCGAAGTCCTTCATCCACCCCGGGTCCTGGTTGACCCACGGGTCCTCGACGCCGGGCGGGGCGGTCCAGCCGAACGTGCCCCAGATGTTGAACAGGAACGCGCGGTACTCGGTCGTGAAGCTCGCGATGCTGTGCGGGCCGATCACCCGCCTCGGCAGCACGTCGCCGACCTTCACCTCGTCGAAGCGCGGCGAGACACCGGCCCGGTTGGACATCAGCCACTCGTGGCGCAGCCGCGCGACCCCGTCCAGCTCGGCCTCTGTCCAGCGCGGCGCGGCGGCCTGGTTGTCGTACAGGCCGCGCTTCTCCGCCTCGGCGGCGAGGTAGCGGATGGCGGTCGACCGCTCGCGGGCCACCAGCGCGCCGTGCTGGTTGGTGTGGACGGTGTCGCCCCGGGAGAACATGGTCGGCCCGGCGAACCTGGTCTCCACCACCTTGTAGTCGTGGAAACGCCGTTCCTGGAAGAGCTTGTCGCCGACGCGCACCGGGCAGCCGTAGAACCACCACTCCTCGCCGCCGAAGATCAGGTGGCTGTCGGGGATGTGGCCGACACAGGCCGGCTGCGCGCCGTGCCCGTAGTCCAGGGCGACCGCGATCGACTGCGGCGCGACGAGCCCGCCGTACCTGGACTCGTGTGCGAACGTCTCGTCCCAGTGCAGTGGGTTCGGGTAGTCCATGGCCATCACCCAGCGGCGGATGTCGGAGGCGGCACACGGGTCCCACAGCTGTCCCCCGCCGACCGGCCTGCCGACACGGTGGTCGACGTCGGACAGGTCGAGCCGGGCGGCCTTCTCGTCGGTCATCACACGCTCCCGGTCGGTTCGTCGGCGGTGAGGCGCCCTGAGAGCGCTCTTCACCGAACATGCTAGCCATACATTGCAATGATTGAGAACAAACGATACGTTCTGAGAGAGCGTCATTCTCACAATGGCGACCCCACCAGGACAACGACGAGGTTGCTGGGAGTCCGTCACGATGCTGTCGCACGACGCGCGCTACACCGGCGCGACACCGGCCCGTCTCACGCGGGGATGGACCCTCACCCGGCTCACGCCGCCGAGCAGGCTCTTCGGGGCGAACGGGCTGCGCACCGGCCCGGACGGCCGCGTCTACGTGGCGCAGGTGACCGGCAGCCAGATCAGCGCGCTCGACGTCGACACCGGCGAGCTGGCGACCGTGGCCGCCAAGGGCGGCGACATCGTCGCGCCCGACGACGTGGCCTTCGACGCCGAGGGCAACCTGTACGCCACCGAGGTGATGGACGGCCGGGTGAGCGTGCGCGGCACCGACGGCACGACCAGGGTGCTGCGCGACGACCTGCCCAGCGCGAACGGCATCACCGTCCACGACGGCAGGTTGTTCGTCGGCGAGTGCCGCGTCGGCGGGCGGATCGTGGAGCTGGGCCGCGACGGCGGCGAGCCCAGGGTGCTGGTCGAGGGCCTGGCGATGCCCAACGCCATGGAGGTCGGGCCGGACGGTCTCCTCTACTACCCCGTGATGGGGACCAACGACATCTGGCGCGTCGACCCGGACGGCGGCGAGCCGGAGCGGGTCGTCGGCGACCTCGGCGTGCCCGACGCCGTGAAGTTCGACGCGGCAGGCCGGATCGTGTCGACCCAGGTGCACACCGGCGAGGTGCTGCGCATCGACCCGCGCACCGGCGAGCGCACCGTCCTCGCCACCGTCTCCCCCGGCCTCGACAACCTGGCCTTCGTTGGCGACCGGCTGTTCGTCTCCTGCTTCACCGGCCAGATCACCGAGATCCTCGGTGGCGGCGAGACCAGGACGACGCTGCCGGGCGGGCTGAACTGGCCGCTGGACCTGACCGTGGGCGCCGACGGCACCCTCTACGTCGCCGACGGCACCTTCTTCTACCGGCTGCGCCCCGGCGCCGAGCCGGAGACCATGGCGATGCTCTTCACACCCGGCTACCCGGGCTTCGTCCGCGGCGTGACCGCCGTCGCCGACGGCGCGTTCCTCGTCACCACCTCGACCGGGCAGGTCACGCGGTGGTGGCCGGCACGCGGGGAGAGCGAGGTGCTGGCCGATGACCTCGACCAGCTCTACGGCGTCGCGGTCGCCCCGAACGGCGACGTCGTCGCCACCGAGCTTGGTCGCGGCCGGGTGCTCGCGATCCGCGACGGCCGCGTCGAGGAGCTGGCCGCGGGTCTCGCCGAGCCGGTCGGCGTCGCGTTCGGCGCGGACGGCACGTGCCTGGTCGCCGAGGCGGGCGCGGGCCGGGTCGTCGCGGTCACCCGCGCGGGCGTGGACACGGTCGTCGACGGTCTGGAGAAGCCGCAGGGGATCCTGGTACGGGACGGGCGGCTGTTCGTCGTCGACGCCGGCGCGAAGGCGCTGGTCGGCTTCGACCTCGACAGCAAGGCCCTGCACACGGTCGCCGCCGACCTGCCGGTGGGCGCGCCGCCCGGTGTCACCCCCAGGCCGCTGCGGGGACTGCCGCCGTTCTCCGGGCCGCAGGGCCCGTTCGCGGGCATCGCCGCCGGGGCGGACGGCACCCTCTACGTCTCCGCCGACGCCGACGGCAGCGTCCTCGCGCTGCGTGAGGGCTGAGCGATGGACCTACTCGGACTGGCGGGGCGGATCGTCGTCGTGTCCGGCGCGAGCGGCGGCGGCATCGGCACGGCGGTGACGCGCATGGTCGCCGCCGCGGGCGCGACGGTCATCGCCGTCGGCCGCTCGCCGGAGAAACTCGGCAAGCACGTCGAACCCCTTGCCGCGGAGGGTCTTCCGGTCGTCCCGGTCGCGGCCGACGCCGCCACCGACGAGGGCGTCGCTGCGGTCGTGGCGCAGGTCCGGCGAACCGACGGCGAGCTGTACGGGCTCGTCAACGTCGCGGGCGGCGCCGCCCCGTCGACGTGGATGCCCGCGACCCGGGTGAGCCGGGCGGACTGGCGGGCGTTGTTCACCCAGAACCTCGAGACGATGTTCTTCATGAGCCAGGCGGTCGCCGCGGAGCTGAGGTCCTCGGGGCGTCCCGGGTCGATCGTGTCGGTCTCCTCGATCAGCGGCATGAACACCGCGCCGCTGCACATCGCCTACGGCACGGCCAAGGCCGCGGTGGTGGCGGCGACCCGCACGATGGCCGTCGAGCTCGCGTGCGACGGCATCCGCGTCAACGCCGTCGCCCCCGGCGTCACCGAGACCCCCGCGTCGGGCACCTACGTCGACGACGACCCGGACCGCGACCGCCGCGCCATCGCCATGGGCCGCCGCGGCACCCCGCGGGAGCAGGCCGGGGCGGTCCTGTTCCTGCTGTCGGACCTGTCCACCTACGTCACGGGGCAGACGCTCCTGGTCGACGGCGGCCTCGATCTCAGGTGGACACACCTGGGTGCCGACAACACCTCCCTGTTCCTGAAGGACGAGTCGTTCCGCGCCGCCATCACGCGCTGATATGGAGTAGTCGATGACCGACATCGTGGACAGCAAGGAAACCGTGCCGGAGGAACTGTCGGAGCCGCTCACGATCGGTGTCGAGGCGTACATCTCCGCGGACTACGCACGCGCCGAGCGGGACAGGCTGTGGGCGAAGGTGTGGCAGCAGGTCGGCCGCGTCGAGGAGATCCCCAACGTCGGTGACTACCTCACCTACGACATCCTCGACGACTCGCTGATCGTGGTGCGCACGGCGAAGGACACGATCCGCGCCTACCACAACGCCTGCTCGCACCGGGGCCGCCCGCTGGTGGACGTGCCCTCCGGCGCGAAGCACGCCCGCGGCCGCGGCCGGCAGTTCGTCTGCGGCTTCCACGGCTGGCGCTACAACCTGGACGGCCAGTGCACCCACGTCTCCGAGCGGGAGGACTGGCCCTGCGGGCTGACCGAGGAGAACACGCGGCTCACCGAGGTCCGGGTCGACACGTGGAGCGGCTGGATCTGGATCACCATGGACCCGGACTGCGAGCCGCTGCGGGACTACCTCGAACCCGCCGCGTCGCTGCTCGACCCGTTCCACCTGGAGAACATGCGGCCGAGGTGGCGGCGCTGGCTCGTGTTCGACTGCAACTGGAAGACCGCGCTCGAGGCGTTCATGGAGACCTACCACGTGCCGGGGACCCACCCGGAGTTCATGAACTTCGGCAGCTTCCTCGGCTGGGCCAAGGCGCAGGGCAAACACAGCAACATCGGCTACGACGCACCCAAGGGCCTCGACGAGAACCAGGCGAAGCTGCGGCTCGGCGCGGGGGCCGACCCCCGCGTGTCAACGGCCGAGCTGCAGAACTTCACGTGGGAGCACGCGAACACCAACACCACGCAGACACTCGTCGACGCCGCGCGGCGGCTCGTCGACGAACTGCCGGAGGGCACGTCGTCGGGCGAGGTCCTCAAGCACTGGCTGGACTCGGCCCGGCAGGACGACGCGAAGCGCGGCGTGGTCTGGCCGACCGTCGACCCCGTGCACGTCGGCAGGAGCGGCACCGCCTGGCAGATCTTCCCCAACTTCCAGATCGGCCACGCACTCAACAACATGCTCTGCTACAGCGCCCGCCCCTACGGCTACGACCCCGACAAGTGCTACTTCGACGTCGCGGTCTACGAGCTGTACCCGCCGGGCGAGGAACCGGCCACGGAGTGGGAGTACACCCCCGCCGACGACCCGGCCTGGCGGACCGTGCTCCCCCAGGACTTCGACAACATGGCCGCCGTGCAGAAGGGCATGAAGACCCGGGGCTTCACCGGTCCGAAGCCCAACCCGTACCGCGAGCGCAGCGTCGCCAACCTGCACCGCAACCTCGCCAGGTACATGGGCACCGGCGCGCCCCGCGACCTCACCTGAGCCCCGAGGGTCCACACATGCAGAACTGCGCTCCCACCAGCACACCCGAGATCGACCAGGCGGCACTTCGCGAGAAGTACCTGTCCGAACGCGACAAGCGCCTCCGCCCCGAGGGCCAGAAGCAGTACGTCGAGGCGGGCGGGGAGTTCGCCGACTACTACGAGGTCGACCCCTACACCCCGGTCGTGCCGCGGTCCCCCATCACCGAGGACGTCGAGGTCGCCGTCCTCGGCGGTGGCCTGTCCGGACTCATCGCCGCCGCCCGGATCAGGCAGGCGGGCATCGCCGACATCCGGATCGTCGAGCTGGGCGGTGACTTCGGCGGTGCCTGGTACTGGAACCGCTACCCCGGCATCCAGTGCGACACCGACTGCTACTGCTACCTGCCCATGCTGGAGGAGGTCGGGTACATCCCGACGCAGAAGTACGCCATGGGCAGCGAGGTTTTCGAGCACTGCCAACGCATCGGCAAGCACTTCGGGCTCTACGACAAGGCCCTCTTCAGCACGCTGGTCCGCTCGATGACGTGGGACGAACAGGCCGCGCGCTGGCGGATCGCCACCAACCGGGGCGACGACCTGCGTGCCCGCTTCGTCGTGATGTGCCAGGGGCCGTTCAACCGGCCGAAGCTCCCGGGCATCCCCGGCCTCACCGACTACAAAGGACACACGTTCCACACCGCTCGCTGGGACTACGAGTACACCGGCGGCGGCATGGACGGCGGCCTGGACGGGCTGGCCGACAAGAACGTCGCGATCATCGGCACCGGCGCGAGCGGCATCGGCGCGATCCCGCACCTCGCCCGCTCCGCCCGGCACCTCCACGTCTTCCAGCGGACACCGTCCTACATCGACGACCGCGGCAACGCGAAGACCGATCCCGAGTGGGTGAGGACGCTGACGCCGGGCTGGCAGAAGGAGCGCAGGCGCAACTTCCACACCGCCGCGTTCGAGGCGTTCGCACCCGGCCAGCCCGACCTCGTCTGCGACGGCTGGACCGAGGTCAGCCGCAACCTCGCCGCACACCTGGACGCCACCGACGGCTGGGCCGCGATGACGGACCCGGGGAGGTTCATGGAACTGCGGGAACGCGAGGACTACCGGGCGATGCAACGCCTGCGCGACCGGGTGGACGCGGTCGTCGCGGACCCGGCGACGGCCGAGGCGCTCAAGCCCTACTACCGGTTCCTGTGCAAGCGTCCGGGGTTCAGCGACGACTACCTGCCGACCTTCAACCGCCCCAACGTCACGCTGGTCGACGTGTCGGCCACCAGGGGCGTGGAGCGGATCACCGAGCGGGGCATCGTCGCGGGCGGCGTGGAGCACGAGGTCGACTGCATCATCTTCGCGAGCGGCTTCGAGATCACCACCGACCTCGACCGCAGGCTCGGCATCGCGCCGTTCACCGGCCGCGGCGGCCGCTCGCTCTACGACCACTGGGCCACGGGCTACCACACGCTGCACGGCATCATGACCGACGGCTTCCCGAACCAGTTCTTCACCGGCTTCGTCCAGGGCGGCGTGACCGCGGCCACGACGGCGATGTTCGAGCAGCAGGCCGACCACATCGCCTACATCATCAGGGAGGCGGTGGCACGCGGCGCGACCACCGTGGAGCCGACGGCCGAGGCCGCGGACTCCTGGTGCGCGACCGTGCGGGAGACCGCCGTCGACAACACGAACTTCCAGCGGGAGTGCACACCCGGCTACTACAACAACGAGGGCGAGCGGCAGATCAGGTCACACCTGGGCGAGCCGTACTGGCCGGGCTTCTACGCCATGGAGGACGTCCTGCAGGCGTGGCGCGAGACGGGCGAGCTGGCCGGGCTCGTCCTGGACTCCGATGTCTGAGGCCAGGTTCGACGGACGCGTCGCCGTGATCACCGGCGCCGGCCGGGGGTTGGGACGGGCCTACGCGCTGCTGCTCGGCGGGCTGGGCGCGAAGGTCGTCGTCAACGACCCCGGCGGCAGCATGCGTGGCGAGGGCGTCGACACCGGTCCCGCCGACGAGGTGGTCGCGGCGATCACGGCCGCCGGCGGGGACGCCGTCGCCTGCACGGAGTCCGTGGCGACCGCGCGGGGCGGCCGGGCGATCGTCGAGTCGGCGCTCGACCACTACGGGAGGCTGGACGTCCTCGTCCACAACGCGGGCATCGTGCGGTCCGCGCCGCTCTCGGAGATGTCCTACGAGGACTTCGACGCCGTGCTGGACGTCCACCTGCGGGGCGCCTTCCACGTGGTGCGCCCCGCGTTCCCCGTGATGTGCGCGGCGGGCTACGGCCGGATCGTGCTGACGTCGTCGATCGGCGGCCTCTACGGCAACCACTACGTCGCCAACTACGGCACGGCGAAGGCGGGCATGATCGGACTGTCCAACGTGGTCGCCCTGGAAGGTGCCGAGCACGGGGTGGCGTGCAACGTGATCGTGCCCGGTGCCGTGACCAGGATGGCCGAGGGCATCGACACCTCCGCCTACCCGCCCATGGGGCCGGAGCTGATCGCGCCGGTCGTCGGCTGGCTCGCGCACGAGTCCTGCTCGGTCACCGGGGAGATGCTGGTGGCGATCGCCGGGCGGGTGGCGCGGGCCTTCGTCGCCGAGACCCCGGGCGTGTACCGGCCGGCGTGGACGGTCGGGGACGTCGGCGACCGGCTCGCCGAGATCCGCGACACGAGCGACCCCTGGATCCTGCCGGTCGTGCCCTCGGCGCACGTCGACCACATCCGCGACAGCTTCGCCATGGCCACGAAGGGCTGAACATGAAGGTCTACGAGCGCATCCTGGAGTTGTTCGAGGCCGAGGGCATCGACACGATCTTCGGCATCCCCGACCCGAACTTCGTCCACATGTTCCACCTCGCCGAGGAACGCGGCTGGACCGTGGTCGCGCCCCACCACGAGGAGGCCGCGGGTTTCATGGCGGAGGCCGTGTCGCGGATGACCGGGACGGCCGCGGTGTGCGTCGGCACGCTCGGCCCGGGGGTCGCGAACCTGGCAGGCGCGATGATGTGCGCGAAGGTCGAGAGCTCGCCGGTGGTCTTCCTCGGCGGGCAGCGCGCCCGCATCACCGAGCAGCGGGTCCGCCGCGGTCGCATCCAGTTCGTCAGGCAGGCCGAGCTGTTCGAGCCGTCGGTCAAGTACAGCGCCAGCATCGAGTACGCCGACCAGACCGACGAGATCATCCGCGAGGGCCTGCGCAGGGCACTGACCGGGCGGCCGGGCCCGGTGTATATCGAGTACCCCTCGCACGTCATCCAGGAGGACCTCGACGTGGCGCCCGCGCTGCCGCCGCAGCGGTACCGGCTGGTCGACCAGACCGCGGGCGCGGACCGGGTCGCGGCGGCCGTGCGGCTCATCCGCGCGGCCACGCAACCGATCCTGCTGGTCGGGCACGGCGTGCACACGTCGCGTGCCGGTGCGGTGGTCAGGGCACTCGCCGACGTGATGGCGTGCCCGGTCATCCAGACCTCCGGCGGCACCTCCTACATCGCGGGGCTGGAGGACCGCACCTTCCCGTACGGCTTCTCGGCGTCGGCCATCGACGCGGTGGTGCGCTCCGACCTGTGCCTCGCCATCGGCACCGAGCTCGGTGAGCCGGTCCACTACGGACGCGGGCGGCACTGGGTCGAGAACGAGGCGAACCGGTCCTGGATCGTCATCGAGCAGGATCCCGAGGCGATCGGCGTCAACCGCGCGGTCGACGTGCCGCTCGTGGGTGACCTGCGGGCGATCGTCCCGCAGCTCGTCGACGCGTTGGCCGACACGCCGCGTACGCCGTCACCCGAGCTGGCCGGCTGGATCGCACAGGACGCGGCCACCCTCGCGGAGCTGGCGGAGACCGCGCCGTCGGGCAGGTCCCCCGTCCACCCCGCACGGCTCGTCGTCGAGGCGACGAAGGTGTTCCCCGCCGACGGGATCATGGTGCGGGACGGCGGCGCGACGACCATCTTCGGCTGGACCTACTCGCAGGCCAAGCCGCACGACGTGATGTGGAACCAGAACTTCGGCCACCTCGGCACCGGCCTGCCCTACGCCATCGGCGCGTCGGTGGCGGACGGGATGAAGCGGCCGGTGATGCTGGTGACCGGGGACTCGTCGTTCCTGTTCCACATCGCCGAACTGGAGACCGCGGCACGGCTGAACCTGCCGCTGGTCTGCGTCGTGGCCGTCGACTACGCCTGGGGCCTGGAGGTCGGGGTCTACAAGAGAACCTTCGGCCAGGGGTCGCGGGAGACCGGCACGCACTGGAGCACCGACACCCGCCTGGACAAGGTCGCGGAGGGCTTCGGCTGCCACGGCGAGTACGTGGAGCGGGACGCGGACATCGCCCCGGCCATAAAACGGGCCTACGCCTCCGGGAGGACGGCCGTCGTCCACGTGGCGGTCGACCCGAAGGCGAACTCGGAGGAGATGCCGAGCTACGCCGAGTTCCGAACCTGGTACGCGGAAGGAACGCAGTGACATGCGGGAGTATCTGAAGTTCTACGTCGGCGGCCGGTGGGTCGACCCGGCCGAGCCGACCACGATGACGGTGGTGAACCCCGCGACCGAGCAGGTGTGCGGCACGGTGGCGGTCGGCTCGGCGGCCGACGTGGACCGCGCGGTCTCCTCGGCCCGCGGCGCCTTCGCAGGCTGGTCCGCGACCAGCGTCGCGGACCGGGTCGCGGTGCTCGAGAGCATCCTGGCCGTCTACCAGCAGCGCGCGGGCGACCTCGCCGCGGCGCTGACCGAGGAGATCGGTGCGCCGACCGCGCTCGCCACCAGCAACCAGGTGGGGCTGGGCGCCGGGCACCTGACGACGGCGATCGCGGTCCTGAAGGAGTTCGCCTTCGAGGAAGGGCGCGGCGCGACGCTCGTCGTGCGGGAGCCGATCGGCGTCTGCGGCCTGATCACGCCGTGGAACTGGCCCATGAACCAGATCGCGGTGAAGGTGTTCCCCGCGCTCGCGACGGGCTGCACGATGGTGCTGAAGCCGTCGGAGAAGTCGCCGTTCACCGGGCAGGTCTTCGCCGAGATCCTCGACGCGGCCGGCGTGCCCGCGGGGGTGTTCAACCTCGTGCAGGGCGACGGTCCCGCGGTCGGCGTGCCGCTGTCGAGCCACCCGGACGTCGACATGGTGTCGTTCACCGGGTCGACGCGTGCTGGTGTGGAGATCGCGCGGAACGCGGCGCCCAGCGTCAAGCGGGTGACCCAGGAGCTGGGCGGCAAGAGCCCGAACATCGTCCTCGACGACACGGCGTTCGCGGAGAACGTGGCCAGGGGCGTCGTCAGCATGATGGGCAACTCGGGGCAGACGTGCAGTGCGCCGTCCCGCATGCTGGTGCCCCACACCAGGATGGACGAGGCTATCGCCGTCGCGCGGGAGGCCACGGCCACGGTCACCGTCGGCGACCCGACCGGTGACGCGGCGATCGGCCCGGTGGTGTCGGGCGGCCAGTTCGACAGGATCCAGGCGCTGATCCAGAAGGGCATCGACGAGGGCGCCACGCTGGTCGCCGGCGGCACCGGGCGCCCGGACGGGCTGGCGACCGGCTACTACGTCAGGCCCACGGTCTTCGCCCACGTCACCAACGACATGACGATCGCCCGCGAGGAGATCTTCGGGCCCGTGCTGACGATCCTGGGCTACGCCGACGTGGACGACGCCGTGGCGATCGCCAACGACACGGAGTACGGCCTCGCGGGCTATGTCGCGGGCGCGGACCTCGACGCCGCACGCGCCGTGGCCCGGCGGCTCCGGGCCGGGTACATCTCCATCAACGACGGGTTCGACTTCGCCTGCCCGTTCGGCGGCTACAAGAAGAGCGGCAACGGCCGCGAGTGGGGCGAGTTCGGCTTCCACGACTACCTGGAGATCAAGGGCATCCTGGGCTACGACCCCGCCTCGTGACATGGGGTCGCTGACCGGCCGGGTCGTCGTGGTGACCGGCGCCAGCCGCGGGATCGGCAGGGGCGTCGCGCTGGCGCTGGGTGCGGAGGGGGCGACCGTCTACGTCACCGGGCGCACGGTCACCCCCGGCACCCACCCGCTGCCCGGCACGGTCGGCGAGACCGCGGCCGAGGTCGACCGCCGGGGCGGCACCGGCGTCGCCGTGCGGGTCGACCACGCCGACGACGAGCAGGTGGCGGCCCTGTTCGCGCGGGTGGCGCGGGAGCAGGGCAGGCTCGATGTCCTCGTCAACAACGCCTTCGCCCTGCCGGAGAACCTCACCGAGCCGCGGCCGTTCTGGGAGAAGCCGTTGTCCGACTGGGCAATGGTGGACGTCGGCGTGCGGTCCAACTACGTCGCGGCCTGGCACGCGGCGCGGCTCATGGCGCCGAGGCGGTCCGGCCTGGTCGTGGCGATCTCCGGCTACGTCGGGGTGACCTACACCTACGGCGTCGTCTTCGGCACGTGCAAGTCCGCGGTCGACCGCATGGCGCGTGACATGGCGGTCGAGCTGGCGCCGCACGGGGTGGCGTCGGTGTCGCTGTGGCAGGGCCTCACCCTGACCGAACGGGCGCGGCGCAACCTCGCCCGCGATGCCGCGATGACCTCCCGGACGGTCACTGACCCCGCGAACGCGTGCACCCCGGAGTTCCCCGGCCGGGTGATCGCGGCGCTGGCCACGGACCCGGCGGTCATGGCGCGTTCCGGCGGCACGTTCATCACCGCCGAGCTGGCGCGCGAGTACGGCGTCACCGACGTCGACGGCGCCGTCGTCCCGTCCCTGCGGGCCGAGCGCGGCGCACCCGTCTGGCACCCGATCGTGGAGGCACGTCATGGAGGCTGAACGCATCGCCCGGCTCGAACGCCTGCTGGAACGGCAGGACATCCTCGACGCGCTCACCCGCTTCGCGCGGGGCATGGACCGCTTCGACCGGGCACTGTTCCTCTCGGCGTTCCACCCGGACGCCACGATCGCGGCGGGGGACTTCGTCGGCGGCGCCACCGCGCTGTACGACTGGGCGGCGGCCGTGCACGAGCGGGACCAGCGGTCGACCCAGCACAACCTGGTGAACCACAGCTGCGAGATCACCGGCAGCACCGCCCACACGGAGACCTACTACCTGTTCGTGGGCCGCAACCGCGACGAGACCAACTGGGTGGCCGGTGGCCGTTACCTCGACCGCTTCCAGCGGCGGGACGGCACCTGGCGCATCGCGTTCCGCACGACCGTCATCGAGTGGTCCGGCATGCTGCCGACCACCGCCGTGCCGTTCGCCGACGTGCCGGACATCCACGGCAACGGCATCCCCGCCCGCGACCTCGGCGACCCCTCCTACCGCCGGCCGCTGGTGAACCTCCGCGTCCCGAACCAGCCGTAGGACGCGCTACCGGCCCTGCCACCGGGGAGCGCGCCTCTCGGCGAACGCCCTCGGGCCCTCCTGGGCGTCCTCGCTGTGGTAGCAGTGTTCCGACGCGTGGCGGGCCGCCTGGAGTGCCGCCGTGCGGCCCATCTCCGTCGCGAGCATGACGACCTCGCGTGCCGCCCTCACCGACAGCGGTGCGCCCGCGAGGATCTCGTGCGCCAGGTCGAGCGCGGTCGCCAGCAGGTCGGCAGGCTCGGCGAGCCGGTTGACGAGGCCGATCTCGTAGGCCCGCCGCGCGGTGACGGGGCGCCCGGTGAGCAGGAGCTCCATCATGATCCGCTGCGGGATCATGTGGATCAGCGGCGCCGCCCACGGGGACGCACGGCCCACCCTGACCTCCGTCACCGCGAAGGTGGCACTCGTGCTCGCCACGCACAGGTCACACGCCTGGGCGATCATCCACCCGCCCGCGTACGCCGCGCCGTTCACGGCCGCGATGGTCGGTTTGGACAGTTCCACCGTGTCGTACGGGACGGGGAACATCTCACGGGGCGGCACCCCCATGCCGGTCGCCACCATCTCCTTCAGGTCGCCGCCCGCGCAGAACGCCTTCTCCCCCAAGGCGGTGAGGATCGCGACGCGCAGCGCCGGGTCGTGTTCGAACCGGTCCCACGCGGCACCGAGCCCGTCCCGGACCTCGCGGGTCAGGCAGTTGCGTGACCGCGGCCGGTTGAGCGTGATGACGGCGATGCCGTCGTCGCGGGCGTCGAACAGGACGGCGTCAGAAACCTCGCTGGGCAATGGCGTGTGCCTCCCGTGCCAGTTCTTCGCGGAAGTCGGGGTGGGCGATCGCCACCAGCCTGCCCGCGCGTTCGGCGAGCGAGCGGCCCTTCAGCTCGGCCGCGCCGAACTCGGTGACGATCACGTCCACGTCGCTGCGCGCGACCGTGACGGGGCCGGACAGGGCGGCGGTGATCCTGCTGACCGTGCCGCCCCTCGCGGTGGCGGGCAACGCGACGACGGCGTGACCACCCGGCGAACGGGCACCTGCCCGGACGAAGTCGCCCTGCCCACCGGTGCCGCCGAGGTAGGCCGAGCCGCTCTGCTCGGCGTTGACCTGGCCGGTGAGGTCGACCTCCACCGCCGAGTTGACGGTCACGAGCCGGTCGAGCCGCGCCAGCACCGCCGGGTCGTGGGTGTAGGACGCCGCGCACAGGCGGAGGTCGGGGTTGCGGTCGGCGTGGGCGTAAAGGCGGCGGGTGCCGATGAGGGCGCCGGTGACCGAGACGCCCCGGTCGATGTCCTTGCGCGCGTTGGTGACCACCCCCGCCTCGACCAGGTCGACCAGGCCGTCACCCAGCATGCCCGAGTGCACGCCGAGGTCCGTGCGGTCACGCAGCAGGCGGAGGATCGCGTCGGGCACGGCCCCGATCCCGGTCTGGAGGACCGAGCCGTCCTCGACGTAGGCGGCGGCGTGGTGCGCGATGGCCTCGTCGGTGTCGGTGATCCGCGCGGGAGGCACCTCGACCGGCGGCCGTGACACCCGGACGGCGTGGTCGATCGCGGCCGAGGGGAGCGTCTCGCCGACGGTGAACGGCACCTGGTCGTTGACCTCGGCGATGACGACACGGGCCTTCGCGACCGCGGCCAGCACGTGGTCGCCGATGAGCCCGCAGCTGTGGTCGCCGTTCTCGTCGGCCGGGCTGACCTGTACGAAGGCGACGTCGCAGCCGATGGTCCCCGCCTCGATCAGCGGGCCGACCTGGCTGACATGACACGGGACCACGGTCAGCTCGCGTGCCTTCGCCATGGTCCGCAACCCGCCGATCGCGCCCATGCTCGACAGCGAGAAGCCCGCTCCCGGGGTGAACAGGCCGGAGAAGCTCGTCGCGACGAACGCCGAGAGCCCACCGATGTCGCCGGCCTGCGCGAGCAGCGCCTCGACGAGCGTGGTCGGCTCTCCGCACGCCTGCCCCATGACGATGCGGTCACCGGGACGCAGGTGGCGGCGCAGGTCCACGCTCATCCTCGACCACCCGCCGCCAGCACCGCGCGGGCCCGGGCGAGGTGGGGGCGGTCCAGCATCACGCCCCGGTGGCCGATCGTCCCGGCACCGGCGTTCGCGGCGAACAGGTCGACGATCTCCTGCGCGGCGGCGAGTTCCGCCGTCGTCGGCGTGAACGCCGTGTTGATCACGTCGACCTGGGCGGGGTGGATGGCGAGCATGCCCTGGAAGCCGTCCCGGCGCACCTTCTCGGCCCGCGCACGCAGGCCGTCGAGGTCGCGGAAGTCGCCGTGGATGGTGTCGACCGGCGCGACGCCCGCGGCGGCCGCGCCCAGCAGGCACAGGCTTCTCGCCAGCTCGTAGGTGAACCCGTAGCTCCCGTCGGGACCGCGGTTCCCGGCGGCACCGACGGCGTCGGCGAGGTCCTCGGCGCCCCAGGTCATCGCCACGACCCTCGGCGCGCCCACGTACGAGCCGGTGGTGAACATCGCCGCGGCGGTCTCGGTGACCAGGACGATGACCTTCGTCGTGGCCCGGTCGATCCCGGCCGAGACCTCCAGTGCCGACAGGTAGTGGTCGAGCCGTTCCGCGTCCGCCCGGCCGTTCGCCTTGGGCAGCATGACGCCTCCCGGGCGTGCCGGGATCACCACGGCCAGGTCGGCGAGCGCGTGCGGGCCGTCGAGGGGGTTGATCCGCACCCACAGCCGTGCCCGGTCCGCCTCGGGTCGGGCGGCGAGGAAGTCCGCGACCATCGTTCGTGCGGCGGGCTTGGCCTCCTCGGCCACCGCGTCCTCCAGGTCGAGGATGGCGACGTCCGCCGGGCCAGCGGCGGCCCTGACCATCTTCTTCTCGCTGTCACCCGGGGCGAACAGCCAGGAGCGTGCGATCACTGGTTTCCCTCCACCAGACCGAGTTCGGCCGCGACCTCCTCGGTGTGGGCGCCGAGTCTCGGCGCCGGGCCCGCGACCCGGCCGGGGCTGCGGGAGAACCAGGCAGGCGAGCCGGGGAACCGCACCGGGCCGTTCGGCGTGTCGACCGTCTCGAAGAAGCCCACCGCGTCGAGGTGCGCGTTGTCGAACAGCTCGTCGAGCGTGCGGACCGGGGCGGCGGGGATGTCGAGGGACCGCAACAGGTCCAGCCACTCCTGGGTCGTGCGGGCCGCGAAGGTCTCCCCCAGCAACGCGTAGACGGTGTCGATCTGGCGTGCTCGCTGCTCGAGGGTGGCGAACCGCGCGTCCGCCCACTCCGGACGAACGGCCGCGACGAACGCGGACCACTGCTTGTCGTTGTACACCAGGGCGGACAGGTACCCGTCCTTGGTGCGGTAGGGCCTACGGTCGGGTGTCACCGCACGCGGGTACCCGGCGCCACCGAGCGCGGGGCTGAACAGCGCGCCGCCCGCGTGCTCGACGAGCATGAACGAGGCCATGGTCTCGAACATGCCAATCTCGACCTCCTGGCCCTCGCCGGTCCGTTCACGGTGGAACAACGCCATCGTGGTGGCGTACAGGGCAGTCAGCCCGGCGACCTTGTCCGCCAGGATGGTGCCGACGTAGGCGGCCCGGCCGGTCAGCCTCTCCTGCGCGGACACGAGGCCGCACTCCGCCTGGATCGTGTCGTCGTAGGCGGTGCGATCGGCCTCCGGGCCGCGGCGGCCGTAGCCGTAGCAGTTGGTGTAGACGACCGACGGGTTGACCGCGGCAACGTCCGCGTAGCTGAAGCCGAGCCGCGCGATGGCCGTGGCCCGCATCGAGTGGATGACCACGTCGGCCCGTGCCACGAGTGCGCGCAGCGACGCCTTTCCCGCCTCGGTGCGCAGATCCAGCACCACACTGCGCTTGCCGCGGTTGACGTTGACGAAGACGCCTGCCATGCCCGGTTCGGGCCCGACCGAGATGTAGCGGGTGTTGTCCCCCGACGGTGGCTCGATCTTGACCACGTCCGCACCCATGTCGGCCATGATCTGTGTGCAGTAGGGCCCCATCACCATCGCCGTGAGGTCGACGACCCGCACCCCGGACAACGGTCCCGTGTGTGACTCCACGCGTTCGACACTATCTGGTGAATCCTTGCAAGGATAGTGATAAGAAGGGTTGTGCACAGCATCGCCGGAGTTCTGGACGCGGCGCTCGCGTCCGACCCGCACGCCCCCGCCGTCGAGGCGGCGTCCGGCGTCTGGACCTACGCCGAGCTCGACGACCGGGCCCGACGCGCGGCGGGCGCACTGTGGTCGCTCGGGGTGCGTCCCGGCGACCGGGTCGCGGCCTGTCTGCCCAACGATCTGGACATCGTGGCGGCCTTCCATGGCACACAACGGATCGGTGCGGTCTGGGCGGGCATCGGCGAGGCGCTGTCGGCGGCCGAGCAACGCGAGCTGCGGGAGGTGTGCGACCCGGCCGTCGTGCTGGCCGGGCCACGGTGCCACCTGGACGGTGTCGACCTGGACCGGTGGGCGGCGCTCCTGGCCCGCGACGAACCGGTGCCGCACGTGGACCCGGACGTCGACGCGCCGGCCGGGATCGCCTTCACCAGCGGCACATCCGGTCGCCCCAGGGCGGTCGTGCACAGCCAGCGCAACCTCCTGCTGCCGGGCGCGGTCCTCGTCGCCACCCGGGGCTGGGGACCAGAGCTGCGCAAGGGCGACAGCTTCCCGCTCACCATCCTCAACCTGATGGTCCTGTCCACGTTGCTCACCGCGCAGGCAGGCGGGTGCGCCGTCGTGATGGACCGCCGCGACGTCGACGGGGTCGCCCACTGGATCACCACACGCCGCGTCACCGTGTGGAACGGCGCCCCGGCACAGCTCTACGACCTCGCCGCCCGTCCCGACCGGGACCTCGGGACGCTGCGCGAGGTGTGGAGCGGCGGCGGCGACACCCCGGACTCGGTGCGCGAGGCGTTCGCGGGCACGCACGGGCTCGTCCCCCGGGCCACCTACGGCCTGACCGAGGCGCCGACCGTCGTGGCGATCGACCCGCCGGGGACCGGGTGGCGGCCGGGCGCGAGCGGACGGGTGCTGCCGCACTACGACGTGGCCGCGTACGACGACGACGGCAACCGCCTGCCGCCCGGCGAGCTGGGCGAACTGCGCCTTTCCGCGGCGACCACCGGGCCGTGGGCGGGCCGGTGGCGGCCGATGCTCGGGTACTGGGAGCGCGGCGGCGTCCGGCCACCGGAGCCGGGCCCCGTCGCCACCGGCGACGTCGGCACCGTCGACGAGTGGCTCACGGTGCTGGACCGCAGGAAGCTCGTCATCATCCGCGGCGGGGCCAACGTCTACCCGCTCGAGGTGGAGCGGGTCATCGCCGCACACCCGGACGTCGCACGGGTGGCCGTGTGCGGGATCCCCGACGACCGGCTCGGACAACGGGTGGCCGCCCTCGTCGAGAGCACCGGTCCCCCGCTCGACCTCACGGCGCTCGCCGAGCGCTGCCGGGCCGCGCTCGCCCCGTACAAGGTGCCGGAGGTCTGGTCGCAGGTGGCCGCCCTGCCGGTGAACGCCATGGGCAAGGTCGTGCGCGCCGGGCTGCCCGACCTCGTCCGGGATCACTGTTAGCCTTGCAATCATGGTGACCGCACAGCCGGTGAAGATCGGGCAGCTGCGCATGGCGGAGCTGGTCGCCTCGGCCCTGCGCGACCGGATCCTCGCGGGTGGCATCGAGGACGGCTCGACGCTGCCCAAGCAGGAGGAGCTGATGGCCGAGTTCGGCGTCAGCCACCCGTCGGTGCGCGAGGCGCTGCGGATCCTCGAGACCGAGGGCTTCGTGACCGTGCGGCGCGGCAACCGCGGCGGCGCCACCGTGCACGCGCCCGACATCGGGACCGCCGGCTACGCGCTCGGCCTGACGCTCCAGGCGATGCGGGTCACGGCTCCCGACCTCGGCACCGCCCTCGCCACACTGGAACCGCTGTGCGCGGCGCACTGCGCGCGGCGGTCGGACCGGCGGCGGGCCGTCGTGCCACACCTGAAGGCACTGCTGGCCGAGAGCCTGCGCCACATCGACGACGGCGCGGCGTTCACCCGTGCCTCGCGTGACTTCCACGACGCCATCGTGGGTTTCGAGCCCAACACCACGCTGCGCGTGGTCGTCAAGAGCATCACGTCGCTCTGGTCGGTCCAGGAGGAGGCGTGGGCGGACGCACAGGTGTCGCGGGGCGCGTACCCGTCGCGCACGGACTGCGAGGCCGCCCAGCACGCGCACGAGCGCCTCGTGGCGAGCATCGCGGCAGGCGACGCCGACGAGGCGGCGCGGATCGCCGGGGAGCACCTCACGGCGACCCAGCGCTGGGTGAACCGCACGCTCAGGGACCGGGTGGTCGACGCGGCGTCGGCAGCCAGCCGGGCGCGGTTCCGCCGCGGCTAGAGACCTCGCGCGAAGGAGACCAGTGCCGCCGGACCCCGACACGATGTTCCGCCTCGACGGCCGGGTCGCGATCGTGACCGGCGCGTCGTCGGGTCTCGGCGCGGCCGTGGCCAGGGCACTGGCCGCGTTCGGCGCCCGGGTCGCGGTGGTCGCGCGGCGCCGGGACCGGTTGGCGGAGCTGGCCGAGGAGATCGGCGGCGTCGCCGTCTGCCGTGATCTGTCCAGCGTGGACGAGGTCGGCACGGTGGTGCCCGCGGTCGTCGAGGGCCTGGGTCCGCCGCAGATCCTCGTCAGCGCGGCCGGGAACATGTTCACGACCGAACGCGCCGAGTCCGAGCCGCTCGACGCCGTCCGCCGCACGCTGGACCTCAACCTGGTGGCGCCGTTCCTGCTGGCGCAGGCCGTGTTCCCGCACATGCGTGACGCGGGCCGGGGTGTGGTCGTGAACGTGTCGTCGATCAGCGGCCGGGTCGGCATCCCCGGGATTCCGCAGGCGTCCTACGCGGCGAGCAAGGCCGGCCTGTCCGGGCTGACGGCCGAGCTGGCGGTGCAGTGGGCGCGGCACTCGATCCGCGTGAACACCGTGGCACCGGGCTTCTTCCGCAGCGAGATCACCGGTCCGCTGTACGAGAGCGAGCGAGCCGTCGAGTACCTGCGCCGCAACACCCCGCTGCCCCGGGAGGGCACCGCGGACGACATCGTGGGCGCCGTCCTGTGGCTCGTCGGCGACGCCGGGCGCTACGTCACCGGGCAGACGGTCGTCGTGGACGGCGGGTGGACCGCGCGCTGACCCCGCCGGATTCGCTGCCACTGCCGGGATCCGGCTCTGTGGTCAGCGCGGTGTCGCCGAAACCCGCTGCCAGGGCACGGAGTGCGGCGTCGAGGTAGTGCGTGAGGTCGGCGTCCGCGCGGGCCGACCAGCGTTCGTAGGCCGCCCGGCAGGCGGCGAGGGTGGCGCGGCCCGCGGCGAGCGGGTACAGGGAGTCGCCGGGCTGGCCGGTGCGGCGGCCGACGAACTCGGCGATGGCCCGTTCCCAGGCGTCGTAGTGGACGGTGGCGCTGGCGGCCAGCTCGGGCACGGTGCTGATCAGGTGCATCCGCATGCGCAGCTCGGGCACGTCCTCCGCGCGGTAGTGGTTGGCGGCGATGACCGCCTGGCGCACCGCGACCATCACGGGCAGGTCCTCGGGCGTCTCGGCGAGCATGGCGCGGATCGTCGTGACCTCGTTGTCGAACTCCGCCCACAGCACCTCGGACTTCGCGTCGAAGTAGCGGAAGAACGTGCGCCTGCTGACGCCAGCGGCCTCGGCGATCTGGTCGACGGTCGTCTCGTGGAAACCCTGTCCGGTGAACAGGCGCAGCGCGATCAGCTCCAGCTGGCGGGCGCTGGTGCCACGGGGTCGCCCGCGCCGTCCGGGGCTTGTTTGTGTCACACCGTGACGTTATCGTACTAGATATTCGACACACGGTGCCAAAAAGGAGTTCGCCATGTCGGACAACCAGACGCGGACGATCGAGCAGGACACTCCCGAGCCGGTGCTGGTCGTGGAGGAACTGCTCGTGGAAGAGGTTTCGATCGACGGAATGTGCGGTGTGTACTGAGCGAAGCTTGCGGAGCGAACAGAATGACTGACGTTCTGGACGCGGCCTGGCGCGTGCCGGAGCAGGTGGCGGTGCGACCGGAGCGGTTCGGGGCACTGCTGTACCACTTCGGCACGCGGCGGCTGTCGTTCCTGAAGAGCCCGGCGCTGCTGGCGGTGGTGCGGACCCTCGGCGACTGGCCGACGGCCAGGATCGCCTGTGAGCACGCGGGTGTCGGTGTCGAGGAGCTGCCCGCCTTCCGCGCCGCGCTGACCGCGCTGGCCGCGTCCGACATGATCCGGGAGCGAACGTGACTGTCCTGCCGTTGGTCGAGCAGTTCCAGTACGGGCTCGACGCGCCGATCTGCCTGACCTGGGAGCTGACCTACGCGTGCAACCTGTCGTGCGTGCACTGCCTGTCCAGCTCGGGGCGCCGCGACCCGCGTGAGCTGTCCACTGTGGAGTGCAAGGCGGTCGTCGACGAGCTGGCGCGGATGCGGGTGTTCTACGTGAACATCGGCGGCGGCGAACCGACCGTGCGTCCCGACTTCTGGGAGCTGGTCGACTACGCCACCGCCCATCACGTGGGCGTCAAGTTCTCCACCAACGGGGTCCGGATCACGCCGTCGGTCGCGGAACGGCTGGCGGCGAGCGACTACGTGGACGTCCAGATCTCCCTCGACGGCGCGACCGAGGCGGTCAACGACGCGGTGCGCGGGCCCGGTTCGTACCGGACGGCGTTGCGTGCCATGGAGAACCTGCGTGCCGCCGGGTTCCGGGGGTTCAAGGTGTCGGTCGTGGTCACGCGGGCGAACGCGGGCCAGCTCGACGCGTTCAAGGAGATCGCGGACCGGTTCGGCGCGCAGCTGCGGCTGACCCGGCTGCGGCCGTCCGGGCGGGGCGCGGACGTCTGGGACGAGCTGCACCCGACCGCCGCGCAGCAGCGACAGCTCTACGACTGGCTGCTCGCGCGCGGCGAGGACGTGCTCACCGGTGACTCCTTCTTCCACCTCGCGGCCTACGGCGACGCGTTGCCTGGCCTGAACCTGTGCGGTGCCGGGCGGGTGGTGTGCCTGATCGACCCGGTCGGCGACGTCTACGCCTGCCCGTTCGCGATCCACGAGAACTTCCTCGCGGGCAACGTCCGCGACACCGGCGGCTTCTCCCGCGTGTGGCGGGAGTCCGAGCTGTTCACCGACCTGCGCAGGCCGCAGACCGGCGGCGCGTGCACGTCGTGTTCGGCATTCGACGCCTGCCGGGGCGGGTGCATGGCCGCGAAGTTCTTCACCGGCCTGCCGCTCGACGGACCCGACCCGGAGTGCGTCAAGGGGCACGGGGCGACCGCCCTGTCCGGGGTGGACACCAAGCCGCGACCGTCGCTGGACCACTCGCACCGCGGGCGACCCGTGCCGGTGACGATCGGGATGCGTCGCCCGCCGGACCGGTCCTGCGACGAGAGCCCGCTCGCGGGGTTCGCGCCGTGAGCCGGTGCCGGGCGGTGCGCGAGGAGCCGTGGTGACCCGGGTCGCGCTGGTCACCGGGGCGGCCCGCGGGATCGGGGCGGCGACCGTGGTGGCGCTCGCGACCAGGGGGTGGTCGGTGCTCGCGGTCGACCGGGCCAAGGACGACCCGGCGCTCCCCTACCCGCTCGGCACCGAGACCGACCTCGCCGCCGTGGTCGAGGAGGCGAACCGGCACGCGACCGCGGCGGCCTTCATCGCGGACGTGCGCGACCCCGGCGGGATGGTGGCGGCGGTCGCGGAGGCCGAGTCCCGCTACGGCGGGCTGGACATCGCGGTGGCCGCCGCCGGTGTGGTCGCGGGCGGCGCGCCGCTGTGGGAGGTCCCGGTCGACCAGCAGCGCGCGGTGCTCGAGGTGGACCTCGGCGGGGTGGTGAACCTGGCTCGGGCGGCCGTGCCCGCGCTGCTGCGCAGGCCCGTGCCGCGCTCGGGCCGGTTCCTGGCGGTCGCGTCGGTGGCCGCGACGCGCGGGCTGCCGATGCTCGCCGCCTACTGCGCGGCCAAGGCCGGGGTCGCCGGGCTGGTCCGGGCGCTGGCCGTGGAGCTGGGCGGCACCGGCGTCACCGCGAACGCGGTCAGCCCCGGCTCCACCGACACCCCGGTCCTGGCCGAGAGCGCCCGCCTCTACGGCCTCGACGGCGCACAGGACTTCGCCGCGCAGCAACCGGTCCGACGCCTGCTGGACCCGGTGGAGGTCGCCGAGGTGCTCGCGTTCATCGCCGGTCCCGCGGGCAGCGGCATGACCGGCGCCGTGGTCCCGGTGGACGGAGGACTCTCCCTGTGACAGCGACACCCGACCCCCAGCGCACTGAAGGACGCCTTCGTAACGCCCAGCGTCATGAAGGCGTCCTTCAGTGCGTCCGGCACGCGACCGCCCCACTTCCCGCCGGGTTCCGGATCACGCTCGACGAGTCGACGAGGCGGCTCTCCCCCACCAGCTGGTACGGCGGCTCACCCGCCAGGATCGTCCGGCTCACCCCGGCAGGCCGGGCCGCGTGGACGGAGCTGGCGAACGGCCCGGTCACGAGCGCCGCCGCCGGGGTCCTCGCCCGCAGGCTCACCGACGCCGGGCTCGCGCACCCCGAGCCGCCCGCCTCGACGAACGCGCCCGACGTGACCGTCGTGGTCCCCGTCCACGACCGGGTCGACAAGCTCGTCCCCTGCCTCACCGCCGTGGCACGCGACGGCCACCCGATCGTCGTCGTCGACGACGCGTCCCGCGACCCCGGCGCGGTCGCACGCGCCGCGCGGCGGTTCGGCGCCCGGCTGGTCGTGCGGCCGGTCAACGGCGGCCCGGCCGCCGCCCGCAACACCGGCATCGACGCGTCCGACACCGAGCTGGTGGCCTTCGTGGACAGCGACTGCGTGCCGCCACCGGGCTGGATCGCCGCCCTGGCACGGCATTTCGCCGACCCGCTGGTCGCGGCGGTCGCACCCCGCGTGGTGCCGGTCGCCCCGGACAGCTGGGCGGGCCGCTACACACGTGCCACGTTCGGCCTCGACCTCGGGGAGACCCCCGCCGCCGTCGCGCCGGGCACCCGGGTGGCGTGGGCACCGACGGCCGCACTGGTGCTCCGCCGTGCCGCGCTGGCCGCGGTCGCCCGCGACGGCGACGTGCTCGACCCGGGGCTGTCGGTCGCCGGCGAGGACGTCGACCTGGTGTGGCGGCTGCACGAGGCGGGCTGGCGGCTGCGCTTCGACCCGACCGTCCACGTGCGACACCTGGAACCGGAGACCTGGCGGGGCCTGCTGCACCGGCGGTTCCGCTACGGCACGTCCGCCGCGCCCCTCGCGCTCCGCCATCCCGGCAACGTGCCGCCGCTGGTGCTGTTCCCGTGGCCTGCGGCCACCGTCGCCGCCGCACTCGCACGCAGGCCCGCACTGGCCGCGACCGCCTTCGCGATATCCGTACTGACCACCCGGCAGGCGGTGCGCCACACAGGACAACCGGACCCCGGCGTCACCCGCGTCATGGCGAACGCGGCCTACCGGACGTGGCTCGGCGTCGGCCGCTACGGCACCCAGTACGCGCTGCCGGTGCTGGCGGCGCTCGCCGCACGCCGCGGCCACCGGACCGCGGTGGCGTCGCTGGTGGTCGGCCCGGCGCTGGCCGAGTGGTGGCGCCACCGGCACACCCTGGACCCGGCGCGGTTCGTGCTCGGGCGGCTCGCCGACGACCTCGCCTACGGCAGCGGGGTGTGGGCGGGCAGCGTCACCCACCGCACCGCCGCCGCGCTGCTGCCGAGCATCCGCAGGCGCACCCACCCGAGGACGTGAGACATGGCCTGGTTCGAGTCCGTCGCCGATGCCCAGCGACAGGCGAAGAAGCGACTGCCGACGTCCGTCTACAGTGCACTGATCGCGGGCTCCGAGAAGGGCGTGACCCTGCGGGACAACCAGTCCGCGTTCGACGAGCTGGGCTTCGCGCCACGCACGGCCGGCCTGTCCGCCAAGCGCGAGCTGGCCACGACCGTGCTGGGGCAGCCGGTGTCGATGCCCGTGGTCATCTCGCCCACCGGGGTGCAGGCGGTGTGCCCGCAGGGCGAGGTCGCGGTCGCGCGCGCGGCGGCGTCACGGGGCACGGCGATGGGCCTGAGCTCGTTCGCCAGCAAGCCGGTGGAGGAGGTCGTCGCCGCGAACCCGAGGACGTTCTTCCAGGTCTACTGGTGCGGCACCCGGGACGAGATGCTCGAACGCCTCGCACGGGCCAGGGCCGCCGGGGTGGTGGGTGTGATCCTGACGCTGGACTGGTCGTTCTCGCACAGCCGGGACTGGGGCAGCCCGCACATCCCGGAACGCCTGACCGTGCGGGAGGCGCTGCGGTTCGCGCCGCAGGCCCTCGCGCGACCCCGGTGGCTGTGGGCCTACCTGCGGTCGGGCCGGGTACCGGACCTCACGGTGCCGAACATGGCCACGGGCGGCCAGGCCCCGCCGGCGTTCTTCGGCGCGTACGGCCAGTGGATGCAGACCCCGCCGCCGAGCTGGGAGGACGTGCGCTGGCTGCGGGAGCAGTGGGACGGGCCGTTCCTGCTCAAGGGCGTGTACCGGCCGGACGAGGCGCGGCGGGCCGTGGACGCGGGCGTGAGCGCGATCTCGGTCTCCAACCACGGCGGCAACAACCTCGACGGCACGCCCGCGACGATCCGCGCGCTCCCGGCCGTCGTGGCGGCCGTCGGCGACCAGGTCGAGGTGCTGCTCGACGGCGGGATCCGGCGGGGCAGCGACGTGGTCAAGGCGGTGGCGCTGGGGGCGCGGGCGGTCATGATCGGCCGCGCGTACCTGTGGGGCCTGGCGGCGGGTGGGCAGGCGGGGGTGGAGAACGTCCTCGACGTGCTGCGGGCCGGTATCGACTCGACCGTGCTCGCGCTGGGGCACGACAACGTCCACGACCTCTCCCCCGACGACGTGCTCGTCCCACCCGGCTTCGCCAGATGAGGCGGATCGTGTTGGACGACTGGCACGACGCGGACGAGGAGTCGATCACGCGTGCCGCCGTCGAGGTGGTGGACTCGGTGCAGCTCACGGTGTGTCTCGCGAACCGGCCACCGCCACCGCGCCTGCGGCCCCTGGTGTCGGCGTCGACCCTCACCCTCGCCGGTTTTCCCACCCGGGCACGGGAACTCGTCCCGGTGCCGGACGTGGGGGAGGCAGTCCGCGCGCTGTCCGACGCGGTCCGGCGCCGGCCGCAGGCCGCGGCGGTCCTCGGCAGGCTCCTGCGACAGACCGAACAGCTGACCGTCCCGGCCGGCCTCGCGGCCGAGGCAGCCGCGTACTCGATGCTGCTGGGCGGCGACGAGTTCGCCGACTGGCTGACACGACGCCCACCCGTGCGTGCTGCGGCCGACCGACCGCCCCGGCCGGACGCGACACCCGACCGCTCCCCGGCGCCGGGCGCGGTGCCAGACCTCCCACCCGTGCAGGCCGAGGCGCCTGACCACCCACCCGTGCCAGCCGCGCCGTCCGACCGCCCGCCCGTACCGGTCGCGACACCCGACCAACCACCGACGCCGATCGCGGCCCCCGACCTCCCACCCACGCCGGACACGGGGCCCGGCCGCCCACCCGTGCGGGCCGTGGCGCCCGGGCGGACGCCGGTGCGGGTCGAGCGGGACGGTGACCTCCTGTCGGTCGTGCTCGACCGCCCCGAGCGTCGCAACGCGCTCGGGGCGTCGATGCGGGCGGCGCTGTGCGAGGCGCTCGAGGTCGCGGTGTGGGACGGGACCGTTCAGCGGGTCGACCTGTCCGGCGCCGGACCGGTGTTCTGCTCGGGCGGTGACCTCGCCGAGTTCGGCACCGCGACGGACCTGGTCGCCGCCTACCTGACGCGGCTCGCGCAGGCACCATGGCGTCTCGTCGACCGGGTGCGGGACAAGGTCACCGTGCGCGTGGGCGGCGCGGCGGTCGGTGCGGGTGTGGAGGTGGCGGCGTTCGCGGGCCGGGTCGTCGCCGCGTCGGACGCGTGGTTCGCCCTGCCGGAGGTCGCGATGGGACTCGTGCCGGGCGCGGGTGGGACGGTGAGCGTGCCCCGCCGGATCGGGCGGTGGCGTGCCGCGTGGCTGATGCTCACCGGCACCCGGCTGGACGCGGCCACCGCACTCGAGTGGGGCCTGGTGGACGAGGTGTCATGACCGGACTGCTCATCCGGGACGCCGAGCTGTACGGGATCGGCCGGGGCGACTGCCGGGTGCGGAACGGCACGATCGCCGAGGTGGGCCGGGGACTGCGGCCGGCCCCCGACGACCGGGTCCTCGACGGCGCGGGTGGCGCACTGCTGCCGGGCCTCGCCGACCACCACCTCCACCTGGCCGCGTGCGCCGCCCCCGCCACCGACTTCCCGGCGCTGGCCCACGCGGCCCCCGGCACCGACGGCTGGCTCCGGGTGACCGGCTACGACGACGTCCGGCACGGCCCCCTGGACCGCGACACGCTCGACCGCCTGCGGGGTGAGGTGCCGTTGCGGGTGCAGCACCGGTCGGGCGCGCTGTGGGTGGTCAACTCGGCGGGCCTCGACCGGCTGGGCGCGGCGACCGCGACGCACCCCGGCATCGAACGCGACCACACCGGCCGCCCGACCGGCCGGCTGTGGCGTGCCGACGCGTGGGTGCGTTCGGTGCTCGGCGCGACGGTGCCGGACCTGGCGCCCCTGGGCAGGCGGCTGGCCGCGTTCGGGATCACCCACGTCACCGACGCCACACCGGGAGCCGACCCGGCAGACCTCGTGCTGCCCCAACACGTGCTGGCGCTGGGGACACGCAAGCTGGTCGTCTCCGACCACCACCTGCCCACCCTCGACGAGCTGGCCGAGCAGATCCGGGAGGTACACGCCCGGGGCGGGCCGGTCGCCGTGCACTGCGTGACCCGTGTCGCGCTCGTGCTGACCATCGCGGCGATCGACCTCGCCGGCGGACTGCCCGGCGACCGGATCGAACACTGCGCGGTGGCCGACGCGGCACTGGCGGGCGAACTCGCCCGACGAGGCCTCCGGGTGGTGACCCAGCCGACGCTGGTCTCCCTGCGCGGCGACGACTACCACGACCGCGTCGAGCCGGAGGACAGGCAGGACCTGTGGCCGTACGCGACGCTGCTGCGGGCGGGTGTCCGTGTCGCACCCAGCAGCGACGCCCCGTACGGCGACCCCGACCCGTGGGCGTGCCTGCGCGCGGCGGCCGGGCGGGAGCTGGGCCCCCACGAACGGGTCCCGGTCGAGGTGGCGTTGCGCGGCATGCTGTCACCGCTGACCGACCCGGGCGGACCACCACGCCGCATCACCCGCGGCGCACCGGCCGACCTGGTGCTGCTGGACCGTCCAGTGGCCGAGGTACTGACGGCAACGGTCCGCACCACGATCATCTCGGGAGAACCAGCCCACGAACCCTGACCCACCCGCCCCCGGACCGCCCGACTGCACTGAAGGACGCCTTCCTAACGCTGAGCGTTAGGAAGGCGTCCTTCAGTGCACGGGGCCAGCGGGAGCGGGGGCGCGACCGGCGCTTCGGGCAGGAGCGGCGGTCCGTCCGGCTCGCCGGTCAGCGCCATGGCTCCCGACGCGGCCCAGGCCGGCTCCGGACAGTCCTCCGTGGACATCACGCCAGACCGCGCACACCCGACGACGGCGCCCGGGTACCGCCGATGCTGGCCGCCATCTCCACGACCTGCCGGGTTCGGCGGACCTCGTGGGCGCGGAACATCGCCGCCCCGTGGTGGGCCGCGATCGCCGTCGCGGCGAGGGTGCCGTCGACCCGTTCCGTCAGGCCCACCCCGAGCGTCTCGCCGATGAAGTCCTTGTTGGACAGTGCCATGAGCACCGGCCAGCCCGTCGCCACCAGCTCGTCCACCCGGCGCAGCAGCTCGAGGCCGTGCCAGGTGTTCTTGCCGAAGTCGTGCGTCGGGTCGATCAGCACGCCCTCGCGGGGCACGCCGAGCGCGACCACCTCCTCGGCGCGGCGGACCGTCTCCTCGACCACCGAGGCGACCACGTCGGGGTAACGCACGCGGTGGGGCCGCGTGCGTGGCGGCACCCCGCCGGTGTGGGAGCACACGTAGCCCGCGCCGAACTCCGCCGCGACCTCGGCGAGCCTGCGGTCCGCGCCCGCCCACGTGTCGTTGACCAGGTCGGCGCCCTCGACGAGCGCCGCGCGCCCGACCTCGTGCCGCCACGTGTCCACGCTGATCACCAGGTCCGGGAACCGCGCGCGGACCGAGGCCACGAACGGGACGACCCGGCGGATCTCCTCCGCGACGGTCACCTCGCTGCCGGGCCCGGCCTTGACCCCGCCGATGTCCACGAGGTCGGCGCCCTCGACCACCGCCCGCTCGACCGCGATCATGGCGCGCCGGTCGGTGAACGTGGCGCCCCGGTCGTAGAACGAGTCCGGGGTGCGGTTCACGATCGCCATGACCAGGGCGCGGTCCCGCACCAGTGCCCTGCCTCGGAAGCTGATCACCGCAACCGGTCCTTGCGCACCTTGCCGGAGTCGTTGAGCGGCAACGCCTCCAGGAACTCGACGGACCGGGGCACCTTGAACCCGGCCATCCTGTCCCTGCTCCAGCCGATCAGCTCCTCGGCGGTCACCTCGCCGCGCGGCACCACGAACGCCTTGCCGACCTGTCCGAGCCGCTCGTCCGGCACCCCGACGACCGCGACCTGGTCCACCGCGGGGTGCTCGGCGAGGAAGTTCTCGATCTCGGCCGGGTAGGCGTTGAACCCGCCAACGATGAACATGTCCTTCTTGCGCCCCACGATGCGCAGGCGGCCGGCGTCGTCGAGCGTGCCGAGGTCGCCGGTGGCGAGCCAGCCGTCGGCGTCGACGACCTCGGCGGTCGCGGCCGGGTCGTCCAGGTAGCCCTTCATCACCGTGTAGCCGCGCACCATGACCTCGCCGTCCGCCGCGACGCGCAGTTCCACTCCGTCGCACGCGGTGCCGACGGTGGTCGCGATGTCCTCGAACGAGTCACCCGGCCGCGACGCCGTCACCGTGCCCGCCTCCGTGAGGCCGTAGCCGGTCATGATCGACCGGAACGGCAGCTCCTCGCGGACGCGGCGGATCAGCTCGACCGGGATGTCCGCCGAACCCGTCACCGCGGCGCGCAACGACGACAGGTCCCGGTCCCCGCGCGCGGCGAGCAGCGAGTGGTACAGGGTGGGTGGTCCCGGCAACATCGTCACGCGCTCGTGCTCGACCAGGTCGAGCACGCGGTCGATGTCGAACACCGGCACCGGCAGGATCGTCGCGCCGCGGATGAGGGACGCCACGCATCCCGCCTTGTAGCCGAAGATGTGGGAGAACGGGTTGGCGATCAGGTACCGGTCGCCCTCTCGCAGGTCGGCGAGGTCGCACCACTCGGCGTAGAGCCGCAGGGTCTGGGCGTGGGTCATCAGCACGCCCTTGGGCCGCCCGGTCGTGCCCGAGGTGAAGAAGATGTCGCAGACGTCGTCGCCGCTCGACTCACGCACCAGCGGCGACCCGCTGGCGAGGAAGCCCGACGCCAGGTCGATCGTGGGGACGCCGGGCGGGCCGGTGAAGTCCATGCCGAGGAAGTCCTTGCGCACCAACACGGCCTTCGCGCCGCTCCGCACGACGACGTCGGCGGCCTCGGCGGGTCTCAGCCTGGTGTTGATCGGCACGAGCACCCCGCCCGCGGTCAGCAGGCCGAACGCCGCCACGATCCACTCGGCGGAGTTGGGGGCCCAGACCGCGACCCGGTCCCCCTTCGCCACACCCGCGGACGCGAAGGCGCCCGCGGCGACCTCGACCCGCGCCACCAGCTCGGTGAACGTGAGCCGCAGGTCGCCGTCGACGACCGCTTCGGCGTCGCCGAAGCGGTCGGCCGCGCTTTGCACCATGCGTGGGATCGACGCCCAGGTCACGGCTACACCGCGACGAGCCGGGCGAGGTTACCGCCCATGATCTTCGCCTGGTCCTCCTGGGTCATCCTCGCGAGCGCGTCGACGTAGGTGACCGGGTCGGCGAGGCCCTCGGGGTGCGGGTAGTCCGAGCCGAAGAGCACGCGCTCGACCCCGATCACGCCGGCGAGGTCGGCCATGTCCTCCTCCCAGAACGGGGAGATGTTGATGCGCGAGCGGATCTCCTCGACCGGATCGGACGGGAAGCCCTGGGGCTGCTTCTTGTAGACGGTCGCCAGCTGGTCGAGCAGCGGCACGAGCCAGGCCGACCCGTTCTCGATGACCGCGATCTTCAGCTCCGGGAAGCGGTACAGCGCCCCGTGGCAGACCCACGACGCGATCGCGTCGGTGACCGGCCGCCACTCGGCCACCATGCGGAACGTGTCCGCCTGGAACGGTCGCATCTCCAGCCGTGAGCCCTCCCAGTCCGCGGAGTAGCGGGCGTAGCCGCTGTCGGACGAGTGCATCGCGACCAGGACACCGGACTGCTCGACGCGCTTCCAGAACGGGTCGAACTCGGGCATCGCGAAGGACCGCGAGCCGCCGTACCCCGGCACCGGCGCCGGTCGCACGAGGATCACCCGCGCACCGCGCTCGAGGCACCAGTCCAGCTCCTCGATCGCCTTGTCCACGATGGGCAGGCTGATCACGGGCGTGGTGAAGATGCGGCTCTGGTAGTCGAACGACCAGGTCTCGTGCAGCCACTGGTTCAGCGCGTGGACGACCACGTGGATCAGCTCCGGGTCGTCGCGCATCCGCTCCTCGATCAGGCTCGCGAGCGTCGGGAACATCAGCGTGCGCGCGATCCCCAGCTCGTTCATCAGCTCCAGGCGCGGCCCGGGCTCGCGGAACGCCGGGATCGCCTTCATCGGCTTGCCCGTCACCTCGCGCAGCGTCTTGCCCTCGGGGTTGCCGTCGCGGTAGTAGTCCTCCCACGCACCGGGCCTGGCCACCACCTCGAAGGTGGGGTTGGGGATGTAGTCGCTGATCTGGCCACGGATCGCGATCTTGGTGCGGCCCTTCACCTGCACGTACTGGATCGCGCCCTCGTAGGCGGCCGGCAGGTACCTGGTGAGCGCGTCCTCGGTCTCATACAGGTGGTTGTCGGCATCGAAGAGGGGGAACGGCAGCTCGCGCGTTGGCATGAGATCCTCCTTGTCACTTTGCGAGAATCATATTCTCACCAGAGCCAACCCCGCAACGCCGAAGCCGTCCCGCTCCCGCCCGGCGCACTGAAGGCGTCCTTCAGTGCACTGGGCGTTCTGAAGGCGTCCTTCGTTGCGCTGGGTGTAAGGAAGGCGTCCTTCAGTGCGTCGGGTGCGGGGTCGGGGTCGGGGTTCGGGTGGCTGCCAGGTTTTCGCGGAGTACGAACTTCTGGACCTTGCCGCTCGCGGTGCGTGGGAGGTCGGCGACCTCGTGCAGTTCCTCCGGCCACTTCTGCCTCGCGAGGCCCGCGGCCGCGAAGTGGTCCCGCACCTGCGCGAGGGTGGGCAGTACCGCGCCGGGGCGCAGGCGCAGCAGTGCGGCGACGTGCTCGCCGAGCCGGTCGTCCGGGGCCGCGACCACCACCGCCTCGGCGACGCCCGCCATGCCGAGCAGCACCTCCTCGACCTCGGCTGCGCTGATGTTCTCGCCGCCCCGGATGATCACGTCGGACTTGCGGTCGGTGATCGTGAGGTAGCCGTCCTCGTCGAGCACGCCGACGTCGCCGGTGGCGTACCAGCCCTCGTCGTCGAAGGCGCGCCTGGTCAGGTCGTCGTCGGTGTAGCCGAGGCACAGGTCGGGGCCGCGGGTCAGGATCTCGCCGTCGGGTGCCAGCCTGATCTCCACGCCGGGCAGCACGTCCCCGTCGGTGAACAGGCGCTTGGCCTCGGGCGCGGTGTGGCGCGAGCCGGTGACCGACGGGTGCTCGGTGCTGCCGTAGGAGCGGAACACCGTGATGCCCAGCGCCGCCAGCCTCGTCGTGACCGCCGCGGGCACGGACGCGCCGCCGAGGCCCGCGTACCTCATGTGCGCCAGGTGCGCGGGCGTGAAGTCGGGGTGGTCGAGCAGGCTCGTGACGTAGTACGGCGCGCCGCCGCCGACCGTGAGCCCGTCGGACACCATCAACGCCAGCGCCCGCGCGGGGTCCCAGGTGTCGGCGAGGTGCACCGGGACGCCGTCCAGGACCGGGATCAGGAACGCGTTGACCATGCCGATGAAGTGCCCGACCGGCGCGGCGGTGAGCTGCCGGGCGCGGTCGGGCGGGTACAGGCCGGCGAGCTGGCGCGTCTCGTGCCCGAGCGTCTGGTGGCTGTGCACCACACCCTTGGGGTCGCGGGTGGTACCGGACGTGAAGGCGATCAGCGCGCGCCCGGCCGGGTCGGCGGGGAGGGTGCCGGGCATGGGCTCGTCGGCGAGGAGATCGTCGAAGTCGCGGCCCACCACGCCGACGACCGGCACGTGCGCGCACAGGTCGGGCTGGTGGGTCAGCCGCCCGAAGCTCTCGGCGCCGACGAACACCGTCGGCGAGACCTCCTCGAGGATGTAGCCCAGCTCCTTGCGGCCGTAGAAGTGGACGATCGGCACGACCGCCGTCCCGAGGAACGCCGACGCCCAGAAGACGGCCGCCGCCTCCATCCAGTTGGGCAGCTGGAACGCGATCACGTCGTCCGGGCCGACGCCGCGTCGCCGCAGCCCCGCCGCGAGCCTGCGCGCGACGTGCTCGACGTCGCGGAACGTCCCCGCCCACGGCCGCACCGCCGAGTGCACGCGGAACACCGCGTCCGGCGCGGCTTCGAGCCCTCGGGCGAGCAGGTCACCGATGGTGTCGCGGGTCCACCACCCGTGCGCCTCGTACCGCTCGGCCAGCTCGGCGGGGATCTTTCGCATGCTTGAACATGCTATTCTCCGTACAGGAGAATGCCAATATCACGCGGGGCGAACACCGGGAGTGCCGCCGATGGTCGAGCTGGAGCTGGACGACGGGCTGGCGGTCGTCACCATCGACCGGCCGCACGTCCGCAACGCCATCGCCCCGGCCACCATGGACCAGCTGGAGAAGGCGCTCGTGGCCGCGGCCGACGCGCGGGCGCTGGTGATCCGGGGCGCGGGCGACCGGGCGTTCATCTCGGGGGGCGACCTCAAGGAGCTGAGCGCGATCCGCACCGAGGACGACGCCACCGCGATGGCGCTGCGGATGCGGGGAATCTGCGACCGGCTCGCCGGCTTCCCCGGTCCGGTGCTCGCGGCACTCAACGGCCACGCCCTCGGCGGCGGCGCGGAGGTCGCGGTCGCCGCGGACATCCGGGTGGCCGCGGATGACGTGAAGATCGGGTTCACCCAGTCGACGCTCGCGATCATGCCGGCGTGGGGCGGCGCGGAACGGCTCGCCTCGGTGGTCGGCCGCAGCCGCGCGCTGCTGCTCGCGGGTTCCGGCGCAGTGTTGACCGCGGCGCAGGCGCAGCGGGTCGGGCTGGTCGACGAGGTGCTCCCCCGCGCGTCGTTCGAGGCGGGGTGGCGCGCCATGGCGCGGTCGCTCGCGACCCCGGCGGCGCGGGAGATCAAGCGGGTCGTCGCGGGCGGGGTCACCGCCGGCGATGCGGCGCGGGCGTTCGCGCGCCTGTGGGTCGCCGAGGCGCACTGGTCGGCAGTGGCCCGGACGCGGAAGGGATGAGTCGTGGCAGCTGACGTGCACCTGGAGACCGGCCGGTTCGGCACGGTCGTGCGCCCCCGCGAGGCGAGCGGGGCGACCGTCCTGCAGCTCTCGACCCGGCCGGACGGGTCGGTGTCGGGCGTGGGCCTTGCCGAGCGCCTCGCCGAGCGGACTGGTGCCACCGTCGTCTGTTCCGGGTACCGGCCGTCGTTCCCGGCGGCGCTGGCGGACGCGCGGGACGCCTACCGCTTCGCACAGGACCTCGGCCGGGTCGCGATGGTGGGCGGGGAGATGCTGGGGGCCGGGCTCGCCGCCTCCCTGCTGGTCGACCTGCGGGACACCGACGAGCCGATGCCGGGCTGCATGGTGCTGAGGTCGGCGCTGCTCGACCTGACGCTGGACGCGAAGAGCCTGCAGTTCAACGCGAGCACCGATCCCCGGTTCGACCTGGCCGAGGCACGCCGGTTCGCCGCGGTCTACGCCGCGGGACTGCCCAGGACCGACTCCCTGCTCAGCCCGCTGCACGCCAACCTCGACGGCCTGCCGCCGGTGCGGCTGCTGGTGGCGAGCAGCGAGTGCCTGCTCGACGACTCGCTCGGCTTCGCCGCCCGCGTCGCACACCACCGCATCCCGGTGGACCTGCGAGTCTGGCGGGACGCGGAGACCCTGCGCGAGGAGGCGGTCGGCGCGACCGCGGAGTTCCTCGCGACCTGGGGCGCGGCCGAGCGCCACGGTTCCGCGCGTCTGCGCTGACACGCGGCGGGCAGGCCGACGCGCCCACCCGCCGCCGCCCGGGACTCGTCGTCAGGTGACCGCGCCCGTCGCCTTGAGGGCGATGACGCGGTCCCAGTCCAGGCCCAGTTCCGTCAGGATCTCCTCGGTCTGCGCGGCGAACTCCGGCGCCGCCGCCAGGTCCGGGGACCGCACGTCGAACTGCACTGGGCTCGCCACCAGGTCCAGCTCGCCGGCGCGGACGAGGTACTCGTTGGCCTCCACCTGGCCGTCGTCACGCAGGTGCAGGGTGTCCTGTACCGGGGCCCACGGGCCGGACAGCGTGGTGAACCGCTCGGCCCACTCGGCGAGGGTGCGGGTCGCGATGGCCTCGCGCAGGAGCTTCACGGCCTCGCCGGTGTTCTCGGCGATCAGTTCGGCGGTGGCGAAGCGGGGGTCGTCGGCCAGCTCGGGCCGGTCGACGTGGCGGCACACGTCGGCCCAGAACTTCGTCGGCTGCAACATGACCAGGCTCAGGTAGCGGTCGTCGGCGGTGCGGTACAGCCCGGTGAGCGGGTTGGTCGGGGAGCCGTGCCTGCCCGCCTCCGGTGCGACCCAGGCCCGGTCCAGGTGCAGCGACACCCCGATGGCCTGGCCCATCGCCCACAGCCCGCTGCCGAGCAGCGAGACGTCCACGACGGACGGTTCGCCGGTCCGCGCACGACGGAACAGCGCGGCCGCGATGCCGCCCGCGAGGTTGGTGCCGGAGATGGTGTCCCCGTACGCGGGCGCGGGCGGGTTGATCAGGCCGGGCACGTTCGGCGGGGTGATGCTGGCCGCCGTGGACGCCCTGGCCCAGAACGCGGTCATGTCGTAGCCGCCGCGGTCGGCCTCCGGACCGCGCGGGCCGAGCGCGCTCCCCCGCGCGTAGATGACCTCCGGGTTGACCGCCCGGATGTCGTCGACGTCGATCCCCAGCCGCTGCCTTGCGCCGGGCAGGAAGCTCGTCAGGAACACGTCCGCCCTGCGCACCAGCTCGTGCAGGACCTCCCTGCCCTCCGGCTTGGCCATGTCCAGGCCCAGGCTGCGTTTGCCGCGGTTCGCGTGCTCGATGTTCGGGTTCGGGTCGCCCTCCACGCGGTACGCGCCGGTCTGGCGCAGCCCCCGTTGCGGATCGCCGGTGACGGCGTGCTCCACCTTGATCACGTCCGCGCCCCAGTCGGCGAGCACGGCGCCCGCCGACGGGACGAACCCGTACATCGCGACCTCCAGGACGCGGACGCCGTCGAGGGGACCGGTCGGCGCCGCGCTCACGCGACCACCGCCGCGAACGTCTTGCGCTCCAGGAACTCCTCGAGCCCCGCCACACCCATCTCCCGGCCGATGCCGGACTGCTTGTACCCGCCGAACGGCGCGTCGGGGGCGAAGTAGTTGCCGCCGTTGATGCTGAACGTGCCGGTGCGGATCCGCCGCGCCAGCGCGACCGCGCGGTCGGTGTCGCGGCTGTGCACCGCGCCCGACAGGCCGTAGACGGAGTCGTTGGCGATCCGGACCGCGTGCTCGTCGTCGTCGTACGGGATCACCGCCAGCACCGGGCCGAAGACCTCCTCCTGCGCGATCTCGGCCGACGGGTCCACATTGGACAGCAGGGTCGGCTCGTAGAAGTACCCCGGGTCGATCCGCCTGCCGCCGGTCACGAGCGTCGCCCCGCCCTCGACCGCGCGCGCGACCATGCCGTCGACCTTGTCGCGCTGCCGCTCGCTGATAAGCGGCCCCATGAACGTCTTCGGGTCCGCCGGGTCGCCGGTGCGCACCCGGCCCATGTTCGCCGCGACCTGCTCGACGATCTCGTCGTGGTGTGCCCTCGGCACCAGCAGCCGCGACGTGAGCGCGCAGCCCTGGCCCGCGTGCGAGCAGATGGTGAACGCGGCGAACTGGGCCGCCGCGGCGAAGTCGGCGTCGTCCAGCACGATCATCGCGGACTTGCCGCCCAGCTCCAGGAAGACGCGCTTGATCGTGCCGCTCGCGGCGGCCATGATCCGGCGGCCGGTCGCCGTGGAGCCGGTGAAGGTGACGACGTCGACGTCCGGGTGCGTGGTGAGCACCTCGCCGACCGCCGCGTCCGACGAGGTGAGGATGTTGACCACGCCGGGCGGGAGGTCGGTGTGGCGCGCGATCAGCTTACCGAGCGCCGCGGTCACCAGCGGCGTGTCGGGCGCGCCCTTCAGCACGACCGTGCAGCCTGCCGCGAGCGCGGGCGCGAGCTTCGCCAGTGCGAGCTGGTTCGGGTAGTTGTACGGGATGATCGCGGCGACCACGCCTGCCGCCTCCTTCTCCACCCAGCGGCGGTGGCGCCGGCCGCGGATCTCGACCTCGCCGAGGTCCTCGGTCATCGGGTGGTCACGCAGCAGGTCGGTGTAGAAGCGGACCAGCTCGATCGGCTGCTCGAGCTGGGCGCCGTGGGTCAGGATCCTCGGGGCGCCGACCTCCGCGATCGTCAGCTCCCGCAGCTCCTCGACGTGCTCGGTGAGCGCACGGTGGAACTGTTCGAGGCAGCGCAGGCGCAGGGCCGTGTCGGTCGCCCACGTCGTGTGGTCGAACGCCGCGCGGGCGGCGGCGACACTGCGCTCCGCGTCGGCGGCCGTCGCGTCCGGCGCGAGACCGAGCACCTCGCCGGTGGCGGGGTTGACCGAGGCGAACGTCCGCATCCCCGCCACCAGCCTGCCGTCGATCAGCAGGCCCCTTCCCGCGTCCGTCTGGGTTCGCATCCGGTCTCCTCACCTCAGCGTGGAAGTCTGGTTCTCAATATCGGAAATACTACATTCACTTGGGGAGAACGGGAGAGTATGGTTCTCGATCAGCGGGAAGGAGATTCCGTGGTCGAGGAGGCGTACTGATGAAGACGGCCGTGGTCACCGGAGGCGCCTCCGGCATCGGGCAGGCCATCGCGCGCAGGCTTGCCGCCGACGGCCACCACGTCGCCGCCCTCGACCTGTCGGACACCGAGGGCGGCGAGACCGCGGACGTGACCGACCCGGCCGCCGTCGCCGCCGCGCTCGCCGCCATCCGCACGCGGCTCGGGCCCGTCACGATCCTCGTCAACGCGGCGGGCCTGGACGGGTTCAAACGGTTCGCCAGGCTCGACTTCGCCACCTGGCAGCGGGTCATCGACGTCAACCTCAACGGCGTCTTCCACTGCGTGCAGGCAGTCCTGCCGGACATGACGGCGGCGGGCTGGGGGCGGATCGTCAACATCTCCTCCTCCAGCGCGCAGTCCGGACAGCCGTTCATGTCCCACTACGTCGCGGCCAAGTCGGCGGTCAACGGGCTCACCAAGGCACTCGCCCTGGAGCTGGGCCCGGCGGGCATCACGGTCAACGCGGTGCCGCCCGGTTTCATCGACACCCCGATGCTGCGCAGGGCCGAGGAACGCGACCTGCTCGGCGGCTCCGTCGAGTACCACGTCGAGCGGACCCCGGTCCGGCGCGTCGGCAGACCCGAGGACATCGCGGCCGCGTGCTCGTTCCTGGTGTCCGAGGAGGCCGGGTACATCACCGGCCAGATCCTCGGCGTGAACGGCGGGCGCAACACATGACGCGTGTCGGTTTCGTGGGCGCGGGCCGGATGGGGCTGCCCATGGCGCGCCGGCTCGCCGGGTCAGGCCACGAGGTCGCGGTGCTCGGCCGGTCGGAGCGGAAGCGGAAAGCGCTGGCGGACAACGGGTTGGCTGCGGTGACGAGCCTGCCGGACGTGGACGTCGTGGTGGTGTGCGTGTTCACCGACGAGCAGGTCCGCGAGGTGTGCCTGGACACCGCGTTGCCGCGTGGGGCCACGGTCGTCGTGCACACCACGGGCGACCCGCGCACGGTCGAGGAGATCGCCGCGCGGGGCCACCCCGTCGTCGACGCGCCGGTGAGCGGCGGCCCGCACGACATCGCGGCCGGGCGGGTCACCGTGTTCGCGGGCGGCACGGACGCCGACATCGCGCGGGTCCGGCCGGTCCTGCACGCCTACGCCGATCCGGTGCTCCACGTCGGACCCCTGGGCGCCGGGCAGCGGGTGAAGCTCGTCAACAACGCGTTGTTCGCCGCACAGGTCGGCCTGGTGGCCGCCGCCGTCCGGCTCGGCGAGCGGCTGGGCGTGGCCGAGGCCGTCCTCCTCGACGCGCTCCCCCACGGCAGCGCCGCGAGCCGCGCGCTGACCGGCGTCGCGGCCAGGGGCTCGGTCGCGGCCTTCGCCACGGCCGTCGGGGACTTCGTCGGCAAGGACATCGACACCGTCAGGGCGGTCGCCGCCGAGCTCGGCGCCGACCTCGGCGCGCTCGAGTTGGCAGTGCACCAGTAGAAGGGCAGGAATCATGGGACGCGTGCAGGGCAAGGTCGCCTTCATCACGGGCGCGGCGCGGGGTCAGGGCCGCAGCCACGCGGTCCGGCTGGCCGAGGAGGGTGCCGACATCATCGCCGTCGACATCTGCCGGGACGTCGAGTCGGTCAGGTACGCCATGGCCACGCCGGAGGACCTCGAGGAGACCGTGCGCCTGGTCGAGAAGCAGGGCAGGCGGATCGTGGCCGCGCAGGCCGACGTGCGGGAGCCCGCGCAGCTGCGTGCCGCGCTCGAGCGGGGCATCGCCGAGCTGGGCAGGCTCGACATCGTGGTGGCGCAGGCAGGAATCGCGCCCATGAAGGGGAACCCGCCGCTGCAGGGGTGGGCCGACGTCGTCGACATCAACCTCGCCGGCTCGGTCAACGCGGTGCACGCGGCGCTGCCGCACCTGAGCGAGGGCGCCTCGATCATCGTCACCGGCTCGACCGCCGCGCTGATGAACGTCATCGCCGAGGATCCCGGCGCCGACCCGGGCGGCACCGGTTACCAGTTCTCCAAGCGCGCCGTCGCGGAGTACGTGCACGAGCTGGCGCGGGTGCTGGCGTCGCGGTCCATCCGCGCCAACGTCGTGCACCCGACGAACACGAACACGCCCATGCTGCAGAGCGAGCCGATGTACCAGTCGTTCCGCAAGGACCTCGAACACCCGACGCTCGAGGACGCGCTGCCCGCGTTCCCCGCCATGCAGGCGATGCCGATCCCGTGGGTCGAGCCGGTCGACATCAGCAACGCCGTGCTGTTCCTCGCCTCCGACGAGGCCCGCTACATCACCGGCATGCAGCTGCGCGTCGACGGCGGCGGCTACCTCAAGTCCCACGACTTCCAGCGCTGACCCACCACAGGAGGACATCGTGAAGGTGCGGGTCGACCCCGACCGCTGCCAGGGCCACACGCTCTGCGCCATGATCGCGCCCCGCGCGTTCCAACTCGACGACATCGACGGCCACTCCTCGGCGGTCAGCGAGGACGTCGCGGCCGACCTGGAGGACGGCGTGCGCGAGGCCGCCCATACCTGTCCAGAGCAAGCGATCTTCATCTCCTAGGCGAGGGACAGCACACATGGACGACGAGGACCGCAAGCGCAACCGGTTCGACTTCGACCGGCACACGCCGCAGTACCGCGAGCAGTTCGAGACGATCACCGAGCAGATGCAGTCGCGGTGTCCGGTCGCCTGGTCGGACACCTACGGCGGGCACTGGGTCGCGAGCGGCGCACGCGAGGTGTTCGAGCTGGCCCGTTCGGCGGACAAGCTGTCCAACGACCACGACGTGGCCGGTGAGCGACGCGGGTACCGGGGCATCTCCATCCCGGCCCCGCCCAGAGCACGGGGACGCCGTGGCGGTTTCCTCGAGATGGACCCGCCGGAACAGCGCTACTACCGGCAGGCGCTCAACCCCTACCTGTCCCCGGCCGCGATCAGCCGCTGGGTCGCGTTCATCGACGAGGTGGTGCGCGCGAGCCTGGACGAACGGATCGAGAGCGGGCGCATCGACTTCGTCGACGACCTCGCCAACGTCGTGCCGGCGGTGTTCACGCTGGCGATGATGGGGATCCCCCTCGACCACTGGGAGATCTACTGCGAGGCCGCCCACGCCCCGATCTACACCCCGCACGACTCGCCGGACATCGTCCGGGTCGGCAAGCTGCACGCGGAGATGACGCAGGACCTGGCCCACCAGCTCGCCACGATCCGGGCGAACCCCCGGCCCGGTCTGATCGACGCGTTGGCCACCGCCGAGATCGACGGCCGGACCCCACCCGACGACGAGCTGCTCGGTGTGCTGAGCCTGCTCATCGGCGGCGGGTTCGACACCACCACGGCCCTCACCGCGCACGCACTGGAGTGGCTCGGCGAGAACCCGGCCGAACGCACCAGGCTGAGCGAGGGACGGGACACGCTGCTGGACTTCGCGACCGAGGAGTTCCTGCGCTTCTACACCCCGGCCCCCGGTGACGCACGCACCATCGCGGTCGACTGCGAGATCGCGGGCACGTCCTTCAGGGAGGGTGACCGGCTGTGGCTGTCCTGGGCGATGGCCAACCGGGACCCGTCGCTGTTCCCGGAACCCAACCAGATCGACCTGGGGCGCAGAGGAAACCGGCACCACAGCTTCGGGTTGGGCATCCACCGCTGCATCGGCTCGAACGTCGCGCGGACCGTGTTCAAACGCATGATCGTCGCGGTGCTCGACCGGATGCCGGACTACGTCTGCGATCCCGACGGCACCGTCCACTACGACACGATCGGCGTCATCCAGGGCATGCGGCAGCTGCCCGCGACCTTCACCCCCGGCCCACGGCTGGGCCCGGGTCTCGAGGAGACCCTGACCGCCCTGCAGGCGATGGCCGACGAGCAACGCCTCGCCGAGCCGGTGGCCAGGTCGACGAGCACCCGCTGAGCGAGGAGACGACTGTGCCCGGGCGTCCCCTGCCGGTGGTGACGGACGAAAACGAGTTCTTCTGGACCGCGGGCGCGGACGGCCGGTTGCGGATCCAGGAGTGCGCGGACTGCGCCACGCTGATCCACCCACCCCAGCCGGTCTGCCGCCGCTGCCGCGGCGACCGCCTGGGCGTGCGGGAGGTCTCCGGCTTCGCGACGCTGGTGGGGTTCACGGTCAACCACCGGTTCAGCCTGCCCGGGCTGATCGCGCCCTATGTGGTGGCGCAGGTCGCGCTGGAGGAGGACCCCCGGGTCCGGCTGACGACGAACGTGGTCGACGCCGACCCGGACACGCTCGAACTCGGCAGGCGGATGACGGTCGTGTTCGAGCAGCACGAGGACGTGTGGCTCCCCCTGTTCCGCCCGGCGCCGTGCACTGAAGGACTCCTTCCTGACGCCCAGCGCACTGAAGGCGTCCTTCAGTGCATCGGGCCGGCGCCGGAAGAGGTCACGCGACACGTGCGGCCGATGCCCACCACGCGCAAGTTCGAGGACGACGTCGCCATCACCGGCATCGGCGCGTCGGAGATCGGGCGGCGGCTCATGGTGTCCCCCCTGGCGCTGACGGTCCGGGCGTGCGAACGCGCGGTCGCCAACGCCGGACTGTCCTTCTCGGACATCGACGGCCTCTCGACCTACCCCGGCGCCGGGCAGGTCGCGGGTTTCGGCGAGGGCGGGCTCACGGCACTGGAGGCCGCGCTGGGGCTGCGGCCCACCTGGTACAACGGCGGCTCGGAGACGTTCGGCCCCGGCGGGTCGGTGATCGCGGCGATGCTGGCCGTCGCGAGTGGACTGGCCCGGCACGTGCTGTGCTACCGGACCGTCTGGGAGTCCACGTACGGCGAGCTGGTGAAGCGGGGGCGGATCAGGCCGCCCGGCGGGCGCACGACGAGCTGGCTCGTGCCGTTCGGCGCGACGTCGGCCGCGCACACCCTCGCGCAGAACGCGGGACGGCACTTCCACCGCTACGGCACCACCCGCGAGACCCTCGGCTGGATCGCGCTCAACCAGCGGGCCAACGCGGCACTGAACCCGGACGCCATCTACCGCGACCCGATGACGATGGACGACTACCTGACCGCGCGGCCGATCACGACCCCGTTCGGGCTCTACGACTGCGACGTGCCGTGCGACGCGTCGGTGGCGGTGGTCGTGTCGGCCAAGGAGACCGCTTGCGATCTCCCCCGGCCGCCCGTGTTCGTGGAGGCGGTGGGCACGCAGATCATCGAGCGGATCGAGTGGGACCAGAGCACGTCCACGCACGAGCCGCAGGTGCTCGGCCAGTCGGCGCACCTGTGGTCGCGGACGTCGCTGCGGCCCGGCGACGTCGACGTGGCGCAGCTGTACGACGGCTTCACGTTCAACGCACTGTCCTGGTTGGAGGGACTGGGGTTCTGCGGCATGGGCGAGGCGAAGGACTTCCTCGACGGCGGCAGGGCCATCGCCCGCGACGGGCTCCTGCCGCTGAACACGCACGGCGGCCAGCTCTCCCACGGCCGCACGCACGGCATGGGACTCCTGCACGAGGCGATCACGCAACTGCGCGGCGAGGGCGGCGCCCGCCAGGTGCCGGACGCGCGGGTCGCGGTCGTCAGCAGCGGTGGTCTCACGCCGAGCGGTGTCCTCCTGCTCAGGGCGGACGCATGACCGACACCGACGTGGTGATACCCCGGGTCGTTCAGGTCGACGGCGTGCCCCTGTCGGCTCTGGTGTGCGAGGTGCCGGAACCGCGGGCGGTCGTGGTGGCACTGCACGGCGGATCCGCCACCTCGGCGTACTTCGACTACCCGGACCTGCCCCGCGCGTCGCTGCTGCGGACCGGCGCCGCGCTCGGCTTCACGGTGGTCGCGTTGGACCGGCCAGGCTACGGCGCGTCCGCGAGCCACGCCGACGCGGTGCGGGCACCGGCGCGGCGGGTGGACCTCGCCTACGCGGCGGTCGCGGAGCTGGCGCCTCCCGGGGTCGGTGTCTTCCTGATGGCGCACTCCATCGGCTGCGAGCTGGCGCTGCGCATGGCCGCCGACCACCGGGGGAAGGCGTTGCTGGGACTGGAGATCGCCGGGACGGGCCGCCACCACCACCCGGTGGCGCGCGAGATCATCGACGCCTGGCGCGCGGACCCGCCGCGGCCACCCGGCGGGCTGCGCACGCTGCTGTGGCAGCCGGACGTGCTGTACCCGTCCGCCGCGGTCGGCGGCGCGCGGATGACCTCCCGGTCGCCCGGGTACGAGGCCGACGTGGTGGCGGGGTGGGCGGCCACGGACTTCGCCGCGCTCGCGGCACGGGTGCGGGTGCCGGTCCGGTACACGCTGGGCGACCACGAGCTGGTGTGGCGGTCAGGCGCGGACGCGCTCGCCGACATCGCGGGCCTGTTCACGGCGGCGCCCCGGGTGACGGTCGACGAGCAGGCGGACGCCGGCCACAACCTGAGCCTCGGGCGCACGGCCATGGCCTACCACCTGAAGGTCCTGTCGTTCGTCGAGGAATGCGTGCTGGCGCGCGAAAGGGAGTGAGACGGTGGACGAGGCGGGAGTGGCGCTGCTGCTGGTGCGCGTGGTGGTCGGGGTGACGATGGTCGCGCACGGGCTCAACCACTGGCGCGGCGGCGGCCGCATCGAGGGCACCGCGCGCTGGTTCAGCGGTCTGGGCCTGCGGCACGGACGGCTGCAGGCGTGGTTGTCGGTGGTGACCGAGGTCGGTGCCGGGCTGCTGCTGGTGCTCGGTCTGCTCACGCCGCTGGCGTGTGCGGCGGTCATCTCGGTGATGCTCGTCGCCGGTGTGCTGGCCCACCGCCCCAACGGTTTCTTCGTGTTCAAGGACGGTTACGAGTACGTGCTGGTCCTGTCCGTGGTGTGCCTGGCGCTGGCGGTGCTCGGCCCGGGCAGGCTGTCGGTGGACCAGGCGGCCGGCATCGAGGTGTCCGGCTGGGCGGGCGGCGGGATCGCACTCGGGGTGGCGGTCGTCGCGACGGCCGGTCTGCTGGCGCTGTTCTGGCGTCCTGGTGAGGAGAGCTGATGCGGGTGGGTTTCGTGGGCCTTGGCAGTCAGGGCGGGCCGATGGCGCGCCGGATCGTCGACGCGGGGTTCGCGACGACGCTGTGGGCGCGGCGGGCGGCGACGCTGGAGCCGTTCGCGGACACGGCGGCGACGGTCGCCGGGTCGGTGGAGGAGCTGGCCGCGGGCAGCGACCTCGTGTGCGTGTGCGTGGTGGACGACGCAGGGGTCGAGGAGGTCGTCCGGCAGGTGCTGACGGCGCTGCCGCCCGGCGGGGTGGTCGCCGTGCACAGCACCGTGCACCCGGACACGTGCCGACGGCTCGCCGAGGACGCCGCGCTGTGGAACGTGTCGGTGATCGACGCGCCGGTGAGCGGCGGCGCCCCGGCGGCCACGGCAGGCCGGCTGCTGGTGATGGTCGGCGGTGAGGAGACGACGGTGGCCCGTTGCCGCCCGGTGTTCGCGACGTTCGGCGACCCGGTCGTGCACCTTGGCGCGGTCGGTGCCGGGCAGGTGGCGAAGCTGCTGAACAACGTGCTGTTCACGGCGAACCTGGCGACGGCGGCGGGCACCTTCGCGCTGGGGGACGCTCTGGGGGTGGCACCGGAACGGCTGGCCGAGGTGATCGGCCACGGCAGCGGGAACAGCTTCGCGCTGGGCCGCGTGGCCGACGCGGGCTCGCTCGACCGCATCGCCGCACACGCGGGCGCACTGCTGTGCAAGGACGTGGGCCTGATCGCGACCCTGACCCCCACGACCGACAACGCGGCACTGACCGCCGCGGACGCCGCACTGGCCCTCATGCACCACCCCCGATGACCTCCGGGTCACCGAGCCCATCGGAGCTGCACCAGGCATCGACAACTTGTTGATCAACGCCAACACAGGTGGTAGAGCGGGCAGCCCCCACCCGATCCCGGGGGCACCCCGCCACGCCAGTCTACTCGGTGGCACTGACAAAACCGCACGTCAGCGTCGGCTGTGGACAGGTTTCGTCGGCGAGAGCGAGCGAAAGGGACACTCATGCGCTGTCCAGAGGCCGCTGACTCCGCGTGGTGGCGGCGATGACCGCGGCCGGGGCCATGCGGTTCATCTACCACTACCCGGAGGCGTCCGGGCCGGACGGTGACGCGCTCGGTGCCGGACCGCTGGCCGAGGTGGCCGTCGCGGCGGAGCGGGCCGGGTTCGACGGGTTGTCGTTCAGTGAGCACCCGGTGCCCGGGGCGCGGTGGCTGGCCTCGGGCGGCCACCAGACCCTCGACCCGTTCGTCGCGCTCGGGTACGCCGCCGCGGTCACCACACGGCTGCGGCTGCTCACCTATCTCGCGGTCGCGCCCTACCGCAACCCGTTCCTGCTCGCGAAGGCCGCCGCGACGCTCGACCTGCTCTCCGGTGGCCGGGTGGTCGTCGGGCTCGGCGCCGGGTACCAGAAGAGCGAGTTCCACGCCCTCGGTGTCGACTTCGCCGAGCGCAACGCCCTGTTCGACGAGGCGCTCGACGTGCTCCCCCTGCACTGGCGCGGCGAACCCTTCTCCTACCGGGGCAGGCACTTCAGCGCCCGTGACGTCATCGCCCGTCCCCGCCCGGTGCAGGATCCCATCCCGATCTGGGTCGGCGGCAACTCGCGGCTGGCCCGCACCCGCGCGGCCGAACGCGCGCAGGGGTGGATGCCCATGAGCGGCGGCCCACAGCTGAGCGCCACCGCGCGGACACCCGCGCTCGGCGGCGTCGCGGAGCTGGCCGGCGCGATCACCGCACTGCGCGAGTCGGCCGGGCGGCACCTCGACGTCGTCTTCTCCTACCACGGCGCGAACACCGACAGCCCCGACCGGCACCGGGAGGCGTTCGCCGAGCTGGCCGGGGCCGGTGTCACGTGGACGCTCGTGTCCAGCGGCACCGGTACGACCGCCGCGACGCTCGAGTTCCTCGACGGCTTCGGTGCGACCTACCTGTCCTGAGAGGAACGTCCATGGGCTGGTTCGAGGAGCGCGGCGGGCTCGCGGGCACGGTCGCGCTGGTCACGGGCGGCGCGGGCGGGCTCGGCAGGGCCATCGCGACCGACCTGGCCGCTAACGGCGTGCGCCTCGCGATCATCGACCGGGACCGCGAAGCACTCGACGACCTCCGCCACACCGACTCCCTGCGCCACCACGGGGACGCACGCGACCCGGACGCGCTCGCCGCGCTGTTCAAGGCCACCGAGGAGCGGTGGGGCAGGCTCGACACGCTCGTCAACGTCGTCGGCGGCACCTTCCGCGCCCCGTTCCTCGACACCACGCCGAAGGGCTGGGACGCACTGCTGCGCACCAACCTCCTGCACGTCCTGCACGCCTGCGCACTCGCGGTGCCGAGGATGCGCGCGGGCGGCAGCATCGTCAACATCACGACCATCGAGGCGCACCGCGCGGCGCCGGGGTTCGCCGTCTACGCGGCGGCCAAGGCGGCGGTCGAGCAGTTCGCCCGCACGCTCGCCGTCGAGGTCGCCCCGAACGGCATCCGCGTCAACAACGTCGCCCCGGACTTCGTGCCAACGCCCCGGCTCGCGGCCCTGTCGGCCGGTGACGACGCCCTGTCCGACCCGGTCGGCGTGCGTGCGGCCATCCCCATGGGACGGGTCGGCGGGGTCACCGACGTGTCGGGCTGCGTCGTCTTCCTCGCCTCGGCCCTGTCGGGGTTCCTGACCGGGACCACGCTGCACCCCGACGGCGGCACCCACGCGTCGGCAGGCTGGTTCAACTGGCCGGACTCGGGCTGGGCCAACCACGTCCCGCTCGACCACCTGCGATAATTGTATTCTCTGATATGAAAGCAGTATTCTCACAAAGCGAGAGGAGCTGCGATGGCGTGGGACTTCGAGACCGACCCCGAGTACCAGGCGAAGCTCGACTGGGCCGACGCGTTCGTGCGGGCCGAGGTCGAGCCGCTGGACCTGGTGTTCGCCGACCAACAGTTCGTGCCGCTCGACGAGGCCCGGCGCAAGATCGTCGACCCGCTCAAGGAGGAGGTCCGGCGCCAGGGGCTGTGGGCGACCCACCTCGGGCCCGAGCTGGGCGGCCAGGGCCACGGACAGCTGAAGCTGGCCCTGCTCAACGAGATCCTCGGCCGGTCGCAGTGGGCGCCGATCGTGTTCGGCTGCCAGGCACCCGACACCGGCAACGCCGAGATCATCGCGCACTACGGCACGCCCGCGCAGAAGGAGCGCTACCTGGCGCCGCTGCTCGCAGGCGAGATCTTCTCCAGCTACTCGATGACCGAGCCGCAGGCGGGTGCCGACCCGGCCCGGTTCACGACCCGCGCCACCCGCGACGGCGACGACTGGGTCATCGACGGCTGGAAGTTCTTCTCCTCCAACGCGCGCACGGCGTCGTTCCTGATCGTCATGGCGGTCACCGACCCGGAGGTGAGCGCCTACGAGGGCATGTCGATGTTCCTGGTGCCCACCGACACCCCGGGCGTGGAGATCGTGCGTGACGTCGGGCTGTTCGGCGACCCGCCCGGCGAGGGCGGCCACGCGCTGATCCGGTACGCGGGCGTGCGGGTGCCCGCCGACGCGCTGCTCGGCGCGGAGGGCGGGGCGTTCGCGGTCGCGCAGACCCGGCTCGGCGGCGGCCGCATCCACCACGCCATGCGGACGATCGGCCTGGCGCAGAAGGCGTTCGACATGATGTGCGAGCGCGCGCTGTCCCGGGAGACCGCGGGCAGCCGCCTCGCGGACAAGCAGTTCGTCCAGGGCTACATCGCCGACTCCTACGCGCAGCTCGTCCAGTTCCGGCTGTTCGTGCTGCACACCGCGTGGAAGATCGACAAGTACGACGACTACCGGAGGGTCCGCAAGGACATCGCGACGGCCAAGGTCGTGATGCCGACCGTGCTGCACGACATCGCCTGGCGCGCCATGCAGGTGCACGGCGCGCTCGGCGTCACGAACGAGCTGCCGCTGTTCCGGATGATCCACGGCGCCGCCGTCATGGGTCTCGCCGACGGCCCGACCGAGGTCCACAAGGTCACCGTCGCCAAACAGGTGCTCCGCGACCACCGCCCGACCGACGACATCTGGCCGAGCGAGTGGCTCCCCCAGAAACGCGCCGCCGCCAGGGCGAAGTTCGCCGACCACCTCGAACTCGAAGTGGGGAACCTGTGACCGCCACGATCGACCCGAAGATCGACACCGACCGGCTCGCGGCCTGGATGGACGGTGCCGGCCTGCCCGGCGCGGGCGCCCCGGTCGAGCACCGGTTCCTGTCCGGTGGGACGCAGAACGACATCTACGAGATCCGGCGCGGTGACGAACGCTGCGTGCTGCGCATCCCGCCGCCAGGTGCACCCGCGAACCGGGACGAGGGCATGGTCCGCGAGTGGCGGATCATCGAGGCTTTGGACGGCACGGACGTCCCGCACACCAGGGCGGTCGCGCTCTGCGCGGACCCCGAGGTCCTCGGCAGACCCTTCTACCTCATGGGTTTCGTCGACGGCTGGTCGCCGATGGACCGCAAGGGCTGGCCCGCGCCCTACGACACCGACCTCGCCGCGCGGGCGGGACTCGCCTACCAGCTCGTGGAAGGCATCGCCCTGCTGTCCGGAGTGGACTGGCGTGCGCGGGGCCTCACCGACCTCGGCCGCCCGGACGGCTTCCACGAGCGACAGGTGGATCGCTGGACCGGCTTCTTCGACCGCGTCAAGGGTCGCGAGCTGGACGGGATGGACGTCGCGACGGCATGGCTGCGCGCGCACCGGCCGCTCGACTACCTGCCCGGCCTGATGCACGGCGACTACCAGTTCGCGAACGTGATGTACGAGCACGGCACACCGGCCCGGCTCGCGGCCATCGTGGACTGGGAGATGGGCACCGTCGGCGACCCCAAGCTCGACCTCGCCTGGATGCTCCAGTCCTGGCCCGAGGACACCGGCACGCCCGCGGCGGCCGACGCCAGCTACGTCGACCTGTACGGGATGCCCTCACGCGACCGGCTCCTCGCCCACTACGCCGAGGTCTCCGGGCGCCAGGTCGACGACATCGACTACTACGTCGTGCTCGCGCGGTGGAAGCTCGCGATCGTCCTGGAACAGGGGTTCCAGCGCGCCGGGAACGACAGGAAACTGCTGTCGTTCGGGCCGATCGTGCCGGAGCTGATGCGGTCCGCCGCGGAGCTCGCCGAGTCCAGCGGGTACCGGCCGTGACCGCCACGACCGAGGAGCTGGTACTCGAACGCGACGGCGCCGTGCTCGTCCTCCGACTGAACCGGCCCGACGCCAGGAACGCGCTCACCCCAGGGCTGATCGCGCAGCTCGGCGCGGCGATGATCACCGCGGAGGCCGACCCGGACGTCCGCGCCGTGGTCGTCACGGGCAGCGGCGACCGCGCGTTCTGCGCGGGCATGGACCTGCGCGCGTTCGCGAACGGCGAGACCATCGAGGCCGGCGACGCCACCGCCGCCTACTACCGGCTGCTGGCGGGCGAGATCACCGTCCCGCTCGTCGGCGCCGCCAACGGCACGGCCATCGGCGGCGGTCTCGAGCTGCTGCTCGGCTGCGACGTGATCGTCGCCGCCGAGCTCGCGAAGTTCGGCTTCCCCGAGGTGCGGCGCGGCCTGTTCCCCGCGGGCGGCGGCACCAACCTCGGCAGGCGCGTCCCGCTCGGCGTCGCGCTGGAGATGACGCTCACCGGGGACCTCGTCGACGCGACCCGCGCGTACGAGCTGGGGCTCGTGAACGCCGTCACCGCGTCCCACCAGGTCCTCGCCACCGCGCTGGAGTTCGCGGGGCGGATCGCGCGGAACGCCCCGCTGGGGCTCGCCGCGACCAAGGAGCTGGTCCGGCTCGGCGTCACCGACCCGGCGCGCGCCGGGGAACGCGGGCGCGAGTGGCAGCGGGTGGTGTTCGCCAGTGAGGACGCACGGGAGGGCGCGGCGGCGTTCGTCGAGAAACGCGAGCCGCGCTGGCGCGGGCGGTGACCGACGTGCGCGCCGCGGTGTGCCGCAGGCACGGGCCGCCGGAGGTCGTGGCGGTCGAGACCATCCCGCCGCTCCCCCTGGGCCACGGGCAGGTACGGATCCACGTCGGCGCCGCGGCGGTGAACTTCCCCGACGTGCTGCTGGTCGCCGACGAGTACCAGGTGCGCGTGCCCGCGCCGTTCGTGCCGGGCAGCGAGCTCGCCGGGGTGGTGGCGGAGGTCGGCGACGGCGTGGACGGTCTCGCCGTCGGCGACCGGGTGATCCGCACGGGCCTGTTCGGCGCGTTCGCGCAGGAGGCGGTCGCCGCCGCGGCGTCGGTCACGCGGATCCCGGCCGGGGTGGACGAGAAGCTGGCCGCCGCGTTCGGCGTCGCGCACCGCACCGCCTTCCACGCGCTGCGCTCGGTGGCCCGGGTCGAGCCGGGCGAGGCGCTGGTCGTGCTCGGCGCGGGCGGCGGGGTCGGTCTCGCCGCGGTGCAGCTCGGGGTCCTGCTCGGCGCCTCGGTGACCGCCGTGGCCTCGTCGACGGCCAAGCTCGACGTCGCCGCGTCCTACGGGGCCACCACGCTCGTCGACCACCGCGCGGGCGACCTGCGGCAGGCGTTGCGGGCGGCGCTGCCGGGCGGCGCGGACGCCGTGCTCGACCCCGTCGGCGGTGACCTGTCCGAACCCGCGCTGCGGTCACTGCGCCGCGGCGGCCGGTTCGTGACCATCGGCTACGCGTCCGGTGTCATCCCGCGCATCCCGCTCAACCTGGTGCTCGTCAAGGGGGTGCAGATCCGCGGCCTCCAGCTGCAGGACCTCGCACGGGACGGGCACGCGGAGTTCCTGCGTACCGAGGCAGAGCTGTTCGACCTGCTGGCCACCGGCCGCGTGGTGCCCCACATCGGCGCGACGTTCCCGCTCGACGAGGCCGCCGCCGCACTGCGCCACGTCGCGGACGGCCACGCGATCGGCAAGGTGGTCCTGGACGTCACGCGCTGACCGCCCCGAGCCCCGGCCCGCCGCCCGATGCACTGAAGGACGCCTTCGTAACGCCCAGCGTTACGAAGGCGTCCTTCAGTGCGGGCCGACCGAGACCAGGGTGGTTCTCGCGTGGTGGCGCACGCCGTGGAACACCTCGGTGTCGGCGCCGGTGCTCGCGCCGGCCACGGCGGCGGTCATGGCCTGTGCCTTGAACGCCTGGGCGGCCACGCTCAGGCGGTGCTGTCGCGGTGTGCCCGCCGTGTCGTCGAGACCGGCGGGCCAGTGGTCGCCCCACAGCCGCACCTCGGCCGTCCTACTGTCCAGAGTGGACAGCACCAGCGCTCGGACCCGCTCGTCCGACTCGCAGAACCGGGCGTCCACGGCGAGGGCCTGCGGGCCGGGCGGCCGCAGTGACGTGGCGAGGTCGGTCGCCAGGTCGAGCGGGCGCGCGCCCAGGATCCGCAGTGGCCGCGGGTCGGTGCCGTCCGCCGTGAGGACGACGGCCTCCCAGCCTGCCATCACCTGGTCGAACAGCCAGCCGCCCGCCCACCGCACCGCGTCGGCCGCGCCCGGCGCGACGACGACCAGGCGCGGCTTCAGGAGCTCTCCGGCACGGCCAGCTGGACGGCGAGAGATCTCGTGTATTCCGAGAACACCTCGGTCAACGGAATCGATGGATCGAGCAGCCATGATGTCTCCATCCCGTTCAGAAAGGCGACGACCTCCGCGGCCTTGAGGTCCGGATCCAGGTCGGGCCGGTACCGGCCCTCGCGTTGCCCTCGGCGGATCCCGTCCGCGACGACGCCGGTAGCCGTGCGGTACCGGTGCAGGAGGCGTTTGTGCAGCGTCGCCTCGGGATCGAGGTTCTCGACCAGGATCACGGCGAACATCCCGATCAGGTGTGGCGACCGGGTGAACCGTTCCGCGGCGTTCCGGATCTCCTCCAGGATGTCGCCGGACATGTTCGCGTTGGCGTCGTCGTCGGCGTCGCGGGCCTCGAGCACCGCGTGCAGCAGCTGTTCCTTCGACTCGAAGTGGTGCAGCAGACCGGCCGGGGTGACCCCCGCCTCCCTGGCGATCTGCCCGAGTGTGGTGGCACGCCAACCGTTCTTGGTCAGCAGGCGCTGCGCGACCGCCAGGATGCGCTGCTTGCGGTCCTCCCCTTTGGCGAAGAGGGACGCGTACGGCCGCTGTTGGGGCACCGATGCCTCCTAGGAACAACCTACTGAACCCACGTTAGGTTGGTTTCCCCGTCGTGACAAGAGGCGTACCCGAACGAAACGGGACCCTTTTCAGATCGCGGGTTCGACCACCGCGTCGATGCTGGAGGCGCCGCTGTCCGGCACTCTGGGCTGGCGCCACGCCTCGATCGCGAAGGCGACGGTCACGAGTGCGCAGAACAGCCACAGCAACCGCTTCTCGTCCTCGGCCATGTCCTCGAGGCGGAGTTGTTCGAGGTAGCCGGTGGCGGACTCCAGACACGGGAACGCGACGTCGTAGAAGGCCTGCAGCTCGTCCATGCTGCTGGCGATCCGCTTGGCGTAGCGGGCGCGCTCGGAGGGGACCGCCCAGTCCGCGAACGGCTCCAGGTCGGCGAAGTCTGGTGGCAGGACAGGCATTGCGTGGTCTCCTAGACGGTCTGCTGGACGCGGGTGGTGGCCTGCTTGTGCTCGTGCACGTAGCGCAGCGCGGTCCGGTGCAGGTGGCGCAGCAGGACCTCCTGGTCGTTGAGCGGGAAGTCCGTGACCGTGCCCGACTCCAGCATGGTCTGCGTCGCCTCGAGGGTGTTGCCGTCCTGGAGGCCGTACTCCTTGAACGAGACCGCTGCCAGCTCCTGCTGCAGGCGCTGGAAGGCGTTGCGCGGCGGGACGAAGTAGGCCGTGCCCTCGAAGATGTGCGTGTTGTACGAGGTCGGCCAGTAGTGGTAGGTCAGCACCCAGTTCGGCTTCCAGATCAGCAGCATGAAGTTCGGGAAGAACACGAAGGAGTCCATGCCCCACAACGGGTTGCGGGTCATGTTGACGCTCGGCGGCAGCTCGTCGATGCCGATGTCCGGGGCGTCCCACGGGCCGAAGAGCCCGCTGCGCAGCACCCGTTCGATCGGTTTGACCATCTTCCGGTCGTGCGGCGGCGCGATGCCGCCCCAGGACGAGACCAGGCCGTGCGGGCCGTCGACGTCGTAGGCGAGCGCCTCGTAGCCGTACTTCTGGATCTTGCGGGCCTCGTCGGGCATGTACTGTCCCGAGTGCAGGATCGGCGCGTGGTAGAACTCGGCGAACGCGTCGATGAACAGCTTCCAGTTCGAGCCGATCTCCGCGCGGTACCTGTGGACCTGCGTCAGCTCGTGGAACGGGTAGCCCTCGAGGCCCGCGCCGAACCTGCCGAGGTAGTCGCGCAGGGGCTTGGCGTCGGCGTCGAGGTTGACGAAGATGAACCCCTCCCACACCTCGGCCCGGACCGCGACCAGGCCGTAGTCGGCCTTGTCGAGGTCGAAGAACTCCGACTCCTGCTGGACGAAGGTCAGCTCACCGTCGAGGTTGTAGCGCCAGGCGTGGTACTTGCAGGTGAACTGGCGGCAGAACCCGCTGGTCTCCTCGCGCGGGAACTCGTTCCACACCAGCTTGTTCCCCCGGTGGCGGCACACGTTGTGGAACGCACGCACGTCACCGGCGAGGTTGCGCACCACGATGACCGACGTCCGCGCCGCGTCCAGCTCCCTGGTGAAGTACGACCCCGCCTTGGGCAGCTGCTCGACCCGTCCCACGTTGAGCCACGTCCGCCGGAAGATCGCGTCCCGCTCCAGCTCGTAGTGCTCCGGTGAGATCGAGTCCGCGTAGGAGACCGGCCCGGTGTCGATCTTCAGGTGCTCGGTCCAGGAACCCTCTGGGGGCTTCGCGAAATGCGGCATGGTCCGTCCTCCACCGGGGCGGTAATGTAGCTCTCCGTTGATGAGAAGCGTATTCTCGCCCTGGGTCGTCGTCAAGCGCCCTACCTTGGTGCACTGAAGGACGCCTTCGTAACGCTGGGCGTTACGAAGGCGTCCTTCAGTGCGGTTCAGGAGGCGGCGGCGCGGGGCGTCAGTCGGGGGCGGGGGCGGTTTGCCGCTGCCCGGTACGCGGCCAGCAACTCGGCCACCACGGCGTCGGGCTCGGTCCGAAGCCGGTTCGGCAACGTCTGGACCAGCACGACGCCGGCTGCCGCGTACCGCGCGTTGCGTTTGAGCGTTCGCGCGTAGTCGTCGCGCTCGAAGTGGTACTCGTACGAGTCGATCTCCCAGGCCAGTCCGACCTCCTCACACCAGCCGTCAGGCCGGGCAACGAACTGGCCGTTCTGGTCGTAGAGGTCGACGTTCCATGCCAGCGAAGGCAGGCCGGTCCGCCTCCACACCTGGATTCCGTCGAGCTCGGCCACGGAGTGCGCGCCGTGCAGTACGTCACGCAGGACCTCACGAGGTACCGAGGTACCACGCTGACTGCCGAACGCGAGCTCGCGTTCGAGTTCCACCGGCGACACCTGCCCGCACTGTACCGCCTCCGCGATCAACGCACGGCACGGATCGAGTGCGCGAAGCCGGCGGCAGGCATCGAGCACCGCCCTTGCCCTCGGGGCCAGCGGCACACCGTCGCGCGGCACGGCCGTGGGAAGCCGGATCGTGCGTTCGACGATGAGATAGTCGCTGCTCTTGACCTTCCGATCGTGCGGCACGAGCACGTGCACGGTCTCCGCGCCGGACGCGGCCCGCAGCCCGTGGCGGTGACACGCTTCCAGTCCGGTGACCACGGCTTGCGGACCGGCGTACAGAAGCGCCGCCTCCACCAGCTGCCGCCGGGACGGCGGCGCGTCCCCGAGGATGACGATTCCCGGCAGCGGTCGCTGCCACGGCCCACCCGGCCTGCACCGTCGGTACGCCGTCGGCGGCGGCACACCGAGCCGCTCCAGCTCGGCCACCCTGATCGCGCCGTGCCGGCTGTGCCGCCGCAGTTCCAGTACATCGATTCCACGCACGAACCCACAATCGGCCGCGCGGCCCCCGGACTCAAATCACCGACCGGCACCTGTGGACAACTGGAACGTACTGAAGGACGCCTTCAGTACGCCCAGCGTTACGAAGGCGTCCTTCAGTACGGCCAGCGTTACGAAGGCGTCCTTCAGTACGGCCAGCGTTAGGAAGGCGTCCTTCAGTGCGCTGTGATGGCCTGTTCCGGGCAGCCGGAGACGGCCGTGGCGACCGCTTCCTCGAACTCCTCCGGCACCTCGGCGACCAGCACCACGGCGTAACCGTCGTCGGTCAGGTCGAAGACCTCCTGGCACAGCGACCAGCAGACCCCGTGGCCCTTGCAGCGGTCGTCGTCGACGTGGGCCCTCATCGTGTCGTGCCCTCCGCGTGTGTCCACTCCAGCTCGAGGGAGGTCACCCCGCGGAGGATGAACGTCGGCACGTAGTCGAACCGGCGTGCGCCCGCCGGGCCGTGGGCCGCCGCCGAGAGGCGGATGTCGGCCGTCCGGTCGAGGAGGCGTTCGATCGCCACCCGTGCCTCGGCCCTCGCCAGCGGCGCGCCGGGGCAGGAGTGGACGCCTCGGCCGAACGACACGTGCCGCCGCGCGTTGGCGCGCCCCAGGTCGAACGTCGCCGGCTCGGTGAACTGCCGCGGGTCGCGGTTGACCGCCGCGTTCACCACCATCAGCGTCGTGCCTGCCGGGACCGCCACCCCTCCCAGCGTCGTCGGTTTCTTCGCCAGCCGGAAGTCTCCCTTGATGGGGCTTTCGATCCGCAGCGTCTCCTCGATGAAGTTCGGCACCCGGTCGCGTTCGGCACGCAGCTGCCGCTGCAGCTCGGGGTCGTCGCCGAGCAGCACCATCGCCGAGCCGAGGAGCCGGACCGTGGTCTCCTGCCCCGCCGAGAACAGGTTCGCGGCGACCCGGACGACGTCCATCACCTCCGGTGTCGAGCCGTCGGGGAACGTCGCCCTGGCAAGGCTCGTGAGGACGTCCTCGCGCGGCTCGCGGCGCCGGTCGGTGATGTAGCGGCTGAACCGGTCGTACAGGAACTCGAGCGGCGAGTGCGCCAGTGTCTCCGAGCCGGTGTTCCCGACGGTGTTGCCGGACCGCGGCCTGCCCTGCAGGGCGTCGGCGAAGTCCTCGTGGTCCTCGTCTGGCACGCCCAGCAGGTCGGCGATGACGACCCGGGTGAACGGCGCGGCGAACCCGCCGATGAACTCGCCCCGCTCCCCCGCGAGGAACTCGTCCAGCAGCCCGTCCGCGAGCCGCCACATCGACGCCTCGTTCTCCTTGAGCCGCTTCGGGGTGATCAGCCGCATCAGCAGCGCCCGGTGGTCGGTGTGGGTGGGCGGGTCGAGCGTCGGCAGCTGGTCGGACATCGGCAGCTTGTCCCGGTGCTCCTCGATCAGCGCGCTCACGTCGTCGCCCTCCAGCGGGACGGGGAAGCCCGGGAAGGGGCCGGTCACCGAGACGCACGACGAGTAGGTGTCGGTGTCGTTGTACACGGCGAGCGCCTCGTCGTACCCGGTCACCATCATCACGTCGTGGTGGGGTTCGCGGTGCACCGGGCACCGGCCGCGCATGGCCTCGAAGTACGGGTACGGATCGTCGACGAGTCCCTCGTCCCGGAAGAAGTCGAGCGCCTCGTAGTCCTTCGCCATCAACACCACTCCTCGAACTGTTTCGTTGGACACGGGGTTGCGCTCACAGGCCGAGCGACTTCGCGATGATCACCTTCATCACCTCGCTCGTGCCCGCGTAGATGCGGGTGATCCGCGCGTCGGCGTAGAGCCGGGCGATCGGGTACTCGGTGATGTAGCCGTAGCCGCCGAACAGCTGCAGGCAGCGGTCGACGGCCCTGGCCTGCACCTCGGTGCAGAACAGCTTGACCCTGGCCGCGTCGGCGGCGGAGAGCCTGCCGGCGACCAGCTCCAGCACCGCGTGGTCGAGCATGACCTGGGCGGCCTCGACCTCGGTGTCCACGGAGGCCAGCTCGAACTTGGTGTTCTGGAACGACGCGACCGGCGTGCCGAACGCCGTGCGCTCCCTGACGTAGGCGATGGTCGCGGCCAGCGCCGCCCTGGCCTGCGCGACCGAACCGACGGCGACCGTCAGCCGTTCCTGCGGCAGGTTGTGGCCGAGGTAGCCGAACGCGGCACCCTCCTCGCCCAGCCGGTTCGCGACCGGCACCCGGACGTCGGCGAAGGACAGCTCGACGGTGTCCTGCACCTTGATGCCCATCTTCGGCAGGACCCGGCCGCGGGTGAACCCGGGCATGCCGTCCTCGACGACGAGCAGCGTGAGCCCCGCGCGGCGGTCCCCGGGGTCGGTCGACGTCCTCGCCACCACGACGACGAGGTCGGCGAGCAGGCCGCCCGTGATGAACGTCTTGGCCCCGTTGAGGACGTAGTCGTCGCCGTCGCGGACCGCCGTGGTGCGGATGCCGGCCAGGTCCGAGCCCGTGCCCGGCTCGGTCATGGCGATCGCGGTCAGCAGCCCGCCGTTCGCGAGCCCGGGGAACCAGCGCTCCCGCTGCGCCTCGTCGGCGTAGGCGAGGAAGTACGGGAGGATCACGTCGAGCTGGGTGCGGACCGTGCCGAGGGTGACGCAGGCCCGGGCCGCCTCCTCCTGCAGTACCACGTTGTAGCGGTAGTCGCACAGGCCCGCTCCCCCGTACTCCTCGGGGATCGCCATGCCCAGCACCCCGAGCGAACCGAGCCGGGTGAACAGGTCGCGGGGCAGCACGCCCGCGTCCTCCCAGTCCGCGTAGTGCGGCACGACCTCCTTGGCCACGAGGTCCCTGACGAACTCGCGGAACGACTCGTGGTCGGCGGTGAAGACGTCGCGGCGCACGTCACGCCACCAGCTCGACGACCGTGGCGTTGGCGGTGCCGCCGCCCTCGCACATGGTCTGCAGGCCGTACAGGATCCCGCCCGCCAGCATGTGGTGGATCATGCGGGTCATCAGGACCGCGCCGGACGCGCCACGCGGGTGTCCGAGGGCGATCGCGCCGCCGAGCGGGTTCACCCGGTGGGGGTTGACGCCGGTCTCGGCGAGCCACGCCAGCGGCACCGGGGCGAACGCCTCGTCGACCTCGAACACCCCGATCTCGGCGAGGCTCAGGTCGGCCCTGCGCAGGACCTCCCCGGTCGCGGGGATGGGGCCGGTGAGCATCAGCACGGGATCGGAGCCGACGACCACGCCTGCCCGGTACCGCACGAGCGGGGTCAGGCCCAGCTCCCTCGCCCGGTCGGACGTGGTCACCAGGAGCGCGGCCGCGCCGTCGCAGATCTGCGACGCGTTGCGCGCGTGGATCACCCCGTCGGCCGCGAAGGACGGCCGGAGCCCGGCGAGCACCTCGACGGAGGTGTCGCGGCGCACGCCCTCGTCGGCGCGGACCGTCACGCCGTCCGCGTGGACGGGCACGAGCTGTCCGTCGAACGCGCCCGCGTCCTGGGCCGCCGCGGCGCGCCGGTGCGACCGGGCGGCGTACTCGTCGAGCCGGGCGCGGGAGAGCCCCCACTTCCTCGCGATCCTCTCGGCCGAGAGGCCCTGGTCGAACGAGAAGCCGTCGTAGCGCCGCAGCACCGACGGTCCGTAGGGCGTGCCGGTCGCGCCGAGCGGGACCCGGCTCATGACCTCGACACCACCGGCCACGACGACGTCCTGCTGCCCGGACAGCACCGCCTGCGCGGCGAAGTCCAGCGCCTGCTGGCTCGACCCGCACGCGCGGTTGACCGTCGTCCCCGGGATGCTCTCCGGCCAGCCCGCGGCGAGCACGGCGTAGCGGCCGATGTTGCTGGGCTGGTCGCCGACCTGCGACACGCACCCCCAGACGACGTCGTCGATGACCACCGGGTCGATGCCTGCCCGTTCGACGAGCGCGGTCAGCACGTGCGCGGACAGGTCCGCGGCGTGCACGCCGGACAGCCCGCCGCCCCGCCTGCCGACCGGGGTGCGGACGGCCTCGACGACCACCGCGTCGCGGGTCATGACGGCACTCGCGGCATCTCGATCTCCTCGGCGTCCAGTCCCAACTCGGCGAGGACGGCCCCGGTGTGCTCGCCGAGGGCGGGCACCGGGCCCATCGGTGGCTCGTAGCCGGCGATCACCGGTGGCGGCAGTAGGGCCTGGACGGGGCCGCCGGGGGTGTCGACCGTGCGCCAGCGGTCCCGAGCCGCGAGGTGCGGGTGCGCGACCACCTCACCGGGCCCGTTCAGCCGGGAGTTGCCGATCCCGGCGGCGTCCGCCTTCTCCTGCACGGCCCCGAGGTCGTGGCGTGCGCACCACTCGCCGAGCACCGCGTCGAGCACGGCGCGGTGCCCGACGCGGCCCGCGTTGGTGCGGAAACGGGGGTCCTCGGCCAGGTCCCGGCGGTCGAGGAGGTCCCGCGCGAGGCGCTGCCACTCGCGGTCGTTGGTGGTGCCGAGCACGACCGTCGCGCCGTCGGCCGTGCGGTAGGCGCCGTAGGGGGCGACGGCGGGCGACCCCATGCCCGCCGGCTCCTGGTCGACGCCGGTGTGCCGGGTGAACGTGAGCGGGTAGCCCATCAGCTCGGTCATCGTGTCGAACAGGCTCACCGCGACCCGGCCGCCCCCGCGGCGCGCACCGAGCAGGGCCACGACCGACAGCGCCGCGTAGAGGCCGGCGCACACGTCGGCGATCGGCGGCCCCGGCTTGGCGGGCGCGCCGGGCAGGCCGGTCACCGCGCACGCCCCCGACTCAGCCTGCACGAGCAGGTCGTAGGCGCGTTTGTGGGACAGCGGGCCGCCGCGCCCGTAGCCGTCGATCTCCACCGCGATCAGGTCGGGGTGGCTCGCGGCGAGGTCGTCCGGCGCGATGCCGAGCGCGGTCGTCGCACCCGGCGCGAGGTTGGACACCAGGACGTCCGCGCGGTCGAGCAGCCGGTGCAACGCGGCCGTTCCCGCGTCGGTCTTCAGGTCGAGTGCCACGGACTCCTTGCCTCGGTTGACCCACACGAAGTGCGCGCCGAGCCCGTGGACCACGTCGTCGTAGTGGCGGGCGAAGTCGCCGCCGCGCGGGTGCTCCACCTTGATCACCCGCGCGCCGAGGTCGCCGAGCGTGCGGGTGCACATCGGCGCGGACACCGCCTGTTCCAGGCCGACGACCGTGACCCCCGCCAGCGGGCCGGGCACGGAGTCGTCGGTGCGCACGGCCATCAGTAGCTCCTCGGCAGGCCGAGCACGTGGGAGCCCAGGTAGTTGAGCACCATCTCCTGGCTGACCGGCGCGATCTTCATGAGGCGCGCCTCGCGGAAGTAGCGGGCCACGGCGTATTCCTCGGCGTAACCCATGCCGCCGTGGGTCTGCAGTGCCCGGTCGGCCGCCGTGAAACCCGCGTCCGCGCACAGGTACTTGGCCGTGTTCGCCTCACGCCCGCACGGCTTCCCGTTGTCGTACAGCCAGGTCGCCCTGCGCAGCACCAGCTCCGCCGCGTCGAGCCTCGCGAGCGAGTCGGCGAGGGGGAACTGCAGGCCCTGGTTCATGCCGATGGGCCTGCCGAACACCTCGCGCTCGTTCCCGTACCGCACGGCCCGCTCCAGGGCCACGCGGCCGATGCCGAGCGCCTCGGCCGCGATGAGCATCCGCTCCGGGTTGAGCCCGTCGAGCAGGTAGCGGAACCCCTCGCCCTCCTCGCCGACCCGGTCGGTCACCGGCACGCGCAGGCCGTCGATGAACACCTCGTTGGACGCCACGGCGTTGCGGCCCATCTTGGGAATGGGCCGGATGTCCACGTGGGACGGGTCGAGGTCGGCGAGCAGGAGGGTCATCCCGTCGGTCGGACGGGCCGCCTCGTCGCGCGGCGTGGTCCGGGTCAGCAGCAGGATCTTCTCCGACTCGCCCGCCTTGGAGATCCACACCTTGCGGCCGTCGACGACGTAGTGGTCGCCCTCGCGGCGGGCGGAGGTGGTGATGCGGGAGGTGTCCAGACCCGCACCCGGCTCGGTCACGCCGAAGCACACGTGCAGGTCGCCGGTCGCGATCCGGGGCAGGGTCCGGGCCTTGAGCTGCTCGGACCCGTGCACCACCACCGGCTGCATGCCGAAGATCGACAGGTGGATCGCGCTGGCGGCGTTCATCCCGCCGCCGGCACGCGCCACCTCCTCCAGCAGGATCGTGGCCTCGGTGATGCCGAGCCCGTGCCCGCCGTACCGCTCGGGCACGGTGATGCCCAGCCAGCCGCCCCTGGCGATCGCGTCGTAGAACTCGGTGGGGAAGGTGTGCGACAGGTCCTTGTCCATCCAGTACGCGTCGTCGAACTTCCTCGCGAGCCCCGCGACCGCCGCGCGGATCAGCTCCTGGTCCTCGGTCAGCGCGAAGTCCACGTCACCCCCGCCCCGCCCCGAACGCACTGAAGGCGTCCTTCAGTGCGCCGGGTGTTATGAAGGCGTCCTTCAGTGCGCCGGGGGCCGCGGTGATGGTCACGAGGTCATGCCCGCGGCCGTGGCCGCGCGGGCGCGCTGCCGGTAGCCCTCGAGCTTCTCCGACGGCGTGAGCACCTGGTGGCTGCGTGGCTGGATGCTCACGTCGTGGCCCGCCGACCGCCGCCGCAGCGCGCCGACCGTCGCCTGCTCGCGCGGGAGGTGCCCGAACGGGTCGAAGGAGTACCAGCGCATCGCGTTCTCGTGGGTCATCTTGTCGGTGTCGGAGTCGGGCACCTCGTAGCGCTCGATCACCTCGTGCAACTCCTCCGGCGCGCCGGGCCACATCGAGTCGCTGTGCGGGTAGTCGGCCTCCCAGCAGATGTTGTCGATGCCGATGTCGTGACGCAGCCGCACGCCGAGCGGGTCGGAGATGAAGCAGGTCAGGAAGTGGTCGCGGAACACCTCACTGGGCAGCTTGCCGCCGAAGTCCTGCAGCGTCCAGGTCGCGTGCATCTCGAAGGTCCGGTCCACCCGCTCCAGGAAGTAGGGGATCCAGCCGGTGCCGCCCTCGGACAGCGCGATCTTGAGGTCCGGGTGGTCCTTGACCGGCCTCGACCACAGCAGGTCCGCCGCGGCCTGCACGATGTTCATGGGCTGCAACGTGATCATCACGTCCGGCGGCGAGTCGACCGCGGGGATCGACAGCCTCCCCGACGATCCGATGTGGACGGACATGACCGTGTCGGTGTCGCACAGGGCCTTCCACAGCGGGTTCCAGTACTCGCTGTGGAAGCTCGGGTAGCCCAGCGCGGCCGGGTTCTCGGTGAACGTCAGGGAGTGGCAGCCCTTCGCGGCGACGCGGCGGACCTCCGCTGCGCACAGCTCGGCGTCCCAGATCGCGGGCAGCGCCATGGGGATGAACCGGCCGGGGTGGGCGCCGCACCACTCGTCGATGTGCCAGTCGTTGTAGGCCTGGACGAGCGCGAGGGAGAAGTCCGAGTCCTCGGTGGCGAACAGGCGCGCGGCGAACCCGGGGAACGACGGGAAGCACATCGACGCGAGGATGCCGCCCGCGTCCATGTCCTTGACCCGCTCGTTCACGTCGTAGCAGCCGGGCCGGATCTCGTCGAGACCCTGCGGCTCCATGCCGTACTCCTCCTTGGGGCGCCCGGCAACGGCGTTCAGCGCCGCGTTCGGGATGACCCGGTCGCGGAAGGTCCAGACGTCGGTGCCGTCGTCGCGGTGCACCAGCTGTGGAGCGTCGTCCCGGTACTTCTTCGGCAGGTGGTTCACGAACATGTCGGGTGGCTCGATGATGTGGTCGTCGACGCTGATCAGGATCATGTCGTCGCGGTGCATTGCGTTTCCCTCTCCTTCAGTCGGATGCCGGCAACGGCTTGGGGGCCTTCACGGCCATCGGCACGCCGTCGCAGGTCAGCGAGCCCCCACCGGAGGCGGTGCAGAGCAGTTCGAGCGAGCCGGTCCCGTCCACGTACCGCTTGCCGACGAGCGTGCCGGGCAGCGCGCCGTCGGGCCCGCTCGCCGCCCCGACCGCGGGCACCATGGGTTTGCCGCCGCACGCGACCACCACCTGGCTGTCGACGTTGGCGCGGATGACGAGCACCCGTGTGCTGCAGGCGGTGCTGGCGAGCTGGTCACCGGGGCGCATGGTCGCTCCCTTCCCGCACCCGGTCGGCGAGCGCGGCGATGTCGTAGGACTGGCGGGCCATCCAGAACCGGAGGAAGCCGGTCAGCGAGTACCGCAGGAACAACGCCGACCCGACGACGCAGCAGGCGATCCCGCCGAGGCCGAGTGCGAGGGCGTCACGCTGGGCGAGCGGGTCGGACGTGCTGTGGGTCATGAGGTAGGCGGACCCGGCCAGCACGAGGCCCAGCACCATGAGCGTGGCGCCCACGCGTAACCAGAGCGCGGACCGTCCTGCGGCCGGGTCGGGGATCTTCAGCTCGGCCAGCTCGCGGACGAACCGGTCCGCGCGGGTCTCGGTGGTGGTCATGTGGAACTCCCTAGGTAGAGCCCGGCCAGTTCGGTGCGCAGTCCGTCGTCGGGGCGGCCGTCGTGCTCGACCCGGCCCCGGACGAGGACGGTGACGCGGTCGGCGATGCCCAGGACGGCGGTGGCGAACTGCTCGACGACCAGGACGGCCGGTCCCTGCCGGGCGATCTCGGCCACCTGGTCGTACAGCTCGGCGACGACCCGGGGCGCGAGTCCCATCGACAGCTCGTCCAGCAGCAGCACGGCCGGGTCGGTGGCGAGACCCCTGGCGAGCGCCAGCATCTGCTGCTCGCCGCCGGACAGCGTGCCCGCCTGCTGCGCCGCACGCCTGGCGAGGACCGGGAAACGTGTGTAGGCGATGGTCTCGACCTCGTCGCGGTCCCGGCCCGCGAAGGTCATCATCAGGAGGTTGTCGCGGACGGTCAGGTTGGGAAAGACACCGCGGCCCTCGGGGACGAGGCAGACGCCTGCCCGCGCGAGGTCGCGTGGCGCGGCACCGGTGACGTCGTGGCCGCCGAGCAGCAGTCGGCCGGACCGCGGCGGGTGGGTGCCCGCGGCGACGCGCAGCGTGGTGGTCTTGCCGGCGCCGTTGGGGCCGAGCAGGGCGACCACCTCGCGGGCGGCGACGGTGAGGTCGACGCCGTGCAGGACGGTGATGCGGTCGTAGGCCGCGTGCACGTCGACCAGTTCGAGCAGCGGCCTCATGCGCCCTCCCGGTACTGAAGGACGCCTTCAGTGCGCCCAGCGTCAGGAAGGCGTCCTTCAGTGCGGTCGGGGGCGGGCGGGGTGCCGAGGTAGGCGGCCACGACGGCCTTGTCGTGCCGGACGGCCTCCGGCGGGCCCACGGCGATGATCCTGCCGAGGTCGAGGACGTGCACCACGTCGCAGACGGCCATCACCAGCGACATGTCGTGTTCGACGAGCACGACGGCCGTGCCGTCGGCGGCGACCGACCGCAGCAGGGCGGCGAACCGCCCGGTCTCGGCGGTGTCCTGGCCTGCGGCGGGCTCGTCGAGCAGGAGGACCGTCGGGCGGACGGCGAGGGCGCGGCCCACCTCGACGAGGCGGGCGAGCCCGGTGGGCAGGGCGTCGGCGGCGTGGTCGGCGAGGTGGGCGATGCCGAGCCGGTCGAGGAGGTCGGAGGCGGTGCGGGCCGCGTGCGCGCGGTGGGGGCCGAGCTCGGCGGCGACGAGGAGGTTGTCGCGGACGCTGAGCCGGCCGAACAGCTCGAGGCGCTGGAAGGTCCGGCCGAGGCCGCGGCGCGACCGGCGTGCCGGGCCGAGGCGGGTGATGTCGTGCCCGTCAAGGCGCACCCGGCCCGCCACCGGTCTGCGCAGCCCGGAGACGACGTCGAACAGGGTGCTCTTGCCCGCGCCGTTGGGTCCGATGAGGCCGGTGACCGTGCCGGGTTCGGCGCTCAGCGCGACGTCGTCGAGGGCCCGGTCGCGGCCGAAGGTGACCGTCAGCCCGCTAACCGCCAGCGATGACACGGTCCATCACCTCCTCGTCGCGGGCCTGCCACGGCCGCCGCACGCCCCACCACTCGACCGGGACCTCCGGTTCGGCGCGGCCCCGTGCGTCCGCCCAGGCCCGTGTCACGAGCGCGAGGGCCAGTGCGCCGAGGAACAGCGCCCACCCGCCGATGACGTCGGTCAGCCGCAGCAGCCACAGCGCGGCGAGCCCGGCGGCGAGCGCGGTCAGCGCGGCACGGTCGCGGCCCAGCGGCGCCCACTGGCGGCGGAACCGCGTCACGATCCCGTCCGGGTCCCGGCCGAGTCCGATGCCTGCGAGGCTGGGCAGCAGGGCCACGAGGTTCTGCGTCCACGGCGCGACGACGACCAGGGCGTTCAGCGGCCAGACGTAGGCGGTGCCGGTGAACAGGCCGGTGCCGACCGCGCCGAGCCCGCCGATCACCGCGACGAGGAACAGCGGCAGCCCGGCAACGAACGTGAACTGCTCGGCGGTGATCGACCGCTGCTGCATCCCGTACAGGGCACCGCCGAGACCCGCGATGCCCGCCGACAGGGCGAACACCGCGACCCGGGCGGTGAGCGGCTTGCCGCCGAGGGTGGCGTAGGCGGCCTCGCTGTCCCGCAACGCGATCAACCGCCGCCCGGCCCGGCCCCGCCGCAGCGCCGCGACCCCGAGGGAGGCGAGCGCGAGGCACAGGGCGGCGAGCACCATCAGCTCCTGCCCGCTGTCGAGGTGCCACCCGAACAGCCACGGCCCGTTCATCGCGACCGAGCCCTGGTCGAACAGCGCGATCCGGATCCCCCAGAGGTCGAACGAGGGCAGGGTGAAGACCCACCGGTCCAGCACGACGGCGAACGCGGCCGTGCCCAGCGCCAGGTACACCCCCGACAGCCGCAGCGCGGGCACCGCCACCAGCGCCCCTACCAGCCCCGCGACCGCGACCGCGCCCAGCAGCGCCGCCGGGTTGCCGTGTGCGCCGAGGTGGCCCCACACGACCGCGCCGATGCCCGCCATGCTCAGCTGGCACAACGAGATCTGGCCCGCGTACCCGGCGAGCGGCACGAACGACAGTGCGACCACGCCGAGGGAGAAGATCGGGCCGTAGGTGATGAGGTCGGCCTCCCCCAGCACCGTCGCCATCACCATGCCGAACAGCACGACGACCCCGGCGAACACCCAGGTGCCGCGCATCGTCGGCAGCGGGACCCTGACGAGCCTGCGGTCCCGTCCCCGGAGCCTGCCGTGCGGGAAGACCAGCAGCGCGAGGATGAGCAGGAGCGCGGGCGCGGCCAGCCGCAGCCCGGGCAGGTACGGGTTCTGCGGCAGGTAACCGGTCAGGTAGCTCTCCATGCAGCCGACCACGACCGCGCCGACGAACGTCAGTGGCAGGCTGCGCAGCCTGCCGAACACGGCGGCGGTGTAGGCGCTCACGATCAGCAGGGACAGCTGCGAGGCGTCGAGCGCGACGGTCGGTGCGATGAGGATCCCGCCGACCGCGGCGAGCTGGGTGCCGAGGATCCACGCGAACCGGTTGGCACGCAACGGGTCGGCGCCGGTCAGCCCGGCCAGCGCGCGGTCGTCCACCGTGGCCCGCATCTCCGCGCCGGGTCGCGTCCGGTACAGCAGCACCCACAGCCCGGCCGCGACCACCACCGCTACGACCATCGTGGTCGCCTGGTGCCAGGTGACCACGGCCGGCCCGATCCGCAGCGGCGGCCGGTCGGCGAAGAACGCGGGCAGCGGCCGGGGCTCGTTCGGGTCCCACACCCAGCGGGCCAGCGCGATCGACCCGCTCAGCAGCGCCACGGTCATCACGAGCCGTTCGGCCTCGCCGAGGTCCTGGACCGGCCGCAGCACCACGCGCTCCACGAACAGGCCGAACGCGGGCGCGAGCACCCCCAGCACCACCACGAGCGCCGGCGGCACCGGCCAGCCCCAGCCGACGGTCAGCTGCCAGTAGGTGAAGGCCGCGAGCATCCCCGCCGCGCCGTGCCCGAAGTTGAACACACCCGTGGTGGTGTAGGTCAGGACCAGCCCGCTGCCGATGACCGCGTAGACGGCGGCGGTGGACAGACCGACGATCCCGAAGGTGAGGAACAGTTCCATCACTTGACGTCGTTCATGCTCTTACCCACGTCGGCCAGCGTCACGGGCCGGGGGTACTGGCCCTGGTACCTGTACACGGGCGCGTCACACCGGTAGGCGCCCTTGTCGGGCTCGAAGTCCGCGGGCTCCCAACCGTCCTTGGTGGCCTTCTCCACGTTGAAGCACTCGATCGGACCGTCCTGTTCGGACATGTCGGCAGGCGCGGTCAGTCCGCCGCCGGTCCACGCGGTCTCCTTCGTCGCCGCGTCGTACACGCACCGGCGGGTCAGGTCGTCGCCGCAGGAGCCCGCCGCCTTCGCGAACAGCAGCCACGCCGCGAACGCGCGCACCGCGGGCAGGGTGACCTCCGCGTCCGGGGCGTACCTGGCGAACAGGTCCACCAGCTGTTTCGTCGCCGGGTTGTCGTCCGCCTTCTCCAGCGGGAAGACACCGCTCACGTCGGCGACGTTGTTCTGCGAGTCGAGGGCGGCGCCCGCGAGCTGGATGAACGCGGGGCCGTAGGCGTTGCTGTTCGCGTCGATCCAGTCCGGCGCGTAGCCGATGTTCGTCAGCGCCTGCTCCAGCTTCGCGAGCTGGGTGAAGTCGCCGAGGAACACCAGTCCCCTGACGCCCTTGGTCTTGATGGACTGCGCGTAGGGCGTCCAGTCCGCCACGCCCTGCGCCGGGTAGAGGTCCTCGTAGGTGACGGTGCCGCCGGAGCCGGCCAGCACCTCGTTGGTCTGGCCCGCGAGGAGCTTCGTGATCGCGGAGTCGCCGGAGATCACGCCGAGCGCGCCGGCCGAGTCGGGGTAGGAGTCCTTCAGCAGCCAGTGGTAGAAGCCGGCGTACCGGCTGTACGAGGCGCCGCCGAGGCTCGCGACCTGCAGGTCCGAACCGTAGTTGCCCGCCATGCTGACCTGGGCCGGGAACGACGGCAGCAGACACGTGAGCCGTTCCCGGACACCCAGTGCGTCCAGGGCGGCGCCGCCGCCGACGAGCGCGAAGTCCTCGCGGCAGGCCTCCAGCATCCGCTGCGGCACCTCGGTCAGCTTCGAGTCCCGGGTCGTGGCGACGAGCTCGCGGCCGTTGACACCGCCCAACTCGTTGCACCACTTCGTGAACACCGTCGCGGCGTCCACGAACTCGGACTTCTTCGTGAAGCCGACGTCGCTGAACACCCCGACACTGATCGCGTCCGCCGTGACGCCCTGCGTCGGCGCGCTCTTCGCGTCGCCCTTCTGGCAGACGTTCTTCAGGTCGCCGAAGTCGGCGGAGCTCGCCGTCGCCGTCGGCGAGTCCTCCTCCTGACCCGACGGTCCGCTGCGGGCACAGCCGGCAGCGAGGAGCACGACGGCCGCACAGGCGGCGAGGACGGTCTGCGGTCTCACGATGAGCCTCCTCTGCTGTCCCCCGTTGGGCAGTCAGGTGGCGGACCGGCCGGCTCCGTGTCGACACAGCCCTCTCACTGTCTGGAAACTATCTTCTCTTCTGACGAGAATCAACAGCGATGGCCCGACGGTTGACTGGCCCCAGTCCGCATGGAAACCTTCAGGTAGCGGATGAGAATGTGATTCTCCGATTCGAGAAGGTGAGGTCCGCGGATGCCCCTGACGCCGTTGCCGGACGACCAGTGGGACGACCGGGCACGCGCCGCGCTCGCCGGCCTGCTGCCGGAGAAGCGCCGCAACCTCCGGGGCGCGGGCAACGCGCTGGGCACCCTCGTCCGCCACCCCGACCTGACCGAGGCGTTCCTGGGCTTCAGCGCCCACCTGCTGACGCGCTCGACCCTGCCGCCCCGCGTGCGCGAGCTGGCGATCCTGCGGGTCGCCAGGCGCCGCGACTGCCGGTACGAGTGGAGCCACCACGCCCGCATGGCCGCGCGGGCGGGCCTCACCGACGCGGAGATCGACGCGGCCGGGCGCGGCGCGGCCGGGCCCGAGCTGGACCGCGCGGTGCTGGCCGCGGTCGACGAGCTGGACGACACCTCGACCCTGTCCGACAGGACCTGGGACGCACTCGCCGAGCACCTCGACGAACGCCAGCGCATGGACCTGGTCCTCACGATCGGCGGCTACTGCATGATGGCGATGGCCTTCAACGCGTTCGGCGTCGAACCGGAGCGCGAACCAGGGCCGGGGCGCTGACGTGCTGACGCTGCGTGCCGCCGGGCTGCTCGACGTCGACTCCGGTGAGATCGTCCGCCCCGGCGTCCTCCGGGTCGAGGACGACCGGATCGCCGGTGTCGGCGGGACCCCCGACGGCGAGGTGCTCGACCTCGGTGACCTGGTCCTGCTGCCCGGCCTGATGGACATGGAGGTCAACCTCCTGATGGGCGGCCGGGGCGAGACCGCCGCGTACTCCCCCGTCCAGGACGACCCGCCGCTGCGCATGCTGCGTGCCGTCGGCAACGCCCGTCGCACGCTGCGGGCCGGGTTCACGACCGTCCGCAACCTGGGACTGTTCGTCAAGACCGGCGGCTACCTGCTCGACGTGGCCCTCGCCAGGGCCATCGACGCGGGCTGGATCGACGGCCCCCGGGTCGTGCCCGCCGGGCACGCGATCACCCCCACCGGCGGACACCTCGACCCGACGATGTTCGCCGCGTTCGCCCCCGGCGTCCTGCCGCTGACGGTCGAGGAGGGCATCGCCAACGGGGTGGACGAGGTCCGCAAGTCCGTGCGGTACCAGATCAAGCACGGCGCGAAGCTGATCAAGGTGTGCGTCTCCGGCGGGGTCATGTCCCACACCGGGCTGCCGGGCGCGCAGCACTACTCCGACGAGGAGCTGCGCGCCATCGTCGACGAGGCGCACCGGCGCGGGCTGCGGGTCGCGGCGCACACGCACGGCGCCGACGCGGTGCGGGCGGCGGTCGGGGCAGGCATCGACTGCATCGAGCACGGCTTCCTCGTCGACGGCGACGCGATCGCGTTGATGGTGGAGCGCGGCACCTTCCTCGTCCCGACGACCGCGCTGGCCGACGGCATGGACGTGTCCAACGCCGCGCCGGAGCTGCGGGAGAAGGCCGAGCAGATGTTCCCGCGCGCCCGCGAGTCCGTGCGGGCCGCGTACGAGGCGGGCGTGCGGATCGCCGTGGGCACCGACGCGCCCGCGATCCCGCACGGCAGGAACGCCAACGAGCTGGTCGCGCTGGTGAGCCGGGGCATGCCGCCGCTCGCCGTGCTGCGGGCGGCGACCGTCACCGCGGCGGAGCTGCTCGACGTCACCGACCGGGGCCGGCTGGGCGAGGGGCTGCTCGCCGACGTCGTCGGTGTGCCGGGCGATCCGCTGCGGGACATCACCGTCACCCAGGACGTGCGGTTCGTGATGAAGGGCGGGAAGGTGTATGTCCACCGATGACCTGATGGCGATCCACCAGCTCCTGGCGAGGTACGCGGTGACGATCACCAGGGGCGACCTCGACGGCCTGCTCGCCGTGTTCACCCCGGACGGCACCTACAGCGCGTTCGGCGACACCTACGGCCTCGACGAGTTCCCGGCGCTGGTCGACGCCGCGCCGAAGGGCCTGTTCCTCACCGGGACCGCGGTCGTGGAGCTGGACGGCGACACCGGCACCGGCACCCAGCCGCTGTGCTTCGTCGACCACGCCACGCACGACCTGCGCATCGGCTACTACACCGACACCTACGCCAGGACCGCGCACGGCTGGCGGCTGCGGACGCGGGCCATGACGTTCATCCGCCGCAGCGGCGCGCACGACTCGGGGCGGCCGCACGCCTACCAGCGGCCGTGAGGGTCGCGGAGTTCCGGACGGCCGTGCGGGACTGGCTCGACACGAACGACCTGTCCCCCGGCGCGGACCAGTCGCTCGACGCACAGGTCGCGCAGCTCGCCCGCGTGCGCCGCGCGCTCTACGACGCGGGCTGGATGCGGTACGGCTGGCCGTCCGAGGTGGACGGTCTCGGCGGGCCGGCCGTGCTGCGGGCGGTGCTCGGCGAGGAGGTCGCCACCAGGGAGCTGGCCGAGCCGGGCATCTACTCGATGGTCGAGGTGCTCGTCCCGTCGGTCATCTCCCACGGCCCGGCGGCCCTGGCGGCGCGGGTGGTGCCGCTGCTGCTGAGCGGCCGGGAGCAGTGGTGCCAGGGCTTCTCCGAACCCGGTTCGGGCAGCGATCTCGCGTCGCTCACCACGCGAGCCGTGGCGCGCGGTGGCGACTGGGTGGTCACCGGGCAGAAGGTGTGGACGAGCCTCGCCCAGTACGCCGCGCGCTGTGTGCTGCTGACCCGCACGGCGCCGGGCCACGGCGGGATCACCGCGTTCCTGGTCGACATGGACACCCCGGGCATCACGGTCCGTCCACTGCGGACGATGCACGGGGTCGACGAGTTCGCGGAGGTGTTCCTCGACGACGTGGTCGTGCCGGGCGACCGCATGCTGGGCGCGCCTGGCGACGGGTGGGCGCTCGCGATGGACCTGCTGCCACACGAGCGCTCGACCTGTTTCTGGCACCGGATCGCGCACCTGTACACGCGGCTGGACCGCCTGGGGGCGCAGGTGTCCGTCGAGGACGATGCCGCGCTGGGTGCCGCGTACCTGGCGCTGCACACCGCCCGCTGCCGTTCCCACGGCACACAGCGCAGGCTGGCCGACGGTGGGCGGCTCGGCCCGGAGACGTCGGTGGACAAGGTCCTGCTGGCCACGGCGGAGCAGCTCGTGTTCGACACCGCCCGCGACCTGCTGCCGGGCGAGATCGAGCTGGGCGACTCGTCCTGGCGCACGGAGTACTTGTACTCGCGCGCGGCGACCATCTACGGGGGCACCGCGGAGATCCAGCGCAACATCATCGCGCGCAGACTGCTCGACCTCGGCAGGGAGTGACCCGTGGACGTCGACGAGGTCGCGCTGCTGACCACGACCCTGCTCAAGACGATGACGACGGCCACCGGCCCCGAGCTGGCCGCGGCGCTGGACGACCTCGGCTGGCCGGACATGCTGGCCGGGTACCCCGACGTGGTCGTGCCGCTGGTGTTCCGCCTGCTGGGCGAGACGGGCGCCCACGCCCCCCTGCTCAACGACGTGATCCGCGCCGACCCGCCCCCACCGCTGGCCCCGCCCCAACGCACTGAAGGACGCCTTCCCAACGCTCAGCGCAACGAAGGACGCCTTCATAACGGCCGGCGCACTGAAGGCGTCCTTCGTCTCCCGTATGCGGGCGGGGCGTGGGTCGTGTGGGAGCGCGAGGGGCACGGGGGTGGGCTCGATCAGGAGCTGCCACTGCGCCGGGTCGCCGCCGGGAGCGCGGTTCCGCTCGCTGCCGGGCGGCGGGCGCTGGGCTGGTGGCTCGTCGGCACCGGCCGAGCCATGCTTGCCCTGGCACGGCGGCACGTTCTGGACCGCACCCAGTTCGGCAGGCCACTCGCGTCGTTCCAGGCGGTTCGGCACCGGCTCGCCGAGGCTCACGTCGCGGTCGAGGGCGCCGAGGCCACGCTGGCACTGGCCTCCGACGACCTCGGCTCGCTGCTGGCCAAGGCCGCGGCGGGGGCCGCGGCCTTGACGGCCGCCCGCCACTGCCAGCAGGTGCTCGGCGGTATCGGCTTCACCGCCGAGCACGCCCTGCACCGCCACGTCCGGCGCGCCCTCGTCCTCGACGGCCTCCTCGGCAGCACCCGGGAGCTGACCCGCGAGGCAGGCACGCTCGTCCGCGAACGCGGCTCGGCCCCTCGACTCACTCACCTCTGAACCACCCACAACCACCTCGGCGTTCGGAGGTGCAGAGGAGGTGCACGACCGGCCCCGACGGCACGCCCCATGCCTCGCGGAGCACGGCGGTGGCGGCGGGGTCGCTCGACACCCACCCACAAAACCGACACCCCGTCCGGGATCGTGGCCCGGCCCTCGGTTCGCCCACCTCCGCGCTCATCCGCAAAGCCGGTACCCGCCCGCGAACGTGGCGCGGCCCGGCGGGTCGCCCACCTCCGCGGCGCAGTGCGGTCCTGCCGGAGCTGCCGCGACGTCTCGGGGTACGCGACCGCCGTCAGGTCGGGTCGCGGACCTGGCCCAGGCGCCGCTCGTCGCCATGAGCGGGTAGGGCACACCGCCTCACTCGATCTTGGTCTTCATCTCGTCCAGTTCGACCAGGATCGGGTAGCCGTTCACGCTCAGGGCGTTGCCGTGTCCGGTCTGGTGGACGTCGAACACCGCCTGGACCGCCGTCTGGAAGCCCTGCACGTCCAGTGTCTGGTTCACCGCACGCTTGGCCTGTCGCAGCGCGAACGGTGGCATCCTGGCGATGCGCAGCGCCAGTGCCCGGGTCTCCTCGTCGAGCCGGTCGCGGGGCACCACCTGGTTCACCATGCCGACCTGCTCGGCCTCCAGTGCGGTCACGGGCCGACCGGTGAACAGGATCTCCTTGGCCTTGCGGGCACCCAGCTCCCACGTGTGCCCGTGGTACTCGACCCCGCCGATGCCCATCATCACGACCGGGTCGGAGAACTTCGCGTCGTCCGCGGCGACGATCAGGTCGCACGGCCAGCACAGCAGCAGCCCGCCCGCGATGCACCGGCCCTGCACGGCCGCGATCGACGGCTTCGGCACGTTCCGCCACCGCAGCGTGTACTCCAGGTACCGCCTGCTCTCCGCCTGGTAGATCCACTCGAGGGTGATCTCCTTCGGCTCCGGCCAGCGGTCCTTCAGGTCGTGACCCGAGGAGAAGTGCTTGCCCTCGGCCCGCAGCACGATCACCACCACGTCCTCGTCGGCCGCCGCCCGCGTCCACGCCGCGTCCAGCTCGTCGAGCAGTTCGGCGTTCTGCGCGTTGGCGACCTCGGGCCGGTTGAGGGTGATCGTCGCGATCCGGTCGGCGACCTCGTACACCACGTTCACGGCAACGCTCCTCGACTTCGGGGGAGGCCGAGCACCCGCTCGGCGATGATCGTGCGCTGGATCTCGGACGTCCCGCCCGCGATGGTGCCGCCGAAGGTCCTCGCGTAGCGCTCGAACCAGCTGGCGGTGAAGGACTCCATGCTCAGGTGCGGGTGGGCGGCGTCGCCGGTCACGGCCGGGTGCGCCAGCCCGGACGGGCCTGCCGCGGCCAGCGCGTGCTCGGTCGCGTTCTGCACGGCCTCCGAGCCGAGCAGCTTCAGCACCGACAGGCCCGCGACGTCCTGCTCGCCGCGCGCGGCCTCGGCCAGGGCCGCGGACCCGAGCAGGCGCAGCGCGTGCAGGTCCATGACGAGCGTGGCGTACCGGTCGGCCGTCAGCGGGTCGTCCGGGCGGAGGTCGGTGACCAGGTCCTCCAGCCGGTCGGCGAAGTGCAGCCACATCAGGGTGCGCTCGTGGCCGAGCGAACCCGTCGCCACCCGCCAGCCGCCGTTCAGCGTGCCGACGAGGTTCTCGACCGGCACGTGGACGTCGGTCAGGAAGACCTCGTTGAAGTCGAGGTCGTCGCGTGCGGCGATGGAGCCGAACGGGCGGCGCGTCACGCCGGGCAGGTCCGTGGGGATCAGCAGCACGCTGATGCCCCGGTGCCTCGGCGCGTCCTGGTCGGTGCGGACGAACGTCAGCAGCACGTCCGCGTCGTGGGCGCCGGAGGTCCACACCTTCTGCCCGTTCACCACGAAGTGCTCGCCGTCCAGGACGGCCCTGGTGCGCAGCGACGCCAGGTCCGAGCCCGCGCCTGGCTCGCTCATGCCCAGCGCGGCCGTGCGGTCGGCCCGCAGGATCGGCACGGCCCAGCGGCGCTTCTGCTCCTCGGTGCCGAACGACAGCAGCGACGCGGCGATGATGCCGAGGCCCTGGGGGTTGAAGCTCTGGACCATCCGCCGTCTGGACAGCTCCTCGAGGTGGACGTACTGCTGCAGCAGCGTCGCGTTCCGGCCGCCGTACTCGGGCGGGTTGCCCGGCACGAGCCAGCCCTCGTCGAACTGCAGCCGCTGCCAGGCCCGCGCCCAGTCCGGCACGTCTGCCGTGGACCGGGAACGGGTGCCCGCCTCCTTCGGCACGTGTGCGTCCAGAAAAGAGACGAACTCGGCCCGGAACGCCTCGACGTCGGCGTCAAAGCTCAACCGCATGATGCTCCCTGTGCGACCAGTGCCCGGTGCTCCGCCGCGCCACCGAGCATCAGCTCGCCCGCCTTGGCCCGCTTGAGCGCGAACTGGACGTCGTTCTCCCACGTGTAGCCCATGGCCCCGAACAGCTGGTACCCGTGCCGGAACACCAGGGACTGGCACTCGCCTGCCGCCGCCTTGGCCATCGACGCGGCCAGCGTGCGGCGCGGGTCGTCGGCGGCGAGGGTCAGTGCGGCGAAGTAGGCGAGCGCGCGGGCCCGTTCGATCGCCACGTGCATGTCGGCCGCCTTGTGCTGCACGGCCTGGAAGGACCCGACGGGCGCGCCGAACTGGTGGCGGTCCCTGACGTGGGCGAGGACCAGGTCCAGGATGCGGCGGCAGGCACCGACCATGGTGATCGCGAGACCGGTGACGGCCACCTGCCGCGCCCGACCGGCGTCGACCTCGACCAGGTCGTCGGTGCTCACCCGCACCCCGCGGAAGGCGACCTCCGCGACGTGCAGAAGCGGGTCGAAGACCGAGGCCCTGGTCACGTGCGCCGCCGTCGCGGGGACGGTGAACACGCCAGCGCCGGTCACGACCGCGAGCCACTCGGCCCGGTCGCCGTCCAGCACGTGGGACGCGGTGCCGTCGAGCACCCAGGCGCTCCCGTCCGCGCGGGCCGACACACCGTCGAACACGGCCGCGCCCGTCCGGTCCGGTTTCGCCGCGCCGGGCGCGAGCGGGGCGAACTGGGTCATCGTGGCGAGGTAGGGGGTGGGGTCGGTGTGGCGGCCCAGCTCCTCGAGCACGACCGCCAGCTCGACCACCTCGTCCGCGCCGGTCAGCTCGGTCCAGCCGAGGTCGACACAGGTGTGCCACAGCGGGTCCGGGTCGGCGCCGTCGTCCACCACGGCACGCACGAAGGCCGCCGAGCACTCCTTGTCGAGGACCTCGCGGACGGTGTCCCGCAGAAGTCTCTGATCGGCGTCGAACTCGAAGATCACGGCGGCTCCCCCGCTCGGAACGGGCCGGCAGATACCGTCGTGAGAATATCATTCTCACCTGAGGATAGCGATAGTCTCAACTTCCTGGGGGCGTGTTATGCCTGGTGCGTCCCTTCTACCGGTACAGTGAAGTCATGTTCTCTTGGTGGCGCACACCCCGGGACCGCTCGTGAGTAGCCCGAGCGAGGAGCCCGCGTGGAAGCAGCGCGCGGTCGAACGTTCCACCAAAGCGGCCAAGCTGCGCGCCGAGCAGCGGGTGCAGCGGTTCCTCGACGCCGCGCAGGCGATCATCACCAAGAAGGGCACCACGGACTTCACGGTGCAGGAGGTCGTCGACCGCTCCCGCCAGTCGCTGCGCAGTTTCTACCAGCACTTCAACGGCAAGCACGAGCTGCTGCTGGCGTTGTTCGAGGACGCGATGCGTCGTGCGGCCGACCAGATCCGCGCCGCGGCGACCAGCGAGAAGAAGGCCATGGAACGGCTCGAGATCGCCGTCAAGCTCCTCTTCGAACTGTCCCGTCCCGACCCCACGGCGCAGCGGCCGCTGTTCACCGACTTCGCGCCGCAGCTGCTGATCTCCCACCCCGCCGAGGTCAAGATCGCGCACGCCCCGCTGATGGCGCTGCTCACCGAACTGATGACCGAGCTGGAGGAGACCAGGAAGCTGCGTCCCGGCACGAACCCGCGCAGGCTCGCCGCCCTGACGATGCAGACGGTCATGTTCGTGGCCCAGTCCGGCGGCGCCGCCGACGAGGAGACCGCGCACCCGATCACCGCCGACGAGATCTGGGAGTTCTGCGCACGGGGGTTCGCCAAGTAACTCGCGCGAGAACAGGGTTCTCATCTTGCGAGAGCATCACTTACACTCGGCGGTGTGGCCGACCTCTGGAGTGACCTCCTCGACTGCCTCGACCTCGTGCCCGCCGCCGCGGCAGGCACGTTCGACGGCCGCAACCAGCAGCTGACCTACCACCGCGTGTTCGGCGGGCAACTCCTCGCGCAGTTCGTCCGCGCGGCGGCGCTGTCCTGCCCCGGCAAGGCGGTCAAGTCGCTGCACGTCGTGTTCTCCCGCGCGGGCCGCACCGACGAGCCGGTCCGCTACGAGGTGACCCGCCACCACGAGGGCGCCACGTTCGCCACGCTGTCGGTGCTCGCCCGGCAGGCGGGCGGCGTGGTCGCCACCGCGTCGGCGTCGACGCACGCGGGCGAGGACGGCCTCGACCGGCAGACCGCCGCCGCCGTGCCCACCGTGCCCGGCACGGAGCACCGGCTGGAGCTGGACCTGCTGCCGTGGGACACCCGGTCCCTGGCCGACCTGGACGCCACCGCCGCGGGCACACCCGAGGTGGACCTGTGGATGCGGACCCCGCCCACCGAGCCCGACCTGGCGCCCGCACTGACCGCGTACGCCACCGACCTGAGCCTCATCGCCACCGCGCTGCGCCACGTCGACGGCGTCGGGCAGCGGGACACCGGCCGGGCGTTCACCTCCGCCGTCACGTCCCACACGCTGTGGTTCCACCGTCCCTTCCGGACGGACACGTGGCTGCTGCTGCGCCAGCACAGCCCGTTGCTCGCGCACGGCCGCTGCTTCGGCCGGGGCGACGTCCACACCGAGGACGGCACGCTCGTCGCCTCCTACGCCCAGGAGGCACTCCTGCGTTTCCACAGCGAGGTGTGAGATGACCTGTCGTGTCGTCCAGTGGGCCACCGGGAACATCGGGACCCACGCGCTGCGTGCCGTGGTCCGGCACCCGGACCTGGCGCTGGCGGGCGTGTACGTCTACGCCGAGGACAAGGCCGGCCAGGACGCGGGCGCGCTCTGCGGCCTGTCCCCCACCGGGGTCACGACGACCCGGGACGTCGACGAGATCGTGGCCCTGGGCGCCGACTGCGTGCTGTACATGCCGCGCCTGTGCGACCTCGACGTCGTCTGCCGGCTGCTGTCCTCGGGAGCGAACGTCGTCACGACCTGCGGCGAGTTCCACCACCCGGCGAGCATGGCCGCCGAGGTCCGGGACCGGGTGGTGGCCGCGTGCGCCGAGGGCGGCACGTCGGTCCACAGCACCGGCAGCAGCCCCGGCTTCATCTCCGAGGCGCTGCCGCTGGTGCTCAGCTCGACCCAGCGGCGCCTGGACACCCTCACGGTCGACGAGTTCGCCGACCTGTCCTACCGCGACTCACCGGAGCTGCTGTTCGACCTGATGGGCTTCGGCCGGTCCAGCACCGACCTGGCGGGACGGGTGGCGCACGCGCAGGCCGGCTTCGGGCCGTCGCTGCGCCTGGTGGCCGACGCACTGGGTGTGCCGCTGGACGCGCTGCGCTCGCACGGCGAGTTCGCGACCGCCCGGGACACCACGGAGATCGCCGCCGGGACGCTGCGGTCGGGGACCGTGGCGGCGCAGCGCATCACGGTCGAGGGCGTGCGCGCGGACCGGGTCCTGTTGCGCTTCCGCGCCACCTGGTACTGCACCACGGACCTGACCCCCGCCTGGGACGTCCGCGACACCGGCTGGCAGGTCACCGTCGAGGGCGACGCCCCGCTGGACATCGCGATCCGGTTCCCGGTCCCCCTCGACACGATCGCCTCGGTCACCCCGGGCTACACGGCCAACCGCGCCGTCAACGCGGTGCCGGTCGTCTGCGCGGCCCCACCCGGCATCCGGACCACGGTGGACCTCCCGCAGATCGTCGCGGCGCTGGGGTAGCACCCGGCCCGGCGTGGATGCACTGAAGGACGCCTTCGTTGCGCTGGGCGTTACGAAGGCGTCCTTCAGTGCGGTCGGGGCGGGGGGGCGGGGTCGGGTCAGGGGGCCGGGACCTCGATGACGGTCGCCGAGCCCATGCCGCCGCCCGCGCACATCGCGGCCACGCCGACGCCGCCGCCGCGCCTGCGCAGCTCGTGGGTGAGCGTGACGAGCATCCGCGCCCCGCTGGCCGCGACCGGGTGGCCGAGCGAGCAGCCGCTGCCGTTGACGTTGACGCGGTCGGCGTCCAGGCCCAGCAGCTCGACCGTCGCCACGCACATCGCGGCGAACGCCTCGTTGATCTCGAACAGGTCGACGTCGGCGACGGACATACCGGCACGGCCGAGTGCCTTCGGGATGGCCCCCACCGCGGCCATGCCGGTCTCGGCGGGGTCGACACCGACCGACGCCCACGAGACGACCCTGGCCAACGCGGGCAGTCCCAGCGCGTCGCTCGCGACGGCGAGGATCGCGGCGCCGTCGTTGGCGCCGGAGGAGTTGCCCGCCGTGATGCTGAACCCCTCGATCTCCGGGTGCAGCACCCTGAGCTTCGCGAGCTTGTCCATGTTCGTGTCGCGACGCGGGTGCTCGTCGACCGCGAACAGCCCGTGCGGTGTCGCGATGGGCCGGATCTCGGCGTCGAACCTGCCCTCGTCGATGGCGCGGACGGCGTTGCGGTGCGAACGCAGTGCCCACGCGTCCATCGCCTCGCGGGTCACGGCCGCCTTCACCGCCGCGTTCCAGCCGACGGTGATCGACATGTCCTTGTTGGGCGCGTCCGGCCGGTCGGGGTGGGTCGGCGACATCCAGTCGACCCACTCGCCGTCGACCTGCACGCGGGACCTCGGCGCGGTGGACGCCGAGTTGACCCCGCCCGCGAGCACCAGCTCGTCCATGCCGGCGCGGATGCTCGCGGCGGCCGTCTGCACGGCCGACTGGCCCGCGGCGCAGTGCCGGTTCACCGCAAGGCCGGGCACTCCGGTGAGCCCGGCGGTGATCGCGGCGTGCCGGGCGATGTCCCCGCCGCCGTGCAGGCCCTCACCGAGGACCACGTCGTCGACCAGCGCGGGGTCCACCTCGGACAGTGCGGACGTGACGACGTGGTGGGCGAGGTCGAACGCGGAGGTGTCGCGCAGCGTGCCCCGGAACGCGGTGCCGACGGGGGTGCGCAGGGCGGATACCAGTACTGCCTCAGGCATGGGTGCTCTCCAACTCGGCCAGCAACGTGCGGCGCAGTAGTTTTCCGGTCTCGGTCTTGGGCAGCTCGGTGCGGAACACGACGGTGTCGGGGGTCTTCGACGAGCGCAGCCGCGCCCGGACCCACGCGCGGATCTCGGCGGGCTCGCCCTCGCCGACGACGACGGCGACGATGCGCTGGCCCCACTCGGGGTCCGCCACGCCGACGACCGCCGCGTCGACGATGCCGGGCAGCGCGAGCAGGACGTCCTCGATCTCGGCCGGGGCGATGTTCTCGCCGCCGCGGATGATCGTGTCGTCGGCGCGTCCCTCGACGAACAGGTACCCGTCGGCGTCGAGCCGCCCGAGGTCGCGGGTGGGGAACCAGCCCTGCGTGTCCAGGGCGCTCGTGCCGCCGTACTCCCCCGAGATCTGGTCGCCCCGCACGAACACCAGCCCCGTCTCCCCCGTGGCGGCCTGCGTGCCGTCGGCCGTGCGGATCTGGATCTCGACGCCGGGCAGGGCGCGACCGACAGAGCCGAGCCGGTCCCGCACGGCCTCCTCCCCCGACGCGACCGCGGCGCGGTGGTCCTCCGGGCCGAGGACGGCGATCGAGGACGCGGTCTCGGTCAGCCCGTAGGCGTTGACGAAACCGGTGCCGGGGAAGACCTCCAGCGCACGCTCCACCACGGCACGCGGGGTCCTGGCGCCGCCGTAGGCGAGGCTGCGCAGGGTCGGCGTGCCCGCGTCGGCACCGGCCACCGCCGCGACGACGCGTGCCAGCATGGTCGGCACCACCATCGTGTGGGTGATCCGCTCGCGCCGGACCGTCTCCAGCCAGCGGGCCGCGTCGAACGCGGCGAGGTAGACGATCCGGCGACCGGTGTAGAGGTTCGAGAGCAGGTTGGTCAGGCCCGCGATGTGGTAGGGCGGCACGGTCACCAGCGCGGCGTCGGCAGGCTCGGCCGAGCCGAACTCCAGGGTGTTGAGCACGTAGGCGAGCAGGTGCCGGTGGCGCAGCACCGCCGCCTTGGGCGCCGCGGTCGTCCCGCTCGTGTAGATCAGGACCGCGACCGCGTCCGGGTCCTGCGGCACCGCGACGGGGACGGTGGCGTCGGGGCCGTCGAGCAGGTCGTCGAGGTCCTCGGGGCGCAGCTCCAGCGCGCCGGGGTGCCGGGCCCGCAGGCGGGTGAGCTGCTCGTCGCCCAGCCGGTAGTTCAGGGGCACGAACGGCACGCCTGCCGACGCCGCCCCGAACAGGGCCACGGGGTAGGCGAGGTGGTTGGCGCCCAGGTAGAGGACCGCCGGATGCCCGAGGAAGCGCTCGGCCGCGGCACGCGCCAGGTCGAGGAGCCGGGCGGCGGTCAGCGACCGGCCCTCGGCCGTGACCACCACCCGGTCACCGGCCGACGCCGCCATCTCGAGGATCATGCTGATGTTCATGAGAATGCTATTCTCTCGAACGAAGAGTGCCAATTGCAAGAGAGGACATCGCCCATGGACATCAGCGGGACGTCGGCGATCGTGGTCGGCGGCGCGGGCGGGCTCGGCGAGGCGACCGTGCGGCGGCTCCACGCGGCGGGCGCGAAGGTCGTCGTCGCCGACCTCGCCGACGACAAGGGCAAGGCCCTCGAGGACGAGCTGGGTGTCCGGTACGTGCGCACGGACGCCACGTCGGAGGACAGCGTGAGGGCGGCCATGGCGGAGGCCGCGGCAGTCGCCCCGCTGCGCGTGTCGGTCGACGCCCACGGCGGACCGGCCAGTGGCGGCCGGCTGGTCGGCAAGACCGGCGAGCCGCTGGACCTCGCGGGGTTCCGCACGACCATCGACGTCTACCTGACCGGTGTCTTCAACGTCATGCGCCTCGCGGCGGCGACCATGGCGGGCCAGGAGCCGACCGGGAGCGGCCGGGGGGTCATCGTGAGCACCGCGTCGATCGCGGCCTACGAGGGCCAGATCGGCCAGATCCCGTACGCGGCGGCCAAGGGCGGGGTGGTCAGCATGACGGTCGTCGCGGCGCGGGACCTGTCGCCGCTGGGCATCCGGGTGGTCACGATCGCGCCGGGCACCTTCCTCACGCCCGCCTACGGCAAGTCCGGCGAGCAGCTGGAGGCCTACTGGGGCCCGCAGGTCCCGCACCCGAAGCGCATGGGCCAACCGCCGGAGTACGCCGCGCTCGTGGAGCACATCTGCGCGAACGACTACCTCAACGGCGAGGTCATCCGCCTGGACGGCGCGCTCCGCTTCCCCCCGAAGTGACGGGCGCACGTGACCGGTGTACTGAAGGACGCCTTCGGTGCGCTGGGCGTAACGAAGGCGTCCTTCAGTGCAGTGGGCGGGGGCGGTGAGGGGGCGGGCGCTGGTCGGGAAGGTGGCGTTCGTCGCGGGGGCCAGTCGTGGGATCGGTGCGGCGGTGGCCGTGGGGCTCGCCGGGGCGGGGGCCGCGGTCGCGGTCGCCGCGCGGTCCGAGTCGCGTGGCAGGCTGCCTGGCACCATCCACGGTGTCGTGGAACGGATCCACGCGGCGGGAGGCGACGCGCTGGCCGTTCCCTGTGACGTCACGTCCGAGGAGTCGGTCGAGGCGGCCGTGGCCGCCACGGTCGCCGAGTTCGGTGGGATCGACGTCCTCGTCGCCAACGCCGGGGTGCTCTGGCTCGGGCCCGTCGAGTCCACCCCGCTCGCCCGCTGGCAGCGGTGCCTCGACGTGAACCTCACCGGCGTCTTCCTCGTCACCCGGGCCGTCATCCCCCACGTGCGGGCGCGCGGCGGCGGTTCGCTGGTCGCGGTCACCACGACCGGCGTCGGCATGACCGACCGCGGCGCCAACGCCTACTGGGTCTCGAAGGCCGCCGTCGAGCGCCTCTACCTCGGGCTCGCGGCCGAGCTGCGCGGCGCCAACATCGCGGTGAACTGCCTGTGCCCCAACCGGGTCGTGCGCACCGAGGGCTGGGTGGCCTCGGGCGGCGGGGACCTGCCGCCCGAGGCCGTCGAACCACCCGAGACGATGGCCGCGGCGGCGGTGCTGCTGGCCGGTCAGGACGCGGGCGGCATCACCGGCACCGTGCAACGGTCGGAGCGGCTCCTGGGCCTCAGTCCTTCGCTGTGAGGCCGGCGATCGTGCGCGCGAAGTCGTCGGTGCGGAACGACTGGTCCTCCGCCGTGGTCGCGAAGTCCAGTGTCGCGAGCACGGCTCGTTCGAGGTGCAGGTTCAGCAGCCGCTTGGTGCTCTCCACCGCCTGCCTCGGCAGCCCGGCGATCCGCTTCGCGCAGGCCAGCGCCTCGGCCAGCGGGTCGGCGACGACGTGGTTGGCGAGCCCCAGCTCCGCGGCACGCGACGCCGGGATCCTGGCACCGGTCAGCGCGTACTCCTTGGCCAGCAGCAGACTCGTGTGCAGCGGCCACGTCAGCGGCCCGCCGTCGGCCGCGACGAGGCCGACCTGGACGTGCGGGTCGGCGAGGTAGGCCGTCTCCGCGAGGTAGACGATGTCGCAGAGCGCGACCAGGCTGGCGCCCAGCCCGACCGCCGGGCCGTTCACCGCGGCGACCACCGGGACCCGGCACCGGGCCATGCCGAGGACGATGTCGCGGCCGTGCGCGATCGTCGCCGCGCGGAGGTCGGCGTCGCGGCGCAGCTCGTCGAGGTAGGCGAAGTCACCACCCGCCGAGAAGGCCCTGCCGCGGCCGGTGAGCACCGCGGCACGCACCTCGCGGTCCTCGCCCAGCCGGGGCCACAGGCGTGCCAGCGCGGTGTGCAGGACGTCGTTCATGGCGTTCAGCGCGTCCGGCCGGTTCAGCGTGATGATCCTCAGCGGACCGTCGGCACGCACCTCGACCTCGTCGGGCATGTCGTACACGTCAGCTCCCCAATCCCAGGATGCGCGCGGCGATGATGTTCTTCTGCACCTGCGAGGTGCCACCCATGACGCTCTGCGCTCGGCTGTAGAGGTAGGCGTCGAGCGACTCCGCCCCGCCGACCGCGAGCGCCGCGTGCCCGACGGACTGTTCGACCCACGTCATCAGCAGCTTGTCCAGCGAACCGTCCGGTCCGTGCACCACACCGTCGAGCCGCTCCGAGAGCCGCCTGCGCACGTGCAGGCGCAGCATCTCCGTCTCGACCGCCGCCCACGTCAGCTCCGGCGGCGGCTCACCGTCGACCCGGCCCAGCAGGGTGCGCACGAGTTTCCCGTACCGGGCGGAGAAACCCAGCTCGGCCGGTTCCCGTTCGTGCCCGACCACGGTCATCGCCAGCGCCCAGCCCTCCCCGGGCGCGCCGACCAGGTGGTCCGCGGGGACCGTCGCGCCGTCGAAGGTGACCTGGCCGAACTCGCGGGTCACGCCGTTGATCATCCGCAGTGGACGCTGCGTCACCCCCGGCTGGTGCATGGAGACCACGAACGCCGACAGGCCGCGGTGGCGCGGCGCGGTCGGGTCCGTGCGGGCGAGCAGCAGGCACCAGTCGGCGACGTCGGAGTAGCTCGTCCACACCTTGTGGCCGTGCACGACCCACTCCTCGCCGTGCCGGGTGGCGGTGGTGGTGAGCGAGGCCAGGTCCGACCCGGCGCCCGGCTCGCTGAACCCCTGGCACCACCGTTGCGTGCCGTCGATCATGCCGGGCAGGAAGCGCCGCCGCAGCTCCTCGCCGCCGTGCCTGCCGAGCCCCTGCACGAGGTAGCCGAGGCTAGGGCGCGGCGGTGCGCCCGCGCGCGCCAGCTCCTCGTCGAGGATCACGTCGTAGACCGGTGGCAGCGCGTGGCCGCCGTACTCGCGGGGCCAGGACAGCCCGAAGAACCCGGCCGCGTGCAAAGCCCGGTGCCAGTCGGGCTGCCGCGCCCAGTAGTCGTCACCGGAGGTCGGGAACTGCCCGGCGTGCTCGGCGAGCCAGGCACGCAGCCGGTCCCGGAACGCGGCCTCCCCGACCGAGTCACGATAGTCCACTGTGGACCTCCTGGAGGGTGACCGGGAACAGGCGCGTGTCGGCGAGGACCTTCCGCAGGTACACGTGGGCGAGGCAGTCCCACGTGTTGCCGATGCCGCCGTGCACCTGAACACCCGTCTCGCACACGGTCCTCGCCGCGCGTGCCGTGTACAGGACCGCGACCCGGGCGGCCTGCACCGCCTGCGCGGGACTCAGCTCGTCCACGGCCCACGCTGCGTGCCGCAGCACGCTCACCGACCCCTCGACCAGCGCGAGCCCTTCGGCGAGCAGGTGCGCCACGGCCTGGTAGGAGCCGATGGTGCGGCCGTACTGCTCACGCACCTTCGCGTAGTCGCAGGCGAGCGCGTGCGCACCCCGCGCCGCGCCGACCATCTCCGCGCACGCGACGACCAATGCCAGAGCCCGCCACCGCCGCGCCCGTTGCGGGTCCAGCTCACCGAGGGGCTCGGGGCTGCCTGCCGGCCGGGCGTTCGTCCTGGTGAGGTCGGCCGAGGCGACCGGCTCACCGACCGTGCGGGCGACCACCCGCGTGCCCACCCGCACGAGGACCCGCCGCGCGCCGCGGGCGTCGATCGCCACCCCGTCGACCGCGACGGTCGCGGGGCCCACGTGGCCGCCGAGGTCGTCGGCCAGCACCGGGCCGAGGAAGGGCACGTCGACGAGCCCGCGGGCGAACTCCTCGGCGACCAGCGCCACCTCCACTCCCGACGCGCCGTCGGAGCGCAGGGACCGCCACCCGGTGGCGTCGACCGCCTTCTCCAGCCGCGCGATCCTGTCCACGTCGGACAGGTCCGCGACCGAGCCCGGCCCGAGGTCGTCGGCCAGCCTGGCCGCCGCGTCCCGCAGCTGGCGCTGCTCACCGGTCAGCCGTGCGTCCATGGCGCTCCCTGAGTACTCGGCGCAGCACCTTGCCCGACGGCAGGCGCGGGATCTCCGGCACGAACACCACCTCGTGCGGCCGCTTGTAGGAGGCGAGCCGCGCACCGACCAGCGCGACGAGGTCCGCCGCGGCGACCGGTCCGGACGTGGTGACCGCCGCGACGACCGCCTCCCCGTCCGCGTCGTCCGGCACGCCGAACACCGCGCAGTCCACGACGGACGGGTGGCCGTGCAGGACGGCCTCGACCTCGGCGGGCGCGACCTGGAACCCGCGCACCTTGATCATCTCCTTGGACCGGTCGGTGAGCCGCAGCCAGCCGTCCGCGTCGATCGTGCCGACGTCACCGGTCCGGTACCAGCCGTCGTGGAACGCCTCCGCCGTCGCGTCCGCGGGCAGGTAGCCCGCCATGAGCGACTCCGCGCGTGCCTGGATCTCGCCCGGCTCACCGGGGGCGACCGGTTCGCCGGTCGCCAGGGACACCACGCGCAGGGTCACCCCGGGGACTGCCCGGCCCGCGCTGTCGAGGCGGGCGCCGTCGAGGGGGTTGCACGTGATCACGGGCAGTTCGCTGGCGCCGTAGGCCGGCACCCAGCCGACCCCGGTCCGGCGCGTGACGGTCTCGGCGACGCTCGCCGTCACCGGCGTCGCGCCCCACATGATGTAGCGCAGCGAGGACAGGTCGTAGGTCTCGAGCTTCGGGTGCGACGCCAGCGCGAGCGCGATCGGCGCGACCGCCATCTCCACGGTGATCCGGTCCAGCTCGACGTGGTGCAGCATCCGGTCGAGGTCGAACCGGCGGTGCAGCCGCAGCCAGGCGCCGGTCTCCAGGGCCGTGACGATGTTGAGCAGCCCCAGGATGTGCGAGGGCGGCGTGGTGACCTGCACGCGGTCCGCCGCGGTGAGCGCGAGGGCGTCCCGCCAGTGCCGCACGGCCGCGCCGAACGAGGCGTGGGTGTGCCGGACCGCCTTGGGCATCCCGGTCGTGCCGGAGCTGAACACCATCACCGCGTCGGCGGCCGGGTCCGGCACCGGCGCGGGGTGATCGGCCGGGGTGATCGGCTCGTCGAGGTGCAGCATCGGCAGCGCGGCGGCCAGCACCTCGTGGTCGCCGACGGCGTGCGCGGGCCCGGTGACCGCCAGCGCGTGGTCGACCTCGGCCGTGCGCCACGCCGGGCTCAGCACCACGACCGCGGCACCCAGCCGCCAGATCGCCCGCACCGCCACCACGAACTCCGGCCGGTTGGAGGACATCAGCGCGACGCGCTGTCCCGCACGCACCCCTCTGCGCGCGAGCGTCGCCGCCAACCCGCCCGCCAGCGCGTCGAGCAGCGACAGCGGGTACTCCCGCTCCTCGAAGGCGAGTGCCACGCGCTCCGTCATTGGGAGAATCCCGTCTCGCGTGTGAGAATAGTATTCTCATCTGGATAGAACCTTCATACCAGGAGGAGACGTTCATGGCGAGACCCCCGTTGTTCCGGCGCGCGAGGGTGACGCGGATCGTCAAGGAGAGCGCCGACGCGCGCACGTTCGTGCTGGCGCCGGAGGACGGGCCGCTCCCCTACCGCGCCGGGCAGTTCTGCACCTTCCGCGTGCGGGTGCACGACACGGACCTGCTGCGGTCCTACTCCATGTCCAGCGCACCAGAGACCGACGACGAGCTGATGACCACGGTCAAGCGGGTACCGGGCGGCGCGGTGTCGAACTGGCTGCACGACAACGTGTCCGAGGGCGACGAGCTGGAGATGACCGTGCCGACGGGCCGGTTCTGCCTGCGCCCGGCGGAGGTGCCGCTGCTCGGTTTCAGCGGCGGCAGCGGGATCACCCCGGTCCTGTCGCTGGCCAAGAGCGCGCTCGCCGCCACCGACCGCCGGGTGCGGCTGCTGTGCGCCGACCGGGACCGGTCGTCGGTGATCTTCGACGCCGTGCTGGCCGAGCTGGTCGAGCGCTACCCGGACCGGCTGACGGTGACCCGCCACCTCGACGACGAGCGCGGCTTCCTCGACGCCGACGCGATCCGCGCGTTCGTCGGCGCCGACACGGACGGGGACGCCTACGTCTGCGGCCCGGAGCCGTTCATGGCGCTCGTGGAGTCCTCGGTGCCCGGCCCCGGCCAGGTGTTCGGCGAGCGGTTCGGCGGCGGGCCGCCCCGGCGCGCCGCCGCGCCTGCCGCGCCGGTGGCGGGGACCGTGACGATCCACCTCGGCGGGCGGACCGCGACGGTGCCCAGGCGCGAGGACGAGACGCTGCTGGAGAGCGCGCGGCGCGCCGGGCTGTACCCGCCGTTCAACTGCGAGGCGGGCAACTGCGCCACGTGCATGGCCAGGCTCACGGAGGGCAGGGCGGTGATGCGGGTGAACGACGCGCTCACCGACGAGGAGGTCGAGGAGGGGTACGTCCTGACCTGCCAGGGCGTGCCGGAGACCCCGTCGGTGACGGTGGTCTACGAATGACGGTACTGAAGGACGCCTTCGGTGCGCCCAGCGTTACGAAGGGTCCCTTCGGTGCAGCCGACGTTACGAAGGCTCCCATCAGTGCGCCCGGCGTTACGAAGGCGTCCTTCAGTACGGCCAGCGTTACGAAGGCGTCCTTCAGTGCGGGGGTGGGGGTGGGGTGTAGGTCGGGGTGTGGCCTGTGAGCCGGATTGGGCTGCCCACCAGCGTGAAGTCTCCTGCTCGTACGAGCATGTGCGGGGCCTCGGCCAGTGCCTCCGGCAGCGTGCGCACGGCGGCGGCGGGCACGCCGAGCGGGCGTAGCCTCGCCTCCCAGCCCGTGGCCGTGTCCGCGGCCAGCGCCGTGGTCACGGCGGCCAGCACCTCGTCGCGGTGTGCGACGCGGGCGGCCATCGTCGCGAAGCCGTCGACTCCCGCCTCGGCGGCGAAGGAACGCCAGAAGCCGTCGTGGGTGACGAACAGGGCCAGGTAGCCGTCGGCGGTCGGGAACAGCTGCGCGGGCACGTAGTAGGAGTGCGCGCCGAACGCGTGCCGCCGCGGTGCCACGCCGTCGTTGAGGTAGGCGGACGCGCGGTAGTTGAGCTGGGAGAGCATGACGTCACGCAGGCACACGTCGACCTGCCCGCCCCGGCCGGACACGAGCAGGGCCAGCAGCCCGAGCGCGGCGGTGAGGCCGGTCGAGTTGTCCGCGGAGGAGTACCCGGGCAGGGTCGGCGGGCCGTCCGGGTCACCGGTCAGGGCGGCGACGCCGGTGGCGGCCTGGACCACGTAGTCGAACGCGGGCTCGTCGCCCCCGTCGAGGCCGTAGCCGGTGAGCGCGACGCACACGATGCGCTCGTTGCTGTGCCGCAGGTCCTCGTAGGTGAGGCCGAGGCGGCGGATGGCCGACGGTTTCAGGTTCACCAGCAGCGCGTGCGCGTCCTCGACCAGCTCGCCGAGCCGTCGCCTGCCCTGCGCGGTGGTCAGGTCGAGGCACACGCTGCGCTTGCACCGGTTGAGGCTCGCGAAGTAGGAGTCGCCCACCCGGCGCGAGATGTCCCCGCCCGGCGGCTCGACCTTGGTGACCTCCGCGCCGAGGTCGGCGAGCATCATCGTCGCGTACGGGCCGGCGAGCATCGTGCCGACCTCGATGACGCGGATACCGGCGAGCGGCGCGTTCACCGCAGCTCCGCGGCGAGCGCGGACAGCAGGTCCCTGGTGCGTTCCTTGGACGCGACCAGCTCGTCCCGGTCGTCGCCGATCGGCAGCAGCCGCACGGACAGGTCGGTGGTCCCGGCGTCGGCGAACGAGCGCAGCCGGGCCGCGACGGCCCTCTCGTCGCCCGCCGCGCACAGGTCGCCGATGTCGGTGGCGTTGCCTCGGTCGAGGAGCCGCCGGTAGTTCGGCGAGATCTCCGCCTCGCCGAGGATCCGGTTGGCCCGCTCGCGTGCCGCATCCACTTCGGACGGACGGCACAGGCAGACCGGGACACCCGCGACGACCCTGGGTGCCGGGCGGCCCGCGTTCTTGGCGGCCTTGGTGATGCGGGGGACGACGTGGTCGGCGATGGCGCGCTCGTCGGCCATCCACAGCACGGTCCCGTCGGTCCGCTCCCCCGCGATCGACAGCATCACGGGCCCGAGCGCGGCGACCAGCAGCGGCAGCCGCGCCACCGGGCCGATGCCGAGCGGGTTGTGGACGCGGAACGTGTCGTTGCCGACCTCGACCGGGCCGGGGCCGTCCAGCGCGAGCTCCAGCACGTCGAGGTAGTCGCGGGTGAACGCGGCGGGCCGGTCGTAGGGCAGGCCGAGCATGTCGCGCACGATCCAGTGGTGCGACGGCCCGACACCCAGCGCCAGCCTGCCGCCGGTGACCGCGTGCGCGGACAACGCCTGGCGGGCCAGGGCGATCGGGTGCTGCGCCTGGAGCGGCACGACCGCGGTGCCCAACTCGATGCGGGACGTGGCCGCCCCCATGAGCGTGGCGGCGGTCAACGCGTCGAAGTCGGTCGGGATCTGCGGGATCCACGCCGTGTCGAGCCCGGCGTCCTCGGCCCACCGGACGTCGGCGACCATCCGCTCGACCTTGCGCGCGGTGTCGCCGCGCTCCGGTCCGATCATCACACCGATGCGCACGGCTTCTCCTGTGGTGGGCTGGTGAGCGCGCCGACGCCGGTGACGACGGTGTCCAGCGGGGTGCCGGTCGGGAACACGGCGGCGGCGCCCGCGGCCAGGAGGCGGGGCACGTCGGCGGGCGGGATCGTGCCGCCGACGACCACCGCGATGTTCGCCGCGTCGGCCGCCCGCAGCCCCTCGACGATCCGGGCGGTCAGCGTGAGGTGCGCGCCGGAGAGGATGCTCAGCCCGACGACCGCGACGTCCTCCTGCACGGCAACGGTCACGATGTGCTCGACCCGCTGGCGGATCCCGGTGAAGATGACCTCGAACCCCGCGTCGCGCAGCGCCCGCGCGACGATCTTCGCGCCTCGGTCGTGCCCGTCCAGCCCGGGCTTGGCGACCAGCACGCGCGCGGGCATCAGAACACCACCGGCTGCCGGAACTCGCCCCACACCGCGGTGAGCGCGCCGACCATCTCCCCGACCGTGCAGTACGCGGTGGCGCAGTCGATCAGCGGTCCCATGAGGTTGTCGGTGCCCGCAGCGGCCCGGGACAGGGCGGCGAGCGCGGCCCGGACCGCACCGGGGTCACGGGTGGCCCTGACCTCGGCGAGGCGTTTGAGCTGCGCGTCCCGGCCGTCCGCGTCCAGCTCGTAGGTCACGACCTCGGGCGGGTCCTCGGCCGTGGCGAACCTGTTGACGCCGACCACCGGCCGCTCCCCCGACTCGATCTCGTTGTGCAGCTGGAAGGCCGCGTCGGCGATGAGTCCCTGGAGGTAGCCGTCCTCGATGGCGTGGACCATGCCGCCGTGCGCGTCGAGGTCGGCCATGATCTCGACGATCCGCGCCTCGGTGGCGTCGGTCAGCGCCTCGACGAAGTAGGACCCGCCGAGCGGGTCGGCGACCCGGGTGACCCCGGTCTCGTGGGCGAGGATCTGCTGTGTCCGCAGGGCGAGCGTGGCCGACTCCTCGCTGGGCAGCGCGAACGGCTCGTCCCACGCGGCGGTGAACATCGACTGCACCCCGCCGAGCACCGACGCCATCGCCTCGTAGGCCACGCGCACGATGTTGTTGTGCGCCTGGGGTGCGTGGAGTGAGGCGCCGCCCGCGACGCAGCCGAAGCGGAACATGGAGGCCTTGTCCGTGTTCGCGCCGTACCGCTCCCGCACGATGGTCGCCCACCGCCTGCGGCCGGCCCGGTACTTGGCGATCTCCTCGAAGAAGTCGCCGTGGGTGTAGAAGAAGAACGAGACCTGCGGCGCGAACTGGTCGATGGTCAGCCTGCCGCGCTCCACCACGGTGTCGCAGTAGGTGACGCCGTCGGCGAGGGTGAAGGCCATCTCCTGCACCGCGTTCGCGCCCGCGTCCCGGAAGTGCGCGCCCGCCACGGAGATGGCGTTGAACCTCGGCACCTGCGCCGCGCAGAACTCGACGGTGTCGGCGATCAGCCGCAGCGACGGCTCCGGCGGCCAGATCCAGGTGCCCCGGGAGGCGTACTCCTTGAGGATGTCGTTCTGGATCGTGCCGGTGAGCTTCGCCCTGGGCACGCCCGCGCGCTCCGCGGCGGCGATGTGGAGCGCGAGCAGGATCGCGGCCGTGCCGTTGATCGTGAAGCTGGTGCTGACCTTGTCGAGCGGGATGCCCGCGAAGAGGATCTCCACGTCGGCGAGCGAGTCGACGGCGACCCCGACGCGCCCGACCTCGTCGGCCACCTCGGGGTCGTCGGAGTCGTAGCCGCACTGGGTGGGCAGGTCGAGCGCCACCGACAACCCGGTGCCGCCCTGGTCGAGCAGGTACCGGTAGCGCCGGTTGGACTCCTCGGCCGTGCCGAACCCCGAGTACTGCCGCAACGTCCACAGTCGACCGCGGTACCCGGTCGGGAAGTTGCCTCGGGTGAAGGGGAACCGGCCGGGGTCGGGTGGCGCGGCGACGCGGTCCGCCGGTCCGTACACCGGTCGCAGCGGCAACCCGGAAGCGGTGTGCGCGAAGTCGTCCATTGATGGATATGGTACTTGCGGAAAAAGAGAATGCCAATACCACTCGGCGGGAGGCGAGTTCGGACACGACGCGCCCGCGACCGGGCATCCGGGTGCGTGACGCACCCGGATGCCCGATGGTCATGCCGGCGGGGCGAGTCGGTAGACCGCACCTGCCGAGTCGTCGGTGATGTAGACGGCGTGGTCCGGGCCGGTGACCGCGGCCACCGGACGACCCCACCTGGAGCCGTTCGCGGCCTGGAAGCCGCCCACAAGGGTCTGCTGGTCACCCAGCTCGCCGTCGTGCCACGGGAAGAACGACACCTCCGGCGCCCTGGGCGGTGACGCGTTCCACGAGCCGTGCACACCGACCAGCGCGCCCTGGGCGTAGTCGCCGGGCAGCGCGCCGTCCACGAAGGACAGACCAAGGGGCGCGGAGTGCCCGGGCAGCGACTGCTCCAACGGGGGAAGGGTGGCACAGTCGAGCAGCCGTCCGTCCGCGTTGGTCTGGACGTCCCGGACGAACGGGACGTCCGAGAAGTCCTGCGGGCTGCCCTGGACCCCGGGGTCGACGTCGGCGTCGGGGTTGCAGTACGGCCAACCCAGGTTCCGGCCAGGGGTGAGCTTGGCGAGCGGCTCGACCGGATGGTCACGCACGTACGCGGGGATCACCTGTCCCAGCGAGGACTCCGTGGCGTTGCCGTAGGGCTTGTCGAACGGGTACGCGATGTTGTCCCGGTTGTTCACCGCCGTCCACACCGCGCCGTCCGGGGCGATCGCCAGCCCGGTGCCGTTGCGCACGTTCGTGGCGAACGGCTCCGGCGCCCCACCGCCCGGCGGCACCCGCAGGATCGACGCCCGGGGCGGGGTCGCGGTGAGGTCATCGGGAGAGACGTTGCCGACGGAGCCGACGGACACGTACACCGACCCGTCCGCACCGACGGCCACGCTCTTCAACACGTGCCCGTAGCCACCCAGACCCGGGGTCTGGTTGTCGGGCAGACCCGTGACGACCGGCCGCGGATCGGTCGCCGCGCCGTCCGCGTAGGCGTAGGCGTCCACCCGGTGGGTCTGCGCGACATACAGTGTCGAGCCCACGAACGTGATCCCGTGCGGCTGCCGCAGTCCGGACAGCAGCACCGCTACCGACGCCGTGCCGTTCGCGTCCGGGGTGAGCCGGACCACCGAGCCGTTCCCCGGCGCCGAGACGAGTAACGCGCCGTCGGGCGCCCACGCGGCCAGACGCGCCGACGGGATCCGCGCGAACACCGACATGGTCCAGCCGTCCGGCACGAGCACCTGCCGGGGGGCGTCCAGCGGCGCGGCACCCAGCCCGTCGGGAACCACCAGCGTCACCGGCACCAGCTCCGCCGACGCGGCGGGTCTGGGCTCGGCGGGCGCCGAGGCGCACGCGGACACGACGAGGGCGACGGCCGTCATCAACGGAACGAGATGTCGAACAGACATAAAGCTCCTCAATCGGATGCAGGGGTTCAGGAGCAACCAACCGAACATACAACGCGTTACTCCCCCTCAGGGAGGCACGGGGAGTACACCCCTGGACGGGGGAACCGGCGGACATGGACGGCCGAGCAGGCGCATCAGTGTGGCTGTTGCACATGAGTTGCAGTTAGACGGTATGTTGACCCCATGACGGTTCAGTACGTGCTCCCGGACATGCCCTACGACTACGGCGCGCTGGAGCCCGCGATCACCGGGGAGATCCTGGAGCTGCACCACAGCAAGCACCACGCCGCGTACGTGAAGGGCGCCAACGACACCCTCGACCGGCTGGCGGAGACCCGCGACAAGGGCGACTTCTCCGGCCTGGTCGGGCTGGAGAAGACGTTCGCGTTCAACCTTTCCGGGCACGTGCTGCACACCATCTTCTGGGAGAACCTCTCCCCCGACGGCGGCGACCGGCCCGAGGGTGAGCTGTCGGCGGCGATCGACGAGCACTTCGGGTCGTTCGAGGCGTTCGGCAAGCAGCTGACCAGCGCGACCGCGACGGTGCAGGGCTCGGGGTGGGGCGTGCTGGCGTGGGAGCCGCTGTCGAGGCGGCTGGTCGTCGAGCAGGTGTACGACCACCACGGCAACGTCGGCATGAACACCACTCCGCTGCTGGTGTTCGACGCCTGGGAGCACGCCTACTACCTGCAGTACCGCAACGTGCGCCCCGACTACGTGCAGAAGCTGTGGAACCTCGTCGACTGGACCGACGTGACCCGCCGCTTCGACGCCGCTCGCGCCGGACAGACCGGCCTCGCCGCGCCGGCCAGGTAGCCACGACCCGCTGACGACCCGACCCCTGGACTGGCAGGTTGGCGCTCCGACAAGCCCGAGCCTGCCACAGGAAGATGCCCCCGCCGTCCTTTCACCGGACCGGCGGGGGCATCTTCGGTCAGTCGTCTGCCAGCCGGGCGGTCCACTTCTCCTCGATGCGGCCGAGCCGCCACACCGCGAGCGCCACCGCCCAGGCGATCACGAACAGGGCCACGATGCCGTACCCGGCGTAGTCCAGCGGGATAGCCGCGATCGCGGCCAACGGCCCCGAGTCGATCCCCGCCTGCTCCACGATCACCCCGACCAGCTCGATCGTGCCGATCACCAGCGCCACCGCCACCGACAACGCGGTGATGGTGATGTTGTAGAACACCTTGCGCACCGGCTTCGCGAAGGCCCACCCGTACGCCAGGTTCATGAACACCCCGTCCACCGTGTCCAGCAGGCACATGCCGGCGGCGAACAGGACCGGCAGCACCAGGATCGCGTAGAACGGCAGGTTGAACACCGCCGCGCCACCGGCCAGCACCAGCAGCCCGATCTCGGTCGCCGTGTCGAACCCGAGTCCGAACAGGACACCGATCGGGTAGATGTGCCACGGCTTCGTGACCGACCTGGTCAACCCGCCCAGCAAGCGGTTCATGAACCCACGCCGGTTCAGCTGCGCCTCCAACTCCCGCTCGTCGAACTCGCCCGACCGCATCCGCCGGAACACCCGCACGATCCCCAGCAACACCACCAGGTTCAGCACACCCAGGATCCACAGGAACACCCCGGACACCGACGCCCCGATGATCCCGGTGACCGAGTGCAGCCCCGAGTCGTCGTCCTCCACCTGGCCTGCCAGCGCCCGCACCCCGACCGACAACAGGAACGCCAACCCGAACACGATCGTCGAATGCCCCAGCGAGAACCAGAACCCCACCGACAGCGGTCGCCGCGCGGGAGTGTCGGCCATCAGCTTTCGGGTCGTGTTGTCCACGGCGGCGATGTGGTCGGCGTCGAACGCGTGCCGCATTCCCAGGGTGTAGGCCAACATTCCCACACCAATCCCGAAGACCCCGCTGCCGCCGAGGTCGTAGTGCCGGGGAATCACCAGCACCGCCAGCACACCGAAGCCCACCACGTGCAGCAACAGGACGAACCCGAACATCCCGGTCAGGGAACGACGGTCCGATCGGGACAGTGCTCTCGACCCACGGGCCGAGCCGGGCACCACATCGGACGCGGACGGTAAGGCCATGACGAATCCACCTGATCACCAAGGCTCCGGGAATTCGGGGCCCCTGCCCGCGAACCTACCCGTTGTCACAAACCACTGGCAATTGCCCATGTCGTGCATGACCATTGATCCAGTTGGACCGGTTTGCCACGGTCATCGGACAGGACCGTCAAAGCCTTTCCGTCCATTTCGGGCAGTTCATGGCGCTGTTTCCCGTTGATGTTCGGACCATCGCCGGTCGGGTCGTCCGCTCACAACGGGGTCAGGTCGAGCCACGAGCGCCACAGGGCGGTGTCGCCCTCGATCCGGACGTCGACCTCGTCGACCGGCGCCCGGCGGACCATCGCGAGCAACACGTCCCTCGCCGGGCCCGTCAGGATGACGTCGGCACCCGTGAGCCCGGACCGGTCGGTGGCGGCGTGGTCTACACGCTCACCGACCGCGGCCACGCGCTGGACGACGCGCTGCGGGAGCTGCGGCGGTGGGGTGTGGGATTCCTCGCCGACCCCACCGCCGACGGCGCCCCCGACCAGCGTTTCGACGTGACCTACGTGCGCGGCATCCAGCACGTCCCCGACGGCGAGTTCCAGCTCGACGTCGACGGCGAGCCCGCCACCCTCAGGTTCACCGCCGGGCGGCTGCACCAGCACCCCGGCCCCGCGAGCGACCCCGACCTGATCGTTGCCACCAGCTCGGCGTTCCTCGACCGCTGGGCGGCCGGCGAGACGGACTGGGACCAGGGCCGCGCCGGCGGCGAGGTCACCGTCGACGGACCGGAGACGGCGTGGCCGCACTGGCTCGCCGCGACCGGCTACCTGCTCGACGTCGACGCGGAGGCGGGACAGGAACTCATCGCGGACGGCGCGGGCAGGCCGTTCGCCCCTGCCGGTCGGACGTTCCGCGAGTCGGTCGTCGTCGACGAGCACTGACACCGCACCGGCGACAGCGTTCGGGTCCGATCAGCGCATGGCGCGGAATGGGCCCGGCGACGCGAGGCGCCAACCACGATATGGGGGTGGACCGTGCCCGAGACGACATCGGGACGTCCGGAGGATCTGCGGTTTCTCTCGGGCGTGATTCTCACGTCTCCCCAGTCGGAACGCGGCGAGGAGCGGGACCGGCCCGAGGTCGGCGTGGCCGCGACCGGCGGGCGAACAGCGCTGTCGCGCCCGGACGGTCACCGCCATGGGGAGGTCGCCTGGAGCACCGTCTCGGACAGCGCCTCCGTACGCAGGTGCGTGATGGCGAGGTACTCGGGATCGGCGACCATCCGGCCGAAGGCCGCCCGGTCCGGGTAGCGCACGACCACGACCGCGTCCCAGCTCCGGCCGTCCTCGGCCACCAGGACCGTCGAGCCGCTGCCCGCGTACACCACCTCGGCGCCGTAGCGGGGCAGGAACGTGTTCCGCATGTGCCGCGAGTACTCGCGGTACGCCTCGAACCCGCCCTCGGCGAACCGCAGCAGGTTGAGCATCACGACCGGACCGCCGGGATCCTCGTCCAGGAAACGCGCCAGGTCGGCGTCATCCGGTTCGACCATCATGGGCACATGATGCCAAGCGGGTGAGCGCAGGCCGCATCGGTGATCTCGCCGGTCCGTTCGCGCTCGGGGACCACGTGCCGCCGCGTCGGCCGGGGGTCAGGGCTGTTTCACCAGGATGGCTCGGGTGTAGAGCAGGTCGAAACCCTGGCGCTGGGCGTTCTGCTGCGACTTCGAGCCCGGCTGGGTGGTGATGACGGCGACGTCGCAGCCCGCGGTCGTGGCGTCGGCGAGCCGGGTGGCGAGGAGCGCGGACTGGATTCCGCGGCGTCGGTGCGCGGGCGCGGTCGCGGCGCCTGCCATCTGTGCGATGCCCGTCGATGTGCGCAGCCCGGCGCCGCCCGCGAAGACACCCTCGCGCAGTGCGACATAACGTCGGACGCCGGCCGCGGCCAGGTGGCGTTCGGCACGGAGGTAGACCTCGCGAGGGAACTCCTCGTGCCAGGGCACGCCCTGGGTGTCGGGATGGGCCACGCCGTCGGCCACGACGTCGAGCCAGCGGTCGAACTCGTCGTCGCCGCTGCGCCGCACCACGATCCCGGGTCGCGTGACGCTCTCGTGCCTACCGTCGAGTGCGAGGCCGAGCACGTTCTCGAACGACTCGAGCCGGTAGCCGCGCTCGGTGAGCAGGACACCGATCGCGGGGTCGGCGAGGTGGGCCAGCTCGACCTGCGTCGCGGCGCCGTTGGCGGCGAACGCCTGCTCGACCTCGTCCAGGTCCGCCGGCTCGGGCAGGCCGTCGAAGCCGAGTCCGGCGACCTTGTTGAACGGCGAGCCCGGCTCGGCGAAGGACGCCACACCGCCGGCAAGCGACCGCGCGAAACCCGAGGCCGCCGCGGCGCAGACGGCCATGAGCTGCGCCTCGGCCCGCTCGATCCGCTCGGCGAGTGCCGTGTCGCAGAACAGGGGCGTCCGGTTGTCGTTCACGAGAGTCCACTGTGCCCGAGCCGAGCCGACCGGTGGTAGCCGCGACCCCTTACCTGACCATTACCGATCACCGGCTCGACGTGTCGTCGGGCGACGTGCTCTGCGAGGCTTCCGGCCATGGACGTCGAGCCGGAAGCCGTGGGCGTGGAGCTGTACAGCGGTTCGCGGGCGGCGTTGCGGTCGTTGTTCGAGCTGGCCGAGGACTCGCCTGCCCAGCTCGACAGCTACCTGAACGCCGGCCGCGTCCTCGCCGCGCGGCTCGACGACGAGGTGGTGGGTCATCTGCAGCTGGTCGAGACCGAGCGACCGGACGAGGTCGAGCTGAAGAGCATGGCGGTCCGGGAAGACCGGCAGGGCCACGGGATCGGCGCCCGGCTGATCCGTGCCGCCGTCGAGCTGCTGACCGCCGAGGCGGTATCGGTGCTGGTGGTCGCCACGGCCGCCGCCGACATCGGCAACCTCCGCTTCTACCAGCGCCAGGGGTTCCGGTTTCGCGGTGTCGAGCGGGACGCCTTCACCCCGGCCACCGGCTACGCCCCGGGGATCCTGGTCGACGGCATCGAACTACGCGACCGGGTCTGGCTCGACCGCCCTCTCCGCTGAGCCCGACGGCAGTCAGGCCTCCGGCCCGAGGTTGGCCGCCAGACTGTCCAGTGACGCCCGCGGTTGGTCGTGGTTCACCACGGGCAGGCGGGAGAGCATGGCGGTGTGGGTGAACGCCGACCAGTCGTGGGTCTGGGTGACCTCGGTGCGGCGGTCACCAGGCCGGGGCGAGGAGGTTCCACTGTCGGCGGCCGGTTTGCCCGGCGATCATTTTTACGGCATCTTGATGACCGGTGCGCCGGGAAGTCTGGTCGGCAACCCGCCCCGACCGTCGGGGCGGGTCGACAGTCGACGGGCGGGATGCGTGTGGCGCGGGCCGGGGACCAGGGCGGCGTTGTCGGCGATGACGCCGTAGCCTGCGAGTGTGCACGCACGCGAGATGGCGGAGGAGTTCCCCGTGATCGGGCTGGACTCCGACGCGTGGGAGGCGGCCCGGCTGCTGGCAGAGCACCGGTTACCCGGCCTGGTGGTGACCGACCCGGACGGGTGTCCGCACTCGATCCTCCCGGCCTCGCAGGTGGTGCGGTTCCTCGTCCCGACCTACGTGCAGGACGACCCGTCGTTGGCCGGGGTGCTGTCGGAGTCGATGGCCGACCGGGTGGCGGACAAGCTGCGCGGCAAGAAGGTGCGGGCGCTGGTGCCCGAGGAGCCGCCCGAGCTGGCCGTGGTGCGCGACGACGACACGATCGTCGAGGTGGCGGCGGTGATGGCGCGGCTCCAGTGCCCGCTGGCCGCGGTGATGGCGGGGAGGACGCTGGTGGGTGTGATCACCGCGTCCCGGCTGCTGGAGCTGGCGCTGCGGTAGTCGCGGGTCGGCCGTCGTGATGTGGGTCGCGGTCGCCGTGTTCGTGGTGGCCTACGTGTTCATCGCCGCCGAACGCGTGCCCAAGATGGCGGTCGCGCTCGCGGGCGCCGGCCTGGTGCTCGGCCTGGGCGTGGTCGGCTCGGCGGACGCGTTCTACTCCCGCGAGACCGGCATCGACTGGGACGTGATCTTCCTGCTGCTCGGCATGATGATCATCGTCGGGGTGCTCCGGCGGACCGGCGTGTTCGAGTTCGTCGCGATCTGGGCGGCCAAGCGCGCCAAGGGATCGCCGCTGCGGGTGATGGTCCTGCTGGTGCTGATCACCGCGACCGCCTCGGCGTTCCTGGACAACGTCACCACCGTCCTGCTGGTCGCGCCGGTCACGCTGCTGGTGTGCGACCGCCTCGACATCGACCCGGTCCCGTTCCTGATCGCGGAGGTGCTGTCGTCGAACATCGGCGGCGCGGCGACGTTGATCGGCGACCCGCCCAACATCATCATCGGCAGCCGCGCCGGGCTGACGTTCAACGACTTCCTCGTGCACATGACCCCGATCGTCGTGATCGAGATCCTCGTGTTCACGCTGGTGCTGCCGTTGCTGTTCCGCGGCTCGTTCACCGTCGACCCCGAACGCGCGGCGAGCGTCATGGACCTCGACGAGCGGGAGGCCATCCAGGACAGGACGCTGCTCGTCAAGTGCGGCGTCGTCCTGCTGGCGGTGTTCACCGCGTTCGTGGGGCATTCCGTGTTCCACCTCGAGCCGTCGGTCGTCGCGCTGCTCGGTGCCGGGGTCCTGGTCCTCATCTCCTCGAGCAAGCCCAAGCAGTTCCTGGCGAGCGTGGAGTGGGAGACGCTGCTGTTCTTCGCGGGCCTGTTCGTCATGATCGGCGCGCTGGTGAAGACCGGCGTCATCGGCGACCTGGCCCGGCTCGCCGCCGACGCGACCGGCGGCGACGCGCTGACGGCCGTGCTGCTGATCCTGTTCGTGTCCGCGCTGCTGTCCGGCGTGATCGACAACATCCCGTACGTGGCGACGATGAGCCCGCTGGTCGCGGACCTGTCGGCGGGGATCGCGAACCCCGTCCACGCGGAGGCGCTGTGGTGGTCGCTGGCGCTGGGCGCGGACTTCGGCGGGAACATGACCGCGATCGGCGCGAGCGCGAACGTCGTGGTGCTGGGCATCGCGAAACGCAACGGCACCCCGATCTCGTTCTGGGAGTTCACCCGCAAGGGTGCCCTGGTCACCGTCATCACGATCGCGTTGGCCGCCCCCTACCTGTGGCTGCGTTACTTCGTGTTCGGCTGATCCGTGGTCGACGGGTGTCGATTCGCCGGATGGTCGTTCGTAGTGTTGCGTGAGCGGGAGAGGCCCGCCCGGAACGAGGAGCACCTCGATGCCCCAGTACCTGTTGTCCGTGCACACCGGCGAGCCCCAGGACGTGCCGTCCGACGAGTCGGCCGCGCGGGACCAGTACCAGCAGATGGCCGCGCTGGAGGAGGACATGAAGTCGACCGGCGCCTGGCTGTTCTCCGGGCGGCTGACCGACGCCGACGTGGCCACGGTGGTGCGGGTGTCCGGCGGAGAGACCTTCACGACGGACGGTCCGTTCGCGGAGTCCAAGGAGCACCTGGCCGGCTTCTACATCGTCGAGGCCGACGACCTCGACGCCGCGCTGGGCTGGGCGACCAGGACGTCGGCCGTCATCGGCATGCCCATCGAGGTCCGGCCGTTCTTCGACACGAGGTCCTGAGGTGGACGAGGCCGCGATCGGCCGGGTCTTCCGCGAGGAGTCCGGCCGGTCGGTGGCCGCCCTGGTCCGCTTCTCCGGGCAGATCGACCTCGCCGAGGACGCCGTCCAGGACGCCTTCACCCACGCCCTGCGCCACTGGCCGCGGGACGGTCTGCCGCCGAACCCCGGCGGCTGGATCACCACGACCGCGCGACGCTGTGCCATCGACCGGCTGCGTCGGGACGTGCGGGGCCGCGAACTGGTCGAGGAGCTGGCGACCCTGGACCACCCCGACCGGACGGCGGCGCAGGAGGTGGGACCGGTGCCGGACGACCGCCTCCGGTTGATCTTCACCTGCTGCCATCCCGCGCTCGCGCCGGAGGCCCGGGTCGCCCTGACGCTGCGGCTGCTCGGCGGCCTGCGCACCGACGAGGTCGCCCGCGCCTTCCTGGTCCCCGACACCACCATGGCCCAGCGCCTGGTCCGCGCCAAACGCAAGATCAGGCTCGCCCGCATCCCCTACCGGGTGCCCCGCGACACCGAGCTGCCGGGACGGCTGCGTGCCGTGCTGGCGGTGCTCTACCTGATCTACAACGCGGGCGCCGACAACGCCGACGACGGCCTGCGCGCCGAGGCGATCCGGCTTGCCCGCATCGTCACCGCGCTGCTGCCCGACGAACTCGAGGCGACCGGGCTGCTCGCGCTGCTGCTGCTCACCGAGTCCCGCTTCGCGTCCCGGGTCAGCGACGGCAGGCTCGTGCTGCTGCGTGACCAGGACCGCGGGCGCTGGGACCGTGCCCTGATCGACGAGGGCCACACGCTGGTGCGGGCCTGTCTACGCCGTGACCGCCCGGGCCCCTACCAGCTCCAGGCCGCGATCAACGCCGTGCACACCGACGCCCCGACCGACCGGGCGACCGACTGGCCGCAGATCCTCACCCTCTACGACCAGCTCGTGGTCCACGCCCCGACACCGGTGGTCGCCCTGAACAGAGCCGTCGCGGTCGGCGAGGTCCACGGCCCTCGGGCGGCGCTCACCCTGGTCGACCAGCTGACCCTGCCCGACTACCACGCCTTCCACGCCACCCGCGCCGACCTGCTGCGCCGCCTCGGCCGCAACGAGGAAGCCGCCACCGCCTACGAGACCGCGGCCTCACTCGCACCCGGCACCGCCGAACGGAACCACCTCACCGCACAGGCAGCCGCACTCCGTGGGTGACGGCTGCGACCTCGGGACCGGCCGCCCTGCCCCGAAGGAACCACCTCGGGAGCGCCTCGTGCGATCGCGACTGGTCCGGTCGGTGGCAGGATGGTGCTGTCTGGTCTGGTCCCGAACGCTCAGGGGCGCACGCGGACGACGGTCTTGCCCTTGCGCCGCTCGGTCGGGTTGAGCGCCGGGACGGCGTCGTCGAGGGTCGCGACGGTGCCGACGTGCAGGCGAAGGCGCCCGTCCCGCACCCGGTCGACGATCTCGACCAGCTGGCCGGGAACGGACTCGACGACGAAGTCGATCGCGAGGCCGTCGGCAGGGCGGGTCTCGGCGGGCCCGACCACCGACACCAGGGTCCCACCAGGCCGGATGATGCCTGCCGAGCGCCGTTGGACGTCGCCGCCGATGACGTCGAAGACCAGGTCGACCCCACCGAGGTCGCTGAGGTCGTCGTGCTCGAGGTCGAGGAACTCGTTGGCGCCGAGGTCGAGGGCTGCCTGGCGGTCCGCGGCGCGGCCGGTGCCGATGACGTAGGCACCGAACTCGCGGGCGAGCTGCGTCACCACGGACCCGACCGCGCCTGCGGCGCCGTGTGCGAGCACGGTCTGTCCCGCCTGGAGACGACCGTGCTGGAAGAGGCCCTGCCACGCCGTGAGGCAGGAGATCGGCAGGCTCGCACCCGCGGTGAAGTCGACGTTCCCCGGCAGTGGCGCGAGGTTGCGTGCCTCCACCGCCACGTACTCGGCGAGGGTCCCGTCGCGGTGCCAGTCGGTGATCCCGAACACCCGCTGTCCGAGGGACAGGCCCGTGGTGCCGTAGCCGAGGGAGGAGACGACGCCCGCGAACTCGTGGCCGATGACCGCGGGGGCCCGGTCGTGACCGGAGCGGTCGACCCACGTCGAGGGCCACTCCCACTCCGCGGGGACGAAGCCGGACGCGTGGACGTCGACGACGACGTCGTTGATCGCCGGCGTCGGCTCCGGCCGCTCCGCGAGGGTGATCCCGGCAGCTTCCGCGGCCTGGTCCGTCGCGACGATCGCCTTCATCGGTGCCTCCACTTGCCTTGTCAGTTTTGGGCTAGCAAGCCCACTTATGGCAGTGAGCACGACCCAATGTGGGCTGTCAAGCCCACTCCTGGGTTATCGTGTGCGGCATGGAAGCCACACCAGAAGCCCGGGTGCCGCAGAAGCTCACGGGCAAGGGGCAGGCGACCCGGGCCCGCATCCTCGAACACGCCGCGGCGCTCATCTACACCAGGGGCGTCCACGCGACGAACAACGAGCAACTCCGGCGGGCAGCGGGCATCAGCGGCTCACAGCTCAACCACTACTTCCCGACCAAGGAAAGCCTTGTCCTGGCGGTCATCGAGTGGCAGGCCGAGCGCGTCCTCACGTTCCACCGCAGCGAGCGGTTCACCCGGTTCGACAGCCTCGACTCGCTGCGCGAATGGGCGGACTACTACATCGCCTACGAGCACTCCTACCGGGAAGGCTGCAGCCTGGGCTCACTCGCGAGCGAGATCATCAAGACCGACCTCGACGTCCGCACCGAACTCGCGACCGCGTTCGAGCAGTGGAGGGACGTCTTCCGGGACGGACTCGAACGGATGCGTAGGCTGGGCCGCCTCAGCGCCGAAGCGGATCCGACTCGGCTGGCCTACCTACTGCTCTCCGCCCACCAGGGCGGCACCCTCCTCGCCCAGACAGCCCGCGACATCGCCCCGCTGGAGAACGCCCTGCGAGCGGCCATCGACCACGTGCGGACCTTCGCCGTGCCTCCGGCGACCGAAGGTCGGTAACCGCGGCCGCGCGTCGGGAGGCCGAAGGTCGGCACGGACGTGGCGCGGCGTCCCGACCGACCGTCGCGCCGGGACAGCCGACAGCCACGGGCGGTCCGTGTCAGGCCACCGCCTTCGTGACGAGCGCCCGGATCGTGGCTTCCGTCGAATCGTCCAGCGACGTGAGTGTCCACGCCACGGGGTGCATGCCGGCGCCGTCCTCACGGGCGGGGTTCACGACCTCACCGAAGCCGAACGCGATGAAGTCCTCGTCCACCTTGATGTAGCAGACGTCCTTGCCGTCCCGCACGTAGAACGGAAGCCCCCACCGCACGATCGGCTCGAGCGAGGGCGCGCTCTCCCGGATGATGTGGTGCAGGCGCTCGCCGATCTCCCGGTACTGGATAGGAGCGTCACCGAGCTTGGCGAGGACAGCCGCGTCGCCCTTCTTCGTGAACATGTGATCAGGCCTTTCCGACGGAGTCGATGAACGTCACGGGGTCGACGCTAGTTCCGGACCGTGTCGGACGCTTCTCGATTCCTGACCGGGTTGGACCCTGACCAGCTCAGCAGGAACATGCCGACCGCGATGGCTGCCATGGTGCAGACGCCGCGCGGCCAGAACAGGTGGCTGTCGAGGAAGGAGACACACGCGGCCAGCAGGAGCACCGATCCTGGCACGACCCGCCATCCCGCGTGCGGCGCGATGCCCGCCACGACGCACACACTCCCGGCGAGGAAGGACCACGCCCCGACGTAGCCGAGCGCGTCACCGATCTCGAAGAGCCTGGCGGTCAACGGCGACGTGCCTGCCGAGGCCTCCTCCACCGTACCCGCGGCGATCCCGGCCACGGCGTCGAGTCCACTGTAGAACGTGGCGTAGCCGTAGGCCGCCAGTCGTCCTGCCCAGCGGAGCGGTCTGGCCGCCGGTTCGAGCAGCACCCACTGGGACACCGCCAGCAGTGGAAGTACCGGGAGCAAGAGGATGTGCAGGGTCGCCCACCAGTGTGCGTTGCCTGCGTGCAACCCGCTGGGATGCGTCGTGCCGAAACCGGCGAGCAACAACCCGGGCAGCGCGACCGCGACCGCGAGCGGCCACCATGATCGGAACATCGGCCGATGCTAGCCCTCGGCCGACGCCCGTCCGACTGATCGGAGATTAGGGAACTGTTACGGCCGGTGGTTGGTGGGAGTCCGCCGTGGAACGCGGACCGGGCGCGGTCACACGACCCCGCGCAGGCCACCCCGCAGGCTGTGGTCGAGGTCCAGCGCCCGGTCTCCCGCCAGGATGGACTGATGGAGTCGCCGCAGTGTCGGCGACGGCTCGATCCCCACCTGCTCGACCAGCGTCCTGCGGGTCGACGTGAACACGGAGAGGGCCTCGCAGCGGCGGCCGGAGCGGTACAGCGCCACCATCTGCTGCGCACGCAGCCCCTCGTTGAACGGGTCGGCGACGGTCAGCTCGATCAGTTCGCCGAGCAGCTGGTGGTGCCTGCCCAGCTCGAGGTCCGCGGCTATGCGCTGTTCGAGGGTCGTGGCCCGCGACTGCCGCAACCGTTGTGCCTCCGCCTCGAGCAGCACGCCCCGGCGCACGTCGATCAACGCCTCGTCGCCGCTCCACAGGTCCAGGGCCGCACCCAGCAGGCCGGAACCGTGGGGGACCTCGCCCGCGCGGAGCGCCGATTCGCCGACTCGCACCAGGTGGCGGTAGCGGTCGAGGTCCCGCCCGCCCGACTCCATCCTGAACATGTAGCCGGTCGCCGAGGTCGTGACGATCCTCTTCGCGACGTCGGGTCTGCCGCCTGCCGCCTCGGTGATCAGTTTCCGCAGGTGCATCACATAGGTGCGCAGTGTCGTCAACGCCGTCTTCGGCGGCCGCTCCCCCCACACCTCACGTTGTAGTGCCGCCACCGGCACGATCTTGCCGGCGTTCAGGACCAGCAGGCAGAGAACCTGCCGCGCCTTTCCGGCCGACGGCACGATGGAGCGACCGTCAAGCGTGGCCTCGAACGGTCCGAGAACCTTGATCTCCATGTTCCTCCCATGACGGAATCCGCGTCGCCGACTGGCAGCTTCCGGCCGTATCCGTTGCAGCGCAGAGGAAGCAGGAAGCGCCCGCACGAATCCCCATCCCGTTGCCAGACCACCGCATCGGGTTAGGAAGGTAGCAAAATCACCAACAGCTCGCGTCCGCCGAACAACCCACACCACGCCAGGGGCGGACGTCCTTCGTCAGAAGGTCGCGCCTTCCTGGGAGTCCGGGTCGAAGACGGCGGTCGGTCCGAACATCCTGGCGTGCTTCTCGGCGGCGAGGGTCAGTGTGCCGCTCTCGTCGCGGGAGCTCGCGACCTCGGCCAGCTGGTTGACCACCTCGGGTGTCGCCAGCTCCTGGTCACGCAGCTCCGGGGAGCGAGCCATCAGGACCATCGCCGCGGTGCCGTAGCCCGCGCCGACCCAGGAGTCCCAGATCTCGTCCCGTTCCGGCTCCTGACCCGCGAAGAGGTCTTGTCGGCGCGGGTGCCGGCCCGCGGCGGCCGGACCCTGTCCCTGGTCGTCCGACCTCAGCAGGACCCGCCTGCCCGCGATATAGGCGACCGCGACGTTCTTGCGCACGGCGAAGCTCAGAGCCTGGGCCGCCGTGTCGACGATCGGCTCGCCCTTCTCGTTCAGGGACGTGTTGCACAGCATCGGAATCCCGGTCTCCTGCCGGAACGCCTCGATCGCCCGGTGGAGCAGAGGGTTCGTCTCCTGGGCCAGGGTCTGGTGCCGGGCCGAGTCGTCCAGGTGGAGGATCGCAGGCACCAGCGGGCGTTTGTCCTCGCGCACGAAGGCCGTCTGGAGCATGTAGGGCGACGGGCCCGGCTCGTCGAACCACTCGCCGGTGTGCTCCTCCAGGACGATCGGCGCGACGGGGCGCCACCACTGCCGGTTCTTCCACTCGTTCAACCGGTCCTTCGACGAGAGAGTGCGGGGATCGGCGAGGATGCTGCGGGCGCCCAGCGCCCTGGGGCCGATCTCGGCCGCGCCGTCCGCCCACACGAGCGGTCCTCGGCAGATGTCCTCGACGAACCGGGCCTCCGTGAACGGCTGCACGTCCACGACGAACTCGTCGAACTGCCGTAGCGCGGCGTCCACGTCGGTCGGCAGGGCACCGCGGTAGGGGGTCGCGAGGCGGAACTCGCCGTCCGGCAGATGACCCGTTCCGTGGAGGGCGAGCAGGCCGAGGCCGAGTGCCTGGCCGGAGTCGTTGGCGCACGGCGGGATGAGCAGACCCCTGAAGCCGTAGCGGCGCAGGAGGAAGGAGTTCGTCGGGCAGTTGAGCGCGAACCCTCCGCTCAGGGACAGGTAGGCCTCGCTCGGGTCCACCGCTCCGGAGTCGAGCAGCCGGTCCATGTTGCGCACCATGACGATCTCGCAGGCCGTCTGGACGACCTTCATCACGGCGGACTGGAGGTGCTCCCGCTCGGTGAAACGCCCGTCCAGTTCCCGGGACGGCAGTTGGGACCGCGCCGAGCGGATGACCTCGTCGAGGAACACGAGCGTGTCGACCAGTGGCACGCGCTGGCCGCCGAACAGCTCCAGGTCACGCACCGCCGCCTCGGTGTCGAAGTCGATCTCCGTGGGACACGCCGACGCCAGCGCCATCAAGGTGCCTGGCTCACTGCCGAACCTCGCGGTCGCGGCGTCGTAGATGGGCGCCGGGGACTCGACCGGGCTGAAGCTGACGCTGCCCTTCCTGGACACGCAGCCCGCGTACCAGTACTTCTTGCCCTCCTGGTCGAGACCGAAGTCGGGCCTGCCGTCCACCGCCATGCCCACGATGGTCTGGCTCCGGAAGATCTCGGAGTCCAGGAGCAGTCCACTGTAGAGGTGGGCGAGGCTGTGCACGGGGAAGTCCTCGGAACCCGCAGGCATCCGGATCTCCGCGTGCCGTGGCAGGCCTGGCGTGCCCCAGCACGCACTCACGTCCTCGGGGGACAGTCCTTCCGCCGCCAGCAGCTCGGCCAGGACCCGGTTGTAGCGGCCCACGGTGAAGATCGGCCAGTAGTGGTGCTTCTGCCCACTGACGCGCTCGAGCTCCCACACCCTGACGAGATCGACCCGTGCACCGGACGTCCGCCACAGCGCGATGTTCTGGTCGTGCCTCGGTGCGATGACGGACAGGCCGTCGGGCGGTGAGAGGTAGCACGACAGGAAGTACTTGGTGTCCGGCCCCACGGTCACGACCTCCCTCCGGTGGCAGGTGCCCGCTCCTCGACGAGCCGGACCAGGTCACCGACGTCCTCCGCGCCGAACATGTCGGCGACGCTCAGCGCGACGTCGAACTCGCGTTGCAACGCGACCATCAGGCGGAGCATCAGCACGGAGTTGACGCCGAGGCCGTTGATGCTGCTGTCGGCCGAGACCTCCCGAGGGGTGAGTACTTCGGAGATGACTGACATCACGTCGTCCGACTTGACGTTCGACATTGGTTGCGCCCCAAATCCTCTCGGTCGCCGCTACCGCGGTGCTCAGGCGATCGCTTCGAACAGGTCACCGATCAGTGCCCGCGAGACGAAGCCGTCCGGGCCGCAGGGCAGGTCGCCGACCACGGTGGTGCGGTGGACGATCCGCTCCTCGTCGAACATGAGACCGTCCACCGGCCCGGCGTGGGCCACGGCGCGGTTGTCCCACATGACGAGGGTGTCCTGTTCCCAGCGGACCCTGGCGTGGAGCTCGTCGCGCCCGGCCAGCTCGTCGAGGAGGAAGTCCAGCAGGGCCGCGCTCTCCCGCGGCTTGAGCCCACAGACGGCCTGCATGAAGACACTGCTGATGAACAGCTGCCGCGCCCCGGTCTCGGGGTGGACCCGCACCAGCGGGTGGAGCGCGGAGAACGGGCCGGAGGACCGGCCGTCGAAGCGGGGCGGCGGCGCACTGTCGAACCGGGAGTGTATGGCCTGCAGCGTGTCGAGGTAGCCTCGCAGGGAGGGCGACAGTCCACCGTAGAGCGCTTCCAGGTTCGCGAAGAGGGTGTCGCCGCCCGCGGGCGGGATCTGCACGCCACGCAGGATCGTGATGGCGGTGGGGTTGGCCATGAACGTGCTGTCGATGTGCCACTCGGTGCGCAGACGTCGTGCCACGGTCCCCCCGAAGGGATCGTCGGCGCCGACCTCGGCCTCGGCCAGTCCGGACCGGTCCGCCGACAACGCGGTGCGCAGCACGGCCGGGGCGTCGCGCAGACCGTTCACGATGGGATGGGCGGCGGTGGCGCCGCCGAGGAGGTCGGTGAGCGCGACCTGGCGTTCGTCGTCCATCGGCTGGTCGCGGAAGACGAGGACCTTGTGGCGGAGCAGGGCCTCGCGCAGGCGGGCGACCACGGGTGGCCGCAGGCCGTCGACGAGGTCGACGCCCTCCACCTCCGCGCCGGTGATCGGCGTGATGGGCCGAAAACTGATTTCTGACACAGGGCACCTCCAGCGCGGTGACTACCCGACCATTCGTGAGCCAATTCACCCGGGTTCAGCGCGACATGCGGATCTGACCCAATTCGTCCACCGAAACCAACGTAGGGGAACCGCGTAAAGCGGCGATAGAGCACGGATAACGTCCACCCGGCACACCCTCCCGTCCCGAGTGGACCCGGGCGTCGTCGCCGCTGGTCAGGCGCGTTCCCGGACACGGAAGGCATTCAACTGCGGACGAGTGCCAGTCGAACACGGGACTCGTGCACATCACCGGAACCAATAGGCTCCACGCGGCGCCGACCCCGGAAACTTCGGGAGTCTTTCGCGCGATCGCACCAGGCAGGAATGCTGAGGGGAGAGCGGATAATGTCCCGCGGGATGACCACGGGGACCGCGGCCGTGGAAGGCGCGTTCGCCGGCACCGACGGGGACGACCTGTTCTCGGGTCGTCCGGTACACCGGATCTTCGCCGAACGTGCCGCGCGGCACCCCGACGCCGTAGCGGTCCGGGCAGGCGCGACCTCGATGACCTACGCCGAGCTGGACGATCGGGCCAACCGTCTCGCGCACCTGCTGCGTGACCGCGGTGTCGGGCACGAGACCGCGGTCGCGTTGTGCCTCGACCGGGGACCGTGGCTGCCGGTGGCGGTCCTGGCGGTGTTCCGGGCGGGCGGTACCTACGTGCCACTGGATCCGAACGACCCGCCGGCACGCCGGGACCTGGTGATCGACGACGCTGACGCGGCGCTGGTGCTCACCGACGGGCCGGTCGAGGTGTCCGGTGTGGACGTTCTCGACCTCGGCAGCGCCGCACTCGACGCCGCCCCGGCGCACGCGCCGGACGTCGCCGACGATCCGCGGCGCGCGGCCTACGTCATCTACACCTCCGGCTCCACGGGCCGCCCCAAGGGCGTGGTCGTCGAGCACCGCAACCTCACCGCGTACGTCGACGGTGTCGTGCGCAGGCTGGCGATCGACCGGCCGATGCGCTTCGCCATGGTGCAGCCGCTGACCGTGGACTCCAGCGTCACCGCCCTGTTCCCCCCGCTGTGCACCGGCGGCGAGGTGCACCTGCTGCGCAGGGAGACGGTGCTGGACCCCGGACGGTTCGCCGACTGGGTCGGCGAACACGGCATGGACGTCCTCAAGATCGCGCCGTCGCACCTGCGTGCCCTGCAGTCCTCCCCCCGGTTCGAGGAACTGCTGCCACAGGCACGGCTGGTCGTCGGCGGGGAGGCCGCCGACTGGCGCTGGCTCCAGGCGCTCCAGCGAGCCCGTCCCCACTGCCGGGTGGTCAACCACTACGGCCCCACCGAGACCACGGTCGGCGTACTCACCCTCGCCGTCGCCGACCATCCCGACGCCGACTGGGACATCGCCCCGATCGGCGGGCCGCTGCCCGGTGTCCGGGTGTCCGTCGTGGACGTGCACGGCGATCCGGTGGCGGACGGGGAGATCGGCGAGCTGGTCGTGGCCGGGCCGTACGTGGCACGCGGCTACCACCGCCGCCCGGAGCTGACCGCGACCGCGTTCGCCCTCGGGCGCTACCGGACCGGGGACCAGGTGCGGAGGCTGGCGGACGGCACGATCGCGTTCGTCGGGCGCCAGGACGACCAGGTGAAGGTCAACGGCTTCCGGGTCGAGCTGGGTGAGGTCGACGCCGCGTTGCGCGCGCACCCCGCCGTGCACGCGTCGGCGACCGTGGTCCGGGACCTGTCGGGCGAGCGCGCGATCGTCTCCTACGCCCAGACCGGTGCCACGCCGGACGAGCTGCTCACGCACCTGCGGGCCCGGCTCGCGCCGCACCAGGTCCCTCGGGCGGTCGTGGTGCTCGACCGGATCCCGCTCAGCGCGCACGGCAAGGTCGACCGGGCCGCCCTGCCCGTCCCGCCGGAGCCCGCCGAGGGCGCCGCCGCGGCCACCGACCTGGAACGCACGGTCAGTTCGGCGTGGTCGGCCGTGCTCGGCGTCGACTCCGTGGCCGCCGACGTCAACTTCTTCGACGCGGGCGGCCACTCGCTGCTGCTCGTCCAGCTCCAGCAGCGGTTGCGGGACGGCACCGGGCAGCCGGTCGACCTGATCGACCTGCTCGCCCACACGACCGTCCAGGCGCAGGCGCGACTGCTGTCCGGCAGGCACCCAGGCCTGGCGACCGCACCGGCCGGGCGGCGGACCCCCCAGCAGGACGCCCTGCTGCGCCGTCGCGTCCAGCACAGCCGAACCATCCGGGACGCCAGATGACCGACACGATCAGCGAGGACGACGCCAGCCTCGACATCGCCGTGGTCGGGATGGCGGGACGGTTCCCCGGCGCCGAGTCGGTCCCACAGCTGTGGGCGAACCTGCTCGCCGGACGATGCGCGGCGGTCGACACCGGCGCCGGGACGGCGGACGGCTTCGTCCCGGTCGCCTACCCGATGGCGGGCAGCGACGGGTTCGACGCCACGTTCTTCGGGATCGCGCCGCGCGAGGCCGAGCTGATGGACCCGCAGCACCGGGTCCTGCTCGAGTGTGCGTGGGCGGCGGTGGAGAGCGCCGGCCTGGCACCGTCGACGTATCCGGGACCGGTCGGCGTCTACGTCGGCGGGGGCTACAACACCTACCTGCTGCGCAACGTCGGCACCCAGCCCGGCGCCGGGGAGCTGACCCTGGACAAGGCCACCCTGCTCGGCAACCGGTCGGACTTCCTGGCCTCCCGGGTGGCCTACAAGCTCGGCCTGCGCGGACCGGCGGTGAACGTCCAGACCGCCTGCTCGACCTCACTGGTCGCGGTGGTCGAGGCGTGTCAGGCGCTGCTGGCCTACCAGTGCGACGCGGCCCTGGCCGGGGGCGTCGCGGTCGACGACACCCGCGCCCGCGGCTACCGGTACCACCCGGACGGCATCCTGTCCCCCGACGGGCGGACCAGGACGTTCGACGCCGACGCCAGGGGCACCACCGGCGGGGACGGGGTCGGGCTGGTCGTGCTCAAGCGGCTCTCCGACGCGGTCGCCGACCGGGACCACGTGCACGCCGTCATCCGGGGCACCGCCGTGAACAACGACGGCTCGGCCCGCGCCGGGTTCACCGCGCCAGCCGCGGCGGCCCAGTCCGAGGTGATCGCCTCGGCGCTGGCCGCCGCGGGGCTGGCCCCGGACACGATCGGCTACGTCGAGCTGCACGGCACCGCGACCCCGCTCGGCGACCCGGTGGAGTTCGCCGCCCTGCGCACCGCGTTCGGCGGGGTCGCGTCGGGCCGCTGCCTGCTCGGCTCGGTCAAGACCAACGTCGGGCACCTCGACGCCGCGGCCGGCGTGACCGGCCTGATCAAGACCGTGCTGGCCGTCGAGCACGGGACCGTCCCGGCGAGCCTGCACTTCGAGCGACCCAACCCGAGGATCCCGCTCGACGGCAGCCCGTTCGCGATGGCCACCGAGACCCTCCCGTGGCCGGGCGACGGGCCGCGCAGGGCAGGCGTCAGCTCGTTCGGGCTCGGCGGGACGAACGCGCACGTCGTGCTCGAGCAGGCGCCCGGGCCTCCCGCGGGTCCGTCCGACGGCGACGAGCTGCTCGTGCTGTCCGCGCGTTCGGCCGACGCGCTGGAGGCGATGACCCGGCGGCTGCACGACCACCTCGACCTCCACCCCGACGTGGCGCTCGCCGACGTCGCCGACACGCTGCGGACCGGCCGCGAGACCCTGCCGTACCGGCGGGCGGTCGTGGTCACCGGCCGGGTGGACGCCGTGCACGCGCTATCCCACCCCGAGGAGGGGCGGGTGCTGAGCGGGTACACCGGCAGCGCCGCGGGACGGCCGGTCGGCTTCGTCTACTCGGGGTTCGGTGCCCAGCACCGGGGCATGGCCCGGGACCTGTACACCGGCGAGCCCGTGTTCCGCGCGGCACTGGACGAGTGCGCCGAGCTGCTGGACGAGGACCTCGGCAGGCAGCTGCGCGAGGTCGTGCTCGCCGACTCGGGACGGGACGCGTTCGCCGCCATGCTCGACCCGCGTGGCCGCGGCGACGACCCGCTCGACGGCCCGCTGCTGGGGTACCCGGCGACGTTCGCGCTCGGGTGGGCGCTGACGCGGCTCTGGCAGGCACGCGGGGTCAGCCCGGCCGTGATGATCGGCCACAGCCTCGGCGAGACGGTGGCGGCCTGCGTCGCCGGGGTGTTCCGGCTGCCGGACGCGGTGCGCCTGGTCGTGGCCAGGGCCCGGTTGATCGAACAGTGCGGGCCGGGGGCGATGCTCGCCGTCGAGCTCGGCGAGGACGCGGCCACGGCGCACACCGGCCCGGAGGTGTCCCTCGCCGCGGTGAACGGACCCGCCACCTGCGTGCTGTCCGGGACGGTCGACGGGATCGGCGCCGTGCGCGAGCGGCTGGCCTCTGCGGAGGTCCCGCACCGGCTGCTTGGCGCGGGGTTCGCCTTCCACTCGCCGATGATGGACCCGGTGGTCGACCGGTTCCGCGAGCTGGTCGCCGCCGTGGAGCTGCGGGCGCCGGGCATCCCGTTCGTCTCGAACATCACCGGCACGTGGATCACCGACGCCCAGGCCACCGATCCCGGGTACTGGGCGGAGCACCTGCGCCACCCGGTCCGGTTCGCGGACGGTGTCGCCACCGTCCTCGCGGTGCCGGGGGTGACGCTGGTCGAGGTCGGCGCCGCGCCGACCCTGACCTCCGGGGTGCTGCGGCATCCGGCGGCCGAGGGCACCGACCGGGTGTGCGTGCCGTCGCTGCCGGGACCACTGCCCGGCCGGACCGCTCGTGGGGCGATGCACTCGGCGGCGGCCCGGCTGTGGCTGGCCGGGGCCGACACGCCGTTCACCCGCCAGGACGGCACCCGGCGCACCGCGCTGCCGACCTACCCGTTCGAGCGAACCCGGTTCTGGCTGGAGCCCGGCGAGTCCCGGGCCGCGCCGGACGCGGCACACCGGCGCGGCCCGGGCTCGAGCTGGTACTGGACGCCCTCCTGGACCCGGCTGCCCGCCCCGGCACCGGTCGACACGACCGGTCTCGCGGACGCGCGGTGGCTGGTGCTGGCCGACGACACCGGCCCGGGCCACGACCTCGCCGCCCGGCTGCGTGGGCTCGGCGCGACGGTACGCACCGTGGTGCCGCCCGGCGCGACGCGTGCGGGGGACGACGTCCTCGACCCGGCCGACCCCGGCGCGGCCACAGACCTGGTCGTGCGGCTGCGACCGGGCGGGGTGCCGGACCGCCTGCTGCACTGCTGGTCCTCGGGCGCTCCCGGCGCCGCAGGCGCGGTGGAGTGGCAGCGCGGTCCGGACACACTGCTCGGCCTCGCGCGAGCCTACGACGCGGAACTGATGACCGGCGCCTGGCGCTGGGACGTGGTCACCACCGGCGCGTGCGCCGTGCTCGGCGACGAGGCGCTGGTACCCGAGCGGGCCGCACTGCGCGGCGTGGTGCGGGTGCTCGGCCAGGAGTACCCGTCGCTGACCTGCGTGCACCACGACGTGCCTGCCTCGGGCACCGAGGTGGGCGCGCTGCTCGACGCGCTCGCCGACGACGGCACGCGCACGGCGGCCCGGCGCGGGAGCCACCGGTGGGCACCGGTGTTCGTCGCGGCCGACCCCGCCCCGGCCGCGGAGCCCGCTGTCGTGGCAGGCGGCACCTACCTGGTCACCGGCGGTCTCGGGCGGATCGGGCTGGTCGTCGCGCGGGCGCTGGCCGAGCGGGCCCCGGTGCGGCTGGTGCTCACCGGCCGCCGCGGCGCACCCGTCGACCGGGACGCACCGGCCGCCGGTGCGCTGCGGGAGCTGGCGGCGCTGGGCGCCGAGGTCGAGACCCCGGCCCTCGACGTCACCGACGCGGCGGGGATGCGGGCGCTCGTGGCGCGGCTGGGCCGGGTCGACGGGGTCGTGCATTGCGCGGGCACCACCGGTCCCGACGCGCACCGCGCGGTCGGCGAGACGGGCCCGGACGACATCGCGCGACACCTCGGCCCGAAGGTCCGGGGCGTGCGGGTGCTGCACGAGGCCCTGGAGGGGCAGTCACTGCGGTTCGCCCTGATCTGCTCGTCGGTGGCCTCGGTGCTCGGCGGGCTCGGGTTCGGTGCCTACGCCGCCGCCAACGCGGCGCTGGACGCGTTCGCGCACGCCAACCACGACACCGGACGCCCGTGGACCAGCGTGAACTGGGAGGCGTGGCTGTTCCCCGGCACCGGGAGGACGAGCGGGACCGGGGGCACCGTCGGCGCGGCGGTACAGGAGCTGGCCCTCACCCCCGACGAGGGCCGCGCCGTGGTCGACCGGCTGCTGGACAGCACGCCGTGCCCGCAGGTCGCGATCTCGACCGGCGACCTGAACCGCAGGGAACGGCAGTGGGCGACCCCGGCGGCGCCCGCCCCGGCGCCCGCGCGGCACCGCCGCCCGGCGCTGCGCAACCCCTACGTCGTGCCGGAGGGCGCGGTCGAGGAGCGGATCGCCGGCATCTGGCAGGAGCTGCTCGGGGTGTCCGACGTCGGCGCGCACGACAACTTCTTCGAGCTGGGCGGCAGCTCCCTGCTGGGGTTGCAGGTCGTGCACCGGCTGCGCGGCGAGCTGGCCGCCCCGCTGCCGCTGACCGTCGTCTACGAGGGCCCGACCGTGCGCACGCTGGCCGCGCTGGTGCGGGAGCCGGAGACCGCCGGATGAGCGCCGTCGCCGTCGTCGGTATGGCCTGCCGCTTCCCCGGTGCCCCCGACCTGGACACCTACTGGGCGAACCTGCGCGACGGGGTCGAGTCGATCGAGCCGGTGCGCTCGGCCGAGGGCAGGGTGGGGGCCGCACCGCGGTTCGAGGGCATCGAGGACTTCGACGCGGAGTTCTTCGGCTACACCGTGCGCGAGGCCGAGACCATGGACCCGCAGCACCGGCTGTTCCTGGAGACGGCGTGGGCGGCGCTGGAGCACGCGGGCTGCGACCCCACCCGCCACCCGGCCCCGATCGGGGTGTTCGGCGGCGCGGGCACGAACCACTACCTGGCGCACGTGCGGTCACACGCCGACCTGGTGGCGGCGATCGGCCGCAGCCAGGTGCTGCTCGGCAACGAACTGGGCTTCCTGGCGACCAGGGTCTCCTACAAGCTGGGCCTGACCGGGCCGAGCCTGTCGCTGCGCACCGCGTGCTCGACCTCGCTCGTGGCCCTGCACCTGGCCGTGCGCAGCCTGCGCGACGGCGAGTGCGGCCTGGCGCTGGCGGGCGGGGTGTACCTGGACGCCGACCAGCGCAACGGCTACGAGTACCTGGAGGGCTCGTTCGTGTCGCCGGACGGGCACGTACGCCCCTTCGACGCCGACGCCCGCGGCACCGTCTTCGGGTCCGGCGTGGGGGTGGTCGCGCTGAAGCGGCTCGCCGACGCACTGGCCGACGGCGACACCGTCCACGCGGTGGTGCGTGGCTCCGCGGTGAACAACGACGGCGCGGTCAAGGTCGGGTTCACCGCGCCGAGCGTCACGGGGCAGGCCGCCGTGATCACCGCCGCGCTGGCCGACGCCTGCCTCGACCCCGCCGACATCGACTACGTCGAGGCGCACGGCACCGGCACCGCGCTGGGCGACCCGATCGAGGTGGCGGCACTGCGGCAGGCGTTCGGCGGGCGCGGATCGTGCGCCATCGGGTCGGTGAAGGGCAACATCGGCCACCTGGACGCCGCCGCGGGCATGGCCGGGTTGATCAAGACGGTACTGGCGCTGCGGCACGAGCTGCTGCCCGCGACACTGAACTTCCGCCGCCCGAACCCGGCGCTGCCCCTCGACGACGGGACGCTGCGCATCCAGGCGGAGACCGCCCCGTGGCCCCGGGTCCCCGGAGCGCCGCGCCGCGCCGGGGTCAGCGCGTTCGGCTTCGGCGGCACCAACGCCCACGTGGTCCTCGAGGAGGCGCCGGGGACCCCGCCGGTGCCCGACCCCGGCGACCGGCAGCTGCTCGTGCTGTCCGCGCGCAGCCAGGAGGCGCTGGAGACCGCCACCGACCGGCTGGCCGACCACCTCGACCGGCACCGGCCCGACCTGGCCGACGTCGCGCACACGCTGGCGACCGGGCGCACCGCCTTCGCCCACCGCCGGGTGCTGGTCACCGCCACCGGCTCGGCGACCGAGGCGGCGTCGGCGCTGCGTTCGCGCGGCACCGGGGAGACCGGTCAGCTCGTGCACGGGCACTGCGCCGTCGACACCGCCCCGGTGGTGTTCCTGTTCCCGGGGCAGGGGGCCCAGCACGTCGGCATGGGCCGGGGCCTCTACGACACCGAACCCGTCTACCGCGACGCCGTGGACCAGTGTGCGCAGCTGCTGGCGCCGCTGCTCGACGCCGACATCCGCGACGTCCTCTACCGGCCCGGCCACGGCATCGACGACACGCGACTGACCCAGCCCGCGCTGTTCGTCACCGAGTACGCGCTGGTGGCCCTGCTCGCGGAGTGGGGGGTGGCGCCGTCGGTGATGGTCGGGCACAGCCTCGGCGAGCTGGTCGCGGCCACCGTCGCGGGGGTGTTCACGCTGCCCGACGCGCTGACGGTCACCGCGCACCGGGCGGCTCTGATGCGCGAGGCGCCACCCGGTGCGATGCTCGGCGTCGCCACCGGTCCCGAGCAGCTGGAGCTGTCCGGGGAGCTGAGCCTGGCCGGGCACAACTCGCCGAGGGACTGCGTGGTCAGCGGGCCCGTCGAGCACGTGACGGCGTTCGCCGAACGACTGCGGGCACGGGGGCTGACGGTACGGCCGCTGCTCGCCGGGCACGCGTTCCACCACCCGTCGATGGGCCAGGCGGCCGAGAAACTGTACGAGCACGTCGCGGCCCGCTCGCCCGGCGAGCCGACGGTGCCGATCGTGTCCACCGTGACCGGCGAGCCGCTGACCGGCGCGCAGGCCACCGACCCGGCCTACTGGACCGGGCAGATCACCTCGCCCGTCCGGTTCCACGACGCGGTGCTGGCGGCCGCGACACCGTCGGCCGCGTTCGTCGAGATCGGCCCCGGCAACACGCTGACCACGCTCGCCAGGCGCACCCTCGCCGCCGTACGCACGACGGGCACCCCCACGGTGGTGGCCACGCTCCCCCACCCCGACGACCCCCGCGCCGACGACGCCACCACCGCCCGTCGGGCTGTCGGCGCGCTGTGGACGGCCGGGGCGGTGGTCGACTGGGCACGCCACCACGGGCCGCACCGCCGGGTCGTCGCGCTGCCCGGGCACCCGCTGCGGCGACGCCGCTTCTGGCTGGACCGACGGGCCACGCCCCCGGCCGAGGCCGCGGGCTCGGCCCCGTCCCGCCGCGACGACGTGCGGGAGTGGTTCACCGTGCCGTCCTGGCGGCAGGCTCCGCTGCCGAGAAACGACGGTCCGGACACCACGGCGCACTGGCTGGTGCTCGCCCGCCCCACGGGACCGGGGGCCGACCTGGCCGCGGGCCTGCGCGCGGCCGGTGCGCGGGTGAGCGTGGTGCGACCCGGGTCCGGGTGGGCGGCCGACGAGGACGACTACACCGTCGACCCGCGGCGCCCCGCCGAACTCGACCGCCTCCTCGACGGGCTGCGTGACGCCTCCGGCGGGGGGCTGCCCACGCACGTGGTGCACGCCTGGACCCTGGACGAGCCGTGCGCGCCGACGACGGGCGCCTGGGGCGAGCTGCCCCCGGCGGAGGCGGCGGCCGACGCCGACGTGCTCGGGTTCGCGAGCCTGCTGCTGCTGGCCCGCGCCCTGAACCGGCACGGCGACCCGGTGCGGCGGCTGTGGGTGGTCACGAACGGCCTGTACCGGGTGACCGGCCCGGAGCGGACGGCACCGTTGAAGGCGACCCTGCTCGGTCCGGCGCGGGTGCTTCCGAGGGAGGTCCCCGGGCTGACCTGCCGGGTCGTCGACCTCGACCAGCCCGGGCCGCCGGTCGTGGCTCGACTGCTGACCGAGCTGGGCGCCGAGCCAGGTCCTGGCGCCCCGGACGTCGCGTGGCGCGGGGCCGGCCGCTGGACCCGCCACCACGAGCCGCACCCACTGGTCCCGCACGAGGGACCGTCCCCGGTCCGCGAGAACGGGGTGTACCTGGTCACCGGCGGCACCGGCGGTCTCGGCCTGGCCCTGGCCGACCACCTCACCTCGGCAGGCGCACGGGTGGTGCTCGTCGGCCGGTCCCCGCTGCCTGCCGAGGACGGCCCCGTCGCGGGCCGGGACGCCGGGGTGGCGGCGCGGCTGCGGGCACGCGGCGACCGGGTCCTGTCCGTGACCGCCGACGTCACCGACCCCGACGCCGTGCGGGGCGCGGTCACCGCCGCGACCGACCGGTGGGGGGCGGTGCACGGCGCGTTCCACCTGGCCGGGGTGGCGGGCGGCGGGATCATCGCGCTCAAGGACCTGGACACCGCGCGGACCGTGCTGTCACCGAAGGTCGTCGGCACCCTGGTCCTGGCGGAGGCACTCGCCGGGCAGCCGCTGGACTTCATGGTGCTGTTCGGGTCCAACGGAGCCAACGTCGGCAGCGCGGGCCAGGTCGACTACTGCGCCGCGAACTGCTTCCTCGACGCCGTCGCGCACGCGGTCACCACCACCCGGGTCCTGACGGTGGACTGGGGGTCGTGGAAGGGCGTCGGCATGGCCGTCACCACGGCGCTCCCCGAGGGCGTCGAGCAGGCCAGACGACGTGACGTGGCCACGCTGGGCATGTCGGTGTCCGAGGGCATGCTGGCGCTCGACACCGTGCTGGCACGCGCCGCGGTGCCCCAGGTGACGGTGTCCCCGGTCCCCGTCGACCATCTCGTCGCGGCGGCCGCGCCCGCGGCGCCGGACGACGCGCCCCGCGCCAGGGCCCTGCCGGGGCAGGACGCCGTGCAGGTCGTCCGTGACGTGTTCGGCGAGCTGCTCGGCGTCGACGATGTCGGCCCCGACGACGGGTTCTTCGAGCTCGGCGGCAACTCGCTGGTCGCCATCCAGATCGTGAGAGCGGTGAACGACCGGCTCGCCGCCACGCTCACCGTGGCCGACCTGTTCGAGGCGGGCACCGCCGCCCGGCTGGCTCCCCTGGCCGCGCCGACGCCGCCCGCCGCGGGACAACCCGACCAGGACCGCGGCGGCGAGCGGCGCCGCGACGCGGTGCGCATGCGCCGCGCCATGCGAGCGCACCGCAGGACCACGAAGGAGCGCACGTGAACGGCCAGGACGAGGACCTCGACGCGAAGGTCGCCATCGTCGGCCTGTCCTGCCGGTTCCCGGGCGCACCCGACGCGGCGACGTTCTGGGCGAACCTGCGTGACGGGGTGGAGTCGATGCGCACCATCGACGAGGACGAGCTGGCCGCCGCGGGCGTCGACCCCGCCGAGTCGGGCGACCCCGACTACGTGCCGGTGCAGCCGGACTTCGCCGGGATCGACCTGTTCGACGCGGAGTACTTCGGCTTCTCGCCACGCCAGGCCATGACGACCGACCCGCAGCACCGGATCTTCCTCGAGCAGGCCGTCGCCGCGCTGGAGCACGCCGGGTACGGGGCAGGTGCCCCCGGCTCACGGGTCGGCGTCTACGGCGGCGCGAGCACCACCGCCTACCTGGAGAACATCACCGCCAACCTGGACCGGGGCGAGTCGATCCGCGGCGAGAACGTCGGGCTGGGCTTCGAGCTGGCGTTCCTGACCAGCCGGGTGGCCCACCAGCTCGACCTGCGGGGCCCGACGGTCCCGGTGCAGACGGCGTGCTCGACGTCGCTGGTCGCGGTGCACCTGGCCTGCCAGGCCCTGCTGGACCTGGAGTGCGACATGGCCGTGGCCGGGGCGGTGGCCTACAAGGTCCGGCCGGGCACCGGCTACCTCTACCGGGACGGCGCCTTCCTCTCCCCGGACGGACACGTCCGCCCGTTCGACGCGGCGGCCCGTGGCACCGTCTTCGGCAACGGGGCCGGGGTGCTGGTGCTCAAGCGGCTCGCCGACGCGCTGGCCGACGGCGACACCGTGCACGCGGTGATCGCCGGGTCCGCCGTGAACAACGACGGCTCCGACAAGGCCAGCTTCACCGCGCCCGCCGCGGCGGGGCAGGCGGCGGTGATCGGCGAGGCATGGGCGGCCGCCGGGACCGGGCCGGAGGACATCGACCTCGTCGAGGCCCACGGGTCGGGCACCGTCGTCGGGGACGCCATCGAGTTCCAGGCGCTCCGCCGGGTCTTCGACGGGCGCGGCAGTGCCGATCTCGGGTCGGTGAAGGGCAACGTCGGTCACCTCGACGCGGCCTCCGGCATGGCGGGCCTCATCAAGACCGTCCTGGCCATGACCCACGAGACGCTGCCGCCCTCGGTGAACTTCGACCGGCCCTCACCGGACGTCCCGCTGGCAGGCGGCCCCTTCCGGATCCGTACCGAGGCGGCGCCGTGGCCGAGGCGGCCCGACCGGGTGCGCCGCGCCGGGGTGAGCGCCTTCGGGTTCGGCGGCACCAACGCCCACGTGGTCCTCGAGGAGGCGCCGGAACCCGGGGTCGTCCGCGACGCACCCCCGGTGTGCGCGCTGCGGCTGTCCGCACGCACCCCCGAGGCCCTCGACGAGCTGACCGACCGGCTGGCCGACCACCTGGAACACCACCGCCCCGACCTGGCCGACACCGCGCACACCCTCGCCGAGGGCAGGCGTGCGCACCGGCACCGCCGGGCGGTGAGCGTCCCTGGCGACGATCCGGTCGCCGCCGCCGCGATGCTGCGCAGGCGCGGCTCGACCGAGGTGGCCACCGGCGTCGCGGGCGACCCGAGGATCGTGTTCCTGTTCACCGGCCAGGGCGCCCAGCGCACCGGCATGGGACACGAGCTGTACCTCGGCGAGCCGGTCTACCGGGACGCCGTCGACCGCTGCGCCGAGATCGTGTCGCCCTTGCTCGGCACCGACCTGCTCGACGTGCTGTTCGATCCCGACGTCGATGTCGACGACACCCTGCACGCCCAGCCCGCGCTCTTCGCCACCGAGTACGCACTGGCCACGCTGCTTCGCGACCGGGGGATCGCGCCGTCGGCGATGATCGGCCACAGCCTCGGCGAGCTCGTGGCCGCCACGGTCGCCGGGGTGTTCACCCTGCCCGACGCCCTGGCGACCGTCGTGCTGCGGGCCAGGGCCATGCACGACCTGCCCGCGGGCTCGATGGCGTCGGTGGTCGCCGACCGCGACGGGCTGGAGCTGCCCGACGATTTGGCCCTGGCCGCGCACAACTCCGTCCGCGACTGCGTGGTCAGCGGCTCCCCCGACGCCGTCGCCACCTTCACCGCCGCCGCCCGTGCACGGGGCACGACGGTCGCGCCGGTGGCGGGCACCCGCGCGTTCCACCACCCCAGCGCCGCCCCGGCCGCCGAGACGCTGCGCGCGCACCTGGCCGGCCTGGCACTGTCCCCGCCGAACATCCCGATCACCTCCACCCGCACCGGCGCCCCGCTGACCGCCGAGCAGGCCACCGACCCCGGCTACTGGGCCGAGCACGTGCTGCGCACCGTCGAGTTCCACGCCGCGGTGACCGCCACGACCACGCCGTCGACGGTCTACGTGGAGGTCGGGCCGGGGAACACCCTCGCCACCCTCGTCCGGCGCGGCCACACCGGCGACGGCGACCCGGCGGTCACCGTGACCACGCTGCCGCACCGGCGGGACCGCCGCGACGCCGCGCAGACGCTGCGGTACGCCCTGGACCGGCTGTGGACGCTCGGCGCGCGTGTCACGCCTCCCCCGGGCGGCCGTCGGATCCCGCTGCCCACCTACCCGTTCCAGCGCAGCCGCCACTGGATGGACGTGCCCGCCGACGACGCGCCACGCCCCAGGGGCCGCGGTCCCCACCCTCTGCTGGACCAGGAGCTGCTGCGCTCGGCGGGGCAGACGGTGTTCGGCACCGAGCTGTCCGCCGAGCGGCACTGGGTGCTGTCCGAGCACCGGTTGCTCGGCGAGGCACTGGTGCCCGGCACCACCTACCTGGAGATGGGCCGCGCGGCGGCCGAGCTGCACCTCGGCCGCCCCGTCACCGTGCTGCGCGAGGTCGAGTTCCTCGTCCCGCTGATGGTGCCGGACGGGGAGAGCCGCACCGTGCACGTCACCGTCCGCGAGGGGCAGGACGGCCACGCGGACACCGAGGTCGAGTTCACCGTCGCCTCCCACGACCCCGGCACCGGCGGCTGGACCACCCACGTACGCGGCCTGGCCGGCTCACGGCGGCAGGCCGTGCCCGCCGACGCCGACCTGCCCCGGATGCGCGAGCGCTGCACGGCCAGGAAGGTGGACACCTCGACCGTCCAGGCCGGGCACGCGGTGATGACGTTCGGCGAGCGCTGGGTACACAGCCTGCCCGTGGTGCACGTCGGCGAGCGGGCCGCCGTCGGTGAGCTGAACCTGCCGGAGGGGTACCGGGCCGAGTGCGACACCCTCGCACTGCACCCGGCCCTGCTCGACCTGGCAACGGGGTTCACCGGGCTCGCGCTGGCCGGCGCCGGCGACGCCGAGCGCGGCTTCTTCCTGCCGATCGGCTACGACGAGCTGCGGCTGCACCGCCCCCTGCCGGCGTCGGGGGTCAGCCTGATCGAGCCCCGACCGGGCACCACCCTCGACGACGACGTGCGTGTCTCCGACGTGCTCGTGTGCGACGACGACGGCGCGGTGGCCGTCACCGTCCGGGGGTTCACCGTCCGCCGGGTCCCCGACGCGGCGCGGACGGTGGCCCGGCTGCGGCCACGCACCCGGCACCACGAGCTGCGGTGGGTCCCCGCGACCGGCGGCCCCGGCCCGCGACGGGCGCCAGGCGAGATCCTGGTCGTCGCCGAGCCGGACTCGGCGGGCACCGAGCTGGCCGACGAGCTGGCCGCGGCGGGCGCCGCGGTGACACTGGTGGAGCTGACCACCCACACCCCGGGCACCGGACCCTCGGTCGGTGGACGCTCCCTGGTGCGGGCGAGCGCCGAGGGGTTCGCCGAGCTGGCCGACGCGCTGCGCGAGGGCGGCCCACGACACCTGGTGCACGTCGCCTCCGCGAACCCGAAGCCGGTGCCAGCCCACCTCCACGTCGGCGTCCACGCGCTGTTCCAGCTGTTCCGGACCCTGTCCGAACGCGGCGTCGTGCCGACCCGCCTCGACGTCGTCGCGCCGTCGGTCAGCCCGGTCGACGGGCACGAGGACGGCCCGCACTCCGTGCACGCCGCGTTGTTCGGCCTGGCCACGGTCATCGGGGCGGAGATCGGCGACGCCGAGGTGCGCTGCGTCGACGCCGGTCCGGGTGTCGGGGCGGGCGCGGTGTGCGCCGAGCTGCTCGGCGAGCGGGCCCCGGTCACCGTCGCGCTGCGCGGGACCGAGCGCCACGTCCGCGAACTGGTCCGCGTCGACCTCGGCGAGCGGCGGCGCCCGGTCCCGCCGGACCCCGCCGGTGTCCACCTGATCACCGGGGGGCTCGGCGGGCTGGGTCTCGCGCTCGCGGGCAGGCTCGCGGCCACCGTCCCCGGGGTGCGTCTGGCGTTGCTGGCCCGCGACCTGCCGGACGGGGACGACGACCGCTCCCGCGCCAGGCAGGCGGCGGTCACCGCACTGACCGAGGCAGGCGCCGACGTGCGGGTGTACGCCGTGGACGTCGCCGACGCGGCCCGGGTCGCCGACGCGGTCGCGCGGGTGCGTGCCGAGCAGGGCCGGATCTCGGTCGTCGTGCACGCGGCCGGGGTCGCCGGGGACGGGTTCCTGTTCCGCAAGGACGCCGCGACCTTCCGGGCGACGCTGGACGCGAAGGTGCTCGGCGCCGTCGCGCTCGCCGAGGCCACCCGGCACGAGCCGCCGGAGCTGACCGTGCTGTTCAGCTCGACCGTCGCCGTCTTCGGCGCGGCCGGGCAGGGCGACTACACCGCGGCCAACGCCTTCCTCGACGCCTACGCCGAGGAGCTGACCGCACGCGGGCGCCCCTCGGTGTCGGTGGCGTGGACCGACTGGCTCGGGACCGGAATGGCCCACGACCACGACGTGCGCGCCGACCAGGGCTTCTTCCGGTCCATCGGGATCGAGGACGCGCTCGACTCGCTCGAGGAGATCCTGACCGCGGACCGGGCCAGGGTGGTCGTCGGCGAGGTCAACCTCGCCAGGCGCGGCGACCCGGCGATCGCCGCCACGCTGGCCCGCTCACCGGTCACGCTGGGCGAGCCGCTGCGCCGTGCCCTCACCGGCGCCGGAGACGGCGGTGCGGACGGGCCTGCCACCGGTGACGGGCCCGCGCTGACCGGCCGGGACACCGGCTACAGCGACACCGAGCGGACGCTGGCCGGGATCTGGGCGGCCGAGACCGGCCTGACCGAGATCGACGTGCACGACAGCGGGGTCGCGCTCGGCGTGGACTCGCTCACCGGGCTGCGGATCGCCCAACAGATCCACAAGAACCTGCGGGTGCGGGTGTCGATGGCGGACATGTTCCGGCTCGACACCGTCGCCGAGCTGGCCGCGCACCTCGACGCGGCGGGCGCACGGACGGAAGGCGGTAGCGACACATGATCCAGACCATCGGAGTCGTCGGGGCCGGCACGATCGGACGCGGGGTGGCGCAGTCGTTCGCCCAGGCCGGGTTCGACGTCGTGCTGGTCGACGTCTCGGCGGCCCAGCTGGCGTCCGCGCTCGAGCAGATCGGGCGGGACCTGCTCGTGCTGGGGATGCTGCCGGGTGCCCGGCCCGGCAACGGGGAGGCACCGGAGAAGGTGCTGGCCAGGATCCGCACCGCGACCGCGCTGGCGGAGCTGTCCTGCGCGGACTTCGTGGTGGAGAACGTCACCGAGGACTGGGCGGTCAAGCGCGCCGTCTACGAGGAGCTCGACACCGTGTGCCGTCCCGAGGTGATCTTCGGGGTGAACACCTCCGCGGTGCCGATCACCCGGGTCGGCTCCGTCACCCGCCGCGCGGGACAGGTGCTCGGCCTGCACTTCATGAACCCGGTGCCGATGCTCGACACCGTCGAGGTGGTGCGGGGCACCTACACCGGCGAGGACACGCTCGCCGCCGCGACCGGGCTGCTGGAGCGGATCGGCAAGGAGGCGATCGTCGTCGCCGACGCGCCGGGGTTCGTCACGAACCGGGTGCTGATGCCCACGATCAACGAGGCCGTGTTCTGCGTACAGGACGGGGTCGCCACCCCCGAACAGGTCGACCGGATGTTCCGGGGCTGCTTCGGGCACCGGATGGGACCGCTGGAGACCGGGGACCTGATCGGCCTCGACACGATCCTGAACTCGATCACCGTGCTCTACGAGAGCTACCGCGACAGCAAGTACCGGCCCGCACCGCTGCTGGTGCGCATGGTCGAGGCCGGGCAGCTCGGTCGCAAGACCGGCCAGGGCTTCTACAGCTACTAGACGGACCCGCACCGACACCCGCCGAGGAGCGAGCGAGATGGCGACAGTCACCACCGACGAGGCACGGGAGCGCATCCGCGCCTTCCTGTGCAGGCACACCGGGCCCGACCTGGCCGACACCGACGACTACTTCGCGCTCGGCATGGTGAACTCGCTGTTCGCCATGCAGCTCGTGGTGTTCGTGCAGAAGGAGTTCGGCCTGACCCTCGGGCCGCAGCAGATGGTCTTCGACAACTTCCGGACCGTGAACGGGCTCGTCCGGCTCGTCGGCGACGCGTCGTGAGCCCGACGGTCGGCACCAGGATCGCGCTGCGTCCGCCGGTGCCCGCGGCACTCGCGGGCGAGGTGGGGAGCCGGCTGCTGTTCGTCTCACCGGAGATCGTCGACTACGAGCTGGGCCCGGTCGGCGACGGCGACCTGCGCGAGGTGACGCTGTACTCCGACGGCCCGCTCGGCGCGGCCGTCGAGGGCAAGGTCCACGACATGCTCGACAACGACGTCCGCACCCAGCCCGCCGCCCCGGCAGGCACCGTGTGGACCTCCCCGCACGCCCCGGCCGACCGGGGCGACCTGTGGCCGGAGCTGTGCGCGGCAGGTGTGGTCCACGAGGCCGGGGAGGGTCAGGTCGCCATCGGCGAGCCCCTCCTGTCACTGCTGGAGGCCCTCGACGAGCTGGTCGTCGAGGCGCTGGCCGGGGACTTCACCGTGCACCGCTACCGGTACCCGACCCTGATCAGCACCAGGTCGCTGGCCAGGTCGGGCTACCTCGCGAACTTCCCGCAGCACCTGATGCTGGTGACCAGGCTGCGCAACGACGTCGAGGTGTACCGGCGCTTCCGCGACGAGCACGCCGGTGGCGACGGCCCCGGCGCCTCGGTGCTCGAGCTGGCGGGCAACGTCGACTACTGCCTGCCGCCGACGATGTGCTACCACACGTTCAGCCAGCTGAGCGGGACCGTGGTCGACGGCGACCCCGTGCACGTGGTGACCGCGCGGGGCAAGGCCTTCCGCTTCGAGGCGGGCTACGCCACGACGCTGGAACGGCTCTGGGACTTCACGATCCGCGAGATCGTGCTGATCGGCGGGCGGGACGAGGTCGTCGCCGCCCGCGAGCGGTTCATGCACACCGTCTTCGCGCTGGCCGAGGATCTCGGCCTCGCCGGGACCGCGCAGGTCGCCAACGACCCGTTCTTCGGCGCCACCGACACCCCCGCGCGGATCCTGAGCCAGCGGCTGCTGAGCCTGAAGTACGAGCTGCGCCTGCCGGTGGCCGCGGACCGGGACATCGCGGTCGGCTCGTTCAACCTGCACGACAACGCCTTCGGCACCACCTTCGACATCCGCGCCGGCAGCCACCGGGGTGCGCCCGTCGCCCACAGCGCCTGCGCCGGGTTCGGGCTGGAACGCCTCGCCTACGCCGTCCTGTGGCAGCACGGCACCGACCCGGCGGCCTGGCCGGAGCCCCTGCGGCGGTGCCTGCCGGGGAGTGGTCACCGGTGACGGCGGGAACCGCACCCGGCACGGCCGACACGACCGCCCACGAGGAGCTGCTGCGCGCGGTGTTCGCCGAGGTGCTCGGGCGTGACGACGTCGGTGTCGACGAGTCGTTCTTCGCCATGGGCGGGCACTCCCTGCTGGCCACCCGGCTGGTGCACCGGCTGCGCGCGGTGACCGGCACCGAGCTGGCGCCGACCGCGGTCCACGAGGCGCCGACCGTGGCCCGGCTCGCCGCGCGACTGGCCGCCGGCACACCCGACCGGCGCCCGCCGCTGACCGCCACGGCCCCGCACGAACGTCCCGACCTCGTCCCGCTCGCCCCCACCCAGCAGCGGCTGTGGTTCCTGAACCGGCTCCGCGGCGGCGAGGCCACCTACACGATGCCGTGCGCGTACCGGCTGACCGGCCCGCTGGACACCGGTGCCCTGCGGGCGGCCGTCGACGACCTCGTGGCCAGGCACGAGTCCCTGCGCACGGCACTGCCGGACTGGGGTGAGGGCCCCCGGCAGGTCGTGCTCGACCCCCACGAGGCCCCGGCCCCCGTCACCGTCACCGCGGTCACCGAGGGGGAGCTGGCCGGCGCGCTGGCCTCGGCCACCGCCGTGCCGTTCGACGTGTGCGAGCAGACGCCGCTGCGGGTGCACCTGTTCCGGCTGGCCGAGGAGCGGCACGTGCTGTTGCTGCTGGTCCACCACACCGCGTGCGACGGCTGGTCGCTCGCCCCCATGCTGACCGACCTCGGGGCCGCCTACACCGCTCGGCTCGCGGGGACCGAGCCGCGACGGTCCCCGCTGCCGGTGCAGTACGCGGACTACGCGCTGTGGCAGCGGGAGGTGCTGGGCGACGAGGAGGTCGAGCACTCGCTGCTGGCCCGCTCGCTGCGGTTCTGGCGCGGCGAGCTGGCCGGCATGCCCGACCGGCTGCGGCTCGACTGCTTCCGCGAGCGCCCCCCGGTGCTGTCCGACCGCGGCGCCTCGGTGGGGCGGACCGTCCCGCCCGAGGTGTGTGCCCGGCTCGCCACGCTGGCCGTCGAGACCGGGACCAGCGTGTTCATGATCTGCCACGCCGCGATCGCCGCCGCGCTGACCATCGCGGGAGCGGGCACCGACATCGCCATCGGCACCCCGGTCGCCGGGCGCACCGACCCCGCCCTCGACGAGCTGGTGGGTTTCTTCGTCACCACCGTCGTGCTGCGCACCCGAACCGACGGTGACCCGACCTTCCGGGAGCTGCTGGCGAGGATCCGCTGCACCGACCTCGCCGCGTTCGCCCACGCCGAGGTGCCGTTCGACCGCGTGGTGCGCGAGCTCAACCCGGACCGCTCCCCCGCCTGGCACCCGCTGGTCCAGGTCATGCTGGCCTTCCAGAACACACCGCAGGCCAGCCTGGAGCTGACCGGGCTGCGAGTGGCACCGGAGCCGGTGCGCGCCGAGTCCACCCGGTTCGACCTGCGCTTCGAGCTGGTCGAACGGCCCTCGGCAGGCGGGGGTACCGAGATCGCGGCGAGCCTCACCCACGCCGTCGACCTGGTCGGCGACGCCGACGCGGCCGCGCTGCTGGACCGCGTCACGACCCTGCTCGCCGCGGTGGCCGCCGATCCCGACGTGCGGCTGCGCGACCTCGGTGCGCCGAGGTCGCCGGGTCCCGCACCACGGGCCGTCGCGGTGAGCCGGGCGCGGGCCGCGTTCGTCTGCTCTCCGTACGGCCAGCAGTGGGTCGGCATGGGCCGCACGATGTTCCGGACCGAGCCCACGTTCCGCTCCTCGGTCGAGGAGTGCTCGGCCGAGTTCGCGAGGCACGCCGGGTTCTCCCTGGTCGACGAGCTGTTCCTGGACGAGCCCGACGCACGCACAGGCGACGTCGGGGTGATGCAGCCGGTGGTGTTCGCGGTGCAGGTCGGCCTCGCTCGCTGGCTTTCCGGGTCCGGGGTGGCGCCGGTGGCCGTGGCCGGACACAGCGTCGGCGAGATCGCGGCCTGCGTGATCGCCGGGATCCTGGACGTCCCGGACGCCGCCCGGCTGGTGCACCACTACAGCGACCAGCAGCGCAGGGTCGCCGGGCCGGGCCACGGGATGGCCGTGGCCGAGCTGCCGGTCGACGAGCTGGTCGGGCGGCTGCCCCCCGGGCACGGCCTGAGCGTCGCGGCGATCAACGGGCCGAGGACCACCGTGCTGGCCGGACCGGCCAACGAGCTGACCGAGGTGATCACCGCGCTGCGGGCCCGCGACGAGCTGTGCGCCCTCGTCCGGGTCGACCTGGCCGCGCACAGCCCGGCGATCGACGCCATCACCGACGACCTCGTCGCCGCGATCGGGACACTGAGCCCCCGCCGCAACCCGATCCCGATGATCTCCTCGGTGAGCGGGGCGGAGCTGGACTGGCGCACCGTCGACGCGGCGTACTTCGCCCGCAACCTGCGCCACACCGTCCGGCTCGCCGACGCCGTCGCCGTACTGCTCGAACGCGCCGACGTGCTCGTCGAGATCAGCGCCCACCCGGTGCTGGTGCCCGCGCTCCGCCAGTGCGCGAACGCCTCGGGAGGCGGCGCGGACGTGCTGGCCACCATGCGCAACGACACCGACGACGACCGGACCGGCCCCCTCACCACGCTCGCCGCGCTCACCGGCGCGGGCGACGTCCCGACCATCTGAGCTGCGACTGGAGCGTTGTGGACACCAACGAACGGCGGCACCCGACCCGGACGCCACCGGCTGCCGCACGCGGGGTGCACCTGGCCTGCCCGCTCTGCGGCTGGAGCGACGTCACCGGGTTCGTGCTGCAGTGCCCGGCCTGCTCGGGTGCCGTCGAGCCGGTCGTCGACCTCGACCGCGCCAGGGTGCGCGGACACGAGCGGCCCGAGCTGGCCTACCTCGACTTCCTGCCGGTCGACGAACACGACCTGCCGCCCGGCACGTTCAGCGTGGCCACGCCCTGCCGACCGGCACCCGCGCTCGGGGCCGCGATCGGGGTGCCCGGGCTGTGGGTCAAGGACGAGTCCCGGCAGCCGACCGGGACCACCAAGGACCGGTTCGCCGCCGTGGTGCTCGGCGTGTTCGCCCGCCTCGGGATCTCGACGTGGGTCGCCGCCAGCACCGGCAACAGCTCGACCGCGCTGGCCGCCGCGGTCCCCCGCGACGGCAGCGTGCGCGCGCACCTGTTCTGCGGGCGGGACTTCGTCGCCGAACACCGGATCGCGGTCGACGAGCACGTCACGCTGACCGTGGTCGACGGCACCTACGCCGAGGCCACCGCGACGGCCCGCCGCTTCGCCGCGGCACGCGGGCTGGTCTGGGAGGGCGGGTTCTTCAACTGGGCCCGCCGGGAGGGCCTGAAACTGACCTACCTGGAGGCCTACGACGAGATGGCCGCCGCCGGGGTGGCGCCGGACGTCGTGGTGCAGGCGATCAGCAGCGGGATGGGCATGATGGCCGCACGCAAGGGCACCGACGAGTACCTCCGGACCGGACGGCTCGCCCGCGAGCCCCGGTTCCTGATGGTCCAGCAGGACACCTGCGCCCCGATGGCACGGGCCTGGCGCGAGGGCCGGACCGAGCTCACCGACGACGACGTGGTGACCGCACCGGACGGGCTGGGCCGGGCCATCCTGCTCGGCGACGGCCGCGCGACCTACCCCTACATGCACCGGATCGCCGCCGACAGCGGCGGCGCCATCGTCGAGGTCAGCCAGGACGACCTGCGCACGGCCCGCGCCCGGCTGCTGGAGCTGGAAGGGCTCGACGTGTGCCACTCGTCGGCGGCGACGGTGGCCTCCCTGCGCAACGAGGCCATGGCGGGCCGGATCGGGCGCCACGAGGTCGTGCTCGTCAACCTGACCGGCAGGCACGGACTGGCGCGCACCGGTATGAGCGCCGCGGGCCACGGCGGGAGGGCGGGGGCGCGATGACCCTGCTCACCCACGGACAGCGCTCGGTGCTGCGCTCGCTGGTCGTCCACGGCGAACGCGGCCGGGCGGTGGCGAACCTGACCGCGGTGTGGGAGGTCCCGCCGGGACCGGACATCGCGCAGGTCGAGGACGCCTGGCTGCGGCTGGTCGCGGCGCACGAGTCGCTGCGCACCACGTTCGCCGCCGACGGCGACGACCTCACGGCGACCGTGCACCCGTTCGCGCCCGCCGGGGTGGGCAACGTCGAGGTCGAGGACGGCGCCGACCCCGCGGCACAGGCCGCCGCCATCGGCGCCGTGCTCGCCGCCGAGCCCATCGACATCGCCACCGGACCGCCGTGGCGGGCGGTGCTGACCACCGAGCTCGGTGACCCGGTGCACCTGGTCGTCGCGATCCACCACGTCGCCGTGGACAACGAGGCGCTGCGGCTGCTGGAACCCGCGTTCCTGCGTGCCGTGGACGGTGACCCGGTGGCCGCGGAGGTCCAGCCCGCCGACCTGGCGGCCGTCCAGTCCGCGAGCGCCGACTCCCCCACACTGCGGCACTGGGTCTCGGTGTGGCCGGACCTGGAGCCCGCCGACCGCGACCCCGCCGACCCCAGCCCCCGGCGGCGGGCGTCGCTCTACAGCGTCGAGGCCCTCGCGGCGACCAGGCGGGTGTGCGAGCGGCTGCGGGTCTCGGTGCAGGCGGTATTGCTGGCGGTGGGCGCCGTGGCACTGGGCCGGGTCGAGGGCCGGGACCGGCTCAGCATGGCGTTGATGGCGGCCAACCGGCTCGACCCGAGGTGGGCCGGGCTGGTCGGCTCGCTCAACCAGTACGCCCCGGTCACCATCGACCTCGACGGCGGCAGCCACCCGGACGAGTTCGTCGCGGCGGTCTACCCGCTGTGCCTGACCGCCTATCTGAACGGCAGCTACGACGTCGATGCCCTGGGTGCCGCCCTCGCCGAGGCGGGCATCGAAGACCCGGACCCGACGGCGTTCGCCAAGCACTTCAACTTCCTCGGCCCGGTCGACACCGAGCCGGAGGAAGGCTCCGCGCTGCGCACCGGGGTGTCCTGGCGCCGCTCCAGCCAGCGCACCGGCCCCAACCTGCACCTGGCGATCGCGATGGGCGACGGGCTGCTGATCGGCGTCGGCGCGAGCGAGGCCTGCCTGCCGGGTGACGCGCCCGCCGAGGTGGCCGCCGCGATCGAGGCCGGGCTGCTGAGCCTCGACCGAGGGGACGCGGCGACCCTCGCCGAGCTGGACCTCACGCCGCTGCGACCGGTGTGAGGTGTGCCGAGAAGGCAGGGAAGGAGGTGGCTACGATGCGTGGTGTCTGCTGTGATTTCTGAGCACCCCCACCGAACGCTCTTCGCAGACTATATCCGCTCTCCACGCCTGCTTGACGAACCGACCTTACGTTTCGTTTCGGAAATCAGGAGTTCTGTTTGGTCAGGAGAGGCCAGCCGTGGAGAGCGTCGAACATTGTGACCGGATACTTGGCGCGGTCTCGGAGTCGCCGGTCGTCCGGGTGCCACCCGCCGCGCTGAGACCGGCCGGGGAGCTGCGGGTCGCCGGGCTGTCCGCCGAGTACGTCGAATCGCTCTGCCAGCTCACCGAGGACCTGCCACCCCTGGTCGTGCACCGCCCCACGATGCGGGTCATCGACGGCTCGCACCGTCTCGAGGCGGCGGTGCGCCGAGGTGACGAGAGGGTCGCCGTCCGGTTCTTCGACGGACCGGAACGCGACTGCTTCCTGCTCGCCGTGCGGCTCAACGCGCGGCACGGGCTGATGCTGACCAGGGCCGACCGGTGCACCGCCGTCGTGCGCATCCTCGGCACCCATCCCGACTGGTCCGATCGCCGCATCGCCGCGCTGGTCGGTGTCTCGCCCAGGGTGGTGGCGCGACGGCGCGCGGCCAGGGGCGTGCCGGACGGCGCACGCGTCGGGCTCGACGGACGGGTGCGTGGTTCGGACATCGCGGAACGCAGGGTGGCCGCGGCGAGCTACGTCGGCGAGCACCCGGGCGCCAGCCTCCGCGAGATCGCGCGGGCGACGGGACTGTCCGTCGGCACCGCCCGTGACGTGCGGCTGCGGCTGCGGTCGGGACGCGACCCGGTGCCCTCGCGGCGGCCGGAGGCGGACCTGCCCGGTGCCGGGGAGGACGCGCCCGCGGTGCGGGCGACCTGCCGGCTCGGACGCGGCGCGGAGGCGGGCGTCACCACGATCTTCGACCGGCTCAGGAACGACCCGCTCGTGCGGATGTCGGACCAGGGCCGGGTACTGCTGCGGATCCTGGGCGCCAGCCAGGCCCTCGAGCAGAACCTGTCCCCGTTCGTCGCGGTGGTCCCGCCCTTCCACGCCGACTCCGTCGCCGACGCCGCCCGCCAGATCTCCGAGGTGTGGGCGCGGTTCGCAGGCGAGCTCGACGCGGCGGGCCAGGACAGGATCGGCGCGTAGCACCCCGTCTGGCGCGTGCTCACCCGTGGCGGACGGAGTCGACCGCGAACCGGCCGAGGATCGACTGCTGGATCTGGGTCGTCCCCTCGATGATCTCCAACACCTTGGCGTCGCGGTAGAGGCGGGAGACGGCCGTGTCGGCGCCGACGCCGTGCGCGCCGAGGATCTGCACCGCGTCGGTGGCCGTCCGGACGGCCACCGTGGACGACCGGTACTTCGCCATCAGGGTGGGGTGCACGGTGTCCATGTCACCGCCGTCCTTGGCGGCACCCGCGTGGTGGCACAACAGCCGCACGGCCGAGACATCGGTGACCATGTCGGCCAGCAGCCTGCGCACCAGCTGGTGGTCGGCGATCGGCGTGCCGAACTGGACGCGCTCGGCGGCGTGGGCCCCCGCCACCTCCAGGCAGGCCTGCGCCAGGCCGACCGCGCCCCATGCCGTGCTGTAGCGGCCGAGGTCCAGTGCGGAGGACGCGACGAAGACGAGCCCGGTGCCCGGCAGGCCGACCATGCTCGTCGCGGGGACGCGGCAGCCGTCGAGCCGCAGCTCGCCGAGCTGGGAACCACGCAGCCCCAGCAGGTCGCGGATCGGCTCGACCGTGAGACCGGGGGTGTCGCGCTCGACGAGGAACGCGGTGTGCCCGCCCTCGTAGGTGGCGAACACCAGGTACACGTCCGCGATCTCGCCGAAGCTGATCCATTTCTTGTGCCCGTTCAGCACCACGGTGTCGCCGTCGGGTGTCGCCTCGGTGCCGACGCTCGCGGCGTCGCTGCCCACGTCCGGTTCGGTGAGCGCGAAGGCGGCCACCGCGGTGCCCGCCACGATCGCGGGGAGCCACCGCTCGCGCTGCTCCGCCGTACCCCACCGGGCCAGCGCGAGGCACACCATGTCCGCACAGGCCACGAAGTTGCGCACGTTCTGGCAGACGCGCCCGAGCTGCTCGGTGAGCAGGCCGTAGTCGATCATGTCCAGCTCGGCGCCGCCCCACTCCTTCCCGAGGGTCGCGCCGAGGTGACCGGCGCGGGCGAGCGCGTCGACGACCTCCCGTGGCAGCCGCTGGTCGCGGTCGGCGGTGGCGGCGTGCGGCGCGATCCGCTCCTGGGCGAACGCGCGGAACCGGGCGGCAGCGGCCCGCTGCTCGTCGGTCAGGTAGGTGAGCACATCTCCCCCGGAAGTCAGACGAGTTGGTACCGCAGCGCGACGAGGAACCAGGTGTTCGCGGCGGTGCACAGCATCAGGACGGTGTCGCCGTCCCGCAACGCGCCGGTGCGGCGCAGGTGTTCGAGGTTGAGCAGTCCGTCGGCGGCGAAGCAGTGCGCGTAGTCGCGGGCCGTGCCGCGAAAGGCCTTGTGCGGCGGCACGCCCACGAGGCCGAGGACGACCTCGGTCGCCATGGTCGCGTAGTTGTTGGCGAGGGCATGGGTGAACCCGTCCGGTTTGACGCCGGTCCGCTCGGCCAGTCGCAGCATCGCGTCGCCGATGCGCTCGACGAACGCCGACGCGGCAGGCTGGTCGTCCTGCAGCGACGCGACGACGCCGAGCTTCGCGCAGGTGGCGTGCTCGATGCCGAGTACCTCGAAGCCGTCGGAGCCGACGAGCCGCGCGCTGACCAGCGCGCTGCCCGCCGCGTCGCTGAAGACCCCGATCTCGCCGTTGACCACGCGCTCCTCCGGCATGGCACTGCCGACGGTCGTGAGCAGGCAGGCCCGCGACGCGTCCGAGCCGACCAGCGCGCACGCCGACAGCAGCAGCGAGCCGAGGTTGGCGCACTGGTTGAGACCGGCCCCGACGACGGGGGTCTCGTTCAGCCCGGCCGCGGCGAGGAACCGGGCCGCGTCCGTGGCGAGGTCCTGGGCTTTCTGGTCGAGGCGCCCCTCGCAGGCGTACACCACCACGTCCGGGACGAGCGTGCTCGCGGCCAGCGTGCTGCGGGCGCAGTCGGCCGCCATGCGCCACGGCGCCTCGCCGAACACGCGGGCCGTGCCGAGCCCGTCCGACGACAGCCGCTGCGCGAGCTCCGGCGTGACTCCCGCGACCCGCTCCAGTGGCACCGGGTCGCCAGCGAGGACGGCGATATCACTGAGATAGGCGGTCACGACTGCTCCCCGGAATATGCCGAGACAGTTCCTGAATTCGCCATTCGGCTACTCCAAATGATGTGCGCGGGCCGGGACCGGTGCGCGGAGAATGGCGACAACCGGCAGGCCGCGACCATCTCGTACAGATTAGTTCGCGAAAACGGGACGAGGAAGCGTGCAGGCGGACGCGGATGATCAGCCGTGCCAGGAATTCCACAGCGCGGCGTAGGAACCGCCGAGGGCCACCAGCTCGTCGTGGGTGCCGGTCTCGGTGATCCGGCCCTCCCGCAGCACGACGATCCGGTCCGCGTCGTGGGCGGTGTGGAGACGGTGCGCCACGGCGATGACGCCCCGGCCGACCAGCGTGGCGGCCAGTGCCCGCTCGGTGCGCCGGGCCGTCCTCGGGTCGAGCATCGCCGTTGCCTCGTCGAGCAGCACGGTGTGCGGGTCGGCCAGCACCACCCGCGCGAGCGCGAGCTGCTGGGCACGTGCGGCGTCGAGCCCCGTCCCGTAGGCGCCGACCGGGGTGTCGAGGCCGTCGGGCAGCGAGTCCACCCAGTCCGCGCCGACCGAGGCGAGCGCGGCCGACAGCGCCTCGTCGTCGGCCTCGTCGGTGGCGATGGTGAGGTTGTCGCGCAGGGTGCCCATGAAGACGTGGTGTTCCTGGGTCACCGCCACGATCCGGCGGCAGCGGTCGGCCGTCGGGAGCGCCACCAGTGGGACGCCGCCCACGGTCACGGTCCCCTCGGTCGGCGCCTCGACGCCGCTGAGCAGCCTGGCCAGGGTGGTCTTGCCCGCGCCGGAGGGCCCGACGACCGCGAGCCGCTCCCCCGGCCGCACGACGAGGTCGACGCCGCGCAGCGCGGGCCGGCCGCCGTCGTAGGTGTAGTGCACCCCGGTGGCCTCGATCCGGTCGTCGGCGGGTGTGTCGGCGAGCGCCACGGGCTCCGCGGGGACCTGGCCGACCCCGGCGAGCCGGGCGAACGACGCGCCGCCGCGCTGCAGCTGCTCGACCCAGATCAGGATGGTCTCCACCGGCGCGACCAGCTGCAGCAGGTAGAGGGCGGCCGCGACGAGCACGCCGAGGCTGAGCGCACCGTGCTGGTAGAGCAGGCCGCCGACGACCAGCGCGAGCGCCACCGGCAGCGCCTGCCCGAAGTCCACCACCGGGTACAGCACGTTCCGCAGGTGGAGCGTGCGCAGCCGGGTGGCGACGGTGTGCTCGGCGACCGACTCGCTCGCCTCGATCCTGGCGTCGCGCAGGCCGAGCGCCTCGACGGTCCCGGACCCGTCCACGGTGGCCGCGAGGCTGCCTGCCAGCGCGGTGTTGGCCTCGCCCTCCGCGAGGTAGGCCGAGCGTGCCCGGCGCAGGTACCAACGGGTGACCGCCAGCACGACCGGCAGCCCGACCAGGCTGACCAGCCCGAGCAGCGGGTCGAGCAACGCGACCGCGATGACCACGAACACGATCTGCGCCACCGAGATGAGCACCTGCGGCAGCGCCTCCCGGAAGGTCGTGCCGATCACGGCCACGTCGCCGGTGCTGCGTGCCAGCAGGTCTCCGGTGCCCGCGCGCTCGACCAGCGAGGTGGGCAGCTCCAGCACCCTGGCGACGAACTGGTCGCGCAGCCTGCGCAGTGCCCGCTCCCCCATGCGCTGCCCCGCGTACCTGGCGAACCTGTTGAGCACCAGCTGGAGCACCGCGGCCACCCCGATGACCAGCGCCAGCTGGTCGACGCGCGAGGTCGGCCTGCCCGCCTGGAAGTCGTTGATCATGGTGCCGAGCAGGCGGGGGGCGACCATGCCGCTCGCCGCCGCGCAGCAGTAGAGCAGCACCACCATGGTCATGGCCGTGCGGTCGCCGCGGACGAGCGCGAACGCCTCGCGGCGCACGGTGGCCGCGTCGGCCACCGGGAGCGTGGTCTCGGTCGTGTTGTGGGGCACGAACTGGGGCACGCTCATCGCGCCGCTCCCGACGTGCGTGGCTCGGCGCAGGTGTCCCGATCCGCGTCGTCGTCCTCACCTCGGCGCACCAGCGCCCGGTAGCCGGGCTGCGCCGCGAGCAGCTCGTGGTGGCTGCCGCGGGCACGCACCCGCCCGTCGACGACCCAGGCCACCTCGTCGGCCTGTTCGAGCAGCAGCGGGGAGGTCGCCACCACGACGGTCGTCCGCCCCGCCCGCCACGCGCGGAGCCGCCCGGCCGCGACCCGTTCGGTCGTGGCGTCCACGGAGGACGTCGGCTCCACCAGCACCAGTACCTCGGGTTCGGCTGCCAGCGCGCGGGCCAGCCGGACCCGTTGGCGCTGCCCGCCGGACAGGTTGCGGCCCTGGGTGGCGACCTGGCTGTCGAGGCCGTCGGCCATGGTGGCCACGATGTCGTCGGCGGCCGCGGTGTGCAGTGCGGCGACGACGTCGGCGTCGGTGCCGCACCCGGCGACCGTCGTGCGCAGCGAGCCCGCGAACAGGTAGGAGTCGTTGTCCAGCACCAGGATCCGGCCGCGCACCTCGTCGAGCGCCACGGTGTCGATGGGGATGCCGCCCCATGTCACCCGCGTGTCGCGGTAGCGCCCGAGCCGCTCCACGAGCGCGCCGAGACCCGCCTTCTCGTCGCCGGCGACGGCCGTGAGCAGGCCGGGTGCGACGACCAGACCGGACTCCGGGTCGTGCAGGGGAGCCGGGCCCGCCGGTCCCCGCTCGGCACCGCCGCCCACCGCCGGTTCCAGGTCCAGCACCGCGATCACCCGCCGCGCGGCGACCACGGCACGCCCGACGTCGCCGAACCCCTCGATGAAGGCGGCGACGGGTGCGGCCAGCGCCGCGACGTAGCCGTACACGGCGACGAGCTGCCCGACGGTGATCTCGCCGCCGGCGGCGAGCCGCGCGGCGAGCCAGGTGACCACGGCGAGGAACAGCACCGGGAGGCCGGTCCCGAGCGCGTCGATCCAGCTGGTGACGGCACCGACCCGGTAGCCCTCCTCCTGCAGCGCCCCGGAGGCGTCGCGGTACCGCCTCGCGAAGAGGTCCTTGCCGCCGATACCGCCCAGCACCCGCAGGCCGGACACGATGTCGCCGCAGCGCGAGGCGAGCCGGGCCTGGTCGTCGCGGTAGGTGCCCTGCAGCACCTGCAACCTCGCCAGCAGCGGGCGGACCGCGATCCCGAGGACGGGCACGCCGACGAGGACGACCACGGCCAGCAGCGGCGAGATGGTCAGGAGGATGACCGTGACCAGCACGTAGGCGACCGCGGCGCCGACGCCCGGGCCGGTGACGGTCAGCGCGAGGCTGATCAGCACGGCGTCGTAGATGCCGACGCTGACCGCCTCACCGGCGGACAGCCTGTGCCGCAACGTGACACCGAGGCGCACGGCGTGCCGGACGATCACCTGGACGACCCGGAGCGAGGCGTCCAGCCGGATCAGCGTCATCGTGCGGTGCCGCAGCAGGCCGAGCACCGCGGTGAGGATCCCGACGCCGAGCACCGCCGCCGTCCACAGGCCGAGCGCCCCCGTGTTCCCCGGGCGCACACCGTCGTCGATGGCCCGCTGGATGAGGTAGGGCGGCAGCATCAGGCAGACCATCCACAGCGTGCCCCACAGCGCACCGAAGAGCACCCTGACCCGCTGGCTGCGCACGAGCCACCACAACAGCCACAACGGTCCCCGCGTGTCGGGCGTGCCGGGTCGCCGGTACGTCGCGCGCAGCCGCTTCTCGATCATCCTGGCCTTCCTCGGGTTCGGTGACCGGTCCACGATGGCGCGACCCGGGGCTGTTCAACTGGTTCGCGCACCCAGTCGCACTGACCGCACGGCGGGTGTCCTCCGGCGGAGACCCGACCGGGGCAGCGAAGCAGCAGCCCTCGGCGACTGTCCACCACCCGACTCTGCACAGGTGGACATCCCCCGCGATCGATACGACCCTTCCGTCCGGAACGACGCGACAGGCCGGTCCTCGTTCACCGCGGTGGCGGACGAACGGGCATCGGGCCGACGACATCCTTCGTGGGGAGCCGAATGGCGACTGAGGACCGGTGGATCCGGCGCTTCGGCAGCCGTGCGGCGCCAAGGACACGGCTGATCTGCTTCCCGCACATGGGTGGCTCCGCGGGCTTCTTCGGGCCGCTGGCGGCGAGACTGCGCCCGGACGTCGAGGTGCTCGCGGTGCAGTACCCCGGCAGGCTGGACCGCCGTGACGAACCGGCACTCGACACGATCGAGCGGCTCGCCGACGGCGTGTGCGCGGCACTCCGGTCGACACCTCCCGAGCGGCTCGAACCGTTCGGGCTGTTCGGGCACAGCATGGGCGCGCTGGTCGCCTACGAGGTCGCGCGAAGGCTGGAGGACCACTCCGGGCCGGTGCCCACGGCGCTGATCGTCTCCGGCAAGCCCGCACCCCACTGTGCGCAGACGATGACCGACCACCCGGCCATTCCCCGCGACCTCGACCGGGTCCAGCCCGGCCAGGTCGACATCGGTCAGGTCGCGACCGGGCTGCGGGGGCTGGCGGGCACGGACCACCAGGTGCTCGACGACCCGGACCTGCTCGAGGCGCTCCTGCCCGTGCTGCGTGCCGACATCATGGCGCTGCGGTCCTACGTGCCGCCGTCCGCGCCGCCCCTGTGCGCACCGATCGCCGCGTTCGTCGGGGACCGGGACGCCACCGTCGACCTCGCCGAGGCACAGGCGTGGCAGGAGTTCACCACCGGTGGGTTCGAGCTGCACGTCCTGCCCGGCGACCACTTCTACCTGGCCGAGGCACCGACCGCGCTCTGCGGCCGGCTGGCGGAGATCCTCGCGGCCAGCGCCTGAATCCTGCCCCACGACGCAATTCCCCGTCCGTCGAGAATGGAAGTCAACATGAGCAGCTCGGAAGAGCCGAGTGCCCGGGATGGCGGGGCGCGGACCACTGTGGACCCGCACAGCGAGCCCGCGGCGCTGGACGTCGTCCTCGCCGCCGCACGGGAGGTGCTCGGCGAGGACGCCGATCCACAGCCGGACGACACGTTCCTCGACATCGGGTTCACCTCCGTGTCCGCGATGGCGCTGCGCAACCGGTTGCAGGAGCTGACGGGGCTGCGGCTGCCCGCGACCCTCGTCTACGACCGGCCGACCCCTGCCGCACTCGCCCGGTTCCTGACGGGCCTGGGCGGGTCGGCCGCCACCGAGCCCGACGCGCCGGTCCGGCCGACCGCGGGCGCCGCGCTCGACGACCCGGTGGTGATCGTGTCGATGGCGTGCCGGTTCCCCGGCGGGGCCGACAGCCCCGAGGAGCTGTGGCGGCTCGCGGCCGACGGCGCCGACATGATCTCGGGGTTCCCCGTCAACCGGAACTGGGACATCGACGGCATCTACGACCCGGAGCCGGGCATACCCGGGAAGACCTACGTGCGCACGGGTGGCTTCCTGCACGACGCCGACCTGTTCGACCCGGCGTTCTTCAACATCAGCCCTCGGGAGGCGAAGGGCATGGACCCCCAGCAGCGGATGCTGCTGGAGACGTCGTGGGAGGTGCTGGAGCGCGGCGGCATCGACCCCCGCACGCTGCGCGGCAGCGACACCGGGGTGTTCGCCGGGCTGATGTACCACGACTACGACGAGGGTGGCGCCGCGGGCAGCCTGGCCTCCGGCCGGATCGCCTACGTGCTCGGCCTCGAGGGTCCCGCGATGACGGTGGACACCGCCTGCTCGTCGTCGCTGGTCGCACTGCACCTCGCCGCGCAGGCGCTGCGGCTCGGCGAGTGCTCGCTCGCCCTCGCAGGCGGCGCGACCGTGATGTCGAGGCCCGACTCGTTCATCGGGTTCAGCGCGCAGCGCGGGCTGGCCGCCGACGGCCGGTGCAAGTCCTTCTCCGCCGCCGCCGACGGCACGAACTGGGCCGAGGGCGTCGGCATGCTCGTGCTGGAGCGGCTCTCGGACGCGCGCCGCAACAACCACCCCGTACTCGCCATCCTGCGCGGCTCGGCGGTGAACCAGGACGGCGCGTCGAACGGCCAGACCGCCCCGAGCGGCCCGGCCCAGGAGAAGGTGATCCGCCAGGCACTCGCCAACGCCGGGCTGCTCGCCGCCGACGTGGACGTCGTCGAGGCGCACGGCACCGGCACCCGGCTCGGCGACCCCATCGAAGCGCAGGCACTGATCGCCACGTACGGGCAGGGCAGGCCCGCCGACCAGCCGGTGTGGCTGGGCTCGCTCAAGTCCAACATGGGCCACGCCCAGGCAGCGGCCGGTGTCGCGGGCATCATCAAGATGGTGCAGGCCATGCGGCACGGGCTGATGCCGGCAACCCTGCACGTCGACGAGCCGAGCCCCCACGTCGACTGGTCGGCCGGCGCGGTGGCGCTGCTCACGCAGGCCCGGCCGTGGGCGGAGAACGGCCGTCCTCGGCGCGCGGCGATCTCGTCGTTCGGCATCAGCGGCACCAACGCGCACGTGATCCTCGAGGAGGTGCGACAGGTCCGCCAGGTCCGGGTCGATCCGGCGACGCGGGCCGAGTCGGCATGGCTGCTCTCGGCACGCGGCGAGCCCGCGTTGCGCGAGCAGGCCAGGCGGCTCAGCGCGTACCTGGCCGACGACGACGAGGCGAGTGTCGCCGACGTCGCCGACGCACTGGCCAGGAGCCGCACCGCGCACGAGCACCGGGCGGTCCTCGTCGGTGCGGACCGCGTCGAGCTGACGCGGATGCTCGACGAGTTCGGCGCGGGCGGGGAGCCGGGGGCCTCGGTGCGCGGCCGGGCCCGCTCCAGGGGGCGGCTGGCGGTCCAGTTCTCCGGGCAGGGCGCGCAGCGCCTCGGCATGGGCCGCGAGCTGCGTGCACGCTTCCCGGTCTTCGCCACGGCCTTCGACGAGGTGTGCGAGGAGTTCGCCGGGCGCACCGAGGCACCGGTCACGTCGGTGATGTGGGGTGAGGACGGCTCCGCGCTCGACCGGACCCAGAACGCACAGGTCGCCCTCTTCGCCTACGGCGTCGCCCTCTACCGCCTGTTCGAGTCGTGGGGGGTGCGCCCCGACTACCTGACCGGCCACTCGATCGGCGAGCTGACGGCCGCGCACGTCAGCGGTCTCCTGACGCTGCCGGACGCCGCCCGGCTGGTCGCCGCGCGGGCGAGGCTCATGCAGGCGCTGCCCGCCGGCGGCGCGATGGTCGCGGTGCAGGCGAGCGAGGACGAGGTCGCGCCGCTGCTGACCGAGGGCACCAGCATCGGGGTGATCAACAGCCCCACCTCGCTCGTGGTGTCGGGCGTCGAGTCCGAGGTGGACGCGGTCGTCGCGGCGCTCACGGGCCGCAAGTCCCGTCGGCTGGCCGTCAGCCACGCCTTCCACTCGCCGCTGATGGAACCGATGATCGCCGACTTCGCCGACGTCGCGAAGCGCATGACCTTCCAGCCGATGACCGTCCCCGTCGTCTCGAGCGTCACCGGCGAGCTGGTCGACGAGGCCGAGTTCGGCACGGCGGACTACTGGGTGCGCAACGTGCGCCAGACGGTCCGGTTCGCCGACGCCATGCGCTGGCTCGCGGACCACCGCGTCACGACCTTCCTGGAGATCGGCCCGACCGCGCCGCTCACGTCCGTCGGGGAGGAGACGGTCGAGGATCCCCACGCCGTGTTCGTGCCGACCGGCAGGCGGAACCGGTCCGAGGTCGAGAGCGTGCTGCTCGCCGCCGGGCAGCTGGTCACCAACGGGGCGACCGTCGACTGGCCTGCCGTGGTCACCCCCGATCCAGAGGACCCGCCCGTCCGCGTCGACCTGCCCACCTATCCGTTCCAGCGCAAGCGGTTCTGGGTCGACACGCCGGCGAGGACGACGAACCTCGGCTCGCTCGGTCTCGAGCCCGCGCCGCACCAGCTGCTGGGGGCCGTCCTCACGGTGGCCGGTTCGGGTGAGACCGTCCTCACCGGCGCGCTGTCGCTCGCGAGCCAGCCCTGGCTCGCCGACCACACCGTCTTCGAGACGACCATCCTGCCCGGCACGGCGTTCGTGGAGCTCGCGATCCACGTCGGCGACCAGGTGGGGTGCCCGCACGTCGAGGAGCTGACGCTTGGCAGGCCGCTGGTGCTGCCCGCGGACGGCACGGTGCGTGTGCAGGTCACGGTCGGCACGCCGGACGAGTCGAACCGCCGGACGGTGGCGGTGTGGTCGGCACCGAAGGGCACCGCCGACGACGAGCCGTGGAACCAGCGGTGGGTCCGGCACGCGGAGGGCACCCTCGCCCCGGCGTCGCCCGAGGCGGACTTCGACCTCTCCGAGTGGCCGCCGAGCGACGCGCGCCCCGTCGACGTCGAGGAGCTGTACGACCGGATCTCCCGCCGAGGACGCCACTACGGCCCCACGTTCCGGGGGCTGCGTGCCGCGTGGGAGCGCGACGACGAGGTCTTCGCCGAGGTGGCCCTGCCGGAGGCCATGGGGGAGCAGGCCGACCGGTTCGCCGTGCACCCGGCGCTGCTCGACGCGATGCTGCACATGACTCCCGACTTCCACCTGGGCGGGCCGCGCCGGATGGCGCTGCCGTTCGCGTGGTCGGACGTGTCGCTGTACGCCGAAGGAGTGACCGCCCTGCGGGTGCACCAACGCCGGGTCGGTCCCACCTCGCTCTCGCTCGAGGTGGCCGACACCGAGGGCAGGCCCGTCGCCTCGGTGCGCTCGCTGACCGTGCGCGTCATCTCGGCCGACCAGCTCGTCACCCGGCCCAACCAGGTCGAGTCGCTGTACCGGCTGGGATGGGAGAACCTGAAGGCGCCGCGGGAGGTCCGGCTCGACCACGCCTCGCTCGGTGGCACGCACTTCGACGGCGCGCCGACGTATGCCGACCTCGACGCGCTGGCGAAGGCCGTCGAGGCAGGCGAGCTGACGGCGCCGCAGGCGGTACTCCTGCCCTGCGGCGGCTCCGGTCCGGACGTGCCGGGCGCCGTCCGCTCGGTCACCTCGGAGCTGCTCGGGCGGCTGCGGGAATGGCTCGCCGATGACCGGTTCACCGGCAGCACGCTGGCCGTCGTGACCCGGGGGGCCGTCGCGGTCGGCCACGCCGACGACGTCACCGACCTCGCCGGCGCGGCCGCATGGGGTCTCGTGCGCAGCGCCCAGTCGGAGAACCCGGGACGGATCGTGCTGGTTGACCTCGACGACCACGACGACTCCCGCGCGGCGCTGCCCGCCGCACTTGCCGCGGCGCTCGCCGCCGAGGAACCCCAGCTCGTGATCCGGGCCGGTACGACGTCGGTCGCGCGGCTGCGGCCGGCCGACACGGGCGGTGCGCTCGTGCCGCCGGGCAGCTCCGGCGACTGGCGGCTCGACGTGACCGCCACCGGCACCCTGGACAACCTCGCACTCGTGGAGTCCGACGACGCGACCCGCGAGCTGGCACCGAGGGAGATCCGCATGGCGACACGCGCGATCGGCCTCAACTTCCGCGACGTGCTGGTCGCACTCGGGATGTATCCCGGCGCCGAGAGCCTCGCCGTGCTCGGCGGGGAGGGCGCCGGGGTGGTCCTGGAGGTCGGCTCGGCGATCACCCACCTGCGGCCGGGCGACCGGATAATCGGGTCGCGGCACACCACCTTCGGCAGCTACGCCGTACTCGACCGCATGGCGGTCGCCAAGCTGCCGGACGGGTGGACCTTCGAGCAGGGCGCGACCGTACCGATCGCCTTCCTGACGGCCTGGTGGGCGCTGAACTGGTTCGGGCCGGTGCGGCCCGGCGACCGGGTGCTCGTGCACTCCGCGGCGGGCGGGCTCGGCATGGCCGCCGTGCAGCTGGCCCGGCACCTCGGCGCGGAGGTGTTCGGCACCGCGTCCCCGCGCAAGTGGCACGTGCTGCGCGAGCTGGGCCTCGACGACGCGCACATCGCCAGCTCACGTGACCTCGAATTCGAGGAGAAGTTCCGGGCCACGACCGGCGGCCGCGGCGTCGACGTCGTGGTGAACTCGCTCGTGCGGGAGTACGTCGACGCGTCGCTGCGGCTGATGGCGCCCGGTGGCCGCTTCCTGGAGCTCGGCAAGGTCGACCTCAGGGACCCGGCCGAGGTCGCGGACGCCTACGCCGGAGCCGAGTACGCCGTACTCGACCTCAACCGGATCGACGACGTCGAGGTCGAGTCGGTCACCGGCCGGCTGATGGACCTGTTCGCCACCGGCGAGCTGCGCCCGCTCCCGGTGACGAGCTGGGACGTGCGCAGGGCGCCGGAGGCGTTCCGCCACATCAGCCAGGCCCAGCACGTCGGCAAGGTCGTGCTGACCTTCCCCAGGACCCTCGACCCCGAGGGCACGGTGCTGGTCACCGGCGGCACGGGCGGACTCGGCGCGCTGGTGGCCCGGCACCTGGTGGAGACCCGCGCGGTCCGCCACCTGCTGCTGGTCAGCAGGCGGGGGCCCGACGCCCCCGGCGCGGCGGAGCTGGTCGAGGAGCTGGTCGAGCTGGGTGCCGAGGTGGAGGTCGCGGCGTGTGACGTGGCCGATCGGGACGCGCTCGCGGCGCTGCTGGCCTCGATCCCCGCCGGGCACCCGCTCACGGCGGTCCTGCACACCGCGGGCGTGCTCGACGACGGCGTGTTCGACGCCATGACGCCGGAGCGGCTGGAGACGGTGATGCGTCCCAAGGGCGTGGCGGCGTGGCACCTCCACGAGCTGACCCGCGACCTCGACCTCGCCGCGTTCGTCCTGTTCTCCTCGGCCTCGGGGTCGCTCGGGTCGGCGGGCCAGGCGAACTACGCGTCGGCGAACGTCTTCCTCGACGCGCTGGCCCAGCACCGGCGCGCCGAAGGACTGCCGGCCCAGTCGCTGGCCTGGGGGATGTGGACGGACGGCATGGGCCGCGCGGTCGACAGCGCGGGCGTCGAGCGGATGACCGCCGCCGGAATGGCGCCGCTGACCGCGACCCAGGGCCTGTCGCTGTTCGACACGGCGACCGGCCTCGACGAGGGCACCGTGGTGGCGATACAGCTCGACCTCGCCGCGTTCTCCCGGGCGGGCGGGTCGGCACCGATCTGGAGCTCACTGGTGAAACGCACCAGTGACCGGACGGTCAGAGCGTCGGCCGAGGAGATGACCTCGCTGCGCGACCGGCTCGCCGCGATGGCGCAGGCCGAACGGGCCACGGCCCTGCTGGAGATCGTGCGCGGCCAGGCCGCGGCCGTCCTCGGGCACAGCGGCGCCGACGGCGTCGACACCGAGACGGCGTTCAGCGACCTGGGCTTCGACTCACTGACCTCCGTCGAGCTGCGCAACCGACTCGCCATGGTGACCGGGAAGCGACTGCCGGCGACGCTGGTGTTCGACCACCCGAGTCCGGCCGCGCTCGCCGCGTACCTGTCCGCGTCCACAGCGGACTAGAACGCCGAGGCCACACCCCCTGCGCATCGCAGGGGGTGTGGCCGACGTGCGCGCCACACACCGGCGGAGCCGGCCTGGAAACGGTCGACACCAGCACCGTGGACGCCACAAAATCCACCTCGCCCGGCCTGCGCCCCGGCGACCGGATCGCGGTCGACGGGCCGCGTCCTGCTGGTGTACGGCCTGATCTCGGTACTGGTCGTGGCCGCGATCGGCCTGGCGCCGACGTGGTTCCGGCGCCGGTGGCTGGGACAACGCCTACCCCGGGCCGAGGCGAACCTCGTGCTGGTCCTCCTCTTCGCGGCGTTGGCGACAGCGACGTGGTTCGCCGGAAGAGCCGCCGGTAATCAGATCGGCGTCAGCGCATGCCTCGCCCGGTGAGCCAGCCGTCCACGGCCTCGGCGGTGGCTGCCGAGTGCACGTCGAACATCGAGAAGTGGTCGCCTGGCACGTCGACGAGGTCGTGGGGCAGCGGCCAACGTGCCCGCCACGTCTCGCCGTCGACCGGCTGCCGGACGTGCGCGGCCACGTAGTCGTTCGGCCGGACGAACAGCGTCGGGGACGGCACCTCGCTCGGCCGCCAGTCCCGGAACACGCGGAAGTACCCGCCCATCGCGGAGAACCGGGTGTCGTCGGTGCCGCCGAAGTCCGCCGCGGCGTCGAGCATCTTCGCCGCGACCACGGCCCCGGCACCAGGGTTGCCCTCGCCGTCGGACTCGTGGAGGTCCGCGGGCAGATAGGTGTCGAGCAGGACGACCGCGGCGACCGGCTCGCCGCGGCGGGCGAGCCGTTCCGCCACGGCGTGTGCCACCCAGCCACCGGACGACACCCCCATCAACACGCAGGTCCGGGGATCGAGCCCGTGCCGCAGCATCGTGTCGAGGTGCAGGTCCACGACAGCCGACACCGCGGCGGGCAACGGCTCGCCGCCGACGAAGCCCACGTTCGGGAGCACGAGCAGCCTGCGCCGCCCGTCGAACGCGGTGCCCAGCCTGGCGAACTCGTGCGCGCCGGAGATGGCCGACACGGAAGGAAAACACACGACGTCCCGGTCGGATCCCGGGCAGTTGCCGCCGATCGTCACCGCGGTGGGCCGTTGGACGACAGTGGCCGGATCGAGGAAGTCCGCTCTGACCTTCGAAGCGCTCATCAGCAGCTCGGTCGCCTCGATCACCTTGCCCGCGGCGCACGCCCGGCGGTACAGCGTGTTCAGGGCGTGCTCCGTGACGTCCGGCGGCGACGAGGCGGTCTCGGCCGTCAACCTCGGGTGCAGGTACGCGGCCAGGGCGGCGGCCGACGGGTTGTCGAACACGACGGTCGTCGGCAGTGCGAGGCCGGTGACGGCGGCGAGCCGGTTGCGCAGCTCGACCGCGGTGACCGAGTCGAAGCCCGCCTCCAGGAACCCTTGTGTGGCACTGATCGCGTCGCTGTCCGGGTGCCCCAGGATCGCCGCGACGTCGGCGCGGACCACGTCGACCAGCACGTCGAGCTGTTCGGCCTCGGGCATGGCCGCGAGACGCCCGCGCAGCCGTGTGCGGTCCGCCACCGCCGCGTTGGCCGCGGCCCGCGGTGTCACCCGGACCAGTCCGCGCAGCAACGGCGGAACGTCGCCGGTGGCCGCCTGGCGCAGTGCCGAGGCGTTGATCCGCACGGGCAACAGCACGGGTGAACCGGCTCGACGGGCCGCCTCGAACAGTGCGAGCCCGCGTTCGTCCGACATCGGGGTCATGCCCGCGCCGCGCAGGCGCGCCCGCTCCCCCGCGCCGAGCCGTTCGGCCATCCCGCCCGACTGCCCCCACCAGCCCCACGCCAGCGACTGCGCGGGCAGGCCCGCCGCACGCCGGTGCTGTGCGAGCGCGTCCAGGAAGGCGTTCGCGGCCGCGTAGTTGCCGACACCGGGGCTGCCGAAGGTCGCCGCGATCGAGGAGTACAGGACGAACGCGGCAAGGTCCAGGTGCGCCGTCAACTCGTGCAGGTGCCACGCGCCGTCGACCTTCGGCGCGAGCACCCGGTCGACCCGCTCCTGGTCGAGCGCCTCGACGAGCCCGTCGTCGAGCACGCCGGCGGTGTGCACGACGGCGGTGAGCGGGTGTCGGGTCGGGATCGCGGCCAGCACCGCCGCGAGCGCGGCCCGGTCGGTCACGTCGCAGGCGGCGACGGTGACGTCCGCGCCGAGGTCGGCCAGCTCCTGCCGCAGCTGCGCGGCACCCGGTGCGGCCGAGCCGCTCCTGCTGGTCAGCACCAGGTGCCGCGTGCCGTGCTCGACCAGGTGCCGGGCGAGCAACGCGCCGAGCGCCCCGGTGCCCCCGGTGATCAGGACCGTCCCGGCCGGATCCCACGGCGTCGGGGAGCCGGTCGCCGCCACACGGGTCAGGCGCGCCGCGAGGACCTCGCCCCGCCGGATCGCGAGACGCGGCTCGCCACTGGACACCACCGCGTGGAGCAGTGCGAGCGGGACGGCCGTGGTGTCGACGTCCACGTGCGTGAACCGGCCGGGGTTCTCGGTCTGGGCCGACCGCAGGAGCCCCAGGGCCGCCGCCAGCGCCACGTCCGGGCGCTCGCCGTCGCGGACCGCGACAGCGCTGTGGGAGACGATCACCAGCCGTGACTCGCGCAGCCGCTCGTCGGCGAGCCACGACCGCACCAGAGCCAGCAGGCCACCCACGCTCGCCCGCACGGCCGTGCCGGTCTCGACACGGTCGGCGGTGCCGAGGCCGACCCACGCGACGACCACGTCGGGAACGGGCTCGCCCGCGTCGAGCGCCTGGCGCAGCGCGTCGAGGCCCGCGTGGGGCTTCGCGGCCGTCAGGTCCGCGTCCTCGGGGCCGTCGAGGACCGCCGAGCGCAGGTCGGTCTCCGGCGCCGCGACGGGGATGCGCGCCCAGCCGAGGCCGAAGAGCGAGTCGTGGACCGGGGTGGCGCCCGTGCTCAACCCCTGCCGGGACACGGGGCGGGTGACGAGTCCGTCCACGGTGGCCACTGGCGCGCCGGTCACGTCGAACAGTGCGAGTGCGACGGAGTCCGTCCCGGTCGGCGTCAGCCGGACCCGCAGGGTGTCGGCCCCGACCGCGTGCAGCCGGACACCGGTCCACGCGAACGCGAGCCGCCCGCCGTCGGCCTGCCCGGTGGCCTGGAGGAAGAGCGGGTGCAGCGCGGCGTCGAGGAGCGCCGGGTGCAGGCCGAACCTGTCCGCCTGGCGGCGGGCGGCCTCGGGGAGTGCGACCTCGGCATGGATGTCCTCCCCCACCCGCCACGCGGCCACCAACCCTCGGAAGACCGGGCCGTACGCGAACCCGTTGTCGGCCATGGCCTCGTAGACGCCGTCGACCGGGAGCGCCACCGCGGCGTCGGGCGGCCAGACCGCCGGGCCGGGTGGCGCGGCGGCGGGTTCGCCGGGGCTCACGACGCCGTTCGCGTGGCGCACCCACGCGTCCTGGCCGTGTTCCGCCTCCTGCGAGTACACCGCGACCTCGCGACGGCCTGCCTGGTCCGCCTCGCCGACCACGACCTGGAGCCGGACGTTCGCCGTCGCGGCCAGGACGAGTGGGGTCTCCAGGACCAGCTCGTCGAGGTGCGGGCAGTCCAACCGGTCGCCCGCGTGCAGGACGAGGTCGACGAAAGCGGACCCCGGCAGCAGCGCGGTGTCCATGACGACGTGCTCGGCCAGCCACGGGTGGGTGCGGACGGACAGTTGACCGGTGAGCACCGCGCGCGAACCGTCGGCCACGTCGACGACGGCGCCGAGCAGTGGGTGCTCGCCGCAGGTGAGGCCGGCGGAACCGAGGTCGCCGACGGCCGGCGGGTTCTCCGGCCAGTACCGCCTGCGGTCGAACGCGTAGGTCGGGAGGTCGATCCGGTCGGGCGCCCGGTCCTCGAACACCGGGAGCCAGGACACGTCGAGGCCCGCCACGTGCGCTTCGGCGAGGGACGTGAGGACCCGGCGTGTGCCGCCGTCGTCGCGGCGCAGCGTGGCGAGCGCGACGGCCTCGGGCTGGACCAGGGTGAAGGTGTCCTGCAGCGCCGCTGTCAGCACGGGGTGCGGGCTGACCTCGACGAACGTGCGACAGCCGTGGTCGAGCAGCCGACGCGTGGCCCGATCGAGCCGGACGGGCCGCCGGAGGTTGTCGTACCAGTAGTGCTCGTCGAGCTTCGCGGTGTCGAGGAACTCACCCGTCGTCGCCGAGCAGAACGGGATGCGTCCCGACCGAGGCACGATGCCGGCCAGCGCCGCGAGCAGCTCCGTGCGCAGTTCCTCGACCTGGTGGGAGTGGCTGGCGACGGTGACCGGGATCCGCTTCGCCCGGACGCCACTCGCGGTGAGGTCGTCGAGCAGGCGGGTGGTGTCCACGGTGTCGCCGGAGACCACGACGGACGCCGGCCCGTTCACCGCGGCGACGGTCAGCCGCCCTCCGAACGCCGCGAGGCGGTCGAGCACGGCCGCCTCGGGCAGCGGCACCGAGACCATGCCCCCGAGACCCGCTTTGCGCGTCAACGCCGCACTGCGCGCGACCACGGTCCTCGCGGCGTCGGCGAGCGACAGCCCGCCGGCCACGTACGCCGCGGCGATCTCGCCCTGACTGTGGCCGACCACGGCATCCGGCTCGACGCCGTGGGCCCGCCACATCGCGGCCAGCGACACCATCACCGCGAACAACGCGGGCTGGACGACGTCGACGCGGTCCAGGCCGGACTCGGGCGAGTGGCCGCGCAGCACGTCCACCAGCGACCAGTCCACCAGCGGCGCGAGCACGTCCGCACACTCCCGGACGTGCTCGGCGAACACCGGCGACGTGTCGAGCAGCTCGGCGGCCATGCCGATCCACTGGGATCCCTGTCCGGGGAACACGAACACGGACCTGCCGGCACGGGCCACGCCCTGGAACACGTTCGGCGCCGCCCCTTCGGCCAGGGTGCGGTCCATCGCCGCGACGAGCTCGTCCCGGCCGGCGCCGACGAACACCGCGCGGTGGGCGAACGTCGACCGCGTCGCGGCGAGCGAGTACCCGATGTCCACCGTGGACACGGCGGGGCGGGCGGCCATGAACCGGCGCAGTCGCCGCACCTGGCCGCGCAGCGACTCGGCGCTGCCGGCCGAGACGGCGAGTGGCAGTACGCCGCCGTCGGCCTCGTCCGGCGGAGCCTCGTCCACCGCGACTCCCTCCACCACCAGGTGGGCGTTGGTGCCGCTGACCCCGAACGAGGAGATCCCGGCGCGGCGGGGGTGTTCGGTGTGCGGCCACGGCCGGGGCGTCGTCAGCAGGCGTACCTCGCCCGACGTCCAGTCGACCTCCGGTGTCGGCTCGTCGACGTGCAGTGTGGGCGGCAGTGTCTCGTGGCGCAGCGCCATCACCATCTTGATCACGCCGGCCACGCCCGCCGCCGCCTGGGTGTGGCCGATGTTGGACTTCACGGAGCCGAGCCACAGCGGACGGTCGCGGTCGTGGCCGTAGGTGGCGAGCAGGGCCTGCGCCTCGATGGGGTCGCCGAGGGTGGTGCCCGTGCCGTGGGCTTCGACGGCGTCGACGTCGTGCGGGCGCAGCCGGGCGTTGGCGAGGGCCTGCCGGATGACCCGCTCCTGCGACGGCCCGTTGGGGGCGGCGAGACCGAAGCTGGCGCCGTCCTGGTTGACGGCCGAGCCGCGGACGACCGCCAGCACGTGGTGACCGTGCCTGCGCGCGTCGGCGAGCCGCTCCAGGACGACGACGCCCGCGCCCTCGCCCCACCCGGTGCCGTCGGCTGCGGCCGCGAACGGCTTGCACCGGCCGTCCGGCGCGAGCCCGCGTTGCCTGCTGAAGACCGCGAACGGACCCGGGGTGGTCAGGATCGTGACGCCCCCGGCCAGTGCCAGCGAGCACTCGCCGCCACGCAGCGACTGGACCGCGAGGTGGACGGCCACCAGCGACGAGGAGCAGGCCGTGTCCACCGAGATCGCCGGGCCCCGCAGGCCGAGGGTGTAGGCCACCCTGCCGGACACGACACTCGCCGTGTTGCCGGTCAGCAGGTACGCCTCCGCGTCGGGTGTGCCCCGCGCGACGAGCGATCCGTACTCCGTACCGGAGATGCCCGTGAACACGCCGGTCTCGCTGCCGTGCAACGAGGTGGGGGCGATGCCCGCGCGTTCGAGGGCCTCCCACGCCACCTCGAGCATGACGCGCTGCTGCGGGTCCATGGCGAGTGCCTCGCGCGGACTGATCCCGAAGAACCCGGCGTCGAAACACGTGGCGGTCGGGACGAAACCGCCCTCGCTCACGTAGCTCGTGCCGGGGCTGTCGGGGTCGGCGTCGAACAACGCGGCGAGGTCCCAGCCGCGGTCGTCCGGGAACGCCCCGATCGCGTCGCCGCCGGAGAGCACGAGGTCCCAGAGCTCCTCCGGCGAGTCGGCGCCACCGGGGAACCGGCAGCCCATCCCGACGATCGCGACCGGCTCGTCGGTGCCCGCGACAGCCGCGGGCACCGTCGTCGCGACGGGTACCGCGTCACCGGCGAGGTGACCGTGCAGGAACCGCGCGAGCACCGAGGGCGTGGGGTGGTCGAACGCGAGCGTGGCGGGGAGCCGCAGGTCGGTCTGCGCGGCGAGCCGGTTGCGCAGCTCCACCGCCGTCAGGGAGTCGAACCCGATGTCGCGGAAGGGCTTCGCCGCGTCGATGCGCGCGGGGTCGGTGTGCCCGAGCACGGCCGCGACGTTCTCCAGGACGAGATCGAGCAGGCTGCCCTGCCGCTCGGCGGCGGTCATGCCGGCAAGGCGTCGCCGCAGGGAGGTCCCGGCGCCATCGGCCGCGGTGGTGTTGGTGGCCTTCCGTGGCGTCGCGGCCACGAGAGCACGCAGCACCGGCGGCACGCCGGTGCCCGAGGCGAGGCGGCGGAGAACAGCGCGGTCCAGGCGCAGCGGCACGACCACCGGATCGGGTGTGCCGACGGCGGCGTCGAACAACGCCAGTCCGTCCTCGGTGGACAGTCCGGTCACGCCTGCCTGCCGCATGCGGGCGCGGTCGGTGTCGGTGAGGTGCGCGGTCATCCCGGTGACCTGGGCCCACATCCCCCACGACAGCGACACCGCGGGCAGCCCGTTGACGCGGCGGTGCCGGGCGAGCGCGTCCAGGAACGCGTTGGCGGCAGCGTAGTTGCCCTGCCCGGCGCCACCCAGCGTGGCGGTCGCGGAGGAGAACAGGACGAACGCCGACAGCCGCGTCCCGCTCGTCAGCTCGTGCAGGTGCACGGCGCCGTCGACCTTCGGCCGGAACACGGTGTCGACGCGCTCGGGGGTCAGCGACGCCACGACGCCGTCGTCCAGGACCCCGGCGGCGTGCACGACCGCGGTCAGCGAGTCCCCGGCCGACGCGAGGAGATCCCGCACGGCGTCACGATCGGCCACGTCGCACGCCACGGCCCGCACTCGCGCGCCCGCCGCCGTCAGCTCGGCCACGAGGTCAGTCGCGCCGGGGGTGTCGGCACCGCGGCGACCGGTCAGCACCAGGTCCCGGACGCCGTGCGCGGCGACCAGGTGCCGGGCCAGGGCGCCGCCCAGCACGCCGAGACCGCCCGTGACGAGGACCGTGCCGCCGGGGTCGAGGGTCCCGGGCATGGTCAGCGCCACCTTGCCGACGTGGCGGGCCTGCGCCATGTGCCGGAAGGCGTCCGGCGTGCGGCGGATGTCCCATGCGGTCACCGGTGAGCGCCGCACCACGCCCCGGTCGAACAGTGCGAAGACCTCGGTCAGCATCCGCTGGACCCGCTCGACGCCCGCCTCGTGGAAGTTCGAGGGCCGGTAGGTCAGCCCCGGGTGGTCCGAGGCCACCTGTGCCGGGTCGCGGAGATCGGTCTTGCCCAGCTCGGCGAACCGGCCGCCCGGCGCGAGCAGCCGCAACGACGCGTCCACGTACTCCCCGGTCAACGAGTTCACCACGACGTCGACGCCCCGACCACCGGTCACCGCGCGGAAGCAGGCCTCGAAGTCCGTCGACCGCGACGAAGCCACGTGGTCCTCGGCCACGCCCAGGGCGTGCCACTTGTCGGGATGCGCGGTGGCGAACACCTCCAGCCCCAACCACCGGGCGAGCTGGATGACGGCCATACCCACACCACCAGCACCCGCGTGGACCAACACCGACTCACCACGCCGCGCACCCACCACATCCACCAACGTGTAATACGCCGTCAGGAACGCCACAGGCACCACCGCCGCGTCCACAAACGACCAACCGGGCGGGATCCGGTGCAGCATCCGCTCGTCGGCGATGGCGGTCGTGCTGAACGCGCCTGCGACCAGACCGGTGACGTGATCGCCGACCGCGAGCGAGGATACGCCGGGCCCCACCTCGGTCACGACACCGGCCGCCTCGCTGCCCAGCAGCTCGTCCGGCGCGTCGACCACGCCCAACGCGACCACGATGTCGCGGAAGTTCACGCCCGCCGCGCGGACCGCCAGCCGCACCTGCCCATGACCCAGGGTGCCGAGTCCTTCCGGCGCACTCACCAGAGTGAGGTCACGGAAGGACCCCCGGGCGCGCATCCCGATCCGCCAGGCGTCGACGCCGTCAGGCACCGACAGGTCGCCGCCGTGTTCGAGCGCCCTCGACAACCGTGGCGCGAACACCGCGTCGCCGCGGACCGCGCACTGCGGCTCGCCGGACCCGACGACACCGACCACACCGGTCACGGCCGCCGGCCCGTCCTCGCCGATGTCCACGAGCACGAACCGGCCGGGGTTCTCCGCCTGGGCACTGCGCACCAGCCCCCACACGGGCGCCCACGTGAGGTCCGGGGTCTCGTGCCCGGCGACCGCCACGGCGCCGCGCGTCACCAGCACCAGCGGGACTCCCGCGAGCGTCGGCTCCGCCAGCCACGCGCGCAGCAGCTCCAGCACCGCCCCCACGGCGCCACGCACTGTGTCGACCCCGTCGGCCAGGGCGGACACGTCGACCGCCACGGTCGTCGGCTTCGCCGCGGCGACGGCCGCCACCTGCGGGCACGCGGGGACGCCGAGACCGAGCCGGTCCGGCCCCAGCACCGCCCAGCCGTCGATGTCCGCCCCGGTGTCGACCGCGACCGGTGCCCAGTCCACGCGGAACAACGCCTCGCCCGCCGGGGTCGATCGCGGGGCAGCGGTCGCCGGACGGAACGCCAGGGAGTCCACCACGGCCACGGGCCGGCCGGACTGGTCGGCCACGGCGACCGAGATCGCGTCCGAGCACTCGACGGGGCTCACCCGCACCCGCAGCGCCGTGGCGCCGACGGCGAACAGGGACACACCGGTCCACGCGAACGGCAACCCACCGCGCGTGCCTTCGCCGGGCGCGGGCAGGAGAGCGACCGCGTGCAGTGCCGAGTCGAGCAGCGCGGGATGGACACCGAAACCCGCCACGTCCACGTCCTGGGGCACCGCCACCTCGGCGAAGACCTCGTCGCCACGACGCCACGCCGACCGCAGCCCCCGGAAGGCCGCCCCATACGCGAACCCGCGCCCGGCCAGCGACTCGTAGAGCGAGCTCACGTCCACGGCCTCGGCGTCCTCGGGCGGCCACGCCTGCGACTCCACGTCGTCGCACACCGCGTCCGCGGAAACGGTGCCGGTGGCGTGGCAGACCCAGGACTCTGCCTGGGCGTCCCCGCTGTCGGGCTGGGAGTGGACGCTCACCGCACGCCGGCCGTCGACCTCGGCACCCACCCGGACCTGCACGCGGGCCCCACCTCGCGCCGGCAGGCCAAGTGGCGCCTCGAGCACCAGCTCGTCGACGTGGCCACAGCCCACCCGGGAACCCGCCTGCCACACCAGCTCCACGAACGCGGTGCCTGGCACCACGACGGTGCCCGACAACGCGTGCGCACCCAGCCACGGGGTCGTCGCCAGGGACAGCCGCGCGGTCAGCACGACGCCCTGGCCGTCGGCCAGCACGACGGCCGTGTCCACCAGGGGGTGCCCGGAGCCGCCGCCCGCCGAGGGACGCGCCGACACCCAGTACCGCTCGTGCTCGAACGGGTAGGTGGGCAGGCCGACGACGCGGGCGCCGGAGCCGGCGTGCACCGCGGGCCAGTCCACCCGGACGCCCGCCGTGTGGGCCGCGGCCAGCGCGGTCGCCAGCCGTCGCGGACCGTCCTCGCCCCGGCGCAGTGTGGCGAGCAGCGTGCCGGGCACCCCGGCCGCGTCCACCGTCTGCTGCAGGCCGATGGTCAGGACGGGGTGCGGACCGACCTCCAGCAGCACCCGGTGTCCCTGGCCGAGGACCGCGCGGACGGCGTCGTCGAACCGCACGGCCGCACGGAGGTTCCGGTACCAGTAGTCGGCGTCCAACGCGGTGGTGTCCAGTACGTCCCCGGTCACCGTCGAGTAGAACGGCACCGTTCCCTGCTGTGGGCGCACACCCGCGAGCGCGGTGCTCAGCTCGTCGCGCACCAGCTCGACCTGGGCGGAGTGGGCGGCGTAGTCGACCGCGACGCGGCGTGCGTCCACGCCGTCCTCGGTCAGGGCGGCCAGCAGTGCCTCGGCGGCGGCGCTCTCGCCGGACACCACGACGGACGCCGGTCCGTTCACGGCGGCGATCGACAACCGGGCACCGAAGGCGGCCAGCCGGTCCGCCACCTCGTCCGGGGTGAGCGGCACCGACACCATGGCCCCGGAGCCGGCCAGGGACCGCAGTGCCCGGCTGCGCAGCGCCACCACCGTGGCGCCGTCCTCGAGCGACAACCCGCCCGCGACGCAGGCCGCGGCGATCTCGCCCTGGCTGTGGCCCACCACCGCCGCCGGGACCACACCCGCGGCCCGCCATACCGCCGCCAGCGACACCATCACGGCCCACAGCACCGGCTGGACGACGTCCACCCGGTCGAGGCCGGGTGCCCCCGGCGCACCACGCAACACCTCCGGCAGCGACCATGCCACGTGCGGCCGGAGTGCTTCGGCGCACTCCCCCAGCCTCGCGGCGAACACCGGGGAGGAGCCGAGCAGGTCGACGGCCATGCCCGGCCACTGCGAGCCCTGTCCTGGGAACACGAACACCGGGTCGGTGTCCGCGACCGGGCCGGACACGTGTCCGCCCTCGCTGAGCGCGGCCAGCCCGGCCAGCAGCTCGGCACGGTCGGTACCCACCACGTGGGCCCGGTGGGCGAGGTGCGACCGGGTCGTCGCGAGCGACCGGCCCACGTCGGCCGCGGACAGCCCGGGGTGGGCCGAGACGTGCTCCCGCAGGCGCGCCGCCTGTGCCCGCACGCCGGCCGCGGACCGTGCCGACACGGGCCACACGGTCACGCCCTCGTGCCCCGCCCCGCCTGCGTCCTCGGTGCGTGCGGGCGCCTGTTCGATGATCAGGTGCGCGTTGGTGCCGCTCACGCCGAACGACGAGACGCCTGCCCGGCGCGGCGCCGCGGTCTCCGGCCACGGCCTGCGCTCGGTCAGCAGCTCCACGGTGCCCGCGGACCAGTCCACGTGCGGTGTCGGCCGGTCGACGTGCAACGACGCGGGCAGGACGCCGTGACCCACCGCGAGCACCATCTTCATCACGCCTGCCACGCCGGCGGCCGCCTGCGTGTGCCCGATGTTCGACTTCACCGACCCCAGCCACAGCGGCCGGTCCCCGGACCGCTGCCGCCCGTACGTGGCGAGCAGCGCCTGCGCCTCGATCGGGTCGCCGAGTGTGGTGCCGGTGCCGTGCGCCTCGACCACGTCCACATCGGACCCGGACAGCCCGGCGTTGGCCAGTGCCTGGTTGATGACCCGTTGCTGCGACGGCCCGTTCGGCGCCGCGAGACCGTTCGACGCGCCGTCCTGGTTGACCGCCGAGCCACGGATCACGGCCAGTACGTCGTGACCCGCGCGTTCCGCGTCGGAAAGCCGTTCCAGCACCAGGACGCCCGCGCCCTCACCCCACCCGGTACCGTCGGCGGCGGCCGCGAACGGCTTGCACCGGCCGTCCGCCGCGAGCCCGCGTTGCCTGCTGAACCCCACGAACACACCGGGCGAGGCCATCACGGTCACGCCGCCCGCGAGCGCCAGCGAGCACTCGCCGCCACGCAGCGCCTGGACCGCCAGGTGGATGGACACGAGCGACGAGGAACACGCGGTGTCCACGGACACGGCGGGCCCCTCGAGGCCCAGCGCGTACGACACCCGTCCCGACACGACGCTCGCCGTGTTGCCGGTCAGCAGGTACGCCTCGGTCTCGGCGGCGCCCGCACCGTAGCCCTGGCCTGCCACGCCGACGAACACACCGGTCGGCGTGCGCGCCAGCCCGGCAGGGGCGATGCCGGCGTTCTCCAGCGCCTCCCAGGAGATCTCCAGCAGCAGCCGCTGCTGCGGGTCCATCGCCAGCGCCTCACGGGGCGAGATCCCGAAGAAGTCCGCGTCGAAACCGGCGGCGTCGGCCAGGAACCCGCCTTCTCCGACGTGGCTCGTGCCGGCGCGGTCGGGGTCCGGGTCGAACAGGTCCGTGAGGTCCCAGCCGCGGTCCTGGGGGAACGGGCCCACCGCGTCACCACCCGTGGACACCAGTTCCCACAGCTCGTCCGGTGTGGTCACGCCGCCGGGGAAGCGACACCCCATGCCGACCACGGCGACGGGCTCACGCCGCCCGTCCTCCAGCTCACGCAGGCGCGCGCGGGTCTCGTACAGCGTGACCGTGACGTTCTTCAGGTGTTCGAGCAGCTTGTCGTTGTCCACAGCGGTTTTCTCCCATCGCACGACCGGCGCGGACGCGTCAGCCGCGCAGCTCCCTCTCGATGAACTCGACGACCTGCTCGGCGGTTGCCTCGTGGAGGTGTTCCGCCACTGCCACCGAGGCGACCTGGGGGTGCTCGGCCTCGCGCAGGCCCCACTTCCGGGCCAGGAGGTCGATCCGGCTCCGCACGGTGTCCGGGAGCGCTGTGCCGGTCTCGGCGGCCGACATCAACTCCTCCAGCCGGTCCAGGTACTGGTCGAGCGCGGCCGTGCCGTCGAGGTCACCGGTGAGTTCGGTGTGCAGGAACTCGGCGAGCGCCGTCGGTGTCGGGTGGTCGAAGACGAGCGTGGCGGGGAGCCGCAGGCCGGTGTGGACGGTGAGCCGGTTGCGCAGCTCCACCGCGGTGAGCGAGTCGAACCCGATGTCCTGGAAGGGTTTTCCCGGGTCGACGCGGTCCGGGTCGGTGTGCCCGAGCACCGCGGCGACGTGCTGCTGGACGAGGACGACCAGGCTGCGGCGCTGGTCGGGCGGCATCAGCCCGGCCAGTCGTCGGCGCAGCGCGGCGCCCGCGTCGGCCGCGGCCACCGTGTTGGTCGCACGACGCCGCGTTCCGCCGGCCAGGGCGCGCAGTATCGGGGGGAGGCCGCCTGCCTCGGCCAGTTCCCGGAGCGCGCCTTCGTCGACGCGGGTCGGAACCACCACGCCGTGGGGGCCGGCCAGGGCCGTGTCGAACAACGCCAGCGCATCCTCTGTGGACAGTCCACCGAGGCCGGCCCGGCGCATCCTGGCGCGGTCGGCGTCGGTCAGGTGCGCGGTCATCCCGCCCGGGTGCTCCCACGCACCCCACGACAGCGACACCGCGGGCAGACCGAGCGCCCGACGCCGCAGCGCCAACGCGTCCAGGAAGGCGTTCGCGGCTGAATAGTTGCCCTGTCCCACACCACCGAGAACGGCCGTCATCGAGGAGAACAACACGAACGCGGAGACTGGCATCCCGGCCGTCAGCTCGTGCAGGTGCAGGGCGCCGTCCACCTTCGCCCGGAAGACGGTGTCGACGCGTTCGGGGGTCAGGGACTCGACGACACCGTCGTCCAGCACACCGGCGGCGTGCACGACCGCGGTCAGCGGGCGTTCGTCGGTGACCGACGTGAGAAGTGCGCGCACCGCGGCCCGGTCGGCCACATCGCAGGAGACGATCCGCACCCGGGCGCCCTCGGCGGTCAGGTCGGCGACCAGTTCCGCCGCTCCTGGCGCCTCCGGACCGTGGCGGCTGGTCAGCACGAGGTCGCGGACTCCGTGCCGGCCGACCAGATGCCGGGCCACGAGCCCGCCGAGGGCACCGGTGCCGCCGGTGACGAGGACCGCACCGCCCGCGTCGATCGGTCCCGGCAGCGTCAACGCCACCTTGCCGACGTGCCGGGCCTGCGCGACGTGGCGGAAGGCAGCCGGCGCGTGGCGCATGTCCCACGTGGTCACCGGCAACGGGTGCAGCACGCCCTGCTCGAACAGCGCGAAGACCTCCGCCAGCATCTGGCGGACCCGCTCGATCCCCGCCTCGTCGAAGTTCGACAGCCGGTAGGTGACACCCGGACACTCCGCCGCGACGACATCGGGATCACGAACGTCCGCCTTCCCCAGCTCGGCGAACCGGCCGCCCGGCGCGAGCAGCCGCAACGACGCGTCGACGTACTCCCCGGTCAACGAGTTCACCACGATGTCGACGCCCCGACCACCGAACGCCCGCTCGAAATCCGACGACCGCGAGGACGCCACACGATCCTCCGCCACACCCAGAGAACGCACCACACCCCACTTGTCAGGATGCGCCGTCGCGAACACCTCCAACCCCAACCACCGCGCCAACTGGATCGCGGCCATACCCACCCCACCCGCACCCGCATGCACCAACACCGACTCACCACGCCGCGCACCCACCACGTCCACCAACGTGTAGTACGCCGTCAGGAACACCACGGGCACCACCGCCGCGTCCACAAAGGACCAGCCGGGCGGTATCCGCCACACCAGCCGGGAGTCCGCGACCACCGTGGTGCTGAACGCGCCGAGGAACAGCCCGACCACGGTGTCCCCCACCGCCAGGTCGGACACGCCGGGACCCGTCTCGACCACGACACCGGCCGCCTCGCCACCCAGCAGTTCCCCCGGTGCGTCCACGACACCCAGCGCGACGACGATATCCCGGAAGTTCACGCCGGCCGCGCGTACCGCCACCCGCACCTGGCCCTCGCCGAGCGCGACAAGCCCTTCCGGCGCGGGCACCAGCGTCACGTCGTCGAAGGACCCACGCGCACGCATGCCCACCCGCCAGGCCTCGGCGTCGGCGGGCACCACCAGGCCGCCGCCGCGGACCAACCGGGGCACCAGCACCGCGTCGCCGCGCACCGCCAGCTCCGGTTCGCCGGTCGCGACCGCGTCCGGCACCGCGGCGGCCGAGGCGTCGATGTCAATGTCGACGAGCACGAACCGACCGGGGTGCTCGGACATGGCCGAGCGCAGCAAGCCCCACACCGGCGCCAGGACCAGGTCCGCGGTCTCGTGCGCAGCGACTGCCACCGCGCCGCGCGTGACGACCACCAGCCGGGTGTCGCCGGTCCTCGGGTCGGCCAACCACGACCGCACCAGGTCGAGCACGGCGGTCACGGCGTCGCGGGCGGAGCGGGCGTGCCGGGTGGAGACGTCGGTCACCACGATCGACGGCACGGGGTCGGCCGCATCCGAGTACTCCGGGACGGCCAGGTCGAGCGGGCCGATGGCCGCCCAGCCGTCGGTGCTCGCACCGCCCTCGACGGCGACGGGTCGCCAGTCCACGTGGAACAGTGAGTCGTCGACCGTGCTCGCGACGGTCAACTGTCCGGAGGCGACCTCGCGGAACGTCAACGACTCCACGGTGGCCACCGGCCTGCCGGACTCGTCGGCCGCCGACAGGGCGACGGCGCCGTCACCGGACTCGGCCGGGCCGATCCGCACCCGCAGCGCGGTGGCGCCGACGGCGTGGACGGACACGCCGCTCCACGCGAACGGCAGCCGGGCGGCCACCGCCGTCTCGTTCCCGTTCGCGCAGGCCAGGGCGTGCAGCGCCGAGTCGAGCAACGCCGGGTGGACACCGAATCCCGCGACCTCCACCCCCTCCGGCAGGGCCACCTCGGCGAACACGTCCTCCCCCCGACGCCACGCCGACCGCAACCCCCGGAACACGTCCCCGTAGTCGAACCCGCGTTCGGCCAACAAGTCATGGACCGAACCCACGTCCACGGCTTCGGCGTCCTCGGGCGGCCACGTCGCCACGTCCGTCGCACCGGGCTCGGTGTCGAACGCGACCGTGCCCGTGGCGTGGCAGACCCACGGGCCGGTACCCGTGTCCGGTCGCGAGTGGACGCTCACCGCGCGGTTCGCGCCGACGCGGACCTGAACACGCACCGCGCCCGTCTCGGGCAGGACCAGCGGCGACCGCAGCACCAGCTCGTCGACGCGGCCGTACCCGAGCCGGGATCCTGCCTGCCAGGCCAGGTCCACCAGTGCCGTGCCCGGTAGGATCACCGCACCGAGGACCGCGTGCCCGGTCAGCCACCGGTGGGTTTCCGACGACAGCCGACCGGACAGCACGATCCCCTGGTCTTCGGCCAGCTCGACGGCCGTGTCCACCAGGCCGTGCGCCACCGCGGTGTCCGAGCTGGACCGCGCGGACAGCCAGTACCGCTCGTGTTCGAACGCGTACGTGGGCAGCTCGACGGGGCAAGCGCCGCCGTGCACGGCCGCCCAGTCCACGGGCACACCGGCGACGTACAGGGTGGCCAGGGCGGTACGCATGGACTCGACCTCGGGCCGGTCGGCACGCAGCAGCGGCACGCAGACCTCGCCGCTCCCGGTCGCGTCGAGGCAGTTCTTCGTCATGGCGGTGAGCACGCCGTCGGGGCCCAGTTCCAGGTAGCACGTCACACCCTCGGCGCGCAGGGTCTCGACGCACTGCCGGAAACGCACGGCCTGCCGAGCCTGGTCGAGCCAGTACTCGGGAGAGCACAGCTGTGCGGCCGAGGCGACCTGGCCCGTCACGTTCGACACCACGGGGATCACCGGTGGCCGCAACGGGGTGCGGCGCAGCTCCGCCGCGTACGGTTCGAGCCTGCCGTCGAGGTGCGGCGAGTGGAAGGCGTGGCCGACGGTCAGCCGCCTGGTCCTGCGGCCCTGTTCCGCCCAGTGCCGCGCCACCTCGAGCACGGCGTCGGCGTCGCCGGAGATCACGACGGACTCCGGTCCGTTGACAGCGGCGAGGCCCACGCGGTCGGCGAGCCCGGCCAGCACCGGCAGCAGCTCCGCCTCCGTGGCCTGCACCGACACCATCGCGCCGGTCGCGGGCAGGGACGTCATCGCCAGGCCTCGCGCGGCGACCAGGCGACAGGCGTCCGCGAGGTCCAGCACGCCCGCGACGTACGCGGCGGTCAGCTCACCGATGGAATGTCCGGCCACGAAGTCCGGGCGGACACCCCACCCGTGCACGAGCCGGTACGCCGCCACCTCGACCGCGAAGAGCCCGGCCTGCGTGTACTCGGTCCGGTCCAGCAGCCCGTCCGCACCCGCCGCCCCGGCGACGACCTCGCGGAGCGGATGTTCCAGCAGCCCGTCGAAGTGCGCACAGATCTCGTCGAACGCGGCCCGGAACGCGGGCACGGCGTCGTACAGCTCCCGGCCCATCCCGACCCGCTGGCTGCCCTGCCCGGAGAACAGCAGCGCGCACCCACCCGTGGTGGCCACGCCCCGGATCGCGTCGGCGGCCGATTCGCCCGCGGCGACCTTGTCCAGTGCGCGCAGCAGGTCCTCGCGGCAGGCGCCCGTCACCACGGCGCGGTGCGGGAAGTGGGTGCGCTTCGCCAGCGAGTAGCCCACGTCGGCCACGTCCAGCTCCCGCCGGGACGCGACGTGTCCGCGCAGCCGCCGGGCCTGTGCACGAAGGCCGGACTCGGTGGGGCTCGACACCGCCCACATCGCGACGTCCACCGGCCGCCGGTCGGCGACCCGCGTGTCGGCCTGGGGTGGCTCCTCGAAGACGGCGTGGGCGTTGGTCCCACTCGCACCGAACGACGAGACGCCGAACCGCCTCGGCCTGCCCGCCGGCGGCCACTCCCCCGGCGAGGTCGCCAGCTCCACCGCGCCCGCCGACCAGTCGACGTGGGACGACGGTTCGTCCACGTGCAGCGTCGGCGGCACGACCCCGTGCCGCAACGCCATCACCATCTTGATCACACCCGCGACACCGGCCGCCGCCTGCGTGTGCCCGATGTTCGACTTCACCGACCCCAACCGCAGCGGCTCCACCCGGTCCTGCCCGTATGTCGCCAACAACGCCTGCGCCTCGATCGGGTCGCCGAGCGTCGTACCCGTGCCGTGCGCCTCCACGACGTCCACATCGGACGGAGCGAGTCCCGCGCTCACGAGCGCCTGCCGGATCACCCGCTCCTGCGACGGCCCGTTCGGCGCGGTCAGGCCGTTCGACGCACCGTCCTGGTTCACCGCCGAACCACGCAACACCGCCAGCACCCGGCGACCGTTGCGCCGCGCGTCCGACAGCCGCTCGAGCACGACCACGCCGACGCCTTCCGAGATGCCCGTTCCGTCGGCGGCGGCCGCGAACGACTTGCACCGGCCGTCCGCGGCCAGCCCCTGCTGCCCGCTGAACCACACGTAGATCGCGGGCGTGGCCATCACCGTGACGCCGCCGGCCAGCGCGAGGGAGCACTCCCCGCCGCGGAGTGCCTGTGCGGCGAGGTGGATCGCCACCAGGGACGACGAACAGGCGGTGTCGACGGTCATCGCAGGGCCTTCCAGCCCGAGGGCGTAGGCCACGCGCCCGGAGACGACGCTGCCCGCGTTGCCGTTGCCGAGATGACCTGCCAGCTCCTCGGGGATGCGGTCGAGACCGTCGAGGTAGTCGTGCTGCATCACACCCGCGAACACGCCCGAGGGAGAACCGGCGAGTGACCGGGGGTCGATCCCGCCGTGTTCGAGAGCCGCCCAGGAGACCTCGAGCAGCTGGCGCTGCTGTGGGTCCATCGCCAGGGCCTCGCGTGGGGAGATGCCGAAGAAGCCCGCGTCGAAACCGGCCGCGTCGGAGAGGAAGCCGCCCTCGCGGACGTAGGTCCGGCCCGGCCGGCCACGCTCGGCGTCGAAGATCGCTTCCGTGTCCCAGCCGCGGTCGGCCGGGAACTCGGTGATGGCGTCGCCACCGGACATCACCAGCTCCCACAGCTCGTCGGGGGAGTCGATCCCGCCGGGAAGCCTGCACGCCATGCCCACCACGGCGATGGGCTCGTCCGCCACCGGTGTGCCCGCCGTCGGGACGGCTCTCGTCGCACCGGGGAGCCGCGAGGCCACGAACCGGGACAGCGCACGCGGGTTGGGGTGGTCGAACACGACCGTGGCGGGGAGCTTCACACCGGTGAGGGCCGCCAGCCTGTTCCGCAGCTCCACCGCGGTCAGCGAGTCGAAGCCGATGTCGCGGAACGCCCGGCCCGCGTCGATCGCCGCCGCGTCGGCGTGATCGAGCACAACGGCGATCTGTTCCCGCACCAGCCGGTCCAGCGCCCGTTCCTGGTCGGCGGGCGTCATGGTGGCGAGCCTGCGACGGAGATGGGCCGAGCCCGCGGCCTGGGCACGCGGCGGGCACAGGCTCCGCAGGACCAGGGGGACGGCGTCGCCGCTCGTGCCGGCGAGCGCCTGGAGGGCGGGACGGTCCACGCGGACCGCCACGACGTCGGAGTGCGGACTCTCCAGTGCCGCGTCGAACATCGCGAGCGCCTGTCCCGTCGGCAGGCCGGCCAGCCCGACCCGCCGAAGTCTGGCCTCGTCCGCCGTGTCCAGCTTGTCGGTCAGCTCGCTGCGGGTCTCCCACAGGCCCCACGCCACGGACACCGCGGGCAGTCCCTCGGCGCGGCGCCGCTGTGCCAGCGCGTCCAGGAACGCGTTCGCCGCGGCGTAGTTGGCCTGGCCCACGGAGCCGAGTGTGCCCGCGATCGAGGAGAACAGGACGAACGCGGACAGCGGCAGCGCCCGCGTCAGCTCGTGCAGGTGCAGGGCGCCGTCCACTTTGGCGCGCAGGACGTTGTCGAGCCGCTGGGGCGTCTGGGTCTCGACCATCCCGTCGTCGAGCGCCGCGGCGGCGTGCACGACCGCGGTCAGCGGGTGCTCGGCAGGCACGGTGTCCAGCAGGGCGGCGACGGCGGCCCGGTCCCCCACGTCACACGCCGCGATCCGCACCGAGGCGCCCAGCGCGGTCAGTTCGGCGGCCAGGTCGGTCGCGCCGTCGGCGTCCGCGCCGCGGCGGCTGGTCAGCAGCAGGCTGCGTACCCCGTGTGCGGCGACCAGATGCCGGGCGACCGCACCACCCAGCTCCCCCGTGCCGCCGGTGACCAGCACGGTGCCTGACGGCTCGATGGCGGCGCCCGTCCGCGCGGCGACGGTGACGAGCCGTGGCACGTAGACGTTCCCGGCCCGGACGGCCACCTGCGGTTCGCCGCTCTCGACCGCGTCCACCAGCACGGCCGGGGCGGAGGCGGGGTCTGTGTCGACGAGTACGAACCGGCCGGGGTGCTCGGACTGCGTTGACCGCAGCAGGCCCCACACCGAGGCACTCGCCGGGTTCGGCGACTCCCGCGCGCCCACCGCCACCGCGTCGTGTGTCACCAGCACCAGCCGGGTGTTCGCGAGCGTGGGCTCGGCAAGCCAGGACCGGACCAGCGCCAGTGCCGCACCGGCCGCCTCCCGCACGGCGTCGACGGCCGGAAGGTCGGCGACGACCGTCGCGGGCACGGTGTCGAGGGTCGCGATGGCGGCCACGTCCTGGTAGGCGGGGACGCCGGCCGCCAGTCGGTCCACCCCCAGCACGGCCCAGTCACCCGCGCTCGTGCCGTGTTCGACGACGACGGGCGTCCAGCCGACGTGGTACAGCGGCGCGGGCGGGCTCACCTGGCTGAGGTCGGCCTGTCTGAACGCCAACGACGCCACGGTCGCGACCGGCCTGCCGAACTCGTCGGCGACGGCGACCGTGACGGCGTCGGAACCGGGCACGGGCGCCAGCCGGACCCGCAGGGCCCGTGCGCCGGCCGCGTGCAACGCGACACCGGTCCACGCGAACGGCAGCCCGCCCCAGCGCGCACCGCCGGGTGGGAGGTCACCGCCACGCAACGCCCCGGCGTGCAACGCCGCGTCCAGCAACGCGGGGTGCAGCCCGAACCGCTCGGCAGCGTCCGCGTCCGGCAGGGCGACCTCGGCGAACACCTCGTCGCCCCGGCGCCATGCCGCGTGCAGGCCCCTGAACGTCGGCCCGTACTCGAAACCCCGGCCTGCCAGCACGTCGTAGACGCCGTCGACGTCGACCTCGGCCGCGCCCGTGGGCGGCCACGCACCCCAGCCGGCGCCGGGCTCCTCCGCCGGGGCGACAGTGCCGGAGGCATGGCACACCCAGGTGTCGCCCGCCGCCGCGACGGGCTGCGAGTAGACGCCGACCTCACGCGGACCGCCGGTCCCCGCACCGACCCGCACCTGGACGCGGACGGGGTCGGCCACGACCAGGGGCACGTGCAGGACCAGCTCGTCGATGTGCGGGCAGCCCACGTGCCTACCCGCCTGCCACGCCAGCTCGACCAGTGCGGTGCCCGGCGCGAGCGTCGTGCCGAGGAGCGCGTGGTCGGCGAGCCACGGGTGGGTCGCCAGGGACAGCTGTCCGGTCAGGACGGTGCCCTGGCCGTCGGCCAGGTCGACGGCGGCGCCCAGCATGGGGTGCTCCGCGAGCCGCAGCCCCGCCGCGGTCACGTCACCCGCGGTCGGTCGCGGGCTCAGCCAGTACCGTTCGCGGGCGAAGGCGTAGGACGGCAGCGGCACGACGCGTGCTCCGGACCCCGCGTACACCGCCGCCCAGTCGACCGGGACACCCGCGACGTGGGCGCCCGCGACGGCCGTCAGCATCCGTGCGGGGCCGCCGTCGCCGCGCCGCAGCGTCGACAGCACCACACCCGGGCTCTCCTCGGCCTCCAGGATCTGTGCCAGCCCCATGGCCAGCACCGGGTGCGGGCTGATCTCCACGAAGACCTCGTGCCCGGCGTCGACGGCCGCGCGCACGGTTTCGTCGAACCGCACGGTGTCCCGCAGGTTCCGGTACCAGTACCCGGCGTCGAGGTCCTCGCCCTCCGCGGGGCCGGCGGTCACCGTCGAGTAGAACGGCACCGATCCCGGACGCGACGCGACCCCGGACAGCGCGGTGCGGACATCCGCCTCGATCCGGTCCACCTGGGCCGAGTGCGCCCCGTAGGACACCCCGGCGACCCGGCGCGCGTCGAGCCCGTCCGCCAGGAGCGCGGCCAGCAGGTCGTCGACGGCGTCCAGGTCACCGGACACCACCACGGAGGCCGGGCCGTTGACCGCCGCGACCGACACCCGTCCGCCGTAGCCGTCCAGACGGGCGGTCACGTCCGCGACCGGCAGCGGTACGGTGATCGTGCCGCCGAGGCCGGACAGTGCCAGCAGTGCCCTGCCCCGCAACGCCACCACGGTCGCGCCGTCCGCCAGTGAGAGGCGTCCGGCGACACACGCGGCGGCGACCTCACCCTGGCTGTGCCCGACGACCGCGGCGGGCCGGACACCGTAGGACTGCCACAGTCCGGCGAGGGACACCATCACGGCCCACAGCACCGGCTGCACCACGTCGACGCGATCGAGGTCGGTGCCGGCCCGCAGCACCTCTGGCAGCGACCAGTCGACGTGCGGCCGGAGTGCTTCGGCGCACTCCCGGATCCGGTCGGCGAACACCGGCGAGGAGTCGAGGAGCTCCACCGCCATGCCCGCCCACTGCGAACCCTGCCCGGGGAACACGAACACCGGACCCGGACCCGAGCCGGTGACCGGCCGTCCGGTCGGCAGGTCGTCGAGCCCGGCGAGCAGTTCGTCGCGGTCGGCGCCGGAGACGACGGCGCGGTGGGGGAAGTGTGCGCGGGTCGTCGCGAGCGAGTAGCCGACGTCCTCGACGGCCAGCTCCGGCCGCGCCGCCACCCACGCGCGCAGCCGGGAGGCCTGCGCACGCAGTGCGGCGGCCGACCGGGCGGACAGCACCCACGCCGCGCCCGCGGAGCCACGCGGTGCGTCGTCCGGCACGGTTCGGGGTGCCTGTTCGAGGATCGCGTGCACGTTCGTGCCGCTCACGCCGAACGAGGACACACCAGCGCGGCGCGGGCGGTCGCTCACCGGCCACGGCCCGCGCTCGGTCACCAGCTCCACCGCGCCCGCCGACCAGTCGACGTGGGACGACGGCTCGTCCACGTGCAGCGTCGGCGGCACGACCCCGTGCCGCAACGCCATCACCATCTTGATCACACCCGCGACACCGGCAGCGGCCTGGGTGTGCCCGATGTTCGACTTCACCGAGCCCAGCCGCAGCGGCTCGGTCCGGTCCTGCCCGTAGGCGGCCAGCAGGGCCTGCGCCTCGATGGGATCCCCCAGGGTGGTGCCCGTCCCGTGCGCCTCCACGACGTCCACCTCGGACGGCGCGAGTCCCGCGTCGGCGAGCGCCTGCCGGATCACCCGCTCCTGCGACGGCCCGTTCGGCGCGGTCAGCCCGTTCGACGCACCGTCCTGGTTGACCGCCGAGCCGCGGACGACGGCGAGCACCCGGTGCCCGTTGCGGACGGCGTCCGACAGCCGTTCCAGCACGACGACGCCCGCGCCCTCGCCCCAGCCGATGCCGTCCGCCGCGTCCGCGAACGGCTTGCACCGCCCGTCGACCGCCATCCCCCGTTGGCGGCTGAACAACACGAACACGCCGGGCGTCGACATGACGGTCACCCCGCCCGCGAGTGCCAGCGAGCACTCGCCGTCGCGCAGGGACCGCACTGCGAGGTGGATCGCCGCCAGCGACGACGAACAGGCGGTGTCCACGGAGAGCGCCGGGCCTTCCAGCCCGAGCACGTAGGACACCCTTCCGGACACGACGCTCGCCGCGTTGCCGGTCAGCACGTAGCCCTCGGCCTCGGCGACCTGCATGACGCCCATCGCGTAGTCCTGGCCGTTGGTGCCGACGAAGACCCCGGTCGGCGACCCGGCGAGCGTGGTGGGGTCGATACCGGCGTCCTCGAGCGCCTCCCAGGTGACCTCCAGCAGCAACCGGTGCTGCGGGTCCGTCGCCGCCGCCTCGCGTGGCGAGATCCCGAAGAACTCGGCGTCGAAGGCGGCGGGGTCCGCGAGGAACGCGCCCTCGGTCACGTAGCTCCTGCCGCTCCTGTCCGGATCCGGGTCGAACAGGTTCGCGAGGTCCCAGCCCCGGTTCTGCGGGAAGGGGCCGTACGCGTCGCGGCCGTTCACCACCATGTCCCACAGCTGGTCCGGCGCCTCGATCCCACCGGGGAGGCGGCAGCCCATGCCGACGACGGCGATCGGCTCCCGCCGCTCGTCCTCCAGGTCGCGCAGACGGGTCCTGGCGTCGTGCAGGTCGACGGTGAGCCGCCTGACGAAGAACCGCAGCTTGTCCTCGTTAGTCATCGGATCCAGCTTCTCCTGACGTTGTCCTGTCCGCGTCCCGCACGGCGGTGATGCCGAACTCGGCGCCGATGTACCCGAAGATCTCGTCATCGGTCGCGCCGTCGATGCGGTCGATCAGGTCCCCGGTCGGGGGGTCGCCTGCGCGCTCCAGCCGTCGCCTTCCCCTGCGGAGCATCGCCTCGATGCGCGCCATGCCCTCGGTGAACTCCTGGTCGTCCGGGCGCAGCCCGTTCAGCAGCTTCTCGACCCTGTCCAGGTCGCTCGCGACGATCGTCCGGCCCGCGCCGCCTGCCAGGCGGGTGCGCAGTGCCGTGGCGAGCGCGGCGGGGTTGGGGTGGTCGAAGACGAACGTGGCGGGCAGGCTCAGCCCGCTCAGCGCGTTCAGGCGGTTGCGCAGCTCGACGGCGGTGAGCGAGTCGAACCCCATGTCCCTGAACGCCCTGCCGGGCGCCACGGCGTCCGCGCCGGGGTGCCCGAGGATCCCGGCCGCCTCCCGCCGGACTAGCTCGAGGAGGAGCCGGTCCTGGTCCGCCGTGGTCCGCCCGGCGATCCGGTCGTGCAGGGACTCGCCTGGACTCACGGCCGCCGCCACGCCCGCGACGGCCGGGAGGTCGGCGAGCAACGCGCTCGGCCGGCCCGAGGTGAACGCCGACACGAACCGCGGCCAGTCGATGTCCGCGACCACCACGTGCGCCTCACCCAACCCGACAGCCTGCCCCAACACAGCCACCGCCACCCCCGGATCCATCGGCATCACGCCATGACGAACCAGACGATCGACGCCCACCCCGTCAACCATCCCGCCACCAGCCCACATACCCCACGCCACCGACAACGCAGGCAACCCAAGCGAACGGCGAAACTCAGCCAGCCCATCCAAATAGGCATTACCCGCCGCATACCCGCCCTGACCACCACTCCCCCACACACCAGCACCAGAAGAAAACAACACGAAAGCATCAAGCGGAACACCCCGAAGCAACTCGTGCAGATTCAGCGCACCAACCACCTTCGCCGCAAGAACCTCCCCCAACTCAGCCGGCCCGGTCCCGGACAACAACACAGACGCCCCCACCCCCGCCGCATGGACAACACCACTCGGCGGATACTCCGCCAGGACACGCGCCAACGCGTCCCGATCCGTGACATCACAGGCCACAACACTGACCAACCCACCAAACTCAGCTCTCAACTCAGCGACACCCTGCGCAGCCACACCCCGGCGACTCAACAACACCACATGCTCCGCACCATTCCCCACAAGCCACCGCGCCACCCGCCTACCGAGCGCACCGGTCCCACCCGTCACAAGCACCGTCCCCCTAGGACGCCAAACCCCCACACCGCGTCCAGGCGCCCGCACGAGCCGCCGACCGAAGACACCAGCAGGCCGCACCGCCACCTGATCCTCACCAGCCACACCACCAAGCACCCCGACAAACCGCTCCGCAGCCACCCCGTCAACAACAGCCGGCAAATCCACCAAACCACCCCAGGCCGCCGGATACTCCAGAGCCGCGACCCTGCCAAGCCCCCACACCATCGACCGAGCAGGACAGGTCAGCGCATCACCCGACCCAGTAGACACCGCACCCGCAGTCACCCACCACATCCGCGCAACGTCACCAAAAGCCCGCAGCAACCCCACATTCGCCGCCAACCCCGCAGGAACACCACCCAAGAGCCACCGATCATCGAAAGCCAGAAAAGACAACACACCATCAACGCGAACATCGGGCAGATACCCGCCGATCCGGTCCGGCACCGTGCAATCCACCTCAACCCAGACCACCTCGACACCACGCGCCCTCAACGCATCAACACACACCGACACCCTCGGATCCACCACACCCGAAGGAACCGCCACCAACCACCTCCCACCAACAGAACCCGGCCCGGCAGTGAGCCGCACCCACTCAACGACATAACGCCAACTCGCCATAACCGACCGATCACCGCCACCAGGCAACCAGTACCGCTCACGCTGAAACGCGTACGTCGGCAGGTCGACGACCCGCGCGCCCGGGTGCACCTGCCGCCAGTCGACCTCGACACCGGCGCAGTGGGCCCCTGCGAGCGCGGTCAGCATCCGCGCCCGGCCGCCGTCGTCGCGGCGCAACGTGGCCAGCGGGTTGCCGGGCACGCCCGTGTCGTCGAGGGTCTGCTGCATGGCCAGGCTCAGGACGGGGTGCGGGCTCACCTCCAGCAGGACCTGGTGGCCCTTGGCGAGGACCGTCCGTGTCGCGTCCTCGAAGCGCACCTGATCCCGCAGGTTGTCGAACCAGTACCGGGCGTCCAGCGCGGTGGTGTCGAGCACCTCGCCGGTCACCGTCGACACGAACGGCACCTCGGACGGCCGGGGGTCGGTTCCCGTGAGGGCCGTCAGCAGCTCCTCACGCACCTGGTCCACCCGGGCGGAGTGGGCCGCGTAGTCCACCGCGATCCGCCGGGCGTCGACCCCGGCCGCGTGCAGCTGTTCGAGGAGCTTCCCCAGTGGCGCCACCTCGCCGGACACCACCACGGAACGCGGTCCGTTCACGGCGGCGACCGACAAGCCGTCTTCCGTGCGGAGCCATGCCAGGGTCTCGTTCTCGGACAGCGGCACCGACGCCATCCCACCCGAGAGCCCACGCAACGCCTTGCCCCGCAGGGCGACCACGCGTGCACCGTCCTGGAGGGACAACGCGCCCGCGACACAGGCGGCGGCGATCTCACCCTGGCTGTGCCCGACGACCGCGGCAGGCCGCACACCGAACGACTGCCACAGGTGGGCCAGGGACACCATCACCGCCCACAAGACGGGCTGCACCACGTCGACGCGGCCGAGGGCCTCCTCATCCCCCAGCACCTCCGCCAGTGACCAGCTCACATGGGACTCCAGCGCCGCGGCGCACTCGCCCATGCGGGCGGCGAAGACGGGAAAGGCGTCCATCAGGTCCACCGCCATGCCCACCCACTGCGAGCCCTGGCCGGGAAAGACGAACACCGGACGGTCGGCGAGCGCCGTGCCCCGGACGACACCCGCGCCGGACCCACCGTCGGCGATCGCGGCGAGCCCGGCCAGCAACGCCGACCGGCCGCCCGACACGGCGGCGCGCTGTGAGAAGTGGGTGCGGGTCGTCGCGAGGGAGTGACCCACGTCGGCGACGCCCAGCTCCGGATGGGCCGTGACGTGCTCACGCAGTCGCGACGCCTGGGCACGCAGCCCGTCCTCGGTCCGCGCCGACAGCAGCCAGACGCCGTCACCACCGGCTGCGCGGCCGGGTTCCACCACTGGTGGCTGTTCGAAGACGGCGTGGGCGTTGGTCCCGCTCGCACCGAACGACGACACGGCGAACCGCCGAGGCCGGTCCCGCTCCGGCCACGCGCACTGCGTGGTCAGCAGCTCTACCGCGCCTGCCGACCAGTCGACGTGGGGGGTTGGCTCGTCGACGAACAGCGTCCTCGGCAGCACACCGTGCCGGAGCGCCATCACCATCTTGATCACACCGGCCACACCCGCGGTCGCCTGGGTGTGGCCGATGTTCGACTTCACCGACCCCAGCCACAGCGGCTCGTCGCGGTCCTGCCCGTAGGTGGCCAGCACCGCCTGCGCCTCGATCGGATCACCCAGTCGCGTGCCCGTCCCGTGCGCCTCGACGGCGTCGACGTCCACACCGGACAGCCCGGCGGCGGTGAGGGCCTGCCTGATCACCCGCTCCTGCGACGGGCCGTTCGGCGCGGACAGGCCGTTGGACGCCCCGTCCTGGTTCACCGCCGACCCACGCAGCACCGCCAGCACCGGATGGCCGTTGCGCCGCGCGTCCGACAACCGCTCCAGCACGAGCATGCCGACCCCCTCGGACAGCCCGGTGCCGTCCGCGGCGGCGGCGAACGACTTGCAGCGGCCGTCCACGGCCAGGCCACGTTGCCGACTGAACCCCACGAACGGCCCCGGCGTCGCCATCACCGTCACCCCACCGGCCAACGCCAACGAACACTCGCCACTCCGCAACGACTGCGCGGCAAGGTGAACAGCCACCAACGACGACGAACAGGCCGTGTCCACCGACAGAGCGGGCCCCTCCAGCCCCAGCGCATACGCCACCCGGCCCGACACCACACTGCCCGCGTTGCCGTTGCCGACATAGCCCTCCAGCTCCGCCGGGACCTCGCGCAGTCCTTCGAGGTAGTCGTGGTACATCACGCCCGCGAACACCCCGGTCGGCGAGCCCGCGAGCGACCGGGGGTCGAACCCGGCCCGCTCCAGTGCCTCCCAGGACAGCTCCAGCAGCAACCGCTGCTGCGGGTCCATGGCCAGCGCCTCGCGGGGCGAGATCCCGAAGAACTCCGCGTCGAAACCGGCGGCGTCGGCCAGGAACCCGCCTTCGCGGACGTAGCTGGTGCCCGCACGTCCGGGGTCGGGGTCGAACAGCGTCTCCAGGTCCCAGCCCCGGTCGTCGGGGAACGGGCCGACCGCGTCACCGCCGGACACGACCAGGTCCCACAGGTCCTCCGGCGAGGACACTCCGCCGGGCAGCCGGCAGCTCATCCCGACGACGGCCACCGGGTCGCCGGTGGCGGCCACCGACGCGGGCGCGTCCGCCGTCCGCGCACCGGAGAGCCTGCCCAGCACGTGCCTGCTCAGCGCGAGCGGGTTCGGGTGGTCGAAGACCAGGGTGGCGGGCAGCCGCAGCCCCGTGAGTGCCGCGAGCCGGTTGCGGAACTCGACGGCCGTCAGGGAGTCGAACCCCGACTCGCGGAAGGCGCGGCCGGGGTCGATCGCCCGGTCGTCGACGTGGCCGAGGACGGCGGCTGCCTCCTGTCGCACCAGCGCCAGCACGGCACGGTCACGCTCGGCGTGCGGCAACGCGGCCAGCCGGGCGGTGAGCGACGGCGTGCCCGCGCGGTTCGTGGCCTGTCGTGGTCGCGTCCGCAGGAGCGCGCGGAACAGCGGCGGCGGACCGTCGCCGATCCCGCGCTCGTGGAGTGCGGCGCGGTCGAGCCTGGCCGCGGCCACTACCGGGTGCCCGGCCGTCACGGCCCTGTCGAACAGCGCGAGCCCGTCCGCCACGGACAGGCCGGACATGCCGGTGCGGCGCTGTCGTGCGCGGTCGGCGGCGCCGAGGCGGCCGGTCAGCTCGCTGGGCCGGTCCCACAGCCCCCATGCGATGGACGTCGCGGGCAGCCCGGCGGCGGCGCGGTACCGGGCGAGCGCGTCCTGGTAGGCGTTGGCGGCCGCGTAGCCGCCCTGTCCGGCCGCGCCGAGGATGCCGGCCAGGGACGAGAACAGGACGAACAACGCGAGCGGCCGGTCTTTGGTCAGCTCGTGGAGGTGCCACGCGCCGTCGGCCTTGGGTCGGCACACCGTCGCCAGCCGGTCGGGTGTGAGGGTCTCGACGACACCGTCGTCCAGCACCCCGGCCGCGTGCACGACGCCGGTCAGGGGGTGCTCGTCGGGGATCGAGGCCAGCAGCGCTGCCACCGCCGAGCGGTCGGCGACGTCACACGCGACGACCCGGACGTCGGCGCCCCCGGCGGTGAGCTCGGCCGCCAGGTCCGGCGCGCCGGGGGTGTCCGCGCCTCGCCTGCCGGCGAGGACGAGGCGCCGGACGCCGTACTCCGCGACGAGGTGGCGTGCGGTCTCGGCGCCGAGCAGGCCGAGGCCACCGGTGATCAACACCGTTCCGTCAGGATCTATCTCGGGCGCGGTGCCGCGGCCCGCGACGGGCGTCAGCCGGGGCACGAACACCGCGCCCGCGCGGATCGCGCACTGCGGCTCGCCGGAGTCGACCGCGGCCGCCACGGTGGACGGTTCGACATCGGCGGTGTCGTCGGTGTCCACGAGCACGAACCGGCCGGGGTGCTCGACCTGGGCCGACCGCGTCAGCCCCCAGGCCGAGGCCGCCGCCAGGTCGGGAGCCTCGTCGCCGACAGGCACCGCACCACGTGTCACCAGTACGAGCCGGGACCCGTCCAGCGCGGACTCCGCCAGCCAGGACCGCAGTAGCGTCAGCGTCGTGCCGACCGGCGTGTCCTCCCGCGACAGGTCGAAGACGACAGTGGTCGGTGCTACCCGCGCGCCCGCGAGTGCGTCGAGGTCGGGGTAGACCGGCAGGTCGAGGCCGAGGTCGTGTGGTCCGAGCACGGCCCAGCCCTCGGTGCCCGCGACGCCGTCGGTGTCGGCCGGGACCCAGTCGAGGTGGAGCAGCGAGTCGTGCCCGACCGCGGGCGCGACCAGCTGGTCGGTGTCGACCGGGCGGAACACCAGCGAGTCCACGGCCGCGACGGGCGCACCGGAACCGTCGGCGACGACGATCGACACCGCGCCGTCACCGGACGTCGCGGGGGCGACCCGCACCCGTGACGCGGTGGCACCCACGGCATACAGGGACACCCCGGTCCAGGCGAACGGCAGCCGCGTGCCGGACTGTGCGCCGCTCGCCACGTAGGCGAAGGCGTGCATCGCGGAGTCGAGCAACGCGGGGTGGATCCCGTAGCCGTCGACGTCCACCCCGTCGGGCAGTGCGACCTCGGCGAAGACCTCGTCACCTCGACGCCAGGCCGCGGTCAGGCACTGGAACACCGGCCCGTACGCGAACCCCCGGCCGGCCAGCACGTCGTACACCGGCGCCACGTCGACCGCTTCCGCGCCGGCCGGGGGCCACGCCTCCAGGTCGACGGGGCGGGTGGCGGCGCCGACGACTCCGGTCGCGTGGCAGCGCCAGTCGTGTCCCTCGCGCTGGGTGTGCACGCTGACCGGGCGCCGCCCGGTGTCGTCGGCGCCGACCCGGACCTGGACACGCACCTCGCCCTGCTCGGGCAGCACCAGTGGGGACCGCAGCACCAGCTCGTCGAGCCGGGCGCAGCCGACGCGCTCGCCTGCCTGCCACGCCAGCTCGACGAGCAACGTCCCGGGTGCCACCACCGAACCCAGCACGGTGTGGCCGGCCAGCCACGGGTGCGTCGCGGCGGACAGCCGCCCGGTCAGCACGGTTCCCTGGTCGTCGGCCAGGTCGACGGCGGTGTCCAGCAGCGGGTGGCCGGGCGCGGAGGGCATCGGCGGGGTGAGCCAGTAGGGCCTGTGTTGGAAGGCGTAGGTGGGCAGCCGGACCCGCCGGGCGTCGTCTCCGGCGAACACCGCGTCCCAGTCCGGCATGACGCCTGCGACATAGGCCTGCCCCAGTGCGGTCAGCATCCTGTGGCGTCCGCCGTCGTCGCGGCGCAGGGTGGCCAGCAGGGTCGCGGTGATACCGGCCTCGTCGAGGGTCTGTTGCATCCCGAGGCTCAGCACGGGGTGCGGACCGACCTCCAGCAGCACCCGGTGCCCCTCGGCGAGCACCGCCCGTGTGGCGTCCGCGAACCGGACCGGCTCCCGCAGGTTGTCGAACCAGTAGCGGGCGTCGAGACCGGCGGTGTCGAACACCGCGCCGGTCACCGTGGACACGAAGGGAACCTCGCTCGACCGCGGCCGTATCGCCGACAACGCCGTCGACAACTCGTCCCGGACCGGGCCCACCTGGGCCGAGTGTGCCGCGTAGTCGACCGCGAGCCGCCTGGCATCGACACCCGCCGCCCGCAGCCGGTCCGACAGTGCCACCACGGCGGCGACCTCCCCCGAAGCCACCACGGATCCCGGACCGTTCACCGCGGCGATCGAGACACCGTCGCCAAGCCAGTCCCGGACTTCTCCGGCAGGCAACGGGATCGACACCATGCCACCCGACAGGTCCCGCAACGCGCGGCTGCGCAGGGCGACGACACGCGCACCGTCCTCGAGGGACAGCGCACCGGCCACGCACGCCGCGGCGATCTCCCCCTGGCTGTGGCCGACGACCGCGGCAGGCTCGACACCGAACGACCGCCACAGCCCGGCCAACGACACCATCACGGCCCACAGGACCGGCTGCACCACCTCGACCCGGTCCAGCTCACCGTGCAACACGTCCGGCAGCGTCCAGTCCACGTAGGGCTCGAGCGCCTCGGCGCACTCGCCCATCCGTGCGGCGAAGGCCGGGTAGACGTCCAGTAGCTCCGCCGCCATCCCCACCCACTGCGACCCCTGGCCCGGGAACACGAACACCGGGCGGGCGGCGTCGGCCGCGGCCCGGCCCACGGTCGCACGCGACAGATCCGTCAACCCGGTGACCAACGCGTCCCGGTCCCCGACCACCGCGGCGCGGTGGCCGAAGTGGCTTCGCGTGGTCGCGAGCGACAGCCCCACGTCCTGTGCACTAAGGTCAGGCCGGGAGTCCACCCAGGACTTCAGGCGACCGGCCTGTGCACGAAGCGCCTCGCCGGACCGGCCCGAGAGCACCCACAACGACGGCACGTCCGGCCGCGGCGCGACGACCGCCCGCGGCGCCTCCTCGAACACGACGTGCGCGTTGGTGCCGCTGACCCCGAACGAGGACACGCCGAACCGACGCGGCCGGTCCCTGTCCGGCCAGGCCCGAGGCGACGTCAACAGCTCCACGGCGCCGGCCGACCAGTCGACGTGCGGCGTCGGCTCGTCCACGTGCAGCGTCCGTGGCAGCACGTTCTCCCGCAGCGCCATGACCATCTTGATCACACCGGCCACCCCGGCCGCCGCCTGCGTGTGGCCGATGTTGGACTTCACCGATCCCAGCCACAGCGGTGTCGCGCGGCCCTGCCCGTACGTCGCGGACACCGCCCGCGCCTCGATGGGATCACCCAACCTGGTGCCCGTGCCGTGCGCCTCGACCGCGTCCACGTCGGCCGGACCGAGCCCGGCGTTCGCGAGTGCCTGCCGGATCACCCGCTCCTGTGCCGGGCCGTTAGGCGCGGACAGGCCGCTCGACGTCCCGTCCTGGTTCACCGAGGAACCCCGCACCACCGCGAGGATCGGAAGCCCGTCGCGCCGTGCGTCGGACAGGCGCGCCAGCACCACGACGCCGGCACCCTCGGCGAGACCGATGCCGTCCGCCGCGGCCGCGAACGGCTTGCAGCGGCCGTCCGCCGCGAGCCCGCGCTGCCGGCTGAACCCCACGAACACGCCCGGGGTGGCCATCACGGTCACACCACCGGCGAGCGCCAGCGCGCAGTCGCCGTTGCGCAGTGCCTGCACGGCGAGGTGCAGGGACACGAGCGACGACGAACACGCCGTGTCCACCGACACCGCCGGGCCGGCCAACCCCAGCACGTACGAGACCCGTCCCGACACCACACTGGCGGCGTTTCCGGTCAGCACATAGCCTTCCGCCTCCTCCGACGAACCGGCCGAGCCGCCGTAGCCCTGGGTCGAGACCCCCGCGAACACCCCGGTCCTGCTGCCCGCGAGCGATCCGGGCGCCAGACCGGCGTGTTCGACCGCCTCCCAGCAGACCTCCAGGAAGACCCGCTGCTGCGGGTCCATCGCCACCGCCTCACGGGGCGAGATCCCGAAGAACTCCGCGTCGAAACCGGCGGCGTCGGCCAGGAACCCGCCTTCGCGGACACAGCTCCTGCCCGCGCGACCGGGGTCCGGGTCGAACAGGTCCGGCCAACCACGGTCCGACGGGAACGGCGTGATCGCGTCACCGCCCGAGGCGACCAGCGCCCACAGCTCCTCCGGCGAGGACACCCCACCCGGGAACCGGCAGGCCATCCCCACGACCGCGACGGGTTCGCGGTGCCGGGCGGTCAGTTCGCGGTTCAGCCCGCGCAGCCGGTTCGCGTCCTTCAGGGACTCCCGCAGAGCCTCGGCGATCTTCTCCGACGAAGCCACGCGGTGCCCTCCATCGTGCTTGTTCGAGCGGTGCCATGTCCCGTGTCGGGGTCGTTCTCAACCGTCGGCCTCCCCGGCATCGTCCGAACGCGCACCGAGGGCCATCTCGACGAGGCTTTCCAGGTCCATGGTGTCCAGCGGCTGCTCGACGGGCGCGTCGTTCGCGGTCGGCTCGGCACCTGCCAGTCCGAGAAGGATGTCGAGCACGCCCGACTCGCGCAGCCTGCCCGTCGGGATCGACGCGATGACCTCGCGGATGCGGCTTTCCTCGGACTGTTCGGTGCTCTCCCCGCCGTTTTCCCCCGGGGTGAGCCAGGTGTGGAGCGCACGGGTGAGTGCGAGCGGGGTCGGGTGGTCGAAGATCGCGGTGGCCGGCAGGCGCAGTCCGGTCGCGGAGTTGAGGAGGTTGCGCAGCTCCACCGCGGTCATGGAGTCGAACCCGGACTGCAGGAAGCCCCGCGCCGCGTCGACGCCCGAGGCGTCCGTGTGCCCGAGGACGACGGCGGCCTTGGCGCGGACCAGCTGGAGCAGTGTTCTTTCCTGGTCCGCGGTGTTCATCGTGGCGAGGCGTCGGCGCAACGCGGTCGCGTCGTCGCCTGTGTGTCGGCGTCGGACGCGGACCAGGTTGCGCAGCACCGGCGGCACGGTCCCGGAGGCCGCGTCCTCGCGCAGAGCCCGCCGGTCGACGTCGATCGGCAGCACGAACGGTCGCCCGGTGGTGAACGCCGCGTCGAACAACGCCATGGCGTGTTCCGTGGTCAGTGCGTTCAGGCCCATCCGGTGCATTCGCAGGCGGTCCAGCTCGCCGACGTGTCCTGCCATGCCCTCGGTCCGCTCCCACATGCCCCAGCCGAGCGACACGGCGGGCAGCCCCTGGTCGTGTCGGTGGCAGGCGAGGGCGTCGAGGAAGGCGTTGGCGGCCGCGTAGCTGCCGACACCGGCGCCGCCGATCGTGGCGGCCATCGAGGAGAACAGGACGAACGCCTTCAACGGCAGGTGCTTCGTCAGCTCGTGCAGGTGCCGGGCGCCGTCGACCTTGGGGCCGAACACGGTGGCGACGCGCTCGGGGGTCAGCGACTCGAGCGCCCCGTCGTCCAGCGCACCGGCCGCGTGCACGACCGCGGTCAGCGGCCGGGTGTCCGGAACGGACGCGAGCAGCTCGGCGACCGCGGCCCGGTCACCGACGTCGCACGCCACGACGTCGGCGTGCACACCTCGGGTGGCCAGCTCGGCCGCCAGCTCGAGCGCGCCCGGCGCCTCGGGACCGCGGCGACCGGCCAGCAGCAGGCGGCGAACGCCGTGGTCGGAGACGAGGTGCCGGACGACCTCCGTGCCGAGGGCACCGGTGCCTCCCGTGACGAGCACCGTCCCCCGTGGATCGAGGGCGAGCCCGCCGGTCGTGGGGGCCGCGGGCGCCAGCCGCGGCACCAGCACGACGCCGGACCGGATAGCGAGCTGCGGCTCCCCGGTGCCGATCGCCGCGCCGAGCAGTGCCTGGTCCACGTCCGTGTCGACGTCGAGCACGACGAGCCGGTCCGGGTGCTCGGACTGCGCCGACCGCAGCAGGCCCCACACCGGCGCGGACACCAGGTCCGGTGCACCACCGGCGACCGACACCGCGCCGCGGGTGAGGACCACCAGCCGCGAGGCCGTCCACCGCTGGTCAGCGAGCCATGCCTTGACCAGCGCCAGGGCCGCGACGACCGCGTCGTGAGGTGTTGCCGCCTTCGGCAGCGGGGCGACGACCACGTCCGGCGTCCCGTCGACCGCGGTCAGGTCGGGCGAGTCCAGGACGGCGAGGGCTCCGTCGAGCGCAGCCGTCGGCACCGGCACCCAGTCGAGCTGGAAGGGTGTGTCCCTTCGCCTCCGTGGCGCGGCCGGCTGGTCGGTGGCGCCCGTCCGGAACGTCACGGAGTCCACCGTGGCCACGGCCCGGCCCGTCGAGTCGGTGATCGCGACGGTCACGGCGTCGGTGCCGAGAGGCGTGATCCGCACTCGCAGCGCCGAAGCTCCCGACACGTGCAGTGTCGCTCCGCTCCAGGTGAACGGCATGCGTGTCCGATCGTCCGAGGCGCCGGGCCTGACCAGGAGGGTCTGCAGCGCCGCGTCGAGCAGGGCTGGGTGCAGCCCGTACCCGGACGGGTCGGCCGCGTCGGGCAGGACGACCTCGGCCAGCAGTTCGTCGTTCCTGGACCACGCCGCGCGCAGGCCCTGGAACACGGGGCCGTAGTCGAGGCCGCGCGCCGACGACGCCGCGTAGAGGTCGTCGACGTCGATGGGCGTGGCGTTCGGGGGTGGCCATTCGTGGTGCCGTTCGGCGGGTCTCCCGTCGTCGGGCGTGAGGGTGCCGGTCGCGTGGCGGGTCCAGGTCTCGTCATCGGCACACGAGTACAGCGTGACGGTCCGTCGACCGTCGATCTCCCGGCCGACACGCACCTGGAGACGCACCGTGCCGGTCTCCGGCACGACCAGGGGCGCTTCGAGCGCGAGCTCCTCCACTCGTGTGCAACCGACGTGCTCGGCCGCCTGCCACGCCAGCTCGACGAAAGCCGCCCCGGGCAACACGACCGTGTCCAGCACCGCGTGGTCGGCCAGCCACGGTTGGGCGGCAAGGGAAAGCCGGCCGCTCAGCACGGTTCCGTTGTCCTCGGCGAGGTCCACGGCGGTGTCCAGGAACGGGTGCGGGGTACCCGACGTGTCCTCGGGCCGGCCGGTCAGCCAGTAGCGCTCGTGCTGGAACGCGTAGGTGGGCAGTTCGGCCCGTCGGGCACCGGCGCCGAAGACGGCCTGCCAGTCCAGTTCGACGCCGGCGACGTGCGCGTGCGCCAGGGCGGTCCGCAACCGGTCCATCCCGCCGTCATCCCGGCGCAGGGTGGCCAGCAGGGTGGCGGAAACACCGGTCTCGTCGAGGGTCTGCTGCATCCCCAGACTCAGCACCGGGTGTGGGCCGACCTCCAGCAACACTCGGTGCCCCGCCGCGAGCACCGCTTGTGTGGCGCTCTGGAACCGCACCGGCTCACGCAGGTTGTCGAACCAGTACCTGGCGTCGAGCGCGGCGGTGTCCAACGCCTCGCCGGTCACCGTCGACACGAAGGGAATCTCCCCGGAGCGTGGCCTGATGTCCGCCAACGCTGCCGACAGCTCGTCACGAACCTGATCGACCTCGGCCGAGTGTGCCGCGTAGTCGACGGCGATGCGCCGGGCGTCGACCTCCTCGGCCGCCAGCCGGGCCAGCAGGTCCTCGATCGCGGCGACTTCCCCCGACACCACAACGGAACGAGGGCCGTTGATCGCGGCGACCGACACAGCGGACGACCCGATCCACTGCCGCATCTCGGACTCGGGCAGCGACACCGACACCATCCCACCCGACAGCCAACGCAACGCCCTGCTGCGCGACGCGACCACGCGTGCACCGTCCTCAAGAGACAGGCCACCCGCCACGACCGCCGCGGCGATCTCACCCTGACTGTGCCCCACCACCGCCGCGGGCTCGACACCGAACGACCGCCACAGGCGCGCCAGCGAGACCATCACGGCCCACAACACCGGCTGCACCACCTCGACCCGGTCCAGCTCTCCCCCACCACGCACCACCTCCAGCAGCGACCAGTCGACGTGGGGCGCAAGGGCGCGCGCACATTCGGCCATCCCGGCCCCGAACACCGGCGACTCGTCCAGCAACCCGGCCGCCATCCCGACCCACTGCGAACCCTGACCCGGGAACACGAAGACCGGTCGACCGGCGCGCGCGACGCCACGCACGACACCGGTCCCGGCAACACCACGGGCCAGGGCGTCCAGCCCTCGGGCGAGGGCGGTGGGATCCTCCCCCACCACGACGGCCCGGTGCGCGAAATGGTCCCGCCCCAACGCGAGCGCGGCACCGACACCATGGACGTCGACAGCCTCGTCCACTACGGACCGCAGTCGCTCCGCCTGGGCCCGCAACGCCTCCTCGGTCCTGCCGGACACGACCCACATGCCGCCGATGCCGGCGACCGGTCCGTCCTCGTCCACCTCGGGTGGTTGTTCGAGCAGGACGTGCGCGTTGGTACCGCTCACCCCGAACGAGGAGATCCCGGCGCGGCGTGGCCGCCCCGGGTCGGCCCACGGCCTCGTCTCGGTGAGCAGCCTGACCGCCCCGGCCGACCAGTCCACGTGCGGGGTGGGCTCGTCGGCGTGCAGCGTCGGCGGCAACACCCCGTGGCGCAACGCCTGCACCATCTTGATCACGCCGGCGACACCCGCCGCGGTCTGGGTGTGGCCGATGTTCGACTTCACCGACCCCAACCACAACGGCTCCACCCTGTCCTGTCCGTAGGTGGCAAGCAACGCCTGCGCCTCGATCGGGTCACCGAGAGTCGTGCCCGTCCCGTGCGCCTCCACCACATCCACCTCGGACGCGGAAAGCCCCGCGTTCGCCAGCGCCTGCCGGATCACCCGCTGCTGCGACGGCCCGTTGGGAGCGGAGAGGCCGTTGCTGGCTCCGTCCTGGTTCACGGCGGAGCCCCGCACCACGGCCAGCACCCGGTGCCCGGCCCGGCGCGCGTCGGACAGCCTCTCGAGCACGACGACACCCGCCCCTTCCGACCACCCGGTGCCGTCGGCGTTCGCCGCGAACGGCTTGCAGCGGCCGTCGGGGGCGAGGCCGCGCTGGCGGCTGAACACCACAAACGGGGTCGGCGTCGCCATCACCGAGACCCCGCCTGCCAGTGCCAGCGAACAGTCACCGGCGCGCAGCGCCTGGGCGGCCAGGTGCAGCGCGACCAACGACGACGAGCACGCCGTGTCCACCGACACCGCGGGCCCTTCGAGGCCGAGCGCGTAGGAGACCCGTCCCGAGACGACACTGGCGGCGTTGCCCGTCAGCAGGTATCCCTCGGCGCCGGACTCCCGTGCGACCGCGCCGCCGTAGCCCTGTCCGGACACGCCGGCGAAAACCCCGGTCGGCGAGCCCGCGAGCGAGCCGGGCGCGAACCCGGCGTCTTCCAGGGCCTCCCAGCACACCTCGAGCAGCACCCGTTGCTGCGGGTCCATCGCCAGGGCCTCACGCGGCGACACGCCGAAGAACTCCGCGTCGAAACCACCCGCGTCGGCCAGGAACCCACCCTCGCGGACGTAGCTCTTCCCCTGCCGCGCGGGATCCGGGTCGTAGAGGCCCTCGATGTCCCAGCCGCGGTCGGTCGGGAACGGGCCGATGGCGTCCGTGCCGGACAGCACCAGCTCCCAGAGGTCCTCGGGCGTGGCCACCGCGCCGGGCAGCCTGCAGGCCATGCCGACGATCGCGATCGGCTCGTCGACCGGGACGGCCGAGGACACCGTCGCGACCGGGGTGGTGTCGCCGGTCAGCCCCGCACGGAGGAACTCGGCCAGCGCGCCGGGGTTCGGGTGGTCGAACACGAGGGTGGCGGGCAGCCGCAGGCCCGTCACGGCACCGAGGCGGTTGCGCAGCTCCACGGCCGTCAGGGAGTCGAATCCCAGGTCCCGGAACGCTCTGCCGGGCTCGACCGCGTCCGGCGCGGTGTGCCCGAGCACGGTCGCCGCCTGTTCACGCACCAGGTCCAGGAGCATGCGTGCCCGGTCGGCCGGGGACAGGCCGGAGATCCGGTCCCGCAGCGTCGTGGCGCCGGTGTCCTCGGTGGCCGCCCGGCGAGGCCGCGCGCGGACGAGACCACGCAGGACGGCGGGGACCTGTTCACGGGTGGCGAGTGCGGCACGGTCGAGGTGCGCGGGCAGCACCGCGGCGTGGGGAGCGGCGAGCGCGGCGTCGAACAGCGCCAGTGCGTCCTCGGTGGACAGTCCGGCCAGCCCGGAGCGCCGCATCCTGGCCCGGTCGCCGTCGTCGAGGTGGTCGGTCATGCCGCTCGCCTGCGCCCACAGACCCCACCCGAGCGACAGTGCAGGCAGGCCCTGCCCGACCCGGTAGTGGGCCAGGGCGTCCAGGTAGGCGTTCGCCGCCGCATAGCTGCCCTGCCCGCTGCTGCCCAGCGTCGCGGCCATCGCCGAGAACAGCACGAACGCCGACAGCGGCTTGTCCCTGGTCAGCTCGTGGAGGTGCCACGCGCCCGTCACCTTCGGCGCCAGTACCGCGGCCATCCGCTCCGGGGTGAGCGTGTCGACGACGCCGTCGGCCAGGACACCCGCGGCGTGCACGACCATGGTCAGCGGGTGCCCGGCCGGGATCTCGGCGAGCACGCCCGCGACCGCGGCCCGGTCCGTCACGTCGCACGCCACGATCTCCACGTGCGCGCCGTGGGCGGTCAGTTCGGCCGCCAGCGCCGACGCGCCCTCGGTGTCCGGGCCGCGGCGACCGGTCAGCACGAGCCGCCGGACGCCGTGACCGGTGACCAGGTGTCGCGCCAGTTCGCGGCCCAGCACCCCGACACCGCCGGTGATGAGGACGGTGCCGTCAGGGTCCGGCGGCGTCGGCACTGCCATGGCCACCTTGCCGACGTGCCTGGCCTGCGCGAGGTGCCGCATGGCATCGGGCGCCTCCCGCATGTCCCACACCGACACCGGCAGCGTGTCCAGCACGCCGCGTTCGTACAGTGCGAAGACCTCGTCGAGCATCTCGTGCGCACGGTCGGGGCCGGCGTCGTGGAAGTTCGACGGCCGGTAGGAGACACCCGGACACTCCGCCGCGACTACGCCGGCATCGCGAACGTCCGCCTTCCCCAGCTCGGCGAACCGGCCGCCCGGCGCGAGCAGCCGCAACGACGCGTCCACGAACTCCCCGGTCAACGAGTTCACCACGACGTCGACGCCCCGACCACCGGTCACCGCGCGGAAGGCGGCCTCGAAGTCCGTCGACCGCGACGAAGCGACGTGGTCCTCGGCCACCCCCAGGGAACGCACCGCACCCCACTTGTCAGGACGCGCCGTCGCGAACACCTCGAGCCCCAGCCACCGCGCGAGCTGGATGACGGCCATACCGACGCCGCCTGCACCGGCATGGACCAGCACCGACTCGCCACGGCGCGCACGAACCACGTCCACCAACGTGTAGTACGCGGTCAGGAACGCCACGGGTACCGCCGCCGCGTCCACGAAGGACCAACCGGGCGGGATCCGGTGCACCAGCCGCTCGTCGGTCACCGCCACGGAACCGAAGGCGCCCGCGAACAAGCCCGCCACCCGGTCGCCGGGCGCGAACCGGGACACCGCCGGGCCGACCTCGACCACGACGCCCGCCGCCTCGTTGCCGAGCGGTTCCTCGGGTGCGTCGACCATCCCCAGCGCCACCACGACGTCCCGGAAGTTCAGCGCCGCCGCACGCACGACGACACGCACCTCGTCCGCGCCGAGCGGACGCGTGTCGGCATCCGTGGCCACCAGCGCCATGTCGCGGAAGCTCCCCCGCACAGGCAGTTCCACCCGCCAGGCCGGGACAGGCGGCACCCGCAACCCGTCCTCCACCGGCCCGACCCTCGGCATCACGACCACGCCTGCGCGAACGGCCAGCTGCGGCTCACCGGAACCGGCGGCCGAACCGAGAGCCGAGCGCGACGCCTCGTGGTCGTCCAGGTCGACGAGCACGAACCGGTCCGGGTGCTCCGACTGCGCGCTGCGTACCAGCCCCCACACCGGGGCGGCGTCCAGATCGGGCACCTCGTGCCCGACGGCCACCGCCCGCCGGGTCACCAGCACCAGCCGCGACCCGGCCACCTGCTCACACGCGAGCCACGCCCGCACCAGTTCCAGCACCTCGGTCACCGACGGGCGCGCCACGACCACGACGGTCTCCGGCGCGGGGGCACCGGCCGTCACGGCGTCGAGCAACGCCACCACGTCCGGGCAGACCTCGACCGCACCCGGCTCGGTGTCGACCGGGGCCGGCACCCAGTCCAGCCGGAACAGCGAGCCCTTCGCCCGGCTCCCGGTCGGCCCGTCCGCGGCGACCGGCCGGAACACCAGCGAGTCGACGGAAACCACCAGCCTCCCCGACGCGTCCTCGGCAACGAAGGACACGGCCCCGTCGTCGCCGACCGTGATCCGCACCCGCAGGACGGACGCGCCGACCGCCGACACCGACACCCCGCGCCACACGAACGGCAGCCACCCGCGTGCCCGGTCACCGGGCTCGGCCAGCACGAGCGCGTGTGCCGCGGTGTCGAGCAACGCCGGGTGCACACCGAACCGCGCCGCCGCGTCCCCGGGCACGGCGACCTCGGCGAACAGGTCCGCGCCGCGCCGCCACACCGCCCGGACCCCGCGGAACACACCGGTGTAGTCCAGCCCGCGGGCCGCGAGGAGGTCGTACAACCCGTCGACCGCGACGGGTTCCGCGTCGGCGGGCGGCCAGACCGCGGGTCGGGGGTCGTCCCGGTCCTCGTCGGCGGCCAGCGTGGCCGACGCGTGCCGCACCCAGGCGTCGGCCGGTCGGGCGGCGGGCCGGGAGTGCACGGTCAGCTCACGGACGCCGTCGGCGGTCGCGCCGACCCGCACCTGGACCCGGACGGCACCGTCGTCGGGGAGGACCAGCGGCGTCTCCAGGGTCAGCTCGGCGATCCGGCCGCAGCCGACCCGGTGACCGGCCTGCCAGGCCAGCTCCACGAACACCGTGCCGGGCAACAGCACCGAGCCCATGACCCGATGACCGGCGAGCCACGGGTGGGTGGCCGTCGACAGCACGCCGGTCAGCACCGTGCCCTGGTCGTCGGCGAGGTCCACCACGTCGCTCAGCAGCGGGTGCCGAGGCACCACCGCCCCGGTGGGGCGCGGGGCCAGCCAGAATGGCCGGTGCTGGAAGGCGTAGGTCGGCAGCTCCACGGTCGGCCCGCCGGGGAACACCGCCGTCCAGTCCACCTCGATCCCGGCCACGTGCGCCCTGGCGATGGCGGTGCGCAACCGGTCCACACCGCCGTCGTCCCGCCGCAGCGTCGCCAGCACGGTCGCCTGGCACTCGACGGCGTCGGCGGTCTGCTGCATCGCCAGCGTCAGCACCGGGTGCGGGCTCACCTCCAGCAGGACCTCGAGCCCGTCGGCGAGCACGGCGCGCGTGGCGTCCTCGAACAGCACGGGCCGCCGCAGGTTCTCGTACCAGTACGTGGCATCGAGGGTGGCGGTGTCCAGCAGCTCGCCACTCACCGTGGAGTAGAAGGGGATCTCGGCAGGCCGCGGTGTGATCCCGGCGAGCGCGTCGGTCAGCCCGGCCCGGATCCGCTCGACCTGCACGGAGTGCGCCGCATAGTCCACCTCGATCCGCCGCGCGTCCACGCCCCCCGCCGTGAACCGGGCCGACAGCTCGTCCAGTGCGGTGACGGCACCCGACAACACCACGGACCCCGGCCCGTTGACCGCCGCGACCGACACCGTGTCGTCGGACAACCACTGTCCCACCTCGTCGGCGGACAGGGGCACGGCCATCATGCCGCCGAGCCCGGACAGCGCCCGCAACGCCCTACCGCGCAACGCCACCACGCGGGCCGCGTCCGGGAGGGACAGTCCACCCGCGACGCAGGCGGCGGCGATCTCGCCCTGGCTGTGGCCGATGACCGCGGCCGGCCGCACACCGTAGGACTGCCACACGCGGGCCAGCGACACCATGACGGCCCAGAGCGCCGGCTGGACGACGTCGACCCGGTCGAGACCGGGTGCGTCCGGCTCGCCACGCAGAACGGCGGGCAGTGACCAGTCCACCCACTCGGCCAACGCCTCGGCGCACTCCGCGACCGCGGCGGCGAACACGGGCGACCGGTCGAGCAGTTCCCCTGCCATCCCGACCCACTGCGACCCCTGCCCGGGGAACACGAACACGGGCTCAGCGCCGGGACGAGCCACACCACGCACGACGGCAGGCCCGGCCAGGTCGGGCAACGCGGCCGTCAGCTCGGCGAGGTCGTCGCCGAGCACCACCGCGCGGTGCGGGAAGTGTGCCCTCGTCACCGCCAGCGAGCGGGCGAGGACACGGCAGTCGGCGTCGGACGCGAGCAGGTCGCGCAGCCGCTCGGCCTGGGCACGCAGCGCGGCCTCGGACCGGGCGGACAGCAACCACATACCGCCGAGACCGTCCGCGTCCGCCGGGGTGTCCACGATGACCGGTCGATCCAGGATGACGTGCGCGTTGGTCCCGCTGACCCCGAAGGACGACACCCCGATCCGCCGCGGCCTCCCCGCCGCCGAGCACGACCGCCCGGTCAGCAGCCGCACCGCGCCGGCGTCCCAGTCCACGTGCGGCGTCGGCTCGTCGACGTGCAGTGTCGGCGGCAACACGCCGTGCCGCAGGGCCAGCACCGACTTGATCACCCCGGCCACACCGGCAGCGGCCTGGGTGTGCCCGATGTTGGACTTCACCGACCCGAGCCACAGCGGCTCGTCGCGGTCCTGCCCGTACGTCGCCTGCAACGCCCGCGCCTCGATCGGGTCGCCCAACGTGGTGCCGGTGCCGTGCCCCTCGACTGCGTCGACGTCCCGGGTGGACAGACCGGCACTGGCGAGCGCCTGACGGATGACCCGCTCCTGCGCCGAACCACTCGGCGCCGACAGACCGTTCGACGCACCGTCCTGGTTCACCGCCGACCCACGCACCACCGCCAGCACCCGGTGCCCGAGCCGCTCCGCGTCCGTGAGCCGTTCGAGCACGATCATGCCGACGCCCTCGGCGAACCCCGTCCCGTCCGCCGCCGCCGCGAACGACTTGCAGCGGCCGTCCGCCGCCAGACCACGCTGGTGGCCGAACGCGACGAACACGCCAGGTGTCGTCAGCACGGTCACGCCGCCGGCCAGCGCCAGGGAACACTCGCCGTTGCGCAACGCCTGCGCGGCAAGGTGGACAGCGACCAACGACGACGAACACGCCGTGTCCACCGACAGAGCGGGCCCCTCCAGCCCCAGCGCGTACGCCACCCGACCGGACACCACGCTCGCGGCGGTCCCGGTGAGCAGGTAGCCCTCGGACTGGGGCTCCCGGCCGTCGAAGGACCCGTATTCCTGGCTGGACACGCCCGCGAACACGCCGGTGGGCGACCCCGCGAGCGTGCCGGGGTCGATGCCGGCGTTCTCGAGTGCCTCCCAGGTGACCTCGAGCAGCTGGCGCTGCTGCGGGTCCATCGCGAGCGCCTCGCGTGGGTTGATGCCGAAGAAGTCCGCGTCGAAGCCGGCCGCGTCCGCGAGGAACCCGCCGTGCCGGACGTGGCTGCGGCCCGGCGCGGCGGGGTCGGGGTCGAACAGCGCGCCGACGTCCCAGCCGCGATCGGCCGGGAAGTCGCCGATCGCGTCGGCGCCGGACACCACCAGGTCCCACAGGTCCTCCGGTGAGCCGACACCGCCCGGCAACCGGCAGCCCATGCCCACGATCGCGATCGGCTCGTCGGCCGCCGACACCTGGGTCACCGCTCCCGCCCGCGCGCCCGCGCCGGCGAGGCACGCCTGCAGGTGCCTGGCGAGCGCCGAGGGCGTCGGATGGTCGTACACGACGGTCGTGGCGAGCGGCAGCCCGGTCGCCGCCGTGAGCCGGTTCCGCAGCTCCACCGCGGTGAGGGACTCGAAGCCCTGGTCGACGAAGCCCCGCTCGGCCTCGACCTTGTCCGCGCCGGTGTGGCCGAGCACGGCCGCGGCTTCCCGCCGCACCAGGTCGAGCAGGGACCTGCGTTGCTCCGCCGGCGACCGCGACGCCGGCAGGCCGCGCAGCCCGGCGCCTCCACTCACCTCCGGGGCGGTCGGCGCCGCCTCCGGCAGGTCGGCGAGCAACGCGCTCGGCCGGGCCGAGGTGAACGCCGCCGCGAACCGCGGCCAGTCGATGTCCGCGACCACCACGTGCGTCTCGCCGAGCCCGACGGCTTGTCCCAGCGCGGCGACGGCCGACCCGGGGTCCATCGGCACCACGCCGTGGCGGACCAGGCGGTCGGCGCCTGCCGCGTCGGCCAGGCCGTCCCCGGCCCAGGTACCCCACGCCACCGACAGCGCGGGCAGCCCGAGTGAGCGGCGGTGCTCGGCGAGCCCGTCCAGGTAGGCGTTGCCCGCCGCGTACGCGCCCTGGCCGCCGCTCCCCCACACGCCGGCGCCGGAGGAGAACAGCACGAAGGCCTCGAGCGGGACGTCCCTGAGCAGCTCGTGCAGGTTGTGCGCGCCGACGACCTTCGCCGCGAGGACCGCCGCCAGCTCGGCCGGTCCGGTCCCGGACAGCGGGGCGGACGCCCCGACGCCCGCCGTGTGGACGACGCCGGTCGGCCGGTGGTCTGCGAGGACGCGGGCCAGTCCGTCCCGATCCGTGACGTCACACGCCACGACGCTGACCAGCGCACCGAGTTCTGCCCCCAGTTCGGCGGCGCCGGGGGCGTCCTGACCTCGACGGCTCAGCAGCACCACGTGCTCGGCACCGTTCCCGGCGAGCCACCGTGCCACGTGCCTGCCGAGCGCGCCGGTCCCGCCGGTCACGAGCACCGTCCCCCCGGGGCGCCAGGCCTCCGCGTTGCGTGCGGGCGCCCGCAGGAGCCGTCTGCCGAAGACACCGGAGGACCGCACGGCCACCTGGTCCTCGTGGGCGAATCCGCCGAGCACCTCGGCGAACCGGTCCGCGGCGGGTGCGTCGACGACGGCGGGCAGGTCCACCAGACCGCCCCAGGTCCCCGGGTGCTCCAGGGCCGCGACCCTGCCGAGCCCCCACGCCATCGACTGGGCGGGGCAGGTCAGTGCGTCGCCGGGGCCGGTGGACACCGCGCCCGCGGTCACCCACCACGTGCGCGCGACGTCGCCGAGAGCCCGCAGCAGCGCCACGTTCGCGGCGAGCCCGGCGGGGAGGCCGCCCGAGAGGCGGCGGTCGTCGAGAGCCAGGAAGGACAGCACGCCGTCGACCGGGGTGTCAGGGACGTGCCCGGTGATCCGGTCGGGCGCCGTGCAGTCCACCTCGACCCGTACGACCTCGACGTCCCGTGCCGCCAACGCGTCGACACACGTCGACACCCTCGGGTCGGTCACCCCGCAGGGGACGGCCACCAGCCACCTCCCGGTGACGGGGCCGGGCGTGCCGGTGAGCCGCGTCCAGTCGACGAGGTAGCGCCGGCTCGCGGTGACCGGCCGGTCACGGCCGCTGGGCAGCCAGTACCGCTCGTGTTGGAAGGCGTAGGTCGGGAGTTCGACGTGGCGGGCGCGCGACCCCTCGTGGATCCGCTCCCAGTCCAGGTCGCCGCCGGTCGCGTGGACCGTGGCGACGGCGGCGAGCACCGTGCGCGGCTCGGGTTGGTCGGTGCGGAGCACCGGGACGACCGCCGCCCCGGCCCCGTCGAGGCAGTCCTGGGTCATGGCGGTGAGCACGCCGTCGGGACCGAGCTCGACGAACCGGGCGACGCCCGCCTCGGCGAGGTGCCGCACGCCCTGCCCGAACCGGACGGTCGAGCGGGCGTGGCGCACCCAGTAGTCGGGCGAGCAGAGCTGGTCGGGGGTGGCGACCGCGCCGGTCACGTTGGAGAGCACCGGGATCGACGGCGGGCTGAACCGCACACGCGCCGCTGCCGAGGCGAACTCGTCGAGGAGGCCGTCGAGGTGCGGGGAGTGGAACGCGCCGCTGACACGCAGCCGCCTGGTCCTGCGGCCCTGCCGCGCCAACCGGTCCGCGATGTCCGCCACCACGTCCTCGTCACCGGAGATGACGACCGAGCGCGGCCCGTTCACCGCGGCCAGGCTCACGCGGCCGGTGAGCAGCGGCCGGACCTCGTCCTCGCCCGCCTGCGCGGAGATCATCGCCCCCGTCGGTGGCAGGTCGCTCATCGCCCGGCCGCGGGCGGCGACCAACTCGCACGCGTCCGCCAGGGAGAACACGCCTGCCACGTGCGCGGCCACCAGCTCGCCGACGGAGTGCCCCAGCACGTAGTCCGGGCGCACGCCCCATCGCGACAGCAGCCGGAACAGGGCGACCTCGACCGCGAACAGGCCGGCCTGCGTGTACAGCGTCTGGTCGAGCAGGGCGCCGTCGCTCCGGACGACCTCGGCGAGCGACCTGTCGAGCAGGCGGTCGAAGCCCGCGCACACCTCGTCGAACGCCTCGGCGAACACCGGGAACTCCGCGTGCAGCTCCCGGCCCATGCCGACCCGCTGGCTGCCCTGTCCGGAGAACAGGAACGCGGTGCCGCCCGGCGCGGCGGTGCCGAGGACGACCCCGGGCCCCGGCGCGCCCGCCGCCACGGCGGTCAGCCCGGCGAGCACCTCGCCCCGGTCGGCCCCGAGGATCACGGCCCGGCACGGCAGGTGCGTGCGGGTGCCCGCGAGCGAGTACCCGATGTCATGAACCGCCAGCTCGGGGTGCTCGACCACGTGCGCGACGAGCCGTTCGGCCTGGGCACGCACGGCCTGCTCGGACATGCCCGAGATCGCCAACACGCCTCGGCCACGGACCTCGCCGGGGCTCTCGGCGGCGGGGACGACCGGGGGCGCCTGTTCGAGGATGACGTGCGCGTTGGTACCGCTGATGCCGAACGACGAGACGCCGGCACGGTGTGGCCGGTGCACGTCCGGCCACGGCCGCGACCGGGTGAGCAGCTCCACCGCCCCTGCCGTCCAGTCCACGCGGGACGTGGGCCGCTCGGCGTGGCGGGTCGGCGGCAGGATGCCGTGGCACAGCGCCATCACCGTCTTGATGACACCGGCCACTCCGGCGGCGGCCTGGGTGTGGCCGAGGTTGGACTTCACCGAGCCGAGCCACAGCGGGTGCCGCCTGCCCTGACCGTAGGTGGCGAGCAGCGCCTGCGCCTCGACGGGGTCGCCGAGCGTGGTGCCGGTGCCGTGCGCCTCGACCGCGTCGACGTCCGATGTGGACAGACCGGCCCTGGCGAGCGCCTGCCGGATCACGCGTTGCTGTGCGGGGCCGTTCGGCGCGGAGAGCCCGTTGGAGGCGCCGTCGGAGTTGACGGCCGAGCCGCGCAGGACGGCCAGCACCCGGTGGCCGTTGCGCCGCGCGTCGGACAGCTTCTCGAGGACGACCATGCCGGCACCTTCGGAGAAGCCGGTCCCGTCGGCGTCGTCGGCGAAGGACTTGCAGCGCCCGTCGGCGGCGAGGCCGCCCTGCCTGCCGAACGACACGAACACGGTGGGGGTCGACATGACCGTGACCCCGCCCGCGAGGGCGAGCGAGCACTCGCCGTCGCGCAGCGCCTGTGCCGCGAGGTGCAGCGCCACCAGCGACGAGGAGCACGCGGTGTCCACGGTGACCGCGGGGCCCGCGAGCCCGAGTGCGTAGGCGACGCGGCCGGACACGACGCTGCCCGCCGTGCCGTTGCCGATGTAGGCCTCGAGCTCGGGCGGGATCTGTGTGGTCCCGTCGACGTAGTCGTGGTACATGACTCCGGCGAAGACCCCGGTCGGGGTGGCGGCGAGGGACCTGGGGGCGAGCCCGGCGTGTTCCAGCGCCGCCCACGACACCTCCAGCAGCAACCGCTGCTGTGGGTCCATCGCGAGTGCCTCACGCGGGGAGATCCCGAACAGGCCTGCGTCGAAACCGCCCGCGTCGTCGAGGAAACCTCCTTCGCGGACGTGGCTCGTCGCCTCGGGGGTGGACGGGTCGGCGAGGTACCAGCCGCGGTCGTCCGGGAACGCGCCGATCGCGTCCCGGCCCGCGAGCACGAACTCCCACAGCTGTCGCGGCGAGTCGATCCCACCGGGGAAGCGGCAGCCCAGCCCGACGATCGCGACCGGCTCGTGCAGACCGCTCTCGAGCGCACGCAGCCGCGTGCGCGACTCGTGCAGCTCGGCGGACGCGCGCCGCAGGTACTCCCGGACCTTGGTCTCGTCAGACACCGCGCCCCCCGCTCGGTTCCGGCCTCTGGTCGATGAACGCGAACAGCTCGTCGTCCGAGGCCGTCCGGAACGTCTCCGGACCGCCTCGTCCCGGTTGCCCGTCGAGCCGGTCACGGCAGCCGGACAGCATGTCCGCCAACCGTCTCGTCACGTCGTGCAGCACTGCCGGTTCCGTGGTCGAGTCGAGGAGAGCCTGCAGCTCCGTCAGGCGCACGAGCGGGTCGCCGACGGGGAGGGCCGTCGTCCGCCGCAGCTCGACGGCGAGGAAGGCCGCCGCGGCCACCGGGTTGGGGTGGTCGAAGACGAGCGTGGCGGGCAGGCGCAGGCCGGTGCGGGCGGCGAGCCGGTTGCGCAGCTCGACCGAGGCGAGTGAGTCGAACCCGATCTCGGAGAACGCGCGGGTCGCGTGGACGGCGGCGGCGTCGCTGTGTCCCAGCACGGCCGCGACCTGTTCCCTGACCAGCTCGCGCAGTGCGGTCTCCCGGTCCTCCTCGGACATCGCCGCCAGCCGCCCGAGGTCGGGTAGGCCCGTGGCATCCCGGTTCCCGGCCCTGCCTCGGACGAACCCGCGTAGCAGCGGCGGCACCTCGTGGGCGAGGTCACGCAGCTCGGCCCGGTCGACCCTGGCCGCGACGACGACGGGGTGCGGGGTGGTGAGCGCGGCGTCGAGCATGGCGAGTGCGTCCTCGGTGGACAGTGGGGCGAGGCCGGCTCGGCGCATGCGTGCGCGGTCGGCGTCCCGCAGCTCTCCGGTCATCGCACTGTCCTGCGCCCAGCGACCCCATGCCACGGACAGCGCGGGCAACCCGAGCGCGTGCCGGTGTTGGGCCAGCGCGTCGAGACCGGCGTTGGCAGCCGCGTAGTTCCCCTGCCCCGGCGCACCCAGCGTCCCCGCAGCCGACGAGAACAGGACGAACGCCGACAACGGCAGGTCCCTGGTCGACTCGTGAAGGTGCCACGCACCAAGCACCTTCGGAGCCGACACGACATCCAACCGCTCCCCGGTCAGCGATTCGACGACCCCGTCGTCGAGCACACCGGCCGCATGCACGACCGCCACCAGCGGCCGACTCGGCGGAACGGCCCGGACAACACCGGCGACAGCCGCCCGATCCCGCACGTCACACGCCACGATCTCAACGCTCACACCACGTTCCGCCAGCTCGGCGGCCAACTCCACGGCCCCCGGCGCCGCCGGGCCGCGCCTGCTGGTGAGCACGAGATTCCGGACCCCGTGCGTGGTCACCAGGTGGCGTGCGACCGCCGCGCCCAGCGCGCCGACGCCGCCGGTGACGAGCACGGTTCCGGACGGGTCGAACGGCGCGCCCCCGCGTGCCGGAGTCGTGACGGGTGTCAGCCGGGGCGCGAGGAGCCGTCCGTCGCGGACCATCACGGCGGGTTCTCCGGAGCTGACCGCGCGGGCGACGGTGGCCGCGGAGTCGTCGTCGGTGTCGACGAGGACGAACCGTCCCGGGTGCTCGGCCTGTGCCGAGCGCACCAGACCCCACAGGGGCGCCCAGCCGAGGTCGGGTGACTCGCCGTCGAGTGCCACCGCGCCTCGGGTGACCAGTGTGAGCTGTTCGTCCCCCTGGCTGCTGCCCAGCCAGGTCTGCAGGAGGCTCAGCGCCGCGGTCAGCCCGCCGGGGAGGGCGTCGGTGGAGACCGCCACGCCGGCCTCGGTCGCGACCAGGTCCGCGACCTCCGTGCGCAACGTGAGCGGGCCGGGCGTGCCTTCCTCGACGGGGACCCAGTCCACGCGCGACAGCTGGTTCCCGCGTCGACCGGCGAGCTGGTCCGCAGTGGCGGTACGGAACACGAGCGAGTCCGCCGACAGCACGAGCCTGTTCGCCTCGTCGGTGACGAGCAGCGCGACGCCACCTGTGTCGGCCGGGGAGATCCGCGCACGCAGTGTCGACGCGCCCCTCACGCCGAACGTCACCCCACTCCACACGAACGGCAGCGGGGCATCCTGCTTCGGCCGGTGAAGGACCACCGCGTGGAGGGCCGCGTCGAGGTGCGCGGGGTGCACGGCGAACTGTCCCGTCGGGACGTCCGGCCGCTCGATCTCGGCATAGAGGTCGTCGCCGTGCCGCCAGCACGCCTGGACACCCTGGAACGCGGGTCCGTAGTCGAGTCCGCCGTCGGCCAGCGAGTCGTACAGCTCCTCCACCGAGACGGGTTCGGCGCCCCCGGGCGGCCACTGGGGGTGATCTTCGAAGGTCGTGGCGGCACCGCCGGTCAGGGTGCCGGTGGCGTGACGCACCCACCGGTCGTCGTCGACGTGGCGCGCGTGGACGCTCAGCTCCCGGCCGCCGTCGCGGTCGGGACCGATCCGGACCTGGAGTTCGACGGTGCCGTCGAGCGCGAGGGGTGCTTCGAGGGTCAGCTCGTCGAGCCGGTCGCAGCCGACGTGGTTGGCTGCCTGGCACGCCAGCTCGACGAATGCCGTGCCGGGAAGCACGGGCACCCCCCGCACGGTGTGGTCGGCGAGCCACGGGTGTGTCGCCGACGACAGGCGGCCGGTCAGCACGGTCACGTTCTCGTCGGCGAGGTCGACCGCCGTGTCGAGGAAAGGGTGCCATGCCTCGGCCGATGTCCGACGGGTGAGCCAGTATCGCTCGTGCTGGAAGGCGTAGGTGGGCAGCTCTACGCGGGCCATCTCATCGCGGAAGACGGCGTTCCAGTCGAGTTCGACGCCGGCGACATGGGCCTGTGCCAGGGCGTTCAGCATTCGGCGCTGGCCGCCGTCGTCTCGACGCAGTGTAGCCAACAGCGTCCCCGAGACGCCTGCTTCATCGAGGGTCTGCTGCATCCCCAGACTCAGCACCGGATGCGGACTCACCTCCAACAACGTCCGATGCCCGTCGGCCAACAACACCCGCACCGCCTCCGCGAACCGCACCGGCTCACGCAGATTCTCGAACCAGTACCGGGCATCCAGCGCGGAAGTGTCCACCACCCCACCGGTCACCGTGGAGACAAAGGGAACATCAGCCGGACGCGGCCTGATCTCCGCCAACGACGCCAACAGCTCGTCACGGATCTGGTCGACCTGCGACGAATGCGCCGCGTAGTCCACGGCGATCCGCCGGGCGTCGACACCCGCCGACCGCAGCCGAACCAGCAGCTCCGCCACCGCATCGGCAGCACCCGACACCACAACCGACCTGGGCCCGTTCACCGCCGCCACCGCCAGATCCCCGGTGAGCCACTCCCCAACCTCGCGCTCGGACAACGGAACCGACACCATCGCCCCCGACAACCCCACCACCGCACGACTCCTCAACGCCACAACACGCGCACCGTCCTCAAGAGACAGACCACCCGCCACGACCGCCGCGGCGACCTCACCCTGACTGTGCCCCACCACCGCCGCGGGCTCCACACCAAACGACCGCCACAACCCCGCCAACGACACCATCACCGCCCACAACACCGGCTGCACCACCTCGACCCGGTCCAACACTCCCCCACCACACACCACCCCCAACAACGACCAATCCACATGAGGCGCCAAAGCCCGCGCACACTCATCCATCCACGCGGCAAACACCGGGTAGACGTCCAACAACTCCACCGCCATACCCACCCACTGCGAACCCTGACCCGGGAACACGAACACCGGGCGGTCAGCGCCCGCGACGCCCCGCAGGACACCAGGTGACCCGCTCGCCACCTCGGCAAGCCCGGCCACCACGTCGTCCCGGTCGTCGGCCACCACGGCGGCCCGGTGCGGGAAGTGTGTCCGGCCCGTCGCCAACGTGGCCGCGACCGCGTGCACATCGGCGCCACCGTCCACGAAGGACATCAGCCGCTGGGCCTGTGCCCGCAACGCCTGCTCCGACCGTCCGGACACGACCCAGACAGTCGGCCCGGCCGCAGGCACCGGCTCGTCCACGGCGGGTCCCTGCTCGATCACGACGTGCGCGTTGGTGCCGCTCACCCCGAACGACGACACACCGAACCGACGGGGTCGACCGGACGCAGGCCACGGCACCGGCGACGCCAGCAACTCCACCGCGCCCGATGCCCAGTCCACGTGCGGTGTCGGCTCGTCCATGTGCAGCGTCGGCGGCAGAAGCTCGTGTCGCAACGCCATCACCATCTTGATCACTCCCGCGACACCGGCGGCGGCCTGGGTGTGCCCGATGTTCGACTTCACCGACCCCAACCACAACGATGCCGACCGGTTCCGGCCATACACCGCCGACAAAGCCTGCGCCTCGACCGGATCACCCAACGACGTGCCGGTGCCGTGCGCCTCCACGGCGTCCACATCGGACGGGTCCAGGCCGGCAGTCGCCAACGCCTGTCGGATCACCCGCTGCTGCGACGGACCATTCGGAGCCGACAACGTGCTCGACGCCCCGTCCTGGTTCACCGCCGACCCACGCAGCACCGCCAGCACCCGACGGCCACCGCGCCGCGCATCCGACAACCGCTCCAAAGCCAACACGCCGACGCCCTCGGACCAGGCGGTGCCGTCCGCCGCGGCGCTGAACGACTTGCAGCGGCCGTCCACGGCCAGGCCACGTTGCCGACTGAACCCCACGAACGGCCCCGGCGTCGCCATCACCGTCACCCCACCGGCCAACGCCAACGAACACTCACCACTCCGCAACGACTGCGCGGCAAGATGAACAGCCACCAACGACGACGAACACGCCGTATCCACCGACACCGCCGGCCCCACCAGACCCAACGCATACGCCACCCGACCCGACACCACACTGCCCGCGTTACCGTTGCCGACATAGCCCTCCAGCTCCGCCGGCACCACGCCGACCGCGTCGAGGTAGTCGTGGTACATCACCCCGGCGAACACCCCGGTGCCGCTGCCGCGCAACGACGTGGGGTCCACGCCGGCATGTTCCAGCGTCTCCCAGCACACCTCCAGGAGCTGCCGCTGCTGCGGGTCCATCGCCAACGCCTCACGGGGCGAGATCCCGAAGAACTCCGCGTCGAAACCCGCGGCGTCCGCGAGGAAACCGCCGAGCCGGACGTAGGTCTTCCCGGTCCGGTCCGGGTCGGGGTCGTAGAGGCCGTCGAGGTCCCAACCGCGGTCCGCCGGGAACGGCCCGATCGCGTCGCCGCCGGAGACGACGAGCTGCCACAGGTCCTCCGGCGACGCGACACCGCCGGGGTAGCGGCATCCCATGCCCACGATCGCGATCGGCTCGTCGACGTCCCGTGCCGACACCGGCGTCGGGACCGGGGCGGCGGGCGCACCGGTCAGCTCTGCCCGCAGGAACCGGGCGAGTGCCGTCACCGTGGGGTGGTCGAACACCAGCGTCGCGGGCAGCCGCGCGCCGGTGAGCCTGATCAGCTGGTTGCGCAGCTCGAGCGCGGTCAGTGAGTCGAAGCCCGACTCGAGCAGGCCCTGCCGCACGTCGACCCTGTCGACGGTCACGTGCCCGAGGACGCGGGCGACCTGCTCGCGCACCACGCCGGTCAGGTGCCGTTCCTGCTCGGCGGCCGGCATCGCCGCCAACCGCTCACGGAGCGACGCCGCGCCGTCGTCCGCCGAGGCCTGGCGCGGCCGGGTCCGCACGACGCCACGCAGGATCGGCGGGACCTCGTCCCAGCCGGACCGGTTCAGCTCCACCGGGTGGACGACCGCGCGCCCGGCCGCGAACGCCGCGTCGAAGAGCGCCAGCGCGCGGTCGGTCCGCAGCCCGGTGAGGCCCGCGCGCCGGAAGCGTGCCCGGTCGGTGTCCCGGAGGCTCGCGGTCAGGCCGCTCTCCCGGTCCCACGGCCCCCACGCGAGCGACAGCGCGGGCAGTCCGACGGCACGCCGGTGCAGCGCGAGCGCGTCGAGCCAGGCATTGGCGGCGGCGTAGCTCGCCTGTCCCGGCGCACCCGTCGTCCCCGCCACCGACGAGAACAACACGAAGGCCGACAGCGAAAGATCCCTGGTCAACTCGTGAAGATGCCACGCACCAAGCACTTTCGGACCCAGCACGTCGGCCAACCGCTGCCTGGTGAGCGACTCGACGAGCCCGTCGTCGACCACGCCCGCCGCATGCACGACGGCCACCAGGGGTCGGCTCTCCGGAACGGCCGCCACCACGCCCGCGACGGCCGCCCGGTCCCGCACGTCACACGCCACAACCTCGACGCTCACCCCACGTTCGGTCAGCTCGGCGGCCAACTCGGCGGCACCCGGGGCACCCAGGCCACGACGACCGGCCAACACCAGGTTCCGCACGCCGTACGCGGACACCAGATGCCGTGCCACCGCCGCACCCAGCACCCCGAGCCCACCGGTGACGAGCACGGTTCCGGACGGGTGCAGTGCCAGCCTCCCGTCGCCGGGGGTCGCGGGTGTCAGGCGGGGCACCAGCAGCCGACCGGCCCGCACCGCCACCTGGGCCTCGCCGGTCGCCGCCGCCGCGGCCACCGACGCGGTCGGGTCGTCGACATCCACGAGGACGAACCGGCCCGGGTGTTCCGACTGGGCCGACCGCACCAGCCCCCACACCGGCGCCAACGCCAGGTCCGGCGACTCGCCCTCCGCGGTGATGGCGTTGCGGGTGACGAGGACCAGCCGCGCGTCGGCTGTCCGAGGCGCGGCAAGCCAGGAACGCAGCAGGTCCAACGCCTCGCCGACGGCGTGGTCGCGGTCCAGCCGGTCGGCCGGGACGACGACCGTCCCGGCGACTTCGGTCCCCTCGGCCAGAGCTCTGGTCAGCTCGGCGACGGTCGCGTAGCCCTCCGAGCCGACCACCGTCCAGCCAGTGGCGTCCACCCCGGTGGGATCCGCGATCGGGACCCAGTCGACACCGAACAAGCTGTCCCGCACAGGGCCGGTCGTGCGCGTGAGTTCCGGCGAGATCGGCCGGAACAGCAAGGACTCCACGGCCGCGACCCGGCGGTTCGCGGTGTCGGTCATCACCACGGCGATCGCGCCGGGCCCCCTGGGCGAGATCCGCACTCGCAGCGCGGTGGCACCCACCGCGTCCAGCGTGACCCCGTTCCAGGCGAACGGCAGGTACTCGCCCCGGTCGCCCCGCAGGGTCCCCGCCTGCAGCGCGGCGTCGAGCAGTGCCGGGTGCAGGCCGAAGTCCGCCGCACGCTCATCCGGCAGGGCCACCTCGGCGAACACGTCGGGTCCCAGGCGCCAGGCCGCACGCAGCCCCTGGAACACCGGGCCGTAGTCGAAGCCCTGTTCTGCCAACGACGCGTAGAAGCCGGTCGTGTCGAGTGGCTCAGCGCCCGATGGCGGCCACGCCGTCCATTCGACGTGCACCCCGGCGTCGTGCTCACCCACCGCGCCGGAGCCGTGTTGGGTCCAGGAACCGTTGTCACGCCGGGAATGCACGGTCACCGGACGCCGGTGGCCGGTGGCGGGGCCGATCCGCACCTGGATCTCGACGGTGCCGTCGCCCGGGAGCACCAGGGGCGCCTCGACGGTCAGCTCCTCGACCCGTGTGCACCCGAACCGCCTGCCCGCCTGCCAGGCCAGCTCGACGAACCCCGTCGCGGGGAACAGAACCGCGCCCATGACCGCGTGGTCGGCCAGCCACGGGTGGGTCCTCGGCGAGAGACGACCGGACAGCACCGCCCCCTGGTCACCTGCCAGCTCCACCACGCTGGTGACCAGCGGGTGCTCGGTGCCGGGCGTGCGCCAGTAGCACTCGTGCTGGAACGCGTACGTGGGCAGGTCCACCTGGCGGCCACCGGCGAGGACGGCCGCCCAGTCCACCGGCACGCCGGCGGTGTGCGCGCGGGCGAGCGCGGACAGGAGCGTGGTCGGTTCCGGTGCCGTGGCACGTGACGTCGGCACACCGAGGATGTCCACGCCACCCGCACACGCCGTGGCCATCGCGGTGAGCACACCGTCCGGGCCCAGCTCGACGAACGTCGTGACCCCCTCGGCCAGGAGCCGCGTCACGTCGTCCGCGAACCGCACGGTGGCGCGCGCGTGCTCGACCCAGTAGTCGACGGAGCACAGCTGGTCGGCGGTGGCGAGGTCGCCGGTCACGTTGGACAGCACGGGAATCGCGGGCGGGGTGCGCCGGACCCCCGCCACGGTCGACCGGAAGTCGTCGAGGAGGCCGTCGAGGTGCGGGGAGTGGAACGCGGCACCGACCCGCAACCGCTTCGTCCTGCGCCCTTTGTCCCGCCACCACGCGGCGATCTCCTCGACCGCGTCGGCGTCGCCGGACACCACGACCGAGTCGGGGCCGTTGACCGCCGCGAGACTCACGCGGTCCGCCACCATCGGGAGCACCTCGGCCTCGCTCGCCTGGACCGCCACCATCGCGCCGTCGGCGGGAAGCTCGCCCATCGCCCTGCCACGCGCGGCGACCAGGGCACACGCGTCCGCCAGGGTGAACACACCGGCCACGTGCGCCGCGGTCAGCTCGCCGACCGAGTGGCCGGCCAGGTAGTCCGGTCGCAGCCCCCACGCCGTCACCTGCCGGTACAGCGCGACCTCGAACGCGAACAGCCCGGCCTGCGTGAACAGCGTCCGGTCGAGCAGTTCGCCGTCACCGAACACCACGTCCTTCAGCGACTCGCCGAGCACACCGTCGAACGCGGCACACACCTCGTCGAAGGCGGCGGCGAACACCGGGAAGGCCGTGTACAGCTCCCGGCCCATCCCGGGCCGCTGGCTGCCCTGCCCGGAGAACAGGAAAGCCACCGCGCCACCGGACCCGACCGTCACGTCGCCGCAGGCACGCAACGCGGCGAGCAGCTCTTCGCGGCCGCCGCCCACCACGGCCGTGCGGTGCGGGAAGTGGCCGCGAGTCACCGCGAGCGTGTACGCCACGTCGCGTGCGGTCAGCTCCGGTCGGGCCGCGACGAACTCGGACAGGCGGTGTGCCTGGTCCCGGACCGCCCGAGGCGTCCGTCCGGACAGCACCCACACCGACGGGCCGTCACCCGCCGACGCGGCCGGTTCCTCGGCGGGCCCGGCTTCGAGCACCGCGTGCGCGTTGGTCCCGCTGACCCCGAACGACGACACCCCGATCCGCCGCGGCCTCCCCGCCACCGACCACGACCGCCCGGTCAACAACCGCACCGCGCCCGCATCCCAGTCCACATGCGGCGTCGGCTCGTCGACGTGCAGCGTCGGCGGCAACACGCCGTGCCGCAACGCCAACACCGACTTGATCACCCCAGCCACACCCGCCGCGGCCTGGGTGTGCCCGATGTTCGACTTCACCGACCCGAGCCACAACGGCTCCGCCCGATCCTGCCCGTACGTCGCCTGCAACGCCCGCGCCTCGATCGGATCACCCAACGCGGTGCCGGTACCGTGCCCCTCGACCGCGTCGACATCCCGAGTGGACAAACCGGCATTCGCGAGTGCCTGACGGATCACCCGCTCCTGCGCCGAACCACTCGGCGCGGACAGGCCGTTCGACGCACCGTCCTGGTTCACCGCCGACCCACGCACCACCGCCAGCACCCGGTGCCCGTTGCGCCTGGCGTCGGAAAGCCGCTCCAGCACCACGACCCCGGCGCCCTCGCCCCACCCGGTGCCGTCCGCGGCCGCCGAGAACGCCTTGCACCGGCCGTCGACCGCCAAGCCGCGTTGACGGCTGAACAGGACGAACACGTCCGGGTTGGTCATCACCGTCACGCCGCCTGCCAGCGCGAGTGAACACTCACCGTTACGCAGTGCCTGCGCGGCGAGGTGCAGGGCGACGAGAGAGGACGAGCAGGCCGTGTCCACCGACACGGCAGGCCCTTCCAGGCCGAGGACGTAGGACACCCGGCCGGACACGACGCTCGCCGCATTGCCGGTCAGCAGGTAGCCCTCCGTCTCGGGTTCCGCGTCGGCGACCGACCCGTAGTCCTGCCGGGACACGCCGGTGAAGACGCCGGTGGCGCCGCCTGCCAGGGAGTGGGGGTCGATGCCCGCGCGCTCCAGCGCCTCCCAGGTCACCTCCAGCAGCAGCCGCTGCTGCGGGTCCATCGCCAACGCCTCACGCGGGGAGATCCGGAAGAACTCCGGGTCGAACGCGGCCGCGTCGGCGAGGAAGCCACCTTCCCTGGCATAGCTGGTCCCCGGGTGGTCCGGGTCGGTGTGGAAGAGGTTCTCCAGGTCCCAGCCGCGGTCGGCGGGGAACTCGCCGACCGCGTCGCCGCCGGACACCACGAGGTCCCACAGGTCGTCCGGTGAGTTCACCCCACCGGGGAACCTGCAGCCCATACCGACGATGGCGACGGGATCGTCGGTCGGCACCACGGCGGCCGCGACCGGGGCGACGTGTTCTGCCACACCGGTCAGTTCCGCCAGGAGATGCCGAGCCAGCGCGGCGGGCGTGGGATGGTCGAAGACCAGCGTGGTGGGCAGGCGCAGGTCGGTCAGCGCGACCAGCCGGTTGCGCAGTCGCACGGCGGTGAGCGAGTCGAACCCGGTCTCCCGGAACGCCTGCGACGGCTCGATGTCCTCGGTGCCCGCGAAGCCGAGGACCGCCGCGGCCGTCGAGCGGACCAGTCCCAGCACGAGGTCGAGCCGCTCGGCGCCCGGCAAGGCCGCGAGCCGGTCGGCGAGGCGCGCCGTGTCGGCCCTGGGCGCGGTCGTCTCGGCCAGCTCGCTCAGCAACGTACCGGGCCGGGCGGACACGAAGTCCGGGACGAAGCGGTCCCACCGCACGTCCGCCAGGACGACGGTCGGGTCCGTGCCCGCGGCGGCCGTCGCCATCGCGGCCACCGCGGCCTCCGGTCTCATCGGCACGACACCTCGCCGCGCCAGGGCCGTCGACGCGCCGACGGCCAGCCCGTCGCCCGCCCACACACCCCAGGCGACCGACACGGCCGGCAGTCCACGACCGCGGCGGAACTCGGCCAGGCCGTCCAGGTAGGCGTTCGCCGCCGCGTAGGCCCCCTGCCCGGCGCTGCCGACGGCCGACGCCATGGACGAGAACAGGACGAACGCGGACAGGTCCCGATCCCGCGTCAGCTCGTGCAGGTGCCACGCCCCGGCCACCTTCGGCCGCAGCACCGCCTCGACGCGCTCCGGTGTGAGTGCCGCCAGGACACCGTCGTCCAGGGTGCCCGCGGTGTGCACGACGGCGTCCGGCGGGTGGCGGGCGAGGACCTCCGCGAGCGCCGCCCGGTCCGCCACGTCACACGCCACGACGTCGACCCGTGCCCCACGCTCGGCGAGGTCGGCCGCCAGCTCCGCCGCCCCAGGGGCGGCGGGGCCCCGCCTGCTCAGCAACAGCAGGTGCTCCGCGCCGTGGTCGGCGAGCCAGCGTGCGACGTGCCCGCCGAGGGCACCCGTGCCGCCGGTCACGAGCACGGTCCCCGCGGGCCGCCACGACGTCGCCGGAGCCTCCGGCGCACGCGCCAGTCTGCGGCCGTACACCCCGGTGTCACGCACCGCCACCTGGTCCTCGGTGCCCGCGCCGGCCAGCACCGCGGCGAACCGTGCCGCGACCGGCTCGTCGACGACCGCTGGGAGGTCGACCATGCCGCCCCAGCAGTCCGGGTGCTCGAGTGCGGCGACGCGGCCGAGTCCCCAGGCCATGGCCTGTGCGGGGCTGTGCAGTGGCGCGCCCGCGCCGACCGCACCACGCGTCACGGTCCACAGTGGAGCGTCGAGGTCGGCGTCGCCGAGCGCCGCCAGCAGCGCGAGCGAGGCGACCGTGCTCGCGAGCGGCCGCTCGTCCAGCCAGAGGAAGGACAGCACCCCGGTGACGTCCCGCGCCCGCGCGGCGATCGTCGTCCGGTCCGTGGCGGCGACGCGCGTGATGTCGGCGCCACGGGCCGCCAGTTCGGCGATGCGGTCGTCGACCCAGGGGTCGACCGAGCCGGCGGGGGTGACCACCAGCCAGTGCCCGGACAGCGCCGCCGCGGACGACGGCAGGGGCCGCCACTCCTCGCGGTAGCGCCACTGCGAGGTGTCGGGGGTGTGCCGCGCCCGGGGCAGCCAGAACCGCTCGTGCTGGAACGCGTAGGTCGGCAGCTCCACGGTGCGGGCGTCCGAGGGGAAGACCGCGGCCCAGTCGAGGTCGACGCCCGCGATGTGGGCCTGCGCCAGGCACGTCAGGAACCGGTCGGGGCCGCCGTCGCCGCGTCGCAGGGTGGCGAGCAGCGTGGCCCTGGTGTCGGTGCTGTCCATGGTCTGCTGCATGCCCAGCGCGAGCACCGGATGGGGGCTCACCTCGAGCAGTGTGCGGTGCCCGGCGGCGAGCACCGACCGGGTGGCGGCGTCGAAACGCACCGTCCGGCGGAGGTTGTCGTACCAGTACCCGGCATCCAGCCCGCTCGTGTCGACGCGTTCGCCGGTGACGGTCGAGTAGAACGGGACGCGCGCCTGCCGTGGGTCGATGCCGGTGAGACCGGTCGCGAGCGTGTCGCGGATCCTCTCGACGTGGACGGAATGCGCGGCGTAGTCGACGTTGACCCGCCGCGCGTCGACCCCCGACGTCCGCAGTTCCGCCAGCAGCTCCGCCAGGGCGTCGGCGTCACCCGAGACCACGACGGACTCCGGGCCGTTGACCGCGGCGACGCCGACTGCGCCTGCGTACGCCTCGATCCGGTGTGCGACCTCGTTCTCCGGCAACGGGACGGAGACCATGCCGCCGAGCCCGGACAGCTCCCGCAGGGCCTGCCCACGGATCGCGACCACGCGCGCGGAGTCCGAGATGGACAGTGCGCCCGCGACACACGCCGCCGCGATCTCGCCCTGGCTGTGGCCGATCACCGCGGCGGGCGTGACACCGTAGGACTGCCACAGTCCCGCGAGCGAGACCATCACCGCCCAGAGCACCGGCTGCACGACGTCGACCCGGTCGAGGTCGGTCCCGGCACGCAGTTCCGCCGAGAGCGACCAGTCGACGAACGGCGCCAGCGCCTCCTCGCACTCCCGCATGCGCGCGGCGAACGCGGGCGAGCCGTCCATCAGGTCCACCGCCATGCCCACCCACTGCGAGCCCTGGCCGGGGAACACGAACACCGGCCGGGCGTCGGTCCCCGCGACACCCCGCTGCGCGGTGTCCGGGTCGGCCAGGCCGGCCAGCAGTTCGGCGCGGTCGCGGCCGAGCACGACGGCGCGGTGCGGGAAGTGCGTGCGGTTGCGTGCCAGTGACCGGCCCACGTCCTGGACACGCGGTCCCGGACGCGTGGCGAGCCAGGCACCCAGCCGCTCCGCCTGCGCCCGCACGGCAGCGTCGGAGTGCCCGGACAGCACCCACAACCCGGGTCCCGCGTCCGGTCCTCCGTCCTCGGCGACGGGTCCGGGCGCCTGTTCGAGGATCAGGTGCGCGTTGGTGCCGCTCACCCCGAACGACGACACACCCGCCCGGCGCGGGCGGTCGCCACCCGGCCACGGCCGCGCCTCGGTGAGCAGCCGGACGGACCCGCGCGTCCAGTCGACGTGCCTCGACGGCTCGTCGACGTGCAGGGTCGGGGACAGGACGCCGTGCCGCAGGGCCAGCACCGTCTTGATGACACCGGTGACGCCCGCGCTCGCCTGTGTGTGGCCGATGTTGGACTTCACCGACCCGAGCCACAACGGCTCGGCGCGGTCCTGCCCGTAGGCCGCCAGCAACGCCTGCGCCTCGACGGGGTCGCCGAGCGCCGTCCCGGTTCCGTGCGCCTCGACGGTGTCGACGTCCCTCGCGGCCAGTCCGCTGTTGGCGAGGGCCTCGGCGATGACCCGCCGCTGCGCCTGGCCGTTCGGCGCGGTGAAGCCGTTGGACGCGCCGTCCTGGTTCACCGCGGACCCGCGGATCACGGCCAGCACCCGGTCCCCGGCGGCCACGGCGTCGGAAAGCCGCCGCAGGACCAGGACTCCGGCGCCTTCGGAGAAGCCCGCGCCGTCCGCGCCGTCCGCGAACGACTTGCACCGGCCGTCCGGCGCCAGGCCGCGCTGGCGGCTGAAGGACACGAACACGCGCGGTGTGGCCATGACGGTGACGCCGCCCGCGAGCGCGAGTGAGCACTCGCCGGCACGCAGTGCCCCGCAGGCGAGGTGGATCGCGACCAGCGAGGAGGAGCAGGCCGTGTCGACGGACACGGCGGGCCCCTCCAGCCCCAGCTCGTAGGCGACGCGGCCGGAGACGACGCTGCCCGCCTTGCCGTTGCCGATGTAGCCCTCGAGCCCGTCCGGCACGATGCCGACGTCGTCGACGTAGTCGTGGTACATGACGCCCGCGAAGACCCCGGTGGGGCTCCCGGCCAGGCCCGCGGGCGGGATCCCGGCGTGTTCCAGTGCCTCCCAGGAGACTTCCAGGAGGAGTCGCTGCTGCGGGTCCATGGCGAGGGCCTCGCGTGGCGGCACGCCGAAGAACCCGGCGTCGAACCCGGCCGCGTCGTCGAGGAACCCGCCTTCACGCGTGTAGGTCGTGCCGGGATGGTCCGGGTCGGGGTCGTACAGGCCTGCGAGGTCCCAGCCCCGGTCGGCGGGGAAGGGCCCGATCGCGTCCCGGCCGGACCGCACGAGGTCCCACAGCTCGTCCGGAGAGCCGACGCCGCCGGGCAGCCTGCAGCCCATACCGACGATCGCGATCGGCTCGCGCTGCCGCGCGGCGAGGTCCCGGTTCTCCCGCCGTAGGCGATCGGCGTCCCGGAGTGCCGCCCGCAGCGCCTCGACGAGCTTGTGCGCCGAGGTCATCCCGACTCCTCTTGCCCGGCGCCGAGTGCGAGCCGGACGAGCCGCTCGGCGTCCATGGCGGCGAACTCGTCGGCGGGGTCGCCCGCGGTGGTCCCGGGCGCGGTCGTTCCGGCGAGGTCGAGCAGGACGTCGATCAACCCGGTCTCCCGCAACCGGCTGGTGGGTATCGCCGCGATGGCCGCACGGACACGGCGTTCCTCGTCCTCCTCCGCAGGATCGGCGATGCCGAGCTGCGTGCGCAGGAACTCGGACAGTGCCGCCGGGGTCGGCTGGTCGAAGACGACGGTGGCGGGCAGGCGCAGGCCGGTGCTGGCGCTGAGCCGGTTGCGCAGTTCGACCGCGGTCAGCGAGTCGACGCCCAGCTCGCGGAACGCCTTCGCCGGCTCGACGCCGTCCGGGCCGCCGCGGCCGAGCACGGTGCTCACCTGTTCGCGCACGAGCGTGAGCAGCAGCCGGGTCTGTTCGGCCTCGGTGTGCGTGGCGAGCCGGCGCACCAGCGAGGCCGAGGCGTCCGTCGCGTGCCTTGGCCGGGTCCGGACGAGGCCGCGCAGCACGGCAGGGGCCTCCTCGCCGAGGTCGCGCAGGCCGGCGCGGTCGACGCGGGCCGGCAGCACCACGGGGTCGGACGTGGTCAGGGCGGTGTCGAACAGGCGCAGGGCCTCGGGGGTGGCGAGGCCGGCGAGGCCGGTGCGCCGCAGGCGGGTGCGGTCGGTGTCCTGGAGGTGTCCGGTGAGGCCGCTGCTCTGGTCCCACAGTCCCCAGCCCAACGACAGGGCGGGCAGGCCACGCGCGTGCCGGTGGTGGGCCAGGGCGTCGAGGAAGGCGTTGGCGGCCGCGTAGTTGGCCTGGCCCGCGGGGCCGAGCGTGGCGGCCATCGAGGAGAAAAGGACGAACGCCGACAGGTCCCTGTCCCGTGTCAGCTCGTGCAGGTGCCAGGCCCCGGACGTCTTGGGCGCCAGTACCGCGTCGAGGCGTTCCGGGGTGAGGGACTCGACCACGCCGTCGTCGAGGGTGCCTGCCGCGTGCACGACGGCGGTCAACGGGTGCTCGTCCGGGACGTCCGCCAGGAGTCGTGCCAGCGCGGCGCGATCGGTCACGTCACACGACACGATGTCGACGTCGGCGCCGTGCGCGGTGAGTTCGGCGGCCAGTTCCGCCGCGCCGGGGGTGCTCATGCCACGGCGGCCGGTGAGCAGCAGGTGTCCTACGTTGTGGACGGTGACGAGATGCCTGGCCAGCTCGGCGCCGAGCCGGCCGACACCGCCCGTGATGAGGACGGTGCCCTCCTGGTCGACGCGCTGCCCGCCGGTGCCCGGGGTCGCGGGTTCCAGTCGGGGCACGGACATCCGGCCGGCGCGGACGGCGACCTGCGGCTCGCCGGTGCCCACGGCACGGGTCAGGGTGTCGACGGTGTCCTCGTCGGTGTCCACGAGCACGAACCGTCCGGGGTGCTCCGCCTGCGCGGACCGCACCAGACCCCATGTGGGCGCCCAGGACAGGTCCGGCGACTCCCCGTCGAGCGCGACCGCGCCGCGGGTGACCAGCACGAGACGCGAACCGGCACACCGTTCGTGCGCGAGCCAGGTCTGGAGTGCGGCAAGGACAGCGGCGGTGTCACGGCCGAGTGTCTCGACGCGCACGGCCACGACCTCGGGCACGTCGTCCGCCGCCAGCAGTGACTCGAGGTCCCGGGTGACGACCACGCGGGTCGTGGCGTCGGCCGGTGGCACGGGTTTCCAGCCCAGCCGGAACAACGAGTCCGTGCCGGCGCCGGCCAGTTGGTCCCTCGACGCGGCTCGGAACGTCAGGGACGCCACGGTCGCGACCGGGCCACCCGACTCGTCCGTCAGTTCGAGGCGTGCGCCGCCGTCGTCGGCCGACGTGACGTGGACGCGGAGGTTCGTGGCGCCGACCGACTCCAGGGACAGGTCGCGCCAGGCGAAGGGAAGGGACACGGCGTCGAGTGGCGACCACAGGCTCGCGGCGTGGAGTGCCGCGTCCAGCAGCGCGGGGTGCAGTCCGTAGCCGCCGGTCCGGGTGGTCATCTCGTCGGGCAGTGCCACCTCGGCGTACACGTCGTCGCCATGTCGCCACGCGGCGCGCAGCCCTCGGAAGGCCGGGCCGTAGCGGAGACCCTGGTCGGCAGTCCGGTCGTAGAAGTCGTCGACGTCGATGGGTGTGGCCCCACTCGGCGGCCATGTCCGCTCGTGGTGAGGCGATCTCGGACGACCGGTGAGTACGGCGGTGGCGGCTCGTGTCCAGTCCTGTTCGTGGTCGGTGTCCGGTCTGATGTGGACACCGAGTTCACGCCGTCCGTCCCGGTCTGGGCCGACCCGTAGCTGTAGCTCGAGGGTTCCCTTCTCCGGCAGCACCAACGGTCTTTCTGTGACGAGGTCGGCGATGTGCGCACATCCCGCGTGTGCTCCCGCCTGCCACGCCAGCTCGACGATGGCGGATCCCGGCACCAGCACGGTGCCGAACACGGAGTGGTCGGCCAGCCAGGGGTGGGTCGCGAGGGACAGTCGCCCGGTCAGGACGGCGCCGTCGCCGTCGGCCAACGTGACCGCCGATTCCAGGAAGGGATGTCCGGTCGCCCGGGACGGGGTGGGGAGGGATGGCAGCCAGTACCGTTGGTGCTGGAAGGCGTAGGTGGGTAGTTCGACTCGCCTCGCGCCGCTACCGGCGAACACGGCGTCCCAGTCGAGTTCGACGCCGGCGACGAAGGCCTGTCCCACCGAGGTCAGCATCCGGCGCCGGCCGCCGTCGTCTCGACGCAGCGTGGCCAACAGCGTCCCCGAGACGCCTGCTTCGTCGAGGGTCTGCTGCATCCCCAGACTCAGCACCGGATGCGGACTTACCTCCAACAACGTCCGATGCCCGTCGGCCAACAACACCCGCACCGCCTCCACAAAACGCACCGGCTCACGCAGATTCTCGAACCAGTACCGAGCATCCAGCACAGACGTGTCCACCACCCCACCGGTCACCGTGGAGACAAACGGAACATCACCCGAACACGGCCTGATCTCCGCCAACGACACCAACAGCTCGTCACGGATCTGGTCGACCTGCGACGAATGCGCCGCATAGTCCACCGCGATCCGCCGCGCATCCACACCCGCCGCCACCAACCGATCGAGCAGCTCCACCACCGCATCGGCAGCGCCCGACACCACAACCGACCCCGGCCCATTCACCGCCGCCACCGCCAGATCCCCGGTCAGCCACTCCCCAACCTCACGCTCGGACAACGGAACCGACACCATCCCACCCGACAAACCACGCAACGCCCTGCTCCGCAACGCGACCACGCGTGCACCGTCCTCAAGAGACAGACCACCCGCCACGACCGCCGCGGCGACCTCACCCTGACTGTGCCCCACCACCGCCGCAGGCTCCACACCAAACGACCGCCACAACCCCGCCAACGACACCATCACCGCCCACAACACCGGCTGCACCACCTCGACCCGGTCCAACACTCCCCCACCACACACCACCCCCAACAACGACCAATCCACATGAGGCGCCAAAGCCCGCGCACACTCATCCATCCACGCGGCAAACACCGGGTAGACGTCCAACAACTCCACCGCCATACCCACCCACTGCGAACCCTGACCCGGGAACACGAACACCGGGCGGTCAGCCGCGGCGTTCGGCGAACTGCCGCTCACGGTGGACAAGCCCCTCAGCAACGCGGCCCGATCGCCTGCCACGGCAAAGCGATGCCCGAAGTGGCTCCGCGTGGTAGCCAACGACAGCCCCACGTCCTGCACGCACACCCCTGGGCTCGCGGCCACGAAGGCCGTCAACCGCTCGGCCTGCGCCCGCAACGCCTCCGCCGAGCGGGCGGACAGGACCCACACCGACGGCGCATCCGGCCGTGCCTCGACACCGGGCTCGTGGCCCTCCTCGACGATGACGTGTGCGTTGGTGCCGCTGATGCCGAACGACGACACACCGAACCGGCGGGGCCGGTCCCCGGCGGGCCATGGCGTCCGTTCCGTCAACAGCCGAACGGACCCGGCCGACCAGTCCACGTGCCGTGTCGGCTCGTCCACGTGCAGCGTCGGCGGCAACACGTCGTGTCGCAACGCCATCACCATCTTGATCACACCCGCCACGCCGGCGGCGGCCTGGGTGTGCCCGAGGTTCGACTTCACCGACCCCAACCACAACGGCGCCACCCGATCCCGCCCATAGGTGGCAAGCAACGCCTGCGCCTCGACCGGATCACCAAGAGGCGTACCCGTCCCGTGCGCCTCCACCACATCCACCTCGGACGCGGAAAGCCCCGCGTTCGCCAACGCCTGCCGGATCACCCGCTGCTGCGACGGCCCGTTCGGAGCCGACAGAGTGCTCGACGCCCCGTCCTGGTTCACCGCCGACCCACGCAGCACCGCCAGCACCCGACGGCCACCGCGCCGCGCATCGGACAACCGCTCCAGCACGAGCACGCCCGCGCCCTCGCCCCAGCCGGTGCCGTCCGCGTCCGCCGCGAACGACCTGCACCGGCCGTCGAGAGCCAGTCCGCGCTGGCGGCTCAGCATCACGAACGGACTCGGCGTCGTCATGACCGTCACCCCGCCCGCCAACGCCAGCGAGCACTCGCCACTGCGCAACGCCTGCGCGGCAAGGTGAACGGCGACCAACGACGACGAGCACGCCGTGTCCACCGACACCGCGGGCCCTTCCAGTCCCAGCGCGTACGCCACCCGGCCCGACACGACGCTGCCCGCGGTGCCGGTCGCGAGGAAACCCTCCAGGGCCGCAGGCACGTCCGGCGCACCGCCGCTGTGGTGTGACATCACGCCGGCGAAGACCCCGGCGGGTGTGCCCCGCAGCGAAAGGGGCGGGATGCCCGCCCGTTCGAGTGCCTCCCAGCACACCTCCAGCAACACCCGCTGCCGCGGGTCCATCGCCAGGGCCTCCCCCGGCGGCACACCGAAGAACTCCGCGTCGAAACCGGCGGCGTCGGCGAGGAACCCGCCTTCGCGGACATAGCTCTTCCCCGCGCTGTCGGGATCCGGGTCGAACAGGTCCGCCCAACCTCGGTCCGACGGGAACGGCCCGACCGCGTCACCTCCCGAGACAACCAGGTCCCACAGGTCCTGCGGCGAGGACACACCACCGGGCAGCCGGCATCCCATGCCCACCACGGCGATGGCGTCGTCGGCGCGGGGCACGGGCGCGGTCGGCTCGACGTCGTCCCGTTCGCCGACGAGCTCGGTCCGCAGGTGCCGTGCCAGCTCCGTCACCGTCGGCAGGTCGAACAGCAGCGTCGCGGGAAGACGCAACCCCGTCACCGCGTTCAGCCGACCACGCAGCTCGATCGCGGTCAGGGAGTCGAAACCCAGCTCCAGGAAACCCCGGTCGACGGCGAGCGTGTCACCCGTCGCGTGCCCGAGCACCCCCGCGGCCTGTTCCCGCACCAGCCCCACCAGCGACCGTTCCCGCTCGGCGGCGGGCAGTGACGCCAACCGCGCCCGCAGGTCCGCGCCAGAGGACGAGGTGGCGCTGACCGGCCGAGGCCGGTTGCGAACCAGTCCCCGCAGCACCGGGGGCACCGCGCCCGAGGCCCCCAGCTCGCGGAGGCCGGCCCAGTCCAGCTCGGCAGGCATGACCACGGCGTGGTGCGAAGTCACCGCGTGATCGAACAGCGTCAGCGCACGTGCCGGTGTCATGCCGGCGATCCCGCTCCGGCGCAGTCGGGCGCGGTCGGTGCTCGTCAGGCGGTCGGCCATGCCGTCGGTCTGTTCCCACATTCCCCAGCCGAGCGACAGGCCGGGCAACCCGAGTGCACGCCGGTACTCGGCGAGGCCGTCGAGGAAGGCGTTGGCCGCCGCGTAGTTGCCCTGCCCCGCGGTACCGAGCGTCGCCGCCATTGACGAGAACAGCACGAAGGCCGAGAGCGGCAGCTCCCTGGTCAGCTCGTGCAGGTGCCAGGCGCCGTCCACCTTGGGGCCCAACACCGCGGCGAGCCGCTCGCGGGTCATCGACTCGATCACGCCGTCGTCGAGTACCCCCGCCACGTGGAACACCCCGCACAGCGGCGCACGGTCCGGAATGGACGCCAACAGGGCGGCGAGGCCGGCCCGGTCCGTGACGTCGCACGCCTCGACGCGAACGTCGGCGCCGTGGGCGGCCAGCTCGTCCACCAGCTCCGAGGCACCCGGGGTCGCCGCGCCGCGCCGGCCGGTCAGCACGAGGTGGCGCACACCGTGTGTGGTGACGAGGTGCCGGGCGAGCCGGGCACCCAAAGCGCCTACGCCGCCGGTGACCAGCACCGTGCCGTCCAACGACAGCGTGGCCTGCGCCGGGTCGACCGCCGCGAGCCGCGGCACCAGCAGGGCCCCGTCCCGCACCGCCACCTGCGGCTCGCCCGTCGCCAGAGCCCGTCGCACCGCGGACGGCGACAGCTCGTCCACGTCGACCAGCACGATCCGGTCCGGGTACTCGGTCTGCGCCGACCGGGCCAGTCCCCAGACCGCCGCGGCGGCCGGGTCCACCCCGTCCCCCGGTGTCGCGACGGCTCGGCGGGTGACCAGTACGAGCTTCGCGTCCACGGACTGCTCGCCGGCCACGAAGTCGCGCACCAGGTCCAACGCGCGGTTCGTCACCGCGTGCGCGGCGCCGAGCACGGGTTCGTCGGACATGCACGGCGCCACGACGAACGCCGGGGTGGATCCGTCCTCGATCGCGGCCTGCGGACCGTCGGCGGCGCCGAGGTGCACCAGGCCGGCCACGTCACCGGTGGGGTCGACCCGAACCCAGTCCAGCCGGAACAAGGCGTCGGTCCGCCGCCCGCCGACCTGCTCCGCGCTGACCCGGCGCAGCACCAGCCTGCCGACCGACAGCACGGGCCCGCCTGCCTGGTCGGTCGCCGTCAGGCGCACGGTCTCCGCGCCGGTGCGCGTCACCCGCAGCCGCAGCGCCGTCGCGCCCGAGGCGTGCAGCACCACGTCGTGCCAGGAGAACGGCACGTACGCGTGCCCCTCGTCGCCGAAGAACCCGCCGGGACCCACGAGGCAGTGCAGTGCCGCGTCCAGGAGCGCCGGGTGCAGCCCGAACCCGTCGGACTCGGCACCGCTCGGCAAGGCGGCGGAGGCGAACAGGTCGTCCCCCCGCCGCAGCGTGGCACCAAGCCCTCGGAAGTGCGGCCCGTAGCGGTACCCGCGGCCCGCGAGGTCCTCGTACACCTCGTCGCGGTCGATGTCGGGCACGTCGGCAGGCCACTCGAGGTGCTCGGGCGACGCGGCGGACGGGCCCAGGGTCACACTGGCATGGCGGGTCCACTCCGTGTCGAGTGCCTCGTCCCGGTGGTCCGGCCGGGAGTGCACGGTCATCGACCGTCTGCCGGACTCGTCGGGGGCGCCCACCAGGACCTGGAGCCGCACCGCGCCGCGATCGGGCAGGACGAGCGGCAGTTCGACGGCCAGTTCCTCGACCGCCGTGCACCCCACCTGGTCGCCGGCCCGCACCGCGAGGTCGGCGAACGCGGTCGCGGGCAGGAGGGTGCCACCCAGGACCGAGTGGTCGGCCAGCCACGGGTGGGTGTCGAGCGACAGCAGCCCGGTGAACACCCAGCCACCCACCCCGGGCAGCTCCAGCGCCGCGCCGAGCAGCGGGTGGTCCGGGGTGTTCATGCCCAGCCGCGCGGGCGGGCCGGCGCCGGTCAGGGGCCGCCAGTACCGCTCGTGCCGGAACGGGTACGTGGGCAGGTCGACGCGTCGGGCGCCGCGTCCGCCGAGCACGGTCCGCCAGCGCACGCCCTCGCCGGTGGTGGTGTGGACCGCCGCGAGCGCCGTCAGGACACTGGTCGGCTCGGTGCGGTCCGCACGCAGCAGCGGAACCGCCACGGCGTCCGCCGTCGACCGCTGGATCGCGGTCGTGAGCGCGCTGCCCGGGCCGACCTCGACGAACGTGGTGACACCCTGTGCGGTGAGACGGCGCACCGCGTCGTGGAAGCGCACGGTCTCCCGCGCGTGCCTGCCCCAGAACCCCGGCTCGGCCAGCTCCTCGGGTGACAGCAGCGCACCGGTCAGGCCCGAGACCACCGGGATCGCCGGTGTCGTAACCGTCAGGGTCGCGCCCACCTCGGCGAGGTCGGCGACGACGGCGTCGAGGAGCGGCGAGTGGAACGCGTGCGACACCGCGAGACGGGTCGTGCGCCGGCCCGACTCCGCGAAACGGCTGGCGATCCCGGCCACGTCGTCCTCGTCGCCGGAGACCACCACGGCCGACGGCCCGTTCACCGCGGCCAACCCGACGCGTCCCGGCACGAGCAGCGGCGCGACCTCGGCCTCGGTGGCGGCGATCGCCACCATGGCGCCGGTGGTCGGGAGCGCCTGCATCAGCCGTCCGCGTGCGGCGACGAGCAGGCACGCGTCGGCCAGGGACAGCGCACCGGAGACGTGCACGGCCGTCAGCTCACCGACCGAATGGCCCGCGACCGCCTCGGGGTGGACGCCCCACGACGCCAGTAGTCGGAACAACGCGGTCTCCAGCGCGAACACGGCGGGCTGGCTGAACTCCGTGCTCCGCAACAGGTCCTCGTCCTCGCCCCACACCACGTCCCGCAGCGGACGGGCGAGGTGCCGGTCGAGTTCGGCGGCCACGGCGTCGAACGCCCCGGCGAACACGGGGAACGTCGCGCACAGCTGCCTGCCCATGCCGACCCACTGCGTGCCCTGGCCGGGGAACACGAACCCGACGCGACCGTCGGCCGCGGTGCCGGACAGCACCCCGTCCACCGGGCTGCCGGCGATCAGGGCGTCGAGCCGGTGGCGCAGGTCGGCCCGGTCCGCGCCGACGACCACCGCGCGGTGGTCGAACACCGACCGGGTCGTGGCGAGCGACCACGCCACGTCGGCCGGCGCCACCTCGGGGTTCGCGAGCAGTGCCCGCACCTGGGCGGCCTGTGCCGCCACGGCGTCCCCGGACCGTCCGGACAGGACGACCGGCGTCACCGGCAACGCCTCGCCCGACCGCGGTCGTTCCACCCGCGTCGGCGGCTGCTCGAGGATCACGTGGGCGTTGGTGCCGCTGATGCCGAACGCCGAGACACCCGCGCGGCGGGGCCGGTCCAGCTCCGGCCACGCACGTGCCTCGCCGAGCAGTTCGACCGCGCCCGCCGTCCAGTCGACGTGCGGTGTCGGCTCGTCGACGTGCAACGTCCTCGGCAGCACACCTCGGTTGAGCGCCTCCACCATCTTCATCACCCCGGCGACACCAGCGGCCGCCTGGGTGTGGCCGATGTTCGACTTCAGGGAGCCGAGGAAGAGCGGCGCCGACCGGTCCTGCCCGTAGGTGGCCAGCAGCGCCTGCGCCTCGACCGAGTCGCCGAGCGTCGTCCCGGTCCCGTGTGCCTCCACGACCTCGACGTCCGCCGCGGACAGTCGCGCGTTCGCGAGCGCCTGCCGGATCACGCGTTGCTGTGCCGTGCCGTTCGGCGCGGTCACACCGTTGGACGCGCCGTCCTGGTTGACCGCGCTGCCCCGGACGACCGCGAGCACGGGGTAGCCGTGCCGGTGCGCGTCCGACAGTCTGGCCAGCGCCAGTACCCCGACGCCCTCGGCCCAGCCCGCGCCGTCCGCCGCGGCGGCGAAGGACTTGCACCGCCCGTCCGGGGCCAGCCCGCGTTGCCTGCTGAACTCCAGGAACATCGCCGGGGAGGTCATCACCGTCACCCCACCGGCCAGGGCGAGGGAGCACTCCCCCGCACGCAACGCCCGACTCGCGAGGTGCAGCGCGACCAACGAGGAGGAACACGCCGTGTCCACCGACACCGCCGGTCCTTCGAGCCCCAGCGCGTAGGCCAGGCGGCCGGAGAGCATGCAGCCGAGCGAACCGGTCAGCGCGTGCCCGTCCGTGCCGTCGAGCTCCTGCGACAGCTGGGGAAACCCGCCGACCCACACACCGGTGTCGCTGCCGCGCAGCGAGAGCGGGTCGACACCCGCGCGCTCGACGGCCTCCCACGACACCTCGAGCAGCAGGCGTTGCTGCGGGTCCATGGCCAGTGCTTCCCTCGGCGAGATGCCGAAGAACTCGGCGTCGAAACCCGCGACGTCGGTCAGGAAGCCGCCGTGCCGCACGTAGCTCGTGCCCACGTGCGCCGGGTCCGGGTGGTGGACGCGGTCGAGGTCCCAGCCGCGGTCCTCCGGGAACGGGGACACCACGTCCCTGCCGTCCGCGACCAGCTGCCACAGGTCCGCCGGGGAGGACACGCCGCCGGGGAACCGGCAGGCCATGCCCACGATCGCGACCGGCTCGGCCGTCTCCTCCGCTGTCCGGCGGGGCTCGTTCGGGCCGCCGGGCGGCGGGACCCGTTCCAGCAGGTGGTCGACGAGCGCCGCCGGGGACGGGTGGTCGAACGCGACGGACGTGGGCACGGCGAAACCGCTCGCGGCCAGCCGGTCGCGGAGCTCCACCGCACCGGCGGAGTCGATCCCCAGCTCGCGGAAGGGCCTGTGCACCTCGACGGCCCCCGCGTCCACGTCCCCGAGCACGGCGGCGACGTGGCCGCACACCAGGTCGCGCAGCACGCGACGCCGTTGTCCGTCGGACATGCCCGTCACGAGCGCGGCCTGGGTGGTGTCGTCCGCCCGGCTCCCGAGCCCGGCGACCTCGGGGAGGTCGGCGAACATCGGGTCCGCGGGCGCGAGCTGGACAGTTCGCGCCCAGTCGAAGTCCGCCAGTACGACCGTCCCGTCCCCCCGGCCGAGGATCTCGGCGACACCCTCGGTCGCGCGGTCCGGTGGCATCGGCCGGGTTCCGGTGCGGCGCAGGACACGCAGCGAGGCCGCCCTGCCCTCCGCGCCGGACAGCGCCCACGGCCCCGACGCGATCGCGACGACCGGCAGGCCCAGGCCGCGCCGGTGTTCGGCCAGCGCACGAAGCGACTCGTCGGCCGCGGCGTGGCCGGCCTGGCCGCGCGTGCCGCACACGCCTGCCAGCGAGGAGAACAGCACGAAGCCCCGGAGGTCGCCCGCGCGGGTCAGGTCGTGCAGGTGCCAGGCGGCCGCGGCCTTGGGCTGGAACACCACGTCCAGCTCGCGGACCGTGACGTCGTCGAGGCGGGCCTGCTGCCGGACGGCCGCCGCGTGCACCACGGCGGTCAGCGGATGTGCGGCCGGGATCGTCGCGAGGAGACCGGCCAGGGCCGCACGGTCGGTCACGTCGCAGGCGACCACCGACACGTGTGCGCCGAGGCCGGTCAGCTCCTCGGTGATCTCCCGTGCGCGCGGCGTCCCCAGGCCACCGCGGTTGACCAGCAGCAGCCGCCGCAGGCCCCGCTCGGCGAGCCGGCGAGCGACGGCGGCGCCGAGACGCCCGGTGCCGCCGGTGACCAGCACGGTGCCGTCCTCGGCCCACGACCGGCCCGTGGCACCGGCGGTCCCGGCCCGGACGAGCCGCCGCGCCCACAGTCCGCCGGACCGCACCACGAGCTGGTCCTCGCCGGTGTCGTTGCCGAGGGCCGCGGCCACCAGGTCCCAGTCCGGGGGGTCGGTCACCTCGACGATCCCGCCCCAGAACGCGGGGTACTCGTGCGCCGCCACCCGCAGCAGGCCGCGCAGGTGCGGCTGGTCGCGGGTCACGCTCCACAGCGGCCTCCGGCTCCCGTTGTCCGCCAGCGCCTGCACGAGGGTGACGGTCGCCGCGCAGCCCGGGGTCAGACCCTCGGGGTTGCACCGGGCGTCGAGTCCCAGCAACGACACGACCCCTGCCGCCGCGCCGCGCAGCCGGGCGGCCAGGCCGGTGCGGGACATGTCCGCCGCCAGCACCACCGGTTCGACCTCGGCGCCACGACCGGCCAGCCCGGCCACACACGCGGACACCGTGTCGTCGTGGCAGTCGGCGGGCACCACGACCAGCCAGCGACCCTCCAGTGCGGCGCCGTCGGCACGAACGGGCCGCGACGTCTCGCGGTAGCCCCAGTCCCGCAGCGTGGACAGCCGCGACTCGCCGTCCGCCCAGTCGATCCATCCTCCCGTGGCCGTCATCTCCCGGCGATCCACTCGGCGACGGCGGCGGGGGTCCTGCCGCGGAACACCACCCGCATCGGCACGCGGACGCCGTGGACGGCGTTGATCCTGCCGATGAGCTTGAGCGCGGTGATCGAGGTGAGCCCCAGGTCGATCACGTCCGAGTCCTCGGTCGCCTCCCGCCCCGTCAGCTTCGTCAGCTCGGCGAGCACCGTCGTGAGCGGGGTCACGCGGACCGGCGCCCGCTCCGCCACAGTGGACAGCAGGGCGGCGACCGCGGGGAGGTCGGCCTTCCCGTTGGCGTTGCGGGGAAGCGTGTCGACCCGTCGGATGACCTTCGGCACGAACGGACCGGGCAGCGCGGCTCCGACGGCCTGTCGGACGACCTCGGGTCCGGTGCCGTCCGGCGCCGTGTAGACCAGTCCGAGCATGTCCGGCGCCTCGGGCGGCACAGGCACGGCGAGTGCCGAGGTCACCCCGTCGAGCGCCATCGCGGCGAGTTCCACCTCGCGTGGTTCGACCCGCAGGCCGAGGATCTTCACCTGCCGGTCGCGCCGCCCCTCGAAGCACAACCGCCCGTGCGCGTCGATCCGGCCGTAGTCGCCGGTCCGGTAGACCCGGACGTCCGCGCCGTGCTCGCCGAGGGGTGCCACCGCGAACCGGGTGGCCGTCTCGGCCGGGTCTCCCAGGTAGCCGAGGGCGATCCCGTCGCCGGCCACCACGATCTCACCGACCTCGCCCGACGCGACGGGCACGAGTGACGCGTCGACGACGTGGACGCTCGTCGCAGGCACCGGGCGCCCGACGGGCAGGTCCCGGCCGAAGTCGTCGTCCGGCGTGACGTGGTGGACGGTGACGCAGATGGTGGCCTCGACCGGGCCGTAGATGTTGAACACCGTGGCCCCGGGATACCGGTCGAGGTAGGCCTTGAGGTGTGCCGGGGAGACCCGCTCACCGCCGAGCACCACGGTGTCCAGGCCCGCGAGGCAGTCCGGTTCCCCGGTGACCGCGTCGTCGAAGACGGTGGGGGTCAGGAACACCGTGTTCACGCCGAGCCGCACGGCGGCGCGGAGGTCGTCGTGGGAGAAGTAGGTGCTCTCCGACAGGACGGTGACGCCGCCGTGCAGCAGCGGCCCCCACAGCTCCAGCGCGAACGTGTCCCAGGCCGGGGAATGCGCCTGCAGCATCACGGTCTCCCGGTCGAACCGCAGGACCGGGTCGAACACGACGCGGATGACGCCCAGGTGCGGGGCGACCGCGCTCTTCGGCTGTCCCGTGCTGCCGGAGGTGAAGAACACGCAGCACGCGTCCCGCAGATCGCCCAGCTCGTGGCCGTCCGCCCGGGGGAGGGCGTCGAGCGGGGCGGCGTGCAGCAGGCGGGGGCTCGTCATGGGCGTCGCCGCGTCGAACCGGTCGTCGGGCCGGGTCACGCACAGCCTGCTCCCGGTTCGTGCCAGGACGTCCCGGCGGCGGTCCACCGGCCAGTCCAGCGGCATCAGTGTGTAGATCGCACCGGCCCGCAGCACTCCGAGCACCACGCAGACCATGTCGATGTCACGGGGCAGCTGTACGGCCACGACGTCCGACGGGCCGATGCCCGCCGCCGTCAGCGTCGCCGCGATCCGGTCGGCACGGTCGACCAGCTCCCGGTAGGACACCGTCTCGTCGCCGCACCGGACCGCCGTCAGGTGCGGTCGCTCCTCGGCACGCCTCGCGACGATCTCGTCGATGCGGCGACCGGGGTGCGGCGTCAGCGCCGCGCCGGCCAGTGACGACGGTGTCATGCCGGGACCTCCGTGCCCTCGGTCCACGACGGCAGCTCGAGGATCCGCAGCACGGCGGTCGTGGCGGTCATGCCGGATCCCCACGACACCAACAGGACGTGGTCACCGGGTCGGAGTTCGCCCGCCCCGAGCAACAACTCCAGCGAGACGACGTGGTCGCACGGGCCGATGTGGCCGACCGAGCGGCCGACCTCCCAGTTGGACCGTTCGACCGGGACACCGAGCGTGTCACCGATCGACTCCTCGTAGGCGTACCGCGCCGTGTGGAAGGTGATCAGCCGCCGGATGTCGGAGATCTCGAGCTTGGCGTCGGCCAGCGACCTCGACGCCAGCGAGCGGCAGTGGTCCGCGAGGTCGTCCAGCCAGTCCTGCATGGGCACACCGGTCGCCTGCGAGTGGTCCACGGCGCGCCGCACGAGGTCGAGCGACCAGTCGTCGGTCGCCGTGGGCGGCATGAGCGTCGCGGTGCCGCGGGCCCAACCCTCGACCTCCGGCATCGTCCGCGAGTTCACCGACAGGACCTCGGCGAAGCCGTGCTTCCTGGTGACGACCATCGCGGCCGCGCCGTCACTGAGCACACTCTGCGGGCCTGCCTGGTGCCAGCGGTCGACCAGGGGCGTCGCGTAGTTCGCCGCCGACGTCACCAGCACGGCTTCCCGCTCCGCGGCACCGGTGAGCTGTCCGATCGCGAGCTCCAGACCGGTCAACATCCCGTTGCACTCCTGGGCGACCTGCACGGAAGGCGCCTGCCCGAGGCCGATCCCGCGCATCAGATAACCGGTGGCCGACCATCCTGGCGGGCCCTGGTAGTACGCCCCGCCGTGCACGAGGTAGCCGACGGAGGCGCGGTCGACGGAGGCGCGCGCCATCGCCTGTCTGCCCGCCGCCACCGCCATGTCCAGCGCCGAGACCCCGGCGCCGACATACGTGCGCGTGAAGCCCGTCTCGGCCATCAGCTCGGCCTCGTAGTGCCCGTCGGCCACCGCGTCCCGGACCTCGACCGGTGTCGGCAGGTGCACGCCGATCGAGTCGAGGTAGATGTCGGCCAGCCGCACGGGTTTCCTCCAGGATCGGCGAGGGACGTCAGTGGAGTGGGGACAGCATCGGCACGTGTCGCGCGAAGACGTCCTCGACCGACCGGGCCCCGGACACCACGGAGAAGTACTGGTCGACCATGCGCTGGTCACCGCTGATGCCGCGGAGCAACTCCACCCGGTCGTCCCGCACCTCCAGCCGTGCCACCGAAAGCGTGGTGTAGTAGGACTCGGCGAGTGCGTCGTCCCGCAGTTCCGCGTACGCGGCGAGGGAGTCCCGCAGTGCGCGGGGGTCGGTCACCGCGGGGAGCACCTGCCGGGCCAGCAGCTCCGCCTGGACGAAGGCGTCCGAGATGCCCCTGGCGGTGATGGAGTCCTTGTGGTGCGCGGCATCCCCGGTGAGCACCCAACCTCGCCCCGCGGCCTGCCGGAAGAAGTTCCGCTGCGCGCCGAAGCCGTGCAGCCGGTCGAACCGCTCGTCGTCGACGCGCACCGCGGCCAGCCCGGGCACCGTGTCGCCTATGTTCGTCACGTACGCGGCACGCGCGTCCCTGCGCACCTTCGGGAAGTCCACCTGCGGGAAGTACGCGGCCACGACGGTGAGGCCGTCGTTGGTCGGAATGGTGCCGACGAACCTGCCGGGCTCCTCGTACAGGGCGAACTCGGCGGGCAGTCCCCGCCAGTACGCGTAGTAGACACAGGTCATCGTCGGATCCTCGACGACCGTCGGCGCCCCCGCGAGGCGCGCCACCGTCGACCGCATCCCGTCCGCTCCGACGACCAGCGAGGCGGACGCCTCCACGAGCGCGTCGCCGCGGCGGTAACGGACACCGCGTACGGCGCCGTCCTCGTCGCGCAGCAGACCGACGACGGTCGAGCGGTCGACGAACTCGGCGCCCGCCGAGACCGCCGCGTCGGCGAGGATCTCGTCCAGCAGGTACCGGCGCGGCGCGTACGCCGCCGCCTGGCCGTCCACCGCCTCGGACCTGCCGCGCAACGTGGTGCCCGCGAGGCGGTAACCGGCGGACTCGATCGGCGGGCACCCCGTCGCCACCACGGCGTCGAGGACTCCCCAGCGCGCGAGCAGCGCGACGCCCGGCTGGTGGATCAGGTGCGTCGAGACGGTGTCGCTCGGAAACCTGGCGCGATCGAGCAGAAGTACACGAAGTCCGGCCTTCGCGGCGAGCATGGCGACGGGTGCACCGGCGCATCTGCCTCCGACAACGACGACGTCGAACACGAACCACCTGCGAATGTTGGGCGGACCAGCACGCGCTCGGCAAACGTACCGAGTTCCGCGTGAAAGTTAACGGCGCGCGTTCCGTGCGTCAACGCTCCTGCGCGGAGGGTGACGCGCCGCGGGCCGGTTCTCGGGGCCGCGTCGGGCATTCTGGCCAGGTCGCGGCCGATTCCTGTATTTCCGCTGGATGTTCAACCGGTTTCCGGATCCGGTTGAACACCGGCCCGCGACATCCCCTTCGTCCTTAAAGGACGATCGGATCCGTGTGAACTCGGGGCAGGTGCGGTGTAATCGCCGAGTCATCTGCCTGTTATCCGCTGTCGGCAAGACTGACCGCGGGATGAACGAGGTCACCCGCGCAGCTGGAGGGCAACGAGATGCTCATCGAGGACTGGTCCCGGATGGACACGCGCAGACCCGCACCGCAGCCCGCCGCGGGTCCGAGATGACCACTCGCCCTGCCCTGCCGCGAGAACAGGCGAACCTGCTGGCCTCGATCGACCGGACCACCTCGGTGCGGGTGCGGATCGCCGGCCTGCACGCCGCCGACTCGCCCCGGCTCGGCGGTGAGGACCTCGACCACGTTCGCGCACTGGCCGAGGTCGAGGAGCCCCTGCCGCCCATCGTCGTGCACCGGTCGACCATGCGGGTGATCGACGGGATGCACCGGCTGCGTGCCGCGGAGCTGCGTGGCGACGACACGATCGAGGTGCAGTTCAGCGACGAGAGCGAGGAGCTCACCTTCGCGCTCGCCGTCGAGTGCAACGTCCGCAACGGACTGCCGCTGTCCCTGCGGGACCGCAAGGCGGCGGCCGAGCGGATCACGGCCGTGTGTCCACAGTGGTCCGATCGGTCGATCGCCGCGTGCACCGGGCTGTCCGCGAAGACCGTCGCCGCCATCCGCGGCCGTGTCGCCCCCGACCGGACGTCGGACCCCGCCGGCCGGATCGGCCGGGACGGCAAGGTGCGGCCACTGGACATCGCCGAGGGGCGCACGCGGGCGGCACAGGTGATCCGGGCACGTCCTGACGCGTCGATACGGGAGATCGCCGGCGCGGCGGGCGTGTCCATGGCCACCGCGCACGATGTCCGCGCCCGGTTGCGGCGGGGTGAGGATCCCGTGCCCGCCCGCGGCAGGAAGGCACAGGAAGACCGGGCGCCGGAAGACCAGACGCCGCGCCGGGGAGGCTCGACGCCGGTGGTCGTCGACAGTGACACCGGTTCGATCCTGCAGAACCTGAAGAAGGACCCGTCGCTGCGTTTCTCCGACGCCGGGCGGGATCTGCTCCGCTGGCTCGACACCCACCTGGCCACGCCTCAGGATGCCGGCGTGATCCGCAACGCCCCCTTGCACTGCACGAGCCTGATCGCGGTGCTCGCCCGCGTGCAGGCACAGGTGTGGCGCGACTTCGCCGAGCAGCTGGAGCAGCGTGAGCACCACACCGCCTGACCGCCGCCACGACCGGAACCGCCGGGAATGCCGGTAGGTTCACCCGTGGCAACCTTCGGCGTGCGTGACCTCCCCCGCAGAAGTCAGGAGCAAGTTGTGACAAACCCCTTCGAAGACGACGACGAGCGCTACTTCGTGCTGGTGAACCACGAGAACCAGCATTCGCTGTGGCCGACGTTCGCCGAGGTTCCGGCGGGGTGGACCGTCGTGCACGGCGACGACACCCGTCAGGCGTGCATCGACTACGTCGACGAGCACTGGACCGACCTGCGTCCGAGGAGTGTTCAACCGTGACACAGCAGCGGTCGAACGACTTCCCCGTGGCACGGCTCAGTCCTCGTCGTCCGCCTCCACCGCGAACTCCTGGAACAGGGAGTGCAGCTCGTAGAGCCCGCCCGGTCTGCGTTGGAGTAGGCCGGCGCCGGCCAGTTTCTCCAGCAGGCCGCCCGTCGCGGCGGGTGTCGTGCCGGCGAGCGTCGCGACCGTCCGCGTGGAGAACCGCCGCGACGACAGCCATCCGAGCAGTCTGAACAAGGTGCGCGCCGCCTCCGGCAGGTTCGCATAGGACAGTGAGATCGAGTGCCGTACCGACATCTCCGGGTCGCCAGCGCTCCGAGTACGGCGAACTCAAGGTGCACGGAAGCGCTCCCGTACGACGAACGGATGATCAGTGCACAGTCTGTATTCCTGGTCGGGGCACCCTTCCGAGTCGTCCTGTTCCTGCCGGTCCGCTGTCGTGACCCGGCCCCCTGTCACTGGTCGGCGGTCGAGCCCGCGACGGTCAGGCTGTGCGGTAGCCCGACGCCTGCCGCGGCGAGGTGTCGCCGCAGCACCTCGCCGAGGGCGCCGGCGTGCCCGTCGGCCACGGGATCGTTGAAGTACCCGGACAGGTCGTCCTCGGCAGCCCCTGGAGCAGGCGCGTCGCCGGGCACGGTGGCCGGGCCGGTTGCCCAGTAGGCGTCGAACTTCTCCGCGTCACGGGACCACCGGACGCGGACGCGGTAACCGGCCGCGGTCCCGGCGTCCACCAGCTGTTGCGGGTCGAGTCCGGCCACGGCGGGCCTGTCCGGGTAGCGGGCGGCCAGGTCCGGTGCGAGGCGGGTGTTGGGAATCCCGGAGGCCAGGAAGCGGCACGCGGCGCGGTTCCTCGCCCACCGCAGCAGATCTGTCGCGTCGGCGAAGTCCGTGCCCCATTCGGCCACCGGAACGTCGGGCGTGTCGGGACGCGGTTCCTTCGTCAACACGACGTCGTAGCGGTAGCGGGTCAGCTCGTTGCGCGCGGCACCCGGCTTGAGTCGGATCGTCGCCGAGTGGAAGGCGTCGTCCGACCGCGTGTAGGCGGCGAAGAAGGCGGGATCGACGAGCAGCTCCCGTTCGAGCGCGAGGCTCTGTTCGACCGGGATGGACCGGGCGGCTGCCACCCCGGCGTGGAAGCACTCCAGGAGCCCCAGGTTGCGGACGTCGCCGACGAAGAGCGCGCCTGTTCTCGTCAGCGCGCCGGCAGCCTTGCCGAACACCTCCAGGCAGTACCGCGCTGACGGGAAGTACTGCACGACCGAGTTGAGCACGACGAGGTCGAAGAAGCCCGCCGGGATGCCGGTGAAGTCGTCGGCGGAGCGGTCGAGCAGCGTGACCCTGTCCCCTCTGCCGGGGTGGCGGGCCACGTCGGCGGCCAGCCGGCGGATGACCTCCGCGGACAGGTCCGTGCCCCAGTAGACCTCGGTCTCGTCGGCCAGCCGCGACAGCAGCAGGCCGTTGCCGACGCCGATCTCGAGCACCCGGCGCGGTCGCATGGCGCGGATCCGGCCCACCGTCGCGTCCCGCCACTCCCGCATCTCCTCGACGGGGATAGGGCTGCCGTCGTAGCTGCTCCGCCAGATGGAGAAGTCCTCGTCCAGGTCCGCCGACGCCGCGCCCGCGTAGTGGGTCTCGTGGATCTCGCGCCATTCGTCGAGCCGGTGACGAGCTGTGTCGAGCCGGGCCGCGTAGCCGGGCACCGGGACGACGTGCGCCTCGACACCGGCCGTGACGACGGCGTCGGCCACCAGCTCGTGTTCCTTCAGCGTCGCCTCGATCCTCGCGGGGTCGAGCGTGTCGTCGCCGACCACCGGCAGCCGTGCGGCGAGGGCCGCGACCGTCGGGTCGCGGAACAGGTCGGCCATCGACAGCGTCAGGCCGAACTCGGCGCGGAGCCTGCCGAGCAGCTGCGCCCCGAGCAGGGAATGCCCGCCCCTGTCGAAGAAGTCGTCGGCGACGCTCACGAAGTCCACGTGGAGCAGCTCCGCGAACAGGCGGCACAGGGCTGTCTCCCCCGCGGTTCGTGGCAGTCTTCCGGTCGCCTCGGCTCCCCAGGTCGGTTCCGGGAGGGCGGCGCGGTCGAGCTTGCCGTTGGCGGTCAACGGGAAGCTCGCGACCGCCACGAACGCCGACGGGACCATGTAGGCAGGCAGCCGCCGCTGGCAGTACCGGGTCAGCTGCCGGGCGGTGGGCAGTTCCTCGCCGGGGTTCGCGGTCACGTAGGCGACGAGCCTGGCGTCGCTGTCCGTGAGCCGCCTGGCGACCACCACCGCCCGCGCGACCGACGGCACCGCCGCGAGCACCGACTCGACCTCGCCCAGCTCGATGCGGAACCCGCGGATCTTGACCTGGTGGTCCGTGCGACCGAGGAAGTGCAGCGCCCCGTCGGGTGCACGGCGCACGAGGTCACCGGTTCGGTACATGCGTGAACCGGGCGGCCCGAAAGGGTCGGCCACGAACCGGCCCGCGGTGAGCGCGGGCTGTCCGACGTACCCCCTGGCCACGCCGTCCCCGGCGATGTAGAGCTCGCCCTCGGTCCCGTCCCGCACGGTGGACAGGCGCCCGTCGAGCACGTGCAGGCGGGTGTTGCGGATCGCGTGGCCGATGGCCGACGGATCGGTGGCCTCCCCCAGCCACTCCCTCGTGGACCAGATCGTGGTCTCGGTCGGCCCGTACAGGTTGACCACGCGGGCCGACGTCACCTTCAGCACGTCCGCGAGCGTGGACGGCAGTGCCTCGCCACCCACCAGGACCAGCACGTCCCGGAACGCCGCGTCCCGCTCGCCGTCGAGGACCATCTGCCACAGCGCGGGCGTCGCCTGGAGCACGGTGACGCCGCGGTCCACGACCAGCCGGGCCAGCTCGTCGGGATCCCGCGGCTGCTCCTCCCCCGCCACCACGACCGCCGCCCCGGTGATCAGCGGGAGGTACAGCTCCAGCCCGGAGATGTCGAACGCCACGGTCGTGACGGCCAGCAGCCGGTCGCCGACCCCGATGCCCAGCTCGTCCCGCATGCCGAGCAGGAAGTTCTCCAGCGCGCGGTGCGGTACGGCGACGCCCTTGGGCCTGCCGGTCGAGCCCGACGTGTACATCACGTACGCGGCGGCGTCGGGGGCCGGCTCGACGGGCAGGTCGTCGCCGCTCAGCCCGGTCAGCTCGTCGAGGTGCACCCGTTCGACGGCCTCGAGGCGAAGCCGCGAGTCGCTGGTGGTGACCACGACCGAGGGGGCCGCGTCGCCGAGGATGTGGGAGATTCGGTCCCGGGGGTGCTCCCGGTCGATCGGCAGGTACGTCCCACCCGCCTTCATCACCGCCAGCGCCGCGACGACCAGCTCGGCGGAACGCGGCAGCACCAGCCCGACCACCGTCTCGGCACGCACACCGACCTCGACCAGGTGGTGGGCGAGCCCGTTGGCCCGCCGATTCAGCTGCCGGTAGGTGAGCGACTCGCCCCGGCACTCCACGGCGACCAGGTCCGGGGTGCGTGCCACCTGCGCCTCGAACAGCCTGACGAACGTCATACCGGCCGCTTCAGCTCGGCCTCGATGCCCGAGGCGATCCGGGTCAGCGAGTCCGCGGTCAGCAGGTCGAAGTGGCTGACCCCCATCGGGTAGGTGCGCACCCCACCGGAGGTGAAGTCCCGCCAGGCGTTCGGGTTGAGCCGCCACTCGTCGGGGTGCCCGTCGGCCTGGAAGTGGAGGATGTCGCCCCGGTGCACGCCAGGCTCGTAGTGGCTGGCCATCCACTGGTGCCTGGTGAGGATGCCCGCCAGCAGCCGCAGCCGTTCCTCGTCGATGGTGTCCGCCGCCGCCATCTCCGGGAAACACTGCCGCACCAGCGCGAGGTGGAGGGGGTTCACCTCGGCCACCACCGGGTTGGCGATGGCGGGCGGGGTGCCGGCGTAGGGGTACGCGTCCAGCATCGCGAGCAGCTCGACCTCCTCGCCCTGGGCCTCGACCGTGGTGGCCATCGCGTGGGCGATGTTGCCGCCGAACGACCAGCCGACGAACCGGTACGGTCCCGAGGGCTGGACGGCACGCACCTGCGCCAGGTAGTCCGCCGCCATCTCGGGGATGGTCGCCGCCATGTTGTCCAGACCGGTCACCGCCCTGGACTGGATCGCGTAGAGCGACTGGCCGCGCAGGTACCGCCCGAAGCCGAAGTAGCACCAGCCGAGGCCGATTCCCGGGTGCAGGAAGAAGATCGCCTGCCCGTCACCGCCGGTTCTGATGGGCAGCAGCACGTCGAGCGCCTCACCGGCGCCGCCGTGCCCGATCAGGTCGCTCAGCTCGGCGACGGTGGGGGCCTGGAAGACCGCGCCGACGCCCAGCTCGACGCCGAGTGACTCCTTGACGAGGCCGACGAGCCGGGCCGCGAGCAGCGAGTGCCCGCCCAGCTCGAAGAAGTTCGCGTCGACACCGACCTTGTCCACCCCGAGGGTGCGGGCGACGAGCTCGGCCAACCTCGCCTCCTGCGGGTTGGTCGGGGCCCTGCCGGACGACGTCGCCCTTCGGCCGGGTGCGGGCAGCAGGCCGCGGTCGAGCTTGCCGTTGCGCGAGATGGGCAACGTGTCCAGGTACAGGTAGTCGGTGGGCACCATGGCCGGGATGAGCAGGTCCTCGGCCCTGGCACGCAGTGCGGCGGTGAGCCGGTCCGGGTCGAACAGCCGCTCGTCCTCCGGAGGGACGGCGGGCCGCGTGACCGAGCCGGGGCGGACCGCGAAGACGTTCACCAGCCCGCTGTCGGCGAGCATGCCCGCGGTCTCCGTCACGGTGGTCAGGCCGTGCCCGGACAGGATCGCGAGCACCCGCGCCAGCCGGTCGCCGCTGTCGTGCACCTCGACGACGACCTGGTGGATGCGCGGCCAGTGCTCGTCGCGGATCCCGAGCAGCACCTCCAGCTCGCTCTTTTCCGCGTCGACCTTCAGCAGGTCGACGCGCTCGATGCCGTGCTCGTCGATGACCGACGACAGGGTGCGGAGCTCACAGGTGATGTCCTGGCGTTCCTGGAGTCGTTGGGACACCAGGACCTCCAGTGCGCCGGTGAGGTTGGGCAGGTCCTCGAGGCCGTCGGTGAGCCGCCTGATCTGGCTGCCTGCCAGCGCCCCTGCCTCGTCGACGTCGTCGAACTGCCCGGACAGCATGGAGAACTGCGGGTAGTAGACGAACTCCGCCGTGCCCGCGTGGTCGGACAGCCCGCAGGCGAAGGTGTGCGCGGTCACCTCGTTCAGGGCGGTGTTGAGGGTCAGCTCGCGGTACAGCTCCGGAATCGGCTCGAACGCGTACACCGTCACCTCCGGCGCCCGGGTGGCGGCGAACAGGCTGAACATGCCGACGTGTGCGCCGACGTCGACCACGACCGCCCCGGCGGGCACCGTCACGCCGTGCCGCAGGTACTCCTGGCGTTCGAAGATCTCCTGGTACAGGAAGTCGATCTCGGCGTTGTTGCGGCCGAGCACCAGCCGTCCGTTGGGCAGCGGGTGCCTCGGCATGCCGCCCAGCGCACCGCCGGCGTCCGCCGAGGCGAGCGTGCGGACGCCGGGCGCCGCCGTGCCGTCGGGCACCACGTACGCGACGATCCGCTCGTCCCCGGACTCCGGTCGGTACACCGACGCCGCCGCACGCTCCACGGCCGGGTGGGTGGCCAGTGCGGCGCTGATCTCGTCCAGCTCGATCCGGACGCCGCGCACCTTCACCTGGTCGTCGCCCCGGCCCAGATACTGCAGGTGCCCGTCCGCCGTCCACCGGACCCGGTCGCCGGTCCGGTACATCCGCGCGCCGGGCGGTCCGAACGGGTCCGCGACGAACCGCTCGGCGCTCAGGCCCGGGTTGCGGTGGTAGCCACGGGCGAGCTGCACCCCGGCGAGGTAGAGCTCGCCGGGGACCCGGACCGGCACCGGCGCCAGCCGCGCGTCGAGGACACGCAGCCGCGTGTTCCACACCGGGCCGCCGATCGGCACCGTGACCGCCGTGTCGTCGTCGACGCAGTCCCAGCTCGTCACGTCCACCGCCGCCTCCGTCGGCCCGTAGAGGTTGTACAGCGGGGTCGCCAGCAGCCTGCGGTAGTCCCGCACGAGGTCCGGGGTGAGCGCCTCGCCGCTGCAGATCACGCGGCGGAGGTGTCGCGGCGGGTACTCGGCGGGCAGCTCCGCGACGAACGCACGGAGCATGGAGGGTACGAAGTGGACGGTCGTGATCCGTTCGGTGCGCATGGTGGTGGCCAGGTAGTGCGGATCGCGGTGCCCGTCGGGGGCCGCCACCACGACCGTGGCGCCCTCCACGAGCGGCCAGAAGAACTCCCACACCGACACGTCGAAACCCGCGGGCGTCTTCTGCAGCACGCGGTCGTCGGCGCGCAGGCCGAACTTGTGCGACATCCACGACAGGCGGTTGACGATGGCCCGGTGGTCGACCAGCACGCCCTTGGGACGGCCCGTGGTGCCGGACGTGAAGATGAGGTACGCCGGGTTGCCCGGCCGCAGGTCGGCGGCGGCGAACCGACCGTCCTCGGCGGACATCAGCTCCGCGTACGACCCGGTGTCGAGGACCAGCACGGGCTTCGCGTCGGTGAGCATCGCCGCCCGCCTGCCGTCGGGCAGCCCCGGCTCCAGCGGCAGGTAGGCCGCGCCGGAGCGGAGCACCCCGACCAGCGCGACCACCAGCTCGACCGACCGGGGGAGCGACACCGCGACGATCTCCTCCTGGCAGGCGCCCCGTGCCCGGAGCGCGGTCGCGAGCCGCGCGGAACGCCGGTCCAGCTCGGCGTAGGTGAGCCGCTCGCCGCCGAACACCACCGCCTCCGCGTCCGGGTCGGCGCTCATGCGGCGCTCCAGCAGCTCGGTGAGGGTCACGTCGGGTACGTGGTGTTCCGTGGCGTTCCAGGCCGCGATCCGAGCAAGCTCCTGCCGTCCCAGCACGGAGACGGCGTCGATCGACCGGTCCGGGTCGGCACTGAGGTCGGCGAGCAGGCGCGACAGCCGCAGCGCCATGGTCTCGACGGTGTCGCGGTCGAACAGGTCCTCGGCGTAGTCGAGGACTCCCGCCACCCCGCCGGTGTCCGGCCGCTCGGTGAACGTGAACCCGAGGTCGAACTTGGCGGTCCGCACGTCGGCGGTCCGCCGTTGCGCCGTCAGGCCCGCGAGGGTCAGCGCGCCCTCGTCGTGGCTCTGGAAGGCCATCATGACCTGGAACAGCGGGTGCAGCCCCAGGGTCCTGACCGGTGCGGCCAGCTCGACGACCTGCTCGAAGTCGAGGTCCTGGTTCTCGTGGGCCGCCAGGTTCACCTCCCGGACCCTGGTCAGCAGCCGCGTGAACGTCGGTCCGCCGCTCAGGTCGTGGCGGAGCACGACGGTGTTGACCAGGAAGCCGACCAGGCTGGCGGTGGCCTCGTCGGTACGCCCGGCCACGACGCCGCCGATCGGGATGTCCTCGCCGCACCCGAGCTTGTTCATCAGCACGGCGATCCCGGCCTGCAGGACCATGTTGAGGCTGACGTGGCAGCGCAGGCCCACCTCACGCAGCCGGGCGTGCAGCTCGGGGCCGATCTCCAGCGGGATCCGCGCGCCTGCCATGCCCGCCCTGGCCCGCCTCGGCCGGTCCCCCAGGGGCGTCACCTCGGCTGGCAGGCCGGCGAGCTGGGTCTTCCAGTACTCGCCCTGGCGTCCCGCGAGGCTTCGCGGATCCTTCACGTCGCCGAGCAAGTCGAGCTGCCAGCGGCTGTAGTCGTGGTACTGGACCGGCAGCGGGGCGAAGCGGGGCTCGTGCCCTGCGACGCGCGCCCGGTACGCCTCGGCGAGGTCACGGGTGAACGGCGCGATCGAGGCGCCGTCGCACGCGATGTGGTGGATCAGCACCAGCAGCGTGTGGTCCTCCTGGCCGGACTCGAACAGCCACGCCCTGACCGGGATCTCGTCGGTGAGGTCGAAGGGGTGCAGCGCGGCCTCGTCCAGCGCCCGCTGCACGTCCTGTTCCGCGACCCGCACGTGCGTAGGGACGATCTCGGCGTCCACGACCTGCTGGTGGGGAACTCCGGCGGTGGCGGGGAAGATCGTGCGCAGGCTCTCGTGCCGCCGCACGACGTCGCCGAGCGCGCGGGTCAGCGCGGTGCGGTCGAGCGCACCGAGGAGCCGCGACGCGATGGGCATGTTGTAGGTCGGGTCCGGTCCCTGGCTCTGGAACAGGAACCAGAGCCTGCGTTGCGGGAACGACAGGGCGGGCCGGTGCGGCCTCAGCCGGGACACCAGCGGTTCGCGTGGTACGGCGGCGTCCTGGAGCATGGTGGCCAGCCGCGCGACGGTGGGGTGCTCGAACACCGCCCGGATGCCCAGCTCGGCCGACAGCTCGGTGCGGATCCGGCCGACCAGCTGGGCGACCAGCAGGGAGTGGCCGCCCAGTGCGAAGAAGTCGTCGTCGACGCTCACCGTGGGCACGGCCAGGATGTCGGCGAACAACGCGCACAACACCTCCTCGCGCAGGTCGCGGGGCGGCCGGCCGTGCGAGCCTGCGGCGGTGCCCGGGAAGGGCAGGTCGGCTCGCACCACCTCGCCCGCGACGTCACGCGGCAGTGCGTCGAGCACGACGAAGACCGAGGGCACGAGGTGGGCGGGCAGTCGCCTCGTCGCGAAGCGCCGGAGTTCGGCGGGGTCCGGCGCGGTCCCGGCCGAGCCGGTCACGAAGCAGACGAGTCGCTGCCCGCCGCCGTCCTGGTCCTGCGGCGCGACGACCACGTCGTCGAGGTCGGGATGCCTGCCGAGAAGCCGTTCGACGTCGCCGAGGTCCACCCGCACCCCCGCGATCCGGGTCCGGCCGGTGGCTGTCCCGAGGAGTTCCAGCTCCCCGTCGGGCAGCAGGCGCGCGAGGTCGCCGGTGCGGTACATCCGGGTGCCCGGCGGTCCCCACGGATCGGCCACGAACCGCTGTGCCGTCAGGCCCGGCCGGTCCCGGTGACCGATGGCGAGGCCGGCCCCGGCGACGTACAGCTCGCCGGGAATCCCCGGCGGGAGCAGCGTCATCCCCGGTCCCACGACGTAGCACCGGTGCCACGGCCTGCCGATCGGGAGGTCGGCGGCGGGATCCGGCCGGGAGGTGAACCGGTGGGCCGCGACGAAGCCTGCCGTGGCCGCGCAGGCATGGGCGACCACGATCTCGGTACCGGGGCACCGGCGGAGCGCCCGGCCGACCGGCGACGGTTCCAGGTGCCCGGTCCACACCTCCGCGATGCCGGTGAGACATCTCGGGTCTTCCTCGACGACGCCGCGGAAGGTCTCGGGCCGAAGCCAGAGCCTGCTCGGCTTCCGTTCGCCGGTGAGCCGCCCCAGCACCTCGGGGGTCAGCGGCCCGGGCGGGGCGACGACGACCCGTCCACCGTTCAGCAGGGCCGACCAGACCTCGAGCACGCTCGCGCGGTCGGCGGGCGCGGAGTGCAGCAGCGTCCTCGGCTTCGCCAGTCGCCCCAGCTCGCGGGAGGTCGCACTGTCGGCGATCGCGTCGTGGGACAGGAGTACCGAACCGTGGACGGCCGCCACCGGTACGGCCGGGACCACGACCGGGTCGCTCGGGAACCCGTCGACCGAGGACATGAGGACCACCGAGCCGGGGTCCACGTCGGACGGTCGCGGGCCGTCGGTCAGGACGATCGCGCTCGTGGGGCGGTCCTCGGTGGTGAGCCACCGGTAGGCGGCGCCTGCCTTGACGATGCCGAGCATCGCGACGACCAGGTCCGGGCCGCGATCGAGGACGATGTCGACGACCTCCGGCCGGCCCCGGGAGCACAGCAGGGCGGCGAGCCGGTTCGACCGGGCGTCCAGCTCCGCGTAGCTGAGCTGGACCGCGCCGCACGACACGGCGACGGCGTCCGGCGTGCGGGCGGCCTGGCGAGTGAGCAGGGTGCCGAGCGGGATCCCGGCAGGCGCCAGGACCTCCCGGGGCGGTGCCTCGTCGAGCAGGACGGCACCGGCGAGCCTGCCGTCGGGCTCGCGCACCAGGCACTCGGTGAGGCGCACGAACAGCTCACCGAGCCGCTCGACCGTACTCGGCCGGAACAGGTCCGAGCGGTAGATGAACGCGCCCGTCAGCCGGTCGTCGACGACCTCGGCACGCAGTTCGAGGTCGAACCGGGGGACGTCGTCGAGCCACGGCAGGCGGGCCAGTCCCCCGTCCGCGTCCGTGGTGTGCTCGCCCTGGTAGATGTAGAGCACCTCGAAGAACGGGTTGCGGCTGGTCTGCCTGCCGGGCCGCAGCTCCGCCACGACCCGGTCGAACTGCACGTCCTGGTGGGCGTTCGCCCGGCCCATGGCCGCGTTGGCACCACGCAGCAGCTCCCGGAACGACGCCGACGGCGACACCCGGCCCCGCAGCACCACCGTGTTGACGAACAGCCCGATGACATCCTCGAACCCGGGGCGCTGCCGGCCACTGAGGACTGTCCCGATGGTGATGTCCTCCTGCCCCGCGTAGAGGGCGAGGGTCGCCTGGAGGAGTCCTGCCACCGCACCCGAGAGCGTGCAGCGCCAGCGCAGGGCGATGGCCCGCAGTTCGGCCGTCATGCGGGCCGACAGGGCGAACTCGCTGACGGCACCCGCCGTGCCCGGCTCGGCGGTTCGCGGGAGGTCGAGCGGCAGGTCGAGCAGTCGCGCGCCGTCCAGCTCGGTGCGCCAGAAGTCGAGCCGGGTCCGGGTCGTCGCCGGGTCGGCGTCCCCCCGTTGCCACGACACGTAGTCCGCATACGTCGAGGTCGGTTCCGGCAGCTCGACCGGTTCCCCACGGCACGCGGAGTCGTACAGTGTGGACAGTTCGCCGCGCAGGACTTCGAAGGAGCGACCGTCCATCACGATGTGGTGGAACACCATGCACAGCACGGCGGAGCCGTCCGGGAGGGCGAGCACCAGGGCGCGCACCGGCGGCGCCGAGGACAGGTCGAAGGGGATCTCGCAGAACGGCGCCGCGGCGGTGCGCCAGTCCTCACCGGACTCCCGCCAGTGCACCGGAACCGAGAACCCGGACACCTCGGCCGCGTACGGACCGCCGTCCTCGTCGACGCCGAAGACCGACCGCAGCACCGCGTGCCGCGCCACGAGCACGGCGAGACAGGTCTCCAGCGCCACGCGGTCCACACCGCGGCCGAACCTCAGCGCGACGCGTGCGTTGTAGGCGCAGCTGCCCGGGTTCACCTGCTGTAGCAGCCACATCCGCTCCTGGCCTGACGACAGACTGGCCACGACTCCCCCATGCCCTCAGTGATCGGCTTCCACGGTCTGCTGCGCCGGTCGCGGCGCCGGTTCCTCCTCGGCGACCGCGGCGAACTCGTCCGCCGGACGGCGGGCGGCGAGTGTCATGACGACCAGCAGCACCACGGAGATCGTCAGCACCGGGACGTTCGTGCCCTGCCAGCCGAGGAGGTAGAAGACCGTGCTGGCCGACAGCGACGACGTCACCCCGGTCACCGAGCCCACTCCCTCGGCCATGGCCTGTACCCGCCCGCCCCGGCCACGCGGATAGCACCGCACGAGCAACGTCGTGCCCGCCAGGTAGAGGAAGTTCCACGCGATCCCGTTGAACGTCAGCGCCAGCAGGAAGTTGACGAACCAGGTCCCGGACACGCCGCAGAGGGCCGCGGCCAGGAACAGCACGGCACCGATCTGCGCCGTGCGGACCGGCCCGATCCTGGCCAGGATGACGCCGCTGACGATGGAGGGGGCGAACATGCCGACGAGGTGCCACTGGATGATCACGGCACCGGCGCTCGCGGAGTGACCGGCGTGCTGGTTGCCGATCGGACCGACGGCCATGATCATGGTCATCATCGACCCCGCGCACAGCAGGGCGACCAGTCCGGTGATGAACCGTCGTGTCCCGCGCACGTCGGACAGCGGGACCGGCGTCAGCTTCTCCGGCTGGTTGGTCGCCTTGACCCCGTTCGCGCGGACCGCCAGCAGCAGCGGGATGTTCAGCATGGCGTAGAGACCGACCATCAGGTACGCCCCGGCGTACTGCGCACCGAAGAGGTTCGAGGTCGTGGTCGCCACGAACGGCCCGACGAACGCGGCGGCCAGCCCGCCGTAGAGGATGAAGCTCAGCGCTCGCTCCCGTTGCCCCGGGGGCGCCTGGTCCGCTGCCATGTAACGGATGTAGCCACCGGTTGCGCGGTAGACGCCGACCATCGCGGTGCCGCAGCACAGCAGCGGGAACGAGCCCGTCACGACGGCCATCACGGACAGCCCGGAGCCGGTGATCGCCACCAGTGCCCCGAGCACCATCACGGGCACGTAGCCGATCCGCTGGGTGAGGAACCCGGCGAAGAACGCGCAGAGCGAGCCCGCGATGGTGATCGCCGCCAGGGGCAGGGTGGCCAGCGCCGGGGTGGGGGCCAGCGAGAGACCGACGATGCCGGTGAGCGTGAGGTCGACGGTGATGCCCATGAAGTAGAACGTCTGGCAGGCGGTGAGCAGCCACGTGCTCCGCCCGATGCCGACCCCGACGTACCGGCGCCAGCCGGTCGGCATCTCAGCCATCGGAGCCCGCGCCGGTCGCCGCCGCCGTCATCTGCGCGGTCCGCCCGCCCGCGTTCGACTTGACGAACCCCTCCCGCCGCTCGCCCACCCAGCGCTGTGACTCCGCCACCCCGGCGAGCTGTCCCCTGAGCCGCGGCATCACCTGCCTGGCGAACAACTCCAGGCTGCGCAGTCGTTCCGGCGCGGGTGCCCAGTCCTGGTAGGACAGCAGCAGTCCGCCGAACCCGTCCACCCGCTCGGCGAGCGCGGTGATCGCACTGACGCAGTCCTCCGGCGACCCCGTGATGATCCCGCCCTGCTCGACCGTGTAGTCGAACGCCTTCTCCTGCGCGGTGTCCGAGGTGGGGATGGGCACGCCGAGGGTGTTCCGGTAGAGGTCGACCCGCTGATGGGCCCAACCGTCGAGCAGCTCGTTCCTGCCCTGTGTCAGGGAGTCGGTGACGTGCACGGGCACGACCAGGCGCCACTCGCCCCGGTCGCGGACTCCCCCGGCGGCCTCCTCGAGGTGCTGCCACTGTCCTGGCAGCCGGTCGACGCCGATGTCCTGGCCTGCCCGGATCGCGCCCCACGGCGGGGCGACGTGCGACATGGCGTTGATGCCGAGCCTGCCTGCCAGCCGCATGCTGAACGGCGTCGCCGCACTGGCCACCACCATCTCGATCGGCGCGCCCACCGGCCGGATCTGGACGCGGGCCTCGTTCATCTCGAACCAGTCGGTCCGGGCCGTGACCTCCTCGCCTGCCAGCAGTGGCTGGATGGTCTCCAGCGCCGACGACAGCCGGTCGCGCGCGGTGGCCGGGTCGATGCCGAGGATGTGCATGTCCGCCTGGTAGGCACCGGATCCCGCGCCGAGGATGAACCGGCCGTCGGTCAGGTGGTCGAGCAGCAACGCGCGCTCGGCGACGAGGAACGGGTGGTGGTAGGGCATCCCGAGCACGCCGGTGGCGAACCTGATCCGGCGGGTCCGCTGCGCGGCGGCGGCGATGAACAGCTCCGGGCTGCTCAGGGTCGCCCAGCCGCCCGAATGGTGCTCCCCTACCCAGAACTCGTCGAAGCCGAGCTCGTCGAGCACCTCCGCGAGCCGCAGGTCCTCCTTCAGCAGGAGGTGGGGGTCGGTCCCCGGCCGGTGCAGCGGGGAGGTGAAACAGCCGAAACGGGTGGGTAGTCGCATGGGCCCTCCTGGCCGTCAGAGTCGTGACGCGATGGCCGCGCGCTGGATCTGGTTGGTGCCTTCGATGATCTGGAACAGCTTCGCCTCGCGCATCCAGCGCTCAACCGGTTCCACGGCGGTGTAGCCGCGGGCGCCGAGCACCTGGACCGCGTCCGTGGTGACCTTCATGGCCGTGTCGGTGGCGAACACCTTGGCCTGCGCGGCGAACAGCTCGACCCGCGCACCTCCCGTGTCCGCCTCCCGGCAGGCGCGGTAGAGCAGCTGCCTCGCGGCCTCGATCTCGATCGACGCGTCCGCCAGGAGGAACCCCACCCCCTGGAAGTCGATGATGTGCGAGCCGAACTGCGACCGCCGCCGGGCGTACGCCGTCGCGTGGGTGAGCGCCGCCTGTGCCAGTCCGATCGCGCACGCGGCGATGCCGAGGCGCCCCTGGACGAAGACGCTCCGCGCGACGATCATGCCGCGGTTGAGCCTGCCCACGATCCGGTCGGCGGGCACCTCGACGTCGGAGAACACGACCCTCGCGGTCGGCAGCGACCGGACGCCCATCTTCTCCTCGGGTGGCTGGACCTCGACGCCCGGCGCGTGCGCGTCGACCAGGAAGCAGGTGATGCCGCCGAGTCCGCCGCCCCCGGTCCTGGCGTACACGTTCAACAGGCCGGCGACGCCCGCGTGCCCGACGTAGGCCTTCACCCCGTCGAGCCGGTACCCGTCGCCGTGCCGTGTCGCGGAGGTCCGGATCAACGACAGGTCGGAGCCCGCGTCCGGTTCGGACAGACAGTTGCCCGCGATCACGCGGCCCAGCCGCAGGTCGGGGAGGAACCGGTCCCGCAGCTCGGCGCTACCGTGGCGGGCGGGCCCGACGGCGGCCAGTGTCTGCAGGTGCACCGACTCGGCGAGCGCCACCCAGCCGACGGCGAGCCGTTCGACGGCCGCACAGAACAGCTCGGTCGGGTACGGCGTGTCCGACTCGTCGGTGACGAGCGCGGGCAGCCCGAGCGCACACACCTTCCTTACCAGGTCGACCGGATAGGTCGCCGTGCGCTCGTGCTCGGCACAGACCGGCCGGACCTCCTCGGCGACGATGCCGTCGATCTCGGCGAGCAACCGGTCGGACTCATCGGCCATCTCCGCGCACCCCCGCAGATCCGTACCGGCGTGAGTAGATCTCGAAGACCGGGTAGCACCCGGGTGGCAGGCTCCGCACGTGTCCGGCGATGCCGAGCAGTGCGGTCGCCGCCGCGGTCAGGTCGGTGACCGAGTGCCCGATGGACAGGGACAGGCCGGGCAGGTCGAAGGTGACCACGTGGTCGCTGACCGGCTGCCCGCTGCGCTGCGCGGTCGTCTCACCGCACGACTCCGGCGGCGCCGCACTCGCCCACACTGCGGCGAGTGAGCGTGCCGACGCGCTCGGCCGGTCCCGCTTGGTCACCGGGTGGCGTTCGTGGACCGACATGCGCGGCCGGGTCGGCAGCGCTTGTGTCAGCTCCGCCACCACGTGGACCAGTCTCGTCTGCAGCCAGTGTCCGATCGAGAGGTTGTCCGCGACCACGACCGGGGTGCGGGCCCCCAGCGCGGTGAGGCGGTCGCGGGTCCGGTCGGTGGTCCTGGAGACGCAGTAGACCAACGCCGCGCCGTTCCGCTCGCAGTAGTCGACGGTGTCCTCGAGCGCGTCCGGCCCGCTGGCGTCGACGAGCACCGAGGCGGGTGTCGTGCCGACCCAGCCCGCCCGCGACGCCGTGACCCCGACCGCGACGCCGAGCCGGGCGCATTCCGCGAGGACCGCCGAGCCGAGCCGGCCCGTCGCGCCCACCACGCCGAGCACCACCTCAGTCAACGTGCTGTTCCCGCAGGAAGGTCACGATCGAGCTGACCCTGCCGAGGAAACGGGTGTCGCCCTCGAGGTCGATGTAGATGCCGTAGCGGGTCTCCAGTGCGTCGATCAGCTGCAGGAAGGACAGTGACGAGAAGCCCTTCTCCAGCAGGTTGGCCGACTCGTCGACGACCTGCGCGCCAGTCACGACGCCGCCGGAGGTCTCCACGATCAGGCTGGTGATCTCGGTCTTCAGTTCCTCGTCGGTCTGCGGCATGTCCGTTCCCTAGCCGTTGGATGGTTGGTCCAGACCGGCGAGCAGCAGCTTCGAGATCACCGCTCGCTGGACCTTGCCCGCACCGTTGCGCGGGATCGCCTGCACGACGACGAGCCGTTCCGGCACCTTGAACGCGGCCGCCCTTGCCAGGCAGAACCGGCGCACGGCCACGATGTCGAGTGTTTCCGGTGCCACGACGGCCGCACCGAGGAAGGAGCGTCCCTCCCGCACCACCATCGTGACGGCGCATTCGGTGACGTCCGGGTGCGAGGAGAGCAGCTCCTCGATCTCGTCCGCGCTGAACTTCTTGCCACCGACGCTGAACGTGTCGTCCACCCGGTCACCGAGCCGGAGCTCCCCGTCGGCGGTGAGCATCCCCTGGTCACTGGTCCGGTAGTGACCGGACTCGGTGATCCGCTGCTCGAGCATCCCCGGGTAGTTCAGGTACCGCGTCCCCATCGACCTGCTCCTCGCGAGCAGCGTGGGTGGGTCGCCGTCGAACAGCAGGGAGACTCCCGGCAGCGGACGGCCCTGTCCGCCCCCCGGCTGGGGGTCGGGGTTGAACGTCAGCGGCCCGGTCTCGGCAATGCCGTAGTAGTCGCCGATCCGGATGCCGTGGGCCGCCAGCACCGAACTGGTCCTCGTCGACAGGCGTGCCGCGGACGAGAGTGCCAGCCGGACCTTGTGCCGGGACAGAGTGGACGGATCCGAGGCCGCGAGGCCGTCGTACGCGGCGGGGAACGCGACGAGGACGGTCGGGTCGACCTCCACCAGATGACGCCGCAGGTTGCCCGCGGACGGCAGGCCGGCGGGCAGGTACATGCTCGCCCCGGCCAGCAGGCCGGGTATCAGTGCGGCGTTGAAGCCCAGACCGTTGTACAGCCCGGCGAAGCAGAGGATCCGGTCCTCCGGGCCGAAGCCGCAGGCCGTTCGCCAGCCAGCCGCGGCCGCCGTCACCGCCGCGCCGGAGAACTCGATGCAGCCGGGTGTCCTGGTGGATCCGGAGGTGAGCCGGCAGAGTTCGGTGTCGGGGTGCAGCTGCGGCACCGGGCCGGTCCCGCCGTCGACGAGACCGAGCGCGGTACCCGCGCAGTCCACTGTGGAGCGCAGGGCCGGGAGCCGGGCCGTGTCGTCGTGCAGTACCGCGTCGACCCCGCAGTCGGCGAAGAGCCTCGCGAGCTCCGCCGTGCCGAGCGCCGGGTCCATCAGCATCGGCACGTGTCCGGCGGCGAGCACCGCGAGCAGATCCGAGACGTAGGCGGGCGAGTTCCGGCGGATGATCGCCACGCGACCGCGGTCGCCGGGCAGGACTCGCGCGAGGCGCCTGCTCCGGTCGTACCCGTCGTCGAGGGTGCGCGCCCAGGTCTCGCGACCGGCCCGCGCGCCGATCAGCGACTCGGGATGCCGGGCGACGCTGTCGGTCAACGCCCTGAGAAGGATCCCGTTCATCGGCCGTGGTTCCCGCCCGCGCCGGTCGCGTCCGCCTTCTCGCCGGACCGCTCCTGCCCGAACGCGAGGAGGAACAGCACGTCCTCCGCCGTCCCGCACTGCCGGGCCCACATGACCGGGTCGAACCCGCCGATCCCCGTCATGCCGAGACCGGACCGCGCGGCGACCAGGTAGCCGATCTCGCCCGCCATCCCGCAGGCCATGACCGTCCGTTGTGCCTCCGGCGACAGGACGCCGTTCGCCTTGTCGGGCACCTCGGCCTGGAACACCACGAAGGTGCTCGCGTTCACCAGGTCCGACTGCCCGAGGATCGCCTGTGTGACCCATGTCGTGGCGGGCAGCGTGGCACCGAGCCCCGGGTGGCGGGAGAACACGCGCACCTCCGGCACCGGCAGGTCGAGCGCCGGAACCAGGCGCCGGCAGAGCTTCTCCGTCTGTGCCAGCGCGTCCCCGAGACCGCCGGTGTCCGGCATGGCGTCCAGCACGGACGCGGAGTGCCGCTGCCGCAGCGCGGCGGCCAACGCCGCCACGTCGGGATCGTCGTCGAGCCGAAGCCACACCGGACGCGGTGTGGGCGGCAGCACCGACGTGATCATCATCTCCACATCGGACAGTGGGACGGGCAGGCGAGTCGTCTCCTGCAGCATCCAGCGCGCACCGGCCTCGCCGGGACCACCCCGGTCGAGCAGCCCCACGGCCAGGACCGACGCCGCGCGTTGGGCCGCGTACTCCTCCGCGCGGCGGAGGACCTCCCGGGGCACCCGGAAGTCCCGCGGCGGGTCCGCCGCCGCGACGGCGAGGTTGAGCATGGCGTGACCGGCGTCGAGCAGGTGGTAGAGGTAGCCTCTTCTGCCGTACCTGCGCATCGAGAGCCAGGGGCGGCCGACGAGGAAGTAGACGAAGGCGTCGCCGTTCCAGCACTCGCGTTCGGCGCTCCTGACGAGCAACCGCCGCTGCTGCAGGTCCACCAGTGCGAGAGCGGTGTGGTCGACGGGCGCGAGCACGATCTCGCAGGGATAGCAGGCACCCGCGGACGGCGCCGCCCGTTTGGCGGACCCGGGCCGCCTGCCGACCGCCCTCTCCAGTCGGGCGACCGCGGCGGCCACTCCGCCGGGAAGGCCCGAGTACCGGCTGACCGGCGGGATACTCGGTCTGCTCACGTCCGACCAGGTGATGACGCCACCGCTGGGCATCCCTACCACTCCCCGGCTTCCGGAGTGGTCCGCAGCACCCGGCGGCGGGCGTGCTCCCAGTAGGCGCGGATCGACAGGTCGGCGAAGACGAACTCCCGCTTGGCCTCGACGTCCACCATGGTCGAGGTGGAGAACTCGCGCCCGGTTGCCAGTGCGTCCAACTGCAGGCGGCAGGCGCGTTCGAGCATCAGCGCGAAGACCACCGCCTGGCGCACGCTCTTGCCGACCACGAGGCTGCCGTGGTTCACCAGGAACACGCCGATACCGGAGGACAGGGTCGTGGCGATCGCCCGCGCGACCCCGATGTCCAGGACCGTGTTGCTGGTGAGGGTGAAGTGGTGTGTCTCGCCGTGCAGCAGGGCGCCTTCGTGGCTGAGCGGAACCAGGGCCTCCCGCAGGGCACCGAACACCAGCGCGGCGGGCGAGTGCGAGTGCACCACGCAGTTGACGTCCGGCCTGGCCTCGTACGCCGCCTGGTGCAACGGGATCTCCGGCGGGGCGAGCCGGTGCGGGGGCGCCAGTGGGTCCACCTGGCCGGGCACGAAGTCCTGTGGTGTCGCCTCGTCGAACCCGACCAGCGCGCCCTTGATCACGAAGTCGGCGGAGCCGGGCCGACGGCAGGACACCTGCCCCTGGTTGAAGTCGTCATGCCCACCGGCCGACAGCATCCGGGCACCGAGCGCGGCCTGGATCGTCAACGGGTCATTGTGGACGGAAGGACGAGCTGACTTTCTGTCAAGCACGAGGACGGGCCCCCCGGTATCCAATTTCAGTCAATTCGCTGTCTCGTACCGTAGCGCAGATTCCTTCGAGTGCAAGGGGATTTCGTTGGCCGGTTCCGGTAACGTCGGCAGCACATTTCCCCCGGAGCCCCGGCGATACACGACGGAGGTAGGACTGTGCGGCAAAGCGACTCCTGGCGCAGGGTGCGCGTGGGGACGGTGGAGCGGTCCGTTCTCGCCGTGGACTTCGACTTCACCGGCCGCCCCGAGGCGAACTTCGGGGACTTCGCCGAGGTGTCGGATCTCGACCACGCGCTCTGGCAGACCGTCGCCCCTCGGGACAGTGCGCGCGATCTGTTGCCTGCCAACGAGTATCTGGACTTCTGGGCCGCCGGGGTGGGCGGCCGGGTCGACGCGGTCATGGGTTACTGCGTGGGCTGCGTGTTCCTGCCCGCACTCGCCGACCGGATCGAGTCGGCCTGCGGACGGCGCCCGGAACTGGTGTTGTTCGACCCGCAGCCGGTGTCGGTCGCGGACCTCCACCGGGACTTCGGCAGGATCGTGGAACTCATCACGACCCTTTCCGGACCGGAAAGGCAACGGCTTCTCATCGAAGGCGGAAATGTGTGCGACGCCGCCGGCGACGACTTCCCGAAAGCAGCCACACAAATAGTCGGGCTTTACGACGACGCGATCAGCGCGGCATTCACACGCCTGGCTCTCGACAATGCGATGCGCGCCGAGTTCACGGAGATGTTCCGCTCGTACGTGTCCTATCTGGCCGCCGCGGCACGACTGTCCGCCGACGTCGACTGGGCAGCGGGCACGGCTCTCACCTCCCAGGGCTCCAGTGCCGGCGCGAAGTCCGCCAGGACGGAGATCTGCTTTCCGGTCCGCCCGGCGGACCTGCTTCGCGACGCGAGGGTGGCCGACGCCGTGTTCGACCTGCTCGACGCAGGCACGGAATGACCGTCATCCATCCTCCTGGTCCTGACTCGGGCGCCGCGACTACCACATGACACCCCATCGTTCGCCCACGTGGCAATGCGGCGTTCGACTGCGGACACACGCGCATGGCGCGAACCAGGCACCCTGTCGCGTCGCCACCCCGCTGCCGCCGGCGGTGGTGGCGCGTTCCTCGGTTGAACGAGACGGCCCCGCACCCCGGACCGGACATCAGGAACAACTCGGTCACACCCTGCCGCAGGGGCCTCCACACAGGCCAGTCCGCTCACCCCCGGCGACGCTGGCGAGGTCGAAATCTTCGCGTTCGCGGGTGGTTCGGCGGAACACCGGCGTCCGCTCGTGGGTTGAGGGTGGCATGAGTCAACTCGTGGACCGCACGATCTCTGCCCTGCGCGCCGAGCACGACGTGCTCGCCGCTCTGGTCGCCAGCCTCACCGACGACCAGCTGGCCGCCCCCAGCGGGGCCTCGGAATGGACCGTCGCCCAGGTCGTCTCCCACCTCGGCAGTGGCGCGGAGATCGGCCGCGCACCGATCGCCAGGGCCGCGGGCGAGACCGTGGCGGTCGAGGACAACCAGACGATCTGGGCCCGTTGGGACGGGTCCACGCCGCGTGCCCAGGCCGAGGGCTTCCTGGAGCACAACGCCCGCTGGGTCGACACCGTCGAGGCCCTCACGCCGGAGCAGCGCTCGTCGCTGACCGTCGACCTCGGGTTCCTGCCGGAGCCGGTGCCGCTGCTGACGGCCCTCGGCATGCGGCTGAGCGAGGTGGCCAACCACTCGTGGGACGTGCGCGTGGCCTTCGACCCGGACGCCGGAGTGGACGCCGACTCGGCCGCGCTGGTCGTCGACCTGCTGGCCGGGCCCCTCGGCTTCATGCTCGGCTTCCTCGCCAAGCCTGCCGAGCTGGCGAACCCGGTGTCCGTCGCGATCCCCGGCGCCGGCCTGGTGATCGACGACGCGGTCACCGTGGTGGACCACCTCGAGTCACCCTCCGCGACGTTCGACGGGCCGCAGGAGGCGTTCGTCCGGCTGGTCACCGGTCGCCTCAAGAAGCCGTACGACGACGGCGTCACCGTCGACGGCAGCGTCACGCTCGACGACCTTCGCCGGGTGTTCCCCGGCTTCTGAGGCGGAGTGCCGCCCTTCGGTCAGCGGCGGCCGGTGGCCAGGACGACGAGGAACTGGCCGCCGCCCGCCTCGACGTTCGCGGTCACCGGCAGCCCCGGCACCAGCCGGGAGAACCGGTCCACCAGCCAGTCCGCCGCCTCCCGGGCGTCACGCTCGGTCGGGCAACGCGCCACCAGCTCGCGGCCGCCCTTGCGCTCCAGCCGACCGGCGACCGTGATCAGCGGCGCTGGTTCGACCACGTGCAGGTGCTCCGGCCAGGCGATGACCACCTTGACCGCGCCCTTGCGGGTGTTGCACCCTCGGTGCGCGAGCCGCTCGGCGACCCTGGCCTTCCGGTCGGTGGTGCGGCTGTCGACGCTCGGTCCCCGAGGGTCGTTCACCGACCGGTCGGGGTCGACCGGTTCGTCGCACACCCAGCATCGCCAGCCGTCGCGTTCGGCCACGTCGTCGAGGAGACTCACCAGGGCAAACTAGCCTGCCCGGGGTCCTAGTCGCCGAGCCGGACTCCCAGCTGCCGGGCCACCTGGTCGCGTTGTGCGGGCGGCATCTCGTTGAGCCAGTCGGTCCTCGCGTCGACCAGCATGTTGTACCGCCGGTCCGCGGAGACGGCGGCGCCAAGCCAGTTGCCGTCCTTCTCGGAGTTCCAGAACGCGGTCTCCCTGTCGGCCACCGCGCGGATGTTGGCGTCGGTCGGCTCCCTGGCGAGCAGGTCCGGGATGTCCTTCTCGTAGTGGTCGCCGATCCGGGACGCCAGCACGTTGCCCACCCAGCCGCGGAACCACTTCACCTGGCGCACCGCGACCGTGGCCACGCTGACCGGATGCTCCCTGGAGATCCGCTCCAGCACGGCGATGGCCTTGTCCCGCTGCCCGACCTCCCCCGTCGCGGCGGCGGCGACGGTCGCGGACCCGTCGGCGACGCGGAACACCTGGGCGTGGTGCTCCTCGGTCTGCTGGTAGGCGTTCGCCGTGGCGGTCAGCCCGGACTGGACGTCCATGACCGACTGGGCGCTCGTGCCGATCGCGGCGCGCATCTCGTCGCTCGTCGACATGATCGACTGCGCGAAGAACTGCGCGATCGACCCGAACGAGTCACCGCCCACCGCGACCTGCGCGGCGGTCCCCACCGCGCTCACCTCGCCTGCGAGGCTGCCGACGGTGGCCGCGTGCTCGCGCAGGCCGTCGACACTGACCTCGAACTCGTCCGCCATCGCGCACGCCCCTTCGCCGGTGTGTAACCGAAAGCCTGTCACACGAACGGCGCCGAGAGCAGTGGCAGCAGGCGGAACGCTCCTGTCCCGCATCGATCGTTGACCCTTCACGCGACGGCCTGCTACAAAGTGTGAGAGCGCTTTCATCAATGTCGGTGTTTTTTGTTGCTCGCCGGACCTGTGGTCGTTCGCTGTCCTGGTCAACCCTGCTCGAAGGAGAGCCGCCCATGCGAAACCGCACCGGACCCCGGCCTGCACGCCTGCGCACGATCGCCGTGTTGTCCGCCCTCGCGACAGTGGGCCCCCTGCTGCTGGACACCGCGCCCGCGAGCGGGGACCCGGTGGGTGCGGGCAGCTACACCACGACCCTCCCGGCAGGCGCCGCCCTGCCGACGGGGTGTGGCGACCTGTCCACCAACCCGAGGCGGCACATGACCGCGAACGCGCCCGCAGGCCCCGTGCCCACCAACGACTGGTGGTCGTCACTGGTCTACAAGCGCACCGACTGCGCGTTCTCGGACAACCTGATGGCGCACCCGTTCTCCTTCGACACGGTCGCGGGCGGCCTCGGCGTGGACTACTCCACCAGCCCGACCATCACCGGCACCCCGACCACGGTCGGCGAGTACCACTTCCAGTACGGCGCGGACTTCACCCTCGGCGTCACCGGCCTCAACGCGGCCGAGGCCAGGGTCGACGGCTGGACCGACTGGACCGTCAGCCCCTACTGGTCCGACGGCACCCGCACCCTGCGCGCCACCATCGGCCACGGCTCGCCCTTCGTCTACGCCAGGGTGACCGGCGGGGACGCGCGCCTGTCGTTCGCGAGCGCCCCCGCGGTGTGGCACACCAGCGGCAACCGGATCGGCTTCCGCGTCGACGGCCACGACTACGCCGCCTACGCCCCGACGGGCGCGACCTGGTCGGTGTCGGGCACCGCGATCACCTCGAACCTCGCGGGCCGCGGCTACTTCTCGGTGGCCGTGCTGCCGACCACCGCAGGCTCCACCGACGCCCGGCGCGTCGCCCTGGCCACCTCCTACGGCACCTACGCGCACGCACACGTCACCGGCACCCGCGTGTCCTGGGACTACGACGAGTCGGCGAGCGTCGTACGCGCCACCTACGCCTTCACCACCCAGGCGATGGAGGGCACCCAGACCGGCACGGTCGTCGCCCTCTACCCGCACCAGTGGCACAACCTCGGCGGCGGCACCCCCATCGCCGAGACCTACCTCTCCCCGCGCGGCCCGATGAAGGTCCTCGTCGGCACCTCGGCGTTCACCACGAACACGCGCTACAACGGCGTGCTGCCCGAACTGCCGGGCGTCGGCATCACCGGCGGCGACGCGACCACCCTCGACGGCTACCTCGACCAGGCCGCGCAGGGCGACCCGCTCGCGGGCTTCGGCAACGACACGTACTGGACCGGCAAGGGCCTCGGCCGCGCCGCACGGCTGGCCGAGATCGCCGACCTGGTCAACCGAGCCGACGTGCGGGACAAGATGCTGGGCGCGATCCGCAACCGCCTGACCGACTGGTTCACCGCCTCCTCGGGCAAGTCCCAGCGGGTGTTCTACTACGACCGCAACTGGGGCACGCTGATCGGCTACCCCGCCTCCTACGGCTCCGACGCGGAGCTGAACGACCACCACTTCCACTACGGCTACTACGTCGCGGCCGCGGCGACCCTCGCCAAGTTCGACCCGTCGTGGGCGGCGAGGAGCCAGTACGGCGGCATGGTGGACCTGCTGATCCGCGACGCGAACAACTACGACCGCGGCGACACCCGGTTCCCGTTCCTGCGTGACTTCGACATCTTCGCCGGACACGACTGGGCGGCCGGGCACGGCGCGTTCTTCGCGGGCAACAACCAGGAGTCCTCGTCGGAGGGCATGAACTTCGCGAACGCCCTCATCCAGTGGGGCCAGGCGACCGGCGACACCACGGTCCGCGACGCGGGGCTGTACATCTACACCACACAGGCCAGCGCCATCCAGAACTACTGGCAGGACCCGGACGACGAGGCGTTCCCGCCGGCCTTCGAACACTCGACGGTCGGCATGGTCTGGGGCGACGGCGGCGCGTACGCCACCTGGTTCACCGCCGACCCGGAGAAGATCCACGGCATCAACATGCTGCCCATCACGGGCGGCTCGCTCTACCTGGGACACGATCCGGCCTATGTGGACCGCAACGTCGCCGAGATCGTCCGCAACTCCGGCAGTGCGACGCCGCGCTCCTGGGCGGATGTCATCTGGTCGTTCCAGGCACTGTCCAAACCCGACACGGCGCTGGCCGCGTTCCGCGCCAACTCCGGCTACACGCCGGAGGAGGGCGAGAGTCGCGCGCACACGTTCCACTGGCTGCGCAACCTCAGCGCGCTGGGGCAGGTCGACACCGGGGTCACGGCCGACCACCCGCTGTACGCGGTGTTCACGAGAAACGGCGCCCGTACCTATGTGGCGACCAACCTGGGCAGCACCAGCGTGACGGTGCACTTCTCGAACGGCACGAACCTGGTCGTGGCGCCGGGCAGGACCGCGACGACGGGCGCCTACACGTGGTCGGGCGGCAGCGCCGTGCCCGGCGACACCCCGCCGCCGACCGATCCGCCCGTGGCGAGTCCGGTCCTGAAGCTGGTCAGCCCGAGCGCGCTGACCACGGCGGACGGCACCGGCGCACGCGGCGACACGATCGCGGGCGCGGGCGGCGTGAACCACGACGGCACGCCGACCAATGCCCGCGTGTACACGGCCTGCGGCATCACCGCGACCCTCGACCCGAGCGGGTCGACCCGCTTCGCGCTGCGCGTCGACTCGGGCACCGGCGTCGCCAACGGCGTCCAGGTCAGGATCTCCTACGATCCCAACGGTTCCGGCGCGTACCCCGTGTCGGAGACCTATCACTACTTCGCCACGGACCCCGTCGTCGGATGGGAGACCTACACACAGGACCGTGGCATCCAGTCGCGGACCGGGGTACCCGCCGACCTGTCCGGCGGGTGCGTCAGGCTGGAGGTCTGGAGCGCCATCGGCAACGGCACCACCACGTTGCGCACCAGCGCCACCACGACCGAGGGCAACCAGTCCACCGTGGAGATTCCCTTCACCGTCCGATAGTCGCTGACGGCCGCCACCATCCGCGCGACGTCGGGACTCCGCGCCCCACCTCGAACACCTCGCGCAGTGCCCGTACGGTGGCCTCGGCCTCGTGTCCGCCGCAGGTTGCCGAGATCCGGGCGTTGTCGAACGAGACGAGCCCCAGCCGGACTCCCTCGCGGGCCAGGACCTCGCAGAAGGTGGCCGGGACCACCGGATCGGCGCGCAGACCCGCCCCGGTCAGCATGACCACGGCGACGTTGTCGTCGAGGTCCACCGTGCGGAACCCGATCCGGTCTCGGGCGGCACCGAGGGCAGCCAGCACGACCGGGCCTGCCGACCTGTCGACGGTGAAGGCGACCGCCACAGGGCCGGCCGGGTTCCGGCTCACCATGCCGGGCACGACGCCCTGTTCCGCGACGACCCGCAGGACCGCCGCCGTGGCGTGGTCCGGCACGCCGGTGACGGTGATCTTCGCGGCCGTCGACGACGCGTGCACGCCGTGGACCCTCGCGCGCTCCACGGCACGTCAGCCCGAGCACCACTCGAGCACCGCGCGGGCGCTGTGGTACTTGTTCTCCGCCTGGGCGAAGGCGATGCTCGCCCGGCCGTCGAGCACCTCCGCGGTGACCTCCTCGCCCCGGTGCGCGGGCAGGTCGTGCATGAACACCGCGTCCGGGCTGGTGTCGAGCACGGCACCGTCCACCTGGAACGGTGCGAAGACGGTCCGCCAGTCCGGGTCCGGCTTCGTCGTCCCGGTGGTCTGCCAGCGGGTCGTGTAGACGACGTCGACCGGCGGCAGGTCGGTCATGTCGTGGCGCTCGACGACCCTGGCGCCACCGCGTTTCGCGTACACCTCGGCCTCGTGCAGGAACCTGGCGTCCAGGCCGTAGCCCGGCGGGGTCCGCAGGTGCAGTTCGGTGTCCGGGAACCGGCACAGCGCCAGCGCCAGCGCGGAGGCGGTGTTGTTGCCCTCCCCCACGTACAGCACGCGCAGCCCGCCGACATCGCCGAACCTGCGGGTCATCGTGGTGAGGTCGGTGAGCGCCTGGGTGGGGTGCTCCGCCGCGCTCATCGCGTTCACCACCGCCATCCGCCGCTGTTCGGCGAACAGCGCCAGCTCCGCCTGGCTGCCCGCCGTCCGCGCGACGAGCACGTCCAGCATCCCGGACAGCACCGCCGCGGTGTCCTCGACCGTCTCGCCGGTGTTCTCCTGGAGGTCGTCGGGGCCGAAGCCGACGATCCGCGCGCCGAGCCGCAGCGCGCCTGCCGAGAACGCGGTCCGCGTCCTCGTCGAGGTCTTCCTGAAGTAGATGCCCACGACCCTGCCGTGCAGGGGTTCCGCCGGGCTCACCGTGCCCGCCGAGAACTCCGCGCCGCGCCGGACCAGGTGTCGCAGGTCGTTGTCGTCGAGATCGCTGATCGACAGGAGGTGTCGCATCGGGGACTCCGTCACTCGGCCGTGGCGACCAGCGCCCGGTGCAGTAGCTCCAGCCCGCGCTCGTGGCGGGCCGGGTCGATGGTCAGCGGCGGCATCACCTTGACCACCTCGTCGTCCCGGCCGCACAGCTCGACGATCAGCCCGTGGTCGAAGCAGTGCCGCTGCACGCGTTTCGCACGCGGTGCACCACCTGCGGTGCCGACGTCGATCCCGAGGACCATCCCCCGGCCTCGGACCGCGATCGCCGGGTCGAGCAGGGTGACCTCCGCGCCGAAGCGCCGCAGCCGCTGGCTCGCGACCGCGAAACAGGTGCGGAACTCCGTTCGCTGCCACAGTTCCAGGGCCGCGGCGCCCGCGACGAAGGCGAGCTGGTTGCCCCGGAAGGTGCCGGTGTGCTCCCCCGGCGACCACACGTCCAGCTCGGGACGCAGCAGCGTGACCGCGAGCGGGAGACCGTAGCCGGACAGCGACTTGGACAGGGTGACGATGTCCGGCACGATGCCCGCGTCCTCGAAGGCGAAGAACGTGCCCGCTCTGCCACAGCCCGCCTGGATCTCGTCGCAGATCAGCAGCACACCGTGGCGCAGGGTCAGCTCCCGCAGTGCCGCGAGCCACTCGCGCGACGCCGGGTAGACGCCACCTTCCATCTGCAGCGGTTCGACGATCACCGCCGCCGGAAGGTCCACTCCGGACGACAGGTCGGTGAACATCCTTTCCAGGTAGCCGATCGAGTCGAACCGCCCGTGTGGACCGTCCTCGTAGGGCACGAACGTCACGTCGGCGGAGCCGCTTCCCCGCCGCCCACTGGTCACCGCGAGCGAGCCGAGGGACATGCCGTGGTAGGCGCCCGCGAACGAGACGACACCGCGCCGCCCGGTGGCCTTGCGCGCCAGCCTGAGTGCGGCCTCCACCGCGTCGGTCCCGGTCGGACCGCAGAACTGGACCCGGTAGTCCAGCTCGCGCGGGGCGAGCACGACCTCGCGCAGGCAGGCCAGGAACTCCCGCTTGGCGGCGGTGTACATGTCCAGGCCGTGCATGATGCCGTCGGCGGCGAGGTAGTCGGTCAGCCGGCGCTTGACGTGGGGGTTGTTGTGGCCGTAGTTCAGGGTTCCCGCCCCGCAGAAGAAGTCGATGAACACGCGGCCGTCCTCCGCGTACAGCTCGGCGCCGCGTGCCCGGTCGAACACCACCGGGAAGGTGCGGCAGTACAGCCGGACCTGCGACTCCGTCGACTCGAACACGGACACGTCGCCGACGATCGGTCGGACCCGACCAGCCTCGACCTGTGCGGTCATGACTCTCCCTGTGTCGACTTCGGCGTCACACCCGGCTGAGCGCTACGCAGCCGCGCGTCGGGGGAACGTGGCGCGACCCGGCCACGAGCACGAGGACCCGCCGTCCTCCAACGCGACCAGCACGTCGAATTCCGGGGAGGCGGAACAGTCATGTGCTCAGCCGCCGAGGACGTGGCCGTCGTCGGCCCGGAGGAGCCGGGACCGGCGCAGGTTCTGGGTCACAGTCGTGCGCTGCAGCCAGCGGTCCCGCCCGTCGTAGCGCGGGGCGAAGCCCGTCCGGCCGTGCACCGTCACTCGGTTGTCCACAATGGCCAGATCGCCGGGTGTCAGGTAGTGCGTGAGCGCGTTGGCGGCGAACAGGCTCTGCAGCTCGACCAGCGCGTCACCGGCCTGCTCGGTCAGCGGTTTGGTGGCGGCGAAGTCCACCATCACGTCCGGGTCCTCCAGGGCACCGGACAGCACCGCGTGTGGCTCCGACTCCCCGAGCGCGGCGCCGAACGACGGCGGCGGCGCGGTGACGAAGTCCTTCCTGAACAACGCTTCCCGGTGCCATTCGGTGAGCATCCCGTGCACCTGCCGGATGGACGCGGTGCGCAGTCCGGCGATCCGGTCGTGGTCGGCACGAAGGCAGCACAGCAGCACGTAGTCCGGGCGGTGTTCGTGGAAGGCGTTCTCGTTGTGGAACGTCAGCAGGACCGAGCCCTCGTTGCCCTGGACGTCCTCCCTGCCGGGCACCGGCACCACGTTCTGCACCATGGCGCCGGACTTCTCCTCACGGAACGCGATCGGGTCGCCGAAAGCGGCGGCCACGAGCATGAGGAGCGCGGCGGGAAGTGTCGCCTCGCGTTGCGCGGAACCGCTCACCATGGGCGTCTCGGGCAGGCTCGACTCGTCCACCGACAGGCCGCGGACCAGCAACGCACCGGTCCGGCCGGAGTTGCGGCGGTAGGCGAGCAGCGGCCTGCGCAGCGACTCGGGCAGGTCGTGCCACCGCAGTGCGGCCTCGGCGATCCACGACGGATCGTCGATCAGCTCGCCCGCAACGGCCAGCAGTGTGGCTGCCACCTGTTCGGCGGCCGGCGCGTCGGCCCGGCTCAGCGTGACGACGCCGGCCGCGGCGTCGACGTCGATGGCTGTCGACATCAGTTCACATCCTTCTGGGTGTCCTGTCGGGTTTCCGATGCCGCCATGAGGCGGGTGAGCAGACGCGCGAGGTCGTCGACGTGTGGCCTGCGCAGCACACCGAGGTGGTCGCCGCCGACCCGGTGCACCTCGAGGCCGCCGGGTGTCAGCTCACCCCACCGGTCCAGGTACTCCGTGACCGTCTGTCCACACGAGACGTCGTGGCCACCACCCGCCAGCTCGTCGCCGACGAGCAGGTGCAGGTGTCCCGGAGTGGGTCGCTGCCGGTAGCCGAGCATCGCCTGGGTCAGCTCCCGCCAGACCCGCAGCCTGCCCGCCCAGAACGTGTCGCCCGGCAGCGGCGCGTCCTTGCCGCCCTCGTCGATGATGTAGTCGAGCACCTCGAGGAACTCGCGCTGCAGTGCGGTGATCTCGTCGGCTGTCCGCGCCTGGTCGAGCTTCTCCAGCACGGTCTCGCCCCGCACGAACATCGCGGTCTCCTCCCAGAGGTTGCTCCTGGTGTGGCTGTCCAGCGCAGGATCGAGCAGCGCGAGGGTGACCTGCTCGCCGTCACGCCGCAGCCGGTGGGCCATCTCGAGGGTGACCGGACCGGCGCCGCACCAGCCCAACAGGTGGTAGGGGCCGGTCGGCCGCACGGCACGCACCTCGGCGACGAACAGCTCGGCGACGGAGCCGATGCTCTGCGGGGACGGCGCGTCCCGGTGCAGGCCCGGCCATTCGAGGGCGGCCACCGGGCGGTCCGCGTCGATGCACTCGGCCAGGTGCACGTACCACTGGCCCCCGCCCGGGTACACACAGAACAACGGCGGCCTGGTGCCGGAGCGGCGGAACCAGAGCAGCGCGTCCGACCAGTCGCCGTCGCGGTCCGCGACCACCGTGGACCGCAGGCCGTCCCGTGCTCCGGGGTCGATGGCGCGGGCCAGCTCGGCGACCGTGCGGTGCTGGTAGAAGGCCCGGAACGGCACCGAGATCCCGTGCTCGTCGCGGAGCTTCAGTATCACCCGCATGACTGTCATGGAGTGGCCGCCGAGGTCGGTGAACGCCTCGTCGATCCCGACCTTCTGCCGGCCCAGGGCCTCGGCCAGCGCGGCGGCGAGGATGCCCTCGGTCGCGGTCCTCGGCGCCAGGTAGGCGGCCCCCGCACGCGGGTCGGCCGGCTCGGGCAGCTTCGCCGCGTCCACCTTGCCGTTCCGCGTGAGCGGCAGCGCGTCGAGCACCATGATCGACGGCGGGACGAGGTGGCCGGGCAGGCGCGTCGACAGCCAGTCCCGCACGCCGGCCGGGTCGATCGTCGCGCCTTCGGCCCGCACGAGGTAGCCGACGAGGTCCCGGTCCCCGCCGGGCATCACGGCGACCCGTACGGCGGCCTTCGCCACGGCCGGATGCCCGCACAGCGCGGCCTCGATCTCGCCGAGCTCGATGCGGTAGCCGCGGATCTTGACCTGGTTGTCCGCGCGGCCGGCGAACTCCAGGATGCCGTCGTCGCGGTAGCGGGCCAGATCCCCGCTGCGGTACAGGCGTTGGCCCTCGGCGTACGGATCCGGCACGAACCGCGCCGCCGTCAGGTCGGGGCGTCCGACGTAGCCGCGGGCGAGCTGCGCGCCGCCGATGTACAGCTCACCGGTCACCCCGACCGGGACCGGCCGCTGGTTCGCGTCGAGCACCCGGAACACCGTGTTGGCGATCGGCCTGCCGATCGGCACCACCCCTGGGGGCAGGTCGGCGGCGGTCGTCTCGAACAGCGAGCAGCCGACGGTGGTCTCGGTCGGCCCGTACTCGTTGTCCACCACCGTGTCCGGGGCGTGCCGCGCCCAGGTGGAGACCGCGTCCCTGACCAGTTCGTCGCCACCCACGACCAGCCGGCCCGCCGCGGTGCGCACGGCATCGGCCGACAGTGCCTGGTTGAGCACCGCCAGGTGTGCCGGGGTGAGCTTGAGCAGGCCGAACCGGCCGTGTTCGAGGACGTCCACCAGCGCGCCGATGCCCGGCACGCCGTCGTCGGCGGTGACGGTCACCGGCTGGCCGGACAGCAGCGCCAGGAACAGCGTGGTCACCGGGAGGTCGAAGGCCATCGAGGAGTACAGGACCGCGCCGGAGCCGCCGAGCGGCGTGTAGGCGCCCCGGCACCAGGACAGGTAGTTGACCACGTTGCGGTGCTCGATCAGCACGCCCTTCGGCGTGCCCGTGGAACCGGAGGTGTAGATCACGTACGCGAGCGAGTCCGGTGTCGCGCCGCTCGCCGGGTCCGTTTCGGACTGTCCGGTTAGGTCGGTGTCCAGCAGGACGACCGGTGTGGCCACGCGGTCGGCCAGGGCTGTCTCGGTGAGCACGAGGCCGGCGCCTGCCTCGCCGAGCAGGGTGGCCAGCCGCAGCGGCGGGTCGCCGGGGTCGAGCGGGAGGTAGGCCGCGCCTGCCTTGAGCACCGCGAGCAGTGCGACCACCAGCTCGGGGCCGCGCCGTAGCAGCACCCCGACCAGGGACTCCGGCCGGACACCCCGGTCCAGCAGGTGGTGGGCGAGCCGGTTGGCGCGGGCGTTCAGCACGGCGTAGGTGACCTCCGTGCCGTCCGCACCACGCAGCGCGGCCGCGTCCGGGGTGCGGGCGACCTGGCGTTCGAACAGCTCGTGCACGCAGGCGTCGGGGTAGTCGGCACGCGGGCCGGAGGCGAAGGACGCCAGCCGCCCGGTCTCGTGCTCGTCGAGTGCGGTCGTGCGCGCGTCGCCGAGGGGGTCGGCGGCCATGTCCGCGAGGACGCGGCGGTACAGCCCGGCGAGCCGCTGCCCGTTGGCACGGCTGATCCGGCCTGGTTGAGCGGACAGGAACAGCACCCCGGGGAAGGTCCACACGTCGAGGCCGAACTCGTTGGGGCTGACGTCGACGACGCCCGCGGACTCGATCCGCCTGCTGTCGAGCACGTGGAAGTCGAGGTAGGTGAACGCGACCTCGACGAGCGGGGTGCCACCGCCCCAGGCACGCTGCATCTCCGGCAGCGGGAACCGGCGGTGCGGCCAGGCCGCCACCTCCTCGGCCAGCACCTGCCGGACCAGTTCCGTCCAGGTGGCGCCGGTCAGCTCGACACCGATCGGGAGGGTGTTGAGGTGCATGCCGCACACGGCCGCGCCGCCGTGGGTCTCCAGCCGTCCGTTGGTGACGAGCCCGGTGTGGAACCTGGACGTCCCGCTGAGCACGCTCAGCACCTTCAGGTGCGCGGCGAACAGCACGCTCTTGAGCGGTGCCCCCGCTGCCGCGGCCAGTCGGCGCAGTCCCGCGTCGAGGTCGTCGAAGGGTACCCGGAGCTGGTAGGGGCGCTCGGCGGCTTCGGGTGCCGCGGCCCAGCCCGCGGGCAGCTCGACACGGTCGAACCTGGCGAGCCGGTCCGCCCAGAACTCACCGTCCACTCCGGAGGTCAGGGAGCGGTTCTCGGCGGCGACGTAGTCGGCGTAGCGGACCGTGTGTGCCTGCGCCGGTGCCGGTTCGCGCCCGTCGCGGATCGTTCGGTACCCGGCCATCAGCTCGGTGATCAGCGAGTGGTGGCTCCAGCCGTCGAGGATGGCGTGGCACTCGATGAACGAGAAGAGCCAGCGGTCGTCGTCGGTCTGGTGGACGTGGAAGCGCAGCATCGGGGCCCGGCCGACGTCGAAGGGCCTGGCCCGGGTGTGGGTCACGAACCGCTGGATGACCGCGTCCCGCTCGTCGGCCGGAATCGTGCGCAGGTCGTCGAAGCCGACCTCGACGGCGCCGGTGGCGGCCACGAGCTGCAGTGGCTCGGTGTAGCCGGTCAGGGCGAAGCAGGTGCGCAGGATCTCGTGCCGTGCGGCCAGCAGCGTCGCGGCCTCGCGCAGCGCGGGGAGGCTGAACGGGGCGTCGTCGGCGATCGGGAAGAGCGTGATGTTGTGGTACGGGCTGTCCTCCTCGTCGGCGATCATCTGGTAGACCATCGCGGCCTGCACCATGGACATCGGGTACGCGTCGGCCAGGCCTGCGGGCAGCGCGGCACGGTCGGCGTCGCCGAGCAGCTCGAACGGGCCGACCCGCTGCTCCTCCACGCTCTCCGCGGTGGGCCGTGCGGCCGTCTCGAGGTAGCGGGCGAGCCCGGCGATGGTCTGGTGGACCAGCAGGTCGGTCACGGTCAGCTCGATGCCGCGCCTGCGCAGTGCGCCGATGACCCTGATGGCGCGGATCGAGTCGCCACCGAGGCCGAAGAAGTTGTCGTGCACGCCGACGGCCGGTTCGGCGAGCTCCTCGGTCCAGGCCTCCGCGATGAGCTGTTCGACGGGCGTGCGTGGCGCGACGTGGTCGCCGCTCGGGGCGCCTCGGTGCTCGTCCGGATCCGGCAGGGCCCTGCGGTCGACCTTCCCGTTGGCCGTCACGACGACGGTGTCGACCGGCACGAACTGGGCGGGCACCATGTACGACGGCAGCGTCCGGCCGAGGTGGTCGCGTAGTTCGTCGACCCGGAACGTGTGGCCGACAGCGGGCACCACGTAGGCGACCAGGCGGTGTTCCCGTTCGCCCGCGCGCTGGTGGGCGATCACGACGGCCTTGTCGATCGCCGGATGTGTCGCGATGGCGGCCTCGACCTCGCCCGGTTCGATCCGGTGGCCGCGGATCTTGACCTGGTCGTCGACCCGGCCGAGGAACTCCAGTGCGCCGTCGCCGGTGAGGCGGGCCAGGTCACCTGTCCGGTACATCCGGGCGCCCGGCGTGGTCGCGAACGGGTCGGGGCCGAACCGGTCGGCCGTCAGTCCCGGTCGGCCGAGGTAGCCGCGAGCCACGCCCGGGCCGGACACGTAGAGCTGGCCACGCACCCCGACCGGTACCGGGTTGAGGTCGTGGTCGAGCACGTACACCCGCAGGTCGGCCAGCGGGCGGCCGATCGGGCTGCGCCTGTGCTCGGCCGGGTCGATGGCGTGGTGTGTCACGTGCACGGTGGTCTCGGTGATCCCGTACATGTTGACCAGCCGCGGCCCGGTGTCGCCGAACCGCTCGAACCAGGGCGCCAGCTCCGCCACGTCCAGTGCCTCGCCGCCGAACACGATCCGGCGCAGGGCCAGGGCGTCCGGTGCGGGATCGGCCTCGGTGACGGCCTCGACCAGGCCCCGGAAGGCCGACGGGGTCTGGTTGAGGATGGTGACCCGTTCGGCGATCAGCAGGTCGAGGAACTCGCTCGGGGACCGGGACACGGTGAAGGGCACGACGACGGCCCGGCCCCCGTAGAGCAGGGCACCCCACAGCTCCCAGACCGAGAAGTCGAAGGCGTAGGAGTGGAACAGGGTCCACACGTCGGTCGGGCCGAAACCGAAGTCGGCCTCGCAGGACCGCAGCAGCCGCAGCACGTTGGCGTGCGTCACCGGGACGCCCTTGGGCCTGCCGGTCGAACCGGACGTGTAGATCACGTAGGCCACGTTGTCCGCTGTGGACAGTGGGGCGGGGTCGGTGTCGGATCCGCTCTCCTGGTCGGGCGCGACGGTGGTCACCGTGTTGAACCGCTCGTCGTGGCAGATCACGACGTCGACTCCGGCGTCGTCGACGATGTAGGCGAGGCGGTCGGCCGGCTGCCCCGGATCGAGCGGGAGGTAGCCCGCGCCGGCCTTGAGGACGCCGAGTAGTGCCACCACCACGTCGATGCCGCGGTCGAGGCAGACGCCGACCAGTGTCTCCGGCCCGACCCCGAGGCCCCGCAGGTGGTGTGCGAGCCGGTTCGCCCGCGCGTTCAGCCCGGCGTAGGTAAGCGAGGTGCCGTCGTGGCTCACCGCGGCCGCGTCCGGGGTGCGCGCCACCTGCGCCTGGAACACCTCCGGCAGGCTCGGGCCGGTCGGGTGGCTCTCGCCCGACCCGCTCCACTCCACGAGCAACTCGCGTTCGGCGCCGGTCAACAGCTCCAGCCTGTGGGTCGGGAGGTCCGGCCGGGCGGCGATGCTGGTCAGCAGCCGCAGGTAGTGGCCGGTCATCCGTTCGATCGTGGCGCGGTCGAACAGCGCGGTCGCGTACTCCAGCTCGCCGACCAGCGAGCCGTCGGCCCGAGGGACGAGGGCGAGGCTCAGGTCGAACTTGGCGACGCTCCACCCGGCCGGCAGCTGCTCGGCACGCAGGCCGGCACGGTCGGCGGACGGCTCGCCCGCGACGGTGGCGAGCTGGAAGACCACCTGGAACAACGGTGTGCGGGAGGCGTCCCGCACCGGTGCCAGCTCGTCGACGAGCCGCTCGAACGGGATGTCCTGGTGCTCGTAGGCGCCGAGCGCGGTCTCCCGCACCCTGGCCAGGACGTCGGTGAAGGACACGTCGCCGGACAGGTCGGTCCGCAGCACGACCATGTTGACGAACAGGCCGATCAGCCTGTCCAGCTCGGTGCGGTCGCGTCCGGCGACGGGACTGCCGACCACCACGTCGGTCTGGCCCGCGTGGCGGCCGAGCAGCAGCTGGAACGCGGCCAGCAGCACCATGAACGGGGTGGCGCCGTGCGCACGGCCGAGCGCGGTCAGTGTGCGGGCCAGCTCGGCGGGCACGGTGAACGTGACCGTGGCGCCGTCGGCGTCGCGGACCGGACCGCGTGGCCGGTCGGTCGGCAGTTCGAGCTGCGCGAGCCCGGACAGCCGGGTACGCCAGTAGTCGAGCCGCTCGGTCAGCCGCGTGCCGGACAGGCGTTCGCGTTGCCAGGCCGCGAAGTCCGCGTACTGGACCGTCGGGACCGGCAGCGGTGAGGATCCGCCTGCCGCGAACGCCCCGTACAGGGTGTCCAGCTCGGTCAGCAACACCGACTCGGACCACCCGTCGGCCGCGATGTGGTGCAGTGTCAGCAGCAACGCGTGCTCGTCGTCGGCGACCCGCGCCAGCATCGCGCGGATCGGCCACTCGGTGGCCAGGTCGAGCGGCTCGTCGCCTGCCGCGGCCACCAGGTCGGCGAGGTCGCCGTCGCGCACATCGGTGTGGGGCAGGGGTCCCGGCGGGTCGATCACCTGGACCGGCTCACCGTCCACAGTGGCGTACCGGGTCCGGAGGACCTCGTGCCGGGCCACGATCTCGTCCAGCGCCCGCCGCAGGGCGGGAACGTCCAGGTCGCCGCGCAGCCGCAGCAGCACCGGCATCAGGTACTCGGTGCCGCCGGGTCGGATCCGGTCCAACACCCACAGCCTGCGCTGCGCGAACGAGAGCGGCAGCCCGTCGCCCCTCGGCAGCCGCGGTATCTCGTCGGCCTGCTCGGGCTTCGCCGCACCACGCAACCGCAGCCGCAGCAGTTCTTCGCGGGAGAGAGTGGACCGGTGTGGCTCACGTCCCCCTGAGGTGCGGCTGCCGGCCTCCTCACCCGAGGTTGACAGAAGGTGTTTCATCGCTTGCCTTCCCGCGTCAGCTGGAGTGCCACCTCGGCGTCGGTCAGCTGGTCGATCTCGGCCTCGATCGCGGTCCGCACCACCTCGGCGAGGTCCGCCACGGTGGTCGCCTCGAACAGCGCACGCAGCGGCAGCTCGACCCCGAACGTGTCACGGAGACGGGCGAGAACCCTCGTCGCGAGAAGGGAATGCCCGCCCGCGGCGAAGAAGTCGTCGTGCACGCCGATCCGGTCACGGCCGAGCACCTCCGCCCAGATCCCGACGATGACCTCCTCCGCCGTGTCCCGTGGCGCGACATAGGACTCGTCGAGGTCCGGGCGAACCCGGTCCGGTGCGGGCAGTGCCTTCCGGTCGACCTTCTTGCTCGTGGTCAGCGGCAGTGCCGGTAGCACCGTCCACCACGACGGGATCATGTAGTCGGGGACCTGCTCACGCAGGTAGGCCCGCAGCACGGCGGGGTCGAGCGCCACCCCGTCACGCATGACGAGGTACGCGGCCAGCGCCCGGCCACCGGCACCTCCGTCCGTCGCGACCACGGCGACCGCCCGCACGTCGGGATGGCCGGCCAGCGCCGCCTCGATCTCCCCGAGCTCGATCCGGAAGCCGCGGACCTTCACCTGCTGGTCGATGCGCCCGAGGAACTCCAGGTCGCCGTCCGGCCCGCGGCGCACGAGGTCTCCCGTCCGGTACAGCCGCGCGCCGGGCACGTCGCCGAACGGGTCCGGCACGAACCGGTCGGCGGTCAGCTCCGGCCGCCGGTGGTAGCCGCGGGCCAACCGCACCCCGCCGAGCAGCAGCTCACCGGGCACCCCGACGGGCAGCGGCCGCAGGTGTGCGTCGACGACGTAGGCGCGGGTGCCGGGGACCGGTCGCCCGAGCGGCATCGCCGCCTCTCCCCTGGCGTCCGACAGGTCGCCGGACACCGGGTGCAGCAGGCAGGTGACGGTCGCCTCGGTCGGACCGTAGTTGCACAGGAACCGGCCGGGCAGACCGGTCTCCGCCCAGCGCCGGGCGTCGTCGACGGTGACGACGTCGCTGCCGACGTTCATCAGCTTGACGCGGGCCAGCCGGTCCACGTCCGCGCCGAGCGAGTCGAGCATCTCCCGGTAGTAGGCGGGGGTGATCTCCACGGTGGTCACCCCGTACCCGGCGAGCCGGTCAGGCAGCTCGGCCGGGCTCCAGAACACCGGGTCACTCACCACGACCGTCGCGCCCGCCAGCAGCGTGGCCGCCATCTGGTCCATCGCGACGTCGAAGGTCAGCGCGGACAGCAGCACCACCCGGTCGCCCGCCACGATGTCGTACTCGCCGGCGATCACCTCGCAGTGCTGCACGTACGAACCGTGCTCGATCAGCACGCCCTTGGGCTGCCCGGTCGAGCCGGAGGTGTAGATCATGTAGGCGAGGTCGTCGCGGCCGACGACGCTCGCCGGGTTCTCGGCGCACTCCCGCGCGTACGGCTGGTCGTCGTCGATCGCGAGGACCTTCGCCCGGCCGCTCGTCAGCCGGTCGGCGAACCGGCGCTGGGTGAGCACGACGTCCGCGCCCGCGTCCTCGAGCATCGCCCACAGTCGCCGCCGGGGGTGGTCCGGGTCGAACGGCACGTAGACGCCGCCCGCCTTGAGGACGCCGAGCAGTGCCACGACGGCCTCCGGGCCGCGTTCGAGGCAGACCGCGACCGTGTTCTCCCGGCCGACACCGAGCCGTCGCAGGTGGTGGGCCAGCCGGTTCGCCCGCGCGTTCAGCTCGGCGTAGGTCAGCTCGACGTCGCCGAACACCACGGCCACCGCGTCGGGGTGCGCGGCCACGCGCCGTTCGAACAGCTCCGGCACGCACCCCGCCGGCTCGTCGGCCGAGGATCCCGCGCCCCGGTCGAGCCATTCGCGCTGTTCGGCCTCGGTGCGCAGCTCCAGGTCGAGTACCGGGGTGTCCGGGTGCGCGGCAATGCTCTCCAGCAGTTGGCGGTAGTGCCCGGCGAGCCGCTCGACGGTGGCGCGGTCGAACAACGCGGTGGTGTACTCGACGTGCACGGTCATCGCCGCGTCGGACCGGTACTCGACGCGCACGCCGAGGTCGAACTTCGCCGCGTGCCACGTGCCGTGCGCAGGCTCGACCACCACGTCGCCGAGGGTGAGCGCGGTCCGGCCCGCGGCGTCGGCCTCGAACATGATCTGGAACAACGGGTTCCTCGACAGGTCCCGCTCCGGCGCCAGCTCGTCGACCAGTTGCTCGAACGGCAGGTCCTGGTGCGGGTAGTCGCGCACGGCCGCGTCCCTGACCCGCGCTACCAGGTCGGTGAAGCCCGGCTCGCCGGACAGGTCGCCACGCAGCACCAGGGTGTTCACGAAGAGTCCGATCATGTCGGCCGTCTCGGCCCTGGTGCGGCCGGACACCGGGGTGCCGACCACCACGTCGTGCTCGCCGGTGTACCTGGCCAGCAGCACCTGGAACGCGGCCAGCAGCACCATGAACGGGGTGGCGCCGAGGGCGCGGCCGACGCCGAGGACCGCGTCACCGGTCTCGGCGGGCACGTCGACGGACACGAACGCACCCGCGAGGTCACGTTGCGCGGCCCTCGGGCGGTCGGTCGGCAGCTCTGTCGGGGTCAGGCCGGCCAGGCGGTCCCGCCAGTAGGTCAGCTCACCTTCCCGGACCGGACCGGTGAACCAGTCCCGCTGCCACGCCGCGAAGTCCGCGTACCGCACGGGCAGAGTGTCCACAGGGGACGGTGTGCCTGCGAGGTGCGCGCGGTAGCGTTCGGTCAGCTCGCCGAACAGCAGCCCGGTCGACCACCCGTCACCCGCGATGTGGTGCATGGTCAGCAGGAACAGGTGCTCGTCGGGCGTGACGCGGACCAGTCGCGCCCGGATCGGCCACTCGCGGTCGAGCGCGATCGGGCGCAGGCTCTCCTCGTCGACGAGGTCGGCCGGGTTCCGGTCGCCCAGCTCGGTGCGCCCCAGGTGGAGCGGGCGCGGCGGGTCGATCACCTGCACTGGTTCGCCGTCCACGGCCACGTACCGGGTGCGCAGTGTCTCGTGCCGGGCGATCACGTCGGTCAGCGCGGCCTCGAGCGCCGAGGGGTCGAGCGGGCCGCGCAGCCGGAGGGCGAAGGGCACCAGGTACTCGGTGCTGCCCGGGTCGAGCTGGTCGAGGAACCACAGGCGTTGCTGGGCGAACGAGAGCGCGAGACCGTCCACACCGGACACGGGTGTGATCGGTGTCGAGGCGGCCCCGGACCTCGCCAGCCCGAGCAGCTGCGCGACCCCGACCACGGTCGGCGTCGTGAACATGTCGGCGAGTGGCAGCTCGACGCCGAGGACCTGGCGCAGCCGGAAGATCACCCGGGTGGCGAGCAGGGAATGACCGCCCAGTTCGAAGAAGTTGTCGCGTGCGCCGACCCGGTCCACGCCGAGCACGTCGGCCCAGACGGCGGCGACCACGCACTCGTCGGTGGTGCTCGGTTCGACGTACTCGCCCACCAGGTCGGACCGGTGACCGTCCGGTACCGGGAGCGCAGTGCGGTCGACCTTGCCGCTCGACGTGAGCGGCAGCTCGTCGAGGGTCAGGAAGATCGACGGCAGCATCGGCGCGGGCAGCCGCTGACCGAGATGGGCACGCAGCTCGGCGGCGTCGGGCCGGGCACCGTCGGCGGGCAGCACGTAGGCGACCAGCCGTTTGTCGCCCGCCGAGGGCTGGTGCACGCTCACGATGCCGACGCGGACGCCCGGGTGGGTGCCGAGCGCGGCCTCGATCTCACCCAGCTCGATGCGGACCCCGTTCACCTTGACCTGGTGGTCGAGGCGGCCGAGTACCTCCAGCGACCCGTCGACACGCCAGCGCCCGAGGTCGCCGCTGCGGCAGAGCCGGTCGCCGGGCACGGTGCCGAACGGGTTGGGGGTGAAGCGAACCGCGGTGGCATCGGGCCGGTTCACGTAGCCACGGGCCAGATGCACGCCCGCGACGCAGATCTCCCCCGGCAGCCCGATCGGGACCGGGTTGTCCGCCGCGTCCAGCACGAGGATCTGCGTGTTGGGCAGTGCGGTGCCCGCCGGGACGATCTCACCGGGGTCCGCCGGGTCGTACAGTGCCGCGGTCACGTCGATCGAGCACTCGGTCATGCCGAAGGTGTTGAACACCTCGACGTCCAGGACCTCCCGTGCCCGCGCGCACAGCCGGGCAGGCAACGCCTCCCCGCCGCAGAAGATCATCCGCAGCGAGCGGCACCCGGCCAGCCCCGGCTCCTCGACCAGCAGCCGCAGCATCGAAGGAACCAGCTGCAGCACGGTGATGTCGTGCTCGACGACGGCCCGGACCATGGCCGCCGCGTCACGCTGCACGCCGTCGGGTGCCGGCACGACCGCACCGCCGGACACCAGCGGCGCGAGGAACTCCCACATCGCCGCGTCGAAACCGATCGTGGTCTTCTGCAGCAGGCGGTCGGCAGGACCGAGCCGGTGGCGGTCCACCGCCCAGAGCACCCGGTTGCGGATGCCTGCGTGGGTGACCACGACACCCTTCGGCTCGCCGGTAGACCCGGACGTGTACATGACGTAGGCGGCGCCGAACGGGTCGACGGGCGGCGGGTCGTCGACCGAGCACGCGGTGAGCCGGTCCCACAGCGTGTCGACGGCGAGAACCGTTGCCCCGCCCGTCAGCTGCCCGGCCACGGTGGACTGGGTGAGCACGACCCGCGCGCCGGAGTCACGCACCATGAACGCCAGCCGGTCGGCCGGGTAGTCCGGGTCGAGCGGCACGAAGCAGGCACCTGCCTTGAGGACCGCGACCAGCGAGGTGACCAGGTCGGCGTCCCGGCGCATGGCCACGGCCACCGGGGTCTCCGGGCCGACACCGAGCGAGCGCAGGTGGTCGGCGAGCTGGTTCGCCCTCGCGTTGAGCCGGGCGTAGGTCAGCTCGTGGTCACCGGACACGACAGCCGGCGCGTCCGGAGTGGACCGTGCCTGGTCGGCGAACAGCTCGGGGAGAGTCCTGTGTGGACGCTCCAGCAGCTGTCCGCGCCACCCCACCAGCAGCTGCTCGCGCTCGGCCGGGGTGAGCAGGTCCAGGCGGGACACCGGGGCGTGCGGGTCGGCCGCGATGCTCTCCAGCAGCCTGCCGAAGTGCCCCGCCATCCGTTCGATGGTGGTGCGGTCGAACAAGGCCGTGGCGTAGCCGAGGTAGCAGCACAGCTCGCCGTCCGGCTGCTCGTCGACGGTCAGGCTCAGGTCGAACTTGGCGATCCGCGGGTCCACCCCGAACGGGTCGACCTCGACGCCGGGCAGCCGGAACGGTGTGCGCCGCGCGTGCCGCAGGTCGAACAGCACCCCGAACAGCGGGTTGCGGGACAGGTCCCTGGTCGGGCGCAGCTCGTCCACCAGCCGCTCGAACGGCAGGTCGGCGTTGGCGTAGGCGTCGACCGCGCCACGCCGCACCCGGTTCACCAGCTCCACGAAGGACGGTTCGCCGGACAGGTCGGCACGCATGACCACGGTGTTGACGAAGAACCCGATGAGCTTCTCGATCTCCGCGCGGTCCCGGCCCGCGACCGGGGTGCCGACGGCCACGTCGGCCTGACCGGTGTAGCGGCCGAGCAGCACCTGGAAGGCGGCCAGCAGCACCATGAACGGTGTCGCCCCCTGCGCGCGCCCGAGCTTCGTCAGCGTCCGCGCCAGCTGCGCCGGGACGGTGAACGCGAGGTGGGCGCCTGCCGAGTCGCGGACCGGGGGGCGGGGCCGGTCGGTCGGCAGTTCGAGCGTGGCCAGGCCGGCGAGCCGGTCGCGCCAGTAGTCGAGCTGTGCGGCCAGTGCTCCGCCGGACAGCAGCTCCCGTTGCCACACAGCGTAGTCGGCGTACTGGACGGGCAGTGGGTCCACAGTGGACGAGGGGTCGGCGTAGCCCTCGGCCAGCTCGGTGGCGAGGATGTCCACCGACCAGCCGTCGAACGCACTGTGGTGCACGGTCAGCAGCAGGACGTGCTCGGTGTCGGCCAGCCGGATCACCGTGGCGCGGACCGGCCACTGGCGTTCGAGGTCGAACGGGGTGGCGAGGTCGGCGGCGACGACCGTGTGCACCGACGCCTCCCGCGCGGGAGGTTCGAGCCCGGTCAGGTCCACGTGCTCGACGGGCACGGGCCCCGGCGGGTCGACCAGCTGCGTCGGCTCGCCGTCGACCTGGCGGAACCGGGTGCGCAGGACCTCGTGCCTGGCCACCACCTTGTCCAGTGCACCGCCGAGCGCGGCCGGGTCGAGGGGGCCGCGCAGCCGCAGCGCGACCGGCGACAGGTAGTCGGTGGCGCAGGGTTGGAGGCGGTCGAGGAACCACAGCCGGTGCTGGCCGAACGACAGCGGCACGGGGCCGTCCCGGCGGACGGCGACGATCGGCGCGATCCGGTCCGCGTGCGCGGCCTGGTTCGTGATCACGTCGGCCAGCCCGGCCACTGTGCGGTGCTCGAACATCAGCCGCAGCGCCAGGTCCGCGCCGAAGGCGTCGCGGAGCGCGAAGATCGCCCGGGTGGCGAGCAGCGAGTGGCCACCGAGGTCGAAGAAGTCGTCGTGCAGGCCGACCCGGTCGACGTCGAGCACGTCGGCCCAGACCGCGGCGATCGTCTGCTGGGCCGGGGTGACCGGTGGGACGTAGTCGCCGGTGAGTTCTGGCCTGCGTACCGCCGGCGCGGGCAGCGCCTTGCGGTCGATCTTCCCGCTCGGCGTGAACGGCAGCGCCGGGAGCGTCACGAACGCCTGCGGCACGAGGTAGGCGGGCAGCCTGCCGGCCAGGTAGGTCCGCAGGTCACCGGGCCGTAGGTCGGCGCCGTCGGCCGGGAGCAGGTAGGCGACCAGCTGCCGGTCGCGCACCACGACGACGGCGGTCCGCACGGCCGGGTGCCGGGCGAGGGTCTCCTCGACCTCGGTGGGCTCGACGCGGTAGCCGCCGATCTTGACGTAGTCGTCCACCCGGCCCGCGAACACGATGTTGCCGTCCGCGCGGTAACGGGCGAGGTCGCCGCTGCGGTAGAGCCGCCCGCCCGGCTCGGGCGAGTACGGGTCGGGCACGAACCGCTCCGCGGTCAGCTCCGGCCGCCCCACGTACCCCCTGGCGAGCTGCGCGCCGCCGATGTACAGCTCGCCGGCCACCCCGACCGGCAGCAGGCGCAGATCACGGTCGAGGACGTACATCCTGGTGTTGGCGATGGGTCTGCCGATCGGCAGCACCCCCGAGGGCAGCTCCGCGGCCGTCCCCGCGTACAGCGAGCAGCCGACGGTCGTCTCGGTCGGGCCGTACTCGTTGTCCACCAACGTGTCCGGCGCATGCCGGGCCCACGGCGCCAGCAGCTCGCCCGGCAGCTCCTCGCCGCCGACCACCAGCCGCCGCGCCGCACGCCGGAAGCCGTCCTGCGACAGGGACTGGCCGAGCACCGCCAGGTGTGACGGGGTCATCTTCAGCAGGCCGAAGCCACCACGTTCCAGCTCGGCCACCAGCGCGCCGAGACCGGGTTCGCCGGTCTCGGCGATGATCGTGACCGTGTCCCCGGACAGCAGCGCGGGGAACACCGAGGTGACCGGCATGTCGAAGGCCAGCGAGGAGTACAGCGGCGAGCCGGAACCGGGGGTCGCGTAGGCGCTCTGGCACCAGGTGACGTAGTTGACCAGAGCCCGGTGCGGGATCGGCACGCCCTTGGGGCGTCCGGTCGAGCCCGAGGTGTAGACGACGTAGGCGAGACTGTCCGGTGTGGACTCCGAGACCGGGTTCTGTGCCGTGGTGTCGCCGGGGTCGTCGTCCACCAGGATGACCGGGCACGAGCCGTCCACGGTGGAGCGCAGGGCGCCGGTGGTGAGCACCGCCGCGACGCCGCTGTCGGTGATCAGGTCGCGCAGGCGGTCGACCGGATGGTCCGGGTCGAGGGGAAGGTAGGCGGCGTCCGCCTTCAGCACACCGAACACCGCGACGACCAGCGACGGCTCGCGGGGCAGGCACAGCGCGACCACCGAGTCGTGCTCGACGCCCTGTGACCGCAGCCGTGCGGCGAGCCGGTTGGCGGCCGCGTTGACCTCGGCGTAGGTGAGCTCGACGTCGCCGAACCGGATCGCGACCGCCTCCGGCGTGCGGGCGACCTGCGCCTCGAACAGCTCGTGCACGCCTGCCGACGGCATGGGCGTCCCCGTGTCGTTCCAGTCGACCAGCACCTGCGTGCGCTCCGGCTCGGTCAGCCATTCCAGTTCGGACAGACGCGCGGTCGGGTCGTCGGCGATGCTGGTCAGCAGGCGCACGTAGTGGTCGCCGAGCCGGGTGATGGTGGCCTCGTCGAACAGGGCGCTCGCGTAGTCGACGACGCCTGCCAGTGACCCGTCGGCCTGCTCGACCAGGTGCAGGGTCAGGTCGAACGGCGACGCGGCGAACGGGGTGCCCACCGGCTCGACGGCCATGCCCGGCAGGGCGAGCGGCTCCGCCGCCGCGTTCTGCAACACGAAACTGACCTGGTACAACGGGTTGCGGGACAGGTCGCGGTCCGGCACCAGCTCGTCCACGAGCCGCTCGAACGGCACGTCCTGGTGGTCGAACGCGTCGAGGGTGGTGTTGCGCACCCGTTCCAGGAGGTCCACGAAGGACGGATCACCGCGCAGATCCGCCCGCAGCACCAGGGTGTTCACGAAGAACCCGATGAGGTCCTCGGTCTCCATCCGGTTGCGCCCGGCCACCGGGCTGCCGACCGCGACGTCGTCGGTGCCCGCGTACCGGCCGAGCAGGAGCTGGAAGCCCGCCAGCAGCACCATGAACGGCGAAGCCCGGTGCTGCCTCGCGATCCGCGCCAACGCGGCGACGAGGTAGGCGGGCACGGTGAACCAGGCACGCGCCCCGGTCGCGTCGAGTACCAGCGGGCGCGGCCGGTCGGTCGGCAGCTCCAGTGGCGCCAGGCCCGCGAGCCTGCCCCGCCAGTACTCGAGCTGGTCCTCGGTCCGCTGTCCGGAAAGCCATTCCTGTTGCCACCGCGCGAAGTCGCCGTACTGGATCGGCAGCGGCGCGAGTGAGACGGGCTCTCCGGTGGTCAGCGACCGGTACAGCTCACGCAGCTCGCGGGCCAGCACCCCCCACGACCAGCCGTCGAACGCGATGTGCGCCGTGACGATGAGCAACAGGTGCTCGTCGTCGGCCAACTGGAACAGCGCCACGCGCAGCACCTGTCCCCCGGCGAGGTTGAACGGCTTGCGCCAGCCGCTCTCGACCAGCTCGTCGACCCGCTCGCGGTCGAGGCCGCGGACGTCGGTCTCGGTCAGCTCGAGCCACGCGGAGTCCTCGACCACCTGCGCCGGTTCGCCGTCCACCACGGCGTACCGGGTGCGCAGCACCTCGTGCCGCGCGACGATCTCGGTGAGTGCGGCACGCAGCGCACCGGCGTCGAGCCTGCCGCGCAACCGGACCAGCATCGGCAGGTTGTAGTCCACCGCGCCGGGCCGCAGCTGGTCGAGAAACCACAGCCGACGCTGACCGAACGACAACGGCAGGCGGGGAATGGTTCGACTCACGACCCGGCACCTCCTGTGGTGGGCTGGTCAGACAACGCACGTCTGGTCGAGCCTCTCCCCCGTGGGGCGTCCGGCAGCAGAGTCAGCGCGGTACACCTTTCCGCAACCGTGACCGCGCACGTGACTGCCGGAACGTCTCTGTCGTCGGGGGCCGGGACTCGACCAGCATCGACCCCATGACTGATCGGGTCGTACCGCTACGCCACAACCGGGACTTCCTGCTGTTGTGGAGCGGGTCCGCGGTGTCGATCCTCGGTTCGCGGGCCTCGGGCATGGCCTATCCGCTGCTGGTGCTCGCACTCACCGGGTCCATCGTCGACGCCGGGCTCGTCGGGTTCGTCACGATGCTGCCGGTCCTGCTCTTCCAGATCCCGGCCGGGATGCTGGTGGACCTCTGGGACCGCAAACGGGTGATGATCTGGTGCGACGTCCTGCGCGCACTCGTGATCACGACCATCGTCGTCGCGGTGCTCGCCGACCGGCTGACCCTGCCCCACATCCTGCTCGTCGGGATCGTCGAGGCGACGCTGTCCGTGGCACACGGTCTGGCCGCCTCCGCCGCGGTGCCGAACGTGGTGCACTCCTCCCAGCTGACGGTCGCCCTGTCCCGCAACGAGGCCAGGGAGCGCGGCGCGATGATGCTCGGCCAGCCGCTCGGCGGGATCCTGTTCGGGATCGGCCGTGCGGTGCCGTTCCTGTTCGACGTGGTCAGCTACCTCGTCTCGCTCGTGACGTTGCTGCTCATCAGGAAGGACTTCCAGACGGAGCGGACCGGCGAGCGCAAGCGGATGCGCACCGAGCTGACCGAGGGGGTCAGGTGGCTGCTGCGCCAGCCGTTCCTGCGCACCACCACGATCCTCGTCGCCGGGAGCAACCTGTTGTTCCAGGCGCTGTTCCTGACCGTCATCGTGCTCGCCGGGAACATCGGCGCGACGCCGGGTGCGATCGGGCTGATGTTCGGCATCGCGTCGGTCGGCGGCGTGCTCGGCTCGCTGGTCGCCCCCGCCGCGGAACGACGGCTGTCCATGAAGGTGGTCGTCATCGGGGTGAACTGGGTGTGGGCGCTGATGGTGCCGGTCATCCTCCTCGTACGCGACCCGTACCTGCTCGGTGCGGTGTACGCGCTGATGTGCTTCGTCGGCCCGGTCTGGAACGTCGTGATCTCGGCCTACCAGCTGGCGATCACCCCGGACCGCATCCAGGGCCGGGTCATCGGCGCGGCGAGCATGGTGGCCTTCGGCGCCATCCCGGTCGGCTCACTCGTCGGCGGCCTGCTGCTGGGGTCGGTCGGCGCGCGGACGACCGTGTGGATACTCGCGGTCTTCATGGTGTTCATCGCCACGGTCGCGACCGTCAACCGCGCCATCCGTGCCGCGCCATCCCTCGGCAGCCTCGAGTCGAAGTCGACGAACACGGAGTTGTCGCACACTAAGGAGAACGTCTGACATGGCAGAGGACACCGCTGACGGGCGCACCTACTGCGTCGTGGTGAACCACGAGGAGCAGTACTCGATCTGGCCGGTAGACCGGGAGCTTCCGTCCGGCTGGCGCAGGGAGGGCACGGAGGGCGGTCGCGACGAGTGCCTCGCCCACATCGGCACCGTGTGGACCGACATGCGGCCCCTGAGCCTGCGCAGGCGGATGGAGCAGGCGGCAAGTCGGTCGTCGTGAGCGGACCGATCGCACAGGGCGACGGCGTGCTCGCCACGGTCGGGGCGACGCCGCTCGTCGAGCTGACCAGGATCGAGGCACGCAGTCCGTTCCGGGTCTACGCGAAGCTGGAGGCGGCCAACCCGGGCGGCAGCGTCAAGGACCGGTCGGCACTCGCCATGCTGCTCGGCAAGATCCGTGACGGGACGCTGGTGCCCGGGCTGTCGGTGGTGGTCGAGTCCAGCTCCGGCAACCTCGGCATCGGGCTCGCACAGGTCTGCCGCTACTTCGGCCTGCGGTTCGTGTGTGTGGTCGATCCCCGGGCGAACACGCAGAACGTCGCGATCATGCGTGCGTTCGGCGCCGAGGTCGAGGTGGTGACCCAGACCGACCCCGTGACGCACGAGTACCTGCCGGTGCGGATCCGGCGGGTTCGCGAGCTGGTGGCGGCCATCCCGCACGCCTACTGCCCCGACCAGTACGCCAACCACCTCAACGCCCTGGCACACGAGACCACGATGCGCGAGATCGTCGACGGGCTGCCGGGCCCGCTCGACTACCTGTTCTGCCCGACCAGTTCCTGCGGGATGTTGCGTGGTTGCGCACAGTTCGCGAGGCGGCACGGCCTCGACGTGCGCATCGTCGCCGTGGACGCCGCGGGCAGCGCGATCTTCGGCGACACCCCGAGGCCGAGGCTGATCCCCGGCCACGGCGCCTCGGTCCGGCCGCCCCTGTTCCGCGAGGGGCTCGCCGACGACGTGGTGCACGTCGACGACCTCGGCTGCCTGGTCGGCTGCCGGCGGCTAGTCGCACACGAGGCCGTGCTCGCCGGTGGGTCCTCCGGTGCCGCGGTGGCCGCCGTCGCGGTCAGGCGGGAGCGCATCCCGGCGGGCGCGAACTGCGTGCTGATCTTCCCCGACCGCGGCGAGCGCTACCTCGACACCATCTACGACGACGACTGGGTGAGCGCCAACTTCGGCGACGTGGCACACCTGTGGCAGGCCGGCGAGCTCGATCCACGACTGTCCACAACGGTATGAGCAGGCATAGATGGGGGCCTGGCCCGACTGTGGTGGCCGAGGACGGCCACTACCGTCACCTCCATGCGGGAACTTTCGCAGCACGGTCCGGTGCCTGCCGTCAGCGCCAGGGAAGTCGACGTACTCCGGTTCATCGCGGACGGCTACAGCAACGCCCACATCGCACGGTCGCTGTCGTGTTCGCAGCACACGGTCAAGAACGTCATCCACGCCATGATGGTCCGCCTGCAGCTGCGCAACCGCGCGCACGCGGCGGCCTACGCCGTGCGGACCGGGCTCGTCTGAGCTTCTCAGATCAGCCCTTCCCGCAGGGCGTACGCGACCGCGTGGGCGCGGTTGCGCAGGCGCAGGCGGTGGGTGATGTCGTGCACGATCCCGGTGACGGTCCTCGGCGAGTAGGCGAGCGCCCTGGCGATCTCCGCGGTCTCGTGGCCGTCGGCGACCATGCGCAGCACGGCCTTCTCCCGCTCGTCGAGAACCGAGGCCGGATGCCTGCCCGGCAGGTTTCCCTCCAGCCCGCCCAGTCGTGCCATGACCTCGCCGAGCAGGTCGGGCGGCATGCTGCCGTGGCCGCTCGCGACCGCGAGCACGGCAGCGGCCAGGCCGTCCGCACTGGCCTCCCTGCGGCGTAGCACACCGCTGACCCCTGCCTCGATGGCGAGCAGAGTGCCCGTGGCGTCCACCGAGGTCGCGACCAGCAGGACACCGCGGCGGCTGGTGCCCCTGGTGTCGCGAAGGACCGTCAGGGTCTCGTCGTCGACCGCGTCGACCACGATGACCGTGACCGATGGCGTGCCGTCCCGCACGGTCGTGACCTCCCGGCACCGGCGCAGCGCGGACTCCACCCCCTCCCGCAGCACCGGGTCCGAGGCGAGGACCTCCACGGACGTCACCGCCGGTACCTCTGGCGCGAACACGTCCACGACCACTCCTCCCAGCGCAACCCCCGTCGGCCCCACCACGACCAGCGTGCACGCGGCGCCCCCACCACGCATCCGCGTGGCACCCCCAAACTTCGCCCGTCGCCGCGCGTCGCCAATGTGGGGGCCGCGCCCCCATACGGCACCCGCCCGGTGGTGGCAGGATCACCGTGTGAGCCTTCCGTCCACCAGTACCGGCCGACCGGACTGGGCGGAGTTCGTCGAGCGGGCGGTCGGGACGGCACACCCGAGCGGTCCGGCGCCGCTGCTCGACCTGGCACGGGAGCGCGTGGCTCGCGGTGCCGGGCAGTACGCCGAGCTGGCCGACCTCTCCTCGGTGTGCGACCAGTTCGCCGACCGACTCGGCGAACGCCTCGCGCGACTCCTCGCCGGGACACCGGCACCCGACGGTCTCGCCGCGCTGCTCGCCGAGTACCCGGTGCTGGCGCGGCTCCTGGCGCAGACCTGCCTGCACGCGGTCGACGCAACGCTGGAGCTGCTCACCCGCTTCGCCGCCGACCGCGACACGATCGTCGAGCTGCTGTTCGGCGGGGTCGATCCCGGCAGGCTGACGACGGTGCGCACCAGCGTCCGCGAACACGGGCGCGGGCGCGCGGTGGCGGTGCTGCGTTTCGCGGACGGTCGCGCCGTGGTGTACAAGCCGCGCTCCCCCGCGCTGCTGCGTCACTTCGGTGAGCTCGTGAGCTGGCTCAACAAGACGATCCCCGGGCTGGCGCTGCGGCCGGTCACCACCGTGGTGCGGCCCGGCCACGGCTGGGTGGAGTTCGTCGCGCCCCGGCCGTGCGCGAGCGTCGCCGAGGTCGACCGCTTCTACCGCAGGCAGGGCGCCCTGCTGGCGCTGCTGTACGCCGTGGACGCCGTGGACCTCCACCACGAGAACCTGGTCGCGGCGGGCGACCAGCCGGTGCTCGTCGACGTGGAGACCCTCTTCCACGCCACGCTCGACCCGGTGGCGGGCCAGGACCCGGCGGCGCTCGCGCTGCGCTCGTCGGTGACCCGCACGGCCCTGCTGCCGGCACCGCTCGGCGCGGGCCGTCCCCGGCTTGGCGAGAAGGACGTCGACCCGGCCGAGTACCGTTTCGCGCTGCTCACCGGGTTCCGCGCGGGCTACGACGCGATCGTCGCGCACCGCGACGAGCTGACCGGGTCCGGCGGCCTGCTGAGCCGCTGCGGTGACGACGAGATCCGGCTCCTCGCGCGACCGGCCGGGGCCTACGCGGCGCTGCTGGCCGAGTCCACCCGGCCCGACCTGCTGCGGGACGACCGCGACCGTGAGCGTTTCTTCGCCGGGCCGGGAACCCCGGACGGCCCGCTCGTGCGGTTCGAGGTCGCCGACCTGGTGGCGGGTGAGGTGCCCGTGTTCGTCGGCAGGCCGGGTTCGCGAGACGCCTGGACGCGCGACGGCGAGCGGATACCCGGCCTGCTGGACGTGTCCGGTCTCGACGCGGCGACCGCGAAGATCACGGACCTGGACGAGGTCGACCGCCTCGACCAGGAATGGCTGATCGCCGCCGCGATGGCGGCACGCACGGGGCCGGTCGACCACCGCGGCGGCGACCCGGCACCCGAACCGGCCGCGACCGGGGTGCCGGACCCGCCGTCGCTGCTGGCCGCGGCCTGCGGCATCGCAGACCAGCTCGTCGCGAGGTCGCTGCAGGACGAGGACCGGGCCAACTGGCTCGGCCTGGAACCCGTCGCAGGCAGGCACTGGGCGCTCGCCCCGCTGGGCGCGGGACTCGGCGACGGCTACACCGGGGTCGCGCTGTTCCTCGCGCAGCTCGGCAGGCTCACCGACACCGACCGCTACCGGGAGCTGGCAAGGAAGGCCATCCGGCCGCTACCCGGGTTGCTGGACACCCTCGGCGACGAACCGGAGCCGGCCAGGACCCTCGGCCCGGGAGGTTTCCTCGGCCTCGGCGGGATCTGCTACGCGCTGTCCCGCATGAGCACGCTGCTCGGCGACGGCGAGTGCGCGGACTGGCTGTCCAGAGCGGTCGAGCTGACGGGCACCCTCGCGGACGTGCCGGGCGGGTCGGCGGGAGTCGCGACGGGCTACGCCGGTGGCCTGCTGGCGATGCTCGCCGTACACGAGGAAACCGGCCTCGCCTCGGCGGGTGACGTGGCGGCCAGGTTCGCGGCCCGGCTCGGGGAGACCGTTGTCGCCGGGCCGTACTCGCCGGCCGGGTTCGCGGGCGGCGCGGCGGGTGTCGCGTACGCCATGCGACGGTTCACCGGCACCGGCACGGCCCCGGCCCCCCAGCCGGTCGCGGACGACGACTTCGGTTGGTGCGGTGGGATGTCCGGGGTGTTGCTGGCCGCAGCCGACCACGAGCCGGCCGCTGTCGACGACGCGGTCGCCGCACTCGCGGCACGCAGGCCGCTGCGTGACACGAGCCTCTGCCACGGCGAGCTGGGCATCGTGGACGCGCTCACCGTGCTCGCACTGCGTGGACACGAGGGCGCGGCGCGGACCAGGGTGCACTACGCCGCACGGGCCATCGGCGCGCTCGACCGCGGCGGCCCGCGCTGCGGCACGCCCGGTGGGGTGCCGTCGCCGGGACTGCTGACCGGTCTGGCCGGCATCGGCTACGGTTTTCTGCGGCTCGGTTTCGCCGACCAGGTGCCGTCGGTTCTCCTGCTCGAGCCCGCAAGTCCGGATCGCTGAGGACACTGGGGTCACGGTATGCAGACTCGCGCTCCGCTGGTGGTCGGCCGCGATCGTGAGCTGCACGACCTGGACCGCGCGGTCGCCGGTACCCGCGCCGCGCGAGGCACCACGGTGTTCATCGTCGGCGAGGCGGGCATCGGCAAGTCCCGGCTCGCCGTCGAGACCACCAGCCGCGCGTTCACCGCGGGCTTGCGGGTACTGCGAGGGCGGGGCAGCACGATCGGGCCGACGGTCCCGTTCCGGCCGCTGGCCGAGGCGCTGCTGTCGCTGTTCCGCAGTGGTGACCCGCCCGACGAGAAGGCGCTCGGCCCGTACCGGCCGGTGCTCGGCAGGCTGGTCCCCGACTGGAACCGGGGCGGGCAGGCGCCGGACGGCGACTCGGTCGTCGTGCTCGCGGAGGGCGTGCTCCGGCTGCTCGCCACGCTCGGCAGGGACCGTGGCTGCCTGCTGGTGCTCGAGGACCTGCACGAGGCCGACGCCGAGACGCTGGCCGTCGTCGAGTACCTGGTCGACAACCTCCAGGACCTGCCGGTCGTCCTGCTGGCGACCGTCCGCAGCGAACCGTGTGCCGCGCTCGACCTCACCGGGTCCGCCGCCCAGCGCGGCTGCGCCACGATCCTCGACCTGCGCAGGCTCGACGTCGCCGACGTGCGCAGGCTCGTCGCGTCCTGCCTCGAGGTGGCACCGGACGAGGTGCCGAGGCGCGCGGCGCTGCGGTTGTGGCAGGACAGTGCCGGCAACCCGTTCATGGTGGAGGAGCTGTTGAGCGGGATGGTCGACAACGGCCTGCTGGTCCAGAGTGGCGGCGGGTGGCACGAGGTCGACGACGAGCCACGCAGGGAGGTGCCCGCCACCCTGGTGCGCAGCATCGCCAACCGCATCGACCGCCTCGGGCCCCGGGCACGGATGCTGCTGTCGGTCGCCGCGGTGCTCGGCCGCCGGTTCCCGCTCTCGGTCGTGCAGCGGGTCACCGGGATGGACGACCGCACGGTGCTCAGCCACCTGCACGCCGGCGTCGCGGCGCAGCTCGTGACCGCCGACCAGCCGGCACCCGACTGGTACGCCTTCCAGCACCCGCTGACCGGGGAAGCCCTGCTGGCGATGATGACGCCGACCGACCGGGCCGACCTGTGCGGCCGGGCCGCCGACGCGATCGAGACCATCCAGCCCGGCCTGCCCGGTGAGTGGTGCCAGCTCGTGGCGTCGCTGCGCTCGCACACCGGGGACCTCGCGGGCGCGGCGCGGCTGTTCGCCGAGGCCGGACGGCGTGCGCTCGCCGCCGGTGCGTCCAGCTCGGCCATCACGCTCCTCGAACGGGCCGACGGGCTGCTCGCCGACCAGGACGGCACGAGCATCCGCGCGGAGATCCTCGAGTCCCTGCTGTACTCCCTGGCCGAGGCCGGCCGGTTCGACCGGGCCTTCGAGCTGGTCGACAGCCTCAACCGGTGGGAGAGCACCGGCATGGGCGCCGCGCGGCGGGCGGGACTGCACGTCCGGCTCGCGTGGGTGGCGAAGATCGCCGGGCGTCCCGCCGCGGGGCTCGCGCAGGTCGACGCGGCACGTGCCCTGCTCGGCCCGGATCCCGCCGACGAGGACGCCGCCCCGCTCGACGCCGTCGCCGCCGACCTCGCGATGGAGCTGCCCGGCACGGACCGCGAACGGGACGCCGGGAAGCTGGCGAGGCGTGCGGTCGCCGCCGCGGAGCGGGCCCAGCTGCCCGCGACCGCCTGCCAGGCGTGGCTCACCATCGGAACCGTTGCCCGCGAACAGGACCTGGCGGAGTCGACGGCCTGCTTCGACCGTTCCCGCCAGCTCGCCGAGGAACACCGGCTGCCGATCTGGCGGATCTACGCGCTCGTCGAGCTGGCGCGCAACGACTGGCTGGCGGGCGGGGACGTCGCGGGGATGGAACGCGTCCGCGACGAGGCGCTGCGGGTCGGCGCGATCACCATCGGGCACGTGGTGGACGCGAGCATCGCCCTGCACACGGTGATGTGCGGCCGGTTCGCCGAGGCGGCGGAGCTGGCCGACGCGTGCTGGGCCGCGGCGACACGGCTGCGCCTGGACTACGTCGCCATGTACAGCCAGCTGACCAGGGCGGTGCTCGCCGCGCACCGCGGGCGGCGGCGGGAGCTTGCCGAGGCGACCGCCGAGTTCCACCGCATGCGCGCGGAGGAGTCACCGGAGTCCGCGCTCCTGCTGGGTCTGGCCGGGGCCTTCTGCGCGTTGCTCGAGGAGGACCGCGAGCGGGCACGGTCCGAGCTGGCCCGCCTCCAGTCCGCCGAGCGGAGCAACCCGACCACGTTCTGCCTCGCGGGCCGGTACGGCCTCAAGCTGTTCGTCGACGTGCTGCACGGCACCGCGGCCTGGACGCAGTACGAGGAGGTCAGCGCGTCGGTCATGAGCCGGATGCGGTGGAACCACCAGTTCGTCCACCTGGCGCACGCCGTCCTGCTCGGCCGGTCCGGCAGACCCGCCGAGGCGGTGGCCGCGGTGTCGGCGGCGCTGGAGGTCGCCGACCTCTACCCCATGACCCGCCACCTCGGGCTGCGCCTGGTCGCCGAGGCCGCGATCGTCGACGGCTGGGGCGAACCGGAAACGTGGCTGCGGCGTGCCGAGGAGTACTTCCACCAGGCGGACGTGTCCGCGGTCGCCGGCGCGTGCCGTGCCCTGCTGCGCCAGACGGGCGCGGCGGTCCGGCGGCGGCGCACCGACACCGACCAGGTGCCCGCCGCCCTGCGTGCGCTCGGCGTGACCGTGCGCGAATACGAGGTCTTCCAGCTGCTCGTGAACCGGCTCGGCAACAAGGCGATCGCCGGGCGGCTGCACATCTCACCCCGCACCGTGGAGAAGCACGTGGCGAACCTGGTCAGCAAGACCGGCCAGCCGGACCGCGAGGCCCTGCACGTGTACGCGGCGGCCGTCCTGGGCGGTGAACCCTGACGGCGGCGCTACGCAGGCCGTGGCGCGGGTGACGTGGACAGGACGCATGCGCGGACCATGCGCTCCGCGCTGACGTACAGCTCGTACAACCGGTCCATCCGGTCCCGGTCGAGGGCGCCGTCCACGCTCAGCTCGGTCAGCTGCCGGTAGATCGCCGCGACCCACGGGTTGGGCGGGACCTGGTCGTCGTCGGCCGCGAAGTGCCGGAGTTTCCTGTCGAGGAAGGAATCGACCGCCTCGTCGCGGTCGGACCCGAGGTCCAGCTCCACGTCCAACGCCGACGTGACGCGCTTCAGCTGTCCGCGCCAGTCCGCGAGCAGCTCGTCGTAGGTGACGACCACCCTCGGGAAGTCGCGTGTGTCGCGTTCTGCCAGCAGGTTGTACTTGATCCACAGTGCGTCCGAGACGCTGTGGTCGGCCTGCCCCGCCTGTACCCGCGCGAGCGAGGCACTCACCTCGCGCGGGTGGCGAACCGTCACGACGATCTTCACGTCCCACCCGGCGCCGGTCGCGGCGGGCAGCCAGTACCGCAGGAGCGGCACCATCTTCGGGTCCTTCACCACCAGCAGCGGACGGTCCTCGTAGCGGCCGAGGAACTTGCCGATCCGCTTGGTGAGCGCGCCGGCGCCGTCCGCGGCGAGCTCGCCCTCCTGGAGCCGGAACGACGTGTCGAAGAAGTCCAACCCGAGGCAGTTGAGGAAGAACTCGTTCATGGTGAGCACGTCCAGCGACTCGAAGTACCCCTTCTCGTTGTTGGCGTCCGAGGCGAGCAGGTTGTCCGGCAGTGCGGCGCCACAGAGCGAGAGCAGCCCGGTCAGCATGGAGGTGCCGGAGCGACCCATGCCCAGCACCAACAACAGGTTCCTCATCCGGGAAGTCCCTTTCTCAGCAGTAGTTCCAGGCGGTCGTAGCCGCGCAGCACCAGGTGGCGGCGGGGGCCTGGCGGCGAGGCGAGGGCGAGGGACGGGAAGCGGGAGAGCAGCCGCGGCAGGGCCAGTCCCGTCTCCGCCCGGCCGAGTGCGGCGCCGATGCAGAAGTGCGGTCCGGCGCTGAAGGAGTAGTGGTGGTTGTCGGCACGGGTGGGGTCGAACCGGTCCGGGTCGGGGAAGCGGCGCGGGTCCCGGTTCGCGGCGCCGGTGAGGATGACGACGGGACGTCCCTCCGGTATGGACACTCCGGCGATGTCGGTGGTCTCGACCGCGTAGCGGGTGGCGACGTGGACCGCCGGTTCGAGGCGGAGGATCTCCTCGACGTAGGCCGGGGCGAGCGCGTGGTCCTCCCGCAGGGCCGCCAGCAGCTCCGGGTGGTCGACGAGGAGCCGCAGGCCGTTGCCGAGCAGGTTCGTCGTGGTGCGGAACCCGGCGTTGAACACGATGACCAGGCTCGCGAGCAGCTCCACCTCGGTCAGGCCGGTGTCCGTTGTGGCCAGTGCGGAGACGAGGTCGTCGCCAGGGTCGGCTCGGCGGGTGGCGAGCAGGTCGGCGAAGTACGCGGTCAGCTCCTCCGCCGCCGCGTCGGCGGCCCGGACCTCGCGGAACGGGCGCTGTCCCACCTCGATCACGGCGTCGAACGCCGCCACCCTGGAGGGGAACCAGGACCGGTCGGACGCCGGCACCCCGAACAGCTCGCCGATGACGTCACTGGGCAGGCGCAACGCGAACTCGGCCATGAAGTCCACCGGCGTGCCGTTGGCGCCGAGTGCCGCCAGCCGGTCGAGCAGTGCACCGGTGATCCGGTCGAGCATCGGTTCGAGGGCGGTGACCCTGGTGGGTCCGAACGCCTGGCCGAACAGACGGCGGACGTAGGCGAGCTTCGCGCCGCTGGCGTGGAACAGGGAGCTCTGCAGGGTGCGCACGGCGGGGTGTTCGCGCCACCGGGTTCCTGCCCGGTCGAGGTACGCCGCGTCGAGCACCCTGAGGTTGTCGTCCCGCAGCGCCTGACCGACGGCGTCGTGGCCGTGGACGACGGCGGCGTACCGGTTGCCATCGGGCAGCGCCGCCACCGGCCCGAGGTCGTGCAGACGGCGGTAGACCGGGTACGGGTCACGCCTGCCTTCGTCGCCGAGCAGGTGCCGCAGCAGCCTGCCTGCCGGCTCGTCTCGTGCGGAACGGTTCCCGCTCACGATGTTCCCACCAAGGGTCGGCACAGGACTACCTCTCCGCCGCTCCCGCCAGAATCCGTTGGCGCATGATGAACTTGCGCACCTTGCCGGTCGGGCCGAGGACGACGTCGTCGTCGGCGACCACGTCGATCCGCCGCAGGACGTGTGCGGCGGCACCCAGCCCGGCGCGGATCTCCTCGCCGCGGTCGCGGGCGGGGTCGGCGCCGTCGTGGAGCACGAGCAGCACGTCGGCGACCGGGCCGCCGTCGTCGTCCCTGGCCGCGACCACCGTGCAGTCACGGACATCCGGGCAGCCGGTGAGGATGCGTTCCTCGGAAAGCGCTGTGTAGAGCCAGGTCCCGTCGCCGAGGTCGAGTGCGTCGGTGGCGCGGTCGACCTGGTAGTAGTAGCCGTCCTCGTCCCGGTACATGAGGTCACCGGTCAGGTAGTAGCCGCCGAGCCGGGTGCGGTAGGTGGCGGCCGAGTCGTTCCAGTAGCCGGGTGCGACCGTCGGCGCCCTCAGCCCGCACTGCCCGACCTGGCCGACCGGCACCTCCTCCCCCGTCACCACGTCCAGCAACGCCACCTCGGCGAACGGGTACGGCCTGCCGACGCAGCGGTCGTAGCGGTCGCTGCCGAGCCTGTGGGTCATGAAGAACGCGCTGTGGCCCATCTCCGACGAGCCGAGCATGTCGATGAACTTGGAGCCGGCGACCTGGACCATGCCGTTCCTGGTCCACTCGACGTGGCTGCCCGCCGCGATCAGGTTCCGCACGTGCGTCTCGTGCGCACAGTCGCCGGTGCTCGACCAGATGCGCACCGACCCGAGGTCCCGTGTGGACAGGTCGAACCGGGCCAGCTCCGACCACGTCACCGCGAAACCGAAGACGCCGGTCGGGCGCCACCGTTCGATGGCGTCCAGGATCCGCTCGGTGCCGCGCTCCAGCGATCCGCCCTGCGCCGACAGGCAGAGGATCTGGTAGCCGTTGCACAGTGCCTGGTTGATCACGATGATGCCCGCGGCGTGTGCGGCGGGCAGCGCGGACAGCTCACGCACCTGACCGTACGGGCGCGCCTCGGTGAGCCGGACCGCGCGTATGGCGGCGAACAGGCTGTGGTGCGAGTGGACGACCGCGGTCGGCATCCGGGTGGTGCCGGAGGAGTGCGTGATGGCCACCGGGTCCTCGCCGTCGTGCCGGAAGTGCGGTGGCGCCTTGGCCGGATCGCCGGTGCCCGTCTCGCTGGCGTCGCCGAGGACGGGCATGCCGAGGTCGTACTCCCGGAGCCCGGCGTGGTCGGCGTCGACGACGACCCCGGTGCCACGGAGCTTCCGCACGTACGCGGCGGCGATCTCGGTCGGCATGTTGCCGTTCATCAGCGCGGGAATCGCGCCGAGCCAGGTGAGCGCGAAGAAGTTCAGGAACACGTCCGCCGAGGACGTCACGTAGATCGCCACCGGGTCACGCCGCCCGACTCCCCTGCCCGCGAACCACTCCGCGCGCGCCGCGACCCGTTCGGTCAGCGTGGCCAGGGAGAACGGTGTCCATGCGGGAATGCCGTCCACGTCGACGTCGAAGGTCACCCTCGGGGTGTCCCGGTCCGCCCCGTGCTCGGCGAGCATGAGCAGCACGTTGCCCGCTCCCACCCGCATGTCCTCCGCCAGTGCTGCACGCAGGTTGCTCACAGAACCTCCCGGTTGGCCAGGGGAACAGGGACCCGATCGCCACACGGTCGCACGCGCGGGGGGCGTGCACTAGAGTAGGCGCGCGGAAATCGCGGCGCCGATCCGCGCAACCGGTTGGGGCAGCAGCAGATGCTCGTGTCGGCAGTCGACATCGACGACGTCGACCGGCCCGCCCGTGTGCGGCTGCCAGGACGCGACCTTCTTCTCCGTCGGCGGCCCGCCCCTGGTCGCGGACAGGAACAGCATCGGGGCACTCACCCGGCCGGGCCGGTGTGCCTGGGAGATGGCGAGGTTGTTCTGGACCACCCTCGGCAGGGCGAGCACCCGCTCGTCCGGCCACGCGTCGAAGCTGAGTCCGGGACGTTCCCTGACCAACGCGAGCATCCGTGCTTCCGGTTCCGGTTCGTCCGGTGGGATCGCCGGTTGGTAGCCGACCTCTCTCAGCACGAAGTTGCAGACGCGCCAGGCGCTGTCGGCGGCCCGGCCGAAGCTGTAGGGCAGTGCCGGGGTCGCGTCTCCCATGACCAGCAACGCCACCTCGTGGCCGTCGTGTTCGAGCCGCTCGGCGATCGCGTGGGCCATGTTCCCGCCGAGGGACCAGCCGAACAGGTGGTAGGGACCGTCGGGCTGGACGTTGCGGAGGTGGTCGGCGAGGTCACGCGTCAGCTCCGCCATGTCGGCCGGTAGCGGCTCCGGCCTGCGCAGTCCGCGCGACTGCAGGCCGACGACCGGGTTGCCGGACCGGAGGTGTTGCGACAGCGCCAGATAGCACCAGCTCAGCCCGACCAGGGGTGGCGCGCAGAACAGGGGTGGGCCGGTTCCCTTCCGGAGTGTGAGCACGATGTCCAGGTCGCTGCCTGCCTCCCGCAGGTGCGCACGCCGCTGCCGTGCCCAGCGAAGCTCCTCCGCCGAGGGTAGTGCCATCACCGACTCACCTCCACGGCGTCCACACGGGACGCGAGTGCGGCAAGCTCTGCCGCGGCGGCACGGGCGCCGCCCGCGGCAGCGAACTCCCCGGCGATCCGCCCGGCGCTGTGCCGGTATGCCGGCTCGTCGAGGACGGCCCGCACCGCGGCGGCGAGCTGGTCAGGGCTCGCCTGGAGCATCGAGACCTCGATACCGGCGCCGGCATCGGCCACCTGACGCGCGACGGCCACCTGCTCGGCCCGGACCGGTGCCACGACGAGGGGCAGGCCGTACGCGAGCGCCTCGTGGACGACTCCCCCGGCGTGGGACACGACCGCGTCCAGCCGGGGCAGCAGGTCGAGCATCGGCACGAGGTCCGCGGCGATCACGTTGTCCGGGAACGAGGTCCCGGCGACTCCCGAGGTGACGAACACCGCCTGTACCTCCTCCGCCATGGGTGCGAGCGCGGCCGCCATCCGCTGGTAGAAGTCCCCGACCAGGTGCCCGACAAGGGTGCCGACCGTCACCAGCACGTGCCTGCGGCCGGGATCCCATGCCTGCCAGGGGAAGTCCGGTGCGTTCAACCGGTCGCCGAGCACCGCCCCGGTGAGCACGCACCGCTCCGGCAGCGGGGCGCCGCCGGTGAGCGCCGCAGAGGTCAGGGCGAGCACCAGGTGTGGCGAGAAGCGGGGGTCGAACGACTCGCCGTCCGAGATGCCCGCCATCGCCACCACCGTCGCCACCCGGTCGGCCACGAGGTCCGCGAACCCGGTCAGCTCCGGCGGCGGGGCAAGCTCGAGTGCGCCGGTGCACACGGTCGCCCACGGCACTCCGCGCCGGTGCGCCACCAGGCCGGCGGCCAGTGCGTACTGTTCGGCCACGACGACATCGGGCCGGTACGAACGCACCGCGGCGTCGACCGGGTCGAGGGTGAAGCGGGTGAACGGGACCAGATATCCGTCCCAGAGAGCCGCAAGCCCTGCCATGCCGGTGTCGGCGGGTCGGCGGTGGAGACGCGTGCCCGTGGGGTGGACCGTCACGTCCGGCCCGACCAGCGGGCGCAGCACGCTCTCCTGGCCGCACCAGGCGACCTCATGTCCACTGTGGACCAGCATCTGGCCGATCGCGAGCATCGGGTTGAGATGGCCGGAAAGCGGCAGCGCCACGAACAGGAATCGCGACATTGGGCAATGGTGACACACGTTGACGGCCTCGGGAAGGCGTGTTTCCATTCGGGTATGACCGCACTGGACGCGGTATCGGTGTACACACCGGAAACACGGGTTCCCATCGGGAGTCTGGCCGGCCCGCTCGGGCTCACCGACCTCCAGGTCAGGCTCTTCCGGCGGTTCCACGGGCTCGACCAGGTCCGGCTGGACTCCGGCCGGTCGCTGCACGACCTGCTCCACGCCGCGGTGCGTGGCCTCACCGCGTTGCGCGGCAACGAGAACCGGGTACACTACGTCATCCACGGCAGGGCGATGCCGGTCGTCGTGCCGTACCCGGAGAACCCGCTGCACGACGTGTGCCGGGAGCTCGGTCTCGGGCACGCCCTCACGTTCACCGTGACACAACAGAGTTGTGCCAGCGGGTTGCTGGCCGTCGAGCTGGCCGGGCGGTTGCTCGCGGAGGATCCTCGGCCGGACGCGCTGGCGCTGGTGCTCACCGGGGAGAAGACCTTCACCCTCGATGCCCGGCTGCTGCCGGGAACCTCGATCTTCAGCGAGGGTGCGGCGGCATGTCTGGTGAGCGCGACCGGGCCACGTGACCGGCTGCTCGCCTACGCCTGCCACCAGCGCGGGGAGTTCGACGTCGAGATCGGCGAGAGCACCGAACGGTTCCAGCGCGAGTACCGGCCCGCACTGGCCTCGGTGATCCACCGGGCGGTCGGCGAGGCAGGCCTGACGCTCGACGATATCCGTTTGATACTCCCGCACAACGTCAACGTGGTTACCTGGCAGCGGTTGTGCCTGTTGCTGGGCTATCCCGTCGGGCGCGTCGTGCTGTCGAACGTCGCGTCAGGCGGCCATGTCTTCTGCGCGGACGCGTTCGCCAACTACCGGACGGCCCTCGAGGACGGACTGGTGCGCGAAGGCGACCACTACCTCGTCGCGGCGGTCGGCGCGGGCAACGGCGCGACCTTCTCCGCGATGCTGTTCCGGCACTGAGTTTCCACACTGGAGGACGACCATGGCCGCACCCGAGGCCGAGATCGACGCCGAGTTGCGAGAGCGCGCCGTCGACGCCATCGCCGCACTGCTGCGCGGACTGCTGAAGCGGGAGGAACCGGTCACCGAGGACATGCTGATGGCCGAGCAGCTCGGCCTCAGTTCGTCGCTGGGGCTGGAACTGTTGCTGGAGCTGGAAGAGCGGCTGCGGATCCAGATCGACGTCGAGACGATGAACCCGGAGCGGACGCGTACCGTCGGCCAGCTGGCCACTTTCGTCGCCTGCCACGGCCGTCCCTGGTAGCCGGTGTTCGTGTCCCGACCGGGACCGGCGGCGTCGTGCGCGGGCCCCAACCTGATCCGCACCGAACGTGCGACGTTCACCGGACCGGCCAGGGTCCTGGCCGACGACGAACACCGGGCCGGTGTCGGCGCCTACCTGGCGGACCTGACCCGGCCCTTCGGCATCGAACCGCACGCGGAGTGGTCCGGCCAGTCCTACGGTGAGATGGCCGCGTCGCTGCTGGCGACCACCGTGGCCGAGCCTGTCGACCTGCTGGTGCTGGCGTTCTCTGTCCACGACCTGTGGCCCGGCCGGGCGACCGCCGCCTACCTGAGCCGGGTGTGCCCCGGCACCCCGATGTCCTTCGCCCTCTGCGACCAGGGCCGCGCCGCGGCGTTCACCGGGCTGCGTGTCATCGGCGCCTACCGGCCCCGCCGGGCGCTGCTGATCGTCGTCGAGCAGGCGTCGGTTCCCTACGACTCGCCTGCCACCCCACCGGCGCGGCACCGCGGTGTCGCCATGCTGTTCGGCGACGGCCCGGGGTCACCGGTCACCGGCGTTCACCAGTACCCGGACGTGGCCCCGGACGCGGTCGCGGGTCTCACGAGGGCCGGGATCGCCGAGCTGTCGACCGGACACGACGAGGTGTGCGTCGTCCTGGGTGACGGCCTCGCCGCGGCATGGCCAGGGCACCCGGACTACACGGTGGTGCCGGCCGGGCAACCGGCCACCGGGGCGTGGTGGCAGCTGGCCGAGCACCTGAACGGTCCTGCGGAGCTGGTGGTGGTCGCCGACTACGACCCCCAGCTGCGTTACCTCTGCCTGACCGGGTTCGGCACGTGAGGTCTCAGCCGACGCCGGTCGGTGTCACGGGGTCGAAGGCCGCCGCGACGGCCACCTCCTCGACCCCGCGCAGCAGCCGTTCGGCCTGCTCCTCGGTGAAGCACGCCAGGTCGAAGATTCCCTGCAGGTAGACGGTTCCCGGCCGGTCCTCGATCGCGACGAACAGCTGGTCGCACGATTCGTCCAGATCACCCTCCCAGACAAGGGAAGTCTCCGCCGCCCTCGCGTGGATCCGTTCCGTCGTCACCCCGGCACTGCGGACCACCCCGGCGTTCGGCCGGGCGGCGCGCCGGTCGTTGATCCGGCAGGTGACCCTCGCGGGACAGCCGCGCTCGCGGTCGAGCCGCGTACGCAGGTCCTCGAGCTGGTCGGGGTCGTAGTAGGCGTGCAGCCAGGCGGCCGTCGATGCCTGGCATGCGCGGGCTATCACGTCGTCGACGGTCCCGTCGAGTTCGACGGAGAGCACGGAGTCCTGCGACAGCGTCGCGACCGCATCCGCGAGACCCGGCCGGAACCTGTTGCTCACGACGACCTTCGTGGTGAGCCGCGGCACGCCGGTCGCCCGCCCGATGGCCGTGGCCAGGACGGCGAGCAGCACGCGTGAGGTGTCCGTGCGGGTCCGTTCGGCGATGGCGAGCACGGCGAGGTGGGCGGCGGGCGAGTCGAACCGCCCGTGCCGGTAGCGTTTGCCGAGCCGGGGTGTCTGCCTGGCACCGAACGTCTGTGGCGGGATGGACCGCAGCCTCGTCTCCCAGTAACGCACGGCCCGGTCGCTGATCCGGCGCGACTCCGGGGTCTGTTCCGACCTGCCCAGCTCGAGCGGCCCCACCGAGGGCGGCTCGTCGCGGGTCGACCTGCCCGTGCGGAGATCGGCCACGAGCCGCAGGACCGCCGCGCCGTCGGCGACCAGGTGGCCGACCGTGAGCACCCGGTACAGCGAGACATCCCGGTGCCGGATCACCGCCATCCGCAGCGACCACTCCCGGTAGGGGTCGAACGGGGTGACCATCCACGTGTAGCACAGGTCGTCGACGTACTTGCCGACGTCGGCGGGCTCGGTGTCGTCGGCGAGGTTCACGACCTCGAGGTCGATCTCCCCGGCCCCGGACACCACCTGGCAGGCCTGGCCGTCCGCGTCGGTGCCCAACCGCAGCCGCAGTGCGGGATACCGGCCCACGAGCGCACGAAGGCTCGCGGCGACGGCCTCGACCGTGGTGCCGTGCGGCAGCTGGTGGGCACCGCTGGAGTTGTGCGTCCAGCCCGTCTCCTCCATGTCCCGAAGGATCGTCTTCTGGCCCCAGGTAAGCGGCGCGGTTCCCGCACCAGGTCCGGAGAACGGGATGGTGATCCGGTCCGTCGTCGTCCGTCCGGCCATGGGCTCACGTACCGAACACGAGGCTGACGTTGTGGCCGCCGAAGCCGAACGAGTTCGACATGACCGCCCGCACTCCGACAGTTCGAACAGTGCGGACATGGTCGAGGTCGCACGCCGGGTCCGGGTCGTCGAGGTTGTGTGTCGGCGGCAGGAGTCCCTTACGCAGCACCATGACGCTGATCGCGGCCTCGACCACGCCCGAGGCACCGAGCAGGTGTCCGGTCACGCCCTTCGTCGAGCTGACCGGTGGACCGGCCTGGCCGTACACGCTTCTGATCGCCACCACCTCGGCGGCATCACCGGCTTTCGTGCTGGTGCCGTGTGCGTTGAGATAGTCTACGTCCCTTGTGGACAGACCGGCGTCACGCAGGGCGAGTCGCATGCTCTGCGCCGCACTCGATCCGTCGGGGCGCGGTGTGGCGGTGTGGTAGGCGTCGTTCGTCGCCGCCCAGCCGAGCACCTCGGCGTACCGCCTGGCGCCTCTGGCACGCGCGAACTCGTTTCGCTCCACCACGAACACCCCCGCTCCCTCGCCGAGCACCAAACCGTTGCGGCGCCGGTCGAACGGCCGGCTCGCGGCGGTCGGGTCCGGCCAGCCCCCGGCGAGCGCACGGGCGTTGCCGAAGGCGTCCGCGAACGTCGGGAACAGCGGCGCCTCGGAACTGCCGCACACCACCACGTCGGCCTCGCCCGCCCGCAGGATGCGCATGGCCTCGCCGATCGACTGCGCGCCCGACGCGCACGCGGTGCCGACCGACGAGACATAGCCACGGATGCCGAACTCGATGGCGATCCGCGCGGCCGCCATGTTCGGCAGCACGGCGGAGAGCAGGTACGGGCTGACGCCCAGTCTGCCCCGGTCGACGCGGCGGGCCGCCTGGTCCGCCAGCGTCGCCAGCCCGCCGACACCGGAGACGACTACCGCGACCCGGTGCGTGTCGACGTCCCGGCCGATCTCGACGCCGGCGTCTGCCAACGCGTCCCGCGCCGCCCGCAGCGCCATCACGATCGAGCGGTCGACGGTACGGGCCTCCGGTGCGGGAAGCACACCTGCCGGATCGACGGCCGGGCCGAACGCGGCCACCTCGACGATCCCGTGCAGCGGATGTTCCGGTGGCGGCCGGGAAAGCCCGGACCGGCCGGTGCAGACCGAGGTGTACACCTCGTCGACCGTTGTGCCGACCGGACTCACCAGGCCGATACCGGTCACCGTGACACCGGTCATGGCGGTGTCACGTGGCCGACGACGCCCGCGTTCGGTCCGCCACGACGTCGCAGAACTGGCTGACCGTCATGGCGGCGAAGGTATCGGACTCGTCATCGTTGAACCGGACGCCGAACCTGTCCTCGAACCGCATCGCCAGCTCGGCGATGGCGAGCGACTCCAGGTCGATACCTGCCGGGCCGAGTGTGGTGTCGTCGCCGATGTCGTCGGTGCTGTACTGCATCTCCGTCAACGACTCGAACAGGAACTGGCGGATCTCATCAGTCATGGCCGACGTTTCCTTCCGACGGACAAGAGAATCCGCTACGGAGGCTGCGCCGTCAAGCACTGGAGTAACGGCCCGATTACTCTATCCACTCGCGCCGAGGGCCGTCACCATGGTGCGCATGGCGATGGTGCCGAGCGGACAACCCGTGGTGTCGCGGAGCTGGCGACAGCTCTGCGACCGCGGCTCCGATCTCGTTCTGTGCCTGGACTTCGCGACCACACCGGCCTCGACGGCCTTCGCCGCGTTGGCGTCCTCGTCACTCGTCGAGGCCCGTATCCTCCACATCGGACAGTCTGGTCCCGGTCCGCAGGACACGTGGGTGCGCGAGGTTGTCGACACCGGCGACCCGGTGAGCGCGGTGCTGGGGCACGGCGAGGCATGCGCACTGGCGACGGCCGTCGCGGACGCGATCGCCGTCGCAGGCGGGAGTCCGCCCACGGTCGTGCTCTTCGACGCCGCGGCGGTGACCCCGATGCGGACCGGCACCCCGCTCTACCTGTCGTCACGCGACCACCGGCTCGACCACGAGCGGAACATCTCGCTCGACGTCGACTCCCGCGAGCTGCTGACCGATCCCGAGGTCGTCAAGGTCGTCGCCGACCTGTTGAAGGGAGCACGGTCGTGGTCGACCTGACCACGGCGGAACTGCACGGTGCGCTCGAGGACCCGGCGCTGAACTCCATGAACTTCCTCAACGAGGTGGCGGGCCAGTACCCGGACGCGATACAGCTCGCCGCCGGAAGGCCGTACGAGGGGTTCTTCGACCTGTCGGACCTCCACCGCTACCTGCGCCTGTTCTGCCGCTACCTGTCCGAGGGGCTCGGTCTCCCCGACGACCAGGTGCGCCGCACGGTGTTCCAGTACGGCCGGACAAAAGGGATCATCCACCAGCTGGTGGCGACAAACCTCGAACTGGACGAAGGAGTCACGGTCGACCCGGAGTCGGTCGTGGTCACCGTCGGGTGCCAGGAGGCCATGTTCCTGGTGCTGCGTGCACTGCGCGCCGACGAGCGCGACCTGCTGCTCGCGGTATCCCCGACCTACGTCGGTCTGACCGGCGCGGCGCGGCTCGTCGACCTGCCGGTGCGCCCCGTGGCGAGCGGTGAGCACGGGATCGACCTCGACGACCTGGTCCGCGTCATCCGGCAGGCGCGTGCCGCCGGACGCAGGCCGAGGGCGTGCTACGTGATGCCGGACTTCGCCAACCCGTCCGGCGTCCGCATGGACACCTCGACACGACGCGGGCTGCTCGACGTCGCGGCGGACGAGGACATCCTGCTGCTCGAGGACAATCCGTACGGGTTGTTCCACGGCGAGGCGGACCGGCTGCCCACCCTCAAGGCCATGGACGAGTCCCGGCGGGTCGTGTACCTCGGCTCGTTCGCGAAGTCCGTGCTGCCCGGCGCCCGGGTCGGCTACGTCGTGGCCGACCAGCGGGTCGCCGCGGCCGACGGCTCGGTCGGCCTGTTCGCCGACCAGCTCTCCAAGATCAAGAGCATGCTGACCCTGAACACCGCGCCGATCGCGCAGGCCGTGGTCGGCGGGAAGCTGGTCGAGCAGAACGGCAGCCTTGCCAGGGCGAACCTTCGGGAGCGGACGGTCTACGCGGAGAACCTGCGGCACGTGCTGGACGGTCTCGCCAAGCGGTTTCCCCGCGACGCCAACGGTGTCGCCGAGGTCAGCTGGACCGCTCCCGCCGGCGGGTTCTTCGTCGTGGTCACCGTCCCGTTCGTCGTCGACGACCGGCTGCTCGAACGGTCCGCCCGCGACTACGGGGTGCTGTGGACACCGATGCACCACTTCTACGACGACGGCGCCGAGGTGCGGGCGCTCCGACTCTCCTGCAGCACCGTGCCAGCCGCCGGGATCGAGGCCGGACTGGACCGGTTGGCGGCACTCGTCGACGACGAGCTGCGCCGGTTGCGCGGCACCGGGGAATTACTCTAGCCCTGCTTGTCTTTGCCTAGTACCAAGGAAAAGTGCGTACTCGGCTACGCGAGGGAGTGCCGATGACACAGAACCTGTCGGCGTCCGAACCCGGCCTCGTGGCGAGTCCGGAATGGGTCGACGAGCTCCTGTTGTCCGGACCGGACAACGAAGTCTGCCTCTGTTCGGACGAACCGGTCGACCGGGGTACGTTGCGCCGGCTGGTGTCACGGCGACAGTCGACTCTCGTGGCCGCGGGTCTGCGTGCCGGTGGGACACTCGCGCTCCGGTTGCCACCGTCCATGGCGTATGTCGCCAATCTCCTTGCCGGCTGGCGCATCGGCGCCCAGGTGATCCTGCTCGACCACCGCCTGACCTCGTTCGAGGTCGACGCGGCGCTCAACCGCCTCGCCCCACAGGTCGTCGTCGCCGCGGAACGCACCAGGGGTGGCGCGTTGCGTGCGTTCGCCGACGTCGACGAGTCCGTGACACCGTGGCCGGGTCGTCCCGCGACGACGCCGCATGCCGTGATCCAGCTCAGTTCCGGCTCGACGGGTCCGTCCAAGGTGATCGGTCGGACGGCGGGCGACCTGATGGCCGAGATCGACCGATACACGCGCATCGACGGTGTGCCACTGCGCGGCGAGCGGATCATCGTGCTGGCGTCGATGGTGCACGTGCTCGGGCTGGTGGGTGCCCTGCTGTACGGGCTGCATGCCGGCGTACGGCTCAGGTGGCCGGAACGGGTCGCCGGGGGCGGCATCCTCGACGCCGTCGCGGCCGAGACGACTCCGGCGACCGTGCTCGGAGTCCCGTTCCACATCGGACTGATGACCTCCGTGACGGACCCGCCCGCGCTGCCACAGCTCCGGCGGATGACCACCGGCGGCGAACTGGTGCCTGCCACGACAGCCGAGGCGTTCGTCGACAGGTACCGGGTGCCGCTCGGCAACATGTGGGGCATGACGGAGGTCGGCGTGATCGCCACCGACCTGTTCGGCTCGCACCGGCCCGCGCTGCGGCCCGCACCAGGGCTCGAGGTGGTCGAACACGACGGCGAGCTGCTGATCGGCAGGCCGGAGTCCCCCTATGTCGGGCTGTCCGACCCCACGAGGTGGGCGGACGGCTGGCTGCACACCAGGGATGCCGGCAGGACCGACCCCGACACCGGGCTGGTCACCGTCCTGGGGCGCCTCGACTCGCAGATCTCGGTGGGCGGGCTGAAGGTCGACCTGACCGAGGTCGAGGCGACCGTGACCGCGCTGCCGGAAGTGGCGGAGGCGGTCGTGCTGTACGACGACATGATCACCGCGTACGTGCGGCTCGTCCCACCGGCCACCGCGGCGACCGTCCAGTCCGTGCTGGCCGACCGGCTCGCCGGCTACAAGCTGCCGAGGCGGATGCACGTGCTCGACGCGCTGCCCCGCACCACGACGGGAAAGCTCGTGCGCGACGGCTCGGTCCTCCGCCGGGCGGCGGCCCGCGAGGTGACGGAGTGAGCCGGGACGAGGTCGTGGCGATGCTCGCGAGCTTCGGCTCCCGGCCGGTCGACGCGGTGCCGGAGACGATCGACTCCATGGAGCTGGCGTGGCTGCTGCACCAGGTCGAGCAGCGCTACGGCGTACGGGTGGACCCCGACGACGGTGGTTACGCCGGGATCTCGACCGTGTCCGAGGCCGTCGACGTGCTGGGCACCCGGTTGGGGCGGTCCGGGTGAGCGCCGAGGTCGGACTGTCCGGCCTGGCCGCGGCGAGCGCGCTGGGACGGGGTGCCGACGCCCAGCTGGCCGGGGTCCTGTCCGGGACCGCGGCGTTCGGCCCGGTGCGGCGGTTCGACGTCGCCGGGCGCCGAGTGCGGGTCGCGGCGACCTTGCCCGACGCCGGGTCGCTGCTCGACGAACTCGCCGACGTGACGGCCCGTGCGTGCCGGGAGGCGGGCCTGGACCCCGAGGCACGCGCGGACACCCCGCTGTTGCTGGCCGTGCACGCCTTCCCCGACGCGCCACGGCTTTCCGCGCGACCAAGGCCGAACGCGGCCGATCTCGCCGCCATGCTGGCGAGCCGGGTGGGTCTCGGGCAGGTGTCCAGGGTGTACACGAGCGCGTGTGTGTCGGCGAGCACCGCGGTCGCCGACGCGGCCGCGTCGATCTCCCGAGGCAGGGCCGAGCGGATCGTGGTCGCGGCGGGGTACCTGGTCGAGCCAGACCAGTTCGCGTTGTTCGACACCGGGCGGGCGCTGGCCACCGACGGTGCGGTGCGGCCGTTCAGCGCCGGGCGGACCGGGCTGCTGCTCGGTGACGCGGTGGCGGCGGTCGTGCTGGAGCCTGCCGTCGCGATCGAGCGCCGCGGCGGCCGGGTGCTGGCCCGGCTCGCCGGTTGGGGCCGGGCCGGGGACGCCTACCACGCCGTCCGGCCGCATCCGAGCGGTCACGGCATGGCCACGGCGATCGACGCGGCGTTGCACCGGGCGGGCGTGCCCGCCGGGGCACTGGCTTACGTCAACGCACACGGGACCGGCACGTCGTTCAGCGACGCCGCCGAGGCGGCCGCACTGCACCGGGCGCTCGGCCCCTCGGCCCGGCGGGTGCCGGTCAGCTCGACCAAGGCGGCGCACGGGCACGCCCTCGCGGCCTCCGGCCTGCTGGAGCTGGTCGTCACGGTGCTGGCCCTGCGTGCGGGTCTGCTCCCGGTCAACGCGGGGTTTCTCGCGCCGGACGAGGCATGTGAGCTGGACGTGATCCTCGACGGTCCCCGTCCGATGGCAGGCGAGTACGCGCTGAGCCTCAACGCCGCGTTCGGCGGCGCGAACACCGCACTGGTGGTGCGGGCGGCATGAACAGCCTGACGGTGGTCTCCAGGGCCGGATGGCCCGAGCCGGCGGACCGGGAGCGACCGCGAGTCCCCGGGTACGTGCTCTCCTCGTTCAGCCCGCTGGTCGCCGAGACCGCGGACCGCTGCCTGCGGCAGGTCTACGGCGAGCCGCCCGCACCGCCCGACGCCGTCGGGTCGACGGCGATCATCGTGGTGAGCGCGAGCGGCGACCTGACCTCCGCACGGCACGTGGCACGCACGGTGGACTCGGGTGGCCGGGTCGAGCCGCTGTTCTTCTTCCAGTGCGTGCCCAACAGCATCGCCGGGCACGTCGCCGCGCGCTGGGGCCTCGGTGGGCCGGTCGTGTGCCTGTGCCCAACCGGGCACCCGCTGACCGACGGCCTCGACCTGGCCGCGCTGCTGATCGACGACGGCGACGCGACGGCCGCCGTCGTCGTGCTCGTCGAACAGTCCGAGACCGAGGACGCACCGGCCACCGCGACGGCCGTGTTGGCGACGGTCGAGGAAGTCCCCGTCAGGCAGGAGAGGTAGCCGATGAACATTTCCGGTATCGACCACATCGAGTTGTACGTGGGGGACGCGCGTCAGACGGCTCTCTACCTCAGTACGGCGTTCGGTTTCACCGTCTGCGGGCAGGGCGGCCCGGAGACCGGGCTCGCCGGCCAGCGCTCGCTGCTGCTGCGGCAGGGCGAGATCCAGATCGTGCTGACCTCCGGGCTGGTCGTCGACCACCCGGCGACCGAGTACGTCCGGCGCCACGGCGACGGCGTGGCCTGCGTCGGGATCGGGGTGGACGACGCCACCGCCGCCTACCGCACCCTGGTCGAGCGCGGCGCGGAGCCGTTGTCCCCACCCAGGGAGTACGGCCAGGACGACCGGCGGGCGGTCGTCGCGGAGGTCGCGGGCTTCTCCGACGTGACGCACCGGCTGATCGAGCGGCACGGTCCGCCGAGGGAGTTCCTGCCCGGCGCGATCGAGGTGACCGAGCCCGACGAGCACGAGGACAGCAAGCTCCTGCGTACCATCGACCACCTCGCGATCTGCGTGCCGGCGGGCGGACTGGCGTCGACCGCGCAACGCTACGAGGACGTGTTCGGGTTCACGTCCGTCTTCGACGAGTACATCGAGGTCGGCGGGCAGGGCCTGTACTCCATCGCGGTGCAGAGCCCGTCCCAGCAGGTCACGTTCACGCTGATCGAGCCGGACCCGAACCGGCAGCCCGGCCAGATCGACGACTTCCTGTCCTGGCACGCGGGCGCGGGCGTGCAGCACATCGCGTTCAGCACCGACGACGTGGTGGCCGCGGTGAACCGGCTCGGCGACCACGGTGTGCGGTTCCTCGGCACGCCCGCCACCTACTACGACACGCTCGAACAGCGGGTCGGGCAGCTCGACGTGCCGATCGAGGAGCTGCGCAGGCTGGGGGTGCTGGTGGACCGGGACCACTGGGGCAGGCTGCTGCAGATCTTCACCGAGTCGATGCACGTCCGCAGGACGCTGTTCATGGAGATCATCGAGCGGCGGGGCGCGTTGTCCTTCGGCACCGGCAACATCAAGGCGCTCTACGCAGCCAAGCAGCGCGAGCTGTCCGGGGTCCCGTCATGACCACGACACGGGAGTTCGTGCTCACCGACCACGAGCTGGCACTGCTGCCCACCGACGAGGACGTGGCGTTCTTCGCGGAGCACGGTTGGTACCTGTCCGGGAAGCTCTTCTCGGACGACGAGGTCGACGAGCTGGCGGTGGCGACCGAGCGGTACTACGCGGGGGAACGGGACCGGGCGCTGCCGGTGCGGCCGCCCCGGCTCGCCTGCTGGACGCCGGAGCACGGCGACGTGCAGCGACACAACGACTACGTGCACTACGAGAGCGACGCGATCGCGTCGGTGCTGCTCAAGCCGTTGATCGGTGCGGTGGCCGCACGGCTGGCGCGGGCCGCGTCGATCAGGGTGTTCCAGTCGACGCTGATCTACAAGCCGCCGAACCCCGACGAGCCGTCGAACATCGTGCCGTGGCACTTCGACAAGCACTACTGGGCGTCGTCCACTTCGGACGACATGCTCACCGCGTTCATCCCGTTCCACGACTGCGACGAGGAGCAGGGCACGATCGTCATGGTCGACGGGAGCAACACCTGGGCCGAGATCGGGTTCGAGGACAGCGCCAACAAGCACTTCGCCGAGCGGGACCGAAGCCGGCTCGAGGAGATGCTCGCCCGCAACGCCGCGCACAACGACGCGGCGGTCGAGCGGATCCCGATGGTCATTCCCAAGGGGCACATGAGCTTCCACCACTGCCGGACCTACCACGGCAGCGGCCCCAACCGGAGCGACCGCCCGCGCCGGGCCATCTCGCTGCACCTGCAGGACGGGGACAACGCCTACCGCGAGTTCGCGCTCTCCGACGGGACCCTGGCGACCTACAACCACGACCCGCTGGTCCGCCGCACCCCGGAAGGCACGCCGGACTACGCCGACCCGGAGTACTGCCCGACCCTCTGGCACACACCGACGACCGACGGCGGAGGAGCCACCCATGTCCAGATATGACTGGGGAAAGACCCACCCGGGAATCAGCCGGCTGGAGGAGGCCGTCGGTGTCGCGCGTGACCGCGTCGTCGCCCACCCGCTCTACGCGAACCTCGACCACCACGAGGCGATCGTCACGTTCATGGCACACCACGTGTTCGCCGTGTGGGACTTCATGTCGCTGCTGAAGTCGTTGCAGCGCAACCTGACCTGCGTCGAGGTGCCCTGGGTGCCCACCGGGCCGGCGGGCAGCCGCCGCCTGATCAACGACATCGTGATGGTCGAGGAGTCCGACGAGCTGGGCGAGGGCTTCGTCAGCCACTTCGAACTCTACGTCGACGGTATGCGCGAGGCGGGCGCGAGCACCGCCGCCGTCGACGGGCTGCTGCGTCTGCTGCGTGACGGGACGCGGGTGCGCGAGGCGCTGGACCGGGCGGGCGTGCCGAAGCCGTCCGTCGAGTTCGCCGCCACCACCTGGGAGATCATCGAGACGATGCCGGTCCACTGCCAGGCCGCGGCGTTCGCGTTCGGCAGGGAGGACCTGATCCCGGACATGTTCACCCAGGTGGTCGCGGTCAACGAACGCGACGGGCGGCTCGGGACCTTCGTGGACTACCTCGAGCGGCACATCGAGGTGGACGGCGAGCAGCACACGCCGATGGCCATGCAGATGCTGGCCGACCTGTGCGGTGAGGACGACGAGAAGTGGCGGGAGTGCGCGGACACGGTCAACACGGCGTTGACCGCCAGGGCCAGGCTGTGGGACGGCATCCTGGAGGCGATCAAGACCGCATGAGCACCCCCTGCGATCTCTACCGGACAGTGCGCCTGATCCGACGGTTCGAGGAGAGGGCGATCGAGCTTGTCCACAGTGGCGTGATCATCGGCGGTATCCATCCGTACATCGGGCAGGAGGCCGTCGCGGCCGGGGTGTGCGCCGCGTTGCGGGACGGCGACATCATCACCAGCACCCACCGGGGGCACGGGCACGTCCTGGCCCGCAACGCCGACCCGGCCAGGATGCTGGCCGAGCTGGCAGGCCGGTCCACCGGGCTGAACAAGGGCCGGGGCGGCTCCATGCACGCGGCGGACTTCTCACTGGGGATCTTCGGGGCGAACGCGATCGTCGGCGCGAACGGGGCGATCACCGTCGGCGCGGTGTGGGCGGCCCGGCGTCAGGCGGCGGAGGCGCAGGGCGGCCCGGTGGGGGTCAGCTTCTTCGGCGACGGCGCGGTCAACCAGGGCGTCCTGTTGGAGGCGATGAACCTGGCCGCGCTGTGGCGGGTTCCCGTGTTGTTCGTGTGCGAGAACAACGGCTACGCGACGTCGCTGACGGTCGAGGACGCGGTGGCGGGCACGATCACCGGCCGGGCCGAGGCGTTCGGGATGCCTGCCGTCACGGTCGACGGGGCGGACCCGCAGGTGGTGCTCGACGCGGCGGACGCCGCGGTGCGACGTGCCCGTGCCGAGGGCAGGCCGAGCCTGATCGAGTACCGCACGTACCGGTTCGACGCCCACCACACCTGGGAGCACGGCTCCGGGGTCCGCTACCGCGACGAGGCCGAGGTGGCGACGGCCAGGACGAGGGACCCGGTGGCGATCCAGGGCGCCCGACTGTCCGAACTGGACAGGATGGCGATCGACGACGAGATCGAGGCACTGCTCGGCAGTGCCGTCGAGTTCGCCATCGGGAGTCCGCGTCCCGACCCGGCCGGCGCGCTGGACCACCTGTACGCCACCGGGATGCGCGGCAGGCCGGGGGGTGGCTGAGGATGCCGTGGCTGTCCTACCGCAAGGCGCTCAACCGCGCGCTCGCCGGCGAGCTGGCCCGCGATCCTGACGTGTTCGTGCTCGGCGAGGACGTCCGGGTCGCGGTCTCGACCGTGACCTCGGGACTCGCCGGGAGGTTCGGGAACCGCCGGGTGCTGGACACCCCGCTGTCCGAGCAGGCGTTCACCAGCTTCGCCACCGGTGCCGCACTCGCCGGGCTGCGGCCCGTGATCGAGTTCCAGATCCCCTCGCTGCTGTTCCTGGTGTTCGAGCAGATCGTCAACCAGGCGCACAAGTTCTCGCTGATGACCGGCGGCCAGGCGCGGGTGCCCGTGACCTACCTGGTGCCCGGCTCCGGTTCGCGTCTCGGCTGGGCGGGCCAGCACTCCGACCACCCGTACAGTCTGTTCGCGCACGTGGGGGTGAAGACCGCGGTGCCCTCCTCCCCCGCCGACGCCTACGGGCTGCTGTGCACGGCCATCCGCGACGACGACCCGGTCGTGGTGTTCGCGCCCGCCGGTGCGCTCGCGGTGCGCGAGAACGTGGACTTCGCCGAGCTGGCAAGGGTTCCGCTGGGGGTCGGGCGGGTGTGCCGGGAGGGCCACGACGTCACGGTCGTGGCGATCGGGCACCTGGTGTGGGACGCGCTCGCCGTCGCCGACGAGCTGGCCGGGGAGGTGTCGGTGGAGGTGTTCGACCCGCGCACGCTGTACCCGTTCGACTGGGACGGGCTCGCGGTGTCGGTGGCCAAGACCGGGCGCCTGGTGGTGATCGACGACTCCAACCGGTCGTGCGGGATCGGCGCGGAGATCCTCGCCACGGCGGCCGAGTGGTTCGGCCTACCCACCGCGCCCGCGCGTGTGACCAGACCGGACGGTGCGGTGCTGCCCTACGCGGCCGAGCTGGACCGTGCCGTCCAGCCGAGCCGTGCGCAGCTGGTGAGCGCGATCCAGCGGGTGCTGAACGACGGAGGCGCACATGCCGTTTGACCCCCAGGTGACGGCCATGCGGGAGCGGGTGGTCGCGGCGGGTGCACCCCCGCTGTACACGTTGCCGATCGCCGAGGCCAGGGCGGCGGACCTCGCCGCGATCCGGGACGCGGCGGGTGCGGGCGAACCCGTGCACGAGGTGACCGACCGCTGTGTTCCCGGACCGCAGGGCGACGTGCCGGTGCGGGTCTACCGCCCGACCGCCAACGCCGCGCCGCTGCCGACGCTGGTCTACTTCTTCGGCGGCGGCTGGACCCTCGGGAGCATCGACACCTCCGACGAGATCTGCAGACACCTGGCCAACTCGGTGCCCGCCCAGGTGATCACCGTCGGCTACCGGCTGGCGCCGGAACACCGCTTCCCGGCCGCGGTGCACGACTGCTACGCGGCCACGTCGTGGATCGCCGACCACGCGGACGAGTTCGGCGCCGACCCCCGCCGCCTCGCCGTCGCCGGGGACAGTGCCGGGGGGAACCTCGCCGCCGTCGTCGCGTTGCTCGCCCGGGTCCGGGGTGGACCGGACCTCGTGGCGCAGGTGCTGGTCTACCCGAACACCGACTACCGCGGGGGCACGGAGTCCATGCGGGACAACGACGACGACGCGTTGTTCAACCGGCGGTCGGTCGCCTGGTACTGGGGCCACTACCTGGCGACGCCGGAGGACGGCCTCGATCCACTGGTCTCCCCGCTGCTCGCCGAGGACCTCGGTGCGCTGCCCCCGGCGCTGGTGATCACCGCCGAGTACGACCCGCTGCGGGACGAGGGCGAGCAGTACGCGACACGACTCCGTGCGGCAGGCGTCCCGGTCGTCGCGACGCGGTATCCCGGGATGGTGCACGGCTTCTTCGCCATGGCGGGTGTTCTCGACGGCGGGCGCCTGGCCCGCCGACAGGTCAGCGACTACCTCCGTGACCACTTTGGACTACCGCGTTTGGATACGTGATGGATAGCCGCGGAGGTTTTCCTGATGTCGACGGCAAACGGAGGTGGTGGCGATGCTCGACCTGGTGACTCACGATCGTGCGGTGCCGTCGTCGCCCGCCGTCTCCGTCGCCGGGCGGGAGACGCTGACCTACCACGACCTCGCCGGTCTCGTCGGCGGGGCCGAACGGTTGCTCCGGCACGACGGCAAGGCGCTCGTGCTGTGCGCGGGAGATCGGGAGCTGCCCACACTGCTGGCCTACCTGGCAGGCCTGCGACTCGGTCACACCGTGGCGTTCCTGCCCGCCACCCCGGAGATCCTCGCGGCCTACCAGCCGGAGTTCGTCGTGCCTGCCCCTGGCGCGGAGGACGGTCTGCCCGAACTCGGTTACCTGCCGACCGAAACCACCGGGGCGCGGGTCTTTCGCAGGCAGGCGGCCACGTCGGCCGGCGAGATCCACCCGGACACCGGTGTCGTCGTCGCCACCTCGGGATCCACCGGCAGCCCGAAGGCGGTACGGCTGTCCTACGCGGGTGTGGCCGCCAACAGCGCCGCGATCGTCCAGGCCCTGGGGATCACCTCGGCGGAGTGCGCGCCGACCACGCTGCCGATCACCCACGCCTACGGCTTGTCCGTGCTGAACAGCCACCTGCTCGCCGGCGCGTGCATCATGCTCGGCAACAGGTCGCCGCTGTCGCTGGCGATGTGGGACGAGCTGACCCGCGCCGGGGCCACCTCGTTCGCCGCGGTCCCGACGACGTACGCGGCGTTCGGTCCCGCGCACACGACGTTGTTGGGCCGCACCAGGATCCGCACCATGACCCAGTCGGGTGCGCGCCTGGGCGAGGAGGCGGCACGCCGACTCGGGCAGACGATGGCGCAGCGGCACGGCCGGTTCTTCGTCATGTACGGCCAGACCGAGGCGACCTCCCGGATCGCCTGCCTCGATCCGGCCGACCTGCCCGCGCGTCCGGGCTCGGTCGGGAGGGCCGTACCGGGTGGCACGATCACGATCGAGCCGACACCGCCCCGGCACGGGGGAATACCCGGCGAGGGTGCGGTCCACTACCGCGGTCCCGGCGTCATGCTCGGCTACGCCGCCGGTCGCGCGGACCTGGCCCGGGGCAACGAGGTGGACGTCCTCGACACCGGGGATCTCGGCTACCTGCGCGACGGATACCTGTACCTGACCGGCCGCACCAAACGCATCGTGAAGATCCTCGGGGTGCGTGTGAGCCTCGACGACCTGGAGCACCTGGTGGAACAGCCGGGGCACCCCACCGCGGTCGTGAGCGACGAGGACGACGTCGTCCGCCTGGTCGGTGCCGGCGACCCGGCGGTTCACCACGCCCAGTGCGCCAAGCTCGCCGCGTCGCTGGGAGTACCGGGCAGGCACGTGGTCTTCCAGCCCGTCGACCGCATTTCCCAGACCCCGGGCGGCAAGGTCGACTACCAGGCACTCGCGGACAGGAGGTCGGGCGGTGGAACCGTTGACAGAGCCGACGGACTGGCAGCTGCTCTGCGACCGGGGAGCTGACCTGGTCCTGTGCCTCGACTTCGCGGGCGGGCGGGCCACGGCGGGCTTCGCCGAGCTGGCCTCGGGGACCCCGGTGGATGCCTGCTTCCTCCACATCAGACCGCCGGACCCCGGCGCGGAGCCCGACCTGCTCGACACCAGGATCGAGCGGTGGGTCGGCCAGGTGCTGGGCATCGGCCGGCCGGTGAGCGCGGTGCTGGGCTTCTGCGGCGGCGCGTCCCTGGCGACCTGTGTCGCGGACGCGATCTGCGCGGCCGGGTGCCCCCCACCCAGGGTCGTGCTCTTCGACGCCGTCGTGCCGGCAGGCGCCACCGCGTTGCACGACCAGTTCGTCACCTCGGTCACCGCCTACGAGGAACACCTGACCGAGGCCGAACGCGACGGCGCCCACCGGTACGCCGGGCACCTGCTCGACAAGTACCCCAACGACCTGCCGGGCGTCGCCGCCGCGCTGGCCGGCCGCTACGACACCCTGATGGTGGCCCTGGCCGGGAGACTCGGGCTGAGCGACGTCTTCAGGAAGGAACTGACCAGAGGGTTCACCAGCTACCTGACCTACCTGCAGCTGGCGAACCAGGGCAGGCTCGACACGCACACCGGGACCCCGCTGTTCGTGTCCTCGAAGGACCATGAGCTCGACCACGCGGACGCGACGACCGTGTCGCTCGACGTGGACCGCGCGGAACTGCTGCGCGACGCCGAAACCAACAAGCTCGTCGCCGACGTGCTGAGAGGAGAGTTCTCGTGGTGACGCCAACCGAGATTTCCCGGGTGCTGCTGGCACATCCCGGTGTGCGCCGGGCCGAGACGGCCACCCTGCGCCACGACGGGAAGGACATCACGATCGCCGCCGTCGAGCTGACCGACTACCTCGGCGGCCCGGTGCTCCGCGACTACGTGCGCCAGCAGCTGGGTGAGGACAGCGGGCTGACGGGTGTGCTGACCGTGGAGAGCATCCCCATGAAGGACGGGTCCGTCGACGTCGCACAGCTCGCGTCCGCTGTGGACGACGGCCGGTGCGTCCTCTTCGAGAGCCCCAGGGACGACGTGGAACGCAAGCTGGTCACGATCTGGTCGGAGCAGATGCGGTTGGACGCGGGGTCGGTCGGCGCGAACGACGACTTCCTCGAGCTGGGCGGCGACTCGCTGTCCGCGCTCGGTGTCATCGCCGCCATCGAGTCCGAGTTCGACCGGTCGCTCGACGTGTTCGAGTTCATGAGCGCCTCCAGCGTCCGGCGCGTGGCCGACATCCTGCGATGACCTCGCTGCCGTCGGTCCAGCAGCGGATCTGCGACCTCGCCCGCGACGAGCCGGCACGCACCGCCCTGGTCGGGTTCGACGCCGAGCTGACCGAGCAGACCCTGTCGTGGCGGGAACTCGGCGGTCTCGTCGAGGAGACGGCGAGTGTGCTGCGGGCGCTGCCCGGGTCGTCCTGTGTGGTCGTGGAGGCGGCCAATACCCTGCGGGCGGCCACGAGCATCGTCTCGGCACTTGCCGCCGAGGTCCCGGTCTTCCCACTCAACCCGGCGACCCCGGCGGCCGAACGGACGATCCTGCTGCGCCAGCTCGGCAGGCGGTTCGCGCGGATCCACCTGCTCCCGCCGGATGGCAGGCCGGAGCGAGTGGACCTGCCGCCGGGATCCCCGGACGACCGGACCGCGGCGTACCTGTTGGCCACCGGCGGGAGCACCGGCGTCCCCAAGATCGCCGTGCGGCCGGGGCCGCTGCGTTACGACGCGGCGAGAACACCGTCCCTGCCGATAAGACAGACGGGCTGGCGGTCGGGGCAGCGGCAGCTGATCGTCGGGCCGCTGTTCCACGCGGCGCCGTTCACCACGCTCATCGACTCGGTGCTGGACCGCAACATCGTCGTCCTGCAGCCGTTCTTCTCGCCACAGTGGACGGTCGAGCTGGTGGCGCGGTACGCCGTCGAGTGGATGCAGCTGACCCCGACACACATGCGCGAGATACTGCTGCTCGCCCGGCCGGAGCAGTCGGGCATGGCGAGCCTGCGCGCGGTGCTGCACACCGCCGCCCGCTGTGACCCGGAGACCAAGCGCGGCTGGATCGACCTGCTCGGCCCGGAACGGCTGTTCGAGCTGTACGGGGCGACCGAGGGCATCGGCATGACCCTGTCACGCGGCGACGAATGGTTGGCCAGGCCGGGAACGGTCGGTCGGGGCTTCCTCACCCAGCTGCGCGTCGTGGACGGCGAGGGCAGGCCGGTACCGCCGGGCACCGTCGGCACCGTCTACATGCGGACCGCGCAGACAGGCGGCCGCTCCGCGTACGTCGGCGACCAGGTGGTGCGCACAACACCGGACGGGTTCGCCACGGTCGGCGACCGCGGCCGGCTGGACGAGAAGGGCTACCTGTTCCTGCAGAACAGGGGCGACGACCTCATCAACGTCGGCGGCGAGAAGGTCGACCCGAACGAGGTGGAGGCGGCGCTGCTGGACCACCCCGACGTGCTCGACGTGGTGGCGCTCGGGGTGCCGCACGACACGCTCGGCTCGGTCATCGGGGTGCGGGTGGTGCTGCGACCGGCATCGACCGTCCACCGGGTGGACCTCGCCGCGCACTGCGGGCGGCGGCTGGCCGGCTACAAGATCCCGAAACAGTTCACCTTCGTCGACCGGATCCCCCGGTCGGCGGCCGGGAAGATCCAGCGCTGGCGACTTGACACCGCCGGCATCAGACAGGACTGACAGACAGTGAGCCGAACGATGAATCTGGCCGTCGAAACGTCAACCGACACCGGCTACGCCCGCCCGAGGGACCCGGCCGAGATCTGGGTCGCCCGCCACTGGCAGGACGTGCTCGGGTTCTGCGTCGGCATCAGGGAGAACTTCTTCGGCGTCGGCGGGAACTCGCTGGACGCCGCGCGGGTCGTCAACGCCGTCCTCGACGAGTTCGACCGCCAGCTCCCGCTCAACGCGGTGACGGAGAACCCGACCGTGGAGCGCTTCGCGGCGCTCGTGCGCGAGGAGAACGGACGGACGCTGTCCGGGCCGCTCGTGGAGCTCCAGGGCGGCGACGGCACACACCCCCCGCTGTTCATGGTCCACCCGGCGAGCGGGCAGCTCGGCTCCTACTGCCACCTGGCCCGTGCCCTCGGCGACGACCACACCGTGTTCGGGCTCCAGCCCGTCGGCCTCCACACCGACGCGGCGCCGGTCACCACGGTCGAGGCCATGGCACGCGCCTACCTCGACGAGATCCGGGCCGTCGACCCGGTGGGCCCCTACCTCCTCGGCGGCTGCTCGACCGGCGTGGCGGTCGCCGTCGAGCTGGCGCACCTGCTGACCGAGGCGGGTGCCGAGGTGCGGTTGCTCGCCGCGATCGACGCGGAGCTGGTCGAACCGACCGGCGGTCTCGTCGACTCCTCCCTCGGGCAGCTCGCGCAGGGGCGGACGGCGGCCGAGGTGCTCGACGACTGGAAGGAGCACGACCTCGTGCCCCGGGACGAGAACCCGGACTTCGTCACGCGGTCGCTGCGGGTGTGGCAGGCCAACCGCGCCGCGGTCCGCGACTGGACGGGGACGTCCTACCCGGGACCGCTCGACACCTTCCTGGCCCCCGGCACCGAGCGGCCTGCCGACTGGCCGGCGGCCGAGGACGAGCGGGCACACGAATGCGCCGCGGGCCCGGACGGAACCCGCCTCCCGGCCGTCGCCGACGAACTCCGCCGGCTGATCGGCTGACCCGTCGCCCATCGGAAGAAGGCGCGATGCTCTACCGAATTCTCGGCCCTCTCGAGGTGGCCCGTGACGCGGAGCCGCTGCCGCTGGCCCCCCGCCAGCGGGTCGTGTTGTCGATGTTGCTGTGCAAGCCGAACCGGGTCGTCACCGTCGACCGGCTCGTGGACGCGGTCTGGGACGCGGCGCCGCCGCCGACGGCCAAGGAGCAGATCCGCATCTGCGTCTCCTCGATCCGGCGGCGGATGGTCGCGGGCGGCATGCCCAACACGATCGTCACCCGGCCGCCCGGCTACTCCATCCAGTGCACCGAGGAGAACCTCGACCTGCTGGCGTTCGAGTCGCTCGTGTCCAGCAGCCGGGCGGAGGCGGCCAGGCACCGGCACGCCGAGGCGGTCGCCGCGTTCCGCCGGGCGCTCGCGCTCTGGCGGGGAAAACCGTTGTCCGGGATGAACAGCCCGCTGCTGGAGTCCATCAGCACGGCACTGGACGTGCGGCGGCTGGCCGTGGTCGAGGAGTACGTCGCCACGCAGCTGCGGATGGGTCATCCGAGGGAGCCTGCCTACGAGCACGAGCTGATCAGCGAGCTGACCGAGCTGGTCGCCGCCAACCCGTTCCGGGAACGGCTGCGTGCGCAGCTCATGATCGCGCTCTACCAGGCGGGGCGGCGGGCCGAGGCACTGGAGACCTACCGGGCGGGCAGGCAGCTGTTCGTGGCGAAGCTGGGGCTCGAGCCCGGTGACGAGCTGGTCCGGATCGAGCAGGCGATCCTGCGGGGTGACACCGACATCGCGCTCGGACCGGCGGCGAGCGTCGCGTCCGCGCAGCCGGCACCCGCCGTGCCCCGCCTGCTCCCGCCGGACGTCGGCGACCTCGTCGGCCGTGCGGGGCTCGTCGAGCGGCTGCGCCAGGTGCTGGCCGGGCCACGGACCGACGCCCACACGGTCCGTCTCGCGGCCGTCCACGGCAGACCGTGGCTCGGCAAGACCAGCCTCGTGGTCCGTGTCGCGCACCTGGTCGCCGACGAGTTCCCCGACGGCCAGCTGTTCGTGGACCTCGGCGGCAGCGCCAGGCCGCTGACGCCACACGAGGTGCTCGGGCGTTTCCTCGGCGCGCTCGGGGTCGCGGCCGCCGCGATCCCGGAGTCCACCGACGAACGTGTCGAGACCTACCGCAACCTCGTCGGCGACCGCCGGATGCTCGTGGTGCTCGACGACGCGGCGAACGAGCGGCAGGTGCTGCCCCTGCTGCCGGGGAACCCGCGCTGCGCCGTCATCGTCACCAGCCGGTTCGGGCCGACCGACCTGCCGGGCGCGACACGGGTCGCGGTGGGTTCGATCAGCCTGCCGGACTCCGTCGAGCTGCTGACGAAGGTGCTCGGCGAGGAGCGGGTACTGCACCAGGCCGGCGCGGTCACCCGGCTGGCCGAGCTGTGTGCCGGGGAGCCGCTGGTGCTCCGCCTCGCCGCCGCCCGCCTCGCCGCCCGGCCGCACTGGCCGGTCGGGCGGCTGGTCGGGCGGTTGTCGGAGAAGGGCCGAGGGCTGACCGAGCTGTCGCACGGCGGCCTGGACCTGACCGTCACGGTCCGCCGGACCTACGATCGGCTCGGCGGCCAGGCTCAGCGGCTGCTGCGCCGGGTGAGCCTGGTGGGCACGGCGGGCTTCGCGGGCTGGGTGTGCGCACCGCTGCTCGCCGTGGCGGAGGACGACGCCGACGACGCGCTCGCCGAGCTGGTGAACGCCGGGCTGCTCGACGTCGAGCGGGACGCGGCCGGGCAGGTGCGGTTCCACCTCCGTGGCGTGCTCAGGGCCTTCGCACGCGAGCTGCTCGCCGCCGAGGGCGACCGTGTCTAGCCGCGCCGAGGTCGCGACGTTCGTCATGCCGTACTACGGCGACGGGACGGCGTCCTACCGCTACCTGCTCGAGGCGATCTCCATCGCTCGGTGGCGGGGGACCGTGGACCCGGCGAACGTTCCCGGTCTCCGGTCGGGAGTCCCGCGCAGGCCGGCCACAATGGAACGCGAGGGGCTACGCCGGTCGCCGGGCGAGCCGGGTGACCGCGGCCACGAACTCGCCGAAGACGGGGTTGTCGAACAGCATCCGCATGGTGAGCTCGGCCTCGACGTTCGGCTGCAGCCGTGACATCACCCGCGCGCCGGCCAGCGAATGCCCGCCGAGCTCGAAGAAGTTGTCCTCCTGGGACGGTCCGGGACACCGCAGCACGTCCCGCCACGCCTCGGCGACCATGTCCGCCATGGCCGCACCGTCGCCCGGGATCACCTCAGCATCTGGCATGGCTACATACAAATTCATCGGGATATCCGTTCATTATCCATTCGCGATGTTCTATGTGGGCGATCACGTCACAGACAGGGTGAAGACGATGAACACAACCGCTCCCACCAGAACCACCCGTCGCCGGCGTGTACAGCTGACCCCGCTGCCCTCCGTGCCGGTCACCTTCACCGGGCACCGGACCGCGACGGGACCGCTGACACTCGGTCAGCTCAACACCATGCACTGGTTGGTCGGGTCGCCCAACCACCCGCTGCACACGCTGTGGGGAGAGCTCGAGGTCGCCGCGGGCATGTCGGTCGACGACGTCGTCGAGACGGTCCGCGTGCTGCTCGGCCGGTACGAGGCGCTGCGCACGCACTACGTGGTGGACGGCGGCCACCCCCGCCAGTGCGTCGCGGGCTCTGGCGTGCTCACGGTGGAGGTCTGCGCCCTCGCCGGGGACGGGTGGGGACCGAGGGACCGGCCCAAGGTCGCCGAGGCGCTCGGGCGGTGGATGGCCGAGCGGGACCGGGCGGGGCTCGGCCTGACCCGGCCCCCGCTGCGGGTCGGGGTGGCCACCGCGACGGGCCGGGACGGGCAGGCCGGGCAGGTCATCGCCTGCGTCGCGGCGATCTCGCACCTGACCGTGGACGACCAGGCGGTGAAGATCGTCAGGCGCGAGTTCGCCGAGATGGCACGGGACCGGTCCGCACGGCGGGTCGGCGCGCCCTGCCACCAGCCGCTCGACCAGGTGAGGGCCGAAGCCGTGCCCGCCGCGCGGCGCCAGGCCGAACGTGCGCTCCACTACTGGCAGGACCAGCTGGAGCGCATGCCCCACTTCCTGTACGTGCCGGCGCGGGCCACGGTCACCGGGGAGTCGCTGGCGGTGCAGATGTCGTCCGAGGCCGCCGCGATGGCGGTGCGCCGGGTGGCGGCGCGCACCAGGGTCAGCGGGTCCAGCATCGTCCTCGCCGCGATCTGCGCCGTGCTCGCACAGCGCACCGGGTTGCGGGAGCTGGTGTTCCCCGTCATCTCCAGCAACCGCTTCGAGCGCCACCTCACGCGCTACGTCGGCACCCTCGCCCAAGCCGCCGTCGTGACCGTCGAGACGGGTGCGGGCGGCTTCGACGCGCTCGCGCGGCAGACCTGGGCCTCGGTCATGGAGGGGTCCAGGCACGGCAGGTACGACGTCGTCGAGCGGGCCGAGCTCGGCGACCGGATCGCCTACGAACGAGGTCTGTGCTTCAACTACGACCCGGTGTTCAACAACCTCGCGGTCGAGTCGCGGCCGGCGCCCGATCCCGGCGCCCTGCACCGTCCGGAACAGGTCAGCGCCGCGGTGGGCCGGACCGAGCTGCGCTGGCGCTCGCTGCCGGGGCCCGCGACGCTGGTGCGGTTCGACCTCTACCAGGTCGACGACGTGGTCCGGTTGGACGGGTGGAGCATCGACAACGGCCTGGTGCCCCGCACGGAGCTGGAGTCGCTGCTCCTGGCCGTGGAGCGCCTGCTCGTGGCCGCGGCCTACGGTGACCTCGACGCCGACCGGACGCGGGAGGCCATCGGGCTCGACCCCATCTCCCGTGGGCCGGACTGGCTGCTGGTCGACTCCTGCTGGGTCGACCTCACCGAGGTGCAGCGCCTGCTCGACGACGCGCTCGCACCCGCGGTGGCGCGGATCTTCCCGTCGGTCGACGGCCGGGCACTGGTCGCCTACCTCACGGCCACCGAGTCGGTCAGCACCCCCGAGCAGGCCCACGCCCGTTGCGTGGCCGCGCTGCAGCGCCATCCCGTCGCCATCGCCCCGCGCCAGTACGTGGTGTGCCGCAGCGCGCCCGCCGACCCGGCGGATCCCGCCGCCTGGCGCGAGTTCACCGGCTCGGGCACCGGTCGCGAACCGGTCGCGCCCAGGTAATTTCGAGTCACGAATCCGCACCGAGCTCTGATCAGAAGCTCTCCCACCAGGGGTTTCACCCGCGCCAGGCGTCGTAGCGACGAAACTTCCGACCGGTGCCGGTAAATGGAGCCTTGCCTATGACCACATTCGCGCCAAAGATGAAAATGACTCACTATTCTGTCATCAGGTAGGTCGGACGGCCGGAGGCAGCTCGGATGCGCTTTCGCATACTCGGTCCGCTGCGGGTTCACGACGGGGCGCACTGGACCTCCGTCCGTGCGGCACAACAGCGGTTGGTACTGGCCGTCCTGCTGATCGAGGCGGGCAAGGTGATCAGCACCGACCAGCTGGTCAACGAGATCTGGGGCGAACAGCCGCCCGGAACCGCGGCGGCCACGGTGCGCGGCTACGTGCGTGCGCTGCGCCGGATCCTCGGTGGCGGCACCCACGGCCCGCTGCTGACCAGGGGGCACGGCTACGAGCTGGCGGTCGCCGACGAGGACGTGGACGCGCGGGTGTTCGAGCGGTTGGTCGACACGGGTATCCGCGCCATCGCGGGCGGCGACCGGGGCGGCGCGCTCACCCGGCTCTCCGAGGCGCTGGCGTTGTGCCACGGTCACGTGCTCGCCGACGTGCCCTCCACCGCGACGGTCGCCACGGAGATCACCCGGCTGGAGCAGCGGCGGCTGACCGCGATGGAGGAGCGGCTCGGTGCCCTGCTCGACCTCGGCAGGCACGCGGAGATGGTCGACGAGCTGGCGCAGGTCGTCGCGGAACACCCGTTGCGGGAACGATTACAGGGGCAGCTGATGCTGGCCCTCTACCGGTGCGGCAGACGCGCGGAGGCACTCGCGACCTACCGCAGCGCGCACCGGATGATCACCGACGAGCTCGGTGTCGAGCCAGGGATGGAACTGCGCAGGCTCCACCTGGCGATGCTCTCCGACGAACCGCACCTCGTCGCGCCGGTCCGGCAGAGCGGCCACGACCACCGCGTCACCCCGGCCCAGCTGCCCGCGGAGGTGACCGCGTTCACCGGCCGCGAGTCGCCGTTGAAACAGCTGGACATCCTGCTGCCCGACCCGGGGGACCCCGACGGTGCCGCCGGGCCCCCGCTGCCGGTGATCGCCACCATCGTCGGCACCGCCGGGGTCGGCAAGACGGCTCTCGCGATGCGGTGGGCGCACCAGGTCCGGCGGCATTTCCCGGACGGCCAGCTGTACGTGAACATGCGCGGCCACGCGGCCGGTCCGCCGATGCGCCCGATCGACGCGCTGGCCCGGTTCCTGCCCGCTCTCGGGGTGCCCGCCGAGCAGGTACCGCTGGAGGTGGACGTCGCCGCCAGCCTGTACCGCAGCCTGCTGGCGGACACGAGAACCCTTGTGCTGCTCGACAACGTGGCGCACTCGGACCAGGTCCGCCCGCTGCTGCCCGGCAGCCGGGGCTGCCGGGTCCTGCTCACCAGCCGCGACAAGCTCGGCGGTCTGGTCGCCAGGGACGGTGCCGTGCCGCTGACGCTCGACGCGCTCGACCCCGCCGAGTCCACGACCCTGCTGACCCGGCTGCTCGGGGCGGACCGGGTCGCCGCGGAGCCGGACGCCGCGGCGGAGCTCACCGACCTGTGCGGGCACCTGCCGCTGGCGCTGCGGATCGCGGCGGCGAACCTGACCGCGCGGCCGACCCGTGCGATCGCCGACTACACGACCCGCCTGGCCGGCGGGGACCGGTTGGCCGCACTGCAGATGGACGGCGACCCGGAGGCGGCCGTCCGCGCCGCGTTCGACCATTCCTACGCCACCCTCCCCGACGACGCGGCCCTGCTGTTCCGGCTGCTCGGGCTCGTCCCCGGCACGGAGATCACCGCACCGGCCGCGGCGGCGCTCGCCGACTTCTCGCTCCCGCAGGCGAACCGGCTGCTCGACCGCCTCGCCCGCGGCCACCTGATCGTGGAACACGCCTGTGACCGCTACACGCTGCACGACCTGTTGCGCCTCTACGCCGCGGACCTGGCGACCAGGGACGGCACCCTCGACCGGCACGCCGCGCTGGACCGGCTCTACGACCACTACCTGCGCGGCACGCAGTCCGCCGCCACGCGGCTCGACCCGGGCACGTCTCGGCTGTCCGTACCCGAGCCGGCCAACGGCGACCTCACCGAGGCCCTGGCGTGGTTGGACGCGGAGCTGCCGAACCTGATGGCCGCGATCACCCACGCCGCGGCACACGGTCCGCAGGTCTTCGCCTGGCAGCTCGCGGACGCGTTGCGCGGCTACCTGTTCCTGCGCGAACAGCGGTGACCCGCACACCGTCGCGAGCCGCAGCGGACTTATGCCCAACTTACGGGGCGGTTCTACCTTGGGTTCGTGGATGCGATGGTGCGCTCGGATCAGGTTGCCGCCGAAACGCACCGAACTCGGTGGGCGGTGACCTCGGCGGCCACCCGGTACTGGCGCAGCGACGATGTCAGTGCCGCGGCACGGATGCTGTCCGAGGTCGACGGTCCGGTCGCCGCGGCGTACCGAGCCGGGCTCATGCTGCTGGACGGGCGCACCGCGTCGGCGCTGGCCGAGGCGGACCGGGTGCTGCGCGACCGGACCGCACCCCGCGCGGCGGTGATCCCCGCGCTGGCGACGGCGGTGGTCGGGGCGAGCCTCTCCGGACGGTTCGACCGCGTGTGGGTCGCCATCGGGCAGGCCGGGCCGGCCCAGTGGGAGCTTGCCCTGATCGGCTACGTCCAGTGCTTCTCGCTGGTACTGGCCGGCCAGGTGGGCGACGCGCGGGTGATCGCCGAGAACGGACACCGGGCGGCCGTGGCCGACGGGAACGCCGCGGCGACCGCGGGCTGGTCGATGCTGCGTGGCGTGGTCGAGAACGCACGCGGCGACCTTGCCGCCGCGGTGGCGTCCCTGGACGTCGCGGTGGGACTGCTCGGGACGCACGACCCCTACCGGATGCTGGCGCCGTGCCTGTCCTGGCTCGCCTCGGCCAGGGCCGTGTGCGGTGAGCGGACCGAGGCGCAGCACACCCTGCGGCTGGCCGCCGAGGCGCCGGTGGGCCGGTTGTTCATCCCGCTGTCCGGGCTGAGCCAGGCCTGGGTCACGGCGGCAGGCGGTGACACCACGCTCGCCGCCAGGCAGGCGGACGCCGCCGCCGACGTCGCCATGGCCCACGGGCAGTTCGCCGTCGAGGCCGTGGCGCGCTACGACGTGGCACGCCTCGGCGACCCCCAGTCGGCACACCGCAGGCTCGCGACGCTCGCCGGTGTGGTGCAGGGCAGGCTGGCGCCGACGATGGCCGCCGCGGCAGCCGCGCTGGCCCGCGCCGACGTGCACGGACTGGACCGTGCGGCGGCCGCGTTCACCAGCCTGGGTTTCGACCTGCTCGCGGCGGAGGCCACGACCGCCGCGGCGGCCATCCGCAACCAGCGGGCCGTTCCCACCGCGTTCCCCCATGCGGCCACTCCCCTGCTGAGGCTGACGCCCGCACTGGCCGGCCTGACCAGACGTGAGCGGGACGTGGCGTTGCTCGTGGCCGACGGGATGACCAGCTCGGCCATCGGCAGGCGGCTGCGGCTCTCCGCCCGCACCGTGGACAACTGCCTTGGCCGCGTCTACCAGAAGCTCGGCGTGGCAAGCCGTCGCGACGTGGTCCCGCTGGTCCGGCGGCCGAACGGGTAACCCGTGCGGCCGGAGGGGTGGAGAGACGCCGAGGCGTTTCCCCACCCCCGGTCACCGGAGTGAAGGTCGAGGCGTCGCACGCTCACTCGTAGTAGATGATGCCCTCGTCGTCACGCAGCGTTCCTGGCGGGCAGGTGCCGACGATGTACCACGATCCCTCGCCGATCAGGTCGCTGAAGTAGATGTAGCCGCTGCAGACGATCCAGGCCTGGATGTACTGCCCGGAGAAGACGGTGCAGTCGTACCAGATCGCCTGGGTGGTGAGGCGGGTCGGCGGAGAGCAGATGGCCCTGGTGCCCGCTTCGCCCGGCGCGGCCGCGACCGTCGCCCATGACGCGTCGGCCTTGCCGGGCGACGGGGCCGCCTGGGCGGGCGCGACGGCGAGCAGCGAGGCGACCAGCACGGCGGCGACCGTCACGGCCCCGACCGACGCTTTCCGTAACCAGCTCGACATGGATTTCATGAAATGACGTCCTCCTGGAGAGGTGAAGAGTTCAACGGCGCCGCGACGCCGCCCGACCAGCATCCGAGAACCCGCTTTGGCAGGTCTTTTGTGCCGCTTTGTGCGCTGGTGGGTGTGCGGGTTGACGGCTCGATGGCGTCGAGCCGACGCTGGAGCCGCTCGACGTCCCCGGCGCGGTGCTGCGCGCGGCACAGCTCCAGTGCCCGCTCCCACGCGGGGCGGGCCAGGTCGGCCCGACCGAGTGCCGAATGGGCCTGTCCCAGGAGATCCAGGGCGCCTGCCTCGAAATAGGTGCTGCCGACCTCGTGCAACAGCACGTGGGACTGCCGGTACCACTCGACGGCGGCTACGAGGCGGCCCGCGTGTTGTGCGAGGAAGCCGAAGAGGCCCAGCACGATCGCCTCGTCCTCGCGGTGCTCGTGACGTCGTGCCGACGCCAGCGCGACCTCCCCCGCGGCGGCGGCACTCTCGTGGTCGCCTGCCTGTGCGTGGTACCAGCTGATGACCGTGAGCTGACGTGTCTCGCCCGCCTGCACGCCGAGGGTGCGATACAGCCGCAGCGCTCGGTCGGCATGGGTCAGCGCACGCCGGTGGTCGCCTCGCAGCGACCAGAACCTGCCCAGGGCGTGGTGGGTGTCGGCCTGCCCGGCCGCGTCGCCAAGGGCTTCGGCACGACCGAGGTGCCACAGTGCGGCGCGGTCCTCACCCAGCTCGGCGAGGACCGCGCCGAGGAGCTGGTGGGCGCCGGCCTCGAGGAACGGCTCCGCCAGCTGCTCGGTCGCGGCGAGCCCGGCCCGCCACACGGTGAGCACGTCGTGGAAACGGCCCTGCCGGTACAGGAACGTGGTCAGCAGCCGCGCCAGCTGGTGGACGGCCGCGGGCCAGCCGTGCTCGGCCGCGAGGTGCTGGACGGCCAGCAGGTTGGGAAGCTCGGCGGTGAACCAGGCCAGGGCGGCGCGCTGGTCCCGCGGCGGGTGCGGCAGGCAGCCGCCGGCGGGCGGTGTGAGCTCGACCGGCGACAGCAGGGGTCTCAGCAGACGGTCACCGGCGAACGCGGTGTGGACGTAGTGGTCGACCAGCCGTCGCAGTGCCCCGCCTCGGCTCTGTTCCGGCTGGTCGTGGCAGGCGCGGTCGAGTGCGTAGAGGCGGACGAGGTCGTGCATGCGGTAGCGGCTCGGGACGTGCTGCTCCAGCAGATGTCCGTCCTCGAGCTCACGCAGCACGAGGCGGGCCTGCGCGGTGGGCAGCGCGAGGAGGCTCGCCGCGGCGGCCAGGCCGATGTCCTCCCCCGGCGCCATTCCCAGCAGTCCCAACGCGGTCGCGGCAGGCGGCGACAGGGCGTGGTGCGACCAGGACAGCAGTGCCCGCAGGTCGAGCCGGCTGTCGCCGGTCGTCCACGCGTCCAGCCGACCGTTGTGGTCGCGCAGCTCCTCGGCGAACACGGCGAGCGGGAACCGGGGATAGCGGCAGGCGCGGGCGACCACGATCCCGATCGCCAGCGGCAGTCCCGCGCAGCGGGTGAGCAGTTCGGTGACGGCGCCGGGCTCCGAGGTGACCCGGTCCCGGTCGATGCCGCGTGCCAGCAGCTCCCGCGCCTCCGCGTCGCCCAACGGGTCCAGCCGGAGCGACCGGGCGCCGTGCGCGGTGGTGAGGTCGTCCAGGCGGTGGCGGCTCGTGATCAGCACCGCGCACGTCGGACTCCCCGGCAGCAGCGGGGCGACCTGTGCGGTGGCGCGGGCGTTGTCGAGCACGACCAGCACGCGCCTGCCTGCCAGCAGACTCCGGTACAACCCGATCTGGGCGCCGGTCTCCGGCGGCACCGCGGCGGGTTCGACACCGAGTGCGTCCAGGAACCCGCGCAACGCCGTGGCCGGAGCCACGAGGTTCCCGCCGGGGCCGAAGCCGTGCAGGTCCACGTGCAGCTGGCCGTCGGGGAAACGGTCCAGGTGCCGGTGTGCCCAGTGCAGGGCGAGCCAGGTCTTGCCGATGCCCGCGGCGCCGCAGATCACCGAGACGGGCACCGTGTCGTCCGGTTCGCCGAGTGCGGCGTCGAGGTGGGCCAGCTCGACGGACCGGCCCACGAACGGCCGGGGCGGTGCGGGCAGCTGGCGGGGCAGGGGCACACGGGTCGCCGGGGCCACGCGCGCGGGCACCGCCAGTGCCGGGTCGGTGGTGAGGATCTGCTGGTGCACGCGTTGGAGCGCCGTGCCGGGGTCGGCACCCAGCTCCTCGGCGAGGCGCTGCCGGAGCCGCTGGTAGTGGGCCAGCGCGTCGCCGGGACGCCCGCAGCGGTACAGGGCGACCAGGTACTGGGCGGCGAGGCGCTCGTCGAGCGGGTCGCGCTCCACGCAGTCCGACAGCTCGGCGAGCATCTCCGTGTGCCTGCCCCGCCGCAGCTGCACGTCGATCAGGTCGAGCCAGGCCGCGTCGCGTCGCCGTGTCGCGGTGACGCGGACCTCGTTGAACCAGCACAGGTCCACGCCTGCGAACGGTTGTCCCCGCCACAGCCCGAGGGCCTGTTCGAACAACGCGGCCGCGTGGTCGTCGTCGACCGTGCGGGCGCGGTGGACCAGTTGGTCGAAGTGGTGCAGATCGACGGTCTCCGGTCGCACCGCGAGCCGGTAGCCGTGGTCCTGCCACACTATCGACACCTGCCGCGCCAACACCTTCCGCAACATGGTGATGTTGTACTGGACCGCGCCACGCGGATTCTTCGGCAGGCGCCGATCCTCCCAGACGCGTCCGACGATGCGCTCCACCGGAACCACGCGGTTGGGTTCGGTCAGCAGCATCGCCAGAATGCATCTTCGTTGCAGGTAACCGATGTCGACCGGTCGACCCTCGGCGTAGGCCTCGATGTCACCGAGTAGGCGGAACTCCATCATGCCGTGAATATCTGTCCGCGTGAATTCACGGGCGGGACGTTACGGTCCGCGTTTGGAAGAAATCTGGACGCGAGTTGAACGGACCGCCCGGCTTCCTCGGCCTCCCACGATCTGCGTGCCGCCACGGGATGCGGCACAGTGTTGCGATGGGTGTCCCCCGTCGTGAGGGTGTCGTGCTCGTCGGGATTCTCGTGGTCGCGCTGGTGTGGTCGGCGGTGGGTGCCAGGAGTCTCGGCACGTGGGCGCTCGAGGTCGTCTGGATCCTCGTCGGGGCGCCGCTGGTGATCCTCACCCGGCACCGGCTTCCCCTGACGCGGCTGGTGTTGTGGCTGCTGGTCGGCCACGCGGTCGTCCTCTGCTACGGCGGGCACTACACCTACGCCAGGACGCCGCTCGGTGACTGGTTCCGGGACCTGTTCGACACCCGGCGCAACGACTACGACCGCTTCGCGCACGTCGTGCAGGGCTTCGTGCCCGCGATTCTGGTGCGCGAGCTGCTGTTGCGGCTGACGCCGCTGCGGCGGGGTGGTTGGACGTTCACCCTCACCTCGGCGGTGTGCCTGTCGGTCGCGGCGTGCTTCGAGTTCGTGGAATGGGCCTCGGCCGTGGTCCTCGGTGCCGGTGCCGACGACTTCCTCGGCACGCAGGGCGACGTGTGGGACACCCAGTGGGACATGTTCCTGTGCCTGTGCGGGGCGCTGGTCGCGCAGCTGGTGCTCCGCCGCGTCCACGACCGTCAGCTCCCGGAACCGCTGCCCGGGTAGGGTTTGACCTACGACCGACAGGAGAGGGGTGGCGTGGCACGTCTTCACGTCGGCTGCGCGATGTGGACACACAAGGCGTGGCCGGGACGGTTCCTGCCGCAGTCGCTGCCGCCCAGGGAGCGCCTGCGGGCCTACGCGGGCTGGTGCAACGCGGTCGAGGGCAACACCACCTTCTACGCGACCCCCGCCAGGAGCACGGTCGCGACCTGGGCGCAGCAGACCGACCCCGGCTTCCGGTTCGTGGTCAAGCTGCCCAAGGTCGTCACGCACGAGCGCCGGTTCGCCGGTGTCGAGGCCGAGATGCGGGCGTTCCTGGACGCGGTCGAGCCCCTCGGTGAGCGGGCGGTCCTGTGGACCCAGCTGCCCGGCTCGTTCGGCCCCACGGACGTCGAGGCCCTCGGCCGCTTCCTGCGCAGGCTCCCCCTCGACCGCCGACGCGCCGTGGAGGTGCGCCACCCCGCCTTCTTCACCGACGCGGCCGCGACGACGCTGCTGGAGGGCACGCTGGCCGACGCGGACGCCGAGTGGGTGCCGTTCGACACGACGGTCTTCTTCGCGCGGCCACCGGTCAGCGAGATCGAGCAGGAGACCTGGACCAAGAAACCGCGGGTGCCCCGGCGGACACGGGCCCTGACCGACCGGCCCATCGTCCGCTACCTGGGCCGGGACTCGGTGGAGGAGACGGTCGAGGGCTGGCGGCCGTGGACCGGGGTGGTCGCCGACTGGCTCCACGAGGGCCGGTCGCCGACGGTCTTCCTCCACACCCCCGACAACGACGACGCGCCGGCACTCGCCCGCCGCTTCCACGACGACGTGCGGGCACTGGTGCCCGACCTCGAGGCGCTGCCCGAGCCGGCACCGGTCGAGCCGGCGACCCTGTTCTGACGCCGAGGCCGCGGACCTGGTCGGTCGGTGGACACTGCGCCGGTCTCGCGGGACACCGCGCGCCCGCCGGTTGGCACGATCGGCACACGGGGCGCGAGGGGCGCGAGGGCGCGACGTCCGAGTCGGCTGTCCGTCGCCGGTTCGGCCCGGTAGCCGAACGGCTGGGCCTGGTCGAGGTCCCGCTCGCCGAGCAACGTGGCCGTGTTCTGCGGACTGGACGACGCCCCCGACGGACTCTCCTACCGGTGGCTCCAGGACTTCCGCGAGCGGCTGCACCCGCGGCTGGTCGGACCGGCCGCGCGTGCGTTCGTCCTGGGCGCCGGTGGCCGCACAGCAGTCGCCACCAGGCCCGGTCAGGCCTGCTGCACGCCCGGCACCCGGTCCTCGACCACATAGCTCGCGCGTGTGGTCACCGGCGCGCCCTGCTGCTGGACGTGGGGCAGTACCCGGAAGTCGCTCCGCCACCGCTGTCGGTCGACGTTCACGCGCACGTACCCGCGTTGCGCGTTGAAGAACTTCAGGTGCGGGTTCGCCGCCAGGAAGTTCACGCCGTCGGTGTTCATGTCGGCGCCGTCGCCGCCGCTGGTGATCGACGTGCCCACGAACTCCGACGCGACCGTCGGGGAGGTCGGGTCGGCGTAGTCGCGCTTGAGGTCCCACGCGTAGTTCTGGTGGCGGTCGCCGGTGATCACCACCAGGTTGCGGACGTCGCGGTCGGTCTGGCCCATCGGGGCCTGGTTGCCGAGGATCTGCCACCGCGCGCGTGACCGGGACAGCCCGGTCAGCAGCCAGTCCCGCTGCGCGGCACCGAGGATCGTGCGGTTCGGGTCGAGGCGGTCCGCGCAGTCCACACCGTCGCCGTCGCCGCACGGTTGGTCGTCGCGGTAGGAGCGCGTGTCGATCACCGTCAGGTCGGCCAGGGTGCCGTAGCGCAGCCGCCGGTTGATGCGGATGTCCGGTCCGGCGGGCATCTGTGCGTGGCGCAGCGGCGCCTCGGTCTTGTAGAGCGAGTACTGCAGCCGCTCCGGGTTGCGCCGCGCACTGTCGGGAAGCTCACCGACCACGGCCGACAGCATGCACCAGACCCCGCACCACCCGCATCAGCTCGGCGCCGCGGTGCCGGCGTGCCTGCGACGGAGAGCCAGGCGTGCGGCGACGACCAGGAACGCGATGGCCACGACCGGATACGTGTGGACCACCAGGTGTTCCCACGGCGACCAGGACGGGCCGTTCTGCGACGCGAGGTCGTGTGGCGACACCACGAAGGCCACGGAGGCGACCGCCGGCACCACGACGGCCCACCGCCGGCGCCGCGTACTCGCCGTCTCGTCGGCCAGCGTGGTGAACACGTGGTGGGCGATCATCAACCAGGCCATCGCCAACCACACCCAGTGCGCGACCCAGGACAGCGGCGACACCAGCAGCGCCACCGTCGCGGTGGCCAGCACGGCCGGCAGCCGGTCGGCGTACCGGATCGCGATCGCGCCCGCGACCAGCACGACCAGGATGAGCACGACCCGCGCGACCAGCTGCGCGCCGTCGGGCAGGTGGAGCCGGCTCAACGACGCCGCGATGGTCTGGTTCTCCCTGGTCGCGGGCCCGGAGACGCGGTGCGGCTGGAACAGCACGCCCCCGAGGAAGAACCGCGTCGACTCGCGGGGTGCCAGGGCGAAACCCGCGCCCGTGGCGACGACCGTGGTGATCGCGGCGGTCGCCAACGCCCGGTAGTCCCTGCGCAGGAGGAAGAACAGCAGGAACGCGGCCGGGGTGATCTTCACGGCCGCGGCGAGACCGACCAGGACGCCGCGGGGCAGGCGTGTCGTCGGCGCGAGGCAGTCCACGAGTACCGCGGTCATCAGCAGGATGTTGATCTGCCCGAGCCCGACGGTGGTCCGGACCGGCTCCAGCACCGCGAGCACGGGCATGGCCACCGCGACCAGGCGAACCGTCGTGTACACCGGCGCGGTCGGGCGAAGCCGCCGCAGCACCACGTAGCCGCTGACGGCGAGGCAGGCCACGTTGGCGACGACGATCGTCACCTTCGCGACCGCGAACGAGGTCAGCGTGAACGGCGCGAGCGCGATGAGCGCGAACGGCGGGTAGATGAAGTCCGGCACCCAGCCCACCGCGCGCGACGACAGGGAACCGTAGAGATCACGCCCCTGCGACCAGGCGGCGTTGCCCTGCCAGTACGCGTGCAGGTCGATGAAGTGGTTGTGGAACGTCGGCACCAGGACGAGTTCGAGGACCACGACGACGGCGAGGCTGACGCCGACGACCTGCCAGTGCCGTCGCGAGGACGGTGCCAGGACGAAGTCCCTGGCTCGTTCCCGCAGGCTGACGCGAGGCGAGCCGGCCACGCTCGCAGGCGGGTTTTCCGTTATGCGTAAATCCTCGGCCACGTCGCAAGGACGCACGTCCCCCGGACCAGGTTCACCGGCCGAACATGACCAGGGTCACACCAGCCCTCGTCGGCGCGGTTGCACCCGCCCTCCGAGCGAGGAGGATTGGTGATACAGCAGCTCCACGGAAGAGGTGGCGAGACATGGCCGACGACTTCTTCGGCTTCGGGCCCAATCCCCTGGAGGGCCTGGTCGGCCGACTGTTCGCCGGTCTCGGACCCCCGGGCTCGGAGACCCGCCGGGCGGAACGCTTCGGCCGCGACCTGACCGCCGCGGCCAGGGACGGCGCGCTGGACCCGGTGATCGGCCGGGACGACGTGATCGACGAGATCGTCGAGGTGCTGTCGCGCCGCAGCAAGAACAACCCCGTCCTGGTCGGCGACCCCGGCGTGGGCAAGACCTCGATCGTCGAGGGCATCGCGGCGCGGATCGCGAGCGGAGACGTGCCACCCACGCTCAGTGCCCGCCGGCTGATCTCCGTCGACCTGGCGGCCGTGGTGGCGGGCTCGAAGTACCGGGGCGAGTTCGAGGAGCGGCTGCAGGGCGTCATCGACGAGGTCACCGCGACCAACCGGATGATCGTGCTGTTCATCGACGAGCTGCACACCGTGATCGGCGCGGGCAGCGCCGAGGGCGCGGTGATGGACGCGGCGAACATCCTCAAGCCTGCGTTGACGAGCGGCCGGTTGCAGGTCATCGGCGCCACCACCGCCGAGGACTACCAGCGCCACATCGCGAAGGACGCCGCGCTGGAGCGCAGGTTCCAGCCCGTGGTGGTGGACGAGCCGTCGGCGCAGGAGGCCGTGGCGATGCTCAAGGGGCTGCGCGGGCGGTACGAACGCCACCACGTCGTCCGGATCACCGACGAGGCGGTGGTGGCGGCCGTGGAGCTGTCGGCGCGGTACGTCACCGAGAGGTTCCTGCCGGACAAGGCGATCGACCTGGTGGACCGGGCGGGCGCGCGGGTGCGGCTGCGGCAGAAGTCGGCTGCGCCGGACCTCGAGGCGCTCGAGGCACGGGTTCGCGGCCTGGAACAGGAGGACGACGAGCGACTGGCCGACGCGATCGAGGAGCTGTACGCGGCCAGGGCGGCGCTGGCGAGCGCCCCGGAGGTCCACGCGAACGACGTCGCCGAGGTCGTGTCGCGCAGCACGGGCATCCCCGTCGCGCAGCTGACGGAGAGCGAACGACACCGGTTGCTGCACCTGGAGGAGCAGCTCCACCGGCGGATCGTGGGGCAGGAGGAGGCGGTGGAGGCGGTGGCGGACGCCGTGCGGCGGAGCAGGACGGGGCTGAAACACCCGAGGCGCCCCATCGGGTCGTTCCTGTTCCTGGGGCCGACCGGCGTGGGCAAGACGGAGGTGGCGCGGGCGCTGGCCGAGTCGCTGTACGGGTCGGCCGACCGGCTGGTCAGGCTGGACATGAGCGAGTTCGCGGCGGAGCACACGGTGACGCGGCTGACCGGTGCGCCGCCCGGCTACGCGGGCTACGAGGACGGCGGCAGGCTCACCGACGCCGTCAGGCGCACGCCGTACTCGGTGATACTGCTGGACGAGGTCGAGAAGGCACATCCGGAGGTGTTCAACACGCTGCTCCAGGTGCTGGACGCGGGCAGGCTGACCGACGCGCACGGCCGTACCGCCGACTTCGCCAACACGGTGATCATCATGACGTCCAACATCGGCGCGGACCAACTCCTGGCCGCCGCGATGTCCGGTGTCGGGGTGGAGCAGGTGCGGGAGCCGTTGCTGGCGACCGTGGGCCGCTACTTCCGGCCGGAGTTCCTCAACCGGCTCGACGAGATCATCCTGTTCCGCGGCCTGGACGCCGAACAGCTGCGCCGGATCACGGCACTGCTGCTGGAGGACACCCGCGAACGCCTGCGGGAACAGGACATCACGTTGGAGGTGGACGAGACGGCACTGTCGTGGCTGGCGTCGTCGGGTTACGTGCCCGAGTACGGCGCCCGGCCGCTGCGCCGCGTCATCGCGAGGGAGGTCGACCGCAGACTCTCCCACGCCCTGCTCTCTGGTGACCTACGCGGCGGACGGCACGTCACCATCGGCATCAAGGACGACGTACCGGTACTGACAATCACCGAACGGGACCACGACTGACCACCTGATCCCCCCGTGGTGGCGCCGGGGGCATCCGGCACCACCACGCTCCGGTTGATGGCCGCGTCCCGCCACCTCGGGGGCGCAGGTCGGGTCGGTGAGGTCACCGACCCGACCAGGTGCAGCTCTCGGGCAGCGAGGTCGTCATGGGCGCCGCGGGTCGCGGACCACTCCCGTCACCGAGTCCACGCCGGAGTGCCTCGTGGACGGGTGCTCGCCCCGCGCGTCCTCCCACGAGCACGATCATGATGGGCGCGACCCTCGTGCCGGCCGTGTTCTTCACCGCGACCATGACGCTGACCATGTTCTACTCCGACCGCGGGCAGGTACGCCGACGGACTGCCGAACTGACCGAGTGGCAAGCCGTGATCGGCCCGCTGATCTTCTGCTGGCACGGGTCACGGCGATCCGCCCGGCGTGGCTGTCGTGAGGTTGTCCGCCGCGGCGAGGAACGGCTCCGCTTCGGTGGTGTGGCCGAGGCTCAGCAGGAACAGCCCGGTGGAGACCAGTTCCGTGAACGCCCACTGCCAGATCGCCGCCGGGTCGGTCCCGGACTGTCGCCCGGCTCGTGCGCAGCGGCGGGTCAGCACCTCCAGCGCCTGCCGGGGCTCACTCGTCGCGAGGTCGTCGGTCCAGGCCTGGACGCCCCGGGCCTGGATCACGCCCAGGTCGTGCTCCGGCTCGGAGACGAGCCCTTCCGGGTCGACCAGCCGGAACCCCGCCCCGGACCGCAGGGCGTTGAAGGCATGCACGTCCCCGTGCACGAGCGTCGCCCGGCGCGGGTCGAACGCCGCCTCCCGCGCCGCGGCACACCGGACGGCCAGGTCCACGGTCGCCTCCGGGCACGGCCCGCCCAGTCGCTCCCACGTCGTGGCGACGAAGTCCGCCAGCCAGCGCGCCGCCTCGGCCCCGGTCGGCAGCCCGACGTCGGCCGGCGCCGGACGCCAGCCCCTGGCGGCCATGCCCACCAGCGCGTCCGCCTGTCGCTCCGGCGGCCAGCCCAGGGCCGCCATCGGCTCGCCGAGGCGTTCGAGCAGCAGCACGCGCCGTCCCACGTCGTACCGGAGCAGCTCCGCGTACGGATCACCACCCATCAGCCGCAGTGCGGTCAGCTCCCGCTCGAACGGGGTGAGCGCGTCGATGCCCATCGGGATGGCCGCCTTGAGCACGGCCTGCCTGCCATCGCGGCCCACCACGGTGGCGACGTAGGCCGCCTGACCGCCCGCCAGCGAGCCGCCGACCGTGATCGACCACTCGGCCTCCAGCTCCGCGAGCAGACCCCGCAGCCCGGCCAGCCACCTCTCCCCCGCCGCGCCCAGTGCCCGCACGGACCGCGCGACCCGGTCCGGGACCAGGACGGCCCCGGACGGACGCGAGACGGACTCCGGCACCGCTCCCCCAACCGACGCGTTGTGTTCACGCCATTATGTCGAACTCCGTCCTCAGTAGATCCTCGTCGCGGGAGGAGTGGCCGGCCAGCAGCTCGAAGCGGCCCGGTTCGACGCGACGGCGGCCCTCCGCGTCCACGACGGTGCACGCGGACGCGGGGATCGCGAGTTCGACGTCCACCACGGCACCGGGGGCGATGTCGACCTGCCGGAACGCTTTCAGCTCGCGTTCGGCCCAGGTCACGCTCGTGACGAGATCGCGGACGTAGACCTGGACGGTCTCGCGCACCGGGCGTTCACCGGAGTTGCCGAGGCGCACCCGGGCCACGACGACCCCGTCGGGTCGGACCGTGTGTTCCCTCAGGGTCAGGGACTCGTACACAGGCCGGCCGTAGCCGAGGCCCTCGCCGAACGCGAACAGCGGGTCCTGCGTCAGGTCGGCGTACCGGGACCCGTGCTGGCCGCGGATCTGGTTGTAGTACACGGGAAGCTGGCCGGCATGCCGGGGCACCGTGATCGGGAGCCGTCCCGACGGCTCGACGAGGCCCAGGAGCAGTTCGGCGATCGCGCGCCCGCCCTCCATGCCCGGGTTGAACGCCTGCACGATCGCCGCGGCCCGTGTCGCGGCCTCCGGCAGTACGGACGGCTTGGACTGGACGAGCACGACGATCACCGGCGTGCCCGAGCCGACGACCGCCTCCAGGAGCGCCTGTTGGCCACCCAGCAGCTCCAGTGTGGCGGTCGACCGTCCCTCTCCGGCGAGTGCGGGCAGGTCGCCGAGCACCACGACCGCCCAGTCCGCCGCCCGCGCGACCCGAACCGCCTCGGCCAGCAGCGCCGGATCCGGTGGGCTGGCCTCGAAGACGGGTGGGCGTGGCTGGCCGTCCGCGAAGACCGGGCCCTCGGGATCGGGCGTCATCGACCCGATGTCCGCGCCTCGGGCCGAGGTGACGTGCCAGCCGGCCGGCACGTGCCGGCGGAGACCGTCGAGCACCGTGGTGATCGTCGCCCGGGGATGTCCGTCGGGCAGCCAGTCGACCTGTCCCGACCGGCCCGCCCAGTCACCGAGCTGGGCGTCCGGGTCGTCGGCGTTCGGGCCGAGGACCGCGATCGTCCGCTGTGGACCGGCACCTGTCGGCAGCAGGGGCAGTGTGCCGTCGTTGCGGAGCAGCACGAGCGAACGGCGGGCGACCTCCAGGTTCAGCGCACGATGGGGCGCCGAGCCGATGACCGCCACGGGTGGCGCCGTGCGCCCGCCGTCGAACAGACCCAGGTCGAACTTCAGCCGCAGGATGCGGCGCACGGCGTCGTCGAGCTGCCCGACGGCCAGGTCGCCGCGTGCGACCGCTTCCTGGGCCGCTTCGGAGAACACCGGCGTGCTCATGACGATGTCGTTGCCCGCCCGCACGGCGGTGGTCGCGGCCGTGACGTCGTCCGCGAGGATCCGTTGCTCCCACACCATCCGCCCGACGTTGTCCCAGTCGGTGACGAGGATGCCGGTGAAGCCCCATTCGGTCTTCAGCACCTCGTCGATCAGCCACCGGTTGGCCGTCACCGGGACGCCGTCGATCGACTGGTAGCCCAGCATCACCGTGCGGCAGCCAGCGCGGACCGCGCGCTCGAAGGGCGGCAGGAACCAGGACCGCAGCGCCCGCCTGCTCAGTTCGGTCTCGGTCGCGTCGCGGCCACCGACCGTCTGGGAGTAACCGGCGAAGTGCTTCGCGCACGCCAGGACCGCGTCCGGATCACCCGGGCCGTCGCCCTGGTAGCCGATGATCATCGCGGCACCCAGCTCGCCGATGAGGTACGGGTCCTCGCCGAAGGTCTCGCCGACGCGGCCCCAGCGCGTGTCGCGGGCGATGCAGAGGACGGGCGAGAACGTCCAGTGCACGCCCGTGGCCGCGACCTCGGTCGCGACCATGCGTGCCGCGCGTTCGAGCAGCTCGGGGTCCCACGTGCACGCCATGCCGAGCTGGCTCGGCAGCACGGTCGCACCCGACCGGAAGCCGTGCCCGTGGACGCAGTCCTCCGCGATCAGCAGCGGGATGCGCAGGCGGGTGCGCGTGGTCAGCGCCGCCGCCTCCTCGATGCGTTCCGGCGTGGCGTGCAGGAGCGACCCCGCGAGCCTGCCCTGGACCGCGTCGACGAGGTCTCCCCTGGCGTCGAGCTGCAGCATCTGCCCGGCCTTCTCGGCGAGCGTCATCCCCCCGAGCAGGTCCTCGATCCGGGCGGCCACGTCCCGCGTGGTGTCGAGCCAGGGCGTCGTCCCGCCGAGATCGACGCTCACTGGAGGAACACCAGGTAGTCGATCTTCAGGCTGTCGACGTTCGGCAGCACGTCGTCGGCGTCGATCCGGAGCTGGACGGTCGCGTTCGCGGGCACGGTGACGTCCGGGAGGACGACCGAACCGTAGGAGTGCGACCACGAGCGGCCGTGCTGGGGGAACAGGACGCCCTTCTTCACGAGCGCGCCGTTGACGTACAGGGACGCGCGCTGGTCGGACTGCCAGCCCTGGTAGACGATCGCGACGCCGCGGGTCGCCGCCGGGGTGCCGGTGAACGCCAACGCGTTGCCGTCGCGGTACATCACGGCGAACTTGCCGCCGGACGCCCACGGGTCGCCGTGGTAGCGGAACGCCGGTCCGGTCAGGGTGCCGGACTCGCCCTCGACCACCCGGTAGGGCGCGGTGACGCCGGGGATGCCCGCCGGGGTGATCGCGGGTGCGGTGTGCGGCGCGCCCGCGGGGTTCCACAGCGCGCTGAACTTCGCCGAGGACCGCGGGAAGGCGACCGTGTCGTACAGGTCGTGGTCCCCGTCGGGAGCCGACACGTTGAAGTAGACATGCCAGGCGACGTTGTTGGCCGTGATCCAGTCGTGCATCATCTGCACGAAGTACGGGTTGTCGCCGCCGCCCATGCCGTCGGACCGTGCCGCGATGCCCCACTCGGGAAGGCCGAGCGGCACGCCCTGGTCCGCGGCGAAGCCCGCGATCATGTTCAGGCCCCAGTTGCCGTCGTTCACCTCGGCGTTCCAGGCGAGCTGCTGGCGGCGCAGGCGTTCGGCCGGGGTGGCGGTCTGGTAGGCGGCGCCGTAGATCGGGGTGCCGTTGTCCTGCGCCCAGGTCTGGTCGTAGTGGTCGATGCCGACGAAGTCGACGTAGTCGCGGCCGGGGAACGCCGCGGGTAGGTCGACCCCCCAGACCGACGCGGAGGGGTTCCAGACGAACCTGAAGTGCTGACCGGGAATGCTCCGCATCGTGGTCACGAACTGGCGGAACGCCTCCGCGAAGTCGGCGCACTTCTGTTCGTGGTCGGGGCTGTCCTGGTTGCCGACCGTCCACACGTACCAGCCGCCGTTGAACTCGTGCCCGAAGCGGATCACCGTGTCGGCGAGGCCTCTGCTGACCAGGTTCCGGCCGAGGGTGGCGTAGTGGGCGTTGTAGTCGCCGTCGGCCGCGGCGGCCAGGCTGCCACCCGACTTCGGGAACGGGTAGGCCGCGAGCAGGAGCGAGTGCGCGTAGGGCGTGCCGCTCCACGGGGCGAGCCGGTCACCGCCCTCGAGGTCGGACCACGTGTCCTGCGCGAGGAACTCCTCGGCCAGCGCCGGGGTGCGCCCGACCCAGCTGCCGAAGTCGGTCACGCCCGCGGGATTGCGGTCCCAGGCGTAGACGCCGACGTCGTTCACGCCGTGGTACTGCTCGGCGGGCGGGTTGCCCGACTGGTCGGGATACCGCGTGAACACGGTGCCCCGGTCGCCGCCCCAGCCCGCGAGCTGCGCCTCGAAACCGCTGTTCTGCAACAGGTTCGGCCCCGAGCCGACACCGAGGTAGGCGTCGTCGAGGTACATCGTGCCGCTCACGTCCGCGGCCGGGTACTGCGTGACGGCGCTGTCGACGACGGTGAAGACCACCTGACCGCTGTAGGTGCCGGTGGCGAAGCTCGACGACACGTACGTCCACGAGCCGGTGGCCTTGGGGCGAAGGTACTGGAGGTTGTCGCCGTTGGCCTTCGTGACCTTGACGGTCAGCGCGCCGGTGCCGCGCAGCCAGATGCCGAAGTCGTAGGTGGTGTTCGCCGTCGCGCCGGCGACGGGCTGCGTGATGTTCTTCCAGCCGGTCGTGAGTCCCTGGGTGGCGGCCCGCAGGGCACGCGATCCACCGTGGACGTTCGGGTCGGCCTGCGCCTGCTGCGCGAGGCCGGTGGTCATGAGGGCGCCGGCCACCAGGGCGGCCAGGAGTGAGCGGAACATCGTCGTCACCTCACCGTGGGTTCTTGGCGTGGGCCTGCGTGTACTCGGTGCCCATGGCGGTCCCGCCCGAGGACTTCCACTGGCTGACGGTGTCGGCCCAGCTGGAGACCGGCCTGTGGCCGAGCAGGATCTCGGTCCGCGCGTCGGTGACGATCTTCTGCAGCGTCGCGCCCTGCTTGGCGTAGGTCTCCGAGTACAGCCCGATGCTCGGGTCCTCGAGCAGTTCGGCGGCGACGGTCTTGTGGTAGTCGTACTGGGCGTCGACCCGGTCCCTGGGTCCCGGGCCGAGGACGGGCGCGGAGTCCACGACGTACTGCAGCGGCAGTGCCGTCTCGGTCGTCCCGAGGGCGGTCTTGACGGGCGCGCCGTCGCTCATCGTGTAGTGGGTGCCCTCGACGCCGTACTTGCGCAGCAGGTACTCCTTGGTGCCGAACGGCGAGGCGAGCCAGTTGAGCACCTCCAGGCTCCTGCGGACGGACTTCTCGTCGCCCTTCCTGACGGCCGACAGCGACAGCGCACCCGCGCTGGTGAACTGGTACGCCTTGCCGTCCGGTGTCTTCAGTGGACGGAGCGCGTCGATGCCGATGTCCGGGTAGCTCGCCGACAGGATGTCCCAGGCCAGGTAGCCGTCCGAGTGGAACACGCACGCGCCCGTGCCGAAGTTGGCGCGGGTCTGGTCGAAGGTCGCGGAGAAACCGTTGGGGTGCAGGTAGCCCTTCGTGATGAACTGGCGTGTCCTGTCGAGTGCGTCCGCGTAGGCCTCGCTCGTGATCATGTTGACGAACTCGCCGGACCTGCCGAGCTGCCAGGTGTTCGGCGCGCCGAGGGAGGCGGCGGCGAAGGTGAACAGGCGGTGCGGGTCGTCGAAGGCCCACCGCTTGTCCGTCTCGCTCGTGAGGTCCTTCGCGAGTGCGACGAAGTCGTCCCAGGTTCCCGGGTTCGGGTCCAGCGACAGGTCGTCGAGGATGTCCGAACGCGTGAAGATGACGGTACCGGTGGACATGCGGGCCACCGGGACGCCGAAGAGGTGTCCGTCGTAGACCATCGGCCGCCACGAGTCCGTCGGCAGGTTGGCGAGGTAGGGATAGTCGTGGCTCTTGTCGCCGCTCAGGTACGGGGCCAGGTCGGCGAACAGCGCGGGCAGCACCTGGCCGAGCCGTGGCGTGTAGAGCGGCAGGTTCATGATGTCCGGCAGGTCGCCGCCCGCGAGCACCGTGCTGGTCTTCGTCGGGTAGTCCGAGTCCGGGACCATGTTGAGCTCGAGGTCGGTACCGACGGCGCGGTCCAGCGCCTGCCAGAAACCGTTGTGGCTCTTGGCCGGCGGTGGCGGGCCGAAGACGTTGACCATCGCCGTGACCGACCCGCCGCCAGCGGGCGGCTTCGGGAACGCGGCGGGCGGCTTGGCGGGCAGGCCGTAGAACGCCGCCATGAAGGTGTCGCTGCCCGCGAGGTCCGGTCTGACACCGGTGTAGGGCAGGTAGGACGGCAGGATCGCGCCGTCCGCCGCACCCGAGGCACCGGTACCGCTGTTGCCGGGCCCGCACGCGGCGAGCGTGGCGGGGGTTGCCAGCGCGAGTCCGGCGAGGCCGGTGAGCTGGAGGAAGGATCGGCGACCGATCTGATGCTGAACCACTCGGTGGCTCCTTCGGGTCGTGGGCTGCGTCGGCCACGCGGAGAGATGTGATAAAGCGCATCATCATCTGGTTCGACCAGACCGTACAGAGCGATTTTCCACCGGTCAAGCCTTGTCACAGGTGTTGAAGAGCTGAGCATGCGCATTGATCCAGTGCGTCACGCGTGCCTATGATGAAGCGCATCATCACGGTCGGCACGGACACGTCGTACGCCGGCGCACTACGGGATGGAGATCCGGTGAGTCAACGAGGCACCACCAACCGTCGGCCTACGCAGGCCGACGTCGGCAGGCTGGCGGGGGTGTCCAGCGGCGTGGTCTCGGCCGTGGTGAACAACCGCATGGACGGCAGCGTCCGCGTCGGCCGGGAGGCCGAGGCCCGCGTGCGTGCCGCCATCGCCAAGCTCGGCTACGTGCCCAACATGGCGGCCCGGCAGCTCGCGGGCGGCCGCAACGACGTCATCGGTGTCTTCACCTACTCCCCCATCTTCCCGACCGCGGCGGAGGACTTCTACTACCCGATGCTGCAGGGCATCGAGGAGGCCGCCGAGCACGCCGGGCAGAACCTGCTGCTGTTCACCGGGGGGCCCGTCTCCCCGGAGGGCACCCGCATGATCTACCGGGACGGGGTCAACTCGCTGCAGCTCGCCGACGGGAGCATCCTGCTCGGCCGCGACTCCGACAGCGAGGAGGTGCGGCGCCTGTCCGCCGACGGCTACCCGTTCGTCTACATCGGACGCCACACCGAGGAGCACGGCGACGTCTCCTACGTGACCGCGAACTACGCCGAAGCCACGACCGCGGCCGTCACCCGCGCGGTCGGCCTCGGGCACCGGCAGGTCGCGATGATCGCGACCGACCTGTGGCACCCGGCCATGGCCGACCGTGCCGAGGGCTTCCACGCGGCACGTGCCGCACTCGGCCTCGACACCGCGCCGGTCTACTCCGTGCCGTCGACGGACCCGGTGGACGACCTGGTGGCTTCCGTGATCGACCAGGGGGTGACGTGCGTGTTCGTGGCCGACTGCCTCGTGGCGCGGGCCGCCGTGGCGGTGGCGACAGCACGGGGGCTGCGGGTGCCGGAGGACTTCTCCGTCGTGTCCCTGAGCGACTACCCGGGCGGCACCGACCCGGAGCTGAACCGGGTGACGAGCGTGCTGACGCCAACGCTCGACCTGGGTCGCGTGTCCGTCTCACTCCTGGTGGAACTTCTCACCGCCGACGCCCGTGAGCCGGTCAGCAGGGTCGTGGCCTGCGGTTTCCGTGACGGCGAGACCCTCGCGCGGGTGGCGGCGTGAGCCGCGGCCGTCGGGTCGACGTCCTCGTGGTCGGCGGGGGCACGGGCGGTGTCGCGGCGGCGCTGGCCGCCTGCGAGGCCGGGTGCTCCGTGCTGGTGGTCGAGGAGACCGACTGGCTCGGGGGCCAGCTGACCAGCCAGGTCGTGCCCGCCGACGAGCACCCCTGGATCGAGGAGCAGGGAGCGACCGCGAGCTACCGGCGGATGCGTGCGGCCGTCCGCGACTACTACCGGCGCAACTACCCCGTCCTGCCGGAGGTGGCGGCCGATCCTCGGTTCAACCCCGGCAAGGGCCGCGTCTCCCGGATCTGCGCGGAGCCGAGGGTGATCGCGGCCGTGATGGACGAGCTGCTCAGTGTCCACGTCAGCCGGGGCCTGCTCGACATCCGCCGCGAGCACACCCCCGTGGCGGTCGACGTCGACGGGGACCGGATCGTCGCCGTCACCGTCCGCGACGACCGGACCGGCGCCGAGCTGGTGGTCGAGCCGACCTACGTCCTCGACGCGAGCGAGCTGGGCGACCTGCTGGAGCTGGCAGGCGTGGAGAACGTGACGGGGTCGGAGAGCCGCGCCGACACCGGTGAGCTGCACGCACTGGACGGCCCCGCCGACCCCCTCGACCAGCAGTCGTTCAGCTGGTGCTTCGCGCTGGACTACCGGCCGGGCGAGGACCACACCATCGACCGTCCCGCAGAGTACGACCACTGGCTCGGCCACCGCGACCCGTTCTGGCCCGGCTCCCGGCTGTCCTGGTGGGAGGTGCCGCGCACCCTCGTGCCCTTCCAGCGGATGGTCTTCGAGAACAAGGACGACTACGGCCCCGGCAGCGACCACTTCGACCTGTGGCGGTTCCGCCGCATCCTGTACCGCAAGCACTTCGAGCCCGGTCTGTTCGCCAGCGACATCACCCTCGTCAACTGGCAGCAGATGGACTACTGGGGTGGCCCCCTGGTCGGCGTCGACCCGGCGACCAGGGCGGCCAACCTGGAACACGCCCGCCAGCTGAGTTTGTCCTTCCTCTACTGGATGCAGACCGAGGCGCCGCGTTACGACGGGGGCACGGGACTTCCCGGCCTGCGCCTGCGGGGCGACGCGGTCGGCACCACCGACGGCCTGGCCAAGTTCCCCTACATCCGCGAGTCGCGGCGCATCCGCGCCGAGTTCACGATCCTCGAACAGCACGTCGGCACGGCGATGCGCGCGGGGCTCGACGGCGCGGAACGGTTCGGCGACACGATCGGTGTCGGCAGCTACCGCATGGACCTGCACCCGAGCACCGGTGGCCGCGGCCCGGCACGCACGTACATCGACATCGACACCTTCCCGTTCGAGATCCCGCTCGGAGCACTGCTCCCCGTCCGCGTCGACAACCTCATCGCGGCGGGCAAGGGCATCGGGACGACCCACGTGAGCAACGGGTGCTACCGGCTGCACCCGGTCGAGTGGGGCATCGGCGAGGCCGCGGGCACGCTCGCGGCCCACGCCATCGACACGAGCGTGCCCCCGAGAGCGGTGCGTGCCGACGGACACCGGCTCAAGGAGTTCCAGCGGCTGCTGGAGCTGCGCGGCGTGCAGCTGTCCTGGCCCGAGGAACTGCGCTCGAAGCTCGAGTACTACTGAAGCGAGACGTCATGGCAACACACACCACGACGACCGTGGTGACCACCGCCGTACACCGTGGTCCCGCGCCACGACCCGGCAGGCGCAGGCCGGGGTTGCTCACCCGCCTGCGGACCGACAGGGCCTTCCTGCTGCTGGCGGTCCCCGGCCTCGTGCTCATCCTGGTCTTCCACTACGTCCCGCTGCTCGGGAACGTGATCGCCTTCCAGGACTACCAGCCGTTCATCCCGATCACGGAGGCGCCGTGGGTCGGGTTCGACAACTTCTCCGTGATCTTCGACGGCGACCCGGCGTTCCTGAACGCGCTGACCAACACCCTGGTCATCTCGTTCCTGCAGATCGTCGTGGTGTTCCCGATCCCCATCGCGTTGGCGCTGCTGCTCGACTCGCTCGCGAGCGAGAAGGTGCGGCGGTTCGTCCAGTCGGTCGTCTACCTGCCGCACTTCATGTCGTGGGTGATCGTCGTGGCGGTCTTCCAGTCGATGCTCTCGAACACCGGACTGCTCAACAACCTCATCACCGACGCGGGCGGCTCACCGGTGAACATCATCGGCGACCCCGAGCTGTTCAGGACGCTGGTCACCTCCCAGGTCATCTGGAAGGACACGGGGTGGAGCACGATCCTGTTCGTCGCCGCGCTGTCGCAGGTGGACCACACCCTCTACGAGGCGTCCGAAGTGGACGGTGCGTCGCGGTTGCGGCAGCTGTGGCACGTCACGCTGCCCGGCATCCGGGGCGTGGTCGTGCTCGTCCTGATCCTGCGCCTCGGCGACGTCCTGTCGGTCGGCTTCGAGCAGATCGTCCTGCAGATGGGCGCCGTCGGACCAACCGCGTCCGAGGTCCTCGACACCTACGTCTACAACAACGGCATCCTCAACGGCGAGTGGGGCACCTCCGCCGCCGTCGGCCTGGTCAAGGGCGTCGTGGGTCTCGCCCTGATCCTGATCGCCAACAAGGTGGCCCACCTCATCGGAGAGAACGGGATCTACCAGCGATGACCACCACCGCGCGGGTGTACCGCAGACACCGCACGCGTGCCCAACGCCGGCGGGCGGCGGCACTTCCCGTCCGTGTCCTCAAGGCCATGGTGCTGACCTTCTGCGTGCTCGTCGTGGTCGTGCCGTTCGTCTCGATCATCGCCACGTCCCTCGCACCCGCCGACCAGGTGGACAGGAGCGGTGGCCTGGTGCTGTTCCCGGAACACCTGGACTTCACCGCCTACGCGGCGATCCTGTCCGGCGGCACCGTGGCACGGGCTCTGGTCGTATCGCTGCTCGTGACCGTGGTGGGCACGCTCATCTCGCTGGCGGCGACCACGACGCTCGCCTACGCGTTGTCGAAGCCCGGCGCGCTGGCCGCGCGCCCGATCCTGTTCGTCGTGCTCTTCAGCCTGCTGTTCACGCCGGGGATCATCCCGCAGTACCTCATCGTCAAGGAGCTGGGCCTGCTCGACTCGTACTGGTCGCTCGTGCTGCCGGTCGCCATGAACGCCTTCAACGTCATCGTGATGCGCGCGTTCTTCATGGGCATTCCCGTGGAGCTGACGGACGCGGCGCGCACGGACGGCGCGAGCGAGTGGCGCATCCTGCTCCGCGTGGTGCTGCCGCTGTCGAAGGCCGTCGTCGCCGTGATCGGCCTGTTCTACGCCGTGGCCTACTGGAACAACTTCTTCTCCGCGCTGCTCTACATCACCGACACCGAGAAGTGGCCGCTTTCCCTGATACTGCGGACCTTCGTCGTCAACAGCGCGCAGATCAGCACGGGCGACCTCGGCGCGGTCGGCGCCGCACCACCACAGACCTCGCTGCGGATGGCCATCCTCGTGATCTCCATCCTGCCGATCCTGCTCGTCTACCCGTTCCTGCAGAAGTACTTCGCCAAAGGAGTGCTCGTCGGCGCGGTCAAGGGCTGAGACCGCGGACCCGGCGGTCACCCCCGGGCCCGCGGTCGACGACCGTCAGTCGATCAGCAGACGTCCAGCCACCAGATCGGATCGGTGAACCCGGTGATGTCGCCGTTGCGCAGCCAGCCCCAGCTGTTCAGCGAGGGCACCCACGCGTAGGTCTGCCATCCCCAGATCCCGTTGTGCTGGCACTGCGCGTAGATCATCTCGTCGGCGGTCGAGCCGATCGTCGAGGGGCCGCCGTACTCGCTGAACACGACGTTCCAGCGACCGACCCAGATGTAGCCCGGCTGCGGAACCGCCGACTGCGTCGCGGTCTCCACCGCGGTCGTCGGTTCGGCGGCGGACGCGGACCCCGTGGCGCCCAGCACGCCGGCGAACGCGAGGCCGCCGGTCAGCGCGGCCGCGACGAAGTACTTCCTGATACCCCGCATACTTCCTCCTGTTCGAGTTTCCCCGTGAGAAATGTGCTACACGCCGATGTAAAGGGCGTACCAGCGGCCGGTGGCCGCGTCGTAGTACTCCTTGCAGTAGTAATAGGTCGCATAGCCGTTGGTCACGTACCACAGCCCGGTGGAATGGCAGGCAGCCAGGTCCCGGGTGCTTCCCATGTACGTCTCGGCCGCCGTCGACGCCGGGGCCTGGCCCGCCACGGACTCGACCGCGCTGGTCGTTTCCGCGGCGGCAGAGGAAACGGTGGCGCCCATCGCGCCGAGGAGTGCGAGCCCCGCGGTGAACACGGCGACGAGAACGGGCTTTCCGAGATTGCGCATATTCTCTCCAAGTGTGGGTGCCGTAAAAAGACCCATCGGGTACGGGTGCATTGGCAACCGACGAACGTGAGTTTTCACTCGTCCGAGGGCGCCCGACACCCACAGGAAGCCCCACACTCGGCAACGTCGAGAGTTAGCATGAAGTGTGGGAGTTCCGCTCGAATCCTTCGGCGCCCTGCTGCGAAGGCTCCGGGAGCACAGATCTCTGACCCAGGAACAACTGGCGCAACGTGCCGGGGTGAGCGCCAAGGCGGTCAGCGCGCTGGAAAGAGGAGAACGCCGACACCCCTATCCATACACCGTTCGCGCACTCGCGCACGCACTCGGCCTGAGCGACGACGAGCGCGTGAACCTGGCGGCACACGTACCGCGCCGCGTCCGGCAGGGCAGCAGGGACAACGACTCCGGACACGTCGCGTCGGCACCCGCCGAGCCGGCAGTCGTCGTCGTGCCAAGGCAGCTGCCCTCACCGGTGCGCGACTTCACCGGGCGCGCGGCGGAGTTGGTGGCGCTCGACGCGTTGCTTGGGCAGGCGGCAGGCGCCGCGCCGACCGGCCGGGCGGTGGTCATCTCGGCGATCAGCGGCACCGCGGGCGTCGGCAAGACCACCCTGGCGGTGATGTGGGCACACCGGGTGCGTTCCTCCTTCCCCGACGGGCAGCTGTACGTCAACCTGCGTGGCTACGACCCCGGTCCACCGGCGGCGCCAGGTGAGGTGCTGGACGGCTTCCTCCGGGCGCTGGACGTGCCCGCCGCGAAGATCCCGCCGTCCCTCGACGACCGGGCCGCCCAGTTCCGGTCCGTGGTCACCGGGCTGCGTCTGCTGATCGTGCTGGACAACGCGGGCAGCGCCGAGCAGATACGGCCGTTGCTGCCCGGCTCGTCGTCGTGCATGGTCGTCGTCACCAGCCGTGACAAGCTCACCGGTCTCGCGGTCAGCGTGGGGATGCACCGGATAGCCATCGACCGGCTGCCCGACGAGGACGCCGTGACGCTGGTCCGCACGATCGTCGGCGGACACCGGGCCGACGCCGAGCCCGAGGCGGTGGCGCACCTCGCCCGGTTGTGCGACCGGCTGCCGCTCGCGATCCAGATCGCCGCCCAGCGGGCGATCGCCCACCCGCACGTCACGCTCGCCGAGCTGGCGACCGAACTGGTCGACGACGTCCAACGGCTGGAGGTGTTCAGTGGCGGCGCGGACCAGTTCACCGCGATCCGGCCGGTGTTCTCCTGGTCCTACCAGAGCCTGCCGGAGGCCGTGGCCGGGATGTTCCGGCTACTCGGGCTGAATCCCGGTCCGGACGTCGGCACCCCCGCCGCCGCGGCCATGGCCGGACTCGCCCCCCGGGCGGCACGGCGGCTCCTCGACGGTCTGGTCGAGGCCCACCTGGTGGAGTCCGCGGGCCTCGACCGGTTCCGCCTGCACGACCTGCTCCGCGCCTACGCCCGTGAGCGCGCCGAGGCCACCCACACCGAGACCGACCGGCGCGCGGCGGTGCACCGCCTGGTCGGCTGGTACCTCCACGCCAGTGCCGCCGCGGACGATCTGCTGCATCCCGGCAGGCGACGTGCGGTGGTGGACGCGGTAACGGCCCCCGAGCACGCCGCCGCCTTCGCCGACTACGACGCGGCGCTCGGGTGGTGCGAGACCGAACAGGCCAACCTGGTCGCGGTCGCCAGGGCCGCGGTCGAGACCGGGCTGGGTGCCGCCGCGTGGCAGCTCGCCAACAACCTGTGGAGCTTCTTCTACCTGGGCAAGCACTGGACCGACTGGGTCGCGACGCACGAGGTGGGCCTGGCGGCCGCGGTCGACCTGGCGGACGTGCGAGGGCAGGCCCGGATGCTCAACGGGCTGGCCACCGCGTACGCGGGCATGTGCCGGTACACCGAGTGCCTCGACCTCTTCCGGGCCGCCCGTGGGCTCTTCCGGGCGGTCGGCGACCGGTGGGGCGTCGGGAGCTGCCTGACCAACCTCGCCGACGTCTACCTCGGCCTTCGCGAGTACACGGACGCGGTCGAGTACGCCGAGCAGGCCGTGGAGATCTTCCGCGAGATCGGGAACCAGTACATCGAGGGCATCGCCATGGGCAACCTCGGCGAGGCGTACCTGGGTCTCGGCGCCTACGACGACGCCCTGACCCAGTTCCACCGCGTGCTGGACCTCTGCCGCGACATCAGCCACCGGCACGGCGAGGCCGTCACCCTGATCCACCTCGGCGAGGCGCACCTCGGGCTCGGTGCGTACGGGGAGGCGCTCGACCGGCTCTTCGAAGGTCTCGACCTCACCCGCGAGATCCGTGACCGGCACACCGAGGCCCTTGCCCTGAGCACCCTCGGCCTCGTCTACCAGGACACCGGCCAGCCGGAGCTCGCACGGCGCAGCAGGCTGGCGGCCCTCGGCATCTATGACGACCTCGGCGATCCCCGGGCCCAGGCTCTTCGTGACCAGCTCTCCCCACCGAAAGTCATGAACGGCAACCGAGGTGTGGCGGACGCGGGTGGCGACGGCGCCGAGCGAGGGCGGTTGGCCGATCAGCGTGGTGAAGCGGTGGGCGAAGGAGGCCCGCCCCGGCGGTGAGGGTCGCGACGGTCCACCGGCCGGGACCGAGCCGGGCGGTCAGGGCCTCGCGTACGGTCCCGTGACCAGCGGCCAGAAGACGTCGTCGACGATCGAGCGGATCCGCTCGGCGGTGACCGGCCGCAGGGTCATCAGGACGTCGTGGCGCACGAGCTGGAACGGCAGCTCGAGCACGTCCTGCGGGATCCGCGTGAGGTCGATCTCGCCGCGGTCGTGGGCCCGCCGGAACACGACGTCCGACCGGCGCGGGCCGTCGCCACGCACGATGTTGCGGACGTCCTCGGGGGTGAGTCCGGCGCTGTCGTGCAGCCCGGCGAACGTCGCGCCGACGAGGGTCGCCAGCTCGATCCGTCCGGCGTTGATGTTCGCGAGCAGCTCGATCATGTCCTCACGCAGGCTGCCGGTGTCGGGGATCACGATCGGATGGGTGTCGCCGTAGTGGCGGATGGCGGCGAACACCAGCTCGTCCTTGTTCGGCCAGCGCCGGTAGAGCACCGCGACCCCGGTCCTCGCGCGGTCCGCGACGGACTCCATCGTCAGCCTCGCGAAGCCGGCCTCGGCCAGCTCGTCCCATGCCGCGGTGAGCAGCGCGTGCTCCAGCTCGGTCCCCCGGCGTCGGCGTTTGACCGCGTCGGACGTCGTCTTCGTCGGCATGCACCCAGCATAAGAGAGGTTTGCATTCCTTCGCCACCGTCCCTACTCTCGACATTAAGGAATGGATCCAACTCTTATAGGGGGCGTGATGGCCGAGGACACGAACGACCGGGTCGACCCGGCGGTGCTGAAGACCGCGCTGATCCTGGTCGTCGGCGCGCTGGCGGTCGTGTTCGACACGACGATCGTCAGCGTCGCGCTGCACAAGCTGGCGACGGACCTCGACGTGCCGGTCTCGACGATCCAGTGGGTGACCACCGGCTACATGCTCGCGCTCGGCGTGGCGGTGCCGCTGTCCGCCTGGGCACTCGCCCGCTTCGGCGGCAAACAGGTCTGGATGTTCGCCCTGGCGGTCTTCCTCGTCGGCTCGATCGGGGCGAGCCTCGCGTGGGACGCGGGGTCGCTCATCGGCTGGCGGGTCGTGCAGGGGCTCGGCGGCGGGCTGATGCTGCCGGTGATGACGACGCTGGTCATGCAGGCGGCGGGTGGGCGCGCGCTCGGCCGCACGATCACCTGGGTGGCGCTGCCCGCGCTGCTCGGACCGATCCTCGGACCGCTCGTCGGCGGCGCGATCATCACCAGCCTCAGCTGGCGCTTCATGTTCTGGGTCAACGTGCCGTTCTGCGTCGTCGGCCTGATCCTCGCGGCCCGCCACCTGGAGAGGGACACGCCTGCCACGACCGCCGCGCGCCCCCGGCTCGACGCGTGGGGGCTCGTGCTGCTCGCCCCGGGCATCGCGGCGGTCATCCTCGGGCTCTCGAACGCCGGCACCGCGAACGGGTTCGACCACCCGGACGTCGTCACGCCGCTCGCCGTCGGCGTCGCCTTCCTGGTGGCGTTCACGGTCCACGCGCTGCACCGGCGCGACCCGCTCGTGGACATCCGCCTGCTCGCCACACGGTCGGTCGGGTCGTCGTTCTCGGTGCTGTTCCTGTCGGGCTGCGCACTGTTCGGGGCGATGCTGCTGCTGCCGCTGTACTACCAGGAGATCCGCGGCGTGAGTGCGCTGAGCGCGGGGCTCATGCTGGTGCCGCAGGGGGTCGGGACGATGCTCAGCCGCCAGATCGCCGGGCCGCTCACCGACCGCGTCGGGGCCCGCTCGATCGCCGTCGTCGGGTTCCTCGTCGTCGCGGCCTCGACCGTGCCGTTCGCCTTCGCCGACGCGACGAGCGACGGGTGGCTGTTGGCGCTGTGGCTGCTGGTCCGGGGCGCCGGGCTCGGCGCCGTCACCATGCCGGTCATGACGGCCTCGTACGTCGGCCTGGACCGCGCGCAGATCGCGCACTCGAGCGTCCTGACGCGGACCGCGCAGCAGATCGGCGGTTCGTTCGGCACCGCGGTACTGGCCGTCATCCTCGAGCAGTCCATCTCGGGAACCGGCTCGGACGCGGTCGTGTCGGGCTTCCACACCGCGTTCTGGTGGGCAACCGGCTTCTCACTCGTCGCGACCGCCCTGTGCGTCTGGCTCCCGGGACGAACGCAGGTCCGTGCCGCCGCGGCCGCGGTGGCAGGAGCGGCACAACCCGTGGTCGCACGCTCCGGTCGGCGAGGGTGACCCTGGTCTGAGGACTGTCCGGTCCGGACTGCCACTAGGCCGTTCGAGTGACATGTGGTCTAGACCCTTGCATTCATGTGGTCTAGACCACATGTTGGGGACAACACTCCCCCTGCGGATCGACTAGGAGTCCCATGACAAGACTGAGATGGCCCCACATGGTGGGGATCTGCGCCGCGACGGTCGCGCTCGTGCTCGGGGTCACCGCGGTGCCCGCGTCGGGCGCGGGTGGGGTCTCGGCGACCTTCACCAAGGGATCCGACTGGGGCACCGGCTACGAGGGCAAGTACACGATCGCCAACGGCAGCACCGCCACGCGCACGTCGTGGCAGGTCGAGTTCGACCTGCCGTCCGGGCACCGGATCGCCAGCCTGTGGGACGGCAGCTACACCGCGAGCGGTCAGCACGTGACCGTCAAGGGCACCTGGAACGGCACCATCTCCCCGGGTGCGTCGGTCAGCTTCGGGTTCAACGTCGCCTACTCCGGCGCGTACTCCGCACCCGCCAACTGCAAGCTGGACGGCGGCTCGTGCGGCTCCGGTGGCACGCCACCGACCGACCCGCCGCCGACGGACCCGCCGCCCACCGATCCCCCGCCCACCGACCCGCCGCCCAACACCGGCGGTCTCACCAAGCTCGGGTACTTCGCGCAGTGGGGCGTGTACGGCCGCCAGTACTTCGTGAAGAACATCGTCACCAGCGGCTCGGCCGCGAAGCTGACGCACCTCAACTACGCGTTCGGCAACGTGACGAACGGGCAGTGCGCGATCGGTGACTCCTACGCCGACTACGACATGGCCTACACCACGGCCAACAGCGTCGACGGCGTGGCGGACACGTGGGACGCGGGCGCGTTGCGGGGCAGCTTCAACCAGCTGCGCAAACTCAAGCGCCAGTTCCCGAACATCAAGATCCTGTTCTCCTTCGGCGGCTGGACGTGGTCCGGCGGCTTCGGCCAGGCGGCGGCGAACCCGGCGGCGTTCGCCGACTCCTGCTACCGGCTCGTCGAGGACCCCCGCTGGGCCGACGTGTTCGACGGCATCGACATCGACTGGGAGTACCCGAACGCCTGTGGCCTGTCCTGCGACACCAGTGGCGCGGCGTCGTTCAAGAACCTGATGCAGGCTCTGCGCACCAGGTTCGGCTCCAGCTACCTGGTCACCGCCGCGATCACCGCGGACGGCTCGGCAGGCGGCAAGATCGACGCGGCCGACTACGGCGGCGCCTCGCAGTACGTCAACTGGTACAACGTCATGTCCTACGACTACTTCGGCGCCTTCAACCCGCAGGGCCCGACGGCCCCGCACTCGCCGCTGACGTCGTACGCGGGCATCCCGCAGGCCGGGTTCAACTCCGACGCGGCCATCCAGAAGCTGAAGAGCAAGGGTGTCCCGTCGAGCAAACTGTTGCTGGGCATCGGGTTCTACGGCCGAGGGTGGACGGGTGTCACCCAGGAGGCGCCCGGCGGCACCGCGACGGGTGCCGCGCCGGGGACCTACGAGGCGGGCATCGAGGACTACAAGGTCCTCAAGACCCGCTGTCCCGCCAACAGGACGATCGCGGGCACCGCGTACGGCAAGTGCGGCAGCGAGTGGTGGAGCTACGACACCCCGGCGACGATAGGCAGCAAGCTGTCCTGGGCCAGGTCCCAGGGCCTCGGCGGCGCCTTCTTCTGGGAGCTGTCCGGCGACACCGCCAACGGTGAGCTGGTCACGGCCTTCGGCAACGGCCTCGGCTGACACATCTTCTCGCCCCGACAGCGGCCACCACGAGCGACCATTCCCGCTCGTGGTGGCCGCTCGTTTTGTCGTGCGGGCCGAGGACACGATCTTGGCAAACCGCGCGCAGCGACAAGTCGTCCGACCTCCGCGCCCGTATCCCCCGTCGGTAACCCGTATTCGGATCGCCGCGATGGTCAACCGCCTTCCGACCACCGCTGCCGGTCGTTGACGCGGGCCCGTGTGCCTCGGTAGGTTCGAATTGGGGAAGATTCACCGCAAATCCTGGGGGAAGAATGACTACGCCTTGCGCGGAGTGGATTGTCGGCGGTCGCACCGGATTACGCATTGACGTCAGATCGGGAGCCGCGCGAACCTTGGTGATTTGCCTGTTTGATCCGTCATGACCGTCCGGCTGTTTCTCGTCGACGAGTACCCGCTCTACCGGTCCGGGGTGCGCGTCGCGGTCCAGGCCGACGGAGACGTCCAGGTGGTCGGTGAGGCGTCGACCGGCAACGAGGCCGTGCGGCTGCTGCGGAACACCACCGTCGACGCCGACGTCGTGCTGATGGAGGTGGACCTGCCCGACATCTCCGGCATCGACGCCGCCAGGACGATCGTCGCCGACAGCGAGGCACGCGGCACCCCACCACCCAGGGTGCTGATGGTCTCCGCCTCCGACGCCGGGCACGCCGTGGTGGCCGCGATGCGTGCGGGCACGAGCGGTTACCTGGCGAAAGGGGCCTCACACGTCGAGTTGCTGCAGGCCGTGCGCATCGCCGCCGCTGGTGGGGCGGTGTTCAGTCCCAACGTGGCGAGGCGCCTTGGCGAGTACTTCTCCGTGGTCCACGAGTATCCCAGCCACGCCGCGTTTCCCACCCTCACCGACCGGGAGCGGCAGGTGCTCGACCTGATCGCCCGCGGCTGTGACAACCGGCGGATCGCCAGACAGCTGGTGCTCTCGGAGAAGACCATCCGCAACCACGTCACCCACCTGTTCGGGAAACTGCAGGTCAAGGACAGGGCGACGGCCGCGGTCCGCGCACGGGAGGCGGGGATGGGGTAGTCACTCGGAGGAGATGGCGACGAGGCCGCTCTCGTAGGCGGCGATCACCAGCTGGGCCCGGTCCCGCGCACGCAGCTTCTCGCGCAGGTGCCCGACGTGCGTGCGGACCGTGGCCGGGCTGATCCCGAGCTGCTCGTTGATCTCGACGTTGGACAGGCCCCTGCCGATGAGCGTGAGCACCTCGCGTTCACGCGCGGTCACGCCGTCGAGCTCGCGGCTCACGGGCCGGGACACCGCGGGCCGCCTGGCGAACTCCGCGATGAGCCTCCTGGTGACCGACGGCGACAGGAGGCCGTCGCCACCGGCGACGACGCGGATCGCGGCCAGCAGGTCCTGCGGCGGGGTGTCCTTGAGCAGGAACCCGCTGGCTCCCGCGCGCAGCGCCGCGTAGACGTAGGAGTCCATGTCGAACATGGTGAGCATCAGGATCCGGGTGCCGCCCCCACCCGGCGCGGCGCAGATCCGCCTGGTGGCCTCGATGCCGTCGATCCCGGGCATGCGCACGTCCATGAGCACCACGTCGGGCCGGTGGCGTTCGGCCGCCGCGACCGCCTCGGCACCGTCGCCCGCCTCGCCGACGACGGTGAGCCCCGGCGCGGTGTCCACCAGCACCCGGAAACTCCCGCGCAGCAGCGCCTGGTCGTCGACGACCAGTACGCGGATCGGGTCGCTCATGACGCCCCGCCCACCTCCACCGGCTGGTACGGCAGGCACGCCGACACGGCGAACCCGCCGTCCGGCCGGGGCCCCGTGACGAGCGTCCCGCCGAACATGGCGACCCGTTCACGCATCCCGATCAGCCCGTGACCACCGGGCTCCCCCGCCGCGCCACCGTGTGCGCGTGCCCCGGCGCCGTCGTCGACCACGTCGATCCGCACCTGCGGACCGGTGGTCTCGATCGACACCCGGCACCGCGCGGGCCCGGCGTGCTTCGCGACGTTGGTCAGCGCTTCCTGGACGATCCGGTACACCGACACTCCCAGGCCCTCCGGCAGCCGGTCCTCACCGCACACCGACAACTCGACCTCGACACCGGACCCGGCCGCCGTCGCGACCAGGTCGGGCAGGCGCGCGAGGCCGGGGACGGGTCCCAGCTCGTCCGCACTTGGCTCCGAACGCAGGAGCGCGAGCATGTTCCGCATCTCGACGAGCGACATCCGGCTGGTGGCCTCGATGACCCGCAGCGCGTCGTGTGCCTCCTGCGGCCGGACCGTGAACACGTGGTTGGCGACCGCGGCCTTCACCGCGATCAGGCCCATGCCGTGGGTGACGATGTCGTGCAGCTCGCGGGCGATCCGCAGGCGTTCCTCCGCCACTGCCTGCGTGGCCAGCCCTTCGGCGCGGCGGCCCGCGTACGCACGGCGCTCGGCCACCGCCCGGCCGATCGTCCAGCCGCCACCCAGCGCGGCCGCGCCGAACACGACGATGCCCACGTTCCCGGAGACGAGCGACGGCGGCAGCGCCAGCGTGCCGACGAACAGGCAGAACGCGCTGACCACCGCGATCGCCGAGGTCGGCACCCAGGTCCGGCGCGGCGTGGTGAGGGCGACCGGGTACAGCGCGTAGGCGGCGGCCAGGACCGGCTCGTCGAGCACGTTGGCCACCATCGACACGACCGACACGGCGAGCACGACCGCGAAGACCGGCACCGGCCAGAGCCTGCGAACCGCGACCGGCAGCGCGATGGCCGCCGCGACCAGGCACCGCGACCACACGGGCAGCGCCGGTACCCGTCCATCCGCGTCGGTCACCGCGTACGCGATGAGGATCGCGGCGTAGAGCGCGGCCACCAGGCAGTCGAGCGCGACCAGTCGTTCGCGGCTCAGCTCCCTCGTGAGGAACGACCGCAGGTCGGAGTGCGCCACAGGCCAAACGTAGCGTGGTGCGGCGGCGACGGCATCGGACCCCGCGCCGACCCTGACGCCCCCGTCTACGACTTTGGGCGTAGTCCGGAGTTCGGTTCCTCCTCCGATGTGCCGGGCCCTCCGTTCGCGGGATCGTTGCCAGGTGATCGAACTCAGAGGCCTGACGAAACGCTACGGCGCGGCGACCGTCGTCGACGGGCTGACCTTCGGGGTGGTTCCCGGGCAGGTGACAGGGTTCCTCGGCCCGAACGGCGCGGGCAAGTCCACCACACTGCGCATGGTTCTCGGCCTGACCCGGCCCACCGGCGGCGAGGTCCTCATCGACGGCAGCCACTACCGCGATCTCACCGATCCGCTGCGTCAGGTCGGCGCGCTGCTCGAGACCAGGTCCGTGCACCCCGGCCGCAGCGCACACGACCACCTGCTCTGCCTCGCCCAGAGCAACCGGATCCCGAGGGGGCGGGTGGCCGAGGTGCTCGGCATCGTCGGGCTGGAAAGCGTGGCAGGCAAGCGGGCCGGGGAGTTCTCGCTCGGCATGGGCCAGCGGCTCGGCATCGCCGCGGCACTGCTTGGGGACCCGCCGATCCTGCTCTTCGACGAACCGGTCAACGGGCTCGACCCGGAGGGCATCCGGTGGATCCGCAACCTCATGCGCCAGTTCGCCTCGGAGGGCCGCACCGTGCTCGTCTCCAGCCACCTGATGGCGGAGATGGCGCTGACCGCGGACCATCTCGTGGTCATCGGCGGCGGCAGGCTGCTCGCCGACACCACGATGGCCGAGTTCACCGAGGGCAACGCGCAGGGCTTCGTCCGCATCGCCACCCCGGAGCCTCGGCGGCTGCTGGACCTGCTCCGCGACTCCGGGATCGCCGTCGAGCAGGCGGCCGACGGCACCCTGTCCGCCACCGGCGCGGACGCCAGGAGCATCAGCGCGCTGGCCGCGGACCACGGGGTGCCGCTGGACGAGCTCAGCACCCGGTCGGCGTCGCTCGAGGAGGCGTTCATGCGGTTGACCACCGGCACAGCCGAGTTCCTCGGTGGGGCCGAGTCGCGGGAAGCGGGGCGGAGATGAACACGGCGGTGCTGCTGAGCGAGTGGACCAAGATCAGGACCGTCCGGTCGACGCGGTGGACACTCGCGATGACCCTCGTCGTCAGTCTGGGCATCAGCGTCGGGATCTCCTACGCCAACCGGAGCGCGTTCGCCAGGATGACCCCGGAGCAGATCAGCACGTTCGACCCGGTCTACAACGGCTTCGCGGGCCTCGCGTTCGGACAGATCATCCTGCTGGCGTTCGGTGTGCTGGTGGTGAGCGCCGAGTACACCTCGGGGTCGATCCTCTCGTCGCTGGCCGCGGTGCCGGGACGCGGCGTCCTCTACGGCGCCAAGCTGCTCGCCACTATCGCACCGGCCCTGCTGGTCTCCCTCGTGACCGCGTTCGCGGCGTTCTTCGCCGGTCAGGCGGCACTGGGCGACGGGCACAACGTGGCGATCACCGATCCCGGTGCGTTGCGGTCGGTCCTCGGCGCGGCCGCCTACATGGTGCTGATCTGCGCGTTCTCCCTCGGCGTCGCGACGATGCTGCGGAGCTCGGTGCTCTCCCTCGCGCTCCTCATCCCGCTGCTCTTCATCGTCTCGCCGATCCTCGGCAACATCGAGGCGCTGAAGTCCGTGGCCCGGTTCCTCCCGGACCAGGCGGGCACGCGGATGTTCCGGGTGCTGCCGAACGAGGACGCGCTGGGACCGGGGCAGGGACTCTTGGTGCTGGTCGGGTGGACGGTGCTCGCCCTGCTCGGCGGCTACCTGGTGCTCCGATCCCGCGACGCCTGACACCCCGCGATCACGGTGCGGGGTAAGGGAACGACTGGAAGGCGCGGTCCATCTCGCCCGGCGTGCGGCACTCCCAGCGGCGGATCAACCGCTCGGCGGTGTGGCAGGCGATCGGCGGGTTGACCTGGCCGACGGCCGGCTTCGTGGTCGACTGGACCTCCCAGCCCAGCCCCACGAGCCGGTCGAGGCGGTTCCAGCGCGCCCGGTCGATGCCCAGCAGGGTGAGCCCACGGTTCACCGCGTGCCAGAAGTGCCAGGACGTCGTCGTCTTGCCGTCGGCCGAGGTGTTGTCCATCGTCATCATGTGTATCTCGTTGGGGTGCGGCATTCTCGGGTCGTAGAGGACACCGTTTCCCATGTGGACGAAGCTCCACGCCAGTGCCCGCTCGTCGCGCGGGTAGTACCGGTCGAACAGATCGAGCTGCACCACGGAGAACACCTCGAACGCGTGCCGCGCGCGGCGGATCCGGTCCAGATAGGACTCCGGGTAGGTGCCCTGCTCGCGGGTCTGGATGTAGAGATCGAGCAGGCTCAGCGGCGAGCCCTGCGCGGCCGCGTCCAGTTCCCCGTAGGCCGCCACGACCTCCGCCGACGGCGCGTAGGAGAACTCCATCTCGTAGGCGTACCACAGTTCGTTGGCGCGGCGGTCACCGCGCATGCCCGGCACCTCGGGAAATTCCGACGCGTGCGCGACCGGTGCCAACAGGACGCTCGCCCCGACGGCCGCGGTGGCGGCCAGTCCTGATTTCAGCACGCGCCGACGACTCAGTTCCGACATGTTCGTTACTCCCCCGGATTCCGCTGCCCTTTCGGTCACCGATCGTTTACGCCACTCCCGTGGCTGTCAAGACAATCGGGTCAACTGCCGAGCGGGCGGCGGCGGTTCGGGACACGGTCGGGACCGGAATCCCGCATTCCCGGGACTTGAGGCCGTCTACGTTGGAATCGTTCGACGAGGTGGGCGCGCACACCTCCGGTTCACAACGAGATGGGGAACAAGCATGAAGCACGACGACGTTTACGAGGCTCCCGCACTGGTCGAGGTCGGCGACTTCGCCGAGTTGACCCTGGGCCTCCCCTGGGGCGGGAACATCGACAACTTCAACGCGAACACCCCTATCTGGGGCTGATCGCGAACGCTCACGCGGGGCGCCACCACGGTGGCCCCGCGTGGGCGGGCACGCCGAAAGAATTTCCGAAGCCGTGTCGGAAGCTGGAGAGATGCGAATTCTGTTCTTCCCCGACGGGGCGGCCGGCGCCGCGCCGGCCGGGAAGCGAGGCACCCGAAGCATCACGCACCCGTCCGGGCGGCCGTGGATCGTCGGCGAATGGGCGGACGAGGACATCATGGTCGTGGACGCGGGGACCCGGCGGCTGGTCCTGCTCGGTCGTGCGCGGCTCGACGCCGGGGCCGCCGAACGCGCGCTCGCCAGGGCGGCGTCACCACAGGAACTCGACGCGGTGGCGGCCACCGTGCGCGGCGCCGCGCACCTGGCGGTCTCCTTCGACGGCCGGACGCGACTGCGGGGCACCCTTTCGACCGCGTGTCAGATCTTCCACACCACCGTCGCGAGCACGACGGTGGCCGCGACGGATCCCGGTCTGCTGACCGTGTTCACCGGTGCGAAGCTGGACGAGGAAGCGCTGACACTGCGGCTGATCGTCCCCCGCGCACCGTGGCCACTGTGCCTTTCGACCGTGTGGGCCGGGATCGAGCCGGTGCCGGTCGGACACTGGCTCGAGCTCACCGCCGACGGCGGCGCCCGCACCGTGCGCTGGTGGCGGCCACCCACTCCCGACGTGCCCGCCGCCGTCGCCGCCGAGGCGGTGCGTGCCGAGGTGCTGGACGCCGTCGAGGTCCGCGGCCGGGGCCAGCGGCTGCTCAGCGCCGACCTCTCCGGCGGCATGGACTCCACCAGCCTGTGCTTCGCCGCCGCCCACACGGGGATGAACCTCCTCACTCACCACTGGAAACCGCTCGACGAGGCGAACGACGACACGCGCTGGGCCGAGTACGCCACGAGCAGACTGCCGTCCGCCCGGCACCGGTCCGTGGCGCCGACGGCCGGGCCGAGGCGGTACTCGGCCCGGCCGGACGCCGAATACACCGACGACGCGGAAGGGCCCCTCACCTGGAGCTCGAACCGGGACCGGACGGAGTACCTGGCCAAGGCGGTCGCGGCCGAGGGGTCGGCCGTGCACCTGCTGGGCGTCGGCGGCGACGAGCTGTTCGGCGCACTGCCCGCCTACCTGCACTCACGCTTGCGCGCCCACCCACTGCGCAGCATCCCGATCATCCGCCGGGCCCGCAACGTCAACCGGTGGGGGCTCCGGTCGACATTGCTGGCACTGGCGGACAACACGCCGTTCGGGCGGTCGCTGCGCGCGAGCGCGGACCAGCTCGGCGACCCGCCCGCGCACTATTCCGAAGCCCCGTTCGGCTGGCACGGTGGTGCACGAGTGCCGCACTGGGTAACAACGTCCGCCAGGGACTCGGCGCGGGCCGCGATCGTCGCCGCGGCCGATTCCGCGCCGCTGGCACCGGAACGGGTCATCCACCAGGCACTCGAGTTCGTCGTGCTGAACGGCGGTGCACTCCGTGAGCTGAACGCCGCGGTGCGCGCCACCGGCGTCCGGTTCGAGGCACCCCTCATGGACGATCCGGTGATCGAGGCCGCGCTGTCGGTCCGTCTCGCCGAACGCGGCGGGCGCGGGCTGTACAAGCCGGTGCTGGCGGCCGCCATGCGCGGGATCGTGCCGGACGAGCTGCTCGGCAGGCGCACCAAGGGCGAGTTCAGCGCCGAGATCTACGACGGGCTGCGCCACAACCGCGACGAGCTCGTCGCCCTGTGCGACGACCTCAGGCTCGCCGAGCTCGGCCTCGTCGACGCGGATGCTCTCCGGACCGCGCTCCTGAACCTCGGCCCGACCACCCAGGCGGTCTCACCGCTGGAGAACACGCTGGCCTGCGAGCGCTGGTTGCGTTCGCCGAGCGCCACGCCGGAACCCGCTTTCGCGGCAGGAGGAACACCATGACCCTCGCCCTCGCACGCGACGTCACGGCCACCGAGACCGAGGACGGCATGGTGCTGCTCAACGAGCGCGACGGGAAGTACTGGCAGTTGAACCGGACCGGTGCGGCCACCCTGCGGCTGCTGCTGGACGGGCACCCGCCGGAGGACGCCGCGGCGCGGCTCGTGGCGGGCAGGCCGGAGCTGTCCGAGCGCGTCCGCACCGACGTTCGGGCGCTGCTCGGCAGCCTGCGTGCCGCCGGACTGGTGGTGACGGCATGACCATGCCGGTCGTCGCCGAGGAGACCGTCCGGCTGAGCCCGCGCCGCGCGCTCTCCGCACGCGCGGCCGTGGGGCTCGCGCGGCTGCTGATCCTGCTGCCGCCGCGCCGGTTGCGGCTGATGCTCACCGTGCTCCGCCGTGGTGCCCGCCCCGCCACCGCCGAGCGGGCACTCCGCGCGCGGCAGGCCGTCGTCAGCGTCAGCGCGCGCTGCGCAGGGCAGGGCTGCCTGCAGCGGTCGGTCGCCGCGGCGTTGCTCACCCGGCTGTCCGGCCAGTGGCCCGACTGGTGCACCGGCATCCGCACCGCGCCGTTCCGGGCGCACGCCTGGCTCGAGGTGGCGGGCGAACCCGTCGGCGAACCAGCGGACACGGCCCTGTTCCGCGCGACCATGACCGTCCGCCACGACGCCGGGACGCGCCGGTGACCGCCGCCATCCAGACCAGCGGGCTGCGAAAACACTACGGCGCGGCAGAGGCCGTGGCCGGGCTGGACCTGACCGTCCCCACGGGGACGGTCTTCGGCTTCCTCGGCCCCAACGGTGCGGGCAAGAGCACCACCATCGGCATGCTGTGCACGCTGCTGCGGCCGACGGGCGGCACGGCCGAGGTCGCCGGGCACGACGTGGTCCGGGAACCGGACGCGGTACGCCGCCGGATCGGGCTCATCTTCCAGGAGTCCACCGTGGACGTCGACCTGACCGCGGCGGAGAACCTGCGCTTCCAGGCCGAGCTGTTCGGCATGCCGCGCCGGGTGGCCCGCGCCGCGATCACCGGGGCACTCGCACTGGTGGAGCTCACCGACCGCGCGGACGAGGAGGTCCGCACGTTCTCCGGCGGGATGCGCAGGCGGCTGGAGATCGCCAGGGGGCTGCTGCACACCCCGCGCGTGCTCTTCCTCGACGAGCCGACCACCGGGCTGGACCCGCAGACGCGGGTCGCCATCTGGGCGCACCTGCACCGGCTGCGTGCCGAGCGGGACATCACCGTCTTCCTCACCACGCACCACCTCGAGGAGGCCGAGCACTGCGACCGGCTCGCCATCCTGGACAGCGGCAGGCTGGTCGTGACGGGCACGCCCGCCGAGCTGAAGGCGACCATCGGCGCCGACCTCGTGGTCGTGCGGACCGGCGACGACCACGAGACGGTCCGGATCCTGCGCGACCGCTTCGGGCTGACCGCGACAGCGGAGCCGGACGGCGTGCACCTGCGGGTAACCGACGGCGCGGGCTTCGTGCCGCGCCTGTGCGCGGAGGTCGGGCTGCCGGTGCGGTCGGTGGCCGTCACGCCCCCGACGCTCGACGACGTCTTCCTGCACTACACCGGCCGCACCATCCGCGAGTCGGCGGAGAACCCGGCGGACCTCACCGCCGCTGTCCGGAGAGGTGGACGATGACCACGACGGCCGGCGCGGACACCACCACCCACCCGCCGGGCACGGCCGAGCTGACGGCAGGCGAGGGCCGGACGCTGCGGGCGGTGAAGGTCATGTGGCAGCGGGAGTGGATCCGGTTCAGTCGCAACAAGGTCCGGATCCTCATGGGGATGATCACCCCGATGATGTTCCTGCTCATCCTGGGCACCGGCCTGAACGGCACGGTCGGTGGCGCGGACTACCGGGCCTACCTGTTCCCCGGCGTGCTGCTGATGGCGGTGCAGTCACCCGCGATGGCCGTCGGCATCTCGATCGTCTGGGACCGGCAGTCGGGGTTCCTCCGGCAGATGCTCGTCGCGCCCGTCCGCCGCGGCGCGCTGCTGGGCGGGCTCTGCCTCGGCGGAGCCACCACGGGTGCGGTCTACGGGCTGCTCGTGCTGCTGGTCGCCGGGTACGCGGGCATCCCGTACGGCCCGGAGCTGCTGCTCGGGCTGCTGGAGGTCGCGCTGGTGGCGTTCGCCTTCACCGCGATCGGCGTGCTGGCCGCCGTGCGGATCAGGCGTATCGACACGTTCCAGATCGTCGTCGGGATCGCCGTGATGCCCATGCTCTTCCTGTCCGGGGCGATGTTCCCGGTCGGCGGGCTGCCGACGTGGCTGGGCGCCGCGGTACTGGCGAACCCGCTCACCTACGGCGTCGACGCGCTGCGGCGCACGCTCCCCGGCGATCTCGACCTCGGTGGCCTCGCCGTCGGGCCGAGGTGGTGGGGCTGGGCGCCGCCCGTGCTGCTGGAGGTCGGCATCGTGGCGCTGATCGCGGCCGTGGCGCTGATGGCGGCGACCCGCCGGTTCGCCCGCGCCGACTGAACGCGACGAGAACAGGCCCGCCGGGGTGGCGGGCCTGTTCTCGTCGTGCTCGGCTCAGGCGGCCGGTGACCCTGCCGGGTACGGGAAGGACTGGAAGTCCCGGTCGAGCTGGCGGGTGGTCCGGCACAGCCAGGTCCGCCGCAGCCCGCGCATGGTCGCGGCGGGCAGCGGGGGGTTGACCGTCCGCTGGCCGGGCTTCGCGATGGACTGGGCCGCCCAGCCGTAGGCCACGAACGGGGCCATGTCGCGCCAGCGCGCCCGGTCGATGCCCAGCACCATCATGGCGCGCAGGTAGGCGAACCAAACGTGGTAGCCGTGCGGCGGGTTCCCGCCCATGGTGTGGACCTCCTGCTTCACCGGCGCCCGCCGCGGGTCGAACAGCACACCCTGGCCGAACATGCCGTACGCCTCGGCGAGCCGGATGTCGCGACGCGGGTAGTAGGCGTCGAAGACGGTCGCCTGCACATCGGACAGCTTCTGGAGCGCGCCGCGGACCGGCGCCATCAGGTCGGCGTAGTTACCCGGGTAGTCCGGCGAGGTGACCACCGAGTTCCAGGCGTCGAGCATCCCGTTCTCGAGGTCGCCGCCGAGGTGGTCCATCATGGCCAGATAGGCGTCGTTCAGCTCCGGGTCCTGTGTGTACAGCGTCGCCTCGTCGAGCTGGTACCACAGTTCGTTCGCCAGCCGGTCCCCGGACATACCGGGCACGGGCGGCAGCCCGGCGCCGGTGCCCCTGGCGCCAGGCTCGGCCGCGGCCGAGCCTGGCGCGAGCCCGGCCATGCCCGCGGCGGCCAGCACGGCGGCCCCCGCGGACATCCGTAGCAGGCCGCGGCGATCAAGTTCGTTCGACATGGATGATCTCTCCTCCTCGTTCGGCTTCAACGCGCCACGACCTCGCCGAACAACACCCCTTCGACGTCGTAGCGCTGGATCCAGGACGTGTCCTCCACGAGCGACGCCAGCTCGCCACCTCCGCCCGGCCGCACCCTGAGCGAGCCGCTCCCCCGCGAACCGAGCTGCACCCTGGCGGTGTGCGGGCGCCGGAGGTCCTCGTACCGGCGAAGCCCGGCCCCGGGTTCGTCGGTGTGCAGGAAGTGCGCGAGCGCCACGGCGTCCTCGAGCGCCTGGTTGGCGCCCTGCCCGTGGTGGGGCAGCATCGGGTGGGCCGCGTCGCCGAGCAGCGTGACCCGGCCGGTGCCCCAGCTCTCCAGCGGCTGCCGGTCGTACAGGCCCCACCGGCGCGTCTCCCGCACCGCACCGACGAGCGCGCGGGCGTGCGGGTGCCACCTCTCGAAAAGAGCCTGGAGCTCCGCCGGGTCGCCCTCGGAACTCCAGGACTCCGTGCCACTCCCCGGGTCCGGGACGACGGCGACGAAGGTCAGGAAGCGGCCGCCGCTCACGGGGTAGCACAACAGGCGTGCCCCCGCGCCCACCCACAGGAACATCGTCTCCGGCGGCAGGTCCGGCACGCTCCCGGCCGGCACCATGCCGCGGAACGCGCTGGTACCGGAGAACACGGGCCGCTCGTGTCCGGCGACGGCGCCACGCACCACCGAGTGCATGCCGTCGGCGCCGACGAGCACGTCCGCCGTCGCGGTCCGGCCGGAGGCGAAGCTCAGGCGCACGCCGTCGCCGCGGTCGGTGAACCCGGTGAGCCGGTGGTTCAGCCGCACCCGTGCGCCTGCCGCGTGCTCGACCAGGATCCGTTGCAGGTCCGCACGATGGATCGTGTGGTAGGGGGTGCCGAACTCGGCGACCCAGTCCTCGCCCATCACCTGGCGATTGAGCGTCCTGCCGTCGTCCCAGGCGCGTACCTCCAGCGCGACGGGCCGGACCCCGGCGCGGTCCAACCAGGCCCCGAAGCCCCAGCGCCGGAGGATTCTGCTGCCGTTGCAGCCCAGGTGCATACCGGCACCGACGTCGCGCAACGCGGCGGCCTGCTCGTAGACGTCGACTTGGAAACCCTTGCGCAGCAGGGCACCGGCCACGGCGAGACCGCCGATACCCGCGCCGACGACAGCCACCCGTGAACTCATTGCCTCTCCCTCGCCGAGGCGAGCACGCGCTCGTCCCCGGCCTTCCGCGAACCTATGCGTCCCGAGGTCCCGGTTTCGTGGGAGTACGGTCCCGTCCTGGTCCCGACTGAACGGACCGGCGAGACGGCCGGTCGGCGCCCTTCGGCCTCACTGTCCTGTGTGGACGGGTGCGTGGAGAGCCGCGGTTTCCCGGCTCCTCGGCAGCAGGTAGCCGAGTAGCGGGCCGGTGAGAGCCGTGGTGACCAATGCCATCACCAGCAGCATGACGTACAGGTCACCCGAGATGATCCCCAGGGAAAGGCCGAGTTGGAGGACGATGAGCTCCGTCATGCCCCGGCAGGTCATCATCACGCCGAGGCCGAGTGAGGACCGTCCGTCCATTCCGGTCACGCGTGCCGAGGCCGCTCCGGCAACCAGCTTCGCCGCCATGGCGACCGCGACAAGCACCACGATCACCAGCCAGTTCGCGCCGCTGCCGAGGGTACCGAGGCTGACCTGGATACCGGTGACCGCGAAGAACAGTGGCATCAGGAACCACGTGGTCGGGCCCTCCAGGCGGTAGGCGAACTCGGTGACCGACCGGGATCTCGGCGCGATCACACCGGCCAGGAACGCGCCGAAGATGGCCTGGACGCCGATCGCCTGGGTGATCGCGGCGGAACACAGGAGCACTGTCATCATGACGATCGTCAGCCAGCCCCGTGAGTCCCCGGCACGGTCGGACAGCCTGGCCAGCGCAGGCCGCACGAGCCACCACATCGCCGCCGCGAAACAGACCGTCAGGCCGACGGTGCGCAGCGCGTCCACTGTCGAGTTGCCTCGGGCGATCGCCACGATGAGGGCGAGCACGCACCACCCGCTGACGTCGGCCACACCGGCCGTCGCCATGCCGAGCACACCGACCCTGGTGTCGCGCAGGCCTCGGTCGCTGAGGATCCTCGCCAGCACGGGGAACGCCGTGATACTCAGCCCGATGCCACAGAACATCACGAACGCCAGCGGCGACACCGTCTGCTGGCGGTACCCGGCCAGCATCGTCGACGCGATTACCACACCGGACAGGAACGGCAGCGCGATCGTCGCGTGTCCCGACACCAGCGCGCGAACGGCACCGTTCCTCAGCAGTGAGAACGGCGTGTCCCGGCCGACGAGGAACATGAAGAACACCACGCCCAGCTGCGCAAGCAGCGACAGGAACGCAATCATGTCCGACGTCCACAGCGCGTGCAGCAGGCCGGGTGCCACCACGCCGAGTACCGAGGGGCCGAGCAGCAGGCCCGCGGCGATCTCGCCGATCACCCGGGGCTGTCGGAGCGCGGCCAGCAGCGCGCCCATCGCGTGGGACCCGGCCATGATCAGTGCGATACCGAACAACGCCTGGTAGACGGGCACCGCCACCGCGACGTGCGGGACAGGCTCCGTCTGGTGCACCGGGCCGCCACGCAACCGGCCGAGCAGTACGACGGAGACGACGGCGGGCACCACGGCCAGCACGACGTAGCCTCCCACGACCCGCCAGCGCGGCTCGGAGGTCTCCTCCGACACCCACGACGTCTCGTCGGACACTGTGACTCCCTCGCTGTCGGCGTGCGGCGGTCAGGTTTCGGAGCGCGGCTGGCCGACGGCCCAGTACCGGCGCAGGCCGTACAGCAGCGGTCGCGGCGGCGAGGCCGTCGGCAGGTCCAGCCGGTGCACCTCGCCGAACACGACGGCGTGGTCGCCGACCCGCACGGTCCGCGTGACGCGGCAGTCGGCGATGGTGTGGGCGTCGTCGACGAGGTGCGGCCCGGCGAACGACGGGTCCCGCGCCCAGCCGACCCGGTCGAACCGGTCCGGATCGCCGGAGGCGAACAGTTCGGCCACCGGCCTCGCCTCGTCGTGCAGCAGGTTCACCGCGAACCCCGCCAGCCCGAGCACGGCCGAGAGGGTGGGGCTGCCCTCGCGCAGGCAGACCAGCAGGGTGGGTGGCCGTACCGAGACACTGCACACCGAGGAACACGTCATGCCCCGGGGCGAACCGTCCACCTCGGTCGCGGTGACGACGGCGACGCCGGTGGGGAACGTCGCCATCAGCGCACGGAACCGGCCCGAGTCCACCGGCGCCACCGCGCCGCCCATCGGCTCTCGCATGTGGTCCCCCTCTTGTCGCCGCGGTTCAGTCCACCGGCTCCCGGCCGGGACTGTTCAGGCCGGCGTACAGGGTGCACACCGGGTCGGCGGGATGCTTGTAGCCGACCCAGCTGAGCCTGCGGAGCCGGTCGCGCCGGTCGCCGCAGATCGCCGAGACCGCCGTCTCGTAGACGCCGGGGTCGACGCCGGCCATGCGCATCAGGTGCATGACCCGGGCGGCCGACACCTCGTCGTTGGCCAGGTTCGGGTCGAGCGGGGTGTACAGCGTGGCCGAGGACGGCACGTCCCGCCGGGACCGGAACGCCAGGCAGGTCATGGGTGCCTTCTCCCAGCCGGTGGCGTCCACACCGCCGCCGATCGCCTCGATGATCTCCGCGAACACGCCGTCCTTGTGGTCGGCCGCGACGGCGGCGGCCCGGTCGATGCGCTCGGCACCCACCCCGGTGTGGCGCAGGTAGACCTTCACACGGGCGTCGGCCGACGACGTCAGGTCGAGGCCGACCAGGGCCACCTCGTGCTCGGGGGCGTTCATGTCGGCGCCGCCGAAGTGGTCCACGACGGCGGCCCAGGCGTCGGCGAGACCCAGCCTGCGCAACGCCTCCTCGGTGACCCCGGCAGGCGAACGACCGGTCACGCCGGGGTTGAGGTACATCTTGAACAGCGGCGGCTCACCGACCGCGGACAACGCCACCGCGTGCATCACCGAGAACGGGCCCGCCGGGTCGCGGTCGCCGAGGAACAGGTCCTCGATCTCCAGGAACCGGCCGAGGTACACACCGAACTCCGTGGCGAGCCGCCGGGTGAACGCGTGCCCCTCCGCCTGGACGGCCCTGGGTGTCGGGTCCTGCCGCCGCACCTCGAGTAACACCCGGAACGCCTGCACTCCCGCGGCGGAGAAGGCGGCGGAGAACTCGAGCGGCGCGCCGTTGTTGGCGACCCACGAGTAGTAGTCGGCGAGGCTCTCGATCGGCGCCTGCGCCCACGCGCCGAGTACCGAGGTCAGTGACCGGGCGTGCGGGACGATGTGGTCCTCGGGCAGTGCGAGTGTCCGGCACGCGCCGTCGAAGTAGGCGTCGATCACCTCGCCGTACGTCGTCGGTGTGCGGTCGCCCGCGATCGGCCACGGCCGGAACTCCACAGTCGTCATCAGATCCGCCCCTTCCCCTTGTCGGTGCTCGTTCCGCCCGCCGGCCGTGTCCGGTCGGCAGGGTCTCCCCATCCGTGTGGTGTCGCCAGGTGGTCCTCGACGACCCTGGCGATCAGTGCGGCGGGCTCGGGTGTCAACATGTCGCGGTGCGCGCAGGGCACGGCGTGGTTGTGCACGGCGCCGCCGACGTGCCCGCGCCAGGCGTTCGCCACGTCCTGGTCGTCGCCCGCCGTGAAGAACACCACGTCGCCGTCGCACTTCCCTGGCGTGAAACCACGCAGCAGGGCGTTGTTGTTCAGCGCGGCCCTGGCGATGGCCCGTTCCCGCGTCACCAGGCGCTCCCGGACCGGGGGCTCCAGTGTGGACAGATAGCGCTCGAGCGCCCGCTCGTCGAGGCCGGCACGGCGCATCTTCGCGGCCATCATCTCGTCCTCGTTGTCGGTGATCTCCGTTGCGGCACCGGTGGGTACTCGCGTGTCGAGCAGCGCGAGCAGTGCGACCCGGTCACCCGCCTCCTGGAGCCGCGTGGCGACGGCGTGTGCGACGATCCCGCCGAACGACCAGCCGAGCAGCGCGTACGGCCCGTGCGGCTGGATCTCCCGGATCCGCTCGGCGTAGTCCTCGGCCATCTCGTCGATGCCGCGGGGTGTGCGGACGGCGTCACGCACGGCACGGGCCTGCAGTCCGTACACCGGCCTGCGGGGATCAAGGTGGGCGAGCAGCCGGGAGTACGACCAGCTCAGCCCCATGACGGGGTGCACGCAGAACAGCGGCGGCAGCGCACCGGACGTGCGCAGCGGGAGCAGCACGTCGAAGTCGTCGTCACGGCTCGCGCCGCCGGTCCGCGCGGCGAGCAGCGCGGGCGTCGGTGACTCGAACACCGACCGCACCGACAGGTCGAGTCCTGCCGCCGCCCACAGCCGCGCCACGAGCCGGGTCGCGGCGAGGGAGTGACCACCCAGGGCGAAGAAGTCGTCGTCGACGCCGACCCTCGGCAGCCCGAGCACCTCGGCGAACAACGCGCACAGCAGTTCCTCCCTCGGACTGCCCGCGGTGCCCGCGCCCGCCGCGCCCGCGAAGTCCGGTGCCGGGAGTGCCCCGCGGTCGACCTTGCCGTTGGCCGTCAACGGCATCGTGTCCAGCAGCACCACGGCCGCGGGCACCATGTAGTCGGGCAGGCGCTCGCTCAGGAACGCCCGCAGCGCGGTGGTCAGGTCACCGGCGACGGTCATCGCGTCCGCCTGCGACGTACGCACGGACGCGGCCGGCACGACGTAGGCGATCAGCCGCACGTCCCCCGGCCGGTCCTCCCTGGCGACGACCACGCTCTCGGCAACCGACCGGTGGCCGGCGAGCACACTGGTCACCTCGCCGGGCTCGACCCGGAAACCGCGGATCTTCACCTGGTCGTCGGCGCGCCCCAGGAACTCCAGGTTCCCGTCCTGCCGCCACCTGGCCACGTCCCCGGTCCGGTACATCCGCTCACCAGAGCCGAACGGACACGCCACGAACCGGTCGGCGGTCAGCGCGGCGCGACCCAGATAACCCCGGGCCACGCCGAGGCCAGCGAAGTACAGCTCGCCTGGCGCGCCCGGCGGCACCGGGGACAACCACCGGTCCAGCACGAACGCCCGGATGTTCGTCATCGGCTTCCCGATGGGCACCGGGCCGTCCGCGAGATCTCCGTCCGGGACCGGATAGTCGGTGCAGCCGACGGTGACCTCGGTCGGGCCGTAGTGGTTCACGATCGACACACCAGGGTGGGACGCCCGCCAGCGCGCCAGATCCGCGCCCTGCACCGCCGCGCCGCCGACCATCAACTGCACCGACGGGCCGAAGTCCTCGGGCAATGCGTCCATCGCGAACGACAGGTGCGCCGGGGTGACCTTCAGGAAGGTGTACGACACACCGTCCCGCTCCCCCCGTTGCGGCAACCGGTCGTCGAAGGCGGCAAGGTGTACCGATCCGCCGACCGTGAGCGCCCCGAAGAGCCCGGTCACGCCCGCGTCGAATCCCACCGACGCGTGTGCCGGCGTGGCACCCCGCAGGCTGGGGTAGGCGGTCGCGCACCGCACCACGTAGTTGGTGAGCGACCGGTGCTCGACCACCACACCCTTGGGCCGCCCC
>NZ_SOCP01000006.1 GCF_004364325.1 Actinophytocola oryzae | reverse complement strand
GCCTGGCGCCGCGAACATCAGGCAGACGCACGACGACACCACTTCCAACGACGTCTCCGACTCCAAACCCTAATGATCTAGCCCTGTAGTACTAGCCCGGCAAGCTCACCATCGCGGTGGTCAGCTCCGCGCTGACCACCGCGGCGAAGTGGTTGCCGGGCACTACACGATCGTTCTCCGCAGGCGGCGATAGGTCGTCTCGCCCTTGCCGGGGCGGCTGTGGCCGTCCGGCCGCCAGCCGTGGGACTCGTAGAAGGACTGTGCGCGCTCGTTGTTGGACCACACCTCGAGCACGCCCACCGTCACCCCCGCTTCGCGCCACGCGTCGAGGCACGTCCTGTGGAGAGCCGTGCCGATGCCCTCGCGCCAGTGGTCGGGACGCACGTGGATCTGATAGAGCTGGCCCACCCACGGGCCGAGGTTGTCCATCGACGGGCCGGTCAGGGCCATCCCGACCACGTCGCCGTCGATCTCGGCGCACCACAGCCTTCGGTCGAAGCGGTCCAGCTTCTCGGTGTAGAACGCCCTCAGCTGTGCCGCCCGGCGGTCCAGTGCCGCCACGTCGACGTGGCCTTCGTAGTAGGTGTTCCGGGCGACGATGTGTACTTCCGCCGCCGCGGCCTTGTCGGTGGGCGTTGCCAGTCTTATCTCCACGTTCATCAGGACGGGGGACGGAGCCTGAGGTTGGGTGGGCTCGTGGGTGCGATCGACTTCCGCTCCTGGACCGGGTGGTCAGCCCAGCTGACGACCGTGTCGCGCCCCGCGTGTTTCGCCCGGTACATGGCCGTGTCCGCGGCGTGGATCAGGCCGTCCACGGTCGTGCCCGCCTCCGGGTAGGGCGCGACGCCGACGGACGCCGACAGGTGCCGGATCGTGTGGGACGTGTCGTCTATCGAGACCGGCACCTCCAGTTCCGCCACCGCGCGGCGGATGCGTTCGGCCACCTCCCTCGCGCCCTCGTCGGGAACCTGGGGCAGCAGCACCGCGAACTCCTCACCACCCCAGCGACCCACCGAGTCGTACGAGCGCAGCTGCTTGGTGACCGTCTCGGCCACCGTCCTCAGCACCGCGTCACCCGCCATGTGTCCGTAGGTGTCGTTCACCCGCTTGAAGCGGTCGAGGTCCACCATGAGCACCGCGAACGGCTCGTGGGTGTGCATCAGCTCGGCCGCCACCCGGACGCGCCACTCCTCCGCGGTGAGCAGGCCCGTCTTCGAGTCCTGTGACGCCTTCTCCTCCAGCTGGCGCATCAGGATGTTGCGGTGCAGCACCATCACCGGCAGCAGCATCAGCGCCACCAGTGCGGGCTGTGTTACCACGAGCACCGCCGCCGCACCGCCGAGGCTCAGGGTCGCGAGTTCCAGCGCGTTCTCCGACCTGGTACCGAGCGTCCTGCGCCACGGGCGCGTCGGGTGGTGCAGCTTGATGCCCACGGCCACAAGGCCGCCGTTGATCGTCGTGTACGCCAGCGCGGCCACCACGACCGCCAGCAGGACCCGGGCGCCCTGCCAGCTGTCGACCTGGACACTGTCCGCGCCGAGCAGTGTCAGTACCGGGTGGACGGAAACACACGCCAGCACGACGGTCGTCGCGGAGAACGCCACCCGGTAGGCCGAGCGGCGCTGCACCGACCACCACACGCGCAGCCACAGGTGCAGGTAGATGATCACCGTCAGCGCGACCGCCAGGAACGCGGGCAGCACCACGGCGCCACCGAACATCCACACCGACGTCATGCTGATGTGCGGGCCGTCGGCCAGGTAACGGCGGGCCTTCTCGGTGCTGAGCGACAGCTCGGTCTGCAGGCAGCCGACCACGAGCAGCGCACCGAAGCGGGCCAGGTCCTGCTCGGTCGGCACGCCGCCGGGGAAGAACGCCACCAGCCCGGCCGCGAGCGCCTCGATGCTGAGGTACAGCGGCACGACGCGGCGCGGTGCGCTCGCTAGGTCCCACTGTCCTGGCCGGAGAGCCCGCGGTCGGGCTGCGGTCATGCTCGTCGCTCCACGGTGTCGCGTCCCCCGACCCGGCGCGCTGAAGCTACCGGAATCCGGCCCGCACCATGGAGCTGGGCACCACAGTCAGCCCGTTCGGGTCAACGAGCGAGCGCTTCGGCGATCTCGTAGGTGTTGAGCGCCGCGCCCTTGCGGAGGTTGTCGCCGCACACGAAGAAGTCCAGTGTGTTCGGGAAGTCCAGCGCCTGGCGGATGCGGCCGACGTAGGTGGGGTCGCCGCCGACCACGTCCGCGGGCGTCGGGAAGACGTTGTCGGCCGGGTCGTCCATCAGGACCACCGACGGCTGGGCCTCGAACACCTCGCGCGCCTGCTCGACGGTCACCTCGGAGGCGAACGTGGCGTGCACGGCCAGGGAGTGGGTCGTGACCACGGGGACACGCACGCACGTCGCCGACACCCGCAGGTCCGGGATGCCCAGGATCTTGCGGGACTCGTTGCGGACCTTCAGCTCCTCGGAGTACCAGCCGTCGCCCTTGTACGAGCCCGCGGCGGGGACCACGTTCAGCGCGAGCGGCGCGGGGAAGGGCGAGTCCTCCAGCGGGAGCCTGGCCGCCTCGAGGGCCTCGCGCACGTCGCCCGCACGCACGCCGACGCCCTTGCCGACCACGGCGGCCAGCTCGGCGTAGAGGCGCTCGACGCCCGCGACACCGGCGCCAGAGACGGCCTGGTACGACGCGACGACCAGCTCACGCAGGTCGAACGTGCGGTGCAGCGCGCCGAGCGCGGCCATCATCGACAGGGTCGTGCAGTTCGGGTTGGCGATGATCCCGCGCGGCCGGTCGTGGATCCGGTCGAGGTTGCACTCGGGCACCACGAGCGGCACGTCGTCGTCCATGCGGAAGGCGCCGGAGTTGTCGACCACGACCGCGCCCCGCGAGGCGGCGATCGGCGCCCACTCGGCGGAGATCTCGTCGGGCACGTCGAACATCGCGATGTCCACGCCGTCGAACGCCTCCGGGGACAGCGCGACCACCGTGTGTTCGACACCTCTCACGGTCAGGTGACGCCCGGCCGAGCGCTGCGACGCGATCAGCCGCACCTCGCCCCACGGCCACTCCTGACGGCCGTTCATGATGTCGATCATCACGGTGCCGACCGCGCCGGTCGCACCGACCAGAGCCAGTGTTGGTGCCATCAACGACCACTCCCCGCATACACCTGGGCGACCTCTTCGCCGCCTAGCCCGAAGGCACTGTGGATGGCCTGTACGGCCTCGTCCAGTTGAGTGTCCCGGATGAGCACCGAGATCCGGATCTCCGAGGTATTGATGATCTCGATGTTGACGCCCGCCTTCGCGAGCGCCTCACAGAACGTGGCTGTGACACCCGGGTGGGACCTCATGCCGGCACCGACGAGTGAGACTTTGCCGACGTGGTCATCGTAGAGAACGGCGGTGAAGCCGAGGTCTTCCTTGATCTTCTCGAGCGACGCCACGGCCGTCGGGCCGTTGTCCTTCGACAGCGTGAACGTGATGTCCGTGCGCCCTGACACCGTGCTCGACACGTTCTGGAGCACCATGTCGATGTCGATCTCGGCGTCCGCGACCACGCGGAAGATCCTGGCCGCGACGCCCGCCTGGTCGGGCACGCCGGTCACGGTGACCTTGGCCTCGGAGCGGTCGTGCGCGACACCGGTGATCATGGCCTGTTCCACGGGAATGTCCTCCGTTGAGCCGCTGACGATGGTGCCCGGCTTGTTGGTGTACGACGAACGGACGTGGATGGTGACGCCGTAGCGGCGGGCGTACTCGACGCAGCGCAGCATCAGGACCTTCGCCCCGGACGCCGCCATCTCCAGCATCTCCTCGTAGGGGACGCGGTCGAGCCGCCGCGCGTTGGCGACGATGCGTGGGTCCGCGGTGTAGACGCCATCCACGTCCGTGTAGATCTCGCACACGTCGGCGTTCAGCGCGGCGGCCAGCGCGACCGCGGTGGTGTCCGAGCCGCCCCGGCCGAGCGTGGTGATGTCCTTGGTGTCCTGGCTCACGCCCTGGAAGCCGGCGACCAGGCAGATGTAGCCGTCGTCGAGGGCCTGCTGGACGCGGCTCGGCGTGACGTCGATGATGCGGGCGCGGCCGTGCGTGGAGTCGGTGATCACACCCGCCTGCGAGCCGGTGAACGACACGGCCGTCGCGCCGAGGGCGCTGATGGCCATCGCGACCAGGGAGTTGGAGATGCGCTCGCCCGCGGTGAGCAGCATGTCCATCTCGCGCTCGGGCGGCACCGGGTTGACCTGCTGGGCGAGGTCGAGCAGCTCGTCGGTGGTGTCCCCCATCGCCGAGCACACGACGACCACGTCGTTGCCGGCCTTGCGGGTCGCCACGATCCGCTCGGCCACCCGCTTGATCCGGTCCGCGTTCTCCAGCGATGAACCGCCGTACTTCTGGACCACGAGCGCCACTGGCAGCTACCTCCTCCGACGGCGATGACGATCGCTCCACAGGCTCTGCTCAGCGGCTCCCCACGGCTCTGCTCAGCGTCAGGGCGAGCGTAACCGAGTGGGCGAATCCTTTCCGTCGTGCGTGTGGCCCCCACCACGTGCGCGAACTACCGCCCTACTCTGTAGTGCGGGAACCGTGGGAGGGGATCGGGGTGTCGGCGACGGACGTGACACGTGCCGAGGTTGAGGACGCCTCGGCGGAGGTGGCCGCGAGCCACGACTCGGAGTGGACCGTCCGCAGGGTGGGCACCCTGCTGGCCCCCGCGCTGCTGTTCCTCGGCATCCGCGAGCTGGGCCTGCTGGTGCTGACCTGGATGGCGAGCCGCAACAGCCACTCGGTGACGGAGGCACTGCGGTCGTGGGACGGGCAGTGGTTCCTCGCCATCGCGGACGGCGGCTACGGCGGCGTGCCCGCCGGCCTGGTCGACGCGTTCGGGCAGCGCAGCGCGGAGACGCCGCTCGCGTTCTTCCCCGGCTACCCGACGGTCGTGCGCTGGTTCGCCGCGATCGACGGCTCCGGCGGGATCGGCCTGGTCACGTCCGCGTTGACTGTGACCGTCGTCTCCGGCGTCGTGTGCTCGTACGGCCTGGCCCGCCTGGGCACCACGATCCACGGCGGGTCACGGCGGGTCGGGCTGGTCCTCGTGGCCCTGTTCGCGGCCGCGCCGATGTCGATCGTGCTGTCGATGGCGTACTCGGAGGCCATGTTCTGCGCGTTCGCCGTGTGGTCGCTGGTCGGGGTGCTCGAGCGGCGGTGGGTGCTGGCCGGCGTGTGCTGCACGCTCGCGGGGCTCGTCCGGTCGACGGGAGCGGCGCTGGTGCTCGCGCTGTGCATCGCGGCGGCGCTGGCGATCTTCGCCCGCAGGGACGGCTGGCGGCCGTGGGTCGGCGGGCTGGTCGCGCCGGTCGGGCTGCTCGGCTACCTGATCTGGGTGGGGACGAGGACCGGCGAGTGGAACGGCTGGTTCGCGCTGCAGGAACGCGGCTGGGGCACGGGCTTCGACGGCGGCGCCGCGACGCTGCGGTTCTCGCTGGAGGCACTGAGCGACGCCAGGTCGGTGCTCGAGGTGGCCACCGTGGCGCTGATCGTGGTCGCCGTGGTCCTGCTGGTGCTCATGATCACGATGCGGGTGGAGTGGCCGCTGATCGTCTACGCGGCTGCCGTGCTGCTCATGGACCTGACCTCGAACGGGTTGATGAACTCGAAGGCGAGGCTGATGGTGCCCGCGTTCACGCTGCTCATCCCGATCGCCATCGGGTTGGCGCGGCGGCGGCGCTCCACCATGGTGGTCACGCTGTGCGGGCTCGCGGTCGCGAGTTCGTGGTTCGGGGCATACGCGCTGACGTCGTGGAGTTACGCGATCTGATGACTACTTCCAGGGATGCCGAGACCAGTGTGCCGATCCACCCGCTGATCGCGGCGCGGTGGAGCCCACGAGCGCTGGACCCCGACGGCAAGGTGACCGACGAGCAGCTGCGTGCCGTGCTCGAGGCGGCGAGGTGGGCGCCGTCGAACGGCAACACGCAGCCGGCCAGGTTCCTGGTCGGCAGGCGGGGAGACCCGGTGCACGAGCGGCTGTTCGACCTGCTGTCGAAGCGCAACCAGGGCTGGGCCCACCCGGCCGCGGTGCTGGTGCTGGCCTGCGCGGCGACGGAGAACGAGAAGGGCCGGGTGCCGATGCCGGAGTACGGGGTCGGGCTCGCGGCGGAGAACCTCGTGCTGCAGGCGGTGGCGGAGGGGCTCGTGGCCCACCAGATGGGCGGGTTCGACAAGGAGGGCGCGAAGCTCGTGTTCTCCCTGCCCGCCGATGTCGAGCCGCAGGTCGTGATCGCGCTCGGGGCCCTCGGCTCGCCGGACCTGCTCGACGAGGAGCGACGCGCGAAGGAGCTGGCTCCCCGCCGACGACTTTCGCTTGGTGAGATCGCGTTCGGCGGCGAGTGGGGCACCCCGGTGTTCTAGAGGCGCGCCACGACGTCCTGGAGGATCGCCCAGTTCTCGTCGTCGTTCAGGGTGCCCGTGTGGGGGCGGCTGAAGTCGTGTGCCACTTCGGCGAGGTCGTTGAGGTCCCAACCGATCCGGTACAGCTCCAGGAGGTCGGGTAGCGGCTGGACGCCCGTCGCGGCTTCGTAGGCGGCCAGGGTCTCGGGGGTTGCCAGGTGCCAGAGGTCGCGTTCTGGTGGGGCGATGAGGGCGGTGTCCCAGTCGATCAGGCGCCAGCCGCCGGCCGTGAGCATGGTGTTGCCCGGGTGGGGTTCGCCGTGGGTGAGCACCAGGCGGGAGGGGTCGACGGTCGCGGCCAGCTCCTGGTGGCGGGCTCGGAGGCGGGCGAGGGCCGGGGCGTGCTCCGCGAGGAGGCGGGCGGCCGGGCGGGAGTAGGGGCCCGCGTCGTCGATGGGTGCGGGGACGGGGGCGGTGAAGTCGTCGGTGAGGGCGTGCGCAGGGGGTGTGTGGTGGACGTCCACGACCATGTCGAGGGTCGCCTGGCGGTGGGCCGGGTCGCGGAAGTCGCCGAAGTCGAACGACTCGCCGTCGACGTACGGGTACAGCGTCACCGCGAAGTCACCCGTTCGTGCCAGCGGCTCGCCGGTCCGGGTGGGGACCGGGGCGATCGCGACCGGTACGTCCATTGCCGTGCGCAGTGCCGAGGACAGACGGGTGAAGTCGGGTGACTCGTCGACCGTGGCGAACCAGTCGGCGCCGACCTGCCAGTGGTGGCTGCCGAAGCCCAGTGCCCGGTAGGTGACCGAGTCGGCGGTGACACCCCAGTGGGTCGCCAGCGCGCTGACCAGGTCCGCTTCGGTGAAACCGTCGGGTGGGCTCAGCATTCGGGCACCGTAGACCCGGGGCTTCGGTGTTGTCCTGGCGACCAGGTCGGCCACTGGCGCTCGGTCGGTCGGTGCTCTTCCGGTTCGGCGCAGTCGAACCAGGCGAGGTGCATGTCGCCGAGGTGGGAATAACGCTCGGCCACGCGCGCGGCGGAGACCGTGTGGTGGGTGACGGAGCCGACTGGCAGGTAGAACAAGGCGTCCTCGCGTGCGGTGAACTCGAGGCCCCAGCCGAGGATCGGCGGGCCGTCCGGGGTGTGGTGGAGTCCGTACATCGTGAACATGCGCGGGCGGTCAAGCCAGGCCTGTGCGGTCAGAAGGGACAGACGGGTTCTGGTCTCGCACTCTTCGAGTGATGTCATGACATGACGCTGGCACGGTGCCGTTGTGGCAAGCAATGTGCTCGATCGTGTGATTGCCGCTGATCAGCCGGGTCGGGACGATGGTGTCATGGTCGACAATCCCCATCCCAGCGTTCGCTCTCGCCACCCCTGAGCAAGGTCGAGCTGACGAACCTGGTCGCCTCCCGGCGAGCGGGGCAGGCAGTGCTGGGCAACCGTGAACTCCAGTTCCTGGCGGTGATCGACGAGAGCGCCCTGCGGCGGCCTGTTGCGGAGAGTGGTGTTATGCGTCGTCAGTTGCGCCATCTGGTGGACTCGGGCGAGCGACCGAACATCACGGTTCGTGTCGTGCCCTTGCGGGTGGGGCAATACGCCGGGCAACGAGGACCGTTCGTCTGCCTCGACTTCGCCGAGGAGCCGAGCCTCGTGTACATCGAGAACCACCACTTCGGCATGTTCCTGGATGAGAAGGACGACATCGCCGCCTATCGCCTCGCGCTCGGCAATATCCTGAACCAGGCCCTTGAGCCGGCCGAGTCCGCCGAGTTGATCACGAACCTGGCCGGTGAGCACGAGTGACGGGAGGCGGCAGCATGGATGAGACACGGTGGCGCAAGAGCAGCCGCAGCAGTGACAACGCCAACTGCGTGGAGGTGGCGTTCCCCGGGCCGGCAGTGGCGGTTCGCGATTCCAAGAACACCAGCGGTCCCTTCCTCGCCTTTCCAGCGAAGACCTGGTCCGCCTTCCTCGGCAGCCGGTAGCCGCCGCGCCTACGCGCCGTAGACCGGGATCTCCTCGGGGGTCTTCGTGATCAGGTCCGCCACTGCCGCGCCGATCTCGGTCACGGGCCAGCGGCTTCCCCGGTCCACCGACGGGCCTCGGTGGTGGCCCGTCACCACGCCGATCCTGCCGCCCTCCACCTCGAACACCCTGCCCGTCACGGCGGCGGACTCCTCGCTGCCCAGCCACACCACCAGCGGCGCGACGTCCTCCGGGCCTGCGAGGTCGGGGAACAGCTCCTCCGTCATGCGGGTGCGCGCGGACGGGGCGATCGCGTTGACCGTCACGCCGTAGCGGGCCAACTCCGCCGACGCCACCAGGGTCAACCCCAGGATGCCTGCCTTCGCGGCCGAGTAGTTCGCCTGGCCCACGCTGCCGAACAGGCCCGCACCCGAGCTGGTGTTGATGATCCGGCCGGACACCTGCTCACCCGCCTTCGACCGTGCCCGCCAGTGTTCCGCCGCGTGCCGCATGGTCAGGAAGTGGGCCTTCAGGTGCACGCGCACCACGTCGTCCCACTCCTGCTCGCTCGTCGACACCAGCATGCGGTCACGCACGATGCCGGCGTTGTTGACCAACACGTCCAGCCGACCATGGTCGGCCACAGCCTTGTCCACCAACGACTTCGCGCCGTCCCACGTGGACACGTCCTCGCCGTGGTCGCCACCGTCGACGTCGTTCACGAGGACGTGCGCGCCCTGGCGGCGGAACTCCTCCGCGTGTGCGGCGCCGATGCCCCGCGCGCCCCCGGTGATCACGACTACCCGGCCTTCGCAGATCACTTCGGTACCTCCGCGTTCGACGCCGACAGGAACGCGGGGCGTTCGCCACCGCCGTGGACGGTCAGTGTGCTGCCGGTGACGTACGCGGCGGCCGGCGACGCCAGGTACAGGCACGCCTCCCCCACGTCCGCCGGGGTTGCCATGCGGCCCATGGGAATCGTCTCGCCGACGGCCGCCACGCCTGCCTCGTCGCCGTAGTGCACCTGCGACAGCTCCGTGTCGACCGGGCCGACGACCACCGTGTTGACCCGCACCTTCGGCGCCCACTCCACCGCCAGCGACGTCGCCAGGTTCGCCAGGCCGGCCTTCGCCGCGCCGTAGGCCGCCGTCCCGGGTGACGGGCGGGTGCCGGACACGCTGCCGATCATGACGATCGCGCCGCCCGAATCCTGTTGCTGCATCACGGTGTTCGCCCGCTGCGACACGTGGAGTGGCGCCAGCAGGTTCAGCTCGACGATCTTCTGGTGCAGGCGCGGCGACGCCGAGGCCGCCAGCGCGGGTGGGGCGCCACCGGCGTTGTTGACCACCACGTCCAGTCGGCCGTACTCGGCCACGACGGTCTCGATCAATGTGTCCACCTGGGACGGATCGCGGACGTCCGCGCGGACGTAACGGAACTCGCTGTCCACTTCGGACCTACCGCACGTCACCACCTGTGCGCCCGCCTTAGCAAAAGCGTGGACTATGCCCAGACCCACACCCCGCGTGCCGCCCGTGACCAGAACGACTTCCCCGTTCACGCCGCAAGCTCCGTTCACAGACGTTCCAGGATGGTCACGTTCGCCTGGCCGCCGCCTTCGCACATGGTCTGCAAGCCGTACCGGCCGCCCGTGCGCTCGAGGTTGCCGAGCAGCGTGGTCATGAGCCGTGCGCCGGTCGCGCCGAGTGGGTGGCCCAGCGCTATCGCCCCACCCGTCGGGTTCACGACGGCCGGATCCGCACCCGTCTCCCGCAGCCACGCCAGCACGACGCTCGCGAACGCCTCGTTGATCTCCACCAGCGAGATGTCCGAAACAGACAGTCCGGCGCGGTCGAGTGCGTACTCCGTCGCCGCGATGGGTGCGTCCAGCATGACCACCGGGTCCCCGCCGCGCGCCGACAGGTGGTGGATCCGCGCCCTCGGCGTGAGGCCGTGCTCCCGGAGCACCCGTTCGGACACCACCAGCAACGCCGCGGCTCCGTCGGAGATCTGGCTGGCCAGGGCCGCGGTGAGCCTGCCGTCCGGCGTCAACGTCTTCAGCCCGGCCATCTTCTCCAGCGTCGTGTCCCGGCGCGGGCACTCGTCGTCCGACACCTCGCCAACGGGCGCGATCTCCCCTGCGAACCAGCCGGCGTCGACGGCGGCCAGCGCCCGCGAGTGGCTCCGCAGCGCGAAGTCCTCCATCTCGGCGCGGGTGATGCCCCACTTCGCCGCGATCATCTCCGCGCCGCGGAACTGCGAGATCTCCTGGTCGCCGTAGCGGGCACGCCATCCCCGGGACGTCGAGAAGGGGTCCGGGAACCCGTGCTCGCGGCCGGCGAGCATGGCGGCCGAGATGGGGATCGCGCTCATGTTCTGCACGCCGCCCGCCACCACGACGTCGGCCGTGCCGGACATGACCGCCTGCGCCGCGAAGTGCACCGCCTGCTGCGACGACCCGCACTGCCGGTCGACGGTCACCCCGGGCACCTCCGACGGCAGCCCGGCCGCGAGCCAGCACGTGCGTGCGACATCCCCCGCCTGCGGGCCGATCGTGTCGACGCAGCCGAAGATCACGTCGTCGACCAGTGCGGGCTCCAGGGGGACTCGCTCGAACAACGCGCGCAGCACGTGTGCGCCGAGGTCAGCGGGGTGCACGGCGGAGAGACCGCCGCCACGCCGGCCTACCGGTGTGCGGACCGCGTCGACGATGAAGGCGTCAGCCACAGTGCTAGGCTACCAAGCTAGCGCTTGGGTGCGGGAGACGAAAATGACGGAATCGCGTGGCAAGCCCTCCGAGCGGCGGGCCGACCTGGTGCGGATCGCCGCCGAGCTGTTCGCGGAGCGGGGCTACCGGGCCACCACGGTCCGCCACATCGGCGACGCCGCAGGCGTGCTGTCCGGCAGCCTCTACCACCACTTCGACTCCAAGGAGACGATCCTCGACGAGCTGCTCTCCAGCTACCTGGACGACCTGCTGGAGACCTACCGCGAGATCGCGGGTGGCGAGCCGGTCGAGGCGCTGCGCGGCCTGGTCACCGAGGCGTTCCGGTCGCTCGGCGAGCACCGCGCGGCCATCACCGTGCTGCAGAACGAGCGCGGCTTCCTGCGCACGCTCCCCCGCTTCGGCTACCTCACGAAGGCCGAGGAGGAGGTCCGGCGCATCTGGATCACTGTGCTGCGCGACGGGATCGAGGCACGCAGCTTCCGGGGCGATCTCGACCCCGAGGTCACCTACCGCTTCCTGCGTGACTCGGTCTGGGTCGCGGTGCGCTGGTTCCGCCAAGACGGCCGGCTGACCGAGGAACAACTCGCCGACCAGTACCTGCGCCTCATTCTCGAAGGCATCACAAACAGGTAACGACGACAACCGTCGACCTCCTTTCGGGACTCTCGTAGTCAGAGGCATCTCGAACTGGGGGTTCGACGACCATGGGCTCACCCGCATTGCGGGCGAGCGGCTCCGTGCTGTCCGGAGTCGCCGTCATCGCGTTACACGCGTCGCTCTACGGCGCCTGGGTCGTGGACGACGCGGCCATCACCTTCGCGTACGCGCGGAGCATCGCGACCGGTGACGGCCCGGTGCTCCAGCCCGGTTCGACACCCGTCGAGGCCTACTCGAACCCGACCTGGCTCGTGCTGCTCGCACTCGGCCGACTGGTCGGCCTGTTCGACCACGGCACCCTGTTCGGCGTCTCCGACCAGGTCATGTATCCCAAACTGCTGGCCCTGCTGTGCTGCGCGGGCATTCTCCTGGCCTGCTACCGCGCGGCGAGTGCCGTGACGCGACGACCCGCGCTCGTCACGCTGGTCGCCGGGGTCACGCTGGCGACCATCCCGTCGTTCGTGATCTGGTGCTTCTCCGGGTTGGAGAACTCGCTCTTCGCGCTGGCCGTGGCGTGGCTCGGCGCGGTCCTGTGCCGGGCGGCGGTGGACGACCGGCTCTCGTCGCCGAAGGTGGCCGTCGTCGCGGGACTCCTCGCCGCACTGGCGGCGCTAACCAGACCGGACGGCGTGGTGTACGTGGCCGCGTTCCCGGTGCTCGCCGTGCTGTGGCTGCGGTTCGGGCGGGCCGCGTGGCTGTCGGCGCTGTCCGCCGCGGCGTTCGCCGTGCCGTACGGTGCGTACCTGGTCTTCCGGCTCGTGACGTTCGGGGAGCTGTTGTCCGGCCCGGCGATCGCGAAGGGACAGACGCTGCCGGACGCCGACCAGCTGATGCGCGCGGGTGAGCTGGTCGGCTACGCGGGCGCGCTGCTCGTCCTGGTGCTGGCGGTGTGTGTCGGGATCGTGCTGAGCCACCCGTCCCGGCTGCGCGCCGGGATGATCGCCCTGCTGGTCCCGCTCGGGCTCGCGATCGTGGCCCATGCCGTGTTGTTGCCGGACTGGATGGGCGAGCAGCGGTTCTCGACACCCATCTGGCCGCTGGGCACCCTGATCGGCACGCTGGCGGTCGGCGCCGTCCTCCCGCGCCTCGCACCCCGCGGCCGAGGGGTGCTGGTCGCCGGTCTCGCGGTGGCGCTCGGCACGTCGCTGCTGACCTTCCGCGCGGCCGCCGAGGACTTCCGTGCCGCGCCGACGGTCCCGATGTGCGTGGTGGCCGAGCGGTACGGCGCCGTGTTCAACCACTACGCCACGCTGCTGGGCGTCCGACACGGCACGGTCCTCCTCCCGGACATCGGCGGCGCGGCCCTGGCAGGCCGGTTGCGGATCGCCGACCTGGCCGGCCTCGCGGACTACGAGATCGCCGACTTCCGGGGCAACGCCGACGACGAGGGCCTGCGCGACCACGTGTTCGACGAGCTGAAGCCCACGTTCATCCACACCCACCAGGGCTGGGCCGCGGGCATCCCGAACGACCCCCGCCTGAGCCGTGACTACGTCCGGCTCTTCGAAGGCGAGCCACTGGAAGGCGACTGGGTCCGCAGGGACGTCGTCGCCGACGACCCCTCGGCACTGGCCGCCACGAGCAAGTACGCGGCGCACATGGTCCCCGCGGTCATGGTCAGAGCCAAGGCCGACCCGCGCCGCGACTGCACCACCACCTACCCCCGCTGAAGAGAGCAGCTCCCCCATACCCCTCGGTACCTCGGTTCGTCGTGCCCTCGGCCGGTTACGCCTGGTCCTGCCCGACATCGAGTTACTCGGCACCGGCCGCGTCGGGCCGGACGTTCGACGGGGACCCGGCGGGGATGGAGTTCCGGCCGGTCACGACCACGCAGCTGCTCGCGGAGGGACCGGCCCCGTTCGACGCGGACCGCTGGGTGTCAGGCGACTCCTCGGTGCGGTTCAAGCCGAGGACCGAACTGGACGACCTGTTCGAGCAGGCGATGCCGGGCTGGCAGCGCACGTGCGAGGCGCGGACCCCGCCGCGTCGGGCGAACCTGCTGGTGACCCTGCGCCGACCCCGACCAGATATACGATTCTTGTCATCGGGGCGTCACGGATCGTCACACGGACGCAATTTCGCGTTCCTAGCTTCGAGCCATGACGGACACCGTGGAGGCAGCACAACCGCCCAAACGCAGCTACGCACCACTCGCCGCGAACGAGAACCGGGAGGACTACTCGCTCCGCTTCGCGGCCCACTCCTTCCGGCGCTGGTCCCCGCTCGTCGTGGCGGGGACCGCGCTGGGCGGGATCGCCTACCTCGCCGACTTCGCCATCGGCGCGAGCATCGTCCTGACCTACGGCTTCTCCTCGGGTGTCCTCGCCATCCTCGCCGCGGCCGTCGTGATCTTCCTGACCGGGATCCCCATCGCCTCGGCGTGCGCGAAGTACGGCGTCGACATGGACCTGCTGACCCGGGGTGCGGGCTTCGGCTACTTCGGCTCGACGCTGACCTCGTTGGTGTACGCCAGTTTCACGGTGATCTTCTTCTCGCTGGAGGGGTCGATCATGGCGCAGGCGTTCGACCTCGCGATCGGGTTACCCCTGCCCGTCGGCTACCTGCTGGCGACGCTGATCGTGCTGCCGTTCGCCCTCTACGGCATGGGTGCGGTCGCGAAGATGCAGACGTGGACCCAGCCGGTCTGGATCGCCGGGCTGATCCTGCCGTTCGTCATCGTGGCGGTGCGCGAACCCGAGCGGCTCGGCGACTTCGCGGCGTTCGCCGGGCTGGACGGGACGGGCGGCACGTTCTCGGCCATCAGCTTCGGGTTCGGCATGGGTGTCGCGCTCTCGCTCATCGGGCAGATCGGGGAGCAGGCCGACTACCTGCGGTTCATGCCGCGCAAGACCAACGCCAACAGACGGGTCTGGTGGACCGCGGTGATCGCGGCCGGCCCCGGCTGGGTGATTCTCGGTGCGGCGAAACAGATCGGCGGCGCACTGCTCGCGTTCCTCGCCCTCGGCGCGGTCGGTTCGACGGCGGCGCTGGAGCCCATCGCGCCGTACCTGGAGGCGGTGCGGCCCGCACTCGGGCCCGTGGCGATGACGTTCGCGGCGATCTTCGTCGTCGTGTCGCAGATCAAGATCAACACGACGAACGCCTACTCCGGGTCGCTGTCGTTCGCCAACTTCTTCTCCCGCGTGCTGCACAAGCACCCCGGCCGGGTCTGGTACGTGCTCGTCAACTGCGGGATCGCGTTGGCGCTCATGGAGTTCGGCGCGTTCGGACTGCTGAACAAGATCCTCGGCTTCTACTCCAACGTGGCCATCGCGTGGATCGGCGCGGTGTGCGCGGACCTCGTGATCGCGAAGCCGCTCGGGCTCTCGCCCCGGTACGTCGAGTTCAAGCGCGCGTACCTGCACAAGATCAACCCGGTCGGCTTCGGCGCGATGATGGTCGCGTCCACGCTGTCGATCGCGGCGTACTTCGGGGCGTTCGGCGAGTACCTCGCGGCGTTCAGCCCGTTGCTTGCGCTGGTGGTCGCGGTCGTGCTGGTGCCCGTGCTCGCGCTGGCGACCAAGGGGAAGTACTACCTGGCAAGGGAGAACACGGTCCGGCTGACCGAGGCGGACGCGCTGGCCACACACATGTGCGCGGTGTGCGGCGACCCGTACGAGGTGCCGGACGTCGCGGACTGCGTGAAGCAGCAGGGTCCGATCTGTTCCCTGTGCTGCACGCTGGACGCCGAGTGCCACGACCTGTGCCAGGAGGTCGGTCCGGTCAGCCTCCCGATGCCTACCGTTCGCGCAACTGAAACTTGAGCACCTTGCCGGAGGCGTTGCGGGGCAGCACGTCGATGAACTCGACCTGCCGGGGGACCTTGTAGTTGGCCAGCACTCCCTTGCAGTACGCCCGTACGTCCTCAGTGGACAGTCCGGGTTCGCGGCGCACGACGAACGCCTTGCCGACCTCGCCGAGGCGTTCGTCCGCCACGCCGACGACCGCGGAGTCCGCGACCCCCGGCATCCGTGCCAGCGCCTGCTCGACCTCCGCGGGGTACACGTTGAACCCGCCGCAGATGTACATGTCCTTGAGGCGGTCGGTGATCGTGAGGTAGCCACGTTCGTCGACGCGGCCGACGTCGCCGGTGTGCAGCCAGCCGTCGGCGTCGACGGCCCTGCCCGTCGCCTCCGGGTCGTCGAGGTAGCCGAGCATGACGTTGGGGCCACGAAGGAGGATCTCGTCCTGTTCGCCGATGCGCAGCTCGAAGCCCGCGGCCGGGCCACCGCAGGTGGTGGCGACGGTGTCGGCGTCGTCGCCTGGCGTGCACATGGTCGCGACCACCGCCTCGGTCATGCCGTAGGCGGTGAGGACCGTGCCGAACGCCTCCTGCATCCGCTCCACGAGCGCGACCGGCACGACCGCGGCACCGGTGACCGCGAGGCGCAGCGACCTCAGGTCGACGTCGGGCAGGTCGAGCATGGTCTGGAAGATCGTCGGCGCGCCGGGCATCACGGTGATCCGCTCGTCGTGCACGAGCCGAGTCGCGGCCGCCGCGTCGTACACGGCCTGCGGCACGATCGTGGCGCCGGTCAGCAGGCACACGAGGATGCCCGCCTTGTAGCCGAAGCTGTGGAAGAACGGGTTGATCACCAGGTACCGGTCGTCGGCCGTGACCTCGCCGCGCTCCGCCCACGCGCGTGCCACGTCGAGCGCCTGCCGGTGCGCGCTCATGGCGCCCTTGCTGCGCCCGGTGGTACCGGCCGTGAACAGGATGTCGCTGACGTCGTCCGGGTCGACCTCGACGTCCACAGTGGACGTCGGCAGTGCGCGCCAGGGCTCGCCGGGCGAGACCGGGAGCACGAAGCCCGGCACGCGGTGGCCACCGTCGCGCAGCTCGGCCAAGCGGTCCCTGCCCAGGAAGTCGTCCGCGACCACGAGGGCCTTCGCGCTCGTGCGGTCGAGCAGGTCCGCGGTCTCGACGGCGGTGAACCGGGTGTTGACCGGCACCAGCGTCGCCCCCGCCGACAACGCGCCGAGCGCCGTCAGCACCCAGTGATGCGTGTTGGGCGCGCAGATCGCGACCCGGTCGCCTGCCAGGACCCCGCCTTCCACGAAGGCGGCAGCGGCACCGCTGACCTGGTCGCGAAGCTCGCGCCAACTCATCCGCACTGGTCCGTCGACGAGCGCCTCGGCGTCACCGAACCGACGCGCGGCGTCCTCGACGGCAGCGGGGATGGTGTCCACGACCGTAACTAGAACACGTTCTATATGACGGCCGCAACATCCCTAGCCGATGCGGCGGATGAGACGTGACAAAACCGCCGAGACCACGAGCCAGAACAGCGCCGCGAGCCCGTAGTTCACCAGCACGCGCAGCTTCGCGTCGTCCGGCACGAACAGGCTCTTGAACGCCAGGGCCAGCGGATCGGCGGCCGAGGAGAAGAACTGGGTGATGCCGTTGTCCCGGTTCGCCCCGCCCACCGTGAGCAGGACGTGCCCGACCAGGACGACCGCGACGGCCAGTCCGACCCAGCGGACGACCGAAGCCACGGCTCCCACCACGCCTGACCGGGTCACAGTCGACATGGTGGGAGTCTGGCACGTCCGTCAGCGAGCGACTACCCGCGCGATGATGCCTGCGACGACCACCCAGAAGATGGCGGCCAGGCCGTAGTTGACGATGACGTTGAGATCGTGGTTGGCGATCGGGAAGAGCCCTGGCCAGAACAGCGCCAGCGGTTCCGCGAGCGACTTGATGAACTGCACGAACGCGTTGGCCCCGTTCGCGCCGAACAGGATCAGCAGAATGTAGATGACCTCGATGAGCGCGAAGACCGCTCCCACGAGCTGGATCACACGTGCGGCCGTGCCGCTTGCTGTACGAGTAGCCATAGGTGGTGGTTGCCCAGAGTTGCGTGTGACGAAACTCTCCGAGAGGAGCAATCCTGGTAGGCCGTTCGGCCCACTATGTGGACGCCCACCTGTTTACAGCCCACCTGTGGTGGCTAGGCTGTCTGCCGTGGCGCGTGTTCTCCTCCTTCGCTGCCGCGACGGGGCCTGACAGACCGGCTCCCCGCCGCGGGGCTGAAGCCTGCCGGTCTACCCAGTCCAGCGACCAGCAGGAGAATTCCCTCATGAGCATCCCCGACGTCCAGCGAGCTGCCAGCAGCAACATCCGGATGCCGTCCAGGCCGTCCCCGGCCGACCAGCCCTCGTGGAACACGCAGCGCGGCTCGTCGATGCCGGTGCACAGGTACAAGCCGTTCGCGCAGGTGGTCGAGCCGATCACGCTGCCGGACCGCACCTGGCCGGACAAGGTCATCACCAAGGCGCCGCAGTGGTGTGCGGTGGACCTGCGTGACGGCAACCAGGCGTTGATCGACCCCATGTCCCCGGCCCGCAAGCGGCGCATGTTCGACCTGCTGGTCCGCATGGGCTACAAGGAGATCGAGGTCGGCTTCCCGGCGGCGTCCCAGACGGACTTCGACTTCGTCCGCGAGATCATCACCGACGAGGCCGTGCCGGACGACGTGTCCATCCAGGTCCTGTCGCAGTGCAGGCCCGAGCTGATCGAGCGCACCTTCGAGTCATTGCAGGGCGCCCGCAAGGCGATCATCCACATCTACAACTCGACCTCGATCCTGCAGCGCCGCGTGGTGTTCCGCGAGGAGCGCGAGGGCATCAAGAAGATCGCGACGTCCGCCGCGGAGATGGTGGCCGAGCTGGCCGGCAAGTACTCCGACACCGACTTCCGGTTCGAGTACTCCCCCGAGTCCTACACCGGCACCGAGCTGTCCTACGCCGCCGAGGTGTGCAACGCGGTCACCGAGATCTGGCGGCCGACCGCCGAGCGACCGGTGATCATCAACCTGCCGGCGACCGTGGAGATGGGGACGCCGAACGTGTACGCCGACTCGATCGAGTGGATGAACCGCAACCTCGAGCGCCGCGACTCGGTCGTGCTGTCGCTGCACCCGCACAATGACCGGGGCACCGGCGTCGCTGCGGCCGAGCTGGGCTACCAGGCCGGCGCGGACCGGATCGAGGGCTGCCTGTTCGGCAACGGCGAGCGCACCGGCAACGTGTGCCTGGTGACGCTGGGCATGAACCTGTTCAGCCAGGGCATCGACCCGCAGATCGACTTCTCGGACATCGACGAGATCCGCAGGACCGTCGAGTACTGCAACCAGCTGCCGGTCGGCGAGCGCCACCCGTGGGGCGGCGACCTGGTGTTCACGGCGTTCTCCGGCTCGCACCAGGACGCCATCAACAAGGGCCTCGACGCGCTGCGCAACGAGGCGTCCCGCGCGGGCTCGGCGGTGGACGACTTCCCGTGGGAGGTCCCGTACCTGCCGATCGACCCGAAGGACGTGGGCAGGACGTACGAGGCCGTCATCCGGGTGAACTCGCAGTCCGGCAAGGGCGGCGTCGCGTACATCATGAAGACCGAGCACCAGCTGGACCTGCCGCGCAGGCTGCAGATCGAGTTCTCGCAGGTCGTCCAGCGGTACACGGACAACGAGGGCGGCGAGGTCTCGCCCGCGCTCATGTGGTCGACGTTCGCGAACGAGTATCTGGACCTGACCTCGCCAGTGGTCCTGCGTGAGCACCGCATCGCCGACGACGGTCGGGGCCACGACGAGATCGCCGCGGTCGTCGACGTCGAGGGCGACCGGCACGAGATCAACGGCAACGGCAACGGTCCGCTCGCCGCGTTCGTGGACGCACTGGCGTCGGTCGGTTTCGACGTGCGGGTCCTCGACTACACCGAGCACGCCATGACCGCGGGCGACGACGCCCGTGCGGCCGCGTACGTGGAGTGCGCCATCGGCGACCGGACCCTCTGGGGCGTCGGCGTCCACAGCTCGATCGTCACGGCCACCCTCCGCGCGGTGGTCTCGGCCATCAACCGCTTCTCGCGCTAGTCGTGCATCGGGGCGGGCCCGGCACCCCTTACGGAGAGCCCGCCCCCCTTCATGATCCGGTTCGCCACTCGAGGAACGCTTGTGGACAAGTTGTCCACAGAGAGTGTTCGCGTCGGTGCGCTCCGCCAACTCCTGCGGAATGATGAACAACGACGAGGCGGACATGTTCCGCCGCATCCAGTTGAAGTCGGAAGTAGAGCGGGCGAACTTCCTGATCGTCCAATATCGCGACGCCATCGACTTCTATCGAAGGAGGCGGTCGCCGACTGTCTGGCACGGATCGCACGGATCGCACGGACGAAGGATCCCGTTATGCGTGAGTTCCACCGCAGGGAGCTTGAACGGGTCCGCGCGATCTCGAACGGGAGATACGACTGAGGTTCAGTCGAGGGCGGCCAGTGCGGCGGCCACGGGCAGGGGTCCCGTGTGGACGTCGAAGCCCCGGTTCTCGGTGCGTGGCTCCCTGAGGCACGCACTGAGAACCGCCGCGACGTCCTGTCGGGACACCCGGCCCGCGCCGAGGTGGCCTGCGACGGACACGCGGTTCGTGGCGGGCTCGTCGGTGAGAGTGCCAGCGCGGACGACAGTCCACACGAGACTCGAACGGACGAGGACGTTGTCGGAGATCTGCTTGGCGTAGAGGATCGAGCGCACCAGCCGGTCGCCCTGGTCAGGCGCGTCTGCGAACTGGGCGGACAGCTGGATGTACCTGCGGACAGCCGCTCGCTCGGCGGCCCGTACGCCGGCGATGGCGCCGTCGCGGTCGACCAGTGCCACCGCGGCCGGGTCGGGGTCGGCCGCGCCCGCCACGTTGATCACCACGTCGGAGCCGGTGAACGCGTCGACCAGCTCGTCCGGGTCCACGCACAGGTCCGCGACGACCGGGGTGGCGCCGAGGCCGGCGACCGCCTCGCGGCGACGGCCGTTGCGGACCCCCGCGCGCACGGAATGTCCCTGCCGTACGAGTGACCGCACCAGGTGGCGGCCGGTTCGCCCGGACGCGCCGAGCACGGTGACGACCATGCCTCGCCGGGTCAGGGCGTGGTGGCGGAGGTCTCGGGCGTGGGCGCCGGCTTGTCCTGGTTCTCCGGGAAGTGGCAGGCCACCTGGTGGCCCGGCGCCAGGTCGACCAGCGGCGGCTCCTCGACCGAACAGATCTCCTGCGCCTTCCAGCACCGCGTGTGGAACCGGCACGCCTTGGGCGGGTTGACCGGGCTCGGCACGTCGCCGGTCAGGCGGATCCGCTCGCGCTTGTGGCGGCGCGCGGTGTCCGGCACGGGCACCGCGGACAGCAGCGCGACCGTGTACGGGTGCATCGGACGCTCGTACAGGTCCTTGCTCTCCGCCAGCTCGACGATCTTGCCCAGGTACATCACGGCGACGCGGTCCGAGACGTGGCGCACCACGGAGAGGTCGTGCGCGATCATGACGTACGTCAGGTTCAGCTCGTCCTGCAGATCCTCCAGCAGGTTCACCACCTGCGCCTGGATCGACACGTCGAGCGCGGACACCGGCTCGTCGGCCACGATCAGCTTGGGGCGCAGGGCAAGCGTGCGCGCGATGCCGATGCGCTGCCGCTGGCCGCCGGAGAACTCGTGCGGGTAGCGGTTGTAGTGCTCCGGGCTCAACCCGACCAGCGCGAGCAGGTCCTGCACGGCCCGCTTGACGCCGTTCGGGGTGTCGACCTTCTGCAGCTTGAACGGCGCGCCGACGATCGTGCCGACCGTGTGCCGGGGGTTCAACGACGAGTACGGGTCCTGGAAGATCATCTGGATGTCGCGGCGCAGCGGGCGCATCTTGCCCATCGAGATGTGGCTGATGTCCTGCCCCTCGAACACGACCCGCCCCGCGGTCGGCTCCAGCAGCCTGGTGAGCAGCCGGCCCGTGGTCGTCTTGCCGCAGCCGGACTCCCCCACCAGCGACAGCGTCTCGCCACGCACGACCGAGAAGTCCAGCCCGTCGACCGCCTGCACCGCACCGACCCTGCGCTGCAGGAGCCCGCGGCGGATCGGGAAGTGCTTCTGCAGACCGGTGACCGACAGCAGCTCCTCCTTCGCGGTCTGCTCGGTCCCGGCCGGCTGGCTCACGTCCGCAGTCAAGTTCTCCGACCTCTCTACAACTTCGGCTTGATCTCGGTGGTCCACACCCGCATGCGGTCCTCCGCGTTGAGGTGGCACGCGATCCTGTGACCGTCGCCGACCTCACGCAGCTCCGGGACCTCCGACTCGCTCGCCCCGCCGTTCAGGTGGCCGAACGCGCAGCGCGGGTGGAACGGGCAGCCGGGCGGCAGGTTGATCAGGCTCGGCGGCGTTCCCTTGATCGGCAGCAGCCGCTCGGAGCGTTCCCGGTCCAGCCGGGGCATGGACCCGAGCAGACCCCACGTGTACGGGTGCTGCGGCTGCTGGAAGATGTCCTCGGCCGTGCCGTACTCGATGCAGCGGCCCGCGTACATCACCAGGATGTCGTCCGCGAGCTCGGCGACCACGCCGAGGTCGTGGGTGATGATGATGACCGCCGAGTTGAACTCCTGCTGCAGGTCGCGGATCAGGTCGAGGATCTGCGCCTGCACGGTCACGTCCAGGGCGGTCGTCGGCTCGTCCGCGATCAGCAGCTCCGGGTCGCACGACAGCGCCATCGCGATCATCGCGCGCTGGCGCATACCGCCGGAGAACTGGTGCGGGTAGTCGTCCACCCTGCCCTTGGGGTTCGGGATGCCCACCCGGTCGAGCATGTCCACGGCATGCTTGCGGGCGACCGCCTTGCTCACGTCGTGGTGGATCCGGTACGCCTCGACGATCTGGGCGCCGACCGTGTAGTACGGGTGCATCGCGGACAGTGGGTCCTGGAAGATCATCGCCATGTTCTTGCCGCGGAGCAGGCGCCGCTTCTCGCGGCTCGCGGTGACCAGGTCCTGCCCGTTCAGCAGGATCTCGCCCGAGATGCGGGCGCTGCCCTCCTTGTGCAGACCCATGATCGACAGGCTGGTCACGCTCTTGCCCGAGCCGGACTCGCCGACGATCCCGAGCGTCTTGCCGCGCTCGAGCTGGAACGACAGCCCGTCGACTGACTTCACCACACCGTCGTCGGTCGGGAAGTGCACCCGGAGGTCCCGGACATCGAGGAAGGTCTCGCCCACCACGCGTTCCGGCCGGGGTTCCGGCGCGTCGAGGTAGTCATGTTCCGACTGCGATGTCATGCCTTGCGCACCCTCGGGTCGATGACGGCGTACAGCAGGTCAACGATCAGGTTGGCCAGGATGATGAACACGGCGCCGATCAGCGTCACCCCGAGCACCTTCGGCAGGTCCTGGTTGGTGATCGCGAGGACCGCGTACTGCCCGATGCCCGGCAGCGAGTAGGTGGTCTCGGTGAGGATCGCACCGCCGAGCAGCAGGCCGAGGTCGAGGCCGAAGATCGTGAGGATGGGGGTCAGCGCGGACCGCAGGCCGTGCTTGACGACCACCGTGCGTTCCCGCAGCCCCTTGGCCCGTGCGGTGCGGATGAAGTCCTCCTCCATGGTCTCCAGCATCCCCGCTCTCGTGAGGCGGGCGTACTGCGCCGCGTAGAGCAGGGCGAGTGTGATCCACGGGAGGATCAGCGCGGAGGCCCAGTCGAGCGGGTTGTCCTGTTCGACCGGGTTGGTACCGCCGGGTGGCGTCCAACCCAACGCGTAGCTGAAGATCGACAACGACAGCAGGCCGGTGAAGAAGATGGGCAGTGACACGCCGGCCAGCGCCACGCCCATAGCGGTTCGGTCGAAGAAACTGCCGCGTTTCAACGCCGAGACCACGCCGGTGGCGACACCGCCGAGCAACCACAGCACCGCGGCCCCGGAGGCCAGCGACAGCGTCACGGGCAGTCGGTCGAGCAGGTCCGGCAGCACCGGGTTCCTCTTGATGAACGAGTACCCCAGGCACGGCGCGGGACAGTGGTCCTTGTTGACACCGGTGTCGTAGTCGGCGCCGACGAAGATCCCCTTGATGAACCGGCCGTACTGCACGTAGAGCGGGTCGGTGAACCCGAGCCGCTCGGCCGTGACGTGGATCTGCTGCTCACTGGCCGTCTTGCCGACGTACCGGGACGCGAGGTCCTCGGGCGTCGCGCCACCGAGCTTCGGCACACCGAAGAAGATCAGGAACGTGATCGCGGTGACCACGAAGAGCAGCAGGACGGCTGCCACCAGCCGTCGAACGATGTAAACAAGCACGTCGGGGGCTGTGGCGGACGGTGGGCCGCGGGTTTCCACCCGCGGCCCACCGGTCAACCGGCGCCTTCACCTACTTTCGGGCTACTTCTCCACGCCGAGGGTCGTGTAGTCGTACATGTTGTAGGCGTCGCTGATGAACACGTTCGTCAGCCGCTCCGGCCGGTAGAAGAGGGTCGAGGCCCACACACCCGGCAGGTAGTACGCGTCCTTCATCAGCTGCTCGTCCATGTTGCCGTAGATGGCGTTGCGCTTGCCCTCGTCGAGCTCGGACAGCGCGTCGTCGAGCATGGAGTCGATCTTGGGGTCCTTGACGCCGAAGTTGGTGTTACCGGCGGCACGGATGACCCGGCTGTCGACGATCTGGGACATGAAGCCGAAGCCGTCGTTCCAGTCGGCACCCCAGCCGTAGACCTTGAGGCCGAGACCGTTGTTCTTGGAGTAGTCGACGTTGCCCGCGTACAGCTTGCCGTAGTCGGCCTGCGGGTACGGCTTCAGCTCGGTCTTGATGCCGATCTTGCCCAGGGACTGCTGCAGTGCCTCGGCGGTGGCCTTCTCCGCGTCACGCTCGGCGCGGTAGGAGATGTTGGTCGAGAAGCCGTCCGGCTTGCCGCACTCCTTGAGCTCCGCCTTGGCCTTGTCGATGTCGCCGTTCGGCTTGGACTTCACGTCGTAGAGGTCGATCTGCCGGAAGCCAGGGATCATGCGCGGCATCATGTTCGTCGCGACCTCGCCGCCGTTCTTGCCACCGTAGGCGCGGAGGTAGCCGTCCTTGTCCGCGGCGTACATGACGGCCTTGCGGCAGTGCTCGTTGTCGAACGGCGCCACGTCGGCGTTCATCGCGGTGAACCAGGTGCGGGCCTGCGCGGAGGTGTCCGAGAACTTCTTCTGCTCGGGGTCGTTCACGAGCTGTGCCCGGGTCTCGGCGGTGACGCCGAGGCCGGAGACGGCCACGTCGAGGTCACCGTTGAGCAGCCGCTTGTCGATGTCGGCCTGGTTGACGTTCAGGTCGACGTCGATCTCGTCCGGCAGGTTCTTGCGGCCCGTGTCCGGGTCGGTCTTCGGGTCGTAGTTCGGGTTCCGGACCAGCGAGAAGCCCTTGTCGAGCTCGTTGGTCTTGAACATGTACGGACCCGACGAGATGACGTGTTCCTTGTACTTCGTGCCGGTGTCCTTGGCGGGCGGCACGGGCGCGGTGGCCGGCAGCATCATCATGTAGTCGAACGAGGCGAACGGCTTCTTCAGGTGGAAGATGATCGTCTGGTCGTCCGGCGTCTCGACGGCCTTGAAGTTGGCCATCGTGAGGTCCTTGTCCTTGTAAGGACCGGCGTAGCCCTGCAGGTCGAGGAAGTCGCCGTAGTAGGTCGGGCCGTTGACCAGCACGTCCTTGTCGAGGGAGCGCGCGACCGCGTACTTGACGTCCGTGGACGTGATCGGCGTGCCGTCCTCGTACTTGAGACCCTTGCGGAGCTTGTAGGTCCACGTCTTGGCGTCCGAGCTCGCCTTGCCGAGGCTCTCCGCGAGGTCGGGGACGATCGTGTTGGCCTCGGCGCCCGGCGCCGACTTGAACGTCACCAGCGACCGCAGGTACAGCCGGCTGAAGTTCCAGCCGTAGCCGTAGTACATGTCGCCACCGTCGAGGGAGTCCCAGTCGGCGTCGTTGGCCATCTTCAACGTGCCGCCCTTTTTGTCGGACGGGTTGAAGACCTTGCCCACACCGGCGTTGTACGCGGGCGTGCTGGTGCTGCCCCCGCCGTCGCCGTTGTCGTCGTCGCCGCTCCCGCTTCCGCAGGCGGACAGAGCCAGTGCGAGCGCCGCGCCTGCGGCGACCGCGGTAACTCTTGTTTTCCTCATATCCTGATGCACCTTTTTTGTTGGTCGGAGCCCGTTGACTCCCCGACGGTCGACAAGCTGTAGGTGGCCTAACGCCGCCCCCGGGGATCGAGCGCGTCGCGAAGACCGTCGCCGAACAGGTTGAAGGCCAGCACGGTGACGAAGATCGCCAAGCCCGGTGGGAACATGAACTCGGGGTCAACCGTGTACCACTTGGTGGCCTGGTTGAGCATGCCGCCCCAGGTGGCCGTCGGCGGCGGCACACCGACGCCCAGGAACGACAGCGCGGCCTCGAACAGGATGTTGGTGGGGATCAGCAACGTCGAGTAGACCAGGATCGGCGCCAGGAGGTTGGGCAGCAGCTCCTTGGCCAGGATGTACCCCGAGCGGGCGCCGAGGCTGCGTGCCGCGTCGACGAACTCCCGCTCGCGCAGGACCATGGCCTGCCCGCGGACTATTCGTCCGATGTACGGCCAGTTGAAGAAGCCGATGACGAACACGATGATCGCCACCCGCAGCCAGTAGCCGCGCAACCCGATGAGCTCGTCCGGCATGGCGCCGACCAGCGCGAGGGCGAACAGCAGCAGCGGGAACGCCAGGAAGATGTCCATCAGCCTGCTGATGACCGCGTCCACCCAGCCGCCGAAGAAGCCGGCGATCGTGCCCATGACCACGCCGATGGCGACCGACAGCAAGGTGGCGAGGAACGCGATCAGCAGGGAGACCTGGGCGCCGTAGACGGTCCTGCTGAACAGGTCGCGCCCGTTGATCGGCTCGACGCCGAAGGGGAAGTCCCAGCTGATGCCGCCGACGCTGCCGTAGGGCAGCGAGGTGTCGGGATCGACCTGCTCGTAGTTGAAGTCGTTCGGCGGGTGGCCGATCACCTTGACGATCAGCGGAGCGCAGATCGCGACCAGGATCAGGAGGATCACCACGACACCGCCCGCGATCGCCACCTTGTCGCGCTTGAGGCGCGACCAGGCGATCTGGCTGAGCGAGCGACCCTCGATGGCCTTCTGGCTAGCGCCGGTGAGCGTGACCTCCGGCGGCACCTCCGCGGTCGAGTCGGTGGTCTCGAGCGGTGGGGTCATGCCACGACCTGTCGGGGGCACACCAACGACGGGTAGGGCATGTCGGCATCCTCCGAGGTCGAATCGAATCTCATTATTTGGTCGCAGACACTAATCCCTAGGCATCCGTCGGACGAACTGGGTGAGGTTACGATCCGGGAACACACGGTTGCCTTTTGGCGACCGGGAAGGTACATATCGTCACACTGCGTAGTTGGCGGCCTCTCGCGTACCGTCCACGGTGAACCACCCGGACTCGAACTTCTGCCAGGTCAGCAGCGGTTGACGGCACCCGTCACCGTCCCGCGCGACCGCCCGCGCCAGCCGTTCAACCGGATCAGTGACCTCACACCAGACAAGGCAGGACAAACGGGCACGGACCGAGCGCCGACCGGCCGACACACCTTCGACCAGAAGGACGCGCGGCACTCCTACCGACACCCACTCGCCGGGACGGGGACGGCCCTCGGGCCACTCGGTGCGCCGGTACCCGCCGGGGCGGCCGAGCGACAGCGGCGTCAACACGCCGTCGACCAGCCGAGGCCACCAGGAGACCGGGTCGTCCCAGGTGGCGAAGTCATCGGTGCGGACGAGCACGGCGTCCGGCAGCTCCGCCAGCAGCCGGTCGGCGAAGGTGGACTTGCCCGATCCGGACGGCCCGTCCACGGCCACCAACCGGATGTCACCCAGGCGTGGCGGCGCGGCCAGGATCCGGGCCGCGACGCTCACACCGAGCGGCGGCCGGTCAGTGCCCGGCCCAGGGTCAGCTCGTCGGCGAACTCCAGGTCACCGCCCATGGGCAGGCCGGACGCGAGGCGCGTGACCGTGAGCCCGGGGAAGTCACGCAGCATCCGCACCAGGTAGGTGGCGGTCGCCTCGCCCTCGGTGTTGGGGTCGGTCGCGAGGATGACCTCGGTGACCTCCTGCGCCCCGATGCGCGCCAGCAGCTCCCGGACCCGGAGCTGGTCCGGGCCGATGCCGGACAACGGGTCGAGTGCACCGCCGAGCACGTGGTAGCGGCCCTTGAACTCGCGTGTCTTCTCGATCGCCACGACGTCCTTGGGCTCCTCGACCACGCAGACCGCGCTGGGGTCGCGGCGCGCGTCACGGCAGATGCGGCACGTCGGCTGTTCGGAGACGTTGCCGCAGATGTCGCAGAAGACCACGCCCTCCTTCACCTTCTGCAGCGCCAGCTGCAGCCGGGCGATGTCGGCGGGGTCGGCGCCGAGCAGGTGGAAGGCGATGCGCTGCGCGCTCTTCGGACCGACGCCGGGAAGTCGCCCCAGCTCGTCGATCAGGTCCTGGACGGGCCCCTCGTACATTGCTCTCCGGTCACATGCCGGGCAGGCCGAGGCCGCCCATCCCGCCCGCGAGCGGGCCCATCGCCTCACTGGCGAGCTTGTTCGCCTTGCTGCTCGCGTCGCGCACGGCCGCGATCACCAGATCGGCCAGTGTCTCCACGTCCTCCGGGTCGACGACCTTGGGGTCGATCGCGAGCGACTTGAGCTCACCCGTCCCGGAGACGACGGCCGTGACCAGCCCACCGCCCGCCGAGCCGGAAGTCTCCGCGTTGGCCAGCTCCTCCTGCGCGGACATGAGCTGTTCCTGCATCTTCTGCGCCTGCTGCAGGATCTGCTGCATGTCTGGCATGCCACCACCGGGTTGCACCACCGGCTCCTCTCGTCGGTTGTGTGTCCAGCGTAGTCGTGATGGCGTGTGACAGGGTGAACGCCGTGCGGAGACATGTACTCGCGGTGATGGCCGTGTTGCTGCTGGCCGGCTGCGGGGCTCCCGCGACGTCGTCGAGCCCGTCCCCCACGTCGTCGACGACCCGGGCGACGACCCCGAGCACGCCGACGACCACCACGACGACCACCACGATGACCACCACCACGACGCCCCCGCCCGCGAAACTCGGGCGGGTGGTCGTCCTCGACCCCGGCCACAACGGCGCCAACGCGGCCAACCCGGCGGCGATCAACCGGCTCGTGCCCGCAGGGCGGGGGAAGACGAAGCCGTGCAACACGACGGGCACCGCCACCAACGCCGGCTACCCGGAGCACGCCTTCACGTGGGACGTGTCGGTCCGCGTCCGTGACCTCCTGACGGCCGAGGGCGTCGAGGTGGTCATGACGCGCCCCGACGACAACGGCGTCGGCCCGTGTGTGGACCAGCGGGCCGCGACCGGCAACCAGTCCGGAGCGGCGGCGGTGGTGTCGATCCACGCCGACGGCTCGACGAACCCGTCGGCCCACGGCTTCCACGTGGCGTACTCCGCCCCGCCGCTGAACGAGGCGCAGGGTGAGCCGTCGATGCGGCTGGCCACCACGATGCGCGACGCCATGGTGTCGGGAGGCTTCGTGACGTCCACGTACATCGGCGCGCAGGGGCTGTCCCCGCGCGACGACCTAGGCGGGCTGAACCTGTCCCAACGGCCGGTGGTGCTGGTCGAGTGCGGCAACATGCGCAACGCCGACGAGGCGGCGGCCTTCACGAGCGCGGACGGCCGCCAGTCCTACGCGGCGGCCATCGCCTCGGGCATCCTGGCCTACCTGGGCTGACGGTCGATCTGGCGGGCACCCAGCCTGTCGGTCAGCAGCTTGACCATGTCCGCCTCCTCGTCCCTCGGCTCCGCCACGGGCGCGGCGCCGTTGCCGACGACCTCGTCCTCGTAGAAGTCGTCGTCCGGGGGCTCGGGAGGCGGCGGCTCGTCGGCCACCGGCCGCGCGACCGGAGCGGGTGTCGGCGCGGGGGCGGCACGCGGGGGCTCGGGCGCTGGTGCGGCGGCGGCCTGGTTCGGCCGCTTGAACGTCGGCGGCTCCGAACGCGCCTTCTGCGCGACGGACTGCGTGGCCGCCGCGTTCTGCGTCGCGTGGACGCACTTCACGTGCCACTGCCCGCCGAGCACCTCGCTCAGCGCCTTGGCGATGGCGTCCACGTTGCGTGGCTCGCCCAACCGCCTTGCCAGCGGTGCCGCGGTGTGGGCGATGACGACCGTGTCACCCTCGATCGACTGCACGGTCGCGTTCGTCAGCATCGCCTCGGTGCTACGGCTGTTCCTGCGCACCGCGGCGAGCAGGTCCGACCACAGCCGCCGCACGGCCGCCGCGTCGATCGCCCCGGCCGCGGCAGGTGCCGCCTGGCCTGGCGTCGGCTCGGCGTCGTCGACGACCGAGGCGGCGGAGCGGGTGGCCGGCCAGGCCGCGGGCGGCTCGGCCGCGGGCGCGGGCACCTCGGCGACGGCGGGAGCCGCAGCGGCAGGGACGGGCGCGGGGACCTGCGGCGGCGCGGGCCTGTCGACCTGCGGCGTGGCGGGCCTCGGCGGCGTCGCGACGGGTCGACTCACCGGCTGCTCGGCGGGCGCGGCCGTCGGCACAGCGGCGGGTGCCGCGGCAGTCGGTGCGGCGGTGGGTGCGCCCTGTCCCGCCGTCACCCGCCGTTCCATCTGCTCCAACCGCTGCAGCACCGCGGAGTCCGCGACCGCGTCGGTCGGCACCGCGCCGGGCAGCAGCATCCGTGCGCACAGCAGCTCGAGCAGCAGGCGGGGCGCGGTCGCGCCACGCATGTCGATCAGTCCGGTGTGGACGATCTCGGCGAACCTGGTCAGCGTCCCCGGCCCGAGCCGCTCGGCCTGGCCCAGCATCCGCTCCAGCTCGTCGGCCGGCGCGTTCACCAGCCCACGCGTCCCCGCGTCCGGCACGGCCCGCAGCAGCACCAGGTCCCGCAGCCGGTCGAGCAGGTCGGCGGCGAACCGCCTCGGGTCGTGCCCGGCCTCGACGAGCCGGTCGACCGTGTCGTACACGGTGCTCGCGTCCCCGGCAGCCAGCCCGTCGACCATGTCGTCGATCAGGGCGACGTCGGTGACACCCAGCAACGCCACCGCTCGCTCGTAGGTCACTCCTTCGGGCCCCGCGCCCGCGAGCAGCTGGTCCAGCACCGACTGGGTGTCCCGCGCCGACCCACCGCCCGCCCTGATGACCAGCGGGAACACCATCGGCTCGACCGTGGCACCCTCGTCGGCGACGTTCCGCTCGAGCAGCTCACGCATCGCGCTCGGCGGGATCAGCCGGAACGGGTAGTGGTGCGTGCGCGACCGGATGGTCGTGAGCACCTTGTCCGGCTCGGTGGTCGCGAAGATGAAGATGAGGTGCTCCGGCGGCTCCTCCACGATCTTCAGCAGGGCGTTGAAGCCCTGCGTGGTGACCATGTGCGCCTCGTCGATGATGAACACCCGGTAGCGCGACGACGCGGGTGCGTAGAACGCGCGGTCCCGCAGCTCGCGTGCGTCGTCGACGCCACCGTGGCTGGCCGCGTCGAGCTCGACCACGTCGACGTTGCCGGGGCCCTCGGGCGCCAGCGAGATACAGGAGTCGCACACGCCGCACGGGTCGGGCGTCGGTCCCTGCTCGCAGTTCAGCGAGCGCGCGAGGATGCGCGCGGAGGACGTCTTGCCGCACCCGCGCGGGCCGGAGAACAGGTACGCGTGGTTGACCCGCTTCGCGGACAGCGCCGTCCGGAGCGGTTCGGTGACGTGTTCCTGCCCGACGACCTCGGCGAAGGTTGCCGGACGGTACTTGCGGTAAAGGGCGAGCGCCACGCCAGGACCATACCCGCCGCCACCGACACCCCGGGCACCCACGCACCCGCTCCGGCGGGAGTCGCTACACTGATGTCGGATCCCATGCGGCGTCCATCTCGTGAACCTCCCCAGGGCCGGAAGGCAGCAAGGATAAGCGAGCTCTGACGGGTGCGTGGGATCCCTTTTTTGTGCCCGGCCTCCGTAACCCGGTCGGGTCAAGGGCTGACTCGTTCGAGTGTTCCCTCCCGACATGGCTTGGCCGGTTCCCCCCGGCTTTGGTTGCCTGCCTACGTCCCCCTGTCGCTGGAAGGGTTTCGCGTACATGCAGCCGTTCGAACTGCCCGAGTTCTACCTGCCGTACCCAGCGCGTCTGAACCCGAACCTCGAACAGGCCCGTGCGCACAGCAAGGGGTGGGCGTACGAGATGGACATGATCGACGTGCCGCAGCACGGCACGAAGATCTGGGACGAGCACGACTTCGACACGCACGACTACGCACTGCTGTGCGCGTACACCCATCCCGACGCCTCCGGGCCGGTCCTGGACCTGGTCACCGACTGGTACGTCTGGGTCTTCTACTTCGACGACCACTTCCTCGAACTGTTCAAACGCACCCGCGACATCCCCGCCGCGCGCGCGTACCTCGACCGGCTGGCCGCGTTCATGCCGGTGACCGGAAAGATCACCGAGACGCCCGAGAACCCCGTCGAGCGCGGCCTGGTCGACCTGTGGAACCGCACGGTCCCGTCGCACTCGGCCGACTTCCGCCGCCGCTTCGTCGAGAGCACGAAGAACCTGCTCGACGAGTCGCTGTGGGAGCTGGCGAACATCAGCGAGGGCCGCGTGGCCAACCCGATCGAGTACGTCGAGATGCGCCGCAAGGTCGGCGGCGCCCCGTGGTCGGCGAACCTGATCGAGCACGCGGTCGGTGTCGAGGTCCCCGAGGAGATCGCGGCCACCCGCCCGATGACCGTCCTGCGCGACACGTTCGCGGACGCCGTCCACCTGCGCAACGACCTGTTCTCGTACGAACGCGAGGTCCTCGACGAAGGTGAGCTGTCCAACGGCGTCCTGGTGTTCGAGAAGTTCCTCGACCTGCCGACGCAGCAGGCGGCGGAGGCCGTCAACAACCTGCTGACGTCGCGTCTGCACCAGTTCGAGCACACGGCGCTCACCGAGGTCCCGCCGCTGCTCGCCGCGCACGGCATCGACCCGACGTCACAGCTCGGCGTGGCCGGGTACGTGAAGGGGCTGCAGGACTGGCAGTCCGGCGGCCACGAGTGGCACCTGCGGTCGTCCCGCTACATGAACGAGAGGGCGCTGCGCCTGGACCGTCCTGGCGGACTCGGCACGTCGGCGATGCACATCGTCGAGTCGCTGCTCGGCACCGCACCCCAACGGATGCGTGCGTTCACCCACGTGCCGTTCGAGAAGGTCGGCCCGACGACGGTGCCGGACCTGTACGTACCGTTCGAGCTGAGCCTGTCACCGCACCTGGAGAAGGCCCGGGAGAACGTGGTGACGTGGTGTCAGGAGATGGGCATCCTCTCCGAGGGCGTGTGGGACGAGAAGGCGCTGCGCGACTACGACCTCTCCCTGTGTGCGGCGGGCCTGCACCCTGCCGGGTCCGTCGAGGAGTTGGACATCGGCTCGTACTGGCTGGCATGGGGCACCTACGGCGACGACTACTACCCGAGGGTGTTCGGAAAGGACTACGTGGCGGCGCGGACGAGCAACGCGCGTCTGAAGGCTTTGATGCCGGTGGAGCTGTGCGTCCCGTCGGTACTTCCGGCGAACGGCCTGGAAAGGGGCCTGGCCGACCTGTGGATCAGGACGGCGGGGCCACTCGCGACGGCCGAACGCAGGAAATTCCGGCTGGCGGTCGAGAACATGCTGGACAGCTGGCTGTGGGAGCAGGACAACCACCGCCTGAACCGCATTCCCGACCCGATCGACTACGTGGAGATGCGCCGCCACACATTCGGTTCCGATCTCACGACGAGCCTGTCCCGGATCGCCCACCTGGACGCACTGCCGGAGTCGATCTACCGAACCAGGCCGATGCGGTCCCTGGAGAGTTCCATCATGGACTGCGGCTGGCTGATCAACGATCTCTACTCGTACCGCAAGGAGATAGAGTTCGAGGGCGAGGTCCACAATGCGGTGCTGGTGGTGCGGAACTTCCTGAACTGCCCCCAGGAGAAGGCATTCGAAGTGGTCAACGACCTGCTGACCGCGAGAATGCGCCAGTTCGAGCATGTAATAGACAGTGAGCTGCCCACGCTGGTCGTCGAGGCGAAACTGGACAGGAAGGCGCAGAGGGCGCTGGCGTCGTATGTCCAGGAACTGCGCGACTGGATCGCGGGCGTGGAGAACTGGCACCGGGAATGCCACCGTTACGGCAACTCGGACCTGGCGGCAGGGGTGAAGTCCGCCCCGGCCCGAATTGGAGCGTTGACGGGACTCGGTACCTCGGCGGCCCGCGTACTGACCGGGAGCGGTTGCCCCTGACCCAGTGGCACGGTTTCCTCGCCCATGGGGTGGGTCCAGCGCAGTCGAGTTGTGACGTCTACTTGTCCACTGCCCGAAGCGCCAACGCCCACGGGTAGTCCGGCAGTGTGTTCTCCCCCGCGTTCGGGGGGTTGGGGGCGAACCCGTCGCCGCCGAGCAGCACGTCGAGCCCGGCTTCACGCAGCACCCGGACACTGCGCCCGAAGGCGGGATGCGCGGCGAGGGCCGTGTTCACGAAGGGCAGGATCGCCAGCGGCACCCGCAGGCCGATGGCCTCGTTGAGCAGGCCTGTCGCGAGGTTGTCCGAGATCCCGGCGGCGAGCTTGTTGACCGTGTTGGCGCTCGCACCGCCGACGATCATGGCGGTGGCGGGCGGCAACAGGTCGGGTGTTCCCGGCTGCTTGTACTCGCTGCGCACGGGGTAACCCGTCTGGGCCTCGAGCGCGGGCCGGTCGATGAACCGCGTGGCCATGGGCGTCGCGATGACGCACACCGTCCACCCGTCGTCCTGCGCCAGGCCGACCAGCTTGCCGATGTCACGGGCGGCACGAGTACCGCAGGTGATGACGTACAACACGCGCTGTGACTGGGTCGTGTTCATACAACCCATTGGAGCCAGTTCGCTGTCCGATGGCTACGGTCGGCGGCTTCCGTTGACAGATAACGTCAGTCGGTCGGTAGTGGGTCGGTCGAGCCGTCGGCCAGTGCTCGGACCACCTTGTCCAGGATGCCCTTGACCAGCGCGCCGTAAGGGTCGTCGCCCAGCGCGTCGGTCGTGGCGCGTGCCTTGTCGAGGAACTCGTGAGCGCGGTCCGAGTCACCGAGCCGCCGGTGATCATCGGCGAGGCTCAGGTACAGGGAGGGCATGAACCCCCGAACCTGCAGGGACTTGTCGTACTCCTGGGCACGCTCGTCACTGACACCGTCGACCGCGGCCAGGGCACGCTCGTCCCACAACAGCTCGTCGCGCTGGTCGTCCTGGAGGTCGGCCATGAAGTGCGCGATCACGCAACGGTGGAAGTCGTCGTTCTCGACCTCGGCCCACATCGCCTCCAGCTCCTGGCGGGCCGCCCCCCGCTCACCGGCCTGACCACGCTGCACAGCCGCGGTCACCCGAGCCATCACGTCGTCGTCCACCCCACGCCTCCCCTCGTCGCGGCGACGATAGTGGATCGGTCAGCCCGGCGCGGGCACGCCTTCGAGGACGACGACCGGGAACACCCGGTCGGTGTTCTGCTCATAGGCGGAGGTGCCGTCGGAGACGAGGCGGTACAGGCGATCGCGTTCCTCGCCTGCCGTGACGACGGCCCTGGCCTCGTAGGAGTTGTCGCCAAGCTCGACCGTCACGGTCGGGTCGGCGCGCAGGTTGTGGAACCAGGAAGGATGCTTCGGTGCGCCCGCCTTGGAGGCGACGACGAACACGCGTCCGGTGTCGTCGACGCCGAAGCCGAGTGGCACGGTCGTCTGCCGTCCTGTCCGCGCACCGCTGGTGGTCAGCAGGAGGATCGGGAACGGCGGTTGGGTGACCTTGCCGTGGTTGGCGCGGAACTCGCTGATGACGCCTTCGTTGTAGGTGAGGAATTCCTGGTCGGTCGGCACGGTGGGCCTTTCTTGGGTTGGTCTAGGACCGACGGCTCGGGAGGACGGCGGGAAGGCCGAACCTGGTCACGAGTCCTGGGCCGCCGGGAAAGACGGTGATGCGGGAGAGCCCGGTCGGGGTAGCGGTGAGGACGGCGACCCCGAGCGCCTGATGGGTTCGGTCGTCGGCTCGGTAGTAGGTGGCCGCGGTGGGCTGGCCGTTGGCGCTGGTCCGGGTCATCAGCCAGTCGCCGGGCGAGCCGACCACGTGCGCGAGGTAACGCAGGCAGGTCGCCCTGCCGGAGAACCAGGTGCGCGTGCCCACCAGTTCGATGGCGGCGTCGGTGCGCAGCGCCTGCTCCAGGGCGGTCAGGTCGGCGTTCTCGAAACCGGCGATGTACTGGCGCAGCAGGTCCTGGGCACGCGGCTCGTCCGGCTCGGCGACGGTCTCGGGCGAGGGCGCGACCTCGTCGAGCCGGGCGCGGGCTCGCTGCAGCGCGCTCTTGACCGCCGCCGCGGACATGCCGACCATGACCGCGACCTCGGCCGCGCTGAAGCCGAGGACCTCCCGGAGCAGAAGCACGGCTCGCTGCCTTGGCGGCAGGTACTGCAGGGCGGCGACGAGTGCCAGACGCATGCTGTCACGCGCTGTGAGGATCGTGGCCGGGTCGTGGGTGTCCGGAACCGGTCCCAGCCAGGTCACCTCGGGTTCGGCCGGTAGCGGCGGGGCGTCGGGATCTTCGGTCGGGCTGCCCAGCCCGGAGGGCAGCACTCGCCGGCCACGCTGTTCAAGAGCGGACAGGCAGGCGTTGGTCGCGATGCGGTGCAGCCAGGTGCGGAGCGAGGCGCGGCCTTCGAACTCGTCGTAGGAACGCCAGGCTCGGAGGTAGGTCTCCTGGACCAGGTCCTCGGCCTCGTCCAGCGAGCCGAGCATGCGGTAGCAGTGCGTGAGCAGCTCGCGTCTGAACGGCTCGGTGAGCTGCTCGAACTCCGCTGACCTGTCCGTCATCACCACATCCTCACGATCACCTGTCGCCGCGATCCTGAACCTTCCCTCCCACATACAGACCGGCGACACTCGCGAAAGGAATCGCGCGCCCCGAAGCGTTCCCACCAGTTGAGATGGAACGCGACAACGCCCGGCATCCAGGACGACGGATGCCGGGCGTTGTACCTGCTCAGGCGCGGAGGAAAGCGTGGTCGCTGCTCAGACTCCCTTGATCCGTTCAAGGAGTTCGTCGCGGTACTCCCGCGCCGCCTGAAGCTCCGGTTCGTCGCCGGTAGCCCGCTTCAGGGCGCCTTCCAGGATCTTCAGCCCCTGGCGTTCGTCGCCGCGTGCGTCCGCCTGCCTCGCGGCGTCCTCCATGGCTTTGGCGAGCTTGGTCCGCGCCTCGGGTGCCTTGGCGGCCTTGTGGATCCGGATCCAGTTGCCGCCGGGATCGACGACGGTGAACCCGGTGTACCGGTCGTTGCGCAGCCGCGGCCGCGTCATACGCGGAATGCCGGAGACGAGCAGTTTCCCGTGCACGGCCCGCATCCCGGCCGCGAACGCCTCGAACAGCTCACTGGTGTCCGCCACGATGACCAGACACGTGCTGTACGACTGCGTGGGGTCGTAGTCGTCCATCCCGAAGAAGTGCAGATTGATGTCTTCCCTTCGCACCGCGACGTGCGGGTTCGGCCGCGTCTGCCGATAGGTGATCTCGAAGCCGAGCATCTCGTAGAACGACGCGATCTCGTCGATGGATGGACAGGGCAGAAGCGGAATGGTCAGTTCGTTCGCCACCGCCCGAAGCTAAGCCCGGCCCTGCCGAAACGACACGGAGCTATTTGCTCATGCGAACAGCGTGTTCTGAGGTCATCCAGCACACCTCCGAAACGGACGACGGCCCTGGTACAACGAACGCCCGGCATCCAAGACCAACGGATGCCGGGCGCTATACCTGCTCAAAGTGCGGAGGATGCGGGATTTGAACCCGCGAGGGTTTTAACACCCAACACGATTTCCAATCGTGCGCACTAGGCCACTATGCGAATCCTCCGCCGAGGAGAGTACCGGATGTGGGCCTGACCACCCAAAACGGGTGGTCGTTATGGGATGGCTAGCCGAGGGCGCCGGTCAGGAGGGTGCGGAGGTCGGCGAGGAGGGCTCGGAGGTCGGCGCGAGGGAGGGTGGTGCTGGCGCCCGTGTAGCCGTGCTTCACGGTGACGGTCCCGCCGTCCAGGTCCAGTTGGCAGGCGTCGCCGGTGAAGTGCCAGGTGCTGTTGTGGCGGACGTGGTGCTCGATCAGGTCGAGCATGGTCTCGTCGGTGCCTATCTCGGTCTCGAGGAAGTCGTCCAGGGGGGCCAGTGCGGGGGGTGCGGACACCTCAAGCTCGTCGTCGACGATGACGAACCTGACCTGCGTTGTCGCTCTGTTCATGAGCGTTGCCGCCGTTTCGGACCCTGCGTGGATAGGCCGTCACTATGTCGCACAGCCGCGGGTCGGCCGTGCCCCGTCTGAGGTGGCCCACGATCTCCACACCTCTGTATACCCCTGCGAAGCGGCGTTTCGTCGGGTCGTAGCTCCCGTCCTTGTCCGCCATAGCCGTCACGAACGCCTGGCGCACCGCGTAGAGGACCTCACCACGGGACCACGAGTCCGGGAAGAACGTGCTCACCTTGGTCCTGGTCGACGTCCCCTGGGGGCCGCAAACGTTTGCTTTGTACACGCCGTCCGCGTCGGGGCCGGAGATGACGTCCGTCACGCGCAGCACGCCGTGGTCTACGCCGCCCTCCCTGTGGTGGTAGCCGGTGTTCCCGTCCCTGCTCGGGCGGTAGTGGCCCTCGAAGATGTGCTGGGCCAGGTGCGGCGACACCCGGTCCAGACCATCCCAGCGCAGCCGTTTCCGGATCTCCTTGATGGCGGCGGTCCAGTCCCCCGGGTCGTCGCGCAGTGCCGCCGGGTCGAACCACGTCCTCCGCGGCGGCTGGGGTAGCACGGCGTGCACTACCAGCTTCGGCGCTGGTTCGGCGGCCCTTGCGGGCAGTGCCGGGAGTGGGGTGGGCATCGACTTCGCGGCGCTCGTGATCGCGGCCGCCGACTCGTTGCCGACCGTGTCGAGCATGGCCAGGGCGCGGCGGTAGGTGCTGAGGGCCTGTGCCCGCTGGTCGACGTGGACGGGGGCCGGTTCTGGGGCGTTCGGCTCGGAGATGACGCCGGTGAGGTGCGCCTGCTGGGTCACCGTCAACTCGACCGGCGCCGGGGCTTGCGGCTTTTCCTCGCCTTCCGACGCGATCAGCTCGCCTGCCTGCCTCTGCGCCCAGGCCAGGGCGGCGGCGTAGGTGTCCAGCGCCACGGCGGCGTGGCCGTAGGCGTCGGCCATGGCCAGCAGGCGCCTGGGCTGCTGTTCGAACCTGGCGTGGAACGCTTCGGCGGCCCTGCCTCGCCAGCCTCCGTCGTCTATCGCGCGGAAGCCTTGGCCGACGTCCTCGCAGTTGCGCGCCATGCGGCTGTAGGAGTCGGCGAGCAGCCAGATCTCCCTCGGGTTGCCTGACACCAGGTCCCGGACGGTCTTCGCGCTCATCGGGCGATGTCCTCGAACCGGCCGGCGCCGTCCTCGTCCTCGTCGCGATAGGCCCTGACCACCTCGGTGAGGCCGCGGTGGAGTGCCATCGTCTCGTCGGTCAGTGTTGCGATGCCCGGTTTCTCCCGGTCTGCGAACTCGGTGACCGCCTCGGCAAGCCGGTCGTGCCCGAACGTCTCGGCGCTCGGGACGTCGCGGGGCGGTCCGTTCAGTTCCTCGACCAGCCGACCGACCTGTTCACGTGCCGCATCCAGTGCGTCGAGGTCGACCTCGAAGCCGTCCGAAACCACCGAGCCTCCAGCCCAGGTCCCTCCCAGTTCGGACATCCTATCGATACGGACCGATAGCGGCACGTTGTTCCGAGCCGTTTGTCAACAATCTGGCGCGTCGTCGCGGCGGCATTCGTCGCGGCCGCCGACGTGCTGGGGGCGATCTTCGTCACGCCGTGGCGGGTTGCGCCGGACCGGCCGGCACAACCCGCCTGGATCACTCCTGTTCAGGGGCGGCGTGGTCCGCCTTGCCGGGGTTCGGGTCGCGCTTCAGATCGATCAGCGGATGGGGCTCCGCACCATCCGGAGCGGCGTGACGACCCTGCTTCGGCTGCTGTTCTTCCTGGTCAGACATGACGCCCTCCTCGTTTCTCCCTCGTCAGGCTCCAGGAAGTATCGCGCATCCCACTGACACCGGCCGCAGCAACACGGCCGCTCGATCGCCTCCCTGCTCCCCTCGCCGGGACGTCCGGTATCGTTCCTCCCGGTAGCGTGTCCGAGCGGCCGAAGGAGCGCGCCTCGAAAGCGCGTGAGGGTTCACACCCTCCGTGGGTTCAAATCCCACCGCTACCGCTCTGAACAGACCGAACGTCGGGTGAGTCCTTGACTCGCCCGACGTTTTGCGTTGCGCCCGCTGACCGACGCTTTCGACAAACGTGAATCCGCTCCGGCTCTCGCCGCAGGATTCGTTTGCGCAATCGGCAGGTCACCTGATCATTTCGCGCCGACAATGGGGCAAGCCGACCGCGATTTCGGGGGCGCGTCGATCCGGGACGCGACCGGCGGCGCGGTTCATCCTCGAGAGCCGTGTCGGGACCGGCCCGCACCTCGTCAGTCGAACACGCGTTCGCCATCGGGCGGGTTGTCGCTGGACAGGCCAGCCGAGGCGCGGGAACTCGTTCCGTTACCGGACGCCGCCGAAGGACACCGGTTCGTGCCTGGTGCGCGTTTTACTCCTCCCTGAATGAAGGACAATTTGGTGGCGGAGAGTGAATAGCGGCCGATAGCAACCCTCGACCAGGTAGAGCTGCGCGAAACCTGATGGTTCGTCCGGTATTACCCGGAACGCATCGGCATGATGAAGCTCATGGCTCTCATCAGAATATCCGGCGAGAGGAACCCTTTTCGTGAACACTCTGACCTGTGAACATTCCAGACCCGGCCCGAACGCGGAAAGCGAGGTGGACGCGGAATCGACGGCAAGCCGTCCCTTTCGCCACGACGACGCGCTGCTGACCCACCCCGAGCACCTGTACCGGCGGCGGCCGGAGCTTGTGCCGACGGCCGTCAGCGAACTGCGGTTCGACCTCGAGTCACCGGCTCCGCACCCGGCCTTCACTCCCAGTCTCGGTTCCGACCCGCGGTTGGCCGCTCCACCGGACGTGCGGTGGCAAGAGGTCTCCAGTTGGCGGTATCCGCTCACCCACCCGGTCGCGTGGTAAAGGGGCATGTCATGGCAACTCTGTGCCGGCCGGCTGTCGCGGTCCCGGAACACATCATCACCATGGAAGACACCCTCGACCTCGCCAGGAGCATCCACGGCGAACACCCGCAGCTCGACCTCGCGCTCAGGCTGATCGGTAACACCGGCGTACAGACCCGCCACCTGGTTCAGCCGATCGAGGACACCCTCAAACACCCCGGCCTCACCGTGCGCAACGCGCGTTACGAGATGGAGGCCAAGGCCAGGATGCCGGACGTCATCCAGCAGGCGCTCGACCACGCGGACCTGACGGCCGCGGACATCGACATGATCGTCTATGTCTCGTGCACCGGCTTCATGATGCCGTCGATGACAGCCTGGCTCATCAACACCATGGGGTTCCGCTCCGAGACCCGGCAACTCCCGATCGCGCAGCTCGGCTGCGCCGGTGGCAGTGCTGCCATCAACCGCGCCCACGACTTCTGCACCGCCTACCCGCAGGCGAACGTGTTGATCGCGGCGTGTGAGTTCTGTTCACTGCTGTACCAGCCGACGGATCTCGGGGTCGGCAACCTCCTGTCCAACGGCCTGTTCGGGGACGCGCTGGCCGCGGCGGTCGTGCGAGGTGACGGTGGCGAAGGGGTGCGGCTCGCGCAGAACAGCTCGCGGCTCATCCCCGACACCGAGGAGTGGATCTCCTACGCGGTCAAGGACACCGGTTTCCACTTCCTGTTGGACAAGCGAGTGCCCGGCACGATGGCCGTGCTGGCACCCGCCATGCGGGACATGGCCGAACCGCACGGTTGGGACATCGCCGATCTCGACTTCTACATCGTGCACGCAGGCGGCCCGAGGATCCTGGACGACCTGGGCAAGTACCTCCACCTACCACCGGACACCTTCCGCTACAGCAGGGCGACGCTGACCGAGCGCGGCAACATCGCCAGCGTTGTCGTCTTCGACGCTCTGGAGAGGTTCTTCCAGGACGGCGGCGCCGTCCACGAGGCCCGCGGCCTCATCGCGGGCTTCGGTCCCGGCATCACCGCGGAACTCTCCCTCGGCACCTGGGCAACGGCAGCCCATGCCGCCGATCCGTCCACCGCGCAGAACACCATGGCCGTGGAGCTGCACGTCATACTCCCGACCGCCCGAGAAGGGCAGCGCTCCGACGCCGACGTCGAGCTCGCCTGAGGTCCTGCGGGCAGCCTGCTGGAGATGGGTGTTGACCAGCGAGGACGCTTTCAGCGACCAGTAACGAACAGGCGGTGGACCACCAACGGGCCCTCCGTGGGTTCGAATCCCACCGCCCGTGCACCGCGAACGGCGGCGTGCGATCACCTCACTGGTGTGACCACGCCGCCTTCGTCTATTCGGGGTCGGCTGACCCGATGGTGGTGCGATGATCTTGTTGTTTAGCGCAAATTGCTCTCTCGATGCACCTGAATGACCTAGTTCAATCTGGCTTGCTTGCATTTATTCTGTACGTGGCCGCCTGCCGTGCCGGCGAAACCGGCAGGCGGTCGCACGCTATCCGATGCGAGGAGCAGGATTTATGCTCAGGGACTTCATCGCCCGGCTCGACTCCTACATCTCACGGAAAGGTCCCGGCGCCGCGCTTCGGGTGCTTGTCGTTCTCATGGCAGTTGTCGGAGTTGTCGGGGCAGTTTTCGACAATCCCCCCATTAGGGTTCTGGCAATTGTCGGTGTGATCACGCTCGGAGTTTCCTGTTTGATCATCCTGCTCGCGGACCGGCACCGGCTGCAGCGCAGGCAGGACACGCAGCGGGAACTTCTCGCCAGGTACTGCGACTTCGTGATCGACAACAAGCTCAAGCCGCTCGTCTCGATCTCCAACTGGCATCACAAGGTATACGTTCAGCCCAACGGGGACGTCCGCGAGGTCGCCATGATCAAGGCCGTCGCCCTGCGGGACGAGGTGCACTTCATCCGGTTCCATCTGGGCAGCGAGTGGCCGCAGCCCGAGGAGCAGCGGCGCAACGTCACCGTACGGGCCCGTGGTGTCAACCTCGACGGCATGCTCGGTCCACAGTGGAACGTCACGAACACGTGGTTGTCCGACGCCAAGCTCAACTCCATAGTCCACTTCCGGTCACCGGTGCGCAGGGGCGAGGAGATCAGGCTGGAAATGGTGCGTTTCTGGCCGGCCAAATGCCGTCCGCTCATGCGGGAACGCACCGCTGAGGATTTCTTCTTTCGCACCACCGATCTCATGCAGATTCAACGGGTCGAGTACCAGGTCATCCTCCCGCTCGGCTTCGACGTCGTGCATCGGCCAATAGGCTTCAGCGAACCCGACGACCACACCAGCATCGACGCCTACACCGACATCGAGGGCCGCAGAGTGGTCGTGTGCCGGGCATCCCGCCTACCACACCGCCAATCGGTCGGAATGCGCCTGGAATTGGTGTAGCCCGCGAAGAAACGAACTACACCAGCCAGGCGCGACTCAGTCGTCGCCTTCACTACCACCAATGTGACGCATTCAGGATCTCCTATATTTGGCCGCATTCCCTTCGCGGCGGTCGCGAGAGAAGTTATTGAACCGAAGATCACCTGAGCAAGCGCCGTCACTCGATAGAGTAAATGCCGCGCCGAATGGCAGGTCTGACACGACGAAAGACAATCAGGCGGGTAGCGCGCCTACTGCGGTGTCGCCGTCCAACCGAAGTACCCGACCGCCGGCCGTCCCGAGGTCACGCAGCGTTTCGAACGCCTCGGGGTCGGTCAGGTCGATCGGGATCTCCTCACTGCCCGCGGTCCGCAGGTCCTCCAGCGCCTGCCTGCCCTCGTGGCCGGCGCGGATCGTCGCGGCCAGACCGCCGGTGGACGCCAGCGAGCCGCGGGCGGCGCCCAGCCTGCCCAACGCCTCGTCCACCGCGTCGAGCAGTGCGGCCCGGTTGCCCTCGCACATCGCGAGCACCAGCTCCGGCCGCGTGCCCATCACCCGCGTGCCGTCCGTGAACGACCCGGCGGCAAGCGACAACGCCAGCGACCCACCCTCGGCGCCAGTTGCCGCCAGCACGGCGGACAGCACGTGCGGCAGGTGCGAGATCCGTGCGACCGCCGCGTCGTGCTCCCGCATCGTCGTCGGGACCACCTGCGCGCCGCAGTCCAGCGCCAGCGACACCGCCTCGCGCCACGCCTCGGGCGAGGTGTCCTCCTCGGTCGCCACCACCCAGGCCGCGCCGTCGAACAGGTCCGCCGAGCCCGCGTCCCACCCGGAGGCCGACCTGCCCGCCATCGGGTGGCCACCCGCGTACCTGGCGTCGGGCAACCGCCGCGCCACCGCCTCGGCGACCGGTTCCTTGACGCTCACGACATCCGTGAGCAGGCACGAGGGCGCGTGGGTAGCGACCAGCCGCAGCACCTCGTCGACCGCGGGCAGCGGCACCGCGATCACGACCAGCGCGTCCTCACGCGCGGCCCGCTCGAGGGCGGCGGCCACCGTCTCCTCGACGCGCGGGTCGGCCACCGCCACGTCCGACGCGCCGAAGACGTCCCGGCCCGCCCGCGCCGCGGCACGCAGCACAGATCCACCGATCAACCCGAGCCCGACAACACACACTGGTCGCACACGGACCATCTTTCACCTCAGGGCATCGAGCGCGAACGCGGCATACAGCGCGACGCCGTGGGCGAACGCGGACTCGTCGAAGTGCACGCGGTTCGAGTGGTTCGGCGCGGCCTCCTCCGGCGTGACGCCCGGCGGGCACGCGCCGAGGAACGCGATCGCCCCCGGCACCTGCTGCAGCACGTACGAGAAGTCCTCGGCCGCCATCAGCGGTTCCGGCATCAGCGCGCTGTTCTTCTGCCCGAGGACCCTGGTCGCGAGCTCCAGCACGCGGGGCGCGACGGCCGCGTCGTTGGTCGTGGTCGGGTAGCCGGTGTCGATGCGGAACTCGCTCGTGCAGCCGTAGGCCGCCGCCAGGTGCTCGCACACCTTGGGAATCTCGGCCTGCACGAGCGCACGCGCGGCGTCCGACAGCGTGCGCACGGTGCCCTGCAGCTCCGCGGTCTCCGGGATGATGTTGGACGTCGTGCCCGCGGTGATCCGGCCGACGGTCAGCACGGCGGGGTCGAACACGCTGAACCGCCGCGTCACCATCGTCTGCAGGGCACCGACCATCGCCGCGGCGGCGGGCACGGGGTCGACCGCGCGGTCGGGCATCGCGCCGTGACCGCCCTTGCCGGTGACGGTCACGGTCCACGCGTCGGCACTGGCCATCATCGGACCCGGCCTGCACATCACCACGCCCGACGGCGCGGTCGACGTGATGTGCAGGGCGAACGCCTGCTCCACCGGTCGGCCTGCCGCGTCGAGCACGCCCTCGTCGAGCATGAAGCGGGCACCGTGCTCGCCCTCCTCGCCGGGCTGGAACATGAAGACGACCTTGCCCGCGAGCGCGCCCTTGCGGCTCTGCAGCAGGCGGGCGGCCGACACGAGCATGGCGGTGTGGGTGTCGTGGCCGCAGGCGTGCATCCGGCCGTCGACCTCCGAGGAGAACGCGAGCCCGGAGTCCTCCTGGAGTGGGAGTGCGTCCATGTCACCGCGCAGCAGCACGGTCGGGCCCGGGTTCTCGCCATCGAGCACCGCGACGACCGACGTGCAGGACTCACCCGTGCTCACCCGCAGTCCGAGGCCCTCGAGCGAGTGCCGCACTGCCGCCTGGGACTTCGGGAGGTCGAGTCCCAGCTCCGGGTGCTTGTGCAGCTGCCGACGCAGCGCCACCGTGCGCGGCTGGAGCGCGCGGGCGGCGTCGATAAGGCCGGTGAACCGGGGATCGTCGAGCAGCGATGCGGGGGTCATCCACTGATGATCGCATCACCGGACCCTCCGTGAGGGTTTCTCACGGGGCGTAATGCCCCTGTGCAACACTCCGGTACCGCGTCTTCCTGCCCGGGTGCGGGAGGAATACGGTGTGCCCCATGTCCGAGCAGGACCCGGTAACGGGCTTCGCGATCGCCGTCGTTCGCGAGGAAGGCAAATGGCGGTGCACCGCCATGCCGAGCGACGCCCTCCGCGAGCTGGACGCGGTCGTCACAGAGCTGCGCAAGATGAGGTCCACCGGGGCGGTGTTCGGCCTGCTGGACGTCGACGACCAGTTCTTCCTCGTCGTACGGCCTGGTCCCGGGGGTGTGCAGCTGTTCCTGTCGGACGCGGCAGCCGCACTCGACTACGACATCGCCGCGGACGCGCTCGACCAGCTGCGTGTCGAACCGCCTGCCGAGGACGACGACGATGACGAGGTGTGGCCGGAGGGCGCGATGGACATCCTCGCCGATCTCGGGCTGCCCGCTGCCGAGCTGGCCGTGATCGCGGGCGAGGTCGACCTCTACCCGGACGAGCAGCTGCAGATCGTCGCACAGCGGTGTGGGTTCGCCGACGAGTTCGGCAGACTGCTCGACAGTCTGGACCCCATTGCCCAGTGACGTCTCGCTGATGCGGACGGCACTCGAGGTGGCCGCGTCGGCAGGCGCCGACGTGCCCGTCGGGGCTCTCGTGGTCTCCCCGTCCGGTGCCGTGCTGGCTTCCGCCTGCAACGCACGCGAGGCGTTGGGCGATCCGACCGCACACGCGGAGATCCTCGCGTTGCGTGCGGCGGCCGCGGTGTTCGGCGACGGGTGGCGGCTGGGTGGCTGCACGCTGGTGGTGACGGTCGAGCCGTGCACGATGTGCGCCGGGGCGTTGGTGCTGGCGCGCGTGGCACGGGTCGTGTTCGGGGCGTGGGAGCCGAGGACCGGCGCGGTCGGTTCGCTGTGGGACGTGGTGCGGGACCGTCGGCTGACGCACCGGCCCGAGGTGGTCGGGGGCGTGCTGGAGGACGAGTGCGCGGCGTTGCTCGACGAGTTCTTCGCCGCGCACCGGCCCGATCGGTGACTCGGAAGCGTTGTCGCGCAGCGGATTGACGACTACAGGCGGGTGGCCACGTCCTCGTAGCTGAGGGGAAGGCCGTCCGGGTCCACCTTGATGTTGGCGTCCCGGTGGGCGTCCCTGTAGTTGATCAGGGCACCATCCTTGGTGATCTCGAGCGTGCGGTAGGTCTGGCGGACCAGTGTCACCGTCAGGTCGGGCGTGGAGATGTACAGGACGGGGAGGTCCGCCTCGCCCATCTTCCTGTGTAGGCCCAGGCGGCGGATCGGCAGCGCGGTGAAGGTGACGCAGCCCGCGACGTCCACGTCCACGGCGCCCTCGAACTCGTTGCGCTGGGTGGTGCCCTCGCCCCGGTCGATCAGCCACATGCCGTCCTGCGTACGCCCGACCGAGATCTGGCGTTCGGTGTCCGCCGCCGTGGTGCGTAACAGGCCCTTGCCGACGTCACCCGATCGGGCGACGGTGAACTCGAACGAGGCGCTGAACGGGCTCTCCGATGCGACGACCAGCCGTCCGGACGCGCGCAACCGACCATCGGAGACGAACAGGCGGACGGACTCGAGGCTCGTCCGTGCAGTCCCCTGCCACGTTACGATGATCGGTTTGCGCGAGCCGGGCGGCGTCATTGTCACCTGTCGCTTGGTTTGTCCGGGATCGCGTCCTGGATCTTGTTGACTACGCCGTCGATCTGCTCTTCGTGGCCGAACCGCTTCTTCGCGAAGTCGCCGGCCTTCTCGACGCCGTCCTCGATCTTGTCCCCGTGCTTCTCGACGAGGTCCGCCGCCTTGTTCTTCAGGTCATCGAAGTTGATGCCCACGACAGAACTCCTTCCACGCACTCCGTCCAACCTACTACGGCCGAGTGGTGGTCTCCCCGGCTGATCGGGCAGACCACCACTCGTGGACGATACGGCTGGTCGGTCAGGCGCGCCTGCGGTGGCGCAGGAACAACAGCGCACCGACACCGGAGGCCAGCAGGACCACGCCGATCACGATCGGCGCGAAGATGGAGGCGCCGGTGCTCGCGAGGTCACCGGAGGTGTTCTTCGCCTGCGGGGCGGGGGTGTCCGACGTCGTCGGCGCCGTGCTCGGGGCCGGGGAGCTCTCGGTCTGCTCCGGCGTCGAGGTGCCGCTGGTCGGCGCGACGCCGCCCGCGGTCCACTTGCCGCCTGCCGACGCGACGATCTCGCTCTGCTCGGACTTGGCGACGATCAGCGACTGGGTCGCCTTCTTGGCGTAGTTCTCGCCGACGAACAGGCGGCCCGTGTCGACGCCTGCGGTAGCGGTCAGCTCGAAGGTGCCCTCGCCGTCGGCCTCGTCGGCCGGGACGTCCAGGAACAGCTCGGTGCCGTCCTCGATCTGCTCGGCGGACAGCTCCTTGCCGTTCGCGTCGGTGATCTTCACGCCGTCGGGCAGCTTGGTGGTCAGCTTCTCGATGTCACCCGTCGTGGAGACGGTGAACGGGCCGATGCGGGTGCCCGCGTCACCGGACGCGTCGGTCGGGGAGATCGCGAGGCCCGGGGTCGGCTGGTCGCCGATGCCCACGTTGGCGTCGCCGATGAGGTACTTGTAGAGCGCGACGACGTCGGCTTTCGAGCTCTTCGGGCCCTTGCTCGGGGCGAACGGCTCGTTCAGGTCGAGGTTCTTGTTGTCGCTGAAGTGCCAGATCGCCGCCTGCGTCGCGGTGATGGCTTCCTTGCTGTCGATCCCGTCGGTCAGGGTCTCGCCCTTGTCGGTGAGCGTCCTGGCGAGCGCCTCGGTGCCGACCACGGGGAACCCGTTGTGCAGGATCCAGTTGATCTTGGTGCGGTTCTGGTGGAAGGGCGACCCGGCGTTCGGGTAGTTGTCCCACGGCTGCTCGACCATGGCGTGCTTGCTGTCGATCGGGGTGTCGATCTCCACGCAGTACACCTGGAGGCTCGTGCCGTCGTCGAGCTTGAACCCGATCAGAGCGGTGCTCATGTCGTCGTAGTTCGCGCCGAGGTTGACGTGGTAGCCCTCGATGTCGCCGTTCGAGTCGACGGTCCCCCTGACGGGGTCGGCGCCTGCGGGGACACCCGCGCTCATCATCAACGCCACGGAGACACCCGCGACAGCCGCTCCGGCACGGGCGAGCTTCAACCGTCTTGCCATGAACTCTCCAAGGTGGTCTGAAGGACAATCCGGCTTGCACTACCCACCCCGGGGCAGGGTGAGTGGCTAAGTCGATCAGGCGGACGGCACTCTACTCAGAGGAGTAATGCTTTCGCTACGGGGGGTGCGTATCCAGTTCTGAAATACCTGATCACCGGAATACTCCGCCGCCGTTGTGCCGAGAAAGTGCACGGCGGCCACGAGTTCGGGCTATCGTCCTGGCTGTGACCGGATGGCAGTCGGGCGGTGGCGGCGACCAGGGCGGCTGGAACCCCAACCAGTCCTTCGGGCCCGAGGCTGGGACCAACAGGTACGGCGCGGACCCGTACGCGCAACAGCAGCCGGACCCCTACCAGCAGCAGTACGGCGCGAACCCCTACGGCGGCGCGGCCCCGTACGGCGGCGAGCAACAACAGCAGCCGTACGGGTATGACCAGTACGGGCAGTACCAACAATTCCCCCCAACGGGTGGATTTCCCGCCGCCGGTTATGGCGCACCACCACCACCGCCGCCGAAGCGCTCGAAGCTGCCGATGATCCTCAGCCTCGTCGCGATAGTGATCATCATCGGCGCGGTCGTCGCCATCCTTCTGGTGAATCGCAAGGACAACCAGCCGGTGGCGCAGGACGACAACAAGTCGAGCACCGCGCCGAAGGACACCACTGGTAAGTCCACCCCGAACTCGAAGTCGTCGAGCCCCTCGACCAAGGGCGGGGAACACGGCGACTGGCTCTCCATCGACAACACCGCGGACTCCGGGCTGAGCTACCAGGTGCCGTCGGACTGGAAGCAGTCGAACAACCCGGTCAAGAGCGGCCTCGGCGTCGACTTCACCGGCGCCGCCGACTACGGCAACTACGACTGCGAGGGCGCGGGCTACGTCCGCACGTTCGCGGCGAGCGGCGACGTGCAGGGCAAGGACGGCAAGGACCTCGACCTGGCCACCACGGTCGAGGACTTCGCGAAGTCGTTCGCCACCACGTACTACGGCGAGGACGCCCAGGTGGACGTCCCGACGCCGACGGACACCAAGGTCGACGGCAAGACGGCCATGACGGTGACGGCCAAGGTCAAGCAGAACGTCACGGCACCCAACTGCCAGGCGTCCGACGGCGAGGTCTCGCTGGTCGGTGTCCTGCTGGAGACCGACGGCCAGCCCAAGGGCGTCGCGATGATGGTCGTGGTCAACGACCTGAACGGCGGGCCTGCCGACCCGAAGGCGCTCGACCCGTCGCTCACCCAGGAGATCCTGGCCACGGTCAAGGCCGGCTGAGCCACCGGTCGACGACCTCGCCGAGGACCGACAGCGGCAGCGCGCCGTTGGTCAGGACCTGGTCGTGGAACTCGCGGATGTCGAACGCGGCACCGAGGGTCCGCTCCGCGACCTGGCGGTTGCGCTGGATCTCCAGCCGCCCGACCATGTAGCCCAGCGCCTGCCCCGGGTAGGCGATGTAGCGGTCGACCTCGTTGCGGATGTCGATGTCGGCCATCGGGGTGTTCTCCCGCAGGTAGGCGATGGCCTGTTCGCGGGACCAGCCCTTCGCGTGCATGCCGGTGTCCACGACGAGCCGCCCGGCACGCATCGAGTCCATCGCGAGCATGCCCAGGCGGTCCACGTCGCTCGTGTACAGGCCCATCTCCTCGGCGAGGCGCTCGGTGTAGAGACCCCAGCCCTCCGCGTACGCGTTCGGGGCCACGACCCTGCGCAGCATCGGCAGGTGGGTGAGCTCCTGCGCGATGGTGATCTGGAAGTGGTGTCCCGGCACGGCCTCGTGGAACGCGGTCACCTCGGACACGAACCGGTCGCGCTCCCGCGGCTTGTGGGTGTTCGCGAAGTAGATGCCGGGGCGGGCGCCGTCCATCGACGGCCACAGGTAGAACGCCATCGGCGCGCCGGGTGCGTCGGCGGGCGGCACCGGCTCGACCTTGCACCGCGTGGAAGCCAGCACGCCGAACCAGTCGGGCACCGCGGCCTCGGCCCTGGTCACGGCCTCACGGGCGGAGGAGAGCAGCTCCTCCTCGTCGCGCCAACGCATGGCGGGGTCGGACGTCATCCTGCGGAAGATCTCGGCGCGGTCGGAGACGCCGAAGAGCTTGTCGCCGAGCGCCGCGTACTCCTCGGTGAGCGCGGCGATGATGTCCAGACCGGTCTGGTGCAGCTCGTCCGGGGTGCGGTCGGTGGTCGTGTGGAAGCGCGACAGGCGGCGGTAGATCTCCTCGCCGTCGGGGAGCCGGCAGACGCCGACCCTGTCGTCCGGCCTGCCGAGGGCGACCATCTCGTCGGCGAGGAAGCGGCGGTACTCGGCGATGGCCGGTCGCACGACCGAGGCGAGCACCTCCTCGCGCGCCTCGGCGAACTCCGCGGGCGCCTCCTGCCTGGCCAGCGGGTCGTTCTCGGCTTCGGCGAGGTAGCGGTCCAGGTGCGCGACGGCCTTCTCGACCAGGCTCGCGACGGGGACGCGGCCCTCGACGGCCCCGGCGCGGTGGCGTTCGGTGACCGTGGCCAGGTAGGCGGGGACGGCCCGGAGCCTCGCGAGGTAGTCGTCGCGGCTCTCGTCCGTGGTGAGCGGCAGCATCGGCAGCGTCATGATCAGCTCGCTGGCCGGCGCGACGAACAGGTCGCTGATCGTGAACTCGATCTGGCGCGATGCCGTCCAGTCGGCCATGGCGCCCGCCTGGTGGATGACGATCGCCCGCGTCACGACGTCGTCCGGGGTGAGGCCGGCCGGGTCGACGGCCGACGCGCGTGCCGCGACGTCCTGGACGCGTGCCAGGAGGTCGGCCTCGGCGGCAGGCGACCGGTCGGCCAGCACGCGGCCGTACCCCGGCACGCCGACGACCGTGCTGAACACCGGGTCGGACTGGAAGTACAGCTGGACGAGCTCGTCGGCGAGGGCCGTAACGGAGTTGGTCACGGCCGCCACGCTACCGTCGTTCCGCCTGGTACTCCCGCCACTTCGCCAGCAGCTCCGGGATCTCGCTCCGGAGGAACTCGAAGAACTGACGGCTCGTCTCGAGTCGCCAGCCCGCCTTGGTCTCGGGACCGACGGCGGCCACGCCCTCCTTCATCAGCTCGGCCCACGCGGTGAACTGCTGGTCCCGGTTGGCGTACGCCTCGTACCACATGTCGTCGGTGACCTCGTAGTGGTCGCGGCGCTCGCCGGGGTCCCGGCGTCGGACGATCAGGCCGACCTGCACGAGGTAACGCACCGCACCCGACACGGCCGCGGGGCTCACCTGGAGGGTGTCGGCTATGTCACCCGCGGTGAGCTTTCCGTCGTCGGTCACGAGGAGGGCGCCGAACACCCGCGAGGGCATCCTCGCCAACCCGGCGTCCGTCAGGAGCAGCGCGAACCTCTCGACGAACCGGTCGACGTCGGTCGCTTCTCGCCCCTCGGGTGTGTTCGTCACGGTTCGCATCATCTCCTCCGACCGTGTGGTCACCATCAGTTTATACGTTTTCTTAACTTCACAAAGTTGTGAAATGACACTACGTTCCGAACCATGACAACCGCAATCTCCGTGTCGGGCCTGGTCAAGACCTTCGGCCGGACACGTGCGCTGGACGGACTCGATCTGACCGTGCGCACCGGGGAGGTGCACGGCTTCCTCGGACCGAACGGGGCAGGCAAGTCGACGACGATCCGGGTGCTGCTCGGTCTGCTCCGCGCCGACGAGGGCGAGACCCGCCTGCTCGGCGGCGACCCGTGGGCCGACGCCACCTCGCTGCACCGCCGCCTCGCCTACGTCCCGGGCGACGTCTCGCTGTGGCCGAACCTGTCCGGCGGCGAGGTCATCGACCTGCTCGGCAGGCTGCGTGGCGGGCTGGACGAGAACCGGCGCGCCGAGCTGCTCGAGCGGTTCGACCTCGACCCGACCAAGAAGGGCCGGACCTACTCCAAGGGCAACCGGCAGAAGGTCGCGCTGGTCGCCGCGCTGGCCTCGAACGTCGAGCTGCTGATCCTCGACGAGCCGACCTCGGGCCTCGACCCGCTGATGGAGGCCGTCTTCCAGGACTGCATCACCGAGGAGCGGGGGCGCGGCCGCACGGTACTGCTGTCGAGCCACATCCTCGCCGAGGTCGAGTCCCTGTGCGATCGGGTGAGCATCATCCGGCTGGGACGCACCGTCGAGACCGGCACCCTCGCCGAGCTGCGGCACCTGACCCGCACGTCGATCTCGGCCGACCTCGCCGGGCCCCCGGAGGGCCTCGCCGACCTGCCCGGGGTGCACGACCTCGTGGTCGACGGCTCACACGTCAGGTTCGACGTGGACACCAAGGAGCTCGACGGCGCGCTGCGCAGGCTCACCCGGACCGGCGTGCGCAGCCTGACCAGCCAGCCGCCGACGCTGGAGGAGCTGTTCCTGCGCCACTACGAGGCGGACATGGCCAAGGAGAACGGCGCGCACGCGGCGGTGGCGAGGTGACCGCGACCCTGACCGAGAGGCCGGCCGCCGCCACAACCGGGCAGCGGGACGGCTTCGCCGGCACCGGCGCGCTCCTGCGCCTGGCCCTGCGGCGGGACCGGATCATCGCCTCGGTCTGGATCCTGCTGTTCGTGATCATGGCCGCCAGCTCGTCGTCGGCCTCGCAGGACCTCTACGACACGCTCGAGTCCCGGGTGCGGGCCGCGAACGCGGTCAACGACACCCCGGCGACACTCGCGCTCTACGGCCGGGTCTTCGACCCGACCTCGCTGGGGGCCGTCTCGCTGATCAAGCTCGGCGCCATGGGGGCGGCGCTCGTCGCGCTGGTCGCGATCTTCACGGTCGTGCGGCACACCCGCGCGGAAGAGGAGTCCGGCCGCGCCGAACTGCTCGGCGCGGCGGTCGTCGGCCGGTACGCGCCGCTGACCGCGGCTTTGCTGCTGTCGGCGGGCATCTCGGTCGTGCTCGCGGTGCTGACCGCGGCGAGCCTGGCAGGCACGGGCTTACCAGCTTCCGGCGCGTTCGCGTTCGGCCTGTCCTGGGCGGGTGCCGGCATCGCGTTCGCCGCCGTCGGCGCCCTGGCCGCGCAGGTCACCGACGGTGCCCGCGCCGCACGCGGGCTCGCCGCCGCCGTACTGGCCGCGGCGTACCTGCTGCGCGCGGCCGGGGACGCGGCAGGCACGGAGACCTCGACCTGGCTGTCGTGGCTGTCGCCGATCGGCTGGGCACAGCAGGTCCGGCCGTTCGCGGGCGACCGCTGGTGGGTGCTGCTCTACCTGCTGTTCTTCGCGGGGCTGGTGTCGGTCGGCGCGTACCTGCTGGTCGCCCGGCGCGACCACGGCGCTGGTCTGCTGTCCCAGCGGCCGGGCCGTCCGAGGGCGAGCGCGGCACTGCGGTCCCCGCTCGCGCTGGCGGTCCGGTTGCAGCGGGGTGGCCTGGTCGGCTGGCTGATCGGCATGGCCATCGGCGGTCTCGTGGTGGGCAGCATCGCCTCGCAGGTCGGCGAGCTGCTCGACACCCCGTCGGCCCGGGACATGATCATGAAGCTGGGCGGCGAGCGCGGCATCGTCGACGCGTTCCTGTCCGCGGAGATGGGCATCATCGCGGTGATCGTGTCCGCGTACGGGATCTCGGCGGCCATGCGGCTGCGCCAGGAGGAGACCGCGCTGCGGGCGGAGCCGATCCTCGCGACGCGGATCGGCAGGGTGCGCTTCGCGGCGAGCCACGTGACGGTCGCACTGGCCGGCTCGGCACTGCTGCTGGTGACGCTCGGCGTGTTCGCCGGGTTCGCGCACGGTGCGGCGGGCGGGGACATGTCGGCGTTCGGCCGCGTGCTCGGCGCGGCGCTGGTGCACCTGCCCGCGGTGTGGGTGCTGACCGGCATCACGGTGCTCGCGTTCGGCCTCGTGCCCGGCATGGCCATGGCCGGCTGGGGTGCGCTGGTGGTGTTCCTGCTGCTCGGCCAGTTCGGGCCGGTCTTCGGGCTGCCGCAGTGGGCGATGGACATCTCGCCGTTCACGCACACGCCCAAGCTGCCGGGCGGCGAGTTCTCCGTGGTGCCGCTCGCGTGGCTGACGCTGGTGGCGGTCGCGCTGGTCGCGGCCGGGCTGGCGACCTTCCGCCGCCGCGACATCGGCTGACCCACACCAAGGACCCGGGGCGGCGGTGTCGTCCCGGGCCTTGGTGAGGGCCGTCACCACCCGAGCTGTCACCGGACATGCGAGTGTGGTGACGTGTCGACGTCGCGCCTGCCTCGTGAGGTCTGGGTCCTGGTCGTGGCGAACTTCATCATCGCCGTGGGGTTCGGGCTCGTGGCGCCGGCGCTGCCGACGTTCGCCCGTGCGTTCAACGTCAGCGTGACGGCCGCCTCCGTCGTCGTCAGCGCCTTCGCCGTCGCCCGGCTGCTGTTCGCGCCCGCCAGCGGGCGGCTGGTCACCCTGCTCGGCGAGCGGCGCGTGTACCTGGCGGGGATCACGATCGTCGCGGTGTCCACCGGGGCGTGCGCGTTCGCGGGGAACTACTGGCAGCTGCTGCTGTTCCGCGGTGCAGGCGGCATCGGGTCGACGATGTTCACGGTGTCGGCCATCGCGCTGCTCATCCGGCTGACGCCCGCGCCACTGCGGGGACGGGCCTCCGGGTTGTGGGGCACAGGGTTCCTCGCGGGCAACGTGACCGGACCACTGCTCGGCGGCGGCCTGCTGACCATCTCGCTGCGGGCGCCGTTCCTGGTGTACGCGGCGTTGCTGCTGGTCGTGGTGGTGTTCGTGTGGTGGTTCCTGCGGCACTCGACCCTCGCGGCCTCGGTGACCGAGTCGGCGTCGGACTTCACCCTGCGCTCGGCGTTGCGGCACCGGTCCTACGTCGCGGCCCTCGGTTCGTCGTTCGCCAACGGCTGGGCGGTGTTCGGGGTGCGGGTGTCGCTCGTGCCGCTGTTCGTCGAGGAGGTCCTGCGGCGCGACGGTGCCTTCGCCGGCACGGCGCTCGCGGTGTTCGCGGCGGGGAACGTCGCGATGCTGATGGTGTCGGGCAGGTTGGCCGACTCGTGGGGCCGCAGGCCGCTGGTGCTGGCGGGCCTGCTGGTGTCGGGCGGCGGGACCGTCTGGGTCGGGTTCACGGACTCGGTCCCGTGGTTCCTGACGGCGACCGTGGTCGCGGGGTTGGGGGCGGGATGTCTCTCGCCGCCGCTGCAGGCGACGGTCGCGGACGTGATCGGGTCGCGTGGCCGAGGCGGGCCCGCACTGGCGACGTTCCAGATGGCGGCCGACCTCGGCGCGGTGCTCGGCCCGATCGCGGCGGGCCTGCTGGCGGACAACTGGTCGTACTCGGCGGCCTTCGCCGTGACGGGCTCACTCTGCGTGGTTGCGGCGCTCGGCTGGCTGACCGCCCCGGAGACCCTGCCCCGCGACGAGCCTGCCGAGGACCGGCAGCACCCCCTCCCGAACGAGGCGCTGGGCGCGGAGCTACCCGGCTGCGACGACCGCGTCGCCGACGACGACCGCCGCGCGACGGACCCCGCATGACGCCTGGAGAGTCTGAACAGGTCAGAAGGTAGCCTCGAACCTGACACCTCTTCGCGGAGGAACACCCCCGGTCGCCGGGCCGGCGGCGTGCGAAGAGGGTCGATCCCCGAAGAGGTGCCCAGTGGACATCGAGCGCGCCCATATCGGACGCCGGATCCGTGAGCTGCGGAAATGGCGCAGAATGGACCAGCAGGCAGTTGCGGGCCTGGCTGGGATCTCCACGTCATACCTGTCCAGGATCGAACGCGGGGAGCGTCCCGTCACCAAGCGCCTCGTCCTCGAACGCATCGCCGCCGCCCTGCGCGTCTCCCCTGCCGAGCTGACCCCCGAGATCGACCTGGTCACCGACGACGCGGGCACGGAGACCCACAGCGCGATGGCTACTCTCGGTGACCTGCTTGGCGGCTGGTGGGTCGGGGAGGTCCCCGACGCGCCAGGCCGACCGCTCCCCCAGGTGCTCGACGAGCTGGCCCGCTTCCACGCCGCCCGCAACTCGGGTGGCGCCCAGGCGGCGGGTGACTACGCGACGCAGGTGGCCACCCTCGCCCCGCTGATCCGGGACCTGCTCGTGGCGGCGGCCGACCCCCAGCTGCGGCGCGAGGCGTTGCCGCCACTGCTCACCGCCTACCACGTGGCAGGCAGCATCTCGGCCCGGCTGCGCATCCCGGGCATGCCGTCGCTGGCCGCCGACCGCATGTGGCAGGTGGCCGCCGAGCTGGACGACCCGGTGTGGCACGCCGTCAGCCAGTGGGGCCGCGCCCTGTTCCTGTCCGGCACCAACCGCGCGCGTCAGTACGACCTCGCGGTGGCCGTCGCCGACCAGGCACCCGCGGACCGCGCGGAGACACGCGGGATGGCCAACCTCACCGCGGCACTCGCCGCCGCCGCGCGTGGCGACGGCGACCTCGCGGAGACACACCTCGCCGAGGCCGCCGCCGTCGCGGAGCGGCTCGACAGCGACACCTCGCCGTGGCCGTCGGGGATCATGCAGTTCGGCAGGACGAACACGGCGATCCACCGCGTGGCGATCAGCGTGGAGCTGGGGCACGGCGCACGGGTCGCCGAGTACGCCTCGTCGGTCAGGACCGACACCATCTCACGCGGCAGGCAGGCGGCGTTCTGGGTCGACTACGGCCGCGGCATGCTCACCGAGCGCAGGACCCGCGACGAGGGCATGGCCGCGTTGCTCCGCGCCGAGCAGCTCGCGCCACAGCAGGTCCGCACCAACGTGTGGGCACGTGAGGCGGTCACCGGTCTGCTCGGCACCGGGGTCCGCGCGGCCCGCGGCCGGGAGCTCCGCTTCCTGGCGTGGCGCATGGGAATAGCCCCGACCGGGTGAAGCCGCGCGTATTCGACAGGTTGGCAAATCGCGGCTGACTGATCGACTTAGCGTCACCTCCTTGGAGGTGACCAGTGCTTTTCGCCGAATGGCTGTTGGAGCAAGGGGTGCTGATCGCACCCCCGTTCGGTGTCGTCCTGTACGCGACGTGGCCGATGCGACGCCGGGGTCCCGTGCTGAGCGGTGTTGTCTCGGGGCTGGTCGTCGTCTTCGTCGCCGCCCTCGCCGGCTTCCTGCCCGCAAGCGTGACCTGCACGTTCGACGGTGACCTCGTCCCGAGGTGCGTCGAGTCCGGGGCGGAGGACGCCGTGCCCGTGGAGGCCCCCGGGACCGACGAGCGGGCCGGGCAGTGGGTCTGCCCGGCCGTCGACGATCAGCTCAGACGGGTCGCGTGACGCAGGATCATGAAGTCGAACACGAAGCTCGTGACCTGGCCGGACTCGGTGCGCCCCAGCCAGACCGGGTAGCCGCCGTCGCCCCAGCCGGTCTCCACCGCGAGGAGGTTGGCGCCGGAGTCCGGTTCGGGGAGGTTCGTCACGTGCTCGGTCATGGACTCGTACGCGTCCTCGATCGTGTCCTCGTAGGCCTCCGCCACGTCCGCGTCCACCAGGGCGAGGTGACCGCCGTCGACGCCGACCGAGTAGTAGCTGTCGTCGGCCAGCATCCGGGTGTCCTCACCCTCGCGCAGTGCCGCCTCCCAGGTCGCCGTCGGCTCGTCGGAGATGACCAGCTTCGCCGCGGCCACCCTGGTGTGGGACTCGTCCTCCGCGAAGCGGATCACCGCGAGCTCCAGCGGGTACTCGCCGGGCTCCACCGTCTCGGTGTAGGGCTCCTGCTCGTGCATCCACGGGTCGGGGTCCGCGGCGATGAGCTGGCCGCTCGGCAGCCACAGCCTGCCGCCCTCGGACACCTCGACCGTCACCTCGCGGCCGTCGTCGTCGAGCCGGAAGACCGCACCGTCCACAAAGGTGTCGTCGAGGCCGACCTGGCGCATGGGGGCGGGCGGGTGCCACGGCAGCTCCTCCGGGGCCTCGCCTGCCTCGTCGACCTGGCGGACCGTCACCCGAACGGGGGTCGGGAGCAGCTCGTCCAGGTACGCGAACGTTGCCCAGTCACCAAAACGGGGCATGGGACGGGAAGTCTTGGCAAGCTCCAGCAGCTCGGTCTCGTCCGGCCACTCGGTGCTCCACTCGTGCCGGTCGCCGTCGAGGGCGTACTCGGCGGCGCGGGAGGGCACGCCCGCGTCGAACTCCAGCTGGTCGGGCGAGTCGTACGCCCACTGCTCGATCAGGCGCAGCACCAGCATGTCGGTGCCGTCGGCGGTCGGGAAGCGGCGCAGCTCCACCATCCGGTCGCGCCTGCCGTGGTCGTCGAACAGCCACGCGGCCGCGTGGTGCGCCTGCCAGCACACCTCGATGAGCGCCAGCGGCGCGTCCTGCGCGAACAGCACGGCGGCGTACTGCTCGCCTGCCGCGTCCCGCTCCCGCGCGACGGCCTCCGGCAGGGGGCGCACTACCGAGCCCGAGTCCGGGTCCCAGCCCTCGCAGTAGACGACGTCGGCGGCGGTCATTTCATTGGTCACCACACGATCCTGCACCACCGACTTCGCGTAGGTTCGTCGGCATGGCGACTCTGGTTTCCTTCCACGCCCATCCGGATGACGAGTGCATCGCGTGCGGCGGGGTGATCCGCAAGGCGCACGAGGACGGTCACCGGGTCGTCCTCGTCGTCGCCACCCGAGGGGAGCTTGGCGAGGTGCCCGACGGCTTCCTCGGCACCGGCGAGGAGCTGTGGCAGCGCCGGATCGTCGAGACCCAGGCCGCCGCGGACATCCTGGGCGTCGACCGCGTGGAGTTCCTCGGCTACACCGACTCCGGGATGATGGGCGAGCCGACCAACGACCGGCCGGGCACGTTCTGGACCGCGGACGTCGACGAGGCCGCCGCCAGGCTCGCGGAGATCCTCAAGGAGGAGAACGCCGACGTCCTGACGGTGTACGACGACCACGGCGGCTACGGCCACCCCGACCACATCCAGGTCCACCGCGTCGGCATGCGGGCCGCCGAGCTGGCCGGCACGCCGCGCGTCTACCAGGCGACCATCAACCGCGACCGCGCGCTCGCCGGCCGGGCCGCAGGCAACGGGCCGGAGCTGGCCGACGACTTCGGCACCCCGGAGTCGGAGATCACCTGCGCGGTCGACGTCACGAGGTTCACCACGTACAAGCGGGCGGCCATGCGCGCGCACGCGAGCCAGATCAGCGAGGAGTCGTTCTTCCTCGCCATGCCGGACGACGCGTTCCGGTTCGCGTTCGGGACCGAGTGGTTCATCCGTGAGGGTGAGGGCCCCGGCATCACCGAGACGGAGCTGGAGCTGTGACCGTCGACCTGTTCCACGAGGTCAGTGGCCCGGCGGGCGGCGCGCCGGTCGTGTTGTCCGGTTCGCTGGGCAGTGACGTCCGCATGTGGGACGCCCAGGCGGAGGCCCTCGCGGCGGTCGGCTTCCGGGTGGTGCGCTACGACCACCGCGGCCACGGCCGGTCGCCGGCGCCCGCCGGGCCGTACACGCTCGAGGAGCTGGCTGGCGACGCTCTCGCGCTGCTCGACCGGCTGGGGCTGGCGCGGGTCTCGTGGGTCGGGTTGTCGCTCGGCGGTATGGTCGGCATGTGGCTGGCGGAGCACGCACCGTCCCGTGTGGACAGGCTCGTGCTGTGCTGTACGTCGGCGTCGCTCGGGCCCGCGTCGATGTGGCAGGAGCGGGCGAACACGGCACGCACGGCCGGGATGGGCGTGCTCGCCGGGCCTGCCGTGGACCGCTGGGTGACACCGGCGTTCGCGCAGGCCAACCCGGAGACCGTCGCGTGGCTCCTGGAGATGGCGGCGAGCCACTCCCCCGAGGGTTACGCGTCGTGCTGCACGGCCATCGAGACCATGTCCATCGTGGGCGACCTGTCGACGATTGCCGCGCCGACGCTGGTGGTCGTGGGTGCCGACGACCCGGCGACCCCACCCGAGCACGGGCGGCGCATCGCCGACGCGGTGCCCGGCGCGCGGCTGGCGGTCGTGCCGGACGCGGCGCACCTGGGCAACGTCCAGCAGCCGGCGGCGTTCACGGGGCTGATCATCGACCACCTCCGGCCGGACCGCCGGGCGCTGGGCATGTCGGTGCGCCGGTCGGTGCTCGGCGACGCGCACGTGGACCGCACGGTGGCGGCGACCACCGACTTCACCCGTCCGTTCCAGGAGTTCATCACCGAGGGCGCATGGGGCACGGTCTGGTCGCGGCCGGGCTTGGACCGCAGGACCCGCAGTGCGGTCACACTCGCCGCCCTCACCGCGCTGCGGGCCCACGACGAGATCCCGATGCACGTCCGCGCGGCCCGCCGCAACGGGTTGTCGGAGGCGGAGATCGCGGAGGTCCTGCTGCACACGGCCGTCTACACGGGCGCCCCGGCCGGGAACGCGGCCTTCGCCATCGCCAGGGACACACTCGCGGAGGAGCCCGAGCAGCCACCGCACTAGCAGGACTACCTGGCGGGGACGGGCGGCGTGACCCCCGCCCCCGGGGCCGTGCCGGCAGAGGACACGACTGTCGTGACGAAGCTGCGCGACGGTAGGTGGCACGCGGTCTGGCAGGGCGCGTACCGGCTGCTCGCCGAGTTCGACGGCACGCGGGACGAGGCCGTCGCGTGGGCGAGGGCGCGGTCCCCTCGCTGCTGGGTCTACGACGAGGAGCTTGGCGACGTGGTGCTACTCGAAGACGACGAGTGAGGCCAGCGTCTCCGGGTCCTGCTCGCCGTCCGCGACGACCACGCCGTAGGTCAGTGTCAGGGTCTCCCCCGCCGCCACCGGGACCTCCGCACCGAAGAACGGCGCCGGGCACACGCACGCGAACGGCGTCGACCGCACGAACCACTCGACCGGGTGACCTGTGTTCGTCGGGGCGTCGACGAACACCAGCGTCGACGTGTGGCCGCTGCCGTCGTGCCTGCCGCGGAAGCCTAGCCACGTCGCGCGGGTGCCCATCAGCTCGTCACCACCCGTGGCCGTCGGCGTGAGCACCTGGCCGTCGGTGAACGAGCGCGGGCCGCGCCACATGAGGCCGCCGTAACCCGCGTTCGGGCGCCCTTCCGTGGTGGGGCTGCCGATGCGGATCTCGTCACCGGAGACGTTCGCCATGGCCGTGCGGAACACCAGCGACCACGCTTTGTCCACTATGGACAGCCGAACGGTGCGGCGCTCGCGGAACCACAGGGAACCGTCGGACGTGAGCCAGTCCAGCTCCTGGGTGATCGTGTCGGCCGAGAGCGCCAGCGAGCGGTTGACCATCGCGCCGTTGTTGTCCAGCTGCCGGTAACCCGTGTCTCGCACGAAGGTCGGGCCGCCCCAGAAGTTCTGCGGCCCCACGTTCGGCAGCGACCACGCGATTCCCTTGTGCCACACGTGGTCGTGCGGCCGGTAGATCGTCACCTCGTCGCCGGACAGGGTCCGCACGGGGTGGAAGTACGGCCGGGGCGACTCGACCGCGGGCTCCGGCGGCAGGTACACGTACCGGAACAGCTCGACGCCGTCGTGCACCGCCGTGACGGCCGAACCCGAGTCGGTCAGCTCCACGGCGCCCCCGATCCCGCCATCCGGTGGTAGAACGGCGAGTCCGGCCCCAGCTCACCGCGCCGGACCCGTGTGCCGGTGAACGCCGACGCGTAGATCGCCGCGACCAGCTCGACCGTCGGCCGGGTGTCCGCGAGCGACACCGGCGGCTCGACACCCGACTCGATCGCCGACAGCACGGCCGCGTACTGGGTCTTGTGCCCGCTCGGCCGGTCGCACAGCCCGTCCGCCCACGCCGAGGCGACGGACGACTCCTGCCCCGGCGCGGCGGTCACGTGCCAGTTCTTGTCGGAGTAGCTGTAGACGTGGTCCAGCTCGACGGAGGCGTGCTCGAAGTCGAACCGCAGGTAGCTCTGTTCGCGGGCCGACAGCACGCTGTTGACGACCGTGGCCACCGCGCCGTTCGCGAACGTCACGATCGCGGTGGACAGGTCCTCGGTGGCCGTCGGCTTGGCCTGGCGTGCCGCGACCGCCACCACCTCCCGCCACTCGCCCAGGATCGAGAGCAGCAGGTCGAACTGGTGGATGCCGTGGCCCATCGTGGGCCCGCCGCCCTCGACGTCCCAGCTGCCCCGCCACGGCACGGCGAAGTACTCGTCGGCCCGGTACCAGAGCGTGTGGCACACCGCCGCGAGCGGCCGCCCGAGCCGGTCGTCGCCGACCAGGCCACGCAGCCGCACCGCGCCGCTGCCGAAGCGGTGCTGGAACACCGTCGCGAAGCACGCCCCGGAGCCGGCGGCCGCCGCCGAGATGGTGTCCAGCTCGGCGAGGCTCAGTACGGGTGGTTTCTCGCACAGCACCGAGATCCCACGCGACAGGCAGGCGACGGCCTGCGGCGCGTGCAGGCCGGGTGGCGTGCACAGCGCCACGAGGTCGGGTTTCTCGTGGGCCAGCAGCTCCGCCAGGGTCGGGTACACGGCGGGCACCGACCACTTCGACCCGAACGCGGCCAGCGCGTCGGCGTCGACGTCCGTCGCGGCCACGATTCTCGCCCGGCCGTCCTGTGCGGCCAACGCCTCCGCGTGGAAACCGGCGATCCCACCCGTACCGACGATCGCGACCTCGACCATCACCTCACCGTAACGGAGACATCGCGTTCCTCGCTCGGTCCGATCTCACGTTCTGGACCGGAAACCGTTGCGGCAAACGTTTGCCTCACCTCCACGGCGGACGCGGCGATGCGTAGCTCCACGTCACCCGGCTCCACGATCCGCCGTCCGGACAACCCGGTGAACGCGGTCGCCTCCTCCGGCACGTCGAAGGTCACCGTCCTGGACTCGCCCGGTTCGAGCCGCACCTTGGCGTACCCGAGGAGCTTCACGACCGGCCGAACGACCTGCGCGACCGGGTCGTGCAGGTACAGCTGTACGACCTCCGAACCGGCGACCGGTCCGGTGTTCGTGACGGTCACCGACGCGGACAGCCCGTCGCCGGTGAAGTCCGACCACTCGAAGGACGTGTAGGAAAGGCCGTACCCGAACGGGAAGGCAGGCGTCGGGTCCACCGAGCTGGCGCCGTTCACCCGCCCGAGCGGCGGCGCCAGGTACGGCGACGGCGACGCGTACGGGTCGGTCGGCACGCTGACCGGCAGTCGCCCGGACGGGTTCACCCGCCCGCTCAGCACGCCCGCGACCGCGGCGCCGCCCTCCTCGCCGGGGAAGAACGCCTGCACGATCGCGGCACACCGGCCGACGTAGGCCCCGAGTGCGTACGGCTTGCCGGTCAGCAGTACCAGCACGACCGGCGTGCCCGTGGCGAGCACGGCGTCGAGCAGTTCGACTCCCGGTATCACCAGGTTCGTGGCGTCGGTGCCCTCACCGGAGGTGCCCCGGCCGAACAACCCGGCCGTGTCGCCGAGGGTGACCACGCAGACGTCGGCCTCGCGGGCCGCCGCGACCGCCTCCTCGCCGCCCTCCGCGTAGGTCATCTCGCCCTCGAACGCCTCGCGCAGCGTGGGAATCGCGACGCCCTGTCCAGCGGAGGGGACGTGCTGGGGGAACGTGTAGCAGCCGAGCATCGCGGACGGGGTGTCCGCCTGGGCCCCGACCAGCGCGACCTTCGTGCCGGACCGCAGCGGGAGCACACCGTCGTTCGCCAGCAGCACCACCGACTCCTCGGCGACCCGGCGGGCCAGCGCCCGCGACTCCGGCGGGTCGAAGTCCACAGTGGACGGCTGCGGTGACACCCAGCCCGGGTCGAGCAGCCCGAGGTCGCACTTCTGCCGCAGCACCCGAGTCAGCGCGGCGTCCACGAGCGACTCCGGCACGTCGCCCGCCAGGACCGCGTCCAGCAGTGGAGTGCCGAAACAACGCACGTTCGGCAGCTCGACATCCACACCGGCCGCGAGCGCCAGCCCCGCGGCCTCGCCCGGGTTCGCGGCGAGCCCATGCTGCAGCTCGATGAAGGCGAGGGAGAAGTAGTCGGACACCACGGTGCCCTCGAAGCCGAGCCGGTCTCGCAGCAGCCCGGTGAGCAGCGCGTGGTTCGCGGCGGGCGGCACGCCGTCGACGTCCGCGTACGAGGGCATGACCGACTCGCCGCCGGCCCGCAGGCCCGCGAGGAACGGCGGCAGCAGCACGTCCGCCAGCTCACGCGGTCCGATCGCGACCGGGCCGAAGTTGCGGGCGCCCCGCGACGCCGAGTACCCGATGAAGTGCTTGAGCGTGGCCAGGATCCCGGCCGACCGCAGGCCGCGGACATACGCGGCGCCGATGGTCGCGACCAGGTGGGGGTCCTCGCCGATCGTCTCCTCGCTACGACCCCAGCGCACGTCACGGGTCACGTCCAGCACCGGCGCGAGCCCCTGGTGGACGCCGACCTCGCGCATGCCGGCGCCGATGGTCGCGGCCATCTCCTCGGCAAGCGACGGCGACCAGGTGGCCCCCCACGCGAGCGGGATCGGATAGACGGTCGCCTTGTGGGTCATGAACCCGGTCAGGCATTCCTCGTGTGCGATGGCCGGGATGCCGAAACGGCCCGCCGAGACGATCTCCCCCTGCAGCGCCGCGAGACGGGCCGCGCCCGCGGCGGGCTCGACGGGTGCGCTGCCGAACGGCCGGGTCAGCTGACCGAGTCCGTTCTTGATGAGTTCCGGCCAGTTGAGGTCGTTGTCCACCAGGTCGTGCTGGAACGGCGCGACATCGTCCTCTCCGTCCGAAGAGGACTGTCCAAGCCACACGCCGTAGAGCTGCCCCAGTTTCTCCCGCAACGTCATCCTGTTGACCAGGTCGGCGACCCGCTCTGCGGCGGGGCGCGCCGGATCGCGCCACGGCTCCTCGCGCATCCCGCGCTCCAATCCCGAAAGTTTCGACGAGTACAAAAGGACCGTTTCTCAAGCTAATGGCGGAAACTACCGGTAGCAAGGGATTGACCTCGCGAACATGCCCGTCGTAACCTCTCGTCAACTACCGGATGAATTCCGAAACTTACGGCATGTCGATCGCGCCGAGGCGATTCGCTGTCAGCCTCCGCGCGCGGGCCACCACTTCGTGAAAGGCGCGTCATGGTTCCTCAGCCGCTCCCCAGAAGGTCATTCCTCGGCTTACTCGGCGCCGGTGTCGGCGCAGGCCTCGTCGGCTGCGGCACCGACGCGACGTCGAACGGCGGCGACGAGACGTTCCAGGTCTGGGTCCTGCAGGAGGAGAGCCAGAACGTCGCCCACCAGGGCGCGGTGGACCGGTTCAACAAGAACTCCGACGTCAAGGCGCGGCTCGTCCCGTCGCCCAACGACGGCTACACCGACAAGCTGCACGTCTCGATGGGCAGCTCGAACAAGCCGGACGTGTTCTACAACTGGGGCGGCGGCAGCATCCGCACGTACGCGCGGGACGGCCTGCTCGTCGATCTCACGCCGGAGTTCGACAAGGACCCCGCCTGGAAGGACAAGTTCCTCCCCTCGGTCCTCGAGGCAGGCACGATCGACGGGAAGTTCTACGGCGTGCCCGCCCGGGGCATGCAGCCGATCATCCTGTTCTACAACAAGAAGGTCTTCGCCGACCTGAACGTGCAGCCGCCGAGGACGTGGAACGACCTGCTCACGGTCGTGGACAGGGCCAAGGGCAACGGCATCATCCCGTTCGCGCTGGCGGGCGGCGACGCGTGGACCGAGCTGGTCTGGCCGGAGTACCTCGTCGACCGCATCGGCGGCCCGGACGTGTTCAACGACATCGCCGCCGGCAAGAAGGACGCGTGGAAGGACCCCGCCGTCAGCAAGGCCATCGACATGATCCGCGACCTGGTCCAGCGCGGCGGCTTCGGCGACAGCTACGCGTCGGTCCGCTGGGACGGCGCAGGCGCGTCGACGCTGATCGCGGAGGGCAAGGCTGCCATGCACCTGATGGGTTCGTGGGAGTACACGAACCAGGTGACCGACCAGCCGGAGTACGCCAAGACGAACCAGGGCTTCATCGACTTCCCGACCGTCGAGGGCGGGGTCGGGGACCCGAAGGCGATCGTCGGCAACCCCACCAACTACTTCTCGGTCAGCAAGGACTCGAAGCACGTCGACGCGGCCGTCAAGTTCCTGAAGCAGGAGATGGCCTCGACGGCCTACGTCGACGCGTGGCTCAAGGCGGGCGACGTGCCCGCGACGACGGGCCTCGAGGACCGGATGAGCAAGGCGGCGGACCCGGCGTTCGCCAAGGTGGTCTACGACATGGTCAACGACGCGCCGACGTTCCAGCTGTCGTGGGACCAGGCCATCGAGAAGGCGCAGGCGCAGCCGATGCTCGACGCGCTGTCGAAGGTGTTCCTCGGCCGGCTCGACGCGGCCGGGTTCGTGAAGGCGAACGAGGACGCCGCGTAGATGGCCGTCATGACCGACACGCAGACGCCGGTGCGGTCCGCACCGGCGCCCGTGCGGCGGCGGTCGAAGCGGGTGAGCCGGCCGAGTGCCCTGTACCTGCTGCCGGCGCTGGTGTTCTTCGGGATCTTCGCGGCGCTGCCGCTCGTGCTGGTGCTGTACCTGTCGTTCACCGACTGGACCGGCGTGGGCACGCCCGGCCTCATCGGCCTGGACAACTGGATCCGGCTGTTCCAGAACCAGGCGATCTGGGACGTCACCTGGACGACGCTGCTGCTGACCGCGCTCTGCTGGGCGACGCAGACGCCGATGGCGATCCTGATCGGCGTGTGGGCGGCCGGTGAGCAACGCAACCGCGCGGTGCTGTCTGCGTTGTTCTTCCTGCCGCTGCTGCTGTCGACCGCCGCGATCGCGTTGCTGTACAACCGGTTGTTCGACCCGTACCTCGGCATCGGGCGCGGGTTCGAGCCGTTGCGGAACATCCTCGGCACGACGTCCGGCGCCATCACGGCCATCGTGATCGTGGTCGGGTGGCAGTTCATCCCGTTCCACACGCTGCTGTACCAGGCGGCGGCCCGAAACATTCCGAAGGTCCTGTACGACGCGGCGACGGTCGACGGCGCCGGCCGGTGGCACATGTTCTGGTACGTCACGCTGCCGCAGCTGCGGAACACGGTCGTCACGTCGTCGACCATCATGATCGTCGGCTCGCTGACGTACTTCGAGACCATCTTCCTGCTGACCAACGGCGGACCGGCGTCGTCCACCCGCACGCTGCCGCTGGAGATGTACTTCCGTGGCTTCAAGCAGTACGAGTTCGGCTTCGCGTCGGCGATCGGCTCGGTGCTGGTGATCGTCGCGACCGCGATCTCGCTGCTGATCGTGCGGTTCTCGGGCTTCGGGAAGATGCGTTCGACGCTGGAGGGCCTGTGAGCGGAGCTTGCGGAGCGAACCATCAACACTCACGACGCCACCTCGACTGCGGAGGGCGCCGGTGTAGCGGAGCCTGCGGAGCGTTCCGGCGCCACGGAGCGGTCGAGGGGGTGTCGTGAAAACTCGCCCCAACTACATCGCGGGCGGGCTGTCCGTGGTGTGGCTGGTGATCGTCGGGGTCCCCATCTACGTGATGGTGTCCTGGAGCCTGCAGACGCGGGACAGCTTCCTCGACCGGGGGCCGCTCGCGATCCCCGGCTCGATCACCTTCGGCAACTTCGCCGAGGTGATGGACAGCGGGTTCATGCGGTACCTGCTGAACACCGTCATCGTGACGGCCGCGTGCGTGGTGCTGACGCTGGTCGTCGCGGTGCCTGCGGCGTACGCGATCGTGCGGTCCATGAGCTGGGCGTCCGGGGCCACGTTCCGGATCTTCCTGGCGGGCCTGGCGATCCCCGCGCAGGCGACGATCATCCCGCTGTACCTGATCATCAACCGGATGCAGCTGTACGACTCGCTCACCGCGATCGTCCTGCCGACGGTCGCGTTCGGGCTGCCGCTGGTGGTGCTCGTGCTGGTCGGGTCGCTGCGGGACGTGTCGAACGAGCTGTACGACGCGATGACCGTCGACGGCGCCGGGCCGTTCCGGATCATGTGGCAGCTGGTGATCCCGATGTCCAGGGGCGCCATCGCGGCGGTCGGCACGTACACGGCGCTGGGTGCGTGGAACCAGTTCCTGTTCCCGCTGATCCTGACGCAGGACCCGTCCACTCGGGTGCTGACGCTGTCGCTGACCAACTTCAAGCAGGAGTTCCAGATCAACGTGCCTGGAATGATGATGGCGGTCATGCTGACCGCGCTGCCGGTGTTCGTGCTCTACCTCGTGGCGCGCCGTTGGCTGATCGCCGGCCTCGCCGGAGTTGGCAGCAAGTAGAATTTCCGAAAGTTTCGGCGATCCGGGGAGCTACCGTGGCCAGAGAACGCAAGGTGACGATCAACGTCATCGCGGCCGAGGCGGGCGTGTCGGTGCCGACCGTGTCCCGCGTGCTGAACGGCCGGTCGGACGTGTCACCGACGACACGCGCCCGGATCGAGGCGCTGCTCACCCAGCACGGGTACCAGCGGCGCGGGTCGAGGCGCGGCGAGCACGCGGGCCTGATCGACCTCGTGTTCAACGACCTGGACAGCCCGTGGGCAGTGGAGATCATCCGCGGCGTCGAGGACGTGGCACACGCGGCGGCGGTCGGCACGGTCGTGAGCGGCATCCACCGCCACTCGGCCGCGACCAGGCAGTGGCTGGACAACCTGCGTGCCCGCAAGTCGGACGGCGTGATCCTGGTGGCGTCGACGCTGCAGCCCGGCCACCAGGCCGAACTACGCAGGCTGAACGTGCCTGCGGTGGTGATCGACCCGGCGGGTGGTCCGGCGCTGGAGGTGCCGACGATCGGCGCGACCAACTGGGCGGGCGGCCGGGCGGCGACCGAGCACCTGACGTCGCTGGGGCACCGCCGGATCGGCTTCATCGCCGGGCCGCCGTCACTGCTGTGCAGCAGGGCCCGCATGGACGGCTACCGCGCGGCGCTGGACGCGGCGGGCCTGCCGGTGTCCGACGAGCTGATCCAGCCGGGCGACTTCTACCACGAGTCGGGCTTCCGGGGTGCCGCCGCGCTGATGGCCCTCGACGACCCGCCGACCGCGATCTTCGCGTCGAGCGACCAGATGGCGTTCGGCGTGTACGAGGGCCTCCGCCAGCAGGGCCTCCGCGTGCCGGACGACGTGAGCGTGGTGGGCTTCGACGACCTCCCGGAGGCCCGGTGGGCGTCGCCGCCCCTCACGACCGTCCGCCAGCCCCTCGCGGAGATGGGCACGCTGGCGGCCCGCATGCTGCTGCGGCTTTCGCGCGGTGAGGAGACGGAGAGCCCCCGGGTGGAGCTGGCCACGGACCTGATCGTCCGCAACAGCACCGCTCCGCTGACCCCACAGTGAGGCGTCAGGCCAGCCGATCGCGAAGGAACCCGGCGAGTTCTTCCGGGACGAAGCCGTTCAGCTTTGTCAGCGACCTCGGGATACAGATCGTTCCCGTCGAAGGTCTGACCGGGAGAGACCATGCAAGCTTCGAGAGCCGCGCGATCACGGACTGGCCCGATTCCGAACCGCATGCCGCGCTCGATCAGTTCGCTCGCGGTCAGGTACCACCAGACTGGCACCCGGGCGGCCCTCAGCGGCCGAGCTGGGAACAACTAGTCCCAGCGGGCGCCGTACGGCATGCCCTTGGTCAGGTCTCGGAAGATGACGTGGATCTCGCCCGCGTTGTCGATCGGGACGCGGGCTCGTTCGCGGACCGGGCGGCCCTGGAGGCGGGACACCACGCGCGGGAGCCGTTCGGTGTCGAAGCGGACCCGCAAGTCGAGCAGGTCGCACCTGCGGCGCGGCATGTGCAGGAACTGCCTCGGCCGCACCGGGTTCCTCGACCGGATCGCGAACTCGCACGACTGACCCGCCATCAGCGGACTCGCCAGCACGAGCACGCCGTTCCGCAGAGTCCCCCCGTACATCACCGACGCCTGCGCGAACGGAGGCGCCACCTCCAGCTCCCGCAGGTTGTCCTGCGCGGCCATGATCCGGTGCGTCTCCAGAGCCTCCGGCATCGGACCGTCGAGCAACAGGATCACCCGGCTCTCCAACGTGTGCCAGCCGACCGCCTGCTCCGCACCGCTGCGCAACCGCAACGGGGTGAACGCCAACTGCGCCAACTGGTGAATCGCGTCATCGATTCTGCGGCGGGCAGTGCGGGGATCCCTGCCGATCCTTTCCGCGAACCAGCTCACCCTTTCCTGGTAAAGCGGCCTGCGGGCAGCGGGAATCATGCCGAACGCCGCCAGCGCGGCCATCCGGAGGTCGTCCGGCAGCTCCACGGCGAGATGTTCGAGCCGCTGCGCGACCCGCAGACGAATTTCCCCCGGCCCGTCCTGTTCGGTCACTCCACAGAGATCGCGCAGCTTGGGACCGACCCGCTCGCCGACATTGTTGACGTACAGGCCCCGCCCCTTGCGCAACGCCTTCAGGTCACTGACCAGCTCGGCTTGTGCGGCCATCGTGCACTCCTCACCAACGAAATCAGTCCAACCGTCGCGCGGCGGTGGCAAAACGTTCCATCTTCCTCAGTGCGCGGTCGCGATGACCGGCAGGACGGCTTCGACCGGGTGGCTGTCCGACGGTGTTACCGCCTCCGGCGACCCTGCTACGCCGAAGTAGATGCCCAGCACGATCCCGAGCACGAAACAGGTCACCACGAGCCTCAATATTCCGGCGGCTGAGACCAGGATTCTCATCAGAGCCTCCACAGATTTTCCGAGTGAATACAGCATGACTCGGGAAATCGTGGCGCGATATCGGTTGCCCCTCGCCACCGACAGTCGGAAACGGGAAACGCGTGACGTGGCCGGCCCCCCGGACCGCGTCGCGCGTCATGATTCCGCGCCCAGCGCGCCGAGCCAGCATTCCGCCGCGGGCCTTCGGCCGGGGCGCACCGCGTACCTGGCCAGCGCCGTGAGGTCCTGGCCGAGCACCCGCCGGTGGGACTCCTCGCGGTACACGTCCTCCGGTGTCACCTCGTGGTCGCCGAGCAGCACCCGCAACGTGACGAGCGCGAGCTTGTACCGGTCGGTGTCCACCGAGACCTCCGCCGGCCGCGCCGGGTCCGACCAGCCGGCCGTGTCCACCGTCCGCACCGCGGGTGGCCGCCCCTTCAGCCGGAACCCGTCGCAGTCGATGGCGAACACCGACGGCCCCCCTGCGACCGTCCACAGCAGGTTGCGCATGGACACGTCGCCGATCACCACGCCGTTGCGGTGCAGCACCCTGAACAGCTCCACGTACGCGGCCGCGATCCGCCGCCGTTCCCTTCCGGTCGGCAGCCGCAGGTCCGCCCACATGGCGCGCCTCGGGTACAGCAGGAACTGCAGCTCCAGCAGGCGCCGCCGCCCCGCGAGCGACGTCGCGAACCGGTCGGGCACCTCCGGCATGAGCGTCCCCACGCACCGGCCCCCGTCGAAGACCCGTCCGCTCGGCCACGCGACCGGCGCGCCGGACAGGTCCCCCCGCCCGCCCGGCAGGTCGATCAGGCGCCGCAACTCGTCGGACAGCACCGCCACGCCCGGGTGGTAGAGCTTCAGCAGCGTGCCGTCCACCAGCCGGAACACCGTGCCCTGACCGCCGTGGGCGATCTTGGCGGCGGCGGGCAGGTCGGCGAGTGCCACATCAGTCACGGCAGGCCCGCCCTTCCCGGATCGTCATGCCCAGATCACCGCCGCTGTCCGGTCGTCGTCGAAGCTGCGCAGGTCGAACTGCAGGTGGTGCAGGTAGGCGACCGGGCCCGGCGGCTCCGCCCACGCCTGCGCGAGGTAGGCGCCGACGGCCATGTCCCGCACGGGCGCGCCGAGCCCGCTCGTCGCGAGCACCAGCGCCTCCCCCGTCCGCAGCACGCCCCGCACACCGTCCGGCGGCCCCTTCGGCGACGGGAGGCGGTCGTCCACCTGCGCCCGCCTGGTGAACAGCGGCAGGAACACACCGCCGCTCAGCACCAGTGCCGGGCTGTCCCCGACGCGGACCGCCCGGTACCGGTGGCCCTGCCCGGCCCAGCCCAGCTCGATGGCCGCGACCGTGAGCGTGGTCGCCCGGCACTCCGGTGCCGGCCCCGCCTCCCGCACCGCCCGTTCGGCGGCACGCACGGCACCGACCATGTCGACCACGTCGAGGTCCGAGCCGGGCAGCGCCCACGTCAGGTAGCCGAGCGCGTGCCGGACGGCCAGCTGCGCGCCCCGGTGTGCGTGCGACGCGTCGCCCACCCCGTCCGCGACCGCCGCGAGCACGTAGCGCCCGCCGAGATCGGTGACCCCGACGGCGTCCTGCCGCACCTCGCCCCTCGCGCGGTGGGCGGCACCCCTGGTGGACGCGGCCCTGATCTCCAGCGCGCCGACCCTGCCCGCCTCGATCACCGTGTCCGGCACGTCCGCGACGGCGTCGAGCCGCCACGGCTGCCCGGCGGCACGCGACGGCGGTCCCAGCTCCCTCGGCCTGAAGACGCCGCCGTCTCCCCACGTCTGGTCCACGGTCATCACAGCGCATCGATCCGCAACGTGGTGAAGCCCTCGATGCGGGACGGCAGGCGCAGTGCCATCTCGCCGTCGTCGTTGGACCGCACCACCGAGGTGGTCAGCGCCCGCGCGAAGCCGTGGAGTGCCGAGGCCGGGCTGACGCCGCCGTGGCTCATGAACGCCTGGAAGGTCCCGATCCGGCCGATGGTCGGCGCGTCCGCGTCGCCGATGCCGAACGCGATGATGTTCGGCCGGGCGGGCCAGTCCGGGTCGACCAGCCGCTCGTACTCCGCGGGCCAGGTCGCCGGGTCGGTCGGGTGCCCGTCGGACAGGAAGAACACGGCGGGCCGGAACACCTTGTGCGAGGCGGCCTTCAGCGTGTCGACGTCGCGTTCGATGGTGTCACGCAACACACGGAACGCCTCGCCGAAGCTGGTGGCCGCCTCCGTGGCCAGGCCGCTCAGCCCGACGACGTCACTCGGCCTGCACAACGGCTGGAGCACCGTCGCGGTTCCGGAGAACCCGATGAGACACAGGCGGGTAATGTCGGCTACCACTGGATCGGTTCCGACCGCCGCGTGCAGCTGCGCCAAGCCGTCGTTCAGTGCGTCGAGGTGATCGGCCATTGAATACGACTGGTCACACACGACGTAGAACGGCAAGATTTGTTCTGGCATTCTTTGTCTCCTCCCACCGGGAGGATGACGTGCCGGCACGCACCAGATCTGGATCAGACATGGACTTCAGGATGTTCGGCCCGTTCGAGGTCTGGCACCAGGGCGAACAGCTCGAACCGGGTGACCACCAACAGCGGCTGGTGCTGGTGATCCTGCTGCTGCACGCCAACCACGCCGTCACCAAGGAGTACCTGCAGGACAACGTGTGGCGTGGCCAGAAGTCGCCGAGATCCGACCTGGTCACGAGCTACATCGCCAGGTTGAAGAAGGTTTTCGCCGACGCGCCGGAAGTCGAGATCGACAAAGTCCCGACGGGCTACGTGCTTCGCGTCGACGAGAACCTGATCGACCGCACGAGGTTCACCCGTTTGTCCGAACAGGCGCGGTTATCCAACGACCCAAAGCTTTTTTATACAGCGCTGAATCTTTGGCGAGGTCCGTTTCTGTCCGATATCGACATCGACCGGGTCGGCGGCCCGTCGATGGCGCCGTCGGAGGATCTGCGGGTGGACGCGCTCGTGGACCTGGCCCACCTCGAGCTGGCGGCGGGGCGGCACCGGGAGATCCGTGACCGCCTTCGTCTGGTGTGGCAGGAGGACCGTTCACAGCAACGACTCGCCGTGCCGTTGATGCGTGCGCTGGTGGCGGCAGGCGACCACGTGCGTGCGGTCGAGGTGTACCACCAGACGCGGGAGACGTTGGACGAGCAGGGCATGGAGGTCTCCCGCGACCTGCGGGAGATGATGCGGCTCGCCCAGTACGGCGACCGGCTCAGCTCGCTGCCGCTGCGGCCCGTGCGGTTCACCGGCCGCGCGGACGAGTTGGCACTGCTCGACTCGGTGGCGCGCACGGCGGTCGAGGACGGGCCCGCAGTGCTGTGGATCAGCGGCATGCCCGGCGTCGGCAAGACCGCGCTGGCGGTGAGCGCCGCGCACCGCATGGCCGACGTGTTCCCCGACGGACGGTTGTTCGTCGACCTCACGGGCTTCACGCCGAACGTCGCACCCGCCACGCCCGACGCGGCGCTGGAGCGGCTGCTCACCGACCTCGGTGTCCCGCCGGAGGCCATCCCGCAGAGCACCTCGGCCCGCGCGGAGCTGTTCCGCAACACCGTGGCGGAGTCCAGGACGCTGGTGGTGCTGGACAACGCGGCGTCCGAGGAACAGGTCGAACCGCTGCTCGGCGCCATGTTCACGCTGGTCACCAGCCGTGAGCAGGGCGCGCTGGTGCCGACCGACCACATCCGCCTCGAACCGCTGCCCCCGCACGAGGCCGTCGATCTGTTCCGCCAGCTCGTCCGCCAGGAGCGCGTGCACGGCCACCCCGACAAGGTCCGGGAGGTCGTGCGGCTGTGCGGTTACGTGCCGCTGCTGATCCACCTGGCCGCCGCCCAGTTCCGCCGCCATCTGAAGTGGCCGCTCGCGCACCTGGTCGAGCTGCTGCGCGAGGCGTCGCCGGTCGGCCCGGACACCCCGTTCAGCGAGGCGGCCTACATGGCCTGCACGGTCTCCTACGACCAGCTGACCGACGCCCAACGCACCCTGTTCCGTTTCTTCGCCCTGACCCCCGGTCCTGACCTGTCCGCGCCGGGCGCCGCCGCGCTCATGGGCGTGCCACGGGCCCGGGGGCTGCTCGACGACCTGCACCGGATGAGCCTGCTGGAGGAGGCCGCCCCCGAGCGGTTCCAGATGCTCGACCCGTTGCGCGACTACGTCCTCGCCGCACACCCACCCGACGACCCGGTCGAGGCCGTCGACCGGCTGCTCGACTTCTACCTGGCGGGCACGGCGTCGGCGGTCGCCGCGATGTTCCCGTTCGACCTCGACGGGCAGCCCAAGGTGTCCGCGACCAGTCCCGTGGCGCCGACGTTCGCGGGCGAACCGGCCGCGAAGGCGTGGCTGGACACCGAACGCGGCAACCTCGTCGCCGCGGTGCACTACGCCGCCAGGCACGACCGCCCGGAACACACCTGGCAGCTGGCCGTGCTGTTGTGGCGATACCTGTACATGCGTGGACATCTGCGCGACTGGACCGAGACGTTGCAGACCGCGGCGACCGTCCTCGAAGGCTCGGCCAACATCAGCGGCCTCGCCCACGTGTGGCTTCGCCTGTCCGGCGCGCGCTGGCGTTCGGGGGCGTTGACCGAGGCGCTCGGCCTCGCCAGGCAGGCACTCGAGCTGTGGGTCGAACTGGGCGACGTCCGGGGCGAGGCGAACACGCTGTCCGCCATCGCGATGACCGCACGCGGCCTCGGCGACCTCGCGGGCGCGGCCGAGCACTACGAGACCGCACTGGACCGGTACCGACGCATCGACGACGAGCGCGGCCAGGCCAACACGCTCGACCTGCTCGGCGTCCTGAACGAGTTCCGCGGGGACCCGGACACCGCGGAACGCAACCACCTGGCCGCCGTCGACCTGTTGCGCAGGGTCGGCAACAAGGCCGGCCTCGCACACGCGCTGGACAACCTCGGCACCGTCCGGCAGCGGCTCGGCAGGCTCGACGAGGCGTTCGCCAACCACGCCGAGGCCCGCGCCATCGCCATCGAGACCGGTGACCGCGCCTGCGAGGCCTACGCGCTCAACAACATCGGCAACACCCACCGCCTCGTGGGCGACCTCGACCAGGCCGCCACCTACCAGCAGCGGGCACGCACGGTCGCGGACACGGTCGTCGACCCCAACCTCCGCACCCAGCTCTACCTCGACCGAGGCGAGACCGCGTGGGCCGCGGGCGACGACCGCGCCGCCCTGCACGCCTACCGCGCCGCCCTCGACATGTCGGCGGGCATGGGCGAGCGGGTACAGCGGGCACGCGCGAACCACCGCATCGCGACGGTGCTCCACGCGACCGGCCAGCACACGCCGGTCCACTGGCGGGACGCGCTCACCGAGTTCACCGACCTCGGGCTGCCGGAGGCGGACACGATCGCGACCACGCTGGCCGGGTTCACCTGCGACTGTCAGCGCAGCATCGAGACCAGTTCCTGACGCAGCTCGCCTGCCGGCCGGTGGCTGTGCCAGCGGCCGAGGGTGCGGGACAGCTCGCGCAGGTCGATCCGGACGGTCGCCGAGTCGACCTGGGCGATGTCGGACATGACCTCACGGGTGGCCACACAGGCCTGGTCGACGTCACCGTGCTGGGCGTGGGCGAGTGCGCGGCGCACGCCGAACCTGGCACGGGCGCGGCGCGCGGTCTCCGGGATGCCGGCCATCTGCTGGTCGAGCAGCGCGGCGGCGTCGCCGGGACGGCCGAGCTCGTAGAGTGCCCAGGCCCGTGCCAGCGCGATCTGGTTCGCCACGCTGGCCGAGCCGAGCACCGGCCCACTGGTGTGCTGCGGCAGGGCGAGGAGGGTGGCCGCGCGGTCGAGGGCCTCCTCGAAGCCGCGGACGTCGCCGGCCAGCGCGTGCCCCTGTGCCTCACACCGGGCGGCCAGGCCGAGGATGCGTGGGTCGGCGGTGGTGTCCTCCTGCGCACGGCGGGCGAGCTCGACGGTCTGGTGGGCGTCGTTGCGGTAGAGCGCGATCTCGGCGTGCCGGAACAGCGCGAAGCTGGCGAGGTGCGGGTCGAGGTCGCCCGCGAGCCGGGCAGACCAGTCGGTCCAGCGCGTGGCGCCGCTGTCGTCGCCGGCCTCCTGGCTCATCCAGCCCGCGTACTCCGCGACCCGCGAGGCGAGCAGCATGAGGTCGGTCCGCATCGGCTCCGGGTTCTCGGCGGCGAGCGTGCGCAGGGTGTGGACGTGCGCGATGACCTGGGCGAGGACGACCGACGGGCTGGTCATCGTGCCGAGGGTGCGGAACTGGTCGAAGGAGGTCCGCAGGGCGGAGAAGGTCACGGGGTCGATGACCGGGCGGGTGTTGCGGGTGCCCGCGAAGCCGAGCAGGGCGCCCGCACCCGCGAGTACCTGGCGGCGCGGCAGCTCGGTGAACCGCAGGGAACCCTGGTCCAGCTCGATGACCCACACGTCGTCGGGAGGCTCGGGTGCCGAGGCGGCGCGGGTCCTCGGCGGGACCACGGCGGCGAGCCTGCCGTCCGTGCCGAGCGCGCGGTCGCACTGCTTGGCGAACATGGCGTTCGCCCGCTTGTGACCGTTCTCGATCTTGCTGACGTGCGCCTTGCTGTAGTTGATGCGGCGGGCCAGCTCCCCGAGTGAGATTCCAGCGTCGAGGCGATATCTGCGTAACAATTCGCCGAACGTCGGCTCCATCGGCGCCTCCCCAGTCGAGCTCTCCCCGGGAGTACACCATTGCCGCAATCCGTTTGGCAATGTCTCGGATGGCGTTCTCGGCGCCGGGGCCATTCGCCCCGGCGCCGAGAATCCCCTCAGCCGATCCACTCGTGCCCGTTGGTCGTGTAGGTCGTGGTGGTCGTGGGCGGCGGCTGGTTGGGGTCCGCGCCCGAGGTGGTGCTGGTGCCGAGCAGCGGGATGGCGATCACGACGGCGGCCGCACCGGCGAACGCCGCGGCACGCGCCGTGAAAACGGCAGCACGAGACCTCGACATGATTTCCTCCTGGTATTGGTTCCGGCGCCGTGTCGCGCCTACCAAGAGAATTCATCGCGAGGATATCCGCGGACAATATAGTGACCGTTTCCCAATAGAAAGGGAAACGGGAAACACCCCGGTTAGATGAGCCCCCGCACCCTGGCGGTGAGCACCGCGAAAGTGCTCCCCGCATGCGGCAGCTTCCCGTCGAGCACCATCTCGAGGACCTGGCCGACCGGCACCCAGTGCACCTGGAGATCGGCCTCGCCGGGTTCGAGCTGCCGGATACCCTCGTCGGTGAGCCCGGTGGCGAAGAAGGCGTGGTCCCGGTGGTTGCTCAGGGAGTCGGCGCAGTTGATGGCGCCGAGCCCGGCCCAGTCGGCGGCGGCGAACCCGGTCTCCTCGGCCAGCTCACGACGCGCGGCGGCCTCGGGCGCCCCGTCGCCGTCGTCCACCCGCCCGGCGGGCAGCCGCCACTGGGGCTCCCGGTGGGTGTAGATCCACTGCCGCGTGACGGCGGCGAGCCGCCGCTCGTCGACGGCGAGCACGGTCACCGCGGGCGGGGCCACCACGTGGTCGTAGACGCCCCGCGACCCGTCCGGCCGCAGGGCGTCGTCCCGCCGCACCTCGAACCACTTGGAAGCGAACAGTTCCTCGGACGCGAGGGCAGTCCACCCACGCCCGGTCCACTCATCACACACAGCCGCAAGTGAACCACGCGCGGCAGCCGTCTCCCCCCGCCAAAGGACGCCTGGCAGGACGCCGGGACCAGTTCGTCCAGGACCTGACAAGTACCGCCCGGTTCAGTCGTCCATCCGCTCGAGAAGCCCCGCGAAGGCCTCCTCGGTGACGATGGGAATCCCGTACCGCCGCGCCTTGTCGGCCTTGCCGGACAGCGAGTCGGGATCCGCGGCGACGAGCAGCCGGGTCCGCCTGGTCACCCCACCCGGCGTGACGACCAGTCCGATCGCGAGCGCCTGGCGTTCCCACTCCTCACGCGACCCGCTCAGCTGCCCGGTGAACGCGACGGTGTCGCCGCGCCGCAGCCGGAACTGGCCCAGCCGAGGTGCCTCCTGGTGGTTCCGACCAGCATCGAGCGCGACCGTGACGTCGTCGGCCGAGAGCCCCAGCAGCTCCGCCACCCGCACCAGGTCCAGCCGCTCGCCGTCGGTCACCAGGCCGTCGGCCCAGGCGACCTGGGCCAACGCCACCAGGTACCGCCGGTGCAGGGCCATGGCCGCGTCGAACGAGAGCTTGAGCGACTCGGCCAGTTCCAGAAGGGCGTCCTGCTCGCTGATCGAGAGGTGCCGGTCGAGAAGCGCCTGGTCGAGCACGGCGAGGTACTCGTCGGCGTGCGGCATGTCAGGGATGCGGGGAAGCCGGTCGACGAGCCGGGAGAGGAAGGAGGTGGGCTGGGCGTCGATGGTGCCCCGCCGCCGCGTACGCCCACAGCCGGGCGGGATCCCCGGCCAGAGCAGGCCGCCGCCGAACAGTGCGTCCCAGGGCTCCGGCTGCCCGGCGACCCGGACGAAGCACCCGAGGAGCCCGGCGGCGGCCCGGGCGTCGTGCAGTGCGGAGTGCGCGGTCCCCTGACGGACTCCGGCCGCGGCACAACACGCGGACAGCGACCGCGACGAACCCGCGAGATAGCGCTCGGACATCGCCATTGTGCACAGTCCGAACTCGACGTCCAGCGGGACCGAGAACCCGAGCCGCTCGAACTCGTAACGGAGAAATCGCAGGTCGAACCCGAGGTTGTGGGCCACGACCACGCGGCCGGCGAGAAGCGGCGCCAAATCCCCGGCGATATCGGCGAACCTGGGCGCCGTCAGGACGTCTCCGGCGCGAATCCCGTGAATGTGCTGTGGTCCGAGATCCCGTTCCGGGTTGACCAGCGTGCTCCATTCCCCGGTGACATTCCCGTCCCGGCCGACATGCACGACCGCGACCTCGGCGATCCGGTTGTGCCACCGCCCGGCGAACAACCCCGTGGTCTCGACATCGACGACCGCGTAACCAACAGACACAATCCACCATCCCCACAGAAGTCAGCAGTACTTCGCCGCAGTCGCTGATCCGTCGGGCCGTGTTGCACCTTCGCGCCGATCGATGCCATGCCGTGTCCTACTGCTTCTGTCGTGGTCACGAGAGGCCCCCACGGGGCAGGCCTTCAAGCTTCACACGGACGGAGTACGCGTAACGCGTCGTCCGTCCGGGGCTATCTGAATACCATCGGTAACCGAGCTACCAACGTCGACATCGTCACCTGATGGAAACGCGAAAGGACCGGACATGGCCACGAGTCGAGGTGGGCGGCAGGAATGGGAACGGCAGCAGCAAGCACAGGCCCGGGAAGCCGAACGGCGCCGCAGAGAGGCCGAACGAGCAAAGGCGGCTGCGGAGAAGGAACGGAAACAGCAGTACCGCGACTCCCGCCAAGCCGAGGTCGACAACAAGAACGCCCAGCTGGAACAACGGGTGGCCCAGCTTTCCGCAATTCTGGTGAGCGGACTGCACAGAACGGCACGCATAGACATTCTCGCGCAGGTGCCGCGCCCCAAGGCCGAGCCGCTGCGCCTCGGACCGCTGGCGAATCCCGTGCCGACGCCGACGTGGGACAGGTTCGCACCCCGGCTCCCTGGCACGATCGCGAGGATGCTGGGCGGCACGACCCGCTACGAGCGAACCGAGGCCGCAGCCCGCGTCCAGTACGACGAAGCAGTCCAGGAGGCGGTCCGGCAGGAAGCCGAACGCCAGCGCCGCGTGAGGGCTCTGTGCAGTGAACACACCGACCGGATCAATGCGGACGAGCAGAAGTGGCGAGACCGCGTGGCGAGCGCCAACGCGTACGTCCGAGCCATCGCCGACCGCGACAAGGCAGCCATCGAGACCTACCTCAAGCAGGTGCTCACGCGGGTTTCGCTGCCTGCGGACTTCCCCAGGAAAGTGGACGTCATCTTCAATCCGCGAGCGGAGCAGGCTGTCGTCCAGATCGAGCTGCCGCCCCACGACACGGTGCCCACTGTGTCCTCCTACAAGTACCTGACCACCAAGGACGAGGAGCGGTCGGCGGCACGGCCGCGTACGGAGGTCGAGTCGCTGTACCGGAAGGTCATCAGCCAGGTGGCGCTGCTGTGTGCACGGGACCTGTTCGACAGTGACCCCAAGCTCCAGTCGGTCGGGCTGAACGGACACACCCATGCCATCAACCCCGCCACCGGTGAACAGGAATACCCCTGCCTCATCAGTATGAACGTCGAGCGCGACACCTTTCCGAAGGACGACAACCTCAGCAAGGTCACACCCGAAGCCTGCGTGAAACACCTGAAGGCGATCGTGTCGAACCACCCCTACGCGCTCGAACCGATCGAGCCGATCCTGGATTTCGACCTGAGCAAGTACAAGTTCGTCGAAGGCTTCGACGCGGTGGCGACGCTGGATTCCCGGCCGGACCTGATGGAGATGTCCCCGACGAACTTCGAGCACCTGGTACGCCAGATCTTCGAGGCCCAGGGCGCGGAGGGCTGGACAACCCAACAGAGCAAGGACGACGGCGTGGACGCGGTCATCGTCCAGCGAAAGGCACTGATGGGCGGGCTGAGCATCGTGCAGGCGAAACGCTACAGCGGGGTGGTCGGTGTCAACCACGTCCGGGAACTGGCCGGCGCGATGGAGGAGAAGAAGGCCGGCTGGGGCATCCTCATCACCACGTCCTGGTTCGCCTCCGGCTGTCTCCAGAAAGCCCGAGAACACGGCCGCATGGAACTGATCGACGGCGAGAAGCTGACCTACCTGATCAAGGAGTACCTGGGCAAGGAAGTCCTCATCGGAATTCCCAACAGACCCCACTGACCTTTCCGCACGACCTGCCACCCTATCGGTGGGATGCCATCAAACAATGACACGCTCCGGTGCCGAATGGCGCTGTCACCGTCGCGGGTGGGCCGGTCCGGCGGCGAGCGGTTTTTTGAGGCCATCGGCCCGGTTCACGGTCGAAGCGATTGGTTCGTGAACGGCGTCAGAAGGAGAACGGAGCGCAGTCGAATCCGGTGGCGGCGTCCCGCATCGCGTCGGACACCTTGACTCCTGCGAAGGGGTCTGCCGCCCGGGCAGCGGCATCCGGCCACACCTTGCCGACTACCTGCCCGAGCCGCTCGTCGCTGGCGTCCGTAGGCAGTGCGTCCAGTTCGTCGCGGCCGCGGACCAGCGCGTCCCGGAGGTCAGTCAGTTCGTTGCCGAATTGAGTGACGGCCATGTCCCCTCCGTCGACCGGTGCGGCTGCGATGGCCGCCAGTTCGGAGAGCGTTGCGTCTACCTCGTCAGCGGCGGTGCCGAGTTGGTCGCGCAGCCGTTGACGTAGCGGCTCGGTGTCCTTGGCGCTGGTCCACAAGCCGGTACGTAGATCGGTAGCGGCGGCGCAGAGGTTCGCCATCCATTCCGTCGCGCCGGGCGACGGCCGGACCTCGGCGGTAGTAGGTGGCGTTGGTGTGTCTGCCGGCGTGCGCGCGCAGCCCGCCGCGACGAGCAGGACTACCACCCCGAGTACCAGTCGGCTCATCGCCGCCTCTTTCTGAGGATAGGACGCGGCTCCTCCCAGTCGCCCTCGCTGTCCGGACGTGGCCGGGAGCGCAACGGCCGAGGGTCGGGGGCGGCGGCCTCCTGTCTGGCATCCTCGGCGAACTGCTCGGCTTGGCGCTCGTGCTCGGCCTGCTCGCCGGCCGACAGTTCGTGGTACCAGGCGGTGAACTGGCCGACCTGCTGGTCGAGTACCGCGGTGGCCCGCGGGTCGACCAGCGCGCCACGCAGGCTCAGCCGGCCGGACAACACGTCGCGCGCCAAGTCACGCAACTCGGGGTGGCGGGTTTGCTCGGCGAGAAGGTCCAGTTGCCTGCGCGCGGCGGCCTTGTGTACGGGAGAGAGGGAAAGGTCGGCCATCGGGTCGAACGGGCGTGTGCTCACAGCTCTCCCTTCTGTCGGGGCCGGGCCGGTTCGGGCGCGACCCCCGGGTGGTCGTAGTCCACGACGGGCATCGGCAGCGGGGTGATCTCCCGCAGAGTGACTCCGTCGGGCGAGGTGGCCATTCCGACGAAGCCGGTGATCGCCATTTGGATCTCGGAGATCGCGGCGGTTGCCTCGCCCCACAGCTTCAGGATCTGCGAACACTCCCAAGCCGCGACACTCCAAGAGATACCGGCACCGACTCCGGTCCAGGAGAGAGACGTACCGGCCAGCACGGCGAGCCCGGCCACGAAAGCCGTGTCCATGATGGCCTTGATGATGTCGGCAAGCGTCTTCGAACACAGCCACACGTGTCGAGCAATGTCCACGTACTTGTTGTGCAGCACACGAAACACATCGGCATGGCTGTGCAACGCCTTGCCGGCATAGTCGAAATAGTAGGTCGCCGCATCGCCGGCTTTGCCCTGCCAGTCGGCGGCCAGCCAGCGCAGCCCGTTGTCCAGGTTGTCACCGATGTCATCAGCCGCGCCGGCGAGTTGGGCCCACATGGTCCCGCACCGCGCGAAGCCCTTCCAGTCACCGATGACGAGCTGGTTGACGTACTCCATGGGGTTCACACCGATGGTGTCGTCGAGCACCTGGTTGATCCACCACGTAGGGCTGGGGTAGTCACCCAAGGTGTTGAACAGGGCCAACGGATCACTGAAGTCGGATGGGTCGCCCGGTTCGGTCAGGTGAGTCAGCGGGTTACGAATGTCGTCGCCGGCGATCGCCTCGGTCGGCCCCTGTTCACCGGGCCGCTGCGTCGACACCGGCCCTGGCGCGCCAAGCGGCGGGCGGGGCGATGCGACGAAGGTGGCATCCAGACGTGCCGCCTGGGTCTGGTCAACCGAGCGGTAGTACGAGGCTGTGCGAGCGAGTTCGTCGGCGCTCGCGCCCATCTGATTGAAGCCCTGGGCCAAACTGGTCAGTATCCGGTCGACGGTCTCTGTATGCGCGTCGAGCAGGTGCTGGATCCACACCCCGTCGGTGTTCTCCAACCGTGATTCGCCACCGAGGTGGACGTTGGTCAGCGACAGGTTGATCCCGTTGCGTTCGACGAGTTTGGCGTAGCTGTCAAGCGCCTCCGGCCGGACGAAGAAGCCCACGGTTCCCCCTGTTCAGTCGTGTCGCGGTGTTAGGTTCGCACAACGCGTGGGGCACGGCGGGAGGAATCGACTTGGTTGTGCGGCTTTGTCGCCCCATTGGAGGATGCGGTGAACGATGACGTGTGGGGGCCGCTCCGGAACCGCGTGGCCGTGATCACCGCGGGGGGTGGACCGCTGTTCGCGGCCTACGTGATCACTAACAGTTCCACGCTGGAGGGAGTCGTGGTCGGGGTGCCGTTGATGGCTGCCGGCGGGTTCGCGATAGGCGCGCTGGTCGCCGGCAGGCGGCGCCACTCCGTCGAACGTGTGTGGATCGCGCTCGTGCTGGTGGTATTCGCTGTTGTGGCCTCGGTCGTGTTCGCAGCACTGGGAGTGTGATCACTATCGGCAATGGAGGATCGATCGCCGAACAGCGTGATTCTGGGTGAGTAAAATGAGGGGCCGGACTCGAAAGTCCGGCCCCACGGTTGCCTCAACCATAGCAACGAGCGCGCCCGAAGGGATTCGAACCCCTAACCTTCTGATCCGTAGTCAGATGCTCTATCCGTTGAGCTACGGGCGCATGTTCAGTTGTGGCGGAGGCTCCGGGATTTGAACCCGGGAGGGGTTGCCCCCAACCGCATTAGCAGTGCGGCGCCATAGACCAGACTAGGCGAAGCCTCCCCGGAGACCGCTCGTCGAAGAGACTACACACGCGGTTCTCCGGGGACCACACTGGGGGGCTCTAGCTCGGGAGGAAGGCCTCCAGCGCTGCCGGGTTGGCCAGGGCGTCCCTGCTCACGGCCTGCTCCGGGGGCACGCCCGCGAGGATCTTCTTCACCGGGACCTCGCACTTCTTGCCGTTCAGCGTCCTCGGTACCTCGGCTATCACCACGAACCTGTCCGGGACGTGCCTCGGGGACAGCGCCGACCTCAGCGCCTTCCTCAGCGCCGGCTCCACCTCCTCCAGCGCCACCCCGTCCGCCAGCACCAGGAAGCACACCAGTTCGCCCTCACGATCCGCTGACGTGTCTATGACCAGCGAGTCCGCCACCTCGTCGAACGCCTCCACCACCCGGTAGAACTCGCTCGTGCCCATGCGCACACCGCCTCGGTTCAGGGTCGAGTCGGAGCGGCCGTAGATCACTGCCGAGCCCCTGGGGGTGATGCGGATCCAGTCGCCGTGGCGCCACACCCCCGGGTAGGGCTCGAAGTAGGACTCCCGCATCTTCGAGCCGTCCTCGTCCGCCCACAGGTACAGGGGCATCGACGGCATCGGCTTCGTGATGACCAGCTCGCCCACCTCGTCCACCAGGGGTTTTCCCTCCGGGGACCAGGACTCGACGGCCGCTCCCAGCGTCCTGCAGGACAGCTCGCCCCGCCAGACGGGCACGTCCGGGGCCGAGCCCACGAAGGCCGTGCACAGGTCCGTGCCACCCGACACCGAGCAGATCTGCACGTCCGAGCCAATCTCGTCCGCTATCCACTGGAAGCCCTCCTCGCTCAGGGGGGCGCCTGTCGAGCCGAGTGCTCGCAGCGACGAGAGGTCGTGGTCCCTCGCGGGTGTCAGGTGCGCTTTCAGGCACGACTGGATGTACGGGGCCGACGTGCCGAAGTACGTCACCTTGTGCTGGGCGGCCAGGCGCCACAGCGCGCCCATGTCGGGGTGTGCCGGGCTGCCGTCGTACATCACCGCCGTCGCGCCCACCAGCAGCGCCGAGACCAGGTAGTTCCACATCATCCAGCCCGTGGTGGTGAACCAGAAGAAACGGTCACCCGGGCCGAAGTCCGAATGCAGCGCCAGCATCTTCAGGTGCTCTACGACGATCCCGCCGTGGCCCTGGACTATCCCCTTCGGCAGGCCCGTCGTCCCGGACGAGTACAGCACCCACAGTGGGTGGTCGAACGGCACCGGGTCGAAGGCCAGTTCGCCCTCGCGCTGGAACTCCGACCACGGGATCGTGTCCGGGGCCGTCGCATCGGTCAGGTAGTCGATCAGGACCGTTGCCCTCAGTGACGGGATCTCACTCTGGAGTGCCGCTATCGTGGGCCTGACGTCGAACTCTCGGCCGTTGTACACGTAGCCGTCCACCGCGAACAGCACGACCGGCTCGATCTGGGTGAAGCGGTCGGCCACCGCCCGCACGCCGAAGTCCGGGGAGCACGACGACCACGTCGCGCCGAGGCTCGCCGCCGCCAGGAAGGCCACCAGCGTCCTCGGCATGTTCGGAGCGAGCGCCACGACCCGGTCACCCCGCTGGACGCCCACCTCCACCAGTGCCGCGCGCACCGAGGCGACCTCCGCACGCAGCTCGGCGTAGGTCCGGGTCGTCGACAGGCCGTCCTCGCGTTCGAAGATCACCGCCACGTCGTCGTCCCTGCCCACCGACAGGGCGTGTTCCGCGTAGTTCAGGGTGCTGCCCGGGAACCACTCCGCGCCCGGCATGGCCGTCGAGCCCAGGACACGCTCGTAGTCCGCGTGGAAACGCACACCCAGGAACTCCGCCAGCGCGCCCCAGAACGCCTCCAGCTCCCGTGTGGACCACTCCCACAGTTCCTGGTAGTCGGCCACCTCGACGCCCCGCTCCGTGGCCAGCCAGCCACGGAACGCCGCCATCCTGCTCGCGTCTGCCCTTGCCGGGTCCGGACTCCACAGCGGTGTGTCGGTCATGAGCCCGTTCCTATCCCATATCGCCACCGTCTGCCATGGTGGCGACCCACACACCGCCTACTGGACCGACGCCACCAGGGCACTGCCGTCCTCGGCGAGGTCGTCCTCCCTCGGCGTCGTCAGGAGCGCCACGATGGGCACCGCCAGGGCGGCCGCCGCCAGGATGAAGACCGGGAACAGGAAGCTGAACACCTCCACGCCTGCCGGGTCCGGCGCGTTCTCGTCCAGCCGGACGTCGATCGCGGCCATGCCGAGGTAGTACATGGCCGTCGACGCCACCGCCAGGACCAGGCCGCCCAGCAGGCGTTGCGGGAGCCCCTCCGCGGACACCGTGAACCACAGCGCGGCGATCGCGCCACCCACCGCGACGAGGATCGACAGCACGACCACGAACGGGTTGTAGCTGATGTCGCCCTTGATGTTCACCGCCCACATTCCCGTGTAGTGCATGACGTTGATCGCGAGACCGATGACGGTCCCCGCCGCCAGTAGGCGCCACAGGGCGGAGCGCCGCTCCACGGCGAACACCAGCAGGCCCGCGAAGACGACGGCTATCGCGAGCAGCGCCGACAGCAGGATGCGTGGGACGTCGTAGCGGATCGGCTGGCCGGGCGTCGCGAAGCCGAGCATGCCGATGAAGTGCGTCAGCCAGACGGCGACGCCGCCGACCGACACGGCCGCGAGCGCCAGCCAGCCGAAGCGCCTGCCGCCCGTGGCCGCGCGGGCCTGGTTGGCGCACGCGAGGCCGATGGTGGCTCCGACCGCCGACGTGACGTACGCCAGGAACAGCAGCCAGACGCCCATCTCGAATTGGTGGACCATGACCGAACCTCTCAGCCCGCGCGGGCATCCAGAGTGGACAGTGAATGCTCACTGGCGGCGATGAGCACACGTTTCGTCGACTCGGCGGAACGGGCGTCGCACGTGATGATGTGTACGTGCTCGTCGAGCACGAGCGCCTCGCGGACCTGCTCCGGGGTGAACCGGCGGGCACCCTCGAACTCGTTGATGGCGACCAGGAACGGCATGCGCCGCGACTCGAAGTAGTCGACCGCCGAGAAGCCGTCGGCGAGGCGCTCCGGGTCCACGAGCACGACCGCGGCGATGGCGCCCTGCACGATGTCGTCCCACATGAACCAGAAGCGGTGCTGGCCTGGCGTGCCGAACACGTAGAGCACCAGGTCGTCGGCCAGGGTGAGCCTGCCGAAGTCCATGGCCACGGTCGTCGCCAGCTTGTCCGGTATCCGCGCCAGCTCGTCGATCCCCACGCTGGCGCTGGTCATCAGCGCCTCGGTGCGCAGCGGCGTGATCTCGGACATCGAGCCGACGAAGGTCGTCTTGCCCACCCCGAAACCACCGGCGATCACGATCTTCGCCGACGTGATCCGCTTTCGCCTACTTGGCTGCCCGTAGTCCACTGAGGACCCTCTCGATAAGCTCGCGCCGCTCCGCGTCGTCCGCGTCGTGGGCGAGGGTGGCCTCGACGTTCACCAGTCCTTCAGCGACGAGGTCCGCGACGAGCACCTTTGCCACGCCGAGTGGTACGGCGAGGTACGCGCCTATCTCGGCGACGGACCTCGGTTGGAAGCACAGTTGTGTGACCGTCCACAACGCGCTCGTCAGCCGGGGCGTCATGTCCCGGCCCGCCCGCGTGGTGACCACGCGGGCCTCGATCGCGATGTCGACGCTGGGCTGTGTGCGGCCGTCCGTCCACGAGTACGGGCGGGCCAGCGCAGGCGGCGGCGCCCCGTTGTCGTGGACGTCACTCACGTCGTCGATCCTCAACCCTGCTCTGTCGCGCCTCTGGCGGGCGTGTCGACCATGCGGCCGACCCGGTCCACGAGCAGCGTCATCTCGTAGCCGACGAGCCCGATGTCGCATCCCGCCGCGGCGATCACCGCGAGGTGCGACCCGTCCCCGACGCTCATGAGCAGCAGGAACCCGTGCTCCATCTCGATCACCGACTGGACGACCCGGCCCGCCGTGAACAACTCGGCGGCACCGACCGTGAGGCTGGTCAGCCCGGCGGTCAGCGCGGACATCTGGTCGGCGCGGTCGCGTGGCAACGCGTCGCTGGCCGCGACCAGCAATCCGTCCGCCGACACCAGTACCGCGTGCGCCACCCCGGGAACTTCCTTGGTGAACGCGGAAACCAGCCAGCCCAACGACGGCTCGGTAGCCGTCGTGCCCTCAGTCATCAATCAGTCACTCCCTCGATCTGTCCCCGGCCCGGGCTCCTCCCGGGCACGACGTGCGGCGAGGACGCCGTCGTAGTGCCTCGACAGGTTGTTCCGGATCGACTCCGGATCACGGAAACCGGTATCAGGGGCGGCGGCCTGTGGCCGTTCCGCCGGCAGCGGGCCAGCACCGGGTGTACGCACCGGCAGGCCTGCCGCGGTAGTGGCTGCTGGGCGCGTCGCCGGTGCCTTCGGCGGCGCCCCCTTCGGCTTCGGCAGCGACCGTGCCGACGATGTCCCGACGGGCGTGAGCCACTTGTCGGTGCCGTTCCCGCCGTTGCCGTTCTTGGGGGCGGGGGCGACCTCGGCGTAGGCCTCCTCGACGAACCAGCTGGACGTCTGTGACGACGGCTCCGCCTGCGGCGCCTCGAGGTGGGCGGTCGGCCACTGCGGCGACGGGTCGGCAGGGGCTGCCTGGCTGGCCGCGGCCACCAGCTCACGCCTGCTCGCCGTCGCGGTGATCATGTTCTCCGGGGTCGTCCCCGCGATCACCAGCGCTCCGGGCAGGTGGATGCTGGCGGTGATGCCCGCCCGCGAGGCCCGCTCGAAGGTGGGGCGCAGCCGCACCGTGACGCCGTGGCGGGCCGCGAGGCGGCCGACCACGAACAGGCCCATGCGGCGGGTGGTCTCCGGGCCGACGGAGTCGGCGAGCGCGAGCCGCTGGTTGGCCGCCGCGATGTCGTCGGAGGCCATGCCGAGGCCCGCGTCGACCACCTCGAACAGCAGGCCGCCGTCGGCGCCCCGGTCGGCGGACAGGACCACCTTCTGGTCCGGCGCCGAGTAGCGGGTCGCGTTCTCCAGCAGCTCGGAGAGGATGTGCACGACGTCGGCCGCGGCGACCGCGCGGACCGACCCGCTCGGCGCGTGCGCGAGGGTGATCCTGCGGTAGTCGTCGATCTCGGACGTCGCCGCGCGGAGCAGCTCGACGACCGAGACCGGCGCGCTGTCGCGGCGGGCCGGGGAGCCGCCCGCGAGGACCTGGAGGTTCTCGCCGTTGCGGCGGAGGCGGGTCGCGAGGTGGTCGAGGCGGAACAGGTTGGCGAGCCTGCGCGGGTCCTGCTCCTCGGACTCGAGGCCCTCGATGACCTCCAGCTGCGACTCGACGAGCGTCTGGCTGCGGCGGGACAGCGTCATGAACATCTCGCTGACCTGCCTGCGCAGGTCGGCCTGCTCGGCGGCGAGGCGGATGGCCTGCTCGTGCATGTCGTCGAACGCGCGGGCCAGCTGGCCGATCTCCTCGGTGGAGCGCACCGGGACCGACTGCGCGGAGGTCCACGAGATCGGCTCGCCGGCACGCACGCGCTCGACCGTCCTCGGCAGCTGCTCGTGTGCGGCGAAGAGCGCGGCCTGGCGCAGCCTGCGGACGGGCTGGAGCAGCGACCTCGCCACGACCAGGGCCGCCGCGAGTGCGGTCAGCAGCGCGGCGATCACCAGGGAGGTGTCGCGCAGCGCGGCGGAGCGGGCCTCGTTGGTGCGCTCGGTGACCGTGTCCGACAGGTAGGTCACGAGCTGGGTCGACAGGTCGCGCACGCGTGCCGACTCGGTCTGCACGTTCGGCAGGAGGCTGCGCAGGTCGATGGTCGCCGGGTCGACAACGGCGTCCTGCAGCGTGGCGCGGCGGGCCGAGGACGTCTCGGTGGCGGTGGCGAACGCGGGTCCGATCGTGGCGGGCAGCGAGACCTGCAGCTGCTCGCCGAGCACACGCTCCTCCGCGGCGGACTGCTGTGCGGCCGAGGCGATCGAACGCGGGTCCGGCGTGGGCAGGCCCGCGAACCGGATCAGCGCCTCCTCGGCGGCGAGCGAGCTGCGTAACAGCAGCAGGGAGCGCACGGACGTCGACACGTCGTCGAGGTCGCCGCTCTGGGCCGCCTGGACGACGCCGGGCACCAGCTCGGTGAGGCCGTTGACGACCTCCTGGTACGCGGCGAGGTCGGTGACCGGGTCGCCGACGTCGTTGCTGGTCTGCACGCGGACCGCCGACAGGCGGCCGAGCGAGTCGCTCAGCGTCCGGTCGACCTCCGAGGGCAGCTCGGCGAAGTCCACCGCGCCGCGCACCTTGACGACCTGCTGGTCGACGGCCGCGCGCTGGGCACGCAGCCTGGGCCGCTGGGTGCGGTCGTTGATCACCGCGGTGATCATCTCGTCGACCACGAGATCGGCGAGTTTCAGTGACTCACTGAGCACGACCATCTGGTCGCGAATGGTGCTCAGCCGGTTGGCATCGTCCAGTCGCGTCTGGACCCGAACCGCACCGAGCACGAGCGCGATGATGGCCGGCAGCAGGAGCACCGCCGCGACCTTCGTACGCAGGCTCCAATTGTCGATGCGCCATCTGGTGGAAACCCGACTCTCCGGCTCCGGGGCTCCGCTGCCCATCTGACATTCCGCCTAACTCGAGCTTGCTGAAGGCACGAAAGGTTTCGTCAACACCGGCGTCGCGAGTGTGCATCCCGACCTGGGCGCCGGATCAGGAGACAATCGGAAGCGACCTTGTATGTCAAGACATGAACGCGAACTCAGGGCGTCGGGGTGGAAAATTCCTCTGTGTTCGGCCGTCGCACTGCTCCGTTAGAGTGACGAGCCCGGCCGAAATCAGCAAGTTGCACGCGGCCGTCGCCCTCGCCGGATTTCCTTGCCCGACAAGGACAACAGCGGGTCTGGTCAACTGTCCAAACGTGAATGTGATTCCACTAACGGTCCAGTGTGACCGGTAGCGCGGTCAGTCGCCACGTTCCCGGGTCCGGGGCGCGGTGTTCGTCCGGGTTCGACGTCAGAGTCAGCCCCCGGGACAGGAGCCCGGCCAGCGCCACCTCCGTCTGGACCCGGGCGTGTGCGGCACCGAGGCAGAAGTGGGGGCCGTGGCCGAACCCGAGATGCGTCGCGGCCTGGCGGGTGACGTCGAAGCGGTTCGGGTCGCGGAAGGCGGCGGGATCGCGGTTGACCGCGGCGATCGCGACGGTCACCGGCTCGCCAGCGGGCACCGGCGTGCCGAACAGGTCCACGTCGGTCGTGGCGTAGCGGGGCACGGTCAGCAACTGGGGGCCGCACCAGCGGATCAGCTCGTCGACCGCGCCGGGCAGCAGGCTCGGGATCGCGCGGAGGGTCTCGAGGACGTCAGGACGCGTCCACAGCTCGGCAACGGCGTTCGCGATCAGGTTGGCCGGGGTCTGGCCTGCCAGGACGATCTGCCACACGAGCGTGACCAGCTCGGTGGCGCTCAGGCGCTCGTCCTCGGTGGTCAGGTCCGCGAGCAGGCCGTGTTCCGGCCGCGACGCCAGCACCGACTTCGCCGACTCGATGATGCCGGGGATCGCCCGCCCCAGACCCTCGACGTCCATCGCGGCCACGGTCGCGCCCCACGCCACCCAGTCGGGGCGGTCGGCGTCGGGGATGCCCACCAGCTCGCAGATGACGTGCATGGGCAGGGGCCTGGCGAAGTCCGCCACCAGGTCCGTCACGGGTGCCGACAGCAGCCGCGCCACGATCGGCTCGATGCTCGGCCCGAAGTCCCGCGCCCGGCGGGCCGTGAAGGCCGGTGCCGCGAGGCGGCGCAGGCGCAGGTGGTTCGGGCCGTCCAGCTCGGACATCGTGCGGAGGTACTCGTCGTGCTCGGGCGGCACCCCCGGAATGCCTGCGAAGCTGCGTGAGGTGATCGCGAACCGGGGGTCGGTCAGCATCGCGCGGGCGTCCTCGTGACTGGTCAGGGCCCACATGGGCATGCCGGGCACGTGCAGGCGCACCACCCGGCCGCTGCCCTGGTACGCCGTGAACGGGTCGCGGAGCACCGCGGGGTCGGTCAGGTCGATCTCGTGCACGAGCCCTCCAGATGTTGACACCATATGATGACATCATCTGGAAGTGGGCGTGCCGCTGTCAAACAGCGGGGAGAGCGACGGTCAGCTGGGTGCGCCGGTCAGGCGGGCTTCCGCCATGGCGTGCTGGAGCAGGGTGATCAGAACCTGCTTGGTCGACTCGCGTTCCCGGGCGTCGCACAGCAGGACCGGGGTGTGGTCGTCGAGGTCGAGCGCGCCGCGGACCTCCTCGGTGCCGTAGCGGTACGCGGTGTCGAAGCAGTTGACGGCGACCACGAACGGCAGCTGGCGACGCTCGAAGAAGTCGACGGCGGCGAAGCACGTGTCGAGGCGCCTGGTGTCGGCCAGCACGACCGCGCCGATGGCACCTCTGGCCAGCTCGTCCCACATGAACCAGAAGCGGTTCTGGCCCGGCGTGCCGAACAGGTAGAGGATCAGCTGCGGGTTGATGGTGATGCGGCCGAAGTCCAGCGCGACCGTGGTGGTGGTCTTCCTCTCGACGCCGGACAGGTCGTCGACGCCCGCGGACGCCTCCGTGATCAGCTCCTCGGTGCGCAGCGGCGGGATCTCGCTCACCGAGCCGACCAGGGTCGTCTTGCCGACTCCGAAGCCGCCGGCGATCACGATCTTGGTCGCTCTCGTGGGCTGGTCAGAGCTTTCGTATGCCATCGAGTACCGCCTGTAGGACATGCTGGCTTGGTGGCTCGTTCGTCGGCGCGACGGGCGAGCGGAAGATGATGAGTCGTTGGTTGATGAGGTCGGACAGCAGGACCTTGACGACCTGTAGCGGCAGGTCGACCTTGGCCGCGACCTCGACCACCGAGATGGGGAACTGGCAGGCGCTCATGATCCGCTCGTACTCCGGTTCGACGTCCCTCTCGGTGACCGAGTGCATCGCGACGACGAGCGTGATCAGGTCGAGACCGAGGGTGTCCGACCGGGTACGTCCCCCGGTCATCGCATAGGGCCGGACCAGGGACCCGTCGGCGTCGTCGAACCACTCCTCGTCTTCGGCGGTCATGGCACCGGACGCTCCATGAAGTCTCTCGGCTTGGCGGTGAGCACGGCACCGACGCGCTTGACCATCATGTTCATCTCGTAGGCGATCATGCCCACGTCGGCCTGCTCGTCGGCGAGCAGCGCGAGGCACGCGCCGTGCCCGGCCGCCGTCACGAAGAGGAAGGCGTGGTCCATCTCGACCAGTGTCTGCCGGACCTGCCCGCCACCGAAGTGGCGACCGGTGCCCCGCGCGAGGCTCTGGAAGGCGGACGCGACCGCGGACAGGTGTTCCCCGTCGCCGGCCGAGAGGTTGCTCGACCTGCCGATGAGGAGGCCGTCCGCGGAGAGCACGACGGCACGGTCCACCCCGGCAACGCGCTTGACGAGCTCGTCGAGCAACCAGTCGAGCTCATTCACTGCGGTGTTGGCCATTGCCAGTGTTCCTCCCGTTCAACGTGTCCTCGGACACCTGCTCGTGCCGACCGCGGCGAGTCCCGGCCTGGAACGACGCCAACCGGCTGCGTGCCTGGTCCGGGCTCTCCTCTCGATTGTGCTCCGAGGTCTCCTGTGGCGACGGCCACGCGTGTGCCGGGTCGTCCCGCAGCTGCGGCGCCAGGTTCTGCTGGCGGCGGCGCTGCGGTAGCGGCGGTCGGGTCGATGTCTGTGTCGACTGCTGCGCCACCAGTGGCTGCGCGGGCGGGAACTGGCGCGTGTCGGCGTCGAGCGGCGCCGGACGGGCCAGTTCCTCGGCGACGGCGGGGCTCAGCTCCGATGCGGGCAGCGCCTTCTCCGCCGAGGGCGTCTCGCGGCGGCGCTTCGGCAGCGGCGGGGGCGTCGAGTCCGACTCGGTCTCGGCGACCTGCGGCTCCGGTTCCGCCTGCGGCTCGGCCTCCGGCGCGGGCTTCGGCTTCGGTGACGGCGACGGCCTGCGCACCGGCTGGCTCGGCTCGTGCTCGGCGCCGACCGGCTTCTGCGGGCGGAACAGGTCCTCGCCGGGCCGCGACTCGACCATGGGTAGCGGCGGCAGGTCCGGCAGGTTCACCGCGCCGGGGATCGACAGCTTGATCGTGGTGCCCGGCGCGGGCGTCTCGACGGACGTCACGACCGGGAGGTGGTTGTCGGTCCGCTCCGCCGGGGTCTCCGGCGGCACCTGGTTGCCGTTCAGCTCCTCCGGCGCGGTCGGCGCCTCGGTGTCCGGGCCGAGCAGCTCGTTGCGGACGAGGATGATCGCCCTGGTGCCGCCGTAGGCGGACTCGCGCAGCGTGACCGCGATGCCGTGGCGGGCGGCGAGTCGCGCGACCACGAACAGACCCAGGCGCGGTTCGGTCGACAGCGCCATGATCCCGAAGTCCGGCGGGTTTGCCAGCATGTTGTTGAGATCGTCGACACGGTCCGCTTCGATACCGAGTCCCTGGTCCTCGATTTCCAGGACCACGCCGCGACCGACGATGTTGCCCCGGACCTCCACCCGAGACCCGGGCGGGGAGAACGTGGTCGCGTTGTCGATCAGCTCGGCGAGCAGGTGCACGAGGTCGCCGACGACCGGGCCGATGACCTTGCGGGCGGGCAGCTTCGCGGCCTTGACCCGTGCGAAGTCCTCGGTCTCCGCAGCGGCACCGCGCACGACCTCGGCGAGGCTCACCGGGTTGCGCCAGCGCCTGCCCGGCTGGCCGCCACCGAGAATGATCAGGTTCTCGGCGTTGCGCCGCTGGCGGGTCGAGAGGTGGTCGAGCTGGAACAGCAGTTCCAGCTGCTCCGGGTCCTCCTGCTTGCGCTCGGCCTCGTCCAGCGTCTTGAGCTGGCGGTGCACGATGACCTGGCTGCGGTGGGCGATGTTGAGGAACACCTTGTTGGTGCCCTCACGGGTCTTGGCCTCCTGGATGGCAGCCGCGACGGCGGTCTGCTGTGCCTTGTTGAACGCGTTCGCGACCTCGCCGATCTCGTCGCCGCCGTACGTGCGCAGCCGGATCGCCTGGTCGACCTGGACGTCCGCACCCGAGCGGACCCGCTCCACCAGCGCGGGCAGGCGGTTCTCGGCGAGGTCGAGGGTCTCGGTGCGCAGCCGGACGAGCCGCTCGATGAGCTGGCTGGACAGGCGCAGTGCGAACACGAACACCGTGAGCACCAGGGCGAGCACGATCGCCGCGGCGAGGATCGCCTGGGTCAGGGTGCCGTTGACCTCGGACAGTGCCAGGTCGTTCGTGTGCTGGCTCTGCGCCTGCAGCATCACGGTCAGCGCCTTGCCGACGTCGGAGGCGGCGCCGCGCCAGAGGTCCTCGCTGATCGGGATGTTGGTGTCGCCCCGGAGCAGGGACTCCTCGACCGACATCAGGCGCAGCCACGCCGGGCTGCCGGTGAGCTTGCGGTACTGGGCCTGCACCTCCGGCGTCGCCAGCGGGATCGTCTGGTCGAGCTGCAGGTGGTAGGAGCCGACCTGGCTCTGGTAGACGCCGAAGTCCGCCTGGGTGAGGCCGCCGCCGACCAGGTCGGCCGCGGCGAGGGCGTCCGAGCGCTGCATGAGGTCCGTGCTGGCCAGGAGCGGCGCGACGACACCCTGCAGGTAGGCGGTCTCGGCGTTCGGCGTGAACTGGGCGAGGCCCTTCGCGCCGAGGATGAACTGGTCGATGATGTCGTTGTAGAGGCCGAACGCCTCGGAGACCGACACCTGGCCGCCGTCGACGCGGGCGCGGAGCTCCGGCAGCTGGCCCATGAGGCTCGTGAACTGGCGGATGGCCTTGTTGACCTGGTCCGGGGCGACGTCGGACAGCTCGCTGAGCGCCTGGTCGGCGGGCTTGGTCAGGGCGTCCGACGTCTCGCGCTGCTGGATGAGGTCGGACTGGAACGTGCCGAAGCTGGCGAGGCGCCGCAGCGTGAGGCGGCGCTCCTCCTGCAGCGAGACGATCAACGGCAGCGCCTGGTCCTGCGCGGTGCTCGCGAGCTGGTAGTAATCCTTGGTCTTGGCCGCGTCGAAGATCAGATATCCCGCGCCGAACACCCCGGCGATCAGGAATACGATGCTCGGCACGAGTGCCAGCGTCAGCACGCGCGTACGAATAGACAGGACCCGGCTCCGCCGGATGGACGAGATCTTCACCGCGGTCCGCTTTCCTTCCGGCGTTCCCACTGGTTGTTGTAAGGGCACCGCACTTGCCGTCCCGGACCCGCCGGGAACGGTAAACACCGGCGGACGGTGAGTCAAATAGCGATCACGGTGGTTGGTACCAGTATGCAAGGGGCTTTACGTAAACTGGTAACTTGCCTGACCTCTGGATTGTCCGTAACGACCAAAATCCCATCACCCGAATGGGTTATTTCGTCGCTTTGCGCACCGGGTTCGTCACCGAGCGGATTGGTCTGGACCTATCTGAACACGCGGCGCCAGGTGAGCTGGCCCCCGCCGCGACCGCGGTCACACACGACCGGTTCGAAACGCTCGGTGAACGCATAGGCACCCTGCGTGTCACACGGGTCACCGACGCGGACGAACTGGTTCTGCGGGCTGCTCGGCTGTCCGCTCGGCACCGACGGCTGGGTCGTCGTCGTGGTGACGGGCGGGGGCACGATCTGGGTGGTCTGCGACCGCACCTCCGGCGCGACGATCGCGCCGACGTCGGTGGTGGTCGGCGCGGCGGAGCGGTCGTCACTGGTCGCGATCTGGGGGACGGACGGCGCCTTGGTCCGACCGTCGTCCTCGCCCGAGGTGGCGAGCAGCACGACGGCACCGACGAGCGCGATGGCCACGGCGACCGTGGCGACCTTGAGGACCACGAGCACGGTGTCACGGGTGGCGGAGCGGCGGTGGCGGCCGGAGGACTGGTCCTCGTCGTCGGACGGGGCGACGAACAGCTCCGCGAACTTCTCTGTCTCGTTCGCCTCGGGTTCGGCCTCCGCGACCGGCGGGTCGACCGGCGCCGCGGTCTGCGGTCTCGCCTGCCCGACGAGCTGCGCGAGTGGCAGCAGGGTCGACGAGTGGCTCTCCTCCGGACCTTCCGGCTCGTCCGACTCCACCCACCGGACCGGGGCGCCCGCTCGCCGGAACGACAGCTCGACGGGGCGTGGGCGCTCCTCGGCGGCTGGACCCACCGGCGCGTCGGTCAGCCGGGATGCCTCGACCGGCCATCCGTCCGCCTGTTCCGCCGGTGCGGGCTCCTCGGCCCGCGTGTCGGACGGCTCGGGGCGGGTGGGCGGTGTCGCAGGAGAGTCGGCAGGGGGCTGGGTCCTGGGCCGGAGCCACGCGAAGTCGGGCTCGGCGTGACGGTCGGCCGGCGCGGGTTGGGCGGCCGGCTCGGGCGCCTGCGCTCCTGGTGACCGGGGGTCGGGCTGCTGCCCGGGATCCTTTGCCTGGTCAGCGGGCTGACCGGACTGTGCGGCCTTCGCCCTGGGGCCGCCCCTGGGCTCCTCGAACGTTAGCCGCGGCATGATCATCCGTCCCCTGTTGTCGGTCGCGGTTGGTCGGGGTCAGAGTAACGGTTGTGTCAACCGACCGCATTGTCGGGTGGATTAAATACCATTGACTCGACGGGGTGATGAGGCCACCATTGTTGGTGTCGGGTTTCGAATACACGAGGAGCGGTCATGACGGGCATCGAGCGGCGACCGGCGCAGGGCCCCCGTGCCCGCGTGCTGCCCGAGCCGCGCCCGTGTGAGCTGCGGGAACGGCGACCTGGCTCCCCACCGTGACCCGTGATCGCGGGTGTCGCGAGGGAGCCGTCCGACCGGGGAGACCGGTGGACGGCTCTTCTGTTTTCCGTACCGTTTTCCGAATTGTTTCACCCCTGTAGCTCAGCGGAGAGAGCAACGGTTTCCGAGGCCGTGTGTCGCCGGTTCGAATCCGGCTGGGGGTACGCATGCCCCTGTAGCGCAGGTGGAGAGAGCGCGCCGCTACGAACGGCGAGGTCGCAGGTTCGAGTCCTGCCAGGGGTGCGTCGGTGGAAAGGAGGTGGTGGTGATGGCCCGCGGACTGCTGTTGCTCGACGTGGACGGCCCGCTGAACCCGTACGCGGCGAACAAAACCCGCCGCCCGCCCGGCTACACGACGTACCGGCGCACGGCGACCGGCTGGCACACGGGCCGCGACGCCCGCAGGTTCCGCGGCATGCGGGTGTGGCTGAACCCCTGCCACGGCGCCCAACTCCTGGCACTGGCCGAGGAGACGGGGCTGACCCTGGTGTGGGCCACGACCTGGCAGCACGAGGCGAACGACCGCATCGGTCCGGCGGTCGGGCTGCCGAGGCTGCCGGTGGTCGAGTTCCCCGGTCTCACCACCTCAGGCTGGGACGAGGAGTGGAAATGGCCCGCGGTCGCGGACTACGCGGCCGGTCGGCCACTGGCCTGGCTCGACGACGAGCACGACCGGACCGGCGCCGAGGAGTTCACGCGGCGGCGGGCCGGGGCCCCGACACTCCTGTGCCACGTCGACCCGAGGCAGGGGCTCGGGCCCGCGCACCTGGCACAGGTGCGGGACTGGGCAGGCTCACTGGCGTGAGCAGGCCGAACGGATGCGAGGGAGACGGCAACCCACCTGATTTGGATTCAGGAGACACCGCGTTCGACTCGCGGGCATCCGACCGCGGCGCGTCGGTCCAGCGGCATGGACACTGGCCTCTCAAGCCAGAGACACGGGTTCGATCCCCGTACGCGCTACCAGCCGCCTCCCACCCGGGAGGCGGCTAACATCGCCGGCCATGGGCACGGTCACCTCGCGGGACGGCACGGTCATCGGGTTCCACACCGTCGGCCAGGGGCCGCCGCTGGTGCTCGTGCACGGCACGGCGGCCGACCACACCCGATGGCTGCCCGTGCTCGACCAGCTCGCCGAGCAGTACACGGTCCACGCGGTCGACCGGCGCGGGCGCGGCCTGTCCGGTGACGGTCCCGACTACGACATCCGCCGCGAGGGCGAGGACCTGGCCGCGGTCATCGGGGCGGCGGGCAAGGACGTGTACGTCGTCGGCCACTCCTACGGCGCGCTCTGCTCACTCGAGGCGGCCCTGCTGACCAACGCGGTCAACCGGATCCTGCTGTACGAGCCGCCTGCCGCGACACCGGGCCACCAGGTCAGCTCGCCTGCCCTCCTGGCCGCGCTGCGCGAGGCGGGCTCCCCCGAGGAGATCGTCACGGTCCTCTTCCGCGACGCGCTCTCGATGAGCGACGAGCAGCTCAGCGCGCTGCGCGGCACACCGGTCTGGCTGGCCAGGCTGGCCGCGGCGCCGACCGTGCCACGCGAGTTCGCCACGGTCGAGGACTTCGACATCGCGGCGTCGCGGTTCGCGGGCATCAGGGCGCCGGTGCGGCTGTTGGTCGGCACCGAGAGCCCCGCCTACTTCCGGCCGGCGGCGGAGGCGCTGGCCACGCAGCTGCGGGACGTCGAGGTGCTCGACCTGCCGGGTCAGGCCCACGTGGCCATGGACTCGGCACCCGACCTGTTCCTGGACCGGGTGCTCGGCTTCATGCGGTGACGGGGCGCGAGCGGAGGATGCCGACCGCGACCGTCACGAACAACGCGACGCCGGACAGCACGCCCGAGACGAGGTTCACCGTCGCCACGGCGGCACCGAAGGCCGCGAGGACGAAGCCGACCAAACCGAGCAGTGTCTGCGCGTAGCCGAGCCACCGGTACAGGTCGATCCGCCAGGCCTGGGCCAGCAGGACGAAGTGGACACCGACCACCAGCGCGATCCACGGGACCGCGTACTCGGTGTGCTTGAAGACGCCGTTGATCAGCACGAGTCCGAGGAACAGCGCCACGCCCTCCAGGCCGACGATGTTCCAGTAGCGCCTCCCGGTGAAGCCGCCCGACGGGGCCTCGCCCTCGATGGTGCCCCTGCGCGCCACCCACACCACGCCCGCCAGCAGGACGGCTGCGACCACCGCGCCGGCCACCCGCAGCACGAGCGGCCAGCTGCCACCCAGCCCACCGCTGTTGACCTCGATGAACACCAACCCGAAGCCCACACCCACCAGCGAGCCGACCACCATGCCGACCCGAGCCTCGTTCTCCACGACAACCCCTAGTCCACGGCCGTCGGCATTCCATCCGCCATCGACGTGCGGCGCGGGTTGTCGGCGGGCGCGATCGTGAGCCAGTCCTCGTTGCGGTGCGGAGCATAGCGACCGTCAGGCGCGTCCACGTTGGTCACAACGCTGCGTGTCCGGGCGTGTACGGTGCCGGTCAGCGCAGGTGCGCGTCGAACCAGTTCAGCACCCGCTGCCACGCCTCCATGGCCGAGTCGGGGTAGATGTCGAAGCGGTGGTCGGCGGCCGGGTAGAGCAGCACGTCGTTGGCCGTCTCGGAGCGCCGCGCGGCTTCGCGCAGCAACGCGACCTCGTCCGCCACCTTGTCGCCGAACAGGCCGAGCCACGGGCACCGCAGCTCCGAGGCGACGTCCACAAGGGCCGGTAGCCCCGGTGACGCGGGTTGCAGGATCCCGCCGCCCGCCACGGAGACGGCCGCGCCGATGTCGCGGCTCGCGGCCACCACGAGCGACACCGCGCCACCCAGCTCGAAGCCGACGACGCCGATGCGGTCGGCCTCGATCCCGTGCTGTGCCAACCAGCCGAACGCGATGTCGGTGTGTGCGAGCACCGAGTCGCCGGACAGCGTGCTCGCGCGGTCGCGCGCCGTGTCGGCGTCGGTCTCGGTGGAGTCGCCGTCGTAGATGTGCGGGGCGACGGTCAGCCAGCCCTCGTCCGCGAGCCCGGAGACCAGCGCCCGCATGGTCTCGGTGATGCCGCGTTCCTCGTGGAGGACCACGATCCCGCCTCTGATCACGCCGTGTGGCTCGGCGAGGGTCATGCGGAGCGCACGACCGTCGGCCAGCTGGACAGGCTCGGTACGGGTGGCTGCAGACATCTCACTACCCAATCACGTCGAGGTGAACGCCAGTCAACGGTTCCCAGCCGATCGGAGTAATCACGTGACCAACAGCTGGACGATCGCCACGCATCCGACCACCACGATGGTCGCCCGGAGCCAGATCGGCCGCAGTCGTCGTCCGATCCGGGCACCGACGACGCCACCGAGGACGGACCCGCCCGCGAGCAGGCCCACGACCAGCCAGTCCACGTCGGCGACGAACACGAAGACCACTCCGGACACGAGGTTCGCGATCGCGACGAAGACGTTCTTGACCGCGTTGAGCCGTTGCAGGGGCTCGTCCATGAGGATCCCCATGAGCGCGACGAGGATCACACCCTGCGCGGCACCGAAGTAGCCGCCGTAGACGGCGGTCCCGAACACGCCGACCAGCAGCGGTACGCCGCCGTGCGGGTGCCGGTCCGCACCGCGCTCGGCGAGCCTGCGTGAGATGCGCGGTTGCAGGATGACGAGCACGAGCGCGACGACGATCAGCACGGGCACGACCGCCTCGAACGCGTCCGCGGGCAGAACGAGTAGTAGCAGCGCTCCTGTCACACCGCCGAGCACGGCGACGGCCCCGAACCGGACGAGCCTGCCGCCCTGGCCCTTCAGCTCGCGCCGGTAGCCGATGGCCCCGCTGACCGAGCCGAGGACGAGACCCAGGCTGTTGGACACGTTCGCGACCACCGGCGGGTACCCGATGGCGAGCAGGACGGGGAACGTGATGAGCGTCCCCGACCCGACGACGGTGTTGATGCCCCCGGCGAGGAACCCGGCGACGACGACGATCCCGATCTCGAGCCCGGTCACAGCGGGACGAAGACGCAGAACTCGTTGCCCTCTGGGTCGGCGAGCTGGTCCCGGTCGATCTCGTCATCCTTGCGCCGCACGACGGTGGCGCCGAGCCCGAGCAGCTCGTCGAGGTCCCCGACGACGTCGACGTGCATCCGGTTCTCGACGGTTTTCTTCTCCGGCACGGGATTGACCCAGATCAACGGGCCCCGGCCTGCCGGGTCGACGATCGGCACCGGCCAGTCGTGCGGGCGGGTCCAGCCGTCCTCCGACGGCTCGTGCACGTCGCGTCGCACGTAGCCCATGGCCCCGCACCACCAGTCCGCGAGTGCCTGGTGGTCGTTCGCGTCGAGGCAGAGGTCTGTGAACCGCGCTGGCATGCCCGAATCGTCGCACGTGAGCGGGACCGCCACCGTACGGCGAGCATCACACCGACTTGGCGAACCAGACCCACTGGCCGTCGGTGCGGTCGTGCCGGTACCCCGCCCGCTCGAACAGCGCCGTCGAGGCCCTGTTGTCCCGGTGGACACAGGCGCGGAGACCACCGTGGACGGTGCGCTCCGCGGCGAGCAGCATCGGGACGGCGAGCTTCCTGCCACGCGCCCGGGGTGCGACTGTGATGCTCACCTCCCAGTGCTCACCGTCACGGTCGAACCTGACCGTGCCAACGGGATCCGTGCCGTGCACGGCGATCAGCAGGTGGCGGTCGGGGTCGTCGAGTACCCGCGCGAGCCACGCCTCGTGGTCCTCGGTGGCGACGAGGTCGGTGGTTCGGGACCATGCGCGGGTCTCGGGATCGTTGCGCCAGACGAGGAGATCGGCCGAGTCACCGACGGTCGCGGACCGAACAGAGATGTCGGCCCCCACCGATAGACTGGAAATCGAGGGGCCCCCTGGTGCACGAGTGGGACTTTCGTGCAGGCGGGTTTCGATCGCGGTGATCACCCGGTCCGCGCCCTGGCCATCCACAGTGGCCGTTGCCCTGTCCGCCAGCGCCTTTCGTCGGTCCTCGCGCAGCAGCAGCGTTTTCAGGGTCGCCACGTGTTCGCGGGGGTCCGTGCCCAGTCCGGCGGCGAGGCCCTGTGTCGTCGCCGCCTCGTAGCCCGCTGCCTGGTTGTCCGCGATCTGGACCAGTGCGGCCGGGACACCGACGCAACACAGCTCGAGCAGCGTCACACCCGCCGCGCTCACCACCAGGTCCGCCTCGGCGAACAGGGTCGGCAGGTCCGGGGTGGGTGGGACGACGTCGACACCGGAGACCGGGACCGAGGAGATCGCCACCACGTCCGCCGGGACGCCTGTCTCCCGGATGGCCGTGACCGCCGCGGCCACCGACGACGGGGCCGCGCCGCCACCCATCACCACGACGACCCTCGGCGGGGTCGAGCTGCCTCGGCGCGCGGCGCGGGCGGCGCGGATCTCCCGCCGGAGCGGGGCGTAGGCCGGTCCTCTCAGGACCACCGGCGAGCCGTCGTCGGGGCGCGGGCTGGTGTAGATGTTCGCGTCCACGACGATGTCCGCCCTGCGGCGGCCGTAGGTGCCGTCCTCCATGGACACCACCAGCGACGGGAGCGTCAGCTGCCCCAGGCCGTAGTGGTCGATGAGGACGACGTCCGCCGGTTCCAGTGCCGGGACCACCTCAAGGTCGCCGATCAGCCACTCGCCCGCGGTGAAGCTGCCGCACAGTGCGACGTCCCAGCCCCGCTCCCGGGCCGCCGTCGCCAGCGCCACGCAGCGCGACAGGTGTCCGACGCCCGTCGTCGGGGCGGCGTCGGCTCTCAGCAGCAGCGAGGTCACGGCAGGGGCTTCTGCGACACCGACTTGTTCAACGCCGCGATGTCCGGGCGTGCACGCAGCAGCGCGACCACCGTCTCCCACGTCGGGATCTCGGTGCCCAGCTCGGCCACCACCGCGTCCAGGAGGGACGCGTCCTCCGCCGTGTCCAGCGTGATGCGCAGGTCCGAGTTGTCCACTGCCGACACCACGCCCGCGCAGCGGTAGGTGTCCGGGTTCGTGTAGATGTTGGGCGTCACGTGTTCGCGGTGCGGTCCGGTGGGGATCCCGCCCTGCTCCGCCAGTACCGAGGTGCGGACCAGCTCCGTGTCCAGACCCCTGGGGTAGTGCCGGACCAGGATGTTCGACGCGTAGTCGATGGTCGGGTCCGCCCGCCACATGCCCACCACCTGCGCGATCAGGGCCGGGTCGTGCAGCGGGCAGTCGGCGGTGAGGCGGACCACCGCGTCGCACGGGTGGGCGTCCACGGCCATCAGGTAGCGGGCCAGTACGTCGTCGAGCGGCCCGCGCACCACCTCGGCACCGCAGCGCGCCGCCTCCTCGGCCACCAGGTCGTCGTCGTCGGACGTGGACGTCGCGAGGATCACCCTGTCGACGTTGTGAGTGGCAGCGGCCGCACGGATCACCCAGCTCAGCACCGACCTGTCACCCAGGGGCCGCAGCACCTTGCCCTGCAGCCGGGTGGAGGACAACCGTGCCTGGATGACCGCGTTGACTCGCACGGGTGCCATGATGGCGCACTGGCGACGCACCGGACCGCGGAGGTAACACCATGGCGCTGCTCGAAGGGGCCAGCATCCTGCTCACGGGCGGCACGGGATCCTTCGGCAAGGCCTTCATCGCCTACGCCCTGGAACACCTCGACCCGCGCAGACTCGTGGTGCTCTCCCGCGACGAGCTGAAGCAGTACGAGGCACGCCAACTGTTCGGCGACGACCCCCGGCTGCGCTGGTTCATCGGTGACGTGCGGGACCGCAGGCGGCTCGAGCGCGCGATGCACGACGTCGACTACGTGGTGCACGCGGCGGCGCTCAAGCAGGTGGACACGGCCGAGTACAACCCCTTCGAGTTCGTGCAGACGAACGTCACGGGCTCACAGAACGTGATCGAGGCGGCCATCGACTGCCAGGTCAAGAAGGTCGTTGCCCTCTCGACGGACAAGGCCTCCAGCCCGATCAACCTGTACGGCGCGACGAAGCTGTGCGCCGACCGGCTGTTCATCTCCGGCAACCACTACGCGGCGGGCCATCCCACCAGGTTCTCCGTGGTGCGCTACGGCAACGTCATGGGCTCACGCGGCAGCGTCATCCCGTTCTTCCGGTCACTCGCCGAACGCGGCGAGGCCCTGCCGATCACCGACCTGCGCATGACCCGCTTCTGGATCACGCTCCCGCAGGCCGTCGAGTTCGTGGTCAACTCCTTCGACCGGATGCACGGCGGCGAGCTGTACGTGCCGCGCATCCCGAGCATGCGGCTCGTCGACCTGGCCAGGGTGATCGCGCCGAACAGCCCCATGAAGGAGGTCGGCGTCCGCCCGGGCGAGAAGCTCCACGAGGAGATGATCGCCCCGGACGACGCGCGCAGGACGCTCCTCCTCGACGACCGGTACGTCGTCATGCCGCACATCGCGGGCTGGGGCTACGAGCCGCCCGCAGGCGGCAAGCCGGTGCCGGAGGGCTTCGCCTACCGGTCGGACACCAACGACCTGTGGCTCTCCGACGAGGAGCTGAGCAGCCTGGTGGCCCAGTATGGGTGACGTTCGGGAGCTGCGGAACGAACCGACCCGTCCGACGCTGCCCTACGGCCGCCAGTCGGTGACCGACGAGGACGTCGAGGCCGTCGCGGCCGTCCTGCGCGGCGACTGGCTCACCACGGGCCCTGCCGTGCGCCGGTTCGAGGAGGACCTGTCGGCACTGGCCGGCGGCACTCCCACGGTCGCCGTCACGTCGGGCACCGCGGCACTCCACGTCGCCTACGCCGCGACGGGCATCGGCAGCGGCGACGAGGTCGTCTGCGCACCCATGACCTTCGTGGCCACCGCCGCGACCGCCGCACTGCGCGGCGCGAAGGTCGTCTTCGCGGACGTGTCGCCCGAGACCGGCAACCTCCTGCCCGACGCCGCGGCGGCCGCCATGACGTCGCGCACCCGCGTGGTGTCGGCCGTGGACTACGCGGGTCACCCCGCACCGCACGACGAGCTGGTCAAGATCGCCCACGACGGCGGCGCGCTGCTGCTCGACGACGCGGCCCACTCCATCGGCGGCACCTGGCAGGGCCGTCCGGTCGGCTCGCTGGCCGACATCACCACCTTCTCCTTCTTCCCCACCAAGAACCTGACGACGGCCGAGGGCGGCGCGGTCGCCTCCCCCGTCCCGGACCTGGCGCGGCGCGCGGCGGAGTTCCGCAACCACGGCCTGGTCCGCGACAAGGCACGCCAACGCCACCCGGACGAGGGCGGCTGGCACCAGGAGGTCCACGAGTTCGGCCTGAACTACCGGCTGCCGGACGTGTTGTGCGCCCTGGGTTCCAGCCAGCTCCGCCGCCTCGACGCGTTCAGGGCGCGCCGCGCCGAGATCCACGCGCGCTACACCACCGCACTGTCCGATGTGGACGGTGTGCGCACGCCGGTGACCCTGCCGGGCGCCGACCCGATGTGGCACCTGTACCCGTTGCGAGTACTGGACAACCGCCGCCGCGACCTGTACGAACACTTGCGTGCCAACGGAATCGGCGTGCAGGTGAACTACGTCCCCGTCTACTGGCACCCGGTGTTCGAGGACCTCGGCTACCGGCGCGGCATGTGCCCGAACGCGGAACAGTTCTACGCCGAGGAGCTGTCGCTCCCCCTGTTCCCGGACCTGTCCGACGACGACGTCGACCGCGTGATCGACCTCGTCCGCGCGTTCTAGGTGGACCTCCGGCCGTGGGGTGCCCCGCCGGTCACGGAACGCCTCGGCGGCGGCCACCGCAACGAGGTCTACCGCGCGGGTGACCGGGTCGTCAGACGCTCGCGTCGCTCTGCGCCCTCCCTCGAGTGGGAACTCGAGCTGCTGGACCACCTCTCTCTCAACGGTTTTCTCGTGCCCGAAGTCGTCAGAACCCACGACGGACGCCGCCACGTGCACGGGATCGTCGTGCAGGAGTGGCTCCCGGGCCGCGAACCCGAGGAGGCCGACTGGCCGTCGGTGGCCGCGGAGCTACGGCGCCTTCACTCGCTCATGGCCACCTGGCCACCCCGCCCGGACGGCCCGGGCACCTGCGACCTGCTGACCACCGACCGCGGTGGCGACGTGGACCTGACCTCGATGCCACGGGAGGCCGTGGCCGCGTGCCGCGCCGCGTGGGCGGCCCTCGACGGCCCGAAGACGGTCGTCCACGGCGACCCGTGCGCGGCGAACATCCGGATACAGGAGGACGGCACGGTCGGCCTCCTCGACTGGGACGACGCGCGGGTCGACCACCCGTGGCTGGATCTGGCCGACCTCCCGTGCCTCGACCCTCCCCGGGAGGCGAGGGCGGCGGTCGATGCGTGGGAGGCGGCGAATGCGTGGTTCATGGAGCCAACATATGCGCGCGGCCGGCTCGCGGGAGTACCTGTGGACAAGCCTGTGGATAACTGACCGCCTTGTGGACAACCTGTGTGTTGCCAAGCGTTTGCCACTGCTAAACCTGTGGACAACTACCCCACGATCGGGTGCGGTTACACGAGATCCCAGGTCAGCGGGGTCCCCTTGACGGCGTCCGCCCGGAACCGCCGCCCGAGCACCGTCGACAGCGCCACCGGCGGCAGACCACCCGACGGCCGGATGGACCGGACGTTCTCGACGGTCACCTCGTCGCCCTCGGCGACGTCCGCCACGACGTAGAGGGACCGCCGCAGCCGGAGGACCTCCCGTTCGCTGTCCTTCGGCCCGATCCTCGGCGACCCGAGCGCCCGCCACGCCCGCTCGGTCTCGGTGACGAGGGCGGTCAGCTCGGCGGGCTCCAGCGAGAACTCGCTGTCCACCCCGCCGTCACCTCGGGACAGGGTGACGTGTTTCTCGATCACACAGGCGCCGAGTGCAACGGCGGCCACCGGAACACCGATACCCATGGTGTGGTCGGAAAGCCCGGGTACGACGTCGAAGGCGTCGGCGATCAACGGAATCCCCCGCAGGTTGCTGTCCTCGGGCGAGGCCGGGTAGGACGCCGTGCACCCGAGCACCACGAGCTGGTCGTTGCCCGTCGCCCTGGCCGTCGCGACCGCCGCGTGGATCTCGGCGACGTCGGCCATCCCGGTCGAGATCACCAGCGGCTTCCCCGTCCGCGCGGCGAGTTCGATCAGCGGGAGGTCCACGATCTCCGCGGAGGCGATCTTGTAGGCAGGCGCGTCGAGGCTCTCGAGCAGGTCGATCGCGGTGCTGTCGAACGGGCTGGAGAAGACGGTCAGACCGGCGGAGGCGGCTCGCTCGAAGATCGGCGCGTGCCACTCCCAGGGCGTGTGTGCCTTCTCATACAGGGAGTAGAGGTTCTCGCCGCCCCACAGCGAGTGGTCGGACGAGATGCGGAACGCCGGCGCGTCCACGTCGATGGTGATCGTGTCCGCACGGTAGGTCTGCAGCTTCAGCGCCTGCGCCCCGGAGGCGGCCACTGCGTCGACGATCGCCAACGCGCGGTCGAGGGACCCGTTGTGGTTCCCGGACATCTCCGCGATGACGAAGGGCCGGTGACCGGCGCCCACTGTGTGCTTACCGATACGAACTTCACGCATACGGGCAACGTACCCCCCGCGCCCGGACGCGGAAGGTCAGGAAGCCCGCCAGACGGAGTCACCGTACGTGTCGGCCAGCAGGTCACCGAAGATCAGCATGCACGCCAGGCAACGCTCGCCGTCGTCCGTGCACTCGATCCTGCTGTTGGGCACGCTGTGCTCGCAGAGCGCCTCTCCGAAGTCACGCCCCGCCTCCTCGTTGCCGAAGGCGTGTACCCGGTTGTCATAGGTGGATCGCCACCACTGCACATCGACCATGTCCCGACCCCAATCGCGCCTGCATACAGGATTCAGGGTCCTCGAATGGAGTAACCAGCGACAGAGTTGATCCCATAACTACACAGCTCAACATTTGCCACTTGAACGTTAAACTGTGAAGAATGGCAACGGAAGGTGACTTCGGAACCCTAACGGCTACTCAGAGCGATCTTCGAGCTTCCTGAGCCGGTCTTCGTACTGAGCCACCGCCGTCAGGCGCACACGCACCTGCGCGTGCTCGCGGCGGATCTCGTCGATCAGCGTCCGCGACTCGGCGGCCTGGGCCTCGTCGCCACCCGGTGCGGCACTGATCTTCTCCCGCAGCGACTCGAGCTGCGACTCCTGCGCGGCCACCTGCGGCACGATCCGCTCGAGCTCGTTGGCCGTCCAGCGCTGCAGGCGCTCCACCTCGTCGAAACGCCGCTGCAGGTCGTCGAGGCGACCGCGCAGGTCCCCGACCGACTCGTGGTGCTCGTCAGCGAGGCGGTCGATCTTCCCGTAGTAGTGCTCGAGCCGCTCGAGGGGAATCCGCTCGTTGATGCGGTAGTCGATCAGACGCTTGATCCGGTCGGACGCGAGCTGACGCGCACCCCAGAGGTTGCGAAGTCCGTTGTTACCCAATGTCATTCCCTCGGCGAAGTCAGCGGAGCAGCCTGGTCCGGCCGGTCTTGGTCCACGAGTCGAGCAGTCGCCCCTCGGCGGCGATCTGGTGCTCTGGGCCGACGATGCACGAGTCGCCGGCGGCATGCATCCACGAGGTCTGGTTGGGGTCGTCGATGAACGAGTACCCGGTGAGCAGCAGTTCGGCGTCCGGGTAGCAGGTCCGCGCGATCCACGCCGCCATCGTGCCGGTGGTCGCCCACGTCGAGTCCTGACGCGTCGGGAGCCCGAGAGCGTCCGACAGCGGCAGTGTCACCTCGGCGTTGTTGACCGGCACCAGACCGAGGTCCTCCGGCCACCACGCGGGCAGGATGTCCGGCTCCCAGTGCAGGCGACCCGGCTCGACCATGAGGTACAGGCGCCGTCGGTAGTTCTCGAAGACGTACTTGGTGGCACGCAGTGCCCGGTTGAACACCACCACGTGACAGCGCGTGCCGACCGTCGGTGGCGCACCAGGATCGTCCGTGACGAACCCGTTCACCCTGAAGACCAGGTCACAGGCATCGACTGCCTTGGCGCGCTCCTCGTCCGGCGCCATCGGCATGTTGCCGACCACGGCTACCGAGCGTGGTTCCGGGTGTTCGGCATAGACGTCAACGAGAGAGCGCATGACACTCTGCACAGGGGCGACGTCGACCATGAGCGGAGAAGCTACCAGGCGGACAAACAGAAACGAATGGTCCTCACGGAACAGGATGCTTGTGCGAACACGGCCCCTGCGGGGGTCGCGGTAGCCGCCGGTACGCTCGACAGCCGTGTCAGTAACGAGCACTGCCGAGCAGGAGCAGGCACCCCCACCCTCGTCCAGCCGTAGCTGGTCGCGTGCGTGGACGGACATCGTCGAGGGCGCGAGACAGCGGGAGCTGTGGGGCCATCTCGGCTGGCAGGACATCAAACAGCGCTACCGCAGGTCGGTCATCGGACCACTGTGGATCACGCTGTCGATGGCCATCACCGCGATCGGTCTCGGCCTGCTGTACTCGCAGCTGTTCACGGCGAACATCCCGACGTTCCTCCCGTACGTCACGGTCGGGTTCATCGTCTGGAACTTCATGTCCGGCTGCCTCATCGAGGGCACGGACACGTTCATCGGCAACGAGGGCCTGATCAAGCACCTGCCCGCGCCGCTGACGGTCTACGCGCTGCGGCTGGTGTGGCGCCTCACACTCATGTTCGCGCACAACCTTCTTGTGTACGTGGTCATCGTCGTCATCTTCTGGAGCGACCTGACCAAGTCCGGCTACCTGATCACCTCCGGCGGCGACCCGCAGCCGGGCATCGGCTGGAGCATCCTGCTCGCCATCCCCGCGTTCGCGTTGCTCGCGATCAACGGCGGCTGGGTGGCGATCCTCTTCGGCATCATCTCGACGCGGTACCGGGACGTCCCACCGGTCATCAACAGCCTGGTGTCACTGGTGTTCTTCATGACGCCGATCGTGTGGACCCCCGACATCCTGACCACCAGGATCTCCGGTGGGGGCGGCAGCGACTGGAAGATCCTGATCGCCGAGCTGAACCCGCTGTTCCACTACCTGCAGATCCTTCGTGCGCCGCTGATCGGCAACACCCAGAGCTGGCATCACTGGGTGGTCGTCGGCGGGTTTACCGTTGTGGGGTGGGCGCTGGCCTTCGTGGCTATGCGTAACTACCGTGCCCGAGTCTCCTACTGGGTCTGAGTGAGGCGAGAAACGACATGGTGAGCATTGACGTCTGGAACGCCTCCGTCGACTTCCCGATCTTCGACGCGAAGTCCCGTTCCCTCAAGAAGCTCGTACTCGGCAAGGTCGGCGGCAAGATCGGCACCGACCAGAAGGTGCCGATCATCGAGGGGCTGCGCGACATCACGCTGTCCCTGAAGGAAGGCGACCGCGTGGGCCTGGTCGGCCACAACGGCGCGGGCAAGTCGACACTGCTGCGTCTGCTGGCGGGCATCTACGAGCCGACCCGCGGTGCGGCACGGACCCTCGGCAAGGTCGCGCCCGTGTTCGACCTCGGCGTCGGCATGGACCCGGAGATCTCCGGTCTCGAGAACATCATGATCCGCGGCCTGTTCCTCGGCATGACCCGCAAGCAGATGGAGAAGCGGGTCGACGACATCGCGGAGTTCACCGAGCTCGGCGACTACCTGCAGATGCCGCTGCGCACCTATTCGACCGGCATGCGGGTGCGCCTCGCGCTCGGTGTCGTGACGTCGATCGACCCGGAGATCCTGCTGCTGGACGAGGGCATCGGCGCGGTCGACGCGGCGTTCCTGGCGAAGGCCAGGACCCGACTCGTGGATCTCGTGAAGCGCTCCGGCATGTTGGTGTTCGCCTCGCACCAGGACGACCTATTGTTCGAGCTGTGTAACACGGCCATCTGGATGGACGAGGGTCACGTGAAGATGCACGGTTCGCTGCGCGAGGTCATCACCGCCTACAAGGGCAAGGACCCGTTCGCGGGCATGGACGCCGAGACCCTCGCGCGTCTGGGTGCCGAGCCGGCACTGACCACCAACGGCGGCGAGGTCTGATGAAGGTCGATGGGCAGTTGCCGTCCGGCGCGGTCGTCGCCGTGGTGGTCACGCGCCACCGCAGGGAGCTGCTCGCCGACTCACTGAAGATGATCGGCGCGCAGACCAGGCTGCCGGACCACCTCGTGGTCGTGGACAACGGCCCGGACGAGCCGGTCGCCGACATCGTCGAGAGCTGCCCCGTCCCGTCCACGTACCTGGCCTCGCGCCGGAACCTGGGCGGCGCGGGCGGCTTCGCGCTCGGCATGCTGACCGCGCTGTCGATGGGCGCCGAGTGGATCTGGTGTGCGGACGACGACGGCAGGCCCGCGGACGAGAACGTGCTCGAGGTCCTGCTCGGTGAGGCGGAGTCGCGCAACCTGGCGGAGATCTCGCCGGTCGTGACGAACATCGACACCCCGGCGAAGCTGGCGTTCCCGCTGCGCCGGGGGCTGACGTGGAAGCGCAACGCCTCGGAGCTGGGCACGGACTTCCTGCCCGGCATCGCGTCGCTGTTCAACGGCGCGCTGTTCCGGGCGGCGACGCTCGACGTCATCGGCGTGCCGGACTACCGCCTGTTCTTCCGGGGCGACGAGGTCGAGATCCACCGGCGCCTCGTGCGTTCCGGCCTGCCGTTCGGCACCTCGCTGAAGGTCGCGTACCTGCACCCGGACGGCTCGGACGAGTTCAAGCCGATGCTGGGCGGGCGGCTGCACGCACAGGACCCGGAGAACGAGGTCAAGCGGTACTACACGTACCGCAACCGCGGGTACCTGCTCTCCCAGCCCGGGCTGCGCAAGATCGGCATGCTGGAGATCGTGCGCTTCGGCCTGTACTTCATCGGCACCAAGAAGGACCCGAAGGCGTTCCTGCAGTGGCTGAAGCTGGTGCGGCAGGGTCAGCGGGAGCGCTTCTTCCGCTTCTAGCGGATCCGCTGGAGGCGAACCTGGGTTGCCGGCTCCCACCGGTGGTGCTGGTCTGTACGCATGGCTGATTCCAAACGCGCTCTGGTGCTCCACCTGACCGGCAGCGGCGAGCCGGCGGTGTTCGCGCTGTCGGACGACGCCGCCGGCCAGCTCGGCGAGAAGCTGGCCGGGCTCATGCAGTCGGCCACGGTCGAGGCCGTGGCCCTCGCCGACGGGTCGACGGTCGCGGTGAACTTCGCCCACGTCGCGACGGCCCACCTCGACGAGCTGCCCCCGAACGCCCGGATCTACGGCAACGCCCAGCCCCGGAGGCACGGCTTCGCGACCTAGCCACTCCGCGCCCGGCTCGACCTCGACTCCGGCTGTCTGAGCCGCCTCCTGCGCACCCTCGAGGCGGCCGGCCTCGTGACGGTCGAACCCAGCGAGCGGGACAGGCGGGTGCGGATCGCCCGTCTCACCGACCGGGGACGGGCCGAGCGGGCGGTTCTCGACGAGCGGTCGGACGACATCGCGGGGTCGTTCCTGGCGCCGCTGAACGCGAAGCAGCGGACGAGGCTGGTCGAGGCCATGGGCGAGGTCGACCGCCTGCTCACGGCCGGTCTGGTTGCCGTGGCGCCCACCGACCCCGACCACCCGCACGCCCGGCACTGCCTGGCCGCCTGTTTCGGGCTACCGGGAGGTCGAGCCGTTCAACGACGAGTACTACGCCCACCACTGGTTCGAGAAGGCCCTCAACCGGCCCTGAAGACGACCGTCCGCAGCATGACGAAGTTGATGGCCGTCGCGACGCCCTGGGCAACCACCCACGCCACGATGATGGGCAGGCTCAGCGCCAGCATCAGCGCGTTCGTGCCCACGTTGACGAAGAACGTCACCGTGTAGAGGAGGACGAAGCCGCCGAGCTGCCGCGCGCCGCCGGTGTTGCCCGCGGCGAAGGTGAAGCGGCGGTTGAGGAAGAACGCCGTCGTGGTGCCCGCGACGAAGCTCAGCGCCTTGGCGAGGTGGATCCACAGGCCCAGCGCGAGCAAACCCTGGTACACGCCGAAGTCGACCAGCGCGCAGAAGCCGCCGATGAGCACGAACCTGGCCAGCTGCTGTACCAGTCCGAGCTTCGGTTCGACGGAGGCGGCCGAGGTCACGGAGCCAGTGTAGGAGCCCGCGACGGCCCGGATACCCTCGGTGCGGTGAAGCCAGAGAAGCTCACCGGCTGGGGGCGGACCGCGCCCACGTCGGCGCGGGTGGTGCGCACGGCCGACGTCCGCGCCATCGCCGAGGCCGTCCGGACCGCGGGCCCTCGCGGGGTCATCGCCCGGGGGCTGGGCCGCAGCTACGGGGACCCGGCGCAGAACGCGGGCGGCGTGGTCGTCGACATGACCGCTCTGGACCGCATCCACACCGTGGACGCCGAGGCCGGGGTCGTCGAGGTCGACGCGGGGGTCTCGCTCGACACGCTCATGCGTGCGCTCCTGCCGTTCGGGCTGTGGCTGCCCGTCCTGCCCGGCACGCGCCAGGTCACGGTCGGCGGCGCCATCGGCAGCGACATCCACGGCAAGGCACACCACGTCGAGGGCAGCTTCGGCAACCACGTGCTCGCCATCGACCTGCTCACCGCCGACGGCGAGGTCGCGACGCTCACGCCGGACGGGCCGGACGCCGAGCTGTTCTGGGCCACGGTCGGCGGCATGGGTCTCACCGGCATCGTCCTGCGGGCCACGCTGCACGTGAACCACGTCGAGACGGCCTACTTCCTGGTGGACACCGAGCAGCTCGGCACGCTCGACGAGCTGATGGCCCGCCAGAGCGTGGACGACGACGCCTACGTCGAGTCCGTCTCCTGGTTCGACGCGGTGACCACCGGCCCGCACCTCGGCCGGGGCATCCTCACCCGCGCCAACCACGCCCACGTCGACGACCTGCCGGAGAAGAAGCGCCGACACCCCCTCCGGTTCGACGCGCCGCAGCTCCTGACCGTCCCAGACGTCTTCCCGCCCGGCATGCTCAACAAGCTGACCGGCCGCATCTTCAGCGAGCTCTGGTACCGCAAGTCGCCCACCAGGAAGGGTGCCGTCCAGAACATCACCCAGTTCCTGCACCCGCTGGACATCGTGGGCGAGTGGAACCGGGGGTACGGGCCGCACGGGTTCCTGCAGTACCAGTACGTGGTGCCGTTCGGCGCCGAGGACGTCATCCGGCACACCGTCCGCCGGATGACCGAGACGGGCCAGGTCAGCGCGCTGAACGTGCTCAAGCGGTTCGGTCCCGGCAACCGGGCGCCGCTGTCGTTCCCGATGCCCGGCTGGACGCTGTGCGTCGACCTGCCGATCGGCAGGGGTGTGCACGAGCTGTGCGAGGAGCTGGACGAGCTGGTCCTCGGCGCGGGCGGGCGGCACTACCTCGCGAAGGAGTCCCGCGCGACGCCCGAGGTGATCAAGCGTGGCTACCCGCGTGTCGACGAGTGGCGCAAGGTCCGCGCGTCGGTTGACCCCCAAGGCGTCTTCGCCTCAGACATGTCGAGAAGGTTGTCGTTGTGATCGATGCAGTCGGAAACCCCCAGTCGCTGCTGCTGCTCGGCGGCACGTCCGAGATCGGGCTCGCGATCGCCGGGAAGTACGCCGCGCGCAGGCCGCTGCGGGTCGTCCTCGCGGCACGGCAGTCGGCACGGTTGGACAAGGCGGTCGAGGACCTGCGGGCCCTCGGCGCGACCGTGTCCACGGTCGAGTTCGACGCACTCGACACCGCGTCGCACCCGGCCGTCCTGGACAAGGCCTTCGGTGACGGCGACCTCGACGTGACGGTCGTGGCGTTCGGCCTGCTCGGCGACGCCGAGGCGGTCTGGCAGGACCACGCGAAGGCCGTCGAGCTGGCACAGGTCAACTACACCGCCGCGGTGTCGGTCGGCGTCGCGCTCGCGGAGCGGCTGCGGCGGCAGGGACACGGCAGGGTCGTGGCACTGTCGTCGGTCGCGGGCGAGCGGGTCCGGCGGTCGAACTTCATGTACGGGTCGACGAAGGCCGGCATGGACGGCTTCTACCTCGGCCTGGGTGAGGCACTGCGTGGCGAGGGCATCTCGGTCACGGTCGTGCGGCCGGGGTTCGTGCACACGCGGATGACCGAGGGCATGAAGCCCGCGCCGCTGTCCACGACGCCCGAGGTCGTCGCCGACCTGGCCATCGCCGGTGTGGCCAAGCGCAAGGAGCTGGTGTGGGCACCGGCGCCGCTGCGGCTGATGCTGTCGGTGCTGCGGCACATCCCGCGCGCCATCTTCCGGTGGCTGCCGATCTGAGCCGAGGGTGGGGGCCGTCCACCGTCAGTCGCCGCGCTCCGGTGGACGGCCCGCCGAGCCGGCGTCACGTGGGCCACGCCGGCGCTTTCCTGCAACTTGCAGAACCGCAAGCCAACACGGACAGTACTCGCACGATTACGGTGATCGGAAGCCCCCGGTTCTCTATGCTCGGGCTGTGACGGCGATCCCGACTCCCGACGAGTGGCTTGCCAACTTCAACGCCACCATCGCGGAAGTGAAGGCCAAGACCGAGGCGTTCCAGCGCGACCTCGAGCACTCCGGCGCGACGGAGGAGTCCCCGGACGGCTCCCTGAGCGTGACTGTCGCACCCAACGGCTCGCTGACGAACCTGCGCATCGACGAGTCCGCCTGGCGCGGCTCCGGCGCCGAGCTGGCCGGCAAGATCATGGCGCTCGCCCGCAGGGCCCAGCGCGCGGCGGCGGTCAACGTCGCCGAGGCGTTCGCGCCGCTCGGGAGCCCGGACTCCGAGGCACTCCACATGATCACGGGCTACCTCCCGGAGGAAGAGGAGGTGGACGAGGAGCCGGAGCGCCCGGGCTACTCGTTCGACGAGCCGACTCCCCAGCCCGGCTCACCCACGCCTGCGCCACCGCAGCTCGGATCGACTCCCGGTCGGGTGGAACCGCCGCGCCGCCCGGGCCGTCCATCCCAGGACGAGGACGACGACTTCGGCGACGATGATCTCTTCAGCCGCTGACGGTCGGGGGTAGGAGGGGCGCATGACCACGGCGACGTCCGGTGCCGGCATCGTCGACACGTACGCGGGGCTGGTCGACTCGATCACGAGCGACTCGGAGTCCGAGGGTGAGAAGGTCGTCGACGTCGCGCTGAGCGCGACCGGGGCCGTGATCGACACCATCGGCGCGGCGGTCGACCCGTTCGGCTTCATCGTCAGTGCGGGGGTCGGGTGGCTGCTGGAGCACGTGTCGTTCCTGCGCGAGCCGCTGGACGCCCTGCTCGGCAACCCGGACGAGATCAACGCGAACGTCGACGCGCTGAAGCAGGCGGCGGCGGAGATGAAGACCATCGCCGAGGAGCACCGCCAGGACCTGTCGACGGTGGCGGAGTGGCAGGGCAAGTCCGGCGACGCGTACACCCAGAGCCTGGACCAGATGGCCGGGGAGCTGCAGTCCCTCGGCATGACGCTGGACGGCACCGCGGCGGTCGTCGGCATCTCCGGCATGCTCGTCACGACGCTGCGCGGCATCGTGTTCGACATCATCGCGTCGCTGATCACCGAGCTGGTCCGCTACGCCCTGATCGCGGCAGCCTCGGCCGCGTTCACGTTCGGCGGCTCGATCGCCGCGTTCTGCGGCGTGGCGGGCGCGCGGGCGGCGGCGACCGCGGCGCGGATCAGCGGCAAGATCAGCAAGCTGATCAGCGGGCTCGGCCGCCAGGCGGGCAGGCTGAGCAAGCTCGCCCACTCGATGTCCAAGCTCGCCGAGGGCCTCGACCGCTTCTCGACGGCCGGTGACCTGGCCTTCGGCGGTTACCAGGCCGCGAAGCCCTACAGCACGCCCGACCAGTCGCCTCCGGACCACCGCCGTCCGCCCGACCTGCCGTACCTGGCGTAGCGGAGCCGACATGACACCACGACCCAGGCATTCGGGCAGCAGCTCCAGCGGCAGCACCCGGCCGAACACGACCAGACCGGACACGTCCACCACCCGTCCCGACGCGACGACGACCAGGCCGGACGGGACGACCCGGCCACTCGGCGGCGGGGACGGCACGACGGTCAACCTCGACTCGCTCGACACCATGAAGACGCGGCTCGACTCGACCGGGAGCAAGGTCGACGCGGTCGGCACGACGGTCGGGAACATCAACGTCGGCCCGCAGAGCATGGGCATCGTCGGCAGCTCGTTCACCGGTGCCGCCCAGAGCCACCTGAAGACCGCCCAGCAGCACGTACAGACGACCAGGAAGGCGGTCGACAACGCCAAGGCGGGCACCGACGCGACCGCGGCCACCTACCGCCAGGGCGAGGAGACCAACAAGGTCAACCTCGACAAGGCCTACGACGCCACGACGGTCCCGAACACCAACCGCGGGTCCGCGACGACCACCCCGTCGTCCACCACACCGGCCGGCACGACGGTACCGGCGGGTTCGACCGTGCCCGCCGGATCGACCGTGCCCGCGGGGACGACGCGGCCGGACACGCCCGCGACCCGCACGGACCCGACCGTCCCGAACAACCCGCCGAGCATCGCCGACCGCCTCAACCCGCCGGACGGGACACGGCCGGACGCGAACACCCCTGGTGGCTGGCAGCCGAGCCGAAGCGAGCAGGATCTGCAGAACAGGCAGATCACGAACCTGTCCAACATCGGCCCCGGGGGCAACGTGAACGAGGCCTTCAAGGCCGAACTGGACGACGGCAGCCACGCCGTCTACAAGCCCGTGTCCGGCGAGGACACCAACGGCATCCGCCAGGACATCACCGGTGACCTGGGCAAACGTGAGGTCGCCGCGTCGCGCGTCGACCAGATGCTCGGCTTCGACCGGGTGCCGACGACCGCCATGGTCGACGGCCCGCACGGCCCCGGCTCGCTGCAACGGTTCGCCGAGGGCTCGTCGCAAGGGCTCGACGCCGACCAGTACCCGCGCCAGCAGCAACAGCAGATGGCGGTGCTGGACTACGTCACGGGCAACACCGACCGGCACGGCGGCAACTACCTGACCGGCCCGGACGGCAGCGTGGTCGCCATCGACCACGGCTACTCGTTCCCGGACGGCACCCGCGACGGCATCCGCTCGGACTTCGTGCGTGACCACCTGAACCAGCCGCTCGACCCGGACGTGGTCGACGCCGTGCGCCGGGTCGACCCCAACGACATGCGGCAGATGCTCCAGCAGAGCGGTCTGAGTGACACCGCCGTCGACCTGTCGGTGGCGCGGTTGGAGGAGATCCAGCGACGCGGCATGATCACCGGTGAGTCCTGGCCAGGACCGATCATCGACGCCTGGTGGAACCCCGTGAGAGGACCGCTGCCGTGACCGACCCGAGGACCTCGGAACACACGCCGACGCAGGTCGCGCTGTACACCAACGCGACGGACCCGCCGCGCCGCGTGGCCGTCTACCGCTTCACCGAGTCGTCCGGCGTGACGATGGAGCTGCTCGACCCGGAGTGGTCGAAGGTCGCGAAGCAGTACTACGAGCGTGGCGTGGACCTGCCGAAGGAGCGGCGGATGGTGTTGCCGTCCGAGGGCCCGCTGTACATGCGTGCACTGCTGCAGCCGTTCCGGACGACCTACTACACGCTGCGCGACGAGAGCGACCAGAGCGTCTAGCCGCCGAGCCGGTCTGCCTCGTCACTCGCATGGTCCAGCGCGGCGATGAGGCGGCCGCGGCGCAGGCGCGGGCCCAGCTCCACGTGCCGGCCCTCCAGCGTGAGCGACGCCCGCCTGCGGACCCTGCGGCGGGTGTGCTCACCGCTGGTCAGCTCGTAGCGGCGGAGCTGCGACGCGGTGAAGCGCCTGCCGCGCCACGTGCCGGTGATGGTCAGCTCCGGGTGCCACGCGCCGGACTGGGTGCTGCCGAACACGCCGCTCCGGTAGCCCTCGCGGATCCTCCCGCGGCGCAGCAGCGCCCACGCCTGCCTGCGCCGCCGCCGCTCCTGCTCGTCGAACGCCGCGCGGCCGTCGGCGCCGGCCAGTTCGACCTGCCAGCCGTGCGCACGGGCGACGCGTCCGAGGAGCAGGTACCGGAACGCGAGCGCGGCGAGCCTGCGGTAGGCGAACACCCCGGCCACCACGACGACCAGGACCGCCAGGCTCCACGCCCGCCAGTCCCAGGTCTCGACGATGTCCACTAGATCGTCAGGTCCTCCGAGGAGTCCTCGACCGACTCGTCGTCGCCGGTGCTGCCGTACTCGCCGACCTTCCAGGCGTTGTTGCCGTTGCGGGCGACCTTGCTCGGGTCGGCGTACTGGCTCTTGAGGCTGCCGCTGCCCACCTCGCCGAGCCGCCCCGGGAAGGTCCTCACGGCGTCGAAGTCGTCGAGCAGCTTGCCGCCGCGCTCGCGGGCGCCGAGCTTCGACTGCATGCGCACGGTCTCGCCGAGCGTCCTGCTCGCCGTGCCCGCCTGCTTGAAGAAGTCCTTCGTCTTGCCCATCAGGGTCTGCAGCTTCGCCAGGAGGTCCTTCAGCATGTTGAGGACCTTCTGCAGCTTGCTGACCTGCTTGGTGGCCTTCGCGGTCGTGGTGGCGCCCTTGGCGAAGGTGCCGGTCCACGCCGTCGCGATCGACCCGCCGAACGTCGGCGCTGCCGCCGCGATGGCCGGGATCCAGATGAGGACCAGCCACTCGACGAACTCGGTCAGCAGCGCCTTGATGAACTCCTCGATGACCGTCATGACCATGCTGGAGACCTGCAGCAGCTGCGCGATGTCGCCGGACTGGCCCGCCGTGCCCCCGATGCCGGTGGCGAAGCGCTCGAGGCGGGCCTGGGCGGCGGCCTTTGCGTCGCCGGACCAGTCCTTGAGCTGCTCCTGCATGGTCTGCACGAACTTCTCGCCGTACTCGGCGAGGCCCTGACCGATCTTGTTGAAGTTTCCCGCCGCGTTCGCCAGCGCGGGGCCGTCGCCGCTGACGAAGTGGATCAGGTCCTGCAGCGGCTGGACCACGGTGATGAGGAAGTTGAGGCCCTGCCCGATGAGCCAGCCGAGCGGGTCGGTGGCGATGCCGGTGACGGTGTCCTTGCAGGACTGGACGAAGGCGGCGGCACCGACGGTCGCGCCACGCCAGTCGCCCGCGCTCATGGCGAGGCCCGCGCTGACCGCGCCGCCGACGACCGGCAGGCCGCGGGCGACCTTCTCGCCGTAACCCATCTCCTCGCTGATGGTGATGCCGGACAGCTCTCCGGTGTGTGTCTCGGCCATCAGGGGTTTCCTTTCAGCGCGGCGGTCCCGTCGTCGAAGATCTTCGCGATGGCGGTCTCGATCTCGCGGTAGGCCGCGGCGCACTCGGCCACCTTGTCGGCGCCCGCCTGCAGACCGTCGGACATGTCGCCCAGCAGGTCGTTGAGGTCCCCGAGCATCTCGGTGTACCTGGACTTCACGAACAGGCCCACGATGCCCCAGGACTGGTCACCGACGTCCGACTGTGCCACGAGACCGCTGACCTCGCTGACGAGGTCCTTGTCGTCGTTGAGGGTGCCGGAGTAGCCGTCGAGCCCGCCGAGGTCGACGTTGAAGTCGCCCATGTCAATCCTCCTCCTCGGAGAAGTCACGCAGGTAGGAGTCGCCGGGCCGGTGGACCTTCTCCCGAAGCTCCGCGACCGGGACGCCGGTGAGCTCGGACTGGGTCTCCAGCACCTGGTCGAGCACGGGGCCGCCTGCGAACTCCTCGACGATCCCGGCCTGCTGCCGTGCCGCGTCGGCCACCGCCTCCCGCAGCGTCGCCATCAGCTCGCTGCTGAGCTGCTCCGGCCCGAGCCGGAACGCGTCCTCGGTGATGCGGATGTCGCGCACCGAGCCGCCCGGCCCGGCGACGACCGTGATCGAGTGGTCGGGCGTACTGGCAGTGACCTCGAGGGTGGCCAGTTCGGACTGCATTCCCGCCAGATGCTCGAACCTGTCGTCCATGTTCTGGATCTGGGCCTGGAACTGCTCGAACTCGGCCACCAGCTGGTCGAACTCAGCCGTCATTACGCCTCCGACGGTTCGCGTCCACACGTGACGGCCATCAGACGGACCCGGGACGGAGATCGTTCCCGAACGAATCGACCAATTCGGTGATTACAGGAACGCGGAAAGGGCCACGCACACAACCCAGGACGCACCCAGCACCTGGAGGACGCGGTCCCGCAGGGCGATGTCCTCCGGCTCCCCCGCGTTGCCGCCGTCCACGTCGACCGCGTACCGCAGGACCGCCACCACCATCGGCACGATGGAGATGGCCGCCCACACCGAGTTCGTCCCGGTGCGCTGGCGGATCTCGAACGCCCAGAGCGAGTAGGCCATGATCATGATGGCCGCGGACGTGGCCCAGACGAAGCGCAGGTAGCTGGCCGAGTACTTCGACAGCGACGCCCGGATCTTCGCGCCCGTCCGTTCGAACAGGACGATCTCCGCGTACCGCTTGCCCGCCACCATGAACAGCGAGCCGAACGCCGTGACCAGCAGGAACCACTGCGACAGGGGCAGCCCGGCCGCCGCACCGCCCGCGATCGCCCGCAACAGGAAGCCCGACGCGACGATGCACAGGTCGATCACCGGCTGGTGCTTGAGCCCGAGGCAGTAGCCGATCTGGACGGCCGCGTACACGCCGATCACGATCAGCAGGCGCCAGCTCGACACCAGCGACACCGCGAACGACGCCGCGAACAACGCGATCGACATGCCGTAGGCCACCCGCACCGGCACGATCCCGGCCGCGATGGGCCGGTTGCGCTTGGTCGGGTGGGCCCGGTCGGCCTCGACGTCGATCGCGTCGTTGATCAGGTACACGGCCGACGCGACCAGGCAGAACGCCACGAACGCCACCGCGGCGTCGGTGACCACGTCCATGCGGAAGACCGGGTCGGCGGCGTACGCGGCGAAGGGCGCCGCCAGCACCAGGACGTTCTTGACCCACTGCCTCGGCCGCGCCGTGCGGATCAGCCCGCTGACGAAGCCGCCCCTGGCGGCGTCACCGGCGGGAGGCACCGCGGTGTCCCCTGCGGCGTCGCTCTCCGCCGTACTGCTCAACTCGTCCGCTTCCTTTTCAACACGCGCCGGACGACACCACCGACGACGGCACCCAGTGCGGCACCGGCCATCACGTCGCTCGGGTAGTGGACCCCCAGCACCAGCCGCGACACGAGCATCGGCGGCACCAGCGCCGGCACCAGGTTACGCCCGGTCAGGCCGGAGTAGACGACCGCGGCGGCGGTCGTCGAGGTGGCGTGCGAGGAGGGGAACGACAGCCTGCTCGGGGTCTTGACCAGCACCTCGACCGACTCGTCCATCGGGCGCCTTCGCCGGACGACCCGCTTCACCGCGATGGACGCACCGTGGGCGGCCGCGACACCTGCCGCCCCGGTCAGCCAGTCGCGGCGGCGCATGCGGTCCACCGCGGCACCGACGAGACCGATGGCGAGCCAGCCGATGGCGTGCTCGCCGAAGTGGGACATGCCCCGCGCCGCCCGCACCACCGGCGGGCGGCCGATCCGGCGCTGTATCTGCGCCAGCATCCTGACCTCGACCGACGGCTGCCCCGGCGCCGGCGGTTCCTCGACCCGGGGCCGGGCCGGAGCAGCCGTCGTCATCAGGCTTCCAGGGAGCCGTCGAGCGGCGCGCCGTCGGTCAGGTGGGGTGCCACCTTGTTGTCGAACACCGACAGCGCCGACCCGATGGCCATGTGCATGTCGAGGTACTTGTACGTGCCGAGCCTGCCGCCGAAGATCACGTTCCGCTCCTTGGCCTCCTTGGTGGCCAGCTCGCGGTAGCGCTCGAGCTTCTCGCGGTTCTCCGGGGTGTTGATCGGGTAGTACGGCTCGTCGTCGTCCTTGGCGAAGCGGGAGAACTCCCGGAAGATGACGGTCTTGTCCGTCGGGTAGTGCTTGCGCTCCGGGTGGAAGTGCCGGAACTCGATGATCCGGGTGTAGGGCACGTCCTCGTCGTTGGCGTTGACGACCGAGGCGCCCTGGTAGTCACCGGTGTTCAGGACCTCGGACTCGAAGTCGACCGTCCGCCAGGTGAACTTGCCCGCCTCGTAGTCGAAGTACCGGTCGAGCGGGCCCGTGTACACGGTCGGCGTGCCTGCCGGGATCTGGTCGCGGACATCGAAGTAGTCGATGTTCAGCCGCACCTCGATGTTGTGGTGCGAGGCCATCTTCGAGAGCCACGCCGTGTAGCCGTCGACGGGCAGGCCCTCGTAGGTGTCGTTGAAGTACCGGTTGTCGAACGTGTAGCGGACCGGCAGGCGCGTGATGATGTTGGCGCCGAGGTCCTTCGGGTCGTTCTCCCACTGCTTGGCCGTGTACCCGCGGACGAACGCCTCGTAGAGGGGCCGGCCGATCAGCGAGATCGCCTTCTCCTCGAGGTTCTGCGCGTCCTCGGTCCGGAACTCCGCGGACTGCTTGGCGATCAGCTCACGCGCCTCGTCCGGGGTGTGGGACTTGCCGAAGAACTGGTTGATCAGGCCCAGGTTCATCGGGAAGGAGTAGACCTGCCCCTGGTACTTGGCGAACACCCGGTGCTGGTAGTTCGTGAACTCGGTGAACTGGTTGACGTAGTCCCAGACACGCTTGTTGGAGGTGTGGAAGAGGTGCGCACCGTACTTGTGCACCTCGATCCCGGTCTCCGGCTCGGGCTCGGAGTACGCGTTGCCGCCGAGGTGCGACCGGCGCTCCAGCACGAGGACCCGCTTGTTCAGCTGGGTCGCGACCCGCTCGGCGACCGTGAGGCCGAAGAAGCCCGAGCCGACGATGACAAGGTCGTAGCCGGAGTAGTTGTCAGAGTGGTTTGCTGGGGCGCTCACGGGAAATCAGGCTACCGGCGTGGCGCCGGTGGTCGGGCTCCGGTCCCGCCTCGTCACGCTGTGCGCACGGCCTTCGCCAGCTCCCGGTCGAGGCTGACCCGGACGAGCGCGGCGGCGAGCCGGTGCACGTCGTTGCCTGCCAGCTTCGCGAGCTTCTTCCCGTCGGCGGGCAGGCCGACGGTCCTCGCACCGTCGAGGGTCTTCCTGTCCAGGTGGGGACGCAGTTCCGGCCAGACAGCCTGCGCCTCGCGACAGAAGATCTCGACGCCGACCGGGCCCAGCCGGGGGAACCGGCGCAGGTGCGTGGCGAGGTCGTCACCACGGGCGCGGCGCAGGTCGCCCCTGTAGTCGTCGAGCAGCAGCCGGGCACCGTCACCGAGCGCGGTCGCGGTGCTCTCGTCGTAGCGGACGTAGTGGCCGCGGCCGAGCGCGTCGACCCGGTCCTGCCAGCTCGCGTCGAGCATCCTGCGCGGGGTCGGGTACCGCTTCTTCAGCTCGCGGGCGGCCGCGACGGCGAGGTCCGCCTTGATCCGGGTCGACAGGAGCGTGCTCAGCACGAGGAGCTGGTAGAGCGGGGCCGGTTTGTCGGCGAGCCGGATGCCGGCCTCCTCCGCGTACGTGCGGCCCGCCTTGTCGAGAAGTGCGCGCACGGTGTCCATGCGGGCTGAGTTACCCCGAGCAGGCCCCTGAAACGCCGAAGACCCTCGTACCTTTCCCCCTTGGTACGAGGGCCCTCATCCCCTGGCGCTCCCCCTGCATTTCCCTCCGGCTTTCGCCTCGCCCTTACTGACGCCTGGACACCCGCGCTCGTTCCCGTGTGCTGGGTCACTTCTCGAAAGTTCTTCGCCTGTTCACCGGGGAAACCGGTCATCCGGCCCGAAACCGTGGCAGAACGTCGGTCACCACGCTCTCCAGGGTGCTCATCCGTCCCGCGTAGACGCCCTCGTCCCTCGGCCAGTGGGTCACCACGTCGGTGAACCCCAGCTCCTCGGCGCGGCCCGCGAAGTCGTGGAAGGCCTCCACGCTGGACAGTGAGTACACGGGTGCCGCGTCGAGGCTCAGGTAGCGGTCGAGGCCGTCACTGCCGGGAGTCTCGGCGAACCTCTTGGCGAGATCCCCGACGGCCGCCCACCACTCGTCGAGCGTGTCGCCGCCCCTGCCCGTCGTGACCCAGCCCTGGCCGAACCGCACGGCCACCCGCATCGACCTCGGCCCGTTGGCGGCCACGACGAACGGCACACGCGGGCGCTGTGCGCAGCCGGGCGCGGAGCGGGCGTCGACGGACGTGTAGTAGTCGCCCGCGATGCTCGTGCGCTCGTTGGTCAGCAGCGAGTCGAGCTGCTCGACGAACTCGCCGAACCGGTCGACCCGTGACCTCGGCGTGAGCGGCTCGCCGCCCAGGACGACGTTGTCGTACCCGCCGGTACCGCCCGCGCCGACCCCGAAGGTCAGCCGCCCGCCGGAGATGTCGTCCAGGGCGAGCAGGCTGCGGGCGAAGGGCACGGGGTGGCGGAAGTTCGGCGACGCGACCAGCGTGCCGAGCCGGATCCGCCTGGTCACCATCGCCGCCGCGGTCAGCGTCGGCACGGCGTCGAACCACGGGCCGTCCACCAGTGAACGCCAGCCGACGTGGTCGTAGGTCCAGGCGTGGTCGAAGCCGTAGGACTCGGCCGCACGCCACCTCTGCTCGGCCAGTGGCCAGCGGTACTCGGGAAGTATCACGATGCCGAAACGCACGACACGACCGTAGCTAGTACCGCGGCGGATAGCCGGGTGGGCCCATGGACGGCGGCGGCCCGTGGGACTGCTTGCGGCGCATGGCGCGGCCGGTCGCGGGCAGGACCGCGAGAACGGTCGCCACCAGCCACAGGAGCAACGACACCGCCACCATGGCGATGTACTCGCCGCCGTCGTGGGAAAGCACCCAGATGACCGCGTAGACGTAGTAGGCCGTGACCAGGGCACCGACGACCGCCAGGATCCAGCGGACGAACTCGAGCCTGGCGAGGAGGACCAGCGCGAACGTGATCGTCGTGCACGCGGCCGTCATCGTCGCGGAGATGGCGAAGTCGACGTTGCCGGTGAGGTCGTCGGTGAAGGCCGCGCCGACCAGGCCCAGGAGCATCGTCGGGCTGTCGGAGGTGCCGTCCCAGCCGACGATCGCGAGCGTGAGCGCGAGTGCACCGCACACGACGAAGAGGATCGCGGTGACGTAGGCGAGAGCTGTGCTCGGCCGCCCGTAACCGTACGGTGGGTAGCCGGGTGGAGGCGGCCCGTACGGCTGGTGACCCGCCGGACCATGACCCTGTGGTGGGTAGCTCACGAAACGCACCGTAGCCGATCGACGCCAGGGAAGATGGGGTTGTGGAGAGACCCGAGCTCGTTGCCTCCGACGTCGACGGCACCCTGCTGGATCCGCTCGAGCGGATCACCGAACGCACTGCCAGGGTGATCGCCCGCGTGCTCGCGGAGGGTGTGCCGTTCGTCCTCGCCAGTGGCCGCCCACCCCGGTGGATCCCGAGGGTGGCCGCCTCGGCCGGTCTGTCCGGTTACGCGGTGTGCGCGAACGGCGGGTCCGTGTACGACATCGGCGCCGACGAGGTGCTGATGGTGCGCGAGCTGCCCGCACTGGTGCTGAACGACGTCGTCAACGCGGTCACCGCCGTGCTACCCGAGGTGCGGGTGGCGTCGGAGCGGACGGCGCTCGGGCGTGAGCAGCGGCACCCCTTCGCGATCGAGGCGGGGTTCCACAACCCGTGGGGCAACCCGAGCGGCGAGACGGGTGAGCCGGACGTCGCGTCACGCGCCGAGGTGCTCGGCCTGCCCGCTACCAAGCTGCTGCTGCGCCACGGCGGCATGGACAGCAGGACGATGGCCGAGGCCGTGCGGGACGTGCTGGTGGGCACGGATCTGGAGATCACGTACTCGTCGAACAGCGGCCTGATCGAGATCTCGCCGGCCGGTGTGACCAAGGCGTCCGGGCTCGCGTGGGTGTGCGAGAAGCTGGACGTGCCTGCCGAGAAGGTCGTCGCGTTCGGGGACATGCCCAACGACCTGCCGATGCTGGCCTGGGCGGGCCACGGCGTCGCCATGGCCAACGCACACGCCGACCTGCTGGCCGTCGCCGACGAGGTGACGGCGCCGAACTCGGAGGACGGCGTGGCGCAGGTGCTGGAACGCTGGTTCTCCTGACAGTCGTGCCATCCTGACGAGATGGACCGGATCCTCGTCGTCGTGCGACATGCGAAGTCGGACTGGCAACACGACCTGGTCGACGAGGAACGCCCGCTGGCGCCCCGGGGCCGTCGGGAGGCGCCGCTGATCGGCCCGTGGGTGGCCGCCAACGTGGGCGACCTCGATCTGGTGGTCTGCTCCACCGCCGTGCGCACCAGGGAGACGCTGGCGCTGTCGGGCCTTGCCGCGGCCACGACGCGGTTCGACGAGCGGGTGTACGCCGCCGCCTACCAGGACCTGATGTCGGTGCTGGACGAGGTGCCGGACGACGTGGCGAGGACCGCGGTCATCGGGCACAACCCGGGGCTGTCCGACCTGGTGCGGGTGCTGACGAACGAGCCGGTGGAGCTGAAGACCGCCGCAGTGGCGGTGCTGACCTGGCGTGGCGGATGGCCTGACGTGTGGTCGCGCAGGGCGAGTCTGGTCAGCCACGCGACACTGCGTGGCTGACCGTTCACCATCGGCGATCCCGCTTACTTGGCCTTGGCCTCGCGCAGCGCTATCGGCGCGCCCGCGAGGTCCTCTTCGTTGCAGAGCAGCTTCACGTCGTAGTAGGGAGAGTCGCCGGTGTCGTCGTAGTCGAGGTGGATCGCGATGACGTCGACAGGTTCGCCGAGCCACTCCTGGGTTCGCCGCAGCCATGCGGCCGAACGCTCGAGGGCGGTCGGCAGGTCGTCGTCGCGAAACTCGACCGGGCGGTACGGGACGCCGTACACCTGGTCCTCGCGGTGGGCGGGACGGGGAAGATCGACCGAGACCCCCGCCTCATCGAGGTTGAGAGCGATGGAGGATTGGGGCTGGTCGCTAGCGAGCTCACTCACGTTACGAGCGTCTCCCAGCATGTGATCGCCCGCAACCCCTTCGGACCGCTCCGAGCGGCTGTTACGAACAAGGTTCCATTCGCAAGGTCCGCTCAGGTGCGACGAGCCAACTCCGTATGGTTCACTGTCCTCGGTCGTTTTGAGTTCGTGTTCGATCACGCTCGCGAACGATTGCGGGCGCGCGGGTTAGCTCCAGGTTGAGTCGCCGTCTGAACCGGCCAACGGGTTGTCGCAACCGCGGCGGCTTGCACAGCAGTATCAGGAGATATGTAGTGGCACAGGGAACTGTGAAGTGGTTCAACTCCGAGAAGGGCTTCGGCTTCATCGCACCGGACGGCGGCGGCGATGACGTCTTCGTCCACTACTCGGAGATCACGGGCTCAGGCTTCCGCAGCCTGGACGAGAACCAGCGCGTGGAGTTCGAGATCGGCCAGGGCCAGAAGGGCCCGCAGGCCACTGGCGTCCGCGCCCTCTGATCTCGCCTAACGCTAGAGAAAGGCCACCGGTCTCGTACCGGTGGCCTTTCTCATGCTCGACGCAGGCAACGCTGTGACCTGCGAGAACACGCCGACGGCGCGCCCTGCGAACAGGACGCGCCGCCACGGGACGGACAGAGGTCAGCTGGAGAAGACCTTGCGCCAGGCCTCCACCGAGGTCAGCTCCGGCACGGCGGCCCGGTACTGCTCCGCCAACCGGGGCCACTCGGCGATCAGCCTGCGGTAGTTGGCCGCGGTGCGGGTGGCCAGCTCACGGAAGACCTTCGGGTCACGCCTGCGGAACGCCACCCCGGAGCCGTCCGCGTTCGACACGGTCGCGCTGTCGAGGTTGCCGAGCAGGAACCACAGGGCACTGTTGGCCGAGATGTTGACCTGGGGTCGCGCGACCGCGTTCGGGTCGGGCGACCGGAGGTTGTGCACCAGCGCCTTGCCCGCCCGAAGTGCGATCTTCGCCGGGTTCACCGGCGGGTGCAGCATCTGCTCCGCCTTCACCATGTCGAACGACGGCGGCGGGAACTCGCGCGCGGACGGGGCGAACTGCGCGTCGGTGTACTTCTTGCGCAGCTTCTGGACCTCCGACAACCCGTTGACCAGCGAGTCGAACAGCCGGTCGGGGCCTGCCATGAAGTCCTCGATCGCCTTGTTCTCCAGCGCGGCGGTCGAGTACTCCATCGAGAACAACCGCCGCACGGCCACCCGCGCACCCTGCAGCAGCAGGGTCTTGCGCAGGTCGTACGGCGAGTGCAGCGCGGCCATGATCAGCCGGTTGCGCATGTGGAAGTAGACGGTCCAGTCCTTGGTGTCGTTCTTGTCCGTCCACGGCTCGTGCCACACGGCCGAACCGGGCAGCGTCACCGTCGGCATGTCGACGCTGCCCGCGCGCAGCGAGTACTCCGCGTCGTCACACTTGATGAACAGCGGCAGCGGCAGCCCGTTCTTCTCCACGACCTCGCGCGGGAACAGGCACATCCACCACCCGTTGTAGGTCGCGTCGATGCGCTTGTGCAGCTCGGGGCTGTCCCGCAGCGAGTGCGCCCCGAAGTCGTGGTCCACCTTCGCGCCGGGCGCGGCACGCCAGACACACGACGCGAGGTCCACGACCTCACCCATCGTGTGCAGGCGCGACTTCGCCTGCAGGTTCAACATCTGCGAACCGACGATCACCGGCTTGGCCGCGGCACGCGCGAACATGTTGGACCGCAGGATGGAGTCGGTCTCGATCGCGATGTCGTCGTCCATCAGCAGGATCTGGTCGACCGTGCCGGGAGACGTGTGCTCCAGCGTCTCGTAGAACGCCCGCGTGAAGCCGCCCGCGCCGCCGAGGTTGCCCTGCTCGATGACCTCGAGCCGGTCGCCGAGGGCCGCGACCAGCTCGTCGTACCGCTCGTGCTCCCGCATCTTGCGGGGGCCCTGGTCGGCGACGTAGATCTTGTGGACGACGTCGAGGACCGCCTCGTCCTCACCGAGCGTCAGCAGCGCGGCGACACAGTCGTCGAGGCGGCTGAACGTCGTCGTGCCGATCGCCATCTTCTGCTTGCGCAGCGGCTCGGCGGACAGCCAGCAGGCGTCCGAGATCTCCAGCTCGGCGTTCTCGGTGAACACGTCGAACCACAGCCAGCCGCCGTCCTCGAACGGCTTCAGGGACACGTCGAACTCGAGGGTCTGCCAGCCGTCCTCCGCGTGCACCGGGGTGCCCTGGAGGTGGACGAGGTCGCCGTTGGGCTTCGAGCGGTAGATCTCGATGCGGCCCGCACCACGCGCGCGGACGTGCAGGGTGACCTGCTCGATCGTCGTCCAACGCTTCCAATAGCTCGCCGGGAACGCGTTGAAGTACGACGCGAACGAGACCCGTGCCGACGGCGGCACCTGGACCTGGCGGCGGGAGGTGAAATGGCAGTTCACGTTGTCGGGCTCGTCGATGTACAACGGCCGGACGTCGAGCGGGTCGCTCTCCTTCGGCAGGATCACGCGCCAGAGCACGCGATCGGCGTCAGGTGTGCTGGCTGTCGCCTGCTCGGCCACGGTTCTGCTCCTCCAGGAAACGGACTACGCCGTGCGGTCGGCGACCAGCACGAACTCGTTGTAGGTGAACGCCTTGCCGGCGAACCGGGGAAGGGGGAAGGACTGCCGCTTGGTCTTGCCGAAGCCGAGCTGGTAGGCCACGTCGGTCAGCGCGTCGAAGTCGGAGAACGCGATGTGGGTGCTGTCGCTCGCGTACCCGCGCTCCTGGGGGCAGATCAGCACCAGGCGCGCGTCGGGGGTCAGGAAGTCCAGGTAACCCGAGAGGATCTTGACCGCGTCCTCGCGGGGCATGTGCTCCACCAGGTGCGCGGCCAGCATGCCGTCGAACCGGTTCGGCTTCGCGTACTCGCTCTCGAAGAACTCGTCGGTGGTGAACGCGGTCAGCCCGAGGCTGCGGCACTCGTCGATCGAGTGCTTGTTGTGGTCGACACCGACGCCGCGCGGGGCGAGGTGGGACAGGCAGCGGCCGATGCCGCAGCCGACCTCGAGCACCTTGCGGTCACCGAACAGCCGGCGCAGGTTCCAGCGGTAGGGCGCCTGAACGTCCAGGACACGCTTCCACGAGGTCGTCTGCAGCCGGTTGAGCCGGTTGGTGTACTCCTCGCCCTCGGTGGAATCCAGGGAAGCCATGCGATGTCCTATTCAAAGAGGATGGTTGGTCAGCGGCATGGAGCTGGTGGCCGAAAATCCGATCGTAACCGCAGGTGCGGGTCGGGGTGCCATTCGGTGGGCCTCAGGCGTCCGACGCTGTCTTGATCTTGTAAATCACCACGTCGCTGTTCTGGTAGACCTTCTCGAGCACGTCGAGCCGGTCCAGGTCACGCAGGCCGGGCTGACGTGTGACACCCGGTCGGAGGAACCCCCGGCCGAGGATGACGTACCCGACGTGCAGGTTGCGCACGGCCTCGCGCACCTTCGGGTCGGTCTCGTACTTGTTGAACCGGTTCGCCAGCAGGTTGGCCTCCGGGCCGGTCAGCGTGGCGTCGTAGTGGCCCGCGACCGGGAGGACACCCGCGACCGCGTACATCCACACCGAGCCGTCGCCCCGGTCGTTGAGCACCCGCTCGCCGGCGGGCACGATCTTGCCCAGCTCCTCGTAACCGGCGAGCTTGGCAGCGGTGACCGCCTGTCCCTTGGTGTTGATGCTCATCCGCTGCTCGTTGCGGTTCACGTAGAAACCGCTGGTCAGCAGCGCCGCGACCAGCACGACGACACCGGCGGCCGCCAGTCGGGCGGCAGGCAGCTTCGGCAACCGCACCGCCCAGCCCGCGACCACCCGCTGGGCCTCCGCGAGGCCGTGGGCGGCGATCACGCACAGCGGGATCGCGGTCAGCGCGATGAGCCGCCACCGGTCGTTCCACCACGGCCTGGTGAGGCTGAGCGACCACGAGGTGTCGTAGGCGGCCGCGACGACGAACAGGAGCCCGAAGATGGCCGCCACCGCGCCGAGCCAGCGCAGGTCGCCGAGCCTGCGGTAGGTCACGAGCCCGATGACCAGCGCGACGCCGAGCCACCACTGCGGGAACTGCTGCGCGTGGCCCCACATCAGCACGTCGCCGACGGCCTGGCTCGCGGTCTCGCTGGCCGGCCAGTCCACGTCGGACACGCCCTGACCACTGCCGAGCATGCCGAGCAGCTCGACGATCGCGAGCGCACCGACCACCACGCCGACCACGACCAGCGTCCCGACCTCGCGGGCGATCCGCTTCGGCTCCCGCACCCAGCGCATGACCAGCATCGGCAGCACGAAGAACACCATGCCGAACGCGGTCGAGGAGTGGACGCAGATGAGCCCGGCCATGCCGAGTGCCAGCACGAGGGCGGGGCGCAGCCTCACGCGCCACGACCCCTCCGTGTCCAGCAGGTCGGCCACCAGGATCACCGCGAGCGGGGTCAGCGCGAGGCCCGTCTCGAACGGCAGCAGCGGGCCGCGCCACAGGTTGTCGTAGAACGCGGCCGTCGAGACGATCAGCAGCGCCGACAGGCCCGCGACGACCGCCCGCCCGTTGAACCGGCGGACGACCGCGACCATGGACAGGGCGACGATCGCCGGGATGAAGATCGTGTGCGAGTTCAGCACCTCGACCACGGAGTTGCCGCTGATCGAGTACACGAGCGCGGCCACCAGGTGGTAGCCGTTCGGGTAGAACATGCCCGCCGACGACTCGTACCAGTTCAGCTGGCCGGGGGCGTACAGGCCGCCCTCACCGGTGTCGGCGATCCAGCGGATGCTGTTCGCGTGCCACACCGCGTCCCAGTCCTGCGGGGTGGTGGACAGGCCGCCCATGCCCTTCACGACCACGAAGACCGAGATGAACGTGGCCGCGGCCATGCACGCGATGACGCCCGCCTGGGCGCGCCACGGCCACAGCTGGACCGACGGCGTGCCCTTCCCGGAGAACCAGCGGACGGCGAACACCACGACGGCGAACACCGCCCACCAGCCGAGGAACGTCAGGAACGACCAGCGGATGCCGAGCGCCTGTGACCAGGGCCCGGCGAGCCCTGCCACCGTGTAGGTCAGCAGCGGCGCCATGGCCGCGAGAGTCCAGCCACGCAGTCCGGCGAGGGCGGCGAGGATGCCACCCGGCACCAACAGGACAGCGGCGTACAACAGGACCAGCAGGACTTCGGGCATTTCGGTGTCAGTCCTCGCCGATGCGGTTCAGGCTGAGCGTGACGCCGACCGTCAGGATCTGGAAGCCGGAGATGATCAGCACCATGCCGAGGATCGGCAGCCGCATCGTCTCGACCACGTCCAGTGCGCCGAACCCGCTGGCACCCCAGTTCAGCACCGCGGCGATGAAGCAGCCGACCCCGACGAGCGCCACCAGGATGCCGGTGATGAGCCCGCGTTCGAACGAGGTCACCACGAGCCGTTGCATCACGCGTCCGGACGGTGGCGGCAGCAACCCGAGGTGCGCCGCGTAGGTCCGGGCCATCACCGCGAGGCCCACACCCTGCAGACCCACGATGAACGCCGTCGCGAACGCGAGCATCGTCTGGATGCCGAAGCCGACCTCGCCGATCACGTGCGGGCCGAACGCGAGCCACACCATGCCGAGGAAGCCGACGAGGCTCACGAACAGCGACGGGTAGAACAGCAGCCAGCGCGGGCTGAACGCGAGCAGGAAGCGCAGGTGGCGCCAGCCGTCGCGCCAGGTCTTCAGGTGCGGGGCACGGCTGCGGCCGTCCGGGCGCAGCGTCGTGGGCACCTCGGCCATCTTCACGTGCGCGAGCGAGGCGCGGACGACCATCTCGCTCGCGAACTCCATGCCGGAGGTGCGCAGGCCCAGCTCGAGGATCTTGTCGCGGCGGAACGCACGCATGCCGCAGTGGAAGTCGCCGACCGGGATGCGGAAGAACAGCTTGCCGATGCGCGACAGCAGCGGGTTGCCGAGCCAGCGGTGCAGGAAGGGCATGGCGCCCTTCTCGATGCCACCCTTGAACCGGTTGCCCATGACCAGCTCGTTGCCCGCGCGCAGCGACTCGAGGAACCCGCCGATGTCGTCGAGCGCGTAGCTGTCGTCGGCGTCGGCCATGAGCACGTAGGTGCCCTCGGCGGCGGCGAAGCCAGCGGCCAGCGCGGCGCCGTAGCCACGGCGCGGCACGTCGACGACTCGGGCGCCACAGCTGCGGGCGATGTCCTGGGAACCGTCGGTAGACCCGTTGTCCGCGACGACGATCTCGCCGACGACGCCGAGGTCGTCGAGAGACTTGCGTGCCTTGCGCAGGCACACCTCGAGGGTCTCAGCCTCGTTCAGGCACGGCAGCACGATCGACAGCTCGATCGTGCGCTGCGCGGCCTGGTCAGACTCCACTTCCGCGGTCTGAGAGGTCGTCATGCGGGCGGCGCTCCTTTTCGTGCGGCAAGGGCTTTGGCGGCGGCGTGCATTCGGGACGTCAGGTGCCACCGCGCGGCACGGGCCGCGCGGGGCCAGCCGGCGGCGGCCATCGCTGCGGCCGTCTCGGCGAAGTAGTTCCGTTCCTCGTCAAAACGGGCCCCCGTACCCGCCGTCGACGAGGAAAGGCTAGCCGCGTGCCGTCTGTACTCGATGCCGGGGCGGTCGAAAAGAACCACCCGACCTCCGTCCAGGAGGATCCGGAGGTAAAGGTCGAGGTCGAGCACTATGTCGTAACCCTCCCGAAATCCGTGCTTCCGCAGGACGTCCCTGCGGAAGACCACACTCGGGAAGTACATCCAGTTGCCGTGGAGCAACGAGGCGGCCAGCCGTTCACCACCCGTCACCACGCCGCCCTTGATCGACACCAGCCGCTTGATCCGGTCGGCGAGCGGCATGGCCGGGTTGCCGTGCTCGTCGATCACGATCGCGTTCGTGTGGAAGAGGGCCGCGTCCGGGTGCTGCTCCGCCGCGGCGTGCACGCGGCTGACGAAGTCGGGCAGCAGCCGGTCGTCCGCGCCGATGAGCATCACGAGGTCGGCCGTCGCCTCGTCGACACAGCGCTGGAAGTTCCTGTTGATGCCGAGGCGCCGCTCGTTGGGCAGGTAGCGGACCTTCTCGTGCCCCAGCTCCGCGACGAACGACTTCAGGTCACCAGGTGCGTCGTCGATCACCGTGAGCCGCCAGCGCGGGTCCTCCTGCGCGACGACGCTCCCGATGGTCTCCCGCACCAGGGCGTTGTCGCCGTAGGCCGGCAGCATGATGTCGATATCCATTTTTGGTTGCCCGTCCTACACCTGATAGAGGCGGCGCCAGTTCTCCCGGCTCGTCAGCTCGGGCACCGCGGCACGGTACTCCTCCCGGACCCGGGGGATCTCGGACAGCATCCGCCTGGCCACGCGAGCCATGTCCTTGGCAAGTCTCATGGTCTGCTCGCGGTCGCGGCGACGCAACCGGACGCCCTCCTGCGACCCGTCGGTGACCACCACGGCGTCGAACTGCGAGACGTGCCACCAGAGCGCGTCCTTCTTCGTCACCGCGCCGATCTGGTGCGCGCTCTTGCCGAGCGCGAAGTGCAGCAGCCGCTTGAGCAGCACGAGCCGGGCCATGCTCGGCGCGGGACCGGCCTGGATCATCGGCACCGCACCGGACTTGAAGCCTGGGACCTGCCCCGGCTTGTGCACGACGGTGTCCGGGTACTGGGCACGCACGGCGTGGATGGCCTTCGCCGCGGCGGCGCCGCCGTCGAGCAGGAACTCCGGGCCCTCGAGGTAGTCCTCGGCGGCCTTGATGAGCGTGGCCGCGAGGCCGTAGCGCATCTCGAGCAGGTAGCGGGCCACGCGGGAGACGATCACGCGGGTGGTCTGCTTGGGGTCGACGTCAGCGTGCAGCGACGACACGATCATGGCGTTGCGGACCGCGAAGTACTCGTTCCACTTGTCGTGGTCCTTCCAGTCGAAGTCCGCGTGCCACAGGCCCGCGCCCGGCAGGGTCACCGTGGCGATGCCCCTGGCGCGGGCGCGGTAGCCGTACTCGACGTCGTCCCACTGGAAGAAGACCGGCAGCGGCAGGCCGAGCTCGGCGACAACCTCGGCGGGGATGAGGCAGGACCACCACGCGTTGTAGTCGGCGTCGACACGCTGGTCGCCGCGGTTCGGCTTGCCGGTCGGGATCTCGTCGTCGTCGACCGCCTCGGCGAGCAGGTCCACGTCGTCGAGCGCGCCGTTGACGACCATGCCGGGCACGAGCTGGTGGAAGTCGGCGTACTCGGCGCCCGCCAGCAGGTAGCTGGGGTGCAGCAGCCGCAGCATCTGACCGCCGACGATGGTCGGCTCGGTGGTGCGGTTGGCGAACGCGGTGAGGCGGATGGCGAGCTCGGGCTCGCACAGCACGTCGTCGTCCATCAGCAGGATGTTGACGTCGGAGCCTGCCTCGGTGATCTCGTACATGCCCCGGCCGAAGCCGCCCGCACCGCCGAGGTTGGGCTGGCGCAGGTAGCGCAGGCGGCCGCCGAGCGCGTTCGTGAGGTCGCCGAAGCCGTCGCGGGACTCGACCGTGTCGGTGCCCTGGTCGACGACGTACACGGCGTTGAGGATGTCGAGCGCCTCGTCGTCCGCCGCGAGGGACTGGAGCGTCTTGGTGCAGTCGTCGGCACGGTTGAACGTGCAGATGACGACCGAGGTCTGGCGCAGGTGCTCCGGCGGCAGGACGGTCCAGCGCAGCCGCTCGACGACCAGCTCGCTGTCCTCGGTCGCGAAGTCGAGCCAGAGGAAGCCGCCGTCGAGGAACTTGTCGAGCTTCGCGGTCAGGCGGATGTCACCGCCCCGCTCGTCGCTGACCTCGCGGACCGCGAGCGTGCGGGTCTCGCCGTTCTCGTCGGAGGCGATCAGTGCGACCTTGCCGGAACCGGTGACGACGATGTCGACCTCGACCTCGTCCACGACGGTCCAGCGCTGCCAGTAGCTGGCCGGGAAGCGACCGAAGTAGGTGTCGAGGGTGACCTCGGAGTCCGCGTGCACGACCAGGCGCTGACGGTCGCGGCCGGCGTTGCCGACGCGGATCCGGGCGTAGAGGTCCTCGGGGCAGGTCGGGTCGGGACCGCGGAACAGACCGCGCTGCGCGACCAGCCGGCCGGTCGGGTCGAGTATCACCCGCTCTGGCTCGGTCGACGCCACAGGTCGGGCCGTGTCGGTTGGCTCGTCCATGGTCTCGTCCGTCCGGACTGAGGGGGTCCCCTGCATTCGGTGTCAATCCTCCCTGGAGAGATCCCGGTGCACTGATATGCCGAATCAGCGTACCTGTGACCGTCTCGTTACCTGTCCGGCCCCCGGCGACGCTGAACGCCTGAGTTGTTGACGCTCACCCACTCGATCGGGTTGTCACGCCTTGGTGCGATCGGTGGCACGGACCAGCACCGCGGAGATGCCCGCGGTGCCCAGCTCGGCGACGGTGAACATGACGCGGGAGGCGACCGCGAACGCGGCTGCCGCCGTGACGCCGACGGCGGGCGTGAGGGCGAGCGCGACCAGGACGTCGCGGGCCCCCGCGCCGGACGGGACGATGAAGAACAGCATCCCGGCGAGCAGGCCGATGGCCATGGTGCCGATGCAGATGAGCAGCAGGCCCGCGTCGAGCTCACCGTTGGTCGAGGCGAGCAGCCACAGGTGCGCGCCCATGAAGACGTAGGCGAGGACGGAGTAGCCGAGGGTCTTGCCGATGGTCTGCCAGCGCAGCGGCTGGTCCAGCGGCGGGCGGCGCAGGACCTTGAGCGCCAGGTTGACGCCCCAGGTCATGACCTTCGGGTGCAGCGCGACGAGGCTCAGCGGCAGCAGCGCGTACAGCCAGGCCGCCTGCGGGTTGTCCTCGAGCAGCCGGGGCAGGGCGATCATGCCGAGCGACAGCATGGCGACGACGGAGACGCCGATCTGCACGAGCGTGCTGATGAACATGCGGGCGCGCGGGATGCCGACCTTCTTGCCGAGTTCCATCTGCAGCAGGTAGGCCCAGACGGAGCCGGGGACGTACTTGCCGAGCTGGCTGACGAGGTAGATCTGCGAGCCGCGGATGTGCCCGACGGAGGCGCCGAGGTCGATGGCGATCACCCGCCACGAGAACGCGCCCATGACCACGCCGACCGACACGGCGAGCATGCTCAGCACTGCCGAGTACCAGGGAATGGTGCTGAGCGTGTCGGTGACTTCGTCCCATCGGGTGACGAGGTAGTACGCCGCCCCGACGACCACCGCGACGATCATCACCCTGCGCAGCCAGTTGATGACCTGCGACTTCCAGGTGCGGGCCGGCTTCGGGTCGGCCGAGGACTCGTCCGCGGTCGAGAGTTCGCTGTCGACGGTCGTCATCAGCCCTCCGGTCTCGGTGCGGTCACGAAGAATACGCGCACGTGTGCATGCAGTTCTGACGCCCCGCACCGGGTCCGGGTTGTCCGGCTTTCGAGCGGTACACGATCAATGATCGCCCCGACAGGCCAGTCCAGCAGCCTGTGGTCGGTGACCCGGGACGCTAGCGTTGCCCCGTGCGGCGTGTAGCGGTGGTCGGTGGCGGCATCCTCGGGCTCGCGGTGGCCCGCGAGCTGACGAGTCGTGGCGACCAGGTCACGGTCCTGGAGAAGGAGGGCCGCTGGGCGGCCCACCAGACGGGTCACAACTCGAACGTCGTGCACGCGGGCCTGTACTACGAACCCGGCTCGTTTAAGGCGAAGATGTCCGTGGCGGGTAACCGGTCGATGGTCGCGTTCGCTCAGGAACACGACGTCCCGGTGAACGTCTGCGGAAAGCTGGTGGTGGCCACCGGCAACGACGAGCTGCCGGGCCTGAACGCCCTGGCGGCGAGGGCGGCGGCGAACGGCGTCCCGGCACGCATGATCACCCCGGCGGAGGCCCACGAACACGAGCCGGAGGTGGCGTGCGTGGCCGCACTGCACGTCACGAGCACGGCCATCATCGACTTCGGGGCCGTCTGTCAGGTCCTGGCCGCCCAGCTGGAGACCAGCGGCGCGGACCTGCGCCTGAACACCCCCGCGCTGGCCATCCGCGAAGGAGGCCGGGGCGGCGTCGAGATCGCGACGGGAACGGACGTGGTCCGGGCGGACGCCCTGGTGAACTGCGCGGGTCTGCACTCCGACCGCGTGGCCCGGCTGGCCGGCCTGACCCCACCGGTGACGATCGTTCCGTTCCGAGGCGAGTACTTCACGCTGAAGCCGGAGTCCGCGCACCTGGTGAAGGGCCTGATCTACCCCGTGCCGGACGCGTCGCTGCCGTTCCTGGGCGTGCACCTGACCCGCATGCTCGACGGCAGCGTGCACGCGGGCCCGAACGCGGTGCTTGCCCTCAAACGCGAGGGCTACCGCTGGCGGGACGTGTCGGCACAGGACCTGGCGGAGACAGCGAGGTTCCCGGGCCTGTGGCGCCTGGCCCGCAAGTACCCGAGGACGGCCGTGGACGAGGTCCTGAGGTCGCTGTCCAGAAGGCGCTTCGCGAGAAGCCTGGCCCGCCTGGTCCCGGCGGTGGGCCGGGAGGACCTGGTCCGCGCGGGCGCGGGGGTGCGGGCACAAGCCCTACGCCCCGACGGCACGCTGGTACAGGACTTCATCATCGAGACGGCCCCGAACCAGGTCCACGTGCTGAACGCCCCATCCCCGGGCGCGACGTGCGCCCTGGAGATAGCCAAGCACGTGGCAGACCAGGTCACCTGAGCCCGACAGCACCGTGCCCAGCTCGCCCGGCGCCCCCGCGGCACCCGACTCAGCCGGACGAAACCCCACCTCGGCCTGACGAGCCCCCGGCTCAGCCTGACGAGCCCCCGGCTCGGCCTGGCTGAGCCCCGGCTCAGACCGGCTCGATCACGTCTCGTCCCAGGAACGGCCGCAGCGCCGAAGGAACGGAAACCGATCCGTCCTCCCGCTGGTGGTTCTCGAGGATCGCCACAATCCACCGCGTGGTGGCAAGGGTCCCGTTGAGGGTCGCCGCCACCTGGGGCCGCCCCGCCTCGTCCCGGTACCGGACCGACAGCCGCCGCGCCTGGAACGTCGTGCAGTTGGAGGTCGACGTCAGCTCCCGGTACCGCCCCTGGCTGGGCACCCACGCCTCACAGTCGAACTTCCGCGCCGCACTCGCCCCGAGGTCGCCACCCGCCACATCGATCACCCGATACGGCACCTCGATCCTGCCCAGCATCTCCTCCTCCCAGGCCAGCAGCCGGTCGTGCTCCGCCTCGGCCTCCTCCGGCCTGCAGTAGACGAACATCTCGATCTTGTCGAACTGGTGGACCCGGATGATCCCCCGCATGTCCTTCCCGTACGTCCCCGCCTCACGCCGGAAACACGAGGACCATCCCGCGTACCGCTTCGGCCCCGACGACAGGTCGAGGATCTCGCCAGCGTGGTACCCCGCCAACGGCACCTCCGACGTGCCGACCAGGTACAGGTCGTCCTCGGCCAGCCGGTACACCTCGCTCGAGTGCGCGCCGAGGAAGCCCGTCCCGGCCATGATCTCCGGTCGCACCAGCACCGGCGGGATCATCAGCGTGAACCCGTTCGCGGTCGCCTGCGCCGCGGCCAGGTTCAGCATCGCGAGCTGTAACTGTGCCCCCACCCCCGTCAGGAAGTAGAACCGCGAACCGGACACCTTCGCGCCCCGCTCCATGTCCAGCACTCCGAGCCGCACCCCGAGGTCGAGGTGGTCGGCCGGCTCGAAGTCGAACGTCGGCGGCGTACCCACCTCCTTCAGCACGACGTAGTCGTCCTCGCCGCCCGCCGGCGCGGCCGGGTGGACCACGTTCGGCACGGCCGCATGCAGCTCAGCGAGCCCGGCCTCAGCCTCGGACTGGCCGGCCTCCGCCGCCCGCACGGTCGCGGCCAACTCCCTGCCCCTGGCCAGCAACGCGTCCCGTTCCACGCCGCTTGCCCGGCCGACCTGCTTACCCAACTGTTTCTGCTCGGCACGCAGCGCGTCCGCCGCGGCGACGGCAGACCTGCGTCGTTCGTCCGCGTTCAGCAGAGCGTCGACCACCGCCTCGTCCTCGCCGCGTGCGCGCTGTGAAGCACGCACAGTGTCAGGATTCTCACGCAGAGTCCTCAGGTCGATCACGCCGAGCAGCGTATCCGTCACGAGAATTCGTGCCGCATTCCGATTCGACCCGTGCCCCGATGCGCAACGCTGGCATCATGGACCCGATGTCTGGACGCGTCGGGCGGTCGAGCTCCCGAGGGAGCACGCTCAAAACACGGTTGGTCATGGCTGGCGCCTTCGTCGGGGCCCTGGCTGTGCTCAGCATGAGCATGCTGTTCTCCTGGCCGGTGTCGGTGAAGGGTGCGGCAGATACCGCGGCGGAGGAAGCGGCCGCCGCGTTCGACTCGCCGAGCGGTACCTGTCTCGACTGGCCGAACGAGGCACCGCAGAACATGCGACGGGTCCCGTGCAAGGAACCGCACACGTTCGAGGTGACGAGCAACATCGAGATCGCCAGCGACTACCCGTCCAGCGCCCCGCCGCCCAACGACGCGGGCTGGCAGCAGATCGTCACGGAACGCTGCTCCGAGGTCGGTGCGAGGTATGTCGGCGGCACGTTGGACCCGTACGGCAAGTACACGGTGGGCGCGCTGAAGCCGACGGCCGACCAGTGGCGCGAAGGCGACCGCAAGCTGCGCTGCGGCCTGCAGCGGGTGACTCCGTCCGGCAAGCGCCTGCTGGCGACGACCGGGACCGCGGCCAAGCAGGACCAGTCGAACGTGCACGACCCGGGGACCTGCTTCGCCCTGGTGAACAAGCAGGAGGTCGGCGACCCGGTCGACTGCGCGAAGGAGCACTCCTACGAGGTGGTCGGCCACGTCGACCTATCACAGGTGTTCCCCGGCGAGTACCCGTCCGAGGACCAGCAGCGGGAGAAGACCGTCGATCTCTGCCCACCGGTGGCCGCCCAGTACACGGGCAGCAAGGACCTGAACGCCCTGAGCCTGTCGCTGTACTCGGACACGCTGAAGCAGGAGAGCTGGGCCGCGGGCTCCCGGAAGGTGAACTGCAAGGTCGGCGCGCTCGAGCCGGACGGATCACTGCGGCCGGTGCGCGGCAGCGTGAAGGCCCAGCCCGCACCGAAGACCTCGACCCCGCCCTCGTCGAAGTAGGGACGGTACCGCCGTGGCCTTCGTCATGACGCGCCAGCGGTTCGAGGAGCTGGTCGGCGACGCGCTCGACCTGATCCCGCCCGAGTTCGCGAAGGCCATGGACAACGTGGTGATCCTCGTCGAAGACCGCGAGCCCGAGAACCCCACGCTGCTTGGCCTCTATCACGGCGTGGCGCTGACGGAGCGGACGTCGCACTACGGCGGCGTGCTGCCGGACCGGATCACCATCTACCGCGAGGCGATCCTCGACATCTGCCATGACGAGCAGGACGTCGTGGAGGAGGTCGCGATTACGGTCGTTCATGAGATTGCCCACCATTTCGGGATCGACGACGCTCGACTGCACGAGCTCGGCTGGGGATAGCTTGACACTGTCATCAGACACTGTCAACATTGCAGCATGAACGACGAGTTGTGGACCCTCGAGCAGCTTTCGGGCCGCGTCGCGGACCTGCTGGCCAGCGAGTACGACGGCCAGCGGAACGGGCGCGTCCGCGAGCTGCCCAACGGGCGGACCATCCGGTGGTACACCACCATCGGCCTCGTCGACCGCCCGTCGGCGACCAGGGGACGGGTCGCGCTGTACGGCACCAGGCACGCGTTGCAGCTGGCAGCCATCAAGCGGCTGCAGGCCCAGGGCCTGTCGCTCGCCGAGGTCCAGGAGCGGCTGATCGGCACCACCGACGCGGAGCTCGCCGACATCGCCAGGACGAGCCTCGACATCATCCACGTGCCCCCGGCGATGCAGATCTCCGGCGAGAAGTTCTGGGGACACCACGACACCGACCCACACGACGACACCGACACTGTCACGAGGGCCGTCCCCGCGTTCCGCGTCGGTGACAGTGTCACAGTCCTGCTGGACGGCTCCACGAGACCTCTTGACGACGCCGACATCGCGGAACTGACCGCGGCAGCGCGACCGCTCCTCGACGCGATCGACCGACTCGGCCTCTCCCCACGAAAGGAACGCCGATGAGTACCGACATCGAGCTGATCGACCAGGCGGAGGTGACCGCCCGGCCGACGGACGACGACGGGCTCGGCTGCCTGCGCACCAAACGTGGCAACCTGCCCCTCGAGTCGATCGACGTCCGCACGCGCATCACGGGCCTCGCGTCCCAGACCGAGGTGACACAGGGCTTCCGCAACACCCACGACGAGCCACTCGAGGCCACCTACGTCTTCCCGCTGCCGCCACGCGCGGCGGTCACCGCGATGCGTATGGAGGCCGACGGCCGGGTGGTCGAGGGCCTGTTGAAGGAGCGCGGCCAGGCACGGGCCGACTACGACCAGGCGATACAGGAGGGCAAGCGGGCGTCGATCGCCGAGGAGGAACGGCCCGGCGTGTTCACGATGCGCGTGGGCAACATCGTCCCCGGTGAACGGGTGACCGTGCATCTCACGCTCGCGGGCGCGCTGTCGTACGAGGACGGCGAGGCCACGTTCCGGTTCCCGCTGGTGGTGGCGCCGAGGTACATCCCGGGCACACCGCTGGAAGGTGCGCAGGTCGGCGACGGCACGGCCGAGGACACCGACGCGGTGCCGGACGCCTCCCGGATCTCGCCGCCGGTCCTCCTCCCCGGCTTTCCCAACCCGGTGGCGCTCTCGCTGGAGGTCGAGGTCGACACGGCAGGCCTGCCGCTGGCAGGCGTCCGCTCGAGCCTGCACACGGTGGCCACCGAGGACACGCCGAACGGTATGCGGATCCGCCTCGACCCGGGCGAACGCGCCGACCGCGACTTCCTGTTGCGCCTGCGCCTCGGTGACGAGGACGCGGTGACCACCTCGCTGGCCGTGCTCCCGGACGACGAGGGCGGCACGTTCGCGCTGACCGTGCTGCCACCGGCGAACGAGCTGGTCGGGCGTGCCCGCGACGTCGTGCTGGTGCTGGACCGCTCGGGCTCGATGGGTGGCTGGAAGATGGTCGCGGCACGCCGTGCGGCATCCCGGATCGTCGACACCCTCCGTGGTGACGACCGCTTCGCGGTGCTGGCGTTCGACTACCAGACCGACACCCCGCCCGGTCTCCCGGACGGTTTGGTGGAGGCGACCGACCGCAACCGTTTCCGCGCGGTGGAGTTCCTGGCCACCCTGGACGCACGCGGCGGCACCGAGATGCTGTCCCCACTGCGGCGCGCCACGAACCTCCTGCGGGAGGCCGCTGACCGAGAGCGCGTCCTGGTGCTGGTAACGGACGGCCAGATCGGCAACGAGGACCAGATCCTGAGTGAGCTGGCCCCGACGCTGGCTGGCGTACGGGTGCACACGGTCGGCATCGACCGCGCCGTCAACGAGGGCTTCCTGCAGAGGCTGGCCGGATCGCAGGGTCGGTGCGAGCTGGTCGAGTCAGAGGACCGGCTGGACGAGGCCATGCACAACATCCACCGCAGGATCGGCACCCCACTGGTGACCGAGCTGTGCGTCACGCAGGACGGTCTGGCAGTGGACCCGGCGACGCTGGCCCCCGCTCCGGTGCCGGACCTGTACCCAGGCGCACCCGTGGTGGTGCTGGGCAGGTTCACGGGCACCGCGGAAGGCGCGGTGGTGGTGAGCGGCATGCCGAACTGGCGCACCGAGGTGACCGCCGCCCGGAGCACGAACCCGGCACTGGCGGCACTCTGGGCGAGAGCGAGCATCCGCGACCTGGAAGACAGGTACGTGACGGGCCAGAAGACACTCGAACATCAGATCGTCGAGACGTCACTGAAGTTCAACGTGCTGTCCCGCTTCACGGCGTTCGTGGCGGTCGACCAACGAGTGGTGAACGAGGGTGGCAAGACCCGTCGAGTTACCCAGCCGGTGGACCTCCCCAGCGGTTGGGAAGTACCCGTCACTGCGGCTCCGGCGGCCACGGCTCCGGCGGCGGCCATGCGCACCTTCGGCGCCATGTCCCGGTTCAGCGGGGAATCCGCCGGAGGCTCCGCTCACGGCGCCCGCTTCAGCAAGCAGGGCGGCGCTCCAGCCGGTGCGCCACAACCCACACCGCAACCGGGTAGCGTCCCGCGACCAGCCGGCGGCTACGGCACCCCTGGCGACAGCTACGGAACCCCCGGCAGCGGCCCCGGGGGCAACTACGGCATCCCCGGCGGCGGCCAGGACGTTCCTGGCGGCGGTCAGGACATTCCTGGCGGTTACGGCACACCGGGCGGCGGCTTCGGCACTCCCGGCGACAGCTTCCCGACGCCGGGCGGTCCCAACGCTCCGTGGACACCACCGACAGTGCCGCCACGAAGCAGGAAGCCCGGCAGGCCAGTGCCTCCGGTGCCGTCACCGAGCGACGCGAAGTCACTGAAGAACTTCGTCACCGGGGAGCTGACCCGCCTCACCGGTAACGACGGGCAGGACGTGTGGCTACGAGCAGGCCTGCTGACCGCACTGTCGGAACGCATCCGCCTCCAACTGCCGACGTGGCAACAAACCACCGAACCGGAAGAGGCCCGCAACACCCTGGAGGCACTGTCGACTGAGCTGGCCGCCCCGACCGCCGACCCGGCAGAAGTGGACCGTCGCTGGCAGAAGACCATCGCAACGCTGACCTCCCTGGCCGACGATGGCGGCACGGCTCGCCCACGCCAACCATTCTGGAAACGCTGACAGTGGTTCGGGGCCGCGTCTCACCACAACGCGGCCCCAGGCCGTTAACGAGGTCCCGGACCGGAGCCCGACAGCGGGTAGGGGCTGGGCAATGGCCCTCCTCCACCCTGACCAGCACCTTCGGGACACCCGGGCGCAGCGACGGCCGCTGCCATCACTGAGAACTCCTAACAGAATGAGGTTGGTTAGTCGGCGGTAGCAGATGATGGCGCAGGCCAGGCGGAGGAATGCTTCGTGGATGTCGTCGCACATCTCCCAACGGATGCGTAGTCGCCGGAACCGGCGCAGTAGGGCGAAGGTCTGCTCAACGACCCACCGGTACTTGCGCAGCCCGGAGCCGTGTTCGGTGCCGCGACGGGCGATGGCCGGGTAATACCGATCGCCTGTACCTGCTTGCGGTATTTGTCGTGGTCGTAGGCATGATCGGCGAACACGGTCTCCGGCTTGCGGCGCGGATGACCGCGCCGGCCCTGTACTGAAGGAAGCGCTTTGGAGCAGTGGCATGAGCTGGGTTACGTCATTGCGGTTGCCGCCGGTTATCGACACCTGCGGTGGGATATCGTGCCCTTCGGTGCCCCAGATGGTGTTTCGAGCCGGTCCGGGCATGATCGATCGGACTCGGTCCTGTTGTGGAGCGCCCTTCATAGCCCGCAGATGCGAACCATCGGTCACCGCCCTCGACCGGTCCAACGCGCCCGCAGGGGCTTGCGACCTGGATGGTCGGCCCGTCGGGGCACGACCGGCAACAACGGCTCAACGCCAGGCATTGCGAAGGCAACCCTCCCGACCAGGCTAGACAAGGGAGGTGGTCCTCACGCCGGGCCAAACGAAGCCGCGGTCTCCCACTGGGCGCCACGAAGGACGCAGTGATGATGGTGTGTCTGGATGGGATCTGATGGGGTCTGGCCCGGAACGTTGACGCCCAGGTTGCCCTCGCCTTCCAGTTGGCGGAGGGCGGACAACCTGGGCCGCGTTTTTTCGAGCCCAAAATGGAGCGCCGCCGGTCGGTGGACCAAGCGGTAGGGCTGAGGCCGCCTCAGCACAGCGACGCCTCAGCCCTACCCGGTGACTACCTCAGCCCTTGACGCAGATGACCTGCTTCAGCTTCGCCACCACTTCCACCAGGTCCTCCTGGTTGCGGATCACCTCGTCGATGTCCTTGTACGCGGACGGGATCTCGTCCACCACGCCCGCGTCCTTTCGACACTCGACGCCCGTGGTCTGGGCTGCCAGGTCCGCCTTCGTGTACTGCTTCCTCGCCTTGTTGCGCGACATTCGCCTGCCTGCGCCGTGCGACGCCGACTCGAACGAGTCCGGGTTGCCGAGGCCCCGGACGATGTACGAACCCGTGCCCATCGAGCCCGGGATGATGCCCATGTCGCCCCGGCCGGCTCGGATGGCGCCCTTGCGGGTTACCAGTACCTCCTCGCCGAAGTGGGTCTCCTCCGCCACGTAGTTGTGGTGTGCCGAGATCGGGGTCTCGAAGGCGACCGACGGGAACTGTGCCCTCAGCACGTCGCAGATCAGCCTCAGCATCACCGCTCGGTTGCGGCGTGCGTAGTCCTGTGCCCAGAACAGGTCATGGCGGTAGGTCTTCATCTCCTCGGTGTTCGCCAGGAACACCGCCAGGTCCGGGTCCGGCAGCTCCTGGTTGTGCGCCAACGCCTTCGCGACCTCGATGTGATGCTGCGCCAGCAGGTTGCCGATCCCCCGGCTTCCCGAGTGCAGCATCACCCACACCTGGCTCCGCGTGTCCAGGCAGATCTCGATGAAGTGGTTGCCGCCACCCAGGGTGCCCATCTGGTGGAGCGCCTTCGCCGAGTTCGCCTTCACCGCCGGGGTGAGGGCCTCGAAACCCTGCCAGAAAGCACCCCAGTCCGATGCGTCCTGGTCGGTGAACGCCGTCGCCCTGTGTTGGCCGAAGCCCACCGGGATCGCGCGCTCCAGCTGCGAACGCAGGTGCCGCAGCGTTGCCGGGAGGTCCTCCGCCTTCAGGGACGTGCGCACCGCGGTCATGCCGCACCCGATGTCCACGCCCACCGCCGCGGGCGACACGGCGTCGCGCATCGCGATCACCGAGCCCACCGTGGCGCCCTTGCCGTAGTGCACGTCCGGCATCACGGCGACGTGCCTGAACGTCCACGGCAGCGCGGCGATGTTGTGCAACTGCCGCATAGCCTGGTCCTCCACCGTTTCCGGTTGGGTCCACAGGCGGATGTCGACGTGCTTGCCCCTGATCGTGGTCGCTGCCATGAAACCCAGGGTAGGGACGCGAAAATGGGTGGCACTACCGAATTACAACAGGTGTGCCTTGCGCCAGATCCGCTTCGACGGGCCGCCGATCATGCCGACGTCACTCAGGAACGCGACGATCTTCTCCCCCATCCACCGCCTCGTCTCGTGGTGGTACGGGTTCGCCTGCGCCACCGCACGCGCCTCGCGGGGGTCAAGGCCCACCGACCTGTACACCGCCGGGTGCACGATCACGTTCACCACGGTGTGCGCCACCACCGCCGTCACCAGGCGATGTAACTCCAGGGCCGGCCCGCGCAGCTTCGCAACGCCGCGCACCAGCTCCTCGCGGGCGTAGCGGACGTGCCTCGCCTCCTCCACCACGTGGATCCGGTTGATCATCCGGATCATCGGCTGGATGCTCTCGTCATCGAGCATCGACCGCTGCAGCCGGTCCGTCGTCTCCTCGACCACCAGCACCGACGCGAACATCGCCGGGCCGCCGATCACCGCGCCGAAGACCTTCGCCGGGAGGCGCACCGCGCGCGGCGGGCCGTACGCGGGCAGGCCCAGCTTCGTCAGGCCCTTGCCGAACATGATCGCGTGGCGGGTCTCGTCGCCGATCTCCGTCAGGGCGTAGTGCATGTGGGGGCTGCGGGGGTCCAGGTCCGCCGCGTAGCGCGCCAGCAACTGCATCAGCACGATCTCGGTCCACAGGCCCACGCTCGTGATGCTGCCGATCTCGTGCTTCGCCAGCTCCAACCGCTGCTCCGGGGTCAACCGGTCCCATAACGCGGTGCCGTACAGCGACACCCGCTCCTCCGGCAGGAAACCCTTGCCCTCCACGAGCGGCGCGTCCCAGTCGACGTCCACGTCCGGGTCGTAGGAGTTGCGCATCGAAGAGTCCAGCAGCCGCTCTGCCGTGACGTCGCGGTCCTTCGGTTGGAGCACTCGTGCCATGACGAACCTCCCGGCGAATTACGTGTTACTGCTCGTAACAGTTACTGTCGTTCGCCGTGGCTGTCAAGCGTCCGGGCGCGCCAGATCGCCGATGAGCTGCACGATCTCCCTCGTCACCGGACGCAGCAGGCGCAGGCGGGACAGGCCGATCACCCGGTCGAGGAGCGGCACCGTGCGGTCGACCAGCACCCGCGTGCGGCGGCGGTCCGGCGAGCGGTCGTGCACCCAGAACAGCACGACCCCCATCTCGTACAGCCACAGCAGCTCCGGGAGCTCGGGCCGGAGCTCCGGGTCCACCTTCGCCGTCGAGCCCTCCAGCACGCGTCGATACAGCGCGATCTGCGCGTCCCGCGCCGGCGACGACTCCGTCGAGAACGGGCTCAGCGGGCTCTCCGGGTCCGCCGCGTTCACGAAGAACTGCCTGCCGAACTCGTGGTACGGCGAGGCGACGTCCAACCACGCGTGCACCACGGCACGCAAACGTTTGCCGAAGTCGTGCTCAGCCGCCAGCACCGGCTCGCACGCCTGCTCGTGCAGCTCGGCGATCCGGTCGTAGAAGCCCTGGACGAGCTGGTCCTTCGACGAGAAGTAGTAGTACGCGTTGCCGACCGAGACACCCGCCTCCTTGGCGATGGCCCGCATGGTCGTCCTGTCGTAGCCGTGCTCCTGGAACAGCCGCAGCGCGGTCTCCACGATGAGAGTCCGCGTCGCCTCGCTCTTCGGTGTCCTGACCACCGCTCCGGGAGAGTCCGCCACCCGTCAACCGTATCCCCGAGCCGCTGTTCACGGACCCGCGTCAGGGCGGTCAGCCTCCAGCGCAACCGTCAGGACCGCCATATCAGCAGGCGGTGAGCAATCACCTACGTCCCGTGGAGCACCCCTGCCCAATCGGGCAGCGGTTTTCGCTCTGACGGGTTTTTGTCGTCACGGAAACGTATTTGAACAGCGCGTGCGTGCTCTCTTGAGTGAACGCAACCGCCGGGGGGCACAGGAGGCGCGCGATGTTGTGCACAGTCGAGCCAGAGGTGGACCTGGCCCAGCTCGAGGCTGAGCTGGCCACGGTCGTGGCGGCGCCGACCGCCGTGCCGGCCTGGTCACGCCCGGTCACGAGGAGCAACCTGGACGTGGTCGCCGCGGCCGCGTCGGCGGGGGACACCGCCGCGACCGACGAGCTGCTGAGCTACCTGAGACCGATCATGGTCCGCTTCTGCCGCACCAAGCTGGGCCGGGTCCGGCCGATCAGCTCGGCCGACGACGTGGCACAGGAGGTGTGCATCGCGATCTTCCGCGCACTGCCCACCTACCAGCACCTCGGCAGACCGTTCCTGTCGTTCGTCTTCGGCGTCGCGGCGCACAAGGTCGCGGACGTCCACCGCGCCGCCGCCCGCGACCGCTCGCTGCCGACCGCCGAGACCCCCGACACGATCACCCTCGCCGAGAACCCGGAGGAGATCGCGCTGCGCCGCGAGCTGGTCGAGCAGACGAGCGACCTGCTGCAGACCCTCCTGCCGCGCCAGCGCGAGATCGTCGTGATGCGCGTGGTGCTCGGCATGTCCGCACAGGAGACGGCGGACGCGGTCGGCACGACGCCGGACGCGGTCCGCGTGGCACAGCACCGCGCGCTGAACCGCCTCCGCCGCACGATCACCCGCTGACTTCGGCGGTGCGGCGGGCCGCAGGGGGCTCGCCGCGCCGCCGACTTGGTCACCGCCGGACCGTGGTGCCCTGCGTGAGGGTCTTCTGGCCGGTCACGTGGATGGCTCCGGACGCCGGTGGACGCCGCCAGGCGGTGGTCCTCACGAAGTCGTGGCCGTGCCAGGGGCCGAAGCTGACCTGGGAGCCTCGACCCGGCCGGGGATATCGGCTCGTGCCGACCCGGGAGCCGGGTGGGCACGCCGACGCGGCCAGTCGGGTTCTGGTGCAAGCGGGAAGGTCAGCGGATCGAGCTGCCCACCCGTCGCCGCGGTGCGCCGACGCCTGCCACGTCCGGCTCGTAAGGGCGCGGCGGTGCGGGTAATGTCTTCGTCAAGTATCGAAGAGAGCTGAGAGGTGTCAGGGATGCCGGTCGGGCGGTGGGCTCCGCTCAACCACCCGGACGTCGCGTCAGTCGAGGTGGACGACGTGCTCCGGGCGCTGGCCGACCCGACGCGGCGGCAGATCGTCCGCCTGCTGCTGGCTGAGGGCGACCGGGCCTGTGGCACCTTCGGCCTGCCGGTCGCCGCCTCGACGCTCAGCCATCACTTCCGAACCCTGCGCAGGGCGGGCATCCTCCGTCAGTACGACGACGGCAGGCAGCGCATGAACACCCTGCGCCTCGACGAGCTGGACACCCGGTTCCCCGGGCTCGTCCGCACCGTCCTAGACGCCGGCTAGCTCCCGACGCGCCGCGGCAGGGGCCGCTGCCATGGCGGCCTTCTTCGCGCGGGCCTCGCGGGCCCTGCGGTTGTGCCTGCGCTCGTGCCACCACGTGTCGACCTCGACGATGACCGGGCCGAGCGCCATCACCAGCAGCAGACCGAGCCCCAGCACCGCACCCGACCAGACCAGGATCGCCTGAACCATTTTCGTCTCCTCCCTCGGTGAACTCGCTGGTCATAGCTTCGCTCCCGGGAGGGGTCGCACGGATCAGTCGAACAGCCGCGCCCAGCCGGCCGTCCGGTCACCCCGGCACGGCCGCGCACTGGCCGATCGGCCGACCCCGGCCCGCCGGTTGACCGAGGCGACCGGTTCGGCGGTCCAATAACGTGTGCGCACATGACACCGATCCCGGTGCCGCAACGTTGGCTGGGCGCACTACTCGGCGTCGCGTTGCTGCTCGACACCGCCATGGTCGTCGTCGGAGAACCGTCGTACACGGCGCTGTCGCTGCCGGGTGCCGTGGTCCTCGCCCTGTGTGCCTGGTTCGGCGTGCGATGGCCGGGGCCCGCCGCGGTGCTCGGCGCCCTCGCGCTGACTGTCTCGTCGGTGCTGATGTGGCTCGGCGACGTCGGGGTCACGTCGATCGGCCTGTCGGACATCACGCTGACCGAGCTGGTGTCCGGCGTCGTGCTGGTCGTGCTGGTCGTGTGGAGGTCCCAGTGGCTGGTCGCGTCCACCTCGGTGACCGCGCTCGTCGTCGCGTGCCTCGCGGCGATGGTCATCCGGCGGATGAACTGCGATGTCAACAGCTCGTTCTGCAGGTACTACAGCTCGATCGCCAACTTCTTCGGGCTCACGGACCTGCTCGAGTCGGTGCTGTTCGGTTTCTTCCTGCTCGTCGCCGCAGTCTGTGTCGGGCTCTACCTGCGCAGGCAGTCGAGGCAGCGGATCGAGAGCGAGATGGGCCTGCTCATCCGCAAGCAGTGGCCACTCGGCGCCGCGCTCGCGATCATCGCGCTGATCGAGCTCTCCGACACCGGTCTGTCCGACATGATCGGGTACGCGGCCTCGCTGGGCGCGGGCGTGTGCGCGTTCTTCGGGCCGAGGTACCCGCTGCGCAACACCTACCTCGCGGCCGCGGTGCTGGCCCTCGGCGCCCTGCTCAGCGTGGGTTCCGGTGGGTACCACCACACGTTCCTCCCCGTGACCGGCATAGCCGCGAGCATGGCGCTGATCTCCTACGTCGTCCGCTACGTGCCCGGCAGGCAGGCGGCCTGGGGGGTCGTGGCCCTGACTGCGGGGCTGATGGTGGCGGTGGCCGTGCACAGCGGAGCATCGTCGTTCGAGAACCTCGGCATCGTCGTGCTGTTCCTGCTGCTCATCTCGATCGCCACCGGGTGGTACTTCCGGGCACGCGACCGCGAGCGGAACCAGACCGTCAAGGCCGCCGTGACCTCCGCGCAGCAGGGCGAACGGATGGCACTGGCCCGCGAGCTGCACGACGTGGTCGCGCACCACGTCACGGGCATCGTCGTGCAGGCGCAGGCCGCGTTGCTGGTCGCGGGCAAGAACCCGGACGTGGCGCTGCCGGCGCTCACGAAGATCGAGAAGAGTGGCACGCTGGCGTTGACCGCGATGCGCACGCTCGTCGGCAGCCTGCGTGACGGCACGGCCGCGTGGACGGCAGGCGACTCGGACGTGACCGGGCAGGCGACGACCGACCTCGCCGCGGACCTGCACTCGGTCGTGGAGAACTACGGCGGCCCGCCCGTCGAGCTGGAGCTGAACCTGCCGTCCGAGGTGCCGCACGAGATGGGCCGGTCGGTGCTGCGGCTGGTGCAGGAGTCGCTGACGAACGTCGGCAAACACGCGCCGGACGCGAGCGTGGTGCACGTCCGGGTCGCGGAGACCGCCAACACCCTGCACATCCGGGTGAGCGACGACGGGACCAAGCGACCGGTCAACCCCGCGGGTGGGTCGGGCGGCTACGGTCTCGTCGGCATGCGTGAGCGGGTCGAGCTGCTCGGCGGCCGGTTCCAGGCCGGGCCGAGCGGTTACGTCGGCTGGAGCGTCGAGGCGTGGCTGCCGTTGCGAGAAGGGGAATCGTGATTCGCGTACTGATCGCGGACGACCAGGAGATGGTGCGTGCGGGGTTCCGCATGATCCTGGAGTCGCAGGACGACATCGAGGTGGTCGCGGACGTCGCCGACGGGGTGTCCGCGGTCCGGGTGGCCCGCGAGCTGCGGCCGGACGTGTGCCTGCTGGACATCCGCATGCCGGGCATGGACGGGCTCGAGGTGACGAAGACGCTCGCCGGACCCGGGGTGGCCGACCCGCTGAAGGTCGTGGTGGTCACGACGTTCGACCTGGACGAGTACGTGCACGCCGCGCTGTCCAACGGCGCCAACGGCTTCCTGCTGAAGGACGCGGGCCCGGCGCTGCTCATGGAGGCGGTGCGGGCGGCGGACCGCGGCGACGCGCTGGTGTCGCCGCAGATCACGGTGCGTCTGCTGCGTCATTTCGCCACCGCGAACGCGGCCGCGCCCGCCGCCTCGACGACCGAGCAGCTGACCGAGCGCGAGCTGGACGTCGTGCGGGCCGCCGCGCGTGGGCTGACCAACACGGAGATCGGTACGGAGCTGTACCTGTCGCTGTCGACGGTCAAGACGCATCTCGCCGCGGTGCAGGCCAAGATCGGGGCCCGCAACCGCGTCGAGGTGGCCGCGTGGGCGTGGCGCACCGGCCTGATGGCCGAGGGCTGAGCCCTTACGCGGGACCTGCGCCGGCCTGCATCGTCGAGACCGTCAGCTGGTTGCCGGGCGGCGTGCCCGCACAGCCGGTGCCCGGGTTGGCGACGAAGGCCGAGTCGTAGTCGTGCGGCGGGTAGATCCGCAGGCCACGCACCTCGGTCGGCTTGCACACGCTCGCGTCGTAGTTGCCGACCTGCACGAAGCCGACGTTGACGAACGCGCTGTCGCCAGGCTTGAGCGTGATCACCTTGCCCTTTTCGCCGGACCGGTAGGCAGCGGGCCCGACCTGGTGGCCGTCGTCACCCGCGACGTAGGAGACCCCGGGGAAACCCTGGACCGTGCAGGTGCGACCGCCCTTGTTGGTGAACACGAGCGCGCGGTAGCTCGTACCGGCGGCAGCGTCACCCCCGCCGAGGCGGAGGTCGAGATCGGCGACCTTGCATTCGTTGCTCGCCGGCGTGGCGGGGGCCGGCGCGGCCGGCTGTCCCGCCTCCACGGTGCCGCTCGGTGAGCTGGTCGGCGGCAACACCGGCTTCGCGCTCGAACTGGACTGAGTGATCGTGGGCACGTCCGAACTCGAACTGGCCGTGTCACCGCTGTTGCAGGCGGCCAGCAAGAGCGCGGCGGTAACACCGCCCGTGATGAGCACACCTGTCCTGAACTTGTTTCGCAGCATGGGGAATCGCCTCCATCTGGCCCCGACACCACTGGATGCTGTTCTGGTGTTAGGACGTCCCACCCCCAATCAGGGTTGCTTCTCACCAGACCTACCCTTGTTCGGGAAACTACAAACAGTCGTCGGTCCCTCACGGTGAGCAGGCAACTCCGCTCGGCTCCTCAGTGGATCGGGGCATTCCTGGGCCGTCTGGTCTCGTAGACCCGCAGGGCGCGGACGATCCTGTCGCGCTTGCGGCGCGTGTCGGTGAACGAGCTGGGGTGGAGGATCACGACCGCGTCCGCCCATGTGTAGCGGGTCCAGACCTTCGCGCAGGTGTTGCCCACCCTGCCCGGCACGGCCGAGATCGACACGTGGATGACGTTTCGGGACTTCAGGTGCCGGGTTCGCACGCCGTTGTCCGTCAGCCGTACCTCCCAGAGTACGCCGCGTGCTGCGGCCACCGCTGCCAGTAGCGCCTGGTCACGGGTACAGGACAGCTCGAGCGAGAAGTCGCGGTCCAGCTCCCTCGTCCGCCGCTTCCCAATGACGAACCTTGTGACGAAAACCAGAAACGCCGTGCTGCTCAACACGATGAGAAGCGTGTTCATGATGCCCTGCACCTCCTGCCGTCGCCTCGTCCAACCACTGGACGACGACGTGGTGCGGCGACTGCCAGACCCGGCAGCGCCGACGGGTCATCAGGTCATCTTCTGCACCTTCTCATCGTCCACGTTGTTACGAATCCGCCCTGCTGTACAACATCCATTAGGACTCAGGGCTCAAGATTCGTCAATACTTGCGGTGAAACTGGAACTTTGACGGAGGATTTCCCGCTTGACCTCGACCTAGGTGGAGCGGGCACCGTATGAGCCATGGATCGTGACACCGCCGTGCGCTACCTCGACCGGATCTCGGCGCCGGAGCCGCGGCAACCGGATCTCGCCACTCTCCGTGAGCTGCAGCGGCGCCACCTCGAGACCGTGCCGTTCGAGAACCTGTCGATCCACCTCGGCGAGCCCATCCTGCTGACGGAGGACGCGCTGGTCGAGAAGGTCGTCGGGCGGCGGCGCGGCGGGTTCTGCTACGAGCTCAACGGCCTGTTCTCCATGCTCCTGACCGCGCTCGGTTTCGACGTGCGGCTGCACGCCGCCAGCGTGTTCGGTGCGGACGGCACGCTTTCCCCCGCCTTCGACCACCTCGTGCTCAGCGTCGAGCTCGACGAGCGGTGGCTCGTCGACGTCGGGTTCGGCGTGTTCGCCGACCAGCCCCTGCGGCGGGACTGGCCCGAGGCGCAGGAGGACCCGGCCGGCTCCTTCCTCGTGCTCGACGCGCCGGGAGGAGACCTCGACCTCGTGATGAACGGCGAGCGGCAGTACCGTGCCGAGGCGTACGAGCGCAGGCTCACGGACTTCGTACGCCCCTGCTGGTGGCACGCCACCTCGCCCGATTCGCACTTCCGCACGGTCGCGCGGTGCTCGCGGCGCACGGAGGACGGGCGCGTCAGCATCGTCGGCGACCGGCTCTACGAGACCGCGGGCGGTGAGCGGACCGAGACCGTCCTGGCCACCGACGCCGAAATGCTCACCGCCTACGAGAAGCACTTCGGCATGCGGCTGCCGAGGTCGCCTACTTGCTAGCCACCCTCCGGTACTTCGCCACGGCCAGCGGCACGAACACGGCCAGGATCACGACCGACGACAGCAACGCGTAGAGCACCGCGTTGTCGGCAGGCCAGCCCGGGGACGGCGCCATCCCGGGTGGTGCCTCGTTGCCGAAGAGGTCACGCACCGACTGGATCACCGCCGTGAACGGGTTCCACTCCGCGATGGCGCGCAGGGGCCCCGGCATCGTCCCCGCGCCGACGAACGCCGACGAGATGAACGAGAGCGGGAACAACCACATGAGCCCCGCACTCTGCGCGATCTCCACACTCGGCGCCGACAGGCCGATCAGCGCGCCGATCCACGACATCGCGAACCCGAACAGCAACAGCACCAGGTACGCGAGCACCGCGTCGAGGAAGCTGCCCCGGATCCGCCAGCCGACGAGGAGCCCGCACAGCGACATGATCAGCAGCGCCAACGACGACACGACAAGGTCGGACGTCGTGCGACCGAGCAGGACCGCGAGCCGGGACATCGGCAGCGACCTGAACCGGTCGATGATGCCCTTCTGCAGGTCGTTGCACAGTCCGATCACGGTGAACGCCGAGTTGAACGAGATCGTCTGCACGAAGATGCCCGCGATCAGGAACTCGCGGTACTGACCACCGCCGAGCGCGCCGCCGAACACGTACGCGAACAGCAGCACGAACATGATCGGCTGCACCACGGCGGCGAACAGCCAGTCGGCGTTGCGCCGGACGTTGAGCAGGTTGCGCCACGCGACGATGCCGCCGTCACGCAGGCCCTGGGAAAGAACGGTCACTGGTTCTCCTCCGTCGCGTGGCCGGTGAGCGAGAGGAACACGTCATCGAGGGTCGGACGGTGCAGGCCGACGTCCAGGACGGTCACGCCCTCGACGTCGAGCCTGCGCAGCGCCTCGACCAGCGACTTCGCGCCTGCGTCGACGACCACCTGCACCCGCCTGGCGTGCTGGTCGACGGTCGGCTCGCCCGAGCCGACCGCCGCGAGCACCCGGCGCGCGGTCTCCACCTCCGCCTGCTCGCCGACCACGATCTCCAGGCGCTCGCCGCCGACCTCGCCCTTCAGGTGGTCGGCCGTGCCACTCGCGATCACGCGGCCGTGGTCGATCACCAGGATCGTGTCGGCCAGCTGGTCGGCCTCCTCGAGGTACTGCGTGGTCAGCAGCACCGTCGTGCCGTCGGACACCAGCTCGCCGATGACCTCCCAGGTGTCGAGGCGGCCACGCGGGTCGAGACCCGTGGTCGGCTCGTCGAGCAGCACGACCGCGGGCGTCGCGACCAGCGCACCCGCCAGGTCGAGCCTGCGACGCATGCCCCCGGAGTACGTCTTCGCGGGCCTGGCCGCCGCGTCGGTGAGCCGGAAACGGCTGATCAACGCGTTCGCCCGGGCGCGGGCGTCCGGCTTGTTCATGCCGTACAGGCGGCCGACCATGTAGAGGTTCTCGAAGCCGGTCAGGTTCTCGTCGACGGCCGCGTACTGGCCGGACAGCCCGATCGACTCACGCACCCTACCCGGCTCGGCGAGCACGTCGTGCCCGGCCACCCACGCGCGGCCGGAGTCCGGGCGTAGCAGCGTGGTGAGGATCCGCACCACGGTCGTCTTCCCCGCCCCGTTCGGGCCGAGCAGGCCCAGCACCGTGCCGGTGGGTATCTCCAGGTCGATGCCGTCCAGCGCGCGGGTGGACCCGTAGGTCTTCACCAGCGCCTCCGCGCGAACCGCGCAGTCGGTGGACATGTTGAGGACTCCCCTGCCTCGTGAGTGCTACGAGGCGCACTGTAAACGGGCGCACCGACAATTTCGCCCGGTTTATGCGTTAAGGAGAAGTCCGCTAGCCGGTGCGGCCCGCACGCAGGCTCGACACCCACTCGTCGGCCGCGAGGTAGTCCTCGTCGGCGTTGTCCAGGCCCGCGATCGTGGGTGTCGGGTCGGCCTTCGGGTACGAGCCGAGGAAGCGGACGTGCTGGCAGCGGCGGTGCAGGGCGGCCAGCGCGTCGCCGACCCGCCGCTCGGCGATGTGTCCGTCGAAGTCCAGGTAGAAGCGGTACTCGCCGAGCCTGCCCTTCAGCGGGCGGGACTCGATGCGGCTCAGGTTGATGCCACGAAGCGCCAGCTCGGTGAGCATCTCCGCGAGCACGCCCGTCCGCTGGTAGGCGGCGACGGCGGAGATGGACGTGCGGTCCGAGCCGGTCGGGGCGGGCAGCGCGCCGGGCCTGCGCAGCACGAGGAAGCGGGTGACGGCGTCGTCGACGTCCGCGATGGCCGTGTGCAGGACGTCGAGCGCATAGTGCTCGACCGCGACGGGGGCGGTGATCGCGGCGTCGTACTGGCCGTCCAGCACGCCGACGGCCGCGGCGGCGGTCGAGGTCGAGGCGAACCGGGGCACGTCGGGCAGGTGGGCGCCGAGCCAGCCCTGGACCTGGGCGAGCGCGTGCGGGTGGCTGGCGACGGACTTGATGTCCGCCATGGTCGCGCCGGGCCGCACGAGAAGCGAGAAGGTGATCGGGAGGACGACCTCGCCGACGGCCACCAGGGGCTCGTCGACGGCGAGCGCGTCCATGGTGGCGGACACGGCGCCCTCGACCGAGTTCTCGACCGGCACGCACGCGAGGTCGGCGCGGCCCTGCCGGACGGTGGTGAGCGCCTCCGGCACGGTCACGACCGGCACGAACGTGTGGTCGGGCCGGGCAGCACGCGCGGCCTGCTCCGAGAAGGTTCCCTCTGGTCCGAAATAGGCGATGGTCGGCACCGGCCCACCCTAGCCCGGGCAGTCTGCCTGCCCGATCGGCTTAACCTGACAGGGTTAACAGTTCCCAACGGCGGTTACGCGGGGTGCTGTCGAAGTGCCATGCTGGGGCTGTGACCGCCGCCGAAGAGGCCGACCAAGCAGCGACCACGGCAGGAGGACAGCTTCGGCTGGTGCTCTGTGCCATCGAGGACGCCCTGGCCGAGGCATGGGAAGAGGCCGCGGACGGCAGGCAGGCGGTGCAGACCCACAAGGGTTCGACACTGGACGTGCCCGCGGACGCCGTCGTGAGCCCGGCCAACTCGTACGGGTGGATGCGCGGTGGCATCGACGCGATCTACGCGCGGACCTTCCCGGCGATCGAGCAGCACGTGCGCAGCGCGGTGCTCGCCTACCACGGCGGCGAGCTGCCGGTCGGGCAGGCGGTGATCGTGCCGACCGAGGCGGCCAGGCCCGCGTGGCTGGTCAGTGCGCCGACCATGCGCTCGCCGGGCGAGCTGCTGCCGCCGGACACGGTGCACCCGTACCTCGCCGCGCGGGCGGTGTTCAAACTGTGGCGCTACGGCAGGCTCGAGGACGAGCGGCCGGTGCGGGCCGTCGTGTCGACCATCGCCATGCCCGGTCTCGGCACCGGGGTGGGCGGTGTGCCGCCCTCGGCGTGCGCCCGGCAGGTGATGGCCGCGTGGGACGAGGTCTTCGCCGACGGAGCCTGACTACCGGCCCGAGCCCTCGCGGCTCCCTTTCCCACACCGACATGCGCACTCATGACAATTCCATGGCGAGTTCTATCTCGTCCCGGACCGGGATACCGTCGATGCCGTGGACGGGAATTCCCGGTTTGATCCTTCTCGCCTCGGCGACGGCGTCGACGCGCAGTGCCGTCAGACGAAAGCCCTCGCGCTGGTAGAAGCGCAGCGCCCGGGTGTTGTCGTTGGTCGTCGTGATGAGCACCCTCGCGAGACCGGTCGCCCGGCACTCGTCGACCAGGGCGCCGAGCAGGGCCGATCCGACGCCGCCACCGGCGAACGCGTTGATCGTCACCAGCACCGCGGTGTCGTCGCGGACCAGGTACGTGAGCAGGCCCACCACCTCGCCGCCCTGTTCGGCGAGCCACCCGGGCAGGGTCGAGGCGTCCACGGGACCACCGAGCGTCAGCGCCACGACCTCGGTGGCGCCCCACTCGCGGACCAGCAGCGACGTCACGGCCGGCCGGTCGGCAGGGGTGAGCGGGCGGAGCGTGTACGGAGTCACAGTGCTCAGCCTGCCGGAAGGCCCTAACGTTTGTTGATGTGGCGGTGAAGACTCGCGACCTCAGCCCTTACGTGGAGCTGCGTCGCGAGCAGTGGCGGGAGTTACGGCGGGCCACGCCGCTGACGCTGACGCTGGACGAGTTGGTGCGGCTGCGTGGCCTTGGTGACCCGGTCGACCTCGACGAGGTGACCGATGTCTACCTGCCGCTGTCGAGGCTGATCAGCCTGCGGGTGGCGGCGCGGCAGCGGCTGTACGCGGACACGACGTCGTTCCTCGGGGAGCCGTCGGCCCCGCCGGTGCCGTTCGTGATCGGGATCGCCGGGAGCGTCGCGGTCGGGAAGTCGACGACGGCGCGCCTGCTGCGGACCCTGCTGGCGCGATGGCCGGATCACCCACACGTGGACCTCGTCACCACGGACGGGTTCCTGTGGCCGAAGGCCGACCTCACCCGGCGCGGCATGATGAGCCGCAAGGGGTTCCCGGAGAGTTACGACCGGCGGAGCCTGTTGCGGTTCGTGACCGACGTGAAGTCCGGAGCGCCCGAGGTGCACGCGCCGGTGTACTCGCACCTGCTCTACGACATCGTGCCCGGTGAGACGCAGGTCGTGCGGAAGCCGGACATTCTCATCATCGAGGGCCTGAACGTGCTCCTGCCGGGCCAGCGGCTGGCGGTGGCCGACCTGTTCGACTTCTCGATCTACGTCGACGCGCACACGGAGGACATCGCCCGCTGGTACGTGGAGCGGTTCCTGACGCTGCGCGACACCGCGTTCTCCGATCCGACGTCGCACTTCCACCACTACGCGGAGCTGACGGACGAACAGGCCCGCGCCGAGGCCGCACGCCTGTGGGAGACGATCAACGAGCCGAACCTCGTGAACAACATCCTGCCGACGCGGCCGAGGGCATCGCTCGTGCTGCGCAAGGACGCCGACCACCGGATCAGCCGGGTCCGCCTGCGCAAGCTCTGACGGTCGGCGGGCGTCGGCGAACGGGCAGCGGCGGCAGGCCTGTGCACGCAGCCGACGCTGTCGGTGTCCCGTGGTTAGGTGTCCGCGTGGACGAGCAGAGATTCCTGGAGTGCCTCGACGACGAGTACACGCGGTTGCGTGAGGTCGCGGCGGGTGCGCTGGACCTTCGGGTGCCCTCCTGTCCCGGGTGGACCGGCGCTGATCTGGTGCGGCACGTCGCCGAGGTGTACCTCCACAAGGCGGAGACGATGCGGCGGGGTGCCTGGCCAAGGCCGTGGCCGCCCGACCTGCCCGGTGATCCGCTCGTCTCCCTCGACGACGCCTACCGCACGCTTGTCGGGGAGCTGACCTCCCACAAGCCCGCCGACCCCGCGCTGACCTGGTACGACCCGGACCAGACCGTCGGGTTCTGGCTGCGGCGGATGGCCCAGGAGACCGTCATCCACCGGTTCGACGCCGAGTTGGCCGCCGACGTCGACCACAGTCCCGTGCCGGCCGACCTCGCCGACGACGGGATCGACGAGGTGCTGGAGTGCTTTCTCGCCTACTCGTCGGTGGTGGACCCGGAGGAGTTCGACACTCACCTCGCCGAGTGCGACGGTCGGACGGTGCAGATCGCCACCGAGGCCGGGGGCTGGCAGGTCCAGCTCGGGCCTTCGGTCGTGTCCGTGGCGCGGGGGCACTTCGACGCCGAGGCCGGGGTCGCCGGGGAGGCGGCCGCCGTGTTGCGGTGGGTGTGGCGGCGGGCGGGTGACGAGGGCGTCGCCCTGGACGGGAACCGGTGGATTCTCGGGAAGCTTCGGATGCTCCTGGGGGTGACCACGCAATAGCCTTGCGGCATGGCGGTTCGGGTGGCGCTCGTCGACGATCACGAGGTGGTGCGGCGTGGGCTGCGTGACCTGCTCGGCGGCGAGCCCGGTATCGAGGTGGTCGCCGAGGCAGGCGGGGTCGAGGAGGCGATGGCCCGGGTGGCCGCGACCTCGCCCGACGTGGTCGTCGTGGACGTGCGCCTGCCCGACGGGGACGGGGTCGCGCTGTGCCGCGACCTTCGCCGGCTCGACCCGGCGCCGCGCTGTCTGGTGCTCACCGCGTTCGACGACGAGCGCGCGCTGGTCGAGGCGATCATGGCGGGGGCCTCCGGGTACCTGTTGAAACAGGTGCGGGGGCAGGACCTTGTCGACGCCGTTCGCGAGGTCGCGGCCGGGCGGTCGCTGCTGGACCCCGTGACCACGGCGCGGGTGCTCGATCGGATGCGGGAGTCGGCCAAGACCGACGAGCTGGCCGCCCTGACCGAGCGGGAGCGTGAGGTCCTCGACCTGGTCGGGGAAGGGCTCACCAACCGTCAGATCGCGGAACGTCTGTTCCTGGCGGAGAAGACGGTCAAGAACTACGTGACGTCCGTGCTCGCGAAGCTCGGCATGGAGCGGCGCACCCAGGCCGTGGCCTGGATCGCCCGGCGGCACCCACGCTGACACCACAGTGGGCGGTCCCCCCGGCGCGACGGGACCGCCCACTGCTTCCGGCCGGCTCAGGCGGGTGCGACCGCCGCCTCCGCCGGTCGGATCCTGAGGCCCACCCACGTGGAGAACAGGGTGGCGCCGAAGGTCAGGAGCGCTACCGCCCCGGTCACGCCCAGGTAGATCGCCAGCGGCCCCTTCGGCATCAGCGAACCGTCCGTCACCAGCGTGAACGGCACCAGCGTCGCGAACGCCACGACCGTCCCGAACAGCACGCCGATCACCGTGGTCAGGCCCGCCTCCACCGTCATCATGCGGAGGATCTGCCCCCTCGTGGCACCGGTCAGGCGCTGCAGGCCGAACTCCCTGCGCCTGGCACCGATGGACATCACCAGGCTGTTCACCACCGAGATGGCCGTGTACGCCACGATCATGCCCGCCATCAGGTAGTTGATCCACGCACCGATCTCCTGGCCCTTCGCGTAGCTCGACACCAGGGTGTCCCGGTCGACCACCGCCAGACCCGGGTGGCTCCTGGCCAGGTCCGCCAGGGCGGGCACGACCGCCGCCGGGTCGTCGGCGCGGATCATGATCTGGCTCGGCAGGCCGGAGGTCGTGTGCGACGCCACCAGGGCCGCGGGCATGAGCACCGTCTCGAAGCCCTCCCTGCTCGGGTACAGCGCCACGATCCGCACCCTGACCTGGGCACCGTCACCCATGCGCATCGTGATGGTGTCGCCGACGCCTCGGTTCAGTGCCGCCGCGTCCGACGTCGGCAACGCGATCGCGTTGCCGGTCAGGTCCGCCAGGCGGCCCTCGCTCACCTCCACCGCCGTGGTCTGCGCCGCGGCCTCGCCGGACACGCCCTGCACCTGCCAGCCGTCCTCGGACTGGTCCGGGTCGTACGGCTTCTCCACGTACACCGTGCTCGTCGCGTACTCCGACGCCGCTCGTACGCCCGGCACCCTGCGGACCTCGTCCACCAGGCCCTCGGGCACGTCACCCGACAGCACCAGGTCCGCACGCAGGTTCTCCACGTACGCCTCGTTCGCCACGGCCGTCGACGTGGTCTGCAGGTAGATGTTCGCCGTCGCCATGCCGGTGGCCAGCATGACCGGGGTGACCACCGCCGCGACGCGGATCGCACGGGTCTTCGTCGACAGGGTCGCCAGGTAGCCGGCCGTGCCCGTGAACGCGCGCACCGGCCAGCGCAGGATCGCCAGCACCACCTTCGTGATGCCAGGGGACACCAGCGCCAGCGCGATCGCCCACAGCATCACCGACGGGCCTGCCGTGCTCGCCGCGATCGGGCCGGTCATCACCGCGACCGTCACGATGAACAACGCGATGCCACCGCCGAACGCCAGCACGGCCAGCACCACCCGCACCCAGCTCAGCCAGCGGCGCTGGATCGAGGCGTCGGCCAGCGCCTCGGTCGGACGGGTGCGTGCGGCACGCCTGCCCGCGATCAGGGCACCGAAGAACGAGCCGATCAGCACCGCGCCGACGGCGACGACCATCGGGATCCAGCCCGTGTGGTGCGTCATCGCGGTCGGCACCACACCGCCTGACGCCAGCCGGTCGAACAGCCACCGGCCGAACAACCCGCCGAGCCCACAGCCGAGCGCGGTCGCGAACACCGCGATGAACAGGGACTCGCCCACCACCATCCGGCGCAGCTGGCCGGGAGTCGTGCCCACCGCCCGCAGCAGGGCCAGCTCACGCTGCCGCTGCTGGATCGACAGGCCCAGCGTCGTGGACACCACGAACAGCATCACCATCACGGCCAGTCCGCCGAACACCGCGGCCAGCACGATCAGGTTCTCCCCCGCCTGACCGGCGTCCGGGTACTCGGCGATGCCCCGCTCGTCCCCCGACAGCAGGTTCGCGCCGCGCCCGTCGAGCACCTTCGCGATGCGGTCGCCCGCGTCGGCCGACGCCCGCAGGCCGATCAGGTCGACCGTGCCGGGGTGTCCGGCGAGCCGGTCGACGTCCGTGTCCGCGAAGAACACGGCCGAGCCGGGCACGAGCCCCGACACGGTGAACGTCCTCGCCTCGCCGCGCACCCCCAGTGACACCCGCTCCCCCACCCGGGCACCCGAGTCGGTGCCGAGCACGACCTCCCCCGAGACCGGCTCGGTACCCGACGTGACGGTGACCGGCGTCAGTGACGCGGACGACCAGCCGTGGGCGTCGACCCGCGCGTCCTCCACCAGGACCGGCACGCTCACATCACCGATCGCGGCGGTCACCCCCGGCACCCGCGACAGCTCCGCCACCAGCGACTCCGGCAGCCGGACCCGCTCCCCCAGGAACCCGTTGTCCGTGTCCTCCTCCGGGTCGTTCGGGTCCGCCTTCGGCAGCGCCCACGTCTGGCTGGCCGTCACGACGAACCGCGTGTTCGCGAGGCGCTGTGCGGGCACCTCGCCGCGGATGCCCGTCTCCATCAGACCGCCGCACGCGAGCACGAGCATCGCGCCGATCGTCATCGCGAGGAACGTCGCGACGAACGCGCCCTTGCGGAACCGCAGGGTCCGCATCGCGATCCGGAACATCACCGCACCCCGGCGTGCTGCTCGTCGGCCCACGCGCCGAGGTGGGTCATGCGCTCGGCGACGGCCTCGGCGCTCGGCCGCAGCAGCTCGCCGACCAGCCGCCCGTCGGCGAGGAACACGACGCGGTCGGCGTGGGACGCGGCGACCGGGTCGTGCGTGACCATCACGATCGTCTGGCCAACCTGGTCGACCGAGGCGCGCAGCAGGTTCAGGACCTCACGGGCGGTGCGGGTGTCGAGGGCGCCGGTCGGCTCGTCGGCGAACATCACGGCGGGCCGGGTGATCAACGCGCGGGCGATCGCCACCCGCTGCTGCTGACCACCGGACAGCTCGCCGGGCAGGTGCTTGCGGCGGTCGGACAGGCCGACCTGTGCCAGCACCCTGTCGACGGACTCGCGGCTCGCGCGCTTGCCCGCCAGGCGAAGCGGGAGCGTGACGTTGTCCTGCACGGAGAACGCGGGCAGCAGGTTGAACGCCTGGAACACAAAGCCGACGCGGTCGCGGCGGAGCTTCGTCAGCGCCACCTCGGAGAGCGTGGCCAGTTCCTCGTCCTCCAGCTGGACCGAGCCGCTGGTCGGGCGGTCGAGCCCCGCGGCGCAGTGCAGGAACGTGCTCTTGCCGGACCCGGAAGGGCCCATGACGGCCGTGAAGGACGCCCGAGGGAAACCGATGGTGACCCCGTCGAGGGCGGTGACGCTGTTGCGACGGCTGCCGTACGTCTTGCGGACGTCGGTGAGCCGCACCACCTCGGTGGTCATGTTGTTCTCCTTTGCCTGTCGCACAGGAGAAGCCTCGCGTGTCCCGGCCTGGAGATCACTGGGGTGAGCAGGCGAACCGATGGTGGGGAAAGCCCTACCCCGGCAGCGGCACAGTCCAGGTGACGGTCGTGCCCCTGGGCGAGGACCGCACGACGCAGCGGCCGCCCGCCTGCCGCGCACGCTCCTCGAGGTGCTTGAGGCCGCGGTGCGTGACACCCTCGGGGATGCCGCAGCCGTCGTCCGCGACCACCAGTTCCAGCGCCCCGTTGCGTCCGATGTGGACGGTCACGTGGTGTGCGCCGGAGTGGCGGACCACATTGGACAGCGTCTCGCGCAGTGCCGCGCGGGCGTGGTCGGCGAGTGCGACGGGGACGCCCGCCAGGTCGCCGTCGAGCTCGAGCTCCGGGGTGAAGCCGAGCAGCTCGCCCGCGATGGCGACCTCGGTGCGTGCGGACTCGACGAGGTCGGTGACGTGGTCCGCCTCGGGGTTGCGCAGCGCGCGCACGACCGCACGGACGTCGGCGATCGACGCGTCGAGCTGGTCGATGGCGTCGGCGAGCCGTTGCGCGTCCTTGCGGGCGAGCTTGCGGGTCGGGCGGCGGGCTAGCAGGTCGAGCTGCATGCCGGCGCCGTAGAGGCGCTGGACGAGGACGTCGTGCAGGTCGCGGGCGATGCGCTCGCGTTCCTGGTAGAGGGTGAGACGGGCGCGGGCCGTGGCGCCCTCGGCGAGCACGAGGACGAGCCCCGCCTGCGCGGCGAACGCGGTGAGCACCTCGACAGCGGGCTCGGCGAACGGCCGCGCGCCTCGGTGCCGGTAGACGGTGAGCGCGCCGAGCCTGCGTTGTGTCGTGCCGAAGGGGGCGGCGGCGAAGGGCCCGAACGTCCGCAGCTCACGCGGGACGAACGGGGCGGTACGCGGGTCGGTGGCCACGTCGTCGACGACGGTCGCTACGCCGCTGCGTGCCGTGCGGGCCGCCGAGCTGCGTGCGGACAGGACCAGTCCGACGGGGTTGGTGAAGGTCGGGCCGGGGTCGCCGTGCGCGGCCTCGACGGTCAGCGACCCGTCGTCTGCGCGGGTCATGACGAGGCCGAGGTCGGCGTCGGCCAGCTCGGCGGCGTGGCGCACGACGAGGCGCAGCACCGCCTCCGGGTCCTCCCCGGACAACGCCGCTGTCGCGATCTCCGTCGAGGCGCCGAGCGCCTTCGCCGCGAGGACAGGTTCCATGAGCACTGTCAGGCTAGTTCCAGGACGGCGTCCGCGCGGGCCGCCTCCTCGCGGCGGTGGGTGACGTGGACGACCGTGCGTCCCGCGAGGCCGGCCAGGACCCGCCGCGCGGTGGGTTCGTCCAGGTGGGCCGTCGGCTCGTCGAGCAGGAGCAGGTCGGCGTCGGCGAGGAGCGCGCGGGCGATGGCGATGCGCTGGGCCTCGCCACCGGACGCGGTGGTCGGGTCGTCGTCGAGGCGGTCGGCCCAGGTGCCGATCTGGGCCGACTCGAGTGCGCGTCGCAGCTGGTCGTCGGTGGCGTGCGGGTCGGCGATGCGCAGGTTCTCGCGCAGCGTGGTCGCGACGAGGCTGGGCTCCTGCGGCACCCAGGCGGTGCTCGGGAGGCGGACGGTGCCGCGCTCGGCGGGCAGCAGACCGGCCATGAGGGCGAGGAGGGTGGACTTCCCCGCGCCGGAGGGACCGACGACGGCGAGGTGCGTGCCGGGTTCCAGCTGGAGGCTGACGCCACGCAGGGTCGGGGCGTCCGCGCCGGGCCAGCGCACGTCGACGTCGCGTAGTGCCATGCCGCGCTCGACGTCCTGGTGGTGGACCTCGGGGCACGCGGTGTGGACGGCACGCAGCGTGGCGAGGTGCTGGGCGGCGGCCGGGAGCGGGGCGAGTGTCTCCGCGAGGGCGAGTGGGAGCAGCGCCAGGACCGGGAGCAGCAGCGGGTCGACTCCGTCGGCGAGGGCGATGCTCGTGACGGAGGCGGCGCCGAGGGCGAGGACGACGAGTGCGTTGGCCGCACCCGCGCTGAACGCCTGACGACGGGCACGGACCCTGAGCCGCGCGTCCTCGTCGGCGAGGTCTGCCTGGACCGCGCGGTGCCTGCCGTTGGCGATGAGGTCCGGGGCGGCTTCCAGGAGGGTGAGGGCCGCGCCCGCGACGCGGCGGCGGCCCGCGGCGAGGGCGCGGGTGGCACGCCGGTCGACCGCGAGCGCGACGGCCGGTGCACCCAGTCCGGCCGCCGCGACCGCGATGGCGAGCACGAGACCGGCCGCGGGCAGGATCGGCGACTGCACGGCCACGGCCGCCACGCACACCCCCACCGCGACGAGCGGCGGGAGGAGGACCCTCGGGGTGAGGTCCCGGACGGTGTCGAGATCGGTGGTGAGGCGCCGGTAGTCGGCGGTGCGCCAGAGCCGCACGCGTTGTTCGGTGGTGGCACGAAAGGCGGCGTCGTGGGTGACGAGCCGCTCGGCGTAGCGGAGTCCGGCCCGTGCCAGGCCGAACGTCCTGACGCCGACGACCGCGATGCCGAGGGTGAGGACCGGCGGCTGGGTCGCGGCCTTGGCGATGAGCCAGGCGGAGGTGGCGGTCAGCGCGACCCCGGCCAGGAGGGCGGCGGCGCCGAGCGCCGCGCCCGCGACGAGCCTCGGGGTGACGAGGGTGCGGAGCGGAAGTCGTTGGGAGACCTGCGTTGTGGTGGCGGTCGTGCGACGTGGTGCGATGTCTTCGGCCGTGTCGTCGGTGGTCCGGTGACTGGCCAGGATGACGGCGGCGCCGGTGTCGGCGATGGCGGCGTTGACGCGGGCGGCGTTGGCCGGGTCCTGGTGGGCGGTGGGCTCGTCGAGCAGGAGGATGTCGGCGCCACGCGCCACGCGGAGGAGCGCGCGGGCCACCGCCACCCGCTGGCGTTCGCCGACGGACAGCTCCGCCAGCGGGCGGTCTGCGAGGTGAGCGAGGTTGAGCCGTTCGACGAGGTGACTGCCGCCCAGCTCGTCGTCCACCGTGCCGCCGGCGAACCTCGGAGTCTGGGGCACCCAGGCCACTCTGGCACGCCACGCCTCGATGTCCACTTCGGACAGTTCGCGGTCGCCGACCCGGATGTGGCCCTCGGTGGGCGCTACGAAGCCCAGCAGTGCGGCGAAGGTCGTGGATTTTCCTGACGCGCTCGGGGTGTCCAGGTGGATGGTCCTCCCCGGCGCCGCGGTGAAGGTGACACCGTCGGGGGCGTACGCGTCCCGGCGGCGGACCTTCAGGTCGGTGACCGTCAGGGGGCCGACCGCGGGATGGGTGCCGAAGACTGGCGGCTCCGGGAGCGCGGCTATCTCGCGAACGGCCTCCATGCCGGCCTCGCTCGCGTGGTGGGCGGCTCCTGCCTGGCGCAGCGGGAAGTAGCACTCCGGGGCCAGGACCAGCACGAACAGGCCAACTGCCAGCGAAAGGTCGCCGCCGACCAGCCGCATGCCGATGATCACCGCCACCAGCGCGACCGACAGCGTCGCCACGAGTTCCAGCACCAGCGCCGACGCGAACGCCACCCGGAGCGTCGCCATCGTGCTTCGACGGCCCGCCTCCGAGAGCCGGCGGATCGTCGTCGCCTGGGCATCCACCCGGCGGAACGCGGTCAGGACGGGACGGGCCCGCACCAACTCGCGGAGCTGGCGCGCCACTCGCTGGTCTGTCTCCGCCGCTTCCCTGACCCGGTCCCGGGTGTGCAGCCCCACCAGCGCCGCGAACAGGGGAACCAACGGAAGGGTCGCACCCACGACCAGCGCCGACGGCCAGTCCGCGACCAGCAACACCGCGGCGATACCCAGCGGCAGGATCGCCGCGTTCACCAACGCGGGCAGGTAGACGGCGAAGTAGTCGTCCAACGCGTCCAGTCCCCTGGTGGCCAGGACCGTCAGCTCCGCGCCCCTCGACACTGTCCACTCCGGACCCAGCGCGAGCGACCGGTCGAGCAGACGTGCTCGTAGCTCCTCCTTCGCACCCGCCGCCGCACGGGTCGCCACCACCTGGGTGGCCCAGCTCAGCAACGCTCTCGCCACCACCGCACCGGTCAGCACGACCAGGACCGGCCTGCCTGTCACCACTCCCGCGAGTGCCCAGGCCTGCACCACGAGCGCGACAGCGCTCAGTGCCGCCAGCACGGCGCACCCGACCAGTGCTCGGCGCGCCGCGCGAGACAGACGCGGCAGCGCGCCGAGCGGGCCGGTTCGACTCACGTGACCACCCGCTTGCGGAAGACCCAGTACGTCCAGCCCTGGTAGACCAGGACCGCCGGGAGGCCGAACGCCGCCAGCCAGGTCATCACCTTCAGCGTGTACGGGCTCGACGCGGCCCCCTGCACCGTCAGCGAGTTCGCCGCGTCCACCGTGGACGGAAGGACGTTCGGGTACAGCGCCCCGAACAGGGTCACCGCCGCTGCCGCCAGGGTCAGGCCCAGCAACGCGAACGCCTGCCCCTCCGCACCTGCCCGCAGGCGCCACCACGCGGCGGCAGCCGCCAGCGGAACCGCCAGTGCCGGCAACCACGTCCACGTGAACCCTTCCCGGAGCTGCGCCACCAGCACCAACGCCAGCAGCGGGACCAGACCCCACGGCAGGCACCCCAGCGCGAACCGGTGCGCCCTGCGGCGAAGCACGCCGTCCGTCTTGAGCGACACGAAGACGGCGCCGTGGACCAGTGCGAAGCCGGTGAACATCAGGGCCCCCACCGCCGTGTCCCACCGCAGCACGGCGGACGGTGAGCCAACGCGGTTACCCGACGCGTCCAGCGGGATACCCAGGATGTTCCACGACAGCAGGAGTCCCACACCCAGCGTCGCCACCAGCGAGCCGACTCCGTTGACCGCGTCCCAGCGAGCGCGCCAGCGGTCCGAGTCGACCTTGCCGCGCCACTCCAGTGCCACACCCCGACCGATCAGACCCAGCAGGATCAGCAGCATCAGCAGGTACGCGGCACTGAACAGGCTCGCATACCACCCGGGGAAGGCCGCGAACGTCGCCCCGGCCGCGACGATCAGCCACACCTCGTTGCCATCCCACACCGGACCGATCGTCGTCAGCATCGCGCCCCGTTCGGACTCCGTGCGGCCGAGGACACGCAACAGCATGCCGACGCCGAAGTCGAAGCCCTCCAGGAACAGGTAACCCAGCCACAGTGTCGCGATCGCGACGAACCAGAACGTCTCCACGGCTCGCTCCTCAGTACGCGAACGTCAGGTCGTCGGCGGGCTTCTCCTCCGCCGGTTCGTCCTCCGGCAGTCCCTTTCGGACGTACCGGCGGATGAGCGTCACCTCCAGCACGGCCAACACGCCGTACACGAGCGTCAGGGCGATCAACGACGTCAGGACCTCACCGACGCTCAGGCCCGACACCGCTCTGGCCGTGAACATCCACACCCCGTCCACACCGGACGGGTTCGGGGCCACGACGAACGGCTGGCGGCCCATCTCGGTGAAGAGCCAGCCGAAGCTGTTGGCCAGGAACGGCATCGCGATCGCTGCCAGCGCCGTGCGCGGGAACCACACCGACCTCGGCACCCGTCCCCGACGAGTCAGCCACAGGATCGCCAGGCCCCCCGACGTGCCCAGCGCGCCGAGGCCGATCATCAGGCGGAAACCCCAGTACGTCACCGGGAGGTTCGGCACGTAGTCGATCGGCTTGCCGGACAGCTCGCCGAGCCGCGGGTCGACCGGGTAGTTCGTGCCGTACTTCTCCTGGTACTGCTTCACCAGGTCCTGTACACCGGTGACCTCCGAGTGGAAGTCTCCCTTGGCCAGGAAGGAAAGCAGCGCGGGCACCGTGATCGACTTGACGTTCTCGCAGTCCGGCGAGGACACGTCGCCGATCGCGAACACCGACAGGCTCGCCGGTTGTTCCGTGTGGCACAGGGCCTCCGTCGACGCCATCTTCATCGGCTGCTGCTCGAACATCAGCTTTCCCTGCAGGTCCCCGGTGATCCCCAGTCCCGCGAACGCCACGACGCCCGCCCACGCCCCCAGGCGCACCGACGCCCGCCACACGTCCTGCCCGTCCCGCGACTTCCACAGCCGCCACGCGCCGATGCCCACCAGGAACGTCGCCGCCACCGCGAACGCGCCGAGGATCGTGTGCGGGAACGCGGCCAGCACCGTCGAGTTGCCCAGCAGCGCCCAGATCGAGGTCAGCCGCGGCCTCCCGTCGACCAGCTCGACTCCCACCGGGTGCTGCATCCACGAGTTCGCCGACAGGATGAAGTACGCGGACGCGACCGAGGCCAGCGAGAACGCCCACACGCACGCCAGGTGCACGCGGCGGGGGAGCCGGTCCCAGCCGAACATCCACAGCCCCAGGAAGGTCGACTCCACGAAGAACGCGACCAGCCCCTCCATGGCGAGCGGCGCGCCGAACACGTCGCCGACGAAGCGCGAGTACTCGCTCCACGCCATGCCGAACTGGAACTCCTGGACGATGCCGGTGACGACGCCCATCGCGAAGTTGATCAGCAGGAGGTTGCCCCAGAAGCGGGTCATGCGCAGGTAGCGCGGGTTGTCGGTGCGCACCCACGCCGTCTGCATGCCCGCGACGAGCAGCGAGAGCCCGATCGTCAGCGGCACCATCAGGAAGTGGTAAACGGTCGTGATGCCGAACTGCCAGCGGGCCAGATCGAGGACTTCCACGCCTCCAGGCTTCTCCGCGCAGGCGCGCGCCGGCAGGTCCCGGGGTCCTGTCCGCGGAGGACCTAGGTCCTGTGAGGCCAGTCATAACACCACGTCAGGTACACTGGCGGCTGCCAGAGGGGAGTAGTTCCCGCGATCGGCTGAGCCGATCCGGCGAGTGCGTCGACATACTGATCCGCCAAGGCGGGTCCGGTGCCTCACCCGCTTCATGTGGGCGAACGAGACCTCCGGCCGGGTAGAACCATGCCCGGTCGGAGACACGTTGCCTCCTTCCGGGCCCGACCGCGGAGGGACTCCGTTCACATGGGCCACTGGCTCCTAGCCTTCGTTTCCGCGTACGGCGCTGTGTTCCTGCTGGAGCTGCCGGACAAGACGACCGCACTGACGCTCGTGCTGTCGAGCCGTTTCCGGAGCAAGGCGGTACTCGCGGGCGCGGCGGCGGCGTTCGCACTGCAGTCGATCATCGCCGTCGCGCTCGGGAGTGCGATCACGCTGCTGCCCGAGCGGATCGTCGCAGGCGCCATCGCGGTCCTGTTCGCCGTCGGCGCCTTCCTGCTGTGGCGCGAGAGCCTCGAGTCGGACACCGACGAGGCGGACGGCGGCGGTCTGTCCGCCCGGAACGCGGTGACCTTCGTGCGGGCGGCGATGGTGTCGTTCGGGACGCTCTTCCTCACCGAGTGGGGCGACGCGTCGCAGGTCACGGCCATCGGCGTCGCCGCGAGGTACGCAAGCCCCGTCGCCGTCGGCATCGGGACGTTCCTCGCGCTGATGAGCGTGACCGCGCTGGCCCTGCTGGTCGGCCGCAAGCTGCGGGCGAAGGTGCCCGCGCACTTCATCCAGCGTGGCGCGGCCGTCGTGTTCGTCGTGTTCGCTCTCCTGGCCGCCTACGAGGCGATCGTCGCCTAACGCAGGTCGCCCGCGGTGCGGCCCTAGGCTTGTTGGTGACAGCCTTCACCAGCAGGGAGTCGGGGATGCGTCAGCCGATCGAGCCGGGGACCCGGCTGTGGGACGAAACGGGGCTGGTCACGTTCTCGCTCACGACGGGGGCCGCGTTCGCGCTGCAGGTGATGCACCCGACCGTGGGTGCGGTGGTCGGCGAGCACTCGGTGTTCCGCACGGACGCGATCGGGCGGGCACAGCGGTCCATCGCGTCGGTGATGACCTGGGTGTACGGCGGCGAGGAGGCCCTGACCGAGGGTGACCGGCTGCGGGAGCTGCACGCGCCGCTGAAGTCGACGGTGGACGGGGTGACCCACAAGGCGCTCGCGTCGGGGCCGTGGGCGTGGATCATCCTGACCGCGCAGTACGCGTACGAGACCGGCGCGCGGTACTTCTCGCGGCGGCCGCTGTCCCACGCCGAGGCGGAGGAGTACTACGCGGAGATCGTCCAGCTGGCGCGGAACCTGCACGTGGCGGAGAAGGAGATCCCGCCGACCTACGACGCGTACCTGATGTACTTCGACGACATGCTCGACCGCACGCTGGTCGCGCACCCGACCACGTACGAGTTCCTGTCCGTGAGCCGGCGGATCCCGCCCCCACCCGCGCTGGCGCCGGTGCTGCGCCCGCTGTGGCGGCTTGCGACGGACGTACCGGGCCGGGTGCAGCTCTTCGTGACGATCGGGACGCTGCCGCCGAAGGCCCGGTCCACGCTGGGGCTCAGGTGGACGGCCCGTGACGAGCGGCGGCTGCGGCTCCTGGGGTCCGTGGTCGGCCGGGTGGTGCCGTTGCTGCCGGAACGGTTGCGGTACTTCCCCATCGCCTACGAGGCACGCAGGCTCGACCGGGCACGGCAGGCGTTGCGGCGGGTGGTGGAGCGGCGTCCCGTCTAGGCGTTACTACCAGGCCCAACTCGGCGCCACCACGACCTCTTCGGCGGTTCGGGTATCTGTCCCTTGCAGGAAGGGCATTGCCGCAGCTGGACCATGCGGTCGGTCGCGGCCCGGAACCGTCGAGTGGAGGCGTCGAGCAGGTCCGACCCGACGCCCAACGCCACGATGAGCACCACCGCCACCGTGGTCAGCACCAGGGTCCCGAACGGAACACCCAACCGGGAGGCTCCACAGACCGCGGCGACGTACCCGCCGATCACATCCACTGCTGTTCAGCGCAGGGCGGTGGCGACCGTGGCGGCGGCGGCGAGGACCTGGGGGCCCACGAACGGGTCGTCCAGTGCCTCGAAGCTCACCACGCCGACGCTCGCGCGCAGGCCGGGGACGCCGCGGACCGGTGCGGCGATGCCGGAGGCGCCGGACTGCAGCTCGCCCGTGGTGGAGAGCCAGCCGGGGTTCTCGTCGCGCAGGCCGATCGCCTTGCCTGCCGCGCCCCGGGACAGCGGGTGACGCGTCCCCACCCGATAGGCCACGTGGTAGGTCGTCCACGTCGGCTCGATGACCGCGATGGCCTGCGCCTCCTCACCGTCGGCCACCGTCAGGTGGGCGGTCGCGCCGACCGACTCCGCCAGTTCACGTAGCGCCGGCAGCGCGGCCAGGCGCAGCTGCGGGGTCACTCGGGCCGCCAGGCGCAGCAAACCGAGGCCCAGGCGAACCTTCGAGCCGTCCCTCCGCACCAGGCCGCGCTCCTGCAGCGGCACGAGCAGCCGGTACACCGCCGCCCGGGACGCGCCGATCGACGTGGCCAGGTCGCTGATCGTGGGGGCTTCCGACTCCGAGTCCGCCACCGCCTGCAGCAGCGCGAGGCCGCGCTCCAACGTCAGTGAGCTCTCCCTGCCCGCGCCTGCCGGGGGGCGGGGCGCCGACGGCTGGATGGGGCGGATCGGGCGGGCCATGTCAGAGGTCCACCGCGGGCAGGACCGTGCCCTCCACGGGTGCGATGCCGACCACGGAGCCGTCCTCGCCGGGGGCGGTCGCCGAGATGACCACCGTGTCCCCGTCCTCGAGGAACGTGCGCTCCGAGCCGTCGGACAGCCTGATCCTGTCGCGGCCGCCCCACGACAGCTCCATGAAGCAGCCGCGCTGGGTCTGCGTCGGGCCGGACACGGTGCCGGAGGCGAACAGGTCACCCGGGCGGACCGACGCGCCGTTCACCGTCATGTGCGCCAGCTGCTGCGCGCACGAGAACGACATCTCCGCGAACATCGGGCGCGCCACGACCGTGTCGTTCCACTCCACCGCCAGGCGCAGGTCGAGGCCCCACGGGGAGTCCTCCACCAGGTACGGCATCCGGGGGTGGCCGACGTCGGGCACCTTCACCCTGGCCACCGCCAACGCGTCCAGCGGGGTCACCCACGCCGAGACCGACGTCAGGAACGACTTGCCGAGGAACGGGCCGAGCGGGACGTACTCCCAGCCCTGGATGTCACGCGCCGACCAGTCGTTCACCAGCACCACGCCGAAGATGTGCTCCGGCGCCGACGACGTCGACACCCGGCGGGCGACCGGCCCGCCGCACACGAAGCCCACCTCCGCCTCGATGTCGAGCCTGCCGGACGGGCCGAAGTGCGGGCCGTCCTTGCCCCGGCGCTGGCCGTGCGGACGTTCGACATCGGTGCCCGAGACCACGACCGTGCCGGCGCGGCCGTGGTAGCCGACCGGCAGGTGCGTCCAGTTCGGCTGCAGCGGCTCGGTGCCCGGCCGCATGATCCGGCCCATGTTCTCCGCGTGGTGGCGCGACGAGAAGAAGTCCACGTAGTCGCCGACCGTGAACGGCAGCGACATCCGCACGTCCGTCAGCGGCACGAGCTGTGCGCCCGCCGGCGTGCCCGACCGCGTCACCAGCGAGATCAGCCGCGCCCGCAGCGCGCTCCACTCGACCCGCGAGGCCGCCAGCAGCCGGTCCAGCGACGGGCCCGCGACCAGCGGAGCCAGGTCGCCGAGGTCGTGCGCGACCGACGGCAGGACGAGCGCGTGTTCGCCGAGCCGCACCGCGACCCGGGGACCGTCGCCTGCGTCGACCACGCCGTAGGGCAGGGTCTGCGGGCCGAACGGCTGGTCACGGGCGAACGCGGGATCACGCACCCACGAGGTCACAGCAGCCCCAGTTCCTCGAGGTCCTTGACCGGGTCGGTCAGCGAGCAGGAGCCGTAGGAGGCGAACACGCCGCGGACGGACAGCGCCTCGTGCTCGGTCAGGTTCCTGGCCTCCTCGGCGAGCGCCTTGCCGTCGGTCGACGACAGCGCCGCGTGCACGTCCTCGACCGGCCCACCGGCCAGCAGCCGGGACGTGGCGAGCAGGAGGTTCAGGAACCCGTGGTGGGTGAAGCCCGTCTCGGCGTCCGTGTGCCGGACCGCGTTGTGCAGGCCCGCGGTCGCCTTGAACGAGGCGCCGCCGTCGTTGATCACGGCGAGGAAGCCCGCGATCTCCTCGACGCTCGGGAAGTTCTGCGCGGACACCCCGCCGCAGCGGATCTTGGGCCAGCTGCCGTGCTCGATCACCCGCTGGATGCCGTCGAGCCAGCCGGGTCCGCCACGCCTCGGCTCTATGACTCGGATCACATCTTCCGGCACGAACTCGGAGACGCGTTCGAGCCAGACCTCGTCGACATCCGTCGGCGCGGGCATCTCGACCATGCGCAGCGCGAGCAGCTCGGCACGCGACTCGACGATCGACAGCGCCTTCGGCACGCCGCCGAGACCGGTGTCGATCACGAGTGACAGCTCGACCGGTTTCCCCGGCTTGACCTTGATCAACTCGGTGATCAGCTCGGGCAGCCGGGAGGCCGGACACAGGAAAAGTCCCAGTACATCCGACACGTCGCTCGATCTCGCCGCCAGGTGCAGCTTGATCGCGTCTGGCACGGTCGCGTTGCACGGCGGGAACAACGCGGCGTCGTCGATGAGGCGGGCGAGCAGGGAGGGCACGTCCCGCTGATCTGACGCGGGCTGGGGTGCGGCGCTTGACACGGCTGACACGCTAGTAGCGTATCAGCAACTGAACAAAGATGTCCGACTATCGAACACGGGACAGGACATGCCTTACTACCGCCGCGTCGGGGCGATCCCCCGTAAAAGGCACACGCAGTTCCGCTCTCCGGAGGGTTCGCTCTACGCCGAGGAGCTCATGGGCGTCGAGGGTTTCTCGTCCGACTCCGCCCTGCTCTACCACCGGTTCCTCCCGACGGCGATCGTCGACGCGGAGGTCGTCGAGGACCACCGGGGGCCGCTGACGCCCAACCACCCGCTGATGCCCCGCCACTTCCGCACCCAGGATCTCAAGTCAGAGGAGCGGACCGAGGTCGACGCCGTCACCGGCAGGCGCACGCTCTTCGGCAACAGCGACCTGACCATCGCGTTCGCCATCGCCACGGCACCGAGCCCGCTGTACCGCAACGCCGTCGGCGACGAGCTGATCTACGTGCAGACCGGCGCCGCGACCATCGAGACGATCTACGGCGTGCTCGAGGTGACCGACGGCGACTACGTCGTGCTGCCGACCTCCACGACCTACCGCGTGCTGCCCCACGGCGAGACCAGGCTGTACGTCATCGAGGCGACGGGCCATGTCGGACCGCCGAAGCGGTACCTGTCGACCAAGGGCCAGTTCCTGGAGCACTCCCCCTACTGCGAGCGTGACCAGCGCGGGCCCGACGAGCCGCTGTTCGTCGAGGGGACGGACGTGCCCGTGCTCGTCCGGCACCGGGCGGGGCTGACGAGGTTCACCTACGCCAATCACCCGTTCGATGTCGTCGGCTGGGACGGGTGCCTCTACCCGTGGGCGTTCAACATCCGCGACTTCGAGCCGATCACCGGGCGGGTGCACCAGCCGCCGCCCGTGCACCAGACGTTCGAGGGGCCGAACTTCGTGGTCTGCTCGTTCTGCCCCCGCAAGGTCGACTATCACCCGCTGGCGTTGCCCGTGCCGTACAACCACGCGAACGTGGACTCGGACGAGTTGATGTTCTACGTCGGTGGTGACTACGAGGCACGGAAGGGGTCGGGCATCGGGCTCGGCTCCCTGTCGCTGCACCCGTCCGGTTTCACGCACGGCCCGCAGCCGGGTGCGGCGGAGGCGGCCATCGGGGTGGACTACTTCGACGAGACCGCGGTCATGATCGACACGTTCCGGCCGCTCGAGCTTGGCGAGGCGGCAGGCGGGTGCGAGGACCCCGCCTACGCGTGGTCTTGGTCCGGCCGAGGCCCCGACAGGTAGCCCTGTGATGTCACTCACGCGACAGGGTCGCGTGCGGTGTCACACAACTGGGTGAAACGGAAACGCCGGACAAGCCGACTCCCCTGACAGTCAATCACCTGCTCTGGGGAGTCCTCGTGCGAACGCGCCCGTCCCTGCTCATCGCCGTGGCCCTCGCGGCGGGCGCGCTGACGGTGCCTGCGGCCACCGTCGCGAGCGCCACCGTGCCGACCGGCTTCACCGACACGGCCGTGATCAGTGGCCTGACCTCGCCGACCAACGCGGTGTTCGCGCCGGACGGGCGGGTGTTCGTCAGTGAGAAGAGCGGGCTGGTGAAGACGTTCGACTCGATCGCGGACACCACCGCGACGGTCACCGCCGACCTCCGCACCCAGACCCAGGACTACTGGGACCGCGGCCTGCTCGGCATGACGCTCGACCCCCAGTACCCGACCCGGCCGTACCTGTACGTCCTGTACACGTACGACGCCGTACCGGGTGGCACCGCGCCCCGATGGGGTGACACCTGTCCCACTCCGCCCGGTGCGACCGACAACGGCTGCGTGGTGACCGGCCGGCTGTCACGGCTGACCGTCGACGCGAACGGCGTGGCCACCGGCGGCGAGCAGGTGCTGCTCACCGACTGGTGCCAGCAGTACCCGTCGCACTCCGTCGGCACGGTGACGTTCGGTCCGGACGGCGCGCTCTACGTCGGCGGCGGTGACGGCGCGAGCTTCAACTTCGCCGACTGGGGCCAGCGCGGCAACCCGTGTGCCGACCCGCCCGGCGCGGCCGGGACGAACCTGTCGCCGCCGACCGCCCGCGGCGGCGCCCTGCGGTCGCAGTCGGTGCGGCGCCCGACCGGCGAGCCGGTGTCGCTGAACGGCGCGATCGCGCGGATCAACCCCGACACGGGCGCTCCGATGCCGGGCAGTCCCTTCGCCGGCAACCCGAACACGAACGCCAAGCGGATCGTCGCGTACGGCTTCCGCAACGAGTTCCGGTTCGCGTTCCGGCCGGGCACAGGCGAGCTGTGGGCAGGTGACGTCGGCTGGGACACGTGGGAGGAGATCAACCGGATCCCCGACGCGACCGACGCCGTCGCGGAGAACTTCGGCTGGCCCTGCTACGAGGGGGCAGCGCGGCAGCCCGGCTACGACGGCGCGAACCTCGACGTGTGCGAGTCGCTCTACGGCACCGGCCAGACCGCGCCGTACTACACCTACAACCACGGCGCGTCGGTCGCGTCCGGCGACGGCTGCCCGACCGGCGGCTCGTCGGTCAGCGGCATCGCGTTCGAGACGACCAGTGACTACCCGGCCTCCTACGACGGCGCCCTCTTCTTCTCCGACAGCTCCCGCGGCTGCATCTGGGCCATGCGCAGGGGTGCGAACGGCCAGCCCGACCCCACGAACATCACGCCGTTCGTGACGGGCGTGAACGTCCCGGTGCAGGTGCTGACGGGGCCGGGTGGCGACCTGTTCTACGTCGCACTCGGCGCGGGCCAGCTGCGGCGGGTGAGCTACACGGGTGCGAGCAACCAGCCGCCGACCGCGTCCGCCACGGCCACGCCGCAGTCCGGCCCCGCCCCACTGACCGTGCGGTTCAGCGGCGCGGGCTCGACGGACCCCGAAGGCGGGGCGCTCACCTACGCGTGGGACCTCGACGGTGACGGCGCGTTCGACGACTCCACGGTCGTGAACCCGACGTACACGTACGTGTCCCAGGCGTCGGTGCCGGTGCGGCTGCGAGTGACCGATCCCGCCGGGTTGTCCGCGACGACCACGGTGACCGTGACCATCGGCAACCCGCCGAGCAACTCGCCGGTGGTGACCATCGACGACCCCGCGGTCACCACGGAGTGGAGCGTCGGCCAGACCATCCCGTTCTCGGGGCGGGCGGCCGACGCGCAGGACGGGACGCTGCCTGCCTCGGCGTACCGGTGGCAGCTGACGCTGCAGCACTGCACGTCGTCGACGAACTGCCACGCGCACAACGTGCAGAGCTGGACCGGCGTCACCTCGGGCAGCTTCGTGGCCCCCGACCACGAGTACCCGTCGTTCCTCGACCTGTCGCTGACCGCGACCGACTCGACGGGCAACGCGACCACGAGCATCGTGCGGCTCAACCCGCGCACGGTGACGCTGACGTTCCAGTCGAGCCCGAGCCGCGCCCGGCTGGTGGTCGGTGGCGTCGAGCAGGCCACGCCGTTCACGCGGACGGTCATCGTGGGCTCGAACAACTCGATCAGCGCCCCGAGCCCGCAGAACCTCACGCTGGGCCTGCGGTTCCGGTTCACGAACTGGTCGGACGGCGGCGCACAGAGCCACAACATCACCGCGCCGGCGACCGCGGCGACCTACCGGGCGAACTTCCAGCTGAGCCTGGGGATCACCAGGCCTAGTCGCTGAGCGCGATCCGCACCCCGATCGCGACGAGGACCGTCCCCATGACGGCGTCCAGTGCCCTGCGGACCGTCACGGCGACGAGGAACCGGCGCAGCGCGGTCGCGACGTTGGCCACCACGAGGAACCAGACCAGCGCCGCCCCGGCCGCGGCGCCGGTCATGACCGCGACGTCGAGGAGGGTGGCGTGCGCGGGCAGGAACTGCGGCCACAGCGCGAGGAAGAAGACGGCGACCTTGGGGTTGAGCAGGTTCGTGAGCGCACCGGCGGCGAACGCGCCCCGGCGCGACGTCGCCGTGCCGGTGTCGAGCGCCCGGTGATCGCCGCGCCTGGCCGAGACGAGTGCCTGGACCCCCAGGAAGACCAGGTAGGCGGCACCGAGCAGCTTGACGACCGTGAACGCGACGGCCGAGGCCGCGAGCAGCCCGGCGACGCCGACCGAGGTGACCACCGCCCAGCCGAGCAGGCCGGTCGCGATACCTGCCGCGGCGGCCATGCCCGCACCCCGGCCGCCGGTCAGCACGGAGCGGAGGACGACCACGAAGTCGGGTCCCGGGGACATCGCACCCAGGAGGAAGACGCCTGCGACAGTGAGGGCCTGCACGTGCATGCGATCACGTTACTGGTGCACCCCGTGTCGCCCCCGCGAAAGTTAGGTTACCCTAATCCCCGGAGGTGCCCCCGTTGACCGAACGACCCCCGACGCCCAGCCCTGGCGAACGCGCCAGGAGCGTTGCCGCACGTGGCCCGGCCACGCTGCTGCCGCCCGTGCCGACCCTGCCGCCGACGGGCACGCCTGCCGACCGCGTGTCGCCGCTGCTGCACCACGTGCACGACGACGGCGTGGTGTCGGTGTTACTCCCCGACGACCACGAGCTGCCGGCCACGCTGCGTGACGGCGTGCTGACGTCGATGGTCGAGGTGGTCGACGTGGCGCCGGTGCCGCTGCGGGAGTCGGTCCGTGGGCTGCTGTGGATCACCGGCCAGCTCTCGGCGCTTCCCCTGCCGGTCGCGCGGTCGGTGGCCCTGGAGATCGCGACCGTGCACCCCGACCCGCGCCTTCTCGACCTCGGGCACGGCGCGTCGCTGCTCCAGCTGACCCCGGTGTCGATGGTGATCGCCGACGCCGACGGGACCCACCCGGTGACGCCCGAGGAGTTCGCCGCCGCCACGCCGGACCCGTTCTGCCGCGAGGAGGCCGGCTGGCTGCGCCACCTCGAGCTGTCGCACACGGAGGTCGTGCACACACTGCGCAGGCACCTGCCCGCCCGGCTGCAGGGTGGGCACGTCCGGCCACTCGGCCTCGACCGCTACGGCCTGCGCCTGCGGGTGGAGAGCATCGACGGCGACCACGACGTGCGGCTGGCGTTCTCCCGGCCGATCGCGACGCTGCGCGAGCTGTCGGAGGAGCTGCGCAGGATGGTCGGCTGCCCGTTCCTGGCGCTCCAGCACGGAGTCTAGGAGCGAGGGCTACAGCTCCGGTAGGAGTGGGCGTTTCTTCACCAGCAACGGTCTCAGCAGGTCCGCGTGCGTGTCCAGGCGGGCCAGCACGTCGTCTGCCGTGAAGGTCATGTCGTTGGGGTGGCGGCACGCGGCCACCTCGTCCCACGTGACCGGGGCCGACGCCGTCGGGGCCGGGCGGCCACGCAGGGAGTACGGCGCCACTGTCGTCTTGTACTGGTTGTTCTGGCTCCAGTCGATGAAGATCTTGCCTGGGCGCAGGTCCTTCGCCATACGTGCCACGATCAGCTTCGGGTTCTCCTGCGCCAGGTGCTCCGCCACCGCCTTCGCGTAGGCCGAGGTTCGTTCCACCGCCGTCGTCCTGATCGGCGCGTACAGCTGCATTCCCTTGCTGCCACTGGTTTTGGCCACCGCCTTCAGACCGTGTGACGCCAGCACCTCGCGCAGCTTCAGCGCCACCTCGCAGCACTCCACCACCGTCGCCGGGGCGCCCGGGTCCAGGTCGAACACCAGCAGGTCCGGGGTCAGGCGCTCACCCCCGCGATCCACCTTCCACTGCGGGATGTGCAGTTCCAGCGCCGCCATGTGTGCCGCCCACACCAGGCTCGGCAGGTCGTTCAGCAGCACGAAGTCCAGGGTCTCGTTGCCCCGCGTGCTTCCCGGCGTCTCTATGCGGACCGTGTGGATCCACTCCGGCGCGTTCCTCGACGCGTTCTTCTCGTAGAACGGTTGCCCTGTCACGCCGTCGGGGAACCTTCTCAGCGTCACCGGGCGGTCTTTCAGGTGTGGCAACAAGAACGGCGCCACCCGGCTGTAGTAGTCGATCACCTGTGCCTTGGTGAAGCCCGTCTCCGGGTACAGGACCTTGTCCAGGTTGGTCAGCCTGATGCGTCGGCCTTCCACCTCCACCAGGACGTTCGTCGGCAGCGGCTCGTCCGGTTCCTCCTCGACGACGACCGGCTCCGCCGCCGGGGCCGCCTCGCGGTCCAGGTCGGCGGCGTCCTTGTCGGAACGCAGGCCTCGCCAGGACGGGGCCCTCAGGCGTCCGTCCGGGGTCCAGTTGCGGAACTCGACCTCGCCGACCAGTTCCGGGTTCACCCAGGTCGCGCCCTTCGCGCGTTCTCGCGGTACCTCGTTCGCGAACGGGTTCTCCTTCTGTACCAACGGTTTCAGGCGCCTGTGCAGTGCCGCCAGCGCCTCGTCGGTGAAGCCGGTGCCCACCTGGCCCACATAACGCACGCCCGCGTCCGTCGGGACGCCCATCATCAGTGAGCCGATGCTGCCCGTGCGTCTTCCCTCGCCCGGACGCCAGCCGCCGATCAGGACTTCGATGGTCAGGACTTCGGTGATCTTCACCCAGTCGGCGGTCCTGCGGCCGGGGTAGTAGCGCGAGTCGCGGCGTTTGGCGATCACGCCTTCCAGCTGCTGCTCGCCCGCGGTCTCGACCACCGCGGCGCCGTCGCCCTCGAAGCTCGGGGACACCCGCCAGTGGGGGCCGTTCAGCTCGAGGCCCTCCAGCAGCGCCCTGCGTTCGGTGTACGGGAGGTCCACGCACGAGCGGCCGTCGAGGTGCAGCACGTCGAAGACCAGGTACGTCACCGGGACCGAGTTCGCGAGGCTCCGCGCCTGGCGGTCGTTGTGGACGTGCATCCGTTGTTGCAGCGCGGGAAAGCTCGGGCGGCCGTCGCTGAGCGCCACGATCTCGCCGTCGAGCCACACCTGCGTCGAACCGAGGTCCTCGCCGAGTAATCGCAGCTCGGGGTAGGTGACCGTGATGTCGTTGCCCTTGCGGGAGTGCAGGCGCAGCCTGCCGCCCTCGATCCGCGCCAGCGCGCGGACGCCGTCCCACTTGAACTCGTAGGACCAGTCGCCGTCGTCCTCCGGGAGCGTCCCCGGGCTCGCCAGCATCGGCTCGACCAGCTCCGGTAGCGGCGAGAAGTCCTGCTTCACCGGCGGCTCCGAGCGGCGGACCATCCAGTCCTTCTCCCGCCTGCCGCTGCGGAAGAACGTGTACTTGCCCCGCGCCCTCGACCCGTTGAACACGACCGCCACCTCGCGGTCGGACCACTTCACGGTCTCGTACCGGCCCCGGTCCCAGATGAACATGCGGCCGCCGCCGTACTCACCCTTCGGGATCTCGCCCGAGAAATCGAGGTACTCCATCGGGTGGTCCTCGGTGTGGACGGCCAACCGGATGTCACCGGGCACGTCCGGGAGGCCGCGCGGCACGGCCCACGACACCAGCACGCCGTCACGCTCCAGGCGCACGTCCCAGTGCAGCGCCGTCGCGTGGTGCTCCTGGATCACGAAGGTGTCGTTGTTGCCCGTCGGCAGCGGGCCCTCGGCGGGCACGGGTTCGGGGGTCCGCTCGGGATCCCGCTTCCTGCGGTACTCGTCGAGGCCTGCCATGACCTCATCAAACCCGTATCAGGGCAGCCAGGCCACATGACCTCGCAGAATCGCGTAGCCGACGAACGCGACGAAGTCGATCAGGAAGTGTGCGAGGACCAGCGGCCACAGGCGGTTGGTGCGCTGCCAGAACCGGCCGAACACCAGCCCCATGACCACGTTGCCGAGGAACCCCCCGAAGCCCTGGTAGAGGTGGTAGGACCCACGCAGCACCGCGGAGATCAGCAGGGACTTGTTCTCCGCCATGCCGAGCTGGCGCAGCCTGGTGATCAGGTAGCCGACGACCAGGACCTCCTCGGCCCACGCGTTGGCGAACGCCGAGATCGTCAGCGTCAGGTAGGACCACCAGTGGTCCAGCGTCGTCGGCACGACGGTCAGGTTCGCGCCGACCGCCCTCGCGACCAGGTAGAACGCCAGGCCCGGCACGCCGATCAGCGCCGCGAGGCCCGCGGCACGCCCGAGGTCACCGCCGATGCGCCTGACGTCGAGGCCGATGTGGCGCAACCGCATCCCCGCCCGCCACAGCAGGTAGAGACCGAGCGCGCCGAAGGCGAGCAGCCGTGTCGCGTTGAGCAGCTGGCCGAGGAAGTCGAGGATCTGGTTGGTCGCCTCGGAGACGTTCAGCGCGACCTTCTGGTCGGCGAGCGCCTTCTCCTTCAGCAGCGAGTCGAGCAGCGACAGGAGGCTGTAGGCGCCGGAGAGCCCGAGCGTGATCGTGAAGACGATCACGACCTCGACGATCACCAGGCGGCGGTTCTCGACCGGGGGCACGTCCGGGCGCGGCGGGTTCAGCCAGAGCACGGCCGAACCGTACCCGCCGACGTAGGGTGATGTCCGTGCCCAAGATCGCAACGGCCGACCAGGTCGACCGCGCAGCGCTGAACGACTTCGTCCGCGACCGTCACCACGCCGTGCTGGTGACCCGGCGTGCCGACGGCAGCCCGCAGATCTCCCCCGTCACGTGCGGGTTGGACACGGACGGGCGAATCGTGATCTCGACGTACCCACAGCGCGCGAAGGCCCGCAACGCCCGCCGGGACCCGCGGGTCTCGGTGCTGGTGCTGTCCGACGAGTTCAACGACGCGTACGTCCAGGTCGACGGCACCGCGGAGGTGCTCGACCTGCCGGAGGCCGTCGAGCCGCTGGTCGAGTACTTCCGGGTGATCTCCGGCGAGCACCCGGACTGGGACGAGTACCGCGAGGCGATGCGCAGGCAGGGCAAGTGCCTGATCCGCGTCACCGTCGAACGCTGGGGTCCGGTCGCCACGGGCGGCTTCCCGCCCGAGCAGGCCTAGAGAGCGAGCGGCGCGGAGCCGAACGCGACGTTGAAGCGGTCGCACCAGATCACCACGCTGCGCAGGCCGGCGAGTTCGGCGTCGGCCGGGATCGCGTAGTTGTGGTTGCCGTCCGTGGCCTTGATCTCGCCGAGCGGGACATAGCGGCCGTCGTCGTAGGCGTTCCAGTCGCCGCCCGCGGTCGCGTCGGAGAGCCAGACGTGCACGTCCGGGCCGTCGGAGGTCGAGAACGCCTCCAGTCGCAGGACCCGTGACCCGTTGGGCAGCTCCAGGACGCGGGCGGTGCCGGAGGTGTCGTGCTCCTGGCTCACGAACGCGCCCTCGGCGAGCACGGCCGGCACCGGCGGCGTGGTGGTGGTCTCGCTCGGTTCGGTCGTCGCGGGTGCCGCCACCGGCACCGGCTCGTCCAGACGGCTGCTGGTGAACGCGCGCCAGGGCTCGAACAGGAGGAGCCCGGCAACCAGCGCGGCGAGTCCGAAGGGCAGTCCAACCCGGAGCAGCAGTCGTCGCATGGGTCAATCCTCGGGCAGGCGGAGGCGACAACCTACTTACCGGGTTATTACGCTCGCCGGGTGACCGCACCTGATCTGGAAGTTCACGAACAGCCCCGGGTCGAGAGCGAGGTCGGGCCGTTGCGTTCGGTGCTGCTGCACCGTCCCGGCGACGAGCTGCGACGGCTCACCCCGCGCAACAACGACCAGCTGCTGTTCGACTCGATCCCCTGGGTCGACCGGGCGCAGGCGGAGCACGACGCGTTCGCCGCGACGCTCCAGTCACGCGGGGTCGAGGTGTTGCTGCTCGCGGACGTGCTGGTCGCGGCCCTGACCGACGAGCGGGCGCACATGGCCGCCGCCGACACCGCCGTCGACCGGCGGCGGGTCGGGCACGAGCTGGCCGACGCGTTGAGCTCGCACCTCGCCACGCTCGCCCCGGCCGCCCTCGCGGACGTGCTCATGACCGGCATGACCTTCGAGGAGCTGCCCGCCGCCGAGGGTGCGTCACTCGTGCGCAAGATGCACCACCCCCACGACTTCGTGGTCGACCCGCTGCCGAACCTGCTGTTCACCAGGGACTCCTCGGTGTGGATCGGCGACAGGGTGGCGATCGCGTCGCTCGCCATGCCGGCACGCAACCGGGAGACGGCGCTGCTGGACCTGATCTACGCGTACCACCCGCGCTTCCGCTCGGCGGGCCGCGCGTACGGCGCGCACTCGGCGCCGGTCGAGGGTGGCGACGTGTTGCTGCTCGCGCCCGGCGTGCTGGCGATCGGGGTCGGGGAACGGACGACGCCTGCCGGTGCGGAGTCGCTGGCGCGGTCGGCGTTCAAGGACGGGCTCGCGCACACGGTCCTGGCGGTGCCGATCGTGCAGGACCGGGCGACGATGCACCTCGACACGGTCTGCACGATGGTCGACCGGGACGCCGTCGTGATGTACCCGGCGGTGCGGGACACGCTGATCGCCTATCCCCTGCAGCCGGACGACGACAAGGGCGTGCGGGTGGCGGGCCCGGTCCCGTTCCTGGAGGCGGCCGCGACGGCCATGGGCATCGACCGGCTGCGGGTGATCGACACCGGCCTCGACGCCGTGACCGCGGAACGCGAGCAGTGGGACGACGGCAACAACACGCTCGCCGTGGCACCCGGTGTCGTGGTCGCCTACGAGCGGAACGTCGAGACCAACGAGCGGCTGGAGGAGGCGGGCATCGAGGTCCTGCGCATCAGTGGTTCGGAGCTGGGCAGCGGTCGCGGCGGGCCGCGCTGCATGTCGTGCCCGATCACCCGCGCCCGGCTTTAGCCCTCGGCGGAAGTCGTGGCGTTCACGGGTGTGCCGCGGGTGCAATCGGGGCATGGCGACTGCGGCGTACGACGAGATCGCGGACTGGTACGACGAGGAGTTCCTCGCCTCGCAGCTCGACGACCCGATCGGGGTCGAGCGGGTGCTGCGCGAGCTGCTGGGGACAGGTGACGAGTCGTGCCTCGAGATCGGGTGCGGCACCGGCGCGAAGGCGGGCGTCGTACGTGGGCTCGGGTGGCGGCCTGTCGGGGTCGACCTCTCCCGCGGCATGTTGGGACGCGCGCGGGGACGGCTGCCCGTCGCGCTGGGTGACGCCGGGCGGTTGCCGGTGCGCGGCGGGAGCGTGGCGGCCGTCGTCGCGGTGATGGCGCACACCGACATGCCCGACTATCCGGCCGTGTTGCGGGAGGTCGGCAGGGTGCTCCGGCCCGGCGGGGTGTTCGTGCACGTGGGGGTGCACCCGTGTTTCTGCGGCGGGTTCGCCGACCGGAGCGACGCCGACGCGGTGGTGGTGCGACCCGGTTACCTCGACTCGCACTGGACCATGGACTCCTGGACCGACCAGGGCATCCGCGACAAGGTCGGCGCCTCGCACTGGGCGCTGCCGTCGCTGCTGCACGGGTTCCTCGACGCCGGCCTGACGTTGGAGCGGTTCGCCGAGGGCGGCGCGCCGACGCCGACAGTGCTCGGCGTCAGGGCCCGGGCCTGACGCCGAGCGCTACCGACGCCCGACGGCGCTCAGTGCCGAGGCCCGGGTCTGCCCCGTTCACGCAGCTCGTCACGGAGCGTGCGTGCCACCTGCGCCATCTGGGCCTCCGCACCCGGCTGGGTGACGGCCGGGACGCGTGACTGGGTCAGGGCGGCCACCGCGAACGCCTGGCCGTCGGCGTGCTCGACGACACCCACCTCGTGGCGGAGGTTGAGGAGCGTGCCCGTCTTGGACGACCAGCGGGACGCGTCGGCGGCGAAGTCGGGCGTGAGCCGTTGGCGCAGCAGGTTGTCGGCCATCAGCTCGCGAACGCGGGCCGCCGCGTCCGGGTGGATCTTGGACGGGCGCCACAGTGCCTGCAGGAGGTCGGTGAACGCCCTGGCCGAGCCGGTGTTGGCGCGGCTGACGTCGAGCTGGGCGATCGGGTGGCCGTCGCCGTCCGTCGCCGCGTTGATGGCGAGGGAGTGGGCGAGGTGGGCGTCGGCCGGGGCGAGGCGTTCGGCCGGGGTCTGGGCGAGGTCGCCGGTGAGGTGGCGGATCGCGATGCCGTCGTGGCCGAGTCGGCGCAGCTCGGCGGCGACCGCGGCGGGTGGGGTCATCGCGAAGAGCGCGTCGGCGGCGGTGCTGTCGCTGATCGCGGTGCTCAGGTAGAGGAGGTCGTCGACGGCGACCGTGGCGGGGTGGCGGAACCTGCTCAGCCCGGTCGGGCCTCGCGCGGTGCCGCGGCCGGGGGTGACGTCGATCCTGGCCGCGGCGTCCAGTTCTCCTCTGGCGACACGTTCGAGGGTCGCGATGGCGAGCGGCAGCTTGACCAGCGAGGCGATGGGGAACTCGGCGTCCGGGTCGATGCCCAGCTCGTCGCCGGTGTCGAGGTCGCGGACGAGGAACGAGCCGCGCAGGCCGCCCTCGTCGAGCAGGTCCCGCATGTCGCGCAGGATTCTGGTCACTCGTCCTCCCCGAGGGTGTGTGCGATCGCGGCGGGAGGCAGGGCGCGGATCCGTTCGGCGTCGTCGCGGGTGCCTGCCACGACCGTGTAGCCGCGGACCAGCCGCAGCTCGCCGACGGGCCGCCAGTGGAGGTCCAGCTCGTCGGCCTGGCGGCGGGAGCAGAGCAGGAGATCGGTGGAGCCGAGCACCTCGGCGGCGGCGTCGACCAGGGAGGTCGCAACCACGATCTGTGCCGGCCGCAGGCCGACGGCATCACCCAGCCGAGTGATCTGGTCACGGAGGTGGGGGACGTCGTCCTCGGGCTGGAGCCAGACGCGGCGCCGTCGGGCGGTCCGTTGGGCGCGGCTCGCGCGGAGAGTTTCGAGGTAGACGGTGCCCGAGCGGGGTTCGGTCCGCTGGGCGAGGCCGAGCGGGACCCGCCAGGTCCCCTCCCCGTCCGGCACGGCGACGAGGGCAGCGCGGACTTCGAGGGTGCGGACGAGTTCGGCACGTTCGGCGGGGCCTGCGGGGTGCAGGTCGAGGGTCAGGCTGTGGCGGCGGCCTTCGGCGACCAGGTGGGCGAGCGGGCGCTGGGCGCAGATGGCGGGGACGGCCATCCGGAAGGGGCGGAGCTTCGCGCGCTCGGCGTCGTGCTCCATGGTCTCGGCCAGCTCGACGAGGCGACGGGCGGAGGGGAGCATGTCGCGCCCGAACGGGGTCAACGTGACGCTGCGTGAGGACCGGTCGAAGAGGCGTGCGCCGAAGTGTTGCTCGAGGGCGGCGACACGACGGCTGGCGACGGACTGCGGGATTCGTGCGGCGGCGGCACCGACGGTGAAGCTGCCGTGCCCGCTGACGGCCACGAAGGCCCGACAGGCCGCGACAACGTCCACGGGGTGGAGTCTATGCCAAGTCGACATAGATATAAGTCTTTGTGGCTTGGACAGCATCGAAGCCCGGTTGGGAGGCTCACCCAGTCGATCGAAGGGGATGTGCACGATGGTTTTCCGGCGGGTGGCGGTCGCGTTGGTGCTGGTGCTGGTCGGCGCGTGTCAGGCGCCGCCAGGGCGACCGCCGTCTCCCCCGCGGCCGACAAGGGCGTCCGTCGACTTCGGCGACCTCGAGGCGACGTTCGGCGCGCGGCTGGGGGTGTACGCGGTGGACACGGGGTCCGGGCGGGTGGTGGAGCACCGGGCGGACGAGCGGTTCGCGTTCTGCTCGACGTTCAAGGCGTTGGCGTCGGGTGCGTTGCTGGCGCGGATCCCGGCGGCGGACCTGGAGCGGCGGGTGGTGTACACGAGTGCGGAGCTGGTCGCGAACTCGCCGGTGAGCGAGAAGCATGTCGGGGACGGGATGACGTTGCGGGAGCTGATGGACGCGGCGATCCGGTTCAGTGACAACACGGCGGCGAACCTGATTTTCGGGGAGTTGGGCGGGCCTGGGGGGCTTGAGCGGGAGCTGAGGGCGCTCGGTGACGAGGTCACGGAGATGGACCGGGTGGAGACGGAGCTGAGCGATGCGGTGCCCGGGGATGGTCGGGACACGAGCACGCCGAGGGCGCTGGTTGGTGATCTGCGGGCGTACGTACTGGGTGATGCCCTGGACGCCGATGACCGGGGGTTGCTGACGGAATTCCTGCGGAACAACGAGACGGGGGATGCGCTGATCAGGGCGGGGGTGCCGGCGGGGTGGGTGGTCGGCGACAAGACGGGGACCGGGGGCTATGGCACGCGGAACGACATCGCGGTGCTCTGGCCACCGAACCGATCGCCGATCGTGGTCGCGATCCTGTCCACTCGCGGCGTGAAGGACGCCGTGACGGACGACCGACTGATCGTGGCGGCGACCCGGAAGGTGGTCGAGGCACTCTGACGGGGTCCGCGCGGCACCCGATCGCGGGGCGGTGCGCGGTCGGGGTCGGGGCACCGGGGAAGTCCAAGGCGTGCCCGCCCAGGTGACCACGGATCACGCGGCGGCACCCGGTCATGAGGCGGCACCCAGGCACGGGCGACATCCGGCGACGCCATGCCAGGTGATGGCATTCAGTAACGTGACGGCACCCGACAAGGGGCGGTACTCGGTCACGCGACGGCGCCCAGTCACAGGGCGACATTGTCGCGTGGCGACACGCCAGTCGTGTGGTGGCATCCGCTCCCGTGGCGTGCCCCACCGCATGGCGGTGCCCAGTCGTGTAGTGCCGCCCCCGGCCTTCTACACGGCGGCGAGGTCCTCCCCCACAAGGTCCAGGTGTCGCCGACGTCGGCCTCAGTCGCGGCGGTCTGCGTCGCGCAGTGCCCGGTCGCGGCGGTCCCCATCACGCGAGGCCGCCGCATCCGAGGCCGGGCTCGGCCAGTGACGGTGCCGCCGGATACCTTGTAAGGTGCCGCCCTCCGCCTCGCAGGTCCGGGGCCCACCCCCGTGTTCCATTCTAGTGGTGAGGGGTGACGGGATTGGCGTTGTGGATCTTGACTGTGGACAACTGGATGGGCTGTGGACAACTGTCGCGCCCGTGCAAATGCACTGGTGAACAGCTTCGGAACGTGGGGCGTTGCCAGTGAACGCCATCGGTGGAGTGAGCGTCGCCAGGGACGCTTTGCAGTGCTTGGCGTATCGCTTGGCGTTCGTTGGTTTGCGTGCGATGCCGCGGGGCTTCGGGTGCTGGGGTGTCATGGAAGCCGGTCGGGCTGTGGACAACTTGTGGATAGCTGGCGGTTTGGGCTGGTCACGGGACGGGGGTTGCGGTGCAGGGTGAGCCCACTCGCTTCGATGTCGGTGTCGCTGTCGTGATCGCCGGGTTGTTCGGGGTTCTGGCGTTCGTGCTCGTGGGGTTCGAGGTGTTCTCTGTCCTGCTGTTCGTCGTGCCGGTGGGTGCGCCGCTATTCCTGGGGGCCGCGGCGCTTGGTGGGGCCTGGCTCGCCGTTCGGGGGCGCCGCTCGGCCCGTGGGTTCGGGGCCGGGATGGTGGTCGGGTGGGTGCTGCTGGCCTTCTGGAGTTCCGGGCTCAGTATCGGGGTGTTTCCTTGACCTCCACCCAGTCCGGGTTCAGACGGTGGTAAATCGCTTCCGCCTCGAAGCCCGTCTCACCCGTGGGAAAGGCGTCCGGTTCTGTCGCGATGTGCAGAAAGCCCGCCGACTCCGCCGCGTGGCGGGACGCCTTGTTCGTTGTGGCCGTGCCCAGCTTCAGCCGCCGTAGACCCAGACCGCCTTTTTCTTTTTCGCGGAATGCCCATTCCGTCAGCATTCCCAGCGCCTCCGTCAACACGCCCTGTCCCCGGCGGGACGGATGCATCGAATAACCGATTCCAGCCATCGTGTCGTCCAGTCCCTCGAGATTGAACAACTGGATCTGGCCAATCAGCTCGTCGGTTTCCCGGTCGGCTATGGTCCAGTCGTAGCGGTCGCCTCTGGCGTTGGCCTCCCTCGCCCGGTGGATCCCGTGCTCCTTGTTCGGGAGTTGGCTCAGCCACACGCTTCGGCCACCGAAGTGGCGGCTTCTCTCGTCGTTCAGGATCTCCGCGTACCTCGTTGCGTCGGTTTCGCGGTGGGGGCGCATGCGCAGCCGGTCGGATTCCAGGACCGGTGGGACGTTCCACTTGTGTTTGGGTTCCCGGGAGTCATCGGCGCGCAGCGTCCCCTGCCAGCAGTCGTGACGTTCGCCTCGCTGGGACAACAGCTTCTTGATCGTGCCGTGGAAAGTAAAGCCGTTTGCCCAGGCCACCCGCCAGGAACCCCAGTTGCCGACATGCGCCAACCACAGCACGACCTCGATGTCGCCCCGCTGGAAACCCCAGTCCAGTATCAGTTTCACCGCTCTGCTGCACACACCGTTGCCGCGTACCGCGGGGTGCAGACCGAACGCGATTTCCGCCAGGCCGCCGCCCATCGGGCGCAGGGAGATCGAGCCGGAGAACCTTCGCTCGCCGTCCGGGTGCTCGGACTCGATGGCGAAGTTCAGCTCCCTGCCCGTTCGCCAGCCTTCTGGGACCTCCTCGGTCACGTACGACCTCGCCAGCTCCCGGTCGTACGGGGTCGGCACCGTGGTCCACCGGACCGAGTCCGGGTCGACGCACTGCTCGACGATGCCATCCACATCGGACACCCGGTGTGCGCGGAGCGTCACCACTCCGTCGGTCAGGACTGGGAGATCTGCCATCGGCCCATCTTCGACGGTCGGCACCGGCCCTGCAATCGAGTTAGGCTTCCCACAGGCCACCTCGCTCGTTACCCATCAACACACTGGCTTGCTTTTATGTTTTATCTTCACCAAGTGAGGGTTCACTTCGTTAGGGACGCCTTACCTGAATTGAATTTTGGTAGGCTTACCTAATTAAATGCAAAATTGCCGACGATCTGTTCGGCTCGTATTATCGAATTCATGGGTATCAAAGGGAGCCTCACGAAGTTCCACTCGCTCCTGCAGGAGCAGGTACGCAACGAGTTCACCTCCTCGCAGCAGTACGTCGCCCTCGCCGTCTGGTTCGACGGACAGGATCTGCCGCAGCTGGCGAAGCACTTCTACCGCCAGTCGCTCGAAGAGCGTAACCACGCGATGATGATCGTCCGCTACCTGCTGGACAACGACATCCAGCCGCCCATCCCGGGCGTCGCCGAGGTCAGGAACGACTTCTCCGGAGCGGCCGACCTGGTCGCGCTGGCCCTCCAGCAGGAGAAGGACGTCACCGACGAGATCATCAAGCTGGCCAAGGTCGCCAGGGACGAGGACGACTACAAGGGCGAGCAGTTCATGCAGTGGTTCCTCAAGGAGCAGGTCGAGGAGGTCGCGCAGATGACGACGCTGCTCAACGTCGTGCAGCGCGCCGACGGCAACCTGTTCGACGTGGAGAACTTCCTCGCCCGCGAGTCCGTCGGCGACGTCGGCAGGGACCCGCTCGCCCCGCACGCCGCCGGTGGCGCGGTCTAGACGCAGGTCTGGTCCGTCGACTGCAGGGTCACGGTCGTGACCACGCCGTCGGCGAAACCGAACAGGAAGCCGGCGGCCGCGTTCCCCGGCACCGGCACAAGGGCGTGCCCGGTGTCCGCGTCCGCTTCGTCAAGGGCGGGGTAGACGTCCTCGACCTGCCCGATCGTCCAGCCGGGACCGACGCCCTCCGGTGTCTGCACCGGGTCGGCCTCGATCATCCGCACCGTCGTCGCGATGTACACCTGGCCGGACACGCGGTCGTCGCCTGCCAGGGCGTAGACCGCGCAGTCGCCCTCGTCAGAGGTCTTGGCGCCCAGCAGGCCGGTGGCCTGGGCCTCCTCGATCGTCTGGCCGAGCGTCAGCGCGCGGAGGCCGGTCGGGCCGACGACCTGGAACCTGAGCGCGGGCGGACCGGCGTCGGTCGGCTTGGTCGGTGTCGACTTCGGCTGCTTCTCGGTCGTGGTGTCCTCGGGGCCGGGCTCGACCGCCGGCGCGGTGGCCGACGTGTGGGTCGGTGGCGAGGTGCTCGATGACACAGGCGCGGCCGGGCGCGTGGTGGAGTTGGCGGTGGCGGGCGGCATGGCGTCCGGGCTCGCGCCCGCGAGCGCGATGCCGACCACGACCACCACTACGACCCCGAGCGCGCCACTGGCGGTCGCCGCGACGATCCGTCGCCTCCGCACGCGACGCGCACCCGCGACGATGATCTGCTCGGCATCACCGCGAACGGGCACGTCAAGCCGGTCGTCGGTCGTGAAGAGCTGCCGGAGTTCGTCGTCAAGGGCCATCAAACACCCCCCACCGATGTGCCGAGACGGCCACGCAGCGTGGTCATCGCCTTGCTCGCCTGACTTTTGACGGTGCCGCGGCTGACCCCCAGGACAGCCGCGATCTCCGCCTCTGACTTCTCCTCGTAGTACCGCAGTACGAGCACCGCCCTCTGACGCGGCGGAAGCCCACGCAGTGCCTCCCACAACGGCTCGTTCTCGAACGGGTCGTCGCGGGGTGGCGCGGGCGCGTCGGGCATCTCCGCGAGCAGGCTCTCTTTCCTCGTTCGACGCCAGCGGCTGACGTGCGCGTTCACCATGGCCTTTCGTGCGTAGGCGACCGGGTCCCCGGTCTTGCGCCCGATCGACGACCAACGGGCGCCGAGCCGCTCGAGCACCGTCTGGACCAGATCCGCCGCGTCGTGCGGGTTGCCGGTCAGCATGTGTCCGTACCTGAGTAATCCTGGTAGCGCCTGTCGCACGAAATCAGCGAAATCCTCCACCGCGGTAGCCCCACTTCCCCAGTCCAGATGACGTGCCCTCCCTTCCGCGGTGTCCGTCGCCACCGTCAGTGGGTACACACCCGCCAGACGCCAGAGGTTGCCTCGACGTTGCACTTCTCCGGCCCCCCGTGACTACGAGTGTGCAACATCTATTTCGGGTGTGTCACATGTAAAAGCTCGCCAGCCAGACGCGCGGTGACGAGGTCCACGAACTTGGGGCAGTCGCGGACGTCCTCGTGGGGGCAGGCCAGGGAGTGTGCGACAGCGGAACGCGCGGCCTGGGCCTTGGCGATCTGGCCGTCCAGCTCGGCGAGCTTGCGTGCGGCCAGCTCCCGCCAGCCCGCACCGAAGGACCTGATCTCGCGAAGGGTGTAGCCGGCGTCCTGGAGCAGGAGGATCTGGCCGACCCTGGTGACGGCGTCGTCGGCGTAGCGGCGGTGGCCGTTGGCACGGGTGGGGGCGAGGAGGCCCTGGTCCTCCCAGTAGCGGAGCGCGGAGGTGGCCACGCCGGTGGCGTCGGCCAGTTCGCCGATCGTCAGCATCTTGACTTCAAGGCTACTTGAAGGCGTTGTCTGCGGATCGTGAGAGTTCAGGAACGGATCGTGCGTCAGTTCGGGTGGCCACGTGGGGTGGCCGGGGCCGCGGCCGGGTGGGTGATGGCTCACCGAGGGTCGAACAGGGAGCGGAACCGGTGGGTGGTGTCGCTGCTCGACCTGCGGCCGACGGATCGGGTGTTGGAGGTCGGGTTCGGACCTGGGATCGCGGTCGGCGAGATGGCCAGGGTGGCTGGGCAGGTCTACGGCGTTGATCACTCGTCGGTGATGCTCCGGGCTGCTCGGCGGCGCAACGCGGCGGCTGTTCGGGCTGGGCGGGTTTCGCTGTTTCACGCGCCGGTCGATCGGTTGCCGGGGTTGACCGGGCTGGACGTGATCGTGTCGGTCAACAGTCTCGGGTTCTGGCCGGAGCCTGGGGAGCGGTTGCGTGAGCTGCGGGGGTTGCTTCGGGACGGTGGGCGGATCGCGTTGGCGAGTCAGCCTCGGTGCCTCGGAGCTTCGGCGGAAACGACGGAGCGGGCGGGTCGGGAGCTTTCGGAGCTGCTGGCCGCGGCGGGGTTCGTCGACCTCCGCACGGAAACGTTGGAGCTGGCCCCGCCAGTGGCCTGCATACTAGGCACAAACCGCCTCTGACCTGCGAAAACGCTTCGCCTACAGCATAGTGGCGGCCCCCACCCTCTCCGGGGGCACCCCGATCACCATTTTACTGGGTGGGGGTGACGGGGGTGGGGGTGTTGATCTTGGCTGTGGATAACTCGGTGGGTTGTGGACAACTTCGCGGGGTGGGCACAGCGCGGACGCCCGGCGATGTGCATCGCCGGGCGTCGGTGTTGGTGATCAACTTTGTTGCCACTGTCGCCTTGTCGGCGCAGCGGCGGGTCTCAGCCGGGCCTGCGGGTGCCCCCTTGGGCGGATGGGGGCCTGGTTGTGGACAACCGGTGGACAACTGTCCTAGCGGATGGTGATCTGGCGGCCGATCAGGCCGTCACGGGCTCGGCGTTCCTCGCTGGTCAGCGGGGTGTTCTCCAGCGACGTCAGCGCCTCGTCCAGGCGGGTGCCCAGGGTCTCCGCCGGGGTGGTCCACTCGCGGGCGTGCTGTTCGCGGTCCAGGTCCCACACCGGGACCAGCAGGCCGTGCGCACGGAAGGAGCCTGCGTAGCGGGAGCCTTCGCCCAAACCCAGCTCGCCTCGGGCCGACAGGCGGGCCAGCGCGAACATCAGCTGCTCCTCCGGCTCCGGGCGGACCCAGCGGAGGTGGGCTCGGTCGCCTGCGTCCACCCAGTACGCGGCCGGGCCGATGCGTTCCGTCGGCATGATCGCCTGGTTCGCCCGTTCGAGTGACAGTGCCACCTCGCCCGTCGGCTCCTCGTCCTCCGGGAGCCACCACGCGAAGTCACTGTGCAGGGTCGGCTCCAGCTCCGCCTTCGGCTCGAGCATGTCCTGCAGGCGCTCGCGGTCGCCATCCTCGGTCTCCGGGCCAACCACCGAGAGGACCTCGCCCGGCTTCGCCTCCACTGCCCAGCGGAGGGCGCGGGCCAGGTCGCGGCTCACGTCGCTGGAACGGCTCTGTACCTGCAGGCCCACGAAGGCGCTGCCGTCCGCCCTGACCAGGCCCGCCGCCGCCATGGGGAGGACCGACGCCAGGGTGACCTTCCGGTCCGTTTCCACCGTCAGGGTCAGGGGCGCTGTCGCCGACGGCACGAACTCGCGCAGTGCGATCAGCTCACGCTCGGCCGCGAGGCCCTCGAACGGGCGGCCCACCGGCACCTCGATCGGACCCCCTGACAAGCCGTGGCACGCCTTGTACCGCTTGCCGGACCCGCACGGGCACGCCTGCCTGGGGTTGATGCCGTCTGCCGGCTGCTTGCTCTTCACGGCGGAACGCTTGGCCATGGAGCCAGACGCTACCGGTTCAGCAATTTCACGGTCGTGGCCGGGGAGTTGGTCGCGAGGAAACGCACGTCCAGCTTCGTGCACAGTGCGACGTCCTCCGCGTCGTCCACCGTCCAGACGTAGGTCTCGGCGCCGAACGAGCGCGCACGCTCGACGTAGTCCGGGTCGTGACGCAGGATGTGCACGCCGGGTCCGGTGTAGTCCGCGTACGACGGGAGCGTGCCGTCCCAGCGGGTGACCGACAGCTGGTCCAGCAGCAGCACGGTCGGCAGGGTGTCCGTGTGGTCGCGGACGCGGCGGACGGCGCGCGAAGAGAACGACATCATCACCACCGGTGAGTCCTCTTTGGACTTCGGGCGGGCCAGGCCGTAGCGCCGCAGCATCGCGATCAGCTTCGTCTCCACCAGACCGCCGTAGCGGACCGGGTGTTTCGTCTCCACGAACAGCTTGATGCCCCGGTTCGCCTCCACCAGGTCGAGCAGCGACTCCAGCGTCAGCACGCCGCGCTCCGACTCGTCCGGTGGGCGCAGCAGCTCGTCGGCGGTCTCCGGCATGCCGGGATACCAGCTGCCGTAGTCCAACTGGGACAACCGTTCCAGGGTCAGTGTCGACACGACGCCCTTGCCGGACGACGTCCGGTCGACCTTGCGGTCGTGTACGCAGACGAGGTGTCCGTCTCTGGACAGGCGAACGTCGCATTCCAGGCCGTCCGCGCCCTGCTCGATGGCCAGCGCGTACGCGGCGACGGTGTGTTCGGCACGGTGCGCGGAAGCGCCCCGGTGCGCGACAACATCGGGCTGCACGGCGCCAATCATTCCACGGTTACCTTGGTCCCATGGCCTTCGACCCACGTGATCCGGTGTTCCTCGCCGATCCGTATCCCGTGTTCGACGTGTTGCGTGCCGAGGCGCCGGTCCACTGGCACGAGGGGCTCGGGTTGGCCGTCGCGGTGTCCCACGCCGCGTGCTCCGAGGTGCTGCGCAACCGCGCGGCCGGGCGGGTCTGGCGTGACAAGGAGCCTGCCTCGTCCTTCGTGGCCTTCAACCTGCTGCACCAGAACTCCTTGCTGGAGAACGAACCGCCCCGGCACACGAGGTTGCGGCGGCTGATCTCGGCCGCGTTCGCGCGTGGGCACACCGAGCGGTTGCGGCCCTGGGTGCGGTCGCTGGCCGACTCACTGGTGTCCTCGCTCGCCGACGCCATCAAGGCCGACGGGTCCGCCGATCTCCTCGCGCACGTCGCCGCGCCGCTGCCCGTCGAGGTCATCGCCGAGCTGTTGGGGGTGCCTGCCGCCGACCGGAACCGGTTGCAGCCGTGGTCGAACGCGATCGTCAAGATGTACGAGTACGCCCTGCCCGCGCCTGCCGCCGTCGAGGCCGAGGCGGCGGCGCAGGAGTTCGTGGACTATCTGCGGTGGCTGGCCGCCGAACGCGTGTCCGCACCGGGGTCCGACCTGATCAGCGACCTCGTGGCCGAGCGGGACGGCGGTGACCGGCTCTCCGACGACGAGCTGGTCGGGACGGCCGTCCTCCTGTTGATGGCCGGGCACGAGGCGACGGTCAACGTCGTCGGCAACGGGGTGCTCGCACTGCTGACCCACCGATCCGAATGGGTGCGCCTCGTCGACGATCCGGGGCTGCTGCCCACCGCGGTCGAGGAGCTGATCCGCTTCGACGCACCCCTGCAGCTGTTCGAGCGGACGGCCACCGAGCCCACGACCGTCGCCGGGTACGAGCTGGCGCCCGGCGACCGGATCGCCGCGCTGCTCGGCGCGGCCGCCAGGGATCCGCTCGTGTTCGACTCCCCCGCGCGACTGGACATCGGTCGCACGCCGAACGCCCATCTCGGCTTCGGGGCCGGGATCCACTACTGCGTCGGGGCGCCGCTCGCGCGGGTGGAGATCGCCGCGGCGTTGGAGGCGCTGGTGACGCGGCTGCCCTCGCTGCGGTTGGCCGCCGAGCCGCGGCGGCGGCCGGAGTTCGTGATCCGCGGCCTGCGGACGCTGCCGGTGACCACGAACTAGTGCGGCTGGGGCGCCTGGTCGGTGAGGTCGCGGAGGTCGGCGAGGGTGCGGCGGAGTTCGGTCATGCGTGCTTCACCCAGGTGGGCGGTCCATTCTGCCTCGACCTCGGCCACCGCGGCCGTCGCGACGGGGATGGCCGCTCGGCCCCGTTCGGCGACGCGGACGAGCCGCGCGCGCCTGTCCGACGGGTCGGGGACGCGTTCGACCCAGCCCGCCTTCTCCAGCTGGTCGACGAGGAAGCCCGCGGTCTGCTTGGTGACCTGGGCCTGCGCGGCCAGCTCGGTGAGGCGGGTGCCGTGCGGGCCGACGAGCTGCACGATCCGCAGCTGCGCGACGGTGACGTCGGCGAAACCGGCGGCGGCCAGTGCCGAGAGCACGCGGTTCTCCAGCCACCGGTACGGGATCAACAGCAGCAGACCGGTGTTCATCAGCGGCGGGAGGTGGCCGGCTTCTCCACACGCACCAGGGCTTCCTGCACTCCTTCGATGCGCAGAACCCGCAGGTGGCGGACGGTCGCCGGGTCTATCGGCGCCAGGAACGCGGCAAGGCGGCGGACCATCAGGGCGGTCAGGATCGCGACGGCCGCCGCCGCCAGGTCGGTCAGGCCGCTCAGGATGACGCCGTCCGCGTGGGCCTGGGCCGAGTCGCGGAACCGCCAGACCACCGTGAGACCGAACAGCAGGCCTGCCGCCGCCCACACCGACCACCAGATCACGACCGGTTTCGTCGGTCGCGGACGTTCGTGGGCCGGGCGCCGCAGCACCTGGTGTTCCAGCTCGGCCAGCACGACGCCCGCCATCGCCAGGTTCACGCCGGGGATCAGCAGGTAGAGGATCACCTGCCAGTCAGGGCGGGCCAGGCGCTGGTCGGCCAGGTCGGCTGCCGCGTGCCGGGCGAGGCGCAGCCACCACAGCGTGACCACGACGGCCACGACTCCGAACGCCACCGCCAGCACCGCCGCGATCGTCACCACCGCGTCCGACGCCGACACCACGCTCGACGACAGCGCACCCGTGCGGCTGCGCACCAGCAGCACGTACCGCCACACCTCGCCGGCCGCCGCGAACACGGCCAGCGCGGCGAGCGCCCACATCATCGCCGCGGCGTGGCCCGCCACTGCGCGGACGCGTTCGACCGTGACCGGCTGCTCGGTGACCGCGCTGGGGACCGCCTTCGGCCAGCGCCACGCCAGCGCCGGGAAGCCCCAGGTCGGCGTCGCGCCGTACGCGGGCGGGCCCATGTACGGCAGTCTCCTGCGCATGCGGGGGCGACGGGCGGTGCCCGGGGGCACCGTCGCTATCCACCGCTGCCGCTGCATGTCAGATGACCGTCGGCTCGCCTGCGTCGCTGGTCATCGGCCTGCCTGCCGCGTGCCAGGACTGCATGCCGCCGTCGACGTTCTTCGCGTCCCAGCCGTTGGCGTTGAGGTACTGCGTCACCCGCGCCGAGCGCCCGCCGCTGCGGCACACGACGTACACCTCGCTGTCGGCGGGGAGGTCGTCCAGCCGGCCCGGGAGCTCGCCCATGGGGATGTGCAGCGCCTCCGGGGCGTGACCGGCAGCCCACTCGTCGGGTTCCCGCACGTCGAGCAGCGTCACTCCCTCCGGAAGGGCAGCCGGGAGGTCCGGCACGGTCACACTGGGCACCTGCTGTGGCATCACGGACACGATGCTGCCACGTCCGCCCGTAGAACGCGTGTGAGTCACCCCAGCCGCACCTTGAATCCCGTCGCGATCGTCGCCAGCTGCTCCTCGGTGACGGGCAGCTTGCCGCGACCACCGCGGATCGTCTCGCTGCCGCCGCTCACGGACACCTTGTCCGCCTCGCTCCAGCCCGCGGCGGACCACGCCATGAACGCGTTGTACGTGCTCGTGAAGGAGGACGGCCGCTGGCTGGTCGCCGCCCGGCAGAACACCCTCGTGGCGAGATAGGGCAAGCTGTGACAGGTGGCCTCATCTGTACCACGGGTGCGCGAGATCGATCCGAACAGCCTGCTCGCCAGCCCGCCCGCGGACGGGCAGCTCCAGCCCTACGTGCGCCGCCACATCGACACGGACCTCGACCGCGCGCTGGCACGGCCGGGGCCCGTCGTGATCGAGTTCGCCCATCAGGCCGGTGCACGGCGCTCGGCCTACGAGGCGTTGCTGCGAAACCTGCCGGACGCGTTCCTCTACACGCCTGCCGCCGCCGAGCAGCTGACGGAGACGGCCGGCGGCAAGTCCGTGATGTGGTTGGACTCCAGACGGTCCGGGCGCATGTCGGTCGGGTACATCAGCCGGGTCGTACGTGACTGGCTGGCCGTCGAAGGCCGGTGGGCGATCGTCCTGGTGTCCCTCCTGGACTCGAACCTGTCCGGGCTGCGGATCGCCCTCGAGGATCTGTCGCCGCAGTTCGTCCACGTCAACGCCGAACTGACGGAGGAGGAACAACGCGAGGCCGCAGACGGGTACATGGGCGCACGTACGGTGTCGGACATCGCCGCCGTGTTCCCGGGGGTGGTGCCGGAGCCCGCCGAGGCACAGACGGCCGGCTACCGGGCCGACACCCCGGACGGGCCGGACCGGCTCGGCATCACCGCCGACGTTGACATGCTCGCGGACCTGGTGGCGTCGCGGCTGATCAGGCCGCCGCTGTCGATCGGGCTGTTCGGGAACTGGGGGTCCGGCAAGAGCTTCTTCATGCGGAAGCTCCGGGACCGGGTGGACCGGCTCGCCCATGCCGCCCAGACGGCCGAGGAGGTCCAAGGGGCAAGCGGGCTCGAGGTCTCGTCGTACTGCGCCTCGATCAGGCAGATCGACTTCAACGCCTGGCACTACGTCGAGGCGAACCTGTGGGCGAGCCTCGCCACGCACATCTTCGACTCGCTCGCCGCCGAGACCACCGACGAGGAACTCGAACAGCTCGACAGGAAGCGGCAGTCGGAGTCGCTGCTGGAACAGCTCAGCGCGGTGCGGGTGAAGCGGCGGCTCGTCGCGGCGCGTGGCGCGCCGCTGCGGCTCGGCGGGGACGATCTCGCCTGGGTGGCACACGAGGTCGGGGTGTCCAGCGCGACCACCGACGACGTGATGAACTTCGCGCGGCAGCTCAAGGGTTTCCGGGCGAAGGCCCGGGTGCTCGCCACGAGCGGGTGGACCTGGGTGGCGATAGGTGTCGGGGTGGCGCTGGCCGTCGGGCTCGGCTTCCTCGTGGGGTCGGCCGTGTGGCCCGTGGTGCTCGGGGCGGTGCCGATTCTTGCCGTGGTGACGAGGGTTCTGGCGCGGATCGGGCGGGTTCGGGAACAGGCCGAGTCGCGGACCAGCCGGCAGTTGACCGAGCTCGACGCCGAGGTCGACCGGTTGGAGAAGGCCGTCGCCGAGCTGGCACCCACACATGACGTGACGAAGTTCGCCCGGTCGAGGAATGTCGACTACCAGCAGCATCTCGGTGTCGTCTCCATGCTGCGCAAGGATCTGGAGACGTTCGCCGACCTGCTGGCCATGGGTGGGCCGGAGCGGGTCGTGCTCTACATCGACGATCTCGACCGGTGTCCACCGGACGTGGTCATCAAGGTGTTGGAGGCGGTGCACCTGCTGGTCGCGATGCCGGTGTTCGTCGTGGTGGTCGGGGTCGACCCGAGGTGGCTGCACCAGGCGATCCGGCATCACTACGCGAACGTCCTGCCTGACGCGGCCATCACGCCCGCCGACTACCTGGAGAAGATCTTCCAGGTCCCCTTCCAGCTCTCGCCCATGGAAAAGGAGGGTTTCACCTGGCTCGTGGCGGAACTGGCGGAAGACGAGCCGACTCCCGCGCGGGTCGAGCCAGTGGACGCGGGCGCGGCAGGTCGGACGGACGAACCGAGCGGGCCCGGTGACGCGATCCAGGCGAGCATGGCCACGTCGGTCGTGGCCGCACCCGCGCGCGAATCGTTGCGGCCCAGGCAGTTGACCATCACGCCGGTCGAGGTGGAGTTCCTGGGGCGGCTGGCCCATCTCGTGCCGTCGCCCAGGGCGGCGAAGCGGTTGACGAACCTCTACCGGCTCGTGCGGGCGCGGCTTTCCGGGGCCGAGCTGGACGAGTTCCTCGTCGGCGAGCAGTTCAAAGCCGTGCTCGTGTTGCTCGCCAACGGTGGTGAGCCGAGTAGTGAGGTCGAACTGTCCCAGGAGGTCTACGAGCGGTGGCTGCCGTTGGTGCGGCGGTTCTCCTTCGGGGACACGAACGACCCCCGGCGCGGGGCCGGGGGCCGTTCCTCAGAGCACTGACCACGTCGTTGGAGCCAATGCGGCGTCCTAGTGCGCGACTGCCTTCTCCGCGCCCGCGCCGGTCAGGGAGCGGACCTCCATCTCGGCGTACTTCTGCTGGTCGTTCTCCTTCGACGTCTTCGAGCCGATGAAGCCGAGGATGAACGCCACCGGGATCGAGACCAGGCCCGGGTTGGCCAGCGGGAACCAGTGGAAGTCGACGCTCGGGAACATCGAGGTCTCCTTGCCGGACACCGCGGGCGAGAACACGATCAGCACGAGGCAGACGATCAGGCCGCCGTAGATGCTCCACAGGGCACCGCGGGTGTTGAAGCCCTTCCAGAACAGCGAGTAGAGGATCGTCGGCAGGTTCGCCGACGCCGCCACCGCGAACGCGAGCGCCACCAGGAACGCGATGTTCTGGCCGTTCGCGACGATGCCGCCCGCGATGGCCACCGCGCCGATGACCAGTGCGGTGATGCGCGCGACGCGGACCTCCGCGCCCTTGTCGTCGGCCGCGCCCTTCTTGATGACGTTCGCGTAGATGTCGTGTGCGAACGACGCCGACGCGGTGATCGTCAGGCCCGCGACCACGGCGAGGATCGTCGCGAACGCGACCGCCGCGATGATGCCCAGGAGCACTGTGCCGCCCAGCGCGTAGGCCAGGAGCGGGGCCGCCGAGTTGGACTTGCCCGGTGCCGCGAGGATCGCGTCCGCGCCGACGAGCCAGCCCGCGCCGTAGCCGAGCACCAGGGTGAACAGGTAGAAGATGCCGATCAGCCAGATCGCCCACACGACCGACTTCCTGGCCTCCTTGGCCGTCGGCACGGTGTAGAAGCGCATCAGGATGTGCGGCAGGCCCGCGGTGCCGAGGACCAGCGCGAGTGCCAGCGACACGAAGTCGAGCCTGGACGTGCCGGTCAGGCCGTACTGCGCGCCCGGGTTCAGCAGCTTCTCGCCGCCCTCGCCGACCTTGGCGACCGCGTCGCCGAGCAGCTGCGACAGGTTGAAGCCCGTCTTGCCCAGCACCCACACGGTCATCACGAACGCGCCGGCGATCAGCAGCGTCGCCTTGATGATCTGCACCCACGTGGTGCCGCGCATGCCGCCGATGATCACGTACAGGATCATCACGATGCCGACCACCGCGATGACCAGCGCCTGGCCCGCCTTGTTCTCGATGTTGAGCAGCAGTGCGACGAGGCCGCCCGCGCCCGCCATCTGCGCCAGCAGGTAGAAGAACGACACGACCAGTGTCGAGGTCGCCGCCGCCGCGCGCACGGGACGCTGCCGCATCCGGTACGCGAGCACGTCACCCATCGTGTACTTGCCGGTGTTGCGGAGCAGTTCCGCCACCAGCAGCAACGCGATGAGCCACGCGACCAGGAACCCGATCGAGTACAGGAAGCCGTCGTAGCCGAACACGGCGATCGAGCCCGCGATGCCGAGGAACGACGCCGCCGACAGGTAGTCGCCAGAGATCGCGATGCCGTTCTGGGCGCCGGTGAAGGCGTGGCCCGCGGCGTAGTAGTCGACCGCGGTCTTGTTGTTGCGGCTCGCGCGGAACACGATCACCAGGGTGATCACCACGAAGACCGCGAAGATGGTGATGTTGAGGGCGGCGTTGCTGCCCTCGACGCCTGCTGCGAGATTCATGCCGCGCCTCCCTCGACGTCCTCACGGATCTTGTCCGCGACCGGGTCGAGCTTCCGGTTCGCGTGCCGCACGTACAGGCTTGTGATCAGGAACGTCGAGACGAACTGCAACAGGCCGAAGAGCAGGCCGATGTTGACGTTGCCGAAGACCTTGGTGCTCATGAACTCGTGCGCGTAGTCCGACAGCAGCACGTACAGCAGGTACCACACGAGGAACGCGGCGGTCATCGGGAACACGAAGTTGCGGAGACGGCGGCGAAGCTGTGTGAACTCCGCGCTCTGCTGGATCGTCTCCCAGTCGGGGCCGGGTGGGCCCTGGTCGGTGGTGCTCACGTTGCCTCCAGGGATGCGAACAGGTTCTCCGACCCTAGGAAGGCGTTAACGCGGCGTGAATCCGGCCCCGATCAATCGCTTCGTCGTGCGACGAGTGGTTGACGAACGGTGTGATTCGCGCGACGAATGGTTTAGGTCACATTTTGGAAACGTGCAGGAAAGCTACCCAACCAGATTCCGGAAGTACAAGGATCGCTCGATCAGGTGACTTGGAATCACGGACCGCCACTGACAGTGCGTCAAAGGCGACCTCGACACAGGCCCCGTTGCTGCCGTCTTGACTACTTCGGGTGCTCTTTCGCCAGTCGGCCCGGGCGAAGGCGACCTCGACACAGTTGCCGTTGGTGTGGTCCTGGCCGCTGCGGCTGCTCTTCCGCCAGACAAGATCCGATGGGGACACTTCGACCGCCTCTACCATTCTTGGCTGATTCGCTCGATGAGCGTGACCGAGTCGTCAGGACTCAAGGCTTCGACGCCCGACCGATCGAACTTCAGTCTACAGGCGCGGACCTCGGTAATCCTCCTCGATGTGAAGCGCTCCGGTCGCGTACTCGACGTAAAGGAGATCGGGTTCGTCGCGATCTTGGAAAGACATGTCGACCAGGTGGCGGAGCTGTTCCCGCATCACCTTCAGGCCGCCGACCTCACGGCGCAGGGCCGACTCATCGATGATGACCGACAGTTCGATCGGGTGCTCCTCGCTGGTCAGTCGCTCCTGGCGGATCAGGCAGAACTCGATGTCATCGTGTAGTTGCTTGGGCGACCGCCGACGGCGGCTATGCGAGAACAGCGCACGCATATAGGCCTCTGTGTGCAGCAGGCCGGGCAGCATCAGCCCTGGGAACTCCCGCACCGACGCGGCATATGTCTCTACGTCGACTGCAACGCACTGCGGGTCTTGTCCAGGCGTTTGGCCGCCTCGGTCAAGGTGAGGTTCGCGCCCTCGCGGATCTCACGCAGCCTGCGCCGCAGGAACGGTGCTCTCTTGCTCACGTCCCCCATGATCGCAGGCAACTGACCCAACAATGGGAAACCCAATGCCGCCGCGTTCGTACGGACACTGAAATGCCATGGAAGGACGTCTCTTCACACTGGTAAGTGCCGACGACGAAACAATGGTGTTCGCATGAGGGCTGGAGATCACTACGGCGACAGAACAGGAAGCTGTGACGTACTGCCGCCACCCCGTAACAAACCAAACGGTATTCGGACTTCACCGGAACGCGGAATCCGCATTGCGGCGATACGGGACGACAGTTCAGCTGCGTTTGGTCTGGGAGGGCTGAGCACGTTCACGCAGCATTCTCAGCCGCTCGGTCGGCGTCTGTTCGCGTTCCTCGTTGAGGTGCAGCCGCAACATCGCCGTGCGGGCCCAGGACGCGGGTCTCCCCCGGCGCGACACGACGACCATCGTCAGGAACGCCAGCGGAACCGACCACGGCGCGGGTTGGGCGACGAGGATGGCCAGCCAGCCCGTCACCGGGAGCCCGAGGAGCGTGCCCGCGATGGCACCCGAGGACGTCACCAGACCGACGACGACGCCGGACATGGCGCCCGCGACGGTAAGCCGCGACCACCAGATGCCCAGCACGAGCAGCGGGCAGAAGGTCGACGCGGCAACCGTGAAAGCCCAGGTGACGAGGATTCCCGCGTCGAGTCTGATCGCCTCTAGCGCGAGGAGGACGACCATCGCCGCGGCGGCGACCACGGTCAGGCGGAGGCGCCGGAGGCCACCTGGCAGCAGGTCGTAGGCGATGGCGCCGGAGACGACGAGCAGCAGTCCGAGCGAGGTGGCGAGGAAGGCCGCGAACGCGCCGCCGGTGAGCAGAGCCGTGAACAGCGAGCCCGCCCAGCCGTGGTCGACCTGTGCGGGGAGCGCGACGACGGCGGTGTCGGTGGCGCCGTTGAGGTAGAGCTGCGGGACCAGCACGTGGCCGAGCACGCCGTAGATGCCGGGGAACAGGTAGAAGATGCCGAGGAGCCCGACGGTGAACGCGGCGGTTCGTCTCGCGGCACGGCCGTCCGGACTGGTGTGGAACCGCATGATGACGTGCGGCAGGCCCATGGTGCCGAGTGCCAGAGCCACGACGAGCGCCCAGGTGCCGAGCAGCGGGTGGCCCGCGTAGGCGAGGTCGAGCAGTGGTCGGGCCCAGGCGTCACCGCCGGGCCGGGCGGTGCCGACGACCTCGGGGACCAGCGAGCCCTTCGGGAAGGTGACCGTTGTGCCCTGCGGGATCTCCCAGGTGCCGGTGCGTCCGTCGAGGGGCTCGGCGAGGTCGAGCGTGGTGCCGATCGTGAAGTCGATCGTCGTGTTCTTGGGGAAACGCGTGAACTCGACGGGGTTGACGGCGTCGTGGCCGGTCTGCGGGGAGATCTGGATGAGCAGCCAGATCGCCGGGACGATGAAGAGGACCAGCTTGAGGCAGAACTGGAAGGCCTGCACGTAGGTGGCGGCACGCATGCCGCCCAACGCGAGCGTGATCGCGACGCCCGCACCCGCGATCACCACACCGACCCAGTACTGCGAGCCGGTGACCGCGGAGAGCACGAGACCCGCGGTGCGGAACTGCGGGACGAGGTAGAGGCCGCCGATCACCAGGATGACGACCGCCGTGACCCGTCTGAGGGCGGGTGAGTTGAGGCGTGCCTCGGCGAAGTCGGGCACGGTCAGCGCACCCGAACGCCGCATCGGGGCCGCGACCAGGACGAGCATGGCGATGTAGCCTGCCGTGAAGCCGACCGGGTACCAGAGTGAGCCGATGCCGTCCTTCACGACCAGGCCCGCGACACCGAGGAACGACGCGGCCGACAGGTACTCGCCGGAGACCGCGGCCGAGTTCAGCAGGGGCGACACCCGGCGGGAGGCGACGAGGAAGTCGGAGGTGGTGCGCATGGCCGCCACCCCCCGCAGCCCGATGAGGAGGGTGACGAGCACGACCGGCGCCACCGCGAAGGCGAGGATCACGCCCGTTCGTCCTCGGTCCGCTCGGCTCGTCTCAGCTGCCAGCCCGCCAGCCACGTCAGCGCCGGATACGGCAGAACGGCCAGCGCCAGCCACGAGACCGGGATGCCGAGCAGGCGCACGGTGTCCAGGCCGGGGAACAGCCGGAACACCAGTGGCAGGCCGAGTATCCCCGCGAACAGCAGAACCAGCGGCGCCACCGCCAGCCTCAGTTGGCGGCGGTGCAGGTGGACGGCCCTCGACTCGCCTTCCGCGTCCAGCTTGGGCACCCGCCACCGGCCCCGTGCCCTTCGGCGGGACAGGGCGAGGCGGGTCTGCGGGCTCATCACCGCCACCCGTTTGTGGCCGGGCATCAGCGGCGGTCCAGCCGGCCGGACTTGGCCGCCAGTAACAACTTCTCGCGCAGGTCCCGCGCGTGGCGGCGCGACACCGGCACGTCACCCAGCTCCGTGTGCGCGAGCAGGCCGCCGACCGAGTCGCTCCTCAGCTCCCGCACCGAGTCGATCGCCACCAGGAAGCTCCGGTGCACCCTGATGAAGCCCGCCGCCGCCCAGTACTCCTCCAGGCGCGAGATCGGCATCCGCACCACGTGGACACCGGAGGTCGCGTGCAGGCGGACGTAGTCACCGTGCGCCTCGACGTAGTGGACCTCGGTCCGGCGGATGTACCTCGTGCGACCCTCCGCCTCCACCGGCAGCGCCGCCATCGTGTCCGGGGCCTCCTGCGGTGCCTGGCGGGCGAGCAGGCGGTTGACCCTCGCCAGCGCCTCGGCCAGACGTTCCGCGCGCACCGGTTTCAGCAGGTAGTCCACCGCGCCGATGCCGAACGCGGCCACCGCGTGCTGTTCGTACGCCGTCACGAAGACGACCGCAGGCGGCTCGGTCAGGCGGGCCAGCAGCCTCGCCAGCTCCAGGCCGTCGAGACCGGGCATGGAGATGTCCAGGAAGATCGCGTCGTAGCGGCCGTTCTGGATCATGCGCAACGCCGACAGCGCGTCACCGGCCGTCGAGACCTCCGAGACCTCCGGGGACGCGGACAGCAGGCGGCTCAGCTCGGTCAGGGCAGGCGGCACGTCGTCGACGGCCAGTACCGCGAGGGTCATGGGATCACTCCTGGCTGGAACCTGGGGATGCGCACGACCACGCGGGTTCCCTCGCCGTCCGCCGTCTCGACCACCAGTCCGTACCACGGGCCGTAGACGTTTCTCAGTCGTCTGTCCACGTTGGCCAGCCCCACGCTGTCCGTGCCGCCCCTGCCCGCCAGGATCGCCTCCGCGAGGGCGGGGTCCATGCCCACGCCGTCGTCTTCCACGCTGATGACACAGTCGTTGCCCTCCGCCTCGCCCCGGACCTGCACGTGGCCGGTGCCCGCCCTCGGTTCTATGCCGTGGCGGACCGCGTTCTCCACCAGCGGCTGGAGCACCAGGTACGGGAGCGCCACCGCCAGCACCTCCGGGGCCACCCGCACCTGCATCCGCAGGCGCTCCCCCAGCACCGCCCGCTGCAGCGCCAGGTACGTCTCGATGGCGTGGAACTCGTCGGCCACCGTCGTGTACTCGCCGTGTTTCGCCAGGCTGTAACGGATGTAGTCCGCGAAGTCGAGCATCAGCTCGCGTGACCGGTCCGGGTCGGAGCTGACGAGCGCTGCGATGACGGTCAGCGCGTTGTAGACGAAGTGGGGCGAGATCTCCGCACGCAACGCCCGCAGCTCGGCCTGCGCGGCCTGTTCCGCCGACGCCGCCAGACGACCGCGCTCCAGTGCCTCGACGATCCAGGCCGCCGCCTCGCGGACGTCGGCCCGCCGCGTCGCACCCGCCACCACCAGCACACCGGCCAGCTCCTGGTGGACGTGCAGCGGCACCGCGACCAGCTGGGAGCGGCCCTCCCGGTTCTCGCTGTGCAGGACCTTCTCCACCAGCGAGTTCGCGTCCGCGTAGAACGGCGGCTCCACCGGTGCCCACGTCACCGTGCCCGACAGGTCCGCCAGGCCGACGAAGTCCACGCCGAGCAGCCTGCGGATGCCTCGTGCCGCCGACCGGACCCCCGAGCCCGACAGGCCGTCCTTCAGCTCCTCGGCGATGTGCCGGGCCATGCTCAGCACCGACACCGCCATCTGAGGCTCCCATCGTCCGCGACCGGGTCCGCGTGCATGCTAGTTGCCGAAATGCCCGATCCAACTACTTGCGATGGCGACCGTCCGCCAGTCGTGACCGCTCCTCGGCCGTCCCGAAACTCGCGACAGCACGGTCGCGGGTCAGGCCGAGGCCGTCCGGGGCGTGCATGCGCAGGCGGACCTGCGCCACGTCCGCGGGGATCTTCGACGGCGTCATCTTGCTGACCAGCACCACCGTGACGAACGCGGCGGGCACCGTGAACAGGGCGGGTTGGCTGATCACACCAGGCACGGAGCCGCCGGTCAGGGCGTGGACCCGGCTGTAGACGAGCGCGGCCAGCGTCAGCCCGCCGCCCACGACGATGCCCGCCGCCGCGCCGACCCACGTCAGCTTCCGCCACCACACACCCAGCAGCAGGATCGGGCTGAACGTGGACGCGGCCAGCGCGAACGACATGCCGACCGTCAGCGAGATGTCGGTCTGCCGAACGGCGATGGCCAGGATGAGCGGGACGCTGCCCGCGACGACCGTGGCCACGCGGTAGTCGCGGACGCGGCCACGCAGCACGTCCGTCGACAGCACGCCCGACACGCTCACGATCAGGCCGGACGACGTCGACAGGAACGCCGCGAAGGCGCCGGCCATGGTGACCGCGCCGAGGATCTCGCCGAGCAGGCCCGGCGCGAACTTGGTCGGGAGCGACAGGACCGCCGCGTCCGTGCGGCCCGTGACCAGCAGCTCCGGCACGTACAGCCGGGAGAGCGCGCCGAGCATGATCGGGAACAGGTAGAAGAGCGCCAGCAGGACCAGCACGTGCAGGGTCGTCCGCCGCGCCGCCCGGCCGTCCGGGTTGGTGTAGAAGCGGACCAGCACGTGCGGCAGGCCCATCGTGCCGAGGAACAAGGCCAGCATCAGCGAGTACGTCGTGAACATGTCGTCGGCCGTCGACGAGGGCGCGAACCAGTTCGCGTTGTCCGAGGGCGCGCCGGCGATCACCGGGACGGAGGAGTCCTTCGAGAAGTGCAGCTTGGTGTCCGCGCCGACCTTGTGCTGCTGGCCGGAACGCCAGTACACCGAACCGTTCACCGGGTCGTCGTCGATCGTGCCGCGTGCCGCGAACTTCACGGTCTCCGTGACCTGCAGCAGGACCGGGGTGTCGACGGAGATCGTGGTCGCGGTGGTGAACGTGGGCGGCAGCGGCTCGGACAGGGTCGTCGCGCCGCCGTCGCGCAGGCCGCCGTGACCGATGAACAGCACGCACATGATGAACGTCGGCGCGGCGATGGCGAACAGCTTCAGCCAGTACTGGAAGGCCTGCACCACGGTGATCGCACGCATGCCGCCGCCGAACACGTTGATGATCACCACGATGGCGACGACGGTCGAGCCGACCCAGTTCGGCACGTTCGGCAGGATGTTGTGCAGCGCCAGGCCCGCTGCCTGCAGCTGCGGGATGACGTACAGGATCCCAATGAACACCACGAGCACGCCCGCGAGGCCACGAAGGGCGCGGGAGCCGAGACGTGCCTCGCAGAAGTCGGGCAGCGTGTAGGCGCCGGAGCGGCGCAGTGGCGCGGCGACGAACAGCATCAGCGCGAGGTAGCCTGCCGTGAAGCCGATCGGGTACCACAGCGCGTCGGCGCCGTCCTTCAGCACGAGGCCCGCGACACCCAGGAACGACGCGGCCGACAGGTACTCGCCGGAGACCGCGGCGGCGTTGCGGCGTGAGCGGACCGTCCTGCGGGCGACCAGGAAGTCCTGTGCGGTGCTGGCCATCCTGGACGCGCGCCAGCCGACCAGGAACGTCGCGAAGGTGACCGCGAGGACCCCGGAAAGGGCCCAGATCTGTGCGCTCACCAGTCCTACTTCACCGTGTTGGAGCCACTGCCACTACTTCTCCACCATCGCGACGAAGTCACGTTCCTGTCGTTCGGCCTTGTGGTTGTACCAGTAGCCGACACCGAACAACAACGGGAACGGTGCCAGTCCCAGTGCGAGCCACGGAAGCCGTACCCCTGCGATGGTGACATCCGAGAGCTGCGGGAGGAAGAAGAACAGCGCGGGCAGTGACGCGAAGAAGATCACCACGATCGCCAGCGCACGGGCCGCGGCCCTGAACTGGGCGCGGATCAGCTGGCGGACCAGCTCCTCGCCGTAGCTGGTCTGTTCCTCCAGCTCGACGACCGTGCGCAGGCGGGTGACGGGGGCCCGTGAGTCGGCCAGCACGACCCGCTTGCGGCGGGGCGGCGCGTCCGACGGCGACCGTCGCGCGCCCTGCTCGTCCCGCCCGGGTCCCGCGGAGTGCCTGCTCACGACGCCACGCTCATAATCCGCCGCGCCGCACGATCCGGTCCTTCAGCTCACGCGTGTGCCTGCGGCTGACCGGCAGCTTGCGCTCGTCGTCGCCGATCACCACGTGGTAGCCGTTGCCGCCGAGCTGCAGCTCGGTGATCAGGTTGATCGGCACCAGGTACGAGCGGTGGATGCGGACGAAGCCCGCCTTCTCCCAACGCTCCTCCAGCTGCGCGAGCGGGATCCTGACCAGGTGCGAGCCCTCGGTGGTGAACAGGCGCGCGTAGTCGCCCTGCGCCTCCACCCAGCGGACCGACGAACGCGGGATCAGCTTCGTGTTGCCTGCCAGCTCGACGGGGATGACCTCGTCGTCCGCGGGCTCGGAGGCCACCTGCGGTGCCTCGCCGACGAGCCCGTCGCCACGCAGCTTCGAGATGACCCGCTGGATCGCGCGGTCCATCCGGATCTGGTCGCACGGCTTCGGGATGAAGTCGACCGCGCCGAGGTCGAACGCCTCGACCGCGTCGTTGCCCTCGCCGTGGCCGGTGATGAAGACCAGGACGGGCGACGGCTTGAAGCCCGCGAGGACCTTGGCCATCTCCATGCCGGTGAGGCCGGGCATCTTGAGGTCGGAGAAGACGGCGTCGACGATCGGCTTGCCCGCGTTGCGGCGGGCGACCAGGTCCTCGTCGTCGCTGCCGAGATGGCGCAGCGCCTCCGTGGCGTCGAAGGCCTTGATGACCTTGCGCACGTAGCGGTTGCCCTCCAGCCGCTCGACCATCAGGTCCATGCCGTCCTTCTCGTCGTCCACGGCCAGGATGACGAGACCAGGGGTGTTCGTTGAAGTACTCACGGTGACAAGCATCTTGCCGATTGGACCGGCGTGTTGTCCATCGCGTGCCCCCTTCGTGTGACCGCGGTCAGAGTCCGTAACGGGACCACAGTGCGCGGTGCTCCACCGCCGTGAGCAGCGACTGTGTCGCGCCACCGATGCCGAGACGGGCCAGCAGCGGTCGTTTCGGCTCGGCCACTGTGACCTCCGCCTCCGGGTACCGCCGCGCGAGGACCGTCCGCAGGCTGCCGACGTCGTCGACCAGACCGAGCTCCTTGGCCTTCGCGCCCGTCCAGATCTCGCCGGTGAACAGGTCGTCGCCGTCGCCCAGTCGGTCGCCCCGGCGTGACCTCACCCAGCCGACGAACTGCTCGTGCAGCTGCGACTGCAGCCCCTTGAGCCATTCGACGTCCTCGTCCTTCTCCTGCTGGAACGGGTCCAGGCGTACCTTGTGCGCGCCCGCCGTGTAGACACGGCGTTCGACGCCGAACCGTTCAAGCAGGCCGTTGAGACCGAAGCCCGAGGTGACCACGCCGATCGAGCCGACGAGGGAGCTGGGGTGTGCGTAGATCTCGTCGGCGGCACAGGCGAGCCAGTAGCCGCCGGAGGCCGCGACGTCCTCGCAGAACGCGAGGACGGGAACCTTCTTGCGCTCGGCCAGCTCCCGAATCCGCTCACTGACCAGCGCGGACTGTGTCGGCGCCCCGCCGGGTGAGTTGATCGCGAGGGCCACCGCCCGCAGGCGCTCGTGGTCGAAGGCCTTGGTGAGGGCCTGCTCCACCGTGTTGATGTTGATCGTGCCCCTGGACAGCGGCGACGGGTTCGGGGTGATCACGCCGTGCAGCTTGACCACCGCGACGACGGGCTTCGTCGTACCGCTCTTCATCGGCAGGCGCGCGGCCAGCTTCTCGGTGACACTCATGGGTCAACCGTATCCCGAGCGGGGCACGAGCCTCATGTTTCGTATGGGGACCGAAGTTCGCTGGCGGGCGTGGCTCGGGGTCGAGGACGAGTCGCGGATCGCCCAGATCGATGTCGCGGAGTTCGCCACCTGTTCGGCGGCGTGCTCGTGGGTGGAGCGGCGGCTGTACGCGGAGTGGACGAGGCCGGGGCTCACGGTGTTCGGGTCGGTCGACCGGGGGATGTACCGGCCGTCCACGCCGGGGGCGGCACCGCACTGGACGTTGGATCCGTGCACCGTGGGGATGGACGCGGATCTCGTCGAGGGACGGGTGTGCTGGCGGCGGCCCAGCCGCCGGGAGGCCTGAGGGGGCGAGGTGGGGGCGGGCGGCCACGTGCCGCCCGCCCCGGGGGATCAGCTCGCGGACCTGGCCGGCTTGGCCGCGTCCTCGCCGAACTTGGGCAGGTCGGGGCGCACGCCGGGGAAGAACTTGGGCACGCGCAGGATCACCTTCATGCCCGCGCCGGGGGCGGTCTCGGCCATCAGGGCGTACTCGTCGCCGAAGACCTGGCGCATCCGCTGGTTGATGTTGCCGATGCCCACGTGGGAGCCGGTCTTGTGGGCGTCCCGCAGGTCGGCGAACAGGCGGTCGGCGTCCATGCCGACGCCGTCGTCCTCGACGCTGATCAGCGCCTCGTTGCCGTTGTCCTGCGCGACCACCGTGACCGTGCCGCCGCCCGGCTTCGGGGAGATCCCGTGCTGGACGGCGTTCTCCACCAGTGGCTGGAGGACCAGGAACGGAACGACCACCGACAGCACCTCGGGGGCGATCTTGATGCGGACGTTCAGCCGTTCGGCGTAACGCTGGCTCTGGATGGTCAGGTACCGGTCGATGTTGCGCAGCTCCTCGGCCAGCGTCGTGAACTGGCCGGACGTGCGGAACGAGTACCTCGTGAAGTCCGCGAACTCCTGTAACAGGTCGCGGGCACGCTCGGGGTCGGTGCGGATCAGTGAGCTGATCGAGTTCAGCGCGTTGTACAGGAAGTGCGGCGAGATCTGGGCCCGGAGCATGCGGACCTCGGCCTTGGCCAGCTGCTGCTTCGACTCGTCCAGCTTCGCCAGCTCCAGCTGGATGCAGACGAACTGCGCCACCTCGTCGGCGGCCCTGATCAGGCGCTTGGAGTCCACGCCACCCACCACGATCAGGGTGCCTTCGACGTGGCCGTCCGGGATGAGCGGCACGATCACCGCCGTGCGCATGGGGCAGCGGCCCCGCCTGGCGCAGCTCAGGTTCGTGTGGTGGATGTGGGCTCGTTGGCCGTTTCGGATCGTGAGGTCGATGGCGCCGGTCAGGTCCGGATAGTGCTCGTTGGCGCCGCCCGCCCACGACAGGAGCCTGCCGTCGGCGTCGGTGATGCCGATGGCGACGCACTTCAGCATCTCCAGCAGATGCTTGACAGCCTCGTCCGCGGCGCCCTCGGTGAGGCCCCCGCGCAGCTCGGGGGCCGCCTTCGACAGGCGTTGGACGGCATCGAGCACGGCGTCGTCGACCGAGTTGTCCGATTTACGCGACCTGATCCAGATGGCGAACACGGCGGCCACGACGAGTATCGCGATACCGCCGACAATGGCTCGCTCGTTCAACAGGTCGGTCACCCGTCAATGCTCCGGCTACCGCCACCTCTGTGGCAAGGGAGGGTGACGTGCTCGCTGCCCCGCACAAGATCACCGTAGCGGTTGCGGGCTCACTTGAGCAGTCTCGACATCCGGCGATCGGCGAGCGGCTTGCCACCCGTCTGGCACGTCGCGCAGTACTGGAACGCCTTGTCCGCGAACGACACCTCACGCACGGTGTCCCCGCAGACCGGGCACGGCATGCCGGTGCGACCGTGTACCCGCAGGCCGGAGCGCTTCTCGCCCTTCAGCCGAGCGGCGTGCTGGCCGACCGAGCGCTCGACCGCGCTGGTCAGGATCTCGCGGAGCGACTCGTAGAGGCGGTCCAGTTGCACGTCGGTCAGCTTGCCCGCGGTCGCGAACGGGGAGAGCTTCGCCATGTGGAGGATCTCGTCGGAGTAGGCGTTGCCGACGCCGGCGAGGATCTTCTGCGTGGTCAGCGCGTTCTTCAACCGCTCGGTATGGCCGGACATGACCTGGGCGAACTCGTCGCGGGTCACCGCGAGCGCGTCGGGACCGAGGGCCGCGATGCCCGGCACCTCCTTGGGGTCCTCGACGATCCAGACCGCGAGGCCCTTCTTCGTGCCCGCCTCCGTCAGGTCGAAGCCGGGTCCCTGACCGGGCGGGCCGAGGTGCACCCGGAACGCCAGCGGCCCCTTGCCCGGCTTCGGCGGCACCATCGACAGCGTGTCCGCCCAGCGCAGCCAGCCCGCCCTGGCCAGGTGGATGATCAGGTGCAGGCCCTCGACGTCGAGGTCGAGGAACTTGCCGTGCCGGCCTGCGCCGGTCACCTGCTTGCCGTGCAGCTCGGTCCACGGCGGGCGCACGGTCTTCAGCACGGAAAGGGAGGCGACGTCGACCCGCGCCACGGTGCGACCGACACCGTGCTCACGGATGTGCTGGGCGAGCGCCTCCACCTCGGGTAGTTCTGGCACGGCCCCAGTCTTGCCCGATTCCCGCGGTTACGCCACGGGCTGGAACGGGCCTTCCAGGTCGGGCTGGGAGTCCACCTGGATGCTCTTGGCCACCCGGTTGATCTGCTGGCGCGCGGTGAGCGCGCCCCGCACCTGGCCGGTCCAGCGCTCGGTGGGCTCGCCCTCGCCGTTGTCGCCGGTCTCCGCGACCACGGTCCACGGCCTGCGCAGCGCCCAGCGGACCGGGAAGAACAGGATCGCGAGCACGATCAGCAGCCCGAGCCACAGCATCCGGCCGCTCCACGGCGCGACCACGTCCTCCGGGATCGTCGAGATCAGCGTGATGGCGAGCACGATGATCAACGCCAACAGGACGAACGCGGACGCGTTACCCACACTCACGTCGTGTTCGAAGTCGTCGGCGGTGGCCGGCTGACGCCATTCCATCTGACTACGCAGGGTCCATACGCGGTCGTCACGACCACGCACAGTGCGCTCCATCATCGCGACTGCCTCCGGGGACGGCCAGGCAACATCAACTTCCAATGATGACGTATCGGGCAGCCCTTGTCAGGCGCCGGTCAGGTGGTTGGTGTGGTGGCGCTCTGTGTCCGGGGGGTCTTCGGCTTGGTGTAGCGGGTGCTCGTGGTCGTCGTCCGGGTCTGGTCGAGGGAGTTGACCTGCTTGACCGTGGTGGTCTCCTGCACGAGCGTGTAGTCCTCGTACTCCTGCGTGTAGGTCTCGGTCGTCGTCTCGCCGTACACGATCGGAGACTCCACGTCGAAGGTCTCCGCGTCGGTCGCCGCGTCCTCGTCCCTGGCTACGACCGAGGTCGCGTCGGCGGACGTCTGTGACGGAACCCTCTCGGGCACGACCGCAGGCACGGTGGTGGTCGTCGTCGAGGTCGTCGAGGTCCCCGGTGCCGCCGGGTCGGGCGCGTCGGGCTCCTCGGCGGCGTGGTCGATGGTGTCGTCCAGCGAACTCTCCCGCACGTCGACGGGGTCCAGGGGGTCGGCCCGCGGCGCGTCCACGTGCATCTCGATGGCCCGCTTGCCCGCGAGGTCGACAGGTGCGGACCTGTCGACGCCCCACGGTGTGAAGACGAAGCCGAGCACGCCGATCGCCGCCGCGGACGTCGCCGCGAGGCCGGCCTGGAACTTGGTGCTGGCGAGGAACGCCTTGAGCGACGCGCCGAGCTGCCAGCCTGCCGCCGCGACCACCGGGACCGCTGTGACGCCGTTGTGCGGACGCAGGCCGGAGAAGACGTCGCGCAGCTCCGCGTGCATGGCGGTGCAGCTGGCGCAGGTCGAGAGGTGGGCGAGGATCCGGCGGCGTTCGATGCCCGAGGTCGTGCCCGCGGTGTAGGCGCCGAGCTTCTCGAGCACGGACCGGCAGCCGGTGGCGCTGCGCTCGGCGGTCAGGTGGGCCTGCAGGTAGGCGGCACGAAGGCCCTGTCTCGCGCGGCGGGCGAGCGCGGCCGTCGCGTTGGGGCTGAGGCCGAAGTTCGTGGCCACGGCCGCCGGTCGCTCGCCCTCGACCTCCATCTTCCAGAGCACGTTGCGCCAGCGCTCCGGGAGGCTGGTGAACGCGCGGCGGATGAGGTTGCGTTCGGTGAACTGGCCCGAGGTGTCGGGGTTCGACGGGGCGCGGAAGGTCAGCTCCTCGTCGGAGACGGGCACGTCGCGTCGGCGCATGCTCCACTCCCACGCCACACGCCGGACGACGATCAGCAGGTAGCCGCGGACGTTGTCCACGGGCCCGGCGCCGCGGCGGATCGCCTGCAGCACACGGAAGAAGGCCTCGGCCGTGAGATCGTCGGCCTCCGACCGGTCGGTGGTCATGCTGAGTGCGAGCCGCAACACGGCGGCTGAGTGCCTGGAGAAGAGCTCACCGAACGCCGCGTCCTCGCCGGCACGAAGCCGCTCGAGCAGCGTTCTGTCCCCGTCTCCAGGGGCCTCGACAGCCTCGCTGGTCACGCCACCTCCTCCCGACCGCCACGGGATGTGGCCAACATGCCACAACCGGTTTCACGTGCACGGCAAACGTTAAGAACGTGAAGACGATACCGACTATCGGCGTGAGCCGTTAGGTGTAACCCATTGGGCTAACGGGCCCTCACTGAACGTTCTCGGCTCGCATCCGCTAGACTCATCGCGCAATGCGGACGTGGCGCAGCTGGTAGCGCATCACCTTGCCAAGGTGAGGGTCGCGAGTTCGAATCTCGTCGTCCGCTCGTTCTGGGCTCCCCTGTTCGCGGAGGACGCTCACCGGGTCTCTCGCCATGTTCTGTGGGGGTGCAACCCCCGCACCCCGCCCGGCGGGCTCCGCCCCCGGACCCCCGATACTGGCTTCACCGGCCAAAATCGCTGGTGGGTGCTAGTGCGAGCGGTAGCCCATCGCGTGTAGGTAGCGGACCAGCATCGCCTGTGCTGGAACTGTTCTGCCCATCTCGAAGCGGGCCAGTTCGGCGTGGGACGTGCCGGCGAGCTGTGCCAGGCGGGTGCGGGTCCAGCCGCGTTCCTCACGCATGATCTGGACGAGTCGGCCGGAGTCCTCGGCATCCCAGCGCGCGAGGTCCGCCTCGGTCACGTCCGCCGCCATGAACCACGTCATGGCGGACATCCCACCATCGGTGGAATTTCGACGCCAGCAATGTCGGTCGTTCAGCGTGCCGCGGCACGGTCCGCGCAAACAGAAAACCCGGCTCCGCGAGGGAACCGGGTGGGTGCTTCAACGTTATGGGGGTCAACTCGAACTACCAGCCCACGGGACGGGTGACGCCTCCGGCGGGGTCGGGCAACTGGTGCACGGTGTAGTCGTCCTTGGTCAGCTGACGCCACCAGTGCCGACCAACGCCTTCGTCAGGATGGCCCTGAAGCGCACTCGCCAGATAGCCGGTCGAGGGGTTCACGACGCCGAGCGGTACGTGCTCTCCCACGGTTCTCAGCGGCAGTCCCAGGTCGGAGTCGTTCGAGATCACCACCGCGCCGTCGACGCGCCCGCTCAGGACATCCACAGGTAGGTGTGTCGCGACCCAGCTCATCCGCTGGGTAACGAGGCTCTCGGCCAGCGATCTCGGTGACAGCCACCTCCAGCCGGTCGTCCCACGCCCGAACCACCGACGGCCCGCTTTGACGAGCACTGCACGTCGGCACAGGCAGCTCGTCAAAGCGTCTGGACGGTCAGACGGTCTAGTCAGGCGCCCTTGACGTCAAGGCCTATCGGGCAGCTGACGCCGGTGCCCGCGAGGCCGCAGTAGCCGTTCGGGTTCTTGGCGTCGGACAGGTACTGCTGGTGGTAGTCCTCCGCGTAGTAGAACTCGCCGAGGGGGGCGATCTCGGTGGTGATCTCGCCGTGGCCGTCGCGGGTCAGGGCTGCCTGGTAGGAGGCCCGGCTCTCCTCGACGGTCTTCTTCTGGGCGTCGGACGTGTAGTACAGCGTCGAGCGGTACTGGGTGCCCACGTCGTTGCCCTGGCGGTTGCCCTGGGTGGGGTCGTGCTCCTCCCAGAAGACCTTCAGCAGTGCCTCGTACGTGACGACCGTCGGGTCGTAGGCCACCAAGACCACCTCGGCGTGGCCGGTGCGGCCGCTGCAGACCTCTTCGTACGTCGGGTTCTTCGTGTAGCCCCCCGCGTAGCCGACGGCCGTGGTCCACACGCCGTCGGTCCGCCAGAACAGGCGTTCCGCACCCCAGAAGCAGCCCATGCCGAAGACCGCCACCTCCAGCCCGTCCGGGAACGGCGGGGCGATGGGACGGTCCGTGAACACCGCGTGCGCCGACGGGACCGGCATCCTCGTCGCACGCCCCGGGAGCGCGTGCGCGGCGTCCACCGGGCGGGTCTTGTCGTGTCCGAACAGCACCATGGCCTCCACTCTACGTAGCGCGGCGGTCCGTGGTACCAACTGGAAACATGAGTTGGCAGGAGCGGCTGCGGGAACTCGGCGACCAGCTGGTGTCCGGCGAGGTGACCACCGCCCAGTACCGCACCCGGAGCGAGCAGATCCTCGCCGAGGCGGACCGGGAGGCGGCCGACGACACGCAACCTGCGCCACCTCCGGAAACAGGCAGGGAGAAGGTGCCTATTCCCGTGTCCGCGGCCTGGGAGGCGCCCTCCGGCGAGATGACGCAGATCGTGGGCACCACGGACAAGACCACTGTGGTGAAGAACTCCATCGCGGAAGCGCTCGACCAACCTGACGACCAACCAACCTCGGATTAGCTACCGTGCACGCGTGACCGCCGGACCGACGAACGATCTGCCACCGGTTCACGAGGCCTGGTTACCCCGCGAGCACTCGCTCCACCGGCCCCGGCACGGCAAACGGCAGCTCACCGCGCTGATCAGCGCGCTCGTCTTCTTCGCGACCCCGGCGTTCATGTGGGTGGTCGGCGTGCGTGCCGACGAGATCGAGAACCACCAGCTCGCCTCCTTCCCCACCTTCGCGGACGGCTGGGGCCTGTTCACCGGGCTCGACGACTGGGCGACCGACAACCTGCCCTTCCGCGGTGGCGCCGTGAACACCACCGACTGGATCAGCCGCACCTTCTTCGGTGAGCCTGCTCCGTTCGACCAGGGTGGCGGTGGTGCGCCGACCGGGCCACTGCCCGGCAGCCCTTCGGAGGACGAGACTCCCCAGGACCAGACCGATCCCACCGAGGGGCAGACGGGCGAGAGCGAGCAGGCCGGGTTCCGCCAGGTCGTCGAGGGCACCGACGACTGGCTGTACTACGGCTCCGACGCGCTCTCCAAGTGCCGGCCGCTCCAGCCGCTGTCCGAGACGGTCGCACAGCTCGCCAAGCTGCGGCAGGTCATCGAGTCCTCCGGCCGGACGTTCGTGCTGGTCGTCGTGCCGGACAAGACCACGATGGTGCCCGAGCACCTGCCGGCCAGCTACCCGGGCAAGGACTGCGCCGGGCCCATCACGCCCCAGCTGTGGCAACAGGCGATCAGCGTCGCGGGCGCCGTCGACATGCGGCCGCGTCTCGCGTCGGCCGCCGAGCGGTACGACCGGCCGGTGTACTACCCGCAGGACACCCACTGGACCTCCGAGGGCGCGCTCGAGATGCTCAAGGCGGTCGCGACCGAGGTCGAGCCGGGTGTCGCGGACACGTGGAAGATCCAGCGCAAAGACCAGACCGTCGGGGTCGCGGACCTGCCGCCGCTGATCGGCAAGAAGGGCGAGAACAAGATCACCAACTACCGGCTGCGGCCGGACGGGCGGTACGACCGGGTCCGCAAGAACACCGCCGACCTGCTCACGGCGAAGTCCTACAGCTCGAAGCGGCTCACCGGCATGATCAACACGCCGACGGCCGTGCTCGGCGACTCGTTCCTCGTGGGTGCGTCCGGCTACCTGCCCGCAGCGTTCTCCGACCTGACCGTCCAGTACTACCGCGCCGCGGAGAACCGGCCGGACGACACGGTCAGGACCATCACCGACAGTGAGGTCGTGGTGCTGGAGGTCGTCGAGCGTAACGTCGCGGCCGGCGCCGTCGCCCTCCTTGACCAGGGCTTCCTCGACAAGCTGGGCCAACAGCTGGCCAAGCACCCGATCCGGTAGAACGCCAGGTGAAGGGGCCGCGCGACGCCCGCACGCCGGACTTTGACATGGTATTCGGCGTAACGATCGCGCGGAGGAATGTGACGTGACGAGCACGGTGACGAAGGACTCGGCGGAGGATTCGGCGCCTGACCAGCACGCCGACACGCCGAAGACAGCCTGGCCGGAGCGCCTGCGACGGTTCGCGACGACGACCTGGCTCGCCCGCCTGATCGAGCTGGCGGCCCTCGTCCCGGTCGCCGCGATGGCCATCGAGGTCTCGAAGTCGCCGAAGCTGCACTTCGTCGACTACTGGTACGCACTGGTCCGGTTCGTGAACCTGGACGGCTCGCTCCACGTCCCCGGGCTCTTCGTATCCTCCAACGAGCACCTGATCGCCATCCCGTCGCTGCTCTACTACGGCGACGCCACCATCTTCGGCGGCAACCAGCGGTACCTCGGCTACCTGGACATCCTCATCGCCGTCGCGACCGTGTTGCTGATCCGGTACGCGATCCCCAGGACTCTGCCGGTCGTCGTGCGCGCGTCGATCGTGTTCGCGTCCGCCGCACTGATCTTCAGCCTGCACGGCCTGCACAACTACACCCACGCGATGAGCGGCGCCGCCTGGCTGACGGCCAACCTGATCTGCGTCGGCGCGCTGCTGTTCGGGGTCAAGGGCAAGTGGTGGCCCGCCTGGGGCATGGCCCTGCTGGGGAGCATCACGTACGGCACCTCGTTCGCCATCTGGCCGTCGCTCGCGCTGGTCGCGATCATGCGGCGCGAGCCGATGTGGCGGCGGGTCCTGCCGCTGGTCACCGGCGCGGTGATCGTGATCGGCTGGATGTCGGTCAACCACAACGCCGCGGGATCGGGCACCGAGAGCGACATCGGCACCGCGATCTTCGGCCTGTTCGCGGTCTTCGGACACATCTGGGCCGCCGACAACACCGGCGTCGCGGTCTTCGCGGGCGCGGTCATCCTCGGCGCGTACGGCGCCCTGGCCACGGTCAAGGCCTCGCGCACCCCCGAGCTGCGGTTCTGGTGGGGCCTCGCCTGCCACGCGTTCTTCGGCGGCGCGATGATCGCCGTCTCGCGCATCGACTTCGGGCTCGACTACAGCCAGCACAGCCGGTACACGTCCATCTCGGTGCTGATCTCGCTGCCGCTGCTGGTCATGGCGGGCACGGTCCTGCACTCGTTCGTCGCGCGGCACTGGCGCAAGCTCGCCATCGGGTTCGCCGTCGCCGGTGTGCTCGGGTTCGCGCTCGGCGTGCCGACCGCGGACCAGGTGCGGACCGAGGACACCGACCACGAGATGCAGTCGGTCGCGTTGCGTGCCGGCTACCTCAACGCGTTCGGGTGGGCACTTCCCCCGGCCGGTCACCAGCTGGTGCCGCGGCTCGAGGCGCTCGGCCACTACCCGTTCAACGACAGCTTCACCCTCGGGTGCGGCGGCCCCGAACTGGGTGACCACATTGATCTTGACGGCGTGAAGCAGATGGTGCCGCCGAAGGGTGGCCGCACCCCCGCGTCGCCCGCGGGCACGGTCGACAAGGTCCAGCCGGAGCCCGGGTCACAGCTCGTGTGGGGATGGGCGACCGGAGTGAACGACCCGGTGCGCTGTACCGTTCTTGTCGACTCGACCGGCAAGGTCGTGGGTGGGGGCGTGAGTGACCGGGTCCGTTCTGACATCGCCCAGCAGTACCTGGGCATCAACGCGGACACAGGGTTCGGGCTGGTCGGCCCGGACGACCCCGACCTCCGTGTCGTGGTGATTCTGGAGAGCGGCGCGAAGCGCTGGATGCCGGCGAAGGTCGACGACGAGGACCAGAAGTGAGCATTGAACAAGACATAGACGTCAGCGTCCTGATCCCCGCCAAGGACGAGGAGGAGACGCTGGCCACGCTGGTCGGCGAGATCGAGGCCGCGTTCGCGACGCTGCCGGACACCGGCTACGAGGTCATCTTCGTCGACGACGGCAGCACCGACACGACCTGGCAGGTCATGACCCGGCTCGCCGCCGAGAACCCCCGCGTGCGGGCGCTCAGGTTGCGCCGCAACTTCGGCAAGGCGGCCGCTCTGGCCGCGGCCGTCGACGAGGCACGGGGCGAGCGGATCGTCACCATGGACGCCGACCTGCAGGACGACCCGGCCGAGGTGCCGCGCCTGCTGGCCGAGCTGGACGACGGCGCGGACCTGGTGTCCGGCCACAAGGCCGACCGCAAGGACCCGCTGGGCAAGCGGATCCCGTCGAAGTTCTTCAACATGATGACCAACGTCATGACCGGTCTCAAGATCAACGACCACAACTGCGGGCTCAAGGCCGCGCGGACCGAGGTGTACCGGCGGGTGCCGCTGTACGGCGAGCTGCACCGCTACATCCCGGCGCTCGCGCACCAGACCGGCTACCAGGTGCGCGAGCTTGCCGTGAACCACCGCGCACGTGAGCACGGCAAGTCGAAGTACGGCTTCGAGCGGTACGTCCGCGGCGCCATCGACCTGCTGACGGTCATGACGATCACCAAGTACGGTCGCCGGCCCGCGCACCTGTTCGGCGGCATCGGCCTGCTGTCCGCGTTCATAGGCTTCCTGGTCCTGGCCTACCTGACCGTCGTGAAGATCTTCGGCGGCGAGGCCATCGGCGACCGCCCGCTGCTGATGCTGGGCATCCTGCTGGTGATCCTCGGCGTGCAGCTGATCTCGATCGGGTTGATCGCCGAGATCGTGTTGCACCGAACGGCGAACCGGCGCGAGGCGACGGACCTGATCAGGGAACGGACACCCGTCGAGCCGACGGCACGCGACGCGGCAGTGACTGTTGAGAAGGTGGGCGCATGAGCGGAGCTTGCGGAGCGAACCGACGATACTCAGGCCGGTACCTCGACCGCGGGGGGCGCCGGTGTAGCGGAGCCTGCGGAGCGTTCCGGCGCCGCGGAGCGGGCGAGGTACCGGCATGAGCGGGATTCGGGGCGCCTACGTCACCGGCGTTCGGACTGTTCGCAAGGCGGTCGACAAGACCGGGCTGCTGAGCAAACTCGAGAGCAGCGAGTCGCCGAAGGCCCGGCACGTGCGCACGCTGTTCTCGATCTTCGACGCGGGCGACATGGTCAAGATGGACCTCGCCTGGTGGAGCTACCCGGCGATGCGCCGGGTCGACGAGTTCCTGTCCGAGCGGCCCGACGCGCGGATCTTCGAGTACGGCGCGGGCGCGAGCACGTTGTGGCTCGCCAAGCGGGCCGGGCAGGTCGACAGCGTCGAGCACGACGCGGGCTGGGCCGAGTCGGTGCGCGAGATGCTCGCCGACACCGCGGGCAACGCGAAGCTGCACGTCGTGCCGCCGACCGGAGCCACGGCCGACACGACCGTGCGCTCGGGCCGGGTCGGGCACACCGACCTCGACTTCGCCAACTACGTCTCGACCATCGACGAGGTCGGCGGCTCGTTCGACCTGATCGTGGTCGACGGCCGGGCACGCGTCGACGCGTTCCGCCGCTCGCTCGACCACCTCGAGGACGACGGCGTGGTCGTGTTCGACAACATCAAGCGCAAGCGGTACTGGGACGTGCTCTCCGCCATGCCAGGCCTGCGCATCGAGCTGCTCAAGGGCGGCACGCCGACGCTGCCGTACCCGACGACGACCGGACTGATCTGGCGTGACTGAGCGGAGCCCGCGGAGCGAACACCGTGTCTGACGAGCCGTCGGCGCCGAAACCCAGCAGGAAGTCGGATCTGTTGGCGATCGGCTTCGTGGTCGTCGCCGTCGGTGTCGCGGCGTGGGCGTTGCGGGACGACTTCCCGTCGATGCTCGACTCGATCGGCGAGATCGCCTGGTGGCGGCCGGTCGTCGCGTTCGCGGGCATCGTGCTGGGACTGCTGGCGACGGCCGAGGTGTGGAAGCACTGCCTCGCCGCGCTCGGCTCGCCGGTGTCGTCCGCGGCCGCGCGGGAGATCTTCTTCCCCGCGCAGGTCGGGAAGTACCTGCCAGGGTCGGTGTGGCCGTTCCTGGCACAGATGAAGTTCGCGCGGGAGCGTGGCGTGCCCGGTGGGGCGGCGCTGCTGGCCGGGTCTGTGTTCCTGGTCGTGCACGCCGTCACCTCGGTGCTGGTCGGCGCGTTGCTGCTGGTCAGCCAGCCGGACCTGGTGAGCAGGTTCGGCTGGGCGGGCCTGTGCATCCCCCTCGCGCTGGTCCTGCTGCACCCGAGGATCATCAACTGGCTGGCCCGCAAGCTGGCGAAGCGGTCCGGCACCACGCCGCCCGTGCTGCGCTGGTCCGGGCTGGTCAAACCACTTCTGTGGATGCTGCCCGCGTGGGTCGGGTACGGGGTGGCCGGGTACGTGCTCGCCGACCCGTTCACGGACTCCGTGCTGCGGCTCGCCGTGGTGTGCACCGGCGCGTTCGCACTCGGCTGGCTGGTCGGCCTGCTGGTGTTCCTCGCGCCTGCCGGCGTCGGTGCCCGCGAGGCCGTGCTGATCCTCGCCCTGACCCCGTTGCTCGGTGCTCCCGCCGCGGCCACGGTCAGCCTGATGCTCCGGGTCGGGCACACGCTCGCGGACCTGGTGCTCGCGCTGCGGTACGGCCTGGCGCGTGCCCGGCGGGACCGGCGCGCGAGTGAGGTCGCCCCCGCCCAATAGGCTTGCCGCCATGACTGTGGACCGGCTCAAGTCGACCTGGGAGGACCTCGGGAAGGCCGACCCGCTGTGGGCGGTGCTGACCGATCCCGAGCGGCGCCACGGCGGCTGGGACGTCGACGAGTTCCTCGCCACCGGGGTCGAGCCGATCGCCCAGGTCAAGGCGATGCTCGACGAGGCGGGGCTGTCGCTCGGCGACCGCGTGCTCGACTTCGGGTGCGGTGTCGGCCGTCTGACCAACGCGCTCGCGGCGCACGCCAGGGAGGTCGTCGGCGTCGACATCGCGCAGTCGATGATCGACGAGGCGCACCGGATCAACCGGCTCCCCGACCGGGTCGGCTTCGTCGCCTACGACGGCCACCGGCTGCCGTTCGACGACGAGACGTTCGACGCCGCGGTCAGCCTCATCTCCGTGCAGCACTCGCCTGCCGCCGTCCAGCTGGCGTGCCTGGTCGAGTTGCAGCGCGTCGTACGGCCCGGCGGTGTGCTCGCGATCCAGATCCCCTACCGGCCGAGCAGGCCGGAACAGCTGCCGACCGAGGGCATGCGTGCGCGGATCGAGCTGCTCGAGGTACCCAGCCCGGTTGGCGTCGGCCAGGTCGCGCCGGTGCGGACCCGCGTCACCAACGTCAGCCAGCACCTCTGGCCCGCGGGCCGCCTGATCCGGCTCGGCAACCACTGGCTGGCCGACGACGAGCCGGTGCGCTGGAACGACGGCCGCACCGACCTGCCGCACGACCTCGCGCCGGACCAGTCCGTGGTGCTGGAGCTGCCGGTCGTCGCACCGGACGAGCCAGGCACCTACGACCTGGAGCTGGACATCGTGCAGGAGGCCGTCACCTGGTGGGCCGAGGTGGGCAGCACGCCCGTGCGGACGCCCGTGACCGTGGTGGCGGGAACGGTCGTCGAGGTGCCCGCGGTCAGCGAGCCGCAGGAGGTCAGGATCGAGCCGATGCCGGCGCCGAGGGGCCGCGACGACGGCGGCATGGAGATGTTCGGCATGGACGTCAACCTCGTCCGCCTCTTGTTCACGCACTGCGGTTCGGAGATCGTGAACATCGTGCCGGACGACATGGCCGGCGCCGAGTGGGAGAGCTTCACCTACGTCATCCGCCGGGGCGGCTCGACGTAGTCAGGGGGAGGTTCGTGTGCGGGTCTGGCGCGCCGTCGCGGTGGCCCTTGTCCACGTGCTGCTGACGGCGGCCGTGGTCGGCGCGGTGGTGGTGTGGGGGTTCGGCGACGACCCGGAGCTGGCGGGCCAACGGGTCACCGTGCCCGACACCGACCTCCGATTACCCGACAACCCCGAGCGGCTCGTTCTCGTGCGGCCGCCCGGCTTCCTCGTCATGGACTCGACCACCGTCAAGGCGGGCAACTCCCCCGACGTACTCGGCGACATCGAGTCGGACGTCCTGAGCGGGGCGGGCGTGGTCGCGGTCAAGGCACGCGTGGCCCGCGACGACGGAGTGTCCCAGGGCGTGTGGCAGATGGCCGTCCACGACGGCGCCGATCCGCGCGACGCGCAGCGGGCCATCGACGCGCTGTACGAGCAGGGCGGCTGGACCCGCGCCTACACCGCACACGACGGGGTGCTGCTGCGTACGCAGACACCCTCCGAAGGGCAGCCGTTCACCGGGTACCGCGCGCACTACGTCCTCGGCCCGTACCTGATCCGGATCGAGGCGTACGGCACCGACAAGGACCGCGTCGACCAGGCGTTCGCCACCCTCGCGACACGTCAGCTGACCGAGTGGCCGCCAGGATGACGCTCGTCGCGACCCCGGTCACGCTGCTGCGTGCGGCTGCCGGCGTGCTCGGCCTCTACGGCTACGGGATCGGGCTGTGGCTCGCCAGGCAGGACCTGAACCCCGAGCCGGTCGCGACCATCCGCGAGTGGGTCAACCGGCCACTCGGCCTCGGCGAGGACTTCGGGCCGTTCGCGCTCATGCTCCTGTTGCTGTGCACGGGTTTCACGGTCCGGCAGGTGGTCCCGCTCGCCGTGGCGACCGGCCTCGCCGCCGTGGTCGCGGTGACCGGGCTGACCGCGTGGACCATGCCGGGCGGGATGCCGCTCGTGCCGCTCGCGTGGCTCACGGTGCTGCAGCTGGTCGCCTGGCTCGTCAGCCTGGACCGGCTGGTCTGGCCGTCGACCGTCGTCGTGCTCGCGGCCACCGTCGGCACCGCCGTGCTCACGGACCTCCCGGAACTGGCCAGGCCACTGGAGTTCCTGCCGCTGGCCCTCATCGGCACCGCCACCTGGCGCGTGCTCGACCGGACGATTCCCGCGTGGGCCGGTGTCCTGCTCGGTGCCTGCTGTCTCGGCGCGGTCGTCGCCGTCGACGAGAACTTCCCCGGCCTCGACCGGTGGTGGTACCCGGTCGCCGCGACGATCGCGGTGCTGGTGTTCCTCGTGGCGGTGCGTCCCGGACGGACCGCCGACGCGATCGCCGCGAACCCCGTCACGAGAGCGCTGTCCGCGAGTGCCGAGTGGTTCGTCCTGGTCGGTCCCGTCGTGCTGTTCGCCGTGCTGGGGCAGGTCACGTGAGCGGCGGGTATCTCCACGGGCTCAACGCGCTGCGCATCGTGGCGTCGGTCGCGGTCGTGTACGACCACTTCCGCGGGTGGTTCGCGTCGGGCCAACAGCGGTGGACGTTCGACGAGAAGGCCTCCGCCACGGTGTTCGGCCCGCTGCGCCTCGACTCCCTCGTGGGTGCCTTCGGCATCGGCACGTTCTTCATCGTCAGCGGCGTGGTCATCACCTACGCGGCACAACGGGAGAGCCCCGGCCGGTTCGTCGCTCGGCGGGCGGTGCGGATCCTCCCCGCGATGTGGGTGGTCCTCCTGGCCGTCTGGGTCGTCGCGCGGACGAACACACCGATCGGCGTGACCGGTCCCGTGACAGTGGGCGACCTGTTCGCCAACCTGACGCTCGCGAACTTCTTCTTCTCGGGCAACGCGGGCCTCGACCTGGTGACGTGGACACTCGCCGTCCAGATCTCCTACTACGTCTTCGTCGCGGCCACGATCCCGTTGCTGCGCAGGTGGCCGTGGCTGCCGCCGGCGCTCGCCGTCACCATGATCTCGGTGCTGCTGTCGGTGCTGCACGACGACGGCGTCGCAACACACATGCTGCGCGTGGTCGTCACCTTCCTGCCGATCCTGTTCATCGGACAGGTCATCGCGCTCGTGCGGCTCGGCAGGCTGCACCCGCTGGCCGGCCTCGCGTACGGCGTGCTGCAGTGGCTGTTGCTGGTACGGGCAGATCTCACGAGCGATCTGACGCCGGCCATTCCGGGCTACGGGCGACTGGTGGTATGCATAGCGCTGCTCGTGATCGTCGTCTGCCGGCTGACCGGCGGCGTGGTCGCCGGGCGGTGGACAAGGGGTGTCGCGAACAGAACTTATGCCGTCTTTCTCGTTCATGTGCCGGTTCTCTACGTGACGCCTCACCTACTCTCGACAACCACGGGTACGACACTGGCCTTCTTCGTCGCGACGCTCGCTTCCGCGGTCATCGCAGACCTGCTGTACCGCTTCGTCGAGGCACCGTGCGTCCGCCGGTATCGCAAGTGGGAAAATCGCGGACGGAACTCCGCAGAAAGGGCGCCGGATGACCTGGCAGGAAGAGTTGAGGCAACTCGATAGCGCGCTTGCCGGCGGTGATCTCTCGGCCAACGAGTACCGCAAGCGTCGGGACGAGATCCTCGCGGCTGCCTCGTCGGCCCAGCCGCCGTCGCCCGTCATCGGTCCGCCGACCGGGCCGCAGCCCGTCGTGGCGGAGGGCGCCGAGGCGCACGACGCCGCCGAGGTCACGCAGGTGGTGAGCATCGAGAACGGCGAGTCAGAGGCCGACGTGACGCAGATCATCACGGATCCGGCGAAGTCCAACGGGACCGAGCACACCCAGATCGTCGCCCCGGTCACCGACGCGCCCACCACCCCGGCGCCCCCCGAGCAACCGCAGGCCCAGCAGAACCAGCAGGGCCAGCCGCCGCAGTGGGCCACACTGCCGCCCACGCACACCGCCGCGACCGGCATCGCCTCGTTCCCGCCCGTGCCACCGCAGGTCGGCGGCCCCGCGGTCACCCCACTCGACGCGCAGGACCTGTTCACGAGCAACAAGCCGGCACGGGGTGGCCCCAAGCCGTTGCTGATCGTGGTCGCGGTCGTCGTCGTGCTCGCCATCGCGGGTGGCGCCGTGTGGTTCCTCGGGTTCCGCGACAGCGACGACACGAACACCGCGGGCCAGGAGACCAGCCAGGACAACGGGCCGAAGGCGCCGGAACCGGTCGACATCACCAAGATCGAGCTGCCTGGCGAGGCGGCCGACAACGCGGGCACGATGGACATCGGTCGCGCCAGCGAACTGCAGGTCATCGCCCCCTCCGAGGCGACGCTGCTCGCCGACGCCGGCGCGAAGCAGGTGACCTATTCCGGCTACTCGGACGAGAACTACCGCTACCTGCTGTACGCGTACAAGAGCGACAGCGCGGCGGCGGCCAAGGAGTTGACCGGCAAGATCCTCGACGTCCAGAAGGGGCTCGGTTTCACGGACACCAAGGTCGAGGGCGTCCCCGGTGACGTCACGATGACCACGGTGAGCAACAGGGACGCGGCAGCCCTGCGCGGGGTGTACACCTACGGTGACACGACGATCCAGCTGAGCGTGCTGCAGATCCCCGTCGGTGACATCGCCGAGCTGCACGCCCAGTTCCAGCAGGCGATGACGGCCGTCACGGACGCCGCGCCGCCCACCAAGTAGTTAGCCACCCGACACCGCCGCTCCACACCTGACCCAATAGTCTTTGCCGGGTCATGGCGGGGTAGGCGCTGTCGGTGCACCATCTGTGTTGGAGGGCGACTTCATGTCCTGGCAAGACGAGCTCGCACAGCTCGACAGCGCGCTGGCGTCCGGTCAGATCTCCGCTGACGAGTACCGCACCCGGCGTGACCGTGTGATCGCACAGGCTTCGGGCCAGAGCGCACCGGAACCGCCGCAGCAGCAACAGAGTGCGGAACCCACGCAGGTCTTCCGCCCGGTGAACCCCGCGCAGCAGCCGCCGCAGCAGCCGACCTTCGGCGAGCGCACGCAGGCCGTGGGACAGCAGGGACAGGTCGGCGACCGCACGCAGGTGGTCGGCCGGGGCAACGACGCGGACAGCACCCAGATCGTGTCGAACATGCCGCCGACGTTCCCGCCGCGTCCCGCGCCGCCGCCGTGGGAGACCCTGCACCCGCAGCAGCAGTCGTCGATGACCCCGCCACCGTGGGCCAACGAGGAGCTGCCGCCGGAGTTCGGGCAGCAGAGCTGGCCGAGGCAGGGGCCCGAGGTCTTCGAGGAGAAGTCCGGGGGCGGTGGCGGCAAGACCGTCGGCATCGTGATCGCCGTCGTGCTGGTGCTCGCGCTCGCGGGCGGGGCCATCTGGTTCTTCGGCTTCCGCGACAAGGGCGACGACAACCAGGCCGGCGGCAACGGCGGCGGTGGGACGAGCCAGGAGCAGTCCCAGGAGACGACCACCACGACCGAGGAACCCAACCTTCCCGAGGGGCCGTTCATCGAGCTGCCCGGCGAGGAGGTGCTGAACCGCACCGTGCCGATGTCGCAGGCGATCACGGACCAGCAGCCCACCAAGGACGAGGCCGCGCTGCTCCAGTCGGTCGGCGTCTCGGACGTCGGCGGGCTGGTCACCGAGGACAACGGCCTGCGGCGCGGCATCTGGGCGTTCAAGCTCGGCCCTGACTCGAACCCGAGCGACGTGCTGAACGCCATGGACGGGCTCTACCAGCAGGCGCAGTTCGAGCTGGTCAGCAACGAGGACGGGGTCCTCGTCCGCAAGCAGACGCCGATCCCGCCGTCGGACCAGACGGTGTTCCGGGCCCACTACATCACCGACGGTTACCTGGTGCGTGTCGAGGTGTACGGCGCGGACTCGGCCAACGTGGAGTCGGAGTTCAACGACCTGATCGCGAAGGAAAAGAAAGAGTTCCCACCGGCCTCGTGACGCGTAGATGACGATCGACCACGCCGACGACGCGGCGGTACTGACGGCCCTGCGTGACGCGCGGGACGTCTCCTCGGGTTCGACAGAGCTGTCGAACCTGGTCAGCACGTGGGAGACCGCCTACCACTTCTCCCCTGCCCGGCTCGGCCTGCTGGCACCGCTGCGAATCTCGCCCGGCATGCGAGTGGTCGACGTCAGCTGCGGCTCCGGTGTGCTGTCGCGGGCACTCGGCGAGGCCGGTGCGTCGGTGCTCGGCATCGAGGGTGTGCCGGACCGGGCGGCGTCGGCGCGGGAACGCTGCCGCGACCTCCCGAACGTGCGGATCGAGTCGGCCACGCTCGCGGAAGGACTCGCGGGCGCCGGACCGTTCGACGTGGCGGTGCTCTGCGGGGCGCTGGAGCACAACGACCCGAGGTCACTCCTGTCGGCCGTGACGAACTCGTTGGCGGACAACGGGGTCGTCGTGCTCGCAATCGAGAACCAGTTGGGGCTGCGGCAACTGCTGGGTGGCGTGGAGGAACACCGCGACCAGGCTTGGGTGGGACTCGCGGACTTCCCGGGTGGGAGCGGACCCCGGGCGTGGACGCGCGGGACGCTGCACCGGATGCTCGCGGGCGCCGGGTTGACCGCGCAGCGGTGGTTCATGCCCTACCCCGACTTCACGATGCCGAGGGTGGTGCTGGACGAGTCCGCGTTCCGGCACGGGCCGGACCTCGTCGAGAAGCTCGTCCGCGATCCGTTGCAGGGCAGCTTCGGCGGCAACGACGCGACGACGTCCGGCCGCATCGCACATCGGCTCGCGATGGCCGAGGGCATCGGACCCGTTGTGGCACCGTCGTTCCTGATCGTCGCGGCACGCACCCCGGCCGCACTGTCCACAGTGGTCGAACCGGGGCTCGCGTGGCTCATCAGCGGCGCGCGGCGACCGGAGTGGCGGCGGACCCGCAGGCTCAACCCCGACTTCACGCTGCAGACAATCCACAGTGGACTCGGCGACGCACGTTCCTGGCTGCGGCAGGAACATCTGGTCTCCGAGCCGCTGCGGCCAGGGCGCGCGATGGACGCGTACCTGCTCGATGCCATGCGCAGGCACGACATCCCCGAGCTGACGCACTTCCTCGGCATGTGGCGGCAGACGTGTCTCGCGCAGGCGCGCCCGCTCGACCCGGCGAACCTCCCCCACGCGTACCTGCCGCACCGGCCCGACGTGCCCGTGCTGCCGCCGGACCACCTCGACGTGCACCCCGGCAACCTGATCATCGGCCCGCAGGGCGGCGTCACCCGCGTCGACCTGGAGTGGCACGCGGGGCACGGGGTCGACGCGGAGCTCGTGATGCTGCGGGCGCTGCTGGAGTTCGCCCGGGAGGTTGTGCAGGGCCACGCACCGCACCCGTGGCAGGCGACGACCGTGCGCGGTGTGCTCGCGGAGCTGTGTGCGCTGACCGGGTTGTCCACAGCGCTCGACGGCCGGTGGGACGAGCTGGTGGCGGCCGAGGCGACGCTGCAGGAGCAGGTGACCGGCCAGCTCGCGGACCGGATCGCGGCCGCGCTGGAACACGACGTCGACGCCGACCACGGTGAGCCGCTGTGGCAGCTGCCCGGCGGCCTCCGCTCACTGCGCGCGGCCGACAACGCCCGCCGCGCGGTGGAGTACGAGCGGGACTCGGCCATCGGCCGTGAGCAGGAGCTGGCCGCCGAGGTGGCGCGGCAGAGCGCACGCATCGACGACCTGGCCGAGCGCCTTCGCCGGACCGAGCACGAGCTGGCGATGGCGCGCTCGCAGCTGGACCTCAAGGACGACCGCATCGGCAAGGCGTTCACCGAGCTGTCGGCCGCGGTGCACGAGGCCGCACTGGCGTGGCAGACGAACGAGCAGACCGAGGCGGCACGCGCGGCGCTCGACGCCGAGGCCGCCTCGCTGCGGTCGCGGCTGAGCCGGACGCGGGCGCGGCTGGACGCGCTGGAGGGTTCGTCGCTGGTGCGGACCGCGCACCGGTCGGTGTGGCCCGCCGGGCGGTTGGTGCGTGGCGTGCGGGACCTGGCGCTGGGCCGGCCGGGCGACGAACCGGACGGGCTGCTGCGCAAGGTCGGCCACCGGGCGCCCGGGTTGGTGTCGCGGCTGACGGGCCGGTACCGGTCGCGGGCCACCTCGGCGCGGGAGGCGGGGCTGCACTTCGACCTGCCGGTGCCCGGGACGCTGGCGGTCGGTGCCGGGCAGGTGCTCGAGCTGGTCGGGTGGGTGACCCACGCATCCGTTGGGGTGCGGTCGGTCTCGATCCAGGCGGGGTCGGTCACGGTGCCGGCTCGCCGCGGCCACTTCCGTCCCGACGTCGCCGCCGCGCTGCGGCCGGGCGGGGTGCGGGTGCCGGACGGCAGCGGGGTGACGGTCCGGATCCCGGTCGCGTCGACGTCCGCGCCCGGCGTCCTGCCGCTGAGCCTCGTCGTGACGCTGGACGACGGCACGGTGCTGACCCGCGAGCTGCCGACGGTCTCGCTCGTCGAGACGGAACTCTCGCCCGTCTCGGCGCGGTGGCCGTCCGACGGGGCGAAGGTCGCCATCTGCATGGCGACGTACCGCCCGGACGCCGGGTTCCTCGCACAGCAGCTCGACTCGATCCGGGCGCAGAAGCACACGAACTGGCTGTGCGTGATCTCCGACGACGCGTCCGGTGTGGACCACGTGGCCACGATCCACCGACTGGTGGCCGGTGACGAGCGGTTCGTGGTGCTGGCGCACGACGAGAACGTCGGCTTCTACCGGAACTTCGAGCGCGCCATGACCCACGTGCCCGCCGCCGCGGACCTCGTGGCACTGTCCGACCAGGACGACGTGTGGGACGCGGACAAGCTGGACACACTGGTCGAGCGGTTCGCCGACCCGTCGGTCACCCTGGCCTACGCCGACATGCGGTTGATCGACACGCACGACGAGGTGATCGAGTCGTCGTTCTGGCGACACCGGCGCAACCAGTGGTCCGACCTGGACTCGTTGCTGTTGCTGAACACCGTGACGGGTGCCGCCTGCATGGTCAGGGCGGACGTCGTGCGGGAGCAGGTGCTGCCGTTCCCGCCCGGCACGCCGTCGGCGTTCCACGACCAGTGGATCGCCGCCGTCGCCCTCGCGGCCGGACGTCTGGAGTTCGTCGACCGCCCGTTGCACTCCTACCGGCAGCACGACGACGCGGTGAGCGGTCGTCGGGACAACCGGCTCGACGAGGGCCTGCCGTCCGGTCTCGGCTGGCTCCGCCTGCTGCTGGGCCGGGGTGAGGACCCTGAGCTGGAGGCGGTGGCCGACTACGAGCTCCGGCGGGTCGCCCAGTTCACGACCGTGTTGTTGATGCGTCAGTGGCACCGGCTCGGCGACGTGCGGGAGCGGCTGGCGGAGCTGACCAGGGTGGAGCGGGACCTGAAGCCGCTGCTGGCACGGGCCCGCGCCGACCGCCAGACGACGGCCGGCGCGGAACGCAGGCTGCTCGCGGCGGCGGTGCGGTGGAAGTCGTTGCGTGGCAGGCGGTTGCGCCTACCGGTACTGCCACCGCACCCGCTCGACTAACGCCGCCTCACCTTCGCCTTCCGGACAACCGGACGCTGTCCCGGCTTCGGTGCGACCACCTTCGGTTTCACGGCCTCGACGGCGGCCTCCTCGCGGTCGATGCGCGCGGTGAGGACGTGCTGCTGCCCGAAGGTCCACAGGTTGTTGGCCAGGAAGTAGAGCAGCACCCCGATCGGCACCGGGAAGAAGAAGCCCGACACGAGCATGCCGCCGGGCGCCAGGTACATCATCAACCGGCTGACGGACGCGAACTGCGGGTTCGGGTTGAGCTGGCGACGCATGCTCGCACGCATCGAGAGGAACGTGGCGAGCCCCGCGACGAGCATGAGCGGCACCCCGACGGCGATCATGTGCGCCCGGTCGGTGCCGAAGGCGGCCAGCGCGTCGGCCGGCTGGTTGATCCAGTTGCCGAGTTTGGCGCCGAAGAGGTCGGCGTTGAGGAAGGACCGCACGCCGTCGTGGTCGAAGGCGTGGTTCGAGGTGGCGCCGGGCGTGAAGTCGCGGAGCACCCAGTAGAGGCTGAGGAAGGCGGGGATCTGCAGGAGTGCGGGCAGGCAGCCCGCGAAGGGGCTGGTGCCGGAGTCGGCGTGGAGTTTCTGGATCTCCGTGGCCATCCGCTGCCGGTCCTTGCCGTACTTCTCGCGGATCTTCTTCATCTGGGGTGCGAGCTTCTGCTGCCTGCGGCCCGCGCGGAGCTGGCTCAACGCCGGCCGCACCAGCAGGAGCCGGATGCTGAAGACCAGGAAGACGATGGCCAGGACCCACGCGAGGCCGCTGTCGGGACTGAGGATGGCGCCGAACACGGTGTGCCAGAACCAGAGCACGGCGGAAACCGGGTACAGGAAGATGTCGAACAAGAGTCGCTCCGTCGTAGACGTTTCTTTCGGACAGGCGGAAGCGACTGCCGTTACGGGAAAGAAGGTCAGGCAGCCGCGCTGCCGAGTGACGGAGCTCGTGGTCGGGTGCGCCCCCTGGCGTCGGGGTCGCGCAACCGGATGAAGTTGGCGAGCCGCGCCCGTTCACGCAGGCTGATGGCCCGCACGTGCATGGGGACGGCGGCCTCGACCCGTCCGTACAGGACGACGGCGATGACGAACGCGGCGGCGATACCGGCGGTCACCGCGGTGACGAGGGCGAGTGGGCCGTGGCCGCCTGGCAGCGCCAGGAACAGGGCGGGCAGGAAGAGGGCAAGCACCAGCTTGACCCACATCACCACCGAGAAGCGCCCCACGACCCCACTGTACCTAGTGACGGTCCGCCAGCCACCGGCCGAAGGCACGCAGCCGGTCGTCGAGGGCCCTCGGGGTGGTCACACGACACCACCCTGCAGCTGACCGTGCGGGACGCCGGGGCCGGGCGGACCCGGCTCGGGGTTCACCAGGAGCGGCTCGCCGACGCCGCCGAGCGGGAGCGGCAGCGCCGGCACTGGCAGGGCGTCGTCAACGACCTCGTCGCCGCTCTCACGGCACCGTGACCTGCGGCGGGATCGCGCACGCCGTCAGCACGTCACGCATCGAACGGCGGAACTCCGCGGGCGAGAAGTGCGTGCGGCAGATCTCCAGCAGGCCCTGTTGCACCTCGGTCCACAGCACCGGGTCCGTCAGCAGCCGGTGACACAGCTCCACCAGCTCGGCCGACGACGCACCGACCAGGTGGCGTGCCGTCCAGCCGAGGTGCAGGCCCTCGCCGCCGACCGGGGTCGTGACGAACGGGAGGCCTGCCGCCATGGAGTCCACGAACTTGATCTTCACGCCCGCGCCGTAGTGCATGGGCACCACGTGCAGCAGGGCCGACTCCAGCAGCGGGCGGGGGTCCGGGACCTTGCCGACCACCTCGATCGTCGGGCCGTCCAGCGCCAGCACCGCGGGTGACGGGTCCGCGCCGACCACCCGCATGCGCAGGTCGGGATGGCGCTCACGCAGCGGTGGCAGGACCAGCTCGGCCAGCTCCAGGACCGCGAACTCGTTCGGGGTGCGCGGGGTCGAGTCGAAGCCGCCGAAGAAGACGATGTCGCGACGACTGTCCCAGCCCGGCACCGTCTCCGGGACCGCGGCCGGGTAGCACGCCACGTGTACCTCCGCGCCCGGCGCGACGCGACGTGCCCAGTGGGCCTCCTCCTCGCTCACGCACACCGCCACGTCGGCCCACGTGAACGCCTCGACCTCCTGCCTGCGCAGCGCGTCGGCCTGCACGGCCCACGCCCGTCGCTCCGGCACCTCGGTCGCGGTGCCGAAGTGCTGTTCCGGCCTGCGGTGGAACAACGCCTCCGCGTCGTAGACCTTCACCGCCTGCGGTTGTGCGCGGGCGATCGGCTCGCCGTAACCCACGAAGTTGTGCGGCCGGAACACCACGACCACGTCGTAGAGACCTGCCCGCCCCACCGACCAGCGTGCCGGGTCGTCGACGCCCCACACGACCTCGATGCCGCGTGCGGCAAGGGCAGGCGCCACCTGCTCGGCCCGTTCCGGGGACACCGCGAAGAACGTCACGCGGGCCCGGGGGTCCGCCTCGCGCCACGCGTTGACCACGGCCATCGTGCGGCCGTCGCCCCGGCCCCGGTCCGGCTGCGGCACCCGGTCGTCGATCAGCAGCACGCGGTAGGGCGCCAGCTGGTCACGCAGCCACCACTTCCGGTGCGGGTGCTCGTCGAGGCCGACCACCGGGACCCGGTCCGCCAGCTCGTGCGGCCAACGGCGGGTGAACGTCTCGTGGTTCAGCCGCATCAGCTCGGTCGCGCGGGCCGACGAGCTGCTGCCGTGCCGCTGGTGCACCACCTTCGACGCGGGCTCCACCCAGGTCTGCCAGCCCTGTGCGCGCAGCGACAGCATCAGGTCGACGTCCTCGAAGTACGCGATCTCGTACTCCGGCGAGAAGCCGCCCGCCGCCAGGAACGCGGCGCGCCGGACCACCAGGCACGCGGCCGACGCGTAGTCGACCTCGTGGGTGAACAGCGGGCCCTCGTCGACCGCGCGGCACCAGCCGTCACCGCCGATCACGCTGCCTGCCTCCTGCACGCTGCCGTCCGGGTTGACCAGCAGCGGGGACACGGCGGCAACCGACGGGTGCCTGTCGAGGAACGCCAGCAGCGGCTCCAGCCAGCCCTCGGTGACCTCGATGTCCGCGTTCAGGAAGCACAGCAGCTCGGTGTCCGCGTGCCGCACCGCGAGGTTGCCGCCCGCGCCGAAGCCGAGGTTCGTCGGCATGCGCAGCACGGTCGCGCCGGTCAGGTTCTCCGCGAGCCACTCGCCGGTGCCGTCCGGCGACGCGCTGTCGGCCACGATCACCCGGTAGGGGACGTCCGTGTGCTCGGCGAGCAGCTCGAGGCACCGCACGACCAGGTCACGTCCGCCGTAGGACACGAGCACGAACGTGAGCCTCGGTCCACTCATCCGCGCGCCTTCCCGTACGCGTCACGCAGCGGGCGCGTCCAGCGCACGAGCTTGGTGTCCTGCCAGCGCGCCAGCTCCTGCTCGGCGAAGGCGAGGCGGGCGGTCAGCTCCTCGTTGCGACGGGTCAGCTCGGCGTTGTCGGCGCGCACCTCGGCCGCTTCGGCGACCGCCGCGTCCCGTTCCTCCCACGCCTGCGCCAACGGCTCGGCCAGGCGCTGGCGCTCCACGAGCATCCGGCGCCGCAGGTGCCAGTGCGCCTGGCGCAGCGCGTGGTTCTCCTCGGCCAGCACGCTCGTGCGCGTGGCCAGGTCGCCGCCCCGGTCGGCGAGCGTGTGCTCTGCCAGCTCGGCGACCCGGTCCAGCTGGGCCTTCAGGTCCGCGACCGGCGCGAACTCGAACGCGGTGCCGTCCGGGCGGCGGCAGTCCACGCCGAGCCAGGCACACGCGGCGGCGACATGCTCGTCGTCGGTGACGACCGCCCGCGCGCCGAACAGGAACGCGAGCCGGTCCTCGAACACCAGGTTCTGCGGCAGCTCGACCCCGCCGTCGCCCACCTCGTAGTCGCCGTCCGGCAGCTCGCCGAGCTGGCGCAGCTGCGCGACGCGGGCGGGCAGGGTGTCGCGGTCGACAACGCGGTCAAGCAGAAGGCCGGGGTTCGGGCCGGTGACGACGACCGCGGCACGGGCGGCCAGGCCGCCGGGCACCTCCGGCACGGCGAAGGGCACGACCGGGTGCGTGGCGTCGAGTCGGGTGGCCAGCTCGAGAGCGACCGGATCACCCGAACAGATGACGGTCAGGGTCGCGGCGTCGGCCAGCTCGGCCGGGGTGCGGTCCCGCAGCGGCTCGGCCACCAGGCCACCGTCCGCGACGGTCGACCTGCGCCAGCCGTCGGTGGCGAACATGCTCATCCGCCAGCCGGGGAGCCGCGCGAGCAGCTCCTGCTGGATCACCCGTCCGGGTAACTGGTCCCCAAGGCCCGGCCGGTCGGCACTGGTCCAGATGGCGACCGCGCCGACGCCGGGATGGGTGCTGAGTGCGGGCACGGCGCGACTTTACTCACCCGGGAGTGAACCTCACCCGCACGTCCCGCGTCTGACAGCCGGGACCGAAAGAGAGGAGGCTGTCGGCATGGTGCCACTGATCGTGCTGGTCACAGTCGCCGCCGCGGTGTTCGTCGTGCGGCTGGTCCTCACGCTGCACGACCGGCAGGCGAAACGGAACAACTGACTGGGCTAGATTGGCCGGACCTGGAGCTAGGGGGACGGGCAATGACGAGTACCCGGACGGATCTCTACGCATCGCCTCGCGCGGTCGAGAACCTCACTGACTGCTACTTCTATCACTCGATGGATATCCCCGGACACGGTGAAGTCTCGGGTGAGTGGGACCTTCGCGGTGACGAACACCGCTACCTCGGCGGAGCCGACCTCAGCGGCAGGCGAGTCCTCGAGCTCGGTGCGGCGAGCGGCTTCCTGACCTCCTACATGGAGCGCCAGGGCGCGGACGTGGTGGCCTACGACCTGTCCGAACGCCACTCGTGGGACGTCGTGCCGTTCGCGGGCACCGACCTCGGCAGCTACGACGCCGTCCGCCGCGACCACCTCCGCAAGATCAACAACGGCTTCTGGCTGAACCACCGCGCGCAGGGCCTCTCGGCCAAGCTCGTGCACGGGACCGTGTACACCGTGCCCGCGGAGATCGGCCAGGTCGACGTGGCCACGTTCGCGAGCATCCTGCTGCACCTGCGCGACCCGTTCCTGGCGCTGCAGACGTCGTGCCGGCTGGTCAAGGACACGGTCATCGTCACCGACGTGTACCCGGCGTCGGAGTACCACCTGGTCGGCGACTTCGTGGACGCGCCGGACCCGGCCGACGGCGTCCCCACGCCGCTGCCGCCGGAGGCACACGGCCAGGCCAAGGCGACGTTCCTGCCGCAGCACTGGGACCACGCGTACGGCGACACCTGGTGGCACATGAGCCCGGAGCTGATCCGCCGGTACGTCGGCGTGCTCGGCTTCGAGCGGACCGAGATCACCTACCACCACGCGTTCGCGGGCGGCAGGCGCACGCTGCTGTACACGGTGGTCGGCCACCGCACCCGCTAGTCCCTCCGGAACAGGGCGGCGAACAGGAACGGCTCGCCGAAGTGCGGCGAGCCGTCCGGTTCGTCCCGCATGCGCCGCAGCTCCACCTCGGTCAGGTCGGCGAAGACGTGGCGCAGGTCCTCGTCGGAGTAGGCGAGACCACCCTCCAGGCTGCCCCTGCGGTACAGCTCGGCGTCCGGGGTCTCGGAGCCGGAGTCGGCCACGCCTGCCGAGAAGCCGGTCACCACCAGGTGCCCGCCCACCCCCAGGTACCGGTCGACCAGGGACAGGTAGCTGACGCGGCGGTGCGGCGCCAGGTGGTGGAAGCAGCCCGCGTCGTAGATCAGGTCGTAGGGGCCGCCGAGGTCCAGCTCGAACGCGTCGCCCTGGCGGAACCGCACGTCGGCGCCCGTCTCGGCCGCCCGCTCCCCGGCCCACTCGAGCGCGGTCGCCGAGAGGTCCACGCCGTCGACCGAGAAGCCGTTCGCCGCGAGGTACAGCGTGTTGCGGCCCGGACCACAGCCGAGGTCGAGCGCGCGGCCCGGGGTGAGCAGGCCGCGGTCCAGGTAGGACACGAGGTTCTCGTCCGGTTTGTCCACGAAGAACGGGACCGGCCTGTCGCGGTCGGCGTAGAACCCGTCCCACCATGCCGCGTCACGCGGGAAGAAGCCGTCCAGTAAGCGGAGCACGTCCTCGACCGTGCGGATGTCACGCATCACGGCGCCAGGTCGATGTGCACGCCGGTCAGCTCCTCCGACACGTCCCACAAGCGTCTGGCCAGCTCGCGGTCACGTGCCTCGACCTTCGGTTCCACGAGCGTCGGGTAGCCCTTGTTCTCGTTGCGGCCGTCGGGACCGTAGAACTGACCACTCTCGACATCCGCGCCCGCCGCCGCGTAGATCTGCGGCAGCGCACCCATCGAGACGTCCTGGGCCATCATGTTGCCCATCTTCATGAACAGCCTGCCGACACCCGTCGGGCCCGACCGCTGCAGGTTCGTCGCGGTGTAACCGGGGTGGGCGAGCACGCTGCGCAGGCCGAACCCGCCGGTGCGCAGGCGCCGGTGCAGTTCGAGTCCGAACACGACGTTCGCGAGCTTGGACTGCGCGTAGTAGCCCATGCGGTTGTACTTCTGGTTGCCGTGCAGGTCCTCCAGGTGGATGCGCCCGCGGTGGTGCAGCCCGGAGCTGACCGTGACCACACGCCCGTCCTCGCTCCGCAGCAGCGTGTTGAACAGCAGGATCGTGAGGGCGAAGTGCGCGAGGTGGTTGACGCCGAACTGCAGCTCGTAGCCCTGTTCGGTCAGCGTGTGCGGCGGCATCATCACGCCTGCGTTGTTGACCAGCACGTCCACCCGGTCCACCCCGGACGCGAACTCCCGCACCGACTCGAGGTCGGCGAGGTCGAGATGACGCAGGTCGAACCGCCCGTCCGGCTGTTCCTCCCGGAGGGACTCGACCGCGGCCTCGCCCTTGGCCATGTCCCTGGCGGTCATGACCACGGTCGCTCCACGGGAACCGAGGACTCGGGCGGTCTCGAGACCGAGGCCGCTGTTCGCGCCTGTCACCACGAACACCCGCCCGACCTGGCTCGGGACGTGCCCTGTCACCCAGTCCGCCGCAGAGGATCTGTCGACGTCAGATGCCTTGCTCATAGCGCACAGCGTGCCCCACCCGGGCCGGAAGTACGCGTCGGACGGGCCGTTCGGCCCTGTGTCGATGCCGATATGAATGTGGATCCGATCGTTCACTCTCAGTAGGTTGTCGCCATGGAACTCCGTCACCTGGGAGAATCTGGTCTGGTGGTCAGTGCGGTCGGCCTCGGCTGCAACAACCTTGGCCGCCCCGGGACCGCCGCGGAGTCACTGGCCGGTTCCCGCGCGCTGATCGGCGCCGCGGTCGACGCGGGCGTCAACTTCTTCGACGTGGCCGACGTGTACGGCGCACCACGCGGCCGCAGCGAGGAGCTGCTCGGACAGGCCCTGTCCGGCAGGCGCGACAGGTGCGTGATCGCCACGAAGTTCGGCGTGGACATGCAGGGCGTCAACGGCCCGGACTTCGGCGCCCGAGGGTCGCGGCGGTACGTCAAGCGCGCGGTCGAGGCGTCGCTGCGCAGGCTGGGCACGGACTGGATCGACCTGTACCAGCTGCACCGCGCCGACCCGACCACCCCGTTCGAGGAGACCCTGGCGGCGCTCGACGACCTGGTGCGCGAGGGCCTGATCCGGTACGCGGGCGTGTGCAACCTGGCGGGCTGGCAGCTGGCCGACGCCGCGTGGCTCGCCCGCACCAACCACTGGTCCGGCGTGATCGCCGCGGAGAACCACTACTCGCTGCTCGAACGCGAGGCGGAGCGGGACATCATCCCGGCGTGCGACCGGTTCGGGCTGGGCCTGCTGCCGTACTTCCCGCTGGCCAACGGCCTGCTGACCGGCAAGTACCACCGCGATACCGACCCACCCGCCACCGCCAGGCTCGCGGGCCGCGCCCGCCTGCTGTCCGACGCGCCGTGGGACCGCATCGAGAAGCTCCGCGCCTTCGCCGACGAACGCGACCTGCCGATGTCGACGGTCGCGATCGCGTGGCTGGCCGCGCAGAGAACGGTCGGCTCGGTCATCGCGGGTGCCACGACGCCGGAGCAGGTCACCGCGAACGCCGCGGCCGGCCAGTGGCACCCGAGCGAGGACGACCTCACGGCACTGGACGAGATCTGCCCGCCCGGCCGCCACTGACCGTGTCCTAACGCGGCGCCATCCGCAGTGCGCCGTCCAGGCGGATGACCTCGCCGTTCAGGTAGTCCTGGGCGATGATCGACAGGGCCAGGTCCGCGTACTCCTCCGGGCGGGCGAGGCGCTTCGGGAACGGGATGCCGTCGGCGAGGGCCTGGCGGAACTCCTCGCTCACGGTCGCGAGCATCGGGGTGTCGACGATGCCCGGCGCGATGGTCACCACGCGGATGCCCGACGACGCCAGGTCGCGTGCGGCAGGCAGGTTGAGGCCCACGATGCCGCCCTTGGACGCGGCGTACGCGGCCTGCCCGATCTGCCCGTCGTACGCCGCGATCGAGGCCGTGTTGACGATCACACCGCGCTGGCCGTGCTCGTCGGCGTCGGTCCTGGCGATGGCCTGCGCGGCCAGGGTGACCACGTTGAAGGTGCCGATCAGGTTGACCTCGACGACCTTGCGGAACAGGGCCAGGTCGTGCGGGCCCTTCTTCGACAGGATCCGCGCCGACGGGCCGATGCCCGCGCAGTTGACGACCGTGCGCAGCGGCCCGGCGCCCTCGGCCGCGTCGACGGCGGCCTGTACCTGCTCCGGCTCGGTGACGTCGGCGGCCACGTAGGTGACCCCGTCGACCTCCGGCGCCTTGTCGATGGCTGCCTGCAGGTCGACGGCGAAGACCCGGGCCCCGCCGCCGGCGAGTGCGGCGGCCGTCGCGCCGCCCAGTCCGGAGGCGCCGCCGGTCACGATGGCGGAGGTGTCACTGATCAGCATGCCGTCTCCCTGTCCTTTCGGGTTCGTTCGACAGGTTAACGGTCGATCACCGGAGCTCGGTGGCGAGCAGGTCCATCAGGAGGCCGTCGTGCCAGCCGTTGCCGTCGTTGTCGCGTTCGTACTGCCGCATGACGCCGACCGGCCGGAAGCCGACGGCGGCGTAGCAGCGGATGGCGGCCGCGTTGTCGGCGGCGGGGTCGATGACGAGGCGGTGGTGCCCCCGGTCGTCGACGAGGTGGCGGGCGAGCGTCCGCACGGCGTCCCTGCCGACACCCCGGCCGTGCACGTCGGGGTCGACGTAGATGTCGATCGAGGCGTGCCGGTAGCCGGGGTCGTCCTCCTCGCCGTACTGGACCATGCCGCGGACGGCCCCGTCGAGCAGGATCGTGAAGCAGGTGACGTCGTCGTCGTTGCCGTCGTCCTCCGGCTCGCCCCAGCGGGCCAGCACCTCCGGAGTCCGCCGGATGCGGCGCAGGTCGGGCAGGTGGTCCGGGGTCAGCGGGACGAGCTCCACGAGGTCACCTTCGAGCACCGGTCGAGGCTATCCCTCGCCGTCCCGCTGGCGTTGGGTGAAGTGCAGCAGGAGTACCAGGGGGATGGCCGCCAGGAGGGCGAGGCCGACGAACAGCGCGGCGACGGCGAGGAGTTCCATACCATCCACCCTGGTGGGCGGGGTTCTGGCAGACATCGGCCATCCGGCTTGTCCGACTGTCCTTTCGGGCGACCCTGTCAGGTACTTTCCGCTACAGGTCGCCGACGTAGGGCACGTCGTACACCGACGGTGACGACATCCAGCCGCGCAGCGCGTGGGTGGCGCGGACGTCGTCCTCGTTGTACTCCAGCAGCCGGACGCGCTGGTCGTCGTCCGGCCTGCGGCCGTCCATGCCGACGGCATCGCGGTACCAGCGCATGCTGTTCTCGCCGCTGGCCTCCGCGTCGCGCCAGCGGAAACCGGCCGCGGGGGCGATCGTCTTGAGGCCCTTGCCCCGCGAGCACAGGAAGTTGTCCCGGACGCTGCCGAACAGGTCGAACCAGGCGTCCGAGGTGATGAACGCCTGCACCTGCTCCGTCGTGGGGATGCCCGGCTTGCCCGCGAACCGCTTGGCCGACGCCAGCAGCCAGCGGTTCTCGGCCAGCTCGTTGTAGCAGTACGCGCGGAAGCTCAGCCCGCGTGCCCGCGCACGCAGGCGCATGGTCATGAGCCACTCCCAGAACCCGGCGAACGACCGTGCCTCGTCGTCGGTCGGCAGCGGCTCCCAGGTGGCGAAGGCGTGGTAGCCCTGCCGCTCGCCGACGTCGGCGCCGGTGAGCAGCACGCCCCACAGGTACGCGCCGGAGTCGCCGAAGCTCTCCATGTCGACGTCGACCTCGACCTCCGCGCGGGGCACGTCGATCCTCGGCACCCTGCGCACGACGGTCAGGTCCGCGAGCCACGCCTTGGCGAGGCCGACCGCGTCGGCCATCGGCATGCCGGTCTGGGGCAGCGACTCGTCCTCCGGGTCGACGACCGCGAGGTCGTCGACCGTGCGCACGCCCGCTGCCCGCAGCGTCGCGGCCTCCTCGCCACGCACGACCAGGCTGACGTCCCTGGCCCGCTCCAGCTCGACGCCGCACACCGGCCACCACGGGCAGGAGCGGCACTCGACGATGCGTGACGGCTGGGCCAGCGCCTCGCCGCCGGTCGCCGCGGTGGTGGCGACGGCCAGCCGGTCGGCGAAGCGGGCGTCGTACTCGGCGAGCGCGGTGCGGCCGCCCGGCCAGGTCGGCGCCTCGAGGTCGTGCCAGACCACCGCGTCGCCGTCGAGGCCGATCACGCCGGCGATCGCCGGACCGTCGGCGGCCCGGCCCGCGGCGACCAGCAGGCGGTAGGTGTGGGCGAGGCGGAGCACGTCGCGGGGCTGGGGTCGGACGCGGCGGCGCGGGTCCGGCTGCCGCGTGTCCGGCCAGGGCGAGGACAGCGGGGAGGTCTGCGCACCCTGGCCGGGGTCGCTGACCTTGTGCCGCACGACGAGGATCGGGACGTACCCGGTCCCGGTCAGCACCAGCAGGTCGATGTGGCCCCTGCGGCCACCCGCCTCGTCGCGCGGCAGCTGGGGAGCCCAGATGAACCGGGCGCCCTCGGCCATGGCGTCGGCCGTCAGCTGCTCGCGGTCCGCGGCGCGGGCCTCACGCGGGATCTCCGTCCAGCCGGCGCCGACCAGCCCGGCGATCTCGTCCGCGATGAACCGGCGGTGGGCGGCCGCGTCGGCCTTGCGCTGCTCGCCCGTCGGGTCGGGCGGCGCCTGGGGGGCGTCGGCCATGGCCGGGTCGTGCTCGAGGTGTACCCGGCGCCGGCAGCGGTTCACCACTCCCGAGTCGAGGAGCACCGTAGTCGTCACGGTTCGCAGTCTAGGACGGACCACCGACAGTTCCCGGCCGGTAGCGCGTGCCGACGCTGGTCAGCACCGATAGGTTCTCCACATGGCACTCAGGAAGCGCAAGGCTGCCATCGGCGCAGAGCCGAGGATCACGCCCAAGAAGGCGAGGAACGCACTCGCCGTCGTGAAGATCGTCGGGCCCGCCGTGATCCCCCTGGTCGCGCCCTACGTGGTACGTGCGCTCGGCGAGGCTCGGGACCGGTACGACCGGATCCGGGCCCACCGGCTCGGGGTGCCCGTCGAGGACCTGCCCAGGTTCTCCGGTCACGGCGGCTCGCTGCACGCACGCATCTCCGGCGCCGCCGAGGCGGTCGCCGAGCTGCGGGAACGCGGGGACGCGACGGCCGAGGACAAGGCGTTCGCGGACCGTTCCGAGACGACGCTCAGCCAGCTCGCCGCGGCCGTGCGGGCGGCGGAACGGATGCCCGCGGCACGCCGCAGGGCCGCGCACCGGGCCGCAGGCATCGAGCTGGACCAGCTGGAGGAACGCCTGCTCCAGCGCCTCGGCGTCTGACCCTTACACAACCCGAACATTCCCCGATCACTCCTCTCACCTTCTCCCTCCACAGTGGGCACCACACGAAGGGAGAAGGAACCATGAGGAACCTCGTAGTCGGTGCCGTGGTGGCGGTCGGCCTGGTCGTCGGCGGCGCCGCGACGGCTGTCGCCGACCCGTCGGAGCCGGTCACGATCACGCTGAGTGCCGACCAGGTGCAGAACCTGTGCGAGAAACGCCTGCCGAAGATCGAGCAACGGGCCACCCGCCTGCTGGAGCGGATCCAGGGTGACGCGTCGACGCGCGGGTCTGCCGCGTGGCTGCGGGCCAGGGCCGCGAAGGAGCGGGACGCGGGCCGGGAGACGTCGGCGCAGTTGCTGGAGGAGCGGGCCGACCGGCGTGCCGGGCACGTCGACCAGCTCGACCAGGCGAAGAAGTGGGCGACCGACTTCCAGAGCCAGCACTGCGGGGCGAAATGAGGCGGCTCGTCCTCGTCCTGGTGCCGGTCCTGGTGCTCGGGGTCGGTTGCCGGGCCGAGGCGAAACCGTCACAACCCGGCGTCGACCAGCAGGTGAGTGACGTCGAGTCCACGTTGGACGCCATCGAGTCGGAGATGGCGGGGGACTGAATGGGTGTTACAAAGGGCCATGCCTGAGGGTCTGGTGCTGGTCGTCGAGGATGACCCGGCCATCGCGGACCTCGTCGACCGGTACCTGCGCCGGGACGGCTTCGGCGTGCACGTGGAGAAGGACGGGGCCGCCGGTCTCGCCGCCGTGCGCCGCCTGCGCCCGGTGGCGGTGGTCCTCGACGTCGGCCTGCCGTCGATGGACGGCGTGGCGGTGTGCCGCGAGTTGCGGGCGGCGGGCGACTGGACCCCGGTCCTGTTCGTCACCGCCCGTGACGACGAGGTGGACAGGGTGCTGGGTCTGGAGCTCGGGGCCGACGACTACGTGACGAAGCCGTTCTCGCCGAGGGAGCTGGTGGCGCGGGTGCGGACGGTTCTTCGCCGTGGCCACGTGGTCGCCGAGGTCCTGTCGGTGGGCCGGACGCGGATCGACGTCACACAGCGCCGGGTGTTCGCCGACGGCGTCGAGGTGACGCTGACCTCCACGGAGTTCGAGCTGCTGGCCCAGCTGATGCGCAGGCCACGGCAGGTGTTCGAGCGGGCGCAGCTGTTGAGCGCGGTGTGGGGGTACCAGGTGACCGGGACGCGGACCGTCGACGTGCACGTGGCCCAGCTGCGCGCCAAGTTGGGGGCCGCCAGTCCGATCCGGACGGTCCGCGGTGTCGGGTACTCGGCGGACTCGTTGTGAGTGCCCGTCTCCGGCAGCCGCATGTCGGGCCTGCGGCGGGGTGGCGTTGATGGCTCGCGACAGGCGCAAGGCCGCCACCACGCTGTGGGTGCGCGTCACCGCGTTCGGGCTGGCGGTCGCGGGGGTCATGGCCCTCGTCGCCGGGTTTGTCTCCGTGCGGATGGTGTCCATCACCTCCCGGGAGGCCGTTCAGGAGACTCTCGCCGACCAGGCCGATGTCGTGGCAGCGCAGCTCAGTGCCTCACGGATCGCCACGCCCCGGGTCACCGAGATCCTGTCCGGGCAGGGGATCTCCCTCGTTCGGCGTGGGGCCGCAGGCGGGATGGTCAGTGCCGATCCCGACGCCGTCCGGGCTGCTCGGCGGGCCGGGTTGGGGCACGTCACCGCCGACCGGCCCCTCCACGGCGACGCGGACATCGGGGGGACCGTGCTGCTCGTGGAGGGACGCGCCATCGGTGACGGTGGTGCCGTCGCGCTCGTGCGGGAGCCCGAGCGTTCCAGGGCGGCCGGGCGGCGGCTCGTCGGCAACGTCATGATCGCGCTCGCCGTCGGGATGTTCGTCGCCGCCGTCGCGGGGTTGTTGCTCGCTCGGCTTCTCGCCCGGCCGCTTCGGCGGACCGCCGAGGTCGCTGTCGGGATGAGCCACGGGCGGCGGGACCTCCGGGTGCCTCCGGAAGGACCCCGGGAGCTCGTCGACGTCGGGGAGTCGCTCAACGCCCTCGCCGACGCCCTCGCCCGCAGCGAGGCCCGGCAGCGGGAGTTCCTCCTCTCCATCTCGCACGAGCTGCGGACGCCGCTCACCGCCGTGCGGGGATTCGCGGAGTCGCTCGCCGACGGTGTGGTCACCGGGGACGAGGTCGTCGAGGTCGGGCAGACCATCGAACGTGAGGCCGAGCGGCTCGACGGGCTCGTGACCGACCTGCTCGACCTCGCTCGACTGGGCGCCGACGACTTCAGGCTCGACCTCTCCGACGTCGACCTCACCGCGCTGTTGGCGGAGGCCGCCCGGGTCTGGGAGAGCCGGTGCGCCGCGGCGGGGGTCGAGCTGCGGGTGGAGAGCCCCACCACACCCACCATGGTGAACACCGATCCCCGGCGGTTGCGGCAGGTTCTCGACGGGTTGGCCGCCAACGCCCTGCGCGCCACTCCGCCCGGGGCACCCGTCGTCCTGTCCCTCTACGTGATCGACAACATGATCGCCGTCCTGTCCGTGCGGGACGGTGGGCCTGGGTTGTCCGACGAGGACTACCAGCTCGCCTTCCGGAAAGGTGTCCTGCACTCGCGGTACCAGGGGGTGCGGCCCGTCGGCACCGGGATCGGGCTCGCCCTCGTGCACGGGCTGGTCACCCGCCTCGGCGGGCAGATCACCGCGGGGCGGGCCCCCGAGGGCGGGGCCCGGTTCAGCGTTCGCCTACAGACCCTCGGCAAGTACCTCCGCTAGGTGTACGGCCCGGCGCGCGCTTCCCTGCGCCACCTGGGTTCTGCAGCTGAAGCCGTCCGCTATCACCACGGTGTCCGGCGCCGCCTCCCGGATCGCGGGCAGCAACGTCTGTTCCGCCAGCGCCTGCGAGACCGCGTAGTGCTCCCGCTCGAACCCGAAGTTGCCTGCCAGGCCGCAGCATCCCGCTGGCAGACGGGAGTTCCGCACACCCGCTCTCTCCATCAGCTTCGCCTCCGGCGTGAAGCCCAGCGTCGCGTGCTGGTGGCAGTGCACCTGGGTGATCGCCTCCCGCTCCACGCGCGGCGGCGTCCACTGTGGAGCATGAGCCTCCAGGAAACCGGCCAGGGTGAAGGCATTCAGCTTCTCCCCCGTCAGGTTCGGCAGGTCCTCCGTCAGCGCGGACAGACAGCTCGGCTCCAGGCCGACGATCGGGAGGTCCTTGTGTGGCGCCAGGACCTTCAGCGTTCGCCGCATCACCCCGCGGGCCACCGTGAGCTGCCCCGTGGACACCCAGGTCAGGCCGCAGCACACCGACTTTGCCGGCAGCACCGGGTCGAAACCCGCCGCCCGGAGCACCTTGACCGCGGCCACGCCCACCGACGGGGAGAAGAAGTTGGTGAACGTGTCCGGCCACAACACCACCGGTTCGCCGCCGGTCCCCGGGTTCCCGCGCAACCACGTGGTGAACGGTTCGGGGGCCACACTCGGCAGATCTCGTTGCGGAGCAATGCCACCCAGCCGTTTGAGCAGTTTCGACAGCCGAGGCGACGCCATCGTCCTGTTCGCCAACGCGGGCATGCGCGACGCCACCCGCAGCCACAGCGGCAGCCAGCCCATCGAGTAGTGCGACGCCGGACGCACGCGCCGCCGGTAGTGGTGGTGCAGGAACTCGGCCTTGTACGTGGCCATGTCCACGTTCACCGGGCAGTCGCTCCTGCACCCCTTGCACGACAGGCACAGGTCCAGCGCGTCCCGCACCTCCGTGGAACGCCAGCCGTCCGTGATCACCTCGCCCGCCAGCATCTCGTACAGCAGCCGCGCGCGGCCCCGCGTCGAGTGCTTCTCCTCGCCCGTCACCTGGAAGCTCGGGCACATCACCGAACCACTGTGGTTGCGGCACTTCGCCACCCCGACGCACCTGCGTGCCGCCTGGCCGAAGTCGCCGTCGTCGTGTGGGTAGGTGAAGGCCGTGCGGGTGGGCATCAGCGGCACGAAGCGCAGGTTCTCGTCGACGCGGTACGGCTCGACGACCATGCCGGGGTTCATCCGGTTGCCGGGGTCCCAGAACGCCTTGAACCTCGCGAACAGCCTCATCACCGCCGGGGAGTACATGCGCGGCAACAACTCCGCCCGCACCTGGCCGTCGCCGTGCTCGCCGGACAGGGTGCCGCCGTGTCGGACCACCAGGTCGGCGCCCGCCTCCAGGAAGGCGCGGAACCTCGCCACACCGGCGGCGTGCACCAGGTCGAAGTCGATGCGGATGTGGACGCAACCCTCCCCGAAGTGGCCGTAAGGGATGCCACGCAGATCGTGCTCGGCCAGCAGCGCACGCAGGTCGCGGAGGTAGGCGCCAAGTCGTTCCGGCGGCACCGCAGTGTCCTCCCAGCCCGGCCACGCCTCCGCTCCGTCGGCCATGCGGGTCGAGATGCCGGAGCCCTCCTCACGCAGGCGCCACAGCTCGCGCTGCCGGGAAGCCTCGGTGAACACGGCGTGCGGCACGTCGACGGCAGCCGCGATCGTCCGCGCCGCCTCGGTTCCGTCCACCTCGACGAACAGCCACGCGCCGCCTTCCGGCAACGCCGGCGGTGGCTCCGGGTTGCGCAGAGCACGCAGCGCGACGATCCGCTCGTCCATGCTCTCCACGGTCAGCGGTCCGTGCGGCAGGATCGCGGGCACCGCGTCCGCCGCGGCGACGTCGTCCGCGAAACCCAGTACCAGCAACACCTTCTCGGCAGGCAGCGGGACCAGGCGGACCCGTGCGCCCAACACCGTCACACACGTGCCCTCAGTGCCGACCAACGCCTTCGCCAGGTCGCGGCCGTTCTCCGGCAGCAGCCGGTGGAGCGGGTAGCCGGACACCTGACGGCCGAACCGGCCCAGCTCCCTGCGCAGTACGGCCAGGTTCTCGTCGACGAGCGTGGCCAGCTCCGGCGGGAGGTCGCCTGCGCCGACGGTCATGCGGGTGCCGTCGTACCGCAGTACGTCGAGGGACACGACGTTGTCCAGCGTCGTGCCCCACGCGACCGAGTGCGAGCCGCACGAGTTGTTGCCGATCATGCCGCCGAGCGTGCAGCGGCTGTGCGTCGACGGGTCCGGGCCGAACGTCAGGCCGTGCGGCGCGGCCGCCGCCTTCAGGTCGTCCAGCACCACGCCCGGCTCCACGTACGCCGTTCGCGTCGGCGGGTCGATCTCCATGCGGTCCAGGCGGGTCAGGTCCAGCACCAGGCCGCCACCCGTCGCGTTGCCCGCCAGGCTGGTGCCGCCACCACGAGGCACGACCGGCACGTCGAACTCGCGGGCGGCGGTCACCGCGGCGACCACGTCGTCGACCGTGTCCGGACGCACCACCGCGACCGGGACCTGCCGGTAGTTGGAGGCGTCCATGGTGAACAGCGCTCTCGTGGCCGCGTCGAAGCCGACGTCGCCGGACACGGTCTCGACCAACCTGCGCTGTAGGTCCACGGCCTCCGATGCTAGTGCCGCGTCCAGGCGAGGAGGGCACGTTTCTCCGCGGCCCAGGCGGCCGCTGGCGGCGTTGCCGGAAAGCCCGAGTACAACCCGGTACGAGCGGCTTCCCGGCGCCTTGCCAGCGACCACCTGGATCCACGGATAAACGACCCTCCCCACCTGGACACGGCACTAGGCCCTGAGGGTCTCCCTGATCGTCTCGCTCACTGGCGTCGTCGGCCGGCCGATCAGGGTCCGCAGGTCACCCGGGGTGTGCCCGAGCAGGCCCGCCGCGATGTCGCCGTCGATGGCGGCGACGAACCCGGCGACCTCGGGCGGCGTGCCCAGCGAGACGAGGTACTGCTGGAGTTCCTCGACCGTCAGGTCCCGGTAGGTGACGGGGCGGCCCGCGACCTTCGCGACCTCGTCGGCGAACTCGGCGAACGTCCACGCCACGTCGCCCGTCAGCTCGTAGACCTTGTTCTCGTGCCCCGGCTCGGTGAGCACCGTGACCGCGGCGTCGGCGAAGTCCCTGCGTGCCGCCGAGGCGATCCGCCCGTCGCCGGTGGCGCCGACGATCTCGCCGGTCTCGGCCGCGGTGGTGATCTTGTCCAGGTAGTTCTCGTGGTACCAGCCGTTGCGCAGGAACGTGTACGGCAGCCCGCTCGCGAGGATGGCCTCCTCGGTCGCCCGGTGTTCCGGCGCGAGGACCAGCGGAGTCGAGTCGGCGTGCGGGGCGCTGGTGTACACGATGTGGCGCACCCCGGCCTTCTTCGCCGCGTCGACGACCGCGGTGTGCTGGGGCACCCTCCTGCCCGGCTCGTTGCCGGAGATGAACAGGACCTGGTCGGCACCGTCGAGCGCCTTCTCGATGGTCGACGGCCGGTCGTAGTCCAGCTCCCTCGTCTCCACGCCGAGGTCTACGGCCGTGTCCCGGACGCCCGCGACGAACTCGACGCCCTTCGCGCGCAGTCCGTCGAGCACGTGGCGGCCGAGCTGCCCCGACGCCGCGGTGACGACGATCATGCAATCACTCTCCCTTGGTTAGTACTTTCCCTTGGTTAGTACTACCATAGAGGTGTGGACGAGCTGGTGTTCGACGTGTTCGCGAGGAACTGCACCTCACGCGAGACCATGGAACACGTGACCGGCCGGTGGGGCGGCCTGGCGATGGTCGCGCTCCTCGACGGCATGACCAGGTTCAACGCGTTGCGGCGCCGCGTGGACGGCATCAGCGAGAAGATGCTCAGCCAGACACTGCAGGCTCTCGAACGGGACGGTCTCGTCCTGCGTGAGGCCCGTCCGACGATCCCGCCGCACGTCGAGTACAGCCTCACCCCGGTCGGCCGGGAGGTCGCCGAGAAGCTCCTGGAGCTGGTCGACCTGCTCGAGTCACGCATGCCGGGCGTAATGGACGCACGCGCGGTATATGACGCCCGTTGACCGGCGCCCTACTCTTGTGAGGCGTGAGCGGTAGACGAGCGAGGACTGGCGACGCCGACGGCGTTCGCGGGCTCCTGCTCGCCGGTTGCTCGGCCGCTCTGGCCATCGCCGCGCACGGTCTCGCCGGTGGCGCGGTCGCCGATTCCGGGTTCACGATCCTGCTCGCCACGCTGCTCTCCTGGGGCGGCATGTCGATCACCCGCCGCGGCGGCACGCCCGCGCTCGTCGCCGTACTGGGGCTCACCCAGGCCTGCCAGCACATGCTGCTGAACGAGATCGCCAGCGGACACGGCGAGACAACGGCGACCTTCGACGGCTGGACCATGTTCGGCACGCACGCCGTCGCCACGATCGTCACCGCGTTGCTGCTGACCAGGGCCGGGTTCGCGCTCGCCGCGGTCACGTCCGCGATCGGCTGGCTGCTCGGCCGACTGCGCATCCTCGCCGCGGGACCGGTGCCACCGCTCGCCGCCACCGCCGGGAACTCCGCCCCCGCACGGCCGGGTGAGCTGCTGGAGGTCCTGTTCCGGCGGGTCTGCGGGCGGCGGGGGCCGCCGGTCCACTCCTGAGAAACCCCCCGAATGCCGGACGCCGGATGCGTACCGGCGAATCCCCCAACTCTCAGGAGCAAGTACTCACATGTCCATCAAGCGCTTCATGGCGCGCGCAGGCATCGTCGCCATCGCCGCCGGTGTGGCCACCATGTTCTCCGGCGGGCTCGCGTCCGCCCACGTCACCGCCAAGGTGCTCGGCGAGGCGGCCGCCAAGGGCGGCTACACGAAGATCACCTTCCGGGTGCCGAACGAGGAGGAGAACGCGGGCACCATCAAGCTGGAGGTCAAGTTCCCCGCCGACTCCCCCGTCTCCGGCGCGCGGACCAAGCCGATGCCCGGCTGGACCGCACAGATCAACAAGGTCACCCTGGACAAGCCGGTCAAGGTGCACAACGCCGAGGTCAAGGAGGCCGTCGGTTCGGTCGTCTGGACGGCGAGCGGCACCCGCATCGCCCCCGGTGAGTTCCAGGAGTTCGAGCTGTCCGTCGGCCCGCTGCCGGACAACACCGACCAGCTGATGATGCCTGCGATCCAGACCTACGACGACGGCACCGTCGTCGCCTGGGACCAGCCGACCAAGGAGGGCGAGGAGGAGCCGGAGCACCCGGCACCGGTGATCGCGCTGGCCGCCGAGGGTGGCGACGACCACCACGGCGACGACGCCCCGGCCGCCGACCCGGAGAACGCGGCCATGGCGTCCGACACGAACGAGGCCCAGGCCGCGAGCACGTCCGACACCACGGCCCGCTGGCTGGGCGGTGCCGGACTCGTGGTCGGTGCCCTCGGCGCCGGCTTCGGCATCGGCGCGACGCTGCGCGCACGCAAGGCGACGGCCGCGCGAGGCGACCAGTCATGAGGAAGCTGCTTGCCGTCCTGACAATGACGGGGCTGGCGCTCTTCGCCTTCGCCGCGCCTGCGTCCGCGCACAACACGCTGGTCAGCAGCAACCCGGTGGAGAACTCCTCGCTCGACGCCGGACCGCAGACCGTCGTGCTGACCTTCGACCAGCCGGTCCAGGAGGGCGAGGGGCTCAACTCCGTCGCCGTCACCGGACCGGACGGCAAGCAGTGGCAGGGCGGCCCGGCGGACGTCGACAGCAACGTCGTCTCCGCACCGGTGCGTGAGCTGGGCCCGACCGGCGTCTACACGATCGGCTACCGGATCGTGTCCGCCGACGGGCACCCCGTCTCCGGGAAGGTGACGTTCACGCTCACCAAGGCAGGCAACGGCACCCCGGCGAAGGCCAGCGAGAACACCGCGTCGGTGCCCGGCACGGGCGACGACGGGTCGTCGGGCTCCGGCCTGCCGATCTGGGTGTGGCTGGTCGGTGCGGGCGTACTGCTCGGCGCCGGTCTGTTCGTGGCCCTGCGCATCGGCGGCAAGCAGCCGGAATGACCCAGATCCGGACCACCGCGTTCAACCGGCTGCCCCTGGTCGCCGCCGCTGTGGGCACCGCACTGGCCGCGGTCGTGGTCGGTCTCGTGCTCACTCCCGTGGCGGAGATCCCAGGGGTGCCGGGGCCGGACGCGGTGGTCCGGTACGGGTTGCCCATCGCCCGGGTGCTGTTCGACCTGTCGGCCGTGGCGACCGTCGGGCTCAACCTCCTGCCCTTCCTCGTCGGGCTCGGCAGGCCGAAGGTCGCGGCGCCGGTGCTCGCCGGTGCTCGCCGGGCGGCGGCGTTCAGCGCACTGGCACTCGCCGTGACCGCCGTGGTCGCACTCGTGCTGCAGACCGCCGAGGTACACCCCGACCAGGACCGCTCGGGCATCTCGCCCGACGCCGTCGCCGACTACGTGGTGACGGTCAGCGCGGGCAAGGCGCTCGTGTTCGTCGCCGGCGTCGCGCTGATCTCGTTCGTGCTGTCGATCTGGGCCGTGCGCGCGGGCGACGCGGTGCCTGCCGAGCTGCGGGCCGCGGTCGCGTTGTTCGCCCTGCTGCCGCTGCCGGTCACCGGCCACGCCACGGACTTCCGGTGGCAGGACTACGCGATGATCTCGATGGAGCTGCACGTCCTCGGCGCGGCCGTGTGGACGGGCGGGCTCGGCGCGGTCGTCGTGGTGCTGGCCACGAACCGGACGCTGCTGTCCACCGCGCTCCCGAAGTTCTCGACGCTCGCGACCGTCTGCCTGTGCGTCGTCGCGGCGACCGGCCTGTTCAACGCGGTCGTGGAGCTGGGCTCGGTGCCGGGCAAGAACGTCTTCGACACCCTGTTCGGCACGGGCTACGGCACGCTCGTGATCCTCAAGCTCGTCTGCTACGGCCTGCTCGCCGTCTTCGGCGCCAACATCCGGTGGCGGCTGATGCCCGGCATCGTGCGCCACCAGCGGACCGCGCTCATCGGCTGGGCGACCGTCGAGCTCGCTGTCATGGGCGCGGCCTTCGGGTTCGCGGTCGTGCTCACGCGTACTCCCGTGAGCTGAGGTCCGTTGCCCGGCTTTCTCGATTCAGGGCACAGTTCGGCTCGACTGAACGGTGAACGGACGCAGACCGACCGCTCGTCGGCTCACCGCAGGTGTGTGGGCGGTCACAGGACCCCGCGGCAATCCGGAATAGCCCCAACGCCGAATGGTCAGTCCTGCTCGGTGAACTGCGTGTACGACAGGGGTGAACGGCGCCGGATGGTGGACAGTCGCCGCATGGCCCGATCGCCTCTTCGCTCGAGTTCCCGCCGCGTGATCCAGCCTGCCGCGTGGTGGCGGTAGGCCTGGGAGAGCAGCACCAGCTCGGCTAGGAAGTCCGCGGCACGCACCCTGCTGCCGCCGTCCGGCAGGCGGGCGACGAGCGGGAGCTGGTTCTCGACGACCTGCTCGAGAATCCGTGCCGAATCAAGCGCGCGTCGCGCGCTCCTGGACTTCTTGATCACCCTAGCCACGGATTGAACACCTCGTTCGGGGAGCGGACTGAGGCTAGTTCCACTCAGCGTAGCGCGCTTCCCGAAAACGGCGACCCCCATAAGTAGTCCATACGAATGAAACTTCCGAAAAACCGCTACGACGTGCGAAGATGTCCGTCCGGGCACACTTCAGATTCGTGATTCGGCGACGGAGTGTTACGGCTGTTGGGCCGATCCGGTCACGTGTAGCGGGCCCACCGAGCCGAGGTATTACCCGAACGGACATCCGCCATCCGCCGGAACAGCTCGGCACTGACCTCCGGTCTGCTCCCGATGATGGGCAGCACGCTGGTGATCAGCTTCAACTCACGAACGGCACGCAGCACCGCGAAACCCGACCAGCGGGTCACGTCGAGGCCGTAGGTCCTGACCAGCTCGCGGTACCGGCCCGCCGGCTCGCCGAAACGAACCACGCCGACGGCGAGCGGCGTCAGGTCCCACTCCGGCGGGCCGTAGCTGGACGAGTCGAAGTCGCACAGCACCGGGCCTGCCGGGCTCGCGATGAGGTTGCCGAGGTGGGCGTCGCCGTGCACCAGGGAGGGCGGCGACGGGAAGTCCAGATGGGACAGCTGGTCGGCCACGTCGTCGTACCGGTCCTGGAGGAACGCCAGGTCGGCGGCGTCGAGGTCGGCCTCCCCGATGCGGGCCCGCACGTCGGCGAGCGGCCGCCACTCCGGCAGCCAGGACGCGGGCTGCGGCAGGTCGTGGATGCGGCGCAGGAGTTTGCCCAGGTCACGGCCCCGCGGTCGCTTGCCGCCGGACGGCACGGCCTCCCAGATGGTGGCCACGTAGCCGTCGTACTGGACCGGCTGGGGCACCCCGGGCAGCAGCCGGACCGCGGGCACGTCGTGCTCGGCCAGCCAGGTGGCCACGTGGACGACCTTCTCGACCCGGTGCCGCAGCGCCGTCGAGGCCCCGATGCGGACCACCACGGGCGCGCTGGCCAGGCGGAACACGGCGTTGGCCGTGCACTTGATGAGCGTGGCACCCGCCGGGTCGAGCCCGGCGACCGCGCACACACCGGTCAGCGCCTCGGCCAGACGCTCTCCGGAGAACGGACCACCACTGCCCGGGGCCGTGGCAGACGGGATCCCCGAGGTCGGCAACACGGTCACGACGACCTCGTCAGACCGCTTGGTTGGTCTCGTGGAACCGGCCGATGAGGTCCGCGAGGTCGCGGGCGTCGGCGAAGTTGCGGCGCTTGTCCGCCTCCTCGCGCAGCGGCTCCAACCGGTCGCGGACACGCTGCGACTTGAGGTGTTGTGCCAGGTCGACGGCCGCGACCCCCACCTTGGCGCCGTGGTCGATGTCGCCGTCGAGCAGGTGGTTGGTGGCCAGCGAGGACAGGTTGAACGCCTTGTTGCGCGCGACCTCTTCGCCGTAGGAGTCGATCGCCCTGGTCAGGGCCGGGATGGCGTACTTGGTGTGCTTCGCGTCGACCTTCTGCGCGAGCACGGTGTGGACGGTGCCGATCATCGAGTAGACGTCGTCCTCGTTGAAGAACTTGACCCAGTCGGCGGCCTCGCCGTGGTTCGCGCGGGCGAACTCGTCACGGGTCCTGCCGATGAGCTTCATCGTCTGCTCCTCGTGGCCCATCATCGCGTAGGCCCACGCCTGGTTGGCGCAGATGACCGCGACGGCCAGCTCGGAGCCCGACTGCTGTGCGGCGATCTGGCCGAGCTGGAACATCTTCAGCGCGTCGTCGGGGGCCTCCTTGTGCAGGTAGACCCGGCCCATGCGGTACAGGATGTTCGCGACCAGCTCGTCGCTCTCGCCGGCCTTCGCCAGCTCCAGCGCGCGTCCGAAGTGGTTGCGCGCCGAGTCGATCAGTCCGACGTCGAACGATGTCCAGCCAGCGAGGTTGTGCAGGTCGGCGAGTGCGACGTGCAGTCTCCTCTTCACGACGTCCGTACCGGACGAGCTCAGCATCTGCTGCCCCCAGGACAGCTGTGCGACCACAGCGTCCCTGCAGAAACCGCCGCCGTACTGGTAGTCCAGCGAGCGGAGGGCACGCGTGGCGGCCTCCACCTGTCGGACGTCTGTCATGCCGATCCGGCCCGGTGCGGGAGTCAGCACCGGGTTGGACACCCACGATCCCGAGTCGGCGCCGAGCACATGCGCACCGACGGCGACCGCCGCGGCGTGCGCAAGGAACTTCCGACGCTTCACGTTCTCCGGCTCCTCAGCCTCCGGGGTATCGCTCGTCTCGGCCACCCGCTGTGCGGTGACCTCGTCGTACGCGAGACCCATGTATCCCCTGGGGACACCCAGTCCGTCGGCGATCCGCACCAGGACGTCGTAGGCCATGACCTGACGACCCTTGAGGATCTCCGACACCTCGGACTGTGACTGACCGGTCATCGCGGCGATCTGTCGTTGAGACACACCTCGGCGTCGCAGCAGCTTGTAGATCGTGCTGACCTCCCGCGCGGCTAGCGCGTTACGCATCTCTGGGTCTTCCCACGCCTCTGGCGTCACAGAAGAGCTCTGAGACCCGATGGAGTTCATTCCGCCCCCTCACAGTCCGCTGGGCGTCAGGCGCAGAGTAAGCGCACTTCACGAGCCGCTAAAAGTCCGGATCGGTGAACCTGATCGGTCCTACCGAAGTTCGCCGACCGCTCACCGTGGAATGGTCGCCGATCGGCGCTCTAGCGAACCATTCTGTGTCTGAAACCACCAATGTAGTTGGTTGTAAGCGTACGAGCACGGAGGGAAGCCGAGACTGTGGAACTGGTCAGCACGGCGCCACCGGGCCCTGTAACAGAGGACGCGGACCACCGCCGCGAGTTGCATGGTTCCTCCCTCGGAAGACAGGTCTGGCGCATCAACTGCGGCGACGTGGTCAACCGGGAACGCTGCCTCACGGTGCTCGTCGAACGTAATCGGGTGGTCCTCGTAGGGCCGCCGGGCGAAACCGCGGTACTGAACGCAGGCCAACTCGGCCAGCTTCGGGTCGCGCTTCGTGAGGCCGCCGAGCAGGCGGAAAGGTAGCGGTGACGTTTCGATGGACGAGATCCTCGGACAGGTACTCCGCAACGCGGTGTGGGAACGGCTGGACATGCTGGCCGAACTCGCCAACCGCGCGGACGCTCCGTCCCTGCTGTCCGTGGCACGTTCCGAGCTCCCGAGGCTGACGGAGGGCTGGCGAGCGATGCTCGCGGCCCACGAGCCGGACGAGAAGGGAAACTGCCCCGCGTGCTCGTCGCGGTGGCGGCAACAGAAGGCGCCTTGCTCTGTGTGGCAGGCGGCCTACGAGCACCTGGTAGCCGGCGGGCTGGCACCGACGACGCAGCCCGCACGCCACGCGAACCGCACGCGCGTGACGCACTCAGGCCGGTTGGCCACGGGTACCAGGTAGGAACGGCTGTCACCTCGCCCGCCGCGACCCCGCGCGGCGCGTGGCCTGAGGAACAGCCACCCCTGAGCCGGCGGCCAGTGCTCGTAGGCACCCCCGAGCGCTACGAACACAGCCCGGCCGCCGGCACAGGAAATCTCACAACAACGATTTCCAGAATCTGATCTCCGCGAACCGATGTTGTTGTACTCCCCTCCCCCGACCAGCATCGGTTCGCGGCTCCACTTTCGAGCGGCCCTTGTGCACGTCAGCACAGGGGCCGCTCGAGTTCTCAGGGAACGATGGTCCTGGCCGGACTATGTGGACGGTCGGTTGTTCTGGCACCGTCCTGACATGCAGTTCGTCCCGGTTCGGCTCATGGCGTATACAGAATCTAGTGGTACGAGTGAGCCAGGCCAGGCAGGATGGAGCTAGTCACCCGCGCTAGGAGAACACGTGGCAACCCAGGTTCCGTTGCGAAAGCAACCAGTGCAGCAGCGCAGCGCCAAACGCGTCGAGCAGATGCTCGAGGCGTGCGCCGCGCTCATCGACGAGCTCGGCTACGACGGCGTCACCACCACGCTGATCGCCGAGCGGGCCGGGGTCGCCGTCGGTTCGCTGTACCAGTTCTTCCCCGACAAGCGGGCGGTCGTCCAGGCGCTCACCAAGCGCCACCTCGACCACTTCACCGAGCAGATCGAGGAGCGCCTCGACTGGGCGAACCTCGAGCACTGGTGGCACGGCGTCGACACCATCATCGACATCTACGTCGAGATGTACCGCACGATCCCCGGGTTCGGCCGGGTTCGCTTCGGTGACGTCATCGACCTGCGCTTCATCGAGGACGGCCGCGACAACAACACGGTCATCTCCGAGCAGATCGCGCACGTCGTCGCGGGCAACAACGACATACCGGTCGAGAGCCTGTTCAAGCAGATCACCGTGGCGTGCGACATCGGCGACGCCATCCTCGCGCTCGCGTTCCGGCGCAAGCTGTTCGACGAGGAGGACATGATCGCCGAGGCCAAGCAGGTCGTCCGCGCCTACCTGGCCGGCCAGCTGATGTACCAGGAGAAGGACTGACCTCCTAGCCGAAGCACTGCCCCTCGCCGCGGTAGGTCGGGACCGTCGCGATCACGCGGTCCCCGGTGAGCACGTGGTACTCCGTGAACCGTTCCGCCAGCTCGCCCGCCTTGGTGTGCCGCAGCCAGACGCGGTCGCCGACCCGCAGGTCCCTGGCCGCGCGGCCGTTGACCGGCGTCTGCACCTCACCCGCGCCCTCGGTGCCGACCAGCGACAGGCCGGCAGGCAGGTACGGCGTCGGGGAACGGTCCTTGCCAGCCGGACCGGACGCGATGTAGCCGCCGGAGAACAGCGTGGCCGTCTTCTTCCTGGGCTTGCGTACTACCGGGAGCGCGAACAGAACCGCTGGTGAGGGCGAGAACCGCTGGTAGTTGTCGAAGAGCGTCGGCCCGATCAGCCCGGAGCCCGCCGCGACCTCGGTGACCGAGTGGTCGAGGCCGGTCGTCTCGATGCTGCCGGTGCCGCCGCCGTTGACGAACTCCAGGTCAGCGACCTTCTTGATCTCCTCGACGGCCGCCGTCCGCCGAACGGCCAGCTCCTGCGCCGAGTGGCCCTGCATCCACCGCAGAACGGCGCCCATCAGCGGCTTCCCGCTCGGATGGTCGCCCAGTCCCGCGATCTGCCCCTCGTAACCCATGAGCCCGACGAGCCGGAACCCCGCGCGGTCGCGGACCTCGGTGGCGAGCGTGCGGGCCTGCCCCGGCAGGAAGACCGGCGATCGACGGGTGCCGATGTGAGCGATGTCACTACCCAGGAGCGGTCGCCAGGACACGTCCAGCTCCAGACAGACCCGGATGTCGGGGTGGTCCGAGCCGAGCGCGGCGTCCACGAGGTCGAGGTGCGCGACGGAGTCGACCATGATCGTGACGAGCCCTCTGGCGTGGTCGTCGGTGGCCAGCGCTCGTAGCGCCGTGTGGTCGACGGTCGGGTACGCCACGAGGATGTCGACACGGGCGAGGTCGGTGCCCGCCCAGTGGCGGGCCAGCCAGAGCGCCTCGGGCAACGAGTAGGCCATCACCCCCGCGAAGCCGTCCCTGCGCAGCACCCGCTCCAGCAGGTGCCGGACCCGGGCGGACTTGCTGGCGACCCGGATCGGCCGCCCGGCCGCCCGGCGCACGAGGTCGTCCGCGTTCCGGTCGAACGCGTCGAGGTCGACGACCGCGAGGGGGGCTTCGAGCTGTTTGGTGGCCGCGTCCAGGCGGGCACGCAGTGTTTCGTCGGGCACAGACCAACCGTACGGCCAGACGGACCACTCGACACGGTCCGTACGCCCCATCCACCCGGACGTACGCTCGGGACGCTCCACCTCGGAAGGAACTCGCCATGATCGTCTTCGTCACGGGTGCCACCGACGGGCTCGGCCGTGCGCTCGCCGACCGGCTCGCGTCGGACGGGCACACCCTGATCCTCCACGGCCGTCACGCGGGGAGGCTGGCCGACACCGCGGCCGCGATCAAGGACCGCGCCGAGGTGCACACAGCGCTCGCGGACCTCGCTGATCTTCGCCAGGTGCGCGGGTTGGCGGCACAGGTGCGCCAGCTGACCGACCGGCTGGACGTCCTCGTCAACAACGCGGGCATCGGCAGCGGCATGCCGGTCGGGCGCGAACGCGCGACGAGCGTGGACGGCCACGAGCTGCGGTTCGCCGTGAACTACCTCGCCGGGTTCCTGTTGTCGCTGGAGTTGTTGCCACTGCTGCGTTCCTCGGCGCCGGCGCGGATCGTCAACGTCGCCTCGCTCGGCCAGCACCCGCTCGACTTCGACGACCTCATGCTCGAACGCGACTACAGCGGCGGCCGGGCGTACTCGCAGAGCAAGCTCGCCCAGGTCATGTCCGGGTTCGAGCTGGCGTCCCGCCTTCCCGCGGCCGAGGTGACGGTGAACAGCCTGCACCCCGGGACGTACATGCCGACCAAGATGGTGGTCGACGAGATCGGCTACTCGGTCGACTCCTTGGAGACGGGAGTCGCGTCGACAAGCAGGCTGGCCGTCGGCGCGGAGGTCGCGGGCGTGACGGGCCGGTTCTTCGACCGGCAGCGGGACGCCCGAGCCGACGAGCAGGCCTACGACCCCTCGGCGCGGTCGGAGCTGTGGCGCCGCAGCCTCGCGTTGGTCGACCACGCTGACGTCGTCTGAGGCGACCTGCGAAGATCTGGGTCTCGCGATTTACCCGGGAGTAACCATGGCTGTGGAGACCAGAGCGACGACGTCGTGGCGCAACTGGGCTGGCACGGAGGCGGCCGTCGCCACGGAGGTCGTGCGCCCCGGGGACCTCGAACAGCTCTCCGCCGCGGTGGCCGGCGCGGGCAAGTCGGTGCGCGCGCGTGGCAGCGGCCACTCGTTCACCGCGGTCGGCGCCGCGCACGACCGGGCCATCGACCTGTCGGACTGGACCGGCATCGTTTCCTCGGACGCGGGCACGGGCCTCGTCACCGTCCGGTCCGGCACCACGCTGCGGGCTCTGAACACCGAGCTGGACCGGATGGGCCGGGCCATGACGAACCTGGGTGACATCGACGCGCAAACGATTGCGGGTGCCATCTCGACCGGCACCCACGGCACGGGCGCGCGATTCGGCGGCATCTCGACCCAGGTAGCGGCGTTGGAGCTGGTCCTCGCGGACGGCTCGGTGGTGACGTGTTCACCCGAGGAGCGTCCCTCGCTGTTCGCCGCCGGCCGGGTCGGGCTGGGTGCGTTCGGTGTGATCTCGACCGTGACACTGCGGACCGAGCCCGCGTTCGTGCTGCACGCGGAGGAGCGACCCGAGCCGCTGGACGACGTTCTGGCGTCACTTGACGGTAATTGCGCCGACAACGACCACTTCGAGTTCTACTGGTTTCCCTACGGCCGCAACGCGCTGACCAAGCGGAACAACCGCCTGCCGGCCGGTTCGCTGCCGGAGCCGCTGTCCAGGACCCGTCAGTTCGTCGAGTACCAGCTGATGGAGAACACGATGTTCGGTGCCGTTTGTCGCGTGGGGAGAGCCGTTCGTCCGCTGGTGCGACCGCTCAACCGCTTGTCGTCGGCAGTGCTGTCGGCGCGGGCGTATTCCGATGTGTCGCACCGGGTCTTCGTGACCAACAGGAACGTCCGGTTCGTGGAGTCCGAGTACGCCGTGCCCCGCGAATCGCTCCCGGAGGTGCTGGGCGAGCTGCGTGAACGCGTGCCGAGGCTCGCGGATCCGGTGATCTTCCCGGTGGAGGTCCGCGTCGCGGCGGCCGACGACATCTGGCTCTCGACCGCCCACGAACGGGACTCCGCGTACATCGCCATCCACCAGTTCGTCGGGATGCCCTACCGGGAGTACTTCGCGTTGTTCGAGTCAATTGCCGGTTCGGTCGGGGGTCGGCCGCACTGGGGGAAGATGCACTCGCTCGACGCGTCGGTGCTGCGGGAGCGCTATCCCCGGTTCGACGACTTCACCGCGCTGCGGGCGGAGCTGGATCCCGAGGGGAAGTTCCTGAACCCGTACCTGAGGCGCGTTCTAGGCGCTTAGGGCGGCCTCGATGGCCGTCTCGCCGTTCACCAGCTCGTAGACGCGACCAGAGGTGTCGGGGTGGTCGAGGAGGGCGACGAGGACGGAGGCGACGTCGTCCCTGGTGACCACACCACCGCCGACCTGCTCGGCGAGCTCGACCTTGCCGGTGCCGGGGTCGTCGGTGAGGAGCCCGGGCCGCAGGATCGTCCAGTCGAGCCCGTCACGGGCCATCACGTCCTGGTCTGCGGCTGCCTTGGCACGGAGGTAGGCGGCGAAGGTCTCGTCGACGTCCGGGTCGTCCGCTCGGTCGAGACCGATGGCGCTGACCTGCAGGAACCGCCGGATACCCGCCTGTTCGGCGGCGTCGGCGAGGAGTACGGAGGCGCCCCGGTCGACGGAGTCCTTGCGGGCCGCACCGCTGCCCGGCCCCGCGCCCGCCGCGAAGACCACGGCGTTGGCGCCCTCGAGGACCGGGGCGACCTCGTCGGCGGAGACGCTCTCGAGGTCGAGCACGCTGGCGTCGGCACCGGCCTTCTCGACGTCGTCGGCGTGGTCCGGGTTGCGGACGATGCCGACGACGGTGTCGCCACGCTCGGCGAGCAGTCTGGTCAGCCGGAGGGCGATCTTGCCGTGACCACCCGCGATGACAACCTTCACACGGCGGAGAGTATCTGCTCGTAGGCGAGCTCGTTCAGCCAGCGGTGCGTGCCGTCGACGTCCGCGGGCACCCGGTCGGCGCGGCCGGGGAGATCCATCCGCACCTCCGGCCCTGGCGCCGCGGAGGCGATGCCGACGCCGTAGGCGCGTGCCCTCGGCAGGCAGTTGACCAGGTAGTCGTTGGTGATGACGACCGACATCGGCAGCACCATCGCGGCGTCGCAGTAACGCAGGAACGGCACGGCGTTGATGAGCCCGGTGCGCCAGTGGCGGGCGACGGCGAGTGCGCCGACGATGCGCACGGCGGCCGCCGGGACGCGGCCGGTGAACTCGGGCCACACCCAGGTGGCCACGGTCGCCCGGTCGACCTCCGGCGCCTGGCCGAGGCAGATGCGCTCGGCGTGTGCGTCGGGCATGAGCTGGGCGACGAGGCTGATCCGTCGGCCGAGCAGCTTCATCTCGGGGAGAACGATCCCCTGCCAGCCGAGGTCCCGCGCCGCGGCGGCGGCGAGCTCGTCGACCTTGGCCGGCAGTTCGACGGGAGGGACGAGCGGCGATGGCACCGCCGTCAGATTGTCCGAAACCGCTGTGCGTCCTGGTATGCCCGTCACGAACCCAGCCCTCTCCGCTACCGCCGCGACGTTCGACGTGCCATCCCCTGCCGACCTGCGACGTATTTGGTTACATGACTGTGCTACCAGGCCGCAGGTGCCCAACCGCAGACGAAAACGGGCATCCTGCGACCGACGGCGCTGAGCGGTCGGTGACCGGTCGACAGGCGGCAATGGGACTTCGCCCCGACGATGCGGCCGTCTGGGTGAGTCCTCCGCCGGACGGTTGAACACGAACCAATACTCAAAGTTGCCCCCAGCAATTTGCACACAAGCCCCCCGACCAGCAAGAAAGATCAACACCCCCAGCCCGACCCCCGCCCCCACAACACCACCTCGAAACACCCGAACAGCGGTTGAACCCACCCCAAAGGATGGCCCCACCCCAGAAGAAGTGACGAACCCAACACAAGACAGCAACCTGCCAACAAACAAGAACCCCAAGAAGGCAGCCGCAAAGGAAGCCAGCCAGACAACAAAGCAGCCAGACCAGCAACGACGAGAGACAACCGCCCGGACACCCGGCGAACAGGAACCCGGGGAAGAAACAAGGCGAAGCCCAAACCCGAAAACCGAGAAGCACAACAAACCAGGCCCCACCCCCCGCCACGAAGCCCCGAGAGGACGGGAACGTCCGATCCACCAGGATGAGGAACGAGCACCCCAACCGCCGGTCTGGTGCCAGGAGTTACACCCCACACCCCCGTGCCGACCGAACAGCCCCCGAGAAGCACGACAAGCGAGACCGACCTGCAACTAGACAGTCGTAAAGTGACAAATACAACGAAACACAACCCACCCACCCAAGAACAGAGAGTGAGCAAAAAGAAGAAAACCCACAACGACCCAACCCCAAAACCGCACAGCAACCCCCGCGCAGCGAACACCCAGAGCAACCAAGCTGGGTCAGCAACAAACCGCACCGTGGGGGGCTTGGGGGGCTCGGCCCCCCAACATGATGACGAGACCGCAAACCTGGTGAGCTCGCCCCGCGAACACGGGACGCCCAAGGTCGAGTGGGCGAGGGGGGAGTTGAACCCCCACGTCCTTTCGGACACACGGACCTGAACCGTGCGCGTCTGCCATTCCGCCACTCGCCCGAGTGGGTGCCAGCGAAGCGTACACGGCGGCGGAACGGGTTTGCACATCGCCCTGTCCTTGGGGCCGGACCCAGATACGATCGAACAAGGACCACACGTGAGAGGAGGAACCCATGGGCCTCGGGCAGCGGCTGAACCGCAAGCTGGAGAACGCTGTGGGCAACACCTTCGCGCGTGTGTTCGGTGGCAGCGTGGTGCCCCAGGAGTTGGCGCAGGCGCTGCTGCGTGAAGGTGAGGTCCACCTCAAGGAGCTGGCCGGTGGCCGGCAACTTGCACCGAACCACTACATAGTGCAACTCGGCGAACAGGACTTCGGTAACTTCGCCGGAGAGACGGACCGCACGACCGCGCTGCTCGCGGACTGTGTCGAGGAGTATCTCGCGGAGCAGCATTGGGACACATACGGTGACGTCGTAGTCTCCCTGGAGCGCTCCGACGCGCTGCACACCGGACAGTTCCGAATACGCTCGACCGTCGACCCGGACGTCAAGGCTCCGGCCAGGGCGCCCGGCGAGGCACGGTCGGCACAACCCCGCAACGCAGGAGACCGATCCATGAGCCAGCCTCCCGGCTACGGCCAACCGCCCGAGGGCGATCCTTACGGACAGCAGTACGGCTATGGCCAACAGGGCCAGGGCTACGGTCAGCAAGGCGGCTATGACCAGGGTTATGGCCAGCAAGGTGGCTATGACCAGGGTTACGGCCAGCAGGGCTACGACCAGGGTTACAACCAGCAGCAGCAGGGTTACGGCCAGCAGCAGCAGGGGTACGACCAGGGCTATGGCCAGCAGGGCTATGACCAGGGTTACGGCCAGCAGCAGCAGGGCTATGGCCAGCAGCAGGGGTACGACCAGGGTTACGGCCAGCAAGGTGGCTACGACCAGGGTTACGGCCAGCAGCAGGGCTACGGCCAGCAGGGCGGCTACGGCCAGGGTGACCCGTACGCCCAGCAGGGCTACGCACCGCCCGCCGTGCAGACCGGCCCGCGCCAGCTCAACGCGAGCCTGCAGCTCGACGACGGCTCGAACCGCACGTACTCCCTGAAGCAGGGTGGCAACGTCGTGGGCCGTGGCCAGGACGCGGACTTCCGTCTGCCCGACACCGGGGTCTCCCGGCGGCACCTGGAAATCACCTGGGATGGGCAGTCTGCGACTCTGGCGGATCTCGGTTCGACCAATGGCACTACGGTGAACGGCACCCCGGTGCAGACCTGGCAGCTGGCGGACGGAGATGTGATCCGTATCGGTCACTCCTCGTTGGTGTTCCGTACCCAAGGCTGACATCGTCTGATACCGGGCGGTCTCACCTATCCCCTCAAGGCGGGAGCGTTCGCAGCAGGTGCCAGAGCTGGTTGTGCAGCTGACCAGAGCAGGGTTTCTCGCCCTGCTCTGGTTGTTCGTGCTGGCCGCGTTACGGGTCGTCAGGTCAGACCTCTACGCGGCTGCCGGTATCCGGGTCGAAGTACCCGGTTTCCGTCGTTCGGCGGCGAAGAAGACAAGGGGCAAGGCGCCTCGTCAGCTCGTGGTGACCCACGGGGCGTTGGCGGGCACCCGCATCTCGCTGGACGGCCGACCGATCATGATCGGTCGCGCGGACGACTCCACGTTGGTACTCGACGACGACTACGCGTCCACGCGCCACGCGCGGATCTCGTTGCGCGGAACGGACTGGTACGTGGAAGATCTGGGCTCGACTAATGGGACCTACCTGGACAGGGCTAAGGTCACGGCACCCCTTCGGGTGCCCCTGGGGGCCCCGATCCGAATCGGCAAGACGGTGATCGAGCTACGGTCATGACCCTCGTCCTTCGCTACGCGGCCCGCAGCGACCGAGGCCTGGTCCGCTCCAACAACCAGGACTCCGTGTACGCGGGACCGCGCCTGCTCTCACTCGCCGACGGCATGGGTGGTCACGCCGCGGGTGAGGTAGCCAGCAAAGTCGTCATCGCCGCCCTGGCACCACTCGACGACGACGAGCCTGGTGACGACCTGCTCGCCCAGTTGCGGGAGGCCACCGCGAACGGCAACGGCGCTATCGCCGAGCTGGTCGCGAGAGACCCCGAGCTGGACGGCATGGGCACCACGCTCACGGCGATCCTCTTCGCAGGCAACCGCATCGGTCTCGTCCACATCGGTGACTCGCGTGCCTACCTCCACCGCAACGGTCAGTTCGCCCAGATCACGCACGACGACACGTTCGTCCAGTCGCTGATCGACGAGGGCCGGATCACCGAGGACGAGGCCGCGACCCACCCCCAACGCTCGTTACTCCTCAAGGCCCTCACCGGTCACGAGGTGGAACCGAACCTCACGGTTCGCGAGGCTCGCGCAGGCGACCGGTACCTGCTGTGTTCCGACGGCCTGTCCGGCGTGGTCAGCCACGAGACGCTGTCCGACACCATCAAGATCCCGGACGCGCAGGCCTGTGCCGACCGGCTGATCGAGCTGGCTCTCAAGGGCGGCGGTCCCGACAACGTGACGGTGATCGTCGCGGACGTCGTGGACATCGACTTCGGCGAGGACATCCCGATAGTGGGTGGCGCCGCGGGCAACGGCCAGGACCAGAGCCCGCCGCCGGACTCGGCCGCCTCACGTGCCGGGGCGCTCACCGCGCCCCGCGAGATCCCGAAGCCGCCGGAGCCCGTGACCCCGCCACCGGACCCGAAGGCGAGGAGGCGCAGGCGTTTCCGGGTTTTCGCGATCCTCTTCGTCGTTCTGCTGCTCCTGGTGGGCGGCGGCGTGGCAACCTGGGTCGTGGTGAACAAGCAGTATTTCGTCGGTGAGGCCGACGACGGAGAGATCGCGATCTTCCAGGGCGTGCGCGGCAGTGTCTTCGGCATCTCGCTGAACCGGCAGGTCCAGGGCTCGTGCGATCCCACGGTGCCGACGTGCGACAAGTTCTACGTCGAGGACCTCAAGCAGCTCGGCCGCGAGGCGGTCCGCGAGGGCACGGAGAGCTTCGACAACGTCCCGGACGCGCGCCAGTTCATCCGCGAGCTGCGGACGAAGTACCCGCTGCCGACCTGCGAGTCGCTGGAGAGGCAGGAGCGCACGGTGGGCCAGACCCCGACGAGCGGCACTCCGACTCCGCCTGCCGGGCAGCCGACGGGCGCGACCACCACGACGTCACAGCCGGGTAGCTCGTCCGCGGTCGAACCGAAGGCCGGCGAGAACTGCCGAGTCCCGCGTGAGGGCGGCGGCTGATGGCTGAGCCGGGCTCGGCGGGGTTGCTGGCAGGGCAGTCCGGCGACGCACAGGACAGAACCGCTCCCACCCGGCGCGGCACCGAACTGTCGATGCTCGCGTTCGCGGCCGGGCTGGTGACGGCGGCGCTGATGCTGGTCGAGGGAAACCAGAACGAGTCGCTCTCGCTGCGGATCCTCTGGTACGGCCTCGCCTACCTGGCACTGTTCGGGATCGCACACCTCGCGGTCCGCAAGTTCGCACCGTACGCCGACCCGCTGATCCTGCCGTGCGTCGCGCTGCTCAACGGCATCGGTCTGGTGATGATCTACCGGCTGGACCTGGCGGGCGCGGAAAGTGCGCTGCAGTCGAACGAAGAGTTCCAGAACGCGGTGCCGAAGCAGATCCTGTGGACCACGATCGCGCTGCTCATGTTCCTCGCGGTCCTGTACGTGCTGAAGGACCACCGCACGCTGACCCGCTACGGCTACACGTTCGGTCTGGTCGGCCTCTTCATGCTCGGCGTGCCCGCCGTCCTGCCCAGCGTGATCGCGCCGACGATCAACGGCGCGAAGATCTGGCTCGTGGTCGGGCCGCTGTCGATCCAGCCGGGTGAGTTCGCCAAGATCCTGCTGCTTATCTTCTTCGCGGCGTTCCTGGTCTCCAAGCGCGACCTGTTCATGGCCGCGGGCCGCCGGGTGATGGGCATCGACCTGCCGCGAGCACGCGACCTCGGGCCGATCCTGTTCTGCTGGGCCGTCTCGGTGATGGTCCTCGTGGCGGAGAAGGACCTCGGCTCGTCGCTGTTGTTCTTCGGCACCGTGCTGGTCATGTTGTACGTGGCGACCGAGCGCGCGATCTGGGTCGCGGTCGGCCTCGCGCTGTTCGTCGGCGGCTGCCTGTTGGCCTACCAGCTGTTCGGCCACGTCCAGGTGCGCGTGGCGAGCTGGCTCGACCCGTTCGCCGACTACGACAGGGGCGGCTACCAGATCGCACAGGCCCTGTTCGGCCTCGGCACCGGCGGGGTCGGCGGCACGGGCCTCGGCGCGGGCAGACCGGACATGGTGCCGCTCGCGAACTCGGACTTCATCACCGCGGCGATCGGCGAGGAGCTCGGCTTCATCGGGCTCGCCGCGGTGCTGCTGGTGTACATGCTGCTCGCCATGCGCGGCCTGCGTTCGGCGATCGCCGTGCGGGACACGTTCGGCAAGCTCCTCGGCGGCGGCCTCTCGTTCGCACTGCTCATGCAGGTGTTCGTGGTCGTCGGCGGGGTCACGAAGCTCATCCCCATGACCGGTATCACCGCGCCGTTCCTGTCCGCGGGTGGCTCGTCGCTGCTGGCCAACTACGTGCTGGTCGCGTTGTTGCTGCGGATCTCGGACGCGGCCCGCCGCCCGCAGACGGGGCAGCGGCCGAAGCCGGTCAACCAGGTGCCGATCGCGGAGGCTGGAACGGTAATGGTGGAGCGGCCGCAATGAACACTCCGCTGCGCCGGGTAGGCCTGGCGATGCTCGCCATGATCGTGCTGCTCCTGGCGAACGCCACCTACATCCAGGTCGTCAAGGCGGACGACTACCGCGACGACGCACGCAACCGCCGCGTCCTGCTGGAGGAGTACTCGCGACAGCGCGGGAAGATCCTCACCAGTGACGAGAAGATCATCGCCAACGTCAAGTCGACGAACGGCCGCCTGCAGTACCAGCGGACCTACGAGAACGGCGGGATGTACGCGCCGGTCACCGGTTTCTACTCGGTGCGGTACGGCTCCACCGGCCTCGAGAACGCCGAGAACGACATCCTCAACGGCTCGGACGACCGGCTGTTCGTGCGCAGACTGTCCGACCTGATCACCGGCAGGGACCCGCGCGGCGGCAACATCGTCACCACGATCAACTCGAAGGTGCAGCAGGCCGCGTACGACTCGATGGTGTCGAACGGCTTCACCGGCGCGGTCGTCGCGATCAAGCCGGACGACGGCCAGATCCTGGCGATGGCGTCCACGCCGTCCTACGACCCGTCCGGCCTCGCGAGCACCGACGGCACCGTGCAGCAGCAGACCTTCGACCAGTACAAGGACGCGAACAACCCGGCCAAGCCGATGCTGAACCGGGCGATCTCGGAGAACTACGCGCCGGGGTCGACGTTCAAGCTGGTCACCGCCGCGGCCGCGCTGGCGGATGGCAAGGACAAGAACACGCAGGTGACCCAGTCGCCCGGCATCAACGTGATCAACGGCGACACGAACTGCAACGTCAACGACAACACCTGCCTCGCGAACTACAGCCGGAGCACCTGCGGCGACGGGACGATGCAGAGCGCGCTCGCGCACTCGTGCAACACGGCGTTCGCGCAGCTGGCCGACCAGGTCGGCGCCGACAAGCTCCGGGACCAGGCGGCCAAGTTCGGCATCGGTGACACGGACCTGCAGATCCCGATGGCCGTGGTGCCGTCGTGCCTCGGGTCGCGTGCCGACGACCAGTGCATGGTGATCCCCAACCGGCCCTCGCTGTTCCAGAGCGGCATCGGGCAGAAGGACGTGCGCCTCACCGCGCTGCAGAACTGCAGCATCGCGGCCACGATCGCCAACGACGGCTCGCGGATGCGCCCACAGCTGGTGCAGAAGATCCTGGCCCCGGACCTCGACGAGATCTCCGGCTTCCACGCGGACGAGGTCGACCAGGCCATGTCCGGCTCGGACGCGAACGAGCTGCGCGACATGATGATCGAGTCGGAGAAGTTCACCGCGGGCCCCGGCAAGAAGTCGGACCTGACCATCGCGTCCAAGACCGGTACCGCGGAGACCGGCGTCGACCCGAAGAGCGCGCCGCCGTTCGCCTGGTACGTGGCGTTCGCACCTGCCGATAACCCCCAGATCGCGGTCGCCGTGGTGGTAGAAAGCAAGGACGTCGCCGCGACCGGCGGCAAGCTCGCGGCCGGTGTCGGCCGGGCCGCCATCAACGCGCTGGTCGGGGGGTAGCTGGAGATGCTGACGTCGGGGCAGCTGCTGGCCGACCGCTACCGGCTCGCTCGTCGCATCGCCGTTGGTGGCATGGGCGAGGTGTGGGAAGCGGCCGACACGAGGCTGGACCGGCACGTCGCCATCAAGGTGCTCAAGCCGGAGCTGTGCGGGGACGCCGAGTTCCTGCACCGGTTCCGCACCGAGGCCCGCATGACCGCGTCACTGAACCACCCGGGCATCGCCGCCGTCCATGACTACGGCGAGACCAACGCGGTGGTCGACGGACCCAAGGACACCGCTTACCTCGTGATGGAGCTGGTCGAGGGCGACCCCCTCGCGGCCATCCTGGCGAAGGAGCGGCGGATCAGCGCGGAGTACACGCTCGAGATCGTGGAGCAGGCAGGCAACGCGCTGCAGGCCGCACACGAACGCGGTTACGTGCACCGGGACATCAAGCCGGGCAACATCATGGTCACGCACGCGGCCGACGGCCGGATCGTGGTCAAGCTCACCGACTTCGGCATCGCCAAGGCCGCAGACGCCGCGCCGGTCACCCGGTCCGGCATGGTCATGGGGACCGCGCACTACATCGCGCCGGAGCAGGCGCTCGGGCACGAGGCCGAGCCGGCGAGCGATGTGTACTCCCTCGCCGTGGTCGGCTACGAGTGCCTCGCGGGACACCGCCCGTTCCTCTCGGAGAACGCGGTGACCGTCGCGATGATGCACATCCGGGACGCGCCGCCACCGCTGCCACCGGACGTGCCGCCCTACGCGCGTGCCGTCATCGAGGCGACCCTGGTCAAGGACCCCACCCAGCGCTACTCCAGTGGTGGTGAGTTCGCGGCGGCGGTCGCCGCGGTACGTGCCGGGCACCCCCTGCCCGCGCCGTCCGGGCGGGTCGCCGCCGGTCACTACGCGGGCGGACCGAACGCCACGAACCCCGGCATGCTGCCGGTCGGGCCGGTGAGCGCACCGCACACGTTGCCGCCCGGAACCGGTTCCTTCCCGCTGGGACCTCCCCCGGGGCCGCCGAGGCGGAGCCGTGCGGGACTCTGGGCCTTGCTAATCATCCTCGGTGTGGTACTTCTGGTGCTCGCCGTTCTCGGCGTGGCATCGTTGCTCGACGCCGACCGGGACACCGACGGCCGGTCCACACCGGCGACCACGTCGGGTCCTGCCGGTGGCGGCGACGACGTCAACGAGGACGGCAGTACTGGGGCACCGGGGAAACCTCAGATGACGGGTATCCCCCCGCAGGGCAAGTTCGTTCAGGTAGACGAGTCGGTTTTCGTGAACCGGCCCGCCGACTTCGCGGCGACCAAGCTCGAGGACGACGGCCTGGCACCGACGGTGGTGAACCAGTTCGGACAGCAACCGCAGGACCTGGGCAACTGCAGGGTGGTCGGAGTGTCACCGCACGGGCGGCGGCAGGTCGGCACCGAGGTGCTCGTGCGCTGCGAAGAAGATGAGGAACCGCCGCGATGACTGACCGCGGGAACCGCCACGGGACAGGCATTATGGGCGCACACCCGACGAGGATCGAGACGAAAGACCGATGACCACACCGAGACTGCTCTCCAACCGCTACGAGCTTGGCGACACGCTCGGTTATGGCGGCATGTCCGAGGTGCACAAGGGTCGCGACGTCCGCCTCGGCCGGGACGTCGCCGTGAAGGTGCTGCGTGCGGACCTCGCACGGGACCCGCAGTTCCAGGAGCGGTTCCGGCGCGAGGCGCAGAACGCGGCCGCCCTGAACCACCCGGCCATCGTCGCCGTGTACGACACCGGCGAGACCAGAACCGAGCACGGCCCACTGCCGTACATCGTCATGGAGTACGTGGACGGGCGCACGCTGCGGGACATCGTGAAGACCGAGGGCCCACTGCCCGGTCAGCGCGCCATGGAGATCATGGCCGATGTCAGCGCGGCACTGGACTTCTCCCACCGCCACGGCATCATCCACCGTGACGTCAAGCCGGCCAACGTGATGATCACCAAGACCGGTGCGGTCAAGGTGATGGACTTCGGCATCGCGCGTGCCGTGCACGACGGCCAGGCCGCGGTCACGCAGACCGCGGCGGTGATAGGGACCGCCCAGTACCTGTCGCCCGAGCAGGCACGCGGCGAGACCGTCGACGCACGCAGTGACGTGTACGCGGCGGGCTGCGTGCTGTTCGAGCTGCTGACCGGCGAGCCGCCGTTCACCGGCGACTCCCCCGTCGCGGTCGCCTACCAGCACGTGCGGGAGGACCCGAAGCCGCCGTCGGCGCTGAACCCGAGGGTCAACCCGGCGCTCGACGCGATCGTGCTGAAGGCCATGTCGAAGGGCGCGGCCAACCGCTACCAGTCGGCCGCGGAGATGCGGACCGACCTGGTGCGGGTGCTGTCGGGCCAGCGGCCGCTCGCGCCGATGGTGATGACCGACGAGGACCGCACGACGATCCTGTCGCAGGGCCGCACCAGCGCGATGCCGCAGCAGCGCGGCAGGCACCGCCCGCAGGCGCTCTCGAACGACTACGACGACTACGACCCGTACGAGGACGAGGAGGAGGAACGCCGTCGACGCCGCCGCAAGGGCTGGCTGATCGCGTTGCTCACGGTCCTCGGTGTCGCGCTGGTCGGCGTGCTGATCTGGCTGATGAGCAGCGTGCTCGGCGACGAGCCGCCGTCCGGCCTGGTCGAGGTGCCGGACGTGACCGGACAACTGCTCGAGGACGCACGCAGTGAGCTGATCCAGAAGGGGTTCAACCCGACGGTCGAGTACCGCGTCTGCGAGGCGACCGCGACGAACCAGCCGGGCCAGTGCGGTCCGGACTCGATCAACAAGGTCATCGACACGACCCCGAAACCCGGGCAGAAGATCAACAAAGAGGACACGATCACCCTCGTCGTCGGCCAGGAGGCGGAGAAGGTCGGGGTCCCGGACCTCAGCGGCAAGACACCCGACGAGGCACGCGCGGCCCTGGAGGCGGTGGGCCTCACCGTCGATCCCGCGGTCAACGAGGAAGAGACCGACGACGACGACTCGGTCGGCAAGGTGATCGCGCAGGACCCGGCGAGTGGCGCGCAGGTCGCGAAGGGCACCGCGGTCAAGCTGACGACCGGCAAGGCGAAGGAGAACGAGTCCGTGCCGGACGTCGTCGGCAAGGACTTCGACACCGCCAAGGCCCAGATCGAGAACGCGGGCTTCCAGGTCGAGCGGCAGGACCAGGAGTCCGACAAGCCGAAGAACCAGGTGATCGACCAGAACCCGAAGGGCAAGCAGCCCCCGGACACCAAGATCACGCTGATCGTGTCGAGCGGGCAGAGCGAGGAGGACACCATCCTCATGCCCGACCTGACGGGCAAGTCGCCGCAGGAGGCACGCAACATCCTGCACGGCCTCGGCTGGGAGGGCAGGCTCAACGACCAGCCCGGCTCGACCACCGACCCGGACGAGTTCGGCAAGATCATCGAGCAGCAGCAGGAGCCGAACACCCGGATCAAGAAGGACGAGAATGTCGGCGTGATCGTGGCGACACAGATCGGGAACGGCGGCTGACCTGGCCATGCAGATGCGTACCGCCGTCATCGGGGCCGGCGTGGTCGGCCTCTCGACGGCGTACGCGCTGCTTCGCCACGGCTCCGAGGTAGTCGTCTTCGAGACGGACCGGCCGATGGGTGCCCGCTCGGCAGGCAGTTCGAGAATCTTCCGGCTGGCCCACGCCGACTCCGGCCTGGTCGCCTACGCGGCGGCCGCGGCAGGCCTGTGGGCCGACTGGACACACCGGGCGGGCAACCGCCTGGTCGGCCAGCAGACCACGGTCGTCACAGGCCCGTCCGCCCCCGTCTGGGCCGACGCGATGGCCGACGCCGGCGTCGACCACACCCTGCTCGACGAGGTGGACCCGGCACTCGGCCTGCCGGTGTCGGAGCTGTCCGGCCCGGCACTGGTCGACCCGTCCGGCGGCGTGATCGATGTCGGGGCGACGAACCGGTTCCTGCGTGCCGCCATCGGCAGGCGTGTGTGGCCGGACCACATCTACCGCCTGGAACCGCACGACGACTGGGTGACCGTGTACGGGGCAGGTGGCGTGCACGAGGTGGACCGCGTGGTCATCGCGGCGGGCCGGGGTTCGCTGGAGCTGGCCGCGCAGGTCGACCTGTACCTGCCGACGGACCTGGCCCACAACTCGCGGTTCACGTTCCGGTTGAAGGACCAGGACGCGGCGCCCCCGTGCTGGCTCGACGGCACGGAGTCGTGGCGCTCGGGGATCAGGAGCTACCAGCACCTGTCCGGCCCCGGGTTGTGGTCGATCGGCCTGTCACTGCCCCCGGAGGACGAGGACTGGGAGCGCGGCCGCGACGAAGTCGCGGACGAGTCACGCGAGCTGGTGCGGTCCTACGTGCGGGAGGCCCTGGTCGGGGTCGGGGACGAGCTCGTGGAGGAGATCCACTGCGACTCGCCCGCGTCACTCGGCGACGGCGTGCACGTGGCCACGGTGGGTCCGGTGACCGCGGTGTGGGGCGCGAACCTGTTCAAACACGCACCCGCGATAGGCCAGACACTGGCGAACGCCGCCATCACCGACACGTCTCCGCAGGTGCCTCGCACGGAGTGACCTGAGGCCCACGGTCGTCCACAGCGTGCCGAGTTGTCCACAGGCGCCGCCGCACCGGAGCCCTCTGTCGGTCCCATGCCGTAGCGTGGTTCGAGGGGGCCGGAGGCCACGCCGCCACTGGTTTGACCAGGCGGAACGAGCCTGCGGCTGGTTACGAGGATCACCAGCACACGACCGGCGCCCCGGTCAACGCTCCACAGGCTGGGGATGAATCGCGGTCTTCACGGGCGCGTCGCCGCGTCGGCCAGGTTGCGCATGGCGGACTCGAGCTCGCGGACGCGTTGGTCGGGAACCTCGTGGCCCGCCGTCGCCAGCCAGTTGGCCAGCATCCGGTGGCCGCCCTCGGTCAGCACCGACTCCGGGTGGAACTGGACACCTTCGATCGGCAGCTCGCGGTGGCGCATGGCCATCACCACACCGCTGTCCGTCTCGCCCGTTACCTCGAAGTCCGGGGGGATGGTGTCCGGCAGCACCGTCAGTGAGTGGTACCGGGTCCCCGTGAACGGGTCCGGGAGACCGGCCAGCACGCCGACGCCCTTGTGGTGGACCTGGCTCGTCTTGCCGTGCAACAGCTCGGGCGCGCGGTCCACCGTCGCCCCCCACGCCACGCCGATCGCCTGGTGGCCGAGGCACACGCCGAGCAGCGGCTTCCTCGCCGCCGCGCACCAGCGGGTCACCTCGATGCTCGCGCCCGCCCGCTCGGGAGTGCTCGGGCCGGGGCTCAGCAGCACCGCGTCCACGTCGTCCAGGACGGAGGAAGACGCCAGCTCGTCGGCGTCGTTGCGCAGCACCACACAGTCCGCCCCCAGCTGGGCCAGGTAGTGGACCAGGTTGTAGACGAAGCTGTCGTAGTTGTCGACTACCAGCACACGCATGGCGAGAACAATACTGCCCGGGGTTACTGCGGGGTGGTCACGTTGTTGAACGGCAGCAACGGCTCCGCCCACGGGAACACCACGAACATCAACAGTGCGACGAACCCCAGCAACAGCACCGCCGCCAACGACAGCCGGACCGCCATCGGACCGGGCAGGTGCCGCCAGATCCAGTTGTACATCAGACGGTCTCCTTCAGCTCCGGCGGCGTCCAGTTCGCCTTGGCCGGGTCCTTCGCCCACTGCTTGACCAGAACCGCGTGCACGATCAGGCGCTGCTTGTCGGAGAAGCGGGGGTGACACGTCGTCAGCGTCATCAGCGAGGCCTGCTCACCCGCGCTGGGCACCGTGTCCGACCCGGGCACCGGGCTGACCACGTCACCGTCGTTCGGGGTGACGATCTGCTGCCCGACGACGTGCGAGTACGGGCCGCCGAGGACCGAGACGCCCTTGCACCTGGTCTCCTTGCCCTTCCCCTCGGCCCAGCCCGCCTTCTCCTCCGCCTTGGGCAGCGCGCGGTAGACGTACCAGTTGTTCTGGGTCTCGACCACGATCGCGTCGCAGGAGTTGATCAGGTTGATGTCGTTGAACGGCGCACCCTTGCCCACCCGGTGGCCCGCGACGGCGAAGTTGCCGACGCCGCCCGGGTAGGCGGTGTGGGTGTAGTGGCCGGGGCCGATCTCCAGGCTGGCGCCGGAGGTGCCCTCCACGATCGTGAAGTGGTAGTCGGCGCCGAAGGCCGGGATGTACATCTTGGCGAAGCCGTCGCCCTCACCGAGGCCCGTGAAGTGGTCCTGGCGCTGCGGGTCGTCCTTCGTCGTCCACCTGTTGTCGAGCGCGGACGTGGCGTCGCGCTGCTTGCCCGCCGAGATCACGTCCGTCCAGTAGACCTCGTAGACCACGAACAGCAGGACGACCATCCCCAGCGTGATCAGGACCTCGCCGAAGGTGCGCACAACCGTGCGTACGGGGTCCTTGCGGGGCGGACCCGGCCGCAGGAAGTCCTTCGGGATCCGGACTGTCGGCGGGTCCGGCACGTAGCGACGCGGGCGCGGCGAAGGAGGCCGGCCGCCCAGATCGCCGGAGATCCGGCCAGCGCCTCGGCCCATGTGCTCGACGGTGCCCACGCACACTCCTCTCGGGAGTCCCGACCTATGGGTTCGCCGAGACCCTCGGCTACGTTAACGTGTTGCAGAGTGGTGTTTGTGCCCAAGCTACACGCCAGTGAGGACTCCCATGCCTAAGTCCAAGGTCCGCAAGAAGGCGGTTTACACGCCACCCACCGACCGGCGCACTCCGGTGAAGGTGAAGACAGCGGGTCCGTCTCACCCCATCTACATCGGCGTGATGCTTGGCACCATGATTCTCGGCCTGGCGTGGCTGGTCGTGAACTACATCGCCGGCGAGAACATCCCGTTCATGTCGGACCTCGGTAACTGGAACTTCGCCATCGGCTTCGCCCTGATGATCGGCGGGCTGCTGATGACGATGCGTTGGCGGTAACGCTCTACGGTCGGTTGGCTTGGTGCACCCGTTCAGCGCAGCGTGATTGAACCACACGGGTGTAAGTCATCCCCAGTGTGGACAACTGCTGTGGATAACTCTCACTCGACGCACTCCTGAACCTGGAGCGTGACGACAGCCATGACCCCGCCACCAGCGAAAACGTGGTCTCCGCAGCCGGCGGTGGCGATTCTGGCCTGGGCGCTTGCGCTCGCGGCCGGGGCCTGGGCCGCGCTCATCGGTGACCCACCCGGTCGGGTGTTGCTCGGTGCCGTCGCGCTGCTGCTCGCGCTGGCCGCGCTCTTCACCACCGTGGCCCGCCCGCGCCTCACGGCCGACCAGCAGGGCATCGCGGTGCGCGGGCTGGTCGGCACGCGCCGGTGGACGTGGGCCGAGGTGAACGTGCGGATGGTCCGCACGCGCCGCCTCGGCCGCGACACCGCCACGATCGAGGTGGACGCGGAGAACGCCGACCCGCCGGCCCTGGTGGTGCTGGGCCGGCTCGACCTCGGTGCGGATCCCGAGGACGTCGTCGACGAGCTGCTGGCGCTGCGGACCTAGGCGGGCCCACAGCTGATGTAGCCCTGCGCTTCCGAGAGCTCGCAGGAGACGTCCATCGCGGCGATCCTGACCCCGACCACGACGATGAGCAGGACCGCGAGCCCCGCACACGCCCAGACCTGGAACCGGACCAGGTTCGGCGTCCTCGGCGCGTAGACCATGGCCGCCGTCGCGAGCGCGCCGACCACGAGCCCGCCGAGGTGGCCGAGCAGCGAGATGCCAGGCAGCGCGACCGACAGGAAGATGTTGATCCCGAGCAGCACCAGCACGGGTGTCGGGTTCATCTTCGCGCGGAACACCACGACCGCGATGCCGCCGAAGAGCCCGTAGATGGCGCCGGACGCACCCGCGACGCTGGAGATCGCGTCACCGAACAACATGACCGAGACCGAACCACCCAGCAGCGCCAGCAGGTAGACGGTCAGGAAGCGGAGCTTGCCGAGTGCCACCTCGAGGTCCCGCCCCAGCACGTACAGGGCGAACATGTTGAAGATCAGGTGGATCGGCCCGTAACCGCCGTAGTTGCCGAAGTGCAGGAAGCCGGACGTGATCAGACGCCAGTAGTCGCCGTTCGCGACCAGGCCGGGGATGAGCGTGCCGTCGAGGAACACCGCCGAACGCTGGTTGTCGGTGATGCTCTGCGCCTGCAGCGCGGTGATCGCGAAGACCAGCACGTTGAGGCCGATGAGCACCGGCACGACGACCATCGACCGGACACCCCGGCGAACCGGCGCACCCGCCGCGGTCCGCGCGGGGCGGACCGTCTTGTTGCCGTCGGCGACGCAGTCGACGCACTGGTAGCCGACCGACGCCTCCCGCAGGCAGTCGGGACAGGCCGGCCGGTCGCACCGCACGCAGCGCAGACCGGTCGGCCTGTCGGGATGTCTCACGCAGGCCGGCAGGTTCTGCTGCCTGTTTACGGACACTCAGCCCTCGCGTTCGACGACGACCCGCTCCACGACGATGTCTTCCACCGGCTTGTCGTCCGGCTTCTTGGTCTCGGTCGTCGCGATCCTGTCGACCACGTTGCGCGACTCCTGGTCGGCCACCTCGCCGAAGATCGTGTGCTGGAAGTTCAGCCACGTCGTGGGCGCCACGGTAATGAAGAACTGCGAGCCGTTCGCGTTGCGGCGGCCGGGGTTCGCCATGCCGAGCAGGTACGGCTTGTTGAATTGGAGCTCCGGGTGGAACTCGTCGGCGAACTCGTAGCCGGGGCCGCCGCGACCGGTGCCGGTCGGGTCGCCGGTCTGGATCATGAAGCCGTCGATCACCCGGTGGAAGAGCATGCCGTCGTAGTACGGCCCGGACGTCCCGCCCTTGGCGTTGCGGGGTCCGTACTCCTTGGTGCCCTCGGCCAGGCCGACGAAGTTCGACACCGTCTTGGGCGCCTGATCAGGGAAAAGGTTGACCTTGATGTCACCCTTCGAGGTGTGGAAGGTCGCCGTGACCTTCACCCCGACAAGGGACTCGTTGCTGTCTGCCACCCGGTCATCGTGCCATCCACAAGCAGGATCGCTCCGGAAGGGGCAGGATGGTATGTGTCCGACTAGCCACCCTGGAGCAGACTATGGACGATGTGAAGGCCATGAACCGGGCCGGAGAGACGGTCGGCAAGGCCGTGAGCACCGGCTTGCTCGCGGCTCGTCGTGGCGCCGTGCGCGCCGGAAAGGCCGGCGCGGAGGCCGCGCAGACCGCCGAGGCCAAGCTGACCGAGCGCGGGGTCGCGCCACGGCAGCTGGCGGAGGCACTGGCCGAGAGCGCCGAGGTCGCGCGCCAGGAGGTCGTCAGGACCACCCGGCGGGCACGACGCAAGCTCGCCAAGACGGCCAAGCACACCCGCAAGGACCTGGCCAAGGCCGCCAAGCAGGCACGCAAGGACGCCCTGAAGAGCAAGACGGCGAAGTCGGCGAAGCAGGCACGCAAGGACGCCGCCAAGCTGAAGTCGTCGGTCAAGGCGGAGATGCTGAAGCTGAAGGCGCGGGCCCGCGAGGAGGCAGCCGCGCTCGCCGCGGAGGCTCCCAAGCGCAAGCGGCGCTGGCCGAAGGTCCTGTTGCTGCTGATCGTGGCGGGCGGCGTCGCGGTCGCCGTCCGCAACAAGGCGGCACAGCAGCACGAGGAGCCGCCTGCACCGGCCCCCAGGCCGACCGAGGCTGCGAAGCCGGAGGGTGCCGAGGCGCCGCCGGCCTCACAGAACGGCCAGCAGCAGAAGTCGAGCACGAAGAGCTAGAGGTACCTCGGCCCGCCGGTCTCGTGCCGGCGGGCCGAGTGCTGTCTAGAGGCCGAGCGCGGTGATCGACTGCTGTGCGATCTGCTTGGCCTTGATCGTCTGCTCCTGGTTGGTGGTGACCACCACCGCGGAGGCGTCCTTGGCGACCGCGTAGACGGCGCCGCTGTCCTTGGCCTCCGCGCCACCCTTCCAGCCACCCGGCAGCTCGGCCGGGTTGGAGGACGAGATCGGCGTGGCCGCGTCCACGAGCGCCTTCGCCACGGCCGCGTCGCCGGTGTAGACGCGGACGGTCAGCTGGACGCCGCCGTCGGGCCGGTAGAAGAAGCAGGCTGGCGGCTGGTCGGCGGAGGTCTGCACCTTGGAGACGTGCTGTCCGTTGGTGTCCGCGACGTAGTCGTCCTCGAGGTACGGGCACGGCCCGTCCGCGGTCGGCTGCGGCTCCGGCGGGAGCGCGGCCTGGGCCGGGCTCGACTCGGTGGAGGGCAGATCGGTCGTGATGACTGTGGGGTCGTCCGTGGCCTCGTCTGTGCACGCGGCGAGCGCGACCAGCAGCAGCGGACCGAGCAGGAGAGCGCGTTTCATAGGGGGCTGAGTCAACCACATCGGCGCGAGGCGTTTTCCAGGTGCCAGGCGCAGTGTGGGGACATGTTTCGCAACCTGTTCCTGGTGCGGGTGACCGGCGCGGCTCCGGCGGAGCGGGTGGTGCACGCGGACGCCCTGTCGACGACGACGATCGTGCCGGTGCCGTCGGTCGAGGCCGCGGTGGCGGTGGCGTCGGCGTTCGGGGAGGTCGACCTGGTCGAGCTGTACGGCGGGTTGGGCACGCGGGCGGCCGCGGCCGTACTCGAGGTGGCGCCGGGTGTGCCGGTCGGTCATCCCGGTCCCGACCTGCCGCCGGTCAGATCGGCGGTGCTGTTCGAGGACCCGGTCGCGGCTCGTTGGACGTTCGGCGCGACGACGGTGGTGACGGTGCCGTCGGTCGACGAGGTCGTGTCGGCAGCCGTGTCACTGGTGTCGGCCGGGGCCGAGCGGGTCGAGCTGTGCGGCGGCATGGGTCCGACCGTGGCGACCGCAGTAGCGGCGGTGGTCGACGTTCCGGTAACAACGGTGCTGTTCGGCTTCGAGTCACTGCCTGCGGCAGCCGCGTACCGAGCCCGTTTCGAGGCATCCTGACCTGTACCTCAGGTCGTCTTCGTGGAGACGAGGGGAATCGAACCCCTAACCCCTGCCTTGCAAAGGCAGTGCTCTGCCAATTGAGCTACGTCCCCGGGTGTGGGTGTCCACTACCAGCTGACGGGCTTCGAGCGCCCGCCAGCTGGGATGGAAGCTCTGTGTCAGGCCTTCTTGGCGCCCGCGGCAGGAGCAGTAGCCTCGCGCCACAGGTCGTCCTGTGCCTTGGCGGACTTGTTGCGGCGAATCACGAAGAGAACGCCACCAGCCACGGCTGCCAGTGCGAGAAGCTTCTTCACGTCCATTGCCTCCTTCGGCAAAACAAGACCTACCCGCCCGCGACCCCTGATGATCCTTGCGAGCGGCCCTACAAGTCTGCCACAGGTGTGGGTCCTGGGTACGGAGCCTTCGGGCACCATACCCGGGTTCCCGACGCCCGAAATGAGTACGGACGACCCGTGTTCGCAGGGGTCGTCCGTCTTCCGTGGGCCTAGGAGGACTTGAACCTCCGACCCCTTCGTTATCAGCGAAGTGCTCTAACCGCCTGAGCTATAGGCCCCGGATGCGAGGTGAACACTACAGCAGGGTGTTCACTCGCGTTCCGCCAGGGTGACCTCCAGGCCGCCGGCCAGGTCGGCGGACACGTTGTAGATGAACGCACCCACCGTCGCCAGCGCGCTGAACAGCACTATGTTCACCGCGCCGATGATGGCGGCCACGCCGAAGACCCTGCCCGCACTGATCAGCGGCTCTCCGGTGTTGTTCGAGCCCTGCAGCAGCTCGTCGGAGATGCCGTTCAGGCCGTCCCACACGCCCATGCCGTCCAGCACGGCGTACAGGATGCCCACCGCCACCAGCCACACGAAGAACAGCGCCACGCCCAGCACCAGCGACAGCTTCAGCACCGACCACGGGTCGAAGCGCTTGATCTGCAGGTTGGCCCGGCGCGGGCCTCGGCCCGGCCTGCGCAGTGCGCTCGGCGCCGCGGCACCCACCGCACGCAGCGGACCCGTGGACGCCGGGTTGCCCGTCGTGCCGTCCAGGTTCACCGCCGTGCGGCCACCCAGTGGCAGGCCGCCCGGTGGGGTGTCCATGCGCGGGGCGTGGTGCGGGACGTTGATCGTCTTGGCGTCCGAGCCGCCGAACAGGTTCGCGGCGGCCGAGCCCGTGACGACCGGGCGTTCCACGCGCACCGTCTTCTCACCCGAACCCGGCGGCGGGGTCGGGTGGGACGGCGGCGCCGCGGGCTCGGTCGGCTTCTCGGGCTGCACTCGCTGCCACGGCGGCGGGGCGCCGTGGCTCAGCTCCAGGTCCTCCGCGCCGGCCACGTGTGCCGTGGCCGGCGGCTTCTGCCCGTTGCCCTCGTGGCTGCCACCGGCGCCCTGGTCGTCCTGTTGGGCCGGGTCGCTGGTGGCGACGGCGGCCGTGCGGTCCGCCTCCGCTGCCTGCTCGGTGCGTCCGGGCTTGTCAGGTGGTGTCACGCGGGTCCCCTACGTGTGTCGCGGCTTACTCTGTTGGCTCGGGCGGCGTCTCGCCGTCCTCGGTGATGACGCCTTGCCCGTCGGCTGCGTTGCCTTCCACCGGTGAATCGGCTGAGGCCTCCACTGCCGTACCGTCCTCGTCGCCGGTCGCGGCGTCGTTATCCGCCGCACTCTCGACTTCCGCGCTGCGGGCAATCGCGACCAGGGTGGTGCCGTCTCCCAGGTTCATCAGGCGCACCCCCTTGGTCTGCCGTCCCGCCTTGCGTACCTCCCTGGCCGAGGTCCTGATGACCCCGCCCGCGGAGGTGATCGCGTACAGCTCATCGTCCTCGTCGACGATGACCGCACCTACAAGCCTGCCACGCCTGCTGTCATATTGAACGGTGAGCACGCCCTTGCCACCCCGACCCTGGAGCGGGTAGTCGTCGATCGGGGTGCGCTTCGCGTAGCCGCCGTTGGTCGCGACCAGCAGGAACGTGTCCTCGCGGACCACACCGAGGGTGAGCAGTTCGTCACCCTCCTTGAACCGCATGCCCAGCACACCGGACGTGGCGCGGCCCATCGGACGCAGCGCCTCGTCGCTCGCGTGGAAACGGATGGACTGCGCGCCCGCGGACACGAGGAGCAGATCGTCCTCCGCCGCACACAGCACGGCCCCGACCAGCTCGTCGTCCTCACGCAGGTTGATGCCGATGAGACCACCCGCACGGTTGCTGTCGAAGTCCGACAGGCGGCTCTTCTTGACCAGACCGCTCTTGGTCGCGAGCACCAGGTAGGGCGCGACCTGGTAGTCCTTGATCTCGATGACCTGCGCGATCCGCTCGTCCGGCTGGAACGCGAGCAGGTTCGCGACGTGCTGGCCACGCGCGTTGCGGTTGGCCTCCGGCAGCTCGTACGCCTTCGCCCGGTACACGCGACCCTTGTTCGTGAAGAACAGGATCCAGTCGTGCGTCGAGCACACGAAGAAGTGCGCCACGATGTCGTCCTGCTTGAGCCCCGCGCCCTGCACCCCCTTGCCGCCACGCTTCTGCGCGCGGTACAGGTCGGTCTTGGTGCGCTTCGCGTAACCCGTCCGGGTGATCGTGACGACGACGTCCTCGACCGCGATCAGGTCCTCGACCGACACGTCGCCGTCGAACGGGATGATCTGGGTGCGCCGGTCGTCGCCGTGCTTGTCGACGATCTCCATGAGCTCGTCGCGGACGATGTTCCGCTGCCGCTCCGGCTTGGCCAGGATGTCCTGCAGGTCGGCGATGATCGTCTCGATCTCGGCCAGCTCGTCGATGATCTTCTGGCGTTCGAGGGCGGCGAGGCGGCGCAGCTGCATCTCGAGGATGGCGTTGGCCTGGATCTCGTCGACCTCGAGCAACGACATCAGGCCGGTGCGCGACTCGTCGACCGTCGGCGAGCGGCGGATCAGCGCGATGACCTCGTCCAGCATGTCCAGCGCCTTGACCAGACCACGCAGGATGTGGGCCCGCTCCTCCGCCTTGCGCAACCGGTAGCGAGTGCGCCGGACGATGACCTCGACCTGGTGGCGGACGTAGTGCCGGATCATCTGGTCGAGCCGCAGCGTGCGGGGCACGCCGTCGACCAGCGACAGCATGTTCACGCCGAAGTTGTGCTGCAGCTGCGTGTGCTTGTACAGGTTGTTCAGCACGACCTTGGCGACCGCGTCCCGCTTGAGCGTGATCACGATCCGCATGCCGGCACGCTTGCTCGACTCGTCGTCGACGTTGGCGATGCCGCCGATCTTGCCGTCACGGACCAGCGACGCGATGTTCTCGATCAGGTTGTCCGGGTTCACCTGGTAGGGCAGCTCGGTGACGATGAGGATCGTGCGTCCCTTGGCGTCCTCGTCCACCTCGACGACCGCACGCATCCTGACCGAGCCGCGGCCGGTGCGGTAGGCGTCCTCGATGCCCTGGGTACCGAGGATGAGAGCGTGCGTCGGGAAGTCCGGGCCCTTGATCCGCGTCATCATCGCGGCGAGGGTCTCGTCGTCAGACGCCTCCCAGTTCTCCAGCGCCCACACGACACCCGACGCGACCTCGCGCAGGTTGTGCGGCGGGATGTTGGTCGCCATGCCGACCGCGATGCCGTTGCTGCCGTTGACGAGCAGGTTCGGGATGCGCGACGGGAGGACGACCGGTTCCTGTGTCTTGCCGTCGTAGTTGTCGGCGAAGTCGACGGTCTCCTCGGTGATGTCCTGCAACATCGCCATGGCGAGCGGCGTCATGCGCGCTTCGGTGTTGTGGCTGACGAAGCCATCGGTGACGAAGGCGTGATCGTCGGTATCGACCCTGAGGCTGTACACCGGCCGAACTCCGGCGTCGACAACCGACTTCACTTCGGCGTAGTAGAAACGTCCGTCCACGAGAGGCTCGACGACGTCGAGGACACCGGGTTCGGTGATCCGTTCGACGATCTCGTGACGCCAGTCCTCCCAGCGCTCGACACGATCGACGTTGTGCAGCGCGAGCCAGTTGCGCTCGGTCCAGCGACGGGCGCCGTTCGCCCGGATGAAGTCCGCGACGAACGGCACGTGATCACTGGACAGTGCCGAACTCGTGATCGGCTGAGCGTCGAGCATCGCGCGAAGTTCGTCGTCCTTGGCACCGATGAAACCGACCCGGTCGGCGAAGATCCGGGCGTCCCGACGGTTCGTCATGACGACCTTGATCTCGCCGCCCTGATGCCGGGTCTGCCTACCGACCACGCCGAACTCCAGCAACAGTTGCTGGACCTCCCGCGCGAGCTGGGTGCTCATGGTGGAGTAGGAGACCTGCACCGTGTTGCGGGGCAGAGCCGAAGCGGAGCCGTCGCCGGTGAACAGGGCACGGAGGAAGGCGCGTTTGATCGCGATTCCCGAGCGCCAGACGAACTCCGGCACCCGCTTGTCGGCGCTGCGCTGCCCGACCATCGGTGCGAGCACCGACTTCCTCAGTGCGGTGAGGTCATGCACGTCGAGCTCGTGCAGCGGGGAACCGGACTTGATCGTGCGTGTCGAGACGTAGCGAGGCCCGCCGACGGCAACGTCGTACGCCTCGCGAACGAGGGAGAAGAACGCCTCGTCGATGTTGTTGAAGCCGGCCCGCTTCTTGGCGACGAAGCCCTCGCTCACGAACGCGCCGGCGAGGGTGGCGGCCGCGAAGTCCTTCGCCGACGGGATGTCGGCTTCGTCGTACGGCGCGCGCTGCAGCACTACCCGGTCGCCAGGCGCGATCTCCTCGAGCAGCTTCCACAGCAGGGTGGGCACGCCGAGCACGTTGACCAGGCAAAGCACCGGGTGGTTGTGCGTTCCGGTGAGGCTGAACCCCTCGTTGGTGGTCAGCTTCAACGACGAATGCTCGCCCGAGTGGAACAGCATGGTGGCCCCCACGGGGTCACCGTTGCGGTCCAGGACCTTCAGATCGATCGGGTTGTCGGTGTTCGGCGCCGCGCCGGGAACGATGTCCGCGATTCGGACACTCGACCCGTCGGCGAGCTTGACGCGGGCGTCGGCGTCCACGCAGTACCGCATCGCGGCTTGCGGATCGTTGCCGGGCGAGCCGAAGTTGCCCTGGCCGTCGATCAGCGGGTAGCGCATCGACCACGGCTGGGCCAGGCGGACGAGCGCGTCGTAGATCGCCGAGTCGCCGTGGGGGTGGTAGTTACCCATGACGTCACCGACGATGCGCGAGCACTTGACGTGGCTGCGCTCCGGACGAAGACCGGTGTCGTACATCGAGTAGAGGACGCGGCGGTGCACCGGCTTGAGACCGTCCCGGACGTCCGGGAGGGCCCGACTGACGATGACCGACATCGCGTAGTCGATGTAGGACCGCTGCATCTCGTGCTGGATGTCGACCGGCTCGGTGCGGTCGTTGGGCGGCGGCCCGGGTGGCAAGGTCTCAGTCACGCTTGGGGTCTTCCTTTCACACGCGTTCCTCGGACTACACGTCGAGGAAGCGGACGTCCTTGGCGTTGCGGGTGATGAACGAGCGGCGGGCCTCGACGTCCTCACCCATCAGCACACTGAACAGCTCGTCCGCTGTGGCGGCGTCATCCAGGGTCACCTGCAGCAGGAGTCGGTGGGCCGGGTCCATCGTGGTCTCCCACAGCTCGTCGGCGTTCATCTCGCCGAGACCCTTGTACCGCTGAATGCCGTCGTCCCTGTTGATCTTCTTACCCGCCGCGAGGCCGGCCGCCATCAGGCCGTCGCGCTCGCGGTCGGAGTAGGCGAACTCCGGGTCGGAACGCTGCCACTTGATCTTGTACAGCGGCGGCTGCGCCAGGTACACGTATCCGTGCTCGACCAGCCCCCGCATGAAGCGGAACAGCAGGGTCAGCAGCAGGGTGCGGATGTGCTGGCCGTCGACGTCGGCGTCCGCCATCAGCACGATCTTGTGGTAGCGCAGCTTCGAGACGTCGAAGTCCTCGTGGATGCCGGTGCCCAGCGCGGTGATCAGGCTCTGGACCTCGGTGTTCTTCAGCACGCGGTCGATGCGTGCCTTCTCGACGTTGATGATCTTGCCGCGGATCGGGAGGATCGCCTGGAACCGCGACTCGCGACCCTCCTTCGCCGAGCCGCCCGCGGAGTCGCCCTCCACGATGTAGAGCTCGCACTCCTCCGGGTTGGTCGAGCGGCAGTCCTTCAGCTTGCCTGGCAGGCCGCCGATGTCGAGTGCGCCCTTGCGACGGACCAGCTCCTTCGCCTTGCGCGCCGCGATGCGGGCCTGCGCGGAGCCGACCGCCTTCGTCACGATCGTGCGGGCGTCGGAGGGGTTGCGCTCGAACCAGTCGGCCAGCATCTCGTTCGCCGTGGTCTGCACGAACGTCTTGGCCTCGGTGTTGCCGAGCTTCTGCTTGGTCTGGCCCTCGAACTGCGGCTCGGCCAGCTTGATGGAGATGATCGCCGCGAGACCCTCGCGGACGTCGTCGCCGGTGAGGTTGGTGTCCTTCTCCTTGAGGAGCTTCTTGTCGCGCGCGTACACGTTGACCACGCGGGTCAGCGCGGCGCGGAAGCCCTCCTCGTGGGTGCCGCCCTCCGCCGTGTTGATCGTGTTGGCGAAGGTGTAGACCGACTCGCTGTAGCCGGTGTTCCACTGCATGGCGACCTCGACCTCGAGCCCGTCGCCCTTGGCGTCGAACGAGATGACGCTGTTGTGGATCGCTTCGCGCGTGTGGTTGATGTGCTTGACGAAGTCCTCGAGCCCGCCCGGGTAGTGGTAGGTGCGCTCCTTGACCCGCGCGGCCTTGCCGTCGGCGTCCTCGTGCGTCTCCTCCTCGGACACCCGCTCGTCACGCAGGACGATCGTGAGGCCCTTGTTGAGGAACGCCATCTCCTGCAGCCTGCGCGCGATGGTCTCCGCGTTGTAGGCGGTGGTCTCGAAGATCGACCCGTCGGCCCAGAACGTGACTGAGGTGCCGGTGCCCTCGGTCTCGCCGTGCTCGGTGAGCGGTCCCGGCTCGGAGTGCAGGTACTGCTGCCGGTAGATCGTGTTGTTGCGGTGCACCTCGATCTCGAGCTTGGTCGACAGCGCGTTGACCACCGAGACGCCGACACCGTGCAGTCCGCCGGACACCGCGTAGGAGTCGCTGTCGAACTTGCCGCCCGCGTGCAGCTCGGTCAGGACGATCTCGACTGTCGGCCGGTTGTACTCGGGGTGGATCTCGACCGGGATGCCACGCCCGTCGTCCACGACCCGGACCCCGCCGTCGGCCAGCAGCGTGACGACGATCTTCGTGGCGTAGCCGGCCATCGCCTCGTCGACCGAGTTGTCCACGACCTCCTGGATCAGGTGGTGGAGACCGCGTTCACCGGTGGACCCGATGTACATGCCGGGACGCTTGCGAACGGCTTCGAGGCCCTCCAGCTTCTTGATGGAGGACGCGTTGTATTCATGGTTGCTGTTCGCCACGGGCGGGGGTACTCCTGTCCAGAAAGGGCCTAGCTGAGTGCCTGCGTCAATACTACTGGTGCGCGTCCGCAGAAGGGGGCGAACACACCCCTAGCTCTGTCACAGACGCGCGTACGGCCTCGCCTCCGACCCCGTACGCGTGCACAGGTACTACTTCGCGGATTTCACAGCTTCCGGCCCGATAGGGCCAACCGGGGTCACCCGTAGGTGTCGCGGGGTCCCCGACCACGTACGTGCCGTGGCCCGTAGCGCCAGCTCGGCGCCGTCGGACCGAGCACCTTCAGCCGCTTGACCACGTCTTTTCCGACGCCGGCGGCGATCTTGACGAGCAGCTGCTTCTGCAGCAGGCGCAGCTGCGTGGCCCAGGCGGTCGAGTCGGCCTGCACGGTCAGCTCCGCGTCCTTCAGCTCGACCGGCCGCGCGTGTTCGGCGACGTCCTCGCCGACGATGAGGTGCCACCGGTCGAAGAGCCTGCCCGTGGTGAGCCTGCCGCTCCACCCCCGCTCCATGGCGATGCGTCCGACGAGCCTGCCCAACGGCTGCGGGTCCCGCTCGTCGGCGCCGGAGCCGGACCAGCGCCGCCTGCGGCGGTTGACCGCACCCGCACCTCGGGCGACGTTCTTCCTCTTGTTGACGGGTGCGTCCGGACCGCCGGAGGCCGCCTTGGCCGCGGCCAGTGCCGCCCGCGCCAGATCCGAGCCGCGGAGCTGTGGATAGTCACCCTCCGTGTTGGATCGACCAGCAGGCCCAACATCAACACCCTTTTGGGTGGTCAGCTCGGTCGTTTCACCCCCGTTGGGGGTCACTGAGGGACGCCACGTGACAGCTTTATCCACACTATCCACAGGTTTGTCCCCAGATGTGGAACCGGTCACACCGTTTCGGGTCACTCTCTGTCGATCATTCACGGCGGACCTCCCCGTCTGCGACAAGGTAGCGAGCCCCTACCAGCTCCCGTGGCACGTCCTCGGCCACCGCGGCGGTCACGAGGACCTGCTCCGCGGCCGCGGACACCTCGGCGAGCCGCTCGCGCCGTCTGCGGTCCAGCTCCGCGAACACGTCGTCGAGCACGAGGACGGGCTCGTTGCCGTCGGCCCGCAACAGCTCATAGGAACCTAGGCGCAACGCGAGCGCGAACGACCACGACTCGCCGTGCGACGCGTAGCCCTTCGCCGGGAACTCGTCGAGCGTCAGCTCCAGCTCGTCGCGGTGCGGGCCGACGAGGCTCACGCCCCGGTCCAGCTCCTGGTCCCGGTTCGCGGTCATCGCCGCCAGCAACGCGTCGGTCAGCACCTCGATGTCGGCGCGTGCGGTCGTCCCGTACTCGGCCGGGTAGGAGTCCGCGACACCCGACCGGTACCGGATGGTCGCGGGCCGCGACTCCGGCGCCACTCCCGCGTACGCGGCCGTGACGTGCGCGGCCATGTCCGCGACGAGGTCGAGCCGGGCGGCCAGCAGCTCCGCGCCGTGCCTGGCGAGGTGGCCGTCCCACACGTCGAGCGTGCCGATGTCCCCCTTCGAACCGGCGCGCCTGGCGTGGCCGGACGACTTCAGCAACGCGTTCCGCTGCCTCAGCACCCGGTCGTAGTCGGCACGCACGCCTGCGTACCGGGGTGCACGCAGCACCAGCAGGTCGTCGAGGAACCGCCGCCGCTCGCCGGGGTCGCCACGCACGAGCGCGAGGTCCTCGGGTGCGAACAACACTGTCCGCAGGATCCCGAGCACATCCCTCGTCCTCGGCACCGGCGCCCGGTTCACCCGGGCGCGGTTGGCCTTGCCCGCCGTGATCTCCAGCTCGATCGTCAGCTCGCGGCCGTCGTTGACGATCGCGGTCCGCACGATCGCCCGGTCCGCCCCGTGCCGGATGAGCGGCGCGTCGGTCGCCACCCGGTGCGAGCCGAGCGTCGCCGCGTAGCCGAGGGCCTCGACCAGGTTGGTCTTGCCCTGTCCGTTCGAGCCGACCAGCACCACCGGTCCCGGTTCCAGCTCCAGGTCGGCGTGCTCCCACGAACGGAAGTCGGTGACCTGCAAGTGCCGGACGTACACGATGTTCGCTAGCTCCGCTCCTACAACTCAGCCCTGCGTGCTGCCCGCACCGGAGGACGGGCCTGCCGAGTGCACGGCGTGCCCGCCGAACTGGTTGCGCAGCGAGGCGACCGCGCGCATGGCGGGCGAGTCGTCCTGCCGCGAGCGGAACCTCGCGAACAGCGCGGCCGCGATCACCGGCGCGGGCACCGCGAGGTTGATGGCCTCCTCGACGGTCCACCTGCCCTCGCCGGAGTCGTCGACGTACCCACGCAGGTCGTCCAGCTCGGGGTCGGAGTCGAGCGCCCGGACCAGCAGGTCGAGAAGCCAGGACCGGACGACGGTGCCCCGCTGCCACGCCTTCACGACCGCGGGCACGTTCTCGATGATCTTGGCGGCCTCGAGCAGCTCGAAGCCCTCGGCGTACGCCTGCATGAGGCCGTACTCGATGCCGTTGTGAATCATCTTCGCGTAGTGACCCGCGCCCACCGGACCCGCGTGCGCGAAGCCCTCCTCGCGCGGTCCGTCCGGCCGCAGCGCGTCGAACACCGGCATCACGCGCTCGACGTCCTTCGCGTCGCCGCCGACCATGAGGCCGTAGCCGTTGTCCTTGCCCCACACACCGCCGGACACACCGCAGTCGAGGTAGGCGATCTTCTTCTCCGCGAGCGCCGCCGAGTTCTGGGTGTCGTCCGAGAAACGCGAGTTGCCACCGTCGATCACGATGTCGCCCTCGTCGAGGAGGTCACCCAGCTCCGCGATCGTCTGCCGCGTCGGCTCGCCCGCCGGCACCATCACCCACACCGCCCGCGGCGCGGACAACTTCGACACGAGGTCCGCGAGCGAGTCCGCGTCGCGCAGGTCCGGGTTGCGGTCGTAGCCCACCACCTCGTGGCCGGCCGCGCGAACCCGCTCGCGCATGTTGAAACCCATACGGCCTAGGCCGACGAGACCAAGCTGCATCTGTCCTGTCCCTCCTGGAGTGATCAGCCGGGGAGACGCACCGGCATCAACAGGTGCAGGTACCCCGGGGTGACGGTCCCATCGTCACCCACCGGCTTGATCAGTGCCGGGCGGCTCGGTGTGGTGAAGGACAACTCGGCGCGGTCGGAGTGCAACGCGCCGAGCCCCTCCTGGAGGAAGCTCGGGTTGAACGCGATCGTCACGGGCTCGCCGTCGTAGTCGACGGACAGCTCCTCCTCCGCGGACCCCTCGTCGTCGCCGCCCGCGGCCAGGCGCAGCCCGCCGTCGGAGAACTCGAGCCGGACCTGGGTGCCGCGCTCGGCGACCAGCGACACGCGCTTGATCGCCTCGACGAGCGAGGAGACCTCGACGATCGCCCGCGCGGACTGCTCGGAGGGCAGCAGCTGGCGGTAGCGGGGGAACTCGGTGTCCAGCAGGCGGCTCGTGGTGCGCCGACCCGAACCGGACAGGCCGATCAGCCCGTCGCCCGGGGCGAGCGCCAGCTCGACCTTGTTGCCGGAGGTGCCGAGCGCCTTCGCGGCCTCGGCGAGAGTGCGGGCCGGGACGAGCACCGCGAGCTCGCCCTGACTCGTCAGGCTCTCGTCCGGCTGCCAGGTGAACTCCCGCATCGCGAGCCGGAACCGGTCGGTCGCCACGAGGGTGAGCTTGTCGCCCGCGATCTCCACGCGGACACCCGTCAGCATCGGGAGCGTGTCGTCCTTGCCCGCCGCGACGGCGACCTGGCTGACCGCGAGACCGAACACCTCGCCGGTGAGCTCGCCGGCGTGCGGCGGCATCGCGGGGAGCTGCGGGTAGTCCTCGACCGGCATCGTCGGGAGGGAGAACTTGGCGCTGCCACACGTGATCGAGACACGGGCGCCGTCAACGAGGATCTCGACCGGTTGGGCCGGGAGGGACTTCGTGATGTCGGCGAGGAGCCGGCCGGACACGAGCGTGCGGCCGGGGTCGGCGATCGTCGCCGCGACCCCGACGGTCGCCGAGACCTCGTAGTCGAAACCGGAGATCGTCAACCCGTCGGACGACTCGCCCGCATCCAGGAGGATCCCGCCGAGAACGGGAACCGGCGGCCGGGACGGCAGGCTGCGCGCGACCCAGGCGACGGCGTCGGCGAGGCCATCGCGCTCGACGCGGATCTTCATGAGAGTCCCTTTCCAGGCACGAGGGGCAACGATGTCGCGATGGCGACGTTGCGCCGCTCGAAGGAAGACCAGACGTTGTTCGCCACCGTAGAGCGTGGGCGAACCCGGCTCCAATCGGCCCCTGCCGTCCTGGCTTCCACTTCGCGACGCACGCGTTCGCGCACACGCACCCCCTGCTTTTTCTTTGTTGATAACCCTTGAAGATAAAACAGTCGTAGTAATAGGTCCTGTGGATTGTGTGGATAACCCTCGTTCCTCCACGTCGCGACGTATCGAGGCCTGGGGATGGAGGGTGGGGGCAACCTTGGGACAACTCGGGGCCGCCGTGGACAACTCGAGCCTGTGCAAGGTTGATCCACAGGTTGCCCCCAGTTGTCCACAGGCCGCTCCCCAGAAGTGAGGCGTTCGCCCCCAAGTCATGCACAGGGTCGGAGGGGTGGGGACAAGCGGAACTGCGACGCAGGACACATCGACGGAGCCGACAACATCCGGAAATTTCTTGCCGCACAAGGGATTTCGGACGTTTGCGTGTCGGGCTCTGCGCCGCGGCGGCGGGCCGCCTCGGGTCGTCCGGGCACGCCTCCAGCCCAGCCGCACAGCGAAGCGAGCTGGTCATGAGACGTCCTACAGGAGGGGCTAGCCGCGGGCGCGTTGCTTGATCCGCGAGGTGAGTTCCTGGACCTGGTCGTAGACCCGGCGCCGCTCCGCCATCTCCTTGCGGATCTTCTTCTCCGCGTGCATGACGGTGGTGTGGTCGCGGCCGCCGAAGGTCTGTCCGATGCGGGGCAGCGACATGTCGGTCAGCTCGCGGCAGAGGTACATGGAGATCTGCCGCGCCTGTGCGAGCGCCTTGGTCTTACCAGGGCCGCACAGGTCGTCGAGGGAGACACTGAAGAACTCGGCCGTGACGGCCATGATCGTGGCGATACTGATCTCCGGGATCTGCGAGTCCGGGATCAGGTCGCGCAGCACGATCTCGGCGAGGCCGATGTCGACCGGCTGCTGGTTCAGCGACGCGAACGCGGTGACGCGGATGAGCGCGCCCTCCAGCTCGCGGATGTTGTGCTCTATGCGGGCCGCGATGAACTCGAGCACCTCGGCAGGCGCCGCCAGGCGGTCCTGCGCGGCCTTCTTGCGCAGGATGGCGATGCGGGTCTCCAGCTCCGGCGGCTGGATGTCGGTGATCAGTCCCCACTCGAACCGCGTGCGGAGCCGGTCCTCCAGGGTCTCCAGGCGCTTCGGCGGCCGGTCGGAGGACACGACGATCTGCTTGTTCGCGTTGTGGAGCGTGTTGAAGGTGTGGAAGAACTCCTCCTGGGTGCCTTCCTTGCCCTCCAGGAACTGGATGTCGTCCACGAGCAGGATGTCGATGTCGCGGTAGCGGCGCTGGAACGCGACCTTGCGGTCGTCGCGCAACGAGTTGATGAAGTCGTTCGTGAACTCCTCGGTCGACACGTACCGCACGCGCATGCCGGGGAACAGGCGCTGCGCGTAGTGGCCGACCGCGTGGAGGAGGTGGGTCTTGCCGAGCCCGGACTCGCCCCAGATGAACAACGGGTTGTACGCACGGGCCGGCGCCTCCGCGACGGCGACGGCGGCCGCGTGTGCGAACCGGTTGGACGCGCCGATCACGAACGTGTCGAACGTGTACTTCTCGTTGAGGCGGGTCTTCGACGTCTGCGGCTGGGCCGGCGCGGTGAACGGCTGCCCGGCGACCGGCGGCGGCATGGGCGGGTAGTGCGGCTGGCGCGCCTGCGGACCCGGCCAGATCTCGTGGACGGTGGCGAGGGCGTCGCGCTCCTCGTCCACCTCCTCGTCGTCACGGGAGGGGTCGGGCTTCTCAGTGTTATTAAGGTCCGCTGCGGAGATCGGCGCCATGATGATCGTCTGTTCGACGAACGAGCCGACGCCGGGCCGCGGTGTTCCCGGCCTCGGCTGGGGCGGCGGCGGGGGCACGTTGCGTGGCGGAGGCGGCGCGCTCGGGCCGGGCGTCACGACGACCGGCGGCGACGGGGCCTGCGTGCTGACGGGGTCGACCTTGACCGCGAGCGAGACCACCCGGCCGAGCCTGCGGGACAGCGCGTCGGTGATCGGCTCCCGCAGCGCGCGCTCGATGGCGTCCTTGGCGAAGTCGCTCGGTGCGGCGAGCAGGGCGGTGCCGTCGAGCAGCCCGATGGGTCGGGTCACCCGCATCCAGGCACGCTGCTGCGGGGAGAGCGTGCCCGCGGACAACTCCCGCACGACCTGCTCCCACACCACACTCAGGTTCATCTGCTGCTCAGACACCTACGAGCTCCCCTCCCCTCGTTGGCATTGCACCATCACTGCGGCCCCTCGCTGTCGGCACCCTGGTGCGACCCGCCGGAAGGCGGGCGTGGCAGAAGCGGCCCAGGCGTGGGCTGCATCCACAGAGTTGTCCACAACTGTGCACGAAGGTACGACGGAGCGCAGCGGAAGCCGCCAATGACCCTGCCGTAACTTCTGCGGCGCAGTGGGCTCCCACTCCCTCTGGCCAACCAAGAGCACGCACGCTAACAAGCCCCGGCGCATGCCACAAGACATGTCCGAGGGCAAGCACCCAACGTGCCTGGCGTGTCGCCCAAAGGTCCCCGGCGGTTGACTTGGGACAACCCGGATCCGGGGCGTCCGAGGGGTGCCGTACCCTATGAAGGTCTCCCGTCAGTTGTGGGTGAGTCCTGCGCGCCGTCAGGCCGCGACGGGGACAGATACTTTTGGCGAGCCAGTAACGGGAGATCCAGCCGTGAGCAAGCGTACTTTCCAGCCGAACAACCGCCGCCGGGCGAAGACCCACGGGTTCCGCCTGCGCATGCGTACCCGTGCCGGCCGGGCGATCCTCGGTGCCCGCCGCCGCAAGGGTCGCAAGGCCCTCTCTGCCTGAGCCGGCTTGCTCCCCGCGCCCAGTCGACTGACCGGCAGCGACAACTTTCGGCTCGTGACCAGAAAGGGTCGCCGCGCTGGGCGCCCCAGGCTCGTCGTGCACGCCATCACGGCCGAGGAGGTTGCTCGGTTCCGCGCGGGCGCGGCAGGGGCCGACCGTGTCGATCCGGCACTCGCCGAGTCCGACGCGGTCCCCCGAATAGGTTTCGTGGTCAGCAAGGCGGTCGGTAACTCGGTGGTCCGCCACCGGGTCGCCCGCCGTCTTCGCCACGTGCTTCGGGACCGGTTGGGAACCGTGCGGCCCGGCTGCACGTTGGTCGTGCGAGCGCTGCCGCCCGCCGCTTCCGCGGCGAGTGCCGACCTCGGGAGCGACATCGACGCCGCCCTGCGGCGGTTGCGGCTGAGCCGCGACGACAGCGATACCGGCGGTGCCAAGTGACCCTGCCCGACACCGAGGACCAGGACGCGCCAACGCGTCGCGCCGGTCCGGTGGCGCGGGTCCTACTCGTGCCCGTCAACTTCTACCGGGCGTGGATCTCCCCGGTTCTTCCCCCCAGTTGCCGGTTCGAGCCGAGCTGCAGCGCGTATGCCGTCGAGGCGCTGACGACCCACGGCGCACTGCGCGGCTCCTGGCTCACCGTGCGCAGGCTGCTGCGCTGCGGCCCCTGGCACCCCGGTGGTTACGACCCGGTGCCTCCCCGCCACCAAGACCGCGATGAGCCGGCCGAGGCCGGCCCCGAATACACAGACGCCAAGGAGTAGCGGCTCGTGCTCGATTTCATCTATTTTCCGGTGTCCTGGATCCTCTGGTTCTGGCACAAGGTGTTCGGGTTCGTGTTCGGCGAGTCCGCAGGCATCTCCTGGGTGCTCGGCATCATCTTCCTCGTCTGGTCGCTGCGGGCGATTCTGTTCAAGCCGTTCGTGAACCAGGTCCGGTCTATGCGCAAGATGCAGCAGTTCGCGCCGGAGATGAAGAAGATCCAGAAGAAGTACGCGAACGACCGGCAGCGCCAGGCGCAGGAGATGCAGAAGCTCCAGAAGGAGCACGGGTTCAACCCGGTGGGCGGCTGCCTGCCGATGCTGCTGCAGATCCCGGTCTTCATCGGTCTGTTCCACGTGCTGCGCTCGTTCGTGCCGGGCCACACCGAGAACTACGGCTTCGACGCGCAGGGCGTGCAGTCCTACGTCGACGCGAACCTCTTCGGTGCTCGGCTGTCGAACTTCATCACCCAGCCGCAGGCGGCACTCGACCAGCTCCACGCCGACCGCACCTCGGTCATCCTCGTGTCGATCCCGCTGATGATCCTCGCCAGCATCCTGACCCACCTGACCGCGCGTCACTCGGTCACGCGGCAGAACCCCGAGTCGGCGACCGGGCAGACCGCGATCATGAACAAGCTGACGATGTACATCTTCCCGCTGGGTGTGCTGCTGTTCGGCTTCTTCTTCCCGATCGGCCTCCTCTTCTACTGGCTGGCGAACAACTTCTGGACCCTGATGCAGCAGCGTCTGGTCTACAAGCGGATCGACAGCGAGGAAGAGGCCAAGAAGAACGAGGCGCTCGAGAAGCGCAGCAACCTCGCGCCGAAGCCGGGTGCCAAGCCGGAGCAGGCCCGCAAGAAGCCGGTCGCTCCCGCCCCGGGCACCAAGCCGCAGCCGGGCGTGAAGCCCGCTCCGAACGCCAAGGCCGCCGGCACCGCCAGGAAGACGCAGCCCGGTGCGAAGCCCGCACCCAACGCGAAGGCCGCGGGCACCGCTCGTCCGAAGGCGAACGGCGCGGCGAAGTCGTCGGGCACCGACAACGGTGCCACGGGCGACTCCACTGTTTCCGGTCTGAGCTCAGACCGTTCCCGCAAGAAGAACTCAGGCCGGAAGAATCGCTGACGCGGCTGATCCGGACCTGGAGAGGAGAAGTCGTGCCGGAGACGGTGCAGGAGTCGGGTCCCGACGGAGTCGGGACCGACGCCGAGGAACAGCTCACTGATGGGGGCAGTCAGAACGGCGAGGCGGAGCACGCCTCGTCGGGCGAGGACCTCCTCGTCCGTGAGGGGGATGTCGCTGGGGACTACCTGGAGCGGCTCCTCGACCTCGTGGACTACGACGGGGACATCGACCTCGACGTCGAGGCGGGTCGTGCCGTGGTGAGCATCGACGGCGGTGAGGACCTGGAGAAGCTCGTCGGTCCTCGCGGCAACGTGCTCGAGGCGCTGCAGGAGCTGACCCGGCTCGCGGTACAGCAGGAGACCGGCACGCGTAGCCGGCTCATGCTCGACATCGCCGGGTGGCGTGCGGACCGTCGCGAGGAGCTGGCCGACCTCGGTCGTGCGACCGCGGAGCGGGTGCTGGCGGACGGCGAGAAGATCCGCCTCCAGCCGATGACCCCGTTCGAGCGCAAGGTCGTCCACGACGCGGTGGCCGCTGTCGAGGGCGTCCACAGCGAGAGCGAGGGCGAGGACCCGCGGCGTCGTGTCGTGGTCTTCCCCAAGTCGTGAGGGGTCCACGTTTCACGTGAAACATCCCCCACAGATCGCGACAACTGTTTTTGGTGACAACCTGACGGCGGCGGTGCGGTTCACTGAACTGCTCGCCGCCGTCGGCGTTGAACGGGGTTTGATCGGACCGCGCGAGGTCGATCGCCTCTGGGATCGGCACATCCTCAACTCGGCCGTGATCGCGTCGGCCCTACCCGAGGGCGCCCGAGTGGTGGACCTCGGATCGGGTGCGGGGTTACCCGGAGTACCTCTCATCATCGCCCGACCTGATCTGGAGGTCACACTTCTGGAGCCAATGGCTCGCCGGGTGGCGTGGCTGACCGAAGTCGTCGATACTCTCTCGCTGTCCGCAAGTGTGGTTCGGGGCCGCGCGGAAGAGCCGGCCATCAAGCGACAGCTCGCGGGCGCCGATGTAGTCATCGCACGGGCGGTCGCCCCGCTTGCTCGGCTCTGGGCGTGGAGTGCTCCTCTGCTCCGGGAGGGTGGCCGGTTGGTCGCGCTCAAGGGTGAGAGCGCCGACGAGGAAGTCGAGCGCGACGGCTCAGCGGTTGCCCGTGCGGGTGGTTCGCAACCGGTGGTCGAACAGCGCGGTGCCGACCTGCTCGCGGTTCCGACGACCATCGTCGTGGTGACACGTCTCGAGCCGAAGAGGCCGGAGCGGCATGACCGAGGACGAAATCCGCGACGCGCGGGTAAGCATGCGCAGCGACCGTAAGCTCTGCGCGTCATGATGGAGCGAGGATTGTTTCACGTGAAACAGCACGATTCTGAGGCGAGGTGCAGCCACCGATGACCGGACGCCATGACGTTGAGTCCCCGAGCGACGCCATGCACGACAACGTGGAAGCCGCCGTGGCGGTGTCCGGCTGGACGCCGATCGCGGAGGAGGCCGAGCGTGCGACGCGCATGCTGCATCCCAAGGACAGTCTGCCCAGGCCGCCCAAGCGTCGGGTGATGACGGTCGCGAACCAGAAGGGCGGCGTCGGCAAGACGACCAGCGCGGTGAACCTCGCCGCGGCACTCGCCATGCACGGGTTGAAGGTGCTCGTCGTCGACCTGGACCCCCAGGGCAACGCCAGCACCGCGCTCGGCGTCGACCACCGCGTGGGCGTGCCGTCCATCTACGAGGTGTTGATCGGTGAGGTGTCGCTGAGCGATGCGGCGGCGGTCAGCGACCAGTCCCCCAATCTCTACTGCGTGCCTGCGACGATCGACCTCGCCGGTGCGGAGATCGAGCTGGTGTCGATGCAGGGTCGCGAGTCCCGGCTCAAGGAGGCGCTGCCCACGGGTGCGCTGGACGAGCTGAACCCGGACTACGTCTTCATCGACTGCCCGCCCTCACTCGGCCTGCTGACCGTCAACGCGATGGTCGCCGCGGAGGAGGTACTGATCCCGATCCAGTGCGAGTACTACGCACTGGAAGGTCTCTCCCAGTTGCTCAGGAACATCGAACTGGTGCAGAACCACCTCAACCCGAACCTGCTCGTGTCGACGATCCTCCTGACGATGTACGACGGGCGTACCAAGCTCGCCGATCAGGTTACAGCGGAGGTCCGCAAGCACTTCGGTGACACGGTCCTGCGTACTGTGATCCCCAGGAGTGTGAAGGTGTCCGAGGCGCCCGGTTACGGGCAGACGGTGCTCGCGTACGACCCGGGTTCCCGGGGGTCGATGAGTTACCTGGACGCGGCACGGGAAATGGCTGAGCGCGGGTTCAGCGGGGAGTAGAGCAACAACATGAGTGAGCGCAAGGGTGGTCTCGGGCGAGGGCTCGCGGCACTGATCCCGCAGGGGCCGGCGGAGGGGGTCGGCAGTGGCCCGTTGAAACTGCCGACTGCCGCCTCTCGGCCCAGGCCCGCGGGTCCGGCCGCACCGGCCGAACCCAGTGGCACGGTCGACGGGGCCGTCTACAAAGAAATCCCGATCGACGACATCAGGACCAACCCGAAGCAGCCCCGTCAGGTCTTCGACGAGGACGCGCTCGCCGAGCTGGAACACTCCATCCGCGAGTTCGGGCTCATGCAGCCCATCGTGGTCCGCGAGATGGGGCCGAACTCCTACGAGCTTGTCATGGGCGAACGGCGGCTCCGCGCCGCCCAACGCGCCGAGCTGGGCAGGATCCCCGCGATCGTCCGGCAGACGGCCGACGAGGCCATGCTGCGGGACGCACTGCTGGAGAACATCCACCGCGTGCAGCTGAACCCGTTGGAGGAGGCGGCGGCCTACCAGCAGCTGCTCGAGGAGTTCGCGGTCACCCACGACGAGCTCGCGTCCCGCATCGGACGCAGCCGGCCGGTCATCACGAACACGATCCGACTGCTCAAGCTCCCCATCGCGGTACAGCGTCGCGTCGCGGCCGGCGTCCTGTCGTCCGGGCACGCTCGCGCGTTGCTCAGTCTCGAGGATGCCGGGCAGCAGGAGGAGCTGGCCGCCCGCATCGTTGCCGAAGGACTGTCGGTGCGAGCCACCGAAGAGGCGGTCGTGCTCCTCAAGGGACAGGCTCCTGCCAAGCAGAAGACCGCTCCGCAGCGCAGGCCGATCCAGGCGCCGGGCCTCCAGGACGTCGCCGACCGCCTCTCACATGCCTTCGACACCCGTGTGAAGGTCGAGTTGGGCAAGCGAAAAGGCAAGATCGTGGTCGAGTTCGGCTCAGTGGACGATCTCGAACGTATTGTCGAATTGATGGGTAAAAATGGGGCAAATCGGACTCGTGAGACCGATGAGGGATCACCCTAGCCCTTTATGTCACGGTGACGATGGCTCTGAGTAGAGCATCTGATCACCGAGAGCGAGTGACCGCTCGCTCGATCAGACCGGTGTAAATGTCGCCAAGAGAGCGCCCCGCGACCTCTGCCGCCATCGGCAGGAGCGAGGTCTCGGTCAGTCCCGGCGACGAGTTCACCTCGAGGAAGTAGACGGTCCCGTCCGGCGCGACGATCGCGTCGGTTCGGGACACGTCCCGCAGCCCGAGCAACCGATGCGCCTCGACGGCCAGGTCCGCCACCGCGGTCGCTGCGGCCGGGTCGAGCCGTGCCGGCCGGTGGAAGTTCGTGAGCCCCGCGGTGTAGCGGGCGGTGTAGTCGTAGATCCCGGACTCCGGGGAGATCTCCACCGCGGGCAGTGCGACGGGACCGTCGGCGCCCTCGACGACCGCGACCGCCACCTCGACCCCGGCGACGTATCGCTCGGCCAGGACGGTCTCCCCGTACGCCAGGCAGCCGACCATCGCGGCGGGCAGGTCCGCCGCGTCCCACACGACCTGAGCACCCAGCGCCGACCCACCCTGGTCCGGCTTCAGCATCATCGGCAGCCCGAGCCGCTCGACCATCGCGTCGAGCACGAGCTTGGCACCCAGCTCCCGGAACGTGCTGTGCGGCAGCACCACCCAGTCCGGCGTCGCGAGCCCGGCACGCGCCAGCTCCGTCTTGGCGGTCGGCTTGTCCCACGCCCGGCGGCACGCGTGGGAGTCGGAGCCCACGTACGGCACGTCCAACATCTCCAGCACCGTCTGGACCGAGCCGCCCTCACCCTCGACACCGTGCAGTGCCACCACGACCGCGTCCGGCCGGTGCGTGCGCAGCCGGTCGAGCAGCGCCGAGTCGACGTCCCACTCGTCGAGCGTCAGGCCCACCGAGCGCAACGCGGCGGAGAGCCTGCGACCCGACCGCAGCGAGACCTCCCGCTCGTGCGAGAGACCACCGGAGAGCACCACCACGGAGAGATCGGACACCGGACACTCCTCGACAGAAGGACAGCAGCCACCGCGACCGTGCACAGTGGACAGACGACTGACTCTTGGCGCTAGGCGATGTCCGGGCCGGGAACCTGTGGTCCCGTACCCGCACGCCGCCCGCTGATGGGCCCGAACGTGTTCGCGAGGTCGAGCTCGGCGGCGAGTACCGCGGCAAGCCGACGGACGCCTTCCGAGATGCGCTCCGGCGTCGGGTAGCAGAAGGACAGGCGCATCTGCCTGCTGCCGAAGCCGTCGGCGTAGAAGCCGGTGCCGGACACGTACGCCACTCGCGCGGTGACCGCCCTCGGCAGCATCGCCTTCGTGTCCACGCCCTCCGGCACGGTCATCCAGACGAAGAACCCGCCCTTCGGCACGGTCCACGAGCAGCCTGCCGGCATGTGCTGCTCCAGCCCGGACACCAGCGCGTCGCGTCTGTCGCGGTACGCCGACTGGAACGACTTGATCTGGCCCTTCCAGTCGTGCGTCGCGAGGTAGCGCGACACGATCATCTGGTTCAGCGTCGGCGGGCACAGCGTGGCCGACTCCGCGGCCAGCATCAGCTTCTCCCGCACCGCGTGCGGTGCCAGCACCCAGCCGACCCGAAGGCCCGCGGCGAACGTCTTCGAGAACGAGCCCAGGTACACCACGTTGTCCGGGTCCATCGACCGCAGCGCCGGATAGGTCTGCCCGTCGAAGCCGAGCAGGCCGTACGGGTTGTCCTCGACCACCAGCACCTGGTGCGACCGGCAGATCTCCAGGATCTCCGCGCGCCTGGACACGGCCAGCGTCACACCGGCCGGGTTGTGGAAGTTCGGGATCGTGTACAGGAACTTGACCCGCCGCCCCGCCGACTCGGCCGTGGCCAGCGCCTCGCGCAACGCCTCGGGCACCAGGCCGTCCTCGTCCATCGCGACGTGCACGACATCGGCCTGGTAGGCGCCGAACGTGCCGAGCGCACCGACGTAGGACGGCCCCTCCGCGATGACGACGTCACCAGGATCACAGAAGATCCGCGTCACCATGTCGAGGCCCATCTGCGAGCCGACGGTGACCACCACGTCGTCCGGGTGGGCGCGAATCTGCTCCAGCGCCATCACCTCGCAGATCTGGTCCCGCAGCTCCGGCAGCCCGTGGGCGGAGCCGTACTGCAGTGCGACCAGTCCGTCCTTGGTGATCAGGTCCGCGACCTGCGCGGACAGCGTGTCCAGCGGCAACGCCGTGAGGTTCGGCATGCCGCCTGCCAGGGAGACCACCTCGGGTCGGCTGGCGACGGCGAAGAGAGCTCGTACCTCGGAGGCGGTCATCCCGGCCGCTCGAGCTGCGTACCGGCGCAGGTGGGGGTCCAGGCTGCGGCTTCCTGCTGGTTCGAGGGACATGCGCGCTCCGTGGCGGTTGGCTCAGTCGAATGAGTGTAACCGGGTCGATATTCACCCTTGCTGGTTCCGGCCTGGCGATACCGGGCTTATCCTGGCGATGCACACGTGGGAGGGGCTCACGCGGAGCCCAGGGTGGGAGGTCAGGTGTCGCGACGCGTCGTTGGCGTCACGCTGGACAACCTCGAGGATCTCCCCAAGCACAGCCGGTCGTGTGTGTACTGGGAGCTCGCGCCGCACCTGAAGGAGCAGGCGGAAGAGTTCGGCACCGCGGAGCTGGAGAAGGAGGCCTGGGTCTCCAGTGTCATGCTCGAGTGGGGCTCCTGCGGACGCATCGTCTACAGCGACAAGCTACCGGTCGGGTTCGTGCTGTACGCCCCACCGACGGCCGTCCCCCGCGCCTCGGCGTTCCCCACTTCGCCCCCCAGCCCGGACGCCGTTCTACTGACCGGCTTCTACGTCCTGCCCGAGTTCCGTCAGGGCGGACTGGGCCGGATGCTGGTCCAGGCGGTGGCCAAGGATCTCACCCGACGCGGCGTGAAGGCCATCGAGTCGTTCGGTGACGCGAAGCCGGACGAGGAGGTCTCCTGCGTCGTCCCGTCGGACTTCCTGCTGAGCGTCGGCTTCAAGACCGTCAGGCCGCACCCTCGCTGGCCCCGTCTGCGCCTGGAGCTCCGCTCGGCGCTGGGATGGAAGGAAGACGTCGAGGCCGCCCTGGAGAGGCTCCTGGGCACCGTTTCGGTGTCGACGGCGAGTCCCGCTCTCCAGCGGATGAACACCTAGACCGAAACAGCCCCCGAGGACCTGGTCCACGGGGGCTGTTTCATGTGAAACATTGATCTTTACTCGGCCTTGGCCAGCTCGTGGCGCAGCACGTCCTCGAAGGTGAAGGTGCCGGTCGGCTGGTCGTTCTGGCCGAGCAGGTACAGCCGCTTGACGGCCACGACGATGCCCTCGGCCACCACGTCGCGGAACGCCGGGTCGGACAGGCGACGGCGGTCGTCCTGGTTGGTCAGGTACCCGATCTCCACCCGGACGGCCGGGCACTTGGTCAGGCGCAGGGTGTCCCACGTCTTGCGGTGCGCGCGGCAGTCCCGCATGCCGGTCCGCACCACCAGCTCACGCTGGATGAACCCGGCCAGCGTCTCCCCGATGGTCGACGTGTTGCCGGTGATCGTGCCGAAGTGGAAGCTCGCCACGCCCTGGGCCAGCTGCGAACGGTTCGCGTCGGAGTGCAGCGACAGGAACAGGTCGCCGCCGACGTCGTTGGCGAAGTGGGCACGGTCGGCCTCGGACGGGCACTGGTTCGGGCCGCGGGACAGCAACGCCTGCATGCCGGTCGCGACCATCCGGCCTTCCAGCCGGCGGGCCAGGTCCCACACCAGGTCGGCCTCGTTGACGCCGGCCACCGACACACCTGTGTCCTCGCCGCCGTGGCCGGGGTCGATGATGATCCGCTTGCCCCGCAACCGGGGCCCGGCCTTGCGGACCCGCTCCTGCTCACGCAGCAGCACGGGCGAGCCGCCTCGGGCCCTCGGCGACAGCTGGCGCAGTGCCCGCACGGTCTCGGCACCGCAGATGCCGTCCACGGTCATGCCGTAGTCCCGCTGGAACGTCCGCAGTGCGGCCTCGGTCTGCGCGCCGAACACGCCGTTGGGGCGGCCCGCGTCGTAACCGAGCTCCAGCAGGCGGTCCTGCAGAGTCAGCACGTCGTCCCCGCTGATCGGCGACGACACCAGGTACGCCAACGGCCGGGCGCCCAGCTGGTAGGTGGCGTCCTTCAACGCGCGATAGGTGGCGGGGCCGACGAAACCGTCGGTGATCAGCCCGCGCTGCTGCTGGAAGGTGCTCACGGCGTGCTCGACGATCGCGTCGTACACCGCCGTCGCCGCTGGGGCGGACGGGTCAACCTGAAGCAGGCCAAGCCCTGCGAGTATCGCACGGATCTCGGCTACAGCCGGTCCGGTGTCACCGCGGCGGAGTACCCGCATGCACCCCTCGCTCGGGTCGGGCACCGACCCGAGTCGGCGCAAATTTGCCATACCTGTCGCAGCAGGGCTGCTAGTCCACTATTGTGCCCTGCCGTCCTCCAGTCGGCGCGCAGGGTCACGCCAGCGCCGGTGTAGTAACTCTCTATACGCCAAGCGGCGCACACCCACCAGACGGTGTGCGCCGCATAACGGTTTCGTGTCAGGACAGAAAGTCGGCCAGGTCGTTGACCAGCGCCGCCTTCGGGCGTGCCCCGACGATCTCCTTGACCTTCTCGCCGCCCTTGAAGACCATCAGCGTGGGGATGGACAGGACCTGGTAGTCACGCGCGGTCGTGGGGTTCGCGTCCACGTCCAGCTTCGCGACCGTGATCTTGTCCTTGTGTTCTGCCGCCAGCTCCTCGAGCACCGGCGCGACCATCCGGCACGGCCCGCACCAGGTCGCCCAGAAGTCCACCAGCACCGGCTTGTCGCTGTTGAGGACAGCCTCGTTGAACGACGCGTCCGTCACTTCCACGGTGTTTCCGGCCATGTTCTCTCCTTCAGTTGTCAGTCGGGGCGTACCCGCCGCCGACCAGTTCCGGTGCCACCTGGGCCTTGGCCTCACCGTGCTCCGCGAGCCAGCGCTCGGCGTCGATCGCGGCCGAACAGCCCGACCCGGCGGCCGTGATGGCCTGCCGGTAGGTCCGGTCGACCAGGTCCCCCGCGGCGAACACGCCGTCGAGGTTCGTGTACGTGGACTGCGGCTTCACCCGGACGTACCCGTCGTCGTCCAGCTCGACCTGACCCTTGACGAGCTCACTGCGCGGGTCGTGCCCGATGGCCATGAACACGCCGGTCACGTCCAGCGTGGACTCCTCGCCGGTCACCGTGCTCCGCAGCCGCATGCCGGAGACGTTGCCCTCCCCGAGGACCTCCAGGACCTCGGAGTCGAGCTGCCAGCGGATCTTCTCGTTCGCCTTCGCGCGCTCCAGCATGATCCGCGACGCCCTGAACTCCTGGCGTCGGTGGACGATCGTCACCGACCTGGCGAACTTCGTCAGGAAGGTGGCCTCCTCCATCGCGGAGTCGCCGCCACCCACCACGGCGATGTTCTGGTCGCGGAAGAAGAACCCGTCACAGGTGGCACACGCGGACACGCCGTGCCCGAGCAGCTCCTGCTCACCCGGCACGTGCAGGTAGCGGGCCGCGGCACCCATCGCGAGGATGACCGACTTCGCCGCGTACCGCGTGCCGTTCGAGGTGACGTACTTGACCGGGCCGTCGAGCTCGACCGACTCGACGTCCTCCGCGCGGAGGTCGGCGCCGAACCGCTCGGCCTGCGCCCGCATCTGCTCCATGAGGTCGGGCCCCATGATGCCGTCGCGGAAGCCCGGGTAGTTCTCCACCTCGGTGGTCGTCATCAGCGCGCCACCGAACTGCGTCCCTTCGAACACCAGCGGTGCCAGCTGGGCACGAGCCGCGTACACGGCAGCTGTGTAACCCGCCGGGCCGGACCCGACGATGATCACGTCCTTGACGTTCCCGGACATCTGACCTCCGAAGCAGAGCGCTCGCCAGTGCGCATTCCTGTAACACGATCGTAGGTGCCGGTTGTTCCACCCGGGCGGAGTGACCGGTCACACGCCACCGACACACTAAAAGACCGCGTGCGGGAGGCGAGTCCCGCACGCGGTCAGGTACCTGTCCGCTCAGCCGAGCGAGGTGTCCGACACGATCTTCGTGCAGTCCGGGTCGACGATCACGAGCCGGAACCGGTGGCCGTCCTGGCCGCCCGCGAGCAGGGCGGCGACACCGTCGGTGCCGTCCAGCGCCACCTCACGCGCGCCCATGACCTGCGGCTTCTCGATGCCGTGGTCGGAGAGGCAGGACTTGAGCCCGTCCTCGGTGTCGAGCGGGCCGTAGTCCTCGTGCCCCTGCAGGTCCGAGATCGAGGGTTCGCCGTTCACCGGCGGCTCGTCGTTCGGCTGGACCTGGGTGTTCGCGTTGCCGGCCTGCGGCGTGCCGCTGGTCTGGTCCCCCGGCAGGGCGACGAACGTGACCGCGACGGCGGCCGCCGCGATGGTCAGCACCCCCGCGGCCCATCCCATCCTGCGGTTGCGCCTGCGTCGGGCGTCGGCCATGTCGACCACGGGCGCCGCGCCGGGTGGCGCCGACGTCGGTCGGGTCTTGGCCGCCTCCGCGGCGATCGCGGCGTCGAGCTGGGCCGCGAAGTGCGCAGGCATGGGCTCGACGGGCGCGTCACCAAGCAGGTCGAGGTCGCGTTTGACGCCGTCCAGCGCGGCGAGCACGGCCTGCGCGTCGGGGTCGTGGTTGACCTGCGCCCACAGGGCCGCGGACTGCCTGGCGTCCAGAGCCCCCGCGTGCAGGTCGGCGAGCACGTCGACAGACCACGGCTGCCGGGGTGCTGCCCCCGGCCCTCTGGTGCTGTCCGTCATCGTCCCTCCCCGTGGCGCCGTACCGGCACATCCCGCCTGTCAACTGCGCCATCTGGGACGTTCGCATCTGCATCGGGGTTCCGAAGATGGCCGAGAACTTTGGCCAGCTTCGCCCGACCACGTGCGCACCTGCTCTTCACGGTGCCTTCCGCGATACCGAGCATCTTGGCGGTCTCGGCCACCGAGTAACCCTCGACGTCGACCAGCACGATCGGCACCCGTTGGTCCTCGGAGAGCTGGTGGAGCGCCTTCTGCACGACGAGCCTGGTCTCCCGCTCCGACATCGAGTCACGCGGGGCGGCAGGCTCACCCGGTCCGGTCTCCGGTAGCGGCACGGTCGGCCTGGCCTGCCTGCGGCGCACCCGGTCGAGGCACGCGTTCACCACGATCCGGTGCAGCCAGGTCGTCACCTGCGACTCGGCCCGGAACGAGCTCGCCGCTCGGAACGCGGAGATGAAGGCCTCCTGTAACGCGTCGGAGGCCTCCTCCGGATCTCGGAGCGTGCGCAGGGCGACCGCCCACATCCGATCCCGGTGCCGGCGGACCAACTCCCCGAAGGCACGCGGGTCCCCCGCGGCGTGTGCCGCGATGAGGTCGGCGTCCGAGCTGGCAGCGGTGGTCACGGGATGAGGATATCGGTCGCGCTTTCACCCATTCGCGGTGTGGCCGCCGACACTCCCGGCACGGTCACTCCGCGCGGATGAACTGGAGGTCGCCGATGGCGGTCACGTTGCCGTCACCCAGCTTGGTGATCCAGACCAGCAGGTACTGGGTCGGCTCCGCGTTGGCCAGCTTGATCTCGGTCCTGCCGCCCTGCAGCGTGGCCTCCCCGATCACCTTCGTGTCGTCCAGCTCCGGCTTCGGCGACGACGCGCTGCGGATCTGCACGACGGTGTTCGGGCTCGGCGAGTCGATCACCACGGACGCGAACCGGACGGCCTCCGTGTACGACGCGATCAGGCCCACCCCCGGCTTCAGCGTGGGGAACTGCTGCTTGTAGGTGTCGGTCTTCCACTCCGTGCCCGGGTCGTCGTCCGTGGCCATGCCCGCACGGCGGGGGTTGTCCGGGGTGCCACCGACGTTGAAGACCTCGATCGAGGCCGGCTTGATCGGGCCCGCAGGCTTGGGTGACGGCGGCGGGGTCTCACCGTTGGACCCCGTCGGCTGCTCGACGACCACGGTGTCGGCCGCACTGCCGCCGTCGTCGCCGAAGAAGTCGATGAGCATCGTGCCGAGCCAGGCCAGGATGCCGACCACGGCGATGGCCAGGGCGGTGACGCCGATGGCCAGCTTGCGCCTGCGGTTGTGGTCCCGGACCGGCGGGCGTGTCGTCCACACCGCCTCGGTGTCCTCGTCGACCGGCCGCGAGACCGGGCCGAGGAACTCGGTCTGCTCGGCGGACTCCACCGCCTGCTCGAGCACCGCGAGCAGCGTGGCGCTGGTGTGGATGCCGCCGATCTGGGTGTCCTCGAGGCTGCGGATCGCGACCGTGGACAGGCTGTCCGGGATGTAGCCGGACAGCACGTTCGGCGGCACGATCGTGCCGTCCGGCGTGACCGGCGCGGTGGGGATGCTCTCGGGACCGCCCGGCAGCGGCCAGCGGCCGGTCAGCAGCAGGTACAGGATCGCGCCGAGGCCCTTGACGTCGTCACGCGGCACGGCCCCCGGCAGCGGGCCGGGGAACGCGAGGCGGAGCAGGCCGTCCGGGGTGACCCGGATGCGCTGCGGGTGGTCGACGCCGAGCACGAGGCCGGCGTGGTGGGCGCGCTCGACGGCGGACGCGAGTGGTTCGAGCAGCCTGGCCGCGTTGGCGGGGGGCAGCGGGTGCTCGGCGATGATGTCGACCAGGTCGGTGCCGACGGACCAGTCCGCGACGATGATGCCGAGCAGGCCCTCGCCGGGTGCCACGCCGTTGCCGAGGCTCAGCACGTCGAGGACCCGCGCCATCGCTGGATGGGCGAACCCGGCCGCGTGGGCCGCGCGTTCGAGCGTGCGCCTGGCCGCCTGGGCCTTGGGGCCGTTGTCCGCCTCGCCGAGGAGCACGGTGAGCGCGACGTCACGGCGCAGCTGCCCGTCGCGGGCGCGCCACAGGTGTGCGTCAGCCCTGAGGTCGTGGCCGAACTGGGCGAGCAGGCGGTACCGGCCGTCGCCGATCACGGCGCCGGGCAGCAGAAAACCATCCCCGCCGGACTCGCCACCGGGGCTCAGCTCGCCGGTCATTGACTCGGTTCGTCTGGTGACCACTGCTCTCTCCCCGCCCCAGCGCCCACAGCCCCCCAGGCGGTCACTTCGATACTTGCCGGTGTCAGTGAGCCTACGTGACTCGGGCCGGTTAGTCCTGTCGTTGCCTGCTACCCACGACGGACCAGGCGCGTGATTCGCGCGACGGCGGGCTGCAGCTCGGGCACGCGGAACACCGCGAGCAGGCCGAACGCGACCACCGTCGTCACGAGACCCTGCGTGATCAGGTCGAGCCAGGCGGTGATCTTCGGCCCGACGCCGTCCGACACGACGGCGTGCAGCAGGTAGGTGGCGCCGACCGCGGCGGCGACGCCGAGCGCGCCCGCCACGACCGTCTGGAAGATCACCTTGACCACCCGCATGCTCTGCAGCCTGCCGAGCCGGACCCACAGCCACATCTGCCCGAGCACCGCGCCGACCACGAACGAGAGCGCGTTGACCAGCATCACGCCGATCACCACGTCCTCCGGGTTCAGGCGCGCGGCGGCGAGGTACATCAGCGGGATCTTGACCGCCGTCATCACGACCATGATCAGCGTCGGCGTCCGCGCGTCCTTCATCGCGTAGAACACCCGCAGCTGCAGCATGACCAGTGCGTACGGCAGGATCCCGAACGCCGAGAACGCGAGTGCCGTGCCGAGCCGCTCCGCGTCGGCCACCCCCGCGTTGCCGTGGCTGAACAACGCGACGCCGGTGGCCGACCCCGCGATCGTCAGGATGGCGCTGATCGGCACGAGCATGACCGTGGACAGCCTGCTGCCGAGCGACAGGTCGTCGATCAGCTTGCCGGTGTCGCCGTCCGCCGCGGCCCGCGAGAGCCTCGGCATGATCGCGGTCAGCAGCGACACGCCGATGACTCCGTACGGCAGCTGGAACAGCAGCCACGCGTTCGAGTAGATCGAGGCGCCGCCGGACGCCCCCGCGGTCAGCACCCTGGTCGTGATCACCATGCCGATCTGGCTGATCCCGACGTAGCCGAGGATCCACAGCGCGAGCCCGCCGAACTCCCTGAGCCGGGAGTCGAGCCCCCAGGTCCAGCGGAACCGGAACCCGGTGCGCCGGAGCGCGGGCAGGAGCACGAGCGCCTGCACGGCAATCCCGAGCGTGACGCCGATGCCGAGGACCAGCAGCTTGGTGTCGCCCATGCGGACCGGGTTGAGCGAGATCTCGCCGGGCACGACCGCGTAGGCGCCGATCGTGAGCATGATCACCACGTTGTTGATCACCGGCGCCCACGCCGTCGGGCCGAACACGTGCTTGGCCTGCAGGACCGCGGACAGCAACGCGAACAGGCCGTAGAACACGATCTCCGGCAGGAGCAGGTAGGCGAACGCGGTGGCCAGCTCGGAGTTGGCCTGGCCGGTCGAGTCGTCCATGTACAGCCGGGTGAACAGCGGCGCCAGCGCGACCGCCACGACCGTGCCTGCCGCCAGCATGGTCATGCCCACGGTCAGCAGCCGGTTCGTGTACTCCCTGCCGCCGTCCGGGTCGTCCTGCGCGCGGACCAGCAGCGGCACGACAACGCTTGCGAGCACGCCGCCGAGCAGCAGCTCGTAGACGATGTTCGGCAGCGTGTTGGCCACCGTGAACGAGTCGTTGACGACCGTCAGGCCCGCCACCCAGGCCAGCTGGATCTTCCACAGGAAGCCCGTGATCCGGCTGACGAGCGTCGCGATCGCCATCGAGCCGCTCGCCTTGGCGAGCGACGGCGGCTTCTGCTGCGATGGGCCGTCCACGGTCCGTGATTGTCGTGGCCCAGGCAGATGCTGGGTAGTACCGCTACGGCTCAACGATCTCCTCACCCGACCCCGTTCCCGCCGCCTCGCCCGCCCGCGCCGCCCTGACCCGCCGGAAGATCCGGAAGCCGACGAGCAGCACGAGCACCGCGCCGGCGGTACCGGTCACGGCAACGCTGATGATGCCGTACGAGGTCGAGTTGAGCTCCAGCCGGACCGTCTTGCCGAGCGGGGTGCCCCCCGGCGTGGTCAGCCGGATGTCCACGCTGAAGCGGCCCGACCTGCTGACCTCGGCCGGAATGTAGCGCTGCGTCGAGGACAGCGGTGGGATCCGGATGTCCTGGATCGCCTCCGTGCGCAGCCCCAGCACGGGGCTCATGTTGACGCGGACCACGATCGTGACCGGCAGCCCGTTGTAGACGCGGATCGGGATGGGGCTGTCGCCGGAGGCGAGCGACAGCGGCCGGGCCGGGTCGTTCACCACGACCACGTCGCGCAGCCCGTCGAGCCGGCCCTCCATGAAGCCGACCGTCTCGGTCGCCTCCTGGACGTGGCCGCGCCAGGCCGTCGACACCGCGCGCAGCAGGCCGTACTGGATGGGCGTGAGCAGGTCGGCGGGATCGACGCTGTTGGTGTTGTCGTCGGCCATCGCGTCGAGCAGGTCCCGCTTGGTCGCGTTGATCCGCATCACCTCGGCGGTGACCTGCGTCGGGATCTCCTGCGCACTGTCCTGCGGGGTGAACGCGAGGGTCTCGACGGTGCCGCCGTCCGGCGCGGCGACGAGCTGCTCGAGCGGCAGCGCGGTGACGAAGCCGTCGTCGATCAGCTGCCTGGTCAGCGCGAGGAACTGGTCGAGCTCGGTGCTGGAGGCGAGCCAGCGCCTCGGCGGCGCGATCAGCACCTGGCCGCCGTCGCGGCGGTCGAACGCGGCGCGGTAGGCGAGCGCGGCGAGCCCGTTCTGCACCGAGCCGCCAGTGGCGTCCGTGTCCGGCGCGGGTGTGCCGGTCGCGAGCGCGTCCGAGATGAGCGAGTCGACCGGCAGGGCGCGGATCGGGTTTGCGGTCGGGGAGCCGTTGACCGTGTACGGCGCGCGGCCCTCGACCCGCTGGAGGTGGGCCGGGTCGGCCAGCACGGTCGCCGAGCCGACGTTGGCGAGGTCGAGGAGCGTGCGCTGGTCGAAGGAACCGCCCGCGGGCCAGTAGACGTTCTTCATCGGCTGGACGCCGAGCTGCTCGTTCACGATCGACGCGCCGGCGAGCGCGAGCTGGGCCAGGTCGACCGCACCCGCGCGGGAGAGCGCGACCAGGTCGGCGTCCGCGTACGGGACGGCGACCACGCAGTGGCCCCTGGCCAGCTCGCGGACCCGCTCCAGCCAGTCGGTCGCCGCCTGCTCCCCCCTGCCCGCGGTGGCCGGGCCGTTCGCCACCTGGACCTGGTAGGGCCTGGTCATCCCGACCACGGTCGCCAGCAGGTCCGGGTCGATCACGAAGCAGATCGACCGCAGCAGCTCGGTGTCGGTCGCCGTCGCCGTCCGCACGGCGTTGACCAGGTTGAACAGCCTGCCACCGACGGCGAGGGAGTCGGCGAGGTCGTCGTCGGCGAGCAGCGTGGTCGTGCCGTCCGAGGAGGGCAGCTGGCGGGGTCGCTCGTCGAGCAGCGGCCACAGGAGCGAGACCTCCGGCGGACCTGGCTTGGGGCTCGCCGCCGAGCCACCCGGCACGGACATCACCGGCAGCGGGACGGACACGGCGGCGAGGCGGGCCTGCGAGCTGAAGTCCGGCCGGCCGTTCACGTTGACGAGCAGCGGGTAGACGCCCGGCTCGGTGATCCGCAGGGTGCCCCGGTCGCCGGTGACGGCGATGCTGACCGACACCTCCGTGCTGTCCCCCGGCTCCAGCGTCTTGCCGATGTTCTGGAAGCCGCCGATGGCGACGTCGGTGTTCTGGCCCTGGATGTCCCGCAGCGCCTTGTCCGAGTCCATGGCGTCGCCGCGCTGGAGGCGCACGCGGATCTGGTCGATCCGCCGGTCACCGGTGTTGGTGACCTTGCCCTCGACCGTGACGGTCCCCGTGCCCGCGGTGACGATCCTCGGCGTCAGGCTCGTGACCTGGAGGGACATCGACGACTGCGTGTCGCCGACCGGCGGCACGGGCTGCCCGATGGGCTGCGCGGCGGTCGCCACGGGCGCGGACAGTGCGAGCAGTCCGGACACCACAAGGGTCCCACCCAGCCGCCAGCCCCAGGTCATCGTCGGTCAGCCTCCGTCAGCCTCTACCGGCAGGTCCTGCTTGTTCGTGGTCACCTCGAGCAGCTCGAGCGCCTTGCGGACCAGGCGACGCTCGTCGGCGTAGGCGAGCCGGTCCTCCAGCTCGTCGAGTGCCACCCAGCCGACCTCGGTCACCTCGACGTCCTCGTCCGAGAGGTCGCCGCCGCGCTCCACCATCAGGAAGTGGTGCACGGTCTTGTGGATCCTGCGGCGCTCCGCGACGAACCAGTAGTCGATGGTGCCGAGCGGTCGAATTATCTCGCCGACGATGCCGGTCTCTTCCCCGACCTCCCGAACGGCGGTCATCTCGGGGGTCTCACCCGCCTCGATGTGCCCTTTCGGCAGTGACCACAGGAGCCGTCCGCGTCGGTCCAGCCTGCCGATCAGCACGACCTTGTCCTGGGCGACGTTGATCACCACGCCACCGGCGGAGGTCTCGTCGACCGCGGCCATCTTCCGCCCGCGCCGCCTGCCGCGGCGTCCGGCTCGGGCGCCACGCGACCTCCCGGACGACTGGGGCATGTTCGCGATCGTAATGCCGGTATGGCGTCCGGGTTGCCCGATCAGGGCAGTTACGCTGGTTCATCGTGTCCGAACTCCAGACCATCGACGCCCGCAACCGCGAAACGGAGGAGCAGGTGCGCTTCCCCGTGGCCGAAGAGCTCGGCTCCCGCTTCGCCCAGGCGGGCCACCAGCTGTACCTCGTCGGCGGCACGGTCCGGGACGCCCTGCTGGGCAGACTGGGCAACGACTTCGACTTCGCGACCGACGCGCGGCCCGAGCGGGTGCGGGAGCTCCTGACCGGATGGGCGGACGCCATCTGGGACACGGGCATCGCGTTCGGCACCATGGGTGCCTCGAAACGCGGTGCGACCGTGGAGATCACCACGTTCCGGACTGACGCCTACGACCGCATGAGCCGCAACCCCGAGGTCCGGTTCGGATCCTCCATCGAGGAGGACCTGGTCCGGCGGGACTTCACCGTCAATGCCATGGCCATCGACCTGGCGACGAGGAAGCTGGTCGACCCGCACGACGGCAGGGCGGCGCTGCGGAAGCGGATCCTGGACACGCCGGCGACGCCGCAGGAGTCGTTCAACGACGACCCGCTGCGGATGATGCGCGCGGTCCGGTTCGTGAGCCAGCTCGGGTTCGACGTCGCGCCACGCGTGCTCGACGCGATCGGGGACATGGCGGGTCAGCTGGAGCGGATCACCGCGGAGCGGGTCCAGGTCGAGCTGTCCAAGCTGCTGTGCGGGAGGTTCCCCAGGCGGGGTCTGGAGCTGATGGTCGACACGGGGCTCGCGGAGATCGTGTTGCCCGAGGTGCCCGCCATGCGGCTGGAGATCGACGAGCACCACCAGCACAAGGACGTCTACCAGCACTCGCTGGTGGTGCTGGACCAGGCGGTCGACCTGGAGGAGCCGGACACCGAGCCGGACCTCGTGCTGCGGCTCGCGGCGTTGCTGCACGACATCGGCAAGCCGGCGACGCGCCGGTTCGTCGAGGGTGGCGGGGTGAGCTTCCACCACCACGAGGTCGTGGGCGCCAAGATGGTCCGCAAACGTTTGCGCGCGTTGCGGTACTCGAAGGACGTCATCGAGGAGGTCGCCCAGCTCGTGTACCTCCACCTGCGCTTCCACGGCTACGGCAAGGGCGAGTGGACGGACTCGGCGGTGCGGCGGTACGTGACGGACGCCGGTCCCCTGCTCCCGAGGCTGCACAAGTTGGTGCGTGCCGACTGCACGACCCGCAACCGGCGCAAGGCGGCGGCTCTCCAGCGGACGTACGACGACCTCGAGACGCGGATCTCGCGGATCGCCGCCGAGGAGGACCTGGCGCGGGTGCGGCCCGACCTGGACGGCAACGAGATCATGCGTCTGCTCGGGCTGCCGCCCGGCCCGCTGGTCGGCAGGGCGTGGCGTTACCTGAAGGAGCTGCGGCTGGACCGTGGCCCGCTGGAGCACGACGACGCGATCGCCGAGCTGCGCAAGTGGGCCGAGAACGAGGGCATCACGCCGACCGGCGACTGACCACCTCCAAGCCGGTGATCCCGGCCAGGTAGATGAGGGTCGCCGCGATGATCAGGCCGACCGACTCGCCGTTGGCCGGGATCACGGTCGCCGCGATGGCCACCGCAAGCGCTTGCGTGATGTTGAACAGCATGTCGTAGAGGGCGAACACCCGGCCTCGGGTCTCGTCGCCGATGTCGCGCTGCACGGCCGCGTCGACGCAGAGTTTCACGACCTGGCCGGTGTAGGCGATGAGGAACGCGGCGAGCAGCGTGGTCGGCAGCGTCATCGGCAGGCCGAGCCCGAACTGGCTGAGCGCGGCGGCGCCGAGCGCGAAGAAGACGGTCCGCTTGCGGCCGAGACCGGTCACGAGCCGTGCGGTGGTGAGGCCCGCGACGAAGATGCCGAGCCCGCCCGCGCCGAGCACGACGCCGAGGCCGGGCAGGCCGGCCTTGACGGGCCCCCAGTCCTCGAAGCTGTAGCGCATCAGGATGACGGTCAGCAGCAGTGAGATGCCGAACGAGGCCCGGTGGGCGAGGAGTGCGCAGAACCCGGCGGCGACGCTCGGGGTGCGGGCGGCGACGCGCCCGCCGTCGAAGAGCCCGTTGGCCACGGCGGCGAGCGCGGTGGCCGGTTCGACCACCTTGTCCGGTCCGAGCGCGCCGCGTGCGAAGCGCCCGGCGAGCCAGGCCGCGAGCCCCGACCCGATGACGGCGACGGCGGTGGTGAGCCCGGAGCCGACGTTGTCGTCGCCGAACACCGCGCGGAGCCCGACCGCGCAGCCGCCGCCGATCACGGAGATGACCGCGCCGAGCGTGACCGACAGCGCGTTGGCCTCCACGAGGTTGGGCACGGGCACGACGTGTGGCAGCGAGGCGGAGAGCCCGGCGCCGACGAACCGGCTGATCCCGATGACGACGAGGGCGAGGAGCAGGATCGGGAACCCGCCCACCCCGGTGGCCACGGCGGCGGCCGAGATCAGGATCAGGATCCCGCGCAGGATGTTGGCCGCGACGAGCACCCGGCGCCGGTCCCAGCGGTCGAGCAGGGCGCCCGCGAAGGGCCCGATGATCGAGTAGGGCAGGAGGAGCACGACGAACCCGGCGGCGATCTCCGGCGGCGACACGGCGCGTTCCGGGTTGAAGACGACGGCCCCGGCGAGGCCGGTCTGGAAGAGTCCGTCACCCCACTGTGAGGAGAACCGGCTGAACAGCAAACGGCGGAACCCCTCGAAGGCAAGGAGCTTCCTGGCCCCGATCCGGCTGTGATGGGAGTCCTGTGCCGCCTGCGGAGGTCGCTCCGCCGTCTCGCTCACGAAGGATCAGCCTACGGCGAACGAGGTAAAGATCCCGAAACGGCGGGTGACCAGTTACCTGGACCGATGCGGGTCGGGGGTCCGGGGGCGAAGCCCGCCGGGCGGGGTCCGGGGGTTGCACCCCCAGGAGAACCTCGGAGCGAGCTGGTTCGCGGAACGCGAACGCAGCTCGCCCCGAGTGAGGCCGTCCACCAGGTCGCCTCACGGCGGTTGGCACGACGTGGCTCCAGCCGAGCGGTATTCCACGAAGGCGATTCTGGTTGAGCCCGGGGGACACAATGGTGTCCGGCCACCCCCTGCAACGAGGGGGCGTGGAGGATTGTTCCCCAAGTGGCCAAGTGCTGCTGGATTCAGCATCGACGGATGGGATCATGTGACCGTGCGATCCGACGCTCCCGACGCGGCTGTCGAGCCGGGCACGCTGCTCGTGGCGGCGCCCAGCCTCACCGACGCCAACTTCCGCCGCACGGTCGTGTTCGTCATCGACCACCGCGGCGAGGGGACACTTGGTGTTGTGCTCAACCGCCCGAGCGAGGTGCCGGTGGACGACGTGCTGCCCAACTGGGGTCCGCACGTGTCCAATCCCGGCTCGGTGTTCGTGGGCGGACCGGTCGACCAGAAGACGGCGCTGTGCCTGGCCGCCATGCGCACCGGCGAGGAGGCCGCGGGCGTCAAGGGCCTGATCGGCGTCCGGGGACCGGTGGCGCTGGTGGACCTCGACGCGGACCCCGAGGCGCTGGTGCCCAAGTTCCGCGGCCTGCGTGTGTTCGCGGGCTACGCGGGCTGGGACGTCGGCCAGGTGGCCGGGGAGATAGAGCGCGGCGACTGGATCGTGGTCCCGGCACTGCCGAGCGACGTCCTCGCGCCCGCCGACCGCGACCTGTGGGGTCGGGTGCTGAGGCGCCAGGGAATGCCGCTGGCGCTACTCGCCACCCACCCCGGCGACGTTCGCACCAACTGACCTGGTGATGCCGCACCCGCCGCACTGACAGCCCGCACACCCGGCAGGCAGCTCCGGCGCCGGCTCGGGCACCGCCTCGGCGGCCCGGTGCCCCAGCACCCCGCCTGCGGCGGCGATGCCGACGGTCCCGACGAGGGCGATCACGACGACGACGACCGCGGCGACACCCGTCATCGCGAGCCCGGCCACGCCACCGAGGATCCCGACCACGCCACCGACGGCGATGGGCAGGCCCGCGACCTTGTTCCCGACCCGGAACGTCTCGTCGTCGCGGAGGGTCGCGGGCGTCCGCACCCCACCGAACCGGTTGCGCGGCAACCGCTCGAGGAAGCCGAGCACGCCGACCGCGGCGACGAACAGTCCGACGACGAGCACCACGAGCGCGATGACAGACACGGACCGATGGTAGGTCACCCGTTGGGGTCGACCTCGGCCAGGAACGCGAGCAGCCGCTCGTCGACCGCCACCTGGCGCGTCCGGCGGGGTGAAAACGGCATTGGCGTACGCGATAGACTGGTGATATGAGCGCCGGACGCCTGCTCCTTAGCCGGCCGCGCTGACCCACCGACCAGGAGGTCAGTGCGGCAACCCCTCGTGCCATCGGGCAGAGGGGTTTTTTGTGTTCGGAGCAGAGCAACCAGGGAGGGACCAGCGATGAGTGACGAGGCCACGGACGCAGTGCCGACACATCGCTACACGGCCGCGCTGGCCAACACCATCGAGGCGCGCTGGCAGGAACGGTGGCACGAGCGCGGGACGTTCGAGGCGCCGAACCCGGCCGGGCCGCTGAAGGGAGACGTGCCCGACGACAAGCTGTTCGTCCAGGACATGTTCCCGTACCCGTCCGGCGCTGGGCTGCACGTCGGGCACCCGCTGGGCTTCATCGGCACGGACGTCTTCGCCAGGTACCACCGGATGACCGGGCGCAACGTGCTGCACACCATGGGCTTCGACGCGTTCGGCCTGCCCGCCGAGCAGTACGCGGTGCGCACTGGCCAGCACCCGCGCAAGACCACCGAGGAGAACATCTCCAGGTACCTGACGCAGATCCGCAGGCTGGGGCTGGGGCATGACGAGCGGCGCCGGATCAGCACGACCGACCTGACCTACTACCGCTGGACCCAGTGGATCTTCCTGCAGATCTTCAACTCCTGGTACGACGAGGCGCAGGACAGGGCCCGGCCGATCAGCGAGCTGGAGGCGCAGTTCGCGAGCGGCGAGCGCGCCACGGCCGACGGCAGGGCGTGGGCGGACCTGAGCCATGTCGAGCAGCGCAGGATCATCGACTCGTACCGCCTGGTGTACCTGTCCGAGGCGCCGGTCAACTGGTGTCCCGGCCTGGGCACGGTCGTGGCCAACGAGGAGGTCACCGCCGACGGGCGCAGCGAGCGCGGGAACTTCCCCGTGTTCCGCAAGAACCTGCGCCAGTGGATGATGCGGATCACCGCCTACGCCGACCGCCTGGTCGACGACCTGGACCTGCTGGAGTGGTCCGACCAGGTCAAGACCATGCAGCGCAACTGGATCGGCCGCTCCTCCGGCGCGCACATCCGGTTCCCGGTCGCCGACGACGCCATCGAGGTGTTCACGACTCGTCCGGACACCGTGTTCGGCGCGACGTACATGGTGCTGGCGCCGGAACACCACCTGGTCGACCGGCTGGTGCCCGACGCGTGGCCCGCGGGCGTCGACGACTCCTGGACCGGCGGGCACGCGACGCCGAAGGACGCCGTCGCCGCCTACCGGCTGGCCGCGTCGCGCAAGTCCGAGCTGGACCGCCAGGAGAACAAGGTGAAGACGGGTGTCTTCGTCGGCGTGCACGCGACGAACCCCGCCAACGGCGCGAAGATCCCGGTGTTCATCGCCGACTACGTCCTGATGGGGTACGGCACCGGCGCGATCATGGCGGTGCCCGGCCAGGACCAGCGCGACTGGGACTTCGCGAAGGTGTTCGGCCTGGACATCATCCGCACGGTCCGGCCGACCGAGGGGTTCGACGGCGAGGCGTTCACCGGCGACGGACCGGCCATGAACTCTGCGTTCCTGGACGGCATGGACGTCGCCGAGGCCAAGAAGACGATCATCACCTGGCTGGAGCAGAACGGCCACGGCGAGGGCAGGCTGCAGTACAAGCTGCGTGACTGGCTGTTCGCACGGCAGCGCTACTGGGGTGAACCGTTTCCGATCGTGTTCGACGAGGATGGTCTGCCGCACGCGATCCCGGAGCACCTGCTGCCGGTCGAGCTGCCCGAGGTCGACGACTACTCACCGAGGACGTTCGACCCGGAGGACGCCGACTCGGAGCCGTCGCCGCCGCTGCTGCGTGCCACCGAGTGGATCGACGTCGACCTGGACCTGGGTGACGGTGTCAAGCGCTACCGCCGCGACGCGAACGTGATGCCGCAGTGGGCGGGTTCGAGCTGGTACCAGCTGCGGTACGTGGACCCGACCAACGCCGAGCGCATCTGCGAGCCCGAGAACGAACGCTACTGGCTGGGCCCGCGCCCGGAGATCCACGGCGCGCAGGACCCGGGCGGGGTGGACCTGTACATCGGCGGCATCGAGCACGCGGTGCTGCACCTGCTGTACTCGCGGTTCTGGCAGAAGGTGCTGTTCGACCTGGGCCACGTCTCGGCGAAGGAGCCCTACCGGCGGCTGTTCAACCAGGGCTACATCCAGGCCTACGCCTACGTCGACCCGCGCGGGGTGTACGTCCCGGCCGAGGAGGTCGTCGAGCGGGAGGGCAGGTTCTTCTGGGAGGACCAGGAGGTCCGCCAGGAGTACGGGAAGATGGGCAAGAGCCTGAAGAACGTCGTCACGCCGGACGAGATGTGCGAGCAGTACGGCGCCGACACGTTCCGGTTCTACGAGATGTCCATGGGCCCGATGGACGTGTCCCGCCCGTGGGCGACCAAGGACGTCGTCGGCGCGCAGCGGTTCCTGCAGCGCCTGTGGCGCAACGTGGTGGACGAGGCCTCCGGCGCGGTCCTGGTCAGCGACGAGGACCCGGACGAGACGACCCTGCGCGCACTGAACAAGGCGATCGCCGGCGTGCACGCCGACTACGCGAACATGCGCTTCAACACGGCGGGCGCGAAGCTGATCGAGCTGAACAACCACGTGACGAAGGCGTACGGCGCGAAGCCCGCGCCCCGGTCGGTGGTGGAGGCCATGGTCCTGATGGTGGGGCCGCTGTGCCCGCACGTCGCCGAGGAGCTGTGGTCGCGCCTGGGCCACGAGGAGTCCCTGGCCCACGGCCCGTTCCCGGTGGCGGACGAGAAGTACCTGGTCGAGGACACGTTCGAGTACCCGATCCAGGTCAACGGCAAGGTCCGCGCCCGGATCACCGTCGCGACGGACGCCAGCAAGGAGGAGGTCAGGGCAGCCGCACTGGCCGACGAGAAGGTGGTGGCGCTGACCGGCGGCAACGAGCCGAGAAAGGTGATCGTGGTGCCCGGTCGCCTGGTGAACGTGGTCGTCTAGGACAGCACGGACGGACCGCGCCGCTGGCTTCGATCGCTCGGGGGGCTACGCGACCGACGCCAGCGGCGCGCGCGAACATTGTGGCACCTTCGTTGCGCACTGCTAACTAATCGTTAGCAGTTGCGCACGAAATCCCCAATGTCGTATTCAGATGATCACTCACAGCGAACCGAGACCCTCACGCAGGGCACCGATCATCCTGGCGGCCGAGTGGGGCGGGAAGACGTAGAGCTGACTGCCCACCACCTGGCTGGCCAGCTGGACCTCACCCGTGTCCGGCATGCGCACCAGACCGACCTGGCACCTCGCGCGGTGCGGGCCGGCCTCGTCCCACTGGACGACGTCCACCATCGTGACCGATAACCACTCCGGACCCCCAGCTGACATGTCTCAGGAACGCCGGACCGCATCGGTTATGACGCGACGAAGCTCACATCGCGGCGCGGGCGTCCACGAACGCCGCCACCGCGCGCTCGACGTCCGCCGTGGAGTGCGCCGCCGACATCTGGGTCCGGATGCGGGCCTTGCCGTGCGGCACGACCGGGTACGAGAAGCCGATCACGTACACGCCCCGCTCCAGCAGCAGGTCCGCCAGCCTGCCCGCCTGCGCGGCGTCGCCGATCATGACCGGGATGATCGGGTGCTCGCCTGGCAGCAGGTCGAAGCCCGCCTCGGTCATCCTCGAACGGAACAGCGCCGTGTTCGCCCGCAGGCGGGACAGGAGCTCGCTCGACGACGACAGCAGCTCCAGCCCGGCCAGCGCTGCGCCGACGATCGACGGCGCGACCGAGTTCGAGAACAGGTACGGCCGCGACCGCTGCCGAAGCAGCTCGACGATCTCCGCGCGCCCGGACGTGTAGCCGCCGCTCGCGCCGCCGAGTGCCTTGCCGAGCGTGCCGGTCACGACGTCCACCCGGTCGGTCACGCCGAACAGCTCCGGCGTGCCTCGGCCGGTCGGGCCGACGAAGCCCACGGCGTGTGAGTCGTCGACCATCACCAGTGCGTCGTGGCGGTCGGCCAGCGCGCAGATCTCGTCAAGCGGCGCCAGGTAGCCGTCCATGGAGAACACGCCGTCGGTCGCGATCAGGCGGTAGCGGGCACCCGCCGCCTCCTTCAGCTGCCGCTCCAGGTCCGCCATGTCGCGGTTCCGGTAGCGCAGCCGCGAGGCCTTGCACAGCCGGATGCCGTCGATCACCGACGCGTGGTTCAGCTCGTCGGAGATCACCGCGTCGTCCGGGCCGAGCAGGGTCTCGAACAGGCCCGCGTTCGCGTCGAAGCACGAGCCGTACAGGATCGTGTCCTCGGTGCCGAGGAACTCCGACAGCCTCGACTCCAGGGCCTTGTGCGGCTCCTGCGTCCCGCAGATGAACCGCACCGACGCCATGCCGAAGCCCCACTCGTCCAGCGCCTCCTTGGCCGCGGCGATCAGGACGGGGTGGTCGGCGAGACCGAGGTAGTTGTTGGCGCAGAAGTTCAGGACGTCCTCGCCGGCGCCGACCCGGACCGAGGCGTTCTGCGGGGTCGAGATGACCCGCTCCGCCTTGTACAGGCCCGCCGCGCGGATCTCCTCGATCTCCATGCGCAGGTTGTCCCGCATCGCGCCGAACATTCAGGCCATCCCCTCTGTCCAGTCCAAGATGACCTTGCCGCAGCGGCCCTCGCGTGCGATGGCGAACGCCTCGGCGTGGTCGGTGTGGTGGAACCGGTGGGTGATCACCGGCGAGATGTCCAGCCCCGCCTGCAGCAGGACCGACATCGCGTACCAGGTCTCGAACATCTCACGGCCGTAGATGCCCTTGATCGTCAGCATCTTGAGCACGACGTTCGACCAGTCGATGGGGATCTCCGACGCGGGCAGGCCCAGCATCGCGATCCGGCCGCCGTGGGTCATGTTCGCGATCATGTCGCGCAGGGCCGACGGCTGCCCGGACATCTCCATGCCGATGTCGAAGCCCTCGGTCATGCGCAGCTGGCCGTAGACGTCCGAGATCCTCGTGCCGGAGACGTCCAGCGCGAGGTTCACGCCCATCTTGTGGGCCAGCTCCAGCCGCGCCTCGCTCACGTCGGTGATCACCACATGGCGTGCCCCGGCGTGCCTGGCGACCGCCGCGGCCATCAGCCCGATCGGGCCGGCGCCGGTGATCAGCACGTCCTCGCCGAGCACGGGGAACTGCAGCGCCGTGTGGACCGCGTTGCCGAACGGGTCGAAGATCGCGGCCACGTCCAGGTCGACCGGGTAGTTGTGCACCCACGCGTTCTGCTCGGGCAGCACGGCGTACTCGGCGAACGCGCCGTCCGTGTGCACGCCGAGCCCGATGGTGTTCGCACACAGGTGGCGCCTGCCTGCCCGGCAGTTGCGGCACATCCCGCAGATCAGGTGACCCTCGCCGCTGACGAGGTCACCCGGCTTCACCTTCGTGACCGCGGCGCCGACCTCGACGACCTCGCCGACGAACTCGTGCCCGACCACCAGCGGCGCCTTGATCGTGTTCGCCGCCCACTCGTCCCAGGCGTCGATGTGCAGGTCGGTGCCGCAGATACCGGTACGCAGCACCCGCGCCAGCACGTCACCCGGTCCGGGTGCCGGCCGAGGCACCTCGGTGAGCTCGAGCCCTGGACCCTGAACCGCCTTGACCAGAGCCTTCACCAGACCGCCTCCCCGAATTCTGTGTGTTGTTCACGTCCCGACGCAGCCGCGGGCATCGAGGTGGATTGTGGCTGAGTGCCGCCACGTTCCCCTGAGGTACCTGTTGGGCGGACGCGGACCTCACACCAAGGATCCGAGGGCTGGGTCCTAGTCCGATGCCATGCCCATCTTCCACGGCGAGCGGATCACGAGGTTGCCGATCCGGACGTAACCAGCCCGTCGGATCTTGAGCGACCCGGCCGTGATCCTCCCCGTGATGATGAACCTCGGCCGCCCGTTCGTCCCGCCGACGCGGTCCTTCACGCTGCCTGCCACGACCTGTACGTCGTTGGTGTCGACAGAGGACCCCGCCGGTAACAGCATCTTCACCGAGCCCCCGCTCACGTCCAACGTGATCCGGACCTCCGCGTGGCTGATCTCGGCCTCGGAGAAGTCCAGCTTGGTCGAGCCGAGCCGGTTGCGGATGATCAGCTCGCGGGGCACCCGCCAACTGCCCTGCCGGTTGATCGTCGACATGTTGGCGCGCAGCTCCACCGGCGGCGTGTGGGCGGGCGCGGTGGGGTCCTTGTGCGTCAGCCCCGGCAGGTCGACGAGCACGGTGTTCAGCTCGCCCCGGGTCTTGGCGGCCAGCGCCACGTCCGTGCGCTCGGTGAACTCGTCCAGGGACAGCAGCCCATGGCCGATCGCCTTCTGCAGCAGGTTGACCACATGGGACCGTTCCGCGTCGGAGACACGCAGCTCGCGTGGGTCAACAGGTGCCGGTTGTTCGGCCATAAGCATGCTCACTCTCCCAGTGTGCCGTCCGGGTTGATGCGCTTGAAGCGGGCATACGGAACCAGCGCGGGCGGCAGCACGACCGAGCCGTCCTCCTGCTGGTTCTGCTCCAGGATCGCCACCATCGTCCTGCCGATCGGCAGCCCGGAGCCGTTCAGGGTGTTGGCGAGCCCTCGGGTGCCGTCCTTGGCCTTGGTACGGATGCCGGCGCGGCGGGCCTGGAACGTGCCGAAGTCGGACACGCTCGAGATCTCCCGGTAGCGCTGCTGGCCGGGCAGCCACACCTCGATGTCGTAGGTGCGCTCGGCCGAGAAGCCGATGTCGCCCGCCGCGAGCTTCACGACCCGGTAGGCCAGGCCCAGCTCCTTGAGGGCGTTCTCAGCGTGGGACAGCAGCAGCTCGAACTCGGCGTCCGCCCGCTCCGGGGTGCAGAACCGGACCAGCTCCACCTTCTGGAACTGGTGCAGCCGGATCAGGCCCTTCGTGTCCTTGCCGTACGAGCCTGCCTCCGAGCGGAAGCACGCCGTGTTGGCGGTGTAGGCGAACGGGAGGTCCTCGGTGGCGAGGATCTCGCCCGCGTGCAGGTTGGTCAGCGGCACCTCGGCCGTCGGGATCAGGAACAGCTCCCGCTCGGCGACACCGGTGCGGAACAGGTCGCTCTCGAACTTCGGCAGCTGCCCGGTGCCGGTCATGGTCTGCCGGTTGACGATCACGGGCACGTTGAACTCGGTGTAGCCGTGCTGCTCGGTGTGCAGCTCGATCAGGAACGCGGCGATCGCGCGCTCCAGCCGGGCACCAGCGCCGCGCGTCACGCTGAACCGGGGGCCGGACAGCTTGGTGGCGCGCTGGAAGTCGAAGATGCCAAGCCGCTCGCCGATCGACACGTGGTCGGCGGGGTCGAAGTCGAAGGCGGGCGGCTCGCCCCAGGTGCGGACCAGCTCCGCGTCCTCGTCGCTGTTGCCGTCCGGCAGCTCGTCGCTCGGCAGGTTCGGGACGCCGAGCAGGAACTCCTCCAGCTCGGCCGACACCTGCCGGTGCTGCTCCTCCAGCTCCTGGACCCGCGCCTTGACCGACTTGGCCCGCTCGCGCGGCTCCGTCACGTCCTCGCCGCGCTTGGCCGCCGCGCCGACCTCCCTGGCCAGCCGGTTGGACTCCGCGCGGGACTCGTCGGCCTGCCCGACCAACGCCGTGCGCTGGGAGAACAGCTTGTCCAGCGCGGGCAGGTCGAGGTTGAAGCCGCGGCGCGCCAGCTTGCGCACCGCGTCGGTCGCCGGGTCGAGGAGAACACGCGGGTCATGCATGACAGCCAGCTTATTGCGGTTGGCTATCCGGTTCGGCGTCGAGGCCGTGCTCGATGGCGTATCGGGCCAGCTCGACCCGGTTGTGCAGCTGCAGCTTGCGCAACGTCGACTGCACGTGGTTCTCGACCGTCCGGTGCGAGAGCACGAGCCTCTTCGCGATCTGCCGCGCGGTCATGCCCTTCGCGACGAGCCGGAGCACGTCGGTCTCCCGGTCGGTGAGCCTCGGCAGGTCCCTGGGCTCGGGCTCCGCGGCCATCCGCCGGTACTCACCGAGCACCAGGCCCGCGAGCCCCGGGGTGAACACGGCGTCGCCGGCCGCGGTCCTGGTCACCGCGTTCACCAGCTCCTCGACCGACGAGGACTTGAGCAGGTACCCGGACGCGCCCGCCTTCACCGCCTCGAGGACGTCGGCGTGCTCGCCGGACGCCGACAGCACGAGCACCCGCGTCTCGGGCAGCTCGGTGGTGATGTTGCCGGTCGCCGTCACGCCGGAGGCCCCGCCGAGGTTGAGGTCCATCAACACGACGTCCGGCCGCACGGTGCGTGCGATCCGCATCGCGGCGTGTGCGTCGGCCGCGGTCGCCCGCACGTCGAAGCCGCGCTCGGACAGGTCCCTGGCCACCCCGTCCCGCCAGATGGGGTGGTCGTCCACGACCATCACGGAGATCATCGGTTCACCCGTAGCTCCCACTCGGTCCCCTCACCGGGGGCGGTCTCCAGGGAGACGGTCCCGCCGAGGTCCGCGATCCGGCCGGTCAGCGACTTCGCGACACCCATCCGTCCCTCCCGCTCGGCCTCGGCGACCCGGCCTGCCGGGATGCCGACGCCGTCGTCGCGGACGCTGACCACGATCTCCGGCCCCAGGTCCTCCAGCAGCACCCACGCCTTCGCGCCGTCCCCAGCGTGCTTCTCCACATTGGTGAGCGTCTCCCGCACCGCCGCCGTTAGCTCCGTCGCCATCACGGCGGGCACGAGTACCGGTGTGGCGGGCGCGGACACCGAGACCCGGTCGGTCTCCAGGACCTTCAGCCGTGCGGCGAGGTCCGCCATGCCGTCCTCGCTCGCCGCGGGCGCGCTCGACACCAGCGCCCGCAGCGCGACCTCCTGCGCACCGGCGAGCTTCGCCAGCTCCTCGGCCTCGCCGCCCAGCTCGGCACCTCGCCTGCGGACCCTGGCGAGCACCTGGAGCACGCTGTCGTGGATGGACCTGGCCAACCGTTCGCGCTCGGCGGTCGCCGCCTCGACCCGCAGCGCCTCGGCGAGCGCCGCGGCGGCTCGGCGCAGCGAGGTCGCGGCCAGGCCGAGCACGAACCCGATGCCGACGAGCAGCAGCAGGTCGCGGGTCAGGTCGGTGTCGACGTAGCCACGCACCCCGTAGTTGAACGCGGCGACCACGCCGCCGAAGACACTGCCACCGACCGCGCCACCCCGGATCGCGCCGGCCGCGACCACGCCGGTGACCCACACGGTCGGGACCAGCGGCACCGTCGGGTCGTGCAGCTGCGCCGAGGTGAGGACCCACCACGACGACGTCATCACACCGCAGCAGACCACCAGGTCGACCACCGAGAACGCGAGCAGGTTCCGCCCGGTCGGGCGCAGGTACCGATAGGTGATCGCGGCTGTCCAGGCGACCATCACGCCGGCCATGGCGAACCCGAGCCCCGGCCGGGCGTACTCCTCGCGGTGGTTGAAGATCACGCCGAGCGCGAACAGCAGGGTCAGGACCCGCAGGATCACCGCCGCCCGCCACAGCGGGAGCGTCGGGTCCTCCGCCGGCCTGACGATCACGGTGTTTCCCAGGTCGCCTTCGTGTCCGGCTCGCCGTCGTCGATGCTCTTGTCGCTCTGGTGCATGACGTCGATCTGTCCCGGCTCGACGTCGTCGTCGTGCACCAGCGACTTGATCCCGGCGTTCAGCACCGCGAGCAGCGGCACCGAGAGCAGCGCACCCGCGATGCCCGCCGCGATCAACCCGGCCGCGATGGCGAGGACCACGGCCAGCGGGTGCAGCCGCACGGCGCGACCCAGCAGCCACGGCTGCAGCACGTGGCCCTCGAGCTGCATCACGGCGATCACGATCGCCAGCACGATCAGCGCCTGGATGAACCCGTTGGCCACGAGTGTGATCAACACCGCGACCGTGCCCGCGAGCACCGCACCGATGATCGGCACGAACGCCGAGAGGAACACCAGCGCGGAGAGCGGGATCACCAGCGGCACCCCCACGATCGCGAGCCCGACGCCGATGCCGACCGCGTCGACCAGCGCCACCGCGGCGGTCGCCCGCACGTAGCTCACCAGTGCGCCGAACCCGCGCCGCCCGGCCACGTCCACCCGCTCGCGCACCCGCTCCGGCACGCCGCGGGTCACGAACCGCCAGATGCCCGCGCCGTCGTACAGGAAGAAGATCAGCACGAACACGGTCAGCAGCAGGCCGGTCAGGATCTCGCCGATCGTGGTCGCGGTGGTGATCGCGCCCTGGGTGATCGCGGACTGGTTCTCCTGGATGGTGTCGATGATGTTGTTGACGAAGTCCTTGATCTGGCCCTCGTCGATGTGCAACGGCCCGTCGTTGAGCCAGTCCTGGATCTGGGCGAGGGAGTCCGACACCTGTTTCTGCAGGTCGGGCAGACCGTCGATGAACTGGATGATCACGAACGTGAGCAGGCCGCCGACCACGGCGATGCCGGCGATCATCACCAGCAGCGCCGAGATGCCCCGGGGCACCCCCCACTTCACCAGCCGCTCGACACCGGGCGCCATCAGCGCGGCGAGCAGCAGCGCGATCGCGATCGGCACCATGATGTGCGAGAAGTAGCCCGCGAGCCACATCACCACGTACAGCGCGGCGATGACCACCATGAACCGCCACGCGAGCGCGGCACTGACCCGCAGGCCGGTCGGCACCAGGTTGGTCACGTCGTCGGGTGCGGGACGGCGGCGTCTTCCGGGGGTCGGCGAGGCGTTGTCGTCGGGTTTCGTGGTCACGTACAGACGGTATCCATCGACTCGGACAATTGGGGAGCCCATCTGTCCCATATGCGGTGGTGACTACCCCTCGTGACCGCTGGTTGCACGCTGTGTTGGTCACTCGATCGGGCGGACTGTCCGCTTCCGGGGTGCGTCGCGGGGGTCGGGGATGAAAGTGTCTCGCTGCACGACCGGACCGGACCGAGTGTGATCGTTCGATCGCTCGGTGTTCATCACGGCCCACCCCCTACCCAGCGAGGTCCAGTGACTCAGGCGAGCAGCAACGTGCCGCAGACCGCCGCCGCGTTCGCGCGGCGCCTGGTCTGCCGGTCGTTGACGGTGCTCGGCGGCATGGCCGCCGGTACCGCGCTCGCCTGGTGCCTGTCCTCGACCACCGCGTCCGCCGACACCGAGGTCCCCGCGACCGACGTGCCGGGCGTGGTGGGAGTGCTCACCGCGCCGGTCACCGAGCCGCTGCGGAACACGTCCGAGGCGGTGGTGGAGCAGCTGCAGGACCCGCTGTCCACACCGGCGAACGTGCTCGGCGGCCTCGGCGACACGGTCGAGGGCGCGGCCGAAAGCCTCGACACGCAGGCCGGCCAGAGTCTCCTGAACCTGCCGTCGTGCGAGACGTCCCTGTGCGTCGACGACGAGCGGCACATGACCCCGCTCGACGGCCTCGGCCGGTCCGATCTCCCGACGGCACCGGCACCCGCGCCGGGCGCGACCCAGGTCGCGCCCGGCGTCGCGGTCGACTCACTCGTGCCGAACAAGGCCAAGGACCGCTCCCTCGCGTACGGCATGAGCAGGCGCGGGTCCCCCGCACCGGCCGAGTCGACCGCCCCCGGCATGCCGGACTGGCCGGCTCCCCTGCCGTTCGCCCCTGCCGGTGTGCCCACCATGGGCAACTTCAGCTCGTCCGCCAACGGCGGCGACTCGCACCTGTTCACGGCCGTGTCCCGCCAGGACCGGTACGTGGACCTCGCCGCCGATGGCACCGCCACGACGGCTGACTCGGCCATCTCCGGCCGCCCCCACGCCCAGCCGGGCGTCGTTCCTGACTGATCACTGACCGGCGCGACCGCCATCGGCACTCACCGAGTGCCGTGCGGTCCAAGCACCGTGTCGATCTTTCTTCGCGGTGTCGCGCCTTTCGCCCCCGCGGGCTCTCCCCCGCCACCGAAACCTGGGTGGCCGATGCCCCGACGCGCGCGCCTTCTCGCGTCCGGCCACCCGCCAAACCCCCAAATGGGATTACCGAAAGGAGCATCTGACGATGCAAACCTGGGCCAAGCGAGGTCTCCGCACCGCGCTAGTTACCGGTGGTTTGTTGATGCTGGGTACCGGCATCGCCTCTGCCGACGAGGACGTCAACCCGGACGCACCGCCGTCCACGCTCGATGGAGCCGTCCCCGTCCCCGTCCACTTCGGCCAGAGCGCCGCCGGCACGGTGGCCGACAGCCAGACCGTCCTCGAGGACGCCATGTTGACCCCATCCGACCTGACCGCGCCGACCACCTCGGACGCCCGTGACCAGGCAGCGCCGATCGACTTCTCCGGCAACGGCATCGCGGTCGACGGCAACACCGCCAGGGACGACGACAACAACCACTACCTGTCGGCCAACGGCCACCAGCTGACCGTCGCAGGCGACCCCACCGACGCAACCCGGCTGGCCAACGACGCGTTCGGCGCCGCCACCTCGGGTGACTTCGGCTCACGCGGCGACGGTCTGCTGACCGGCGCCACCATGAACGGCACGTCGATCGGCCTGGACTCCCTGTTCGCTGACCCGCTCGCCACCGTCGGCAACGCCACCTCGATGTTGACGAAGACCGCGCACAAGGTCTCGCAGACCCCGGTCGCGCAGCCGTTCGAGTTCTTCGACAGTGGTGTCGGCGGGCTCACCGACGTCAAGCAGGCCGCGGTCGACGCACTCGACTCGAAGGTGGGCGGCATCATGAGCGGTCGCGCGGACGGCGTCGTCGGCCGAGGAGATGACCTCCTCGGCGACTCGGGCGCGTTCTCCGGCACCCTGGTCGACGTTCCGGTCGGCCCGGTCACCCAGCCGGTCGCCACCACGTTGCCCGCGCCCCTCACGAACGGCACCAGCGCCGACTCGCTGACCGCCCTGCTCCCGTCGACACACGCCCTCACCGACAGCGCGCTGTTCGACGTGCCCGGCGCGCTGCTCGCGCAGTCCATGACGCAGTCGTTCACGAACACCGTCGCCCAGCCCGTCGAGGGCGAGTCGAACATCAACCTGCCGAACACCGGCATCCTCGCCCCGACCACGATCCCGACGATCACGCCGGGCGCGCGCTCCGTGTCCGACATGCCCGCGCGCGGTGGGTTCGGCGGTGTGCTCTCGGGCTTCCCGGGCAGCGTGGCGCGTCCGCTCGTCCAGACCGCGGTCCAGGACGTGTCGGGCATCGTGAACAAGCAGGTCCTGGCGCCCAAGCCCAGCCGGACGTCGGCCGCACTCCCGCTCTTCGGAGGCGCAGGGCTGCCTGCCAACGTGTTCGGTGTCGTGTCACAGGTGACCGGGCCACAGGGTGTGCCGGTGACCACGCCGAACGTGGGACAGGTGGTGTCGTCGCTGCCGCTGGTCAACTCGAGTGGAGTGGGCGGGCAGCGTGACCTGCCCGTGCACACGCCGGACCTGGGTGAGCTGGTGTCGTCGCTGCCGTTGGTCAACTCGGGTGGTCTGGGTGGGCAGCGTGACCTGCCCGTGCACACGCCGGACCTGGGTGAGCTGGTGTCGTCGCTGCCGTTGGTCAACTCGGGTGGTCTGGGTGGGCAGCGTGACCTGCCCGTGCACACGCCGGACCTGGGTGAGCTGGTGTCGTCGCTGCCGTTGGTCAACTCGGGTGGTCTGGGTGGGCAGCGCGATCTGCCGCTGCCCACGCCGAACCTGAGCCAGCTCGTGTCGTCGCTGCCGCTCATCAGCTCGGGCACCGTGGGTCTCGGTCGCCAGGAGCGGTCGCTGCCCAGTCACGCCTCGTACGGCAACTCCACCGACGTGACGAACGCCTTCCCCGTGCTACCCGCCGAGGTCACGACACTGCTGCCGGCCATCCCCGCGGTCGACGCGATCCCGGTCGCTGCCAACCTGCCCATCGGCCACAGGTCGAACCCCCGAGGCGAGGTCTCGACACTCGACTCGACCCGCGCCGCGCTGGCGAACCTCTTCACGAGCAACCCGGTCGGCTGACCGAGTGACAGTGTGGGCCCGGGGAGCACGCTCCCCGGGCCCTTTCCCTGTCCGCACTCACTCCCAGTTGGCGAGCCACTTCGGCACCGGCATACCGATGGCGTCGGCCAACTCCTGCGCGTCGCGCCGCATCCTGGAGAGCTGGTCCCTGGGATCGGTCGCCCCTGTGAAGGACCGCACCACGTCGGCGAGTGCGTGTGAGTCGTGCTCCTGGGCGGCGTTCCTGACCGCGGCGGGCACCGAGGAGTCGAACGAGACGCCGAACCGCTGCAATCCGTTGCCGGCCCTGGCGCAGGCGGGGCAACCGCAGCGGGTCACCTCGGTACCGCGAAGATCCACGCCGCGCTGCCAGTGGAGCAGCTTGGGCACGAAGACCTGCGGGCTCCGCTTGGGCTTCGCGCCGTCCGCCCGCCTGGCGACGGGACCGCCGAGATGCCGCGTGGAGCTGGACAACCCGATGGCGGCGACCTTGGCGCCGGCCGCGACGGCGGGAATCCCGATCGGTCCGGTCCTGAGCAGCTCCAGCCGCCGCCCGGTACGGGCACTCCAGCGAAGGACCCGCTGCAACCCCTGCACCTTGTAGGAGGAGTCGACGGGGTCGAAGGGCGCGCCGAGCACGAGGGACACGTCCCGGTCGGCCGCCCGCAACTGCTCGGCGAGAACCCCGCTGTGCCGGGACCCGAGCCACCCGCCGTCCAGCACGAGCGTCACGGACACGGGCACGGCGTAGTCCCGGTGCAGCTCGGCCCTGAGCCCGTCGAGATCCCCCACCCGCAGGCGCGGACCGGCGGTGCGCACCACCGGCAACCCCAGCTCGGCCTGCGCGGTGACCCAGTCGAAGACCGGGAGATCGAGGTCGAACCCGAGCTGCCCCTCGACGACCGGCGCCTTGACCCGCCCCCGCGCGAGGTAGGCCGCCGGGTCGAGATCGACGCCACGCAGCTCCCCGATCCGCGCCAACCGCGCGGCGACCCCCAACCCGTGCAGCCCCTGGAGCGTCACACCCCCGAACCGCTCCCGGTTGGCGATGACCTCGGCGGCACCACATCTGCCGAGGTACGCCTGCACACGCCCGACCGAGGCGCGCCGATCAGCCATGCCCCCACGGTAGGCGACCCGGCGGGAAGAAGTCAGGCCTGGGCCAGGTCCGCGAAGCGGCTGTAGTGGAGCTGGTGGGCGACGGTCACCGTGGCGGTGGGGCCGGCACGGTGCTTGGCCAGGATCAGGTCGGCCTCGCCCGCTCGGGGGTCGTCGCGTTCGAAGGCGTCCGGGCGGTGGATGAGGATGACCATGTCGGCGTCCTGCTCCAGGGAGCCGGACTCGCGGAGGTCGGCCAGCATCGGGCGCTTGTCGGTGCGTTGTTCCGGACCACGGTTCAGCTGGCTGATCGCGATCACCGGGACTTCGAGCTCCTTCGCCAGCAGCTTGAGCTGCCGGGAGAACTCCGAGACTTCCTGCTGGCGGGACTCCACACGCTTACCGGACGTCATCAGCTGCATGTAGTCGACCACGATCAGCTTCAGGTCGTGGCGCTGCTTGAGCCGCCTCGCCTTCGCGCGGATCTCCATCATCGTCATGTTCGGGGAGTCGTCAACGAACAGGGGAGCCTCGCTGACCTCGCTCATCCGGCGCGCGAGGCGGGTCCAGTCGTCGTCGGTCATCCGGCCGCCGCGCATGTCCTGCAGGCGGATCTTCGCCTCCGCCGAGAGCATGCGCATCACGATCTCGGTCCTGCTCATCTCCAGGGAGAAGATGACACTGGTCATCCGGTGCGCGATGGAGCACGACCTGGCGAAGTCCAGTCCCAGGGTCGACTTACCAATGCCCGGCCGGGCCGCGATGATGATCATCTGGCCGGGGTGCAGGCCGTTGGTGACTGCCTCGAAGTCGGCGAAGCCCGTGGGGACACCCAGTGACGTGCCGCCTCGGGAGGCGATCGCGTCGATCTCGTCCATCGTGGGCTGGAGGAGCTCCTCCAGGGCCACGTAGTCCTCGCTCATGCGGCGTTCGGTGACTTCGTAGATCGACGACTGGGCGCGGTCGACGATCTCGTTGATGTCCGCGCCCTCGGCGCCCGCGTAACCCATCTGCACGATCCGCGTACCGGCCTCCACCAGGCGGCGCAGCGTTGCCTTCTCCGCGACGATCTCCGCGTAGAAGCTGGCGTTCGCGGCCGTCGGCACCGTCGCGATCAGGGTGTGCAGGTACGGTGCGCCGCCCACCCTGCGCAGCTCGCCCCTGCGGTCCAGCTCCGCGGCCACGGTCACCGCGTCGGCCGGTTCGCCTCGGCTGTACAGGTCCAGGACGCAGTCGTAGACCAGCTGGTGCGCCGGCCGGTAGAAGTCGCCGGGGCGCAGCACCTCGACCACGTCCGCGATCGCGTCCTTCGACAGCATCATGCCGCCGAGGACGCTCTGTTCCGCGGTCAGGTCCTGTGGGGGCTGCCGGTCGAATCCGTTGCCGCCATCCGGACCCGCTGTGGACGCACGGTCATCGGTCAGAGCCACCGAACTGCCCCCTCTGTTCCCCGAACATATGTTCGAACCTCAACGATAAGCACCCGTGGCGGCGACAGCAAGCGCTCGGGTGCGTGCACGCAGAGCGAGCGAACCAAGCGGAACCTAGAGCGCCGGACGGGTCCGCGCAAACACCCCGGTGGACAGATCTGTGGACAGCTTGCGGCACCCAGTCACAGGCCGTCGGCGCACATGTGGATAACCTGGGGACAGATCGCGCCGTCGCCAAAGAAACCCCAGATCAGGGGCTGTGTGCAGGTTGTGGAAGAACGAACCTGGATTCGACCGGCGTGTCGGCAGGTGACACGTCTTCGGCGTGTCGCGCGACCAGGGCCAGGTAAGACCGGTCAGCCCCGGCCGGGTTCGTTGACCCGACACGGGGCTGACGCGAAAACAGTTACTCTCCGTCTATCATCGCGGGAAGACGGTCAGCTGGCCGTGACCTCGAGCTTGACCGCGACGGTGACGTCCGGGTGCAGCCGGACGTTGACCGAGTGCTTGCCGACGGTCTTGATGTGACCCGGCATCTCGATCGCCCGCTTGTCCAGCACCGGGCCGCCTGCCGCCTTGACGGCCGACACGACGTCGGCCGTGGTGACCGAGCCGAACAGCTTGCCGGAACCGGCCGCCGCCTTGGCCTTCAGCTTCACCGGGGCCACCTTCTCGATGGCCGCCTTGACCTCGTTCGCGTGGTCGAGGCCGCGGATGGCGCGGGCCTGCTGTGCGCGACGGATGGTCTGCACCTGCTTCTCGGCGCCCTTCGAAGCGGCGATCGCGAGCTTGTTGGGCAGCAGGTAGTTGCGGCCGTAGCCGTCCTTGACCTCGACGATGTCGCCGGGCCCACCGAGGCCCGTCACATCAGCGGTGAGGATGAGCTTCATCGTGACTCCTCAGATCAGCGCGCGGTCGAGGTGTAGGGCAGCAGAGCCATCTCACGCGCGTTCTTCACCGCGATGGCGACGTCACGCTGGTGCTGGCTGCAGTTGCCGGTGACCCGGCGGGCACGGATCTTGCCGCGGTCGGAGATGTACTTCCGCAGCAGCGTGGTGTCCTTGTAGTCGATGTCCTGAAGGTCGGACTTCGACTTCGCCTTCTTCTCCGCCTTGCAGAACACGCAAACCTTCTTCTTGGGCTTGCGAATGGGTGGCTTGGCCACTGGTCTTACTCCTCAAATATCCCGAAGCTTCGTTGATCAGAAGGGTGGCTCGTCGGAGAACCCGCCGCCGGAGCCGGCAGGCGGGGCCGAGCCCCACGGGTCGTCGGCCGGGGCGCCGCCGCCGCCGTTACCGCCGCCGTAGCCACCGCCTCCACCGCCGCCGCTCCCGCGAGCCACCTTGTTGATCTTCGCGGTGGCGTACCGCAGCGAGGGGCCGATCTCGTCGACCTCCAGCTCCACGACGGTCCGCTTCTCGCCCTCACGGGTCTCGAAGGACCGCTGCTTGAGCCGGCCGGACACGATCACGCGCGCGCCCCTGGTGAGGGACTCCGCCACGTTCTCGGCCGCCTGCCGCCAGATGTTGCACCGCAGGAAGAGGGCCTCGCCGTCCTTCCACTCGCCGGAGGCCCGGTCGAGGGTGCGGGGCGTGGACGCGATCGTGAAGTTGGCCACCGCGGCGCCGGACTGCGTGAACCGCAGCTCGGGGTCGGCGGTCAGGTTGCCGATGACGGTGATGACCGTGTCGCCTGCCATGTCGTTACCTCCAGGTGTCAGGCACCAACGGAGTCGCGCCGCAGGACCTTGGTCCGCAGCACGGTCTCCTGGAGCCCCAGCTGGCGGTCGAGCTCCTTGACCGCGTCTGGCTCGGAGTTCACATCGAGCACGGCGTAGATGCCCTCGGTGTGCTTCTTGATCTCGAACGAGAGGCGACGCTTGCCCCAGACCTCTACCTTCTCGACGTTGCCGCCGGAGGTACGGATCACGTTGAGGAAGCTGTCCAGCGTCGGCTGGACGGTGCGCTCGTCGAGAGTGGGGTCGAGGATGACCATTACCTCGTAATGACGCATGAAGACCACTCACCTCCTGTGGACTCTGCGGCCACGGACTCTCCGTGGCAGGAGGGGTCTTGCGCCGATCAGGCTACATGGTGACCTGAGGTGCCCTGCGCAGCACCCACGTGCGGACCAGCGACGCGGTCACGCCGGACAGTGCCAGCACGGCGAGCAGCACGGGGAACTCCACGCGCTGGTTCTCGGGCGGGCGCAACGCCTCGGCGGCACCCGCCACGGACACGCCGTCGTCGGGAAGCGTGTCGCCGACGACGCCGAACTCCGGCGAGTACCCGGGCACGCCGCCGCCGTAGCGGACACCGGGTGAGGGCGCCCACATGCCGGCCCGCGCGAACGGGATGTTCGAGTAGTCGGCCATCGGCGAGCGGCCGAAGTCCCACAGACCCGGCTGGTAGAGCTGCAGGCCGAGGTCGGAGAGGCCGCCGGTGACCGGCTGGTTGGGTGCCGGCGTGCCACCGCCACCGCTCGGCCCGGTGCCCGGGTTCGTCCCCGGGTTGGTGCCGGGTGTGCCGCCCGTGCCCCCGCCGCCAGGAACCCCCGGCAGGACGCGTCCGACGGCCTCCTCCGAGGAGTCGGCCACGGCGCCCGCGCCGTCCTGCACGGGTGCGGCCGCCGCGTTCACGCCGGTCACGGTCACGCCGCAGAGGTTCGTCAACGTCGTCTGCACGGTGCCGACGATCAGGCTCAGCACGCCGCCGAGCACCGGGATCTTCGCGAGCTGTGCGTTGACGGCGGTCGCGATCGTGCCGCCGGTGATGTAGCCGGTGCCGATGGGGACCGCGCCGATCGGGATGGGAGGCAGCGCGGCGATGGCCTTGTTCGCCTCACCAGCGATCGGAGGACCCAGGATGGGAACGGCACGCACGATGTCGGTCACGACGCCGAGCACGGCGCCCGGCGCGAGTGACACCGGCTGGCCGGGAACGCCCTGGACGCTGGCCGCGCAGTCGCCGACGACGATCGGCTCGGCCGCGCTGGCGGAGCCGCCGCCTGCGAGGAGGGTCATCGCGGACACGCCGAAGACAAGGGCGACCGCTGAGACGAAGCTCTTCACACGCCGGCGCATCTGCCTCCCCCTTACTCGGCGGTAACACACTATTCAACGACGTTAACCCGGGTTGGTGACGGTGACCAGGGCGATTGGTCGCCGAGTGCGTACGGATTCGGCCATCCGGCGCAACCAGGGAGGTTCACCGGACACTCCATCCTCACCCCGGCCCGGCCGACTACGCTCGCGGGCCATGAGCATCGGCGCCCACATCCACAGCGACGACCCACTCGGCGCCGCGCGTGAGCGGAACGCGGACGTCGTGCAGTTCTTCCTCGGTGACCCGCAGAGCTGGAAGGCCCAGCAGCCACACCCGCAGGCCGACGCGCTGCGCGAGGCGGGCATCGACGTGTTCGTCCACTCGCCGTACCCGGTGAACATCGCGTCGACGAACAACCGTATCCGGATCCCGTCCCGCAAGACGGTCACCCAGTACGCGGAGTCGGCGGCCAAGTCGGGGGCGAAGGGCCTGATCGTGCACGGCGGCCACGTCACCCAGGGCGAGGACCCGGCGGCGGGCCTCGAGAACTGGCGCAAGTTCTTCTCGAGGCAGGCCGAGGCGGGTGGCTTCCCGCTGCCGATCCTGATCGAGAACACCGCGGGCGGCGACAACGCCATGGCCCGCAGGTTCGACATGCTGGCCCGCCTGTGGGACGCGGTCGGCGAGTTCGACGCGGGGTTCTGCCTGGACACCTGCCACGCGTTCGCCGCGGGCGAGGACCTGGTGGGCATCGTCGAACGGGTGAAGGGCATTACCGGCCGCATCGACCTCGTGCACCTGAACAGCTCGCGTGACGAGTTCGGGTCGTCGAGGGACAGGCACGACAACATCGCGACTGGCATGATCGACGCCGAGCAGCTCGCCGCGGTGGTGGCCGAGGCAGGGGCGCCCGTCGTGGTGGAGACGCCGGCGGACGGGCAGGCCGACGACATCGCGTTCCTGCGTGAGGCAACGGGACGGTGAGCATCGTGCCTGCCGGTGCGGCGGCGGCACCCGAGTCGCAACCGAGGTCAGGAGAGGACGTGCCCGAGGAGGTGGGCGCCCAGGGGGACGGCGACACCGGCACGCCTGGCCGGCCGGGCGTCGGCGTCCGCCTCACCTCGCTCGGTCTGATCGTGCTGACCGTGCTGTGCGGGATCACGCTCGTCCTGGGGTTCGTCAACAAGGACCGGTGCACCGGCCCCCAGTTCGACAAGTGGGGCCGCAGCCAGCCGGACTTCGACGAGCGCCGCTACCGGGACGTCTGCTACTCGGACATCCAGACCCTCTGGATCGGCAGGGACATCGACCGGCACGTGTTCCCGTACGTGCACGGCAAACTGACCGACGACGGCCAGCCGGTCGGCGGCGTCGTCGAGTACCCGGTGCTGACCGGCGTGTTCATCTGGGCGTCGGCGCTGTTCGCGCACACCGACGCGGACTTCCTGTTGTACTCGGCGCTGCTGCTCGCCCCGTTCGGCCTCGCCACCGCGTGGCTGCTCGGCCGCATGTCCGGCTGGCGGGCGCTGCTGTGGGCCATCGGCACGCCGTTGATCCTGTACGCGTTCCACAACTGGGAGCTCCCGGTGGTGCTGTGCGCGACGGCGGCGTTCTACGTCGTGCACCACGGCTGGGGGTCGCGCGGCGCCGAAAGACCGCTGCTGACCAGGGCGACGGTCGCGGCGGTACTGCTGGGGCTGGGTTTCGCGTTCAAGGTCTACCCGGCGATCTTCGCGTTGCCGTTGATGCTGTACGTGCTGACGGGAGGCAGGGACGGCGCCGAGTTCGGCGGCAGGCGAGGGCCCGACTGGCGCGGCGCGCTGCGCGTGGCCGGGGTCGCGCTCGGCACGGCCGTCGCGGTGAACGTGCCGTTCATGGTTGCCGGCTTCGAGGGCTGGCGCGCCTCGTTCACGTTCCAGCTGCTGCGCAAGGCCGACATCACCACGAACTCGATCTGGTTCTGGGGGTTCCGGCCGGACTCCGACCCGGACAACGTGCCGGTACAGGAGCTGATCGGCGTGCTGTCGCCGCTGCTGATGCTGCTCTCGTTCGTCGCCGCGTGCGCGGTCGGCTGGGTGCGGTACCAGAAGGAGGGCACCTATCCCTGGGTGCCGGTGTCCGCGGCGATGCTGTGCGGGTTCCTGCTGCTGCACAAGGTCCACTCACCGCAGTACACGCTGTGGCTGATCCCGATGTTCGTCCTGCTGCGGGTGCGGTGGGGTTGGATCGTGGCGTACCTGGCGGCCGACCTCGCGATGGGGATCGGCATCTTCCGCTGGTACTACGAGATCTTCTACGGCAAGCACGGCGGGATCTTCGACGGGCTGTCGGCCCAGGCGGTCATGGTGGGGGTCTGGGGCAGGGCCGCGTTGCTCATCGGCCTGTTCTTCGCGTTCCTGACGACGAGGGAAACCTTCCGGGACCGCCTGACGGTGTGAAGTCCCGCTGACACCGGGTTGTCCACAGAACACGCCACGTATCCACAACTTCCGGGGAAGTTGTCCACAGCTCAGGCGACGGGCTCCTCGACCAGGCGCCGGTTGACCTTGAGTACGTAGCGGTCCGGCGCGCCGTCCAGGAAGCCGCCTGCCGGGTCGTCCTCGCCGCCGAGGCGGACCAGGTCTCTCGTCGGGTGGTAGATCTCGTAGATGATCAGGGCGCACAGGCCGACCACGGCGAGGTCGCGGAGCACGACGAACGACAGGAACCAGTCGATCGGCAGGCCCTTCTTGTCGTCGCCGAGGTAGAACATCATCCGAGGCGCCCACACGAGCGCGTCCAGCGCCATCCAGCCGAGCAGGATGCGCCACCTCGGCACCGCGAGGATCGCCAGTGGCACCAGCCACAGCGAGTACTGCGGACTCCAGACCTTGTTCGTCACGAGGAATGCCGCGACGATCAGGAAGCCGAGCTGCGCGACCCTGGGTCGCACGGGGGCGTGCAGTGCCACGAACGCGATGCCCGCGCAGCACGCCAGGAACAGCACGGCGCTCACCGCGTTCAGCCACGTCGGTGTCTGGTCGAACGCCAGCGGACCGTCGAAGCCCTGCCAGCCCGTGAACTGGCTGACCACGTTGTAGAGGGAGTCGGGATCCGCGCCGCGCAGGCTGTTGCGGTAGAAGAACTCCCACCACCCGCGTGGGTACAGCAGCGCGATGGGCAGGTTCACCACGGCCCAGGTCAGCAGCGCCGCACCCGCCGTCGAGTAGAACGCACGCATGCGGCCGGCACGAAGACACAGCACGAGCAGCGCACCCAGCAGGAACAGCGGGTACAGCTTCGCCGCGCCGCCGATGCCGAGCAGGACACCGGCCAGCACCGGACGTTTTCGGGCCCATGCCAGCAGCGCGGTGGCCGCGCACGCGGTCGCGAGGGTGTCGAAGTTGGTGAAGGCGTGCACCAGGACCAGTGGGGAGGCGGCGATGAGCGCGGCGTCCCACGGACGGCGCCGCGCGGTCCTGGTCACCGCCCAGATCGTCACCAGCCACGCCAGTGCGAGCCAGAACGCCGAGATGTCGAAGAACACCGTCACGGCGAGCCCGGTCGGCAACCAGCCGTCGGCGGCGATCCTCAGCCAGCCGTCGGTCAGCTTCGCGTTCACCCACTGGAAGAGGCCGGTCAGCACCGGGTACTCCATCCAGCGCTCGTGCTGCGTCGGCTTGCCCTCGTCGTCGAACCAGCTGGTCTTGTACGGGAACCCGCCCTTGTCCAGCTGCTCGGCCGAGTACAGCGGGATGATGTCCGAGTAGCACATGGCCGTGAACGGGCGGTTCGACCGCCAGTCCAGCTCCAGCTGCTTGGCGTCCTCGTTGTAGAACTGCTGGACGCACGCCGCCTTGCCGAACCAGCTGACGGCCAGGCCGATGATCGCGATCATCAGCGCCACTCGCAGCGGCGTCCAGAACCAGTGCCTGCCGATCGCCGCGTGCACGCCGAGCGGGCCGCCGACCGGCGCACTGGCGGAGCGGGCCAGCGGCTCGGTCCACGTCGGGATGACCCGCTCTTCCGGCCCGAGCGTCGCGGTGTCGCTGACGGACCCGGCACGGGTGTCGGCCGGGGACTCGGTGTCCGACTCGGGGTTCGACTCGGCGTCCGGAGCGGGCTCGGTCACGCGCCGATGCTACGGGGCGCCGATCATCCTCCGGCGCCCCACCTCACGTGGCGAACCCCGGAAACGGACAGAGGCCCCGCTCGGGGGCCTCTGTCATACGAACCGGTCAGCGATGACCTCTACCTCCGCCGCCGAGTCCCGGCAGCACGATCCCGTCACCGGGATCACCCGTCTCGGGCGGGTCGGTGCCGTTGCCCGGCCCGCTGGGACCGCCGTTGCCCGGCGTGGACTGGTCGGTGGACGGGTCGTTGTGGTGGCCGCCACCCGGCCCGGGGTTGTCGGTCTGGCTGTTCTGCGTCTGCTGGGTGCTCGACGACCCCTTGTCGTTCTTCTTCTTGTCGTCATCCCCGTCGTTCTCGTCGACCTTCTTGCCGATGGGGATGAACGTCGGAAAGTTCTGCTTCTCCGTGCCCTTCAGGAAGGAGTTCATGAACTCCTGCCAGATCTGACCCGGCAGCCCGGAGCCGTAGACGATCTTGCCCTTGTTGTTCTTGAGCGGCATCTGCTTGCCGTCGACCTCGGCACCCATCGACACCGCGGCGGAGACGGAGGGGGTGTAGCCCACCATCCACGCCTTGGCGTTGTCCTCGGTCTCGCCGTACTGGTGCGTGCCCGTCTTGCCCGCACACTTCCTGCCGTCGGCGCACGGGATGTTCGAGGACTTCGGGATCGGGAGCAGTGACTCGGTCACGTTGCGGGCGATCTTCGCGTTGTTGGCCGAGTCGGTCTTGTCGAAGGCGGGCTGGCCGGTGGTCATCGACCGGTCCGCCTCCCAGAAGACCTTGCCTTCCGGCGTGAGGATCTGCTTCACCATGTGCGGCTTGCGGTAGATCCCGTTCGCGGCGAAGGTGGCGTACGCCGAGGCCATGTCGACGGTGGTGACCTGCGTGTTACCGCCACCGATGGAGATGTTCGCGTCCAGCTGGTTGCCGTCCGGGCCGCCGAGCTGGGACTGCACACCCGCCTGGTGCGCTGCGTTGGCGACCGCCTTCACGCCGACCGTGTTCAGCGCGATGTCGTAGAACACCGTGTTGACGGACTTCTTCATCGCCAGCGCGACGGTGCACTCCTTGCCGCACGACGAGTCGCCGCCCGAGTTGCGGATCTTCGGGCCACCGGGGACGAACTGGCGCCCCGAGGTGCCGTCGTACGTCTCGCCGAGCCCCTTGCCCTGCTCGAGCAGGGCGACCAGGTCGAACGGCTTGAACGACGAGCCGGGCTCCTGCTTGGCCATCGCCCAGTCGGTGCCGGTGCCGTTCTCGCCGCCGTAGTAAGCCATGATCTCGCCGTTGGTCGGGTTGACCACGACCATGCCAGGGTGGATGTTGGGGTCCTGGCCCGTCATGACCTTCGTGATGGCGGCCTGGGCCGCGTCCTGGGCCTTCTTGTCGATCGTGGTCACGATCGTGTAGCCCTTGCGCTTCAGGTCGCTGACGTCCAGGCCGGTCTCCTCGAAGATCTCGTCGAGCACGTAGGCCTGGATGTGCGCACCGGGGCCCTCGATCGCCGACGGCCTCGCCTGCTCCACCGGGATCTGCGCCGGGTACTGGGCGGACGCGCGCTCGGCGGCCGACACCCAGCCCTTCTGAACCATCTGGTTCATGACGAAGTCCCAGCGCCGGTGCTTGTACTCCTCGTCCTTGTACCGGCCGGGGCTCTGGATCATGCCGCCGAGCAGGGCCGCCTCGGACGGCGTGAGGTCCTTCAGCTCCTTGCCGTAGTACGCCTTGGCCGCGGCCACGATGCCGTTCGCGCTGCGCCCGAAGTAGATCGTGTTGAGGTACGCCTCGAGGATCTGCGGCTTGGAGTACGTGTTGTTCATCTTGTAGGCCTTGACGACCTCGGTGAACTTACGCGTGTAACCGCCGAGGCCCGACGCCTCGTCGTCGCCGGTGGCCTTCTTGATGTACTGCTGGGTGATCGTCGAGCCACCACCCGCGCCGCCACCGACCTGGTTCCAGCCCGCGCGGAGCACACCACCGAGGTCGAAGCCCGGGTTGGTCATGAAGTCGGCGTCCTCGGCCGCGAACACGGCGTGCTTGACCGTCTCGGGGATCTGGTCGTACTTCACGAAGGTGCGGGTGCCGTCGGCCGGGACGATCTGCGACAGCATCTGGTTGTCGCCGTACTTCAGCGTGACGACCTGCTGCTGCGAGGCGGAGACGGTCTGCGCGTTCGGCACCTCGACCATCTGGTACGAGACGAAGAACGCCACGATCGGACCGATGATCATCAGCGCGGTGAGCACATAGCCCCCGCGCCGGACCCGCTTCCAGACCTTCTTGCGCCGCCACGCGCGGTCGTCCGGGGTCAGAGGGGCGCTGTCGTCGGCCTCGTCGTAGAGGTCGGGATCGTCGTTGACGTCCTCGTCGTAGTCGGGCTCGCGGTGCGTGAGCAGCTGCGGCTCGGGCCCCCCGCCGCGCTGCGGCGGCTTCATCAGCTCCGTCGGGCCGTCCGGGTCGACACCCGGTCTGCCTGGCGCGCCGGGGCGTGGCGGGCCCGCAGGACGCGGCCGGACCACCCGCGTCGCGGGGCCTGCGGGCGGACGGCCACCCGGACCGGGCGGCGGCGGGGCAGGCGGGCCGCCGGGGCGGCGGGCAGGCGCCTCCTCCCCACTCGGCCACACGGGCGTGGGGCCACCACGGCGGGGTGGGGACGGCCGTGGCTGGACAGGTGGCTCGGCGCGCCGGGGCGCGGCGGGCGGCTCGGCGTCCGGCCAGCGGTGGTCGCCGCCTGCCCGGGCGTGCCCGCCCGACTCGGCGCGCGAGTGTCCGTTCGACTCCTGACGGGCGTGGCCGCCCGAGTCCGCGCGGGCGTGCCCGCCCGACTCGGCACGGGCGTGTCCGTTCGACTTGGCGCGCGGACCGTGCCCGTTGCCGGGCCGGGCCGCCTGCGCGTCGTCATCGTCGTCCTCCCAGAGAGGACTCCAGAAACCGGTGCGCTCCTCGTTCGGCGCGGGCGCGCCGGGTTTCGGGTCCTCACCAGTCGGCCACGCCGGTTCGCTCGCGCGATGCCGGTGGTTGCGATGGTCGCTCACGTTGAACAGGCCTCCCAGAGCAACGGACACGTCCGCGTCCGTCGTGTGGTGGTCATCAGCTCCGGAGCAGGCAAAACGGTGGACATCACTCCGCCGCTGTCCTCCTCCGTGGCTTGTGGGTGTCTAGTCCGCCCGTCCCCAGGACGTATGACTGCACCAGGTGGTTCCATCCACAGGTGCGGCAAACCTCGACGACGTAGACAGTGAACTCGGAGACGTGCGTGGCCATCCGTGCCAGCTCCTCCGGCGCCCGCGCCGAGCCCGACGCGTGCTTGAGCTCGTCACCGTATACCCAGGCCACTCTCGTCAGTGGCTCCTTGCGGCAGACGGGACAGGTCACGTCGCTGGGCACACCGTGGAACTTGGCGGCCCTGAGCAGGTACGGGTTGGCGTCGCAGACGTCCATGGTGCCCACACGGCCGGAGTGCACCTCCGCGAGCAGCGCCTTGCGCTGCAACGCGTAGTCGACCACCTGCCTCTGTGTACGCACGGGTGACAGCCTACGCGGCGCCGTTATCACGGCCACCTGCTGATTGGCGCCCGGCGCGCGGGTTCGTCGCCACTCTGGGTCGAAGAAGTGATGTCCCCGGCTCCGGCACGGCGCTGACCTGCGCCTGATCGTCGTGCCGGCTGGTCCGACCAGGCAACTCGCCGATCGTGATCACTGCCACGTCCGTGTGCCGTGTCGCGCTTGAAATGCGACCCTGATGTATCGGCGCGATATAGTGGCCGAGTAGGTCAGAGTGTGCGGAAAGGGGTGAGCGATGCTCGAGTTCGCCATTCTCGGTCTGCTGCACGAGGCCCCCATGCACGGCTACGAGCTGCGCAAACGCCTTTTCGACATGCTGGGCACGCTGCGGGCGTTCTCGTACGGATCGCTGTACCCGACGCTGCGCCGCCTGCTGAAGGCAGGGCTGATCGTCGAGGACGACCAGCAGGAACCCACCGCCCGCGGCACGTGGGGCAAACGCGCCAAGCGCGTGTACAAGCTCTCCGCCGACGGCAAGGAGCGTTTCGCCGAGATGCTCGCCGACGTGGGCCCCCAGGCCTACGACGACGAGGGGTTCGGCGTTCACATGGCGTTCTTCTCCCGCACGCCCGCCGAGGTCAGGATGCGCATCCTCGAAGGACGGCGGCGGCGGGTGGAGGAGCGGCGGGAAGGACTGCGCTCCTCCATGGCGCGGGCGGGTGAGCAGATCGACCGCTACACCCGCGAGCTGCACCGGCTCGGCCTCGAGCACAGCGAGCGGGAGGTTCGCTGGCTCAACGAGCTGATCGCGACCGAACAGCGGGAGCAGAAGGAACGGCAGGACGGCGTCGAGTAGACGCCGGCAGGTCAGTGCGGATCTGCGTCGGACATCGCCACGGCCGGGACCGGCCGGGGCAGACAGGAAGAGGGAGTACCGGCATGGGCGAACAGCGTCGCAGTGTCCGGGTGGCCATCATCGGCGTCGGCAACTGTGCCGCGTCGCTGGTGCAGGGCGTGCACTACTACCGTGACGCCGACCCGGAGACCCGCGTACCCGGTCTGATGCACGTGCAGTTCGGCGACTACCACGTCCGGGACGTGGAGTTCGTCGCCGCGTTCGACGTCGACGCCAAGAAGGTCGGCCGCGACCTGTCCGAGGCGATCGTCGCGAGCGAGAACAACACGATCAAGATCTGCGACGTGCCACCGCTGGGGGTCACGGTCCAGCGCGGCCACACCTTCGACGGTCTCGGCGACTACTACCGGGAGATCATCACCGAGTCGGACGAGAAGCCCGTCGACATGGTCGCCGCCCTGCGCGAGGCCGAGGTCGACGTGCTGGTGTCGTACCTGCCGGTCGGCTCGGAGGACGCCGACCGCTTCTACGCGCAGGCCGCCATCGACGCCGGTGTCGCGTTCGTCAACGCGCTGCCGGTGTTCATCGCGTCCGACCCGGTGTGGGCCGCCAAGTTCACCGAGGCGGGCGTGCCGATCGTCGGCGACGACATCAAGTCCCAGGTCGGCGCCACCATCACGCACCGCGTGCTCGCCAAGCTCTTCGAGGACCGGGGAGTCGAGCTGCTGCGCACCTACCAGCTCAACTTCGGCGGCAACATGGACTTCATGAACATGCTGGAGCGCAAGCGCCTCCAGTCCAAGAAGATCTCCAAGACGCAGGCGGTCACCTCGCAGATCCCGCACGAGATGGCCAAGGCGGACGTCCACATCGGACCGTCCGACCACGTGCCCTGGCTCGACGACCGCAAGTTCGCCTACGTGCGGCTCGAGGGCAAGGCGTTCGGCGACGTGCCGCTGAGCCTCGAGTACAAGCTCGAGGTCTGGGACTCGCCCAACTCGGCCGGCGTGATCATCGACGCCGTCCGGGCCGCCAAGATCGCGCTCGACCGGGGCATCGGCGGCCCGATCCTGTCGGCGTCCTCGTACTTCATGAAGTCGCCGCCCGAGCAGTACTCCGACTCCGAGGCCTACGACGCGGTGGAGAAGTTCATCGCGGGCGAGGTGGAGCGCTAGCCGACCTGGTCCCGCGCGGCCTTCTCGTCGTAGGCCGCGCGGGCCTGGTCGATGTCGTCGGCGTGCTCGACGGCCCACGTCATGAGGGAGCACACCGTGCTCATCAACGTCGTGCCGAGCGGTGTCAGGCGGTAGTCGACCCTCGGCGGCACGACCGGGTGGACCGTGCGCTCGACCAGGCCGTCGCGCTCCAGCGCACGCACGGTCGAGGTGAGCATGCGCTGACTGATGCCGTCGATGCCGCGCTGCAGCTCGGTGAACCGCATCACCGGGGTCGTGCTGAGCTGGTGGACGACCGAGAGCGACCACTTGTCGGCGATACGGTCGAGCACCTGTCGCGCGTAACACATCCGCGCCTGTCGCGCGTCGTCCACCTGCACGGTTACCCCCACCTCACTGACGCAGGAAAAGGTGCAATCTTTCGGACGTCACCATAGTTCCTCACGATGGGGTCAGTTACCAATCGGAACTGACTGCTGAAGGGGAACCATGACCACCGAAGCGCTCCCGGTCGACGAGTCGTTCGCCGCCGTCGCCGACGACGAGGCGCTCAGCCGCGCGGCGAAGGGCCTGCGTGAGCGGGGCTACACCAGCCACGTCGTCGACACGGTCGCCGACGCCCGCGCACTCGTCCGCGACCTGCTCCCTCGCGACAAGGCGATCTTCACCGCCAACAGCGAGACGCTGCGCCATTCCGGGCTGCTCGCCGACATCGACGACGGCGGGGACTTCGTCTCGGTGCGCGCCAGGCTCGCGGACGTCGACCCGAAGGACATCCGCACGCAGATCACCATGGGTGCCGCCCCGGACGTCGTCGTCGGCAGTGTGCACGCCGTGACCGAGGACGGGGTCATGGTCGTCGCCTCGGCGAGCGGTTCGCAGTTCGCCCCGTACGCGGCAGGTGCGGAGAAGGCGATCTGGGTCGTGGGCGGGCAGAAGGTCGTGCCGGACCTCGAGACCGCGTTCCGCAGGGTCCGCACCTACACCTACCCGAGGGAGTACGACCGCCTGCTCCAGTTCGGCCACCAGTCGTTCATCGGCAAGCTGCTGGTGATGGAGCGTGAGTACGACCCCACCCGTGGGACCGTGGTGCTGATCCGGGAGGAAATCGGCTTCTAACCCTTTCGGCCCCCGAAGGCGTCAAGGGGGTGTGAACACGGCAACCGAGCCAGGACCCCGCACCGACCGTGCGGGGTTCGACGCGTTGTTCGACAGGTGTTTCGAGCCGATGAAGCGGCTGGCCTTCCTGCTCGGCGCGGACGACCCGGAGAACATCGCGCAGGAGGCGTTCGTCCGCCTGCACGACCGGTGGGCGGCGCTGGCCGGTGCGGACAAGGCGCCTGCCTACCTGCGCAGGACGGTCGTGAACCTGTCGCACTCCCGGCTGCGGCACCTGCGCATCGTGCGCCGCGCACCGCGTGAGCGTGGCACGGACGCCGCGTCGGCCGAGTCGCTGGCGCTGGCCAACCAGGCGGTGTGGGACGCGCTCGCGACGCTGACCAGGCGGCAGCGCCAGGTGCTGGTGCTCCGCTACTGGCTCGACCTCGACCAGCAGGCGATCGCCGACACGCTCGGCATCGCGGTCGGCACCGTGAAGGCCACCACCAACCACGCCATGGCCGCGATGCGTGACGCGCTGGCCGGGGAGGACGCCCGATGAACGACCTCGAGGACCGCCTGCGGACGACGCTCCACGACCGCGCCGACACGCTGCCGCCGACCAGGCACGCCCGCGCCATGCTCGATCGACGGCTCACCGAACGTGGGGGCCACCGGCCGCTGCTCGTGGTCGCGGCCGTGGTCGCCGTGGTGGTCGTCGGCATCGCGGTGCCGCTGGCACTGACCGGGCGGAGTGGCCGGGTCGCGAGCCCGCCCGGCCCGACGACCACCCGTGTTCAGGAGAGCGGCCCGCCGACGGGCGAGGTCGAGCTGGGGCGGTTCACCGATCACGGCGTCGAGAAGAAGGCCGTCCTGACGGTGACGGCACAGGCCGACGGCGAGCACTACTGCCTCGACGCGTTGCCCAGTGACGAGAATCCCGTGGCCGGGTACTGCGGCATCGTGCCGTCCTGGCCCACTCCGCAGCCACCAGGGTCACTCGTGCTCACCCGCCCCGTCCTGGGCGATGTGCTCTACGGCGGGCCTCTGCCGAAACTGATGCTGTTCGTCACGGCGCCGCAGGTCACGGACCTGGAGGTGCGTGAGGCCTACGGGCGGCCGGTCGAGGTCCGTCAGGTGACCAGGACCCCGGGTGCCGCCTACTACCTGGCCGAGTTCCCCGAGACCTACGCCGGGCTCGGGTACACCGCCAGGGACTCGGCGGGCAACGTGCTGGAGAACGCGATCACCTGAGCCTGCGGATACCTGGTCACCCCGGTGGAAGAAGGGCCACTTCGTATCGTTGGGGCCATGACTGATCGACCTTTGGCCCTGATCACCGGTGCGTCCCGGGGTATCGGCAAGGCCGTCGCCGAGGCACTGGGTGCCACCCACGACCTGCTGCTCGGCGGCCGCGACGAGGAGGCGCTCTCGTCGGTGGCCGCCGCGCTGCCCTCGGCCCGCCCGCTGGCGGTGGAGCTGACGGACTACCCGGCCGTGGCCGCGGCGGTCGCGGACGTCGACCGGCTCGACGTGCTCGTCCACTCGGCGGGCATCTCCCGCCTCGGCGTGCTCGGCGACCTCACCCCGGCCGACTGGCGCGACTCGTACGAGCTGAACGTCGTCGCCGTCGCGGAGCTGACCCGGCTGCTGCTCCCGGCTCTCCGCGCGGCCGGAGGGCACGTCGTGCTGGTCAACTCCGGCTCCGGCATCAGGGCGAACCCGCGCTGGGGTGCCTACGCGGCAAGCAAGTTCGGGCTACGCGCGTTCTCGGACGTGCTGCGGGCCGAGGAGGAGCCGAACGGGCTGCGCGTGACGTCGGTGCACCCCGGCCGCACGGCGACCGACATGCAGCGCGGGGTCCGTGAGTTCGAGGGCGGCGACTACACCCCGGAGCGGTACATGCGGCCCGAGTCGGTCGCGAACATCGTCAGGGCCGCGGTCGAGACACCCCGTGACGCGCACGTCCACGAGATCGTGATCCGCCAACCCGACCGCTAGACGCGGATCCGGCTCGTCACCGCGCCCGCGGCGGCCTGGACCTCGTCGCGGTCCACCTTCACGGGCTCGCGGTCGGCGACCACCTGCTCGCCACCCACCCACACGTCCCGCACGTCCCGCGCGCCGGACGCCCACACGAGGTTGGCCAGCAGGTGCTCGTCGGACACGGCCAGGCCGCCGGTGAACGCCTCCGACGACACGTCGACGTGCACGATGTCCGCCCACCGCCCGGTTTCCAGCGCGCCGAGGTCGTCGCGGCCGATCGCGGCGGCGCCGCCGCGGGTCGCCAGCAGCAGGACGTCGGCCGCCTTCAGCGCCGAGGAGTCCATCGTGGACAGACGGGCGAGCAGCGCGGTCAGGCGCATCTCCTCCCACAGGTCCAGGTCGTCGTTGCTGGCCGGGCCGTCCGTGCCGATGCCGACACGGACACCGGCCGCACGCAGGTCCGTGAGGCGCGCGATGCCGGACGCCAGCTTCGCGTTCGAGCCAGGGCAGTGCGCGACCGCGACGTCGTGCTCGGCGAACAACGCGATGTCCTCATCGGACAGGTGGACCGAGTGCGCGGCCAGCATGCGCCCGTCGAGCAGTCCGATCGAGGCGAGGAGTCTCGGCACCGAGCCGTACTCCTCGCGCTGGACGGTGTCCTCGCCGACCGACTCCGCCACGTGCAGCAGCAGCAACGCCTCTCGCGACCTGGCCGCCTCCGCGACGGTCGTCAGCGCCTCGGGGGAGAGCGTGTAGGCGGAGTGCGGGCCGTACGCCAGCTCGACGCGGTCGTGCGGGCGCAGGCCGTCGACGTCGATGCGGGTGCTGATCTCGTCGAGCTGGGCGCGCCAGTCGTGGTCGGGCGTGTCGACGATGGCCGGCCCGAGCACCACCCTGCCGCCGGTCGCGAGCACCGCGCGGATCAGGTGCTCCGGCTGGAAGTACTGCTCGACGCTGGTCGTGATCCCGTTGCGCAGCATCTCGACGGATCCGAGCAGCATGCCGGTCTCGATGTCCCGCGACGTCAGCTTCGCCTCGGCAGGCCAGATGATCTCCCGCAGCCACCGGATGAGCGGCAGGTCGCCACCCATGCCGCGCAGCACGGTCATGGGGCTGTGCGCATGCGTGTTGATCATGCCGGGCAGGAGGATCCCCGGTAGCTGCCGGACCTCGCCGTCGGACTCCGGCGCGCCGTCCGCGGGCCCGACGTAGCCGAGCCGCCCGGCCGCGTCGATGTCCACCACCGCGTCACGCAGGACCCCGCACTCGGGATCGCAGGGCAGGACGATCGGGGCACGCAGTCGCAGCATGCGGAGATCCTGCCAAAGGCGGGCGGGGTGTCCGCCACGGACTACAGGGGCGGTTCGTCCCAGGAGGTGAACGAGGGCCGCGAACCACCGGTGCCGGCAGGGAGGAAGCCGGTCACCGAGTGCTTCATCGTCACGTCGGCCGCGTCGTAGGAGTGCAGCACCGCCCGGTTCAGCTCCACCACCACGCGGTCGCGCCACAGCGTGCGGTCCGACGTCGTGTCCAGGCCGAGCCGGTCGGCGACCACGCGGGCCAGCCCGTACGCGGAGTCCTCCGCGAACACGTCCTCGCCGATGGCCTGGCAGATGTACACGCCGTTGTACGGCGCCGCGGGGTAGGTGACACCGCCGATGCGCAGCCCCCGGTTGCTGATCACCGGCACCGCGTGCCACCGCAGGCCGAGCGTCGCGAGCCACGGCAGCTCGGGGTGCTCCAGCGCCACCTCGCGGACGACTGCCTTCGGCAGCGGGAAGAGACTGATGCCTTCGTGCGGTGTCTGGACGACCAGGGGGAGCTTGTCGAACGCCGTGCGTCCGGCCGGTGGTCGCCAGCCCAGCCTGCAGACCGCGGTCGTGAAGTCCACGTACCGCCGGTCGCCGAGCACGCGGGCCGGTTCGGTGTACCCGGCGTAGCGCACCAGCTGGTCGTTGCGGATGCGCGGACCGGGCCGCCACGGCGTGTCCGGCGCGAACACGCTCACCATCGGCCGGACGGCGCCCCCGTTGGTCGACATCCGCAGGTGCTGCACGCACTGCGCGGCGACGTCGACGCTGTTGCGGATCTGCCTGAGGTCACGCACCAGCAACCCGCGCCACGGCACGTCGGCGGGGCACCAGCCACTGTCCCGCAACGCGAGGCGGGCACCGTAGGCCAGTTCCGCGGGCGTGTGCCGGTACGTGCCGAGTGCCGTGAGCTCGTCGCGCACCTTCGCGAGCCGGGTCTCCACGTGCCCCGCCTTCGGCCTCGCGTGGTGGAAGGCGCGGATGAACTCCTCCGCCTCACCGTGGACCGACTGGTCGCGTAGGCGTGGTCGCGGTGCCGGGCTGTGCGGTTCGTCGCGCAGTGCGGTCACAACTGTGGGTATCGGCCCCGGTCGAGAAACACTGGATTACCCGGGGGTGTGGCCCGTGGCGGCCGAGAACTACTGTCGGTGGCTCCCGAACGGGGCTATATCGCCGCTGCAATCACTCGATGGGGTCAGATCCTTTCGAAGATGAGATCCCGGCTGACCCGGCCCTCCTCCTCGGCGCGGCTCTCGAACTTGGTCAGCGGCCGCCACGGCGGCCGGGGTGCCCACCCGTCATGGCGGTTGCGCAACAGCGGCTCGGCGGAACACACCTCCAGCATGTGCTCGGCGTAGTGCTCCCAGTCCGTCGCCAGGTGCAGTGTCCCGCCTGGCACGAGCCGGGCTGCCACGACCGACACCAGCGAGGGCTGCACCAGGCGCCGTTTGTGGTGCTTCTTCTTCGGCCAGGGGTCCGGGTAGTAGATCCGGACCGCACCCAGCGACGCCTCCGGCAGGTGCTCCTCCAGCAGGACGACCGCGTCCCCGCGCATGAGCCGCAGGTTGGTGAGCCCCGCCTCCTCCGCGCGCATCATGAGCTGCGCGAGCCCCGGCGGGTAGACGTCGACGGCCAGGTAGTTCACGTCCGGCTCGGCCTCGGCGAGCTGCGCGGTGGTCTCACCCATGCCGGGACCGATCTCCAGCGTCACGGGTGCCGACCGCCCGAACCACGCGCCGAGGTCCACCGGCCCCTCCGGCAGCTCCCGGACATCCTGCCCGAGCGAGGGCCAGAGCCGCTCCCACGCACGCGTCTGGCCGACGGTCATCCGACCGCCGCGGTTAACGAAGCTGACAACAGTCCGCCGAGGTGCCTCCACGGGGGAGAACTCTAGGGGGCGAGCGATTCCACTCTCGCCAGGTTGGCACGCAGGTCCGGGAGGCCGGCCACGGCCACGGGGTCGGGGGTCGTGTCGCCCGCGTGCACACGGACCACGTCGATCCAGCCGGGGTGGCGGTCGGTCAGCATGAGGCTGGTCGGTACGCCTGGCTCGGCGAGCTTGCGTTCGGAGGGCACGTACTCCCAGAAACCGGAGTCGCCGTCGTTGGTCCACGGCACGTACACCCAGCCGGGACGGGAGGTCAGGAGCTTGGAGACGCGGTCCTCGACGGTGAAGCCCTCGAGGCGGGAGGTCAGCTTGCCGTCGGCGAGCGCACGCAACCACCAGGGCGCGGGTGCGCCGGGGTCGGACTCGACGATGGCGCGGTAGAGGGTGAGGACCTGCTGTTCAGGGGCTCGGTGCACCCAGGACCGCCTGGTCTCCGCCGGAGTGGTGGCGTTCTCGCCGCCCCACTGCTCGATGGCTTGTGACCACTCGAGCCCGATCAGCGGCTCGACACGCAGTGCCTGGGACGGTTGGTATGACGAGCGCCTTCGCTCCTCAGCCGCGTCAGCGGCATCAGTAGTTGGGCCGGTGTCAACCACCGTCACAAGTCCACCTCCAAGGACACCCCTGTATGAAGTTAGGGCGCGGTTTGGGACTGCTGTTGCCTAATACGATCTGACCCCAACTCGATCCGTATGTCCGCCCGCTGTGGGACGAATCACGGCGGCTTTACGTGGTCTTAACCGTGATGTGTGGTGTACAACACCTTACCCCGACCCATGTGCGACATCGGGGAAACCGCGTATCTCGTTACCTGTTTGCGAAGTGTGGGCGGATTGTTCACCCGAATGGAACAATCCGCCGAATTCCTGGACACATGACAAAAGGACCCGAGCCACCCCCCGAATGGTGACCCGGGCCCTTCCCCCGAGGACGCGGTAGCAGCTCCCCCGAGGGCTACGCGTCCCGCTTGTTGGCGGTGGTGACCGCGATGATCAGCATGAGCACCGCGAACCCGGCGAAGTAGGCGAGCGCGCCCCACGGGCCGAGTCCCGCGGTGGCCGCGGGCGGCCCCTCGCCGTTGACCGTGAGGTTCGTGGCGTCCGGGTCCCCCGCGAGGAACATGTTGGCCATCTGGAACGGCATCCACTTCTGGATGTCGAGACCGACGTTCGGGATCAGCGCGACCAGGCTCTCGACGAGCAGGGTGTAGATCAGCAGCAGCGACACGGCACCGGCGGAGTGCCTGATCAGCGTGCCCACCGCGATCGCGACCACGGCGGCCAGCGCGTAGACCACACCGACGCCCGCCACGGCCCGCCACTCGAAGGAGCTGTTGATGGCCAGGTCGGCCGAGGGCTTGATCAGCTTGGCGATGGCCACCGAGCCGAACGCGACGACCTCGCCGATCAGGCCCGCGAAGACGGCGACGACCAGCGTCTTGGCCAGCAGTGTGCCGGTCCGGTTGGGAATGGCCTGGAACGTGGCCCGGATCGTGCCGAACCGGTACTCGGTGGTGATCGCCAGCGCGGCCATCACCATCACGATCATCAGGCCGAAGTTGGCGCCGAACTGCGTGGACGCGATGGTGGGCGCGTTGTCGGTGTCGACGCCCGCGATGAGCGCGGCGAAGCCGACGACCACGGCGATGGCCGCGATGGTGCACCACAGCGGCGAACGCGTGGTGAAGAGCTTGATCCGTTCAACGGCTAGCAGAGTCATTTCTTCACTTCCCGGCGGTCAGGAGGTCGGCGGGCACGGCGTTGTCGGAGGACGCGGCGTGGTACTCCACGGAGTCGCCCGTCAGCTGGATGAACGCCTCCTCGAGCGAGCCGCGCTGCGGGCTCAGCTCGTGCAGAGGCACCCCCTTCGCCGCGGCGAGCTCGCCGATGTCCGCGATGTCCATACCGGACACGACCAGGCTGTCGCCCTCGTCCCGCACGGTGGCGCCCTGCTGGCCGATGGCCGAGCGCAGCAGCGCGAGCTGCGGGCTGCGCACCCGGACCGTGCTCTCGGTCGCCTGCGCGACGAACTCCTCGGTGCTGCACTGCGCGATGAGCCTGCCCCGGCCGATGACGACCAGCTCCGAGGCGGTGAGCGCCATCTCCGACAGCAGGTGGCTCGACACGAACACCGTGCGGCCCTCGTCGGCCAGGCGGTGCATGAACCGGCGGATCCAGAGGATGCCCTCCGGGTCGAGACCGTTCACCGGCTCGTCGAACAGCAGGATCTCCGGGTCGCCGAGCAGTGCCGCGGCGATGCCGAGCCGCTGGCTCATGCCGAGTGAGAACCCGCCTGCGCGGCGGTTCGCCACGTCGGTGAGACCGACCAGGTCGAGCACCTCGTCGACCCGCTTGGCAGGCAGCTTGTTGGACTTGGCGAGCCAGCGCAGGTGTGCCCGCGCCGAGCGGTTGGGGTGCACCCACTTCGCGTCGAGCAGCGCGCCGACCTTGCGCAGCGGCTGGTGCAGCTGCCGGTAGCGCTGGCCGTCGATGTCGACGTGACCGCCGGACGGCGAGTCCAGCCCGAGGATCATCCGCATCGTGGTGGACTTGCCCGCCCCGTTCGGGCCCAGGAATCCGGTGACCTTGCCCGGTTGGACGGTGAACGTCAGATTATCGACAGCTAACGTCTTTCCGTACCGCTTGCTGAGGCCGACTGCCTCAATCATGTCTTCTCCCTGTGATGTCTGCGTGTCCCCGTCGAAGTTGAATAGTGGCGGTACCGGAGCCCTCCGCACGTCCACCTGAGGTCCCCAACTCAGGTCAACTTCTGGGAGTAGCGTCCATCAGCCAAAAGGCTGGGGATATCCGTAACCACCCTGAGGGAACCCTGACTTATGGACCCTGAGATGGAGCTGAGAGCGGACTCAGACCTCTCCGGGCCGGACCAGGCCCGTCTCGTACGCGAGCACGACCGCCTGGACGCGGTCCCGCAGGTCCAGCTTGGCGAGGATGCGGCCGACGTGTGTCTTGACGGTCGCCTCGGAGAGGAAGAGCTTGCGCGCGATCTCGGTGTTGGACAGACCCTGCGCCATCAGCAGGAGGACCTCCCGCTCGCGCTCGGTCAGCACCTCCAGCAGCGACGCGTCGCGCAGCTCACCGCCCGCCGAGCCGAGGAACCGGTCGAGCAGCCGCCGCGTGACGCTCGGTGAGACGACGGCGTCCCCGCTGGCCACGGAACGCAGCGCGGCGACGAGCTGCACCGACGGCGTGTCCTTGAGCAGGAACCCGCTGGCGCCGTTGCGCAGCGCGGACAGCGCGTACTCGTCGAGGTCGAACGTGGTCATGACCAGCACCTTCGCGAGGCCACGCTCGGTGATCAGCTTGGTGGCCTCGACGCCGTCGAGCACCGGCATGCGCACGTCCATGAGCACGACATCTGGCCGGAGGTCCTCCGCGAGGATGACGGCCTCCTCGCCGTTGCCCGCCTCGCCGACGATCTCCATGTCCTCCTGCGCGCCGAGCACCATCCGGAAGCCGACGCGCATGAGCTCCTGGTCGTCGACCACCACCACCCTGATCACGTAGCCCAAACTAGTGCCTCACGTGTTCCCGAACGGCAGACTCGCCCGGACCTGCCAGCCGCCGCTCGGACGCGGCCCGGCCTCCAGCGTCCCGCCGAAGACGAGTGCGCGCTCGCGCATGCCGATCAGCCCGTTGCCGCCGGACACCCCGACGAGCGTCCCGGCGACGCGGTAGCCGTTGTCGACGATGGACAGGTCGACGCGGTCGCCGGTCCGCTCCACCCGCACGGTCGCCGAGCTGCCGTGACCCGCGTGCTTGAGCGAGTTGGTGAGCGCCTCCTGGACGATCCGGTAGATGCCGAGCCCCACCCCCGCGGGCAGGTCGTCGACGTTGCCGACGATGTCGAGCTGGACCGGCAGCCCCACGGTCCGCACCCGCGCGGCCAGGTCGGACAGCGACTGCGTGCCCGGCTGCGGCGTCCGCTCGCTGGAGGCCTGGTCACTGCGCAGGACCCCGAGGAGCCTGCGCAGCTCGGTCAGTGCCTCACGCCCCGTGCTCGAGATGGTCTTGACGGCCCGCTCGGCCAGCTCCGGCTGGCTGTGCACGGCGTAGGCCGCCCCGTCGGCCTGGACGACCATGACGCTGACCGCGTGGGCGACGACGTCGTGCAGCTCACGGGCGATCCTGGCGCGCTCCTCGGCGACGGCGATCCGCGCCTGCTGGTCGCGCTCGGTCTCCAGCAGCCGGAGGCGCCGCTCGACCTCGGCGTTGTAGGCACGTCTCGCGCCGTTGAACTCGCCGAGCGCCCAGGAGAAGCCGGTCGCGAGGATCACGAAGATGAGCGTGACGACCCAGTCGTGCGGGTACTGCCACGGTGTCTGCACGAGCGTGATCACCACGTTGACCGCGACGTACAGCAGGGCCGCGCGCCTGCTCACGTAGGCGACCAGCGTGTACAGCGCGACGCACGACGTGATCGCGCTCGCGAGGCCGATCTCCAGCAGCGAGTGCACGATGCCGACGCCGAGTACCAGATAGGCCGAGACGATCGGGTACCTGCGCCGGAACACGATCGGCGTGACCACCCCGACGACCAGCGGCAGGGTCACGTACCAGGGCTCCGGCCTCGGCTCGACGCTCGGATCGGTCACCACCCTCGCGACGAAGATCAGTACGTCGAACGACGCGATGAGGGCAGCGAGCAGCGTGTCCCCCACCATGGGGTGCGCCTTCATCCACAGGCTGAACCGCCGCACGGAACCAAGAGTAAGGACCAAAGCGACACAACGTCGTCAAGCCAGGGTCTGATCACCCGTAGTCCCACCGGCTGACCCCGGTCTGCGGGACCTGCCCCATGGTGTCGGGCCGCCATGGCACGATCGTCCGTGCATGGAGATGTGAGACGGGGGTGACATGACGACGGCTACCGAGCAGCATCCGGCCGGTCCGTTGTCGGCCGCGGTGGCCAACCTGTGCACGCGGCTGCAACCGCAGGTCTCCGCGCGCACGGCCGCCGGGTTCCGCGAGGTGCTGCGCAGGCTGTCCGCGCCACTGCAGGTCGCGGTCGCCGGGCGCATCAAGTCGGGCAAGTCCACGCTGGTCAACGCGCTCATCGGGCGCAGGGTCGCGCCGACGGACGTCGGTGAGTGCACCCGGCTCGTCACCCGCTTCCAGTACGGCACGGTCGACCGCGTCGAGATCGTGTTCGAGGACGGCCGCAAGCAGGTCCTCCCGTTCTCCGCGGATGGCATGATCCCCAACGACCTCGAGGTCGACTTCGACAAGGTCTCCCACCTCGAGGCGTACCTGACCAACGCCGTCCTGCGCGACCTCACTGTCATCGACACGCCCGGCCTCGGCTCGCTGGACGACGCCTCGGTCAAGCGCACCGAGAAGCTGCTCGGCGCGGCCAAGCACCGCAGGTCCGAGAGCGAGGACGGCGACGAGGACGAGGGCGGCGACGAGCTGGACGACACGTCCCGCAACGCGGTCGCGGGCGCGGAGGCCGTCCTCTACGTCGTGACCCAGGGTGTCCGCGCCGACGACCAACAGGCGCTCGCCGCGTTCACCGCCGCCACCGCGAGCCGCGAGGCGGGCCCGGTCAACGCCATCGCCGTGCTCAACAAGGCGGACACCATCGCGCCGGAGTCGGTCGCGGGCTCCGGCGGCGACGTGTGGAAGGCCGCCAGCATGCTCGCCGAGAAGCAGGCCGCCACGCTCAAGCCCCGCGTCGCGGACGTCATCCCGGTCATCGGCCTGCTCGCCGAGTCCGCCGAGTCGGGCAACTTCACCTCGGCGGACGCCGACGCGCTCCGCTCACTGTCCAAGCTGGACGAGGGCACCTGGGAGACCATGTTGATGTCCGCGGACATCTTCACGACCTGGGACTGCGAGGTCACCGAGGCCACCAGGAACCGCCTGCTGGAGAAGCTCGACCTGTACGGCATCCGCACGGCCGTCGACGCCCTGCGCCGCGACCCGGAGCTGACCGCGGGGGCCCTGCGCAGGAGCCTGCTCAACGCCTCGGGGCTCGCGGGTGTCCGGGGCAGGCTCGACGCGGTGTTCCGCGCCAGGGCGGACGGCATCAAGGCGGCCGCCGCGCTCGCCTCGGTCACCGCGCTCGCCCACGCGTCGGGGGATCCCGGTGAGCGTCAGCGGGTGCACGACGCGATCGAGGTCCTGCTGGCCAAGCCGGAGGCACACCAGCTGCGGCTGCTGGAGGCGCTCACGCTCGTGACGTCCGGCGCCGTCGCGATGCCGGAGGACCTCGCGGAGGAGGTGCTGCGGGTGGGCAGCAGTGCCGACATCGGTGAACAGCTCGGCATGAAGGGCAGACCGCCGAGGGAGCTGTCCGCCTACGCACTCGAACGGGCGGGGTGGTGGCGGTCGTTCGCGTCCTTCGGCGCGACCCCCGCGCAGAGCCGCGTCGCACACGTCGTGCACCGCGCGTACTTCCTTATCTGGCAACAGCTTCGCGAACAGGCGGGGTGAGGGACATGGCATCGTGGTTCAAGCGCCGGGACTCGGAAGAGCCGGACGAGTCGACCATCGAGGTGAAGGCCCGGGTGATCGCAGACGCGGTCAGGGCCGCGGAACAGCAACAGCAGCCGCCGCGCCAGGTCGGCCCCCAGGCAGGCATCGCGGCGGACGGGCTGGTCTCCGGGGGTGACTTCGCCGAGCCGGACGCGCCCCAGCCGACCGCGGCGGCCGTGGCCTTCGACCAGGCCTTGGCCGAGCGGAAGTCGTTGGTGCAGCTGTGTTTGTACGCGCTGGACCGGGCCAAGAGCCCCGGCGTGGTCGAGCGTCTCGAGGAGGGCCTCGCCGGTGTCGGCGTGGCGGCCATCCGACCGGACGGCGCCCGCTTCGACCCGGCCCACCACGAGGCGGGCGGCACGGTGGCCACCACCGACGAGTCGCTCGACGGCGTGGTCGCCGAGACCGAGGTGGTGGGCTTCAGCGACCGGGGCGAGGTTCTCAGGGCACCGATCGTGACGGTGTACAGCAAGGGGCAGTCGTGACGGCCCCCGCTCAGCAGAAGCCGTCGTTGCCCCAGCAGGTCAAGGCGACCCGGGAGAAGTTGCTGACCCTGCTCAAGGACGTCAACCCGGACTCGGCCCGCTGGGTCGAGGAGGTGCGTGCCAAGCGCAGGGCCACGCCGTCGGCCGTCGTCGTCGGGGAGACCAACCGGGGCAAGAGCTCGCTCGTGAACGCGCTCATCGGCCAGCCGGGGCTTTCCCCCGTCGACGCCGAGGTGGCCACCGCGACCTACCTCATCTTCGGCCACGCCGAGGAGTGGAGCGCCCGCGCCTGCTACCCCGGCCAGGTCACGCCGGTCCCGGTCGACCTGGCGGAGCTGATCAACTGGGTCTCCGCGGCCCACGAGCTGCCGAACGGCCAGCTGCCACCCCGGTACGTGGAGATCGACGGCCCGGCGGACTTCCTGGAGAAGGTGTCTCTCGTGGACACCCCCGGTGTCGGCGGGCTCGACTCGATGCACGGCGAGCTGGCCAAGGAGGCCGCCGAGGCCGCGACCGCGCTGCTGTTCGTTGTCGACGCGTCCGCGCCCTTCACCGCCGGTGAGCTGAACTTCCTCGCCACCGTCGGCGAGAGCGTCGAGACCGTGGTGTTCGCGCTGTCCAAGGTGGACCAGTACCGAGGCTGGCGCCAGGTGCTCGAGGCCGACCAGGCGCTGCTCGCCGAGCACGCGCCACGCTTCGCCGGCGCGACGTTCCACCCGGTGTCGGCCCGGATGTACGAGATGGCCGCGAAGGCACCCAACCCGGAGGCCGCGGCCATGCTGCGTGACCGGTCCGGGGTCGACGAGCTGCGGACCGCGCTGACGGGCATGATCGGCGGCCGGGCGGCCATGCTCGGCGAGGCCAACACCATGCGGGCGCTGGCGACCGCGCTGGTCGAGCTGCAGATCCGGCTGGAGACCGAGAAGCGGGCCCTGTCCACCGGCGAGGACGAGGCGGAGAAGCTCCGCGCCCGCAAGGAGGAGCTGACCGGCGAGCGCCGTTCGTCCACCAAGGGCTGGCAGGTGCGCATGCGCACCGAGATCCAGCGCACCCGCGTGGAGAACAACCACGAGATCGCCAGGCAGATGCGTGACGTCCAGTCCTGGTTCCGCCAGGCCATCGACGCCGCGGACAAGGACCAGCTGCGTGGGATGCCGACGCAGGTGGACGCCGCGTTGCAGATGGTGTCCGGGCGGATCGGCCAGGCCGTGGCGTGGCGGCTGAACCAGGTGGCCGAGATCGTCCTCGGCGAGCTGTTCACGCCGGACGAGCTGACGGTGATCCGCGCACAGTTCGCGAAGGCGGGCTCACCGATCGTGGTGCGCCAGGCCGAGCGGCGACCGCCGACCACCGAGGACCAGCTGCTCGTCTTCATGGGTGTGACCGGCGGGTTCAGCGCGGGCAAGCTCGCCGTGGCGCCGCTGGCCGGGCTGATCGCGGGGCCGATCCTGCTGGTGCCGACGATCGCCATCGCGCTGGGTGCCGGCTGGTGGCTGTCCAAGACCCGCAAGCACTCCGCGGACAAGACACACATGAAGCAGTGGCTCGGCGAGGCCATCGCGGACGCCCGCTCCACTGTGGACCAGCTGGTCGCCGAGCAGCTCATCGCGGCCGAGCAGCAGCTCGCGCTGTCGCTCGACGAGGCGCTCGGCAAGAGAATTGCGGGTATCGAAGAAGAGCTTCGTGAGGTAGACAAGGCACTGCGCCTGGACACCGCCGAACGTACGAAGCGTCTCAACGCGGTGAACAAGCGCCTGACCGACGTGACCGCCGGGCGGGACCGGGCCGAGAAGCTGCTGGCGAGCATCAGATCGGTCCGTGACCGGGCCTAGCGGAAACTTCCTCCGGTGCGCGGGAACCGCGGGGGCTCACCGTCAGTCATACCTGCCGCACACTGAAGAAGAGCTTATAAGGGGGTTCCCCGTGTACGTGGACGACACCTCGACCGACGACACCACAGACACCACTGACGACTCGACCGACTACGGCGACGACTCGACCGGCTCCAGCACGGGCGATGACGACCTGACGGTCGAGATCGACGGCGAGGAGTACCACGCCGAGGAGAACGCCGACTTCGACGGCGACGGCCAGAACGACGTGGCCGTCGTCGAGACCGAGGACGGCTACCTCGCGTTCGCGGACACGGACGGTGACGGCACCGCGGACGTCGCGGTCGAGTACGACTCGGACGGCAACGTCGTCGCCGGCGCCGAGTACGACGAGTCGACCGGCGAGTGGACCGCCGAGGACGTGGACAGCCTGCCGACGCCGACCGGTGACGGAGCTGACGATGCCGATGGGTCCGGCACCGACAGCACCGACACCGACGACTCGACCGACACCACCCCCACGGGCAGCGGTGGCGAGGACATCAACGTCGATCTGCCTGGTGAGGACGTGGACGCGGGTCCGGCCACGTACGACACCGACGGTGACGGCACCAACGACACCGCGGTCGTGACCGACGAAGAGGGCACCACCTACGCGTTCACCGACACCGACGGTGACGGCGAGGCGGACCAGGCCGTGATCATCGAGTCCGACGGCGACGTGACGGTCGCCGCGCACACCGGCGACGACGAGTGGACCACCACCGAGGAGGGCCACATCGACTCGCAGGGCAACTACACCCCCGACGCCGACGGCTCCTCGTCGTCCTCCTCGGACGCCGTCTGGGCCGAGCGCTGAACCACTCGCGCACTTAACCCAAACTGAACGATCCCGGCAGGCCGCTGGCCTGCCGGGATCTTTTGTGTGCGCTAGACCATACGTACGTAAGAGTGCTGAATCGATACCTAAATCGGTCTTGTGGGCCAGGCGACACCTCGGATGCCGTTTACGCCGAGGCCACGCGGTTAACCTCAAAGCATCCCCAGCGAGGTCCCGTCCGAGTACCGGACGGGTGCTTCGCCGTTTGGTCGTGAAGGACGTCGACGTCCGTTAAGCGGACAACGGCGTCCTTAAGTCATTCGGCGGCGTCCAGTACAGGAGATGAAGCGAGATGACGGCAGTGGCAATCCCGGGTGTGGACAACGCACCGACGACGCACGAGCGGCTTCTTTCCTGGGTGCGGGAGGTCGCGGAGCTGACCACCCCGGAAGAGGTGGTGTGGGTCGACGGGTCCGACGAGGAGTGGACGCGACTGACCGACCAGCTCGTCGAGGCGGGCACGCTCACCCGGCTGAAGCAGAAACCCAACTCGTTCTGGGCCGCCTCCGATCCCGACGACGTCGCGCGGGTCGAGCAGCGCACCTTCATCTGCTCGGTCGACCCGGAGGACGCGGGGCCGACCAACAACTGGATGGACCCCGCGGAGATGAAGACGACCATGCTCGACCTGTACCGAGGGTCGATGCGTGGCCGGACGATGTACGTGATCCCGTTCTGCATGGGCCCGCTCACCGCCGAGAAGCCGATGCTGGGCCTGCAGATCACCGACTCTGCCTACGTCGTGGCCTCCATGAAGATCATGACCCGCATGGGCACCAAGGCCCTCGAGGCGTTCACCGCCCCCGACGGCACCGAGCGTGACTACGTGCCGGCACTGCACAGCCTCGGCGCGCCGCTGGAGCCGGGCGAGGACGACGTGCCGTGGCCGTGCAACGAGGAGAAGTACATCTCGCAGTTCCCGGAGACCCGCGAGATCTGGAGCTACGGCTCGGGCTACGGCGGCAACGCGCTGCTGGGCAAGAAGTGCTACTCGCTGCGGATCGCCTCGGTGCAGGGCCGCGACGAGGGCTGGCTCGCCGAGCACATGCTGATCCTCAAGCTCATCTCGCCGGAGAAGAAGGTCTACTACATCGCTGCCGCGTTCCCGAGCGCGTGCGGCAAGACCAACCTGGCGATGCTCGAGCCGACCATCCCGGGCTGGAAGGTCGAGACCCTCGGCGACGACATCGCGTGGATGCGGTTCGGCAAGGACGGCCGCCTGTACGCGGTGAACCCGGAGGCGGGCTTCTTCGGCGTCGCGCCGGGCACCGACTACCACACCAACCCGAACGCCATGCGCACCATCGAGAAGGGCAACTCGATCTTCACGAACGTCGCCCTGACCGACGACGGCGACATCTGGTGGGAGGGCATGGGCGAGCCGCCCGCGCACCTGACCTCGTGGAAGAAGCAGGACTGGACGCCGGACTCCGACGAGCCGTCCTCGCACCCGAACTCGCGGTACTGCACGCCGATGGCGCAGTGCCCGATCCTCGCGCCGGAGTGGGACGACCCGCAGGGCGTGCCGATCTCGGCGATCTTCTTCGGTGGGCGCCGCGCGGACACGATCCCGCTGGTGACGGAGTCGCGTGACTGGCAGCACGGCACGTTCATGGGTGCCACGCTGTCGTCGGAGACCACCGCCGCCGCGAAGGGCAAGGTCGGCGTCGTGCGCCGCGACCCGATGGCGATGCTGCCGTTCATCGGCTACCACGCCGGTGACTACTTCCAGCACTGGATCGACACGGGCAAGCGGGCCGACGCGGACAAGCTGCCCAAGATCTTCTACGTGAACTGGTTCCGCCGGGACGAGAACAAGAAGTTCCTGTGGCCGGGCTTCGGTGAGAACTCACGCGTGCTGAAGTGGGCGATCGAGCGCCTCGAGGGCAAGGCCGCCGCGGTGGAGACACCGATCGGGTACGTGCCCACCGCAGACGACCTGGACCTCTCCGGTCTGGACGTCTCGAAGGAGGAGATCGAGGCCGCGCTGAAGTTCGACGCCGACGAGTGGCGCGCGGAGCTGCCGCTGATCGACGAGTGGTTCGACAAGATGGGCGCGAAACTGCCGACGCTGCTGCGTGCCGAGCTGGACGCGTTGAAGACACGGCTTTCGGCTGAGTAGACCTCTCAGCGACCTCTCAGCCGAACGGGGACCACCTGGTCAGGTGGTCCCCGTTCGGTTATCCACAACCTGTGGACAAACCTGTGCACAGGTCGTTTTTTCGCTCCCCAGCCTGTGACCAGCCCTGACGCCGACGACACTCTCGCGACACGCCGATGTCACCCGCCAGCCATCCGCATTTGTCCACAGAGGTCCGTGACACCGACCGTGGGCGCGTGAACCGGTGCACCGTCACGAAAGGTTCGGGACACCTGGTCGGCCTAGTGTTGGCCACATGGCCGACAAGATCAGCAGGTTTCCCACGCGGGAACCGTCCGAGCTACCGGAGGACCTGCGCGTCCGGGTCACCGAGATCGCCGACAGGTCGGGCTTCGTGCCCAACGTGTTCAGGGCACTGGGCCACCGGCCCGCCGAGCTGCGTGCGTTCCTCGACTACCACGACGCGGTCATGGAACGGGACGGCGCGCTGACGAAGGCGGAGCGTGAGCTGGTCGTCGTGGCGACCTCCGGCGCGAACAGCTGCACGTACTGCGTGGTCGCGCACGGTGCCATCCTGCGTGTCCGGGCGAGGGACGCGCAGATCGCGGACCGGGTGGCCACCAACCCGTGGACCGTCGAGCTGGACGAGCGGCAGCGCGCGATCGTCGACCTGGCGCTCGCGCTGGCCGTCGAGCCAGCGACGTTCGGCGAGGCCGACCTCCAGGACGCCCGGGACGCCGGCCTGACCGACGACGAGATCTGGGACGTCGGCGCGATCACCGCGCTCTTCGCGTTGTCGAACCGGATCGCGCACCTGACCGCACTGCGGCCGAACGACGAGTTCTACCTGATGGGCCGCCTGCCGCGCTGACCTCTGCCGAGGTCGAGCCGCCAGGTCTGGCCGGTCAGCTCGCGGCCGAAGCGTGGGCCGGCGTCCTCCTCTACCAGCTCGAACCCGGCGCGCTGGTAGATGCGGCGGGCCGGGGTCAGCACGGAGACGGTCCACAGCTCCATCGCGCGGTACCCGGCGGCCTGTGCGTACTGGACACATTCATCGACGAGGACCGTGCCGACCCCGGCGCCTCTGGCGGTCGGCTCCACGTGCAGGAGCCGGAGCCTGGCGGTGGTGTCGTCCTCGCGGACGCAGAAGACGGCGCCGACCCGCTCGCCGTGCAGTTCCGCGACCCACGCGCGTTCGCACTCGGGGTCGTGGGCGTCGAGGTAGTCGGCGACGATGTGGGCGACGAGCGCCTCGTAGGAGGAGTCGAAGCCGTGCTCGGCCGCGTAGAGGGCGCCGTTGCGCTCGATCACCCAGCCGAAGTCGCCGGGTTCGGGGTGTCGAAGGGTCACGTCCGGCCGCCCGGTGGGCCGGTCGATGCGCCTGCGGATGGTGTCCATGGCGTCGAGCAGGCGTAGTTGTTCGTCGTCACCGAGGTCCGCGAGCAGGGCGTGGATGTGCCCGACGGTCCTGGTGTCGAGCACGCGGAAGGCCTCGCGCCCCTCGGTGGTCAGCCGGATGACCTGGCGGCGCGCGTCGGAGCCGGACCGGTCCCTGTGTACGAGACCGCTGCCCTCGAAGCGGGTGAGCAGGCGGCTGAGGTAACCGGCGTCGAGACCCGTCGCCTGCCGCAGTGCCGCGACCTCGGTTTCGTCCCGCTGGCTCAGCTCATACAGGACCCTTGCTTCAGTCAACGAATAAGGCGTGTGAAGATGATGTTCGTTGAGGGCGTCGAGGAAGGAGGTGTAACTACGGTTGAACGCCCGAACTGCGGCGATCCGCTCGGCTGGGACCTCGGCGATCATGAACACCTTCGTTTCCCGTGAAACAATTCATTGACTAGATCAAAGAATAGGCCAGGCGGGCGGCACCGTACAGCCCGGCGGTGGTCCCGAGCCTGGCCGGCTCGACCCGCAGGTGCCGGAGGTAGGAGAGCCCGGCATGCCGGGCGAGCGTGGCCCGCACGGGGTCGAAGAGCAGGTCCCCGGTCTGGGCCACACCGCCGCCGACGACCGCCAGGTCGAGATCGCAGACGGCGGCGGTCGCCACGATCGCGAGCCCGACCGCACGCCCCGAACGCCGAAACGCCTCGGCGGCAATGGCGTCCCCGGCGAGCGCGGAGGCGGCGAGAGCCCTGGCGTCCTCCCCGGCCCAGCCCCGAGTCCGGGCCCACCGCACGAGGTGCGGTCCACTGGCGACGGTCTCCGCACACCCGTGTCCGCCGCAGGTGCAGGGGTCCCCGTCCGGCTCGACCACGACGTGTCCGACGTGCCCGGCATTACCGGTGAGCCCGGCGAAGGGCCGCCCGTCGAGAACGAGCCCACCGCCGATGCCGGTGGACACGACCATCCCGAGCATGGCCCGGGAGCCCTGGCCGGCACCGACCCAGTGCTCGCCGAGCGCGACACAGACGGCGTCCCCGGCGAGCGAGACGGGCGCGCCGACAAGCTCCTGTACCCGAGCGACGAGCGGAAAGTCTCGCCAGGAAGGAATGTTGATGGGCGAGACGGTCCCGGCGACGGTGTCGATCGGCCCGGCACACCCGATCCCCACCCCGTCGACGGCACCGACCTCCAGTTCCGCCACCACCGCCCGAAGGGAGGCGAAGGGCTCGGACCCGGTGGGCCGAGTGGCATGCCGAAGCAACCGCCCGTCCGAGTCGACGATCCCGCAGGCGATCTTGGTCCCACCGATGTCCACAGCCAACATGAGTCTTCCCGAGGTAGATGGGGCAAGCTCCCGACCAGCCCATTGTGGACAGCTCGACTCTCGCGGCCAGAAACTGTCGGTGCCAAGTCCTAGACTGGTGATCGGGGGGCCGACGGCCGCCCAAAACAAGATCAATGGCGATGCGTGTTGTCCGGCTGCCCCGGATCGCCGGGATGCTCGTACCCCGGCGCCAGCTCCACCCGAGCCGCCATCCCACGATCCAGCCAGGCCGTGAACGCCCGCCGCCGAGCAGGCGCCAGCAGGAACGCCTCGATCTCCTCCCGAGCCTCCTCCAGCGACCGAACCCGACCAGGCCGCACGTCCTCGACCACGAACGTGTGCGTCCCAAGCGGATCCCACACCGGCCCGACGGTCTCCCCGGCGGCGGCCGCGAACACGGCGTCCTCGACCGGGCCGACCCGCTCACCGCGCCGCAGCACCCACCGCGTGGTCCCGTCCCACACCACCCGCTCCTCCGGCACCCGAAACCGCTCCGGGTTGTCGAGGTAGAACCGCTCCACGGCCGCGTCGCTCACCGCGACCTCGTCCGTGACCGCGACGAACACCGCCCGAGCGAGAGGATCCCGAGCCAACAGGTCCGCCGCGACACTCCCCAACCCGAGCATCGCCGCACGATCCGGCGCGATCGACGCCAACTCGGGCCCCGGCCCAAGCCCGCGCGCCGCGGCCTCGATGGCAACCAACCGCTCCGCGACGAGCACCTGCACGAGCCACCGCCGCAGCTGTCGCCCCTCACCCGTGCGTTCCCGAGGCAGGGTCGGCGCCACCGGCCCCGCCCGCAGCGCGGCCTCACGCCCATCCACATCGGCAACGTCGATGGGCGTCCCGGCCACCCGGGCGACCACCGTCATGGCAGCTCCTCCTGTGGTCGTTCCCCACCGGCTCGCTCGCGGACGCCGTGGGGCGCGGCGATCCGGGACACGGCCGTCACGGCAGGACCTCCAGTGACACCGCCGGTGAGTACAGCAGCCGGCCCGCGCCCGCCACCCGCACCAGCGCCCACCACCGGCCGGGCGCCGCCCACTCCGGCACCCGCACGTCGAAGGCCAGCTCCACCTCGCCGAACGCTGGCACCGAGCCCCCGACCAGACGGGGCCCCACGAGATCCCACGTGCCCCACGGGCTCACCACAGCCGCCTCCAACGCGATCGGCGCCCCCGCCGACGACGCCACCCGCACCGCGAGCCGCCCACTTCCCCCGCGCGCCAACCGAACCGGCTCCGGTTCACCGGACAGGCGGATCAGCGGCTCCCGCTCCGGCACGTGCCCGACCGTCAGCACCGCCACGTCCTCCACGACCTGCCGCCAGCTCGCAGGCACCTCCCCGGCCAGCTCCGCCGACACCCGCACCGGATACCGGCCATCGGCGACACCCGAAGGCCGGGTCACCGTGATCTCGCTGGTCAGATGCCCGCCAGGGGGCAACCCGAACGGCACCTCCGCAGGCGCGGCCGTCCACCCGTCCGGCACCGCCACCCTGACGAAACCGTGCAGATCGACGTCAGTCGCGTCCGAGGCCACCGACACCGTCAGCGGGTCGGTCCCCGTCACGTGCACCGCCACCGGCAGGCCACCCAACGGCGCGGGGCCCCTGTTGTGCAGCCAGTACTTCGCGAACAGCGGCTGCACGGGCTCCTCGACCGGCCCGAGCGCCACACCATCCACAGTGGACCAGTCGACCGACGGTCGCGCGAGTACCGTCACCGCGTCGCAGCCCGCCACCGAGATCGGGCCATCGAGCGGGGAACCCGGTTCCTCCAGCAGGTTCGCCGAGGTCACGTCCGACAGCGTCACCACGTCCGAGGAGAGCGCCGCCGTCGTGGGCGCACCCGTGTAGGCGACCACGCGCACGGCGAGGCTCTCACGCGGGTCGGCCGGTGCCGCCGAACCGCGGGGCAACGGGTTGCCCGCCGCCTTCACCGCTGCGAGCCGCACTCGGTTGGCAGGCTCGGCCCGCAGCAGCGACCCACTCGCCGGAAGTCCCCGCGTACCACCTTCCGACGTCACCACGGCATGCAGCGGACGGCTGAACTCCGCGCTGTTGTCCGCTATCTCCGCCGCCCGCCAGTCCCCGTCACCTGCCGCGACCGCGTACCGGAACTCGTGGGTCCAGTGCTGCAGCTGGAAGTTCGACCCGTCCGGCGCCGTCCGCCTCGGCTCGTCGATCCACACGCCCGACGGCCAGCCGGTGCACGACCGCATCAGCGACGCGTGCAGCGTCCCTGCCGCGTCGACCGCGAAGCCCGGCAGGCCCCGGTTGAGCAGCGCGACCGTCCGCTCCGCGTACGCGTCCTGACCCGGCACCCCACCGTCGACCTCGATCACGTGGTCCGCCAGATCCGCCACCACCGACCCGATGTGCGACACCGGCACGACCAGCACGCCGAGTGCTCGCGCGTCCCGCAGGTCCGCGCTCGGCTGCCACACCTCGTCGAGCGGCTTCTCCGGCGGCACCCAGAACACGCCCTCGCCGCTGACACCGGACCGCTCCACCACCTCGGCCGTGAACGAGTTGACCTCGGCGCCACCCAGCGCGATGCGCACGTCCGGCAGGTTCGAGTCGACGCCGAGGTCGCCGTACCGCGTGCCAGCCGCGCTGCTCACGGTCGACGTCACCCCGTTGCGTGCCAACGCGATCGCCAGCTCGCGGGCGAGCGGCGCGGCCTCCTCCTCGCTCGGCACGATGATCTCCGCGACGCCCATCGGCCGCAGTGCGCCGTCCGCCAGCCGCAGCGACGCCGCGGCGGACAGCCCGAACCACGTGTGCGCGGGGTTGTCGAGTGTCCACGGGTGCTGCGCCGAGTCGACGTCGATGAGCCCGAAACCCCTACCCACCACGGCGTTCCCGACCTCGCTCACCGGGAGCGCCCCGGGTATCGCACACGGCCACCGCACTCGCAGCAGCTGGTCGGACCCGGTGAACTCGTCGACCGTCGTGGTGCAGTCGACCCGGTCCACTCCCCGCCACAGCGTGATCGTCTGCGTGTAGCGGACCGATCCGACCCGGCCCGCCGACGTGACGCGCTCGCCGACCGGTGACCTCTCGACGGACACCGTCGCCGCGGCGCCGCCCGAGGTGACCGCGGGCCCCTTCGGCAGCAGGTGCCACGGGCCCTCGCCGAACGTCGGGTGGTCGGCGTACTCCTCGTACAGCGCCAGCTCGTTGCCGACCGCGCCGGGCGTGATCAGCTCCTGCTCGGTCGTCAGCTCGACGAGGCTGCGCACCCCGCCGCCGCGTGCCGGGTCGACGGTCACCCGGAACCGGTCGCTCGCCGCGGTCTCGCCGCCGACCGCCACCCAGCCCTGGTCGTCGCGAGTGGACCCGGCCAGCCGGAACACCCGCCACCCCAACGGTGGCACGGCCTCGGCGAGGAACGTCACGGTCCCGTTCTCGACGAGTGCGGGCAGCTCGGCGCCGGTGTCGTCGGTGACGGTCACGCCCGCCGTCGCGAGCCGCACGACGACCGTGTCGGTGCGCTCGTGGTTGAGCGGGTTCCAGACGACGACCGGCTTCCCGTCGCCCGCCGGCAGCGCGACGAGCTTCGACAGCACTGCCAACGAGTTCTCGCGGATGCCGACCGCGAGGTCGTGCGCGTCCCGCCAGCTCGTGATCAGGTCGAGGTAGACCTGGTCGGACTCGGAACCCGTGATGGCGTCGTGGTGCGCGCCGTACGCGAGCTGCACCCACGCCTTCGCGAGCGCGGCGTCCGGGTACTCGGCACCGGCGAGGATCGTGGCGAACGCGGCGAACGGCTCCGCCTCCAGCGCCGCAGCCTCGGCTGCCCGCTGGGCCTGCTTGGTGTCGATGTAGGAGACGTCCTTGCCGGTGTAGATCGGGTTCATGTCCCGGGTCTGCGGCGTCGGCTCCTGCCCGCGTTCGGCGAGCTCGGCGCGCACGCCCGCGAAGAAGTCCCGTGGCAGCGAGCAGACGAAGCGCGGCCACACGTACCGGTTCGCCCAGTCCGTGTGCAGGTCGGTGATCCACTTGTTGGGTGGCGTGTAGTCCCCGCCGACCGGCAGCAGGACGTGCCTGGCGATGCTGACCTTCTTCAGCTCGACGAAGATCTGGTAGGCCGCCTCGCCTGCCGCGTCGAGCGTCGGCGCGGAGTCCATGGCCCAGCCGGAGCCGTAGTGGTCGGTCATGTACGAGGTGAACAGCCCCCGGCCAGACGGCGAGATCCACTCGAACTCGCTGGGGAACTGCATGCGGGTCGGATCACCCTTGCCGGAAGGGGACTTCTCCATCGGCCCCCACTGGTGGAAGGGCCCACGCGCCCACGAGCTGGAGGTGAGACCCGCGTCGGCGGCGAGCCCGGGGAAGGCCGGGTCGTGGCCGAAAGCGTCGAGCTGCCAGGTGGTCGCGGGTCGCGCGCCGAACACGTCACGCTGGAAACCCATGCCGTGTACGAAGTTCCGGATCGTCGTCTCCGGGTCGGTGAGGTTCGTGTTCGGCTCGTTGTACGTACCGCCCATGACCTCGACGCGGCCCTCGTCCATGAGGCGCCGGAGCACCGCGCGGTCCTGCGGGTAGGTGTCCCAGTAGGGCTTGAGGTAGTCGACCTCGGCGAGCACGAACCGGTAGTCGGGCTCGGCGAGCGCGAGGTCGAGGTGCGCGCGGACCAGATCGAACCCGGCGAGCTGGCGGGCGCCACGGTGTGAGTCGGGAAAGTCCAGCTCGTCCCACGCGACCGTGTAGGCGGCCTGGGTGTTCCACCAGACGGGGTCGTAGTGGAAGTGGGAGACCAGGTGCATCGTCCAGCCGGGCTCGGCGACGGTCAGGTCGAAGTCGGTCGCGGCACCGTCGATGACCACGCGGGCCGGGAGGGTCGTGCCGGGTGCGGCGCCGTGCGTGTCCACCCCGATCTCGGCGTAGCCGGCGCCCTCCGCGGGCACCGGTGTCGATAACCCCCGGCCCTCGACGTGCACGCGTGTGGTCGTGGTCGCGTCCCACGAGACCCGGACAACCTGGAGCGGAGCCGCTACCGACCCGACGAACAGTTCGGTTGGCTCAACGGAGACAACACCCATGCTTCGAACTGTGGTGGCTAGATCAAGAAGACACAACCCAGCAAACGGATCTTGTCCGGCGTCCGACACGCCGTAGGCGAATCTGGGTCAATATCGGGTTCTTGCTAGAAAGCCGGATACCTTGCGATCGTGGACCCGGTTCGCAACCCGTTCGCCCCTGGCGCTGGACAGCGTCCGCCCGAGCTTGCCGGGCGGGAGAAGGAGATCGCGGCGTTCGACGTCGTGCTGGAACGGGTGGCCCGAGGCCGTCCGGAACGCAGTCTCGTGCTGACGGGCCTGCGTGGTGTCGGCAAGACGGTGCTGCTCGGTGAGCTGCGCTCGATGGCCGTTCGCCGCGGCTGGGGTGCGGGCAAGATCGAGGCCCGCCCCGACGCGGGGCTGCGCAGACCGCTTTCCGCCGCACTGCACCGCGCGGTGCGGGACCTGGCCGTGCGGCATCGTGCGCCGGACCGCGTGGAGCAGGTCCTCGGGGTGTTGAAGGCCTTCGCCCTGCGGGCGAGCCCGAGCGACTCGAAGTTACGCGACCGCTGGCAGCCGGGTATCGACGTGCCACCGACGCAGGGGCGCGCCGACTCTGGCGACATCGAGATCGACCTGGTGGAGCTGTTCACCGACGTCGCGGAGTTGGCGGGCGACGTCGGCACCGGCGTGGCACTGCTGATCGACGAGATGCAGGACGTCATGGCCGACGACATCTCCGCCCTGTGCGCGGCATGCCACGAGCTGTCCCAGTCGGGCGCGCCGTTCGTGGTGGTTGGGGCGGGTCTGCCGCATCTGCCCGCGGTGTTGTCGGCCTCGAAGTCCTACTCCGAACGGCTTTTCCGGTACGTGCGCATCGACCGTCTCGACCGGGCGGACGCCGACCAGGCCGTCGTCGCCCCGGTTTCCCGCGAGGACGCGAACATCACCGACGAGGCCCTGGACGCCTTGTTCGACGCGGCGGGCGGCTACCCGTACTTCATCCAGGCGTACGGCAAGGCGGCCTGGGACGCGGCCCCGTCCGACCCGATCACCGCGGAGGACGTCGGCGTGGCCGCACCGGAGGCGGAGGCCGAGCTGGCGGTGGGTTTCTTCGGCTCCCGCTACGAACGCGCCACCCCGGCCGAGCGTGAGTACCTGCGTGCGATGGCCGAGCTGACCAAGGGCAAGTCCGACGAAGGTGCCGCCACGGCGGACATCGCGTCGCACCTGGGACGCAAGCCGTCGTCCCTGTCCCCGGCCCGGGACAGCCTCATCAAGAAGGGCCTCATCTACTCGGCGGAGCGCGGTCGGATCGCCTTCACGGTCCCGCACTTCGGCCGCTACCTGCTGACGATGGACGACTAGCCACCCCTCGCTCACCTTGTATCCGGCTCTCTAGCGATCTTGCTAGAGAGCCGGATACTCGTGCATCGACCGTTCCGCAGTTCCAAGTACGTCCGGCGTGGCGCCTTGTTCGCCGATGATTCACTGGCATGTGTCCCGCTTCACCGAATAAACGGGTGTCATCTCGCGTTGGAAGGAGCATAATAGTCAGTAGCTGGAGATCCAGCGAAGTGCCAAGAGGGAGTGTTGAACACTGATGAACATCGCCGCCAAGCTCCGCGCCCGCCGCGTCGAGTCCCGCAACCGCCGGGCGGTGAACCGTGCGATCGCGAGCGCCGCGACTCCGGCCATGCGTGAGGAGCTGCTGATCATGTCGCAGCGTCAGGCCTCGATCCGCTAACCCAAAAACTTTTTTCTACGCCGTGTAACACCGGTGGACCCCCCACCGATGTTCCGGTTGACCCCGTAGTGCTGGCGGACCCCCGACCTGGCAGCACTACGGGGTTTCCACATGGCTGCTCGGCGCTTCGCGCCTTCGCAGCCACCCCTTCGTCATCATGTTGGGGGGCCGAGCCCCCCATGCCCCCCACGTTGCCGTCTGTTGCGGTTTCGACGTGGGGGATTGTCGTCAGGGGTTTGTCGTCAGGGGTTTGTCGTCAGGGGGTTTGTCGTCAGGGGTGTGGCTTGGGGGTTTGGGGTTTGGGGTTTGTGCCTGGTCAGGCTGCTTCGAGGACGGCGGTCACACCCTGACCGCCTGCGGCGCAGATTGAGATCAGGCCCCTGCCCTCGCCCTTCTCGTGGAGCAGCTTGGCCAGTGTGGCCACGATCCTTGCTCCCGTTGCGGCGAACGGGTGGCCCGCCGCCAGCGACGACCCGTTCACGTTGAGCTTGCTCCGGTCTATGGCGCCCAACGGTTCGTCCAGGCCGAGGCGGGACTTGGCGAAGTCCGAGTCCTCCCACGCCGCGAGGGTTGCCAGCACCTGAGAGGCGAAGGCCTCGTGGATCTCGTAGAAGTCGAAGTCCTGCAGGGACAGGCCGGCCCGCGCCAACATCCTCGGGACCGCGTAGGCCGGGGCCATGAGCAGGCCCTCCCGCCCGTGGACGTAGTCGACCGCCGCCGTCTCCGTGTGCGTCAAGTACGCCAGCACCGGCAGACTTCGTTCCCTGGCCCACTCTTCCGACGCCAGCAGCACGGTCGAGGCGCCGTCCGTCAGCGGGGTGGAGTTGCCCGCGGTCATCGTGCCGTCCTTGCCGCCGAACACCGGCTTCAACTTCGACAGCTTGTCCGCCGTCGAGTCCGCGCGCAGGTTCGCGTCCCGGGTCAGGCCCAGGTACGGGGTCAGCAGGTCGCCGAAGAAGCCGCGTTCGTAGGCAGCGGCCAGTTTCTGGTGGGAGGCCGCGGCCAGCTCGTCCTGCGCCTCGCGGGTGACGCCCCACTCCCTGGCGGTGATCGCGGCGTGCTCGCCCATGGACAAACCCGTGCGCGGCTCCGCGTTCCTCGGGATGTCCGGGACTATCTGCGTCGGGCGGATCCTGGCCAGTGCCCGAAGGCGTGCGCCGAGGGACTTCGCCCTGTTCAGCTCCAGGAAGATCTGACGCAGGTCCTCGTTCACGCCGAGCGGCGCGTCGCTCGTGGTGTCCACGCCACCCGCCACACCCGCCTCGATCTGCCCCAGCGCGATCTTGTTCGCCACCTGGATCACGGCCTGCAGACCCGTGCCGCACGCCTGCTGGAGGTCGTACGCGGGAGTCTCCGGGGACAGCCTGCTGCCGAGCACGCTTTCCCTCGTCAGGTTGAAGTCCCTGCTGTGTTTCAGGACCGCGCCGGCGGCCACCTCGCCAAGCCGCTCGTCCTGCAGGCCGAAACGGCTCACCAGGCCGTCCAGTGCCGCGGTGAACATGTCCTGGTTCGACGCCGTCGCGTAGGTCTTGTTCGACCTGGCGAACGGGATGCGGTTGCCGCCGACGATCGCCACCCTGCGAGCCATGTCTCGATCACCTTCCTCCCGAGTGGCAATCCTAACCTACTCACGAGTAGGCTACGGGTCGAGTGCGGCTCTGAACACACATGGGAGCGGAGAGCATGACCGACCGTTACCAGCAGTTTGCCCGGTCCGGCGTCGGCAGGCAGATCGTGCGCAGGCTCGGTCTGCCCAATCCCGTGCCCCTGCGGCGGTTCTCACCCGACCAGACCGCGATCGACGGTCCTGCCCTCGTCGGCGGGAACGGCCGGCTCGGGGACACCGTCGCCTCGGTGCTGAAGGCCCTCGGTGCCGAGGTCGCCGACGGAGAGCGTTACGGGGCGCTGGTGTTCGACGCCACCGGGATCGACGAGCCCGCGAAACTGCGGGAGCTGTACGACTTCTTCCACCCGGTCATGCGCAGGATCGGCACCTGTGGACGGGTCGTCGTGCTCGGCACGCCGCCGGAGGGCGACAGCCGCGCCGCCATCGCCCAGCGTGCACTCGAAGGTTTCACCCGGTCGGTCGGCAAGGAGCTGACCCGGGGTGCGACCGCCCAGCTCGTCTACGTCGCGCCGGGGTTCGAGGCCGCTGCCGAGTCCACGTTGCGGTTCCTGTTGTCCGCCAAGTCGGCCTTCGTCGACGCCCAGGTCATCCGCATCGGCACGCTCGGTGGCCAGAGCGTCGAGCCGGAGGACTGGGACAAGCCACTGCGGGGCAAGGTCGCGCTCGTCACCGGCGCCTCCCGCGGCATCGGTGCCTCGATCGCCGAGGTACTCGCCAGGGACGGGGCGCACGTCGTCGCACTCGACATCCCCGCGCAGGGCGCCGAACTCTCCGAGGTCGCCAACAGGGTCAGGGGATCCTCGCTCCAGCTCGACATCACCGCGCAGGACGCGCCGGCCGAGCTGGTGCGTTATTTCACCGAGCGACACGGTGGCGTCGACATCGTCGTCCACAACGCCGGAATCACCAGGGACAAGCGGCTCGCCAACATGTCCGACGGCGCCTGGGACTCGGTCATCGCGGTCAACCTGTCGAGCCAGCTCGCCGTCAACGACGCGCTGCTCGACGCGGATGTCCTGCGGGCCAACGGAAGGATCGTCGGCGTCTCCTCCATCGCGGGCATCGCCGGGAACAACGGGCAGACCAACTACGCCACCAGCAAGGCCGGTGTGATCGGGATGGTCGACGCCTACGCACCCGTGCTCGCCGCGCGTGGCGCCACGATCAACGCGGTCGCGCCGGGGTTCATCGAGACGAAGATGACCGCCGCCGTGCCACTGTTCGTCCGGGAGGCCGGGCGGCGGATGAGCAGCCTCGCACAGGGCGGGCTGCCGGTCGACGTCGCGGAAACCATTGCCTGGTATGCCAGTCCGGCGTCCGGTGCGGTCAACGGGAACGTCGTGCGGGTGTGCGGCCAGAGTCTGCTGGGGGCGTGATGGTCGAGCTGTCCGCACCGCCCAGCCTGCGGGTGCTCTACCCGAAGGCCGTGCTCACGGGGTTTCGCCGCAAGGGCGGTGAGCTGCCCGACACCGTCTACACCCTCTCCGGCGTCACCACCGATCCCACGCATCTCGCCGCGTACGACAGGGTCTGCGGGTTCCGGCTCACCGACGAGCTGCCGGCCACCTACCCGCACGTGCTCACGTTTCCGTTGCAGATCAAGCTGATGTCCGGTTCGGACTTCCCGTTCCCGTTGGTGGGATCGGTGCACGTGGCCAACCGGATCACGACGGTCCGGCCGTTGCGCATCGACGAGAAGCTCGACCTGCGCGTGCGCCTGGAGAACCTGCGGGACCACCCGAGGGGCCGTCAGTTCGACGTGGTCAGCGAGGCGTACGTCGACGGCGAGGTCGTGTGGACCGACGTGTCCACCTACCTGCGGCGGGGCGGCGGGTCCGGCGGCGGGGAGAAGTCCGGGCACGCCGGGCCACCTGAGCCAACGGCGGTCTGGCGCGTCCCCGACGACACCGGGCGGCGCTACGGCGAGGTGTCCGGTGACCGCAACCCCATCCACCTCTACAGGCTGACCGCCAGGATGTTCGGGTTCCCCAGGGCCATCGCGCACGGCATGTGGACCAAGGCCCGCTGCCTCGCGGCCTTCGAGGGACGGCTGCCCGACGCCTACACCGTCGACGTGGCGTTCAAGCTGCCCGTGCTGCTACCGGCCAGGGTTGGGTTCGCCGCGGCGGACACGGACGGCGGCCGACGCTTCGACCTCTTCGACGCGAAGTCCGGCAAGCCGCACCTGACCGGCGAGATCTCCTAGCTGGGGTGCCAGGACGCGCCCTCGACCAGGCCGCCGAAACCCATCCACACCAGGTTCATCAGGCGCGAGGCCACCACACGGCTCGGGACGTCCGGGTTGTCCAGCCACCAGTCCGCGAGGGACTCCGCCGCACCGACCAGTGCCGCGGCGAGCGACTCCGTGGCGTTGTCGTCGAGGCCCTCGGACGTGGCCACCCGCACCAGCAGCGCGTCCACCAGGCTGATCGCCTGCCTGCGCATGGTCAGCAGCTCCTCCGAGTACGGACCGCCCTGCGAGATCGACTGGCGGTGGATGACCTGCCAGCTCTCGCGGTGCGTGCCGACGTACTCGAAGAACGCCGCGAGTCCGTGCCACAGCTGCATGTCCGGGCGCAGCTCCGTGCGTACCCCGGCGGCCACGGCCTCCAGCAGACGTGTTGCCTCGCGGTGGATGCACGCGGCGAACAGGTCCTCCTTGGACCCGAGGTAGGCGTAGATCATCGGCTTGGACACGCCTGCCACGTCGGAGATCTCGTCCATCGACGCGTCGTGGTAGCCGCGTTCGGAGAAGACCGTCACCGCGGCGTCGAGGATCTGGCGCTCACGAACATCGCGCGGGAGCCGCTTGACCCGCCGCCGGTCTTCAACGGTCACCGATCCTCCAACGTCCGGGCAATCCTTGCCAGCGTACCGACTCGAACGTAGCGTTACCCGTCAGTAGGTAAGGGGTCGTATGCGAATCAGGCGCAAACCGGGAGTCTCGACGGCGAGTGGCCCGGTGGTCAACAGTACGGTCGACATCGACGCGTTCGCCAGAGCCGTGGACCCGGAGCTGCTCGACGAGCCGCAGTTCGTGCAGCTCATCGACGTGATGGACATGCTCGGCCGCGCAGGCACCGGTGTCAACCTGGCCGCCATGCGCACCGAGACGTTCGTCTGGTTCGTCTCCCGCGCCTCGACCGCGCAGCTCGACAGCCTGATGGCACACCCACACCTGCGGCACGTGGTACTCGGTGAGATCTTCCGCCGCATGACCGAGCACCTCGACCCGAAGCGCGCCGCGAAGGTCGATGCGGTCGTGCACTGGCGCTTCACCGGCGCCGTCGAGGACTACGACCGCTTCGAGACCGTGATCGAGAACGGCACGTGCCGCTCCGGCACCGAGCCGACCGCCGACCCGCGAGTGACACTGACGCTCGCGCCCGCCGACTTCCTGCGCGTGGTGACCGGCGGCGTCAACGTGGCCATGCTCTTCATGCGCGGCAGGGTGAAGGTCAGGGGCGACATCGCGTTCGCGGCAGGCCTCATCAACTACTTCGACCTGCCGCGACCGTAGGTGGGTGGCGGCGCCACCCACCTACGCACGCGGTCAGAACGTGATCGCCATGGCGGGGTCGGCCAGGACGGCACCGACGTCCGCGAGGAACTGCGAGCCCTGCTGCCCGTCGACGACCCGGTGGTCGAAGCTCAGCGACAGCTGGCACACCTTCCGCACCCTGATCTCGCCGTCGACGACCCACGGCATGTCCTTGATCGCGCCGAGCGCCAGGATCGCGGACTCGCCGGGGTTGATGATCGGCGTGCCGGTGTCGACGCCGAAGACGCCGACGTTCGTGATCGTGATGGTGCCGTTCAGCATGTCCGCCGGGCTGGTCTTCCCGTCCCGCGCGGTGACCGTGAGCTGTTCCAGTGCCAGGGCCAGCTCGCGGAGCGACATCCCGTCGGCGTCGCGGACCTTCGGCACCACGAGGCCGCGCGGCGTGGCGGCCGCGATGCCGAGGTGCACGTAGTCCTTGTAGACGATCTCCTCGCCCGCCCACGTCGCGTTCACGTCCGGGGTCCGCCGCACCGCGAGGCACACGGCCTTCGCGGCGAACGTCAGCGGCGTGATCTTGACGTCGCGGAACGCGGGATGGCTCTTGAGCCTGGCCCGCAGCTCCATCATCGGCGTGACGTCGACGGTCAGGAACTCGGTCACGTGCGGAGCGGTGAACGCGCTCTCGACCATGGCCTGCGCGGTCATCTTCCGCACGCCCTTGACCGGGACCCGCCGCTCGCGCCCACCCGTGGTCACGACAGGAGCCGTCGTGGCCTCCGCAGCCCGTTGCACGTCCTCGCGCGTGACCACCTCGCCGGGCCTGGCCAGCGACCGCAGGTCCACGCCGAGGTCCTTGGCCAGCTTGCGGACCGGCGGTTTCGCCAGCGGCACCAGTCCGGCGGGCTCGAGCAAGGCCGCCGGCGTGTCCGGCACGGTGACCGGCTCCGGCTCGACGGGCGGCGCGGTCACGGGCGCGACCGTGGCCGCCGCCGCTGCGTCCTTGCGGGCCCGGCGCTTGGTGGTCGTGGCCTTCGGGCCGTAGCCGACGAGCATGGCCTGCCCGTTGGTCTCGGCGGGGGCCGCCGCGACAGGAGCCGCGGCGCCACCAGGGTCGATGTCGATCGTGACGATCGGCTGGCCGACGTTGACGGTCTCACCTGGCTGCGCGTGCAGCTCGGTCACCACGCCCGCCCACGGGCACGGCAGCTCGACCGCCGCCTTCGCCGTCTCGATCTCGACGATGATCTGGTTGACCGCGACCTCGTCGCCCGGCTTGATGTGCCACGCGAGGATCTCGGCGTCGACCAGGCCTTCCGCCGTGTCGGGCAGCGGGAACACCTTGAGATCAGGCATGCCTCACCAGCCAAGCGAGCGGTCGACGGCGTGGAGCACCCGGTCGAGGTCGGGGAGGAACTCCTCCTCGAGCTTCGACGGCGGGTAGGGCGTGTCGAACCCGGTCACCCGCAGGACAGGTGCCTCCAGCGAGTAGAAGCACTCCTCCTGGACACGCGCCGCGATCTCCGAGGACAGCGACGCCTCGGACGGCGACTCGGCGGCGACGACCAGGTGCCCGGTGCGCCGCACCGACTCGAAGACCGGCCCGAGATCCATCGGGGACAGCCCACGCAGGTCGATGACCTCGAGCTCCTTGCCCTCCTCGGCCGCGGCAGCGGCGGACTCCAGGCAGGTCTTGACCGTCGGCCCGTAGGCCACGACCGTCGCGTGCGTGCCCCTGCGCAGCACCCGCGAGGAGAACAGCGGCGCGGGCGACGCGTCGAAGTCCAGCTCCGCCTTCTCGTAGTAGCGCCGCTTCGGCTCGAAGAACACCACCGGGTCGTCGCACTGGATGGCCTGCTGGATCATCCAGTAGGCGTCGACCGGGTTCGAGCACGAGACGACCTTGAGGCCCGCGGTGTGCGCGAAGTAGGACTCCGGCGACTCCGAGTGGTGCTCGACCGCACCGATGCCGCCGCCGAACGGGATGCGGATCACGAGCGGCAGGTTGATCTTGCCCTGGCTGCGGTACCGCAGCTTCGCCACCTGCGACACGATCTGGTCGAACGCGGGGAAGACGAACCCGTCGAACTGGATCTCGCAGACCGGCCGGAAACCGCGGATCGCGAGGCCGACGGCCGTGCCGATGATGCCGGACTCGGCCAGCGGCGTGTCCAGCACGCGCTGCTCGCCGAAGTCCTTCTGCAGCCCGTCGGTGATGCGGAAGACGCCGCCGAGCTTGCCGACGTCCTCACCCATGATGATGACCTTGGGGTCCGCCTCCATCGCCGCACGAAGACCCATGTTGAGGGCCTTGCCAAGCGTGATGGTCTGCGTACTGGCCTTCTGCTCGGACTTGTCCATGACTGGTGCCGCCATCAGTGCTCACCCTCGAATCCGGACGCGTACTCGAGGAAGTTGTCGCGCTGCTTGTCCAGCACGGGGCTCGCCTCCGCATAGACCTGGGAGAACATGCGATCGGGGCCCGGCGTCGGCATGTTGACGCAGAACTCCCGAAGCTCCGCCGCGAGGGCGTCGGACTCGGCCTGGACCTCGTCGAAGAAGGCGTGGTCGGCGTGCTCGTGGCGGACCAGGTGCACGCGCACCCGCTCGATCGGGTCCTTGAGCTTCCACGCCTCCAGCTCGTCGGAGAGCCGGTAGCGGGTCGGGTCGTCCGTGGTGGTGTGTGCGTCCATGCGGTAGGTGAACGCCTCGATCAGGACCGGGCCGTTGCCGTGGCGGCACTGGTCGAGTGCCCAGCGGGAGACCGCGAGGGTCGCGAGCACGTCGTTGCCGTCCACGCGGATGCCGGGGAAGCCGTAGCCGCGGGCGCGTTGGTAGAGCGGCAGCCGGGACTGGCGCTCGGTGGGTTCGGAGATGGCCCACTGGTTGTTCTGGCAGAAGAACACGAGCGGCGCGTCGTACACCGACGCCCACACGAAGCCCTCGTGCACGTCGCCCTGCGAGGTGGCGCCGTCGCCGAAGTAGACGATCGTGGCCTCGCCGTCGTCGTCGCCGACCTTGCCCTCGAAGCGCTGGCCCATGGCGTAGCCTGCCGCGTTCAGCACCTGGTTGCCGATGACGATCGTGTACAGGTGGAAGCGCTTCTCGATGGGATCCCACGAGCCGTGGTCCGTGCCGCGGAAGATCCCCAGCAGCTCGGTCGGGTGCACGCCGCGGGTCCACGCGACGCCATGCTCCCGGTAGCTCGGGAACGCCATGTCCTGCGGTTTCATCGCTCTGCCCGAGCCGACCTGGGCGGCCTCCTGGCCGAGCAGCGGCACCCAGATGCCGAGCTGGCCCTGGCGCTGCAGTGCGTTGGCCTCACGGTCGACGCGGCGGGTGAGGACCATGTCGCGGTAGAGGTTCCGCAGGTCCTCGTCGGTGACGTCGGCCACGTACGGATCCCACTCCGCGTCGTTGACCCGCTCACCCTCGGGGGTCAGGAGCTGTACCAGCTCCGGGCCACCCTCACTTGTCGCTCGCAAGCCCGCGATCACCTGCTCTGCGGTCGGCGAGGCCGCGGTGGCGGCCGGCGCGACCCCGGGTTCCGGGTGCGTCCACTGTTCTGGGGACGACATGCGCTCTCCTATTGATGTCGACGCCGGGCGTTCGCTTGTGGCGGCCGCGCGCGGCCGCGCCCGCGACGGTCACCAGCCCGGGTGGGGTGGTTCTTTTCCGCCGCTGGCGCTGACGGTTTCGAGGTCCATCCTGGCATGTGGGAGCCCGCCCCGGTGAGGTCCGAACGTCGGCATTCGCCGTTTGGTACCCCGCTGAGCTGCGGAAACCGTTGGACAACCGACATTAGGGTGTTCACGGGGACGAGTGTGACCACCTCCTGGCGCGCTGTGAACACGGCAGCTCAGAGCCGCCGGCCGCCGGACTCGCGTCGGGCCGGTGCGGCGCCCCCGAGACCGGCCACGGGGCCGTTCGGCCACACAGACCATCAGTAGAGTGATCTGCGTCACTCTTCATGCTAGTCGCGTTCGGTCGAGGACCCCCCGCCGCGGGCTGGAGACCGGCCTTGCGTGCTGCGACCCGCCTGGTAAGGCAATATCGCGGGGGTGGACACCGCTGCGCTGCGTACAACCGTGAACGGGACCTGGGACTCGGACATCCTGCCGAGCCTGTCCGACCTGGTGAGGATCCCGGCCGTGTCGAAGCTGTTCGACCCGAACTGGCCGGTCACCGGCCATCTCGACAGGGCGGCCGAGCACCTGCGCGCGTGGCTGTCCGCCCGCGAGATCCCCGGCGCGACGGTCGAGATCCTGCGCCTGCCCGGGCTGACCCCGGTCGTCCTGATGGACGTCCCGGCGTCGGAGGACATGCCGTCGGACGGTGGCACGGTGCTGCTGTACGGCCACCTGGACAAACAGCCTCCCGTGGGCGGCTGGTCGGAGGGCCTCGACCCGTGGATCCCGGTGATCCGCGGCCACCGGCTGTACGGGCGCGGCGCGGCCGACGACGGCTACTCCGGCTACGCGGCGACGTCGGCGATCGAGGCGGTACGCGCGACCGGGGGCAGGCACGCGCGGTGCCTGGTACTGCTGGAGACCTCGGAGGAGTCGGGCAGCCCGGACCTGGACGCGTACCTGGAGGCGTACCGGGCGAGGCTGGGTGACATCTCGCTGGTGGTGTGCCTTGACGCAGGTGGCCAGGACTACGAGCGCCTGTGGCTGACGACGTCCCTGCGTGGCCTCTGCTCGGTGACGGCGACGGTCACGGTCCTCGAGTCCGGCCAGCACTCCGGCACAGCGAGCGGCGTGGTGCCCAGCTCGTTCCGGATCTTCCGACAGCTGCTGGACCGGATCGAGGACTCCCGCAGCGGCGAGATCCTGCTTCCCGAACTGCACGGCGACCTCCCCGCCGACCGGGCAGGCGAGATGAAGGCGCTGGCCGACGTGGCCCCCGGCGCTGCGGCGAACGCGTTCCCGCTGGTGGAGGGCATGTCGGCGGCGGCGGACAGCGACTACGAGCTGATGGTCAACAACGCGTGGCGGCCCACGCTGTCGGTCATCGGCGCCGCCGGACTGCCGCTCCCGGAGGACGCGGGCAACGTCCTGCGCCCGTTCACCACGCTGACGCTGAGCTTCCGGCTGCCGCCGCTGGTGGACGCGCACGCGGCGCTGGCCGCGGTGAAGCGGGCACTGACCACGGACGTGCCCTACGGGGCGAAGGTGACCCTGTCCCGCGAGGAGACCGGCCCGGGTTGGAACGCCCCGTCGACGGCCGACTGGCTGCAGAAGGCGCTGGACGTCGTGAGCACCGAGGTCTTCGGCGGCAACCAGTGCGTGCCGCTGGGGCTCGGCGGCTCGATCCCGTTCATGGGCTCCCTCGGCGAGGCGTACCCGAACGCCCAGTTCGTGGTGACGGGCGCACTGTCCTCGGACAGCAACCCCCACGTCCCGGACGAGTGGCTGCACATCCCGCAGGCGAAGCGGGTGACGGAGTCGGTGGCCCTGATCCTGAACGCCCACGCGGAGGCCCACCAGGCCTGAACCCCGGCGGGGACGGGGCTCGGAAACCGGTCGTGACCGGTGCCACTTCGGGCTACTATCGCGACCATGCGCGCATGGTTCCGACATTGATCTGACCTAGCACCACACGTCCCGGCGACCCTGGTGGCGTCGCTGCTGCTCGTCCGCTTCTTCGACGAGACGGTGGCGTACCTGCCGTACGCGTCGGTGGAGTCCATCCGTACGGACGTCCACCTGACGTACGCCCAGGCCGGTTTCCTGCTGTTCCTGTACCCGGCTGTCGGCCTGCTCACCACACCGTTCGGCGTGTTGGTCGACCGCGCGAACCGCAGGCTGCTCGCCGCACTGGGCGGCACCGGCTACGGCGTGGGCCTGTGCCTCTTCGCCATGGCAGGCGACTTCTGGACGCTGCTCGTGGCGGTGTGCGTCATGGGCACGCTCGGCGACCTGCTGGTCCAGGCGGCCGAGGTCTCGCTGGTGGAGGTCGCGGGCGACAACGCGGAACCGGCGCTGGCCAGGGCGAACCTGCTGGGTGCGGTCGGCGACCTGGCCGGCCCGCTGCTGCTGGCCGCCGCGCTGTGGTCCGGCCTCGGCTGGCGGGCGGCCTTCTGGGCGGCGGGGGTGGCGATGGTCGCGTACGGCGTGTTGCTGGCGACCCGCCCACTCCCGCACCCGTCACCGCCGGACGAGGAGAAGAGCGCGCTGAACGCGTTGCTGGAGGTGGCGAAGGACCGGCGCGTGCTCGTGGCGGGCCTGCTGGTCGCCGTGATCGTGGCGTTCGACGACACGTTCATCGGCTTCGCGATGGCGTTCCTGACCACGGGCCACGACCTGTCCCCGGTGGTGGTGACGGTGGCGACCGGGGCGGGTATGGCGGGCGGTGTGGCCGCGGCGGCGTGGGCGAGCCGGACCGGGGGCAGGCGGGTGAGCCTGCGCACGTGCGCGCTGGTGCTGGCGGCAGGCGTGTTCCTGCTGGTGGTGTTCCCGGGTGCGGTGACGGCTGCGGTCGCGATGGCGCTGGTGGGCGCCGCGGTGAACCTGGCGTGGATCATCCTGCAGGCGAGGTACATGACTCTTCGCCCCGGCCAGGTCGGCACGACGTCGGCGGTGGCGGAGGCGGTGGCCCAGCTGGGAGTGACGGCCCCGCTGATCACGGGGCTGCTGGCCGGCAAGGCCGGGCTGCCCGCGGCGATGTGGCTGTACGCGGCGCTCGCGATGGTGTTCGTGGCGTCAACGTACCGTGCGCGCTAGCTCCGACAGCCTGTCGCTGATCAGTCGCGGGGTGCCGGGTGCGACGCGGATCCACCTCTCCTGCCGCGACTGGCCGACGGACAGCACCCACCGCCCGTCGACGAGGTCGAGGACGGTGACCCAGCGGCTGGACCGCGTCCGCACCCCCTGGTCGTCCTTCTTGGCGGCGTAGATCTTGGTGACGAAACGGCGCCGAACGTCGAGGAGGGCGTCCAGGCGCCGAGCCGCCTCCGGCCGCGCGGCTGACGACCGCCGCATGACACTCCCCGGAGCCCGCGACCCGGCATGGAAATCGGCGTGGCTGACCGAGATGGCGTCCCCCTGACCGGCGGGAACGTCGGGGAGGTTCGCCACGAGGGTGTCGAGGGTCCGCTCGGCGTCACACCGCTCGAAGGAGACGCTGTCACCGGACCGCCTGAGGCTGACGGCATGCCGTCCGTGGGAGGCGACGAGGATCCCGTAGTGCTCGTCGACCCCGGTGACCCAGCCGTAGAACTCGGTGGTGGCCCGCTGGACGACACCCACCATGTCGACGAAGTCGAGGTAGTCCGCCTCGTTCCCGAGCCCGGCCTCGGCCAGCTCCCGCCGGAACACCTCGGCCGCGACCCGGGAGAACCGGGGCGAGAAGTAGCGCTCGCCACCGGCGAAGATCGTGTGCGGCTCCCCGAGGTTCTCCTTCTGCAGAAGACTGAACAGTGGAGACACGGAGATCTCCACGGCACGCCCGGCTCTCATCAGTCCTCGTATTCGTCGTCGCCACTGACCTGGGGCGCGGTCGGCGCGCTCAGATTCCCGGCTGTGCGGCCGGTTCGTCTGGTCGCTCGTCCACCGACCTGGTGAACGCGATCACGCTGTGGTGTTCCTGGCCCAGGTAGTCGTCCAACGTGTCCTGCAGGAGCTGGGCCTGCTTGATACAGAGCCAGTAGTTCTCGGTCAGATACCGGAGGTAGGCCGTGCCCGACGTGTTCGCCGAGCCGGCCATCGCCTCGCTGGCGAAGTCGTTGCCGGGAGGTGCCACCGCGCCGAGTCCGGTCCGCCGCAGGGAGCCGTTGTAGTGGTCCGCCAGCTCGACCCACTTCTGGACCAGCGCCCGCAGGGTCGCCTCGTCGTAGACGAAGCTGCCGCCCGCACCCGCTCCGCTGTCCGCGATCTCGCTCAGGCTCCGGGGGCCGGACCCCTGGTTCAGCTCGCCGCCCATCCGGTGCTCCCCCTGCCGGCAGTGATCTTACGAACGCGCTCGGTAGTCGAGAATACGACATACCCGCACCCGAGGTGCCCGCTTCCGGCAACCGGCATGATTGGGGCATGGGCTCCAGCCGCACAGCTGAACACGATCGGTTGGCCGAATCCGACGCCATGAACTCACCGTGGCGGTTCTGGGGTCCCTACCTCGCCGCCCGGCAGTGGGGCACCGTCCGCGAAGACTACTCTCCGTACGGAGACGCCTGGGACTACTTCACGTTCGAGCACGCGCGGTCGCGCGCCTACCGCTGGGGTGAGGACGGGATCGCCGGCATCTGCGACCGGCACGGCTTCCTGAACTTCGCCGTCGCGATGTGGAACGGGCAGGACGAGATCCTGAAGGAGCGGTACTTCGGGCTCACCAACGGCGAGGGCAACCACGGCGAGGACGTCAAGGAACACTGGTGGGTGCTCGACGGCACGCCGACGCACTCCTGGATGAAGGTCCTCTACCGCTACCCGCAGGCCGCCTTCCCCTACCGGGAGCTGCGCGCACAGGCCGCCGAGAGCCGCCGCGACGAGCGGGAGCCGGAGCTCGCCGACACCGGGGTGCTCGCGGACGACCGCTTCTTCGACGTCGAGGTCACCTACGCCAAGGCGGCCGCGAACGACATCTGCGTCGAGATCACCGCCACCAACCGCGGCCCGGAGGCCAGACCCCTGCATCTGTTGCCACAGCTGTGGTTCCGCAACACCTGGTCGTGGGGCAGGGACGCCCGCCGCCCCGCGCTCATCGCCTCCACGACACAGGGCTGGACACGCGTCGTCGCCGAGCACTCCAGGATCGGGCGCTACACCCTTCAGGCCAGTGGGAACCCGACGATGCTCGTCACCGACAACGAGACCGACGAGATGGCCCTGTTCGGCCGCGGCAGAAACCCCAGCCGCTACAACAAGGCCGGGATCGACGACCACGTCGTGCGCGGGATCGACGACTCGTGCCAGGTCGTCGGGAAGGGCGCCGCCTCGCAGCCCGGCACGAAGGCCGCGGCCTGGTACCACTTCCCGTCCGTCGCACCCGGCGAGGAGGTGACGGTCAAGCTGCGGCTCATCGCCGGGAACGGGCACGGACGCGCGTTCGGGCGCACCTTCCGCAACACCGTCGCCCAGCGCCGCAAGGAAGCCGACGACTTCTACGCCAGCGTGATCCCCAACAAGGACCAGCAGGAGCGCTCGGTCGTGCGCAGGGCGCTCGCCGGTCTCATGTGGACCAAGCAGATCTACCGCTTCCGCCTGCGGCACTGGCTCGAGGGCGACCCGGCCAACCCGCCCGCGCCGAACGAGCGGACGAGGCCGGGTGGTCGCAACGTCCACTGGCGACACCTCGACGTCGCCGACGTGCTGTCCATGCCGGACGAGTGGGAGTACCCCTGGTTCGCGGCGTGGGACCTCGCCTTCCACATGATCCCGTTCGCGATGGTCGATCCCGCGTTCGCCAAGGACCAGCTGCTGCTCATGTGTCGTGAGTGGATGATGCACCCGGACGGACAGCTGCCCGCGTACGAATGGGAGTTCGGCGACGTCAACCCGCCGGTGCACGCGTGGGCCGCGCTGCAGGTGTACTTCGCCGAGCGGCACCGGCGTGGCTCCGGCGACCGGGTGTTCCTCGCGCGGGTGTTCCACAAGCTGCTGCTCAACTTCTCGTGGTGGGTCAACCGCAAGGACCCCGAGGGCAACTACCTGTTCGAGGGCGGCTTCCTCGGCATGGACAACATCGGCCCGGTCAACCGGTCCGAGCGGCTGCCGGAGGACTGGCGGTTCGAGCAGTCCGACGCCACCTCGTGGATGGCGACCTACGCACTGCACCTCATGCGCATCGCACTCGAGCTGGCACGCCACGACGAGGCCTACGAGGACGTCGCGACGAAGTTCGTCGAGCACTTCCTGTCCATCGCGCAGGTGTCGGCGCGGTTCGGGTCCGCGTCACGCGGGATCTGGGACGAGCAGGACGGGTTCTGCTACGACCTCGTCTCACGCACGCACGGCGACGGCTCGGTCGAGTCCGTGCCGGTACGCGTGCGGTCGATGGTGGGCCTGATCCCGGTGCTCGCGTCCGCGGAGCTGGAGCCGTGGGTGTTCGTCGAGCTGCCGCACTTCGCGGCGCGGCTCAACTACCTGCTGCACCACCAGCCCGAGTTCGGCCAGTTCATCACCTGGGGTGCAGGCGACCGGGGCGCACTGCTGTCGCTGCTCGACGAGGACAAGCTGCGGCGCGTGCTCGCCCGCATGCTCGACGAGGCGGAGTTCCTCTCGCCGCACGGGATCCGCTCGCTGTCGGCAGCACACCGCGACGGCCTGGTCGTGGAGGTCGCCGGGCAGCAGCACTGGCTACGCTACGAACCCGGCGAGTCACACACGCCGATGTTCGGCGGCAACTCCAACTGGCGCGGCCCGGTCTGGTTCCCGACCAACGCGCTGCTCGTGCAGGCGCTCCACAAGATCGACGCCTTCCACCACGGCCGGTTCACCGTGGAGCTGCCGACCGGCTCTGGCCGGGTCATGCCCCTCGGCCAGGCCGCGGGCGAGCTGGCCGAGCGGCTCGCGGGCCTGTTCCTGCCGAACGGGGACGGCAGGCGGCCCGCGAACGGCAAGCGCATCGAGTCCAGTGACTCTCCGCTGTGGTCCGAACATGTCACGTTCAGTGAGTTCTTCGACGGAGACACAGGTGAGGGCCTCGGCGCGACACACCAGACCGGGTGGACGGCCCTGGTGGCGGCATTGATCACTGGATGGCCCCGCGCATGGTGACACGTCCGTAACATGCGGAGCCTGTGCTCAGCGCATCCCAAATGGCAGGATTCGCTGGACTCAGACCACGACTGAGGCTCGAGGAGTGACGACGTGTCCCGTACCCGCTTGTCCGTGCTCACTGTGCTGTGCGCCGCCGCGACGTTGCTCGCGGCAGGCTGTGGAGCCACGACCGAGAAGCCGTCCGGCGACGACAGCGCCGGTGGCGGGAGCCAGTGCACGCCGGGTGATCCGTCCGACCTCCCCGACCCGAAGCCGCTGGCGGTCGACGCGGCGGCGGACAGCGCGCTCGGCGCGCAGGTGCCGGACGCCATCAAGGCCGACGGCAAGATCGTCATCGCGACGGACGCCTCCTACGCCCCCAACGAGTACACGCTCGAGGGCTCCGACGAGATCGTCGGCATGGACGTCGACCTCGGCAAGGCGATCGGCAAGGTGCTCGGCACCGAGGTCGAGTTCGTCAACGCCTCGTTCGACGGCATCCTGGCCGGCATCCAGGCCAACCGCTACGAGCTCGGGATGTCGTCGTTCACCGACACCAAGGAGCGCGAGCAGACGGTCGACTTCGTGACCTACCTCGAGGCAGGCACCTCGACGATGGTCCGCAAGTGCAACCCGAAGAACATCAACTCGATCGAGGACCTCTGCGGCAAGAAGGTGGGCGCCGAGAACGGCACCACCCAGCTCGACCAGCTCAACCAGGAGGACGTCGAGGGCTCGGTCGTCAAGGCGTGCAAGGAAGCCGGCAAGGACGCACCGGTCGCGCAGGGCTTCCCGAAGCAGACCGACGTCAACGCGGCACTGCAGGCGAACCGGATCGACGCGTACATGGCGGACAGCCCGGTAGTCGACTACGCGGTGAAGAAGACCGGCAACGCCTTCGAGAAGGCCGGTGACGACACCGACACCGCGCCGTACGGCATCGCGGTCCCGAAGACCGGCGGCACCTTCAAGGACGCGGTGCAGGCCGCCGTCCAGAAGCTGATCGACGACGGCACCTACAAGAAGATCCTCGACAACTGGGGTGTCGCCGACGGCGCCATCACCGAGGCGAAGGTCAACGGGGCCATCTACTGAGCATGTCCACCCCCGAAACCGTCGAGCAGGAGGACCGGAAACCGCCCGAGCAGATCGTGGCGGTTCCGGTGCGGCACCCCGGCCGTTGGGTGATGGCCGCGGTGCTGCTCGTCCTCGCCGCGATGCTGGTCAACAGCCTGGTGACCAACCCGGCCTGGCGCTGGGACGTCGTCTGGCAGTTCCTGTTCTCCTCTCGGGTGTTGTCGGGGCTGTGGGTGACCATCGAGCTGACGCTGCTCGCGATGGTCATCGGCGTGGTGCTGGGCATCGTGATCGCGATCATGCGGTTGTCGCCCAACCCGATCGTCTCCACGATCGCCTGGCTCTACGCCTGGTTCTTCCGGGGCACTCCCGTGCTGGTCCAGGTCATCTTCTGGTCCTTCATCGCGATCCTGTACCCGACGCTCTCGCTGGGCATCCCGTTCGGCCCGGAGTTCGTGTACTTCGACTCGAACCTGCTCATCCCGATCTTCGCGGGCGCGGTGCTCGGGTTCGGGCTGAACGAGGCCGCGTACATGTCGGAGATCGTGCGCGCCGGGATCCTGTCGGTGGACGAGGGACAGACCGAGGCGGCCGAGGCACTCGGCATGACCAGGCTCAAGATCCTGCGCCGGATCGTGCTGCCACAGGCCATGCGGGTGATCATCCCGCCGACCGGCAACGAGACCATCTCGATGCTCAAGACCACCTCGCTCGCGAGTGTGATCGCGGTCGGCGACCTGTTCACCCAGGTGCAGCTCATCTACGGCGGCAACCTCCAGCAGGTGCCGCTCCTCGTCGTGGCGAGCATCTGGTACCTGGTCCTGACCTCCCTGCTGTCGATCGCCCAGTACTTCATCGAGCGCCGGTTCTCCCGAGGGTCCGTCCCCGCCCGCAAGGCCGGGTTCTTCGGGCTGGGCCGGCCGAAATCGGGGCTGGCATGACTGAACCGAGTGGCATCACGCCGATGGTCAGGTCCGAGGGCGTCCACAAGTACTTCGGACGCCTCGAGGTCCTCAAGGGCATCGACCTCCAGGTCATGCCGGGCGAGGTCATGTGCGTGATCGGCCCGTCCGGCTCCGGCAAGTCGACGTTCCTGAGGTGCATCAACCACCTCGAGAAGCTCACCGCGGGCAAGCTCTGGGTCGACGGCGAGCTGGTCGGGTATCGCCAGAAGGGCGACAAGCTCTACGAGCTGCGCGAGAACGAGGTCGCCGCGAAGCGCCGCGAGATCGGGATGGTCTTCCAGCGCTTCAACCTGTTCCCGCACATGACCGTGTGCGAGAACGTGATGGAGGCGCCGATCCAGGTCAGGGGCGTGGCCAGGTCGGCGGCCCGCGAGCGTGCGCTGACGTTGCTCGACAGCGTCGGCCTCGCGGACAAGGCCACGGCCTATCCCCGTGAGCTGTCCGGTGGCCAGCAGCAGCGGGTGGCGATCGCCAGGGCCCTCGCGATGGACCCGAAGCTGATGCTGTTCGACGAGCCCACCTCCGCCCTCGACCCCGAGCTCGTCGGCGAGGTGCTGACGGTCATGCGCAGGCTCGCCGAGGACGGCATGACGATGGTGGTCGTCACCCACGAGATGGGCTTCGCCCGTGAGGTCGGCGACACCCTGGTGTTCATGGACGGCGGTGTGGTCGTCGAGCAGGGCGACCCGCGCGAGGTCATCCCGAACCCGCAGCACGAACGGACGAAGGCGTTCCTCGGCAAGGTTCTCTCGTAGCGATCGCGGTTCGGTGGCACGCGCCGGGTGAACGGGTGGATAGTCGTGTGGTGACCCTGCTGCTGATCGCGACGGGCGACCTCATCGCCCAGAGAGCGGCGAGCGTCGCCACCGGGCGCGAGCTGCTCGAGCTGGCCGACCCGCCACCGGAGCGGGTGGTGGTGGAGGACGTGCTGGCCGAGCCGTCCTGGGACACGTCGGTGTCCACCCAGCTCGCGCTCGCCCGCCGCGTCCGCAAGGCACTGGCCGAGGACGAGTTCACCGGCGTCGTGGTCACCCACGGCGTCGACACGCTGGAGGAGACGGCGTTCCTGGCCGACCTCCTGGCAGGCCCCGCACGCGGCGGCATCGTGTTCACCGGCGCCCTGCGCTCGCTTGGCGACGCCGCTCCGGACGGTCCGGCGAACCTCACCGCGTCCCTCACCGCGGCGGCCGACCCTGCTCTGCGCGGCGCCGGCGCGGTGGTGTGCCTGGGCGACGAGCTGCACGCGTCCCGCTGGGCGGCCCTGCGCAACGGCGGCTTCTCGTCGACCCCGCACCCCCTGCTGGGCCGCATGGTGGACGGCAAGGTCCGGCTCACGTCGGCGCCCCCGCCCCGCCCGCCCCATCCGGACGGCGAGCCCGAGACGGACATCGCGCTGCTGAAGACCTACCCGGACATGCCTCCCTCCCTGCTCACCACGGTGACCGACCTCGGCGCCCTCGGTGTGGTGCTGGAAGGCACCGGCGGGGGCAACGTGCCGGTCGAGCTGTTCGGCACGATCACGGAGCTGACGAGCATGGACATCCCGGTGGTCGTCGCCTCACGCGCGCACACCACCGAGATCGGCCTGGTCGAACGCATGGGCGCCATCAGCGCGGCAGGCCTGAGCGCCCAGAAGGCCCGCATGGCGCTGATGGTGGCCCTGAGCAAGGGCGGGGGCTACAAGGCGGCGGTCCGCTACTTCGGCAGCCTCTGACCACGAACCCGGCGCTGGTGGGAACGGTCCCCTCACCGGGGTGCGACGCTGATCATGGTGTTGTTGTGCCATGGGAACCGGGGACGAGCGGCAGGCGTCGCACTGTCCGGCGTTTCCTTTGTCTTGTGCGGGGGGCTCCTGATGACGGAAGAACCGCTTGGGCGCAGGCTGGATCCCTTCGATCCGCAGCCACCCGACTGGGCGCGGGTGCGTGCGGACGAGGTCGTACGTCAGGTCTTCGCCTTCGAACCGGGGTCCGCGGGGCTGGGGCTGCCCGGCGGATGGGGTCGGCGGCGGCCGACCACGCCCCCGGTGCTCCGGTTCTCGGACAGGTACATCGTCGGGGTGCTCGACCTGCGTGCCGTCGAGTTCCTGCACCTCCTGGAGTTCGTGCGCTGCCGGTTCGAGGAGCCGCCGGACCTGCGGCAGGCCAAGATCGCCGGCTGTGAGTTCGACACGTGCTGGCTGCCCGGCATCGAGGGTCGGAACCTCTACAGCGACAACGACCTGCGGCTCGTCGGCGGCACCAGGGTGGAGGGCAAGGTCGACCTCACCGACGCCGAGGTCAGCGGGTCGCTGGACCTCACCCGTGCCCGGTTGACCAATGTCGGCGGCTACGCGCTGCACGCCGACCGGTTGCAGCTCGCGGGCGCCCTGCTCGCCGCCAACCTCGAGGTGCGCGGTCAGATGCGCATCCCCGGCCTGCGTACCGGCGGCAACATCAACCTGGCCGGCGCGCTGCTGGACAGCCCCGAGGGGTACGCCCTGGACGGGAACGGCCTGCACGTGGGCGGCAACCTCCAGTGCATCCCCACCAGCGAGCGCCGGTTCCAGTCCACCGGGCGGCTCTACCTGCCGAGCGCGAAGATCGACAGCGACTTCTCACTGCGTGGCGCGCTGCTGCGGCCCGCGGCGGAGGACTACAACGACGGCGGTAACCAGCGGTTCTTCGACCCCCGCGCGACGTTGATCGCCGACCGGATGCAGGTGTCCGGCAACGTCGACCTGGACAAGGACCTGGTCAGCACGGGGACGCTGCGGATCGTCAACGCCCACATCGGCGGGTCGCTTCGCCTGTCCGGCGCGACCATCGACCTGTCGGACGGGACGGAGCCGTTCGAGGAGCGGACCGGCGCCACACTGCCCGGCCCGTACGAACACCGCGCGCTGCACCTGGACGGCACCGAGGTCGGCGGCGGCATCGACGCCCGTGACACCCGGATCGCCGGGCAGGTGCGGCTCGTCGACGTCAGTGCCCACGGCAGCGTCGTGCTCGACGGCTCGGTCCTCAGCAACCGCAACGGGGACGTGGTCGAGGGCAGGCGGTTCACCACCGGCGGCAACCTCGACGCCCGCGGCGTGGTCGTGTTCGGCTCGATCCTGCTGCCCGAGGCGAGCATCGGCGCCAACTTCGACCTGCGGTTCAGCCGCCTGGTCAACCCCGGCCGGTACCGGCGCGACCAGTCGCGGAAGCCGTCGGTGGACCTGCGGGTCGCCCAGATCGGCCGGGACCTCGTGTGCGCGCGGGGTGAGCGGCAGGCGTTCTCCGCGCAGGGCGAGATCCGGATCCGGCGCGCCGAGATCGGCCGCCAGACCAACTTCCAGGGCGCCGAGCTGGGGTCGCGGCTCAGTGAGACCGCGATCAACGCGTACGGGCTGATCACCCAGGAGCTGCGGGTCGACGTGGCGTCCCCGCCGCGCGGGCAGGTCAACCTCCGACACGCCCGCTGCGCGACCCTGGCCGACAACGACAAGTTCTGGGACGCCACCGGACACATCTCGCTCCACGACTTCCGCTACGACGCGCTCGCCGAGCCCATCGAGCTGGACGACGACGAGCAGGTCGCCCACCGGCTCAAGCTGCTGCGCAACGCCATGGGCGACATCTACCGGCCGGGCCCGTACGACCAGCTCGCCGCCATGCTGCGCAACAGCGGCAACGAGGAGCACGCCGCCACGGTGCTCATCGACAAGCAGCGGTGGCGGTACTCGGCCCTCGCCGACGGGTACCGGATCCTGGGTTTCCCCGTGCGGCTGTGGAGCTGGCTGCAGCGTTCGATGGTCGGCTACGGCTACCGGCCGATGCGTGCCCTGCTGTGGCTCGTCGCGCTGCTCGTCGGCGGCTCGGTCTGGTTCTCGCTGCAGCCGAGACCGGTCGAGGCCAACGCCGACGACCACCTCGTGTGGAACCCGCTGCTCTACACCCTCGACCAACTGGTGCCCATCGTCGACTTCGGCCACAAGAACAGGTGGCACTTCGAGGGAGCGTCCCAGTGGATCACGGCCGGGCTGGTGGCGGCGGGCTGGATCCTGGCGACCACCGTCGCCGCGGGCATCACCCGCATGTTGCGTCGTTCGTCCACGTAGCGAAAACGCTGGAATTCACCCGTGTGAGTGGCCGCACCGAACACGCCGCCGAATGCTTCCCGTCATGGCGGAGGCGGCACGCGGACGGCACAAAGCCGACGGTTACCATTCCTCGGTGCCAGAACTCAAACTCGAGATCCAGATGCTGCACGACAGAGTGCTCGTGCAGCTCTCTCCCGAGGAAGGGGAACGGCGAAGCACCGGTGGCATCGTCATCCCGGCTACCGCGCAGATGGCCAGGCGCCTCGCGTGGGGGGACGTCCTCGGGGTCGGCACCAACGTGCGCAACGTCAAGGTCGCCGACCGGGTGCTGTTCAACCCCGAGGACCAGCTGGAAGTCGAGGTCCAGGGACGAACTTACCTGGTGATACGCGAGCGCGACCTGCACGCCATCGCCAGCGAGCGGATCGAGCACGGCACAGGGTTATACCTCTAGGGGAAGGCGAGTCGTGGAGCACAGATGGCCGGAGTCGCACGCCGAGCAGACGGACGTGCTCACCCCGATCACGCGCACCCCCGGGGACGAACCGACCGTCCGGATCCCCGCGGAGCCGGTGGGCGACGAGTCGACCGCCAAGGACAAGAGCAAGCGTTTGCGCAGGATCGGCCTGGTCGCGGCCGGGGTCATCGGCGTGCTCGCCGTCATCTACGGCGTTGACGTCTTCCTGAGCAGCGGCGAGGTGCCGCGTGGTGTCACCGTGGCCGGTGTCGAGGTCGGCGGCGAGTCGCACGGGGACGCGGAGCGCATCCTCCGCGACGAGCTGGAGCCTCGGCTCGGGCAGCCCGTCAAGCTCGTGGCCGGCGACGTCGACGTCGAGGTCAGGCCTGCCGACGCCGGGCTCGCGATCGACTGGGCGGCCACGGTCGCGCAGGCTGGCGACCAGCCGCTCAACCCGATCACCCGGTTGACCTCGCTGTTCAGCTCGCGCGAGGTCGGCGTGGTCAGCACGAAGGACGACAAGAAGCTGGACACCGCGATCGAGGGGCTCCGGGCGAAGACCGACCGGGAGCCCGCCGAGGGTGGGATCCGGTTCGAGGGTGTCAACCCCGTCGCCGTGGACCCGAAGCCCGGCCAGAAGCTCGACGTGCCGGGCGCGGAGAAGGCGGTGGTCGACGGGTGGGCGTCCGGGCAGCGCATCAAGCTGCCGGTGGCGGTCACGAAGGTCAGGACGACCGCCGACGGGGTGCGCAAGGCCGTCGACGACATCGCCAAGCCCGCGGTGGCCGGGCCGGTCGTCATCCACGGCGAGGGCAAGGACGCCACGCTCGAGCCCGAGGCGATCGCCGGCGCGCTGGTGTTCCAGCCGGCCGACGGTGGTGGTCTGTCCGCGACGCTGGACCAGAACAAGCTGGTGGGGGCGCTGGGCCCGCAGCTGTCGTCGACCGAGGTCGAGGGCAAGGACGCGCAGATCGTCTTCTCGGGTGGCGCGCCCAAGGTCGAACCGTCCGTCGACGGCAAGGGTGTCGACTGGGCCAAGACGCTGACCCCGCTGATGGACACGCTCAGGAAGCCGGAGGGGCGGGAGGTCAAGGCCGAGTACGCGCCCAAGCCCGCCAAGGTGACCACCGACGCGGCGAACAAGCTGGGGATCAAGGAGGTCATCGGCGAGTTCTCGACCGGTGGCTTCGCCCAGGACTCCGGGGTGAACATCAAGACGGTCGCGGCCAAGGTGAACGGGGCGATCGTGGCGCCGGGCGAGACCTTCAGCCTCAACGGCTACACCGGGCCGCGGACCCGCGCCCAGGGCTACGTCGAGGCCGGTGCCATCAAGGACGGCGCACCCGGGCGTGAGGTCGGCGGCGGGATCTCGCAGTTCGCCACGACCCTGTACAACGCGGCGTACTTCTCGGCCATGAAGGACGCCGGGCACAAGGAGCACAGCTACTACATCAGCCGGTACCCGGCCGCACGTGAGGCGACCGTGTTCCAGAACCCCGACGGCAGCAGCGTCATCGACCTGAAGTTCACCAACGACTCCGACACCGGGGTGGCGATCCAGACCATCTGGACGTCCTCCTCGATCACGGTGAAGCTGTGGGGGACGAAGCACTTCGAGGTCGAGTCGGTTCCCGGCGGACGGACGAACCAGACCGAGCCGCAGACCAAGCAGGGGCCCGCCGAGAACTGTCACGCGGGCAACGGCGCACCGGGGTTCACCACCAGCGACACCCGGATCATCCGGGAGGTCGGGAGTGGCCGAGAGGTCTCCCGCAAGACCCGGACGGTGAAGTACAACCCGCAGCCGAAGATCGTGTGCGGGACGCCGCCACCCGGTGGCTGACGGATCGCCTGTCGAACGCACAGGAAGACCGCCACACCCCGAGGGTGTGGCGGTCTTCCTGTGCGTTGGGGCTTACACGCGCGCCCGGCTCGGCCGGTAGAGAGCCGCGGCGATCGTCACGGCGATGATGGCGGCGATGATCTGGAAGATGTGTCGCCACCAGTCGATGCCGGGGGTGTCCTTGACTCCCACCCAGCCTGCGATCAGGTTGCCGACCAGGGCGCCGACGATGCCGGCGACGATGGTCAACCAGAACGGGATCTTCTGTTCACCTGGGGCGAAGAGACGCCCCAGAATTCCTAGGACGATGCCCGCGATAAGCAGGCCGATGATTGCACTGGCTGACCACATAACCGCTCCTCAGACGAAACAGCTTGGTGGTCCAGCAGTACCACCCCTCGAGGCTTGCTACACCTTGAGAGTGATCGGATTTTTACCCGTTGATGGCCGCGGCCCGAGAGCCGCGGCCATATGGGCGATTTTCACTCAGAAGGCCGATTCATCCAGGTCCATGAGGGCGTTGTCCGCTGCCTCGACGATCTTGCGGCCCGCCGACAGCTCCGGCAGCACGTTGCGGGCGAAGAAAGTCGCCACGGCGATCTTGCCCTCGTAGAACGCCTTGTCCCTGCCGGTCACACCCTCGTCGAGCCGGGCGATCGCGATCTCCGCCTGGCGCTGGAGCAGCCAGCCGATCATCAGGTCGCCGACCGACATCAGCAGGCGGACGGTGTGCTGACCCACCTTGTAGACACTCGACGGGTCGTTCTGCGACGCAGTCAGGTAGCCGATCAGCGCGCCGAGCATGCCCTGCACGTCCTCCAGGGCCTGCTTCAGCAGCAGACGGGCCTCCTTCAGGCGTCCGTTGCCGCCCTCCGCGTCGATGAACTTCGTGATCTCGCCCGCCACGTGGGTGAGAGCCCGGCCCTTGTCGCGGACGATCTTGCGGAAGAAGAAGTCCATCGACTGGATGGCCGTCGTGCCCTCGTACAGCGAGTCGATCTTCGAGTCGCGGATGTACTGCTCGATCGGGTAGTCCTGAAGGAAGCCGGAGCCACCCAGGGTCTGCAGCGACTGGGCCAGCTGCTCGTAGGCCCGCTCCGAGCCGACGCCCTTGACGATCGGCAGGAGCAGGTCGTTCACCCGCTCCGCCAGCTTCAGCGACTCCGCGTCACCCTCGCCGGTCCAGATCTGGTCCTGGAACGTCGCTGTGTACAGGTACACGGCGCGCAGGCCCTCGGCGTACGCCTTCTGCATCATCAGGCTGCGGCGCACGTCCGGGTGCGAGGTGATCGTCACGCGCGGGGCCGTCTTGTCCAGCATCTGCGTCAGGTCGGCGCCCTGGACGCGCTCCTTCGCGTACTCCAGGGCGTTGAGGTAGCCCGTCGAGAGCGTCGCGATGGCCTTCGTGCCGACCATCATCCTGGCGTACTCGATGACCTGGAACATCTGCGCGATGCCGTCGTGCACGTCGCCGACCAGCCAGCCCTTGGCGGGCGTGCCGTGCTGGCCGAGCGACAGCTCGCACGTCGTGGACGCCTTGATGCCCATCTTGTGCTCGATGTTGGTCACGAAGGCGCCGTTGCGCTCGCCGAGTTCGCCGGTCTCGCCGTCGAAGTGGAACTTCGGGACGACGAACATCGACAGCCCCTTGGTGCCGGGGCCGCCGCCCTCGGGACGCGCCAGCACCAGGTGGATGATGTTCTCGGTCAGGTCGTGCTCACCCGAGGTGATGAACCGCTTCACGCCGTCGAGGTGCCAGGAGCCGTCCTCCTGCTGGACGGCCTTCGTGCGGCCCGCGCCGACGTCGGAGCCGGCGTCGGGTTCGGTCAGCACCATCGTGGCGCCCCAGCCGCGGTCGATCATGAGCTGGGCCCAGTGCTTCTGCTCGTCGTTGCCGTTGCGGAAGAGGACCTGGGACATGTTCGGGCCGGACATGTACATGAACAGCGGCGGGTTGGCGCCGAGCATCAGCTCCGCGGCCGACCACTGGACGGTCGGCGGCAGGCCGAGACCGCCGAGGTCGTCCCGCAGGCCGATCCGCCACCAGTCGCCGTCCCACATCAGGTGGTAGGCCTTCTTGAACGACTCGGGCAGCGTCGCGGAGAACGTCTTCGGGTCGTAGGTCGGCGGGTTGCGGTCCGCGTCCACGAAGGAGTCCGCCAGTGGACCGGTCGCGAGCCGGTTCAGCTCGGCGAGCACGCCGCGGGCGGTGTCCTCGTCCGACTCGGCGAGAACGCCCTTACCGAGCCGCTCCTGGACGTTGAACACCTCGAACAGGTTGAACTCGAGGTCGCGGACGTTGCTCTTGTAGTGGCCCATCTCCTGGCTCCCCTGGTATCGCGGCTTTCCGCGCAAATGCTACCCATCGGTAACATAAGGATATTACTTGCGAGTAGAGCCGGGCAAGGACGACGGTCGAGAAGGTGTCTCCGCGCAGGTCAGAGCACGTGTGGATCGCCTCACGTCCAGCGTTCACCTCGGTACGGCACCCTCGTCGACGGTCAGGACACCGGACCGGAACGCGACGGCGACCGCGTGCGTGCGGTCCCGGGACGCGAGCTTGCGCAGGATGCTCTTCACGTGCGTGCGGACCGTCTCGACGGACACGAACAGGAGGTTCGCGATGGCCTGGTTCTCCAGGCCGTCGGCGATCAGCCGCAGTACCTCGTGCTCACGCTGCGACAGCGGCTGGTGGGTGCCGTTCGACCGGCGTGGCCTGGTCAGGGGCGCGGTGAGGCTCTCCGTCAGCACGGGGTCCAGGTAGCGGCCCTCGGTGTGCACCGTGTGGATCGCCTGCATGAGCTGTGCGGGCTGGGCGTTGCGGCGGATGAGCCCGTGTATGCCGCCGCTGACCGCGTTGGCGACGTACTGGGGCGTCAGGTGCGCCTCGTCGACCATGAGGATGACGCGGAACTCGCCGGCCAGGTGCCTGCCGAGCTGCCCGCGGGGGTCGAGTACGGCGTCGATGACGACCACGTCGGGCCGCATGCGTTCGCACAGCCGTATCCCGACGGACGGGTTCTCCGCCGCGCCCACCCAGCGCAGCCCCGGCGAGCGGTGCACGAGCGCGGAGAGACCTTCACGGACGAGCGGGACACCGTCGATGAGAGCGACACCGACGGCGGCGCCGTTCGTCGTGTGTGACTTCGTGCTGGGTGGCATCCCGTCCTCCAGTGCTGGCACTGCTCTGGACAGGGACGACGTCATCACCACCGCGTGACGCGGTAGAGGAACATCCACTCTGGATGGCGAACCCTTAGCACTCCACGGGGTTACAGCGCTACTGTAGGTGGCACTGTGGAATCAGAGATCGAGCGCAATTCCCAAGACTGGTTCAGGTTCATGGTCGACACCAACCTGGCCCCGGGCCTTCGTGCGCTCGGCTTCTTCGGCGTCGGCCGCCGGTTCCGGATCGAGGGGCCACGGCACTGGGGTGAGATCGCGGTGGAGCAGTCGCGGTCGTTCACGGCGCGTGCCGTCCGGTTCACGCTGCACATCGGTGTCATGTCCCGCGACGAGTGGGCGGAGCAGCTGCGGGTGCGGCCCTACTACCCGGCTAGCGAGGCCGCCAAGGCGCAGTGGATGGGCTGGCAGGCCCCGATCGGCGACGTGGTCGAGGTCGGCGGCTTCCCCATCGGTGAGCTGTGGTGGGAGCTCGAGGTGGGGCGCCCTTTCCAGGCGCTGGCGCGTGAGGTACTGATGATGGTCCGGGAGTACGCGCTACCCGCGATACGAGAACGGATGGAGCCCTAGCTCCACGCGACGAACCGACGGCACTGGTGCACGCCGGGGCTTGCCGGGTTCAGCTTGATGCCGTGCCTGGTCTGCCCGGCGAACGGGATCGCGTCGGCCGCACTCAGTTCCCAGCCGAGCAGGGGCCACCCGTTCAGATAACACTGGATGGTGTTGCCCCGCACGAACATCCGCAGCCGCGCCCAGGCCGAGGCGCGCGCCGTGGTGTTGGTGGCCGCCGTCAGCAGAGACGTCGACCCCGAGACGACCTGGTAGAGGCGCAGGGCCGTGCCGCCGGTCTCCAGCGTGAGGAGCAGGTAGGTGTTCGCGCCGGCGACTCGGGCGATGATGCCGAACCCGGCCTGCCCGGTGTACCAGAAGTCGGCCTCGATCTCGGTGTCGGAGTTGGCGAGGTCGACCCAGGCAAGATCGGGCACGTTGTCGACGGCGGTCGAGACGGCGTACCCGTTGCTGGCCTGGATGCCGCCGGCACCGACCACCCACGGCGCCCGCAGTGGCCCGTTGGCCTGGGAGAACCCCTCGGCGAACAACAGCTGGTCGACGTTGGTCGCGGCGGCGGTCCGGTCGTCGGGGATGAGGTCGCCGAGCGGCGAGACGCCACCGTCGTCGGCCAGCCACCCGACGTGGATGCGGGACACGCTGGTGCTCGTCTCGATGCCGAGCGGACAGATGACGCCGCCGGGAACCTCCAGCGGATGCGCGTACATCATGCCGATGGGGCCGGAGGACGGCTGGACCATCGTCGGCCGGGGCGGCAGCCAGGCGGTCTGGGCCGTGGCGGAGTTGCGACTACGCACGATGGCCTGCTTGTCGGAGATCCGCCGCGCGACGACGGCCATGGTGCCGGTGCTCAGCCAGGCCGCGGCCGGTCGGCCGGAGGCGTCGTCGAAGAGCTGGGCAGGCGCGGACCAGCTGGTACCGCTGTTGGTGGATACCGACGACCCGATGGCGGACTGGGTGCCGTAGCGGAAGAACATCCAGACCTCGGTACCGCGGGCGACGAGCCACGGCTCCTGGTAGTGCCGCCCGTCGGCCTGTCCGTTGGCGACGCGGGTGGTGGTCCAGGTGGTGCCGCCGTTGGTGGAGGTGGCGAGCCAGCTGGAGTCGAAGGTGTCGCCGGAGGCCTTGCCGTAGAAGGTGGCGAGGAGGTTCGCGCCGACCTGGACGACAGGTGCGCTGATGGCGGCGTAGGGGAGGCTGTCGATCCGGATCTCGCTGCCCCAGGTGGCCCCGTCGTTGGTGGAGATGCGCAGGAAACAACCAGCGGCGGCGAGGGACGACGTGCCCTTGAAGTAGGTCAGCCAGGTGGTACCGCCCGCGGTCGAGATGCAGGGGTCCCGAAGGTCCACTCCGGCGACGTCGGTGACCGCGACGGTTGCCGTGCTCCACGTGCGCCCGTTGTCGGTGGACGTGGTGGTGTGGATGCGCCCGTCCCGGGCGTTGACGTGGTCCGAGCCCTGTCGCCACACGAGCCGCAGCTGCCCACCGGCGGACCGGCAGACGCTCGGGAACGCGGCGTAACCGCCATCCACCCCAACAGGACGAAAGCCATTGGAACGTACTGATCCCACAAACCCTCCCCAGTCGTGTACGCCCCATGCAACCAAAAAGATCACGCGCGGACAGGGGCCGAATGGAGGAGCGAAGGGGAAAAACGGGTGAAGATCCACTCAACCCGAGCCATGGTGTCGGCGTCGGCGGCGAAGTGTCCACGTGCTGCGTGCGGGCGACACAACATGGGCGGCAGACGGGCTTGTCCGCCAGGTGAGCACGCATCCGGGCGGCATCGGCTGAGCCACGTCCACAACACAGACTGCTGGTGACCGTCCCCGAACCACCGCCCAAGAAGTCACCCACAGACGAGCCCAGGCCTCTAAGTCGTCCGGCTCCAACGTCGAGTATTAGGTGAAGCCAAGCCGTCAACCATCGCCTGAACCCCGACAGGGACGCGTAACAAGGCACCCCCTGTGGGGCGCACGACATGAGACCCAAGGCAACACTTTCGGTTATACCTACCCCTCATCCACGGTTCCACCATGATCTCCTTCTTCACACCCGAGGATGAGTACCTCCAGGTCAAAGGCTCATCGCAGGCGCCGGGGGTCGCAACAGTGGCGAAGCCGAGCTGGATACGCTCTGTAGCGGTCTAGGAGGTCAGGTAGTGGAGTGGCGCTTGTCGTTCGCGTTCGACAGCGGTGGAACTTGGCAGTTCTACCGGCGGGACGGCGTCAACCTCCCGCTGAGCGAGGTCCACCAGGCCGCTGCGCGGATCGAGGTCGAAGAGGGGCCTCTGGCGAAAGCCGACTTCATCGAGGCCGTCCGCGCGAAGCTGAGGCTGCGGAACTAGGGGTGTTGACTCCACCGGACGACGTCAAGACCGACATGGCCAGAGCCAGTGGGATCCACGAGCTCCGCTGGAGGATCGAGTGCAAGCAGTGGCGCATGTATTACTGCGAGCCTCTCCGGCTGAGGCTCAAGCGGATCATGCTCGGCTTGCCGTTCAGCGAAAAAACTACTCTTGACCTGCAGAACGACGACATAGACGAAGCTGTGACCCGGTACAACTGGTGGGCTGAGACCAACCCTGGCTAGTATCGGTAATAGCCGATATCGAAGGGACGAGCGGCGATGGACGAGTTCGATGCTGCCATGGGGATCACCGATCCAGACCCCAAGCAGCTCCTTGCGCGCGCTCTGACCGCAGCTGATTACGGCTGGATACGTCAGCTGATTGAGGTCCGTAAGCGTAAGGGGCTAAGTCAGGCAGATCTCGGCAAGCTAATGGGTCGATCACAGAGCGTAGTGTCCGACATCGAGTCGATGTCAGGCGACCCGCGGCTCTCGACACTGCGACGCTATGCGCTAGCGGTGGGAGCAAACGTGGAGCATGTCGTGGAGGATGCCGACCTAGAAGCAGCAATCAAGCTGCCTCGCCGAATTCACAGGATGTCCAAAACGGCGGTATCGCATCATAGGGCGGCTGTGGGCACCTCCTTGGCGACCGGATGGAACACGGTCAAAGTTCATGTTGCCGCGAGTGTGCAGATCCTCCAAGAACCGGTGATTGCAGGTGCCTAGAGCGGCGGTCAGTCCGAAATACGTTCGGTGTACCTATTATCAAGCCACGGTCGAACCTGTGGAACACGAAACAGGCGAGCCTTTCCGAATGGATTTCCAGGTTCGTACCGAAGATGACGACATTCTTTTCCGAATAATCACACAGATATACGACAACAAATTGAGTGTACTTCAGACGCATGTGGCCAGGTTTTCGAGAGATTCTGTCGGCGTGGATGCAACTGAAGATGAAGTGGATGAATTTGTTGAAGATAACGTACTGCCGGCCGTTTTTCCTTATATTCAAGAGGGAGCTAGTGCGGCCGCAGCTAGAGTTCGCCCCGGTAAGCCGCTCAATGTGGGATGGGACTTCCAAGAGCCCATCGATCTAAAGCGGGATTAGCAGACGGCTATGATGTCGAAGTATAATTAGCGACTTTGTTACCGTGCGGCGACAGATGAATCTTTATTGGACGCGCGAGAGATACGCACTCATCGGTCGACTCGACGAATCCTTTGGCACCAGGAGACCTACACTCAGGGGAGAACGGCGGGGCACTCCGGCGGCCGAACTTCAACCAGTGGGTGAAGTGGACGGCCACGGTCACGAAGATGGGGCTCAAGGGGCTGCACTTCCATGACCTGCGTCACGGGGGCTACACGTGGGCGCAGGCGGGCACGTCGACGTGGGACCCGATGACGCGGATGGGGCACGACGACATGCGGGCCGCGCTCATCTACCAACATGCCAGCAACGAGGCGGATCAGGCCATCGCTGACCGGCTGTCCGTGCGGATCGATCAGCACCGGGGGTGTGTCGAGCCACAGAAGCCCACGTCAGACGACGATGGCTCTGGTCCGCCTAGAGCGCTCGGGCCGACCGGCCAACAGCACGTAGACAGCACGACAGGGGTATTTGATCTAGAAACGACGAACCCCCAGGTCCACAGTCGACAAGCTGTGACCTGGGGGTTTGTGCGTGGAGCGGATGACGGGAATCGAACCCGCGTTCTCAGCTTGGGAAGCTGATGTTCTACCATTGAACTACATCCGCAGAGTGGGACCGAGCTTACATGGCGCGCTCTCGCTAGGGTGGGCGGGTGTTGTTGAGCGATGGCGATCTGCGCAAAGAGCTGGCCTCCGGCCGGCTCAAGGTCGATCCCCTTGACGAGGTGATGATCCAGCCGTCCAGTATCGACATCCGACTGGACCGGTTCTTCCGGGTGTTCAACAACACCAAGTACACGCACATCGACCCCCGCCAGCAGCAGGACGACCTGACGACCCTGGTCGAGACCGCCGACGACGAGCCCTTCGTCCTGCACCCGGGCGAGTTCGTCCTCGGGTCCACCTTCGAAGGCGTCGAACTCCCCGACGACCTCGCCGGCCGCCTGGAGGGGAAGTCCTCGCTCGGACGCCTGGGCCTGCTCACCCACTCGACCGCCGGTTTCATCGACCCCGGCTTCCAGGGCCACATCACCCTGGAGCTGTCCAACGTCGCGAACCTGCCGATCACGCTCTGGCCCGGCATGAAGATCGGCCAGCTGTGCCTCTTCCGGCTCACCAGCGCGGCCGAGCATCCCTACGGATCGCGTGAGGCCGGTTCGAGGTACCAGGGCCAGCGCGGCCCCACCCCGTCACGGGCGTACCTCAACTTCCACCGCGTCGACACGCGCCGCTGACTCGCCCGCCACCGGGGTGAGGACCGTGCCCGCCGCGGGGAACACGGCCGCCACCAGCAGCGCCACCGGGTAGCCGAACGCCATGATCAGCGTGCTGAACAGTGGCGCGGCGACCATGGCGGTCACGTTCTGGCCCGTGTTCTGCACGCCGAGTGCCCGGCCTGCCCAGAACGGCCCCGCCAGCTCGGCCGTCGCGGTGAAGGCCAGGCCGTTGTCGGTCACCGAGACGACCAGGGTCGCCACCAGCGCTGCCACCGCGAGCCACGAGTCCAGCGCGTCGCCAACGGCCCACAGGACCATCGTGACCAGGGCGAACACCGCGATGAGCCGCATCGGGCGCATGCGGCTCGCCACCCGGTCCGACCACACGCCCGCCAGGATGCGGCCCGCCGCACCCGCCAGCTGGACCACGGCCACCAGCTGACCTGCCGCCACCGGGGTCCAGCCCCGCGACGACACCAGGTACGTCACCGCGAACGTCGCCGACACGAACTGGGGCACGACCAGCATCGCGCTCGCCGTGTGCAGGCGGACCAGCGTCCAGCCCACCGGGCCGGTGTACGGGGACGCCGCCGCCGACACCGTTCGTTCCGGCCGTGGCGGGTCCACCACCACGAACCACACCAGCACCGCGGACAGCAGGCACAGCACGGCAGGCAGCGCCACCGCCGTCGCGAAGCCGAAGTGGGCGGCGATGGGCGGCAGTGTCGCCGCGGCGATGCCGACACCCAGGGGCTGGGCGGTCTGCCGGATGCCCATCGCGAGGCCGCGTTCGCGGGCGCTGAACCAACCCAGCACCACCCGGCCACTCGCCGCGTTCACCGACGCCGAGCAGGCGCCTGCCAGCAGCAGCCCGACGCCGAACAGCACGAATCCCGGTAGGGCGAGGCTCACCAGCACCAGCACGCCGGTCAGCGCCAGGCCGATCGCCATCACGTTCCGCTCGCCGAAGCGGTCCGCCGCCGCGCCCCACGCGATGAGCGCGCCGAGGAGGCCGAGCAGCGGCGCCGAGATCAGCAGGCTCGCCTTGGTGAGGGTCAGGCCGTGGTCCGTCTGGAGTGCGGGGATCAGGAACGGGAGTCCGTAGAGGAAGCTCGACGTGGTGGCCTGCGCGGTCAGCCCGGTGGCGAGGATGAACCAGCGACGCATACCTGCACCGTAGCCCCCCGCTCCTGAATGTTGGGAATACTTTCCCATTCAGTGGGACGTGGGGGTGGGGGTGGCCCCAGGGTCGACTCGGGGGCGTCCCGGATGTCTCGGCAGGTCCGGTCCTCATAGCTTCGGTACCGCACAGGAAAGCTGAGCGGAGGCGGAGCAATGGGGATCAAGCACGTGGTGGCCGGGATCACGATCCTGTCCGGGGGTCTGTTGTTGACTGCGTGCGACTGGGGAGCGCGCAACCAGTTCACCGACCAGGAGTCGTTCGGCAGGGCCGTGAGCGAGGTGCGGTTCGCCAACGACTCCGGTGACGTCAAGATCAGGGTGGGCGACTCGTTCGAGGTCCGGCGCACCGTCGGCTACCGGAACGACATGCCGGGCAAGACCTACCGGTTGGACGGCGACGCGCTTGTGCTCGAGGCGTGCGCCGATCCCGGCTGCTCCGTGAGCTACGACGTGACCGTGCCCAAGGGCGCCAAGGTCAGCGGGCACCTCGACTCCGGGAACATCGAGTTGACGGGTGTCGCCAGTGCCAACGTCGAGGCCGAGTCGGGGGACGTGACGATCCGGGACGTGGCCGGTGAGGTGAACGCCTCCGCCCAGTCCGGCAACGTCACGCTGTCCGGGATCGGGGGCGCGGTCGTCGCGAAGGCAGAGTCCGGCAACGTTGAGATCGGGCTCACGGACGCCGCCGACGTGACCGCGAACACGGAGAGCGGCAACATCGACGTGACCGTGCCGGACGCCGAGTACCAGGTCGACATCCAGACCGACGAAGGCGAAAACATCACCAACGACCTGGGCGACGGCGATGTCGGGCCCAAGATCAGCCTCAGCGCCGACAGCGGCACTGTCAGTTTGAAGCCGGTCTAGGGAACACGTGGTGCCCCCCGCTCGTTGGGAGGATCAGGAAGGTTGAGTGTCAGGGGCTCAAGTCTGGTTTGACGGGTGATCCACCCCGGAGGCAGACTTGAGTGGGAGCCACTCAACTCACACAGGAGCAGAAAGCAGGAGGAAACCAAATGGCGCGAGCGGTCGGAATCGACCTGGGGACGACCAACTCCGTCGTCGCTGTCCTCGAGGGCGGTGAGCCGACGGTGATCGCCAACTCCGAGGGTTCGCGGACGACCCCGTCCATCGTCGCCTTCGCCAAGAACGGCGAGGTGCTGACGGGCCAGCCGGCGAAGAACCAGGCCGTCACGAACGTGGACCGTACGGTCCGTTCGGTCAAGCGGCACATGGGCACCGACTGGACCACGGAGATCGACGGCAAGAAGTACAGCCCGCAGGAGATCAGCGCCCGTGTGCTGATGAAGCTGAAGCGGGACGCCGAGGCCTACCTGGGCGAGCCCATCACGGACGCGGTCATCACCGTCCCGGCGTACTTCGAGGACGCACAGCGGCAGGCCACCAAGGAAGCCGGGCAGATCGCGGGCCTGAACGTGCTGCGGATCGTGAACGAGCCGACCGCGGCGGCGCTCGCCTACGGCCTGGACAAGGGCGAGAAGGAGCAGACCATCCTCGTGTTCGACCTCGGTGGTGGCACGTTCGACGTGTCGCTGCTGGAGATCGGCGAGGGCGTGGTCGAGGTCCGTGCGACCTCCGGTGACAACCACCTCGGTGGCGACGACTGGGACCAGCGGATCGTCGACTGGCTGGTCGACAAGTTCAAGCAGTCCTCGGGTATCGACCTCACCAAGGACAAGATGGCGCTCCAGCGCATCCGTGAGGCAGCGGAGAAGGCGAAGATCGAGCTGTCCAGCTCGAACAGCGCGAACATCAACCTGCCCTACATCACGGTCGACTCGGACAAGAACCCGCTGTTCCTCGACGAGACGCTGTCCCGTGCCGAGTTCCAGCGGATCACCAGCGACCTGCTCGACCGCACCCGCGCGCCGTTCAACAACGTGATCAAGGACGCCAGCATCAAGGTCGGCGACATCGACCACGTGGTGCTCGTGGGTGGCTCGACCCGCATGCCTGCCGTGACCGACCTGGTCAAGGAGCTGACGGGCGGCCAGGAGCCGAACAAGGGCGTGAACCCGGACGAGGTCGTCGCCATCGGCGCGGCGCTGCAGGCCGGTGTGCTCAAGGGCGAGGTCAAGGACGTCCTGCTGCTGGACGTCACCCCGCTGTCGCTGGGTATCGAGACCAAGGGCGGCGTGTTCACCAAGCTCATCGAGCGCAACACGACCATCCCGACCAAGCGGTCGGAGATCTTCTCCACCGCGGACGACGGCCAGACCACGGTCGGCATCCAGGTCTTCCAGGGTGAGCGCGAGATCGCGGTGCACAACAAGAAGCTGGGCACCTTCGACCTCACCGGCATCCCGCCGGCACCGCGTGGCGTGCCGCAGATCGAGGTCACCTTCGACATCGACGCGAACGGCATCGTGCACGTCAGCGCGAAGGACCTCGGCACCGGCAAGGAACAGTCGATGACCATCACCGGCGGCTCCGCGCTGCCGAAGGAGGACATCGACCGCATGGTCAAGGACGCCGAGGCGCACGCCGAGGAGGACAAGCAGCGCCGCGAGGAGGCCGAGGTCCGCAACCAGGCCGAGACGCTCGTCTACCAGACGGAGAAGTTCGTCAAGGAGAACGACGACAAGATCCCGGCCGACATCAAGGAGAAGGTCAACCTCGCGATCAAGGACGCGCAGGAGTCGCTGAAGGGCACCGACATCCCGGCCATCAAGACCGCGATGGAGAAGCTCGCGACCGAGTCGCAGGCGATGGGCTCCGCGATCTACGCGCAGACCGGTGCGACGCAGGACGCAGGCGCAGGCGCACAGGCCGGCGGCGAGCAGCAGGCCAACGCGACGCCGGGCGCCGAGGACGTCGTGGACGCCGAGATCGTCGACGAGGACAAGAAGTGAGTTCGTCCAAGTCCGACGATCACGGAGAGGAGCCGCGAGTCGTGGTGCGTGACCGGCGGCGCATCGACCCGGAGACCGGTGAGGTCCGTGCTGAGACCGCACCGGAGGCGGGGTTCGGTGCGCCGGAGCCCGAGCTGGCCGTCACACCCGACGACGAGGTGCTGGAGGCCGTCCCGAGTCAGGAAGCAGAGCTGAAGGCACAGCTGGACGAGCGGACCGCCGACCTGCAGCGACTGCAGGCGGAGTACGCCAACTACCGCAAGCGGATCGACCGCGACCGGGAGGCCGTGGTCAACGGCGCGAAGGCGTCTGTCGCGACCGAGCTGCTGTCCGTGCTCGACGACATCGAGCGCGCTTCGCAGCACGGCGACCTGACCGGTGCGTTCAAGGCGGTGGCCGACAAGCTCGTCGCGACGCTGGAGCGTGTCGGGCTGGAGTCGTTCGGGCACGACGGCGAGGCGTTCGACCCGTCCGTGCACGAGGCGGTCCAGCACGACACGTCGCCGGACGTCGCAGGCCCGACGGTGACCGCGGTGCTCCGCCGCGGTTACCGCTTCGGCGACCGGGTCGTGCGGGCCGCGCTCGTCGCCGTCACGGACCACGAGCCCGCCGCTCCGGTCTCGGTTTCGGAAGAGGGTATGCCCAGCAGTGAGTGGTACGACCCCAACAACCCGGACGGCACTTCCGCCGACAAGGACTGAGCAGAGGGGAGGGGACGTCCGGTGAGTGCGAGGGACTGGATCGACAAGGACTTCTACCGCGAGTTGGGCGTCTCGTCCGACGCGGGCGAACCAGAGATCAAGAAGGCGTACCGCAAGCTCGCACGCGAGCTGCACCCGGACGCCAACCCGGGCAACGCGGCGGCCGAGGCACGGTTCAAGGCCGTGTCCGAGGCCTACGGCGTGCTCGGCGACCCCGAGAAGCGCAAGCAGTACGACGAGGCCCGCCGGCTCTTCGGCTCCGGCGGGTTCCGTCCGGGCGGCTTCGGTGGCTTCGGCAGCGGCGGCGGCACCGGCGGGAACTTCGACTTCAGCGACCTGTTCGGCGGTCAGCAGGCGGCCAACGCGGGTGCGGCCGGTGGCGGCGGCATCAGCGACCTGCTGGGCAACCTGTTCGGCCGCCGCGGCGGGGGCCAGACCTCGGCCACTCGGCCGCGCAGGGGCGCCGACGTGGAGACCGAGGTCCGGATTGACTTCGTCGAGGCGGTGAAGGGCGCGACCGTGCCGCTGCGCCTGTCGAGCCCGTCGACGTGCGACACGTGTCACGGCTCGGGTGCCAAGCCGGGCACCACGCCCCGCACGTGTCCGACGTGTGCGGGCGCGGGCCTGGTCAGCCGCTCGCAGGGCGCGTTCGCGTTCAGCGAGCCGTGCCGCGACTGCCGTGGGACGGGCCGGATCGTCGACGACCCGTGCCCGGAGTGCGGCGGCGACGGCGTGAGCACGAAGTCCCGCACCCTGACCGTGCGGATCCCGGCGGGCGTCGACGACGACCAACGGATCCGCCTGGCGGGCCAGGGAGAACCCGGCACCGGCGGCGCCCACGCGGGCGACCTGTACGTGCGCGTACACGTGACCCCGCACGCGGTCTTCGGCCGGTCAGGCAACGATCTGACGCTGAAGGTCCCCGTGACGTTCAGCGAGCTGGCGTTGGGCACCACACTGGAGGTGCCGACCCTGGACGCGAAGGTGGCACTGCGCGTGGCACCCGGCACGGCCAGCGGACGGGTCCTTCGGGTACGTGGCAAGGGAATCGTCCGCCGTGACGGTCAGGAGGGCGACCTGCTGGTGACGCTTCAGGTGCAGGTCCCGCCCAAGCTGGACGACACCGCGCGCGCCGCGCTGCAGGCCTACGCCGACGCGACAACCGGCGAGGACCCGAGGCCGGACCTGACCGCGATGCTGGAGAAACGGAGTTGAACTGATGAAGGGGTTCCCGTTTCCACCCGGCGCCGACGAGGACACCCCCGTCTTCGTGATCTCGGTGGCGGCGGAGCTGTCCGGCCTACACGCCCAGACCCTGCGCGGCTACGACCGGATGGGCCTGGTCTCCCCCGGCCGCACGTCCGGCGGCGGCCGCAGGTACTCGATGCGCGACATCGCACTTCTACGCGAAGTCCAACGCCTGTCACAGGAACAGGGCGTGAACCTCGCGGGCGTGAAACGGATAATCGAACTGGAACGCGAGGTCGACGCCCTACGCGAACACCTGGCGGAACTGACCCAGGAACTGGCAGCGGTCCACGCGGCAGCAGAACAGGCCGCGGCAGCCATCCACCGCTCCTACCGGAACGAACTGGTCCCGGTAACCCGCCAGACAGCCCTGGTGGTCTGGAAACCCCGCAAGAAGTAAACCGATCGACTGAAGGGCCCGCCTCCGCGCGGGCCCTTCACGTATCCTCGACTACCGAGCGCGCCCGACAGATCACTGCCGGCCAGGGGGACGAGGGAGCCGACCATGCGACTTCGACTTGCTCTCGTCGTCGCCACACTCACCCTCGCGGTGGCGAGCGGCTGCACGACCACCAGTGCCGGGTCGCCCTTTCCTGGCTCGTCGGTGAAGACATCCACCAGTGGGGATACCGGTTCCGACGGTGATCTCCCGACCGATGGCGCTCCGGAGGTGGCGGACCCGCTGGATGTCTCGCGGTTCGAACAGAACCCGTGCGAGGCGCTTACCGCTGAGCAAACGCGAACCTTGAACATCCCGGCGACCGGCGAGCCGCTCGACGACGCGGTCGGCAAGGGCTGTGCATGGGAGAACACGGAGACTCACGGGGCAGCCAACATTCGCTTCTCCTCAGAAGACGAACGTGGGCTGAGCTCCGTCTACCGGGAAGCGCGCGGTTCGGCATGGGCCTACTTCGAGCAGATCGGTGACATCGAAGGACACCCCGCGGTTGCCTTCGACCCCGACACGAAAGAACCACGAGACGACTGCACAGTGGCGGTAGGCGTGTCGGATCAACTCGTGTTCGGTGTTCGCGTGGATCTGTCCGACGACAACATCGACAAGAAGAATCCGTGCGATGTCACGGCACAGGTCGCGAGTATGATGATGCGGACCATGCTGGGGGGCGAATGACCGCGCATGAGGGTGGGTACGTTCCTTTTTTGACCCCGGCCGAGATCTACCGCCAGCTCACCGAAGGCGAAGGCACGTGGTCACTGCGCAACGAGCATGACGAAACCGGTGGTGAGCAGTCGAAGGAAGCCGAGCGAGCCGACCTGATCAGGTCGTTGGCCAACACCATCAGGACCGGTTGGCACGGTGAAGCCAGTGCCGGTGCGTACGGTGCGGCGATGCCGCTGGCGGAACGAGCACTGGAGAACGCGGACAAGCTCGGACACGCCCAGGATCTTCTTTACCGCCAGATCGACTCGTTCAACAGGGCGGTCAACAGTGTCCGTCCGATCTCGGATCCGCCTCAGCCTTCCCTGGACGAGAAGTTCCCGTTCGATGTCGATCACGACGAGGCCGTTGCGCGTTACCAGGACGACGCGCAGAACAACCTCGCGGTCTTCCGGGCCTACGACGGGGCGAGCCACTACAACGAGACGAACCTGCCGCAGGAGTACCACACGTCGGATCGGTCCGGTGGGGATGTTTCCGTGAACGGGCCGTCGGATGTCATCAGGTCCAGGGATCCCGTTCCCGGCGCGGGGGAACCTCGACAGAACGGCCCCGGAGACCCTCCTCGACCCGGGGACACCGGTCGAGTCGACGGCCCTCGCCGGCTGCCCGTCGGCGAGTTCCCGAGTGGACCCACCGGCCCCGCTGGCTCTCAGACCACACCCAACGACTACCGGCCGACTCCGCTGCCAGGCGTCACCTATCCGCGACCCGGCGAGCCCTCGCCCGTGTCCGGCGGACCAGGCTTCGTCGGTGGCGCGCCCACGGGTGGGTTCGGACCTCGGGGGACCGCTGGCGGCTGGGGACCTGGCCGCGGACTCGGCGGCGAGTCGCGTGGGCCCGGCGCCGGGGTCGGACCCCTTCCAGCGCAGGAGGCCGCCGCCCGGAGAGCCGCGCAGGCCGCTGCCGGAGCCCGGTCCGGCGGGCTCGCGCCCATGGGCGGGCCCACCGGTGGTCGCGGCAAGGACGACGAGGACGCCGAGCACCGGCGGAAGGTGCTGATGGAGTCCGACGCCGAGGAGATGTTCGGGAGTGACGTGTTGACCGCGCCCCAGGTCATCGGGGATGACGAGTACGAGGACTAGTCCACTGTGAACGGGTCGTACATGATGCGGTCCAGGGACGTGCCCGTCACCAGCATCCGCGACACCGTCGAGCGGACCATCCCCGGAGAGCCCGACACCAGCACGTCATGGTTCGGCCAGGCGCCGTAGCGGGTCACCACGTCGGCCAGGGTGCCGTGTTCGGCGGTCGGGGGCGTGGAGTCCGCCTCCAGCACCGGCACCACCTGCAACCACGGGTTGCTCGCCGCCACCACTCGCAGGTTCTCCAGGTCGTACAGGTCCTGGCGGTACCTGCCCCCGTAGAACACGTGCACCCGCGGGTTCTCGCCCCACTGGGACAGGTAGTCGATGATCGAACGCATCGGCGCGATGCCCGTCCCGCCCGCGACCATCAGCACATCCCGGCCCGACTCGCGGTCCACCGCCAGGCGGCCCATCGGCGGGCCTATGCGCCAGACGTCACCTATCTCGCCGTGGGCGACCATCGCCCTCGAGACCCAGCCGCCTTCGACCGATCTGATGTGGAACTCCAGCAGGCCGTCTTCCCTCGGCGCCGTGGCCGGGGTGAAGTACCGCCACATGCGTGGTCGCTGCGGTACCTCGACGCTCAGGTACTGGCCCGGCTGGTAGGGGATCGGGTAGTCCGGCATCACCCGCACCACCGCCAGGTCGCGGGTCAGGCGGTGGCGTTCCACGACCGTGCCGTTCCACCACGCCGGACCGTCCTCCGAGTTGGACGACTCCAGCATCGCGCGGGCCATGATCGTGTAGGCCTCGGCCCAGGCGCGCTCGACGTCGTTGGTCCAGACGTTGCCCGCGTACGCCTTCACACCCGAGATGAGTGCCATGCCCACGGCCTCGTAGTGCTGGGTGACCACGCCGAACTTGCGGTGGTCGCGCCCCAGCTGCCACAGGAACGGCATCAGGTCGTCCGGCCTGTCGACCATCTGCACGATGTGGACCAGCGCACGTAACAACCGAGAGCGCTGGACCTCCATGTTCACGGGGAACAACTCGCGTGCCGCAGGGGCGATGCTGAACAACGTGGCGTAGAACAGCTCCGCGACCTTGTCGGAGTGTGGCTCCACGACGGCAAAGCTCTCACGCACGAGCCGCACCATCGTCGCGACGGGGCCTTCGGTCGTGGTGGAGCCGTCATGGCTCGGTATCGGGCTTACAACGGCGTTGGCTGTCATGGTCGGGACACAGTCCACCCTCTCGGTAACGGGGTTCGACACCCGGTAACCGTGGTCGTCGTCCATCCCCGACACCACGGACCCTAGACGGAAACTCCCCTGTTGTCCCTCCTCCTGACACTTTCGTGTGAGGCGCCACTACGGAACGTTGTCTTCTTCGGACGTTTGGCCCGTTGGGAGGGGTGGGTCTCGCCTTCACCTCGCCGTTATGAAAACGTGTCCGCCGTGCGTCCTGATCTGGTGACCCCCACCGGCGTCGCCTACGCGGCTCTTCACGACCTCGAGTTCGCCGAGCCACCCTCGGAACCGGCGCCTCGGCCTGCTGTCATAGCAACGACACCACTGGTGGACCAGCCGACGATAGAGCTTCACCCGGTCGGAGCAAATACCACTCTTCCGGGCTGCGCGGGTGAGCACCTGCTGCAACAGGCCTACGGCACCGGGGACCGGGCCGAACGCTTCTACCGCGACCAGGTGCTCGACCACCTCAACCCCGCGATGGCCGCGTTCGTGGGCCGCATGGAGATGGCCTTCGTCGGCACCGCGGACGGCCGGGGCGAGTGCGACTCCACCTTCCGCGCGGGCCCGCCCGGGTTCCTGCACGTGATCGACGCCAGGCGCGTCGCCTACCCGGAGTACCGGGGCAACGGCGTGCTCGCGAGCCTCGGCAACATCAGCGAGAACCCGCACGTCGCGATCCTGATGATCGATTTCGTGCACGACCTCATCGGACTGCACGTCAACGGCCGCGCGAGCATCATCGACGACGCCCAGCTCCGCGGCGAGCACCCCGGGCTGCCCGCCGCGGGCGACCGAGGCCGCGTCCCCGAGCGTTGGGTCGTCGTGCACGTGGAGGAGGCCTACGTCCACTGCCGCAAGCACATCCCGCGACTGCGGCCCGTTCCGCGTGAGCGCGACTGGGGTACCGACGACACGAAGCGCAAGGGCGGGGACTACTTCTCCGTACGTGCTCGCCAGATCGCTGGTCAGCACTGAGCCGTTCACCCGGGTGGCGGTAGCGGAACCGGGGATACCCCATTCGGAAAGCATCTTGCACACGGCCCTGTGGATAGACACCTGGGGATTGTGGACAACCGGGCACCTGCTGTGGACAACCCTGCTAGGACATGTGGGTGAGGTGGAACCAACCCACCGTGACCTTGTGCTGAAGTGAGGTTGAGCGGAACACACTCAACTTTTCTGACGTTGTGCATAGGGAGTACGACCACGCACGTGAGGGGACCCATGGACGCGTTCAACCCGACGACCAAGACACAGCAGGCCATCTCGTCGGCCGCACAGGCGGCGACCGTGGCCGGCAACCCGGATGTGAAGCCGGTGCACCTGCTCGGCGCGCTGCTCGCGCAGGGCGACGGCCTGACCGCGCCCCTGCTGTCAGCCGTCGGGGCCGACCCGAACCTGGTCCGCAAGGAGCTCGACCAGCTGGCCAACTCCCTGCCGTCCGCGACGGGGTCGACGGTGTCGGCGCCCCAGCTCGACGGCGAGGCACTGCGCTCGGTCACGCACGCCCAGAAGCTCGCCACCGAGATGGGTGACGAGTACGTCTCCACCGAGCACCTCCTGGTCGGCCTCGCCGCTCAGGGTGGCCAGGTGGCGACCCTGCTGAACCGGAACGGCGCGACCCCCGAGGCCCTGCGGGAGGCCTTCGCGAAGGTCCGCGGCTCCGCGCGCGTCTCGAGCCCGGACCCCGAGTCCACCTACAAGGCCCTCGAGAAGTACGGCCTCGACCTCACCGAGCGCGCCCGCAAGGGCGAGCTCGACCCGGTCATCGGCCGCGACGCCGAGATCCGCCGCGTCGTGCAGGTGCTGTCCCGGCGCACCAAGAACAACCCCGTCCTCATCGGCGAGCCCGGCGTCGGCAAGACCGCGATCGTCGAGGGGCTCGCCCAGCGGATCGTGGCGGGCGACGTGCCGCAGTCCCTGCTCGGCAAGCGCGTGGTCGCCCTCGACCTCGGCGCCATGGTGGCGGGCGCCAAGTTCCGGGGCGAGTTCGAGGAGCGCCTCAAGGCGGTCCTCAAGGAGATCACCGAGTCCGCGGGCCAGGTCATCACCTTCATCGACGAGCTGCACACGATCGTGGGCGCAGGCGCGACCGGCGAGGGCGCCATGGACGCGGGCAACATGATCAAGCCGATGCTGGCGCGAGGCGAGCTGCGCATGGTCGGCGCGACCACCCTCGACGAGTATCGCCAGCACATCGAGAAGGACGCCGCCCTGGAGCGCCGCTTCCAGCAGGTCCTGGTCGGCGAGCCCACCGTCGAGGACACCGTCGCGATCCTGCGCGGGCTCAAGGAGCGCTACGAGGTGCACCACGGTGTCCGGATCACGGACTCCGCGCTGGTCTCGGCCGCCACGCTGTCCGACCGCTACATCACCGCGCGCTTCCTGCCGGACAAGGCCATCGACCTCGTCGACGAGGCCGCGTCCCGGCTGCGCATGGAGATCGACTCCCGTCCCGTCGAGATCGACGAGGTCGAGCGGGCCGTCCGGCGCCTCGAGATCGAGGAGATGGCGCTGGAGAAGGAGGAGGATCCGGCCTCCAAGCAGCGGCTCGCGAGCCTGCGGGCCGAGCTGGCCGAGAAGCGCGAGACCCTCACCGGGCTGACCGCGCGCTGGCAGAACGAGAAGGGCGCCATCGAGAACGTCCGCGACCTCAAGGAGCAGTTGGAGCAGCTGCGCGGCGAGTCGGACCGGGCCGAACGCGACGGTGACCTCGGCCGCGCCGCGGAGCTGCGGTACGGGCGGATGCCGAGCCTGGAGAAGGACCTGGAGACGGCGACCAAGAACGCCGAGCGGGCCGAGGAGACGGCCATGCTCAAGGAGGAGGTCGGCCCGGACGACGTCGCCGACGTCGTGTCCGCGTGGACCGGCATCCCGGCGGGCAGGCTCCTCGAGGGCGAGACCGCGAAGCTGCTGCGCATGGAGGACGCGCTGGGCGACCGGGTCGTCGGGCAGGCGGAGGCAGTGCGTGCGGTGTCCGACGCGGTGCGCAGGGCGCGCGCCGGAGTCGCCGACCCGGACCGGCCGACCGGCTCGTTCCTGTTCCTCGGTCCCACCGGCGTCGGCAAGACCGAGCTGGCCAAGGCACTCGCCGAGTTCCTGTTCGACGACGAGCGGGCCATGATCCGCATCGACATGTCCGAGTACTCGGAGAAGCACTCGGTCGCGCGGCTGGTCGGCGCCCCGCCGGGGTACGTCGGCTACGACCAGGGCGGCCAGCTCACCGAGTCCGTGCGGCGGCGCCCGTACAGCGTGGTGCTGCTCGACGAGGTCGAGAAGGCGCACCCGGACGTGTTCGACGTGCTCCTGCAGGTCCTCGACGACGGCCGCCTGACCGACGGGCAGGGCCGCACGGTCGACTTCCGCAACACGATCCTCGTGCTGACCTCGAACCTGGGGTCGCAGGCGATCACCGACGTCAGCCTCGACGAGCTCGGCCGCAAGGACGCCGTGCTCTCGGTGGTGCAGCGCCACTTCAAGCCCGAGTTCCTCAACCGGCTCGACGACGTGGTGGTGTTCCACTCGCTCGCGACCGAGGAGTTGACCCAGATCGTCGACATCCAGATCGGCGCGCTGGGCCGCCGCCTCGCCGCGCGCAGGCTGACGCTGGACGTGAGCCCGGCAGCGCGGGAATGGCTGGCGATGAACGGGTTCGACCCGGTGTACGGGGCCAGGCCGCTGCGGCGGCTGGTGTCCTCGGCCATCGGCGACCAGCTCGCCAAGGCCCTGCTGTCCGGCGAGATCGGCGACGGCGACACGGTCCGCGTCGACGCCGCACCCGACAGCTCGGCGTTGATCGTCGGCAAAGCGCTGTGACATTGGCTCGCTCCGCTCGCGGGTGAGCAGGCCTTTGTCCGGCGTCTTCCCTCCTGCGCGCGGAGGTCCCTGGGCTCGTTCCTCGCGCAGGGACCTCCGTGCTCGTCAGTCCAGACGCCGGCGGCTGTGTCTAATTGGCTCGCTCCGCTCGCTGGTGAGCGGGCCTTCACCCGGCGTCTTCCCTCCTGCGCGCGGAAGCCCCTGGGCTCGCTTCGCTCGCGCAGGGACTTCCGTGCTCGTCAGTCCAGACGTCGGCGGCTGTGTCTAATTGGCTCGCTCCGCTCGCTGGTGAGCGGGCCTTTACCCGGCGTCTTCCCTCCTGCGCGCGGAAGCCCCTGGGCTCGCTTCGCTCGCGCAGGGACTTCCGTGCTCGTCAGTCCAGACGCCGGCGGCCTGCTCACGGCGCTGCGAGGCGTCGCTTCGCTCGCTGATCAGTAAGCTCCGGTGGTCTCCGCTCAGTCAGGGGCGGTGGCAGAAGGCCACCTCTGGATATCCCGGCTGGTCCAGCAGCTCCGACGGCCTGCCCCGCAGGTGCTGGTCGAAGAAGGCGTTCACGTAGGCCCTCGTGATGACCAGCGTGCGGAGTCCGCCGGTGGTGGCGCCGATGTCGACACCCCACTCGTCCGCGAACAGCCCGACGTCGGTGAACGACGCGTGCTGCGTGCCTGCCACCTCGGCCCAGCGCTTCCACCCGGTCATCCGGGGCCAGTCCCGCTCCCACGACTCGTTCCCCGGCGCGCACGTCGCGTCGGGCACGCGCTCGTGGCTCACGAACATGAACGGCCTGGACAGCCCGGGGTACGGGATCTCGAACTCCGTGCTGCCGTCGATGTTCATCCCGGCCCTGATCCGGTCGTCGCCGACCATCGCCGGGATCGTGCTCGCGCCGCCAACCGAGTGCCCGGCCATGCCGATCCGCGACGGGTCGACGAGGCCCGCCCACTTGCCACGCGTCAGCTCGTCCAGCACGAACGACACGTCCGCCGCCCGGCCCAGCTCCAGCTTCTGCCAGAACGCGGGGTCATGGGGCTGGTCGCACGAGGCGCACCCGACGACCCGCCCGTCGGGGAAGGTCGTGGCGGCGTTCTCGTAGGTGTGGTCGACCAGCGCCACGACGTAGCCGTGGCTGGCCAGGTCCTCGGCCAGCGCGGTGAGCGTCGCGCGGGGCTTGGTGTAGCCAGGCGACAGGACGATCATGGGCAGGTGGTGCCCGGCAGGCCTGGCGTAGGCAACGGAGTTCGTCCGTGTCGTGCTCAGCAGGTCGAGTGGCTCGATGCCGCTGTCCGTCAGCAGCGCCGTCGACTCCTCTGGCGTCATGTACGTCGCCTTCCCACCTCGGGACGACGCCGCCGGGTAGAAGAGCGAGAGCATCAGCTCCCGGTAGGGCACCGACGGCACCCACGGGTCCGGCCGCGAGGTGTCCTTCAGGTACACCGGCAGGCTGCCCACCGGCTTGTCCCCGGTCGGCGCCGGGAGGAAAGGAGTCGAGGTCCTGGCCAACGACACCTCCGGGTACCGCGCTGACGGCTGGTCCAGCAGCGGCTGGGCCCTGCCGAGCAGGTGCTGGTCGAAGAACGCCCTGAGGTAGGTCCTGGTGAGGTCCATCCCGCGGTTCGGGTCGATGGTCCCGCCGAGGTCGACGCCCAGCTGGCCGGCGAGCACACCGAGGTCGGTGAACGACTGGTGGACCATGCCGGTCACCATCAGCCAGCGCTTCCAGCCGGTCAGGTGCTGCCAGTCGGTCTCCCAGTCGTCGTACGGACCGGGCTGGCCGGGCACGTACTCGTCCGTCTCACCCATGAACATGAACGGCCTGGCGAGGCCCGAGTCGGGGATCGGCACGTGGTTGCTGCCGTCGACGTTCGCCCCGGCCCTGATCCGCTGGTCGGCCAGCATCGCCTGGATAGTGCTCGAACCACCGGCCGAGTGCCCGGTCATGCCGATCCGCGACGGGTCGATCAGGTTCGCGTACCGCCACGCCGGGTGCCGCCCGACCAACTCGTCGAGCACGAACGACGTGTCGAGCGCCCGGCCCGCCGCGAGCTTCGCGTCGAACTCGGGGTGGTCAGGGCCGTCGAGGTCGCAGGCCGCGCAGCTGGTGACATGCCCGTCGGGGAACGTGGTGGCGCGGTTCTCGTAGGTGTGGTCGATGACCGCGACGACGTAGCCGTGGCTCGCCAGGTCCTCGGCCCACATGCTGAGCGTGGCGCGGGGCTGCGTGTAGCCGGGCGACAGCACGACCAGCGGCAGGTCGTGGCGTCCGCCGGTCGGCCGCGCGTCGACGACGGCGTTCGTCCGGACCGTCGAGAAGACGTCGAGCGCCAGGCCGGGGATGTTCTGGCGCTCCAGGTTCGCCACGGACTCCTGCGGCGTCATGTACTGCCTCTTCGGCCCGTGCGACGAGCTGGTCGGGTAGAAGAGCGAGACCATCAGCTCCCGGTAGGGCACCGACGGCACCCAGGTGTCCGGCCGGGAGGTGTCCTTCAGGTACAGCGAGGTGGTGCCCACCGGCTGGCGGCCGGTGGGGGCGGGTAAGTAGGGCGTCGCCGGCTCCGCCGTCGCGACGGGTGAGGACGCGATGGCGACGGTCAGTGCGGTGGCGACCACGATGGTGCGCATGTGGATTCCCCCTGTGGAATCGCGGATCAGGACAGGTGGCGCAGGCGCCGGAAACAGAGCCAGGTGAGCAGCGCGGACAGCGCGAGGAAGAAGGCCAGTTCGATCCACTGCAGTGGCCAGAACCGGTAGCCCGGCTGGAAGGCGAGGTGCTGCTGGTAGCCGCGTTCGTCCAGCTGGGTGAGGCAGGACCTCATGGTCCCGGGTTCCGGTGGCGGGCCCGAGCCGGGCCTCGGCACGCAGTTCTGGACGAAGGAGGGCAGTGGGGAGACCACGTTGCCGTCCTGATCGACCGTCTCGTTGGCCAGCACCCAAGCGCCAGCGGGCTCCCGCGTCAGGATCTCCTCGATCCCCTGCTCGCTCCCGTGGATCCCCATGATGCTCGAGTCCTCGATCGTGACCGTCTCCTGCAGTGCGGGCAGGAAGTACGGGCGTACGAGGAAGGGCACCGCGAGCATCACGCCGAAGAACACGACCAACGTGACGGCCATCGCCGCCAGCGTGCGACGCAGCAGGATCCCGACCGTGACGCCCAGGACGAACGCGAACGCCGCGTAGCCGATGGGTGCGATGCCCCGGGCGGAGAACACCACGGGCGCGATGCGGCTCAGCATGCCCCGGTCGGTGGACTGGGCCGCCAGGGTGTCGATCGGGCTGGCCCACCAGGTGACCGCGAGGCTCAGCAGCCCGCCTGCGGCCATGGCGGTCACCGTGCCGACCCCGAGCTTGGTCGTGAGCCACCGCCTGCGCGTGATGCTCTGGTTCCAGACGAGGCTGTGCGTGCCGGTCTCCAGCTCACGGGTGACCAGCGGCACGCCCCAGAACACGCCGACGAGCGCAGGCAGCAGGTACAGCGCGAGGATCGTGCCGCCGAACAGCATGTCCTCGTCGGAGAAGTCCGTCCTGCCGACCAGGTCGGGGCCGGTGATCGCCAGGATCACGCCGATCACGGCGAGGCCGGTGAACACCGACAACGCGGGCACGCGGAACTGGCGCCAGGTCAACCAGGTCATCGGAGCACCTCCAGTGCGGGGCGGGCGGCGACCGGGTTGGCCATGTACTCGAGGACGAGGTCCTCGAGGCTCAGCTGCGCGACCGTCCACGCGGGATCGAGGATCGGCTCCTCGGTGCGGACGACTACGGTCGTCTGCCGGTCGGTGTGCTTCGCGGAGACGACCTGCTGGTCGACCGGCAGGGTGTCGACGTCGCGGCGCGGCCCCGTGAGCCGGTGGTGCACGGCGAGCAGCTGCTCGACGTCGCCCGAGATCCGGACCTGCGAGTCCACGAGCACGACGAGCTGGTCGCAGACCCGTTCCAGGTCGGCGACCAGGTGCGAGGACATCACGACCGACAGCCCGTGCTCGGCGACCGCCTCCATGAGGTCCTGCAGGAACTCCCGCCGTGCGAGGGGATCCAGTGCGGCGACGGGCTCGTCGAGCAGCAGCAGCTCCGGCCGCTTGGCGATGCCGATCGTCAGCGCCAGCTGCGCCCGCTGGCCGCCGGAGAGCTTGCCCGCGTGCTGCCTGGGATCCAACCCGAGCCGCTGGACGCGGGTCCTGGCGACGGCCTCGTCCCAGTTGGGGTTGAGGTGCTGCCCGAGCCGCAGGTGGTCCTCGATGGACAGGTTCGAGTAGACGGGCGTGTTCTGCGCGACGTACCCGACCTTGGCCAGCTGCTCCGGGCCGCTGCCCGGGGTGCCGCCGCAGACCTCGATCGTGCCGGTGGTCGGCTCGAGCATCCCGGAGGCGATGTTCAGCAGCGTCGACTTGCCCGCGCCGTTCGGTCCCACCAGCCCCGAGACGTGTCCCGGCTCGATGTCGAGGGAGCAGCCGGACAGCGCCCACTTCCGCTTGTACTTCTTGCCCAGCCCCTGGGCCCGCAGCACGCTCACGCTATGTCCTCTCTGGACGCGGTGCGAAACGTGGCCATGAAGAGGGCCTCGATGCTTTCTTCGTCGAGGCCGGCGCGGCGGGCCTTGGACAGCCACCGGTTGAGGTCCTGGCGCAGCGGCGCGAGGACGGCGAGCGACGAGCCGTTGAGCGTCCCGGTCACGAACGTGCCGACGCCGGGTCGCGCGGCGACCAGTCCGTCGTGCTCCAGCTCGCGGTACGCCTTCAGCACGGTGTTCGGGTTGATGGCGAGGCTCGCCACCACGTCCTTCACCTTGGGGAGCTGGTCGCCCTTGTCGATCAGCCCGAGCCGCAGGGCGTGTCTGACCTGCTGCACGAGCTGTTGGTACGGCGACAACCCGGACTTGGCGTCCAGGTGGAACTCGATCATGCGTTCACCTCCATTTATCTAGGTAGCTAGCACTATAGCTAAACGGTACAGGGGCGACCAGCGTGCGTGACACGGGGCCTGTGATCCCGGCGCCGACGTGGTGACGACTACGCTTGCCGGGGTGGGCATACCGGCATTGGTGTGGTTCGTCGTGGCGGTCGTCGCCGGGGTCGCAGGCGTCGCGTTGCTTTTGCGCGACCGCGCCCACCTGACCTCGCGAAACAGGGAGCGACGGCACTGGGCCGCGTTGCGCGGCTGGCAGTACGCCGACAGCGACCACCTCCTGCCCGCGCAGTGGAGCGGCGGCGCCATCGCCTTCCACGGCGGCGGCGTGGCCCGAGACGTGGTCGCCGGCTCGACGTTCACCGCGGACGGCAGGCGCAAGGTGTACGTGTTCGACCTCGAGACCGGCGGACGCGTCACGACCGTGATCGCCGCCGTGCAGTGCAGGCGGGTGCACCCCGCCGTGGTCGAGCTGTGGCTGCCGAGCGCGCCGTTCCAGCGGGACACCATGCCCGAGCTGCTCGGGCCCGTCGGCCAGCGGTACGCGTTCGTCTCCGACATCTCCTCGGCACGCGGGATCATCACGCCGGACCTGGTCGACGCGACCGAGGAGATCGGTGCGGACATCCCCGTGGCGTGGATCGAGGCGGGCTGGGTGCTGGCGAGCGTCGCACCGCACGCGTCACCGTCGCGGCTCGAACGCCTCCTGCGCGGGATCGGCGAGATCGCGGACGTGATCGACCCGTTCGACGCCGAGGTCGACCCGGTCGGGGAGCACGAGCACCCGACGGGACGGCACGGCGAGCGACACGACTAGTTTCGGGGGAGACATGCCAACCGCACTCGTGACGGGGGCGACGGCAGGCATCGGCGCCGCCTTCGCCAGGAAACTCGCCGCGGAGGGGTACGACCTGGTGATCGTCGCGCGCACCAGGGAGCGCCTCAAGGAGGTCGCGGTCGAGCTGTCGGAGCGGCACGGCGTCACGGTCACGCCGATGACGGCGGACCTGTCCAACACCCGGGCTCGCAAGCGGGTCGAGGAGCGGCTGGCCGACGAGGAGCACCCCGTCGACATGCTGGTCAACAACGCGGGCTTCGGCACGCGTGGCGCCTTCGCCGAGGCGGAGGTCGACCTGCTGCAGGCGCAGCTCGACGTCAACGTCACCACCGTGTTGCGGCTGACCAGGGCCGCGCTGCCGGGCATGCTGGCCCGGCGCAGGGGCGCGGTCGTCAACGTCTCCAGTGTCGCCGGGTTCTTCCCGGCCACCGGCCCGACGTACGGCGCGTCGAAGGCCTGGGTCACGGCGTTCTCCGAGGGGATGGCCGCGAACCTCGCGGGCACCGGCGTGCGGGTCCTGGCACTCGTCCCCGGGTTCACGCGGACGGAGTTCCACGACCGGGCGGGCGACGACATGGCCGCGCTGCCGGACGCGTTGTGGCTCGACGCCGACCGCGTGGTGGCGGACTGCCTGCGTGACCTGCGTCGTGGCCGGTCGCGGTCGGTGCCGGGTGCCGTGTGGAAGGCGATCATGACCGTGCCCAGGCTGGTGCCGGCCGCGTTGCTGCGCCGTGCCGAGGCGAAGGTGGCAGGCGGCCGGGACCGGACCTGAGCGGCCGGGGCGAAATCGCGATCGAGGAGTAATCGGACAACGGCTGCGACCGGACGGGCGAAAGTGCGAAGCTGACTCGCATGACGCAGCCACCGGGGTGGTATCCCGAACAGCCCGGCTCCACGATGCTCCGTTGGTGGGACGGAGCGCAGTGGACCCAGCACACGCAGCAAGCGCAGCAGCAGCCTCGCAGTGACGCGAGCCCCTTCGAGGTCCAGCTCGGGCGCGGCCCGGACCCGGACAAGATCCGGGACCAGACCAGGAGGGCCGGGGTCGGCCAGGTCGGCTACGGCGGCGGCACGCTGTTCACCGAGCCCGTTCTGGTCGTGAACCAGAAGGTCAAGCTCATCGAGATGGCCAACGAGTACGCGGTGTTCGACCAGCACGGCCGCCAGCTCGGCTCCGTGGCGCAGATCGGACAGAACGCGTTCAAGAAGGCCGTCCGGTTCTTCACCAGCTACGACCAGTTCCTGACTCACCGCCTGGAGGTGCGTGACGCCAACCACCAGCCGGTCCTGTACCTGACCCGGCCCGCGAAGGTCTTCAAGTCGCGGATCATCGTGCAGCGGCCGGACGGCCACGAGATCGGCCAGATCCAACAGGACAACATGGTCGGCAAGATCCGCTTCTCGTTCATGGTCGGCGAGCAGAAGATCGGTGGCATCCAGGCCGAGAACTGGCGGGCGTGGAACTTCGCGGTCGTCGACCACACCGGCGGCGAGATCGCACGCATCACGAAGACCTGGGAAGGCTTCGCGAAGACCATGTTCACCACGGCTGACAACTACGTCGTGCAGATCCACCGACCGCTACAGGACCCGATCGCCAGCATGGTCGTCGCGTCCGCGCTCACGGTCGACACCGCCCTCAAGCAGGACCAGCGCGGCTTCGGCTGATCCCAAGCGACCGCACGACCAAGCAACCCACCGCAGGGGGAGCAAGCGCACTCGCCAATGATGGCCACAGCTCCCGCACGAACAAGCAGGTGTGACCCCTTAAGGCTGCGAGGGGGCCGCCGACGTCTGGACTGACGAGCACGGAGGTCGCCTGCGCGAGGAACGAGCCCAGGCGACCTCCGCGCGCAGGAGGGAAGACGTCGGGAGAAGGCCCACTCGCCGCGAGCGGAGCGAGCCAATGTAACCGGAGAAGGCCCACTCGCCGCGAGCGGAGCGAGCCAATCTATACAGTTAGGTCCGTGCGCACCCTTGACCTCACCGCGAAGGGCGAACTCGCTCGCCTGATCACTGAACTCGCCGTCGTGCACGGGCGCGTCACGCTCGCGTCCGGCACGGAGGCCGACTACTACGTCGACCTCCGCCGCGCCACCCTCCACCACGCCGCCGCCCCGCTGATCGGCAGGCTGCTGCGCCAGCTCACCGCCGACTGGGACTACGTCGCGGTCGGCGGGCTCACGCTGGGTGCCGACCCCGTCGCGTACGCGATGATGCACGCGGCCGCGAGCGTGGGTGAGGTGCTCGACGTGTTCGTGGTCCGCAAGGAGACCAAGGCGCACGGCATGCAGCGGCGGATCGAGGGCATCGAGGTCACGGGCCAGCCGGTGCTCGCCGTCGAGGACACCTCGACCACCGGCGGCAGTGTGCTGACCGCGGTGGACGCGCTGAACGAGGCCGGTGCGCGGGTCGTCGGCGTCGCGGCGATCGTGGACCGGGACACCGGTGCGCGTGAGGCCGTCGAGGCGCGCGGGCTCCAGTACCGCTACCTGCTCGGCAAGGGTGACCTGGGCCTCTGATCCGGGCAGCAATCCAACCGCAACAGAATCCACCGGCACTGGGTTGGTTTTTCGGCTAGCTTGGCGGTATGGCGGGGTTCTTAGCCGACGTCACGGTGTTCGTGCACTTCACGGCACTCCTGTACATCGGTCTAGGGGGGTTCCTGGCCTGGCGTTGGCCCAGGTCGATCTTCGTGCATATGTTCTTCGCCGCCTGGGGCGTGATCGTCAACGTGACGCCGATCGCCTGCCCGCTCACGGCTCTGGAAAACTGGTTCCGCGGCATGCAGGGCCTCGGTCCGCTGCCGGGAGGGTTCAACGAGTACTACATCTACGGCCAGATCATCCCCCGGGTACTGCTGCCGGTCGTCGGTGCGGGGGCGATCGTCGTGGTGGTCGTGTCGTACGTGGGAGCGTGGAAGCGGTGGCCGAGGAGCCCGGTCCAACCGAGTGGGAGTTCGGCGAGCCCGTCGGCGTAGGTCCCTGGGAGGGTGACTGGCCCGCAGACGACCGGTACGACGCGGCGCTGTTGTCCGACGGCGACCGTCGCAACGTGGTCGACGCCTACCGCTACTGGCGCCGCGACGCCGTGGTCGCCGACCTCGACACCCGCAGGCACGACTTCCACGTGGCGATCGAGAACTTCCAGCACGACCACAACATCGGCACTGTCGTGCGGACGGCCAACGCCTTCGCCGCCCGCGCGGTCCACATCGTCGGTCGGCGTCGCTGGAACCGCAGGGGCGCGATGGTGACCGACCGTTACCAGCACGTCCGGCACCACCCCGACATGGCCGCGCTGCTCGAGTTCGCGACCGGGTCGGGGCTCGCCGTGGTCGCGGTGGACAACACCCCCGGCGCGTCGCGGCTGGAGACGGTGTCGCTGCCCCGGCGGTGCGTCCTCGTGTTCGGACAGGAAGGTCCCGGCCTGTCCGAGGACGCCCGCAAGCAGGCGACGCAGGTCGTGTCGATCGCGCAGTTCGGCTCGACCCGGTCGATCAACGCCGGGGTGGCCGCCGGGATCGTGATGCACGCGTGGGTCCGCGAGCACGCCGACCTGGACGTTGCCTGGTAGCCGGCCCACCCCCAGGAGGCCGGCTACCAAGGTCAGAGGTGGCGCTCCAGCTCCGGCTCGGCGATGGCGGGCTCGTCGCGGAGGATGCGGCCGTGCAGGTCGGCCATCTGCGGTGGCACCTTCATGCCGAGCTCGACGAGCCGCTCGCAGCACCGCCGGTACACGCCGAGCGCCTCTGCCTGCCGACCGCTGATCGCGAGCGCCTGCATGGTGAGCGTGGCGACAGCCGTGTCCTCCGGGCGGTCGAGGAACAACCGCACGAGGTCGGGCACGCGGTGTGCGGCGCGGCCGAGCCGGAAGTCGACGCGGATGAGTGTCATCTCCGCGCGTCTGCGCTCCTCGAGCAGCACCTGGCGACAGGCGTCGATGCGGTGGCCGGACAGCCCGGCGAGCGGCTCCCCGCCGCACAGCGTGAGCGTGTCCCGCAGTCGCCTGGCCGCCGTCTCGTCGTCAAGCTGGTCGACCTCGGTCAGCAGCGTGGTGAGCCGGTGCAGGTCGACCTGTTCGGATGCGACGTTCAGCCTGCACACCCGGTCCCGGTTGACGAGCGCCCCTCGGAACCCCAGCTGGGTGAGCCGGGTGCGGAAGTCGCCCATGTACCGGCCGAGGTCGTCCGGCGCGCTGGTCGGCGAGCCGTCCCACATCCAGTCGGCAAGCTCCAGATAGGAGACTGGCCGTCTGATGGTCAGCAGGAGCGGCACGACCATGCGACGTTCCTTTTCCGTCCCCAGCCCGATCCGAACCCCGTCGATGCTCGCCTCCACCGTGCCGTAGAGGTGAAACATGACAGTTTCGGTCGAAAGAATGTCGAACTCTTTCGTCATCTCTCGCCTTCGGTTTCTATTGAGACATGAACGGCCAATTCGAGAGCTGGGTCCGGACACACGCCACCTTCGAGAAGAGCAGCTTCAGCGAGGGCGGTGACTGCGTCGAGGTGGCCAGAACCGAGGTAGTCGGTCTGCGGGACTCCAAGGACCCCAACGGTCCCGTGCTGATGCTGACGCGCAGCGTGTGGGACGCGTTCGCCAGTGGAATGCTGGCCGGGGTTTTCGGTCGTATTCGCTAGCCCGTCGCGGGGTGACGAACTCCGTTGTCGTCCTGGACTCAACCGGTGCGGAGTCCGGCCACAATCCTGCTCAGGAATTCCCGTGCCTCGTCGCCGTAGAGCGCCATCTCGCGGAGAAGGCCCCACCGGGACCGGTAGATCCCCACGTGATCCGGCGCGGCCACCTTCATGTCCGCGTGAATCGTCTCGACGGTGACCCAGGACTCCTGCCCGTCGCCCTCGTAGAGGACGAAGCCGTGGCTGGTGAGGGTGGTCGCCTCCGCGCTGAGCGGGATCAGGCCGACCGTCACGTTGTCCAGCGTGCGGATCGACATGATGCGGTCGAGCTGTGCCAGCAGCACCTGCACCGGGCCGGGACGCCAGCGCAGCGCGGCCTCGGTGATCAGGAAGTCGAAGTGGCGGTCCGTGTCGTACAGCGCCAGCTGGCGGTGCAGACGGCTCGAGATCTCCGCGGCCTGGTCGCTGCGCGCGTAGTCGCGGTGGAACATGCCGATCACCCGCCGCGCGTACTCGGCGGTCTGGAGCAGTCCTGGCACCACCGACGGCTGGAACACCGCGATCCGGGTCGCCGTGGACTCCTGGTCCTGGACGCTCTCCTGCAGGTTGCCGCGTTGCAGGGCCGATCCCCATGGGTGCACCTCGTTGTACGCCGCCTCGATCAACGCCGCGAGCTGTGCCTGCGTCTCGACTGACACACCCAGCTCCTTTCCCCAGGCGGTCACCTCCGGAAGGGACGGGATCACGGCGCCCGACTCGATGCGCGACACCTTGGACTGACTGATGCCGACGCGCTGTGCGAGATCCCGTCCGGACACTCCGGCAAGGCCGCGCAGCCGCCGCAACTCCGCCGCCAACCGCTCCCTTCCGGTAGGCGACGACCCCAACCCGTCCAACGTGTCCATGAAGCTTCTGAACCCTCCCGCCATCCCTCGCTCGGATGACCCGAAGTGATTCGATGTGATGCAGATCAGACCATTTGGCACACTGAAAAGTCAAGACGATGCGTGAGGCTACTCAGGCGTAGGTGTATCACCTGATCCGGGGTACTGCATACATAGCGTCGACGGATGGTGACCGAAGCGAGTCAAATCTGATTCATTCTGATTCAGGCGGGCTCGATCTGGACTGGGATCCCGTTCAACGCCGCAGTGCCGGACAGGGCGTCCAACAGTGTCTCATCAGCCAATACATTGGCATTCACACCTGCATGTGCACGTGCGACCGACGTCCGCGCGCCCGCCACGTCGTGCCCCCAACCATGGGGAATGCTGACGACGCCGGGCCGGATGGCGTCCGTGACCTCCACCGGCACCTCGATCTCACCCGCACGGGAACGGACCACCGCCGTGGCGCCGTCGACGAGCCCGAGACGGGTCGCGTCGTCCGGGTGCAGCTGCGCGGTGCACCGGTTCGAGCCCCGGACGAGCGGGGCCAGGTTGTGCATCCACGAGTTGTTGGACGACAGCTGCCTGCGGCCGATGAGGAGCAGCTCGCCGTTCACCGGGCGGTCGAGCACCTCGGCGAGCCTCGGCACGTCGACCGTGATCGCCTCGGGGGCCAGCTCGACCCGGCCCGACGTCGTGGTCAGGATCTCCGGGAGCCTCGGCTCCAGCGGGCCGAGGTCGACGCCGTGCGGCGCGGCCTCCAGGTCGGCGAGCGTCAGGTCGTACGGCCCACCACGCAGCATGATGTCGATGAGGCGCTCCGGCCCGTGCCGATCACCCTTCTCGACGCCGAGGCGCTCGGCCGTCTGGTCGGCCACGAGGTCGTCGAGCGCCTTCAGGTCCGGGTCGGACCCCAGGCCGGTCACGATGCCCGTGAGCCGCAGCAGGGTCTCCCACTCCTGCGGGACCTCCGTCGGCAGGACGGCGGGTGTCCAGTTCGCGACGTTGCGGATGGCCAGCTGGTAGAGGGTCAGGTCGTAGTGCGGTCGTTCCAGTGGCGTCGGTCCGGGCAGGACGACGTCCGCGTGCCTGCTCGTCTCGTTGAGGTAGACGTCCACCGACACCATGAAGTCCAGCCGTGCCATGGCCTTCTCGAGCCTGCGCGCGTTCGGCGTGGACAGGCACGGGTTGCCGCAGACCGTGACCAGCGCGCGGACCCGGCCGTCCCCCGGGGTGAGGATCTCGTCGGCCAGCGTCGCGACCGGCAGCTCGCCGATGACCTCCGGCAGGTCGCGGACCCGGCTGCGCCAGCGACCGGTCTGGAACCCCCGCCTCTTCTTCGCCGCCCGCGCGTTGGCCTGACCCGCCGCGGCGAGCGGGAACATCGCGCCGCCCTCGCGGTCGAGGTTGCCGGTGAGGGTGTTGAGGACGTCGATCAGCCAGCTCGCAAGGGTGCCAAACGTTTGCGTAGTGGTGCCGATCCGGCCGTACACCACCGCCCGCCCGGCAGAGGCCAGCTCACGGGCCATGGTCCGGACGACGTCCGCGTCGAGTCCGGTGTGGACGGCCACGGCCTCCGGGGTGAACGGCTCGGCCAGCGCGCGGACCTCGTCGACGCCGTTGACCGGCAGGTCCCGCGTGTCGGTGAGGTCCTCGGCGAAGAGCGTCCGGACCAACGCGAACAGCAGCAGGGCGTCGGTGCCGGGGCGGATCGCGTGGTGCTCGTCGGCGAGCTCGGCCGTCCTGGAGCGCTTCGGGTCCACGACCACGAGCTTGCCGCCTCGGTCGCGCAGTGCCCTGAGCCTGCCGCGCACGTCCGGTGCGGTCATCAGGCTGCCGTTGGACACGAGCGGGTTCGCGCCGAGCATCAGCAGGTGGTCGACGCGGTCGAGGTCCGGCACCGGGATCGTGAGCGCGTGGCCGAACATGTGGCCTGCCGAGAAGTGCTTGGGCAGCTGGTCGACCGTGCTCGCCGTGTAGAAGTTCCTCGTGTTCAGGGCCTTGTAGAAGACGGGCCCGTACAGCGCCGTCGACGTGTTGTGCACCGACGGGTTACCGGCGTACACAGCGACTGCGTCCCGCCCATGCTCCGCGATCAGCGGTGGCAGCCGCCGCTCGATCTCGGCGAACGCCTCGTCCCAGCTCACCTCGACCAGCTCGCCGTCCCGCCGCACCAGCGGGGCCCGCAACCGGTCGGGGTCGTGGTGCAACGCCCCGAGCGACGCGCCCTTCGGGCAGATGTAACCGTGCGAGAACACGTCGGCGTCGTCACCACGCACCCGGGTGACCTGACCCTCCGTGACCGTCACCGACAACCCACACGTTGCCTCGCACAGGGGACACGTCACCGGGGTCTGTGTCATGGGAATCACCATGACACAGGACGGTGACATCACTCTTCCGGCGGACACATCGGAACCGATTCAGAACGCACGATGGAGGGGTGACCCAACGCGCCGGCTTCGCGGAGAGCACGACCGAGAACTCGCCGTCCCTCTGGGGAGCGCGTGCGGCCGTCGCCGAGCGGGCCGTCGTGGCGCGCCACGTCCGCCGGGTATGGGGTCTGCCCGGCACGCGCCTCGGTGTCGCAGGCTGGCCCCAGTCGGTCAACAACCGCCTCCACGGGCACTGGAACTACTGGTGGCAGGCCCATCTGCTCGACTGTCTCGTCGACGCGCAGGAGCGCCAGCCGAGCCGGACGCGCGCGGGCATGATCGCGCGGGTCGTCCGGGGCATCCACCTGCGCAACCTGGGCTCGTGGACCAACGACTACTACGACGACATCGCGTGGTTGGGCCTCGCGCTCATGCGCGCGAACGACTGCGAGCGCGTGCCCGTGGTCGCCGCCATGAACAGGATCGCCGCGCGGCTGCGGTCGGGCTGGACCGACCACGGCGGTGGCGGCATCTGGTGGCGGCGCGAGGACGACTTCAAGAACGTGCCCGCCAACGGACCGGCCGCCATACTGTTCGCCCGCTGGGCGTCCAGGGGCGGTGAGCGCCAGGACCGCCAGCGCGCCAGGTCGATGACCGAGTGGATGTCGCAGGTGCTGGTCGACCCGGGCACCGGACTGCTGTGGGACGGCGTGTACGTCCGGCCGGACGGGTCGATCAGGGACATCGTCAAGGTCACCTACACCTACTGCCAGGGCGTGTACATCGGCGCGTGCGTCGAGCTGGCGCGAGGTGACCGGTCGGGGGTGTGGGTCGAGCGCGCGGCGCGGACGATCAACGCCGTCGCCGCGCACCTCAACGACGAGCTGGTCGTGCGTGGCCGCGGCGGCGGCGACGGCGGGTTGTTCGCGGGCATCCTCACCCGCTACCTGGCCCAGGCCGCGCTGCGGCTGCCCTCACCCGCCGCGGACGTGGCGCGTGCGCTGGTCATGGGCTCGGCCGGGGCGGCGTGGCGCAACCGTGCGCTCGCGCCGTCGGGACCGCTGTTCGGCCCCGAGTGGTCGAAGCCCGCCCGCGTGCCGCGCTCGCCGGCACACCGCAGGGTCGAACGGGACCTGTCGGTGCAGCTCTCCGGGTGGATGGTCCTGGAAGCCGCGGCACTCCTGGAGCGCTCACCGGGATAGGTTTCGCCGTGTGGGCGTGATGATCGTGACCGGCGGAGGCCGGGGTATCGGCGCGGCGGTGGTCAGGCAGCTCGCGCGGGAGCACAGCGTGGTCCTCGGCTACGCGACCGACCACGACGCGGCGCGGGCCGTGGTGGCGGAGGTCGAGTCGGCGGGCGGGGTCGCCCGCGCGGTGCCCGGGGACGTGGCCGACGAGGCGGACGTGCGGGAGCTGTTCGAGGCGGCGGCCTCCCTCGGCGACCTGCGCGGGGTGGTGTGCAACGCCGGGATCACGGGTAACTCCCCCGGGCGGCTGGACGAGCAGGACGTCGCGACCGTCCGCCGCGTACTCGACGTCAACGTGGTGGGGGTGTTCCTGTGCAACCGCGAGGCGGTCCGCCGCATGTCCACCCGCCACGGCGGCGGGGGCGGCGCGATCGTGAACGTCTCGTCGACGGCCGCCGGCCGAGGCTCACCCGGCGAGTGGGTGCACTACGCGGCGAGCAAGGCGGCGGTCGAGTCGATGACCTACGGCCTGGCACAGGAGGTGGCCGCGGAGGGCGTCCGAGTGAACGCGGTCTCGCCAGGCCTGGTGCACACGGACCTCCACGCGGCGGCAGGCATGCCCGACCGCCCGAACGAACGCGCTCCCATGATCCCCATGAAGCGAGCGGGAGAACCGGAGGAGATCGCGGAAGGAGTGACCTGGCTCCTGTCACCCGCGGCCTCGTTCGTGACCGGAGCCGTACTCCCCATAAGCGGCGGCTACTGAACGACCCCGCAATCGAGCGAAGGGACAGTGCAACCGCGCAAGGCGTGAGCGAGCGAGCCGGTGTCAGAGCCTGCTCACCAGCGAGCAAACCAACACCATCACAGATCCGATAACGGCGGTGGTTTTGTCGTCGCGCTGCGGCAGTATGGCTGAGGCGGCCCGCCACCCCGGGTCGGGAAGGACTCTGATGCCCACGCTGACCGGTGTTCACCATGTCGCGCTCACCGTCACCGACGTGGACCGAAGTGTCCCGTGGTACGAGCGCGTGCTGGGGTTCGAGTCGATCGGTAAGGACGAATCGCCGTCCGGCATGCGGAAGGCCTTCTTACGTGGGCCGGGGCTCGGCATCACGCTGACCCTCGTCCAGCACCCGGTGTCCGACTACGCGCGGTTCGACGAGCGCAGGCCGGGGCTGGACCACCTGACGTTCTCCGTGCCGGACCGTGCCTGCCTGCAGGAGTGGACGGAACGTCTGACCAAGCACGGCGTGACGTTCTCACCCATCACCGAGGAGCACTCGGCGCCCGGCACAGAGGTGATCTCCCTGCGTGATCCGGACGGCATCCAGCTGGTGCTGTGGGCGCGGGAGCCAGACGAGGACGACTAGTCGTTGGCCGCGTTGACGGTCGTGGGGACCGGTGGCCTGCGCATCTCCTGGCGGTAGCGGATCACGCCGTACGCGGTGCCGAGGACGAAGAACGCGATGCTGCCCCACAGGGCGACGGCCTTGAGCCACGGCAGCTGCTCCAGCAGTCCGGCGCCGTAGTACCCGACCAGCACGAGCGTGGGCACCCACGCCAGCCCGCCGATGGTCGTGGCCAGCAGGAACCTGCGGGTGTCCATCTTCGCCGCACCCGCGATGAGCGGCGCGAACGTCCGGATCCACGGGATCCACCTCGCCAGCACGATGGCCCAGAAGCCCCGCCGGTCGAGGAAGTCCCGCGCCTTGGCGAGGTTCTCCAGGTTCAGCACCCGGCCGCCGCGCCGCGCGATGATCGTGTGTCCGGCCTTGTGCCCGATGTAGTAGCCGACCATGTTCCCGATCACCGCGGTGACCACGGCGACGATCGACAGCGCCCACGCGTGCAGCTCGCCGTTGTGCTCCGCGAGGACGACACCCGCCGCGAACAGCAGCGAGTCGCCCGGCAGGAACAGGCCGACGATGAAGGCGCACTCCGTGAACACGAACCCGAGCACGATGATCCAGACCATGACGGGCCCGGCGGATTCGAGCACGCCGGAAGCCACCGTGCTCGCCTCAGCCATCAAACTCACGACAGGTAGCGTACGTGCCCGGAGATCGGTCGTACGCCGAACGTGCCCGAATTCGCCCGATCTCCATCGGTGTGTCAACTGGCGGTGGCGACAACGTCCTGTTCCGTCACCGATTCGAGGGTATTGGTACGCAGGAAGTCACCCACGTACCGCAGAGCGGCGCGGCCCTCCGGGATGAGCGGGTAGAACGCCGGGAACACGTGCACCTGCCCCGGCCACACCTGCAGCTCGCAGTGCCCACCCGCCGACCTGATGCTCTCGGCCATCCGTTCCGAGTCGCCGAGCAGGCATTCCGTGTCGCCGACCTGGATCAGCACCGGCGGCCAGCGTCGCTTGCCCGCTCCGAGGACGTTGAGCCTGCGGTGGCTGAGCGCATAGGCACCCGCGTAGCTGAGCCCGCACTCGATCGCCCGTTGGGGTGGCACGAACGGGTCACGCCGGACGGCGTCCCGGTCGGTCACCTCGGCGCACCCGAGGTCGAGGAACGGCGAGAACATGACCGCGGCGGCAGGCATGGGCCTGCGGCGCCGTGCCAGGTCCGCGAGCAGCCCGGCCACCAGGTGGCCGCCCGCCGAGTCGCCCATGACGGTGATGCTCTCGGGCGCGTGGGTGCGCAGGAGCCAGTCGTAGGCGGCGAGTGCGTCGTCGGCGGCCGCCGGGAAGGGGTGCTCCGGCGCGCGCCGGTAGTCGACGAGGAGGACGGGGCGCCAGGTGGTCACCGACAGGGCTGCCGCGAGGTGCCGGTGCGTGCGTCGGGACCCGAACACGAATCCGCCGCCGTGGAGGTAGAGCACGACACCGTTCGCCGGGTCGGCGCGCCTGCCGGTGAGCCACAGCCCTCGGACGTCACCGTCCGTCACCGATTCCACTCGGGTGCCACGCGGCAGTGGAGTGAGGCCGACGGTGTCGAACATCTCGCGGACGAGCCGCCGTTGGGGCCAGCTGGTGATGCTCATGCGGTCGCCGAGGGGGCGCAGGCCGCTCATGAGGAGTTGCGCGAGGGCTCTGCTCTGGACACTGGGACTCGCGGGCACGGCCTGTGGCCGCGTCGGTAGCGTCACTGCACCCCCACCCCCTCTCACGTCCTCATTGACGTATCAACCACTGTAAATGATCGAGCACGCGAACACTGAACGTCCTGATCTCGGTTCGGTGTCATGCATTCACCTGGTCGAGTGTCGGTCAGGTGACTCGATTTCCACTCGAGATCCCCGTTACGGTGACGGGGTGAGCACTATTCTGGACGACCTTCGCGAGGCCGTGGGGGACAGTGCGGTGCTCGTCGACCCCGATGTCACGCGCGGTTACGAGCGCGACATGATGCCGACGGCGCCCAACGGCACCGCGCTGGCGGTGGTCCTGCCGGGCACCGTCGCGGAGGTACAGGCGGTGGTCCGAGCCTGCGCGGCGGCGAAGGTCCCGATCGTGCCGAGGGGCGCGGGCAGCGGACTTTCCGGCGCGGCCAACGCCGTCGACGGCTGCGTGGTCCTGGCCATGACGAGGATGAACGCGATCGTCGAGATCGACCAGGACAACCGCGTCGCGGTGGTCCAGCCAGGGGTGGTGAACCTCGACCTGCGTGCCGCGGTGGAGAAGCACGGCCTGTTCTACCCACCGGACCCGTCCAGCTACGACTGGTGCACGATCGGCGGCAACCTGTCCACCAACGCGGGCGGCCTCTGCTGCGTCAAGTACGGCGTGACCTCGGACTCGGTGCTCGGCCTCGAGGTGGTCCTCGCCGACGGCGAGCTGCTGAGGACGGGTCGCCGCACGGTCAAGGGCGTGGCCGGCTACGACCTGACGAAGCTGTTCGTCGGCAGCGAGGGCACCCTCGGCGTGATCACCCAGGCCACGCTGGCCCTCCGTCCGCTCCCACAGGCTCCCGGCACGACGGTGGCGGCCTTCTCGGCGCTGGAGACCGCGGGTGAGGCGGTGAGCCGGATCGTCAGGGAGGGCCTGGTCCCGTCCCTGATGGAGATCATGGACGCGGCGTCCATCGCGGCTGTCGAGACCCACCTGAAGACGGAGCTCGGCGCGGGCAGGGGCTGCGCCGCGCTGCTGCTGTGCCAGTCGGACTCCGGCGGGGAGGCGGCGGCCAGGGAGCTTCGCGCGATCGAGCAGGTGTGTCGAGACGCCGGTGCCGACCTGGTCCACACGACGTTCGACCCGGCGGAGGGCTCGTTGCTCCTCGCGGCGCGCCGGGCGGTGCTGACCGCGCTGGAGGTCTACGGCGCCCTGATGACCGACGACGTCTGCGTGCCGAGGACGCGGATCGTCGAGCTGATCGCCGCCTGCGAGCAGGTCAGCGCGGAGGTCGGCCTGCGGGTGGCGGTCGTCGGCCACGCGGGCGACGGCAACATGCACCCGACGATCGTCTACGACCCCGACTCGGCGGACGAGTTCCGGCGGGCGAACGTGGCGTTCAACGCCATCCTCGCCAAGGGGCTGGAACTCGGCGGCACGGTCACCGGGGAACACGGCATCGGCAAGATCAAACGGGAGTGGCTGGAACGGGAGGTCGGCCCCGTCGCCATGCGTGCGCACCGGGCGGTCAAGGCCGCGTTCGACCCGGAGAACCTGTTCAACCCCGGGTCGATGTTCTCGATGCCCTGAGGGTCAGAAGCGCGGGATGACCTGCGTGTCCTCGTTGGCCAGCCTGTTCGTCTGCTTCTTCTCGCGGCGGGCCTTCACGATCTCGATGACGATCGGGATGACCGAGATCAGGACGATGACGACGAGCATGGCGTCGATGTTCTTCTCGATGAAGTCGATCTCGCCGAGGAAGTAGCCGAGCACGGTCACGCCCGAGGCCCAGAACACGGCGCCGACGGCCGAGAACGTGAAGAACTTCTTGGCGTCCATCCTGCCGACGCCCGCGATCGCGGTGATGAACGTCCGCACGATCGGCACGAACCGCGCCATGATGACCGCCCGCGCGCCGTACTTCTCGAAGAACTCGTGCGTCTTGTCGACGTACTCCCTCTTGAACAGCTTCGAGTCGCGCTTGTTGAACAGCGTCGGCCCGACCTTCGCGCCGATCCAGTACCCGCACACGTTCCCGACGAACGCGCACACCGTCACCAGCGCGCACACCGCCCACAGCGGCGTCTCGATCGCACCCGTCGCCACGAACAGGCCCGCCACGAACAACAGCGAGTCACCCGGCAGGAAGAAGCCGACCAGCAGCCCGCACTCGGCGAAGATGATGAGGCAGAGCACGGCGAGCGCCCAGCCACCCATTCCGCGGAGAATGGTCTCGGGGTCCAGCCAGGACGGCAAAATGGACATAGCGTGCACGGCGGCGGCAGCAGGCGTCACGTTTCGAAAGGGTACGCGAGAAGTGACGGGGCATCACAGGAGCGTCATCAGGCCGACGACCGCACCCGCCGCCAGGCCCAGGACCAGGGCCAACAGCAGGATCAGGGTCGCGGGCACCTGACCGACGTCCTCGATGACCCGGTGGGTGGGCTCCTGCGGTCGCAGCGCGGGCGGCAGGTCGCTGCCGGACAGCAACCCGTACCCCACGGGTGACGTGTCCGCGGGTGCCCGCGTCGCCTGGGCCCGCAGTGCCTCGGAGAGGAGCTTCTCCGGGTCCCCGGTCACGACGCCTCCCTGCCTGCTCCGCTCACACCCCGGAAGGTACCCACTCCCCGCGCCGCATGACCGACACCGGGCGCAGCGCGTCGTCGAGTAGCACGACATCCGCCGCGAAACCGGGTGCCAGCCGGCCGGTGACGTCGCCGAGGCCGAGCAGCTCCGCAGGTCGGGTCGACGCCGCGGCCACCGCGTCGAGCACGCCGAGGCCGCAGCTCTTCACGAGGTTCCGGAACGCCGCGTCCATGGTCAGCGAGCTGCCCGCGAGCGAACCGCCACCGGCCTCGCCGTCCTCCTTCACGAGGGTCGGCACGCCGTCGGTGACGTCCACCTTCAGGCCGCCGATGTCGTAGGTGCCGTCGCCTGCCGCCGCGGCCGCGATGGCGTCGGTGATCAGGACGGTCCGGCCCGCGCCCGCGTGCCGCGCGGCCAGCCGCACGACCGTCGGGTGCAGGTGCACGAGGTCGCAGATCAGCTCGACGGTCACGCGCTCGTCGTCGAGCAGCGCGCCGATGGGACCCGGCTCGCGGTGGTGCAGCGGACGCATGCCGTTGAACAGGTGTGTCGCCACGGTTGCGCCCGCGTCCACGGCGGGCACCACGTCCTCAGCCAGGGCGTCCGTGTGGCCGATCGCGGCGATGACCCCCGCGTCGACCAGGCGTTTCACCGCGGGCACCGCGCCGTCCAGCTCCGGCGCGACCGTCACCATCCGGATCGCGCCCCGGCCTGCCGACAGCAGCGCCTCGACCGAGACCGGGTCCGGCGGGCGCAGCAGCTCGGGGTCGTGGGCGCCGCAGCGGGCCGCGGAGAGGAACGGGCCCTCCAGGTGGATGCCCGCGACCATGCCGTCCGCCACCAGTTCGGACAGCGCCGAGACCTGCTCGACCAGCTCGGCGACCGGGCGGGTCACGAGGCTCGCGAGCATCGTCGTGGTGCCGTGCGCGGTGTGCGCGGCCACCACCCGGCGGACGTCCCCGGGGTCCGCGCTGGTGAACGCCGCGCCACCGCCGCCGTGGCAGTGGATGTCGACGAAGCCGGGGACCACCCAGCTCCCGGAGGCGTCGGTCCTGTGCACGCCGGCCACCCCGGGTGCCTCCCCCGAGCCGATCGCACTGACCAGGCCGTTCTCGACGAGTAACCACCCAGGGTCCAGCACGCCGCCCGGCGTGGCCACCCGTCCCCCGGTGATGAGCTGCGCAGCCATCCCTCACCCCTCGAACCATGACGCCATTGGTCTATACCATAGCGCCTCGCGACCGTATGGGGGTTTTTAACAATGTATCAATGCGGTCGCGTGATTGTCTAACGTTTCATGGGCATGACCGGGTGGGGAATCGCTCGCGGCGGAGAAATCAGTTGGGCGTGCGCATGATCTTCTGCAGCGCGTCGAGTGCCCTGCTGGCCGTCGACTTGACCGTGCCCTTCGAGATGCCCGCGGCGTCGGCGATCTCCGCCTCGGACAGGTCGCCGTAGTAACGCAGCACCAGCACCTCGCGCTGACGGGGCGGGAGCTGCGACAACGCCCGAACGACGCCCTGGTGCTCGGCCGTGAGCATGGCGAGGCTCTCCGCCGACCGCGCGTTGACCTGGTGCGGCGGGGTGTACTCACGGGCGGTCTTGCGGCGGCGCAGCACGGACCGCGACCCGTTGACGACCGCGGTGCGCAGGTAGCCGAGCGCGGCGGCGGCGTCGCGGAGGTTGCCCCAGTTGCGGTGCAGCCCCGTGAACGCCTCCTGCACGACGTCCTCGGCCGTGGCGGGCTCGTCGACCAGGAGAAGCGCGAGCCGGACGAGCCGCATGCGGTGCGTGCGGTAGAGGTCCTCGAGGGTCAGCGGCGCCTGTTGCTGCTGTGCCATCGGCACGGGAAAGCTGCCGGTGTCGATAGCGCGCAGGTGTCCGAGCGTCCGCTCGACGCTGCGTTCCGCACTGAGGTCCCCAGGCACAGCCGGAACCCTACCGGTCCACCCCCACGCCCGTCTGTAACGTTCGGACATGGCCTGGTTCACGGTATCGACACGACCGCGACCTCAGTAGGCGCCGCCCAGCTTCGAGTGGTCCCAGCTGGTGATCCTCGTCGGCCGGCACACCAGACCGACCCGTTTCGGCGCCTGCAGCCGCGCGAACTGGCCCGCCGACGTGGCGATCTCGTCGCTTTCGCTGTAGCGCCGCATGAGCTGCCCGCCGATGGCGGTGATCCTCTCCGTGTCGGTCACCAGCTCGACGTCGCACTCCATCGAGACGCCACGCAGCTTCTCGTAGGAGTCGCCGGTCTCGACGAGGATCGTGGCCTGCGGGAGCCTGCGCAGGTTCGCCGCCTTCTGCGACTTGGCGAAGGTCCACGTCTCGATCGTGTCGCCGTGCGGCACGTACCAGAGCGCGACCAGGTGCGGTCTGCCGTTCGGGCCGACGGTCGCGAAGTTGGCCGTCCTGCCCTCGGCGAGGAAGGCGGCGACCTCCTCGCCGGACATCCGGATCTGGTCCCGGCGTGATGGCATGGGACCGGTTATAGCGCACGCTCGCGGTCGGCCGCGGCTTTCGCACCCGGCCCGACCAGGCTCGACTCGGCTGCGCCGCGCTTCTCGATGTCCTCGATCGCCGCCAGGTCCGCGGCGGGTACGAGCTTGCGGGACTGCCGCTCGACGAGCCTGGGGATGAGCGCCCTGAAGAGCTTCGCGACGCCGACCCAGCCCGGCACATGCACGACCCTGGCCCGCTTGACCAGGCCTGCCGTGACGAGGTCGACGGCGAGCGACAGCGGGTACGTCTTGCCGGCCAGACCCGGCTGCGTGCCGCGCAGCCTGCCGAACACGGGGTGCGCGTCGGCGGAGTCGACCATGTCGGTCGCGATCCAGGTCGGGTGCACGACACCGACGTCCACGCCGAGGTGTCTGACCTCGGCGCGCAGCGAGTTGGCGAACGCCTCGACGCCCGCCTTGGCCGCGGAGTACGCGGCGTTGCCGGGGATGTGCACGATCGCGGCGGCGGAGGACATGAGCATCGCGTAGCCCCTGGACTCGATCAGGTGCGGCAACGTCACCCGGACGGTGCGCCACACCCCGAGCAGGTCCACGTTGATGACCCGCTCGAACGCCGCGGGGTCGATGGACCGCGTGAAGCCGGTGGCCGCGATGCCCGCGTTGGCCAGCACGGCGTCGATCCGGCCATATCGCGCGATGATCGCGGCGGTGGCCTTCTCGAGGTCGTCCCAGCTCGTGACATCGGCCTCCCACGCGCCGGCGTCCGTCCCGCACGACGCGGCCACCGCGGCCAGCTCCTCGGCCTCCAGCCCGACGAGCGCGACCTTCGCGCCCTTCGCGGCGAGTGCCCGTGCCACTCCGGCGCCGATGCCCCGGGCAGCACCCGTGACCAGCACGACCTTTCCCCTGACAGTGCGCATGGAGCCGAACTTACCACGAGTAACCTACTCGCAGTAGACGACAGCGGTGCGCGAAACGCCGACGTCTGGGGGCCGGACGAAGGACTCCGGTCGGGAATGAACCCGTCACGCTGCGGGTTGTCTTCGTCATCCATCGAAGACAATGGGAGGCGGCATGGAGATCGGCCCACTGGCCATCTGGGACCACTCGGCATGGGAGGGGTTCAGGGACCCGGAGGCACTGGCGGAACTGGAGGAGCTCGGCTACGGCACCGCGTGGTTCGGCGGCTCCCCGTCACCGGACCTCACGACGGTCGAGCCGATCCTGGCCGCCTCGCGCCGGCTCGTGGGCGCCACCGGCATCGTCAACGTGTGGGACGCGGAGGCGTCGGTCGCCGCGGCCGGCTACCACCGGGTGGCGACCGCGTACCCCGACCGCTTCATCCTCGGCATCGGCGTCGGGCACGGCCCCGCCGTCGGCGACAGGTACAGGAAGCCCTACGACAAGCTCGTGTCCTACCTGGACGGTCTCGACGAGGGCGGTGTCCCCGTCGAGGGCCGGGCGCTGGCCGCTCTCGGTCCGAAGGTCCTCGGCCTGGCCCGCGACCGCACCGCGGGTGCCCACCCGTACCTGACGACCCCGGAGCACACCGCGCAGGCACGCGAGATCCTGGGCGCGGGCAAGCTGCTCGCCCCGGAGCAGAAGGTGGCCCTGACGACCGACCCGGCGGAGGCCAGGTCACTGGCCAGGAGCCGACTGGACTTCTACTTCGGGCTGCCGAACTACACCAACAACTGGCTGCGCCTCGGCTTCACCGAGGACGACTTCGCCGACGGCGGTAGCGACCGCCTGGTGGACGCCCTGGTCGTCTGGGGCGACGAGGACGACATCCGCACGCGCGTGAAGGCGCACCTCGACGCGGGCGCCGACCAGGTGCCGCTGCAGGTGCTGAACGACGACAAGCTGGCCGTGCTCCGCACGCTGGCGCCGGTCCTCCGCTTCTGAATCGGTCATCCTCCGAAGTGCCTGCGAGCAGGGGCTCGTAGGATCGTCCGCGACGGCCCTGCGAGCCCTGAGGAGGACCTGCCGATGCCCATCGCCACACCCGAGGTCTATGCCGAGATGCTGGACCGGGCGAAGGCCAACGAGTTCGCATTCCCCGCGATCAACGTGACCTCTTCCGAGACGATCAACGCCGCACTGCGTGGCTTCGCCGAGGCGGAGAGCGACGGCATCATCCAGGTCTCGACGGGCGGGGCCGAGTTCGCCTCCGGCACCAAGGTCAAGGACATGGTCACCGGTGCGACCGCGCTCGCCGAGTACGCGCACGTCGTCGCGGCCAAGTACCCGGTCAACATCGCCCTGCACACCGACCACTGCCCCAAGGACAAGCTCGACGGGTTCGTCCGGCCGCTGATCGCCATCTCCCAGGAGCGCGTGTCGGCGGGCAAGGAGCCGCTGTTCCAGTCGCACATGTGGGACGGCTCTGCCATCGACCTCGACGAGAACCTGGACATCGCCGCCGAGCTGCTCGAGGCCGCGGCCAAGGCCAGGATCATCCTCGAACTGGAGATCGGTGTCGTCGGCGGCGAGGAGGACGGCGTCGCCCACGAGATCAACGAGAAGCTGTACACGGCCGAGGGCGACTTCGTGAAGACGGTCGACAAGCTCGGCGCAGGCGAGCGTGGCCGCTACCTGCTGGCCGCCACCTTCGGCAACGTCCACGGCGTCTACAAGCCGGGCAACGTGAAGCTGCGTCCCGACGTGCTCAAGCGCGGCCAGGAGGTCGTCGCGGAGAAGCTCGGCAAACCGGGCGAGAAGCCGTTCGAGCTGGTGTTCCACGGCGGCTCCGGCTCGCTGCTCGAGGAGATCCACGAGGCGCTGTCCTACGGCGTCGTGAAGATGAACATCGACACGGACACGCAGTACGCGTTCACCCGTCCCGTCGTCGGCCACATGTTCAGCAACTACGACGGCGTGCTCAAGATCGACGGCGAGGTGGGCAACAAGAAGGCCTACGACCCGCGTTCCTACCTGAAGGCGGCGGAGCAGGGCATGGCCGCCCGCGTCACCCAGGCGTGCGAGCACCTCAGGTCGACCGGCCGCATGCTGGCGGGCTGAGCGATGACGTTGCAGGAGAACCTGTTCGGTGGCCCGCCCGCCACGCACCTGCCGGACCGGCCGGAGCCGCAGGCGGCCATCGAGGGTGGCACCGACCCCGCGAAGGTGGTCACCGAGTGGCCCGACTTCAGCGAGGGCTGGGCGGCACTCGCCGAGCTGGCGCTGACGGAGAACAACCCGGTTGCCGCCTATGCGTACGCACGCACCGGCTACCACCGGGGGCTGGACCAGCTGCGCCGCGCGGGCTGGAAGGGCCACGGGCCCGTCCCGTGGTCACACCGGCCCAACCGCGGCTTCCTGCGTGCGCTCGCGGCGCTCGCACACGCGGCACAGGCGATCGGCGAGACCGAGGAGTACGAGCGGTGCAGCCAGTTCCTGGCCGACTCGGACCCGGAGGCCCCGGCGCAGCTCGGCCTGGCCTGACAGCACTGAAGGACTCCTTCCTTGCGTTCACCGTAAGAAAGGAGTCCTTCGTTGCGTTCTGGGCCGGTCAGCAGGTCGCGAGCATGTCCTCCAGTGCACCCTCTTCGGCCGCGTTGACCGTCAGGTCGTACAGGTACTTGACGTGTGTGTAGGCCCGTGAGTACTCACACCACTCCGACTCGAGCGGCGGCTTCCACGTGTCCGGCGTCTGGTCGCCCTTGGACTGGTTCACGTTGTCCGTGACCGCCCACAACTGGGGCGAGTCGAGGTCGTTCGCGAACGCCTCGCGTCGCGCGGCCGTCCACGACGAGGCGCCGGTGCGCCACGCCGCCGCGAGCGGGACCATGTGGTCGATGTCCACATCGGATGGTTGGGACCACGTGTCCCCGTCGTACGGACTGGTCCAGCTGCCCGAGGTCGGCGCGCAGTCGCTGCCCGCCTCGACCCCGTCGCCGTCCCGGTCCAGCACCGTCTCCCGCGTGTCGCACGAGCCGGAAACCGTGTGCCAGTGCGGGAACTTGTCCCGGTCGTAGCCGCTCATCGAGCCGTCCGCCGCGACCGTGAGCGCCGCGAGCTCCCGTGCGGCCGTCGCCGCGGAGGGAACTCCGGGCGGTGTCGCCGCCGCCGTGCCGCCGAGACCTGCGACAGCCCCGGCGGCAAGGACCAGTGAGGCGACGCAGACACCGAACGCTTTCCCCGACATCGAGCCTCCCGTGTAGTCGTACGCGACTCGACGATGCGCCTCGTCGCCGCAGGGAGGCAATGTCCTGGCGGAAAAGCCGACTTTCGTCGTGGGCCGAAGAGGTCAGCAGTAGCCGAGCATCGTGGTGAGGGCCGACTTCTCGGTGGAGTTGACGGTCAGCGCGTACCGGTACTTCACGTGGAGCCACATCTTCGCGTAGGTGCACCAGTACGCGGTCTGCGACGGCTTCCACGTCGCGGGCGACTGGTCACCCTTCGACTGGTTCACGTTGTCCGTCACGGCGATCAACTGCGGGTTGGTCACGTCGTTGGCGAACTGCGTGCGGCGCGCGGTCGTCCAGCCGGAGGCGCCGGTGCGCCAGGCGTTCGCGAGCGGCACGACGTGGTCGATGTCCACATCGGACGCCGCGGTCCAGGTCGCGCCGTCGTACGGGCTGTACCAGCTGCCCGAGGTGGCCGCGCACGACGAGTCGGTGACCACGCCGGTGCCGTCCCGCTTCAGGACCGTCTCCCGCGTGTTGCACGCCCCGGAGACGGTGTTCCAGTGCGGGAACAGGTCCCGTGAGTAGCCGCTGCTCGAGCCGTCGGCACGCACGGTCAGCGCGGCGAGCTCGGTTCGTGCGGTGGCCTCGGACGGGATGCCGGGTGGTGTCGCGCTCGCGGCGGCCGGGAGGGCCACCGCCAACGCGACCAGTAACGCGAGGACGGCGAACAGGGAGCGGAAACGGGATGCAGGGTTCATGGCTCTGACTGTCGCGCACCGAAGTTGCCCTGCGGCAAAGCGTTATCGAACGTTGAAGGGCGGCGAGACCCCCTCGCGGGCCCGCCGCCCCCAGCTCACGCGGGCAGCGGCGGCCGCTTGGCCGGTGCCGGATCCACCCGGTAGCCGAACAGGGTTGCGCCAGAACGGGTAAGAACCGCTCGGCGGCCCACGCCCGGATCGTCTCATTCGAGCGGGCCGTCCCGGTGTGCGATCCAAAAGTACTTTGCACTCGCACCCGGGGGCGGGTTCAGCGGATCGTGCGGAGGTCCTCGGTGTGGCGGTACCACGTCCAGCGCGTGACCGGCCTCGGGTGCGGCTGCCCGTCACACACCGGCACGGTCCCGTCGATGCCGAACTGCACCGCGCGGCCGGTGTGGACGGTGGGGCGGCGCAGCCTGCCCCGCACGACCCGGACCTCGACACCGTCGGCGGCCGGGGTCACCTCGACCCGGCCCGCGTCGCCACGCAGCGCGACCGCGTCGTCGCAGTACACCGTGCCGTGCACGGAAAGGAGGACGCCGAGCCCGACGAGGACGCCGCCGACGTCGTCCCGCACGAGCGGCAACGGTCGGTCACCACCCGTCAGTGCCGTCCCGACCATGTCCTCCGGCAGCCCCCACACCCGCGCCGCGACCGACTGTGCACGGTCAGTGGGCACGAACCCGATCGGGACGTCGGCCACCCGGTCGGTCCGCAGCAGGCGAAGCACGACGGCGGCCAGGTCGGCGTCGGTGCCGTGTACGACGACGCGGTCGTACTCGTCACCCTTCAGGTGGGGGTCGATGTCGTTCCGACCTGGTGTGGCGGGGATCTCGTGGGGCATCGATCCCGTGCTCGACGCCAGTTTTGACCAGTCACCACTGGTGACAGCCGTCCCACAACCGAGTATTAGTGCAACCACTGGCGGACTCCTGGTCTACGCTCAATCACCGGCATTTCGCCAAGCCCTACATCCATGACATCGGGGAGTCTCACATGCCGGCCATCGTGCTCATCGGCGCCCAGTGGGGCGACGAAGGAAAAGGCAAGGCGACCGATCTCCTTGGCGAGCAGGTCCAGTGGGTGGTCCGCTACCAGGGCGGCAACAACGCCGGCCACACGGTGGTCCTGCCCGACGGGCAGGACTTCGCACTCCACCTGATTCCCTCCGGCATCCTGACGCCCGGCGTGACCAACGTGATCGGCAACGGTGTGGTGGTCGACCCCGGTGTGCTGCTGACCGAGCTGGCGGGCCTCGAGGCCCGCGATGTCGACACGTCCCGTCTGCTCATCTCCGCCGACGCGCACCTGATCATGCCGTACCACGTGGCGATCGACAAAGTCACCGAACGCTACCTCGGCAAGGCGAAGATCGGCACGACGGGCCGGGGCATCGGTCCGGCCTACCAGGACAAGGTGTCGCGCGTCGGCGTGCGGGTGCAGGACCTGCTCGACGAGAAGATCCTGCGGCAGAAGGTCGAGGCGGCACTCGACGTCAAGAACCAGATCCTGGTCAAGGTCTACAACCGCAGGGCACTCGACCCCGAGCAGGTCGTGGACTCCGTGCTGGAGTGCGGCGAGAAGTTCGCCCACCGCATCGCCGACACCCGCCTGCTGCTCAACCAGGCGCTCGAGCGCGGCGAGACCGTGCTGCTCGAGGGTTCGCAGGGCACACTCCTGGACGTCGACCACGGCACGTACCCGTTCGTGACCTCGTCCAACCCCACCGCGGGCGGCGCGTCGGCAGGCTCGGGCATCGGCCCGACCCGCATCACGACGGTGATCGGCATCCTCAAGGCCTACACCACCCGCGTCGGCTCCGGTCCGTTCCCGACCGAGCTGCACGACGAGATGGGTGAACGGCTGCGCAAGACCGGCGGCGAGATCGGTGTCACCACGGGACGGTCGCGGCGCACCGGCTGGTTCGACGCCGTGATCGCCCGCTACGCCGCACGCGTCAACGGGATCACGGACTACTTCCTCACCAAGCTGGACGTGCTGTCCGGTCTGGACACCGTGCCGATCTGCGTGGCGTACAAGGTGAACGGCGAGACCGTGCACGACATGCCGATGACGCAGACGGACGTCCACCACGCCGTGCCGGTCTACGAGCAGATGCCGGGTTGGTGGGAGGACATCTCCGAGTGCCGGTCGTTCGACGAGCTGCCCGCCAACGCGAAGGCGTACGTGGCGCGGCTGGAGGAGCTGTCCGGGGCCCGGTTCTCCGCGGTCGGAGTGGGCCCCGGACGTGACCAGACGATCGTCCGGCACTCGATGCTCGGTTCCTAGGCCGCCGGCTGTTCCTGTGCCACCGCGATGTCGGTGTTGTCGGTGAACAGGCCGTCGATGCCCGTGGCCCGGAACACGGCGATCTCGCCGAAGAGGTCGCCGTAGGCCGTCGGGTCCGCCGACGAGCGGAAGTCGGCCGGCAGGAACGTGTTCTCGGCGCGGAACGTGTACGGGTGGACCGTCAGGCCCGCCCGGTGCGCGTCCCTGACCAGCGTCGTGGGCGAGAGCAGGAAGCCGGCCGCGTCACGCGGGATGATCTGGTTCTTGTCCGGCCCGAGGCCCTTGGCGTACCTGGCGACGTCCCTGAGGCCCGTGGCCGAGGTGATGTCGGCGTAGGTGCGTGGGTCGCCGGAGTCCACGAAGTCGAACGGGGCGCCGGTCGCGCCGGTCAGCTGAACCAGCGGCACGCGCAGCTTCCTGTGCAGGTCGATCAGGTTGCCGACCTCGAACGACTGCACGTACACCTTGGCGTCCGACCGGTTGAGCCCGTTGCGGTCGAGCGTGTCGACGAGCCGGGGCTCGAGCGGCAGGCCCTGCTTGCGGAAGTACGAAGGATGTTTGGTTTCGGGGTAGATGCCGATCTGCCGGTGCAGCTCCTTCGACAGCCGCCTGACGAGGTCGATGACCTCCTGGAACGTCGGGATCTGGTACCTGCCGTCGTAGATGGTGTTGCGCTGGCGGACGTCCGGGATGCGTTCCGTGGCACGCAGTGTCTTCAGCTCGCGGAGCGTGAAGTCCTCGGTGAACCAGCCGGTGACCTGAACCCCGTCGAGTGACTTCGTGGTCCTGCGGTTCGCGAACTCGGGGTGGCTCGCGACGTCGGTCGTGCCGCCGATCTCGGGCTCGTGCCGCGCGACCAGGACCCCGTCCCTGGTGATCACGAGATCCGGCTCGACGTAGTCGGCACCCATCCGCGCCGCGAGCTCGTAGGACGCCAGCGTGTGCTCCGGCCGGTAGCCCGCCGCGCCGCGGTGGCCGACGATCGTGAAGGTGTCGTGGTCCCTGCTCGGTGGCGTGTGGTGCTCGGCGGTCGCGGGAGCCGCGCCGACCAGGGCGAGCGCGACGGCCGCGGTGACGGCGAGGCGCGGAAACTTCGAACTCACGGACTTCCTCCTCATGGCTCAACGGCCCACGGATCCTCGCCGACCTGAGCGAACTCCACCGAAGGAGAAGGTGACGAAGCGATTACGCATCTGATCTTTCAACCTGTGTGACCGGTAGGTTGCCGATGGTGACCAGGTCTGCGGAGGACAGGGATGTCGACGTGGCCGCCACGGTCGGCGAGCACGACGAGGAACGTCCCGCCAGGCGGCTCTCGGGCCGCTGGGAGCGGTTCGTGTGGGTGGTGGCGATCGCCGTCGCGCTCCTGGTCCTCAAGCAGGTGTTCTGGCCCTTCGCGAAGGGCAACCAGTTCTACCTGGTGATCTTCCTCGGGCTGACGCTGCCGATGGTGTTCCTCTGCTACCGCATGCGTGGCTCAGCACCGGAGGGGGCCGACAACCCCCGCCCGCTCGACTGGGGCCTGGCGGTCGTCGCGCTGCTGGTCGGCCTGTACCCGGTCCTCCCGATCGGCGGCGGCGGTTTCGCCGGTGGTTACGACGATTTCCTCGACAGGCAGGGCATCCTGTCCACTCCGGACATCGTGGCGGGCGCGCTGCTGCTCGTCCTGGTCCTGGAGGCGACCCGACGCACGACCGGTCTCGTGCTTCCGGTGGTGTGCCTGGCGTTCCTGGCGTACTCGTACTACGGCGGGCTGCTGCCGCAGGACTGGGACATCGCGCACGCGGGTGTGGACTTCAGCCAGATCGTGAACGCGCTGTACAACGACCAGAGCGGCTTCTACGGCATCCCACTGGACGTCGCCGCCACGTACATCGTGCTGTTCACGATCTACGGCGCCGTGCTGTCGGCGTCCGGCGCGGGCACGTTCTTCGTGGACCTGAGCTTCGCCACGTTCCGCCGCTCCCGCACGGCACCCGGCAGAACCGCCGCGCTGTCGGGTTTCCTGCTCGGCACGGTCTCGGGCTCCGGCACGGCGACGACCGTGAGCCTCGGCGCGATCACGTGGCCGGTGCTGCGGCGCGCCGGCTATCCCCGGGAGAACGCGGGAGGACTCCTTGCGGCGTCGGGAATCGGCGCGATCCTGTCCCCGCCGACGCTGGGTGCGGCGGCGTTCATCATCGCCGAGTACCTGGAGACGTCGTACCTGACGGTGTTGCTGTGGGCGATCGTGCCGACGGTCCTGTACTACCTCGGCATCGTGTTCGCGGTGGAGGCGGACGCGCGGCGGTTCGGCGCGAAGCCGGTCGACCTCGACACCCCGCCGGTGTGGCAGATCCTGAAGCGCGGCGGCTACCACTTCGCGTCGCTGGGGATCATCGTGGTGTTCCTGGCGCTGGACATCCCGCCGTTCGCCGCGGTGGTCTACGCGACGGGTGTCGCGGCGTTGTTCGCGCTGATCTCACAGGTGGTGGGCGGCGGCTCGGTGGTCGGCTGGCTGCGCCTGACAGCCGACTCCCTGGCGGAGGGCATCAGGGGCGCGCTGCCGGTGGTGGCGGTCTGCGCGGCGGCGGGCGTGATCACGTCGACGATCACGAAGACGGGCCTGGGCCTGGTGTTGGCGGATGCACTGGTGGACGCGGCCCGCGGGCTGGCGACGAACGAGACGGTGGTGCTGGTACTGACCGCGATCTTCGCGGCGGTGGCGGTGAGCGTGCTGGGCCTGGCGGTACCGGTGACGGCGTCGTTCATCATCTCGTGGGTGGTGCTGGGACCCGCGTTGGCGGACCTGGGCGTGGCACCGCCAGAGGTCGCGATGTTCATCTTCTACTACGCGGTGCTGTCGGAGGTGACCCCGCCGACGGCGCTGGCGGCGGTGGCGGCGGCCGCGATCACCGGTGGCTCGGTGATGAGGACGATGTGGCAGACGTGGAAGTACACGCTGCCCGCGTTCCTGGTGCCGCTCGCGTTCGTGTTGACGGACAACGGATCCGCGTTGCTGCTGCAACGGAACGCGTTGACGGTCGTGTGGGTCGTGGTGGTCTCGGCCCTGGGCGTGGCCGCACTGGCGGTGGTGACGGGCGGCTGGCTGTTCGGCCAGGCCCGCTGGCCGGAACGGGCGTTGTGCGTGCCCGCGGCGCTGCTCTTGCTGTACCTGCAACCGCTGTCGATCGCGATCGGCGTCGGTTTCTTCGTGGTGGCGGTCGTCGTACACCTGCTGGGCCGCCGAATCCCCCGAGAGAACAAGGAGCCCAATGATGCGAACCTCGAGGATCGCGTCCGCCGCGATGGCGGTGGCCCTGGCAGCCACGGCCTGCGGCGGGAAACAGACGAATGACGAGGCGGCCCAGTCGTCGGGAAGCTGCGAGGCGTCGAACGGCCGGATCACGATAGCGACGGGCAACACGGGCGGCGTGTACTACACCCTCGGCGGCGGGTTGGCGCAGCTGATCAGCAACAACACCCCGCTGAAGGCGAATGCCGCGGAGACGGGCGCTTCGGTGCAGAACATCCAGCAGCTGGTGGCTGGCGACTACGACATCGCGTTCGCCCTGGCCGACTCGGCGGCGGACGCGGTGAACGGCAAGGACTCCTTCGAGGGCAAGCCGCAGGAGGTGGAGGCGCTGGCCAGGATCTACTCGAACTACACGCAGGTGGTGGTCCGTGCCGACAGTGGCATCGACAGCGTGGCGGACATGCGGGGCAAGAGGATCTCGACCGGTTCGCCGAAGTCGGGCACGGAGGTGATCGCGAACCGCCTGCTGAGGGCGGCGGGTCTGTCGGAGTCGGACGTGTCGGCGCAACGCCTGGCCCTGCGCCCGACGGTGGACCAGATGAAGTCGGGACAGATCGACGGGTTGGTGTGGTCGGGTGGTCTGCCCACTCCCGAGCTGACGGACCTGACGACGTCGCTGGGTGATGACGTGAAGTTCATCGACATCACGCCCCAGTTCGACGCACTGAAGAAGATCAACCCGGTGTACGAGAAGGGTTCCCTGCCGGGAGACACCTATGGACTGCCGGCGGACGTGCCGACGATCGTGGTGCCGAACCTGCTGCTGGTGACCAAGGACTTCCCGGCGGGTAACGCCTGCGCGATCACGAAACTGATCTTCGACAAGAAGGACGAGCTGGTGAAGGTCCACAAGGCGGCGAGCGCGCTGGACCGGAAGAAGGCCGTGGAGACCGACCCGGTGAAACTGCACCCAGGAGCGGCGCAGGCCCTCGGCGTGGAGTAGCTCAAACAGCCGGCCCGGATCCCGGGCCGGCTGTCCACAACCAACCGAATTATCCACAGCCAAGATCAACACTCCCACCCCCGTCACCCCCACCCAGTAGAATGGTGATCGGGGTGCCCCCGGAGAGGGTGGGGGCCGCCACTATGCTGTAGGCGAAGCGTTTTCGCAGGTCAGAGGGCTTTTTGTGGTGTAGTGTCGTGCTTCCGCTGAGGTGTGGTGGACGCGTTCCCGCACCCGTCGGCGGTCAGCACGTCGTGGCCCTGGCGCTGCCCCGTCCGGACATGGCATCTACGCTGTTTGCTCGTGCGTGTCCTGGTAATCGGGTCCGGTGCGCGCGAGCACGCACTGGTGCTCGCGCTGTCTCACGACCCTGCGGTGACCGCCCTGGCCTGTGCCCCCGGCAACGCGGGCACGGCAGCGGTCGCCGAGACCTACGGGGTCGACGTCCTCGACGCGGCGTCCGTGGCCCAATGTGCGTCCGACTGGAACGCGGACCTCGTCATCGTGGGGCCGGAGGTGCCGCTCGTCGCGGGTGCCGCCGACGCCGTGCGTGCCGCGGGCATCGCCTGTTTCGGCCCGTCCGCCGCCGCGGCGCGCATCGAGGGGTCGAAGGCCTTCGCGAAGGGGGTCATGGCCGCCGCCGGTGTGCCGACCGCCCACAGCGAGGTCGTCGACAACCCCGCCAAGCTCGACGCCGCCCTCAACCGCTTCGGCCCCATGTGGGTCGTCAAGGACGACGGGCTGGCCGCGGGCAAGGGTGTGCTGGTCACGGCCGACGTGGCCGCTGCCCGAACCCACGCGATGACGCTCCTGGACGGCGGCCACCCCGTCCTGCTGGAGTCGTTCCTCGACGGCCCGGAGGCGTCGCTTTTCTGCGTCGTCGACGGCACAACGGTCGTACCGCTGCTGCCGGCCCAGGACTTCAAACGCGTCGGCGACGACGACGCAGGCCCCAACACCGGCGGCATGGGTGCGTACGCCCCGCTGCCGTGGGCCCAGCCAGGTCTGGTCGAGGACGTGCTGGCCAAGATCATCCAGCCGGTGGTCGAGGAGTTGGCGGCGCAGGGCACCCCGTTCTCCGGTCTGCTGTACGCGGGCCTGGCGCTCACCAGCGACGGCCCGCAGGTCATCGAGTTCAACTGCCGCTTCGGCGACCCGGAGACCCAGGTCGTGCTGGCACTGCTCCGCACCCCGCTGGCCGGCCTGATGAATGCCGCGGCCACCGGCACCCTGGCCACCCACCCACCGCTCGAATGGCACGACGGCTACGCGGTGACGGTCGTCATCGCGGCGGAGGGCTACCCGGGCCGGGTCCGCTCCGGCGACGTCATCACCGGCGCCGAGGGCCACGGGGTCTTACACGCGGGCACCCGCCGCCGCGACGACGGCGCCATCGTGTCGGCGGGCGGGCGGGTCCTGTCCGTGGTCGGCACGGGCCCGACACTGCCGGAGGCGCGTGAGGACGCGTACCGGAAGGTGGCGGACGTCCACCTGGCCGGCTCCCACCACCGCTCCGACATCGCGGCGAAGGCCGCCGAGGACGAGGTCGCCGCTCCGTAGCGGGTTCGGCCGATCAGCGGAACCCGGGTGGTCCCTTCTTCGTCAAAGTTCAGGTGACCCCTGCGCGGCATTGGTAGCCTGCGGAAAGAGACCGCATCGTCACGATGAGTGGGGAGCGACGAGATGTCCTTCGTCGACGACGTAGCCAGTGGCGTCGAAGCCGCCTTCAAGGCGGTCGAGAGAGCCACCAGCGCCATCACGTCCGGCACCTTCACGGTGAACAGGGACAACGTCCTGGCCGCGGGCCGCATCATCGAGTCGCAGGCGGATGCGCTCCACAACCTGTGGAAGTTCAGCATCAGCGATATGCGCGTTGACCCACCAGGCGCGGATGACGTGAGTGTTCGGATGGCGGCCGCGTGGAACGACCGGCTGATCGGTGACGACGACTCATACAAGAACCGGGTCAAGGACTACTTCATGGGCCTCAAGAAACTGGCCGTTCAGCTCGGCGACACAGCCAAGGCCTACGGATACTCCGAGGAAGAGATCGCTGCTGCCTTCGGGACCAAGGGTGCGTAGTCCACGCCTTGCTGCCGCTGTTCTCATTGTTGGACTGCTGGCGGGATGTACGACCAGCGAGGCTGGCGAAGCCACGCCAGGCAAGGCTCCAGCAAGCCAGTCGGAACCGGACACGTCGAGTTCGCCGTCAGTGGAGATACCTCCACCGCCGAGGGAGATCTCGTTGGATGGTCTCGATCCGTGCACCCTCTTCACCGAGTCGCAGTTGGCGCAGTTGGGCGTGGACAGCGTGAAGCCGGGAAACGGTGGCGGCATCAAGATCTACAAGGACATGAAGGACTGCACGCTCGACAAGGACGCTGCGGAGCCGTTCTACTCGTACAGCGTGATCGCCGTGACGAACGTCGACGTCAGCTTCTGGCTCAACGAGCGACGCAACGCGGATGCGGCGTTGATCTCGGTTGCCGGTTATCCCGCGGCCGAGTTCCACACCAAGGGAGTCGAGGACTCGGACTGCGCGGTTGCGGTCGGCGTCGCCAAGAACCAACATCTCCACGTGGAGATGGAGCCGTTGAGCGAGGACCTGAAGCAGGACCAGATCTGCCAGAGAAGTGAGCAGGCGGCCGAGATGGCGATGCAGACGCTGCAGACCCTCAGGTAAGGAAGTAGCTATGGCCGGGGACCACGGACTCAGCAACCTGCGTTTCGTTGGGTATGACAACCCGGCGCTCGTCGAACAGGTGGATGGCCTGCGCAACGGCGCTGGACCGGGGACACTCAACGACGCCGTGCTCGCACTGGTGAAACTTGCCGATGGCCTCGCGGACACCGATGAGGCGCTGCGGCGGCAGCTCTCGGAGATCGGGGTCAGTTGGCAGGGTGAGGCGGCTGCCGGTGGTACGTCCGCCACCGAGAACGCGAGCATCTACGCCGAGCAGTCGCAGGGCCCGGTGACCGACTCGGCGAAAGGTGTCGACTTCCAGGGCGCCGCGTTCTCCACCACCAAGAACAGCGCACCAGACTCCGGCACCCTCAACGGACCCACCGAAGAGAACGGCATCGACCAGTTCATGGGCTTCTTCGGCCACACGACCGACCACGCCCAGGAAGTCAAGGACACCAACGCCGCTCGCCAGCAGGCCATCGACGCCATGAACAACTACCAGTCGAACAGTATCGACGCCCTCGGCAGGTCCCAGGCGCTGCCCGTCCCGCCCGGTATGAACCTCAACGCGCAGCCCGTCGACACCAGCACGCACACCTCCTCCGTCGCGGGATTCGTCGGCAACGGGGGCGGCGGGTTCACTCCCGGCGTCGGACCAGGTGGCGGTGGTGGCAGCACGGCCTTCGTGCCCGGCAGTGGTCCTGGTGCCGGGCCGCTTCCCACCGTCGGCGGCAACCCACCGGTCACGGGTGCGCCGCCCCTCACCGGCGGCGGCCCCTTCCCCGGCGGCCCCTCGCTTCCCAGCGGCGTCAGTCCACTCGCCCCGGCGCTCCGCGCCGTCAACCCTCTCCTCATGGCCGACGCCGCTACCGCGATCGGCGCCGGTGGTGCCAGTGGCGCCGGCGCCGGTGCCGATGGGGAGCGGCTCGCGCGTTCCGGCGGGCAGCGTGGACCGGCCAAGAACCCCGTTCCCCTCGGGTCCGCGCCTGAAGAAGAAGCCAGGGCGGCCCGCAACGCCGAGCGGTTCGGCGCCCGGTCCGGCAAGCCCGGCAGCTCGATCATGCAGCCCGCCGCCGCCGGTCGGAACCAGGACGGTGAAGAGGACCAGGAGCACATCCGCCGCTACGGGGTCGAGTCGAGCGACGTGTTCGACGACGACCGGGTCGTCGCGCCGGAGTCCATCGGGGATGACGACGAACAGTAGATGATCAAAGGCACCGTTGTTCTCTCCAAGCTCGAGTTCGACGTGCTGTGGGAGTCCGAGAAGCTCCCCGCCAAGCACGAGGCACTGACCGTGCCCAGCCCGGGCCGCACCCACACCGAGCGCCGCCGGCTGGTGGCCAGGGCCTTCGCCGACCTCGAGCGCCGTGGGCTCGCCGAGCGTGAGCGGGCCGTCCCGGACCTCGTCGACCAGTTGAACCTGCTTGCCCACCACCAACTTGCCATCGACAGCTGGGTGTGGACCGACCACCGCATCTCCTCGCTCGCGGTCGTCGCCGGGTCCACCGCGTTGCTGTGCGCTGTCGACGGGCCAGAGGTGTGGCTCATCCCCGCCCGGGAGACGTCCATCGCCGCCGCGGCCGTGTCGATCGCCGGGGAGGTGATCGCCGGGCCTGGGCGGTCGGTCAGTGTGCCTACCGACGTGCTCGGGGCCGCCGACGCCGAGGCTCGCGGCGATGCCCGCGCCTTCGCTGCCTCCCTCACGAACAAGGGCATCGCCGGGACGGACGCCAAGACGATGGCCGACATGGTGCGTGACATGAACGTGCGCGGCCAGTTCTGCGTCACCCGCCTGCAGCGCGACCAGCGGATGGTTCGCGCTGACCGGGTGGTCGCCTTCCACGACACGCCGCGTGGGCGTTATGTCCACCTCGCCAAGCCGAACAACGACGGGCGCATGTGGAGCACGGTCACCCCGGCCGACAGCCGCCGGTTGGCGAGCTGCGTACAAGAGCTCATGGCCGAGGTCTGAGCGGCCTAGAGTGAGGGAACCGTGACGCGGCGGGGGCCGTCGGACCGGATGCGAAGGGGTGGGACATGGCCAAGTACAACATCGACGCCATCAACGGCTGCATCCAGAAGGCGCAGGACTACAAGCCGAAGTTCGGCTCGGTGTCCGACTCGTTCCCGGACGGCGGCACCGGCACCACGTCGGCGACCACGTTCGGCGCGCTGCCCAGCTCTGCCGGGCTCGCGACAGCGGTCGACGCGGTCAACGACCTGATGCACGACGAGTTCAGCGCCGCCGAGAACCGGCTCGACGGGGTGGCGGGCGCACTCGACGCGGTGTTGCAGTCCGTGCAGAACGACGAGGACGCGGGCAGGGCCACCTACAACGGTGGCCCTCGGTACGTGCAGGTCTAGGAGGGGGACGACGGTGGGTTCGGCGGAGACGCTGGCCGGCTACGCGGGCGGCGGCGTGGTCACCACGGCGGTGGCGAAGATCAAGGACGCGGACGCCTCGGCGGTCACCACGGCCGCGAGCAAGCTGTCCATCGGCTCGACGAGTGTGGGCACCTACAGCACCGAGGTGGCAGGCAGCGTCACCACGCTCGACGCGGCGTGGGAGGGCGCCGCCGCGGACGCGTTCGTCGGCTACATGGACAAGTTCAGGACCGCGGGCACCGACGTCGGCACGGCCATGTCCAACGCCGCGACCGCGCTGACCAACGCCGCGAACGCCATCACCGGCGCGCAGAGCTACATCTCCACCCGTTGCGACCAGGCCCTCACCGACATCAGGACGTGGAGTGACAGCCATCCGCACGCCACGACCGAGGAGTTCGACGCGATGACCCGCGGCGTGTGCTCGGACGCCGCCACGGACATCGACACTCACCTCGAGGGCACCGAGGAGACGTTCGCCGCCTCGCTGCGGACGCTCAACGCGAGCAAGTCGCCCGCCAGCAAGTTCTCCACGCTGCCGCAGCCGAACACCCAGCCGTTCACCCCGCAGCCCGGCCAGCCGATCGAGTGGGTCGCGACCCCGGAGCCGACCCAGCAGACGAACACCGCCAGCGCGACCGTCACCCAACAGCCCATTCAGCAGACGTCAGCCGGCACCGGGTCCGGGTCCGGCTCCCACGGCGGCGGGGGCAGCAGTGGCGGAGGCGGCGGTGGGGGCGGCGGCGGTGGCGGCATGGGCTCCTCCGGCGGTCCGCCCGCCGGTGGCCCGCCGCCCGGCAACGTGCAGGAGTGGATCAACCAGGCGATCGAGGAGCTGCGCAAGCAGGGCATCAACGTCAGCGAGGCCGACGCCCAGCGGATCTGGCAGATCATCCAGCACGAGTCGGGCGGCAACCCGCACGCGATCAACAACTGGGACTCGAACGCCGCGAAGGGCACGCCGTCGAAGGGCCTGATGCAGTGCATCGACCCGACCTTCAACTCGTACAAGCTGCCCGGCCACAACGACATCTGGAACCCGGTGGACAACATCTGCGCGGGCGTCAACTACGCGATCTCGCGGTACGGCTCGCTGGGGAACGTCCCGGGTATCAAGGCCACGGCGTCGGGTGGCTCGTACGTCGGCTACTGACCGGTCCTCGGCGAGGATCGGCCGTGCCCGTCACGATCGGGTGATGCACGCTGGTGACCATGTTGAACGTCGCAGCACGAGCGAACATCCCACCCTTCCACGTGATGGACGTGCTGTCCGCGGCCAACGCCCGGCAGCGTGCGCACGGGGACATGGTGTCGCTGGCCGCCGGGCAACCGTCGGCCGCGCCACCACGCGCCGTCCTGGACAGGGCGGCCGAGACACTGCGTGGCACCCCTCTCGGCTACACCGAGCAGCTCGGCATCCCCGAACTGCGGGAGGCCGTCGCGGGGCACTACGAGAAGCGGTACGCACTCGACGTCAGCGCGGGTGACGTCGTCGCGACCACCGGCTCGTCCGGCGGCTTCCTGCTCGCGTTCCTCGCCGCCTTCGACGCGGGCGACCGCGTCGCGCTGGCCCGACCCGGCTACCCGGCCTACCGCAACATCCTGACCGCGCTCGGCTGCGAGGTCGTCGAGCTACCCTGCGGCCCGGACACCCGCTTCCAGCCGACCGTCGCCATGATCGAGGACGCGGGCCCGCTGGACGGCCTGATCATCGCCTCGCCAGCCAACCCGACCGGCACCGTGCTGCCTGCCGGCGAGCTCGCCGCCATCGCGGGCTGGTGTGCCGACCACGACGTCCAGCTCGTCAGCGACGAGATCTACCACGGCATCTCCTACGTTGGGGACGCCCCGGCCTCGGCATGGCAGTTCTCCCGCGAGGCCGTGGTGGTCAACTCGTTCTCCAAGTACTTCGCCATGACCGGCTGGCGGCTCGGCTGGCTGCTCGTGCCGCAGCGCCTGTTCCGCGCGGTCGACTGCCTGACCGGCAACTTCACCATCTGCCCGCCGACGCTCTCGCAGCACGCCGCGACCGCCGCGTTCCAGTACGACGAGCTGGACGCGCACGTCGACCACTACCGCGTCAACCGCGACGTGCTGACCACCGGCCTCACCAAGCTCGGCATCGACAGGGTGGCCCCCGTCGACGGCGCCTTCTACGCCTACGCCGACGTGTCGCACCTGACCACCGACACCATGGCCTGGTGCCAGCGCCTGCTCGCCGAGACCGGGCTCGCGATCGTCCCCGGCATCGACTTCGACCCCGAGCTCGGCCACCGCTTCGTCCGGTTCTCCTTCGCGGGCCCCACACGGGACGTCGAGACGGCACTCGAACGGCTGGGCAACTGGCTCGCACCCTGAGATCAGGACCGGTGGATTTCCCCGATGTGTTCAGGGCGACGCCGGTGGTTCACTGGTGGAACCGCCGGCGAGCGCCGTTCGTTCAGCGGGAGAACCCGGTACAGGGGAGGAAGCAATGAACACGCTGCTGAAGATCGCCGGAGCGATTGTCGTCATCTGGGCGGCCTTCACGATCATCGGCCTGGTGCTCAAGGCCGTCGGCTGGCTGCTCGTCGCCGCCGCGGTCGTGACCATCGGCTATGTCGGCTACAAGGCCGTCACGGCCGGCTCGGAGCGCAAGCAGATCCGCTAGGACCGCAGTGTCGCGACCCGGTTCAGGACCTCGTCGATGTCCTTGGGCCCGAGGTCGCGGTGCGGGATGAACCGCACCTTCCCGCCCATGGGGACGCCGAGGACGCCGATCTTCGCGAGCGCGGCCAGCGAGGCCTCCGCGTCCGGCGTGCCGGCCAGCACGATGTTCGTCTCGGGCTCGTCGACCTCCCAGCCGAGTTCGGCGAGCCCGGCGGCGAGCTGACGGGCCTTCGCGTGGTCCTCGGCGAGCTCGGGGATCCGGTCCAGCGCGACCAGCCCCGCCGCCGCGACCACGCCGCCCTGTCGCACACCGCCGCCCAGCATCTTCCGCAGCCTGCGTGCCTCGGTGACGAACGCGGCCGAGCCGCCGACGAGACCACCCATCGGCGCGCCCAGCGCCTTGCTCAGGCACACCTGCACCGTGTCGACCCCGACCGTCAGTGCCGCGGGCGGCACGGACAGCGCCACGGACGCGTGCCACAGGCGCGCCCCGTCCAGATGAACCCGCAGGCCGACGTCACGCGCCGTCGCGACGAGCTTCGCGTGCTCGTCGGGCGGGGTGACCGTCCCTCCGGCGCCGTTGTGCGTGTTCTCCAGGCACAGCAGCGTCGTGCGGAGTGCGTGGTAGGGCCCGGTCCGCGCGGCCGTCCGCACCGCCTCGACGGGCAGCCTGCCGGGCCAGTCGCCCCACTCGACGGCCTCGGGCAGACCGCCAGCCAGCCAGGAAGCCGTGCCCAGCTCGTTCTCCACCACGTGGGCGAGCTTCGGCGCGAGGAACCGGTCGCCTCTGCTCAGGTGCGACATCAACGCGATGACGTTGCCCATGGACGCGGTCGGCACCCAGAGCATGGCCTCGACGCCGAGCAGCCCGGCAGCACGCTCCTCCAGCGCACGCATCGTGGGATCTCGGTCGAGCACGTCGTCGCCGACCTCGGCGTGCGACATGGCGAGCCGCATCGGCTCGTCCGGTTGTGTGAGCGTGTCCGAACGAAGATCGATCTCCCGCACCTTGGTCACGATCTGATCACACCACACCGGGCCGGACCGATCCTCACCAGTGCCCCGCGTGCCTCGAAGGGGGTGGCGTACGTCACAGTGGAGGTTCGTGCAACCTTAGAGCCGACACGTTCCGTCCCGGCAGTGCAGACGACGAGCAGAGAGAGCCCGCGTGGAGCAGCGCGACGAGGAGGACTTCGCGGAGTACTTCGCGGCTCGGCGAGACGCCGTGCGGAGGTCCGCGTACCTGCTGTGCGGTGACTGGCACCGTGCGGACGATCTCGCGCAGACCGCGTTCGTCGCGTTGCACCGGCGATGGCGCAAGATCCGGGACCGCGGGGCCCTGGACGCCTATGTTCGCAGGACGCTGGTGCGTGCGGTGATCGACGAGTCCCGGCGCCCCTGGCGACGGGAACGGTTCGTCGAGGAGCTGCCGGAGACGCCGTTACCGGACGGCGAGCTCGGCGACTCCGTGGCGACCAGGTCCGCGCTGCTCGACGGCCTGCGGGCAGTGCCGCCGCGCCAGCGCGCGGTGCTCGTCCTGCGGTTCCTCGAGGGCCTGGACGTCGCGGCGACCGCCACGGCGCTCAAGTGCTCGGAGGGCACGGTGAAGAGCCAGACGGCCAGGGGCCTGACCGCGTTGCGGGAGGCGCTCGGGGGCACGCTGGACGACCTGAGGTCAGCCTCGTGAGCGACGGAGGAGGTGGCGGAATGGATGAGAAGAAGCTCGCTGAGCTGCTCAGAGACGTGGTCGCGGAGACCCCGCCGCCGACCTTCACGCACGCCGACGTCACCCGTGAGTCAGCACGCCAGAGCCAGCGTCGCCGGAACGGGTTACTCGCAGGTTCCGCCTTTGGTGTGGCCGTACTGGCGGGCGCCGCGGCGATCGGCGTGGCATTGTGGACAGGGGCGGGCTCGCCCTCGGAAGTAACAAGTGCGGAAAGTGACGCGGCTCCCGGTAACGGAAACGCTGCTCCATACGAGTTACCAGACGAGGGCAGTGATGCTGCCGCGCAGACGGAGCGTGGCGAACGAAACTTCCCGCCGGAGACGCCCAAGCAGGGGGGCTCTTCGGATGGGAATGGCGGGCCTGCGGGGCCCGCCGGCACTCCTAGTGGGTGCGAACAGGTGGACCGGGAGCTCGCTGCTGCCCTCGCGGGCGAGCTCCCGGCCGCCGCCAACATCAAGGTCGACGACGCCGTTCCGGTGTCCGTTGCCTGTCCGCCCGGTGCCCGGGGTGCGGCGTTCCCTCTCCCGGACGGCGAGATCAGCGTGATCCTCATGCCGCGTGACACGTCGGCGGCGACCGACTCGGGTGGGGACGGCGCGAAGGCCACCGCGACGACCACCGGGGGGCTGCTGGTGCTCGTGGCGAGTACGCCGGACTCACCGGACGACACCGTCCCCTACGCCTCGGACCTCTCTCGGTTCGCCACGGCGGTGGCCAGGATCTACTGAGCCGTACGATTTTCCGCATGACGGCCGCCAGCACTCCCAAGGGCGAGCGGCGTCGCCAGTCGCTCGTGGCGGCCGCGGCGGCGTTGCTGGTCGAGGGCGGCTTCGAGGCCGTCCGGCACCGGGCCGTCGCCGAGCGCGCCGACCTGCCGCTCGCCTCGACGACCTACTACTTCGACTCGCTCGACGACCTGGTCACCGCCGCCGTCGCGCACCACGCCAGGGGTGAGCTGGACCGAGGCCGAGCCATGCTCGCGGCCCTGCCCGCCGAACGGCGTGACCTCGACTCGACGATCGACCTGATCCTCGACCAGCTGCTCGGGCCGCCGGCAGGCGACCGCGATGCCGAGCTGGTCCTGCTCCGCTACGAACGCCTGGTCGCCACGTTCCGCCGCCCGTACCTGCGGCCACTGATGCGCACGCTCGGCACCGAGCTGCGCGGGCTGCTGCAGGAGGTCCTCGCCAGGACCGGCATGGCTACGGACGAACGCAGGCTCGAACAGCTCATCGCGCTGGTGGACGGCGCCGTGGTCAACGCGCTGATCGAGGTGGAGCCCGACCCCCGCGCCGTCGCCCACCGCATGCTGCGGGAGTCGTTGCAACCCTGAGGCACCGCTCGTCGTGGGTAACTGGCGGAAGGGGGCGCATGCGGCAGTCCGACGAGGAGAGCTTTCGCCGGTTCGCGGTCGGGCACGCCGCCCGACTGCGCAGGTCGGCGTACCTGTACTGCGGCGACTGGCACCTCGCGGAGGACCTGATGCAGACGGCTTTGATCAAGATCTACCGATCCTGGACCCGCGTCGAGAAGGACGAGAGCCTCGTCAACTACAGCCGGACGGTCCTGCTGCGCACCTGGCTCGACGAGAAGCGCAGGCCGTGGCGGCGGTCCGAGCAGTCGGCAGCCGACGTGCCGGAACACCACGACGACGCACGCGGCCCCTCGGACAGCCCCGACCGGCTGTGGGCACAGGACCTCGTCCACCGGGGCCTGCTGCGGTTGCCGCCCCGGCAACGCGCGGTGCTGGTCCTCCGGTACTTCGACGAGCTGTCCGTCGCCGAGGCGGCCGAGGTCATGGGCTGCTCGGAGGGCACGGTCAAGAGCCAGACGGCCCGAGGCCTCGACGCGCTGCGCAACTCCGTGGCACACCTGGTGGGAAAGGTCGCGTCATGAGACACCTTCTGTCAACCTCAGGCCGCTGTGGGCGGTTGAAGGGCCTTGGAGCGGTTGCGAATGTGAATGTTCTCGTCGTAGCGGACGCCTT
>NZ_SOCP01000005.1 GCF_004364325.1 Actinophytocola oryzae | reverse complement strand
CTCCAGGGACGCCGTCTCATGACAGTCCTCGCAGGACAAGCGAAGCAAGCGTTCCCCGGAGGTCCCGGCCATGAACGAAGGTAGTCCTATCAGCGGAACCTGCGGAGCGTTCCGGCGCATCGAAGCGGACGAGGTGGCGTCATGAGGCGCCGTGCCTACGCCGCACTGCTGCTCGCCGCCCTGCTGCTCGTGGCAGGGTGCGCGAACATCCCGGAGGAGTCGACACCGCACGCGGTGCGCGACGACCAGCAGCAGCCCACCGAGGCCGTCCAGCAGCCACCGACGCCCAACCTCAACGCGTTCGACCTCGTGCGCGAGTTCGTCCGCAGGTCCGGCAACCCCGACGCGGCCAGGCAGTACCTGACGGCCAAGGGCCAGTCGGCGTGGAAGAGCGAGGAAAAGCCGACGATCATCCACGACACGTTCGGCACCGTCCCGCAGCAGAACCAGGACCAACGGCAGTCCGGCGAGGACCAGGGCGGCGTCGAGGACACCCGCGTCACGGTGATACTGCGGGTGACCGAGCTCGGCCGCCTCGGCCAGGACAACGCGTTCATCCCGTCGATCAACGAGAACACGTACCGGGTCGGCGTCGTGCGGGACAAGGGACAGTGGCGCATCGACGTGCCGCCGGACCACGTGTACGTGCCACTGGCCGACTTCAACATCAGCTACCGGCCCGTCACCCTGTACTTCTTCGACCCGGACCTGCGCATCACCGTGCCCGACCAGCGCTACGTCGCCGCCGAGCCCGAGGAGGGCCTGCCGACGCGGGTGATCGCCGTGCTGCTCAGCGGCCCGTCGGACTCGATGCGCAGCTCGGTCGTCTCCCCGCTGAAGGGCGTCGGCGCACGCACCAACGTCGTGCCCGACTCCGACGGCACCCTGGTCGTCGACCTGGTCCCGCTGGGCGACAAGAGCGAGGAACAGCGTGAGCTGATCGCCGCCCAGATCGTCCTGACGATGCAGAGCGTGACCTACAGCAGGCTGCGCATCAAGGGCGACGGACAGGACCTCATCCAGGGCCACGGCGACTGGCGACCGGGTGACATCAAGCAGTACGACGCGTCGACCAAGCCGAGCCCGGACCAGCCGGGGCTGGTGAGCTCGGGCGGCAGACTGCGCACGCTGCTCGACGGCAAGTCGGTCCCCGGCCCGGCGGGTAACGGCGAGTACGACGTCGTGAGCGCGGCACAGTCCATCGACGGCGGTCAGCTCGCGGTCGTCACCCAGGTCGGCGACAAGCTCCGACTGCGGGTCGGCGCCTACGGCCAGCCGCTGCAGGAGATCAACCTCGACGCGACGACCATGACCAGACCCACCTGGCGCGTGTCCACGGCCGAGGGCCAGGACGCGAGCGAGGTGTGGACCGTCGAGGACGGCAACGTCGTCCGCATCGTCCGTGCCGGCGACGAGACCTGGAAGTCGGTCGAGGTCAACGCGTCGTCGCTGGACAGCTTCGGGCCGATCCGTGAGCTGCGCCTGTCCCGGGACGGCACCCGCGCGGCGATCGTCACGGCCAGCGGGAAGCTGGTCGTCACCGCCGTCGTGCGCGACAAGGACTCGGTGAGCCTCTCCCTGCCGCGCACCCTCCAGCCGAGGATGATCATCAGTGCCGTGGGGGTGGACTGGCTCAACCAGCACACCCTCGTCGTCGTGACCGGTCAGACGGACCTTCCGGTGCTCCGCCTGTCGGTGGACGGACTGATGATCGACACCTTCGACTCGAACAACCTGCAGTTCCCGATGCACTCGGTGACGGCGGCACCGGAGCGCGATGTCGTCGTCACCGACAACGCCGCGGTGCTCGTCGCTCCCGGGCTCGGACAGGTCTGGCGCCAGCTGCAGAACGGCCAGGGGTCGACCGCGATCCCGTTCTACCCGGGCTGACGGGCTACACGGCGATCACTTCCTTCGGTGGGAGGGTCATGGGTCCTTCCTTCAGGCCGTGGCGGTGAACGCCAGGACGGTCGTCTGTCTCGTGCCCGCCGCGGCCAGGGCGGCCACGCAGGCCACCGCGGTCGCGCCGGTGGTGATCACGTCGTCGAGCAGGACGGCTGACGGCGGACCGGGGCCCGAGGTCCGCAGCCGGCCACTGAGGTTGGCCACCCGGGCCCTCGGGTCGAGGCCGACCGAGTCCCTGGCGCGGCCCGACAGCCGCAGCACGGGAGCCACCGAGGCCTGGTGGCCCGCCCGCGTCAGGGCCAGCGCGCACGCGCGTGCCACCGCCACCATGTGCTGGCCGTAGCGGGCCCTGGCGGCGGACGGGCGCGACGGCGCCGGAACGAGCGTGAACGGCCCCGCCCGGATCGTCGGGAGGGCGGCGGCCAGTGCGCCACCGAGCACCCCGGACAGTCGGTGACGGCCCTTTTCCTTGTAGGCCAACACTGCCCGCCGGGCCGGGCCCGTGTACCCGGTCAACGCGTACGCATGGCGAAGGCCGGGGCGGGGTACCCGCACGACACCGAGCGAGCGGGCGCAGGCCGGGCACCACGGCGTGCCGGGGAGGTCGCAGCCTGCGCAGTGGTCGGGGAGGACGAGGTCCAGTATCGAACGCATGGTCGTATTGTGCCCGCGTCCACCGACAACCGCCTCCCGGGAGCCGCGCGAGGAACGGGTTGGTTGGACACACAAAGTGGAGTTTCGCCACGTGAACAGGGTTCATACCCCCGACCGGGTGAACTTCGGAGGGGAACTTCGATCATCGGAAGATCGTTGGGCGGGTATGTCAAAGGCGCTGAACCGACTGGAAAGTAGGCCCACTGTGCCTGGTCGGGACGGCGGAACGCGGTTCGTGTCTCCCGCGGGCGAGGCGCGGGGCGGGCGCGGGAACCGCGTCGCGCTCAGTAACGCTGGTGGGACCGGCAAGTTCGCCCCCCGCAGGGGCTTTTGCAAAGGCACAACGCGGGATAACGTCTCGGCATCAGCTTTCCCGGTTTCCGCAGGGAGGAGGCGAGCAGCCATGCCCCTGGCGCCGGAGGAGCGCTGAGGCGGGGAGTCCCCTCAAGCCCCTTTCTGGCCGTCCACCGACCAACATGGACCCCAGAACTGTCCGGCGCCGTTGTACACCCACTATCTCGCTGTTGGCGAGGGAGGTTGTGTATGGACATCGTCGTTAAAGGCCGCAACGTCGAGGTGCCCGACCACTACCGAGTGCACGTCGAGGAAAAGCTGACCAGGCTCGAACGCTACGACCGCAAGGTGATCCGTTTCGACGTGGAACTGTTCCACGAGCCCAACCGCAGGCAGTCGAAGAACTGCCAGCGCGTCGAGATCACGGGCAAGGGCAGGGGACCCGCCGTACGGGCGGAGGCCTGCGCCGGCGACTTCTACGCCGCACTCGACGCCGCCGTCGCGAAGTTGGAGAACCGTCTCCGCAAGCTCCACGACCGTCGCCGCGTCCACTACGGGCGCAGAGGCCAGACCTCGGTCGCGGAGGCCACCGCCTCCGCCGCCACACAGCTTGCCGCGCCACCCGCCACCAATGGGCGCGCGCAAACAGCGGTACTACCCGCGCGAACGGAGACGGAGCAGTCCACCGGTCTTCCCGAGGTGCCCGCGCAGCGCTGGGAGAGCGCAGAGGACGACGACCTGCCCGGCCGCATCGTCCGCGAGAAGGAGCACACGTCCACCCCCATGACCGTCGACCAGGCTCTTTACCAGATGGAGCTGGTCGGGCACGACTTCTTCCTCTTCCAGGACGCCGAATGCGGACAGCCGAGCGTGGTCTACCGCAGGAGGGGCTTCGACTACGGCGTGATCAGGCTGGTCTGACGCGAACCGCCTGAACACGCTCCACCGACACGCGAAATGCTCCCGAGTCGCAGGCTCGGGGGCTTTCGCATGCCCGAGTTGTCCACAGGCCTGGCGAAGGCATCGGCACTCCGCATCCGGGACGGCCTACGATGGGCACTGGGTGAATCGACTCGCCCAACACAAGCGCGCGACGATCCAGCTAGCGAGGTTGACCTGATGGTGCTGTCCCGGATACTCCGAGCGGGCGAGGGCAAGACGCTCAAGCATCTGAAGCGGATCGTCGACGAGGTCAACGATCTCGAGGACTCCGTCGTCGACCTGACGGATGCCCAGCTGCGTGCGAAGACCGACGAGTTCCGCAAGCGCTACGACGCCGACCGCGATCCCGACCTGCCGGAGGGCGAGTCCGACGAGGACGTCCTCGGCGACCTGCTGCCCGAGGCGTTCGCGGTGACCAGGGAGGCCGCGAAGCGGGTCCTGGGCCAGCGGCACTTCGACGTGCAGCTCATGGGTGGCGCCGCGCTCCACCTCGGCAAGGTCTCCGAGATGCGCACCGGTGAGGGCAAGACCCTGACCGCGGTCCTGCCCGCGTACCTCAACGCCATCTCGGGCAACGGCGTGCACGTGGTCACGGTCAACGACTACCTGGCCAAACGTGACGCGGAGTGGATGGGCCGCATCCACCGCTTCCTCGGTCTCGAGGTCGGCGCGATCCTCTCGGAGATGACCCCGGAGCAGCGCCGCCGCGCCTACCGGGCCGACATCACCTACGGCACGAACAACGAGTTCGGCTTCGACTACCTGCGCGACAACATGGCCTGGACGCTGGACGACATGGTGCAGCGCGGTCACAACTTCGCCATCGTCGACGAGGTGGACTCGATCCTCATTGACGAGGCGCGCACGCCGCTGATCATCTCCGGCCCTGCCGACCAGTCCTCGCGCTGGTACACCGAGTTCGCGCGGATGGCGCCGATGATGAAGAAGGACACGCACTACGAGGTCGACGAGCGCAAGCGGACCGTCGGCGTCACCGAGCAGGGCGTGGAGCTCATCGAGGACCAGCTCGGCATCGAGAACCTGTACGAGGCGGCCAACACCCCGCTCGTCGGCTACCTGAACAACGCGCTGAAGGCCAAGGAGCTGTTCAAGCGCGACAAGGACTACATCGTCCGCGACGGCGAGGTCCTGATCGTCGACGAGTTCACCGGCCGCATCCTGGCGGGCCGCCGCTACAACGAGGGCATGCACCAGGCCATCGAGGCCAAGGAGAAGGTCGAGATCAAGGCCGAGAACCAGACTCTCGCCACGATCACCCTCCAGAACTACTTCCGCCTCTACAACAAGCTCTCCGGCATGACCGGTACCGCCGAGACCGAGGCCGCGGAGTTCCAGGGCACCTACAAGCTCGGCGTGACCCCGATCCCGACGAACCGGCCGATGGTCCGCATCGACCGCTCCGACCTGATCTACAAGTCGGAGGAGGCGAAGTTCGAGGCGGTCGCCGACGACATCGCCGAGCGGCACGAGAAGGGCCAGCCGGTCCTGGTCGGCACCACGTCGGTCGAGCGCTCCGAGTACCTGTCGAAACTGCTGGTCAAGCGCCGCATCCCGCACAACGTGCTGAACGCGAAGCACCACGAGAAGGAGTCGGCGATCGTCGCCGAGGCCGGCCACCGGGGCGCGGTCACGGTCGCGACGAACATGGCGGGCCGCGGTACCGACATCGTGCTCGGCGGCAACCCCGACCACCTGGCGGAGAACCGGCTGCGTGAGCGGGGCCTCGACCCGGTGGAGACGCCGGACGAGTGGAAGGCCGCCCTGCCCGGCGAGCTCGAGAGGGCCCGCGAGGACGTGCGTTCCGAGGCCGAGGCGGTCCGCGAGGCCGGTGGGCTGTACGTGCTGGGCACCGAGCGGCACGAGTCACGCCGCATCGACAACCAGCTGCGTGGCCGCTCCGGCCGTCAGGGCGACCCCGGCGAGTCGCGCTTCTACCTTTCGCTGAACGACGAGCTGATGCGGCGGTTCAACGCGGCGTTCGTCGAGCGCGTGATGGTGACGATGCGCGTGCCGGACGACCAGCCGATCGAGGCGAAGATGGTGACCCGCGCGATCAAGAGCGCGCAGACCCAGGTCGAGCAGCAGAACTTCGAGATCCGCAAGGACGTCCTCAAGTACGACGAGGTCATGAACCGCCAGCGCAAGGTCATCTACGGCGAGCGCCAGCGGGTGCTGAAGGGCGAGGACCTGCGCGACCAGATCGAGAACATGGTCATCGACGTGGTGACCGACTACGTGCGGGCGGAGACCACCGCCGGGTACTCGGAGGACTGGGACCACGAGAAGCTGTGGACGGCGCTGAAGTCGCTGTACCCGATCTCGCTCAAGTGGGACGAGCTCACCGACCGGATGGAGGCCGACGGCCAGGACCTCACCGGGGAGCACCTCGAGGAGGTCATCGTCGAGGACTCCAAGCACGCGTACGCCGAGCGCGAGGCCGACATCGAGAGCAAGGCCGGCCCCGGTGCCATGCGGCAGCTGGAGCGTCAGGTCATGCTCACGGTGCTCGACCGCAAGTGGCGCGAGCACCTCTACGAGATGGACTACCTCAAGCAGGGCATCGGCCTGCGGGCCATGGCGCAGCGCGACCCGCTGATCGAGTACCAGCGCGAGGGCTTCGACATGTTTGCCACGATGCTCGACGCGTTGAAGGAGGAGTGCGTCAGCTTCCTGTTCAACCTGCCGGTCGAGCAGCGTGAGCCGGAGCCCTCCGACGCCGCCGCGTTGCCCACCGCCGCCGCCCAGCAGGCACGCGCCCAGCGGGCCGCCCAGGCAGCGCAGGCCGCTCAGGCCGCCCAGGCGGCGCAGCGACAGGCCGCCGAGGACCGGATCCCGCCGGCCCTGCGTGGGAAGGGGCTCGGTGGGCCCGCCCAGGAGCAGCAGCGGTTCACCTACTCCGGGCCCGCCGAGGGTGGCGGGGTCGAGTCCCGCGGCAACAAGAACGGGTCCGGCGACGGCGCGACCGGGGGCACCCGGCGCGACCGGCGTGCCGCGGCCAGGGATGCCCAGAAGAAGGGCAAGAAGGGCCCCCGGCGCTAGTTCCCACTGACGAAGAGGCGCCTCCACCGAAACGGTGGAGGCGCCTCTTCGTCGTGTGGGGGTCAGCCGACGCCCCAGCTCCAGCCCCAGTTGCCGTTGCCCGCGATGCCTATCTGCGACCACGGGTACCAGTTGGCCCAGCAGCCGTAGGTCAGGACGCACTGCTGGAGGTGGCGCTGCATCGTGGAGTAGCCGACCGAGGCGGGAAGCGGGGTCGCCGAGTTGGCCGTCAGTTCCTTGGCCTCGACGGTCGGGTCCGCGTAGACCAGCTGGTCGTAGCGGTTCTCCCAGCTGGTGACCGCACCGGCCTGGACGTCGATGCAGAATCCCGCGTGGTGCTTCCACACGAAGAGATCGAAGCCCAGGACCGTGTAGGCGGTCACCGTCACCTCGATCCAGTTGTCGCAGACCACCACGCCGCTGGCGATGGCGCCGGGGGCCTGTTTCAGGCCCAGCTTCGGGCTGGTGGCGGTGGTCACCGTCGTCCTGCTCGGGTCGGCCACCACCTTCGCCAGCTCGGGGTCGGCCTTGACCAGCGACAGGTCGGCCGCCGTGCCGGTGCCGGAGGTCACGCGGGCCGCCGCGGCCGCCAGCACTGGGTTCGGCGCACTCGCCGGGGCGGCAGGAGCCGTCGTGACCGCCGTCAGCATGAGTGCGGCCGTCGTCGTCAGCGCGATCAGTGATCTTCGGAGTATCGACATTGTTTCTCCCGGTGGTTGGTCACATCAAACAGCCGAGGTAAACGGGGTGGGGGAACAGTTCCGCCTATTCGGGGAACGTCACGGTCGTCTGTCGCGAACTCGCGAGTCGAACCATACGGATTCGGTTTGGACGAAATTTGGACGTCAGTTGGACGGCAGGCGAGCTGTTGTCAGGTTCGCCATCGCCGTTTTCGCCCGATCTTGTTCGTCCTTGTCACCGGTCTCGGTCGCGATGCGCAGTGCGGCCGTGTGGTGGGCCAGCGCTTCCGGCAGGCCTGCCGCGTGCAGCGCCTCGCCGAGGCTGTTGAGCACCGATGCCTCCCCGTAGCGGTGACCCGTCTCCCGGAACAGGAGCAGTGCCGCGTTCAATTGCTCCACCGCCAGGTCGTGCCTGCCGAGTCTTGTTTGGACGGTGCCAAGGTTCGACAGCGCGATCGCCTGTCCGTAGCGGTGTTTCATGTCCTGGAACAGGATCAGCGCCGCGTCCAGGTGCTTCTCGGCCTGCCGGTAGCGGCCGAGGTTCATGTCCGCGTCACCCAGGTTCGACAGCGCGGACGCCTCGCCGGTGCGGTCGCCGAGCTCACGGAAGAGCTGCGCCGCCTCCGTCAGGTACCGGGCCGCCTTCGCGTAGTTGTCCGGCCGGAGGCACAGGCCGCCGAGGTTCGTCAGCACCGCTGCGATGCCGTAGGGGTTGGCCAGTTCCCGGTACCGGTCCAGTGCCTCACTCAGGTGCCTGCTCGCGGGCTCGTACTGGCCGAGGCGGTCCTCGACGATGCCGAGGTTCGACAGGGTCCGTGCCTCGCCGTGCCGGTCGCCGGTCGCCCGGTGCAGTTCCAGTGCCTGCGTCAGGCGGTCCGTCGCCGGGTCGTACTGGCCCAGCAGCCGGTAGACCGCGCCGAGGTTGGTCAGTGCGTGCGCCTCACCTGCCCGGTCGCCGGACTCCTTCGCCGCACGCAGGCCAGAGGTGTGCACCGCCAACGCGTCCGCGTGGTGGCCGCCCTCCAGGTAGCGGTACAGCGTGTTCGCGAGGCTCACCGCGTGGCCGGCCAGTCCTCGGGTCGCCGCGTGGGCGCAGGCCGCCACGAGGTTGCGGCGTTCCGCGTCCAGCCAGGACCTCGGGTCCGGCGGGACCACCGCCACGGGCGGTGTCGTGCCCGTTCGGTGACGGCCTTCCTTGGGGTACAACAGATCCATCGCGGCGGCCGTCGTCGCCAGGTAGTGGTCCAGCAGGCGGACCATGCCTGCGGCGCGGTCCACGTCGGAGTCCATCGCCGCCGACAGCTCGACCGCGTAGGCACGCAGCAGGTCGTGCATGCCGTACCTGCCGTGGGAGTCCAGGACCACCAGGTGTGCTCGCGTCAGCCGGTCCAGCAGCTCGTGCGTGTCCTCCGGCGCCAGGCCCGCGAGCGCCGCCGCCGCGTGGACGTCCAGGTCCGCGCCGGGATGCCGGCCCAGCACCCGGAACAGGCGTGCCGCCGACTCGGGAAGGTGGCGGTAGGACCAGGACAGCACCGTCCGCACCGCCGCCCGCGGGTCGCCTCCCGCGTTCAGGAGCCGGAGCCTGCGCTGACGGTCCCGCAGCTCGCCCGCCAGGTGCGCCAAGGGGGTCACCGCGCGGGTCACGGCCAGCTCCGCGGCGACCCGCAGTGCCAGCGGCAGCCTCGCGCACTGCTCGACCAGGTCGCCCGCAGCCGCCGGGTCCAGTGCCGCTCGTTCGCCGACAAGTTCGTGCAGCAACGTCTTCGCGTCGTCGGGGGACAGTGGGGCCAGGCCGAGCCGGTGTGAGCCGTGCAGTGCGACGAGACCGGCCATGCTGTCGCGGCTGGTGACCACCACGAAACACGACGGGGTGCCCGGCAGGAGGCCGCGTACCTGCTCGACCGACGCGGCGTTGTCCAGCACCACCAGCATCCGGCGGTCGGCGATCTCCGTGCGGTACCTGGCGATCCGCCCGTCCTCGGTCAGCGGGACGCCGTGACCTGGCACGCCGAGCGCCTCCAGGAGCCGCGCCAGCGCCTCGGTGACCGGCATCGGCTGGTCCGGGTCGTAGCCGCGCAGGTCGAGGTACAGCTGCCCGTCGGGGAACCGGTCCCGGACACGTTGCGCCCAGTGCAGCACCAACGCCGTCTTCCCGACCCCCGCGGTGCCCGACACCGCGCAGATCGGCATGCCCGCCCCCGGCTCGGCCAGCAACCGGTCCAGCGCGGACAGCTCCGTGGCCCGGCCGGTGAAGCCCGCCACGTCCGCGGGCAGCTCGGCAGGCACCGGCGCCGCCTTCGGCCGCACGGCACGCGGTTCCTGCCGGACCAGCGTGGCGTGCACCTCCGCCAGGTCCTGGCCCGGGTCGACGCCGAGCTCCGTCGCGAGCGTGCGCCTGGTGGCGTCGTACACGGCGAACGCCTTGGCCCGCTGGCCCGCCGCCGCGTACACCCGCATCAGCGTGGCCGCGAGCGTCTCGTCCAGCGGCTGTGCGGCCGCCTCCTCGGCGACGGCCGCCGACACGTCGGCCGCGCGGCCGGTCTCGATCATCACCCGCGCGTACGCCAGCACCGCGTCCCGCCGCGCGGCCACCAGGGCGAGCACCGCGGGGTGCGACGAGAACGCGGGCAGGTCGGCCATCGGCGGCCCGTGCCAGAGCCGCAGCGCCTCCGCGAGCGCCGTCGCCGCCTGCTCGTGCCGGTCTGCGCGCTGCGTCTCGTCCGCGGTCCGCACGAGGCCGTGGAACCGCTCCAGGTCGACGTGGTCGGGCGGCACCCGCAGCGCGTAGCCCTCGCCGACCGTCGGCAGGCTCTGGCTGCGGGCGTAGGCGTCGCGCTCCGGGTCGAGCATCCGCCGAAGGTGCTTGACGTGGGTCTGGATGATGTTCGTCGCGCTCGGCGGTGGTCTGCTGCCCCACAACGCGTCGACCAACTCGGTCCTCGGCAGGGCACGTCCCCTGGCCAGCACGAGGAAACCGAGCACCGCACGACGGCCGGGTGGCCCGAGATCGAGCTCCCGACCGTTCCGCCAGGCCCGTACGGGCCCGAGCACCTGGACGCGCACGCGTACCCCCATGGCCGCCAGAACGACTCACCTTGGTAAGGCAGTCACACCACTGTCAAGCGACTCGTCTGCAAGCAACATCCGGGTACGGCGAATGGCGTCGGCACGTAGACAAACGGGAGGAATTGGTGAATCGGATTCGGCTTGACGCCTACAGCAGCTCCAGCAGGAACGGCAGCTCCTCCGGCGAGTACCACGCGAGCTCGTGGTCCTCCGCCTCACCGAGCGCGAACTCCGCGTCGGCGTCGCCGAGGTCGGCCGCGTCGATCGCGGCGGCCGCCGCCCGCACCGCCTCCTCCGCGTCCGAGGTGTCCAGGTGGATGGCCGCGACCTGCTTCAGCTGCACCGGCCCCGCGAGCTTGACCACCGCGTAGTCCAGGTCCGGTCGCAGGGTGGCGCCGTCGACGTCCGCCGACACCACGGCCCGCCTCGGCAGCACCAGCTCGGGGTCCAGCTCGAGGTCCGCCTCCAGCAGGCGAAGCGACGCGCGGGCCGCCTCGAGCATGGCGGCGTACTCCAGCTCCTCGGACGTGCCGGAGGCATAGGACTCGCGCAGCATCGGGGTCAGCGCGAACGCCGTGCCGTTCACCGCGGACAGCTCCCCCGCGGCGTTCAGCGTGCGCAGCAGCAACACCGTCGCCGGTATGTAGACCCTCACGGCAGTAGATCCTGACACACCCCGCGCCCGCGCACGTGACATGCTCTTCCTCCGTGGCAGGCCAATCACCGAAGGACCGGTTCGTGACCGTGTTCGGTCGCAAGCCCGTGCTGGAGGCGCTCGCCGACCGGCGGCTCGACGTGGACAAGGTCATCCTCGCCGACAACGCCAGGGGCGCCGCCGCGAAGGAGATCATCGACGCGGCGGGCGCGCGGTCCGTGCGGGTCGAGCGGGCGAGTGCGCACCGGGTGAAGGTGTTGGCAGGCAACGGCAAGCAGGACCAGGGCGTGCTCGCGGACGTCGTCGCGCCGCGCATGCGCAGGCTCGACGACGCACTCGCGAGGCGGCCTGCCAGGGTGCTCGTGCTCGACGGGGTCACCACGCCGGCGAACGTCGGCATGATCCTGCGGACCGCCACGGCGGCGGGCGTCGAGGGGATCGTCGTGCCGAGGCGTGGTGTGGCGAGCATCGACCCGCTGGTGGTGAAGGCCTCCGCGGGCGTGGCCTTCCACGCGCCGATCCTGCGCTGCTACACGGCCGAGGAGGCCTGCCGCGCGCTCCGCGACGCCGGTTACCCGCTGTACGCGCTGGCAGGCGACGCCCGCCAGTCGCTGTTCGACGCGCAGCTGCCGCGCCGGGCGGCCTACGTGCTGGGCGGCGAGACCGACGGGGTGAGCGAGGAGGTCCGGCGGCTGGTCACGGGCCTGCTGTCGATCCCGATGGCAGGTGGGGTGGAGTCGCTCAACGTGGCGAGCGCGGCGGCCGTGCTGTGCTTCGACCTCGTGCGCCGCGGCACTCAGTGAGCTGAGGCCTCGAGCACGATCTTGCCCGTCACCCCGCCCGCCAGCAGCATCCGCAGGCCCTCCGCGGCGTCCTCCAGCGGCAGCCGCGTCTCGATGGCCGGGGTCAGCGTGCCCGCCGAGACCAGCCGGTACACCTCCGGCAGCGCCCGGTTGAACGACGCGTTGGGCTTGACGTAGTAGAAGCTCGCCCTGCGGCCACGTGCCCGGCCGGCGAGCCTGCCCAGCCACCAGCCCGCGAAGCGGCCCATGGTCCGCACGTACGGCACCGCCCAGTGGTTGTCGTCCTTCAGGGTCGACGCGGAGCCGTAGTTGACCAGGATGCCGCCGTCTGCCAGCAGCGCGTACGACTGGGCGAGGCTGTCCCCGCCCAGGTGGTCGAACACGGCGTCCACGCCCTTCGGGGCGAGCGCGCGGACCGCGGCCGCGACGTCCTCGCGGTAGTCGATCGGCTCGGCCCCGAGCGCGCGGACCGCGTCGTGCTTGCCCTTCGACGCTGTGCCGAGCACCCGTGCGCCCGCCGCGACCGCGAGCTGCACCAGCAGCGTGCCGACGCCGCCCGACGCGCCGTGCACCAGCACGGTCTGCCCCTGCCGCACACGCGCGGTCTCGTGCACCATCTGCCACGCGGTCACACCGTTCATGGTCGCCGCCGCTGCCACCCCGGAGTCGAGGCCGTCCGGCACGGGGACCAGCCGGTTCGCGGGCACCAGCACGTGCGTGCGCCACGCGCCGGTCACCATCAGCGCCGCCACCCGGTCGCCGACGGCCACGCCGGACACGTCCTGCCCGACCGCCGTCACCTCGCCCACCAGGTCGTAACCCGGCACGAACGGGTACTTCGGCTGCATCGGGTAGCGGTGCCCCAGCATCTGCACCTCCGCGAAGCTCACGCCGCTCGCGAGCACCCGAACCCGCACCTGGCCCTTGCCGGGCCCCGGTGCGTCCGTGTCGTCGGTCCGCAGCATCTCGGGTCCGCCCCTGCCGGTCAGCACGATCTCCATCGTCCCGCTCCTTCTGTTAGAGGTTCTAACTCTAATTAGAGGGTGTTAGACTTCGGTTGTCAAGCGGACGGAGTGGCACGTGGACCGACGGCAGGCCTACCGGGAGCAGACCCGGCAGGAGGTCAAGCGCATCGCGTTGGAGCAGCTCGCCGAGCACGGCGTTGCGGGCGTCTCCGTGAACGCCATCGGCAAGCGGATGGGGGTAACCGGCCCGGCCCTGTACCGCTACTTCGCCAACCGCGACGCGCTGCTGACCGAGTTGATCTCCGACGGTTACCACGACCTGGCCGACACCCTCGAACGGGCGATCACCGACGTGGAAACCCCGGCGGCCAGGCTGCGGGCGGGCGCGCACGCCATGCGTGCGTGGGCGCTCGCGGCACCGCACCGGTACCTGCTGCTCTTCGGCACCCCGATCCCCGGCTACGAGGCACCGGAGCACACGTTGGCGGCAGCGAGCCGAAGCATGGCCGCGTTGCTGTCCGCTGTCGGCGAGGACAGTGCGCCACCCGGCAGGGGGAAGCTCGCGGGACAGCTCAGGGCGTGGGGCGAGCGGATGTCCTACGGCGACCTGACACCCCGGCAGCTGCACTGGGGGCTCGTCGCGTGGTCGCGGCTGCACGGCCACCTCAGCCTCGAGACCGCCGGTCAGCTCACCCTGATCGGGGTCGATCCCGGGTCGCTGTTCGACGCCGAGGTGACGGCGCTGACGGGGTGGTGGCCCGACGACTCGTGACAGGATGGACGGTAAGCCACAAGCCTTGAGAGAAGCAGGAGGCGCCACACCATGGACGCCGTTTCGTCCGTCCCCGTGCCGGTCAACGAGCCGGTTCGCACGTACCGGCCGGGCAGTGCCGAGACCGAGTCACTGCGGCGCAGGATCGCCGAGCTGGAGGATGAGCGTCACGAGCTCACCATGACCGTCGGCGGCGAGCGGCGGATGGCGGGCGGCGACCCGATCGACGTGGTCCAGCCGCACGACCACCGGCACGTGCTCGGCGTCACCGCGCACGCCACCGCAAAGGACGTCGCCGACGCGGTCGCCTCGGCCAAGCAGGCCGCGCCCGCCTGGCGGGAGCTGCCGTTCGACGAGCGTGCCGCCGTGCTGCTGCGTGCCGCTGACCTGCTCTCGGGGCCGTGGCGCGACACTCTCAACGCCGCGACCGTCTTGGGGCAGTCGAAGTCCGTGCAGCAGGCCGAGATCGACAGCGCCTGCGAGCTGATCGACTTCTGGCGGTACAACGTCGAGTTCGCGCGCCGCATCCTCGCCGAGCAGCCCGGCTCGAGCCCCGGCATCTGGAACCGCTTCGACCACCGGCCGCTCGACGGGTTCGTCACCGCGATCACGCCGTTCAACTTCACGGCCATCGCGGGCAACCTGCCGACCGCGCCCGCGCTCATGGGCAACACGGTCGTGTGGAAGCCGTCGCCGACCCAGCAGCTCGCCGCTCACTTCACGATGCGCCTGCTGGAGGCCGCGGGCCTGCCGCCCGGGGTGATCAACATGGTCACCGGCGACGGCGCCGCGGTCAGCGAGGTCGCGATGGCCGACCCGGACTTCGCGGGCCTGCACTTCACCGGCTCCACGAAGACGTTCAAGCACCTGTGGCGCCTCATGGCCGACAACCTCGACACGTACCGGTCCTACCCGAGGATCGTCGGCGAGACCGGCGGCAAGGATTTCGTGATCGCGCACCGCTCGGCCGACCCCGCGTCGCTGGTCACCGGGCTCGTGCGCGGCGCGTTCGAGTACCAGGGCCAGAAGTGCTCGGCGGCCTCGCGTGCCTACATCTCCCGGTCGCTGTGGGAGAGCGGCGTGCGTGAGCAGCTGGTCGACGTCACGAAGTCGCTGTCCTTCGGGGACGTCACTGACTTCGGCCACTTCGGCGGCGCGGTCATCGACGCGCGGGCGTTCGCCAAGCACAAGGGCGTGCTGCTGACGGCGTCGGCGACCTCGACACTCGAGGTCCTGACCGGCGGCACCGCGGACGACTCGGTCGGCTACTTCGTCCAGCCGACGGTCCTGCTCGGCTCCGACCCGACGAACGAGGTGTTCACCACCGAGTGGTTCGGGCCGATCCTCGCGGTGCACGTGTTCGACGACGGCGACTACGGCAAGGTGCTGGAGCTGGCCGACACCTCGACCCCGTACGCGCTGACCGGCGCGGTGTTCGCGACCGACCGGGCCGCGATCGAGGAGGCCCACCGGACCCTGCGGTTCGCGGCGGGCAACTTCTACGTCAACGACAAGCCGACCGGCGCGGTCGTCGGGCAGCAGCCCTTCGGCGGCAGCCGGGGCTCCGGCACCAACGACAAGGCGGGCTCGATCTACAACCTGCAGCGGTGGGTGAGCCCGCGCTCGGTCAAGGAGACGTTCGTCCCGCCGACCGAGCACGGCTACCCCCACATGGGCTGAGCGGCCCAACCGCACTGAAGGACGCCTTCCTTACGCCCAGCGTTACGAAGGCGTCCTTCAGTGCGTTCAGCGGGGCCGGCTAGTTGACGCAGGGCAGGCCGCCGCTCGCCGGTGGCGTGCTCGGCAGGTCCGTGACGAACTGCCTGACCTGCGCCGGGTCGACCTCGATCGCCGAGCCGCTCTCCGGGGTCTGGAAGTCGACGTCCCCGACCGGGATCGTGGCGTAGCGCAGCTTGCCGCCCTGGAGCACGTCCTGCAGGAAGCCGATCGCGTCCAGGCCGGGATCCATCCTGACGTGGTCCCCGACAGCGTCGAGCAGCGCTGGCAGCTGCCGCACGGTCACCTTGGCCAACGCGGAACGCAGGAAGACCTGCAGGCGGACGACCCGGTCGAGGTCGCCGTGCGGCAGCCCGTGCCGCTGCCGGACGAACGGCAGCGCCGCGTCGCCGGAGATGACCTGCCTGCCTGCCACGAAGTCCGCGCCGGAGTAGAGGTCGGACGTGGCCCGACGAAGGCAGACCTCGACGCCGCCGACCGCGTCGGCGAGGTCGGCGACCGCCGTCGTGTCGACCACGGCCCAGTGGTCGACCGGGGCGCCGGTGAGGTCGCCGACCGCCGCCGCCAGACCGTCGATGCCGGAGTTCTTGTAGACCTGGTTGAGCTTGGTCATGGTGCCCGCCGAGGACACCCACGAGTCACGCGGCAGCGAGATCACACTGGTCGTGCCGTCCTCGGCGAGGCGGACCAGCACGATCGAGTCCGTGTAGTCGTTCGCGTCCGTGCCGACGACCAGCACGTTGGTCGGCGTGATCGCGTCGGTGGCCTGCTGGTGCTGCTGCGTCGCGGCCGGCGTGCTCTCCCGGAACACCTTCGGCACCACGAAGGTCGCGACGGCGGCGACCACCACCACGACGGCCGCGGCGGCGAGCACGAGCCCGTAGGACCGGCGCGGCTTCCTGCCACGCACGGCGGCGAGCACCTCCCGCGAGTCGACGGCGTGTGCCGCCTCGTCGGCGAAGGCGTCCCTGATCAGCTGTTCTGTGCGGTCGTTGGTCATGACAGTGCCTCCCGCACGGCGTGCTGGTGGGTGGCGCGCAGCGTGCTGAGCGCGCGTGAGATGTGGCTGCGGACCGTGCCGGTCGAGCAGCCGAGCAGGTCGGCGATCTCGGCGTCGTCGCGGTCGCAGTAGTAGCGGAGCATCAGTGCGGCCCGCTGTTTGCGCGGCAGCCGGGCGATGTGGCCACGCATGGCCTCCCGTTCGGCGTAGCCCGTGGCCGGGTCGGCGGTCGGCGTACCGAGGGCGTCCAGCGTGCTGTGCGTGGCGGCCACGGTTCTCGACGCCTTCCTGCGCCGCCACGACAGGTACTCGTTGACGATCATGCGGCGGACGTACTGGTCGCGCCCGGGCATGGGCCCGATCCGCGCCCAGCGGTGTTGCACGCGCACGAGTACCTCCTGCACCACGTCCTGCGCGAGGTGTGGGTCACAGGTCAGCGCCGTGGTGAAGCGCAGCAGCCGATCGATGCGATCGGCCGCGAACCGGTCGAAGGTGTCCAGCACCGCGACTCCGTTCCTTCTCGATGAGGGTCGACACTAGTGCCGCGTCCAGGCGAGGAGGGCACGTTTCTCCGCGGCCCAGGCGGCCGCTGGCGGCGTTGCCGGAAAGCCCGAGTACAACCCGGTACGAGCGGCTTCCCGGCGCCTTGCCAGCGACCACCTGGATCCACGGATAAACGACCCTCCCCACCTGGACACGGCACTAGAACGCCGCGAACCGGCCGGTTGTTGAGTGCGACATCGAGAGTCCGCGGCCGAGGCGAACCTGTGAACGTGAGCAGGGCAACCAGGCAACAGGTAGTGACGTATGGATCACTAGCCGCGGTGACCGGCGAGGAGTCACCGCATGGCGCCTGGAGGGGTTGATGATCTACAAACGGGCTCTGCCGAGCCTGCTCGCCGCCGTGCTCGCGGTCGGCGTCGTCGCGCCGTCCGCGTGGGCCGCACCGGATGCCGCGGGGGCTGTCGCGGCGTCCGGTGCCGGCCCGACCGTGACACTGCTGACCGGGGACAAGGTCACGCTCGGCGGGATGCGTGGCGTGACGGTGCGTGCGGCGAAGGGCCGCGAGCAGATCGCCTTCTTCACCCGCGAGGACGAGCAGGGCGACACGCACGTGATCCCCTCGGACGCGGTCACCCCGCTGTCACAGGGAACGCTCGACCCGAGGCTGTTCGACGTCACGGAGCTGGTCCGTGCGAAGTACGACGACGCGTCGCGGACCACGCTGCCGCTGATCGTCGACTTCGGGGGCAGGACCCCGAGGGCGGCCGGTGCGCAGGTCAGCCGTGAGCTGCCCGCCATGGGTGCCACCGCCGTGTCGGCCGACCGGTCGGCCACGTTCTGGGCGACCGCCAGGACAGCCGAGCACGTCTGGCTGGACGGCCCGGTGCGGGCGAGCCTCGACCACTCGGTGCCGCAGATCGGCGCGCCGGCGGCCTGGGCCGCAGGTCACACGGGTGCGGGCACGACGGTCGCCGTGCTGGACACCGGGATCGACGTGTCGCACCCGGATCTCGCGGACGCGGTGACGGGGGCGCAGAACTTCAGCGACGCCGGGGACGCGGACGACCACTTCGGGCACGGCACGCACGTCGCGTCGATCATCACCGGCAGCGGTGCGGCGTCCGGCGGCACGTACAAGGGCGTCGCGCCGGACACGAGGCTGCTGAACGGCAAGGTGCTCAACGACTTCGGCGGCGGCCAGGAGTCGTGGATCATCGCGGGGATGGAGTGGGCGGCCCGCAGCGGCGCCGACGTCGTCAACATGAGCCTCGGCACCGGGGACTGGAGTGACGGCACCGACCCGATGTCCCAGGCGGTCAACCGGCTCACCGCCGAGACCGGCGCGCTGTTCGTGGTCGCCTCAGGCAACTCCGGTTACCTCGTGGGCAGTCCGGCCGCCGCGGACTCGGCGCTCACCGTCGGCGCCGTGGACCGCGACGACCAGCTCGCCGAGTTCTCCAGCCGCGGCAGGATCGACGAGGTCCTCAAGCCGGACATCACCGCACCGGGCGTGGACATCGTGGCCGCGAAGGCCGCGAACGGCATGATCGGCGACCCCGCCGCCGACGGGTACGTCTCCCTGTCCGGCACGTCCATGGCGACCCCGCACGTCGCGGGCGCCGCGGCCATCCTCGCCGGCGAGCACCCGGACTGGACCCCTGACCAGCTCAAGGCGACGCTCATGGGCAGCGCCGAGCCGACCGGCGGCGTGAGCGTGTACGACCAGGGTGCCGGTCGCGTCGACGTCGCCAAGGCCACGACCTCGACGGTCTCCGCGTCGCCTGCGAGCATCAGCAACGGCGTCGTGCAGTGGCCGCACGACGACGACCAACCGGTCGCGAAGACGTTGACCTACACCAACACCGGGACCGAACCGGTCACGCTCGACCTGTCCGACGAGATGACCGGCCCGGGTGGAACCGCGGCGCCGTCGGGAATGTTCACGATCTCGCCCGCGTCGCTGACCGTGCCTGCCGGCGGCCAGGCCAGTGCGACCATCACGACCGACACCAGGGTCGAGGCACCGGACGGCCAGTACGGCGGCGAGATCATCGCGACCGGTAGCGGCCAGACCGTGCGCACGCCGTTCGCCGTGACCCGCGAGGTCGAGAGCTACGACGTCACGGTGCGCTTCCTCGACCACAACGGTTCCGCGACCGAGAACTACTTCTACCGGTTCGTGGACGTGAACAACCCCAAGGCGTACCTGCCCTACGACCCGTCCGGCACGGTCGTCGTGCGTCTGCCGAAGGGCGAGTTCTACTTCGAGGCCACGGTGCAGACGGAGAAGGCCCCGTCCGACTACCTGTTCGCCAACTTCGCCGAACCGGCCTTCACGGTCACCGGCGACACGTCGCTGACGGTGGACGCGCGGGAGGCGCAGAAGGTCGCCTTCACGGTCGACCGGCCGGACGCGAGGACCGGCACGGCGATGTTCCAGTTCGCGCTCGAGACCGACTGGGGCCCAACGGGTACGACCGCGTACATCCCGAACTTCGACGACTTCTCCATCAAGCCGTCGACGACCTCCAAGAAGGGCAGGTTCACCTTCACGGCCGAGGAACGCATGGCCGCGTGGAACGGCACGTCCTTCGACGGCAGCCCGTACCTGTACAACGTGCGGCACGTCGAGGACGGTGTCGTCCCGTCGACGCTGCGGTGGACCGTGCACGACCGCCAGCTCGCGAAGGTGCGGGCCGAGTACGCGGCGGCCACACCGGACGCGTACGGCAGGCGGGAGTACTTCGTCACGATGAAGCTGCCCGCGACGCTGACCGAGTACTACACGCCGGACGTGCCGTGGGACGCCCAGTTCGACGAGATCTCCGACCCGAGCGGGCAGGAGACGGTGTCGACCCTCCTGCAGGCCGCGCCCAAGGTGTACAAGCGCGGTGCCACGACGAGGGAACGCTGGAACGTCGGCGTGTACGGACCGGCGTGGCCGGACACCAGCGCCGGGTACTACTTCGCCGCGCGACTCGGTGACGACACCCGTCTCAACCTGCCCATGGCCACCGACCAGGGCACGGGACGGGCAGGCTTCGCGATCGGCGAGGGCTCCACGACCCTGTTGCGCAACGGCGAGGTCATCGCGGAGGACCCGTACCCGGGCGGTGGCGGGATAACCCTCGACCCCGAGGTGGCGAACTACACGCTGCGGTCGACGCTCAACCGCACCGGCGCCCGACTGTCCACAGTGGTCAGTGGGGAGTGGACGTTCAGGTCGGGGCACGTCGACGGCGATGATCCGGCCCAGCTGCCGCTGCTGGCCGTCCGGTTCAGGCCGAACCTGGACGACCACAACTTCGCGCCTGCCGGGAGGCGGTTCTCCTTGCCGGTCACCGTGGAACGCAACGGCGGACCGGTGGGCAGGGTGAGCACGCCGGTGGTCGAGGTGTCCTACGACGACGGCGCCACGTGGCGGCCCGTCAGGGTCACGCGCGACCACGACCAGTGGCAGGCGACCGTCGACCACCCGAGGGGCGCGGCGTTCGTGTCCCTGCGGGCGAGCACCGGTGACCAGGACGGGAACAGCACGAAGGAGACGATCATCCGCGCGTATGCCCTGAAGTAAGCGCGATCCGGCGGCGCCGCCCTCATAATGGGATGGTCGAGACCATTGACCAGGAGGGGGCGGCGTTGCCCACCATCGAAGTCAACGGCACCACGCTGGCCTACGACGACACCGGCGGCGACGGCCCCGCCGTGGTGTTCAGCCATTCCCTGTACTTCGACAGGAGCATGTTCGAGGCGCAGGTGGCGCGGTTCGGGCGGGCGTTCCGCGTGGTCACCTACGACCACCGCGGCCAGGGCGGCAGCGCCCGCTCGTCGAGCGTCGACATGGACACCCTGACCGAGGACGCGGCGGCCCTGATCGAGGCGCTGTCCCTCGGGCCAGCACACCTCGTCGGCAACGCGATGGGCGGGTTCGTCGTGTTGCGGCTGGTCGCCCGGCATCCCGAGCTGGTGCGATCGGCCGCCGTCCTGGCGTCCTCGGCGGACGAGGAGCCGGAGGAGTGCACGATCCTGCCACTGGACGCCCTGATGTTCGGCGAGACCACGCTGACCGAGCGGGTCGCGTTGCGGGACCGGTGGTGCGAGCACTTCGGGGCGCTGGACTCCTCGGCACTGACGGCCGCGGAGGGCGTGCTGTCCCGCAAGGGCGTGCTGGACGAGCTGGTGGACGCGACGGTCCCGATGCTGGTCCTGTCCGCCGACGAGGACAACGTCTACCCGAGACCGCACTCCCAGCGCATCGCCGACACCGCCGCGAACACCCACCACGTCACGGTGAAACGTGCGGGCAACTCGCTGGCGGTCGAGCGCCCGGACGCGGTCAACGCGTTGCTGGCCGAGCACTTCGACGCCGTCTGAGCGCGGAGGAGTCCCCGCCGGGTGCGGCGGGGACGTCCTTCCGTCAGTCGGCCTTGCCCTTGACGATCTGGTCCTCGGGCGGCGCGGTGATCGTCACCGGGGTGCCCCAGTCCGTGTAGTCCACCCGCAGTTTCAGTGACGTCACGCGGCCAGAGCCATCCTGTGCGGGGGAGTCGAGGGTGAACCTGGCGGGCAGGCCCTGCTCGTCGACCCACAGCTCGGCCCCGAAGTTCGTCATGCCGCCGGCGAGCGCGGCCTGGATGGCCTGCCGCGACGCCGGGGTCAGCTGGGTCTGGGCGACCCGCGCCACGTCGACGGAAATGGTGTAGTGCCGGACCTTCCTGCCGTCCAGGTCCTCGTCCCTCGCGGCGGTGATCTCGCCGGCCTGGTGGAACGCCCGCAGTGTCGTGTGCGGGTCGGCGGCCTTGCTCAGCTGGTCGTTCAGCGGGCCGAACATCCTCGACAGCCGGCTCCTGCCGTACGGGTCGATCTCCAGCCACGGCTTGCCCGGCGCGACCTCCTGCGGCAGCCGCATGAACAGCGTCCCGCCCACCTGCACCGTCGGGATCGCGCCCTTCTCCGTCGTGAGGTCGAGCGCCATCGCCGCGTCCTCGGCGGCGAACCTGACGTCGCCGCTGCCCTTCGTCTCCGTGTCCGCGCCGGACGCGATGATCGCCATGTGCGCCGAGCCCGCTCGCGTGGTCTCGTCGCCGATCGACTTCGCCAGCACGAACAGCTCCGCCGACGCGGCGGCGCGCTCGGGGCTGTCGCCGTTGCCGATCCACGCGCCCACTGCCACTGCCAACGCGAACGCGCCCAGTGCGAGGACTGCCTTCCGCATAGGTCGCTCTCTCCCTCAGGTGGATGAGAGCACCACACTAGACTGAACGGCGCAGTCGATTACTCCGGGTGCTCAGTCCGCGTACTCGTCGAGTCGCGCACGGGACGTGAGCAGGCGGCGGACCGACTCCAGGCGCCCAGGTGTCGCCCTGCCCTCCTCGGTGACCACGTCGAGCATGCAGTCCGGGTCCTCCGGCGGCCCGAGATGTCCGCAGTTGGACGGGCACTCCTCGACCGCCTCGACGAACTCCGGGAACGCCGCCACGATGTCGTCCGGCTCGATGTGCGCCAGCCCGAAGGACCGGATGCCGGGGGTGTCCACGACCCAGCCGCCGCCGGGCAGCGGCAGGGAGATCGCGCCCACCGAGGTGTGGCGGCCCTTGCCGACCGCGCTCACGGCGCTCACCGCGCGGAAGGCGTCCGGCACCAGCTTGTTCACCAGCGTCGACTTGCCGACGCCGGAGTGCCCCACGAGCGCGGACACCTGGTTCGCCAGCCGTTCGCGCACCTCGTCGGGCTCCTGGTCGCTGCGGGTCACCAGTGTCGGCAGGTCCAGGTCCGCGTACGCCGCGACCACCTGGGCAGGCGAGGCGAGGTCCGACTTCGTCAGGCACAGCACGGGTTTGAGCCCGCCCGCGAACGCGGCGACGAGGCAGCGGTCGATGAAACCCGTGCGGGGCGGGGGATCGGCGAGGGAGCACACGATCAGCAGCTGTTGTGCGTTGGCGACGACCACGCGCTCGTACGGGTCGTTGTCGTCCGCGGTGCGGCGCAGCACGCTCGACCTGTCGGCCACCCGCACGACCCGGGCGAGCGTGTCCGGCCTGCCCGACGTGTCGCCCACCAGGTCGACGAGGTCGCCGACGACGATCGGCGTACGGCCCAGCTCGCGGGCACGCATCGCGACGACCTGCTGGTCGGGCTTGCCATCCAGCGCGCACGTCCAGCGGCCCCGGTCGACCGCGGTCACCATCGCGGCCCGCGCGTCGGCGTGCTCCGGCCTCCGCTTGCTGCGCGGCCGGGTGCCCTTTCCCGGTCGCACCCGGACGTCGGACTCGTCCAGGCGCTTCCAGTCCGATCGCCGGCCGCGCGGGGTCACCCCGCCGCGCCGAGCATCCGGTCCCACATGGCGGGGAAGTCCGGCAGCGTCTTCGAGGTCGTGCCGATGTCGTCGACCCGGACACCGGCCACCTTCAGGCCGATCACCGCGCCCGCGGTGGCCATCCGGTGGTCCTCGTAGGCCAGCCACAACCCCGCGCCGAGTGGTTTCGGCCTGATCACCAGGCCGTCGTCGGTCTCGGTGGCGTCGCCGCCCAGCTTGTTGATCTCGGTGGCCAGCGCGGCGAGCCGGTCCGTCTCGTGGCCGCGCAGGTGGGCGATGCCCCGCAGGACGCTCGGCCCGTTCGCCAGGACGGCCAGCGCGGCGACGGTCGGGGTCAGCTCGCCGACGTCGTGCAGGTCGAAGTCGATGCCGGTCAGCTCGTCGGGGCCGGTGAGGGTCAGCGCGTGCTCGTCGTGCTGGACGGTGCAGCCCATCCCGGCCGCGATCTCCCGGAAGACATCACCCGGCTGGGTCGTGTGCTCCGGCCAGCCGGGGATCGTCAGGGAACCACCCGTGACGGCCGCGGCCGCGAGGAACGGCGTCGCGTTCGACAGGTCCGGCTCGATCACCCAGTCGCGTGATTCGATCGGTCCCGGTTCGACACGCCACGTGTTGTGCGCGCTGTCGTCGACCGTCACCCCGGCCGCACGCAGCATCGCCACGGTCATCTCGATGTGCGGCAGCGAGGGGACCGGCTTGCCGTCGTGGTGCACGGTCAGGCCGGAGTCGTACCTGGCACCCGCGAGCAGCAGCCCCGACACGAACTGGGACGACGCCGACGCGTCGATCGTGACCGTGCCGCCGGGCAGCGCGCCCTTGCCGTGCAGGGTGAACGGCAGCGCGTCGCCGTCGACCGCCGCGCCGAGCGCACGCAACGCGTCCAGCACCGTGCTCATGGGCCGTTCCCGCGCCCTCGGGTCACCGTCGAAGTGCACGTCCCCGTCCGCGATGGCCGCGGCGGGCGGCACGAACCGCATGACCGTGCCCGCGAGCCCGCAGTCGACCTCGGACGGACCGCGCAGCCCCTGGTGAGGGCCCACGACGACCTGGTCACCCTCGTCGACGGGCACGCCGAGCGCACGCAGTGCGTCGATCATCAGCTTGCTGTCCCGGCTGCGCAGCGCACCGGTCAGCGTGCCGCCCCGCTCGCTCAGCGCGGCGAGCACCAGCGCCCGGTTGGTGATCGACTTCGAGCCCGGCACAGCCACGGTGGCACGGACGGGCTCGGTCGCGAACGGCGCGTTCCACGGCTGGGTCATGCACTGATGATCCCGCACCTCGGTCGACGCGGTGCAGACTGTCGGTAGGTGACACGATGGCCTGCAGGGAGGTGATCGAGGTGTGCGGGAGATACGCGGCCACGAAGGACCCGGCCACGCTGGCCGCCGAGTTCGACGCGCTCGACGAGACGGACGACCACGCGCCCGCGACGGACTACAACGTCGCGCCGACCAAGGACGTCGTGGCCGTCGTGCAGCGCCACCCTCGCGACGAGGACGGCGAGCCGGACCCGTCGACGACCGTGCGCAGCCTGCGGGTCATGCGCTGGGGCCTGATCCCCGCGTGGGCGAAGGACAGGTCCATCGGCGCCAGGATGATCAACGCGCGTGCCGAGAAGGCCGCCACGACCTCGGCGTTCCGCACGTCCGTCGCCAAGCGGCGCTGCCTGGTCCCCGCCGACGGCTGGTTCGAGTGGAAGCGTGACGGCAAAGTCAAGCAGCCGTACTTCATGACCGGTCCCGACGGGCACAGCCTCGCCATGGCAGGCCTGTGGACGGTCTGGCGCGACCCGGAGGACAAGGACGGGCCGCCGGTGGTGAGCGCGGCGGTGCTGACCACGGACGCGGTCGGCCCGCTCGCCGACATCCACGACCGGATGCCGCTGCTCATGTCCCCGGACTCGTGGGCGGCCTGGCTGGACCCCGACGTCGACGAGGTCTCGGAGCTGCTCGCGACGCCGCCGCCGCTCGAGCTGGTGGAGTCGCTCGAGCTGCGCCCGGTGTCCACGAAGGTCAACAATGTCCGCAACAACGGACCCGAGCTGCTGGCACGTGAGGAAGAGAAGGCGGACCTGACGCTGTTCGACCGATGACGACGCTGACGATCGACACCCCGCACGGGCCCGCCCGTGCGGAGCTGCACTGTGCCGAGGAGGGCCGTGCGGCGCTGCTGCTCGGCCACGGCGCGGGCGGTGGGGTCGGCGCACCCGACCTGGTCGCGGCCTCCCGGGCAGCCGCGGCGGCCGGCGTGCACGTGGCGCTGGTCGAGCAGCCCTACCGGGTGGCGGGCCGGCGTGCGCCTGCCCCGGCGAAGCAGCTGGACACCGCGTGGCTCGCGGTCGTCGAGGCGTTGACGGCGGAGTGGTTCCACGACCTGCCGCTGGTGTTCGGCGGCCGGTCCTCCGGCGCCCGCGTGGCCTGCCGCACGTCGGCGGAGGGCCAGGCGGTGGCCGTGCTGTGCCTCGCCTTCCCGGTGCACCCGCCGGGCAGGCCGGAGAAGACCCGGATGCCCGAGCTGGACGCCGTGACGGTGCCGACACTGGTCGTCCAGGGCGAGTCCGACCCGTTCGGCATGCCGGGCCCCGCCCAGCACCGCGAGATCCTCGCCCTCCCGGGAGACCACTCGCTCAAGAGGGACCTGAAGACGGTCTCCAGGACGGTCGAGGAGTGGCTCGGCCGGATCCTGCGCCCCCACGGCTGAGCGCCTGATGAGGCAGGACACAGCACCGTTCACGAAGGAATGAGCGGGGCGGGCCCGGCGTTGACGTGGACGTGCTGACTCAGACTCGCCGCGTATCCTCACAGGGGTCCTGTGCGATTCCGACGACGGGACTGTTCCGACTGGAAGGGAGCACGGTGCCGAGCACCGAAACCCAGCCAAACCCGCAGGCTGAGACCGAGCAGGAGCGGGCAGAGCGCTTCGAGCGCGACGCCATGCCGCTGCTGGACCAGCTGTACTCCGCCGCGCTGCGGATGACCCGCAACCCGGCCGACGCCGAGGACCTGGTCCAGGAGACCTACCTCAAGGCGTACGCCGCGTTCGCGTCGTTCTCGGCGGGCACCAACCTCAAGGCCTGGCTGTACCGGATCCTCACCAACACCTACATCAACGGGTACCGGAAGAGGCAGCGGCAGCCGCAGCAGTCACCGACCGAGGAGATCACCGACTGGCAGCTCGCGCAGGCCGAGTCGCACACGTCGAGCGGGCTCCGCTCCGCGGAGATCGAGGCGATGGACCGCCTCCCCGACAACGACGTGAAGGAGGCGCTGCAGCAGCTGCCCGAGGAGTTCCGCCTCGCGGTCTACCTCGCCGACGTCGAGGGCTTCGCTTACAAGGAGATCGCGGAGATAATGCACACGCCGATCGGGACGGTGATGTCTCGACTGCACCGTGGCCGTCGGCAGCTGCGCGACCTGTTGGCAGGGGTCGCACGTGACCGCGGCTTCCTGCGGTCGTCCGACCGTGAGGTGACCGGATCATGAGCTGCGGCGAACCACATGACACCGACTGCTCGGAGGTGCTGTCCGAGGTGTGGCTGTTCCTTGACCACGAATGCGACGAGAAGCGTCGCCTGCTTCTGGAGCAGCACCTCGACGAGTGCAGTCCGTGCCTCGAGCAGTACGGCATCGACGAGCACCTGAAGGTGTTGCTGGCCCGCAAGTGCGGTGGCGAACACGCCCCGGACTCGCTCAAGGCGCGGCTCCGCGCCGAGATCAGGAAGACCGTCGTGGAGCAGGGCGTGGTCATACAGGACAGGTCCGACACCCAGTGACGGTGGACTAGCGCCTTGTCGACGCTCTCGGACCTACTCGCCGAGCACACGAAGCTCTCCGGTGGCGAGGTCGATCACCTGCAGATGGTCGTGGCCGAGTGGCAGCTGCTCTCGGACCTGTCGTTCGCGGACCTGCTGATGTGGGTGCCCGTCGGCGAGGGCCCCGCGCTGGACGACTACCTGTGCGTCGCGCAGGCGCGTGCCACCACGGCACCCACCGCCCACCCGGAGGACGTCGTCGGCACCCGCGTGGGTGTCGCCGACCACCCGCAGCTACGCAGGGCCATGACGGAAGGCCGGGTGTGCCGCGAGGAGGACCCGTCCTGGTACCTGGGCGTACCCGTCCGACGCGAGACCATCCCGGTGACCTACGACGACCGGGTGATCGCGGTCCTGTCTCGGGAGACCGACCTCGCGGTGCCGAGGGTGCCGTCGTCACTGGAGATCGCGTACCTGGGCATCGCGGCCGACCTGTGCCAGATGATCGCGGACGGCAGCTTCCCGACCTCCGAACCGGCGCCGGACGTGCACACGTCCCCCCGGGTCGGTGACGGCCTGATCCGCCTGGACCCGACGGGCGCGGTCGTGTTCGCGTCCCCGAACGCACAGTCGGCCTACCACCGCATGGGTCACCCCTCGGAGCTGATCGGCGTGCGCCTGGCACCGCTGACCCGGGGCCTGATCGCGGATCCGTTCGACGCGACGGAGATAGCGCAGCGCATCCTGGCGGCCCTCGACGGCCAGCCGTCGATGCGGGCGGAGGCGGAGTCCGGTCGTGGCGCGGCGGTGTTGTTCCGTGCCCTGCCACTGCGTCCGGGCGGCAAGGCGGCGGGTGCGCTGGTGCTCGTCCGTGACGTCACGGAGGTCCGGCGCCGGGACCGTGCGTTGATGTCGAAGGACGCGACGATCCGCGAGATCCATCACCGGGTGAAGAACAACCTGCAGACGGTGGCCGCGTTGCTGCGCCTGCAGTCCCGCCGCACGGCGAGCGAGGAGGCCAGGGCCGCTCTTGGCGAGTCGGTCCGCCGGGTCGCGGCGATCGCGGCGGTCCACGAGGCGCTCTCGACGTCGGTCGACGAGCGGGTGGACCTGAACTCCTTGGTGGACAAGGTGATCCCGGTGGTCGGCGACGTGGCGGTCGCGGAGAACCACGTGCGGGTCCGCCGCACGGGCCAGTTCGGGGTCGTGGCGGCGGAGGTGGCCACCCCGCTGGTCATGGTCCTCACGGAGCTGGTCCAGAACGCCGTGGAACACGCCTATCCGCCCGGGGCGAGCGGCGAGGTGGTGGTGTCGGCCGAACGCTCGGCCCGCTGGCTGGACGTGTCGGTCACCGACGACGGCCGGGGCCTGCCACGGGGGTTCTCACTCGAACGCTCGAACGGCCTGGGGCTACAGATAGTCCGCACGCTCGTGGAGTCCGAGCTGCGTGGTTCCCTTTCGCTGCGCGGCAGGCAGCGGGGCGGCACGGAAGCCCAGCTCAGGGTTCCGCTGTCCCACCGGCGTTAGCCACTCGAGACGCACGAAGGCCCGGCACCTGTGCGGTGGTACCGGGCCCTGGCGGGTTTCGCTTCGCTGGTCAGATATTGCTGCGTGTGCGGACCCGAGCATTGCGACGCTTGAGCGCACGCCGCTCGTCCTCACTCATCCCGCCCCAGACGCCCGCATCCTGACCGCTCTGGAGCGCCCAGGTCAGGCAGTCGGAAGCGACGGGGCAGCGATGGCAAACGGCCTTCGCCTGGGCAACCTGCAGAATGGCAGGACCGCTGGTCCCCACGGGGAAGAACAGCTCCGGGTCCTCGTCACGGCAGGCCGCGTTGTGGCGCCAGTCCATTTCTACTTGCTCCTCGCTTGGGCGCGTTCCGGTGCGCCTCTAGTCGTCAACCGGTCGTTTGGGGTGCTTGTGAATGCTTTCACGAACCAGCCATATGTCAAGACCCCTTCATCACCGAGTACACGAACTCACCCGAAAGCTCGACGTCAGAGGCCTGCCGCTGCGGAGAGCAACAATTAGGTCACAGCTGTGCAACCCCCGGCGCCCTCCGGGCGACCGTCCGGAGGGGTTACCCGACCACCGTGAGGGCATGCATGACCGACGAAATCTCCACGCTGGTACGCGAGCCGATCAGATCTCCGTCGCATTGCACTTGGACGGGAGTTTCGCTTGTGATGCGCAGTCCGGGAGCATTGTCACGGCGCAGCAGTTTGCGCCCCTTGGTCTCACCCTTTTGACTGATCGCCTGACGGAGATGGCGAACCACGGTCGGTAGAGCGAGGCTGTGCAGGGCGAACACGCCGAGCCCGCCGTCGAAGCCCGTGCCGCGGTTGAGGTGGATCGGCCGCGAGCCGAGGTAGGTCCACGGGTCGGTGTTGGACACGAAGACCAGCCGCAGGTCGGAAACCCGTTCCTCACCGGGGATCTCGACCGTCAGCCGGGGCTCGCCGTGTGCCGGTCTGAGGTATTGCGTCAGCGCGACCCGCAGGTACAGCGCGGGGCTCGCCTTCTTGCCCCGCTTGCGGTCCACCTCGGCCACGACGTCGGCGTCCCAGCCGACCCCCGCGCTGAACGTGAACCAGCGGGGCGCCTCGCCCGGCGCACCCGGCTCGACACGGCCGAGCCCGACCCGCCGCTTGCGTCTGTCCTCCAGCGCGTGCAGCAGTTGGTGCGTCGCCTCGACCGGGTCGCGCGGCACGCCGAGGGAGCGCGCGAACACGTTCGCCGACCCGCCCGGCACGATGCCCAGCATCGGCACCGAGCTGCTCGGCCCGCTCGCGAGCAGTCCGTTGACGACCTCGTTCACCGTGCCGTCGCCACCGTGCGCGACCACCAGGTCGGCGCCGTCCACCATCGCCTGCGCGGCGGCGGCCATCGCGTGGCCCCGGTAGTCGGTCTCGATGACGTCGAGTTTGACCTCGCTGGCCAGTGCGTGCGCGAGCACGTCCCGGCCGGCCGCGGTGGTCGCGGTCGCCTTCGGGTTCACTACCAGCACGGCACGCACACCGGCAGCGTAGCTACGATTCGGGACGTTCGTAGGATCTCGCGGGGAAGGCCACACAGTGCGACTCGACGCCGACGCCCCAAGGACCGTCCGGATCGCCGGGGCCGTCATCGGGCTGCAGGGCCTCGTCGGGCTCGTGTTCGCGGTCGTCCTCGCGTTCGCGCCGGGCACTCTCACCAGCAAGGACCGCTTCGGCGAGGCCGGGTTCTTCGCGTTGATGGCCGCCGCGGTCATCGGCTTCGGGGTGGCGCTCGTGCTCGGCAGGCGCGGTGCGCGAAGCCCCGCGGTGGTGGTCCAGCTCATCCTGATCGGCATCGCCGGGTACGTGACGGTCCCGTCCGGCCAGGCGGCCTACGGCATCCCGATCGCCATCGTCTGCATCGGCGTGCTGTATCTGCTGCTCAACCCCGCCGCACGTACCTGGGTGATGGGTCGCGAGGATCCCGACTAACGGCGGGTAGTGGATCTCACACGAACGCGTGACGCTGAAGAGGTCCTTGTTAACCCTGCTCCGTGACTCACAGTCACGGTATCGAGGTGATCAAATGCGTCTCAGTCGTGTCGGGGCGGCTCTGGCGGGTGTGGCACTGGCGTTGTTCCTGTCACCACAGGCCGGCGCCGACGAACCGGGCGGCACTGTCGGCCCGGCGATCATCGACGGCGGCAACGCGTCTTCCGGCCCGTGGGCAGCGCGTCTGTTCGTCGACGGCCAGGAGAACTGCTCCGCGACCATCATCGCGCCGACCTGGATCCTCACCGCGCAACACTGTGTCGCGGGGAGCGGCACCTACACGTTCCACATCGGCAGTCTCGACCAGACACAGGGCGAGTCGGCGACCGGCGTGTCCATCCACACGCATCCGTCGGCGGACCTGGCGCTGGTGGAGCTGGACCACGCGGTCTCGGCGACGTACTCGCCACTCGGCAGTCCAGGCGCGGTCGCGGTCGGCGACACCGTCCAGGTGTACGGCTGGGGCGCGACGTGCACGGACCGCCCGGAGATCGAGTGCCAGGCGCAGCTGCTGAAGGTCGCGAACGTCAGCGTCTCGTCGATCAGCTGCTCGGACTACATCGGCGGCACGGCGGTCTGCGCCAACCGCGTCGACGGCATCACCGCGGGCGGCGACTCGGGTGGCCCGATGTTCGCGACGGCGCCGGACGGCAGCTACGTGCAGATCGGCGTCGCGTCCACGAGCGACCGCCAGAGCTTCACGGCGTACGGCAACGTCACGGTGTACCGCGACTGGATCGCGAGCGTCGCGGGCGTGTGACCTTTCGGCAGGGGGACGCCGCGGCTCGCGGCGTCCCCTGCCGCTCAGGAACCCAGCCGCCGCAACGGCTCGTCGGTCAGCCGGAACAGCCGCCACTCGTCCTGGGGCACCGCGCCGATCGACTCGTAGAACTCGATGCTGGGCTTCAGCCACTCCAGCACCATCCACTCGAGGCGGGAGTACCCGCGCCGCACGCACTCCGCGGCCAGCTCGGTGAGCAAACCCTTGCCCAGGCCCGTTCCCCGGTGCTCCGGCAGGACGAACAGGTCCTCGAGGTAGATCCCGTGCGTGCCACGCCAGGTCGAGTAGTTGAGGAACCACAGGGCATAGCCGACGACCTCGTCGTCCACGGTGGCCACGTGGCCGAACAGGGCGGGTGAGGAGCGGAAGAGGGCGTCGTGCAGTGACTCGGCCGTCAGGTGGCACTCCTGGGGCGCCCGCTCGTGTGCGGCGAGCGCGTGGACCAGCTTGACCACGACGTCCACATCGGACGGACGGATGCGGCGGATCTCAGACATGGGGGAGTCCTCGCTCGGGCAGGGGCGGTACGTTCAGCCGACGGATCTGTGGCACCCCGCGCTCGTCGCCCAGTTCGGAGACGGCGGCGGCGTCGAGCGCGAAGCGCACGCCCTCGGTAGGGGGTAGTTCGAGCCAGGTGGCCACGAGCACGCGACCGAAGTGCCCGTGCCCGACGAGCACCACGTCGCCGTCGGCCAGTGCCTTCCTGGCGCGGGCGAGAACCCGCTGGGCCCGTGCGCCGACCTGTTCGGCGGTCTCACCGCCGGGACAGGGGTGCGTCCACACGGTCCAGTCCGGGATGGTCTCGCGGATCTGCGGGGTGGTGAGGCCCTCGCACTCGCCGTAGTCCCACTCGGCGAGGTCCTCGGTCACGTCGGTGACGGAGAGCCCCGCCAGCTCGGCCGTCCTCGTCGCACGGCTGCGGGGCGAGGACATGACGAGCGCCAGCGGCTCGTCCCCGCGCAGCCCGGCGAGCATGCGCCCGGCGTCGGCCGCTCGCCGCTCCCCGTTGGCCGTGAGGGGGATGTCGGTTCTGCCGGTGTGCTGCCCGCTGAGTGACCACTCGGTCTCACCGTGGCGAAGCAGGTACAGGTGCCCAGACATGACTCGGATTGTGCCGGTCCCGGGCGCGGCACGGGTGACGGCAGGCCCCCTTGACGCGGCTAACGCCGTTAGCTTAGAGTCGGGCTAACAGCGTTAGCCACGACGAAAGGAGTCCGGAAATGCGCAGGATCAGCGTCACCACCGAGATCGAGGCCCCGGTCGAGGCCGTGTGGGCCGAACTGACCGCGACCGAGGCGTTCCCGACGTGGAACCCGTTCATCCAGTCCCTGACCGGCAGGCTCGCGGTCGGCGAGAAGCTGGTCGCCCGCATCGCGCCCCCGGACGGCAAGGCGATGACGTTCCGCCCGACGGTGACGGTGTGCGAGAAGGGGCGGCGCCTGGAGTGGCTGGGCCGCGTGGTGCTGCCGGGCGTGTTCGACGGTCGCCACTCGTTCACGCTGGAGCCGTTCGAAGGTGGTACCCGGCTGACCCAGTCGGAGACGTTCACGGGCATCCTGGTCCCCCTGCTCGCGTCGACGCTGACCAGGACGGAGGAGGGCTTCCGCAGGATGAACGAGGCACTGCGCGCGAGGGTGGTGGCGTGACCCGCAGGGAGGAGATCCTCGACGTGGCGGAGTCGCTGCTGGAGCGGGAGGGCCCCGACTCGCTGACGATGCGCCGCGTGGCGGAGGCGATGGGCATTCGGGCGCCGTCGCTGTACAAGCACATCGCCAACAAGGAGGACATCGAGGCGGGGCTGCAGGAACGCGCCTTGCGTGGCCTGACCGGGACGCTGTCCTCGGCCGGTACCGACCTGATGGCGATCACGGCTGCCTACCGGCGTTGGGCGCTGGCCCGGCCGGCCCTGTACGAGCTGGCCACGCGCCGCCCTCTGCGCCGGGACGTCATCCCGCCCGAGGTGGAAGCCGCGGCGGCAGCCCCGATAGTGGCCGCGGCGGGCGGTGACGAGCACCGGGCCAGGGCGTTGTGGGCGCTGGCCCACGGCCTGGTGGACCTGGAGCTGGCAGGCAGGTTTCCCCCTGACGCGGACCTGGACCAGACCTGGCGAGCGGCGCTGACCCCATTCCTGTGAGCGTCACTGTCCGAGCTTGGTCCAGGACTCCATCGTCGCCACCGCGACCTGGATCGAGTTCACCCCGAGCCGGAGCGGACGCAGCGCCTTGCGCAGCGGGGCGCTCAGCACCTCCACAGGCTGGATCTGCTTGACGAAATCAGCCATCACGTCCATCACGTTCTGAATCTCGGAGAACTGTTTTTCCAGTCCGTCGAGATCGCGTTTCATGGTCTGCTTCATATCATCCGACCCGAACTCCATGATGAGCGCGTGGTACTGGCGCAGGTCGGCATCCACCGCGCTGATGGTGGTTTCCATCTGACCGCCGGCACGCTGAATATTTATGGTGACTTCCTCGATGTCCCGTGCGACCTCCGCGGCCACAGCGGTCGTCACGTCGCGGGGCGCGTTGTTCAAGCGTTGTGTGCTGCCTTGGAAGACGGTCAGTAGGTTCCCCAGGCTCCCGACGGCCTCGTTGGCAGACGTCTCGAAACTCGATATCCCCGCTTGCACGCGGAGATTGAGTTCGTAGAGGCCGAGATGGTTGTCCTCGCCTGCTGAGGAGACGCTCCCGTTCTGCGCGATGTCGACCAGCGACGCCGCACCGCGATCCTGGATGATCTTCTCGGCACCCTCGACCGCGGCAACGAGCCGCGCCGCGATGTCGAGCATCGTCGTGCGCCACTCCCGGGTCTTCGGACCGGAGATAACGGCGTCCTGGATGTCGAGGTGCTGGAGTTTCTCCACCATGCGGATCAGCGCGTCGTCGCTCTCACTCGTGATCCGGTCCTTGCCGAACGCGACGAGCGGGAGCAGCAGCTCGGTGACGCCGAGGTTCTTGGCCGCAGCGTGGAACGCCTGCAACTCGGCCCGACAGGCTTCGCGCGCGAAGAACTGAAGGCTGACGACCGGGATGAAGACCGTGGCGTTGTTGAGACTGTCGGCGATCCTGTCGCGCCAGTCGTCACCCCAGCCAATCGACTCACGGTCGAGGAACACCTCGAGTTTGCGCCCACACTGGGAGAAACAGTTGTGCTCGAGGGTCGTCTTGAGGGCGTGGATGAACTCGTATTCCTCGTCATCCGCTCGCGCGTAGCTCAGGAAGCAGCGAATGGGGAGCTGAGTGGACATGGATTCGTCGATCGACACAAGCGACGAACCTAATGCACCTGCACCCGATTTCGAACGTCTGACCAGTTCTTGTCCTTGAGCTGTCCCGTTCCGGCCGCCCGGTTGACGAGGCAATTATTGCTCAATGAGTGCCTTCGTTGCCGAGGGCGAGGATCTTGCTCGCGACTTCCGACGGGAACAGCGTCGACCAGCCGATCTCTCCAGGTAGTGGTTCCATCTCCGCGATGGGAGACGGCTCGGGTTGCCAGTCGTCAGACGCGACTCCGGGAACGCAGTCGAGGAGCTGTGCGAATATCTGGGAATCCGGAACGCCTTCGGCGATGATCGCCAGGTATGCCTCATGGCCACTGTCTGCCCGTACAAGCGCCTTGACGCGATGTGTTCGAAACTGGGCCACGGCCACGCGGCCAGTCCCGAGAGATGTGCAGATGAGCCTGATTATCATCCGCTTCATCGCAGTTCGCCACGCAACCGCCAGCTCCGCATCGAGTCGGTTTCGGTCCCAGGTGGTCGGAAGGAGGCGAGCGGTCGATACGGTTCTGCCAGTGCACTCACGCCTGATCGATTCGTAGAAGTCACGCTGTGGGCTGTCGGCCTGACGGTGTCCCGCTGCCGCGACCCACCATCCGCCAATGCACCAAGAATGTTTTTCCAGAAGATCGTTGCGGGTTATCTGCGTGGCGATTGCGCGTTGATCGCTCGTCTTGACCTTGAACCAGATTCTGTCGCTGAGGGACAGGACTCGTTGCGCTCCGCCGGCATCCCGCTGCTCAGGAACCGCCTGGGCGGCGGCGATGATGGGGTTGTCGATCTCATCGAGCCGATGGCCCAAGTCCGGGACTGCTACATCGAGATCGTCGAGGCAGCGTCTGGTTGGGCGTACGCCGTCGGGGCCGGTCACGGTCCACCATGCTAGAGAACATTCTGACGACAGCATTCAGCGGACACGCATAATGCTACTTCGGGACGCCGCCTAGTTCTTGGAGTTCGTCAGCGCTCAGTCCGGTCATCAATGAGACGGCAGTGACGTCGGAGCCGTTGAGTTGACCAAGTGCGGCCTTGATGCCGGCGTTGATTTCGTCACGATGTGCGTCGATGTACTCACGTACGGCCGCGTCGACGATGTCCTTCTTCGAACGCGACATGAAATGAGCCGCGTGAGACACGAGAGCATCAGTCGCGGCGTCTACCTTGATGGGCGCGGTGGCGGCAGGCATGACCGAAACCCTTCCCTGGACGATGTGAGCAGGTCGAGCAGGTACCATGGTACCAGTGGCTACCGGTCGCACCCCAATGAAAACGACGCCAACCTACGGAAGAGTTTCCGCTGGTCAGCGTCGTTCAGTGGTGCGACCTCAGCCCTGCTTGGTCTCCCAGAAGATCTTGTCGATCTCAACCACTCAGGGGCCTGAACTGGGGTTATGCCTTGGGCGGGTCGTTCTGGGCCGCGTCTGGGTCGCCTCAGAGGGGCCTTTGCCGATCTCATCCGACGGTGTCTGGGCTCTTCGTCCGGTACCACCCGGCGCCGCTCGCACAGGTCGGGTAGAGCAACTGCCTTAAGCTGGCGCCTGCCGTCTCCTGGAGACTCAGCCCTCGGGATCACTTGCCCAATCGTCCTCAGCGGCAGATCCTGCCTGCTGCAGTGTCTGCGCCATGGAGATACACGACTCGATATGAGAGTCGAGCGTCTCAAGGGCGGCTTCTCCTAGGGCGTCAATAAATGCTGCAGTCTCTGTTAGATACGACCGAACAATATGGTTGGAAACCGCAGTGTGGGCGACTTGATTGCGAGACCTAACTAGCTCATCTAACTTATCTTTGCAGAATGTCTGAATAACCGGCTCGTGCCATCTCTTTACGAAACTAGCCTGCAAAGCATTCCATGCACTCTTTCTGCCAACTGCAGAGAACATATTTGATACTGTTTCGGAATTTGGGTTGCTCTTCGTGGAAGAAAGTGCTCGTGGTGAGAATCCTCCCGCACCTACCGTTCTGGCGATCATGATAGATGTGGGGATGCGTTCTGGACGCTTCTGTTGGTTTCCCACATCGCCCTTGTGCGCGTATTCAAGCGAGTTGAATACAGCGGAAACGCGAAGAGAATCATTGTAATTGGCGAGCGGTATCTTAGCTTGCACGATTCGATCGAGCTGTTCCTCGAACAACGTTTGGAGAAAACCTTCAAAGCAGGCGAGTGTCAGTACGACAACAGAGCCGCGAAGGCCATCAGAGGCTGCGCGCTGCTCCGGGGCTGGCGGGTCCTGTAGCTTGTCCTCGAGTGCAATCAGGGCGTGGACCGCGTCCAGTGAACTCTTGAAGTCATCAATCGCTGTCACTTCTCCTTTAGAACCTCTCCGATCATATCGTGAATCGTAGAAATCCTTTCACGAAAGAACGAGGGTGTGTTGGTTCCAGCGTCGACTGCTTTGCGAAACTTAGCTTCTTCGAAGAGGGCCTTGAGGCGTTCTATCAAGATCGCTTGGTGTGCGCGTAGTGCGTCTTCCTCGTATGCGTCAGCGCTGAAGATTTCAGCATCGAAAGCCGCGGCCAGAACCTGTTGCCGCCAGGACCGCTTATCTGGCTGCCATCGGCGGAATGCGAACTCGCCGAATGCGGCAGTTGCTTTTCGAACGGCGCTACGGAATTTTTCCCGCAGCTCATCTACCTCGTCTTTGTGCATCGAATGGTTGCTCTCCATATACTGGTCCATTCGACGCCCCATTCCGCCGCTGAACGTACTCCAAACATCATGAAAAGTCAGATATCGTAGGACGAACTCTGCATCGCGCATCTCTTGATAAATGGCCGAGTTGTTGCGATCAATTATTCCGAGGGCTGAGTGAAATTCAGACGTCGTGGATTCCTGTAGAATCATGTTGTTGAGATCGCCTGGCCAGGCACTATTGCGAATCTCCTGTGGATTAAGTCGCATGCCGCCGGTGTTCAGACGGTTAAACACTTCAAACTTGATGTCTGAGTCGGATTGTCGAAGGATGATGAGTGCGCGGATGTTAGCTCGAGTCTCGAGCACTGTCTGAAGGGTAGAGGGCAAGTCATCGAACGTTTTATGGTTCAACTCGCCGAATACATCCAAGCCAGTCAATGCGTATCGCCCTAGGAGAAACTCGTGAATGGCGGTAAGGCGCTGCTTGCCGTCGATTACCGAATATTTCCCGTATTCATCTTCATTGAGAAATATAGGTGGCACAGGAACATTCATAAGGAACGATTCGATTAGCGCCGACTTCCGCTTCACGTCCCAGCGGTTTCGTCGCTGATACTTAGGCGAAAGATCAATTTGCTTTGCTTTAATTAGGCTCGAAATGGAGCTGAGATTGTAGTCCACGGCACTCGTGAGCAGGGACCGTTGCTTCTGTTCCCAGAAACTGACAGAGCTAGGGGCGTCTTCTTCGTCAAGAACCGCTTCTGGCTCCTCAACGTCGCGACTGTCCGTGTGCCAGTCGTCAAATTCGTCCTCTGGCTGAGTCATCTCTGGACCTCCGAAAGCTTGCGTGTGCTGCCAACGTAGTCGATGCCCTCGTCAGGCGGGCAGATCTTTGGGATGGCTCGGAACGTGTCCACCTCGACGACTGCTCAGAGGGCTACCGCACGACCGCCTGCAGGTAACTGCATATTTGCCTGCCAGCGTGTGTCGAAGGGCTTGCTCGCAGACGACCGCGCGGTCCGACTGAGCAAAGGTCGATGGGCCGATCCTGGGTCTCGAGGAGCCAGAACCGGCCCTGACCAGCGGTCACTCTGCTTTCTGAGCAGCCTGTGTTGTGTCCGGGCTATCCGAGGCGGTGTCAGGGCGCCGGCTGTAGAGGTCGCCGATCACGTTCTTGGTCCGGTCGGAGCTGCTCGGCATGAGGTGCGTGTAGATCTTGAGAGTAAACGACGGGTCGGCGTGTCCCAGCCACTCGGCCACGGCCTTGATCGACTCGCCCTGGTCGAGCAGCACCGAGGCGAAGAAGTGACGTAGCTCATGCATGCCGTTCTCGTACCGGCCGTACGGCACCCCGGTCGCCTTGAGCGCGACCTTCCAGTAGTTCCGATTGAAGTCGTTCGCCGCCACGACCAGGCCACGCGCCGAGGTGACGATGAGTCGGGCCGTGGTCGGCTTCCCGTCCGGCTTGTCCCAGGGAAGTGTGATCTCCTTCGGCGGGTACCTCCGGATGTGCTCAGCGAGCGCCAGCTTGACCGGTTCGGACAGCGGTACGTCACGCGTCTTGTCGTACTTGGGCAGCGCGAATACATGCTTGTATCGGACTGTCTTGACCTGTCGCCGGACATGCACGACGCCCCGCAGGAAGTCCACGTCCTCCACGGCCAGGCCGAAGCACTCACCCTGGCGCAGCCCGATCCCGGCAGCCAGGTCGACGATCACGTGGAACCGGTCCTTGAGCTGCTGCTGGACGGTCCACACCCGCTCCTCCGCCCATGGAATGATCTTCTTCTGTGTCGCCTTGGGTTTCTTGACGGACTTCCCGCGGCACGGGTGCTTGACGATGAGCCCGTCTTCCATTGCGGCCGTGAACATCGCCGACACGTTGCCGAAAAGCGTGTGCCGGTATCGGTCGGACAGGCTGTCTTCTCGGAGCATCCGGTCCCAGTTTCGAATTACTGAAGGTTTGACCGCAGCGAGTTCCGTCTTGCCCATGTAGGGGATCACGCGTTTTCGAAACCGCATCTCCATGTTTTGCAACGACAGTTCGTCGACATCGAGGTCGGCGAGCCAGCTCTTCGCGAACGTGGCTACGGTGATCTTGCCGGCCTTCGGGTCGACGTACATGCCACGTGCCAGATCAACTTCCTGCTGTGCCTTCCAGGCCCGTGCTGCCTTGAGCTGACCATCTGGGAACGACTTCGAACGTTCCTCGCCGTCTGGGGCGAGCCAACGCACCTTGTAGCGCAGGCCCTTGCCGTGCTGACTCGTCTGAATCCGCTTGGTCTTCTTCGGGTTCACCGGATCGGGAACCTGCTTGTACCAGCGGTCTTGGATGTGTGCCATGGGCAGACCTCTCCTCAGTCTCGAATTGCAGAAAGCTCAGGCGGCTATGTCTTGATCAAGCCATTCCCGTACCTTCGCGGGGTCATAGCGAAGATGTTTTCCGATCTTGCGCGCTGGCGGACCGTAGTTCTTGGTCCGCCAGCCCCGAATTGTTTGGACGGGGATGCCGAGATATTCGGACAGCTCCTCAACGCCCCACAGGCGTTCGAACTCACTCATGCGGCATCCACCCACCGATCTGCCGAAAGATCTGGCGATGGTTCGTTGGCCGGGAGTAGGGCGCGGTCGTACTCGGCTCTCCACCGGATACGTTCGGCGATGGCGTGCATGAGCAGGTGGTCGCGTGGTGGCTGGTTTGGATCGCCGGGCTGGACCTTGTGCCAGACCAGCCGTGACCGGTCCGGTTCTGACTTGGTGATCCCGACAGCCGCCAGGGACTCCAGGACGAATGCCTTCCGGTCGGCGCGGTGGTCGGCAAGGGTCTTGCCGGACCACTTCCGGGACACGAGCACTCGCCGGCCGGGTAGGCCGAGGGTGGTTCGGCGGTGGGCACGTCCCTTGCAGTGGCCAGGGTGGGTCTTGCCGCCGGCGCCCATGGGCTCTATTCCGTACAGCAGCCAGACCGCACAGCGCGGTGAACACGGTGTCACTCGCAGCTCGTCATGCAACCGGTCGTGGTGAGCCCGCTGGCGATCACTGGCGGCCTCGATCACCTCACCCGTGGCCTTGGTGAGGTACTTCGTCAGGTAGCCGATGTGTCGGCCGGCTTCCTCGGAGCCGCCGAGGATGCCTTTGGAGTGCACCTGCCGCCCGAACGAGACGACGTGAGCCGGCTCGTCCAACTCATCGATCGCATCGGCCCAGGTCGTGAGCGGGCCACGGGTGGCAGGGTCGACGAACCGTTGGCCGTCCCACACCGGCAGCTGGTCGCCGTCGTAGACCAGCTCGTCGTGCTCCGGCCACCACACTTGGTGATAGGTGGCCGCCGCGACCTGCCGCAGCACCTCATGCGACACCGAGCCCCGGACGGCGGCGTGCAGATGCGGAGCACAACGACGCTGCGGCTCGACGGTGGCGAAGTACTGGACGTCCCAGCCAACGACGCGGCGGAGGTTCTGCCACCACCGATCGACCAGGGCCGCGAAGTGGACCGCGTCCCGAGCGGCCCGCCGGTAGTCGTACGACGCCGGGTCGACCGGTGTCCCGTCATCGCGAATTCGCCCGTAGGTGTCGCAGGTCAGGGTGACGAACATGGACGGCCGGAACCGCCCGGCGTACTCCCGGCCCACGGTCCGCTTCTCCACACGCCGCCGAGGCAGCTCAGGTGTGTCTTGCCGACGTTTCGTCGACCGCTTCGGTGGCCGTTTTCCCGGACCGTCCGGGCTGGGTAGCCGGCCGCGCATGCCGAGTTGCCGAAGTTCCTCGTCCACCGAGCGGATCTCGTCGCGCAGCTCGTCTGCGTCAGCCGCTCCGGTTCCCGCGGCTTGCTGGTAGGCAACCACCAGGTCAGCGCGTAGCTCGAGCAACGCCGTGTGGTCGGTCGTCGGTTCGTCCGGGGTGAAGTCCGGTTCGTCGGTCAGGTGCCACCCCTCGCGACACTGGACCATCCGCAGCGCACGGGCCTTCCGCGCGCACGGTCCACATTGCGACTCGATCGTTGAGCCGCAGGGCACGGCGACGTAGCGCAGTTCCCCGGTGTCGAGGTCACCGACCTCCATCGTGAACGGCCGTACGCACACGCCGTGTTGCTCTGCGGTCGCGGCGATGACGTCCGAGGCGAGGGGTTGTTTCATCCGCTCCGCGCGGGTGCCGGTATCCATCAGGCCACCTCCCGCTCGTGCTGGCGGTGCTCACGGAGGGCGGTGTGGAACAGGTACAGCTCGTCGATCGACACGCCGTCGGTCTCGTCGGGCGCGAGTGAGACCAGGCCGAGGCATTCGGAGAAGTGGCCGCCGCCGTAGACACGGACACGCGCACCTGTGGTGGTGCGGCCGCGAATCGAGATGTGCAGGCGGTCGCCATCGGTGCGCCACCACTTGGCGGTGACGTCAGAGAGCGTGTACGCCCACAGCAGCACGTTCCCGAGCTGAGTGACCAGGTTGGTCTGTCCTTCCGGCTGAATGGCGATCTCACGAGATCCGGCATCAAAGCCGAGCGAGACCGGCGCTGGCAGCACTCGACGGCGAACATGGGCACGGAACGCGGTCAGCAGCGACCCCGCGGCTGAGGTAGTGGTCAGGATGTTCGAAGGCATGGTTTTGGACATGGCAGAGGAAGACCTTTCGAGAGAGGGAATGTCAGGCGGCGCCGCTCGACGGATCGCGCCGAGGGGTCCGAAGTAGATGGACCGTTCCCGGCCCGGTGCGAACCCCGCCTGTGACAAAGGTTTCGAGTTGCTTGATCGTCTCGTCGGGCACCCATCCGCCCCGCACACGCAGGGGTTCGCGGATGCCTTCGCCGAACAGGTAGCCCACGCCGGGCTCTGACTCGCTGATGCGATTGGCCCACGCGCCCCGGTCGTATGCCTGGTCGCCGAGCACCATCCCCACGTGTGACTTCGTGGCGACCCGCAGACAGATCCGACGCGGGAACAGCTCCCGCACCGGGACGGTGTCCTTCGTGGGCTCCTGGACGTAGCCGCGCACCGTGCACGCCAACGCCCGCCCCTGCGTCGTCAGCAGTGCGACGCGGTCGGTGATCGCTTCCCGTAGCTTGCGGTCACCGATGTAGCGGATCAACGCTCCGATCTCGTCGAACTCCACGATCTCCAACGGGAACTCCCGGGAGATCGGCACCGACCGCAACCGGCCAGCGAACTCCGTCTTCCTCTTCTCCATCTCTGTGATCACGTCATCGAGCAGTGCGAGCGCGTCCTTACCGTTCACGGCGTAGCGGTGGAAGATCCCGCGCCCGTAGGCCAGTTCCATCCCCTTCGGATCGATCCCCGACACCCGCACCAGACCGTCTCGGATAGCCGGCGCGATCGACACCAGCGGACACCACATCTGCGCGCCCTTACCCGCACCAGTGACCCCGGCCAGCAGAGTGTGTGAGCCGACAAGTGATTGGTGCCAGTCGGTTCCGTAGTCGGTTCGGCCGCTCCACACCGTGGTCAGATCCACATCTGAGCCAGGAACGTCGACCAGGCCGTCGAGGTCTCGGCAGGCCACGGTGTCGGCCAGGAGGTTGCGCCGCTGGAAGTCGATGGACACCACCCGAGGCGACAGCTCCCGTACCTGACACCGCCACACTCCGCGTGCGACGGCCAGCTCGCGCGCCTTCTCGTCGAAGTCCTCCGGCTTCTGGCCGGCGACCAGGCGCACACGCACCTCATCCCACGACGCACCCGAGCGCACCCGCAGCACACGCGGCACCTGATCCCCGCCGGCCCGAGCCCGCCGCCGTACCTTTCCCCGGCGCAGCGGGTTCACGACCAACACAACGCGCTGGTCCGCCTCCTGCACCGTCAGCCCGCACGCCCGCAGCCAGCCCGGTAGCCGGCGGGCATAGACCGTCCACCGCAGCCACCAGGACCGCAGCCACCGACCGACCCATTGCTCGTAGGACAGCTGGCCACGCCACCGCCACACGACCAGCCCCACACCGGCCGCCGAGGCGACGATCACGAGAGACAGCCAGCCCCACCACCACAGCCACAGTGCCGTGACGGTCACGCCGGCAGTAGTGCGCGGATGGGTCACCGCGGACTTGATCATGAAGAACACGGCCTTGCCCGCCCACCACAGTGCGATCACTACGGTGGCCAACGTCGCCAGGGCCTCGAACAGCGCCGTCAGACCGCGCCCGATCTTGCGTAGCGCCGACACCGCGACCACCAGGCCGCCGCCGACCACCAGCAACGTCATGAGCGTGTGCGCGTTCATCACCGCTCACCACGCTTTGGCCGTGGCACGTACGCCAACGGCAGCATCCCGATGCAGCGGTCACACAGAGCCTCACCCGGCCACAACCGAGCGAACCGCTTGCACTTGCCGCAACGATCTCGTCGAGTCGCCCCATCTGGCGGGACGACCACAGAACGGTCTACCCTGTTCACTGTCTACCTCCGGGTGGACAGCGCAGGAGCGGAAATGGTTGCCAGACCTGGGATTCCGCTTCTGCGCCTACGGGATCAGCGCGCCGCACATGGACGTGCGCCATCGCCACACGACCCCGCGTGTGTTTTATCTACTGAGGACTTCAGCTACTGTGGAAGGCCTGCCAGTTTCCGTTCGTCTGCGCAGCCATCGGGCGCGAATCGTGCGAGATAGTCAGCCAGTTCCCTTGGGCTGCAACCGATGAACCTTGCGAGGTTGCGTACCACCGCCGGCTCGACCTCGACAATCCCGTTGGGGTGCTCGTTGAGTGTGTTCCGCGCCCACTGCGCGAGCGGCCGGAAGGTGACCCGGGTGTCAACGAGCAGAGCAAGGAGATCCACCGTGAGCGTCAGGTGCTCCACGAGAACACGTGCCCGCTGGAGCCCCCGAGCGAACAGGATGGGCGCCTCAACCTCCAGCGCCCAACTCAACTCGGCGAACCGCATCAGCGTGAGCTGTCGAGTCCCGTGTTCGTAGGACAGCAGGGTCCGGTCACCGATACCCGACGGCAGCAGTCCGACGAACTGAGCCCTCGACAACCCACGAGCCTCACGCAAACGCCGCAGCTCCTCACCGACAGCCCTGTTGACCCTGCCGTCCGTCAACTCAGCCGGCAGAGCTGACGCGTTCACGCGCCATCACCCTGAGAGCTGAGCCGGTGCTCGATATCGAGCGCCTTGCGCATCTCCAGTCCTGCACACTGTGTCGCCTCGTGGCGGTGCCGGAGATCGATCTTGGCCGTGGCCGCATACACCTGCGCTCTGTGCCGGTAAAACGCCGCCCACTTCGAAGGATGCGCGTCTCGATTCGGACGGGTCCGCCATAGAACCTCGTGTGCGTCGGCCAAGGTCTGCGGTTCCTGATCAGCCGGCATCGGTCACACCACCGACCTGGTCGTTCCGTACCGCGACCGGGTACGCCGGCCGTCGCCTGCGACCGTCACCGGCAACCGCGGACTGCCGCCCGTGCCTGGCCCGTGCTGCCCAGTCCTGCGCCTGGTGCTCAAACGCCTGAGCGGCAGTGGTTACCGCAGCAGTCGACCACCACGAGAGGTCCGCCTCCCCAGCGATGTCCCGCCACGCCGCCGCGACCGCGTCTGAAGCATGTGCCATCTGCTCCGCCGCCGCAGCGTCCCCGGGAGTCGACGCGTCGACCAACGCGGACGCAGACTTGTACGCCTCGTACGCCGTCTCCCAGCGCCCAACCAAGTAGTCCGGCACCATCACAATCACAGCCCTTCCCGCGTTGTGACGGACGGGAGCCGACCGACCGCCACGCGTGGCAGACTCGATCAGCGTTCCCGTCTCGCCCCACCAGGCATTCATCTCGTGCCTCACGCGGCCTTGTTGGCGGACTCAGGAGCCTTCCGTGTGCCACCAGCCACGCCGGTAGCGCGGAACCCAGCCGCCCGGAACAGGTATGACTGGTACTTGAACTCGCCGCTACCCGCGACGCGCGGCTCAGCCGTCAGGCCCTCCAACTCGACCGGTCGCACGCCCGGCAGCACCTCGACCGTGGCCGGCACCGGCTGAACGTCAGCCAGGAAGGTCACCTCGAACGAGGCCCTCTTGGCGTTCGGCTCGTTCGGGTCGGTGACCGTCGCCTTCCACTGCCGCCTACCGGTCAGCTCGTCGACGCGCTGCCGCACGGGCCGGCCGGCAGCCCGGTCCTCCCGCGACTGGTATTCAGTGTCCGGCGCGACCTCACCCATCAACACAAGACCCTGCGGAAAAGCGTCCGCGAATTCGATTGGAAATCGATGTCCCCGAGAGATTGCCATCTCGATGTGTACCCTTCTCGTCCTGCCGCGCCATTCGGAGCGACTGAGTACACAATCGGCGAGCTTGAGTCTCGTCCGGACGCCATGACCGTCCTGTCTCGTCCCAAGTAGACCCGCAGAGTCTCGACTTGTCTCGTCTTCGTGCTACCCTGGTCTCGTGACCAGCGACAACGATCCCGAAGAGACCGGGACCACACTCCTACTGAAGGTACTACTCAGGCAGCGTCACCTACAGGTCTACAGCGCATTCGCGCGGGAGTACATCAAGGCAGCCGCCAAGCTAGACCGTGAATTGATGAATACCGGCCCCAGCAAAGCCCAGTTCTATCGCTGGCTGTCCGGCGAGCTGACCAAACTCCCGTACTCACACCACTGCCGCGTACTGGAAGCCATGTTCCCCGACTGGGGTGTCGCGCAACTCTTCCAGCCCTACAGCGGCAGCATCAGCGTCGTACCGAGACCTGGCGCCTCGGCTCCCGCGCCGCCGCCGACCATCTCCACACCGAGCCGGCAGGTCGACGCTGGGAAGGTGGTCAGCCACGAGCTAGACCTGTCTGGCGACTGGTGGTGCGCCTGGCAGACGTCCAAGGACGACGTACCCCGCGTCGACGTCCACATGCTGACGGTCCACCAGCAAGGGGAGCGACTCCAGCTTGAGGCCGACAGGGCGCCGGCCGAAGGCAGCTACAGCTGGCGCGGCGAGCTGTGCATATGGGACAACGAGGCCCTTATGGGGTGGTACCGGTCAACAGAAGGTGCCGTGCGGTCCAAGGGCACGATGTACCTCGCCCTACACCCACACGGCGAACACGCCTGGGGTCGCTGGACCGGCATGAGCTACGACGGCGTCGTAGTCACCGGATGGGGCGTCATCGCCCGCAACGAGGAACTCGCTCACAGAGTCGCGCACAATCTCGTCGACGCCGGCAGGCCATGAGTTCACACGCGAGCCGAGTGGCTCACTTCGTTATCGACGTCGGTGACCTCGACCAAGGCACAGTCTTCTGGTCCGCCGCCCTCGAAGCAACAGAAGAACCCATCAATCCAGAAAGCAGCAAGGTGTATCGTCGCCTGCGCCTTCCTGACTCCGAGATACGCGTACTACTTCAACTCACTACCGACTCCAAGGCTGGCAAAGAGCGGATGCATCTCGACCTCGAAACCGACGACGTAGAGATCGAAGTGCGCCGCCTTGAAGCACTCGGCGCAACTCGCTGGGACCACCAACAAGAGCGGAGTCACGACTTCTGGGTAATGCGAGACCCCTGGGGCAACGAATTCTGCGTCCTTCAGACTGAATTCCCTGACTTGCTTGCGCGACGTCGCACGTCGTCATCTCGCTAGAATCAGGTTGTGGCATCTGATCGTTATGTGATGCCGCTCGCCGCTGCCTGCAATTTATCGCCCCTGAACTGAACATCGGCTGGCTTAGCTGTTAGCAGGCGAAAGGGCAGGCGTCTCTGCGGTGAGAGCGATTTGGAGTTCTGGGTCGGTGAAACTTAGTGCGCTGTCAAATGTGTGCTGTAGGTTGGCGACCAGTCGAGCAACGGTGTTGCCGCAAGCGCCTTCGTTAAGATATATGCGGAGCCAGTTCCGGCCGATGTCCATGCGAATGTCGTTTGCGACATGCAGATCAACGGCATGGACCGTTGCGTAATGCTCCTTTATTTCTGGAGAACCCCACAGGCGATACGGAGCGCGCGCTGAGAACAATGTTGTCGCAAAAGAATCTAGGTCAGCGATATTGCGTTTGAAATTTAGAACTATAGGGCCGCCGCGAAGGGTTCCGCCGGTTCCGTCCGTGTCGGTCGCGTATGCTCTGTATGAGATCGCCCTTTGTTCGCATAGCTTGACCAAGCGCTTGTAACGTTGGACAACTGATCTTACAAATTGAGCATGAAATTCGAATGAGTCACCTGTTACTACAAAGCGCCCCATTCGACTGACACCCTCTTCGACTTGACCTAGGTCTGGATCGATGAGTGACGCCTGGACGCGGTCAAATGAGACAGACGAACTGTACTCTTCAATGCGCGATATATGGTCGAGAAGGTTTGTCGCACTCCGCCCGGAGAGTTGCACGCGCAACTCGCCGGCGGATGAGTCCGTATCAAGGAACTTGCGGCCATCGAAAGTGGTGTGGACTCTTCTTGAAATAGAGTTCGGCCACAGGTTTCGAAGATGGCCTGAAGGAAGCCACATCCAGTCGAGTTCCCGGCGGCGTTCTATCTCTTTACTTAGAAAAGCTTTTGCCGCATGGGTTTGAAGGTCTGTGTGAATAGACCAAAATCGTCCATCTAACTGGTCTACCCACAGTGTGCCCTCGGGGCGGAGCGCCTTGAATAGGAAGGCGTCGCCCGTCGGCTCAACGTTCTTTGCGCCAACGATGTCTTCAAGCAAAGCGCGGGGCTGATCAGCGTGCGCCTCTACCACGAAGGTCTTGGTGGGTGAACTAGGATCAAGGGCAAGGCTTCGGCCCATGTCGGCTCTCGTGGTCACGGCTCTTCCTCCTCCCCGGCTTCGATGGTGTCTTCATCATCCGCCTGAAGCAGCTCCTGCAACAGGTCAAGTTGATCAGGATCATGCTGACGGGTTCGCTTTCGCCTCAACTGACTACTGCGAGCGAGCGCCTGGTAGGCCTGGGTCCGCCCACGTGGATCATTGTCTTCGGGGGTTCTCAGGAAGCGCACGAACCCGCAGTTAGGGTCGTTGGGCGGTGGCGGGTGATACTCGAACGTCGCGGTGTCAGACTGCGCGATCTGCCTCGCAGCTTCTCCAACAGTTCTCACAAGGCGCTGTTGAGCCGTTCTTGCGTAGAAGGCCAGGTAGGGCGCTGCCTCTTCGGCGAGCCAGCGAACAGTCACCTGCTGCTTTGGTACTGCGAGAGCCTTGACGAGCTGAGCGCGCACTGCCGGCGTCACATCGGCCACTGAGGATTCATGATCAAACTGAATCAGACTCGGGGGCGGTCCGTTGAGTGGCAACGATCGAACCGGGAAGGTTCGAAGCACCGGTTCAGGCACTTGGTCAGAAAGATCGAACGTGATGTGCTCGTGGCAGACGCCAACGATGGGAGAGTGAAGGTTCACCTCATTTAGTCCCAACCGGATGCGGTCGATGTGCTGACAGAGGCAGGCGTACACCGCGACCACAGATGGTTGTATTGGACTACTGAGGGTTATATTGCCTGCTAGTACAATGCCCTGCGCATCGAGAAGCCGGTACTTTGCAGCTTGCGGCGCCTCCACGTTCGCACCCGACTTGGCCTCGCACGCCAGGAGTAGCGATCGGTCGCGGTTGAACAGGAGCACATCGATGACGACCTTGCCTGTGGCGGTCGTGACTGGCACCTCCAAGCCAGCCAGTTCATAGCCGCTCTCCTTCAGCAGCGGCTTGTCGATGCCATAAGGAAGCACCAGACCAAGCAACCCATTTATGGGCAACAGGCGATCTTCCACTTGCATCCCTCATCGCAACGTGTGAACGTTCCGCACGGTATCAGCGAGCGAGCGTTCAACCACGTAGGCGATGCCGTTCGGGATCAACTTGGTTGTGTCGTTGGCATAGTTGAGCTTGCAGAACTCGCCTCTTGAGGATCAAGGGCGGCGCTTCGCGCCGCTGCCAGCCGGACGGCCTGCCGCTCCGCTCACGGCCGCCGGCCGGCGATCAGGACAGCGCCGCACTCAATCCACAAGCCTGCTTGGCACCTGCGGCTCACGAAGGCCGCCCCCTCATCTGCCCGTGATCTTTTAACACCGGCCCGCCAGCATCAAGGGCGCCTGACGGCGTCGCTGGCGCGATCTCGCTTCGCTCGCCCCTTGACACCGACGATCCGGCGCTAAGGGCGGCCAGGGCGAGGGGAAACGGCGGCGAGTAGGTGCCGACAAACCTCAACTGGCCGAGTCGGCTTGCCCCCAGGGAGGTCATCACCATGGCGCACAGGTACCCCCGTCGGCCCGAACCCAGCTCGTCCCTGGGACCGCCATGAGCTGACCGAATGCCCCAGGCCAGACGGCGGGCAGCGACCAAGATCAGGCCGTCTCCAGGCCGTCAAAGGTCGCCTAACAACGAGAAACGACGCCGACCTACGGAAGATATTTCCGCTGGTCAGCGCCGTTTCGAGAGGCTTGGCCTCAGCCCTGCTTGGTCTCCCAGAAGATCTTGTCGATCTCGGCGATGTAGTCCAGGAGTTCCTGGCCCTTGGCGGGGTCCATGGAGCCCTTGGTGCCGGACGCGCCGGCGGCCTTGGTCGCCTTGTTGACCAGCTCGTGCAGCTGGGGGTACTTCTCGAAGTGCGGCGGCTTGAAATAGTCGGTCCACAGGACCCACAGGTGGTGCTTGACCAGCTCGCTCCGCTGCTCCGCGATCAGGATCGCGCGCGTGCGGAACTCCGGGTCCTCGTTGTCCTGGTACTTCTGCTGGATGGCCTTCACCGACTCGGCCTCGATGCGGGCCTGCGCCGGGTCGTACACGCCACACGGAAGGTCGCAGTGTGCGGTCGCCTCCAGGCGTGGGCCGAGAATGCGCGACAGGAGTCGCATCTTTCCTCCTGAAACAAGGTTGACGCTCCGACGCTTCGGACACTACTCCCGGCATCCTGTGCGGACACGGCGGAGGTGATCGAATGAACCCACTCGGGCGGCTGCCCTACCGGCGCATCCGCGTCGTCGGGCCGTCCATGGTGCCTACCTTGCGACACGGGGATGTTGTGCTTGCTCGGCGTAGTCGACAGCCACGTACGGGTGATGTGGTGGTGGTCACGTGGGTGACCCGGCCCGGGCAACTCTCCATCAAGCGGGCAACCCGGGCCACCGGCGGACGATGGCACGTCGAGGGGGACAACGCCATCGCCAGCACCGACTCACGCGAGCTCGGCCCCGCCGACGTGCACGGCGTCGTCCTGGCCCGCCTCTGGCCTCACCCCAGGCTCCTCAGCTCCCGGTAGCGCGCCTGGCACTCCGCATAGGACGGCAACAGCCCCGAAGCCTCCGCCTCCGCCAGCGTCGGTGCCGCGGTGTCCTTCTCCGACAGCAGTACCTCGATGTCCTCCGGCCACGGCAGGCCGAGCGCCGGGTCCACCGGCGTGATGCCGTGCTCGGCGGGCGGGTTGTACGGCGTCGAGCAGAGGTAGGAGATCACTGTCTCGTCCTCCAGCGCCACGAACGCGTGCCCCACCCCCTCCGGCACGTACACCGCGCGGAAGTCGACCGGGTCCAGGCGTACGGCATCCCACGCGCCGAAGGTCGGCGAACCGACCCTGATGTCCACCACGACGTCGAGCATCGCGCCTACCGGGCAGTACACGTACTTCGCCTGTCCCGGCGGCACGTCGGCGAAGTGCAGCCCGCGCACGCTCCCGCGCCGCGACCGCGAGTGGTTCGTCTGCGCCAGCCGCAGCGGGTGGCCGACCGCCTTCACGAACGCGGCCTCCTGGTACGGCGACACGAACACGCCACGCTCGTCCGGAAACGAACGGGGGGTGAACTCGAAAGCGCCTGGGACAGCAAGCTCCCGCACATCCATAGTGACGGAGGGTACGCGACGCCCCACGGTGCTTTGTGTCTACACTGTGGGACACCGCAGCGTCCGCGGTCGCCCGCCCCACAAAGCGGCGAGGCGGCTGACGTGCCCCGGCAAGGTCCCCCACATCGGTGTCACCCAATCGATGTCGACCATGCCGTGATCGGGCGGAGCCGCTCCGCACTGCCACGAGGCTCCCGCATCAGCCCGCAGGAGGGACGCAATGACCGCCGTGAACGACCCGCTAGCCACCGAACTGAACACTCCCATCACCGACGATGAGATCTTCCGTGCCCACGAGGGCGGCAAGCTGGACGTCTCGGTACCGCGCGCCATCACGGACTCCCGCGCACTGTCCATCGCCTACACCCCCGGTGTGGCGAAGGTGAGCAGCGCGATCGCGGAGGACGCCTCGCTCGCGAAGAAGTACACCTGGACCGACCGCCTCGTCGTGGTCGTCAGCGACGGGACCGCCGTGCTCGGCCTCGGCGACATCGGCCCCCGCGCCGCGCTGCCGGTCATGGAGGGCAAGTCCGCGCTGTTCAAGACGTTCGGCGGCCTCAACTCCATCCCGCTGGTGCTCGACACCACCGACGTGGACGAGATCGTCGAGACCCTGGTCCGCCTGCGCCCGTCCTTCGGCGCGGTCAACCTCGAGGACATCTCCGCCCCGCGCTGCTTCGAGCTGGAGAAGCGCGTGATCGAGGCACTGGACTGCCCGGTCATGCACGACGACCAGCACGGCACCGCGATCATCCTGCTCGCCGCGATCAAGGGCGCGAACGCGGTGCTCGACCGGCCGATCGCCGACCAGCGGATCGTCATCGCGGGCGCGGGCGCGTCCGGTGTCGCCTGCGCGAACATCCTCCTGGCCTCGGGGGCGGGCGAGCTCACGGTGGTCGACTCGCGCGGCATCCTGCACGAGGGCCGTGACGGCATGAACTCGGTCAAGGCCGAGCTGGCGAGCCGCACCAACGAGTCCGGCCTGCGTGGCGGGCTCGCCGAGGCACTCGAGGGCGCCGACGTGTTCGTCGGCCTGTCCGGCTCGACGGTGCCCGAGGAGCTGATCGCGAGCATGGCGAGCGGCTCGGTCGTGTTCGCGCTGTCGAACCCGACGCCGGAGATTCACCCCGACGTGGCACGGAAGCACGCCTCGATCGTGGCGACCGGTCGCAGCGACTTCCCGAACCAGATCAACAACTCGCTGGCGTTCCCCGGGGTGTTCCGCGGCGCGCTCGACGCGGGCGCCCGGCGGATCACCGAACGCATGAAGCTCGCCGCCGCCGAGGCCATCTTCGCGGTGGCCCAGGAGGACCTCTCGGCGGACTACATCGTGCCGAGCGCGGTCGACCCGAGGGTCGCGCCGGAGGTTGCCGCCGCAGTGGCGCGGGCCGCGAAAGAGGACGGGGTAGCCTAAGGCACCGGCGGGAAGATCGGCGGTGCGCCCCGACCCGCCGGCCTGCGGGCGAGAGGAAGCGTGTTGGCCGAGCATGTCCTGCGTGCCGGCCGGCTCCACAGCGGGCAGCCGACCGGTGAGTTCGCGCTGCCCGGTGGCGGAGACCCGCTGGTGGACACGGTCGCCACCACCCCGGAGCACGCCCTCGAGCTGCTCGCGGGCGTGGAGAAGATCGCCGAGATCGGCATCTGGGGCATCGACCTGCAGGCGGGCACGGCGTACTTCTCCGAGGGCATGCGCACGATGTGCGACATCCCGCCGAAGTGCACGGTAAGCGAGGCGATGGAGCTGGTCTTCGCCGACGACGAGGCGGTGCTCGGCGCCTTCCGGGCCCGCCTCGTCGCAGGCCACGACCCCAGGCCGGCCGAGGTCGAGGTGCGCGACCCGTCGGGCCACAGGATCTACCAGGTCAGGGCCCGGCCGGAGTTCGACGACACCGGCAACATCGTGCGTGCGACCGGCACGGTCCAGGACGTCACCCGTCACCGGGCCGCCGAGCAGCGCGCGATCCAGGACCGCAGGCTGTTCGGCGACGCGCAGCGTGTCGCCAGGATGGGCACCTGGGAGTGGAACACCGTAACCGGTGAGTGCATCTGGTCGTCGATGCTCTACGAGCTGTTCGGCGTCGAGTCGAGCACCCCGATCACCTACATGGACTACCTCGGCCTGGTGCACCCCGACGACCGTGCGTGGGTGGACCAGCGCTGGCAGGACCTCGCGCAGACGGGCAGGCCGGTCGAGTGCGAGCACCGGGCCGTGCTGCCCGACGGGTCGCGGAAGGTGTTCCGCTGCCGGGGCGACGCGCTGGACACCTCGGGCGGCGGCCCGGTCATGATCGGCACCGCCCAGGACGTCACCGAGCAGCGGTCCACCGAGACCCGCATGATGCGCTCGTCGCAGCGGTTCTCCGACCTGGTGGCGATCGCACCGGTCGGCATCGGCCTGTTCGACGAGTCCGCGCGTCTCGTCGAGGCCAACGAGGCGCTGTGCAAGCTCCTCCAGATGGACATCGAGCGGCTGCGCGGCATGGCGGCCGTCGACCTCACGCACCCGACCGACCGGGGCGAGTCGCTGCTCGCGGGCGCCTCCCGGCGCAACGGTGACACCCGCGCGGGCCAGCGGGTGCTGCTCACGGCGTCGGGCAAGGCCGTCTACTGCGAGCTGAACGTGACGGTGTCGGTCGCCGACGACGGCCAGCGGTTCCGCCTCGTCGTCTTCTCCGACGTCACCGAGCGCCGCCGTGCCGCGGAACGCCTGCGCTACCAGGCCACGCACGACGAGCTGACCGGGCTGCCTGGCCGGTCGGCCGTGAACGAGCTGCTCAACCAGCTGCTCGGCGGCCCGGACGCGGACCGGGTCGCGCTGCTGTTCTGCGACGTCGACAACTTCAAGCGGGTCAACGACTCGCTCGGCCACGACGTCGGCGACGAGCTGATCATCGCGCTGGCGCGAAGACTCGAGCGCGGCCTGCCTCCCTCGTGCACGGCGGGCCGCATGTCCGGCGACGAGTACGTGGTGATCTGCTCGGACTACTCCGAGGTCGGCGGCGTCGAGGCACTGGCGAACCGGGTCGCCGGGCTCTTACGCGCGGTCGTGCCGGTGCGGGGCCAGCTCCTACGGGTCTCCGCGACGATCGGCGCGGCCACCCCGACCAGCCAGGAGACCTCGGGCGCGGACTTACTGAGGTTCGCCGACGCCGCGATGTTCAACGCGAAACGCCAGGGCACCGGCAGGGTGTCGCTCGCGAGCGAGGCGTTGATCGCGTCGGCGAACAGCCAGATGATGCTCGAGGGACAGCTCCGCGACGCCATCAACAACGACGGGCTCGTCCTGCACTACCAGCCGGTGGTCGGCCCGGACGGCACCGTGCTCTCGGCGGAGGCCCTGGTCCGCTGGCCGCACCCGGAGCGGGGAATGCTCCCGCCGGGTGAGTTCCTCCCCGTCGCCGAACAGGGCGATCTGCTGCGTGACCTGGACCTCTGGGTGCTGAAGACCGCGCTGCGCGAGGCGGCGAAGTGGCCGATGATGGCGGGCGGCGTGCTGGGCGGCGGGGTCGGCGTCGCGGTCAACCTCGCCGGGCTCGTGCCGGGGGACCCGGAGTTCACCGACATCGTGTACGCCGCCGTCAACGAGATGGGCATCGACTGGGACCGCGTGGTGCTGGAGCTGGTCGAGACGAGCTTCATCGACCTGCCGTCGCGGACCCGCAAGGCCATGGAGTCCCTCACCGAACGCGGCATCCGGTTCGCGGTCGACGACTTCGGCACGGGGTACTCCTCGCTCGCGCGGCTCAAGGAGCTGCCCGCGCAGATCATCAAGATCGACCGGGCGTTCGTGTCCGGAGTCGCGTCCGAGGCCTCGGACTACGCCGTCGTGCGGGCGCTGGTGGACATGGCGCGGGCCATGGGCCGCACGTGCGTGGCGGAAGGTGTGGAGACGGAGTCGCAGTTCCACGTGCTGCGCAGCTTCGGCGTCGAGGCCTACCAGGGCTGGCTGCTGTCGAAACCGTTGCCCGCCAAGGAGTTCCGCGAGCTGCTGCGGCTCGGGCCGGTACACGTGCCGCGGGGTTCCGCGTGATCGAGGCGGACCTCACGCTCGACGACGGGCGGACACTGCACTACTACGACACCGGCGGCGACGGCTCGCCGGTGTTCTGGCACCACGGCACCCCGAACATCGGCACACCGCCCGAACCGCTGTCCGACGCCTCGACACGGCTCGGGCTGCGCTGGATCTCGCTCGACCGGCCCGGTTACGGCGGCTCGACGCCGCTGCCCGGCAGGAACATGGCCTCGGTGGTCCCGTGCGTGGCCGCGGTCGCCGACGCGCTCGGCATCGGGACGTTCGCGGTCATGGGGCACTCCAGCGGCGGCCCGCACGCCCTGGCCTGCGGTGCGTTGTTGCCGGACCGGGTGCGGGCCGTGGTCGGCGTGTCCGGACCGGCGCCCTTCGGCGCCGAGGGGCTCGACTGGTTCACCGGCATGTCGGCAGGCAGCGAGGCGTCCCTGCGGGCGGCCGCGGCCGGCCGCGCGGCCAAGGAGGAGTACCAGGCGAGCGCGGAGTTCGACCCCGACTCGTTCACGCCTGCCGACGAGGCCGCGTTCGACGGGCCGTGGGGCTGGTTCGGCTCGGTCGTCCGGCCGGCCGTCGCGGACGGGCCCGCCGCGTTGATCGACGACGACCTCGCGAACGTCACTCCGTGGGGCTTCGACCCGGCGGCGGTCACCGTGCCGGTCCTGCTGATGCACGGCACCGGCGACCGGATGGTGCCCGCGTCGCACAGCCGGTGGCTCGCGGAGCGGTGCCCGACGGCGGAGCTGTGGACGAGGCCGGACGAAGGCCACATCTCGGTCCTCCGGCACGCGGAGGCCACTCTGGACTGGCTCCGCGAACACCTTTGATGACGATCTGATCACGTTGGGCCGAACGGCCTAGTGGAGTTGCCCCGTGTGCAGGGGCCAGATCGTGGGATGCCCTGCCGTTGTCGGTGGTTCAGGCTAAGGTCGGGCGACCTACGGCCGTTGGGAGGCCGTCTCGATCCGAGGAGTTCTCACGGCATGATCGAGTTCAAGGCCGTGACCAAGAAGTATCCGGACGGAACGGTCGCCGTCGACAGCCTCGACCTCGCGGTCGACGCGGGCCGCATCACGGTGTTCGTCGGGCCGTCCGGTTGCGGCAAGACCACCTCGCTACGCATGATCAACCGGATGATCGACCCAACGGGCGGCTCCATCCTGTTGGACGGCAAGGACATCCGCGAGTCGGACCCGCCGTTGTTGCGGCGTGGCATCGGGTACGTCATCCAGCAGGCGGGGCTTTTCCCGCACCGCACGGTGATCGACAACGTCGCCACGGTACCGCTGTTGACCGGCGCCACCCGGCGCGCGGCCAGGGCGCGGGCGCAGGAGCTGTTGGAGCTCGTCGGTCTGCCCGCGGAGATGGGCAAGCGGTACCCGGTCCAGCTCTCCGGCGGTCAGCAGCAGCGCGTCGGCGTGGCCCGCGCGCTCGCCGCCGACCCGCCGGTGCTGCTGATGGACGAGCCGTTCAGCGCGGTCGACCCGGTCGTGCGGGACGACCTCCAGCAGCAGCTGCTGCGGCTCCAGTCCGAACTGGACAAGACGATCGTGTTCGTGACGCACGACATCGACGAGGCCATCAAGCTCGGCGACCGCGTCGCGGTGTTCCGCGTCGGCGGCAGGCTCGCGCAGTACGCGACGCCATCGGAGCTGCTGGCCAAGCCCGCCGACGACTTCGTGTCCTCGTTCGTCGGCAGGGACCGCGGGTACCGCGCGCTCGGCTTCCTCGACGCGGCGGGTGTGCCGGTCGGCCCGGTCGCCACCGCGAAGGTGGGGACCGGGGCGGCCGAGGCCGAGAACACCGACGGCTGGGTGATCGTGGTCGACGAGGAGAACCGGCCGCTCGGCTGGCTGTCCTCGGCCGCACTGTCCACGATGGACACCATCGACAAGGACTCCGTCGTCTCCGGCGGCTCGCTGTACAACACGGCAGACGGCTCGCTGCGCAGCGCGCTCGACTCGGCGCTCAGCTCGCCTGCCGGGCTCGGCATCGCGGTCGACGCCGACGGCAGGGTCGCGGGCGGTATCAAGGCCGACACGGTGCTCGACGCGCTCGCGCGGGCCCGCCGGACCGGTGAGGTGCCCGCGTGAACGTCGACTGGCCGTGGCCGTGGCTTCCGCGCAACGTCGACAAGATCGCCGACGCGACCGGCCAGCACCTGTACCTCGCGCTGCTCCCGGTCCTCTTCGGACTGATCATCTCGATCCCGCTCGGCTGGGCCGCGAGCCGCTGGCCCGCCGTGCGGCTGGTGCTGGTGCCGCTCGCCGGCGTGCTGTACACGATCCCGTCGCTCGCGCTGATCACGCTGGTGCCGCTGCTGATCGGCACGAAGATCATCGATCCGTTGAACGTCCAGGTGCCGCTCGCGATCTACACGGTCGCGCTGCTGGTCCGTTCGGTCACCGACGCGTTGCTCGCCGTGCCACGTGAGGTCACCGCGGCGGCCACGGCGGTCGGGTTCAAGCCGACCAAACGGTTCCTGTCGGTCGAACTGCCGCTCGCGATCCCGGTGATCGTGGCGGGGCTGCGGGTCGCGACAGTGTCGGCCATGAGCCTCACGGCCGTCGGCGCGCTGATCGGCATCGGCGGGCTCGGCAGCCTGATCACGGAGGGCTTCCGCCGCAACAACGCGGTGGAGATGGTGATCTCGATCGCGCTGATCGTCGTCATCGCACTGATCATCGACGCGTTGTTGCTGCTGGGCGGCAAGCTGATCACGCCATGGACCCGCGCGCGGCAGGGCGTGGGCCGGTGAACGCGGCACTGAGCTGGCTGTTCGACTCGGCCCACTGGAGCGGGCAGACCGGCATTCCCGCGCGGATCCTCGAGCACCTCGGCTACACGGCCCTGACCGTGCTCGTCGCGGCCGTGATCGCGGTCCCGCTCGGCGCGGTGATCGGCCACACTGGGCGCGGCACGTTCCTGATCGCCGGTCTGTCCAACGGTCTGCGCGCGCTGCCCGAGCTCGGCCTGCTGACGCTGCTGGTGCTGCTGACCTACGTCGGCCTGCTGCCGGTGGTGGTCTCGCTGGTGATCCTGGCGCTGCCGCCGATCCTCGCCGGCACGTACGCGGGCATCCGCAACGTCGACCGCGCGGTGGTCGACGCCGCGCAGGGCATGGGCATGCGTGGCTCGACGGTGCTGTGGAAGGTCGAGCTGCCGAACGCGCTGCCGCTGATCCTCGGCGGCATCCGCTCGGCGACCCTGCAGGTGATCGCGACGGCCACGATCGCGGCGTACGTCGCACTCGGCGGCCTCGGCCGGTTCGTCATCGACGGCAACAACGCGGGCGCCGGTTCCCCGGACGGCTATCCGCAGATGGCCGCGGGCGCGATCGTGATCGCCGTGCTGGCGCTGGTCGTCGAGGGCGTACTGGAGCTGGTGCAGCGTCTGGCGGTGTCGCCTGGCCTGCGCAACGCGACGACACGGAAGCGCACGGCCAGGATCTGGCGCAGGCCGACCACGGATTTGGTTGGAAAGTCCACGTGAGGAGACAGAGGATGAAACGCGTTATCGCCGGTGCGGCGACGGCCCTGGCGGCGACGCTGGCCCTTTCCGCGTGTGGTGGCGGTGGTGGAGACCCGTTGGCCGAGGACACCTCGGCGGGTTCCGGCTCGGGTGACTCGATCACCATCGGGTCGGCGAACTTCCCGGAGAGCCAGCTGCTCGCCGAGATCTACGCGCAGACGCTCGAGGCCAAGGGCGTCACCGTGACCCGCAAGTTCGACCTGGGCAGCCGCGAGAAGTACATGGACGGCCTCAAGGACGGGTCGATCGACCTCATCCCCGAGTACTCGGGCGTGCTGCTGCAGTTCTTCAACAAGCAGGCGAAGGAGGTCTCCTCCGACGACGTGTACGGGGCGCTGAAGGGCGTGCTGCCGGAGAACCTCACCGTGCTGGAGCAGTCCGACGCGGAGGACAAGGACGCCATCGTCGTCACCAAGGAGACGGCGGACAAGTGGAAGCTGAAGTCCATCGAGGACCTGGTGCCGCACTGCGGTGAGACCACTTTCGGCGGCCCGCCGGAGATCCAGCAGCGCCCGGACGGCATCCCGGGCATCAAGGCCACGTACAACTGCACGTTCAAGGGCTTCAGCGCCCTCGAGCCGGGCGCGATCACCACGAAGGCCCTCCTTGACGGCACCGTCCAGGCGGCCGACATCTTCACGACGGACGCGGCCATCGAGGCCAACGACCTGGTGGTGCTCGAGGACCCGAAGAACAACTTCGCAGCCCAGAACGTGCTGCCGCTGATCAACAAGGACAAGGCCTCGGACACGGTGACCAAGGCCCTGAACGCGGTGTCGGCCAAGCTCGACACGAAGACGCTGCTCGAGCTGAACGTCGCGCTGAACGCCCCGGACAAGCCGGAGTCGGCGGACGTCGCCAAGGACTGGCTGTCCAAGGCCGGTATCTGACCGGTTCATGACGAGGCCCCTCCGGTTTCCGGAGGGGCCTTTTCGTGTTTCGACCCCGCCGTTCCCCTGTCGCGACATAATCGGGCGGAACATCGGGACACTGTCTGGGGGGACGTGTGTGGAACTCGTGTGGGTGTCCGTACGCACTATGGCGAAGCCGGTTTCACCGCCGCAAGGCGGACGCGTTGCTGATCGGTATCGGCGGCTACCTTGGCACGGCACTCGTGGTCGCGGCGTTGAGGATGGCAGGCGTCCTGCCATTCGAGCAGGTGAGTTGGCTACATGCGACCCTGTTGGTCACCGGGCTCATCGTCTACTTCGAGCTTTCGCGGCCTCGGCGGCCGCGCCTGCGCTGGCGGGAGCTGCAGACGTCCGATTTCTTGCAGGCGCTGACGTTCCCCGGTCTTTACCCGGTCGGCTGGCTCGACGTCCTCGGCAAGGAGCTTTCCGGCTGGGGACTGGCGCTGGCCGCGTCGGGAATTACCGCTGTCGTGTGTGTGATCGCCTGTGAGTTCGCGCTTCGCATTCCGACCGCGATCGCGGACTTTCGGCGCAAGGTTTCTGGTCCGCTGACCGAGGAGTCGCGAAGGTTCAACCTCGACTACCGCCGTCATGAGCTGTTCTGCCGAGCCCATGACGAACGGAGCAGGTCGCGGATTCTGATGAAAGCGCGCCGGGGTGCGCGCCTACGCCGGGAGGCCCGGCTGGCGAGCAGCCGTGAGGGCCGGTTCTGTCGATGGGTCGACGAGCACGTGCTGCGGCCGTACGAGGACGTGGGGTTCTGGCTCGGCACCTACACGACCAGTGCCGCGATCTTCGCGGTGCTGTTTCCCCGGATGGAGCCCGGCCTGCTGTCCACCTTGTTGGTGTTCCTCCCGTTCGCGCTCATGCCTGTGCTGGAGTACGCCTGGCGGAGGACGACGGGACGCCGCTGATCCGCGCGGTCAGCTCCTCCGCCGCGCGCCGGGTCTCCTCGGCCAGCTCCGGCCAGGTCTCGCCGCACTCCTGGTCGCACTCGTGGCGGAAGGTGGTCGAGATGGCGGCCGTCGGGTGGCCGGTGTGGTCGAGGACCGGGACCGCCACCGACGCGAAGCCCGCCGTCACGTAGCCGTCCTCCACCGTCCAGCCCCGTCTGCGTGCCTCCGCCAGCAGGCGGCGCAGCGACGGGAGGTCCCGAGGACCCCGGCCCGTCCGGTCCACGAACGCCGAACGCGACGGGAACAACGCGCGGACCTGGGCCGCTGGCAGGGCACCGAGCATCGCACGGCCCGACGCCGGGAGGTGGGCGGGCAGCCGCACGCCGACATCCGTGACCACCGTCGCGTGGCGGGGCGGCTGCTCGCGGACCAGGTACAGCGTCTCGCTGCCGTGCAGGACACCCAGCTGGGCGACGTGCCCGGTTCGTTCGATCAACGCACGCAGCACCGGGCGGGCCAACCGCTCCAGCGGGTCGTGTCGCAGGTACGCCGACCCCAGCTCGAAGGCCGCCAACCCGAGCCCGTACCGCCGCTCCTCGGGCAGGTGGGTCACGAAACCGGCCGCCATCAGCTCCGACAGCAGGTGGTAGGTCGTCGATCTGGGCAGCGCCAGCTCGCGGGCCACGGTCGCCGCCGTCACCGGCCCCGCCCGGCCCGCCAGCAGGCGCAGCACCGCCAGGCCTCGGCGCAGTGCGGGGATGTCGGTCACGTGTCTTGGATACCAGATCACGAGCCTGGCCGACCGGGACGCCTTTACGGCACAATCGACATATGGCAGAAAACTCGCTGACGTTATGGGTCACCGGCGCGGATCCGGACGATCTGGACGGCATCTACGACGCGTCCAGGACGTTACGTTCCGACCTCGAAGAGATAAGTGACGTTTCTGTCACGGATTTGATGACAGAACATGGACAAGAAGGCACTCGTTCCGGGCTGCTCACCCAGATCGTCGCCGAGGGCGGGGCCGCGCTGATCGTCACCTACTACGGCGGTAAGACGGTACGCGGCATATTTCGTGACCTCGCCGAAATAGTTCAGCGCTGGCAGGACCGGAACAAGGGAAACCGGGTCGTCCTGCGTGCGGCGGACGGCAGCACGATCGAGCTGACGGGCCTTTCGGGCGAGGAGGCCGTCACGCTCATGGAGTCGATCAAGGACCGGCCCGAGGTCCTCGAGAACTGACGATGGCGACCACCCCCGAGGCAGACCCGCTCGGCACCGCGCGCCGGCGTGCCCTCGCGGTGGCCACCGGACGCTACCGGCACGACGAACTGCCCGATCTCGACTCCCCGGCGCAGGACGCCGAGATCGCGAGGCGCATCCTCGGCAACCCCGCGATCGGCGACTTCAGCCCGTTCACGGTCCTGCTCAACAACGACGTCCACACCCTGACCAACCAGGTCTACGACTTCTTCCACACCGCGGAGACCGACGAGTTCCTGTTCGCCTACTTCTCCTGCCACGGGCGCCGCGACTCCGACGGCCGGCTGTACCTCGCCGCGATCGACACCGAGCCGGGCAGGCTGCCGCCGACCGCGATCGCCGCGGACGACATCCGCGACTGGGTGGACAACTGCCGGGCACGCAGTGTCGTGGTCGTGCTGGACTGCTGTCACGCGGGTGCCTTCGGCGGCGAGCCCAAACAACGGAGCATGCGTGACCGGGTGGTGCTGCTGACCGCCGGCGCGACCGAGCTGGCGCACGAGGGCAGCTCCGGCAAGGCGAAGGCGACACCGTCGGCGTTCGCGCGGGCCTTCTTCGAGGGCCTGGAAACGGGGCTGGCGGACCGCAACCTCGACGGCGCGATCTCGGTCCGCGAGGCGTTCGACTACGCCAACGGGCAGCTGGCCAACTCGGAGATCAAACAGCACCCGCAGATGCGGGCCAACGTCGTGGGCGATCTGGTGCTCTGCCGGACCCCGCCCAACCCCGGCAGGCTCTCCCGCGACCTGGAGTCCCTGGTGCGCAACGGGTTCCCGGCCGCGCGGCTGCTCGCCGTCGAGCAGCTCGCGCAGTGGCTCGGTTCGGCGGAGCCTGCGCAGGCACGCACGGCCGAGGCCACGCTCGTCGACCTCGCCGCGGACCCCGACGAGCACGTCGCCGCGGCGGCGGGCCGGGTGCTGAACAACCAGCAGCCTGTCCTGGTCTCGGCGGGGGCGCGACCGGCAGGGGCGGAACCGGACCCGAACTGGTACGCCAGGGCGGTGTTCTACGAGGTCCGGGTGCGTACCTTCCGCGACTCGAACGGCGACGGCGTCGGCGACCTGCCCGGCCTGGTCAAGCAGCTGGACTACCTGCGGTGGCTCGGCGTGGACTGCCTGCTGCTGACGCCGATCTACGACTCCCCGCTGCACGACGACGGCTACGACATCAGCGACTTCACCAGCGTGCACCCCGACCTCGGCACCGTCGGCGACCTGGTCGAGCTGCTCGACCAGGCACACGCGCGGGGCATCCGCGTCGTGCTCGACGTCGTGCTCAACCACACCAGTACCGCGCACGACTGGTTCCAGAAGTCGCGGACGGATCCGACCGGACCGTACGGGGACTTCTACGTCTGGCAGGACACCGACGAGGGCTACACCGACGCGAGCATGCTCGGCGAGGACCAGGAGGACGTCCGCTGGACGTTCGACCGGGCCCGCAGGCAGTACTACTGGCACCGGTTCGCCGACCACGAGCCGGACCTGAACTTCGACAACCCCGCGGTCCAGGACGCGATGATCGCGGCGCTGCGGTCGTGGCTCGACCTCGGCGTCGACGGGTTCCGCCTGCTCACCGCGCCCTACCTGTTCGAGCGGGACGGCACGCCGTGCGAGGGCCTCGGCGAGACGCACGAGTACCTCGCGGCGGTCCGCAGGGAAATCGACAAGAACTACCGGGAAAGGGTGCTCATCGCCTGGGCCGACCGGTGGCCGTCGGACGCGGTCGAGTATTTCGGGAACGACCCGGCAAACCCGGAATGTCACGTCGTCCTTTATTCGTCGTTGATGCCGAGGGTGTTCCTGAGCATTCGGCAGGAGAACCACGAGGCGATCTCCGCGGTGCTCGCCGAGTCGCGCGGTGTCCCCGAGAACTGTCAGTGGGGAATCTTCCTGCGCAACGGTGACGAGATGACGCTCGATCTGGTCGACCCGGACGAACGCCGGTACCTGCTCCGCGAGTACGCGCCGCTGCGAAGAATGCACAATTCCCGCGGAATTCGCCGCCGGCTCGCCCCGCTGCACAACGGGAAACCCGACCAGCTCGGCTTCTGCATCGCGTTGCTGCTGTCGCTGCCTGGTGCGCCGATCCTGTACTACGGCGACGAGATCGGCATGGGGGAGAACCTGTCGCTGCCGGGCACCGCGGCCATCCGCACCCCGATGCAGTGGTCCTCCGACCGCGCCGGTGGTTTCTCCGACGCGGAGTACGAGGAGCTGGCGTCGCCGGTCGTGCTCGACTCGATCTACGGCTACCAGTCGATCAACGTCGAGTCCCAGCTGCGGCAGCCGACCTCGCTGCTGCGCACCGTGCGGCAGCTGATCGAGATCCGGCGCCACAGCCCGGCGCTGACCACCGGTTCGTTCCGGCAGCTCGACTCGGACAACCCGGCCATCTGGTGCTACGTGCGCACGAGTCCGACGGAGGAGATCGTCTGCGTGGCCAACTTCTCCGGCTACCCGCAGGCCACGCAGCTCGACCTGTCGCGGTTCGCGGGCCGGTACCCGGTCGAGGTCACCGGCGGCGTGCGGTTCCCCGACGTACGTGCGGACACGCCCTACCAGGTCACCCTGTCCGGCAACCGCTTCTACTGGCTCCGGATGGTCGAGCACGAGAAGGACCAGGGTGGACAGTCTGAGATCCCAGACTGAGATCGTCCGTCCCGGGTCGTGCGGGGGCGCCGGGCGCGCTGAGATGTAGTCCATGGTCGTGATCGATGGCGGGGCCCTGACCCGCGAGCAGGTTGTCGCGGTGGTGCGGGACGGTGCCGACGTCGAGGTCGGTGCCGACGCGCTCGCCGAGGTGGCCAAGACCAGGGACCACGTCGAGCGGCTCGCCGAGGCCGTGACCCCCACCTACGGCGTGTCCACCGGGTTCGGTGCCCTCGCCACCAGGCACATCCCGCCCGACCGCCGTGCGGCACTCCAGCGGTCGCTCATCCGCTCCCACGCCGCGGGCGCTGGTGATCCCGTCGAGACCGAGGTCGTGCGGGGGCTCATGCTGCTGCGGCTCCGCACCCTGGCCAGCGGTCGCACCGGGGTCCGGCCGGAGACCGTCGAGGCACTCGCCTTCCTGCTCAACGCCGGGATCACCCCGGTGGTCCACGAGTACGGCTCGCTGGGCTGCTCCGGCGACCTCGCGCCGCTCAGCGCCGTCGCCCTCGCGCTCATGGGCGAGGGGGAGGTGACCGTCGACGGTCGGCGCACGCCCGCAAGGGACGCCCTGTACGAGGCCGGTATCGAGCCGCTGGAGCTGGCGGAGAAGGAGGGCCTCGCGCTCGTCAACGGCACCGACGGCATGCTCGGCATGCTGGTGCTCGCCCTGCACGACCTGCACCGGCTCCTCGACATCGCCGACCTCACGGCCGCCATGAGCGTCGAGGCCCTGCTCGGCACCGACCGCGTGTTCGCCGCCGACCTCCAGGCGTTGCGCCCGCACCCCGGGCAGGCCGTCTCCGCCGCACGCATGACCGCGTTGCTGGCGGGCTCGGCGATCATGGACTCCCACCGGGGACCCGACTGCAACCGGGTGCAGGACGCCTACTCGCTGCGCTGCGCCCCGCAGGTCCACGGCGCGGCCCGCGACACGGTGTCCTACGTGGAGACGGTGGCCGACCGGGAGCTGGCCGCCGCCATCGACAACCCGGTGGTCCTGCCGGACGGGCGCGTCGAGTCCAACGGCAACTTCCACGGCGCACCCGTCGCCTACACGCTGGACTTCCTCGCCATCCCGGTCGCGGACGTCGCCGGCATGGCCGAGCGCCGCACCGACCGGATGCTCGACGCCAACCGCAGCCACGGGCTGCCGCCGTTCCTCGCCGCCGATCCGGGGGTGGACTCGGGGCACATGATCGCCCAGTACACGCAGGCCGCGATCGTGTCCGAGCTGAAGCGCCTCGCCGTGCCCGCCTCCGTCGACTCGATCCCCAGCTCCGCGATGCAGGAGGACCACGTGTCGATGGGCTGGTCGGCGGCCCGCAAGCTGCGCAGGGCCGTCGACGGGCTCACGACCGTGCTGGCGATCGAGCTGCTCACGGCGGCCCGCGCGCTCGACCTCCGCGCCCCGCTCACCCCCGCACCGGCCACCGCCCGGGCCGTCGCCGCACTGCGTGAGACCGTCCCCAGGCCCGGCCCGGACCGCCACCTGGCCCCGGAGATCGCCGCCGCCGAGGCCCTAGTCCGATCAGGAGACCTACCATGACCGATGGCGCCCGTCCAGTTCGCGCGGCGCGCGGCACCACGCTGACCGCGCGCAACTGGCAGACCGAGGCCGCGTTGCGGATGTTCCACAACAACCTCGACCCGGAGGTGGCCGAGCGGCCCGACGACCTCGTCGTCTACGGCGGCACCGGCCGGGCGGCCCGCAACTGGGCCGGCTTCGACGCCATCACGCGTGAGCTGACCACCCTCCGCGAGGACGAGACACTGCTCGTCCAGTCGGGCAAGCCGGTAGGCGTCATGCGGACGCACGAGTGGGCGCCACGGGTGTTGATCGCCAACTCCAACCTCGTCGGGGACTGGGCCACCTGGCCGGAGTTCCGCAGGCTGGAGTCGCTCGGGCTCACCATGTACGGCCAGATGACCGCGGGCTCCTGGATCTACATCGGCACCCAGGGCATCCTGCAGGGCACCTACGAGACGTTCGCGGCCGTGGGGCGCAAGAAGTTCGGCGGGAGTCTCAAGGGGACACTCACGCTGACCGCGGGGCTCGGCGGCATGGGTGGGGCGCAACCCCTCGCCATCACGATGAACGAGGGCGTCGCACTGTGCGTCGAGGTCGACCCGGCCCGTGCGCACCGCCGTGTCGAGACCCGCTACCTCGACGAGGTCGCGTCCGATCTGGACGACGCCGTCGCCAGGGTCACCGCCGCCAGGAAGGAGGGTCGGGCGCTGTCCGTCGCGGTGATCGGGAACGCGGCGGAGGTCCTGCCCGAGCTGCTGCGGCGTGGCGTCGAGGTCGACGTCGTGACCGACCAGACGTCCGCGCACGATCCGCTGGCGTACCTGCCGAAGGGCGTGGACCTCGAGGACTGGTCCGACTACGCGGCCAAGAAGCCGGACGAGTTCACCGACCGCGCCCGCGACTCCATGGCCGACCACGTCGACGCCATGCTCGGGTTCATGGACGCGGGTGCGGAGGTATTCGACTACGGCAACTCGATCCGCGGCGAGGCGAAGCTCGGCGGCTGCGACCGGGCGTTCGACTTCCCCGGGTTCGTGCCCGCCTACATCCGGCCGATGTTCTGCGAGGGCATGGGCCCGTTCCGCTGGGCGGCACTGTCCGGCGACCCGGCCGACATCGCCGCGACCGACCGGGCGATCCTGGACCTGTTCCCGGAGAAGGAGTCCCTGGCCAGGTGGATCAGGATGGCCGGAGAACGCGTCGCCTTCCAGGGGTTGCCCGCCCGGATCTGCTGGCTCGGCTACGGCGAGCGGCACCTCGCGGGCCTGCGGTTCAACGAGATGGTGGCGAGCGGCGAGCTGTCCGCGCCGGTCGTGATCGGTCGCGACCACCTCGACTGCGGCTCGGTCGCCTCGCCGTACCGCGAGACCGAGGCCATGGCCGACGGCTCCGACGCGATCGCCGACTGGCCGCTGCTGAACGCCATGATCAACACGGCCTCCGGTGCCAGCTGGGTGTCGATCCACCACGGTGGCGGCGTCGGCATCGGCCGCTCGATCCACGCGGGCCAGGTCACGGTCGCCGACGGCACGGCACTCGCCGGTGAGAAGATCGCCCGCGTGCTCACCAACGACCCCGGCATGGGCGTGATCCGCCACGTCGACGCCGGTTACGACGACGCCCGCGCCGTGGCCGCCTCCCGCGGCGTGACCGTCCCGATGCCATGACCGCCGCCACCGAGCTGCTGTCGGCCATCGGGACCGTCGGGCGCGACCCGAGGCGGGGTGGGTTCTCCCGCCACGGGTTCGACCCGGTGGAGCTGGAGCTGCGGGAGTGGTTCGTCGCCGAGGCGGAACGCCGGGGCCTCGCCGTGCGTGCCGACCGCAACGGCAACCTGTGGGCGTGGTGGGGTGAGCCGGGCCGCGACGCGGTCGTCACCGGCAGCCACCTCGACTCCGTCCCCGGCGGTGGCGCGTTCGACGGACCGCTCGGCGTGGTGTCCGCGCTCGCGGCCGTGGACTTGTTGCGGGAGCACGGGTTCGCGCCCGCCAAGCCGTTCGCGGTGGTCGTGTTCGCCGAGGAGGAGGGCGGCCGGTTCGGCATGCCCTGCCTCGGCTCCCGGCTGCTGACCGGCTCGATCGACGCCGACGCCGCCCGCCACCTGCGTGACCCCGACGGGACGAGCCTCGCCGACGCCGTCACCGCGGCGGGTCTCGACCCGGCCCGGCTCGGCCGTGACGACGAGGCGCTCGCCGCCATCGGCACGTTCGTCGAGCTGCACGTCGAGCAGGGGCGCGGGTTGATCGACCTCGGCGCGCCGGTCGCCGTGGCCAGCTCGATCCTCGCGCACGGCCGCTGGCGGTTCCGGTTCACCGGCGAGGGAAACCACGCCGGTGCGACGCTTCTCGGCGACCGGCGCGACCCGATGGTGCCCGCCGCGGAGATGGTGCTGGCGGCCAGGGTCGCGGCGGCCGAGGTCGACGACGCCCGTGCCACCGTCGGGCGGCTGGTCCCCAACCCGGGCGGCACCAACGTCATCGCGTCCACTGTGGACGTATGGCTGGACGCGCGGGCACCCGACGACGCACGAACGCGGCAGGTGCTCGACCGGATCCGCGGCATGGCGACGGAGGCCGCCCAGCGGGAGGGCTGCGACCTGGCCGTCACCGAGGAGTCCTACGGCGACACCGTCCACTTCGACACCGGCCTGCGGGACCGGGTCGCCGCCGCGCTCGGTGGGGTACCGGCGCTGCCGACCGGCGCCGGGCACGACGCGGGCGTGCTCGCCGCCCACGTGCCGACCGCGATGTTGTTCGTGCGCAACCCGACCGGCGTGTCACACGCGCCGGAGGAGTTCGCGGAGGCCGAGGACTGCGAGTCGGGTGTCACCGCGCTCGCGGCCGTGCTGGGACAGCTCGCCGGATGACGACCTACTGGTGCGAGTACGTCTGGCCGGCGCTCACGCGTGGGGTGCTCGTCGAGGTCGAGGACGGCCTGATCGCGTCGGCCTCGCGTACCGCCGCCACGCCGCCCCCGGGCGCGCTCGTGTTGCGGGGACTGGTGTTCCCCGGCTTCGCCAACGTGCACTCGCACGCGTTCCACCGGGCGCTGCGAGGTCGGACGCACGACGACGGCGGCACGTTCTGGACGTGGCGCCAGGCGATGTACGAGCTGGCCTCGCGCCTCGACCCGGACAGCTACCTGAGGCTGGCGACCGCCGTGTACGCGGAGATGGCCGTCGCCGGGTTCACGGTCGTCGGGGAGTTCCACTACCTGCACCACCCGCCGGGCGGCGGCCGGTATGCCGAGCCGAACGCCATGGGGGAGGCGCTGGGAGAGGCCGCTCTCGCCGCGGGCATCCGGATGACCCTGCTCGACACGTGTTACCTCACCGGCGGCATCGACACACCGCTTGCCCCCGAGCAGCGACGGTTCTCCGACGGCAGCGTGGCGGCGTGGGCGGCACGGGCGCGGCCAGGCCGCGACCGGGGTACCCACCGCGTCGGCGCCGCCGTTCACTCCGTCCGTGCCGTGCCTGCCGAGGGTATCGCCGAGCTGGCGTCCATTGTGGATGGTCGGCCGCTGCACGTCCACGTGTCCGAGCAACCCGCGGAGAACGAGGCGTGCCTCGCCGCGTACGGCCGGACGCCGGTCCGGCTGCTGGCCGACTCCGGCGCGCTCGGCCCGACCACGACCGCCGTGCACGCCACCCACCTGTCCACCGAGGACACCGCGATACTGGGAAAGACCGCTACGGCAGTGTGTTTCTGCCCCACGACGGAAGCGGACCTCGCCGACGGCATCGGACCCGCACGGGAGCTGCTCGACGCGGGTGCGCCGCTGTCACTGGGTACCGACCAGCACGCCGTGGTCGACCCGCTGGTCGAGGCGCGGGCGCTGGAGCACGGCGAGCGGCTCCGGACCGGGCAACGTGGGCGTCTCTCGCCGGACGAGCTCGTCACCGCGCTGACGACCGCGGGCAACGCCGCGCTGGGGTGGCCCGAGGCGGGCCGGATCGAGCCCGGGGCGCCCGCGGACCTCGTGGCCGTGCGACTGGACAGCGTGCGTACCGCGGGGAGCCGGCCCACGCAGGTCATGTACTCGGCGACCGCCGCCGACGTGCACACGGTCGTGGCAGGCGGCCGGGTCGTCGCGGTCGACGGCCACCACGAGCTGCTCGGCGACGTGGGAGAACTGTTGCGGGAAGCCATCGAGGAGCTGTGGGCATGAGCGTTCTCATCACCGGCATCGGCGAGCTGACGACCAACGACGGCCCGGTGTCGCACGACGCCGCACTGGTGCTGGACGGCGACAGGGTGGCGTGGGTCGGGCCGGCGTCGGCCGCGCCGGACGCCGACACCGCCGTCGACGTCGCGGGTCGGGCCGTGCTGCCCGGCTGGGTCGACAGCCACACCCACCTCGTCTTCGCGGGCGACCGGACCGCCGAGTTCGGCGCGAGGATGGCCGGCGAGCCCTACAAGGCGGGCGGGATCGCCGTCACCGTGGCCGCCACCCGCGCGGCGACGGACGACCAACTGGCCGCTGTGCTGCGCGAACACGTCGCGGAGGCCGTCGCGCAGGGCACCACCTGCCTGGAGACCAAGACGGGCTACGGCCTGACGGTCGAGGACGAGCTGCGGTCCGCGAAGCTCGCGGCACAGCACGTGGACGAGGTGTCGTTCCTCGGCGCGCACCTGGTCCCGTCCGACATGTCCACGGAGGACTACGTCGACCTGGTGTGCGGCGAGATGCTCGACGCCGTGACTCCGCACGTCCGCTGGGCGGACGTCTTCTGCGAGACAGGCGCCTTCGACGAGGACGAGTCGAGGCGGGTGCTCACCGCCGCGAAGGAACGCGGCCTCGGCCTGCGGGTACACGGAAACCAGCTCGGCTACGGCCCCGGCGTCCGCCTCGCGGTGGAGCTGGCCGCGGCGAGCGTCGACCACTGCACGTACCTGACACGGTCCGATGTGGACCTGCTCGCCCAGTCGGCCACGGTGGCCACCCTGCTGCCCGCCTGCGACCTCTCCACCCGCCAGCCACTGCCCAATGCGCGTGAGCTGCTCGACAACGGCGCCACCGTCGCGCTGGCGACCAACTGCAACCCAGGCTCGTCGTACACGTCGTCCATGGCCTTCTGCGTGGCGATGGCCGTGCTGCAGATGCGGATGTCCGTCGAGGAGGCCGTCCGCGCGGCCACGCTGGGCGGCGCGCAGGCGTTGCGCAGGGACGACGTCGGCGTGCTGCGGGTCGGCGCGCGGGCGGACGTGCACGTGCTGGACGCGCCGTCGATCACCCACCTCGCCTACCGGCCGGGGGTGCCGCTGACCTACGCCGTATGGCGTAACGGCGTCCTAGAACGCCAGCCACACGACCAGCACGACCGCCAGCACGCCGATGACCAGCCCGATCCAGATCAGGCGACGGTACTTTAGGTCCTCCCCGACGGGGTCGAGGATGTCGCGTTTGTCGTCGGCGTGCGGGTTGGCGTCCAGCGGGATCCACTCGGGCTCGTCGTCGGGCATGGGCCCATTCTCCCCGTCCGGCGTAGCTTGGACGCATGGAGTACACACAGCTAGGCCGCAGCGGCCTGTCCGTGTCGCGGCTCATGCTCGGCACCATGAACTTCGGACCTGAGGCGTCCGAAGAGGACAGTCACGCGATCATGGACAGAGCCCATGAACACGGCATCAACTTCTTCGACACCGCGAACACCTACGGCCGGTCGGTGAGCGAGGGGCACACCGAGGAGATCATCGGCCGCTGGTTCGCGCGTGGCGGCGGCCGCCGCGAGAAGACCGTGCTGGCGACGAAGCTGTACGGCCAGATGGGCGACTGGCCCAACCAGGGCCGCCTGTCCGCCCACAACATCCGGCATGCCGCGGACGCGTCGCTGCGCCGGCTGCGGACGGACTACCTCGACCTGTACCAGATGCACCACGTGGACCGGAACACGCCGTGGGAGGAGATCTGGGAGGCGTTCTCGGTCCTGCGGCAGCAGGGGAAGGTGCTGTACTTCGGGTCGTCCAACTTCGCGGGCTGGCACCTCGCACAGGCGCAGGAAGCCGCACGTGCCAGGCACTTCCTCGGTCTCGTGAGCGAGCAGTCCCTGTACAACCTGATGTCGCGGTGGGTCGAGCTGGAGGTCCTGCCCGCCGCCAGGCACTACGGCATCGGCCTCATCCCGTGGTCCCCGCTGTACGGCGGGCTGCTCGGCGGTGTCCTGCGCAAGCAGCAGGAGGGCGGGACCTCGCGTTCCGACAGCGGCCGTGCGGCACAGTCACTCAAGGCGCACCGCGACAAGATCGAGGCGTACGAGAAGCTGGGCGCCGACCTCGGCGCGGACCCGGCCGACGTGGCACTCGCGTGGCTGCTGCACCAGGAGGGCGTGACCGCGCCGATCATCGGCCCACGCACGATGACCCAGCTCGACGGCTCGCTGCGGGCGGTGGAGCTGAAGCTGGAGGCCGACGTGCTCGCGCGGCTGGACGAGCTGTTCCCGCCGCCCGGCCCACACGGCGTGAAGCCGGCGCCCGAGGCGTACGCCTGGTAGATGCCGTCCCCACGGTCCCCGGTGACACGTCACGCCCGTCACCGGGGACCGTGGGGGAGACCTACTGCGGTTTGCTCAGCGCGAACAACGGTGTGCAGTCGTCGCGGAGCACGTTTTCATGGAGTTCCAGTCGCGGGTCGCCTGCCGCGACCACTGTACGCGCGCGGATGTGTATTTGGCGCCATGTGTAGGTCTCGTCGGAATTCGCGGCAGACCAGCGGTCGGCGTCCTCCTGGCTGGCGCCGAAGGCGATGCCTGCCATTTTCGCCCAGATTGCCACCGAGGTGCACATCGGGCACGGTTCGAGCGTCGTGACCAGTACCGCGCCGGGCAGATATCGACTGCCCAGCTTCTTGGCCGCCGCACGTACGACGACCATTTCCGGATGTGCGCTGGGGTCGTCGTCGCCCTTGATCAGGTTGCTGCCGGATTCGGCTATGATTCCCTGGTCGGTCGCGACCAGTGCGGCCAGCGCGTAATTACCGGCGGCAGCGGACTCGTGTGCCAGCTGAATACATCGACGCATCCACCGCTCGAGGTCGATCGTTGGCAGAACCATGGTGTGTGATGCTAGGCGTTCGCCGTGAGCGTGAGCAAGTTGGCGAGATCGCCGACGCGGATATCGAGGTCGTCGGCTTCTCGTTCGATCCACACCGTTCCGTCGTTCTCGATTACCCAGTAATCCCTCGTCCTGATGTCGATGCAGCGCACGACGAGCGTGCCCGCGTACCGCACTGCGAGATCCGCCGCCTGCTCACGGATGTGCCGTAGCTGATGACCTGCCAGCTCACCTTCACCGCTCGCGGCGAGACCGCGTGGGATCACGGGATGAAGCTGATCTTGCGGGCGCCGTGGACCGATGCGAAACGAGCCATCGGGGCCATGAGCTGGGTGACGTCCGCGGTCACCACGGAGTTGATGCCGAACCGGATTCCGCGTTCGACGCACGTCGCCATGTTCGCACGGATCAGGTCGAAGGACCTGATTCCCAGTACGTCGTCATTGGTGCGGTCAGGTCGGTGGATGCTGAACTTGAACTCGGCGCCGCACCTTTCCGTCGCGTCGAGGACAGCCGGACGAATCCTGATTCCGTTGGTGGTGGTGACCGTGTGCATGCCGTGGTCGTGAATGGTGTGGATGATCTCTGGCAGATCGCCTCTGACAGTGGGTTCCCCACCCGACAGCTTGATGGACCGAACACCGAGTGCGGACAGGTTCCGCATGAGGTCGGAGATCTGTTCGAGAGTGAGCTCTGCTCGGCCGGTGTTCGGCGAATGGCAGAAGGAGCAGGCGGCGTTGCAACGACGAGTCAGTCGTAGGCAGATTGATTCAGGGTACCTTCTCGGTGTCTTTCGCATGACTATCAGTCATTTCCGTGACTAGTTCGATGATGTTGAGAATCTGCGACATCTGGTTCGCGAACTGCTCCGCGTACTCGAGCGCGGCCGACACACGCGCTTCTTTTCCGTTGGTGGGTGGATCGTTGACCCCGTAGAAGCAGATGACGCCGTGTGGCGACAGCTCCTCGATGTGCCGGTTGGTCTCCGCGTCGAGCGTCAGGACGGGGCACGCGAGTACCCATCGTTGCGCAGGCTCGATCATTCGCGCGATTCTCGGCTCGTAGTTCGAGTGGTGGTCGACGGGAAGGTCCTCATAGGTCGGACAGCGCTCTCGAAAAGCCCGGCCTATGACGATGTGCGGGGTGTCGACCGCGACCCGCGTGAAGCCGAACTCCCTCGGCATTCGCACCGTGAGCACGGCGAGTTCACGATCCTGTTCGAGATAGGTCTGGTCGCCGTCGGCCACGGCGAGAAAGTACCGGCCGTTGCACGGTACACGCAGTGTCTTGGAAACCAGTTCGCACACCGTGGCCAGCGTCGTTGCCAGCAGTCGACCCTGCCGGTGGCGAAGAAGCTCGAAGCGCCGCTCGAGATCTCGGTGTTCCATCAAGAGTCTCCTCTTGGTCGCCAGTTCGCCGGCGATGAGGCAGCCGCCTCCACCGAGTAGTAGCAGGTTGCCCCAGCCCAACCTGGTTATTGTATGCAGGTAGGCGCCATCTCTCAGCCGTTCGGTGAAGACATTCACCCAGATACCGAGCAGAACTACCGACAGCAACGTGGAGCTGAGTCGCAGCACGTTCAGGCTGTTCGGGCGCACGCTTTCACTCTTACGTGCGACGCGCATCACCTGGGTGTGCGGTTGGCGGCGATCCAGTCACATTGCGGTGGACGTCGGGACGAAGACTGGGCGTCACCGGAATTCCGGTGACGCCCAATTCGTGTGCCTACTCGTCGTCCTCGTCGTCTCTGGCCAGGTAGGTGGCCAGGCGTTCTATCGCGTTCTCGAACTCCGGGTTGGCGTCGACGAAGTCACGCATCTTGGCGGCCAGCCAGGCCAGCGTGACTTCTTCGTCGCCTCGTCGTTGTTCCAGTTCTTCCAGGCCTCGGTCAGTGAAGTACATCGTGTCAGCTGAACGCCTTCTCGATGATTTCGCGCTGTTCGACCTCGTGGACCTTGCCCGAGCCTGCCGACGGGGCGGCCATCACGCGGCGGGACACGCGGACCAGCCTCGGCAGGTCGGGGTACAGCTCCCGCAGGTGCAGGCCGTAGAACGGCCACGCGCCCTGGTTCGCCGGCTCCTCCTGCACCCAGCGGATCTCCTCCACGTTCGGGTACTTCTCGAGGATCGCGCCCAGCCGCTTCACCGGGACCGGGTACAGCTGCTCGAACCTGACGAGCGCCGCCTCCGGCACGCCGCCTCGGTTCTCGCGTTCGGCGGCCAGCTCGTAGTAGAGCTTGCCCGACACCAGCAGCAGCTTCGTGACCTTGTCCGGGTCCGGGTTGGCCGGGTCGTCGATGATCGGGCTGAACCTGGCCTCGTCCGTGAAGTCCTCCACCGAGCTGACCGCGGCCTTGTTGCGCAGCATGGACTTCGGGGTGAAGACCACCAGCGGGCGCTGCACGCCGTCGAGCGCGTGGCGGCGCAGCAGGTGGAAGTAGTTCGCGGGCGTCGACGGCACCGCCACGGTCATCGAGCCCTCGGCGCACAGCTGCAGCCAGCGCTCGATGCGGCCCGACGTGTGGTCGGGGCCCTGGCCCTCGTGGCCGTGCGGCAGCAGCATGACGACGTCGCTTCGCTGGCCCCACTTGGCCTCCGACGAGGAGATGTACTCGTCGATGACCGACTGGGCGCCGTTGACGAAGTCGCCGAACTGCGCCTCCCACAGGACCAGTGCGTCCGGGTTCGCCACCGAGTAGCCGTACTCGAAGCCGACCGCCGCGTACTCCGACAGCGCCGAGTCGTAGGCCAGGAACTTGCCCTGGTCGTCGGACAGGTTCTGCAGGGGCACGTACTCCTTGCCCGTCTTGCGGTCCACGATCACCGCGTGCCGCTGCACGAACGTGCCACGCCGCGAGTCCTGGCCCGCCAGGCGGACCATGTGGCCCTCCAGGTTCAGCGAGCCGAACGCCAGCAGCTCGCCGAAGGCCCAGTCGATGTGGCCCTCGCGCGCCATCTTCGCGCGGCGCTCCAGCACCGGCTTCACGCGTGGGTGCGGTGAGAAGCCCTCCGGCAGCCTGACGTGTGCGTCGGCGATCTTCTCCAGCACCTCGCGGCTGATGTTCGTCGACAGCTTCGCGGGGACCTGCTGCTCGGACTCCACCGACGGGCTCGCCGTGATCGGGTGCTTCTCCAGCTCGCGCACCTCGTTGAAGACGTGCTCCAGCTGCGACGAGAAGTCCCGCAGCGCCTTCTCCGCCTCGTCCACCGAGATGTCACCACGGCCGATCAGGGCCTCGGTGTAGGTCTTACGGACGCTGCGCTTCGTGTCGATGATGTCGTACATCGCGGGCTGCGTCATCGAGGGGTCGTCGCCCTCGTTGTGGCCGCGGCGGCGGTAGCAGACCATGTCGATCACGACGTCCTTGTTGAACGCCTGGCGGTAGTCCATGGCCAGCTGCGCGACCCAGTAGCACGCCTCGGGGTCGTCGCCGTTCACGTGGAACACCGGCGCCTGGATCATCTTCGCGACGTCGGTCGCGTACTGCGACGAGCGCGAGTGCTCCGGCGCGGTCGTGAAGCCGACCTGGTTGTTGATGATCACGTGGACGGTGCCGCCGGTGCGGTAGCCACGCAGCAGCGCGAGGTTCAGCGTCTCCGCGACCACGCCCTGGCCCGCGAACGCCGCGTCGCCGTGCAGGGCGACCGGCAGGACCGTGAAGCCGCCGTGGCCCTTGTCGAGCAGGTCCTGCTTGGCGCGGACGATGCCCTCGAGCACCGGGTCGACGGTCTCCAGGTGCGAGGGGTTGGCGGTCAGCGTCACCTTGGTCTCGCCGTCGCCGAACATGCGGAAGTACTTGCCCTCCGCACCCAGGTGGTACTTCACGTCGCCGGAGCCGTGTGCCTGGCCGGGGTCGAGGTTGCCCTCGAACTCCTGGAAGATCTGCGAGATCGGCTTGCCGACGATGTTGGCCAGCACGTTCAGCCTGCCGCGGTGCGGCATGCCGATGACGACCTCGTCCAGCTCGTACTCGGCCGCCTTGTCGAGGATCGTGTCGAGCAGCGCGATGACCGACTCGCCACCCTCGAGCGAGAACCGCTTCTGGCCGACGTACTTGGTCTGCAGGAACGTCTCGAAGGCCTCTGCCGCGTTCAGCTTCGACAGGATGTACTTCTGCACGGCCTGCGCGGGCTTCGCGTGCGGGACCTCCACGCGCTGCTGGATCCAGCGGCGCTCGGACGGGTCCAGGATGTAGGTGTACTCGACGCCGACCGTGCGGCAGTAGCTGTCGCGCAGCACGCCGAGGACGTCGCGGAGCTTCATCCGCTCCTTGCCCGCGAACCCGCCGACCGGGAACTCGCGGTCCAGGTCCCACAGCGTGAGGCCGTGGGACAGGATGTCGAGGTCCTCGTGCTTGCGCTGGCGGTAGTTCAGCGGGTCGACGTCGGCCATCAGGTGGCCGCGCGTGCGGTAGGTGTCGACGAGGCCGATGACGCGCGTCGTCTTGTCGATCGCGCCTTCCGGGATGTCCTCGACCCAGCGGACCGGCTCGTAGGGCAGGCGCAGCGACGTGAAGATGTCGTCGTAGAAGTTGTCCTCGCCCAGCATGAGCTGGTGCACCCGGCGCAGGAACTCGCCGGACTCCGCACCCTGGATGATGCGGTGGTCGTACGTCGAGGTCAGCGTGATGATCTTGCTGACGGCCAGCTCGGTGAGGGTCTTCTCGCTCGTGCCCTGGTACTGCGCCGGGTACTCCATGGCGCCGACGCCGATGATCGCGCCCTGGCCCTTGGTCAGGCGTGGCATCGAGTGGTTCGTGCCGATGGTGCCCGGATTGGTCAGCGAGATCGTGGTGCCCGCGAAGTCGTCCGCGGTCAGCGCGCCGTTGCGGGCCTTGCGGATGATGTCCTCGTAGGCCTGCCAGAACCGCGTGAAGGTCATGCCCTCGCAGTTCTTGATGGACGCGACGACCAGCGTGCGGCCGCCGTCCCTGGCGGGCAGGTCGATCGCGAGGCCCAGGTTGACGTGTTCCGGCGTCACGAGGTTCGGCTTGCCGTTGACCTCGGCGTAGTGCCGGTTCATGTTGGGGAAGTCACGCAGCGCGCGAACCAGCGCGTACCCGATCAGGTGGGTGAAGGAGACCTTGCCGCCACGCGTGCGCCGCAGGTGGTTGTTGATCACGATGCGGTTGTCGAACAGCAGCTTCGCCGGCACGGCCCGCACGCTCGTCGCGGTCGGGATGGTCAGCGAGATGTCCATGTTCTTGGCGATCGCGGCTGCCGCGCCACGCAGTGGCCTGACCTCCTCGCCGTCCTTCTTGGCGTCGGACTTCGCGTCGGGCTTCGCCTGCGCGGCGGCAGGCTTGGCGGGCGCGGCCTGGCGCTCCGGCGCGGCTGCCTTCGCGGCAGGCGCGGCGGGCTTCGACGCCTGGGCCGTCTTCGCGGCAGGCCTCGACGCCGCCGGGGCGGTCCTGGCCTGGCCGTTGGTCTCGCTCTGGTTCGGCGGCGACGTGGGCGAAGACGGCGTTGTCGGCTTCGTGACCTTGGCCACCGTCGCGGTCTTCGCGGCGCCGGTTTCGCTCTTCGTCTCGCCCGCGGCCTTGTTCGCCACGCGCTGTGTCGGCTTGTAGTCGGCGAAGAAGTCGTGCCACGCTGAGTCCACTGACGACGGGTCAGCGAGGAACTGCTCGTACATCTCCTCTACGAGCCACTCATTGGGGCCGAACTGCGACGCAGGGCTGCTGCTGGACACGGCAGGCACTCGCCTCTATCTATCTCGATCTGTTAGTGATACTGACTGGCACCCCCAGGCTAGTCCCCCACGCGAGTGACGTGGTGCCGACTCGGGAGAAGGACCGCAGGTCACATAGATGATCGAATGTGCCCCCGGGATGCCGCTAGTTCGTGATACTCGCATTGTCTCCCAGCGTGTCGGTAGTCGGTCCAAGTGAAGCGTCGGCGTCTGCTTGGTCCGTTTCCGGCCCGTTGACTGTGGTGAACGCCTCATGCTTCGGGTCCGGGCCGTGGGACGGACGCACGGCATCGCCCGTTGGTGTCAGAATGATCACCCGGTCCGTATCGGTGGACGGTCGGTTCACAGCGCTGAGTGGTCGGGAACTTCCTCTCTGCCCGAGTTGTCGGCGAACCGGTCGAGTTCGTGACCCACCCCGTCCGCCCCGTACTCCGCCGTGCCGTGCCGCCACAACATGGCGTAGCGGCCCGCCGCTGCCAGCAGCTCCTCGTGCGTGCCCACCTCGACGATGCGGCCGCCGTCCATGACCACGATGCGGTCGGCCCTGGCCGCCGTCGCGAGCCGGTGTGCCACCACGAACGTCGTCCTCGGCGCGGCCAGCCGCTCGCTCGCGGCCAGCACCAGGGACTCCGTCGCCGGGTCGAGCGCGGCCGTCGCCTCGTCGAGCAGCAGCACGTCCGGCCGGACCAGCTCCGCCCGAGCCAGCGCGATCAGCTGTCGCTGACCCGCGGAAAGCCCTTGCCCGCGCTCTCCGACCTGCTGCCGGAACCCGTCGGGCAGATCCGCGACCATCGCCAGCGCCCCGACCGACCGCACCGCCGACTCGATGGCGACCCGGTCCCCGTTCGTGCCCTTCCTGACACCGTCCTGCGCCTCGCCGTAGCCCACGTTGCTCGCCACGTCCCCGCTGAACAGGTGCGCCTCCTGCGGCACGACGCCCAGCCGGCGCCGGAACTCCGACGGGTCGTAGTCCCGCAGGTCCACGCCGTCGACCAGCACCCGCCCTCCCGTCGGGTCGTAGAACCGGGCGATCAGCTTCACCACCGTCGACTTGCCCGCGCCGGTGGCGCCGACGAGTGCCACCGTCTCGCCGGGTGCCACGGTCAGGTTGATGCCGGCCACGGCGGGTTGTTCCGTGCCCGGGTAGGCGAACGTGACGTCCCGCAGCTCCACCGCGCCCGCAAGCCTCGGCGGGACCGGCACCGGCGCGGCAGGCGGTTCCACCGAGCTGGGGGTGCGCAGCAGCTCCGCGATCCGCCGCAGGCCGACCCTCGCCTGCTGGTAGCCGTCGAACACGCCGGACAGCTGCTGTACCGGGGAGAAGAACAGGTTCAGGTACAGCATGAACGCCAGCAGCACGCCGACCGGCAGCTCGCCGGACGCCACCCGCCGCGCGCCGACGACCAGCACCGCCGCCTGCGCGATCCCCGCCAGCAGCGCCACGAACGGGAAGTACGTCGCGACGTACCGCTGCGCCCGCAGCCTCGTGCGCCGGTAGGTGTCGCTGCGCTGGGCGAACTCCCGCGCGGAGTGCTCCTCCCGCGTGAACGCCTGCGCCACCCGCAGCCCGGACACGTTCTCCTGCATGTCCGCGTTGACGGCACTGACCTGCTCGCGGGCCTGTGTGTACGCCACCGTCGACAGTCGCTGGAAGACCACCGTCGCCAGGACGAGCAGCGGCACCACGGCCAGTGCCACCAGCGCGAGCCCGGGGTCGGTGGCCACGATCGCCACGGTGATCGTGACGACCGTCAGCACGCTCGCGAGCGCGCTCACCAGGCCCGTCTGCAGGAACGTCGACAGCGCGTCGACGTCCGTGGTCATCCTCGTCATGATGCGGCCGGCCATCTCGCGCTCGAAGTAGTCGAGCCCGAGCCGCTGCAGGTGGGCGTAGCTGCGCACCCGCAGCAGGTAGAGCAGCCGCTCACCCACCCGCGCGGTCAGCACGGTGTTGACCGCGTTGTCCGCGAAGCTCAGTGCCACGAGGACCGCCGCGACCGCCGTCACCACCCACAACGCCGTGCCGTTCCCCGTGACCACGCCCTTGTCGACGCCCTGCTGGACCAGCAACGGCAGTGACATCGACAGCACCGCGTCGCCGATCACCAACACGGCCACGACCAGCAGCATCATGCGCACCGGCCTGAGCAGGCGCCGTAGGCGGAACCCGGGGTCCGGCGCGGTCGGGTCCTCACCACGCAGCACCGGTTGCTCGTCGGCAGGCGGGAGCGCGGCCACCCGTTCGAGCAGCTCGGGTGTCGGCGGCGTGCCGTTCAGTGCGCCGGTCATCGGCCCACCCGCGGGCGTGCCACCTCGTCGTGGCGCGCCGACCGACACCTCCGGCGTCCTGGTGCCCGTGTACTCCTCGGCCTCCTCGGGCCACAGCTGCGGCGTCCAGCCGTCCGGGCCGGGGACCAGGTCGACGGGGAGCCTGCTCTTCTCCTCGATGACCTCGCCGGGCCCTGCGAGCAGCGACCGGTACAGCTCGCACCGCGCGGTCAGCTCCTCGTGGGTGCCGATGTCGACGACCCTGCCCCTGTCGAGCACCGCGATCCGGTCGGCGAGCGCCAGCGTCGACCTGCGGTGCGCGATCAGCAGCGTCGTGCGGTCGCGGGTGACGGCCCGCAGCGTGTCGTGGATGGCCGCCTCGGTCGCGGTGTCCACGGCGGACGTCGCGTCGTCGAGCACCAGGACGCGTGGGTCGGACAGCAGCGCCCTGGCAAGGGCCACCCGCTGGCGCTGCCCTCCCGACAGCGTCAGCCCGCGTTCGCCGACCACCGTGTCGTAGCCGTCCGGCAGGGCGGAGATGAACCCGTCGGCCTGCGCCGCACGTGCCGCCGCCCGGATCTCGTCGTCCGTGGCGCCCGGCCTGCCGTACGCGATGTTGGTGCGCACGCTGTCGGAGAAGAGGAACGCCTCCTCGAACACCACCCCGACCGTGCCGCGCAGCGAGGCCTGCCGCAGGTCCCGGATGTCCACCCCCGCCACGGAAATCGAGCCTTCGTGCACGTCGTAGAAGCGCGGCAGGAGCAGGGACACCGTCGACTTGCCCGAGCCCGCGGTGCCGACCAGCGCCAGGGTCTCGCCCGGCCGCACCTCGAACGAGACGCCGTCCAGCACCGGCTCGCTGCGGGTGTAGCCGAACCGGACGTCGTCGAGCCGCACCCCCGCTGGACCCTCCGGCACGTCCACGGCGTCCGGCGCGTCGACGACCGTCGGGTGCGAGTCGATCAGCTCGTACACCCGCTCGACGCCCGCCCGGGCCAGCTGCACGTTGACGAGCAGGCCCGACAGCAGTCGCGTCGGACCGACGAGGCTCGCCACGTAGCTCGCGAACGCGAGGAACGTGCCCAGCGTGACCTGCCCGTTCATGGCCATGAAGCCACCGAGTGCCAGCACCGCGACCTGGCCTGCCGCGGGCATGGCCACGAGCGTCGCGGCCCGCATCGAGGTCAGCTTGGCCGTGCGCATCCGCTCGCCGAACAGGGTGCGTGCCGCGCGGTCCAGTCGCCTGATCTCCCGCAGTTCCTGGCCGAAGCCCTTGACCACGCGGACGCCGGTGACGGTCTCCTCGACGTGCTGGGCGAGGTCGGCCGCCCGCTGCTGCGCCGACCACGACGCGGGGAAGAGCACCGTGCGGCTCTTGACCGCGACCACCGCGACGACCGGCATGACGACGAGCGCGATCAGTGTCAGGAACGGCGAGAGCCACAGCATCGCGCCGAACGCGGCCACCGCGAACACGACCGTGCCGACCGACAGCGGGACCATCATGAGGAGGCCCTGCACGATCTGCAGGTCGGTGATGGAACGCGAGACGACCTGCCCGGTGCGCAGCGTGTCCTGTTTGGCTCCGTCGAGCCGCTGCACGGCACCGAAGACCTGCTGCCGTAAGTCGTGCTGCACGTCGAGTGCGAGGCGGCCGCCGAGGTAGCGGCGCACGAACGCCGTCACGAACGTGGACAGCTCCATGAGGATGATCGCCGCGACCAGCCAGGCGAGCCGGGACGTGGTGCCCGCGACAGCGTCGTCGACGACGAGCTTCACCAGCAGCGGTCCGGCGGCCTGGAAGCCGACGCCGATCACCGAGGAGATGACGGAGAGCAGGACAAGCCGACGGTGCCGCCAACAGGCGGCACTGAGCCGGCGGATCCAGCCGGGGGAGGAATCTGACACGTGCTCCACATTAGGCGCGACCACCGACAACCCCGACGATTCGAACACGTGAGAGTTTGCACAACCTCCCATTCGCCTGCTGTGGTCTCCACTCGCGCGGCGAACGGCTCCTCTCACGACGAAGGGGGCCTGCCATGATGGCAGGCCCCCTTCGCGGGAGATGCTCGGTCAGGTGATGTCGCGCGAGTTGTTGCGGACCATGCCCGTCACGAAGAACAGGGCCGTCCACGCGACGAAGATCAGGCCGCTCAGCCACATCGCGAAGGCGCCGGGGGCACCGGCAGCGAAGCGGACCAGCTGGTTGAAGCCGTTGACGACGTCGTCGGTGATCACCTGTGACTGGCCGCTCGCCGCGACCATGTCCTTCGCCTGCTGGAACAGCAGCTCCGCGGCCGTCGAGCCGGTCAGGCCGTTCGCCGACCCGTTCGGCATGAGGCCCGCGATGTTCGAGTAGTTCGACGCGCCGGTGATCACGAACTCGGAGATGGGGCCGACCAGCCCCGCGTACAGGAGCAGCACCAGCAACGCGGCCACCGGGGAGCCGAGCAGCGCGCCGACGCCCATGCCGAACAGCGTCCAGAGCACGCACGCCAGCACGCCCGTCAGCAGGATGATGATCCAGTCGCCCGCGCCGGGCAGGACGGCCGAGTCGGAGCCGATCGCCGTGCCGATCGTCGCGCCGAGGGCCACCACGACGCCGTAGACCAGGCCCCACGTCACGTAGACGATCGCCTTGGCGGTCAGGACCGCGCTGCGTGTCGAGGCGGTCAGGAAGCTCGTCGTGATGGTCCTGCGGTTGATCTCACTCGCCACGGCCAGCGCGCCGAAGACCATCGGGAACAGGGTCGCGAAGTTCATCGCCCTGGTCAGACCGAGGGACGCCCAGGACATCTTGTCCAGGTCGACGTTCACGCCCGCGTCGTCGAAGACCTCGCCGAGGCCGCTCGCCACCTGGGAGAAGAAGTAGCCGCCGAGCCACGCCCAGCCGATCGCCAGCAACACCGACGGGATGAGCAGTGCCCACCACATCTTGGTCGTGATGATCTTGCGGTACTCGGCCTTGATCAGCAGACCCATCACTGGTGACCTCCGCCTGCGCCGGGGGTGGACTGGTCACCGGAGGGCGGTGTCGGGTCCTGCGGTGGTGGTGGCGGTGCCGGCTGGACCTGCAGCGGTCCGCTCGGCTGCTGGCTCCAGGCCTGCTGCTCCTGTGCGGGCGGCTGCGCCCACTGGGCCTGCTGTTGCCACTGTTGCTGTGGGGCGCCGCCGGGCGGCGTGCCCGGCGCGTAGCCCTGCTGGGGCGCGTAGCCCGGGGGGACCTGCTGGTAGCCACCGGGCGGGGTGCCCGGCGCGTAGCCCTGTTGCGGCGGGGCGCCCCAGCCGGGCGGCGGGGCCTGCCCGTAGGGTGCCTGCCCGGCGTACTGGCCTGACGTCAGCCGGAAGAAGAGCTGCTCGAGGTCGGCCTTCTCCTCGTGCACGCCGTACAGCGCGACACCTGCCTGCGCGGCGATGTCGCCGACCTGCTGGATCGTCGCGCCGACGATGGCCAGCTTGCCGTCCGGGGTCGGCGAGACGTTCGTGATCCTGGCCTCCTGCAGCGCGACCGCGAGCTTCTGCGGGTCGGCAGGCGCCACGATGACCCTGCTCTGCTGCGACTTGCGCAGCTCGTCGAGCGGGCCGTAGAACATCGTCTGGCCGCGGCTGATGATCACCACCTGGTCGATGGTCTGCTCGACCTCGGCCAGCAGGTGACTCGAGATGAGGACGGTCCGCCCACTCTGCGCGAACGCCTTGAGGAACGAGCGCAGCCAGGCGATGCCCTCCGGGTCGAGGCCGTTGGCCGGCTCGTCGAGCACCAGCACCTGCGGGTCCCCGAGCAGGGCGGTCGCGAGGGCGAGGCGCTGTTTCATGCCGAGCGAGAAGCCGCCGGCGGCCCGGTTGCCCGCGGCGCCGAGCCCGACCAGGTTGAGCACGTCGTCGGCCCGCTGGTCGGCGACGCCCATGGCCGCTGCGTACACCCTGAGGTGGTCACGTGCCGTGCGTCCGGGGTGGAAGCCCTGCGCCTCCAGCACTCCGCCGACGATGCGTCCCGGGTTGCCGAGCCGTTCGAACGGCTGACCGTTGATCGTCGACCACCCCGACGTCGGCCGCACCAGCCCGAGCAGCATGCGCAACGTGGTGGTCTTGCCGGAACCGTTCGGACCGAGGAAGCCGGTGACGGACCCGGGCTCCACGTTGAAACTGAGGTTCTGTACCGCGGCGACCTGACCGAAGTGCTTGGTCAGGTTCTGTACCACGATGCGGCCGCTGCCATCCTGCACGGGCCCTCCTGCTTCGCCGCCTGCGGTTAGTGCGGGCCATCTTGCCGCATGGCGGGTGCGAAGGTTCGCGGAACGGGGGCAACCGTGTCGGAAAGAGAGCTAGCGGGCACCGAACCTGGCGAAGGGGGACCGCAGGGGGTTGGTGCGCCGCCGGGGCGGCACGTCGTCGCCGATCAGCTGCTCGTGCGCGGCCTGCCAGACCTGGCACGGCCAGCGCCTGCCCCGGTGGCAGGCCTCGCAGCGGCCGTCCGGGTCGGCCCTGTGGTCGGAGAGCAGGCGGCGCCAGCTGTCGGCGAGACAGTGCAGCGCGGTGGCCGCGATGGGGAGGAGCTTCGCGGGGTCGGCGTGGTCGGCGGCCTGGTCCACGGCGGCGAGCCGGTCCAGGACAGCACGGCGGGTGTCGTCCATCTCGGCCACCTCGTCACCCGACCTGCCGGCTCGGGTAGTCGTCGGTGCGGACGGCGGCCTGGTCGAGCGCCCGTCCCAGGCCCCTGGCCTGCTGCGCGGAGAGGACCGCGGCGGCACCCGGCGGGGGGACGAGCACGACTCTCTCGTTTTCGACCAGCACCATCAACGCCCGGTCCCGACCGAACGGATCGATGCAACGTACGGACCAACGGGGTTCAGTCACCGATACGACATCGGCGAGGGAAACGGCGGACCGAAGTGGTAACAGCCAACTTCACTCCATTGCCGCGTTTCTCACTCGATCGAGCGTTCCACTAGTGTGAGTAGTCGCCGTTCGGGTAGCAACGGTTGCTTGGTGTGATGTTGGGCGACGGGTTGACGCTGAATCGAGAACGTTTCCGCTTCACCACCCCCCAACTACACCACCGGGACCCCCATGCGCTTAAACTGCACTTGGCGGCCCGCTCCCAGTGACCCCCAGGCTGGTTGAGCGGGCCGCCCTCTTGTGCTCAGCACCCCCGCCAGTCCATCCGGGACTTGTGTTCATTGTGTTCACAACACGACGGACACCCCGTCACTAATTTGCGACAGGGTGTCCGTTTCCGACGAGTCGAACCGCCTTTATCACGCCGGTCCGTGGTTTCCGCTTTCCGAACGGCCGTTGATTAGTTGACCATTTCAGTCAACGGCGTGTGTGACAGGTTGTGGGCCTCTGCCACGGGTGCGTTCGTGAGGGCGCCCGCGTGGGTGTTGAGGCCCAGCGCCAGTGCCTCGTCGGCTGCGAGCGCGGCCTGCCAGCCGCTGTCGGCGAGGGCGGTCGCGTATGGCAGCGTCACGTTCGTGAGCGCGTAGGTGGACGTGCGCGGCACCGCGCCCGGCATGTTCGCGACGCAGTAGAAGACCGAGCCGTGGACGTCGTAGGTCGGGTCGGCGTGGGTGGTCGGCCGGGAGTCGGCGAAGCAGCCGCCCTGGTCGATCGCGATGTCCACGAGCACCGAGCCCGGTTTCATGTCGGCGACCAGCTCGTTGCTGATCAGCTTCGGCGCCCGCGCGCCCGGCACGAGCACCGCGCCGATGACGAGGTCGGCCTCGCGGACGGCCTGCTCGACGGCGTACCGGTTCGACGTCACGGTCCTGAGCTGGCCGCGGAACTGCGCGTCGATCTGGCGCAGCCGGTCCACGTTGGTGTCGAGGACCTCGACGTCCGCGCCCATGCCGACGGCGATCGTCGCCGCGTTCAGACCCGCCACGCCGCCGCCGATCACGACGACCCGTGCCGGCGCGACACCCGGCACGCCGCCGGGCAGCACGCCCCGCCCGCCGGACGGCTTCATCAGCGCGTACGCCCCGACCTGGGGCGCGAGCCGGCCGGCGACCTCCGACATCGGGGCGAGCAGTGGGAGCGCCCGGTTGGCCGTCTGGACCGTCTCGTAGGCGATGGCCGTCGTGCCCGCGTCGAGCAGAGCCCTCGTCAGCGGCTCGTCGGCGGCGAGGTGCAGGTAGGTGAACAGCACCTGCCCCCTGCGCAGGAACGGGTACTCGGCGGCGATGGGCTCCTTGACCTTGAGCACCATCTCGCCCTCGGCCCACACCTCTTCCGCGGTGGCCAGGACCTTCGCGCCCGCGGCGAGGTACTCCTCGTCCGGGATGGCGGACCCGAGGCCCGCGCCGGCCTCGACGAACACGTCGTGTCCACGCACGGACAGCTCGTGGGCGCCCGCCGGGGTCAGGGCAACCCGGTACTCGTGGTTCTTGATCTCCCGAGGAACGGCGATCTTCACGGTCAAGGGTCCTTCCGAGGCTGGGCCAACTGGGTGTCCAACACCACAATGAGATAACGATAAGTAAGTGTCATCGTGGCGTTGGCACCAGACATGAGCTTCGCTGTAGTGCTGGGAGCACAGTCAGGCCCAGCGGCGGGCCGCCAGTTGGACCAGCAGCGCCAACCGTGTGTCGGGGTCGTCCATGTCCACCTCGACCAGCTCGGCGAGCTTGGCCATGCGGTACCGCAGGGTGTTCGGGTGGATGCGCAACGCCCTGCTCGCGGCCCTCGGATCGCCGGGGTGGCGCAGCCACTCGAAGAGCGTGTCCACATAGGAGGTGCCGGACTGGGTGTCGTGTCCGCTCAGCACCGCCAGCGGGCCGAACTCCGTGGCTCCGGCGGCCAGCGCGCCGGTCGCGGCGCGGTGCAGCGCCAGGACCGTCCAGGCGTCCTCGTGGCCGACCACGGGACCCGCGATCAGGCCGGTGCGCAGGAGGTTCAGCATCTCCTCCGCCACCGCACGCGACCCCGACAGCTCGGTCACCGGCGCAGGGGGACCGGCCGCGACCAGGGGGCCCTCCTCGCGGGCCAGCGCCTGGCGCAGCGCAGGCCACCCGGTGCGGTCCGGGACCACGGCGTACAGCACGTCCCGCAGCTCGGTCACCGCGGGCCTGCGGCCGACACCCGCGGTGATCCGCTCCCACAGCGCGAGCCGCATGCCTTCCGCGCCAAGGGGGTCCGGCGTCCGGATGGCCATCGCGACCACGCGGTGCGGCTCGTCCGGCAGGTCCAGCTCGGCCGCCGCGAGCCGGACGCTGCCCGTGCCCTCCAGCACCGTCCGCACCAGCTCGGCTGACCGCCTGCGGTCGGCGTCCTCGCGGGCCCGCCGCCGCAGCAGGTGCAGTGCCACGACCGGTGCGGTGTCGGCGAACGCGGATGCCCGCTCGTCGGCGACCGGTCCCGGCACGACCGCCCACATCGAGCCGAGCAGCTCGCCACCCATGCGGATCGGCACGATCAGGCGCGGCAGCGTGCCGTCCTTCTGCCTCGGCACGAAGATCGTCGTGCGCCCCCTGGACAGGTCGCGGAACACGCCTCGGGACCGGAACCTGGCGAGCACGTCGTCCGGCACCCGCCTACCCATGATCGTCGAGACCCGGGCCGGGTCGGTGCGGTCCTGGCGGGCCGAGTAGGCGAGCACACGGGAGTTCGCGTCCTCGATGGTGACCGGCGCGTCGATCACCGCGGCCGCCGCGTCGGCCAGCCGGAACAGATCGCCGAGCCCGGGGTCCGCGCCGTGGTGCTCGTCGGCCTCGTCCGCCGCCGCGTCGAGCACGGACCGCAGCAGCAGCACGACCTGCGCCCACGACGCCGCGGGGTTGACCTCGACGAGTGCGACGTCGCCCGCCTGCGCGGCCGACCGGACCGCGGCCCGCACCGGCAGCGGCGGCTTGAGCAGCACCGCCGCCGCACCCTCCTCGCCGCAGTACCTGACCAGCTCGGCGGCGTCCTTGGTGGCGTGCACGCCGACGCCGAGCACGAGGTCGCCGTCCCCGATCGGGTCGCGCGCCCCCGGCTCGGCGATCACGACGTCGGCGACGTGGCCGCCGGAGCCGGCCATGCGGGTGTGCAGAAGGGTCGGCCCCACCCGGTCGACGACGCCCTGCACGGTGATCACGCCGCAAGTATGCGCGGGAGACCGGCTGCCCGGCGGGTCAGTCGACGTGGCGGTCGATCAGCGCACGCAGCGCGGTGATCTCGTCGGCCAGGGCCTGGCGGCCGGTACGCGTGATGCTCACCCAGGTCTTGGGGCGCTTGCCGTCGTAGCCCTTCTCCATGTCGAGCAGGCCGGCGTCGACCAGCACGGTCAGGTGGCGGGACAGGTTGCCGCCGGTCAGCTCGAGCGCGTCCTTGAGGTAGCCGAACTCGACCCGTCTGGACTCCGCGGCGATCGTGAGGATGCCGAGCCGGTGTCGCTGGTGGACGACGTCGTTCAGCCCGTTGGTCGGGTGCTCGCTCATCGGCCCTTCCTCACGGCCACCGCGACCACGCCGCCCGCGAGCAGGACCACACCGGGCAGCAGCAGGCACTGCAGCGCCATGACCTGGTGGTTCACGCCGGCGTACCAGCCGAGTCCCGAGTAGAGGTTCTCCATGTCGTACAGGTTGGTGAGCAGCGCGACGCCCGCGAACACGCCGCCTGCGACCGTGAGGAGCGTGCTGCGTTCCGCCCACGCGAGCAGGAGCAGCGCCGCCGCGACGATCACCAGCGCCCCGTACCCCCGGATGAGGTAGGTCCCCAGCGCGCCGAAGGAGACGGTGGCGAGGAACGTCGCGACAGCCACTCCCGCCGTGCGTGCCCAGCCGGTCCGCCGCGTGCTCCACACCCCGGCCACCGCCGCGATGGCCGCGCAGCCGAACAGGATCGGCAGGTTCACCGCAGGTGTCGAGTAGCCGCCCATGTAGTCGTCGAACAGCTCGTGCAGCAGGGTCGAGAACAGCGGCTGCCACACCAGGAACCCCAGCAGCGCGGCGATGGCGGCCGCGGTGGCGACGCGGATGTCGCTCTCCACGCCGTGCCTGCGTGCCCGGTGGCGGTACCACCAGGTGGTGGCCCAGAGCCCGCCGACGACGGTCAGGATCCAGTACCAGCCGACCAGGTCCGGGTACCTGAGCAGGCCGGACGACGTGAACTGCGGGAACGATCCCCGGTCCCACCGCACGACCTCGACACCGGCCGGCAGCGACGCGGTCACGTAACACAGCGGCGCGATCAGGACCAGCGTGCCGAAGAGGAACAGCGGGAAGGCGTACCCGTGCCGGTCGCCTCGGGTTCGCCTGCGCAGCTCACCCAGCTCGGTGAGCAGGTTCGTGGTGTCAGACATCGTCGCGACCCCCAGCCGGGACGAGCCCTACGTGGTTCATGAGTACCCCCAATTTGATTGCTATGCACATCAGTTTGCATCGCAAACCTGATGGCGTCAAGCGGGCACCGCGGTCGAACCGTCGCGGGTCAGTACAAAGCGGTCGTAATCCACTCCGCTATGGAGAGTCCCCGGTTGCGGCACTCGGCCGACAGGCGCATGGTCCAGCGGAGGGCCTGGACCATCAGGGTGTCCATCTCCTCGGGCGCGGCCGAGGCCAGTGCGATCTCGATGTGGGCGCGGGCGGCCTCGCTGTCGCCGTGGACCTCGGCCAGCAGCACCCGCACAGCCGTGCGGACGGGCGGGTCGGCCTCGTCGATGGGGACCTCGTTGCCCGCGTTGTCGAACACCTGCATCTTCACGGGCGCTGTGCCGCCGCTGCCGAGGGAGGACACCATGGCACTGCATTCGTGGAACAGCAACAGCATCACGTCTCTTGCCGCGTCGGCGGGCACCGCCGGTTCCTCGACGCCGGCCCGCATCGCGGACAGCGCAGCGCTCGCGGCCTCGACCACCCGTGAATACTCAGGTTCCACCACAACATCTTCCAACAGGAGCGCGCCTTTCGGGGCACTCAGCGCGTACCGAACACTCCACCCTGTCCTGTGGCCACCCCTGTCGAGGCCCACCAGTCCGCCGCCTCCACCGTGGCCACGTCCACCACCGAGGCGACGGCGCCGAACCTGCCGAACACCTCCACCGTCCGCGCGGTCTCGGCGGCCAGCACCGGGGAGCCCGCGCCCAGCTTCGGCGACAGCGTCACCGACCGTACGCCTGTCTGGTGCAGCAGCTCGAAGTCGAGCGGCCCGCCGGTGACTCCGCACAGACCGACCTGAACACCGATGTCACCGAGCACCTCCAGGTTGTCCCGTGCGTCGCCGACCTCGTCGAGCAGCGCGCCGACGTCGAGCGACACCTCGAGCCTGCCCGCCGACATCCCGCTGTCGCGCAGCGCGCCGCGCACGGCACGCACGAGGTCCGCGTCGCCGGACTGGTTGCGGGTCAACTGAACCCGCAGCAGCCCCGGCGAGGTGGCGAACAACCGGCACGCCTCACGTAACAGCAGCGGTCCGATGTGGACTGACCACCCGGTGCGCTCCGCGAGTGCCAGCGTGGTCTCGTGGTCCGCGGCCGCCCAGGACAGAACCGCCCGTGCGCCAACGACTTCACGGTCCGAGAGGCGGACGACAGGCTGGAAGGCCGCGGCGAGGTCACCGTTCTCCCAGGCGGCGGGCAGGGACGCGGCGAGCCGGTCCAGCTCGACGGCCGCCCGGTCCTCCGCCTCGTGGAACCCGGCCCACTGACGCCTGCCGGTCGCTTTGGCCTTGCGCAGCGCGGTGTCCGCGGCACGGAACAGCTCGGCGGCCGTGAGATGGTCGGCCGCCTGTCTTCGTACCGCGCCGACGCTCGCACCGACCGCGACGCCGACGCCGTCGATGTACTCGGGGTCCTCGAGCACCGAGGTGAGCGTGTCGATCAGCTCACCGATGTCCGGGGTCTTCTCCGAGTCCTCGATGAGCACCGCGAACTCGTCGCCGCCCATGCGTGCGACCAGCGCCGTCTCGTTGGAGACGGCCTCCTCGAGCCTGCGGCCGACCGTCTGGAGCAGACGGTCGCCGACCGCGTGGCCGAAGCTGTTGTTCACCAGCGAGAACGCGTCGAGGTCGAGGCAGCACAGCGTGAAGGAGCTGTCCGGCGTCGCCCGCTCGACCGCGCTCTCCAGCTTGGTCTGGAAGCACTGCCGGTTCGCGAGGCCGGTGAGCGCGTCGTAGAGCAGCTGGTGGCCGAGCCGGTCCTGCAGCAGGTGCAGCTCGGTGACGTCCTGCGCCATCGTGACGAAGTACGCCGGCGCGCCCGCGCCGTCGCGGAGCAGGGAGATCGCGAACAGCACCCACGCGATCTCGCCGTCCTCCTTGCGCAGCCTGCGGTGCTCGTGCACGCGTTCCTGCTGGCCCGAGAGGATCCTGCGGTAGGGCGCCATCACGTCGCCGGACGCCTCGTCGCGGAAGATGTCGGTCAGCGTCCGTCCCGGCAGCCGGTCGGCACGCACGTTGAGGATGCCGGCGAGCGCGGGGTTGGCCTCGAGGCACATACCTTCGAGGTTCGTGATCGCGATGCCGTTCGCCGACGACGCGAACACCTCGCGGAACCGGTTCTCCGTGCCGCGCAGGTTGTGCTCGGCCCGCAGCACCGCGTTGAACAGCGCCTGCTTGACCTCTTCCTGCTGGGTGAGGGTGTAGCTGCGCAGACCGTCGGCGTAGCCGGCGGACACCGCGCCGAGCAGGGACATCGTCCGCTTCGCCAGCTCGGTGTCCGGCGTCGCATCGAGGTCGGCGAGCAGACCGTCGGACAGCGCGGTGATCGTCGCGGTCAGCGTCGTCGGGTCGATGAAGCCCTCGGAGATCAGCCGGTGGCCGAGGCGCACGCCCGAGGACTTCGAGAACGGCTCCGCGCCGAGCATCGCCAGCAGCTCGTCGACCAGTTCGAGGAGCAACGCCTCGATGTCGTCGGCCGACCGGGGGATGTAGGAGGACGAGATGGCCGACCGCGTCCAGGTACGGGCCAGCTCCTCCCGCCGGTGTACCGGGGGAAGGGTCACGCCTGATTCGGCCATTGCCTGTGGTCCATCGTCGAAGTTTGCGCTCGGGGTCGATCGTGTCGGAAGCGGCCCAATGGCTTTAGCCCGACATACCCAATCGCGTTACCTCTTCCGGGCTACCCCCGCGTACAGCCCGTCGCGTTGTTCGGAGGTCTCCCGGGTGTCCTCCTCGCGGTCCGGCCGCCACTGCGAGGTCATGACGAGACCGGGCTCGACGAGCTCCCAGTCCCCGAACAGCCGGGCGATCTCCGCCTTGGACCTGGGCAGGACCGCGGTCTGCGAGTGCCCGATGGCCTCGGTGAAGTCGCTCAGCTCGATGAAGTCGTCGGTGAGGTGGGAGAGCGCGAGGTAGCTGCCCGCCGGGACCGCGTCGCGGTAGGCCGCGAACACGCCCTCCGGATTGTCGAGGATGTAGTGACCGATCGTGATGCCCAGGATGCCGACCGGCTGGTCGAAGTCGAGGACGCGCCGGGTGTCCGGGTCGTTCAGCACGAGACCCGGCCTGGTGATGTCGGCGTGGACCATCGCCGCGTGCTCGTTGTCCTCGAGCAGGAGTTGGCTGTGCGCGACGGCGACGTGCTCGATGTCGACGTAGACCACGCGGGCGGACGGGTCTGCCGCCTGGGCGATCTCGTGCACGTTGCCGACGGTGGGGATGCCGGAGCCGAGGTCGAGGAACTGGCGGACGCCCTGCTCGATCAGGAACAGCACCACTCGGCGCAGGAACGCGCGGTTCTGGAGGGCGAAGTGCTTGGAGTCCGGGTGCCGCTCGTGGACGAGCCTGACGAACTCGCGGTCGACCGTGAAGTTGTGGTTGCCCCCGAGTACGTAGTCGTACGCCCTGGCCGCACTGGGTTTCTCCAGGTCGACCGAGGTTGGCACCCAGTTGGTCTGCTGTGACACCATCCACCTCTTGGTCTGAATCGATCGGTAACCGAAACACTACCGAGACGTGGACTTGCGGCGGCGACCGGTCACCCGGATGGACCATGAGCTCGCCAAACTTTCACGTATCCGGGGAAGCGTGATCACTCGCGGTCTCCGGGCCGACGTTGCCGAGGGCGCCGAGTGCCATGTCCCGCAACATGGTCGCCATGCCGTCGCGGCCGAGATACCTGCTGTGCGGGGTCGAGTTGATCAGACCGAAGACGGCGTGCGCCGCCGCCCGTGCCGCGGGCTCGTCGAAGGTCGGCGTGGTGTCGCGAATGGCCTGCACCCACACCTCGACGTAGCGGCGCTGCAGGGCGCGCACCCGCCTGCGGTCGGGCTCGGTGAGATTGCCGAGATTGCGTTCCTGCACCGTGATCAGCGACGGGTTGTCGAGTGCGAAGTCCACTTGGAACGCCACCAGTTCACCCAGCAGCTTCGCGGGATCCTCGGTACGTTCGCGACGTTCCAGTCCGCCGGCCAGGAGTTCGTCGCTGATGGAGGTCAACATCTCGCCCAGCATCGCGTCCTTGCTCCGGAAGTGCCGGTACAGCGCGGGTCCGGAGACCCCGACCGCCGCGCCGATCTCGTCGATGCCGACACCGTGGAACCCGTGTCGCGCGAAGAGCCCCGCTGCTGCGGCAAGGATCTGCTCCCGACGGCTGGACACCGCGCCATGATACCGGCCGGGTTAGCGATGGATAACTCCCGTGTTCGCGCATGCCAACTGGTAAGGCCCATCTGGCAACCGTGAACTACTAACGAACCGATTCGCCGTCTTGTTAGTCGCTGGTAATCATGATCTGGCGTTGATTCCCCGTCGCGGAGGAAGACCATGCGTGCTCGTTCTGCCCTCATTGCCTTCGTAACGATGTTCTCGGCGATCCTCGCCGGGCTCGCGGCCGCCCCGGCGTCGGCCGATCCCGTTGTCCTGGCGGGAAAGTACGTCGCACTCGGTGACTCCTACGCGTCCGGCACCGGCGCGGGCAGCTACGGCGACAGCGGCGGCTGCAAGCGCAGCGCCAACGCCTACCCACAGCTGTGGGCGAATGCCAACGCGCCGTCCGCGTTCTCGTTCGTGGCGTGCTCCGGCGCCGTCACCACGGATGTCCTGAACAACCAGGTCGGCGCGCTCACCGCCGACACCTCGCTGGTCACGATCTCGATCGGGGGCAACGACGCGGGCTTCGCCTCGGTCATGACCGACTGCAACCTCGGCTCGGACTCCGACTGCGTCACCCGCAACCAGCAGGCGCAGACCTACGCCCGTGACCAGCTGCCCGCCAGGCTGGACGCGGTGTACACCCAGCTCCGCGACCGCGCGCCGGACGCCGAGGTTGTCGTGCTCGGCTACCCGCACATCTACGTGCTCAACGGCGACTGCACGCTGGGGCTGAGCGAGACCAAGCGTGCGGCGATCAACGGGTCCGCCGACGTGCTCGCCGAGGTCACCAGCGGTCGGGCGGCCGCGTACGGCTTCACCTTCGTCGACGGCCGCACCGCCTTCTCGGGTCACGAGATCTGCGCGGCCGGTGAGCGCTGGCTCAACAGTGTCACCTGGCCGGTGGACGAGTCCTATCACCCGAACGTGGCCGGTCACCGCGATGGCTACTACCCGGCGCTCGAGGCGGTCGCCTGAGTCAATCGCGAGGGGACGGGGACCCGGCCGGGTCCCGTCCAGGTCGGGGTGGATCCAGAAGTCGTCCACTCCGGCTGGAGTGCGCCAGGAGCCGGGTGGACGGGTCGGTTAACCGCCGCTAACATCGGTCATGTTAACGATGACTAACGTGAGCGGAGCGAGATGGACGCGCCCGTACTGCGCTCCGGCGCCGACCCGGGTGACCCCGCGTACCAGCGGTACGTGAAGGAGCACGCGGCGCTGGTCGACGACCTGCGGGCCCGCACGGCCACGGCCGCGAGAGGCGGCGGTGAGCGGGCCAGGCAGCGGCACCTCGACCGGGGCAAGCTGTTGCCCCGCGACCGGGTGGAGTCGCTGGTCGACCCCGGGTCGCCGTTCCTGGAGCTGTCGCCGCTGGCCGCCAGTGGCATGTACGACGACGAGGCACCGGCCGCGGGCATCATCACGGGCGTCGGCCGCGTCTCCGGCCGCGAGTGCGTGGTCGTCGCCAACGACGCGACCGTCAAGGGCGGCACGTACTACCCGATGACGGTGAAGAAGCACCTCCGCGCGCAGGAAGTCGCGCTGCACAACAACCTGCCCTGTGTCTACCTGGTCGACTCCGGCGGCGCGTTCCTGCCCCGCCAGGACGAGGTCTTCCCGGACCGCGACCACTTCGGCCGGATCTTCTTCAACCAGGCCACCATGTCCGCGCGCGGGATCCCGCAGATCGCCGCCGTGCTGGGGTCGTGCACGGCAGGGGGCGCGTACGTGCCCGCCATGAGCGACGAGGCGGTGATCGTCCGCAACCAGGGGACGATCTTCCTCGGTGGCCCGCCGCTGGTGAAGGCCGCGACCGGCGAGGTCGTCACGGCCGAGGAGCTGGGTGGCGGGAATGTCCACTCGCGACAGTCCGGCGTGACCGACCACCTTGCCGAGGACGACGGGCACGCACTGCGCATCGTCCGGTCGATCGTGTCCACGCTCGGGCCCCGCGCTGCCCGGCCGTGGGACGTCGCGGCGACCGAGGAGCCGGCCGTCGACCCGGCGGAGCTGTACGGCGTGGTGCCGACCGACTCGCGCACCCCCTACGACGTGCGCGAGGTCATTGCGCGGATCGTCGACGGCAGCCGGTTCCGGGAGTTCAAGAAGGAGTACGGCACGACGCTCGTCACCGGCTTCGCGCGCCTCCACGGGCACCCGGTCGGCATCGTCGCCAACAACGGCGTGCTGTTCGGCGAGTCGGCGGTCAAGGGAGCGCACTTCATCGAGCTGTGCGACCAGCGCTCGATCCCACTCGTGTTCCTGCAGAACATCACCGGCTTCATGGTCGGCCGCGACTACGAGACGTCCGGCATCGCCAAGCACGGCGCCAAGATGGTGACGGCGGTCGCGTGTGCCCGGGTGCCGAAGTTCACCGTGATCATCGGCGGCTCGTTCGGCGCGGGCAACTACTCCATGTGCGGCAGGGCGTACGAGCCGAGGTTCCTGTGGATGTGGCCGAACGCCAGGATCTCCGTGATGGGTGGCGAGCAGGCGGCCTCCGTGCTCGCGACAGTGCGCCGCGACCAGTTCGGGGCACGGGGTGAGGACTGGCCCGCACCGGAGGAAGAAGCGTTCAAGGCGCCCATCCGCACGCAGTACGAGGACCAGGGCAACCCGCTGTACTCAACCGCACGGCTGTGGGACGACGGCGTGATCGACCCGGCCGACACTCGCATGGTGCTCGGGCTGGGCCTGTCCGCGGCCGCCAACAAGCCGCTCGAACCGGTCCGCTACGGCGTCTTCAGGATGTGACGATGTTCAGTACCGTACTGGTCGCCAACCGGGGCGAGATCGCCGTCCGGGTCTGCGAGACGTTGGCCAACCTGGGCATTCGGTCGGTCGCGGTGTTCACCGACGCCGACGCGGGTGCCCGCCACGTGGCGGACGCCGACGACGCGATCCGCGTCCCGAGTTATCTGTCCATAGCGGACATGGTGGCTGCCGCGAAGGAGACCGGCGCGGAGGCCGTGCACCCCGGCTACGGCTTCCTGGCCGAGAACGCCGCGTTCGCACGCGCGTGCGCGGACGCGGGCATCGTCTTCATCGGCCCGCCACCGGCCGCGATCGAGGCCATGGGCGACAAGATCCGCGCCAAGCAGACCGTCAGCGCGGCCGGGGTGGCGGTCGTACCCGGCCGCAACGAGCCGGGCATGTCCGATGACGACCTGGTAGCCGCGGCGAAGGAGATCGGCTACCCGGTTCTGGTCAAGCCGTCCGCAGGTGGTGGCGGCAAGGGAATGCGTCTGGTCGAGGACCCTGCCGACCTCCCGGAGGCGCTCGAGTCGGCACGCCGCGAGGCCAGAGGCGCCTTCGGCGACGACACACTGCTGGTGGAACGGTTCGTGGCCAACCCACGGCACATCGAGATCCAGGTACTGGCCGACGCGCACGGCAACGTGATCCACCTGGGCGAACGCGAGTGCAGCCTCCAGCGAAGGCACCAGAAGATCATCGAAGAGGCGCCGTCCCCCCTGCTGGACGAGGAGAAGCGGTCCCGCATGGGTGCCGCGGCCGTGGAGGCGGCGCGGTCCGTCGGCTACACGGGTGCGGGCACGGTCGAGTTCATCGTCTCGACGGACCGCCCCGACGAGTTCTTCTTCATGGAGATGAACACCCGCCTCCAGGTCGAGCACCCGGTGACCGAGATGGTGACCGGCATCGACCTGGTGGAGCAACAGGTCAGGGTGGCAGCGGGCCTGTCACTAACGATGGCGCAGTCCGATGTGGACTTCGAGGGCCACGCCGTGGAGGCGCGCGTCTACGCGGAGGACCCGGCACACGGCTTCCTGCCGACGGGTGGGCGCGTACTGGCCGTCACGGAGCCGTACGGGGACAACGTCCGCGTGGACTCCGCACTACGCAAGGGCACAGTGGTCGGCTCGAACTACGACCCCATGCTGGCCAAGGTGGTCGCCTGGGGTCCGACCCGCTCGTCCGCGCTGAAGGCGCTGTCGGGTGCACTGAGCGGAACGGCAGTACTGGGCGTAGGCACGAACACGGCGTTCCTGCGAGCACTGCTGTCCGACGCGGACGTGGTGGCAGGCAGGCTCGACACCGGCTTGGTGGAACGAAAGCTCGAGGAGCTGACGAAGACCGAGGTACCGGACGTGGTGTTCGCCGCCGCGGCACTGGACCGACTACTGGACCTGCGACCAGTGGCCGAGGACGACGACCCGGTCGACCCGTGGGACCTGGTGAACGGCTGGCGCCTGGGCGGCCCCGCGGCCATCCCGTTCCGCCTGGCCTGCGGCGACAGGGATGTCACGGTCCGCATCACCGGCACCCCGGAGAAGGCGTCGATCACGCTGGACGACGCCGAAGCACACCAGGCGACAGCGCGACGGGACCGACACCGCCTGGAGATCACGTTCGCGGGTCGCACGGCAACGTTCCGCCGAGCCAGGGACAACGACACGCTCTGGCTGGCGGGCGGCGGCGGCACGTGGGCAGTGGACGAACACTCGCTGCTGGAGCGCACGACGGTCAACGCGACGGGCGGCGGCCCGGTGGTGAGCCCCATGCCAGGCACGGTCCTGGTGGTCAAGGCATCGCAGGGCGACGTGGTCGCCGCGGGAGCACCGCTGGTCGTGGTCGAGGCGATGAAGATGGAACACACGGTGACAGCGGCGGTCGACGGTGTCGTCACAGAGCTACACGTCCGCGCAGGCCAACAGGTCGCGCTGAACCAACCCCTTGCGGTGGTGACCCCACATGAGGAGCGGTCATGATTGACTTCCGCCTGTCCGACGAACACGCCTCGCTGCGGAAGACCGTGGAGGAGTTCGCGCAGAACGAGATCGCCCCGGTCATAGGCGACCTCTACGAGAAGGCCGAGTTCCCGTACGAGATCGTGGCGAAGATGGGCCGCATGGGCCTGTTCGGCCTGCCGTTCCCGGAAGAGTACGGCGGCATGGGCGGCGACTTCCTGGCGGTGTGCATCACCCTGGAGGAGTTGGCCCGCGTGGACTCGTCCGTGGCGATCACGCTGGAAGCGGGTGTGTCGCTGGGTGCCATGCCAATCCACCGTTTCGGCACAGAGGAGCAGAAGCAGGAGTGGCTGCCAAGCCTGTGCTCAGGTGAGATGCTGGGCGCCTTCGGCCTGACAGAACCAGGTGGCGGCTCGGACGCAGGAGCCACACTGACCACCGCGGTAGAGCAAGACAACCAGTGGGTACTGAACGGCAGCAAGTCGTTCATAACGAACTCAGGCACAAAGATAACAGGTCTGGTAACCGCAACGGCGGTAACAGGAAAAACCACCAATGGGCGCAAGGAAATCTCGGCGATCATAGTCCCGAGCAACACCCCGGGCCTGTCGGTGTCCAAGAGCTACTCAAAGGTGGGCTGGTGCTCCTCGGACACGCACGGCCTGTCCTTCGACGACTGCAAGGTGCCGTCATCAAACCTACTGGGTGAGCGCGGTCGAGGCTACGCCCAGTTCCTGTCCATTCTGGACGAGGGAAGAATAGCGATAGCGGCCGTCTCGGTGGGCCTGGCCCAGGGCTGCGTGGACGAGTCAGTCCGCTACGCAAAAGAACGCGCAGCATTCGGCAACGCGATAGGAAAGTATCAGGCGATCCAGTTCAAAATAGCGGACATGGAAGCCCGAGTGCACACCGCACGCCTGGCCTACTACGCGGCAGCGGCAAAGATGCTGAGAGGCGAACCCTTCAAGAAGGAAGCCGCAATAGCCAAACTGGCAAGCTCGAACGCGGCCATGGACAACGCAAGGGACGCAACCCAGATCTTCGGCGGCTACGGCTTCATGAACGAGTACCCGGTAGGCCGCTTCTACAGAGACGCAAAGATCCTGGAAGTAGGCGAAGGCACAAGCGAAGTGCAACGAATGCTGATAGCAAGAGAACTGGGCCTAAGCTAAAGAACGCAAAGGCCAAACCAAAGCGAAAGTGCAAAGCGAAGCGGGGCCGAACGCGCAAGCGAAGAGCGAGAGCGACGCGCAGCCGAGGCGAGGCGAGACGCAAGCGAAGCGAAGCGAAAACGGTGCCGCCCCGAGGCACCGCAACCACGCCGGGTCGGCAACCATCCGCACCGTGGGGGGTTTGGGGGGCTCGGCCCCCCATCACAATGAAAACCCGCAAAAGCGAAGGTGAGCAATCACCGAGCAGGCGTCGCCGAAGGGTTACGGCCCCGGCGGTGGCGGCCGCCGAGGCCAGTCGCAAGCCTTCCGGAACCGGAGGGTTTGCATGTGTGATGGTAGCCCAGTGGGCGCCGGTGGGACAAACCTCGTGGTGATGGGGGTTTTGGCCGTACTATGACAGCGCTTTCCACCCCTGCTGTCGTACGGAGGCTCGATGCGCCGGTCCCGCCGTGCTGTTCTGTTCGCGCTCGCGGTCGTGTTGCCGCTCGCGGTGGTCATACCGGCCGGGGCGACCCCGTACGCGCGGGGTGGTCCGACGCCGCCACCGTGGCTGAGGTTGGAGAACGGGGTCTCGGTGCCTCAGTTCGACCTGGCCAACGCGGTCGAGGAGACCCTGTTCGTGCAGACGACGGTCGACAGCGATCTCGACGGCGTGAGGGACCGCGTCCGTGTCCGGCTCTCGCGGCCTGGTGAGACGGTGTCGCAGGGCATCAAGGTCCCGGTGATCTTCGAGCACAGCCCGTACCGCTACAACACGGGCGGCGGCGAGAACCACAACGTGGACTACTCCGTTCTGCCGCAGGAGGGCCTGCAGCCGTCGGCGGCGCGGACCGACGCGACGCCGATCGGTGCCCGGCCCGAGCCGGACCTGCCGGGTTCGCTGGACAACTACTGGGTACCGCGTGGCTACGCGGTCGTCCTCGGCGAGTCGATCGGTACCGGCTTCTCCGACGGGTGTCCCACGGTCGGTGACATGAAGGAGACTCTCGGCACGAAGGCGGTCATCGACTGGCTGAACGGCCGGGCGAAGGCGTACAACGAGGCGGGCGAGCCGGTCACCGCGGACTGGACCACCGGTGACGTGGGCATGGTCGGCACGTCCTACAACGGGACGCTCCCCAACCAGGTGGCCACGACGGGTGTCGAGGGGCTGCGCACGATCGTGCCGACCTCGGCCATCGCCAGTTGGTACGACTACTACCGCGCGAACGGTCTGGTCCGCGCACCTCACTCGAACGTGTCCGGCCTGGGGGAGAACTCGTTCCAGGGCGAGGACCTGGACGTGCTGGCCTACTACGTCGAGGGGCCGGACCGCGTCGAGAAGTGCCGACACATCACCGACGCGTTGCTGCAGTACGCCGACCGGACTACGGGCGACTACAACGCGTACTGGGACGAGCGGGACTACCTGCACCGTGCGCGTGGCATCAAGGCCAGCGTGTTCGTGGTGCACGGCCTCGAGGACTACAACGTCATGCCCACGGCGTACGCATCGTGGTGGGCGCAGCTCGAGCGCTACAACGTGCCGCGCAAGCTCTGGCTGCACAAGGGCGGCCACGGTGGTCCGACCGGGACGTCCGACTACCAGGTGACACTGAACCGGTGGATGGACTACTGGCTGTTCGGTGTCCGCAACGGGATCATGGCCGAGCCGAGGGCCGACATCCAGCGCCCGGACGGCACCTACGAGAAGTACGCCGACTGGCCGGTGCCCGGTGCGCGGGACGCGACGTTGAAGCTGTCGTCGCCGAACGCTACCGATCCCGGCGGGTTGGCCCGGTCGGGTGGTGGGCCGCGCCAGTCGTTCGTGGACTCCGGCAGGACGCTCGACACCGACGTGTCGCTGGTCCCGAACCCGGCGACGGCGAACCCGAACCGTCTCGCGTACCTGTCCGCTCCGCTGTCGAAGTCCACCCATCTGAGTGGCACCCCGTCGGTGTCGTTGCGGGCGTCCGTTGACAACCGGTACTCGGCGAACCTGACGGGCCTGCTCGTCGACTACGCACAGGACGGCTCCGCGACGGTGGTCACGCGCGGCTGGACGGACGTGCAGAACCGCAAGGGCGCCGACCGGAGCAGCCCGGTGGTGCAGGGCAGGGAGTACACGTTCGACTGGCCGCTGGAGCCGGACGACTACGTGTTCCCGGCCGGTCACCGGATCGGCCTCGTGGTCGTGTCCACGGACATGAACTTCACGCTTCGCCCGTCGCCCGGCACGCAGCTGACCGTCAACCCCGGCAAGAGTTCGGTGACGCTGCCCGTGGTCGGCGGACTGTGAGGGTCCTCGGGCTGGTGGCGGCCCTGCTGGTCGGGCTGGCGACCCCGGTCGCCGCCGCGCCGGACTGCACGTCCACTTTGGACTGTTCGTTCGACGAGATCGACGCGATGTCCATGCCGGAGCGACTGGAGTTCGTGCGGGGCATCGAGTCCGGGCCCGCGGCGGCCCTCGGTGCGACGGACCGGTGGCGCAACATCGAGGGCGTCATCACGTTCTTCGTCGACCACCGACTGGGGAGCCCGGGCACCTGGGTGTCCTATGTGGACTCCGGGATCGTGGAGGGTGTCCAGCGTGGCGTCGCGATCGCGCTCGGCCGGTCCACGGAGACGGGCGGCAATCCCGGTTCGAACAAGTGGGCGGACTACCTGACGAGGCTGTCGACAGGGCAGCTCACGACCCGCGCGGCACACGACCGGGCGTGGAGCGAGGCCGAGCAGGCCTCGACCGAGTACGGCAACGCGGTGGCCCAGGCCCGAGGCGTCCCCGCGACCGCGGCCGAGTGGCGGTTCTACCAGTTCTCCGAGGTCTACCGGTGGGCGCTGCGCAACCGTCCGTTCGCGCTCGACCTGCTCGCGTTCTACGGCCCGCTGATCGCGCCCGGGCTGGCGAGCGCGCGTGTCCCGTTCTACGACTGGTTCACCGACGTGAGCGAGTCGGCACCGTCGTACCGGGGCTGCGAGCTGGCGTACGGCTTCGCCCAGCTCCATCCGATCGCCGGCGTGTTCGGGATCGCGGGCCTGTTCCTGTCCTACGTCAAGGAGTTGTTCGACGAGTACCAGAGCACGGGATAACAACCGGGTAGTCCGCGCGAATCGGGGTTAACATCGAACTCGTGACCCGCTCACCTGCACGGATCGCCCACGATCGTGCCGTGGCCGACCTTCGCGAGCAGATAGTCGCCCGGCCCGCCGGGACGCCCATCCGGTTGGCGAAGCCGACCTCGAACCTGTTCCGTTTCAGAGAACCCCCCGGACGCGCCGGTCTCGACGTCAGCGCGTTCACCGGCGTGCTCGACGTCGACACCACTGCCAGGACCGCCGACGTCGGTGGCATGACCACCTACGAGGACCTCGTCGACGCGACACTCCCGCACGGACTGGTCCCGTTCGTGGTGCCGCAGCTCAAGACCATCACGCTGGGTGGCGCGGTGGCGGGGCTCGGCATCGAGTCGCCGTCGTTCCGCTCCGGTATGCCCCACGAGTCCGTGCTGGAGATGGACATCCTCACGCCGGACGGCGAGGTCGTGCTCGTCACGCCGGACAACGAGCACGCGGAGCTGTTCCGCGGCTTCCCCAACTCCTACGGCACGCTCGGTTACGCACTGCGGTTGCGGATCGCGCTCGAACCGGTGAAACCGTTCGTCCGGCTGCGGCACGTCCGCTTCCCCGACGCGGTCAGGTGCGCCGCGGGTATCGAGGAGATCTGCGCGAACGGCACCTATCGGGACGAACGGGTCGACTTCCTCGACGGCGTGATGTTCTCGGGTGACGAGCTGTACCTGACACTCGGCCGCTACACCGACGAGGTACCCCAGCTGTCCGACTACACCGGGCAACGGATCTTCTACCAGTCGATCCGAAACCGGGTGACCGATCACCTCACGATTCGTGACTACCTGTGGCGATGGGACACCGACTGGTTCTGGTGCTCCAAGGCTCTCGGCGTGCAGAACCCGGTGGTCCGGCGGCTGTGGCCGAAGAGGTACCTGCGGTCCGACGTGTATCGCAAGATCATCGCGTTCGACCGGCGCCACCAGCTGTACGACCGCCTTTCGAAGCTGCGGCGCGAGCCCGCGCGCGAGCCGGTCATCCAGGACGTGGAGCTGCCGGTGGAGCGGCTGCCGGAGTTCCTGGAGTTCTTCGACAAGGAGATCGGCATCAGCCCGGTGTGGCTGTGCCCGCTCAGGATGCGGGAGAGCTGGTCGCTGTACCCGATGGAGACAGGGCGTTTGTACGTCAACGTCGGTTTCTGGGCGACCGTTCCGCTGGGACCTGGCGAGGTGGACGGAACGTACAACCGGCTCATCGAGAGCAAGGTCACCGAGCTGGGCGGCCACAAGTCGCTGTACTCCACTTCGTACTTCGAAGAGGATGAGTTCTGGATGGCGTACGACGGCGAGACTTACCGGAAGCTCAAGGAGGCGTACGACCCCGACGGTCGGCTCCCGGACCTGTACTCCAAGTGCGTACGGAACCAGTAACGGGGAGGAGCGAAATCAATGCGACTGGCTGAGATCATCGAGAGTGCAGTGGGCCGGGAAGCCCCGCTGGAGTTCACCGCGTACGACGGCAGCAGGGCGGGGGACAGGAACGCGCCGGTGCGCATCGACCTGCGTTCGCCGCTCGCCTTGTCCCACCTGGCGTCCGCACCTGGCGAGCTGGGGCTGGCCAGGGCGTACGTGACCGGCACCATGGACATCCACGGGGACATGTACACGGCGCTGGCGAGCATGGCGACGTCGACGGTGACCGAGCAGGTCCCGGCGAAGGTGTTCGCCCAGGTGGCGTTGCGGCTGGGGATGTCGCGGCTGTGGTGGCCGGTACCACGGCCCGCCACGGAGGCCCGGGTACACGGCAGGCGCCACTCCAAGCGCCGTGACCAGGAGGCGATCGCGCACCACTACGACGTGTCCAACCGTTTCTACGAGTGGGTGCTCGGTCCGTCGATGGCCTACACGTGCGCGGTGTACCCCAGCGACGACGCGTCGCTGGAGGAGGCGCAGTGGACCAAGCACGACCTGGTGGCCCGCAAGCTCGGCCTCAAGGAGGGCATGCGGCTGCTGGACGTCGGCTGCGGCTGGGGCGGCATGGTCATGCACGCCGCGAAGCACTACGGCGTGCGGGCACTGGGGGTGACACTGTCGCGCAAGCAGGCCGAGTGGGCGCAGAAGAAGATCGCCGAGTCGGGTCTGTCCGACCTGGCCGAGGTGCGCCACCTCGACTACCGCGACGTCGCGGAGGGCGGGTTCGACGCGGTCAGCTCCATCGGCCTGACCGAGCACATCGGCGCGGCGGCGCTCCCGTCCTACGTGCGGTCGCTGCACGACAAGCTCCGCCCGGGCGGGCGCCTGCTCAACCACTGCATCACCCGGCCGGACAACCTCCACGGGACCCGCGTGAAGGGCTTCTTCGACCGGTACGTGTTCCCGGACGGCGAGCTGCTCGGTCCGGGCCACATCATCTCGGCCATCCACGACAACGGCTTCGAGGTCCGGCACGAGGAGAACCTCCGCGAGCACTACGCGAAGACCCTCACCGGCTGGTGCAAGAACCTCGACGACCACTGGGCGGAGGCCGTCGAGGAGGTCGGCGAGGAGCGGGCCCGCGTCTGGCGCCTGTACATGGCCGGTTCCCGGCTCGGCTTCGAGATCAACAACATCCAGCTGCACCAGGTGCTCGCGGTGAGGCTGGACGGCACGAACTCCCACATGCCACTTCGCCCGGAGTGGTGACAGGGTCGTGAGAACGAGGCCCGGCCGGTCAACCGGCCGGGCCTCGTCCTGTTCTACGGCTTGCGGGCCACCGCCGCCATCACCAGGGACGACTCCGGGTGGTCGCCGACGTCCTCGGGCAGTTCCGGACGCCACTGCGGCGTCCACACCAGGCCGGGCTCGACCAGGTCGAGGCCGTCGAGGAACGCCATGATCTGGTCGGGGGTCCTGCGGACGCCGGGGTTGGCCGACGTCTCGTACAGGCGGTCCACCTCGACGCGGCCCTGCAGTGAGTCGCGTTCTACCGCGTGGGACAGGACCACGAAGCTGCCGGACGGCAGGGCGGACACGAACCGCGCCACCGCTTCCTGCGGCATCGCCTCGTCGGGGATGAAATGCAGCACGGCCACCATCAGCAGGGCGATCGGCTGGGTGTAGTCGAGCAGTTGCGACGCGAGGACCGGTTCCGGGTTGGTCAGGTCACCCAGCAGAGGCGACGCTTTCGGGTTGTCCGACAGAAGCAGCTCGCTGTGTGTGACCGCGACCGGCTCGTTGTCGACGTACAGGACCCGGGCGTCCGGCGCGATCTCGTGCACGTTGCCCGCGGTGGGCACGCCGGAGCCGATGTCCAGGAACTGGCCGATGCCCTCCGACACGCAGAACCGCACCGCCCTGCGGAGGAACGCCCGGTTCAGCCGGGCCGCGCTCCTCGCCTGGGGCATGACCTCCAGCAGCTTCTCCGCGAACGCGCGGTCCGTCTCGAAGTTCGCGGCGCCACCGAGCAGGTAGTCGTAGACCCTGGCGGCGTTGGGGCGGTCGAGGTCGATCGACTCAGGCGCCCAGCTCGGGCGGTCACTGCTCATGCACAGCATGTTATGCGACAAAGGCGGCGTCACGAGGCAGTATGACGGCATGAGCTCGCCGACCGAACGCATCTCCGCCGCGACGACCAACGCACTGGACATGTTCGTGCGCGGTGGCGTCGCCGACCTGCGGCCCATGCCGAGAGTGCTGATCGACAAGGGCCCCAACCGGTCGGTCTACCGCTTCGCGGCAGGCGAACGCGACCTCGGCGGCGGCCCGGTGCTGCTCGTGCCACCGCTCGCCGTGCCCGCGTTCTGCTTCGACCTCCGTCGCGGGTGCAGCCTCGCCGAGCACCTGGTGGAGCAGGGCAGGCGGACCTACCTCGTCGACTACGGCAACGTCCGGTTCGGCGACCGAGGGCTCGGGCTGGAGCACTGGATCAACGAGGTGCTGCCGCGCACGATCCGCGCGGTGAACAAGGACGCGGCGGGCGCGCCGGTGCACGTCGTCTCGTGGTGCCTCGGCGGGATCCTGTCGCTGCTGACCCACGCCGACCAACCGGACCTGCCGATCGCCTCGATCGCGACGATCGCCGCGCCCATCGACATGACCGCGATTCCGTTGGTGGCGCCCATAAAACCACTCGTCGACGTGACGAAGGGCTGGATCCTCACGCCCGTCTACCGCGTGCTCGGCAGCGCGCCGCGCGCCATCGTCAAGCGGGTGTTCCAGCTGTCGGCCATCGACAAGGTGGTCACCAAGCCGTACGCCATTCTGTCCCATTTGGACGATCGGGAGTTCCTCGCGCAGATCGAGGCCGTGGATCGCTTCACCGACAACATGGTCGCCTACCCCGGTCGCACGTTCGGCCAGATGTACCACCGGTTCTTCCGCTCCAACGACCTGTCCAACGGCGAGGTCGACTTCGGCGGGCGGCGCATCTCCCTGCGTGAGGTGAAGGCGCCCGTGCTGGTCGTCGCGGGCAGGACCGACAGCATCGCGCCGGAACGGGCCGTGCGCAGGCTGGTCGACGTGCTGGACAACGCCGAGAGCGTCCGGTTCGAGACCGCGCCCGGCGGGCACCTCGGGGTGCTGGCCGGCCGTCGCGCCCGCACCACGACCTGGGCGTACCTCGACGAATTCCTAGCCGCGTCGTCTCGGTAGCGCCAACCCGATGCCGACCCGGTCGCCGGACCGGGTCGCGGCGACGAGCGGTGCGGCCATGATTCGCAGCAGTCCGGCCGTGCGGCGGCCGTTCTTGCGCGCGAGCGTCGGGCCGAGTGCGGCAAGCACCGCCGTGAGCCCGGTGAGCGGACGGATGAACAGCGTCAGCTCGGTGATCTTGCCGGCCCCGTTCAGGTCCAGCACCAGCGTCTCCTCGAACGGCTGCCCGCCCGCGGTCGCGCCGCCGATCAGCACGCGGCCGCCGATCACCGTGTGGTAGTCGAGCCCGTCGAACTTCTCGTAGGCGGTCTCGAAGAGCCTGCGCACGTCTTCCCTGCCGTCGAACGTGAACCGATCCGTGAGCGGGGACCTGAGCACGACGTCGTCGGCCAGCGTGCCCATGGCCAGCTCGATGTCCTTGGTTCTCGCGGCTGTCCTGAAGTCCTCAATGGACATTCGGTGTCTCTCCCGTCACCTGGCCGAGTCCGCGCCACAGCAGGTCGGCGGTCAGCTCGACGAGTTGGTCCCTGGTCAGGTCCCTGTTGCTCCACCACCACGCCGCGACGGCGTTGACCGTCCACTTCGCCGCCTCGGCGAGGAAGCCGTCGGCGCGTTCCCGGTCCAGGGCAACGGAAAGGTGCAGTGTCGGCACGCGGGCGAACTGTGCGGCGAGTACGGCGGTGGCGCGTTCCTGTCGCCGCCGGTGTGCCTGTGCGACCGCGGGGTCGCTCGGCGAGTCGAGGAAGATGATGCGCCACCCGGCCTCGTTGGCGGCGACCCAGTCGAAGATCGTCCCGATGGTCCGCCGGAACAGCTGCTCGACCGACCCTTCCGGCACCTCGAGGCCCTCCCGCTCCCAGGTGCCGATGAGCGCGTCGGCCTCCGCCTCGACGAGCGCCGCGTACAGGTCCGCCTTGGACCCGAAGTGGTCGTAGAGCACGGGCGTGGTGATGCCGGCCGCCTTCGCGACGGCCCGCATGGACGTGCGGTCGTACCCGGCGTCGGCGAACACTGTGCGCGCCGCCGCCAGGATCACCGCACGCCTGTTCTCGGGCGTGAGCCTGCGTCTACCTGACATATGTCAGCTAGCGTACGCCATAACCTGACGCCTGTCAGGTAGTGGACAGGACGATGGCGCTCGTTGGCACGCCGGTACCGGCCGTGACCAGCACGTTCTCTGGATTCGACAGCTGGTTGGCGGCCGTGCCGCGGAGCTGGCGGACGCCTTCGGCGATGCCGTTCATGCCGTGGATGTACGCCTCGCCGAGCTGGCCACCGTGGGGGTTGGTCGGCAACCTGCCGTCCAGCTCCAGTGCGCCGTCGGCGATGAAGTGCCGGGCCTCGCCACGGCCGCAGAAGCCCAGCTCCTCCAGCTGGACCAGGACGAACGGGGTGAAGTGGTCGTACAGGACGGCCACGGAGATGTCCGGCGGCCCGAGCCCGGACTGTGCCCACAGCTGGCGCGCGACCAGGCCCATCTCCGGCAGACCCGTGAGGTCCTCCCGGTAGTAGCTGTTCATCGTGAACTGGTCCGTGCCGGAGCCCTGTGCGGCCGCCGCCACGAAGGCGGGACGGTGCGGCAGGTCCGCGGCCCGCTCGCGGGACGTCACGACGAGCGCGACGCCGCCGTCGCTCTCCTGGCAGCAGTCCAGCAACCGCAACGGTTCGGCGATCCACCGCGACGACTGGTGGTCGGCGAGCGTGATGGGACGGTTGTGGAACCAGGCCTTCGGGTTCGTCGCCGCGTGGCGGCGGTCGGCCACCGCGACCGCGCCGAAGTCCTCGCTCGTCGCGCCGTACTCGTGCATGTAGCGGCGGGCGAACATCGCCACCGTCGCGGCAGGTGTGCCGAGACCCATGGGGTAGTGCCAGCTGTTGTCGAGGCCGGAGGAGGTGGGCGCCGCCGCTGCCGCCGTCTGGACGCGGCCGAACCGGCTGCCGGAGCGTTCGTTGAACGCGCGATAGCACACGACCACCGACGCCATCCCGGTCTGTACGGCCATCGCGGCCTGCTGGACGGTCGCACACGCCGCGCCGCCGCCGTAGCCGACGCGGGAGAAGAACGACAGGGAGGGGATGCCCAGCTCGCGGGCGACCGCGGTCTCCGAGTTGGCGTCCATGGTGAACGTGACCAGTCCGTCCACATCGGACGGCTGGAGACCTGCGTCCGCCAGTGCCTCCCGCACGGCCTCGGCCGCCAGCTGCAGCTCGCTGCGGCCCGAGTCCTTGGAGAACTCGGTCGCGCCGATCCCCACGATCGCCGCGTCCATCAGGGCACCTCGATTCGCACGGTACCGGTCAGGTGGTCCCCGAGGCTGTTGGTGGCCACGACCTCGATCACGTACTCGCTTCCCTCGTGGGCCACGACGTGCCCGGTGAACGTCAGCTTCTCGTAGGCGTAGCAGGGAACGCCGAGCCGGATCGAGATGTTCCTCACCAGCGCCGAGGGGCCTGCCCAGTCGGTCACGAAGCGCTGCACCAGACCCGTGTCGGTCAGGATGTTGAGGAAGATGTCCTTCGAACCCCGCGCCACGGCCAGGTCCCGGTCGTGGTGCACGTCCTGGAAGTCACGTGTGGCGATCGCCGTGCTCACCACGAACGTCGGCGTGATGTCCAGCTCCAGCGTCGGGAGCGCCGCGCCGACCGTGATCATCGCCGCCGCCAGACGGGCATCGTCAGCTCGTCGTCGACCTTCGCGAAGTCGATCCGCACGGGCAGGCCGACCTCGACCTCGTCCGGTGCGACGTCGACAAGTTCGGCGAGCAGGCGCACACCCTCCTCCAGTTCCACGAGCGCGATCACGAACGGCAGCGTGTGGCCGGGCACCGGCGGGTGGTGGTGCACCACGTAGCTGTACACCTCGCCGAGCCCGCTCGCGACGACGTGCGTCGGCTTGGTCTCGTTGCAGTGCGGGCACATCGGGCCGGGCGGGTGCCGCAGCTCGCCGCAGCCGCCGCACTTCTGGATGCGCAGCTCGCCCTGTGCCGTGCCCTCCCAGAAGTACGCCGTGTCCCGGTTGACCACGGGCCGGATCAGCGGCGGTGGCGGTGGGGTGGCCGGTTTCGGTGCGAACTTGAGCACCCGGAACAGCATCTCCGCGACCGGCTCCTCGCCGACGTACCAGGTGTTGCGCGTGGTCACGAACCAGCCCTCGCCGAGCGCGGTCCTCTTCGGACCGACCACACTCTCCAAAGTGGACGTCAGTGCGACCTCGTCGCCGTAACGCAGGTAGCGGTGGTAGGTCTGCTCGCAGTTCGTCGCCACGATGGACGTGTAACCCGCGTCGTCGAGCACGTGGATCATCGTGCCGAGCGGGTCGTCGTCCGACCTGGTCCCGTTCAGCCCGAACATGGTCCACACCTGGGCCATCGCGGGCGGCGCGACCTCGGTGTAGGCGGGGCTCGTGTCGCCCATGGCCTCCAGCCAGTTGCGGACCATCGGCAGGTTGACCGGGTCCCGCCCGGCCCGCCTGCCCGACTCGCCGACGGCGATGAGCCGGTTCGCGGCCTCCTCGATGCCGGTCATCGCGGCACCCTCGGCAGGTTCAGGCCGGCCATGGCGATCAGCTCGCGTTGCACCTCGTTCACCCCGCCGCCGAAGGTCAGTACCAGATTGCGTTTCGCCTGCACGTCCAGCCACCGCACGAGCGCGTCGGTGTCCGGGTCGGCCGGGTCGCCGTGCGTGCCGACGACCGCCTCCAGCTCACGGCCGAGCCACTGGATCCGGTCGGACGAGAACACCTTCGTGGCCGAGGCGTCCGCGATGGACACTTCGGCACCTGCCGCGACGACCTGCCAGTTCAGCAGCTCGTTCACCCGCACGTGGGCCCGCGCCCTGGCGAAGGTCCTTCTGACGTCGGGCTGGTCCAACAGGTCCCGCGCCGCGGCCCAGTCCCGCACCCGCTCGTACAGCACGGCGATCCGGCCTGCCGGGCCGAGCATCACACGCTCGTGGTTGAGCTGTGTGGTGATGAGCCGCCAGCCCGCGTTCTCCTCGCCGACGACCATGTCCGCGGGCACGCGGACGTCGTTGTAGTACGTGGCGTTGACGTGGTGGGCGCCGTCGCAGGTGATGATCGGCGTCCACGAGAAGCCGGGATCGCTGGTGTCGACGATGAGGATCGAGATCCCCCGGTGCTTCGGCGCGTTCTGGTCGGTGCGGACCGCGAGCCAGACGTAGTCGGCGTCGTGCGCGCCGGTCGTGAAGATCTTCTGCCCGTTGACGACGTAGGTGTCGCCGTCGCGGACCGCGCTGGTACGCAGCGACGCGAGGTCCGTGCCCGCTTCCGACTCCGTGTAACCGATCGCGAAGTGCAGCTCGCCCGCGAGGATCTTCGGCAGGAAGAAGTCCTTCTGCGCCGGCGTGCCGAAGACCTGCAGCGTCGGGCCGACGGTCTGCAGCGTGACGGCCGGCAGCGGGATGTCGGCGCGGGCGGCCTCGTTCACGAAGATCTGCTGCTCGACCATGCCGAAGCCGCGGCCGCCGTACTCGGCGGGCCAGCCGACGCCGAGCCAGCCGTCGCGGCCCATGCGGCGTACGACAGTGCGGTAGGTCTCGCCGTGCCGGTCGGTCAGCATCGCGTCGCGTTCCGAAGTGGACAGAAGCTCGCGGAAGTACTCGCGCAGCTCCAGTGCGAGCGCGTGCTGGCCGGGGGTGAGCTCGAGGTCCATGTCAGACCGCCGCCATCAGGTGCTCGACGCCGCCGAGCAGCCGGACGAGGTCCTTGGTGGCCCCGTAGTAGCGGTGCATGGCATAGGTGGCGTCCACACCGACGCCACCGTGCAGGTGGTGGCAGGTGTGCAGTGCCGGCATGGCCTCCGCGGCGAGCCAGTACCCGGCGACGGCGAGGTCGCTGTCGGGATCTCGGCCCTCCGTTAGCCGCCAGACGGCCGACCAGGTGGCCAGGTGCAGTGTGCGGGAGGCGACGTAGACGTCGGCGATCTGCTGCGCAACGGCCTGGAAGGTGGCGAGCGGCCTGCCGAACTGCTCACGGGTCCGGATGTACGCCGCGGTCAGGTCGAGCGCGCCTGCCAGCAACCCGTCGCCGTACGCGCAGGCGCAGGCAAGCGCGAACCGTCGCAGCCGCTCGGTGTCGCACACCCGTTCGCCCGGCGTGTTGTCCAGGACCACGGTGTACTCGGGAGTGCCTGCCGAGGAGTAGGTCCCGATCAGCGTCGTGTCCTCCGGCGCGACGAGGAACACCGTGTCCCCGGCCGGCACCAGGAGCCGGTGCGCGGCCGCCGCGTGCGGCACGCCGATCGCTCGGCCGGACAACAGGTTCTCCGCGGAGACGGTCACCGAACCCCGCAGGGCGACGGCGAGCGACGGCTCGGCGGCCACCGTCTCCCGCTGCTCGTCCGATCCACAGTGGACGACTGTGAGCACCCCGACCGCGGCGCCGAGGGCGGGCAGCGGAGCCGCCGCGCGGCCGACCTCGCCGAGCACCAGGGCCGTCTCGAGCACGCCGAGGTCCTCGCCCGCCAGCAAACCGGCCTGCGCGAGGGCCTTCCACGCCGAGTCGGGGTCCGGCTCACGGGCCAGGATGTCCCTCGCCAGGCCCGCGACGGCCTGGTGCGTGTCGTCCAGCGCGAAGTCCATCAGCGTGTCTCCCTTGGCAGGCCGAGAATTCGCTCGCCGACGAGGTTGCGCAGCACCTGCGTGGTGCCGCCGGCGATGCTGAGGCAGCGGGTGAGCAGCAGCTCGTGGATGGCGGGTCCGGTGGTGTCGTCGACGCCTGCCGCGGCAGGCCCGAGCAGCTCGACGGCCGCCTCGGCGACGTCCTGGCGCTGACGCACGCCGACCAGCTTGCACACGCTCGACTCCGGTCCCGGGCCGCGTCCGTCCAGCTGGCGGAGCGTGGCCCGCAGGTCCACGAGTGACACCGAGAGCCCCTGCGCCACCAGGAAACCGACGCGCTCGCGGGCGCCGTCGTCGAGGTCGCCCGCCAACGCGAGCAGCCGTTCGACCCCCTCGCCGAGCGACGAGCCGCCGCCGAGCGCGACCCGTTCGTTGGCCAGCGTCGTGCGTGCCAGGGGCCAGCCGCCGTCGACCTCGCCGACCACGCAGTCGTCCGGCACGAACACGTCGTCGAGGAACACCTCGTTGAACCGCGCCTCGCCGGTGATCTCCCGCAGCGGTCGCAGCGTGATGCCGGGGGAGGCCATGTCGACGAGGAAGTACGTGATGCCGGCGTGCTTGCTCGCGTTCGGGTCGGTGCGGGCGAGGCAGATGCCCCAGTCCGCCTCGACCGCGGACGAGGTCCACACCTTCTGGCCGGACAGCTGCCAACCTCGGTCGACCCTCACTGCCCTGGTGCGCAGCGAGGCCAGGTCCGAACCCGCACCCGGCTCGGAGAACAGCTGGCACCAGCTCAGCTCGCCCCGCAGCGTCGGCGGCACGAACCGGTCCTTCTGCTCGTCGGTGCCGTGCGTGAGGATCGTCGGCGCGGCCCACGCGCCGATCACGAGGTCCGGCCTGCGCACCCCCGCGTTCGTCAGCTCCTCGTCGATCACGAGCTGGGCCCTGGCGTCGGCGGCGAGGCCGTACGGCCTCGGCCAGTGTGGGGTCAGGTACCCGCTGTCCGCCAGGCGTGCCCGCTGCTGCTCGGGAGGCAACCCGGCGACCTCGGCAGCGAGTGCCCGCGCGGCCGCACGGGTCTCGAGGTCGTCGGCCACGATGCCCAGCCCGCGCCGCTCGCCCGCCATGGCCAGCTCGGCCACCCTGCGCCGCCAGCGGGCACTGCCGCCCAGCAGCTGCCGGTTCGCGAGGGCGCGCCGCAGGTACAGGTGGGCGTCGTGCTCCCAGGTGAACCCGATGCCGCCGAGGACCTGCACGCAGTCCTTGGCGTTGTCGACCGCCGCGTCCAGCGCGAGTGCCGCGGCGGCGGGCGCGGAGATGCCGGCCGGCGCGCGGGCCGCGTCCCACGCCAGCGCCGCGGCCTGCTCCGCGCGGCACAGCATCTCGGCGCACAGGTGCTTGACCGCCTGGAACGACCCGATGGGCCTGCCGAACTGCTCGCGGATCCCGGCGTAGGCGACGGCCGTGTCGAGACACCAGCGCGCGACGCCCGCGGCCTCCGCGGCGAAGAGCGTCGCGGCCAGGTGCTCGACGTCGTCGAGGTCGTGCCTGGTCACGGGGGTGTCGTCGAGCGTGAGCCGTCCGAGTGGACGGGAGAAGTCGAGTGGGGTCAGCGGCGAGAGGTCGTGCTCGACCGTGCACCAGACGGTGGCGGTGCCGTCGCGTGCACGGAGGAGGACGACGCCGTCCGCGCCGAGCACGGGGGTGGCGGTGCCGGTGGCGCGGTCGCCGGTCAACGTCACGTCCGTGTCGAGCGCGACGGCCGTGACCTGCGGCAACCCGAGGACACTGCCCAGTGCGGCAGGCAGGACCGGGCCCGGGATCAGGTACTCGGCCGCCGTCGTCAGCGCCGCTGCCTGGTCGGCGAGCGTGCCGCCGTCCTGGGTGATCGTGCACAGCCCCAGCTCGGCGACCATGTCGGCGTGTTTGGTGAAGGTGTGTGGCTCGGTCTCCATCGCGCGGACGGTGGCCAGGGTGTCCGCGCGCCTGGCGGCGTCGCGGATGGCAGCCTCGAAGGACACGAGCCTGAGTATAGAACACGTTCTAGTTTTTGCGGGATGGACGGACGTAACATGTCCGGTACGTGGGTCGAGTAAGCTGGGAGCCGCAGGCAGGAACGCGTTCCGATACAGGGGTCAATTGATGGCGAGACCGCGAACGTCCGGTGCGAACGCGCTGAACGTGCTCTCCGACGAGCTCGGCTCGGCCGCGCAACGGGACCGTCGCAAGAGGATCCTGGACGCGACCATAGCCCTGGCGTCGAAGGGCGGCTTCGAGGCGGTCCAGATGCGGGCGGTCGCGGAGAAGGCCGACGTCGCGCTCGGCACCCTCTACCGGTACTTCCCCTCGAAGATCCACCTGCTGGTGTCGGGTCTGGCGCGCGAGCTGGAGCAGGGGCAGGAACGCACCGAGCGCGCGAACCTGCCGGGGGACACGGCGTATGACCGGATGCTGTTCGTGCTGGGCAGGATCACCCGCGCCATGCAGCGTGACCCGAACCTCACCGAGGCGATGACCAGGGCGTTCATGTTCGCCGACGCCTCGGCCGCCGCCGAGGTCGACGCGGTCGCCAAGCAGATCGAGCGGATGTTCACGCACGCGCTGCACGAGGGCGAGCCGACGGAGGAGGACCGCGCGCTGGCCAGGGTGATCGGCGACGTGTGGCTGTCGAACCTGGTCGCCTGGGTGACCCGGCGGTCGTCCGCCTCGGACGTCGCCGACCGGCTCGAGCTGACGGTTCGCCTGCTGCTGGCGGGCAACGCGAGCTGACTGGACTCCTCACGCCAGGTCGCGGCATGCTGGGACGGTGGCCGACACTCCGCCCTTCGACCAGATCGGCAAGCGCTACGAGGACTCGTTCCAGGAGCGGGATGCGCAAGTTGCGGAAGGCAACTGGCTGATCAGTCGGCTCGACCCCGGGGCGCGGGTGCTCGATCTCGGGTGCGGCGGCGGGCTGCCGACGGCCAAACAGCTACTCGACGCGGGCCTCGACGTCGTCGGCGTCGACGAGTCGTCGGTGATGCTGGACCTGGCCGGGCGGCAGGCGCCCGGCGGCCACTACCTGCACCGCGACATGCGGAACATCGCCGACCTCGGTGAGTTCGACGCCGCCGTCGCGTTCTTCGCGTTCATCATGCTGCCCCGACGGGACATCCCCCCACTGCTCAGCACGCTCCGCGGACAGCTGCGGGGGCCGAAACTCCTCCAGGTCGCCATGGTGCTCGGCGACTTCGACCAGTTCCCGATCAGCTTCATGGGTGTGCCCGCCGCGGCCACCGCGTACCCGCCCGACGAGCTGGCGCAGGTCGTCGAGCGGGCCGGCTTCCGGATCCTCGACGTCGACGAGGTCAAGGCAGAAGCCGAGCGGAACCGCCTGGAGGTGCAGATCTACCTGCGAGCGCAGGGGAACTGAGTCCCTACACCCACTCGGAGTGGGACAGCGAGTTGCGCAGCTTCGCGAGGGCGCGGTGCTGCGTGACTCGTACGGCCGTCGGCGTGAGCCCCACCGCCGTGGCCGTCTCCTGTGCCGACAGGCCGACGATCAGCCTCAGCACGAGGATCTCCCGCTGCCTGGGCGGCAGCGTCCCCAGCAGAGCGGTCAACCTCTCCCGAAGGTCAGCCGCCATGATCAGCTGCTCCGGGCTGGCACCGAGGTCGATCCCGTCCGGCACGTCCGCCGAGGGGTCCGACCGGTCCCGGCCCGCCCGCCGGTAGTGGTCCGCCACCTTGTGCGCGGCGATGCCGTACACGAAAGGAAGGAACGACTCCGGCTCGTCCCCGTAGCGCGACAGCGCGCCGAGGACCGCCATGCAGATCTCCTGGGCCACATCGTCGGCCGATGAGTAGGCCGAACCACTGCGACCAATCCGTGACCGACAGTAGCGAACTATCGCCGGTCTGATCCAGCTGAACAAGGTCGCGACGGCTTCCTGGTCCCCCGCCATCGACGACTTGACAAGCTCATGGAACGCGGCGCTCTTGAGACGAGAGAAGATCTCAGTAGCATCCGATGACATTACCTGCGCACTCACGAGGCCTCCACGCTAACGCGACTCCCGCACGTGAGTGAGTTTCGTAAATTTCAACCGTCAACCAACAGAGTCCAAGGGCCCTGTTCGATTGCTGTTGGACCCTAGGGACAACCACGGAGAGTAGACCTCTGTCGGAGCGTGCCGACTCCACTGCGCTGCGTGACGCGCGGCCTATAAATGATCTTCGTTGGGCGCTATTAGAAAGGGATACGGCTGCGTACGACTTTTCGTCAAATAGTGGGCAGTGACCCGTCGGGCTTGCCCCGAAACTGATCATTCGGCCGTAGTCTTACGTCGTGACCAGCAAGCCGGCGGAGGAACTGGCAGAAACACTCGTCGAGCTCGCGGACACCCTGGCGACAGAGTTCGATCTTGACGACTTTCTGCGGCTGCTGGCGAATCGCTGCGTTCGTCTGCTCGATGTGGACGCTGTGGGCGTGTTCCTGATCGATCACGGTGTCGTCGCGTCGAGCGAGCGTGCCGCCCTGATCGAGTTGGCGGCCCAGCGGAATGATGAGGGACCTTGGCGAGACTGCTGTCGAACTGGTGAAGAAGTAGCGGTGCCGGACCTGGCCGCCGAGCGCGACCGCTGGCCCCGCTACGTGGCGGCGGCCACTCTTGCGGGCTTCGCCGCGGTCCACGCGGTGCCGTTGTGCCGGCGGGAAGACCTGATCGGCACCCTGAGCCTGTTCCGCACGGAGCGCGGACCGCTGGAGAAGTCGGAGACCCGTCTGGCCCGGGCGATGGCCGACGTGGCGACGATCGGCATCCTCGGCACCCGCGCTCTGCGTCGTCAGGAGACGCTGGCCGCGCAGCTGCAGCACGCGCTCAACAGCCGGGTGATCATCGAACAGGCAAAGGGTGTACTCGCCGAGCGCCTCGGCCTGACGACAACAACGGCCTTCGCCACGCTTCGCAGCTACGCGAGGAGCAACAACACGCGGGTGAGCGAACTGGCGTTATCCATAGTGGACGGCAAGTTCAACACGGATCTTCTGAGAACCGAAGGACCCACCTGCTGAGTATCACCCAGGCGGGGGATACCGGGTCGGTAGAATCCCTTGTTAATGGGGAACTAGTGCGCCCGAGCGAGACCACAAAGGATCTATTGATTCGTTCGCCGCCGCGGCTCGGCGCGGGAAGAGCCGGTGTCACTGTCGATGGACACTCTGCCGAGGTACCTGGATCACGCGCCGTCGCGACCAGGTGAACAGTGAGGGAGCAGCCTTGATCAGCGCGACCGAGTTGTTGGCGGACTACCGGGCCGGTCGACGCTCACCGGTCGAGGCGACGAGGGACGCCCTCGCCCGGATCGACGAGCTGAACGGGAAGCTCAACGCGTTCTGCCTGGTCGACGCCCCGCAAGCGCTTGCGCAGGCGGCCGAGTCGGCGGCGCGGTGGCGGCGCGGTGAGCCCCGCGGCCTGCTGGACGGCGTGCCTGTCTCGGTGAAGGACCTGCTCCTCACCAGGGGCCTGCCGACACTGCGTGGCTCGCGGACGATCAGCCCCGACCAGCCCTGGGACGTCGACGCGCCTGCCGTCGCGCGGCTGCGTGAGCACAACGCCGTGATCATCGGCAAGACCACGACACCCGAGCTCGGCTGGAAGGGCGTCACCGACAACCCGCTCACGGGGGTCACCAGGAACCCGTGGGACGCGACGAGGACCTCGGGCGGCTCGAGCGGCGGCGCGGCCGTCGCGGTCGCCACCGGCATGGGCACGATCGCGCTCGGCACCGACGGCGGCGGGTCGATCCGCATCCCGGCGTCGTTCAGCGGCGTGTTCGGCATCAAGGCGACCTACGGGCTCGTGCCGATCTTCCCCGCGAGCCCGTTCGGCACCCTCTCGCACGCCGGTCCGCTGGCGTGGACCGTGCGTGACGCGGCACTCGCACTCGACGTGCTGTCCGGGACGGACAGCCGGGACTGGTCGGCCGGACCACGCCCGCCTGGCTCGTTCGCCGCTGCCGCCGACGCCGGGTCGGTGGCGGGCCTGCGGATCGCGTTCAGCCCGACGCTCGGCCACGTGTCCGTCAACAGCGAGGTCGCCGAGCTGGTCGAGCGTGCGGTCGAGGTGTTCGCCGAGCTGGGCGCGGTCGTCACCACGGCGGACCCCGGCTTCGCGGACCCGATCGACGCGTTCCACACACTGTGGTTCTCCGGTGCCGCCGCGGCGACCGCGGCGCTGACCGACGACCAGCTCGCCGATCTCGACCCCGGCCTGCGCGAGGTCCGCGAGCGTGGCGCGCGATACTCGGCGCTGGAGTACCTCGACGCGACCGCGACCCGTGCCGAGCTGGGTCGGATCATGGGTGAGTTCCACGAGCGCCACGACCTGCTCGTCACGCCGACCATGCCGATCGCGGCGTTCGAGGCAGGCGTCGAGACGCCGTCCGGCGAGGGTCGGTGGACCTCGTGGACGGGGTTCACCTACCCCTTCAACATGACACAGCAGCCTGCCGCGACGCTCCCGTGCGGTTTCACGTCGGCGGGACTGCCCGTGGGGCTGCAGGTGGTGGGGCCTCGGCACGCCGACGCGCGGGTCCTCGCCGCGTGTGCGGCGTTCGAGCGGGCGCGGCCGTGGCAGTCGGTGCGCCCGTGACCGGGGTCACCTCGGGAGGGTGTCCTCGCGTACCCTACTCTAGAGTAGCTACCGTTATTTAACTCACGAGTAGGTAGGGGTGGTTCGGTGTCGGCCAGCGAGGGTCTTGGCGCCAGGCCGCACAGGCGCAACGCCATGGGGACCGTGATGTCCGTCCTCAACAAGGTGGCGGGCGCGCCGGTCGTGGAGCGGTTGAAGCTCAAGAAGTCGGTCGACCGGGCGCTGTACCAGGCGACGAAGACCGGCTTCCAGGCCGCAGGCGCGGCGACCCGCACGTTCTCCGCCGCCAGGAAACTGGGCTCAGCCAAGCGTCTGCCCCCCGTGCCGGACACCGGGGTCTTCGACCTGGCGCCGTCGGAGGACCAGCGGATGATCGTCGAGACGGTCCGCGAGTTCGCCGCCGAGCGCCTCCGCCCGGCCGCCTCGGTCGCCGACGAGAAGTGCGCGGCCCCGCCCGAGCTGGTGTCGACAGCCACGGAGCTGGGCATCACGCTCCTCGGCGTGCCCGAGGAACTGGGCGGCGTGGCAACGGAACGATCGACGGTCACCAACGTGCTGGTCGCGGAAGCCCTTGCCACGGGCGACATGGGGCTCGCGCTGGCCTGCCTCGCACCCGCCGCGGTGTCGAACGCCCTGGTGCTGTGGGGAAACGAGGAGCAGCAGGCGACCTATCTGCCGTCGTTCACCGGCGACGACGTGCCCGCCGCCGCACTGGCGATCCAGGAGCCGCGCCCGCTGTTCGACCCGTTCTCGTTGCAGACCAAGGCGTACCGGACCTCCGGCGGCTTCCGCCTGACGGGCGTGAAGTCGTTGGTACCGCGTGCTTCCGCGGCAGAGCTGTTCATCGTGGCCGCGGATCTCGAAGGTCGGGGCCCCGCGTTGTTCATCGTGGAGTCGTCGTCGGTGACGATCGAGTCCGAACCCGCGATGGGGTTGCGTGCCGCAGGCACCGGCCGGGTGCTGCTCGACCAGGTGTCGGTCCCGGCGGTGGCGCTGCTGGCCGCCGATTACGCGGACTGCGTTCGCCTGGCCAGGCTGGGCTGGTGCGCGCTGGCGGTGGGGACGGGCCGGGCGGTACTGGACTACGTGATCCCGTACGTGAACGACCGGGTCGCGTTCGGTGAGCCGGTGTCGCACCGGCAGGGCGTGGCGTTCCGGGTGGCCGACATCGGCACTGAGCTGGACGGCATGCGCCTGTTGACCTACCGGGCCGCGGCCCGTGCCGCAGCGGGGCTCTCGTTCGCCCGCGAGGTGGCGCTGGCCAGGAAATTGTGCACGGACAAGGGAATGATGATCGGCAGCGACGGTGTGCAGCTGCTCGGCGGGCACGGTTTCGTGAAGGAGCACCCGGTGGAGCGGTGGTACCGCGACCTGCGTGCCGTCGGCGTGATGGAAGGCGCGGTGCTGGTGTGATCAACCTGGAGGTTCCCCGCAAGCTGACCACGCTGGTCGACCAGGCGCGTCAGGCCGCGATGGCGTTCCTGCGCCCGAACTCCCGGAAGTACGACCAGGCGGAACACACGTACCCGAAGGAACTGGACACGCTCGCGTCCCTTTTGGACGGTCTGAGTGCGTCCGGCGGCGGCGCGGGTGCGGGAGGTGTCCGCCGCTCGTCAGGGAAACCGTCGACGGCGAACCTGTCGCTGGTACTCGGCACGATGGAGATGTGTTGGGGCGACGCGGGTCTGCTGTTGTCGATGCCGAGGCAGGGCCTGGGCAACGCGGCCATCGCGTCGGTGGCGTCGGAGGAACAGCTGGCCCGCTACAGGGGAAAATGGGCCGCGATGGCGATCACGGAGCCGGACACGGGCTCGGACTCGGGCGCCATCCGCACCACGGCCGTCCGCGACGGTGACCACTACGTGCTCAACGGTGAGAAGATCTTCGTGACGTCGGGCGAGCGCGCGGACTGCGTGGTCGTCTGGGCAACGCTCGACCGCTCGATGGGCAAGGCGGCGATCAAGTCGTTCGTGGTGGACCGAGGCACACCGGGCTTCGAGCTTGTCCGGTTGGAACACAAACTGGGCATCAGGGCGTCGGACACCGCGCATTTCCGCCTGGACAACTGCATGGTGCCCGCGGAGAACCTGCTGGGCACGCCGGAGATCAACCCGGCACAGGGTTTCGCGGGCGTCATGCAGACGTTCGACAACACGAGGCCACTGGTGGCGGCGATGGCGGTGGGCATCACCCGTGCCGCACTGGAGGAAACCCGGCGGTTGCTGGAGTCCGCGGGCGTGGAGATCGACTACGACCGCCCGGCCAACAACCAACACGCCGCAGCGGCAGCCTTCCTGGAGATGGAGTCCGACTACGAGGCGATGTACCTGCTGACCCTCCAGGCGGCGTGGATGGCCGACAACCGCCAACCGAACTCCCTGCAGGCGTCGTACGCGAAGGCCAAAGCAGGCCGCTCGGCAACGGCGATCACCCTTCGGTGCGTGGAACTGGCCGGCTCGATCGGCTACACGGAACACGAACTACTGGAGAAGTGGTCCCGAGACGCCAAGATCATGGACATCTTCGAGGGCACCCAACAGATCCAGCAACTCATCATCGGCCGCCGACTGCTGGGCAAGACCTCCGCACAGCTCAAGTGACTCACGAAACGAGCGCGTTCACGAGGTGCTCAGCTTCGCCATGCCGCGATGATCTCTTCGGGGCCGAAGGACGCGGCCAGGGGTAGCCCCGTCTCGACGCCGTTGCGGGAAACCGCGACCAGGCGCGTGGTGTGGTCGCGTCCGGGCACCGACATGGAACCGGCGATCAGGCTTTCCACGTCGCGTTGGCCGAAGCGTTCGGTCTCCAGCCATTTGATGGAGCCGGTGAAGGCTATGCGGGTCGCGGCCGGCTGCTCACGATCCGCGCCTACCAGGTCGACCTCGGGATTGTTCTGCCGGTTCCACCAGCCGCCGACGACCTCCGCGTCTGGTAGCCGGTCGTCGGGTAGGAGCCGTTCGAGGCTGGTACGGACAAGTGGCTCGATGGCGCGCCCTCGCCAGGACGGCCAGGATCGTTCGAGTCGGGTGGCGACCAGGTCGCCTCGGCCGCGTTCGACCTCGGCGATGCCGCGCTGCAGGAAGGCGAGCCAGAAACGCAGGTACGGATCCTCGATCCGGTAGCGCTTGTTCCTGGTGTCCGGGCGGTTGGCCAGCGGGGTGTCGACGGCGACGATGCGCTTGGCCGTCAGGGTGTTCAGTATGGGGGCCAGAGTGCCTGCGGGGACTGGGTTTCCGACGCCGATCCGGTTGGCGATCGTGCCGAAGGTGCGTTCACCGGTACCGATCGCTTCAAGGGCGGAGCGGCTGTGTGACGGCTCGGGGACTTCGCCGAGCAGCGACAGCTCACCGGCCATCAGCAGTGGGGACAGTGGGTCGGTGAGCTGTTCACGCAGGAACGTGGTGCGACTGGTGCCGGCGTTCCAGCGCTGGACGATCTCGGGGAAGCCGCCGGTGATCAGGAACGCGTCGATGGCCTCGGCGGGGTCGAGAGCGGTCATTTCCCGCACGTCGGCGGGGTCGAGCGGACGGACGAGCATTCGAGCGGCGCGGCCGTGGAAGGGCCGGCCGTACTCCTGGAGGGATTCCATCATCGACAGGTCGCTGCCAACCAGCAGGAGGAGCACGGGCCTGGCCGACAGGTACCGGTCCCAGACGGTCTGCATGGCGCCTTCGAACTCGCGGTCCTGCTCGACCAGCCAGGGCACCTCGTCGAGGACGATGATGCTGGGTGTCTGTTCGGGCACCGCGATCGACAGGGCGCGGAGGGTTTGGTTCCAGTCGGTACCGACGGCGCCGGCGACCAGGTCCGCACCTGGCAGAGCGGACTGGGCGAGCGCGGCGGTGAGGTCGGCACGTTCGGCGGCCGGATTGCGGCCTCGAGATGCCTGGAAGATCACGTAAGGCGCGCCAGAGCGGTCACAGAACTCCTGGACCAGCCGTGACTTGCCCACCCGCCGACGGCCGGTGACGATCAAGGCTTGCCCCGGGGTCGTGGCGACACCGTCCCGGACCAGGCGAAGCTGTCGGTCCAGCAGTGCGAGATCGTTGGTGCGGCCGTGGAACTGCGTCACGAAGTCATCCCCGATCTAAGTAAGATTGCATCTTACTTAGATCCGATCATACTTCGCCGCACGAAAGAGTCGCGTCCTTGTCCGCCCCCTTCAACGTATAGCTCACCGGGGGGCTTGCGGCAAGACCCGGTTCGTGCTTCATGATTTGCCGGCCAGGACGCCTGACCTGGGGAAACGGGGAATCGGAAGTGCGTGTGCTGCTGACGACGTGGGGATCGCGCGGGGACGTCGAGCCGCTGGCGGGGCTCGCGGTGGCGTTGCGGGGGCTTGGGGTCGAGGCGCTCGTGTGCGCGCCGCCCGACGAGGACTTCGTGCGGCTGCTGGCACGTGCGGACATACCGCACGTGCCGCTGGGGCCGTCGGTGCGTTCGGTGGTCACCGGCCCGAAGCCGACGGCCAGAGACGCGTTCCAGCTCGCTCCCGCGCTGGTCGCCGCGCGGTTCGAGACGCTCGGCGCGGTCGCACCAGGATGTGACGCGCTCCTGGCAACCGGCCTGATGCCCGCCGGCGCTCGGGACGTTGCCGACAAACTGGGCATCCGCTACATCTACGGGTCCTTCCACATCTTCGGGTTGCCGTCGCGGCACTTCGCGCCCGGGATGCGGCCCGGCACGCCTTCCCCTCGGGAGGAAACCGACAAACGGGTGCTGTGGCAGCAGGATGCCCAGCGGGTGAACGACCTGTACGGCCCGGCGCTCAACAGCCACCGGGCCGCGATCGGCCTGCCTCCGGTGGACAACGTCCGCGACCACGTCTTCACCGGCCGACCGTGGCTGGCCGCGGACGCGACGCTGTGCCCCTCGCAGGGCATGACCGACCTCGACCTCGTGCAGACCGGCGCGTGGATCCTGCCCGACGACCGGCCGCTCCCTGACGACCTCGACGCCTTCCTCGACGCCGGTGCGCCTCCGGTCTACGTGGGCTTCGGCAGCATGGCCGCGCACGCCCCGGAGGGCGTCGCCCGCGTGGCCATCGAGGCGGCTCGTGCCCACGGGCGCCGGGTCGTCCTCGCCAGCGGCTGGGCCGGGCTGGCCCCGGTCGACGACGCGGGCGACTGCTTCGTCGTCGGCGAGGTCAACCAGCAGGCGCTGTTCGGCCGCGTCGCCGCTGTTGTCCACCACGGCGGTGCGGGCACCACCACGACGACCGCTCGGGCCGGCGCGCCGCAGGTCGTCGTGCCCCAGATCGCGGACCAGCCGTACTGGGCCGGCCGCGTCGCCGACCTGGGCATCGGTGTGGCGCACGAGGGCTCGACGCCTACCGTCGACTCCCTGTCCGCCGCGCTCGGCACGGCCCTCGCGCCCGAGACCCGAGCGCGGGCCGGGGCCGTCGCGGGCACGATCCGGGACGACGGCGCCACGGTCGCCGCGAAGCTGCTGCTCGACGCCGCCTCATGACCGCGTGGTGAGGTCCAGTACGTAACAGACGCCTGGCTTGTCCCCGAGAACTCTCTCCTCGCCGGTCGGGGTGAAGCCGGTGCGGGTCAGCACGGTTCGCGAGCCGAGGTTGTCGATCCTGGCCGCCGCGCGGAGCCGGGTCAGGCCGTACTTCGTGGCGGCCAGGGTCGACACCGCGCGGACCGCCGCCGTGGCCAGGCCCTGGCCGGTTGCCTTCTTCGCCATGCGGAAGCCCAGTTCCGCCGTGCCGTCCGCCACGTCCACCAGGTTCACCCGGCCCAGGATCTCCCCGTCGACCACCACGACGTGGAAGTGGCAGGCACCGGTCGCCTGTTCGGACAGCAGGGCCTCGTGGCGGTCGGTGAAGTGGGCGAAGTAGTCGTCGCCCCGGTCGGTGACCGCCGCCGCGAAGTAGGCGCGGTTCTCCCGTTCGAAGTCCAGCAGTGCGGGGGCGTGCGCGCGGGTCAGGCGTTCCAGCATCAGTGGACCGTGAGCACTGTTTCGTCCAGGACCGGCACGTCGTCGCGCTCGACCGCCGTCGCCGCGGCCTGGTAGCCGGACTCCGTCCGCCACGCCCGGACCCGCAGCGTCTCGCCGGGGAACAGGACGCCCGCGAACCTCGTGCTGAACGTCTCGACCTTCGTGACGTCGCCGCCCAGCAGGTTGTCCACCAACGCCTTGCACACCACGCCGTACGTGCACAGGCCGTGCAGGATGGGGCGGTCGAAACCGGCCCTCGCCGCGAAGGCCGGGTCCGCGTGCAGTGGGTTCCTGTCGCCGCACAGGCGGTACAGCAACGCCTGCTGGGGCAGTGTGGGAACCTCCACCTCCAGCACGGGGTCACCGGTCGGCGCGGGCAGTCGTTCCGACGGGCCTCGCGAGCCGCCGAAGCCGCCCTCGCCCCTGGCGAAGATGCCGGAGCGGGTCGTCCACAGTGGATCGCCGTCGAGCGTGGTCACCGTGGCTTCCTGGATGATCACCGCCGCCTTGCCCTTGTCCCACACGTCCGCGATCCGCGACTGGGCCATGGCCCGTCCCTCGGCCGGGAGGGGGCCGTGGACCGTGATCGACTGGGTGCCGTGCAGGACCTTGGACAGGTCGACGTCGATGCCGGGGAACGTCACCGCGGGTGGCTCGAACATGCGGAAGTTCGGGGCCACCACGCCGAAGGTCGGCAGGACCTTCAGGCGGTCCTCCAGCACGTACGGCAGCTCGGACTCGGCCAGCGGCGACGCGCCCGCGCCCAGTGCCAGGTGGTACAGCAGCACGTCCGTGCTGCCCCACTCGAACTTCGACACGCCAAGGTCCGCGCCGACCGCCACCGCGGGGTCGATGGGCATCGTCACCTCATTCGTAGCTGATCTCGACCTCGTCGGTCACCGGAAGGGACTGGCACGCGAGGCGGATGCCGTCGGCGAGGTCCTCCTCGTCGAGGACGTCGTTGTTCAGCATCTTCACCTCCCCGGACACCAGCCGGCACGCGCACGCACTACACGCACCCTCCCGGCACGAGTACGGCGCGTCAAGTCCACTCGCCAGCAACAGGTCCAGCAGCTTCGTGTCCGCAGGCCAGTCGTAGCGGTTCGTGGCGCCGTCCAACGCCACCGTCACCGAGGCGGTGCGTGCCTCTGGCGACGGTGCGACGGCCACGGCCTGCTCGAACGGGTTCGCGCCGAGCGACTTGAACCGTTCGATGTGGACGCGGTCGCGTCCGAAGCCCAGCTCCGACAACGCGGCCCGCACGGCCGTCATGAACGGGGCCGGGCCGCAGACGAACGCCTCGTAGGACGCGAAGGGAGTGGCCAGCGCGGCCAGCGTCGACGTGGACGGCAGACCCTGCACCGACTCCAGCCAGTGGATCACCGTGATGCGGTCCGGCTGCCGGTTCACCAGCTCGCGCAGCTCGGCGTCGAAGATCACCGAAGCCTCGTCCCGGTTCGCGTAGACCAGCACCACCCGTCCGGAACCGGCGGCCAGCGCGGACTTCACGATCGACATCACCGGTGTGATGCCGCTGCCCGCCGCGAACAGGAGCAGCTCGGCGTCCAAAGTAGAGGGTGTGAAGATCCCGGCGGGGGCCAGCGACTCGATCTCGTCGCCCGCCCTGACCGAGTCGCAGATCCAGTTCGAGCCGTAGCCGTCGACGGTCCGCTTGACCGTCACCTTCAACGACGAGTCCACGTGCGGCGAGCTGGACAGCGAGTAGCAGCGCGCGACGGAACCGCAGCGGTCGCTGGGGATCCGCAGCGTCAGGAACTGGCCCGGCCGGTAGTCGAAGCCGGGGGAGTCGAACACGATCGAGCACGCGTCCGCCGTCTCGGTCACCACCTCGGCGACCCGCAGCCGGTAGGACCGCGCCTCACTCATCCGGCACCGCCACCGCGCCGGTCACCACCGCGCGTTCGATGGACTCACGCAGCCGAGGGCACGTGTCGATGCGGGCCGACAGCTCGCCGTCGGCGACGCGTGCCGCGAACTCCGGGCACGACGTGGCGGGCGACGACTGGTACTGGACGCTCGTCTGCGCCCGGCTCGCCTTGCGCACCAGCACTTCCGTCGCACACACCGCACAGGACACCGGCACCAGACCGGTGTTCAGGTACTCGTGCTCGTCGGCCAGCGTGCCGATCGGGTCACTGTGTGGCGGCGCCTTGGCCCACGCGGTCATCCGGCCGCCTCCTGGCGTGCGAGGTTGTCCGCGACCTCCTGCTCCCACACCTCGTTCGCGCGGGTCGTGTCGACCTCGAACTCGAACCGCTGCGTCATCTCCTCGGTGACCTCGCCGACGTCCACGTAGAACTGCTCGTACCACCGGCGCAGTTGGTAGACGGGGCCGTCCTCCTCGCACAGCAACGGGTTGTCGACGCGCGTCTTGTTCCGCCAGATCTCGACGTCCTGCAGGAAGCCGATGCCGAAGCTCTTCGCGAGCTTGCCCGCCACCTTGTCCGCCTTCTCCTTCGGCAGGCCGGGCAGCTTCTTGACGCTCACCCCCCACTGCAGCACGAACGAGTCCGCCGAGACGGGGTAGTGGCAGTTGATCAGCACGGTCTCGATGGTCGCGCCGCCGAAGTCCTGCCACAGATCGTTGATCATGTAGGAGGGGCCGTAGTAGGACGCCTCGGACTTCAGCGTCACGCCCTCCGCCGAGTAGCTGGAGCCGAGCTTGACGTCCTGGCGGGCACGCGAGTTCAGGTACTGCGTAGCGATGTGACCCTCGAACACGTTCTTGAAGTACGTCGGGAACGCGAAGTGGATGTAGAAGAAGTGGGCCATGTCGACCATGTTGTCGATGATCTCGCGGCAGTTGGAGCCCTCGATCCGCACCGTGTCCCAGGTCCAGTCGCTCCACTCGTCGCTCGACGCGCCCTTCGTCTCCGGGATCACCACGTCGTCGGGAGGCGGGTTGCCCTCCGGGTCGTGGTAGACGAAGAGCTGCTTGTTGCGTTCGAGCGTCTGCCACGACCTGGTCCGCGCACGCAGCGGGATTCGCTTGGCGTAAGGGATCTGGACACACTTGCCGTTGCCGGCCCAGCGCCAGTCGTGGAAGGGGCACGCGATGGCCTCGCCCTTGACGGTGCCCTGCGTCAGGTCGCCGCCCATGTGCCTGCAGTACGCGTCGAGCACGTTCAGCGTGCCGTCCTCCGTCGCGAACACGACCAGCTTGGTGCCGAACGCCTCGATCGCGTGCGGCTTGCCGTCCCGGAACGGCTCCGCGAGGCCGATGCAGTGCCAGCCGCGCGCGAACCGCGTGCGTGGGGCACCCACGTCGATCGTGCGAAATCCTGATGTCATCACTTCGCTCCCGCCATGTCGAGTGCCGCCAGGTACCCGAACACCATTGCCGGTCCGAGGGTCGCGCCAGGGCCCGCGTACGTGCGGCCCATCACCGGTGCGCTCGCGTTGCCCGCGGCGTACAGCCCGTCGATCACCGAACCGTCCTCCCGCAGCACGCGTGCCGCCGTGTCCGTGCGCAAGCCGCCCTTCGTGCCGAGGTCGCCAGGCACGATCCTGATCGCGTAGAACGGTGCGCGGCGTAGCGGCGCGAGGTTGGGGTTCGGCCGGTTGCGTGGGTCGCCGTAGTACCGGTCGTACGCGCTGTCGCCACGGTGGAAGTCACCGTCCACACCGGACTCCGCGAAGCCGTTGAACGTCTCGACCGTGTTCCGCAGCCGGTCTGCGGGCACGTCGATCTCGTCGGCGAGCGCGTCGAGCGACGGCGCGCGGCGGACCGCGCCGAACTTGTACCAGCGGCCGGGAAAGGGCTGGCGTGGACCGAGACCTGCGAAGATGTACCGGTTGCGGTAGGTCTGGTCGGCGATCAGCCAGGCCGGCACGCTGTCCGTCTCGTACATCGCGTGTACCGCGTCGACGTACGGCGCCGCCTCGTTCACGAACCGCTCGCCGCGCTGGTTGACCATGATGCAGCCCGGCAGGCTGCGCTCCGCGAGGCAGAAGTAGGGGCCGCGGGGCAGCACGATCGACGGGCCCCACCACGCGTCGTCCATGAGCGTGACCGCGGCGCCTAGTCGCATGCCCGCCTCGATGCCGTCGCCGGTGTTCTCGACCGCGCCGACCGTCCACTCCGTACCGATCGGTGCCTGCTGGTACTCCTTGCGCATCCGCTCGTTGTGCTCGAACCCGCCGGAGGCCAGCAGCACGCCTCTCGTCGCGCGGATCGTGTCGGGTCTGCCGTCACGCAGGACCTCCACGCCCGTGACGCGGTCGTCCTCGGTGACCAGGTTGGTGAGCTGGGTGTTCAGCAGCACCGGGACGTTCAGCCGGGTCAGCCCGACGCGGAGCCCGGCGGTCAGTGCCTGGCCCATCGCGAGCAGACGTCTGCGCAGCACGATGGAGAGGAGCCGACGACCCGCGACCCGTGCCGAGCGCAGCATGCCGCGCGGGTGTCTGGCAACGAGGTTCATCCAGCGGTAGTCGGCCTGGGTGACCGTGATGCCCGTCGGTGCCTTCAGGTATGGCGGCGTGAGGTCGGCGAGGTCGTCGCCGAGCAGTGCCGCGTTGAACGGGCGCGGCTCGAGTGAGCGGCCCATCGGCAGGCCGCCGGGGGCCTCGGGGTAGTAGTCGGAGTAGCCGGTGACCCAGCGCAGCCGCAGCGGTGTGTTGGCCAGCACGAGCCGCAGCATGGCGGGGCCGTTGTCGAGGAAGGCGGCACGCAGGTCGTCGTCGACGACGTCGCCGGTGATGTGGGTGAGGTAGTCGCGGGCCTGCTCGGGCGTGTCGGGCACGCCTTCGGCGAGAAGGACGTCGTTGTTGGGAACCCAGACGCCACCGCCCGACCGCGCGGTCGAGCCGCCGAAGGTCGGTGCCTTCTCGATGAGCACGGTGCGAAGGCCGTGGTGGGCGGCGGTGAGAGCGGCGGCCATACCTGCGGCGCCGCTGCCGACCACGATCACGTCGTACTCGTCCATGAGACCCATACTAGAACAGGTTATAGTTTTTGCCATGCCCTTGGTGTGGGACTCGGAAGCGGATGTGGTCGTGGTGGGCTTCGGCGGTGCCGGAGCGTGCGCGGCTCTGGAGGCCGCGCGGGCCGGCGCGTCCGTCGTGGCGGTCGACCGGTTCACCGGCGGCGGCGCGACGGCGATGTCCGGCGGGATCGTGTACGCGGGCGGCGGGACATCGGTGCAGCGTGCCGCCGGGGTGACCGACACGGTCGACGAGATGCTCGCCTACCTGCGGCAGGAGGTCGGCGACGTGGTGTCGCCCGGCCTGCTGGAGGAGTTCTGCCGGTCCAGCGCGTCGATGGTCGACTGGCTGGCCGAGGCAGGGGTGCCGTTCGACTCGTCGGTGTGCCCGTACAAGACGTCGTACCCGTCGAACAGGTACTACCTGTACTACTCGGGGAGCGAGAACGCGTGGCCGTTCCGTTCCGTGGCGACGCCCGCACCTCGCGGTCACCGGGTGCACGGCCGGGGGACGTCCGGCCGGGTGATGTACGCGGCACTGGCCTCAGCGGCTCACGATGCCGGTGTGCACGTGGTGCGCCAGACGACCGCGACGAAGCTGATCATCGAGGGTGGCCGGGTGGTCGGGGTGGAGTGCCGGACGCACCGTTCCCGCCTGCACCGTTTCCTGCATCGCTACGCGACGAAACCGGGGCTCTACCTGCCTGCGTTCGCGCGGCGCTTGTATCGCGGGATCGCCGCGTTGGAGGCGTCGAAGGGGCGGGTGGTCCGCATCCGGGCGCGGCGGGGGGTGATCCTGGCTGCGGGGGGTTTCGTGAACAACCGGGACATGGTTCGGGCCAATGCGCCTGCCTTTCGGGGCGGGTTGCCGTTGGGTACGCAGGGTGACGATGGCAGCGGCATTCAGCTGGGTACGTCAGCCGGTGGTGTGACGGATCGGATGTCGACGATGTCCGCGTGGCGGTTCCTCACGCCGCCGAGTGCGTTGATCCGGGGCATTCTGGTCGACCGGTCGGGTGCTCGTTTCGTGGACGAGTCCAGTTATGGGGCGGCGATTGGCGAGCGGCTCGTGCTGGAGCGGGGTGGTCGCGCGTGGTTGCTGGTCGACGAGGCGATTCTCCGTGACGCCCGGCGTCAGGTTCGTACGGAAACCCTGTGGTTCCAACGTTTGTCGGCTCACTACCTGTTGCGGGTGGCGCGGGTGAGGGGCGCGACTGTCGAGGAGGTGGCGGCGAAGGCGGGTATCGATCCCGAGGGCCTTGCGGCCACGGTGGAGAAGTACGGGGACGGGGAGGACGCGTTCGGCAAGCATCCGGACCTGGTGGCGCCGATGACGGGGCCGTACGCGTTGATCGACTGTTCTTTCGGGCCTCGGCTCGGGTATCCGTGTCCGACGCTGACACTGGGCGGGTTGAAGGTGGACGAGGGCACCGGTCAGGTACGCGGTGCCGACGGCGCCGGGATCCCGGGGCTGTATGCCGCGGGTCGCAACGCCGTCGGCATCTGCTCGAACTCCTACGTGAGTGGGCTTTCGCTGGCCGACTGCGTGTTCTCCGGCCGCAGGGCCGGGAGGTTCGCGGCAGGCGAGGTCAGCAGCGAGATGATCTGACCCATTCCGGCTTCGAGGCCCTTGACGACCTCCTGCCACTCGGACCGGGCCTTGACCAGCTGACGATCGGCCGCCCTGGCCGCTGCCGAGGCCTTCGTCGAAGTGCCCAGATCGACGTCCCTCTGATGTTCGAGGTAAATGACCCGAGTACGTAGATCGTCGAGTTCATCGCGAAGCTGGACGAGTTCACTCACCGCCGCCACCCCCATGAATGTCATCGTCCGGCTCGCCGAGGTGCCGGTTCAGGAGCTGTGTGATCTTCTCCTGGCCTTGGTAGAGCACATCGAACTTCGCTTCTACCTTCGCGAAGTTCTCGTCCACCTTCGCGAAGTTCTCGTCCACCTTCGCGAAGTTCTCGTCCACCTTCATCTCGAGCTTGCCCAATCGCCTTTCGACGAGGTCGAGCTTCTTGCCCTGGTCGACCTGGTCCTCCCGGATGGCGTTCAGCACACCGTTGTGGCCTTTCAGGGTCACCTGGAGGTCGGAGACCTCCCTGTCTGTCCTGCCTGCCATGTAGCGCACCTCCCGCATCTCGCGCTCCAGCTTTGTCACTCGCTCTTCGAGTGGAACCGCCTGTGTCATGTGGGAAAACCCCTCCTCGTGGTGATGCGGTGGGGAGAGACTGCACCACGCTCCGAGGTCCGCGCAAATCGGTTGTCCACAAGTTATCCACAGCGTGTCAGAAGTTATCCACAGGGTGTCAGGGCTGACACGGAGACGTCAGGATCGACAAAAACGAGAACGTGTTCTAGTGTCTGAAGAGTGAGTCAACAGGTGCTTGACAGTGTGCGTGAGCTCCTTCCGGTCTTCCGGGAGCGTGCGCAGGACACCGAGGACGCGCGCCGGATCTCGGAGGAGTCGATCAAGGCTCTGCAGCAGACCGGTTTCTTCAAGCTGCTCCAACCGACCCGCTACGGCGGGCTCGAGTCGCACCCCAACGACTTCTACCGCGCCGTGCGGTCGATCTCCTCCGCCTGCGGCTCCACCGGGTGGGTCTCCGCCGTCCTCGGCTGTCACCCGTGGCAGCTCGGGATCTTCGACGACCGCGCCCAGCGGGAGGTCTGGGGGGAGGACGACGACACCCGCATCTCCTCCAGCTACGCGCCGATGGGCCGGGCCAAGCCGGTCGACGGGGGATTCGAGTTCTCCGGCCGGTGGAGCTTCTCCTCCGGCTGCGACCACGCCACCTGGGTCTTCCTGGGCGGCCTCGTGCTGGGCGACGAGGGCCAGCCGACCGACTTCCGCACGTTCCTGCTCCCCAGGAGCGACTACCGGATCGACGACGTCTGGGACACGATCGGCCTGCGTGGCACGGGTAGCAACGACATCATCGTCGACAAGGTGTTCGTGCCGGAGTACCGGACGCTCAGCTTCATGGAGACCGGCCGCTGCCGGGGGCCGGGCCAGGAGGTCAACACCGGACCGCTCTACAAGCTCCCCTTCGCGTCGGTGTTCTCGTGTTCCATCGCGGTGCCAGTGGTCGGCATGGCCACCGGGGCCTACGAGGCGTACGTCGACCACACCCGCGAGCGCGTGCGTGCGTCCAGCGGCGGCAAGGCCGCCGAGGACTCCTTCAACCAGCTCCGCATCGCCGAGGCGGCCGGCAAGATCGACGCGGCGGTGCTGCAGATCGAGCGGAACCTCGACGAGGAGATGCGGTACGCGACCGCGGGCGAGAAGATCCCGTTCCCGCTTCGGGTTCAGACGCGCCGCGACCAGGTGAACGCCACCAGCTCCGCGATCGCCGCCGTGGACCGCCTCTTCGAGAGCGCGGGTGGTCGGGCGCTCAAGGTCGGCACGCCGATCCAGCGCTTCTGGCGCGACGCGCACGCGGGCCGGGTGCACGCCATCAACGACCCGGAGAAGGCACTCGCCATGTACGGCCAGCAACAGCTCGGGCTGAAGGTGCAGGACGCGTGGATCTGACGCGGGAGCGGAGCGAAGGAGCGGGCGCCGCCTGGACTGAGGAGCGCGCACAGGCGCGCCGGCGCCGAGCACGCGACGAGGGAAGGCGGCGTCATAGCGGATGAGCGCAGCGACCCGGATAACACAGGACACCAGGGCCGGCCTCCACTACTTCGAGGCCGGTGAGGGCGAGGCCGTCGTCATGTTGCACGGCGGCGGCCCCGGCGCCTCCGCGTGGAGCAACTTCGGGCGCAACCTCCCCGTGTTCGCGGAGAAGTACCGGACGTTGATCGTCGACCAGCCCGGCTTCGGTGAGTCCGAGAAGCCCGAGGTCACCAGCCAGTACTTCACGTTCTCCGCCGACGCGCTGCTCAAGCTCCTCGACGAGGTCGGGGTCGAGCGCGCACACCTCGTCGGGAACTCGCTCGGCGGCGGCACGGCGACCAGGTTCGCGCTCCGCTACCCCGACCGGGCGGGCAGGCTCGTGCTCATGGCGCCCGGTGGGTTGGGGCTCAACGTGTTCGCGCCCGACCCGACCGAGGGCATCAAGCGGCTCTACCAGTTCGGCGCGCCGCCAGGGCCGTCGAAGGAGAAGCTCGGGGCCTTCCTGCGCACCCTGGTGTACGACCAGTCGCTCGTCACCGACGAGCTGGTCGACGAGCGGTTCGTGACCGCGAGCGCTCCGGAGTCCCTGCGGGCCATGGCATCCATGGGTGCCTCGTTCGCGAAGGACCCCGAGGAGGGCATGCTCTGGCGCGAGGCACACCGGCTGCGGCAGCGGGTCCTGCTCGTCTGGGGCCGTGAGGACCGGGTGAACCCCGTCGACGGCGCGCTCGTCGCACTCAAGGTGATCCCCCGCGCGCAGCTGCACGTGTTCGGGCGGTGCGGGCACTGGGCACAGCTGGAGAAGTTCGCCGAGTTCAACCGACTTGCCATGGACTTTCTTGGAGGAGACTGAGGTATGGGCATCCGATCCCTTGGCTACCTGCGTATCGAGGCCACCGACATCGAGGCCTGGCGCGTGTTCGGGCTCAAGGTGCTCGGCATGGTCGAAGGCAAGGGCACCCGCGACGACGCGCTCTACCTCCGCATGGACGACTTCCCCGCCCGCCTGGTCATCGTGCCCGGCGAGGCCGACCGGCTCGCCGCGTCGGGCTGGGAGGTCGCGAACGTCGCGGAGCTGGGTGAGGTCTGCGGCCGGCTCGAAGCCGCCGGTGTGCCCTACAAGGAAGCCACGAAGGAAGAACGCGCCGACCGTCGCGTCGACCAGATGATCACGTTCGAGGACCCGTCCGGCAACACGCTGGAGGTCTTCCACGGCGCGGCACTCGAGCACCGGCGCGTGGTGAGCCCCTACGGCCACCGGTTCGTCACCGGCGAGCAGGGTCTCGGGCACGTCGTACTGTCCACACGGGACGATGCGGAGGCGCTGGCCTTCTACCGCGACGTCCTCGGCTTCCGGCTGCGTGACTCGATGCGCCTGCCACCGCAGCTGGTCGGCCGCCCCGCCGACGGGGATCCCGCGTGGCTGCGGTTCTTCGGCTGCAACCCGCGCCACCACAGCCTGGCCTTCCTGCCCATGCCCACACCGTCGGGCATCGTGCACCTGATGGTCGAGGTCGAGCAGACCGACGACGTCGGCCTGTGCCACGACCGCGCGCTGCGCCGCAAGGTCCCCATGTCCGCGACGCTCGGCAGGCACGTCAACGACCTGATGCTGTCCTTCTACATGAAGACACCCGGCGGCTTCGACGTCGAGTTCGGCTGCGAGGGCCGCCAGGTCGAGGACGAGTCGTGGATCGCGCGGGAGAGCACCGCGGTCTCCCTGTGGGGACACGACTTCTCCGTCGGGGCCCGGCAGACGTGATTCCCCAGCAGCGGTTCCGGCAGGCACTCGGCAACTTCTGCACGGGTGTCACGGTCGTGACCGCCATGCGGGACGAGGAGCCGGTCGGGTTCGCGTGCCAGTCGTTCGCCGCGCTGTCGCTCGACCCGCCGCTGGTCCTGTTCTGTCCTGGGAAGAACTCACGCACGTGGCCGCACATCGAGGCATACGGCCACTTCTGCGTGAACGTGCTGAGCCATTCCCAACAGGACGTTTCGGCGGTCTTCGGCAAGGCGGGTGCCGACAAGTTCTCGTGCGTCCCGTGGGCGCCGGCCCCCTCCGGCGCGCCGATCCTCGCGGGCGCGCTGACCTGGCTGGACTGTGCCGTGCAGGACGTCCACGAGGCAGGTGACCACTTCATCGTCACCGGCCTGGTCACCACGCTCGGCGACCAGCGTGACGACCGGCCGCTGCTGTTCCACCGGGGTGCCTACACGGTCACCGAGCCCGCCGAGCCGACGCCGGGCATCCTGGACAACCTGATCACCTGGTCGAGGCACGACGACTGGATCTAGGCTGGCGGCGTGGACTTCGACGAGATCGTCGTGCGGACCGGCCGGCTGGACTTCCCCGCGCTGACCGCGGGCAAGGGCCGGGACGTCGTGTGCTGGCACGGGTTCCCCGACCACCCCATGACGTTCGCGCCGCTCGCCGAGCACCTCGTCGCGGCGGGCAGGCGTGTGGTGCTGCCGTTCCTGCGCGGCTTCCACCCGACGACGTTCGACGCGCTCACGTACTCCGACGGCGTCACGCTCGCCGCCGACGCGGCCGCGGTCGGCGAGGCACTGGGCGGTGTCGACATGATCGGCCACGACATCGGCGCGGGCATGGTCTACCGCGTGGCCGCGGCGTGGCCGGAGCTGACCAACCGGGGCGTCACGATCGCGATCCCGCCGCCCGGCGCCGTGGCGCGGGCCCTGCTCGACCCGTCACAGCAGCAGCGGCTGTTCTACATGTTCATGTTCACGGTCGAGGGTGTCGCGGAGGCGATCCTGCGCAAGGACCGCGCGCTGGTCGACTACCTGTGGGCGACGTGGTCCCCGAGCCTGACACTCGACGACGCGTACCGCACGTGGATCCACGCGATGTACGGCAAGGACGAGTACATCGAGAGCGTCCTGAAGGTCTACCGCGCGAACTTCGACTCGAGCCGCGCCGATCCCGCGCTCGCCGAGTACGCGAAACGGACCGAGGGAGTCGCCGAGAAACCGTTGCTGGTACTGGGCGGCGCCGAGGACGGTTGCCTCGATCCCCGGTACTTCACCGAGGACGGGCTCGCCCCCGGGTCCAAGGTGGAGGTCCTGCCCGGGGTCGGACACTTCCTCCACCTCGAACGACCGGAGGCGGTCGCGAAGCTCGTCCTGGAGTGGTTCGGTCAGTAGGTGAACGCTGTCGAGAACTTCAGCAGGTTCTCGGTGGTGAGGGGTGTCTCGGGTCGCTGTCCGGTCCAGGACACCCGAACCGAGACGCACGTGCCGTCCGGGCGTACCGCCGCCAACTCGTGGTGGTACGCCCCGGTGGAGTCGGGCTGTGTGCGGATCCACACCTTGGTGTCGGTACCGTCCTCCAGGGTCGTCGCGACGCAGTCCGCCGGGTCACAGGCCGCGTTGTACCACAACGGGCTCTTCGAGACCTCGAACGAGATGCCGACACGGCCTGTGCCGTCCCGATAGTTGCTGTAGGTCGAGCAACTCTCGGGCGCGTCGCTGGGGGTCGAGTCGAACTTGGTGCAGCCCATCGTGAGAGGTGGCTGGTCTTCCTCGTCTCCCTCGTGCGACGGTGACCACCCCGCCGGGATCACCTTCGGCAACACGTCGTTCAGCTGTCCCTGGACGCGTTCCGCGCGGTTCGGGTCGTCCGTGACGTACGGGGTCGTGCTGGTGCCGAAGGTGTTGCCGACGGGGAGGGTGGTGTCGTACGTGAACACGGTCGCGAACTTCAGGATCCTTTCCGTGGTCAGCGGGGGCTTCGACCGCTCACCCTTCGGCCAGATCGCGTTCACCGTGATCTGCGTGCCGTCCGGGCGTGACACGAGCAGTTCTTCGATGTCACGTGAGGTCATGGTCTCCGTGTAGACAGTCAGCTTTGTCTCGGTGCGGTCTGGCAGACGCTTCAGAACGGGTGACGTCCAGTCGGTGCAGTACTCGGGAGCGCACCGGTCGTCGAAGTTCTTCGCGCCCATCGCGACGTTCCACACGATGTCGATCCTGCCGGTGCCGTCGCGATAGGTGGCGCTGGCCACGCACCGGTCGACGCCATCGCTGACGCCGAGGACACACAGGAAGGTGAGGAGCGGGGTGTCCGACAACGCGTCGCGTGGCGCGATCGACCAGTCGGAGGGGAGGGTCTCGGGCAGGGACTCCCTCAGCTGCCGGTCGAGGTGGTCCGACAGGGTCGCGTCCTCGGGTCCGGTGGGGGCCGCGGGCTTGCCCAGGGGGTTGCCCACGGTAGTGACGAGGGCGCTGACCAGGGCAAGCGTCGCGACGGCGGCGGCGATCGTGGCGCGACGGTTGCGGGTCTGTGCCTTCGCGCGGGTGATCACGTCGTGTGGGTCGATCTGGGCGGGTTCCGCCTCGTCGGCCAGCATGGCCAGCCTGCGGGTGATGTCTTCTGTCATCGCGTCTGCTCCTCGAGCGCCTCGGCGCCCAGTGCCGCGCGCAGGGCGGCGAGGCCCCGCGCTGACTGGCTCTTCACGGTCCCTTCAGAGCACCTGAGGATGGCCGCCGTCTCGGTCACGGAGTGCTGTGACCAGTAGCGGAGGACCACCGCGGCGCGTTGTCGAGGCGGGAGCCCGTCAAGCGCGACCCGAATCGTCTCCTTGTCGTGCACCGCGCCTGCCGGGTCGTCCGCCGGGACGGCGTGTTCGGGGATCACGCCGTCCCTTGACTCGCGGTTGCGCCACGGGCGCCGGCGCTCGTTCAACCAGCAGCGGAGCAGGACTTTCCTGGCGTACGCGTCGACGGCGTCCTGGTCGCGAATCCTCGGCCACGCCCCGTACAGCCTGATGAGGCAGTTCTGTACCAGGTCGCCCGCGAGGTGCTGGTCGCCGCTGAGCAGGTAGGCCAGGCGCGTCAGTGGCGCTGTCGACCGCGCCACGAACGCGTGGAAGCGTTCGTCGTCGTCGCTTCTCGGGCTCATACCTCTCACACACGCCGTTCTGGCGAAGGGTTGCATCACCGGGGAGACTCGGCTCATGGTGACCGAGCACGATGTCCGGCGGCTGGCGTTGTCGCTGCCCGCGACCACCGAGAAAGCCTCCTACGGGACGCCGGGGTTCCGCGTGAAGGACCGGCTCTTCGCGCGGATCAGGGAGGAGGGTGACGTCCTCGTCGTGTGGGTCGCCGACGAGGGCGAGAAGCGGGGGCTCGTGGAGTCCGAGCCCGACAAGTTCTTCACCACGCCGCACTACGACGGTCACCCGGTCGTGCTCGTCAGGTTCGGCGGCGTCGACATCGAGGAGCTGAAGGAGCTGCTGACCGAGTCCTGGCGGCTCCGCGCGCCGAAGAAGGTGCTAACCCAGCTGGGTGGCTAGCCGCGCCACGTGCTCGCGGGGCGAGCCGAACAGGTGTGCGTTCCCGTGTGCCCGTTTGAAGTACAGGTGTGCGTCGTGCTCCCACGTGATCGCGACGCCGCCGTGCAGCTGGATCATCTCGGCCGCCACCCGGGTGAATGCCTCCGTGCACCACACCGCCGCCGTCGCGGTCGTCGAGGACAGGTCCACCCCGTCGGCTACGGCCGTCGCCGCGGCCAGCGCCGCCGACTCTGCGGTCTCCACCAGGAGGTGCATGTCGGCCATCCGGTGCTTCAACGCCTGGAACGAGCCGATCGGGCGACCGAACTGGGTTCGCTGGCCTGCGTAGGAGACCGTCAGCTCCAGGCAGCGGGCGGCGGCACCCGCCGACTCGGCGGCCAGCGCCGCCAGTGCCACGTCCCGCAGCCGAGACTCGTCGACCGGGCCGAGCGACGTGCCCGCCCCGCGTACGGACACCGTGGCCAGCCTGCGGGTCGGGTCCACGGGCGCGAGCGGTGTGATGTCCACGTCAGCGGGCGGCACCGCGTACAGCTCGCCGTCGCGGACGGCCAGGAACACGTCCGCGACCTGCGCGTTCAGTGCGTATGGCCCCCAGACCAGCGACGGGACCGCCGACCCGTCCGCGATCTCGCGCAGAAGCGGGTCGGCGCCCGCGCGCGGCAGGGCCGACGACGCCAGCACCGAGCCCAGCAGCGGGGAGGGCGTCAGGGACCGGCCCAGCTCGGCCAGCACGACCGCGGTCTCCAGGAAGGACGCACCGGAGCCGCCCAGGTCGTCGGGCACGTGCAGACCGGCGGCACCGAGGGCGCAGAGGCGGGACCACAGCTTCTCGTCATAACCGGATGACGACGTCATCGCCGTCCGGGTGTCCCCTTCTCGAGTGAGTAGCGTGCGGACCGTATCGCGCAACACTTCCCGCTCGTTGGTCACACAAACATTGAACCAAACGATTGCTTGGTTTGCCTAGACGTAGCTCGATCAGGTGAGTTCGATATTCTCAGGGTCCAGGTCGGGGCCTGGTCACGAAGACAACCTAGGGAGTCCTTGGTCATCGAGAAGGATGTACTGGTCGCCGGCCGATATCGCCTGATAGAGCAGGTCGGCAGCGGCGCGATGGGCGTCGTCTGGAAGGCGCACGACGAACGGCTCGGCCGTACCGTCGCGATCAAGCGACTCATCGTCCGCCACGCGTTGTCGGCCCCGATGACGGAGGAGGTGCGCAGACGCGCGATGCGGGAGGCCCGGATCGCGGCTCGCCTGCAGCACCGCAACGCCATCGCCCTGTTCGACGTCGCCGAGGACGAGGGCGACCCGATCCTGGTCATGGAGTTCCTGCCGTCCAAGAGCCTGTCCGTGGTGCTCCAGGAACGCGGGACGTTACCGCCCAACGAGGCCGCGGAGATCGGCGCGCAGGTCGCCGACGCCCTCGCGGCGGCGCATGCCGTCGGCATCGCCCACCGCGACATCAAGCCCGGCAACATCCTGCTCGCGGAGAACGGGACGGTGAAGATCACCGACTTCGGCATCTCCCGCGCGCTCGACGACGGCACGATGACCACGCAGACCGGCATGCTCGCGGGCACGCCCGCCTACCTGGCCCCGGAGATCGCGCGCGGCGGCGACTCGTCGCGTGCCTCGGACGTCTTCTCGCTCGGCTCGACGCTCTACCACGCGATCGAGGGCAGGCCGCCGTTCGGCACCAACACGAACCCGCTGGCCCTGCTGCACGCCGTCGCCTCCGGCAACGTGCCGTCGCCACGCAACGCGGGCCCGCTGGCACCGACGCTGATGAGCCTCATGCGGGTCGACCCCGGCGAGCGGCCGACCATGAAGGAGGCGGCCGAGTCACTGGCCACCGCCGCCACGCAGGTCATGCCGGTGCCCACCCCGGCGGCGACGAAGATCGCGACGCCGCCGCGCCCGGTGCTCCCGGCGCAGGCCCCGCCGACGCCTCCGCAGCCGCTGGAGGCCATGCCGACGGCCGCGTTCCGCAAGCCGGAGGGGCAGCCGACACAGGCGGCGGGCCCGTCGCGGCGGAACGTGGTGATCGTCGGTGTGGTCGCCCTGCTCGTGCTGGTCGGCACGCTCTTCACCGTGCTCATCATCAACGACGACAAGGGCGGCGGGAACAGCGGCAACACCGCCCAGGGCAGCACCTCCGCGACCGAGCAGGCCGGGAACCCGCCCGCGAAGGGCGGCGACACCAGCGACGAGCCGGCGCCGTCCACGGACGACAAGTCCACGTCGCCGAACCCACCCGCGGCCGCGACCCAGGTCGCCCCGCCGCCCGGGACGTTCATCGACTACTCCACGGCAGGCCAGTTCGTGATCGACTACTACGGCACCGGCAGGAGTCCCGAGCAGCGCTGGGCCATGCTCTCGCCGTACGGGCAGGCCCAGTTCGGCAGCCAGGAGGCGTTCAACCAGTACTGGGCCGCGTTCCCGGCCGTCAGCTCCAAGGAAGCGCACATCGACAACGCGAACCCCGACGGCACGCGCGAGGTGTCGTGCACCGTCACCTACGGGGACGGGCAGTCGGCGCGCAAGTCGGTCCGCATCACGATGATCAACGGCGGGCTGGTCATCGACTCCCTGGCGAAGTGACGGCGTCCAGCACCCGGCGCCGGTGGTAGGTCTGGGTGCCCCAGGCCGACCGCAGCGCCCGGACCTTGAGCAGCCACAGCGACAGGTCGTGCTCCTGGGTGAAGCCGATGGCGCCGTGGACCTGCAGTGCCGCGCGTGCGGCCAGGTAGGCGGCGTCGGCGGCGGCCACGCGTGCGGCCGAGACGTCCCGTTCGCTGCCGGTGACGGCCGCCGCGTGCACGAGTGGGCGCGCGAACTCCAGCGCGACCTGCACGTCGGCCAGGTGGTGCTTGACCGCCTGGAACTCCCCGACGGCGCGTCCGAACTGCCTGCGCTGGGTGACGTGGTCGGTCGACTGCTCCAGCAGCCCTCGGCCAAGGCCGACAAGCTGCGCGGCCTGGCACAGCGCACCGAGGTGCAGCACGTCCGTCGCGGTGCCCGCCCACTCGCCCGGCCGGACCTCGAACAGCCTTCGTGCCGGGTCCACCGACGTGAGGGGGGTGCCGACCTCGGCGTGGTGCACCGTGTCGCCGACCACCACGAACGGGGTGGCCACGTCCGCGTCCAGCGCGTACGGCACGTGCGGCGGCACCGCGACGGTCGCCAGCTCGGCGGTGAGCCCGAGTGCGGGCACGACCGCGTAGGACTCGATCAGGGGGCCGGGCACGGCGTGGCGGCCCAGCTCCTCGAACACCACGACCAGCTCGACCGGGTACTCGCTCAGCTCGCCGACACCGACCTTGGCCAGTTTGGCGAGAATCTCCAGGCCAGAGGTGTGCTCGCCGGCTGCCCAGGCTCTGATCGCGGCAGGCACACCGACGTCCGACAACAGCGCATGCACGCTCGCGGCCAGTTCACGCTGCTCAGGGCTGGTTGTGAACCTCATCGGCCACCCCTTGGCAGGCCGAGCACGCGCTCGGCGACGACGTTGCGCTGGATCTCGTTCGTGCCCGCGTAGATCGGGCCTGCCAGCGAGAACAGGTAGCCGTTCTGCCAGCTGCCCGCCAGCTCGCCGTGCGCGCCGAGCAGGTCGAGGGCGGTCTCGTGCAGTGTCACGTCCAGGTCGGACCAGAAGAGCTTGTTCACACTGGACTCCGCACCCAGCGTGCCACCCTCGTCGAGCCTGCTGACCGTGCCGAGCGTGTAGAGGCGGTAGGCCTGCGCGCCGATCCACGCGTCGACCACGCGGTCGGCCATCTTCGGGTCCGGGTTGGACCGCCACAGGTCGACGAGGCGGTCGGCCGCCGCGACGAACCGGCCGGGGCTGCGCAGCGTCAGGCCGCGCTCGTTGCTGGCCGTGCTCATCGCGACGCGCCAGCCGTCGCCCGGTTCGCCGATCACGTCCTCGTCCGGCACGAACACGTCGTCGAGGAAGATCTCCGCGAAGCCGGGGACGCCGTCGAGCTGGGCGATCGGCCGGACCGTGACGCCGTCGGCCCGCAGGTCGAACATGACGTACGTGAGGCCCCGGTGGCGTTCTGCCTCTGGATCACTGCGGAACAACCCGAACGCGCGGTCGGCGAATGAGGCCCGCGAGCTCCACGTCTTCTGTCCGTCGAGGACCCAGCCGCCGTCGACACGGGTCGCGCGGCTGCGGATGCCTGCCAGGTCACTGCCCGCCTCCGGCTCGGACCAGGCCTGCGCCCAGACGTCGTCCGCGCGGGACATGCGGGGGAGCACCCGCTGTTTCTGCTCGTCGGTGCCGTACGCCATCAGCGTCGAGCCGAGCAGCGCGACGCCGTTGGCGGAGACCCGGCCGGGTGCGCCGCAGGCGTAGTACTCGTCCTCGAAGACGATCCACTCCAGCAGCGTCGCGCCCCGGCCGCCGTACTCGTGCGGCCAGGTCACGGTGGACAGCCTGGCGTCGGCGAGCGTGCGCTCCCACGCGCGGTGCGGCTCGAAGCCCTCGGCGGTGTCCATGGGTGGCAGCGGTTCCGGCGGTACGTGCGTGGACAGCCAGTCCCGCACCTCGTGGCGGAAGTCCTCCGTGGCGGCGTCCAGGTCAAGATCCACTGGCGTCCCTCATCGATCGGGCGTCCATCCCGGCGAGCGAGTCCTTCGAGGTCTCGGCGTTGTGGGCGTGGGCGAAGTGGTGCAGGCCGAACACGGAGTCCATGCCGCTGCGCATGCCCATCTGGTCCTCGGCCTGGTTCACGGCCCGCTTGGTGAGCGCCAGCCCGAACCTCGGCATCTCCGCGATCTTCGCCGCGACCTTGCGCGTCTCACTGTGCAACTCGCCGCGTGGCACCACGCGGTTGACCATGCCCAGCTCGTACGCCCTCGCCGCGTCGAAGCGGTCGCCGGTGAACAGGAACTCCTTGGCCGCGCGCGGCCCGAGCATCCACGGGTGCGCGAAGTACTCGACGCCGGGGATGCCCATGCGTACCACCGGGTCGGCGAAGAACGCGTCGTCGGCGGCGATGATCAGGTCGCACACCCAGGCCAGCATGAGGCCGCCGGCGATGCACGCGCCCTGCACCATCGCGATGGTCGGCTTGGGGATCTCCCGCCAGCGGCGGCACATCCCCAGGTAGACCTCCATCTCGCGGGCGTACCGGTTGTCGCCGCCCGCCTTGCCGACGTGGTCCCACCACATGACGGCCCTGCGCTCGAAGGACTGGTCGACGTCCCGTTCCGGCGTGCCGATGTCGTGCCCGGCCGAGAAGTGCTTGCCCGCACCCGCGAGCACGATGACCTTGACCTCGTCGTCGTCGACGGCACGGGTGAACGCCGCGTCGAGCGCGTAGGTCATGGCGGAGTTCTGCGCGTTGCGGTACTCGGGGCGGTTCATGGTCACGGTCGCCACGGCGCCGTCGACCTCGTACTGGACGGTCACGAGCCCTCCCAACAAAGCAATTGCTTGGTAGGCTAACACCCCATGACGGGCCTTGAGGAGTTCCGGGCGACGGTGCGGGAATGGTTGGCCGACAACCTGTCCGGCGACTTCGCCGCGTTGCGTGGGCTCGGTGGGCCCGGTCGTGAGCACGAGGCGTTCGACGAGCGGATCGAGTGGGACCGGCATCTCGCGGCGGCAGGCTGGACGTGTATCGGCTGGCCGGAGGAGCACGGCGGGCGCGGCGCGTCGGTCGAGGAGCGGGTCGTCTTCCACGAGGAGTACGCACGGGCCGCGGCACCGGCGCGGGTGAGCCACTTCGGCGAGGAGCTGCTCGGCCCGACCCTGATCGCGCTCGGCACGGACGCCCAGCGCGCGAGGTTCCTGCCGCCGATAAAACGGGTCGAGGAGCTGTGGTGCCAGGGCTACTCGGAGCCGGGCGCCGGTTCGGACCTCGCGTCGGTGTCGACCTCCGCGGTGCGCGACGGCGACGAGTGGGTCATCACCGGCCAGAAGGTGTGGACCTCGCTCGCGCACGTGGCCCAATGGTGCTTCGCGGTCGTGCGGACCACCCCCCGTGGAGAGGGGCGGGGAGGCGGGCGGGGGCACGACGGACTGTCCTACCTGCTCGTGCCGATGGACCAGTCCGGCGTGACGGTCCGTCCCATTGAGCAACTAACGGGTGGGTCGGAGTTCAACGAGGTCTTCTTCGACGGCGCCCGCACCCCGGCCGACCTGGTCGTCGGCGAGGTCGGCGGTGGCTGGCGGGTCGCGATGGCCACCCTCGGCTTCGAGCGGGGCGCCGCCACGCTCGGCCAGCAGGTCGGCTTCCGGCGTGAGCTGGACGCCCTGGTCACGCTCGCGCGGGACACCGGCGTGCTCGACGACCCGGTCCTGCGCGAGAAGCTGACGCGGGCGCGGATCGGCCTGGACGTCATGCGGTGGCACGCGTTGCGGACGATCGGCACCACTGACGGCGCGTCGGTCACGAAGCTCGTGTGGGCGAACTGGCACCAAGGGCTCGGCGAGCTGGCCATGGAGGTGCTCGGCGCGGCGGGCATGGTGGCGGGCGGCATCGCGGACGAGTGGCAGCGGCTGTGGCTGTTCAGCCGCGCGGACACGATCTACGGCGGCTCCAACGAGATCCAGCGCAACATCATCGCCGAGCGGGTGCTCGGCCTGCCGAGGGAGGCCCGCGCATGACGCACGACCTGCTGCGCGACAAGGTGGTCGTGGTGACAGCCGCGGCAGGCACGGGCATCGGCTCCTCGGTGGCCCGTCGCGCGCTGGAGGAGGGCGCGACGGTCGTGGTGAGCGACTGGCACGAGCGCCGCCTCGCCGCCACGGCGTCCGACCTCGGCGTCAAGGGGATCCCGTGCGACGTGACGGTCGAGGAGCAGGTCCAGGAGCTGGTCGACAGCACGGTGGCCGAGTACGGGAGGCTGGACGTGATGATCAACAACGCCGGTCTCGGCGGCACGGCCTCGGTGCTGGAGATGACGGACGAGGAGTGGCACCGCGTCCTGGACGTCACATTGAACGGCACGTTCCGCTGCACCCGCGCCGCGCTGCGGCAGATGGTGGCCCAGGGCAGCGGCGCGGTGGTCAACAACGCCTCGGTGGTGGGCTGGCGCGCACAGGAGGGGCAGGCGCACTACGCGGCGGCGAAGGCCGGCGTGATGGCGTTGACCCGTTGTGCCGCAATGGATGTGGCCGAACACGGGATCCGGGTGAACGCGGTCGCGCCGAGTCTCGTGATGCACCAGCACCTCGCGAAGGTGACGAGTGAGGAGCTACTGCGCGAACTGACCGCACGCGAGGCCTTCGGTCGCTCGGCCGAGCCGTTCGAGGTCGCCAACGTGATGCTGTTCCTGGCAAGCGACCTCGCGTCCTACTTGACGGGTGAGGTCATCGCGGTGAGTAGCCGGCATCCGTGATGGACGCTTGGGAGCACTAGGGTGCGTGCAGGAGGTACACGATGCCCATCATGCCGGTGACGGATTCGATGTTCCTGCTCGCCGAGTCCCGCGAGCACCCCATGCACGTCGGCGGGCTGCAGCTGTTCGAGCTGCCCGAGGGCGCGGGCCCCGACTACGTCAGCGACTTCCACCGGCAGCTGATGTCGCTTGTGGACGTGCGCCAGCTGTTCCGGCGCAGGCCGCGCGGCCCGGTCGGCACCGTCGGCCAGTTCGCGTGGACGTCCGACGAGCAGCTCGACCTCGAGTACCACGTGCGGCTGTCCGGACTGCCCCGGCCCGGCCGGGTCCGCGAGCTGCTCGAGCTGACCTCCCGCCTGCACGGCTACCTGCTCGACCGCCATCGTCCCCTGTGGGAGTTCACGATGATGGAAGGCTTGCAGGGCAACAGGTTCGCCACCTACACCAAGGTGCACCACTCACTGCTCGACGGCGTGTCCGCGCTGCGGCTCATGCAGTCGTCGCTGTCGGACGACCCGTCGGACATGGACGTCCGGCCGCCGTGGTCGCCACGCGTGCGCACCGACGTGTTCAGCGGCGGCGGCCGCGCCAGGGAGTCGGCGGCCTTCGACCCGGTCCGCGCGGTGCAGGACCTGTTCCAGGAGGTCCGCGGCTTCGGCTCGGCCACGACGAAGGTCATCAACGAGGCGTTCCGCGAGCAGTCCGCGACCCTGTCGTTCCAGGCGCCGAGGTCGATGTTCAACGTCGCGATCACCGGTGCCCGCCGCTTCGCCGCGCAGGGCTGGCCGCTCGACCGGATCAGGGCGGTCGGCAAGGCCGCGGGCGCCACGATGAACGACGTCATGCTCGCCATGTGCTCCGGCGCGCTGCGCAGGTACCTGCTGGACCTCGGCGCCCTGCCGGACAAACCGCTCGTCGCGGCCATCCCGATGTCGCTGCGCACGGACGCCTCCATCGGCGGCAACGCCATCGGCATCATCCTGTGCGACCTCGCCACGACCGAGGCCGAGGCGGGTGACCGGCTGCGGACCATCCACGACTCGATGCTGCGGGGCAAGGCGGTCTACCACGGCATGAGCCGCCTGCAGATCCTCGCGTTGTCTGCGGTGCCGCTGATCCCGCTGGCCGTCGGCATGATCCCCGGGATGGTCAAGGTCGCCCCACCCGCGTTCAACGTCCTGATCTCGAACGTTCCCGGCCCGCGCAAGCCGCTGTACTGGAACGGCGCGCGCATGCAGGGTGTCTACCCGCTGTCCATCCCGTACGAGGGGCAGGCGCTCAACATCACGGTGACGAGCTACGCGGGCAACCTGGAGTTCGGCCTCACCGGCTGCCGCGGCACCGTCCCGCACCTGCAGCGCCTGCTCGGTCTGCTGGAGGACTCGTTGGTGGACCTGGAGAAGGCGTTCTCATAGCGTCGGCACGTCGCCGTTGCCGACAAGCTCGACCCGTACGCCCGGCACGCCGCCCCACCGCCCGACGGCCGTGGCCAGCTCGTCCGCGTCGGGTGGGTTCGCGCCCAGCCCGATGACGAACCGGCCAGGGCCGATGGGTGCGGGCCAGGCGTGGGCGTCGGCCGGCAGGTGGTCGAGGAGTGCCCGGACCCGACCCCGCAACCGCCCCGCGTCGCCCTCGACGGTCAGGACGGCCCAGGCCGCGTGCCGCCGGTGCAGTGGCGTGGCGGGTAGTGGGTCCTCAACCGTCTCCCACGCGGCGTACAGCTCGCTGGTGACGAGGTCCCGCATGCCGGCGCTGACCTGCTCGGTGCAGGACCGGACCGGCGCGGACGGCGTCATGATCGTCATGGCGTCCTCGGTCGCCGGGACGTCGTCGCCCAGCAGCGTCACGGGTTCGCGCCAGTCCCAGGCGGCCCACTGTCCGAAGAAGTCGGCCAGGCTCGCGTCGTCGTTCTCGCGGACGGTCCGTGCGGCGAGCACGGCCCAGGCGAGTCCCGGCAGGCCGCCGTGGGGCGCGGAGTCGAGCCCCCGGGCGGCGGCCCACGCCTTGACCGTCCTTGCCAGGGTGGCAAAAGCGTCGTGCCGGTCGGCTACCGCCGCGAGGACGGCCTCCGCGTCGGTGATCGCGCTCAACGCGACGGGGGAGGCCGGTTCGCCCGCGAGGGTGAGGTCGACCGACAGGCCGAAGAGCCGGAACCGCAGCCCTGGCACCCGCGCGCCCGTCACCCGCCGAACCCGCTCCGCACCGGACACCTGGATCCGCCCGAGATCCACCTCACCAGGCAGCACGGCCACGAGGTCGAGGTCGGCGCCGTCCCGATCGCAGCCCATCCGCCGCGACCCGACGACGTGCACGACCCCGTCCGGCACCGCGGCGCCGACCCGTGCGAGCACACCCGCCACGCTGGCCCGTGTCGTCGCAGGCGGTGGGGGCGCTTCCCGGATGCCGCGCACCGCGCCCGTGCCGAGGTCGACCGTCATGCGGGGGCGCATGGGCTCGGTGCCGCGACGGGACAGCACCACCAGCCGACCGACTGTGGCGGACATGGGCGGCAGGTCCACCGCCGCCACGTCCCGGCCCACGGTCAGGTGGGGCGTGAAGCGGCCAGCGCACTGGGGGAACCGGTCCACCAGGGCCTGCCGCAGCGCGGTCCACGACGTCGGGTCGGCGGCCGGGTCCAGCCACACCGTCCCGTGGTCGAACCGGCGGACCTCGGCCAGCCGGACCGGGAACGGCGGCACCGACGCCGCGGCCGACGCCAGCAGCGGCACCGCCCGCTCGAACGACGACTCCGGCACGAAGCCGAACAGCACGTTGACGTGTGGGGGCCACCGGTCGTGAGCCGGGTCGTGTGCCGCCCTGACCTCGTTCAGCGCGGGCCACAGGTCCTCGGGCGGCAGCCACGCCACCGCCGTCCGCGTGGTCGGGGCCTCGTCCAGCACCTCGGTGTGCGGGGCCAGGTCCACGGTCGCCGCCACGCCGTAGTGGTCCGAGACGAACGGCGGCTCGGTGCCCAGCAGCGCCGCCGCGACCGGGCGTACGCCCCGGACCAGTACGCGGTCGAGCCGGAACGCCCGGCCCGTCAGCGACGACACGGCCGCCAGGGGGTTCCTCGGCGGGTCGAACGTCGGCGTCTCGTCGTCGTGGACCACGGTCCACGCGTCGGCCAGGCCCAGGTCCTCGACCGCGCCGCCGTTGAAGTCACCCACCAGCACCAGCGGGTGGTCGAGGTCCGCGAGGCCCACGGCCAGCTGCCTCAGCTCGTCGACGCGTCGCGCCGGGCCGTACGGGTGGTGGTCGCTCGTCAGGTGCGTGGCCAGCACGGCGACCGGGCCCGCCGCCGTGCGCACCACCATCGCCGCGACGCCCTTGTGCGCGCTCAACGCGTGGTGTCCCGCCGCCAGCACCGGCAGGCGGGACAGCAGCACCAACCCGTGCTCGTCGACATCCGCGCCGCTGGTGATGGTGTAGCCGTCGAGCGCCACCATGTCGTAGAGGGCCGGTTCGACCTCCTGCAGCGCGATGACGTCCGCGTTCGAGCGTGCCAACGCCTCGACGAGCAGGGGCCTGCGGCTCGCGGTGTCAATGAGGTCGCTGTCGAAGCGGTCCCACAACGTGTTCCACGTCAGTACTCGCAGCTGGAAGCCTGGCACTCCCGAGGCGTCGCCGTGCACTTGCCGCGTGGTGAAGAAGGACGGCAACACGGCCGAACCGCGTCCGGCGTGCGTCTCGTCGAGGCGGTCCACCCCGGTGGCCCGGTCCCACACCACCTCGCCGTCGGCCTCGATGAACAGCACTCGGTGCCACGGAACGTCGCCGCCCGGCACGAACGAGGGCAGCGGCAGCCGCTTCGGCGGTGCGCCACGCACGAGGATGCCCAGCGTGAACCGCGCCGGGTCGAAGCGCGGGTCCCAGCGGACGCGGTGGTAGATCTCCTCACTCGTGCGCATCGTCGACATCCTCGACCGTGCCCGCGGCGCCGACGTACCAGGTCCGGTGGGCCTCACCGGGGTAGGGCGGGACGAACCGGGCGAACTGCGCGGACAGGACCGCAGGCGGCACCGGGTGGGACCTGGCGGCGTTGCGGCGCGCGGCCTCCTCTTCCTCGACGACCACGACGGCATGCGTGACCAGGGCGTTCCGGCCGGCGGCCACCGTCGCGACGGTCGAGCGCTGGTGCCGGTTGAGCGCGGTCGCGTCCCACACGACGGTGCCGCCGCGTGCCAGTGCCCTGTCGAGCCGGCCGAGCGCCTCCCGCAGCACGGCGGGGTTGGCCCGCTGGTCGCCCGAGTCCCGCAACGCGTCCATCGACACCACGTCATCGACCTCCTGACCTGTGACGAACGTGCTCTTGCCGCTGCCTGCCGGGCCGACCAGGACGATGAGCCGGGGGAAGTCGCCTGCCCGCCACCGCCAGGTGGCAGCGGGTACCTCCTCCGGGCTGTGGAGGCGCCCGTCCGCCAGGGCCGTGCGCGCCTCGGCGAAGCACCGGTCGCGGACGTCACCCGGCGCAAGGTCGGTCAGCGCGTCCCGCAGTGGCCGCCACGGGTCCGGCCCGAGCAACCCGGCCTCCTCGGCGTGCATCCGGGACCACTCGACGGCCTGGGTGTCGCCGACGGCCGCCGCCACCGCGTGCAGCACCCCCAGGTCCGTCGCCATCGCCAGCCGGGTCAGTCCGGCGCGGCGTGCCTCGTCCGGGAAGTCCCGGTACAGCAACGGATGCAGTCCGACGAGATCGGCGACGCGGCGGGCCAGCGGCAGTCCGAGTCGTGCCAGCCGGGCCATGACCCTCGGCCGGGGGCAGGCGTGGAGGAGCGTGGCGAGCACGCCGGCCAGCCGCGCGTCGCCCGTGCGGCCGAGCAGGTCGAGCCGCGTGAGGTCGTTCGTGGACCGCATGTCGACTGCGGCCAGCAGCGCAGGCACATCGACCGGGAAACCCGCCCGCACGTCCCACAGCGCCGCGGCGGCACCGCGCCCGTTGACCACGACCGGCGCCTGCATCCAGTGCTGATCGGTCTGGACGTGCCCGCGCCGCACCCACTTCGCGACCCGCGCCGAGAACTCGTCACGCGTGAACCCCGCGACTGCCCGCACCACGAAGCCTTCCTGCCGGGTGAGGTCCAACCGCAGGCCACGCAACGCCTTCTCGTCGAACACCCCGCGCCACAGCACGGGCGGCGTCGGCAGACCGCGGTCCGCGCAGAACCGCACGGTCGCGTCCCAGTCGAGGCAGAAGTCGCCGTCCCACACCGAGAACGCGGAGAACCAGCTGTCGAGGTCGTGGTAGGCCAGGGAATGCCGTGCGTAGAGGTTCTCCCCGCACACCCGCCAGCCTGCCGGGATCGACGGTCCGACGAGGCCCTGCAACGACTTCACCCACGCACGGGACGGGTGGTGCGCCGAGTCGAGCGACCGGGCGTGCAGTCCGTCCGCGTACAGGGTGGTGTTCTCGCCGTCGAGCTTCTCGGTGACCACGACCTCGCGCCCGGCGAGGCCGGACAGGTCGGTCGTCCGCACGTCGTCCGACGACGCACCGGGTGACCAGGGCAGGTGCGACGTACGGGGATAGTGCACCCGCATGATCCGCTCCTCCGCTCGCCGCCGGGATCACGGTAGATCGTCCGGCGGCAGGCGGCACCCGGTTTACCGGGGCAGGCCGCCGATGATCTCGCCTGCCTCACGGACGACGCGGGTGATCAGCTCCTCGCACGTCGGCAGGTCCCGCAGCGCGCCGACGACCTGACCCGACGCCAGCACGCCCGCCTCGGTACTGCCGTTGACCAGGCCCTCGCGCAGGAGCATCGGCGTGTTGGCGGCCATGACCAGTTGTGACCACGTGAGCTTGTGGTTGCGCCGCATGGCCAGTCCCTCACGCGCCATCGCGGCCCACGACAGGTTCGTCAGGCTCCGGAACCGTGCGGCATTGCGCACCGCACGCAGAAGCCCCCTGGCCGAGCCCGCGTTCTCCAGTGCCGACACCAGGTCCGTGCGCAGGACCCGGTGCGGCATGCCGTCGACGCGGGTCGTCACGACCGTGTCGGTCAGACCGCTCGCCAGGTAGGCGTCCTTGACCGCCCGCGGCACCGTGCTCTCCTCGGTGAGCAGGAACCTCGTGCCCATGCCGATCCCGGCCGCCCCGTACGCGAGCGCGGCGGCGAGACCCCGGCCGTCGAAGAACCCACCCGCCGCGATGACCGGGATGTCCACGGCGTCGACCACCGACGGCAACAGCACGGTCGTCGCGACCTGGCCGGTGTGGCCGCCGCCCTCGCCGCCCTGCACCATCACCGCGTCCGCGCCCCACCCGGCGACCTTCTCCGCGTGCCGGACCGCCCCGATCGACGGGATGACCACGACCCCGGCGTCCTTGAGCGTCGCGATCAGCTCCCGCGACGGCGCCAGCGCGAACGACGCGACCCTGACCCCGGCCGAGATCAGCAGTTCGGCGCGGTCGGCGGCGTCGGCTGCGTCCGCGCGGAGGTTCACACCGAACGGCCTGTCCGTCCTGGCCCTGACCTCCTCGACCGCCGACTTCAGCTCGTCGTAGGTCATCGTCGCCGACGCGAGGATGCCAAGGCCCCCCGCGTTCGCGACCGCCGACACGAGCCGCGGCCCGGCGACCCAGCCCATCCCGGTCTGCACCACGGGGTGGCGGACCCCGACGAGCCTCGTCAGCGCGGTCTCCATCAGGCGTTCCGCGCGCCGGTCGGGTCCAGTGTGGACAGCAGGGCCAGCTCGTCGTCGGTCGGGGTCCGTGTCACGCCAGGGTCCTCGACGACGAGCGGGAACCCGGTCTGCTCGACGACGTCGTCGACCGAGACACCGGGATGCACGGACAGCAGGCGCATCGCGTGGGACGGGCCGCCGAAGTCCAGTACGCACAGGTCGGTCACGACCCGGTACACGTCGTGGAACGCGCCGCCGCCCCGGTGGTAGCCGACGCCGGCCACGAAGTCCACGGTCGGCACGAACACCCGGGGCGAGTGCCTCGGCACCCAGTAGCTGGTCCGGTGGTTGACGGTGTTGCCCGGCGCGCCCCGGACCCCGAGGAGCTGCCGCTTCGGCGCGGCGTGGGGGCCGATGCACGAGATGTTCTGGTTGCCGTAGCGGTCGATCTGGTTGGCACCCATCACGACGTGCCTGCGCCCGTGCGCGACCACGTCGAACACCGCGCGGTAGGGCAGCCAGCCTTCCGCGACGCCGTCGCCGGTCAGCAGGGTGGCCTCGCCGTCGGACAGCAGGAGGTCCGGCTCGAAGCTCAGCCTGGCGAGCCGCGCGCCGAGTGCGGGGACCAAACCCATGGGGCTGGCCAGGATCTCACCGTCGCCGCGGAACAGCTCGGCGCAGGCGACGACGCAGACGTCCATGTTCGTCACGCCGCCGCCTCCCCCGCTGCGTGCCGCCGGAACGCTCCGCAGGCTCCGCTACACCGCCGCCCTCCGCGGTCTCGGCGGTGGCGTGAGTATCGATGAATCGCTGCGCAAGCTCCGCTCATGCGGCCGCCGCCTCCCCCGCTGCGTGCCGCCGGAACGCTCCGCAGGCTCCGCTACACCGCCGCCCTCCGCGGTCTCGGCGGTGGCGTGAGTATGGATGAATCGCTGCGCAAGCTCCGCTCATGCGGCCGCCGCCTCCCCCGCTGCGTGGCGCCGGAACGCTCCGCAGGCTCCGCTACACCGCCGCCCTCCGCGGTCTCGGCGGCGGCGTGAGTATGGATGAATCGCTGCGCAAGCTCCGCTCATGCGGCCACCGCCTTCTGGTAGGAGGCTTCGTCGCCGCTGAGGTACTTGTCGGCGAAGGACTCCCAGGGGGCCGTGGCGTACTCCTTCTGGAAGGCCTCGTCGCGGCCGTAGTCCGGTGAGCAGCTCGTGAAGTGGGCGCCGTTCGGTGTCTCCACGACGCCGTCGACCATCATCCGGTTGAGCAGCAGCGTCTGTGGCGGGCCTTCCGCGAGGTCGGCGGTGTCCACAACGGACTCGCAGGACACGAACCGTTTTCCCGCGGCGAGGCAGAAGAGGTCGTCGAAGTACGGGTCCGGGCCGAGGTAGCGGGCGTTGCCGTGCCGGTCGGCGCGGTTGAGGTGCACCAGGGCCACGTCGAGGTGCAGGGCAGGTACCGCGAGCAGCTCCTCGCCGTCGTCGTAGGGGGAGCGGACCGTCTTCAGCGACCGGTCGGACTCCAGGACGTCCGAGCCGAGGCCGGCCCGCATCGGCAGGAACGGCAACCGGTGTGCGGCGGCGCGGAGCCCGGTCTGGAACATGCCCTCGTCCCACTCCCGCACGGCGATCGCCCCGGACTCGCGGGCCTTGCGGAAGTACGGGTCGTAGGGGATCGAGTCCAGCGTCACGAACCCGAACACGGCCGTGCGCACCTTGCCTGCCGCGCACAGGAGCCCGAGATCGGGCCCGCCGTAGGACACGACCGCCAGGTCACGCAGCGAGGAGCGCAGGATCGCCCGCACCAAGGCCATCGGCTTGCGCCGCGACCCCCAGCCCCCGATACCGACGGTCATCCCGTCGGACAGTGTGGAGACCACCTCGTCGGCAGTCATCCGTTTGTCCCTCTGTGACATTGGTCGCTCCGCTCCTCCGCCAGGACGCCGTCTTCCCTCCTGCGCGCGAAGGCCCAGGGCTCGTGCCTCGCCGGGCCTTCGTGCTCGTCAGTCCAGACGGCGCCCGCCCCGTCGCTCCCGCTCCACTAATCCTCCAGGAACCGTTGTCTGGCCTCGTCTGCGGCACCGGTCAGGTTCAGCTCGAACGTGAAACCCTGCTCGTATCGGTAGCTGCGGTGCACGTCAACCGGGTCGATCCCGTTGATCGCCTTCTTGGCCGCGCGGATCACGCGGGTGTCCTTGGCGGCGATCCGCTTGGCGACCTCCAGCGCGGCACCCTCCAGCTCCGCGGCAGGCACCACCCGGTACACCGACCCGAAGTGGTGCAGCTGCTGGGCCGTGACCGTCGACGCCGTGTAGTACATGGCCCGCATGAGGTGCTGCGGCACCAGCCGGGAGAGGTGCGTGGCCGCACCGAGCGCCCCTCTGTCCACTTCGGGCAGTCCGAACGACGCGTCGTCACTGGCCACCACGACATCAGCGTTGCCGACCAACCCGATGCCGCCACCGAGGCAGAACCCCTGCACGGCCGCGATCACCGGCACCTCGCAGTCGTACACCGCACCGAAAGCCGCGTGACAGCCCTGGTTCGCACCGACCAGCGCGCTGTGCCCCCTCGCCTGGATCTCCTTGATGTCCACGCCCGCGTTGAACCCGCGCCCAGCGGCCCGCAGCACGACGACGTGAGTGCTCGGGTCACGGCCCGCTTTCGTGACGGCGTCGGCGAGGGCGAACCAGCCTGCCACGGGCAGCGCGTTGACCGGCGGGTAGTCCACCGTCACCACGACGACCCCCGGCTCGGCCTCGTTCACCTCGACGGCCATCAGGCGCGCTCGATGATCGTGCCCGTCGACAGCGCACCGCCCGCGCACATGGTGATCAGCGCGGTCGACGCGTCCCGGCGCTCCAGCTCGTGCAGTGCGGTCGTGACCAGCCGCGTACCCGTGCTGCCGACGGGGTGCCCGATCGCGATGGCACCGCCGTTCACGTTGACGCGGTCCGGGTCCGGCTCGTGCACCGCCATCCAGGACAGCGCGACCGACGCGAAGGCCTCGTTCACCTCGAACAGGTCCAGGTCGCCGATCTTCATGCCCGTGCGGCCCAAGAGCCGCTCGGTCGCCTGGACCGGGCCGTCGAGGTGGTAGTAGGGCTCGCTGCCGACCAGGCACTGCGCGACGATCCGCGCACGCGGCGTCAGTCCGAGGGACCGTGCCTTCTCCTCGTCGACCAGCAGGACCGCGGACGCGCCGTCCGAGATCTGCGACGACGTGCCCGCCGTGTGCACACCGTCCTCCAGCACGGGCTTGAGCTTCGCCAATGCCTCGATGCTGGTCTCCCGAAGACCCTCGTCGCGGGTCACGTTCCCGACGGGCACGACCTCCCGGTCGAAGTGACCGGCGTCCCAGGCCTTGCGGGCCTTCTGCTGGGACAGCGCGCCGAACCGGTCGACGTCCTCGCGGGACAGTCCCCGCCGGACCGCGATCCGCTCCGCGCCGCCGAACTGGTTGGGCAGGTCGATGTCCCACGAGTCGGGCCGCGGCGTGCCGACGTCCACGCCCATGTTCGAGCGCAGCGGCACACGGCTCATGGCCTCGACCCCGCACGCGATGCCCACATCGATGGCGCCTGCCGTGATCTGCGCCGCCACGAGGTGCATGGCCTGCTGCGCCGAGCCGCACTGGGCGTCGAGCGTGAGACAGCCCGTCTGGTACGGCAGGCCGGCGTGCAGCCACGCGGTGCGGGTGACGTTGTTGGACTGCTCGCCTGCCTGCGTGACGCAGCCGCCGAACACCTGCTCGACCAGCTCGGGGGCGACGCCGGCACGGTCGAGCACGGCGAGCTGGGCGAAGCCGAGCAGCTCGGCCGGGTGCCAGCCGGACAGCGTGCCCCCGCGCCTGCCGATCGGCGTGCGCGCGGCCGCCACGATCACCGGGTTTCCCATGGAGACCAAACTAGAACGTGTTACTAGACGAAGCAAGCAGGCGCTTGGTTTGTCTGAGCCCGTGTGTTTGAATCGAGTAGAACGTGTTCCATGTTTCGGGAGGGTTGCAATGGCCGCACCTCGGATCCCGGCCGGTTTCGACTTCACCGACCCAGACCTCTACCAGCAGCGCATCCCCGTCGAGGAGTTCGCCGAGCTACGTGCCACGGCGCCTGTCTGGTGGAACGAACAGCCGCACAACACCGCGGGGTTCGGCGACGACGGGTACTGGGTGGTGAGCCGCCACGCCGAGGTCAAGGAGGTCTCGCGCAACAGCGACGTCTACTCGTCCGAGGAGAACACCGCGATCATCCGGTTCAACTCCGAGATGACCCGCGACAAGATCGAGATGCAGCGCCTGATCATGCTGAACATCGACCCGCCGCACCACTCGAAGGTCCGCGGCATCGTGTCCCGCGGCTTCACGCCGAAGTCGGTGAACAAGCTGCGTGAGGCGCTGGCGTCACGCGCGGAACGCATCGTGGCCGACGCCCGTGAGGCAGGCAGCGGTGACTTCGTGACACAGGTGGCGTGTGAGCTGCCGCTGCAGGCGATCGCCGAGCTGCTGGGTATCCCGCAGGACGACCGGCACAAGGTCTTCCACTGGTCGAACCAGATGGTGGGCTCCGAGGACCCGGAGTACTCGGTCGACCCGATGAACGCCTCGGCGGAGCTGCTGGGCTACGCGTGGGCGATGTCGGAGGAACGCAAGAAGTGCCCGGCGGACGACCTGGTGACGAAACTGGTCAACGCGGACATCGACGGCACTTCGCTCACGTCGGAGGAGTTCGGCTTCTTCGTGCTGCTGCTGGCGGTGGCGGGCAACGAGACCACCCGCAACGCGATCACCCACGGCATGCACCTGCTGCTGGCGAACCCCGAGCAGTGGGAGGAGTACAAGTCGACCCGCCCGCCGACCGCGGCAGACGAGATCGTCCGCTACTCCACCCCGGTGATGTCCTTCCAACGCACCGCGAAGGAGGACACGACCCTGGGCGGCGCGAACATCAGGAAGGGCGACCGGGTCGGGATGTTCTACAGCTCGGCCAACTTCGACGCGGACGTCTTCGAGGACCCGCGGAAGTTCGACATCCTCCGCGACCCCAACCCACACCTGGGCTTCGGCGGCACGGGCGCCCACTACTGCGTAGGCGCGAACCTGGCCAGACTGGAAATAGACCTGATCTTCAACGCGATCGCCGACCACATGCCGAACATCCGCAAGGCAGGCGAACCACGCCGCCTACGCTCCGGCTGGCTGAACGGCATCAAGGAACTACAGGTCACTTATACATAAGGGCGGGTCGCCCCGCCCAGGCCACACAACGGCGTAGACCGCTCAAGAGCGAACAAACGGTGCAACCAGGCCCGCGCTCGCCAGCGAGCCCCTGTCACAGATAGGACCACCAGCGCCAGGGCGAACCGATCAGCGAGGGCGCCAAAGCGAACGACCCGCCCCGGCGAAGGAACCGACGGCTCCGGTGAAGCCCCCGCTGCAAAGCGAAGAGACCGTGCAACCACGCTGCGCGTGAGCGGGCCGCCGGTGTCTGGACTGACGAGCACGGAAGTTCCTGCGCGAGCGAAGCGAGCCCAGGGACTTGCGCGCGCAGGAGGGAAGACGCCGGATGAAGGCCCGCTCACCCGCGAGCGGAGCGAGCCAAACCAACACCGTGAGTGGGCCGCCGGTGTCTGGACTGACGAGCACGGAAGTTCCTGCGCGAGCGGAGCGAGCCCAGGGGCTTGCGCGCGCAGGAGGGAAGACGCCGGGTGGAGGCCCGGTCACCAGCGAGCGGAGCGAGCCAAACCAACACCGTGAGTGGGCCGCCGGTGTCTGGACTGACGAGCACGGAAGTTCCTGCGCGAGCGGAGCGAGCCCAGGGGCTTGCGCGCGCAGGAGGGAAGACGCCGGGTGGAGGCCCGGTCACCAGCGAGCGGAGCGAGCCAAACCAACACCGTGAGCGGGCCGCCGGTGTCTGGACTGACGAGCACGGAAGTTCCTGCGCGAGCGGAGCGAGCCCAGGGGCTTGCGCGCGCAGGAGGGAAGACGCCGGGTGGAGGCCCGGTCACCAGCGAGCGGAGCGAGCCAAACCAACACCGCCAGCGAGCCAATGTCACCGTTCCAGCGACTTTGTCTCCTTCTGGCCTGCGGTGGCCGCGCGGCTCAGGAAGTCCGCTATCACCAGGAGTTCCTCGTCGGTGTAGCCGGCGCAGATGTCGTCCAGTGCCTGGTTCATACCGCTGTACAGGGTGAAGATCTCGCCGACCCGCTCGCGGCGGATGCGTAGGGTCACGCTGCGTCGGTCCTGCGGGTCGCGCTCGCGGGTCAGCCAGCCGCCTTTCTCGAGGCGGTCGAGCACGCCCGTCATCGTCGCGGGGTGCAGGCCTGCGTGCCGGGCCAGCGCGGACGGGCCGAGCGGGCCCAGTCTGGCGATCAGCTCCAGCAGGTCCAGGTCGCCGTCGCGGAGGTCCAGGCGCCCGCTGATGCGCCGGTTGAGGAGCGCCAGATCGGTCCTCAGCCCGCGGATCGCGTCCTTGACGGTGTTGACGACCCGGCGTCGGCCCCGCCCCTGTGCTACGTTTGTCATATAGTACGAATTCCGTATCGTATGTTGAGCGTATGGAAATACTACGTGGGAGGTACCGATGAAGCTCGCTGTCTTCGGGGCGACCGGCGGGGTTGGGACCCAACTGGTGAAGCTCGGACTGGCGCAGGGGCACACGGTAACGGCGATCGTGCGAAACCCGGCGAAGTTCACACTGACGGACGATCCACAACTACAACTGGTCACGGTTCCGGACCTAGGAGACACGAAACGCGTCCGGGCCGCGATCGCCGGCTGCGACGCCGCACTGTCCGGTGTGGGCCCGAGCGGCACGAAGGACGTGACGGCCGCGTCCGTCCCGACACGACACATCCTCGCCGCACTCGAGGCCGAGGGCATCAACCGGTTCGTCGCGGTGAGCGCCGCCCCGGTGGGCCCGCTGCCCGAGGGCGACGGCTTCCTGAACCGGCGCATCGTGTTCCCCTTCACCCGCAAGGTCTTCGGCGAGATGTACGGCGACCTCGCGGTCATGGAGCGGGAGATCGCCGCGAGCGGGCTGGACTGGACGGTCGTCCGGCCGCCGAAGCTGACCAACAAGCCGGTCGGCGACTACCGCGTCGAGATCGGCGGCAACGTCCCGCGCGGCATCTTCGCCTCCCGCGCCGAGGTCGCGCACGCGATGCTGGCCCTGCTGACCGACGAACGTGCCGTACGGCAGGCGGTCGGTGTCGCACGGTGACGACAGCCGCCGCTTTCGGGCACATTGCCCGTTCGGGCGACCCCGGCGGCCCCTTCTGCCGTCCGCGCGTGGTGGGTGGACCCCCGGGCCCCGGAGCAGGCTGTTGGCGTGGTTCGCCGTCTCCCCACCCTCGTCGCCGTCGCACTGACCGGTGCGCTGGTGGCGTGCGGCGGACCCAACCCGGCCGCCCACTTCTGCGACGACTACGGCAAGGCGGTGAGCAAGCTCTACGCGGCGGCAGGCGACTACGCCGCCGCGCCGGGTGAGTTCGCCTCGGTCGTCGACGTCACGATGGACGAGCTGTCGCGGATCCGCGCGGGCGCGCCGGACGAGGACCTGCGCCGGGCGTTCGACTCCGCGTACTTCGCGCTCACGGTGTTCAGCGAGGACGCCGCGCTCGCGGACTTCCTTGCCCGCACGGACTTCAACCAGGACGACGTCGTGAAGGCCTGTCTCGACTACGGGATCGAGCTCACACCTTCCGCAGGGTAGCCATCGCGCGTTCGGTCTCCCAGAACGCCCGCAGCGACACGACCAACCCGTCGTCGTTCACCCGGTAGACGAAGACGCCCTCGGTGTCGATCCTGGACCCGCCGGGCAGGAACGTCGTGATCGTGCCGACGTTCGCCACCTCGTCGCCCGCGGCGAACGAGTCCCTGATGTCGAACTCGAACCGCTCGACGTTGCCGATCGTCATGTCCCAGAAGGCGGAGATGGCCTCGGGACCGCGGTGGCCGTCGCCGGTCGGGTCGAACATCGACTTGCCGACCGGGTCCTCGACGACCGCGTCCTCGGCGAACAACGCGAGCCACTCGTCCTTGGCACCACGGGTAACGGCGTCCATCGACCGGCGCGACGCCGTCCGTGCCGGGTGCGTGGTGTCCGGGCCGCTCCAGGTGATCGCGGTCATAGCTTCCCCATGATCTCGTCGGCGAACCGTTTCATGCCGTCCTGCTTGTCCCGCAGGGGACCGTCGAAGCCGACGCCGTAGAACACCCACGGCATCACGATCGCGTCCGTGACGCCGATGTCGGCCTGCTGCCGGTAGCCGTCGAGGCCGAACCGGTCCAGGCACACGGCCTGGATCTCGAACGGCCCCGTGCGGTCGTACTCGGCGCGGAGCTTGCCGAGCCGGTCGATGACCTCGCGCAGCTCGTCGAACTTGATCATCGCGGACGTCCAGCCGTCGCTGACCCGCGCCGCGCGCCGCAGTGCCGCCTCCGTGTGCCCGCCGACGTAGAACGGCACCGGCTCGGTCGGTTCCGGGCTCATCCGCAGCTTGCCGAAGTCGTAGTGCTTTCCGTGGTACTCGACCATCCCGCCGCCGAGGATCAGCTTGAGGATGTCGATGGCCTCGTCCGCGCGGGCGCCCCGGTGGTCGAACTCCCCGCCGCACCACCGCGTCTCCTCCGGCGACCAGCCGAGCCCGACCCCCAGCCCGAACCGGTTGCCGGTGAGCACGGCCACCGAGCCGACCTGACGGGCGAGCAGCACGGGGTTGCGCGGGTTGAGCTTGAGCACCTGCGTGTAGAAGCGGATCCGTGACGTCACCGCACCCATGGCCGCCGCGGCGGCGAACGGGTCGACCCACGGCGTGTCCTCGGCCCAGAACCTGTTGCCGTCCACGGTGTAGGGGTATTTTGCGGACACCTGCTCGGAGTAGAACAGGGAGTCCGGCAACGCGATCGACGCGTACCCGCACTCCTCGGCCGTCTTCGCGAGCCCGGCGAGCTGGTCGAGCGGACTCAACGCGACGCCAACAGAGAACTTCATGGTTTCTCAGCTCCCACGACCCACATCGAGAAGTACTGCGAACCACCGCCGTACGCGTGGCCCAGCGCGATACGCGCGCCGTCGACCTGGTGCTCGCCGGCGCGGCCCATGACCTGCATGGCGGCTTCACCGAAACGCAACATCCCCGACGCCCCAATGGGGTTGGACGACAGCACACCGCCGGACGGGTTGATCGGCAGCCGCCCACCCAGCTCGGTCTCGCCTGCCTCGGTGAGCTTCCAGCCCTGGCCCTCCTCGGTGAAGCCGAGGTTCTCCAACCACATCGGCTCGAACCAGGAGAACGGCACGTAGATCTCCGCGGCGTCCACCTGGGACAGTGGGTCGGTGATCCCGGCCTGCTGCCACAGCGCCGCCGCGGCGTCCTTGCCTGCCTGCGGGTTGACCTGGTCACGGCCGGCGAACGTCGTCGGCTCGGTCCGCATCGCGGTCGCGTGGATCCACGCCGCCGTCCTGCCCTTCGCGGCGTTCTCGTCACCGAGGACGATCGCGCACGCGCCGTCCGAGGACGGACACGTCTCGTCGTAGCGGATCGGGTCCCACAGCATGGCCGACGCCTGCACCGACTCCAGCGTGATGTCGGCCTGTTTGAGGTGCGCGTACTGGTTCTTGGCCCCGTTGCGCCGGTCCTTGACCGCGACGAGTGAGCCGATGTGCTGCGGCGCACCGGACCGGCGGATGTAGGACCGCACGTGCGGCGCGAAGTACCCGCCCGCACCCGCGCCGACGGGCATGTTGAACGGGATCCCGATCGACAGTGCCCACATGGCGTTGGACTCGGACTGCTTCTCGAACGCCACGGCCAGCACGCGGGAGTGCTCACCGCCGTGCACGAGGCTGGCGGCGACGTTGGCCGTCGAACCACCCACAGAGCCCGCGGTGTGCACGCGCAGCAGGGGTTTTCCTGTGGCGCCGATGGCGTCCGCGAGCATCAGCTCGGGCATCATGACGCCCTCGAACAGGTCCGGTGCCTTGCCGAGCACGACCGCGTCGACGTCGGCGAACGTGAGGTCGGCGTCCGCGAGCGCCCGGTCGATCGCCTCGCGGCACAGACCGCCGATGGTCACGTCGAGCCGCTTGCTGCGGTGGTGGGTCTGACCGACACCGAGGACCGCGGCGCGTTGTTTCGCCATCAGGATCCTCCTTCGAGCACGCACACCAGATTCTGCTGGAGCGCGGGACCGGCCGTGGCGTGCGCGATGGCGCGCTCGCCGGGCCGCAGGCGGGACGCGGCCTCGCCGATGCGGGCCAGTCCGGCCGCGAACATCGGGTTCCCGGTCAGTGGTCCCCCGGAGGGGTTGACCACGACCTCGTCACCGAGCCCGAGTGCCTGGCGCAGCAGGATCTCCTGGTGTGTGAACGGCGCGTGCAGCTCGGCGAGCGTGACCCCGTCGACGTTCACGGCCTTGGCAGCGGCCACTGTGGACGGTGAGGTGGTGAGGTCCCGCGCGCCGAGCTGGGCCGACTCGACCCGGTGCTGGATACCGGCGATGCGTGCGGGCCGCTCGCACAGGTCCCGGGCCTTGTCCTGCGCCGCGAGGATGACGACGGCAGCGCCGTCGGTGACGGGCGCGCAGTCGTGCTTGCGCAACGGGTCCGCGAGGTAGGGCCGTTCGAGCAGCTCGTCCGCCGTGACCTGCTCGTGGACCTGGGCGTTGGCGTTGGCGGCCCGGCTGCGCACGGCGACGTTGGCCATGTCCCGTTCGGTCCAGAGGCCCTTCTCGAGTCCGAGTCGTGCCTGGAGCCCCGCGATGCTGACCGCGTCAGGCCACAGTGGACCGACCGTGTAGGGGTCGAGCTGGAGCGCGAGCACTCGCCGCAGCTGGCCCGCGGAGGACTTCCCGAAGCCGTAGACGAGCGCGGTGTCGACCTCACCGGTCCGGATCTTCACCCAGGCCTCGTAGAGCGCCCAGGCGGCGTCCATCTCCACGTGTGACTCGTGGATCGGTGGGAACGCGCCGATGGCGTCCACGGCGGCGATGAAGGAGAACGCGCGTCCGGCCAGGTAGTCGGACGACCCGGAGCACCAGAAGCCGATGTCCTTCTTGGACAGTCCGACGTTGTCGAGTGCCTCTTTCATGATGGGCACGAGCATTTCGACACCGTTGGTGGTGCCGTGGGTCGCACGCACGTTGGGCGCCTGCGCGAAGGAGACAATGGAGACGTCCGTGCTCATAGGTGCCCCGCGTAGCTGTCGTACGGCGCGTCCGGTTCGCCGGTGGGCCGGAAGTGGTCGATGTTCTCGAGCGTGGTGCCCCACTGGTCGCGGGGCTTCCAGGCGGCCTCGACCCGCATGCCCATGCGGACGTCCTTGGCGTCGCAACCCAGGACGAGATGCAGGAAGGCGATGTCGGCGCCGTCGAGGAGGATGTAGGCGGCCACGTAAGGAGGCTTGATCCGCTGTCCGAGGAACGGCACGTTCACGATGCAGAACGTGGTGACGATTCCCCGGTCGGGCAGTTCGATCTCGTCCTCGGTGGGCACGCCGTCGGTGGGGCAGGCGCCACGCGGTGGGATGTAGACCTTCTGGCAGGCGGGACATCGTTGTCCGAGCAGCTTGCCTTCCGCGAGGCCGCGCAGGTAGAGGCTTTCCTCAGGTGAGGCGGAGTGCGTGTAGTTCAGGTTCACGGGCGTCGTGATCATGGTGATCTCGTCGGCGGGTGCCGGGCCGACCTCCGGCACGTCGGCCTCGGGCGCGAAACAGGCGATGTCCCGGATCCCGTTGCCGCGTTCCTCGGCCCACCGCGCCCGCACCCGCATGCCGGTGTGCACGTCCTGTGCGTCGACGGCGTGCAGCATGGGTGTGTCCGCCCCGTCGAGCAGTACGAACGCCCAGGCGAAGGGCTGCTGGAGTGGCTGCCCGGCAAGGGGTTCCGGCTGCCAACACCAGGTGGTGACGGTTCCGGTGTGGCCGACCTCGACCAGCTCGCCGAGTGGCTCCGAGGTGACGGGGTCGTACTCGGGTGGGGGTACGTGCACCCGCCCGTCGGCCCCGCGAGCCCCGAGGATCCGCCGCTGGGCGAGCCCGGTGACAAACCGGCTCAGCGTCGGTCCCAGCGACCGGGTGTAGTCGAACCCAATGTCGAGTGGCGCTGACAACGGTGCCTGGGTCACACCCAGAGTGAAACACGTTCTACTTTGCCGGGCAAGTGCCCCAGGTCAGCCAAGCCACTGTACCGACAGCGCATCTACTCGACGTTGGTCGTTGAGGATCAGGTAGGTCACGAGGTCTTCGTGGTGTGTGCCGAAGGCATGAGTCCGCACGGCGCCGTCGGGATTCCGGCTGTTGACGGGGTCGCCGACCCACGGGGAAGTCCACCGGGTTGCTCTGCACCAGGGCTACGCGGCGCCAGTGTTCGAGGGTCTTGAACAAGTGGGCGAGGTCGCGGTTCTTCCGCGCGTGTGCGAGCGCCTGCTCGTACTCCGTGGTCGGCCGGAACTCGTTCTACGATGCCGGCATGAAGCTTGGACTGCAGCTCGGGTACTGGGGTGCCGGCATGCCGGCCAACGCGGCCGAGATGGTCGTTGCCGCGGACGACGCCGGATATGACGCCGTGTTCACGGCCGAGTCGTGGGGGTCGGACGTGTTCACGCCGCTCGCCTGGTGGGGCTCGGCGACGCGGAACGTGCGGCTCGGCACGGCCGTCGCGCAGCTCTCCGCGCGTACGCCGACCGCCGCCGCCATGGCCGCGCTCACCCTCGACCACCTCTCCGGCGGCCGGGCGATCCTGGGGCTCGGCGTCTCGGGGCCGCAGGTCGTCGAGGGCTGGTACGGCGCCCCGTTCGGCAAGCCCCTCGCCAGGACCCGCGAGTACGTCGGCATCGTCCGGCAGGTGCTCGCACGCGAGGCGCCCGTCGCCAGCCCCGGGCCGCACTACCCCCTGCCCTACACCGGCGCAGGCGCCGACGGGTTCGGCAAGTCGCTCCGGCCGATCACCCACCCCCTGCGCGCCGACCTGCCCATCTGGCTCGGCGCCGAGGGCCCCAAGAACGTCGCGCTCGCCGCCGAGATCGCCGACGGCTGGCTCGCCGTCTACTACTCCGACAAGCTCGCCGACCAGTACAACTCCTGGCTCGACGACGGCTTCAGGCGGCCCGGCGCGCGCCGCTCGCGGGCCGACTTCGAGGTCGCGGCCAGCGTCACCGTCACCGTCACCGGCGACCCCGCCGCCGAGTTCGACAAGCACCGCCCCGTGATCGCCCTCTACGCGGGCGGGATGGGTGCGGAGCAGAAGAACTTCCATGCGGACCTGTTCCGGCGCATGGGTTACGGCGAGGTCGTCGACGAGGTGACCGCCCTGTTCCGCGCGGGCCGCAAGGCCGACGCCGCCGCTGCCGTGCCGGACGAGCTGATCGCCGAGACGGCCATGATCGGCACCGCCGAGCAGGTTCGCGCGCAGGTCAAGCAGTGGGCGGACCGGGGCGTGACCATGCTGATGGTGGGCTGCCGGGACGCCGCGCAGGTGCGCACAGTGGCCGAGGTCCTTGCCGAGAACTGAAACACGTTCTAGATTGGGTCCGTGGCCTCGATCGGACTGTGGAACATCGCCCGTGAGCAACCCGACCTGACCGCGGTGGTCGATCCGGACGGCAGGCAGGTGACCTACGCCGAGCTGGCCGCCGCGGCCGACCGCTACGGCCGCGGGTTCCAGGCGATGGGCCTCGAACCTGGTGACGCCGTCGTCCTGTTGCTGCCCAACGGGATCGACCTGGTGTCCGTCTACTTCGGTGCGTTCCAGACCGGCCTCTACGTCGTGATGGCCAACTGGCACCTGGTCGGCGCGGAGGTCGCGTACCTCATCGAGGACAGTGGCGCCAAGGCGTTCATCGCCCACGAGCGGTTCGCCGAGACGGCGACGGATGCGCTGGCACGCACGGACGTCCGCGGTTTCGCGGTCGGCGACCTCCCCGGCTTCGAACCGCTGTCGTCACTGGGGGCCGGGGAGACCGGCCGCCCTGACGTGCGGACAGCCGGCTCGCCGATGCTGTACACGTCCGGCACGACCGGCCGCCCCAAGGGGGTTCGCCGTCCGCTGACGGGTGCCGACCCCGACGACGTGCCCGTCGCCGCGACGTGGTTCTTCGGCATCTTCGGCCTGGCGCCGTTCGACGGCCACGTACACGTCTGCGGCTCGCCGCTCTACCACACGGCCGTGCTGAACTTCGTGGCGAACTCCGTCCAACTGGGACACACGGCGGTGCTGATGGACCGCTGGCGCCCCGAGGAGATGCTGCGCCTGATCGAGAAGTACCACGTCACCCACAGCCACATGGTGCCGACGCAGTTCCACCGCCTGCTGGACCTCCCGGCCGAGGCGCGCGAGAAGTACGACGTCTCCTCGCTGCGCTGCATGATCCACGGCGCCGCCCCGTGCCCCAACGAGGTCAAGCGCCGGATGCTGGACTGGTGGGGCCCGGTGGTGGTCGAGTACTACGCCGCGACCGAGGGCGGCGGCACGACGATCATGGCGGACGAGTGGCTCCGCAAGCCCGGCTCCGTCGGCCGTCCGTGGCCCAACTCGGTCGTGAAGGTCCTCGACGACGCGGGCGAGGAGGTGCCCTCTGGCACGACCGGGCTCGTGTACATGCGCATGGGCACGTCGTCGTTCCAGTACCACAAGGACGAGGAGAAGACGAAGGCCGCGCGTGTCGGCGACCTCTTCACCCTGGGCGACATCGGGTACATGGACGAGGACGGCTACCTCTACCTGTGCGACCGCAAGGCCGACATGATCATCTCCGGCGGCGTGAACATCTACCCCGCGGAGATAGAGAACGAGCTGGCGGTCCACCCGAAGGTCGCGGACGTCGCGGTGTTCGGCGTCCCGAACCCGGACTGGGGCGAGGAGATCAAGGCGGTCGTGCGGCCCGCGGAAGGCGCCGCGCCGAGCGAGGCCCTGACCGAGGAACTGCTGTCCTTCGCGGCCGGACGCCTGGCGAAGTTCAAGCTCCCCAGGTCGATCGACTACGTCGACGAGCTGCCGCGCGACCCGAACGGCAAGCTGTACAAGCGAAAGCTCCGGGACCCGTACTGGGCGGACCGCGACCGGGCGATCTGACCGGCCGATGGGCGATACCTCGGGGTCGCCCATCGGCGGGAAAAGCCCTACCTGCCCTGGAAGTCCGGCTTTCGCTTCTCCGCGAAGGCTTTCGGACCCTCCTTCGCGTCCGCGCTGCGGAAGACCGCCATGCCGTTCCTGGCATCGGCCGCGAAGGCCTCGTTCTCGGGCATGCCCTCCGTCTCGCGGATCGTGCGGAGCATGGCGCGCACCGCGAGCGGCCCGTTCGCCGCGATCGCCGCCGCGATCTCCAGCGCTTTCGGCAGGGCCTCGCCGTCGGGGACCACGTGGCCGATCAGGCCCATCTGACGGGCCTCCTCCGCTCGGATGTGACGGCCCGTCAACAGCAGGTCCGCCGCGAGCGTGTACGGGAGCTGGCGGGGGAGGCGCACCGCGGAACCACCGAGCGGGTACAGGCCCCAGCGTGCCTCCGACACCCCGAAGCGCGCACTCTCGCCCGCGACGCGGATGTCCGTCGCCTGCAGGATCTCCGTGCCGCCCGCGATGGCCGGGCCCTCCACCGCCGCGATCAGTGGTTTCGTCAGTCGGCGGCCCTTGAGCAGCGGTTCGATGCGTGCCGCGTCGAAGGACGTCTCGCCGGGGTGGGAGCGGGTCATCGCCTTGAGGTCGGCGCCCGCGCAGAACGCACCGCCCGCGCCGGTGAGCACACAGCAGCGGACCGAGTCGTCCTCGTCGACGCGGTCCCACGCCTCGAGCATGATCTTGAGCATCTCCCCGGACAGGGCGTTGCGTGCCTCGGGGCGGTTCATCGTCACGACCAGTACATGGTCGGTCTGCTCGACAAGGCAGTCCGGCATCGCACCTCCAAGGAAAGGATTGCCAGAAACGATAACACGTTCTAGTTTGGTCACGTGGCCCTCAACATCGCGGACCTCTTCGAGCACGCAGTCGACGCCTTTCCGGACCGAGTCGCGATCGCCTGCGGCGACCGCTCGGCGACGTTCGCGGAACTGGAGGGGCGTGCCAACCAACTGGCCCACCACCTGGCCGAACAGGGCATCGGGCGCGGCGATCACATCGGGTTCTACAGCCGCAACTCCATCGAGGCCGTCGAGACGCTGCTCGCCGTGTACAAGCTGCGTGCCGTACCGGTCAACGTGAACTTCCGGTATGTCGAGAACGAGTTGCGATACTTGTTCGACAACGCCGACCTCGTCGCGGTCGTCCACGAACGGCGGTACTCCGACAAGGTAGCCGCGGTGCTGCCGGACACGCCGCGTGTCCGCCACACGGTCGTCATCGAGGACGGGACGGACGCGCCGCACAGCGGGACCGAGTACGAGCCCGCGCTGGCCGCCCAGAGCCCGGACCGCGACTTCGGCGAACGCAGCGCCGACGACCTCTACATCCTGTTCACCGGCGGCACCACGGGCTTCCCGAAGGGCGTCATGTGGCGTCACGAGGACGTCTGGCGCGTGCTCGGTGGCGGCATCGACGTCTACTCCGGCGAGCACCTGGCCGACGAGTGGACCCAGTCGCAGCGCGGCGTCGAGTCCAGCGGCATGACCCGTCTCCCGTGCGCGCCGCTGATCCACGGCGCCGCGCAGTGGGCGACCCTGCCCGCGCTCTTCGCGGGCGACACCGTGGTCCTGCTGCCGCAGTTCGACCCGCACGAGGTGTGGCGGGCCGTACAGCGCCACCAGGTCAGGGTCATGACGATCGTCGGCGACGCCATGGCACGACCGCTGCTCGCCGCCTACGAGGAGGGCGACTACGACGCGTCGTCGCTGATGGCGATCTCCAGCCACGCGGCGCTCTTCTCGCCTTCGGTGAAGGAGCAGTTCCTCGAGACCGTGCCGAACGTGGTGCTCACCGACGCCATCGGCTCGTCCGAGTCGGGCTTCCAGGGCATCGGCATCATCATGAAGGGCGGCGAGCAGGGCAGCGGCGGCCCGCGTGTGGCGGGCGGCCCGAAGACGATCGTGATCGACGACGACGACAACCCCGTGGGGCCCGGCGAGACCGGCAGGCTCGCACGCGGCGGTTTCGTGCCGCTCGGCTACTACAAGGACCCGGAGAAGAGCGCGACGATCTTCGCGGAGGTCGGCGGCGAACGGTACGTGGTGCCCGGCGACTACGCGCGCCTGGAGGAGGACGGCACGATCACGTTGCTGGGCCGGGGAAACGTCTCGATCAACACCGGTGGCGAGAAGGTGTTCCCCGAGGAGGTCGAGGCCGTGCTCAAGTCCCACGAGGACGTTTTCGACGCGCTGGTCGTCGGTGTTCCGGACGAGCGGCTCGGGCAGCGGGTCGCGGCGCTGCTGGCGCCGTGGGAGGGCCGGGAGATCGACTTCGCGGCACTCGACGCGCACGTGCGGGCACGGCTCGCCGCCTACAAGACGCCACGCAGCGTCTGGGTCGTGGACGAGGTCGGCCGCGCGCCGAGCGGGAAGCCGGACTACCGCTGGGCGAAGGGGCACACCGAGGAGCACGAGCCTGCCTGGAAGGCGGCCAATGTCACCGCAGGAGCGTAGTGAAGGAGGCGGCTGGGCGGATGAACGAAGCGACCATATCAGCGCTGTCTGAGCGATTCGGTATCCAGCATCCGATCTTCGGGTTCACGCCGTCCGAGCACGTTGCCGCGGCCATCAGCCGGGCCGGGGGGATGGGTGTGCTCGGCTGCGTGCGGTTCAACGACGCCGCCGACCTCGACGCGGCACTGTCCTTCATGGACGAGAACACCGACGGGAAGCCCTACGGCGTCGACATCGTGATGCCCGCGACGATCCCGAAGGAGGGCACGTCGAAGGACCTGTCCGAGCTGGTGCCCGAGGGGCACAAGGAGTTCGTCGAGCGAACACTCCTGAAGCTCGGCGTACCACCGCTTTCGGGCGACGACACCAGCGCCGGTGTCCTCGGCTGGCTGCACTCCGTCGCACGGGCGCACGTCGACGTCGCGATGGAGCACAACATCTCGTTGATAGCCAACGCGCTCGGCTCGCCGCCGGTCGACGTGATCGAGCGGGCACACGAGCACGGCGTGCCGGTCGCGGCACTGGCGGGCACCGCGGCGCACGCACGCAGGCACGTCGAGAACGGTGTCGACATCGTGGTGGCGCAGGGCTACGAGGCGGGCGGGCACACCGGTGAGATCGCCTCGATGGTGCTCATCCCCGAGGTGGTCGACGCGGTCGGCGACCGGGTGCCGGTGCTCGCCGCGGGCGGGATCGGCAGCGGCCGTCAGGTGCTCGCGGCGCACGCACTCGGTGCGGCAGGCGTGTGGATGGGCTCGTACTGGCTCACCACGGCCGAGTACCAGCTCGGCGACAGTCCTGTTCAGACAGCGTTGGTGCGGGCCACCTCCAGCGACACCGTCCGGGCCAGGATCTACACCGGCAAGCCCGCGCGGCTGCTGAAGAACAAGTGGACACAGGCGTGGGCCGAACCGGACGCGCCGGAACCGCTGCCGATGCCGCTGCAGAACCTGCTGGTCAGCGAGGCACACCACCGCATGATGCGTGGCGGCGACCCGGAGGTCGTCGCGATGCCGGTCGGCCAGATCGTCGGCAGGATGAACGAGATCCGCCCGGTGGCGGAGGTCATGGCGAGCCTGCTGGCCGAGGTCGAGGAGGCTCGCGCCAGACTCAAGGCGTGAGCGACAGCGACGAACCCACCACCGCGATCAGGACACTCTCCTCGAAGGTCGTCTACGAGAACCCTTGGATGACGCTGAGGGAGGACGCGATCGAGCGCGAGGACGGGTCGCGCGGGATCTACTCCGTGATCGACAAACCGGACTTCGCGCTGGTCCTGCCCCTGGAGAACGACGGCTTCCACCTGGTCGAGGAGTACCGCTACCCGCTGCGGGCGCGGCGGTGGCAGTTCCCGCAGGGCGGGTTCCCCCAGGGGGTGACGGGCACGCCGGAGGAGCTGGCCACGGCGGAGCTGGTCGAGGAGACCGGCTTCACGGCCGCGACCTGGGCACGCCTCGGCTACCTCAACACCGCGCACGGCATCACCAACCAGTGCTTCCACGTCTTCCTGGCCACCGACCTGACCCCCGGCGAGCCGCACCGCGAGCTGACCGAGCAGGACATGCGCCAGCGGTGGTTCCCCCGCACCGAGGTCGAACGGATGATCCGCGAAGGCGTCATCACGGACGACTCCTCACTGGCCGCCTACCTGCTGTTCACGATGCGTGTGCATAAGTGAGAGCCGGGGGCGCGGAAGCTGCGGGAGGAGACCGGCCGCACGGCCAGGAACTGGCGGTTGGTGGGCACGTCCACCCGGCGAACCGCACCGCCGGCCAGCGCTGCCACGTCTTCCTCGCCACCGGTCTGACCCCCGGCGAGCCGCACCGCGAGCTGACCGAGCAGTGGTTCCCCCGCGTCGAGGTCGAACGCATGATCCCGTGACGGTGCCCTCACCGACGGGGCGCCTACCTGCTCCACGGCCTGACCGCGACATGAGAAAGGGGCCGACCTCACCGGTCGGCCCCCGTCTCGAGGTAGATCAGCCGCTCTTGCGGCGGAAGGTGCGCTTCGCGCTGGCCGGGCCGTGGGCGTTGTCCACCTTCGAGCGGGCGTCGGCGTGCTCCTGGCCCGCGCGGTTGTTCGCCTGCTTGCGCTCCAGTGCCGCTCGGAACGCGGCCTTCACATCCTCCTGCTCGGCTGGGGTCTCTGTCTCGGCGGATGCGGGTTCCGGTGTGTCAGGCATGGACTCAGGGTCGCACGGAGCGGGCGCCCCAGTCGAGCCGGATCGGATCGCTCGACGGGGTCAGCGGCTCGTACGCCAGCTCCGCACCCGGTCGCCACCACACGGGGTCCGGGGTGCGCCAGCGCTGGGCCGACAGCGTGCGTTTGAGCACCTTGTACGTCGCCGTGCGGGGCAGTCGCGCGGTCACCCGGACGAACCGGGGCGCCTGCTTCGGGCCGAGGTCGGACTGCTCGCGCAGGAACTCCGCGAAGGCCACCGGGTCGAACTCGCCCCGGTACACCAGCGCGGCCATGACCTGGTCGCCCGACGACGGGTCCGGCACCGCGTACACCGCGGCCTCGGCCACCGAGGGATGGCGCAGCAGCAGCCGCTCGATCGGGGCGGAACCCAGGTTCTCGCCGTCGACCCGCAGCCACTCGCTGGTCCGGCCCTCGAACCACAGGAAATCGTCCTCGTCGCGGTAGACGAGGTCGCCGCTCCAGAACCTGCCGTCCCGCAGGCGGTCGCCGTCGGCGGCCGAGTCCTTGTAGTAGCCGGCGAACATACCCGCGCCGGACTTGTTCACCAGCTCGCCGACCTGCCCTCGCCCGCACTCCGCGCCCGTGTCCGGGTCGAGGACCGCCAGGGGCTCGTCCAGCCTGCCGAGCGAGCCCGCGGGGGTGTCGGGTGGCCGGACCACCGAGATGCCGCCCTCGGTCGAACCGTACGCGTCGACCACGACACAGCCGAAGCGCTGCGAGAACGCGGCCACGTCGCGTGGGTTCGCCTCGTTGCCGAACATCACCTTGAGCGGGTTGGTCGCGTCGTCCGGCGCCTCGGGCGTGCTCAGGATGTAGGAGAGCGGTTTCCCCACGTAGTTCGCGTACGTCACGCCGTAGGTCCGCACGTCGGGGAGGAAGCCGCTGGCCGAGAACCTGCGGCGCAGCGCCACCTGGGCACCCGCTGCCAGGCCGACGGCCCACCCGGCCATGACCGCGTTCGAGTGGAACATCGGCATCGCCACGTAGCACGTGTCGCCGGGGCCGAGCCCGTAGCGTTCCGCGAGCATGACGCCCGGCCAGGTGACCTTCCCGTGTGTGATGCGCACGGCCTTGGGGTCACCGCTGGTGCCGGACGTGAAGATCAGCATCAGCAGGTCGTCCGGGGCGGCGGGGGCGGCCTCGAGCGGCGAGTACTGGTGCCGGTAGGCCATCACGTGCCAGGCGGGCGAGTCGATGTCCAGCACGCGGGCACCGATGTCCAGGCCCTGTAACAGTTCGACGTACCGGCTGTCGGTGATCACGAGCTGGCAGTCGGCCAGCCTGATGTCCTGCACCAGCGCGGCACCGCGCCGGGTCGTGTTCAGCCCGACGAACACCGCGCCCGCGAGCGCCGCGCCGCCGAGGAGGAACGAGACGTCCGGCACGTTGTCGAGCAGCACGCCGACGTGGAACGGGCCCGGCCTGCGCAGGGACCGGAGCAGCGCGGCCCGGTCGGCGCACTCCCGTACGTGCTCCTTCCAGGACCACCGCTGGTCCTCGAACGCGAGGCCCGGGTTCGCATCGTCCGCGCGCGCGAGCAACAGCTCGGTGACGGTGGGGACCGGATCCCCAGGCGCGGTCATGCGAACCTCCTTCTCTAGGCCGGCTCCGCGGCCAGTGTGGCGCCGATGCGGCGCAGTTGTGTGGTCGCGCCGCCGAGGCTGAACTCGATGCGTTTCGAGGCAACAAAATATCGATGGAGTGGGTAGTCCACGTCAATACCCATGCCGCCGTGAATGTGCACCGCCGTATGCGCTATGCGGTGCCCGCCGTCGGCCGCCCAGAACTTCGCGGTGGCGACCTCGGTCTGGGCAGCGAGATTTTTGGACACTCGCCAAGCGGCCTGCCACAGGGTCAAACGGATTGCCTCGGCGTCGATGTAACAGTCCGCGAGGCGCTGTCCCACCGCCTGAAATGTCGCTATCGGACGTTCAAATTGCACTCTGCTGGTTGCATACTTTGCCGTCAGCTGCAAACTCTCCGAGGAAACACCGGCCTGAAGCGCGCAAAGGCCGACCGTGCCCCGTGTCGCGAGCCATTCGACAACCGACGTTCCGTTGCCGGCCGTGCCGAGAACACGGTCCTCGCCAAGTGACACATTGTATAATTCCAGCAATGCCTCACTGTCGCGGTCGACGATCTCCTGCCTGTGTACGGCCACGCCGAAGTCGTTGGGCGTGACGAGAAACACAGTGAGGCCGGCGGCGGTTTCGGCGGGCACAAGGAAAAGATCCGCCACCGGACCCGCCTGGACGGCGACTTTTGTTCCGTGCAGACGCCAGGGTGCGGATGCACCTGCACGCTCCGCGAAGGCAGCCGGTCCGGTCGGGTCGTCACCGACCTCTTCGGACAGTGCGGCCGTCAGGACGACCCTCCCGTCCGCGGCGGGTGCCGCCCACTCGGCCCGCTGGGCGTCCGTGCCGAACTCGGCGATGGCCGAGGCCGCCTGGACGATGGAGCACAGGTACGGCACCGGCGCCACCGTTCGTCCCAGCTCGACGAGCACCGCGCACTGTTCGAGCAGTCCGAGCCCGCTGCCGCCGACCGACTCCGGCAGGGCCGCGGACAGCACGCCCGCCTTCGCCAGGTCCGTCCACAGTGCACGGTCGAAACGGTCGCCGGTCGCCTCCACCTCGGTGAGCCGCGCGGGCGTCACGTGGTCGGTGACGATCGTGCGGGTCAGCTCCGCGAGGTCGGTGAGGTCGTCGTCGAAGGAGAAGTCCATCACTCACCTCTTCGCCGGTGGCATGCCGAGACCGACGGCCGCCACGATGTCGCGTTGCACTTCGTTCGTCCCGCCGCCGAAGGTGAGGATCAGCGACGCACGGTGCATGCGCTCGATCCGCCCGCGCAGCAACGCACCCGGCGACCCGGTTCGCACGTACGCCTGCGGCCCCAGCACCTCCATCAGCAGGCGGTAGGCCTCGGTCGCGAACTCGGTGCCGAACACCTTCGTCGCCGACGCGTCCGCCGGGCTGAGGCCCTTGTCCACACCCCAGGCGATCTTCCAGTTGACGAGCTTGAGGAACTCCGCCTTCGCGTGCACGCGGGCGAGGTGCACCTGCACCCACTCCTGGTCGATCACCCGGCGTCCGTCCGGCAGCTTGGTCTGCTGCGCCCACTCCCGCACGGCGCGCAGTGCCTCGCGGACCGGCGCCGACGACGTCAGTGCGACACGCTCGTGGTTGAGCTGGTTGGTGATCAGCGGCCAGCCGCGGTTCAGCTCGCCCACCACGTTGCCGACCGGCACCCGCACGTCCTCGTAGTAGGTGGCGCTCGTGGTCGGCCCGGACATCGTCCGCACCGGCGTCCAGGAGAAGCCGGGTGCGTCGGTCGGCACGATGATCATCGAGAGACCCTTGTGCCTGGGCGCGTCCGGGTCGGTCCGGCACGCGAGCCACACGTAGTCCGCGTACTGGATCAGCGACGTCCACATCTTCTGTCCGTTGATGACGAACTCGTCCCCGTCACGGACGGCCCTGGTCCGCAGCGACGCGAGATCCGTGCCCGCCTCCGGCTCGGAGTAGCCGATCGAGAAGTGCAGCTCGCCCGCCGCGATGCGCGGCAGGTAGAACCGCTTCTGGTTCTCGGTCCCGAACTTCATGATCGTCGGGCCGACCGTGTTGATCGTCAGGAAGGGCACCGGCGCCCCCGCGACGGCCGCCTCGTCGGTGAAGACGAGCTGGTCGAGCATCGGACGGGCCTGGCCGCCGTACTCCTCCGGCCAGCCGATCGCGAGCCAGCCGTCGGCGCCCATCTGGCGCACGACCTCCTTGTACACGTCGCCGTCGCCGTAGTCCCCTCCGCTGGCCAGCGCGTCGAGCCGCTCAGGGGTCATCAACTGGGCGAAGTACGCCCGCAGCTCGCGTCGCAGCGCCTCCTGCTCGGGCGTGTAGGCGATGTGCATCCAACCTCCTGTGTCATCGGCTCGCTCCGCTCGCCCGCTCGCGGTGCCTGCCGGCTTGCTCCGCTCGCGACTAGAACACGTTCTAGGAATGTACTAGAGTCCGAGCCAACTGAGGAGGTCCGGCAATGAAGGCGGCGGTTCTCAACCAGATCGGCGACACGGAGCTCGAGCTGCGTGACGACGTCACCACCGCCGCCGTCGGCCCTCGTGAGGTCCGCATCCGGGTCAGGGCGACCGGCGTCTGCCACAGCGACGTGTCGGCCATGGACGGCACGCTCCCCGCACTGGCGCCGGGCATCATCGGCCACGAGGGCGCGGGCGAGATCGCCGAGATCGGCTCACACGTCACCGAGTTCGCGGTCGGCGACCACGCCGTCCTCACGTTCGTCCCGCCCTGCGGCACGTGCGTGAACTGCGTCGGCGGCAGGCGTCACCTCTGCGCGGTCCACACGGTCGCCGCGTTCGTGAACCCGCGTTTCGCGATGGGCGACACACCCGTGTTCGGTTACGCGGGCACCGGGACGTTCGCCGAGGAGCTGGTCGTGCCCGTCGAGGGCGCGGTCAGGATCGCGGACGACGTGCCGTTCGAGATCGCCGCGCTGGTCGCGTGCGGGGTCATGACCGGCGTCGGTGCCGTCGTCAACACGGCGAGGGTCGAGCCGGGATCGACAGTCCTCGTGTTCGGCTGCGGCGGCGTGGGCATCTCCGTCATCCAGGGCGCCCGGCTCGCGGGCGCGGCCCAGATCGTGGCCGTGGACCCCGTCGTCGAGAAACACGAGACGGCCAGGCACTTCGGCGCCACACATGCCGTCACCCCCGACGAGGTCGCCGGGCTGCGGGTGTCGCTGACCGAGTCACAGGGCTGGGACTACGCCTTCGACGTGGTCGGCGCGCCCGCGACCATTCGCGCGGCGTGGGACAACAGCCGTCGCGGCGGCACGGTCGTCGTGGTCGGCGCCGGGCGCGGTGACGCCATGGTCGAGTTCAGTGCGCAGGAGCTGTTCCTGCACGACAAGCGGCTGCTCGGCTCGTTCTACGGCGGCGCGGACGTGCGTCGCGACTACCCGCGCCTGATCTCCCTGTGGCGGGCGGGCCGGCTCGACCTCGAGGGCATGATCAGCAGGCGGATCACGCTCGACGAGGTCAACGACGCCCTGCAGGCGCTCAGACAGGGAGCCAACGTGATCCGCCAGATTGTGGTGTTCTGACCAATGTCCCTGAGCCTCGAAGGAAAAGTCGCCGTCGTCACCGGAGCCGGCGCGGGTCTCGGCCGGGCCGAGGCGCTCGCGCTGGGCCGTGCGGGTGCCGACCTCGTGATCAACGACATCGCCGACACCGGCGTGGTCGACGAGCTGGCGGCGATCGGCGCCAAGGCGGTGTTCGTCCGGGGTGACGTGTCCGACTCGGCCGTCGCGCGGGAGATCACCGCGACCGCGGTCGAGCGCTTCGGCGGGCTGCACGTCCTCGTGAACAACGCCGGCGTGCTGCGGGACCGGATGCTCTTCAACATGTCCGACGACGAGTGGGACCTCGTGCTGCGCGTACACCTGCGTGGCCACTTCCTGTTGTCCCGCAACGCCGCCGCGTACTGGCGTGCCCAGGCGAAGGCGGCGGGCGGGACGACGTACGGGCGTGTGGTCAACACCTCGTCGGAGGCGTTCCTGTTCGGGTCGGAAGGCCAGCCGAACTACGCGGCCGCCAAGGCCGGCATCGTCGCGCTGACCGTCGCGACGGCACGGGGGCTCGCGCGATACGGCGTGCGGGCCAACGCCATCTGCCCACGGGCGCGGACCGCCATGACGGCGGCCGTGTTCGGGGTGGCGCCCCCCGGCGACGTGGATCCCCTGTCCCCGGACCACGTCGCGCCACTCGTCGCCTACCTCGCCACCCCTGCCGCGGGCACCATCAGCGGCCAGGTGTTCGTGGTGTACGGCGGGATGGTCGCCCTGCTGGCGCCACCGACCGTCGAGGCCCGCTTCGACGATCCACAGTGGACTCCGCAGTCGCTGGACACCGCGGTCGGCGCGTACTTCGCCGGGCGCGACGCCGGCAGGACCTTCGCCGCCACCGACCTGATGTCGCTCGAGGAGGAACAGTGACGCTGAGTCTGCGTTCCCGTCGCGACGAGGTCGGACTCCGGGACGGACTGCTGCTGGTCGGCGGCAAGTGGCGTCCCTCGGCGTACACCACGGACGGTCGCCGGGCGTTCCGGCTGGCCAGGCGGCTGCGGGCAGGCACGGTCGGCATCAACGGCTTCCAGATCGAGCCGCACCTGCCGTTCGGCGGGTTCAAGGAGTCGGGTCTCGGACGCGAGGGCGGGCAGAGCGCGTTCGAGGCGTACACGGAACTGAAGACGGTACTGATGCCGCTCGGCGACGAGTTGATGTGAGGGCTGACGTGGGACGGTTGTCGGGGAAGATCGCACTGGTCACGGGTGCCGCGGGCGGGCAGGGTGCCGCAGCGGCGCGGCGGTTCGTGGCGGAGGGCGCGCAGGTCGTCGTCGGCGACGTGAATGACGACGACGGCAAGGCGCTCGCCGAAGAGCTGGGCGCGCACTACCGCCACCTCGACGTGTCCGACGAGGACGAGTGGGCCGCCGCGGTCGACGAGGTGCGTGAGGTCTACGGGCCGCCGAACGTGCTGGTCAACAACGCGGGCGTGCTGCACTTCTCGCCACTGCGGGATATGAAGCTGTCCGACTACCAGCGCGTCATCCAGATCAACCAGGTCGGCACGTTCCTCGGCATGCGTGCCGTCGTGCCGGGGATGGTCGAGGCAGGTGGCGGGTCGATCATCAATGTGTCCTCTGTGGATGGACTGAACGCGACGCCGATGCTGACCGCGTACGCGGCGAGCAAGTTCGCCGTCCGCGGCATGACGAAGGTCGCCGCGCTGGAGCTGGCGGACAAGGGCGTGCGGGTGAACTCCGTGCACCCGGGCTGCATCGAGACCGGGATGCTGCCAGCGGCACTCGGCGGCCAACCGGTCGATCTCACCTACATCGGCAAGCGGGTGCCCATGAAACGGGTGGGGCAGCCGGACGAGGTCGCGCAGCTGGTGCTGTTCCTCGCGAGTGACGAGAGCAGCTACTGCACCGGCGCGGAGTTCGTCGCGGACGGCGGCGTGACCGCGGCACATTCGCTGTCGAGTTTCGGGTAACCCCAGCGGTTCCTACTCGTTAGACCACAGGGTGATGGCATTGAGCACTGGAGCCGGCGGACGCGTCGCGCCTGTGCGTGCCCTCGCCCAGGTGGGTCGGATGTCGACGCTCGCGTGGGAGATAGCCAGGAACACGCCGCGGCGCCCTTTCCAGTGGCGTGAGCTGATCCAGCAGTGCTGGTTCTTCGCGAGCGTCACGATCCTGCCCACCGCCCTCGTGTCCATCCCGTTCGGCGCGGTCATCGCGCTGCAGCTCGGGTCGCTGACCCAGCAGATCGGCGCGCAGTCGTTCACCGGCGCCGCCTCGGCCCTCGCGATCATCCAGCAGGCGAGCCCGCTGATCACGGCGTTGCTCGTCGCGGGTGCCGGCGGCTCCGCCATGTGCGCGGACATCGGCTCCCGCACGATCCGCGAGGAGATCGACGCGCTCGAGGTCCTCGGGGTGTCGCCGGTCCAGCGGCTGATCGTGCCGCGCGTGCTCGGTATGACCATTGTGGCGGTGCTGCTCAACGGGCTCGTCAGCGTCGTCGGCGTGGTCGGCGGCTACTACTTCAACGTCGTGATGCAGGGCGGGACACCGGGCGCGTACCTGGCGTCGTTCAACGCACTGGCCCAGTTGTCCGACCTGTGGGTGTCCGAGTTCAAGGCGGTCCTGTACGGGTTCGTCGCGGGCACGGTCGCGGCCTACCGCGGGCTGAATCCCGGTCGCGGCCCCAAGGGAGTCGGGGACGCGGTGAACCAGACGGTGGTCGTCACGTTCCTGCTCCTGTTCCTGATCAACGTGGTGATCACGGGGATCTACCTGCAGATCGTTCCCCCGAAGGGAATGTGACGTAGATGGCCACAGTGGACATACCGGAGAAAGCGCCGTCGCGGATAGTGGCGGTCGCGAACCAGCCGCTGGACGGTCTCGCCACGCTGGGCCAGCAGCTCGCCTTCTACGCCCGCGTGCTCGCGTGGGTGCCCCGCACGCTCGCGCACTACCCGCGCGAGATCCTCCGGCTGCTGTCGGACGTGTTCTTCGGGTCGGGCGCGCTCGCGGTCATCGGCGGCACGCTCGGGGTGATGATCGGCATGACCGTGTTCACCGGTCTGATCGTCGGTCTGCAGGGTTACTCGGCACTCAACCAGCTCGGCACGTCCGCGCTGACCGGCTTCATCGCCGCCTACTTCGACACCCGTGAGGTCGCGCCGCTCGCGGCCGGGCTCGCGCTGTCGGCGACGGTCGGGTGCGGGTTCACCGCGCAGCTCGGCGCGATGCGGATCTCGGAGGAGATCGACGCGCTCGAGGTGATGGCGGTGCCGAGCCTGCCTTACCTCGTCACCACGCGGGTGATCGCCGCGGTGGCCGCCGTGGTTCCCCTGTACCTGGTGGGGCTCCTGGCCTCGTACGTGGCGTCGCGGCAGGTGACCGTGTGGTTCTACGGCCAGTCGTCTGGCACCTACGACCACTACTTCCATCTCTTCCTACCGCCGGAGGACGTGCTGTGGTCGTTCCTCAAGGTGATGGTGTTCAGCGTCGTCGTGATCCTCGTCCACTGCTACTACGGCTACACCGCGAGTGGTGGTCCCGCCGGAGTGGGGGTCGCCGTGGGTAGGGCGGTGCGCGCGGCGATCGTCGTGCAGATGCTGCTGGACTTCTTCCTCTCGCTGGCGATCTGGGGCGCCACGACGACAGTGCGGATAGCCGGATGAGCCAACGACTCCGCTACCAGCTGTACGGGTTGGTCTTCCTCGTCATCGCCGCGTTGTTCGTCGCGGGGTCGATCGCCTTCTACCGCAAGACGTTCACCCCGGTCGTGCCGGTGACGCTGGAGACCGACCACGTCGGCAACCAGCTGCGCACCGGCGCGGACGTCAAGCTGCGCGGGATTATCGTCGGCGAGGTGCGGAGCATCCGGCCCGACGGCGACCACGCGATCCTCGACCTCGCCATGGATCCCGACCAGATCGGACAGATCCCCGGCAACGTCACCGCCAGGCTGCTGCCGAAGACGTTGTTCGGCGAACGTTACGTGGCACTGCAGTTCCCGTCCGCTCCTGACGGACGCCTGCGTGAGCACGACGTGATCGGGCAGGACCGCACCAGCTCGGCCGTGGAGATCGAGCAGGTGCTCGACAACCTCATGCCCGTTCTCCAGGCCGTCCAGCCGGAGAAGCTGTCGGCGACGCTCACCGCCATGTCGACCGCGTTGTCGGGACAGGGCAAGGACTTCGGGGACACGCTCGTGCAGCTCGGCCAGTACCTCGGACAGTTGGAGCCGTCGCTGCCGGACGTCCAGGCGGACATCCAGCGGCTCGCGCAGGTCGCCGACACGTACGCGCAGGCGGGTCCCGAGCTGCTGACGGCGTTGCGGGACCTGACCGTCACGACCCAGACCGTGGTCGAGCAACGGGGTCGGCTCCAGGACCTGTACGCCGACCTGACCAACGCGTCGATCGACCTCGGCAACTTCCTGGCCGCCAACAAGGACAACATCATCGGCCTGACCAGCACCTCGAAGTCCACTCTGGACGTGCTGGCCAAGTACGCACCCGAGTATCCCTGCCTGCTCAAGCAGCTCGTCGACGCGATCCCGAACGCGGACGCGGCCTTCGGCAAGGGCACCGACCACCCGAACGTCACCCGCGTGACGATCGAGATCACCGCGAGCCGGGGCAAGTACGTGCCCGGCGTCGACACCCCGCGCTACGACGACAAACGCGGGCCGCGGTGTTATCCGGTCGCGCACCCGCCCGCGGTGTTCCCCCAGTACCCGGAGGGCGGTGGGCTGGCGGACGGCTCGTCGAAGCCGCCCGCACCGCACAACGACCGGCCGCAGGACTTCCCGAACACGCTGCCGCAGTCGGCGGGGAGCGAGCCGAGGATCGCCAACAGCCCCGCAGAGCAGCAGCTGATCGCCGTACTCGTCGCGCCTGGCCTCGGGGTTCAGCCGTCGCAGGTGCCCGGCTGGAGTTCCCTGCTGGTGGGGCCTTTGTTCCGTGGGACCGAGGTGAGCGTCCAATGAGGAACTTCGTCGGGCCGCTGGTCAAGATGATCGTGTTCGCGGTCGTCACCGTCACGCTGACCGCGTTGCTGGGCCTCACGATCGCCAACACCACGCTCGGCCCGACCACCGGCTACACCGCACGGTTCAGTGACGCGACCGGTCTGAACGTGGGCGACGACATCCGCATGTCCGGCGTGCGCATCGGTCAGGTCAGTGACATCTCGGTGGCGGAGAACAAGTACGCGGACGTGCGGTTCGAGGTCGAGTCGGGACGCGAGCTGCCGCGCACGGTCACCGCGACCATCAAGTACCGCAACCTGATCGGCCAGCGGTACGTGTCGCTCGGCCTCGGCAGCGGTGACACGAACGCGGTGCTGCGGGCAGGGGACACCATCCCCCTCGACCGCACGCAGCCCGCACTCAACCTGACCCAGCTGTTCAACGGCTTCCAGCCCCTGTTCCAGGCGTTGAACCCGGAGGACGTGAACAAGCTCGCGGGTGAGCTGATCCAGGTGCTGCAGGGCGAGGGCGGCACGATCGACAGCGTGCTCGCGCACACCGCGTCGCTCACGTCGACCGTGGCGAGCAAGGACCAGGTGATCGGCCAGGTCATCGACAACCTCAACACCGTGCTCACCACGGTGAACGAGCGCACGACCGAGGTCGGCGGGCTCATCGACCAGCTCCAGCAGCTCGCCACCGGCCTCGCCCAGCAGCGGGGTTCGATCGGCACCGCGATCAGCGCGCTCGGTGATCTCACCTCGGCGACCTCGGGGCTGCTGTCGTCGGTGCGGCCACCGCTCAAGGACGACATCGCGGCACTCGGCACCCTGGCGGGCACCCTCGCCGACCACGGGGACACGGTGGACACGTTCCTCGCCGGCCTGCCACACAAGGTCGAGACGATCAACCGCGTCTCCAGCTACGGCGGTTGGTACAACTACTACCTCTGCAGCATGTCCGGCCGGGTCGGCGTGTCCGACCTGGGGATCTCGGTGGACCTGCCGCTGATCCCCATACCTGGCACACCGATGGCGGAGAGGTGCCAGTAGTGAGCGGAGCTTGCGGAGCAAACCATCAGCACTCTCGGCAGCACCGAACCCGCGGAGGGTGCCGGTGTAGCGGAGCCTGCGGAGCGTTCCGGCACCACGGAGCGGGTGAGGAGCGGCCGTGAAACGACTGAAGGACAGGGACCAGGCGGCCGTCGGTGCGGTCACGCTCGTGCTGGTCGTGCTGGGGCTCCTGGTCGCGTTCAACTCCGACGACCTGCCGATCATCGGCGGTGGCACCACGTACACGGCCGAGTTCCGCGAGTCGGCCGGACTGCGGCCCGGCAACGAGGTGCGGCTCGCCGGGGTGAAGGTCGGCGCGGTGCGCAGTGTCGAGCTGGCCCGCAACAAGGTGGTCGTCGACTTCCGGGTGAAGGACGTCAGCATGGGCGACCGGAGCACGGTGTCGATCGAGATCAAGACGTTGTTGGGGGACAAGTACCTCGCGGTCTCCTCGGCAGGCAGCCAACCGCAGAGCGCCAACACCGCGATCCCCGTCAGCAGGACACGCACGCCGTTCGACATCGTGCCGGCGGTCGGCAAGCTCTCCCAGACCGTCGACCAGATCGACACGACCCAGCTGGCACAGGGCTTCCAGGTGCTGTCCGACACGTTCGCCAACAGCCCGCAGCACATCAGGGACACGCTCACCGGACTGTCGCAGATCTCGTCCGTGCTGTCCACCCGGGACGAACAGCTGCGCACGTTGCTGGCCAACACCGCCGGGTTCAGCCAGACGCTCGCCGACCGCGACGAGCAGCTGAAGAAGCTGTTCAGCGACGCGTCGCTCCTGTTGGGGGAGCTGCAGTTCCGCAGGGAGGCCGTGCACGCGCTGCTGACCGGCACGACCAGCCTCGCCAACGAGCTGCACGGCCTGGTCGCGGACAACCAGGAGCTGCTGCGGCCGACGCTGGACGATCTGGACAAGGTCACGACGATCCTGTCCGACAACCAGGAGAACCTGAGCAAGAGCCTGCACTCGCTCGCGCCGTACGTGCGGATGTTCAACAACGTCGTCGGCAACGGGCGCTGGTTCGAGGGCTACATCTGCGGCCTGCTGCCACCCACGACGGATCTCGGGATCTTCGACATCAACCCGCAGGGCTGCGAGCCCCCGCTCGCCTACACGGGGGGTGGCCGGTGAACGTGCGGGCCATGCTGTCGGAGAGCCGGTCGAGCCGCAGGGCCGCGCTCGCCGTCACCTGTGCGCTGGCGTTGGCGCTGATCGTCGCCTTCGCGCTGTGGTGGGTCACGACGGGCCAGAGCGGCACGAAGATCACCGCCTACTTCGCGAAGACCGTGGGCGTGTACTCGGGTTCCGAGGTGAAGGTGCTCGGCATCGGAGTCGGGCGGATCACGTCCGTCACGCCGCAGGGCGACCGGGTGCGGGTCGAGATGGCCGTCGACGACGGCATCGAGATCCCGGCGGGCGCGCAGGCGGTCGTGGTGGCGCCGTCACTGGTCAGCGACCGGTACGTGCAGCTGACACCCGCGTACGAGTCGGGCCCGCTGATGAAGAGCGGCACCGTGATCCCGCTCGACGACACGGCGACGCCCGTCGAGCTGGACGACCTGACCAACAGCGTCAACGACCTCGCGACCGCGCTGGGTCCCAACGGCGCCAACAAGGACGGCGCGCTGTCGAACGTGCTCGACACGGCCGCGGCGAACCTGGCGGGCAACGGCGAGCTGTTCAACCAGACGATGAAGCAGCTGTCCGACGCGTCCTCGGTCCTCGCCGACTCGCGTGGTGACCTGTTCACGACCGTGGACAACCTCAACACGTTCACCACGGCACTCGCCGAGAGCGACGCGCAGGTCCGGGACTTCAACGACAGGCTCGCGGACGTGAGCGGCTACCTGGCCGACGACCGCGACGACCTCGGCACCGTGTTGAGTTCGCTCGGCACCTCGCTCACCGAGGTGCAGGCCTTCATCGCCGACAACAAGGACCTCCTGTCGTCCAATGTGGACAAGCTGACCGGTGTGACGCAGGCACTCGTCGACCAGCGCGCGGCCGTCGCGGAGATCCTCGACGTGGCGCCGCTCGCCATGTCGAACTTCCTGAACACCTACGACGCCGCGTCCGCGTCGTTCGCGATCCGGGGCAACCTCAACGAGCTGACCTACCCACCGGTCATGCTGCTGTGCCGCACGATCAAGTCCGCGACCCCCGTGCAGCTGCCGAAGACCCTGAGCGACCTGTGCACGCAACTGGCCCCGTACCTGGACGGCACCCTCAAGCTGCCGACCCCGGCGGAGGCGCTCGGTGCGTTGACCTCCGGACAGCTCCCGCCGCTGCCGATCCCGCTCGTCGACCTCGGCGCCGCAGCACCGGCAGGTGGCCGATGAGACGCTTCCTCGTACTGGCCATGGTTTTCCTGCTCGCGGGCTGCAGCAGCTCCGGCGGGTTCTCCGGCATGTACCAGCTGCCGCTGCCCGGCGGCGCGGACCTCGGCGACCACCCGTACCGGGTCGTCGCGCACTTCGGGGACGTGTTGGACCTCGTGCCACACGCGGGGGTCAAGGTCCACGACGTCGCCGTGGGACGGGTCGACGAGATCGAGCTGGCGCGGGACAACCGGACCGCGGTCGTGACCATGCTGGTGAACGGCGACGTGCACCTGCCGGCCAACGCCAGCGCCGAGCTGCGGCAGTCGTCGCTGCTCGGCGAGAAGTTCGTGGAGCTGCGGACGCCGAACGCGGCCGAGGGCACGCTGGAGGACGGCGCGGTCATCCCGCTGGAGCGCACGAACCGCAACCCGGAGATCGAGGAGGTCCTCGGCGCGTTGTCGCTGCTGCTCAACGGCGGCGGCATCGGACAGCTGTCGTCCATCGTGGACGAGGTCAACCAGGCGCTGAACGGCAACGAGCCGGAGCTGCGCGCCACGCTGTCCAACATAGACACCGTGGTGAGGACGTTGGACGGCGAGAAGGACGACATCGCCAAGGCGATCGACGCGCTCGGCCGCCTCTCGACGAACCTCGCCGCGCAGACCGACGACATCAGGGTCGCGCTCGACCAGCTCGGCCCGGGCCTCGCGGTGGTGAACGAGCAGCGGGACCAGCTCGTGACCATGCTGAACGCGCTGGAGAACCTGTCGAACGTGGCGGTCGACACGGTGAACCGCAGCCGCGACGACCTCGCCGACGACCTGCGACTGCTGGCCCCGATCCTCCAGCAGCTCGCGAAGTCCGGCGCGGACCTGCCGAACTCGTTGCAGTTCCTGGTGACCTACCCGTTCACCGACTACTTCCTCAACACGGTCAAGGGCGACTACGTGAACGTGGACGTCAAGTTCGACCTCGACCTCTCCGGGCTGCTGCGGACCATCCAGAACGCGAGCACGCCACTGATCCCGCTGCCCGGCCTCACACCGACGCCGGGACCGACCCAGCAGGACCAGCCGCTGCTGCCACTGCCGACACTGCCCGCGCCGCCTGCGGACACGTCCCCGGGCGGACTGACCGGGCTGCTGGGGTCGCTGCTGGGTGGTGGGCACTGATGTTGTTGCGCGGCACGAAGATCCGACTGTTCGTCTTCGCGTTGATCGCGGTGATGGGCATCGTGTACGTCGGCGGCACGTACGCGGGGCTGGACCGGCTGTTCGGCGCGCGGGGCTACCGCGTGGTGGTGCAGCTGGCCGAGTCCGGCGGCATCTTCCCGAACGCCGAGGCCACCTACCGAGGTGTGACGGTCGGCCGGGTCGAGCGGCTCGTCCTGTCGGACACCGGCGTCGACGTGATCCTGGACATCGAGGACGAAGCCCCACCCATCCCCGCCTCGGCACGCGCCGTGGTCGCGAACCGCTCCGCCGTGGGTGAGCAGTACGTCGACCTCCAACCCGACCACGACAAGGGGCCCTACCTGGCCGACGGTTCGGTCATCCCGGTGGCCCGCACCAGAACCCCGTCCGGCCCGGAGGTCCTGCTGTCCAATCTGGACGGTCTGGTGCAGAGCGTCCCGGCGGACTCGTTGCGCACCACGGTCGACGAGCTGTACCTCGCATTCCAGAACTCCGGCCCGGCACTGCAGGTGCTGCTGGACAGCGCGGGCAGGCTGACGTCGACGGCGAGCGCGCACCTGCCGCAGACGACGTCGCTGCTGGCGAACGGCCGGGTGGTGCTGGACACGCAGGCCGAGCAGTCGCAACAGATCCTCGACTACAGCACGAACCTGCGGCTGATCACCGACCAGCTCAAGACGTCGAACCCGGACCTGCGCCGCCTGATCGACGTGACCCCGATGGTCGCCGTACAGGTCAACGACCTCCTTCGCGACTCGGGCCAGGATCTCGGCGTGATCATCGCGAACCTGCTGACCACCATGCAGATCACCTCCACCCGTACGGACGCGATCGAGAACCTGCTGGTGGCGTTCCCGATGATCACCGCGACGGCACCCGGCGCGAACCCGGACGGCACCGGTCACCTCGGCCTGGTGCTGACGTTCTTCGACCCGCTGTCCTGCACGAAGGGCTACGAGGGCACACAACAGCGCGGTGCCAACGAGACCACGGACGTGCCGGTGAACGAGCAGGCGTACTGCGCGGAGCCGCCGGGCAGCCCGATCGGCGTCCGCGGCTCGCAGAACGCCCCGTACGGCGGCAAACCGGTGGAGGTGCCGACGCGGACCCCGGCGCCGCAACAGGCTCAGCCCGGACTGCCCGGCATCCTCTCGTGGCCGGGTGGCGGCCCCACCACGCTGGCCGGCCTGCTGTCCCTACCCGCCTAGCTGAAGGCGGTTCGCGTCGCGGACCTGGTCGGCCAGGTCGGGGTACTCGACGACGGTCACCCCGGCGGCCGTCAGCTCCTCGGCGCCCTCGCCGTCGACGAACGTGGACGGCTCGCGGTAGGCGAAGACCACGCGGGGGATGGCGGCGTCCCGGATCAGCGTGCTGCACGTCCTCGGCCGGGACTTGCGCCCACTGCAGGGTTCCATCGAGCTGTAGATCGTGGCGGTCGGCAGCCGGGGGTCGTCCGGGGCGAGCTTGGCGAGCGCGGACTCCTCGGCGTGGACGAGGTCGTCGGTCTCCCGGGAGTAGCCCCAGGCGATCTCGTCGCCCGAGGCGTCGACGACGACCGCCCCGACACTGAACGCCGTGGTGGAGGGGGGACAACGGAGGGACAGCTCGATCGTGCGGGCCAGCCAGTGCCGGTCGACGGCCCCGACGCTCAGCAGGTACCGGTGCAGCACCACGTTCCCGATCGCCGACGCGGTGGCCAGCGTCGCGCGGTGGTCGGCGTGCCACGGGAACCGTCCGTCGTGGACGAAACGGGGCGCCGCCGAGTCACCGACGAAGAACGGGGCGACGACCAGCTGCAGCTCGTCGGCCAGACCCGAGGTGAGGAACTCGGTGAGCACCCGCCCGCCGCCCTCGACCATGAGCCGGTCGACGCCCCGCGCGTGGAGCTGCCCGACCACCGACTCGACCGTCCCGGAGGTCACCAGGGACTCGCCGTCCGCGCGGAAGGCCGCGCCCGAGGGCAGGTCCCCAGTGGACAGGATCACCTTGAGCGGGGTGGCGGCCTTGCCCATCGCCTCCCGGGCCGCGCGCCGCGCAGGCGACCGGACCGACAGCCGGGGGTCGTCGCGGCGGATCGTGTTGGCCCCCACCAGGATCGCGTCCACCCCGGCGCGTTCGGCGTCCACCCGGTCGAGATCGGCGGCGTTGGAGAGCACGAGCCGCTCGTCGGTGGCGTCGTCGAGGTACCCGTCGAGCGAGACCGCGCAGCTCAGAAGGATGTACATGGTGAAGTTACTATCGCAGACATGACCTTCACAGGTGAGATCAACGCCACGTACCGCCCGGTGGCGACCCCACCCGAGCTGGACGGTCCGAGGACCAGGACCAGGTTCCTGGCCACGGGTGACCTGACCGACGGCCACTTCGGACTCTTCCAGTGGGACATGGTCCCCGAGGCGGGCGGCCCCGCCGCGCACTACCACAAGACGTTCTCGGAGAGCTTCTACGTGCTCGACGGCACCGTCAGCCTGTTCGACGGGGCGAACTGGGTCACCGCGGTCAGGGGCGACTACCTGTACGTCCCGCCAAACGGGATCCACGCGTTCCGCAACGAGAGCGACGAGCCCGCCTCGATGTTGATCCTCTTCGCCCCGGGCGCCCCGAGGGAGAAGTACTTCACCGAGCTGGCGGAGATCGTCAGGACGGGTCGCCAGCTCGGCGACGAGGAGTACACCGAGTTCCTCGCGGAGCACGACCAGTACATGGTCTGACGTGCCGCACTAGCTGGCCGTGCGGCGGATCCGGCCCGCGTACAGCGCCTCGATCCTGCTGTTGCGCTCGTGGCCGCCCGGCACGTTGTTCGACACGTACACCGGCGGCTCGTGCCCCGACTCCAGCAGGAGCCGGACCGTCTCCGCGACCAGCATCTGCACGAGCAGCCCGGCCGTCAGCGACGACACCCCGCCGACGAAAATGCCGTCCGGTAAGGGGAGCAGCGTGTCACCGAAGGGTGCGCCGTTGTCGAGGGTCACGTCGGCGAGGTCGGACAGGCGCTTCCCGGACTCGTGCCGGGCAGGCACCTGGCTGCTGTGCGCCAACGACGTGATGGCGATCAGCTTGTGCCCGTTCGACGTGACGACGTGCGCCATCTCGACGACCGAGGAGTTCACGCCGGAGCTGGACGCGATCACGAACACGTCCTGCGGCCGGGGTGCGGCGAGCTCGTACAGGCGCGAGACCACGTCGCCCCTGCGCTCGAGCATCGGGTCGGCCAGCACCGACGGGTCCGCGCCGCCGAACTGCACGAGGTCGGTCAGCGCGATGCGGTTCGACGGGACCAGGCCGCCGGCCCGCCCGGCGATCTCCAGCGCGGTGCCCTGCGAGTGGCCGGTGCCGAATGCCTGGATGACGCCGTCGGCCCGCACGGAGTCGGCGAGGAGAGCGGCCGCCGGGCCCACGTCGGTGGTCGCGATGGCGTTGAGGTGCTCGAGGAGGGCGGCGGAGGAGGCGGCGGCTGAGACGGTCATGGCGCCGTCACCGCCGCGACCGCGAACCGTACGACTTCGGCGATGACCTCGTCCAACGTGATCCTTCCCCGGTTCAGTGAGTAGTGGTGCACCAGCTCGTTGACCGACGCGATCACCGCGAGCGCGGGAAGGCGGAAGTCACGTGCCTGTGCCTCGCCGCGCAGCACCGCGCGGTCGGCCTCGGCGACCATCATGTCCCACCACCTCGCTCGCCACGCCATCCGGTGCTTCTCCACGGAGTTGCTCACGCCGATCATCTCGACGTAGGCGATCCGCGCGAGGCGGGCGTCGCTGGCCATGGTGTGGATGAACGTGCGTACGGCCAGCTCGAACCGCTCGGCGAGGCCCGCGTCCGCGTTGTCGGCGAACGCCGCGAGCACCGCGCGGAAGGACCGCTCGTTGGCCCGCGCGTGCAACGCGATGAGCAGGTCCTCGCGGGAGTTGAACTCCTCGTAGAAGTTGCGCGTGGACACGCCCGCGTGCGTGCACAGCTTCTCGATGGACGACGTCGCGTAGCCCTCGTTGCCGAACAGGTGCAGTCCGGCCTCCAGCAACCTCTCCCGCCGCTCGGCCTTGCGGTCGGCCGCTGACCGGCCGCCGTACGTGCGCCGAGCTACCGCCTCCGTTCGCGGCATGCGCTGTCCTTCCCCGTCGCGAAAGTCGTGCGAAGAGAAAGGCTACTGGCTCGTGACCAGGCAGGACAACGAGGTCGTCATCCCCGACAAACGTACAATCAGGCCGGTATCGCACCTGTCAGGGCTTCTTGGTACGGAGGCCCTCCGCCAGGGCTTCCAGGGCCGGGAGCGCGTCAAGGAGCGCCTTGGTCACATCGGGGGACAGCCCGTCCAGGATCTTGCCGACGGTCGCGGTGCGTGAGGCGATGATGCGGCCGTGCACCTCGTGGCCGTGGTCGGTCGCCTCCAACTGCACCGCGCGCTGGTCAGCGGGGTTGGGCAGGCGCCTGACCAGGTCCTCGTCGACCAGCTTGCCGACCACGCGCGAGAGCATGGTCGGGTTGAGGCCCTCGATCTCGGCGAGCTCCGTCATGCCGATCGGGCCTCGGTAGGCGACCAGGCCGAGCACGGAGGCCTGGGTCGGCGTCAGGTTCTCGCTCACCGGGGCGGCGTTCAGCAGCCGCGCGAGGCGGCCGATGACCCGCCGCAGGCGGGTCACGTTGTCGGCGTCCACTTGCTCGTCTCCAGCATGACTGGTTAGTCACACGTGCTTGGTTGCTTGCTGGCAAGCAACTTACTCTGTGTCCATGGGGATGCGAAGCATAGGAGTTACTGCGCCGGTCGCAATCCCAGCGCAGCCCCTGCCGCGCCGTCACCTGGTGTTCGCCGTCGTCGCTATGGCGTTGTTCATGGCGTCGATGGACCAGACGATCGTCGCGACGGCCCTGAACGCCATCCAGGGCGACCTCCACGCCGAGCTCAACTGGAGCGGCTGGACGATCACGATCTACTCGCTCGGCCAGATCATCGCCATGCCGCTCGCGGGCAAGCTCGGTGATCACTTCGGCCGCAAGAAGGTCTTCCTCTTCGCGGTCGTCGTGTTCACGACGTCGTCGCTGCTGTGCGGGCTCGCGGGCAACATCTACGTCCTCGTCGCGCTCCGCGCCGTCCAGGCCATCGGCGGCGGCGGGTTCGTCCCCTCCGCGACGGGCATCATCGCCGACCACTACGGCCCCGGCCGCGACCGCGCGGTCGGCATGTTCACGTCGATCTTCCCCATCGGCGGCATCCTCGGCCCGATCCTCGGCGGCGTCATCGTCACCTACGCGTCGTGGCGGGCGATCTTCTTCGTCAACGTGCCGATTGGCGTGGTCCTGCTGTTCCTCGGCTGGCGGTTGATCGGTGAGACGAAGCTCAAACCGCTCGCCCCCATGGACATCCGCGGCCTGGCCCTGCTCGCCGGGCTGATGCTGACGGCCATGTTCGGCATGACGAACCTCGAGCACGGGGTCACCAGTGTCTGGTTCCTCGTGCCGATCGTGGTCGCCGGCCTGCTCGCCTGGCTGTTCGTCCGCCACACGGTCCGCGCCCGCGCCCCGTTCATCCCCATGCGGCTGCTGCGCGGCAAGGGCTTCGGTTCGATGAACGTGCTCAACATGCTCTTCGGCGGCGCCGCGATCGGGTTCGGCGCGCTCGTCCCCCTCTACGCCGAGGAACGCTTCCACCTCGACCCACTGGCGGCAGGCACCGTCCTGACCGCCCGCGGCGCGGGCGTCATCTGCGTGGCCGCGCTCGCGGTCATGACACTGCGGCGGCTGGGCTGCCGCATCCCGATGACGGTCGGCTTCGTGCTCATCGTCACGGGGTTCGGGCTCATGGCGTTCCCGCCGCCGGACGTCAACGGCTACCTGTGGCTCCTGGTGGCGGGCGGCGTCACCGGGGTCGGCATGGGGGTCGCCGTGCCCGCGTCGAACAACGCGGGCCTGCACCTGGCCCCCGACCAGATCTCGTCGATCGCGGGGCTGCGCGGCATGTTCCGCCAGAGCGGCTCGATCATCTCGGTGTCCGTGATGACCGCGGTGGCCACCAACAGCACCAACCCCGCGATGTCACAGGCACACGGCTTCGTGATCCTGTCGGTGCTGCTGCTGGCGTCCGTCCCGCTGATCTACACGATCCCCGATCACCGCGGCAGCTGGTAGACCGCGCAGACGTACTTGTCCCAGTAGCGGCCCGCGTAGAAGTCGTGCTCCTTCAACACGCCCTCGACCTCGAACAGCGTCCCCGCACCGCTTTCGACCTGCGGCCAGTTGAAGCCGGGGACCTCCAGGTACACCTTGTGCAGCCGGAACGTGTGGAACAGGTACCGGATGAACACGGCCGTGATCTCCGCGGCCTGACCGGTGCCCGCGTGGCCCGGCGCGAACACCGCGCCGACCGAGGCGTGGCCCTGCGCGATGTCGTGGTCGTACGCGACGACGTGGCCGGCCGGTTCCCCGCTCGCGGTCCCGCGCGCCACGAACTGGACCAGCTCCTGCCCGAACAGGTCGGCCGCGAACTGTTGCTGTGACGGGGGATTCCCCCGGTACCGCCACCGGTAGCCCGTCTCCGCGCCCGCGGCCAGCAGGTACAGGAAGTCGAGGTCGGCCTGCTGGATCGGGGTCAGCCGGTACACGGCGTTGCCCAGCACCGGCGTCAGCGGCGACCGGGGGCGGGGCGGCAGGAGCCCGGCCGTCGACGCGGCGCCGCGTTCACCGTCGGTCACGACGACGGACAGCCGGATCCCGTCCAGCGCCTGGAGAACGTCGCCGACGGTCCTCGGCCGGGCCGACACGCCCCTGGCCACCAGCCAGCCGGACAGCGTCATCATCGCGAGGCTGTCCAGGCCGAGGTCGTCGGTCAGGCGCGCGTCGTCGGTCAGTGCCGACGGGTCCAGCTCCAGCAGCTCCGCCAGCTCGTGGCGCGTGGTCTGTTCAGTCGTGGTCATGGGAGGTCCTCCAACCCGTGAGATACAGCCGCCGCGACTCGGCGCGGCGGACCTTGCCCGAGGTGGTCTTCGGCAGCGCACCGGGTGGCAGCACCGCGACGGCCCTCGGCGTGAGCCCGACCTCGGCGACGACGGCCGTCCGGACGGCCGACCGCAACGCCTCGGTGTCGGTCGCCCTGGACTCGACCGCGACCACCAGTCGCCCGTCGACCCCGAACGCCGCCGCGTTGCCCACACGCACCCCCGGCACGGTGTTCGCGGCCGCCTCGACGTCCTGGGGGTACACGTTGCGCCCCGCCGCGAACAGGACGTCGGACTCGCGGCCGCAGACGACGAGGTCCCCGTCGGCGAGGTAGCCCAGATCGCCCGTGTCCAGCCAGCCCGTCCTCTCCGGCCTGCCCCAGTACCCCCGCATCACGCTCGGGCCGGCGACCTCGATGCGACCCACCCTGCGTTCACGCGTCTCGCGGCCGTCACGGTCCACGATCCGCAGCCGGACACCCGGCACCGGGCCGCCCAACCGCGTCAGGGACCGTCCGCCAGGGACCGGCACGGCCTCGCTCCTGGTCTCCAGCGCAACGGGGTCGACGGTGTCCGTCCGCAGACCGGGGGCCGAGATCGTGACCGCGAGCGTGGCCTCGGCCAGGCCGTAGGCGCAGGTGATGACCGACGGGTCCAGCCCGTGGCGCCGTCCGGCCTCGGCGAAGCGGGACATCGCCGCCGGGTCGATGGGCTCGGCGCCGGTGAGGACGAGGCGGAGCGAGTCCAGCCGGACGGCCGGGGCGTCGTCCAGGAGGCGTGCCATCAGGCCCCAGGCGAAGTTCGGCGCGGCGGTCGCGGTGGCGCGGTGGGAGGTGATCGCCTCGAACCAGCTCATCGGGCGGGCCGCGAAGGCGGCTGGGGACTGGAGCACCAGCGGGCAGCCGCACGACATCGGCAGGATGAGGCCGCCGACCAGGCCGAGGTCGTGGCACAGCGGCAGCCAGCTCAGCAGGCAGCCGTGCACCTGGTCGTGTCGTGTGGCGGTGCCGATGGCGGCCACGTTCGCGGCCAGTTGCCCGTGTGTCACGGGAACGCCGCGCGGGTGCCGGGTGGAGCCGCTCGTGTACTGGAGGATCGCGAGGTCGTCCTGAGCCGGCCGGACCGGTGTGGCCGGCTCGGTGGTGGCGTGGGCGAGGAACGTCGCGAGGTCGGTGGCGGCGAGCGGCTCGGTGAGCCCGGTCAGCGGGTCGCCGACGAGGACGAGGCTCGGACGTGCGTCGGTGATCATGCGCCGCAGGTGGTCCACGTAGACGTCGGCGGGTTGTCTCGTCGGCAGCGGGAGGATGGTGACGGCCGCGCCCGCGAGCCACACCGCCTGGATCGTGGTCACGAGGTCCACGCTGGTGTCGGCGAGCAGCGCGACCCGCGAGCCGGGACCGATGCCCTGCCGCGTGAGAAGTGTGGCGAGCCTGCGCGCTCGTTGGTGGATCGCGGCCCAGGAGGCCGTGTGCTCGGCGCCGTCGGCGCCGAGCACACGCAGTGAGCCCGGTCCACCCAGCCGGCTGATGATGGTGTCGACGACCGTGCTCACCCTCGACCCCCTCGATCAGCAGGAAGCGGCAGAGTTGCCCGTCGTCCATCTGTGGGACAGCACCTTGAACTCGGTCGATGCGATGTTCCCTGCCTGGCCCCTGGGGACGAACGTCCAGGCGCCCTCCTTGGAGTAGTCGGGACGGTTGTAGGCGCACAGCCCGCCATAGGCCGCGTTCGTCCCGTGGTTGTAGACCGACCGAACGGGCTCCTCCGCCGCCCACGAGCACTCAGCGTGGTCGGTGTCCGCGGACTGGTACTGGCACTTCTTCCCGGTACCGTCGACACCGGTGTAGAAGCACGCGTACCCGGCTGGGCAGTTGGAGAAGTCCCGCGTTTCGGCAGGCGACATCCCGGAACCCGGCTCCGCTGTGGCGGTGCCCGCGAACACACCCCCAAGCAAAGCCGGCACAGCCAGTGCCATCGCGGCTTTTCTGGTCGCAGCAGCCATGATCTTCCTTTCTCTCGGTTGGAACTCACGGCCATACCGAGTAGAGAAGAAGTAGGCCTGGTCTGGTGCCGTGCGGGAAAATCCTGGATATTCCTGGACGATCTCGCTGGGGGGAGCGCGTGGAAGGACCGGAGCCGCGGCGGATACAGACTCTCGCCGAGCTGTCGCTCGAGCTGGAGCTGCTGCGGGCACGTGCCGCACCGGGCTCCCGCAAGACGAAGGTCAGCCTCGCTGAGCTGGCCAAACGGGTCGGCGAACCGCGTTCGACGATCCACTCCTACGTCACCGGCCGGTACCTCGCGCCGCCGGAGGTGCTCGACCGGATGGTCGCCGCACTCGGTGCCACGCCCGCCGAGCTGCGGGAGTGGGGCGAGGCGTGGTTCCGGGTCTCCGCCGACCTGGAGGTCAGGAAGCACCCCAGCGAGACCGTGCCCCGCGAGCTGCCCGCCGACGTGCCCGCGTTCACCGGCCGCGCCGTCGAGCTGGCCGCACTCGACCGCCTGCTCGACGACTCCGGGCGGGACACGCGGGCGGTCGTGCTCTCGGCCGTGGCGGGGATGGCAGGCGTCGGCAAGACTGCACTGGCAGTGCACTGGGGGCGTGCCGTCACCGACGCGTTCCCGGACGGCAGCCTGTACATCGACCTGCGCGGCTACGACCCGGACGAGCCCGTCCGGCCGGGTGACGCGCTCGCCAGGTTCCTGCGCACGCTCGGGCCGCACGGCGCCGACATCCCGTACGACCCGGCCGAACGCGCGGCCAGGTACCGCACGCTGCTCGACGGTCGCCGCATGCTGATCATCCTCGACAACGCCAGGAACACCGAGCAGGTCCGCCCGCTGCTGCCGGGTGCGGCGTCCTGCTTCGTCATCGTCACCAGCCGCGACCGCCTCTCCGGGCTGGTCTCCCGGCACGGCGCCCGCCGCATCGACCTGGACCTCCTCCCCGCCACGGACGCCACCGCCCTGCTGCGCAGGCTCGTCGGCCGCCGCATCGACGCCGACCCCGCCTCGGCCGACCGGCTGGCCGCCTACTGCGCCCGCCTGCCCCTGGCGTTGCGGGTCGCGGCCGAGTCGGCGGTCGCCCGGCCGGGCATGGCACTGGCCTCGCTGGCGGGCGAGCTCGCCGACGAACACCGCAGGCTGGAGCTGCTCCAGGCGGGTGACGACCCGAGGACAGCGATCCGCACGGTCTTCTCCTGGTCCTACGACCACCTCCCCGCGCAGGCCGCACGCATGTTCCGGCTGCTCGGGCTGCACCCCGGCACCGCGATCACGGTCACCGCCGCCGCCCGCCTGTGCGCGACCGGCGCCACGGAGGCCGAGCGCATGCTCGACACGCTCGCCGACGCCCACCTCGTCCAGCCGACGCGGCACGGCTACCGCATGCACGACCTGGTCCGCGCCTGGGCCCGCGAGCGCGCCACCACCGGCGAGGCCGAGACCGACCGCCGCGCCGCGCTGACCCGGCTGCTCGACTACTACCTGCACACCGCGGCGGTCGCGGTGAAGCTGCTGTACCCGCACGAGCGAAGCCCCCAGCTCGCGATCACCGCACCCGTCCCCGTCGCCGACGAGCCGACCGCACGCCACTGGCTGGCGACCGAACGCGCGAACCTGGCGGCCATCACCGTCCACGCGGCCCGGCACGGCTGGCCCCGCCACGCCATCCAGCTCTCGGCCGTCCTGCACCGGCACCTCTACCTCGCCGCGGACTTCACCACCGCGCAGACGCTGCACGAACACGCGCTGGCCGCCGCCCGCCGCCACGGCGCCCCCGAGGAGCAGGCCCGCGCACTGCACGACCTCGGCTCGACCCTCGCGTCGGTCGCGGAGTACGACCAGGCAGTCGACCTGCTCGAACGGGCGCTCGCACTGCACAGGGAGGCCGGGGACCGGGCGCGTGAGGCCCGCGCGCTGTCGAACCTCGGCACCACCTACTGGCGTTCCGCCCGCTACGACCGGGCCGCGACGCACCTGGAACGGGCGGTCGCGATCTACCACGACGTCAACGACCCCGCGGGTGAGGTGCGTGCCCGGCTCAACCTCGCCGCCACGTTCTGGCGGTCCGGCAGGTACCCGAGGGCCGTGGACCACCTCCATTGGGTGCTGGCCCTGTCCGACCGGCTCGGGATCCGGGAGGGACAGGTCCTCGCGCTCGGCGGCCTCGGCGCGGTCGGATGGCGCCAGGGCCGGTACGCGGAGGCCGTCGCCCTGCTCTCCAGGGCGTGCGTGCTGGCCGTCGAGGCGGGCGACCGGTTCGGCGAGTCGATCGCACGGATGCAGCTGGGGGCCGCCCGCGGCCGGACCGGCGCCCATGACGAGGCGGTCGAGCACCTGGAGCGGGCGGTGACGCTCTGGCGCGAGTCCGGCGACCGCGACGGGCACGCCGACGCCCTCACCAACCTCGGCGACGTCCACAACCTGGCCGGCAGGCACGAGACGGCCGCCACCTGTCACTATGAGGCCCTGCGGTTGTTCCGGGCCTGCGGCGACCGCACGGGCCTCGCCATGGCGTGGAACGGGCTGGGGGAGACCGCGAGTGCCACGGCGGCGCCGGCCCGCGCGCTGGGGGCCCACGAGCAGGCCAGGACGTTCGCGGTGGAGGCCGACGACCTCGTGCAGCTGGCCAGGGCCCACCACGGCACCGGGCACGTCCACCTGGCGCTCGGCGACGTGGCCGGGTGCCGCACGCAGTGGCGTCTCGCCGTGGCCCTGTACGACGAGCAGGGCGCCCCGGAAGCCGAGCGGATCCGGGGCGCCATGCCGTGACGGCTCAGCCGCGCAGGTCGTACACCGTCTGGCCGCCGACGGTCCGCGAGCTGAAGTTGTCGCTCACCCACTGTTCGATGTCGGAGCTGCCACCTGCCCGCATGCCGCCGCCCATCGAGACGTAGTAGCCGATCCTGCCCTCGGCCACGTACTGCTGGAACTCGGCGAGGGTCGGCGCCGGGTCACCGCCGCTGAAGCCGCCGATCGCGATGACCGACCTGCCGGTCGCCAGCTCCAGCTCGCCTGCCGACTGGGCGCTCATCGTCGCCGCGGCCCACTCCGTGTCGGTGTCGGACAACAGCGTCGTCAGCGCGCTGGAGGCGGACCCGCCCATCATGCCGCCGCCGGGGCCGCCGCCCATCTCGCCGTCGCTCGTCGGGCCGGACGTGGGGATCGAGCCGGAGTGCGCCACCGAGGCGGTCGCGACCGAGAACGTACCCGTGCCGAGCAACGCGGTCACGATCCCGGCCACCGCGAGGGCCCGAGCCCGCACCCCCACCGCGATCGCCGCCGACACCACGACCGTCAGCGCGAGGATCAGCCAGCGCAGCCACGGCAGCCAGTCCGGCCACCGGTCCAGCAGGATGAACGTCCACACTCCGGTGACCGCCATCATCCCCGTGAGCACGTACCGGACCGGCGGGTGCGCACGGCCACGCCACAGCTCCCGCGCGCTGATCGCGGTCACCCCGGCGATTCCCGGCGCGAGGGCCACGGAGTAGTACGGGTGGATGATCCCGCTCATGAAGCTGAACACCAGTGCGGTCACCACGAGCCAGCCGCCCCACAGCAACAGCGCGGCGCGGGTGCGGTCCGTCCTCGGCGCGTGCCGCGAGAACCACAGCCCGGCGACCAGCCCGACCAACGCGGCGGGCAGCAGCCACGAGACCTCGGTGCCGAAGGAGGCGCCGAACATGCGCCCGAGACCCGACGCACCGCCGAACCCGACGTTGCCGAACCCGCCGCCGCCCCCGCCGCCCGGGTTGCCCTCCCCGCCGAAGATCCGGCCGAGCCCGTTGTAGCCGAGCGCCAGCTCCAGGAACGAGTCGTTCGTCGAGCCCCCGATGTACGGCCTCGACGCGGCAGGCCACAGCTCCACGAGCGCGACGTACCAGCCCGAGGACACGACCACCGCACCAGCCGCGGCCGCCAGGTGCGCGATCCGCCTGCCCAGCGTGGTCGGCGCGGCCACCAGGTAGACGAGCGCCATCGCGGGCAGCGTCAGGAAACCCTGCAACATCTTGGTGAGGAACGCGAAGCCGATCGCCGTGCCTGCCAGCACCAGCCATCCGACGCTCGCCTTCTCGACGGCCCGGATCGTCGCGTACGCCGCCGCGATGAGCAGGAGCACGAGCAGCGGGTCCGGCAGGTTGAAGCGGAACATGAGCGTGGCCACCGGGGTCAGCGCGAGGCCGACACCCGCCAGCAGTCCCGCGGCCAGACCGGAGGTCCGCCGCACCGCCGCGTACAGCAGCCAGACCGACGCGACACCCGCGAGCGCCTGCGGCGCGAGGACCGACCAGCTGGAGAATCCGAAGACGCGGCCGAACAGGCCGGAGAGCCACAGCGACGCTGGTGGTTTGTCGACGGTGATGACGTTCCCCGCGTCGAGCGACCCGAACAGCAACGCCTTCCAGCTCTGCGTGCCCGCCTGTGTCGCCGCCGCGTAGTAGCTGTTGCCCCAGCCGCTCGCGGTGAGGTTCCACAGGTACAGGACGGCGGCTCCGGCGACGAGCAGCAGCCCCCAGGGTTTCTGCCTGCGTGGCGCGGGTTCCGCGGGCGCCGGTGCCGTCCTCGGCTTCTCGATGGCGATCAACGTGGGCTCGTTTCGGTCTGGCGGCGCGGGTGGAACACCCAGCCGCGGAGGAGGAGGAACCGCAGCACGGTGGCCGCGAGGTTGGCGAGGACCAGCACGGCCAGCTCGAGCCCGCGGCCGGGCGCGGTGAGCGCGTGCAGGACCGCGAGCGACCCGGACGTCAGCGCCAGTCCCAGTCCGAACACGATCAGGCCCTCGAACTGGTGGCGTGCCGCGCGTTTCCTGCCGCGCACGCCGAACGTGTACCGCCGGTTGGCCGCCGTGTTGCCGATCGCGGTGAGCCCCAGTGCGACGAAGTTCGCCCCCTGCGCGCCCAACCCGTCGCGCATCAGCGAGTACAGCACCAGGTACGCGAGCGTGGAGATCACGCCGACGGCCGAGAACCGGACGAGTTGGCGCAGCAGCCCCGTTCTCGGCGCGTCCCGGCCCAGTTGTTCGCGGAGCTCAGCCACGGGGATCCGCCCACTCGCGAAGCCGCGCACCAACCGCGCGATGCCCTTCAGGTCGGCGATGGCCGTGACCACGATGTCCACGCGGCTGTCCGGGTCGTCCACCCAGTCGACGGGCACCTCGTGGATGCGCAGGCCACTGCGCTCGGCGAGCACGAGCAGTTCGGTGTCGAAGAACCAGCCGGTGTCGGTCACGTGCGGCAGCAGCTTCGACGCCACGTCCGCGCGGATCGCCTTGAACCCGCACTGCGCGTCGGAGAACCGCGTCGCGAGCGCGCCGCGCAGGATCAGGTTGTAGCAGCGGGAGATGAACTCCCGCTTCGGTCCGCGCACGACCCGGGAGCCGCGCGCGAGCCTGCTGCCGATCGCGAGGTCCGAGTGCCCCGACAGCAGCGGCGCGATCAGCGGTGACAACGCGTTGAGGTCGGTGGAGAGGTCGACGTCCAGGTACGCCAGCACGGCGGCGGGGCTGTGCGTCCACACCGCGTGCAACGCCCGTCCCCGGCCCTTCTCCGGCAGGTGCACGGAGACCACCTCGGGGATCTCCTCGGCGAGCGCGTCGGCGATCGACGGGGTCCCGTCCGTGCTCGCGTTGTCCGCCACGGTGATCCGGAACCGGTAGGGGAAGCTCTCGACCAGGTGCTCGTGCAGCCGCCGGACACAGGGTGCGAGGTCCCGCTCCTCGTTGAACACGGGCACGACGACGTCGAGCACCGGGAGATCGCCCTCGGGGACGATGGCCTCCCGGTCGGTGGGGTTGGGCACGGTGAGCGTCATGTCCTCCACGCTCGGGCACCCCGCTTGGTCGCCCGTGTGGCTCGCCTGTGCGTGCGCTGTGCGTGTCATGACGTGAGGTCGTAGACGGTGACGCCGGACACGGTCGACGAGGTGAAGCTCGCCGCGACCCACTCGGCGATCTGCGCGCCCGCGTCGCTGCCGCCGGTCGCGGTGCCGGACATGCCACCGTCGCCCACGAAGTACCTGATCTGTCCACTTCGGACCATCTCCTGGAACTCGGCCAGTGTCGGATACGGGTCGGTGCCGTTGAAACCACCCACCGCGAGCACGGGTCTGCCGCTCGCCAGCTGGTAGCCCGCCGCGTTGTTCGAGCCGACGGTCGCCGCGGCCCACGTGTGGTCGCCGCTGTCCGCCAGCAGGTTCGCCAGGTCCGCGCCGACACTCGGCGCGTCGAGCAGGCCGCCCATGCCGCCGCCACGCGCACCGGTCGGACCACCACCGCCGCCGGGACCACCGAAGGCCTGGTTCGCCGGACCGGCACTGGGGATCGCGCCGGTGTGGGCCGCCGCGGCCGTCTCGAACGAGTACACCCCCGGCCCGGCCAGCGCGACGACCACGGCGAGCCCCACCACGGCCAGGTTGCGTTCGACCAGCAGCACCAGCCCGGCCGCGACGAGCCCGATCACGAGCAGCACCACCGAGTCCAGCAGCAGGTACGTCTCGAGCGCGGTCAGCGCCACCGCGCCGGACACCACCGCACACCCGACGAAACCCCTGCGCCACAACACGACTCCGCCGATGCCGACGACCGCCGCCAGCGCGGGTGCCAGTGCCACCGTGTAGTACGGGTGGATGATCCCGTTCATGTAGCTGAAGACCGCGCCGGTGACCACGAACCAGCCGCCCCACAGGACCAGCGAGTGGAACGCCGGGTCCCTGCGCCACGTCGCCCACAGGCCTCCGCCCAGCAGCACGACCGCCGCGGGCAGGAGCCACGCGATGCCGCCCGCCATCTCGCCGCTGAGCAGTCGGCCCCAGCCGGTCGATCCCCAGGTGCCGCCCGCGCCGCCGCCGACACTGCCGACCTCGTCGCCGGTGAGCCGCCCGAACCCGTTGTAGCCGAAGGTCAGCTCCAGCACGGAGTTGTCCTGCGAGCCGCCGATGTAGGGCCGGTCGGCGGCAGGCCAGAGCGAGACCAGCAGCACCCACCAGCCGCCCGCGACGACCATCGAGCCGAGAGCCGTTGCCAGACCGAGGATCCGTCTGCGCTTCGCACCCACGACGTAGGCGATCCCGAAGCCCGGCAGCACCAGGAACGCCTGCAGCATCTTGGTGAGGAAGCCGAACCCGACACACGCGCCCGCGAGCACGAGCCAGCGCGTCCTGCCGTCCTCGATGGCCCGCACCGTCGCGTAGGCGCCTGCCGTGAGCAGCAGGACGAGCAACGCGTCCGGGTTGTTGAAGCGGAACATCAGCACCGCCACCGGGGTCAGCGCCAGCACGACCCCGGCGACCAGTGCGGCCCACTCGCCCGCGACCCGTCTCACCGCCGCGTACAGCAGCCAGACCGTGGCGACGCCCATGAGCGCCTGCGGCACGAGGATGCTCCAGGTGTTGACGCCGAACAGCCGCGCCGACAGCCCCATCACCCACACCGAGGCGGGTGTCTTGTCGATGGTGATCCCGCCCGCCGCGTCGGTCGCACCGAACAGCAGCGCCTTCCAGCTCGCGGCACCCGCCTGCGCGGCGGCCGAGTAGTAGGCGTTCGCCCAGCCCGACGCGCCGAGTCCCCAGACGTACAGCACTCCGGTGGCGGTCAGCAGCAGGGGGAGCGCGGGCCGGACCCGCGTGCGGCGCACGGCGGGGGCGAGTGTCGTCATACTCCCAAACCTGGCCACCTGGCCTGAGTGGCGGCTTGGTCAATCCTGTGCGTGCGCTGTGACGAGTGATTCGCGCGGCAACGTCACCGTGAAGCGGGTCCACCCCCGCCTGCTCCCGACGTGGACGCTGCCGTGGTGTGCCTGCACGACGGCGGCCACGATGGCGAGGCCGAGCCCCGTGCTGCCCGCGGCCCGGGAGCGGGACGAGTCGCCTCTGGCGAACCGTTCGAACACCGCGGGCAGCAGGTCCTGCGGGATGCCGGGGCCGTCGTCGGTGACCGTCATGGTCGCTCCACTGTCGTCTGTGGACAGTCCAATGGTGACGGTCGTGCCAGGTGGGGTGTGCGTGCGTGCGTTGGACAGCAGGTTCGCGAGCACCTGGTGCAGCCTCGGCTCGTCGCCCGGCACGGTGACCGGGTCCGGTGGCACGTCGAGCCGCCACACGTGGTCCTGGCCCGCCACCTGCGCGTCGCTCACCGCGTCGACGACCAGGCGGGACAGGTCGACCCTGCCGTGGTCGAGCGGGCGGCCGGAGTCGAGGCGGGCCAGTAGGAGCAGGTCCTCGACCAGCGTGGTCATCCGCGCGGCCTCGGACTCGACGCGGCCGAGCGCGTGCGCCACCTCCGGCGTGACATCGTCGTCGCGGCGCCGGATCAGCTCGGTGTACCCGCGGACGGCGGCGAGCGGCGTGCGCAGCTCGTGGCTGGCGTCGGCGACGAACTGCCGCACCCGCAGCTCGCTCTCGTGCCGGGCGACGAGCGCGTCACCCACGTTGCCCAGCATGTGGTTGAGGGCGAGCCCGACCCGTCCGACCTCGGTGTTCGGGTCGGTGTACCGCCTGGGCACCCGTTCGGCCAGCTCCACCTCGCCTTGGTCGAGCGGCAGCTCGGCGACCCTGGCCGCCGTGGCCGCCACCCGCTCCAGCGGCTGCAGCGCCCTGCGCACGATGAACGCCCCCGCCCCCGCGGCGACGAGCAGACCGAGGAGCGCGACGGCCCCGATGATCAGTCCGGCGGTCAGCAGGATGCTGTTGACCTCGGACATGGGCAGCCCGGTGACGATCACCTCGCCCATCGGGGTCTGAGTGGCGACCAGCCGGTACTCGCCGAACGTGCCGAGGTCACGCAGGTAGATGTGGCCGTCGGCCGACAGGTCGAGCAGGGTCGCGTACTCGCCCGCAGGCAGGCTCTCGCGGTCGCCTGCCTCGGTGACCCGGTTGGCCTGCAGCACGTCACTGCCGTCGAGTAGCGCGTTGAAGGTCCCCGGGCCCTGTCCCTGGGTCTGGATTCCCACGGTCGGCCTGCCTGCCGCGTCCGGCGGTCGGGCACGGCCCTGCGCTCCGGCGAGCCGGTCGTCGAGCTGGCCGACGAGGAAGGCCCGCAGCGCCACCTCGGAGACCAGCACGATGATCACACAGACGAGTGCGAGCAGGACGATCTGCTCGAAGATCAGCCGTCGCCGCAGTGACCACGACTCGACGCCCCTACGCTCCCGGTTTGAGGACATACCCGGCGCCCCGCATCGTGTGGATCATCGGCGACCGACCCGCGTCGATCTTCTTGCGCAGGTAGGAGATGTACAGCTCGACGATGTTGGCCTGGCCGCCGAAGTCGTAGTTCCACACCCGGTCGAGGATCTGCGCCTTGGACAGCACCCGGCGCGGGTTGCGCATGAGGTAACGCAGCAGCTCGAACTCGGTGGCGGTCAGCTCGACCAGCTCGCCGCCCCTGGTGACCTCCCGGCTGTCCTCGTCGAGCGTGAGGTCCCCGACGACGAGCGACGCCCCGGCGGTCGCCTCGGTGACGCCGGTCCTGCGCAGCAGCGCCCGCAGCCGGAGGGTGACCTCCTCGAGGCTGAACGGCTTGGTGACGTAGTCGTCCCCGCCCGCGGTCAGCCCGGCGATCCGGTCCTCGACGCTGTCCTTGGCCGTGAGGAACAGGACGGGGAGGTTGGGCAGGTCGCCCCGCATGCGCCGCAGGACCTCGAGCCCGTCGATGTCCGGCAGCATCACGTCGAGCACGACGGCGTCCGGCCGGAACTCACGCGCGGTGCGGACGGCGGTCAGCCCGTCGAGGGCACTCCTGATCTCCCACCCCTCGAGCCGCAACGCCATCGAGACGAGCTCGGCCAGCGTGGCCTCGTCGTCGATGACGAGTACCCGGACGGGTTGCCCGTCGGGTCGCCGTAGCTCACTCCGCTCCACCATGGCTGTCATGTTCTCGCACGTCCGTGTGGGTCCGCTGAGTGAATCCTGTGAGCTTCCTGTGCCGGGGGAGGTCACAGCGGTTGCCCACAGCGAACACAGGACATCCACAGGTTGAACCCCGATCGTGGCCCTCATGAGTACCGAACAGACGTCGACATCGCCCGGTCCCGCCGGCCCTGCCGGCCCTGCCGCTCCCGCCGGTGGTGGCGTGGGTGGCCCCCCGGCCGTCCCGCCCCCTGCCGAATGGGGCGCCCCACCACCCCCGGCTGCCCCGAAGTCGAGGTGGACGGCGAAGCGCACGATCATCGCCGTCGCGGTGGCGGTGGGCATCGCCGCTGCGGGTGGCGTGGCGATCTACGCGGCGAGTGGCTCGGTGGACAACCAGGCAGGCCCTGGCGGCGGTCCAGGCGGCGGCCGTGCGGGCGGTCCGATGATCATGGGTGGTCCCTTCGGCGGCGCGGACGGCACCCAACACGGTGAGTTCCAGACGGGCGACGTGACCGCGATATCGGATGACTCGATAACCCTGAAGAGCGAGGACGGTTACGAGAAGACCTACGTGATAAACGGTGACACCCAAAAGAACGGTGACATAGCCAAGGGTGACGCCGTCACCGTGATCGCCAGCACCGAGAACGGCACCACGGAGGCGGACTCCATCCTGGAGTTCACGAACCGGGGGCCTGGCGGCAACCGGGGGAACGGCAACTTCGGCCCGCAGAACGGCGGCGGCAACGCCAACCCGAACGGCGGCAACTGACCTCGGGTAGCCGATCGACCGTGCGGTCGGCTCACGCGAAACGGCGAGCCGACCCGCAGGTCGACTCGCCGTTCCGTCCTCTGTCGACTATGGCGCCTCTGGCGGTGTCGGAGCCTGCGGAACGGAAGGTTCCGACGTCACGACGCAGTCCGGCAGGTCCCCGAGCAGGTCACCCAGCAGACCGCCGATCACGCCTGGCAGCTCGCACTCTTCGCCCGGCTCGTCCTCGCCCTGGCCGGGAGCTGGGGTACCCGGGTCCGGGGTACCGGGGTCGGGGTCCGGTACGGGATCGGTGGGCGGCGGTGTGGTCGGATCCGTCGGCGGGGTCGTGGGCGGGGTGACCGGGGGGGTGCCCGGCGGCGGGGTCGCCGGTGGGCTCGTCGGCGGCGCGGGCGGCCCGGCGGGCGGCGGGGTGACCTGGGTCGGTTCGGTGAAGGTCGGGTAGGTGCCCGCGTCGAGGATGTCGTCCACCGACACCGTGCCCTCGCGGTAGACCGCCATCCACGAGTGGACCAGCGACAGGTAGCTCGTCGAGTGGTTGTAGCTCAGGATCGCCTCGTCGAGACCGGCGGGTGTCCCCAGGTCGCGGTTCGCCGCGCACAGGTACCTGGCCGCGGCCAGCGAGGCGTCGTAGACGTTGTGCGGGTCGAGTTGCCCGTCGAGGTTCCCGTCCGACTGCCAGCTCGTCCACGTACCCGGGATGAACTGCATCGGACCGACGGCCCGGTCCCACGTCCGGTCCTCGTCCAGCGTCCCCTGGTCGGTGTCGGGGATCGCGGCGAAGGCGCCGCCGTTGAGCACCGGCCCGAGGATCGGCGTCAGCGTCCGACCTGTCTCGTCCACCGCGCCGCCACGCGCGTGTCCTGACTCCACCTTCCCGATGGCCGCGAGCAGCTCCAGCGGGATGTGGCAGTTCGGCTGCACCATGTTCGTCCGGTCGGTCGCCTGCTGGTAGGCGGCCAGCACGGTCGCCGGGATGGACCCCGATGCGGCGCCTCCCAACGGCAGCGGCGCGCCGACGAACCGCCCGCTCGCCAGGTGGCTCTCCACCGAGGGAAAGGCACGCGTCGGCGAGGTGCCGCCGTCGGCCGTCGTGGCCGGGTGCGCCTCGGGAAGCGGCGGTGGTGACTGCGCCGCCTGCACTGTCGACGACGCGGCCGACGCCGCGAGCACCACCGCGCTCATCGCGATCAACCTCGACGAAGGCTGCCGCATCCGGCGGCGTGCCCTGCTGTCCTTGCTCGCCAAGCCATCCACCCCTTCGACCCACCCGTTCGGAGGTGGACCCAGGTCAGTAGAGCACCGGTGCGCGACACGAGCAGGGGCGAGAAGGCAGGCATACCCGATCGGGCAGCCAAGCCAGCCTCATCGGTGACAGCCGCGTGCCCGGAGCGTCATGACCAGGGGAAAAAGGATCAACCCACTCAGCCCCTGACAAGACCGCCGTCGCCAATTAGGGTCCAGACCTGTGAAGATCGCCATAGCTGCTGAGACGAGATCCGGCGAGCGGCGGGTGGCACTGGTACCTGGCCTCGTCTCGCGCCTGACCGGCGCGGGCTTCGAGGTCGCGGTCGAGCCGGGGGCCGGCGCAGCGGCCCACCACACCGACGACGACTACCGCGCGGCCGGGGCCGAGGTCACCGAGGACGCGGCGCAGGACGCCGCCGCCCTGCTCGGTGTCGCGCCCCCGACGGACAAGCAGGTCGATGCGCTCGCCGCGCACGCGGTGGTGGTCAGCTTCCTGCCCGCGACGCAGGAGCTGGCGCTGGTCGCCCGCCTGCGGGACGCCAACCTGTCGGCGTTCGCGATGGAGCTGGTGCCACGCACCTCACGCGCGCAGTCGATGGACGCCCTGTCCTCGCAGGCACTCGTCTCCGGCTACCGCTGCGCACTGGTCGCGGCCGAACGCCTGCCGAGGTTCTTCCCGCTGCTCATGACCGCCGCGGGCACGGTCGCCCCCGCGAAGGTCCTGGTCCTCGGTGCCGGGGTCGCCGGTCTGCAGGCCACCGCCACCGCGCGGCGGCTGGGCGCGGTCGTGAAGGCGTACGACGTGCGTGCCGCCGCGGCGGAGGAGGTCCGCAGCGTCGGCGCGGAGTTCGTCGAGCTGGACCTGCCGCCGCTGGAGGGCGCAGGCGGGTACGCGAGGGAGATGACCGAGGAGCGGGCGGCCAGGCAGCTGGAACTGCTCGCCCCGTACGTCGCCGAGGCCGACGCGCTGATCACCACGGCCGCGGTCCCCGGCCGCACCGCCCCGATGCTGGTGACGAGCGAGATGGTCGCGGCCATGCGTGCGGGCTCGGTCGTGGTCGACCTCGCGGCGGAACAGGGCGGCAACGTCGAGGGCGCGGTGGCGGGCGAGGAGGTCACGATCGGTGGCGCCCGCGTGTGGGGTGGCCGCAACGTGCCCAGCCAGATGCCGGCGCAGGCGAGCCAGCTCTACGCGTCCAACGTCGTGAACCTGTTGCTGCACCTGGCTTCCGACGGCAAGCTGGCCCCCGACCTCGACGACGACATCGTCTCGGGCAGCTGCGTCACCCACGAGGGCGAAGTCCACCACGCGCCGACGCGTGCGCTGCTGTCATAGCCTTCGCCGCAACGCCACCGCGGTCGCGACGGTCGCGAGGGTGCCGAGGCCGCCCGCCACCACGAGGGTCACCGGCGCGGAGGTGAGGTCGAGCAGCACGCTCCCGGCAACGTACGACAGCGCGGCGGCGACACCGATCGCACCGTAGAGGTTGCCGAACACCCGGCCGAGCATGGCAGGCGGCACGAGTCGGGGGAGCAGCGTGTTCGTCGCGACGTCCATCGCAGCGACGCCGAGTCCCCGCACCGTCTGCACGGTGAACGCCGCCGCGACCGCCCACGCCAGGCCCGTCAACAGGTTTCCGACGCTGCTCACCGCGAACCCCGTGACCAGCAGTACGCCCATCGGCACCCGCACCGAGGACAGCAGCGCGTAGCCCACCAGCAACCCGATCCCCACCGCCGCGAGGAGCAGGGCGACCGCCGCGTCACCGGCGCCGAAGGTGTCGTGCGCGAGGAACACCAGCGCCACGTCGTCCACCCCGTTGCACGCCACCACCGCGCAGAACCCCAGCGCGATCGCCCGCACCACCCTGTGCGACCGGATGAACCGCAACCCGTCGAGCGCGGAACCCAGCAACCCGGCCGAACCCGCGGCAGGCAGCCGCGGCACGAGCAGCAACAGCAGGGCGGACAGGGCGAAACTGCCCGCGTCCACCAGCAGCACGCCCGGCACCCCGATCACCCCGACGAGCGCGGCGGCGAGCAGCGGCCCCAACACCTCGCCGCCCGATCCGAAGCCGAGCAACGCATTGGCCGAGGGAAGGTCCTCGTCGGACACGAGCGCTGGCATCGCCGACCGGGACGCGGGCAGGAACACCTGGCCCGCGACGGAACGCAACCCCACCAACGCCAGCAACACCGGCAGCGGCGGCAGGAAGAACGCGATCGCGAGCACGAGAAGGCCCTGCACCAGCTCCGAGGCGACCATCACGCGCCGCAGGTCGAACCGGTCGCTGACCGCCCCCGTCAGCGGCCCGAGCAGGGACGGCGCGAAGTCGCCGACCAGCAACAGCAACGCCACCGCCAGCGCGTCGCCCGCCCTGCCCGCGACCAGCAGCACCAACGCGACCAGGCTCAGCGAGTCCCCGGTCGACGACACGATCCGCGCGGCGGCCAGCGCGCCGAACGCTCGGTTGGTCCGGACCAGCCGGATCACGTCGTTCACGTTCCTCAGTTGACTTTCGGTCGCAGCGGCAGGTCACGCACGAGTGTCCACAGCACCAGGCATCCTCCCACCAGCTCCGCGACGGCGAGCGCGACGGCCGGTCCCGTCCGGAGCAGCAGCCCGTCGTCCAGCAGGCGGAAGATCGGGAACGACGTGAACCCCACCAGAGCCTCGCCGGGCAACGTGAGGAGGATCGCGGCCGGGGACAGGACGAGTCCCAACAGGAAGTTGCGGCTGAACGCGGCCGCCACCATGGAACTACCGGCAGTCCACAGTAGAAACGTCAGGTAGTAGCCGCAGAAGATCCCGACGACGTTGCCACCGTCGTGGACGAGTGCCGCCTGCGGCACCTGGTGCTGCCAACCGGCCGACGAGTAGAGGCCGCCCTCGACCACGTAGCCGAGCGTCACCAGCAGGGCGAGAACCCCTGCCAGGCAGAAGAAGTACGGCACGAGCTGCCGCATGAAGTCGCCGCGCGTGCGGCCGTGCGCGATGTGCAGTCGCAGGTAGCTGTTCACCGCGTCGATGCCGAGGCCCAGTGCGACCCACGGTGCGCCCTGTGTGGCGACGAAATGCCAGACGCTCACGTCTATGTCTTGCCAGATCGAGGTGACGAACGTGATCCCGACCGAGGCGACCAGCAGGACGAACCACGCGATCATCGCGAACGTCACGTGCGAGGTCACCAGGACTCGCAGCGTCGGCCAGCGGGTGCTCATCGGGTACTCCCGGAGGTCAGGTGTACGAACAGGTCCTGCAGCGCGACCGGCCCGAGGTCGAGACCGACCTGGCGGGCCTGCGCCAGCCGTCTCTCGTCCAGTGGCCCGTAGACGGTCGCGGACTTGGTGCGCCCCAACGTCTTCTCGCCGAGCACCTCGAGTCCGAGCGTGAACGAGTCGACCAGCGCGGCGTCCCCGGTGACGGCGGCACCCGCCGCGCGCAGCGTGTCGGCCTCCTCGTGCAGCAACACCCGACCGCGGTCAAGGATCAGCACCTCCTCGAACAGGCTGCCGACCTCCTCGATCAGGTGCGTCGAGATGATCACCGCGCGCGGGTGCTCGAGCACCTCGGCCAGCAGCACGTCGTAGAACTCGTACCGGGACGGGGCGTCCATGCCGAGATAGGACTCGTCGAAGATCGTCACCGGTGCGCGGGACGCCAGGCCGAGGGCGACACCGAGTGCGCAGCGCTTGCCGTGCGACAGCTGTCTGGTCGTTTTGCGGACCGGCACCTCGAACCTCTCGAGCAACTGCTTCGCGAAGTCGAGGTCCATGTCCGGCCGCAGCAGCTTCGCGAACTGGAGCAGGTCGCGCACGCTCGTCCTGAGCACCGTCGCGTCACCGGTGCCGCGCACGAGGCACACCTTCGCGGTCGCGGCGGCGTTCTCGAACACCGGCTCGCCGTCCACCGTTACCGTGCCCGAGGTCTGCCGCTCGAAGCCGGCGAGGATCGACAACAGCGTGGTCTTCCCGGCTCCGTTGCGGCCCAGAAGCCCGTAGATCTTGTTGCCGGACAAGGAGAAGCTCACGTCGGTGAGCGCGTCGGCCGCGCCGAAGCGCCTGCCGAGGCCGCGAACCTCGATCTCGGTCATCGCTTCCCCAGCTCGTCGATGCGTGCGACCAGCTCGGGCAGGTCGATGCCGATCGCCTTCGCCTGGGCCACCATGGGCTCGACGACGTCGGTGAAGAAGCTCTTGCGCCGCCGCTCACGCAGTTCCTCGCGAGCCTGCGGACTCACGAACATGCCGATGCCCCTTCGTTTGTAGAGGATGCCGTCGTCGACCAGCTGCTGGAACGCCTTGTTCACGGTCGCCGGGTTGATCCGGTGGAACGCGGCGTACTTGTTGGTCGACATCACCTGCTCGTCCCCGGCGAGCAGGCCGCTCAGCACCTCGTCCTCGATCCGGTCGGCGATCTGCCGGTAGATCGGGCTTCGGTCGTCGAACACCACGCGCACCGCCTGGTCCGTCGGTTAGTTACTCCACTAATGAACCATGTAGGTATCGCCCTCGTCAAGCACGGTGTCGCCGCTCGTTTGATCCCTAGCGGGAAAGCGCTTTCTCAAGTACTTTCCGAAGCATGGACAACGGAGTCACCAGGCGAAGAGTCCTGACCCTGCTCGGTGCCGGGGCGGCCACCCTCGGCATGGCGGCCGGTGTCGCACAGGCGGACGTCGACACGGCCGGCCGGTGCCGGCGCATCCCCCGAAGCGGCATCGGCATGCACCTCTACACCGTCCGCGACATCCTCAACGCCGACCCGCTCGGCACCCTGACCGCGCTGGCCGACATCGGCTACCGCTGCGTCGGGGTCAGCTCGTTCAACCGGCCCGCGGCCGAGATCCGGGACCTGTGCGCGGAAACCCGGCTGAACCCGGTGATCCTGCACGTGGGCCACGGCGACATCACCGGTAACTGGGCCGCGAAACTGGCCGAGGCCAGGACGATCGGCGTCAGGTGGGTCGTCCTGTCGTCGTTCCCCAACGAGATGTACACCGTCGAGGGCATGCGGCTGGGGGTGCGGCAGCTCAACGAGGCGGGCGCCGCGGCCCGTGAGCTGGGCATGGGCATGCTGCACCACAACCACGACAGCGAGTTCTCGGTCGTCGACGGCATCCGCCTGTCCGACATCCTCTTCGGCGAGTCCGACCCCCGGCTCGTCGGCTTCGAGCTGGACCTCGGGTGGGCCACGCGGGCGGGCATGGACGGGCGGCGGCTGTTCGTCGAGAACCCCGGCCGGTTCCCGGTCCTGCACGTCAAGGACCACGACGGCCAGGGCGCGTGGACCGACGTCGGCTCCGGCGTGGTCGACTGGGCCCGCATCTTCGAGAAGTACGACCGGGCGGGCGTCCGGTACTGGCTGGTGGAACGGGACGACCAGCCGGCGCCGCTCGACACGTCGCGGAACAGCTTCGACTACCTTGCGGCACTGAGGTTCTAGCGATCAAGAGCGGTCGCGGTGTAGGCAGAGAGGATGACTGGGAACTCTCGTAGGACGTTTCTCACCGCGACCGTGGCGGCAGGCGGCGCGGCTCTCGCGGGGGCGCCCGCGGTCGGGGCGGCGGAGGCGGCGGGCCTGCCCGAGCCTCCGCTGGCCCAGCGGCCGGACAGGGAGCTGCGTGCCATCCTGCGGGAGGTCGACCCGAGGCGCATCGAGGCGATCGTGCGCAAGCTGGTGTCCTTCGGGACGAGGCACACACTGTCCACACAGGACGACCCGAACCGCGGCATCGGCGCGGCACGGGACTGGATCCACGAGGAGCTGCAGAAGTACGCGGCGGCGTCCGGCGGCCGGATGACCGTCGAGCTCCAGTCCTACGTCCAGCCGCCGGCCGACCGGATCCCGGTGCCGACCAGGATCACGAACATCGTGGCCACACTGCGTGGATCCGTTACGCCCGAACGGGTCCACGTCGTGTCCGGCCACTACGACTCACGCGTCACCGACGTGATGAACGCGACGGCCGACGCCCCGGGTGCCGACGACGACGCGTCCGGCGTGGCCGTCTCGATGGAGCTGGCCCGCGTGATGGCCACCCGCAGCCCGAAGGCGACGATCGTGTTCGCCGCGGTGGCCGGCGAGGAACAGGGCCTCTACGGCGCGCGATACCTGGCGGCACAGTACAAGGCGGCAGGCACGGACGTGCAGGCCATGTTCACCAACGACATCGTGGGCAGCAGCCGTGCCGACGACGGCGAGGTCGACGCACACACCGTCCGCCTGTTCGCGGAAGGCGTACCGACGGCCGAAACCCCGGCGCAGGCGTCGATCCGGCGCTCGGTGGGCGGCGAGAACGACTCCCCGTCGAGGCAGCTGGGCAGGTTCGTCCGCGAGGTCGCCGTCAACCACGACACGGACATGAACGTGCGCGTCATCTACCGTCGCGACCGCTACCTGCGCGGTGGTGACCACATCGGCTTCCTGGAACAGGGTTACCCGGCCGCCCGGTTCACCGAGGTGAACGAGGACTACGCGCACCAGCACCAGGATGTCCGCGTGGAGAACGGGAAGCAGTTCGGCGACCTGCCGGAGTTCTGCGACTTCCCCTACATCGCACGGGTGGCGCGGGTGAACGCGGCCGCGCTGTGGACGCTCGCGACGGCACCGGGCACCCCGAGGAACGTGCGCGTGGTGACGAGCAACCTCACCAACGACACGGAGCTGGTGTGGGCGCGGGGCACCGAGCCGGACCTCGCCGGATACGAGATCGTGTGGCGCGAGACGACCGCGCCGGAGTGGACGAACGTCCGCCGCGTCGGCGACGTCACCACGGCGACCGTCGACCTGTCGAAGGACAACGTGTTCTTCGGCGTCCGCGCGGTCGACACGGCCGATCACCGCAGCCCGGTGGCGTTCCCGACGCCGCAGAGCTGAGCCCCTGATCGCCGCGCCCGGTCGACCCGGGCCCGTCGCCTCGGGCACCGGACGCGGCGAAGGGCGACCCTTCAGCACGTCACCCGCACTCGCGACCAGCGGCCCGTCGCGAGGTGCCCGCGAGGTCGCGGCGGGGTGCCGCCGGGGCAGGTGTCAGGCGTCCTGTTCCGCCATCCACTTCGCGGCGGCGTCCGCGATCTCCTGCGGAGACACGTCCCGGTCGTGGCGGGAGAGGCACCAGCGGATGCCGGCCGGGTCGCGGATCACGCCCATCCGGTCACCGGAGAAGACGTCGTCGACCTCGGACACGGCCGTGGCACCGGCCGCCACCGCGCGGGCGAACACGGCGTCCGGGTCGGACGTCCAGAACGTCAGCGTGAAGTTGTTGCCCTCTTCGGGCGGCCCCACGATCGCCAGATCGGGTGATGCCTCGCCGAGCTGGAACGGAGAGTCGCCGAGACGCATCTCGGCGTGCGCGACCCGGCCGTCCGGACCGTCGAACCGGGCGACCAGCTCGGCGCCGAACACGTCGACGTAGAAGTCGATGGCCGCCGCCGCGTCGTTGGCGGTGAAGAACGTCGTGAGCTGTGGGCTCCCCTTCGGAGCGGGACTGTCGGTCATGTGGGCCATCCTGGAACCATGACCGACGCGCCGCTTGTACAAACGCGACAGACGACCAGCGAGTACGGCATCCTGTCCGGCCCGCGTGCGCTTCGCCTCGACCGCGTCCCCGCCTCGCCGGACCTGGCCACGCTGGTCGAACGCCACTGGCTCGTGTCGTGGGACCTGCCGCCGGGCCGCCGCGACCCGGTCACGCTCCTGCCGCACCCGTGCGTCAACCTCGTCCACGACCGGGGCATGGTCGCCGTCGCGGGTGTCGGCAGCGAACGCTTCACCTACCTGCAGGAAGGCGCTGGTCGCGTCTTCGGCGTGAAGTTCCGCCCCGGCGGCTTCCACCCGTTCCTGCGCGGCCCCGTCTCGGCGCTGACCGACCAGACCGTCCCCCTGCGCTGGCCCGGCGCGGCCCAGCTCGCCGCCGAGCTGACCTCGGCGCCCGACCTCCCCGCCCTCGTCGAGGTCGCCGAGCGGTACCTGCGCGCCAACTGGCCCGAGGAGGACCTGGAGGTCGAGCGCGTCGGCAAGATCGTGCACGCCCTCCTGTACGACCGCACGATCACCCGTGTCGACGAGATCTGCGCGAGGTTCGACCTCGCCCCGCGAACCCTCCAGCGCCTGTTCCAGCGTTACGTCGGAGTGACCCCCAAGTGGGTGCTGCGCCGCTACCGCCTGCACGAGGCCGCTGCCCGTCTCGCCGAGGGCACCACCGGCACCTGGGCGGAGGTCGCCGTGGACCTCGGCTACTTCGACCAGCCCCACTTCATCCGCGACTTCACCCGCGCGGTCGGCATGACCCCGGCCGCCTACGCAGAGGCATGCACGCGCCACGAAGCGCCGCTGAGCACGTAAACCACTGCTTCCGGTCCAGAGGTCTCACCCGAATGGCTTACATCGTGTGACGGGGCTCACCTACTGAGCGTGGTCGTCCGTGTTTGCATCCGTGATCATTCGCGCATCCTTCGGGGGTTAGTTCCCCACCGAAAGGAGCAAAAGGGTGAGAGCAATTCGGCCCACGGCCTTCCTCGCACTCCTCGTTGCCGCAATGGTGGCGTTGTTCGTCACGCCGACGGCGAGTGCTGCGCCTGCGGCCCCGGTCGCGGCACCGAGCGTGCCGCTCGCCGGCACCTTCACCGACGCCACCGGTGGTGTCGGCACCGCGACCGGCACCTTCACGCCGAGCCAGTTCGTCGCCAACGGTGACCAGCTGCTGGCTCAGGGCGTCGCGGACGTCACGCTGGTCGACAGCGCCGGCCAGGTGGTCGGCAGCCAGCAGCAGGACGTGAGCGTTCCTGTCGACACCACGGCCATCGCCGTGTCCTGTGAGATTCTCGACCTGGTGCTCGGGCCGCTGGACCTCGACCTTCTCGGTCTTGTCGTCCACCTCGACCGCGTGCACCTGAACATCACCGCCGAGGGTGGCCCGGGCAACCTGCTCGGCAACCTCCTCTGCGCGGTCGCCAACCTGCTGAACGGACCGTCGCTCGACCTCAACGGTCTGATCGCACTGCTCAACCAGATCCTGGCGATCCTGCGCTAGCGCAACCAAGGGCCCCGGCGGGCCGTTACCCCGCCGGGGCCCTGGCGCGCGCGTCAGGCCTCAGTCCTCCCGACGCGAGTCGATGACGATGGGCTGTTCGATCACGACAGGGGGCTCGTCGACGACCTCCCCGTCGACCACCTCGCCGTTCACCACCGGATAACCCCTGCGCCGGCCGGCCGCCCGCCGCAGGAGCCTACGACGCACCAGTGCGCGGGTCGGCGGGAACAGCAGGAACAACGCGGCGACGTCGCTCAGGAACCCCGGGAACACGACGAGGGCCGCGGCCACCGCGAGCAGCGCCCCGTCCGTCACCTCCGGGCTCACGTCCCGCCGTGCACGGGCCCCGTCGGTGAGGTTCATCAGGGTTCGCAGGCCCTGCCTGCGCAGCAGCGTCATCCCCAGCGCCGAGACCCCGATGAGCAGCAGGATCGTCAGCAGCACTCCGATGGCCTTCCCGACCGCGATGATCACGGCGAGCTCGGCGACGACGGCGATGAGCAGCAGCACGAGAACAGGCATATCCCCCCAACGCGCGAGCCGCCGGAATGGTGCCAATCTTCTACATAACCTTGACGGTCGCTGATGACGTGTCGACAATAGGTCCATGGTGTCGTTCGAGACACATCCGGACCGGTACCGGCACTGGCGGCTGCGGGTCGACGGCGAGGTCGCGTGGCTGACCCTCGACGTCGACGAGCAGGGCGGTCTCCAGCCCGGTTACGAGCTCAAGCTCAACTCCTACGACCTCGGCGTCGACATCGAGCTGTACGACGCCACCCAGCGCCTCCGCTTCGAGCACCCCGGCGTCCGCACGGTCGTCGTGACGAGCGGCAAGGACAAGGTCTTCTGCGCGGGCGCCAACATCCGCATGCTCGCGGCCGCCTCGCACGAGTGGAAGGTCAACTTCTGCAAGTTCACGAACGAGACCCGCAACGGCATGGAGGACGCCACCGCGAACTCCGGCCAGACCTATCTCGCCGCGGTCAACGGCGCCTGCGCGGGCGGCGGGTACGAGTTGGCGCTCGCGTGTGACCACATCGTCCTGGTCGACGACAACTCCTCGACCGTCGCGCTGCCCGAGGTCCCGCTGCTCGGCGTGCTGCCGGGCACCGGCGGCCTGACCCGCGTGGTCGACAAGCGCGGCACCCGCAAGGACCTCGCGGACGTCTTCGCCACCCGCTCCGACGGCGTGAAGGGCCGCACCGCGGTCGAGTGGAAGCTGGTCGACGAGCTGGCGCCGCCCCGGCGGTTCGCGGAGGCGGTCACCGAACGCGCGAAGCAGCTGGCGGCCCGCTCGACCCGCCCACGCGACGTCGACGGTGTCGAGCTGCCGCCGCTGCGACGCGACCGGTACGTCACCTCGGTGCCCGACCGGGACGCGGGCACGGTCACCATCACCGTCCACGTGCCGGAGGCGGCGGGCGCACTCGCGGACGGCGCCGAGTTCTGGCCGCTGGCCATGACCCGCGAGCTGGACGACCTGATCCTCGACCTGCGGGCCAACGAACCGGAGCTGGGCACCTGGCTCCTGCGGACCGAGGGCGACCCGCAGGTCCTCCTCGACGTCGAGCGCCTGTTGGACACCGACCACTGGCTGGCGAACGAGATCGTCCACTACTACAAGCGCGCGCTCAAGCGCCTGGACGTCACCAGCCGGACCCTGATCGCCCTGGTCGAGCCGGGGTCCTGTTTCGCGGGCATGCTCGCGGAGCTGGCCTTCGCCTGCGACCGCCAGTACCTCCTCGACGACGAGGAGGCGGGGGAGGCGGGCAGGCTGATGCTGACCGAGGCGAACTTCGGGCGTTACCCCATGGGCAACGGACTGTCCCGCCTCGAGTCCCGCTTCTGGGGCGACCGGTCGCATGTGGACACCCTGCGCAAGGAGACCGGCGCCCTGCTGACGCCGGGAGCCGCGAAGGAACTGGGCCTGGTCACCGACGTCCTCGACGACATCGACTGGGCGGACGAGATCAGGATCGTCGTCGAGGGCAGGAATGCGCTGTCGCCCGACGCCTGCACCGGCATGGAGGCCAACCACCGCTTCGTCGGACCGGAGACCGTGGAGACCAAGATCTTCGGCCGCCTCTCCGCCTGGCAGAACTGGGTCTTCGTGCGCCCCAACGCGTCCGGCGAACAGGGCGCGCTCCGCCGGTACGGCACGGGCCAGAAAGCGGTATTCGACAGGAAACGGGTGTGAGATGACGACCTCGGTCAACTACGAGGACAAGATCCCGAACAACGTCGACCTCTCGTCGGACCGCAGGCTCCAGCGCGCGTTGGAGGGCTGGCAGCCGAAGTTCATGAACTGGTGGGCCGAGATGGGGCCCACGCTGGAGACCCAGGGCGTCTACCTGCGCACGGCCGTCGCCGTCGGCAGGGACGGCTGGGCGCACTTCGACCACGTGAACGTGCCGGACTACCGCTGGGGCATCTTCCTCGCCGAGCGCGACACCGACCGCCGCATCGCGTTCGGCGAGCACATGGGGGAGCCCGCCTGGCAGCAGGTGCCCGGCGAGTACCGCGCGGACCTGCAGCGGCTCATCGTCATCCAGGGCGACACCGAGCCGGCGTCCGTCGAGCAGCAGAAGCTGCTGGGGCTCACCGCGCCGTCGCTCTACGACCTGCGGAACCTGTTCCAGGTCAACGTGGAGGAGGGCCGTCACCTGTGGGCGATGGTGTACCTGCTGCACGCGTACTTCGGCAAGGAGGGCCGCGAGGAGGCGGAGGCGTTGCTGCTGCGCAACTCCGGCAGCCCCGACTCGCCACGCATCCTCGGCGCGTTCAACGAGGAGACCGCCGACTGGCTCGCGTTCTTCATGTTCACCTACTTCACCGACCGCGACGGCAAGTACCAGCTGGGCACGCTCAAGGAGTCCGCGTTCGACCCGCTGTCCCGCACGTGCGAGTTCATGCTCAAGGAGGAGGCGCACCACATGTTCGTGGGCACCACCGGCGTGGACCGCGTGGTGGAGCGCAGCGCCGCGCTGATCCGCGAGCACGACACCCTCGACATCGCGCCACGCGGCGGCATCCCGCTCGACATCATCCAGAAGTACATCAACTTCCACTACACGGTCTCACTCGACCTCTTCGGCAGCGAGACGTCCACGAACGCGGCCAACTACTTCACGGCGGGACTCAAGGGCCGGTGGCAGGAGACACGCCGCAAGGACGACCATAAACTGACCGAGGACGGGTTCTTCCTGGCCCGCCCGACGACTCAGGGCACCTGGGAGGAGGACGAGATCCCCGCGCTGCTGGCGCTGAACCTGGACCTGCGCGGGGAGTACATCGCGGACTGCGAGACCGGTATCAAGCGCTGGAACAGGATCCTCGAGTCCGCCGAGATCGACTTCCGCTTCGCGTTGCCGCATCCGGGGTTCAACCGGTCGGTCGGGGTCAGCGCGGAGTACCACGTCACACCGGAGGGCACCGTCGTCGACGAGGCGACCTGGCAGGCGGCGAAGCACAGGTGGCTGCCGACGAGCGAGGACCTCGCCTTCGTGCGGTCGATGATGCGTCCGGTGTACGAACGCGGCAAGATCGCCAGCTGGGTGGCACCACCACGCAACGGCATCAACGGCAAGCCCTTCGACTACGAGTACGTCTACCTCGCCTGAACCCCGAACCGAGGCGGTCACCGATGGCACCCACCACGTTCAACGCCACCGACTACTTACTCAACCGGCACGTGCGGGACGGTCTGGGTGACCGCACGGCCGTCGTCTGCGCCGGTCAGTCGCTGACCTACTCGGAGCTCACCGACGAAACCCAGCGAGTCGCCGCCGGGTTCCGCGCACTGGGTGTGCGGCCGGAGGAGCGGGTGATGCTGTGCATGGCAGACGGCGTCGAGCTGCTGACCGGCATCCTCGGTGCGATGTACCTCGGCGCCGTGCCGGTACCGGTGTCCACAATGGTCACGGGTGGCGAGCTGGCGACCGTCCTCGCCGACTCCCGAGCGCGGATCCTGTGCGTGTCGACGGAGTTCGCCGAGGCCGCAGGGATCGCGCTGGCGTCGTCGTCGGACGTCACGGACGTCCTCGCCGACGGCGACACCGACCTGCGTGCGACCCGGTGGTCCGAGCTGCGCACCCACGGCCAGGTAACCGAGCCGTACGGGACGTGGGCCGACTCGCCCGCGTTCTGGCTGTACACGTCCGGCACCACGGGCAAGCCGAAGGGCGCCATGCACCGGCACGGCAGCGTCCGCGACGTGGCCGAGCTGTACGGCCGGGGTGTCCTCGGTGTCGAGCCGGAGGACCGCACGCTGTCGGTGGCCAAGCTGTTCTTCGCCTACGGCCTGGGAAACTCGGGCTTCTTCCCGCTGTCGGCCTGCGCCACGACGATCCTGGAACGTGCCCGCCCGACCCCCGCCGTGATCGCCGAACGGGTGCGCGCCACGGAGCCGACACTGTTCTTCGGCGTGCCGACGTTCTACTCGGCACTGCTCAACTCCGACATCCCCGACGACACGTTCTCCTCGGTGCGCCAGGGAGTCTCGGCAGGCGAGCCACTGCCGCCCGTGTTGTTCTCCCGCTTCCGCGAGCGGTTCGGCGTGGAGATCCTGGACGGCCTCGGTTCCACGGAGGCACTGCACATCTTCCTGTCGAACCGGCCCGGCAGGGCGCGCCCCGGCTCGTCGGGCACACCGGTGGGCGGCTACCGCGTCGAGCTGCGTGACCAGACCGGTGCCCCGATCGCCGAAGCGGGTCAACCGGGCGACCTGTACCTGTCGGGCCCGTCGGTGGCCACGGGTTACTGGTGCCGCACGGAGACCACCCGAGCGGTGTTCCAGGGCGAGTGGCTGCGCACCGGCGATACCTACGCCCGCAACGAGGACGGCACGTACACCTGCCTCGGCCGCTCGAACGACATGCTGAAGGCGGGCGGCATCTGGGTGTCACCCGCGGAGGTCGAGGAGCGGCTGCTGCAGCACCCGGACGTCGCGGAGGCGGCGGTGGTCGCGGGACGGGACACGGACGGCCTGGACAAGCCGATCGCGTGCGTGGTCCCGGTGCCCGGTGCCACAGTGGACCCGGCGGCGCTGGTGCGGTGGTGCCGTGAGGGACTGGCCGCGTACAAGCGCCCGAGGGCCGTGGTGGGGATGACGGAGCTGCCGAAGACGGCGACGGGCAAGATCCGCCGCAACGTGCTGCGCGAGGTGGTGGCGGACGAGCTGGTGGTGCGCCCCGTCGCGCCGGAGGAGACGGTGCTGACCTGATGCTGGACGGAATGCCGTTGGTGGACGCGCATGTGCACGCGCCACGACTGTCCACTCTGAAGCCGGCCTGGCGCGAATGGGCAGCGGAGTTCGGCGCAGGCTACGACTGGCGCTCGACCTACGACGATGACGGCAACCCGATCCCGGCAAGGTTGGATGCGCTGCTGGAGTCGGAGGGCGTGGACCGGGCCCTGCTCTTCTGCGAGTACAGCCCGAGAGCCACCGGTATACAGTCCATAGAGGACAACCTGCCGATACTGGAACAGAACCCGGTGCGCTTCCGCCTGGTGGCGAACGTGAACCCGCACCTGCATCACCCCGTGGCGTCCGAAGTAGAGCGCCAGCTGTCGCTGGGTGCGGTAGCCCTGAAGATCCATCCGGTCCACGGCGCCTTCGACCCGGGCGACAAGGAGCTGTACGCGGCCTACAGCGTCTGCGCGGACCGAGGCGTGCCGGTGATCGTGCACACGGGTACGTCGACGTTCCCGGGTTCACGTGCCCGCTACGGAGACCCGGCACTGATGCTGGATCCCGTGGAGGACTTCCCCGGCGTGAACTTCGTGTTCGCACACGCGGGCCGTGGCTGGTGGTACGACGCGGCGGCGGTACTGGCGATGCAGAAGCCGAACGTGTGGCTGGACCTGGCGGGCCTGCCACCGAAGAACCTGCCGAAGTACTTCCCGAACCTGTCGCGCCTGGCGCCGAAGATGATCTTCGGTACCGACTGGCCGGGTGTGCCCGGCGTGGCACACAACGCGCGCGCGGTACAGGCCCTGAACTGGCCGGACGACGTGCTGCGTGGCGTACTGGCAGGCAACGCGGCAAAACTGTTCCCAGGTCTGGACATCTGACCCGAGACGGTCACCAACCGCAACTCCCGCACCCTGCGACTGCCGTATCCCTGTACGACTCTCGTGCCTTCCGCGATTGTCGTACCTCCGTGGGACAATGGAACCGGGGGGCCGGAGGCCACGGCGCCTACCGCGCGAGCACCAGGTACGCGAAGCCCAGCACCCCGCGATACGCCGTCAGGTACTCGCGCTCCCTGGCGTCCTGCGTGGCCCGGACCACGGCCGCCTTCGGGTCGGAAGGGTTGGCCAGCAACCACTCCCGCGACCCCGCCCGGTGACGCGACTCGAAGTCGTCCCACTCCCGCTGGTCCGCGGTGCTCAGGTGCATCACCTGCCAGCCCTCCTCACCGAACGCCGCGACCAGGTCGGCGAGTGGCAGGACGTCGTCACCGAAGATCTCGTGCGCGGCCTCGGTCGGCGGGCGTTCCCAACAGCCGTCGCCCACCAGCACCCGGCCGTGCGGCACCACTGTCGCCAGCCTCGCAGGCATCGCGTGGCCGCCACCCAGCGTGTGCGACGAGCCGACGCACAGCGCGCGGTCCGCGGTGCCGCGCCAGTCGGCGGCCTGCTGCTCGACGAAGGTGACGTCGAGCCCACGGTCGAGGGCCGCTCGCCGCCCGCGGTCCAGGCCTGCCGGCTCGATGTCGACGCCGGTGACCTTCGCACCCGTTCGTGTCGCCACGCGGAGGAGCAACTCGCCCCAGCCGCAGCCGAGGTCGACGACGCTCGTCGCACCGGCCAGGTCGAGGTGGTCGAGCAGTTCGTCCGCGTGGGTCTCCGACAGCGGGGTGTTCCACCGCATCGCGGCGTACCGCGCGGCGGCGAGCGTCCTCTGGTTCACTTCAGGTAAAGCCTTTCCTGGACGATCGGGTAGCCGGCACGCCTGAACGTGGCTGCCATGGGCGTGTTGGTCGTGTCGGTCTCGGCGCCGATCCGGTCCACGCCCGCCTCGACGAGCAGGTGCGTCGCCTCGACGAGCAGGTCGAACGCGTACCGGTTGCCGCGCTGTTCCGGCACGACACCGATGATCCCGATGACCGGCCTCGTGTAGTTACGCCCCGGCACCGTCAGTCCGACAATTTCACCAGAAGGTGTGAAAGCAAGCCGCCACCAGTCGCGCGATGACGGCATCCAGTGCAGGAACTCGAGGTTGTCCCGGGCGGCCTCGTCGACGCCGCCCTTTTCGCGACTGCGCCGGTCGTGAGCGTCGAGGGAGCCCTCGGCGATGCGGCGGAGCACGTCGAGGACGACGTCGTCGTCGGCTTCCGGCCGGTACTCCAGCCGTCCCGGACGGGGCGGCAGTGTGTTCGCCGGTGTCCACAGGTAGTTGAGCCGCTCGATGAACGGCCGCATGCCGACGCGTTGCGCGACGTCGACACGGGCCTCGCCCGCGGCACGTGTCTCGGGCCGGTCCCGCCAGGCGGGTGGCAGGACGAGGCAGTACTCGGCGTCGAAACCGGCCTTTCGCAGGAGTTCGACCGCTGTCCCGTCCTCGCCGGGGGCGAAGTCGAGCCAGTCGAGCGCCATGGGTGCGTCGTCGTCGGGCCCGGCCCACCAGGCCGCGCGGGCCACGACCGCGCCGTCACGCAGCGCGACCCACGTCCACTCGAGACGATACTGGCCGAGGGCGAGCAGCTCGCGGTAGTCCCGGCCGACGCTCTGAACGCCGACGAGCGCGGGTTCTTGCAGGGACAGGAACAGATCTTCCTCACCCGCGGTGAGCGGGCGGAGTTCAAGCATGTCAGTCCTTAAGACAGGGAGTGACGTGCTCCGCGGTGGGAGCACGTGAACGTCGGAGTGGTCACGGTCTCACCTCCTTTCGCGGTCGGGCTTCAGCCAATCACGCTGGTCAACCGGTTTTGTCGGTGCATGGTGGCAGGGTGCCGGGCATGACGGCACACACCGAACGGGCAACGGCTCCCAACGACCTGGCCAGGCTTTTCGTGGAACGCGCGAACGCGGGTGACGTGGAGGGCCTGGTGGCGCTCTACGAGCCTGGCGCCGTGCTGGCGTTTCCACCGGGCAACGTCGCGACCGGACACGAGGAGATCAGGGCGGTGTACAGGGACTTCCTGGCGTCGCGGCCGGTCCTGTCGCACGGCAGGCAACGCCCGGCGCTGGTGAGCGGCTCGCTGGCGCTGACCTCGACGGAGCTGACCGCGGGCGGCCTGACGGTCGAGATCGCCCACCGCCAGCCGGACGGCTACTGGTTATGGGCGGTGGACCAACCGGCGGCGTCGTAGGCGTGGTGGCCGGCGGTGGCAGTCGTGAGTGCCATGGACCGCCGGCTGGATGACCTGCGCGCACGCAAGGCGGCGCGGGCCGCCGACCGCGCCGCCTTCGAGGAACGCCGACGCCACGGTTTGACGGCCCGCCACCTGGCGAACTGACCTACCTGAACGCCCGTGCCGCAGAGGCGGCCCGCACAGAAGAGGAGAACCGCGAGGACCCTGACAACTCAATACCGCCGCCAGAACAAGCCACGGCACCGGACGCGGCATAGGGAACAACGGCGGCTTGGCACGGCGAGCAACCGAGCCTGCCTCGGGTGCCCGGCCTGTGGCCGGCATCCGAGGGCGAGGCTTGGTGAGGGTGGTGCTCACCCTCACCAGGCTTGGCGTATTGGCTCGCGGCCAGTCCCACCTGACCCCTCCCAGCCTCGACGGGATCGCGTGATGGCCCGCACCGCGGGCCGTCACGGGGGCTGGGCCGTCACGGGGGCTGGGATGGTCCTGGCGGGTGTGGCGTTGGCAGCTCTTCTTATCCGCCCGCCGACCTGGGCCAATCCTTCTCCTTGGCCCGCCACCCTGCTGTGCCCGACAGCCATTCCTCTGTCGGCCGATGCCCCACAACGCTGGCCAGCCGACGGCCTTTCGGCCTGAGGTGGCCCATCAAGCGGCGGCCTCGGGTGGCCGCCGCCTGAGGCCGCCCCCTGCCACGGCTCCGGCTCGGATGGGCTCCCGGCAAGACAACTCGGCCAGAAAGCACCGCAGAGGAGGTGCCAGGCCGGGGGAGAAGACGCGCCCTCAGTCGCCCGCCAGCTCGGACCAGCGTTCCTGTGCCCGGGTGCGCCACCGAAGGTGCAGCTCGTTGAAGAGATCCGTCGCCGTGGTGCCGCTCCACTTCGCGGGCAGCAGCTCCGCAGGCAGCTGCGGGTCCAGGAACGGGAAACGCCGCCACTCGTGTACGAGGAGGGTCTGCGCGCGCAGGAACCCGTCCGGTGTCGTGGGCCGCATGGCCGAGAACTCGTCGACGAAGGACTGGTACCGCGCACCGACATCGGCCAGGTTCCACGCCCGTTCGACCATGGCCCGTTCCGAACCGAGCGCACCGTACGTCGCCAGGTACGACATGGCCTGCGACGACAGGTCCAGCTCGTCCAGGATCAGCTTCGCGTCCGCCTCGGCCGACAGGTGGGGCGTGATCCACACACCCGCCGTCGGTGAGCCGAACCCTGCCCACGTCAGACGAGTCCGCAGCTTGTGCCGCAGGTCCCGTAGCGTTTCCGGCACCGACACCAGCACGACCAGCCACCGGCCGTCCCACTCCTGCGCACCACTGCCGAACCCGTAGATCCGCCCCGCACCCTCGGCCAGCAGGTGACGGCCCGCCGACGTCAGGGTCCAGCGCACCCGGCGCCCGACCCGGTCCGACTCCAGCCAGCCCTCGGCCGCGGTCCTCGACAGTGCCTGACGTGCGGCTTTCTCCTCCACGTCGAAGAGAGCCAGCGACTCGACGAGCGTCGACGTCCACACGGGCCGCTCAGCAGGCAGGACGTACTCGCCCAACAGTGTCGTCAGGAGAGATCTCGCGCTACCACCGCTCACCTCGCGGCGGCGGCTGACCACCGGGACCGACATGGATGCCTAGTCTAGAAGAGAGTCGGCGGCAGATAGCCTTCGAGCGTCAACAAACGGCGTTTCGACTCCACACCGGTACCGCCGCTGAAGCCACCGAGACCATCGCCGGCGACCACGCGGTGGCACGGCACGACGATCGGAATCGGGTTGCTGCCCATGATCGAGCCTATGCCCCTCGGCGGAATCCCGCTGCCGCTCCTGGCCGCCAGCTCGCCGTAGGTCACGACACAGCCGTACGGCACGGTCGAGTACAGCGTGCCGAGCACCCGTCGCTGGGCCTGCGACATCAGCCGCCAGTCGACCGTCACCTCGAAGTCCTGTCGCGAGCCTGCGAAGTACTGGCTCAGCTGAGCCAGAATCCCGGCCAGCGCGGACGACGAGTCCGTTGCCGGGAGGCCGAGCCGCGTGGCGATCGCGGCTCTGATGTGTGGCGAGTCGGTGAAGGCGGTGGCCACCAGACCGTCGTCGGTGACCGCCGCCAGTACGTCGCCCAGTTCGGTCGGCACACTGCCGAACGCCACCGTGCCAGCGCTGTCCACCATCCGGCCATTATGCGCGCTCTAGGCCGACTGTTCCGACCCGCCGATGCGCGGGAACGGCGCGGTCGAGAACACCACCTCGACCGCGACCCCGAAGTACTCGGCTATCCGCAGCGCCAGGTAGAGCGACGGGCTGTACTCGCCGCGCTCCAGGTAGCCGATCGTCTGGTAGTGGACGCCCAACGCCTCCGCGAGCTGCCGGCGCGACACTCCGCGTTCGACGCGGAGCATCGCGATCCGGTTGTAGATCGTCTCGTTGCTGGACGTGCTCTTGCCTGTCATGTCACCCGCTGAAGTGCCCGTTCGCGACGCGCCGCAACACTCGAACCCGACTCACGGCGCGCCATCCTGCGCATCACCATAGGGGCAACGAGAATTCCGACAACCGCCCACGCCGCGAGCACGCCGAGGGTCTCCAGGTGGCGCCACGACTCGCCGATCTCCACCGCCGACAGCGAGTCCGGCAGCATTGCCGAGCGCATGCCGAGGCCGAGCCAGTAGATCGGGAACAGCTGCGCGACACCCTGCAGCCAGTCCGGCATCGAGCTGATCGGGTAGAAGATGCCCGATACCGCGGTGAGCCCGATCATCGGCAGCATGATCAGCCCCGCGTTGCGCGGGTTGGAGAACAGGGAGCCGATGGTCGCGCCGATCGGCAGTGTCGCGACCAGCCCGAGCACGACCACCCACACGAGCGTGAACCACTTGATGTCGATGCCGTCCAGCATGAACAGGCTCGGCACCAGGATCAGCACCTGCGAGCACACGACCATGCCCGACACCAGCACGATCTTGCCGATCAGGTACCCGAGCATGCCGTTGGGAATCGCCTTGGCACGCAGGAGTGTGCCGTCCTCGCGCTCCACCGCGAGCCCCATGGCCAGCGTCACCATGCCGGTGAACGCGACGCCCATGCCGATCGCGCTCGGCAGCGTGCGCGAGCCGAGCGAGAAGTTCGTGCCGGGCACCGCGGCGCCCTTCATGAAGAACATGACGATCAGCAGGGTCACCGTCGGGAAGACGTAGTTCCACAGGTCCTGGCCGCTCGTGAACGTCTGCTTCAGCTCGGTGCGGCCGCGCAGGAACCCTGTGCGGAACGTTGCCATGAACGGGTTCATCGTGCCACCACCTCGAACTCACGTACGGCGTCCTCGTGGCTGCCGGACTCGAACTGCCTGACCATCGCCATGTAGGTGTCCTCGAGGCTGGCTCGGCGCACCTCGAGGTCGGCGATCTTCTCGTCGTGCTCGCGGAACAGCTGCCGCACGAACTCCGTCGCGTCGGTCGTCGAGTGCACGAACCGCTGCCCGTCGACCATCCACCGCACCTCGGCCTCGGTCGACATCCGCCGCGCCAGCTCGTCGGCCGAGCCGTCGGCGATGATCGTGCCGCCCGCCAGGATCAGGATCCGGTCGGCCAGCTTCTCCGCCTCGTCGAGGTCGTGCGTGGTCAGCAGGATCGTCGTGTTCGCGTCGGAGAGCCGGTGCACCAGGTCGTGGAACTCCCTGCGCGCCTCCGGGTCGAACCCGGCGGTCGGCTCGTCGAGGAACAACAGCTCCGGCCGTCCCACGATGCCGATCGCGACGTCCAGCCGTCGCCGCTGCCCGCCCGAGAGCCGGGAGATCTTCTTCTGCGCGTGCTCGGTCAGCCCAACGGCCGCGATCAGCTCGTCCACGTCCCACGGACGGGTGATCTTCTCGGTCGAGTAGGGCGCGTAGTAGAGACCGAGGTGCGAGAGCAGCTCACGGACCCGCCACTTGCCGTGGTCGCGCCACGACTGCAGCACCACGCCCAGCCGGGCCCGCCAGTGCTCGTCCCCGTGCGCCGGGTCGGCCCCCAGCACGTCGACGTCCCCCGCCGAACGCATCCGGAACCCCTCGAGGATCTCGATGGTCGTCGTCTTGCCCGCCCCGTTCGGGCCGAGCAGTGCGACCACCTCACCCGGATGTGCCACGAAGTTGACGCCCGTCAGCACATCCTTCGTGCCGTACCGCATCCGCAGATCACGGACGTCCAAAACGTACGTCTCGTCCACCGGTCGACTCCCCCGCGTCAGTGCCCCCATGTGATCAACCACGGCCACGATCCACCTCCCATCGTTCTGATGCTGCGAACGATAGCAGGTGTACTACATATGAAGGTAGAAGTTTTATGCTTTGTTGTGTGTACGCAGCGTGGTCATTCCGAGGCGGGACCCGAGAACGTCGCCCGCCGCTTCTCGCGGATCGCCGACACGCCTTCCCGCACGTCAGGCCCGCCGAACCCGAGGAACTCCAGGCCGAGTGAGGTGTCGAAGATCGGCCCGGCCTGCCGCAGCCAGTTGTTGAGCGCGTACTTCGTCCACCGGACCGCGCTCTGCGACCCGTTCGCCAGCCGGGTGGCGATCTTGCGTGCGCGGTCGTGCAGCTCGTCGCCCGGCACGCACAGCGAGACGAGCCCGATCCGCTCGGCCTCCTCGCCGGACACCGGCTCGCACGTCAGCAGGTAGTACTTGGCCTTCGCCATCCCGCACAGCAGCGGCCACACGATCGCCGCGTGGTCGCCCGCCGCCACGCCGAGACGGGTGTGGCCGTCCATGATCCGGGCGTCCGGCGCGGCGATGGACACGTCCGCGAGCAGCCCGACCACCAGCCCGGCGCCGACCGCGGGTCCCTCGATGGCCGACACGATCGGCTTCGAGCAGTTGATCACGTTGTAGACGAGGTCACGGGCCTCGCGCAGCACCCTGATCCGGACGTCGAAGTCGGACGCCATGTCCGACACCAGGTCGAGGTCGCCGCCCGAGGAGAACACGCCGCCCTCGCCCCTGATGATCGCGACGCGCACGTCCGGGTCGGTGTCGACGGCGGTCCAGACGGCGGCCAGCTCGCGGTGCCCGTCGTGGCCGACGGCGTTCAGCCGCCCCGGCGCGGACATCGACACCTCGAGCACGCCGTCGCCGAGGTCGGCGAAGCGCAGGGTCGGGAACTGTGTGGAGTAGTCATGCACCCCACATGCCTACTCGATCGCGCCGCCCAACAGCCAGTAGCCCGAGAAGTAGACATCCTTTCGGTCGACACCGCGCTCGTTGACCAGGTGCCGCCGCAGTCCCGTGACCGCGCTGGACTCGCCCGCCAGCCACGCGTAGGGCCGCCCGGCCGGAAAGTCGGTCCGCGCGATGGCGCCACGCAGCAGCCCGCCGGGAGTCCCGGGTGCCCCGTCCCGCGACAGCCAGGTGATCCGCGCGTCGCCGGGGCAGGGCAGGTCCTTGATCTCCGCCGTCGACTCGACCTCGAGGAACACCAGCGCGCGTCGCCCGGCGGGCATGGCGGCCAGGATGCCGGTGATCGCGGGCAGCGCCGTCTCGTCGCCCGCGAGCAGGGTCCAGTCGGTGTCCGCGTCCGGCCGGTACTCGTAGCCGTAGATCGTGGGGCAGAGCAGGTTCGGGCCGAGGATCGCGACGCGGTCACCCGGTGTGGCGCGACCCGCCCACCTCGACGCGGGCCCGAGGTCGCCGTGGAGCACGAAGTCCACGTCCATCTCGCACACGTCCGGCCGCAGCGCGCGGATCGTGAACGTGCGCATGGCCGGCTTGACGTCCTGCGGCATCGCGCGGTAGTCGGGGAACCAGTTCGGCCCCTCCGGCACGACCGGGTCGGTCTCGCCGGCACGCGGGAAGAACATCTTGATCCGCTGGTCGTGGCCCGCGGTGACGCAGCCGGCCAGCTCCGGCCCCGCGAACGTCACACGCAGCATCTTCGGGCTCAGCCGCTCGGTCCGCACCACCTCGACGCGGAAGAGGACGTAGGACTGGACCTCTGTCTCTGTCGTGGTCACTTCGCGCTCACCGCCAGCTGTTCGGGCACCGTCGTGGCGATCGAGTCGAGGATCTGCCCGGCACGCACGGCCGTGGTGGACAGCAGCGACGACGAGATGCCGTGCGTGTGCTCGGTGCTGCCCTGCAGGTAGAGGCCCGCGGCCAGCTCCGGCGCGGTCTCCAGCCGGTAGTCGCGGGCGACGAGTGGCCGCCCCAGGTCGTCGCGCCTGCAGTGCCCGGCGAGGTCACCGAGCAGCGCCAGCGGGTTGGTCGGCCGGTACCCGGTCGCGTACACGAGGACGTCGCAGTCCAGCACGGTCTTCTCGTGCGTGGTCAGGGACTCCACGGTCGCGCGTACCCCGTCGTCGGTCTCGACGGTCTCCACCACCTTCGACACGTTGAACATCTTCAGCCGCCGCGTCCCCAGCACCTTCTCCTGGTAGACCCGCCGGTACAGCTCCTCGATGAGGTCGGTGTCCACCACCGAGTAGTTCGTGTTGGCGTGGTAGCCCATGATCAGCTGCTTGACCTCGGGCGGTGCCACGTAGAACTGGTCGACGGCGTCCGGGTCGAACACGCGGTTGGCGAACGGGCTGTCGTCGGACGGGCTGTAGCCGTAGCGGGAGAAGACCGCGCACACCTCGGCGTGCGGGAAGCTGTCGTGCAGGTACTTCGTCACCTCGGCGGCACTCTGGCCCGCGCCGACGACAGCGAACCTGACCGGCGGCGGGTAGGCGGTCGACCGCTGGAGGCGCTCGACCTTGTCGAGCAGGTCGCGGTTGTGCCACACGCGCTCCGACAGCGCCGCCCCCGAGGGCAGGTACGGCGTGAGGCCCATGCCGAACACCAGGTTGCGTGCGCGCACGGTGGTAGTGCCGCCCGGACCCGACGCCGTGACGTCGAAGCCCTCGACCCTGCCGTTCTCCGTCACCGGCTCGACGGTCGTCACCTCGTGGCCGTAGCGGACCTCGTCGGTGAACCTCGCCGCCGCCCACTCGAGGTAGTCGTGGAACTCGACCCGCAGCGGGAACAGGGACTTCTGGTTGATGAAGTCGACGAGCCGGTCGGCACTGTGCAGGTAGGACAGGAAGCTGAAGTCGCTGGTGGGGTTCCGCAGGGTGACGAGGTCCTTCAGGAAGGACACCTGCATCGTGGCGTCGTCGATCAGCATGCCTCGGTGCCAGCCGAAGCGCCGCTGCCTCTCCAGGAACAGGCTCCGCACCGGCACCGCGTCCTGCCGGGCGTTGTGTTCCGCGACGGCGATCGCCAGTGCGAGATTTGCTGGTCCGAAACCGACGCCGACCACGTCATACGTGTCCGGCTCCCCGACGAGTTCCTGTGGCATTACCGTCCTTCCCTCGATCCCACCGAGGTAAGGCTAACCTAATGTCACTCAGTAAGGATAGCCTCGCTTCACTTAGTGAACATCACTCGGCAGGAACGGAGAAGTCATGCGCGTGGTGCTTTTCGGGTACCAGACCTGGGGGTACCGGACCCTGGAGGCGCTGCTCGGGTCGGAGCACGAGGTCGTGCTGGCGGTCACGCACCCGGCGAGCGACCACGCGTACGAGTCGATCTGGAGCGACTCCGTCGCGGAGTTGGCCGCCGCCAACGGGGTTCCGGTCGTGACGCGCAACCGGCCGGACGAGAAGGTCGTGGCAGCGCTGGCGGAGGCGCGGCCGGACATCATCGTGGCGAACAACTGGCGGACGTGGATCCCGCCGCACATCTTCGACTTCCCGCCCAGGGGCACGCTGAACGTGCACGACTCGCTGCTCCCGGCCTACGCGGGCTTCGCGCCGGTGATCTGGGCGCTCATCAACGGCGAGGCCGAGGTCGGCGTGACCGCGCACATGATGAACGACACGCTCGACGCGGGCGACATCGTGCTGCAGCGGTCCGTGCCGGTCGGTCCGAAGGACACCGCCGCCGATCTGTTCCACCGCACGGTCGACCTCATCGGACCGATCGTGGTGGACGCGCTGGCCAGGATCGCCCGTGGTGACACGGATTTCGCGAAGCAGGACCCGGCGAAGGCGTCGTTCTTCCACAAGCGGTCCGTCGAGGACAGCCGGATCGACTGGCAGTGGTCGGCCGAGGAGCTGGAGCGGCTGGTCCGCGCGCAGTCCGACCCGTACCCGAACGCCTTCGTCTACCACGGCTCGACGCGCCTGCGGGTGATCGAGGCGGACGTCTCCGAGGGCCGCTACGGTGGCACGCCCGGCCGGATCTTCATCAAGGAGGGCGACGGCGTGGTGATCGTCGCGGGTGCCGACGCCCGCCGAGGACGTAGCCAGGGCCTGCTCCTGCGCAGACTGCGCCTCGACGACGGCACCGAGCTGGCGGCCACCGAGTACTTCCGCACGATGGGCGGCTACCTCACCTCTCACCCCTCCTGAGGTATACCTAACCTAACCTCGACGCGTAGGGTGAGCCTGTGATCGAGTTACGCGCCGAGCACCTCCGCCTGGCCTACGACGACCGGGTGGTGGTCGACGACCTCGACCTGCTCGTGCCCCCCGGTCGCATCACCGTCATCGTCGGCGCCAACGCGTGCGGCAAGTCCACTCTGCTGCGTGCGTTGGCGCGACTGATGGCCCCGCAGGCCGGAACGGTGTACCTGGACGGCCGCTCCGTCCGCAGCACGCCGACCAGGCAGGTCGCGCGGCAGCTCGGCATCCTGCCGCAGTCGCCGGTCGCGCCGGACGGCCTGACCGTGGTGGACCTCGTGACCAGGGGGCGCGCGCCGCACCAGAGCTGGTGGCGCCAGTGGTCCGCCGACGACGAAGCCGCGGTGGCGGCGGCCCTGCGTGCCACGGAGCTGACCGACCTCGCCGACCGGCCAGTGGACGAGCTGTCCGGCGGGCAGCGGCAGCGGGCGTGGATCGCGATGGCGATCGCGCAGGAGACCCCGGTGCTGCTGCTGGACGAGCCGACCACGTTCCTGGACCTGGCGCACCAGATCGACGTGCTGGACCTCGTCGTCGATCTCAACCGGCGCGAGGGCAGGACCATCGTGATGGTTTTGCACGATTTGAACCAGGCATGCCGTTATGCCGACCACGTGATCGCGATGAAATCGGGCCGAATTGTCGCCGAGGGGTCACCGAGCGCGGTCGTCACGCCCGAATTGGTCGAGGGTGTATTCGATGTCCGGTGTCAGGTGACAACCGACCCCGTGAGTGAAACACCCCTGGTCATCCCCACCGGGCGCCATCATTCGATCACTCTTCGTGAGAGCGAGCACTCTCGGTAACATTCAAGCCGGTCCCCACGAAAAACAAATTGTCGTGCACTTTTTGTTGGGGGAGTGATGGCTACCCGCTGGATCCTCGGTCTCGTTTCAGGACTCGCTTTCGTGGTGGGTCTCGCCTATCAGCTGCTGATGGTCGCGCTGGTGGGACTGCTCGGCCTGCTCGGCGTGGTGGTGATCCACCCACGGCCCGGCATCAACCCCCTGACCGAGGCCTACCGGGACGTACGCCCGTTCGATCGGGTCTAATTGCTGTGTCTAATTGGCTCGCTCCGCTCGCTGGTGAGCGGGCTGTGTGCATGGCCTCGCTCCGCTCGGCGGTGAGCGGGCCTTCTCCCGGCGTCTTCCCTCCTGCGCGCGGAAGTCCCTGGGCTCGCTTCGCTCGCGCAGGGACTTCCGTGCTCGTCAGTCCAGACGCCGGCGGCCCGCTCACGGTGACATTGGCTCGCTCCGCTCGCGGGTGAGCGGGCCTTTGTCCGGCGTCTTCCCTCCTGCGCGCGCAAGTCCCTGGGCTCGCTTCGCTCGCGCAGGGACTTCCGTGCTCGTCAGTCCAGACACCGGCGGCCCGCTCACGGAGACATTGGCTCGCTCCGCTCGCGGGTGAGCGGGCCTTTGTCCGGCGTCTTCCCTCCTGCGCGCGCAAGTCCCTGGGCTCGCTTCGCTCGCGCAGAGACTTCCGTGCTCGTCAGTCCAGACACCGGCGGCCCGCTCACGGAGACATTGGCTCGCTCCGCTCGCGGGTGAGCGGGCCTTTACCCGGCGTCTTCCCTCCTGCGCGCGGAAGTCCCTGGGCTCGCTTCGCTCGCGCAGGGACTTCCGTGCTCGTCAGTCCAGACGCCGGCGGCCCGCTCACGGAGACATTGGCTCGCTCCGCTCGCGGGTGAGCGGGCCTTTACCCGGCGTCTTCCCTCCTGCGCGCGGAAGTCCCTGGGCTCGCTTCGCTCGCGCAGGGACTTCCGTGCTCGTCAGTCCAGACGCCGGCGGCCCGCTCACGCCTTGCGTGGTTGCACTGTCTCTTCGCTTTCGTAGCGGGGGCTTCACCGGAGCCGTCGCTTCCCCGTTGGGTCGGGTCGGTCGTTCGGTTCGGTGCCTTCGCTGTCTGGTCGGGCCTGGCGCTGGCGGTGCGGTGAGAGTGGTTTGCGCCGCTTGTTGGTGAGTCGGCGGCTCATTCTCGGCGTTGTGTGGTTGTGGGCGTCTGATCTCTCGGGGCGGGGGCGCTCTTGGTGGCTTTGCCTCTTGCCTGGTGCTCAGGAGCGTTGTGCCGGTGCTGTCTGTGGCATTGGCTAGCTCACACCCGTAAGTGAATCAAGATTTGCTAAGTTCGGGTTGCTGACGAGGAGGTGGCCATGGCCGACGAACAGGACGACCGGCACGCGTGGTTGGAGCCGGGTGCGTTCGAGGTCGCCCCCGGAGTGCACCGGATCCCGCTGCCCCTGCCGATGGACGGCCTGCGTGCGGTCAACGTCTATGCCGTGGAGACCGGCGGCGGCCTGGTCATGATCGACTCTGGCTGGGCGCTCGACGTCGCCGAGAAGCAGTTGGAGCGGGCGCTCGGCGCGATCGGGTTCGAGTTCGGTGACATCCAGCGCTTCCTTGTCACCCACATCCACCGCGACCACTACACGCTCGCCATCCAGCTGCGCCGGGTCTACGGCACCAAGGTCGCGCTCGGCATCGGCGAGCAGCCGTCGCTGGAGCGTGCCATGACTCGCAGGCCACCCGACGGTCAGGCACGTCAGATGGTTCGCTGGGGCGCGGAGCCGCTGGTGAAGCAGTGGATCGAGTCCGTAGGCGAGCGCGGGGTCATCGACCACTACGAGGAGCCGGACGAGTGGCTCGACGGCATCACGACCATCGAGTTCGGCGACCGCACGCTCACCGTGCTGCCGACGCCCGGCCACACGCAGGGCCACGTCGTCTTCGTCGACGAGCAGGCTCGAACCCTGTTCGCGGGTGACCACGTGCTGCCGCACATCACGCCGTCGATCGGGTTCCAGCCGGAGCCTGCCAAGCTGCCGCTCGCCGACTACCTCGAGAGCCTGCGCCTCGTGCGGTCCTATCCGGACCTGCGGCTGCTGCCCGCCCACGGGCCGGTCGCGCCCAGCACGCACGCGCGGGTCGACGAGCTACTGGCCCATCACGAGGAACGCCTCGCCGAGACCCTCGCCGCCGTTCGGGACGGGGCGGGTACGGCCTTCGAAGCAGCCGGCCGGCTGGGGTGGACTCGTCGGCGCCGGCGCTACGACGAACTCGACCTGTTCAACCAGACACTCGCGGCCGGGGAAACCGCGGCGCATCTGGATGTACTGGTACTTCGTGGTGAACTCAGCTCGACCATGGTCGACGGAGTGGCCGAGTACGCGGTTACTCCGCCGTCGGCACCCTGATCGCGCCGTTCTCGTCGAGCTGGTCGAGGCCCAGCATCGCGAGGAGGCTCGCGCAGTCCTGCGCGTCGGAGGCGTGGCACGCGACCGTGCGCGCGGCCTTCCGGTTCTGTACCGCGTAGTGCATCTTCTCGCTAGCCCGTGCTTCCGCGAAGCGGCCTTGCTCAAGGGTCGGACTGGCGTGTCGTGCCCAGGTCATGTGGAGCCTTTCTGCCTGCGTGCCGGTAGTCGGGGGCCTACCCGCAGCTTTATTGTTGACCGTGTTCGCTCGGTAACCAACACCGGCTAGTCGCGGTCGGGCCGGGATACGGTCCCGGCGCCGGGCATCCTGACACCCGCCTCGTGGTTCACACCACCCCCGGCCTGGTCTGACCGAGTGGATTTCCCAGTTGATCGTAAACGTTTTCGAGCAGGTAGACCATACTTTATTGATTTAGGCTCTCAGGTTTTTCCCAGCTTTCACGGATATCGACGTTGTGCACGTTCCGGGGCCGTTCGGTTACCGCGGGTGGGCGGTTCACATATCGATCACACTGGCTGACATCGCTGTAACGTCACTCTCCGTAGAGTTTTCTCGTTCGCGTAGCCGTCCGGGTAGCGGGTGACACAACAGGGGACGTGGCGAGTCGGCGACCGGTTCATGTGGTAACGGCGGTTCTCGTCCCGGTGACGCTCGCGCGTCACCGGGACGAGCGTCACCGGTTCAGTCCCTGGAACCGCCGCACGGAGAGCGGGAAGAAGACCGCGATGATGACGACCGGCCACACGACCGCCATGAGGAGCGCGTGCTCGGCGGCCCAGGATCCCCCGCCCCAGGAAGGGTTCCCGAAAAGCTCCCGGGTGGCGGCGACGGTCGAGGAGAGCGGGTTCCAGTCCGCGGCGGTGCCGAGCCACCCCGGCATGGTGTCCGGCGCGACGAAGGTGTTGGCGAGAAAGCTGACCGGCCACACGAGAATCTGCACGATCATCGCGCTTTCCGGGCCCCTGATGACGAGCCCGAGGTAGATCCCGAGCCAGAGAAGGGCGAACCTCAGCAACAGCAACAGTCCGACCGCGGCGAGCACGGGCAACAGTCCATTGTGGGCACGCCACCCGACGAGCAGGCCCGCCGCCATGATGACTGCCAGTCCCAGCACCGAGTTGAGCATGTCCGCGCCCGCTCTGCCTGTCACCACAGCGGAAGGCGCCATGGGCATGGACCGGAACCGGTCGGTCACCCCCTTGGTGGCGTCGGTGCTGACCGCGATCATGGTGGTCTCGAGGCCGAACGCCATCGTCATGGCGAACATGCCGGGCAGGACGAACTCGCGGTACCCGTCACCGCCGCCCGGCACGGCCATCGCCCCGCCGAACAAATACCCGAACATGACGACCATCAGAACGGGAAAAAGAAGTCCGACAATTACCGGACCGGGGTCCCGAACCCAGTGCAGAACATCACGCCGGGTCATCGTCAGTCCGTCCGCGAACGCCCATTTCATGCCGGTACCCCCTCTTTCCTGTCGCCGGTCAGGTGGAGGAAGACCTCGTCCAGTGTCGGGCGGCGCAGGGTCACGTCCTCCACCGCGAGACCCGCCGCCCGCAACGCGTGCACGGCGTTCGCGAGTGCCGCGAGCGGGTCGCTCACCTGGGCGCTGACCCTGCGGTCGTCCTCGTCGGTCTCCGCGACGGCGTCGGTCACCGCGGCCACCACCTCCGCCGCCCTGGGCAGCTCGGCCACGTCGTGGAGCACCACATCAAGCCGGTCACCGCCGAGGCGGGACTTCAGCGTCGCCGGGCTGCCCTCCGCGATCACACGGCCGTGGTCGATCACCGAGACGGCGCTCGCCAGCTGGTCGGCCTCGTCGAGGTACTGGGTGGTCAGCAGCACTGTCGTGCCCTCGCGGACCAGCGAGCGCACCGCCTCCCACACCTCGTTGCGGCCGCGCGGGTCAAGCCCGGTCGTCGGCTCGTCGAGGAACAGGACCCGTGGTCGCAGGATCAGGCTCGCCGCCAGGTCCAGCCGTCGGCGCATGCCGCCCGAGAACTGCTTGACCGGCTTCTTCCCGGTGTCCGCGAGACCGAACCGGGTCAGCAGCTCCTCGGCTCTGACCCGCGCCCTCGACCCGGACAGGTGGTAGAGGCGGCCGAACAGCTCGAGGTTCTGCCGCGCGGACAGTACCTCGTCGACGGCGGCGTGCTGGCCGACCAGCCCGATGTGCGCCCGGACCTCGCCGGGTGAGCGTCTGACGTCGAAGCCGGCCACCGTGGCGTGGCCCGCGTCGGGTCTCAGCAGCGTGGTGAGGATGCGCACGGCCGTCGTCTTGCCCGCGCCGTTGGGCTCGAGCACCCCGTGGACGGTGCCCTCGGCGACGGCCAGGTCGACGCCGTCGAGCGCGGTCTTGTCGCCGAACCGCTTGCGCAGCGCCTCTGCGGCGATGGTCACCAGATGTCTCCCTAGTCGTACGTTGTACGTAGTTGCACGCTACCGTACATCGTACGGAGATTCTAGGATGTTACGGCGATGGCAGCCAAGGACGAGAGCAGGCACTACGGCGGGCGGGGCGACCCCGTGCGCAGCATGGAGCTGCTGTGGGGCACCGGCCCCGCGCCGAGGTCACGCGGACCCAGGCAGGGGCTGACCGTCGAGCGGATCGTGCGGGCGGGCATCGAGATCGCCGACGCCGAGGGGCTCGCCGCGCTGTCGATGCGACGCGTGGCCGACCGGCTCGGGGTGGGCACGATGTCGCTGTACACGTACGTGCCGTCGAAGGCCGAGCTGGTCGACGTGATGTTCGACCGCGCACTCGGCCCCGAGGACCGCCCGGTGGTCGAGGGTGGCTGGCGCGAGAGGCTGACGGCGGTCGCGTGGGCCGAGTGGGACCTCTACCGGCGGCACCCGTGGATGCTGCAGGTCATGGCCATGTCGAGGCCGCCGCTGGGCCCGAACGGCATCGCCGCCTACGACCACAACCTGCGAGCCGTCGACGGCATCGGCCTCACCGAGCTGGAGATGGACTCGGTGGTCAACATGGTCTCGGTGTACGTCCAGGGCTCGGCCCGCGCCGCGGCGCAGGCCGCCACGTCGGTCACCGACACGGGCGTGACCGACGCCGAGTGGTGGTCCACCTACGGCCCGCTGCTGGAGAAGGTCTTCGACCCGGAGAAGCACCCGACGGCCGCCAGGGTGGGCGCCGTCGCGGGCGAGACCTACCAGTCCGCCTACGACGCGAAGCACGGCTTCGAGTTCGGCCTGGCCCGCATCCTCGACGGCGTGGCCACCCTGGTCGACTCACGTGGCTGACCGTCCACGGCGGCGGACGCACTCTTCCCGAGGAGGAACCGGCATGACCGAGGTGCTGTTGCGCGATGTCGACGACGCGGACCTCGAGGTGTTCTACGAGCAGCAGCGCGAGGAGGAGGCGGTGCGGCGGGCGCGGTTTCCCGCCCGCGACCGGGACCGCTTCCTGACGCACTGGCGGACGAAGGTGCTCGGCAACCCCACCGGGCACGTCCAGACCGTCACGGTCGACGGGGAGGTCGCGGGCAACATCGTCGCGTGGTGGCAGGACGACCGGCGTTTCGTCGGCTACTGGTTCGGGCAGCGGTTCTGGGGTCGCGGCGTCGGGACCGCGGCGCTGCGGCAGTTCCTGCGGCGTGAGCAGGTCCGACCGCTCCACGCCGACCTGTTCGTGGGCAACACCGCGTCGGTGCGGCTCCTCGAGCGCTGCGGCTTCCGGTCGGTGGACACCGACCGCGACGGCGATCCCGAGTTCGTGGTGCTCAGGCTCGACGAGGGCTGACCGGACCTCCTCTGGGGTCGGGCACCTCGGGCGGAACGGCTGGTCAAGGCGGTGTCGTAGCCTAGGCAGACCGGTCGATGGTCTTTTTGTCCGTTTGACGTGCGCCTCGGGCGCGACCCGACCGATCAAGTAGGCGGCAAAGGTCACAACCCTGTTGTGCGACTCGCGACCCCATCGGAAATACTGGCGAGTAACAAGCAAGACTGACACCGTTGCAAGCCAATGTCGCCGGACGCGGGAGAGCTCGTGGTCGTTCGTCTCATCATCGGACTGCTGATCACCGTCGGCGTCCTCGCGTTCGCCGGGCGCCGCGCGAAGTTCCTCTACGAGCTGATCAAGTCCGGTCAGCCCGTCGACCGGTTCGACAACCTCGGGGCGCGCCTCTGGGCACAGGCCAGGGAGGTCTTCGGCCAGCGCAAGCTGCTGAAGTGGTCCATCCCCGGCGCGGCCCACGCGTTCACGTTCTGGGGCTTCGTCATCCTCGCCTCCGTCTACCTCGAGGCGTACGGCACCCTGTTCGACCACGACTTCCACATCTGGTGGATCGGCCGCTGGTCCGTGCTCGGCTTCGCGCAGGACTTCATCGCGGTGATGGTGGTGATCTCCCTCGTCGCCTTCGCGATCATCCGGGTGCGCAACGCCCCGGAGAAGAAGGAACGGGGCTCCCGCTTCTACGGCTCGCACACGTCCGGCGCGTGGCTGATCCTCTTCATGATCTTCAACGTCATCTGGACGATGTTCCTGTTCCGCGGCGCGTCCGCGGCCCTCGGCAACTTCCCGTACGACTCGGGTGCCTGGGTCTCGCTCGGCGTCGGCGACCTGCTGCGGCCGCTCGGTGACACCCCGAACGAGTGGATCGAGTCGATCGCGCTGCTGCTGCACATCGGCGTGATGCTCTCGTTCACGATCATCATCCTGCACTCCAAGCACCTGCACGTCTTCATCGCGCCGATCAACGTCTCCACCAAGCGCCTGCCGGACGGCCTCGGCCCGCTGCTGCCCATGGAGTCCCACGGCAAGCCGATCGACTTCGAGGACCCCGGCGACGAGGACGTCTTCGGGCGCGGCAAGATCGAGGACTTCACCTGGAAGGGCATGCTCGACTTCGCCACGTGCACCGAGTGCGGGCGCTGCCAGAGCCTGTGCCCCGCGTGGAACACCGGCAAGCCGCTCTCGCCGAAGCTCGTGATCATGGACCTGCGTGACCACCTGTTCGCGAAGGCGCCGTACCTGATCGGCGGCCAGGAGATCCCCGACCACAGCGACGTCGACGTCCTGGAGCTGGCCGAGAACGGGCACAAGGGCCCGGCGCACGGCGGCGTTCCCGAGTCCGGCTTCGGCCGCGTGCCTGCCAAGGGTGCCGCCCAGGCGACCCGCCCGCTCGTCGGCACCGCCGAGGTCGGCGGCGTCATCGACCCCGACGTCCTGTGGTCCTGCACGACCTGCGGTGCGTGCGTCGACCAGTGCCCGGTGGACATCGAGCACGTCGACCACATCGTCGACATGCGCCGCTACCAGGTCATGATCGAGTCGGAGTTCCCCTCCGAGCTGGGCACCCTGTTCCGCAACCTGGAGAACAAGGGCAACCCGTGGGGCCAGAACAACTCCGAGCGCATGGACTGGGCCAAGGACCTGCCGTTCGAGGTCCCGGTCTACGACGGCGAGCTGGCCGACGACGTCGAGTACCTGTACTGGATCGGCTGCGCGGGCGCGTTCGACGACCAGGCCAAGAAGACCGTCCGCGCCACGGCCGAGCTGCTGCACATCGCCGGTGTGAAGTACGTGGTGCTCGGCAAGGAGGAGTCGTGCACCGGCGACCCGGCACGCCGCTCCGGCAACGAGTTCCTCTTCCAGATGATGGCGCAGCAGACCGCGGAGCTGCTCAACGGCGTGTTCGAGGGTCGCGAGCCGACCAGGCGGAAGATCGTCACGACCTGCCCGCACTGCATGAACACGCTCGGCCGCGAGTACCCGCAGCTGGAGGGCATGATCCCGAGCTTCGAGGGCACGAACGGCCACTGGGACGTCATGCACCACACGCAGGTGCTGAACCGCCTGGTGCGCGACGGCAAGCTGACGCCGGTCAAGCCCGCCGACGGCGGCGCGCCCGTCACCTACCACGATCCCTGCTACCTGGGCCGTCACAACAAGGTCTACGAGCCGCCGCGTGAGCTGGTCGGTGCCGCGGGCGCGACGCTGACCGAGATGCCCCGCCACGCCGACACCGCGCTGTGCTGTGGCGCGGGTGGTGCGCGGATGTGGATGGAGGAGAACCTCGGCAAGCGCATCAACCTGGAGCGCGTCGACGAGGCGCTGGGCACCGACGCGAAGGAGATCGTGACCGGCTGCCCCTTCTGTCGTGTCATGGTGACCGACGGGCTCGTGCAGCGCCAGAGCGAGGACAAGGGCACGGACGTGCAGGTCAGGGACGTCTCGCAAATGTTGCTCGAGTCCGTGAAGCGCGGTCTCTAGGTCCGTTCCAGCCTCCTTCGTCCAGATCTCCGGCCCGGTTCCGCACACTGGGCCGGTGATCACCGGTGGAGAACCCGTGCCTGGACAACCCGTCAAGCTCGACCGGGTGGTGATCAGGTTCGCCGGTGACTCGGGTGACGGGATGCAGCTCACGGGCGACCGGTTCACCTCCGAGTCGGCGGCGTTCGGCAACGACCTGGCCACGCTGCCCAACTTCCCGGCCGAGATCCGGGCGCCTGCGGGGACGCTGCCGGGGGTGTCGTCGTTCCAGCTGCACTTCGCGGACTACGACATCCTGACCCCCGGCGACCGGCCCGACGTCCTCGTCGCCATGAACCCGGCAGCGCTGAAGGCGAACCTGCCTGACGTGCCCGCGGGCGGGACGGTGCTCGTCAACACCGACGAGTTTGTCAAGCGCAACCTGAGCAAGGTCGGTTACACCACGAACCCCCTCGAGGACGGCACGCTCGACCGCTACCAGCTGCTGCCGGTCGCGATGGCCACGCTGACCCAGGGCGCGCTCGCGGAGACCGGTCTTTCCAAAAAGGATGCCGAGCGCTGCAAGAACATGTTCGCGCTCGGGCTGCTGTCGTGGATGTACGGGCGGCCCACCGAGGGCACCGAGCGGTTCCTGCGGGAGAAGTTCGCCCGCAAGCCCGACATCGCCGAGGCCAACGTGCTGGCGTTCCGGGCCGGTTACAACTACGGCGAGACGACCGAGGCGTTCGCGACGACCTACGAGATCGCGCCCGCGTCGTTCCCGCCGGGGGAGTACCGGCAGATCACGGGGAACACGGCGCTGGCGTACGGGATCGTGGCGGCCGGGCAGTGCGCCCAGCTCCCGGTCTTCCTGGGCAGCTACCCGATCACGCCGGCGTCGGACATCCTGCACGAGCTGTCCAGGCACAAGAACTTCAACGTCACCACCATGCAGGCCGAGGACGAGATCGCGGGTGTGGGTGCCGCGCTCGGCGCCGCCTACGGTGGCTCTCTTGGCGTGACGACGACGTCCGGGCCGGGCATCGCGTTGAAGGCCGAGACGATCGGTCTCGCGGTGATGGCCGAGCTGCCGCTGTTGGTGATCGACGTCCAGCGGGGTGGCCCCTCGACCGGGCTGCCGACCAAGACCGAGCAGGCGGACCTGTTGCAGGCGATGTTCGGGCGCAACGGCGAGTCGCCGCTGCCGGTGCTGGCGCCGAAGTCGCCGGGTGACTGCTTCGGGGTCGTGCTGGAGGCGACGCGGATCGCCCTGCGGTACCGGACGCCGGTGCTGGTGCTGTCGGACGGCGCCATCGCGACGGGCTCGGAGCCGTGGCTGGTGCCGTCCGTCGACGACCTGCCGGACCTGCGGGTGACGTTCGCGACCGAACCGAACGCCGACGACGGCAGCGGCGAGCACTGGCCGTACGTCCGTGACGCGTCACTGGCCAGGGAGTGGGCCATTCCGGGCACGCCCGGCCTGCAGCACCGCATCGGCGGCCTGGAGAAGGCCGACGGCAAGGGCAACATCTCCTACGACCCCGACAACCACGACCGCATGGTGCGGCTGCGCCAGGCCAAAGTGGACCGTGTCGAGGTGCCGGACCTCGAGGTCGAGGACCCGTCCGGTCGGGCGGACGTCCTGGTGCTGGGCTGGGGTTCGACGTACGGGCCGATCGGCGCGGCGTGCCGGACTCTGCGCAGGCGCGGGAAGTCGATCGCGCACGCGCACCTGCGGTACCTGAACCCCTTCCCGGCCAACCTCGGCGAGGTGCTGCGGAGCTACGACCGGGTGGTTGTCCCGGAGATGAACCTCGGTCAGCTGGCGATGCTGCTGCGGGCCAGGTTCCTGGTGGACGCGGTCTCGTACACGAAGGTGGCGGGGACGCCGTTCATGGAGTCCGAGCTGGTGGACGTGCTCACCGGCTACTTCGGCACGACCCTGGCGGAGGCGGCCTGATGACGACGGATCTGGGTTTACCTGGCGGCCTCTCGCTCGTGCCCAAGGACGATGTGCCGCAGAAGGCGAAGGACTTCAAGTCGGACCAGGAGGTCCGCTGGTGTCCCGGCTGCGGGGACTACGTCGTCCTCAACGCCATGCAGTCCTTCCTGCCGAGCCTGGGCCTCAAACGCGAGAACATCGTGTTCATCTCCGGAATCGGCTGCTCGTCGAGATTCCCGTACTACATGAACACCTACGGCATGCACTCCATCCACGGACGTGCCCCCGCCATCGCCACCGGACTCGCCGTGACCCGACCCGACCTGTCCGTGTGGGTCGTCACGGGTGACGGGGACGCGTTGTCGATCGGCGGCAACCACTTGATCCACGCGTTGCGCCGGAACGTGAACATCAAGATCCTGTTGTTCAACAACCGCATCTACGGCCTCACCAAGGGCCAGTACTCGCCGACGTCCGAGACGGGCAAGGTCACGAAGTCCACCCCGGTCGGCTCTGTGGACCACCCGTTCAACCCGCTGTCCCTGGCGATCGGCGCCGAGGCCACGTTCGTCGCCAGGACACTGGACAACGACCGCGCGCAGCTCACCGACATCCTCACCGCCGCCGCCCAACACCGCGGCTCGGCACTCGTGGAGATCTACCAGAACTGCCCGATCTTCAACGACGGCGCCTTCGACGTCCTCAAGGACACCGGCGAGAAGGAACAGCGCCTGATCCCGGTCGAGCACGGCAGGCCGATCCGGTTCGGCGCCGACGGCGAGCTGGCCGTGCTGCGTGGCGCCTCCGGTGACCTGGAGATCGGCCCGTACGACGAGGACCGCGTGGTGGTGCACGACACCGGCCGGGTGGACCCGTCCTACGCGTTCGCCCTGTCCAGACTGTCCACACAGGACCTCTCGCACGTCGTGACCGGGATCTACCGCGACGTCGACCGGCCGGCCTACGACGACCTGGCGCGCGGCCAGGTCGCCGCCGCGACGAAGCCCGCTGACCTAGGCGCACTCCTGCGAGGGGGCGACACCTGGATCGTCGGGGGCTGAGCAGCGCAGCCACGCAGGACCGCGGGTGCCCGTCTCCCACTCGCGGTAGGCCCGCACGACCAGCGCGTGGAACCGCACCCGCACCCCCGCACCGGCGTCCACTGTGACGACCGTGGGGGTGAGACGCCGTGGCGCGCCCTGTGTGTCCACCATGTCTGCCTCCTTCCCGCGGTAACCAGCATGTGGTCAGTACCTTGAGGCGCACTCGAAACAAACAAGAAAACCAGCGGTAGCGATCTCATTACCATGAGCTGCCAGGCTGTAGACGGCTTGTCGAGCCGTCTTCGAGTCACCCTCCAGGTGCGGTGAAGAAAATCACAGGAAGCCCCGACCGCACCGGTTCACCGGAGGGAGCGAAGACATGACGGAGCTGAGGATCTGGACGGCTCGCCACACGATCAGGGTCACCGCGCCCCCGAAACGCGTGTACGAGGCGGTCGCGAACGTCGACCGCTGGCCCGCGCTGGTCGGCACGCTGAACGCCGTCGAGCACCTCGGCTTCGACGGGGCGTGCGAGCGCGTGCGGTTCGCGAAGCGGGTCGACGGCGTCGACCACGACCTGACGATGGTGCGCGAGCTCAACCCCCGGCGCCTGCGGGTGCGCTTCCGGCAGGTGAACGTGGTGCCGCCGGTCGTGTCCATGGGCGGCATCTGGCTGGTGCTGCCGAAGGGCACCGGGTCGACGGTGGTGATCGACCACTACTACCGCGTCCTGGACGACTGCCCGGTCGCCGCGGCCGGGGTCGAGGCGGACCTGGCCGAGGAGAGCACGTCGATGCTCGCCGCCCTGCGCGACGCCATGGAGTTCCACGATCTTCTCGGACAGACCTACCGCTGAGGGGGAACAGCAGTGACGACCAACGCAGACTTACCCATCGGTTCCGTGGACGTGCTCCCGAGCATCGCCGCGGCGGCGTGGCCCACCAGGGCCGCCCTGCGCACGGGTACGAGCGCCGTGACCTTCGCGGAGCTGGACCGCGCGATCTCCAGCCTGGCGGCAGGGCTGCGCAGGCACCTGGGCGGCGAGGGCCTGACGGTGGTCGTCTCGGCGCTGCCGGGTCTCGACTTCCCGACGGCGTTCTACGCGATCGTGCGAAGCGGCAACGTGGCGGCGCCGGTGGACCCGAGGATGCCCGCGGACGAGCTGGCGGACTTCCTCTCGGTGACCCGCGCGCACGGCGTGGTCCTGGGCCGGGCGATGTACGAACGCGTCGCGCACGTGCTGAGCCCGAGCCTGGAGCTGACCCTGCTGCTGGACGCCCCCACGGCGACCGGCGTCCTGACCTGTGCGGAGCTGGCCACGACCGGCCCGCTGCCGGTGGAGCCGAGGGACCGGGACGAACGCCTTCCTGCCGCGATCATGTCCGGTCTGTTGACACACCACGCCCTGAAGCGCAGAGCGGCCGCGATGGGCCTGAGCCCGGAGACGGTGGTGCTGAACGCGGCCCCGGTCTTCGACGCGACCCAGCTCTGCGCCGGCGTGCTGGCCGGCGCGACCCAGCTGTTGTCGAGGGACAACGCCCTGCGGGGCGACGCCACCCACGTGCTGACCGACCACGGCCTGCGGGACGCGTCATGATCACCACGGCCACGGTCTACCCGATCTCGACCCGCCAGGCGATGACCCGCTGGCCGACCGGTGTCGCCATCCTGACCACCGCGGACCGCGAGGGTTGGTGGTGGGGCTGCACGGTCAGCTCGGTGGCGTCGGTGTCCACGGCCCCGCCGATCGTCGCGGTGAGCATCCCGAGGGAGACCGCGGGTCGCCAGACCTTCACCTCGGCGGACGCGGTGGCGATCCACGTGCTGCGGGAGGGCCAGCAAGCACTGGCAGAACACTTCGCGACGTCCCCGACGGACTTCGACACAGTCCAGTCGACCCACGGCATCCCGATCGAGTGCGGCTTCGAGTCGGTACCGCTGCTCGGCGACGTGACCACCCGCCTGGAATGCCGCCCGGTGAACACCGTCGCGGCAGGCACCAACGTCCTGCTGCTCGCCGAGATAGTCAGAGCCCGCACCGGCCCGGGCGACCCCCTGATCCACGTGGGCGACGACTACCGCCACCTGGCCCGCCCAGCCTGAACACCTACCCACGGTCATGGAGGTCGGGCTGACCAGTGCTCAGGGATGAGGTCCCACGGTTACGACGATGATCTCGTCAGGTTGGCCATAGATCCACCAGATGCGCCACGCGGAAGGGGTGCTGTTCTCCACGTAGGACTCCCACAGCGCGGCGCCACCCGGGCCTGGAACCGACTGATAGCGGTGTGAGTTCAGGCCTGGATGGCTCGGTCCGACGTCCCGCAGCAGTCTCAGCGTCTTCCGGACCTTCTTGAGCTTGACCGCGTACTGCGGCTTTCCCAGCTCCCCGATGACCTTCTCAGCCTCTTGGGTGTACCTGAGGACGTATGGCGGAGCGCTCACTCGTCGTCGTCATTCTCGTCTTCGGTGAGCCAGTCGAGCCGCGTCGTCTTATCTTCCGCAGCGTCAGCGAGGCCGCGGAACAGGGATGCCTTCAGCTCCTCGTTCTCCCATACGAGCAGCTCACGCTTGGGGATGGAGGCGAGGGGGGTGAGCAGAATTGCGCCATCGGAGTTGATCGAGACCGCGTACCGGTCGTCCTTGTGCACGCCGGCCTTGCCGAACGCGATGCGAGAACGTTCGTCGGCCGCGACCTCGGTGACGGGGCGAAAGCCATCCAGGATCGACATGGCAGCCTCCTCTCTCCCACCAAGATACGGGAGAGTGGGTAAGTGGGCAATGCCCCGCCGAACTGGTCCGCGGGTCGGCTACGGCTGCAGGACGTCCTCGCCGGGCGACTCCGCGAACAGGGAGTCGATCTCGTGGGCGTACTTCTCCGCGATGGGCTTGCGGCGGAGCTTCATCGTGGGGGTCAGCTCGTCGCCGCCCGGCTCCCAGGACGACGGCAGCAGGCGGATGCGCTTCACCTGCTCGACCCTGGCCAGCCGCTCGTTGCCCTCCTTGACCCCGGCCAGCACGGCAGCGCGGATCTCCGGGTGCGCCACCAGCTCGGCCGGTGACGCGCCGCCGAAACCGTGCTGCTTGGCGAAGGCGTCCGCCGCGTCCGGGTCCAGTACCGCGATCGCCGCGACGTACGAGCGGTTGTCCCCGATCGCCACCACCTGGCCCACGAGCGACGTCGCCGCCTTGATGGCGTTCTCGATGTTCGACGGGGACATGTTCTTGCCCGACGCGTTGATGATCAGTTCCTTCTTGCGGTCCACGATCGTCACGTAGCCGCCGGAGTCGATCTGCGCGATGTCACCCGTGTGGAGCCACCCGTCGGCGTCGATGGCCTCCGCCGTCTTCTCCGGCGCGTTGCGGTAGCCACGCATCAGCGCCGCGCCCCGGGTCAGCAGCTCGCCGTCCTCCGCGAGCTTGATCTCCATGCCCTGCAGCGCCTTGCCGACCGTGCCGATCTTCGTCTGGCCGGGTGCGTTCGCGGTGGTCGCCCCGCCCGTCTCGGACATGCCCCACACCTCGTAGATCGGGATGCCGAGTCCCCAGAAGAACTCCAGCAGCTCCGGTGCGATCGCGGAGGCACCCGACGACGGCGCCTTCGCCTGTTCGAGGCCGAGCAGGTGGCGCAGCTTCGACAGCACCAGCTTGTCCGCGACCTTCCGCTGCATGCCCAGCACCGGCGAGATCTCACCCGCCAGCTCGGCACGCGCGGCGCGGATACCCGTCTGGATGGCCCACTCGGCGATCCTGCGCTTGGCTGGGCTCTTCTCCGCGGCCAGCCCGACGTCGATCGCGGCCTTCAGCTTCTGCCACACCCTCGGGACGGCGAAGAACGAGTGCGGCCTGCAGTCGTTGAGCGCCTCGCCGAGCTTGGTGAGGTCGGCGACGCACGTGACCTGGATGCCGAACAGGATCGCGAAGTACTGGCCGGTCACGCGGTCGGCGATGTGTGCCGACGGCAGGTACGACAGCACGCGGTCGCCGGGGTTGGCCTCGAACAGGACGCGCACGGCGTCGGTCTCGGCGATCACGTTGGCGTGCGTCAGCTCGACGCCCTTCGGCGGGCCGGTGGTGCCGGACGTGTAGATGATCGTCGCGAGGTCGTCCGGCTCGACGGCCTGCCAGGCGGCCTCGAAGTCGAAGTCCGGGTCGCCCTTGGCCTCGAGGTCGGCGAGGGTCATCACGCCGTCCACATCGGACACTTCGTCGACGCACACGATGTGCTCGACGCCGCCGCGGACCTCCTGGATGCGGGTCAGGAACCGCTCGTCGCAGAAGACGACCTTGTTGGCGGCGTTGGCGAACAGGTAGCCGATCTGCTCGGGCGCCGACGTGTTGTAGATCGAGAACGGCGTGGCGCCCAGGTGCAGTGCCGCGGCGTCGGCGAGGTGGAACTCGGGCCGGTTGGCCACCATCAGCCCGACCGTGTCGCCCCTGCTGACGCCGAGGGCGGCGAGGCCCGCGGCGAGCCTGCGGACACGCCGGTCCCACTCGCGCCAGGTGATCTCCTGTCCGCCGCCGGTCGTGCGGATGATCACCGCGTCCGGACTCTGCTTGGCGAAGGACTGGAACGCCGCGCAGAGCGTCGCGAACGAGGAGGGTGTCTGGTTCATGTGCCACGCTCCGATGCGCCGGGTCGGCCCTGATTCAAGCCGTGATCGTAGGCATCCACGCCGAGCCCCGTCCATGGAGAACAGGGCATTTACGGCATTTGGCCGCCCGGGACCACTGTTGGCAGTCGGCCAACAACACTACGCCGCCGAAATCCCGGCCGCACGTCCGCCGGTGGTCACCACGGGAGGTAGTGCGGCAGGTCCCTCGGGACCTCACCCGTCCACTGTGGATCACGGCGCTGCAGGAACGACATGATGCCCTCCGCCGCGTCCGGGCTCGTCATCGAGTCGGCTATGAGACGGGAGTCGAGGCGCTGTACCGGCAGCGGGGAGTCCAGTGGGCTCATCCGGTACAGCATCTGGCGGATCACGGCCGTCGAGACCGGCGCCGTGTTCCTGATCAGGTCCCTGGCCAGGGCGTATGCCTCGGACAGGACCTCGTCCGGGTCGTGGAGGGAGGTGACCAGGCCGGCCGACAACGCCTCGGCGGCGTCGAAGACCCGGCCGCTCACCATCCAGTCCATCGCCCTGCCGAGCCCCACCAGCCTCGGCAGGAACCAGGTCGATGCGCCCTCGGGGTAGAGGCCGCGCCTGGAGAACACGAAACCGAAGCGCGCATCGGTCGAGGCGAGGCGGAAGTCCGCCGACAGGATGATCGTCGAGCCCGCCCCGACCGCCGCGCCCCGGACCGCGGCGATCACCGGCTTGTTCATCGCGAAGACACGCAGTGAGCACCGGCCCGCCGGTTCGTTCCACTCCGGGTCGGCCGGGTCCTGGAGGTCAAGACCGCCCGCCGAGAGGTCGGCGCCGACGCAGAAGTCCCTGCCCTCGCCGGTCAGGACCACCACCCGAACCGCGGGGTCCGCGTCCGCCGTGTCGAACGCCTCGGCCAGCTCGTCCGACATCCGCACCGTGTAGCCGTTGCGGGCCTCGGGCCGGTTCAGTGTCACTGTCGCTGTCTGGTCCGCTACCGCGTAGCTCACGTGCTCCACGGCGTCCACGCTAGTGCCGGTCACGCCAGGGCCATCACCAACAGGTCCCGGCACGCGGCACGCAGCTCGGCCTCGCTCAGCTCGCCGACGCCGACCTGCGTCAGCTGGTGCAACAGGAGGCCGTCGAGGTGGGCCACCATCGTGCGTGCCCGGCGCTTGGGCTCCGTCGCGCCTGCCGCCGCGATCGTCTCCTCGGTCATCAGGCGGAACGTCGCGCTGTGGGACATCAGCCGTGCCCGCAGCGCGGGCCGCCGCGTCGACTCCAGCGTCAGCTCGTACCTGGCCAGCGCCCGCTCCCTGCCGTCGGTCAGCCAGCGCCACACCACCGCCGCCAGCAGGTCGCCCAGCGTGTCCGTGTCCACCGCGCCGCCAAGGTCGGGCACGTCGCCGATGTCCACCGTGTCCAGTTCCGCCATCCGCGCCAGCGCCGCGAACATCAAGGCCTCGCGCGTGCGGAAGTAGTACGACGTCGAACCCTCCGCGAGCCCCGCGGTCCGGTCGACGGCGCGATGCGTGAAGCCACGCATGCCCTCACGCGCGATGGTGCTGATCGCCGCGTCCGCGATCACAGTCCGGCGGTCTGTCACACGGCGACTCTACTGTTGTAGAGTCACTACAGCTGTAGAGGAGGGGGCGGGATGAAGGCAGTCATCGCAGGTGGGGGCATCGGTGGTCTGGCGGTCGCGGCCGGGCTGTGCAGGCGGGGCTGGGACGTCGCCGTCCTGGAGCAGACGCAGGAGTTCAGCGTCGTGGGATCGGCGATCTCGTTGTGGCCCAACGCCTTTCGCGCGCTCGACGCGGTCGGGGTCGAGCTGGGCGGGGACCGGTTGGGTGCGGCGGGCGGCCTGCGGGACTGGCGCGGCGGGTGGATCGTGCGGATGGACGAGGGGCCCGCGCTGACCCACACCGCCGCTGCCGTCGTCGCCCACCGGCACGACCTGCGCACCGCGCTGCTCGCACACGTGCCGGTCGCGTCCCGCATGGCCGGCGTCCGGGTCACCGGGGTGCGTTCGGAAGGGGAACGCGCGGTCGTCGAGTACGACGGCGGCGAGCTGAGCGCCGACCTGGTCGTCGGCGCCGACGGCGTGCACAGCGCGACCCGCAGGGCCCTCTGGCCGCTGGCCGCGCCGCCCGAGTACGCGGGCCACACCGCCTGGCGGCTGATCATCGACCGGCCGGTGGGACTGGCGGACGCAGGCAGCACGATCTGGGCCGAGACCTGGGGACCCAACGCCGTGTTCGGCATGTTCCCCGTCGGCGCGGACCGCGTGTACTGCTACGGCACCGGCGCGGTCCCGCCCGGCCTGCACGGTCCCGACGGCGAGCTGGCCGAGCTGAAGCGACGGTTCGGCGACTGGTGTCAGCCGATCCCGGCGGTACTCGACGCCGCGACCGAGGAACAGGTGCTGCGCCACGACATCCACGTGCTGCCGCCGCTCGACACCTACGTCCACGGCAGGGTCGCACTGCTCGGCGACGCCGCCCACGCGATGGCCCCGTACCTGGGTCAGGGCGGCTGCCAGGCACTCGAGGACGCCGCCACCCTGTGCGTCGCCGTCGAGACGCAGCCCGACCTCGCCACCGCGTTGCGCCGCTACGACGAGCTGCGCAGGCCGCGCACGCAGGCGATGGCCAGGAAGTCGTTGACCAGCGGGAAGGTCGGGCACCTGTCCTGGGCGCCTGCCCGGGTCCTGCGCAACGCCGTCCTGCGTGCGGTGCCGAGTTCGTTGTTCGTGAGGTCGCTCGCCAGGCCCTTCACGTGGCGCCCGGAGGACGGACTGGACATAACACCGATCCGACCCGCCGTGTGATCAGCTGACCGCGTGGACTTCTTCCATGACCAGCCGGCCACCGTGGTGCTGGTGACCGGCGCGGCCGCCCTGGTCGTGGTCGTCTTCCGCGAGCTGTGGCGGCCCGCCCGCAACGTGATCACGATCGTGCACGAGGCCGGGCACGCGCTGGTCGCGGTGCTGGCAGGCAGACGGCTGTCCGGCATCCGCCTGCACTCCGACACCTCGGGGCTGACGCTGACCAGGGGCAAGCCGTACGGACCCGGCATGGTGTCGACCGCGCTCGCCGGCTACGTCGCGCCGTCGCTGCTCGGCCTCGGGTTCGCGGGCCTCGTCGGCGCCGAGCAGACCGCGACGGTGCTGGTCGTGTGTGCGGTGCTCCTCCTGGGCGTGCTGGTGATGGTGCGCAACGTGTACGGCGTGTTCACCGTGCTGCTCACCGGGGCGGTGTTGTTCGCCGTGGCATGGTGGACGACCCCGACCGTGCAGGCCGCGTTCGCGTACCTGATCACCTGGTTCCTGCTGCTGGGCGGCGTGCGGCCGATCGGCGAGCTGCAGAGCAAGCGCCGCAGGGGCAGGGCCCGCGACTCCGACGCCGACCAGCTCGCCCGGCTCACCGGCGCGCCGGGTTGGCTGTGGGTCGCCATGTTCTTCTTCGTCAACCTCGGTTCGCTGGTGCTCGCGGCGGCGTGGCTGCTGGGGTGAGGCAGACTTGACGCCATGACTGTGGTGTCCGAGTCCGTGTCGTCTGCCGTCTCGTCGTGTGCGCAAGCCGCCTACCGGGCCGCCCCGGCCCTGGCCGCCGCGCCGGACGAGACGATCGACGGCGCGCTGTCGGCGATGGCAGGGCACCTGCGGGCGTCGGCCGAGGACCTGTTGGCCGCCAACGAGGCCGACGTCCAGGCCGCGGTCGCCGACGGCATGAGCGCGGGCCTGCTCGACCGCCTGCGCCTGTCGCCGGAGCGCCTCGACACGATGGCGTCCGCACTGGAACTGCTGGCGTCGACGCCGCACCCGCAGAAGTCGACGTTCGTGCGTGACCTGCCGGACGGGCTCAAGCTGTACGAGCGGCGCAGGCCGGTAGGCGTGATCGGCGCGAACTACGAGGCCCGCCCGAACGTGACCGTCGATGTCGCGTCACAGCTCGTGAAGTCCCGCAACGCCGGCGTTCTCCGTACGGGTGGCGCGGCACTCGGCTCAGCGACGGCCCTGGTGCGCTCCGTCATCGCCCCGGCGCTGGAGGACGTGTCGCTGGACCCCGCGGCCATCCAGCTGGTGCCGACCCCGGACCGGGCTGCCGCGTCCGCGCTGGTCGCCCAGCCCGCGCACATCCCGCTGGTGATCCTGCGGGGGAGCGGCGACACCACCCGCACGCTGGGCCAGGAGGCCGCACGACACGGCGTCCGCACGCTCGCCCACGCCGACGGTGGCGGTGTCCTGTACGTGGACGTGGACGCGGACCAGGACGTCGCCCTGGACCTGGTGAAGAACAGCGTCGACCGGCTCGGGGTGTGCAACCGGCTCAACCTGCTGCTGATCCACTCGAACGTGTACGAGGCTGTGCTGCCGAGGGTGGAGAAACTGCTGGCGGGCCTGGACATCGCGGTCTCTCTGCCACCCCACTCTCACCCGATCGGGTACGAATGGGCACTCGACTCCGACCGCGAGGCGACGGTGACCGTGCTGCCGGTGTCGTCGGCACGGGAGGCCGCCGAGGTGGCCGACCGCGAGACGTCCGGCCTCGCGGCCTGCATCGCGACGACCTCGCGGGAGACCGCCGAGCTGTTCATGGACGCCTACACCGGCACGGGCGTGTTCTGGAACGCGACGACCCGGCTCCTGGACGGCTTCAAGCTCCTCGCCGTCCCGGAGACCGGCATCAACATCGACAAGGTGCCGGGGCCACGCGGTCCTGTCACGTACCCGGACCTGTGCCTGCGCCAGTACGCGGTACTACCCGCCTGACCCACGCCCCGCCCTGGCATCGCACTGAAGGACGCCTTCGTAACGCTGGGCGTACTGAAGGACGCCTTCATAACGTCCGGCTTGGCCCGCTCCGCCGATCCACGCCCGCAGTCAGGAAGAGTCCTTCAGCGCACTCGTGGAACCGTCACTGATCGCACTCGTGGAACCCGCCACTCGTCGCACTCGGGGGCCGTCACTCGTCGCGGGGTGCGGCCAGTGACTCACGCATGATGACCTCCGCGCCCACTTCCTCCACCCGGGGAGACGCACGCGGCGCCTCCAGCGCGAGCGTGATCGCCCGCGCACCGATCTCCACCAGCGGAAGCCGCACGGTCGTCAGACGGGGGGTCACGTCCCGGGCAATGGGCATGTCGTCGAACCCCACCACCGAGACGTCGGATGGAACCGACAGCCCCCGATCGCGCAGTGCCGACATCGCCCCGATCGCCATCGAGTCGTTCAACGCCATGATCGCGGTGAGCCGAGGATCGGCGTCCAGCAGCGCGGCCGTCGCGGCAGCACCCCCGTCGCGGTCGAACTCGGCGTAGGCGATGCGGCGGGTCGGCAGCGTGCGGCGGTGCTCCCGCGCGGCGCGGCGCAGGCCCGCGAGCCGGTCGGTCGTCGTCGTCAGCTGCCTGGGTGCCGCCACCACGCCGACGTGCCGGTGCCCCAGCTCGAACACGGCCGACCCGATCAGGTACCCGCCCTCCTCGTTGGCCGGCATGACCGCGTCCCCCGCCAGCTTGTGCCTGCCGACGACCGACACCCGCCCGCCCGTCGCCATGTAGGCGGCCAGTTTCGCGTTCAGGGACTTCGTGAAGGTCGGGTCGTGGTACCCCGAGCCCGCCAGGATGATCGCCTCGACCTGGTGTGCCCGCAGCAGCTCCACGTACTCCAGCTCGCGGTCCGGGTCGCGGTAGGAGTTGCAGATGATCACCAGCCGGCCCTGCTCGGACGCCACCCGCTGCAGACCCCTGGTGATCTCCGCGAAGTACGGGTCGGACACGTCGTGCACGATCACGCCGACGGTCGTCCGGTGCGAGCGGGCAAGCAACTGCGCATGCGCGTTCGGCACGTACTGCAACTCCTGGACCGCACGCAGTACACGTTCGCGCAATTCGTCCGACACGATCTTGGGACTGCCGTTCACGATGCGTGACACGGTCGCCGCGGACACGCCGGCCCGACGAGCGACATCGGCAAGCGTCGCCATGCCAGACCTCCGATGTTTGACACCAATAACTATGTCCGCCTAGCGTCAGGCTACAAGGAAAGGCCTTTCCTTCAGCCTGGAGGCGTGATTACCGCCAGTGTCCAATGTGCGGCCCCGCAACAGCAAGGCCGCCACGCCGGAGGGGTACCGATGCGTGATCCACTGCCGGGCGCGGTAGGCGTCTCGAAACTCTCCGTGTACGACACGGCCGCCCCCGACGGGCTCCACGGCGGCACCCCGCACCTCCACCTCTGCTGCACCGAGGCCTACGTCGTCGCCGCGGGCAGTGGGCGGGTCCAGACCCTCTCCGGACAGGACGGCTTCCAGGAGCACGACCTCGCGCCGGGCACGGTCCTGTGGTTCACCCCCGGCACCATCCACCGCCTGGTCAACCACGGCGGCCTGGAGATCACCGTGCTCATGGCCAACTCCGGTCTGCCGGAGGCGGGCGACGCGGTCCTGACCTTCCCGCTCGACATCGTGCGGGACCCCGACCGCTACGCCGAGGCCGCCGCGCTGCCGAACGGCGGCGCACCGGGCACCGACGTCACCGCTGCCCACCGCCGCCGTGACCTCGCCGTCCAGGGCTTCCACGAGCTGAGGAAGAACGACGGCCTCGACGAGTTCTACGCGGCGGCGACGAGGCTGAAGGAGCCGCTGCTCGGCGAGTGGCGGCGACGCTGGGAGCAGGGCGCGATGTCGGCCGCCGCGCGGACCGGGGGGCAGCTCGCCGCGCTGGCCGACGGCGACCCCGCTCACCTGCGGGAATCCCGCGTCAGCCACAAGCAGGGACCCGACGAACGGGGCCGGCTGGGGATGTGTGGACTGCTGAACACGTACCGTTACGACTGATCACGGGAAAGCCCTTGCCGCGACTAGCTTCGGACAAATAGAGTCCTAGGAAAGCGCTTGCCTGGCAGTGTCGCCCACGGCGGGAGGACTTCGTGCGCAAGAGGTGTTACACGATCGCGTTCTGTTTGTCGCTGGTCATCGGGGCCGCCACAGCTCCGGTGTCCTCGGCGCAGGACCGACTCTCCGAGGCCGTCGGTGCGGCCGAGGAGGGCCACTGGGAGAAGACCCTCATCGAGGGTGACACCGACGACCCACTGCAGATCGAACTCGACAACAGGGGCCGCGTCTTCTACATCCAGCGGTGGGGCCAGCTCAACGTGTACGACCCCAAGGCCGGCTACAGCCACGAGGCGGCCAAGTTCGACGCGTTCGTCCTGCAGACCCACGGCATGCACGGCTTCGCGCTCGACCCGGACTTCGCCAGGAACGGTTACATCTACGTCTACTACTCGCCGCGCACCAAGGACGTGAACCGCCTTTCCCGCGTCACGTTCGACAACTTCACCAACACGGTGAACATGGCGAGCGAGAAGGTGCTGCTGGAGTTCTTCTCCCAGCGGGAGATCAACGCCCACGAGGGCGGCGGCATGGACTTCGACAGCCACGGCAACCTCTACCTCGCCACCGGCGACAACACGGACCCGTGCTGCGAGGGCTACGCTCCCATCGACGAGCGCCCCGGCCGCCAGAACCAGGACGCCCAGCGCACGTCGGCGAACACCGACGACCTGCGCGGCAAGATCCTCCGCGTCCACCCGGAAGCCGACGGCACCTACACGGTCCCCAACGGGAACCTGTTCCCGCCCGGCACCGAGAAGACCCGGCCCGAGATCTGGGTGATGGGCCTGCGCAACCCGTACCGCCTGCACGTCGACCGCACGAACGACTGGGTCTACTGGGGCGAGGTCGGCCCGGACGCGCAGGACGACAACGTCGCCAGGGGCCCGATGGGCTACGACGAGTTCAACATCGCCAAGGCGGCGGGCAACTTCGGCTGGCCGCTGTGCATCGGCAGGAACCGACCGTACGTGGAGTACGACTTCACGACCGGCACGTCCGGCCAGCCCTACGACTGCGACGGCGGACCCACCAACAACTCGCCGAACAACACGGGCCTGACGAAGCTCCCGCCCGCGCAGCCCGCCTGGCTGCCCTACCCGTACCGCGTGAGCCCCGAGTGGCCCCAGCTGGGCACGGGCGGCCGGCTCGCGGTCGGCGGCCCGACCTACCACTACAACCCGGACCTCGACTCGGAGACGAAGGTCCCGGAGTCCTACGACAACACCACGTTCATCGCGGACTGGACGCGCAACGCGATGTTCGAGGTGCGCAACGACGCGGCGGGCAACGTCGCCTCGGTCAACAGGTTCCTGCCCGACATGACGTTCCTGCGCCCGATCGACATGGAGATCGGCCCGGACGGCGCGCTGTACGTGGTCGAGTGGGGCACCAACTACGGCGGCTCCGGCCGGGGCGACCCGAACTGGGACTCGGGCATCTACCGCCTCGACTACGTCAGACCGGGTGAGCGGGCCCCGATCGCCAGGGCCACCGCAACGCCGTCGTCCGGCCACGCACCGCTGACGGTCCGCTTCGGCAACCAGTCCACCGACCCCGACGCCGGCCAGGCCCTCACCTACGCATGGGACTTCGACGGCGACGGCACCACGGACTCGACCGAGGCCAACCCCAGCCACACCTTCACGACCGACGGCACCCACCGGGTCAGGCTCACCGTCGCCGACCCGACGGGCAGGCGGACGCCGGTCTACGTCACCGTGACGGTCGGCAACACCGCGCCGAGGCTCGAGCTGACCACGCCGCTGGACGGCCAGGTCTTCGACTGGGAGGTGCCGATCCAGTACACGCTGGCGGTGAGCGACCTGGACGGCACCGTCGACTGCGACCAGCCGCTCACCAGGGGCGGGGTCGGGCACATGCGCCAGGTCCACCCGGTCAGCCAGAACCGTGGCTGCGCGGGAGAGCTGACGCCGCACATCGTCGCCGGCCACGAGCCGAAGGACAACCTGACCTACGTCCTCGACGCGAGCTACACCGACGACGGCACCCCGGCACTCACGGCGACCGACCGCGTGACGCTGCAGCCCCGGCACAAGGAGGCCGAGCACTACAGCCGCCAGAGCGGCACCCGCGTGGTGAACAACAGCGAGGGCAACGGCGCCGGCCTCGTCAGCGGGATCTCCAACGGGGACTGGCTGTCCGTGACTCCGGTCAACCTGAAGGACGTGTCCAGCATCGGGTTCCGCGTCGCCAGCGCCGCGAACGGCGGCACGATCGAGCTGCGGCAGGGCAACCCGGACGGGCCGCTGCTCGGCAGCGTCGCCGTGCCGGTCACGGGCGGTGGCCAGAACTGGACCGTCGTCTCGGCGCCGGTGACCGATCCCGGTGTCACGCACGAGCTGTTCGTCGTCGCGAAGGGCGGCTCCGGAGACCTGTTCAACCTCGACTGGTTCGAGTTCGGAGGTTGACGTGCACACACGCTCGACGTGGAGAAGGTGGCGGGATTAGGTGTCAAGCATGGTGACCTCAAACGAAGCACCGGCGCGGGCCCGGCCCGCGCCGGAACCGGCGCCGCGCGTGACGTTCGGCGCCAGGGCCGTGCGCCTGCTCGACGCGTTGTGGCGCCCGGCCCTGCTGCTCGGGCTCATCTTCGTGGCGTGGTGGGTGGTTACCGCGGCAGGCTGGGTCGCGCCGTACCTCGTGCCCGCGCCGGACGCCGTGTGGGATCGGGTCACGCAGGACTGGTCCTCGCTGATGTACCACTCCTACGTCACGCTCTACGAGACGGTGATCGGCTTCCTGCTGGCGTCCGTGCTGGGCCTCGCCACGGCCGTCGCGATCGCGTACTCGCGGACGCTGGAGCGCACGCTCTACCCGATCGTGCTGTTCGCACAGGTGATCCCGAAGATCGCGATCGCGCCGCTGATCGTGGTGTGGTTCGGCAACGACCTCGCCCCGAAGATCATCCTGGCGGTGCTCATCGCGTTCTTCCCCGTGGTCGTCTCGGGGGTGGCCGGCCTGCGCTCGACCGACCCCGAACTGCTCGAGCTGCCCGCCACGATGGGTGCGAGCCGGTGGCAGACGTTCCGCAAGATCCGTTTCCCCAACGCGTTGCCGCACCTCATGGCCGGGGAGAAGGTGGCGGTGACGCTCGCCGTCGTCGGCGCGGTGGTCGGCGAGTTCGTCGGCGCCAGCGAGGGTCTCGGCTACCAGCTGATGATCGCCAACGGGAACCTCGACGCACCGCTGCTCTTCGCCGCGCTGATCCTCATGTCGCTCATCGGCATCCTGCTGTTCGTGATCGTCGAGGTGCTGGAGGCGTTGCTCATCCCCTGGCACGCCAGCCGCCGCTCCGCCACGCCACTCACCACCTCCTGAAAGGGCAACCCCATGAAGCGTCTACTCACCGGCTTAACCGCGGCGGCGCTGCTCGTCGCCTGTGCCCCCAGCGGGCAGGACAACGACGGGGCCGGCTCCGGCAGCGCGGACAACGGTCCCAAGGAGACGGTCACCTTCACCCTCAACTGGGTGCCCTACGGCGAGCACGCGCCGTTCTACTACGGCGTCCAGAAGGGTTTCTACGCCGACGAGGGCATCGACCTGAAGATCGAGCCGGGCAGCGGTTCCGGCACCACGATCAAGTCCGTCGCCCAGGGCCAGACGATGTTCGGCTGGGCCGACACGCCGCCGCTGCTCAACGCGATCACCACGGGCATGCCGGTGAAGAGCGTCGGGGTGTTCCTGCAGAAGGGCCCGGCGTCGATCGAGTTCCTGTCGGACAAGAACATCAAGTCCATTCAGGACCTGAAGGGCAAGACGGTCGGCGGCACGCCTGGTGACGCGATGTACGCGACGTTCCCCGCGCTGTTGGCCGCCAACGACATGCAGCCGACCGACGTGACCGTCGTGAACATGGACGCCGCCAACAAGATCGCACAGCTGGCCGAGGGACAGGTCGACGCGATCATGGGCTTCTTCCACGACCAGGGCCCGACCATCGAGGCACGCACCGGCAAGAAGGTCGACCACCTGCTGTTCGCCGACTCGGGCCTGAACATGCTCGGCACCGGTATCGTGGTGAGCGACGAGACCATGTCGTCCCAAAAGGACCTCGTCGGGAAGTTCGTCCGGGCGACGCAGAAGTCGTGGGCGGAGGCCGTGAAGCACCCGGAGGACGCCGCGAAGGCCATGGCGGAGCTGGCGGAGAACGAGCCGCCGCTGGAGGTGCTCGTGAAACAGCTCAAGTTGGCCGAGCCGCTGCTGCAGCTGAACACCGCCGGTGAACCGGGCGTCAACATCGACATGCAGTGGTCGGACACGATCGAGCTGATGTCGAAGTACTCGAGCCTCAAGGAGCCCGGCGAGCCGTCGAAGTACTGGGACGGCAGCTTCGCCAAGGGCGACGGGTCGTGACGGACGTCGTGACGGGTGCGGCCGTCGACATCGCCGACCTGTCGGTGCGGTTCCGCTCGAAGCGGTCCACCACCACGGCGATCGAGGACGTCTCCATGCGGGTGGCGGCGGGCGAGTTCATCTCGATCGTCGGTCCGTCCGGCTGCGGCAAGTCCACGCTGCTCAAGACCGTGGCCGGCCTGGTGCGACCGACCAGCGGCACGGTGTCCCTGTTCGGCGACGAGGTCACCGGGCCGCAGCGCGACATCGGCTTCGCGTTCCAGCGCGCGGCACTGCTGGAGTGGCGGGGCGTGCGCAAGAACATCCTGCTGCAGGCGGAGATGCGCGGGATGGACCGGGACAGGGCCGCGCGCCGCGCCGACGAGCTGATCGAGCTGGTCGGCCTGACCGGCTTCGAGAAGGCGCTGCCGCACGAGCTGTCCGGCGGCATGCAGCAGCGCGTCGCGTTGTGCCGCGCGCTGTTGCACGAGCCGCCGGTGCTGCTCATGGACGAGCCGTTCGGCGCGCTCGACGCGCTGACCCGCGAGCAGCTCAACGCCGAGCTGAACCGGATCTGGCGGGAGACCGGCACGACGATCATGCTCGTGACGCACTCCATCGCCGAGGCCGTGTTCCTCGGTACCCGGGTGGAGGTGATGAGCCCACGCCCCGGCCGGGTGATGCGCACGCTTCCCGTCGAGCTGCCGGCGGAACGGGAGTACGCGCAGGTCATGACGGACCCCCGGTTCGGTGCGCTCACCCGTGAGATCCGCGAACTGCTCGGCGCACACGAGTCTCACTAATAGGAGAACCACATGTCCCGTAGGTCGATCGGCATCGTGCTCAACGGCGTGACCGGACGCATGGGCTACCGACAGCACCTGGTCCGCTCGATCCTGGCCATCCGCGACGACGGCGGCCTCCGGCTGTCCGACGGCACGGTGCTGTGGCCGGAGCCGGTGCTGGTCGGCCGCAACGAGCGCAAGCTCGCCGAGATCGCCCAGCGGCACGGTCTGTCCGACTGGACGACGGACCTGCACGCCGCACTGGCCCGCGACGACGTGGACATCTACTTCGACGCGCTCACCACGCAGCGGCGCGAGAAGGCGATCAAGGCGGCGATCGACGCGGGCAAGCACATCTACACCGAGAAACCGCTTGCCATGGACCTCGCCGGCGCGCTCGACCTGACGCGTGCGGCCGCCTCGGCAGGGGTGCGCAACGGGGTCGTGGCGGACAAGATCTTCCTGCCGGGGCTGCGGAAGCTGAAGCGGTTGGTCGACAGCGGCTTCTTCGGCCGGGTCCTGTCCGTGCGCGCCGAGTTCGGCTACTGGGTGTTCGAGGGTGACTGGCAGCGCGCGCAGCGGCCGTCGTGGAACTACCGCGCCGAGGATGGCGGCGGCGTCGCGCTGGACATGTTCCCGCACTGGCACTACGTGCTGGAGCACATGTTCGGGCCGGTCCGTGCCGTGCAGGCCACGCTGCGCACGCACATCCCGAAGCGCTGGGACGAGAACGGCGAGGAGTACACGGCGACGGCCGACGACGCGGCGTACGCGATCTTCGAGCTGGACGGCGGCACGATCGCGCAGTTCAACTCGTCCTGGTGCGTCAGGGTGTTCCGCGACGAGCTGGTCGAGTTCCAGGTGGACGGCACGCTCGGCTCGGCGGTCGCGGGCCTGCGGCGCTGCCGTGCCCAGTCGAGGGCCGCCATGCCGATGGCGGTGTGGGACCCGGACACCCCCGCGGGCGGCGACGGCCGCGGCGACTGGTCGGAAGTTCCGGACAACATGCACTTCGACAACGGTTTCCGCGTGCAGTGGGAGGGTTTCCTGCGCCACGTCTACGCGGACGAGCCGTTCCCGTGGGACTTCGCCGCCGCCGCACGGGGTGTGCAGCTGGCCGAGCTGGGCATCCAGGCCGCGCGTGAGGGCAGGCGAATCGAGATTCCGGAGCTGTCGTGAGTCACATCGTGCTTCCTGGTGGGGAGCGCCACGAGCTGCGTGGCGGAGCCGTCGTCGGTGCCGGCGCCACGCCCGCCACCAGCCGGATCGCCTACGCCGCCGCACACGTGGTCGCCGATCCGTTGGCGGAGAACGTGCCGGGGGCGCCCGCCGCGCTCGACTGGGACGCGACGCTGGCGTTCCGGCACCACCTGTGGCGCAACGGGCTCGGTGTCGCCGAGGCCATGGACACCGCGCAACGCGGCATGGGCCTGGACTACCCGGCGGTGCGGGAGTTGGTCAGACGCAGTGCCGGCGAGGCCCGTTCGGTCGGTGGGCGCATCGTCGCCGGGGTGGCGACGGACCAGCTCGACGGCCCTGCCTCGTTGGAGAAGGTCCTCGACGCCTACCGGGAACAGCTCGCCGACGTGGTCGAGGCAGGTGCGGTGCCGGTGATCATGTGCAGCAGGCAGCTGGCCGCGGTGGCATCGACCCCGGACGAGTACCTGACGGTGTACTCGGCGCTACTGTCCGAGGTGGACTCACCGGTGCTGCTGCACTGGCTGGGCCCCGTGTTCGACCCCGCGCTCGCGGGCTACTGGGGCTCGATGGACCTGTCGGTGGCCACGGACGTCGTGCTCGGCCTGCTGAAGGACCACTCGTCCAAGGTGGACGGCATCAAGATGTCGTTGCTGGACGCGGACTTCGAGATCCTGTTCCGCCGCAGGCTGCCCGACGGCGTGCGCATGTACACCGGCGACGACTTCAACTACCCCGACCTGATCGCGGGCGACGAGCACGGGTACTCCGACGCGCTGCTGGGGGTGTTCGCGGCTATCGCGCCGGTCGTGGGTCCCGCGCTGGCTGAGCTGGACAAGGGCTCGGCCGACGGCTTCCACGCGCTGCTCGACCCCACGGTGCCCCTGGCACGCCACCTCTTCGGCGCCCCGACGCAGTACTACAAGACCGGGATCGTGTTCCTGTCGTGGCTTTCCGGCCACCAGCAGCACTTCACGATGGTGGGTGGCCTGCAGTCGGGTCGTTCGGTGACGCACCTGGCCCGGCTGCTGGTGCTGGCCGACGAGGCCGGACTGCTGCCGCACGCCGACCTGGCCGCCGCACGGGCGCGGTCCTTCTTCGCGGTGGCGGGAGTTCCCCAGTGACAGAGTTCTCGTTCAACCAGGCGACGGCGAAGTACTGGCCGTTGGTCGACGTGGTCAAGGGCTGCGCGGCGGCGGGTGTGCGGCATGTCGGCCTGTGGCGCGAGCCCGTGGCGGAGTACGGGCTGGAGCGGTCGGTCGCGCTGGTACAGGACGCGGGCCTGTCCGTCAGCTCACTGTGCCGGGGAGGCTTCTTCGGCGCCCCCGACTGGCTCGACGACAACCGCAGGGCGTTGGACGAGGCGGCTGCCCTCGGCGCCCCCGCGCTGGTGCTCGTCTGCGGCGGCTTGTTCGACCGCCCGCTGGCCGACGCCCGCGCCAGGGTGGCGTCCGGCCTCGGGGCGTTGGCGCCCCACGCGCTGGACCTGGGCGTGACGCTGGCCGTCGAGCCGATGCACCCGATGTTCTGCGCGGACCGCAGCGTGGTGTCGACCCTGGCCGGGGCGCTGGCGCTGTGCGAGCCGTTCCCCCCGGAAGCCGTGGGTATCACGCTGGACACCTACCACGTGTGGTGGGACGAGCGGGTGCTGGAGCTGATCCCGCTGGCCGGCCCGCGAATCGCGTCGTTCCAGCTGGCGGACTGGGTGATCCCCCTGCCCGCGGACGTCCTGGTGGGCAGGGGCCTGCCCGGTGCCGGACACGTCGACTTCGCCCCGCTGGTCGACGCCGTCCTCGCCACGGGCTACGACCGCCCGATCGAGGTCGAGGTCTTCAACGCGGAACTGTGGGAGCGCCCTGGCGAGGAGATCCTGCGGGACACGATCGCGGCCTACCGGTCAGTCATCCACGACTGAGCTGTGGGTCAGGTCACACGGTCCGCGAGCCAGCGTGACAGGTGCTCGTCCGCCTCGGCACGCCGTGCGGGGAAGCGGGTCGCCATGACGAACCGCCACACGACACCGAACAACGTCCGCAGCTCGACGCACGCGTCCAACTCCTCGGCGGGCACCGAACCCGGGTAGGCCGCCACGGCCGCGGCGCCGTCCACCCGGCCCGACGTCGCCAGGCAGGACAGGTCCCACCCCAGCGGCCCGAGCCACGTGTCCTCGAAGTCGTTCCACATCAGCCCTGACGGCGTGGCCAGCAGGTTTCCCGGATGCGCGTCCCCGTGCAGTGGCCGAGTCGGGAACCGCGACAGTGTCTCTTCCAGTCGCCCGGCCTCCGTCCGCAACGTCTCCGCCGCCGGCAGCACCCCCTCGACCAGCCGAAACGCGTGGCGCAGGTCCGAGAAGGGGGAGAGCCGGGGCAGGGCGGCGTCCAGGTCCGCCAGCGCGACGTGCAGGTCGTACAGCCGCGTGGCCACCTCGCCAGGGGAGATCACATGGGACGGATCGTGCGTTTCGTACCGCCACAGCCCGACCGTGTACCCGTCGACGTGGACCGCGGGCTCGATCGGCGTGGTCGCGAGAACCCCTCGGGACGCCAGGTGACGGGCCACGAGCGCGTCCCGGCGGAACCACGACCCGATGCCGGGCCTGATGCTCGCCGTCAGCGTCGCGACCCTGGCCACGACGGGTGCCGGCCGCAGGTGGACGACGACATTGGAGCCGTCGTGCAGCACCACCGGATCGTCGCAGACGACGCCGAGTGACGTGGCGGCCGTCACGGCCGCACGGGTGGGTGACACGATCATCATCGTGGCACCCGCCCGACCAGCGGCGCGCCCCGTTTCGCCAGGCAAGCCCAGGCGTGCCCGCCCATTCCGCGAGGGCTACGATCGCTGCGAATCTTGTAGACCCGCAGGAGGCATGGAGTGACGGCAGTAGCCCCGAAGCCGATCGCCACGCGGCCCTACCCGGCGCGTCCGGCTGCCAAGGGTTCATACCTGCTGCAGCTGTTCCGGGAGACCGACCCGAAGAAGATCGGCGTGATGTACCTGGTCACGGCGTTCGCCTTCTTCATGGTCGGTGGCGCGATGGCGATGCTCATCCGCTCCGAGCTGGCGTTCCCCGGGCAGCAGTTCCTGTCCCAGGAGCAGTACAACCAGCTGTTCACCATGCACGGCACGATCATGCTGCTGCTGTACGCGACACCGATCCTCTTCGGCTTCGCGAACTTCGTGCTGCCGATCCAGATCGGCGCCCCGGACGTGGCATTCCCCCGACTGAACGCCTTCAGTTACTGGCTGTTCCTCTTCGGTGGGCTCATCGTCCTGTCGGGGTTCCTCACCCCGGGTGGCGCCGCAGACTTCGGCTGGTTCGCGTACACGCCGCTGTCGGACAAGATTCACTCGCCCGGTGTCGGCGGTGACCTGTGGATCGTCGGCCTGATCCTCTCGGGTCTCGGCACCATTCTCGGTGGCGTCAACATGCTCACCACCGTCATCTGCCTGCGTGCCCCCGGCATGACGATGTTCCGGATGCCGATCTTCACCTGGAACATCTTCATCACGTCGATCCTGATCCTGATCGCGTTCCCGATCCTGACCGCGGCCCTGTTCGGCCTGCTGGCGGACCGACAGTTCGGCGCGCACGTGTTCGACCCGGCCAACGGCGGCGTGATCCTCTGGCAACACCTCTTCTGGTTCTTCGGCCATCCAGAGGTCTATATCGTCGCGCTACCGTTCTTCGGCATCGTGTCCGAGATCTTCCCGGTCTTCAGCCGCAAGCCGCTGTTCGGCTACCGCGGCCTGGTCTACGCGACGCTGGGCATCGCGGCGCTGTCCGTGGCCGTCTGGGCGCACCACATGTACGCGACCGGCGCCGTGCTGCTGCCGTTCTTCTCCTTCATGACGTTCCTCATCGCGGTCCCGACCGGGGTGAAGTTCTTCAACTGGATCGGCACGATGTGGAAGGGTTCGCTGACCTTCGAGACCCCGATGCTGTTCAGCGTCGGCTTCCTGGTCACGTTCCTCTTCGGCGGCCTGACGGGCATCCTGCTGGCCGCGCCCGCCATCGACTTCCACGTGTCGGACACGTACTTCGTCGTCGCGCACTTCCACTACGTGCTCTACGGCACGATCGCGTTCGCGACGTTCGCGGGCATCTACTTCTGGTTCCCGAAGATCACCGGCCGGTTCCTCGACGAGCGACTCGGCAAGCTGCACTTCTGGACCACGTTCATCGGCTTCCACGGCACGTTCCTCGTCCAGCACTGGCTGGGCAACGAGGGCATGCCGCGCCGCTACGCCGACTACCTGGCGTCGGACGGGTTCACCACCCTGAACACGATCTCCACGATCGGGGCCTACATCCTCGGCGCCTCGACCCTGCCGTTCATCTGGAACGTGTTCAAGAGCTACCGCTACGGCGAGATCACCACCGCGGACGACCCGTGGGGCTACGGCAACTCGCTGGAGTGGGCGACCACGACCCCGCCGCCGAGGCACAACTTCCTCGAGCTGCCGCGCATCCGGTCCGAGCGCCCCGCGTTCGACCTGCACTACCCGCACGCGATCGACGATGCGCACCGCGACAAGTACATCGGCCCGTTCAGCGCCAAGCACCGAGGGCACACGCCCCCCGCGCCGTCGGAGAAACTCTCCGAGGCCATGGGCGAAGACGACGTCAAGAACAACGACTGACTGACCGTGTCACCCCAACCGACCAGCACGCCGGTCCTCGTCACCGTCACTGGGCCGGACAAACCGGGTGTCTCGTCCGTCCTGTTCGCGGTGCTGACCAGGCACGGTGTCGAGATCCTCGACGTCGAGCAGGTCACCATCAGGGGACAGCTGGTGCTCGGGGTCCTGGTCAGCACCGACCACGACCCGGAGGGCCTGCAGGAGGCGGTCGAGCAGGCGATGGCGACCGTGACCATGCACGTCACGGTCGAGATGGACGTGGACCCGCAGACCCCGGCCCGGGTTGGCTCCAGCCACGTGCTGGTGGTCCTGGGCCGCCCGATGCCGGCGCGGGCGTTCGCGGAGGTGGCCCGCCGCCTGGCCGCGTTGGACGTCAACATCGACGCCATCCGCAGGGTGGCCGACTACCCGGTGACGGGTCTCGAGCTGCGGGTGTCGGTGGCGCAGGACACGCCGGAGTCGGACGCGCAGCTGCGCTCGGCCCTGGCCGACGTGTCCGCCCGCGTCGACCTTGACGTGGCCGTGGAACGCGAGGGCCTGACGCGCCGGGCCAAGCGCCTGGTCGTGTTCGACGTCGACTCGACGCTGATCCAGGGCGAGGTCATCGAGATGCTGGCGGCCCACGCAGGCTGCGAGGCCGAGGTCCGCGAGATCACCGAGGCCGCGATGCGGGGCGAACTGGACTTCACGGCGTCGCTGGAACGTCGAGTGGCGTGCCTGGCGGGTCTCCCGGTGTCGGCGCTGGACGAGGTGGCCGACTCCCTGACCCTGACTCCCGGCGCCAGGACGACCATCCGCACCCTCAAGCGCATAGGTTTCCGCTGCGGCGTGGTGTCGGGCGGGTTCACACCGATCATCGAGCGCCTGGCGGAGGACCTTGGCCTGGACTTCCACGTGGCCAACGACCTGGAAGTCGAAGACGGCAAGCTGACGGGCAGGGTGACAGGTGAGGTCGTCGATCGGGCAGGCAAGGCTACGGCGCTGCGCCGGTTCGCAGACCAGTTCGACATCCCGCTGTCCCAGTGCGTGGCGATAGGCGACGGCGCGAACGACATAGACATGCTCAGCACGGCGGGCCTGGGCGTGGCGTTCAACGCGAAGCCGGCACTGCGCGAGGTGGCGGACACGGCGCTGTCGCACCCGTACCTGGATGTGGTGCTGTTCGTGCTGGGCGTGACAAGGGCCGAGGTGGAAGCCGCGGACGCGGCGGACGGCCTGCCGCTACCCCGCCAATGACCGGCACGGTCCTGGACACACTGGCCGACCGCTACGCCCACTGGCTGGGCCTACCAGCGTCGGCGACGAATGACGTCTCGGACGAGGACCCGGCAGAAGTCCGCGCGATGCCGGTGATCCTGCGGATAGAACGAGGCGACCCGCCGCAGCGCACCCCACTGCTGGAGGCCGCGGCAGCCGCGGCGGTGGCCGTGTGCCTGGACCCCCGTGCCGAGGCGGAAGGCGAGTGGCACGACCAGGTGAAGGCGTGGGTGGACAGCAGGATCCGCAAGGTCTCCCGCCGCGCGCGAGGTGCGCACTGGGAGGCGGTGCAGTCCCTGCCGGGCGTGACGATCACGGTGGACGGCGCGTCGGCGAGGGCCCTGGTTCCGGGCCTGGTGGCGGAGACGCCGAAGGAAGTGTCGCGCCTGCAGATCTCCGGCAGCGAGATCCCGGCCGACGACCCGGGCCCCGCGCCACCGGACGTGCCGACCCTGTGGCTGAACCCGAAGGTCCCGATGACCGCGGGCAAGGCGGCAGCCCAGGTGGGCCACGCGTCGATGCTGCTGGCAGCAGCCCTGAAAGCCGACGGCCGGGAGTCGTACTTCGAGGACTGGAAGGACTTCCGCTGCGCCGTGCGTACTCCGCCCCTGCGCACGTGGGCATCCCTCCACCCCGGTGACGACCCCCTGAACGCGTGGCGCCGCCGTCAGGTGGTCGCGGTGAGGGACGCGGGCTTCACGGAAGTAGCTCCCGGCACGGTAACGGTTCTGGCGCAACTGCCCTGAGATCCGGAAATACTGCCCGCCCTGATTTTCGCGCGCGGGCGTGAGGTGACCCCCCTCGCGATCGTGCTGGGATTCGTCCTCATCGTGATCGTGCTGATCGTGGCCGGTTCCATCGTGATCCCGCTTACCCGCTGACCCGACTACGGGGGTGGGGGATTACCTGCGGCCAGATCCCGAAGAATGTGTGGTTCGGTGATCGTCACCCGATGTCTGCCGGTCGCTATCACTGACAGGCGTTTCAGGTCGTCAAGGCCGCGCAGCAGGGTTCGGCGGGAAACTCTGGCATAACTCGCCAGATCTTCCTGGGTGACGTTCAGGCTCGCCCTTTCCACGTTCGTCCAGTCGGGGTAGTACTGGACCGCCAACTCCAGAAGGACCGCCGCCAGGCGCTGGGTGAGGTCCGAGCCGCCCGACTCGAGGCGTAATCGATCAGACTGCTGCAGGCGAATGCCGGTCGTCCTGAGGAGTTCTCTCGCTATTCCCGGGTGGCGCTGGAGCAGGTTCAACAACCGGTCGTGGGGGACCACCAGCGTGCGGACCTTGTCGAGCGCGGTGATGGTCGCCGAGCGGGAGAGTTGGCTGATCGGGGACAGTTCTCCGACGATCTCCGCGGGCCCTCTCGCCGCCAGGGGAGCGTCCTCACCTCGGTAGTTCCGGGCCGTGATCTTTACCCAGCCCTCCAGAATCACGTACATGCTGCTCGGCGGACTTCCCTCCAGTGCGAGGATTTCGCCGGGTAACCAGGTGCGTTCGTAACCCGATTCGGTCAGCGCGGTGCGGTCCGCCTGCCGTAGGCGCAGCCATGCTCGGCGTTCGCCGTGGGTGTCATCTGACGGAGCCATCGGTTGGCCTCCCCCGAGCCCGGTGAATTCGTGTCACCGAACGCGCCATTTGACACATTACCTCCCCCCGAACTCGGCGAGCATGGTCATACAGGATAAATACAGAGATCAGGAGCCAACGATGGAAAGTCATCATGTGGCCGACTGGGCACCCCGTTCACAGGCGAGCAAGCCGATCGCCTTCCCGCCGCATCCGCCGTTGCAGTCGGGCGGCTGGTACCACGGCACGACCATCGAGGTGGCAGGACCTGGTCGGCCGGCCGTAAGCACGCCATCGCCCAAGTCGGCCACGACCGCGGTCCTGCTCAGCCTGCTGTTCGGGCCCCTGGGGCTGTGCTACCTGTCCGTCACCGGCGGGCTCGTCGCGACCGTGGTCACGGTGGCCGTACTGGGCTGGGCGGGCGCCGGGTTCCTGCCGCTGCTGTTCCTGTGGCCACTGGCCGTCGCGGTGGCGGTGTACGGGTCCCGGCTCTAGCCCTCCCGCTGCCAGATCACGAAGAGGCCGTCCTCGATGGTGGTCATGGCCTCGACGAACGCGTCGTTGTCGAAGTTGGGGAGCGACTGCAGGCGCGACATCAGGTCATCGGCCGACGGGTCGCCGGCCGGGACGGCACAGCCGCCACCGCCCTCGGCCACCAACAGGAAGAACGTGTCCTCCTTCCATGGGCCCTCCGGGGTGGTCCGGATGGCCACCTCCTTGAGCTTCGCCCACGTCACCGATTCCTCGGTGCCGTCGGCCAACTGCCGGCGGACGCCGTCGTCGTCGATGGTGATGCTGGTGGTCACGCACTCTCCTTTGATGAGCTTGACGCGTCCAGACGGCGCAGTGCCGCCCGCACTACCTCTGGATCGCTCGTCGTCCAGTAGCTCGGCAGCGACGAGCGCAGGAAGCCGCCGTACCGCGCGGTGGCCAGTCGGGGGTCGAGGATCGCGATCACGCCGCGGTCCTCGGTGCTGCGCAGCAGCCTGCCGGTGCCCTGGGCGAGCAGCAGCGCGGCGTGCGTGGCCGCCACCGACAGGAAACCGTTGCCGCCCCGGGCTTCCACCGCGCGCTGGCGTGCCGACGCGAGGGGGTCGTCCGGGCGGGGGAACGGGATGCGGTCGACGATCACCAGCTGCAGCGACGGGCCCGGCACGTCGACGCCCTGCCACAGGGACAGCGTGCCGAACAGGCAGCTGACCTCGTCCTCGGCGAACTTCCTGACCAGCAGCGCCGTCGAGTCCTCGCCCTGGCACAGGATCGGCAGGTCCGTGCGTTTGCGGAGCTCCTCGGTCGCCTGCTTCGCCGCCCGCATCGACGAGAACAGCCCGAGCGTGCGGCCGCCCGCCGCGGTCATCAGGTCGTTGATCTCGTCCAGGTAGGACGGTGGCAGGCCGTCGCGTCCCGGCGGCGGCATGTGCTTGGCCAGGTACAGGATCCCGCGCCGCGCGTGGTCGAACGGGGAGCCGACGTCCAGTGCCGTCCAGCGCGGGCCCTCGACCGACTTCTCCGTCGCCGCGCCCTCGGTCGGCGTGCTCGCACCCTCCTTCTCGGGCGGCAGGCCCCACGAGCGCGCCATCGAGTCGAAGTTCCCGCCCAGCGTGAGCGTCGCCGACGTCAGCACCGTGGTCGTCTGGCCGAACAGCCGCTCCCGCAGCAACCCGGCCACGCCGAGGGGCGCGACGCTGATCGTCGGCGGGCGGTTGCCGTTCGGGTCCGTGCGCCACACGACGTCGCGGCGGTGCGCGTCGTCGGCGTCCCACGCACCCAGCAGCCGCACCGCCGTGTCGTGGACCTCCTCCAGCTGCGACAGCGCGAGCTTGCGTGCCGTCTGGACGTCCACGTCCCCGGACTTCTCCGACCCGAGGCCCGTGATGCACGCGTGCGCGGCGTCGCGGATCGCGGTGAGCGTGCCGCCGAGCGGCTTGGGCATCTCGTCGAGCCTGCCGGTCGGCAGGTCCTCCATGACCAGCGCGAGCCCGTCCCCGGCCTCCAGCAGCTGGTCGGCCACCTCCTGGTCGACGACCCGGCCCGCGCGCCTGGCGGCCATGGTGATCATCCCGGACGTCAGCTCGGACGTCGCAACCGACGTCACGCGGTCGACCAGGTCGTGTGCCTCGTCGACGATCACCAGGTCGTGCTCCGGCAGCACCTGGTAGCCCTGCATGGCGTCGATGGCCAGCAGCGCGTGGTTGGTGACCACGAGGTCCGCGCGGCCCGCCTCCTCGCGTGCCTTCTCGGCGAAGCAGTCCGAACCCACCGGGCAGCGGGCCTTGCCGAGGCACTCCCGCGCCGACACCGACACCTGCCGCCACGCCTGCTCGCTGACGCCGGGCACGACCTCGTCCCGGTCACCCGTCTCGGTGTCCGACACCCACTCGCGCAGCCGCGTCACCTCGCGGCCGATCCTGGAGACGGCGAACGGGTCGAACAGCGCGGCGTCCTCCGGCTCGTCCTCGAAGCCGCTGTCGATCTTGTGCAGGCACAGGTAGTTGCGGCGGCCCTTGAGGATCGCGAACGTCGGCTTGCGGCCCAGCGGCTTCGCGAGCGCCTTCTCCAGCCGGGGCAGGTCGCGGTCGATGAGCTGGCGCTGCAGCGCGATCGTCGCCGTCGACACCACCACCGTGGCCTCTCTGGCGACCGCGTGCCGCAGGGCAGGCACGAGGTAGGCGAGCGACTTGCCGGTGCCGGTGCCCGCCTGCACCGCGAGGTGGTCGCCGGTGCGGACGGCACGCGCGACAGCCTCCGCCATGGCCACCTGACCAGGGCGTTCCGCGCCACCGACCGCGTCGACGGCGGTCGTCAGCAGCTCGTTGACGCCAGGGAGGTCGGAGGAGGACGGCACAGGCAGACGGTACCTCCGACCACCGACACAGCCCGACGGGGCTCGCCGCCGCCACGGTGTCCCATCCCGACTGTCCAGGTGTGCCGCCCAGGCACACGGACGGTGGAACACCCGGCGTGGGGCCGGTCGTGCGGCCGCGGGTAGCCGGTAGTGTCCGCCCGCATGCAGGTGGTGTACGCGCCGGAACGTGACGGCGACCCGGACCCGGGTGAAGTGGTGTGGGGCTGGGTGCCCTACGAGGATGACCCATCCCAGGGCAAGGACCGGCCGGTCCTGGTCATCGGCTACGCGGACAGCGACGGCTCCCGGCTGCTCGCGGTGCCGCTGAGCAGCAAGAACCCCGAGCACAAGCGGGACGCCGACGAGTGGGTCGCGGTGGGCACCGGCGACTGGGACCGCGACGAGCGCGAGAGCTACGCCAACGCCGACCGCCTCCTGCGCTACGACCCGGCCGACGTCCGCCGCGAGGGCGCCGCGCTGCCCCGCCACCGCTTCGACGCGGTGGTGGCCAAGGCCCGAGAGCTGGGCAACCTGCCCTGAATGCTCTGAAGGACGCCTTCCTGACGCTCGGTGTCAGGAAGGCGTCCTTCAGGGCATCGGTCAGTGGTCCAGGGCCAGCCGGGTCTCGGCGTTCCTGCGGGTCTTGGTCCAACCGTTCCGCTTGCGGATCAGGCGGTACAGCGCTCGCCACGACGTGATGTAGAAGGTGTAGATGTACACCGCGTAGGCGAAGCCGTACATGACTCCCCGGAACGCGCTCACCGTCGGCTCGCACCGTGACCGGTAGACCGGGCCCCACACGAGGAACGGCAGCAGCCCGAACGCGCCGTACACCGCGAACAGCACCCAGGCGCCGTCGGCGAACCACGCCCACACCTGTGTCGGGTCGGCCGAGGCGCGAAATCCCAGCAGCAGGAACGGAATCGGGTACACCAGCGTGCCGAGCAGCTGCATCCACGGCTGGGCAAGGTAGTACAGCATCTCCGCGGCGCCCAGGGTGCTGAGGTGCCCTGAGGACCAGATCTGCCGCATGTACCGCGCGCACTGCATCGTCCCCTGACCCCAGCGCGTGCGTTGCGACAGGAACCGCCGCAGGCTGTACAGGCCCTCCTGCGCGACGTGCGTGTCGCGCGTGAACCCGGTTCGCCAGCCCGACGTCAGCAGGTGCACGCCAAGCTCGAAGTCCTCGAGCAGCGCGCCACGCCACGGCCCGGACTCGTCCGAGATCGACTCCAGTGCGGCCACGCGGGTGAACTGTCCGTTGCCGCCCATCGAGATCGTGCCGGTGATGCCGCGTGAGGTCTGGATCGCGGCAATGGCCGTGCGGAACTCCAGGTCCTGCATGCGCACGAGCCCCGCGCCGAACCGGCGGCCGAACCACCTGCCCTCGGCGGGCAGCGCGCCCCGGTTGCTCATCCACACGTCGACCTGTACGGCGCCGACGGTCTCGTCGCCGAAGAGGTGGTCGGCCACGCAGGCCGCGAAGCAGTCCGGCGCGGGCCGCCCGTCCGCGTCCACGACGACCACGATCGTCCGCATCAGATCGGCGTCGGGCCGCAACGACGCCACCAGCTCCAGGTAGGCGGCGTTGAGTGCGTTCCCCTTGCCGGTGCGGGCGTCCGGCCGCTGCCTGCGTACCAGGTGGACACGCGTGTCGGTGAAGGACGAGACGACCGCGGCGGTGTCGTCGTCCGAGGCGTCGTCGATGACCCACACGTTCGCCGACGCGAACGTGTCGAGCAGGTACCGGATCGTGCTCCCGACCACGGCCTCCTCGTCCCGGCACGGCACGAGGAAGTGCCAGTCGAACCCCGACGGGTCGCCGGGCTCCGCCGGACGGTGTCGCAGGTACGGCACGACGATCAGGCAGACGTAGGTCAGGAACGCGACGCTCATCGTCAGGGCGAGTGCCTGGGTGAGCCCCAGGATGACCGGCAGGCTCATGCGGCGACCTTGCGGCGGGACCTGGTGGCGAGCCACACGAACAGCACGAGCGCGGCGGCGCCACCGAAGACGGAGACGAACGAGCCGAACAGGGTGTGCCCGAGGTAGTAGCCCTGGTCGGTGCCGAGCCAGTTGATCAGGCCGACCAGCATCAGCAGCCGCAGCTGGTTCACCACGATCAGCACCACCGTCGCGATGCCGAGTGCGCCGAGGACCTGCTTGGCGATGTGCGGTCGCAGCAGGATCATCACGGCACCGATCAGCAACAGCGGCAACAGAAGGAACGCCGACGTGCACTCAGGGGACATCCGCAGTCCGAAAGGATGTTCTCCGATCAGTCCGAAGTAGACTGTCTGGCGCGCCGCGGCGACGTACACACCGTCCGAGGTGAACAGCTTGATGAGCCCGCCGGCCAGCTGCATCTCGACTGTGCGGTACACGCGGTGCCACGCCACCAGCGCGCCCGCGGCCAGCAACAGCAGCGCGGCCAGCGGGTAGTGCCACCGCAGTGGTGGGGAAAGTGCCACCGTCACGCCGAATCTCCTCTCCGTTGGCCAACGCTTGATCTTGCATCCAAGTACCGGGTGAGGGACATCCCTTGATCAGGTAGTCGTCGACGGTCGGAAGTAGCGGAGCGTTGATCACTTTGGGTCCGAACTGGATACCGGGGGGTGGATGTGCCCCACTATCCGGTCGATGCGCGCGAAAGATCTTCCCTGACGGCACCGGTTCTGCGATGAGTAGTCGAACGGCGCAGCAGTGCCGGCATTCACCAATCGGAGGAACGAATATGCGCGAACGAATTGTGCGCCGCGGTGCCGTCGCGGGGGTGGTCGTCGCGGCGTCGCTCGTGTTCGGAGCGATGCCGGCATCGGCGGACCCCGGCGATGGCTCGGCGTACGTGGCCATGGTCGCCGTGACGATGCGCGGCGAGCACGCCGTGGACACCGGCGTGCTCGCACCGTCCAGCACCGCGGGACCCAACACGGCCGACGTCGCGAGCGTCGAGGCGGCGAAGCTCGTGACCGCGGGAACGTCGAGCAGCTCCGCGAACCTCGACCAGGAGACGGGCCTCGTCAGCTCGGCGGCGGACGTCTCAGACGTCGGCCTCGGTCTCGCCTCGCTGAACGGCAGGATCGGTGCCGTCAAGGGCCACTGCGAGGGTGACCAGGGCGGCGTCAAGGGTGCCACCACGCTCTCGGACGTGCAGATCCCCGGTGCGAACGTCCCGGCGAACCCCGAGCCGAACACCGCGGTCGACACGCTGGCCGCGCGGCTCGTCTTCAACGAGCAGGTCAGGGCCGACGACGGCAGCCTCACCGTCAACGCCCTCCACGTCTACATGAACCCGACGGCCGGCTCCGGTGACGTCGTGCTGGCGCAGGCGAAGTGCGGTCCGCCATCGCCGCCGGTGCCGCTGGCCTCCGGCCTCGGCCTGTGGCTGAGCGTCGGCCTGCTCGGCCTCGCGGCGATCCCGGGTGGCCTGGCGATCCGCAGGCGCCGCACCGAGTTCGCCTGAGAAGCGGAGAGGGACCGTGTACCGAGCTCCGACCGGAGGTGTCATCGGTGGCGCCGGAGGCCTCGCGATGACTGGTAGCGACATCACCTGGTGGATCGCACTCGGCGTCGTACTGCTGGTCTCCGGCCTGTTGCTGGCGCGCTCGGGACGCCGGCGCATCGACTAGAGCGGCGGTGGCCCCCGCCGCGCGCGGGGGCCACCGTCCTGACCGAGGGAACCGATGGACGAAGTCCTGCTCCTCGTCGGCACCAGGCCGGAGGCGGTCAAGGCCGCACCGGTCGCGCTGTGCCTCGCGGAGCATCCCCACCTCACACCCGCGATAGTCCACAGTGGACAGCACGTCGCCGTGGTCGAACAGGCCCTCGCCTCGTTCGGTCTGCGGCCGGACGAGGCACTGTGCTACCGGCGGGAGACGGGTGGCCAGGCCGAGCTCTTCGCGCACCTGCTGCCCGCACTGGACGAGGTGCTCGCCCGTCGCAGGCCCAGGGCGGTGCTCGTCCAGGGCGACACGGCCACCGCCCTGGCCGGCGCGCTGGCCGCGTTCTGGCGGCGCATTCCCGTGGTGCACCTGGAAGCGGGTCTGCGCACCGGCGACCTCACCGCGCCGTTCCCCGAGGAGGCCAACCGGCAGCTCGTCGCCCGCGTCGCCGCGCTGCACCTCGCACCGACCGCCGACGCCGCGGCGGCACTGTCCGGCGAGCACCTCTGCGGCGGTCCTGTCGTGGTCACCGGCAACACGGTCGTGGACGCGGCGTTGCGGATCGCGGCACTGGAGACACCGGCGGCCAGCCCCGACCTCGTGGCCGTCGAGCACGACCTCGAGACCCACGGCGGCAGGCTCGTACTGGTCACCGCGCACCGCCGCGAGTCGTGGGGCGCGCCGTTGAACGAGGTGCTCGGCGCGGTCGCCACGCTCGCCGAGTCCCATCCGGACATCCGCGTCCTCCTGCCGACGCACCCGAACCCGTCGGTGCGCGCGCAGGTCGCGGCCGTGCTCGGGGACAACCCCAGGGTGACCCTGACCGACCCGCTGTCCTATCCGGACCTCGTACGGGTGCTGCGCAGAGCCGCCCTGGTGCTCACGGACTCCGGTGGCATCCAGGAGGAGGCGCCGAGCTTCGGCGTGCCCGTGCTGGTGCTCCGCGAGGTGACCGAGCGGATGGAGGCCGTGCACGCGGGCTGCGCGTGGCTCGTCGGCACCGACCGCGCCAGGATTCTGCTGGCGGCGGACGAGATGCTGCGCACCCGGCTGCGGATTCCGGTCAACAGCAACCCGTTCGGCGACGGCAACGCCGCGAACCGGGTCTGCGCGGCCATTGCCGAACTGCTCGCGGGCACCACGACACCCGTGGTCCTGGAACCGGCGTCCTGACGGCGGCTCAGCCGAGGTGCGGCGTGCCGGTGACGGACACGCCCGCCTCGGCGAGCCTGCCGAGCGCGCTGTCGACCGTCGCCTGCGAGACGGCCGCCGTGTGGTCGAGCAGAACCCTCGTGGTGAAACCGTTGGCGGCCGCGTCGATGGCCGTCGCGCGCACGCAGTGGTCGGTCGCGATGCCGACGACGTCCACTTCGGACACGTCGTGGGCACGCAGCCAGTCGGCCAGCGTCGTGCCGTCCGCCGCGAAACCCTCGAACCCCGAGTAGGCCGCCTCGTAGGCACCCTTGGAGAAGACCGCCTCGATGCCGCCGACGTCCAGGTACGGGTGGAACGACGCCCCCGGTGTGCCCGCGCGGCAGTGGACCGGCCACGAGTCGACGAAGTCCGGTGTCTCGGAGAAGTGCGCGCCGGGATCGATGTGGTAGTCCCGCGTCGCCACCACGTGGTCGTACGAGCCGTAGAGCCCGGAGACGGCCTCGGCGACCGCCGCGCCGCCCGTCACGGGGACCGACCCGCCCTCGCAGAAGTCGTTCTGCACGTCCACCACGATGAGTGCCTTCATCACTTCTCCACGTTTACGGTCGAGATCGCCGGTTCGCCGTGTGACAGTTTCAGACCTTCCCACGGAAGGCTCACGAGTGCCTCCCGAACGCGCTGCCTGCTCTCCTCCAGGGTGGGCAGGTCGTCGACCGGTTGTCCACCCCGCATCAGCGGCACCTGCAGCTGACGGTCGTGCGGGCCGGCGGGCACTTGCGCGCCGACCACGTACACGACCTCCTCCAGCGCCGTCCCGGTCGGCTTGTACCTGCGCAGCGCCGCCTTCCGCCCGGCCTTGGACTCCTTGTGCGAGCTGCGTTTCGCCACCGGACGGCCGTCGACCTCGACCAGCTTGTAGACCATCCCGGCGGTGGGCGACCCCGAGCCGGTGACCAGTGACGTGCCCACCCCGTACGCGTCCACCGGCTCGGCCCGCAGCGCCGCGATGGCGTACTCGTCGAGGTCGCCGGACACGACGATCCGCGTGTTGCGCGCGCCGAGCGCGTCGAGCTGCGCTCGTGCCTGCCGCGCCAGGACGCCCACGTCGCCGGAGTCGATGCGGATGGCGCCCAGTGACGTGCCGGCCACCTCGATGGCCGTCTCGATGCCCGAGGTGATGTCGTAGGTGTCGACCAGCAGCGTGGTGTCCGGTCCCACGGCGTTGACCTGTGCCGTGAACGCCGCGTGCTCGCTGTCGTGGAGCAGGGTGAACGCGTGTGCGGACGTGCCGCCGGTCGGGATGCCGTAGCGGCGGCCCGCCTCCAGGTTCGACGTCGTGGCGAAGCCTGCGAGGTAAGCGGCCCGCGCGGCCGCCACCGCGGCCTCCTCGTGCGTGCGCCTGCCGCCCATCTCGATGATCGGCCTGCCGTTCGCGGCACTGGCCATCCTGGCGCCGGCGGACACGATCGCGCTGTCGTGGTTGAGGATCGACAGCACGAGCGTCTCGAGCACCACCGCCTCGGCGAAGGTGCCGCGCACCGTGAACAGAGGCGACCCGGGGAAGTACAGCTCGCCCTCGGCGTAGCCGTCGACGTCGCCACTGAACCGGTAGTCGGCCAACCACTCGACAGTGGCCGGATCGAGTACTCCGGAGAGCGTGGCGAGCTCCTCGTCACCGAACGTGAACCGACTGATGGCGTCGATCACCCGGCCGGTGCCGCCGACGACGCCGTAGCGCCGCCCGTTCGGCAGCCGCCTTGCGAACGTCTCGAACACGCACTGCCGCGACGCGGTGCCGTCGGCGAGTGCCGCGGCGACCATCGTGAGCTCGTAGTGGTCCGTGAGCAGCGCGGTGCTGGTACCGGTCATGACCGGTGAGCCTAGACATGCCACCATGGGTTTATGTCGGTTTCCATGGCGACGCCCCTCGAGCGGGTAGAACCGGTCACCACGGAGGTCACAGCCGAGGACAAGCCGTGGCAGACGATAGTGTGGAACGACCCAGTGAACCTGATGTCGTACGTGACCTACGTGTTCCAGAAGCTCTTCGGGTACTCCCGCGAGCAGGCCACGAAGCTCATGCTCGACGTACACCACAAGGGCAGGGCGATCGTGTCTTCGGGCTCCAAGGAGAAAGTGGAGGGTGACGTCGCGAAACTGCACGCGGCCGGCCTCTGGGCGACCATGCAGCACGAGTCGTGATCCCCTGGGAGCGCGTCGGGGACACGGTCTCCACGAAGATCGACCGGCAGGAAGCCGCGGTGCTGCGCGGCCTGGTCACGCAGATCGGCGACATGATCGAGTCCAGGCAGGCACAGGCGCCGCAGGACGAGCTCGCCGAGCTGACCGGCATGCGCACCGGCCCGTCGACCGCGCCGGACGACCCGATCCTGGCCAGGCTGCTGCCCGACTTCCACCGCCTCGACAGCGACGAGCCGGTGTCCAAGGCGGACCTGGACTCGGCCGCCGCGCTGCGGTCACTGCACGAGCCTGAGCTGCTCGACCACAAGTCCGGTGTGGTCGCCGTCGTGCTCGACACGTGCCCACCCGGCGGCGGCCTGGTGAAGCTCTCCGCAGAGCAGGCCGACGCCTGGCTCTCCGCGCTGAACGACGTGCGCCTCGCGCTTGGCACGACCCTCGGGGTGACCGAGGAGATGCCGGACGAGCTGCCGGACGACGACCCGCGCGCCCCCCACCTCGGCGTCTACCACTGGCTGACCTGGATGCAGGAGAGCCTGGTCAGCGCGCTGGCCGAGGATGGGTAACGCGATCACCGACGTCGAGGGGGTGCTCGTCGGGCACCACCAGCGCGTCGGCGACGGCTGGGCGACCGGGACCACGGTCGTCCTCGTCCCACCCGGCTCGGCCGGCGCGGTCGACGGCCGGGGCGGCGCGCCGGGCACCCGCGAGACGGACCTGCTCCTGCCCGAGAACCTGGTCCAGCAGGTTGACGCGATCTGCCTGTCCGGCGGGTCCGCGTACGGGCTGGCCGCCGCGGACGGCGTGATGCGGTGGCTCTCGGAGCGCCACCTCGGCATGCGGGTCGGTGCGGGCGAGCACGAGGTCGTGCCGATCGTGCCGGGCGCGGTGATCTTCGACCTGCCGCGTGGTGCGTGGGGCAACCGGCCGGACTCCTCCTTCGGGTACGCGGCCTGCGAGACCGCCTCGGCCGACTTCGCGGTCGGCACGGTCGGTGCGGGCACCGGCGCCAAGGTGGGCAGGCTCAAGGGCGGTGTCGGCACGGCGTCGGCTCGGGTGGACGGCTTCACGGTCGGCGCGCTCGCGGTCGTGAACGCGGCCGGGGAGGCCGTCGACGCGGCCACCGGCGTGCCCTACGCGGCCGACCACGAGGCGGCGGGCGAGTTCGGCCGGACCTGGCCGAACGTGCCGGGGGCGTTCCCCGAGGCGGCGCCGACCGACCTGAACACCACGATCGGCGTCGTGGCCGTCGACGCCGACCTGTCCAAGGCCGAGTGCCGCCGCATCGCCGTGGCCGCGCAGGACGGCCTGGCCAGGGCGATCCGGCCCGCGCACACCATGTTCGACGGCGACACGGTCTTCGCCGTGGCGACAAGGGCGCGCGAGCTGGTCGCCTCCGACGCGCCGTTCGGCCTGGCGGCCCGTGCGGCGGCGCTGGACCGGCTCTGCACGGCCGCGGCGGAGACGTTCGCGCGGGCGGTGGTGCACGGTGTCGTGCGGGCCTCGTCCCTCGCTGGTCTCCCGGCGTACTCGGACGTGTGGCCCGTCTCAAGGAGTGGGCGCGACGCGTCCGGCCAGTAAGATCGGGGCGTGCTTCGGATACGTCGTGACCTGGTGGACGCGATGGTCGCGCATGCCCGCCGGGACCACCCGGACGAGGCGTGCGGCGTCATCGCCGGACCGGAGGGCTCGGACCGGCCGGAGCGGTTCATCCCGATGCTGAACGCGGCCCGCTCGCCGACGTTCTACGAGTTCGACTCGGCCGACCTGCTGAAGCTCTACCGCGACATGGACGCGCGCGACGAGGTCCCTGTCGTGGTCTACCACTCGCACACGGCCACCGAGGCCTACCCGTCCCGCACCGACGTGTCCTACGCGTCGGAGCCCGACGCCCACTACGTGCTGGTCTCCACCCGCGATCCAGCGGCCGACGAGCTGCGGTCGTTCCGCATCGTGGACGGTGAGATCACCGAGGAACCGGTCGACGTCGTGCCGGAATACGACTCAGCGGCACCGTCGTTGTCCGAATAGCAGTCCCATCCCAAGCGGAGGTTTTCCATGGCGGTCACCGTCTCCATCCCGACCATCCTGCGCACCCACACGGGTGGCCAGAAGACGGTCGAGGCGAGCGGCACCACGCTGGCCGAGGTGATCGACAACCTCGAGGCGACCCACGGCGGCATCAAGGGCCGCCTGGTCAAGGAGGGGTCGCTGCACCGCTTCGTGAACGTCTACGTGAACGACGAGGACGTGCGCTTCGCCGGTGGCCTGGAGGCGAGCGTTGCCGACGGCGACAACGTGACGATCCTCCCGGCGGTCGCCGGAGGCTGACGTTGGCCCGCTACGACTCACTTCTCGACGCGCTCGGCGACACGCCGCTCGTCGGCCTGCCGCGCCTGTCGCCGTCGGCCGACGTGCGGCTGTGGGCCAAGCTCGAGGACCGCAACCCGACCGGCTCGGTGAAGGACCGCGTCGCGCTGCGGATGATCGAGAAGGCCGAGGAGGACGGCACCCTGCGACCAGGCGCCACGATCCTCGAGCCGACGTCCGGCAACACCGGCATCTCGCTGGCCATGGCCGCGAAGCTCAAGGGCTACGGCCTGGTGTGCGTCATGCCGGAGAACACGTCGGAGGAACGGCGTCAGCTGCTGCAGGCCTACGGCGCGCGGATCGTGAACTCGCCCGCGGCGGGCGGTTCGAACGAGGCCGTCCGGCGGGCCAAGGAGCTGGCGAAGAAGAACCCGGACTGGGTCATGCTCTACCAGTACGGGAACCCGAACAACGCCGGCGCGCACTACCACGGCACCGGTCCGGAGGTCCTGCGTGACCTGCCGTCGGTCACCCACTTCGTGGCGGGCCTCGGCACGACCGGGACGCTCGTGGGCGCGGGCCGGTACCTGCGGGAGCACAAGCCGGACGTGCAGATCATCGCGGCGGAGCCCCGCTACGGCGAGCTGGTCTACGGCCTGCGCAACCTCGACGAGGGGTTCGTGCCGGAGCTGTACGACCCGGAAGTCCTGACCGGCCGCTACTCGGTCGGCTCCTACGACGCGCTGCGCAGGACCCGCGAGCTGCTGGAGACCGAGGGCATCTTCGCGGGCATCTCGACGGGGGCCATCCTGCACGCCGCGCTCGCCGCCGCGGACAAGGCCGTACGCGCGGGCAAGAAGGCCGACGTCGTGTTCATCGTCGCGGACGGCGGCTGGAAGTACCTGTCCACCGGTGCGTACAGCGGCTCGGTCGACGAGGCCGCCGCACGTCTCGACGGGCACCTCTGGGCGTGAAGGTCATCGGCCTGCTCGGCGGGATGTCCTGGGAGTCCACCGCCGAGTACTACAGGTACCTCAACGAGCGTGTCCGGGAGCGGCTCGGCGGCTACCACTCCGCGCACTGCGTCCTGTACTCGGTGGACTTCGCCGAGATCGAGGCACTCCAGGGGGCGGGCCGTTGGGCCGAGGCGGGGGAGGTGCTCAACCAGGCCGCGGCGTCGCTTCGGGAGGCGGGGGCGGACTTCCTGGTCCTGTGCACGAACACCATGCACCGGGTCGCCGACCAGCTCACCGCGCTACCGCTGCTGCACCTCGGCGACGTCACCGCGCAGGCCGTCCTCGGCGAGGGCATCGGGACCGTCGGCCTGCTCGGCACGGACTTCACCATGTCGCAGGACTTCTACACGGGCCGCCTCGCCGGTCACGGCCTGGACGTGCTGGTCCCGGAGGCCGACGACCGGGCCGAGGTCCACCGGGTCATCTACGAGGAACTGGTCATGGGCGTGGTCCGCGAGGAGTCCCGCCAGGCCTACCGCGACGTCATCGCCCGCCTGGTCGACAGGGGCGCCCAGGGCGTGATCCTGGGCTGCACGGAGATCGAGCTGCTCGTCATGCGGGAGGACAGCCCGGTCCCGGTCTTCCCGACCACGCGCCTGCACGCCGAGCTGGCCGTCGACTACGCCCTGGGTATCACCGGAATGCCAGGGACATCTCAGGGTTCGACCGGACGCGACCCCGGGAAAAGCCACGTAACCTCGACTGTGTGAGCACTCTGCCAGTCACGACGACGCAGAAGAAGAACCCGGTCAACCGCATCCTGCCCCCCAAGCCGGTGCAGGCCCTGATCGTGATCGGCTCGTTCACCGTGTTGCTGTACCTCATCGAGGTCGTTGACGCGGCCATGTCCGGGCGACTCGACCAGTTCGGCATCCAGCCACGCACGCTCGGCGGCCTCGACGGTGTCCTCTGGGCCCCGCTGCTGCACCACGGCTGGGCGCACCTGTTCGCCAACACCCTGCCGGTCCTGCTGTTCGGCTTCCTGGCCATGTCCAACGGCGTCGGCCAGTGGGTCGCCGTGACCGTCACCGTCTGGCTCTTCAGCGGCCTCGGCGTGTGGCTGGTCGGCGACGCCGGCACCACCGTCGGCGCGTCCGGCATCGCGTTCGGCTGGCTCGCGTTCCTGCTGGTCCGAGGCATCTTCAACCGTGCGTTCGGACAGATCCTGGTCGCTGTCGTGCTCTTCCTGTACTGGGGCAGCACGCTGCTCGGGGTCCTGCCCGGCAATCCGGGAGTGTCGTGGCAGGGTCACCTGTTCGGCGCGATCGGCGGCATACTCGCGGCATGGCTGGTGTCCATGGCGAACCGAACAACCCGATCGGCATCTTCGACTCCGGCGTCGGCGGACTGACCGTCGCCCGCGCCATCGCCGACCAACTGCCCCACGAACGGCTCAGGTACGTCGGCGACACCGCCAACAGCCCGTACGGCCCGCTGCCCATCGCCGAGGTCCGCCGCCACGCACTGGCAGTCGCGGACGACCTCGTCGAGAGCGGCGTGAAACTGCTGGTCATCGCGTGCAACACCGCGTCGGCGGCGTGTCTCGGCGACGCACGCGAGCGCTACGACGTGCCGGTGGTCGAGGTCGTCGTGCCTGCCGTGCGCCGCGCGGTCGCGAGCACCCGCAGCGGCCGCGTCGGCGTCATCGGCACCGAGGGCACGGTGCGTTCCCGCGCCTACCACGACGCGTTCGCCGCGGCACCCGCCCTGATGGTCACCAGCGTGCCGTGTCCCCGCTTCGTGGACTTCGTGGAGCGCGGCATCACCTCCGGCCGCCAGGTGCTGGGGTTGGCGCAGGCCTACCTCGAGCCGCTCCAGCAGGCGGACGTGGACACGGTCGTGCTCGGCTGCACGCACTACCCGCTGCTCACGGGCGTGCTGCAGATCGTCATGGGCCCGTCCGTGACGCTGGTGTCCAGTGCGGAGGAGACCGCCAAGGACGTCGTGCGGGTACTGACCGAACGGGACATGTTCGCCGACCACGAAGAGCCGCGCCACGAGCTGCTGGCCACCGGTGACCCGGTTTCCTTCGCCCGTCTGGCCAGGCGTTTCCTCGGGCCGGACCTGGGCGCGTTCGCAGTCGCTCCTCTGGGGTGATCACTTGTGAAAGGCTGTCGCGCGTGCGTGTGACCGTGCTCGGCTGTTCCGGCAGCACATCCGGACCCCACCAGCCGTCGTCCGGCTACCTCATCGAGGCCGACGGCTTCGCCCTCGGTCTGGAACTGGGCAACGGGACCCTCGCGGAGCTCGCCGCGGTGCGTGACCCGCTCACGCTGGACGCCCTGGTGTTCTCCCACCTCCACCCCGACCACTGCGCCGACTTCAGCGCGCTCACGGTCCTGCGCCGCTGGCACCCCGAACCGCCGGTCGACACCAGGGCGCGGCGCCTGCCCGTCCACGCCCCCGAGGAGGCGCCGACGAGGTTCGCCGCGGCGGACGCCCCCGACCGGGCCGCGCTGGCGGAGACGGACCTGACGGACATCTACGACTTCCGCCCGCTCACGCCGACGGTCCAGTCGATCGGCCCGTTCAGGGTCCAGGCCTTCGAGGTGGACCACCCCTGCGAGACCTACGGGTTCCGGTTCACCCACGACGGCCGGACCCTGGCGTACACGGCCGACACGGGCACGTGCCTCGTCCTGGACGACCTGGCCGCCGACGCGGACACCCTCCTCGGCGAGGCGTCGTGGACCCACAGCGAGGACCGCCCACCCGGTGTCCACCTCTCCGGTCGGCAGCTGGGCGAGCTGGCCACCCGGGCCAGGGTGAAGCGCCTGCTGATCACCCACGTGGCCCCGTGGACGGACCCCCAGGCCGTTCTGGCCGAGGCCACCGAGGTCTACGACGGCGAGGTCGTCCTGGTCGAGAAGCGCATGACCTACCGCGTCTAGCGCTGCTCCAGTGGGCAGTTGCCGTCCGAGAGGGCGCGAATTCCCCAAACTCGCGCAGATTGGTTGCACGAGCGACCGGATCACCGGCAATTGCCCGGTATGCTGACCTACGGCCCGCAGAGCGCGGGTCGGGGGAGGCTGACGCCGAAGGACCGCCGTGTCCACCAAGGTCGCCGAGCACAAGCAGGTCGTCCGCCGCAGGAAGATCGACCAGCTCAGCAAGATCGACAAGTTCGCCCAGCGCCGGGCACAGCTAGCCAACTCCGCGTTGCGCACGCTCGCCGAGCTCGGCTACGCGCGTACGAGCCTGCGTGAGATCGCGCAGAACTCCGAGTTCTCACACGGCGTGCTGCACTACTACTTCCGTGACAAGGTCGACCTGATCACCTACTGCGTCCGTCAGTACAAGGCGACGACCATCACCCGCTACGACCAGATCCTCACCGAGACGGATGACGTGCGGGAACGGTTCGTCACCGGCATGTCCACGTCGCTGACGCAGGACACCGACATGCACCGCCTCTGGTACGACCTGCGTGGCCAGACGATGTTCGAGGAGTCGTTCCGCGACGATGTCCGCGACATCGACCACAGCATCGAACGCATGATCGGCCGGATCGTCAGCCAGTGCGCCGAACGCGCCGGCCTACGGTTGGCGGTGCCGTCTGGCCTCGTCTACGCCCTGGTGGACGGCGTGTTCCAGCACGCGCTGCTCGGTCACCTGGCCGGCGACGAGCGCGCCGCCGTCGAGTTCCCCGACCAGCTCGGTGCTCTCCTCGACCGGCTGCTCGTGTGACGGCCTGCGCAGCGCCAGCCAGCACAGGAACCCGACCGGGATGATCAGCCAGCAGGACAGGAGCCGGTAGACCAACACCGTCGCCGCGGCCTCGGCGTTTCCCGCGCCCGCGGATACGAGGCCGGCGAGCAGGCTGACCTCGATGACGCCGATGCCGCCGGGGGTGAGCGGTACCTGCCGGACGACCTGGACGGTGAGGTACACCGCGCCGATCGCGGCGAGGCTCACGGTCAGGTGGAACGCGCGGGCGGCCGAGTACAGGCAGAGCAGGTCGGTCAGCCAGTTCGCGCACGCGGCGCAGAGCGCGAGCGTCCAGTGCCTGCCGCCGACCTCGCGGGAGCTGGTGATCGCTTCGGACAGCGGCGCGACCAGCCTGCCCAGCCTCGGCCAGCGCGTGGCGACCGGCCGGTGCGCGCGGTGGTGGCGCGGCTGGAGGTGCCACCCGGACTGCCACGCGAACAACCCGACGATCACGACCAGCGCGACCGCGAGGATCAGTGACACGTGCGTGGTGCTCGTCTGGCGTTGCCACACCGTGCCGACGTGCACTGCGGCCGCCGCGAGCGCACCCGTGGCGTAGAGGAGGAACAGGGCCGCGAAGGACAGCAGCCCGGACAGCACCATGACCGTCGCGGCCGTCGTCCGGCTCGCGCCGCCGGTCCGGAACTGCCGGAACGCGTACGCCGCCGAGATCGCCGACCCCGCAGGCAGGCTGATGGCGATGGCGGAGCGGCTGTAGGACAGGGCGAGCGCGCGGTGGCGCGTCATGCGGACGCCGAACGCCGTGAGCAGCCTGCGCTGCTGCCTGGCGAACATGGCCATCGAGAGCGCCTCGGCGACCACGGCCACGGCGAACCAGCTGGTGTCCGCGTCGATGATCGCGTGCCTGATCGCTGTGACGCTCGGCAACTTGCCGCGCAGGGAGAGGACGGCGACGATGAGAAGTACCAGCACGGCCGCCGCCTTCAGGGCGTTGACGAGTACCGGGTGCTTCTTCCTGGCCTGTTGGTCCCCCTCGGACATGGCCGCCTCCGCTTTTCAACCTACGTTGAATGTTCCTCCGTGTTGGCCGTTCGGTCAATCGACGGGGAGGTAACCTCTGCCACAGTGGTAACGCGGTGGACTCGAACCGCGGTCAACGCTCGGTCGCGTGGGGCCTAGAGTTCACGCCGTGGCACGTAGTGATGGCAGGAACGACGACCAGCTCCGGGAGATCAAGCTCACCCGAGGTTTCCAGGTCTGGCCGGCAGGCTCGGTACTGGTCGAGTTCGGCAAGACCAGGGTCCTGTGCGCGGCGAGCGTGACCGAGGGCGTGCCCCGCTGGCGCAAGGGCTCCGGCCTCGGCTGGGTCACCGCCGAGTACGCGATGCTGCCGTCGGCCACCAACACCAGAAGCGACCGTGAGTCGATCAAGGGCCGAGTCGGTGGCCGCACCCACGAGATCAGCCGCCTGATCGGCCGCTCGCTGCGTGCCTGCATCGACCTGGCGGCCCTCGGCGAGAACACGATCGTGATCGACTGTGACGTGCTGCAGGCCGACGGCGGCACCCGCACCGCGGCCATCACCGGCGGTTACGTCGCACTGGCCGACGCGATCACCTGGTTGGGTGCCGCGGGCAGGCTGGCCGACCCGCAACCGCTGTCCTGCTCTGTGCAGGCGGTGAGCGTCGGCGTCGTGGACGGCCGCATCCGCCTCGACCTCCCGTACGAGGAGGACGCGAGGGCGGAGGTGGACATGAACGTGGTCGCCACCGACGCGGGCACGATCATCGAGGTGCAGGGCACCGGTGAGGGCGCCACGTTCACCCGCAGCACGCTGGACCGCATGCTCGACCTGGCGATGGCGGGGTGCGCTGACATCAACGCACTGCAGTTGGCCGCGCTGGCGCAGCCCTACCCAGGTGAACTCCCTACCCCGAAGGTGGCCCGCCCGTGACCCAGCTGCTCGTGGCGTCCAGAAACGTCAAGAAGCTGCAGGAAATGCACAGAATCATCGAACGTGCCGGGATCGAGGGCGTGACGGTGGTCGGCCTGGACGAGGTCCCGGAGTTCGAGGAGGCCCCGGAGACCGGCGCGACCTTCGAGGACAACGCGGTGGCCAAGGCCCGGGACGCGGTGGCCGCGACAGGCCTGCCGACGGTGGCCGACGACTCTGGCATCGCGGTCGACGCGTTGAACGGCATGCCCGGGGTGCTGTCCGCGCGCTGGGCCGGGACTGCGAGGGACGACCGCAGGAACCTGGAGCTGGTGCTGGAGCAGGTGACCGACATCCCGGACGACCGCCTGGGTGCACAGTTCGTGTGCGCGACGGCGCTGGTGCTGACGAACGGCACGGAGATCGTGGTGCGGGGTGTCTGGCCGGGGACGCTGGTGCGGAAGCCCAGGGGCACCAACGGTTTCGGCTACGACCCGATCTTCGTCCCCGAGGGCGAGACCAGGACCTCGGCCGAACTGTTGACCGAGGAGAAGGACGCGATCTCCCACCGTGGCCGCGCGCTCTCGCTGCTGCTGCCGCACCTGAGGAGTCTCGGCGACCGCTGAGGCGCTCACGCTCCGGGCAGCTGCCCGTCCAACGCGCCGGCCGCCGCCGTGACCGACTGCGAGCACGTCCGCCACCCCGAACCGAGCGGGTGCTCGGTCAGCAACACCACGACGTAGCGCCACTTCGCGCCGACGAGCCCCGTGCTGTGCAGGACCATCGAGTGGTCGTTGTTGCCCCAGCCCTGCTTGATCGCCCACTGTGCGTTCAGACCGTCGGGAATCCCGAAGTACTGGCGGAAGTCGTCCGCCGCGTGCTCTGGCGCCTGGCCCAGCGCGTCGACGATCAGCGTGTGGTCCTCCGGCGGCAGGGCGGTCATGACGTACTGGTAGACGCGCACCATGTCGTGGGCGGTCACCTTGGTCTCGCCCCAGCGGCCGTACTTCTCGGGCGGTTCGGTGTTCTGCAACCCGATGAGGGTGGCCGCGCGAGTGACCAGCTCGGGGCCACCGTGGCGAACCCACAGCTGGCTGGCGATCGCGTCGTCGGAGAGCGACAACATCCGCCAGATCAACTTCCGCTCGTCGGACCCGACCCCCTGGTCGAGAGCGTCGATCGCGATAAGGAGCTTCACCAGCGACGCCGACCGAAACTGCCGGTCAGGCTCGATGACGAGCAGCTCCTTGTTCGTGACCGTGTCGAACACCACCGCACCGAGCGTGGTGTTCGGCTCGACCTGCACGGCCGCGGCCAGGACGTTCTGAGGGTCGAGCGGCGACCCCGAGTCCTTGGGGGAGTTCACTGGCGGCGCGTCCTTGGGGTCCGGCTTCGGCTGAGGCGCGGGAACGCTGACACTGGTGGTCGCGGTCGCCTGCGGCACGATGACGGGCTCACCGATCGTTGCCGTCGGCCGTGCGCCACAAGCACCGGTCAGGGCCGCGACACCGATGACGACAGCCGCCGAGGCACCGAGGAGAGCGGCGCGGCGAGCGGAGGAGTTGAGCATGCCGTGAATACGCCGCGTGGATTCGCGAAGTTGACCCGGTCGAGTGACAACTTTCCGCGTGTCGGCGACGTACGCGCGACAATCCCATCAGGTTGCCCGCAATTTAGTTTCAGTTGCGTGTCAGGCCCGTCATACCTTCAGGTCCTTTCGCAACTTCGCAACGTGACCAGTCGCACGCACGTTGTACATGGCCTTGAGGATCTTGCCATCCGGGTCGACGACGAAGGTGGAGCGGATCACGCCCATGATCGTGCGCCCGTAGTTCTGCTTCTCGCCGAATGCGCCCCAGGCGTCGAGAACCTTCCGGTCGGGGTCGGAGAGAAGCGGAAAGGTGAGCCCTTCGTCAGCGACGAACTTGGCAAGCTTGGCAGGCTTGTCAGGAGAGATGCCGACGACGGCGAACCCGGCATCGTTGAGTTCGGCGAGGTTGTCCCGGAAGTCACATGCCTGCTTGGTGCAGCCAGGGGTGCCCGCGGCGGGATAGAAGTAGACGAGGACGTGCCGTCCGCGAAAGTCGGACAGGGAGACGTCGTTGCCGTCGGAGTCCGGCAGTCGGAAGTCAGGGGCGGTGTCGCCCTCGGAGAGTCGAGTCATGGCGAGGACGTTATCCGGTGGGACCGACAGCCATCAGATCGTGCCGTCGAAGATGGGGATGGCACTGGCCGCGGCCGACTCCGGCCGAACCGCCACCCGAACCGCGCACGGCTGCTCGTGCACCCCGAAGGCGACCGAGAACCGCAAAGTCTGGCTGGGCAGAACCTCATCGTCGGTCCCCATGACACCGCTGTAACCCTGCGTTGTGTCGATGACCTGATCAGTGGTCGTCCCGTCGACGGTGGCAACAAACGACAACTGGGCCGGCCGATACACGGTGTCACTCTGGTTGTCGATCACCAACTCGAACGCCACAGCCCGAGCCGCCCGCGGATAAGCCTCCTCGGTAGGCGTGAAGGACGTGGGCTTGGACACGAGCAAGGTGACGTCCCGACTGATCGACCGGGTGACGGCGTCCGCAGCCGTGTACTCGGACCGCTCCGCAGCAGCCACAGAAGGCGCCGGAGTCCGAAGCGACTGGTGAACAGAGCTGGTGGGGGCCAGGCTGACGCCACAGGCCGAGAGAACCAGGAGAAGGCATGCCGCGACCGCAAGTCTGATCACTGGCACGAAGGACCCCTTCCCGGGCGATGACGGATGCGTCTGAACGCACTATGCCGGTGAGGCAGGTGGTTGTAGTGGGCCATGCCGGACCTGGTGTCATGCCGTGGCCGAGCTGTGACCAGAGAGCCACCAGCAGTGACCGCCGACACGTTTCAGGCAGCAAGTGCAAAGAGCAGAACGAAGACCGCCGTGGCGATCAGGAAGCCCGCGAAGAGCCACCCGAAGTCCCGCCACGGAGAGATCGACTTGTTGTCCTCACCAGGCACGTAGATCCCACTAGCCTCGAACCGGTCAACCAGATGGAGAACGGCCATCAACGCACGGGGTGCGCGCATGTCCGGCCTCCAGTTGCGTGATGGTGCCGACAGCGTAGTAGGCCCGCCGTCCCCACCAACCGAAGTCCAACCCGATCTCGAACACAGCTGGATCACAGTCCTGTGAGCCACCACCCAACACCAACCCAGACGGCGTGACCAACCCGCGAACCACCCGGGCTACGCTGTCCAGGCAACACCGGGGCCGTAGCCCAACAGGCAGAGGCACTGGATTTAGGTTCCAGCCAGTGAGGGTTCGACTCCCTTCGGCCCCACCACCTCTGACCAGCACCAACGAACTAAACAAGATTGCAAAACTCGATCATTGGGTGCGGGTTGCGATGCGTCGGTCATGGCGACGTCAGTCGTCGCACGGCGTCGGGCTGATCGCGGCGCTCGGCGAGTTCGGGCGATGGTGAGAGCCACGACCGAGTTCGTGAACCGATCCTGCGCTTGCTGTGACATGCGGGGCACGACTTGCCTGGTTACGGGGCGGCCGGACCCTGGCCTGGCGTCCGGACGCTACTTCAAGTGTAGGGCGCGGACGAGCCTCGGCCAGGATCTGCACACTTACACGGATGAAATTTCTATTTCACGATGTGCAATTGGGGTCGGGAGTCGGCGTCGCCGAGAACCTCGCTTAGATGTTGGGTGGACCAACACAATTCGGAGGCGAGTTGAGCACGGGTCAGCCCGTGTTGTTCGGCGAGACTCAACGCGTCCTTGAGTAGAGATGGAACTTCCCCTCGATATGTCGCGATCGGCTCGTCCCGACGGAAAGCTGCCATGTTGTTGAGCCGCTGGTATGCGCGACGGACCGATACGTCGGACACGATTCGAAGCTCACCCATTCGTCTGATCAGCGACTCGATAGAGACACCCCAAGACGTGCTAAGCCGATCCAGCGCAGCCATTCGAATCGTTCGCGGCAAAAGGGCCTCGATCTGGGTATGTGGGGTCAACAACTCGGCCGCGAACTCATCGGCTTCCCGTTCCTGTTGGCGGTCTCCAGGCAAAGGGTTCGAATGCAATAGCAGGTGGCCAAGTTCATGTGCGCAGGTGAACCGATACCGATAGATTGAGGCGGCGCGCTCCGGGGTTGCGATAATCAGCGGTCTGCCCAGAGCGCTTGTTGAGTATGCGCTTACCCGGGTGATCGCTTTGTTCGTCAGCGGAATGAGCGTCACAACAATGCCGTGTGCCTCGATTGTTGCCGCGAGGTGGGCAAGTGGGCCAGGTTCGATCCGCCACACTTCACGTGTTATTCGTGCAGCTTCGGATGGAGATGCGCCTTCTGGAACGGTCGGCAAGCTCACGTCCGGTAGCCGCACACGCTTCTCAAGTGCGTATGTAAGTTCCCAAACTTGCTCTGCGTGAGTCGCTGCTTTGGCTCGGTCCTTGGCCCGGGTCGACCTCAGGCTTCTGAAGTGTGCCTCTGCTGCGTCTAGCCGTCCCAACGGTCGCCCGGTCGCGAAGAACTCGACCGGCACCTTCAATACTCTCGCCAACACCGGCAGGATCTCGGGCCTGGGAGTCGTGGCTCCCGCTTCATACTGACCAATCGCCGCTGCGGAGACGTGGACGGCCTCAGCCAATTCGGCCTTCGTGAATTCTGCGAGGATGCGAGCTTGTGTGAGACGAGCAGGTTCGAAGGCCCTCGCAACATCATGGCAGCTACGCCTTCGCTCACTCGAGAAAAGCTCGAACTCGCCCTGATAGTCGTCAGACATCGCTCGGATCGTCGCCCGAAGCTTCGTCCACGCCGTGGACCCCGAGCTCCCTAGCCGGCGGCTCGCCACTGGTGAAAGTCTTGCCCGTGTCCGGAACGGCGAACAGCTTCGAGGGCTTCAGGCTCATAAGGCTCTCGCTGAACCCAAAATCGAGGTACCCGTCGTCACTGAGCGTGACATCGCCCCAAATTATGTCGTGCAGGGCGATGGCAGAACTCGAGACCGCTACGACCACGAGCTTATTGGAACTCACCTTCGCATCGGCCATCGCAGCCTCGACAACCTCTGTCAGCTGCTGCTCCTCCTCTGTGAGTTCCGGTCGCGGCAGGCCAAGATTCAGCTCCGGCTGAGTTGCGACACGAAGGTCAAGCATCGCGGTGCGTGCCTCCGACGTCACGAACGGCGTCGTGGTCAGGTCACGGTCACGGCTACGCCCATAGCGCCACGGGAACAGCGCTACTCCATTGATGACAGGAATGTTGTACGGTGCCCGACCCGGACGGATGAGCGCAGCCCCAGGAAGCTTGCCGAACTCCTCGAACCTTTCGAGAATTCCGCGCCAGAACTCCCCGTACACGCTCTTGCTACGGTGCCCGGATGCGTCCTGCGCATCAGCCGAGGCCGTGTGCTCGTCTCGAACCAGCAGAGACACCTGGTTGCGGATGTGGACACCATGCGCTCCGAACGTCTCGATCGACCAGCGACGGCCATCTTCCATGACTACCCTCCCGAAGGCGAATGCCGCGAGTCTACCAGATCACTTTAGATGTTCGCAGGATTCGATCGTCATGCTTTAGTGGCGTGTCGCTCATGCTCAAGCTATCGCATCAGGGCAGCAGGGCAGGCGAGGGCCCTGCCCTGGGAAGCTTCATCGAGGTGGCATCTACTGGGGAAGTGATGCCGCACCGTCCGGGCGTCTTGACTCGCTGCGATCAGGCCGGCCGCGTCGCCCAGAGTTGATAGCCAGCGATCAGCGCGTCCACAGCACCAGCGGAGTCCCTCTCGCTGATGCCATGCCTGATGACACCCAATTGCTGACCTGCCGCTAGCCAAGGTGATGGGCCCTTACGTACGCGTCCTCATGGATCACTCGTCATCTGTGCAGCTCAGACCAGGTTTCATCCGCACGAAGCGGGCAACTAGGTGATGACCACTGGCACTAGTGTAGCGACTCCGCTAGTCTTGTGTCATGACCGAGGTCAGTGTAGCTATGGCTGCTGAGCGTCTGGGAGTGCGCACCAGTCGTGTCCGAAGCTTGCTCGCGTCCGGTCGACTGGCAGGGCGTCGAGTTGGTTCGCTATGGCTGGTTGACGACTCTGACCTCGAACGTCGTCGTATCGCGGTAGAAGGGGTGCGCGGACGGCCCTTGGCGACGCGAGTTGCATGGGCATCTGCAGCACTGTTTGACGGTATCGATGTTGGGTGGTTGACATCGGCTGAGCGTGCCCGTCTACGCGCACGATGGGTGAACAACAACGGCGATGCCCAGGTTTGCCGGTGGTGGATGCAATCCCGCGCCTCGGTGAGCAGGTACAGGATCGGGTCAGGCGACATTGAGGAATTGCTGGCATCCAAGGGCACGATTGCGGGCGGGATCAGTGCAGCTAGTAGCTATGGGACCGGGTTGGGTCATGGTGCAGAGGCTGAGATTTACGCTGATCAGATGACTGTTCGACGCCTGGTTGACGAGTTCTTCCTTCTGCCCCACCCTCAAGGCAACTTGACGGTGCATGAGGTGCGTTCAGAGGCTGGCTGGCATCATGAGACATCGCGGGTCGTAAATGGCCTGCAGGTTGTCCCTCGGTTGATAGTTGTTGCTGATCTGCTGGACAGTGATGACACCCGTAGCCGAAGCGCAGGAGCTTCGCTGCTGGCGGACGTTCTCGGCGGCCTTGGGCAGCATGAGAGGCAACTCGTTGCCAGCTGAATCTGATCGGCACGTGATTGCAGCTGCGCTGGCGGCCTACGCTGGTTGCGAAATCGCAGACATACTGCAGCTCCACGATGAGGCGATGGCGTCTAGCGATGGCGCCATCGCCTCGCAAAGTTGTGAACCTGCCGAGGCGATTGCGACTGTCGAACGGCGGCTTAAGATGGCGCCGCTTGGTGGACCGATTAAGAGCATGCATTTGGAGCGAGTAACGCCCTTGCCGACCACTCCCAGTCAGATGACGGCCGTGAAGCAGCTGCCTGGCAAGCCGTCGCGCGGGGCCTGATGCCTTTTGTCACGACGCTGGATCAGCCAGTGATTCAGCTGCCGGGCATGCCTAGACCGCAAGAGATCGCATGGGGTGCCGTTCTTGATCTGGACGAAAATCTCGCCGCACCGTGGGTTCTCATGGGGGGACAGATGGTGGCTCTTTGATGCGCTGAGGCCAACATCGACTTGATTCGCCCTACGGAAGACGCAGATGTCGTTCTCGATGTCTGGCTGCGTCGCGGCGCCCTCAAGGATGCCACACGCCTGCTTCGTGACCGCGGATTCAGCGAAGCCGAGACGAGTGATGGCTACGGCTATCGATACCGGTGCGACGACGCTTGTGTCGACCTCATGGTTCTGATCACATTGAGCGGCAGAACCGTCAGCCAACCACTGCGACCGGCCGAGTTGGGTTGCCAGCCGCCGGTGGCAACCAGGCGCTAATTAGAGCTGAACGCGTGCAGGTGAAAGTCGGTGACAGGGTTGGCTATGCCCGGCGACCTAACATCCTCGGTGCCTTGGTAGGCAAGTCGGCAGCTGCAGTGACAGACACCCGCGACACCGACCGGCACCGAGACGACCTCGCTGTCCTAGGGCAGATCGCCTTGAACAGGTCTGCCTACCGGGCAATGCAGGTCTCAACCACCGTCCACGACCGTCAACGTCTTCGCGGAGCTCTTGGCGACATGCCTAGCAGCCACGGCGCATGGCAACGAATTCCGGAGCCGGAGCTCGTCCGACTGGCACTGCTACGCCTCGCCCGCGACTCTGGCGTAGACATCTAACCCTTCCTCTTTGCGAGCACGCAAAGCTCGACTTCCTGTGACGGCCGAACTGGGCAGCAGTGTACTGGGCGAGGTCCCGTCATGCCCCTTCTTGGTGGTCACCTACGTTCATTATGTCGATGACACCCGCTCGGTTAGCGAGCGTGTAAGTACAAGGGGCGAGGTCGGACGTCAGGGCGCGTGACCGTGTTGGGTGCGAAATTGGGTGCGAACGTCCGGTCACTCGTGCCTCTGGATCTACAGACTAGTCCTCTGGATGCGGTGTTCTCCCAGGTCGCCACGGGTGCTGCGGCTTGTAGTCGATTTAGGTTCCAGCCAGTGAGGGTTCGACTCCCTTCGGCCCCACGGCATCTGACCAGCCAAAACAGTCAGAACAAGATCGTCACTTGATCGTTGGGTGCGGCGTGGGTGCGAATGCGGTCGCGGTCGCGGCTGGGCGGCCACCTGCTGGGCGAGTTTCTGTCAGGTCAAAGATCGTTGGCGATGCATTGACCCAGGTGGCGGATCTGGGAGAGGAGGTCGCGTCGAGAAGTGTGTAAGTTTAGCCCGTGTTGGACGATTTCGATGCCGGCGCCTCGGATTCTGTGCCGGGTCTCGTGTCCTGACTTCCTTGCATAGACGAGATGGCCGCGGTTCGCGTTGAGAACCGTGCAGTATGTGAGCATCTGCTTGAGGTGGTCGTTGTCCATGTCGAGGTAGTATTTGGCGTCCACCACCGCCAACGCCCGCTCCGGGCCGGCGTGCCAAACCAGGTCAGGGTGATTGTCACCTGGTTTCCCTCATCGAGATAGATGTCGCGCTGTATATCTGTATAGCCGCGATATTTTGTCAGTTCTTCGGTGAGTGTAGCGCAGATGAAGTCCTCAAAGATCCGGTGCATGGTTAGGAGGAATCCGCTGACCGAGACATCGGTTTCACCAAGCTCGGCCGAGCTTCCGTGCAGGATAAGTCTGGCGAGGTGAAGCGCGTACTGGTATCGCTCGTTGAGCCTGGTGGGCGGGCATTGCGGTATCGGCTCCTGTGGTTTGAGCAGGCGTACACCGACCAGTTGTTCGACGATTCGCCGTAGCTGTCGACAGACTTCCTCTGGGAGGCGGCGCAATCGCAACAGTCGTACGGTCGCTGCCAGCAGGAGTTGGTTCTCAGGAATGTCGAACGTGAACTCGTCGTAAGTGACCTCCAGTGGCATTGTGCATCCGTAGTGTCTGCGCACCTGTTCGGGCAGGCGAAGCTTTCCCCGCATCACTGCCGAGGTGCTGTCGATCGCGTTGTAGCCCTGCAACGCGCCGAGACTCAGTGCTCGGGCAGCCTGTCTTTCGAACACCACGGCCATGGTGGCGACCAGGTCTTCCGCTTGCCCCACCGCGACGTCCTCGTCGCGCCAGTTGATCGTCTTGGTATAGTAACCCATCATGAAGAACAGCCTCGATATATCCAACTTGGGGCTAATGCGAATCTCGATTCCTGCGACTCGCGCCACGCTGACTTTCTGGTTCGCCCGTACCTCCCATTGGCCGTTGTGAAGTTTTCTGAGCTTCACCAACTTGCTGTCCGACAATGCGGCGGCTGATGCATCGTCGAGGTCGCAGGTCGTCGCGCCGATCTCTCCTCCAGCAGCGGTATGATCGACGATCGCCAGGCGCGTTCGAGCCCACCCACAGTGTGAACTTCGGGTCTCATCAGATAGGGCGGGCCGAGTTGCAGTTCCCGCCCAGGTATCTGTCGGTTGAGCCCGTCCAGAAGAGCCGCTATCTCGGTGTCATGACCCTCGCGTTCGAGCCATCTGTGCAACAGGTCCTTGACGGGGGGTTCGTTCGGGTGGAGTTCGACGAACGCAAAGCGGCGCCGAATCGCGGCGTCCATTGACGCGATCGAGCGGTCGGTCGTGTTCATCGTGCCGATGAAGAACACGTTGTCGGGCAGGTAGAATTCGGCATTCGCGTCGGCCGCGTAAAGTGGCGTGATTCGTGCCTGCCGGTACTCGAGTAGAAAGTACAACTCACCAAATACTTTTGACAGGTTTGCCCGATTGATCTCGTCGATGATCAGGATATGTGGCGTGTCATTGTTGCTCTCGGCCGCGTCGACGAGTCGACGAAGTGGACCGGGTGTGAGCGCGAACCCCGCGGACTCCTCGCCGTCGGCGGATGAGACCTTCGGTCGGATGCCTTCGAAGAAGTCCTCGTAGGAGTAGGCGGGGTGGAACTGGACCAGCTTGACGCTCTGAGTTCGACGCTCCGATGTGGCCAGCTCGCACGGCGACGAAGTCCTTGCTGGTCGAGCATTGGCGACTCACTGGTCACCTCGCCAGACCAGGTCGGGGCCGAAGATGACGCCGTCCCCGGTCGTATTCGGAGCCCTGGGCGGTATAGATGCAGCTGATCTGCTCGAACCCAGCGGGCTCGGTGGCCCAGAGTTGGGAGGGCAGCGCTCCATTGACACCGCGGCCGCCCTTGACGTTCCACGGCAACGCCAGTCTCCGATGACTACATCGTCGACGATTCCGCGGTGAGGATTCGCATCGCTCCAGGGCCAGAGAACCCGGTGGTCATCCGTGCCTTGCAGCTCTGGTCGGCCTTTGACCGCGATAGTAGTTCTGCACCCACGATCTGCCGCAGCGTCTGGACCCGGGCACCGAACGCATGGCTGCCCGTGCGTGTGGAGATGTTCCAGTAGTCGTAAGACGTCCTCGCCGGTCTTGGTGATCCTGGTCTTGGCTCGGGTGGGATTGCGGCTCCGCCGGACCGGACGGCCGTAGCGAAGTCCCCACGGTTCATCCGGCTCTGGCGCACTTTCGGTGGTTGCGGAGCGTGACAGCAAGATCAGCTTCTGTGTACGGCCACGATTCTGCCCGCCTGTGTACTCGGAGAGTGTTGCCGCAGGTGATCGCATCTATCGACGTTGACGGTGAGCGGCCGGCGGTGCGGGCGAGGACGATCGATCACCCAACGTCTCGCATGCCATTGCGGGGATCGGGTGCCCAGGTGCGTCAGCCATCACCTGCGGGCAGGCGTTGATCTACCTGACGATGGACGCCTGTGCAGCGCTGGCTCCGGCGAGGTGGCCTCCTTCGCTACCGCATCCTCCCCGACTGAACACAGCACGTCACCACCGAAAGTGCGCCAGAGCCGATCTTGGAACAGTCTCGGTGAACCACTCCGGTCACAGCAACAGGCATGTCGTACTACGACCAGAAGCCCCCATCGAGCGTGAAGTCGTTGGACGGTCGCCCGCACTGCGGCATGACAGGAAGTTGGGTGCGACGAGCAGGACTGTCGTGGTGATCGTGGCTTGCCTTTGACGCGTGGGTCAGGGCGTCGCGCCGGACCGTTCGAGAGGCGTCGTGGTGGAGGTGCCCGTGGCCCCACGTGGAATCCTCGGAGACGCCGCGGACGCCATATCGGCCCCGGTCCAGCGGGCACGATATGAGGAGATCGGGAACATCGACTGTCAGCGGGCCTAGGTGAGACATCCGTCCTGTTGCGCGACGCGGCATTTCATGGCCTGGGCGGGGTGGAGTGGACTTGCTGTCAGCGCTGCGACCTGCGGTGGGCCACCTTCGACAGTGAAACGAGTGCACGATTTCGCCGACGAAGGTGACCCGTTCGGTTCTCCCGTTGCGCGAGTCGGAATTTCGTGCCCTCTGTGGCAGGTCGATAGCGTCGGATTCGTGAAATGGAGTTTTCAGACGGCCGAAGTACTCGCGGCCGCCTTGCGTGCTGGTGACGTGACCTCGGTGGAACTGACCAACGAGGCGATCGCCCGTATCGAGTGTGACGACAAAGTGATCAACGCGATCTGCGTGCCGGACTTCGCCCGTGCACGGGCGGCCGCACATCGTGCCGACCAGGCACGCGCTCGCGGTGAGGACCGACCGCTGCTCGGCATCCCGGTGACAGTCAAGGAGTCCTATGACATGGCCGGGTTGCCCACGACCTGGGGCATGCCGCAACACCGGAACTATGTCCCGGCCGAGGACGCGGTACAGGTGCCACGGCTCAAGGCCGCCGGGGCAGTCGTGCTTGGCAAGACCAATGTGCCGTTGGGGCTGCAAGATATCCAGACCTTCAACGAGATCTACGGCACCACCACCAACCCGTGGCACCACGGTCGCACATCGGGTGGTTCCTCCGGCGGGTCGGCGGCAGCTCTGGCGTCCGGGTTCGGCGCGCTGTCCATCGGCTCCGACCTGGCAGGTTCGCTGCGCACCCCCGCATTTCTGCGGAATCTACGCGCACAAACCGACGCTCGGACTTGCGGCAACCCGCGGTATGACCCAGCCGTCCGAGCCGGCATTGCCGGTCGACCTCGACCTCGCTGTCGTCGGCCCGATGGCCCGTAGCGCCCGCGACCTCTCGCTCCTGCTCGACGTCATGGCCGGACCGGACCCGCTGACGCTCGGCGTGGCGCACAAGGTAACGCTGCCGCCCGCGCGCCACGAGCGACTCGCCGACTTCCGGGTCCTCGTCGTTGACGAGCATCCGCTCATTCCAACCGGGTCCGCCGTGCGAGCAGCCGTGAACCAGGTGGCCGACGCACTGGTCGACGGTGGCGTCCGCGTCGAACGGCGCAGTCCACTACTGCCCGATCTGACCGAGGCCGCGGAGCTCTACATGCGGTTGCTGATTTCGGGCTCCGTCGCGCGTTTTCCCATCGAATCGCTCAAGCACCTGCGCACCCGCGCCGCTGGACTGAGCGCGGACGACCAGAGTCTCGACGCCGTGCGGCTGCGCGCCATGGTGTGCAGCCACCGCGACTGGCTCGAGGCGAACAACCGCCGCGAGGTCCACCGCCACGGCTGGCGGCAGCTGTTCGCGGAGTTCGACGCCGTCGTGTGCCCGATCACACCCACTCCCGCGTTCCCCCACGACCACAACCCCAATCCCCTGACACGCCGGATCGACATCGACGGTGTCGAATACCCCTACTTCGACCAGCTCGTCTGGGCAGGCTTGGCCACCATGCCCGGTCTGCCCGCCACCGCCATACCCGCGGGCCGGTCCCCAGAAGGCCTGCCCGTCGGAGTGCAGCTCATCGGCCCGATGTTCGAGGACCACACCCTGCTCGGGCTGGCCGAACTGCTCGAGCACAGGACCGGCGGCTTCCAGGCACCGGAATAGCGCGCACCAGCCAGCTGGCACGGTACGGCAGGGACAGGCGTTGGCGAGAACTCCCATCTCTACCGACACGCACTCGTCGGCATGTGCGTGTGGTGAGGTATCAGGTGGCGCTGGCAATGTAGGCGGCGAGGGGTGGCGGCCGAGGTTCTTGCGTGCTCGGTCATAGCGCATGGTCGTGCGTGGGTCGGCGTGTCGGACGGCGATTTGGAACGTCGCGGAGGTCGACGCCGGCGTCGAGCATGGTGGTGACGTAGGTGTGCCGGAGCAGGTGTGGATGCAGTCGCGGTAGCCGCACGATCGCGGTTCGGGCGGGGTTGTGCAGTCGTTGGGTGGCGCAGTGCCGGTCCATGCGCCTGTCGCGCCGGTTGAGCAGGATCGGCCCTGTCGAACGGTCGTCGACCGCCTGATCGAGGGCTGGGCCGTCGGCTGGGGTACTAGCTGTTCGTTGACTCGCGGGCCGCAGCCAGGACGTCTTGCTGGCGAAGCTCGACCCACCTCCCAGACACACATGACAAAAAGGTGCCAATGCAGTGAAGCTCATCTGCTCGTCGCATGGTGGGTGGGGGGAGCGTCACCTCGTCGGCGTGCGGCGGCGGGGGTTGACCGCACGCTGTCGGCGCTACGCCGAAGCGGAGTGTTCGCCGCCGCTTGTCCAGGTCAAACCGATGATCCACAGTGCGGAGATCGAACCGGGAAGCCGTCCGCAGCCTGTCCCGACGCAGGTCGGTCTCCAGTACCACCATCGTGTCGCAACTGTCGTTGTCGCTGTCCGCGCACACCTGTCAAATGCCGCCGGCTACACCGTTCGTACCAAAATTTTGGTATTAACCACTTGTGCGCTCCTGAGGGTGGGCGATCACTGATGGTTGGCGTGGTCGGCGAGTCCGGCGCCCCGGTGGTGGGGAGGGATGAGTTCGTGCCGCAACTGCCCCCGACACAGCATCGAACGATCGTCGTCGTCGATGTGGCTGGCTTTACCGATCCGTCGCGGACCGTGACCCACCTCCTTGCCGTCCAGGAAGGTTTGTATGACGTACTGGGTACCGCCTTCTCCGAGGCTGGTATCGATCTTGGGGAGTGCGATGTCGAGGACCGCGGTGACGGTGCGCTGATCCTCCTCCCGCCGACGATCTCCAAGAGCCGTGTCGCGGACGAGTTACCCGCCCGGCTGGTTGCTGGTCTGCACCGCTACAACGTCGTTCACGCCGACGAGGCCAAGGTCAAGCTGCGTGTTGGTATGCATTTCGGCGAGATCCGTCGCAACGACCATGGCTTCGTCGGCCACGCCGTGAATCATGCTTTCCGCATCCTGGACGCGGCGGAGGCCAAGTCGGCGTTGGCCACGTCACGGGGCGTGCTCGCGCTGATAGCGTCGCGGTACTTCTACGAGGAAGTGATATCGCAGGACGCCGGCGCCGTTCCTGGGGCCTACCGGCAAATTCCGGTCGAAGTCAAGAAAACCTCCACCGCGGCATGGCTTCGCCTGCCGGATGACTGGGCCTCGCCGGTGCCCCAGCCTTCCGGAGAAGCCGAGATGCACGAGGACGACCGCCCTTGGGAGGTGGTCTCCGAACCGGATCTCAACCGGCTGCGGGATCTGCTTGCCGATCTTTCTGTTCCGCATTTGCCCACCCTCGTGCGGCGTGCCGCGGGACCGACGGTGCCCATCCCGCCTGCCGGTACCGCGTGGGAGGTGTTCGCCTACCTGTCGGATTTCAACGCGGGGCCGGACGGACTGCCACCCAATCTCGCGTTCGTCGACCTCCTCGCCATGGAGGTGGACGACCAGGTCGGCGAGCGACTCGCGGAGTGGGCGAACCACCAGGCAGTCCGCTTACGCCGCGGTGACGCGGTTCGCCTGCGTCGAGAAGGTTGGACGGAGATCCCTGCCGAACCCCGTCTCTACCTTGTGTTCGCGGTCGAGCCGGATGCGATCGACGAGAGGATCTGCCGGTTGAGCTACTGGCGGCAGGACGATCCTCTGGACTGGCCACCTCAGCTTGGTGGATCTTTCGACGTCATGGTGGATGACCTCGAGTTCCGTACCGACGACCTGATCAAGGAAACGGAACTGGTATGGGCGGGTGAGAGCGTCAGCGCAGCGCTTGAATTCGTCCTGCCGCGCAGCTTGTTCCATCTGCCCGTGCATTTGTGGCAGAAGGAGCATGATTCCGGTGATCCACGCCCGCTGTGTCTCGACTACGAGATAGCTATACGTTCTCTAGAACGGATGCGCGCCGCGCACTGGCACCGCATGTGGCGGGTACGATGGTCCTCCATGCTCCGGGATCCCTCGTCGTCGAGGGTTTTTCTCCCGCTGGCTTCCGCCGCCAAGTACCATCGCATGGATGCCGTTCTCAGCGACCTCGAATGGGTGGGCCTGGTGATGACAGAAGCCCCGGCTCCTCACCCGAAGCCGGGCGCGGGCCCCGACGAGCTGACTGCCGCGCTCCGGTCAGGCATCCCGGTGCTCTGCTGGCACCCCACAGCGTCCCGGCAGGAGCTGCAGGAAATGGTCAACCGGCTCCTCGACAACGGCGGACTGAAGAGCCTGCCGAGTCGGACCCAGAGCTCCAGAAAATCCATGTATTCGGTTGCCGAGTCCACGCAGTCCAACCTGATCGGTGGCTTCATACTGTTATGGGATGATCCGGACAGGTTGTTGTCGCTTGGTCAACCGACAGTTACGTCCCCATCGTAAGGATATCTGCGATGAGCGCGAATGAAGTAGACCCTGGAGCGCCGCGGCGGACGCCACGGTTCGAGGCGCCGGATTGGTGGATCTACCGCGGTACTGGTCGACCCATCCACGACATCGATCTGGCCGAGATACTTCCCGACCCGCCGCCGTGGCGCACATTCCACGGTGGTCCGGTGCAGGAGAACGCCGCGCCTCCCGAGGATGACGGCGAAGCGCAACGCAGACTCGGTTCGGCGGGCTACCTCACGGAGCAGCACGTCGATCCTCATGAGCTCGATATGGTCAACGCCGCGCTCTATCTGCGTCGACCTCTGCTGGTCACCGGCAATCCAGGATCCGGCAAGTCCGCGCTCGCCTATCGAATCGCACAGGAGCTGCGGCTGGGTGCGGTTCTACGCTGGGGAATCACCAGCCAGACCGAACTGCGATCCGGCCTGTACAGCTACGACGCGATCGGGCGTGTGCAGGCTGCCGCGACGAGCAGCGTGGGGACCACGGCGGGCCCCCACGACGAACCGCCGGTTGGCGACTTCGTGAGACTCGGGCCACTGGGCACCGCCTTCCTGCCTGCGCGCTTGCCGCGTGTCCTGTTGATCGACGAGATGGACAAGAGCGAGGCCGACCTTCCCAATGATCTGCTGAGTATATTCGAAGAAGGCGAGTTCACCATTCCCGAGCTTGCCAGAACGTGGCAGCGTGCGCCGGAGGTCACGGTGCATGCCGCCGATCCGAACCGAATGGTGACCGTTGTCGGCGGTCGAGTAGCGTGCCATGCCTTCCCGGTCGTGGTGATAACCAGCAATGGTGAGCGTGAGTTTCCGCCTGCGTTCCTGAGGCGTTGTCTGCAGTTGGACATACCGGACCCGAATGTCGAAAAACTCGCCGCCATGGTGGCCAACCATCTGCGTGATTCCCACGGTAACGACCATGACCATCTGATCAGGGAATTCGTCGCCAAGCGAACCGAGTATGGGTCCCTCCCGACCGACCGGCTCCTCGAGGCCGTGTACCTGGCTACCTCCGGGGCTTACCAGGCGGATGATGTTGCTTGGCCGCGTCTCGTCGACTCCTTGTGGCGCCGCCTGTCGACGGTGAACTGACGTGGGTAGCTCGGCCGGTGTGCCCGAACCACGTCACACGCCCCAGCCGGGACCATCGAACGCCGCACCCACGTACAGGCTCACCTGGCACGAGCTTGGCGACGCGCTCTACCTCACGTCCGTGCGGCAACGGGGTGAATCGATCACACCGCGTACAGAACGCGAGCGGGATGAGACGCCACCGGCGACACCTCCGGCCGTCAGCCCTTCCACGCCGCATGAGTTCGGCCCGGTCGACGAGCAGGACAGCCACTCCGTCGCGCCTCCCCCCGAAGGGCCACCTCTTGCACCCGAACTTGTACCGTCCCGGCTGGTCCACGTACCCCACTCGCCGGGCGTGTCGGGTGAACGTTCGCAGCCTGCCGCCCAGTCGGCGCTTCCGGGGACGCTGGACTATTTCCGGGCACTGCGTCCACTCAAGCGCAGGGTGCCATCGCGGCGCGACCACGACACCGTCCTCGACGAGGAAGCGACCGCTGAACAGGCAGCACAGATCGGGGCATGGTGGCCGATCACCCGGAAGAAGGAGCAACGCTGCCTCGACCTGACACTTGTGGTGGACTGCAGCCCATCACTGGTGCTGTGGAAATCACACGTTCGGGCGTTCATCGCCATGGCCGAGCGTCTAGGAGCATTCCGCTCCGTGCAGGTTCGCCTCCTGGATGTCGACCAGAACTCGAAACCAGTTCTCCGCGGGAGCAATCGGGAAGGGGTCGCACGGGATCCCGGCGAGGTACTGGACCCCTACGGGCGACGCATCCTCCTGGTGCTGACCGACGGCGTGAGCGCTGCCTGGCGGAAGGACCTCTATGGGCCGGTCCTGATGCGCTGGGCACGCACCATGCCGGTGACCCTCGTGAACGTGTTGCCTCAGTGGCTGTGGAGTCGCGCGGGACTCGCCGTCCAGCGGGCGCACCTTTCCGTGCCCGCGGCATTGAAGCCGAACTGCTACTGGCAGTACGAGCTGCTCGACGCTTGGCTGGAGCCGGACGAAAACGAGGACGCCAATGCGGTGCCCGTTCCGGTCGTGGAGCTCCAACCCCGGTGGCTGGGTTGGTGGAGCCGGCTCGTCACCGGTGTGTCCCGACGGCCCACGAGCGCCAGCGTTCTGTTGACCTCGGGACAACCACGGCCGTCGGTCACCGAAGAGATGACTGACGTGACGTCGTCGGCCACGCAGATAGTGCGAGCGTTCCAGAGTGTGGCCTCACCTCCGGCACTGCGGCTGGCGACGTTGCTCGCCGCACTACCGGTTAAGAATCCTGTCCTCGACTTGCTGCGAGAGCGGTTCGTCCCCGAAGCTGGGTTGGCGCATGTCAGCGAACTGCTCGTCAGCGGATTGCTGCGAGCCGACCCGAACGAAGGGAGCGCTTCTTGGGACGCGGAGTCGATCACCTTTGCCACGGGCGTCCGTGAGCTACTCCTGCGCGGGGCACGAAGATCGGAAACCGCTATGGTCGTGCGCGCAGCTGCCACCCAGCTCAACGACAGATTTCGCGTGCTCGGCCACCTCCGGGACGCGATCGCGGACCCGCACAGCACGCCAGACCCCGAGCTGACACTCGCGACGATGGCTGACGTCGAGCTGGAAAGCACGGTCATGCGCGCCCTCAGCGGCCCCTATCTCTCCCGTGCCGACCGACTCAGACATGCGATACAGCATGACACTGGACCGAGTGCGAATTCCGTTGCCACCGCCCCAGCCAGTAAACTTGCGAGTGACGATATGCCCGATTCGGCTAGTGATGCTGCCACCACGAGTCCTGTCCGCTCGGCGCCGGTGAAGTCCGGTCAGCACGAGGATACGTACGAAGCCGAGTCGGCTGCACCGATGGCGTATCCGTCGACCGCGTCGAGCCTGCGAGTTCACGAGCGGCAACCAGACGATCCACCGTCTGTCTGGGGCAACGTACCGCCTCGCAACCCCAACTTCACCGGCAGAAGAGAACTGCTCGAGCAGTTGGGCAAGCGCTTGACGGCGGGTGGCACGACCGCGGTCCTGCCTTCTGCCCTGCACGGCATGGGCGGTATCGGGAAGACCCAGATCGCGACCGAATATATTTATCGACATCTCCAGGACTACGACCTGATCTGGTGGATCGACGCGGCGCGTCCGACCCAGATCCGCTCCAGTCTGACGGATCTGGCCAAACAGCTCGGTCTTCCGGGCAGCAGCGAAGCCCACACGGCAGTGGCAGCCGTCCGGGAGTCTTTGCGGACCGGACGCCCGTACCGTCGCTGGTTGCTTGTCTTCGACGCTGCCGAAACGCCGGAGTCGGTGCGCCCCTTCTTCCCGACGAACGGTCCAGGTGAAATTCTGATTACTTCCAGGAACGCCGACTGGGCAGGTGTGGCAAGACCACTTGAACTCGCGGTGTTCGAACGACATGAGAGCATCGAGCTGCTTGGGCGTCGCGGTCCGACGATCGACAATGTCGAAGCGGACAAACTGGCCGAGAAGCTGGGTGACCTACCCCTGGCGATCGAGCAGGCCGCTGCCTGGCGAGCTGTCACCGGAATGCCGGTGAGCGAGTATTTGAGGCTTTTCGACGAATCAGTCGCCGAAATCCTCGACACCTCCGCGCCATCTGATTACGAGCTGTCAGTCGCTGCCGCGTGGAACGTATCCTTCGATGAGCTCAGGACCCGCAACCCCGCAGCACATCAGATCCTACATATTTGTGCGTTCTTCTCGCCGGAACCGATATCCCGTGACCTGTTCACCGGAGTCAGCAGGGTGTCGATCTCACCCGAGCTGGACGAGGCGCTGCGCAACCCGATCACACTGGCGCGCGCGGTCCGTGACATCAACCGGTACGGGTTGGCGAAGATCGATCACGGGAACAACACCATCCAACTTCACCGCCTGGTACAGCTGGTCCTTCGTAGCAGGGTGATGGCACCTGCCGTCCAGGCACAGATGTTGCACGGCGCTCACCAACTGCTGGCCAGCCTGGATCCGAACGATCCAGAATCGGCCAGGAACTGGCCGCGATACCGTGAGCTGCTGCCACACGCCTACGCCGCGGAGCTGATCAACTGCGACGACAGCTGGGTTCGCCAGCTCGTGATCAACCTCATGCGCTTCCTTTCCGTATCAGGTGACCACGAAGAGGCGATGCAGCTCGCGAAACGCGCGCACGAACACTTCACGGAAAAGCTGGGGCCTGCCGATCCGCAGACCCTCGAAGTGTCCACGCGGCTGGGTTTCTACCTCTGGGGCCTTGGCCAGTTCACCGAGGCGGCGCAACTCAACCAGCGCACGCTCGCACTCCGCCTGGAGGTCTCCGGCGAGAACGCGGAGGAGACGTTCAACCTCCAGACGAACATCGTCATCGACCACAGGGCAAGGGGTGACTTCGCCGCCGGGAGCGAGCTCAGCGCCGACATCTACCAGCGGTCCAGCCGTCTGTTCGGCGACGACGACCCCGAGGCGCTCAACGCGGCCTTCCAGCACGCCCTCAGCTTGAGGCTGTCCGGCCACTACCAGGCCGCCGCGGTGCTGGACGAGGACACGCATCGGCGTCGGGTCGAGGTACTCGGACCGGACCATCCGAAGACCCTCAGCACCAACACCGCCCTGATCGTCGACCGACGCGAGGCCGGGCAGTACATGAAGGCGCGGATCGAGCAGGAGCGTCTCACCGAGCTGTATCGGCAGCGGTTGGGGGTGGACAGCCCCGAGACGGTCACTGTCACCTTCATGTTGGCCATCGCCCGACGCAAGGATGGCGATCACAACAGCGCGTTGCCACTCTCTACCGAGGCATTCAACACCTTCCAGCTCATCTACGGTTCGACACACCCCACCGCCATGGCCTGTGCGCTGGCGTATTCAATCGACCTTCGCCATTCCGGAGACCTCGCTGCGGCCAAGAAGCTCGGCGAGGAGACGTTCGACCTGTATCGTCGCATCTACGGCGAGGTCCACCCCCACACGCTCGGTGCGACGGTGGACCTGGCGGTGACTCTGCGGCTTCAGGGTGACGTTGCCGGAGCGCGTGAACTGAACGAACGTGCACTCGAGAAGTTCCGCAGTGGTATAGGTCTTGACCACCCGTACACGCTCATCTCGACCATCAACCTCGCCAGTGATCTCTCCCAGCTGGGTAATCACGATCGAGCGGTGGAACTCGGGGCGGATGCGCTGGAACGTGGCCGGGCGACATTGGGGGCAGACCACCCCACTGTGCTCGCCGCCGCCGTCAACCTCTCCTTCGACCTGAGGGCTCTCGGCCGCACCGACGAGGCCGAGCAGTACTACGAGCCGACTCTGACCCACTACCGGAGGGTCCTGGGTGAGTCCCATCCTGGCACGATTGCCGCAACGGAGGGCGCCCGTGCGGACTGCGACATCGACCCGATGCTGATGTAAGTCACTACTCCGCGACGTTCTGGCCGATCCAGGAGGCAACCTGCTCCGGGGTCGGTACCTGGCCAGCGGTGTGTCGTAGGCGACGGTGCACCGCACGCACGGTCTCAGGACGGTGTAGCAGGGCGCGGGCAGCAGGATCCGCGCCCTGGGCGGCCAGTGCGAGACCGAGCCCGACCAGCGACGCCGGACGGTCGGGATCGTCCGCCAGTTCAGCGCGAAAACCACAGGCGGCCTCCGTGAAGCGACCAGTCGTGTAGGCGAAGTCGGCCGCGGTGGCCTCCGGTACTACACACCAGGAGTTGGGCAGACGCCCCCACGCCGGATCACTCACCCGCAGCCGGATTAGTTCGGGCCGAGCATGCGACCACCTGCCGTCTGGTACGGGTGTCGGCTGAAGCGTAGATGTGTGTGCGTTAACCGGCGGTCGGCTGTGCCCGGCGAGCCACGCATTCGTCAGGTCGACCACCATTGCCGGATCGGGTCTCAGATGGCGTAGCCGCCAGCCGGCCCAGTGGTCCGCGGCGGCTGCTGCGGCCAACTCGCCCGACTCCCGAGGAACAGGCTCGTGTTGCCACGCACCAAGCCGCTCGGCAACACCGTCGAGAAACCGCTGGCCTGCCTCGGTGAGGACTGGTTCCGCACGGAGAACCTCAAGTGTTCGCCAACTCTGTCGGCGCCAGTAGGCGAACTCGAAGGCGGCCCGGTTCGCCATGACTGCAGAATCGCTGTGCCTCAGGGCGCGCCAGAACATCGTGGCGCCGAAAAATGCGTAAACACCCTGCAATGCACCACTCACAGGCCGCGGGTCATCTCGCCATGCGACGTAGATTCGTTCGCTCGGGTCGTGGTCGACCAGCTGGGTGAGGTGCAATATGCCACCGAGGACGATGTGTTGGAATTCGTGGATCAGCGTGGCGGCCAAGGAAGCACCGTCGGTCGGACGGCAGACGACCGCACTGCCGAACGCTTCCCCGGTGGAAGCGCTGGGGTTCTGAAAGAGCACCTGTGGTTTGGGCACCAGTGAAGTCAGTCCGACAGGCATGCTCTCAGCGAGCCCTGGCAGGTGAGCCGCGACCAGCTGGCAGGCATCGGCTATCAGGCGCTCCCAGTCGTTGATCTCGTCGTCTGCTGTCCGTTGCGGAAGTATCGGTTCGTACAGCCCGCGATACGGATCGAGATCATCCAGATGCAGTGAGAACCGTTTGTTACCAATATGAATCCGGGCTCGGCGAACCGCCCACCACGTGTCGGTCGTCGATTCGAGCGGCTGGGGCAAGTACGTCACGCTGATCCCGTTGGTCACCGCGTAGTGGCCTTTCCTGCCCACTACGGTGGCCACCTCGAATGGTTCGGACGCTGCTAGCCGTGCCACTCCGAGCGATGGCAACGCGGCGTTTCCCTCCCACACCGGCACGTCGATGTCGAAGTCGAGACCAGCACGAATAGCGGCCGCTGCGGCCAGAGCGTGAGCTTGACCCACATGGACCCAGAGGGGGCACACGCCGTCTATCCGGTTACGTAACAATCGTGTCGTATATCCAATCCAGCTGCCGGTGTACGGATGAGAGAGAAGCCAGTGGATGGCCTTGGGTGAGATGTCCTCGACTCTGGCGAGTAGCTCCCACACTGCGTCGAGAGGCGGGAGGGGACCGCACAGCCCCTCTGCCTTCGCGGAATTCTCCATCAAGGCGCGCAACAACAGCTTCCGCCGGCTTCGTTCGGCTCGACGGAGTCGCTGCACCATGGCAGCGTCGCCCTCGATACGAGCGAAGGCGTCGAAGTCATGCCAGGACATTCGGTGAAAGAAGGGCGGATCATCTGACGGCTGGTTCATCAGTCGATCCGCTCACCACCTCCAGAACTGGTGGACCTGTGCAGTACTCGCAAACGCCTCGTTCGTTCAACCACATGACCCAACGAGCAGCGCAGCGCCGCACTGTCAAGCTGGCGCAGGCTGGCGAAGGCGACACCATCAAGGTCGATCAGCTTGGACTCGAAGCCTGGTTCGGCATCCGGCGATATCGAAATCATGCTGCGTTCCCCTCCGCCCAGGGCTTGGCATGAGCGAGTATTTCCATGATGGCTCATCACCCTGTGTTGTGGAAGGGCTTGACGACCCCACACTCATCACGCCTCGGCCGTCGACCCGCCACCACGCCGAAGTTTGTTGGTTCCGCTCATGTCGTTCGTTGATGTGTGATCGTCGTCGCGAGCAGTGCCGCGGTTTTCTCGTCCGCCGGGAGGAATGCCTCCAGTTTCAACTCTGCCACCGTGACGTCGAGGGCCGTGCCGAAGTGGCTCAGGGTCGTCATCAGGTGTAACTCGCCCCTCCGGGCGTGCAGGCGCAGGGGGACGGCGAAGCCCAGATGTTCCGGGCCCGGTTTCTTCGGACGGTTCGGGACAAGGGCCACCAACTCGTCGATCAGCGTCGTCAGCTGTGGGTTGGGATTGCGAGCCGTCTGAAGCCGCAGGCCGTCCAGGACATGCCACGCCCACTCGTCCAGGTTTGCGATCCTGGGGGCCAGGCCCTCCGGATGCAGGAACAACCTCGCCACGTTGATCGGCGGGACTCGTAGGTCTGGCGCCACGTCCTCGGTCAGGGTGTGGAACGCGTTGTTCGCCGCTACCAGATTGCCTCGGCGGTCCACCAGGATCGCCGGGTATGGCTCGTGGCCGCGCAGCACGCTCTCCAGTGCCCTGCGCACGGGCGTTATCGACTCGTCGTTCCAGTCGCTCTCCTGGTACGCCGGGGCATAGCCCGCTGACAGCAGCAGCGTGTTGCGTTCGCGCAGCGGCACCTCCAGTGACTCCGCCAGGCGGATCACCATCGGGCGGCCTGGCGTCGAGCGGCCGCTCTCCATGAAGCTCACGTGCCGCTGTGTCGTACCGGCACGTAACGCCAGCTCTATCTGGCTCACCCCTCTGCGTTGCCGCCAACCCCGCAGCTCCTTCGCGAACGTCACTCGTGGTGTCTAACGCACGGCACCGACAGTCGGCTATTCCCCGCAGGGAATTGCCCAGGTCACGGCGTGCGGGCAGCGTGACCGCCGTAACCCACGAGGAGGTAGTCGTGCTTGACCCGATCGAGTTGGCCGACCGCTATGTCGCGGTCTGGAACGAGCCGTCGTCCGAGGTGCGGCGGGCCACTGTCGGCGCGTTGTGGGCCGACGACGGAATGCATTTCCTACAACCACCGGACGAGGCCGCGAAGGCCGCCGAGCGGCTCAGCCTCGTCGCCGTCTTCCAGGCGCGGGGGCACGACCAGCTCACCGCCCGGGTCGAGCGGGCCTACGACGAGTTCGTCGCCCCCGGGACGATGACCTTTCGGCGGCATGGCGACGTCGCCCGCGTGCACGACGTCGTCCGGCTCGGCTGGGAGGCCGTTTCCGGCGACGCCGTTGTCGGATGGGGTACCGACGTCCTCCTGCTCGACGCGGACGGGCGGATCCGGGCCGACTACCAGTTCATCGAGGCATGACCGAGTTCGGGTACCTGCTGCCCACCTTCGACGTCGGTGACATGGTCGAGCTCGGTGTTCTTGCCGAGCAGGCAGGGTTTGACTCCGTGTGGGTGCCGGACAGCCCGTTCATGTACGGGTTGCCCGATCCGGTGACGTTGCTTGCCGGGCTGGCGACGGCCACGCGGCGGGTCACCCTCGCCACTGGCGTGCTGCTCGCCGCCATGCACCAGCCGGTCCTGCTGGCGCACCGGCTCGCCACCCTGGATCAGCTTTCCGGGGGTCGCCTGATCGTGGGGCTCGGTTACGGGTTCGACTCACCGGACACCGAGCGGCAGTTCGCGGCGGCCGGCGTGCCCTTCGCCGGGCGAATCGGGCGGTTGACCGAGACGGTCGCCGTGTTGCGGGCGTTGTGGTCCGGCAAGCCGGTCAGTCATGCCGGCACCCACTTCGCCTTCGACGAGATGACCCTCGCCCCGGCTCCCACCGCGCCGCCACCGATCTGGCTCGCCGGCGCAGGCGCCAGCGCGGAGCGTCGTGCGGGCCGGCTCGCCGACGGCTGGTTGCCCTACCTGCCGACACCGGAGCTGTACGCGGACGGGTTGCGTCGCGTTCGGGAGGAAGGGCGCGAGGTGACGCCTGCGCTCTACGTCACCGTCGCGCTGGACCCCTCGGTCGACACCGCGCAAGAGCGGCTGCGCACCACTGTCGAGCGGTGGTACGGCAGGCCTTTCGACGTGATCTCCACTCGGCAGGCCACTTTCGGCGGTACGCCTGCCGGGCTGCGGGAGTTTCTCGCGCCTTACCTGGCGGCGGGTGTGCGGCACGTCGTGCTCCGCGTCGCGGCAGAGGAGCCGCGGCGCGGACTGGACACGATAAGTCAGTCGATCAGCGCGCTGTAACCGTTCAGTGCGGGCTGGCCGCCCAGGTGGGCGTACAGGACCGTGGAGTCCTTGGCGATCTCACCGCGGGTGACGAGGTCGATGAGACCTGCCATCGACTTCCCCTCGTAGACCGGGTCGGTGATCATGCCCTCGGTCCGGGCGGCCAGCCGCATCGCGTCCATCGTGGACTCGTCCGGGATGCCGTACGTGCCTGCGTGGTACCGCTCGTCCAGCAGGATCTCGTCGTCGGTCAGATCTCGTTCGAGCCCGATCAGCTTCGCCGTGGCGCGCGCGATTCTCCCGACCTGGTCCCGGGTCTCCCTCGGCTTCGCCGAGCCGTCGATGCCCAGGATCCGTCGTTCGCCCCCCAACGCGGCGAAACCGGCGATCATGCCGGCCTGAGTACTGCCGGTGACCGAACAGACCACGATGGTGTCGAAGAAAACACCCAACTGGCGTTCCTGTTCGGCCACCTCGAACGCCCAGTTCGCGAAGCCGAGGCCGCCGAGACGGTGGTCGGAGGCGCCTGCGGGGATCGGGTATGGCTTGCCACCCGCTGCCTCGATCTCCGCCAGCGCCTGCTGCCAGCTCTCCTTGAACCCGATGCCGAACCCGGACCGCACCAGCCGCACGTCCGCGCCTGCCAGCCTGGACAGCAGGATGTTGCCGACCTTGTCGTACACCGCGTCGGGCCAGTCGACCCAGCTTTCCTGTACCAGCACGCACTTCAGCCCCACCCTGGCCGCGACGGCCGCAACCTGCCTCGTGTGGTTGGACTGCACACCGCCGATCGACACGAGGGTGTCGCACCCCTTGGCCAGCGCGTCGGAGACGAGGTACTCCAGCTTCCTGGTCTTGTTGCCGCCGTAGGCGATGCCCGAGTTGCAGTCCTCGCGCTTGGCCCAGATGTCCGCGCCGCCGAGGTGTGCGGACAGGCGTTCGAGCCGGTGGGTCGGCGAGGGGCCGAACAGCAGTGGGAAACGGTCGAAGTCGTCGATGGGCATGGTCCCATCAAAGCGCCTGACCGGCGGGTTCGCACTGGTCATCTCACTTTGTCGGTGGGTGGGTCTACCGTCGTCGGCGTGAGAGTCGCCACCTGGAACGTGAACTCCGTCAAGCAGCGGGTGCCCCGGCTGCTGCCCTGGCTCGACCAGCGGCAGCCCGATGTCGTGTGCCTGCAGGAGACCAAGCTGACCGACGTCGCTTTCACCGAGTTACTCGGCGCCCAGCTCGCCGAGCGTGGCTACGAGGTCGCGCTGGCGGGGCAGGCGCAGTGGAACGGTGTCGCGATCCTGTCGCGGGTCGGGCTCGACGACGTGGTCGTCGGGGTCGAGGGCGCGCCCGGCTTCCCCGATCCCGAGGCTCGCGCGGTCGCCGCGACCTGCGGCGGTGTGCGGGTGCACTCGCTGTACGTGCCGAACGGCCGGGAACCGGACTCCGACCACTACCGGTACAAACTGTCCTGGCTGGCCGCGTTGCGTGATGTCGTCAAGGCCGGTCCGGGTGAGGCGATGCTGTGCGGTGACATGAACATCGCGCCCACGGACGCTGACGTGTTCGACCCGGCCGCGTACGTCGGGCAGACGCACGTCACGGCACCGGAGCGGGCCGCCCTGACCGAGTTGCAGGCGTTGGGGCTGCACGACGTGGTTCGGGAGCGGTGGCCGTCGGAGCGGGTCTTCACCTACTGGGACTACCGCGCGGGGATGTTCCACCAGGACCTCGGGATGCGGATCGACCTGATGCTCGCGTCAGCGCCGGTCGCCGGGCGGGTCGCCGCCGCCTGGGTGGACCGGCACGCCCGCAAGGGGACCGGGCCCAGTGACCACGCCCCGGTGATCGTGGACCTCGACGAGGCGCCGGACGGGGACATCGGGCCGGTCGTGCCGCCGCCGTCCTCTCGCGGGCCTCGGAAGGGGGTCAAGTTACCGCAGGCCAAGTAGGTTCCCGGGTCAGTCGCCGACCGCGTCGGCGATCGCCAGGAGCGCCTTTCGCAGGTCTCGGCCGGACGGGGTGCTCTCGGGGTCCACAAGCCACTGTGCGGCCAGGCCGCCCACGAGTGCCTGGAACACGGCGCCGACCGTCTCGCCTGTGACGCCGAACAGGTCCGCCAGGCCCTGGCGTCCCTGGCGGTTCGCCGCGGCGAAGGCCGCCTTCAGGTCCGGCTTCTGGCCCAGGAACGCCAGCAGCTCGAACTGGACTGCCCACAGGCGCTCGTTCGCGGCGAAGGTCCTCAGTACCTGCGTCCACGTCTCCTCGAACTGTTCGGCCGGGGTGGCGTCCGGGCGGGTCGCGGCGGCCAGGGCCTTGCCCAGGTCGTCGCCCCATTCGGCCAGTGCCTGGTAGAGCGCCGCGTTCAGCAGGTCTTCCTTGGTGCCGTAGTGGTAGCCGATCGCGGCCAGGCTCACGCCCGCCGCCGACGCGATGTCGCGCGCCGTGGTGCGGGCATAGCCCTTCTCGAACAGACAACGCATGGCACCGACCAGGAGGTCTTCTCGGTTTCCCATAGCACAACCGTACAACACAATCGTCTTGCACATCTGTCTGACACGGGTGTACCGTCTGCGTCAGTCGAAGGGAGCAAGTCGATGAAGAACACGACCGTCCTCGTCTCCGGTGCCGGTGTCGCAGGGATCACCCTCGCGTACTGGCTGCGCCGCAACGGGTTCGTGCCCACCGTCGTCGAGAGGGCCCGCGGTATCCGGGACGGCGGGTACAAGATCGACATCCGGGGCGCCGCCCTGCGGGTGGTCGAGCGCATGGGGCTGATGGACGAGATCCGTGCCCGGGTCACCGAGGTGCGGGCCGGCTCCGTCGTCGATGGCAGGGGCCGGCGGGTCGCGAGTATGGACGGGGACACCTTCGGTGGCCGTGAGCACGGCGACGCCGAGATCCTCCGCGGGGACCTGCACAGGCTCCTGTTCGAGGCCACTCAGGGCGTCGAGTACCTCTGGGATGACTCGATCGCCGATCTCCGGCAGGCCGACGACCACGTCGAGGTCACCTTCGCCAGTGGTGCCACTCGCACGTTCGACCTGGTCGTGGGCGCCGACGGGCTGCACTCGGTGACCAGGTCGAAGGTCTTCGGCGACGGTCACGTCCGCGACCTCGGCTACCGCGTGTCGATCTCGAGCGTGCCCAACCACCTCGACCTGGACCGGGAGGAGCTCACCTACGTCAGCCCGAACCGGACCGTGCTCGTGTACTCGACCGCCCAGGACGCCGGCGCCAAGGCCATGTTCCTGTTCGCCGACAACGCCCCGGTACCCGCCGACCAGCGGCAGTACCTCGCCGATCGCTACCGCGACGAGAGCTGGGAGGTGCCGACGCTGCTGGAGAACCTGGGCGCCGACTTCTACCTCGACGAGCTCAGCCAGGTCCACCTGGACAGCTGGTCGGACGGCCGGATCGCGCTGGTCGGCGATGCCGCCTACTGCGCTTCGGCCGCGTCCGGGCAGGGCACCAGCCTTGCCCTGGTCGGCGCGTACGTCCTCGCTGGCGAACTGGCCGCCGCGTGCGGTGACCACGTCGCGGGCTTCGCCGGGTACGAGGCGGCACTGCGCGAGTTCGTCGACGTCAACCAGAAGCTCGGGCCCGCCAACATCAAGCGGATGGTCCTGGCCACCAAGGCGCAGGTCAGGATGTCGATGGTCTTCCTGTCACTGCTGTCGAGGCTGCCGGGCAAGGACAGGATGATCGCGAAGGCCATGGCGCCGCTCCACCGCGCCGCGAACGCGATCACACTGAAGGACTACGTCGTGCGATGCTCTGCCGCATGACCGATCCCCGCAGCCGGTGGTCCATGATCGCGGTGTTCGCACTGCTCGGGGCCGTCACACAGGTCCTCTGGGTCACCTACGCGCCCGTCACCGACGCGGCAGGCCGTTACTACCACGTCGGAGACGGGGCCATTGGCTGGCTGGCCAACGTGTTTCCCCTGCTCTACGTCCTGCTCGCGATCCCGGCGGGCATCGTGCTCGACCGCTGGTTCCGCGGCGGACTGGCCGCGGGGGCGGTGCTCGTCGCGGCCGGTGCGCTCATCCGGCTCGGTGGTGACGGCTACGCGGTCGCGCTCGCCGGCCAGCTGGTCGTCGCCGTCGCGCAGCCGTTGGTACTCAACGCGATCACCGCCGTCGCGGGGCGGTACCTGGCCGAGCGGGACCGGCCGACCGGCATCGCGATCGGGTCGGCCAGCACGTTCGCCGGGCTGATCATCGGCTTCGGGCTCGGGACCGTGTTCACCGACGACTTACCCACGTTGCTGCTGGTCCAGGCCGCGCTGGCGGTCGTCGCCGCGCTCGCCGTCATGGCGGTGCTGCGGACACCCGCCGAGCACAAGGTCGAGACCCCGCCCGCCGGACTCGGCGCGTTGCGGGTGGCGTGGAGCGACCCGTTCATCCGATGGCTGTGCGCGCTCGTGTTCGTCCCGTTCGGGGTTTTCGTCACGCTGTCGACGTACGCGCAGCCGCTGCTCGAGCCGGCGGGCGTGTCCGAGGAGACCGCGGGGCTGATCCTCATCGCGAACGTCGTGGCCGGGGTGGTCGGGTGCGCCGTGGTGCCGATCTGGGCGAACCGCCGTGGTCGGGAGCTTCCGGTGCTGACCACGTCGTTGCTGGTCACGACCGTCGCATGTGTGACGTTGGCGCTGGCGCCGGGCGTCGTCACCGGCTTCGTCGCGCTCACACTGATCGGGTTCGGTCTGCTGCCCGCGCTGCCGATCGTGCTGGAGCTGACCGAACGGCGGGCGGGCAGCAGCGAGAGCACGGCCGCCGGGTTGATGTGGCTCACCGGCAACCTCGGCGGGCTGGTCGTCGCTGCTGTGGTCGGCGTGCTGGTCGACGACCCGACGCCCGCGTTCCTGCTGCTCGCGGTGCTGAGCCTGCTGACGCTGCCACTGCTGCGCCTGTTCAGTCGGGTGAGTACGTCCGAGCCAGTGCCGCCACGGACGCCGTGATCCGCTGACGCAGCCAGTCCGGCGCCAGGACCTCGATGTCCGCGCCGAAGCCGAGGAACAGCCGCAAGGCGTGGTCCGGCTGCTCGATCGGCACGACCGCGGTCACCCACCCGTCGTCGTCCGGTGCCGACGCCGTCTCCTCGACCGCGCGGTGGATGCTCGGCTCCACCGTCTCCACCAGGCGTTTTCGCAGTTCGGGGGAGATGCGGACGGTCGAGGTGTCGGTGTGCCGCCTGGCGTCGAAGTCGGCGAGGTAGGACTCCCAGTACGCGCCGAGGTCGAAGCCTGCCGGGCGTTGGAAGCCCTCGTCGAGGACGGTCAGCGTTCGGATCTGCGAGACCCGGTAGGTGCTGATCCGCCTGCTCGCGCCCACGAGATACCAGCGTCCGGCCTTGAGAACCAGGCCGTACGGGTCGACCGTTCGGGTTACCTCGGACGGGGCACGCCACCGGTGGTACTCGATGTGGATGCGGCGTTCTCGCCAGACGGCGTCCGCAGCCGCCACCAGAGCCGGGGTGTCGTCTGGCTCGGCGTACCAGCCCGGCGCGTCGAGGTGGAAGCGCTGCTGGATGCGGGTGGCGCGGTCGCGCAGCTCGGGCGGCAGTGACGCGGTGAGCTTGAGCCAGGCGGCGGCCACCTCCGCGCCGAGGCCGAGGTCGTGCGCCGGCCCCGGCAGTCCGGTGAGGAAGAGCGAGTCGGCCTCGTTCTCCGTGAGCCCGGTGAGCCTGGTGCGGTAGCCCTCGACGAGCCGGTAGCCGCCCGCGTGCCCGGCCTCGCCGTAGAGCGGGACGCCCGCCGCGTGCAGCGCGTCGACGTCGCGGTACACCGTGCGGACGGAAACCTCCAGCTCAGCGGCCAGTTGTGCGGCCGTGAGGCGGCCCCTGGTCTGGAGCAGGAGCAGCAGTTGGACGATCCGGGAAGCACGCACGAGCAATACTGACATTGGATGTCAGTGGATGGCCAATAGCTTGCCGGCATGAACAACTTCGACTGGCTTCACGGCACCTGGCAGACCACGCAGCGGAAGACGAAGCCACTCAGCGGGAGCGACGAATGGGAGACCTCGGACGGGACACTGACGTGCCACAACCTGTTCGAGGGTGCCGCCAACGTGGACGAGGTGGATCTGCCCGGGTTCGGATTCCGGGGAGTTTCGCTACGGCTGCTCGACCCAGTAACTCAGGAGTGGTCGATCTACTGGGTGAACTCCCGTGACGGAAAGCTCATGCTGCCGCCGGTCGTCGGTCATTTCGAGGACGGTGTCGGCGAGTTCTTCAGCGACGAGGAGTGGGAGGGGCAGCAGATCCGCGTGCGGTACCGGTGGTCGAACATCACTGCGACGACCGCGCGTTGGGAGCAGGCGTTCTCCACGGACAAGGGCGAAACGTGGGAGACCAACTGGACGAGCGAGTTCACTCGGTGAACGCAGTCTCCGGCGTCTCCCGGCCTTTCGGATAGTACGGTTTACCCCACCTGAACATTACGGTTTACCGCATGTTGCCCCACTCCCCGAACGTCGATAGTGGACCTAGTTCATTCCACACACAGGGGAGAAGTCAGTCATGCGGATACTCGTCGGGGTGATGTCGGCCGCGGTTCTGGCCACGGGGGTTGGTGCACCGGCCGTCGGCGACGTACTCGACGACACAGTCGAGTCGATGGTGGCGGCCGGTGCGCCGGGAGCGGTCGGTTACACGAGGACGGGTGACGAACGGCGCCATGCCGCGGCGGGCTATGCGGACGTGGCGCGCCGTGAGCGGGCCGACGTCCGGCAGCGGTTCCGGATCGCCAGCAATACCAAGGCGTTCACGGCTGCCGTGGTGTTGCAGCTGGTCGGGGAGAAGCGGTTGGCCCTGGACGCCCCGGTGTCGCGCTGGTTACCGGAGGTGCCGGGCGACATCACGGTGCGCGGGCTGCTCAACCACACGAGCGGTCTCTGGGATCCGACGACCGAGAAGGAGTTCTGGGCTTCCTACCTGGCCGGTGACCGAGGGTATGTGTACCGGCCGGCGGACCTCGTGGCGCGGGCGTTGGCGCATGCTCGTGTGCCCGGATACTCCAACACCAACTACCTGGTAGCTGGTCAGCTCATCGAGAAGATGACCGGTCGGAGCGCGGTGTCGGAGGTGTACCGGCGGATCCTGGTGCCTTTGCGTCTTGCGGACACGTCGTTCCCGACCGTGGATCCTCAGCTGCACGGTCGACACCTCCACGGGTACGCACTGGACGGTCGAACGGACATGACGGTGTTCAGCCCTTCCTATGACTGGACCGCCGGGGCGATGGTGTCCACTCTGGATGATCTGGCGAGGTTCTACCGGGCGTTGTTCGACGGGACGTTGTTACGACCGGCCGAGCTGGCGCAGCTCAGGACGACCGTCGACGTGAAAGGGGTGGCGATGGGGCTGGGGATCGATCGTCTGGAGGTGCCCTGCGCGGATGGCGCGGATCGGGTGCTGTGGGCGAACTCGGGTGGCGGCCCGGGGTTCGGGAGCTACGCCTTCATCTCCGGCGACGCTTCTCGGCAGTTGGTGGTCGCCATGAACGTGTACGACATCGAGGAGGAGCTGTCAGGGCGCTCGCCGGTACCCGAGGGGGTGAGCGTGGCGCGGGCGCTCCGTGAGGTGTTCTGCTGACCCGGGTCACAGATCGTTGAAGGGTGGGGCGTAGGCGAAGGCGCCCTTGATCGAAGTGTCGTAGGTGGACAGTGGGCGTGCCTGGAAGTGGGCTGCCCAGGAAGGGTCTGGTGGTGTTATGTCGTAGGTGCTCGCGGGGCGGAAGCCGAACCTCGGGTAGTAGTCGGTGTGGCCCAGTAGGACGACCACTGGTTCGTTCAGTGCGTCGGCTGCCGCCAGCACAGCGTGCATCAGGGCGGTTCCCACACCTTGGTTCTGGTTGCCTGGCTGTACACCCAGCGGGCCGAGGCCCAGTGTGGGCTTGTTCGCGATGTGTGCTCGGGTGCAGACCACGTGGCCGACCACCTCGCCGTCCTTCTCGGTTACCAGGGACAAGGGTGGGAGCCATGCTGTCGAGGCCCTCAGGGCGGTGACCAGGGTTGCTTCCATCTCCGTGGGGAAAGCCGCGCGGTGGACCTTGGTGATGGCTTCTACGTCTGCTGCATGTTCACGTCTGATCAGCACAGGAGGTACTTTCGCACGGTAGGGCAACTTCATCACTCAGGTTTCGCTTCCTGAGCCAGCCAGGCGGCCAATAGTGTTGGCGTTGGCGGAGGGGCGTCGGCGAAGTTGGGCTTGGGCGCTGGAGCTGGGCGTGGGCGTGGAGCTGGGCCTGGGGCTGAGGCTGAGTCTGGAGCTGGGTCTGGGTTCCTGAGGCTGGAGCTGGGTTCCCGGGTTGCGCGCAGCTGGTTCGCCAGATGGGTGAGCATGTGGCTTCTCATGGTCGTGACAGCTGTTCGGAACCGGCGTTGGGCACTTGTCGTCTCGCGGATGGTTGCTAGGGCAACGATTTCCGCCCCGGGGGTGTCTCTGTGCGGTTGTCAAGCCACAGCTGTGGTCGGGGCAGCCTCGGAGTGCCGGTAGCGGGTCTTGCTGCGGAGCATGGTGAAACAGGACGTCGCAGCGGCGTCGGGCCGGGCGGCTCAGGGCAGCGTTGTACTTCTTCCTTCGGCGTGCTTGTGGTCGAGGCGGCCATGCCGGTGGGGGTCGGACAGGGCGGCGAGCTTGGCCAGGGAAACGCTCGGCTGAGTTTCGGTTGCCAGTGCGGACGGGGTGCTCGCCCTTGGTCGAGGTCCCGGAACTGCGCGTGACCGGAGCGATGCCGGCTTACGCGGCCCAGGTGGCCGCTGGACTCGAACGTCGAGGCGTCACCGATCTCGGGCGGGATGGGGGCTGCGGTCCTGATCCCGGTGCGTGGCGTCGAGATTGGGACCCTGGGAAGAGGGTGCTTGGCGAGTATCCCTTGACCTCGGTTGCGCCCTGTTTGCCTTGCTGGAGAACGGTCTTCAGGTTGTCCGCGAGTCGAGGCAGCACGGTGTCCGCTGCCGCGGTCTCGGGGGCGATCACGGTCTGTTCGGCGAGTGCGGCCAGTATCGCGGTGACGAGTTTGTCGCCCGTGTGGGGCGCATGCGCGGTGGCGATCGAGACCAGTGTGTGGTGTCCTCGGCAGGCTCGTCGGCGCGATCTGGCTGCGGCTTTGGCGGTGTCGGTGGCGATGTCGGTGGAGCTGCCATAGCGGGACAGGATCTCCGATGCCGCCGGGTGGCTGATCTTGGGGCCGATCGGGCGTTGGGGGGCGGGGTGGGTGCCGGGAGCAGGCTGCGGACGTGGATGGCGATCCGAGTGGCCTCGCCGGGCGGGTTGTCGTCGAAGCCGACCTGCCGTCCCGCTCGGCCGGGGTGTCGTCGGCGACGTCGACCGGGCGCACGGTGTGGAGTAGCTAGCGGGCCGTCGGCCATGGTGAACGCGTCTCTCGCGTTGGTCTTCGCGTGGCCTGGGTGGGGGTCGCGGTACGGCGCATGGGCAGGCCGGGCGGGTAGGCCACGTGGTCGTCGTTGCTGCGTAACCCCCTGGTGACCGGTCGCGCCGGCCGCCGCCGTCGGCAGCGGGCCGGTCGTGGCGGATTGATCGGCCACCAGCATGCCGCTACGGGAGTGGGCCGAGTCGGGGGGCCGCTTCTCGGATCAGGGTCAGCAGGGTGGTGCTCAGTAGGAGCTTTACCTGTGCGCGGCTCAGTTCCTTGCGGACCAGCCACTCGCGGCACGCCGACTTCACCATGCCGCCGTACGAGCGGACCATGGCTCGTAGCTCCACGCGTTCCGCGGACAGGCCGGTCGCCGCCAGGACCCGGTCCGCCGCTGTCTCGTCCGCCGCTGCCAGGATGTGTTCCACGTCCGGGTCCCAGCCGCCGGTTGCGGCCAGCCATGCCTTGCTGTTGCGGGAGACGCCGTCCAGGAACCAGTCGACCGCCGCGTCGACGCGGACCTCCAGCGGGCCCACCGGGAGCTGGTCCACGGCGAACCTCGGGATCGTCACCAGGCGGCGGACCACCTCCAGGTACAGGTCCCGCTTGGTGCCGAAGTAGTGGTTGATCAGGCCTCGTGCCACGCCTGCCTGCCTTGCCAGCTCCGTGGTCGACACCGTGGCGTAGCCGTGTTCGCCGAAGAGCTGGATCGCGCAGGCCAGGATCTGTTCCCTGCGCTCGTCCGGTTCCAGACGGCGGCGGCGCGGGGCGGCGGTCACGAGGTCACCACGTAGTCGGACGGGGACAGGGTCCTGGTGCGGCGGTCGTACTCCGAGACCATGCCCGGCCAGTTGTTCGTCACCCTGCCGGACTCGGTGCGGTACCAGCTCCTGCAGCCCGCCCATGCCGAGTCTGCCAGCCGCTGGCGCATCTCTCGGTCGAAGGCGGTCGCCATCTCGGGGCGTACGTCCAGTGTGGACTTTCCCTCGGCCAACAGGGCCACCGCCTGGCGGAGGTAGCGTGCCTGGCGTTCCAGCATGTACACGATCGAGCCGGAGCCGAGGTTCGTGTTCGGGCCGTACATCAGGAACATGTTCGGGAAGCCGGGGACCGTCATGCCCAGGTACGCCGTCGCCCCGTCGGACCATGTTTGCGACAGGTCGGCCTCGCGGCCTCGGACCGTCAGTGTGGACAGGAAGTCCGTGGTTCTGAAGCCTGTGCCGTAGATCAGGACGTCCGCTTCGTGTTCGGTGCCTGCCCTGGTTCGGACGCCTTTCGGGGTCAGTGTCGCTATGCCGTCTGTGGACAGGCGGACATGCGCCTGCGTCAGCGCTGGGTAGTAGTCGTTGGCGAAGAGGACGCGTTTGCAGCCGATGGGGTAGTCCGGGGTCAACGCTCTACGCAGTCTCGGGTCCGCTACCTGTCTGCGCAGGTGGTGGCGGGCCAGCGCGGCCACCGCCTTGGCCACCGGTCGGTTTCCCTGGATGCCCAGCGCCGCTACCTCTCCAACGCCCCAGAACAACGCTCGTTCCAGCGGGAACATGTGGTGCTGCCACCGGCGGTACTCGACGTCCGGTTTCGGCAGCACGTACGGCGCCGAGCGTTGGAAAACCGTCACCTCTGCTGCCTGTCTCACCACGTGTGGTACGAACTGCGCGGCCGACGCCCCGGTGCCGATCACCGCGACCCGGCGACCGGTCAGCGGCACCGAGTGGTCCCAGCGGGCCGAGTGGAAGGCCGGGCCTTCGAACGTGCCCGGGAGGGTCGGCAAATGAGGCTCTGACAGCTGGCCTACGGCCGGGACCAGGACGTCCGCCACGTGCGACCCCTGCGACGTCGAGACGTGCCACTGGCCCGCGCGGAACTCCGCACCCGTTACCGTCACCCCGTACCGCGGGGCCACGCCGTACTTCTTCGCTGTCCTCGCCAGGTACGTCATGATCTCCGGGCCCAGGGAGAACCTCAGCGGCCAGGCGTCGTTCGGCTCGAACGAGAACGAGTAGTACGGCGACGGGATGTCGCAGCCCGCGCCGGGGTACGTGTTGTCCCGCCACACCCCGCCCAGCGTGCTGCTCCGCTCCAGGACCGTCACGTCCGTCAGGCCTGCCCGTCGCAGCTCCACGGCCGCGGCGATGCCGCCGAAGCCGGCGCCCACGATCAGGACGGACGGCATCCCCAGCCTCCGGGCAGTTGGCAGACGGTCAACAGCCGGAATTATATGAGCTGAACATTGGGCCAGCCGGGTGAAAAATCGCTGATCAGTCCCGGGTACTGCCCACCAGCGACCGCAGTTGGGACAGCAGCTCACTGCGGCTGGACGCCCCCAACCGCTGCCGCATCCGCGCCACGTGGTGCTCGACCGTCTTCGCCGAGATGAACAGGCGGTCCCCGACGTCCTTGTACGTCAGGCCCGACACCACCAGCTCCGCCACCTGCAGCTCCCGGTCCGACAGCGCGACGGAGGACACCGACGCCTTCTCGTCCGGGAGGTCGGGCACCCGCCGCGCCGCCACCGGCTTGCCCTGCAGGAGCCTCGCGCAGTCCAGCAGCCGGACCATGGCCTTGCGGTCCGCCGTCCTCGTCGCCGCCCGGCCCGCGAGCCGTGCCCCGTCCCACGTGAAGCCGGCCGCGTGCAGGTTGCGGGCGGCGTCCTCGACGGCGTCCGCGTCGACCTTGCCCGCCATCAGCTCCGCCCAGCACCTGCCCGCGTTCGCCAGGATGCCGAACTGCTCGTCCTTCGCCGCCGCCCGGTCCATGGCCTCTACCTGCGCCTCGGCGTCCTCCCGCTGGTCGGCGAGCACTGCGGCCTGCAGGCCGCCCCACCACAGCGGCGTCGCCCACAGCGGCGGATCACCGAGGCCGGTCAGCAGTGTCCTGGCCTGCGAGAGGTGCGCGGACAGCCGGGACTCGTCCCGCAGTCTCGCCGCGGCCACGGTCAGCTCGCCCAGCGGCAGGATCGTGAACAGGTCCATCGGGTGGCGCAGCAACGCCTCACCCGCCTGCACCCACGCGCGCCCCAGCGTGTTCGTGTCCCCGGCGCGCCTGGCCACACCCAGCTCGACGGCCACGGCGAACAGCCAGTCCCTGGGCTCGAGGTGCGTGCCGCGCAGTGCCCGCAGCTGCTCGGCCGCCGCGGGCAGGTTGCCCCGCACCATCGTGATCCACGTCCGCAGCAGCTGGTGGCGGGTCACCAGCGGCGCCCCGCCCGTCCTCGCCTCGGCCGCGCGGTCCAGCAGCGAGGACGCGGTCGTCAGCTCCCCGTAGTGCAGCGCCAACAACGCGCCGAGCGCCGCGGGGCTGTCCGGCAGCAGCACGCCGCGCCCGACCGGCTCCAGCAACCCGGCCGCACGCACCATCATCGACAACGCGGTCGTCGGCGTGCCCGTCACCGACTCGTGCAAGCCGCCTGCCATCAGCGCGATCGCACTGGACAGCGACGTCGGCGGCCCGTCGGCGGACACCGTCGCCCGCAGCTCCCGCGCGTCGGCCAGGTCGCCGATGCCGAGCAGCCCCAGCGTGGCGAGCTGCTTGCCCTCCTCGGTGCCCGACCAGCGGTACAGCTGCGCGCTGCGCAGCAGCTGACCCCGGTGCGCGAGTGCCGCCGCGGCCACCCCGGCCGCGTGCCGCCGCCCGGTCGCCGCCTCTGTCGTGATCACCTCGTCGGCCAGCCGCAGGGCGCCGTCGAGGTCACCGGTCAGCGCCAGCGCCTCCGCCCGCCGCGCCCCGACCTGCAGTGGGGGCCTGCCAGCGGTCACCGCCGCCTCGTACAGCCTCGCCGCCAGCGCCGGGTCGACCGGGAGCGCCTCGGCGGCAGCGGCCTCGAACGCGGTCGCCGCGGCGGCTCCGCCGATGCCGGTGCCGAGCAGCGGCCGGACCAGCGCCAATACCTGACCGCCCCGCGCCAGCTGCAGCTCGGCGAGCCGCTGCCGCATCCACGCGCGCCTCTCCACCGGCACGATCGCGCGAAGCGCCCGCCGCGCGATCGGCAGCAGGGCACCCGCGGTGCCGACGAGCCCGGTCGCGCGGGCCGCCGCCACGATGTCACTCACCGCCGCGGCGTCCTTGCCGAGCAGTTCGACCAGCAGCTCGAGGTGCAGGCCGATGCCCGCGTCCGCGGCGAGCACGAACGTCAGCACGCTGTCGTCGAGCCGGCCGAACTCGGCGCGGAACTCGGCGAGCGCGGCCACCGGCACCTCGGGCCTGGTGTCGGGCAGCGCGCGGACCAGCCGGTCCACGAACGCGGGCACCCCGCCGGTCTCGCCGTGCACGAACTCCGCGAGCGCGTCCGTGCGCCGGCCCGGCGGCAGGTATGCCTTCACCTGCGCCTTGTCGAACGGCACGGGCAGCACCTGCTCCGGCGCCAGCTCCAGCAGCTCGGCCAGCGCCGCGGAGCGCGGCCACGGCCGGGCCGTGACCACCACCCTGACCCTGGCCGCGAGCTCACGCAGCCGCACGAGGTCGGCGTCGTCGAGCAGGTGCGCGTCGTCGACGAGCAGCACGCCGTCGGCCGCGTCGTCGGCCCGCGTGTGGACGGGGGTGCCGGTCGCGCCGATCGTCGCGCCGATGTGGTGCAGCAGCGTGGTCTTCCCGTACCCGCCCGGCGCGACGACTGCCACGTGCGCGCGGGGGTCGGCGGCCAACGCGTCGAGGTGTCGCGCTGACGCGTCGTCCAGGATCGGCCTCACTCGTCGTCCTCGCTGTCGGGGGCTCGGCGTCGTCTGCGTGGCGGCTCGTCGACGTCGTCGACGTCCCACGACCGTTCGTCGCGGTCCAGCTCGTCCACCTCGGCGCCGCTGCGGGACCGGCGGGTCAGCCGGGCGAGACCACGGGCGGGCGGGTCGAGTGGCGCGATCTCGACCGGTGGCCGAGGCGGTGGGGGGCCGATGTCGGCGAGGTCGGGCCCCATCTCGTCGAACCGCATCAGGTCCGTGTGCGCGGTGAGGGTCTCCGAGGGCGTGACCGTCGAGGTCATGGGCAGCGGCTCGGCCCGCACGGTCGGCTTCGCCACCCGGCCGCCCGCGAGTGCCGCGCCTCGGGCGATGGCCGTGGTCGGGTCCTCCGCCGCGGCCACCCGCACCCGCACGGCCGCCGTGACCAGCTCGGCGATGAGGGGGACGTGTGCGCAGCCGCCGACCAGGACGACCGCGCGCAACGCGTCCGCCTCGGTGCCCGACGCCTGGATCGCCCGCTGCAGTATCCCGACCGTGTGCTCGACGACCGGGCGGATCAGACCGTCGAAGTCGCTGCGGTTCAACAGGATCGTGGCCTTCTTCGACCCGGGTGGCGTGGGGATCGTCACGGCGACGGCCGTCGAGAGCCGCTCCTTGGCATCCACGCACGCGGCCCGCAGCTCGGCGAGGCTGTCCGGGCCGTCGGGCAGCTCGCCGAGGTCGGCGGCGGCGTGCTCGGCGACGAGGTCGTCGAACAGCGTGCCGCCCAACACCTCCGCGCTGTCGGCGTGTGCCAGCAGCTCGAACCCGAACGAGCCGCGCCGCAGCACGCCGGTCTCGAACCTGCTCGCGCCGAGGGAGTAGACGGCGATCTCCTGGCCGACCTCGAGCCGCTCGGTCGAGGCGTGGACCTCCGCCGCGGCGACGGCACGGGGGAGCAGGGTCAGCTCGGGCAGGTTGAGGTCCCTGAGCGCGGACTGGAGGACGGACCGGCGGTACACCCCCCAACCCACCGGGTGGGTGACCACCAGTTGGCTGGCGGGACTGCCCTCTTGTTCCTCTACGCGATCGACGACCCATGCCACGAGCGCGGCCGCGAGGGTCTCCGCCGGGTACTGCCGGTCGCCGAGCGCCAGCGGTACCTCGTCGCCGATCCTGTCGAGGAAGTCCCGCGCCACTCGGTCCGGGGCACCGGCGCCGCTGCGTTCGGCTGCGTCGCCGACCTCGACGGCGTCGTCGTCGGTCAGATACAGCACCGAGGCGACTCCGGGCAGGTCAGACGCCACATCCAGGGGCACGACCTCGGGCTCGCCCCAGCTGTCGCGACGATTGCGGCTGACCGCGGCGACGGTGCGCGCGGTGCCGAGGTCGATCCCGAGTGCGTAGGGCATTGCGGGCGTTACCTCCGTCCGTGCGAGCCGAGCTAGTCGTACCAGGGAGCTGGCCCCGTAGGGCACCCCCGGTTTGCGCCCCGGGCAAGCCCCTAACCCCCTAATGAGTGATTCATTGTTAGCCCTAAGGGGGGAATCGACAACTCGGAGTGATCCCCGATGTACCCCACGCCCGGTTCTCCATACGTTGGTCACCGCACAGCGCCGCGGCGTTCGGCCCACGCGCTCAACCCCGGACCGCCGCCGAGTGCTCGAACTGAATCCGCTAGGAGAATTCGTTGTCCTTCTCTATCGACACCCTGCAGGACTTCGTCATGAACATCATCAGTGACGAAGCCGCGAAGGCCGCCTACACGGCAGACCCGCTGGGCGCGCTCAAGGACGCCGGCCTTGGCGACCTCACGCCTGCCGACGTCCAGGAGGTCCTGCCGCTGGTCGCGGACAGCCTGCCCGCCGGCCTGCCGACGGACCTGTCCGAGCTGCCGCTCCTCGGTGACCTCCCCCTCGGCGACCTGCCCGTCGCCCTGCCCGTCGACGGCCTGCCCTCCCTCGGTGACCTGCCGGTGGACCTGCCGACCGGTGGTCTGCCCTCGCTCGGCGACCTGCCCGTCACGCTCCCGACCGACGGTCTCCCCGCGCTGGGTGACCTGCCCGTCGTCGGCAGCCTGCCGGTGGACCTCCCCGGCGTCGAGCTGCCGAACCTCCCGAACCTCGAGACCCCGCTCGGCGACGTGACCTCGGTCGTCATCGACGGCGTGTCCGGTGTGGCCACCGCGGGTCTCGACACCGACGTGCTGGACAGCGCGGTGGGTGGCCTGCTGAGCAACCCCGCCGAGGGCGGTGCGCCGACCGTGTCGACGCACGTCGAGTCGCTGCTCGGTGACGTCGCCGCAGGCGCGAAGCTGGCGCCGGAGGAGTTCGGCGGTTCCATCGCCGGCTCGTCCCCGGCGGCGGACCTCGGCGCGGGCCTGGTCGGCCACGTCGGTGGCGACCTGGGTGCCTGGGCCGCGACGGACACCGTCGCTGGTGACCTCGGTGCCGGCGTGCTTGCCGGCCCGGACGGCGTCTCGCTGGCCGCGGAGTCCCCGCTGGGCAACCTCGCCGCGAACTCCCACGGCGACTTCTCGATCCAGCCGGTCGACACGGCCGACCTGCTGGACGTCGACCACCTCGGCACGACCGGTGACGCCGTCGCCGGCACCGTGGCGCACTACGTCTCCGCAGGCGCCGGTGCGCTGGCCGGTGGCATCGGCGCGGGCGAGGACCTCCTCGGTGGCTACCTGACCGGCTCGCTCGCGCCGGTCGGCGACACGCTGGACAGCACCACCAGCACCGTCACCGACGGCATCGAGCAGGGCGGCGACCTGGTCTCCGAGCACCTGACCAACCTGCCGACGACCGACGACCTCCCGCTCGACCAGCTCCCCGAGCTGCCGCAGCTCCCGGACCTGCCGGACATCGACTCCGGCGACCTCCCCAGGCTCGGCGACGTGACCAGCCACCTGCCGGTCTCGCTGCCTGACCTTCCCGACACGAGTGCCGTCACCGACCTCGTGTCACACAATCCGGTGACCGACGCCGTGCACGCGAGCCCTGTGGGTGGGCTCGTCGACGGTGTCACCAGTCACCTTCCCCAGGTCGGCGACCACCTGCCCGTCGACCTGGACCTGGGTCTGTAACGCGCCTTTCAGCCCAGAAAAATGGGGTTTGCCCCAACCCCAGGAGGCCGGGGTCCGCAGCGTCGCGGACCCCGGCCCCCTTTCACCCAGATGGGCGAGCACGGCACACTCTTCCGGGTGAGGACTCCGCCCTGGCTCACCGTTCTCGACGACACCATCGCGGCCTGCATCACCCATCATCGGTCTGACCTGGCCGGGAAGCTGGAGAAGCGACGCTCGTCGTTGCTCGAGCCGAAGCTGCGGGTCCCGGTGATCGGCGAACCGAACCAGGGCAAAAGTCAGCTCGTCAACGCCCTGGTGAACGCCGAAGTGTGTGCGGTCGGTGACGATGTGACCACAATCACGCCGACGACGGTAACGCATTCACCGACTCCCGTGGCGGCCCTGGTCACGGAGATTTCCACTTCGGGACGCCGTGCGATCGGGCCCTCGAGCGAGCCGGCCCGGATCCCCGTTCCGGTGGACGAGGTGGCACGCCGAGCACTGGCCGCCGGGCCCGCGGAAGCGGGCGGCGAGGTCTACGCCGAGGTAGGGCTTCCCCGCGAGCTGCTCGCCGCCGGTCTCGTGCTCATCGACACGCCCCCCGTCAACAGCACCGGCCCGCAGCGCACCGCGACCACGTTCGCCGCGCTGGCCAGCGCGGACGCCGTGCTCATGATCTCCGACGCCACGGGCGAGCTGCGCAGCTCGGAGCTGGACCTGCTCAAGGAGGTCTCCTCGCTCTGCCCGGTCGTCACCGTCGTGCTCACGAAGATCGACATCGTGCCCCGCTGGCGTGCGGTCGCCGAGCGCAACCGCGCCCGGCTCGCGGCGGCGGGGCTGGTCAGGGTCAAGGTCGTGCCGGTGTCCGCGACCGTGCGACTGGCCGCGGCCAGGGCCGGTGACAAGCAGCTCAACGAGGAGTCCGGGTTCGGCGAGCTCGTGCGGACGCTGTCGAAGGACGTGCTCGCCAACAGTGACGCCATCAACCGGGGCGCGACGGCCGTGCTGGCCGCACAGGCGACCAAGCAGCTGATGGTGCCGCTCACCGAGGCGCTGACCGAGGTCCGCACCGGTGAGCAGGGCCGCGCGCAGGTGCTCTACCGGGCCGCGCAGCACCGGCTGGACGAGCTGCGCAGGCGCACGACCCGCTGGCAGACGATGCTGGCCGACGAGGTCGCCGACCTGATCTCCGACGTCGAGTACGACCTGCGCGACCGCACGCGCAAGATCATCCGCTCCGCCGACGAGTTCTTCGACGTGGCCGACCCCGCCAGGACGTGGGACGAGTTCGCCGAGTGGCTGCGTGAGGCGCTCGTGGAGACCGCCGATGTGAACTTCGCGTGGCTGGTCGAGCGGTTCCAGTGGGTTGCCGAGAAGATCGCCAGGCAGGTCGCGCTCGAGGAGGCCGTGCCGGAGGACGTCGCGACCGACGGCCTGCTCGACCACGTCGGCGGCCTGGAGCCGCCCAGGATCGAGAAGTTCACCATCGGCCAGCAGGTGTTCGTCGGCCTGCGCGGCTCCTACGGCGGCCTGCTCATGTTCGGCCTCGCCACGACGATCGCGGGCCTGCCGCTGATCAACCCGATCTCCCTCGGCGCAGGCGCGGCGTTCGGCGCGAAGAGCATCTGGGACGAGCGGACCGGCCGGCTCAAGCGGCGCCAGGCGGTGGCCAAGCAGGCCGCACAGCGCCACGTCGACGACTTCTTCCTGTCCTACGGCAAGGCGAGCAAGGACACCGCGCGCCAGGTGCAGCGCAAGCTCCGCGACCACTTCCAGGGGGTGGTGGAGCGGCTGCAGACCGGCGTCGCCGAGCAGGCGACCGCGGCCAAGCGCGCGGCGGACGCGGAGCTGGCCGAGCGGCGTCGCCGCAGCCAGGAGATCGCCGCCGAGGTGGACCGGCTCGTCGGGCTGCACAAGCGGATCCAGGCTCTGGTGGGCCAGTCACCGTCGCCGAAGGAGCTGACCGCGTGAACCTTGCGGACAGGGCGCACTCGATGCTGCGCGACGCGATCGAGGTCTACCGGGACAGCCCCCGCGCCACGAACTGGCTGCGCCGCCACGTGGACCGGCTGGCCGAGCCGTTGCGGCTCGCGGTGGCCGGGCAGCCGCACGTCGGCAAGTCCACGCTGGTGAACTCGCTGGTCGGCGAGGAGGTCGCGCCGCTGTCCGTCGAGGAGGGCAGCCAGGTCCTCGCCTGGTACCGGGGCGGGGCGAACCCGAGGGCGCAGGTGTACCCGACACAGGCGCCGCCTCGGGACGTGCCCGCCGCACGCATGGGCGGGCAGCTGCACATCGACCTGGAGGGGTGGCGGTCCGACGAGATCGACCGCGTGGTCGTCGACTGGCCCTCCCGCACGCTGCGTGGCCTGACCCTCATCGACACGCCGGGCGTCGACCCCTCGGACGCGGGCACCAGGACCTCCCTCGACGCCGACGCGGTCCTGTACCTGATGCGCCAGCTCCACTCGACCGACGTGGGGTTCCTCCAGTCGCTGCAGGACCACCCGATCGCCCGCGAGACGCCCGTGAACTCGATCGTGGTGCTGTCGCGGGCCGACGAGGTCGGTGGCGGCCGGATCGACGCGTTGACCTCGGCGAAGCGGCTCGCCAGGAAGTACCGGACGGACGTGGGGCTGACCGGCCTGTGCCAGAACGCGATCGCCGTCTCCGGGCTGCTCGCGCAGGCAGGCAGGACGCTGACCGCCGAGGAGCTGGCGTCGCTGCAGATCCTCGCCGTGGCCGCCCGCCGCGAGCTGGAGATCGCGCTGGTGTCGGCGGACCGGTTCGTCGGCGAGGGCGTGCCGCTGCGGTTGGACGCCCGCACCAGGACGGCGTTGCTGGACCGCTTCGGCATGTTCGGCATCCGCCTGGTCACGACGTTGATCCGGCAGGGCTTCACCACGGTCGAGGCGCTCTCGCAGGAGCTGGTCGCACGCAGCGGGCTCACCGAACTGCGGGCGGCCGTCCGGCAGTGCTTCACCGACCGCCACGACGTGCTGAAGGCCAGGTCGGCACTGCTCGCGCTGGAGGTCGTGCTGCGGATGGAGCCGCGGCCGGCCGCGAGGCGGCTCGTCACCGCGCTGGAGGCACTGGTGGTCAGCGCCCACGACTTCCGCGAGCTGCGGTTGCTCGCGGCACTCGACGGTGGCCGCACCGCGCTGCCCGACCCCCTCGGTGACGAGGCACGCAGGCTGGTCGGCGGGGTCGGCACCGCCCTGCCCGCGCGGCTCGGCTTCGGCAGGGACGCGTCCGGCCACGAGCTGGTCGGCGCCGTGTCCGACGCGCTGCGGCGCTGGCAGGAGCAGGCCGAGAACCAGGCACTCGGCTCGGGTCAGCGTCGCGCGGCACGGGTCGTGGTCCGCAGCTGCGAGGGCATGGTGGCCCAACTGACGCGCTACTGAGGACTTACCGATAGGTTGGCTCTCTCAGATCGTTGTCCGAGGGAGGAACCGTGGCGCGCGACCCCGACACCATCCAGCGGGAGATCGAACAGGCGCGGGACGCGCTCGCGTCCACGCTCGACCAGCTGAGCACGAAGGCGAACCCGAAGAAGCTCGTCGACGACGCCAAGGCGGGCGCGGCGAGCACCTTCTCGTCGCCCAAGGTCAAGTACCCGCTGATCGGCGTCGGCGTCCTGATCGTGCTGCTGATCCTTCGCAAGCTCTTCCGCTAGTTGCCGGAGGAGGCCGGTTCCTCCTCGGGCGCGGGGGTCGGCCTGGGACGTGGCGTTGGCGTCGGCCTTGCCGCGCGTGCCGGGCCATCGGCCGTGGTCGCCGGGGCGGGTGGCTGCTTCTCGTCGGCCGCCTCCGGCTCGACCGGTGGCTCCTCGGTCCTGGACAGGCGGGCGGTCAGGTAGGCGGTCGTGAAGTCGACCGCGTCCCCGTTCAGCAGGTGCACCACCGTCCGGCGGCCGGTCTCCTCGGGCGCCAGCTGCTCGACCAGCTGGTCGGCCCTGTCGCGTGCCGCGATGAGGCCCGGCGCGCGACCCGTCAGGGTCTGCCCCCGCCCCTTGACCGTCACCGCCCAGTCGTCGCCGTCCGGCGTGTAGTGCGCCTCGATCGGGTCAGCCATCTCAGTCTCCCGCCCTCTGTCGGCCTCCCAGCCCCCCGGCGGAAAAGCCCCGTTCGCTGACCATAATCGATCAGCGGTGACAGTGCGTGGTTAGAGCGGCCGAAGCCCGAACCACACCATCCGCATCAGGATCTCCGCCGCGCCTGCCGCGTCGACGTCGTCGCGCTGCACGTACCACAGGGACAGTCGCTCACACGCGCCGACGACGATCTCGGCGTACGCCTCCAGCTCGTTGTGGGGCACATCCGGCAGAAACGACTCGAACAACGTGGTGTTCACCGCCGTCTGCTGCCTGCGGACCGCCTCGATCTCGGCCACCGCCTCGGGACCCGCGACGGCCGCCTCGGCCTGCAGCAGCTTCCACGAGCGCCGGTGCGAGTCGGTGAACGCGAAGAACGCCGTGAGCCCCCGGCGCAGTGCCTCCTCTGCCGAGTTAACCCCTACGACAGACGCGAGCGTCACGTTGAGTAACTCCGCGCGCGCCGCCCGGATGCACGCGACGAACAGGCCCTCCTTCGAGCCGAAGTACTCGTAGATCATCGGCTTGGAGACCCCGACCCCTTCGGCCACGTCGTCCATCGACGTCGCGAGGAACCCGCGGTCGGCGAAGATCTCCTCCGCCACCTCGACCATCTGCTGTTCGCGCTCGGCGCGCGGCATGCGCTTCCTGCGCTCCTGTGACGAACGGGTGGGACTCACGCCACAACTCTACCGGAGGTAACTTACTCGTAGTAAGTTAGGGCGTCATGGAGTTCCACACCGTGGTGATCGGCACCGGTTTCTCCGGACTCGGCATGGCCATCCAGCTCAGGCGGGACGGCCGGCGCGACTTCGTCGTCCTCGAGAAGGCGCACGACGTCGGCGGCACCTGGCGGGACAACACCTACCCGGGCTGCGCGTGTGACATCCAGTCGCACATGTACTCGTTCTCCTTCGCGCAGAACCCCGACTGGACCAGGTCGTTCTCGCCGCAGCCGGAGATCCTCGGCTACCTGCGCGGGGTGGCCGACCGGTACGGCCTGCGTGAGCACATCCGCTTCGGCGTCGAGGTCGCGGGCGCGAGGTGGGACGCGGACGAGCGCCGCTGGCACGTCGCCACCAGCGACGGCGAGTACGTCGCCCGCTTCCTCGTGGCGGGCATCGGCGCACTGCACCTCCCCAACATCCCGAAGCTCCCCGGCGTCGAGCGCTTCGACGGCGAGACGTTCCACTCCGCGCGGTGGAACCACGACTACGACCTCGCGGGCAAGCGGGTCGCCGTCGTCGGCACGGGGGCGAGCGCGATCCAGTTCGTCCCCAGGATCGCACCCGAGGTGGCGAAGCTGACGCTCTTCCAGCGGACGCCGCCGTGGATCATGCCCAAGCCGGACCACGAGATGCCGGGCTGGGCGAAGACGCTGTTCCGCAGGGTGCCCGGGGCGCAGCGGCTGTACCGGGACGTCATCTACTGGCTGCTCGAGGCGCGTGCTGCGGGCTTCAACGGCCATCCCGTGCTGATGAGGCTGGCGTCGAGGATCGCGCTCGCGCACCTGCACCGCCAGGTCGAGGACCCCGGTCTGCGCCGTGCGCTGACGCCCGACTACGTCATGGGCTGCAAGCGCGTGCTCGTCGCCAACGACTACTACCCGGCGCTGACCAGGGACAACGTCGAGGTCGACACCTCCGGGATCCGGGAGGTGACCGAGCGCGGCGTCGTCGACGGGAACGGCGTCGAGCACGAGGTCGACGTGATCATCTACGGCACGGGCTTCCACGTCACCGACGCGTACGACTACCTGGAGGTGACCGGCGTCGACGGCCGCGACCTGGCGAAGGAGTGGCGCGACAGCGGCATCCAGACCCACCTCGGCATCACCGTGTCCGGCTTCCCGAACCTCTTCTTCCTGCTCGGCCCCAACACCGGGCTCGGCCACAACTCGGTCGTGTTCATGATCGAGTCGCAGATCAGGTACGTGTCGCAGGCGATGGCGCTGGCCGAGCACACGGGTGCCGCCGCGCTCGACATCAAGGAGAGCGCGCAGGCGGGGTTCCAGTCGGACATCCAGCGCAAGCTGGCAGGCGGCGTGTGGACGAGGGGCGGCTGCGACAGCTGGTACCTGGACTCACGCGGCGTCAACCGGACGATCTGGCCCGGCTTCACCTGGCGGTACTGGCAGCGGACCCGCAGGTTGGACCCCACCGAGTTCGACCTCGTCCGGTGAGACGCCCAGCACATCGCCGTGGGACACGCCACGCCGTCCAACCGTGAGTTCGGCGGCGATCACGCCGTGGGGCGCCGGTCTGGTGCGCAACCGGTTTCGCCGACGTCGGGTCTCAGCGCTCGTGATCATGTGAAAACCGTCGCTACCAGGGCCGATGCACTTGCCGTCACGGTGTCACATACCGCGGGCGGTCGCCGTTGGCACGAACGTGTCACGACGTCCAACCTCCTCTTTGCGCTACGCGGCGTACCCGAAGTTCGGTCAGGCGGTAAATAAACCACCCGATCGGTTTGGATACCCCCTCCGACCTGCGTAAACTGATGCTCGAAAAGACCGAGAGGTGGTTATCTGGCATCTGGGAACAGTCTGGGACCAACCGTCCGATGCACACGGTTCTGACCGAGCCCGGTACTCTGAGCGACGTGGTGATGACCGAACAGCATCGACCACAAGGGCGATAAGGATAGTTGACCGGGCACCGCGAGTGTCGAATTCGCCTTGCGGACGGCGGATGGCGAGGCAGCGTGATTCGTCGCTGACCAGAGCTGGATCTGCCACACAAGGTCGACACGGGGGTTGACGTTGAGCCGAGGAACGCCGGGGTTTTCCGCCGTGTTGGCGGTGACCGAGTTCCGCGCGCTCTGGTTCGCCGAGGCGCAGTCGGTCCTCGGTGATCAGCTCGCCAAGGTCGCCCTGACCATCCTCGTCTACGACCGCACGGGCTCCGCTCTCCTCGCCGCGCTGATGTACGCGCTGACGTTCCTGTCCGCGCTCGTCGGCGGTCTCGGTCTCTCGCAGCTCGCCGACCGGTTCCCCCGCCGGGGGCTCATGGTCGTGAGCGCGCTGGTGCAGGCCGCGCTCGTCGGGCTCATGGCCATCCCCGGCATGCCGATCGCGGTGCTGTGCGTGCTCGTGCTCGCCGTCGGTCTCGTGCAGTCCCCGTCCGCGGCCGCGCAGAACGCGATGACGCGGGAGATCTTCACCGACGACGAGCTGTACCTGCGCAGTCAGGACCTGCGCGGCATCAGCACCAACACGATCATGCTGCTCGGCCTCGCGGGCGGTGGTCTGCTGGTCGTCGGCATCGGCGCGAGCCTCGCGCTCGCCGTCAACGCGGTGACCTTCGTGGTCAGCGCGGCCCTGATCGCCAGGTTCGTCAAGGAGCGGAAGATCGCGGGCGGCAGGGAGGACGGCTGGTTCGGTGCCGCCAGGTGGGTGTTCGGGCGCAGCCGGATGCGCGTGCTGCTGACCCTCTCCTGGCTCGTCGGTCTCGTCGTCATCCCGGAGGGTCTGGTCGCGCCACTGGCGGGCGAGCTCGGGGAGTCCGACGCCGCGGTCGGTTGGCTGCTCGCCGCCGACCCGCTCGGCTTCGTCGTCGGCGTCTATCTGCTGTCACGCTTCGTGGCCGCGCAACATCGCGTTCGGGTGATGGGCCTGCTCGCGGCGGGCGCGTCCGCCACGCTCATCGCGTTCGTCCTCCGTCCGAACCTCGTGTTCGCGCTGGCACTCCTCGCGATCGCCGGAATGTTCGGTGCATATCAGATCACTGTCAGTGCAACGTTCAATTCCCTCGTACCGAATGATATTCGTGGCGGCGCGTTCGGCATCATCCGAACGGGCCTCCGGGTATCCCAGGGAATCGGCGTGGCGATTGGCGGAGCGGTTGCACAGGGTATTGGTTCGGCTACCAACACGATTGCCCTCGCCGGCGTCGTCGGCGTGTTGATCGCGGTTCCGGCCGCGGTTGCCTGGGCACGGCTCAATCGGGCCGAACCGGAGACCGCAGGTCTCACGCGACTGAACACTCTTCCTTCTTGAGGATTGCGTCAACGTGTTACGCAGGAACGACTGGCCTGGTGAGCGCTATCCGAGGGCGGTCACAGATCACGGTCCATCATCAGCGGTTCACCTCCTGGCGGGGAAGACCAGAGCTGAACTGGTCATACCTAACATGAGATTGTGGCAGAACGTCACAGGTCGCGATCTGACATCACACTTCACCTCCCGCGGGGACGGGGTAGGTACTGAATGGCTTCACCGGGCGACAAACCGCCGAACGAGCAGTGGCATGCTAGCGCTAGACACTGTCCGTTCGTTTTCGGCTGGCTCGGATCACACTTGCGTGTGACACCGATGGAGGACGTTTGCCCATGAGTTTCACCGCTCACGATGGGTCCGGGCAAGCGTCGCCTGCCGGAAAAAGCCAAGCAGCCGGTGCGGAACGCGCGGGGGACACGTCGACCGGTCGGACACAGGCCCGAGCTCCTGCGTCACCCACAAGTGTGAACGATCAGCGCGATGAGCGACAGCGCAGACCCCTTTTTGTAGTACACCCCAGGCACTGGGCGTTCTGGCAGCAGCGGCCGAGGCTGATCGCGTACATGCTGTTCTGCGACCTGCTGGCGGTCGGGTTCATCGTGTTCGCGACGGTGACCGCGCCGGGGCCGATCCGGTCGGACTGGTTCCGCTTCGCGATGCTCGCCATCTGTGCGACAGTCCACTTGCAACTGTCACGGCGGCAGGAGGAACGCAGGCGCAGCAGGAAACACACGGTCCAGATCGACCTCGTGGGCATCTGGTCCTTCGCAGGCGTCGTGGTGCTGCCGATTCACCTGGCACTGCTGGCCATCATCCTCTCCAGGACGCAGCGTTGGTTCGTCGCTCGCAGGCCGCTGTACCGGTTCACGTTCTCCACGTCGAGCGTGCTGCTCGCCGCCGTCGCCACGCACCAGACGGTGACGAGCTTCGGCGCGAACGACTGGTCACGGCTCGACGTCGGCCAGTCGTTCACCGCGCTCGGCGTCCTGCTGCTCGGCGGGCTCGTGTACTTCGCGTCGCAGGCTGCCGTCATCGGCGCGGGCGCGATCCTGCTGTCCACGACACGCCCGACGCTGCGTTCCGTCCTCGGCACGCGCGAGGACAACGAGCTGGAGGTCGTCACCATCGCACTCGGGACGGTGGCGGCGATCCTGCTGGTCAACGTCCCCGCCGCGCTCGTGATCATGGTCGCGGTCGGCGTCATCGCCAACCGCATCGCGGAGGTCAGACAACTGCAGGAGGACGTCCGCACCGACCCGAAGACCGGCCTGCTGAACATGCGCGGCTGGCGCGAGGTCGCCGAGCGCGAGATGAACAGGGCCAACCGCGACGAGCAGCCGTGCGCGCTGCTGATGGTCGACCTCGACCACTTCAAGAACATCAACGACACCTGGGGACACCCGGCGGGTGACGACGTGCTCGAGTACGTGGCACACGCGTTGCGCAGCGCGACGCGCCCGAGTGACGTGATCGGCCGGTTCGGCGGCGAGGAGTTCGTCCTGCTGCTCCCCGACGCCGACTCGACGGAGGCGGAGGCGGCGGGCGAGCGGATCCGCCAGACCATCTCGGAGCTGCACGTCCCGACCACCGACAAGCGCGGCGGCCCGGTCGCGATCTCCGAGCGCACGACCTCCATCGGCGTCGCCGTCTACCCGGAGCACGCGTCCGCGCTCGACCAGCTGCTGCAGGCCGCCGACGCGGCGGTGTACGAGGCCAAGGAAGGCGGCCGCAACCAGGTTCGCCTGGCCACGCTGTAACCCCCTGGAGCCACCCGCGACCCCGATGTCACCCCTGGGTATGACAGCAAAGATCAGGGTTGCGCCGGATGGCCGTCGTGATCTCGCCGGGTAGCCTTCGGAGCCATGGGGAAACCAGGACGGTTGCCCCGGTTCAGCGCTCTAGTGGGGATCGTGCTGGCTGCGGCGGCGTTCGCGGTCATCGCCTCGCGGCCTGACCCGCCGCAGTCCCGGCCGCCGACGGGGGACGTCGCGAAGGCGGAGCGGGCGATCGAGGACCAGCTCGATCCCAGGTCCGGGCGGGATCCGATCAGGGACCTGCCCAAGGACTTCACGAAGATCAGTGGGCGTGAACCGGTGCACATGAGAGCACCGGACGGCACCGTGCGTGCCGTCCATCCTGGCGGGGGCTGCTCGTCACCGTGGGGGGCCACACGCTGGGACTACAGCGTCGGCTGCAAGGCCCACGACCTCGGCTACGACCTGTTGAGATACGCGGCCGCCAAGGGCCAGCCACTGTCGCCGGACATGCGTGAGCGGCTGGACGACCGGCTGTCCCAGGACATGCACGCGCAGTGCCACTACAACCCGCGTGGCTCGGCCAAGGCGTGCGAGGTCGTCGCGGACATCTACACCGCGGGCCTGGTCGTCAACTCGTGGCACCAGCGGTGGGGACCGCCACGCAACGAGCCGGTCGGTCCGTGGTCGATCGCCATGATCGTGATCATGGTGCTGATCGTGGCGCGTGCGCCGGGCATCGCACGGCGTGACATCCGGGCCGCCACGCCCAAGCCGGTGCCGAGACCGGTGCTGAACGAGACCGAGCAGGCGCAGGCACACAGCATGAGCTACCTGCGCATACTCAGCCTGACCGGCATCGTGCTCGGTGAGTCCCTGCTGGCGTTCGCCATGCGGGACGACATGGAGCCTGCCTGGACGTGGCCGTTCACGTGGCTGCTCCAGCTGGTCCCGCTGTTCTTCCTGGCCGGAGGGCACTCCAACCTGCTCGCGTGGCGCGCGATGGAGGGGCACTACGTCACGTTCCTCGTGAGCCGGGTGGGCTGGCTGATCCGTCCGGTCCTTGCGTTCGTGATCGCCTGGCTGGTCATCCCGCTGTCGCTGGAGATGCTCCAGGCGCAGCCGAGCGCGGTGGCGGCGTTCAGCAGGCTCATCGTCCAGCCGCTGTGGTTGCTCGGGCTCTATCTGCTGGTCGTGGCCGTCACCCCGGTCATGCACCGGCTGCACAGAGACTTACCCAGGCTCACCCCGCTCGTGCTGACGGCCGGGGTGGTGGGGTTGAGCTTCGCCGGTGGCGCCATCGCCGCGCACGCGGGTGGGGTGCTGGTGGCGCTGCTGTTCGCGCAGCTGGCGTTCCACTACGTCGACGGCACGCTGTGGCGGGTGCCGCGCGGCGTGCTGGTCGGGATCGCGGTCGCCGCGTTCGCCGGGCTGGCCCTGCTCACGACGGCCGGGGTGCAGCCGAAGCTGCAGCTCGCCGAGCCGACCGGGTACGCAGCGTTCGCGCCGTCGCTCGGTGGGGTGTTGCTGATCGGGATCGTGCAGGTCGCGTTGCTGGCGCTGCCTCGGGAGCGTGGCCTGAACAGGCTGGTGAACAGTGCGCCCGCACGCACGCTCGGCCTGGTCCGGGCAGCGCCCATGACGGTCTACCTGGTCTACCTGAGCGCGATGCTCGTCCTCGAGGGACTGCTCGGCGTGGCGGGTGGCGTCGGCTGGCTGACCGAGCCGAGGACGATCTTCGCGTTGGGGTTGATCGCGCTGCCGACGCTGCTGGCGTTCCTGTGGTTCGAGCGGCGCACGCCGGAGCCGCCCGAGTCGTCGCTGGAGTCACTGCCGGAGCCCCTGCGCCGAAGGCACTGGACGGACACGCTGGCCGCGATCCTGGGGGTCGCGTACGGCGGGCTCGGCGTGGTGGGTTTCGCGGTGGCCGGGCTGTCGGGGTGGAGCGACGCGGCGAGCGTGCTCGGCCTTCCCATCGACCCCATGGCCAACCTGATCCACCTGCTGCTGGGCTGGTACCTCGTGCACTGTGTCCACCTGCACACGTGCAAGCGACCGGGGCCGTGGCTGGTGACCGCGATCGCGTGCGTGCCGCCCATGCTGACGACGGTCAGCGGCGCCGGCACGGTGGTACACAGCGTGACGATGGCCGTCGCGCTCGTGGTCTCCATCGCGTGCATGCCCGCGCTGACCCGCACAAGTACTCCACGAGCTGTGACCGCGGGCCGCTGACGGGAGGTGAGATCCCCGCGCCGGTTCATTCACACTCCGCGATGTATGCCACCCTGTGAGACAACCAAGCGGGGCTTGGGGACGTCTCTAGCTACTGGTGGGTGTTCTTCGCGCGGGAGGAGCGGGAGGGAGTCGGGGTGGACTATCGGTCGTCCAGGTCGGACGAGCCAGGCGGGGAACGTGGTCGGTCGCAGGCGCCGCGTGCTGGTGGGCGGGTACCGCCGGCCAACGCCGGCCGGGTTGTCGGCCGCGCCGGTGCGGGCCAGGACCGCCAACGCGGCGACCGCGCGAGAGACCGCCACGGACGCCCCATCCCCGACAGAGACCGCCACAGCACCGGCTCTGACAGCCGGGCCAGGGACCGGCTCGCCCAGGAACGCCGCGGCTCGGACGAGCGCGTACCGGAACGACGCGGTGCCGACCGGCGCGGTGCCGACCGCAACGGCGTCGACCGCAAGGCTGCCGACCGGAACGGCGCGGCTCGGCCGGGGACACCTCGGTCCGCCTCGGATCGCCACGACGCGGACCGGAACGGCTCGGATCGGAGCGGCTTGGACCGGAACAGCCCGGAGCGGCTCGGTGCGGAGCGGCCGAGTCCGCGCGGGCGGCCCACGCCGCGCACGTCCGACGCCCGGTGGCAGCCGCATCCCGAGACCGCGGCACCCGCGCGACGGCCGTCGCGCCCCGGCGTGGTCGGTGGCAAGGTCGCGGTCGCGGCGCTCTCGGCGGTGGTGCTGATCGGCACGGGCTACTACGCGAACCGCATCGACAGCTTCACCGACAGCCTGACCACCGCGGACGTCATCGACGCACCGCCGGTGGAGAAGCCGGCCGACGGCGCGAACGACATCCTGATGGTCGGCATGGACAGCCGCACCGACGCGCAGGGCCACCCGCTGTCCAAGGAACAGCTCGCGATGCTGAGCGCGGGTGTGTCCAACGGCGAGCTGAACACCGACACGCTGATCCTCATCCGCATCCCGAACGACGGCAGTCCCGTGGTCGGCATCTCGGTACCGCGCGACTCCTACGTGGACATCCCGGGCTACGGCCAGCACAAGATCAACTCAGCCTACCTCCGGGCGAAGAACGACGCGTACAAGCAGCTGAAGAACGACGGCGTCACCGACGAGGCGGAGCTGCAGGTCCGGTCCAACCAGGAGGGCGCGAAGAACCTGATCGCGACCATGCAGGACCTGACGGGCGCCACGATCGACCACTACGCCGAGGTCAACCTGCTCGGGTTCTACGACATCACGAACGCCATCGGCGGCATCGACGTCTGTCTCAAGGCGGCGGTCAAGGACAGGTACTCGGGAGCGAACTTCCCGGCTGGTCCGCAGACGCTCGCGGGCACGCAGGCGCTCGCGTTCGTCCGCCAGCGCCACGGACTGCCCAACGGCGACCTGGACCGCATCCAGCGGCAGCAGACGTTCATGTCGGGCATGGCCAAGAAGGTGTTCTCCGGGGACATGCTGACGCCCGGTTCGGACACGCTGGACGCCCTGCAGGCCGCGATCCAGAAGTCGGTCGTGCTCGACAAGGGCTGGAACGTCATGCAGTTCGCCCAGCAGATGATGGGCATCACGGGCGGTAAGGTCGGTTTCCAGACCATTCCCCACGGGACGATCGACCTGAAGACCGAAAGCGACGGCTCGGCGATCGAGATCGACCCGACCGCGGTCAAGGACTTCGTGTCCAGCCTGCTCGGCACCAAGGACAAGGGCAAGAAGGACACGAAGGACCCGAAGGAGCCCGCAGGCCAGGACGACGCCTCGGGCAACGAGAAGATCACGGTGAATGTGCGTAACGCGACCGGGTTGAGTGGTCTCGCCGGTTCCGTGGCCGACGCACTGGCCGCGAAGGGGTTCAAGCAGGGGGACGTCGGCAACGCCGCCTCCCGCCAGTCGACCGTGGTCCGGTACGCGACCGGCGAGCAGGACAGCGGTAACCGGGTGGCCGGCGCGTTGGGTGGAAACATGCAGGTCGAAGAGGATGCCAACCTGCCCCCTGGATCGGTCACCGTGCTGCTCGGCGGGGACTACGGCGGCCCCGGCGCGTCCGGTTCGGACGGTGGCGCCTCGAGCGGCGACGGCCTCACGGGCAGGCCGGTGCTGAACCTGTCCGGTGCCAGGGCCGCGCAGCCGGCCGCACCGGGACCGGACCAGTCCGGCTGTATCAACTGACGTAACGAAAAGTGCCGTCCGTCCCATCTCTGTCACCCGAACGGGCTACTTGCGAAAGCAAAGTCTGAAAACCCGCGTAATCACTCCGCACTTAGCCACTTCCTCTTATGTCGGTGTCCCGGTCTGGGGACCGGGTGCCACGAGGAGAGGGGCCGAACGTGCTGCTGGACACAGCGACTTACCAACGCGTTCTTGGTGACGAGCTGCGGCGCCTGCGCAAGCAGCGGGGGTGGACGCGGCGTGACCTGAACCGCCGGTTGCAGAGCGACATCTCCCTGCAGACCCTCGCCACCTACGAGCTCGGCACGAGACAGTGCTCGGTCGTGCGGCTCGTGGAGATCTGCCTCGCGCTCGACGAGGTGCCACACGAGCTGATGGCCCGCGTGCACCAGCGCGTGTTCAGCGACTCGCCCGTCGGCCGCATTCGCGTGGACCTGCGCAAGGTCGTCCAGGACCTGCAGCCAGAGCTGCTCCCGCTGCGCCGCTGGGCGACGGGCAAGCTGGCGGAGGCCAACGGCGGGCAGCACCCCGCCGAGGTGAACCTCGACATCACCGCGCTGGAACGGATGGCCGAACTCTGCGGGCTGGAGACGGTGGAGCTGATCGGCCGCCTGCGTGCCATCTCCGGGGTGGCAGAACCGGTCGAGTGACCGGGCCGACTGTCGGTGCTCCGGGTTAGCCTCCTGGCCATGGTTGCACCTGAGGACGCCGTGTCGGCCGCCGCCGAGCGGCCGATGCTCGAGACGTGGCTGGACGTCCAGCGCGACAGCGTCGTGGCGAAGATCGACGGACTGTCCGAGGAAGCGATCCGGCGCAGGCTCGTGCCGTCGCTCACGACCGTCGGCTCGCTGGTCAAGCACCTGCGCTGGGTGGAGACCGGCTGGTTCCACCAGCTGCTCGGCGAGCGTTCGGACGACTCCCGGCGCACGCATCCCCGGGACTGGGAGTTCACCGTCCAGCCCGAGGACACCGGTGCGTCGCTCGTCGCGGAGTACCGGGCCGCGTGCGCCCGCTCGCGGGAGGCGGCCGCCGGCTACTCGCTCGACGACGTGGTGCCCCACCGCGCTCTGGGCGAGGTGTCCGTCCGGTGGCTCTACGTCCACCTCATCGAGGAGACCGCGCGCCACGCCGGCCACCTGGACATCCTGCGCGAACAGCTCGACGCGTCGTGATGTTTCCAGGGGGAACCCCCGGGTAACCGACCCTCGTACCGATCTCAGATCCCGAGGAGGGCGAACAGGATGTCCGACAGGAGTGGCCCTGCCGAGGGCGTCAAGGGCGTCGTCGAGGATGTCAAGGGACGGCTCAAGGAAGCGGTAGGCGCCGTCGCCGGTGACGACTCGAAGGTTCGTGAAGGCCAGGCCCAGCAGGACAAGGCCGCGGCACAGCGCGAGGTCGCCGAGAAGGAGGCCGCCGCGGACCGGGCCAGGACCGAAGCGGATGTCCATGAGGCGCGTGAACGGTCCCACCAGGACAAGTGAGTCCGGCCTGTCCGCACGCCCGGCCGGGCATGTCCGGGGCGGACCAGGCTCATGAACGCGTCATACTCGCGGCGCCGGTGACATGAAGTCCCGGCGCCGCGAATGACGTTCAGGACCCCCGATCAACCCGCGATGGCCGCCACGCCCTCGAGCAGGCGGTCCACGTCGGACTTGTCCGTGTACGGCGCGATGCCGGCGCGGACGGCGCCCGTGTCCTCGATCCCCAGGACGCGGGCACATTCGTAGGCGTAGAAGGTGCCGGCGGGTGCGTTCACACCCCGCTGGCCGAGCGCGCGGTACACCTCTGCAGGCGCGACGCCGTCCACCGTGAACAGCACGGTCGGCGTGCGAGGCCGGTCCGGGTCACCGAAGCGGTTCACGCCAGGCACCTCCGCGAGGCCGTTCTCCAGCTGGGCCAGCAGCACCGACTCGTGCTGCTCGAGCGCCTCGACCGACGCGGCCAGCCGCAGGCGGCGGGAGCCCGTCCCGGGGACGAGGTCGGCGAGGAAGTCGATGGCCGCCGTGGTGCCCGCGAGCGACTCGTAGGGCAGCGTGCCGAACTCGAACCGCTCCGGCACGACGTCGGACGACGGCATGAGCTTGTCCGGGTGCAGCTCCTCCAGCAATGCCGGCGACGCGGCCAGCATGCCGAGGTGCGGCCCGAGGAACTTGTACGGAGAACACGCGTAGAAGTCCGCGCCCAGTGCCGCCATGTCCACGAAAGCGTGCGGCGTCAGGTGCACGCCGTCGACGTAGACGAGCGCCCCCGCCTCGTGCGCGGTCGCCGCCACGGTCGCCACGTCCGGCCGGCTGCCCAGCAGGTTCGACGCGGCGGTCAGCGCCACGAGACGGGTGCGTGCCGACACGACCTGTGCCACGTCGTCGGGGGTCAGCACGCAGGTCGCGGGGTCGAACGAGGCGAACCGCACGGTCGCGCCCACCGCGGTCGCCGCCTGCACCCACGGACGCACGTTCGAGTCGTGGTCGAGGCGGGTCACGACGATCTCGTCGCCGGGGCCCCAGGACTTGGCGAGCGTGCGGGCGAAGTCGTAGGTCAGCTGCGTCATGCTGCGGCCGAACACGATCCCCGCCGGGTCGCCGCCGACCAGGTCCGCTGCCGCGGCACGCGCCGCGTCGACGATGTCGGTCGCGCGCCGTTCGGCCGTGGTCATGACGCCCTTGTTGGCGACGGCCGAGGTCAGCACGCCTGCCACCGCGTCGGCCACCTGCGTCGGCGACTGCGACCCGCCCGGCCCGTCGAAGTGCGCGGCACCTTCCGCCAGCGCCGGGAAGTGCGCCCGCACCGCGGCCACGTTGTAGTTCATCCGGGAACCTCCGACCGTCGACGTCGTTCCCCACCTACATTAGGCAGCAGGCGGGCGAGGTGGCCTGTCTCGCGACGGCGCCGAAGGTGGGACGCATGCTGGTACCGGCCGATGAGCTGCTCGACCTCGCCACCCGGATCCTCGTCACCGCGGGGACACCGCCCGAGCAGGCGGGAGTGGTCGCCGGCTCGCTCGTGGAGACCAACCTCATGGGCCATGACTCCCACGGCGTGCGGCGGCTGGTCCGCTACGTCGCCGAGGTCCACGACGGACGGATCGACCCCACCGCGACGCCCGAGGTCGAGCACGTGCGGCCGGGTGCCGTCGTGGTGCACGGGAAGCGGGCGTTCGGCCGGCTCTCCGCGGGTCGGGCGGTGCGGGCGCTCCAGGACATGGACACCGGCTCGGGGGTCGCGGTCATCCGCGAGTGCAACCACATCGGCCGCGTCGGCGAGTACGTCGCCGCGCTGGCCGAGCGGGACCTCGTCGCCATCGCGTTCGGCAACACGCACCCCGCGGTCGCGCCCCACGGCGGTCGCGAGCGGCGCCTCGGCACCAACCCGCTCGCCTGGGCGGCGCCGAGGGCGCGGGGCCGACCCCCGATCGTCATGGACTGGGCCAGCTCGGTCGTCGCGGAGGGCAAGCTCGGTCACGCCCGCGAGCGGGGCGAGCCCGTCGCGGAGGGGCTCATCCGGGACGCCGAGGGCCGGATGTCCACCAACCCCAACGACTTCTACGCGGGCGGCATGCTGCTGCCGGTCGGCGCCCACAAGGGCTACGGCCTGTCCGTGCTCGTGGAGCTGGTCGGCGGCCTGCTCGGCGGCGTCGGCATCTCCAGCATGCCCGGCTACTCGGGTGACTTCGGCACCGTGCTGCTCGCGTTCGCCATCGACGCGTTCCAGCCGCCCGACGAGTTCCGCGCGCACGCCGAGGAGTTCTGCCGCCACCTCGCCGCGACGAACACCGCGGACGGGCACGACGAGGTGCTCGTGCCGGGTGAGCCGGAGGAGCGGTCGCGTGCCGAGCGGCTGCGCACCGGCGTGCCCGTCCCCGACACGACCTGGCGCGAGCTGAACGCCCTCGCCGAGGTGTGATCAGCGGGCGGGCGGCAGGCCGAAGGTGCCGAACAGCCGGTTGTCGAAGAACGAGACCACGTGTGTGTACAGGGCGCCACGCGCGGTGAACGTCTGGACGCAGAACGGCTTGCCCCACAGGTACATGCCGAGCGCGGGCTCGCCGTTCGCCTCCGTGTGGACGAAGTCGAAGTCGCCCGGCCCGCCGGGACACTGGTGCGCCAGGTGCCGTGCCACCTGCTCGCGGCCGCGGAACCACGTCGTGAACGGCGGCATCTCCCACACCGCGTCCTCGGCGAGCAGAGCCACGATCGCGTCGACGTCCTTGCGTTCGAACGCGGCGACATAGCCCGCCAGCAGTGCCCGCTTGTCCTCGGTGGTCGGTTCCTCGACGTCCTCGAGGGTCGGTGCGACCTCGTTGAGCCGCTCGCGGGCCCGCTGCAACGCGGAGTTGACCGCGGCGACCGTCGTGTCGAGCAGGTCGGCGACCTCCGCCGCCCGCCACGCCAGCACGTCCCGCAGGATCAGCACGGCCCGCTGCCTCGGCGGCAGGTACTGCAGTGCGGCGACGAACGCGAGCCGGGTGCTCTCCCGCGAGGTCACGATCGCCGCGGGATCGTCGGACCCGGTCGGGACCGGCTCGAACCACGGCATGTCCTCACGGGACTCGAGCGGCAGACCGCCCGTGTCGCTCGGACCGCCGAGACCGGCGGGCAGTGGCCGCCGGCCCCGGCTCTCCAGCGCGGTCAGGCACTGGGTCGTCGCGATCCGGTACAGCCAGGTGCGGAGCGTGGAACGGCCCTCGAAGCGGTCGTAGGCCCGCCACGCACGCAGCATCGTCTCCTGGACCAGGTCCTCTGCGTCGTGAACCGAGCCCAGCATGCGGTAGCAGTGGCCGAGCAGCTCGCGGCGGTACGGGCTCAGAACATCCATGACACCGCTATCGAACCACGCGGAAGCGCAGATGGGTGGCTCCCGGGGTGGTCTCGGCGTGCAGACGCTCCAACGTGTACTGGCCGCCGAGGTGCTCGAACAGGCGGATGCCGCCGTCGAGCAGGACGGGGACGATGTGGACGTTGATCTCGTCGAGCAGCCCCAGCGCGAGTGCCTGCTGTGCTGTGGTCGCCCCGTGCAGGTGGACGTTCTTGTCGCCCGCGACGGCCTTGGCCTGCGCGATGGCACTCCTGACACCGTCGGTGACGAAGGTGAACACGGACGGGTAGGACCCCGTCGGCACCTCGTGCGTGACCACGAAGACGGGTGTGTCCCCGACCGGGCCGCCGTCGCCCCAGCCGCCGTCGCCCTCGTTCGTGTCGAACGACCTGCGGCCCATGATGACCGCCCCGGTCCGGTCGACCAGTCCCTGGAGGATCTCCCCGTCCCGGTCGGTCTTCTTCGCGAAGATCCAGTCGTGCAGCACCTCGGCGCCCGTGCCCCACGGGTTTACCCGGCTGTCGCCAGGCCCGTTGACGTACCCGTCGAGTGACATGGACATGTCGGAAATGACCCTGGTCATCGTGGTTCCTCCGTTGGTTCGGTCTTCCGGACACCCACGCGTCGAACGGGCGGCACGCGGATCGACGAACCCTCAGGGCCGTGCCGCCAGCCGGTCGATGGCGGCCGGGTCGAACACCGCCTCGGCGGCCAGCCCTGCCATGCCGACCAGCGGCGCCCGCTCGCCGAGCACCGCGGGGCCGACGTCGAGGCCCTGCGCCGCGACCTCGTGGGCCTGCTGTGTCAGCGTCTCCGCGAGCCCGGCCCGGAACGGGGCGAGCGAACCGATCTCCCCGCCGACGCGGACCAGGTTCGGGTTGAGGATCGTCACCACGGTCGCGAGGACCGTGCCGACCAGGCGCCCCGCGTCCGTGGCCATGGCCACGGCCTGTGGTGCACCGGACTCGACGCGGCGGATCACGTCCGGCAGGGAGCGCACGCCGTCGCCCCGCAGCTGCCGGACCAACGCCTTTCCGCTGGCCAGGGCCGCCACACACCCGCGCCGGCCGCAGCTGCACCGCTCGTCGCGGTCCTCGATGCGGATGTGGCCGATCTCGCCGGCACAGCCCGTCGCGCCGCGGTGCGGGCGCCCGCCGATGACCACCCCCGCGCCGATGCCGGTGCCGACGGCCACGCCGAGCACGGTCGACTGCCTGCTGCCCGCCGCGAGGTACTCGCCGTACGCGAGCGCGTTCGCGTCGTTCTCCAGCAGGACCTCGACGCCGAGCCCGTCCGCCAGGGTGTCGCGGAGCGGTTGGTCACGCCACGCGGGCATCGTCGTCGGCATGATCGAGATGCCGGTGGCCTGGTCGATCTGCCCCGGCACCGCGAGCCCGACCGCGGCGAGGTCGCCACCCCGGCCCGTGGCGGACAGCTGCTGACGGGCCATGTCGACCAGCCACGGCAGCACGTGTGACGGCGTGTGTCCGAGGGGGAGCCGTTCGGTGTGGTCGACCAGGACCTTTCCGGACAGGTCGGAGATGCCGATGGACACGTGGCTCGCGCCGAGCCACCCCACGACGGCGACCCGGCTCGACCGGTCGGCCTCGAGCAGCGCGGCACGCCGGCCGCCGCTCGACGCGTGGTGTCCGACCGTGCGCACCATGCGCATTCGTTGGAGAGTGTCCAACCGTTCGACCAGTGTGGCGCGTGACAACCCGAGCAGCGTCTGCAGCTGTTGACGGGTCAGTGGTCCCGCGTCGCGTAACACGGCGACAACATTTCCGGGTGACGCCGCGCCACCGGTTGGTAAAGGTCTGTTGACGTCGGCCATGGCTCCAGCCTAAATTTGTATGCGCCACTTCTGTCTAACTATTAGACATAAGTCTTAACGGAGGTGCACGGTGGCACCGGTTTCTCGGCGGTCCGTCCTGCACGGACTGCTGGCGACATCGGTCGGGGGCGCGCTCGGTGGTTGCGATGCGCTGACCGGGTTCGCCACGACCGGCGGGTCGGGCACGACATTCTTCTCGACGCAGTTCACGCCCGTCGAGGAGGCCGAGCGTTTCCGGGGGATTCTCAGGTCGCAGGTCGACGGCGACGTCAGCTACGTGACCTCCGACCCTGGTCCGTTCGCCACGCAGATCCGCACCCAGGTGGACGCGGGCTCGGTCCGCGCGTCGGTGCTCGGCGGTGTGCACGGCGACCTCGCGCCGCTCGCCGACGGCTACCTGACCGACCTCACGGACCTGCTCGACGGCCTCGGGGACCTCGGCTGGCCTCCCGAGTTCCTCGAGCTGGCGCGGGCGGGCACGTCGCGGACCTGGTACGTCCCGTGGGCGCAGGCGAGCTACGTGATCTGCGCGCGCAAGGAGACGCTGGAGCACCTGCCCTCCGGCGCGGACGTCAACGCACTGACCTACGACCAGTTCCTCGACTGGGTGACCGCCGCCCGCCGCGCCAACGGGAACCGGCCGGTGCTCGCGCTGCCCGGCGGCCCGAAGGGCCTGCTGCACCGGTTCACCCAGGGCTTCCTGCTGCCGTCGTTCACGGGTGGGCAGATCACCACCTACCGCTCGCGTGACGCGGTCGAGGCCTGGGAGTACTTCCGCGAGCTGTGGCGCAACACCGTGCCGACCTCGACCACGTACGACTTCGTCCAGGAGCCGCTCGCGGCGGGTGAGGCGACGATCGGCTGGGACCACGTCGCGCGGCTCATCAACGCACCGGCGGCCGAGCCTGACCGGTGGGTCATGGCGCCGTCGCCGCGTGGGCCGAAGGGGCTGGGGTACATGGTCATCCTGACCGGCATGGGGATCCCACGCGGGGCGCCGGAGGAGGACGTGGCCAGGAAGGTGATCGCCGCGCTGTCCCGGCCTGCCGCACAGCTCGAGGTGCTGACCGAGAACGCGTTCTTCCCGACGGTCCGGGTCGACCTGCCCGGCGACCTCACGCCGGCGATCTCCATGGAGGCCGACGCCATCGAGCGCCAGCGCACGGCGCCGGACGCGCTCGTCGCCCTGCCGCCCGTGGGGATCGGGACCCGTGAGGGCGAGGTGACCAAGGTCTTCAAGGACACGTTCCAGTCGATCGTCCTCGACGGCGCCGACGTGCGGAACACCCTGGACGCACAGTCGCGGGTGATGAACGGCCTGCTCACCGACATCGGCGTCGCCTGCTGGTCGCCGGACCCGGCAGGTTCGCCGTGTGAGGTGGCCTGATGCGGACGCGCACACCCTGGTTACTTCTCTTGCCCTCGATCGTTTTCATGCTGCTGCTGTTCGGGTGGCCGCTGGTGGCCGGGTTCCTGTCCGCGTTCCGGTCCGGCGGGATGTTCACGCTCGACAGCTGGTCACGCATGTTCGACGACCCGTACTTCGCCAGGGCGCTGCGGAACACGCTGCTGCTGACGGTGATCGTGGTGCCGGTGCAGTTCGTGCTGGCCATGGGGATGGCGTTGCTGCTGCAGGCGCGACCGAGGCTCGTGAGCACGCACTTCTACCTGTGGACGATCCCGCTCGCGATGTCCGAGCTGGCCGCCGGTCTCGTGTGGCTGTCGATCTTCTCGAACCGCGGGTACCTCAACTCCTTCCTGTCCTGGCTGGGGCTCTCGGACGGGGTCGGCTGGCTCGACTACGACAACGGCGCGGGCATGCTGTTCGCGGTCGTGGTGGCGGAGCTGTGGCGGGCGACGTCGCTGGTGTTCGTGATCCTGGTGGCGGGCCTGCAGATGGTGCCGCGTGACTTCGACGAGGCCGCGCAGGTGTTCGGCGCATCGGCGTGGCAGCGGTTGTGGCACGTGACGCTGCCGATGATCAGGCCGAGCCTCCAGGTGGCGCTGATACTCAGGACGATCCTCGCGATCCAGGTCTTCGCGGTCGCGCAGGCGCTGACCGGGCGGAACTTCCCGCTGCTGGTCGGCGAGACGTACCAGTGGTACGTCAGCCTGCAGAACGCGTCGGTGGCGAGCGCGCTGGCACTGGTGGTGCTGGCGATCTCGCTGGTCGTGTCCATCGGTTACCTACGGGCACTCCGGAGGGAGCGGGCATGACGGCCACCAAACCCGTGTCCGCTCCCGCGGAGGAACGGACACTGCCACCGGTCGACCTGGCGCCGCTGCGCCGCAGACGTGTCCGGGCGGCGCTCGTCCAGGTCGCGTGCGTGCTGGTGTCGTTGTTCATGGTGCTGCCGATCGTGCTCGTCGCGTTCGCCGCACTGTCCACACCGGACGAGCTGGCCGAGTTCCCGAAGTCCTTCATCCCGTCGGACCTCACGCTCGACACGCTCCGCGGGTTCGTGACGAGCACGGGGGTGCTGCCCGCGTTCGGCAACTCGGTGCTGACCGGCCTGTACACGGTGGTCCTGTCGCTCGCGATCGGCGCCCCGGCGGGTTACGCGCTGGCCCGGCACGCGTTCCGGGGCCGCGACACCTACCAGGTGTTCATGCTGCTGGTGCGTGCGCTGCCGATCGTCGTGCTGTCCGTGCCGCTGGCCACGATCTTCCTGCGTGGCGGCCTCTACGACACGGTCGCCGCCGTCACGCTGGTGCACACCGCGCTGGCGATGCCGACCACGGTGCTGATTACGGCGAGCATCTTCGTGGCCGTGCCGACGGATCTCGAGGAGGCCGCGCGCGTGTTCGGCTGCACGAGGGCGGAGACCTTCCGCCGGGTCGTGCTGCCGCTGGCGATCCCCGGCCTCGCGGCGTCGGCGGTGTTCACGTTCGTGCTGTCCTGGAACGAGGTGCTCGGTGCGGGCGTGCTGACGATCGGGCACCGCACGCTGCCCGCGCAGGTGCTGGTGGCGCTGGCCGACTCGCCGCAGTCCTACCGGTTCGCGGGCGGGCTGGTGCTGGTGCTACCCGCGCTGCTGTTCATCTTCCTGATGCGTCGTTACCTGCTGAGCATGTGGGGTTCACGTGGCTGAGGTCGAGTTGCGTTCACTGGTCAAGACCTACCCCGGCGCGAAGGCCAGGGCGACCGACGACGTCTCGCTGTCCATCGCGGACGGCGAGTTCATGGTGCTGCTCGGCCCGTCCGGCTGCGGCAAGACCACGTTGCTGCGTGCCGTCGCCGGCCTCGAGTTGCCGGACTCCGGCCAGGTCGTGATCGGCGGCCGGGACGTGACGTACCTGGAGCCCAGGCGGCGCAACCTGTCCATGGTGTTCCAGTCGTACGCGGTGTTCCCGCACAAGAGGGTCCGCGACAACATCGGCTTCGGCCTGAAGGTCCGCGGCGTGGCCGCCGACGAGATCCGCCGCAAGGTCGAGTGGGCGGCGGAGATCCTGGAGCTGACCGACTACCTGGACCGCTACCCGGCGAAGCTCTCCGGCGGGCAGCGCCAGCGCGTCGCGGTCGCGCGGGCGATCGTGGTGGAGTCGGACGTCCTGCTGATGGACGAGCCACTGTCCAACCTGGACGCCCTGCTGCGGCTGTCGTTCCGCGCCGACCTGAAGAAGCTGGTCGGCGAGCTGGGGCTGACCACGATCTACGTGACCCACGACCAGGTCGAGGCGCTGTCGCTCGGCGACCGCGTCGCGGTGATGAGGGAGGGTCGCGTGACCCAATGCGACAGCCCGACGGACGTCTACGACAACCCGGCGACCGAGTTCGTCGGCGGTTTCCTCGGCAGCCCGCCGATGAACTTCCTGTCCGGCACGGTGTCCGCGAACGGCCACGGGCTGGCGTTGGAGCTGGGTGACCAGTGGGTGCCGGTGCCGGAGGCCCTGTCGTCGTACCGGGACCGGTCGCTGAACCTCGGGGTGCGGGCCGAGTCGCTGCGGGTGCTGGGCGCGGACGAGCCGTCCGACGGTGCCCTGACCTGCACGGTGGAGGTGTACGAGCCACTCGGCTCGTCGGTGCTGCTGACCACCGTGCTGAGTGGACAGCGGGTGAAAGTGTCCGCGCCACCAGGTTTCCAGGCGTCACCCGGCGACGAGTTGAGGGTGACGCCGACCCAGACCCGCTGGTACGACCCGGAAACACAGTTGCTGCTGGAGGTCAGGTGAGCGGAGTTCACGGAGCGAACCATCGGTACTCGGGATGGCGCCGAACCCGCGCAGGCCGCCGGTGTAGCGGAGCCTGCGGAGCGTTCCGGCGGCACGGAGCGGGTGAGGAGCCATCGTGAGAACGAGCTTGGGACCTGTCCAGCTGGCGGCGAGCGCGGCGTGGACACTTTCGGGCAACGACATCGGTACGATGATCACGGCCGCACCCCGGCTGTACCCGCACATGTGGAGCTGGGACACGGCGTTCATCTCCATCGGACTCGCGCACCTGTCGGCCGCCCGCGCCGCGCAGGAGCTGCGCACACTGCTGTCGGCGCAGTGGCGCAACGGCATGATCCCCCACATCGTGTTCTCGGAGGGCGCGGGTTACTTCCCCGGCCCGGAGCGGTGGGGCGCCGCCGAGCTGAACCCGGACGCGCCGAACGCACCGCGCACCTCGGGTATCTGCCAGCCACCCGTGCACGCGATCGCGTTGCGCCGCATCGTGGACATCGCCCGCTCGCAGGGTGAGCGCGCGGTCGCCTACGACCTGCTGACGTTCGCGTGGCCGCGGCTGTACCGCTGGCACGAGTGGCTGGTACGCCACCGGGACCCGCTCGCCACCGGCATGCTGGCCATCGTGCACGGCTGGGAGTCCGGCATGGACAACTCGCCGCGCTGGGACCTGCCGTACTCAGAGGTGTTCCCCGGCCCGGACCTCCCGCCGTACGTCCGCCTCGACCGCGGCCTGGTGGCCGAGGACGCGGAACGCCCGAGCGACGTCGAGTACGACCGCTACCTGTGGCTGATCGAGGAGATGCGCAAGGTCCGCTACGACGCGGACGCCGTGGTGCGCGACTCGAGCTTCCTGGTCGGGGACGTGTTCGTGACGGCGCTGTTCGCGCTGGCGAGCGAGGTCCTCGCGACGCTCGGCGAGGAGAGCGACCAGCCCGCGTGGCAGATCAAGCAGCTGCGTGGCTGGGCGCGGCGGTCCCGTGCCGCAGTGGCCACGTCCTACGACCCCCTGACCGGCCTGGCCCGCGACCGGGACCTGCGTGGCGACCGCTGGCTGTCGACCTCGACGATCGCGGGCTTCGCGCCGCTGCTGTGCGGCGGGCTGCCGGTCGGCGAGGAGAAGTCGCAGCTCGCCATGCTGTGCGGCCCCGACTGGGCGGGCCACCCGGGGCTGTTCGCGGCGATCCCGCCGTCGGTGTCCCCCAACGACGTGGGCTTCCGGCCGAGGGAGTACTGGCGTGGCCCGGTGTGGCCGGTGATCGCGTGGCTGTTCGGCTGGGCCTTCGAGGAGCACGGCTGGAAGTCCGAGGCGGAGCACCTGCGCACCGAGTGCCTTCGCCTCGCGGCCGACGGTTCGTTCGCGGAGTACTACCACCCGCTGACGGGCGAGCCGCTCGGTTCACGTCAACAATCCTGGACGGCAACGGTAGTACTGGACTGGTTACACACATCATGACCGCGTTCGACTCCCCCGGCCGCTTCTGGCGCGGCAACCTCCACACCCACACCACGATGTCGGACGGCGCACTGTCCCCTTCGGACACCGTGGACGCCTACCGTGCGGCGGGCTACGACTTCGTCTCGATCACGGACCACTACCGGGCGGAGTACGGCTTCCCGCTGACGGACACGCGTCCGTTGCGCAGCGAGGACTTCACGACGTTGCTCGGCGCGGAGCTGCACGCGCCGAGGGCGTCGTCCTCGTCGGAGTGGCACATCCTGGCCGTCGGCCTCCCTTCGGACTTCCCGCCGTCCGACCGTGGCGAGACCGGTCCGCTGCTCGCCCGCCGGGCCCGTCGCGCGGGTGCCTTCATCGGCATGGCGCACCCGTCCGCGTCGCTGCTGACCCTCGCGGACGCCCAGACCCTCGACGCGGCCCACGCCGTGGAGGTCTACAACGCGGTGTCCGCGTGGGAGGACAGGGGCGACAGCTGGCACCTGTTCGACGTGCTGGTGGCCAGGGGGCACCGCCTGACGGCCTATGCCGCCGACGACGCCCACTTCCAGCCGCAGGACCCGCCGGGCTGCACGGCGTGGGTGCAGGTCCGCGCTCGTTCACTCGAGCCGAGGTCGCTGCTGAAGGCGTTGAAGGCTGGTGACTACTACTCGAGCACCGGCCCGACCCTCTACGACGTCTCGACGATGAACGGTGAGGTCACGGTCCAGTGCTCGCCCGCGACCCGGGTTCTGCTCACGGGCGGCGTTCCCGGCAAGCAGCTCGAGGCGGGGGAGGACCTGACCGAGGTGACCCTGCCGATCACGATGTTCAAGGACAGCTACTTCAGGGTGACGGTCGTCGACAAGGCAGGCGGCCGGGCGTGGAGCAACCCGATCTGGCTGCGCTGACCGGTCAGCGGCGTCGTGCGGCTCTCGTGGCTGCCGCGCCCGCCGCCGTCACGAGCACCAGGATCGTCACGGCCCAGCGGCGTTTCTCCTCGGTCGACTGGCCGGTGCCGACCGGCTCCGCGACCGGCGTGTCGTCGAACCGGATGCGTTTCTTCGTGGTGGTCGTCGTCGGCGGCGGAGGCGTGGGTGCTGCCGGGGGAGGTGGGGGTGGCACCGTCGTCACGACTACCGGGGCGGGGGCCTGGCGGACCGGTGGCTCGGGCCGGGGTGCGAGAGATGTCGGAGGCGCAGCGGGTGGCGGTGGTAGCGGGACCGTCGTCGTCACCGATGGGGCAGGCGGTGGCGGGGCGGGTTCGGGGGACGGGAGGAAGCACATCGTCGCGCTGACGAACATGTTCACCACGTGTACCTCGATGAAGCAGGTCATGTCAGCCGTGCCAGTGCCGCTTCGAAGGCACCGGCATCCACCTGGGCGCCGCCGCCGTAGGGGTTGTGCAGCTGCTGTGTCGCGAACAACAGCAGCGTCATGGTCGCCGCCAGGATCGAGACGATGAAGATGTGCGTGGCCGGTTTCGGTCCGCCGAACAGGATCGGCAGCGCGACCGCCATGACCGCGCCCGCCACCAGCGCGAACCACACCACCGAGTTCACGCCGTCACTGGACGCGGCGTTCAGCCTGTCCTGGCGGGCCTGGTAGACCTGCCACAGCTGGTCGGCCGCCTCGGCCTTCTGGCGGCTCGACCACTCGTCCGCCGCTGGGGAGCTCACCACCTCGGCCCGGAGCTTCTCCAGTGTGTTCCAGCCCTGGTCGTCCACCGGCAGGCCCTGGGCCATCTTCGGCCACTCCTGGTTCACGACCTCGTGTGCGTAGGTCTTCGCCTGTGTCGCCACCGCCGCCGACGTCGGCAGCGCGTCCGCCGCCCACACCGCGGCCACCAGGCTGTCCGCCTCGCGGTAGGAGTCGCTCTCCGCGGTCGAGGTCGCGTCGAACAGCGAGATCAGGACGAACGCGAGCATCACCGCCTGCAGACCGCCCACCAGGGTGAACACCTGGCCCGCCGCGTCGTTGTTCTCGACGGAGCCCCACCGGCGGACCACGTGGGCCAGGAAGCCCGCTGCCACGGCGACGCCGACGACCCACAGCAGGCCCGTGACGTACAGGTTCATTTCCAGTTCCGTTTCATGTCAGTCGATCGGGGACGGTCGCTGTAGGTCAGGACGGTCGTACGGCGGCGGGCAGGGTGAAGCGGATCGACTCCGTCGTGAACTCCCGCTCCAGCACGGTGACCGGACCGAGCGCGGCGACCACCTCGTCGACCAGCCCCGGCGGCGCCGAGGCGCCTGCCGTCAGCCCGACCGTGCGGACCCCGGTCAGCCACTCCGGCCGGATCTCGCTCGCGTCGTCGATCAGGTACGCGGGCGTGCCCGCCCGTTTCGCCAGCTCCACGAGCCGGACCGAGTTGGACGAGTTCGACGAGCCGACCACCAGCACGAGGTCCGCGTCGGTGGCCACAGCGGACAGTGCGTGCTGGCGGTTCGTCGTCGCGTAACAGATGTCGTCGGAGGCCGGGCCTCGCAGCGCGGGGAAACGCGAGCGCAGCACGGCGACGATCTCGGCTGTCTCGTCGACCGCCAGCGTCGTCTGCGTCAGGTAGGACACCCGTTCCGGGTCGGGGATGGTCACGGTCCTCGCCGCCGCGACGTCCTCGACCAGGATGATGTCCTCCGGCGCCTCGCCGAGGGTGCCGTCCACCTCCTCGTGGCCCGCGTGGCCGACGAGGAGGACGGTGTCACCCCTGGCGGCGAAGCGGCGGACCTCCGTGTGCACCTTGGCGACCAGCGGGCACGTCGCGTCGATCACCGACAGCGCCCGCTGGTCGGCCTCGGCGCGAACCGCGGGCGAGACCCCGTGTGCGGAGAACACGACCGTCGCGCCGGACGGCACCTCGTCGAGCTCCTCGACGAACACCGCGCCCTTCGCCTCGAGGTCGGCGACCACGTGTGCGTTGTGCACGATCTGCTTGCGCACGTACACCGGACGCCCACGCTGCTCCAGCGCCTGGTCGACGATCTCGATCGCCCGCTCCACCCCGGCGCAGAACGACCGGGGTGCGGCGAGCAGAACCGTGTGCGGAACCGGGAGGGGCATGGCGTGTGTCCTGTCGAGAGGGGATCGGTCAGTGGTCGCGGCGCGTGAGGCGACGGGCCATGTCGGTCAGCTCGGCCGCCACCGGGTTCGCCTGGCCGAGCTCGTCGAGCCGGGCCACCGCGCGTGCCATGAGGTCGTCGGCCTGCGACCGGCTCCACTCGCGGCCGCCTGCCCGTTCGACCAGGTCGGCCACGTGTGGCAGCTCGTCGTCGGTCAGCGGCGCGGTCCTGGCGTACAGTCCCGCGAGCTCGCGGCCCGCGGGACTGTCCGAGGCGAGTGCCGCCACCACCGGCAGCGACTTCTTGCGGTTGCGGAGGTCCGAGAACACCGGTTTGCCCGTCGTCTCCGGCCTGCCCCAGATGCCGAGCAGATCGTCGACGTGCTGGAACGCGAGACCGAGCTGTTCACCGAACGCCCGGAGGTGCCCGACCCGGTCCTGCGAGGCCTGGCCGAACATGGCGCCGAGCGCACACGACGCGCCGATGAGCGCGGCCGTCTTGCCCGCCACCATGTTCTCGCACTCGAGGATGTCCACAGTGGACCTCTGCTCGAAGTCCATGTCCGTGCACTGGCCCTCGACCAGGTCCTGCACCGCCGCGCTCAGCGTGCGCATCGCCGCGCCCGCCGCCGGATGGCTGCTGGCCGCCAGCACGTCGAGAGCCAGCGTCAGCAACGCGTCGCCCGCCAGGATCGCCGAGCCGATCCCGAAGACGCTCCACGCCGTCGGGCGGTGCCTGCGGGTCAGGTCACCGTCCATGACGTCGTCGTGCAGCAGCGAGAAGTTGTGCACCAGCTCGACCGCGACCGCCGCGGGGACCGCGTCGCGCGGAGTCCCCCCGACGGCCGCCGACGACAGCAGGACCAACGTCGGGCGCAGTGCCTTGCCGCTCCCGCCGCTCGGCACGTGGGTGCCGTGCCGGTCCCACCAGCCGAGGTGGTAGCCGGCGATCCTGCGCATGGACACGGGCAGCGTGCCGACCGCCGTGCGCAGCGCGGGCTCGGCCAGCTCCCTGCTCCACGCGAGCGTCTGTTCGGTGCTGACCACCCGCCCCGGGGCCACCACGTCAGTGCCCGATCTCGACTTGCTCCAGGACACCGAGCGCGTCCGGCACCAGTACGGCCACCGAGAAGTACACGCTGACCAGGTACGACAGGATCGCCTGGTCGTCGATGCCCATGAACCGGACGTTCAGGCTCGGCTGGACCTCGTCGTCGATGTCCAGCGAGTGCAGGCCGATCACGCCCTGGTCCTCGACACCCGTGCGGACCACGATGATCGACGACGTGTTCTGCTCGGTGATCGGGATCTTGTCGCACGGCAGGATCGGCACGCCGCGCCATGTCTGGACGGTCGAGCCCTCGAGCGGCACGTTCGCCGGGTAGAGCGAGCGCTTCGTGCACTCGCGCCGGAACGCGGCGATCGTGCGCGGGTGGGCGAGGAAGAACCGCGACTTGCGCCGCCTGCACAGCAGCTCGTCGAGGTCGTCCGGGGTCGGCGGGCCGGACCTGGTGAAGATCCGCTGCGAGAGGTCGGCGTTGTGCAGCAGGCCGAACGAGGGGTTGTTGATCATCTCGTGCTCCTGGCGTTCGCGCAGGGCCTCGATGGTCAGTCGCAGCTGCTCCTCGGTCTGGTTCATCGGGTGGTTGTAGAGGTCGGCCACCCGCGTGTGCACCCGCAGCAGTGTCTGGGCCACGTCCAGCTCGTACTCGCGCGGCGCGAGCTCGTAGTCGGCGAACGTGCCGGGCAGGTCCGCCTCGCCCGCGTGGCCGGACGCCAGCTCGATGGCCGCCTCCCCGGCCTTGTTCGTCGGCTGCACCGGACGGGCCAGCGCCTGGCGCAGGTGCTCACGCAGCGCGTCGGCCTGGCCGTTCAGCTGCTGGACCGACTGTCCCGGCAGGACCAGCACCGTGCACGGCGTGACGGCCTTGACGGTGAAGTCCCACTCCTCGTCGCCGCCTGCCAGCACCTCGCTGCCGAAGTGGTCACCGTCCGACAGCACCGACAGCACCTGGTCGTCGCCATACCGGCCGGACGCGATCTTGTGCGCCCTGCCGTGTGCCAGCAGGAACAGCTTGTCACGCCGCTGTCCCGACTGGACGATCACGTCACCGGTCGAGAACTTCCGCTGCTCGAAGCGGTTCGCCAGCGCGGTGAGCGCCTCGTCGTCCTCGAAGTCACGCAGCAGCGGCAGCTCCCGCAGCTCCGCGGGCACGACCCGGATGTCGACGCCCTCGCTGACGAACGAGAGCCTGCCGTCGCCGACCGCGTAGGAAAGGCGCCGGTTCACCCGGTACGAGCCGCCCCTGACGTCCACCCACGGCAGCATCTTCAGCAGCCACCGGGTGGTGATGCCGCGCATCTGCGGCTTCGACTTGGTGGTCGTCGTGAGGTTGCGTGCGGCCTCGGTCGACAGGCTCCTGCGCACCGTCGTCTCGACGCTGAGCGTTTCCACTGTGGACACTGGTCAGCCGTCCCGTCCCAGCTCGACGTTCTCCAGGATGGCGAGCGCGTCCGGCACCAGCACCGCACACGAGTAGTACGCGCTGACCAGGTACGACGTGATCGCCTGCTCGTTGATGTTCATGAACCGCACCGAGAGGCCCGGCTGGTACTCGTCGGGGATGCCGGTCTGGTGCAGGCCGATCACGCCCTGGCTCTCCTCGCCGGTACGCATCAGCATGATCGAGCTGGTGCGCTGCTCGGTGACGCCGATCTTGCCGCACGGGAAGATCGGGATGCCGCGCCACGCGGGCACGCGGTTGCCGTTGACGTCGATGGTGTCGGGGTAGACGCCCCGACGGCTGCACTCCCGGCCGAACGCGGCGATCGTGCGGGGGTGGGCGAGGAAGAAGCCCGGGTTCTTCCACACCGTCGCCAGCATGTCGTCGAGGTCGTCCGGCGTCGGCGGACCCGAGCGGGTGTGCAGGCGCTGGGAAAGCTCGGCACTGTGCAGCAACCCGAAGTCCGGGTTGTTGATCATCTCGTGTTCCTGGCGTTCGCGCAGGGCCTCGATGGTCAGCCGCAGCTGCTGCTCGACCTGGTCCATCGGCTCGTTGTAGAGGTCGGACACCCTGGTGTGGACGCGGAGCACCGTCTGCGCGACGGAGAGCTCGTACTCGCGCGGCTCGAGCTCGTAGTCGACGAACGTGCCGGGCAGCTCCGTCTCGCCCACGTGGCCGGAGGCCAGCTGGATGGCCGCCTCACCGTGCGGGTTCTGCTCGGCACCCAGCCCTGCTCGGAAGGCCTCGACCTGCGCCTGCAGCGTCTCCGAGCGGTCGAGCACCGCGTCGAACGCGGGCTGCGGCAGCATCAGGACCGTGCACGCCGTGGTCGCCTTGACCGAGTACTCCCACATGCTCTGCGGGTCGATCAGGGTCTCGTCGCCGAAGTGGTCGCCGTTGGCCAGTGTGTCCAGCACGGACTCGTCGCCGTACGGGCCGGGGCCGATCTTCTGGACCTTGCCGTGCGCGATGAGGAACGCCTCGTTGGACTGGTGTCCGAACTCGACGATCGTGTCCCCCGCGGAGAACTCGCGCTGCTCGAAGCCCGCGGCCAGTGCGTCGAGCACCTCGTCGTCCACGTAGCCGCGCAGCAGTGGCAGCTCACCGAGCTCGGCGGGAATCACCCGGATCCCACTGCCGGTGCCGGTGAAGGTGACCCGTCCGTCGCCGACGGAGTAGGTCAGGCGGCGGTTCACGCGGTAGGTGCCGCCGGAGACCTCCACCCACGGCAGCATCTTCAGGAGCCACCGTGACGACACGCCCTGCATCTGGGGGACGGACTTCTTCGTCGTGGCCAGGTTCCGCGCGGCAGCCGTATTAAGGCTCCGCTGCGGACGCTCACCGTTGGCCTCGACACCGGGCGCCACCGGTTCCGTCACCGTCACAACGCACACCACCAATCACGCACTCAAGCGGGAGAAATTGATCTTTTCTGGGACCTCTCATTCGTAGCACCCGATGGGGAAAGTCCATAGTCGACCAAGAGGGTGACCACTGGTGTGGGACGGAAAACGTCCAAAAACTGAGATCGTTTCACTCGAACACATGGATACAACCATCGATCCAACCGTCAGAGTGGACCGGAATGCACCGAACGGGCGACTTGATAGGGCGATCGTGTAGCGGTGCGCCTCAACCGGATGATGGGCGATCACGACTCGTTCACCACAATGGTCTAACTCGTTCGGTTGCATATGCACGGGCGAACGACACCGCGTGGTCGTGGAGAATTATCCGGATATGCGTCCGGCACGGTTGAGGTGACATACCGTCAACCGTGCCGGAATCTTCTGAGGACAAATCAGGCGCCTGCCTGGTCCAGTCGGGCCACGTGGTCGGCGGAGAGTTTGATGTCGGCGGCCGCCATCGCGGTCTCGAGTTGCTCCGGAGTACGCGGTCCGGTAAGGGTGATCGGCGTCGGCGAGGTCACCCCGGCGGGCGAGGTGTTCCTTGCGGGTGCGCGGGACCTGGTGCGCAGGGCCGACGAGGTGGCCGCCGCCGCCCGCCGGGCCCACCGGGGCGAACTGGGGGTGCTGCGTGTCGGCTTCGTCCAGTCGGCCACGTTCGCCGCGCTGCCGGGGCTGATCCGCACCTTCCGCGCCGAGGCGCCCGAGGTGCGGGTGGAGGTCACGGCCATGACGACGTTGCGGCAGCTCGACGCGCTCGCCGACGACCGCATCGACGCGGCCCTGCTGAGACCGCCGGTCCACACGCCGGACCTGCGACTGCGCACGGTCTCCCACGACCGGCTCTTCGCCGCGCTGCCGGGCGGCCACCCGCTGGCCGACCGTGCGCGGGTGTCCCTCGCGGACCTGGCGGACGAGTCGTTCGTGTTCTACGAACGGGACGCGGGCCCGGCCGTGCACGACACGATCGTCGGGTACTGCCGGGCGGCCGGGTTCAGCCCGCGCATCGTGCAGGAGGCCGTCGACGTGCAGACGATCGCGGCGCTGGTGGCCGCGAACCTGGGCGTGTCGCTGCTGATCGCGCCGACCCCGCACACCGACGAGGCCGCTGTCGTGTACCGCCCGCTCGTCGAGGACCTGCCGCCGTGGGAGATGGCGCTCGCGTGGTCGGTGCGCAACCATTCCCCCGTGCTGGCAAGACTTCTGGCTACCCTGGAAGAATGATCGTCGTCGTGCCTGCCAACGAGGCCTCGTGGACGGACCTGACGGCAGTGCTCGGTTCGGCGCGGTGCCACGGCGCGCCGTGCTACTGCCAGAGGTTCAAGCTCCCCGGCCGCCGCTGGGCCGAGGTGGGCGACGGGGAACGGGCCGACCGGCTGCGTGAGCAGACCGCCTGTGAGCAGCCGGGCGACCGGCCGACCAGTGGGTTGGTCGCCTACCTGGACGGCGAGCCCGTCGGTTGGTGCTCGGTCGAGCCGAGGACCGCCTTCCCGGGGCTGCTGAACAGCCGCCTGCCGTGGGCGGGCCGTACCGAGGACAAGGCGGACGACGGGGTGTGGGTCATCGCATGCCTGATCACCCGCGTCGGCTACCGGCGGCGCGGGGTCTCCGGCGTACTGGCCGCCGCCGCGGTCGGGTTCGCACGCGAACGAGGGGCGAGGGCACTCGAGGCGTACGGGATGATCACCAATCCGGCGCGGGAGATCACCTGGGGTGAGCTGCATGTCGGGTCGGCCAACGCCCTCGCGGATGCCGGGTTCACCGAGGTCAGCAGGCCGAGCAAACGCCGGGTCGTGATGCGGGTGGAGCTGTAGCGCGGCGTTGTCCGTGTGCTTGTGGGTGCACTGACGGGGCCCTTCGTGACGCTGGGCTTGGGTCCGCCGAGGGGTGTGTGCGGTGGTGGCGCGTGCAGGTTGCGTTCGGGGAGGTGGCGCCCGCTGCGCGGGTGCCGGGCGCGCAGTGCCCGGCATCACCTGCGGAGGTAGGCCGAGGATCAGGTGCGGTCGGGCAGGTGCCGCGGCGAGGCGCGGGTTTCAACTGTCGAAGCACCCTCAGTGCGGTGAGCAGGCCGGCACGGAGGGTGGCATCTTGGCCGCCGGTCGCGAAATTACCTATGCTGACCGCGATGAGCCACGTACCGAGCCGGGTCCTGGTCACCGGGGCGGCTGGCCGGCTCGGCAGTGCTGTGCTGCGCGTTCTCGCGGCACGGGGCGTTGCCGTGGTCGGGCTTGACCGCCGCGACCCAGGCGGCATTGAAACGTTCTTCACCGGCGGCGCCGACGACGTCGACCTGGTCGCGCAGGCCATGGTCGGCGTCGACACCGTCATCCACCTCGCCGCTATCCCGCAGCCCGGGCTCGACGCACCCGAGAAGGTGTTCGTCGGCAACGCGGCCTCGACGTTCGTCGTCCTCGACCAGGCGGCGCGGGCCGGCGTGCGGCGGGCGGTGATCGCGAGCAGCCTCTCGATCACCGGGCTGCCGTTCTCACCCAAGCCCGCGGTGCCCGACTACGTGCCGGTCGACGAGGCCATGCCACTGCAGGTCGCCGACCCGTACGCGCTGTCCAAACAGGCCGACGAGGCGACCGCCGAGATGGTCGCGCGCCGTGACGGTATGGCCGTCGTCGCGTTTCGGTTCCCCATGCTCGGCACGCCGGAGTTCTTCGAGGCCGAGCCGATCGCGGACTACCGCGACGACCCGGGCTCCGGCGCGAGCGTGCTGTGGGCCTACCTCGACTACCGCGACGCCGCATTGGCGTGCTGGCTCGGCGTCACCGAGGACGTCACGGGCGCGCACGCGGTCTACGTCGCCGCACCCGAGACGCTCTCGCCGTTCCCCACCGAGGACCTCCTCGCCCGCTACCTGCCCGGCGTGCCGGTGCGTGCGTCGCTGCCGGGGCGGGCGGTGCCGATCGACACGTCCTCGGCCGACGCGTTGCTCGGATTCTCGCCAGAGCACCTCGTCGACATCAAGCCGGGAGCGCTGTGAGCTACTACGACGACTTCGCGCCGCACGAAGGGATTCGCGCGCCGAGGGCGCTCCTGCACACGTCGGCGCCCCGGCTGTCCCTCGACGGTGACTGGCGGTTCCGACTGTCACCCGTCGCGGACGTCCCGGCGGACTTCGTGGACCCCGAGTTCGACGACAGTGCGTGGGGCACGCTCGCCGTGCCCGCGCACTGGCCCCGGCACGGGCACGGCACTCCCTGGTACACCAACGTGGTCTACCCGTTCCCGGTCGACCCGCCGCACCCGCCGGAGGAGAACCCGACCGGTGACTACCGGATCGGGTTCGACCTGCCCGCGGAGTTCACCGGTCGGCACGTGGTGCTGCGCTTCGAGGGCGTCGAGTCGTGTGCCAGAGTCTGGCTCAACGGCACCGAGTTGGGCTTCTTCACCGGCTCGCGGCTGCCCGCGGAGTTCGACGTCACCCCGGCGCGGGGGCGCAACGTGCTGGCCGTGCGGGTGCACCAGTGGTCGGCGGCGAGCTACCTCGAGGACCAGGACCAGTGGTGGCTGCCCGGCATCTTCCGGTCGGTGACGCTGGAGGTACGCGGCGACCTCGACGACGTGTTCGTCCACGCGTCCTATTCGGACGGTCAGGGGACGCTGCTGGTCGACGCGTCGGCACGTGCCGCGGTGTCGGTACCCGAGTTGGGGATCACGGCGTTCACCGGTGACGCGGTCACCGTGCCGGTCGAGCCGTGGAGTGCCGAGCGGCCGAGGCTGTACGACGCGGTCGTGGCGACCGACTCGGAGAGCGTGCGATTACGCGTCGGGTTCCGCACGGTGTCCATCGCGGACGGGGTGCTGCTCGTCAACGGCGAACCCGTGGCGTTGCGCGGGGTCAACCGGCACGAGTTCCACCCTGACCACGGCCGGGCCGTGCCACGCGAGACCATGATCGAGGACGTGCTGCTCATGAAGCGGCACAACGTCAACGCCGTCCGCACGAGCCACTACCCGCCGCACCCCGCGTTCCTCGACCTGTGCGACGAGTACGGGCTGTGGGTGATCGACGAGTGCGATCTGGAGACCCACGGGTTCACGTTCTCCGGCTGGGAGAAGAACCCGTCGGACGTCGCGGAGTGGCGTGGGTCCTATGTGGACCGGATGCGCAGGACCGTCGAGCGCGACAAGAACCACCCGAGCATCATCCTGTGGTCGCTCGGCAACGAGAGCCACACCGGCGCGAACCTCGCGGCGATGGCCGAGTGGACCCGCGAACGCGACCCGTCGCGGCCGATCCACTACGAGGGCGACGCGGCGTGCGAGTACGTCGACGTGTACAGCCGGATGTACGCGCCGCACGCGGAGGTCGACAGGATCGGGCAGGAGCCGGGAATCCCGTTCCTGCAGTGCGAGTACGCCCACGCCATGGGCAACGGGCCGGGCGGCCTCGCCGAGTACGTCGCCTTGTTCGACAGGCATCCGCGCATCGCGGGCGGGTTCGTGTGGGAGTGGATCGACCACGGCCTGCGCCATCCCGTGCACGAGTACGCGTACGGCGGCGACTACGGCGAGCCGATCCACGACGGGAACTTCGTCGTCGACGGGCTGTTGTTCCCCGATCGCACGCCGTCGCCGGGGCTGCTGGACCTGAAGAAGGCGTACGAGCCGGTCCGGTTGTCCTTTGTGGATGATCGACTCGTGGTCGACGAGCTGCGGCCGGTGCCGCCGCTGCGCTTCGAGTGGACCGCCGGTGACCGGTCGGGTGTGCTCGACTCGGCGGAGCTGCCCCCGGTCGACGGCGAGACATGGCTGACCGTGCGTGCCGTGCTGGCCGAGGACCAGCCGTGGGCGCCGGCCGGACACGAGGTCGCGTGGGCGCAACGCAGGCCCTCGGAAGCTCCCTTCGTGGTTCCCGCGGGCATCGACCGTCCACAACAGACTGATCACGGATTCTCCTTCGGTCCGGGGGAGTTCGACCGCTTCGGCCGGTTGCGTTCGTTCGGCGGTCTCGCGATCGGCCCGCCACACCTGGCGTTGTGGCGGGCGCCGACCGACAACGACCGGGGCGAGGGCGCCCGGCTGCACGACACGTGGCAGGCGCTCGGCCTGCACCGGCTGACGCACCGGCTCGACGAGGTGTCGGCCGCCGGCACGCTCGTGGTGCGGGAGCGGACCGCCGCCCCGGCGTGGCAACGCGGCGCCCGCGTGACCTGCGAGTGGGCGTCGGCCGGTGACGGGCTCGCGCTGACCGTGCACGTCGAGCCGGACGGCGAGTGGCCGGAACCCATCGCGAAGCTCGCGGTCACCCTGCCGCTGCCTGCCGAACTGGACCAGGTCACGTGGTTCGGCCGGGGGCCGGGTGAGGCGTACCCGGACACCGGCCTCGCGACGTGGGTAGGCCGGTTCGAGTCCACTGTGGATGGTATGCAGACGCCGTACGTCCGCCCGCAGGAGAACGGCAGGCGCGCGGACGTCCGCTGGGCGACACTCACGGACACCCTCGGGCGCGGGCTGCGGGTCGACGGCCAGTTCGGCCTGACCGTCCGCCGGTGGACGGACGCCGACCTCGCCGCGGCGACGCACCGCAACGAGCTGGTCCCCGGTGACGGTCTGTGGCTGACCATCGACGTGGGTCACCAGGGAATCGGCACCGGTTCGTGTGGTCCGGGTGCGTTGCCCGAATACACGCTCACGCTGAGGAAGACCTCGTTCACGGTCGTGTTGACCCCGTTGTCGTGACCCGGTTGATCTGCGAGTATCCCGGGTCATGGCATCGAGGCTCAACCCGTACATCAGCTTTGCCGGCAACGCACGGCAGGCCATGGAGTTCTACGAGCAGGTGTTCGGCGGCACGCTGGCGCTGAACACGTTCGGCGAGTTCGGCGGGGAGGAACAGGCCGACAAGATCATGCACGGCATGCTCGAGACGCCGGGCGGCTACACGATCATGGGCGCCGACAACCCACCAGGCCAGCCGCACCAGCCGGGCAACAACATCGCGGTGTCGCTGAGCGGCGACGACGCGGACGAGCTGCGTGGCCACTGGAACAGGCTCTCCGAGGGCGCGACGGTGACCGTGCCACTGGAGAAGCAGATGTGGGGCGACGAGTTCGGCATGTTGACCGACAAGTTCGGCATCAGCTGGATGGTCAACATCGCCCAGGGCTGAGTTCCCTACTCGACGTAGTCGTCCGGCAGGACAGGGCTGCTCCTGCTGATCGTCCGGACGGCTGCGTCGAGGTCGTCGACGATCGACCGCATGAGCGCGTCCACCTCCCGCGACCAGGCGACGTCGGGCTCGAACGTCTCCGGCCACAGTGCGAAGGCATCCCGCAGCAGCTCGGCGCTGTGCATGGGCGTGTGGTGCTTCGACTGCCGATACATGGCCTTGGCCTGGCAGTAGTCGATCAGTCCCTCGTTGACGGAGAGCCGGTAGCCGCCACTCTGCGGTCGCAACCGGGTCGTGCCGGGCAACCCGTCGACGAGGGCCTCGAGGCGACCGACGCTTTCCCGCACACTGGCGGCCAGGTCGGCCTCCTCGTCCCACACGCTCCCGACGATCTCGACCGGATCGACGGCCGTGTTGGCGTTGACCAGCAGCCCCATCAACAGGATCCGGTCGACCGCGCCTGTCACCGGCACGTCCCGCCCGTCGACCACCACCCGCAACCGACCGAGGACCTTGAACTCCAGCACGCACCCAGCGTAACGGCTACGGGGCCTCCAGCCCGCCGTCCGGGCGGCGCACCCGCGCGGCCCAGCGCTCGTGGAGGTGGGTCTCCGGCGGGTACTTCGCCGCTTCCTCCTCGGCGACGTCGACGCCCCAGCCGGGCGCGTCCGACGGGTACAGGTAGCCGTTCACCGCGATCGGGGTGCCGGGGAAGACCTCGTGGGTCGCGTCGTTGTAGACGTGGCCCTCCTGGATGCCGAACGCGGACGTCGTCACGTCGAGGGCGATGTTCGCCGCCACCCCCACCGGGGACACGTCACCTGGGCCGTGCCACGCCGTGCGAACGCCGTTCAGCTCGCACAACGCCACCAGCTTCCGGCACGCGGACAGGCCGCCGACCGTCGAGACGTGTACGCGCAGCAGGTCGGTCCCGTGGGTCTGCACCAGCCGGGCCGCGTCCGTCAGCGAGGAAAGCTGTTCCCCGACGGCGATCGGGACCGGGGACTCGGACACCACCCACGGCAGCCGGTCGTAGTGCTCCGGCGCGACCACGTCCTCAAGGAAGAACAGCCGGTACGGCTCCAGCGCCCGCGCCAGCACCACCGCCTGCTTCGGCGTCAGCCTGGAGTGGACGTCGTGCAGCAGCTCGACCTCGTCGCCGAGTACCGAACGGGCCTGCTCGAACAGGCGTGGGGTCACCGCGAGGTACCGGTTCACGTCCCAGCCGTCCGGGTACGGGGACAGCGGATAGCCGCCCGGGGTGCCTGGGGCGCCGTAGGTGCCGAGACCCGGGCCGCCCGTCTGCAGGCGTACGTGCCGGTAGCCGTCCTCGATCAGGGACGACGCGTGTTCCAGTGTTTCGGGGATCGTCGGTCCCGCCGCGTGGAGATAGGTGTCCGCCGCGGCGCGGACCCGGCCGCCGAGCAGCTCGTACACGGGCATGCCCGCGCGCTTGCCCGCGATGTCCCAGAGCGCCTGGTCCACACCGGACAGTGCGTTGTTCAGGACGGGACCGTTGCGCCAGTACGACGACAGGTGCACGAGGCGGTTGATGTCCTCGATGTCGGCGGGGTGGCGGCCGATCAGCATGGGCCCCACGTGCCGGTCGACGGCCGCCGCCACCGCGTGGAACCGCTGGGTGAATGTCGCGCAGCCCAGGCCGTAGAGGCCCGGTTCCGACGTGTCCACCCGCACCACGACCAGCGGGGTGCCCTCCGGCGCGGTGACGATCGCCCGCACCGACGTGATCGACAGCTTCTCCCGCGCCTGCCAGGGCGCCTGCGTCTCCTCCATCATGGAGGAGAGCCTAGGGCTTCCGGGGCGGTCTCCTGGAGCGGCGACGGGTGCCGCCATGCCGGTGCAGCACCCGTCGCCGTGTCTACAAGGGTCTCAGCCCACGGTCCACTTCTGGCTCGCCGCACCTGTGCAGGTCCAGATCTGCAGGCGTGTGCCGTTGGCCGAGCTGCCGCCGGTCGCGTCGAGGCACTTGTTGGCCCCGACGTTCGCGATGTCCTTGGCCGCCTCGACGCGCCACTTCTGTGCGTTGGAGCCGTTGCAGTCGTACAGCTGGATCTTCGTGCCGTCGGCAGTGCCCGCGGCGGTGACGTCCAGGCACTTGCCCAGTGCGCGGATCGTGCCGTCGGAGTTCACGGACCACTGCTGCGCGGCGGTGCCGTTGCAGTCGTAGAGCTGCACCGCCGTGCCGTTGGCACTGGACGCGCCGGCCACGTCGACGCACTTGCCGCCGATGCCGGTGATCCGGCCGCCACCGCCGCCGCCGCCGGACTGGTCGTTGGTGACACGCACGTAGTCGACCGTCAGCGTGTTCGGCATCGGGGTGCTCGAGTTGGGGTCACCCGGCCAGTAGCCGCCGACCGCCAGGTTCAGGATCAGGAAGAACCCATGGTCGAACACCCACCGGTCGCCGCCGAGGTCCGACGGAGTCCTTGTCTGGTAGGTGTTTCCGTCGACCTTCCAGACGATCTTGTTCGGCGACCACTCGATGCGGAAGGTGTGGAAGCCGTCCGCGAACGGCGAGCCGATCGAGTAGCCGGCGCCGATGCCCTCGCCGCCGGAGTACCCGGGGCCGTGGATCGTGCCGTGCACGGTGTTCGGCTCGAAGCCGACGTTCTCCATGACGTCGATCTCGCCGTCGTTCGGCCAGTTGCCGCCGCCCAGCAGCCAGAACGCGGGCCACATGCCCTGGCCGCGCGACATCTTGAGCCGGGTCTCGAAGGTGCCGTAGGCCTGGCTGAACTTGCCGGACGTGTTGAGCCGGGCGGAGGTGTACTCGCACCGGCCGTACCAGCAGTTGTAGTTGCCGGGGTTCTCGCGCCGCGCGGTGATGACCAGGTTGCCCTGGCCGTCGTGCACGGCGTTGCTTGTCGAGTTCGTGTAGTACTGCCGCTCGTGGTTGTTGACGTTGTCGCCGGTCTCCATGTTCCACTTGGAGCCGTCGACCGGCGTGCCTGCCGGAGCGTTGAACTCGTCGGCGAACGTGGTCGCCGCGATGCCGACGTCGTTCGCGCTGTTGTCGGCTCCCGCCGCCAGCGCGGTGTTGGTCCCCGCCGGGCTCAGCACGGCTGCCATCGTGGTGAGTCCGGCCGCGAGGGAGAGAGCGAAACGTGATCGTCGAGAGGGGTGCGTGGACATCCTTGTCACCGCCGACGCTCGTGTTTGTTGTGTATGACAACAAAGAGTGCCATGGTCCAGACCACTCGACAAGAGGTCTGACCCTAAATTTGGAACCGGTTCCGGCGAGCTGATAATAAGCGATCGATTAACGGACGGGTGACCGGCGGTCACCCTCCGCCTAGCCTGGTGGGATGACTGGAGCACGCGACGAGGCGCTTTCGGTGCTGCGGGACATCTGGCATGCCCGCGAGCAGACCGCTGCTGAGCTGCCACAACACGGGCACGGCAAGGCGTGCAAGGCGATGAGACACGTCGGCTTCGACGAAGTCGACGACGACCTGCGTGCCGCGTGGCGCTCGAAGCTCGAACGCGAGGGCAAGCTGGGTGGGAACACCGTCGCCGACCTGCTCGCCGAGCAACGCTCGGGAGCGGAGTGAAGGAGCCCTCCGCCGGACTGACCAGGGAGCGTGCTCGGGAGCGAGGAACGAGTGACGAGCACGCGACGCCGGAAGGAGGCGGTCGGCGGATGAGCGATGCGACCCATCCGACACCGACTGGAGCCGTTGTCTCGCTGACCGAGACACTGCGGCAGGGCGGCTACCTGGCCGAACGCGGTCTTGCGACGGCCGTGCACGTGGCGCTGTCGCTGGAGCGGCCGCTGCTCCTCGAGGGCGAGGTCGGGGTCGGCAAGACCGAGATCGCGAAGGTACTGGCCTCGGTGCTGGGCCGCGAGCTGATCCGGCTCCAGTGCTACGAGGGCATCGACACGAACCAGGCGCTCTACGAGTGGGACTACTCGCGCCAGCTGCTGCACCTGCGTGCGTCCGACGCCACCGACCTGTTCGGCCCCGAGTTCCTGCTGGAACGGCCGCTCCTGCGAGCCGTGCGTGCCGGCGACCGGGCGGTGCTGCTGATCGACGAGATCGACCGGGCGGACGACGAGTTCGAGGCGTTCCTGCTGGAGGTGCTGTCCGACTTCCAGATCAGCATCCCCGAGGTCGGTACGGTCTCGTGTGAACGGCCACCGCTGGTGTTGCTGACGTCGAACCGGACCCGTGAGCTGCACGACGCACTGAAGCGGCGCTGCATGTACCACTGGATCGACTACCCGTCCTTCGACCGCGAGGTCGAGATCGTCCTGCTGCGGTCGCCGTCGGTTTCCGACGCACTGGCGCGCTCGGTGGTGTCGGCCGTGACCCGGCTGCGGGAGATGGACCTGGTCAAACCACCGGGTGTCGCCGAGACCATCGACTGGGCGCGGACGCTCGAGTTCCTCGGCGCACCGACGCTCTCGCGCGGCATCGCGGCGGACACCATCGGCGCCGTGGTGAAGGAGCACGACGACCTGGCGCTGGTGCGGGAGTCCCTCGGCGAGATCGTCTCCGATGCCTGACTTCGTCGGGCTGCTGGTGGGGTTCGCCCGGGCGCTGCGGTCGGCGGGGATCGTGGTCGGGACCGGCGACGCCGACGTCTTCTGCGCGGCCGCCGCGTGCCTCGACCCGACCGACCTCGTCGACCTGTACTGGGGTGGCCGGTGCACGCTCGTGAGCAGGCACGCGGACCTCCCCGTGTACGACGAGGTGTTCCGGCAGTACTTCCTCGACTTCCCCGCCGCGCCCACGGTCGTCACGCTGCGACAGGTGCCCGCTGGGGTGTTCGGGACGTTCGTGGTGCCGTCGGTGGAACCCGGTGCCGACGAGGTCGAGCAGGAGTCGCTGGGACTCGCGGCGTCCGCGGTGCACGTCTCGCGGCAGCGGTCGTTCTCCGCGTGCACGCCGGAGGAACTCGCCGAGCTGCGCCGGATCCTCGCGCGGTTGCGGCTGACCCCGCCGCGCCGCCGAACCCGCAGGCTGGGGCCGTCGTCGTCGGGCCGCGTGCTGGACCTGCGCCGGATGGTGCGGGCTTCGCTTCGGACACAGGGTGAGCCGGTGTCGCTGCGGTGGCGGGAGCGGCGGGTGCGCCCACGCCGGTTGGTGCTGCTGCTGGACGTGTCGGGCTCGATGGCGTCGTACTCGCGGACGTTGCTGCAGTTCGCGCACACGACGGGCCGCTCGACGCGGCGGGTCGAGGTGTTCTGCTTCGGCACGCGGCTGACGTACCTGACGCGGGTGCTGCGGTCCCGGTCGGTGGACGAGGCGTTGCGGCTGGCCGGTGGCACGGTCGCCGACTGGGAGGGTGGCACGCGGATCGGCGCGTCGGTCGACGCGTTCGTCCGCGGCTGGGCCCGCCGGGGCATGTCGCGGGGTGCGACCGTCCTCATCTGCTCCGACGGCCTGGACCGCGGCGAGCCGTCGTTGCTGGTGTCGGCGCTGGACCGGCTTTCCCGGCTGAGCCACCGCATCGTCTGGGTCAACCCGCACGGCACCGGCCGCTCGGTGGCGATGATGGCGGCGGACCCGTACGTCGATGCCGTACTGCCCGCCGCCGACCTGCCTGACTTCCTTCGCCTGCTACCGGTTCTGGCCTGACCACTCGCGCTGGAGCATGGCGAAGACCAGCTCCTCGCGCCACTGGCCGTTGACCATGCGACACTCGACGAAATGGGCTTCCTGCCGCATTCCCAGACGTCGCAGCAGGTTGGCTGAGGAGACGTTGCGTGCCGAGCAGCGGCCGATGATCCGGTGCATGTTCATCTCGGTGAACCCGAGCCGGACCATCTCGCGGCCGGCCTCGGTGGCGTACCCGCGTCCCTGGTGTTCCGGGTGGAGTACGTACCCGATCTCACCCTGGCGGTGCTCCGCGCTGACGAGCCCCAGCTCCGCGTGGCCGATGACCACGCCGTCCACGGTGACGGCGAGGGTGAGGTAGTCGCCGTCCTTCTCGAGCCCGGTCTCGGCGACCATCCGGTCGAGCGCCTCGCTGCTCTGCTCCCGGTCGCGGGCCGACCACAACATGTACTGTCCCACCTCGGGTAACCGCATGTAGGCCCACACGGATTCGATGTCCGTCAGGGAGAAGGTGCGCAGTACGAGCCGGTCAGTCACGATGGGGAGGTCGGGACACCACATCAGCCGACCCTATCCACTCCGGGCGCCACGTGTTGTCGAAACGTTCCGAGTTGCAGTGGGGGCTGTACATGGTGATCAGCTCGGCGACGACCTGTTCGCGGTGGGGGCGGGTGTCGCCGGGGATCTCGAACCAGGCGACGTGGATCTGCCACTTGTCGCCCGCACGCCTTGTCCAGCACGGGCTTTTGGGGTGGCGGAAGGGGAAACCCGCCTTCGACAGGTCGTCGGCCTGCCCGGCGTAGACCACCGCGTAGCGCGACGAGGACGGCAGCCGGTACATGATCACGTAGACACCCGGCCTGCTCGGCGGGGTCCAGCCGCCGAGCAGACGCGGGCCTTCGAAGAGGTAGCCCGCCGCCGAGCCGAGTCTGATCACCTCGACCGGTAGCCGACTGTCTCATGTAGACGCGAGCGCCTCGTGCCCGACGCCGGACGGGCCGGTCCCCGTGTCGGGGTGGTCGACGCACCAGCCACGATCCGCTCCGCGAAGCCGTACAGGAGCGGCAGTGCGCTCGCCACGACCTTGCCCGTGCGGTTGATGTGTTCCACGCCTGGCACGATGTCGCCCGCGTGGCCGCGGATCTGGCGCACCGACTCCTCTGCGGCCTCCAGGTTCTCCGCGATCCTCGTCAGCAGCGAGCCGAGCCAGAACAGGAAGAACGCGAGACCCGCGATCAGCACCACGATCTCCAGCACCGTCAGGAAGACCATCACGCACCGCCCACCGCTCGGCCCAGGAACAGGTGGTGCTGCAGGCCTTCCGCCAGCACGGCGTCCACCTTGTCGGCCGTCGCCGGGATCAGCGCGGCCTTCTCCGTGTTCTCCGCCACGGACTCCAGCGTGTACCTGACCTCCGCCACCCGTGTGTCGACGAGCTTCACGAAGTACACCAGGAGGCTCAGCAACGCGACGACGGCCACGATCACGACCGCGCCCAGTATCAGTACCAACGCCCAGTACTCGTTGTCCGTCATCTCACCCTCCGAGCCGTGCCCGGCCGCGCGCCAGACCGGCGACGATGGTCTCCGCGTGGTCGATCGTCGTCGTCAGCGCACCCAGCGGCGCGGTGTTGACCTCCGCCTTCATCAGTGCCGCGTTGATGCGTGGTGCCTGTCCGGCGATCCGCCGCGCCAGCAGGATGATCGGCGTCACCAGCGCGGCGACCGCCACCACGACGACCAGGCCGATGACGATGCCGAGAACCCAACCCGACATGTCACACCCCCTCGCACCAGTCGCGGACCGGTTTCAGGTTGGCGTTGACCGAGGTCAGCCGGGCAGGCACCGTGCTGGTGCGTGCCGCGATCGACTCGACGCCGCCGATCACCGCGTCGAGCGTCCCGGCGACGTGTCGCAGGTGGACGATCACGCGCAGCAGCGCGACCGCGGTCAGTCCGATGATCAGTGCGGCGGCCACGAGCGTGACCCACGCTACGGCAGGCATTACCCCTCCAAGAGCTTCTGCACGCTGCCGGCGTAGCGCACCGCGCCGACCTGGACTTCCTTGATCGTCTCGTCGGTCGTCGCCAGCAGCGCGGGCACCGGCTCGAGACCGTCGTCCAACGCGACGCCGTCGGCGAGGATGTCGTCGGCCGCGTCCCGGATGCGTTCCACCGCCGCGAGGATCCGGTTCAGCAACGCGATCACGACCGGCAGCACGACGACCAGCAACACGATCGCACCTACCCACCACAGAGCCATGTCATGCTCCCTTGGTCGCCCGGCGACGGGCGTTCGACCCGAAGAACCGCCAGAACACCCGTCTCAGCGCGGTCATCGTCGCGGCGACGCCGATCGCGAGACCGCTCACCGAGCCTGCCGAGCCCGTGCGTTCCTCGCCACGGGCCCAGCGCGGGATGTCCTCGGCGATGTTGCTCGCGAACCGTCCCAACAGGACGTTGGTCACGTCGGTGATCATGCCTCGGCCGTACTGCGCGGCGGCGCCCGCGATCGTGAGGTCCTGCTCGACCGCGATCCGCGTGCCGCTGCCCGCCTTCACGAGCGTCGCCGTCAGCCGCATCGACGCCTGGCCCTTGCCGCGTTCCTCGGCGCCCGACGCGTTCAGCACGACCCGCCTGCCGGCCTCGTCGCGTTCGGCGATCTGTGCCGTGCCTGCGAACCGCAGCGACACCGGGCCCATCTTCACGCTGACCCGGCCCTTGAAGTTGTCCTCGTCCACGACCTCGGTCAGTTCGGTACCCGGCAGGTTCGGCGCCATGCGCGGCACGTCGAGCAGGTAGTCCCACACGCGCTCGACCGGTTGCGGCACCTCGAAGTCACTGGTGATCAGCATGTCAGTCGTTCCTCACCGGCGGTGCACCCGAGACGTCCTGTCCGGTGGCGATCGCCTCCCACACGCGGTCGGGCAGCACCGGCATGTCGATGTTGCGGACCCCGGTGTCGGACAGGGCGTCCATGACGGCGTTCACGAACGCGGCCGGGCCGCCGACCGCCGCGCACTCGCCGACACCCTTGGCGCCGAGCGGGTGGTGCGGACACGGCGTCGTGACCTCGTGCAGCTCGAAACCCGGTGTCTCCCAGGCGGTCGGCAGCAGGTAGTCCATGTAGTTCGAGCCGACGCAGTTGCCGTCCGCGTCGAACGTGATGAACTGCATGTTCGACATCGCGTACGCCTCGGTGAGGCCGCCCATGATCTGCCCCTCGACGATCATGGGGTTGATGCGGACCCCGCAGTCGTCGACCGCGACCACGCGCAGCACGTCCCACACGCCGCTCTCCGGGTCGACCTCGACGGTCACGATGTAGCACGCGAACGGCCAGGTCAGGTTGGGCGGGTCGTAGTAGGCGTTGTTCTCCAGGCCCGGTTCCATGCCGTCTGGCATGTTGCCGTACGCGGCGGCCGCGCACTCCTGGATGGACACCCCGCGTGCCGGAGCGCTGCGGACGTAGAACCGGCCCAGCTCCCACTCTATGTCCTCTTCGGACACTTCGAGCAGGTGTGCGGCGAGCTTCCGTGCCTTGGCGCGGATCTTGCGGGACACCATCGCGACGGCGGCACCGGCCACCGGTGTCGACCGGGACGCGTAGGTGCCCATGCCGAACGGCGCGGTGTCCGTGTCGCCCTCCTCGACGAGCACGTCCGCGGCCGGGATGCCCAGCTCGTGCGCGACGATCTGCGCCCACGTCGTCTCGTGGCCCTGGCCCTGTGTCTTCGCGCCGGTCCGCAGGATGGCCTTGCCCGTCGGGTGAACGCGCAGCTCGGCGGAGTCGAACATCTTGATGCCGAGGATGTCGTACTCGCGGCTGTTCCCGGCGCCGAGCGGCTCGGTCATCGTGGAGATCCCGATGCCGAGTCTCCTGCCCCGCTTGGCGGCCTCTTCCTTGTCCTCCAGGAACTGGTCGTAGCCGATGGCCTCCAGCCCGAGGTCGAGGCACTTCTGGTACTGGCCGGAGTCGGTGAGGAAGCCGAACGGGGTTCGGTACGGGAACTGGTCGTCCCGCACGAGGTTGCGGCGCCGGAACTCGGCCGGGTCGAGACCGACGTCGACCGCCGCCGCGGCCATCAGCCGTTCCTGGAAGAACATCGCCTCGGTGACCCGGAACGAGCACCGGTAGGCGACACCACCCGGCGCCTTGTTCGTGTACGCGCCGCGTGCGGTGATGTGCCCGGTTGGCACGTCGTAGCAGGCGAACGCCGAGTGCACGAGCCCGATCTTGAACTTGCTCGGCTGGGCGTCGGAGAAGAACGCGCCCTGGTCGGTGTCCGCGTGGAACCGCACGCCGAGGATCCTGCCGTCGGAGCGCAGCGCCAGCTCGCCGTCGAAGTACATGTCCCGCGCGAACCCGGTCGAGATCAGGTTTCCCGACTTGTCCTCGATCCACTTGACCGGCTTGCCGAGCAGGATCGAGCAGAGGATCGCGCAGACGTAACCGGGGTAGACCGGCACCTTGTTGCCGAAACCGCCGCCGATGTCCGGCGAGATGATGCGGATCATGTGTTCCGGCAGCTCCGCGACCAGTGCGACCGCCGCGCGGATGATGTGTGGTGCCTGCGTGGTCATGTAGACCGTGAGGTTCTCGGTCGCCTGGTCGAAGCTCGCCACCGCACCGCAGTTCTCGATGGGGGACGGGTGCGAGCGCGGGTAGTGCAGCGACAGCCTGGAGATCACGTCCGCCTGCTCGAACGCGCGGTCCGTGGCCTCCTTGTCACCCACCTCCCAGCTGTAGCAGAGGTTGTCGGTCTGGCCCTCCTTGTCGTCCCGGATGACCGGGGCGTCCTCCGCCATCGCCTGTCGCGGGTTCACGACCGCGGGCAGCGGCTCGTACTCGACGACGATGGCCTCGCAGCCGTCCTTGGCGATGTAGGGGTCGTCGGCGACGACGCACGCGACCTCCTGGCCCTGGAAGCGAACCTTGTCGGTCGCGAGTACTGCCTGCGTGTCGTAGGACAGGGTCGGCATCCACGCCAGGTTGCGCTGTGCGGCCATCTCACCGGTCAGCACCAGGCGCACACCGGGGATCTCCCACGCCTTGCTGGTGTCGATCGACTTGATGCGTGCGTGTGCGACCGGGCTGCGCAGGATCTCCATGTGCAGCATGCCGGGCAGCGTGATGTCGTCGACGTAGCTGCCCCGACCGCGGATGAACCGCGCGTCCTCGACCCGCTTGCGGCTGGCGCCGATCCCGCCGATGCGTACCTCATCCAGCTGCGTTGAATTGGTCGCTTCGCTCATCCGCGGCCGCCTCCTTCCTTCGTCCCGCGCTCGACGCTCGTTCCTCGCTCCCGAGCCCACTCCTCAGTCAGTCCGGCGGCGGCTCCTGCGCTTCGCTCCCGTGTCACGTCACGCCTCCACTGGCCGCATCCTGGCGGCCGCCCACAGGACGGCCTTGACGATGTTCTGGTAACCCGTGCAGCGGCACAGGTTTCCCGACAGCGCCCAGCGGACGTCCTCCTCGGTCGGGTCGGGATTCCGTTGCAGCAGGGCCATCGCGCTCATCATCATGCCGGGGGTGCAGTAGCCGCACTGGAGCCCGTGCTCCTCGCGGAACCCCTCCTGGATGGGGTGCAGCTGGTTGGTCTGTGCCATGCCCTCGACCGTGCGCACCTCGTGCCCGTCGGTCTGCACCGCGAGCATCGTGCAGGACTTGACCGCGGCGCCGTCCACGAGGACCGTGCACGCGCCGCAGTTCGTCGTGTCGCAACCGATGTGGGTGCCGGTCAAACCGAGCCCCTGGCGCAGCAGGTGCGCGAGCAGCAGCCTTGGCTCGACCTCGACCACCCGCTCCTCGCCGTTGACCGTCACCGTCATGCGTCGCTTCTCCATGGCCTCCCCTTATGCCGCAACGGTGACGCTCGACCCGAGCGCGCGGGACACGAACGTCTCGACGACGTGGCGCTTGTAGTCCGCGCTGCCCCGGTGGTCGGTCCTGGGCCTCGCGGCCTCGGCGGCGAGCCGCGCGGCCTCCGCGACGACGTCCGGTTCCAGCGGGTGCCCGGTCAGCACCCGCTCGGCGGCCGTCGCCTTGATGTTGTTGGCACCCACCCCGGTCAGCGCGATGCCCGCCGACGTGACCGTGCCGCCGGTGGTCTGCAATGCCACCGCCACACCGACCGTCGCGAAGTCACCGACCCGCCGCTCCAGCTTGAGGTAGCGGCCGTACGGCGTGCCGGTCGGCGCCGGGACGCGTGCCGCTACCGCGACCTCACCCGGCAGCAGGGCGTTCTGGAACGGCCCGGTGACGAACTCGCTCATCGGGACGGTCCGCCGTCCGGTCGCGCTCGCCGCCACGACCTCGCCGTTCAGTGCGAGCAGCACCGAGGCCCAGTCGCCCTGCGGGTCCGCGTGGCACAGGGAACCGACGAGCGTGCCCCGGTTGCGCACGATCGGGTCGGCGATGAGCGGTGCCGCCGACTCCATGAGCGGCCAGGACCCGAGCCCGGTTGAGAACTCGAGGTCGACGTGCCTGCACAGTGCGCCGACCTCGAGCGCGCCGTCACGCACGTCGTGATAGCCGAGGTCCGGCAGGTTGTTGATGTCGACGAGCAGCTCGGGCGTCGCGAACCGCAGCTTCACCATGGGGATGAGGCTCTGCCCACCAGCGAGGACCTTGGCCTCGTCGCCGTAGGTGCGCAGCAGGTCCAGCGCGTCGGGGAGGCTTTTCGGCGCCTCGTACCGGAACCGTGCCGGGTACATCAGGACTGCTCCGGCTCTCGGCGCTGCTCCGGCTCGCGGACGGCCACGGGGAGTGACTCGTCGTCGGGGTCGGGCCGCGGCTCCTGGTGGGGTGGCCACGGTCCGGCGACCGGCTGGCCCGCCACCTTCAGCCAGCCGAGTACCGCGGGAAACGCCCATATGGTGGGGCTTTTCCCGGTCTTCGGCGCGTCCTCGAACAGCTCGTACATGCGTGGGTTGCCGCCGTCCATACCTCGATCGTCGTGACAGCGGTCAGCCACCCGCAAGCGGACCGTAACCGATTGCTTAATGCCGCACGGTGACCGAGGGCCGCGGGGACCCGCGCACGGGCTGTCGATGACGACTGTCACGTTCGGTCACCCGGCTCGGTCAATCGGTGGAAATCGGTAACAAATCCCATTTGTCGTTGACTTCTATTCCATACAAGTCTTCTGGGAGGAGCACGGACATGCTCGGCTACCGCACGTTCTTCCACGTCCGGGATCCACGCGAGAAAGTCATCCCGCTGGCGACCGGGCAGCTCCACGCCTGGTTGCGTGAGAGGGGGTATCGGGCGGACGAGCTGCGCACCGGCGAAACCGTCCGGCTCGCCGATGGCGTGGAGGCCCTGCTGTTGGAGTTCGACCAACAGGACGGCACGCGGTCACTCCGGGCGCGGATAACGGAGAACCGGCGTGGCGACAAATGGGTCAGCCAGCTGACGGTGCACGTCCCCCGGCGTCAGGACAATTCGTGGATCTGGCTCGACGTCGAGTCACCGGACTCCGTTAAATGGACGGATACTCCCGGCCTGGCGAGGAATCTGCTGGAGGCATTCCCGGTCGCCTTCGACGGCGAGGCCGAACTGGGCCCGGTGCCGTCCCGCACGACGGAGGAGGACGCCGAGGCGCTGCTGGACGCCGTGTGCGACCCGGACCGGCGAGGGCTGGTGATCCTCGCGGGCGGCAACGACGACATCCCCGTCACCAGGTGGCACGACCTCGTCCAGGACCTCGTCAGGGACACCGTGGGGCTCGCGGCGACCTACGTCCTCGACGGCCCGACCACCGCGTGCTTCACCGAGCTCATCGGCCCGGACCACGCCGTCGCTCCCGGCACCGTGCGCACCTTCCTGCCCGCGGTGGATCCGGCGGACCCGCAGGACGCGCTGCGGCACCGCGTGCTCGGCACGCGGCGGATCGTCGGCGACGACCACCAGGACCTGACCAGGCTGCTCGGTTGGAAGGCGCGGGAACGCGCACTCGAGGCCCCGCTGCCGAAGGCCGCAGTCCGGCTCGCGAAGCTCTTCGACCAGCGCGCCGACGAGCTTCTGCTGGCCCGGCTCGCGAGTGCCTCCTCGGTCGTCGTCGAACGGCGGCCCGCGGCCCGCGCCGAGGAGAGCAAGGCCGCGGTCGAGGACCGCATCCACGAGCTGCTGGACCGCATCGAGAAGCTCCAGGGCGACAACCAGGACCTGGCGAGCAGGTTGGAGGACGAGCAGCTGGAACACGCGGCCGAGGTCGAGGACCGCATGAAGGTCGATCGCACCGTCACCTACCTGCGCAGGGAGCTGACCTCACTCGGGCGGGGCGCCGCCGCGTGGTCCATGCCGGCCGACGAGGAGGAGGGAAGGTGGCCGGGGGAGTTCGGCGAGCTGGTCGGCCGGCTCGACGAGCTCAAGTTCGTGGAGTTCACCGGTGATCCAGGAAACGCCCGCGAGCTGGACCAGCACGAGCAGATCGGCACCTGGGCAAGGAAGACGTGGGCCGCACTGCTCGTGCTCGACGACTACGCGCGGCTGACCAGCGAGGGAGTCTGTTCTCGCGGCGTACACGGCTACCTCGAGAACCCGCCGGATGGCGGGCACACGTACCCGCTGAACAAACACGCACGCGACGAGAGCATCGACGTCCACAACAACGACAAGTTCCGCGCCGCGCGTGTCTTCCCGGTACCGTTCGCCGTCAACCCCGCCCGCGAGGAGTTCATGGGCGCGCATTTCCGCATCGCCAGGTCGGGCATGATCAGTCCCCGCATGCACTACTTCGACGGCACCGCCACGACCGGCCGCGTGTACGTCGGTTACGTAGGACGGCACCTGCCGACGAAGCGGACGAACTGATCGTCGCCGTCAGCTCCACAGCGTCACGTAGACCGGTGGGCGGAACTTCGACGGGGGCACGCCCGCGCCGGGCTCCCGCATCACACGCAGGGCCGTCGCCGTCGACAGGTAGTGGCGGAAGGTCTCCGCGGCCGTCGAGCGGCGTTCCGGGGACAGGGTGGTCAGGTACCAGGTCGCCTCGGTCGGCGTGCAGGCCGTGTTCACGACCCGCAGCTCGCCCCTGCGGAGGCGGCCGGTGACGAGGTGGGACGGCGCGATCGCGACACCGGTGCCTTCGGCGGCAGCCGCCCACGCGGCGGTCTGGTTGGGAAATACCCGAATCCGGGACTCCGGCACGTGTAACCGACGCAGCAGACGGCCGCTGTCGCTCGACGGTTCCGTGCCGGTCTGGTCGACGAGCCACGACCAGCCCTTCGGGTTGCCGGGCAACACCCCCGCGCCCGCGACGACCACGAGGTGCGTGCGGAACACCGGCTCGCTGACCATCTCGTCGTCGGGGCGTGGCATCAGGTTCGGACCCAGTGCCGCGTCGGCGAAGCGGTTGGCCAGCAGGACCGGCATCTCGTCGGCCGCGGCCATGCCGACCGTCGCGTCGATCCGTTCGCTCCGGCCCTCCGCGAAGGCCGTCACCAGCGGGTTCGCCACGAACTCCATGACAGCACCGGACGCGACGACCCGCAACTGGCTCGGGGCGCCCTTGCCTGCGCGGACCGCGGCCTCGGCGTCCGCGCCGAGCGCGACCATCTGCGACGCGATCGGGAGCAGCCGGGTGCCCGCGGCGGTCAGGCGCATGCTGGCGCCCGCCCTGGTCACGAGCTGGTCGCCGAGCTGCTGGCGTAGCGAGGCGAGTGCCTGCGACACCGCGGGTTCGCTGACCCCGAGTGCCGTCGCCGCGGCCTTCACCGAACCGAGCCTGGCGACCAGCACGAACGTGCTCAGCTGCGTGAGCGTCATGGCGACATTGTGGCCCCCGCCGCGCTTAAGGGAATACTTATCCCCGGATTGCCCGAGGCCCGCCGGCGTCGGAACATGCAGTCTGAGGAGGTCCGCATGCAGGTACCCGCCGTGTTCCAGTACCGGAGAGCGACGAGTGTCGAGGACGCGTTGTCGCTGCTCGCGGAGTACGGACCGGAGTCGAGGATCGTCGCGGGCGGGCACAGCCTGCTGCCCATGATGAAGCTGCGGCTGGCGCACCCCGAGGCGCTCGTGGACATCAACGACCTCACCGAGCTGGCCGGCGTGCGTGTCGAGGGCGACGCGCTGGTGATCGGCGCGATGACCAGGCACGCGGCCCTCCTGACCGCGCCGGAGGCCGGTGCGCACTTCCCGATCCTGCACGACGCGGAGCGGGTGATCGCCGACCCGATCGTCCGCAACCGGGGCACTGTCGGCGGATCGCTGTGCCAGGCCGACCCGTCCGAGGACCTCTCGGCGGTGTTCGCCGCGTTGCGGGCCTCGCTCGTGATTCACGGACCGGAGGGGGCGAGAACCGTACCGGCACGGGACTTCTTCCTCGGTCCATACGAGACGGTCGTGGGTCAGCGGGAGCTGCTGGTCGAGATCCACGTGCCGGTGCGGCCCTCCACCAGTGCCTACGTGAAGGTCGACCGGCGGGCGGGGGACTGGGCCGTCGGCGCCGCAGGGGCAGTACTGACCATAGTGGACGAAACAGTCGCCGAGGCCGGCATCGGGCTGACCGCACTCGGCGCGCCGCGGTTCGTGGCCGAGGAGGCGGAGGAGTTCCTGGCGGGCGGGCCGCCGACCGACGCGCGGTTCGTCGAGGCGGGGCGGATCGCCGCCGATCACTGCGAGCCGGTCGCCGACCAGCGCGGTCCCGCCGACTACAAACGCCACCTCGCGGGCGAGCTCGTCACCAGGGCGCTGCGCCGTGCCGTGGGGCGGGTCTGATGCGGATCATGGTGACTGTCAACGGCAGGGAGTACGTGCGGGACGTCGAGCCCCGGCTGCTCCTGGTGCACTTCCTCCGCGACGACCTGGAGCTGACCGGCACGCACTGGGGGTGTGACACCTCCAACTGCGGGGTGTGCGTGGTGCACCTCGACGGCGTGCCGGTGAAGTCCTGCACCGTGCTCGCGGTCATGGCCGACGGGCACGAGATCCGCACGGTCGAGGGGCTCGCCCTCGGCGCCGAGCTGGACACCGTGCAGGAGGCCTTCATCGCCTGCCACGGCCTGCAGTGCGGGTTCTGCACGCCGGGCATGATGATGACCGCGCGCTGGCTGCTCGACGAGAACCCCGATCCGTCCGAAGAGGACATCCGGAGCGCGCTGTCGGGGCAGCTGTGCCGGTGCACCGGTTACGAGAACATCGTCCGCGCCATACAGTGGGCCGCCGACAAGGAGGCCTCGTGACCGGGTTCGGGCGTATGCCCCGGAAGGAGGACGCGCGTTTCGTCCGCGGGCGGGGCACGTTCGTCGACGACGTGCGGCTGCCCGGCATGCTGCACTCGGCCGTGCTGCGCAGTCCCTACGCCCACGCGCGGATCACCTCCATCGACACGACCGCGGCCGAGGCGCACCCGAAGGTCCGGGCCGTGCTGACCGGCGCGGACCTCGAGGAGCGCGGGCTCGCCTGGATGCCGACCCTCTCCCACGACCGGCAGGCCGTGTTGGCCACCGACAAGGTTCGTTACCAGGGACAGGAAGTCGCGTTCGTCGTCGCGGAGGACCGTTACTCCGCACGGGACGCGCTCGCGCTGATCGACGTCGACTACGAGCCGCTCGACCCCGTCGTCGACGCCCGCACGGCACTCGACGCGGACGTGCCAGTCATCCGCGACGACCTGGAAGGCAAGCGGGACAACCACATCTTCGACTGGGAGGCGGGCGACGCGAGCGCGACCGACCTGCTGTTCGAGTCGGCGGACGTGGTCGTCGCCCAGGACATGCTGTACCCGAGGGTGCACCCGGCGCCGCTGGAGACGTGCGGGGTCGTCGCCGACCACGACGCCGTGACCGGCAAGCTGACCGTGTGGGCGACGAGCCAGGCGCCGCACGCACACCGGACGCTGCTCGCACTCGTGACCGGCATCGCCGAACACCGCATCCGCGTCATCTCCCCGGACGTCGGCGGCGGGTTCGGCAACAAGGTGCCGATCTACCCGGCGTACGTGTGCGCGGTCGTCGGCTCGATGGTCACCGGCGCGCCGGTGAAGTGGGTCGAGGACCGCTCCGAGAACCTGATGACCACGGCCTTCGCGCGCGACTACCACATGCGCGGCGAGCTGGCGTCCACTTCGGACGGCACGATGCTCGCGCTGCGGGTCCGCGTGCTCGCCGACCACGGCGCGTTCAACTGCACGGCACAGCCCTCGAAGTACCCGGCCGGCTTCTTCCACGTGGTAACCGGCTCCTACGACCTGCGGGCCGCCTACTGCGCGGTGACCGGCGTGTTCACGAACAAGGCACCGGGCGGGGTGGCGTACGCGTGCTCCTTCCGCATCGCCGAGGCGTCGTTCCTGATCGAGCGGCTCGTGGACCTCCTCGCCGGCGAGCTGGGCGTGGACCCGGCCGAGCTGCGGTTCCGGAACCTGCTGACGTCGGAGCAGTTCCCGTACGTCTGCGCGACCGGCTGGGAGTACGACTCCGGCGACTACCCGAAGGCGCTCCAGCTCGCGCTGGACACCGTGGGCTACACCGAACTCCGCGCCGAGCAGGAACGCAGGCGGGCCGACGACGAGTACCTCGGCATCGGGATCAGCTTCTTCACCGAGGCCGTCGGCGCCGGGCCGCGCAAGCACATGGACATCGTGGGCTTCGGCATGGCCGACGGTGCCGAGCTGCGCCTGCACCCGACCGGCAAGGCCGTGTTGCGGATCTCCGTGCAGACACAGGGACAGGGCCACGAGACGACGTTCGCCCAGATCGTCGCGCACGAGCTGGGCATCCACACCGACGACGTCGAGGTGGTGCACGGGGACACCGACAACACCCCGTTCGGCCTGGGCACCTACGGCTCCCGATCGACCCCGGTGTCCGGCGCGGCCACCTCGGTTGCCGCGCAACGGGTCCGCGAGAAGGCCAGGCTGATCGCCTCTGCGCTGCTGGAGGTCGACCCCGACGACCTCGAGTGGACGCCGGGCCGCTGGTCGGTACGCGGCGCACCGGACTCGGGTGCGTCACTGAAGGAGATCGCCAGAGCCGCACACGGTGACGTCGACCTGCCCGACGGCGTCGACGGCCACCTCGACGGCTCGTGCGTGTACAACCCGCCGAACCTCACCTTCCCCTACGGCGCCTACATCTGCGTGGTCGAGGTCGACCCGGGCACCGGGCAGGTGAAGGTCCGCCGGTTCGTCGCCGTCGACGACTGCGGGGTGCGGATCAACCCGTCCATCGTGGAGGGACAGATCCACGGCGGCCTCGCGGACGGCATCGGCATGGCCCTGATGGAGCTGATGGCGTTCGACACCGACGGCAACTGCCTCGGTGGGTCCTTCATGGACTACCTGGTGCCGACCGCGGTGGACGTCCCGCCGTGGGAGCTCGCGGAGCTGGTGACGCCGTCGCCGCACCATCCGCTCGGCGCCAAGGGGATCGGCGAGTGCGCGACGGTGGGTTCGCCCGCGGCGGTGGTGAACGCGGTGATGGACGCGTTGGCGCCCCTCGGGGTCCGGCACGCCGACATGCCGCTCACCCCCGCCGCGGTGTGGTGTGCGATCCAGGGCAGGCCACTGCGGGCCGACCTGGCCATCGAGTAGGAGGGCTGCCATGTCCGTACTGACCAGAGTGGACCGTCTGCGGACCGGTCGGACGCCGTTCGTGCTGGCCACGGTCGTGCGTGCGGAGCGGCCGACCAGCGCCAAGCCTGGCGACCGCGCGCTCGTCCTGCCCGACGGCACGATGGAGGGCTTCGTCGGCGGCGAGTGCGCCGAGTCGACCGTGCGGTCACAGGGCCTGCGGCTGCTGGCCTCCGGCGAGTCCACGCTCCTGCGCATCACGCCGACCGCGTCGTCGGAGACCGTCACGGAAGGCCTGGTCACGGTCGGCAACCCGTGCCTGTCCGGCGGCACGCTGGAGATCTTCCTCGAGGCGATGTTCCCGCCGAAGCTCGTCCACGTCTTCGGCGACGGCCCGGTCGCCCGCGCGCTCGTCGAGGTCGGCAGGGCGAGTGGCCACGACGTCCGGGTGGCGGGCGGCACGCTGCCGGACGACCTCGCGGCGCTGGTCATCGCGTCACACGGCCACGGAGAGGAACCGTTGCTGGAACAGGCACTGCGTGCGGACGTGCCGTACGTCGGCCTGGTCGCGAGCCGTCGCAGGGGTAGCGCGGTGCTGGCGTCGCTGGACGTCACCGACGAGCAGCGCGCCCGCGTGCACACTCCGGCCGGCCTGGACATCGGTGCACGGACCCCCGCCGAGATCGCGCTGTCGATCTACGCGCAGTTGGTGACCGAGCACGTCGGTGTCAAGGTCGCGGAGGTGGAGGAGCCCGAATGCTGTCACTAGCGGACGGGACGGGGAGGAGCCCCGCCGAGGGGGCGGGGCTCTCTCTTCGTCAGCTCGCGGTGGGGGACAGGCTGGTCAGCAGCGTGCGGCCGAGTTCGGCGTTGCGCGGCTTGCAGAGCACGTCGTAGCGGCGGGCGACCAGTTGGCTGTGGGAGATGAAGTCCCGCTGCCCCCGGGTGGCGCCGTACTGGATCGCCGACCAGGCCAGTCCGAAGACGAGACCCGACCCGATACCCAGCAGGATCGGTGCCAGGCCACCCGTCGCCGAGAACAGGCTGAGCAGAAGCCCGACGAACAGGCCGAACCAGGCACCGGACGCCGCGCCGGTCGTGAGGACCCGGCCCCAGGTCAGCCGCGCCGAGACCCGCTCGACCACCATCGGCTCGACGCCGACGATCGTGACGTCCTGGACCGGGAACTCGTTGTCCGCCAGGTGGTCCACGGCGCGCTGGGCTTCCTTGTAGTTGTCGTAGGACCCGATCGGCCAGCCTTCCGGCATGGTCGGCAGGCCGTTGACGGGCGTGAAAGCTGCCGTCATCTGAGTCACCTCCACTGTGTTACTACCCCGTCCAACGCGGCGGAAATCCGCTATGTGCCCGTATGGACCGAGTTCACAGGGGGTTCTCAGGGTCGCGGACCGACCTCCCTGCCGCCCTCGGTCACCAGGATCGCCTGGGTTGGGCACTGGTCGGCGGCGTCGAGGGCCAGCTCGTCCGGCTCGATCTCCGGTTTCACCGGTGTGGCGTAGGTCCCGTCCAGCCTGAACAGGTCGGGCGCGAGTGCCGCGCACATGCCCGTCGCGCCACAGAAGTCGGGGTCCACCCTGATCTCGTAGGTCATGGTCACCATCCAACCGGCATCGTCACGGGCCCGCGTACCAGCATCTCGGTCTTCCACACGATCTCACCCGCCAGGTGCAGGCCGGGCAGCTCCGCCAACAGGACACGCAGCGCCTCCTGCAGCTCCATCCTGGCCAGTGCGGCGCCGAGGCAGTGGTGGATCCCGTGCCCCAGGGCGAGGTGCTGCTCCGGCGGAGCCTCGACGCGCAGCGTGTTGGGCTCCTCGAAGCGCAGGCCGTCCCGGTTGGCCGCGCCGATGGCCACGATGACCGGCTCGCCCTCCCGGACGAGGACGTCGCCCACCTTCACGTCCTCGGTCGCGTACCGGGAGAAGGCCGCGCCGGCCCCCAGCGGGATGAAGCGCAGCAGCTCCTCGACCGCCCCCGGGATGAGCGTGGGGTCCGACCGGAGCTTGTCCATCGCCCGCGGGTGGTCCAGGAGCGTGACGAGGAAGTTCGGGATCTGGCTCGCGGTGGTCTCGTGCCCGGCGACGAGGATGGCCGAGCACATGTTGACCAGCTCGACCTCGGAGAGCCGGTCCCCCTCGTCGTGCGCCTCGATCAACGCCGTCATCAGGTCGTCCCGGGGGACGGCCCGGTGGTCGGCGACCAGGCCGCGGATGTAGGCGTGCATCTCGTCCTGGCTGGTGTTGAACTCCTCGGTGGTCAGCCTGCTGGTGGACATCACGTTGTTGCTCCACACCCGGAACCTCGACCGGTCCGAGGCAGGCACCCCCAGCAGCTCGCAGATCACCTGGACGGGCAGCGCCAGCGCGAACGCGTCGACGAGGTCGACCGGCGGTCCCACCGCGACCATGTCCTCGACGAGGTGGGTGGCGAGGTCGCGGACACGCGGCCGCAGCTCCTCGATGCGCCGGACCGTGAACGCCTTCGCGACGAGCGTGCGCAGCCGGGTGTGGTCCGGGGGGTCCATCGAGAGGAACCCGCCCGCGTTGCGGCCCGCCCGCATGCGTGGTTCGTCCCGCTCCGCCGCCATCGCCCTGCTGAACCGCCGGTCCCCGAGCACGAACCGCGCGTCGGCGTACCGGGTGGCGAGCCAGGCGGGTTCGCCGTGGGGCATCTGGATCCGCAGCATGCCGGGGGTCTCGAGCGCCTCGAGGTAGGCCTCGTGGAGGTCGAGGCTCCCGGTGTCGTTGAACGGGTAGGCGACGGTCATCAGCTGTCTCCCCTGAGCGTGTAAGCGTCTGCGTACACGTTACGCAGAGTGCCGAGGCAATCACAGATCTCGATCGGGTCGAAAATACGCCCAGGTGGCGGGGTCGACGCCTCCCCGGCGCCGGGAAGATCGACGGCGAGTGAGGGCTCGCGCCGGTGGGTAGCGTTGGTCGCATGCATCCACGGCCACAGCTGAGCCGCGCGAACTGGCAGGACCTGTGCGGCGAATGGGAGTTCACCCACGACGACGAGGACGCGGGCGTCCTGGTGGGCTGGTGGCGCGGTGACCGGCCGTTCGACCGTGTCATCACCGTGCCGTTCCCGCCGGAGTCGGCCGCGAGCGGCATCCACGACCCGGCCCCGCACCCGATCGTCTGGTACCGCAGGACCTTCACCGCGCCGGAGGGCGAGCGCGTGCTGCTCCACTTCGGCGCGGTCGACTACCGGGCACGCGTGTGGGTCAACGGCACGGAGGTGGTGTCGCACGTCGGCGGGCACGCACCGTTCCAGGTGGACATCACGCACGCGCTCCGCGCCGGTGACCAGACGCTGGTCGTACGTGCGGCGGACAGCGTCGACGACCTGACGCAGCCGCGTGGAAAGCAGTACTGGGAACCGGAACCCGACGTGATCTGGTACCACCGCACCACCGGCATCTGGCAGCCGGTGTGGCTGGAGGCGGTGCCCGCGACCCACCTCGCGGAGCTGGTGTGGGTGCCGTCCGCCGCCAACCGGACCGTGACGCTCCGGGCCGTTCTCGCCGGCGCCGCGACGAGCCTGCGCGTCAGGCTGTCGTTCGACGGCCGGGTGCTCGCCGACGACGTCTACTCCGTCGACGGGCCGTCACTCGAACGCACGATCACCCTGCCACGCGGGGACTTCCGGTGGAGCCCCGGCAACCCCCGGCTCGTCGAGGCGGAGCTGGAGGTCGGCGACGACCGGGTCACGAGCTATCTCGGCCTCCGCGACGTCGGCGTGCAGGACGGCCGGTTCACCGTCAACGGCGAGCGTGTGTTCCTCAGAATGGTGCTGGCACAGGGGTACTGGCCGCAGTCGCACCTGGCGGCGCCGTCCGAGGAGGCGTTGCGCCGCGAGGTCGAGCTCATCATGGAGCTGGGCTTCAACGGCGTCCGCGTGCACCAGAAGGTCGAGGACCCGCGCTTCCTGTACTGGTGCGACCGGCTGGGCCTCGTCGTGTGGGGCGAGATGGCCAACGCCTACGAGTACTCGGTCGACGGCGTCGCACGCTTCACCACCGAGTGGCTCGAGGTCGTGCGGCGGGACCTCAGCCATCCCTGCGTGGTCACGTGGCTGCCGGTGAACGAGAGCTGGGGCACGCCCGCGCTCCGGGAGGACCCCCGCCAGCGGCACTTCCTCGAGTCGCTCTACCACCTGACGCACGCGCTCGACGGCACCCGCCCGGTGATCTCCAACGACGGCTGGGAACACGCGACCAGCGACATTTGGACCGTCCACGACTACAGCCCGGCCGCCGAGGACCTGACCGCGCGGTACGGCACCGGGGAGGCCGTCGCGAGGTCACTCGGTCGTGACTGGCCGGGACCGAAGAGAGTCCACCTGGGTGACCCCGTTCGTGGCGACCAGCCGCTGATGCTCACGGAGTTCGGCGGCCTCAGCTACACCCCCGAGTCGGGGGAGCGCTGGTTCGGCTACCGCACTGTCGAGAACGCCGAGGACCTGCTCGCCTCCTACGAGCGCCTCGTCACCGCGCTCGTGGGCAGCGACCAGGTCGCCGGCTACTGCTACACGCAACTCACCGACACCGAGCAGGAGGTCAACGGGCTGCTCACCGAGGACCGCGCGCACAAGCTCGACCCGGCCGAGGTCCGCCGCGTCAACTCGCTGCCCGCCGCGAGTGTCCCGACCGAACGGCTGAACCGGATGATCGAGGAGACCAGGCGCACGTCCCGGGGCGAGTGAGCCGGTGGACCACGAGGAATTGTCGGCGAGGCCCGCCTGTTCACCGTAGGGTCAGGGGAACGTGACGGAAGGGCGGGCCATGGCCGAGACCAAGGTGGTTCACAACCGCGAGCAGCTGCGGTACGAGGTGTACTCCGACGGCAGGCTGGCCGGCTTCACCCAGTACCACCGCACCGGGGACCGCGTGGTGTTCACGCACACCGAGATCGACAAGGCGTTCGGCGGACAGGGCCTCGGCAAGGTACTGGCCGGGGAAGCGCTCGACGACGTCGTCGCGGGTGGCAAGGTCATCGTGCCGATGTGCGAGTTCATCGCGGGCTACCTGAAGGGGACGGACAAGTACGCGGGGCACGTGGAGGCACCCGGTCGATGAGCAACCTCGACGCTCATCCCGACATGACGGACGTGACGAGAAGCCACACGGTGACCGAGGTGTTCGAGCCGCGCGCGGTGCCGCTCGGCGGTGTCCGGGCGATGGAGGTCGACCGGGTCATGCCGCAGCACGGCCTCCCCACGGTCGGCGCCTGGTGCTTCCTGGACTCGTTCGGCCCGCAGGACGTGCGGATGAACGTGCTGCCGCACCCGCACACGGGTCTGCAGACGGTGACGTGGCCGCTCGCCGGTGAGATCCACCACCGCGACAGCCTCGGCAGCGACGTCGTGGTGCGTCCCGGCCAGCTCAACCTCATGACGGCCGGGCACGGGGTCGCGCACTCCGAGGTGTCCGTCTCCTCGGGGGTCCTGCACGGACTACAGCTCTGGGTGGCGCTTCCCGCCGAGCGGGCCGCCATGGCCCCGGCGTTCGAACAGCACGTCGAGCTGCCCGTGTTCGCCACGGCCGGCCTGACCGCGACCGTGCTGATGGGTGCCATCAGCGATGTGATGTCACCGGCGACGACCCACACGCCACTGGTCGGCGCCGACCTGACGGTCACCGGTGCGGCGTCACTGCCGCTGCGCCCCGAGTTCGAGCACGCGGTGCTGGCGGTGTCCGACGTGGTCGTCGCCGAGACCCCGCTCCGCAGGGGACAGTTGCTGTACCTGGGCCGTGGCCGCACCGAGGTCGAGCTGTCGACGCCGGGCCGCGCGTTCCTCCTCGGCGGCGAGCCCTTCCCCGACGACCTGGTCATGTGGTGGAACTTCGTGGCGAGGAGCCACGACGAGATCGTCGCCGCACGCACCGACTGGGAGGCCGCCGCGACGCGCTTCGGCGCGGTCCACGGTCACGACGGCGCCCGCATCCCCGCACCGGGACTGCCGGGTGGGCGCCTCACGCCCCGCCGCCGCCTACCTGGCGGTCGTGCGTAGCCACCAGAGGCCGAGCAGCGGCAGGACCGCCGGGATGTACCCGTACCCCTGCCCGTAGTCGGACCACACGGTGGCGTCGGGGAACGCGGCCGGGTCGACGAGGCTCCACGTGCCCACGGCCAGCACCCCGACCAGCTCCACGACGATCGAGACCGTCGCGATCCGCCGGGACGTCCGGTTGCCGCGTGCGAGGCACACCGTGGCCACGATGTAGACCACTGCGGCGAAGGCGGACAGCAGGTACGGGAGCGGCGCGCGGCCGAAGTGCGTGGTGAGCTGCACGCCGGACCGCGCGGTCGCCGACAGGGCGAAGATCGCGTAGACGGCGATGAGCAGCCGCCCGGGGCCGGACCGGGTGCGTGCGGCGAGGTCAGACATGGGCTTCCCACACCTGCCGCAGCCGGATGATCAGCACCGGGATCGTGAGACACCCGACCACCATGACGACCGGCCCCCAGCGGGTTCGCTCCAGCAGCGCCCAGAAGGCGGCGATCGGCGGCACCAGCACCATCGTGACGAGGTAGCCGACGAAGGTGGCCGTCTCGATCTGCCGGTCGTCGGTGGTCAGCTGCACGATCCCGACCACCAGCTGCGCCAGCAGGCCGACCTCGAGTAGGACGACGAGCCCGTACAGCCAGAGCCCGTGCCACTCCCGCAGCTCGATCGGCCTGTTCGCGACCACCAGCACCGCCGCCCACACGGCCCCACCCAGCGACAGGTAGGTGAGCACCGCCGCGAGCACCTCGATCATGGCTGGAGATGGTAGCCACCCGACCGACTGTGACCTGCGCCTTACCGGCCTACCGGGGCAGCGTGTCCAGTTCCTGCAGCGCCTCACCCCTTTCCTGGAGCATTCGGGTCGCCAGCGCCTTCGTCGGTTCGTCCCTGACGTTGTCCGCGCCGGACTTCGCGACCGTGGTCGACTCGGTCAGGTGAGCGCGGGTCAGGCGGACGAACTCCGTGTCGAAGTCCGGCGCGGCGGGCAGGGCGATCAGCTCGGCCTCCGTCGGCATGCCCGGCATGTCGTGGCCTTCGTGGTTGTTGACGTACGGGGTCGACCCGAGCAGTGCGTGCAGCTCCGACAGCTCCGTGCGGCGGTCCGTGGCCAGCGAGCCCGCGAAGGCACGCAGACCGGGGGAGGCGGCACGGGAGGCGCCGAGGTCGAGCAGCTTCAGGGCCTGGTCGTCCGTCGCGATCGTCAGTTCCACGAACGCCCGTGCGGTCGCGTCGAGACCCGACGCGACCGCACGGGCTTGCGGGGCAGGGTCCCGCGTCGGTGAGGGACCCTGCTGACCGCACCCGCCGAGCGCGAGTGCGGCCAACAGGAACACGACTACAGTGGTCGGCCGTCGGATCCGCACTTGACCACCACGTTGATGCAGTCCCGCACGCGACGCTCCATCTCGGCCGCGGGCCAGACGTTGAAGAAGTCGCCGTGGAACGTCCTGCCGTCACCGGAGGACAGCCGCAGCACCGAGGGGTCACCACTCACGGGGTAGCGGATCACCATGCGGAGCTTGGGCACCGGCACCGGGTGCGACGACGGGCAGTTGCCCGCCACCGGGTACGCCATGTGCGACTTGTGGTCCGCCGAGTCCAGCGTGGACCCGTTCCAGCACTGCGGGAAGTCCAGGTAGGTCTCCAGCTGCGTGCCGGACGGGCAGTTCACGAAGTTCTTCGACGGGTTGACCTGACCGGCGTGCAGGCAGGACCAGCGGGCGATGCTGTCGGCGTCGCCGGTGGCCTTGGCGTTGCCCGCGACGATCTTCAGTCCGACCGGGGTCGGCCTGATCGCTGCCGGGTTGTTCACACCTTCGCCGAGGTAGTAGAAGGTGATGATGCTCGGCTGCACCGCCACGTTGTTGCGGTACAGGGTCGGCACCCAGTAGGAGGAGATGTCCACGGCCGGGTTGCAGTTGCCGGTGGCGCCGGCGAGCTGCTGGTGGGTCGTGGTGTTCGCGTTGGTCGCGTGGTTACCGAAGAAGTCGTGCGAGTGCGACGCGCCGGCGAGGTTGGGGAGCACGATGGGGTCGTCGGTCAGCCGGTGGCTGAGCTGGCAGTCGGCGGGGAACTCGGCGACCCGGATCACCGCCTGAGCCGACTTCTGGTTGACCGACAGGGCGGCGAGCGCGAGCAGGGACGCCATCCCGACGGTGAACCATCTGGTTCTGTTCTTCGTCATTGAAGACAAACTCCCTCGACTTTTTCTTGCAGGGGCCCGAGAGAGCGCTCTCACAGTGAGGATGACGTGACTCTCGGCAACGGGTCAACGATTTTGTTCTGATCAGGAACAAATAGGGCCGAACGCAGCAGTCGACTAAGCCGAACGGCCCGTAATCTTGACAGAGGTCATCCCAATTACGACTATTTGAGCCGGGAGAGCGCTCTCACGCCCCCGTTCCTTCCGAAGTACCGCCGACGGCTTGCGTCGGCGCGTGCAAAGGAGCACGCATGAGATCGCTTCTCTCGTTAGGGCTGGCCGCTGCCTTGGCGGTAACGCTCATCCAGGCCACCCCGTCCGCCGCGGCCGGTGCCCTGATCTCGCAGGGACGCCCGGCGACGGCGTCCTCCAGCGAGTCGGCCGCCTTCCCCGCGACCGCCGCGGTGGACGGCGACATGGGCACCCGCTGGTCGAGCGGGTTCAGCGACCCGCAGTGGCTGCAGGTGGACCTCGGTGCCACCTTCGCCGTCGACCAGGTGCGGTTGAGCTGGGAGGCGGCCTTCGCGACCGCCTACACCGTCCAGGCGTCGACGAACGGCACCACCTGGTCCACTGTGTACACCACGGCCGCGGGAACCGGTGGTACGCAGACACTTCCGGTCACCGCCTCCGCCCGCTACGTCCGCCTGAACCTCACGGCCCGCGCCACGCAGTACGGCTACTCGCTGTGGGAGTTCCAGGTCTACGGCACTCCGACGGACACCGGGCCGCCACCGACCGGCGACGGCCTGCTGTCCTACAACAAGCCCGCCACCGCGTCGACGTTCCAGGACGACGGCGCCTGCTCGGGCTGCGTCCCGGCGCGTGTCACCGACCTCGACCCGGCCACCCGCTGGGCGACGAGCGCGACGAACGGCTGGGTCGACCCGGGCTGGATCACGATCGACCTCGGTGCGACCGCGACCGTCACGAAGGTCGTACTGCAGTGGGATCCGGCGTTCGCCACCGCCTACCAGATCCAGCTGTCGGACAACAACTCCACGTGGCGCACGGTCTACCAGACCACGCAGGGCCGGGGTTTCAAGGAGACCCTCACCGTGTCGGGCACCGGTAGGTACGTCCGCATGTACGGCACGGCCCGCTCGAACGGCTACGGCTACTCGCTGTGGGAGTTCCAGGTCTACGGCACGGGTGGCAACCCCACCACGCCGCCTGCCGCCCCGCCCGCGCCGAACTTCACCCGTCTGGCGTGGAGCGACGAGTTCAACGGTGCCGCCAACTCGACACCGGACGCGTCGAAGTGGAAGCCAGAGGTCGGCCCGGGCGTCAACAACGAGCTGCAGTACTACACGAACAACAACAACGCCCGCATGGACGGCGCGGGCAACCTGGTGATCCAGGCGCGGCGTGAGGTGACGCCGGGGTCGGCCTGCCCGCCGGACCCGCTGTCGGGCGGCAGCACCACGTGCCAGTACACCTCGGGACGGTTGAACACCAACGGGAAGTTCGACTTCACCTACGGGCGCGTGGAAGCACGCATCAAGGTGTCGAGCACACAGGGCCTGTGGCCGGCGTTCTGGTTGCTGGGCAGCAACTTCTTCCAGGGGCGGCCGTGGCCCGCCTGCGGTGAGATCGACATCATGGAGCACGTCGGCCGCGAGCTGAACAACGTGTACTCGACGCTGCACGCGCCGGGCTACTACGGCGCGGGCGGCTTCGGTTCGCCGCTCGCACTGTCTACTCCGGCCGGTTCCCAGTTCCGCACCTTCGCGGTCGACTGGAACGCCACGTCGATGCGCTTCTCCGTGGACGGCAACTACTTCTTCACGGTGGACCGCGCGAACCTCGAGTCGACCAGGGGTCCGTGGGTCTACGACCACCCGTTCTTCATCATCCTGAACAACGCGGTGGGCGGTGACTGGCCGGGTCCGCCCGGGGCGAGCACCCAGTTCCCGCAGAACATGACGATCGACTACGTGCGGGTGTACCGCTAGCCGAGCAACCCGTGCAGCCGGGCCAGCTTGAGGCTCAGGTGGAGAGTCAGCCGCTCGTCACCGTTCTTCAGGCTGGTCCCGGTCAGCTCGGCAACCCGCTGTAGCCGGTAGTACAGGGAGGTGCGGTGGAGACGCAGTACCCGTGAGGTCTCCACCGCGCTTCCCGCCAGGTCAAGGTAGGTCTCGAGGGTCGAGACCAGCTCCGGCGAGAGGCGCAGCACGCCGGGGTGGATGGCGGACACGGGCACGGCCGCCAGCATCCGGTAGACGCCGAGCGACTCCCACGGCGTGACCGGCCCGAACCCGGGCACCCGTTGTGCGACAACGGAGGCGTGCAGTGCCTCCACATAGGACTCAGCGGCACCCGTGAGGGAGCCCCGCGTGGTCCCCACCCCCACCACGACCGGGCCGGTGAACAACCCCGGCACCGAGTCGGCCCGCACCGGCCCGGCACACACCAGCACCCCGTGATCCCCTCGCACGAGGTGCCGTGCCGAGAACCTGCCGCGTGCGGCAAGAAGCCCGTCCGCGAGCACCTCTCTGGCGGCACCCCGCACCACCAGTACCGTCACGGGCAGTGGCGGGAACCCGCCCTCGTCGACGAGAACCCCCACCGAGGACGCGTCACCGGACAGCAGCCTGGCGAGCGCGGCCTGTTCCCGCTGCGCGCTGACCCCGGCGGCGAGCACGTCGTGCAGCAGCACCAGCGCCAGCTCACCTGCCGACTTCGCGGCAAGCTCGAGGTCCGAGTCGGACATCACCGGCGAGTCGATCAGCCACAGGAACCCGAGCAGCCGGTCCCTGTGCCGCACGGGCACGCACACGCGCGACAGGACTCCCGGGGAACCGGGAACCCGCAGCGGCCCCCGCGCCTCGAAGATGCCGGCGGACCGGAAGCGGGCACGCACGTCCCTGGCCGTGTGCCGCCGCAGGATCGAGTCCCGGCGGACGTCGTCCATCGGACCGGTCTGCTCGCTGTAGGCCAGCACGCTCTGCGCGTGGTCCTCGAGCAGCACCGGCCTGCCGAGCCGGGCCGCGAGATCGTCGACGGTCAGCTGCACGGCCACGACGACCTCCGGTTTTCGACATATGTATGAAACTTCCCCACACCTTCCCTACATTGGATCGGTGAGATAGGTCAAGACCCCGGGCTAGCGTCCCTTCCGTGACCCGCCCTGCCCTGCTGGTGACAGCCCTGCTCTCCGCGGCAGCGCTCGCCACCGGACTCTCGGTCAACCCAGCCACCGCCGCACCCCAGGACGCCCCGGCAGCGCCGGAGAACCCGTGGCAGTACCCGCACTGGCCCCAGCAGCAGCCGTGGCAGCAGTCGGGTGCCCAGACCGCACGCGTCGCCACGCAGGCCGGCTTCCCCGGCCCGGTCGACCCGCAGAACTGGGTCAACCCCGACAACATGACGTGGGACGACTACCGGAAGCCGCCGGGTACCAACTGGGCCGACCCGTCTGCCGAGGGCTCGGTGCGCAACTTCAAGGGTGCGTTGATCCTTCTGGACTATCCGAACCAGCCGTTCGTCATAACGCAGCCGCAGGGTTCGACCGTCTTCGCGAACCCGAGCGCCGAGGCGCACGACGTGCCGCAGGACCAGGTCGCGCAGTTCTACCAGGACTTCCTGAACAAGCCGGGCACGCTCAACCACGGCCACACCATCAACGAGTACTGGATGGAGGACTCCGGCGGCCGCTTCGGCGTCGACCTCACCGCGTTCGGTCCGTACACCATGCCCGGCAAGGACCACGAGTACGGCATGGAGTTCCAGGCAGGCACGGCCTGCCCGGCCGGGGACAACTGCGACCGCAACATCCGCACCGACGGGCGTGCCGCGTGGGTGAACGCCGTCGGCGCCGAGGTGCCCGCGCAGTACGACTTCGTCTTCTTCCTCTCCGCTGGCCAGGACGAGTCCTCGACCTGGCAGGAGTTCGGGATGATGAAGTTCCCGAACAAGGAGGACGTGACCGACGCCTTCGGGCCGCCGGACGACGCGCTGCCGAACTGGTCACGCACCCGTTACGTGGACTGGACCTCGTGGGCGGCAGGCTCGTCCATCTGGCCCAACGCGAGCGCGGGCTCCTCGACGCAGGCCGAGAGCTCGGGCCAGTCGACCTACGCCCACGAGTTCAGCCACATCCTCGGTATCGCGGACAACTACAACAACCCCTACGGCGTCCCGCCGCGCCGCTCCTACAGCGGCATCTGGGAGATGCTGTCCCGCGGCACGTTCAACGGTCCTGGCGGACCGCACAGCCGATGGGTGATCCCGCCGACGGCCGGCTCGTCGATGGGCGCGCAACACATGCTGCGCAACAAGATGAAGCTCGGCATCGTCGACCAGCAGAACGTGCTCCAACTCTCGCGCGAGGCGCTCGGCGACTCCGGCACGGTGATCGCGAACATCACCGCACGTGTCGTCCAACCGGGACCGAGCGGCCTGTCCGGCGTCAACGTCGCGCTCGGCACCGGGGACCTGTCACCGAGGTGCGACACGAACACCGACCCGTTCTGTGACGGCGGCGGCTACAACAACTACACGGTCGAGGTCGTCGACCGGATGGGCGCCGACTCGTTCACACCCGACTCGGGTGTGTTGCTCGCCAAGACGAAGAACCAGGACAACGCGCCCTTCGAGTGGGTCGTCGACGCGAACCCGCAGGACATCGGGATGACCGACTACGTCCTGCCCGACGGCACCAGGGTCCCGATCACCATCGGCGACTACCGGCAGCTGTCCGACGCGTTGTTCCACGCGGGCAATGGCTCCGGCAGTGAGTACGAGTACGTCGACCAGGCGAACCGGCTGCACTTCTACGTGCTCGACGTCAAGCGGGACAAGAAGGGCGTGCTCTCCTACACGGTCGCGATCCGCTCGCTCGACGGTGCGGGCCCGCAGCGCCACGGCGTGAAGGTGCTGCCGACGTTCGGGCTGCCCAACCGCAGCGGAATGGCGACCTGCGAGTTCCCGGTGTTCAACACGGGCAGGGCCGCGGCGGCGGGTGGGCACCCGGAGGACGTGTCGAAGTACCTCAACGGTGACGTGTACCGCGTCGCGGCCACTGTGGACGGTCGCGGCTGGACGGTCGACGTGCCGAACTCGCTGGCCACCGCCTCGTTCGGCGACTACGTCCAGGTGCCCGTGTACGCGAAGCGGACCGGCAGCGGCCCGCACGTCGCCAACGTGCGGCTCACGGCCACGTCCGAGAGCGACCCGGCGAAGAAGGCGACGGCGACCTGCACGGTGGTCGGCGTATGAGAACGCAGGCGGTGCTCGCGGCGTTGACGCTCGCGGCGGCGGTCGTCGTGGCACCGCCTGCCACGGCCGCCCCGGCGGACGCGAAGGTCGTGCCGATCCAGGTCACCGGGGACCCGGCGAAGAGGTTCAACCTCGTGGTGCTCGGCGACGGCTACACCACGGCCGACATGCCGAAGTTCCGCGAGCACGTGGACAAGCACCTGAACGTGCTGTGGACGATCGAGCCCTTCAAGTCCTACCGCAGCTACGTCAACGTGTACGCCGTGGAGATCACCTCCGCCGAGTCCGGTGTGGACTGTGACCCCGGGCTCGACTCCGGTGAGAAGGACACCGCCCTCGGCATGGGTTTCTGGGGCGGCTGCAACCCGAGCAGCGTGCAGCGCCTGCTGACCGTGAACGGGACGGCGGCGAACACCTACGCCGACCTGGTGCCCGGCACCACCCGGGGCAACCGGCAGCTGCTGGCGCTCGGCAACAGCGACACCTACGGCGGCGCCGGCGGCGCCAACGCCACCGCGTCCGGCGGCAACGCGCTGTCGGCCCTGATCACCCCGCACGAGCTTGGCCACTCGCTCGGCGGCCTGCAGGACGAGTACGACTACTACGCCCGGGGTGAGCGTGGCGAGCCGTACGAGGGCGGCGAGCCGGACTCGTCCCACCACACCCTGCTGACCGAGCAGGAGATGCTGGCACAGCAGAAGAAGTGGTGGCGCTGGCTGGGCGAGGAGAGCGAGTCCGGTGGCCCGGTCGGCCGCTACGAGGGCGGCATGTACGCGGGCACCGGCGTGTGGCGCTCGTCCGCGCACTCGATGATGAAGACCCTCGGCTACTACTTCGACCAGATCGCCCGCGAGCAGATGACGCAGCGGATCTCGGCGAAGACCAACATCCTGCAGGACGGCGTACCCGCGTCCGCGCCGGTCGGGGCGGACCGTGTGCTGTGGGTCGAGACCATGTACCCGGTGAGCCACCAGCTCGACGTGACGTGGACCCTCGACGGCGCCCCCGTCGCGCGGGGCACCCGCAACCTCGATCTGTCCACAGTGGACCTCTCGTCCGGTGTGCACTCGGTGACGGCGACGGTCGTCGACCCCACGGAGTTCGTGCGCGACCCGGCCATCCGCGCCTCGGCCGCGTTGACGCGGAGCAGGACGTGGACCGTCGACACCTCGCTCCACACGCCCGTCGTGCCCGTCGAGCCCGCGTTCACGCTGTCCACGCCGACGACACACCCGGTCGGCGCCACGGACGTCGTGTACGCGGAGGTCACGCACCCGACCGACACCGTGCACGGGATCACCTGGCGCCTCGACGGCCGCCAGGTCGACCCGGGGGTCAACGACCGCGCGTTCGACCTCGAGCCGCTCGGCCTGACCGGCACCCACACGCTGACCGCCACCGCGGGAGCCCAGACCAGGACCTGGACGGTCGACGGCCGCGACCCGTCGGTCACCTATGCGCTGTCCGAGCCGCTGTTGTCCGGCAACGGTTCCTACGTCTTCAACGGGCCGTTCACCATGGACCTCGAGGGCGGCGACGACACTCCTGGCTACGTGGTCCGCGAGTTCCGCACCGACGGCGACGGCTGGTTCAACTACTTCGGCTGGCCGACCGACCCCGACGCGCCGTTCCTGTTCACCCCCCAGGGCACCGAGATCGACAGCCTGGTGTACGGGAAGCTGGGCGTGCCAAGGCTTTCCCCGTGGGACCAGGTACCGACCAGCTACGGGACCCACCGCATCGACTACCGGTCCATCGACCCGGCCGGCAACATCGGCACGGCATCGTCCTTCGATGTCACTTTGCTGCCACCGCCGCCCGCCTGCACCACCACGGTCACCGGTCGCCACAGCGGACCGCTGACCGTCCGTGACGGCGTGACCTGCCTGAACGGCGCGACCGTCACCGGACCGGTGACGGTGCTGCCGGGTGCGTCACTGGTCGCGACCGCCGCGACGGTCTCCGGGCCGATCTCGGCGACGCGTGCCGCGGTTCTCGAGTTGTTCGGCTCGACAGTCGGTGGTCCACTGACGGTGACCGGCGCGTCAAGCGATGTCCAGATACTGGGCGGCACCGTCAACGGGCCCGTGACGCTGACGGGCAACGCGGCGCCGGTGCTCGCCGGTGCCACCGTGCACGGCCCGCTCAGCTGCGTCGGCAACGCCGCTGCTCCCGACGACCTGAGCATCGCGAACAGGGTCGGCGGGCCGTCCGTCGGGCAGTGCCGATGACGTTCGCAATCCCTGTTGTAATACGGAGTGCCATACGATGATCGAGTGATGTGCCGCGCACATTGTGTTCGCCTGTACGGTCTTGCCCGTTCAGGTGAATGCAGGACGCGGAGGTCGAGCAGTGGCGGCAGTACGCAACCCGTCGGCGTTGCGCTGGCTGGTGGGGGTCGAGCTGGCGAACTACCGGAAGCGCACGGGGCTCAAGCAGGCGGACGCCGCCAACAGGGCCGGTGTCAGCGTGGGCAAACTGTCCCATCTGGAAACCGGTGAAAGACAACAACAACCGGCGGACATCGCCAAGGTGCTCGAGGCCTACGGTGCGCCGCAACACGACGTCAACCGGCTGACGTCGCTGGCGGAGGTGCCCGACGAGTCGAACTGGTGGGGTGCCTGGCGGGACGTCGTGCCGGACTGGTTCGGCACGTTCGTCGGGCTGGAAAGGTTGGCAATCAAGGAGTTCGTCTTCGAGCCCATTCTGGTGCCCGGGTTGGTGCAGACCGAGGGCTACGCGCGGGAGCTGTCCAGGGCGGGTCGTCGGGTCCGGCCCGACCACGCGGACCGGCTGGTCGAGGTCCGCATGGGCCGCGCGGCGCGACTCACGGCGGAGAACCCCCTGCGGCTGCACGCGGCGATCAACGAGCAGGCGTTACGGCTGCGGGTCGGCACGCCGGACATCATGCGCGGCCAGTACGAACACCTGATCGCGCTCGCGGAGAGCGAGAACATCACATTGCAGGTGGTCGTGCCCGAGCGGGGCCCGCACGCGGCCGTGACCGGCCAGTTCGCCGTGCTCGACTTCGACAATGCGCGGCCCATCGCTTATGCGGAAGTTCAGGACGGCGCTATGTACGTCCAGCACCCTGGGGAGGTGGATACTTACCGTGAGTCTGCTCGGAGCCTGGAGGAAGTCGCACTCTCGCCGGACGACTCCGTTCGTTTCGTCGCGGACTTGATCAAGAGAGTCTGAGGGAGCATACCGTGAACATCGGCACTGACTGGCGCAAGAGCAGCTTCAGCGGCGAGAACGGATCCTGCGTCGAGGTGGCGTTCTCCGACCCGGCCGTCGGCATCCGCGACTCGAAGAGCACCCGTTCCGGTCACCTGATGGTCACCCAGGCCGAGTGGGTCGCCTTCGTCGTGGGTGTGAAAGGCGGCCGCCTCGGCGGTTAACACCGCTGTCACCAAAACCGATCGGCGTTCACGCACGTTTCGTGCGGTAACGTGCGGCCACCGCAAGGCAACCCAGGTCTGATTCGGGGCGTCTTTACGGCTAGTCGGCTTGATCGGTTTGGGGGCAGAGGTTTGAAACCGCGCTATACCCGTGTCTGGGTACTGCTGTCCGTATTCACGTTCGTGACCGCGTGTACGACGACCGAGGCGACCGAACCGCCGCCTGGGCTCGCGCAGCGCGGCACGGTCATGACCACGGTCACGCCGACGAGACAGGACCTGACCAACGCCGTCAGCCTCTCGGGCACGGTGACGATGAACCCCGTCTTCGGGCTGGTGGCGCCCGTCGCGGGTCAGATGCGGTACGTGGACGTGAAGCCGCCCGCGAGCACGCCGACGAAGCCGACGAGGATCGGCGCGGTGTGGGCCGGTGGCAAGCCCACCTACCTCGACGTGCCCGCGGGCGCCACGTTCGCGGGCAGGCTCGTCGACGACAGGTCGAGCGTCACGGCGGGCATGCCGGTCGCGTCGGCGAAGCTCGCCGGGTACGGCATCGTCGCGGACATCAGCAGCGACAAGGCGTACCAGATCGCGGACGGCCTGACCGCCGTCCAGGCCCAGATCAAGAACGGCCCCGGTCCGTTCCCGTGCACCGTGCTCGGGACGATCGCCGCGCTCCCGGCGGGCACGATCCCCGCGCCGCCGCCCGCCGACCCGCCCGCGGACGTCCCGCAGGGCGGCGTGTCCGGGGCGCCCGCCCCGCCGGTCGACGAGCCCGAGCCGCCCCAGGACGGATCCGGCGCGTCGGGCCTGCGGCTGGTGTGCACCGCCCCCGGCGACGCGAAGCTGATCAACGGCGCAGCGGTGACCCTCAAGATCATCACCCAGACCGCGGCGAACGCCTTGGTCGTCCCGGTCGAGGCGGTCGCGGGTGGCCAGGGCAAGGGCACGGTCGAGGTGGTGGAGGACGACGGTTCCACGCAGCTGGTGGAGATCGCCCTCGGCCTCACCGACGGCAAGGTCATCGAGGTCAGGTCGGGCCTGACCGGGACCGAGAAGCTCTCGGTGCCCGGCCCGAACCTGCCGCCCGCGCCGGACGCCGACCAGGGCCGCGGTGGCAAGTGACCGCCGCCCAGATCACGCCCGAGGTGGGGCCGGCGCCCCCGGCCACGCCCCTGATCCGCCTCACCGGCGTGACGAAGACACTTCGTGGCCAGCAGCAGCCACGCGCGATCCTGGACGGCGTCGACCTGACCCTCCACAGTGGAGAGAGCATCGCGGTGCTGGGCCGGTCGGGTTCCGGCAAGAGCACGCTGCTGAGCCTGATCGGCCTGTTCGACCGCGCGGACGGCGGCCAGTACCTGTTGGGGGACAGGGACATCACCCGCCTGCCGGAGCGGAAGGCGGCGGCGCTGCGCAGCTCGGAGTTCGGGTTCGTGTTCCAGCGCTTCTTCCTGCTGAAACACCTGACGGCGGCACAGAACGTGGCGATGGCGATGGTCAACGGGCAGGGCTGGCTGCCACGGCGCAAGCGCAAGGCCCGGGCGATGGCCGCACTGGACCAGATGGGCATAGCCCACCTGGCGAAGCACAAGCCGCCGCGCCTGTCCGGCGGCGAGCAGCAACGGGTGGCGATAGCGAGGGCACTGGTCCGCGACCCGAAGATCCTCCTGGCCGACGAGCCGACCGGTGCTCTGGACACGGAGACGGGAAACGTGGTGGTAGAGGCCCTGAGAGCCGCGACGGACCGCGGCTGCGGCCTGATACTGGTGACCCACGACCACGATCACGCCGCCAAGATGCAACGAATCCTGCACCTGGACCACGGCACCCTGTCCCCGATGGAGGTACGACGGTGACGTACCTGGGGTTGTCCACAGCCGTGCGAGTTGTCCACAGAGGGGGGCTACGACCTGCCGCTCGTCGTCTCACTCCGGCAGACTGGTGGATGTCACGTCCGGTCGGTGTGGGTGGGTGCGGCGGCCGGGTCGTGCGGTCTGTGGGCGGATGTGTCGAAGGCGCGGGCCTTCGCGGCGCGCGGTGTGGGGGAGGGGCTCTTCGGCGCGTCCAACGTCGCGAGGGCGTCCTTCAGTACGTTCAACGTCATGGAGGCGTCCTTCAGCACGTCCGGCCTCCGGCACCGTTCAGCCCGCCCGTCGCCCGGCGCCCGGTGTTAGGAAGGCGTCCTTCAGTACGGCCAGCGTTAGGAAGGCGTCCTTCGGTGCGGCCAGCGTTACGAAGGCGTCCTTCAGTGCATCGGGCGCGCCGGACCACCCTCCTCCAGGCCGACACGGCACCAGCCGGGTGTCCCAGCCGAGGGTGGGAGCCACCCTTCAGGGGCGGACCGGGCACTCTAGCGGAGGTGCGGTCGTGATGCGGCTCTCCGGGCGCTTCCGGTCGGCGCTCATCATTGGCGGACAGGGGATCCGAGCGCGAAAGCTGCGCACGTTCCTGTCCATGATCAGCCTGTTCCTCGGCGTGCTCGGGGTGGTCGCCGCGCAGGCCGGGCAGGTGATCGCGCATCGGGCGCTCGTCGCGAACAGTGAGCTGTCGCGCGGGGTCGACGGCACCCAGCAGGTCTACCTGCCACCCGTCGACGGCGCGTCCGAGATCGTCATGTCCACTGTGGAGGGTCGGGACGACGCCGTCGCGCTCCTGTCGACGAACGCGATCATCGGTGAGCCGGACGTCCGCCCGATCAACGAGGGCGGCTCGCCCATCGACGGGCAGGGCGGCTACGGCCCGATGATGCAGTGCGACGCCTCCGGCGAGTGCGTCGACCCCAACGAGGGCAAGCCGTCCGGGCAGGCGATCGAGCTGCGTGTCGTGGCGCTCACCGGCGACGTCCGGCAGTTCCGGCCGCTCAGGCTCCAGTCCGGACAGTGGCTGGACTTCGGCGGTCAACCGCTGCTGGCACCCCGGCTCGTGGTGAACAAGGAAGCGGCCAAGGCGTTCGAGATGTACCCGGTGCCCGCGGAGATGCGGTTCCCGGACGCCACGGCGCACACCACCCCACAGATCGTCGGTGTCGTGGACGACGGCAACTCCGCGCCACAGGCCTACGTCCGCAGCGACGAGCTGCTGAACTGGATGCCGTCGGACGTGCTGTCGAACCCGAACTACGGGTCCGCGGAGGTGCTGGCGGCGCCGACGGCCACGGATTTCCTTGACATCCTCCAGAAGAAGTACTCCGCAGTCGCCGATCCCCGGATGGGTGACCTCTACATCGAGACGATCAGCGCCGAGGACCTCATGCCGACGGAGATCCAGCTGATGCGCTGGGTGTTCCTCGGCGTGTCGATCCTGGTGCTGCTCATCGGCTCGGCGGGCATCCTCAACGTCGGGCTCGCGACGGTCGGCGAACGCATCGAGGAGTTCGCCCTGCGCAGAGCCGTTGGCACGCCCCGACTTCTGCTCGCGGGCATCGTACTGGCGGAGACGCTGCTGACCGGCCTGCTGACCGCGCTGGCGGCGATCGGCGTCGGCATCGCGGGGTTGGCGGCGGCGAGCAGGGTGTTCGGCGAACGCCAGCCGATGCTGCAGGGCGTGGCGTTCCCGTGGGAGGCGGGCGTCGCGGGTGTGGCCGCGGGCCTGATCGCAGGCGTCCTGGGCGGCCTGGTGCCGGCGGCCCGCGCGGCACGAATCCCTATCGCGACGGTGATGCGGGCCTAGCGTCGTACTCGCGGACGACGGTCTTGGGCGTGCACATGCGCCACGCGTCGGTGACCAGCTCTCTGAGCTCGTCCTTGTCGATCGCGGCGAGGTCGACGTGGATCCAGTGGTATCGCTGGTCGCCGACGCCGGGCATGGCGAACTTGCCCGGCTCGGCGTCGATCACGGCGTCCCGCTCCTCCTTCGGGAAGCCACACCCCATCGTCCGCTCGTCGCGGGAGAGCGTCGCGTAGACGATCCGGCCGACGTTGAACTTCACCCGGTCGCGCACGAGCCGCTCCACCGTGCGCGGCAGGCTCGTCGCGATCTCCCGCACGTCCTCGGCAGTGACCATCGCCGCTCCTGAATCGTGTAGTGCCTCGGCCCGATGCTACCGACGCCCACTGACATCTCCTGTCAGTTGTCCACAGGTGGTCGAGTTGTCCACAGGCCTCGGCTTCCGCCCTCCACGCCGGCGATATGCGGCCTAGAGTTGGCCCATGAACTGGGACGATGCCATCCGGCTCCTGGGTGGCGTCCCGCGACCGACCGACCTGGAGGTCCGATACGGAGAAGCACATCGCGGGTACCACAACTTCATACATGCGCAGCAGGTCGTACGAGACGCGACAGCGCTGACGACGGGTAGGGACCAAGCGCTGGTGGCCCTGGCCGCGTGGGCGCACGACGTCGTCTACAACGGCAAGCCGGGCGAGGACGAACGGGAGAGCGCGGCATGGGCCAGCCGGCACCTGGCCGAGGCCGGCGTCCCAGAGGACGACATCGCGAGGGTGGAAGGTTTGGTGCTCGCCACCATCGAGCACACACCACCGCCCGGCGATCACGCAGCCGCCGCACTTCTCGACGCTGACCTCGCGGTCCTCGCCGCCAGCCCGACCGTGTACGAGGCATACCGGCAGTCAGTCCGTGCCGAGTACGCCCACGTCCCCGACGCCGAGTGGCGAACCGGCCGAGCCGCCGTACTTCGTTCACTGCTGGCCAAGGACCCGCTGTACCAGACGCCCGCAGCCCGAACCCGATGGACGACTGCGGCCCAGCACAACCTGCGCACCGAACTGACCACCCTGGCGTAGCCACGCGAACCGACCGAGCTGCCCGGGAAGCTGGCGAGGCCGGTGCGCGAGAGCCCGGCAGGCGCCCCGACCGGACGTGAGGTGCGCTGCCGTGGTGTCCGGGGTGCGGTTGTGTCGGGCGTGAGGTGCGCTGCCGTGGTGTCCGGGGTGCGGTTGTGTCGGGCATGGGATGCACCGTCGTTGTGCCCAGGTGCGGTCTTGGGTGCCCAAGAGGTCATGCGGGAGCCGGTCAGGGGAGGTCAGGCCCTTCCTGGAGACCCTGGCTTGTGGGTCGATCGTCGGCACGGCTGACCTGCGTTGGCTCCTGCTAGGCGCATCCAGGATTCGGTTGTGCGTTTGCGCCGGGACGCTGTGCGAGGGTTCGTCATGCGTCTCGCGAGGGCGCCTGGGTGGCCGTGCCGCGTGGCGCGGAGGTCATGCCGAGATACGGTCGGGCTTGAGTGCCGAGCCGCCGCCATGCCGATCCCTCCGGAACCCGCCTGCGGTCGTGGCCGAAGGTTGCCTGGGACGCGGTCATGCGGGTTGTGGTCGTGCCTCGGTCGACCATGCGGTCTGCTTCGGCGCCCCGGCATGGCTGATGGGTGGTGATCCTGCTCGTGGCGGCGGCCACGCAGGCCGGGAAAGCTTCCCCGGGTGAGACGTGCGGTGGCGCAGAGGGAGTCGTGCCGGGGCAGGTCGTGCCTGGGCGTGCGCCGGGTCGAGTGGCTGTCCGTGTGCCTTCTCGCCATCGTGTCGGGCGGCTGACCTCAACCTGTTCGGGCCGCCAGCTTTTCCAGCACTTCGAGGAACACGCGGCGCTCGGCGGCCGGGACCTCGGCCAGGAACTCCGCCTCCATGACACGGATGTCCTCGCGGCATGCCGTCATCACCGCTCGGCCCTCGGACGTCAGGGCCACCACGCGGTTGCGACGGTCGGCCGGGTCCGGGGTTCGGCTCAGCAGCCCCCGTGACTCCAGGCGGTCCAGGATCGGGATCAGCCTCGTCTTGTCCCGGCGCACCACCGCCGCCAGCTCCGACTGGGTGGGCGCCGCACCCGACTCCAGTGCGCTCAGGACCACGTAGTCCCACATCTCCACATCATGAGCCCGCAGGATCGGCGTCTCCGCCTCCACCAGCGCCCTGGTCAGGTACGCGAACGACGCACCAAGGTCCCGGCGCTGTCCCGTCATGGGTGCAGACGATACCTGTTGACCAATCGTATACCTTGGTAGATAGTCTACTCATGCAGAACATTTTGACGACACACCGACAAGCGATCGACGCCGTACTGGAGATCGTCGGGGCGGTTCGGGCCGAGGGCCTCGGGCGGCCCACGCCCTGCACGGGCTGGACCCTGCGAGACCTCATCGCCCACATGGCCGGGCAGGACGTCGGCTTCGGTGTCGCCGCGCTGACCGACGTCGGCGACGATGCCTTCGTGCCTCGGGACGTCGGGCGCTACCGCGGCGGCGCCAACCTCGTCGTGGCCGCGTTCGCCGCCGCCGATCCCGAGCGGTCGGTGTTGTTGCCCGAGTTCCACCGGCGGTTCCCGCTCCCGACGGTGGTCGGGTTTCACCTGCTCGACACGCTCGTGCACGGATGGGACGTCGCCGTCAGCGTTGGGCTTGACGTCGGGTATGACGACGAACTGGTCGCCGCCGCTCTCGTGCAGGCCGAGAACGTGCCTGGTGGGGACGCCCGGACCGTGGCCGGCGCGGCTTTCGGGCCGGTGCTGGACGGCGCGGACGCCTCACACGGTTGGGCGCGGACCCTGCGCCTGCTCGGTCGCGACCCGGCCTGGGCCGCGGCGACAGCCGAGCGCTAACACCGCCGCCACCGCACCCAGCGGCGCCATCGTCATGTCCTTGTGGGCATCCCGGACATCGCCCTGCTGACCGTTGTAGGCCTCCGCCATCCCCGGCGCCAGCACCACGGCCACGCCCCACTCGAACAGCTCGTACAACGCACTCGTCGCCGCCACCACCTCCAGCGACCGCACCGCCCCCAGGCGCGGCACCATTGTCGCGCAGAGGCCGTACGCGAAGTGGACGAGGCGGTCGAAATGGTGGCGGTGCCAGCCGAACACCTCCGACAGGCGTACACCGAACACCGCCTCGGGTCCAGTCGTCGTACGGGACCAACCGGGCTGGTCACGCGGACCAGCCAGGGCCGGACCGGCCATGGTCAGGCCTGCGACGGCAGCTCGTCGAACTCGACTACCTGGCGGACCTCCACCTCGATCTCCATACCGTCGAACAGCCTGATGTACTCCTGCGCGAACTGGACCGCCTCGGCGAGGTCCTTCGCGTTGATCAGCGCGAACCCGCCGATGACTTCCTTGGCCTCGGTGAAGGGACCGTCGGTCACGGTGACGGACTCGGTGCGCAACTTGCGGACCAGCGAGCCCTTGTCCGACTTGTGCACACCCTCCGCGGTGATCAGGATGCCCTTCTCCGCCGCTCCCTGGATGAACCCGCCCATCTTCTCGACGAACTCCTGGGTCGGATTCCACGCCTCCGGCGTCCGCTCGTCGACCCGGTGCATCATCAGAAACCGCATTCCACTCACTCCTCCTGGACCAACGGGGGCCGCAGCGGCCCCCACACCTGCACGTCGAACGACCGCGTGCCGTCTCGACAACCGTCCACGAAGAAGTTTCGGGAAGCTCCTCAGACGCTGCGCAGCACCGAGACGACGACCCCCAGTACGACGGCCTCGTCGCCGTCGATCACCTCGTACGCCGGGTTGCGGGGCTCCAGGTACACGTGCCCGTCCCGCCGCCGGTAGACCTTCACCGTGGCCTCGCCGTCGATCATGGCGGCCACGATCTGGCCCGAGTGCGCCTCGTTCTGCTGGCGGATCACCACGATGTCGCCGTCGCAGATGGCGGCGTCGACCATCGAGTCCCCCCGCACACGCAGGCCGAACACCGTGCCCCGGCCGGTCAGCTCGCGCGGGAGGGTCAGCAGGTCGTCCATGTGCTGCTCGGCCGCGATCGGGATGCCCGCCGCGATGTCGCCGACCACCGGCACCGGCACCGAGTCGCCCGACGCGTCCCTCGACTGCGACGGCAGGAACGCACGCACGTCCATCGCGCGGCTCACCGTCTCGCTGCGGCGAAGGAAGCCCCGGTCCTCCAGGGCGGCCAGGTGCTTCGACACCGAGGACGACGAGCGCAGGCCCACCGCGTCACCGATCTGGCGCGCGCTCGGCGAGTAGCCGTGTTCGACCACCCAGTCCCGGATCGCGACCAGGATCCGCTGCTGGCGTTCCGGCAGCGAAGAGGCATCCAGGTGGTCGAAGACGTCGTCATAGGTGGTCACGGGCCGAATGATAGAGGTCACCGACCTTGTCACCCGTTCGAGGGAGACCGCCGTCGCGGGCGTGTTCGTGGCTTCCACGTGGGTGATTCGTCAGTATGGTGCCGCGAATGCGTCGCCTGCTCATCGTTGCTGTCGGGTTGTTGTCGCTGGTGGTCGTGGCCTGTGGGCCGGACACGGAGGCCGCCACACCCTCTTCCACCGCAGTACCCGAGCCGCCCCCTGCCGACAGGTGGCAGACCACCACCGATCCGGCGACCGGGATCAGCTTCGCGCTGCCCGGCAAGGCGAAGGTGGCCACCAGGGACGGCAACGCCGAGGGCACGACCCCCGACATCAGGTCCTACCAGGTCGAGGTCGCCCCGGACCTCGGCATCGCGGTCAACTTCGGGGAGGCCGCCGCCGCGGACTACTCCGCGGCCGGTCTCGCCGACGTCGCCGACTCGATCGTCAGTCAGTTCGCCGCCCAGGGTGCCACCGACACCGTCGTGACGGACCGTGAGGAGACCACCGTCGGCGACCATCCCGCGCTGGACTTCCGGGTGTCCTCCACCAGCAAGTCCGGACAGAAGAGCATCTGGCTGGTCCGTGCCATCGGTGACGGGACGCGGGTCGTCCAGCTGCAGAGCATCGCCTTCGCCGACTCCGACGACGCGTCGTCGGTCACGCCGGTCGTCGAGCGGTACCACCGGGTGCTCCTCGAGAGCCTCAAGCTCTGAGCAGCGCAGGCGACGGTGCGGGCAGCGCCGCGATCTCCTCGGCGACCCGCTTGGCCGCGGTGCGTTCCGGGCCGTCGGCCAGCAACGCACCCACCGCCTCCGCGAGCGTGGCAGGCGTCTGCGCCTCGTTCGACAGCGCGCGGCCGACGCCGGCCCGCTCGACGGCCGCCGCGTTGAACGGCTGGTCCGCGCCCTGGGGGAGGACCAGCTGCGGCAGGCCCTCGGCAAGCACCCCGAGCATCGTGCCGGTGCCGCCGTGGTGGACGACCAGGTCCACGTGTCGCAGCACCTCGGCCTGCGGCACGAACCTCTCGGTGTGCACGTTGGCGGGCAGCGCGCCGAGCAGCGCCGGGTCACCGGCCGGACCGACCGCCACCAGCACGTCGACGTCGTGGTCGGCCACCGCGAGCACTGCCCGGCGCAGCACCTCGACCGCGCCATAGGACACCGTGCCCAGCGTGACGTAGACCCGCCGCCGGGGTGACCGCGGCAGCCACGCGGGCATCTGCGCCGGTGGCGTCCACGCCACCGGACGGATCGGCCGGTGGGACCCGGGCAGCGGCACCGGCGTCTGGATGGACGGCGGCAGCGGGTCGAGATAGCCGCCCGGCAGGGCCGGGTCGGCGCCCGCGACCTCGTACATGAGCGCGTACAGCGGGCTCCACAGGCCGATCCCGAACGCCGTCGCCGGGATACCGAACGCGGCCGCGGCCGCCTGCGCGCCGGGGTTGAGCGACTCGTGCACCACCAGGTCGGGGCGCTCGCGTTCGAACAACGCACGCAGCGTCGGCTCGACCAGCCGCGCGGTGGTCTCACCGAACAGGTACGCCACCAGCTCGGGGCCGTCCCCGACACCCGGGTGGTTGCGCCGGGTCTCCTCCTCGACGCCGCCGAGCGCGCCGCCCACCGCGATGCCGGGCACCGTCGGCAGCGGCAGCGTGTCGAGCAGCGGCTCACCCGTCGCGACCAGCACGTCGTGGCCCGCCGCCGCGCACGCCGTGGCGAGCGGCAGCATCGGGTAGAGGTGTCCGTACGCGGGCAGCGCCGCGAAGACGATCTTCATTCGACCAGTCTCCCACCCAGGTAGACGGCGCGGACGTCGTGGACCGCGGCCGGGTCGGTGACCGGGTCGCCCGCGACGGCCACCAGGTCGGCGTCGTACCCCGGCGCGAGACGGCCCTTGCGGCCCGCCAGCCCGCACACCTCTGCGGCCACGGACGTCACCGCCCGCAGCGCCTCCAGCGGGGTCATGCCGAGCCCGACCAGCTGCGGCACGGCGTTGGGCAGCGACGGGTGCCGCTTCGGCGGGCCGATCCCCGCGTCCGTGCCCGCCACGACCACCGCGCCCGCCTCGATGAGGCGTCGGTAGGCCGCCATGATCCTCGGCACCCGAGCCACCACCTCGGGCGGCGGCCTGACCCCCGAGGACGGGGACGGCGGCGCCATCCCGATCGACGCGCCGACGGCCGCCCGGCGCTCGGTGATCAGCTCCAGCAGGTCCGGCCGGTCGTCCACGCCGTCCGCCGACCAGAACGAGACGTGCTCCAACCCGTCGACACCGGCGGCGAGCGCGTTGGCGATGCCCGCGGAGGCGTGTGCGTGCGCGACGACCGGCAGGCCGTGCCGGTGCGCCTCGTCGACGGCCGCACGCAGCTCCGCCACGCCGAACTGCGGCTCGTGCTGCGCCGAGCCCGCCGTCAGCGTGCCGCCGCTCGCCATGATCTTGACGACGTCGCAGCCGCGCTCGACCCGCCGGCGCACCGCCGCCCGCACGGACGCCTCGGTGCCCGTCGTCGCACCGCCGAGGAAATGGCAGTGGCCGCCCTCGGTCGTGACCGGCGGACCGGCGGCCACGATCGTCGGCAGGTCCGGCCTGCCACGTAACTCCAGCGACGAGAAATTCAGGTCGCCGAGGTCCCGCACGGTCGTGACACCGCGCCGCAGCGTCCGCCGCGCGGCGTCGACCATGCTGTCGTGCACCTCGTCCGGCGTGCGGGCGACCAGCGCGGCGACCGGGTCGGGACCCCCGTCGAACGCGAGGTGGACGTGGACATCGATCATGCCGGGCAGCAGCGTGACGTCGCCTAGCTCGACGACCTCCGCGTCCGGCAGCTCGACTCCGGTCGCCACCACCCGACCGCCGTCGATGACGACGGTCGGGTTGGCGATCACTCGCGTCCCGTCGAAGACGCGGGCCGCGCGCAGCAGGGTGAGGCTCATACCCGAATGGTCGCTGCGCGAGCCCGGAATGCGACGGGCACCCGTCCCTTGTGGATCAGCCCCGTTCGTAGTCGCGGGCCACGTTCAGCAGCTCGACGAGCCCGTCGGCGTACTCCTGGGACTCGGCGTGCGCCTCCGGGTAGGGCGGCTGGAAGCCGACGCCCTCCCACTGGCCGGTCGACGGGTTCCAGACGTCGTTGCCGATCTCGAAGTCCCACGCGAAGATGCCCAGCTCGTAGTACAGCTGGTCGGCGGAGTTGCCTGCCGCCGAGTAGAGCACGTCCGCGACGGGCCCGGTGCGCGACGGCCACGTGACCGTGCCACGCGAGGACGCGATGGCCCCGACGATCCGCTTGGCAGACGCCTGGAACATGGCCGATTCCTCAGTGGACGGTCGGGGCAGCGTTATCCGGCCCGGCATCGCGTAGGCGCCCGGCGGCCACATGAAGTAACCGCCGTAGCTGTGCACGTTCATCACGAACCTGATGTTGTCGTGCGCCTTCGCGAGGTCGATGACGTTGCTGCTCTCCGCTTCGGACAGCTCGGCGGTGCCGGAGTAGGTGCCGGACAGGCAGTTGCCCGACCCGCCGACGAACCCGTCGAAGAACGAGCCGACACTGTAGTTCCGGTTGACGTCCACGCCCCACGAGTCCGCGTTGCGCGGGTCGCGCTGCGTGCCCGTGCAGTGGTTCACCATGTTCTTGCGCTGGAAGTTGGCGTCGTTGAAGGAGTAGTTCGCGCCGTCCGGGTTGACCGTCGGGATCACGAACACCTCGACGTCCTCGAGCAGCTGGCGTGTCGCCGCGTCCGTCGCGTAGTTGGCGAGCAGCCGCTCGGCGAACTCCAGTGTCACGAGCGGTGTCGCCCACTCCCGCGCGTGCTCCTGCGAGTAGGCCAGCACGCCGATGCGCGAACCGTCGCGGTGCACGCCGATCCGCAGCGCCTGCACGGTCCACGGCTTGTTCGGGATCGACCCGTCGAGGCCGTCGTCCATCGTGACCGGGCCCACCACCGGCATGACCTTGCCCGCCGAGCCGTCCTCGACGAACGCGCTGAAGCGCTGGGGAAAACGGGCCGTGATCAACGCGGCGATCTGGTCGGTCGTGCTGATGAGCGCGCCCGTGCTGTCGGTGGCGAGCGATACCGTCAGGACGCGGTCGCGCCAGGTCGCCTGCGCCGGCCGGTTCGGCCTGCCGGGGTCGACGGTCTTGAGCTGCCAACCGTTCGGGCCCTGGTCACCGAACTGCACCGACTCGACGACGACCGCGGCGGCGGCCAGGTCGCCGAGGTAGGCGGTCGCCGTGCGCCGGTAGCCCTGCGTCCGGTGCGGCAGGTCGATCACGTCGACGAGGTCCGGGTGCTGGCGGGCGAGTCGCGCCACGCGTGCCTTGATGTCGGTCGGCGACATGTACGCGTCGATGAAGTCCTTCTGGTACCCGGAAGGCGTCCCCGGCGGGGTCGCACCAGGCCACGCGGTCGGGGTGATGTCGCGTGAGACGCCGCCGAGGCTGGAGGTGGCGCTCACCTTCGTCGGCCGCGCGGGCAGCACCTGCGGTTCGGCGACGTGGTACTGGTACTCGCCCGCGTCCTCGAAGCGCTGCAACGGGTACGAGCCGGTGGTGCCGTCCGCCGCGGTCCAGTGGACGGTGATCTCGACGTCCGGGTCGGCGATCGCGGTCGTGGCGACCTCCGTCTGGAGGAACGTCGTGCCGTTCGAGGTCCACCAGTAGGCGGACAGGAAGTGCAGGGTGTCGGCGGCCCGCGGCGCGGCCCGTCGCGACTGGGCGTAGCGGGCGGAGCCGTCCCCGTCGCGCTGGATCACCTGGACAGTGCTCGCGCCGCGGGCGGTGAGCGCGTCCAGCTCGGTGCCGCTGACCACGAGGTCGACGAGCAGCCGCCCGTCGTCCATGCGGGGTCGCGCCGCGATGTCCGCGCCGCTCGTGAGCAGTTCGTCGAACATGGCCTCGTCCGGCAGTTGCACGCGGACGAGCGCGAGCTCGTCCGCCGAGACCGGCGCGGCGGTGGCGTTGGTGGCGGGCGGGAGAACGAGTACGGACAGTGACATCACGACGGCGGCGGTGAGTGCCAGACCGCGTTGCTTCATAAGACCTCCCAGGCAGGGGTGCTGTGAATCATTCCCCAACATCGCTGCGAGTCATAGAGTGCTCGCCATGAGTGTGAGCGCTGGGCAGTACACCGCCGTGGACGACACCGAGGATGCGTCCTGGTTCATCCGGTTCTCCGACAGTGTGAACTCGTTCCCGGAGACACGAGCGGTCCGTAAGTCCCTCATCGAGCAGCTTGGTCCACTTGACGGAAAGCACATCCTCGACGTCGGTTCCGGCCCCGGTGACGACACCCGTGAGCTCGCGGCGCTCGCGGGTCCGCATGGCAGGGTCGTCGGAGTCGACCTGAGCGAGGCGATGCTGGCCGAGGCACGCAGGCGCGGCGGCCCGGTGGAGTTCATGAGCGGTGACATCCACTCGCTGTCCTTCCCGGACGCGACCTTCGACCGCGTGCGCGTCAAGCTGGTGCGCCAGCACAGCCCCGACGTCGACGCGGCGGACGACGAGCTGGTGCGGGTACTGCGTCCCGGTGGGCGGCTCGCGGTGTTCGACTTCGACTTCGGCACGCTCGCCATCGACCACCCCGACCAGGAGACGACCCGTGCGCTCATGCCGCACTGGGTGGACCACCACAAGCAGGGCTGGTGTGGGCGGCAGATGCGCCGCCGCTTCCTGTCCAGGGGCATGAAGGACGTGACCCTCACCCCGCACACCACGCAGATGTCGTACGAGTTCTTCCGCAGGGCCGCCGAGGGCGCGGTGGCCGAGGCGGTGGCGGCGGGTGCGCTGGACTCACCCGGCGAGTGGTGGGCGCCGCTGGTGGAGGCCGAGGCGAACGGCCAGTTCTTCGCGAGCCTGACAGGCTACGTGCTCGGCGCGACCCGCTGAGACGACGACCAGGGACAGGAAGGTGAGCAGAGCGCTGCCCGCGCTCTGCTCACCTTCGCCTTCGCTGCCTCAGCGGCGGCGGAGGTTCGCGTTCGTCAGGGCGGGTGGGGTGTAGTAGCTGTCCGCCTTGTTGAGGTCGGTGCCCGGGGGCACGATCTCGTCGATCCGGTCGAGTACGTCACTGGTCAGGACGGTGCCCGCGCCGGTGAGGAGGGACTCCAGCTGGTCCATCGTCCTCGGGCCGATCAGGAGTTCCGCAGGCTGTGGGAGAACCAGGACGTGCGTGACCGTGGCAGCGGGGTCAAGCGGGTCGTGCACCCGGAGGCGGGCGAGCTGGTACTGACGTTCGAGGCGTTGGAGCTGCCGACGGATCCCGGCCAGCGGCTGTGCACCTACACGGCACCGCACGATTCCGAGACGGAGCGGAAGTTGCGTGACCTCGCAACGAGAATGACGATTTCCGTCTGAACACGGGAAAGTCGGAACAAAGCCGACGCACCGCCTGTTGCCACAAGTCATGGAACAGGCAACTCTGCACAGTCCATCCACACCGGACCGTTCGGAGCAGTTGGCAGAGTCGCCGACCGGAGCCGCCAGGATCAGGATCATCCTCGTCCTCGGCGCTCTCATTGCTCTCGGTCCCCTGACCATCGACATGTACTTACCCGCGCTGCCGGCGCTCGGTTCGGACCTCGGGGCGTCCGAGTCCGCCGTGCAGCTCACACTGACCGGCACGCTCGTCGGGCTCGGCCTCGGGCAGCTGGTGATCGGGCCGCTCTCGGACGCGTTCGGTCGGCGCAGGCCGCTCATCGCGGGCACGGCGGTGCACATCGGCGCCTCGCTGCTGTGCCTGGTCGCCCCCAACGTCGTCGTCCTGGGAACGCTGCGGACGCTGCAGGGTGTCGGCGCGGCGGCCGCCATGGTGGTGGCGATGGCCGTCGTCCGTGATCTCTTCGTTGGCAAGGCGGCCGCGACGATGATGTCGCGCCTGATGCTCGTCATGGGGGCCGCGCCGATCCTCGCGCCGTCCATCGGCGCCGCGGTGCTGCTGACCGGCTCGTGGCGCGGGGTCTTCGCCGTGCTCGCGGCCCTCGGCATCGTGCTGCTGCTGGTCGCGGTCTTCCTGCTGAAGGAGACCCTGCCGCCGGAGCGCCGGCGCACCGGCGCGTTCCGCCCGGTGCTCGCCACCTACCGCATGTTGCTCGCCGACGCGCAGTTCGTGGTGCTCGCGCTCGTCGCCGCGCTCGGCATGTCGGCACTGTTCTCCTACGTCTCCGGCTCGTCGTTCGTGCTGCAGGACACCTTCGGGTTGTCACAGCAGCAGTTCGGGCTCGTGTTCGCGGTCGGGGCGGTCGCGCTGATCGGGGCGTCGCAGGTGAACGTGTTGCTGCTCAACCGCTTCACGGCACAGCAGATCGTGTTCGGCGCGCTCGGGGCCGGGCTGGCGTTCGGTGCGCTGCTGATCGTGATGGCCGCGTCGGGGGCGGGCGGGCTCGTGGGGTTCCTCCTGCCGCTGCTGCTCCTGCTCGCGGCGGTCGGCTTCGTCCTGCCGAACGCGCCGGCGCTGGCACTGTCCCGCCACGGTGAGGCGGCGGGCACCGCGGCGGCCCTGCTCGGTGCGGCGCAGTTCGGCCTTGGCGCGTTGATCGCGCCGGTCGTCGGGGTGCTCGGCAACGACGGCCCGGCGATGGCGCTGACGATGACGGGTGGTGTGCTGGTCGCGTGGCTCGCGCTGGCGGCCTCGATGCGTCGGCAACAACGGGTGCCCGTCACGGCCTAAGCTTGCCCCCATGCCCGAGGGTGACACCGTCTACGCCACGGCTCGAAAGCTGACCGAGGCGATGGCCGGTGTCCCTCTCGTGGTCGGCGAGCTGCGCCACCCCCGGCTATCCACTGTGGATCTCAGCGGCCGGACGCTGCTGAAGGCCGTCTCCGTCGGCAAGCACCTCTTCCTGCGGTTCGACGGTGAACTGAGCTTCCACTGCCACCTCGGCATGGACGGCTCGTGGCGCTTCTACGCCGGACGGCCGAGGATCGGCCACCGCGTGCGTGCCGTACTCGCGACGCCGCAACGGTTCGCGCTCGGCACCTCGCTCGTCGAGATGGTGCTGGTGTCCACTGGCGACGAGCACAAGCTCGTCGACCACCTCGGTCCCGACCTGCTCGACCCGGACTGGTCGCCGGCCAAGGAGGCGGAGGCCGTCCGCCGCCTCACGGCGAAGCCGGAGCGCGAGCTCGGCCAGACGCTGCTCGACCAGATGGTGATGGCGGGCGTCGGCAACGTCTACAAGTCGGAGCTGTGTTTCCTGCTCGGCGTCTCCCCGTGGTCGTCGGTCTCGGACGTCGACGCGGAGAAGGCCGTGCGGCTCGCCAGGAAGCTGTTGCTGTTCAACGCCTTGCGGCCCATCCGCAACACCACCGGCAGCAGGCGCCGCGACCTGTGGGTGTACGGCCAGAACCGGCACGGCTGCGCGCGTTGCGGAGGCCCCGTGCTCGTCGGGCACCAGGACGACCGGATCACCTACTACTGCCCGCGCTGCCAGCCAGGACCTACAACTTCCTGAGGCCGGCGGCCACCCGGTACAGCAGGTCCATCGACGGGCCGTCCTCGGTGGCCGTCTCGTGCACGAACAGCAGCTCCGCGGTCACCACGTCCGCGATCAGCACGCGCGCGGCACCGAGCGGCAGCCCGAGCCGGACCGCGATCTCCGCCGTCGACTGGGGCATCCGGCACATCTCGCAGATCGTCCGGTAGTCGTCCCGCAACGTCACGATGTCGCGGTCGCGGCCGTGCGGGGTGGACAGCAGTGTCTCCAGCTCCAGGCGGAAGTCGACATGGGTGCGTCCGCCCGTGCGGGTGTACGGACGGACCAGCTGTCTGGGGTCGCTCGCCTCGGTGGACAGTGGCGGCGCCTCCTTCGGGTTGGCCCACGGGCCGGTGTCGGCGAGCGGCGAGACGAACTCGTCGGCGGGCCTGGCGGCACGTGGGAGCTTCTTCGACTTCTTCTCCCGCCGTGCGAGGCCCTTGCGGCCGGCGGGCACCGCGGAGCGCGGACCGATCGGCAGGGCTCTCGGAGTGGGTGGTTCGAACTCGTCGAGGGGAAGGACGCCGCTCAGGGGCCCCGGGTCCGACTCGGGCCGTTGGCCGGCATCCGAGCCATTGGCTGACAACGCCCGCTCACCACCAGAGATAGGGCACTAGGTGGGCGAATATTACGCGTATATCACGGCCACGGGCAAGCATGCCTATCGGGGTGTGGTGGAGTGGCTACCTAGAGTGCCACGCGAACAGAGTGTTGACTTCACGTGGCTAAACCAGGTAAACACAACGATACGCAGATGAAACGGTGGCAAATCCACATGTACGCAGAAGAACGGCAGCAGCACATCGTCGACCGGGCCCGTCGCGAGGGCCGGGTGGACGTCGCCGAACTCGCGGCCGAGCTGACCGTGACCGGCGAGACGATCCGGCGCGACCTCTCCGTTCTCGAGCGTCACGGCCTGCTGCGTCGCGTGCACGGCGGTGCCATCCCCGTCGAGCGTCTCGGTTTCGAGCCCGCCCTGGCCACCAGGGACGCGGTGCTCGGCGCGGAGAAGGACCGTATCGCGAAGGCGGCTCTCGCGGAGGTGCCCGAGGAGGGCTCGATCCTGCTCGACGCGGGCTCGACCACCGCCCGGCTCGCCGAGATACTGCCGGTCGACCGCCAGCTCACGATCCTCACCAACGCACTGCCCACGGCGTTGTCGCTGGCCACGCGCGCGAACTTCACCGTGCTCTTCGTCGGTGGCCGGGTGAGGTCCCGCACGCTCGCGTGTGTGGACCCGTGGGCGCTGGAGATCCTCGCGCAGTCGTACGTGGACGTCGCCTTCATCGCCACCAACGGCCTGTCCGTGCGGCGCGGGCTGACCACGCCTGACCAGGCGGAGGCCGCGGTGAAGAAGGCCATGGTCACGGCCGCGCGGCGCCGCGTGCTGCTCGCCGACCACACGAAGCTGAGCTCCGATCACCTCGCGAGGTTCGCCGAGCTGTCGGACATCGACCTGTTCATCTCCGACACGGGTCTCGACCCCCAGGTAGCAGCGGAAATCGAGTCGCAAGGGCCAAGGGTGGTACGCGCATGAACCCAACGCCTCCTCGTTCACGTGACGTGAACGGGGACCAGCAATGATCCTGACGCTCACGTTGAACCCGAGTCTCGACCGGACCATCGAGATCCCCGCGCTGGTGCGGGGCGAGATGGTCCGGGCCGCGGCCACGCGGCTCGACCCAGGTGGCAAGGGCGTGAACGTCGCGCGGGCCCTGGCGGCCCACAAGCTGCCGACGTGCGCGGTGATCCCGCGTGGTGGCCCGGAGGGCAGGCAGCTGACCGAGCTGTTGGAGGAGGAGGGAATCGACGTGTGCGCGGTGCCGGTCACCGGCCACACCAGGTCGAACGTGAGCCTCGTCGAGCCGGACGGCTCGGTCACGAAGATCAACGAGCCGGGCAGCGTGCTGGCGCCCGACGACCTCGAGCGCATCGTCAAGGCGGTCCTGGACACCTCGGCGACGGCCGACTGGGTCGTGGCGAGCGGCAGCCTGCCGCCTGGCGTGCCGGACACGTTCTACTGCGAGCTGGGGAACCGGTTGACCGAGCGCGGGGTGCGCTTCGCGGTCGACACGTCCGGGCCCGCGCTCACCGCGGCGCTGGGTGCCAGGCCCGCGCTGGTGAAGCCGAACAGGGACGAGCTCGCGGAGTTCGCGGGCCGTCCGATGGACACGCTCGACGACGTGGTCGCCGCCGCGACCACCATGTGCGAGACAGGGGCGGAGAGAGTTCTGGCCAGCCTCGGCGCCGACGGCGCGGTGCTGGTCGGCGGGGGTATGGGGGTGCGGTACGGCGAGTCGCCGGTCGATCGCGGCCGAAGTGCGGTCGGTGCGGGAGACGCGATGCTCGCCGGGTATCTGGCCGGTGGGGTGACCGGCGGGGATGCACTAGTCGAGGCGTTGTCGTGGGGTGCGGCGGCGGTCCGGTTGCCAGGGAGCCGGATGCCCGGACCCGGCGACGTGGACCGCGCGTCCGTGCGCAGTCACGCCTCGGTCGACCTCACACGCGCCCTCGACGGGCCACGGCACGGGATGGAGCAGACTCAATGACGACTGACATCTCACACCTCAAGAACCTGCAGGGCAACAGCTGGCGCGCCAGTGTGCAGCGCCTCGGCAGCAGGCTCGCCGGCATGATCATGCCCAACATCGGCGCCTTCATCGCCTGGGGTCTGATCACCGCCCTGTTCATCCCCAAGGGATGGTTGCCGAACGAGACCCTCGCCGGGCTCGTCGACCCGACCATCAAGTACTTACTACCGATCCTCATCGGCTACACCGGTGGTCGGATGGTGCACGGCCAGCGCGGTGCGGTGATCGGCGCGATCGCCACCATGGGCGTGGTCGTCGGCGCCGACGTGCCGATGTTCCTCGGCGCGATGATCATGGGACCGCTCGCCGCGTTCCTGTTGAAACTCTTCGACCGCAGGATCGAGGGGAAGATCAAGACCGGCTTCGAGATGCTGGTCAACAACTTCTCGCTCGGCATCCTCGGCGGCGGCCTCGCGTTGGTCGGTGTGGTCGGCATCGGGCCGATCGTGCAGGGGCTCACCAACGCGGCCAGCAAGGCCGTGGACTTCCTGGTGGACAACAGCCTCCTGCCGCTCGTCTCGATCATCGTCGAGCCTGCGAAGGCCCTGTTCCTCAACAACGCCATCAACCACGGCGTGTTCAGCCCGCTCGGCCTCGACCAGGCCCGCGAGACCGGCCAGTCGATCCTGTTCATGATCGAGACGAACCCCGGCCCCGGCCTCGGCATCCTGCTCGCGTACTGGTTCTTCGGCCCGAAGCGCCTGCGGGCGAGCGCGCCCGGCGCGATCATCATCCACTTCTTCGGCGGCATCCACGAGATCTACTTCCCGTACCTGCTGATGAAGCCGCGGCTGATCATCGCCGCCATGGCCGGTGGCATGGCCGGTGTCGCGACCGCGATGGTCACGAACTCCGGGCTCGTCGCGCCGCCCGCTCCGGGCAGCATCTTCGCCTACATCGCGGTCACGCCGCGCGGTGGTCACGTCAGCGTGCTGCTGTCCATCGTGATGGCCACGGCTGTCGCGTTCATCGTCGCCGCGGCCCTGCTGAAGTTCGGCCGGGGCGCTGACGTCGAGGACGAGGCCACGGCGACCATCCCCGAGCAGGCGGGTGCCGGTGTGGCGTCCGGTGACGCCACCGAGCTGCCGGCGACTGCCGCCCCGGTCGCCGGCTCCGTCTCCGAGAACGGCGCGGTGACCACCGCCCCGGTGATCCTCGGCAGCGAAGTGAAGACGGTCGTCGTCGCGTGCGACGCCGGTATGGGGTCGAGCGTCATGCTGGCGAGCCAGATGCGCACGCGGCTCAAGCCGTACGGCGTGGCCGTCGAGCACGTCGCCATCGCCGACCTCCCGACGGACTCGCGCCTGGTGCTCACGCACTCCGACCTCGCCGAGCGGGCCAGGCGGACCGTGCCGCAGGCGGTGGTCGTGGAGTTCCGGATGTTCCTCGGCGACCCGGCGTTCGACCGGCTCGAGAAGGCCATCAAGGAAGGCGAGGAGATCCGTGGCTGAGGTACTGCCCGCGGAAGGCATCCGGCTCGGCCTCACCGCGGCCGACAAGTGGGACGCGATCCGCCAGTGCGGCGCGGTCCTGCTGGAGTTGGACGCGGTCGAGGCCGGCTACCCGGAGACCATGCTGGAACGCGAGAAGTCCGTGTCGACGTTCATCGGCGAGGGCGTCGCGATCCCGCACGGCACGGACGAGAGCCGCGCGCTGGTGAGGAACACGACGCTCGGGGTCCTGCAGTTCCCCGGCGGCGTCGACTGGGACGGGCAGACCGTGACCATCTGCGTCGCCATCGCGGCCAAGGGGAACGAGCACGTCCAGGTGCTGTCGGCACTGGCGCAGATCCTGATGGACCCCGCACAGGCGGAGCGGCTGCGTACCTCGTCGAGCCCCGACGAGGTACGCACGCTCCTCGAATCTATTGGGAAGGATCTTGAGACATGAGGGTGGCACGGTTCTACGCACCTGGTGACCTGCGACTGGAGGACGCGCCGGAGCCGTCGCCCGGTGCGGACGAGGTGAAGATCCGCGTCCACAACTGCTCGACCTGCGGCACCGACGTCAAGATCTTCAACCACGGGCACCAGAACCTCGACCCGCCGCGGGTGATCGGCCACGAGATCGCGGGCGAGGTCGTCGAGGTCGGCGCGGACGTGCCGGGCTGGGCGCCGGGCGACGGCGTGCAGGTGATCGCGGCGGTGCCGTGCGGGACCTGCCCGGACTGCACCCGGGGCCGGATGCCGGTGTGTCCCAACCAGACCTCGGTCGGCTACCAGTACGAGGGCGGGTTCGCCGAGTACCTGATCGTGCCGCGCCAGGTGCTGGCCGTCGACGGGCTCAACCGGATCCCCGACGGCGTGACCTACGCGGAGGCGTCGGTGGCCGAGCCGCTGGCGTGCGTGCTCAACGGCCAGGAACTGGCCGGGGTGGGCGAGGGCGACGACGTGGTCGTCGTCGGCGCCGGCCCGATCGGCTGCCTGCACGTCCGGCTGGCACGGGCCCGTGGCGCGAAGCGGGTGTTCCTGGTGGAGCTGAACCGGTCGCGGCTGGACATGTCCGCCGAGAAGGTGCACCCGGACGCCGCGATCTGCGGGGCCGAGGTGAACGCCGTCGACGAGGTCCTCAAGCTGACCGACGGCCGGGGCGTCGACGTGGTGATCACGGCGGCCGCCTCGGGTGCCGCGCAGGAGGACGCGCTGCTGATGGCCGCGCGCAGCGGGCGGATCAGCTTCTTCGGCGGCCTGCCCAAGGACAAGCCGACGATCACGCTCGACTCGAACCTCGTGCACTACCGCGAGCTGACCATCGTGGGCGCCAACGGCTCCAGCCCGGCGCACAACAAGAAGGCACTCGAGCTGATCGCGAGCGGGCAGGTGCCGGTCAAGGACCTGATCACCCACCGGCTCCCGGTCGCCGAGATCCACGACGCCATCGAGCTGGTCAGGAGCGGTGGCGCGATCAAGGTGACCATCGAACCGTAGTTTCTCAGTAAGGGGCGGCAACGATGCCAGCGAGAGAAGTCGTGGTGGGTTCCCGGATCGGTCTGCACGGCCGGCCGGCGGCGATCGTGGTGAAGACGGCACAGGCGCAGCCGGTGACCGTCCGCATCTCCATCGCCGAGAAGTCGCCCGTGGACGCGCGGAGCATCATCGCGGTGCTCTCGCTCGGCGCCCACGGCGGTGACACCGTCACAATCGAGGCGGAGGGCGACGGCGCCGACGCGGCGCTCGACGCGATGGCGGACGTGCTCGCGAAGGACCTCGATGCGGAGGCCTGACGGGGACGCCGCGACGGCGCGGAGGTGTCTCGATGTCTGAGGGCATGCACGGTCTCGGGGTGAGCCCCGGCCGCACGGCCGGGCCCGTCCACGCGATGGGCAGCCCGCCCGTCCTCCCGTCCGAGGTGCCCCAGGCGGGGCCGGACGAGGGTGAGCGGGCCACCGCCGCGCTCGCCTTCGTGTCGTCGTCGCTCGACGAGTTGGCGGGCAAGCTCTCCGGGCCGGCGGCCGAGGTCCTCGCCACCCAGGCGATGATGGCCGCCGACCCGACGCTGGCCGACGCGGTGGCCGCGAAGGTCGCGGAAGGGCGGCCCGCGGCCTGGGCCGTCACCGACGCGATCGAGGAGCAGCAGGAGCAGTTCAGGGCCCTCGGCGGGTACTTCGCCGAGCGGGCCGCCGACCTCGGGGACCTGCGGGACCGTGCCGTGGCGTGGCTGCTCGACGTCCCCATGCCCGGGCTGCCCCGGCCGGGGGTGCCGTTCGTGCTCTCGGCCGACGACCTGTCACCCGCGGACACGGCCCTGCTCGACCCGACCGTCCTCGCCATCGTCACGCGGCGGGGCGGGCCGACCAGCCACACCGCGATCCTGGCCAGGTCGCGTGGCCTGCCCGCGGTCGTCAGCTGTGCGGACATCCTCGACGTGCCGGACGGCACGCCGGTGTCCGTCGACGGCACCACGGGCGTGGTCGTCAGGGTGACGCCGAACGAGGCCGTCGAGGTCCGGGCGGCCGGCAACGCCGACCGCGAGCGTGAGGCCGCCTTCACCGGCCCTGGCCGCACGAAGGACGGACAGCAGGTACCACTGTTGCTCAACGTCGGCAAGGCGGCCGACATGAGCGACGACGGCGAGGGCGTCGGGCTCTTCCGCACCGAGTTCCTGTTCCTCGGCCGCACCGCGTCACCGTCGGTCGACGAGCAGGAGACCGCCTACCGCGAGCTGTTCGAGGCGGCCGGTGACCGCAAGGTCGTGCTGCGGACACTCGACGCCGGTGCCGACAAGCCGCTGCCGTTCCTGGGGCTCGCCGACGAGGAGAACCCCGCGCTCGGCATCCGGGGCCTGCGGACCGCGCGGGTGCGCCCCGAGGTCCTGACCGACCAGCTGGAGGCCGTGTCGCGGGCCGCGACGGCCACCGGCGCCGACGTGTGGGTGATGGCCCCGATGGTCGCCACCGCCGCGGAGGCCGCCGAGTTCGCGTCGCTCGTCCACAAGGCGGGGCTGCGGACCGCGGGCGTCATGATCGAGGTGCCCGCCGCGGCGCTGCACGCGCGGCAGATCCTCGCCTCCGTGGACTTCGTGTCGATCGGGACGAACGACCTCAGCCAGTACACGATGGCCGCGGACCGGATGAACGGCGAGCTGGCCGACCTGCTCGACCCGTGGCAGCCCGCCGTGCTGTCCCTGGTCGCCACGGTCGCGGCGGCAGGCCGGGACCTGAACAAGCCGGTGGGCATCTGCGGCGAGGCCGCCGGAGACCCGCTGCTGGCGCCGGTGTTCGCGGGCATGGGCATCACGACGCTGTCCATGTCGGCGCCGTCGGTCAGCGCCGTACGGGCGTCCCTGGCCACCCACACCATGGCCGACTGCCAGCGCCTCGCGGAGCTGGCACTGAACGCCGCCGACGCCCAGACCGCCCGCAAGGCCGTCGCGGGCCGCTAGAACCCGCCCGCCGTCCGGCCTTCCCCGGGCGGCGGGTCGGCCAGATCCCCTGGTCCAGCTCGTCGGATGCCCTGGCCACCAGCACCGGTGGCCAGGGCATCGCTGCGTGGAGCCGGGTGGGCACGGCTGGCAAAATTCGTACAACCGACGTACTAACGGGCCCGTCATCTGCGCGATTGCGTGTTCAACCACTGACATCTCGTCCGTTGTTAGGCCGTTTGGAGCCTTAACTTTTGTCGGCTGTCGACATAAGTTCGGGTTGTTTCATCGGAAGCGGCTATGTCCACGCCAGCGAGGGACGCCCGGCAGCCACCCGGGTCGAAGGCGAGGCAGCGTGACAACGGATGTCACCCCTGTGTGCCATGCGCGTGTCGCGCCGCGTCTCCAATCCCCCAACCAACGTGAGCGGCGCGTGCGCCGCTCCGCACCTGTGTCCAGGAACGGAGCTCCACAATGGACAAAGAAAGCCGGCCGACGCTCTCGCGTCGATCGATGCTCGCCGGGGCGGCGGCAGCCGGGGTGCTCGCCCCCGCCGTGGCGGCGAGCGGGGTAGCCGCGTTCTCCGCGGCGGCCGGCGCCGAGTCCGCGTCAGCCGCGGCCGGAGCGCTCAGACAGATCACCCTGTACGCCGAACAGCTCAAGGACAGCAACCTCATCGGCTACGCCCTCGAACCGGGCAAGCCGACGATCCCCGGCCCCCTGCTGGAGATCTACGAGGGCGACACGATCGAGATCGAGCTGGTCAACACCACCAACCAGCGCCTGTCGATCCACCCGCACGGCGTCAACTACGAGACCACCTCGGACGGCTCGCCGCTCAACGACTCGTTCAACAACCCTGGCGAGACGAAGGTCTACACCTGGCGCACGCAGACCGCCTACCAGCGGGACGGCGTCTACATGCCGGGCAGTGCGGGCTACTGGCACTACCACGACCACGCCCTCGGCACCGACCACGGCACCGGCGGGCTGGCGCGGGGGCTGTACGGCGGCCTGATCGTGCGCAAGAAGGGTGACCTGCTGCCGGACCGGCAGTACACCGTGGTCTTCAACGAGCAGTCCATCAACAACCTCGTCGCCCCGAACACCCCCATGCTCGAGGCGAACAAGGGTGAGCGCGTCGAGTTCGTCTGCGTCGGTCACGGCACGCTGCCGCACACGTTCCACCTGCACGCACACCGCTGGGCGGACAACCGCACCGGCCACCTCACCGGCCCGGACGACACCACGCAGGTGATCGACAACCGCAACCTCGACCCCGGCAGCTCCTTCGGCTTCCAGGTGATCGCGGGCGAGGCCGTCGGCGCGGGCGCGTGGATGTACCACTGCCACGTCCAGAGCCACTCCGACGCGGGCATGTCCGGCATCTTCCTGGTCCGCAACCCGGACGGCTCCCTGCCGGACGGCGCCCAGGCCGCCATCGACCGCTTCCACGGCATGCCCATGGGTGGCATGGACATGAAGGCCATGAACATGTCGCCGGTCCCCACCGGTGTCCACGACGGCATCGCGCCCCTGGCCCCCGGCAACCCGTCGGCGAAGAAGTCGAAGAACAGCCCGCCGGCCGCCGGCCACGGCCACAAGTAACCACCCGATCCATTGACAGAGAGGGAGAGCCCAACTATGGGGCGAAGAGGCTCAATGAGCTGGCTCCGCCGCCGCGCCACGAGGACACTCGCGGTAGGGGCGGCAGTTCTACTCAGCACACCGCTGGCGCTCACAGCACCAGCCGCGGCAGTACCGGCACCTGCCGCGACCGCTGCGCCCGCGGTTGCTGCCCAGGTCAACGTCCTGATCTTCCACGGTCCGGCCGCCGACCAGCTCGACCCGGTCACCCGCGCCTCCGACGCCATCTCGAGCCTGGCGTCGCAGAACGGGATCACCCCGACCGTGTCGACCGACCCGGCCGTGTTCTCGGACGCGAGCCTGGCGAAGTACCGCGGTGTGGTCTTCCTGTCCGCCACGGGTATCACGCTCACCCGTGAGCAGGAAACCGCGCTGCAGAACTACATCAAGGCGGGCAACGGCTTCCTCGGCGTCTCCGACGCGGCCCGCGCGCAGGCGGACTCCACCTGGTTCACCGGCCTGATCGGCACTCGCCCGATCGGCAGCCGGCCCGAGCCGGAGGCCGTCACCTCGGTCACCGCGAGTGCGGAGAACCCGCCGAACGAGACCAAGGAGAAGCTGGCCGACAACAACCCCCAGACCAAGTGGCTCACGTTCAACCCGACCGGCTGGGTGGCCTACAAGATGCCCGCCGCCGTCGTGGTCTCGAGCTACTCCATGGTCTCGGCCAACGACACCCCAGGCCGTGACCCGCAGAACTGGACCCTGCAGGGCTCCAACAACGGCACCAGCTGGACGGACCTGGACACCAGGACCAACCAGGCGTGGGACGAGCGTTTCCAGACCAGGAAGTTCTCGTTCACCAACACCACGGCCTACACGAACTACCGGCTGAACATCACCCAGAACGCCGGCGAGCCGCTGGTCCAGCTGGCCGACCTCAACCTGTTCAGGGAGGGCGCGGAGGCCCCGCCGCCGCCCGACCCGGCAGTGCAGCAGGCGACGATCGACGTCCTCGACCGGCAGCACCCCGCCAACGCGGGCTTCGGCTACAACTGGGTGCACACCGACCGCTACCTGAACTGGGACCCGAGCCCGGTCGGCACGGTCCACACGATCGCCCAGGTCGAGGAGAAGACCTACAACCCGGGGGTCGGCGCGAACGGCGCGTACCACCCGATCTCGTGGTGCCGTGACTACGACGGCGGCCGTTCCTTCTACACCGGCATGGGCCGCACCGAGGCGAGCTACAGCGAGGACACCTTCCGCAGCCACATCCTCGGCGCGCTGAAGTGGACCACCGGCATGGTGCGTGGTGACTGCAAGGCCACCATCGCGTCGAACTACAAGGTGGAACGCCTGTCCGCGCGGAACGCGACCGGCCAGCTCGACCAGATCGGCGAGCCGCACGGCCTCACGATCGCGCCGAACGGCCGCGTGTTCTACATCGGCAAGGCCGCCTGCGCCGGCAACACCGTGCCCCAGCCCAACGACTGGACCAACGCGAACATCGGTCTCGGCTGCGGCACGATCCACCAGTGGGATCCCACCACCAAGCAGGTCAAGCTGTTGACGACCCTGCCGGTGATGGGCAACCGCGGCAGTGGCGACGAGCTGGTCAAGAACGAGGAAGGTCTGGTCGGCATGACGCTCGACCCGAACTTCGCCAGCAACGGCTACTTCTACGTCTACTGGATGCCGCACGCGTCGATCAACAGGGACACGCAGGTCGGGCAGCGCACCATCTCGCGCTTCACCTACAACGCGACGACCCAGACGATCGACCAGGCCACCCGCAAGGACCTCCTGCAGTGGCCGGCGCAGATCCACAGCTGCTGCCACGCGGGCGGCGGCATGGCGTTCGACAACGACGGCAACCTGCTCGTCGGCGTCGGCGACAACAACTCGTCGGAGGGCAGCAACGGCTACTCCGGCAACAACTGGACCGCGAACTACAAGGGTCTGTCGTTCCAGGACGCCCGCCGCACCTCGGGTAACTCCAACGACCTGAACGGCAAGGTCCTGCGGATCCACCCGGAGGCGAACGGCACCTACACGGTCCCCGCCGGGAACCTGTTCCCCGAGGCCAACGACCCGGGTGACAAGACCCGGCCGGAGATCTACGTGATGGGCGTGCGCAACATCGCGCGCATCGCGGTCGACCCGGAGACCAACTGGCTGACCGCCGGCTGGGTCGGGCCGGACGCCGCCTCGCCGAGCCCGGAGCTCGGCCCGGCCAAGTACGAGACGGCGACGATCATCACCTCGGCAGGCAACCAGGGTTGGCCGTACTGCATGGGCAACAAGCAGCCCTACCGCGACCGCAGCAGCAGTGACGCGGCCGTCCTCACGGGCTGGTACGACTGCGACAACCCGATCAACACCTCGCCGCGCAACACCGGCCTGGTGAACCTGCCGCCGATCCGCAAGAACATGATCTGGTACTCGCCCGACGGTGGCGGCCCGGTGTTCCCGAACCGGCCGAACAGCAACATCCCCACCTATGTCGCGGCGGACGCCACCTACACCGAGCCGTACGTCAAGGGCGGCAACCAGGCCATCATGTCGGGCCCGACCTACCACTACGACCGGGTGAACCAGAACAGCGGTGTCGCCTGGCCGAAGTACTGGGACGACAAGTGGTTCATCGGTGACGAGGGCAACGCCAACAACCGCAACGCGGTGACCGTGGACCCGGCGGGGGTGCCCGACGCCCAGCCACCGGTGTTCGCGGAGTCGCTGAGCAAGATCATCCCGGGTGGTGTCGGTGACAACCGGCTCACGAGCTGGATGGACGCCAAGTTCGGTCCGGACGGCGCGCTGTACATGCTGGACTACGGCAACGGCTTCTTCACGCTGGACCCCGCCAACCAGAAGCTGATCCGCATCACCTACACCGGAGGCGCCGCCACCCCGGTGCCTGCCGCGACGAACACCGCCGTGCAGAACAAGCCGCTGACGTACACGTTCAACGGCTCCAAGGGCGGTGGCGTGTCGTGGAAGTGGGAGTTCGGCGACGGCTCGATCTCGACCGAGGCGAACCCGAAGCACACCTACACCCGCACGGGTCCGTTCACGGCCAAGCTGACCACGACCTACGCGGACGGTGAGGTCGTGACCTCGCGGACCGCGGTGAACGTGGGCTGCCTGACGTCGGACTCCAACACGACGGTGACGTTCGGCGACGTCGACACGACGGTGGCGAACAAGAACGCGGGCGGTGGCTGCAAGGTCGACGACCTGATCGACGACGAGAGCACCTGGTCGTCGCACGCGGGCTTCGTCTTCCACGTGGAGACCGTGGCGGACGGCCTCGTCGACCTCGGCATCCTGAACACCAACCAGCGTGACAAGCTCGTGGACGCCGCCGAGGCGTCACCGATCGGCACGCCGGGCAACGCCGGGTACGACGCGTTGTACGACGGCACGCCCGCGTCCTTCCAGAACTGGGCGCAGGCACCGGATGGCGGGTTCTCGATACAGCCGGACGGGTCGATCAGGTCCGCTGGTGGACTCGGAATGCTCTGGTACGCGAAGCAGCCGTTCAAGAACTACTCGCTGAAGCTGCAGTTCAAGGACATCGCGCCAGGGGACTTCCGCGCCAACAGCGGTGTGTTCGTCAGGTTCCCGGACCCGAGGACACCGCTGGCACAGCGCCCGCCGGGCAGCTGTGGCACGGTCGGCTCGGCACGCACGTCGCAGGCGTGGGTCGCGATCTTCTGTGGTCAGGAGATCCAGATCTACGACGGCGCGACGGGCGAGGTCCAGAAGACCGGGTCGGTCTACAACTTCGACCAGCGCACTCTCGACCAGGCAGGCGCGAAGCCGAAGAACACGTGGAACGACTACGAGATCAAGGTCGTCGGGCAGCACTACACGATCATCCGCAACGGCGTGGTGATCAACGAGTTCGACAACACGCCGGGACAGCAGTCGTCCCGCGCGGGTGACCCGCCGACGGATCTGCGGCAGTTCGCCGAAGGCTACATCGGCCTGCAGAACCACAGTGACAACGACCTGATCGAGTTCCGCAACATCCGGATCAAGCAGCTGTAGAGCGCGGCGTGGCCGGGCGGCGCCTCCCGCACCGCCCGGCCACACCCCTTGGAGGACTTCCTGACTATGTCCCGACGTCTCATCGCCGCGTTGGGCGCGGCGGTCGTCGTGCTGGGGCTGGTTTCCATGCCAGCCTCGGCGGGCGCCGCTCCGCCTCCGCAGGCCGCGACCGCGGCCGCAGCACAGACTCTGACGTGGACCGCAGGCGACAGCCAGGCGGCCTACACGTCCGCCCCGACCACCGCGGTGGCCGGGGAGACCACGATCGTCTTCGAGAACAGCGAGGCGACCGGCAACACCACCGGTATGTCGCACACACTGACCTTCGACACCTCGACACCCGGCTACAACAACGACGTCAACGTCAACATCCTGGCCAACCCCTTCGACGCGGACAACGGCCACCACGAGGTGACCGTCACGCTCACCCCGGGCAAGTACCGCTACCACTGCGTGATTCCCGGCCACAGCACGATGACCGGCGAGTTCACGGTCACCGGTGGCGGCGGTGGCGACGACACCACCGCGCCGACGGTCACCGCGACGGTGGCAGGCGACCAGAACGGTGACGGCGACTACGTCGGCTCCGCCACGGTCACGCTGGACGCGACCGACACCGGCGGGTCCGGTGTGGACAGTGTCGAGTACCAGCTCGACGGTGGTACCTGGACGACCTACACCGCACCGGTCGCGGTGAGCGCGGTCGGCGACCACACGGTCGGCTACCGCGCGACCGACGTGGCAGGCAACACCTCGACGGAGGGCGCCACGGCCTTCACCGTCGTGGCGGGCGGTGGCGGTGACACGACAGCGCCGACCGTGTCCGGTTCCGTTGCCGGCGCACAGGACGCCGACGGCAACTACGTCGGCTCGGCGACCGTCACGGCCACCGCGGCCGACGAGGGTTCCGGTGTCGCCTCGGTCGAGTACCAGATCAACGACCTCGGCTGGAACCCCTACACGGCACCGGTCCAGGTCACGAACCCGGGCCAGTACGTGGTGCTGCTGCGGGCGACCGACGCGGCAGGCAACGTGGGCAGCGGTCAGGTCTCCTTCGAGGTGGTGGCAGCACCGAGCGACACCACCCCGCCCACGGTCAACGCCGAGGTGACGGGTGACCAGAACGACGACGGCGACTACGTCGACGTGGCGACGGTGACCCTGTCCGCGACGGACACGGGTTCCGGCGTGAAGTCCGTCGAGTACAAGCTCGACGACGGCGCCTGGAGTGCCTACACCGCGGCGATCCCGGTGAACGCGCCCGGCGACCACATGGTCGGCTACCGGGCGACCGACAACGCCAACAACACCTCCGACGAGGGCATGGTGATGTTCGCGGTCGTCCAGGAGGACGCGGACGCCCCGACGGTCACCGGCCAGGTAGTCGGCCAGCAGGACGCGAACGGGGCGTACGTCGGCTCCGCGATGGTGACGCTCACGGCCACCGACGCGGGTTCCGGTGTGGCGTCGGTCGAGTACAAGCTGGACGGCGGTGCCTGGACGGCCTACACGGCCGCGGTCCAGGTGTCGACGCCGGGCGCCCACACGGTCGCCTACCGCGCCACGGACGAGGCAGGCAACGTCTCCGCGGAGGGGACGCTGACCTTCACCGTGGTCGCGGGCGGTGCCGACCAGACGCCACCGTCGGTCTCGGCGCTGGTGTCGGGCACGCAGAACTCGAGCTGGGAGTTCCTGGACGGTGCGACGATCACGGTCACCGCGCTGGACACGGGTTCCGGCGTCGGCTCGGTCGAGTACAAACTGGACGGTGGTGCCTGGACCGCGTACACGGCCCCGGTGACCGTCGACTCGGCCGGTGACCACACGTTCTCCTACCGCGCGACGGACAAGGCGGGCAACACCTCCGCCGAGCTGTCGGGTTCCTTCACCGTCGTGGAGGACTCGCCGGGCCAGGGTCCGGACGTGTGCCCGAGCTCCGACGTGCGCGACACGGTGTACGTCGGTGACGTGGACAGCCAGGTGGCGAACGTGGACACCGGCAACGGCTGCACCATCAACGACGTCATCGACGAGGACGCGGGCTGGCAGACGCACAACGACTTCGTGCGTTACGTCAAGTCGGTGACCAAGGAGCTGGTACAGAACGGAGTCATCGACAACGACGCACGCAACCGGATAGTCGCGGCGTCGATCGACTCGACAGTGGGTGGCGAGGCCGCGGCCAAGGCCTGACCTCCCAACGAGAAGCGGTCCCCCAGGACAGTCACCGCCTGCCCTGGGGGACCTTTCGCCTGTCCGAGGCGCCATGCTCGATCGTCCAGACGTGAGACGGCTTGCTAACGAGTGTCACGCGAACGTCGATGACACCCGTGGCCCGGCGGGCGCCGAGCCGATCACGAACCTGGGGAGTAAACACATGTCATCTCTTTTACGTCGGTCGATGGTGGCCGCTCTCGCCACCGTGGTCTCGGGTGTCGGTCTGGTGGCCGTGGCGGCACCCGCGGCCGCCGCGCCCGTCGAGTACGGCACCCTGACCTTCAGCGGGGATCCGGGTGACTACATCTCGGGCGGCAACTCCTACGAGTACGACACCCTGGACGGCGACGCGCTCAACGTGTCCTCGGACGCCCGTGCACTGGTGTCCATCTCGGTCGACAGCACGACCGGCGACTGGTGGTACCTCGACTTCGCCGCCCCGAACGGGCAGCAGCTGACCTCCGGCGCGACCTACACCGCCACGCGGTACCCGTTCAACGGCACGGGTGCCGGGTTCGACCTGAGCGGCAACGGTCGTGGCTGCAACACACTGACCGCCACCTTCACCGTCATCGAGGCCACGTTCGACGCGAGCGACGAGGTGGAGTCGTTCCACGCGAGCTTCGAGCAGCACTGCGAGGGTGGCCCGGCGGCGGCACGGGGCGAGGTCCACATCGGACCGGCACCCACCCCGCTCGAGCTGAAGCCGACGATCGCGAGCCAGGGGACGGTCAGCCCGGTCAGCGGCCGGGCACGCGTCAACGGCGAGGTGAGCTGCACCCAGCCGGTGACCGTCGCGCTCGCGGGTGACCTGTCCCAGGTGGTGGCCGGCCGGATCGTGCGTGGTCCGCTGTCCCTCTCGGTCTCCTGCACGCCCGGCGCCACGGTTCCGTGGACCACGATCGTCACCCCGTCCGGTAGCCGTCCGTTTGCCGCGGGCCGCGCGGAGGCCGCGCTGACCGCCACCGCCTACGACCTCGCCTACGACCGCGAGGTCTCGACGTCAGTCGCCGACATCACCGTCCTGATCGAGAACTCGCCGCCGTCGGCCGCGAGCTTCTGATCCGGTGAGCCCCGGTGCCTGGGACGCGCGACGTCCCAGGCACCGGGCGGTTCAGCCCAGCCGGACCGGCAGTGCGGCCGCGGAGTTCGAGAAGAACGACGGCACCGGCGGCAGCTCCGCCACCGGGACCGCGAGGCGGAGGTCCGGGTAGCGCTCGAACAGAGCCGGCAGCGCCACGTTGGCCTCCAGTCGCGCGAGGTGCGCGCCGAGGCAGACGTGCGGGCCACCGCCGAAGGCCAGGTGCTTCTCGGGCTTCCTGGTGATGTCGAAGGAGTCTGCTTCGGCGCCGTGGTGTGCCGGGTCGCGCCCGACGCCGCTGAACGGCGCCAGGATCGCCTCGCCCTTCGGAATCGACACCCCCGCGATCTCTATGTCCTGCAAGGGATACCGGGCCGGGAAGTTGCCGATCGGGGCGTCCCACCGCAACGTCTCCTCGACCACGTCGGACCACAGTGAGTCCTTCCTGGCCAGTGCCAGCTGGTCCGGGTGCGTGAGCAACGCCCGCACCCCGTTGACGATCAGGCTCAGCGTGGTCTCGTGGCCCGCGGTCAGGAAGAGCCAGATCGTGTCGATCAGCTCCTCCTGCGTCAGCGCCTCCTCGCCCTGCTCGCTCAGCTCGATCAACGCCGAGGTCAGGTCGTCGCCCCGCTCCGCACGGCGCAGCTCCACCAGGCGCTGCAACGTTTCATGTCGTTCCTTCTGCACGGCGACGACCTCCTCCGGTGTCGCGTTCGTGCGGAAGATGCTGTCCACCAGCTCCCGCAGTCTCGGCCGCCAGTCGACCGGCACCGCGAACAGCTCGCAGATCATCTGCATCGGCACCGGGTAGGCGAAGTGCGGTCGCAGGTCCACGACACCGTCGTCGGAAGCGTGTGACGGCAGGGAGTCCAGCAGGGACGACACGATCGCCTCGAGGCGGGGGCGCAGGTCCTCCACCCGGCCCCGGGTGAACGTCCGCGTGACCGGGCGACGCAGCCGCGTGTGGGTCTCGGCGTCGGAGGTGACCATGTTCGTCACCTTGATCATGCCGATGAGTGGCCACTCGTCGCCGACCTCACCGGACTGGATCTTGTTCCAGTTGCGCCAGTCCTTGCTGACCAACGGGTTCGTCACGAGCGAGGCGACGAGGTCGTGCGTGGTGACGGCGAAGACCGACACGTCGCCGGGGAGGATGACACGTACTACCGGGCCCAGCTCCCGCATCCTCGCCGCTTCCCCGTGGTGGTCGGTACCCATGGGGTCGAGGTGCATGCTGGGAACGGTGACCGACTCGGTCATCGGGAAGCCTCCTGCGCCTAGGAAGGAAGTGGCGGTGTGAAGCGAACCGGCAGACTGGCCGGGCACCGCGTCCAGGGGGAGGGCAGCAGCATCACATCGTCGGCCGGGATCGCCAACGTCACATCATGTAACCGGTGCAGTGCGGTGTCGACCGCTATCCGTGTGATCATGCGACCCGGCCGCTGTGCGGGACAGGCGTGCGGGCCTGCACTCCACGCCAGGTGCGACCGGTTGCCGACCTCCAGCCACGCGTCGTCGGTGTGGACACGGGGATCGTTGTTCGCCGAGGACAGCCCCAGGATGATGGCGTCGCCGCGCTGCACGTGCGCGCCACCCAGCTCGCAGTCCACGAGTGCGTAGCGGGCGGGCATGTTGGACATCGGCGGGTCACGCCACAGGACCTCGTCCAGCGCGTCGTCGATGCCGAGGCGCCCACCACGCATCCGGCCCGCGAACCGGCTGTCGGTCAGCATCAGCCGCAGTGTCTGGGCGATCCACGTGGTCGTCGTCTCGTAGCCCGCGGAGATCATGAGCACGATCGACTGCTGGATCTCGAAGTCGTTGCGCAGGTTGGCGTGCCGCAGGAACGCGGTCGTCAGGTCGTCCGTCGGCGCGTTGCGCCGCGCGGTCATCACGCCGGACAGGATGCGCTCGAGCTGGTGCGCGGCGGGCTGTGAGTCCTCCGCGGAGCTGAACAACGCGATCAGCGCGGCCCGCAGCTCGTGGCCCTGCTCGCGGCCGATGCCGAAGAAGCCCGCCACCGTCAGCATCGGCACGACCGCGGCGTAGTCGGCGACGAGGTCGGCCTTGCCCTGGGACTCGAACTCCCGCAGGAGGTCGACGCACGTGGCGCGGATGAACCGGGCCATGCGGTGCTCGTCGAGGCTCTCCAGGCCGTCGTCGATGGGCCCGCGCAGCCGCCGGTGCTTCTCGCCGTCGGCGAAGTAGGCGTTGTCGCGCGGGAACATCATGGGTCCGAGACCGGAGTCCGCCGCGACGACACCCTCGGAGAACAACCGCCAGTTGTTGGGGTCGCGGGAGAACAGCTGCTCGTTGCGCACCACCTGGCAGATCTCGTGGTGCCCCATGACGAGCCAGGCGTGGATGCCCGGCTCCAGCTCGACGGGTGCCACGACACCCCACCGCTCCTGCAGGTCGCGGTAGGCGCCCTGCGGGTCGGTCGTGGTGGTGGTCGTCGCCAGGTTCTGCAGGCCGGTCATGTCGGCCAGTCTCTGGCGGTGCCTGCGGGTTGCGGATGGCATCAGGTGAGCGCCTTCTGCGGTGTCGGGTGATGGAGCGCGTGTTCGACGAGCTTGATCAACGCCTGTGCCGACGACTCCTTGTCGCGGGCGTCGCACTGCACGATCGGGGTGTCCGGCAACAGGTCCAGTGCCTCGCGCAGCCGCTCGGTGTCGTAGCGGGGCGCGTCGGGGAAACCGTTGACGGCCACGGCGAACGGCATGCCGGTGCGGGTCTCCAGCTGGTCGAAGACCTCGAAGCTGTCCTCGAGCCTGCGGCTGTCGATCAGCACGAGCGCGCCGACCGCGCCGTCGGACAGGCCCTCCCAGAGGTCCCAGAACCTGCGCTGGCCCGGGGTGCCGAACAGGTACAGCACGACCTCGGAGCTCACCGTGATCCTGCCGAAGTCCATCGCGACCGTCGTGGTCGCCTTGTCGTCGAGGCCCATGAGCGAGTCGATGCCGACGCTCGCCGAGGTCATCGTCTCCTCGGTGCGCAGGGGCGCGATCTCGGAGACCGCCCCGATGAGCGTCGTCTTGCCGACCCCGAACGCGCCGACGACGAGGATCTTCACCGACTGGGCGACGGTGGACGCCACATAGCGCCCGGCATCGTCGTCGGCCGAGTCATCGGCCCAGTCAGAGTTTGCGGAGGCCATCAAGCACCTTCTCCAGAAGTTCAGCTGGTGGCGGGGTGTGGCGTGGCGCGGAGCGGATCTGCAGGTGCCCGCTGTCGACCAGGTCCGACGCGATCACGACCACGAGGCTCACCGGCAGGCGAAGGTGTGCGGCGGCCTCGGCGAGCGAGAGCATGCCGCCGCACATCTCGAGCAGTGCCTTCTGCTGGCTCGTCGGCGCGATCGGACGTGGCGCGTCCGGGTCCACCACCAGCAGGGTCTCGGGTCTGATCGTGTTCCGTGACGGGTGCGCGCGGCCCGAGGTCAGGACGTAGGGCCGCACGGGGTGGTCGTTGTAGTCCATAGGCCTCTAGCCAGTGCGTGTCGGGGTCGAGAGCGTCCGCTCGCCGATCATGAGCACCTGGGCCTGCATCTGCTGCGCGATGAGCGCCGGGTCGATGACGGACTCGGTGACCACCGCGAGCCGCGAGCCGTCGCCCGCACCGCGCACGAACAGGTAGCCGCCGTCGAACTCCACCATGACCTGCTTGGACCCGACTCCGGTGCCGAACTCCTTGCTGATCCCCTGGCCGAGCGCGGAGAGCCCGGCACACGCGGCCGCCAGCTTGTCCGCGGTGTCCTGCGGGGTGTGGTCGGTTCTGACCTTCAGCAGCCCGTCGGAGGTGAGCACGACGACGTGGCGAACGCCCCGCACCGCCCTGATCAACTCCAGCATCCAGCTGTTGTCGACGGGATGGGTGCCACCGGTGCTCATCTGGGGTCCTCCGAGTTTTCTGTGTCTGTCCTGTAGACCGGGTAGTCCGGGTCGCTGTGGTGTTCCTGGCCGTTGGTGGACGCCGTGCCGGACAGGAACGCGTTCATCCACTGGCCCGCCTGCTCGGGGTCCTCCTCGACGTCGCGCTCCGCGGGCCAGTCCACGGCCGGCTGCGGCCGGGGCACCGTGTGGCCCCTGCGGGAGCGGCGGCGGGGGAGCGCGGGGAGGTCGTCGTCGCCGGTGGGGGCGAGCGGCGGCAGTGCGTCCTCCACGTTGACCTGGCCGCTCTGCGTCTCCAGTTCCCAGTCCTCCGGCTCCCTGGGGGCGGGCGCGGCGAGGGCGTGCCGCTCCGGGCGGCGGGCGAGCGCGTGGGCGCCCGGTGCGACCATGCCGGAGGGGGCGAGGGCCTCGGTCAGCTCGGTCGGCACGAGCACGATCGCACGCAGGCCGCCGTAGACGGACTCGGTGATGTCGACGCGGAAGCCGTGCCGTCGGACGTACGCGCCGACCACGGGTAAGCCGGTCTGCGGGATCTCGCCGAGGTCGGAGATGCCGACCGGCCGGTGGCCGGACGCGATCTCACGCACCTGCTCCAGGCGCTTGTCGTCGAGGCCGACCCCGCCGTCGTCGATCTCGATGACCGCGCCGCGCTGGACCTGCCGCAGGGTGACGAGCACCTGCGTGGTCGGCGGGGACGACTGGGTGGCGTTGGCGAGCAGCTCGGCGACGAGGTGGATCAGCGGCTCGACGACGCGCGCGGACACGGCGACGGCCGGGTCCCCGGAGACCTCGACGCGCTGGAAGGCGGTGATGCGGCCCGCGGCGCCACGCACGACGTCGCCGATCGGCAGGGCGTCGTGCCACTGCTGGCCAGGCCACTCGCCGCAGAGCGCGGCCAGGGTCTGCGCGTTGCGGGCCTGCTGGGCGGCGGCGTGGTCGACACGCATGCTGCTGTGGAGGATGTCCGGGTCGGTGGGGTGGTGCACCACCATCCGCGCCGCCTCCTCCTGGATGCGGTGCGCGGAGGCCTGGACCTTGCGGCCCAGTGAGACGACGGCGGCGGACACGGCGTCCTGACGGGCCATCTGGTCCTCGCGCAGACGGCCGAGGTACACGGCGGCCTGGCCCGCGAGGTGCGCGGCGATGTCGTCGCCGGCGAGGTCGGGGAGCGGGGGCGGCACCGTGCCGTTGACCAGGGCCGGGAGTTGGTGTTCCACAAGGCTTTCCAGCGCGACGTGCCTGGCCTCGGCGAGCGCGGCGAGGTTGTGGTTCTCGTCGTCGAGCCGAGCCAGCTCGTCGAGGTGCTCGCGTCCGGCGCGCGTGGTCCGGTACGCCCCGGCCGCGACGACGGCGATGGCGATGGCGCCGACCACGAGCCACGCCACGATCCAGACCGGCGAGCCGAGCTCGTGGAAGATGAGCGGGGAGACCGCGACGTAACCAGTGACACCGGCGATACAGGTCCAGGGGCCCGAGTGCCGTGGCGATGACGACACGGACGATGAGGCTGTCATGATCACCTTATGGTCGAGATTCGGGGGGACCGCGCTGCTCACCCACAGCGGTGCCACGTCACCCACCGCAGTACGCCGTAAGCAGCGAGGTACGAGGTTATCCCATACCGTCAAGCTGCGCTGTTCACCAGATCGATGGATTTTCGGCCCATGACGGAAAATGCCCGTTACCCGTATTCGGGGCGTACGGCCCATAAGTGCTGCTGCCGCACGGCTGTACCGGTGGACGGCTGCCGGCGCACAACGTGATCAACCGCTTGGCCCAGCGTTTCGCCGTGTCGGGAACGACAGTGGTGTCATTGCTCACGCGTGGCGCGGGTCGATCACGCGACGGTGGGGGGACCAGGCATTTCGCCCTGTCCCGCCATGCGCCCCGGATCGCGTTCCGGAGTGCCGCGGGACCGGCCGGGCGTGTCCACGCTTGATAACACTGCGGACACGCATCCTGGCCCGGGGTGATCATCGGATCTATCGTATCCGGCACTGTCCCTCGATCACGTCAGACAAGCGTCGGTCACGCCAAACAACGAGGTAGGGCTGCTATGTCGTCAGACAAGCCAGGCGGCCGGGCCAGCGGGCTGGTGTTCAACCCGTGGAACCTGGTTCTGCTGATCCCGTTCATCGTCCTGCTGACACCGCTCTACAACAGTCGGACGCCGGAACTGTTCGGGATGCCGTTCTTCTACTGGTTCCAGTTCGCGGTGATCATCATCGGCGTGCTGTCCACGATCACCGTCTACCGGATGACCCGGAAGGCGCCAACGACCCGGGCGGGCGGCGAGACCGCTGACGTGGACGCCCTCGACGAGGGGAGCGCCGAGTAATGCAGTGGACAGAGCTCATCATCTTCATCCTGCTGTTCGGCCTGGTCACCGTGCTCGGCTTCGTCGCGGCCCGCTGGCAGGCCGCCGACAACCTCGACCACCTCGACGAGTGGGGCCTCGGGGGGCGCAAGTTCGGCTCCTGGATCACCTGGTTCCTCGTCGGCGGTGACCTCTACACGGCCTACACGTTCGTCGCCGTGCCCGCCCTGCTGTTCGGCGCGGGTGCGGTCGGCTTCTACGCGCTGCCGTACACCATCGTCGCCTACCCGCTGGTGTTCCTGCCGGTGCTGCGCATGTGGTCGGTCTCGCGGGCCCGCGGCTACGTGACCCCGGCAGACTTCGTGCGCGGCCGCTACGGCTCGCCGCTGCTGGCGCTGATCGTGGCGGTCACCGGCATCGTCGCGACCATGCCCTACATCGCGCTGCAGCTGGTCGGGCTCGAGGCCGTGCTGCGGTCGATGGGCTTCAACGCCTCCGGCTTCCTCGGCCACCTGCCGCTGCTGATCGCGTTCGTCATCCTGGCCGTCTACACCTACCAGTCCGGCCTGCGGGCGCCCGCGCTGATCGCGTTCGTCAAGGACATCCTGATCTACCTGGTGATCCTGGTCGCCGTGATCTACCTGCCGATCAAGCTCGGCGGGTGGAGCGAGATCTTCGGCGCGGCGGAGGACAAGCTGTCGGCGACGAACCCGGCGACGGGCAAGCCCTTCGGCGACGTGCTGCTGAACTCGAACAACCAGCTGCAGTACGCGACGCTGGCGCTGGGTTCGGCGCTCGCGTTGTTCCTGTACCCGCACTCGGTCACCGGCGTCCTCGCCTCGCGCGGCCGGGACGTGCTGAAGCGCAACATGTCCGCGCTGCCGGCGTACTCGCTGCTGCTCGGCCTGCTCGCGCTGCTCGGCTACGTCGCGATCGCCGCGGGCACCAAGCCGATCACCAACAACGCCACCGGCCGCCCGGACGGCAACACGGTCATCCCGGAGCTGTTCAACGGGCAGTTCCCGTCGTGGTTCGCGGGGATCGCGTTCGCCGCGATCGGCATCGGCGCACTGGTGCCCGCCGCGATCATGTCGATCGCCGCGGCGAACCTGTGGACCCGCAACGTCTACAAGGAGTTCTTCCGCAAGGGCGCGACGCCGAAGGACGAGGCCAAGCAGGCGAAGGTCGCGTCGCTGGTGGTCAAGTTCGGCGCCGTCCTGTTCATCGTGGTGATCGATCCGCAGTACGCGATCGACCTGCAGCTGATCGGCGGCGTGATCATCCTGCAGACGCTGCCGTCGGTCGCGATCGCCCTGTACACGCGGTGGCTGCACCGCTGGGCGCTGGTCGCGGGCTGGGCGGTCGGCATGCTCTGGGGCATGGTGATGCTCTACGGCATCCCCAACCCGGCGACCGGCCGCGCGCACTTCGGCGGTTCGGCGCTCGCGCTCGACAAGCTGAGTGTCTTCGGGTGGCACCCGTTCGCGGGCTCGATGGTCCAGATCTACGTCGGTTTCGTCGCCCTGGTGGCGAACCTGCTGGTGGCGGTGGTCGTGACGCTGGTGATCCGGCGCACGAGCGTCTCCAACGGCACCGACGAGACGACCGGCGAGGACTACCACGTCGACGAGCACGACGAGAACCTGCGGCCTGTCGCCGCACACTGACAAGACATCGTTCCAGAAAGCCCTTAACGGGACAGAATTCTGTCCCGTTAAGGGCTTTCTGGATTTTGTACGCATCCGTGATCGACTCGGCTTGTGCAGATGCACGTGCAGATGCAGAATCAGTGACTTCATATCAAGGTCCGCCATCCGCGGAAGGGGAGACCTGCGATGGCTGTAGGGGAAATCAAGCTCGGAAGTGGGCCGACACCCGTATTACGTGTGCCGTCGCCGCCGGTTCTCGAGTGGCTGGAACTGGGTGCCGACGACCGGACGCCCCGGTTCATCGGCCTGACGAGCGACCTCGGCCGCTCGTTCGACCCGTTCGGTGACGGCAAGCGGATCACCAGCGGTCACGCGTACGCCGGGAACGACGCGGCGGTGGCCTGGACGTCGGTGTGCCGGGACCCCCTCGGCGGGGCATTCCGGCAGAGCGTCGAGACGTTCGCCGAACGCTGGCGTGCCGTGCGTGGCAGCGCTCCGGCAGAGCCGTGCCACTACGTCAGCTTCGGCCCGGGTGACGGCCGCAAGGACGGCGTGGTGCTGTCCGACCTCTCGACCGTCAACCGGGACCTGTGCTACCTGCCCGTCGACACGAGCGTGGAGCTGCTGCACCTGGCGATCCGCGGTCTCGTCCGGCGCGTCGGCCTGCCGACCGACCGCGTGATGTCCCTGCCGTGGGACTTCTCGTTGACGGAGTCGGTCTCGGCGCTGCGCCGCCTGCTCGACGAGATGTTCGGGTCGACCCCCGTGCTGTTCTCGTTGCTGGGCAACACGATCGCCCACTTCGACAACGACGTCGAGGTGCTGCGGCTGCTCGGTTGCCTGCTGAACCCGGGGGACCGCCTGCTGTTGGAGGTCGAGGCGACCGCGGCCGTGCTGCCGCAGCTGGCCGCGCCGGCCGCCGACGAGCTGGCGCAGAGCCCCGCGTTCCGCGAGTTCGCCACCAGTGCGCTGCGCCACCACACCGACCTGCACCCCGGCTGGGACGACGTGGAGTTCACCGGCGGGGTGGAGTCCGACCGGGCACTGGTGGTCAAGACACTCCACCGGGCCGACGAGGACACGGTCCTGACCCTGCCGAACGGCGCCACGACCCGCTTCGCTCTCGACGACACCGTCCGGGTGGGTCTGTCGCGCAAGTACTCGGCACTGGGCCTCGCGGAGCTGGTGGCGGGCGCGGACCTGTCCATCGTCGGCGACAAGTGCACCAGGACCAGCGGACCGTTCGGGCTCGCGCTGCTCATGCTCGAACGACCCGAGTGACACGGTCGCCGGGGAGTCAGTCGACGGCGAGGCCCTTCAGGAGCGGGATGTAGATCTCGTCCACGATGGCCTCGACGGCGACGGTGGGGATGCCCTCCCGGCTGAACATGGCCTCGGAGCGGATCAGGTCCACCGGCATGCGCAACACGCGCCGGGTGAGGGGGACCGGCCGCATCTCGCCCCTGGCGACCGCGTTGTCCACGATCGTGGACAACGACTGGTGCATCGGCCTGGTCTCCAGCCGGTTGCGGAGGAAGTCGACGACCTCGGGATGGCGGAACGCCTCGCCCATGACGCCCGCGATGGTCTCGCTCATCATGCCGTTCACGCGACGGGCGATCCGGTCGAACAACCACACCAGGTCGGCTCGTAGTGAACCCAAATCGGGTATTGCGGGGTCAATCGGGATCCGGTCGGCCCAGGCGGCGATGACCAGCTCCGCTCGGCTCGCCCATCTGCGGTAAATGACGGGTTTGCTGGTCCCCGCCCGTTTTGCCACCGCCTCTATGGTTAGAGCTGTGTAGCCCACCTCGCTGAGCTGCTCCCACGTGGCGTCCAGGATGGCTCGCTCAAGCTCGGCGCCGCGGCGCCGCGTCTTGGTCTCGGTCACCCTGCTCCCTAAGATACGTTGCGTTTCTTACGTGGGTGGTCTACCTTGGCACAATATTAGACACGGGTCGTTTCTTCCCAGGGGGGAACGTTGCTGAACCGCTTGCTGGTGTTCTACCTGCGGCCGTACCGCAAGGAGCTGACGGCCATCCTCGCGCTGCAGCTCGTCGGCACGATCGCGTCCCTCTACCTGCCGAGTCTCAACGCGGACATCATCGACAACGGTGTCGCGCGCGGGGACAACGGCTACATCCTGTCGACCGGCGGCTGGATGCTGGCCGTCTCGCTGGTGCAGATCGTCTGCTCGGTCGTCGCCGTGCGCTTCGGCGCCCGCACGGCAATGGCCTTCGGGCGGGACGTCCGGTCCGGCATCTTCCACCGCGTCGGCCAGTTCTCCGCCCGCGAGGTCGCCACCTTTGGCGCACCGTCGCTGATCACCCGCACCACCAACGACGTCCAGCAGGTCCAGATGCTGGTCGTCATGATGGCCACGATGTTCGTCACCGCGCCGATCATGTGCGTGGCCGGCGTGATCATGGCGCTCCGCGAGGACATCGGCCTGTCCTGGCTGCTCGTGGTGTGCGTGCCGGCGCTGATCATCTGCATCGGCCTCATCGTGTCGCGGATGGTGCCGCAGTTCCGGCTCATGCAGGACCGCATCGACCAGGTCAACCGGGTCCTGCGCGAGCAGCTGACCGGCATCCGCGTGGTCCGCGCGTTCGTCAGGGAGAAGGCGGAGACCACCCGGTTCGCCGACGCCAACGAGCGGCTCACCGACACCGCGGTGCGGGTCGGCAGGCTGCAGGCGATGATGTTCCCGACGGTGATGCTGATCCTCAACGTGTCGAGCGTCGCGGTCCTGTGGTTCGGGGCCCACCGCGTCGACGACGGTGAGATGCAGGTCGGCGCGCTCACCGCGTTCCTGTCCTACCTGCTGCAGATCCTGATGTCGGTCATGATGGCCACCTTCATCTCGATCATGATCCCGCGCGCTGCCGTCTGTGCCGAGCGGATCATGGAGGTGCTGGACACCGACTCGTCGGTCAGGGACCCCGAGAGCCCGGTCGTCGAGCTGCCGACGCGGGCCGAGGTCGAGTTCGCCGGCGTCGAGTTCCGCTACCCCGGCGCGGCCGACCCCGTGCTCCGCGACATCTCCTTCCGCGCGGAGGCCGGCAGGACCACGGCGATCATCGGCAGCACCGGGGCCGGCAAGACCACACTGGTCTCGCTGATCCCCCGGCTCATCGACGTGACCGGCGGCGAGGTCCGGATCAACGGCACCGACGTGCGCACGCTCGACCCCGACGTCATGCGGTCCAGGATCGGGCTCGTGCCCCAGCAGGCGTACCTGTTCACCGGCACCGTCCGGTCCAACCTCCAGTACGGCAAGGGCGACGCCACCGACGAGGAGCTGTGGGAGGCGTTGACGATCGCGCAGGGCAAGGACTTCGTGACCGAGATGGGCGGGCTGGACGCCACCATCGCGCAGGGCGGCACGAACGTGTCCGGCGGCCAGCGGCAGCGGCTCGCGATCGCGCGGGCACTGGTCCGCAAGCCGGAGATCTACCTGTTCGACGACGCGTTCTCCGCGCTGGACCTCGCGACCGACGCGGCGCTGCGTGCCGCGCTCCGGCCGCACACCCAGCACTCCGCGGTGCTCGTGGTGGCCCAGCGCGTGTCCACGATCCTCGACGCCGACCAGATCGTGGTGCTGGAGAACGGCGAGGTCGTCGGCGCGGGCACGCACCGCGAACTGATGGACACGTGTCCAACCTACGTCGAGATCGTCGAGTCCCAGCTCACCCCGGAGCAGGTCGCATGAGTACACCAACCGCCACCCGCAGGCCGCCGCCCGGTCCGATCGGGCGTGGCTTCCCCGGCATGCAGGGGCCCGTCAGCAAGGCCGACGACTTCGGCACGTCCGCGAAACGGCTCCTCAGGAGGCTGCGGCCGGAACGCGCCAGCATCGCGCTCGTCGTGACGCTCGGTGTGGTGGCCGTCGGCTTCAACGTGGCCGGACCGAAGGTCCTCGGGCACGCGACCGACATCATCTTCGACGGCGTCATCGGCCGCTACCGCGGCCTCCCCGACGCCGGCATCGACTTCGGCGCACTCGCCACGGTGCTCTCGTGGGTGCTCGGGCTGTACCTGACGTCATCGCTGTTCAGCTTCGCGCAGGGCAGGCTGCTCAACACCGTCGTGCAGCGCGTGATCTACACGCTGCGCGAGGACGTCGAGGCCAAGCTGCACCGGCTGCCGCTGCGGTACTTCGACGGCCAGCCCCGCGGCGAGCTGCTCTCCCGCGTCACCAACGACATCGACAACATCTCGACCACGCTGCAGCAGACCATGAGCCAGCTGATGATCTCCGTGCTCACGGTGATCGGCGTGCTGGTCATGATGTTCACGATCTCGCCGCTGCTGGCGCTGATCGCGTTGCTGGTCATACCGGTGTCGGTGTACCTGACGCGGGTGATCGGCAAGCGGGCGCAGAAGCAGTTCATCGCGCAGTGGAAGCACACCGGCCAGCTCAACGCGCACATCGAGGAGTCGTTCACCGGGCACCAGCTGGTGAAGGTGTTCGGGCGTCAGAAGGAGTCGGAGGAGGAGTTCCGCAAGCGCAACGAGGAGCTGTACCAGGCCTCGTCCGGCGCGCAGTTCGTGTCCGGCCTGATCATGCCGTCGATGATGTTCCTGTCGAACATCAGCTACGTGCTCATCGCGGTGGTCGGCGGCCTGCGGATCACGTCGGGGACCATGACCCTCGGCGAGGTCACCGCCTTCATCCAGTACTCGAGGCAGTTCACCCAGCCGCTGACGCAGGTCGCGTCCATGGCGAACCTGCTGCAGTCCGGGGTGGCGTCGGCGGAGCGCGTGTTCGAGCTGCTCGACGCGGAGGAGCAGGAGCCGGACCCGGCCGACGCCTCGCTGCCCGCCGAGCGCAGGGGCCGCGTCGAGTTCGAGGACGTGTCGTTCTCCTACCGCGCCGAGCAGCCGCTGATCGAGAACCTGTCGCTGGTGGCCGAACCCGGCCAGACGGTGGCGATCGTGGGGCCGACCGGCGCAGGCAAGACCACGCTCGTGAACCTGATCCTGAGGTTCTACGAGCTGGACGCCGGCCGGATCACCCTCGACGGCGTGGACATCACGGCGTTGAAGCGGGAGGACCTGCGTTCCCAGATCGGCATGGTGCTGCAGGACACCTGGCTGTTCGGCGGGACCATCCGCGACAACCTGGCGTACGGCAAGCCGGGTGCCACGGAGGAGGAGATCGTCGCGGCCGCGCAGGCGACCTACGTCGACCGCTTCGTCCGCACCCTGCCGGACGGCTACGACACGGTCATCGACGAGGAGGCCTCGAACGTCTCCGCCGGTGAGAAGCAGCTGCTGACCATCGCACGCGCGTTCCTGGCGAGCCCGTCGCTGCTGATCCTCGACGAGGCGACCAGCTCCGTCGACACCCGCACGGAGTCGCTCGTGCAGCACGCGATGGCGGCGCTGCGCTCGTCGAGGACCAGCTTCGTGATCGCCCACCGGCTCTCCACGATCCGCGACGCCGACCTGATCCTGGTCATGGAGTCGGGCCGCATCGTGGAGCAGGGCAACCACGAGCAGCTGCTCGAACAGCGCGGTGCCTACCACCGCCTGTACTCCGCGCAGTTCGCCGCGCCGGTGGAATGACCGGCACGGCCCTCGTCACCGGAGCCGGACGCGGCCTGGGTGCGGCGATCGCCGCCACCCTGGCCGCGCACGGCTGGTCGGTGGCGGTCAACGACCTGGACGCCGAGTCGGCCGACAGGGTGGCGTCCTCGTGCGGTGGCGTTGCCGTGCCGGGCGACGTGACCGACGAGGACGCCGTGACCTCGATCGTGGCGTCCGCGTCGGACCGGCTCGGCCCGGTCGGCTGCCTGGTGGCCAACGCGACCGGTCCACAGCCGGTCGTGGCGCTCGCCGACCTGACCTGGCGCACGCACCTCGACCAGTTGGAGTTCTTCGTCAAGAGCCCCACCCTGCTGGCTCGGGCCGTCGTACCGGGCATGACTGCCATCGGCGGCGGCCGGATCGTCAACATCGGCTCGGACATGCCGGACCGGGCGCTGCCCGGCTGGTCCGCCTACTCCGCCGCCAAGGCCGCCCAGCTGGCGCTGACCCGCACGTGGGCCCGTGAGCTGGGCCCGGCCAACATCACGGTGAACGTGGTCGCACCGGGCTGGATCCCGGTGGAACGCCACGCGGACGCGACCCCGGCCGAACGGGCGGCGTACGCCTCGGAGGTGCCGTTGGCGCGGCTGGGCACGCCGCAGGACGTGGCGGAGACGGTCGCGTTCCTCGCCTCGGGCGAGGCGGGCTTCATCACCGGGCAGTACTTCCCGGTCAACGGCGGTCATACCATCGCGCGCTGACGCTCCCGTGCGGCACACTGGCCAAAAGCCGCTGGGGAGGCGACATGCCCGTCACGAAGACGCTCGCCCGGGTCCAGGCGCTGGCCGCGTCGTGGACGGCGGGGGACTTCACGCTGGAGCCGGTCACCGCCGAGATCGGCACCGGCAGGCTCGTGGCGATCATCGGGCCCAGCGGTGCCGGGAAGACGACGCTGCTCGAACTGCTCGCCGGCGTGCGCACCCCGTCGAAGGGGCAGGTCACGAACCCGCCGGAGGTCGGGTTCGTGCCGCAGGACGACATCGTGCACACCCACCTCCCGCTCCGGCGCACACTGTCCTACGCGGCCAGACTCCGTGGCGAGCACGAACCCGCGACCGTCGCCGAGATCCTCGAGACGCTCGGGCTGACGCAACGCGCCGCCGCGACCGTCGGCACGCTCAGCGGCGGCGAGCGCAAGCGCGCCAGCATCGCCGTCGAGCTGCTCGCGCGGCCGGACATCCTCTTCCTCGACGAGCCGACCAGCGGCCTCGACCCGGCGACCGGCCGAGACCTGTTGCGCCACCTGCGTTCCCTCGTGGACGGTGGCAACACCGTCGTGCTCACCACGCACACCCCCGGCGACATCGCGTTGTGCGACGAGGTGTTCGTGCTCGACGGCGGGCGCCTCGTCTACGCGGGCACGCCGTCGCGGATGCTCGAGCACTTCGGCGTGGCCACCGCGGAGGAGGTCTACGACCGGCTCGGGGGCGACCCACCCGAGTGGTCACCGGCGGCCGTCGTCTTCGAGCCGCCCCAGCCGGTGCCGCAACGCCACCGCGTCTCCGCCTTGCGGCAGTGGTGGCTGCTGACCGCACGATCCGTGGAACTGCTGGCCCGCAACAGGGTGACGCTCGCGATCCTCATGGGTTCGCCGGTCGTGATCGCGTTGATGTTCCTCATGCTGTTCCGCCCCGGGGCGTTCGAGCAGACGAACCCCGTGCCCAACACGACCGTGATGATCCTGTTCTGGATCGCGTTCGGCGGGTTCTTCTTCGGCCTCACCTACGGGCTCTCCCAGATCTGCGACGAGTTCGCCATCCTGCGCAGGGAAAGCCGTGCGGGGCTGCGGGTCGCGCCGTACCTCCTGTCCAAGGTGGCCGCACTGCTTCCCCTGCTGTGCCTCGTGGACGCGCTGCTGCTCGCCCTGCTGTCGGTCACCGACCGGCTGCCCGCACTCGACCTGGCAGGCGACGCGCGGCTGTTCGGCACGGTCGTGCTCGCGTCCCTGTGCGCGCTGACGCTCGGACTGCTGTGCTCGTCGTCGGTCAACAACCCGTCGCAGGCCGCCCTCACACTGCCCATGCTGTGCTTCCCGCAGGTCCTGTTCGTCGGCGCCTTCCTGCCCGTGCCCGTGATGGCGGACGTCGGGCGCTACCTGAGCTACGCGATGAGCAACCGCTGGGCGTTCGAGGCCCTCGGGCACACCGCCGGCCTGCCGGAGCTGTGGCGGGACGGCGGTTCCCAGCTCGGCCCGCCGCTGCTCGCCTCCTACGGCGACACCTTCGACCACCCACTGTGGGTGGACTGGTCGCTGCTGGCCGGGTTCGCCGTGCTGTTCGCGGCCGGTGCCGTGCTCGTGCTGCGGCGCAAGGCCGGCCCGGCCAGATGACCGGGTTCCTGGTCGACTTCCCGGAGTACCAGGACACCGCGAGGCTCGACGACCTGCGGGCGAGCCATCATGAGGCCGAGCAGCACCACCTGTTGTCGTCGGGCAGCCGGATCGCCACGACCCGACCGGCCCGCAACAGGTCCTCCGCGCCGAGGGGGACGAGCCGTGTCGGACTCGCGCCGAGCGCCCTGAGGTCGGCACCCGACACGAGGTTGGGAGCCAGGTACAGCACGTTGACGAGCACGAACAGCGCGAGCACCGCGGGAAAGGCGATGCCGAGCGGGTGCGTCGGATAGACGAGCGCCAGCACGAGAAGGGCGAGGACGACCCAACGCACCGGGTTCTGCAACGACTTCCTCGGCGCCAGTAGCAGGTCGTGGAGCACCGGTTGGTCGGTTACCGGCACGCCTGCGCGTGGCTCGTAGAGCCCGACCTGGTCACGGGTGGGTGTGGTGTCGGGTGAGATGTCCAAGGCTGCCCCCAGTCGCGGTTCAGCCTTCTGTCGCGGGGATTCCGCCCGGTGCTACCGAGAACGGGCCGGGACCTGTCGGCCCCGGCCCGCGGTGTTCCGACCGCCTCAGCCGACCGGTTCGATGACTCTCGTCTCCTCGTTCGCGTTGACTTCCTCGCGGGTGCGCAGGAAGCGCGGCGTCCACCAGTTCGCCCTGCCCAGCACCGTCATCAGCGCGGGCAGGAGGACCGCGCGGATCAGCGTCGCGTCGATCAGGATCGCGACGGCCAGGCCGACGCCCATCTGCTTCATGTCGATGGTGCTCAACGTCGCGAAGATCGAGAACACGCCGACCATGACCGCGGCGGCGCTCGTGACCACGCCCGCCGACCTCGTGATGCCTGCGGCCACCGCGTCCTTCGTCGACATGGTGCCCGTCGCCTCACGGATGCGGCTCACCACGAACACGTGGTAGTCCATCGAGAGCCCGAACAGCGTCACGAAGAGGATCACCGGCAGCCACGCGGTGATGCCGCCGGTCGACGTGAACCCGAGCACGCCCTCGGCCCAGGTGTTCTGGAACACCAGCACCAGCACGCCGTAGGCGGCACCGGCCGACAGCAGGTTCAGCCCGATCGCGCTCAGTGCGATCACCGGCGCCCGGAAGGCCCACAGCATCACCAGGAACGTCAACAGCAGCACGAACCCGATCACCCACGGCAGCGCGTCGGTCATCGACGCCACGAAGTCGTTCTCGCCCGCGGTCTGACCGCTGACCGCGAACTCGGCGCCGCTGACGGTGCCGATGGTGGCGGGCACCAACGTCCCACGCAGCCTCGCGAGCGACTGGTCTGCCTCGGCGGACGCGCCGTCGAAGGGGATGCCTGCCGAGATCAGGTAGATCCGGCCGTCCTTGGCGGGCGTGACCGTCGGCGGGCGGTCGTGCGCGAAGCCGGGGTCGGCCGCGATCCGCCTGAGCAGGTCGTCGACGGCCGCCCTGCCCTGTGCGGTCTGGTCGGCGGGAACCCGCACGGCGATCTGGTGCGAGGCGCCGGTGCTGGGGAAGGCCTCGGTCATCCGGTCGTAGGACCGCATGATCGGGATGCTGCGTGGCAGGTCGGCCTCGCCCGGCGAGTTCAGCGTCATGCTGAACGTGGGCACCGCGAGCCCGGCCAGGACGCCGACGGCGATGACGAGGGTCGTCCTCGGTGCACGCAGGCTCGGCTTGAGCACGGCCCGCCAGAAACGCGAGTCACCCGTTCTCCGCATGGAGAACCGCCACAGCAGTGGCACGCGGGGCTTGTCGACGAACCGCCCGAGCTTGGCGAGCAGTGCGGGCAGCACGGTGATCGACCCGATCATGGCGGCGAGCACGACGAGGATCGTGCCGACGGCGATCGAGGAGAAGACGACGTCGTCGACCACGAACATGCCTGCCATCGCGACGGTGACGGCGATGCCCGACACGACGATGGCGTGCCCCGACGTGGCCGCCGCGATCTCGACCGCGTCGACGTGCCCCGCGCCCCTTGCTCGTTCCTCCCGGTCCCGGCGGACGTAGAAGAGCGAGTAGTCGACACCGACGGCCATGCCGATGAGCAGGATCATGCTGCTGGTGTTGTCCGTGGCGGGAACCAGCTGGGAGGCCAGCGCCGAGAGCCCGAGCGCGGCCCCCACCGCGGACATGGCCAGCAGCACGGGAACACCCGCGGCGATCACGGCGCCGAAGACGACGAGCATGATCACGAGCGTGACCGGGATGCTGATCAGCTCGGCCTTCTGGAAGTCGTCGCCCAGCGTCGCGGAGAGCGCCTTGTCGAGCGACGCGCCGCCGACCTCCTCGATCCGCAGGCCGGGGTACTGGTCCTGCACCGAGGCGGTCGCGTCGAGCAGGGCGTCGACCCGCTCGTCCGCGGTGTCCGGGTCCCCGGCGATCTCGACGTTCACCAGCACGGCCGTGTGCTTGGGCGAGGGCAGCGGGTCACTGACCTCGCCGACCTCGGCCAGCCCGTCCATCGCCGCGCGGACGTCAGCGGCGGCGGTCATGGCCAGGCCCTGGTCGAGGGTGCCGTCCTTGGCGGAGATGAGCACGTTCTCGGTCGCGGGCCTGGTGAAGCCCGCCTCGTCGACGATGCTCTGGTAGGTGGCGAGCTCGCCGGTGGGGTTGTCGTCGAAGTCGGCCTGCCTGGTGCCGGTGATCTGCCCCGCCCCGATGCAGATCGCCACGAAGAGCAGCCAGGCGCCGATGGCGCGCCAGGGATGTTCTGCGCTCCATCTCGCGACCCGCACGGTCAACATCGGTTTGCCCATCGGGGCCCCCTCAAAAGTCCTGTCGTGGTGACGCGGACAAGGCTCCAGCAGGGGCGGTCCCGGCAACTCCGGGCATATCCATGAGATGGCTCAGGGTTGACCCTGATCCACTTCCTCGGGCACGGACGTGCCAGGGCGTCGGCCAGTCACTACTGCTCGCGGATCGGGAACATCGGGCCCGTCGCGGTGTCGGCGCCTGCGTGGCGCCACCAGTCGACCTCCGGTTCGCTGCGGAGGTCGTCGACCGACACGGTCGCGCCCGCGTCGTGGACCAGTGCGGTCAGGTTCGAGAACGCCCGTGTCACCAGGCTCTTGGTGCCGATCGTGCGGGCCTGGGCGACCAGGCGCGGTGCCAGCGACACCGTGTTCAGCGACAGGTCCGGCAGACGCACGACGTCCGAAGGGGCGCCGGTGAAGTCGTGGACCGCCGTGCGCACACCGGCCTTGGTCAGTGCCTTGAGGTTGTCGACCGCCTGGGACCGTCCGTCGAACACCTCCGGCGCGGGCATGGCGAGGCGCAACCGGGCGGGCGGCAGTGACACCTCCGCCAGCGTGTCCAGGACCGCGCCCACCAGGTCCGGCGCCGCCGCCTGGTTGGGGGACAGGCTCACCGACAGCGGCAGCCCGGTCTCGACCGCGCGTGCTCCCGCCGTCCTCAGCAGCCACCGGCCCATGGACGGGCTCAGTCCCGTCTCCTCGGCCAGCGTCACGCACTCCGTCCCGCCAACGCCCGCGAGGGCCCACCTCGGGTACGCGTCGATCGCCACCGGCCGCTCGTCCGCCAGGTTCACCCGCAGCCGGTACCCGACCGCGAGCTGCCCCGTCTCGACCGCGCCCGGCATGATCGACGCCAGTCGCGGCCTGCGGACCCGCAGCTCGGCCTCGGTCGGGGTCAGCAGGTGCCACTGACCGGGTCCCCGCTCCTTCGCCAGCCGCAGCGCCAGGTCCGCCGCGTGCAGCAACCGCTCGGGATCCGCCCCGTGCGGCGGGCTCCGCACCACCCCGATGTTGGCCGTCAGCGCCAGACCGTGGTCGTCGACGTAGGTCGCGTCGGACAGCGTCTCGGTGATCATGGCCACCACCGACGCGGGCGCCGGCAGCGAGTGCTCGTCGTCGGGGCCCTGCTCGTCCAGCGCCGCGAAGCAGGCGCGGTCCGTCCTCGCGATCATCGCCACGGGCAGCGCGTGCCGAAGGCGGGTCGCGACCGCGAACAGCAGCGTGTCGGCCAGCCTGCCGCCGAGTCCGTCGTTCAGCAGCTGGAAACCGTTCAACTCCAGCAGGTACAGCGTCGTGGGGCTGCCGGAGTTCAGGACCTCCTCCAGGCGCGTGGTGAGGAACTGCCGGTTCGGCAGGCCGGTGAGCGGGTCGTGCAGCAGCTGGTGTGACAGCTGACCCCGCAGCAGCGACAGCTCCGTCGCCATCGCGTCGCGGTCCTCCTCGTTGGCCTTCGCCACCCGGATCGCCTTGGCCGCAACGGCCTTCACCGCGCGGATCATGCTCTCCTGCTGCTCGGTGGTGCGCCGCCGCAGCGCCTCCGCGTAGCCTGCCGCCACCGCGCCGAGGAGCCTCGTCACCCGCTCCGGCGAGTCCTCCGCGAGCAGCGGGCCCGCCAGCACGTCCACGGTGATCCGCAGGCTCTCGCGGTCGACGCAGTTCAGCTCCACCAGCCGCGCGCCGACCCGCTCGGCGGCACGCAGACGTTCGTCGGCGTCGAACAACTCCTGCACCATCTCGCGCACCGGCTCCTCGATGTCGGCGTGCACGAGCGGCACGTAGGTGGTCGTGCAGAGCAGGTAGGCCCACTTCCTCGCCGTCTTCTCCCGGTCCCTGCCCGCCGGGGACGGCGTGCCGCGGCCGGGCAGCGGAACCGTCACCGGCCGGCCGTCCGGTCGGCCCATGCCACCACCGCCGCGTGGAGGTCGGGTGCGTTGGGCGCGTAGTTGAACGAGTGGCCGTAGCCGGGGAGGACGTAGGCCTCCAGGTGTGCACCCGGCCCGTAGAACGGCGCCTCCGCGGCGAGATAGCTCGCCGACGAGCCGCAGTCGGTCGCGAGCGGACCGCAGAAGGTCGGGTCGCCGCCCGCGATGGCCGTCAGGACCGGCACGTCCACGAGCCGCGTGTACGGGGTGACGGTGCCGAGCAGCGCGGCATCGACCAGCTCACCAGGCGCGGCGACGTCCTTGGTGGCCTCGTCGAACCCGACCGCCGCCGTGACGTTCGGCCCCGGTTGGTGCAGCGAGTACCGCGTGCCCGCGCGCGTGGTCAGGTAGCCGGGGTCGAGCGGGCGCCCCCGGAACGCCGGGTCGAGGACGGCCGGCACGAACGAGGTCGCGATCGTCGCGACGCCCAGCACGTTGAGGTGGTGGCCCATCGAGGTGACCAGCACGCCGTCGACGTCGTGGTACGTGGCGGCCTCGATGATCGAGACGGCCGAGCCCAGCGAGTGGCCGCCGAGGACGACCCGGTCGAACCTCGGCCGCATCGCCTGCACCACCTGGTGCACGGCGTTCGCCTGGACGATCGCGCTCAGCAGCAGGCTCGGCGGCTGCGAGCTACGACCGGTGCCGAGGCGGTCGACGGCGAGGGTCGCGTAGCCCGCGTCGTTCATGGCCAGGCGGAACGAGCGCACCGCCGGGTCGACGGTGATGTCCCAGTACGAGCGGTTGTAGAACCCACCGGGGACGAGGACCTGGAGGGTGCGCGCGTTCGCGGGCACGCACAGGGTGCCCGCCATGGTCTGCTGGAGTCCTGCGACGCTCACGGGGAAGGTGACGTCCTGGCAGGAGGCGTCGGCCTGGGCCGTCGCGGGGACGAACATCATCCCGGCGACGAGTGCCGCTGCGGCGAGACGGTGGAACATGTGGACCTTTCAACGGGGCGTGGCCGTCATCGACAGCCGGGTGGGGTAGGCGGTGGAGGTGTAGGTGACCTCGACGGGGCGGGCGAGGCGCAGCCGCCAGCGACGTGCGATCGTCGCCGCCGTCACGGCCATCTCCAGCAGGGCGAACGAGTAGCCGACACACATGCGGTTGCCCGCGCCGAACGGGACGTAGGCGCCGCGCGGCACCTCGCCGACCCGTTCCGGTGCCCAGCGTTCGGGGTCGAAACGGTGTGGCTCGGGGAAGTTGCGGGGGTCGTGGTGCAGCGCGTGCGGGCTGACGACGACCTCGGCGCCCTCGGGGAGCCGCGCGCCGCCGAGCTCGACGGGCTCGAGCGTGCGGCGCATCAGGATCCAGACCGGGTACATCCTGAGGGTCTCGTTGACGACCTGCCTGGTGTAGGTGAGCCTGGCGTAGTCGTCGTAGGTGACCGCGCGCCCGCCGAGGACCTCGTCGACCTCGGCGTGGACGCGGCGCTCCACCTCGGGGTGGCGCGCGATCTCGTGGAACAGCCACGCGAGCGCGAGTGCGCTGGTCTCGATGCCCGCGCTGAGGAGGGTGACCACCTCGTCGTAGGCCTGCTCGTCGGTCATCGGCGCGCCGTGTTCGTCACGCGCCATGAGCAGCATGGACAGCAGGTCGCCCCGGTCGTCGCCCCGGGCGCGCCAGCCGTCGATGACCTCGCCGACGACGGCCCGCATCCGGGTGACGGCCTGGTCGAACCGCCGGTTGCCGCGCACCAGGAGGCGGCCGACCGGCTCGGGCGACAGTGCCCGGATCATGCCCTGCCTGATGACCACGGGGATCGAGCGACGGGCCTCCTCGACCGCCGGTCCGCCGAGTTCGGTGCCGAACAACGCCGCGCCGGTAATGGTCACCGCGAGTGCCCGCATATCGTCGTTGATCTCGCGGATCTCACCGGGTTCCCATGATTCACATAATTCGGAAACGGCCGTTTTCATCAGGTCGGTGTAGCTCGCGACCCGGTCGTGGTGGAACGCGGGTTGAACGAGCCTGCGTTGGCGCAGGTGAAAGGCGCCGCCGGAATTCACGAGTCCGTTCCCGGTGAATGGTCGGAACTTGTCGAACATGGCTCCTTTTCCGAAGCTGGCTGACGCCGTGACCAGCACTCGGTGCGTCAGCTCGGGGCTCGTGACGAAGTACGCAGGCAGCGTGCCGAGGTACACCCGCACCAGCTCGCCCTGTGCGTGAAGTCCTTCCGTGAAGCCGGATCGATGGTGTAGAAGTGCGGGCGTGTGGCCGAGCAGCGGCCACCGCCCCGGTGCTACTGGCACTGGCATCACAGACTCCTCGCACCGAGGGACGGATTACAGTAGGACTAACCCATGTTGCTCCAAAAGCACCCGATCGGGTGCGATTTCCCTCGAGGCGAATTAGGGTGTGCGGGTGGATTGGGTACCGGCAATCGTCGACACTTCCGCGCCGAGTGGTGCGCGGACATATGACTACCTGCTCGGTGGGAGCCACAACTTCGCGGCCGACCGCGCCATGGCTGACCAGGTCGAACGCGCGGTGCCGGGAATCAGGGCCGCGGCGAGGCTGAACCGTGCCTTCCTGGCGAGGGCGGTGCGTTTCATGATCGGCCAGGGCGTCCGCCAGTTCCTCGACATCGGCTCCGGCATACCCACTGTCGGTAACGTGCACGAGATCGCGCACCAGGTGGACCCGTCCTGCCGGGTGGTGTACGTGGACAGGGACCCGATCGCCGTCGCGCACAGCGAGCTGATGCTGGCCGACGCGGAGCACGCCGCCGTGGTGGAGGCGGACATGCGGGACCCGTCGAGCGTCGTCGACGACCCCGTCACCCGCCGCCTGCTCGACTTCGACGAGCCGGTGGGCCTGCTGTTCCTGCTGGTGCTGCACTGGGTCGCCGACGAGGACGACCCGGCGGCGCTGGTGGCGAGGTACCGCGAGGTGCTGGCGCCCGGCAGCTGCCTGGCGATCACCCACATGACGGACGACATGCAGGCGCACAAGATCGACGCCGTGGCCGGCATCGTCCGCGAGAACCGTGGCGCGGGCCAGGTCTTCCCCCGCGCCAGGGCGGAGATCGCGACCCTGTTCGGCGACCTGGAGCTGCTCCAGCCGGGGCTCGTGCCGACGGGCACGTGGCGCCCGGGTGGCGTCGGCGACATCGCCGACGACCCGGAGATGAACGAGCTGTCCTTCGCGGGGGTGGCCAGAAAGTAGCCCACGACACAAGGAGATCGACACAACTTGCCCGGTGAGCAATGATTTCCTGATGATCCGCCGTGCCGTGCCCCTGCTGTTGCTCGCGCTCCTGACGACCGGCTGCGAAGCCCTCCAGTCGGCGACGACCGCCACCCAGCCCCCACCGGCACCGCCGGCGCAGCCGGGTGCGCCCGTCCCCGGCGCGGGTGCCCTCGGCCAGCAGCTGGCCGCCCTGCAGGTAGCGCCGGAGGACACCGGCGCCCACTACGACCGCGACGACTGGTTACCCGACTGGGCCAGGACCGGCCAGTGCACGACCCGGGAAACCGTGCTGCAGCAACAGGGCCAGGGCGTCGTGGTGAACGACAAGTGCGCCCCGACCGCGGGCCAGTGGGTGAGCAGGTACGACGGCGTGACCGTGACCGACCCGAGCGACCTGGACATCGACCACGTGGTCCCCCTCGCCGAGGTGGCCCGCTCCGGCCCGATAGTCGACGGCCGCCGCCAACGCCCCGGCGACTGGCCCGTGGAACAACGCCGCGCCTACGCGAACGACGTCGAGGGCCTGGTGGCCGTGACGGCGTCGAGCAACAGGAGCAAGTCCGACGACGACCCCGCGCGCTGGCTCCCCGCCCAGGACCACTGCGGCTACGTCGCCTCCTGGATCCACATGAAGACCAAGTACCACCTCTCGATCGACCAGCAGGAGCACGACGCCATAGCGCAGATCCTCACGACCTGCCCGGCCTAGGGATTGACCAGGGACGTGAAGCCCGCGTGGACGTCCGGGTCGGACGGGGTGACGTAGACCTCCGACGGCGGCCCCAGGTCGACGGTGCCGATGGTGCGGTACTCGAGGAACGCCGGGCAGCTGGCGCCGCCGATCTCGACACGTACGTCCACGATCACCCTGGCGGTCTTCACCTCGAAGACGCGGACCGGGATGGAGATCTTCTTGAACGTGACGTCCGTGTAGCCGAACGGGCTGAGCGGGGCCTCGTACGGGCACGTCTCCACGGCGGGGCCGTACTCGGTGGCGCCCGCACACACGATGATCACCGCGTCGGCGGCGTCGGTGGCCTTCCATTCGGCGGGGAGGCGGCTGGTGTACTCGTCGTTGCCGTAGAAGAGGGCCCGGTTGGGGCGGGTCGCGCCGTACGGGGTCGCGCCGCTGTAGGGCGCGGGCCGGGTGCAGTAGGCGGGCGAGGTCCCGACCGTCGTGGACAGGAGCTGGCGGACGTTGGCCAGCTCGATGGCCTGGGTGGCCTTGGTGACGCCTTCCTGGGCGCGGGGAGCCAGGTCGTCGTCCGGGTACCGGTCGAGCAGCTGCTGGTAGTGCTCGCGGGCCAGCGTGAAGTCGCTGGCGCTCATGAGCTGGTCCCCACACTCGACGATCGCCAGCGGTGCCACCTTCGGCACGATGTCCGCGGCCCGGTCGAGGATGGACTTGTCGTGGCCGATGCGGCTGAGCCAGTCGGTGATCTCGGTGGTGTCGCACGCGTCGTCGGTGGGGAGCCGGTCCAGGAAGCGGCCGAGGACCTTCTCCGCCATGACCTCGTGGCCGGGCAGGTCGTCGAGGACGGCGTGCAGGTTGTCGACGGCGGACCGCAGTGCCACGGTGTCGCCGTCGAGAGCCCGGTCCAGTTTCGCGTTGGCCTGGTGCAGGAGGTCGCAGGCGCGGACGGTGTCGTCGCCCTTGGCCGTCAGCGGCGCGTCGGCGATCCGGTGGCCGACGGTGCGTGCGTCGAGCGCGTCGAGGGCGGTGGTGCAGTTGCCCGCGTTCCTCGCGTCGGCGACGGCGTCGTCGATCCGCGCGGCGTCGAACCGCATCCCGCCGACGAGCAGGAGCACCACGGCGGTGACACCGATGGCGACGAGCCGCTGTCGTCGAGGCTGGGTCGGCCGCTCACCACGGCTCGCGAGGATCCACCCGTGCGCGATGACCGCGACCCACCAGACCACCACGACGATCTCGAGCCACAACTCCCGCACGGCTGTGGCCAGGAGTATGGCGAAGGTCAGCGTGACGAGCGCCGCGACCACCGCGAATGCCCGCCGCCCGAGAAGCCAGTAGCCGACACCGAGAAGCGAGCCGTTCCCGACGGCCACAGCCACGGGGTCGGCAGGCGGTACCGGCCGCTTCGGCTTGCTCAGCGGGATGGTCTCGAACTCGAAGCCGGGCTCGTTGGCCGCGGGGAACTGCGCGTAGGCGGAGTGGTAGTGGGCATGCTCGGTCTGGGAGGCCTGTGGCTGTCCGAGCGCAGGCTCGGTGACCTGCTCCCCGTCTGGGGAAGCCGCTGGCTCCGCGGCTTGGTCCTGGCTCGCGCTTCCACTGGGGGTAGGTTGTTCGAGTGCTGGTTCGGTCGGCTGTTCCGGGCTCCCGGGGTCACGCGGAGTTGGTTGTTCGGGGGGTGGCTCGGAAAGCTGCTCGGTATTCGTCGTGCCTTGTTCGGCTGGGGTCTGTGAGCTGTTTTCCTGGCTTGCCCCGGCAGGCGATGGCGACGCCGACTCGGAATCCGTTGCCTGCGCGGGACCGGAGTCCTCGCGCGGCTGTTCGGTGGTGACACCGGCCTCGGAGTCTTTTGTCTGCGGGGCGTTCGGGTCGTCCGTGCCCGGAGCTGCTCGCTGCGGTTCTACTTCCCCACCGGTCCGGGAGTCCGTTGCGTGCGAAGGCGCCTCGGCCCCGGGCGCTGCTTCCTCGTGCGAGGTCGGCTCGGCCGTCGCTTCAGAGGTGTCTTCCGGTGCCGTATTGGCATCCGGGATCTTTTCCTGGCCTGGCGCCGGGATCTTCTGCGAGGGCTTCCCAGGTTCAGGGCCGGGCTCCGGCACAGCTTGCGGTGGATGATCCATGAGTCTCTTCCTCGGGAAGCCTGCGGAGGTCGGTGCTCATTGTCGACCATCGTCCTGGGGAGGGGTCCCGAGTGGGGGTGGAAGTTTCCGGTTCGTAAGCAACAGCGCCGAATCCCGGCCCGGCACAGCCGGACCGGGACACGGAATCACGCACAGAGCGCGGTGTCCAGCGCGTCCTCGACGTGTTCCGCCGCGGGCAGGTTCATCGCCGGGCCCGTCACGGCGATCGTCGCCGCCCGGCCGTTCTCCGCCACCGCGTTGCGGGTGATGTAACCGGGGGCGTTGCCGCCGTGGGTCCACGCCACGCCGCCGCACGACAGCTGGAACGTCGCCAACCCGAGGCCGTACCGGGCGGTGCCGGTCGTGTCGAAGTCCGGTGCGTCCACCAGCTCCTTCATCTCCGCCAGCTGTGCGGGCGCCAGCAGGTCGCCGTCCAGCAGCCCGGTCAGGAACGTGTTCAGGTCACGCGGTGTGCCCACCAGCTGTCCCGCGGCCCAGCCCGGCGACGGGTCCATCTCCGTCACGTCCACCGGCCTGCCGTCGGCGCCCGGCCAGTACCCGTGCGGGTGCCTGCCTCGGATCGTCTGCGCCTCCGGCCAGTACGTCTCCCGCAGCCCCAGCGGCTCGATGACCCGCCTCGTGATCTCCTCGCCAAGCGGCCTGCCCGTCACCTGCTGGACCATCAACCCCGCCAGCACGTAGTTCGTGTTGCTGTAGCTCCAGCCCGTGCCAGGAGCGGACAACGCGGGCCTGGTCAGTGCCGCGTCGACCATCTGCCTCGGCTCGAAGTACGTGTGCCGCACGGCGAGGTAGTCGGTCAGCATGATCTCGTCGTAGTCCGGCAGCCCGCTCGTGTGCTGGAGCAGTTGGCGCACACTGATGTCGTGGCCGTCGATGCCGTCGCCACGCACGACGCCCGGCAGGTACGTCTCGATCGGCTCGTCCAGCCCGACCTTCCCCTCACCGACCAGCTGCAGCACGACCGTCGCCGTGAACATCTTGGTGTTGCTCGCGATCCGGACGTACCCGTTCGGCGGGACGGGCGCGCCGGTCCGGAGGTCTCCCACGCCCGCCACGTAGTCCCGGGTCCGGCCGTTCGCACTCCGGACCGCGGCCAGTGCACCGGGGAAGTCGTCCTCGCCGACCAGTGCGTCGAGACTCCGCTGTACGGTGTCCTTCTGGACCGTCACGGCGTCGACCCGTTGCGGCGGAACGGTTTCCTCGGTGGGCGCCGCGCACGCGGTCAGTGTCACCGCTACCGCGGCCAACCCGAGCTTCCTCAACATCGTCTGTCCTTTCGGGATGGTCACTGGCAGAGTGCGGTGTCGAGCACCCTGTCGGGCAGCATGTCGGGACCCTGCTCGGGGGTCGGCAGCGCGGTGACGGCCACCGTGGCGGCCCGGCCGCCCTCGGTGATCCCGTTGCGGTTCTCGTAGCCGTCGATGTCGCCGCCATGGCCCCACGCCACCCCGCCGCAGCTCAGCGAGATACGCATCAGTCCAAGCCCGTACCGCCAGTCCGGCGGGAAGCCGGGCGCCTCGACGGTCTTCTTCATCTCCGCGAGCTGCGCGGGCTTCAGGACCTCACCGCCGAGCAGCGCGGCCAGGAACTCGTTGACGTCACCGGGAGTCGCGATCATCTGCCCCGCGGCCCAGGCCCACGACGGGTCCAGCTCGGTGAACTCGACGCGCTCGGCTGCCTGCGACGTCGGCGTGTAGTAGCCGAGTGCGTGCTTCTCCCGGATGGTCTGGTCACCGGTACCCGGCCAGTAGGTGTGCCGCAGCCCCAGCGGTCTGACGACCCGGTTCGTGATCTCCTCGCCGACCGGCCGGCCGGTGACCCGTTGCACGATCAGGCCGGCGACGACGTAGTTCGTGTTGCTGTAACGCCAGCTCGAGCCAGGCGGGAACGACGCGGGCTGTGCCAGGGCACGGTCGAGCAGCTCCCGAGGTTCGACGTAGCGGTGCTGGATGTCCTTGTAGTCCAGCGTGAAGTACTCGGGCAGGCCGCTCGTGTGCTGGAGCACCTGGCGCACGGTGATGTCGTGGCCGTCGATGCCCGCACCTCGCACGAGGCCGGGCAGGTACGTCTCGATCGGCTCGTCGAGGCCGATCCTGTCCTCGCCGACCAGCTGCAGCACGACCGCCGACGTGAACATCTTGGTACTGCTGGCGATCCGGATCTGGCCGTCCTTCGGCACCGGCCTGCCGGTCGCCACGTCGCCGACACCGGCGGAGTAGAAGCGGTCGCGGCCGTCGGGCTCCCGCACGGAGGCCATGGCGGCCGGGAAGTCGTGGTCGGCGACCAGGTTGTCCAGCCCCTGCTGCACGGCGTTCGGCCTGGTCCCGGCGACGGCCTGCGGCGTGGCGAGAGCGAGCGCGGCGATCACCGCCGTGCCGAGAGAAACCCTGCGAAACATGCGATCCCCTTTGTCGGCATCCCTTTCAACTGAGGGAAAGCCTGCCGTCGCGTCGCTCGGGGATCGATCCGGCGAGCTGGAGGAAACGTGGTACAGCCAGCTATACGCGCCTGCCCTCCAGGTAGTGCAGCACTGCGGTCACGCGCCGGTCCGCACGGTCGTCCGGCGCGAGGTCGAGCTTGGCGAAGATGCTGCGGATGTGCTTGCTGACCGCGCCTTCCGTGACGAACAGCCGCTCGGAGATCGCCGTGTTGCCGAGGCCCTCCGCCATCAGTGCCAGGACTTCGTGCTCGCGCGGGGTGAGCCGCGAGAGCCGGTTGTCCGGCCGGTTCCTGGCGAGCAGCTGCGCGACGACCTCCGGGTCGATGGCCGTGCCGCCGCTCGCCACGCGCTCCAGCGCGTCCATGAACTCGGCCACCCGCCCGACGCGTTCCTTCAGCAGGTAGCCGAGACGCGCGCCGCCGGTCGCCAACAGGTCGGTCGCGAACGCCTGCTCCACGTACGCCGACAGCACGAGCACCGCGAGCCCCGGCCTGCGCCGCCTCGCCTCGACGGCCGCGACGATGCCCTCGTCCGTGTGGGTCGGTGGCATCCGGACGTCCACGATGGCCACGTCGGGCTCGTACTCGTCGACGGCGACGAGGAAGTCGGCCGGGTTGCTCGTGGTGGCAACGACGTCCTGCTCCTCGGCACGCAGCAGCAGCGCGAGCCCCTCACGCAGGAGCAGGTCGTCCTCGGCGATCACAATCCGCATGGCAGGCTCGCAGTCATGGTGGTGGGTCCGCCGGCGGGGCTCGCCAGCGCGAACGTGCCGTCGTGGGCCTCGACGCGGCGCCGGATGCCGGCAAGACCCGAACCGGCGCCCTCGTCCGCTCCGCCGCGCCCGTCGTCGGTCACCGCGACGCACAGCTGGTCCTCGTTGCGGCGCAACACAACCGTGGCCCGCCGCGCACCGCTGTGCTTGGCGACGTTCGTGAGGGTCTCGGCGACCGCGAAGTACACGGTCGCCTCGACGGACGCGGCGGACCGGCCGGGCACGTCCGCGTCGACGCGGCACGGCACCGGACACGTCGTGGCCAGCGAGGCGAGCGCGTCGGGGAGCGTGCGATCGGTCAGCACCGGCGGAAGGATAGTGCGGACGACACCACGCAGCTCGGTGAGGGCCTGCTCCGCGGCGTCCTGCGCGCGGTCGAGGATGGCGACCGCCGCGGCGGGGTCGCGGGCGACCGCCCTGCGTGCCGCACCGAGCAGCACGTTGACCGCGACGAGCCGGTTCTGCGTGCCGTCGTGCAGCGACCGCTCGATGCGGCGCAGTTCGGTGGTGTGCGCGTCGAGTGCCGCGGCGCGGGTGGCGGTCAGGTGCGCGACCCGCAGCGCGAGGTCGGTGCCGGGATCGGGGGTGAGCAGCCTGCGTCCCGGCCACGCCTGCAGCCGCGCCAGGAGCGGCTCCGCGGCCACGAGCACGACGAGCCAGCCGACACCCATGAGGCTGACCAGGAGCGCGTCGCCGAGGTCGTGCACGGGCAGGATGGCGAGGGTGTCGGCCGACTCGTCCGGCGGCAGGACGTACCACCAGAGCGGGAAGGTGCCGTCGGTCACCGCGTAGATGGGGAGGCTGACCCCGACCATCCCGAGGAGGAGCCCCGCGGTCCCGTGACACAGGACCCAGGCCAGCTCCCGCTGGGTCGTCGGATTCCTGATGGCGGCACGGAACCCCGGGGGCAGCGGCTCCGGCCCGATGATCTCCGGCGTCCACCGCGACAGCCTGCCGCGTTCGCGCTGGGCCACCGCCCGGATCACGCGGGGGATGGTCGGCAGGAGGGCGAACCCGACGCCGCCGACGCATGTCACCGCGGCGATCACCATCCACAGCACCGCGGCGACCGCGAGCACCGCCGTGCCAAGCCCACCCACGATGTGCTCGATGGCGTCGACCGTGGTGCGGAGGCGGGCGACGAGGTCCCACCGTTTGAGAGCGGACACTGGCGCGACACTATGACCACGTCAGGCGCTCGGCCAGGGGTGGAGCGGAAAAGTACAGCCTGCTATACCCCGGTTCTCCAGCCGGCGGGATCGTGCCGGGCCCTGTCGGTGCCTAGCGTTCTGTGGCATGACGACAACGACGAAGACCCGTGGTTCTGTCCGCTCGCTGCTGTGGGTGGTGCTGGTCCTGAGCGTGGCGGGCAACGTCGCCCTGCAGGGCATGATCATCGCGAGCGTCTGCTGTGGGGTGGTGGCGTTGGCGAGCGGCGCGACGCTGGTCGTGGACCACTACCGGCACCGGTGAGCGGCCGGTGTCAGAGGTCCAGGCGCATGCAGGCTCGCGGCCAGCGGTCCAGGCCGTGTGCCAGCTCCGCGGCACGGATCGCCCGCAGGCCAGGGGTTTCCTCGGCCTCCGTCAGGTAGCGGAAGCCACAACGCTCGTAGTAGGGCCCGTTCCACGGGACCTCCGTGTACGTCGTCAGCGTGACGGCCGGGAGGTCGCGGCGGCGGGCCCACTCGAGCAGGTGGTCGATCAGTACCCGGCCGAGCCGCCTGCGGGCGTGGTCGGGGTGGACCGACACCTGCTCCACGTGCCCGTTCCCGTCCACGACCTCGGCCAGCAGGTACGCCACCGGCCGGCCGTCCACCTCGTACACCCACGCCCGTCCTTCGGCGACGAACCCCGACAACGTCGCGGCGGACGGTGGTTCGTCCTGTGCCACCGACGTCATGCCGATCGCCAGGAACGGTTGTCCCGCCGCGCGTTCGAGCGAGCGCAGCACCGGGATGTCGGCCTCCCGCGCGGGGCGGACGGTCATGACGGCGACTCCTACGCGACGTTCTTCAGCACGATCTCCAGCGGCGTCGGCGCCAGGTCGAACGCCTGCTCGGTCGCCGACGAGTCGATCGTGAACGGGCGGGTGAACTGGTACTGCGTCGTCCGCAGCTCACGCAGCATCGGCGAGAACAGGCCCGCTGTCCACAGAACTGCGTACGGCAGCCGCGTCAGCCGGGCGGGACGCGCCGTCGACGAGCACGCGCGGCACCACCGGGGCACGGGTGTCCGGCGCGTGGAACTCGCCGAGCAGGCGGAAGTGGTCGGCCATGTCGGCCCTCGTCGACCGCGTGCGGATCCACGGCACCGAGGGATGGTCGCCCGCAGGCCAGTCGAGCCGGAAGTCCACCCGCTCGGCGAACAGCTCGGCGAGCTCGTCCGGCTCCCCGGCGGCCAGGCGGGCGAGGAACTCCGTCACGGTCGCACGCGTGGTGATCATGGTTCGGACGTTATGCCCGGTTCCCTGACACCCCTTGTCAGTGTGGTGTCCAGGAACGCCTGCGTGGCCGGGGTGATCGGACCGGACCGGTGGACGAGCCACTGCGGCAGCCGCTCGCGGGGGCTGAAGTGGTGCACGGCGGCGCCAGCGCGGACGGCCAGGTCGTGCCAGCCGTCCGGCACCACGCTCGAACCGATGCCACGCAGCACCATCGGCAGCACGACACTGCGGTCGCCGACCTCCGCGGCCACCGTGAGACCGCCGACGGTCTCCGAGATGCGGTCGAACAACGCACGCGCGGCCGTGGCCCGCTTGGTGACCACGAACCGCAGGCCGCGCAGGTCGTCGTGGGTGACCGCGCCGTCCTCGCCGAGGTGGGTACCGGGCGGCGCGACCAGCAGGAACTCCTCGTCACGCAGGTGGTGGGCGACGAGCCCCGGCCCGGCCGGACGTTCCCCGTGGCCACACACGCCGACCTCGCAGCGCCCCTGCAACACCATCGCCACGACCTCGGTCGCCGACAGCGCGGAGGACGTGCTCACCAGCACGCCGGGATGACGTTCCCGCAGCTCGGCGACGATGCTGATCACCGGCTCGAGCGCGGAGGACGACGTGGCCGCCACGTCCACCCTGCCCACCGCGCCGGTCTCGACGCTGCGGGCCGAGGCACGCAACGCTTCCAGGTCCCGCAGCACGAGCCTGGCGCGGTCGACCACCAGCTCGCCGGCGTTGCTGAGCACGGCGTTGCGGCCGACCCGGTGGAACAACGCGACTCCCAGCTCGTGCTCCAGCTTGCCGATCGCCCTGGACAGCGACGGCTGCGCGACCCGCAACGCCCGGGCGGCATGGGTGAACCCACCGTGTTCGACGATGGCGACGAAGTACTCGAGCTGACGACGTTCCATAGCCTGACGCTATCGGTTTGGTGTCAGGTATGTCTTGGACGCGTATACCAGGTCGCCGCGATACTCGGCAAATGTTCACCACGCGGCCGACCCTGCAGGGCACCTTCGGCATGGTGTCGTCCACGCACTGGCTGGCCTCGTCGTCGGCCATGGCCGTGCTGGAGGACGGCGGCAACGCCTTCGACGCGGCCGTCGCGGCGGCGTTCGTCCTGCACGTGGTCGAGCCCCACCTGAACGGTCCGGCAGGCGAGGTCCCGATGATCGTCGCCCCGGCAGGTGCCGAGCCCACGGTCCTCTGTGGGCAGGGCGTCGCCCCGGCGGGTGCCACGGTCGCCCACTACACCTCGCTCGGCCTCGACCTCGTGCCAGGCACCGGCCCGCTCGCCGCCGCGGTGCCCGGTGCGTTCGACGCGTGGCTACTCCTGCTCCGCGACCACGGCACGAAGTCGCTGCGTGAGGTCCTGACCTACGCCATCGGCTACGCGGAGGGCGGCCATCCCGCGGTCGCCCGCGTCGGCTCCACAGTGGACACCGTCCGGGAGCTGTTCGAGACCGAGTGGACGTCCTCGGCGGCGGTCTACCTGCGCGACGGCGAACCACCTGCCGCGGGCCGACTCCTGCGGAACCCCGCGCTGGCGTGGACGTGGCAGCGCCTGCTCACCGAGGCCGAGGCGGCAGGCGCGAACCGCGAGACCCAGATCGACGCGGCCCGCGCGGTGTGGCGGGCGGGCTTCATCGCCGAGGCGATCGCCACCCAGGCGGCGAAGCCCACGATGGACACCTCGGGTGAGCGGCACGAGTCCACCATGACCGGCGACGACCTGGCAGGCTTCTCGGCCCACTACGAGCCGCCCGCGACGTTCACCCGGAACGGCTGGACCGTGGCGAAACCGGGCCTGTGGAGCCAGGGGCCGACGTTCCTGCAACAACTCGCGCTGCTGCCCACGGACGATGACCCGGACGACCACCACACGCTCATCGAGGGCACCAAGCTGGCGATGGCCGACCGCGAGGCGTGGTACGGCGACAGCACCGACGTCACCCTGGAGTCACTGCTCTCCCCGTCCTACAACGACTCCCGCCGCGGTCTGGTCGGCGAGCGGGCCAGCGCGGAGCTGCGGCCGGGTAGCCCGGACGGCCGGGAACCCAGGCTTCCCGCACACCTCGACCTCGCCGGCGCCGCTGCCCCAACGCCTGTCGGCGCCGGCGAGCCAACCGTGGCACCGGACGGCGGCACCCGGGGCGACACCTGTCACGTCGACGTGGTCGACCGGTGGGGCAACATGATCGCCGCAACGCCGAGCGGCGGCTGGCTCCAGTCGAACCCGGTCATCCCGGAACTCGGCTTCCCACTGGGCACCCGGTTGCAGATGACCTGGCTCGAGGACGGCCTGCCCAACTCACTGGTCCCCGGCAGGCGGCCGAGGACCACCCTCAGCCCGTCGATGGCCATGAGGGACGGCCAACCGGTCATGGCGTTCGGCACCCCGGGCGGCGACCAGCAGGACCAGTGGAGCCTGCACTTCTTCCTCGCCGTCACGCGGGGGAGGGACCTCCAGGCCGCGATCGACGCACCGAACTGGCACACGTCGAGCTTCCCCAGCTCCTTCTACCCCCGGGCCATGGTGCCGGGCGGCGTCACGGTGGAGTCGAGGATCGGCGACGATGTCATCGACGGCCTCCGCGAGCGCGGACACGACGTGACGGTCGGCGATCCCTGGTCGGAAGGCAGGTTGTGCGCGGTGACGCGGGACCCGGAGACCGGTGTCCTGTCCGCCGCGGCCAACCCGAGAGGCATGCAGGGCTACGCGGTCGGCAGATAACACAAGCGCATTCCCGACGTTAGGTGTCCTATGTCCAGGTCCTTGCGTTTCGCACTCACGGCGTTGGCGGTGGTCACGGCGAGCGCCTGCGTCCCGATCCAACACCCGGCCGCCAGGGTCGGGCACCACGACGACTTCGGCACCCCGGTCGGCAACAGGAAGGTGGCCGACGGCGGCGACCTCGTCATGGGGCTGTCGTCCGAACCGGACCGGCTCGACCCGACGACCTCCTCGTCGCTCTACACGCGTTACGTCATGAACGCGATCTGCGAGAAGCTCTACGACCTCGACTCGTCCGGCGAGATCGTCCCGCAGCTCGCCACCGGCCTGCCGACGGTCTCGCAGGACGGCCTGACCGTCACCATCCCCGTCCGCACCGGCATCACCTTCGCCGACGGCACCCCCTTCGACGCGAACGCCGTGCGCACCAGCCTCGACCGCCACCTCAACCTCGCGGAGTCCCAGCGCGCCGCCGAGATGGGCCCGATCGCGAGCATCACGGCGGCCGACAGCAGCCACGTCGTGCTCCGCTACAAGCAGCCGTTCGCGCCGATCACGGCCGCGCTCGCCGACCGGGCCGGCATGATCCTCTCGCCTGCCGCGCTCCAGGAGGAGGGCGACGACTTCGGCGACAACCCCGTGTGCGTCGGGCCCTTCAAGTTCGTCAGGCGCGTGCCGCAGACCTCCATCGAGGTCGCGCGTGACCCGAAGTACTACGACGCCAGGGAAGTCCACCTCGACACCATCACCTACCGGATCATGGCCGACGCCAACATCCGCGCCGCCAACCTGCGCTCCGGTGACCTCCAGGTCGCCGACACGATCTCCCCGCAGGACGTCGACGCCCTGGCCAAGGACCCGGACCTGCGGGTGCTGCAGTCGCCCTCGCTGGGCTTCCAGGGCATCTGGCTCAACGTCGGCAACGTCGACGGCGTCGGGAAACCCACGAAGCCGATCGACACCCCGCTCGCGAAGGACGCGCGGATCCGGCTGGCGCTCTCCAAGGCCGTCGACCGGCAGACCCTCGTGGACACGGTGTTCAACAACTGGTTCGAGCCCGCCTGCTCGCCGATCGCGCCGCAGACGCCGTACGCGTCGGACGCGAGCAACGGCTGTCCCGCCTTCGACCCCGGGGAGTCGCGGCGGCTGCTGACCGAGGCGGGCGTGAAGATCCCGTACCGCATCGAGCTGCAGGTGACGAACTCGCAGGACCAGCTGCGGTACGCGCAGGCGCTCCAGGCGAGTGCCGCAGAGGGCGGGTTCGACATCCAGATCATCCCGGTCGAGTACTCGACCCTGCTGGACGTGCAGAAGAACGGCACGTTCGAGGCGTTGCAGCTCGGCTGGTCCGGCCGGATCGACCCGGACGGCAACATCACCCGCTTCCTCGCCACCGGCAAGGCAGGCAACTACTCGGGCTTCAACTCGTCCACACTGGACGGTCTGCTGGCGAGCGCCGGACAGACCACCGACCTCGCGAAACGCGCCGACCTCTACGGACAGGCGGTCGAGCTGATCCAGGAGGAGACCCCGGTCGTCTACACCTACCGGGTCCGCAACCTGACCGTGCACACCACCAGGGTCACCGGCGTCGAGGTGTACTCGGACGGCGTCGTCCGGCTCGGCAAGGCCGCCTTCGTGAGCGGGGAGGACTGATGCTTCGCTACACCCTCAACCGGCTCTGGCAGTCCGCGTTGACGCTCCTGCTCGCGTCGATCGTCGTGTTCATCGGCATCCGCCTGCTGCCGGGTGACCCGGCGACGGCCATGGCAGGCGAGGAAGCCGACCCGGCCGCCATCGCCGCGGTCAGCGAACGGCTCGGCCTCGACAAGCCGATTCCGGTGCAGTACCTGACCTTCGTGGGCAACGCGGTGCAGGGCGACTTCGGCGAGTCCGTGCGCACCGGCACCCCGGTGACGGACATGATCGGCGCGACGCTGCCCGTGACCGTGCAGCTCGCCATCTACGCGATGCTCGTCGCGGTACTCGCGGGCATGGCGTTCGGCGTGGTCGCGGCCGTGTTCCGGGGCCGCTGGCCGGAGTGGGTGGCCAACGGCTTCTCGCTGTTCGCGTTGTCGGTGCCCACGTTCTGGCTCGGCATCCTCGCCGTGCTCTACCTCGCGGTGCAGCTGGGCTGGTTCCCGGCCTCCGGTTACGTGTCGCCGTTCGACGAGCCGTTGCGCGGCCTGTACTACCTGACGCTGCCGTCGGTGATCCTCGGCATGACCCACGCGGCGGTGGTGCAACGCCAGACCCGCGCGTCCATGGTCGACACGCTGACCGCCGACTTCGTCCGCACCGCACGCGCGAAAGGCCTGTCCCGCAGTGCGGTCGTCTTCCGCTACGGCCTGCGCAACAGCCTCATCGTGGTCACCACCATCGTCGGCCTGCAGCTCGGCGGGCTGATCGCGGGCGCGGTGGTCACCGAGCGGATCTTCGGCCTGCCCGGCATCGGGAAGCTGACGCTCGACTCCGTGTTCACCCGCGACTACCCGGTGATCCAGGCCGTCGTGCTGGTGATCACCACCGCCTACATCGTGATCAACCTGGTCGTCGACCTGCTCTACACGGTCATCGACCCACGCGTGCGTGTCTCCGGGAGGGCCAGATGACCACCGCCGAGGTCACCGCGACCGCCGCGCCGCTCGTGCGTGGCCGCACCCTGCGCAGGCTCCGCCGCAACCCGCTCGGCGTCGTCGGCGGCGTGCTGCTGCTGATCGTCGTGATAGCCGGGGTGTTCGCGCCGCTGCTCGCGCCCTACGCGCCGACCGAGGTGCACTTCTCGACGCCGTTCCAGCAACCCGCCACGGTCGGCTTCGCACTCGGCACCGACGACCTCGGCCGTGACGTACTTTCCCGTGTCCTGTACGGGATCCGGGCGTCGCTGGAGGTCGGGCTGCTGTCGGTGCTGGTCGCCGTCGTGGCGGGTGTGCCGCTCGGCCTGCTCGCGGGCTACTGGCGCTGGGTGGACGCCGTCGTGTCGCGGCTCGCGGACCTGATGCTGGCGTTCCCCGCGCTGATCCTCGCCGTCGGGCTCGCGGCCATCAACGGCGGCGGCCTCGCCAACGCGGCCGTCGCGCTCGGCATCGCGCAGATCCCGACGATGATCCGGGTGGTGCGCGCGGAGACGCTGCGGCTGAAGGAAAGCGACTTCGTGCTCGCCGCGCACACCATGAGCGCGGGCCCGGCACGCGTGCTCGGCCAGCACATCCTGCCCAACGCGGCGTCGGCGATCATCGTGCAGGCCACCGTGATCATGCCGACGGCCGTGCTCGGCGAGGCCATCCTGTCGTTCCTCGGGCTCGGCATCCTGCCACCCGACCCGAGCCTGGGCATCATGCTGTCCGACGCGCAGCAGTACCTGTTCCGCACGGCGTGGCCCGGCATCTTCCCCGGCGTCGCGCTCGCCCTGATCTGCCTGGGCTTCAACCTGTTCGGCGACGCCCTGCGCGACGCACTCGACCCGAGGAGCACGTCGTGACGCCGTTGCTGGAGGTCAGCTCGCTCGCGGTGTCCTTCGGGGACACCCACGCGGTGAAGGACACCGCCCTCTCGCTCGGACCGGGCGAGCGGGTCGCGGTGGTCGGCCAGTCCGGGTCCGGCAAGTCGACCACGGCACACGCGATCATCGGCCTGCTGCCCGGCAACGGGCGGATCACCGGCGGCACGATCCACTGGCGTGGCGAGGACATCACGCACGCTGGGGAACGTCGTATGCGGCGCCTGCGTGGCCGCGAGGTCGGCCTCGTGCCCCAGGACCCGATGTCCAACCTGAACCCGGTCTCGCGGGTGGGCAGGCAGGTCGCGGAAACCCTGGTGGCGCACGACATGTGCGGGCGCCGGCAGGCGTGGCGGGAGGCCGTGGACCTGCTGGGCCAGGCCGGCATCCCCGACGCGGCGCGGCGGGCGCGGCAGTACCCGCACGAGTTCTCCGGCGGCATGCGCCAGCGCGTGCTGATCGCGATCGCGCTGGCGTGCCGGCCGGACCTGCTGATCGCCGACGAGCCGACCTCGGCGTTGGACGTCACCGTGCAGCGCCAGATCCTCGACCACCTCGAGAAGCTGACCGACGACCTCGGCACGGCGCTGCTGCTGGTCACCCACGACCTCGGCCTCGCGGTGGAGCGCACGAGCCGCGTGGTCGTGATGTCCGATGGCGAGGTCGTGGAGACCGGTCCCGCACGGAAGGTCCTCACCGAGCCACGCGAGGACTACACGAAGCGCCTGGTGGCCGCGGTCCCGTCGCTGTCGCCGCCGAAACGGGCGGCGGTCGCCGAGGTCGAGCCGGTACTGGAGGTCGCGAACGTCTCGAAGGAGTACCGGGTCCGCGGCCGGGGCGGGGTGCTGCGTGCTGTGGACGACGTGTCCTTCACGGTCGGCAGGGGCCGCACGACCGCGATCGTCGGCGAGTCCGGCTCCGGCAAGACCACGACCGCGCACCTGGTGCTGGGGCTGGTGGCGGCCACGTCCGGGACGATCCGGCTGGACGGCGAGGAGATCGTCGGCCTGCGTGGCGTGCGGCTGCGTGCGGCACGCAGGACCATGCAGCCGGTGTTCCAGGACCCGTACGGCTCACTCGACCCCATGTGGACTGTCGAGCGGATCGTCGCGGAACCGCTGCGCACCTTCGGGGTCGGTGACCGAAACTCTCGCCGCGAGAAGGTCGCCGAGCTGCTCGACCAGGTGGCGCTGCCCGCCGACATGGCCAACCGGTACCCCAACGAGCTGTCGGGTGGCCAGCGCCAGCGGGTCGCCATCGCCCGCGCGCTCGCGCTCGGCCCCCGGCTGGTGGTGTGCGACGAACCGGTGTCCGCGCTGGACGTGCTGGTGCAGGACCAGATCCTCGACCTGCTGGCCAGGCTGCAGAAGGAGCTGGGCCTGAGCTACCTGTTCATCTCCCACGACCTCGCCGTGGTCCGCTCACTCGCCCACGACGTGGTGGTCATGCGGGACGGTCGCGTGGTGGAACAGGGCCTCGTCGACCAGGTGCTGACCGCGCCGAAGGACCCCTACACCCGCAGGCTCCTCGACGCGGTGCCCGGCGGCTCGGCGTTCGTAGAGGTTCCGTAGAGGCGGTATGAAGGTCGGTCGTGGACGCTTGGTGATGTGACGGTACGAGTGCTTGTCCACGCGTCCGACCCGGTCAACCGGGCCGGGGTGGCGGCCCTGCTGCGGCCGGCGCGCGAGGTCGAGCTGGTGATCGAGGGTGAGGAGTCGGACATCGTCGTGCTCGCCGAGAGCACGGTCGCGGCGGCCCAGCTCGAGGAGGTCGACCGGCTGCGGACGACCCGGCGGACCCGGTGCGTGGTCGTGGCGGGGCGGTTCGCCGAGAAGGACCTGATGACCGCCGTGCGCTGCGGGGTCGTGAGCGTCCTGCCGTTCGAGGGCGTGAGCGCCACGAAGCTGTTGTCCACCATCGTCGGCGTCGGGCAGGGCCGCTCGGTCATGCCGCACCGCCTGCAGGCCGCGCTGCTCCGCCAGCTGAACGAGCTGCGCCGGGACCTCCTGACCCCCAACGGGCTCACGCTGTCCGGTTTGGACGAACGGGAGCTGGACGTCCTCGGCCTCATCGCCGAGGGCTTCCGCACCGACGAGATCGCCGCGAAGCTGTCCTACTCCGAGGGCACCGTCAAGAGCGTCCTGCACGGCGCGATGACCCGGCTCAACCTCGCGAACCGGGCACACGCCGTCGCCTACGCCATCCGCGCAGGCCTGCTCTGACCCGAGGCGATCACCGGCGTCCTGCGGATCGCGAACTCCGCGAGCCGCGCCTCGGCGCGCTCGATGTCCCACCGCGCAGACAGGTCGCCGTACACCTCGACGCACTCGGCGAACGCCGCCCGCGCACCGGGGAGGTCACCGCGCCGCGCCAGCAGCACGGCCGCGTCCTCCAGCACCTCGCCGAACTCGACGCGCCGCCCGATCCTGCGGTAGTGCGCCGCGGCCGTCAGCACCGGCGACGGATCCCCGGCGACCAGCCCCTGACACCACCACGCCGCCACGGTCGCGCGGGCGGTGACGCGTTCCCGCCGAGCCTCGAACCCGCACACGTCCATGGCCCTGGCGACCCGGTCGTCGTCACCGACCGACTGCGCCAGCCGCACGATGCCCGGCAACCACTGGTGTCGCAGCATCATCGGCGCGAAGTCGGGGGAGAGCAGCGGGTCGAGCAGTGCCAGCGCCCGCTCGACCGAGCCCTGCTGCTGTGCCGCTACCGCCTGTGCCGCAAGGAGGAAGTCGATGTTCTCGCGTTCCTCGTCCGTGGACCCTTGCCGTGCGACGGCATCCAGGTGTGCCGCGGCCTCGATGGTGTCGCCGCGTCTGCCCGCGACCAGCGCCGCGACGCCGTGCCACAGCACCGCCATCGCCGACGGGTCGCGCAGCCCCAGGAACGTCAGCCCGTCCTCCGGCACCTCGTCCAGCTCGACAAGCGCCTCGTTCCACCGGCCGAGCCAGTAGTGGTGCACGGCCGACGGGATCTGGAACGCCGCCCGTCCGGCCACCCGCAGCGTCGCCTCGGCCTCGTCGAGCCGGTCCAGGTTGTGGCAGGTGAACAGCCTGTTGTCGAGCAGGTCCAGCTCGACGTCGGTCAGCGCACCCGCCGCCCGCACCCTGGCCAGCGCGGCGTCCACATGCGACAGTGCGGCCTCGTGGTCGCGCCGGACCGACGCGACGAGCCACAGCGTCTGCCTGGCGTGCGCGGTCAGGTACTCGTCGCCTGCCGCGTCCTCCAGCGCCTCGTACCCGGCGGCCTCCGCCGCGTCGAGGTCGTCGAGCCTGCCGCGCCGGAAGCCGGCCAGCAGGTGCCGGTGGCGGCGCCGCCAGATCTCGGGGACGCTCTCGTCGTCGGTGGCCGCCGCGACCGTCCGGATCGCCGCGCCGACATCGCCGCCACGGAACCGCATCGCGGCGAGCAGCTGGCGCATCTCCGCGGCACGGAAGGGGTCGGTCGTCATCGCGAGCGCGTCGGCCGCCTCCTGCTCCGGCTGGCGGTCCAGCCGGTACAGGACGCGAACCCGTGCCGAGGCAAGGACTTCGCGGCGCGGGTCGGCCGAGGGGCACACGGTCACGGCCCGTGCCAACAGCTCCGCGGCGACCAGCGGCGCTCGGTGCGCCAGCGCCTCGTGGTTGTCGACCAGCCACGCCAGTACCCAGGCGTCGGTCTCCGGTGTCGCCGCGAGCTGGTCGGCGACCCTGGTGACCGGCGCGCCCGCCCGCGTGAGCGCCTCGGCGGCCGACCGGTGCAGCCGGTCCCGCGCCCCGGTGGGGATCTCGTCGTAACACGCCTGGCGCAGCAACGGATGCCGGAAGGCCAGATGCGGCCCTGCGTCGACGAGCACGTTCGCGGCCGTCGCCTCCTCGAGCGTCGCCAGCAGGTCCGACGGCCGCTTCCCCGCCACCGCGGCCACGTCGGTCACCGTGAAGTCCACGCCGAGCAGCGCCGCGGCCCGCAGAACCTCCCCGGCCTCGGGCGACAGGGTGAGCAGGTGCCTCCGCACGGTGTCCACAAGGGACTGTGGCGGTGGGTAGTCGGTCCTGGCGAGGTCGTCGACGCCGTCCGCCGTCACGAGTACCGCCTCGCGCCGCAGCGCCGACGTCAACTCCGTGACGTACAGGGGGTTCCCGGTCGTGCCGAGCACGAGGTCCCGGAGCTGGGGGCCGGCCGGCGCGCCGGTCAGCAGCTCCTGCAGCGCGAGGGTCTCCGCCGAGCTGAGCGGGCCGAGCAGCAGGACGTCGTCCCGGCTGTGCAGCTCGTGTCGCAGCCGCACCAGTGCCGGAGTGCGTGGCACCGGCCGTGCGGCGGCCACCAGCAGCAGCGGCAGCGCCCGCGCGGCGACCGCGAGCCGGTGCCAGAGCTGCACACTGGCCTCGTCGGCCCACTGCATGCCGTCCACCACCAGCACGAGCGGCGCCGCCGCGCACAGCTCGGTCACCCGCGCCAGCAGCACGTCCGCCGTCGCGGTCGCGCAGTCCCGGCCGTCCGGCAGGCGTGCGGTGAGGCCGAGGCACTCGTGCATGACCCGCAGCGGCACGCGCGCGGACCGCTCGTCGGCGACCGCCCAACCTAGCTGGCAGGGTACGTCCGCAAGCGCTTGCGCGAGCAGTGCCGACTTCCCGATGCCGAAGTCGCCCTCCAGCCAGACCGCGCCGCCCCGGCCCTCACACACGGCGTCGACCAGCGTGCGCAGTCGCCGCACCTCCGCGAGCCTGCCGACGAACCGCGCACCGGCGGGCGCGGGCCGTGCGAGCAGCCTCGGTTCTTCGACGTCCTCGTCGAGCAGCCGCGCGTGCAGCTCCCGCAGCGCGTTCCCCGGCTCGACGCCCAGCTCCTCGGCGAGCACCCGGCGTCCCGCGGCGAACACCTCCAGCGCCTCGGCCCGCTGCCCACCTCGGTGCAGGGCCAGCATCAGCAGCTCACGCAGGCGTTCCCGCAGCGGGTACTCGCCGACCAGCGCGGTCAGCTCCGCGACCAGCTCCTGGTGTGCGCCGAGCGCGAGCAGCGCCGAGGCCCGGCGCTCCAGCGCCGTCAGCCGCACCTCGACCAGCCGCGACCGCTCGGCGGCGGCGAACGGACCGGGCAGACCGGACAGCGGTTCGCCGCGCCACAGCGCGAGTGCCGAGTCGAGTGCCTCGACCGCGCCGCCGTCGGCGTCCCCGCCACGCGCGACGAGCCGCTCGAACGCCGCCGCGTCGAGGTCCGCCGCCCGGAGCCGGTAGCCGGCGGTGTCGCTCGTCAGCAGCGTGCCGGAGTCCCACCGGTCGCGGTCGGGCTCCAGCACCCGCCGCAGCCCCGAGACGTAGGTGTGGATGTTGCCGGTCACGCTCTTGGGCGCGTCGGCACCCCACACGGCCGACTCCAGCTCGGCTCGGGTCACCGGCCTGCCCGCACGCAGCGCGAGCACGGCGAACACGGCCCGCTGCCGCGCGGGCCCCAAGGTCAGCTCCACCGCGCCACGCCAGGCCCGCACCGGACCGAGCACCTCGATCCGCAGGTCTTCCGTCATCTGTCCCCACCCCTCACCTGACACACGTGCCCGGCGAGGTGAAGCGTTCAAACCAGTGCGCGTGGCGCAACACCGGCACCCGCGTCGGTGCGGTCGAGGTCCGCGACGGCGCCGAAGAGGCGGTAGCACTCCAGCGCGTCGCCGAGCACCTCCTGCGCCTCGCGGGCCTCGCCCTGCCTGCCGAGCAGCCACGCGAGGTCGGCGAGCGCGTGTGCCCGCATGAGTTCCAGGCCGCCCGTCATCCGGCAGAACGTGATGACCTCACGCAACGCGGCCGGGTCCTCGGCGAGCAGACCCCGGCAGTAGGTCAGCATCATGCGTGCCTCGACCGGCAGCGACGGCTCGTCCGGGATCGCGCGCAGCCGGTCCGCGCGGTCGCGGTCACCGGCGAGCACGACCAGCCGCGCGAGGTCGGGGAGCCAGCGGTACCAGGGCACCGGCAGCTCGGTCGTGTCGAGGATCGCGGCCAGCTCGTCGAGCGCGTCCCTCGGCCTGCCGGCCAGCTCCGCGAGCAGCGCGCGGGCGGCGTGGACGACGGCCAGCGGGGTATCGCCGTCGGCCTGTCCATGCCTGCGGGTGGTGCGGAGCAGGTGGAACGCGGCGTCGCGGTCACCCCGGTGCGCGGCGAGCAGGGCACTGGCACCCGCCACCGCGATCGCGACGACCGGCCTGCGCACGTACGCCGCCGGGTCCGCCGCGGCTGCCGCGATGATGTCCAGCTCCGTCTGCGCCGCGTCCCAGCGGCCGTTCCAGAAGTGGTTCATGGCGTTGGTCATGTGCAGCTCGGCGGGCAGCGCGCGGTGCACGGCAAGCTGCCACGTCGTGGCGGGCACGGTCGCGCCCGCGTGTTCGAGTGCCGCGCGGGTGTCCTCGTCGAGCAGCCGGTACTCGCCGAGCCCCGGCGGTCCCTGCGCGGGCGGCGCGCCCAGGGCGGCACGCAGCAGCTCGTGCCGGTCCCGCCAGACGCCGGTCGGTCCCTCCGAGAGCGCGCGTTCCACCTCGTGACACGCGTCGTCGACCCGGTCCCGCCTGCCGTAGCCGTAGGCGAGCACCCAGCGCAGCTCCGCCACCAGCGTCGGGTCGGTGGTGCGGGCGATCAGCGACCGCGCCTCCGCCTCCGGTTCGGTGCCCAGCCAGAACAGCAGCCGGATCAGCATGGCCGTCAGGGTCTCGCGGGTGCGCGGCGGCGCGGTCGAGGTGATCGCCAACCGCAGCAGCCGCACGGCGATCTCGGGCTCCTCGGCCGCGACGGCGCCGATGTTGGCGGGCAGCCAGGTGCCGACCAGCTCACCGGAGAGCGTCGACGCGAGCGTCAGCTGCTCGGCCACCCGCACGGCGGGGGCACCTGCCTCGACGAGTGCCTCCGCGACCTGGTGGTGCAGCGCGACCCTGATCGCGTTCGGCGTCTTCTCGTACAGGGCCCTGGCGACGAGCGGGTGGCGGAACCGCAGCCGGTCACCCGTTGCCGCGAGCACCCCGACCGTCAGTGCCTCGTCGAGCGGTTCGGTCAGCGCGGCGGGCCGCTCGCCGGACGCGGCGGCGAGGTCGGTGAGCGTGAACTCCTTGCCGAGCAACCGTGCCCAGCGCAGCAGGGCCATGGTCGGCGTGGACAGGAACGACAGGTGGTCGTCGACCCACGAGACGAGCTGGGGCGGCAGGCCGCGGTCGTCCTGCGTCGGCACCCCCGCGCCGCCGAGCAGCTCACCGGCGACGGTCGCGACTATCTTCCTGACGTAGTACGGGTTTCCGGCCGCATCGTCGAGCCAGCCGCGCAGCCTGCCCTCGGGCGGCGCACCGGTCAGCTTCTCGGCGAGCCGGTAGGAGTCCTCGGTGGACAGTGGCTCCAGCGTGAAGGTGCGGCCCACCGCGGCGACGTGCCTGCGTACCTTCGCGTGCACCGCCGTGCCCGGTGCGGGGCGCGTGCAGCCGATCAGCAGCAGTGGCAACCGGTCCACCCGCGTCGCGAGCCGCCACCACGCCGACATGCTCGCCTCGTCGGCCCACTGGAGGTCGTCGGCGACCACGGTCAGCGGGCCGTCGACACAAATCCGCTCGACGGCCTCGAGCACGGCGGCCGTGTCGCCGCCGACGCCGAGCAGGTCGTTCGCGAACCGCATCGGCAGGCCGCTGTCCAGCTCCTGCGCGTTCGCCCAGCGCAGCCGCTTCGCCGGGATCGGCACACCGGCGAGGGCCTCGGCCACCAGCGCGGACTTCCCGATGCCCGGCTCGCCGTCGATCCACACCACGCCGCCCCTGCCGGCCAGCACGTCGTTCATGGCGGTACGCAGTACCGCCAGCTCCGCCTTGTGCCCGACGTGGACACCGGCCCGGTGGGTCCGCCACGCGGGCTCGACCGTGGGCTCCGCGCGGACGTCACCGGTCAGGAGCTGTTGCTGGAGCTGGCGAAGCTCCGGGCCCGGCTCGATGCCCGACGCCTCGACGAGCGCGGTGCGGGCGTCGGCGAACACGTCGAGTGCCTCGGCCGTGCGGCCACCGGCGTGCAGTGCCCGCATCAGCAGCAGGCGAAGTCGTTCACGCAGCGGGTGTTCCCGGCACAGGGCCGTCAGCTCGGTGATCGGCTCGTCGGGCCGGTCCAGCTCGATGAGCAGCTCCGCCCGGTGCTCGACGGCCGCCAGCCGCAGCTCGGCGAGCTTGGCCCGCTGCGCCTGTGCGAACGGGCCGGGGATGCCGGTGAGCGCGTCGCCCTGCCAGAGCCCGAGCGCGGTGTCGAGGTCGGCGAGCGCGGTCCGGTGGTCGGACGTGTTGGCCGCGCGGGTGCGCAGTGCGGTGAAGCGGTGCACGTCGATGTCCGCGCGGTCGATCCGCAGTGAGTAACCAGAGCCGACGGAGGCCAGCAGGGTGCCGCCGGACCGCTTGGCCCGCCCGGGTTCCAGCGCCTGGCGCAGCGCCGAGACGTAGGTGTAGATGCTGCCGCTGGCGCTCGTCGGCGGCTCGTTGCCCCACAGTGCGTCGATCAGGTCGTCGCGGGAGACGGTGTGGCCCGCGGACAGCGCGAGCACGGCGAGCACCGCGCGTCGGTGTGCCGACCCGAGGTCGATCTCGTCGTCGCCGCGCCAGGCGCGGACCTCGCCGAGCAGCTGACAGCGCGGCCCGGTTTCCCCGGTGCCCACCTGCGCTGATGCCGCCGATCTGTCCGTCGCGTCCATCCTTCGTCCAAGCCGACGCCGCCTGTATAGCAGGCGACAGACTGTACGGGAGGAATAACGCGACGTGGCCGCCGGTGCGCACGGGTGTGCGCGGGTCGGGGCGACTCGCCGTGCCGACCTGGGCGCTTGCCCCCGTGTCCGCATGTGACCGCCGTGGGGTCCGTCTGCGTCCGCACGTGCCCGGGTGTGTTGACCAGGAGGAAATCTCAGGAAATTTTAAGCATCCGTTCACCTCCCACACCACTCAGCGGTCGCGTCCCCGCCACTGGCTGAAGGTCGACCACCCGGTCCGGCTCGAGGCCGTCGGTGTCCTGGCACGCGGCCACGATGAGGTAGCCGGGCAGGCGCGCGGGCGCGAGCGTCGGGTGCGAGACGGCGTCGAGGTCGTCCGCGATGAGCACGGTCGGGCACGCGGTCCTGACCTTGTCGAACACCTCGGCGAGCCTGGCCAGCAGCCAGGACCGCTCCGCCGCCGAGTCGTACGTGCCTGCCGTGCACAACGCGGCGGCCGCGTCGACGGGGCCGGCGAGTGAGAAGTCGCCCGCCCTGGTGTAGTGCTCGCGCAACGCGTCGAGCATGGCGCCCGCGCCGAACAGGTCCCACGGCGCGAGCTTGTCCCTGAGGTGCACGGAGATCACCGTGATGCCGCGTCTGCGCCACCGGCCCGCGGCACAGGCGAGCAGGGTGGTCTTGCCCACCCCCGGATCCCCTCGCACGGCGACCAGCGTGTGCCGGTCGGCGGTGGTGCCGGCGAGCGCACTGTCCAGTTCGGACAGTTCCGCGTCCCTGCCGGGAAGTGTCGTACGGTCCCCTCGCATAGGACCATCCTGACCCCACGGACGTGCGGATCCCCAACCGTGGTTCAGGATCGGGCGCGAATGGGCAGCCGGGTGAGGCCGTTCGGGCATCGCGCTTCGCTGGTCACCCGCTGGTTGCCGACACTGGAACGGTGACGTACCGACAGGTCCATACCGCCAGACCGGTCGCGCGGGAGTTCGCCCGCACGGCAACCGATCTCGACGGCGAACTGGCGCGGGTGACCGGGATGCTGACGTCGCTGCGGGCAGGCTGGACGGGCCCCGCCGCCGACTTCGACGCCGCGATGGACGCGTGGGTCGTGTCCCTGCGCGTGATCGTCGCCGAGCTGAACCACCTGGCGGACACCCATGAACGGTCATGAGAGGAAGGTCGTGCACCGGTTCGACTTCGAACTGGCGACGCAGACCCTCGACGAGATGCACGCGGTCAACGGCCGCGTCCGCCAGGCGCTCGCCGACCTGCAGGCGGGTGTCGAGGCGGGGCTCCACGAGTGGTCAAGTCCCGCGCTGGACGCGTACTGGCGTGCCAAGGCCGAGTGGCAGCGGCGGGCGAACGAGCTGCCGACCCAGCTGGAGGCAGGCAGGCGGACCCTGCTGTCGATCTCGGACGACCACGGCACCCTGGCCCACCGCACGGCGCTGATCTGGGCGAACAGCCGCGGCTGAGTGCCGTGAAGAACGCGTGGAGAAGACGTGAAGATCCCTCCGACAGACTGCTCGTCATCGCTGAGCGGGGAGGGGACCTCATGGAGCGGGTTCGGGTGCGGGTGTGCGCGCTGGACGCGATCACGTCGGCGGGGCTGGTCAAGTGCCTGGAGCCGGATGTGACGGTGTCCGACGGCGAGGTGGACGTCGTCGTCGCGGGCTTCGACCGCCTGAACGCGGCGGCGGTGGCAGTGTTGCGCAGCGCGGCGGCGGAGGTGGGCCGTCCGGTCGTGCTGGTCGTGAACGAGATCCGGGAGGTGGAGCTGCTGCCCGCCGTGGAGTGCCGCGTGGTCGCGATTCTCCCGAGGGCCGCGGCGGCCGACGGCCGGCTGGCGCAGGCCGTCCAGACGGTCGCCGCCGGCGGCGCCGACCTGCCGCCCAACCTGCTCGGCCAGTTGGTGGGGCACGCCGAGCGCCTGCACAAGGAGGTCCTCGCGTCGCACGGCCTGACGGCGTCGGGCCTGTCCCAGCGCGAGGTGGACGTGCTGCGCCTGATGGCGGACGGCCTGGACACCAACGAGATAGCGAAGAACCTGAGCTATTCGGAACGCACGGTGAAGAACATCATCTACACGATCACCAACCGTCTGAGGCTGCGCAACCGCCCCCATGCGGTCGCGTACGCGATGCGCGCCGGAATAATCTGACGGGCTTTCCACGTCGAATTCAGCACCCGTAGTGGATTTCCTACGGATAGCCGTCGTACACCGGTGGATGATGACGGCGGAGTAGTCTATTGAGACGCAGAACGAAACCACCCGGATGGCGGTTGGTCTCATATTGACGCGGACATCGACGGTTCGGTGTGAAACTCAAACCGGACGCTTTAGTTCCGCGACCCGCGATGTGCACACGAACGTGGTCCCCTAACCGGTGAACCAACTTTCCCCTCTGTAGGCTCCTGGCCATGTCCCGCAGGCTGGGAACGCTAAGGTCACGTAGCCGGTCACCGCGGATGTGCCTACCGGCGCAGCCGAATCGGGTCTGACGTGGACAGGGCGGGGGACCGAATATCCGTGGCGACGCGTATTTCAACCGTATTCCTTGTGGCTGCCGGGCTCGTGCTTCTCGTCGTCCGGCCCGAAAAGTCGATCATCGCGCTGATTCTGATCACCATCGCCGCCGTGCTCCGCATTCGTGATCTTCGCCGCGGCAGGCTCAGGTTCGCGCCGCGTCCGCTGACGGTCATCGCCCTGTTGATGCCGCTGTCGGTCGCCCGTTCCTATCTCGAGGAGTTCGCGCGCAACGCCACCGAGGTGCACGGCCGGGAGGCGCGGCGACACGTGTGGAACGCGGTCGTCGAGTCACCCGCGACGCTCGTCACCGTGTGGCACGACTGGTTCCGCACGAAACTGGTGCGGCTGACCGCGCGGCTCCTGTCCTCCCGCGTCGACCGGGTGCGGCTCGTGATCCGGGACCTCGCCGCGGCACCCGGGAGACACGAGGCAGCGCTCCGAAGGCTCCAGCGGTACTGCAGGCTGATCCTGCTGGCCACCGGCAGCGGGCAGTTCCACGACTACGCGGGGCCTGCCGAGGCGCTGCTGCGGAGCTGCAGGCAGTCGGCGGAGAACGGTGGCGACGCGGAGCTGACGACGCGGATACAGAAGGACGTGGACAGGCTGGTGTGCGCGTTGGCTAGCCGCCGTCCCGACCGGGCCTGAGCTCCGGAGCGGGGACGAGGCCGGCAGGCCACTCCCAGCGCCGGGCGGCGGAGGGCGCCTTCTCGGCGCGTCGCGCAAGCTCGCGGGTGGCGTGCTCGACACCGCGCGAGGTCATCTTGTAGTACCTGCGCCGTGGCCGCTGCTCGTCGTGCGGGTCGATGGCCTCCCAGCGGGAGGTGACCCAGTCGGCACGCTCGAGGCGGACGAGGATCGGGTAGATCGTGCCGGGCAGCAGCGTGGTGTGCGCCGCGATCTCCAGCCCGTAGATCTCCTCTTCCGGCTTGGCCAGGAAAGCGCGCAGCACGAGCTGTGTCTGCATCGTCATCCGTAGCCCGGCCATATGGTCACCCTATATTGACAACTCGACAGTTCGACATCGCGTCCGCCCACTATTACCTGTATGGCCGACCTGCTGTCCCCCTATATAGAGGAACGGGTAGGGTACCTCCCAACATCGCGGCGGCGACGTGAACCGTGCCCCGCGGCGGACCAAGACCCTGCGCTCAGACGGCCGTTCCCGGCCTACGGGAGTCCTGCTCTCTGTCTCCCGGGAGTCCGGGAAGTCCAGGCTGCACGCATGAGGCCCTCCGGGGTCCCCGACACACGAAGGAGAAAGAGATGTCCACGACCGCGGAAGGCACGCCGCCCCTGTGGCGCCCCGCACGGGAGGACCTTGACCTCTGGTACCGGACGTTCGAGGTGTACGCCGCGTCCGCGCCACTCGACAACGCCCACTTCCACGGCCCGCACGTCGCCATCCCGGTGCCGCTGACCAGGGTCGAGGAAGGTCTTCGCTGGCTGCGGAACCGGTATCCCACCGAGCTTGCCGCCATGCCCCTGCCGACGCTCGAGCAGATGCGTGCCGAGCTGGCGGCCCGGCGGCCGGAACCGAGCGGTGTGGCCGTCCGCGACAGCGGCTCCCCCTGCCACAACCTGTGGCACTGGATCAACGGCAGCTGACCGCGACATTCATCTCGAGGGGGACACACGTGCGAAGCGACAGAGCTTTCCTGAGATTCTTCTCCAGTCCCGGCAAGGAAGTGCTCATCTCGCGCGTGCTCGCGCTGGTGGCGGTGGCGGCGATGTCGACCGCCATCGCCACCCAGCTGCTCGACGTGGGCGTCGCACCGGCGGCCCATCCACGCCACTGGTTCGTCGCGGTGGCCTGCACACTGCTCGGACTGCGTGTCGTGGCCTACACACCACGCAACGCGGTCGGCTGGCTGATCCTGGCGATGGGCCTGTTCAGCGCGCTGACCGTAGGCACACAGGCGTTGTCGGTCTGGTTCGTGCCCGCGTGGCTCGGTACCTGGCTGTGGTGGCCGAGCTACGCGCTCCTGCCGGTGGCGGCGCTCCTCTTCCCGGACGGCAGGCCGACGTCGAGACGGTGGTGGTCCGTCCTCGTCGTCGCCGCGCTGGGCGTGCTGCTACCCGTGGTCGGCATCGGCTGGGGCTCGTGGTCCTCACCCGCCACCTTCTGGGAGGACGCGGTGAAGGGCACGGCCAGGGGCGGCCTGCCGGTCGTGGTCACCGTGGCGGGCGTGCTCTCGCTCTTCGCGGGTCTGGTCGGGTCGGTGTGGTCCCTCGTCGTCCGCTGGCTGCGCGCCGACCGCGGCCGGCGGCGCCTGCTCGTGTGGTCCTCGGCAGGTACGGCGTTGCTCACTGTCGCCCTGGTGCTCGAGATGGCCGGCACGGTCTGGGGCGCGTGGGCGGTGGTCGCCGCCGCGTTCCCCGTCGCCACGCTGGTCGCGATCCTCTGGTACGGCCTGTACGACATCGAGCTGCTCGTCCACCGGTCGCTCCTCTTCGGACTGATCACGCTGATCCTCGCGGGCGTGAACACGGTCGTCGTGCTGGCGCTCACCACCACCCCGCCGACGCCGGGGCACGTCATCGGCACCCTGGCCGTGGTGCTGATGCTCGCCCCGCTGCACCGACGGCTGCGTGGCCTGCTCGACCGCTGGCTCTTCGGCGACCGCGCCGACCCCTACCGCGCACTCTCCAGACTCGGCGAGCAGCTGGAGAACCTGCTCCAGCCGGACGAGGTGCTCAAGACGATCGCCAGCTCCGTCGGCAACGGGCTCAAGCTGCCCTACGTCTCGGTCCAGGTCGACAGCCTGTTCGCCGCGAGCGGCACCAGCAGACAGTGGCCGCAGCTCACCCTCCCCCTCAGACACGACGACGGCTACGTGGGCAACCTCGTCGTCGAGGCACGCGCACCCGAGGAGGGCTTCGGACGCAGCGAGCGGCGCCTGCTCGACGACCTCGCCCGCCAGGCCGCGCTCGCGACCAGGTCGGCCCGGCTCGCGAAGGAGCTGCAGCGGATCGACCGTGAACACGTCGAGGACCTCAGGTACGTCACCGGAGAGGTGCACGACAACCTCGCGCCGGGCGTGGCGGCGGTGCGCCTCCAGATCGACGCGTTGCGGCGAACGGGAATCTGCATGGACGAGCGTCTCAGCGCGAAGCTCTGCCAGATCGGTGACGACCTCTCGCTGGTCCTCCGCGAGATCCGCACGGTCGTCCACCGCGTCCGGCCGATCGGACTCCACGCGGGGCTCCTCGAGATCGTGCGCCGCAGGGCGTCGACGTTCCAGAGCAAGGAGCTCACCGTGACCGTCACACCGGTCGGCATGCTCGACGGGCTGTCCGCGAGCGTCGAGGAGGAGGCGTACCGGATCGTGAGCGCGGCGCTGGGCAACGTGGCCGAGCACGCCAACGCGTCCGCCTGCGAGGTCCGGCTGGTCCAGGACGCGGAACGGCTCGAGATCAACGTCATCGACAACGGCACGGGCATCCCGGCCGACGTCGTCCCGGGGGTCGGGCTCGAGTCGATGCGCCACCGCTGCGAGAAACGAGGCGGCAGGTTCGAGATCGAGCGCCGCCACCCGGGGACCCGGATCGTCGCGGTCCTCCCCCTCGGGGACCCCACCGCCAGTGCCGTCAACCACGAGGACGCCGATGGCCGATGAACCAGAAGTCCCGGCGACGGACGAGAAGGTCAGCGTCCTGATCGTCGAGAACCACGCCATCTACCGGAGAGGGCTCTGCGCCCAGTTCGCCGTCGACCCGGCGATCGAGGTGCTCGCCGAGTGCGACACCGCGGCCGAGGCGGTGCGCAAGGCCCTGGAGCTGCGGCCCTCCGTCGTGCTGATGGACCTCCACCTTCCCTGGGCCGTCGGCAGGCATCCCACCTACTGCGGTGCGAGGGCGATCCTGCAGATCCTGCAGGAGTGGCCGGGAGCCAACATCGCCGTGATCACGATGTTCGAGGACGACGAACGGGTGCGTGAGGCACTCAAGGCCGGGGCCCGGTCCTTCATCTCGAAGGACGGGGAACCGGCCGAACTGATTCAGATGGTCCACCTGACCGCGAAGGGGACCGGGGTCCTGAACAGGAAGGCCTCCGAGTACGTGGCGAAGAGCCTCCCGCACTCCGCGAACGGGTCACGGCACTTCACCGAGCTGACCCCTCGGGAGAACGACGTGCTGGCCCTGGCCGCCGCGGGCAACCCCGACTCCCGGATAGCCGTGAAGCTGGACGTCGCGACGAAGACCGTCGCCAACAACTGGACGAACATCAGGCAGAAGCTTGGTGTGTCCTCCCGGGAGGAGGCGGTGGAACTGGCCCGGGACAACGACTTCCGGCAGGACGGTGGTCCGGGAGAACCCGGGTGAGGTCACCTCTGCCGCCCGGGAACCCGGGAAGGGCAACGTTTCCCGCATGTTCAGCAGACCACAACCCCGCTACCGCAACGTCTTCGGGGTGGATGTCGAGGGCTCCACGACGAGGAACAACGGCGCGAAGGCCCGCATGCGCGACGCGATGTACACCCTGGTGACACAGTCGTTCGTCCGCAACGGGATCACCGCCGACGACCACGACCGGCTCCTCGACAGCGGCGACGGCCTACTCGCCCTGCTCCGCGCGGTCGACCGCATACCGAAGACCCTCCTGCTCCACGGCGTCGTCCCCACGCTCAGCCGCCTGATCGACGAGCACAACACCCGCCGCCCCGCCGACTGCCTGCGACTGCGTGCCGTCCTCCACGCGGGCGAGGTGCACCACGACACCCGCGCCCCCTTCGGCGAGACCCTCGACGTCGCGTTCCGCCTGCTCGACTCGCCGGTCACGAAGCGCGCCCTGCGCCGCACGACCGCGCCACTCGTCCTCGCCGTGTCGGACGACGTCCACAACGCCGTGGTCCGCCACCAGTACGACGACATCGACCCGCTGGCCTTCACGGCCTTCATGACGAAACGGAACGCGACCACCTGGGACTCCGGCTGGCTCCACGTCCCCGGCGAGGCGGGCACGTCGTTCCTCGGGCCGAACCTCGCAGGTCACCCGTCCGTGAGCCAGTGACAGGTCCGGTCACCCGACGTACGCGCCACGCCGCCACGGGGTACCCGGGCTCACTCCGTCGGTAGGCCATGATTACGCCGATGGGTCTCAGGTTGGTGGAGGCGGGTGACGCACCGGTCATGTCCGAGCACAGGCGCGTACTCGAGCTCATCGACGCGGTGAGCCTGGAACGGCACGGGCCGGCCGGGGTCGGGGTGTGGTTGGGCGACCACCGCGCCGAGGTGGTCGCCACCATCCGGGCCTGTGACCAGGACGGCGCACGAGAGCAGGGCACCCGGCTCGCCGCGGCCGTCTGGCCTTCGGCGGCGCTGGTCCGCGACCCGAGGTGGTGGGAGGAGCTCGCCGGGGTAGGCGAGGCCCTCGCCGTCGCCGACCGCGATCCCCGGCGGCTCGCCGAACTGCTGCACAGCGCGGCCGCGACCTTCGCCGCACACGGCGACCGGCTGCGGGCCGAGGAGCGGTGGGTCCGTGCGCTCGCCGTCGTCCGGCGCGACGGCGACCGGGTGCGCCACGAGGCGGTGCTCGGCGGGCTCGGTGACCTCTACCGCGGCTGGGGCCGGCTGTCCAAGGCACTCGACGCCTACCTCGGGCTCGTCGACCTGCGGCGGGACCTCGACGACCCGGCGCGGCTGGCCGAGGCGTACGTCGCCGTCGCCACCACCATGCACGACGCGGGCAGGCTCCGTTCCGCGACGGACTACTTCGACCGGGCCGACGAGGTGCTGACCGAGGTCGAGGCACCCGTCACCCATGCCGGCGTGCTCGTCTGGTGTGGCCGGACCCGGTGGGAGCAGGGCGAACACGGGGCCGCGCGTCGCAGGTGGAGTCGCGCGCTCGCGATGCTCGTCGACGTCGACGAGGACACCGCCGACCGGGTCCGCGCCCTGCTGGCGACCGGGCAGGACGAGCGCCCGCCCTACTGGTCGAACACCGCGTCGTCGCCGTCCGGCGGCGTCGGGTAGCTCAGCTCGAACAGGTCCAGCACGTCCGGCACCGTGAACACCTGCCGGTAGCTCCGCCCGTTGAGACTCCTCAGCACCCCCAGCCGCAGCAGCTGCTTGGTGAGGCTCGCCGCCTGCTGCACCGAGATGCCGCTCCGCTCGGCGACCTGCAGGTTCGTCGTCAGCGGCGTGACGGCCAGGTCGCGCGTCACCCGGACGATTCCGTCCATTCGTCTGCCCAGCCTGCCGAGGTGTTCCGCACTGATCCGTTCCGCGCGGTCGATGAATCCGAGCTGGTTTCGGCACAACGCCGCGATGCCCGTCGCGAAGAACTCCAGGAATCCGTCGAGATCACCCCGGTGGACCATACCGAGAATGCCTTCGCGGTATTCGTCCCGGTGCCTGCTGAGCCATTCCGAGACGGGCAGGAGCGGATCTCGCAGCGCGCCTTCCCTAATCAGCGCGAGGGTGATGTACAACCGGGACAGGTGGTCGGCGTGTGTCACCGGCGAGAGCGTCGAGAGCTGGTAGTGGCCGAGCGCCACCCTGGCCAGCAGCGGCGCCTCGCACTCGGAGTCCACCCAGGCCGACCACTGCATGCCGCCGGTCTGCAGCTCCGCGCCTGCCGGGACGGTCAGCAGGTACGGCTCGGGACCGCCGAGCCAGCCGGGCCCGGTGCGCCACTCCACCTCGGTCACGTCGTCGCCGCCGACGTGACCGAGCGTGTCGGCGCGGCCGTCGAGAATCGCGCCGAGTCGGCTCAACAGAGCCAGGTTGATGGCGCCGCCCGCCTTGACCCACGCCACGGCCTCGTCGTTGGCGCGCAGGTACCCGCGCAGCTCCTCGTCGAGTGCGGGCACCTCGACCGTGCCAGGCAGGTCCGCGAGCAACAGCTCCCGCAACCCCGCGAAGGTGCCGCCGAGCTCACCGGAGCCGTGGACGTCCCGCAGCTGCGCCAGCCGCACCAGACCCGCGCGGTTCGGCAGGCGTGCGGCGGCCTCGTCGAGCCTGCCGAGAGCCTGTTCGGCCTCGGCGAGCAGCCGGTAGGTCTGCGGTCGTAACCGAACCATTGACGGAAGTGGTCGCGGAAGGAACGCGCCTTCCTGTCTCAGTTTCGCTGGAAAGCCGACGATGCCTTCCGCCAGGAACCATCGGCCCGTCGCCGCGGGCATCGCGTCAGGCATGGCGGAAAGACTGGCCGACAGAACCGGAAATCGGCAAACCTTTCAAAGCACACATGCAAGATCACCATCCAGGCGTCCTCAGCAATTAGAGGCCAAAGCCCGGGTGATTCATCTCCCAAGCGACTTCATGGCGAAATCGCCGACGACAGTCGCCTGCCCTCCCCTCCGCGGACCTCACCGCCAGGCTCCCTTCCATAGTCGAACAAACGTTCGAGGGGATGTCAAGGGTGCGCACACGACGAGAGCCCACCGGCGACGGTCTCGCCGGTGGGCTCTCGGGTGGGACGGGTCAGTGCCGAACGACACCCTTGCTGCGCATCAGGAACTCGCCGAGATAACCGTCATGGGGTACCCCTGGTGCCATCCAGTGCGTCGGGCGGTCACCCACGTAGAGGTTGCGGATGGTCGGCTCGTCGAGCAGCTCGTCGAGCAGCGTCTCGTCGGAGGTGACCGCGGTCAGCACGAGCGAGTTCCGCAACGGCACGACACCCGCCTCCCGCGTCCACGGCGCCACCCACACACACGGGAAGCCCAGCTCGATGCCCGCCTGCGCGGCATGCGGGTCCGGCAGCTCGAACACCGCGGGCCGCAACACCGCGGCGTCACCGACCTCGTCGACGACACCGTCGCCGCCGAGGTGCGCCTTCACCCCGGACGCCTTCGCCAGCAGGTACGCCTCGATCGACCGCGCCGCCTCCCGCGGGTAGGCGGGGAGCACCGCCTTGTCGTCCTCCGGCGGCAGGCTCGGGATCGCGGCGAGCCGTTCCGCGATCGCCGCCGCGACCGGGCCGGGGTCGCCCTCGACGAAGACGGCGGTGGTGTTCACACACGCGGCGCCGCCCAGTGCGCTCACCGAGTCGACGACCATGTCGACGTGGTCGCGCCAGTCGCTGTCCGAGGTGAGGAGGATCTTCGAGCGGCCGGGTCCGTTCGGCAGCACCGTGGGATCGGTCGCGTACTTGTCGATCACGTACTGCCCGCCGTACACCATGCTCAGGTCGGCCCCGCGCAGGATCTCCCCGGCCGCGGCGTGGTCGGTCGGCAGCAGGACCACCTGGTCGGTTCCGAAACCGCTGGCGTGCAGGGCGGAGATCAGCCGGTGCGGGGTGAGCGGCTCGCGCCCCGACGGCCGCACCGCCACGCGGTAACCGGCCGCGAGGGCCTCCAGCCACCCGGCGTGCACGCCGGGGGAGTTGCCCGCCGCGTGCACCGCGAAGACCTCGCCCTTGCGGATCCACGCCGCGGCACCCTGCCGGACGCGCTGGTCGCGCAGGTCGTTCACCGCGCCGACGGGGCGCGCGGACTGCAGGCCGTCGTCGTAGGCGGCGGTGGCGTGCCGCGTGATGGTGTCGACGGCCTGCCGCACGACCGGCAGCGGCGTACCGGACATGCGGCTGACCGTGTGCTGGTACTCGGCCGCGCTCATCCCGCCGACCTCGCCGGTGGCGAACAGTTCGCCCGCCCGCGCGATCGCGGCCGTGCGCTCGGCCACCGGGAGCGGCCTGGCCCTGCGCAACGCGGCCATCGTGCGGGTGATGAACAGCGGCGGCACCAGGCTCAGCTCACCGAGCGGCGCGCCGGCCACGTCGGTGAGCGGCAGCCGGTTGCGGGTGCGGTAGGGACCGTTGGGCCCCAGGGCGTCCAGGTCGAGCATCAGTAGACGCCCTCGATGACGGTCTCCTCCTCGAACACCTGCACCGGGAACACCTCGGCCACCGCGTCGCCCGCCGCGCCGGGGAGGGCCTCGACGCGGATCGCGAGGTCGCGCTCGAGGTTGTTCGGCATCAGCATGCTGCGGCTGACGTGGTTCATCACGACCTGCCCGCGCTCGCCGTAGGCGACCTTCCTGCCGGTCGCCGGGTCCACGACGGCGAACGTGATGGCGGGCGAGATCGGGTCGAACACGGGCATGTCGTCCGTGCCGGGACGCTGGAGCGCGGGGCCGCCGCCGATCATCGTGCTGCCGAGCCCGCCACTGAACGTCTTGCCGGGAAACACTTCCGTGCGCATCAGGTCGCGGGTGTCGGGGTCGAGGGTGGCGCCGCCCCACATGATCGCGCTGACCTTCTCCCTCACCAGCTCGACGAGGTCGTCGTGCTGCGCGAGCCGCGCGAGCATCGGTCCGGTGATCATCAGCACACCGATCCGCTGTGTGCGCAACAGGATCCTGGTCTGCTCGAGCAGGTGGGTCGTGTACGCGTCCGCCTCGTCGCCACGCCCGGAGCCGATGAGCTTCTTGACCCAGCGCGGGTCCAGGTCGATGAAGAACGCGACACCGCCGCGGTCACGCGCCCACCGGACCATCGTCTGGCCGACGACGTGCGGACCGCCGGGTGCCATGGCGAGCCAGTTCACGTTCCTGGGCACGCCAAGGGCGTCCATGCGGACGTGCAGCTCCGCGAGCAGCTGCTCCCACCAGTCCCGCATGAGGACGATCCGCTTCGGCGCGCCGGTGGTGCCGCCGCTCTCGTACACACCGACGACCGGCGGCCGGTCTCCGTAGCCTCTCGGGATGAGGTCCTCGACGGGCACGTCACGGAACTCACTGAGGACGTTGGGAAACCGCGCGAGATCCTCGTGGCCCTTGACTTCGAGACGCGGGTCGAAGTCGAACGACTCGGCCTTCCTGAGCCAGAAGGGGGAACCGGTCTCAGGGTTGAAGTGCCATTCCATCGCGGCGCGCACGTACTCGTCGACGTCGGTCACGGCACTCAGTGGCAGGTCCAGCACCGAATCGGTCATGGGGAACCTCATTTCAGGGAGTTGAAACCGTTGGACCCCCAGAGTCCGGATAGGACAGATCAAAGTGTACTGATCAGGTCCTTGGCGTGGCTAGACGCCTGCCGCGTAGTTCGCGACAGGACCGGTGACGCGGTACATGATCGGTTCGACGGGAAGCAGCGCGCCCGGCGGCAGGTGCAGGCTCAGCTTCTCCGCGAGTACCGCGGCCTGCTCGTCGCGGGGCACCCGCGTCCGCTCCGGTTCGCCTTCCGGGCCCTGCCGGACGAGCAGCCCCTCGCCCGACTCGGTCGCCCAGTCCATCCAGAAGGTCCACCGCACGCCGTCCTCCGCGCGCTGCGTCCAGAAGATGTTCAGCAGCGCGGACTTCGGGTGTGTGCTGCAGAAGTGGTGCATCAGGACGAGGTCGGTCGGCGACTGGGGGAGCAGCGAGAAGCTGTAGAGGTCGCTCCACTGGTCCTGCTGCCGGTTCTGCAGCACGTACTCGTGTTCCTCGGCCACCAGCCGGAACTGCCAGCCGAACTGGTCCGCGGGCTCGCCGACCGCGAACGGCAGCGGCAGCATCAGCCCGTCCCCGCCGAAGCCGACGTCCGCGAGGAAGGACCGGTCGCCGAAGCTGACCGAGAGGAGCAGGTGCGGCCGTGGCACCGGCCGCGGCCTCGGGTCGGGACTGCCGGACCGGACCTTGGCCGCCAGCATGGTGACCGAGAAGCCCAGTGCCTCCAACACGGTCGCGAACATGAGGTTCTGCTCGACGCAGTAACCGCCCTGCCGGTCGTGCACCAGCTTCTGCTGGATCCGTTTGAGGTCCAGCGGAAGCGGCGGTGCGATCAGCGCCTCTATCGTGGAGAACGGGATCCGGCTGATGTGGGCGAGGTGGAGCGCGGACAGCGTCTCGGGCGTCGGCTCCAGCGAGCCGTCGTAGCCGATCCGAGCCAGGTACGCGTCGAGGTCGAGCGCGGCGGTCGACAGCTTCTGCCGGGCCGCCGGTGACTCTGCCCGCGTCTGCATTCTTCGTCCCCCTTCACTCACCGGGTACCGAGACGGAGCTCGGTCACCAGGTCGGTAATGCTTTCCAGGTCCTTGAAGTGCTCGGCGTTGACCTGCATGGGAGGGACGCGGACGCCGAACTCCTGGCGCAGGTAGACCGTCAGGCGGGCGGTCTCGACCGAGTTGAGGATTCCCCACTCCAGCAACGGGGTCGTGGTGGTGAGGTCCGTGGCGTCCTGTTCGCCGAGCACCTCGTCACTCACGTACCTGGTGAGTTTCTCCAGCAGGGCCTGACGTTCAGTGTCCGACATCGACCTTCTCCTTCTCGGCGACCAGCGCTGCGCGGTCGGTCTTCCCGTTCTCCGTGCGGGGCAGCTCGTCCACGAGACGCAGCTCGTCGACGATCATGTAGGCGGGCAGCCGGCTCGCGCACAGCCGTTTGAGCTGGATCAGCGTCGGGCGCATGCCGGCGTGCGCGACCACCACCGCCTCGATCCGCGTCGCCATGCCGGTGCCGTGCACGAGCACGACGGCCTGGTCCACCGCCTCGTGGGTGCGCAGTGCCGTCTCGATCTCGCCGAGCTCGACCCGGTGCCCACGCACCTTCACCATGTGGTCGCGCCGACCCACGTACTCCAGCCTGCCGGTCTCGTCGTACCGGCCGAGGTCACCGGTCCGGTATGGACCGACGTGCCGGGGCCCGCCCCAGTAACCCAGCATCACGGTGGGCCCGTCGACGACGATCTCACCCTCGTCGAGCCACACCCGGTCGCCCGAGCACGCGGTCCCGATGGGCAGTGGCCGCGTCCGTGCCAGGTCCACGTCCGTGACCTCGTAGGACGTGCACACGTTGGTCTCGGTGGGGCCGTACCAGTTGAACAGCCGCACCTGCGGCCACGCCGCACGCAGCTCCAGCACGTCGCCGACGGGGAACGGCTCGCCGGCGAACACGCAGACCCGCAACGACTCCGGCGCGTGCCTGGCCATCAGCCCGCCCTGGCGCATCATGAGCAGGAGCACCGAGGGGACCGAGTACCAGACGGTGATTCCGTCCAGCAGCTCGACGAGCTGCTCCGGCGCGTACGCGGCCGCGCCCGGGACGAGGTGCACCGAAGCACCCGCCAGGAAGGCACCGTAGAGGTCGAACACGGAGAGGTCGAAGTTGAACGGCGCGTGGTTGGCCAGCCGGTCCCCGGCGTGCAGCCCCACCTCCGCCGCGGCCCACTCGACGAACGCCAGCGCGTTGCGGTGGCTGATGCAGACGCCCTTCGGCTCCCCGGTGGAGCCGGACGTGTAGAGGATGTAGGCCGGGCTGTCCGCCGAGATGTCGGTCGGGTGGTCCGGCGCAGGTCCGCTCGTCGCGCCCAGGTCGTCGAAGGTGGCCAGCGGCGCGTTCGTCCAGCCCGCCGCGTCGGCCTTCCTCGCGCCGTCCTCGTCGGTGACGACGAGCACGGGCAGACAGCTCGCCGTGATCCGGTCGAGGCGCGCGACGGGGTTGCTCGGGGCCACGGGGACGTACACCGCACCCATGCGCAGTGCCGCCTGCATGAGCGCGACCGCCTCGACGCTCTTCTCGCACCAGATGAGCACCCGGTCGCCCCGGCCGACGCCGTGACCGGCGAGGGCGACCGCGTACCGGTCGGCGAGCCGGTCCAGCTCGCCGTAGGTCAGGCGCTCCGACGGCCCGCGCACGGCCTCCGCGAGCGGGTCCCGGCGTGCCGACGCGATGACGAGGTCCTGCAGGTTCACAGACCCAGCTCCCTCGCGACGAGCTGCCGTTGGATCTCGGAGGTGCCGGAGAAGATCCGGCTCGGCAGTGCGTCCCGCAGCACGGCCTCGATGCCGTCCTCCTGGAGGTAGCCGCGCCCGCCGAACACCTGCACGGCGTCGAGCGCGCTGGCCACGACGCCTTCCGAGACGGCCAGTTTGGACAGTGCGACCGACAGCACGGCGTGGTCGCCGCGGTCGTGCTCCCAGCAGGCGCGGTAGAGCAGCAGCCGTGCGCTCTCCAGCCGCAGCTTCATCTCGACGATCCGGTTCGACACCGACTGGAAGTCGCCGATCCGCTGCCCGAACTGGCGGCGCCTGCGGGCATGCCGGACACAGAGGTCGAGAAGCCGGTCCTGGACACCGACGTAGAGCGCGAAAAGGCAGGCGCGCTCCCAGGCCATGGACTGCTGGAAGATCGCACTGCCCTGCCCGGGAAGCCCCAGCAGCTGCTCCTCGGGGACGAAGCACCTGTCGAACGTGACGGTGCCCGCCGGACACGCGTGCAGACCTGCCTTGCGCAGCGGCTCGCCCGCGGTGAGTCCCTCGGCGTCGCGTTCGACGACGAACCCCGTGGTACCGAGGTGTCCGGCCTTGGGGTCGGTGGTGGCGTAGGTGACGTAGACGTCGGCCTCCGGCCCGTTGCTGACGAAGCTCTTGACCCCGTCGAGCAGGTACCCGCCGTCCACCGCGGTCGCCGTGACCGACAGCCGGGAGACGTCGGAACCGGCGTTCTCCTCGGTCATGGCGTTGCCCGCGACCAGCTCGCCCCCGCACATCCCGGGGAGGAACCGCTCACGCACCTCGGGCTTGGCGAACTCCACGATCGGCATCGCACAGGCGAACAGGTGCGCCGCGGCGGCGAACACCAGACCGGTGTTCGCGCAACCACGTCCTACCGCCTCGTACACGTGGGCGGCGTCGAGCGCGCCAAGGCCGCCGCCGCCGTACTCCGATGGCACGCTGGCGCCGAGGACGCCGAGCTCACCGAGCCTGCGCCAGTCCTTCCGGCTGTAGAAACCCTGCTCCGGAACGGGTTCGGCAGGGAAGTAAGTCTCGGCCGCGGTCAGGATCTCGTCGTGGCGAGCGGCCTGACCGGGGCTCCAGGCGAAGTCCACGCCGTCATTTCTCCAGGCAGAATTCGTTGATCGGGTAGCCGACGTGCCGGTCCGCCAGCGGCAGGTATCCGAGGAGGGTGTCGCCCGGCTTGAGCTCGGTGCTGTTCAGCACCTGGCCACCGGGCCCGAAAACCCTGACGTGCCAGTCATCCTGGAGGATGAGGTTGACGGTCTGCCCGTTGGGCGCCTGCGCGTCGACGGAGATGAGCGGCCGGCTCTCGATCTTGACCCGGCCCACGGTGACGACGCGGGTGCGGCCCTTGACGTCGACCGCGGTGACCTTGCTGCCGGACTTCAGCTCGCTGAGGTAGTTGGTCCGCTCGTTCTGCGACAGCGTGTATGAGTGGATCGCGCCCGCGTTGACCCGGAACGGCCGCGTCGGCATGTACGGCAGCGGGTGGGTCTCGCTGACGCACAGGATCATGCCCTTGGAGTGCGAGCCGACGAGGATGCCCTCGTCCTCGCGGAAGTGCGTGCAGGTGTCGACGCAGGCGCGCTCGCCCATGCCGACGTGGGTGGTCGCGGTGACGGTCAGCTCGACCAGCTCCAGCGCCGGGCTGTCCACGACGGACGCGGACTTCAGCCCGGTGGCGTCGCCGACGGCCTTCGGCGCGAGCATGACGCCGTCGGAGCCGTGCTCGAGGACACCGAAGATGATCTCGGCCTCCTCCACGTCCTTGGCGATGGTGATCAGGCTGCCGGTCGCCCGCGCCGCGGCGGCGATGACGATCTCCAGCGGGATCTTCGTGGGGTCGCGGAAGTACAGCAGGCTCCACGGGTAGACGTTGGCCGACTGGCAGGCCTCGTCCAGTGTGGCCGGGTCCTTGATCTCGACGTACCGGCCGAACTCGACCTCGGGGTGGGCGGCGGCGAGCTCCTCGGGCAGGCCGTGCTCCTCGGGGACGACGATCACGATGTCGGTCTGGCCGAGGTCCTCGGGAAGCGTGGTGCCCTGCGGGAACAGCACCTTCTTGACCGTGGGGGGCAGCCCTTCGAAGTCCGCGACCGCGTCGGACACCACGGCGTCCACCCGCTGGTGCAGCGACTCTTCCAGAATCGCCGCTCTGGCTGCGGATGCGCGGACGTCGACCCAGGTGAGCTTCATAGCGAGGATCCTTCTCTTTCGCCACGTCTGGTGGCGGTGGGGACCAGGAGGGGAATGGACTCCACGGACCAGGTGCGGAACTCGGGGGGAGCGGAGGGCACCAGGTCACCGTGTACTCGTTCGGCGAGCCTGCGGGTGAGGGCGCCGGGGTTCGCGGCCTCGAAGATGTTGCGGCCGACGGCAAGCCCGGCGGCACCGCCGAGGAGGACCTCGTCGACGAAGTCCATGAGGGCGTCCTGGTCACCCGCACGCGGTCCGCCCGCCGCGACGATCGGCACCGGCGACTGGGCGGTGATCTCCTGCATCTTCGAGACGGAGCCGACGTAGTAGGTCTTGACCAGGTCCACACCCAGCTCGGCGGCGAGGGTGATGGCGTGTGCGACAAGCTCGGGGTCGGTCGGGTTCGCGACGTGCGGGCCGCGTGGGTACATCATCGCCAGGATGGGCACGTTCCAGCGGTCGCAGGCCTCCGCGACGATCCCGAGGTCGGAGATCTGCCGCGCCTCCTCGCGCGAGCCGACGTTCACGTGGACGCTGACGGCGTCGGCACCGAGCCGCAGGGCTTCCTCGACCGTCCCGACGAGCACCTTGTCGTCGGGGTCGGGGGCGTGCACCGTGCTGGCGCTCAGGTGGACGATCAGCGAGAGCTGCTTGAACCAGGCGGGGTCAACGAACCGGATGTTTCCTTTGTGGAGCACCACCGCGTCCGCGCCGTTGACGGCGAGCTGACCGACCAGCGTGTTGAGACCGTTGCCGCCACCCGGAATGGGTCCACCGGTCAGCGAGTGGTCCAAGGGGACGATCATCGTCCGCTGAGGATTGTTCCGAAAGAACCGGTTGAGACGGAGACGACGCGCAGTTGACCCGCCATAGAATGGCTTATTCATTAATTCCTCTCCGGCGTCACAAAATACACAGAACCCCCAATCTCACATCGACTTCCCCCGGGGAACTCCTTCCATGACAGTATTCTGGCGAATCAATTTGCGACATTGCGGCAAATATGAACGCTCTACGCAGAGGTAAAAGGCGGGCCTGACGCGGGCGTCATGGTAGTGGCACTGACTCGCCACGGGCAAGGCATGTGTGCACCTTTCCCACGTGCACCGCTTCACCTGGTCTTTTTCGATTCAGGTCTTGACAGGAGGGTGCATCAAGGCTTCCATGACCTGTTTTCTGACCAGTTGTCCAGACCCGACATTTATTCGCGATAGTCGGAACGGACGTTTTCCGATTGACGGCCCACTGATTCATTGGGTCGAGACCGCGCTCACAGTCCGCATTGGACCGGATGGTCCCGTGATCGCCGCGCCCATACGGGTGACCTGTTGCTGCCAAACGCGCCCGAAAACCGGGACGCTGTTGTTTTGTTGCCGGTAGGACGCTCGCGACCACTCCGTACCGCGATCCGGCGGCGCGTACCTCGCGGCCCAGGCCCTCGGCGCGCACCTGCTCCGTGGGCTGTTCGGCATGTCCTGCGCTCGTGCCGGTTCTTGGTCCGTGTCATCCGCTTTCGGGTGGTGCGGTCGTTCCTTGCGACCGGCCCAGATCCTTCTGTGATCTTGGTCACCATGATCGGAAAGACGCGGACTGTCCTCGATGCCGTCATGCAGAGGAGCGTGCGCGTGTACCGATCGCGAGAGGTGCGTACGCGACTTCGCGCCACGGCGTCGGGCGATGAAGTGTCGCCTGGCCTTGTGCGGGGCTCGTTCGCCCAGATCAGGGAAACCGTTCATTCAGGGGCAGATTCGAAGGCTTCCGCAAGCCGTTGATCGCCAGGGCCGGAAGTCGCCGTAACTCCGATTTCCCATGAAGTACGTCGTACGTCCTCGACTGACGAAACAACCAGCCGCGGGGTCGGTACCTCGTGGGTTCGGTGTCGTTGCCGAGGTCGTCGCCGCCTGCGGTGCCCCGATGTTCCCGCCTCTGTGCGCCCAAGCGGGTGACGGGACGGACAGTTCCCAGTGGAGGGACGAGGTGCGATTGGCTCCCAGGTCACCGCACCGACACGAAATCGGCGCCGACCGACAAGATCCTGTGGAGGACCTGCCGGTCGACGCCGATCCCACTGTGTACACCGCCAGGGACCCGAACCCCGAACCCGCTGGTTAAGAGGCCGATCGGGGGTATGTCGGGTTGTGTCGAATGATGCCGCATGATGCCGTTTCAGCACGTCGTGCTCACCTGCCAATGCCGGGTGGTGTCGGCTCGTGGTGGGTGGCGTGGACCCTCTCGGGAGCATCTCGGGCACGCACCTGCCAGCATCTGCTGGTTCATTCGGCGGCGTCGTCGGCGGGAAGGGTCGATCGAGGTGCTGATGTCTCGCCATGAGCCGGGGCAGGGTGTACGTGGGTCACCATCAGTTGGAGCCACCGGTGCAGGGTGTCGGCCGCATCACGTGCCGAGCGGCTGTGCTGGTGGAGCCAGGGCCGACAAAGGCCGCATCGTCTGGCATACGCTCGTCCGTTGTGCCCCAACCGATCGACCTCGATGGGCCCTTCGGACTCGATCGCCTCTTCTAGGGACTCGCGCACCAGCTGTTGCACCCGGTGGTCGCGCGTGAGTGCGTCGATGTCCTCCGGCGTGCCGATCTGGGTGGGACGGTAGGGCACGAAATCCCTTGGCGAGTCCACCCCGACCGTGGGTCGTTGCGGGGTGACCGCACGTTGCAGCGCTGGTGCCGGCACTCGTAGCGGGACCACAGCGGTGGATTGCCTGGCTGGCGAGCTACTGAACTCCGGTCGCACCGCTATTCTGCCAGTCGCCTCACCCGGTGGGCTGTCGTCGGCGGCCGGCGCCGGTTCGGCGAGCAGTTCTTCGATGTTGGCCAGCACGGTGTCCCGGTCGTTGAGCCACTGCGGCAACCAGACCCGGCACACTGCCGGCCAGCCCATGAGCCTTTCGAGCAACTGGGGTGCGGCGTCGCGGTCGGCGACTGTGGGGCGCTGTGCCCACGCTTGGCCGTCGAGCAGGACCGCCGTCGACCATCGCGCGGAACCTGCACGCCGGACCGCGAGGTCGACGGTGAAGTGAGACAGTCCGAAGTGGACCGCGACCTCGTGGCCGCGCTCGCGGAGAGCCGTGGCGAGCTCCTCGGCCACCCGGTCTCTGCGTACGTCCTTGCGGCTGATCACGTCGCCCGAGCTGGCGACACCGTTCGCCGCCTGTTCGAGGTAGGCACGCAGGTGCCGGGTCCCGAGTGCGGTGGTGCGGGTGAGGTCGATGTCCTTGGGGGCGAACGAGCTGAACAGGATCACCTGGGTCCGGGCACGGGTGATCGCGACGTTCAGCCGTCGCTCGCCGCCCTGATTCGACAGCGGCCCGAAGTTCAACGGCAGCTGACCGGTCTTGGGATCGATGGAGAACGCGAGGGAGAACAGGATCACGTCCCGCTCGTCGCCCTGGACGTTCTCGAGGTTCTTGACGAACAGCGCCTCCCCGTCGTCCCTGGCGAGTGCGGCCTGAACGCGGGGATCGATGCTTTCCTCGACCAGGTTCAGCAGAAGGTCGCGCTGCTGGACGTTGAACGTGATCACTCCGACCGACCGGTCGGCGGTCCGCGGATCGGCGAGCAGCCGGGAGATCTCCGCGACGATCGCCTCCGCCTCCACCCGGTTGGTGCGGCTGGCGCGGGTGCCGCGGTCGTAGTGGCCGTCGACCCGGCGCCATGAGATGCCGGCTGCCGGGTCCCCGCCGGGGGACGGCAGGCTCGCGAGCTTGTCGTCGTAGTAGTGGGTGTTGGAGAAGGAGATGAGCGACTCGTCGGTGCTGCGGTAATGCCAGGTCAGCGACTCACGCGGAAGTCCGGACTCGACGCACTCGGCGAGGATGCTGTCCAGGTCCTCCGGCACGGCCGGGTTGTCCTCCTCGTCGGCGTGGGCAGCTTCCATGACGCTGGTCGGTGGCATCTGCTTGGAGTCGCCGACCACGACTACCGAGCTTGCCCGTCCCATCACCCCGACCGCCTGTGCGACCCGGATCTGGGACGCCTCGTCGAACACGACGATGTCGAAATGCGCCGACCCCGGTTCGAGGAACGTCGCCGCCGACGCCGGGCTCATGAGGAAGCACGGGGTGAGGCCGGTGACGATCTCGAACTGGTCTGCGCAGGCTTCGCGGAAGGACAGGCGGTCCCGCCTGCTGTTCAACCGTCGGACCAGCTCCCCTGCCTCCGCGCGGAAGCGTGGGTGGATCCGCTGCCGGTGGGCGACGAGCCCGGCCGCGAGGCGCTCGGGCAACTGCTCGCGGACGCGGGCGCCGAGGCGGAGGTAGTCGGCCACGTCGTCCTGGTGCGCGCCGGCGTCGAAGTACTCCAGATCGTTCGCGTGCAGCCGTTCGTCCAACGCCGCGGCGGCGACGCCGCGATGGAACGCCTGCTCGATATCGGCGGCGTCGAGCGAGCCGTCGAGGACCTGTCGGCGGAACTCGTTGAGCCCGGCCGCTGCGAGCACGTCGGTCTGTGTCAGTACCGCACCCCACCGCTGGACCGGTCGTGCCCCGCCCGCCGTGATGTCCGCGTGCCAACGTGGGCCGTCGGCGTGCCACGCCTCGACCCACCCCAGGTCAGCTGACCAGCGCGCGAAGTCAGCGTCCGAGGTCGCGAGCACACCGAGCCAGCCTGTCCACAACCGGGCGAACGCGTCGAGGTCCGGCACGTGGCGGCCGAGCCGGTGCACTGCGGTCCACAGTGCAGGCCGGGTACGGTGCAGTTCCCGCGAGATCACGAGCGCGTCGCGTGCGTCGGCGACCACACCTGTCGCGCCGGGCCGGGTGGGCCACCAGTCCGACGGGACGGTGCAGCCGGGAACGGAGTGGACGGCGTCGGCGGCGCGCCGGGCGGCGTCCTGCGCGGCTGCCGCCGCGGTGACCGTGTCGATCACTGCGGCCTGGTCAACACTGCTGGTGACGAACGGCTGGAGTGCTTCGGCGAGCGCGGTTCTGCGCTTCTTACGCCCGAACAGGCCCTTGTTGGCGACTGCGGCCTGTGCGGTGATCACGTCGAACGCGGGGTCGGTGAAGAACTCCGGGCGGAGGACGGACAGGATCGCGCGGTGCTCCGTGTGCAGGGCACGCACCTGCTGGATCGCGGCCTCGGCGATGGCGTCCCAACCGCGCTGTTCGGCGGCAGTGGTGGCCGAGGCGTCCGGCAGCCGGCCCTGTACGGCGAGCTTGGCGGCGGGTACCGCCTCCAGCACGTGGCTCGGATGCGGCAGCTCCGCGATGCTGCGACGCAGTTGTTCGGAGTACTGCCCGAACTCGGTGCGGAGCCGTTCGAGGCCGGTCGCCATGCCGGTGAGAACCTGGGCGGGCAGGTCGGCCACCGTGCGGCGACCACTGATTCGCCACGGGTGGTCGTGTCGCGGCCGGGCAGCGCTTGCGATCGCCGGCAGGGCACGGGCGGCTTCCGTGACGTCGGCGCGCTGCTGTTGTGAGAGCGCGAAGAACGTGGCAAGTATGACCGCCCGGTCGCCTGGTTCCTGTGCGAGGAGAGCGGAGTAGGCCGACCATGCTGAGAAGCCGGCCGAGTTCTCGGCGTGGAGCCGTTCGGGATACTCCCGCAGCGCGGCGACACGCGCTCGGTAGGCCGCCTCGATGGACTGCCAGGCGTGCTGGTCGTCGTCGGCCAGCGCCTCGTGAGCGGCCTTGAGCTGGGCGTGGATGCTGCGGGCGGTCTGCTTGCGGCCGTGCAGGTCGAGGCAGAACGGCTCGAGTCCGACAGCGGCCAGCCGCCGCTTCACCACGTCGAGCGCCGCCTGCTTCTCCGCGACGAACAGCACCGACTTACCCGAGGCAGTCGCGTGCGCGATCAGGTTGGTGATCGTCTGCGACTTGCCGGTCCCGGGTGGCCCCTCCAGCACGAACGACCGGCCGCCGGCCGCCAGCTCGACGGCCCGCATCTGCGACCCGTCCGCGGCGATCGGCAGGAACAACGCGCTCTCGTCGACGGTGGTCGCCGGCTCGTCGGCCGACATCGGCTGACCGGACCTCTCGACGAGGTGCCGGACGACGGCGTTGCGGGTGAAGACCTGCCAGTGCTCGGTGAGGTCACGCCACATCTGAAACGTCGAGAACTGGAGCAGCCGCAGACTGGCGGTCTCATCCACCCGGTAGTTGAGGTGGTTGTCGACCAACGCCTTCTTGATCGCGCGGAACGAGGCGTCGATGTCGATCCCGTCGTCGTCCAGGATCGGCTGCTCCAGCTCGGCGATCCACACGCCGTGCTTGACCCGCAACCACTGGACGAGGCAGTGGTTGGGCGCGGCCACTTCGGCGCCGTCGATCAGAACTGTGTAGGGCCGGTTGCCCGCACCGCCTTCGATGCGGACAGGCAGCAGGAACAGCGGGGCGTGGGCGTCCCCGGACGGTGTCGGGTGCACCAGCGAGCCGAGGGTGAGGTAAAGGTAGTTACTGCCCGTCTCCTGCTGGAGGGTCCTGGCGTCCCGCTGCAGCCCGCGCATCCGCGCCACGTAGGAGGACTGTGTGACCGCCCCGTAGATCCGCCGATCCTTGGCGAGTTCCTGTTCGGTCACCTCGTCGGGCAGGTCCTGGACCCGGCGCACCCCCTGGAGTTCGTGTACACCACTGATGTTGTCCTGCGCGACGACGTCGATGGCCTTGCCGCTGTGGACGAGGTCGTCGAGCACCGCCAGTGAGCCGGCCGGCACGTGGAGATCGAGTCCCTTACCCCGCTTTGGCAGCTTCAGCAACGGGTTGCGCAGACTGAGGTCGAGCAACGCCCGACGCCACGCGGCGATCCTGGCGGGCGCACCGTCGTCGGCCGCCTCGACCTCGAGGTTCTCCTCCTGGTCCAGCGCGCCGCTCGCCTCCAGCTCGGCCGGCAACGCAAGACTGGCGCCGGTCGCCGGCACGGCCGGTTCCTCGACCGGCCACGCCGGCCGCGGGTCGGTGGACGGCAACGGCTGGATGCCGGTCCGGTGCGCGAGCCGGATGTCGACCATCCCGAACAACGCGGCAGACCCACGCAGGTGCGCTCGACCGAGCCGAGTTGCCTCGGCGAACGCGACGGAATCCGCGCCAGGCCCGACACCGGTCAGCTCCACCGCCACTGCAGTGCCCGACTCGACCACATTGATCATCTGCGCCGGATCGAGCGAGACCGTCTCGGGAAGACGGTCCTCGCTGAGGAAGAACCCCGCGAACGCGTGCCTCTCGATGATCCAGACCAGTGGGTGGAGCCCGGTAGCCTCGAGACACGCGGCATAGGTCACCGACAGGTCCACGCAGTTGCCGAGCCGTTCCCGCAACACCGCCGCGGTGGTGCGGATCTTCTGCCCGGTGTCCTCGAACGACGCGGGACTGCCGACGTAATTGATCCCCAGCTCGCGCAGCGCCTCGTAGACCGCGGCGCCGATCTCCGCCGCCCGCCGCGGCCCGGCCTGATAGCCCTGGAGAGAGCCCGACCCGGTCCGCGCACGCAGGAGGGTCGACGCCGCACGCAGCACCACGTTCACCGAGTCGGTGTTCGGCTGCACGAACGCCGCGATCGAGTCGTACAGCGCGGGAGAGTTCTGCCACTCGTTGTGCGCGAGAACTCGGGACGGCGCGACGAGCCGAGCGGGTTCGACGCCGGAAGCCGTGACCGTCACCTCGTAGGTGACCGGAAAAGCCTCATCGACATGCACGAGCGCGGCGGTGGCAGGGCTGAAGTCACCGAACTCGTCCCAGCCGACCTCGCCGAACGCCGGAATGACAGGCACCCGCCGCGTCCACGGCCCGGCCAACGTCCCGTCCGGCCCGACAAGCTCCATCCTGACCTCGACGTCACGAAGGTTGGTCCCGCCGTCGTTCCGCACCCGCAGGTGATGGACGACCGGCACGTTGTTGTGCACGAGCGCGTAGAACATGGCCGGCGGATGAAGGAGTTCGATGCCCAGCCGCTCGTCGTCGAGCTCGGCCAGGCGGAATGTGGAAGTCGTCATGGTGCTCTCAGCGGTGTGGGATTCGCGGACCAGTCGGTCACCAGGAGGACCGTCGCCACGGATCCCTCTGGCGTTAACAACACCAAGTCGACGTCACCCGGTAGGTAACGTGACGCGACATTCGGCCGACATGACGGTGGCCTGCCGTGCTGGAGGCGGGAGTTGCGCCGGCCAACGACGCACAGGAATGAGCGCAGCTCTTCACCCGCGGCGAGCGAGACCACTGGACCCACCAGCTGGCCAATCTCGTCCTCCTGAGCCGCAGCAAGAACTCCGAGGCGAAGTACTTCGACTTCACCACCAAGAAGTCGAAGTACTTCACGTCGAAGTCGGTGTCCAACTTCCCTCTGACCACACAGGTAATCGCAACAGAGAGCTGGACACCTGAGGTGCTGGAAAAGCGGCAGCGGAACTTGATCGACATTCTCAGGACGGCCTGGGACCTGACGGTTGAATCACCTGTTGACTCGTGAACCGACAAACAGCCCGGTCAACACGCAAGCTGAACTCTCGCCATGTTCGGCCGTGACGCCCTTGGATTCGGGTCGGATGGGTGGTATCGGGTAGTTTCGACCACGGTGGTCAGCGGATCGGAGAGGGGCTGACGGTGGACGAGGGGTCGACGCGATGGCACGAGATCGCGCTGTCCGACTTCGACCATGAGCGGGCAGGTCTCGCGCAGGTTCGTGCGCTGCTCCCGGACCGGTACCCCTACCAGGCGTGGTCGAACTTCACCTTCATCTCCCCCCGTGGTCATCCTCGGGAGGTGGACCTGCTCGTCGCCGTGCCGAGCGGGCTGTACCTCCTCGAGCTCAAGAATATTCGCGGCCGGGTGCGCAGCAGGCACGGCACGTGGATCACCCAAGGCGGCGCCACCTTCGACCATCCCCTCTTTGGCGCGGACCAGAAGGCCAAGGAGCTGAAGAAGCTGCTGGGCAACCAGGCCAAACGGGAACGAATTCCCGTCCCCTTCCTGTCCGCGGCTGTCTTCCTGACAGAACGTGGAATGACATGTGACCTCGAGGACGGCCACCGGGCGGGTGTCTACGGCCCGGAGGACGGCCACAACGGCCTGCCCCGGATTGGCTCGGACCTGCTGCTGGCACCGCCGACCAGACAACCGCCCGCTCCGCAGTTCTTCAACGCGGTCGACCGGCTGCTGCGTCAGGTCGGCATCAGGCCCAGCGAGCGGATGGTGACCGTCGGCCGGTGGCGGATCGACGAGCGACCCTACGAGACCGGTCCAACCTGGCAGGACCACCACGCCGGCCGGGAGGACCTGCCGGGGGAACACCGGCGGGTTCGGATCTACCTGTACGAACGCGCGGCCGACCCCGACAAGAAGCGGTCGATCACCCAGGCCGCCCAACGCGAGTACCAGGCGTGCCGGGGCATGCGGCATCCCGGGCTGCTGCCGCCGGACGAGTTGGAGAGTCACCCGCTTGGCCCGGCACTGATCATCGATCAGGCGCGGGACGCCATGCGCCTGGACCACTACCTCGCCCGTCACCAGGACGAACTGGACCTGCCGACCAAGGTGGACATGTTCCGCCAGCTCGCGGAGGCGGTCCGCTACGCCCACGAGCGGCGGCTGGTGCACCGTGCGCTGTCGCCTCGGGCGATCGTGGTGGAACCGACCGGGACGGACTGGACGCGTCCGGTGCTGCGGGTGGGCGAGTGGCAGGCGGCCGCGCGTGGCCTGTCCGGTCCGGACACCGTGCACCGGCTGGTGCCGACCACTGGAGCCGCCGGGCACGTGGACCGAGGCGCGGAGCCCTACCTCGCGCCGGAGTTCGACGTGGCGGAAGCCGGTGTGCCGCTGGATGTGTTCGGCGTCGGTGCGGTCGGGTACCTGCTGTTCACGGGCCAGCCGCCGGCCGCGGACCGCGCCGAGCTCAAGGCGCGGCTGCGGGCCGAGGGAGGCCTACACCCGTCGGCTGTCGTCGACGGTATCCCCGACGACCTGCTCGCGCTGATCTCGATGTGTACCGCCCCGGTGGTGGCGGATCGGTTCGCCGACCTCGACGACGTCATCGCCCAGTTGGACGAGGCGCTGGCCCAACCGGTGGGTGAGGACGCCAAGCCGCGCACGCCCGACCCGTGGGACGCGGTCGCAGGCGACTACCTCGGTGACACCGAGTACCGGGTGGTGCAGGTTCTCGGCACCGGCGCCACGGCACGCGCGTTCAAGGTCGACCGGGACGGCTGGGACTCGGTCCTCAAGGTGTCGCGGTCGGAGGACGCCGCGCTGCGGCTGATGGACGAGCACGCCGCGCTCCTGGACCTGCGGCACGATCATCTTGTCGGCCTGCGCCGTGCCCTGTTCCCGGTGGGCGAGCGGCACGCGATCGAACTCGACTTCGCGGGACCGCACACACTGGCCCAGGTGCTGCGCACCGAGGGCGCGCTGCTTCCGGACCAGCTCCAGCGCTACGGCGACCAACTGCTGGACGTGCTCGGCTACCTGGAGCGCAAGCAGGTGTTCCACCGCGACATCAAGCCGGACAACCTCGGTGTCCGGAAACATCCCAAGCTGGGCAACAGCCTGGTCCTGTTCGACTTTTCCCTGGCGGGTGTGCCGGCATCCGATCTGCAGGCGGGCACCCGTGGCTACGTCGATCCGTTCCTGGACGGCGTCCGGCGGCCGGTGTACGACGCGGCCGCCGAACGCTACGCCGCCGCGGTGACGCTGCACGAGATGGCGAGCCTGGAGCTGCCGAGCTGGAACGCGGACGGCACCGACCCGATGTTCGGTGGCGACGTCGTGCTGTCCAGCGAGCTGTTCGCCGCACCGCTGCGTGACCAGCTCGCCGAGTTCCTCAGCACGGCCCTGCACCGCGACGCCGACCGGCGCCACAAGTCCATGGCGGAGATGCGGGCGGCATGGCAACGGGTCTTCACCACTGTCGACGAGACCGGTCCCGCGACCAACTCGCGCTCCGAGTCGGAGGACCCGGGTGAGCTGCGGGACGAGGCGGCCGGGCGGGCGAAGCTGGACACGGCGCTCGACGCGGCCGGCCTGTCGCCACGGGCGGTCGCGGTCGCGCAACGGCTCGGCACACAGACGGTCGGTGACCTGATCGACCTGCCGTACCGGACGCTGTGGAACGCGCGAGGACTGTCCAAACGCACCCGGCAGGAGTTGGTGAACCGGCACACCCAGTGGCGCAGGTCACTGCTCGGCAGCTCAGGGGAGGACGGCCCGTCCGTCGGCGACGCTCTCACCACCCCGCTGGACCGGATCGTGCCGTCGCTGGTGCCGGCACCGAGGCGCCGCGAGGACAGCCAGGTGGCGATCACACGGTTGCTGCTCGGCCTCCCGGACGACACCGGCGAGCTGCCCGACCAGCGATGGCCGACGAACGTCGAGGTCGCTGGTCGTTGTGGGCTGACCAACGGCCGCATCGCCCAGGTGCTTTCCGCTCGGCGGAAGGCGTGGGCCAGGAACGAGTACCTGAAGGCGCTGCACGACGAGTTGGTCGAGGCCCTGACCGGGCTGCGGCGGGTGGCGACCGCGGAGGAACTGGCCGAGCGGCTTCTGGGCCTGCACGGCTGCGTGGACACCGTGCCCATGGCCCACCGCCTGCCGTTCGCCTACGCGGTGTGCCGGGCGGTGTTCGAGCGGGACGTGCTGGCCGACGAGCCCCGGTTCGCGATCCGGCGACACCACGGCCGGATCCTGGTGGCACTGCAGGCGACGGACGAGGAACCGCTGGACACGGTGTCGGACACGCTGCTGCTGGACCTCGCCGCCGACCTGGGTGACGCGGCGAAGGAACTGGCGGGCGAGGACCCGCTGCCGACACCGACGGCGGTGGTCCGCAGGTTGCTGGACCGCGCCAGGCAGGTGGACTGGGTGTGGGGTGAGCGTCGTCTGGTGCAGCTGGCCGCGTCCGCGTCCGGCACGGTGCTGTCCAACGCGCGCATGGAGCTGTATCCCCGTGACCTCGACCCGGCACGTGCGCTCCGGCTGGCACAGGCCGGTGCCGGGCTGCCCGTCGAGGGTCTGCCCGATTCGGATCTCCGGCAGCGGGTGACCAGTCGGTTCCCCGGCCTGGCCCCGCTGCCCACCGGCCGTGCGCTGTGGGACCTGTGCGGGCGTGCGGGGTTCGAGCTGCACTGGACCGGCGAACGGTTCCTGCCCCGGTCGGTATCGGTGACCGGAGTTGCTCCACGGTCGCGGTCCGACTCGTCGTCCGGTGGGCAGCCGCTGGTCGAGGGCAGCGCCACCGCCGACGCGCCTGCCCGGCTTTCCGACGCCGTTCGGCACGGGGGTGTCCGGTTCGTCACCTTCCGGCCGCGTCGGGCCGGCAAGGCTCGCGCGCGGGTCGAGGACATCGTGGGGGTGCCGGTGTTCGACGTTTCCGCGATGTTCGTGCGGATCCTGCGTGCTCAGGCGTCGTCGGCGGCCATCACGGACTTCGGGGTGGTGCTGCGTGCGGACGCCGCCGAGCCCGGCAGCCGCGACCAGCTGAACCTGTCACGGCTGCTGACCAGGACGTTCGACGCGCTCGCCGAGGAGTTGGCAGGCCCACGGGTGCTCGCGCTGGACGGGCTGACCCCACTCGGCCGTTACCCCGCGGGGGCCGTGCTGCTCAACCGGCTGATCGAGCACGCCAGGTACGGCGGCAGCGACGACGGTCCGGACACGTTGGTCCTGCTCTGCCCCGCCGAGAACGAACGGCAGCACCCGCACATCGGCCCGTTCACCCTGCCGCAGGGCACCCCGGAGGAGTGGGTCGTCGGCACGTCGGCCTGGCTCGAGGCACACACCGGCGCGGCCTGAGGGCGTCGGGGCCGGGCGCGTCGATCACAGCTTGTCGAGCTCGGTCATGTCGATGTCGATGTCGAACGGCACGGTGAGCGCCAGCTGATCGTGGTGGATTCCGGTCAGCGCGTAGGCGCGGGTGGCCGGGTCGAGTTCGTAGACGTACACGGCGGCACGCCCGGCCACGTTCTCGACTCGCCAGAAGTGCCGGATTCCGGCTTGTGCGTAGAGCTGGGGCTTGCGTTCCCGGTCGCGGCGCTCGGAGTCCGCGGACACCACTTCGACAGCCAGGACGACGTCAGCGGCCTGGTAGGTCGTCTGGTCCAGGTCACCGGCCGCGGACGCGTCGATGACAAGGACATCCGGTTCAGGACGCTGACGTTTGTCGAGGGTGACTGTCATCTCCCGCCGCACTCGCACGGTGTCGGGTGCACAGCGGCGCAGCCCGGTTTCCAGGAGACCCATGGTGAGCAGATGGAACGCCGTCTGCGGACTCACGAAGACGAGGCTCCCGTCGATCAGTTCGGTGTGCGGTGGCAAGTCGGTCAGCCGGTCGAGGTCATCGGCGGTGAACCCGCGCGGTGGCGGGCGAAGCCAGTCGGGCATCGGATCCGCGGTCATGACATCCCTGTTCCGCTCGTGGTTCGTGGTGGCACCAAGTATGCCGCACCCGCAGGTGGAAGAAGCCCTCGTCACCCACACCGGTGACATCGCTGGGCGTTCGATCGCCTGTTCGATAAGATGCTCGTGTGGACAAGGTCATCGCCGAGCTGTTGGGCCGGCACTGGGATCGGCTGTCCGACGACGAGCTGCTCGCGTCGGTACGGCGGATCGAGGCGTGGTCGCGGCAGCTGTACGCGGTCACGCTGGCGGTGACCAAGGAGGTCGACTCACGCGGACTGGCCGGGAGGCAAGGGGTTTCGTCGACGGCCGTGTTGTTGCGCCAGCTGCTGCGGCTCTCGCCGCGGGCCGCCAGGCGTCGGGTCGAGGACGCGACGGACGTGTGCTCCTCGACGACCGTCTCGGGTTCGCGCGTGGTGTCGCGGCTGCCGGGTGCCGCGGCGGCGTTGCGGTCGGGAACGCTGAGCGAGGAACAACTCGGGGTAGTGCGACGCACTCTCCGGGAGCTGCCCGACGACGTGGCGCCTTCCGTCCGTGTCGAGGTCGAGCAGCGGTTGGTGGGCGAGGCGCGGCGGTTCGACCCGAGCCAGCTCGGCAGGCTGGCCGTGCGCATCCGCGCCCATCTCGACCCCGACGGCGTGCTGCGTTCGGAGCGGAACACGGCGGAGCGGATGGAGCTGTCGCTCACCCAGGACTCCGAAGGAGTGATCCGAGTACGGGGACGGTTGTCCGCCGAGGGGGCCGCGGTGTTGCGGTCGGCGTTGTCGCCGCTGGCGAAGCCGTTGCCGCAGGACAAGCGTTCCGCGGCCAAGCGGCGCGCGGACGCGCTGGTCGAACTCGCCCGGCGGGTGCTGAACGCGGGCACGCTGCCGGTCGAGGGTGGCGTGCGGCCACACGTCGGCCTCACCGTCGACATCGCCGAACTGCGGCGCCACACCGGAGTGGTGGACCTGGACTGGGGTGGCACGGTGTCGATCCAGACCGCTCGCCGGATCTGTTGTGACGCCGAGATCATTCCCATCGTGATGAGAGGCGGTTCCCAGCCGCTGGATGTCGGCCGCCGCCAGCGGCTGGTCACCGGCCCACTGCGACGGGCGTTGATCGCACGCGACCGGGGCTGCGTCGCACCGGGCTGCGACCGCCCACCCGAATGGTGCGACGCCCACCATCTCGTGCACTGGTCCGACGGCGGGGCGACGTCGATCGACAACACCGCGCTGCTGTGCGGCTACCACCACACGCTGGTCCACCAGGGTGGGTGGACGGCTCGCATGATCGACGGCATCCCCCACTTCATCCCACCTCCATGGATCGATCCCGCCCGGGAGCCCCAACGGAACACACTGCACCACTTCGACACGCGCGAAGCAGCGTGACAGCGGCGTTCACCTGGGGAATTCGTCTCCGACGGGGGTGGCCGCGTCCGGGTCGAACCACACCAGGCGGGCCCGGATGTGATCGCCGACGGTGAACATGCGCAGTGCGTTCTCCGGAGCGCGCACGCTCAGCCGCCGTTGATGGGTGACGATCTCGGAGTGGTCGTCGAAGGCCATGCCCCATGCGGCGATCACCGCGTCGACACGTTCGCCGTACTCCTGCACGACGGCGAACAGTCTGGGTGCCTCGTCGGCGACCATCCGTGCCACGATCGCGGCGAACTCGTGCTCGCCGCAGATGGGGGCCAGCGCGCCGAGATCGGGCACCTGCTGGTGCAGCGCGTGCCGGCCCCCGTGGTCGAGGAATGCGGTCATTGGGTTTCTCCATCCGTGTCCGTGTCCGTGGGTGCGTGTCCGTGGGTGAGGGTGAGGTGGTGGGGCCGGCGGTGCGGGTACCGGCCCCACCACCGGCCGGCGGCGAGCGCGGAGCGTGGACGTTGGTCGTTCGTCGTCATCCGCTCGACGCCGCGTCGCTCGCCGGGGCCGTTCCCGCCGTGGGAGGCATGCGGGAACGGTGACCGTGGGGTGATCGCTGCCCGGTGAGAGGCGAGTCCTTCGTTGTGTATCGTCGCTATTCGACGTGAACGCTGCTTCTAGCTGCTAAGGACGTTAATCTGTAACTCCAATATGTATAGTCGCCAAAATGGGTGAACGCCCTGGAGCTACGCAGCGTGACCGGTCATGAGAGGATCCGCGTCATGACGAGCCCTTCGAGGTCGATCAGCATGCAGCGGCGGCTGCTCGGCGCCGAGCTGTTGCGCCTACGCGAGATCGCCGGCCTGACGCAGGACGAGGCGGCCACGCGTCTGGGCAAGCAGGGCAACAAGGTCAGCCGAGTGGAGTCCGGCAAGATCGGCATAGACCGAACCGACCTGGACGCGTTGCTGGAGCTTTACGGGGCGTCGGAGAAGGACCAGGTGTGGTGCCGGGAGCTGAACCGCACAGCCAAGCCGAAGCGCGGCAGACCAGCCAGCGAGACCACCCTCTACCTCGGCCCCCGCTGGTTCCGAGCCTTCCGCGACCTGGAAGCCGACGCGAGCGAGATCATGGAAGTAGGCACGGAGATCGTGCCGGGCATCCTGCAAACTGACGACTACATCCGGGCGATGTTCGACGCACAGGAGGTCGACCCGGCCGACCGGATAGTGGACGACACCCTGCGCGTTCGTGCGGACCGCCGCCAACTGCTCACGCGAGAGAACCCGGCTCGTTTCGCGTTCGTGCTGAGCGAGTCAGCGCTGCGCCGGAGGATCGGCGGACCGGCGGTGATGGCCGAGCAACTGCGGCACCTGACCGAGGTGGCGATGCTGCCGAACGTGACGCTTCAGGTAATCCCGTTCGATGCCCGGTCATATGCCCACCTGAACACGGACTTCACGCTGTTCCGCTTCGGCCACGAGATGGCCAATGACATCGTCTACCTGGAGATGTTCTCCGACGCCGCATATCTGGACAAGCCGCCGGAGACGGTCCGCCGGTACGCCGAGTTGTTCGGTCGCCTCAGAGGGGTGGCGCTCGGCCCAGTCGAGTCGAGAAACTTGCTGGAGACCGTGGCGGAGGAGTACGTCATGGCGACTGCGAGGAGTTGACTGGAATGACCGCACCCGGTATCCGCGACTGGGCCACGGTTCGGTTCTGTAAGTCCAGTTGCAGCAGCACGAACGGCGGAAACTGCGTTGAAATAGGCGCCAGGTTCGGGGTGATCGGCGTTCGGGACTCCAAGAGTCCCGGTGCTGGGCTGATCGAGTTACCGGCGTCCGCGTGGGCAGGGTTCCTGTCGGCGTTGCGGGCCGGAGCGTGACGAACCGGGCGTCTAAACTCGCTGCCCGTGACCGCACCGCAGTTGGATCGCCCCGCCCTTCTCGCAGACCTGGTCAACCAGGTGCGCATGATCGAGCGGGACCTGGATGACCAGCTCGACCGAGGCGAACTGCCGGAGGAACTGACCGGGCTGCGCGCGGCACACCAACGGGCGACGACGGCCCAGCGCACGGCAGCGGACTTCGACACCTGGCGAGCTGGTGAGGTCACCCAGTCCGCGGTGGCGTGGGTACTCGGCACGGTGTTCGTCCGCTGGTGCGAGGACAACGAGCTGATCGCCCCGATGCTGTCCGGCCCGGATCACCGGATGGCCGACGCGCAGGACACGCAGAGCGCCTACTTCCGGACGCACCACGACCACACCAACCGGCACTGGCTGCTCACATGTTTCGACGCCCTGCGCCGAAGCGACGCGGGCGCCATGCTGTTCGACCCGGAACACAACCCCGCCTACCGCATCCCGGTCTCCCACGACGGCGCGAAGGCGCTCATCGGGTTCTGGCGCACTCAGCGCGCCGACGGTCTGGTGCACGACTTCCGCGACGAGGCATGGGACACCCGCTTCCTCGGCGACCTGTACCAGGACCTGTCCGAACGGGCAAAGGACCAGTACGCACTCCTCCAGACCCCGGAGTTCGTCGAGAAGTTCATCCTGAAGTACACGTTGGAACCAGCACTGGCCGAGTTCGGCCACGAGGGCCTGCGCCTGATCGACCCGACCTGCGGCTCGGGCCACTTCCTGCTCGGCGCGTTCGACCGCCTGGTGGAAGCGTGGCGCACCGACACCCGCCTGAACGACACGGAGGTGGCCCGCCGAGCACTGGACTCCGTGCACGGCGTGGACATCAACCCGTTCGCGGTCGCCATCGCCCGCTTCCGCCTGATGTTGGCCGCATGGCGGGTGGCGGGCATCAGCACCATCGATCAGGCAGCCGGACAACGCTGGGCGGTAACCATCGCCACCGGCGACTCCCTACTGGCCAACCGCCGCGAGACGTTCGAGGGCATGGACGTCGAGGCCGGACTCCAACTGGCCGCCGAGGACACCCACGAGTTCCCCACCCTGCTGGACATTGGCTCGTATCACGTGGTCGTCGGCAACCCGCCGTACATCGTGATGCGGGACCCGGCTCTGAACCGCGAATACCGTCGGTACTACACCGCCTGCCACCGCCAGTACCAACTGACGGTTCCGTTCGCCCAACGCTTCTTCGAGCTGGCCCGCCCGGCCGAGGAAGACGGCCGAGGCGCGGGTTACGTCGGCCAGATCACCTCGAACGCCTTCATGAAACGTGAGTTCGGCACCAAACTGATCGAGGACTTCTTCCCACGCGTGGACCTCACCCACGTGATCGACACATCGGGTGCGTTCATCCCCGGCCACGGCACCCCGACGGTGATCCTCATCGGCCGCGACCGCCGCCCCGATCTGGACGGCACGATCCGCGCCGTACTCGGCATCCGCGGCGAGCCATCCCAACCCCCGGTACCGGCCGAGGGCAATGTTTGGCGGGCAATCGAGTCCCAGGTGGACCACCCGGGCAGCGAGTCCGACTGGATCACCGTGGTCGATCTACCCAGGTCCCGACTGGCAGCACACCCATGGTCTCTCAGTGGCGGCGGCGCGGACGAATTGCTGACGGCAGTCGAACGCGCCGGCGTCCACGTGCTCGGTTCGACTGGAACAGAGCCAGGAACTGGCGCCGTCACCCGCGAGGACGCCGTGTATATGGTCGGTTCGGGGCCGCTCAGGCGACACGGCATTCCCGATCGATTTGTTCGCTCGCTGGTAGAAGGTGACGTTACCCGCGACTGGCGACTGGCCGATCCAGTCGCCTCACTCTGGCCTTATCGGGACGACACCCTTGCTGCCGATCCAGATGAGTCGGTGATCCGTTGGCTGTGGCCTTACCGCCTTCAGTTGAGTTCTCGGGTTGCTTTTGGCAAGACGCAAATTGAACACGGTCGATCGTGGTTCGAGTATTCCATGTTCTTCGCCAATCGGTTTCGCATCCCCGACACAATCGCATTCGCGTTTGTGTCGACGCACAACCATTTTGTGTTGGATCGAGGCGGGAAGGTCTTCATTCGTACTGCTCCGGTGATCAAGTTGCGGGAAGGGGCGACCGAGGACGATCACCTGCGGTTGCTCGGTGTGCTCAACTCTTCGACCGCGTGCTTCTGGCTCAAGCAGGTGTGCCACGACAAGGGAAGCCAAGGCGTAAACGAGGGGTTCAAGTCGCAGGCGTGGGAACGGTTCTTCGAATTCACTGGGACGAAGCTGGAGCAGTTTCCGCTGTCCGAGGCACTGCCGTTGGACCGTGCCCGCCGTCTCGACGACCTCGCACAACAACTGAATGCGAGTACCCCGCAGGCAATCGTCGTGCAGGCGCCGCCAAGCCGGAATCGGCTGGTCGAGGTCAGAGACGAGTACCAGCGCGTTCGAGCCCGGATGATTGCCGAACAGGAGGAGCTGGACTGGGACGTTTACCAGCGCTACGGCCTCTTGTCGGAGTCGGAAGCCGCCGCCGTCGTGATCGCCGACCCGGCAACCGTGCCCGCGCTCAACCTCGGCGAGCGGGCCTTCGAGATCATCCTGGCGCGGCGCGTGGCCGCGGGCGAGACCGACACCCAGTGGTTCGTCCGCCACGGTTCCATCCCGATCACCGAACTGCCCGACCACTGGCCCGACGACTACCGCCGCGTCGTCCAGGCCAGGATCGACCTCATCGAGAAGCGGCGTGACCTCGCCCTGATCGAACGACCCGAATGCAAGCGCCGCTGGTCCGCGGAAGACTGGGACGCCCAGGCCGAGCGTCGTCGGTTCGGTCGACAACGCCGCGAAGGTGATCTCCCTACTGCACCAGGGGGAGAAGCGGCTGGTGTTCGTGGACAGCAGGCGGCGTGCGGAGGAGTTGGGCGCGGCGTTGACGGCCAGGGGCGTGACGACGTTCCTGTCGCACTCGTCGCTGGCCGCGACGGAACGCCGTCGCGCCGAGGAGGCGTTCGCCACCGAGCGCGACTGCGTCATCGTGGCCACCTCGACGTTGGAGCTGGGGATCGACGTCGGCGACCTGGACCGGGTGATCCAGCTCGACGCGCCACGCACCGTCGCCTCGTTCCTCCAGCGACTAGGCCGCACCGGGCGGAGGGACGGTCACCGGAACTGCCTCTTCCTGTGCCTGGACACCGAAGCGGTAGCCCACGCGTGTGGGCTGTTGCTGCGGTGGTCACAGGGCTGGGTGGAGCCGGTCGAGGCACCACCCGCGCCCCGGCACATCATGGCTCAGCAGATCCTCGCGCTCGCCCTGCAGGAAGGTGTGGTCGGCACCCGCACTTGGCGGGACTGGTGGGGCGACCTGCCCGTGTTTGACGACTCCGGTACGGACATCGTTCAGCACCTGGTTGCCGAGGGCTACCTCGAACCATCGGCGACCTGGCTGTCATCGGCCGGGAGGCCGAGCGGAGGTTCGGTCGTCGCTACTTCTCCGACCTGACGGCCGTCTTCAGCGCCGCTCCACAGTTCCTCGTGCTCGCGGGCCGGACCGAGATCGGCATGGTCGGTGACGACCTACTGGTCGCGGACGGCGTCGGTGGACCTCGGGTGCTCCTGCTCGCCGGCCGGAGTTGGCTCGTCACCTCGATCGACTGGCAACGCCGACGGTGCCAGGTCGAACCGACTGACCTGCCGGGCAAAGCGAAGTGGGGTGGTCGTAACGGCGGTGTGTCGTTCGAACTGGCCAGAGGCATGCGGGACTTCCTCGGTGGGTCGGATCCGCAGGGCATCACACTCACCCGGCGTGCGATTTCCGCGATCGCGGAACTACGAAGCGATCATGGGGCGAACATCACCGTCGACGCGACGGTCATCCGGCAGGCCGACGACGAGACGCGATGGTGGACGTGGGCAGGCACAGCAGCCAACCGGTGCCTCGCGGTGAGCCTGCCAGAGCTGGTGGATCGGCAACAGCGGATCGGTGACCGGTCACTGCGCCTGCGGTCCGGTCTCACGGTCAAGGAAATCCAGACGGCACTCGACGACGAAGTACGGCTGCGTCTGCCGTCAGTCGATCGAAACGCGTTGTCCGGCCTGAAGTTCTCGGTGGCGCTACCGCCGGCCCTGGCAGAGCGCACGGTGGCCGAGCGACTCGCCGATATGTCGTCCGCGAGTGCTGTCCTGATGGAGAAGCGAGTGTTCATGCGCTCGAGCTGACGGGTCTGGTCAGGTGAGCGTGCCGACAGGTTACGGAATGTGCGGGTTGCAACCTGCCCAGGTTAACTCGAAAGAGTGATTCCTGGGGGTGGCGTTGCCGTCGATACCGGACACTGCGTGGAACCTGGCGCGCGCAGATCGTGAAGACCTGGTGCGAACCCTGGCGGACCAGACCCGCGTGAAGTACCTGCGCGCGGACGAGGGAGAACCGGGCGCATGGCGGAACAGCGTTCCGCTGCTGCTGGACCTGCTGTGCGACGCAGGGCTCGGGCACGTTCAGGTGCTCCTTGAACACCGCCTTCCGTACAGCCCACGCAGAGTCGATGCGGTGCTGTGCGGAGTTCACCCAAAGACCGGCCAGTCATCCTACGTGCTCGTCGAACTGAAACAGTGGTCGTACATGAGGGAGATCAGTCCCGCGTTGGTGCTGTTCGACGAGGACGCAAGACGGTGGTCGTGGTCCGCGGTGGCCCCGGTTCCGGCAAGAGCGCCATCGGGGCGTCCGATCCTGACGGCTCGGGTCAGGTCGGCTGCGTCTACACCGCGCAAGGGTTCGAGTACGACTGGGCGGGCGTCATTTTCGGGAAAGATCTTGTGGTCCGTGATGGGCGATGGCGGCCGCAGCCGAATGAGTCCCACGACACGTCGGTGAAAAGGGTGCGTGCGAAGGAATTCCTTGAACTCGCTCGTAACACCTACAAAGTGCTCATGACACGAGGAATGCAAGGCGTGTGCTTGTACTCCGAAGATCCTGAGACCAATGGGTTCTTTCACAGATATTGTCGTTGACATAGTTGCCGAGCGCCACGTCGCCAGCCGACGTAGCACAAGAGCTGCCGCCACAACGGAACTGGCCGTTGAGATCTACGTGACGGACCGTCAGGTTCTTGGCCTTCGCCGTGGCTTCGATCTGCGCGACCGTGCCCCCGCTGGGTGGCGAACTCACGCAGTTCTCGTTGTAGATCGTTCAACACCACCCCGGTTGCTACCACGCTGACACCCGGACCGACACTGCCGCCAACGCGGTGTCCTTCATCGCTCTACCCTGGTGCGGTGGATGGTTACGATCTTGCTCGTTCGGCGCGAGAGTGTGCCGCGCTGCGAGGTGCAGTTGTCCTGGCGGGTTGGGTTGGCACGGGCCGGGCGGTGACGGCCAAAGGGGTGCTGCGCAGGGCGGACGTGCCAGCGGCGGGTGGCGCGCTGGGTGTCGAGTTGCCGGACTGGGTACGCAGCGCGGCGGATGTGCCGGCGTTGCACTGGCCGTGGCAGGCGGCGCTTGGCTCGGGGCTGCTGTCCGTCGATGGTGGTCGTGCCGTGGCCACGCCGGCCGTGACGGGCTGGCGGTCCGCCAATTCTGCCGAGGTGCTCGACCTGTGGGCCCGAGGGTTCGCGGCGGCTCTGGCCGGTCTGTTCGACGCCGATGACGGAGCGGATGCGATCGAGATCGGCAGGCTGGCGTTGACCGTGTTGGCCGACGACCCGGTGCCGACCGGCGCGGAACTGTCGAAAGCGGTCACTCTCGCCGTCATCCATGCGAGGTTGCACGAGACCTTCGACCGCGGGTTCGGCGCGCGTGATCCGGCCGAGGCGACGGTCGAGTTACTGTCCGCGTTCGGGGCCGTCACCAACACGGCAAAGCGGCGGATCACGCCACTGGGCCGGTGGGCCATGGCGGTGATCGGCTTGCGAGGTGCGTCGTTGTTCAGGACGAACGACGGCCAGGAGGACGGGACGTATCAGCTCAAGATCGTCCTGCGGCACGTGCGGCCTACGTGCTGGCGTCGCGTGCACATGCCGGCATCGGCCACGCTGGGGGAGTTGCACGAGGTCATCCAGGTCGCCTTCGCCTGGGAGGGTGACCATCTGCACGGGTTCACCGTCGGGCGGCGCCGGTACGGCGATCCGTACTTCGACGTCGAGCACGACGAGTGCAAGGTCACGCTGGCCGAGGTGTTCGCCCGTGCCCGCAAACCCGTCACCTACACCTACGACTTCGGTGACGACTGGCGGCACGACATCATGCTGGAGAAGATCGTCGACCCGGCGACCGAGCTTCCGGTCTGTGTGGACGGCCGCGGTGACGCGCCGGTAGAGGACAGTGACGAGCCCGCCTGGATCGCGTTCGACCAGGCTGGCATCAACGCCCGCCTCGCCAGGTTGGGGACGGACGAGCGGGATGCCGAAGCCCAGATGCGAGAGGACACCGAGGTGATCCTCACTGACGCGTACGGCGAGTACGAGCAGATGACCGCGTTCCTGACGGTGCTGGAGGAGGAGATCGACTTCCCGGTCCAGGCCACGTTGCTGGGGAACCCGGTCGTGGTCACCGGCCTCGACGAGGACAACGCCACGATCGAGCTGCGTGCCCGCTGCAAGGGACAGCACGCCAAGGGATTCGTCTCGTTCGCTGACCTGGAGTTCCGGCCGGGGACGGTCGAGGCGTGGCTGCACGCCGTCTATGCCACCTACCTGGGCCGACCACCGTCAGCACTGACAATGCCAGCTGGCTGGGGCGGCCTGACCAACTGGACGTCGTGAGTCACCGGAGCAGTTCGGTGAGGCGTTCGCCGACCGTGGAGATGCCGGGTCTTCGTCGAAGAACGCCTTCTTGCGGCGACGGAGCAGGTTCTCCCCGTCCCGCGCCCAGGTGAAGCCGGGTTTGCGGGGAAGACCTTATCGGCGTTGTCGGGGTGGCGCTGCGCGAGCCGGCGGATTGCCAGCGGGGAGACGGAGTCGTCATCCAGGTATTCGCGTAGCTGGGTGAGGCGAGTGCGGTCGCGCGCCAGCACGGGGTCTGCGAACAGTTCGTCGAGGCGGCCGAAGTCGCGGTAGTAGGTTGAGTCCTTCGACCTCGTCATAGATGAGCCCGACCGTGTCGGCCATGAGCATGTCCTCGGGCAGCTGCGCCAGTTGTTCGGCTGTGGAACCCGTTTCCCTCTTTCGTTTGGCGGTTTTGGCGTCGAGACCGGCCAACGCCCATTCCCGCTGGCGGTGGTAGTGCTCGCGCAGTGTCTCCTGGGCCTCATGCGGTGGCAGCACGATCAGGTCGGCGCCGACCTGATCGATGATGTCGGCGCGGTGCGAAGCCTGGGCAGCGCTGGATCGATACACATCTCGACGCCGGGTCGATCGACGTGTTCAACCAGTTCGTGGAGTACGGCTGGGAGACCGGCATGGACACTCCAAGCCCGACGACTCCGCGGCCACGGTGGCCCTCGACGCCGACACCGCGCTGATCCCGCACGCGCATTGGAAGCGTCAGGGCGTCGAGCGGGAGACTGTCGGGGTGAAGTGGGTGGAGACGGGGTTGGTGTTCACCGAGGAAGACAGCGGCCCGCTGCACCCCCGCCGACGTCACTGAGCGGTTCAAGTTCCTGGCTCAGCAGGTTGGGTTGCCGCCGATCTGGCTGCATGACCTGCGTCACGGCGCGGCGACCATCGCCCTCGCGGCGGGGGTGGACATGAAGGTCGTCCAGCACATGCTCCGGCACGCCTCGATCACCACTACCAGCGACCTGTACACCAACGTGCTTCCAGAACTGGCGCACTCGGCTGCCAAGGCCACGGCCCGGATAATCCCGCGAACCAAGATCAACATTCTCGGGCACGCATCAGCCCGAGATGGACGGTCGGAACGAGCGAGAAACAGCACTCGAAACGACATAACCCCAGGTCAACATGAATGTTGACCTGGGGTCTGATGGTACGCCGCCAGGGACTCGAACCCCGAACCCGCTGGTTAAGAGCCAGCTGCTCTGCCAATTGAGCTAGCGGCGCGTGTGGAGTGGTGTGCTCCAGCGCGACGTAGGAACGCTATCACGCCCCCCATGACCCCCCGAAACCGGATTCCCCTTCCGGGTGGATCTCGTGGTCTGGAGGTTGGACCTATCGGGCACACTGTCGGGTGACGACCTTGGCGAATGGGGGTTCGACATGACGCGGACCGGACGATCCGGCTTACTCCTCGGCGGAGTGGCTGTGCTGGCCGTGTTGCTGGTCACGTCCTGTACCAGCAGTTCCGCCTCCGGAGAGCAGGGCGACGACGCGAAGCCCCGCTCGACGTCGAGCGCCAGGCCGGCGCCGCCCAGGAAGCCGGTCGCGCTCACGATCGCGCCGGGAGACAGGGCGGCAGGCGTCGAGCCGGGCGCGCCGGTCACCATCGCGGCCGTCGACGGCAAGGTCACCCAGGTCCTGGTGGTCAACGAGGCCGGGCAGCCGGTGGCAGGCGTCCTGTCGCCGGACGCCACCACCTGGCAGACGACCGAGCCGCTCGGCTTCGGCAAGACCTACACGGCTACCGCCACCGGCAGGGGCACGGACGGTAAGGACGCCACGGTCACGTCCGTGTTCAGCACCGCGGCGCCCCGCGTCAAGGCCGACCTGTCGATGAACCCGCTGGACGGGCAGGTCGTCGGGGTCGGCCAGCCGCTCGCGTTCTACTTCGACGCCCCCGTGGCCAACAAGGCGGCGGCCCAGCAGGCGATCCAGGTCCACAGTGAGCCGGCGGCCGAGGGCGCCTTCTACTGGTACTCCGACAAGGAGGTGCACTGGCGTCCGAAGGAGTACTGGGCGGCAGGCACCAGGATCACGATCAACGCCTCGATCTACGGCAGGGACTTCGGCAACGGCGTCTACGGCAACGACAGCCGCACGGCGGTCGTCACCGTCGGTGACGCAGTGGTCGCCAACGCGGACGGCGCCACCCATCAGATGACGGTGACCGTCAACGGCGCCGTGGTCCGCACCATCCCGATCTCGATGGGCAAGCCGGGCCACGAGACGCCGGTGGGCACCTACGTCGTGATGAGCGAGCACACGGACTACACGATGGACTCGAGCACCTACGGCGTCCCGGCGGACGCGGCGAACGGCTACCGGACCACGGTCGCGGTGGCGAGCCGCATGTCGAACAGCGGGATCTTCTACCACTCGGCGCCGTGGTCGGTCGGCGACCAGGGGCACCGCAACGTGAGTCACGGGTGCATCAACATGACCACGGAGAACGCCCGCTGGTTACAGAGCATCTCGAACAAGGGTGACGTGATCGTCGTCCAGAACAGTGGCGGCCCGGTGCTGGAGTCGTGGGACGGCCTCGGCGACTGGCAGGTCCCGTGGGACCAGTGGGCGGCGGGTGGCAAGAAGTAACGTCAGGCGGTCTTCCGCAACTCGGGTGACGGCTCGTCAGCGGGGGACTTCTCGCTGGTGAGCACGTCGCCGAGGATGGCGTCGACACGCCTGGAGGCCCGGCCGAGGGCACGGAACACGACGGCGACCAGGCAGGCGAGGAACACGCCGCAGGCGGCCCAGGTCACCGCAGCCGGGTCCGGGCCGAGGGCGACGGTGGCGGCGGAACCGAGAAGTCCCACGCAGAGCATGGCCCGCACCGCGCCCACCCGCGGAGGAGTCGTCCCGTCAACGGATTTCTGAGTCATTTCCCGACTTTCGACAATTGCCCTGACCAACAGCGATCACCGTCAGTCACCGAATTCGTCGTCCCGATGTTGCTGCCTGTTACAGACATGCGGGCGCGATCCACGAAGAATCAGGAAAGGCGTCAATCCGTAGCGAGATCCGGAACCCGGCGCGGACGAAACACCAGAAACCGCATGGCGCAGTACATGTACCCGGCCTCGCACGCCCCTGCCGCGACCCGGGCCAGCCGGTAGTCGACGCCGAGCGCGGCCAATCCGGTCCCGACGCCGAGGATCAGCGCGAGGTAGTCGACCACCACGACGACGGCGAACAGGCCGGCCTGGGGCCCGACTGCCGCATGCGACCGAAAGTTCAACGTCCGGTTGAGGAGGAAACTTACCGCGAAGGCGCAGGCATATGCGACGGAAACAGAGATCCACAGCGGCAGTGACAGCCCCGAACGCAGGACCGACAAAAGCAGGATGTCCACCGCGAAGCAGAACGCGTTCACGGTCGCGAACCCGAGCAGATCGACCGGGACGACCCGGGCGAGCCCGAAGGGAAGCCGACGGACGACCCACGCCATCCGGCCGGCGAACCGTTCCCCCCGCAGCTCCGCCCGCGAGGGAGCAGCAACTGGCACCCGGGGAGCCTGCCGCCACGAGGCGACCGGGAGGTGAACGAGAGGAGTCACGCTCAAGAGATCAACCGGAGCATCGCCCCAACGAGAAAGGCGACCGCGCGGGAGGAAAACTCCGACGCGACCGCCTCTGACCTGCGCGAACACTGGGGTGAGTGACGGGACTTGAACCCGCGACATCCTGGACCACAACCAGGTGCTCTACCAGCTGAGCTACACCCACCATCGCCGCTCCACCGGGACCGGCGGACATATCGTAACGTGCCGGTTCCGGGGGTTGGCAAACGGTTATGCTTTGGCCTTCATCAGGGCCTCTGCCACGGCTTTTGCCTGGTCACTCGACGGTCCGGGCTGGGGGACGAACGCGGTGCCCCGGTAGTACCTGAGCTCGCGGATCGACTCCTTGATGTCGGCGAGCGCCCGGTGGGTCAGCCCCTTGTCGGGCTGCGCGTAGTAGATGCGCGGGTACCAGCGCCTGCACAGCTCCTTGATCGAGGACACGTCGATCATCCGGTAGTGCAGGTGGGCGTCCAGCGCGGGCATGTCGCGGGCGATGAAGCCGCGGTCCGTGGCGATGGAGTTGCCGCACAGGGGCGCGGTGCGCGGGTCCGGGATGTGCCCGCGCACGTAGTCGAGCACCTGCAGCTCGGCCTCGGCCACGCTCACCGCCGACGCCCTGACCAGCGGTGTCAGGCCCGAGTTGGCGTGCATCTCCCGCACGATGTCCGGCATGGTGTCCAGTACGGCATCGTCGGCGTGGATGACGATGTCGACGCCTTCGTCGATGATGTTGAGCTCTGAGTCGGTCACCAGCACGGCGATCTCGACCAGCGCGTCCTTGCTGAGGTCGAGGCCGGTCATCTCGCAGTCGATCCACACCAAACTGTCCGTCACCTGACGCAGCTTATCCCGGTACCGTTGTTTGATCTCGCAGCTTGCGGGGGTAAAGGCTTGGCGTCAGGCTTCCCTGGACCAGCTTGCACCTAGTGAGGCGATTGCGGATGGGCAAGGATGTCGAACGGACCGAGTTCACCCGCGCCGACCGGCAGCGGTTTCGCGAGAAGGTACGGCTTGACCTGGACGTCTTCGCCCAGATGCTCAAGCAGTCGGCCTTCGACACCGACCGGCCGATGTCGGGGCTGGAGGTCGAGCTGAACCTGGTCGATGCGGCGGGCGATCCGGCCATGAGGAACGAGGACGTCCTGGCCGCGATCGCGGACCCGGACTTCCAGACCGAGCTCGGCCAGTTCAACATCGAGATCAACCTGGCCCCGAACGAGCTGGGCCCCGACGGGCTGTCCCGCTTCGAGGACAGCCTGCGTGCCTCGCTGAACGCGGCGGAGACCCACGCCAACTCGGTCGACACGCACATCGTGATGATCGGCATCCTGCCGACGCTGCGGCACGATCACATGAACGCCGAGACGCTGTCGTCGAACCAGCGCTACAAGCTGCTCGACGAGCAGATCTTCGCCGCGCGCGGTGAGGACCTGGAGATCAACATCGCCGGTGAGGAGCGGCTGGTGACCCAGGCGGACACGATCGCGCCGGAGTCGGCGTGCACGAGCGTCCAGTACCACCTCCAGGTGGCGCCGGAGCGCTTCGCGGACTTCTGGAACGCCTCGCAGGTCGTCGCGGGCGTGCAGGTCGCGCTGGGTGCCAACTCGCCGTACCTGTTCGCCAAGCAGCTGTGGGCCGAGAGTCGCATCGCGTTGTTCGAGCAGTCCACCGACACCCGGCCCGAGGAGCTGAAGGCGCAGGGTGTGCGCCCGCGCGTGTGGTTCGGCGACCGGTGGATCACGTCGATCTTCGACCTGTTCGAGGAGAACGTGCGCTACTACCCGGCGCTGCTGCCGCTGTGGGACGAGGAGGACCCGGTCGCGGTGCTCGAGGCGGGCGACGCGCCGGAGCTGCCCGAGCTGCGCCTGCACAACGGCACGATCTACCGCTGGAACCGACCCATCTACGACGTGGTCGAGAACCGGCCGCACCTGCGGGTGGAGAACCGGGTGCTGCCCGCCGGGCCGACGTGTGTCGACGTGATGGCGAACGCCGCGCTGTACTTCGGGCTGGTCAGGGCGCTGGCCGACCAAGAACGTCCACTGTGGACGCAGATGAGCTTCTCGGCGGCGGAGGAGAACTTCCACGCCGCGGCCAAGAGCGGGATCGGCGGGCGGGTCTACTGGCCCGGCATCGGTGACGTGCCGGTCACCGAGTTGGTGCTGCGACGGCTGCTCCCGCTGGCGCACTCCGGCCTCGACGCCTGGGGCGTGGCGCCGGCGGAACGAGACCGGCTACTCGGTGTGATCGAGCAGCGGTGCATCTCGGGTCGCAACGGGGCGACCTGGCAGGTGGACACCGTGCGGTCGATCGAGGAGTCCCGTGGCGTGTCCCGCGAGCAGGCGTTGCGGGAGATGGTCCGCCGGTACGCCACCCACATGCACACGAACGAACCGGTGCATACCTGGTCAGGGGCGTAGGGTTCAGCTTTCCGGCGTCCGCGACGCGTCCACCACCGCGTCGCGGAGGACGGCACGGAGGCGACCGACATCGAGCGGGTTGAGCACGGCGGTCTCACCCGGCGGGGCGACCAGCACCACCCGGCCCTGCCGGACGAACACGGTGAGGTCGCGGCGTCGGCCTGCGACGTCCCGACACGTGATCGACCATTCCTTGTGACTGGTCACCTTGCTCACCCTCCGGCAGTTGATCCACCTGCGCGTGCTTGTCGTTTAACAGTCAGACGTCGCGACGACGTTGTCGTGACGCGTTTTCGTCCATCGGAAGGAAGGTATGACTCACCATGGTTGAACCGCGCCGCATCGTGATCGTGGGTACCGGTCTCGCGGGTGCCTCGGCCGCCGGTGCGCTGCGCGAGCAGGGCTACGACGGCGAAGTACTGCTCATCGGCGAACAGCGGCACCGCCCCTACGAGCTGCCCGCGCTGTCGAAGGGCATCCTGCTCGGCGACACAGATGACCCCGACTGGGTGCACGACGAGTCCTTCTACGGCGAGAAGAACATCGACCTGCGGCTCGGCACCCGGGTGGGTGCCGTGAACGTCGGCGACCGCACGGTCGACGTCGACGGCACGGCCGAGTCCTGGGACCGGCTCGTGCTCGCGACGGGCTCGACGCCGCGCCGCCTGCGGGTGCCCGGCAACGACTTCGACAACGTCCGCAGACTGCGCAGGCTCGACGACGCGCGTTCGCTGCGACAGGAGCTGACCGAGGGCCGCAACATCGTGATCATCGGCGCGGGCTGGATCGGCTGCGAGGTCGCCGCCGCGGCACGCAAGCACGGCGCGAACGTGACCGTGGTCGACACGCTGGCCCACCCGCTGCACCGCGTGCTCGGCGACACGGTGTCCGGGGTGTTCCGCGCGCTGCACGAGTCGCAGGGCGTCACGTTCCGCATGGACACCGGCGTCGTGGAGTACGCCGGTGCCGACGGGAAGGCGACGGCCGTGCGGCTGGAGGACGGCACCGAGCTGCCCGCCGACCTCGTGCTGGTGGCGGTCGGTGCCGAGCCGAGGACCGACCTCGCGCAGGAGGCCGGACTGGCGTTGTCCGACGACGGCGGTGTCCAGGTCGACGCGACACTGAGGACGTCCGCTCCGGACGTGTTCGCCGTCGGTGACATCGCCGCGCACGCCCACCCGAGGCTCGGCAGGCGCATCCGCGTGGAGCACTGGGCCAACGCCAAGGACCAGGGTGCCCACGTCGCACAGAACGTCCTCGGCGCGAGCGAGCCGTTCGCCGCGAGCCCGTACTTCTTCTCCGACCAGTACGACCTGGGCATGGAGTTCCGAGGACTGGCCGATCCGTTCGGTGACGAGCTGGTGGTGCGTGGTGACCTGACCGGACGCGAGTTCATCGCGTTCTGGTTGCGTGACGGCGCCGTACAGGCCGCGATGAACGTCAACATGTGGGACGACGGCGACACGCTGCAGGCCCTTGTGGACCAGCGTGTGCGTGTCGAACCTGCGAAGCTGGTTGACGCGGATCTGGCGAGCCTGATGGGGTAAGCCCATCGGGAGGCAAATGCCGGATGACGATGACATCTGACGGTTCGATCGACGCGGTGCTGATGAGGGCGGCGCGGCTGTCCGACGAGGGCAGGCTGCGAGCCGCCATCGCCGTGCTCGAATCGGCCCTGGAAGTGGATCCCGGGCACGCGGTGGCGTGGTGCCGGCTGTCGGCCGCATACCTGGACATCGGCGAGGCCCGGGAGTCACTGGACGCGGCCAAACGGGCTATGGCGCTGGGCGAACCGGCGTGGGCGCACCGCCTCGCGAGCCTCTCCCTCCTGGAGCTGGGTCGCTACGAAGAGGCGGTGGTCTCGGCAGCCGAGGCGGTGCGCCGCGAGCCGGACGACTGGCGTGGCCTGGTGATCCTCTCGGAGGCACTGGCCCACCAGGAGCCAGAACAGGCGGTCCAGGCCGCCAGGGCCGCCGTCGAGCGGGCCCCCACGGAGCCGAGGACCCACGAGGTCCTCGGCGACGCGGCCATGCTCGCCCACGACTGGATGCTGGCCGAGACGGCGTACCAGGACGCCGTCCGGCTGGACCCGTCCAACAGGGACGTGACCGCGAAGCTGCACCGGGTGGTCAGCCGACCCGGTGACGACCCCCGCCGCAAACGCCGCCCAGTTCGTTCGCGGAGCACGCCGAAGTTCGAACGAGTCCACCGGGTGTCGTGGTACCTGGCCGTCCGCCGACCTGCCGTGTGGCAGGCACTGGGGGTGGCGGTCCTGCTGCTGGCGTCGTCGGCGTCGTTCTTGGCGTGGTACGGCCTGGGGGTGTTCCTGTTCGTCGGCCTGCGCGCATGGAGGGGCTGGACCCGCCTACCGGACGGAGCCGCGGTAACGCCCGCGGTCCTGTACTCGAAACTCCCACTGGCCGCGGTCTCGGCAGGCGCGTTGGCACTGTCAGCGGTGTCGCTGCTCGTGTGGACGGTGCTGGTGGCGCTGGGCCCGGTAGTGAAGCCGTTGCTGCTGGTGGCCCTGGTGAGCGCCCTGATAGCGGTGATTGTCCCATCCGCGGCACTGCGTCGAATGTGGACGAGGTAGAGGCGGAACCGAGGGCCGTTCCCGCGCGTCGTTGGGATGCAAACCCCTGCCTCGAGACCGGGGAGATGATCGTGCGTGGTCTAGGCGCCTGGCTGGCCGTACTCGGACTGGGTTCGGCAGTGCTCCACTTCACTGACTTCCAGTTCAGGCTGCTGATGTGGTCGGAAGACTGGCAACCAGGCCTCGGCCTCGGCCTGGGGGCTCTGGGGATCCTGATGGTGGTCCTCAGCGCCGCTTTCAGCAAGGACAAGTCCCCGACGACCGTCGACCCGTCGACGTTGCCCCCGCCCCCCGGCTACGGTCCGCCCCCAGCCGGGGCCTTACCGCCGGCCACCGGGTACGGCCCGCCTCCCGCGCCCGGCTATGGCCCACCTCCCGCTCACGGATACGGCCCACCGTCGACGCCCGGTTACGCCTCAGCCCCGGCCACCGGCCCCGGCACACCCTCGACACCCGGCGGCCAGCACCCGTCGCCCGACAGCGGCCCGATCCCGGCCCTGGGCAACGGCGCGCTCGCGGGTTCCGCCTACGGCCAACCGCAGATCTACGACAACGGCTCACCATCCGCACCCGCCCATGCCCAGCCACAGGCCAACGGCTACACCCCACCGACCGGCGGTTACGGCCAACCGGCAGGCGCTTACGGCCAACCTGCCCCGGGCAGTTACGGTCCACCATCCGTTGCCGGCTACGGTCCGACACCCACAGGTGGTTACGGCCCGCCGTCCGCGGCTGGCTACGGTTCAGCACCCGCTTCTGCCCATGGCCCGGCACCCACGTCCGGCTATGACTCGGCGCCCACCTCCGGCCACGGCCCGGCAGCCGTTGCGGGCCATGGCTCGGCGGCGAGTTCCGGCTACGGCTCGGCGCCCGCCTCGGGCTACAACTCGGCACCCGCTTCTGGCTATGGGGTGGCGCCAACGTCTGGCCATGAGTCGGCGCCCGCCTTCGGGCACGGCTCGGCAGCCGCTTCCGGCTACGGCTCGGGGCCCGCCTCCGGCTACGGCCAGCCGTCACCAAACGGCTCACCCACCCCGCCCCCAGCCACCTTCGTCCCCAACCCCACCATGGGCGAACCACCCTTCGGCGCCACGACGACCACGGGCCCCCAGTCGACCAGCCCTTCCGACAGCCCAGCCACGCCCGACTCCCCACCAAACGGCCCCAGCGCCTCAGCCGGGGGAGACATCCCGAACACCGAACCTCCCGGCTGGTTCAGCGGACCGGCCAGCCCGCCCAACGGCCTCGGCCCGCTGGGCGGAGCACCTGCCAGCCCACCCAACGACCGCGCCGCGCAGTCCGGGGCACCCGGCTCGCTGGGCGAAGCACCTGCCAGCCCGCCGGTCGGATTTGCCGCCCCGGCAGGCGATGGGTTCGCACCACAGGGTGCAGTTCCCCAGCAGGGGCCGCAGTTCGGCCCCAGGTCGCCTGCCGAGCCGCCCGCCCCCCGGAGCCCCGAAGATCGGCCGGACAACTCCGGTCCCCAGGGCGGCCAGTCGTCCGGACCCCAGGGGCGGTAACCGGCCGCCCGAGTGTTGTTCAATGGGCTCCCGGTTCGCGATCACGATCTAGGAGCGGCGGCGTGGCTGTGCAGTTCGGCGGGTACCAGAACGAGATCTACCTCCAGGGGCTCGGCGACAAGCTGCCGCCGTTCACGACCGATCCGACGCGGCTCGAAGGGCTCGCCCGCGAGACGTTCGACCCCGGTCCCTTCGGGTACGTGGTCGGTGGCGCGGGGTCCGGTGCGACCGTGGCCGCCAACCGGGAGGCGTTCGACCGGTGGCGGATCGTGCCGCGCATGCTGACGGACGCCACCACTCGGGACCTCGGCGCCACGGTGCTCGGACAGTCCATGCCGGCTCCGGTGCTGCTCGCCCCGGTCGGCGTGCAGTCGATCGTCCACCCCGACGGCGAGCTGGCCACGGCGCGTGCCGCCGCCGCGCTGGGGATCACCATGGTGCTCTCCACCGCGTCGTCGCACACCATCGAGGAGGTCGCCGAGGCCAACGGAGACGGCCCACGCTGGTACCAGCTGTACTGGCCAAACGACAACGACGTCACCATCAGCATCCTCCACCGGGCCAAGGCCGCCGGGTTCTCGGCGCTCGTCGTCACCCTCGACACGTGGACGCTCGCCTGGCGGCCCAACGACCTCGACCAGGCCTACCTGCCCTTCATCCGCGGCATCGGCAACGCCGTCCCCTTCTCCGACCCGGCCTTCCGCGCCCTGCTGGCGAAGTCACCGGAGGAGGACCCGACCGCGGCCATCCTCCAGTGGATCCCGATGTTCACCGGCACGGACAAGCGCTGGGACCAGCTGCCGTTCCTCCGCGAACACTGGGACGGTCCGATCGTGCTCAAGGGCATCCAGCACGTGGACGACGCTCGCCGCGCCAGCGACGCCGGCATGGACGGCATCGTCGTGTCCAACCACGGTGGTCGCCAGGTGGATGGCGCCGTGGCCGCACTCGACATGCTCCCCGAGATAGCCGCGGCCGTCGGTGACCGCCTGGACGTCCTCTTCGACTCCGGCATCCGCACCGGTGCCGATGTCGTCAAGGCGCTCGCCCTCGGCGCCAAGGCCGTGCTCCTCGGCCGTCCGTACGTGTACGGCCTCGGCCTCGGCGGTGAGGACGGCGTTCGCCACGTCGTGCGCAGCGTCCTCGCGGACCTCGATCTCACACTCGGACTGTCGGGCAACCGCACCCTCGCCGACCTGTCGCCGGACACCCTGCGCCGAACCTGACCCTTCCGCGTGACCGAGCCTGCCCGTGCTCGGGATTCGGTCCGGTCACTTCGCGTCGGCGTAGCAGTCGACTATCGCCGCTTCCAGGGGGAACTGGACCGGGGTGTCGCCGAAGACCAGGCGGGACGCCTCCGTGGCGGCAGCGCGCATCGCGTTGGCCACGTATTCAGTTGTGTCGTCAGGACAATGGATCATCACCTCATCATGTTGGAAGAAGACCAGTTGTGCGTTCGTGTCCACCAACCGCTGGCGGAGCGTCGCCAGCATGGTCAGTGCCCAGTCGGCGGCGCTCGCCTGCACCACGAAGTTGCGGGTGAAGCGCCCCCAGTCGCGAGCGGCCTGGCGGGAACGTTGTTCGTCGGCGTCCGGGTTGCCCATCAGGGCACGCCACTTCTCCGACGGCGGTGGCGAGGTGCGGCCAAGGCGGGATCGGACCACCTGACCTTCCTCGCCCGCCCTGGCCGCCGCCTCCACGTACTCCACGGCCTGCGGGAACCGTTTGCGTAGCTTGGCCAGCAGCGGACCGGCGCCGCCGCTGGTGCCGCCGTACATGGCCGACAGCATCGCGATCTTCGCGTGCCCCCGGTCGCCGTCGAACACCTCCGCGGCCAGGCCCGCGTACAGGTCGACGCCCCGCGACACGTCCGCGAGCCTGCGGTCGCCCGCGAGCGCCGCGAGCACCCGTGGCTCGAGCTGCGCGGCGTCGGCCACCACGAGCGACCAGCCTTCGTCCGCGCGGACGGCCGTGCGCAGCTGTTTCGGCAGTTGGAGCGCCGCGCCACCACGTGTTGCCCAGCGGCCGGAGACCACGCCGCCGACCACGTACTCCGGACGGAACCGCCCACCGGACACCCACGCGTCGAGCCACGACCACCCGTGTGCCACCCACAGCCGCGCCAGCTCCTTGTAACGCAGCACGGGTGCCACGGCCGGGTGGTCGATCCCCTTCAGCACGTGTGCCCTGCTGGACGGCACCTCGATGCCCACCCGCGCGAACGCCCGCACCAGGCTCGCCGGGTTGTCCGGGTTGACCTGCCGCGACTCGGGCGCCCCGACCAGCCCGAACGCGACCGTGATCTCCTCGGCGAGATCGGCGAGCACCTTCGGGCGGGTGCCCGCCGGCGACCTCGGCCCGAGCAGTTCCGTGAGCAGGGCGGTGTGCACGTCCGCCCGCCACGGCAGCCCGTGGTGCGTCATCTCCGCGGCCGCCAGCGCGCCCGCCGACTCGGCGGCCACGAGCAGGCGTAATCGGTCCGGCTGCGCGGTCGCCGCGATGCGCCGCTGCTGGTCGTCGTACACGGCCTCCGCGGCCGACAGCATGTCCGTGCCTGCGGGCGCCGGTTCCCGCTCGGCCTCGAACAGTGTCGGCTGCTCGGTCCTGGTGGCCGGGCGTGGGTCGTCGGGCTCGGTCAGCCCACGCATGCGGGCCCACGCCGCCGCCAGGTTGCGCGGCCGACCTGGCCGCTCCTCGAACGCCAACAGGATGCCTTCGGTGAGTGCCAGGTCGTGACACCGACCGAGGCGCACGCCGGCCTCGAGTAGGTCCGGGTAGAGCCCCTCGACCGAGGGCACGACCCACCGCGCGTCCCGCCCGGCCATCCATCCGGCCAGGTCGGGGACGGTTTCGGGCACACCGGATGGACCGAGCACCTGCCCGGCTCCACCTGCTTCCGGTATGACCGTGAACCGCATGTCCGCATTCTGCGCCGCTCCACCGACACTCCGGCGCGAGTGGAGAGTTCTGTGTGCCGATCTCACTCGAACGGGTGATCGAAATGGCCATTTTCGGCCTCGTCGCGGAGGATGGACCCAGACATCCACGGCGGGTTCGAGGAAGGAGATCGACGTGAAGACGTGAACGGGCCGGGTGTGGCTCGTCCACGCTGGGACTGGCGAGGTGACCGACGGTGTGCTGGACCGTTAGTTAACTCTCCAGTAGCTTCAGGTGGACGGCACGACGAGGAGGTCGGCGACGTGTTGAGGGCACTCGGGCAGGTACCCACCGCTATCCGCGGGCTTGACGTGCTCAGACGAGCAGGTCTCGCTCCTGTCACGCGCCCCGACCAGTCGTTGCGTTCGCTGCTCGTGCTGCGGAAACTTGGGCCGATCGCCGGAGCGGCCAGAGTCGCGGCCAGGCGGGACCATCGGGCTGTGGGACTCGTCGACGAGCTAGGTCCACTGACCTATCGCCAGATCGACACGCGGTCCAACGCGTTGGCCAGGGCTTTCATGGCCAACGGGCTGGGGGCCGGGTCCGTGATCGCACTGCTCGCCCGCGATCATCGGGGTGCCGTGGACACCATGGTCGCCGCGGGGAAACTCGGGGCGCGGATCCTGCTCATGAACACCGGGTTCGCCAAGCGGCAGCTGGTGGACGTCGCTCGACGGGAGAAGATCAGCGCGGTCGTCCACGACCAGGAGTTCACCGAGCTGATCGACGAACTCGACGGCGACCTGCCTCGGTTCCTCGCCTGGGTCGACGAGGAGCACGCCGAGGGCGGCGACGGGCTGGTGGACAGGCACGGCAACGGCAGGGGCAGCGGCAGAGTCGACGGCACGACGACGATCGAGGAGCTGATCGCCGGCTCTGATGATCGGCCGTTGGCCGATCCGCCGTCACCCGGCGGATTGGTGTTGCTGACGAGCGGTACCACCGGCACCCCGAAGGGGGCGCCGCGGACCGTGCGCTCGCCGCTTGCCGCCGCGCAGTTCCTCGACCGCATTCCTCTGCGTACCGGGGAATGCACCGTCATGGCAGCGCCACTGTTCCACGGGACCGGGCTCTCGCAGTTCCTGTTGTCGTTCGCGCTCGGGTCCACCGTCGTCCTTCGGCGACGGTTTGATCCAGAGGCCACCGTGCGCGCGATTCAGGACAATCACGCGACGGCGCTCGTGCTCGTCCCCACCATGTTGCGGCGAATCGTCGATCTCGGAAAGGAAACACTCGGCCAGTACGACACGTCGTCATTACGCATCATTTTCTGCGCGGGATCCGCATTGCCACCCGAGCTGGGCAACCGCGCGACCGAGGCGTTCGGCGACGTGATCCACAACCTCTACGGGTCCACAGAGGTCGCCGTAGCGACCGTCGCCACGCCGGACGACTGGCGTCGGGCTCCTGGCACGGTGGGACGCGCGCCGGTCGGCTGCCGGGTCGCTCTGTTCGACGACGACGGCAACCGGATCACCGCACCGCACGTGGTCGGTCGGGTGTTCGTTGGCAGCATCCTCTCGTTCGAGGGGTACACCGACGGCAGACACAAGGAGACCATCGACGGACTCCTGAGCAGCGGCGATCTGGGGCACTTCGACGACGGCGGACTGCTGTTCATCGACGGCAGGAACGACGACATGATCGTCTCAGGCGGCGAGAACGTGTTCCCCGGCGAGGTCGAGAACCTCCTGCTCGAGTACGACGGCGTCATGGAGGCCGCCGTGATCGGGGTGCCGGACGACGACTATGGACAGCGGTTGGCGGCCTATGTGGTCACCCGTCCGGGTATCAAAGTGGACGGTGAGGAGCTCAAGTCGTTCGTCAAGGGCAACCTCGCACGCTTCAAAGTGCCGCGTGACGTCGTGTTCGTCGACGAGTTGCCCCGGAATGCCACCGGCAAGCTGCTGCGAGACAGGCTTGCACACGGTTAGGCCCTGCTAACTATTCCCGACGAAAGTCGGATGTGCCTTCCATTCCTGGGTAATCACACTTACAGGTGACGTGCGGCGTGCATGTCAGTCGGGGATCGGAAGGGCAACACAATGAAATTCACGAGTCGGGGCAGGCTGATCGCGGGCGCTTCGCTCGCGGGTGCTGTAGCGATCGCAGCGGCGGTTGTCGGCATTCCCGCACAGGCGACCCAAGGACAGGTTCGGTCGGCGAACACCGAGAACGCGGTGGACGGCAGCTACATCGTGGTGCTGAAGGACAGCGCGGCAAGCACCACAGTGTTGGACGAGGCCACCAGCCTCGCAGGCACGTACGGCACCCAGGTCAGCCGCACCTACACGACCGCCCTTCGCGGCTTCGCCATGCACGCGACCGAGGAGCAGGCCAACAAGCTCGCCGGTGATGACTCGGTGGCATACGTGCAGCAGAGCCAGACGTACTCGGTCAACGACACCCAGGAGAACCCGCCGTCGTGGGGCCTGGACCGCATCGACCAGCGCGACCTGCCGCTCGACGACGCGTACAACTACGACAGCAAGGGCGACGGCGTCACCGCGTACATCGTCGACACCGGCGTCATGATCGACCACCCGACGTTCGAGGGCCGCGCGACCAGCGGTTACGACGCGATCGACGATGACGACGACGCCTCCGACGGAAACGGGCACGGCACCCACGTGGCCGGCACCGTCGGCGGCGCCGAGTACGGCGTGGCGAAGGGCGTCAGCATCGTCGCCGTACGCGTGCTCGACGACAACGGCAGCGGCACGACCGAGCAGGTCGTAGCGGGCCTCGACTGGGTCGCCCAGAACCACAGCGGCCCGTCGGTGGCGAACATGAGCCTGGGCGGCGACGCGGACGACGCACTCGACGAGGCAGTGCGCGGCGCGATCAACTCCGGCGTGACCTTCGCGGTGGCGGCAGGCAACTCCTCGGCCGACGCGGCGGAGTCCTCCCCGGCCCGCGTCGACGAGGCAATCACCGTAGCCGCATCGGACGACACCGACGCCCAGGCGTCCTTCTCCAACTACGGCGCGGTCGTCGACCTGTACGCCCCGGGCGTGGACATCACCTCGTCCTGGAACGACGGCGGAACGAACACCATCAGCGGCACCTCGATGGCCACTCCGCACGTGACGGGCGCCGCCGCGCTGTACCTGTCGGCCAACCCGGAAGCGACACCGGCGGACGTACAAGCGGGCCTGACCGCCGCGGCGACCCCGGACAAGATCACCGACGCCGGTCCCGACACGCCGAATCTGCTGCTGTACACCGGCCAGTGAGTTGTCCACAGCCGCACCACTTGTCCACAACCAAGATCGACAACCCCGTGTCGTCACCCCCTCCTGGGGCGTGTTCTGAAGTTCTGACCAGGGTCTCCGTGTGGTCTGCGGCGTGTTGTTGATCATGTAGGCGAGGTCTCCGGTAAGACGATCGTCGACCAAGAAGATCATCTTTATCCGGAGACCTCGTGGTCAGCGCAGTGGTGGCGGGGCGGGCGGCCCTGACCGATGAGCGGTGGGCGATGTTGGAGCCGTTGTTGCCCATGTCGAAACGGTCAGGTCGTCCGCCGATGTGGACGAAACGGCAGCTCATCGATGGGATTCGGTGGCGGTTGCGGGTGGGTGCCCCGTGGCGGGACGTGCCGGTGGTGTATGGGCTGTTCCGGCGGTGGCATCGCACGGGTGGGTGGACGGGGATCGTGGCCCGGTTGCAGGCCATCGCGGACGCTGTGGGACGGCTGGGGCTGGTTGGTTGCGTGGGGCTGGTTGGTTGCGCAGCGGTCGGTCGGCGGCCGACCGACTAGGTTCGCAACGCTGACCGGTTTGACGGGGGCTGCTTTTCTCGCAGGCCGGCGGCCTTCGCGGGGACCAGTAGATTCGCGGAGCAGCCAGCGGCAGGGCACGACCGGAGAGCCGGCTGGATCGCAGGGCGGCAACTTCGGAGGGGCTGACGACTCCGCGATGGCGTTTGGGTCGTCGGGGTTCTACGGGGCTTCGGCGAGCCCCTTGTTGTCGATGACTGCGGAGTGGGTGTGACCGTCGTCGGTGGCACGATCCACGCGGTCGGTTCTGGACAGTGCGCTGGTCGGGAGGCTGGAAGCCGCCCAGGACGGGTGGGAGCGGTGACCGATGTCACCTGCCGTCGGGGGTGGGTTGGTGCTCCCTTTGGCGGGTTTTTCGGGGCTAGGGTGCTTGTTTGTGGACTTCTCGCATTCGGCCATGGCGGCTGACTACCTGCACCGGGTGTCCGACTTCGTGCGGAACGAGGTCGAGCCGGTGGAGGGCGAGTACCACCGGGCCCTGCACGCGGGTGACAGCCCCTGGACGGTCCTCCCCGTCGTCGAAGAGCTCAAGGCCAAGGCCCGCGACCACGGCCTCTGGAACCTCTTCCTCCCCGACTCCGAGCGTGGCGCCGGCCTCAACAACGTCGAGTACGCACCGCTGGCCGAGCAGATGGGCCGATCGTTCCTCGCCCCCGAGGTGTTCAACTGCAACGCCCCGGACACCGGCAACGCCGAGGTCCTCCTCCAGTACGGCAGCCCCGACCAGCAGGCCCAGTGGCTGGAGCCGCTGCTTCGCGGCGAGATCCGGTCCGCGTTCTGCATGACCGAACCCGCCGTCGCCTCCTCCGACGCCACCAACATGGCGGCCACCGCGACTGTCGACGGGGACGAGATCGTCCTCAACGGACGGAAGTGGTGGAGCACCGGCGTCGGTCACCCCAACTGTCGGTTCGTCATCTTCATGGGGCTCACCGACCCCGCCGCGGACCGGCACCGGCGGCACTCCATGGTGCTGGTGCCGACCGACGCCCCGGGGGTCAAGGTCGAGCGGATGTTGTCCGTGTTCGGGCATCGGGACGAGCCCTACGGGCACGGTGAGGTCAGTTTCACCGACGTCCGGCTGCCGCTCGACAACGTCATCGCCGGGCCGGGCCGTGGGTTCGAGATCGCTCAGGGGCGGCTTGGGCCTGGGCGGATCCACCACTGTATGCGCCTGATCGGGCTTGCCGAGCGGTCGCTCGAGCTGGCGCTCACGCGGGGCACCTCCCGCGAAGCCTTCGGGAAGCCCCTCCTCAACCTCGGGGGCAACCGGGAACGCGTCGCCCACGCCAGGATCGCCATCAACCAGGCCCGGCTCCTCGTCCTGCACACCGCCTGGCTGCTCGACACCAAGGGCCTCGCCGGCGCCCGCAGCGAGGTCTCGCAGATCAAGGTCGCCGTGCCCAACATGGCGCTCGACGTGATCGACATGGCCATCCAGCTGCACGGGGCCGCCGGCCTCTCCGAGGACTTCCCCCTCGCCGCCGCCTACGCGGGCGCTCGTTCGCTCCGTCTTGCCGACGGGCCTGACGAGGTGCACCTCGGGCTCGTCGCCCGCTACGAGATGGCGCCCTACCGGAGCGGGACCAGCGAGGGAGGCGGCCGGGGATGAGCACCGCGACCCACCGGCATGGCTGACCGGGTCCTCGTCACCGGCTCGGCCTCGGGGCTCGGGCGGGCGGTCGCCGCGCGCTTCCTGCGGGCCGGCCACCGGGTGCTCGTCTCCGATGTGGACGGGGACCGGGCCGAGGCGTCCGCGAACGAGCTCGGTGCGCAGTCGATCCGGCTCGACGTCACCGACGACGGTGACTGGGCTGCCGCCCGGGACTGGTGTGAGCGCGAGTGGGGCGGGCTCGACGTGCTCGTCAACAACGCGGGTGTCGCGGCGGGCGGGCGGTTCGAGAAGGTCGGCATCGCCGACTGGGACTGGATCTGGGAGATCAACGTCAAGGGCGTCATCCGGGGTTGTCGCACGTTCGTGCCGGACTTCAAGGCCCGCCGGTCCGGTCACCTGGTCAACGTGGCCTCCCTCGCCGCGATCATGAACCTGCCCGCCATGAGCTCGTACAACGTCACCAAGGCCGCGGTCCTGTCGCTGTCGGACACCCTCCGCCTGGAGCTCGAGCCCTACGGCGTGCGCACCACCGTCGTGTGCCCGGGCTTCGTGCGCACCAACCTCAACGAGCGCCTGCGCAGCCCCGACCCCGCCATCGCCAGGCTCATGGACAAGCTGATGGCCTCGTCCACGGTCACCCCGGACGACGTGGCCGAGCAGGTGTACGACGCCGTGGCGCGTGGGCGGTTCCTCGTGCTCACGCACACGGACGGGCGGCGCTCCGCGCTGCTCAAGCGGTTCGGGCTCACCGACGGCCAGGTGCGCAAGTACTGGGCGCGGCTGCGCGGGGCCGTGGAGAAGGGAGACACGTGAAGGACGAGCCGGGTGCGCTGCGGGACGAGGACGCGTTCGACACGTCGGCCGTGCACGAGTGGCTCTCGGCCACCGTGGACGGGCTCACCGGCCTGCCGACGGTCCGACAGTATCCCGGCGGCGCGTCGAACCTGACCTACCTGCTGTCCTACCCGGACCGCGAGCTGATCCTGCGCCGCCCGCCCGCCGGCCAGAAGGCCAGGTCCGCGCACGACATGCGCCGCGAGTACACCGTGCAGAAGCAGCTCAAGCCGGTCTACCCGTACGTGCCGACCGTCCTCGCGCTGTGCACCGATCCCGACGTCATCGGCTCCGACTTCTACGTCATGGACCGCATCGAGGGCATCATCCTGCGTGGCGACCTGCCCGAGGGGATCACGCTGACGCCGGAGGAGGCGTCGAAGCTGGCCTACCGCGTTTTCGACCGGCTCATCGAGCTGCACGAGGTCGACCCGCAGGCCGCGGGGCTCGCCGACCTCGGCAAGGGTGCGGGCTACGTCGAGCGGCAGGTCCGCGGCTGGTCCGATCGCTACCGCGCCGCCCGCACCCCCGACTCGCCGGACGGCGAGGCGGTCATGGCCTGGCTGCACGAGAACCAGCCCGGTGACGTGCGGACCTGCGTGATCCACAACGACTTCCGGTTCGACAACGTCGTGCTCGACGACGACCTCGACACCGTGGGCGTGCTCGACTGGGAGATGGCCACCCTCGGCGACCCGCTCATGGACCTCGCGGGCAGTCTCGCGTACTGGATCCAGGCGGACGACGACGACATCGCGCTCCTGTCGCGGCGCCAGCCGTCGCACCTGCCCGGCATGCCGACGCGCCGTGAGCTGGTCCACCACTACTGCGAGCGCATGGGCCTGCCCTACGACAACTGGCTGTTCTACGACGTGTTCGGCGCCTTCCGGCTCGCCGTGATCATGCAGCAGATCTACTACCGCTTCCACAGCGGGCAGACCCACAACCCGGCGTTCGCGAACCTGGGCATGTTCGTGGGCTACCTCTTCGCCCGGTGCGAGAAAAAGCTCCGATGACCGCCGTCTACCTCCTCCGGCACGGCCAGGCGTCGTTCGGTGCCGCCGACTACGACACCCTCTCGGCGGTCGGCAGGCAGCAGGCCGCCGTGCTCGGCACCGAACTGGGCAGGCGGGAGGTTGACGTCCACGCGGCCTGGAGCGGCACGCTGCGCCGCCAGCTCGCGACGGCCTCGGCGTGCCTCGAAAGCGGCGGGTTCGACCTCCCCGTGCGCGAGGACGCCCGCTGGAACGAGTACGACCACCTCGGACTCGTCCCCGCGGGCCAGCCGGCGCCCTCGGAGTCCCGCGACTTCCAGCGCCAGCTCGACGTGGCGATCGAGTCGTGGATCACCGGCGGACACCCGGCGGGGAGCACCGGCACGTGGCTCGAGTTCACCGGTGGCGTGCGGGCGGCGCTCGCCGAGGTGTTCGACGAGCTGCCCAGGGGCAAGGCCGCGCTCGTGTTCACCTCGGCCGGGGTGATCAGCGCCATCTGCGCGGCGCTACTGTCGGCGCCGACCGCCGGTTACCTCGCGCTCAACCGCACCATGCCCAACGCGGCCATCACGAAGCTGGTCAGCGGCCGATCCGGGGTGAGTCTGGTGTCGGTCAACGAGCACGGCCACTTCGAGGGCCCGCACCGCGGGCTGCTGACCTACCGGTAGGAGCTGACATGGCCCGACGCCCGAAGATCTCGCCGCAGGTGTGGCGCCCGGCCAAGGCCCCGAAGTCGGCCCCGGACCCGCTGCCGCCACTGACCGTCGTGCCGGTCAACGGGAACGGCGCCGAGGACGTGCTCGTGGACAAGGGGCACGTGTTCACCGGCGTCGACGACGGCCGGATCCTGCGGCTGACCCCCGACGGGCGGCGGCTCGACCTCATCGTCGACACGGGTGGGCGGCCGCTCGGCCTGGAGCGGTACCCGGACGGCAGGCTGCTGGTGTGCGACGCGAAGCGCGGGCTGCTGCTGGTGTCGCGGCAGACCGGCGAGGTCGAGGTGCTGGTGGCCCGCGGCCCGGGCCTGCGGGTGTGCAACAACGCGGCCGTGGCCAAGGACGGGACGGTCTACTTCACGGACTCGACGTCGCGGTTCGAGCTGGAGCACTGGAAGGCCGACCTGCTGGAGCACAGCGGCACCGGCAGGCTGCTGCGCCGTTCGCCGGACGGCACGGTCGACGTGCTGCTGTCCGGGCTGTTCTTCGCCAACGGGGTCGCGCTGGCGCCGGACGAGTCGTACGTGGTGGTCGCGAGCACCGGGTCCTACCGGCTCGACAAGATCGAACTGCCCTCGGGGCGGCACGTCGTGCTCGACGACAACCTGCCCGGCATCCCCGACAACATCTCGACCGGCTCCGACGGGCTCGTCTGGGTCGCCCTGGCCTCGGCGCGGGTGCCTGCGCTCGACATCGCGCTGCGGCTGCACCCGGCGGTCCGCAAGGCCGTGTGGGCGCTGCCGGAGTCGTTGCAGATGAAGGACAAGCGGGTGGTCTGGGTCCGTGCGGTCGACGGCTCCGACGGGCGGGTGGTGCACGACTTCCGGGGCGCGCGGCCCGACTACCACCTGGTGACGGGCGTGCGTGAGTACGAGGGCGTCGTGTACATGGGCAGCCTCGAGGAAAGGGCCGTCGCCTACTTCTCGCTGCCGGGGCGATAGGCCATCACCCCTGGGGGTGACCGGAACCGGCCACCGGAATCCGGCGTCGAACCTTCCACCGCCCGGTAACCGGGCGGCCATTGTTGCCGAAAAGCAACCAGTCGTACCTGGTCGGCGACGGTAGGGCGTCGGTCCTGCCGCAACGCGTTCCGGGTGCCGCCATTCGGCGGCGTTCACTCCGTCATCCGGGCGCGGACCGTTCGCCTGCCGAAGCCGTGAACTCCGTTGCGCTCTATAACAATTCCGGGGTTGACACTCGCGAGTGCGCTGGTCCACGCTTGGCCGCCGTTGACCGATCAAGCTAGTGGGATCCGCGCCGGCGACGGCCTGGTCACAGCCTGTCTCGGTCCGAAAAGGACCACCGAAGAGGAGTCGAGGATGACTCGGTACGAGAGCCGCGAACGCGTGCGTCGTGTGCCGTGCCGCCACACCTCGACCATTCCTCCTGTGTTCTACTCGCCACTTTCCAGGTGTACCCGCTCTGTTCCACATGGCCCAGTGGTGCGGGTTGGTTCCATTTTGATCGACAGGAGTAAACGTGATGATAGGTAAAGCAAGCGTGCGCGGTGCCGCCTTGCTTGCCGTCGCGGCGGTCGTGCTGGCCGGCTGCGGCGATAGTGGGTCCGACGACTCGGGCGGCGGTCAGTCCGGGGCGCTCGAAGGCCGTGGCCCGATCAAGTTCGCCACGGGCAAGGACACGTCCGGCAACATGCAGAAGCTCGTCGACGAGTGGAACGGCAAGCACCCGGACGAGAAGGTGACGATCACCGAGCTCCCGGAGTCGGCCGACGACCAGCGCGACGCGATGGTCCGCAACGCGCAGGCGAAGTCCAAGGAGTTCACGATCCTGAACATGGACGTCGTCTGGACGGCCGAGTTCGCGGCGAACCGCTGGGTCGAGGAACTCCCGCAGGACCAGTTCGACCTCGACAACTTCCTCGAGCCCGCCGTGAACACCGCCAAGTACCGCGACAAGCTGTACGCGGTCCCGGTGTACTCCGACGGCGGCCTGCTCTTCTACCGCAAGGACCTCCTCGACGCGGCGGGCGTGACCGAGGCGCCGAAGACGTGGGACGAGATGAAGACGGCCTGTGACAAGGTCAAGGCGCTGCCGGGTAACGCCGCTCTTGGCTGCTACGCGGGCCAGTTCGACAAGTACGAGGGCCTGACGTGCAACTTCTCCGAGGCCGTGCAGTCGGCGGGCGGGTCGATCCTCGACGAGTCCGGTAAACCGACCGTGGACACCCAGGAGGCCAAGGACGGCCTGAACTTCCTGGTCGACGGCGTGAAGTCCGGTCAGATCCCGCAGGCGGCGGTGACCTACCAGGAGGAGCCGAGCAGGCGTGCCTTCCAGGACGGCGAGCTGATCTTCCTCCGCAACTGGCCGTACGTGTACGCGAAGGCCGGTGCGACCGACGGCTCCTCGAAGATCAACGGCAAGTTCGAGGTGGCCCCGCTGCCCGGCAAGTCCGGCCCGGGCGTGTCCACCCTCGGTGGCCACAACTTCGGGATCTCCGCGTTCGCCGAGAACAAGGCGACCGCGCTGGACTTCATCAAGTTCTTCACCAGTGAGGAGGCCGAGAAGTCCAACCTCCTCGCCACCTCGCAGGCGCCGACGCGGGCGAACCTGTACGACGACAAGGAGCTGGTGGAGAAGTTCCCGTACCTCACCACGTTGAAGGAGTCGATCCTCACGGCGGTGCCGCGGCCGCAGGCCGTGAAGTACGGCGACGTCACGGCGGCGATGCAGGAGGCCGCGTACAGCGCGATCAACGGTCAGGCGAGCACCGACGACGCACTGAAGGATCTCCAGTCGAAGCTGGAGTCGCTGACCACGCAGTAGCTCCGTGTGTGCCGGCCGGTGCGTCCACGAAGGGCGCACCGGCCGGCATCCGGCTATTCACACACCTGGGAGTCCTGTCGTGACAGTGACCACCGCGCCGCCGCCCACCACGGCAGGCGCAGCAAAACCCCCCTCGGCGAAGTCCGACCCGCAGAAGCACGGCCGCCTCGCCCTGCTGCTGCTCACCCCGACCTTCCTCGTGCTCGCGCTCGTGGTCGTCTACCCGCTGATCTCCGCGATCCGGGAGTCGCTGTACCGCAAGCAGGACGGGCTCGACGAGAACGGCTTCGTCGTCGAGGGCAACCAGTTCGTCGGCGTCGACAACTACGCCGACATCTTCAGCGGCGAGACCGGGACCCGGTTCTGGAACGCCTTCTTCAACACCACGTTCTTCACCGTCACCACGCTGGTCCTCGAGGTCGTCATCGGTGTCGCCATGGCGCTGGTGATGCACCACGCGTTGCGTGGCAAGGGCCTCGTGCGTGCCAGCATCCTCGTGCCGTGGGCCATCCCCACGGCGGTGTCCGCGATCATGTGGCAGTTCATCTTCCAGGCCGACGGTGTGGCCAACGAGGTGCTGAACTCGCAGATCCTGTGGACCACCGAGGGTTTCCAGGCCAAGATCGCGGTCATCATCGCGGACGTCTGGAAGACCGCGCCCTTCGTCGGGCTGCTGGTGCTCGCCGGGCTGCAGATCATCTCGAACGACGTCTACGAGGCGGCGAGGGTCGACGGCGCGTCCGGCTGGAAGCAGTTCTGGCAGATCACGCTGCCGCTGGTCAAGCCCGCGCTGCTGGTGGCGATCCTGTTCCGCGGCCTCGACGCCCTGCGGATGTTCGACCTGCCGTACGTGATGATCGGCAGGCGAAAATCCTCCGTCGAGACGCTCTCGATGCTCGCGCAGGAGGAGGCGGCGAACCTGAGAATCGGTCCTGCCGCCGCGTACGCCGTCATCCTGTTCATCTACGTGGCACTCGTCGCCTACGCGTTCGTCAAGCTCCTCGGCGCGGACGTCCTCGGTGAGGCACGTACGCGGTCGAAGGAAGCCAAGGCACGCAAGGACAGGGCGGTGACGGCATGACGGACCAGACGAAGCTGCCCACCGGCCGCAGGTGGTTGCTGCACATCGGTGTCGCGATCATCGTCGTGTACTGCCTGGTGCCGTTCTACTGGATGATCGTCTCGGCGTTCCGGCGGCCGAGCGACGTCGCGGACAAGTCGGTGATCCCGAGCCCGTTCTCGCTCGGGAACTTCGACGCGGTGTTCAGCCCGAGCGTCGGCTTCTGGCGGGCGCTCGGCAACAGCGTGATCGTCGCGGGCGTCACCACGATCCTGACGCTGATCGTCGGCACCTTCGCGGCGTACACGATCGCGCGGCTGGACTTCCGGTTCAAGAACGTCGTCGCGGGGATCGTCATCGCGACGTCGATGTTCCCCGGTGTGGCGCTGTTGGTGCCGCTGCTGAAGCTGTTCACCGACATCGGCTGGATCAACTCCTACCAGGCGATGATCATCCCCGACCTCTCGTTCGCACTGCCGCTCGCGGTGTGGACGCTCGCCACGTTCTTCCGGCAGATGCCGAAGGAGCTGGAGGAGGCGGCCATGGTGGACGGCCTGACGCGTGGACAGGCGTTCCGCCAGGTGATCCTGCCGCTGGCGGCGCCCGGCATGTTCACCACCGCGATCATCACGTTCATCGCGGCGTGGAACGAGTTCATCATCGCGCTGACCATGGTCAACGACAAGGACATCCAGGTCGCGACGGTGACGATCTCCCAGTTCACCGGCGCTTCCGGTTTCGACAGCCCGTTCGGTACGAAGATGGCGGCAGGCGTGATCGTCACGGTGCCACTCGTGATCGTGGTGCTGATCTTCCAGCGACGCATCATCGCAGGCCTGACAGCTGGAGGCGTGAAGTAGATGAAGAAGCCGGTCTTACTGTGCTCCGCGTTGGCACTCGTCGTTACCGCGCTGGCGGTTCCGGCCGGCGCGGAGGGCAGATCGGACAGAGACCTGGCCGGGGGAGCGTTCGCCGGACGCCACCCTACCGAGCTGTCCGAGACGACGAGACTGGCTGACCGCCGGGCGCTCGTCACCGGCGACCGCACGATCGCCATGGGCGACGCGGACGGTCTGTACCCGGCAAGCGGCTGGCACATCCGCGGCGAGATGGGCGGCATCTGGGCGCCGCCCGTCAAGCTGCTCGACGGCATCTGGTTCGCCGTCGACGGTTCCTGGCTCGGGGCGGACACCCCGGCCGCGCGGTACACGACCGGCTGGGGCTACCAGCGGTTCGCGTACCAGCCGGCCGGGGTGTCCGTCGACCGGGTCGACTTCGCGCCGGACGGTGTCGGCGCGACCGTGATCGGGTTGACGCTGCGCAGCTCGTCGGCGCGGTCCGTCGACCTCGCCATGGACGCGCACTCCGAGCTGATGACCGCCTACCCGTGGGGCTGGACGACACCCGGTGCGGCAGAGGCGAACCTGCCCGACACGGCGTCCACCGCGGACGGCACACTGGTGTTCCGCGAGCAGGGCGCCGGACACGACTACGCGGCCGTGGTGGGTTCCTCCGCCAGGCCGGTGAGCTCCGCGCTGGGCCCCGACCACCGCGGCCCGCAGGACCCGGCCGTGGTGTGCCCGGCCGACGGGACCGCGCCGCCCCGGTGCGACGACTCGGCGTTCGGCAAGGGCACCGGCGGCCGGCTCGACTACTCGGTGCGGCTCTCGCCGGGCCGGGCGACGACCGTGTGGTTCACGGTCGCCGGCTCCGACCAGGGACTCGGCGCGGCACGCGGCGAGTACCGACGTGCCTCGGCCGACCCGGTGCGTGCGCTGCGGTCCAAGGTGGACGGTCGGGCCGCGGTGGCACGCAACACCGTCGTGGACCTGCCGGGTGACCGGCTGCTGCAGCAGAGCGTCGACTGGAGCAAGCAGAACCTGGCCGACTCGGTGCAGGAGGCCCACGACCTGCAGCTTCGGGACACCGACGAGGGCAGGGCCTATCCCGAGCCGGTCGGCACCCTCGACAAAGCACGCTGGATCGGGGCTGGCTTCCCCGACTACCCCTGGCTCTTCGGCACGGACGGCGAGTACACGGCGTTCGCGGCCGTCGCCGCGGGACAGTTCGACGCGGTCAAGGCGCACCTGCGCTCGCTGCGGGACGTCAGCGAGGTCGTGAACGCCGGAAGCGGCAAGCTGGTGCACGAGGTCGTGTCCACCGGTGATGTGTACTTCGGTGTCAACGGCGACGCGGGCAACACCGACGAGACGGTGAAGTTCCCGAGCGCTGTCGCGCTGGTGTGGCGCTGGACCGGCGACAACAGGTTCCGTGACGACCTCTACGACTTCTCGGTCCGCAACCTCCGCTACGCGGTGTCCACTCTGGACGCCGACGGCGACGGCTGGCTCGAGGGCCTCGGCAACGTCGAGCGCACGGGCATGGGCGTCGAGAAACTGGACAGCACCGCGTACTTCATCCGCGGACTGCTGGACCTCGCGGACATGGCCGCGTCCAAGGGCGACACGGCGACCGCGAACTGGGCGACCACGAAGGCGACCGACCTCCGGACGCGGTTCGAGGCGGCGTGGTGGGCAGGCGATGACGCCAAGGGCTACGCCGAGTCGATCGACGACCCGGCCGACCCCGCGAACGACAACCGCCAGGTGTTCCAGCGCCACTGGACCGGCGTCACGCCGATGGAGATCGAGCTGCCGGGCGGCACCCCGCTGGCGTCGCCGACGCACGGTCCCGAAGCGTTGGCGCAGCGGGAGAAGAACTGTTACACGGGCGAGTTCGGCCTGTACCACACCGGTTCCGGCCCGACCTCCGCGCCGGAGGGCAACCCCGGTCCGTCGTGCGACACGGTGGTGTCGACGGTGAAGAGCGAGCGGTCGACGTACTCCCTCAACACGGCGGTCATGGCGGTGGCGGAGGGCAACTTCGGCCGCCTCGGCCCGCAGGAGGCGTACACGACCGGCAACGCGCGGATCCAGCTCGACCCGACCGTGTGGGAGACCCCGGGCGCCATGCCCGAGGTGGCCCCGTCACCGGACTCCCCGGCGAACATCGACCGCCCGTTCTACGACCGGTCGATGGCACTGCAGGCGTGGGGCACCTACGGCACGCTGTGGCCGGTCGTGCACCAGTGGCTGGGGGTGTCGCCGTCGCTGGGCACGGGTGCGCTGTCGGTGGTGCCGCAGCTGCCGCCGAACCAGAAGTCGGTGTCGGGCAAGAACATCCGCCTCGGCGACCGCGGCTCGGTCGACGTCTCGGCGACGCTGAGGGGCAACCACCTGACGACGACGGTCCACCTCGACGGGACCAGGGCCGGCCTGACCGTCGGCGCGGTCCTGCCGGCGGGCAAGAAGCCGGCGTCGGTGACGTTCAACGGCAGGAAGGTCGCCTCCCAGGTCGTCCAGACCACCCGAGGTGCGGAGGTTCGCGCCGAGGTCCGTGGCGACGGCAGCCTGACCGTGACTCTGCGGTAACGAGTGCTGCTCATCCTGGTCGGCGAGGAGACGCCCGTCGCGCTGGGCTCGACGGATAGTAAGCACCTCGTCACTTTGCCGACCATCGGCGGTTGACTCCCGCTGATCAGCCCGGCTTACGTTGACGGCGTTGGTCGCCCCTGCAAGACCAACGCAGTCAACGGAGAGGGCACTGCGATGCGTGTGGGAAGACGAGCCGCGGTAGTGGTCGCGACGGCCACCCTGTTCACAGTTCTGATACCTGCCACCGCCTGGGCGGACCCGCCCCGGTCACTGCCGGCGAGCTACGCGGCGGCCGACGGCAGGTGGCAACCCGCCTTCGACTACGACGGCGACGGCTGCTACCCGACCCCGGCCATCGGTCCCGACGGCACGATCGCGCCGGGACTCAACAACTCCGGCGCGCTCAACGGCAGCTGCCACGACCAGTCCGACCTGGACAACACGAACTCCTACTCGCGCTCCAAGTGCGACAACGGCTGGTGCGCCTACCTCTACGACCTGTACTTCGAGAAGGACCAGGCCATCCCCGGCTGGGACTGCTGCGGTCACCGCCACGACCTCGAACACGTCGTGATCTGGGTGCAGAACGACGTCGCGCAGTACGTCTCGGTGTCCAAGCACGGCAACTACGACACCTACCCGCGCTCACAGGTGGCGTGGGACGGCACGCACGCCCACGTGATCTACCACAAGGACGGCCTGTCGACGCACTGCTTCCGCATCGCGAGCATGACCGAGACGCCGGAGAACCACTACGGCACCTGGCAGTACCCGGACCTGGTCAGCTGGGACAACTTCCCCGCCGGCATCCGTGACCGGCTCGTGGCCGCCAACTTCGGCAGCGCGAGCCTGGCCATCAAGGACGGTGCCTTCGCCGACAACCTCACCAAGGCCAAGCCTGCCGGCATCACGTTCAACCCGAACGCCTGACCCGAGAAAGGGGGCGGCCCCTCGTCCGCCCCCTTTCCCTTCCTCACCTGGTCCGGCGACGGAACAGGCGACCGGTCGCCGCGACGGCCACCCCGAGGATCCCGACGCACCAGGCGAGGGCGATCCACGGGCTGTCGCCGACCGGCGTGCCGAGCAGGAACCCGCGCAGCGACTCGATGAGCGGGGTGAACGGCTGGTTGTCCGCGAAGCCGTGGATCCACGACGGCATGGTCTCCACCGGCACGAACGCGCTGCTCGGGTAGGGCAGGAACATCACGAAGAACGTGAACCCGCCCGCCGCCTCCGGGGTCCTCGCCAGCAGCCCGACCGCCGCTGCCGCCCACGACAGCGCCACGATCGCGACGACGAGCAGCCCGACGGCGGCCAGCCAGTCCACGAAGGACGCCGACGGCCGGAAGCCGATCAGGAACGCTACGCCGAGCACGATCGCCGTCGAGACGAGGTTGCGGGCGGTGCTCGCGGCGACGTGCCCTCCCAACACGGCCGCGCCCCGCACGTCCAGCGACCGGAACCGGTCGATGATCCCGCCTGTCATGTCGTTCGTGACGGCCACCGCGGTGAGCGAGGCGCCGAACGACGCGCACAGCATGATCACGCCGGGCACGACGTAGGTCACGTACTCGGTGCCGGTGTCGATGGCGCCGCCGAACAGGTAGACGAACAGCAGCATCAGCATGATCGGCAACGCGAGCGAGGTCAGCAGGGCGTCCCCGTTGCGCATGGTCAGCCGGGTCGACCGGCGCACCATGACGAGCAGGTCGCCGACCGGCGAGGCCGGCCGCAGGGCGAGGTCAGACACCGGCGGGCTCCTTGTGCGCGGTGGTCGCGTGCCCGGTCAGCGCCAGGAACACGTCGTCGAGGGTCGCGGAGTGCACGGCGAACCGGTCGATCACGCGCCGAGCGGGGTCCAGGTCGTCGAGCAGCGCGCGGACGTGCGCGGCGCTGCCGTCCGTGGCGACCGACAGCGTGAGCCGGTCGCGGTCGGGCACCAGGGCCCGCTCGCCGAGGTAGCGGGTCATCATGTCGAAGCCGGTGACGTCGGTGAGCGAGAGGTCGAGGCGGTGCTCGGCCACGCGCTGCTTGAGCTGCGCGGACGTGCCCTCCGCGACGATCCGGCCGCCGTCGACCAGGGCGATCCGGTCGGCCAGCCGGTCGGCCTCCTCCAGGTACTGCGTGGTGAGGAAGATCGTCACGCCGGAACGGGTCAGCTCGGTGATCACCCGCCACATCTCGGCGCGGCTGCGTGGGTCCAGGCCCGTGGTCGGCTCGTCGAGGAAGATCACGGCAGGCGGCACGATCAGGCTCGCGGCCAGGTCCAGCCTCCTGCGCATGCCGCCGGAGTACGTGCCGACCCGCCGCGTGCCCGCCTCGACCAGGTCGAACCGCTCCAGCAGCTCGTCGGCGCGCCTGGCCGCCACCCGGCTCGACAGCCGGCACAGCCTGCCCATCATCTGCAGGTTCTCCCTGCCGGACTGCAGCTCGTCGAGTGCCGTGTCCTGGCCCGTGAGGCTGATGGCCCGGCGGACCAGGCCCCGCTCCCGCACGATGTCGTGCCCGGCCACCCGTGCCGTGCCCCCGTCCGGCGCGATCAGGGTGGTGAGGATGCGGACCGTGGTGGTCTTGCCCGCGCCGTTCGGGCCGAGCAGCGAGAACACGCTGCCCCGCGGGACGTGCAGGTCGACACCGGCCAGCACCCGCACCTCCCCGTATGACTTCGTGAGGCCGGTAGCCTCGATCGTTGGTTCCTCGGGCATGGGTTCTCCCTGAGAAGGTCGAGGAGCTTCTGCGTACGAGATAAACCGTATTGCGTAGGACATAAACAGTAAATCAGGGATGTCCCTGGTTGAGGGGTCAGGGTTGATGACCGACGACACGGGTCTGCCGGCCAGCTTCGAGATGGCGTGGGGCATCCGCGACCGGCCGAGGAAGGGGCCGAGGCGCGGGCTGTCGCTGGAGCAGATCGTCGACGCCGGTATCCGGGTCGCGAATGCCGAGGGCATCGGCGGTGTCTCGATGAGCCGGGTCGCGAACGAGCTGGGCACGTCGGCGATGTCGCTCTACCGGTACGTGGCGGCGAAGGACGAGCTGCTGTGGCTGATGATCGACGGCGCGTTCGGCCAGGTCGAGTTCGAGGTGCCGGTCGAGGGCACCTGGCGGGAGCGGCTGGAGGAGTGGGCCGCGATCGAGCTGCGCGCGTACCGCCAGTTCCCGTGGGTCGTGCGCATCCCGGTCAGCGGCGCGCCGATCATGCCCAACCAGCTGCGGTTCATGGAGTGGGGCCTGCGCGCGCTCGGTGACACGAAGCTGGCGGAGGGCGAGAAGCTGTCGGTGATCCTGCTGCTCACGAGCTTCACCAGGAGCTTCGCACTGCTCAGCGGTGATCTCGCCGCCGCGTTCGAGGCAGGCGACCCCCTGGCGCGCGCCGCGGCGGGTTACGGCAGGTTGATCAAGACATTGACCACCGTCGAGGAGTTCCCGGCACTGCACGCGGTCGTCGACTCGGGTGTCTTCGAGGACGACGAGTTCGACGGCCTCGACAGCGACTTCCACTTCGGGCTGGAACGCATCCTCGACGGCGTCGCGGCACTCGTCGCGCTCCGCGAATGACCGGTATGTCTTCTTACGCTGTTCATAGGTTCGCTCGCTAGCCTCGGTCGTATGCACTCCAGAACCGCGCTGGCCGGCGTCGTCGCGCTGGTGGCGGGCTGCGTGTTGATGCTGGTACTGCACGTGATCCCGCCGACGAACGAGATCAGCCCGCTGCGCAGGACGCTGTCCCAGTACGCGCTGACCTCCAACAAGTGGCTGTTCGACGTCGCGGTGCTGCTGGTGGCGCTCGGTTCGGTGCTCGTGTTCGTCGCGGTGGTGCGTGCCCGCGAGGTGCCGCTCTACTCCGGCGCGGTCCTGCTCGGCGTGCTGTGGGTCGCGAGCCTGCTGGCGATCGTCACGTTCACCAAGACGAACTGGACGGTCGGCCCCAGCATCGGTGGCATCGTCCACCGGTACGCGAGCGCGGTGGGGTTCGTGTCGCTGCCGCTCGCGGTGCTTCTCCTGGCGGGCAAGGCATTGCCTGATCGTCCGCTGTGGCGGACGGCGTCGCGCGGGTTCGCCGTGGTGTCGCTGGCGTGGTTCGGCGTGATCGTCGTCGGGGTGGTCCGGATGGCCGCCGGCTACGGGCCGTGGTGGCTGTTCGCGCCGCTCGGCCTGGTCGAACGCGCGATCGCGTTGACCGCCGTGGCCGCGATCACGACGCTCGCGCTGGGCCTGGCCCATAAACCACGCGACGAGGCACGGACGGGAGACCTAGTCTCGGCGGCATGATGTCGCTCGGTCAGGTCCTCGCCTTCACACTGCTGTCGGTGGCCGTCATCGCGGTGCCGGGGCCGAGCGTGCTGTTCACCGTCGGCCGCGCGCTGACCGTCGGGCGCAGGCAGGCGCTGCTGTCCGTCCTCGGGAACGCGCTGGGGGCGTACGTGCAGGCGGTGGCCGTCGCGGTGGGTGTCGGCGTGGTCGTCGAGCGGTCCGTCGCCGTGTTCACGGTGATCAAGCTGGTCGGCGCCGCGTACCTGGTGTTCCTCGGCGTGCAGGCGATCCGCCACCGCCGCAAGGTGACCGAGGCGCTGTCGGCCGGCATCCCGACCGTCATCCCGTCGCGGCGCGCGCTGCGTGACGGCTTCGTCGTCGGCGTGACCAACCCGAAGGTGATCGTGTTCTTCGTGGTGGCGCTGCCGCAGTTCACGAACCCCGTCGCGGGAAACGTGCCGATGCAGATGCTGGTGCTCGCCGCGGTGTTCCCGGTCATCGCGCTGGTGATGGACAGCATGTGGGCACTGCTCGCGTCGACGGCGAGGACCTGGTTCTCCCGTTCGCCCCGACGGCTGGAGATGGTCGGCGGCACCGGCGGCCTGATGATGATCGGGCTGGGCGCCACGATCGCGGTCACCGGCCGCAAGGACTAGACAGCCGGCAGGAGTTCCCACGCGGCCGCGGCGAGGTCGCGGGCCTTGGGGCCGTGCGGCTCGTAGGCGGCCTGGCCGGTGAGGCTGCACGGGTCGACCTCGTCGCGGACGTTGGTCTGGCTGTCGAGGCTGACCGGCTTCTCGTCCGCCGGCACGGCCGACCGCTGCACGCACGCCGTCAATACCAGGGCGGCTGCCAGCACGCACAGGCCGACCCGAAGACGAGGCCCGACGGCCAGCCGCGATGATGACTGACGCGTGTCGTGGACCGGCTCCCGGAGCGGTCGGCGAACGCATGTTCTAATATGCCCGCCCAGCGGCGTCCCCATGACGAAGGAGCGTAACGGTGTCCCCAACTACCGAGGACAAGCCGGCGGACCAGCCTGTCGAGGCGGCTGAGAAGGCTGTGCCAGCAGAGACCGCCGCCGCCCCGACGGAGTCCACCCCCGCACCGGCCAAGCGTGGCCGCAAGCCGGGCAGCACGGCACGCAAGACCCGCACGGTCGAGCTGACCCTGACGGTCACCGGCACGTTGGACGGTGAGTGGCAGGCAGAGCTGTCGCACTCCGGCAGCCGTGTGGTCCAGGGTCTGGCGATCCCGGCCGCCGCGGTGTCCCGCGCGGCCGCCGAGCTGCACGAGGACATCTCCAAGGCCATCGAGTCGGTGCTCGACGTGGCCCGCGAGCAGCACCAGGCCCGCCTGGCCGAGCTGGAGGAGGAGCTGACCAAGGTCAAGCAGGCCCTGGCGGACCTGCAGGAGGGCTAATCCCGGTTTTTGTGTGAAGTCTGCGCCTGAGCAACAGTCAGCTCAGGGGAACGTGACGGCACCCAGCCACAACCCACCTCGGCAGCTGGACCTGCGCCGGGACGCAGCCCACACATGAAATTTCGGAGAGGCGGACTAGTTCTGGCCAGGGCCGCGCCGCCCGCCAGGATCGCGAACAGGATGAAGAGCACGGCGAACGTCCTCGGCTGGGGGACGCGGACCAGGTCGAGCAGCCCACCGGGGTTGGTGACCAGGTCCCACGAGTTGAACCGGAACACCCGGCCGAGGACGATGCCGACCGCGCACAGCGCGTGCAGGGACAGGTCCGTGAACAGGACCGCCCGCCGTGACACGCCGTGATCGGCCAGCCAGCGTTCGAACCGGACGAGTGACAGCACGTAGGCGGCGAACCCGGCCGCGAACAGGCACACGTACTGGCCGACGAGAGCGGCCGCGAGCCACTGGTGGCCGTGTGCCACGGACAGTTCCCTCGGCAGGTGGAGGACGTCCGTCAGCACGTATGGCGCGTTCGGCAGGAACGCGACGAACACGGCGCCACCCGAGACCAGCACCCATCTGGGGCGGTCGTGCCGGCCGAACAGGACGCGGGCGAGCGCCAGCGGAACCAGGGCCAGCACCAGGTTCCAGCCCATCCATCCGACGTTGTTCACCAGCGCGGACATAACATCACGGTACCCGCGATCACAGATCACAGGAGGCCGAAGAGCATGAGCGTCCCGCCCGCATACGAGGCAGCGCAGGACCGCTACGACACGAACATGTCCTACCGCAGGTCCGGGGACTCCGGGCTGCGGCTGCCGGCGATCTCGCTGGGCCTGTGGCAGAACTTCGGCACCGAGGTGCCCCTGGAGCAGTGCCGGGCGATCCTGCGCCGCGCGTTCGACCGGGGCGTCACGCACTTCGACCTCGCCAACAACTACGGCCCGCCCTACGGCTCCGCCGAGTCCAACTTCGGCGCGCTCTTCGCCCAGGACTTCCGCCCGTACCGGGACGAGCTGGTCATCTCCACCAAGGCCGGCTACGACATGTGGCCCGGCCCGTACGGCCAGGGCGGCGGCTCCCGCAAGTACGTGCTCGCGAGCCTCGACCAGAGCCTGTCCCGCATGGGGCTGGACTACGTCGACATCTTCTACTCGCACCGCTTCGACCCCGACACGCCGCTCGAGGAGACGATGAGCGCGCTCGCGTCCGCGGTGACGCAGGGCAAGGCGCTCTACGTCGGCATCTCCTCGTACTCGCCGACCAAGACCCGCGAGGCCCACGCGTTGCTCGCGGGCATGGGTGTGCGGCTGCTCATCCACCAGCCGTCCTACTCGATGCTGAACCGCTGGATCGAGCCCGACCTGCTCGACACGCTCGGTGAGCTGGGCGTCGGCTGCATCGGCTTCTCCCCGCTCGCGCAGGGCATGCTGACCAGCCGCTACCTCGACGGCGTCCCTGCCGACTCCCGCGCCGCCCGTGAGGGGTCGCTGTCGCAGTCGATGCTCTCGGAGGACAACCTCGGCCGCATCCGCGCGCTGAACGAGATCGCCGGCGGCCGTGGCCAGACCCTCGCCCAACTCGCGCTGGCCTGGACGCTGCGGGACAGCCGGATGACCTCGACCCTGATCGGCGCGTCGAGCGTGCGTCAGCTCGACGACAACCTGGGCGCCCTGGACAACGCGGAGCTGACCGACTCCGAGCTGGCCGAGATCGACAAGTACGCGGTCGAGAGCGGCATCAACCTGTGGGCGAGGTCGAGCGCGGAGTGACCATCACGGTCATTGGGAGCTGCAACGTCGACTTCGTGGTCCCGGTGGCGGAGCTGCCGGGGCCGGGGGAGACGGTGCTGGGCCGTGACCACCTGAAGACGCCCGGCGGTAAGGGCGCCAACCAGGCGGTCGCGGCGGCCAGGCTCGGCTCGCGGGTCGTCTTCGTGGGCTGCGTGGGCGATGACGACCTCGCCACCACCATCCGTACCGCCCTCACCGACGCGGGTGTCGAGCTGACCTGGCTGCACACGGCCGAGGACACGCCGAGCGGCATCGCGTTGATCACGGTGGCCGACGGCGGCGAGAACACGATCGCGGTCAGCCCCGGCGCGAACGCCCGGCTGAGCCCCGAGCACCTCAACACGTCGCTGCTGGAGTCGACCGACGTGCTGCTGGCCCAGCTGGAGATCCCCCTCGAGGCCGTGCAGGCGGCGGTCGAGGCGGCCCACGGCCGGGTGCTGCTCAACCCGGCCCCGGCGCGGGAGCTGCCACCCGAGCTGCTGGCGCGGGTGGACGTCCTGATCCCGAACCGGTCGGAGCTCGGCGTGCTGGCGGGCGCGCCGGAACCCACCACCACCGACGAGGCCGCGGCCCTGGCACGGTCGCTGACCGGCCCGTCCGCCGTCGTCGTCACCCTCGGCGCGGACGGCGCGCTCGTGGTGGCAGACGACGAGGTCACACACGTCCCGGCCGTCGAGGTGGACGCCGTCGACGCCACCGGCGCGGGTGACGCCTTCTGCGGTGCCCTCGCCGACGCACTGGACCGGGGCTCGACGCTGGTCGAGGCGACGCGGTGGGCGGTACGCGTGGCCGGCATCTCGACCACGCGACAGGGCGCGCAGACGGGCATGCCCCGTCGCGAGGACGTCAGTTGAGCACGCGGCCCTGCTCGACCAGCCGCGCGAGCCGGTCCCGCCACCACTGAACCTGTGCCGGGTCCCGCAGCTCGTAACGGTCGAGCAGCGCGGGGTCCGGCGTGGGGGTGACGGGCGCGACGGGCAGGTACCCGTCGACGGGGGTCAGCGCACGCGCGGGCCCGACCACGTCCCCGGCGAACAGCGACAGCGTCCCGAGCCCACAGGCGAAGTCCAGCTCCGGCAGGGCCCCGGCGAGCGCGAGCCCGGCACTGAGCCCGACCGACGTCTCCAACGCCGAGGACACCACGACCGGCAGCCCGCAGGCCTCGGCGACCCGCAACGCGCGTCGCACCCCGCCGAGCGGCGTGCACTTGATCACGGCCACGTCAGCGGCCCCGGCGACCGCGACCTTCATGGGGTCCTCGGCCCGCCGGATCGACTCGTCGGCGGCGATCCGCACCGAGGTCCGCCGCCGCACCAGGGCCAGCTCCTCGATCGTGGCGCAGGGCTGCTCGACGTACTCGAGCCCACCGGCGGCCCGGTCCAGCAGGGGAATCGTCCTGACGGCCGTGTCGACGTCCCACAGCCCGTTGGCGTCGACCCGCACCTGCCCGTCCGGCAGGGCGTCCCGCACGGCCTCGAGCCGCGCGATGTCCTCGTCCAGCGAGCCGGGGTGGTCGGCGACCTTGACCTTGACCGTCCCGCAGCCGGACGCGGCGACGATCTCGTGCGCCACCTGCGGCCCCACCGCGGGAACGGTGGCGTTGACGGGGATCCGCCCACGCACGGGGTCGGGCCAGCCGACGGTGCACGCCTCGATCGCGGTGGTCAGCCAGGACGCGGACTCGCGGTCGTCGTACTCGGGGAACGCGCAGAAGTCGCCCCACCCGGCGGGGCCCTCGATGAGCATGCCCTCGCGCACGTCGATGCCGCGGAACCGCGTGACCATGGGGATCGCGTAGGCCCTGGCCTGGTCGAAATCGATCATCGTCTTCATCAGTGACCGAAGCTACTCCAGAAACCGCGCCACGATGTCATCGACCGGCAGTGCGAGGTCGACCACGACGCCGCGCTCGTCGTCGCCGAGGGGTTCCAGCGCGTCGAACTGCGACCGCACGAGCGACTCGGGCATGAAGTGCCCCTCCCGGGAGGCCACCCGCTGCCGCACGGTCTCCTCGTCACCATCCAGGTGCAGGAACGTGACGTCCGGCGCCCTGTCCCGCAGGGTGTCGCGGTAGACGCGCTTGAGTGCCGAGCAGGTGACCACGCCGCCCATCTGCCGGTGGGCACGCAGCCAGTCCCCGATGGCCCGCAGCCACGGCAGGCGGTCCGTGTCGTCGAGGGGCGTCCCCGCCCGCATCTTCGCCACGTTCTCGAGGCTGTGGAAGTCGTCGGCGTCGGCGTACGGCACGCGTAACCGCTCCGCCAGCGCCATGCCCACTGTGGACTTTCCCGACCCCGTAACCCCCATCACCACAACAAGCGCCATGCGCCCATGCTGTCATCCCGAGGGCCGCAGCCCTACCCCTCGGCCCAAGTCCGGCGAGGGTCGGGCAGCACCCGTGGCACTGCCCGACCCCGTTCGTCACCTGCCGGAGGAGTACAGCTCGGTCACCTCCGCGTCGGTCAGCGCCCGGTCGTACACGTGGACCTGGTCGATGGCGCCACGCCAGAAGTCGACCTGGCCGCCGTTGTACTTCGCCCTGCCGATCACCGTGTCACCCGTCGCGGGCGAGCCGACGCAGCCCGACGCCGATCCGGCCGGCGTGCCGTCCACGTACAGCTCCAGCGTGCCTGCCGCGGCGTCGCGGACACCCACGAGGTGGTACCACTGGCCGGGGTTGGGCGGGGTGGATGCCAGCGCGCGGACTCCCACGAAGCTGAAGGCGAACCGGTTGTCCGAGCCCGAGTACTGCAGGAAGTAACCGCTGTTGACGTCACCGTCCTGGCTCACGGCCGTCTGGAACCCGCCGAGCGCGTCCATCCTGACCCACGCCGACACCGTGTAGTTGCCCTCGGCCGTGTCCACCAGCGACGCACCGGTGTCGACGAACGAGCTGCCGTCGAACTGCAGTGCGTTCCCGTTGTGGCCAGGTGTCCACACGGGACCGTTCACGAGCGTGCCGTCGTGGTCGCCGACCTCGTCGGCGGTCGTCGTGCCGGTGCCCTCGCTGAACGGGTAGTACGCGATCCCGTCCGGACCCGGCGTGCCAGGCGGCGGCTCGACACCGCTGCCCGTCCCGTCCGCGCCGCGGATGATGTCCTGGTTCACGGCCTTGACCTGCGCGAAGTCCATCTTGCGAACTTGTCGGTCATAGGTGAAGAAGCCGTTGACCTCGTGCTCGACATCGGTGATCTGCGTGTAGATCGCGCCCGAGATGCCGCACCGTTGCGCCGAGGTGAGCACGTCACGCTGGTTCTCGACGTACCTGCGCGTGAGCGTGGTCGAGTCGGGCTCCATCTCGTACGCGTGGCCGTCGCCGAACCACATGTGGTCCTCGACCTCGAGACCGAAGCCGCCGTGCTCGCCGTCGGCCGAGACCCTGGTGCCTTCCGGTGTCGGTGTCGCGGGCCCGACGTACGCGTGGTGGTCGATGATGTCGCCGCGCCCCGAGTCTCCCTTGGAGGCACAGCAGTTCACGCCGCTGTGCGCGTTCACCAGCCGGCTCGGGTCCTGCGCCTTGACGCTGTCGGCGATGCGGCCGGTGTCCTCCCGCGCCCACTCGCCCCAGCCCTCGTTGAACGGCACCCACACCACGACCGAGGTCCAGCTGTTGTGCTGGTCCACGATGCGGTGCAGCTGGCGCTCGAACTCGGCGCGGGCGTCGGGCGGCGGCAGCTCGCTGGACGTCTTCATCGCGGGCATGTCCTGCCACACCAGGAGTCCGAGCTTGTCCGCGTGGTAGTACCAGCGGTCCGGCTCGACCTTGATGTGCTTGCGGACCGCGTTGAAGCCGAGCACCTTGTGCTGCTCCAGGTCGAACCGCAGCGCGGCGTCCGTGGGCGCCGTGTGGATGCCGTCCGGCCAGAAACCCTGGTCCAGGGTGGCCATGTGGAAGAGGATCTTGCCGTTCAACGTCATGCGCAGCTTGCCGTCGGCACCCGGCGCGGTGCCGATCTCCCGCATGCCGAAGTAGGAACCCACCTTGTCCACGGTCCTGTTGCGGTCCAACAGGGTCACGCGCAGGTCGTAGAGGAACGGCGAGTCCGGTGACCACAGCTTCGCGTGCGGCACGGGCAGCGCCAGCTCCTGGTTCGCGGGGCCGCGGACCCGGCCGACGACACGGCCCTTGTCGTAGGCCACGGCCTCGACCGTGCCCTCGATCGACGACCGCGCGGTCAGCCGCAACGTGCTGTCGGCCAGCCGAGGTGTCATGTCGAGCTTCGTGATGTGCCTGGCCTGCACGGGTTCCAGCCACACCGTCTGCCAGATCCCCGACGTGGCCGTGTAGAAGATGCCCCGGTCGGGGACCTGCCGCTGCTTGCCGACCGGTTGCCACGTCGCGTCGGTGAGGTCCTCGACGCCGACGATGATCTCCTGCTTGCCGTGTGCCTTGAGCGCGGAGGTGATGTCGGCGGAGAAGGCGTCGTAGCCGCCTCGGTGGGTGGTGACGAGCTTTCCGTTGACCCACACGCGGGTGTCGTAGTCGACCGCGCCGAAGTTGAGCACCAGCCGGTCCTTGCGCCAGGCGGCGGGCAGGTCGAAGGTGCGCCGGTACCACATGCGCGGCTCGCTGCGCATGATCCCGGACAGGGCCGACTCCACCGGGTACGGCACGAGGATGCGTTCCGGCAGCGACTCGCCTACCGGCGGCTCCGCACCGGCCGTCGCGCCCGCGAACTCCCAGACCCCGTTGAGGTTCTTCCAGTCCGGCCGCGTGAGCTGCGGTCGCGGGTACTCCGGCAGGGCGTTGGTCGGGCTGACCAGGTGGGTCCACGGGGTCGTCAGCGGGGGTGTCTTGGCGTGCCACTCAGGCGCGGCCGCCGCAGGCAGCGCGGGTGCGAGACCCGCCACCACCATGGCCACGACAGCCAGCGTTCTTCGGAACATCGACCAACCTCCTCATCGAGACGCTCGACTGAGATATGCCTGCACGGCGACGACGACGGCGAGGAACGCGCCACTGACCACGGTCTGGTAGTTGGCGTTCAGGGTGCCGACCTGGTTGATCACGTTCTGGATGACGCGCAGCAGCAGTACACCGGCGAGCGTGCCGCCGACGGTACCGGCACCGCCGGTGAGCAGGGTGCCGCCGATGACGACCGCCGCGATGGCGTCCAGCTCGAGGCCCTCGCCGACGATCGTGACGCCGGACGCCGAGTAGGCGGCGGCCAGCGCACCCGCGAGGCCCGCGGTCAGGCCGCTCACCAGGTACACCACCCACGTGTTGCGCACGACCGGCAGGCCCATGAGCGTCGCCGCCTCGCGGTTGCCGCCGACCGCGAGGATCGAGTGGCCGAAACCCGTGCGCTGCAACACGACGACGCCGATCGCGAACAGCACCAGTGTGATCCAGACCGGGATGCCGAGGCCGAGGAACGTGCCCTGGCCGATCCTGGTGAGCAGGTCGTCGCGCGGCATCAGGCGGGTGGTCGAACCCTCGTCGGTGATCGCGAGCACCACCCCTCGGGCGCCGAGGAGCGTGGCGAGGGTGACGATGAACGGCGCGAGACGGCCGTACGCGACCAGGAGGCCGTTGACCAGCCCGATCAGGCCGCACCCCACCAGCGGCAGCAGCAGGCCGACCAGGCTGCCCCACTGGATCCCGTACGCGGCGAGGACCCCGCCGAGCGCGAACACCGACCCGACGGACAGGTCGATGCCGCCGGAGATGATCACGAACGTCATGCCGAGCGCGACGATCGCGAGGAAGCTGCTCTGGATCGCGATGTTCCGCACGTTCCCGACGGTGGCGAACCGGTCGAACGCGAAGGACGCGATGACCACGAGAAGCACGAGCACGACGACGGAACCACGCCGTTGTGCGAGCCCGGCCAGCCGTTCCCGGCCGGTCGTGCGGTTGGCCGCGACGGAAGGGGTCCGGGTCTCCGCGGTCGTCGTCATGCCGTCGCCCTCGATCGCTGCAGGTACACGGCGACCACGATGATGGCCGCCTGGACGATCTGTGCCGTCGAGTCCGGCAGGTTGTGCTTGATGAGTGTCGCGGTGATGAGCTGCATCAGCAACGCGCCCGCGACCGTGCCGAGAACCCGCACCCGCCCACCGGACAGCGGCGTCCCGCCGACCACGACGGCCGTGATCGCGGCCAGCTCGTACAGGCTCCCGACCGACGACGGGTCCGACGCGGTCAGCCTGGCCGTCGCCACCACCCCGGCGATGGCCGCGAGCACGCCGGACAGCACGTACGTGGTCATCAACACGCGCCGCACAGGTAGTCCGGCGAGCCCGCTCGCCGAGCGGTTGCCGCCGACCGCGACAAGCTGACGGCCGAACGTCGTGTAGCGGACCAGCAGGAACACCAGCACCGTCAGCACGATCGCGATGAGCACCACGTACGGCACGCCGAGTGCCTTGCCCGCCCCCAGGTCCAGCAGCGCGGGGTTGCGGATGTCCTTGAGCTGCCCGTCCGCGAGCACCAGCGCGAGCCCGCGCCCGCCGACCAGCAACGCGAGCGTCGCGACGATCGGCTGGATGCCGACGACGGCGACGAGCGTGCCGTTGACCAGCCCGCACAACGCGCCGGCGACCAGTCCGAGCCCGATCGCGGGCAGTAGGCCGTAGCCCAGGTACAGCGGGAGGATCGCGGCGGCGATGGCCATCACCGAGCCGACCGACAGGTCCACGCCCTCGGTGCCGATCACCAGCGCCATGCCCAGCGCCACGATCAGGATCGGCGCGACCTGCACGAGCTGGGTGTTGAGGTTCGCGACGGTCGCGAAGTTGTCGGTGAACGCCAGGTTGTAGCCGAGGAGCACGACGATCGCGGCATAGACCCCGTTGTCCCGCAACCACACCCTCGGCACGGCCGATGTCGTCGTCATGTCTCGTCCACCAGGGCGTCGAGCAGGGCTGCCTCGTTCACGTCCGCGCCACGCAACGTCGTGACCACCCGTCCCTCCCGCAGCACCACGATCGCGTCCGAGCCCTCGACCACCTCGTCGAACTCCGACGAGATCAGCACGACGCCGAGCCCCTCGGCGGCCAGCTCGTCGACGAGCCCCTGGACCTCGGCCTTCGCGCCGACGTCGATGCCGCGCGTCGGCTCGTCGAGGAGCAGCACCTTCGGCTGCGTGCACAGCAGCCGCGCCAGCAGCACCTTCTGCTGGTTCCCACCCGACAGGTCGCCGACCCGCTGGTCCGGGGAGGAAGCTTTGATGCGCAGGCGTTTCATGAACGTGTCGACGATCGCGTCCTGCCGCTTCCTCGACACCAGACCGGTGCGCGAGAGCCGGGGGAGCGCGGCCAGCACGATGTTCTCCCGCACCGACAGGTCCGGCAGGATCCCGTCGGCCTTGCGGTCCTCCGGCAGCATCACGACCCCAGCCCGCATGGCGACCGCCACCGACCCGGTACGCATCCGCCTGCCCGCGACGAACACCTCGCCGCCGTCGAGCGGCAGCGCACCGGCGATGGCCATGGCCGTCTCACTGCGGCCCGCGCCAAGCAGTCCGCCGAGCCCGACGATCTCACCCGGCCGCACGGTGACCGACACGTCGTCCAGGCGGTGCTTGCTGGTCAGCCCGGTCGCGGTGAGCACCGGCTTCTCGTCCGCGGTGTGCTCGCCCTCGAACTTCGTCGCGCCGTCACGGCGGACCTCCTCGAGGTCGCGGCCGAGCATGGTGGCGACGAGCCGCAGCCTCGGCAGCTCGGCGAGAAGTCCACTGTGGACAAGTCGGCCGTCGCGCAGCACGGTGACCCGGTCGCAGATCCGGTACAGCTCGTCCAGCCGGTGGCTGACGTAGAGCACGGCAACACCGTCGGACCGCAGGCGCTCGATGATCCCGAACAGCGTGTCGACCTCGCGTGGCTCCAGCGACGAGGTCGGCTCGTCGAGGATCACGACCCGCGTCTGCGTCGCCGCGGCCCGTGCCACCGCGACCATCTGCTGGACACCCATGCCGAGTGTCCTGAGTGGACGTGTCACGTCGACGTCGACGCCGTAGGAGGAGAGCAGCTCACGCGCCTGCCTGTTCATGGCGCGGAAGTCCAGCAACCCGAGCCTGTTCCTCGGCTCGCGGCCGAGGAACAGGTTGCTCGCCACCGACCGCAGCGGCACCAGGTTGACCTCCTGGTACACGGTCGCGATGCCCGCCTGCTGCGCCGCCATGGGCGAGGCGAAGGTGGCGGGCTCGCCACGGTAGGTCAGTGTGCCGTCGTCGGGCTGGTAGACGCCGGTGAGGATCTTGATGAGCGTGGACTTCCCGGCGCCGTTCTCACCGACCAGGGCGTGCACCTCGCCCGCGGCGAGCGCGAGGTCGACCTCGGACAGTGCGACGACGCCGGGAAACCGCTTGCCGACGCTCGTTGCGACAAGGATCGGGTCCATCAATACGCCGACGAGACCTCGGCCGGCGCGTTGTCCTTGCCGTACAGCTTGTCGTCGATGACGACGTTCTGCGGCACGGCCTCGCCGTTCAGGAACTTCTGCAGTGTGTCGAACGCCAGCGGTCCGAAGCGCGGGTTGGACTCGACGACCGCGGCCATCTCGCCGTCGACGACCTTCTGCACGGCGTTGCGGGTGCCGTCGATCGACACGACCTGCACGTCCGTGCCCGGCGTCTTGCCTGCGCTCTTCAACGCGACCAGCGCGCCGAGGCCCATCTCGTCGTTCTCCGCGTACACGCCGGTGATGTCGGGCTGGGCCTGGATGATCTGCTCCATCACCTGCTGGCCCTTCTCCCGGGTGAACTCACCGGTCTGCTGCGCGACGATCTCGATGTCCGGCGCGACGTTCTTCATCTCGTCGACGAACCCGTTGGTCCGGTCGGTGGTCACGTTGTTGCCCGACGAGCCGAGCAGGATCGCGACCTTGCCCTTGTTGCCCATGGCCTTGGCCATCTCCTGGGCGGCGCGCTTGCCCTGCTCGACGAAGTTCGAGCCGAGGAAGGCCACGTAGTCCTTGCAGGGCTCGGAGTTGACCTTGCGGTCGACGGTCAGCACCGGGATGTCCTTGGCGCGGGCGGCGGCCAGCGCGGGCTCGAGCCCGTCGGAGTTCAGCGGCGCCACGACCAGTGCCTGGGCACCCTGGTTGATCATGTCCTGGATGTCGCTGATCTGCTTGCTGAGCTGGGAGTTCGCGTTCGTGGTCAGCAGCTGCTTGACCCCGAGCTTCGCGGCCTCGTCCTTGATCGACTGGGTCTCCGCGATGCGGAACGGGTTGGCTTCCTTCTCCGACTGGGAGAACCCGACCACCGCGGTCTTGAGGTCGATCTTGTCGCCGCCGTAGGTCTTCAGGTCGCACGTCGGGCCGCTGATGTCGTCCTTCGCGACCTGCTCGCCGCCGGTGCTCTTGCCCGAGTCGCTCGCGCCGGAGTCCTCGGACTTGGTGCAGCCCGCCAGCGTGAGCGCCGCGGACAGGACCGCGATACCGGCGAGCTGAACAGGGCGAAGTGAACGTGATGCCGTCATTGGCACTCCCGCCGATCAGGGAGGCCACGCCCTCGCCGGTGGCCTCACCGATCAAATTCAGTCACATACGAAAGATATCTGTCAAGACTCAACAGTTTCGTTCATCGGGTGAACAAAACCTCACGATTGGGTGATGACTTCGCGCAGTGTGCGCGCGGCAGGCCCCGACCACTGGTCCACCAGTGGTGGAAGTCCCCGTTCGGGGTAGAACCCTCACGAAGTGGTGGCGGTGGGTTCAGGTCGCGACCCTCACGACGTCGTGGTCGGCACCGACGCCACGTGCACCGTGATGCCCAGCTCGCGCAACGCGTCCAGCTCGGCGGCGTCCGAGGCGTCGTCGGTCACCAGGTGCTGGATGTCCTCCGTCGCGACCGTCTGGAGCAACGCCTCGGTGCCGATCTTCGTGTGGTCGGCGAGTACGACCACCTCCCGTGCCGCGCCCGCGAGTGCCCGGTCGACCCCGGCGACGGTCAGGTTCGGCGTGGACAGCCCGCGTGCCGCCGTCAGGCCGTTGCCGGAGATGAACGCACGGGTGCCCCTGATGGAGGAAAGCGCTTGCTCCGTGGTGCCCCCGACGAGCGCGTGGATGGAGCCCCGCAGAGTGCCGCCGGTCATCACCACGTCCACCCCGCGCGCGCCGGCAAGGTCGGTCGCCACCAGCAGGGAGTTGGTCACGACGGTCAGCTCGTTGTGCCTGGTCAGCCGTGCGGCAAACGCTTGCGTCGTAGTGCCCGCCCCCACGACGATCGCGTCCCCGTCGCTCACCAGGTCGGCGGCCAGGGTGGCGATCGCGGCCTTGGCGTCCGAGGCGACGAGTGCCTTCTCGGAGTAGGTGGGCTCGTGCGACAACCCGCCCGGCAGTGCGGCGCCGCCGTGGTGGCGGTCGAGCAGGCCCTGCGCGGCGAGCGCACGGAGGTCCCGACGCACGGTCACCTCGGACGTCTGCACCTGCCTTGCCAACTCGCGCAGGGAGATGGCCCCACTGGAACGGACAAGCTCGACGATCCGTTGACGACGCTCGGCGGCGAACACGCGACTGACCATAACTCGCGATCAGACCGCCGCCGGGAACTCCTCCGGTTACCTCCCGGTTCCGCCGGACGCTGCCGCCGGGGGCCGCCGGTCGGCTCTTGCATATCGGTCGAACCCGTCTGTAGGGTCAGGAAAGCGCTTGCCGGAAAGCGCTTTCCTGACCACGTCAACCCACAGGGAAGTGGGCGGATATGTCGAAACCCAGACGGTGGCTGGTAGCGGTCGCCGGTGCGGTGGTCGCGGCCGGCCTGGCTGTGCCGGCATCCGCGGCGGCACAGGCCGACGAACCAATCCAGGACCCGTTACCCGACCCAGTGCCGTCGAGCCTCGGGCTCACGGTCGCCGAGTTCGCGCAGTTCCCCAAGAGCGAGCCCGTACCGGCGCCGACCGACCCCAGGCTCATGCGGTGGGCCCGCATCAACCACCTCGGTGAGATACCGGACGGCTCCGGCAGGCTGTACGTGCCGGACCTCAACGGCAACATGTACCTGCTGGACCACGGCACCCAGCACGTCTACCTCGACGTGCGTGCGCAGTTCCCGGACTTCTTCTCCGGTCGCGGCCTCGGCACCGGCGCCGGGTTCATCACCTTCCACCCCGACTTCGCGCGCAACGGCAAGTTCTACACGGTGCACAGCGAGAACGGCGCCGCGCTGAGCAAGCCGACGACCTTCCCGGTGGAGACCGACCCGCCGTTCCTGCACTCGATCATCACCGAGTGGACCGCGACCAACCCGGCCGCGGACACGTTCAGCGGCACGCACCGCGAGATCCTGCGGCTCGGTGAGCACGGGCAGATCCACGCGATCCAGCAGATCGACTTCAACCCGTACGCCCGCAGGGGCAGCCGTGACTACGGCGTCCTCTACATCGCCTCCGGCGACGGCGGCAAGGGCGCGATCTCGACCGTGCCGCAGGAGCTGACCAACCCGTTCGGCAAGGTCCTGCGGATCAACCCGCTCGGCACGAACGGCACGGGCGGTCAGTACGGCATTCCGCCGGACAACCCGTACGCGGGCCAGACCGGTGTGGTGCGGGAGATCTACGCACGCGGCTTCCGCGACCCGCACCGGTTCAGCTGGGACCCCAACACCGGCAGGATGTACCTCGGCCACATCGGCGAGCACCGCATCGAGCAGGTCGACGAGGTCAGGGCCGGTGACAACTTCGGTTGGAGCGAACGGGAAGGGCCGTTCGTCTACAAGCGCGGCGACCCGCAGTGCGGTGTGTACCCGCTGCCCGCCGACGACGCGCAGTACGGCTACACCTATCCGGTGGCCGCGTTCGACCACAACCCGCCGCCGGGGTCGAACCTGTGCTCCGACTCGGGGCACGCGGTCGACGGTGGTTTCGTCTACCGGGGCACCATTCCCGAGCTGCGTGGCAAGTACCTGTTCACCGACCTGGTCGACGGCCGGATCTTCTACACCGAGGCGAACCAGATGCGCCGGGGTGGCCCGCTGGCGCAGATCTACCAGGCGCAGGTGTACTTCAACGGTCAGCGGACGACGTTCCAGGAACTCGTCGGCGACCCACGGGTCGACCTGCGCTTCGGCCAGGACGGCAAGGGCGAGCTGTACCTGATCGCCAAGGCCAACGGGAAGATCTGGAAGGTGACGGGTACGCAGCGCTTCGCGAGCTGCAGTACCGGCCACACGACCGTCGGTGCCACCGGTGCGAGCTCGTGGACCCCGGTCACGCCGGCGAAGTGGGAGTTCCGCCACGGCGAGGCGATCCTGGCCGAGGCGGGTGCCGAGCGACCCGGCCCGAGGCGTCCGTTCGAGTACGCGGTCATGTCGAAGGGGCCGGCATTCTCGAACGTCCGCGTGGACGCGAAGGTCCGCCTGGACACGCCGGTCGACGTGACGAACCGGGACGTGATCGTCGTCTTCGGCTACGAGTCGGACACGCAGTTCTACTACGCACACGTGTCGACCGACAACACGATCTATCCGCACAACGGGATCTTCCTGGTGAACAACGCGGACAGGTTGCGGCTGGACGACCAGTGGAGCGAGCAGATGTCGCGCGGCGCGCCACCGACCATCGTCGACAGCGAGTGGCACGACGTGAGCGTCACGCACTGTGCGAGCACCGGCGAGATCTCGGTGAAGGTGGACGGAAAACTGGTGATGACGGCGGTGGACACCACGCTGGCGTCGGGTAGGACGGGCTTCGGCTCGTTCGACAACATCGGCCGGACACGCGGTTTCCGCGCCACCGGCAAGGTCGCACAGGGATGACCCGGATGCGTCGACTGGTGATCGCACTGTGCTGTGCGACCCTGGCGGCGCTGTCCGGCACGGTGCCCGCCTCCGCGACGGGGGCGGGCCACCGGCTGGGCGGCGTCTTCCCGCCGTTGAAGCAGAACCTGGTCGCGTACTACGACTTCGAACACCCCGCCACGGGTGGTGTCGAACGTGACCAGGGCAGATCCCACACGGACATCAACCTGATCAACGGCGCGCCCCGGGTCCGGGACGGTTTCCGCCACGCGGTCCAGCTGGGCCAGGTCGGCACGGTGACCGGCAACGACGACTGGAAGGCAGGCATCTACGCGCAGACCGGTCTCCAGTCGCTGCACGCGTTCAACGCCACCCGCGAGGCGACGGTCATGGGCTGGTTCAAGATGACCGGCACGAACCCGAGCCCGAACACCGTCACCCCGAACCCCACGGACCTGTACAACGCGATCGGCCTCGCCGGCGTCCTGACCGGCGACTCGGACGGCCACGCCGTGCGGGCACTGCTGGAGATCATCGACGTCAACGGTGAGCTGAAGGTGGTGGCGCTGGGCCGCCGGATCGACGGCGGCGCGTCCCAGACCTTCGCGGCAAGCCTGCCGTGGCAGGAGATCCTGCCCCAGAACGAATGGGTCTTCCTCGCGGCGACGTACAACTACGACACCGGAAAGATGGTGCTGTACCGGGACGGCAGGCCACTGGACGGCTTCTACACGGTGACCGGCGATCCCTGGCTGCTGACGGGTGATCCGGAACCGGACGTGACGACGGCCTCGGACCCCAGGGGCATCAAGATCGGCGGCAGCTTCCCCCAGAACACGGTGGAACGCAACCCGTGCAACTGCCGCATGGACGAGCTGATGTTCTACAACCGTTCCCTGACGCCGAACGAGGTGTGGCTCCAGTACCTCTGGGCGCGCCTCTGACCCGTCAGCGGAAGGCGAAGCGTGGTGGAGGTGCCTGCCTTCACCACGCTTCGCCGATCTCACAGCTCGCCGGTCACCACCGCGTCGCCGGTCTCGGCGTCGAAGGGCACCGAGGCGTGCTCGTGGACGATCTTCCAGCCGTCGTCGCGCCTGCGGAGACAACTGGTCGCCCGTACCCACATGCCGACTTCGGTGCCGTCGACCATGGTGCCGCTGATCCGGACCAGGAAGTGGCAGAACGCGAGGTCGGCGGCCGCGGTGATCTCCAGGTCACGGATCTCGTGGCCGATGCCGGTGCGGTACGCGGCGAGCCACTCCTGCTTGCGCGCGGTCGTCTCGTCGCCGCGGCGGACGAAGGGCGCGACGGCGTCGAACACCACGACAGCGGGGTCGTTGGCGGCGGCCAGCGTGGCGGCGTCCTTGGCGGCGAGTGCCCGGGTGCGAGTCTCGAACAGCTCGCGGATCTCGGCTTCGGGGCTCGCTTCGTTCGTTGTCCGTGCGGTGGGCATGGTGGACTCCCTTCGGGTGAGGTCGGGGGTGGCCGTCAGGGCCGCCCGAGTTCGCGGCCGAGCGCGTCCAGCCAGTCGGCGGTGCCCTGTTCGCGCCACTGGGGCTGTTCCTGGTCGTCGAGGAAGGTGCCCTGCTCGGTGAGCACCAGCCGCGTGCCGGAGCCGTCGGGGACGAGTTCGACGGTCGTCACCGACACGGTCGCCAGCACGCCGCGGCCGTACAGCAGGGTGGTGTAGACGATGCGCTCGTCGGTGACGATGTCGCGGTAGACCGACTCGACGACGATCTCCGCACCGTCGTCCGTGCGTCCGTGGACGGCCTCGGCGCCACCGACTCGGAAGTCCAGTGTGTAGGCGGTGTCGTTCGCCGCGAACCACTTCGCCTTCGTGTCGCGGTCGGCCCATGCCGCGAACACCTGGGCGGGGTTGGCGGAGTAGGTCCGTTCCAGCGTGAACGTGCTGTGCTTCACCGAGTGCTCGGTCATGATCTGTGCTCCTTGGAGGGGTGCCCCGGGTCCGTGTGGCTCTCGCCGAGGACGTCGCCGAGGCGGTCGAGGCGGTGCTCCCACGTGGTTCGCCGCCGGCGCAGCCACTCCTCGGCGCGCCGCAGCCCGGATGGGTCGATCTGGCAGGTGCGGACGCGTCCGGCCTTCTCCGACCGGACCAGCTCGCTCGCCTGCAACACCTGTAGATGCTGGACCGTCGCCGCGACCGTTACGCCGAGCAGACGCGCCAGCTCGCTCACCGTGGCCGGACCGCTGGTCAGGCGCTCGATCATCGCCCGCCGGTTGGCGTCGGCGAGGGCGTGGAACACCCGGTCCGCGGCCTGCGACTCATGGTTAAGCATGCACTTAACTGTAGCCGCCTCCGCTGCAAAGTCAAGCACGCGCTTAAGTGTTGCCGCACTCACTGGCCGCCACCGACGCAATGAAGGCGTCCTTCGTGACGCCGGGCGTAACGAAGGCGTCCTTCGTGACGCCGGGCGTTAGGAAGGCGTCCTTCAGTGCGGTGGGTCCGGGGCTTCTCGGGACGCACTCACTCGGGCAGTTGGACCAATTCCTGGATAACTCGATCAATCCGCCCGGCACAATGCCAAACCTGCTCCTCGTGACGTCCGCATTTGCGCAGCCGAGAAGCGGTCGCCCACCCCTCCCATATCTGCACGTTGTCCTCGAGATCACCAAAGGTGCGAAGGCCGAACAAGGCGTCGACGGTCCGCTGCGGAGTGGGTGCGGCGAGGGTGGTGCGCAGGAAAACCCAGCCGAGAGCACGCAATGGCGTTGCCAGCGCCAGGAGGCGCTCGTGCTCGGCGGTCACTTTCCTACCCCTCGGACATGTTCCGACAATAGAAGGCGGGCGGCGCGTCGGAGCGCAGAAGGGGAGGACCGCTCGACGACGCGCCGCCCGACGCCCGACCCCCGTCTGGAAGCGTGGGATGAAAGACAGGGGCTGGGTGTGAGAACAAGACTGAGGGACGGCGGACAAAGCCGCAACCGCAGAATGCAGGATTACCTGATCGGGTGGGCTGTGTAACTTTCGGAAAAATGCGTGTGAATGCCGTGCCTCCACCACGGGATACGGCTACTCCAGCGGCTCGGCACGCATCGTGAAGCGGGTGTCGAGGTGGGCCGTGTCGTTGAAGCGCCGCACGAGCCACCGCGGGCCCCACACGACGAGCTGCGTGATCGACGCGTTGTCGGCGTCGGTGAACGCGAACGGCCGTGCGCCGGTGGCCATCGACACGACCTGGCCGATCACGCCGCCGTGGGTGAAGACCGCAATCCGCCGGTCGGTGTGCCTGGCGGCCAGCCGTTCGATCGACTCCCTGAGCCGGTCGGCGAGCGCCTCGGTCGACTCGGCGCCGGGGATCACGTCCCAGCGTTCCTTCTCGAACATCTCCACCGCGACCGGATGGTGCTCGGCGACGCGGATGCGGAACAGGCCGCCCTCCCACTCGCCGAGCATGACCTCCCTCAGCGCCGGTTCGACGACCGGCGTGATGCCGAGCCGCGCGGCCAGCGGCGCCGCCGTCTGCTGCGTGCGCACCAGGTTCGTCACGTAGATGCCGTCGAGCTTCTCGTGGGCCAGCCGTTCGGCGACCCGCACGGCCTGCTCCTCGCCGAACGGTGCGAGCGGCGGGTCGCCCTGTCCGTCCACGAGGGCGAAGGGCCGGTCCTCGCGGGCGGGCTGGGACTCGCCGTGCCTGACCAGCAGGATCTCGGTGGCGCCTTCCGGGAGGGAGAAACGGTGCTGTCGGTACTCGGGTGGGTTGCTCACAACCCCCATTGAACACGTGCGCCGGGGCGAATACTTGGCCTCGAATATTTGAGCTAAGCTCACGGGCATGGGCAAGCGAAAGGTGGCCAACCCGCTCGCGCTCGCCGTGCTCGCCTTGCTCGCCGAGAAGCCGATGCACCCCTACGAGATGTCGAGCACGCTGCGGGAACGGGCCAAGGAGCAGAGCATCAAGCTCAACTACGGCTCGCTGTACTCGGTGGTCGAATCGCTGGTGCGGCACAAGCTCATCGAGGTGCGGGAGACCGTCCGCGACGGCCGCAGGCCGGAGCGCACGGTCTACGCGATCACCGAGCCCGGCCGGATCGAGCTGGTCGACTGGATGAGCGAGCTGCTCGCCGTGCCGGTCAAGGAGTACCACCAGTTCGAGGCCGCGCTGTCGCTGATGCCGGTGCTCTCGCCGGACGAGGTCGTGCGGCTGCTGGAGACCCGTCGCACCCGGCTGGACGCCGAGATCGCCGCCAACGACGGCATTTTCGCCCAGATGGCCGCACGCGGCATGCCCTACCTGTGGATGATCGAGGCCGACTACGCGCAGGTGCTCAGGCGGGCCGAGCGCGAGTTCGTCGTGAGCACGATCGAGCGCCTGAAGAAGGCGGAGATGCCCGAGATCCAGGCGTGGAGGCGCGCGCACGAGATCTCGGACGGCGTGCCCGGCGAGGCCGACTGGAGCCGCGCCTTCGACGAGTTGGGCGTCAACTGGCACCTCGACTGACACCACTATTGACGTCACGCTGACGCCACGAGCATACTCGACTTCGGATATACGAGGGGAGACCCGAAACACGACACTGGCCGGGTGCGCCAACACCCGGCCAGTGACAGAAACCCAGGCTCGGCTGCACACCGGCTCCAGGTGCCCTCTTGCGACAGGCACTGTCCAGGATAGCCGTGCGTGCGGACCGGCCTGGTTTGTCCACAACCAGGAGGAGAGCGTCCGATGACGCATGCGATCGAGGCCATGGACCTCGTGAAGAAGTACGGGCAGGTCACGGCCCTCGACGGGCTGAGTTTCACCGTGCCCGCCGGCACCGTGTTCGGCCTGCTCGGGCCCAACGGCGCCGGCAAGTCCACCACCATCAGGATCCTCACCACGCTGTCCACGCCGACCAGCGGCACCGCCACGGTGGCAGGCATCGACGTGCTCGGCCACCCGAACGAGGTGCGTCGCGCGATCGGTGTCGTGACGCAGGCGTCGGGCACGGACCCGCAGGCCACCGGCAGGGAGAACCTGCTGCTGGTGGCACAGATCCACGGCATGCGCGGCCGCGCCGCGAAGTCGCGGGTCGACGAGCTGCTGGCCCTGTTCGGCCTGACCGACGCCGCGAACCGGCTGGCCAAGCAGTACTCCGGGGGCATGCAGCGCAAGCTCGACGTCGCCATGGGGCTGGTCCACCGCCCCTCGGTCCTGTTCCTCGACGAGCCGACGACCGGCCTCGACCCGCAGGCCCGCAGCGAGATGTGGGCGGAGATCGCGCGGCTGGCCAGGCACGAGCGCCTGACGATCCTGCTGACCACGCACTACCTCGAGGAGGCCGACCACCTCGCCGACCACCTGGTGATCGTCGACAGGGGCCGCCTGGTGGCCCAGGGTAGCCCGGAGGAGCTGAAGAGCGAGCTGCGTGGCGACGCCGTCGTGATCGACCTGTCCCCGGACGCGTCGGTCGACGCGGCGCGCACCGCGATCGAGGGGATGGCGGGCACGAGGGAGATCACGGTCTCGGGCCGCTCGATCCGCACGCGGGTCGACCACGGCGCGAGCGCCGTCCCCGCGGCGCTCGCGGCACTGGAGCGCTCGTCGGTGCCGGTGGCGGCCGTCACGGTGGCGAGGCCGGCCCTCGACGACGTGTACCTGCGTTACACGGGCCGCACCTTCGCCTCGGCCGACGCGGCCCAGGAGAAGGTGGAGGCGGCCAGGTGACCACTTTCACGCTCTCGCTCCGGCTGGTCGGCGCACTCGTCGCCACCAGGGAGCCCGCCACCAGGACCGAAGCCACGCCGAAGGAGCAGACCCGATGACGACCCTCGCGCCGCACAGCGGGTACCTCACCCAACGGCTCGTCAGGGGCATGCTGCGGCAGCCCGCGTTCGTGGTGATCATGCTGATCCAGCCGATGATCTGGCTGCTCCTGTTCGGGCAGCTGTTCAAGCGGATCGTCGAGCTGCCGGGGTTCGCCACCGGGTCCTACATCGACTTCCTCACGCCGGGGGTCGTGATCATGACCGTGCTGTTCACGAGCGGCTGGTCCGGCATGGCTTTCATCGACGACATGGACCGCGGGGTCATGGACCGGATGCTCTCCTCGCCGGTCAGCAGGGGCGCGATGATGCTCGCCTCGGTGCTCAACCAGGCGGTCACGATCCTCGTGCAGGGGGTCGTCGTCGTGCTCGTCGGGCTCGCGCTCGGCGCCGAGTTCGCCGGGGGGATCGTCGGCATCCTCGTGATGTTCCTCGCCGCCATCCTGCTCGCGGCCTCGTTCTCCTGTCTGTCCAACGGGATGGCGTTGATCGTCCGGACGGGTGAGTCCCTGATCGGGTTCTCCACCATGCTCACCCTGCCGCTGTCGTTCCTGTCCTCGGCGATGATGGCCCGCGAGGCGGCACCGGCCTGGATCCAGACCGTGTCCTCGTACAACCCGGTCGACTGGGCGGTGGTTGCCGCAAGGCAAGCGCTGTCCACGGATCCTGACTGGTCAGCCGTCTTCCTGCGGCTCGGCGGCCTGTTCGCCGTCGCGGTCGTCACCGGCTTCATCGCGACCCGGGCGTTTCGGTCCTACCAGAGATCCCTCTGACGCTGGCAGCATTGGCTGGTGCCCGTTGAGCTGAACGCCCTGCGGCAACACCTGGTCGACCAGGTGCGCGAGCAGGGCGCCGCGACCGACCCCATCGTTCTCGACGCGTTGCGAACCGTGCCGAGACACCTCTTCCTCCCGGACCTGCCACCCGAGCAGGCCTACCGGGACGAGGCGATCGTCACCAAACGCGACGAGGGTGGGCGGCCGATCAGCTCGTCCTCCCAGCCGACGATCATGGCGATCATGCTCGACCAGCTGGCCGTCCGGCGCGGCCAGCGCGTGCTGGAGATCGGTGCGGGCACCGGCTTCAACGCGGCCCTGCTCGCCCACATGGTCGGCGAGCAGGGCCGCGTCACGAGCGTCGACCTCGACGAGGACACCGTCGAGCGAGCCCGTGAGAACCTCGACGCCGCCGGTTGCCAGGACGTTGTCCTGGTGACCGGCGACGGCTCGCTCGGCCACGCGGACGGCGCGCCGTACGACCGGATCATCGCCACCGTGGGCGTGTGGGATCTCGCCCCGGCCTGGCGGGACCAGCTGGCGCCCGGTGGGCGGCTGGTGGTCCCGCTGGACCTGCGTGGCGTGCAGCGCACGGTCGCGTTCGAAGTGGACGGCGACCACTGGACCAGCCTGTCCGCGCAGCCGTGCGGGTTCATGCGCATGCGTGGCCCCTTCGCCGGGCCGGAGCGCAGCTTCCTGGTCGGCGAGACGGTCACGCTCAGCCTGCCGGAGGACCGCGACGTCGACGCCGCCGCGCTCGCGGACGTCCTCGCCGAGGCGCCCGCGGTCGCGGGCACCGGCACGGCACCGAGTGCGAACGACCTGTTCGACGGGTTCAGCCTGTGGCTGGCCGTCCGCGAGCCCCGCTGGTGCTCGCTGTCCGAAGTGGCCGGCGCGGACTCCCCGCTGCTGCGTGCCGCGCCGCTGACCGCGCCGGAGTCGAGGGTGACGGCCGGGATCCTCGGCGACGACGGCGTCGCGCTGCTCAGCAGGACCGACGGCGAGCTGACCGTGCTCGGCTACGGCAACGAGGCCGTCGCGAACGACCTCCTCGTCCACGTGCGTGCCTGGGAGAGCGCGGGCAGGCCGGGCACCGGCAGCCTGCGCGTCGACGCCTACCCGGCCGGCGTGTCCGTTCCGGACGGGGGAACCGTGTTGGAAAAGGGGGAGTGCCGTCTCATCCTGACGTGGTAGGGCTGGACGCCGTCCGGCACTGACCGTAGGGTTTGCGGGCAATGACGAATACCTCTCACGTTCCGGTCGGGGACCGGCTGACCGGACGCCTTCGGTTCGGTTACTCGCTCGGGTCGTTGGCGACCGGTGCGTTCGGCACGGTGCCGGGACTACTGCTCCTGCCGTACCTGACCGACACGCTCGGCGTGCCCGCGTCGGTGGCGGGGCTGCTCGTGCTGCTGCCGAAGGCGTGGGACGTCGTGTTCAACCCGGTCGCCGGGCGGATCAGCGACCGCACCACGGGCAGGCTCGGCGCCCGCAGGCCCTACCTCATCTATGGCGGCGTCGCGCTCGCGATCTGTTTCGCGGCGCTGTTCGCCGGCCCGGACACCGGTTCGGCCACGGTGGACGCGCTGTACGTGGCGGTCGTGTTCCTGTTGTGCGCCACGGCGTTCGCGTTCTTCCAGGTGCCCTACAACGCGTTGCCCGCCGAGCTGACGACGAGCCCGACCGAGCGGACGAGCCTCACCGCGTGGCGGATCGCCGTGCTCGCCGTCGCCATCCTGATCAGCGGCGCCGGCGCACCCGCCGTGCGCGACGCGTTCGGTGGTCTGGCCGGCTACCGGGTCATGGGCATCGGGGTCGGCGTGCTGATCCTGCTCGGCTCGGTCGCCGTGTTCGTCGGCACCGCGCGGGCGAGGGTCGTGCCGCCGCTGCCGTCGGTGGCCGGCTGGCGCGAGACCGTCGCCGCCGTACGGGACTGCCGCCCCTTCCGCGTGCTGCTGACCGCGTTCGTGATCCAAGCGGTCGGCATCGGCACGCTGCTGGCGGGTGTGGACTACCTCGCCAGGGTCGCGCTCGGCGACAAGTCGTGGCAGCCGCTGCTGTTCGCCGCCTTCGTGGCGCCCGCGCTGCTCGTGATGCCGGTGTGGCAACGGTTCGCGGCCAGGCACGGCAAGCGCCTCGGTTACGTGGTCTCGACGTTCGTGTTCGCGGTCGGGATGTGCGGCGCGTTGTTCGCGCGGGTGCTGCCGCCGGTCGCGATCGTGGTGTTCGTGGCGGCGGCCGGGGTCGGCTACGCGGGGCTGCAGGTGTTCCCGCTGTCGCTCCTGCCGGACGTCATCAGCGCGGAGGAGAAGCGCACCGGCCAGGTCCGCGCGGGCGTGTTCGCCGGCGTGTGGACGGCCGGGGAGACGCTCGGCCTCGCGCTGGGACCAGGGTTGTACGGGTTGGTCCTGTCCCTCGGCGGGTACGTCTCGTCGGCAGGCGAGGAAGTCGCCCAGCCGTCGAGTGCTGTCACCGCCGTCGTCGTCGGGGTCGGCCTGATCCCGGCCGTGTTCGCGCTCGCGGCGCTGCCGTTGTTGCGGCGCAAGGAGTTGTTCGCGTGAGCCTGCCCACCGCCGGTCTGCCGGCCGACCGGATCCTCGACGACCTGCGTGCCTTACGCGCGGGCGACCTGCCGACGCACGGCGGCAGGACGCTCGCGTACGTGTACGACAGTGGTCTGTCCGGTCTGGACGAACTCGCCGCGGGCGCGCACGCGCTCGCCAGCTCCACCAACGGCCTCGACCCGACGGCGTTCCCCAGCCTGCTGCGGATGGAGAACGACATCGTGGCGGCGGCGTCGGCGCTGCTCGGTGGCGGCCCGGCCACCGTGGGCACCGTGACCTCCGGCGGCACCGAGAGCTGCATGCTCGCGGTGCACGCGGCCCGCGCGTCCCGCGGGGACGTCACGCGGCCGAGGATCGTCGTGCCCTCGACCGCGCACGCCGCGTTCCACAAGGCGGCGCACTACTTCCACGTCGAGGTGGCGACCGTGCCGGTGTCGCCGGACACGTTCACCGCGGACCCCGAGGCGATGGCGGCGGCCATCGACGACCGGACGGTCCTGGTCGTGGTGAGCGCCCCCTCGTACGCGCACGGCGTGGTCGACCCGGTGGTCCCGGTCGCGGCGGCGGCGAGGGAGCGGGGCGTCCGGTGCCACGTGGACGCGTGCATCGGCGGCTGGGTGCTGCCGTACTTCCGCGCCCTCGGCGAGGACGTGCCGGACTTCGACCTCTCGGTGCCCGGCGTCACCAGCCTGTCGGTCGACCTGCACAAGTACGCCTACTGTCCGAAGGGGACGTCGGTGCTCCTGCACGCCGATGCGGACCTGCGGCGGCCACAGTTCTTCGCGAGCGCGTCGTGGCCGGGTTACACGATGCTGAACTCGACGCTCCAGTCGACACGGTCCGGCGGCCCGCTGGCGGCGGCGTGGGCGGTGCTGAACCACCTCGGCGACGACGGGTACCGGTCGCTTGCCTCGACCGTGCTGTCGGCGACCCGCACGCTGCGTGCCGGCATCGCCACCATGGACGGCCTGCGGCTGCAGGGCGATCCCCGCTCGACACTGCTGTCGGTCGCGGCGGACGCCGACGACTTCGACGTGTTCACGGTCGCCGACGAGATGACCGAGCGGGGCTGGTACCTGCAGCCGCAGTTCGGCTTCGAGTCGTCCGCGCCGAACCTGCACCTGACGGTGACGGCCGCGAACCACGGCACCGAGGAGCTGCTGCTTGCCGACCTCGCGGCGGCGGTGGCGTCGGCTCGGCGGTCCGGCCCGGTGACGATGGGCCCCGAGGTGACGTCGACCATCGCGGGCCTCGACCCTGCCGAGCTGACCCCGGAGGCATTCGGCGCACTGCTGGCGATGGCAGGCATGACGAAGGTGGCCGCACCGAAGCGGATGGCCGAGGTGAACGCCATGCTGGCCGTGGCGCCCCCACCTCTGCGGGAACGGCTACTGGTGGAGTTCCTGAGCGTCCTGTACACGCCAGGCTCCTAGGGGCGTCTGGCCCAGCCTTCTGCCGGGGTGGCGTGCGGGAAGTTCTCGTCAGGCGGCTCCACGGGCCCGCCATCGTACTGGGTGGACAGGACCACAGAGGTACGCGTCTCGCCGTGTTTGTCGAGGCGTTCGAACAGGCCCTCCAGATGGGCCAGGGTCGCGGCCCTGACCTTGATCATCGTGCAGTGGTCGCCGCTCAGCTTGTGGACCTCGACGATCTCGGGGTAGTCGGTCGGCGCGCTGGTCCTCAGCAGGCAGCTGCCGAGGCTGCACTGCAGCTGCACGAACGCCATGATCGGGTACCCGGCCTGCCGCGCGTCCACCTCGGCCCGGTAGCCGGTGATCACGCCGCTCTCCTCCATGCGCCGCACCCGCTCGGCCACCGCGGGCGCCGACAGGTTCACCCGGCGACCCAGCTCCTTGAACGACAGGCGCCCGTCGGACTGCAGTTCCGCGAGCAGGCGCCAGTCGAGGGTGTCCAGGGGCTTTTCCGAACGAAAGGTCATCCCGCCCATCTTCCTTTCGATTCGTTGGTCAGGCGGCCAGTATGCCTGCCGAAAGCCGTTCAGGAAGTGCTCCTTCGACGCCTAGCGTCAGACGCATGAGATCCCTGTTCGCCGGTGTCGCGGCGGTCAACACGGCCATGGCGGGCGCCAGCACGGCCGCCACCCTCATCGCCAACGATGCCGCGGGCCCCGGCTGGAGCGGTGTCCCCAACGCGTTCAGCGTCCTCGGTACCGCCGCGGGCACGCTCACCGCGGGCCAGCTCATCGCCAGGCACGGCAGCCGCACCGTCGTCCGCGGCCTCTACGGCGCGGCGGTGGTCGGCGCGCTCGTCGCCTTCGCCGCGGCCACCACGCACACGATGGTCGTGCTCATCGTCGGGATGTTCCTGCTGGGCCTGGGAAACGGCGCCGCGCAGCTGTCCCGCTACCTCGCGGCGGAGGGGGTTCCCACGCACCGCAAGGGGTTCGCCATCGCCATGATCGTCTGGGCCGGCACGGTCGGTGCCGTCGTCGGGCCGACGCTCATCGCCCCCGGCGCCGGACTCGCCACCACGCTCGGGTTTCCGGCACTCGCCGGGCCGGTGCTCGTCGCCGTCGTGATGACCGCCGTCGCGTTCGGCGCGGCCACCACCCTCCGGCGCACCCCCGCACCGCCCGCCCGGCGGACGTCACTGTCCGCGCTCAGGACCCCGGTCGTGCTGGCCCCGCTCGTCTCGATGGTGTGCGCCCAGCTCACCATGGTCGCGATCATGTCCATGACCTCGCTGCACATGGCCGCCCACGGGCTCGAGGTGCTCGGCGTCGTGCTCTCCGTGCACATGATCGGCATGTTCGCGCTGGCCCCGCTGTCCGGCAGGCTCACCGACCGCTTCGGTGGCCGCGCGGTGATCTACCTCGGCATCGGGTGCCTCGCCGTCGCTGCCGTCGCGGCGTTCGGGGCCGGTGACGTCGCCGGGTTGTCGGTCGCGATGTTCCTGCTCGGGTACGGCTGGAACCTCGTGTTCGTCGGCGGTTCGGCGATCCTGTCCCGTGAGCTGCCCGAGGACCAGCGCATCCAGCTGCAGGGCGCGGTCGACGGCGTGGTGTGGGGCACCTCCGCGCTCGCGAGCCTCGGCGCGGGTCTCCTTTTCGGCGTCGGCGGCTACCAGCTGGTCGCGGTCGTCGGCGGGCTGCTGGCGCTGGTGCCGGTCACCGTGCTGGCCCGGCGGCCAGCGCCAGCCGAACCAGTGCCGCTCCCGCGGCCTGCATCGGCAGCCCCTCGATCGAGTCCTGAGTGAACGGTCGCATCGAGACAGCGCCCTCGTCGTTGACCGCCACCCTCGACCCGAAGATCTCGTCGAACACGGCCGTTTCGACGACCACCCGCACGAGCAGGTCGGTCGCGAACGTCAGGGGGTCGACGCCGAGGCCGAGCACGTCGGCCGTGACGGAGCCGTCGGCGAGTGCCTCGGTCATCGCGACCGCGAACGGCCAGGTCCCGTAGTCCGGCGCCGTGACCTCCGGCTCGCCGAGCAGTTCTTCGGCGTACTCACGCAGCAGGAACCGCCACAGGTCGAAGTCGCCGGGTCCCGAGGACTGGAACACCCCGACCGGCACGACCTGGTAGAGCCCGCCCGCGTGCCCGACCTTCGCCGGGTCGCGCCAGTGGAGCAGGAACTGGTCGTCGCCGCGGCGCGTCAGGGCGGAGACGGCCAGGTTGGCGGGCCGCCCGCGGAGATCGGTCGGATCGCCGACGGCGTCACGCAGCGGGGTGGGTGTGCCGGCGAGCAGGGCCGAGGCGTACTCGTGCGCGGCGGCCTCCCCGGTGTCGATGGAGTCGAAGTACCGGCCGTCGCCGAACACCAGTGAGGCGGTCCCGGCCAGGTCGGCGTCGAGCAACCGCCAGGTCGGCCGGTTCTCGAACACGGTCGGCGCGTCCATCGCCGTCATCGCCGCCGAGTAGCTGGGGTAGGCGGGGTCACCGGAGGCCGGAGGCAGGTCCCACGGCGGTGCCTGCGTGAACGAGATCCGCACCGAGGACAGCGGCACCGGCTCGGGCGGCACCCACGCAGGGCGGGACAGCAGCGGCGTCCCGGCGAGGCCGGGCGGGAACCCGGCCGCCAGCTCGTAGCGGTGCGCCCGCAGGTGGGACCGCACCGCCTCCCACGCCGGCTGGCTGTGCATACCGGCCATTGTGCCGTCGGCGGTCCCGCAACCGGAGGTGAGTCTCCGACCTGCCGTGGTGCGTGAACCTGACGTAGTGTCGCTGGGGGGCACGCGGACCAGGTGTGCCGTCCCGGGGAGGTGCGTCGGTTGACCGAACCGAGTGGGTTGATCGGATCGGCGCAGCGTGCGCTGCGGGTGCTGGACATCGTCGGCTCGGCGGGCGACGGCATCACCGCGAAGGCGGTCGCGCGGCAGGCCGGTTACAACCTGTCCACCACCTACCACCTGCTGAACACACTGGTCCACGAGGGCTACCTGGTCAGGCTCGGCCACGGGCGCGGCTTCGGCCTCGGCTACAAGGTCGGGGTCCTCTACCAGAGCCTGTGCGCCGAGCTGGACGTCGGCCAGGAGCTGCGCGACGAGCTGCACCACCTGCACCTGCGGGCCGAGGCGGCCGCCTACTACACGGTCTTCCGCGAGACGGACATCGTGGTCGCCGCGGTGGCCGACTCCCCGGCCCACCCGCGCGCGACCCCACTGGACTTCGGCTTCCACGAGGCCGCGCACGCCACCGCCTTCGGCAAGGTCCTGCTGGCGTCCCTGCCCCGTCGGGACCGCCGCGAGTACCTGGCGGGCGCGGGCATGCCCCGGCTCACCGCGAGGACGACGGTCCGGGCGGTCGACCTGGACACCGAGCTGGAACACGTGTCGCGCACCGGCATGGCCGCCGAGATCGAGGAGTTCCGACCGGAGCTGGCCTGCCTGTCGGCCCCGGTCACGGACGCGACGGGCCGCGTGACCGGCGCGGTGGCGTTCTCGGTCCCGTCGACGAACTTCGCCTCCCGGCGCCTGCACCTCGAACGTGCGGTCAGGTCAGGCGCCGCCCGCTTCGCCGACCTGCTGGCGAAGCGGCCGTCACTCATCTCCGGTCTCTAACCACGCGGCCGGTACCCGGCGACGTGCTGGTCGCACAGGTAGAGCGTGAGTCCTTCCGGCGTCATCGTCCGGGAAAGCCCACCCCAGCGCTGGTCGGGATCGAGCTTGGTCAGATTCGCCAGGAGCGCGCGGTAGTCAGCGTCGTTGACGGCCCGTGCGGCGGGCGCCGGGTCCGTGTCGTCCGCCTTGGTCAGCTCCGGTTTGTGGGACACCTCGTCCGGCAGCTGGCCGACCAGCTCCTTCATGAGGTCCACGTCGGCCTTGACCTGCTCGTCCAGCTTGTCCACCGCCACCCCGAGCACCGGCCCGAACAGCGGGCCGACGTGCTTGAGCACCTTCAGCAAGTGCTGGACGTACGGGCCGAGTTTGCGCAGCCACTCGGCGGGCTGGGTGATCGGGTAGCACCCGGCGGGTTCGGGAAGCCGGTGCCACGCACCGGGCTCCTCGCAGTAGAGCCGCAGCTCGTAGGCGCTCCCGGTGACTCTCTTCCTGGTCGACACGATCGCGAACACGCTGGGGCAGCGTGTTTCCTGCTGCGCCTGGAGCTGGCGCTGCATCTTCAGGAAGATTCGCTGGGCGTAGGCGCCCTGCTCCTCGATCCTCGTGAGCGCGGACGCCATCTGGTCGAGGCTCATCCGGGTGGCGTCGCGTTCGGACGGCGCCAGCCCGTACAGCAGCTCCGTCACGGACACATCCTCGCCGGACCGGTGACACTCGATGGTGTCCTTGGGTGGCGTCCGCGCCATCCGGTTACTCAGGTTCTCGTAGTCGAACAGCTCCTGGCACCCGGTCGTGCACCGGCAGGGCACCTGACGGGTGATCTGCAGACCGGGAAACCGCTCGAGGGTCAGGTTGAGCCCGTCGTCCAGCACGGAGAAGAACGCGGCGGGCATCGGCCCACGCACCGCCAGCTCGACGACGTTGCGGTGCGTGTCGGCACGGACGAGCGCGAGGTGTTGTCCATCGCCGTGCCCGAGCAGCGCCCCGGTCCGCCAGTGCTTCCGCTTGCTGAACCGGTGCTCGCGCGCGATGAACCAGGTGGGGATCCCGGGTGGCATCGTGTTGAGCCGGTAGAGGACCTGGATCTCCCGGGTGTTCTCCCGGAGTCCGATCTCGGCCCACTCCGCCTCGTACTCGGGTGGGTTCCACTGCAGACGCTCCACCACGAGGCTGAGGTCGTCGGCCTGGCCGCCCTGGATGCGGTACGACAGGTCGTACTTGTCCATCATGCGTAGGAAGTGGTCCCGCAGGCCCGGGTCGAGGTCGGCCCACAGCTCGTTGAGGTGGCGCCTGGTCAGCAACCCGTGCGCGTCGGCGACCTCGTCGCTGTCGAGCACCATGCTGATGTAGTCGTTGACCCAGCCAGGTTGCAGCACCACTGTTTCCGACAGCTCGGGGTCGTCGCTGTAGTGGAGGATGTCACCAAGCTCGTGCAGGGCGGTCGCGATGAAGCGTTGCAGGGCACCGTCCCGAACGCCTGCCTCGGCCATGATCTTCCACATTCGCGCCGGGGTCACGTGGTTCTCTGGCGTCCTGCGTACGGCGTCCGCCGCGTCCAGCCAGGACGTCGGCCACTCCGAGCCCATGAGTGGCAGTTCGGCGGCCTCTTCCGCGAGCCGCATGCGCAGCTCCCCGAGCCCCTCGCGGGTGGCGTTGTCCACCGTGAGACTGGCGACGATCTTCGGGTACTCCCGTTGCAGCTCGTGGAGCGGCAGGTCGACGGGCCGGTCGCCGACGTGCGTGGCCACCAGCAGGATCGGCGACTTGGGCGCCCGTGCGGTGATGATGTCGAGCCAGTAGCGCAGCTTGCCCTGCTCCCAGCCGGCCCGGGAGCTCCACAGCAGCAGGAACAGTGACCGGTTGGTCAGGAAGAACTGGTGTGTGGCGTGGTAGATCTGCTGGCCACCGAAGTCCCACGCGGACAGTCGCATGTCGACCGGCAGGCGCGGATGTTCGACGGGAAGCCCCTTGATCATCAGCCCGTGCGTGGACTTCTCGTCGGGGTCGTGGGGTTCGCCGTTGAGCGCCCGCACCAGGGAGGTCTTCCCGACACCGCCCTCGCCGACGATCAACAGCTTCGAGAGCCACTGCGTGGAGCTGGACACCTTGCGGTCCCGGATGAACGCCATCAGCGACTCGGACCCCGCTGCCGCGATCTCCGGGGGCGGGTTGACGAGTGGGTTGGCGCTGACGGAGATCTCGGTCAGGTTCGGCAGCTCGGTCAGCCAGTCGGGCAGCGCGGTGAGCCGGTTGTTGTTGGCCTCCAACGTCTTCAGTTCGGTGAGTGCACTCATACCGTCCGGCAGCGCGGTGAGCTCGTTGTTGTCGAGGTACACCTCGGTCAGCTCAAGGAGCCCGGTGATGCTGTCCGGGAGGCCCGTCAGGTCGTTGTCGCTGGCTTCCAGCGTGGTCAACCGGCTCAGAGCGCCGAGATTCTCCGGCAGCTCGGTGAGCCGGTTGTTCTCGAGCCGCAGTTGGTGGAGGCGGGTGAGCCTGGTGAGGCTGTCCGGCAGTGTCGTCAGGTCGTTGCCGTTGAGCCAGAGCATGTCGAGCCGCGTCAGCTCGGCGATCCAGTCCGGCAGGACTGTGAGCTCGTTGTCCGACAAGAAGAGCCTTCTCAGGCTGGTCAGGCTGCCGAGCCACGGCGGCAGCTCGGTCAGCAGGCACTGCTCGAGGCTCAACGACGTGAGTCGTGTCAGGTTGCCGAGGGCGCCGGGCAACTCGCCGAGTGGGTTGTCGTCGATCCACAGCGTCTCAAGGTTGCTGAGCCGTGAGATCCACTCCGGCAGCTCGGTCAGAGAGTTGCGGTTGAGGTAGAGGGTGGTGAGGCCGGTCAGGGTGGCCAGTTCCGTCGGCAGCACGACGACCTCGCAGCCGTTGAGGCTCAGCTTGGTCAGCGTCCTGAGTCCGCCGATGAACTTGGGCAGTCCGTCCAACGGGTTCTCGTCGAGCAGCAGGTCGGTGAGGCGCGAGAGTGAACGGACGGATCGTGGTAGGGCAGTGAGTTGGCAGAAGGCGAGGTTCAGCTCGCGAAGTCTCGTTAGCGATGACAGCTCGTCCGGCAGTGTGGTGATGAAGTTGCCGTTCAGGCTCAACTGCCCGAGTTCGGACAGTTCCCCCAGCCACGGCGGCACCTCCTTCAGGAGATTGTTACCGAGATTCAGCTTTGTCAGACCGGTGAGTCCTGCCAGCTGCGAGGGGATCACGGCAAAGCGACAGTTGTTGAGATCCAGGTGGTCGAGTCCAAGGAGACCGCCGAAGTGACGTGGCAGGGTCACGACCTTGTTGCCACCGAGGTCGAGGCTCACCAGACTGGTGAGAGTCGCGACCGCGTCCGGCACGGTGGTGAGCTGGTTGTCGGCGATGTCCAGCGCGGACAGAACGGCGAGGTTCGCGATGCTGGGCGGCAGGTTCGTGAGCCGGTTGCCTCGGACCTTCAGGTCGGTCAGCCCGGTCAGTTCGCCGAGCCAGCCGGGTAGCTCGGTGATCGCGTTGTCGTGAAGATGCAGGCCGGTGAGGCCGGTCAGGCGGGCGATCCACGCTGGCGCCGAGTCGAGACCGCACTCGCCAAGGGAGAGTCTGGTGAGCCGGTGGAGGTTGCCCAACTCGGCAGGCAGGTCGGCCTTGATGTGGCTCAGTTGCAGCTCGGTGAGACCGTTCAGCTCCCCGAACCAGCGAGGGATCTCGAGAATCTCGTTGTCGACGAGGCTGATGCCTGCCAGGCGCGTCATCCGGGCCAGCTCCGCGGGCACCTCGGTGAGCTTGTTGCTGTCCAGGTACAGGTGCGTGAGGCACACGAGGCGGGGGAACCACGTCGGCAGCCCGGTCAGCTCGTTGCTTTCGAGCCACAATCGCTCAAGGCCAGTCAGGGCGGCGACTCAGTCTGGGAGCGTGCGCAGGCGGGCGTTGCGGATGCCCAGCTTGGTGAGGCCCGTGAGCGCTCCCAGCTCGTCCGGCAGTTCACGCAGGCTGTTGTTGTTCAGGTGCAGCACTGTCAGCTCGGTGAAGTCGCCGAGCCAGCGGGGCACCTCGATCAGCTGGTTGTTGCCGAGCCACAGCTCGGTGAGACCGGTCAGGCGGGCGAGCCACGTTGGTACCTCGGTGAGCCCGCAACCGCCGATGCCCAGCACCTCGAGGCCCGTCAAGTTCCCGAGCCAGTCGGGCAGGCCACGGAGGTTGTTGGAGTCCAGGTCGAGGCGGGTCAGCTCTGTCGCCGTCGCGAGCCAGTTGGGCAGTGTCTTGAACCTGTTCAGCCCTAGCCTCAGCTTGGCTACAGGTGGCAGCGGCGGCAGGTCAGTGAGGCAGTTACCGGTTAGATCGAGCGTCGTGAGGTTGGTGAGCCGAGGAAGCCAGTCTGGCAGCTCGTTCAGCTGGTTGGCATTGAGGTACAGATGCCGCAGCTCGGTGAGGCGGCCTACCCAGGCGGGTACGGTCGTGAGCTGGCATGCGCCGAGATTCAGGTGGGTCAGGTTCGACAGTTCGCCCAGCCTGCCCGGTAGTTCGGTGAACCTGTTCTTGTGCAACCACAGCTGGGTCAAACCGGTCAGATCGGCCATCCAGTCGGGTAGCTCGGTGAGCCAGTTGTGGTTGAGCCACAGGTCGGTCAGGCTGGTCAGGTTCGCGATCCAGTCCGGCACGGCGGTCAGTCGGCAGCCGCCGACGGCGAGTATCCGCAGATTTGGGAGGTCGCCCAGGCTGCTCGGCAACTCGGTGAACCTGTTGTCGTGCAGGTAGAGCTTTGTCAGTCCGGTCAGGCCGCCGAGCCAGTCGGGTAGTTCGGTGAACCGATTGCTGTCCAGCTGCAGTTCGGTCAGCTCTGCCAGGTTCCGCATCCGCTCCGGTAATCGGGTGAGGCGGTTGGCGCTGAGGCGCAGTTTGGCCAGCGCGATGAGGTCCCCGAGCCAGTCAGGTAACTCGGTGAGCCCGTTGCCGCGCAGGGTGAGCTCGGTGAGGCTCGTGAGGTTGGCGAGCTGGTCGGGCACCCGGCCGAGGGCCCAGCCGCCGATGTTCAGGCCGGTCAGCTCCGTCAGCCCGCCGAGCCAGACGGGTAACTCACCGAGGCGGACACCCTCCAGGAGCAACTTTGTCATGCCGGTCCGCTCGCCGAGCCAGTCCGGCAGTTCGCTGAGTGGGTTGGCGTCGAGGTTCAGCTCGGTCAGCTCGGTGAGCGCACACAGTCCTGGCGGCAGCGTGGTCAGGCGGTTCGCGTCGATGTCGAGGCGGCGCAGGTTCGTCAGGGTGCCGAGCCAGTCCGGTAGTGCGGCGAGACGGTTGCTGCCCAGGCGGAGGTCGGTCAGCTCGCCCAGGCCGGCCAGCCACTCCGGCACCCGCTCCAGGCGGCAGGCGTCCAGGTTGAGGGTCGTCAGGCCGGTGAGGGTGCCCAGCCAGTCGGGCAGTTCGGTGAAGCGGTTGCCGTCGAGGTTCAGCTCGGTCAGGTTCCTGAGCGTGGCGAGCTGAGAGGGGACCTCGCGCAGCTTCAGGTCACTCAGATCCAGCTTCCCGGTGGTGGCTGCTTCCTCGACGCGACGGACGACTTCTTCGTGAGCGTCGAATGGCATGCGGCTCCCCAGGCTGGATTTGTGCCAACCAGCGTAGTGGAGGCCACGTTCCGAAAGCTGACAAAAACGTGACGGAAAGTGAAGGTCCTCGGCGGCAACGGTGGATACGTTCCTGTATCCCCGGGCGGCTGGCGTTGGGCCGTTCGAGGGAGAAGCAATATTCACCCTGTCGGGGGCCCTCGTAAGTGAATTGCACATGAACACACACGGTTCGTATGCATGTGCAGTGGCATCGGCCACATGGCCCAGCTGACTGGGTGTAGTCGTCCATTCAGCGATTTATACGGACCGTTCATCGTTCGAGTCAGTGGGTCACGGGCATGTAACAAGATCAATAAGAGAAGATGGATGAGCGCCTGGGGACACAAGCCGATCTACCCCGAACGTGGCCCCCGACAAAGGGACCGCGTAACCGTCTCGTGCGCCAGGCGTTATCACCGAAACCACCGACCGGGAGAAGCGAGGGGACGCACGAAACGGTGACCAGGACGAGGCCCGAGAGCACCATGACACCAGAAGAGAACAGAACCACGGACGCAGGACAACAACCGCAGACGCGCAGGTCCGTTCGGCTTCCCGTGCCAGAGGAGCCGGCGCAGCCGAGTATCCCGCCAGCGCGCCGTGAGACAACGCCACCGCGCACCACGCTGCGGGACCGGGTGCTGCGTGTCGCGGAGCAGGTGGTCGGTGACACTGCCCCCACCCTGCGTGCGGCAGCCGTGCGAGTCGTCTTGTTCACGCTCGTGCTGATCGCCGTCGGTATCGCGCTCGGGGCCGGGGTGGCCCTGGTCGGCGCCGCAGTCGGCTTCCTCATGTTCCTCGCGGGTCGTCGCCGCGCCGGGTCCGCCGGCTGACGTCCTCACGGACGCCGCGTCTCGGGTGCGCGGCGTGCTGACAGGCACACCGCCCAGTCGGCGAGGCGGTGCCAGCCGATCATCGGGTACTCGCGCCGCAGTGCGGCCACGTCGACGGACATGCCCACCTCGCCGAAGTAGCGGAACATCGCCGCCAGGTCCGGCGAGTACCGCTCCGCCACGGAGATGGGTGCCTCCTCGAACCGCAGCGGCCTGCCGAGCGCCACGCCCAGTACCGAGGCGATCGACGGTCCGGTCAGCTCGTCCGACGCGAGGTCGATCCGGCGGCCCGCGAAGTCCTCCGGGTGTGTCAGCACGTGTGCCGCGAACGCGCCGATGTCCTCGGTCGCGACCAACGCCAGCGGCCGGTCCGGTGGCAACGGCACGCTCAACACCCCTCGTGCGTACGAGGACCGGTGCCACGGCTCCGCGTACTGGTCCATGAAGGCGGCAGGACCCAGCACCGTCCACGGCACGTCCTGTTCCACAAGGAACCGCTCGATCCGGAACTTGCTGTCGAAATGCGGTATCCCGGTCGCGCGGTCGGCGTTCGTCGCCGACGTGAACGCGATGTGCCGCAGGTGTGCGGCGGCGGAGACCAGCGTGGCGCCGTCCTCGACCTCCTGCTCGACGCTCGACCCGAACGGCGTGGTCACCGCGAACAACGTGTCGACGTCCTTCAGCGCCGCCTCGACCGACGACCGGTCGCGGAAGTCCGCGTACACCACGTCCGCCCCCGACGCCGCGAGCTGGGTGGCCGCGGCCGGACGCCGGGTCAGGGCCCGGACCCGCTGCCCGGCCGCCAGCAACGCGCGGGCGGTCGCGCCACCCTGCGCACCCGTCGCGCCGGTGACTGCGTGATAAAGTATCTGTGTCATGCAGACAACGTACGACGCAATGTCTGCGTCACGCAACTAATCTCCGGGAGTGCGAATGGACCGGCTGGCCGAGCTGAGACAGGTCTCCCGGCAGTACCTGGCGGCCTACGTCCTGTTCAACCAGGCCGTCGCCGACCGGCTCGGCATGCACCCCACCGACGTGCAGTGCCTCAACCTGCTCACCCTCGAGCCGGAACCCCTGACCACCGGCCAGATCGCCGACCTGACCGGCCTCACGAGCGGCTCCGCGACGCGCCTCGTCGACCGCCTCGAACGCGGCGGCTACGTGCGCCGCGAGCGGGACACGCGGGACCGCCGCCGGGTGCTCGTGCTGCTCGACGAGGAGAGGCTCGGCGAGTTCGGCCGCATGTGGGCCGAACTCAGCGAGGGCTGGGACGAGATGTTCACCGGCTACACCGACGGGGAGCTTTCCCTGCTGGCGCGCCACATGCGCCGCACCATCGACCTCGGTGCGGCGCAGCGGGCTCGGCTCCGTGCGGAGCGGGAGTCGTCCTAGTTCGGGTTCTGCGCGTGGGTGAGGGTCTGCCACGCGACGAACAGGTTGTTCGTGCCCTGCGGGCGGTGCCCCTCCGTGTAGATCTTGCTGTTCGGCATGGTGATGCCCAGGCGCGTGTTGAGGTGGTTGTAGCCGACCTCGGTCACCGGGCCGAGTCCTCGGTTGACCGCCCCGCCGCACAGCCATGACGGCGGCGACTCCAGCTCGTACCGGGACTGGAACCCGATCGCCGTGCGCAGCCGGTCCTGGATCTCCGGGTACAGGCTCTGCCCCTGGATCCTCGTGGTCTCGGCGAAGTCGGCGATCGACGCGATGCCGTAGCCGGTGTGCGTGAAGTCCCGGCACGTCTCCTGGGTCAGGCCCTCGGAGAACGTGCTCTGGTTCTGCCAGTACCGGATGATCTCGTCGCGCGTGTCGATGCCGCTGCCGGGTGGCGCCTTCGGCAGTGCGCCGTCGCTCGCGAGGTAGACGAACGCGGGCACCCGCGTGCGGTACTTCGCCACCGCGCGGTCGTAGGTCGTCCGGTCCTCGAGGAACACCGAGATGCCGAGCGTCGCCTCCATCATCACCAGCTCCCAGTTGCCGTTGCTGGTGGCGTTGCCGCCTGCGATCTTCGGCAGGTACACGTTGCGCAGCATCGTGCCGAACCGGCCGGAGTTGGGCCAGTTCCCGTACGCGTACTTGATCAGCTCGGCGGCCTGGGCCCACGAGACACCGGACCAGGCGGTCTGCAGTGGCGCGTTGCTGTTGGTGTGGTCGGCGATCGTGGCCGACCACGCGTCCATGATCTGGATCGCCTTGGTGGCGTAGCGGGTGTCCTGGTTGAGGTACCACATCAGCGCGAGCGTGTACGCGGCGATCGCGTCCTCGCGCTCGTCGGTGCAGCCGAGGTTGGGGTCCGAGTACGGGCCGCACTCGACGACCGCGCGTGGCTTCGGCGTCCTGGACAGGGACGCGTACCTCGACGCGGCCATCTGGTCGTAGGCGGCGCGCCACGGCTGTGCTTTCGCGGTGACCTTGCCTCTGACGAAGTCGAGCATCGGCCTGCTGACGAGCACGCCGGGGTGGGTGAAGGACGGGGGAGCGGCGGTCGCGGGCACGGACTGGGTGCTGAACACCAGCAGCAGAGCGAGGACACCGGTGACAAGCCGCTTGCAGGGTGCGGGCATGTCAACCATGTTGTGTGGTCTAGACCACACTGTCAATAGATAGGTTGTCTGCCTATTCGACACGTCGCGTGACAAAAGATGGTTGAGGTCCACCCGATTGGGTAACCGAGCGGCAACAGGGTGGAACAAGGAGGTGCGGGAAGCATGCTGATCCTCGGTTTGCTGCTTCTGGTGGTGAGTGGCGCCGCAGGCGTACTGCTGATCGCCTACAACAACGGCGGTGCTGAGCAGACCGTCACGATGTTCGGCAGGGACTGGACGAACGCGACCATGATGGAGGCGTTCGTGGCGGGCATGGTGGTGGCCGTCGTGTTCCTGCTCGGACTGTGGATGATCGCGGGTGCCAGCAGGCGGGCACGGGAGAACCGCGCGCGTTACCGCGAGGTGCGGAACGAGGCCAAGGTCGCTTCACGTGAGCGCGACCAGCTCGCCGAGCAGCTGCGCAGGGAAGAGGACCGGCGCGAGTCGGTCAACGAAACCACGGTGACACAGCCGGTGGCAGAGCCGGTCGGCACTCCGGTGTCGTCGAGGACTGCCGGGGCCCCGCCGACGCCGAGGCACGCCGCTCCGGCGGGCCAGCAGCCGGTGATCACCAACATCAAGCCCGGAGACTCCCCCACCAAGTAGCCGGGCGGCGAAAGCGGCCGGCCACGACCCATCAGTCGCGTCAGAGGTTTCCTCCCCCCAGTGGACCGATGACGCAAGGGACGTGGCCGGTCGCACCCCTATGTCAGGAACGCGGCGGGCACGTGCTCGGCCAGCCAGACGAACTCGTTGCCCCGCAGGAACTCCACACCCGCGGCCCGGGCAGCCGCCGTGTCCACGGTCAGGACCCTGACCCGCGTGCCCTTGCGCCGTCCGACGGATTCCGCCATCTCGCGGGTCACCGACAGGTGCACGTACTGCCGCCTCATCGGCCGCAGGCCCTCGGTCAGTACCAGTGACGCGGTCACCGCCGAGGTGCCGTGGAAGAGCGTCACGGGCGGTAGCGCGGGAACACGCACGATCCTTCCTGGCACGCTGTGCCCGTAGCGTGCCCTGACCCGGTCGCCCGACAGCTCGAACCGCTGCTTCGGGTTGTCGCGCACCACGACCTCGAGCTGCTCCCGGCTCACGTCCAGCGCCGCCAGCAGGTCGGCGACCGGTGTCCAGCCCTCGTCGTCCAGCTCCAGCTCGTAGAGCCAGGGCTCGTGCCGCAGTGCGTGCGACATCGTCCTGCTGAGCCGAGCCTCGCGCCACGATGAGTCCCGCATGGACGGCGACCCTATCGGGCAGACTCGGGCCCATGAGCGAGATCGGCCTGTCCTTCGACGCGGTGGCGGACGTGTACGACCGGGTGCGGCCCCGGTATCCGGCGGAGCTGTACGACGACGTGGCGGCGCTGACCGGTGCCCCGCCGGACGCGAGCGTGCTGGAGGTCGGCTGCGGTTCCGGCCAGGCGACCCGTGGCCTGCTCGCGCGGGGGTGGCACGTGCACGCCGTCGAACCCGGGCCCGCCATGGCCGCCAGGGCCCGGGCGAACCTCGACGCCGGCTTCACCGTCGACGTGACGCGCTTCGAGGACTGGGACCCGGCCGGTCGGACCTTCGACCTGCTCTTCTCGGCCACCGCGTACCACTGGGTGGCGCCGGAGGTGCGGTGGAAGAAGGCCGCGGCCGTCCTGCGACCCGGCGCGTCGATCGTGCTGGCCACCAACCGCACGGTCGCGGGTGCCACCTTCGACGACGTCTACCGCGCCTCGGCCGATCTGCACGCCCGGTATGCCCCGGAGATCGACTTCGGCCTGCCGGTGTCGGCCGCGTCGATCCTCGCCGAGGTGACCGCGTCCGCGCACGACATCGGCACGCTGTGGGCCGAGGCGGAGACGAAGGCCGGGCCGAGTGACGCCGGCGAGCTGTTCACGCCGCCGGGCATCCGGTCCTACGAGTGGACGGTCGACTACGACGCGGCGGACGGCGCCGCACTGCTGGCGACCTACTCGATGTACCTGCGGGTGCCGCCCGAGCGCCGTGCGAAGCTGCTGGACGGCATCGCCGACATCATCCGCACCGACCTCGGCGGCACGGTCACGCGTCGCTACCTCGCGGTGTTGGCGGTGGCAGAGCGCGTCGATCCGGAGCAGGATCGCCGAGTATGACGATGATCGAGATCACCCCTGAGCCGGGCGGTTCGCGGCCGCTGCGTGGATACCTCGCCACTCCGGCGGGAGAGGGGCCGTGGCCGGGCGTGTTGCTGATCCACGAGGCGTTCGGCCTGGACGACAACATGCGCAGGCACGCGGACCGACTGGCCGGCGCCGGATATCTGACCATCGGACCGGACCTGTACAGCCAGGGCGGTGCGCGGAAATGCCTGGTTTCCACGATGCGGGCCATGCAGACCGGCAGGGGCAGGGCGTTCGCCGATCTCGAGGCCGCCCGAAAGTGGCTCGCGTCGTCCGACCAATGCACCGGCAAGATCGGCGCGATCGGTTTCTGCATGGGGGGCGGCTTCGCCTTGCTGACCGTCCACACGCACGACGCGGTATCGGCGAACTACGGCTTCCTGCCGAAGAACGTGGACGAGGTAATGGCGGGCGCGTGCCCGGTCGTCGGGAGTTACGGCGGGTTGGACACCCCGCTGCGCACGGCCCCGGCGAAACTGGAAGCCGCACTGACCAAAGCAGGTGTCGTCCACGACGTCAAGCAGTACCCGAAGGCGGGTCACGCATTCCTGAACGAGGCCGAAGGTGGGCCGGGGTGGCTGCGGCCGTTGCTGCGTGCGACGCACAACGGGCCGAACCCGGATGCCGCGGCCGACGCGTGGCGGCGAATCGAGACCTTCTTCGCCGAACACCTCGGCGGCGGCCGGGCGGCGAATTCCTGACAGCCCCACCGGCCGGTATCCGCCGGCATTTCACCCGTCGGGGTGATAGGAGGCCCGCCCGAGAGGGGTGAGTGTGACGGTCGACACTCCGTGAAACGTGCTGTCGAAACCCCGTGACCAGCCTCGACGGGCCGGTGGCGCCTCCGGTACGACCTGCGGACTGCTCGTGGGCACGGCCGCACCGGGCGTGCTCGCCGTGCGCGGTGGTCACGGCGGACAGGCCCGGCACTCGCCGGTCGTCGGAGGCGCGGTCCCGGCGGGTGTGGTCATCCCCGGACCAGAAAGTTCCCCCCGTCACCCGCGAGTCCCGCGCTCCCACATACGCGGGACCCGCGAAGGCGATCAGGCCTTCTTCGCCCGCGGGCGGCGCTTCGCGGCCGGCTTGGCGGCCTTCTGCTCCTCGGCAACCTGCGCTTCCTTGTAGGCCTCGACCACGTGCGAGGGGATTCGGCCGCGTCCCGAGAGACCGAATCCGTTCTCGTTCGCCCACGCGCGGATCAATCCCGCGTCATGGGACGAGCCGGAGCCGTTCTGCGCCGACTTGCTGCCTCGCTTGAGCCGGCCGCCGACGCGCCGCGCCGACTCGACATACTCGGCGAGACTTCCACGCAGCCGTTCCGCGTTCGTCTCCGACAGGTCGATCTCGTAGGTCACCCCGTCGAGGCTGAACGAGACGGTGGAAACGTCGGTGGACGCCGTCCCGTCCAGATCATCGACGAGTTGAACCAATACCTGCTGTGCCATCTACCTGCTCCTGACCCGTGCACGATTCGTGCATACCCGCTGGTTTGTTGCTCGCAACTGAGCAAATAATCTGCTGAATCCTCCATAAGCGCAAGTGAGAACGCCTATGTTTTGTCGTGTGTCCAGAGTGGAACCCTGTGTAAGGGTGCTGCGTAACCGCCCTACGGGGTCCGTCAAATGAGAGGCATGTCTCCGAACCGTTCCCGGATCACCCGGTCTGGACCACTCACGGTAGTTCCGTTACGACCCGTCACGTAACATAGCGGAACGGGAGTTCGTCCTCGTGTGAGGTCCCATTTGTCCCCGAGGTAGTGCGTTGTTCAGCGAGGTCTGACTTACTTGTCCACCATGGAGCTGACGGCAGACGTCGCGAGCCCGAACCGCCAGGTGCGCCCCATCCACGGCGCGCCCCGCGGGTTGTGGCCGCAGATCGGGACATACATCTTCATCCTCGGACCGTTCCTCGCCCTGCTCGCGGCGGTCCCGCTGACATGGGGTTGGGGGCTGGCGTGGCTCGACCTCGTGCTCGCCGCCCTCTTCTACACCGCCACCTGCCTGGGGGTGACGGTCGGCTTCCACCGCTACTTCACCCACCGCGCGTTCAAGGCGACACGCGCGCTGCGGGTCGGGCTCGCGATCGCCGGTAGCATGGCGTTGCAGGGACCCATCACGCACTGGGTCGCCGACCACCGCCGTCACCACGCGTTCTCCGACCGTGACGGCGACCCGCACTCGCCGTGGGCGTTCGGCACCTCGCCGGTCGCGGTGGTCCGCGGGTTCTGGCACGCGCACATGGGGTGGGTCTTCGACCGCAACCTCACCAACGCCGAGCGGTTCGCCCCCGACCTGCTGGCGGACCGGGACATCGTGCGGGTGCACCGCCAGTTCGGCCTGTGGACGGCGGTGACGCTGATCGCACCCGCGGTGCTCGGCGGGCTGCTGTCGTGGTCGCTGTGGGGTGCGGTGACCGCGTTCTTCTGGGCCGGGCTCGTCCGCGTGTCGTTCCTGCACCACGTGACCTGGTCGGTGAACTCGATCTGCCACATGATCGGCTCGCGCCCGTTCGCCGCACGTGACCGGTCGGCCAACTTCTGGCCGCTCGCGGTCCTGTCCATGGGCGAGTCGTGGCACAACCTGCACCACGCCGACCCGACGTGTGCGCGGCACGGTGTCGGCCGGGGCCAGATCGACGTCTCGGCACGCATGATCTGGTTCTTCGAGAAGTTCGGCTGGGCGACCGACGTCCGCTGGCCGACGTCGAAGAGGCTCGCCTCGCTGCGCAAGTCATGAAGATCGTTCAGCTGGCCAACTTCTACAGCCCCACCTCCGGCGGTCTGCGCACGGTGGTGGACACGCTCGGCCGGGGGTACGTCGAGTCCGGGTTCGAGCGGGTGCTCGTGGTGCCCGGTCAGCACCGCGCACGCGTGCGCACCGACGCCGGGCTCGTCATCACGCTGCCCGGCCTGCCGGTCAGCGGCGGCTACCGGGTGATGCCGCGTTCGGCGTCGGTCCTCCGTGAGCTGGACGAGCTCGGCGACGACCTCTCGATCGAGGTCAACGACAAGACGACGCTGCTCGCGGTCGGCGCCTGGGCGCGGGAGCGCGGCGTGCGGACGGTGCTGCTGTCGCACGAGCGGCTGGACCGGTGGATCGAGGCCCGCGTGCCCCGGCTGTGGCGCGCGGGGGCCGGGCGCGTGCTCACGCCGGTGGTGCGGGGCTGGAACAAGGGCATCGCGAACCGCTTCGACACGGTCGTGGTGACCTCCGCGTACGGGGCGGGCGAGTTCACCGACCTCCCGGTGGCACTGCACCGGATCCCGCTCGGGGTCGACCTGGACACGTTCCGGCCCTCACGCGCCGCGTCGTCGGGTGTCGCGCGGCTCGTGTACGCGGGGCGGCTCTCGCACGAGAAGAACCCGCGCGCGGTGATCGGCGCGGTCCGGACGCTCCTGGACGCGGGGGTGCCGGTGCGGCTGGACGTCTACGGCGACGGCCCGGAGCACCCGGCGCTGCGCAGGCTGGCGCGGGGGCTGCCGGTGGAGTTCCACGGCCACGTGTCCGACCGGGCGGCGCTGGCGCGCGCACTGTCCGGTGCGGACGTGGCGTTCGCGCCGAGCGTCGCCGAGACGTTCGGACTGTCCATCCTGGAGGCCATGGCCTGCGGCACCCCCGTGGTCACGTCGACGACCGGTGGCGCGCCGGAGCTGCTGGCGCCCGGCGCCGGCGTGGCGGTCGAGGCGACCCCGACCGGCCTGGCGGACGGGGTGCGCACGGTGCTGTCGTGGCCGGTCCGCTCGCGCCGTGCCGCCGCCCGTGCGCGGGCCGAGCAGTTCCCGTGGTCGGCCACCATCAACGCGATGGTCGACCTGCACTACCCGCGCCTGAGGAAGGTCGACAACGCGTAGGGCACGAGGTCCCTGCCGCGCCGCACGAGCCAGGGCAGGCCCTTGAACAGCAGCCACCCCCAGCGCGCGATCTTCCCGGGGTCCCGCCCGCCCGCGCACCGCAGCGACACTTCCTTCTGGACGATCGTGCCCCTGGTCGCCAGCTGGGCGGCGATCGCCCTCGCGAGCAGGCGGTGTCCCAGCTCGGAGGGGTGCAGGCGGTCGACGGCCCACGCCCGGGTGTCGTAGATCCCCGGCACCTGGCCGAGGTCGATGACGCCTATCCCGTGCCGCTGCCCGACCTGGTCGAGGATGTCGTTGAGCGCCCCGATCCGGTTGGCCAGCGCCCGCCTGATGGGGCCCGGCAGCCGGAAGACCCGGTGGTGCTCGTGGTACTTGGCGGTGATCACGGTGGACCCGACCGCGACGAGCGCCCCGACCACGTGGTCGAGGTCCGCGTGCAGCCGGACGGGGTCGAAGTCCGACCGCATGGTGTCGTTCATGCCCACCACGAGCACCGCCACGTCCGGCCGCGCCACGAGCGCGGCAGGCAGCTGGTCGGTCAGCACGCCACCGACCCTGGACCCGCTGACGGACAGGTTCGTCAGCCGTGCCCCGCCGAGCGCCTCGGCCAGCATCGGCCCGAAGCCCCGCCATCCCCCGCCGAGTGCGGGATCTCCGATGCCGAGCCCGACCGAGTCGCCGAGCACGGCCAACACAAGCCCCGTGGGCGCCGCTTCTACCAGCACAGATGGCATCTTCCGCGCGAACTTCGCACAGCGTGTGAGAACGCGGTGAGCACCCGGTATCGACTTGGGGAACCTTCGAGGCGAGCCCTACCAGTGCGCCGGGCGCGTGAGTACCTCGGGATACCGGGTCGTCGCGTCGCCTCGGGCCGCGTTCAGCTGGAACTGGGTCAGGAACAGCGCGCCGGTCAGGTCGGCGCCCCGGACGTCCGCGTTCCGGAGGTCGGCGCCGAGCAGGTCGGCCGTGCGGAGGTCCGCCTCGCGCAGGTCGGCGCCGATCAGGTACGCGCCACGCAGGTCCGCGCCACGCAGGGCGGCCTTGCGCAGCTTCGCGCCGACGAGGTCCGCCCCGGCGCGGTCCCTGCCGCGTAGCCCGGCGCGGATCTTCTTGCTGGTACGGGAAAGCAGTGGGCGGACGCGGTCCCGCACCGCCTCGACGTCAAGGGAAACCAGGGCTTTCGCATCGCGATGCGTCAGGGACTCCACCTCGGCCAGCAGTTCCGACACATCGGACTCCCGCGTGCGCAGCGAAGCTTCCCCGAGGTACCACAGCATCTCGTGCAGCTGGCGCATCACGCCGAAGACCTCGAACATCTCCGGGCCGGTCTCGGGGGCGTCGTGCCAGCTCACACCGTGGTAGGTCACCTGTGCGACCTTCTGGCCCGCGCCGAGACAGTCGAACACCGAGCAACCCGGGAAGCCGGTTTGGCGTAATACATCGTGAACACCGCAGCGGAAGTCGACGAGCAGGTTGGGGCACGGCGTCCCGGCCGGTTTGTCCACGGCGAAATCGGAGGACCGCGTGAAGGCGGAAGCCACACAGCACAAGCCGAAACAGCTCGTGCAGTCAGCTCGCAACGTGTCCATGGTCGACCACGGTAGCGTGTGCGAGTGAAACTCAACCGTAGGTCTGCGCTCGGCTTCGGGACCGTCGCCACGGCATCCGCCGTGTTCGGCGCTTCCGCCACGCAAGCCAGCGCAGCGGAATCTCCAGGGGCAGAAACCGACCGCAACCCGGTGAACCGGGTCGCGCGGGTCTACGCGCGGGAGGTCGCGAAGGCCCAGGGGGTCTGGTCCTCGCTCATCTCGGTCGGTGGCGCCACGGCTGTCGAGGCCGACGCGGACGCCGTCGTCGAGGCGGCCAGCGTCAACAAGCTCGCCGTCGCGACCGCCGTGCTGGACAAGATCGACCGGGGGCTGCTCACGCTCGACCAACGGGTCGACGTCACGGCGGACATCGTCATCCAGGACATCGACGGGATCTTCGCCCTGGACGGCGCCTACCCGAGCTCCATCACCCTCGGGCACGCCATGGCGAACCTGTTGACCGTTTCGGACAACACCGCCGTCCGCCTGTGCGGCCTGGTCTGCCCGTCCGCCGAGCTGAACCAGATCCTGCGCGACAAGGGCTTCGTGCACACGCAGGTCGTGCCCGTGGCGAACCCCAACCGGTTCTTCCTCGGTCAGACCACCGCGCGGGAGACACACACGCTGCTGACGCGTCTGGTGGCCGGCGACCTGCTGTCACCGGCGTCGACGGGCTACCTGCTCAACGTCATCCGCTCCACGTCGGCCTTCACCGACGGCATGCGGTTGCGCCTGAGCACCCCCGAGCGCCTGCGTGTCGCCACCAAGGCCGGCTGGCTGGACGACATCCGCAACGAGGCCGGCGTCATGTTCACCGCGGACGGCACGCCCGGCGCGGTCTACGCGTTGTTCGCACACGGCCCGTTCGTGGGTGACGCCGCGACCAACGACGCCGACTTCGGCGCGCCCCACCCGGCGCTCAAGGCCCGCCAGGCGCTCGGCCGCGCGATGTTCGACGTGGTCGACGAGACCGCGGCGGCGCCGACGACGAAGGCCGCGACCCGGAAGTACCCGGCCCCGCCGATCGTCCACACCAACGGCGGCTGACCCCCCCTCCCGACCGCACTGAAGGACGCCTTCCTAACGCCCAGCGTTACGAAGGCGTCCTTCAGTGCACGGGCCGCTGGAACCTGGTGACGGGCGTCAGCTCGGGGCGTTTCGGCAGGAAGCCGTCGCCCGGCTGGCGCCCGACCAGCTTGTTGCGCACAGTGGAGTGCACGGCCGGGTAGACGAAGTGCCGCAGCCACGACCACTGCGCGTATGCCTTGTGCCACAACGGGTCCCGCACGGCGGGCGGCAGCGGCGCCAGCCAGTCCGGTTCGGCGGGCACGTCGAGCAGGCCGAGGAGGTGTGCCGCCACCCGCTGGTGGCCGAGTGCGCCGAGGTGCAGCCGGTCGGGCCCGTACAGGCGCTCGTCGTTGCAGTACGGGTCCTCGCGGACGTCCAGGACCAACGCGCCGTGGCGCGCACCCGCCGCGACGATCTCGTCGTTGAGCCGCTCGACGCGGGGCCGCAGCCGCCACAGGCCGGGCAGCCGGGCGATGTCAGGCAGTGTGAACAGCACCACGGTCCGCGCGACCTCGGCCATTGTGGACACGATCTCGTCCAGTGACCGGGCCGTGGTCTGCCAGCGGCCCTGCAGCAGGTCGTTGCCGCCGCCGAAGAGCGTCACCAGGTCGGGTTCCTGTGCGACGGCGATCGGCACCTGCTCGGTGAGGATCTGGTCGAGCCTGCGGCCGCGCACGGCCAGGTTCGCGTACTCCAGCCGGGGCGACACGGCCGCGAGCCCGGTAGCGGTGAGGTCGGTCCAGCCCCGGTACATGGTGCCGTCCGGGTACGGGTCGTCCAGTCCTTCTGCACAGCTGTCGCCGAGGGCGACGTATCGGCGATAGCGCATCGTTCCAGGTTAACCCCCCGCGTACACCACCTGTTCACGTCCGGGCAATCTCACACACCCCGGGTCGCCCGGACCCCGAACCACGATGTGCGCTCATGAGAAGGCACACAGCCGGCGTACTCGCCGGCCTGCTTCTGTTCAGCGGGACAGCCGTCGCGACCGCCGACCGCGGCCACGGCGATCGCGCGTTCGACCTCCAGGCGCACCGCGGCGGCATCGGGCTGCGGTCGGAGAACACCCTCAGCTCCTTCGGCAACGCACTGCGGCTCGGCGTCACCACGCTCGAGCTGGACATCCAGATCACCGAGGACGGACAGGCGGTCGTCACCCACGACCGGCGCGTGACGGGGGGCAAGTGCCGCGACACCGCGCCCGCGACCGCCGGTGACACCGAGTTCCCGTACGTGAACAAGTACGTCAAGGACCTGACACTCGCCCAGGTCCGCACACTCGACTGCGGTTCGATCAAGCAGCCCGAGTTCCCCCAGCAGGAGACCACCCCCGGCTCGCGGATGCCGCTGCTGAGCGAGGTGTTCGCCCTGGTCAAGCGCTATCACGCGGACGACGTCCACTTCAACCTCGAGACGAAGGTCGAGGCGGGCGCGCCGCAGGAGACCGCGCCGCGCGAACAGTTCGTGCAGGTCGCGGCCAACGAGATCCGCAGGGCAGGCATGCTGCGCAGGGTCACCATCCAGAGCTTCGACTGGGGCGCGCTGATGCGGATGCGCCAGGTCGAGCCGCGCCTGCCGCTGGTGGCACTGACCAACTTCGACTTCCTCCAGACCGGACAGCCGGGCAGGTCGCCGTGGCTGGGCGGCCTGGACATCGACGACTTCGCGGGCAACCCGATCAGGGCCATCAGGACGTTCGGCGCCACCACGTTCTCGCCGGTGCACGGTTTCCCGCAGAACGGCAAGGTGACCGACCCGGACTACCGGCCGTACGTGACCGCCGACATGGTCCGCGAGGCGCACCGCAACGGGATCAAGGTCGTGCCGTGGACAGTCGACGACCAGCCCACCATGCGCAAGCTGGTGGCGGACGGCGTCGACGGCCTCATCACCGACTACCCCGACCGGCTGCGCCAGGTCGCGGCGGAGAACCACTTCAGGCTGCCGCGTGCGTACGCGTCGCCGTTCGACATCCAGGCCCACCGAGGTGGCCGGGCCGTGCGGCCGGAGAACACGCTCGCGGCGTTCCGCAACGCGGTCGGCATGCCCGACGTGTCCACTCTTGAGCTGGACACGGGCGTGACGCGCGACGGTGTGCTCCTGGTGAGCCACGACCGCGCGGTCAACGGCGCGCACTGCGTCGACACCGCACCGGTCCGGCCGGGCGATCCCGCCTTTCCCTACGTGGGCAAGCTGATCAGGGACCTGTCGTTCGCGCAGCTGCGCACGATCGACTGCGGAAGCAAGACGTTGCCCGAGTTCCCGAACCAGCAGGCGGTGCCGGGGGAGAAGATCCCGACGCTGCGGGAGGTCCTGGACGTGGCGAGGACCCGAGGCGACATCCGCCTGAACATCGAGACGAAGATCAGCCCGCTCGTCCAGGACACAGTGGACTACCGCACGTTCACGCGGAAGCTCGTATCCGCGTTGCGGGGCTGGGAGAAGCGGACGACGATCCAGTCGTTCGACTGGCGGACCATCCGGTACGCGCGTGCGCTGAACCCGAGGATCGAGACGGTCGCGCTGGTCTGGCAGTACGGTCCGGCGGAGTGCCGGACACTGGCGGACGAGTGCTCACTGCAGGCCGAGTACGGCGACCCGTCGGTGAAGAGCCCGTGGACGGGCGGCCTCGACTGGTGGCGGTTCAGGGATCTGGGTGCGCTGACCCGTGCCGCGGGCGCGTCGACGGTGTCGTCGAACTGGCAGGTGCACGACCCGGCGCAGACCGCGGTCGCCAACGCCGACTGGTACCTGCGCACGGACCCCGCGTACTACCACGGCCCGTCGGTTTCCGTGCTGCAGCAGCGGTACGGCCTGAAGGTCGTCCCGTACACGGTCGACGACGAGCCGACCATGGACCGCGTGATCGCACTGGGGGTCGACGGCCTGATCTCCGACGACCCGGAACTGCTCGGGAAGGTGGCTAGGCGAGCGGGGCTGCGCTGACGGTTCGGCCGAGTGCGCGAAGCCGAAACCCGAGCACGACAAGAACGATTCCCCAAGCCAGGGCGAAGGTGGCGATCGCGACGATCAACGCGATCGCCCCTTCGGCCGGCTGCATGATCAGAAGGAAGCCCAGCACGAGGACGACGACCCCGGAGAGGGCGAGGAACCACTCGTTGCGAATGACCCGCCGCAACCGCACGGCGGCGGCGATCTGCGTGGCCCCGGCGACGATCGCCCACACAGCGATGATCACGAGCAACACGATCACCGTGATCTGCGGCCACGCGAGCGCCAGAATCCCAGCGACGACACCGAGTATCCCCAGGATGATCATGTACATCCGGTCGGCGCCGGGGGTTCGGTTGCCGAACCCCGTGCTCAGGGCGGCGATCCCGTCGATCAGCGTGTAGGCCCCGAACAGCAGGGCCAGCGACAGGACGGTGATCTCGGGCCACAGAATGGCGATGATCCCGAAGAGGATGGCCACGACACCACGCAGCACGACGAGCGGCCAGCGGCGCGAAAGTAGTTCCAGCACAACTAGATGGTCGACCCGAACCGTGCCCGCGGCAATGCGGTACCGACAGGTTCCGCCGTCCGGGTGGCGTGCTTGACCGCCCGGTACCAGCCGGTCAGACCAGGCCGGCGTCGTGGACCAGTAGGGCTATCTGGGTGCGGTTGCCGACGTCGAGCTTCGTCAGTACGCGGGTCACGTGGGCCTTCACCGTCGCCACGCTGACGTGTAGTTCCGTCGCTATCTCGGCGTTCGTCCTGCCTCGGCCCACGGCCACCGCCACGTCGTGCTCACGGGCCGACAGGCCGGCCAGCGCCGACCGGGCCTGCGAGTACGCACCCGCCTCCGTCGCGGCTCGGTCCATCAGGCGGCGGGTGATCCTCGGCGACAGGATCGGCTCGCCTGCCGCCACCCGGCGGATGGCCGACGCGATCTCGGCAGGCGGCGCGTCCTTCAGCAGGAACCCGCTCGCCCCCGCACGCAGGGCACGCAGGACGTTCTCGTCCGAGTCGAAGGTCGTCAGGACGATCACCTCCGGCGGGTTCGACCTCGCCCTGACCCGGGCCGTCGCCGCGATGCCGTTCACGCGCGGCATGCGGATGTCCATCAGCACCACGTCCGTCGGGTGGGCGTCGAGTGCGGCCGTGACCTGGTCACCGTCGCCTGCCTCGCCGACCACGCGCAGGCCGTCCGCGCCGTCGAGCATCATCGTCAACCCGGAGCGGACCAGCGCGTCGTCGTCCACCACCAGCACACGGATCATGCCGGCCACGGTAGCGACGCCGACACCAGGAACTCCGTCGCGGTCACGCGGTGGTCCAGCTGCCCACCCACCAGTCGAACCCGCTCGGTCAGCCCCACCAGGCCCGTCCCCGAGCCCGGGATCACCGACGTCCCACCCAGCGGGTTCGACACGGCGATCGTCAGCGTCGTGCCCGGCTCGCCGTCCAGCGCGATCCGTACCGGCTGGCCCGGCGCGTGCTTGCGTGCGTTCGTCAGCGCCTCCTGCACCACCCGGTAGGCGGTCCTGCCGGTCGTGCCGGGCACCTCCGCCTCGCCCACCGCGTCCGTCAGCTCCACCGGTGTGCCGATCGCGCGGGACTCCGCCACCAGCGACGGCAGGTCGGACAGCGCGGGCACCGGCCGTGCCAGGTCGTCCGGCTCGTCGCGCAGGAGGGCGATCACGTCGCGTAGTTCGTTCAACGCCTGGTGAACTGTCGATCGTATGACGCCGGCTGCCTGGGACAGCCGTTCCGGTGACTGGTCGGGGCGGAACTCGAGGGCGCCCGCGTACGTGGCGAGCAGCGATAGCCGGTGCGCGAGCACGTCGTGCATCTCACGGGCGATGGTCGCCCGTTCGGCCGCGCGGGCCTCGGCGACGCGCCTGCCCTGCTCGGCCTCGGCGCGTTCCGCCCGCTCCCGCAGCGAGTTGATCACCGCGGCGCGGGCCGCGGCGAGCGCGCCCCACCCGACGAGCCCGGCGTGCAGGGCCACCACGAGCACGACGTACCAGCCGAACGTGAGGCCGTTGATCGGATGCCACAGCCAGCGCACGGCGTGCGCCGCGATCCCCGCGACACCCACCGCGACGGCGACCGGCAGCTGGCGGGTTCGTGCGACGTGGATGACGGCGATGTTCGCGAGCGGGGTGCCGGTCCCGGCGACGGTCGAGAGCGCGACCAGCGCCAGCGCGACCGGCAAGCCCTGCCTGATGAGCAACGGGAACAACGCGATCCCGGCCAGCCCGACGCCCACCTCGACGACGAACGGCACCCCGCGCGTCCCCGAGGAGTAGTCCCCGACGGCCACCGCCGCGACGAACACGGCGATGACGCCCGTCGTCACCCACAACCGCTTACCGCACAACTCGTATGACACGGGTCGAGCGTACGAGCCGAACGACCCGCCGACCATCGACCAAAGTCGAATCGGGCCTCGCCACCGGACCGATGTGTGGTCACCCCGCAACCGGCCACAGTTGTGCCATCGCAGCAGGACAACGTGGAAGGACACCAGCCATGAGCACCACCACCGCCACCATCGAGGCCCCCACCCGCGGCGCCTACCGCATCGAGCCGGGCGAGTCGAGCGTCGAGTTCGCCACGCGCCACATGTTCGGGCTGGCTCCGGTCCGGGGCACCTTCCCCCTCCGCGAGGGTGTCGTGCACGTCGCGGAGCCCGTCGAGACCTCCCTGGTCCGCGCCGTCGTCGACGCGACGGGCTTCGACACCGGCCTGCCCGCCCGCGACGACACCGTCAGGTCCGAGAAGTTCCTCGACACGGCCCACCACCCGGACATCACCTTCGTGGCGAACGGCGTCTCCGGCGACGACCTGGTCGGCACGCTCACCGTCAGGGGCCGCACCGAACCGCTGACCGTCCACATCGACGAGGTCCGCGTGCTCGACAACCGCCTCCAGCTCCGCGCGACCGCAGAGGTCGACCGCTACGCGTGGGGCGTCACCGCCATGAAGGGCATGACCGGCCGCAGGCTGCGTTTCACCCTCGCCCTGGTCGCCACGCGTGTCGACTGACACTTGACCTGGAGCGAACTCCAGCCAGTACGGTCCGCACACCACGTCCAAGGGGAGGAACGTTGCGGTATCGCGTACTGGGTGGCACCGGGATCAAGGTGAGCGTCCACTGCCTCGGCACGATGATGTTCGGTGCCGCCGGCAACACCGATCACGACGACTGCGTGCGGATCATCCACACGGCACTCGACGCGGGGATCAACTTCGTCGACACGGCCGACGTGTACTCGGCGGGCGAGTCGGAGGAGATCGTGGGCAAGGCACTGGCGGGCAGGCGGGACGACGTCGTGCTCGCCACCAAGGTGCACTTCCCGGTCGGTGACGGGCCCAACAAAGGGGGCAACTCGCGGCGGTGGATCGTCCACGAGGTCGAGCAGAGCCTGCGGCGACTGAAGACGGACTGGATCGACCTCTACCAGATCCACCGCCCGGACCACACGACCGACATCGAGGAGACCCTGTCCGCGCTGACGGACCTCGTGCGGGCAGGCAAGATCCGAGCCTTCGGCTCGTCGACCTTCCCGCCCTCGGACATCGTCGAGGCCTACCACGTCGCGCAACGCCGTTGCCTGCAACGGTTCCGCACCGAGCAGCCGCCGTACTCGCTGCTGGCACGGGGAATCGAGACCTCGATGCTACCGACGGCCGCGCGGCTCGGCATGGGCGTGCTCACCTGGAGCCCGCTCGCGGCGGGGTTCCTGTCGGGGAAGGTCCGGCGCGGGCAGGTCGACATGACCTCGGGCCGCGCGAAGCTGCAGCCGCAGCGGTTCGACCCGGCACTGCCCGTCAACCAGGGCAAGCTCGACGCCGTCGAGCGGTTCGTCGAGGTGGCGGACGGCATCGGGTGCACGCTGCCGGAGTTGGCCGTCGCGTTCGCGGCGGCGCACCCGGCCGTGACGTCGGTGATCACCGGACCCCGCACGATGGAGCACCTGACGGACACGCTGAAGGGCGCGTCCCTGGTCCTCGACGACGCCACACTGGACTGCATCGACGAGATCGTGCCGCCCGGCACCGACCTCTACCGCGCGGACGGCGCGTTCCTGCCGCCGTGGCTGACCGACGCACGCCTGCGCCGCAGGCCGGCCGACGAGCGGGCCGCCGCCTCCTGACCATCGACTGTCCAGGCCGGACACCGAGGTCGACGACCTCACCCTGGCTGACCCGGACGTGCTGGCCAGGATGGATGTCGCGTTCGCGTGGCCAGGGCCGCCGCCCTCGTGTGCAGGTACCGCTGCTCCGGCAGCGAGCGGGTCAGCCCGGCGGCGAGGCGGTACTCGGCGAGGGCGCCCTCGGTGTCGCCGGACATCTCCAGCAGGTGCGCGCGCACCGCGTGCAGGCGGTGGTGGCCGGTCAGCCGCTTGTCCATCGCCAGGGCGTCCACCAGGGACAGTGCCTGCGCCGGGCCGCGGGCCATCGCGACCGCCACCGCGTGGTTCAGCGCCGTCGAGGTCGTCGGCCGGAGGTGAGGTCGGGGCGAGTGTCCAGGTGTTCTCGCGGCGCTGCCTGGCCTGCTCGGCACGCAGCAGGTCCGTCAGTCGCCGGGCCGTGACCGCGATCAGCCACGCACGCGGGTCGTCGGGGAGGCCGTCACGCGGCCACTGGGTCGCCGCCGCGATCATGGCCTCCTGGACCGCGTCCTCGGCCGTGTCGAAGTGGCCGTAGCGCCGGACGACCGCGCCGAGGGCCTGCGGCGCCAGCTCACGCAGCAGGCCCTCGATCGCGACTGTCACGCGTTCAGCTCTTCCAGACCACTCATGAGTGGCCGGACGTCGACGTACGCACGGCTGCGCACGTGCTCCGGCGCGGGGGTGTCGTCCAGCTTGGCGGCGATCTCGGTCGCGCGGTCGAAGCTCGCGACATCCACGATCGTGTAGCCGACCAGCACCTCGGCGGTCTCCGCGTACGGGCCGTCGGTGACGACGTTGCCCGCGCCGACGCGTCGCGTGTGGACCGGTGCGGCCAGGCCGGCGGCGTCGACGAACTCGCCCGACTCCACCAGCTCGCCCGTCCACCTGCCCATGAACTCACCCATCGCGGCGACCTCCTCCGGCTTCCACGCCGGGCCCGCCGCGTTCTCCTTGCCGGCCATCGCGTCGTAGTCGGCCTGGGAGGCGTAGTGCAGGATCATGTACTTCACGGTGTACTCCTTGTCTCGATGACGTTCGGCCGGGACGTCGGAGCCACCGCACCACGCTTCGACAGCTCGCGCCAGATGTGACCGGCATCACGTGAAGGATGCTACGTCCAGGCGGGGTCGCGCCCGGTCAGCCCGAGGACGCGGTCCAGCGGGGGTGCCTCGGCCGCGACGGTCACCTCCGGCCCGAACAGGCCCATCTCGCGACCCTGCTCCGCGTTGGCGGCGACCGAGGGGAGCAGGTAGGACAGTGTGTCGTCCGGCAGGTCGAGCTTCTGGCCGGTCGCGGCCGCGAGGTCCCACGCGTGCACGGCCAGCTCGGAGATGATCATGTCGCCGATGGCCGCGGCAGGCATCGTCGGCCCGACGAAACGGGTCTCGCCGGCCCATGCCGACTCCGGCGCCCACGAGGACACCATGTCGTCCAGGTCCGCGAGCAGGACCGCGTGCCAGTCACCCGACGTCAGGTCCACATCGGACTCCGTCGCGGCTGGTGGCGGCACGATCTCCTTGCGGCCTGCGGCGGCGAGCGACGGGGCCCAGAACAGCAGGTGGTTGACCAGCCCGCGTACGTCGTAGTCGGTGCAGGGCGTGCGCTCGGCGAGCTGGTCGGCGGTGATGGTCTCGGCGACGGCGGCCATGGCCCCGGCCGCGTTGGACAGATGTGACATGGCGGCGACGCTAGGGGAGCCGTACGGGCGCGGTATTGAAGAATCGCGACATAGACTCGGCCGCGTGGGGAGGGACGCCCGCGAGCTGCGGAGTGCGTGGACCAGGTACCAGCGGCACGGTTACCACGAGCCGTCGCCCGCGCTCGCGCCGTGGGTGGAGCGGTACTGGGAGGCGCGCTGGGACTACGCCGAGCCGTACCGGCAGAAGATCGTGCCGTTCCCGAACGTGCACCTGTCGTTCGGCGCGGACCGCGTGGACGTGAACGGTGTCGTCACCGGTCACCAGTACAAGGTCCTCGACGGCGCGGGCCACGTGTTCGGCGTCGCGTTCCGGCCCGGTTGCTTCCGGCCGTTCCTCGGTGCGTCGGTCTCGACCATCACCGACCGGGTGCTGCCCGCGGCCGAGGTCTTCGGCCCCGGCCTGCCGACCGACCCGGACGCGGCGGCGATCGAGGCGTTCCTGCTCGACCGCCTGCCCGCAGCCGACCCGAGGGTGACCGAGGCGGCCGACGCGGTCGCGTCGATCGTGGCCACCCCCGGGCTGACCAGGGTCGAGAAGCTCGCCGCCGAGTGCGGGACGAGCGTGCGCGGGCTGCAGCGGCTGTTCGCCGAGCACGTCGGTGTCGGGCCCAAGTGGGTGATCCGCCGCTACCGCCTGCGCGAGGTGACCGAACGCATGGCGGCAGGCGGCGAGATCGACTGGGCGGCCCTCGCGGCGGACCTCGGCTACGCCGACCAGGGCCACTTCATCCGCGACTTCAAGAACATGTTCGGCGAGCCGCCCGGCTGGTACGCGGAGCGTTACTGAGCGGAGCCGACGTCGCTACTGGGTCCTGGGTCCCCGCAGCGAGTAGACCAGCAGCCCCGTGATCCCCAGGACTCCTGCCGCGAGGCTCGCCGCCGCCGTACCGGTCGGCTGGAGCAGCCAGGTGACCAGCGGCGCGGCGGGTGGCTCGTTCGCCATCCTCGCGCCCACCGCCACCACCGTCCACGCCATCGGCACGCACCACGCGAGCCCACTGCCCAGCACGGTGACGCCCAACGCCGCCAGCCCGGTGAGCCCGATCCCGTCACGCACGACGATCTCGGTCGCGACCGGCGGCCCGGCGACGACGCCGAGGAGCACCGTCAGCCCGCCGATCGCCACCACGTGCGTGGCCCGGCGCCAGCGCCAGTCCAGCGCAGCGGTCCTTTCCAGCGCGGGGTCCTGGCCGGCCAGCCCTACCGCCGTCACCGAGGTCACCGCGACGAGCCCGAAGATCCCCAGGAGCAGCCGGAAGGAGTCCGAGTCGCCCGCCAGCACCCCGAGCACGACCACGCAGGCGATCCCGCCGACGGCCCCGGCCGCCACCTGCCGTGACCGCAGGTACAGCACCAGCAACCTCACAGCCCCGTCACCTCGCCACGGCAGAACACCGCGGCCTCCCGCAGCGCGGCCACCCGGCTCGCCTGCTCGGCGGGCGGCAGCGCACGCAGTGCCCGCCACGTGTCCTCGATGTCCGACCGCAGCCTGTCCCACACGTAGTTGATGCCGGGCACCGGTTTCAGCTCGCCGGTCAACCACCCCGCCACGATGATCCGGGCGGCGATGAGCCGATCGGAGGCCTCCCAGTCGTAGGTCAGCCCGCAGTCCGGCGCACCGACGCTGCCGAGTATCCGCGTCTCGAGTTCGTCCGGGTCCGGCAGCGGCAGCGTGAGGATGAACACCGGTGTCGCGCCGGCCGGTGCCCGCAGCCGCTCCTCCGGCACCATCTCCACGACCGAGGTCGGCGGCGACGGGAGCCTTCCCAGCAGTGTCAACGCCCTGCGGGCGGGCCCGGTGATCGCGGGCAGGTAGTCGGCGTGGGCACGCGTGACACACACCCTCGGCCCGTCGTCGTCACACACCAGTGCCCGCGCGGCCGGGTCCGCGACCACCACGCTGTCCACACCGGACAGGACGGGCACGGCGACGGCGGCGCCCAGCACGACCGGCAGCAACGCGGCGACCCGGGTCGTGGCCTTCGTCGCGAAGAGCAGCCCGAAGCCGGTCAACCCGATCCCGGTGAACCACAACGCCTGCGAGACGGTGACGGACCCGGCCACCGACGTGTGGACGCCGACCTCCAGGCCGCTGAACACGGGCGTCAGCAGCCGAGGCCAGCCGGCCTGGTCGAGGACGACCAGCCCGGCGAGCAGCGCCACGGCCAGCACCGGCGGCGCCACCAGCCACGGCACGAGCCTGCCGATGCCCGCGCCGAGCAGCGCGACGCCGACGAGGGCCAGGACCATCACGCCGGCCACCGGCAACCACCCGACCGGGAAGTAGCTCGCGGTCTTCGTCACCCGCACCCCACCGAAGACGAGCAGGACGAGGTAGCCGGCGGTGAGCGCCAGTCCCACGGCGCAGGCGGTCGGCAGCACCCGCCGCCAGGCGGTCCTCGGTGTGCTGGCGAACAGTTCCAGGACCCCGGACCGCCGCTCCCGCATGCCCTGCCACGCGCCGGCCCCCAGGACCAGCGGTAGCAGGAACAGCGAGAGGTAGCGCGTCCACTGCGCGAGCCCGATCCACTGCTCGTCCCACGGCGCGGTCGTCTTGCCCCACGGCCCGGTCGTCGAGTACAGGAGCGCGAGCGAGAGCACCGGGAGCGTGATGCCGACCACCGGCGCGGTCGAGCGACGCAGCTCGGTACGCAGGATCATCGGCTCGCCTCCCCGGCCAGCAGTGCCGAGTAGCCGCGTTCCAGCGGGCTGTCACCCGGGTCGGCGTCCGAGCCCGCGGCCTGCAGTTGCGCGGTCGTGCCCTGGAACACGACCCGGCCCGCGTCGAGCAGGACCACGTCCGTGCACGCGGCGGCCACGTCCTCGACCAGGTGCGTGGACACCACGACACACGTGTCGGTCAGCTCGCGCAGCAGCTGCCGGAACTGCATGCGCTGCGCGGGATCCAGCCCCGCGGTCGGCTCGTCGAGCAGCAGGACCGCCGGGTCGTTGACGAGTGCCTGCGCGATGCCGGCCCGCCGGACCATGCCGCCGGACAACGTCTTCATCCGGTCGTCCGCCCGGTCGGCCAGCCCGACCCGCTCGATCGCACGCTGCACCGCGCCGGGCACCTCCGCCTTCGGCATCTCCTTGAGCCATGCCATGTACTCGACGAACTCACGCACCGTGAACCGCCGGTAGAAACCGAAGTCCTGTGGCAGGTAACCGAGTCTGCGGCGAACCTCCCGCTGGCCCGCGCCACCGAGCAGCGACAGCGAGCCACCCGCGGGCCGCAGCACGGTCGCCAGTGCGCGGATGAGCGTCGTCTTGCCCGCGCCGTTGGGGCCGAGCAGGCCGTGCACGCCGTTGGCCAGCGACAGGTCCACCCCGTCCACCGCCATCCGCCGCCCGGCACGGACCCGCAGGCCCTGCGCGTGGATCTCGAACGGGTAGGTCGTCGGCGCGATCTCGGCCGCACTGACCGTGCGAGGCATTCCGTTGTCTCCCATCAGCTTTCCAGTCGGGTGTAGACGGTGGCGCGCAGCCGGACCACGGCGGCGCACACGACGGTCACGGCGGCCCAGACCCCGAGCGCGGCCGGTTCGAGCACCACCGGGACGCGTGCCGTGACGAGGCTCGGGCCGACGACGAACAGCGCCCACGCCACGACCAGTCCCACCGCCGCGCGCCGCAGGCCGACGAACCCGCCGAGCGCGAGCGTGGCCACGGTGAACGCGAGGCACGGGAGCAGCCACCGGACGGGTGAGGTCCACGTGCCGAGCGCCAGCAGCGGGATCACCACGACGAGCACCGCGAGCGTCCGGCGCAGCACCAGGTACAGCCCGGCCCTCGGTGTCGCGGCGACCAGCTCGTGTGCCGGGTCCATGCCCCTGGCCCACGCCGCCGCGACCCCCGCGACAGGCGCTACCGGCGCCAACAGCAGGGCGATCGACGGGTAGGTCCCGTCGGTCAGCCAGTCGGCGACGACGGCGGCGAGCGTCACGAGGACCGTCATGGCGAGCCACGGCGCCATGGCCGGGGTCGCCCACGTCGTGAGCCAGAGCCTTCCCCGAACGGGTGCGGGCTCGGGGGCCAGGTCGAGCCCGGCCCAGACCTGCTCGACGAGCGGCGCCACCTCGGTCGCCTCCGCCGCGAGCCTCGCCCGGCAGTCCGCACAGGACTCCAGGTGGACCTCGACCGCCCACGCGACGTCGGTCGCGAGCGCGGGATCGCCGTCCGCGTAGCGGTGCAGCAGCTCGGTGGACGCGTGCCAGGTCATGAGAGCGCCTCCCTCATCGCCAGACGGGCGCGGCGGGCCCTCGTCTTGACCGTGCCCTCCGGGACGCCGAGCAGCGTCGCCGTCTCCCGGACCGTGAGGCCGTCGACCACCATGGCCTGCAGCACGGCCCGCAGCTCCGGCGCCAGCATCCCCAGCGCAACGCCGACCTCGTCGCCGACCACGTCGGACAGGGCCTCGTCCTCCGCGGCAGGTGACGACGGCTCGGCCGTCAGTGGCGGCACGGACTCGCGGGCCCGCCGCCGGAACGCGTCCACGAGCCTGCGTGCGGCGATCGTCCACAGCCACCCCACGGCCGACCCGTCGACCGACGCGCCCGCGAACCCGCCTGCCGCACGCCACACCGCCAGGTACGTGTCCTGCATGACCTCGGCGACCAGCTGGTCGTCCGCACACCGGCGGCGCAGCCGCACCGCCAGCCAGGGCGCCGTCCGCCGGTACAGCTGCTCGAACGCCGCCCGGTCGCCTTTCGCGACCCGGCGCAGCAGCGTCTCCTCATCAGGCATGTCCGGCTAGACGATCGGCCCTGCGCGGCAGGTTCTCGGTTCGATGTGTCCTGCGTCACACTCGATACTGGTCCGCATGCGAGTGGAGATCAGCATCGAGTCGGTGCAGGGTGCGCGGGTGGCGGCGCGGGCGGGTGCCGCACGGGTCGAGCTGTGCGCAGGCCTGAGCGACGGCGGCCTCACGCCGAGCGCCGCGCTCGTCGAGGCCGCGGCCGAGCTGGTCGAGGTGCACGCCCTGATCCGCCCTCGGCCCGGCGACTTCCACTACACCCGCGACGAGCTGGACCTGATCGTCCGGGACATCGCCGTCGCCAGGGAGCACGGCGCGACCGGCGTCGTGGTCGGGGCACTGGCCGAGGACGGCACGGTGGCCGACGCCTGTGCGGCGTTCGTCGAGGCGGCGGCGGGCCTCGAGACGACGTTCCACCGGGCCGTCGACGTCAGCGCGGACTCCCTGCGTGCCGTGGACCGGCTGGCGGAGCTGGGTTTCACGCGGGTGCTGACGTCCGGCCGCCGCCGCTCCGCACTCGACGGCGCGCCACTCATCAGGGAGCTGGCCGGCCGGACGGACGTGACCGTCATGGCCTGTGGCGGGGTGCGTGCGGCGAACGCCGAGCGGGTCGTGGCGGCAACCGGAGTGCGTGACCTGCATGCCGGCCCCCGCCGCCCGACCGGCACGAGCCGGCCCGGCGACGTGTCCTACGCGGGCGTGACCGTGCCTGCCGGCCACGACCACTTCGAGACCGACGCGGACGAGGTCGCCGCGCTCTGTTCACAGTTCGTAGGTCAGTAGCTCCTCGACCAACCGCCGGTCGCCGGTGACGGAGACGTGATCGAGTGGCAACCGTCGCATGAGGACCAGCAGGAGGTCCTGAGTGGACCCGGACAGCGTCACGTCCGCATCACCGGCGCCTCGTCGCCAGTCGGGCCGGGCGATCAGCCAACCGTCGCCCGTGGACGGACGCAGCGCGATCGTGCCCGTTCGGTCGCCGCGGATCTTGGCCAGGCCCAACAGGTTCAGCGCCTCGGCGATCGTGTCCGCCGCGAGCGCGGTGCTCACCCCGAAGGGTGCGCCGACGGTGAACGCCGCGTCCGCCGTGTGCACGACCAGGTCCGAGAGCAGGCGCCGCACCCACCAGCTCGCCGGCCCCGGCCCCACCACCGTCCACACCGGCGCTTCCGCGGCCTCGACCTCGGCCAGCAGCTCGTCCGCACCGGCCAGCAACCAGTCGGTCCAGCCGTCGGGTGGTCCGGGTTCCGCGTCACGCGGGTCGGGTGCCGGGCTCGGCCCCGACCGCACGATGCCCGCCGCCCACCGCGACGCCTGGCCGATGTGCCCGACGAGGTCGCGCAGCAGCCAGTCGGGACACGCAGGCACCCGCGTCGACGGGTCGGCACCGGCGACGACCTCGGCGAAAGCCGCGGTCTGATCTCGTAGCTCCATGTCCGTACCGTAGGAACTCCAGCCGGGTGGAGGTGCAATCGACCGTGACCCAGAACACGTCCTACGGCATCGGCGACCTGTCGCTGCGGACCGGCGTGCCCGTCCGCACGATCCGCTTCTACTGCGACGAGGGCGTCCTGGAGTCCGTGCGCAGCGCGGGCGGCCACCGCCGCTTCGACGCGGGGGCGGTCGACCGGCTCACCCTCGTCCGGCGGCTGCGGGCACTCGGGCTCGGCCTGCCCGCCATCACCGACGTGCTCACCGGCCGTCGCGCACTCGCCGAGGCCATCGCGGTCGAGCGGGCGAGGACGGACGCCGAGCTGACTGCTCTCGCCTGGCGGCGGGCCGCGTTGCGGGCGGTGGAGCAGGCCGATGCCGCCGACCGTGCCGAGCGGCTCGCCCTGCTGTCCGCCGCGCACGACGGCCGCGCCGCACGCGACGAGCTGGTCGCCTTCTGGCGCCGCTTCTTCGCCGCACCGCTGCCGCCCGAGCTGTTCCACACGTTCGTGGCCATGAACGTGCCGGAACCACCCGCCGACCCGACCCCGGAGCAGGTGGTCGCGTACGCGGAGCTGGTGACGCTGACGAGTGCGCTGGCCGCGCCGTTCGTCGACCGCGCGAGAGCACACGCACACCTCGACGAGACCGCGCTGCTCACCGCCGTCGGCGCGGCGTGTGAGCTGGTGGTGCCGCTGGTAGCGGCCGGACTGCGGCCGTCGCCGGGGGCCGAGCTGGACCAGTTCGTCGACGCGCACGCGGCCGTCCGTGGCCGCCGGGACACCCCCGAGTTCCGGCGTGAGCTGCACGCCTACACGGCCCCCGACCGCGACCCCCGGATGCTCCGGTACTGGACGCTCGTCGGCGAGGTGAGCGGCGAGGCGACCACGACCGGCAGCTGGCACGGCTGGCTGCTCGACGCGCTGGAACTGTCGCTGAATCCCGCTTGACCGCTGACGGATGATCGTCGGCGTGAGGATGCATGCCGACGAGGCGGACATCGACGTGGCGCTCGTGACGCGGCTCGTCGCAGCGCAGTTCCCGGACTGGGCCGGCCTGCCCGTCGAGCCGGTCGCCTCCTCGGGCACCGACAACGCCATGTTCCGGCTCGGCGACGACCTCGCCGTCCGGCTCCCGCGCATCGCGGGAGCCGCGGGCAACGTGGCCGCCGAGCGGGAGTGGGTGCCACGGCTCGCGCCGCACCTGCCCGTCGCGGTGCCCGAACCGGTCGGCGTCGGCACCCCGACCGGCGACTACCCCTACCCGTGGACGGTCTGCCGCTGGCTCCCCGGTACGAACCCGGTCGCAGGCGAGCCTGGCCTCGCGCACGACCTCGCCGCGTTCGTCACCGCGCTGCGCCGGGTCGACCCGGCAGGCGCACCGAAGGCAGGCCGGGGGATGCCGCTGGCGACCCGCGACGCGCCGACCCGCGCGGCGATCGCGGCGTCCGAGGGCCTCGCCGACACCGCCGCGATCACCGCCGTCTGGGACGACGCCCTGCGCGTCCCGCCGAGAACCGGCCCGCAGGCCTGGGCACACGCGGACCTGTCGCCAGGCAACCTCCTGGTGCGCGACGGCAGGCTCGCCGCCGTCATCGACTGGGGTGCCGCCGGGGTCGGTGACCCGACCGTCGACCTGATCGTCGCGTGGAACCTGCTGCCCGCCGCCGAACGGCGGGCCTTCCGGGACGCGCTCGACGTCGACGACGACACCTGGCGCCGCGGCAGGGGCTGGGCGCTGTCGATCTCGGTCATCCAGCTGCCCTACTACCAGCACACCAACCCCGCGCTGGCCGCGAACTCCCGCCACGTGCTCACCGAGATCCTGGCCGACTAAGTTACCGGCCAGTACCCTCGGCGGCATGCCCACGCTCAAACGCGACGACGTGCACGTGCTCGACCTGGGTGACGGGGAGAACCGCTTCCACCCCGACTGGCTCGCCGAGGTCAACGCGGCGCTCGACCAGGTGGAAGCGGACCCGGCGCCACTCGTCACCACCGCGAGCAGCCGTATCTACTCCAACGGCCTCGACCTCGACTGGCTCGGCGGGCACGGCGACGAGCTGCAGAGCTACGTCGCGACCGTGCAGGGCCTCCTCGCCCGCATGCTGGCCTTCCCCGTCCCGACCGTCGCCGCCATCCCCGGCCACGTCTTCGCGGCGGGCGCGATGCTGGCCCTCGCCCACGACTTCCGCGTGATGCGTGCCGACCGCGGCTTCTTCTGCCTGCCGGAGGTGGACATCGACATCCCGTTCACGCCCGGCATGGCCGCCCTGATCCAGTGCAAGCTCACCCCAGCGGCGGCCCACGAGGCCATGACCACCGGCAGGCGCTTCGGCGGCGAGGCAGCCGCGGCGGCCGGCCTGGTCGACGAGGCGGTGCCCGAGGACGAGGTACTGGCCTCGGCACTGACCAGGGCCAGAGCCCTCACCGGCAAGACCCCGGGCACCCTCGCGGCCATCAAGGCGCAGATGTACGCGGGCCAGCTCGCCGCACTGCGTGAGGGATAACCTCTCGCGCCGTGAGTCCCGACATCCTGCGGCAGGAGATCGCCGCGCTCGACAGGGCCGAGTGGACGACCTGGCCGCACGCCTACGGCAGCGCCCGGGACACCCCGGGCCACCTGACCGCCCTGCTCGACGACGACCACGAGGCCCAGCGCGGGGCAGCGCGGCACTTCTCCAGCGCGATCGTGCACCAGACGTCGGTGTGGCCCGCGAGCCCGGACGCCTTCGCCTGGCTCGTCCGCGTGTTGCGTGAGCGGCCGCCGCCGGACGACATCCTCGAGGACTGCCTCGGCGCGCTCGCCGAGGCGGGCGAGTACCTGGGTGACGTGCCGACGGGCCCGGCACCGGAGCTGTCCCGCGAGGGGCGCAGGTGGCTGCGGAAATTCGGGAAGACACCGGACGACGAACACGACATCCTGTGGGAGAGGTTCCTCGGGGCCGAGGTCAACCAGGAGGTCTACGACTGGGTGCTGGCCCGCATGGCCGGGCTCCGCCCTGCCGTGGCCGACCTGGTGACCGCACTGTCCGACCGCGTGCCCACGGCGTGCGACGCGGTCCGCGCGGCCTGGTCGGTGAGGTAGCCGCTGTCGTCGAGGCCGGGAAGGGGAGCGGGATCGCGGAGGCATGTCCAAGATCGTCTGTACGAACCTGTCCTTCTCCTGGCCGGACGGCACGCCCGTGTTCAGCGACCTCTCCTTCTCCGTCGGCACGGGACGCACCGGCCTCGTCGCGCCCAACGGCGCGGGCAAGTCGACGCTGCTGCGCCTGGTCGCCGGGGAGTACGAGCCGGACAGCGGCTCCGTCACGGTCGACGGCCTGCTCGGGTACCTACCCCAGACACTGCCGCTGACCGGGTCCCTGACCGTCGCCGAGGTGCTGGAGATCGCCCCGGTCGTGGCCGCGCTGGCCGCCATCGAGGCCGGGGACGCGAGCGAGGCGCACTTCACCGCCGTCGGGAACGACTGGGACATCGAGGAACGTGCCCGAGCCCAGCTCGACCGGCTCGGCATGGGCGACCTCCCGCTCGACCGGCCGCTCGGCACCCTCAGCGGCGGCCAGGTCGTCTCGCTCGGCCTGGCCGCGCAGCTGCTGAAGCGCCCGGACGTCCTGCTGCTCGACGAGCCGACCAACAACCTCGACCGCGACGCGCGGGCGCGCCTCCACGACGTGCTCGGCTCGTGGCCGGGGTGCCTGCTGCTGGTGAGCCACGACCGGGCGCTCCTCGACCGCATGGACCGCATCGCCGAGCTGGACGCCGACGGCATCACCTTCTTCGGCGGCGACTTCTCCGCGTACGAGGTGGCCAGGCAGGCGGCACGCGAGGTCGCCGAGAAGAACTACCGCGACGCCGAGCAGGAGCTGAAGCGCGAGAAGCGGGAGCTGCAGCAGGCCCGCGAACGTGCGCAGAAGCGGGCGAGCAACGCGGCCCGCACCAACACCGACATCCCGAGGATCGTGCAGGGCGGCCTGAAACGGCGTGCCCAGGAGTCCGCGGGCCGGGCGAACGACCTGCACGGACAGCGCGTCGACGGCGCGCGGGCCAGGCTCGCCGAGGCGGACCGCGCGTTGCGGGAGGACGACACGCTCGCGCTGACCCTGCCTGCCACGACGGTGCCGGCAGGTCGCACCGTCTTCCACGGCGAGGGGCTCCGCGTGCGTGACCTGTTCACCGGGCTGACGCTCGCGATCCGGGGGCCGGAGCGGATCGCGCTGACAGGTGCCAATGGCGCGGGCAAGTCGACGCTGCTGCGGGTGATGAGCGGCGACCTGGCGCCGGAGAGCGGCGTGGTGAACCGGGCGGAAGGCAGGGTCGCGTACCTGTCGCAACGCCTCGACCTGCTGGACCTCGACCGCGGCACGCTGGAGAACCTGCGTGCGTTCGCCCCCGGGCTGGGGGAGACGGAGACGAGGCACCTGCTGGCCCGGTTCCTCTTCCCGGAGGAGCGGGCCCAGCTGCCGGTCGGTGTGCTCTCGGGTGGCGAGCGGCTGCGGGCGACGCTCCTGTGCGTGCTCCTTGCCGAGCCGCCGCCCCGGCTCCTGCTGCTGGACGAGCCGACGAACAACCTCGACCTCGTGAGCGTGGCCCAGCTGACCAGCGCGCTGAACGCCTACCAAGGCGCGTTCGTCGCGGTCAGCCACGACGACCGGTTCCTCGCCGACATCGGCGTGACGCGGTGGCTGACCCTGGCCGACGGCGAGCTGACCGAGACGTAGCGGGCGGCGTGCTCCGCCGACATCAGTCGGCCGAGGTCAGCTCGTGCGTGCCGCCGGGCAGCACCAGGGGGTTCTCGTTCGGGAGGCGGACCTCGGCCTCGGTGTTCGCGGGTACGACGACCGACAGGCGCACCCCCGTGGCCGTCTTGCGCCAGGCGCTGTGGATAGGCCCGTACGGGCCCTCCCACGACGCCGACACCTGGTCGAGCGAGGTCGGTATCAACGGCGCGATCACGAACCGCCGGTAGCCGGGCTCGACGGGACGGATGCCGGCGAGGTAGCGGTACGACCAGTCGTTGATCGCACCCATCATGAAGTGGTTCTGCGACCCGCGCCCGTCCCAGAACTCCGGCAGCGTCGTCGCGCCCGACGCCAGCATCGCGGCATAGCTCGGCGCGGTCGCGTTCAGCGCCATGGTCAGGACGGTGTCCGCGTCGCCCGCCTCGCCGAGCACGTCGAACAGGGCACGCAGGCCGACCTCGCCCGTGGACAGGTGGCCGCCCCGGTTGGCTATGTCGGCCTTCAACGCCGCCAGCACGGTCGCGCGGTGCTCGTCCGGCACCAGCCCGGCCGCCAGCGGCAGCGCGTTGCTCGACTGGCTGCCCGACCCGTAGCGCCCGGCCGCCTTGTCGAAGTACGCCGCGTTGAACGCCACGCGGATGTCGGCCGCCAGCGTCCGGTACCGCGTGGCGTCCTCGCCGACGGCGTCCGAGATCTCGGCCATGGCCGTCGCGAACCGGTGGTAGGCACTGCTCACCACGAGCCCGACCGGTGTCGACTCGTCGGCCGCGCCCCAGTCGCCGAGGCCGTAGTCGAGCAGGTGGCCGTCCGCCCGGCTCGCCAGGTAGTTCATGTAGCGGACCATCGCCTGGTAGCCGTCGCGGAGCGGCCCGACGTCGCCGTAGGTCCGGTAGTGCTTGTACGGCACCATGACCATCGCGCCGCCCCAGTTCGGGTCGTCGCGGAAGCCGCCGTCGAACACGGTGTACTCCGGCGCGATGTCCGGCACCATCCCGTTGTCCAGCTGGGCGTCACGGATGTCGCGGGCGATCGCGCGGTAGTACGAGGCCACGTCGAAGCTCGCCGCCACGGTGTCGTACAGCAGGTGGGTCTCCTCGAGCCAGCCGAGCTTCTCGCGGTGCGGGCAGTCGGTGAGCACGGAGAACATGTTGCTCGCGACCGCGCGCTCGACCAGCGTGTACACCGAGTTCAGGGTGCTGTTGGACGTCGAGATCGTGCCGACCGCGACGTTGTCGGCCCGCAGGACGTGCGCCCGCACGTCCTGCGGGGCCGGGGCCGCCGCCAGGCCGCTGATCTCCAGGTAGCGGAAGCCGTAGTACATGAAACGCGGGTGCCAGGTCGCCTCGTCGGTCGCGGGCGTGAACCGGAAGTACACCGGCTCGCCGACCTCGGACTGGGTGACGCGCCCGTTGGCGAGCTTCTCACCAGGGGTGAGCCACGCCGTCCTGCCCGCGGCACCCCGCAGGGTGACCTCCGGCCAGCCCGCGAGGTTGCGGCCCATGTCGTACAGCCACACCCCCGGCGCGACCTCGGTGCCCGTGGCCGCGCTGATCGTCTCCTTCACGCGGACGGGCGGCGGTTCCTGCGCGCTCAGCACCTCGGTCGGCGTCCCGAGGTCCTGCGCGACCCGCCAGGTCTGGTGGTTCGCGCCGGGGCCGTCCCAGCCGGGGAACTCGCGGCGGGCGTCGTAGTCCTCGCCGCCGAACCAGTTCGTGAAGGTCGTCGGGCCGGTCTCGGCCCGCCACTGCCCGTCGCTGACGACCTCGGTCCGCGTGCCGTCCGGGTGCGTGACCTCCAGCTGCACCAGGGCTTTCATGAAGCCCAGCGAGCCGGTGAACTTGGTGTAGCGGCCGGTGCCGCCCTGCACGTCCTGGATGCCGTGGCCGAGCATGACCCCGATCGTGTTGTCGCCGGTGCGCACGGCGCTCGTCACGTCGTAGGTCGAGTAGACGACCCGCTTGCGGTAGTCGGTGTACGCGGGCTCGAGCACGGCGTCGCCGACCTTGGCGCCGTTGAGCCGCAGCTCGCACACGCCGAGGCCGACCGCGTAGAGGCGTGCGCTGGTCACGGGCTTGTCGACCGTGAACGTGCGTGCCAGCAGGGGAAGTCCCGGCGGCGGCCGCCACGGCTCCGGCGCGGCCTGCCCGGTGCCGCGGAAGGCCACGGTCCAGGGATCCGACGCGGCGTTGCGGGTCTGGAGGGTGAACGACTCGGGGAAGTTGGCGACGCCGCCGTCCGGCGTGTGCGTGTCGGTGCGCGGGTAGAGCCGCACCTCGTCCGCGACGGCGCTGCCGCCGAGGTCGACCTCGACCCAGATCGAGGAGTCGAGGTCCTGCTGGTGCCGCTCGAGGCTGGTGTAGCCGCGCGGGTCGGCGTTGGAGTGCAGCGTGCCGTCGGTGAGGAACTCGGGACCCCACACGCCGGACGCGGTGTAGGCCTCGGACGCGGTGACCCGCTTCCGTTGCGAAAGCAGGGTTCCACCGCCGAACACCTGGAGCTCGGCGAGCTGCAGCCGCGAGACCGGGTCCGGCCACCCCTCCTGCAGCGGCCTGCCGAGCCGGGTGACGTCCAGCCGGAGGAACCGCGTCTGCCGCGCGGTGAACCGGATGACGAGCGGGTCCTGGATCCTCGGCACCGCGGCGGGGTCGGCGATCCAGTGCGCGTGCCAGTCGGCGTGGGCGAGCAGGCCCATCTCCCAGACGGCGTCCTTGGACCACTCGGACACCACGTCCTGCTCGTCCCACACCTGTACCCGCCAGGAGAACCGCTGCCGGGACGTGGGCGCCGGTCCGTCGTAGGGCACGTTGACGGACTGGCCGGAGACGACTTTGCCGGTGTACCAGACGACTGTTCCCGTATCGACCCGCAGCTGGTACGCCGTCTGCCGGTGGCCGCCGTCCGGCGCCCCGAGCCGCCAGCTCAGCACCGGTGTCGGATCGTCGATCCCCACCGGATCCACCAGATGGTTAACCCGCAGCCGATCGACCATCATCGTTGATACTCCCAGGCCCGACGTCGACCTTCCATCCTGACAGCCGCCCGACCGGGTGTCGAGAGTGTGCGCACAGGCGGTGTTCCGCCGTCCCGGCCGGTCGACCCGTGGTCGTACGACCGGCTGACCACGTTCCGGCGGCTCATGCGTCCCGATCTCCTTTGTGGACAGTCCATTGCGGACACACTCTACGGACCGCGTCACGGGGGCCTTCCGGTCGGGCGGGTGTGCGCGAACGGGGAGTGTCCGTTCAGGACGAGGTGCGGGGTCCTCTTCGGTCGGTTGTCGTCAGACGCCTACTCAACGGTTCGTGGCGCGAGCACCTCTGGGTAATTAACCACCCATTCGTGTCGCCGAGCGCTTCGTAGAGTCATGAGATTTGGTCGTCAACCCGCTAAGACAACATCAATGAGGGATTACACGGTTCAAAGGTATTACGGAGCTGGAATGCGGGAACTTTGCCGCGCTATGGTCTCGTCTCGGTCGAGCAAGATCGATCCGGATTATTGACCGTTGCTATCAAACGTAGGGAATCTCGACACTATGATCAAGAAGATCGGCTTTGCCACCCTCGGCGCGGCCGCCGGCATGGTGATGCTGAGCGGGTTCGCCTCTGCGGAGGGCACCCACGCCGGTGGCTTCCCCGGCGCCTCGGGCGACGACAACCAGGTCGGCCTTGTGAACGCCAACAACGTGGATGTCCTGCACAACGTCAACGTCAACGTGGGCGTCTGCGACAACACCATCGGTGTCGGGGCTGTCCAGGTGCCGGTTGACCACGCGCTCAACGGCCTCGGCCTGAACCTCCTGTCCTCCGGCACCAACACCGGCGCGAGCGCCGCGCCGGAGAGCTGTGCCGCGAACGAGAACACCGACGGCGGCACTTTCCAGTCCAAGTGATCGTTTTTCTCCCCCTCGACGGTCAGAATCCGTCGTCCACCACAGAAAGGTCTGTATTCCCGTGTTGAAGAAGGTCATCATCGGCGCAGCGGCCCTCGCCGCCGGCATGGTCCCCCTCGCTGCCGGCCAGGCGTCCGCCTCCCCGTTCACGGGCCCGGCCGACGACAACCAGGTTGGGGTCGCGAACCTCAACAACCTGGATGTCCTGCACAACGTGAACGCCAACGTCGGCGTCTGCGACAACACGATCGGCATCCTGGCTGTCCAGGTCCCGATCGAGGACGTGGCCAACGGCCTCGGCGTCTCGGCCCTGACCTCCGGCGAGAACGAGGGTCTCTCCGCTCACCCGGAGAGCTGCGCCGCCAACCACAACGTTGACGGTGGCACGCTCCAGAGCAAGTGATCTGGGTTTCGTGGGTATGAGGCAGGACCGGTCCCCGACCGGTCCTGCCTTGCTTGCTCTGGACACGATCGAAAAGGTGCCTCACATGTCAGAAGAGGACGACCTGGCGTTTCCCGTTCGGTTCCGCGGTTACGACCGCGCCGCCGTCGATCAGGAACTGTACGAGCTCCGCACCGCACTCGACTACGCCCAGGCCGAGCGAGACCGTGCCGTGGCACGGTTGCTCACGCTCGAGGCGGGCGACCACGCCAGTTCCCGCGCCTCCGTCACGGTCCAGTGGCTGATCGACACGGCGGAGCAGGACGCGCAGCAGATTCGCGACGACGCCCAACGAGCCGCCGCCGAACGCACCATGCATTCGGAAGAGCTGCTGCGCCAACGGATCGAACTGATAGAGCAGGCGCAGTACGAGGCCGACGTGTGTCGTGCGCAGGCCGCGGAAGAGGCGCGGGAGATCATCCAGAACGCGCTCGACAAGGCGAACGAGCTTCTCCAGGGTCTGCGGAACAGCGAGCAGGCCTTGAGTGAGATCTTCGACAGCGGCGTACTCGCCTACCGCATGCCGCCACCGCGTGTCTCGTCCGACGACGCGCAGACCACCGAGATGACCGCGGTCGGTCCACAGTGGCGGCGCGCCGAGCTCGAAGCGGCGCTGGAGGAGGACGACGACTCCCTCCTGCCGCCGCAGACGATGTCCCACCCGCCTGACGGTGCACAGCACTAGCGTTCACCCTTTGATGGGATGCCATCCCGCGACACCGCCCTCGGTAGAACAGCCTGCCCTGGCGCGGGGCGCTTTTGTAGAGGTACACGTCCGCGTGCTCTGCCCGGACGGCGGTTCCCACGTGTGACCGGCGGGAGCCCGACTTGAAGTGCGCTCCACCACGCGCGAAGGCAGCGAAGGTCGTGTTCCGGTGAACTGGGAGCAGATCTACAACAAGTACCGCCCCGTCATGATCGAAGTGGCCGCGCGGTGCCTCCGGGAGAGAGCGGACGTCGACGCCGCCGACGTCGTGCACGAGGTCTTCACCGCGGTGATGTGTGACCCGCCCCCGGAAGAGCCAGACTGGTACGGCTACTTCACCGGGATGATCGAGAACCTGTGCGCCGGTCGCGTCGAGTACTACTCCGCGCCCGTCAAGTCGGCCGAACAGCTCGAGAACCCCGAGGACGTCGCGGTCCGCCGTGTCGACGCCTGCGATGTGCGGCGACGGCTCCTGCGGGTGATGGCGTACATGACCGAACGGCAGTGCGAGGTCACCCGGCTGCGCCTGTTCGACGGGCTGACCGTGGGGGAGATCGCCGCAACGGTGAACACCTCGTCCTCGAACGTCTCCCAGATCGTCATCCGGTGCCTCATCAAGCTCGAGCCCGTCCTCACCCAGCTGGAGACGTTCGACCGGAAGGACCTCGAGGCCCTGCGCCCGCCGCGGCGCATGCGCTGACCGGTCCGCACTGCTCTCGATCCTCGCTCCGACAACACGTCCCAACGACGAAGGCGCCGGCTCCCTTGCCAGGGAGCCGGCGCCTTTCTCATCGTGATCTGTTACCAGCTGATGGCACCGGTGGTGACGCCGCCGGTCATGGCACCGTCAGCGCCGGCCGCCGAGAAGCCCGCGTCGTACAGCGCGGCGTTGACGCCACCGCCCCAGCCGTCGCTGTAGTTGACCGCGAGGCTCGTGATGTGACCCGCGACCGAACCGTCAGCGCCGGCACCAGCGAAGCTGGTGTCGAAGTAGGCGGCGTCACCGCTGCCCCAGTCGCCCGAGGCCGTGATGGAAGCCGCCGTGGTGGCGCCCGTCGCCGCGCCGTCGGCGCCTGCGCCGGCCCAGCCCTCGTCGTAGAAGGCGGCGTTGCCGCTGCCCCAGCCGCCGTCGTCGCCCGTGGCGTCGACGGCAGTCGTCTCGTCAGTGGTCTCCTCGGTTGCCTCCTCGGTTACCTCGTCCGTGGCCTCGTCAGTGGTCGCGTCCGTGGTCTCGACGGTCTCGTCGGGGACCGCGCGGAGGGCGCGGTCGTTGCCGATCGCCGAGTCCTGGGTGTTGCTGATCTCGGTGTTGCCGTTGCCGACCGAGTTCTCGTTGCCCACGCCGTTGATGATGAAGGACACGTGGTCGTTGTCGGTCGTCTGGTCCGCGACGTTGACGTTGTCGGGGTAGCACCAGGCGAACGGGAAGTCGCCGGACCCGGTCGCGACGAAGTCGGCCACCGTGCCCTCCGCGGACGCGGTCAGCGGTCCGATCACCATGGCGACCGGCACGGCCAGAGCCGCGAGATACATGCGACGGCCAGCAAACTTCTGCATAGATGTCTCCTTACGAAGCGATCGTGACGATCTCGGACTTCTTGCAAGTTACTACCGAATTCCGCCGACCAGTTGTCGAGTAACACTAACGGTGAACGTATCCACCCCATCGCGTCGGTTGAGTTCCGACGGTGACGGATTGCATTCCCGGTCGTGTCTTCGAAATGGGAAGTAACCTCCCTTCCGGGGGTACCGAAGCCATACTGGTGACTGTGCGGACAAGCCACACCGCAAACCGCCTGTTCCGGTGATTACAGGGTGTCGTTGACCTGGGTTCGACGAAGAGGGCGACGTGGCGGTAGAAAGCACCTTCGGGGTATTACAAGGAAGAAGGCGGCGGACACGCGACACCCTCCGACAATGCCCGCCCTGAATTCCGGTCTGCCGTGCTCCCGGCATCGGACCCACGGCCCGACCGGGTTTGACGCACGAGGCGGGATGTCGAGCCGGTCAGGCTTCCGCGAGAGCCGTGATCGTCCTGACGAGACCGGCCGCGTCGAGCCGGTGGCGGCGCAGGATGTCGGCCCGCGGGCTGTGGGGCAGGAACTCGGTAGGCAGCCCGAGCGCGTGCACCGGCGTCGGCACGCCTGCCGCCGTGACGGTCTGGGCGAGGCGGGTGCCCACGCCACCGACCACGACGTTGTCCTCGACGGAGACGACCAGCCGGTGCCGGGCCGCGAGGTCGACGAGCGCCCGGTCGGGCGGGCTCACCCACCTCGGGTCGCACACGGTCACGCCGATGCCGTGCTCGTCGAGCTTCAGCGCGGCGCGGACCCCGGTCGCCGCCAGCGGACCGACCGTGACGAGCAGGACGTCGCGCCTGCCGGTCTCGTGGAGCACGTCGACGCCACCCTCGGTGCGCAGCTCCGGCACGTCCGGCCCCGGCGTGCCCCTCGGGAACCGCAGCGCGGTGGGCCCGTCGGTCGCGACGGACTCGGCGAGGAGCCGTGCCAGCCGGGCGCCGTCGCGGGGCGCGGCGATGCGCAGTCCCGGCACGGCCTGGAGCAGCGACAGGTCCCACATGCCGTGGTGGCTCGGTCCGTCGTCGCCGGTCACCCCGGCCCGGTCGAGCACGAACGTCACCGGGAGGCCGTGCAGTGCCACGTCGAGCAGCACCTGGTCGACGGCGCGGGTGAGGAACGTCGAGTACACGGCGAGGACCGGGTGCATGCCCGCCATGGCGAGACCGGCCGCGCAGCTGACCGCGTGCTGCTCGGCGATCCCGACGTCGATGGTCCGCTCCGGGAACTCCTCGGCGAACCGGTGCAGGCCGGTCGGCCGCAGCATCGCCGCACTGAGGCAGACGAGGTCGGGCCTGTCCCTGCCGAGCCGCACGACCTCGTCGGCGAACACCGACGTCCACGCGGGCCTGGCCGGGGTGGTGGTCGAGGCCCCGGTCGGCGCGGGCGGCACGGTGTGGAGGCGGTCGACCGCGTCGGTCTCGGCCGGCTCGTGGCCCTTGCCCTTCGTCGTCACGCAGTGCACGACCACCGGACGGCACAGTGCCCGCGCCTTGCGCAGCGCGCCGTCGAGCTGGCCGAGGTCGTGGCCGTCGACCGGGCCGACGTAGGAGATGCCCAGGTTCTCGAAGACCGACAGCCGGAACCTGCCCGTCTCGCCGCGAAGCTCGGCGAGGTGGCGGCCCACCGCGCCGATGGTCGGCGCGTAGGAGCGGCCGTTGTCGTTGAGCACGATCACCACGGCCCGGTCGGACGTCGCGATGTTGTTGAGGGCCTCCCAGCACATCCCCCCGGTGAGCGCCCCGTCGCCGACCACGGCGACCACGTGCCGGTGCCGTCCCGGAGCCAGTGCGAACCCGCGGGACAGGCCGTCGGCGTAGGACAGCGCGGCGGAGGCGTGCGAGTTCTCCACGAGGTCGTGCGGTGACTCGGCGCGGCTCGGGTAGCCGGACAGGCCGCCCGGCCTGCGCAGCTGCTCGAAGTGGGGACCGCGCCCGGTGAGGAGCTTGTGCACGTAGCTCTGGTGGCCGGTGTCGAACACGATCGCGTCCTCCGGCGAGGAGAAGACGCGGTGCAGGGCGATGGTCAGCTCGACGACGCCGAGGTTGGAGCCGAGGTGGCCGCCGGTGCGGGTGACCGTCGAGACCAGCACGTCCCGGATCTCCTCGGCGAGACCGGGCAGGTCCTCCTCGGGCAGCGCACGCAGGTCGGTCACGTCACGCAGCCTGCCGAGGAGCGAGGCGGGGTAGGAGGTCGGCAGCGGGACGATCACCGAGTCCTCGACGTCCACCCGGAGCGATCTCGGTGCGCGCACGGGCCTCGCGGGTCCGGTCGGGTCGGGACTGCTCATCTTCCCACTTTCAGGAATGCGTGGCGAATCGGGCCAAATGTGGTCGTGCGGGCGATTGTGGGAACCCCCCCGGATGCCGCGCGTGCAATTGGCTGTGTCAAGGTTGATCTACACCATACGTACATGTTCCGTTAACTCAAGCGGAAACCGTACTAACCGGTGTCCGTCACTCCAACGGCTGACCCGCCGGCGCCGCCGACCCGACCGTGATCAGCCTGACCGTGACATACCACGCGTTGCCTTACCTTTTCGGCTAGCCCCAAACGCGCCCGAACGGGGGTAGTCCGTCGATACGCAGCGTGTCGACGCGACAGGTCGAAACGTCCGGTCCAGTGATTATCGCCCCGCTAAGGACGGGCATGCGGGATCTGCCTCCGTATTGTTTCGACGGCCGTCGTGCCGCCGGTGTTACGTTCGCCTCGGAATGCCGACGAATACGGGGGAAAAATGACGAGCACCCTCCGCGACGCGAAGTCCACCGACAGCTGGGTCCAGCTCGGTCTCGCGCCGTCGGCCGGGCGACCTGGGGAGTTGTTCCGTGAGCTGTCCTCCGTGGTGGACCAGTGGCGCGACCGGCGGCTCGTCGACGACTTCTTCTTCATGAGCAAGCCCCCCGGGCTGCGGGTGCGGTTCCGGCCCGCGCCGGGGCACGAGCACGTCGTCGGGGCGGCACTGGACGAGCTGGCGCGTCGCTGGTCTGCCGAGGGTCTGGTCGACGACATCGTACCGGGGGCCTACGAACCGGAGGAGCACAAGTTCGGCGGCCATGGCCCGATGCGCCACGCGCACCGGATGTTCACCGTGGACGCGACGACCTGGCTGCGGTTCCACGCCGGTCCACGTCGGACACCCGCGTGGGCGCTGTCGTTCACCATGCTGCGCCACGTGTTCGACGCGATGGGGATCGGCGGCGAGCGCGAGCACGGGGTCTGGGCGCAGGTCGTCGAGACCGGCAGAGCCCTTCCGACGGCCGTAACCGCGTCGGACGCCGTCAAGGCCGGGCTGCGTGGCTGGTGGCGGCGGTCGGACGTGCCTCGGGAGGACGAGGTCCGGCAGCTCGCCGCGACGCACGCGACGGGAGTGGCGTCACCGGCGGCCGACTGGGCGGCCTCCCTGCACGACACCGACCGCGACCGTGCCGTCGCGTGGTACGTGGTGTTCAGCTGGAACCGGGCCGGACTCAGCTTCGGCAGGCAGGCCCTGCTCACCGAGGCACTCCGCGACGGCGGCGACGATGTGCGCTGACGGCTCGTTCACCGGCCCCGCCGGACTGCTGCGCGTGGCGGCGCTGCCCGTCACGGTGCTGGCGAAGGCAGGCAACCCGGCGCTGTTCGAACGCATCCGCGGCCGCGGGCGGTCCGAAGTGGACTACGCGGGGTTCGCCGGCCGCCTCGCCGCCCGGCTGACCGCGGAGCTCGTGCCGCACCCCGAGCTGCCCGCCGCGATACGCGGCCTCGCGCTCGCGACGCGGCGCACACTGCTGCGCGGGCAACCGGTCGACGCGGTGGACTGCCGCAGGCTCGCCGTGGTCAACGCGGTCCTCGACGGCCAGGACAGCCTCACCGGCGACCTGCTCCGCGCCGCGGCGTGGTCGCGGGACCTCGTCGCGGAGGACGGGCGGCTCGCCAGGGCGATCGAGCGGGAACGGGAACGTCTCGCGACCCTGCCGTGGGAGCTGGCCACGAGCGACCCCGCGGTCCTGCGGGTCGTGGCCGACGCCGCGCCGAACCTGCCTGCCGAGATCCGGGAGCGGCTCGCCGACGACCCCGCGTGGAGCGGCAAGCGGATGCGGCAGCGCGCCGACTACCTGCTGCGCATCCTCGCCAGGGCGGCGTACAAGACCACGCCGAGGGGCTGGCTCGGGCACGTCGCGGTCGTGGGCTCCGGCCCCGGCTCCGACGGCGCGTTGCTCACCGACGCGACGGTCGGCGACTACGCCGTCCACACCGTCGGCAACATAGGCGCGCACCGGCGTGAGCTGTCCCAGGCCGACGACCTGCCGGACGCGTCGCTGTCGATGGCGGGGCTGCACTGGATCGAGGACGACCGGCTGTGCTGCTGGGTGGCGGACCCGGACACCGAGGCCGGGGTGCGGCTGGTGCGCGTGCGCAGGACACAGCCGCTCGACGTCGTCAGCCAGGCGCTCGGCGGCGGGGCGGTGCGTGCCGAGGAGATCGCCGCCCTGCTCGCGCCGGACGGCAGGGGCGCGGACGTGGTGCGCGGCTTCCTGCACCACCTCGTCCGGCTCGGGATCGTGCAGGCGTCGACCCGCCCCAGGGCCCGCCTGCGGAGCTGGAGTGCGCGGCCACGTCCGGAACAGGCCGACGGCGTGTTCGCCGGTGGTTTCGTCGACGTGTACCGGCGCGCGAGCGGTCACGTGCCCGGCGCGGCGATCGAGCGGCTCGGCGGCCTCGTGGACCAGGCCCGCCGTGTGCAGGCCGCGGTCGGCGCGGCCACGCGGCGCCACCCCGTGCTCGACACCGTCGACTCGCGACCGCGACCGGTGACCGAGCTCGTCGCGCGGTTCCTCGACGGACGCTCGTCCGAGCACACCGAGCACCACCACTCGACCTGGTCGGAGCCGGAGCCGGGCACGGCGCACCACCGGCTGTGCGAGTGGATCGCCGGGCACGCCGACCACGACCAGGTCGACCTCACCCCCGCCGTGCTGGACGACCTCGGCGTGCCGCCCGTCGAGCACCGGCCGTGGCCCACCGACTGCCTCGTGCGGCCACTGCCCTCCGGCGGGCCGTTCGCGGTGCTGGAAGGCGTGAACGCGGCGGGTGTGATCGACGCGCGGTTCGTCGACGCGTTGCGGGGCCTGCACGAGGACGTGTCGCATGTGGACGCGTACCGCGCGTTCCTCGACGCGGTGGCGGGCCGCTGCGGTGTCGAGATCGTCGAGGTGCTCGTGCCGCCCAACGGTCTCCGCTGCGCGAACGCGGTGCGCCGCCCGCGCTACACCGGTCTGTGGACCGGCGACGCCGACCCGGCCACCTACCTCGGTGACCACGGGCCGTCCGGCCGGTACCTGCCGCTCGGGCACATCACGGTCCGCCGCGACGGTGCCCGGCTGGTCGCCGAGGACCCGTCGGGACGCCCGGTGTGGCCGATCTGCCATGCGACGAGGGTGCCACCTCGCCCGTGGGACGCCGTCCTGGCGCTGCTCATGGCGACCTCGCCGGTCGGGAGGCTGGCGGCCTCGTTCGCCCCGGGTGACCCCATGACCGCGTTCCCCGCCCGGCGGCGGCTGCCCCGGCTCGTCGTCGACGGCGGCCTGGTGCTCGCGCCGCGGTCGGTCGTCGTGTCCAGGGAGGACCTGCCACGTCCCGCCGCGCCGCTCGTGGACCGGGTGCGGGCACTCGCGAGGCTGCGCGCGGAGACCGGGGCACCCCGCTGGAACTTCCTGCGTGCGCGTGGCGCGCGCAGGCCTCGGCCGGTCGACCTGGACAGCGTCGCCGCGCTCCGCGTGTTCGACCGGGTGCTGGCCGATCCGTCCGCCTCGGCGCTGGTGCTCGAGGAGATGCTGCCCGGCCCGGACGACGCGGTGGTGCGGAGCGAGGCGGGCGAGCCACTCGCCGCGCAGCTGCTCGTGCGCCTGCCGCACCGGGCGAGCCCGGACCGGCTCGCCGACGAGGTGGCGAGGGCCTGGTCGGACCTCGAACGGTCCACTGTGGATGGAGCGCCGCTCGTGGCGCGCTGACCACCCGTTGACACCACCGGGAACCGGTGGGATGCGAAGAGTCGAACCGAAGGAGAACACGATGCAGAGCACGATCGAGCTGGACGAACTGGACGCTCTGGTCGCGGAACTTGACGCCGAGGTCGGCGAGACGATCGCGGTCGGGGAAGCACAGACCATCGGGTCGGTCGTGTGCTCCCTCGCCTGCAGCGGTCACTGCGGCGGCGCCGGTACCTACGTCTGCTGATGAACACGGAGGAGCGGGTCATGACTGTCTCGGCGGAACCGACTGCTGCCCTGTCGGCCGCCGCCGAGCGGGTGCTCGCTTCCTGGACGGCTTCGGCCGCCGCGGACACGGCCGGTCCCGATCTGGGACCGGTCGTGCTCGCGACGCTCGTGCCGGACGGCCAGGTACCCCGCGACGCCATCCGCGCCTGGCTGCGCACGGGCAACCGGCGCCGAGCCGGGCTCGGGCTCTTCGGGGGCATGAGCGGGATCCTGGCCGGACTTCGGCTCGTCGCGACCCGGTACCCGAACGTGGTGGACGCGGCGGAACGGACCGCGGTCGCGGTCGCGACGGCGGAGCCCCGGTGGCGGACCTCGGAGTTGGGGTTCGACGACTACGACGTGGTCCTCGGCTCGGCGGGGGTGGTGCTCGCGCAGGTGACCGGGGTGCTGCCGGTGCGGCAGGAGTGGCTCGCCCCGGCCGTCACGCACCTCGTCGGCCTCGCCGAGAGCACGACCGGGTTCCGGATCGGTGCGTTCGCAGGCCATCCGCTCGTCGGCTGGGCCCAGGGCGGTGTCGTCACGGGACTCGCCCACGGCGTCGCGGGACCGGTCGCCGCGCTGAGCATGGCGATGCCCCACCTGCCCGGTGACGCGCGCGTCGCCGATGCCGTACACCGCCTCGCCTCCTGGCTGGTGTCGCAGCGGTGCGCCGACGAGCGCGGCGTGATGTCGTGGCCGGCACGGGGAACCTCGGCCGGGTGTGTGGGGGAGGTGCGCAGGCAGGCCTGGTGCTACGGCACGCCGGGAGTCGCGTGGGCGCTGTGGGCGGCAGGTCAGATGCTCGTCCACGGTGGACATGACGGCGGCGCGCTGTGTGCGGTGGCCACCGAGGCGATGGAAACCCTGTGCGCCGCCTACGATCCCGACTTCCACCTCACCGACGAGCCGCTCGCCGCGTGCCACGGCGCGGCCGGGATGCTGCTCGTCGCCGACGCCTTCACGCGCCACGCCGGGCTGCCCGCCGCGGCCGCGTTGCGTGACACGCTCACCGGTCACCTGGTCCAACGGCTCGACGAGCTCCCGGAACTGGACGCGACCCTGCTCTCCGGCGCCACCGGCGTACTGGCCGCCCTGCTCACCGCGGCTGGTGGAGACCGGGGATGGCTGCCGTGCCTCGCCATGTACTGACACCGGACGACGCGAACCCCGCGGCGCGGTTCCTGTCGTTGACACACGCCCTGTTGGGTACGACGTCGGTCACGCAGACCCTGGCGCGGGTGGTGACGTTCGCGCGGGACGCGGTGTCCTCGGCGGACGCGGTCAGTGTCACGCTGCGCGGTCGCGACGGCGAGTGCCACACCACGGTGGAGACCGACTGGCCGGCCGCCGAGCTGGACGGGCTGCAGTACTCGCTCGGCGAGGGCGGGTGTGTGGAGGCGACCCGTCCGGACGGCCCGGCGACGGTGGTCAGCGTCGACCTCGCGGCAGAGCCACGCTGGCGCCGCTTCGGCCCGGCTGCGGCGCGGCGCGGGTTCCACTCGCTGCTGTCGACCGCGTTGCCGTCCGACGCCGAACCACCCTGCCCGTCCGGCGCGCTCAACGTGTACTCCCGTCGCCCGGACGCGTTCACCCACCACGACCGGGACACCCTCCTGCTCGTGGCGACCCACGCCTCGCTCGCCCTCGCCAGGACGGAGGCGGTCGCCAGGTCCGAACAGGAGGTCCGGCAGCTGCGGCGTGCCGTCGCCAGCAGGGATGTGATCGGCCAGGCCAAGGGCATCCTGATGGTCCGGCGGCACCTGACGGCCGACGAGGCGTTCGACGTGCTCTGCAGGACCTCGCAGGACCTCAACGTCAAGGTTCGGGACCTGGCCGAGACCGTCGCCAGGGAAGGGGCGCCGACAGCGCCCGGCGACCCGGGTCAGTGCGGTGACCTGCCCGCGTTCATGCGCCCCTGACACCGTGCACCGTCAGGACCCCGCCGGGTACTGGTCCTTCGCGAGCAGGGCCGCGAGGTGCGCCGCGTTGCGCGCCGCGGTCGAGGTCGCCGACGACACCGCGTCCGGGGTCTCGTCGAGGTCCTGGTAGTCGACGGTCTGCATGGCCTCGCCGTTCCAGTAGGTGCAGCCCTGCGCCGGGATGCTGAACCCGGTGTCGTTGAGCGCCTGGAAGAGGTCGGCGACGATCTTGTGCGCGCCGTCCTCGTTGCCGACGACCGCCGCGACGGCGACCTTGCCGAACATCGCGGGCCGGCCGGCGGCGTCTGTTTCGGACAGCTCGGCGTCCAGGCGTTCCAGCACCCGCTGGCAGACGCTCGACGGGTGACCCATCCAGGTCGGGGTGACGATGACGAGGATGTCGGCGGCCACGACCTTCTCCCGGATCGCGGGCCACTCGTCGCCATCGCCCATGTCCTTCTCGACGCCGGGTCGGACGTCGTGGTCGACGACCCGGACCAGCTCCCCGGTCACGTCGTGTGTGGCCAGCTCGTCGAGCAGCTGCTGTGCGAGCAGCTGGCTGCTCGACCGCGCGGGCGAGGGTTTGAGACTGCAGACGAGCGCGGTCGCACGCAGTGGCATCGCGGTGTCCCTTCTCCTGGCGTCCGCGGCGGCGTACCCGGGGGCGCCCACCGGAAACGGTCCGAAGTTTCGCGGGTGGGCCCCCGGTTACCCGGACGGCATGACGGAGTGGGGAAACCTGGTGGACCGGGTCGCGCGAGCACAGGTGCTGGACAAGGTGGCCGGCATGGTCCGGGACGCGGTCCACGCCGTGGTACGGCCAGGCGTGGTCAAGGACGCGGCGCACGGCGTGTGGCTGGGACACCCCCTGCACCCCGCGCTCGCGCAGCTCCCACTCGGCTGTTACACCGGTGCCGCGCTGCTGGACCTGACCGGCGCGCCCGACTCCGGTTCGAGCCGGTTGATCGGCCTCGGGCTGCTGAGCAGCGCGCCTGCGGCGATGACCGGCCTGGTCGACTACGCGGACAGCCACGAGGAACAGCAGCGGATCGGCGTCGTGCACGCGTCGGCCAACTCCGCCGCACTCGCCTGTTACGTGAGTTCCCTGCTGCTGCGCCGGTCCGGGCGGACGAAGGGCGGGGTGGCCGCCGGGCTGCTCGGCTACGCCTTCGCCATGCTCGGCGCGACCCTGGGCGGGGACCTCGCGTTCCGGCGCGCGGTCGGCGCCAACCACGCCGCCGAGGTCCCGCACACCGGCCCGGAGGAGTGGTGCGACCTCGGCGCGGTGACGGACTTCGCCGACGGGAAGCCCGCGCGGCGGCAGGCGGGGCTGATCCCGGTGATGGTGGTGTCGTCCGGCGACGGGTTCACGGTGCTGCACGACCGGTGCAGCCACATGGCGGCGCCACTGAACGAGGGTGACCTCGTCGAGGTCGCCGGGGAGTCCTGTGTGGAGTGTCCGTGGCACGGCAGCGTGTTCCGCCTGCGGGACGGCGCGGTCGTCCACGGACCGGCCACCGCGCCGCAGCCGGTGTTGGACTGGCAGGTGGCGGAGGGACGGCTGCGGGCGAAGGTCCGCACGATCCCGGGCGTGCCCGCCAGCTAGTCGCCGAGCGCGGCGAGCAGGTCGGCGAGGCCGCCTCTGGCGCGGCCGACGTGGCGGCCGCTGGTGACGACGGGGATGTCGGCGTGGCGGCGTGCGTAACCCGCGGCACCCAGACGTACCCACAGGTCGTGGTCCTCGCCGACCGGTACGGCGCCGAAACCACCCACCGCGTCGAACGCGTCGGCCCGCACGCCCAGGTTCGCGCCGTACACGTTGCCGTGTCCCCACGGCCCGCTGGCCCGCCCGACCACCGCCGCGTAACGCTCCAGCGCCGCACGCGTCGGTCCGGCGGGCCGGTCGAGGTGCGCCACACCGGCGACCGCGTCGATGCCCGCGTCCGCCAGCCGGACGTGGCGACGTGCCCAGTCGTGGTGCACGACGGTGTCGGCGTCGGTGGACAGGAGCCAGGTCCGCGCGGCGGAATGTCCTTCGAGGACGGTCCGGGCGGTACGCACCCCCAGGTCGCGGACCTCGCCGATGGTGAGGTCGGCGTCGGTGGTCACGATGTGGGCCGTCGGCAGCTCGGTCGCGGCGAGCGCCGCGGTGTGGTCGGTGCACCGATCCGCCACGACACAGACGGTGTGCGTGATGCCCTCGGGCAGCCGGTCGAGCGCGTGGCGAACCGCCCGCAGGCAGCTCCGGATGCGTCGGTGTTCGTCCCTGGCCGGGATGACGACGGCGACCGCCGAGATCATCTGCGCCGCAGGACGTGCACGACGAACTGCTCGTCGGTGTGCTCGACGACGGGGTCGAGCGACGGGTGCGCCAGCAGCCTGCGGTGTGCGTCCATGCCGTCGCGCGGGGCCTCGGCGGCCCAGGGCAGCCAGTGCACGGCCAGGAGGTCGCCACCCGGCCGCAGCGCGGCGACCGTCCGCTCGATGGTGGCGGTCAGGTCGTCGTCATCGAGGTAGTAGAGGATCTCGCTGAACACCGCCAGGTCGAGCGGCCCGTCCGGCAGGTCGGTGGGCAGGGAACCCTGCCGCACCTCGACGTTGGACAGGTGGGCGGTGTTCTCGACGGTCTGCTTCACCGCGGCGGCCACGGGGTCGAACGCGATCAGGCGCTCGGCGCGGGCGGCGAGGTCCCTGGTGAGCGCACCCAGCCCGCAGGCGGGTTCCACGACGGTGCCGTAGCCCCGGTCGGGCAGGCACGCGAGTGCGACCGCACGCTTGCGTTGCTCGTACCAGCCCTCCGCCACGTCCCAGGGGTCCGCGCTGCCCGCGTACAGCTCGGCGAAGCGCCCGACCGGCGCACTGCGTCCGGGCGGCTCACGGAACACGACCTCCCGGTCGCGGGCGAAGTGACGCAGCATGGCGGGGCTGAGGATCGGGTCGGCGCCGCCCGGTCCCGGCTGGAGCTGCGAGGTGAACGCGGCGATGCCCTCGGCCTTGCGCTCCCGTTGGTCGGCGCTGAGTGCCTGGGTGAACGCCCGGTTCTTCGGCACGCCGACGTCCTGGGGACGCAGCCAGTGCCACATCCAGATCGGGTAGGACCACCGGTGCGTGGTGACGGGCGCGACCCGCAGGCCGACCTCGCCGACCGTCTGGTGGTCCGGGTGCGGGTCGCCCGGCCACGGCGCGACGCACACGTCCGCGTCGGCGAGCGACTCGGCGAGCAGCTCGGCCAGCTCGTCGCGGTGGGCGGCGAGGCCGGAGTCGGGCAGTCCGAGCCACCGCACGGGCACGTCCGGCATGCCCTGCGCACGCAGCGACTCGTGCAGCTCGCGGCGCCGGACCCGACCCAGCTCCGCGCGTTCCGCCGTGGACAGTCCAGGGAACGCGGCCTCGCCGTCGGTGGCGACGACCAGCTCGACGGACCCGCCCTTCGCGTGGAGCTGTTGGAGGAGCCCGCTCGCGCCGAGGGTCTCGTCGTCGGGATGGGCGGCGAGCACGACAGCGTGCCGGTAGGAGTCGTCGGGAAAGGGTCGCAGGTCGTCGAGCCACGGTGTCCAGACGGCCTCGTCGGTGATCGTGCGCGGGCCGCGCGTGGACTGTTCGGTCGCGGGTTCGGTCATCGCGGCGCCGCCTCGGTCAGCACCGCGCGGCCCAGCGCGGCGAGGTCCCGTTCCGCGTGGTGCTGGCGCACGTACACCTGCAGGTCGGCGAGCCGCTGGGCGAACGCGTGGTCCCGGCACAGCGGGGTCGCGCCGGTGATCCGGGGAACCCGGTCCAGCGTCTCCCACGCGGCCCGTTCCGCCGCCGCCCGGCAGGTGCTCATGAGGAGCGTGTGGTCGGTCTCTGGTGCAGTGTCGACGCGGGTCGCCGCGTCGGCCAGCAACGCCTCGGCGCAGCGCAAGGCGGTGTGCACGGCACCCAGGTGCGCGAGCTGGTGCTCGTCGGCCTTCGACGCGAGCGAGGCCAGCACGTCGTCGACGACCCCGGCCGTACCGCCGAGCCACACGGCCGCGACCCCACCGCCCCCGAGCACGAACCCGGGCCTGCTCAGGTACCACCCCGGTGGTCCGACGACCATGTCCGGCGTGACCTCGAGCGCATCGAACCGCACGTCGCCGCTGTCGGAGGCGTCCATGCCGATGGCCTGCCAGTGCTCCGGCTCCCGCACGATGCCCGGGGCGCGGAGGTCCACGTCGACCAGCCGGCACGTCGAACCGTCACCGCCGGGCGTGGTGGCCACCACCAGCGCACGGTCCAGGGCGGTCAGTCCGGAACAGAACCGGACCGTCCCCTCGAGACCGTTCGGCGTCAGCTCCGCGCCGGTGCCGCCGGACCGGGCCGCCCACACGCCGTAGAGCGCGTCCGGCACCGAGGGACGGCCCGCCTCGGCGAGGATGGCGAGCGCGTCGACGTGCCCCTCGGCCAGCCTCGCGACGGCGAGGTCGGTGCGTCCCAGCGCGGCGAGCGCCGTCCACCGGCGACCGGTGTCGACGCCGGGCAGTGGCAATGTCAGCTCCCCGCCGTCGGCGAGGCGACGCACCTCCTCCGCGACGGTCCGGGTCGACCTGGGCAGTGGAAGCGGTTTGGGCGCGGTGGTGGACAGCAGCACGGGCATGATCGACCTCTCGCTGAAATCGGACCACGAGCACGTACCCCCGCGCGGTCCGGGCAAGCCTGCCCACCAGGGTGAGATATGCCCCTGACGGACGATGAGCGAAGCGCGTCGAACGGCCCTACCGTGATGGGATGCCGGACATCACCAGCCTGATCCTCGACGACCACGAATGGTTTCGGCGCCAGTTCGCGGCTCTGGACGATCTGGACGATCCGCAGGAGCTCGCGGCGGTGTGGGGGCCGCTCGCCGACCTGCTCGACGTGCACGCCGCCGCCGAAGAAGAGGTCTTCTACCCCGAGCTGATCCGCAGGGGCGACGACCCGGAGGCCGAGACGCTCGACGCGATCGGCGACCACAACGACATCCGCGACGGCGTGCGGGACGCGGCCCGTCTGCCCGTCGGCAGCACGGAGTGGCACGCGGCGGTGCGCAGGGCCAGGACCGCCAACAGCGAGCACATGGCCGAGGAGGAGGACGACGGCCTCGCCGACTTCCGCCGCAACGCCGATCCGGCGCTCCGCGACGAGCTGGGCCGCCGCTTCCTCGCCTTCAAGGCAGAGCACGCGGGCACCCGGGGCCTGGACACCAGCGACGTCGATCCGGAGCGCTACGTCGAACAACGCGAGATGGAGGCGGGTCAGCTGGACGTGGACCCGTCGCTGCGCATCGGCAGTCTCAAGGAGGAGTGACCGGATGAACCACCTGACGCGGGAGCTGGCGCCGATCTCGGCGGCGGCGTGGGAGCAGATCGACGAGGAGGCGCGGGAGCGGCTGACCCCGCACCTGGCCGCCCGTCGTGTCGTGGACGTGTCCGGCCCGCACGGTTGGGACTACTCGGCGACCAACCTCGGCCGGGTCCGGCCGGTCAACCACCCGAGTGAGCGCACCGCGCTGGTACGACAGCGGCAGGTGCTGCCCCTCGTGGAGGTGCGGGTCCCGTTCACGGTCGCGAGGGACGAGCTCGAGTCGGCCGAGCGCGGCGCCACCGACCTGGTGTTCGACGACCTGGACCGAGCGGCCCACGACGTCGCCGTCCTGGAGAACAAGGCCGTGTTCCACGGCTGGGAGGAGCTCGGCTTCACCGGTCTCGCCGCGTCGTCGACGACCGCGCTCGGCGCCGACGCGGAGAGCTACCCGCACGCCGTGGCCAAGGCGGTCGACGTGCTGCGTGAGGCAGGCATCAAGGGCCCCTACGCGCTCGTGATCGGACCGCTCGGCCACCGGCGGATCGTGGAGACCACCGAGCAGGGCCTGATGGTCCTCGACCACCTCCGCAGGATCCTCGGCGGCGGCAAGGTGCTCCGTGCGCCAGGCGTCGACGGCGCGGTCGTCGCGAGCCTCGACGGCGGCCACTTCGTACTGGAGCTGGGCCAGGACGTCGCAGTCGGCTACAGCCACCACGACGCCGACTCCGTGACCCTCTACCTCGAGGAGAGCTTCAGCTTCCGCGTACTCGAACCCGACGCGGCCACCGCGCTCACCGAGTAGCTCCCATGAGGTTGCGGCGCAGCAATGTCTGGGGCAAGGGCATCGGCAGACGCGGCTCCGGCAAGGGGTTCCGCTACGTCGACCACCTCGACGCGCCGGTCCGCGACGCCGGGACCGTGGACCGCATCCGGGCCCTGGCGATCCCACCCGCGTGGCGCGACGTGTGGATCAGCCCGCACCCGAACGGCCACATCCAGGCGGTCGGCACCGACGACGCGGGCAGGCGGCAGTACCTCTACCACGACGAGTGGCGGCGGGTGAAGGACGAGGAGAAGCACCGCAGGGTGGTGACGCTGGCACGCAGGCTCCCGGAGCTGCGTGCCGCCGTCGCCGAGGACCTGTCCGCCTCGGGCCTCGGCAGGGCCCGCGTCCTGGCCGGCGCGTTGCGCATGCTGGACCGTGGCGTGTTCCGCACCGGGGGTGAGGAGTACGCGCAGGAGGGCCCCAACGGGCCGGGCACCAGAGGCGTGGCCACCCTGCTCCGCGGTGACGTGACCGTCCGCGGCGGCCAGATCCTGTTCCACTACCTGGCCAAGGGCGGCATCGACCGCAGGGTCCGCATCCGCGACGGCGCGCTCGCGGCACTCGTGACGGCGCTGCGCCGGGGTCGCGCGGACGACGAGAGGCTGCTCGCCTACCGGGTGGGCGGGGAGCGCCGCGAGGTGCACGCGGAGGACGTCAACGAGCGGCTGCGGGAGATCGTCGGCGAGGACTTCAGCGCGAAGGACCTCCGCACCTGGCACGCGACGGTGCTCGCGGCGGTCGCACTGGCCGGTGTGGACACGCCGTCATCGGAGCGGGGCAGGAGGCGCGCGGAGAAGGCCGTGATGACCGAGGTCGCCGAGCAGCTCGGCAACACCCCGGCGGTGGCCAGGCGCTCCTATGTGGATCCCCGGGTGCTGTCGGCGTGGGAACGCGGGGAGACGATCGCCGCGTCGGACATCCCCGTCGACCCGAGCGCGCTGGCCGACGACGAGAACCGCGCCTCGATCGAGAAGGCGGTCATCCGCCTGCTGGACTGACCCGCGTCCACGTTCAGGTGGGAGACGCTCCTCACAGGTTTGAACGCGCCCGTGTAGGCAAACCTGCACGACGTGTCTTATGGACTGAGGAGGTGCGCCATGACTGACATCTCGATCTTTCCTGGCGCGATCATCACCTACCACGATCCCACGCGGCCGGAGACCGCGGCGTTCCTGCGTGCGATGGCCACAGCAGGCGCCGAGTTGGTCGACCCGGTGAGTGGGACGCGCTGGGCGCCGGTGATCCGCATGGACGGCACCAGGTCGATGGTCGATGTGGACTGGGTCGTCGACGTGGCACCGACCGCGCAGGCCCAGCACGGGCACGCGGGCGGGCGGTGGCACCGATGAGCGACCACAACGCACCGATCTTCGAGGAAGTCCGCAGGCTGCTACCTCATGTGGACTTCCAGCACGTCGAGCTGACGCCACCGGAACCGGCCACGCCACCGTCGTCCGAACCGGAGTCACAGTAGACGGTCACGGCCTCTTCCCGGCGCCCGTGCGCAGCTCCTGGAGCCGCCCGCCCGGCACCCGGGGTGCGAGTGGCGGGGTGGGCATGCCGGCCTCGTCCCGCATCCCGTGCAGGAACTCGGTGATCGCGTCCGCCGCGTCATGGGTCGGGGTCCAGCCGAGTTCGGTGCGTGCTCGCGTGGAGTCCATGAGCGGCAGGTGCAGTACGGCGTCGAACAGGTCGGGCGACGCGGGCGTGAGATGCAGGCGCCACGCCGCGACCAGCGGTCCGCGTATCGCCCACACGGGCAGCCGCACGAGCTTCGCGCCGAGCAGGTCGGCGAGCATCGGCCCGTCCAGGACCGGATCGGTGGCGAGGTTGAACGCTCCGCGCACGTCACCCAGCGCGGCAAGCCGGTAGGCCTGTGCGGCGTCAGCGGTGTGCACGGCCTGCACACGCAGTCCTGGCAGGTCCGGGACGACCGGGATCAGCTCGGGACGCACGAGCCGCTGCGGGACGAACGGCCCGCCGAACAACCGGCGTTGCTGGCTCGCGGAGTCCCGCTTGAAGAGGAACGCGGGCCGCATCCGCACCACCCGCACGTCCTGGTGGGCCTGCCCGAAGGCGTCGAGCGCACGTTCCAGGTAGGCCTTCTCGCGGGTGTAGGCCGCCGAGGGCCACCCGTGCGTCGGCCAGCTCTCGTCGACCTCGCGGTCCTTCGGCCCGGGTGAGTAGGCGCCGACCGACGACGCGTGCACGAGTGCGGGCACCCCGGTACGCGCGACCGCGTCGAACAACCGCAGGCTGCCGAGCACGTTCGTGCGCCAGGTGGTGAGCGGGTCGCGTGCCGGCTGGAAGAGCCAGGCGAGGTGGATGACGGCATCGGCACCGGACAACAGGGGATCGAGGTTCACGTCCTCGTCGCCGAGGTCCGCGGTGGCCCACTCCAGCTTCGGCAGGTCCCACTCCTCCGGTCGCCTGCGGGCGATCCCGACGATCGAGCCCACCTCGGGCGCCTCGGACAGTGCGCGCACGACACTGGTGCCGACGTTGCCGCTCGCACCGGTCACGACGACGCGCTTCGGTTTGCCCTTGCTCGACGCGTTCGCCTTCATGCCGAAGCCCGTGCCCTTCCGCGAGGTGGCAGCACTGTCCTGTGCCATCGTCATGCCTGTCGGTGGACTCGGCTACCCGACGCCGTCCGGTCGAAACCGGCCGTCCCCAAGCCCATCCTTCGGGTGAATCGCGGACGCGAGGAGTATCTGTTCGGAACTCGGCCTGTGACAAAGGGGTGGTGGGCTTCCCCTGGATGGCTGGTGGTGGCCGAGAGCTCCGGGTTTCGCCGCGCGGGGTGGAATGCTGGGGAGCCGGCAGTTACGCGCCCCTGCCTGAGGAGAGCGACCGTGGCCACGTGTGGGAGACATGGTGTGCCGATGATCGTGGGTGAGGTCTACGACCTGGTCAGCGACGACATGTTCCTGCGGATAGACGAGTTCGTCCCGGGCAGCCGCGGCTACCTCAAGGTCGAGGGGTGCAACCCGGCCGGGTCGGCGAAGCTCAAGACGGCGGTCGCACTCGTCGAGGGGGCGGAGTCGGCGGGAGTCCCCTTTCCCGCGACCCGGCTCATCGAGTCGACGTCGGGCAACCTCGGCGTCGCGCTCGCGATGATCTGCGCCGCCAAGGGTTATTCGCTCGTGTGCGTCACCGATCCGAAGGCGAACCCCCAGCCGGTCAAGATGATGCGGGCGCTCGGCGCGGAGGTCGTGGTCGTCGGCAGGCACGACGAACACGGTGGTTACCTGAGCTCGCGCATCGACTACATCACGACGCGGTTGTCCTACGAGCCCGACCTGCACTGGCTGAACCAGTACGCCAACCCGTCCGGGCCGGGCGCCCACCGGGACCGAACGGGACGAGCCATCCTCGACCACGTGCCCGACGTCGGCCACGTGTTCGTCGCGGCGGGCACGACCGGCACGCTGATGGGGTGCGCCGCCTACCTGCGGGAGCACAGTCCCGGCACGCGCGTCGTCGCCGTGGACGTCGAAGGCTCGGCGATCTTCGGTCACCCGGAGGGACCACGCCACATCCCGGGCATGGGCGCGAGCCTGCGTCCGGGGATCCTCGACGAGGAGCTGGTCGACGACGTGGTCACCGTGTCCGAAGTGGACGCGGTGACGGCGTGCCGCGAGCTGGCCAGGGACCGGGGCATGCTCGTCGGCGCGTCCACCGGCGCCGTGCTGGTCGCGATCCGCCACCGGGGAGCGGGGATCACGCCGGGTAGCACCGTCGTCGGTGTCTCGCCCGACCTGGGTGAGCGTTATCTGGAAACGGTCTTCGACGACGAGTGGGTGACCGCCAACCTGCGGATGCGGGCCGACGACTTGCCTGGGAAACTAAACTTCGGTCACGTCCTGCAGAACTAGGTGAGGCGCACCCGAATGAGCTCCGTAAAAGACACGCCGGAGGCTCGCACCGAGTCCGGGTTGCTGTCATTGTGTGATCTCGACGAGGACGATCTCCACCATATCGTCGCGAGATCCGTCGAACTGCACTGGAACCCACTGGCACACGACCGACCGCTGAGCGACAAAGCGATCGGCGTGCTGTTCACCAGGACCTCCACCAGAACACGGACGGCCTTCTCCGTCGGAGCCCACCGGCTTGGCGCCCACGTCCTGACCTACGGTCCCGACGACCTGCAGCTCAACACCGGTGAGTCGCTCGCCGACACGGCGCGGGTCCTCGGGTCCATGCTCGACGGGCTGGTGGCGAGAACCGCCGGACCGGTCCGCGACCTGCGGACCATTTCCCGGGAAGGGCGGATTCCCGTGGTGAACGCCATGGCGACGGAAGAACACCCGACCCAGGGAATCTGCGACCTGGCGACCATGCGGCTGCACCGAGGGCACCTCGACGGCGTGACGGTGCTCTACATCGGTGAGGGAAACAATTCCGCGACGGCTCTCGCGCACGGCCTGGCGAAGGTGCCGTCCAGCACATTGATCGTCGCGACACCCGACGGTTACGGAATTCCCGAGGACGAGCTGACCGCCGCGCGAAAGGCAGGCGCCGCCGTGGGCGCGAGCGTGGAGACGACCACCGCCATGGACGACCTGCCCACCGATGTCGACTTCGTCTACACGACCCGCTGGCAGACGACCGGCACGACCAAGCCCGACCCCGACTGGCGCGAGGCCTTCCGCCCCTTCCACGTCGACGAGACACTCCTCGCGAGGTCACCGTCGGCGTTGTTCATGCACGACCTGCCCGCGTGCCGCGGCGAAGAGGTCTCCGGCGCGGTGCTCGACGGGTCACGGTCGATCGCCTGGGACCAGGCGGCCATGAAGCTCAGCAGCGCGATGGCCGTTCTGGAGTTCTGTGCGGCGGGTCGGCCGTGGCAGCCGAGAACGGACGACGATCCACGTTGACCACCGTGGGAGCCGTTTCACGGACCACCCGGTTTCACCACCTCACGCCGGCGGACCTGCGCCTGCCACCGTGTGGCACGGTGTTCTTCGACCCGATCGACACCGAGGTCGGGATCTGGGCAGCCGCGGACCTCCTGGACCCCGGCGCCACGGTGCTCGACCTTGGCTCGGGCAGCGGTGCCGCGGCAGCCGCCCTCGCCCGCGCGGGCGCCGGTCACGTCCACGGTGTGGACATCGCCGCCGACAGCGTCTCCTGGGCAGCCGACCACTACGCGAGGGAAGGCTGCCCACGCGTCACCTTCTCCGTCGCCGACTACAGCGTCGGCACGACGCACGACCTGCTCGCACGCTGCCCGTTCCAGTCGGCACCGGCAGTCGTCACCAGCAACCCGCCCTACGTTCCCCTCCCCGCGTCACCAGACCGCACCGGCAGGGTCTCGATCGACGGCGGACCCGACGGACTGCGCCTCGTCCGCCACGTGGTCCGCCACGCGTCCACGATGGACTCCCGGCTGGCGGTCACCATCGGCAGCTACACCACTCCGCGCGCGATGATCGCGCTGCTGCTGGACTTCGGCTACCGCGTGACCCACCTGACCCTCGGCGCGCTGCCGCTGGGCGAGCACACGGCGGCCAACCGCGGACGGGTGGCGGAGCTGGCGGCCACCGGCGAAGGACCGCTGATCGAGCTGGCGGGTGTCACGCACTACCTCGTCGCAGGCCTGTCCTGCCAACGCGTTCGAGACCCGGCCGACCACGTGCCGACCCCCGACGACATCCTGGCGCTCCTGCGCCTCGCCTGCACCGCCACGACGCCGTGCCTGGAAACTCTCGACGGGACGGCGACGTTTCCCGTGCGAGTGGTGGTGCTGAGCGACGACACCGTCCGCCTCCATCCCTGAAGAGCCCACGAGAAGAAGGGCGTCACCCACCGTGCCGGAGCCGCTTACAGTCGGGGTAGAAGAAGAGTTCTTCGTAGTCGACGCACAGGACAGACGCCCACGCAACGACACCACGGCGCTGCTGGACGCCGTCCACCGGTTACCTGGTGGCCGCGACAGCTACAGCGCGGAGCTGAGGACCTGCATGCTCGAGAGCAGGACCGGTATCTGCCACACCCTCGACCAGGTCCGCGGCGAGCTGCGCGAGCTTCGCGCCGGACTGGTCCAGGCCGCACGGCAGACGGGCAGCCGGGTCGTCGCGGCGGCAACGCTGGCCCAGACCGACTGGCGGACCCAGAAGTTCGTCGAGCACCCACGCAACCACTTCATCCTCGACCGCTACGCGTACATGGCGCGCACCCACGTGATGTGTGCCTGCCAGGTACACGTCGGCGTCGCCGACCGCGACACCGCGATCCAGGTGGCGAACCGCGTCCGGCCGTGGCTGCCGGTGTTGCACGCGCTGGCGGCGAGCTCACCGTTCTGGATGGGGGAGGACACGGGCTTCGCCAGCTACCGAGGCACCGTCTGGGAGAACTGGCCGACCGGTGGTATGCCGCCCGCGTTCTCCTCCTACGACGACTACGGCAAGCGGATGGCCGTGCTGGTGAACACCGGCACCATCCACGACATCGGGCAGGTCTACTGGGACGTCCGGCCGGGCACCAACTACCAGACGGTCGAATTCCGCCCCGCCGACTCGTGCACCACCGTCGACGACACCGTCCTGCAGGCGGGCCTGTGCCGTGCCCTCGTCCAGCACGCGCTGGGCGAGATAGAACGAGGTATCGTCGCCCCCGAGCTGAGTCACGAGATGTTGCGGGCGGCCAAATGGCGAGCGGCCCGCTACGGTCTGACGGCCGATCTCCTCGATCCCGTCGAAGGCGAACTGGCACCAGCCAAGGAGATGCTCGACCGCCTGCTGCGTGTGACCGAGCCGGCGCTGGAACAGGCGGGCGACCTCGACGAGGTGACAGAGCTGGTCGAGCGGAAGAAGATCGAGGGCACCTCCGCGGAACGACAGCGGGCGGTCCTCGCCGGGGGCGGCACCTTCACGGACGTGGTCGACCTACTCGCGCGACAGACCGCCGAACCGTAGACGAGAGAGGCGCAGCCATGAGCAGAGCCGATGCACCGGTAGTGATCACCGAGTACCGGAACGGTCCGCTGCTGGTGCGGGGAAACTTCCGGATACTCGACGCCGACGGTGAGGAGATCCCCACGACGCGCAGGACAGTGGCGCTCTGCCGCTGCGGCCGCTCCGCGCAGAAACCCTGGTGCGACAGCTCACACAAGATCAAGCGGCAGCCCCGAGGCACCTTCACCGACTGAGAGTGCAGGCATGTCCATCACAGCAGACCCGTCCACCCCGCTGCCCCCGGAACACTGGGAGCCGCCGCTGCCACAGCCGAGAGGCCCTGTCAGCGAGGTAGTGCTCGACGCCCTGTCCCACGACCCGGGCGACGTGGCCGCGATACCCGCCCCCACCGGCGACCCCCTCGCGGACGACGACCTCCACCTCGCGCTGTACGCGTGCTACGAACTTCACTACCGCGGTTTCGCGGGCGTCGACCCGCGCTGGGAGTGGAACCCGGCCCTGCTCGCCGTGCGTGCGCAGCTGGAGGCACCGTTCGAGGCGGCACTGCGTGCGAGCTTCCCCACCGACCACAGTGGACCGGACGTCCGCGCCGGCCTGAACGGGATCGCCGACCTGCCGGGCCCCGGCCTGTCCGGGTACCTGCGAGAAAAGGCGACCAGACAACAGTTCCTGGAGGTGATCGTGCTGCGCTCGGCCTACCGCCTGAAGGAGGCCGACCCGCACTCGTTCGCGATCCCGAGGCTGGAGAACAAGGCGAAGGCAGCCCTGGTCGAGATCGAGTACGACGAGTTCGGCTCCGGCAGGCCGGACCGGATACACGCGGTCCTGTACCGGACGAGCATGGCCGCGGTGGGCCTGGACGCACGCTACGGCGCCTGCCTGGACCTCATACCGGGCATCGCACTGGCCACGGTGAACGCCATGTCACTGTTCGGGCTGCACAGGCGTTTCCGCGGAGCCGTGGTCGGCCATCTGGCCATCGCGGAGATGACGTCCTCACTGTCGAACAGACGCCAGGCCGAGGGCCTCCGCCGCCTGGGCTTCGACAAGGCCGCCACCGAGTTCTTCGACGAACACGTCATAGCCGACTCGGTGCACGACGTGATCGCACTGAACGACATGGCAGGCGGCCTGGCCGCACAACACCCCGAACTGGCCGACGACATCCTCTTCGGCGCAACCGCGGCGACGGGACTCGACAACAACCTCGCGCAGTACGTCCTGGACCGGTGGGCCGCGGGTCAGTCGGCCCTGCGCTCCCCACACGAAGGCACCCGGACGTCACACTGACACGTAAAACCGGCAGGTCGGCACACGTATCGTGGCCGGGCCGGCACGTAAAGCGAAAACATGAGGAGTTTGGCACGTTCCGGGAGAGGTTCCCGGCGGAGATCGGCGAAGATGTCGCCGTGGGCAGAGTGGTGAGCGGCTCGGCGCGACTTCCGGCCGGTGTGGAGCTGTACTCCTTCGACACGGACGGCGTGGCCTGTCCGAAGGCCCCGCCGGGTACCAGGGCGATCGACCGGCACGACACGGTCAGCACCCGCCCCGAAAGGTAAGCATCAGCTCGCCGGTATGTACGTCGGTTGACGCAGGCTGACAAGACGCGATCGCCCTTACCGTCGTGTGGCGCGCAACCCCCACGAGCTTGCGATGAGTCGCCCACCATGCCATGGCAGGCAGCCGAGATGCTGTCGTTCACGATGAACTATCACGTGTTCCACGTCGACGCCCCAGCGTTCGACAGTCTTGGGCAAGCTCGTACGTGGCGCCGCGGCGGCCCGGGTCAGACCGCTCGGGCTGCTCAGAACCGCAGCTTCGAGCACTAACGGCGCCGTGGCCGCGGTTGCGTTCGGTCTGGCCACCGCGCAGGCGGCCGGCGGGTGACGTACTGCGGGTCACTCATGACGATCCCACCTCCGCGTGGTGCCGTCCTCGGTCAACACCTCGACCGGCACCACGTGAGCGACATCGAACGCCTACCCGGGGCGGTGGTCGTCCTCGTCGCCTGTCGATGCTGTAGTCGGTCCATCGGGCGACAGGGCGATCGTCTCGGCCCTCGTTTCGCCGCTCGACATGTGATGGCATGACTGAACGGGTCGTTGGCTTTGTCAGGCTGTCTTGACCGCGCCGCCGTCGACGAGGTAGTCGTGGCCGGTGATGCCGGCCGCCTGGGGTGAGGCGAGGTAGGCGATCAGGGACGCGACCTGTTCTGGTTCGACCATCTGTCCGGAGAGGACACCCGAGGCGGCGGCGATGCCGGTGAGCAGGTCGGCGTGGGAGATGCCCTGGGCAGCCGCGACCGCGCCGCCGAAGCCGTCGGGGTCGGTCCACAGGGAGGTGCGGGTGGGTCCTGGGGAGACGGTGACTACTCGAACGCCTCGGCCTCCGTACTCCTCGGCGAACGCCTTGCTGAAGGCGTTGAGTGCGGCCTTGGCCGTGGTGTAGGGCACCGGGCCGGTGTGTGGCATCCGTGCTCCGCTCGAGGAGACGTTCACGACCAGTCCTCGGCGGCGGACCAGGCTGTCGATGCCGGCCTGGCAGGCGCGGACGGCGGAGTAGAAGTTCAGGTCGAAGGTCCGCTGCCAGATGGCGTCGTCGTAGCCGAAGAAGTCACGTAGGTCCTCCGCGTCGCCGCCACCGACGTTGTTGACCAGGATGTCGAGGTCGCCGTACTCCTCGAGCACGGATCTGACCAGGGTGGCCGGGCCTGCCGGGGTGGCCAGGTCGACGGTGCGGGGATGAGCGCCGCTGTCGGTGAGCGCGTCGGACAGGTTGCGGGCGGCGGCGATCACCGTCGCACCCTCCGCCACCAGGGCGCGGGCGGTCGCGAGACCGATTCCCCGGCTGGCACCGGTGACTAGCGCGATCTTTCCCGTCAGATGGAGATCCATGAGTGCACCTTTCCTCGCTGCGCGACTTGATAGAAGCGAGTAAAGCACAACTTGCGACACAAGTGACGCAAGTTCGGGGCGAATGAGGTCGTTCCCGTAGCCTTCGGGGTGTGATGAGCCAGGGCCGGTCACGCCGGGCGGACACCGAGCGGACCATGCGAACGATCCTGGAAGCGGCAGAACAGGTGTACGGCGCGAACCCCGCGGCCACTATCGAGGAGGTGGCCGACGCCGCCGGGGTCGCTCGCTCCACCGTGCACCGCCGCTTCGCCACGCGCGACGCCCTGCTCGACGCCCTCACCACCTGGGCCTCCGACCAGTTCCATGCCGCCGTCGACGCGGCTCGGCCGGAGACGGCCCCGCCGCTGGTGGCTCTCTACCAGGTGACCGCGAACGTGCTCCGCGTCAAACGCAGCTGGGCGTTCGCGACGAGCCAGACCACGCCGGCCGTCCACCTGGCCGACCTGTTCACCCGCTGCGACAACCTGTTCCGCCGGGCACGCGACGCCGGCGTGCTCCGCGAGGACGTCGACCCGCACTGGGCCACCCGCGTCTTCCGCGCCCTCATCGACGAGGTCTGCCACGACAACGACGAGACCGACAATGACGAGACCGACAACGTCGACGCGCTGGCCACCGCGCTGGTGGACACCCTCCTGCGCGGGGTTGGCCACACGACGAACCAACTGTGAGAACGTGTTTGAGATTTCAGTTGGTGGTGAATCGGCGTGGTCCGGAGGGTGGCGGCTCGTCCGCGGGTGATGCGTCGGGTCATGGGTGGCGATGGCGGCCCAGCGGATGACGGCTGATCTTCTTCCCCGTGTCGTAGCCGCGGGTATTGGTACCGGTAGTGTCGGCGCCTTTGATCGACTGGGAGTCCATCGCGCCTGTTTGGCCCTGTCACCGTTATTACCCTGACCCGCCACGGGGAGAGCCTCACGGTGCGCCCGGCGCGCCATGTCGTGCCCGCCACTACTGCTCGGCAGCGGCGAGTTCGGCGCGGTCGACCTGCTCGTACGTGTGCCAGCCCTGGTCGTCGTGTTCGTTCACGAACACGGTCAGACGCTGGAAGCCACGCGTGTCTGCCGTCCAGTTCCGCAGTAGTGGTTCTGGATGTAGCGGTAGGCGGCTGTTCGCGATTCATGGCGGCAGATGGTCGCCCCGGCATAGACCGGCCTGGTGCACCAGAGCTTCTGGATGCCGTGCGTTCCGTTCATCGGTGATCACCCACCTGAGGGGCAGGGCTGCGACGTCATCTACGCAATGCTCCGCAACGGCACCCACTACCGGCATCCCGAACCCGCTCCCGCCCCAGCTGCGGCTTGACAACCACATAGGGACACCCCGCGTCGGCGGTGACTGTGGTGACGATGACGACGCCACTGGGGTAGGCCGCCAGCGGACTGTCCACAGTAGTCACCGCGCTGCCCTCGTCAGGTCGGGTAGGCGTTGAGCAGCGTGCTGGCGTCGCGGAAGGACAGGTCGTGGGGCAGCGCCGTGAGGTCGCCTGCGGCCAGCGCGGTCGCCGCCTTGCGCAGGGCGTCGAGGGCGTGCAGGTAGGGGTCGGCGCCGAGGCTGATGCGCTTGACGCCTGCCTCGGCCAACTCTCCGAGGCTGACCGGGCCGCTCGCCGGACCGATCAGCACGTTGACGGGCTTGGGCGCGACGGCCCGCACGATGGCCGTGACGGCGGCCATGTCGGGTGGGTAGGGCGCGTAGAGCACGTCCGCGCCGGCCTCGGCGAACGCGGTGAGGCGGCGGACCGTGTCGTCGAGGTCGGGCCGGCCCTGGATGAAGTTGTCGGTACGTCCGGTCAACACGATGCGCTCCTTGGCCACCTCGGCGGCGCGGCGGACGCGCTCGACGGACTCGTCGAAGTCGCGGATGGGCTTGCCGGGGTCGGCCGAGGTGTCCTCGATGCCGATGCCGGCGAGCCCAGCGGCGATGGCGGCCTCGACGGTCGCGGCGACGTCGTCGGGGGTGTCGCCGTAGCCGTCCTCGAAGTCGCCGTTGACCGGCAGGCCGCTGGCGTCGCCGAGCAGCCGGGCGTGGGCGAGGTGTTCCTCGGCGCTGACGGCGTGGCGGCCGTCGAGCCGGCCGAGGGAGAACGCGAACGCCGCTGACGAGGTGGCGACGGCCTCGAAGCCGGCGTCGGCGAACAGCGCGGCGGACAGGCCGTCGAAGGCGTTGGGCATGATGAACGGCCGGTCCCGCGTGTGCAGTGCGAGGAAACGTTCGTACGGGTTCGACATGGTGTGTCCTTTCACGACGGTTGGACGGCGGCGGTGACTTCGATCTCCAGGCGCAGGTTCGGCCACACGACCTGAGGCACGACGGCGAGCATGTAGGTCGGGCGGTGGGTGATGAACTCGTCGCGGACCCGTACGTAGGTCGCGACGTCGTCGGCGGAGGTGAGCCAGGTGCGCGCGGACACGATGTCGGTCAGCGAGGCACCGGCCTTGGTCAGGGCACGTTCGACGTTGACCCACGCGCGGCGGGCCTCGTCGGCGAAGTCCTCCGGTGTGGTGCCGTCGTCGAGCAGACCCGGGGTGCCGGAAGTGACGACCAGGTCGTGGCCGGCCGGGATCCGGACGGCGTCGGAGTACGTGCCGATGTGCCGGGACACGCCGGCGTCGATGGGGTGCACGGTGGGCATGTCAGTCGCCCCGCGCTGTCACGGCGGCGGCGACGCAGGTCCATTCGCCGTCGCGGCGTTGGTAGGTGTCGGTGTAGAGCGCCTCGCGGGCGAGGCCGTCGGCCACGGTGGTGTAGGTGACACGACCGTGGACGAGAGCGACGTCGCCGAGGATCCGGATGACGACGTCGTGCGCCGTGAGGTTCGTGAACGGCCGGGGCGCCGCGATCAGCTCGAGGAACGCCGCGCGGTCGCGGGTCTTCAGGTCCGGCAACTGGACCTGGAAGTCCGGGGCCAGCATCTGTTCGTAGCGGGCGACGTCGTTGAACTGGTCGGAGTGGATGTAGTCCGCGTTGAGCTTCTCCAGCGCGGCGACGTCAGCGGGATCCTGCATGGTATGTCCTTTCCGGATGGTTCAGTCGACGAAGGCGAACAGCTCGTCGCGCCGCAGCCGGGACTTCGCACCGGCGACGGTGAGGGAGGTGTCGCGGTACCCGAGGGCCAGGATCAGCGTGGTCGTGTAGCCGGTGCCGCGGATGCCGAACTCGGTGTCGACGGTGCGCGCGTTGAAACCCTCCAGCGGGGCGGCGTCCACGCCGACCGCCGCGGCCGCCATCATCGTCATGCCCACGGCCAGGTAGGTCTGCTTCTCCATCCAGTGCGGCAGATCCTTGTGGTCGTAACGCCGTTCCTGGACGAACTCGCGGACCATGGCCTGCCACGCGGCGTTGACACCCGCGTCGGGGAACCGGCCGTCCGCCTCCTCCCGCGCGAACCGGAGGTTGAGCGTCTCGTCGCTGAGGTCGGTGAGGGTGCTGATGATCAGGACGTGCGAGGCCGTGCGGATCTTGCGGATGTTGCCCTCGAAGTCGATGCCGAGGTGGTCGGCCAGCCGCTGCCTGCTCTCCGGCGTCCGCAGCACCAGTGCACGCCAGGGCTGGACGCTCACCGAGCTCGGCGTCGACCGCAGGAACTCGAGGATCTGGTCGACGGTCTGGTCGGCAACGGGGCGGGAGGGGTCGAACCCCCGGGCGAGGTGGCCCTTGGCCGCCAGTGTGTTCAGGTCCATTGCTCGTGTCTCCTGTGGATCAGTCGAGATCGGGGGCGAAGTTGACGCTGATCCGCGGCCCCGCCGGGGTGTTCTGCTTGGGCACGCTGTGCCGCCAGTCCCGCTGGGCGCGGCCGCCCATCACGACCAGGTCGCCGGAGGCGAGGATCAGCGACACGCTCGCGCCGCCCTCGGCGGGCCTGATCAGGAACCTCCGGGTGGCGCCGAGGCTCAACACCGGCACGGTGCTGACCTCCTGGACCTTGCCGATCAGGTCGCCGTGCCAGCCGGTGGACCCACGGTGGTCGCGGTAGAGGTTCATCCACAGCTTGCGGTAGGGCACATCGAAGTGGTTGGACAGCGTGTCGGCGACCGTGTGCAGCAGTTCCTGAGGCGCGCCGGCGATGTCGGGGTACTCGGCGGTGAGCCGGGGTTCCTGGAAGCGGCGGCCGAACATCATCCGGTACCGCTGCTCCCATGGCGCCTCGGTCAGCAGCTGGTCGAACAGGTGGGCGCTGCCGGTCAGCCAGCCGGGCACGTGCTCGATCCACGACGTCTCGTCCAGCTGGATCCGTGTGGTGGTGGCGAAGGACGTGTCGACCGCCGGTTCGAGATCGGCGAACAGGTCGAGGGCCGACGCCCCGCTGACGGTGTTCCTGTTGGTCATGACTGGCGTTTGACTCCTCGCGTGGGGGGAGGGTGGCGTGCCGCGCAACTCGTTCAGGGCCGCTTCGCGCTGCCACCAGAGCACGGCCGCGTCCTGGGTCGTCTCCTCGTCAGGCGCCTGTGCGGGCAGCGCCGCGAGCTGTGCGTCGATCTCACGAAGTCGCCGCAACGGCTCGCTGAGGATCACCTCAACCATCACGTCCAGCTCTCCTTGTTTGGACTATTTAGACCAGTTAATGTGAGTCAACCCCGTGCGCAAGGGGTTGTCAAGCCCGATTCGCGGCTATGCTGTGAGCTATGACCACAGTCACGAAGGAGCCCACTGTCGAGTCGCTTGCGGCCGTCGACGCCGTCGACGCTGTCGCCAGGAGTGGACTTGATGGTTCAAACTATGATGGGTCGGCCGCGGCAGGTAGCCTGGGCCGGTGACCCAGTCGCCGAAGACCAGGGGGTTGACCGCCCGGGGAGCCGCGACGCGCGCCCGCATCCTCGACGCGGCGGCTCACCTGATGTACGTGCGCGGCGTCAACGCGACGACCCTCGACGACGTCCGTGAGTCGAGCGGCACCAGCAAGTCGCAGCTGTACCAACACTTCCCCGACAAGACGGCACTCGTTCGCGCGGTCGTGCAGCTACGCGCCAAGCAGATCCTCGACCGCGAGCAGGCCGCGTTGAAGAACCTGCGCTCGATTCAGGGGCTCGAACGCTGGCGCGACGCGCTGGTCAAGAACAACGGCCTGCAGCACGGCGCGTACGGGTGCGCACTCGGGTCGATGGCCAGCGAACTGTCCGACCAGGACGAGGAGTCGCGCGTGACGCTCGCGACGTACTTCGCCGCCTGGGAGAAGTTGATCGCCGACGGCCTGCGGCGCATGCGGGCCGCGGGCGACCTCGCGGCGGCCGCCGACGCCGACAAGCTCGCGACCGGACTGATGGCGGCTCTGCAGGGTGGATACCTGCTGGCGGAAGCGGCCCACGACATCACGCCGATGCGGATCTCTATTGACATGGCCCTGGACCACATCAGGTCCTTCCTGGTCGAACGGGGCTGAACGCCGGGTCACGCGTCGCCGGTCTCCGGGTACCGCCGGTACTCGCGCAGGTCGACCTTCTGTCGGACCGAGACCACTCCTCCGGCGCGAAGACGTGACAGCTGCTCCCGCACGAGACGCGGGGTCGGTGCCCCGTCCGAGCGGAGAATGCGGTGCCACGGCAGGTCGGCTCCCTCCTCGGCCAGCAACGCACCCTCCGCGGCGATGGCACGCCGACGAGCGCCGCGATGTGCCTGTAGGCCGGTCGTGCCCGTCAGGTCCTGACTCCCCTCGAGGGTATGCGGGGATGACAGGTCATCACGAAGGCATCGCGGCCAGTCTCAGGCAGGGCACCTCGTTCACACGGGGACAGATCGCTTCCTGGGACTTCGACAGGATCGGTGTTCGCCGCGACGACGGCCGCACCGCGTAAGGGTTCAGTAAGGCGCATTTCGTCGGTGCCGTGCGACTATTGCGAAAAGGCCATCCGATTTCCTATTTGGAGTGATCACGATGGAAATCAGTGCGGGACGGTCAACAGCCCTGCTCGCGGCGCGCCGGATCGGGATCGCGGTCGGTACGGCCGCTGTCGTCATCGTGGGCGCGCGGGGTGCTTTCCTGTTGAGCCAGAACATGATGAACGCGATCGCGTTGGTCGGTTCATGGGTGATGCTCGTGCTGGTGGTCGGGTACATCGTCGCGCGGTTCCGACCGTCAGCCGGGATTCCGATGCTCGTCGGGTTCGGGGTCGGCGCGGTCGTTGTCGCGGCGTTCGCCGGAATGGGGATGATGACGTGATCGCTGCCGGAATGCCGCGGCCTGTGCGGCGAGACGGTGCTGTTCCGCGGCACTGACCACACGACCGCGGCGTACAGCTGGTCGACCAGAGCGCTCCACCCGTCTGACACGAACGTTGGTGTGCCGGTCGATGTCGGTCGACTGTCACACCCGTCGCGGTTCCCACGGCCGCACCTGCCGCTGCGCCTGGTACGGCCGGATACTCGACGAGATCCTCGCGGTCGTGAATGCCGAAGGGATCGTGCTGGTGGGCAACTCACTGGGCGCCGCCGTGGCACTGGCCGCCGACTCACCCCGGATCAGGGCGCGGGCGCTGGTCTCACCCGCCGGTGTCGTCCGCCTCACGGTGAACCCGCGACTGGCGCTGGCATCAGCCGCGTGGTTGCTGCGTCCCACGCCCGAACACGCTCGCCACATGCTCCGGCTGTTCGTCGCCCCCGATACGGAACCGCCCGAGACCGACGTGGAGTGGATGGCCCTCATGGCAACCTGTTGCCGCACGACCCTCACCCCGCCACCCCTACCCGCCGAACTACTGGCCCGTCGCGCCGAAACGCTCGTACACCTCCCAGCTCGGGATTCGACAGCGCTGAGGACTGGACGGTCTCCAGCGCTACCGGCGCTGACCTATGGAAGCGCGGCGCGAGCACGACGACGAAGAAGCAGCCGACGAGCGGGACCACGACCGCCAGGGCTCAGCGCAGGGCGTTCTCGACCAGCGTCACGGTCGTGCGTGGATCGTCGACCTGGAGGACCAGGCGGGTGTAGCGCTCGTCGGCGAGTTCGA
>NZ_SOCP01000004.1 GCF_004364325.1 Actinophytocola oryzae | reverse complement strand
CTGCCGCGAAACCGGCCACGACCCGCACCACCACGGCCAAGACCACCACCGCGAAGGCCACACCGGCCAAGGCCGCCACCGCCAAGAAGGCCCCCACCGCCGCCAAGGCGACCACCGCCAAGGCGACCACGGCCAAGACCACGGCACGCAAGACCACCCCAGCCAAGACCGCGACAGCGGCGAAAGCCACCCCCGCGAAGAAGACCACCAGCGCGGCCAAACGCACCCCCGCCGCCAAGAAGAAGTAACACGCCACACCGCACCACCACCGAAGGCCGCCACCCCGCGTGGCGGCCTTCAGTGCGATGTGAGGGAGTTCGGACACACAGGAACACTTGACGCACCAGTAGGTGCGTGCCCTCCGCGATCGGCGTTTCGGACTCGTTCGAGTGAAATTGGCGCTTGTGCGGCATGGCGTTGTGCCATCTGCCGAGCGTCGCGGTGGACTGTGACCAGGGTTCGGTAACAGAGCTGATGTCCATGCGAGTGGGAGATTCAGTGGCTGACACGATCACGATCGCAACCGCCGGTCCGAAGGCCGGCTCGAGGTGATCGGCGCTCACGGGAACACGATGCGCCGCGGCAGTTGCCCGCCTGACGCGGAGGCGAGCACGTGAGCCTCGCCATGCTGACGCAGAAGTCGCTGTCGTTGTTCAGCGCGGTCGGCGGTTGGCGCACGGCCGCCGAGTGCGTCCTGTCGAGGGCGCTGTTCCTCGTCACCTACCTGCTCACCGGACAGGTGCCGACCTCGGCACTAATCGCGGCAGGCGGCGGGATCGCGTTGGCCGTGGTGCGGGTGTGCACCGGCGGCAAGGCCTGGCAGCCGGCGATCGGGTTGGTCGTGGTCGGGGTGTCCGCACTGCTGGCCGGGAGTACCGGTCAGGCGGTCGACTTCTACCTCACCTCGGTCCTCCTGCAGGCAGCGGGCGGCGTGCTGTTCCTGGTGTCCCTGCTGGTGCGATGGCCGGTCGTCGGACTGCTGATGAGCACAGTGCGCGGCGAACGGCCCACCTGGCGACACGATCCCCCGCGGCTGCGGCGTTATCAGGTGTGCACGGCGGTGTTCCTGGCCAAGTTCGCCGTCGCCACCGCGGTACTGGTGCCGCTGTACCTTGCCGGAACGGTGATCCCGCTCGGCATCGCCGCCACACTGCTGGGCGGCGCACCCGCGGGCGGCGTCTGCGCCTACCTGTGCTGGCGAATCCTCCGCGAGAACCCACGCACCGCGCATGCCCTCGACGCCATGTCCGCCGGGACGACCGGTCGCGAGACAGACCCGACCGAGCCGAGCGTGTGACCGGGCGTCGGCACGGTGGCGGCGGAGTCGTGCGGGTGGTCACCTGCGGCAGAACGTGATGGAGTCCGGGTTCGGGACGGGGATGGACCTGCCGGTGTCGGTGAGCCTTCCCGTGGCCCGGTCGATGCCGAAGACGTTGACGGTGTTGCTCGCCTCGTTGGCGACGAGCAGCCAGTGGCCGTTCGGGTGGACGGAGAAGCTCCACGGGGTCACGCCAGCGCAGGGCACCCGCTGGATCGGGCGGAGCAGGTGCGTGCGTGGGTCGATGGCGTGGACGACAAGGGAGTTCTCGCCGCGGTTGCCCGTGTAGACGAAGCGACCGGCTACCGCCAGGTCCGAGGCGCTTGTCGTGCCTGTGTGGTCCGGCGCGTTGGTGGGCAGCGTCTGGCGGTGTGTCAGGCCGCCTTCCGGGTGCCAGCGGAGGGTCTGGAGGTCCGCGGTCAGCTCGTTCAGGAGGTAGACGGTACGGCCGTCGGGGTGGAAGGCGACACGTCGTGGGCCAGAACCCGGCGCCGTGCGGTAGGAACCGCCGACGGACAGGGTGCGGGTCGCGCGGTGGAAGGGGTGGACGAACACCTGGTCGGCACCGAAGTCCGCGACCAGGACGAAACGTCCGGTCGGGTCGACCGCCACGTGGTGCGGGTGTGGGCCGTTCTGTCGCGGGTTGGGGCCGGAGCCGGTGTCCTGCGCGACGGACGTCGGCGGGCCCAGCACGCCGGTCCGCGAGATCGGCAGCGCCGCCGTGAGGCCGGCTTCGAAGTTGGCCACCAGGAGGGTGCTCGACGGCCGGTCCACGGCGATGAACGACACGCCGCCCCCGCCCATGCCCGCGCCGCCGGTCGCCACCTCGCCGGTCTTCGTCAGGGTGCCGGTCTGCCGGTCGACGCGGAAGGTGTAGACGACACCGTCTTCCTCCAGCGTTGCCACGTAGAGGATCGGCAGCGTCGGGTGCGGCACCGACCAGTCCGCGTCGGCCACGCCCACCGGGCCGATCGGGGTCAGGTCGCCGCGGACCGGGTCGAACCAGGCGCCGTGGACGTTCTGGCCCTTCCACGTGCCGATGTGGACGAGGTCCCGCGACGGGACGGCGCCCGACGCGCCCGCGAGTACCGGCACGGCCGCGAGTGCGCCCAGAATCGTTCTGCGGGAGGGGTTCTCGGTCATGAGCGGCTCCTGGACGAACGGCGCGTGGCGAGGCCGAGGCGCCTGAGTGCGAACATGTCGAGCTGGGTCAGCACGCCGTTGAGGATCAGCGTGATCGCCATCAGGACGATGAGACCGGCGAACTCGCTCGCGGCGTCGAGGTTCATGGCCGCGGTGAACAGCTCGTGCCCCACTCCCTCGGACGAGGCGATGAACTCCCCGCCGATCACGCCGAGGATGGCCAGCGGGCCACCGGCCTTCAGCGCGGCGAAGAACGGCGCCGCCAGGGTGGGAATCGTGACGTAGCTGAGCACGTGGTGCCTGCGGCCGCCCATCACCTCGATGATCTCCACCAGCTCGCGTTCCCGCAGCCGCAGGCCGAGGTAGATGTTGTAGAAGACCACGAAGGCCACGCCGGTGGCGGCGATGTAGATCTTCGACCAGGAGCCGATCCCGAAGAACAGCACGAACAGCGGCGCGAGCGCGATCTTGGGGACACCGTTGACGGCCGCGACCAGGGGCTCCATCACCCGGCCCGCCAACGGGAACGAGCCGAGCACCAGCCCCAGCACCGTGCCGACCACCACACCGACGCCGAACCCGACCGCGACCTCGAACGACGTCGTCCTGATGTCGATCCACCCGGTCGAGGAGCCGAGCAACCCGCGTAGCGCCTCCCACACCTCGGTGGGTTTGCTGACCGCGTACTCCGGCACCACCGGTCCGCTCATCACCTGCCACAGGACCAGGCAGAGCGCGATCACCGCGAGACGCATCGCCACCACGCCCGGTGTGCCCCACCGGCGGCCGGGCTTCCTCCCGGTCGCGGCCTGCGCCTCGACCGCCGGGGTGTCGGTAGCAGTCACCATTGTCCGCTCCTTCCACGTCACGGCCGTCTCACGACAGGTAGTCGTTGGTCCAGTTGTCGGAGCCGATCGTGGGCGCCTGCTTCATCACGCCGAGCGATTCGATGAACTTCAGCGTCCTGTCCCAGTCCGCTGTGGACATCGCGGCGTCCTTCGGCCACTCGACCTGCTCCAGGCTGGCCTTGACCACCTCGGCAGGCACACCCGGCAACGCCTTGCGTGCCACGGTCTGCACCGACTCGGAGTCGAGGTTCGCGTACATGTAGGCGGTCGCCTGCGCCACCGCCGTGGCGACCTTCCCGGCGACGTCGGCGTGCTCGCTGAGGAACCTGCTGTTGGCGACCACGACCTGGCCGTAGCCCGCCTGCGCCGCCGACCACGCCGGAACCTTGATCGGGTCGGCCACCACGACACCGTCGCCGGAGTCCTGGATGGCCAGCGGAGTGGGCTCCGAGGTGACGAACCAGTCGATCTGACCGCTCTTCATCGCGGTCTTGTCGGCGGCAGGGCTCGGCAGGGACACCCACTTCACCCCGGCGGGATCGACGTCGTACGCCTTCAGGAACAGGCCCGCCTCGGCCTGGGTGTTGGCCGAGCTGGAGCCGCCCGTCGAGCCTGCGAGGGCCTTGGCGACCTTCGCGGCCGGGCTGTCGGAGGTCAACCCGTGGTCCTTCGCGAACGTCGTGCTGACGATGAGGCCGAGCGGGTTCCCGCCGCCGTCCTGGGCGATCGCCACGTGAGGGAGGTGCTTGCCGAGCGCGGACAGGAAGCCGGTCGGGCTCTCGTTGAGGAACTGCACCGAACCCGACTCGAGGGCGGAGGGACCGGTGGCCGCGGTCACGGTCACGTACTTGATCCGCAGGCCCTGCTTCGTGAAGTAGCCGTTGGCCTCCGCCACGCGGAACGGCATGTCGAAGATGTTGCCCGCGACGCCGACGGTGACCGTGCCGTTCGGCTCGGCGCTCGAGCTGTCGCCGCACGCGGTCAGGACGGCCGAGCCGAGCGCCACGGCGGTCGTCAACGCCAGTGCGCGGCGAATCCCACGAGGTGTCATCAGGTGCTCCTGTCGAGTACGAGTGCGTGCCGCGCGGCGGCCACGTGGTGGCGCATCGCGGCGATGGCCGCTTCGGGGTTGCGCGTGACGATGGCGAGCAGGATGGCCTGGTGTTCCTCGAACGAGCCCGCCCTGGGGTGGTGCGCGGTGAGGTTGCGGTACTGGCGCATGACGAGCGGGTACAGCAGGGTGTCGTACGCGCGGGCCAGGGTCTGCTGGTGGGCGGCCGCCTTGACCTGCTGGTGGAAGAGGCGGTTTCCCCGCGAGTACGCGGCCTGGTCGCCACGTGCCTGTGCGTCCGCCATCGCGTCCAGCGTGACGCGCAGCTCGCCGATCTCGTCCTCGGTCGCCCGCTCGGCGGCCTTCCCGGCCAGCGCGGACTCCAGGGTCTCGCGCGCCTCCAGGATGTCCTTGGCCTCTTCCGGCGTGAAGCTGCGTGTCCTGACGCCGCGGTTGACCTCGCTGGTGACGTAGCCCTCCTGCGTCAGGTGCACGAGGACCGCGCGCATCGTGCTGCGCGAGACGTTGAACCTGCTGGTCAGGTCGGCCTCGGTGAGCCGCGTGTTCGGTTCGATACTGCCCGACAGGAGCAGGGCGCGGAGTTCCTCGTACGCCTGGGCGTGCCGGGTGGGGCTGCTGTTGTTGACCTCGGTCATGGCGACTACCTGACCACGCCGAGGCCGGGGTAGAGCCGCCGGGCAGTGCCGGCGAAGATGTCGGCCCGCGCCCGTTCCGGGAGCACGGCCAGGACGGTCCGCGCCAGCTCCACGAGCTCCGGCAGCGACTGCTCGGCCGCCGGGAGGTTGGATCCCCAGGCGATCCGGTCGGCGCCGAACGCCTCGACCACGGGCTGGAGGAACTCGACCGACCTCTCCCCCGCGTCCCGCAGGCGTTCGAGGTTGCGGTGGGTGAGCTTCAGGCGCAGGCCCGGGTTCTTCGCCAGGTCCGCCAGCTCCTCCCCCGCGCGTCCCGGTGACGCGGCGATGTCCGGGTAGCCCAGGTGGTCGAGGAGCACGGTCACCCCCGGGAACTGTTCGAGGACCGCCAACAGGTGCTTGGTCGCCGGTCCCAGCCGCATCTGGAGGCAGACGGTGACGCCCGCTTCCTCGGCCGTGCGCCAGAAGTCGTGGGTCTCGGGTGCGGCGAACCACTCGCCCTGCGTGGGTACCGTGCTCCCGCTGGTGAACAGCCGCACCCCGGCCAGGCCGCCGCCGACCGACTCCAGGAGCCGCGCGCCCGCGTCGGGCCGCAGCGGGTCGAACGTGCCCACGGCGACGAAACGGTCCGGCCAGTGGCCGCGGCTGTCCAGGACGTAGGAGTTGTCGTAGCCGTAGGCCGTGGTGGCCTGGACGAGCACGGCCTGGCGGATGCCTGCCTCGTCCATGCCCGCGACCATGTCCGCCGCGGTGACCGGCCTGGAGGTGGCCCAGTCCGACTGCTTGCCACCGATCGGCGCGCGTGGGTAGGCGGCGAGGTCCGCCGAGATGATGTGGCAGTGCGTGTCGATGATGTCCACAATGGCGTCCGTTTCTCGGGGTCTCAGGCGTCCGGGTAGTCGCCGGTGGCGAAGAGCTGTCCTGGATCGGTGGGGAAGTCCGCGTCGAGCAGGCCCTGCTCCTGGGAGTACCGCACGATCGCGCTCAGGCTCACCTTGTTCGCGCCGACGCCGTACGGGACGGGGTCACCGCCGAGTTGCCGGGCCTGCCTGCCCAGCCGTGGCTGCTGTGTCCATTCGGGATCCTCGGCGAGCTGCCGCCGTTTGCTCTCGGCCAGTGCGGCGTAGAGCGCGGTCGGCAGGTCCGGGTCACGGTCGACCAGTTCGGACCGCAACGCGACCAGCGAGTGGAGCGGGTAGATCCCGGTTCGCAGGTACCAGTCGAGGCCCAGCACCTCGGCGTCGCGGAAGAGCGCGTACGGCTCGCCGCCGGCGGTCGGCTGGTCGGTCGTCGCCGCCCAGTCGGCTCGTGGCGCGCCTGCCCGGCCGGTGCCCGCGTTGCCGGTGAACGCGGCGTCGAGGTCGCCCGCACGCAGCAGCTCACCCAGCGAGCGGCCGTCGGTGACGCGCTCCACATTGGCCGGGGTGTGTCCCTCGACGTGGTCGTCGTCGTCCACCACCCAGGTGATCCTGCCGACGTCCACGCCGTACTCGTTCCGGAGCACTCCCCGCACCCAGACACCGGTGCTGACGGTGTAGGCGCGGACGCCGACCCGGCGGCCCTCCAGGTCGGCGGGGACGCGGATGCCCGAGCCCTCGGCGCACTGGACGTCGCCGTGGTGGAAACGCCGGTTGAGGAACACTGGTACGGCGGTGAGCGGCACACCGGCCTGCCTGGCCATGAGGTAGGAGACCGGCGCCAGCTCGCAGACGTCGAACTCCAGGTCCCTGATCATGCGGCGGTAGGCGCCGATGACCGGGGTGACGTGCACCGGTTCGGTCTCGTACCCGTCGACCGTGACGCGGCCGTCGAGCAGTGCCCGCCCGTGCGGGTACTCGCCGAGGACCACCGACAGCGTGTCCATGTTCTGCCTTTCGTTCGGGTTGCCGCTCAGTGCGCGAGTCGCGACACGGGCACGTCGAGGGCGGCACAGGACGCGGCGACCAGCTCGTCGAAGTCGACCGGCCGGGGCAGCACCTCCTGTTCGAGCGCGTACGCGGCGGCGAGCGTGACCGGGTCGCGCAGGGCGTCGAAGCCCACGGGGTCGGTCAGTTCCCGCAACGCGTCGTAGACGGCGCAGACGGCCGAGGAGTGTTCGCGCGCGGTGGCGACGGTCACGCCGATGACGTGGTTGACGGGGGTGAACCCGGTGCGTGCCGACCACTCCGCGGCGACGTCGTGCGCCTCGGGGATGGCGGTGCGGATGCGTGGGTCGTCGGGGAGTTCGTTGCCCATGATCCCGAAGTCGAGCCGCCCCGCCAGGAAGTCGTCCTGGAGGCGGGCCCCTTCCGGTGCGCGCCGGACCCAGGCCGGGTCCTCGTGGGCGTCGACGTGCCCCGGCTCGTAGACGGTCCAGTCCACCTCGCGCAGGTCCACGCCGTACTGCTCGGTGAGGAAGCCACGCAGCCACACCCCGGTGGTCTGGCTCCAGGACCGGACGCCGACGGTCCTGCCCGCCACGTCCGCCACCGACAGCCCGTCCATGGTCACCAGGGTCTGGTGCTGGGCGCGGGCCAGGGTGGTGACCGGCAGCAGCACCACCGGCCTGTCGTGGGCGACGGCCTGCAGCAGCGTCACGATCGCCAGCTCGGCGATGTCCACGTCCGCGTCGTTCACGAAGCCGCGGGACGCCTTGTGCACCGGGCGCACGTCGAGCCGTTCCAGTTCGGCTCCGGACGCTTCGGCCGCCTTGGTCGCCGCTGCCGCGAGGTCGTCGCGGCCCACTACCAACCTCATGCCTGACTCCTCCTGTGGTGGAAGCGCTCGTGGTGCTGGCGCAGCAGGTCGACGCCGTAGTCGTTGCCGTTCGGGGTGCGGACCACGGTGTGGATGTGCCGCCGCGACGGCACGTCGTTGTCGAACATCACGCCGGCCTGGTGCTCGAACTCGACGAGGATCACCGGGCTGTGCACGCGGTAGTAGAAGACTCCGTCGGGCTCCCCGATCCAGGCGAAGTACGTCTCCGGCTCGTGGGCGAGGACCTCGGCCATCCGGACGCGGGCATGTCCCGCCCCGGCGCGGTTGACGTACAGGCCGAGCAGTTCGGCCGCGGTCGCCCGCTGTCCCGGTGTCAGCTCGCCGAACGGCAGGCCCTCGTAGTTCAGCTCGAAGTTGTCGCGGAAGGCGCCGACGAACAGGTCGGGCGGCAGCTCGTCGGCGATCGTCGCCCTGCCGCGCTGGCGTGTGGTCAGGCTGGTGAACAGCTCCTCGCCGACCGCCTCCTCGCGCCGGAACGCGACCGTGCCCGCGTACTTCCCCGACTTGGCGACCACCGGCTCCGCGCCGAGGAACGTCGGGGTGAGCACCATCCGGTCACCGACGACGACACAGTTGACGTTCACGTGGTGGCCGTCGAGCTGCCAGCCCCACGGACCGCCCCGTTCGGGTTCGCCGTAGACGGTGAACCAGTACAGCCACTCGTTGAGCAGGTCCTCCTCGCCGCGTAGCTCCCCGATCGTCAGGTTGAGGTGCATGAGGTCGAGGACCTGCGCGAAGCCGGCGTCGCTGAGGCTCTCGCGGACGATCCGCAGCGCCAGCCGCCGCCTGGTCTCGTCGAGGTCCTCGAGACACAGGCCGTGGCGCAGGAAGTACCGCGCGCCGTTGGCCCAGTGCCGCCACGTCACGTCGTCCATCGACAGGCGGCCGTCGGCCAGTTCGCCGGGTGTGAGTGCGGCGAGGTAGTCCTCGGCCGCACCACGCATGCCGGTGACGTCGACACCGGTGGCACGCAAGGGAAACAGGCCGGGCCGGAGGCCTTCGGAGCCGGCGACGCCGCGGAACGGCTCGGCCGCCGCACGCCTGCGCCACTCGACCTTCTCGAGCAGCTCGGGTGTCCACACCTCCGGCGGCCGGGTGGGTGCGCTGGGGCGGTGGCGAAGTCCGGTCACGGCCGGCCCGCCTCGGAAACCGGTGCGGTGCCGAGGAAGGCGGTCTCCTCCTCGATCCGGTCGACGTCGACCGGTGAGCGCACGACCTCCTGTTCGAGTGCATAGCCCGCCGCGATCCGCAGGGCCGTGCGCAGTTCGTCGGTCCAGCCGGCGGCGACCACCCGCCCGGCCGGTGAGTCGTCGCGTTCCCCCGCGGTGACCGCGATCGACTCGCACATGGCCCGGTAGAACGCGGTCACCGCCTCGGGAGCGGAACGGAGGACGTCGTCACGCACAACGACCAGGTGGTTGACCGGGATCGTGCCGTGGCGTGCCAGCCACGCCTGCCCGGCGGCGTGGGCGTCCTCGATGACGGGGACGAGTTCGACGTGCTGTGTGCGGAGCGCGAGGGGGCCGAGAACCGCGGCGGTCACCTCGCGCTCGCGCAGGAGATCGGCGACCGTCGTCCGGTCGGACCGGTGGACGTTGGCGGGCTCCCGGTACTGCGCGACGTGCGGTTCCTCCGTGGTCACCCAGGTGACGTCCGACGGTGCGACGCCGTGGTCCTCGGCCAGGATGCCGCGTACCCACAGGCCGGTCGTCTGGCTGTAGGCACGCACCCCGACCCGTTCGCCCACGAGGTCTCGCGGCGCGATCGGCGGGCCGTCGGCCAGGCGGGTGAGGGACTGGTGGTGGGTGTTCCCGACCATCACGACCGGCAGCAGGGTGACCGGCACGCCTGCCTCGCGGGCCTGGAAGTACGTGGCCAGCGCCAGCTCGCAGACGTCGTAGTCCAGGGTCCTGACCATTCGGGCGAACGCCGGGTAGAGCGGGGTCGCCGTCCCGAACCGGCAGTCCACGCCCTGGACGGGGATCGTGCCGTCCTTCAGCGGCCGGGTGTGCGGGTAGTTGCCGAGCAGGATCGACAGCGCGGTCGTCACACGTCCTCCCCGTACTGCAGGCGGCGGTAGGGGACGCTCAGGACGTTCCTGGTGATGCGGACGTCGATCACGGTGGGCCGCGGAGCACGTACGTACTCCGCCAGCGCGGCCCGCAGCTCGGCGACATCGCGGACGGTCGCGCCACCGCCGCCGAGTGCCTGTGCCACGGCGCCCAGCTCGGGCGTGGGGATCAGCGCGAGGTCCGGGTCCAGGCCCTTGGCCTTCGACTTGTGGTACTCGGCGCCGAGCCCCTCGTCATTCATGACGACCACGAGGATCGGCAGGTCGTAGCGACAGGCGGTCTCGAACTCCGACAGGTGCATGAGGAAGCTGGCGTCGCCCTCCACCACGAAGGCGGGGCGGCCCCCGTTGGCGACGATGGCGCCGATGGTCAGCAGCGGGGCCTGGCCGATGGCGCCGAACATGCCGTAGTTCGACAGGACGTCCCGGGAGCGCTGGAAGAGCATGGTGCCGAAGTCGGTCTGGTGGCCGCTGCCGAGCACCAGCCCGATCTCCCCCGGCAGCGCCGCGTCCAGGACGTGGATGGCCTCGCGCGGGTCCAGCCGGCCGGGCTCGCTCTCGTACTGCTCCGGCGGCTGGAGCGCGGCGGTCAGCCTGCGGCGCACGTCGTCGGTGTGGAAGCCCTCGACCCGTACGGACAGCGCGGCGGACAGCTCGTCGAGGGCGGAGCGCGCGTCCGCCTGGACGTAGCAGTCCGCGGCCCTTCCGTTACCCATGACCAGGTGCGGGGCGGTGTCGATCTGCACGTACCGCGCGTCGGGGAACAGGTAACCGTGTTCGGTGGTGTAGTGGTTCAGGCTCGCGCCCACCGCGAGCACGCAGTCGGCCTCCTGGAGCAGCTCCATCGCCACCCTGCTGCCGAACAGCCCCGAGATCCCCACGTGGTACTCGGTGCGGTCGCACAGCCAGTTCTTCGCCTGCAGTGTGGTGGCGAGCAACGCGCCGGTCTGCTCCTGCAGGCGCAGGATCGCCTCGCCCGCTCCGGACCTCCGCGCACCGCGCCCGGCGATGACCACCACACGCTTGCTCGCCGCGACGATGCCCGCCGCCTGCTCGATGCGGGCCGGGTCGGGCACCAGCCGGGAGGTGGTGATCAGCTCGGTCGAGGCCAGGTAGGGCCCGGGGTCCTCGACGTCCTGCTGCTGGACGTCGATGGGCGCGCTGATCATCACCGGCCGCGACTGCGTGCGGGCGAGGTAGAAGGCCCGCTGCACGACCTCGTTGGCGAGATCGGGCCGGGACAGGTGGACGAACTCGCACTCGACGGCCGCCGCGAACCGGCGCTGGTCGAGGTACTGCACGGCCTCCTGGTCGCCCCAGGCCGTCTCGCCGCAGAACGCCACGAGCGGGGTGCGTGCCCGGCTCGCCACGATCATCGAGGTGGCCAGCTGCGCGACGCCGGGCCCGCTGGTCGTGGTCACCACACCCGGCCGGCCGGCGGTCCGCGCCCAGCCGTCGGCCATGCCGAGGCCGGAGCCCTCGTGGCGCACCTCGAACAGCCGCACCCCGCGCCGGGCGAGGCCGTTCATCCAGTGCATGTTGGCGTCGCCCATCATGCCGAACACGTCGGTGGTGCCCTCGCTGACGAACGCCTGGGCCAGAGCCTCGTGGACCTTCACCGCCGGGCCCCTTCCGCGAGCACGGTGGCGAGCCGCCCGAACACCCGCAGCGCGTTGCCGCCGTACACCGCTTCCCGGTCGGCGTCGGTGAGCGTGTCGATGGAGTCGAGGAGGTGGCGCGTGTCGTCGAACCCGTGCCCGGTCTCCGGGTCCACGCCGCGGACGGCGCCGATCATCTCCGAGGCGAAGAGGATGTTCTGCGCGGGAATCACGTCGACCAGCAGCTGCATCCCGCGCTGGTGGTACACGCAGGTGTCGAAGAAGACGTTGCCCAGCAACGATTCCTCCAGTGGTGGCCGACCGCGGTCCTGCACGAACCCCCGGTACCGGCCCCAGTGGTAGGGAACCGCGCCACCGCCGTGGGGCAGGATCAGTTTCAGCGTCGGGAAGTCCGTGAACAGGTCCGACTGGCACAGCTGCATGAACACCGCGGTGTCACCGTTGAGGTAGTGCGCGCACGTGCCCTGCAGCGCGGGGTTGCGGGACATCGCGACGTGGACCATCGCGGGGACGTCCAGCTCGACCATCTTCTCGTAGAGCGGGTAGTAGACGCGGTCGGTCAGCGGCGGCGCCTGCCAGAAGCCGTCTGACGGGTCCGGGTTGAGCAGGCAGCCGACGAACCCCAGCTCCTCGACGCAACGCTGTAGCTCGGCGGCGCTGCGATGCACGGACGACGCCAACGCGTCGCCGGGTGACTGGGGAAGCTGGCACACGCCGACGAACCGGCCGGGGAACAGCTCACACACCCGGCTGATCAGGTTGTTGCTGACCTCGGACCACACGAGACTGGTCTGCTCGTCGCCGAAGTGGTGGGCCATCTTTCCCGCCCCTGGCGAGAACAGTGCCACGTCGATGCCGCGCTCCTGCTGGAGCCTGAGCTGTCCCTGCTCGATGGCGGTCCTGATCTCGTCGTCGCTGATGTGGAGTTCGGCGGCGGGCACCCGGGCGCCCGACTCCTCGAAGGCGCGGATCTGCCGTTCGCGCCACCGCCCGAGCGCGGGTGGGGCCGTGGTGAAGTGGCCGTGACAGTCGATGAGCATGCGGGATCTCCCGAAGGTTTGGCGGGTGTCAGTCGCGGCCGGTCAGGGTCCGGCCCAGTTCGAGGCCCGGATAGCCGCGCACCGGCATGGTCATCAGGAAGCGGTAGCCGTCGGCCAGGACCTGTTTGACGTTGTCGGCCGTCACGTGCGGGTGACCCACGGCGACTCCGCGCGCGGCGCAGACGTCGAGGATGCGGCGCTTGCACTCGAGCATGCGCGGGTGGTCGTACTGTCGTGGCACGCCCAGTTCCTGGCTCATGTCGCCCTCGCCGACGACGACCAGGCCGATGCCCGGCACCTGGTCGAGGATGTCGGGCAGGTTCTCGATGCCGAGCTGGTCCTCGATCATGAGCGCCACCAGGATCTCCCCGTTCGGGTCGAGTGGCCAGACGTCGCTCTTGGCGTAGTACTCGGCGTTCGTCACGCCCCAGTAGCGGGCGGCGGCGGCCGGGCTGTCACCGCGCAGGCCTGCGGGCTCGAAGCGGGGCCGGTCGGGAAGCCGGGGGTAGCGGCAGGCCGCGACCGCGTTGTACGCCTCGTCGACCCGGGAGATGTGCGGCCACACGATGCCGTACGCACCGAGGTCGAGCGCCTGCTTGGCGTGCCACTGCGACTTTTCGCCGCCGTTGGCCGGGATCCGGACCAGCGGGGTGACCGAGGGCGCCACGCTGGTCGCGTCGAAGATCCGTCGTCTGTCCAAAAGGTACTGCAGGCTGTCGCGGAGTGCGGGGACGTCCCAGGGTTTGTGCTCGGCCTCGAACACCAGGCCGTCGTAGTCGGTGGTGGCGAACTCCAGTGCGGCGGCGGGATCGGGTGCCACGAAGGACGCGAAGGCGTGCTGTCCCGTCTCCAGCGCGCCGATCACGCTATTGAGCCGTGCCACTGCCGACCTCCTCCATCGGTTCTGTGCGACGCAGTACCCGGCGCAGCCACGTGCGGCACCGGGACAGCCAACCCACCCGGGGTGGTGGGGTGGGACCCGCGCACTTCTCGACCAGCTTCGCCGCGAAGTCCTTCGTCATCCTGGCCACGACGGCGCCCGCCCCCGACTCGACCAGCGAGGCGAGCCTGCCGGAGAGGACGATCTCGCCGGTCATGACCACCCGCGTGCCGCCGGCGTCCTCGAGCACGCGGAAGGTGGCCCCACCGTGGAAGCGGGTGGCGCCCTGCCCGTCGCCGCCACGGGCCGACAGGCGTCCCTCGAACTCGTTCAGCGTCAGGGAGATCCGGGCGGCGAACCGGACTCGGAGCGCACCGAACCGGACCACCAGGGAGCCGTCGAAGGACCCGTCGTCGTGGGCCGCGCCGAGTTCGGCGCCGCTGATGCACGACACGACGTCCGATGGGTTCGAGACGACCTCCCAGACCCGGGCCGGCGGGCTCGGGACGGAGATCTCCTCCGTGATCGTTATCAACGCGGCGGCCCTTCCTCACACGGCGTCGGACAGGTCGATCTCCGACTTGAAGAGACTCCAGAGATCGTTGTATATCTCGGAGAACTCGCGCGACTCGACGAGTGTGCCGATGTTGCGCGGGCGTTCGAAGGGGACCTGCAGCACACGGCGTACCGTGCCGGGTCCCCTGGACATCACGACGACCTCGTCGGCGAGGTAGATGGCCTCGTTGAGGTCGTGGGTGACGAACACGAGCGTGCCCTGCTGCTCCTCCCACAGGTTGAGCAGCTCCTGCTGCAGCTTGAGCCTGGTGATGGCGTCGAGCGGGCCGAACGGCTCGTCCATGAGCACGATGGACGGGTCGTAGATGAGCGCCCGCGCGATCGAGCAGCGTTTCTGCATGCCGCCGGACAGCTCGCGGGGGTAGTGGTCCTCGAAGCCGGTGAGGCCCACGACCTTGATCCAGTGGGCGATGCGCTCGTCGCGTTCCCGCCTCGGCACGTTGCGGAACTTCAGCGCCAGGCCGATGTTCGACCGGACACTGAGCCACGGCAACAGGTTCGCCTTCTGGGTCACGTACGCCGCGTGGGAGTTGACCGCGGTGACGGGCTCGCCGTCGAAGTAGACCCCGCCCCGGGTCGGCGCCAGCAGGCCGGCGGCCAGGTTGAGGATCGTGCTCTTGCCGCACCCGCTGGGCCCGATCACGGCGACGAACCTGCGCCGCGCGACCCGGAGCGAGATGTCCTCGATGGCCGGTTGGTGCGCGCCGGGGAACTCCAGGGTCACGTTCTCGAAGCGGAGTGCGTCCGGCCCGAGGTCACGCTCGTTGGTCGACACCTTCGTCTCCCCGTATTCCGCCAAACAGATTGTCCAACAACTTCAGCACGACCGTAACATCGCCACTTCGCCTCCACAAGGACACCCTGTGGGAATTATGCCTCTGTATCTTGGATTCCTCGCGTTACGACGGTTGCAGACTGCTTCCCCCGCTGTTACGGTCGCCAGTAGTTGTTAGACAATCTTTGTGTGCACCCTCCGATGGCGAAGGGATCAGGTACAACGATGTCCCCCGAGATGAGGCGCCGAACGTTCCTGGCGACCGGCGCGGCCGCCGGTGCCGCGTCCTTCCTGCCAGGTCCCTTCGCCGTGGCCGCCGCGGGCGCGGGCAAGAAGGGCGTCATGCTGATGAACCGGATCGGACCGTCCTCGTCCACTGTGTACATCGCGAACGCGGACGGCTCCAACGAACGCCCGCTCCTCCAGGACCGCGCGTTCGACCGGCACGCCTGCGTCTCCGCCGACGGCAGGACGCTGGTCTTCACCTCGGAACGGTCAGGCGACGGCAACTCCTGCCTCTACCGGGCCGACATCAACGGCTCCGGCCAGGCGGTCGGCGTGCGGCCGCTCGTGACCGGTCCGGCGGTGAACGACAGTGCCGCCCTGTCGCCGGACGGGAACACGCTGGCCTTCATGTCCACGCGGTCGGCGGACCACAGGGCACAGATCTGGCTGCTCGACCTGCGCAGCGGGCGGCTGACCAACCTGACCGGCACCGCGGCGCTGGCGGGCGACCCGAACAGCCCCGACTGCCACTTCCAGCCATCGTGGTCACCCGACGGCAGGTGGATCGCCTTCTCCAGCGACCGCAACACGAGCTGGCGGGGCCACGACGACGGCCGCGGCTGGGAACACACCCAGGAGCTGAGCGTCTACGCCATCCGACCGGACGGCACCGGCTTCCGGCAGGTCGCGACCAGGCCGGGGTACTGCCTCGGCTCGCCGAGGTGGTCACCGGACGGCAGCCGGATCGTCTTCTACGAGATCACCACCGAGGGCACCTGGGGCGCACACCGGCCGGAGGCCGTCGGGACGGTCGTGTCGCAGATCGTGTCGGTCGACTTCGCGACCGGCACCGACCGCGTCGAGCACACCTCCGGGCCCAACCTGAAGGTCGCGCCGCAGTACGTGAGCGCCACCGAGATCGGCTACCTGGTCAAGGGCGGCCCGGACGAGGGCCTCGCGTACGTCTCGGGCACCCGGCCCGCGCTGCGGCGGTCACTGCGCTCGCCGGTCTGGACCCCGGACGGCAGGTCGGTGGTCTACGAGAGGACCGACCGGACCCCACGTGCGCTCGACACGCCGCTCTACAACTGGGACCCGGACTGGGAGTACCGCTTCAGCGACGTGTTCCCCGTCCTGTCGAGGCAGGGCCGCCTCGCGTTCACGGAGAAGCAGACCGGGGCCGCGCACTCCTCGATCGTGACCATGAAGCCGAACGGCTCGGACCGCCGGGTCGTCTTCGACACGGACAACAGCGGCCTCGACCCCACGCTCGTCGCGCACGGCCTGGCGGGGGCGTTCCGGCCGGCGTGGTCGCCAGACGGGCAGTGGATCGCCTTCGGTCTGGGCGGCTGGTTCCAGCAACGTGCGGTGAGCAAGGCCGCGGTGATGCGGGTGCGCAGCGACGGCTCCACCTGGGAGGCACTCACGGACGACTCGACGAACGCGGGTTTCCCGAGCTACTCGGCGGACGGCAACCAGCTCGTCTACCGCGTGTGGGGCCAGGCGAACGGCCTGCGCGTCCTGGATCTCACGACCGGCGCGACACGCGTGCTCACCACCGAGTCGGACAACCTGCCCGACTGGTCGCCCGACGGCAGGCTGATCCTCTTCACCCGCCGCACGAGCGTGACCAACTTCGACGTCTGCACCATCCGCCCCGACGGAACCGGCCTGCGCGTCCTGACCACCAGCGGCGCGAACGACGGCCACGCGGTCTGGAGCGCGGACGGGCGCATCCTGTACAACAGCGGAATGTACGGGTTCCGTGAGGAAGCGGCGCTCTACGACGACACTTTCCAGCCGTACGGGCAGATCTTCAGCATGAACGCGGACGGCACCAACAGGAAGCCGCTGACGGACAGCCAGTGGGAGGACTCGATGCCGCTCTTCCTCCCGCAGGCCGTCCTGTCCTGACTCGACCTTCGCGCCCGCTCGTGGCGCGGTTGGCTGTCATTCCCGGGAATCGGGGCCGAAGCCCATTCGGTAGGCGTAGCTGACCGCCTGGGCCCGGTCGCGTGCGCCGATCTTGGCCAGCAGGTGGTTCACGTGGGTCTTCACCGTGGCCTTGCCGACCACCAGGCGGGTCGCGATCTCGGAGTTGGTGAGGCCTGCCGCGATGTGGGTCAGGACCTCGGCTTCCCGTGGGGTCAGGCCGTCGGGCAGCGACGGTTTCCCCGGCTCGGCCTCGGTGGTCGCGATCGCCGCGACCAGGTGGTGTTGTACCGCGGGGTCGATCGCCGACTCGCCCTGTGCCACCCGGCGCAGGGCGTCGTGGATCGCCGTCGCGCCCGCGTCCTTGGTCAGGTAACCGCGGGCGCCTGCGCGGAGGGCGTCCAGTACCGAGCGGTCGTCGGCGTAGGTCGTGAGTGCCACGACGTGGATGCCGGGTTCGTCGCGGAGGCGGCGGGTTGCCTCGACGCCGTCGCAACGGGGCATGCCAAGGTCCATCAGGACCACGTCCGGGCGATGCTCGCGTGCCAGTGCCACCGCCTCCTCGCCGTCGGCGGCCGTGCCCACCACCTCGACCCCCTCCAGCAGGTCGAGCAACAGCACCAGCCCGTCGCGGACCACGCGCTGGTCGTCGGCTATCAGGACGCGGACGGTCATGTCGGCAGCCACAGCGTCACCAGGAAACCCGAGTCGGTGGGGCCGGCCGACAGGGTGCCGCCCAGCAGCTCGGCCCGTTCACGCATGCCCGTGATCCCGTAGCCGTCGTCGGCCCCGGCGTCGGCGGGTGCCGTGCCGCCGTAGTCCCGCACCGTGAGCCGGGTGCCGTCGGGGTCGTAGCCGAGGCGGACGTCGATGCGGGACGGTGCCGCGTGTTTCGCCGCGTTCGTCATGGCCTCCTGCGCCACGCGGAACAGGGTCAGCCGCGCCTGCGCGGTCAGCCGGCGTGGGGTTCCGGTGACCGCCAGCTCGGCCGGGATGCCGGTGTCCTCGCGGAACCGGTCCACGAGGAACGGCAGTCGTTCCGGGCCGGGGAGGTCCTCGTCCCGGAGGGTGCCGATTGCCTGGCGGGCCTCACGCAGTCCTGAGTTCGCCAGGTGGTGGGCACGGTCCACTGTGTCCCGTAGGCGCGGGTCCACCGATTCGTCCGCCGCGAGCAGTTTCGCCCCTTCCAGGTGCAGCAGCAGCCCCGACAGCGAATGCGCCAGCACGTCGTGCATCTCCCGCGCCAGCCGCTGGCGTTCGGCGAGGGTCGCGGCGTGCAGTTGCGCCGCGCGGCTCTGTTCCAGCTCGGCCAGGAGGTGTTCGGCCTGGTCGGTCCTGGCACGCAGCCGGGCGGCGAACAGCCCGACGCGGTAGAACGCAGCCGCGCCCAGCACGTTGACCGCGACCGTGGCCAGTGGCAGGTGTGCGCCGAGGAAACCCGCGCACGCCAACGACAACAGGGTCACGGCCACCGCGATCCGACCGAGGCGTTGCGGGAACCTGGTCGCGGCGCCCGCGGTGACCAGTCCGGTGAGGAAGCCCGGGCCGGTCGGCGCGAACCACGCCAGGGTCGTCGAGCCGGCCAGCATCACCACGAACAGCGCCGACAGCACGGGTAACGGCACCGGCGCCCGGCCCGGTGACGGCCTGGTGAGCACGACGGCCGCACACACGACGACCGCGATCACCGTCAGCGCCAGCGGCGTCCCGGTCCCTCGCGACCAGGCGCCCGGCACAGTGTGGAGCCCCAGTGCCAGCACCGCCGTCAGGGCCCCGACGCCCGCCAGCCGTTGCCACGGGAGCGTGGACACGGCTCGCCACCGGGCGGCGGCTGAGAGCTTGGCGGGCATGCTGACCAGCATAAACAGTTCCGGTGTCGATGGCGTCCACCCCGGGGTTGAGTCCACCGTGGCTCCGTCTCCACCCGTGAGAGGAGCACCGTTTTCAACCCGTGCTCCGACGACGGAACGGGGTGCCGAGCGGCATCGTTGTCCCCGGTCCGCCCGCTCGGGGCAGGGCCGCGAAGGGAGGGAAAGATGAACACGTCGACGGGTCCCCGCGCCGGATTGTGGCGCAAGGTCGGACCCAGCGTCGTCATCAGTGCGGTGGTGCCCCTTGTCGTCTACACGTGGCTACGTCCGCACACGGGCAGCGATGCGACGGCGTTACTCGTCGCGGCCGCGGTCCCGACGGCGTTCACACTGGGGAAGCTCGCCGTGCGCAGGCGCCTGGACCCGATCGGGCTGGTCGCGGTGTGCTGCTTCGCCGTCGCCGCACTCGTGTTCTTCGCGACCGGCGGCAACACAGTCGTGCTGAAGCTGCACGAGGCGGTGGTGACCGGTCCGTTGGGGTTGGTGTGCCTGGCTTCCGTCGCGATCGGGAAACCGTTGCACCAGGTCGTGTTACGGCTGGTCGCCCGCCGCAGTCCCGGTATGGACAGGCCTCTGGACACACCGGGCAGCCGGCGCGCGTCGAACACGATCACCGGCATCGTGGGAGCGACTCTGGTGCTCCACGCCCTCGTACTGCTCGCGCTGGCGGTGTCCCTGCCGACGCAGACGTATCTCGAGGTGTCGCGCCCGATCGGCCTGGCCGTGATCGCCGTCGGTGTCGGTTCGCTGTTCTGGTACCGCAACCACGGCCAGGGCGCCTTGGCCACAACGCGGCGAGCGGGACGATGACAGGACGGTACGGTGCGCGTGTGACGACCACCGACGACCGGTCCTTCCCCGCCGCGCTGGCCGCGTTGGACGGCATCGAGTTCCCGTTCGAGGACGGGCCGGGGAGCATCGACTACGAGCCGTACGGCGAGTTCGACTCCGCGGAGAAGACGACCGAGTGGCTGCGGTTGTGGACCGGCAACGAGGACCTCGACGGCGACGCGTTCCGGGTGTTCGCGCAGGACGGCACCGGCGGTCTGGTCGCGAGCTGGCTGGTCCGGCCCGGCCGCCCGCCGGCCGACCAACCCGTCGTGTTCTTCGGCTCGGAAGGCGAGACCGGCGTCGTCGCGGGCAGTCTCGGGGAGTTCCTGTGGCTGCTGGCCGGTGGCGTCGGCCCGATGGAGGCGGTCGAGTTCGGCTCGGAGCAGGGTGAGCCCCACGCGGCGCTGCGTGCCGTTGCCGAGGAGCACTCCGGGATCGAGCCGCGCACTCCCGCCGACGTGCTCGCGGCGGCGCGGGCCGAGTTCCCCGACTTCTCCGACATGGTCAGCTCGTGGTGCCGGTAGGCGCGGTGAGCGTGCCGGCCTGAGATGTACACGTCAGGGTGAACGACCCGCATCGGTCAGGTGGTTTGGGTTGCCTGCTCTCGCTTCGAGTACGGCCGGGCACTATCTACTTGGGATCATGGAACCCCGTGGTGCACGCAGTCTCGGTAGACGCTCGTTCCTCACGGCGGCGGGGCTTGCCGCCGCCGCGCCTGCTGCCGGCGGGCTGCTGGCTCCCGGTGTGGCCGCCGCCGCGCCTGCCGTCCTGCCCGGTGTCAAGGCCGTGCCCGACGACGCACGCTGGCAGACCTGCCTGCGGCTGGCCCGCGAGCTGCTCCTCGTCGGCCCGAACGGCGAGGACCTGAAACTGGAGTACCTCAGGGTACTGCTCGACGACGGGCTGCCCCGGACTACCAGCCCCAAGAAGGTGCTCGTGGTCGGGGCGGGCATCGCCGGGCTCGTGTCGGCGCTCCTGCTGCGGCGGGCCGGTCACCAGGTGACGGTGGTCGAGGCCAACGGGAGCCGGGTCGGCGGGCGTGTCAAGACGTTCCGGCGCGGGCCGGAGAGCGACGCGGCGCCGTTCGCCGACGAGCGCCAGTACGCGGAGGCCGGGGCGATGCGGCTGCCCGACTTCCACCCGCTCACGCTGGGCCTGATCGACCACCTCGGGCTTCGGCGCAGGCTGTTCTACAACGTCGACGTCAAGCCGGGCACCGGGACCGACGTCGTCCCTCCGGTGGTCTACCGGTCCTTCACCGGGGTCGAGTGGCGCAACGGGCCGGACCAGCCCGGGTTCCGGCCGCCGGAGCAGGCCATGCGGACCTGGATCCACACCAACGGCCAGCTGGTGCGCCGCGCCGACTACGCGCAGGATCCCGGCCCGATCAACGGAGGTTTCGGGGTTCCCGGCGCCCAGGCGGCCGCGACGGCGGGCGCGACCCTCGACCGGGCGCTCGACCCGGTGCGGGACTACTACTCGACGGCCACCGCCGACGGCCGGGTCGACAAGCCGATGGCTGAGTGGGTCGACGGCTGGGCCAAGGTCATCTACGACTTCGACAACTACTCGATGGGGGGCTTCCTCACCGACCACCTCGGCCTCGACGAACGCACGGTCGACGCGATCGGCACGATCGAGAACCTCACCTCGCGCATACCGCTGTCCTTCATGCACAGCTTCCTCACCCGCAGCCTCGTCAGCAACCAGGCCACCTACTGGGAGATCGAGGGCGGCACCGCCGAACTGCCCTACGCCCTGGTCGGCGAGCTCGGCGACGACCTGCGGATGAACCGGCGCATGACCCGCCTCCACTACTGGACACCAGAAACCGACGGCGAGTCACCGCACGTCCGTGAGGACGGCCCCCGCGTGTGGGTGGAGACGGTCAGCGAGACCGGCGCCACCGACTCCGTCTCGGGGACACCCGGTGAGACCGAGACCTTCACCGCCGACGTCGCCATCGTGACCGTGCCGTTCACAGCACTGCGCCACGTCGAGACCTCCCCCATGTTCTCCTACGGCAAGCGCCGCGCGGTCATGGAGCTGCACTACGACTCCGCGACCAAGGTGCTGCTGGAGTTCAGCAGGCGGTGGTGGGAGTTCACCGAGGACGACTGGCGCCGCGAGCTGGACGCGATCGAACCCGGGCTGTACGAGCAGTACGACGGCGAGGCCGCGGGCACGGTCGGTGGCGGATCGGTGACCGACAACCCGAACCGCTTCGTCTACTTCCCGTCGCACCCCGTCGCGGGCAGCGACGGCGGTGTGGTCCTCGCCAGCTACAGCTGGGCCGCGGACGCGTCCCGGTGGGACTCCCTGCACGACGACGAGCGCTACGCCTACGCCATGCGCGGGATGCAGGCGTTGTACGGCAAGCGGATCGAGGCGTTCTTCACCGGCAGGGGCCAGACGCAGAGCTGGCTGCGCAACCGCTACGCGCTCGGTGAGGCCGCGGTGTTCACGCCGAGGCAGTTCACCGAGCTGCACCCGTCGATCACGACGTCGGAGGGGCCGGTGCACTTCGCGGGCGAGCACACGTCGCTGAAGCACTCGTGGATCGAGGGGGCGCTCGAGTCGGCGGTCCGGGTCGCGCTGGAGGTGAACGAACGGCGGTGAGCCCGACGCGGGTGGCCCGCGATCGCGGGCCACCCGCTGCTAGTCGGTGACCGAGAAGTCCGTGAACTGGAACGTGGCGGGCTTGCCGCCCGTGGACACGACCTCGGCGCCGAAGCAGATCTGGCCCAGTGTCGAGTTCGACTGCACGTGGCCGTTCTTGACCAGGTAGTCCAGGAACGCCCTGAGGTCCAGCGTCCCCCTGGTCAGCGTGTGGGAGGGGACGAACGCCAGGTACTCGTTGTCGTCCGTGGCGTACAGGTCCCACGTCGTCCCGCTGAACGACAGGCCGCCGGCCACCCGGTCCCCCGCCGGGCTCTGGTGGAAGTTGTCCGTCCAGATCATGACCTCGCGGTTGCCCGGCACGCCGTTGAGCCAGATGTCGTACGCGACGTTGTAGATGCCCGTGTGCGGGCTCGTGGCCGCGAACGTCGAGGTCAGCCGGGAGTACTGGCTGAGCGGCGGCTCCTTGCCCGTGTCCCAGTCGTGGTAGTCCTTGTGGACGTTCGGGTAGGTCTTCACGGCGCCGTCACCGTTGTCGTCGTCCGCGGTCGTCGTCACCGACCAGTTCGCGGCCGAGCACGCCGCGAGCTTCTGCGACACCTTGTAGTCGGACGCGTTCCACATGTTGTTCTGCACGTAGTAGTCGCCGTCGCTCCAGCCGTCGTCTGCCTCGGACGTCGAGAACGCCGGTTTGGCGCAGTTCGCCGCCGCCGGGGTGACGGCCGCGGCGGGTGGCGCCTTCGCGGTGGTCGTCGTGGTCGGCACGGCGGTGGTGGTGGTCGTCGTCGTGGTGGGTGGCGCGCTCGTGGTCGTGGTCGTCGTCCGGGTGGTGGGGCGGGTGGTCGGGGTCGCGGCCACGTCGTCGACGTGCCAGGAGAGGGCCGCGGTCGTCACGAGCAGGCCCACCATCGCCAGTGCCGCACCGATCACGGTCGCGATGCCGAGTCGGCTCATCTGGCGCATCTTCATCAAGGTCGCATCTCCCGGGCTCCGCGTAGAGGCCCTGATCCCAACTCGGGTAACCGCGGTTTTCAAAGCCCATGTGACCTGCGCCACCCAAATAAGGGGATGGGGTCAACGCGTGGTTACGCAGCGATCGCCAGGCAGTCCCGTACGGCCGCGGTGAGCAGGTTGGACCGGTCGTCGGCCGGGCCCCGCATCCGCGTCGTCACGTAGCCGAACCCGGCCCGCAGCGCGGGGTCGGCGAACGCGAGGTGACCACCCGCGCCGTCGTGGCCGAAGCTCACGTCCGTCAGCATCCGCCTGGTCGGCGGCGAGTTCAGCAGGAAACCGGTCCCCCACCGGCGGCCCGCGTACGGCGGCCCGTACACCTCCTGGCCCTCCGACCGGACCACCAGCGCGTCCGCCACCGACGTCGGCGCCAGCAGCCTCCCGCCGTCCACCTCGGACACGCACGCCGCGTACACCCTGGCCAGGTCGCGTGCCGTGCTGATGAGCCCGGCACCGGGCAGACCCGCCGCACGCACGGCGGGTTCGTTGAACACCACGTTGCCGTCGTCGTCGGCGGGGAACGGGAACGCGCCGCACATCGTCCTGGCCCGCGCGTTCACCGGGTGCACCGGGATCGCGCGCTCGGCCTCCGGCGCGGCCAGCGTCCACGCGACCGACTCGCGTTCCGGGTCCGGCAGTCCCAGCCACGTCCGCATGCCCAGCGGCTCCGCGAGCTCCCCGGCCACCAGCCTGCCCGGGGTGCGGCCGGTGGCCCTGCGCAGGACCTCGCCGACGAGCCAGCCGAAGCTCATCGTGTGGTAGCTGTGCGCGGTTCCCGGTGCCCACAGGGGTTTCTGGCGTGCCAGCGCACGCACCACCGGCGACCACGCCAGCACGTCGGCCATCGTCAGGTCCCTGTCGACGACCGGCAGGCCCACGCGGTGCGAGAACAGCCAGCGGACCGGGACGTCGTCCTTGCCCTCCTGCCCGAACTCGGGCCAGTAGCGGGCGACCGGTGCGTCCAGGTCCAGCTCCCCGCGCTGCACCGCGAGGTACGCGCAGATCGTCAGCAGTCCCTTGGTGCACGAGAAGACCGACGTCGTCGTGTCGGCGGTCCACGGCCTGCCGGTCCGCGTGTCCGCGACACCCGCCCACAGGTCGACCACCGTCCGGCCGTCCAGCACCAGCGCGACCGCCGCGCCGCTCTCCCCCCGGTGCGCGAACAGGTCTGCGAACACGTCGGCCACCCGGCCGAACCCACGGGCGGCGACACCGTGCACGGTCACCGAAGTCACGATCGCGTCCTCTCTCGACGGTTGCGGAAAGCATGGCGGTGCGCGGTTAGCGGACGGTTAGCCAACCGGTGGTTAACCGGGGTGCCGGATGCTCGCGTGGTCCACGGGACCCGAGGAACGGAGACGTCGTGCTACTCGGAGACGGTCTGGTGATCGCCGCTGCGACGACCTGGCTCCCGCCGGGACGGGAGACCGTCGCGGACGCGATCGCCGAAGGGAAGGTCAAACCCGAACGCGCGGCGGACCTCGCCCTGACCGCCGTGCCCGCCGGTGACGTGCCCGCGCCGGAGCTGGCCGCACGTGCCGCCGAGGCCGCGCTGACCCGCGCAGGCGTCCCGCGTGAGCGCGTCGGGCTGCTCGTGCACGCCTGGATCTACCACCAGGGCCACGACCTGTGGTCACCGGCGCACTACGTCGCCGACCGGGCCGGGGTCGGCGCTGCCCTGCCGGTCGGGCTGTACCAGCTGTGCAACGGCGGTGCCGGCGCGCTCGCCGTCGCCGCCACCCACCTCCTCGCCGACCCCGGCCTGGACACGGCGCTGGTCACGACCGGTGACCGCTTCGCGCCACCCGGTTTCGACCGCTGGACGAGTGACTACTCGGTCGCGTACGGGGACGGCGGCACGGCCGTGGTCCTGCGGCGCGGTCCCGCGCACGCGGGTGACCTGGTGCTCCTCGGGCTCGCACAGGCGAGTGCGCCCGAGTTCGAGACCATGTACCGGGGGCGGGACGAGTTCAGCCCCGCACCCCGCTGGCACTCCGACCGGGTCGACGCCCGCCGTGCCAAGAAGGCGTTCCTCGCCGAGAAGGGCATCGACCGGTTCAACGCCGTGAGCGCGGACCGGATCCGGCGCGTGGTCACGGACGCGCTGTCCGGCACCGGGATCGCGCCGACCGACCCCAGAATCCGTTACATCGCACTGCCCCGCCTCGCCGACAGCTCGCTGGACGCCTCGTACGTGCCCGTGCTCGACGGCTGGGTGCCGGGGAAGCTGATCTCGCCACGCGAGCACAGCGGCCACCTCGGCGCGGGTGACACCGCCGCCAACCTCGCCCACCTGCACGACAACCGGCTCCTCGACCGGGGCGAGGTGGCACTCGTGCTCCTGAGCGGCGGCGGCTTCTCCTGGTCCTGCGCGGTGGTCACCGTCGCGTGATCGGTCAGCCGACCCGCCCAACGGCCAGGACGTTGCCCTCGCTCACGTAGGTGTCCTGGCTCCGCAACGGGTTGCGGTGGTCGGCCGGGTCCAGCAGCGGCTCCCACGCCCCCGGCACGCCCAGTGCGGGCGCCCGCGTCGCGGCACTCGCGAAGGAAGGCCCGTAGTACGCCAGCTCCTCGGCCGACAGCGGGGCGACGTGTTCGGACAGGACGGTCGACTGGACGACGTCCGCGAGTCCGGCCTCCCGCAGCCACCGGTACAGGTCGCGGGTGCGCAGGAGGCGTGCCGCGTAGCCGGGCGTCGCGCCGGCGGCACGGAAGAAGTCGGTGAGCAGGAACGGGTCGCCGGGCCGGACGGTCACGAGGGTGGCGTCCAGGTCCTTCACCGCGACCAGCCCGCCCGTGCGGACGACCCTGCGCAGCTCGGCCAGCGCCGTCCGCAGCTCGCCGTCGCCGAGGCACTGGGTCAGGTTCGCGCACCACGCCACGTCGAACGACCCGTCGGGGTAGGGCAGGGAGAGGACACTGCCCCGGTCCACGTCGACCGGGCACGGCAGGGCGGCGGTGCGGTGCGCGGCCTGCTCGACGTTCTCCCGCACGAGGTCGAGTCCCGTGACGCGGCCGTCCGGGCCGACCAGCCCGGTCAGCGCGGGCAGGAACGAACCGGTGCCGCAGCCCGCGTCGAGCACGGAGTCTCCCGGGCGGATACCGACCCGGCCAAGGAGGTCGAGGTAGGTCGCGCGGCAGGCGGCGAAGTGCGCGTCGGCGGTCGTGGCTCGGGTGAAGCCGAGGACGGGCATGTCAGGACTCCGTACTGACGGTCGTGAGCAGGTCGTGGCGGGTGGGCGTGGCGGAGGCCCGCGGCGTGTCGGCGAGCACCCGGCGCACGCGGGCGGCGAACCCGGCGTCGGCGAAGACCTCGCCGGCGGGGCACAGTCCCATGAGGACGCGGGTGAGCCCGCGCCAGACCTCGGCGTCGTGCGGCGCGGCCCTGCCGACGGCCCGCACGCCGAGGCGAGGGCCCTCGGGTGGCGGTGGTTCGCCCGTGACCGCCCTGCGCCACCGGTCGGCCCGCTCCTCCGAGTCGGCGTAGGCCTGCTGGTACCAGGGCGTGAACAGGTCGAGGGCGGCGCGGACGGCCTCCTTGCTCTGGGCCTCGCCGACCTCCGGGCCCGCGTCGAGCACCTCGGCGAGCCGGAACGCGTGGGCGATGGCCAGCGACATGCCCCGGCCGAACAGCGGGTCGGTGACGCAGGCGGCGTCGCCGACCGGGAACAGCCCGGCCAGCGGTTGCGGCCACGCACCGGCCAGCGCGCCGAACACGTTCGGCGGGCAGGTCGTCACGTGGACATCGCCGTAGGGCACGGCGTCCGCGAGCCACTCCTCGACGTACGGGGTCGCCGAGGCGACGGCCTGGAACGCACGCGGCTGCCGCAGCGCGGCGAGGGCGTGGTCGCTGGGATGGGTACCGAGGGCGACGGAGAACAGGTCACCGTCGGCGGGGTGCAGTACGCCCGCGTAGTGGTCGGCGACGACTCCCGCGGCGTTGCCCCGGTTGAGTGGGCCTGGCCGCGTCCGCCGCCGGTAGAAGCGCGAGTGGACCCGGACGCCGGTGCGGCCCGTGCTGTCCGGGGGCAGCCGGTGGCCGAGCGCGGCGAGCCACGAACGGGCCCGCGCGCGGCGGCCGGTCGCGTCGACGACGATCTCCGCCGCCACCCGCTCACCGGTGTCGGTGACCACCCCGGCCACGCGGGTGCCCCGGCCCGCGGTCAGCAGGCCGGACACCCGGACCCCGTGGCGGACCTCCACCCCGGCCGTTGCGCGGACCAGGTTCACGAGCACCAGCTCGAGGACCGTGCGGCGGCAGGCGAGCGCCACCAGCTCGTCGTCACCCGCCACCCGACCACCGAGGCCGGGCGGCAGGGCCGTGACCAGGTCCAGCAGCTCGGCACCGCTCGCGACGGCGTCGGCCAGCACGTCGGGGGCGTGGTCGCGAAGGACCGCCACCCCCAGCGACGTGAGGGTGTGGGCCTGCTGGGCGTGGGGCACGGACGGCCGGTTCCACTCCGGCGCGACCTCGTCCGCGACGCCCTCCGGCGGCGCGGCGGCCCGGTCGAGCACCAGCACCGCGCGCCCGGCTCGGGCCAGTGCCAACGCGGTGGCCAGGCCGGCGACGCTGCCGCCGACCACGACGACGGGACTCATGGCCGATCACCGGACCTGGACCGGCACGGCCGGTGAGGAAGGCTCTGACACGGTCATCGTGTCTCCCCGGGAAGTCGGTGGTGCCGGTCAGCCCGTGAGGACCGGCTCGCGCAGCTCACCGCGGACGGCGCGGTGGTAGATGCGGCGGGTGGTGGCGGTCGGCGCCACGTCGAGGTCGTCACGCAGCTTGCTGACGCACAGGCGGTGCCAGTTGCGCACCTGTCCCAGCTCGCCGCGGCGGCCGTGCACGAGCATCAGGGTCTGGTACATCTCCTCGTGGTACGGGTCGATCCCGATCACGCGGCGGCACAGGGTGATGACCTCGGCGTGGCGGCCCCTGCGGAGCGCGTCGGCACGCAGCCAGCCCAGTGCGTAGAGGACGAGGGCGCGGTTGTACTCGCGCTGCGGGACGATCCAGTCGGCGAGGTCCGCACCGAGCAGGTCGCCCCGGTAGAGGTCGACGGCCCGGTGGTAGGCACGCGACGCGGCGTCGTCGTCGCCCGCGCTCTCGGCGACCTGCCCTTCGGACATGCACGTCTCGAACTCGTCGACGTCGACCCACAGGTCGTCGGCGTGCAGCGCGTAGCCGTGGTCCTGACCGGCGATCTCGACGGGCAGCTCGGCGCCGTCGTCCGCCGTGGTCCTGAGCGCGCGGCGCAGGGCGTGCACGGCCACCTTCAGCGAGCTGTCGGTCGACGACCACTCCCTGCCGGGCCACAGCACCTCGTGCAGTCGTTCCCTGCGCACGGTCTGTCCCCGGTTGAGCAGCAGGAACTGGAACAGACTCGACGTCCTGCCCCGCAGCGTGTCGACCGGCCGGTCGCAGGCGTGCATCGCGAAATCCCCGAAGAAACGCACTCGCATCATCACGTGCCCCACCCATCTACGAACGGTCGATCTCGGTTCCTCGATTTCACAGCCGACGTTAGAAGCGTCACGGAACCGTCGACAAGGCGACTGCCACCTCTGCGGGCGAGCTTGAACGCAAGGTGGGAGGCCACTGTCACCAAAGTCGTAGTGGTCTCGGCTAAGGTGGGAGTGAAAGCGCTACCACTCCGCACTGTCGTGCAATACCGAAGGGAGGATAGAAATCAACCATGGTTACCACTCAACAGAAAATTCTATTTCCCTTCGGAATCAGTGGCATGACCGGAGTGGTCCGCGCGAGCTGGCAGGAGGCCCGGCCCGTCGTCCAGGTCATCTTCCAGCTCCGCTTCGTGGCAGGGGTCGTGCTGGGCGGCGGTACGGCGACGACCCACCTCGTCGACCAGTCGGTGCTCCTCGCCGCCGCGAGCTGGCTCGCGGCCACCTGGTGCGTGTACCTCGTCAACGGGATCGCCGACGTCGTCGAGGACCGGGAGAACGGCTCGACGCGGCCCATCGCACGCGGCGCGCTCCCGGTCGCCGCCGCGACGCGGATGTGCTACGTGCTCGCGGTCGTCGCGGTCACCTGCGGTGTGCTGGTGTCGTCGCGGTCGGCGTTACTGGTGCTGCTGGTGCTCCTCGTCGGGTGGTCGTACTCGATGGGCCCGTGGCCGCTGAAGAACAGCATGCCCGGCTTCCTCGCCGGGGTGGTCTCCCTCGGCCTGCTCACCTACCTGGCCGGTTGGTCCGCCGTGGGTGGCGGGTGGAACACCACGCTCGTCGTCACCTCGGTCGCGATGTCGCTGTGGATGGGGCTCGTCGGCGCGACCAAGGACCTGTCCGACGTCCGGGGCGACCGGGTTGCCGGCAGGCGGACGGCACCTGTCGTCCTCGGCGTGCGCCGGGCGAAGGCGCTCATGGCCGCGCTCGCGGTGTCGCTCGGGCTGGCGTTCCTCACGACGGCCGTGGTCGTCGTTCCCCGGCTGCTACCGGTCGGTGTGGTGGTGTGCTCCGGCGCCTGCGCGGTGGCCGTACTGCTGCTGTCCGCCGCCGGAAGGGGCGGCCGTTGCGCCGAACGGCGGCCCTATCGTGCCTTCATGACAACGCAGTACGCCGCCCACATGACATTGCTCTCGGCAGATGTTGTGTCATGATTGACCAACTCCGTACTGCGCAAATCCGGCACCCGAAGTCGACTACGGATGGTTGTCCATGGCCACAGAGCACGACCGGATCGACGTCGTTTTCGCGTCGTCCGTTCGGCAGCGTGCCATGTCCGCCCTTCGGGATCGCCTTCGCGAAGTGGAAAGCCCACTCGTGGAAAGCGCGGAAGCGGATGACCAGCTCAGATACCAGCTCGGCTCCGTTCTCGACGACGTGGAGAGCTACACCAGCGCGGCACTGACCGGCGAGTTCCGCACGGCGCGGTTGACCGAGGAGATCGGCGTAACCCGCGCAATGCACGGAATTCACCCGAGCGAATCGATTCGTGCTGCCATTGAGATGTTCGGCGTACTCCTTCCGGAGGTAATCCGGGAGTTACGGGCGGGCGGTGGCGACGATGCCGCGACGCTCGCCGCCGCCGTCACGCTCAACGCGGCGATCATGCGCAGGGTCGGTCTCGGCTCGGTGTCCTACGCGAGCTTCCTGCTCAAACGGGTGAACAACTCGCACCGGGACGAGCGGAACCGGATCGCCCGCGAGCTGCACGACCGGGCCGCGCACTCGATCGGCGTGGCGATCCAGGACCTCGAGCTGCACGACATCTACCGCGACGAGGACCCGGAGCACGCCAGGGAGAAGATCGTCCAGGCCGCGGCGCTCATGCGGGACGCCCTCGCGGCGGTGCGTGAGACCGCACAGGAGCTGCGCTTCTCCACCGAGAGCCACGGTGGGCTGCGCGAGGCCGTCGCCGAGTACATGCACGTGCACGTGCCGGACGCCATCGAGGCCGGTGTGACGGTGACCGGTGACCTCGGCCGTCTCCCGAGCGAGGTCACCGAGGAGATGTTCATCGTGCTCAGGGAGGCCGTCCGCAACGGGGTCCGCCACGCCACGCCACGTTCCATCCGCGTGACGATCGAGATGCACGACGGCAAGGCGGTGGCGAAGGTCCAGGACGACGGCGTCGGCTTCGACATGACGCGGACCAGACCGGGCATCGGGCTGCTGTCCATGAGCGAGCGCATCAAGCTCCTCGGCGGTGACCTGCTGGTGTCGAGCATCGAGGGAGCGGGTACGACCGTGACGATCACGGTCCCGGTGACGGAGGTCCAGTGACGGACTCGTCCCGCCGGGTGACCGTTGCCGTCGCCGACGACCACACCCTGTTCCGCCAGGGCGTGCAGGAGCTCCTGGCCACCGACCCGGACGTGCGGATCGTCGGCGAGGCCGCCACCGGCCCCCAGGCCGTCGAGCTGGTCATGCGCCACCAGCCCGACGTGCTCCTGCTCGACGTCGAGATGCCGGGCCCCGGCGCGAAGGCGGTCATCGCCGAGCTGGCGCGCACGTGCCCGGCCACCGCGGTGGTGATCCTGACGATGCACGAGTCCTCCGGCGTGGTCAGCGAGCTGCTGCAGTCCGGCGCCGCCGCGTACCTCGTGAAGAGCATCGGCCGCGACGAGCTGCTCGCCACCGTCCACTCGGTGAACCGCAACCAGCGCAACGTGTTGCTGTCCGTACCGCGCACGACGATGCGCTCGCTGGAGCGGGCGCGGGAGCAGCAGAGCCTGCTTTCCGCGCGGGAGACCGAGGTCCTCGAGCTGGTCGCGGCGGCGCTGACCAACGCGCAGATCGCCGGGCGCCTGTTCATCAGCGAGGGCACCGTGAAACGGCACCTCACCAACATCTACGGCAAGCTGCAGGCCACCTCGCGCGTCGACGCGATCAAGAAGGGGACGGCCGCGGGACTACTGCGCGGTATCGACGAGGACTCGGGCGTATAACCCCGGTCTAACCGCGGGCACGTAGGGTATTCGGTGGCAAGGAGTCCTTCCCGACCACAAAGGTACGCATGAACTCCGCGGACCCTTCGACTTACTACCGAGTCGTCGTCAACGACGAGGGCTGCTACTGCATCTGGCCAAGCCATCTGCCGTTACCTGGAGGCTGGCGCCCCACGGGCTTCTCCAGCACCGCCGAGGTCGCACTGAACCAGGTCGCCGAGCTGTGGCACGCCACGGCAGCGCCGTCCCGTCGGTGGACGACCGGCCCGGCACGGAAGCGGGGCCGCGACGACCGTTAGAGGTTCGCCATGAGACTCTCCACCACCGACCGACGCCAGTACGAAGCACTCCTCGGCGAGTCGTCCTCGCCGACCGGCAGGCCGGTGGTGGTGGTCGGCGAAGATCTCGACGCGATCGTCATGCCCGTCCGGTTCGGCGAGCTGGTGCACACGCAGCTGCGACTGTCCATGTTGGACGGTCCGATCGTGGTGGGCCCGGACCGCGACCATCTCACCTTCCTCACCCAGCCCGCCGCGACACGGTATCCGCTGCTGCCTGCCGACCTGCGCCCGTTCCGGGTGTGGCTGGTGCCCTCGGGCGGCGTGGTCGTGCTGCCCAGCGGTGACGGCGCACAGACCTGGCGCGTGCCGCCGGCACTCCGCACGCCGCCGCTCATCTGGTCCGCGGTCGTCGGCACCGCACGCCGGGTCGCCGCGTCGTGCGCCACCGAGTGGACGGTCCCCGACCCGCGCTCCGCGTGAGAGGGACAGAGCAGAACGTCGCGCGAAGCCGAACGCTTCGCGCGACGCCTGTCAGGGAATGGCTCAGTCACGCACCGCCGCGAGTGCGGTGAGGAGGGTGTCCCGGTGGTCCGGGTGGCACACCAGCAGATCGGGCAGGTACGCGGACGGGTTGTCGTACACCAGCGGTGAACCGTCCACTCTGGACGTGTGAGCGCCTGCCGCGTTGGCGACCGCGACCGGTGCCGCGCTGTCCCACTCGTACTGACCACCGGCGTGGACGTATGCGTCCACCCCTCCCGCGAGCACCGCGGCGGTCTTCGCGCCCGCCGAACCCATCGGGACCAGCTCGACGTCGAGCACCGAGCACAGCCGCGCCACGAGCGCGGGCGGCCTGCTGCGGCTCACCGCCACCCGGAGGCGCGTGCCCTCTGACGACCGGGTCACCAGCCGGGGCGGGTCGTCGGTGGCCAGCACCACGCCGTCGGCGGGCAGCGCCACCGCGCCCACGACCGGCTCGCCCCGCACCGCGAGGGCGACGTGCACGGCCCAGTCCGCACGGTCCGGCTCGCCGTACTCGCGAGTGCCGTCCAGGGGGTCCACGATCCACACGCGGTCGGGGCGCCGGTCCGCGACGCCGTCCTCGTCCTCCTCGGACAGCACGGCGTCGGTGGGCCGGTGGGTTCGCAGCTCCTCGGTGAGGAGCAGGTGCGCGAGCCGGTCGCCCGCCCGGCCCAGCGCCGCACCGGACAGCGAGCCCGACGTACGCAGGCGCCGCAGCCGCTCGGCCGCGGCGGTGGCCAGCTTCCTGGCCAGCACGTGGTCGTCGGTGGGGACAGGGGTGTCGGACACGGGTTCCTCCGGTAGGTCAGGCCGCCATCCGGTCGGCGAAGGAGACGGCGACGCCGTCGGCGGTCGCGGCGAAGCGAGCGGTCGACAGGTCGGGCACCAGCGCGAGCACGCCGGCGTCCGCGGTCACCCTCGGACCGACGCCGAGCACCGGGCAGCCCGCCGCGACCCCCGCGGTGACACCGACGTCGGTGTCCTCGACGACCAGGCACCGCCTCGGGTCGACCCCCAGGCGTGCCGCCGCCAGCAGGTAGGCCGCCGGGTGGGGCTTGCCGTCCGCGACGTCCTCCGCGGTGACGACGACCTCGGGCAGGGGCAGCCGCGCGGCGGCCATCCTCGCCGTGGTCACGTCCCGCGAGCTGGAGGTGACGATCGCGTGGTGCTCGGCCGTGGCGTCGAGCGCGGCGGGCGTGCCGGGCAGTACCGCCACGCCGTCCAGGTCGTGGGTCGCGATGTGGGTGTAGCGGGCCAGGGACTGCTCGACCCGCTCCGGCGGGACGAGGTCGGTGACGATCCGCCGGGCGGGGCGCCCGGAGGTGCCCGCCAGCCGGGCCACCTCGATGCCCTCCTCGTCGGCCCAGCGGCGCCACGCGCGGCGGACCGCGGTGGTCGAGTCGATCAGGGTGCCGTCCATGTCGAACAGGACGGCCTGGAACTCGGCGGTCATGTCGGTGTCCTCTCTGAGGGGGCCGGTTCACGTACTCCCGCGAGGACCGGCGTCGGCTCCGGTGTGGACGGACGGCCGGCACGCACGAACGCGACGACCGTGCCGAGCGCGACGACGCCCGTCGCGGCACCGAGCACCACGACCCAGGGGATGCCGCCCGCGGCGAGCGCCATGCCGCCGAAGCCGGCGCCCGCGACGATGCCGACGTTGAACCCGGACACGGCGAACGACACCGCGAGGTCACCGCCGGGGCCGGCGGCGCGGTACAGCACCGCCTGCACGGCGGGCACGAACGACCACGCGGCCAGCTGCCACACCCCGACGAGGGCGATGGCACCGGCGGGACCGGTGGCGACCGGCAGCACGAGCAGCAACGCCGCGGCGGTCACCGCCGCGGTGACCACGAGGGTCGCCGCGGGCGCGCGGTCCGCGCCGCGACCGCCGAGGTGGTTGCCCCCGACGGCGCACAGGCCCGCCAGGAACAGCACGACCGTGACCAGCCCGCCGTGCACGCCCGCGCGGGTCTCCAGCAGGGGTACGAGATAGGTGTAGACGGTGAAGGAGGCGCCCCAGAACAGCACGATCGCGGTCAGTCCGATGACGACGGGACGGTTGCGCAGCGCACGCAGCCGTGCCGTCATCGGTGGCCCGTCGTCCACACCCGTGGCGGGGACGACGACCGCGACCAGCACCAGCGCGACCAGTGCCAGCCCGGCGATGCCGAGCATCGGCAGCCGCCAGCCCGCGTGCTGGCCGAGCAGGGTGCTCACCGGCACGCCGAGCGCGGTCGCGGTGCTGACCCCGGCGACCACGATCGCCATGGCGCTGGCGCGTCGCTCGGGTGGCGCGAGGCGTGCCGCCACCGCGATCGCGGTGGCGAGGTAGAGGCCCATCATGCCGCCGGACAGCAGCCGGGACGCGAGCAGAACGGCGTAGTTGGGCGCCAGTCCCGCCGTAACGTGCCCGGCCACGAAGACCGCGAGCGTGCCGAGCAGCAGCAGCCGCCGGTCGACCCGCACGCACAGCGCCGACAGCACGGGCGCGCCCACCGCGAACGCCACCGCGTTGAGGGTGACCAGCTGACCCGTGACGGCCTCCGACACGTCCAGGTCGGCCGCGATCTGCGGGAGCAGCCCGACGACGACGAACTCCGTGCACGACACCGCGAACGCGCCGGCGAACAGCACGAACGCCCAGGTCCTTCGCACGTCGCCACCCCTTCCGTCCACCTGTGGAGCGCCAAGGCTCCCCCGGCGCGGTTCACCCTCGGTTAACCCGCACGGGCCCGGACAAAACGGGCGGGGGCGGCGATAACCCCGGCTTAACGGCGCGACCCGATGCTGGGCCGGTCCGATCGAGACCACGACCCTCTGCCCCGCCCCGCGATGGCCGCTCGCGCGAACTCCTTGGGAGCGACATGGAGATCAGAGTCCAGAAGTACGGTGGCAGCTCGCTCGCCACCGACCGCCAGGTCGTGCGCGTCGCCGGCCGTGTCGCCCAGTCCTACCGGCAGGGCGCGCAGGTGATCGTCGTCGTGTCCGCCCGTGGCGACACGACAGACGAGCTCGTGCGTGCCGCGGAGGCGGTCAGCTCGGGCCCCGACCCCCACGAGACCGACAAGCTGCTCGCCACCGGCGAGAACGGCTCGGCGGCGCTGCTCGCGATCGCACTGCGCGACCTCGGCGTGCCCGCGGTGTCGCTCACCGGTCCCGAGGCGGGGATGCGTGCCACGGGGCGCCCCGGCGTCGGCACGGTGTCGCACGTCGACGCCGCGCCGGTGCGCCGGTGGCTTTCGCGGCGGCACGTGGTCGTCGTCGCGGGGTTCCAGGCACGCGACGAGCTGGGTGCCGTCATCACCCTCGGCCGGGGCGGCTCGGACACCTCGGCCGTGGCACTGGCCATCGCGCACGACGTGTCGCTCTGCGAGATCTACACCGACGTCGACGGCGTGCGCAGCGCCGATCCGCGCATCGTCACCGACCCCGCGCTGCTCGACGAACTGGACGCGGAGGTCATGGCCGAGATGGCGTTCTCCGGCGCGCGGGTCCTGCACAGCAGGGCCGTCGAGCTGGCGGCGGCACACGGCGTGGACATCCTCGTCGCCGACTCCGCGGGACGCGGACACGGCAGCACGATCATCGGAAGGAGAACGGGAATGCTCGACACCTCGGCGGAGACGGTACCCCGCCCCGCGCCCGGCGGCTACGAGAACCGGGCAGGCGTCGCGGCCGTCACCCACGACCGCTCGGTCGCCCAGCTGGTCGTCCGCGCCGGCGGCGAGCCCGCCGCCCGCGTCGCGGGTGTCCTCGACGTGCTGGCGCTGCGGCAGATCGCCGTCGGCTCGGTCGTGTGGCGGCCGGTCGGCGAGGACGAGCTGCAGCTGACGTGCTCGGTGCCCGAGGTCGCCGCGGCAGAGGCCCTGTCCGCCGTGAACGGCGTGGTGGTGCCCGACGGCGGGTCCGCGTGGGTACGACGTTCGGTCGGCGCGGTCTCCGTCGTGGGGATCGGGTTGCTGAGCAGGCCGGGCCTGACGGCACTGGCCATGCGCACGCTCGTGGACGCGGGCGTGGACGCCGAGTGCGTGTCCTGCACGCAGGCCCGCACCACGTTCCTCGTCGAGGCCGAGCAGGTCCCCGCCGCGGTCGCCGCGCTGCACGAGCAGTTCGAGCTGAACCAGGAGCCGGACGAGGAAGACACCAGGGCGACGGCGTGAGCACCGACGACACCAGGAGGAGTGAGACATGACGACACGAAGTTCCGTGCTCCCGTCCGGAGGCAACCCACACCTCCCGTTCGGCGCGCGGTTACGGCTCGACCGGCTGGACGGGCGCGGTGACGGACGGCTCGCGATCGTGCCGCTCGACCACTCGGTGAGCGACGGCCCGATCACCCCCGACGGCTCGCTCGACCGGCTGGTCGGCCGGCTCGCCGACGCACGGGTGGACGCGGTCGTCGTCCACAAGGGCACCGCCCGCACCCTCGACCCGAGGCACTTCCAGCAGACGTCGCTGATCGTCCACCTGAGCGCGAGCACCACACACGCGCAGGACCCGGACGCCAAGTACCTGGTGGCGAGCGTCGAGTCGGCGCTGCGCCTCGGCGCGGACGCGGTGAGCGTGCACGTCAACATGGGCTCCCGGCAGGAGGCCACGCAGGTCGCGGACCTCGCGCGGACCGCGGAGCTGTGCGACCGCTGGAACCTGCCGCTGCTCGCGATGATGTACGCCAGGGGCCCCGCGATCGCCGACCCGTCCGACCCGGAGCTGGTCGCCCACGCGGCCACCCTCGCGGCCGACCTCGGCGCCGACCTGGTCAAGGTCAGCTACCCCGGCACGGAGGAGAACCTGGCCGCGGTGGTACGCGCCTGCCCGGTGCCGGTCGTGCTCGCCGGCGGGCCACCCGTCGCCGACCGGGCCGCGCTGCTCGCCAGGGTCGGCGCGATGGTGCGTGCCGGCGCGGCGGGCGTGGCCATGGGGCGCAACATCTTCCGCTCGCCCGACCCCGGCGCGTTCGCCCGCGACCTGGTGCGCACCGTGCACGAGGTCCCCGTGGCCGTCGCGGCGTAACCCACCGAACCCGAGAGAGGTCCCCATGGTGACCCCGCAGACCCCCACCACGATCCCGCAGGCACGGCAGTTACTCGCCGACCCCGCGATGACCGAGAGCACGCCGGGCCAGGAGTTCGTGCAGGCCGCGGCGCTCGGCGACGACTCCGGCGACATCGTCGTCCCCTACCGCGCCTACCTGCCCGCGTCCTTCCCGCTGTTCGCGCACCGGCCGCGGTTCACCGTGCGCCAGCTGCTCAAGATGGCGACGGTGCACGACCAGGACGTGCCCTACATCCACGAGCCGCAGCCAGATGGCGAGGACCGCACCGTCTCGGGCATCACGCTCGAGTCCGCGCTGGAGTCGGCGTTCCGGCCGACCCTCGACCACGCCGAGCTGACCGACATCGGCGTGTCGGTGCCGGTTCCCCGTGGCCTGCTGCGCTTTCCCCGGCTGCTGGCCGCCTTCATCGACTACCGGGTGCTGGTCCGGTTCGGTACCAAGGAGAACCAGGTCCTGTTGCACGGCGACGAGGACGGGCGCGTGCCAGGACTGATGGGCCTGCCCGGGTCGCGGACCATCCGCACCGGACAGGATCCCGTCGACGTCCTCACCTCCGCCGCGGGCATCGTCGAGGAGACCGGCGGGTCGTGCGACGGCATCGTCGCCCACACCGCCGTGTACTGGCAGGCCGTCGAGGCGGGGCTGCTCGGCAGGCTGAACGAGGCGGGCATCCGCATCGCGCGCACCAGGATGATCCCGCGCGACCGCGTGCTGCTCGGCGACTTCCGCGCCGCGGCGACGTTCCTGGACCCGGGCGTGTCGAGCCTGGCGCTGCGCCGCGGCGCGGCGGCCGACGGCGGCGACGTCATCGAGGCACGCAGCCGGATGGGCCTCGCCGTGCACCTGCCGCAGCACTTCGTGCTCGTCTCGCCGAAGAAGGAGGGGTAGCCATGGCGGGGAAACAGACCGTCCTCTACGTCACCGGGATGACGCGCTGCGGCAGCACCATGATCGGCAACGTGCTCAACGAGGTGCCGGGCTTCGTCCACATCGGCGAGCTGCACTACCTGTGGCGCAACGGGATCCTGGGCTCCGGCACCAACTCGACGTGCGGCTGCGGCACCCCGCTCGCGTGCTGTCCACTGTGGTCCGACGTGCTCGGTGACGCGTTCACCGACGTCGCGACCGCGCGGCGGATGGTCGCCGTGCAGGACCGCTGGCTGCGCACCAGGCACACCGCGGCCCGGCTCGCCGAGGCACGCGGGCCGCTGCATCCGCCTGCCGACGTCGAGTGGGCGACGGGCCTCACCCGTGACATCTACCGCGCGGTCGGCGAGAGGGCGGGCACGCGGGTGGTCGTGGACAGCTCCAAGTACCCGGCGGAAGCGGCCGCGCTCAGTGGCCGCGACGACCTCGACGTGCGTGTGCTGCACGTCGTGCGCGACCCGAGGGCCACGGCGTTCTCCTACCGGCGCGACAAGAGCTACGTGCGGCAGATGAGCGCGGCACGCAGCACCGCCACCTGGGGATGCGTGAACCTGGCCTCCGACCTGCTCGCCGTGCGCGCGGAAGGCGCGTACCTGCGGGTGCGGCACGAGGACTTCGGCCGGGCGCCGAAGCAGGTCCTCGCGGAGATCATGCGGTTCGCGGGCATCGAGCCGGGCGCGGCGGGGCCGGTCGGCGCCGACGGCGCGGTCGAGCTGGGCGACAACCACACGGTCACGGGCAACCCGGACCGGCTCAACCGGGGCAGGGTCGCGATCCGCTGCGACGAGCGGTGGCGTGACGGCCTCGCGGTGCGGCCACGCGTGGTGGCCACGGCCGGCGCGCTGCCGCAGCTGCTCCGCTACGGCTACCCGGTGACCACCATCCCGGAGAGGACGCTCTGATGGACCTGGGACTGCGGGGAAAGGTCGCCATGGTCGCCGCCTCCAGCAGTGGGCTGGGGCTCGGTGTGGCGCGTGCGCTCGCGGCGGAAGGCGCCAGCGTGTCGCTGTGCGGCAGGGACGCCGACCGGCTGGCCGGTGCGCACGCCGCGGTCGACGCGGTCGGCGAGGGCAAGGTGCGCAGCGAGGTCGTCGACATGGGCGACCCGGACGCCGTCGCCGCGTGGGTCGAGCACACCCACGACGAGTTCGGCGCCATCGACGTCGTCGTCAGCCACACCGGCGGCGTGCGGCAGGGACCGGTGGACGACTTCGCGGTCCAGGACTACCGGGACGCCGTCGACACCGCGCTCGTCCCGCACGTCGCGATGGTGACGGCGGCCAAGCCGTTCCTGGAGCACGACGGCTGGGGCCGGGTGCTGATGATCACGTCGGAGTCGGTGCGCCAGCCCATGCCGCACAACGTGCTCTCCGGCGTGGCACGGCTCGGCGTGCTCGGCTTCGCCCGCAGCCTGGTGCACGGCTTCGCGGACTCCGGCGTCACGGTCAACGTCCTGGCGCCCGGCTACCACGACACGCCCGCCCTGCGCGGGCCGTCCGGCGCCGACCCGACAGCGGCGGCGGCCGAGGTCCCGCTCGGCAGGGTCGGCGACCCGGAGGACTTCGGCGCGCTCGCCGCGTTCCTCGCGAGCAGGCAGGCCGCGTTCGTCACCGGCGCGCTGCTGCTCGTGGACGGCGGCAACACCCGCGCGCTGCCCTGACCACACGGAGGAGTGAGAACCGATGCTCATGTCCGAGGCACTCACCGAGGACTACTACGCCGAGGGGCTGTGGCGGCGTGACGCCACGCTGCTCGACGACCTGCGCGCCGCGGCGCGGGAACATCCCGACCGCAGGGCGGTCGTCGTGTACCACGTGGACGGTCGCGAGCCGGACTCGGTGACCTACGCCGAGCTGGCGGCCGCGGTCGAGCGGATGGCGGCGGGTCTCGTCGGCCTGGGCGTGTCCCGGGGCGACGTGGTCACCCTGCAGCTGCCGAACTGCTGGCAGCTGATGGCGCTGACCCTGGCCTGCGCACGGATCGGCGCGATCGCCGGCCCCGCACCGACCATCTACCGCAGGCGCGAGTTGAGCTTCATCACCGGCCTGACCGAGAGTCCTGTCTACATCGGAGCGGTCGGCGACGCGAAGTTCTCCTACGCGGAGCTGTCCGCCGAGGTAGCCGAGATCGTGCCGACGCTGCGCCACCGCGTGCTGCTCGGCGCCGCGGACCAGCCCGCCGACACGCCGGGCCTGGCCGGTGCGCTGGACCTCGAGACCACGTTGCTGGGCGAGAAGTCCGCGCCAGGCAGCGTGTTCGGCGAGCTGACCGACGACGAGGCGAACCCCGAGGACGTCGCGTACGTCATGTTCACCTCCGGCACGACCGGTGAGCCCAAGGGCGTGATGCACAGCTTCAACACGCTCTACGCCACCAACCGGGCGCAGGCGAACGTGCTGGGGCTGACCGGGGACGACGTCACCGCGATGGGTGCGCCCGTCACCTACAACGCGGGCTTCACCTGGAACTTCGTGATGCCGCTCGTGCTGGGTGCGACGGCCGTCCACCTGGACGCGTGGGACCCCGAGCTGATGCTGCGGGTCCTGGAGCGGGAGCGGGTGACGTTCTTCATGGGCGCGCCGCCGTTCCTGGTCGACCTGATCGTGGCGCAACGCGAGCACGACCGCGACCTGTCCGCGCTGCGGAGCTTCGCGACCGGCAGCGCGCCGATCCCGCCGGTGCTCGTGGAGGACGCCCGCGACGAGCTGGGCTGCCGCCTCTACGCCCTGTGGGGCATGACCGAGAACGGCGCTCCGACGATCACCCGGCCGGAGGACCCGCCCATGCGGGCCGCCGAGAGCGACGGCAGGCCGATGCCGGGCATGCTGGTGCGCATCGTCGACCGCGACGACGTCGAGGTCGCGCCCGGTGAGGTCGGCAGGCTCCAGGTGCGTGGCGCCTTCCAGTGCCTCGGGTACTTCCGGCGTCCCGACACCTACGCCGCGTCGGTCACCGGGGACGGCTGGTTCGACACCGGCGACCTCGCCAGGTCCGACGGCAACGGCGGCATCCGGATCGCCGGGCGGCAGAAGGACATGATCTCGCGTGGCGGCGTCAAGATCCCGGTGGTCGAGGTGGAGGCCGCGCTGCTGCGGCACCCCGGCGTCAAGGACGTGGCGATCGTCGGATACCCGGACGAGCGGCTGGGCGAGCGGGCGTGTGCCTTCGCCGTCGCGGACGGCACGGCCCCGGACCTGCCCGCGCTGACGACCCACCTCGACGCGCTCGGCATGGCCAAGCAGTACTGGCCCGAGCGTCTCGAGCTGGTCGACGCGCTGCCGAGGACGCCGAGCGGCAAGGTCCAGAAGTTCAAGCTCCGCGAGCACTTCGGGGAGGGCTGACCCGTGGACTTCTCGTTCTCCCCCGAACAGGACGCGCTCGCGGAGAAGGTCCGCGCGTTCGTCGCCGACCGGGTCGCGCCGACCGTGCGGGACAGTGACCGCACCGGCGAGTTCCCGCCGGGGCTCGTCGCGGAGCTGGGTGGTGCCGGGCTCTTCGGTCTCGGCGTCCCGGTCGAGCACGGCGGTGCCGGCCTCGGCGCCGTCGAGGTCGGGATCGCGTTGGAGGAGCTGGGCAGGGCCGATCCGGCCGCGGGCATGCTCGTCCTCAACGCGGCCCTGATCGCGGGCATCATCGAGCGCAACGGCACGCCGAGCCAGCGCGCGGAGTGGCTGCCGGAAATCGCGTCGGGCGAGGCCGTGGTCGCGCTGTGCCTGACCGAGCCGGCACACGGCACGGACGCCGCGGCGATCGAGCTGCGGGCCGAAGGCGACGAGCACCGGTTCCTGACCGGCACCAAGACGTCGATCATGCTCGGGGCCGTCGCCACACACGGGCTGGTCTTCGCCCGCACCGGCGGATCCGGAGCCGACGGCATCACCGCGTTCTACACCCGGCTGGACCGGCCCGAGGTGACCCGCGAGCGGCTCGACGACCTCGGCCACCGCGCCGGTGGTCGCGCCACGCTGCGGTTCGACCGGTGCCCGGTCGGTCCGCAGGCACGGGTCGGCGAGTACGGCAGCGGCTTCCGCGGTGTGATGCGGGGCTTCGACTACTCCCGTGCGCTGATCGCGATCATGGCCGTGGCCAACGCGACCGCGGCCGTGGACGACGCGCTCGGCCACGCCCGCGACCGCACGTCCTTCGGCGCGCCGATCGGAAGCCACCAGGGCGTCGCGTTCCCGCTCGTCGAGCAGGCAACGCACCTGCGGGCCGCGCGCCTGCTCGCGTTCGAGGCGCTGTGGCGCCGCGACGCCGGTCTCGACCACCGCGTCGAGGCGAACATGGCCAAGTGGTGGGCACCCAAGGTCGGGATCGCCGCCACCAACCAGTCACTCATGACGCTCGGCCACCGCGGCTGGAGCAGGGACCACACGGTCGAGCGCAGGCTGCGCGACGCGGTCGGCCTGCAGATCGCCGACGGCACCGAGAACGCCGCGAAGTTGGCGGTCGCCCGCAGGCTGCTCGGGCGCGAGTACGCGCCGTGAGGGCCAGAACAGACCAGGGAGGAACAAGGCCATGACCACTGTGTGGTTGACGGGGCTACCCAGTTCCGGCAAGTCGACCCTCGGCAGGGCGCTGGCGGAACAGCACCGCGCGCACCGGGCGGTCGAGCAGCTCGACGGGGACGTGATCCGCCGCGACCTGTTCCCGGAGCTGGGTTTCGACAAGGCCGACCGGACGGAGAACATCCGCAGGATCGGGGCGCTGGCAGCGATGCTGGCCGCGCACGACGTGCTCGTGGTCGTGTCGGTGATCGCGCCGTACGAGGCCGCACGGGCCGCGGTGCGTGCCGAACACGAGGCACGCGGCCTCGAGTTCGTCGAGGTGCACGTCCACGCACCGGTCGAGGTGTGCGCCGACCGCGACGTCAAAGGGCTCTACGCCAGGGCGAAACGCGGCGAGGTCAGCGGGCTCACGGGCATCGGCGACGTCTACGAGGAGCCGGTCGCGCCCGAGGTCAGGGTCGACACGTCGGCCATGCCGGTCGAGGCGTGCCTGGCCACCATCGGCGCCGCGCTCGCCCGTGCGGAACAGCGGGAGGCGGCATGAGCGCAGCTTGCGAAGCGAATCATCGACATTCAGACCGTCTCTGCGACCGCGGAGGGCGGCGGTGCAGCGGAGCCTGCGGAGCGTTCCGACGCCACGCAGCGGTCGAGGAGGCGGCATGACGACCACGAAAACCCGGCCCAGCGCGGGAATGGCCGCGTTGGAGGCGGAGGCCATCCACATCATGCGCGAGGTCGCGGGCGAGTTCGACCGGACCGCGCTGCTGTTCTCCGGCGGCAAGGATTCGACCGTGCTGGTGCACCTCGCGCTCCGCGCGTTCGCGCCCGCCCCGCCGCCGTTCACGCTGCTGCACGTCGACACCGGGCACAACTTCCCCGAGGTGCTGGCGTTCCGCGACGAGCTGGTCGAGCGGTACGGCCTGCGGCTGCGGGTCGCGGCGGTCCAGGACTGGATCGACCAGGGCAAGCTGGCCGAGCGGCCCGACGGCATGCGCAACCCGCTGCAGACCACACCGCTGCTGGACTCGATCACCGAGCACCGGTACCAGGCGGTGATCGGCGGCGGCAGGCGCGACGAGGAGCGGGCCCGCGCGAAGGAGCGGGTGTTCAGCATCCGGAACTCCTTCGGCCAGTGGGACCCCAAGCGCCAGCGCGTCGAGCTGTGGAACCTCTACAACGGCACACACCGGCCGGGCGAGCACGTCCGCGTGTTCCCGATCTCCAACTGGACCGAGCTGGACGTGTGGCACTACGTCGAGCACCGCGACATCGAGCTGCCCTCGCTGTACTTCGCGCACCGGCGCGGGGTCTACCAGCGGGACGGGATGTGGCTGACGCCAGGCCCGTGGGGCGGCCCGCGGGACGACGAGGAGCTGGTCGAGCAGAGCGTGCGGTACCGGACGGTCGGCGACGGGTCGTGCACCGGCGCGGTCTCCTCCGACGCGGCGACCGTGCCAGAGATCATCGCGGAGATCCGGAACAGCAGGCTCACCGAGCGCGGTGCGAGCCGTGCCGACGACCGGCTGTCCGAGGCGGCGATGGAGGACCGCAAGCGGGAGGGGTACTTCTGATGTCTACCGACCTGTTGCGCATGGTGACCGCGGGGAGTGTGGACGACGGGAAGTCCACACTGGTCGGTCGCCTGCTCTACGACACCAAGTCCGTGCAGAGCGACCAGCTGGAGGCGGTGCTGCGCACGAGCGCGGAGCGCGGCCTCACCGATCCCGACCTGTCGCTGCTGGTGGACGGCCTGCGGGCCGAACGCGAGCAGGGCATCACGATCGACGTCGCCTACCGCTACTTCGCGACGAAGCGCCGCTCGTTCGTGCTGGCCGACACCCCGGGGCACGTGCAGTACCTGCGGAACACGGCCACCGGCGCGTCGACGGCCCAGCACGCGGTGCTGCTGGTCGACGCACGCAAGGGCATGCTCCCGCAGACGCGCCGCCACCTCGCGGTGATGGCGCTGCTGGGTGTCCCCACGATCACGTTCGCGGTGAACAAGCTGGACCTGATGGACTTCTCCAGGGAGGTCCACGAGTCGATCACCGCCGACCTGGTGGCGTACACGCGTTCGCTCGGCTACCTGGACGAGGACCTGGTGTCGGTGCCGCTGTCGGCGCTGACCGGTGACAACGTGGTGCTCCGGTCCGAGCGGACCCCGTGGTACGAGGGCCCGACGCTGCTGGACCGGCTGGAGTCGGTCGAACAGGAACCGCACGGCCGCGACGTCGGGCTGCGGCTGGCCGTCCAGTACGTCGTCCGCGACCGGGCGACCGACTACCGCGGCTACGCGGGCCAGGTCGCGGCGGGCCGGGTGGCGGTCGGCGACGAGGTGGTCGTGCTGCCGGAGGGGCGGACGACGACCGTCGCGGGCATCGACACTCCCGACGGGGCCGTGTGGTCCGCCGACACGGGCGCGGCCGTGACGCTGCGCCTGGCCGACGACCTCGACGTGTCCCGAGGCGACCTGCTGGCCACGCCGGGCCGGGCGCCTGCGGTCACCCACGAGCTGGACGCCACGATGTGCTGGCTCGCGGAGACACCGCTGCGACCCGGCGGTCGGCTGCGGCTCAAGCACGGCACACGGACCACCGGCGCGATGGTCACCGACCTGGTGGCGTTGTTCGACGAGCAGCGCCTGACCGTCAGCGGCGCCCCGGAGACGATCACCGCCGGGAGCATCGCACGGGTGCGGCTGCGGGTCGCGGACCCACTGCCGGTCGACGACTACACCGCCTGCAAGGCCACCGGCGCCTTCCTGCTGATCGACCCCACCGACGGCAGCACCGTCGCGGCAGGCCTGCACGGCGACCCGCTGCACCGGATGCTCCCGACGGTCGTCGCGGCCGAGGAGGCGGCATGAGCGCAGCTTGCGAAGCGAATCACCAATACTCAGGCCACCTCCTCGACCGCGGAGGGCGCCGGTGTAGCGGAGCCTGCGGAGCGTTCCGGGGCCACGAAGCGGCCGAGGAGGCGGCATGAGCGCAGCTTGCGAAGCGAATCACCCATATTCAGGCGGCATGACCTCGCGGTTTCCCGCCTACATCGGCGGGCGGGATGTGGAGCCTGCCGACGGGCGCTACGTGCACACGATTTCCGTGCGGGCAGTACTGGAGGACACCTTCGGCGCGTTGGCGCTGAAGCGGGACCTCGACCTCGGCACGCGTGAGCCAGAAGCCGCCGGTGGTGCGCTGGCCGGAGCCTGCGCGCTCGCCGACCCCGCGATGGGCCGTGCCGCGGTGGAGGCCGCGGCACGGGCCCGCCCCGGGTGGGCCCGGGTGCCCGTCGCGGACCGCGTCGAACTCGGGGTGCGGATCGGCGAGGGTCTGTCCCGGCACCGCGACCGCATCACCGAGCTGCTCGTGGCCGAGGGGCTCCCCCACGACATCGCCGGGCCGATGCTCGAGGAGTACCGGCACACCGACTTCAGCCGGGAGACGCTCGGCTGGTGTGCGGACCAGCTGGAGTTCGTCCACGAGACGGGCCGGGCGCGGTCGGTCGTGCGCCGGGTGCCGGACGGCGTGGTGTGCGTCAACCCGCCGCAGAACGCCGCACTCGCCAACGCGTTGTTCGGTATCACAGCACTGCTGTCGGGCAACACGGTCGTCGTGCGTGCGCCGCGTGGCGTGCCGCTCGCCACCATGTACACACTGCGCGAGGTCGTCGTGCCGCTGCTCGACGAACTCGGTGCGCCACCGGGCACGCTCAACGTCGTGTGCGGGCCGCCGATGACCGCCGACTGGCTCGCCGACCCCAACGTCGACGACATCGTCTTCGTCGGCGGCAGCGCCAAGGGTCTGGCGTTCGAGCAGGAGGCCGTCGCCGCGGGCAAGAAGCCGATCCTCGAGCTGGCGGGCAACGACTGCCTCGTGGTGTGGCACGACGCCGACCTCGACGGCGCGGTCGCCTCGATCGCGGAGAACTTCCGGCTGTCCGGCCAGATCTGCAACGTGCCCAACCAGGTGATCGCGCACCCGGACATCGCGGACGAGCTGATCGACCGGCTCGCCTGCCTCGCCGCCGACACCCGGCCGGGCTTTCCCGACGAGCCGGGGGTCGTCCTCACCCCGGTGCTGGGTGCCGGCCAGTTCTTCGCCGACATCACCGACGCCGTCGACAGGGGCGCCACCGTGGTCCACGGCGCACGCCGCCTCGAGGTGGACGGGAAGCCCTCGGACACGGGGTTGTTCGTCGAGCCGACCGTGCTGCGGATCGACGGTCTCGCACGGGCCGCGACGGTGAACGCCGTGCGGGACGAGACGTTCTCGCCGCTGCTGCCGGTCGTCGTGCCCACGCGTGGCGCGGACATGCTCGACGAGGTCCTCGCGTTCGTCGCCGGAAACCGTTACGGGCTGCGGAACTCGTTCTGGACCGGCACACAGCGGGTCGTGGACCGGGTCGTCGAGGAGGTAACCGGCTGCGGTGTGCTCAACGTCAACGACTCGCACTCGGCGTTCCGCCCGTACCTGCCGACCCACGGCGGCACCGGGCTGACCGGCGGCGCGTTCGGCGAGGCCAACTTCCTGATGCTGCGCACGACCCGGATCCAGGGCGTGCACGCCGTGTCGCCCGGAGGTGTGTCATGAGCCAGTACGAGATCCGCCTCGCCTCCTCCCGGGACGCGGCGCGGGTGCACGCGGCGCTGTGTCGCGTCGAGGACGTGCCCGCACACGCGCCGGACGTGCTGTCCGTGTCGCGCGACGGCGACACCAGCAGCTGGGTGCTGAGCTTCCGGGGCCACCCGGTGCGCTGGACCCAGCGCGACCACCACGACGGGCTGCGCGGCGAGTTCAACCAGGTCGACGGCGACTTCGTCGCGCTGTCAGGCGAGTGGGCGGTCGAACCGGACGGCGAGGGCAGCACCGTGGCGTACCGCCTCTCCGTCCGGACGAGCGTGCCGCACCTGGCGGGCGCCATCGAGCCGATGGTGGCCAGGGCGCTGTCGCGTGCGGCCCTGTCCGTCGCGGGCCCGGTCCGCGTACTCGCGGGCGCGGCGGTGCTCGCCGACCCGGTCCTCAGTGGACGTTCCTGACACGAAAGGCCCTGCGATGACAACGACTCCCGCCCCCGTGCGCAAGCGGAACCAGGGCACCCGCGCGGCGTTGGCCAGCTTCCTCGGCGCGACGCTCGAGTACTACGACCTCTACATCTACGCCTCCGCGGCGGCACTCATCTTCGACAGGGTGTTCTTCGCCGCGGCGGGGGACGGCGCGGTGCTGCTGTCGCTCGCCACGTTCGGCCTCGCGTACGTGGCACGTCCGCTCGGCGCCGTGCTGCTCGGCCACGTCGGCGACCGCTTCGGCCGCAGGCGTGCCCTGGTGGGCAGCCTGCTCCTGATGGGTGCGGCGACGTTCGTCATCGGCTGTCTGCCGACCTACGCGGCGGTGGGCAACCTGGCGCCGTGGCTGCTGGTGGCATGCCGGTTCCTGCAGGGCATCTCGGTCGGCGGCGAGGCCGCGGGCGCGACGGCGCTGACGCTGGAACACGCACCACCGGGCAGGCGGGCGTTCTTCACCTCCTGGACGGTCAACGGGATCCTGGCCGGTTTCATCCTGGCGAGCCTGGTGTTCATCCCGATCTCGAACATGCCGGAGGACGCGCTGATGACCTGGGGCTGGCGGATCCCGTTCTGGTCAAGCCTGCTGATCGCGGTCGTCGCGTTCGCCATCCGGCGCACGCTGGTCGAGCCGGAGGTGTTCACCGAGGCCACGACCGAGCCGGTGCGCAAGCCCCGCATCCCCGTGGCCGAGTTGCTGAGCACCCACCGCGGCGACGTGGTCCGGGTCGCGCTGTGCGCGCTGTGGGTGGTGGCGTCGAGCACGATCCCCGTGTGGGGCCTGTCGTACGCGACCCGCACCGTGGGCATCGGCACGGACACGATGCTGTGGGTGGTGATCTTCGGCTACGCCGCCGGTCTCGTGTTCCAGCCGCTGTTCGCGCGCCTGTCGGACCGGGTCGGCCGCAGGCCGGTGTTCATCGCGGGCAACCTCGGCGTGGCGCTGACGTGTCTGCTGTACTTCGACGCACTGGCACGGGCCGACATCCCGATGGTCTACCTCGGGATCTTCCTTTCCCTGTCGGTGTTCTACAGCGCGGCGAACGCGACGTACCCGGCGTTCTTCGCGGAGATGTTCGGCGTGCGGGTCCGGTTCAGCGGCATGGCCATCGGTATCCAGGTGGGGCTGGTCCTCTCCGGCTTCGCCCCGGCCCTGGTCGGCTACTGGGTGGCCGAGTCCGGCGGCAGCTGGGCCCCGGCGGCCTGGCTGACCATCACGACGGCCCTGGTCGCCAGTGCGGCGGCCTTCACGGCCCGCGAGACCCACCGCACCCCGTTGCGGGACCTCGGCAGGCGCGAGCCGAAGCCCGCGGTGCCCGACAGCGCCGCGCCGGAGCCGGTGGACAGCGTCCCTTCGCGGTAGCGGCCGAAAACGTTGCCACGGCGGGTATTTTGGACGGGTGGCGGTCGTCTCCGCGTTGACGTGCTATCCGGTCAAGGGTTGCGCCGGGGTCGCGATGGATCGGGCCGAGGTCGGCATGACCGGGTTGCCGGACGATCGGCTGTTCTCCGTCGTCGGGCCGGACGGGTCGATGGTGTGGCAGGGAGCGGTGCCGAGGATGGCGACGATCCGGGCCCGGCGTGTCGGGGCCGCGCTCGTCCTCGGCGCTCCCGGCACGGAGGACCTGACCGTCGAGGTCGTCACCGACGCCACCCGATCCGTCGCGGTCGACGTCGAGAAGTGGCCCGGTGCGGGCATCGACCAGGGTGACGCCGTCGCGGAGTGGCTCGGTGACGTACTCGGCAGATCCGCCCGGCTCGTCCGGGAGCCCGCCAGGGCCGTGCGTGCCCGCCAACCCGACCTCACCGCGCTGCTGGTCACCTCCGAGTCCTCCCTGGACTCCCTCAACACCCGCATCCGGGAGCGCGGCGCCACCGCGGTGCCCATGAGCCGGTTCCGCCCCAACATCGTCGTCACCGGCTGGCCCGACCCGCACACCGAGGACCGCGTGCACCGCATGACGATCGGCACCACCGGCATCGGCTTCGGCGAACGGGCCATCCGCTGCGCGGTGACCATGACCGACCAGACCACCGGACAGGGTCGTGGCCCCGAACCGCTGCGCACCCTCGCCGGCTACCGCCGCGAGCCCGACGGTGTCAGCTTCGGCCTCAAGGCCACCGTCCTGGCACCCGGCCACATCGCCACCGGCGACCCCGTCGCCGTCACCGCGTGGCGTCGGCCCGTCGGACATCAGACCGAAACAATTCCCTGTTCAGCAGATTCGGAATAACCACGGGCAGACCAGTCGAGTTTGGATCAAACCACCTGTGGGTACACTTCGCAATACCCCATCCGTGGGCCCGTGAAATCAACGGCGACCGCCCCGGAATGACTGTCACACACAGCAAGAGAAGTGCTGCGTCTCACCCGGGCGAGGGTGACCCGTCAGGCTGGATAATCCGAGTTCTCTCACCCACGATTACGAAGTCGACCTTCGTTCAGGTGAACTGGGTGTCGAGGTCTTTCACGGTTTCGCTCGGGTAGGTAATTACCAAGGTGTGAAAGTCACTCGGAATGTCCGGCTGGAAGCGCTCCCCGGCGCCCCGGCAGCTCATTGGCCTCGCGACCGCGGTGTGCGAGATGAGTGATCGCCCGAACACCGGCGCGTACCCGGTCCTGCGGCGGGTCGCGTACCCGGTACTGCTGGCCGCCGTGCTCGTCGTGGCCACGGCGGCGCTGCGGCTGGACTGGGATCCGGCCGTGGTCAGCCCGCTGTTCCTGGTCGGCGCCATCAGCTACCTGGCCGTGCTCGAGCGCCTGATCCCCTACCAGCCCGCCTGGCGCCCCGACCGCCGGGAGTGGGGCTGGTACGGCGTCTACTTCGTACTGACCATGGTCAGCGCGGCGATCGCGCAGACGCTGGTCACGATGATCGTCGTCGTGGTCTCGCCGCTCGACCCGGCACTGCCGCCGCAGGCGGAGATCCCCGCCGCCCTGCTGGTCGGCTCGCTCGGCAGCTACCTGATGCACCGGCTCGGCCACACCAACCCGTGGCTCTGGCGGTTCCACGGCGTGCACCACGTGCCCGAGAAGGTGAACGTCGGCAACAACGGTGTCAACCACGTCTTCGACATCGTCATCTCCCAGGGTGTCGTGCAGCTCGCGCTGGCCGTCGCCGGGTTCTCCGCCCCGTCGGTCCTCGTGGTCGGGCTGTTCGTCGCGGCGCAGGGGTACTTCATCCACGCCAACATCGACGTCCGCATCGGTTGGCTGAACTACCTGCTGGTGAGTCCCGAGCAGCACCGCCTGCACCACAGCACCGACCTCGCCGAGGCAGGCCACTACGGCTCCGACCTTGCCTTCTGGGACAAGCTCTTCGGCAGCTTCACCTGGTACCCGGGCCGCGAGCCGGTCGCCGTCGGGCTCAGCGACCCGACGTCGTTCCCGCCCACGGGCGCACTCGTGACCACCTTCACCCACCCCTGGCGGCGGCGCACACCCGCCTCGTCATCGGACCCAGCCAGGCCCGGCTGACCGAACTGGTGGGGTCCAACCACCGTCCGCACCACCTGACCGGCTCCACGCCGTCCTGGTTCTGCTTCGAGGCGGCGTCACGACGAAGGATCTCACTTGACGGGTTCATCCACGGCCAAGCCAGACAAGTTCGCCATCATCGGCATCGGTTGTCGCCTACCGGGAGGGGCGTCGGACCACCGGAAGTTCTGGCAGAACCTGGTCGACGGCAAGGACTGCATCGAGCCGACTCCGGCCGACCGGTACGACGTCACCACCCTGGGCAGCCGGGACAAGGCCAAGGCGGGCAGGCTGGTCGGCGGCAGAGGCGGCTACATCGACGGCTTCGACGAGTTCGAACCGACCTTCTTCGGCATCAGCCCCCGCGAGGCCGGATACATGGACCCGCAGCAGCGCAAGCTGCTGGAGGTGACCTGGGAGGCACTCGAGGACGGCGGCCAGCGTCCCGCCGACCTCGCGGGCGGTGACGTCGGCGTGTTCGTCGGCGCGTTCACCCTGGACTACAAGATCGTCCAGTTCGCCGACCTCGGCTTCGAGACACTGGCCGCGCACACCGCCACCGGCACGATGATGACGATGGTGTCGAACCGCATCTCGCACTGCTTCGACTTCCGCGGCCCCAGCGTCTCCCTCGACAGCGCGTGCAGCTCCTCACTGGTCGCGGTGCACCTCGCCTGTCAGAGCCTGCGCAGCGGTGAGACCGACCTCGCGCTCGCGGGCGGCACGCTGCTGCACATGACGCCGCAGTACACGATCGCCGAGACCAAGGGCGGCTTCCTGTCCCCCGAGGGCCGCTCGCGCACCTTCGACGCGGCGGCGAACGGCTACGTGCGGGCCGAGGGCGTCGCCATGGTCGCGATCAAGCGGCTGGCCGACGCCCTGCGCGACGACGACCCGATCCACGCGGTGATCATCGGCAGCGGCGTCAACCAGGACGGCCGCACCGACGGCATCACCGTGCCGAGCGCCGAGGCCCAGGTCAGCCTGATCCGCAAGGTGTGCGGCGAGGCGGGCATCTCCCCTGGCGACCTGCAGTACGTCGAGGCACACGGCACCTCGACCCCCGTCGGTGACCCGATCGAGGCGAACGCACTCGGTCGCGCGCTGGCCATCGGCCGAGCGAAGGACGCGGGCTGCTACGTCGGTTCGGTCAAGACCAACATCGGCCACACCGAGTCCGCGGCCGGTATCGCCGGGCTGATCAAGACCGCCCTGGCGCTCGAGCACCGGCTCATCCCGGCGCACATCAACCTCGAACGGGTCAACCCCGACATCGACCTCGAGTCGATGCCCTTCGACATCCCGACCGAGGCGACCGCGTGGCCCGCCCACGAGGGCCCCGCGCGTGCCGGGGTGAACTCCTTCGGCTTCGGCGGCACCAACGCGCACGTCCTGCTCGAGGAACCACCCGGACGGGTCACCGAAAGGCCGGCAGCCCAGGAGCGGCCCGGCTACGCGGTTCTGCCGCTGTCCACCCGCGACCCGGCCGGGCTACCCGAGCTGGCCGAGGGCCTCCGCCGCGAGCTGGCCCGCGAAGGCGTGTCCCTCGCCGACCTCGGCCACACCCTGGCCCACCGCCGCCAGCACCTGGAGTCGCGGCTGTCGGTCGTGTACTCCACGCGCGAGTCGCTCGACGACGCACTCGCGGCGGTCGAGCGCGGCGAGCCACACCCGAGGGTGCTCCAGGACCGGGTGCTCGACGTGCCGCAACGGCGGGTGGTGTGGGTGTTCACCGGCATGGGCCCGCAGTGGTGGGCGATGGGCCGGCAGCTCTACGAGACCGAGCCGGTCTACCGGGACGTCATCGACCGCTGCGACCGGGAGATGCGCAGGATCGCGGACTTCTCCCTGATCGACGAGCTGAACGCCGACGAGGCCGACTCGGCCATGGCGCAGACCTGGCTCGCGCAGACCGCCAACTTCGCGCTCCAGATCGGCCTCGCCGCGCTGTGGCGTGCCAACGGCGTCACCCCGGACGCCATCGTCGGGCACAGCACCGGCGAGGTCGCCGCCTTCTACGAGGCGGGGGTCTACAGCCTGGCGGACGCGGTCCGCGTGACCGTGCACCGCAGCCGGTTGCAGCAACGCCTCGTCGGCACGGGCACCATGCTCGCGGTCAGCCTCGGCGAGGAGGAGGCCACGCGCCTCGTCCGGCCCTTCGGCGACCGCGTGTCGCTGGCCGCCGTGAACAGCCCCACCTCCACCACCCTCGCGGGTGACGAGGACGCACTCGCCGAGATCGCCTCGGAGCTGCGGACGAAACAGGTCTTCAACCGCCTCCTCTCCGTCCAGGTGCCCTACCACAGCGCGCACATGGACCGGATCAAGGACGAGCTGCTGTCCTCATTGGACGGACTGGCGCCACGACGCGCCGAGGTGCCGCTCTACCTGACCGGCCGCGACGGCGTGGCCCACGGCACGGAGCTGGGCGCCGAGTACTGGTGGGACAACGTCCGCGACCACGTGCGCTTCAACGCCGCGGTCGACCGGCTCGTCGACGACGGCTTCCGCCTGTTCCTCGAGATCGGCCCGCACCCGGTGCTCGCGCACTCCATCAGGGAGATCCTCGAGGGCCACGGCGTCACCGGCCACGTCGTACCCTCGATCCGGCGCCAGGAGGACGAGACCGAGCGCTTCGCCCTGTCCGTCGCCGCACTGCACAACCTCGGCGTCGAGGTCGACTGGCAGGCACTGCAACCCACCGGGAGGCCGGTGCCGCTGCCTCGCTACCCGTGGCGCCGCGACCGGTACTGGGTCGAGCCGAAGCCCGTCGAACAGATCCGCCTCGGCCGACGCGACCACCCGCTGCTGGGTCGGCGCATGGCCAGTGCGGAGCCGACCTGGGAGGCGCGGCTGGACGTCGAGGCCATGCCGTACCTGGAGGACCACCGCATCCAGGGCAACGTGCTCTTCCCCGCCGCAGGCTACCTGGAGATGGCCACGCAGGCCGTGCTGGCCATGACCGGTGGCACCGGGGCCACCCTCGCCGAGATCCGCCTGCGCAAGGCGTTGTTCCTGTCCGACACCGAGACCAGGGCAGTGCGGCTGGGGTTCTCCTCGGAGGACGCCGCCTTCACCATCGCCACGGCCACCGACGAGACACAGGACCGCGTGGTGCACGCCAGTGGCGTCGTCCGCGTCGGGCAACACCGGCCGGTGGGCACCGGGCTCGACATGACGCGTGTGCGGGCCCGCGCCGAGCAGTACCTCGACGGGCCCGCCTGCTACACCGCCCTCGCCGAGCTCGGCTACCACTACGGCCCTGCCTTCCAGGGCATACAGGAGGTCTGGATCGGCCGGGACGAGGCACTGGCCCGCATCGCGCCCACCGAGGCCGTCGAGGCCGACGCCGAGGGCCACCACTTCCACCCGGTGCTGCTCGACGCGTCGTTCCAGACGCTGCTGACCCCGCTCCTCCTGGCCGGACGCGACGACGGCGACACGGGCATCCGGCTGCCGATGTCCATCGACGAGATGCGGGTCGACCGCGTCGGGAACCAGCCGCTGTGGGTGCACGCGGCCATCACCGGCCGCGGCACGGACGAACTGGTCGGCGACATCACCGTCTACGCCGACGACGGCACACCGCTCGGCCGTGTCACCGGCTTCCGCGCCACCGACGTGGAGAAGGCGGCCACGACCGTCGGCACCGGCACGATCGACAACTGGCTCGCCGAGCTGACCTGGACCGAACGACCACCACTCGAGGAGCAGGACCCGGGCGGGAACTGGCTGGTCCTCGCCGACTCCGGCGGACTCGCCGAGCGGTTCGCGACCCTCGTCGCCGACCGCGGCGGCAGCTGCCACCTCGTGCGCCCCGGCCACCGCTACCGGTTCGGGCGCCACGAGTCCACGGTCACGCCGGGCTCGGCCGAGGACCTCGAGCGCCTGCTCGCCGACCTCGAGGACCAGGACGGCGCCGGGTTCGACGCCGTGGTCCACCTGTGGAACCTCGACCTGCCCCCGCTGGCCGACCTGACCAGGGACGAGATCGACCGGCACACCAGCCTCGGCGGCTACTCACTCGTCACGCTGGCGCAGACCATGCTGGCCAGGCGCCTTGGCGGCAGGCTGCACGTGGTCACCAGGGGCACCCAGGCCGTCGAGCCGGGTGCGCCGGTCGAGCCACTCGGTGCCAGGGCGTGGGGCATCGGACGCGTGTTGTGGTACCAGGAACTGGCCACACAGCACGGCAAGCTCGTCGACCTCGACCCGACCGCGCCGGCCGGCCCCGCTTCCCTGCTGGCAGAGGCCGAGGCACTGCTGCGTGAGCTGTCCTCGACCGACGAGGACGAGATCGCCCTGCGCGGTACGCGTCGGCTCACCAGCAGGCTGCTGCCCGTCACCGACCTCACCAGACCGCTGCCGCCACGGCTGCGGCCGGACGGCAGCTACCTGGTCACGGGCGCGTTCGGCGCGTTGGGCAGGGTGCTGTGCCGCACGCTGGTCGCACGCGGCGCCCGGCGGCTCATCCTGGTCGGCCGCACCAGGCTGCCCGAACGAGCCGGGTGGGGCACCCTGGACCCCGACTCCCCCGCGGGCCGCGCCGTGGCGTTCGTCCGGGAGCTGGAGTCCAGGGGCGCGCAGCCGATCCTGGCGCCGCTGGACATCACCGACGAGGACCAGCTGGTCGACTGGCTCGCCGACTACCGCCGAGGCCAGGCACCGCCGATCCGCGGCGTCTTCCACCTCGCGGGCCAGGTCCGCGACACGCCGGTGCCCGACATGGACCGGCAGGCGTTCGACGCGGCACACGACCCGAAGGTCGTCGGCGGCTGGCTGCTGCACCGCCACCTGCGGGACGAGCCGCTGGAGCACTTCGTGCTCTTCGCGTCGATCGCCTCGCTGCTCACCACCGCGGGCCAGACCAACTACGCCGCGGGCAACGCCTTCCTCGACGCGCTGGCCCACCACCGGCGTGCCTCGGGGCTGCCCGCGCTGAGCATCGACTGGGGCCCGTGGGCCACCGGCATGATCGAGGAGCTGGGGCTCATCGGCCACTACCGCGACAGCCGGGGCATGAGCTCGCTGTCGCCGGACGCGGGCATGGCCGTGCTGGAACGCGTCATCGGCCAGGACCGGGCGCAGCTGCTGGTGGCCACAGTGGACGACTGGCCGGTCTTCCTGTCCTGGTACCCGTCGCCGCCGCCGCTGGTCGCCGAGCTGGCGACGTCGACGCGGGCCGCCGAACCCGCGGACTGCGGCTTCCTGGAGGTCTTCCGGGAGGCGGACGCGGACAAGCGCAGGACGCTCGTGGTCGAGCAGTTCACCGCGCTGGTCTCCAGCGTGCTGCGGGTCCCAGTGGAGCAGGTCGAACCGGCGGGGAACCTCACCTCGGTGGGCCTGGACTCGCTGCTGGCCATGGAGCTGCGCGCCAAGGTCAACACCGTGCTCGGCGTGACGCTGCCGCTGGTGGCGTTGCTGAGCGGGACCAGCGTCGACGAGCTGGTCGAGCAGCTGCACGCCGGTCTGCTCGACCTGGTGTCGGCCGACGACGCGGCCGAGTCCTCGTCGGTGACCGTGTACACCGACCGGAGCCGGTTCCCGCTGACGCAGAACCAGAAGGCGCTGTGGTTCCTCAAGCAGCTCAACCCCGACGGCTTCGCCTACAACATCGGCGGCGCGGTCGAGATGCACGTCGAGCTGGACCCCGAGCTGATGTTCGAGGCGGTGCGCGCGATGGTGGCCCGCCACCCGAGCCTGCGCACGAACTTCGTGCTGGAGGAAGGGCAGGCGAGCCAGCGCGTGGCCGACGAGGCCGTGGTCGACGTCGGCATGGTCGACGTGCAGGACCGGAGCTGGGACGAGATCTACCGGATGATCATCGAGGAGTACCGCAAACCCTACGACCTCGAGACCGATCCCCTGCTGCGCTTCCGGCTGTTCAAGCGCGGCCCGGACCGCTGGGTGATGATGAAGGCGGTCCACCACATCATCTCCGACGCCGTCTCGACGTTCACGTTCATCGAGGAGCTGCTGGCCGTCTACGAGGGTCTGCGGCGGGGCGAGCGGGTGGAGCTGCCGGAGCCTGCCGCGTACTACCTGGACTTCCTCAACTGGCAGAACCGCTTCCTCGCGAGTCCGGACGCGGGCCGGATGCTGGAGTACTGGCGCGGCCACCTGCCCGCCGAGGTCCCGAGCCTGAACCTGCTCACCGACAAACCGAGGCCGGTCGTGCAGACGCACAACGGCGCCTCGGAGTTCTTCGTGCTCGACCGCGCGCTCAGCGCCAGGGTGCGTGCCCTGGCCCGCGAGCACAACGTCACCGTGTTCATGGTGCTGCTGGCCGCCTACTACGTCATGCTGCACCGCTACTCCGGCCAGGACGACATCATCGTCGGCAGCCCGGTGACCGGCCGGACCCGCAAGGAGTTCGACTCGGTCTACGGCTACCTCGTCAACCCGCTGCCGCTGCGGGCGGACCTCTCCGGTGAGCCGACCATCGCCGAGCTGATCGCCCAGGTCCAGACGACCGTCCTCAACGGACTGGACAACCAGGAGTACCCGTTCGTGCTGATGGTCGAGAAGCTCGGCCTGCGCCACGACCCGAGCCGCTCCGCGGTGTTCCAGGCGATGTTCATCCTGCTGGCGCACAAGGTGGCCACCGAGAAGTACGGCTACCGGCTGGAGTACATCGAGCTGCCGGAGGAGGAGGGCCAGTTCGACCTGACGCTCTCGGCCTACGAGGACGAGGCGGACCAGCGCTTCCACTGCGTGTTCAAGTACAACACCGACCTGTTCCTCGCCGACACCGTGCGGCGGATGTCGACGCACTACGTCAACCTGCTGACCGAGCTGACCGAGCGGCCGGGCACCGACCCGATCGACCGGCTCGGCATGCTGGCCCCGGCCGAGCGTGACGTGGTCCTCGGCGAGTGGAGCGGCGCGGCCCGCCGGATCCCCGCCGAGGCCACCGTGCCCGCGATGGTCAGCAGGGTCGCGGAGCGCACGCCGGACGCGGTCGCGGTGTCGGCGCCCGGCACGGACGACACCACCCGGCAGCTGACCTACGGCGAGGTCGACCGGCGCTCCACCGAGCTGGCACGGCGGCTGCACCGGCTGGGCGTGCGCGACGGTGCCGTCGTGGCGCTGTGCCTCGACAAGTCGCCGGAGCTGGTGGTCACCCTCCTGGCCGTGCTGAAGGCGGGCGGCGCCTACCTGCCGCTCGACCCGGAGTACCCGGCCGACCGCCTGTCCTACATGGTCGAGGTGGCGGGCGCGCGCCTGGTCGTGGTCGACGAGGCCGAGCACGAACGGCTCAGCGGGCTCGCCGAGCGCGTGCTCACCGTGGCCGACCTGGACATCGGCAACGTCTCGGGGGTGGAGCTGGCCCCGGTGCGGATGGACCAGACCGCCTACGTCATCTACACCTCCGGCTCGACGGGCAGGCCCAAGGCGGTCCGGGTCACCCATCGCAACCTGGCGTCGGTCCAGGCGGGCTGGCGCGAGGAGTACCGCCTGGACACCGACGTCCGGGTGCACCTGCAGATGGCCAGCCCCGCCTTCGACGTGTTCACCGGGGACCTGGTCCGCGCACTGTGCTCGGGCGCGACCCTGGTGCTGGCCGACCACGAGCTGCTGTTCGACACCGCACGCCTGTACACGACGATGGTGACCGAGCGGGTCGACTGCGCCGAGTTCGTGCCCGCCATCGTGCGCGGTCTGATGTCCTACTGCGAGCGCCACGACCGGCGGCTGGACTTCATGCGCCTGATGATCGTGGGTTCCGACACCTGGAAGGTCGCCGAGTACCAACGCCTTCGCGCGCTCTGCGGCCCGGACACGCGGGTGGTCAACTCCTACGGCGTGAGCGAGGCGACCATCGACACGACCTACTTCGAGGGCCCGGTCGACGAACTGGAGCCCAGTAGGACAGTCCCGATCGGACGGCCGTTCCCCAACAGCGCCGTCTACCTCCTCGACGAACGGGGCGAGCCGGTGCCCGCGGGCATCCCCGGCGAGCTGTGGGTCGGCGGGACGGGCGTGTCCGAGGGTTACGTCGGCAGCCAGGAGCAGACCGCCAAGCGCTTCGTCACCCGCGACCTGGACGGCGAACCGATGCGCCTGTACCGCACCGGCGACCTGGCCAGGTGGACCGCGGCGGGCGAGCTCGAGCTGCTCGGTCGCGCGGACAGCCAGGTCAAGGTCCGCGGCCACCGCGTCGAGATCGGCGAGATCGAGACCCGCCTGGCCGGCTGGCCCGGCCTCGCCCAGGCGGTGGTCGCGATGCGGCCCGACGGCAGGGGCGAGGACGTGCTGTGCGCCTACTACGTCCCGCAGCCCGGCACCGAGCTGAACCGGCGCGAGCTGCGTGCGCACCTGGCGGGCTACCTGCCCACGTTCATGATCCCGTCCTACTTCGTCGAGATGCCGGGCCTGCCGCTGACGCCCAACGGCAAGGTCGACGTCGCCGCTCTGCCCGCCCCGCGTGCCGAGGCCGACGAGCAGGAGTACGAGGCACCCGTGACCTTCTACGAGGTCCGCATGGTCGAGCGCTGGAAGGCACTGCTCGGCCTGGACCAGGTCGGTCTGCGGCACGACTTCTTCGAGGTGGGCGGCAGCTCCATCAAGCTCATCGAGCTGATCTACGCCCTCCAGGCCGAGTTCTCCGTCGCGATCCCGGTGAGCCAGCTGTTCAAGATCACCACGCTGCACGGCATGGCCAGGGCCGTCGAGCTGATGGTCAACGGCCGCATCGGCAGCGCGGAGCCGTACCTGACGTTCAACGCCGGTCAGGGCGACCCGGTGTTCTGCTTCCCGCCCGCGGGCGGGCACGGCCTGGTGTACCGCACGTTCGCGACACACCTGCGGGAACACGAGTTCGTGTCGTTCAACTACCTCGCGGGCGAGGACAAACCCGCGCGCTTCGCCGACCTGGTGGAGTCCGCGTACCCGCAGGGGCCGTGCACGGTGCTCGGCTACTCCCTCGGCGGCAACATCGCCTTCGAGGTGGCCAAGGAGCTGGAACGGCGTGGCAGGACCGTGTCCCACGTGGTGATCATCGACTCGCACCGCATCCCGGAGGCCATCGACCTCGGCGCCGAGTACGACGAGTACTTCGCGTTGTTCGAGCAGGAGCTGGGTGAGCACCTGCGCAGGCACACCGGGTCGGAGACGGTCGTCCAGGACACGCTCGACCAGGCGAGGGAGTACATCCACTACTGCGCCCGCACCCCCAACCTCGGCACGGTCACCGCGCCGGTCACGCTCGTCTCCGACCGGGACAAGGTGGACACCTACGACGCGGGCGAGCACGGCAGCTGGCACGGCAGCTCCGCGACGGGCACCCGGGTGGTCCGCGGCCACGGCACCCACGCCGAGATGCTCGACAAGGACCACGCCGAGGCCAACGCCGCCGTCGTCCGGGAGATCATGGCCGCCAAGGAGGCCACCAATGCCCCGTGACGACGGCCGGGGCGACGCCCCGTCGGTGATCATCATCGGTGCGGGCGTGTCCGGGATGGCGGCGGGCTGCTACGGCCAGATGAGCGGACTGCGGACCCGCATTCTGGAGAAGCACGTCCTGCCGGGCGGCTGCTGCACCGCGTGGTCGCGCAACGGCTACATCTTCGACTACTGCATCGAGTGGCTGAACGGCACCGCGGCGGGCAACGAGGCCAACCAGGTGTGGCGGGAGCTGGGCGCGCTCGACGGGAAGTCGATCACCACCTACGAGCTGTTCAACCGCGTGGTCGACGTGTCGGGCCGGTCGGTGGACTTCTACACCGATCCCGACCGGCTGGAGAGCCACCTGCTGGCGATCTCGCCGGTGGACGCGCCGCTGATCCGGCGTTTCTGCGCCGACCTGCGGCGGTTCACCAAGGTCGACATCCACCCGTTCCTCACCGCGCCGGCACTTCGCTCGACGCGGGAGCGGCTGACGATGCTGCGCCAGGTGCTGCCGATGTTCCGGCTCTTCTGGCGCAACGGGGCGACCCAGATGCACACGTTCGCCGACAGGTTCCAGGACCCGTTGCTGCGCAAGGGGTTCCGCAACATCTTCTTCCAGGACCCGGAGAACTTCGCCCTCATCCCGTACCTCTACACCATGGCGGGCGCCCACAACGGCAACGTGGGCTTCCCGCAGGGCGGCTCACTGGGCCTGGCCAGGTCGATCGAGGAACGCTACACCTCACTCGGCGGCGTCATCGACTTCCGGGCCAGGGTGGAACGCGTCATCGTGGAGGACGGGCGCGCGGTCGGGGTGCAGATGCGGGGCGGCCGGCGGCACTACGCCGACCACGTCGTGGCGGCCTGCGACGGCTACACGACCCTCCACAAGCTACTCGGCGGCGCGTACACCAACCCCCGCGTCGACAAGCTGTACAACGAGGTCAGGCACCGGCCAGGCGAGATGTTCCCGGCCGTGGTCTCGGCCTTCGTCGGGTTCGGCGGCGACGTCGACGCGAACGAGTCGCACAGCACGACCTACCTGCTGTCCCGTGAGGACGCCGCCCGGCTGCCCGGCAGCCTGCAGGACAGCATCGTCGTACAGCTGCGGTCCCGCTACACCGACGACCTCGCGCCGCCGGGGAGGTCGCTCATCCACTGCACCTACTTCAGCGACTACGACTACTGGAAGTCCCTGCGGTCGACCGACCGCAGGGGCTACTGGGCACGCAAGCAGGACGTGGCCGAGTTCGTCCGGGAGTTCCTGGGCCGCCGCTACCCCGGTCTCGGTGAACGCATCGAGATGGTGAGTGTCGCGACCCCCACCACCACCGAGCGCTACACGGGCAACCACAGGGGCAGCATCGGCGGCTGGAAGTCGCCGGAGGCCGACGACCTGCTGGCGAAGCTCGTCGCCAAGGACCGGATGCGCCTACCCGACCTGTCCGGTTTCCACATGACCGGGCAGTGGGTGGCCGAGAGCGGTCTGATCCGGGCGGCGTCATCCGGCCGGTTCGTCATGCAGTACGTGTGCCAGGAGCTGGGTGTGCCGTTCCAGGCATGGGAAAGCGACGGCGACGAGCCGTGGCACCCGGGAAAGCTCGGCCACCTGCCACAGCTCGACACCTGGCCGGAGCGACAGGCGAGCACCACGTGAACGACAACCGACGACCACTCACCGAGGACACGATGACCGGCCAACGCAAGACAATGATCATCATCGGTGCCGGCCTCGGCGGCCTCTCCACCGGTGCCTACGCGCAGATGAACGGGTACGAGAGCCGCGTCTTCGAGATGCACGAGATCCCCGGCGGCTGCTGCACGGCCTGGGACCGGGGCGCCTTCACCTTCGACTGCTGCATCAGCTGGCTGCTGGGCAGCGGTCCGGGCAACGAGATGCACCAGATCTGGCTGGAGCTGGGTGCCCTGCAGGGCAAGGAGATGCGCAACTTCGACGTGTTCAACATCGTCCGCGCCCCCGACGGCAGGGCGGTGTACTTCTACTCCGACCCGGACCGGCTGGAAGCACACCTGCTGGACATCTCGCCACAGGACGCGAAGCTCGTCCGCGACTTCTGCGACGGCCTGCGCAAGTTCCGCAGGGCACTGGCGGTCTACCCGTTCCTCAAGCCGGTCGGTCTGATGGGCACGCTGGAGCGCTGGCGGATGCTGGCCTCCTTCGTGCCGTTCTTCAACGTGGTCCGCAAGTCCATCACCACGCTGATGACCGACTACTCCGCGAAGTTCAGGGAGCCGCTGCTCCGCGAGGCCTTCAACTACGTGCTCTACGAGAAGCACAAGAACTTCCCGGTCCTGCCGTTCTACTTCCAGCTCGCCACGCACGCCAACCTGTCCGCGGGCGTGCCGGAGGGCGGCTCGCTCGGCCTCGCCCGCTCCATCGAGCAGCGCTACCTCCGCCTCGGCGGCGAGGTGACCTACAACGCCAAGGTCTCGCGCATCCTGGTCGAGAACGACCGGGCGGTGGGCATCCGGCTCGACGACGGCACCGAGCACCGCGCCGACATCGTGGTCTCGGCCGCCGACGGGCGCACCACCATGATGGACTTCCTCGACGGGGCCTACCTCACCGAGGACTACCGCAAGCTCTACACGGAGACCATCGTCGAGCCGGACATGGTGTTCCCCGGGTACGTCTGCCTCTTCCTTGGGCTCGACCGGCCGTTCCCGGAAGGGGACCCGTGCACCACGCACCTGCTCACCGACGAGCAGGCCGCCGACCTGATCGGCATCCGGGACCGCAGCATCAACGTGCAGTTCCGCAGCAGGCACTACCCGGAGCTGTCCGGCGAGAACCAGACCATCCTCTACGTCACCTACTTCGCCGACATCGCGCCGTGGCGCGCGCTGGACGAGGGGCCAGAACAGGTCAGCCGCAAGCGAGCCGGCCAGACGCTGCACACCCTGCCGGTCAAGCACGGCCGGTCGTACTCCGCGGGCAAGCGGCAGGTCCGGCTCGCGCTGCTGGACCTCCTCGAGCAGCGGTACCCGGGGGTGCGGGAGGCCGTCGTGGCCCGCGACCTGTCCACCCCGCTCACCCAGGTCCGCTACACGGGCAACTACGACGGCACGGTGCTCGGCTGGCAGCCGTTCGTGGACAGCGGTGAGACGTTGGAGAAGCTGGTGAAGAAGCACGGCCCCGGGTTGCCGGGACTGGCCGACTTCTACCAGTCGGGCGTGTGGGCCACCACGGGCGGCCTGATCCGTGCCGCGACCGCGGGCAGGCAGGTCATGCAGTTCGTCTGCCGCGACGACGGCAGGGAGTTCACCGCGAGCGTGGACGAGACCGCACCGCCGCCGAAGCAGGTGGTCATCCCGGTCGGGCCTCGGTCCACGCCGCGGCCCGAGGTCACCCCGGAACGCCGGTCGGTCTCGGCACCGATCGGGTGACCGGCGTCGAGGGAGTCGACCCGACGGGGTGGTGGAGCACGCGGGCCAGCACGTCGGTCAGCGTGTCCGTGGGTGCCGGCGAGTCGACGGTGCGCCACGCGACGAAGCCGTCCGGACGGATCAGGGCGGCTCCCTTCCGCCCTATCCCGTAGTGCCGCAGGAGGTCGCCGGACGGGTCCCGCAGGTCGTGACCGACCTGGTAGCAAGGCAGGCGCACGTCGAACCTGCGTGCGACCTCGTCGGCGGCCTCGGCCCAGCCGGTGGCCGCCGGCCCGGCGAACAGCGCGAAGCCCGTGCCGACGAGGTCGAGGGTGGACACCTGGCACCCGTCGTGCTCGACCACCACGTGAGGAGCGCGGGTACCGGGGCGGCCCGACGGGTTCTCGGGGTCCTCCCACGCCTCGGGGTCGCCGCCGGGCTCGCCGAGGAACGCCCCCTCGCGGTAGACGTAGCCGAAGAAGACCCGGTACAGCGAGGCCGTCGTGGGTTTGCACTGCCCCATACCCTGTGCGGCCTGGTAACGCTCGGTGGCCTCGCGGCTGGTCTCCAGAGCCACCGGCAACCGCTCGCTCTCGTAGGTGTCCAACAGCGACTCGCCCGCCACGCCGCGATGGACCATGGCGAGCTTCCAGGCCAGGTTGCACGCGTCCTGTATTCCGGTGGCGGCACCGAACGCCCCACCGGGTGGCATCACGTGCGCCGCGTCGCCCGCGACGAACACGCGTCCGACGCGCATTCGCTCGGCGACCTCGGTGCGAAAGTCCCAGAGACCGTCGGAGACCCGTTCGATCACCAGCGGCAGACCGGGCACGCCGATCGCCGCCTCGAGCAGGCGTACACAGCGTTCCTCCGGGTAGTCGGCGGTGCTCTCACCGTCGGCGACCCGGATCGAGAACCGCCACCGCCGGTCACCGTCCACCGGGACCAGTGCGCCCTGCACCTCGGAGTTGCGCACGCTCAGCGCGATGACCCGGCGCTCCCGCATCTGCTCGCGCAGGTCCGCCCGGAAATGGACCGAGATCAGTCGTCTGAGGACACCCGGTCCGTGCTGGGGGATGCCCATGATCGACCGGACCGTGCTGTACACCCCGTCCGCGGCGACGAGGTGGTCCGTCGAGACCTGGTACTCCCGTTCCCCGACACTGTCGCGCACCAGCGCGGTGACCGAGTCCGGGTTCTCGGTCAGGCCGACGAGTGTCGTGTTGAACCGCACCTCCACGCCGAGCCGCCTGGCGTGCTCGAGCAGCACTGGTTCGAGCTGGTCCTGGTCGATGGACCCCCAGGCACACGGGGACAGGTTCTCGTAACCGTCGAGGATTCCGGTGGGGACCCGGTGGCGCTCCGGCCCTGCGACGGTTTCCGCGTGCGCGACCACGGTGTGGTCGGCGATGGGAGAGCGGACCGCCCGGATCGCGTCCTCCATGCCGACCGCCCGGTACAGCTCCATGACCCTGGGGCTGACCACCCGCATCTTGGGGTCGACCGAGGTACCGGCGTGACGTTCCACGACCATGGCGGGTACGCCGTGGTCTGCGAGGAACACCGCGGCGGACAGGCCGACCGGACCGGCACCCACGATCAACACCGGGATGTCCGTCATTCATCCTCCTTGACTCGAACGGCCCTCGCGCGGGCGCTACCAGGCGACGGGAAGGGCTGCCGGGCCTCGGTTGACCGTGCCGCGGTGCCACTCGACCTCGTCGGGGTGGACGGCGAGCCCGAGGTCGGGACACGCGCGCATCAGGGTGGTGAGCACGACGTCCAGGAGCATCCTGGTGTGGGCGGAGCCGATGCAGTAGTGCGTGCCGTGGCCGAACGCCAGGTGGGGGGCTTCCGCACGGGTGATGTCGAGGCGGTCGGGGTCGGTGAAGACGGCCGGGTCGCGGTTGGCGGCCAGGTAGGACACGTAGACGGGGTCGCCCGCACTGATGAGCGTGTCGCCGACGAGGATGTCCTCGGTCGCGACCCGGAACAGCCCGACGCCGTTGCGCTGCGGGATGAACCGCAGCATCTCCTCGATGGCCGAACCCATCAGGCCGGGGTCCTCACGCAACAGGGTGAACTGGCCCGGGTGCGTCAGCAGGGTGTAGACCATGCCTGCCGCCTGGTTGGGCAGCTGGTCGAACGCGTTGAGGACCATCAGGACGGACAGCGACACCAGCTGCGGCCTGGTCAGCGCGCCCTCGCGTTGCGCGAGCGCCAGCTCGCTGAACAGGTCGTCGTGGGGGTGCTGGACGCGGTAGTCCGCCAGCTCGCCGAAGTAGTCGGCGATCTCCTTCATGGTCGCGCGGCTCTGGTCCGCCGTGTGGTCGCTGGAGAACAGGACCCGACGCCACTGACGCAGACGGTCCAGGTCGTCCTGGGGCACGCCGAGCAGCACGCCGATGGACCGCTCCGGCAACGGGATGGTGAGCTGTGCGACGAGGTCCGCGGGCGGCCCCTGCTCGACCATCGCGCCGATCAGGGCGTCGGCGAGCGCCTGCGTCTCCACGCGCAGGGTGGCCGCCCGCTTCGGCGTGAACGCGTGCGCGATCAGCCGCCGGAGCTTGGTGTGCTCCGGCGGGTCGAACCGGCCGATCCCGGCGGGCGGTGCGATGACGTTCGGCGTCATGCTGGTCACCGGCCTGCCGACGGTCAGCGACCGGCAGAAACGCTGGTCGGACGTCACCTGCTTGACGTAGTCGTACCTGGTGACGAGCCAGGCGTCCTCCTCGCCGAAGCGCATCCGGATCCGCGCGACCGGCTCGTCGCGCACCAGGCGGTGCAGCAGCGGATCCATCTCGAGGCCGTCCAGGTCGTCCACCGGCCAGAAGTGCACGACCCTGTCCTGCTGCGTCTCAGTCACGGGCGGACTCCTGTCCCTTGGCGGTCTTCAGGGGTGTCAGCTGCTCGATGTCGTACCTGGCCCGCAGGTCCGCCACCGCCTCCGGCGTGGCCTGGCCGGAGTCGAGCAGGCCGAGCAGCTCCTCGAAGTAGCGCTCGTGGTCCGGCGGGGGCGCGGCCTGGAAGAGCATGCGGGCCGGACGCCCGGTCGGGTTGGCGAACGCGTGCGGGCAACCGGGCGGCACGAGGATGGCGGTGCCCGCGGTCGCGCGTACGTACCGCTCACCACCGGGTGACTCCCAGTTCCGCCAGTCGTCGGGGGTCCGCGTCCTCGGTTCGAACGCCAGGACGTCGAGCTCGCCGTCGAGGACGTAGAAGAACTCCTCACTGCGGCTGTGCGCGTGCGCACCGACGTCGAAACCGGGCGGTACCACGACTTCGAACGTGGACGCCGTCGGCGAGTGCGCGCCGGTGACCTTGAAGGTGACCTCCTGGGCGGCCGTCCTGATGGTGCGTCCGCCGCCCGGCATGACCACGAGGCCGTCACGTGGGTACACGAGGCTCATGGGGTCACCACTCGACCGGCAGGGCTTCCGGCCCCCGCAGCAGGGAACCGCGCTGCCAGCGCAGCTGCTCCTCGGGGACGGCGAGGCGCAGGGTGGGGAACCGGTCCCAGAGCCCCCGGAGGAGCAGCTCGGACTCGATGCGTGCCAACGTGGACGCCAGACAGTGGTGCGGCCCGTAGCCGAAGGACACGTGCGGGTTGGCGGCACGGTCGAAGTCCAGCTCGTCCGGGTTGGCGAAGACGTCCGGGTCCCGGTTCGCGGTCAGGTAGGACACGTACACCGCCTCGCCGGTGGGGATCAGCACGCCGCCGACCTCGACGTCCTCCATCGCGATGCGGGGCAGCCCGACCGCGTTGCGGTGCGGTATGTACCGCAGCAGCTCCTCGACCGCCTGGGGGACCAGCGCGGGCTCGGCGCGCAGGCGCGCCAGGTGCGCTGGCCGGGTGAGCAGGGCGTAGACCATGTTGGAGCTGTTGTTGCGCACCGCGTGCGCGCCGCCGATCTGGATGAGCACGGCGAGCCCGACGGCCTCGTGAAGGCTGAGCACGTCGCCCTCGACCGCCTCGGCGAGCACACCCGTCAGGTCGTCGTCGGGTTCGCTGCGCCGCCGCTGGATGAACTCCGTGTAGTACTCCCCCATGTTCGCCTTGGCCTGTTCACTGGCCTCGCGCCCACGCGCGGCGGACATGATCGTCTCCGTCCAGGTGCCCATGGCCGCCCGGTCCTCGGCCGGGACGCCCATCAGCCTGCACACCATGGCCATCGGGAACGGCTGGTTGACCCTGGCGACGAGGTCGGTGGGCGGTCCGTCCCGCCACATCGCGTCGAGCAGGCCGTCGAGCACGATCTGCGCCTGGTCACGCAGCCACGGGATCTTGCGTGCCGTGAACGCCCTGGACACCACCCGGCGCATCCGCGTGTGGTCCGGCGGGTCGGCGATGCCCATGGCGCCGTCCATCGGGATGAAGTGCGGTGCGAGCCTGGTGACTGTCCGCCCGTGCAGGGCCGCCCGGCTGAACCTGGGATCGAGCGACACGAAACGCACGTCGTCGTAGCGGGTCGCCAGCCAGGCGTGACCGTCGCCGTAGGGCAGCCGGACCCTGGCGACCGGTTCCTCGTGCAGCAGGCGGGCCAGGAGGGGATCGAAGGAAAGGCCGGGGAGATCCGGTGGGGTCCAGAAGTGGATCGGTTGTGCAACGGTCATGTTGGTCCTTCGCGGCGGGAGGGATTCCATGAGCTCGGAGGCGCTGTCGTGGCCCCAGGACAACGGAATCCCGTGGCCCGGGACGTTCCAAGCGTCCCAGGTGGACACGGAAGCCGCGAGGCGAGAACTGATTACCCCGAAAGTGTCGTCACCCGCCGTTGAATTCACACAACGTCATGTGTTCCCTTTCGGCGCCATCACCGAAGGCCACCTCGAAACGGGCGCGGGCACCACCCCGGCGACTCGCGGGCCGTGGCCGGGGTCGGTGCCGTGCGGCCGACCGCGCGAAGGGAAATCGCCCGAACAGCGCACGATCACCACGAAGGGCGATGTCACAGTCGAGGTAGGAGGTGCGGTCCCGTGCCTAGTGCCGCATCACGCACTGTTCGCAGGGCATGCCGCCGAGGCGGGGCAGCCAGTCCAGGTCGCGGACACGGAGGGTCTCACCGCACTGGGCGGTCAGGAACGTGTCGTTGGGACATGCTTCCAGGAGGAACACGTGCACCACGCGGCGGGACTCGAGCGCTCTGCCCGGCTTGAGCCGGCCGAGGAGTCTTGGCTGGTCGGAATAATCGAGAGGGCTGGGCAGGACCGTGGTCGCCGGGACGCCGTCCCACGGTGTCCGGGGCTGCGCGATCAGCCCGTCGATCCGCCAGACATCGACCTCGGTTGCCGTTCGACCGCCGAACTCCACCACCCGCGCCACCTCCTCCGGTTGCCGTGGGAATAATCTTGATGGATGATTAATCGCACTGTCAAGCACGGTGTTGATCCGCAGTTGATCCACGAGGTGTGACATGGGCAGCTACGAACCGGTTGTTTTCACCAATGTTTTCCCAGCTCGCGGATGGCGGGCCGCGGGGCGGTGCGGCCCGAACGGCGGCAACTGCGTCGAGGTCAACCTCGATGTGCTCGGCCTGGTGGGCTTGCGGGACAGCAAGTCGAGCACGGGCCGGGTGATCGTGCTCGACGGCGGCGGGTGGTTCCCGTTCCTCGACGCGACCAAGTCGGGACGTTTCGACCTCGAGTGACACACCCCCGACGGAATCCGAGATTATTCCGCATACGCGTCTGACCACGGATCATGCGTGGCCGAATCACGAGAACGGCGAAAATCCGCGTCCGGCGCGAGTGGTCTAAAGTAGTCCACTCGTAAAGTTCGGTGTGGAGAGCGGAGACCCGGTGTCCAGCACGGTGACGTCGCGGCGCAGACAGCTCGGCAACGAGGTCCGACGCGCCAGGCTCGCGGCCGGGATGACCCAGCAGGAGGTCGCCGAGTTACTGGGCTGCGGACAGGGGAAGATCAACAAGATCGAGGCGGGCGCGGTCTCGGTCAAGCTGGCGGACCTCAAGCAGATGCTCGACGCCTTCGGGGCGAGCAAGACCGAGGTCGACATGATGATGGAGCTGGCCAGGACCAGCGGCCAGCGCGGCCAGTGGTCCGGCTACCGCTCCGCGGTGCCGCACTGGTTCCGCACCTTCACCGACCTCGAGCCCGCCGCGTCGGAGATCCTCAGCTGGCACGGCGAGCGCATCCCCGGACCACTGCAGTCCGAGCACTACATGCTCAAGCAGTTCAGCGAGGCCCGCGCCACCGACGTCACCGCCCTGGTGCGCAACCGGCTCGAGCGCAGGCAGGTCTTCGGCCTGAAGCGGCCACCGTACTACCGGTTCATCATCGGCGAGGCCGCGTTCCGGCGGATGCCCGGCGGCCCGAGCCCGTCCGTCGCGCTCGACCAGGTGCAGCACCTGCTCGAGCTGGAGCGGCGGTACATGCGTACATTCATCCACGTCCTGCCGTTCGACACCAGGCTGTCCTTCGTGCCGAACGACTTCACGATCATGAGGTTCTCCGACGCCACCAAGGACTTCGTCTTCGTGGAGCACGCGGCGGGCGGGGTCTACATCGACGACGAGGGCGACTTCGAGCTGTTCGTCGACGCGTGGGACCGACTGCGTGGCGCCGCGCTGGAACGCGGCGAGACCACGGAGTTCCTCGAGAAGCTCAGCGGTGACCTCCGCACGCAGATACACATCTGACACGGCGGCGACGAGGCCGGGGCCGACCCGGCGGAAGGACATGACGTGACCGACTCCGAGCAGGACCCCTTCCCTCCCCAGGGGGTCGACCTCGAACACCCCAGTGTCGCCCGCGTGTACGACTGGTACCTCGGCGGAAACGCGAACTGGGCGATCGACCGCGAGTTCGGCGAGCGCGTCCTGACCACGTTCCCCCTGCTGCGACCGATCGCGATCGCCAACCGGCTGTTCCTGAACAGGGTCGTGCGACACCTCGTGCGGCTGGGGGTCCGGCAGTTCGTCGACATCGGCTCCGGCGTCCCGACCATGGGCAACACGCACCAGGTCGCCGACGAGGTGGCCCCGGACTCGCGGGTGGTCTACATCGACTACGAGCCCGTCGCGGTCGCGCACTCCCAGGTCCTGCTCGAGCAGAACGGCGACCCCCGGCGGCACGCGGCGATCAACGCCGACCTGCGCAACCCGGACCGCCTGTGGCAGCGGGTCATCGAGACCGGCGTCATCGACCTCGACGAGCCGGTCGCCCTGCTGGTGATCGCCGTGCTGCACGTCCAGCAGCCCGACACGGACGGCGTCGACGCGGGCCCACGCGCGATCGCCAGGTACCGGGAGCTGCTGCCCGCCGGTTCCTACCTGGCCATCTCCCACATCACCGACGAGGGTGTGCCCACGGACGTCGGCGAGAAGCTGGTCGAGCTCAAGCAGATGTACGACGCGTCGAGCAGCCCGGTGATCTGGCGTGGGCACGACGACATCCGCGAACTGTTCGGCAACTTCGACCTGTTGCCGCCCGGGATGGGCTGGACCCAGGCCTGGCACCCGGAGGACACCGGGCCCACTTCCCCAGTGATCGAGTTCGAACGGCCCAACGAGGCCGTGATCTGGGCAGGTGTCGGCCGCAAGCCGCCGACGCGCTGACGGGTCAGGAGTTCTGACGTCTGGCGAACTCGTCGTTGACGGCCTTCGCCACGGCGGGTGCCAGCAGTGTCGCCAGCCTGTCGACGTCGACGCCTGCCACCTCCAGGGCCGTCACGCGCTTGTCGAGTACCTCGATCATGTTCACCAGGAAGTTGCCGTCAAGGGAGTCGAGGACGGTGGCCGGGGTGGCACCCGGGTGGTCGCCGCCCACCTCGACCACCGCGCCCTCGTCGTCCTTGGCGAAGTAACGCTGGCGGAGCATGCCGAATATCCGGTCGAACAGGTCGCGCTGTTCTTCGTCCGACAAAGACATGAGAAATCCTCCAACCGAGCCGATGCCCTTCAGGACCAGGTTGCGGTCACAGGTGATTCCGCCGACCTTGACCTGGGTGTTGTTGTCCTGCCAGATGTGGGTGTGGGGCGCGACGTCCGAACGGCGTCCCGCCTGCCAGAAATAGGTGGCGTGTCCCACCGCGACGTCCATCGCGTTGCGGAAGCCGTACGCGCCGACGCGGCCGATGCCGAGGACCGAGGCCGCACCGTCCAGATAGGACTTCCACGCCGACGGGTTCGGGAGCGTCGTGCGGTCGTTGGTGAAGAAGATCGGCCCCTGGTAACCGAGATGGTCCGCGCCTGCCAGCGCGCGGCGGGCGTGGGCCCGCCCGACCGAGAAGCCGCCGTCCGACGCGGTCGTCGTCGTCTGCATCACCAGCAGCACCGCGAGACCGGCCGCCAGGTGGCTGCGGTACTCGTTCTGGTCGGTGTGCTTGGTCGCCAACCTGGTCGGGCTGTCGATATATCGGATCACGCCCGTGTAACCGGCGTTCTTGATCGTCGTGCCGTGGAGTCTGTTCGCCGAGTAATCCAGCCAATGGGCCAATGTTCGACCTCCGCTCTGGCTAGTGAGCACATACCTGTGAATCGCTGCCCTTTTGGCGGCCGTGACGGGTACCGCGGATATCGCGGCACACCGGGTCAGAAAAGGCGGCCCTCGTCGGCGGCGGAACGCTCCTCGACGCTCAGCAGGAAACGCTTGTGCTCCATGCCGCCCGCGTACCCCGTCAGGCCGCCGGTCGAGCCGACCACGCGGTGGCAGGGCACCACGATGCTGATCGGGTTCCAGCCGTTCGCGTTGCCGACCGCCTGTGCCGCACCGGGCGCGCCGAGCTCGACCGCGAGTTCGCCGTAGGTCCTGGTCTCCCCGTACGGGATCTTCGTGAGCAGCGCCCAGACCCGCCGCTCGAACTCCGAGCCCCTCGGGGCCAGGTCGAGGTCGAACTCCTGCCTCTCGCCCGCGAAGTACTCGCGGAGCTGCCGGACCGGTGCGTCGAACGCGTCGTCGGCCCTCGGCCCGAGGTCCGGCAGCCTCGGCTTCCTGCGGTGGCCGTCGAAGTACAGACCGACCAGGCCGGTCTCGTCCGCGACGAGCGTGAGGTCGCCGACCGGCGAGCCCGTGACGGTGTGCCGGACGTCCATGGCAGGCAATCTTCCCAGCAGCACGATGCCCCCGGCGGGGCGACCGGGGGCATCGCGTTCGGCAGGCGTCAGTCGAACATCCTCGACGGCGGCGCCCCCAGCGCCGGCGCGACGCCGTGGTGGACGGCCTCGGTCGGCGAGCCGAGGAAGCGGTCCCGCGCGTCGAAGATCACGGTCAGCGGCCGGTGTTTGCGGTCGTAGAGGCTGTATCCGGTGCCGTGCCTGCCCGTCAGGTCGGCCATGTCCGCCGTGACCTCGATGCCGGGCATCGCTGCGATCAGCCCGCGCAGAACGCTCGACAGGTCCGAGGGCACTCCGTCGGTCGCCAACAGGATGCGCAGGTAGTTCAACTCGAGGAACGTCAGGTTCGACTCGCTCATCGTGTCGCCGGTCGCGGTGAAGTCACCGTCCGGGAGGGTGCGCTTCCGCTGTTCCGCGACCGCGGCGTCACGCAGCTGCTGCTTGATCGTCGCCTGGTCGCGGGGCGCGGACGCCAGGAACTCGACCGTCGGGCTGAACCACGATCCCGGCTTGGTGCACCATTCGTTGTCGCCGGGCTGGGTCGCCGGGTAGCACTCGCCGCCGGGTGGGGCTTCCGTGGGGCCGACGTCCGGGACGACTCGACCGTCCTCCAACGTCCTGCCCATGACGACCTTCTGGCTCCAGGCGGCCGTCCGGTCCTGCGGCAGCCACAGCTCCCGCTCGATGATCACCCTGCTGGCGTCCGTGGTCAGGTGCAGCGAGTAGTAGACCTCGCCCGGCGCCAACCCGCCCTGTTCGCCCTCGTCGGCCGAGATCACCCGGCCAGGTGACGGGGGCGGTGCGTCACCGCCCGGGTTGATGAGGACGACCGCCGCGGCGACGCCGAGCACGACGACCGCGGCCGCCGCGACCGGGACCAGCCAGGCACGCCGGGTGCGCACCGGCGCGGTCGCGGCACCGAGTGGTGGCATCGGGCTGGTGGGCACGGCGGCCGCCCTGGAACGCAGGGCCTCCGCCACGTTCTTCTCGAGGTCAGTGTTCATCGGAGTCGTCCTTCATCTTGCCGCGGAGAGTGGCGAGCGCGCGGTGGGCGGATGACTTCACCGTGCCAACGGAGACACCGATCGCGGCGGCCGCGTCCACCTCCGACATCTCGCAGTAGTAGCGGAGCACGATCACCTCACGCTGCCTCGTCGGCAGCCGGTCGATGTGCTCGAGCAGCTCGCGGTGGCGCTCGGCGAGCAGCATGGGGTCGTCGGCGGGCGGCGCGTCGGCGGGCGGTCTGGCCTGCGCGAGGAAGCGGCGCACCGTACGCAGCCTGCGCAGCCTCGACCGCGACCGGTTGACGACCGCCTTGCGGAGGTAGGCGACGAAGTGCTCGGGGTCGCCCAGGTCCGGACGCAGCCGCCAGACCGCCTCGTAGCAGTCCTGGACGATGTCCGGCGCCGAGTCGGCGTCGCCGACCAGCAGCGTGGCCAGCCGGACCAGCGGCATCCACTGGCGTTCGAGCACTGCCTCGAGTCCTGGCGCGGTCCGCGCCGGCGGGTGGGTCACCTCGATGGCCATTCCACCTCCCTGGACGCGAACCTGGACCGCCGTCGTCGTCTCGCTACTTGACCCATGCTTGGAACACGCCATCGACCACCAAAGGTTCCGTCCGCACTCAAGTGACCCACGTCACATCACGCGCCGCGTGGGCCGACGACTCTGAGTGTCGGACGGCCAACTCCGGGTTGAACGATGTTCCGCCTGGTGGGGCGGTCGCTAGTGTTCCCGTGTGGCGGGCGCGGAGGTGCGCCGGCGAGCGATGTCAGGAGCGGTTCGGTGACGACAGAATCCACGCGGGCGGAGCCCCGAAGACCGGGCGCCGACGAGCAGCGGCGCCGTGAGCTGCTGTGGCGGCTCGGGCAGGTGCTCACCGCACCCGCCCCGCCGGACTGGCGTGAGGTGCGGGTCCGCTACCAGGCGGCCGGACGGCATGTCGAGGTCGACGTCCTCGTCACCGGGGCGGACGGCGTGGCGCGGCCAGAGCGCCCGGGGCAGGAGCTGGTGCGGCTGCTCGGTGAGCTGCGGGCCGGGATGTACCAACAGGGTCGGGGCACGTGGCTCGTCGGCGAGTTCCTGATGCGGCCGGGGTCCGACGTGCCGGAGGCGAGCTTCGGGATGGACCAGGAGCCCCGGTGGCGGCGGGTACCGCCCGCGGTCGGGTTCCGGGACGAGCTGGCCACCTTCCCCAGGGCCGAGGAGCACGTGCCCGCCTGGTTGCGGCAGCGTCTGGACGGCGGTCAGGTCCGGCAGGCGCGGCGGCCGAGCATGCGTACTCCCCGGGTGCACGACGGGTTCAACAAGTCGGGCAGGCCCGTGGTCCGGCGCATACCGCTGCCGGACGAGGAGCGGGAGCTCGCGCTCGCGTACCTGGAGGGTGGCGCGGTCGTCATGCCGTCCCGGGGGTTCGACACCGACGCCTACGAGCCGGAAGGGCCGGCCAGGGTTCCGCTGGACTACCGGACCGACGGCGAGTGGGTGTGGCCCGGCGCGGTCGCCTACTACCTCCGTGAGCGTTCGGTCACACCGGATCCGGATCTCGTGGCGCACATGCGGTCCCGTAAGTTCGTGCTGCCGCAGGTCGACATGGCGGCCCGGGAGCACGCGCTCGCCGCCGTCAACGGTGAGGACGACCTCCTCGACGACTGACGACCCTTCCCGGACGGGTGACCGGTTTGTCCGGTCTAAGCATCCCTGGCATATTTGTGAGGTGCGGGTCACCGCGCTTTCGCAGTCGTGGAAAGGGATGTTGTGTTCAAGCGAATGCTTTCCGCCTTCGGGGTCGGCGCGCCCTCTGTTGACACCGTGCTGGAGACGTCCTCGGCTTCCGCCGGGGAGGTGCTGCGCGGGCGGGTCAACATCCAGGGCGGCTCCGCCGAGGCGCTCATCGACCAGGTGGTGCTCTCGCTGGTCACACGCGTCGAGGTCGAACAGGGTGGCCACGAGCGCGCCGGGGTCGGCGAGTTCCACCGGGCCGTCGTGTCGCGGGACGTGAAGGTGCCTGCCAACGAGCGCCTCGACATCCCCTTTACGCTGTCCCTGCCGTGGGAGACGCCGATCACGGCGGTCGGCGGCAACGTCCTGCCCGGCATGACGGTCGGCGTGCGGACCGAGCTGGTCATCAAGGGCGCCCCGGACAAGGGCGACCTCGACCCGGTGCTGGTGTCGCCGCTGCCGTCGCAGGACGCCGTGCTCGAGGCGTTCGGCGAGCTGGGGGCGACCTTCCGGTCCGCGGACGTCGAGGCCGGGCGTCTGGTGGGCGTGCCGCAGAGCCTGCCCTTCTACCAGGAGATCGAGTTCTTCCCGCCGTCCCAGTTCGCCGGGCGGCTCAACCAGGTGGAGCTGACGTTCGTCGCGACCCCGCGTGACCTGTTCGTCGTGCTCGAGGCCGACAAGCGCGGCGGGATGTTCCGGCCGGGTGGCGACACGTTCGGGCACTTCCACATGTCGCACGAGGACGCCGAGCGCGCCGACTGGACGTCGCTGATCGGGGGCTGGCTCCAGGACGCGGCCGAGCGGGCGCCGAGGATGAACCCGGCCTTCGGCGGCGGCTACGGCCACCAGGGTCACCACGGCCACCCGGGCCACCACGGTGGCCGCCGTGGGCCCGGCATGGGCGCGGTCGTCGGTGGCGCCGCCGCGGGCCTGGTCGGCGGGATGATCATCGGCGACATGATGGACGGCGGCCTGTTCGACGGCGACGAGGGCGGCGAGGACATGGGCGGCGGCGAGGAGTAACCCCGTGCCGGGCCGTGCGCCGGTTCTCCTTCCGGCGCACGGCCCTCAGCACTCGATGACGTTCACGGCGAGGCCACCGCGCGCGGTCTCCTTGTACTTGACCTTCATGTCGGCACCCGTCTCACGCATGGTCTTGATCACCTTGTCGAGGGTGACCACGTGGGTGCCGTCGCCGCGCAGCGCCATCCGCGCCGCGTTGATCGCCTTCACCGACGCCATCGCGTTGCGCTCGATGCACGGGATCTGCACGAGACCGCCGACCGGGTCGCAGGTCAGGCCCAGGTTGTGCTCCATGCCGATCTCCGCGGCGTTCTCCACCTGTTCCGGCGTGCCGCCGAGCACCTCGCACAGCGCTCCCGCGGCCATCGAGCACGCCGAGCCGACCTCGCCCTGGCAGCCGACCTCGGCACCCGAGATCGACGCGGTCTCCTTGTAGATCACGCCGATCGCCCCCGCGGTGAGCAGGAACCGCACCGCGCCCTCCTCGGTGGCGCCCGGCACGAACCGTGCGTAGTAGTGCAGCACCGCTGGGATGATCCCGGCGGCCCCGTTCGTGGGTGCCGTGACCACCCGGCCACCGGACGCGTTCTCCTCGTTGACCGCGAGAGCGAACAGGTTCACCCAGTCGATGACACGCAGCGGGTCGGTGGAGAAGGGGTCGGTCGAGAGGTGCTCGTACATTTCCCTGGCGCGGCGCCGGACCTTGAGGCCGCCGGGCAGCGTGCCGTCCTGGGTGTAGCCGCGGCGCACGCAGGCCTGCATGACGTCCCAGATGTGGGAGAGCCCCTTCGCGACCTCGTCCGCCGGGCGCCACGCCGTCTCGTTGGCGAGCATGATCTCGCTGACGGGCAGTCCGGTGTGGCGGCAGTGCGCGAGCAGCTCGTCACCGGTGCGAAAGGGGTAGGCGACCTCGGTGTCGTCGACCTTGATCCGGTCCGCGCCGGTGGCGGCCTCGTCGACGACGAACCCGCCGCCGACCGAGTAGTACGTGCGGGTCCGGATGTCCCGGCCGTGGGCGTCGAAGGCCGCGAAGGTCATCCCGTTGGGGTGGAAGGGAAGGCTGCGGCGGCGGTGGAGCACGAGGGAGTCGTCGTCGAAGTCGATCTCGTGGCGGCCCAGCAGGTTCAGGCGCCGGGTGGTCCTGATCCGGTCGACACGCTCGGCGACCTCGCCGGTGTCGACGGTCTCGGGCTGCTCACCCTCGAGCCCCAGGATGACGGCCGGCCCACTGCCGTGCCCGTGTCCGGTGGCACCCAGTGACCCGAACAGCTCGGCCTTGACGGTCACGACGTCGGGCAGCACCCCGTCGTCGCCGAGCCCGGCGGCGAACGTCCGCGCGGCCCGCATCGGCCCGACGGTGTGCGAACTGGACGGTCCGATGCCGATCGAGAACAGGTCGAACACACTGATCGCCATCGAACCTCCGTGCCCACGCGGCGCCTACCCCGCCATGGTAGGTCGCTGACGCGTGCGTCGGACCGGCCGGCCGCGTCCGTGGATCGCGGCCGGCCGGTCCGCCCCCGACCTAGCACTCGCCCTTCTGTCGTACCTCTTCGACGGCGGCACGGCAACCCGAAACCACCGGTAACGGAGGGTGAATCACGGACGATGCGAGATACAACACACCGAGACAATCCGCGGGGTTTCGGATGAATATTTTTCTGATTATCGAGAAAGCCGAGAAACCATGGACCGGAAAAATCTCCTGCGTGTCGCCGTACCTGGCGGCCTGTTGGTCGTCGGCCTGACCGTAGGCGCCGTGACCACGCACTACGCGGAGTCGACCGAGTACGGCACCCCCGTCGCGGCACCACTGCGGACACTCACGGAAACGGTCGAGAAGACCTACACCCAAACCGCTCCGGCACCCCCGCCGGTGACCGTCACCGAAGGCCCACCGCCACCGGCCGCGCAGTTCGGCGAAGGCCTTTATCTCGTCGGCACGGATATCACTCCGGGTGAGTACAGGACGGACGGACCGGCACCGGGAGGCCACTGTTACTGGGCCCGTCTGAGCGACTCCGCCGGCACGAACATCATCGCCAACAACCTGACCGAGGGGCCGTCACGCCTGACCGCCGTGGCGGGCGAGTACCTCGAGGTGAACGGCTGCACGTTCGTCACCGCGTGACGTCATGCCGCACCACAGGTCACGACGCGTGCCCGCGGCCTGGTGCCATCGACGAGGAAGGCCGTGACCGCCCGGTCGCCACAGGCGTTGCCGTTGGCCAGGTATGCGTTGTGCCCGCCCGACTCGGTGATGACCATACCGGCGCGGGGACCGAACGCCTCGAGCAGCCTCTTCGCACCGGACAGCGGCGTGGCCGGGTCGCGACGGTTCTGGATGAGCACGATGTTGCGCGGACCCTGTGCTGTCACTCGTGTGGGTGACTCGCTGGGCCGGTACGGCCAGAACGCGCACGGGCGGATGTTCACCGGCATGCCGGCCGTCAGCGGGTGGGCGGCCCGGTCGCGGGCGACGTCGGCCGCGTAGTCGTGGGTCGGCCCCGGCCACGCCACGTCGTTGCACGCCGTCACGGTCTGGACGGAGACGAGGTTGTCGAAGCCCGGCGGCGCCGCCGGGACGGGTGGCGCCGGGGTGCCGGCGTTCGCCGCCCGGAGGAAGACGGCCAGCTGCGGGAAACCCGGGTCCGCGTAGAGGGTGTCGAACATCAGGGCCCGCAGCGTGTTCCCCGTGAGGTCGGGGCGCGGCTGCCGGTCCAGGTCGGCGGTGAGGCGCAGGTACGTGTCCCGCACCGCGCCAGGAGTCGCGCCGAGGCCGAACTCGTCGTCACGGGTCGCGGCCCACGCCGCGAAGTCCGGGAAGCGGTCCTCGGCACCGACGGCGAAGTTGGCGCTCCAGCCCCGCGCCACCAGCCGTGGGTCCGGGTCGTCGTTGCTGTCCAACACGACGCGGTCCGTCCGCCCGGGGAACATGGTGGCGTGGACCGCGCCGACGTACGTGCCGTAGGACACGCCCCAGTAGGACAGCCGCGACTCCCCGAGTGCCTGGCGGAGGCGGTCGATGTCCCTGGCCTCGTCCCGCGTGGTGATGTGCCGCAGCAGCGGCCCCGCGTTGCGCACACAGGCGTCCGCCATCCGACGCGCCCGCTCGGCGCCGGTCGGCTCCGGCCAGGGCTGGAACACGACCGGATCGAGGTCGCGCTGTTCGAAACCGCACGAGATCGGCGTGCTGCGCCCGACCCCACGCGGGTCGAACCCGACGAGGTCGTACCGGTCCTGGACCTCCGGCGGGAGCTTCAGGCCGTGAGTGGTCGGCCGGGCAAGTCCTGCGTTGCCGGGTCCGCCGGGGATCAGCAGCAGCACACCGCGGCGCATGCCGGGCCGGGCGGTGCTGATGCGCGACACCGCGAGATCGATCCGCTCCCCTCGGGGATGCCGGTAGTCGAGCGGCACCCGCAGGGTCGCGCACTCCTGGCGCGGATCCACCGCCATGTCCGCGCACGGCCCCCACGCGAGCCCGGTCTCCGCCGCGACACCGGCGACCGGCGCCGTCGTGAACGTCATGGCCAGCAGGCAGATCGCCAGAACGGTTCTTCTCACGCGACAAGGATTCCGGCGCGCCGAGCCGCAGGCCATCCGGCTGGCCCCACCGAACTCGGTGGGGCCAGCCCCACCTGGCCGACAACAGTCCAGCACTAGGAACTGGAACACGTTTCAGTTAGCCTCGTAGGCATGATTTCCACGGTGGTGTGGGGCACGGGCAACGTCGGCCGTGCCGCTGTCCGGACCGTCGCGGCCCACCCCGGCCTCGAACTCGTCGCCGTGGTGGTGCACGACCCGGCCAAGATCGGCCGGGATGCGGGCGAACTGGCCGACCTCGGCCACGAACTCGGTGTCGCCGCAACGGATGACGTCGACGCGGTACTGGCAGCCCGCCCAAGGGCCGTGGTCTACGCCGCCTCGGGCGACGTCCGGTTCGACGACGCCATGGCGGACATCGTCAGGGCGGTTCGCGGCGGGGCCGTCGTCGTCACCCCCGCGCCCTACCCGCTCTACGACCAGCGGAACGCACCGAAGGAACTACGAGAACCTGTTCTAGACGCGATCAGCGCGGGCGGCGGGTCCCTCTTCGTGTCCGGAGTCGACCCGGGATGGGGCAACGACGTCCTGCCGCTCCTCGTCAGCGGCCTCGGGTCCGCTGTGGACGTCATCCGCTGCCAGGAGATCTTCGACTACTCCACCTACGAGCAGCCCGACTCCGTCCGTTACCTCGTCGGCATGGGCCAGCCCATGGACTACCAGCCCCCCATGCTCATGTCCGGGGTCCCGTCGATCGTGTGGGGCGGCCAGGTCCGGCTCATCGCCAGGGCACTCGGCGTCGAGCTCGACGACCTGAAGGAGACGCTCGACCGGCGACCCCTCGACCGGACCGTCAGCACCCGGACCATGGGTGACTTCGAGGCGGGCACCCAGGGCGCCGTGCGGTTCGAGGTCCAGGGGATCGTCGACGGGGAAGCACGGATCGTGATCGAGCACGTCACCAGGATTCACCCCGACGTGGCACCAGACTGGCCGCAGCCACCCAGTGGGGCGGGCGCCCACCGCGTGGTGATCGAGGGGCGGCCACGCATCGAGGTCACCATCGAGGCCAGTGACGAGGGCGAGAACCGGTCCGCGGGCGGCAACGCCACCGCCGCCGCGCGGCTCGTCAACGCCATCCCCTGGCTCGTCGACGCCAAGCCGGGGCTCTACGACGCCCTCGACGTGCCCGTCCAGCCCGGTCACCTCAGCAGGAGGTCGTGACTATGCGTGTTGACATTCCAGAAGGAAAAGACCCGATCGGGTACGTCTGGGGCGAGATGGTGCCCGGCATCGGGGTCGCCGCCGCCAAGTTCTCCCTCGCCGTCTACTCCGACAGCACGCTCGGGCTCCGCGAGTTCGAGGCGGCCCGGCTGCGGGTCGCCCAGATCAACGGCTGCCTCTTCTGCCAGGACTGGCGGACCGAACGCGACGGCGTGAAGGTCGAGGAGGGCTTCGCCGACGCCGTCGCCGAGTGGCGCACCACCGACGCGTTCGACGACCGCACCCGCCTCGCGGCGGAGTACGCCGAGCGCTACGCGCAGGACCACCACAACCTCGACGAGGACTTCTGGCAGCGCATGGCCCTGCACTACACCCAGACCGAGATCGTGGAACTGTCCATGAGCATCGGCTCGTGGCTGGCCTTCGGCCGGTTGAACCGCGTTCTCGGTCTGGACACGCAGTGCGTGCTACCCGTCACAGGTCGGTAGCGATGATCCGTTCGATGTTCCGCTCCGCCAGCGCGGTGATGGTCACGAACGGGTTCACGCTCGTGTTGCCGGGAATCAGCGAACCGTCCATCACATACAGGCCCGAGTAACCGGCGAGGCGGCCGTAGTTGTCGGTCGCCTTGTTGAGCACGGCGCCGCCCAGCGGGTGGTATGTCAGGTGGTCGCCCCAGATCTTGTACACACCGAACAGGTCCGTCCGGTAGATCGTGCCCTCCTTGGCGTTGATCTTGTCGAAGATGGACTTCGCCATGTCGATCGACGGCTGCTTCCACGCCGTCTGCCAGTTCAGGTCCACCTTGTTGGCCGAGGCGTTCCACGTGAACTGCGCGCGGTTCGGGTTCTTCGTGATCGACAGGTAGAACGACGCCCACGTCTCGATCCCGGTCGGGATCGGCGCCACCTCAGCGAACGCACCGCCCGCTGCCCAGTTGTCGATCCCCGCGGTCGGGATGGACGTCTGCACCGCACCGGTCGGGTCCCACAGGTGGTTGGCGCGCCCGACCATCACGTTCCCGTTGTCGCCCCAGCCCTTGCCGACCTCGCCGTTGAGGTTGGGCAGCGCGCCGGTGGCCTTCAGCTTCGTCAGCAGCTTGCTCGTGCCGACGCTGCCCGCCGAGAAGAACACCCGGTCGGCCGTCACGGCCTTGGTGGCGGCGATCGACCCGTCGGTGTTCAGCTGCTCGATCACCACGCGGTACGACGACCCGGACGGCGACACCGACGTGACCCGGTGCAGCGTCGAGATCTGCACGCGCCCGGTCGCGCGAGCCTTCGCCAGGTAGGTCTTCTGCAGCGACTTCTTGCCGTAGTTGTTGCCGTAGAGGATCTCCCCGTCGACGGCCGACTTCGTGGCGGTGCCCGCGGCCTCCTGCTTCATGTAGTTCATGTCGTACACGTTGGGCACGAGCGTGAACGCGAAGTTGGACCGCTGCGCGTGTTTGCGCCCGACCCGGGCGTACTGGTAGCAGTCGACGGTCTCCCACCACGCCGGGTCAACGTTGTTGACGCCCAGCTCCGCGTTGGCCCTCGGGTAGTACGTCGAGTACATCTCGTCGGGGTTGACCGAAGGCAGCACGCCACCGAAGTTCTCGCGTTTCGGCGTGACCGCCATGCCGCCGTTGACGAGCGAGCCGCCGCCGACACCCCGGCCCTGGTACACGATGATCCCGCCGAACTCCTCGGCGTCGAGGATGCCCGTGTAGCGCGGGACGTCCTTGTCGATCGGGAAACCCAGGAAGTTGCTGATCGGCTGCTTGGTCCTGGTGCGCAGCCAGTAGGCGCGGAAGTCCGGGGACTTGGTGTTGACGAAGATCTTCCCGTCCGGGCCGGGGGTGTCCCAGGCCATGCCCATCTCGACCATGTGGACGTCCACACCGGCCTGCGCGAGACGCAGGGCGGCGACCGAGCCGCCGTAGCCGGTGCCGATGACCAGAACGGGGACGTGAGCGCCGTCCCCGATCGCGGCGGCGGCTCGACCGGCCAAGGCGGCGGTCGCAAGAATAGAACCGGTTCCAACAAGAAATGATCGACGGGAAAGGTGGCTAGGAACGTTGACAGACAGCGTTGTCTTAGTCATGAGAGCTTCCTCACACAGGCAGGGATTAGAACAAGTTATACGTAGGAAGCTCGATCAAGTCGATACGTACTTACGAGTAACTTTCGAGGCGGACGACGGCACCCAACTCGAGTGCGACCCACACGGCCCCGTCCGGCGCGACCGTGATGCCGTGCGGTTCGGACGCCGGGTTGGGCAGGGCGTGCGTCACGACCACGCCCGACCCGTCGATCCGGCCGACGCGTCCGGTCCCCCATTCGGTGAACCAGCAGTAGCCGTCCGGGCCGGCGGCGATGGCGTGCGGGCGGGCGTCGCGGTCGGGTAGCGGGAACTCCGTGATCTCACCGCCGGTCGTGATGCGACCGACCTGCCCGGCGATGATCTCCACGAACCACAGCGCGCCGTCGCCGCCACACGTGATGCCGACCGGCCCCGCGCCCTCGGTCGGCAGCGGATAACCGGTGATCACGCCGTCGACGGTCACCCTGGCGATCTCGTTGGCCTGGTTGAGAGTGCACCACAGCGCACCGTCCGGGCCCGCGACGATCATCGACGGGAAGCTTCCCGCCGAGGGCAGGGCGAACTCGGTGATCTCGCCGTCGACCGTGCAGCGGCCGATCCTGTCGGAGGTCATCGCCGTGTACCACAGTGCGCCGTCAGGGCCGGGCGCGATGCCGAACGGGCCTGCGCCGGGCACGTCGAACCCGGTGACGTCGCCGTCCACGGTAATCCGCCCGATCCGGTTGCCCTGTGCCTCGGTGAACCAGACGGCGCCGTCCGGCCCCGCGGTCAGCAGCGAGGGTCCGCAGGCCGGATCCAGTTGGTACCACACGGTTTCACCGGACGGCGTCAACCGTCCGAGCTGGCCGGTGCGCACCTGCGTGAACCACACCGCGCCGTCCGGGCCGATGGTGACGCCGTAGGGACCCGGTGCGCCGACGGGAAACTCCACAAAGGACATGGCGCAGTATATGACGGAGTCAGCGCCGAGCCGCCGCCGTGATCGCGTCCACGAGCATGTCCAGCTCCGTCTCGAAGATCTGCTCGGCCGTGACGGCACGCATCGCCGACTCGGCGGCGCGGACGTGCGGCAGGTCGTCCCGCTCCCCCGCACGCGCCAGCAGGCCCGCGGTGCGTTCCGGGCTCACCGGGTCGCCGTGGGACTCGCGGTGCAGGCGGCCGAACACGATGTCGATGAACACCATGTAGTAGCGGGCGGCGTCGGCACTGCCGAGCCCCGCGTCGGTCATGATCTCCAGCATCGTGTCCACGGCTCGCAACCCGCCGTGCCCGTGGTTGTAGCGGGTCATCAGCATGTCGATCAGCCCCGGGTAGGCGCCCAGCTCGTCACGCAGGCTGTGCGCCAGGCGCCGCAACCGGTCCTCCCACGGGCCGTCGCTCGGCGGCAGTGGCGGCACGCTCTGCTCGGCCACCACGTCCAGCACCAGCGCGACCAGGGCGTCCTTGTCCGCGACGTGCCGGTAGAGCGCCATGCGGGACGCGCCGAGGTCGGTGGCGAGCCTCCTGATCGTCAACGCGTCGAGGCCGTCCGTCCTGGCGATGCGCAGCGCCGCCGCCACGATCTGCTCGCGGCTCAGGCTGCCCACGACCGCCGTCGGCGTTCGCCATACCCGTGCGCCGCACCGAACTGGCTCACGCAGGCTGACGACGTGCGGTGAGGAACTCGTCGACCACCACGGCCAGCTCGGCGTGCGCCCCGAAGAGCATCCCGTGGTCCGCGTCGAACTCGAGGACGCGGATGTTGGGCCGACACTCGGCGAGGGCGGCGAGGTCGCGGCGCAGGCCCGCGCGGTGGGCGTCCATCAACGCGACCAGCTCCGGCGGGACGGGCAGGTTCCTCGTGGCCAGCACGATCAGGAACGGGCTCGTGACCTCGGCGAAGACCGGCAGGCAGTCGGCGAACTCGGCGGAGTTCCGCAGTGCGCCGGTGATCTCGCGGTTCGGGCGGGTGATCGTCTCCTCCTGCGCCGAGAAGATGGCCGTCAGCGTCGCGAGGTCCCGCCGCACCCGCTCGGCGGGCATCCCCGCGTAGTTCGCCGGATCCGTTGCCGCGGAACGGTGTCCGTCGAGGCTCACCGCCGCCGGACAGTCGGGATGGCGGCGGGCCCACATGCCGGCGATCATGCCGCCGAGCGAGTGCCCGACGACGGCGGGGGTGGACAGTCCGAAGTGGTCGGACACGGCCTCGAGGTCGTCCAGCACCGCCTCCCACTCCCACGGCCCGTCACCGGACTTCCCGTGACCGCGCAGGTCGACCGCCACCGCCCGCACGTTCAGCTGAGGCGCGAACGTCTCCCACGCCGACATGTCGCCGCCACCACCGTGCAGCAGCAACGCGGGCGGCCCGTCGCCGCCGAAGTCACGTGCGGCGATGTCCAGCGTGCCGGATCGGACCAGTGTCTCCATCGTGTTCTCTCCGTTGGTCGAGTCGAGCGCGAACCGAGGCGACGGTGACCCCGCCGTCCGGGTGGCGACGCAGCTTGTCCCGGTTCACCAGGTCGTGGACGCCCTGACGGGTGATCCCGAGCATCGCGCCGGCCACCGAGAACGACACGTGGTCCCTGGCCGGGTGACCGGCACGCCAGGCGGCCACCCGGCCGAGTGGCGTCGCCCACCAGGTCTCCGGCGGGTCGAACGGCGCGTCGCCCGGGTACAGGACGGCCACCATGCGGATGACGACCTGCCGGGCCAACGCCTCGTCGGCGCCGAGGAGCTGCGCCGCCCACATCTCGGCGTCGATCCGCACCCGCTCCCGCAGCCGGTCGAGGTCCGCGGTGGGCAGCAGGATCTGCAACGGGTCGAGCAGCCTGCTCGTCACCAGCCGGACCAGATCGTCCCTGAGGTCCACGTGTTCCGAGGTCGTAGCCACTTGACAGACAATAGCAAGTACTTGACAGCCGCTGTCAAGTGATAGCGTCGGCCCATGACGCGAAGGGTGATCCTCAGCGGCTCGACGTTCGAGGACCAGATCGGCTACGCCAGGGCCGTGGTCGACGGCGACCGCGTGTACGTGTCCGGCACGACCGGTTTCGACTACCGGACGATGACCATCTCCGACGACGTCGTCGCGCAGGCCGAACAGTGCCTGCGCAACATCGAGTCCGCACTCACCGAGGCGGGCTGCGGGTGGGCCGACGTCGTGCGCGTGCGGTACCTGCTGCCCGACCGCGCCGACTTCGAGCCGTGCTGGCCCGTGCTGCGCCGCTACTTCGCGAACGTCCGACCCGCCGCGACCATGGTCGTGTGCGGTCTCGCGGATCCCCGGATGAAGATCGAGATCGAGGTGGACGCCCGACGCCGGTAGCGGCGACTTCGGCGCCCTGTCAACGGTTCCAGGCCGAGCACGCGCGGTAAACGCTTGCTGCTAGGTGAGTTCCGTGACGGTCCGGACGAACGAGCGGACGAGCGGGCTGGGGTTGTCGGCGGGCCAGGCGACGACGAGTTCGCAGGAAGGCATGTCCCGCAAGGCAACCGCGGTGAGGCCGGCCGGTTGCCGGTGGGTGAGCGGGGCGAGCCCGACGGTCCCGTTCCACAGCACGGCCTGCTGGCACTCGTGCACGGTGCGCACCTCCGGCCCGTCGCTGTCGGCACGCCAGAACGCCCGCCACACGGGGTCCGTGCCGTCGGGGAAGCGGAACCAGCGCCGTCCGGCGAGGTCGTCGAGGGTCAGGCTGTCGCGGGTGGCCAGCGGGTCGTCGTCGCGGAGCACCACGCCGACCGGGTCCGAGCGCAGCACGTGGGTGACGACGCCGGTGCCGTCGAACGGCGCGAGGGTCAGGGCGACGTCGACGAGTCCCTTGCGCAGCCCGGAAGTCGGGTCGGTGAAGTCGGCCTCCCTCACCCTGACCCGGATGCCGGGGTGCTGCCGCCGGTACGCGACGACGAGCTGGTCGCCGAACTGCTCGGCACTGCCTGCGAGCGAGCCGACTGTGATGGTGTCGGTGCCCGCTGCCGCCGCCACGCGGACGCGGGCCTGCTCGGCCTGTGCGAGCAGGGTCCGGGCGTCGTCGTAGAGGACCTTGCCTGCCGGGGTGAGCGCGACGCCCGATGGTGAGCGGTGCAGGAGCACGGCGTCGAGGTCGTGTTCGAGCTGCCGGATGGCACGGCTGAGTGGCGGCTGGCTGATGTGCAGGCGCGTGGCGGCCCGGCCGAAGTGTCGTTCCTCGGCCACCGCGACGAAATAGGCCAGCAGACGCAGCTCCATCACCAGGCACGATACCCGGTCGGTATCGGGAGCCCGACATCGGTGTTGGACGGCACGCGTCGACGGCGGTTGCCTGGTGGCGTGGCTGAACTCGTGGCACCTGTCGTCGATGTCGGTGGAGCAGAGGAGATCGCGCGTGACGTCGTGGTCATCCCGAACCGCCGGTTACCCCTCGTGCCGAACATCGGCGTGATCGGCGGTTCGCACTCGGTCCTGGTGGTGGAGACCGGCATGGGCCCGCGCAACGCGGAGAAGGTGCTGGCCCTCGCGACCGAGTACGCGAAAGGTCGCCGCCTGTACCTGACGACGACGCATTTCCACCCGGAGCACGCGTTCGGCGCGCAGACGTTCGCCACGGAGGCGACCTTCGTGGTGAACCGGCGGCAGGCGGAGGACCTCGCGGTGAAGGGCCCGGGCTACCTGGACATGTTCCGTAGCTTGGGCGAGTCGGTCGCCCACGAGCTGGAGGGCGTGGCACTGGCCACGCCGGACGTCGTGTTCGACGAGTCGTACGACCTGGACCTCGGTGGCCGCACGGTGTCGTTGCGCGCGACGGGCCGCGCACACAGCAGGGGCGACCAGGTGGTCGGGGTGGACGGCGTCCTGTTCACCGGCGACCTGGTGGAGACCGGCCAGTTCGCGATCTTCCCGTGGTTCCCGCCGCACGACGTGGACGTGTCGGGAGTCCGCTGGCTCGAGGTGATGAGACGACTGGTCGAGGAGCACCCCACGACGGTCGTCCCCGGACACGGCGATCTCGGCGGCCCCGGAATCCTGACCGACATCGTCGACTACCTGGAACTGCTCCGCGACGAGACCTGGCGCCGCCGCGACTCGGCCATGTCCGAGGACACGGTCGTCGAGGAGGTCACCGCCGTGATGCTGGCACGCCACCCGGACTGGGCAGGCCGGGAATGGATCGAGAAGGGCGTCGGCTGCCTCTTTCACGACGCGGGCTGACGTCAGTCGTCGTCGAGCTTGCCCTCACGCCTGCTGCGGGCGACGAGCGCACGCACGTTGGTCAACGTCCCGCAGTTCTCGTCGATCTGCCGGTTGCGCTCCTTGAGGAACTCCGCGCCGAGATCGGCCTTGGCGCGTGCCCCGAGCTCCTCCCTGGCGGGGTTGAGGATGGTCAGCTCCTCCTCGACCAGGTGGTGGTTGATGGTCCCCGACAGCTCCTCGACGGCGTCGTCGAACGCCTTGGTGTCGGTTCCCTTCAGCTCCAACACCTTGAGGAGCGCCTCGTGCCCCTCGGCGTGCTCCTCTGCGCCGTGCTCGGCCTCGTGCGCGCCGACCGCGGACCGCTTGCGCAGCTTGGGGTAGACGAACTTCTCCTCGGCCTCGGCGTGCGCGACCAGCACGTTGGCCAACGCGTCCCGCACCACCGCACGGTCGGCACTGGCGTCCCGCAGCTGCCGGAGCAACATCTCGAAGAGCCGGTGATCGGCCAGGATGAGATCGATGACATCACCGGAAACCGGCCGATGCACATCCACGACGTCGTTCATGGCTAAGTTCTACCGCCCCGCGAGGCGCCCCGCTCAACGGCGACCATCAATTGGGTGGCGCGGGTACGAGATCATGGACAGGTGTCCACACGACTGGCGTTCGGGGTGACAACCGGACCGGGGCTGCGCAGCTGGCTGCCAACCCCGGGCGGTGAGCCGACGCCTGCCGACGACCACGCGGGCCCCGGCTCCCCCGTGGCCGTGGGCCCAGCCGGGGCGGACCCGGTAGAGGCGACCAGAAAGCTCACCTTCCTGGTGACCCACGGCACCGAGGTCGCCGCAGGGGCAGGCGTCGACCTGGGCAACGGCTTCACGTCGGCGAGGCTGGCAGGCGCCACGGGCGACCGCCGCGACGCGGTGCTGGCCGCCATGAGGTTCCTGGGCGCGTACGAGGCACACCGCCTTGGCGACCGAACCGCCGTCCTGGTGGCACTGTTCGGCCTGTCAGCGACCAAGAGAGTCGGCGCCGCGGCGAACGAGGCCATCGCCGAGGAGCGTTGGGCGGCACTGCAACTGGCGTCGGCGGTGTCCGACCTCGTGGGCCCGGAACAACTGGAACAGGTTCTGGAGCTGCGGGCCCCGGAGGGAACCGACCCGTTCTCACACGGCGCGGCGTCCACACTGGCCGACCACCTGTCCCAGGTACTGACGCGCTACCAACGACCGAGAAGGCTGACCCTGATCGTCAGCCTGTGGCAACACGTGTGCGCACGACTGCTCGACCGCAAGCGCCTCGTCGACCTGGCCGCGACACAGACCAGCGCAGACCGCGTCGACAGACTCCGCGAACGCCACCGCGTTCACTTCGACGAGTCGATCGTCCAACAGCTGATCTGTGGCGTCGGCGTGAACCCGACGCTGGCCGCCGCGGCCCGCTGGCAACCACCCGTGTGGTTCACCGCCCGAGAGCTGGAACATCTCCTGCACGACGCCATCGCGGCAACCGCACTACTCCGGTTCGCGAGAACGATGTCGGACGAAAGCCTGGCGGTCGCGGCGCGGAGACACCACGACGAGCTGGCGGCGGCGGACGCGTGCCTGAAACAGCCGGCGCGAACCGCGGCAACCCGCCGTCCCGAGGGCGCGTACAGCCATCCGGCGCGGCCAGGGCGCTATGTCCACGACCTGGTGAACCTGCTGCACCCGGAGCAGGTCCCCACGAGAAAGATCGAGACGTACGTGAAGGAACGGGTCGCGATGGCCCGCAACTACGGCGTCGTCGTCCTCGACGCGGTGACCACGCGCATCACGATCATGGACGAGCAACCACTGCACAACTGCTGGGACACCTGCAAACCGTGGCAGGACGCCAAGCTACGCAAGTGGCGCGCCGCCACGGGATTCCACCGGGCGCCGGGCGAGTGGGAACAACCACCGCTGGCCGACGCACACCCCGACGGCCCGAAAACGACGCTGGCGCAACGACTGACCACGAACCCCGAGACAGCTCCGGCCGAGCTGGAAACACCACACGACCTGCTGTGGTACGCCGACCTGGCCGACGCCCTGGCGCCGATCTACGGCAACGAGGCCGCCGCCGTACAACATGCGCGCCCGACGCCGGTACTGGACTACGACCTGCCGGCACCACCGCAGGAACCCGGCCAGCCACTCGCGGACTCCGTACCACTGGCGGCTGCCGGCGTCGCCCAACTGGTGGCGTTCGGCGCTACCCCACCGCCCCGCTGCGGCAGCTGGCGCGAGCTGGTCGAGGGAGTAGGCAGGGACGCGGCGGTCACCGAGGCCAGCGTGGGCGACTTCCCGATCCCACCGGAGATATCGACGCTGAACAAACAGGTCGTACCGGGCACGGCACTGACGGTGGAGCTGGGCCGCGACCCGAGGCAACTGGCCGAGTGGTCGAGCTATATGGGCAACTGCATCGGCGGTTCGTGGTACGCCGAGCAGGCACAGCGAGGCCAGTGCATCCTGATGGCACTCCGGGATGACGGCGACGGCCATATCGTGGCGAACCTGGACATCAGACGACAGACAGGCGGCTGGCAGGTCCACGAGCTGCGTGCACGCTTCAACGACGCCGTCGACCCGACCTTGGCGAAACAGGTCAGGCAGTGGGTGAAGACGCTGGCGCCGCCCGCCCCGTCCAAGCCCGAGCCGGCGCTCCCAGTACCACCGGTGCGATCCCGGGGCGGTGCGTCCCGCCGCTCGACCACCAACCGCCTGCCAGCGGATCTCAGGAGTGCCCTGACATTCGAGGTGGAACGAGCACTGGCAACGGCGCCCGTGGCGGCCGCGAGGCGCACCTACACCGTGCTGGCCAGCAAACTCGGACAGCACGCGGACTTCGACCCGGCGGCGGCAGTGGTCGCACTGAGGAGGATCGGTCACGCCAGGCACGTAGAACTACTGCACGATGCCCTGGGCAACGACAACCTGACCGCGGCGGCGGTATGGCGAGCCACAGAGGTCCGCCCCCTGACCACCGCGATCGACCGCCTGGACCCCCGGTTACGCGAGTACGACCGACTGACCACGCTCACGGACGACGCACCGCTCCCCCGCACGCTACGTGCGCTGGTACGAACCCCGGAGATAGCACCGGCATACGCGATGGACGTGGTGGCGAGGACAGTACGCAAGGCGATGGGCGATCTGGTCGGCAGTGAGACGCTGTACCGGTCGGCAGCCCGCAACCCATCCGTAGAGTTCTTGTGTGCCTTGGTAATCGCGACAACCTGTACCCCGACATCGCAGGACACCGTACGGCTGGTAGCCCCGGGAGCGACCGCGGTACCCGGCTTCCCGGCGACCGACCTGTCGGACGAGCAGGGCCCGTGGCAACAGGCCCTCCCAGCGGCAGCCGAACTGGGTACCCCGGTGGACTCGTTCGACCAGCGAATAGCGGAAGATGGTTTACGAGTCCCCACTGCGTTACTCGACAGAGGCGGCTGGCCCGCCCTGTGGCACCGCGCCCGCCGCTGAACGGCCGGGTTATTGCTGGGCAAGCGCAACGAGAGCGATCAGCTGCGCCCACCTATCCGCATGCACCGCCATACTTGGTGTTGGGTCGAGCCGTGACGAAGAGCTTCGGACACGTGTCGTAGAAGCACCGAAAGCGGTGCTGACTCATGTACGCGCGACCTAGGTCCCGCGCCTACTCCGCGACGTCAAGCAGCTTTTCCACCGCTAACAGCGCCGCCTCCCACGGATAACCTGGCAACGTCTTCTCGCCCTCGCCAGGTGGGTTCGGGACGAACCTCCCGTTGCCCAGGAGTACGTCGACACCAGCGGCTCGCAATTCTTGAACACTGCGGTCGAACGCAGGGTGGGCAGCAAGGGCGGTGTTCACGAACGGCAGGATCGCCAGTGGCAGCCCCAGCCCGATGGCTTCGTTGAGCACGCCGAGCGCCAGGTTGTCCGAGATCCCAGCCGCCAGCTTGTTGATGGTGTTGGCGCTAGCCCCACCAACGACCATGGCAGTAGCAGGGGGCAGGGCATCGGCCGTTCCCGGCTGCTTGTAGTCGCTGCGCACGGGGTAGCCGGTCAGCTCCTCCAAAGCGGTCCGGTCGATGAACCGCGTTGCCATCGGCGTAGCGATGACACATACCTTCCACCCGTCAGCTTGCGCCAGGTCGACGAGCTTGCCGATGTCGCGAGCCGCCAGCGTGGCGCAGGTGACGACATAGAGCACCCGCTGCGCCTGAGCCGTGTTCATACAGTGACCCCGACAGCACGCGCAAGGTTGATCAACGCAGTCGACGGGCGAGTACCGCGCGGGTAGCTGCGCACCAAACCCTCGATGAGCTGACGGGTCAACTGGCGGCAGCGAACCTCGTCGGGAGCACACTGATCCGCCTCGAGCAGATTGAACGCGGCGTCGTCACGCTTGCCAGCCTGTAGGTAGGCGCGGGCAACGTCGACCAGATGGCTGGCGCGTCGTTCCTTGGGCAGGTTCATCAGCTCAACCTGGGAGACGGTGGCAGCGGCCTCGGTCGCTCGACCGCCCCCCTGCATGTCGGCCAGGGCAGATACTTGATGGACGCGCACGTTTGTGGCACCAAATGAACTCCACAGTACGTTGGAAGCAGTTCCCAACCTGCCAGCGACCGCCAAGGCTTCGGCTTGCAGATCACGAACATCCGCTGCCTGGTACAGCTGAGCTGCGGCGATGCTGCCTTTGAGCAACAACATGCCGTAGGCCGACATGAAGGCCGTGTCGGCTTGCCTGAGGTGGGGCGTCAGGCGGTCCGCCGCAGAGCGCACCATGGTGACGGCATCGCCACTGCGGTAGGTGTCGATCAAGGCGTGGGCTACCCAGCGAGCCGCGCTGCCGACGAGCGTCAGATTCTCGGTCTGCTCGGCAAGCTGGATACCTCGATCAGCCGCCACCCAGCCGAGCTGAGCATCGCCAAGCTTGAAAGCTGTCGCCGCAGTCAGCTGATACGTCCAGGCCAGCCAGGCTTGCGCGGCCCGTTGGTCATCATCAGCCAACTGCCAGACGGCGGCCTGTGCTTCGCGGATGAGATCGGGAAGCAGTTGGCCGATGGCCTGGTAGTTCGACACCTGGAAGGCCATCCAGCCGTAGCGCACCAAGCGCTCCAGCTGGGTCAGATTCGGCTCGGGCAGGACGTCGCCGTTCGGACGGAAGACGTTGGTGATGGCGTCATAGCGGCGCAGCGCCGAGCGGATGGCGGCGATGTCACCTCCATCCGGACAGTGGCGCCGGCGGTCGGCTTCGTCGGGGTCGATGAGCACCTGCAAGGGGATGTCGAGCACGTGGGCAATCTGGCGGAGCACGCTCAGGCGGTCTAGCTGCCGGTCGCCGTTCTTGATCTTGTCTACCCAGCTGATCGACTTGCCGAGGCGATCGGCGAAGACCTGCCGGGTCAGCCCACGACGCCGCATCCAATACAGAACTGTATCGGCCGCCTGGCGACGGCGTTGCAGTTCGTCATCATCGGCGCTGGTCACGGCAGTGGATCACCCCATGTTCGGCTGCGTTTCCTCCGCTTCAGGGTAACCGCCGAGTGTGTCCACACTGCACATGAGATCGGACAGTTTGTACAGCTTCAGCCTTTGAGCGCGGCATAGCTTGACGATTACGGCATCCAGCGTCGGTATTTCTCGGGCGACCGCTGCCAGCGGCACCTTCCCCGGGATGCGCCGGCACGCCATCCGCAGTCGCAGCACTGGCGCTGGATGCCGCCGAAACTGATCGCACCAGCTCAACGAGAGACGTGTAACCGTGGCCCTCGAACCATTCTCCCCGTCCGACCACGACGGGCACCACGATCGTGTGCTCATTGCCGAACTCGGCAAGCTCAACGAACGGCTCGGTCACTACATCCTGCGCTACCTGGCGGTAGACGCGCTACAGGCTGAACCACCCAATATGACCGAAGAGCGACGGCTCGCAGAGATGATGACCGCGCTCGCCGGCAGGGTGCTCGAACGAGCCCATCGCCAGCTTGCTCCGAACGCACCCTCTGAACCATTCGAGGGCGATTCGAGACTTCGAGGAACGTAATAGCAGACCCTCCGAGCGCTGACCGACCGAGCAAACACGTAAGGCGTTCCAGCTCGCCTCAGATACACCGACACCAGCCAATGACTGCGCCCGTCCAACGTAAGCGAGCTATGCGGTGGGGGTCGTCAAGGCCCTTTCACACCCCGACCGCCCAGTTCTGCGGCTGCTGGAGCTGGCCAACTCTTGGTCGACTGGGTCGCCTATCGAGGTAGCAGCCACTGAGGTGACCTGCAAGACCGCCCGCCAGCTCAAGCCAGCCGAGATCGACAAGCTGGTGGATACCTACCAGGCTGGGGCTACCGTCTTCCAACTCGCTGAGCAGTTCGGCATCAACCGCATCACCGTAGGGCGGCACCTCAAGACCAGAGGCATTGACACTCGGTTACCCGCCATCACAGAAGATGAGCTTGAGCAGGTGATCAGCCACTACCGCGACGGCCGGTCCATCACGACCATCGCCAAGCAGTACGGCGTCAGTAACAACGCCGTCCGTGACCGGCTCATCGCCGCTGGCGTCAAGATGCGGCCCCGAGGATGGCCTGGTACTCCAGTCGTAGATCGTGATCTTCATGGTTCCGTGTGCGATTGTCGCTGGTAGTGGGCTTGCTGAGCGCGGTATTGATGTTCCCTGCGCCAGTGCGAGCAGCGCAGGACGTGCTGGATGTCAGTAGCCGGGTCGATCACGAGTTTGTTGTAGAGGTGGCGGATTTCGTTCAGTGTCAACGGAATCAGTCCTGCCGGTGCCGGGCTGGAACGGGCCGTGACGGTGGTGATGGCCAGGAAGGCGTGGGCCAGCATCACGAGCGTTGTCCAGCGGTGCCAGGACGTCCAGGTGCGGCACTGGTGTTCGTCCAGGCCGGTCTGGCCTTTGCCGGTTTGGAATGACTCCTCCACTGTCCAACGACGTCCGGCGACCCGGACCAGCGTGGCCAGTGGCATTCGTGTGGGTGCGTAGCAGCGGTAGTAGGCCAGCTCGCCGGTGCGGCGGTTGCGGCGGATCAGCAGCCACCGGTGCCCGGCAGGCTCGTTCGCTCCACCCACCAGTCGGATCCAGGCCCAGTCGTAGAAGCGGTGTCCTTTCGCGCTTTACCGGCGGACAGCCGCTGCCAGACGCGTTTCGGTAGCCCTGCCACCAGTTCGTCAGCCCGACCGGTGCCGGTGGCTGTGGTGACGTGGTGGTCGCAGGCCGCCGCCAGGACGTATCCGACCTGCCGCTTCTCCAGATCGCCTCGCAGCGTCGGGTTGCCGCCATAGACCTCATCGCCAGCCACCCACTTCGCGGGCACACCGGCATCGAGAGCACGCAGGATCATCCGCGAGGCCAGAGCCGGTTTGGTCGCAAACCTTGTGTCCTCGGGCACCCCAGCCGCCGCGCACCGCTCGGGAACACCGGTCCACGAGCGGGGCAGATAAAGCTCGCGGTCGATCAGGGTATGTCCGATTTTGGTGGTATAGGTCAGAAAAACCCCGACCTGAGCGTTCTCGATCCGGCCGGCGGTTCCGGTGTACTGACGCTGGACCCCTACCGAGCAGACGCCCTTCTTGAGGTCCCCGGTCTCGTCCACGACCAGCATCGCGTCGATGCCACCCAGGCACTCCACCGCCACCGCCCGCACGTCGTCGCGCACCGCGTCGGCATCCCACACCGCCCGCGACAAAAGATGCTGCATCCCGTCCGGCGTCACATCACCAGCGTGTTCGGCGATCGTCCAGCAGTTCTTCCGCGGCAGATCAGCCAGCAGCCCTTCCACGAACGCTCCGGCTCGTCGACGCGGTTCTACCCGCTTGAACCGCTTGGCCACCCGAGCCATCAACTGGTCGAACCTCGCCCGCCAGCCGACCGGATCCACACCCACACCAGGGCTTACCATGGCAGCCGCGGCCACCACACGATCTTGAGTAGTCCACACAACCACTCATGATCAACTGGTGGCCGCACCCAACTCCAAGCACCCCTCACCAGCCAAGATCACGAAGTCCGGCTGGAGTACTAGAAGGACAGCAACCGGGATGATCGATACCACGCCTTTCGGCTGATACTCTGCATCACTCAATCGGGGCTCCGCCAAGCTGTTCCACCAATGTTGCTTTCGAGAAGAAATCATCTATAGCAGAATCGTTCACGATAAACACCGTGCGTTTATTGACAAAAGTTGGACCATCCCCCCTCGGAACCTCATAGCTGAGATAGTCCGGCAATGGAAATTCGTAGTCGCCCATTTCCTCGGAGCACCTATCGACAGGTCGCCTACAGCAACTTCTCCGCCCGGCACCTTCTCACAAGGAAAGCTCGCCACGTAGATATTGGCTGTCGTGAGAATGACGGAAACAAAGAGCCGATGGTGTCGTCGTGACTCGCGGAAATACTCAATGCCTTCGACTATCTTTGGCGGAGAGCTTTCGAACGCACGCGCAGCATGGAGCACCTGGCGAAGTGGATTGTATATCTTCTCGATTGTATTACTGTTAGCCGCTGTAAGGGCAGTATTGACCTCAATTCTGTTGATACAATAGTCGTACTCACGGCCACGATGGTACCCGAACTCAGGAAACACAGGGCTGCGTGTCGCGCCGAGAAGTTCGATCTTTTCGTCGTCTAGCTGCGAGTACACAAACGTTGACCACTTGGGTCGCTGTTGCTCATTCGCAAGAAGAACCCAGTTTTTGATCTTGTCGTTCGCCTTCTTGCACTCGACAATGAAGCAAAGTAGCCATTAGTCATCTCGGGCAGGCCGAGCAGCTAGGATATCTATGGAACCATGAACACCCAGCAACGGACCATTGGTGCGCGGGTGAGTAAACGGAACCTCCGTCGCTACTTCGAACCCTTGCAGTCGCGAGATCCTATCAGCACAGTAGTACTGGAAGGGAAATCCACTGAAGTTTAGTATCTCGCGAAATTTTTCGTCCGAGGTGCTCATACAGTCAATTATAGCTTACGGAACCGCGCGGCCTCGCATCTCCTTTTGAAGTTCATAGCGGAGTTGCCGATGAAGACTATTAGCATTGTTGGATACTCGCAAGAAATCCGTCAACGTCGAACTCGTGCGCTTCAAGGCGACGACGAGCTATGTCGCGCTCCTGGTCCGTGAACAATGGTTCGTACTTTGGGCGCAACACCGAAGCCTCGACACTCCGGTCGAGCATGTTCTCTTGCCATAGCCGGGTGAAGCCGTCAGAAGCATCTCGGCCACGAAGCAGCGCCTGGGCAGCACCGACGCCGCCTTGCAGAGTGACCATCTCTAGAAACTGCTTCGCGCGGTAATTGATCGTACGAGCCAAGTATCGATAGCCCTCGTACATCTCCTCGGTGAACTCTCGTGCGAGTCGTTCGCGTTCAGCGTCGGAGCCTGACTGATTTTCGGACACCCGCTGCTCCTCTACCTTCAATAGATCCAATACCTCATCAATACGTCGGGCACAAGTACTTGCGGACCACAGCGAGCATCTGGGCGGACTTCTCAGGTCCGAAGCCTTCGGGGTGATCAGGCGAGGTGAAGCGTTGCTCGGTCAGGTCGACGAGCTTCGTTTGGTCGTTCGGCCACTGCTTGACACTGGAGCACTGGTCCCTGCCGCGGCTTACAGCCTTGTCCTCTTTGCCGTGAACTATGTCCGGGTCGATGGCAACCAGCTCGGCAATGTAAGCCTGCTTCGTCGTAGCGTCGGGCTTGGGCGGGATGCCAGCCGCCTCCTCGACCGACTGGATGTCAACCGTCGTCGATGGCGAGGACGCGGTCGACTGGGTGCCGCAGGCTGTCACCACGACGAGCAGGGCACTACCAGCTATCACAGTAGAGACGAGACGGACCATGATTCATGTCTCGCCCGAGGTAAAGCGAGTGTTACCGGTTCATCGGATAGCCAACGGCCCCGGCGGAACTCCACGCCTCCCGGGACTGCCCTCGCATGTATGCGCGCGATAGGCCAACCCCCTTGTTGTTGACGAGCATCCGACCACACGTCATCATGGCAAGCAATGTCGCGAAATTGCTCAGATAGGACAATCATGCACGCCTACTTCCTCGGCAAGGACCCCGACTCTCAAGAGGGTCAATCGCCGACGCTGTTCGCCACCAATCGGACGGACCGTGTGACCTACATCGCCCAGGGCTGGAAGGTCACAGACCCGCAGGCCCTGGCCGATGTCGGCCCAGTGCCCGACCATGAGACCTTGATCGAGATCCCCGAAGACGTTTTGAAGATGTACGCCCGCCGGTACCTGGAGGAGCAGTCCTGACCGAGTTCATCGACCCGGGTCCGGAGTTCGGCCGTCTGTTCCGCGAGTTCGAGCACACGGCCTTCCGGCTGGAGACACGGGACGAGTACAAGTCGGACAACGAGACCGCCGCCTTGCGCCAGTTCATCGCGGGCGAGGATGTGGACATGGGCTGGTTCAACAACTGGCTTTCCATGATCCGGCAGGCGACCGCCGATGGTCGGCGGTTCAGCCGCGTGCGCGTCGTGTCGATGCCGCTCACGGACTATAGCCGGTTCGGCATCTTCTGTTCGGAGTACACGAACGCTGCTGGAGAAGACATCCGCTATCTCACCCGTGACCAGGCAGCGGACTTGCCCGACTACGACTACTGGCTGTTCGATTCACGCAAGCTGGTACGCATGCACTTCGACGATGAGGAGAACTTTCTCGGTGCCGAGGTCATCGACGATCCGGCCGCAGTCGTGGCTCACAACTACCGGCGCGACGCCGCCTGGCACAAGGCAGTGAAACGAGGTGACTTTGCCGCAGGGTAGAACGTCGGGCGCTACCAACGTTCAAGAGGCCCGCATCGCACTCGGCGGACGACTTCGCGGGCTCCGTGTTGACGCTGGTTTATCCGGCAAGGAACTCGCGGAGTCGTTGTCGTGGCAGCCCTCCAAAGTGTCCAAGATCGAGAACGGCAAGCAGACGCCGAGCGACGAGGACATCCATGCCTGGACGCGAGCTACGGACCGCGAAGCCGAGACGGCCGATCTACTGGCCTCGCTGCACACGCTGGAGTTGCAGTACACCGAGTGGCAGCGGCAGCTTCGGGGCGGGCTGAAGCCCCACCAGTCGGAAATCGCCGAGATCAACGCCCGGACGCGGATGTTTCGGGTCTTCGAGTCCACCTACGTGCCGGGTCTGTTGCAGACCGCCGAGTACGCACGAGCACGAGTCGCCCAAAGCCTCACCGTCTTCAAGATTCCCAACGACATCCACCAGGCAGTGCAGACTCGTATCCAAAGACAAGACGTGCTGTACCGGCCTGAGAAGCGCTTCCACTTCGTCCTCACCGAGGCGGTCTTGCGCTACCGGCTCTGCACGCCCGAAGTCATGCTCGGTCAACTCGACCGTCTGATCTCGATGGCGGCACTGCCGAACGTCAAGCTCGGCATCATCGGGTTCGAGACAGCGTACGTCGTGGCCCCGGCGCACGGCTTCTGGCTGCTGGACGACGACCGTGTGATGGTTGAGACCTTCTCGGCCGAGCTGAACCTCGCCCAGCCGCAGGAGACGGCGCTGTACAGCAACATCTTCGACTCGTTGGCGTCCGTCGCCAGCTACGGCCGTGCCGCCCGGACGATCATCACGCAGGTGATCGATGACCTGTCCGAGCAAGTGCCGGACAGTTCCGACTGATTGCCCGGCATCGGCACCAATCTCACTATTGCGAGCAATTCCGAGCAATTTGCTCCACAGACGCGTGTTCGCCTGCTTACTCTCCAGAAGTCCTCCCCTGCTGATCTTGGAGAGAGCCTGTGGCTACATTCGTGCCCCTCCTTACCAGAGACCAGATCGACCGCCTACCCGAGCGGGCTCGCGAGGTGGTGGAGTACCGCAAGAGCGGCTTGAGCCTGAACCACATCCAAGGGTGCTCGCTGGGGTGCGCGTACTGCATCCGGCACACCTACGGGCTGTGGGACGAGAACCAGCCGGTTGCGCTCATGTCCGACGCCGAGGCGGTCCGTGAGCTGGTCGAGCACCGGTACTTTCAGCCGCAAATGACGCCGGTGCAGCTGTTCAACCGGGCGACGGAGCCGTTCTTGCCGAAGGTGCGCCCGCACACTTTCGCCGTCCTCGAGGACCTGGACCGGCGGGAGCTGACCAACCACGTCCTCGTCATCACGCGCCACCAGCTCAAGCCGGACGACATCGGGCGCATGAACCGGTTGCGGCACCTCAAGGTGACGCTGCTGTTCACCTACTCGGGCATCGACGACCAGCGGATAGAGCCGTACCCGTCGCACGTGGCGGCTGCGTCGCTGAAGCTGATGAGCGCGCCGACCGAGCGCCGCTACCGGACTGTTCTGTACTGGCGCCCGCTTGTGCCCGGCCTCAACGACAGCGCGGAGCACTTGGCGGCGGCGCACGAGCTGGGCACCCACGCCGACGCGACGGTGTTCACCGGCTTGTTCTACCGCGAGGAGATCGCCGCGTACTACAAGGCCAACGGCCTGCCGGAGCCGTACGAGGACACCGCGCGCCGCAAGATCGTGCCCGAGACGCTGGAGCGCCGCATCCTCGGCACGTTCAACGACTCGCGCAAGCTGTTCCGCAAGACCTCCTGCGCGGTGTCCTACGTCCACGGGGTGCCGGACTACAACGGCCACTACGGCGTCCGGGAGTTGTGCGACATCTGCCCGCTCGTCCAGCTCGGCCGCTGTGCCCAGGCGCACCGCGTGCCAACCGCCGAAGACATACACGATGTGGCCCGCGTGTTGCCTGAAGTTGAGGGCTTGGAGGTCGTAGACATCTCCCCACGGGCGGCCGTCGTGTCCGGGCTGACAACCGAGCAGCCGCGCTACTTCCTGCAACACGCACTCGGTTTCCAGGTGCACGACGTCCGCCATCCGCACCACGCGCACCGGCACGGCCGGGCTGACATCGGATGGAAGGGCACCACGCCATGACGGACTGGACCACGCTGGACTACGTCGTTGTCGATGTCGAAGGCCACGGCCACCAGCCGCCCGACCTGGTGGAGCTGGCCGCAGTGCCGATCGTGGCCGGCAGCGTCGGTGAGCCGAAAAGCTGGCTGGTGAAGCCCGACCAGCCGATCACGCACTTTGCGCGCAAGGTCCACGGCATCAGCAACGAGCAGGTGGCAGACGCGCCGATGTTCGCGTACGTCGAGGCCGACGTGCGCAATGCACTCGACGCCTCGGCCCTGATCGCGCACAACGCACATGTGGACATCGGCGTCCTCCAGCGCAAGCTCGGCGACTGGGAGTGCCCCGAGGTGTTCGACACGCTCAAGCTGGCCCGCCGCCTGCTGCCCGGCCGCACCAGCTACAAGCTCGACTCGCTCGTCGCCGACTTCAACCTGTCGCACGGCCTGGACACCACAGACGGACCCCACCGCGCCACCTACGACGCACTGGTCACCGCCCGGCTCTTCGTGCACCTCGCAGGTCAGCGATCCCTTGGCGAACTACGCGACCATCCACCAGGAGGTGGACCCGATAACGAACCCCGCCTCTTCTAGTGCCGTGTCCAGGTGGGGAGGGTCGTTTATCCGTGGATCCAGGTGGTCGCTGGCAAGGCGCCGGGAAGCCGCTCGTACCGGGTTGTACTCGGGCTTTCCGGCAACGCCGCCAGCGGCCGCCTGGGCCGCGGAGAAACGTGCCCTCCTCGCCTGGACGCGGCACTAGTCTCCGGCCCGGCCTGTTCGTCAGCGTCGACGGTCCCGGTGGTGCTGGCAAGACCACCATCGTGCGGCATCTTGCCCAACTGCTTGCCGCCGAAGGCGAACAAGTACACGTCACCGCCGAACCCTCAGGCGGACCGATCGGGAAAGTGGCGGCAACGCTCACAGCGACCGTGAGGGGCAACGCCCTGGCTTGCCTGTACGCGGCTGACCGCTACCACCACATCGAGACCGAGATTGAGCCGTACCTCCGCGCCGGACACCTCGTCATCTCTGACCGCTACGTCGCCTCCGGGCTCGTCATACAGCGCTTCGATGACGTCGACCCGGAATTCCTGTGGCAGCTCAACGCACGCGCCAGGCGGCCCGACTTGGCGGTCATCCTGGAGGCCAAACCCCACGTCATCGCCGAACGGCTCGAAGCCCGAGGGGCACACAACCGCTTCCAGCTGCTGCCCGACAGCAGCCACACCGAAGTCGCGTACTACCAGCACGCGACCAGCTGCCTGAACGCCGTCGGCTACACCACCCTGCGCATCGACTGCACCAGCCGCGAACCGCAGCAAACCGCGGCGGCCATCCGCGATCACCTGCGAACGCTCCCGGCCGCGAAGGAGGCTGCGTGCTAATGACCTCCGACGGACGCCGCAGTGACGAAACGCGCGTGCGCCCACCAACCCAGCCGCCCGTCGTACCCAGCTCAGCGGAACATTGCGACGACCACGGCCATCTTGTGCGAGGCGATGACCGCTTGCACGTCGACAAGCAGCTCGTAGCGGACCTGGCCAACCTCAACACGCGGGTGGGCCGGTACGTACTGGAACACCTCGACGCCGACACCGGACGCACACCACCGAGCAGCCCGGACGCCGACCAGGACCTTGGTATGCAGCTGGTTCGCGCCGGGTTGTCGGTCCTGGAGCGGGCCGACGAGCAACGACGAGCTGCTATCTCTGCTGCCGAGCAGACCACCCCACAGCAGCGTCCGGTGTGACGCGCATGGACAAGTTGCTGCTGTACCTGCTGGCCACCGTGACTATCTGGCCGTTCGTCTTGTGGGGTGTCGGTTGGCTGGTCATGGACGAACTCCGCGAGCAGAAATACGCCCGCTTCGCGGCACAAGAAGCATGGGAGTGGCTGCGTGCCGAACAGCGCAATCGGCTCTGCATCTCACCGCCCTATCACCGGGGGGAGCCACGGCCGCATGACCATCAAAGCGTTGCCGTACAGGGGTAACAGCACCGCCGGGACTTCCGGGACGTGATGCACACGGTCGAACTACCGGAGCAGACACGCGGCGGCAGGCATCGGCGTCACGAGGACGACGTGCTGCAGTCGGTGTCGCAGTAAGAATAGTTGGTCGTGGCGCTACGCAGGCATAAGCCCAGCGAACGTGCCGGGCTCTGCCTGGTGTGCGGCACGGGTTGGCCGTGCCTGGACGTGCTGTGCCGCTCGAACGCGGCCAGCTGAGCGGCCACGAACGGCGTTTCACGAGATCAGGGGCAGTCTGGGCGGTCAGAACGGCGCGCAAAACGAAACCACGCCAAGAGAGATGATCTCTCTTGGCGTGGTGTGAATACGCGTGGTTTGGTGGGGCGAGTGGGGCTCGAACCCACGGCCAAAGGATTATGAGTCCTCTGCTCTGACCAACTGAGCTACCGCCCCCAGTTTGGTGGGCAATCCTACTGGGCGCCGTCCGCAAGCCAGTCGGCGACCTCCGCCAGCAGGCGCGCCTTCAGCTCCGCAGGCGCCGCCGACGCCCGGATGCCGGACGACGCGATCGATGCCAGCTCCTCGTCCGTCAGCCCCAGCGCCTCCCGGCAGATCCCGTACTGGTCAGCGAGCCCCACCCCGAACAGCAACGGATCATCCGTCGACAACGCCACCGGAACCCCAGCCGCCAGGAACGTCCTCAGCGGAATCCCGGACAGCTCGTGCACGCCGAACGGCGGGTACGACGTCGGACAGATCTCCAGCGCCACCCCACGCGACGCCAGCAACTCCACCACGGCAGGATCCGCCGCGGCCGACGTACCGTGCCCGATCCGGGAAGCACCCAAAAGCTCCACGCAGGACCGCACATGCGCCGCCGACGTGTAGAACCCCGAATGAGGCGCCGCCAGCAGACCCGCGTCGCGCACCACCTCGAACGCCGGCGCGAAGTCACCCACGTCGGCACCACGCTCGTCGTTCGACAGGCCGAACCCGACAACGCCCGCGTACCGGGACGCGAGGCGGGCCAACACGGCAGCATGAGCAGGGGACCGCTGCCAGCTGGACGCCACCAGCACCCCCACCGACACCGGAGCCGCGGCGGCCCCGGCCAGCACAGCCTCCAACGCCGGCTCCAGACCACCGAACACCGGCGCGTACGACGTCGGATCCACCTGGATCTCCAGCCACCCGCACCCGTCCCGCGCGTCGTCCTCGGCCGCCTCCGCGATGACCCGCGCGATGTCCTCGGCCGTGCGCAGCGCGGCTCGGGACGCGTCATAGCGAGACTGGAACGCCGCCCACGTACCGGCGGCGGACGGCAGCGGCTGCGGTACCGAGACGCCGTAACGGCCGGCCAGCTCGGTGAGCGTGGCCGGCCGCATGGCGCCTGTCAGGTGCAGATGAAGCTGCGCCTTCGGCAGCTTCGCGAGGTCACGACCTGTTGAGGGCAGGCTCACGCAGACCGTTGCTCTGTGCGTGGGTCTTGTGACGGTTGCCCAGGCCGGTCTTCTCCCCGACCTTGGCCCTTGCGATGCCGGCTGCACCTTGCACGGCCGGATGGTCGGCGATCCTGCGATAGGTCCGCATGATCTGGTCGTACCGGCCGCGACCGGCCTTCGCCCCCAACACGTAGCCGATCGCGGCGCCCAGGATGAACGTCTTCATGTGTCCTCGCCTCCGCTCTGTCCGTCCATCATCCCCCAGGGGACTCCCCTGTGCAGGGCACGTCCGGCCGTGCGCTAGAGTTACTTCTCGCCGGACGGAGTTCGGCGCGCGATCCTCCATAGCTCAATTGGCAGAGCATTCGACTGTTAATCGAAGGGTTGCTGGTTCGAGTCCAGCTGGAGGAGCATCACCCCTGACGAGGGGTTTCCAACCAGGGTTCCACAATAGGTGGACCGGTTGCTGTCCGGCGGATGTTCTCGATCTGCTCCTCGGTCAGCTCCGGCGCGACCTCGCGCAGTCGGGCGATGAACGCATCGACTCTCGGGTCCTTCCACATCTCATCACGCTTCATGTCGAGTGTGACGGGGGCCGGTGTGCGGCCGGCTCCCGACACCACTCGATCGTGGAAATCACGGACGCGGGATCGCCACCACCTGGTACTCGGTGGTCGGCGTCGGGGTGGTCGTGAAGCGGGCATTCGGCAGGTACAGGCGCCCTCCGAGGGACGCGACCGTTGTCGGCACGTCGAAGCGCGCGTCCGTCACGGTCCTCTCGAGCGTCGCAGTCGTCGCGCCACGGTCCAGCTTCAGCACCGCGACCGTGTTCAGGCGGTTCTGCACCACGTACAGCGTCCGGCCGGACAGCAGCAGCCCGTCGCCGTTCGTGAGGGTGTAGTCCAGCGCCACCTCGCGGGACACGCCGTTGAACCCGATCGTGTACAGCTTGCCCGTGTTCGACGACACCACCAGCAGGCCGCGGCCGTCCGGGGTCGGCGCGATGCCGTTCGCGTTCAGGCCCTCCCCGTACACGAAGTCGCCCGTGATCGGGACGTTCTTCACGCGGCCGCACGTCAGCCGGTACAGCACCGGGTTGTTCGAGTCCGTGAACCACGCCGACCCGCCGACCAGGGCGACGTCGTTGACGAACGTCGTGCCGGTCGCCAACTGGTGGCTCTCCAGGACCCTGCCGTTCCGCGTGTCGATCACCCGTGCGTTGCCCGCGACACCGCCGGACACGAACAGCCTGCCGTGGTCGTCGAGCTTCATCCCCACCGACGGCGTGCCGGGTCCCTCGCTGACGACCCGACCGTTGCCGGTCCTCAGGTCGACCCGGTAGATGTCGCCGTCGGCGAGGGAGCCGAGGAAGGCGACCGGCGCGTGGCCGATCGCGATGCCCTCCGGCCGGAAGCCCGGCGGCAGGGCGATGGTCGTCGGTGCCTGGGTCGCGGCCGCGGTGGCCGGCGACAGGACGAGCAGGACAGCCAGTACAACACCTACGCGTCGAATCATCGATGAGTCCTAAGCGTGGGGAGCAGGGTCAACCCGCACTACGCATTTCGGACTCTTCGGGTTCACCGGGCACACCGAGCACGTTCAGCGCCGCCTGCAGCAGCACCTCCCGCAGCTCCGCCTCGGCCACGTCGGCCAGACCGTACGTCGCGGAGGTCAGCACCGCGCCGAGCACCTCCATCGCGGCCACCGCACGCAAACGGTCGGCCGTGGTCGGCGCCGGGCCGGCGAGCCAGCCGACGAGCCTGCGCCCCAGCTCGAGCGAGTCCTCCCACAGCGACTTGGCGACCACGGCCACGCCGGCCGGGTCCCGCTGGAAGACCCCGACGATCGCGCGGTTGCGCAGCAGGACGTCGAGGCACCGCTCCACCACGTGCCGCACGTTCGGCGGTGTGTGCGCGAGGCCTCCGGCGTCGTCGCCGATGGCTCGCCAGCCCGTGAGCACCGGCTCGACCACCGCGAGCAGCAACGACTGCTTGGACGAGTAGTGGTAGTACAGAGACGCCTTCGTCAGGCCGACCCGCTCGGCGATCTCCCGCAGGCTCGTCTGCTCGAAGCCCTTGGTGGAGAACAGCTCCAGGGCTACCGCACGAATCGTCTCGCGGGTGTCCCCGTCCATCCGCGTCCTCCTCAGCACTTTCTCAGCCCGCCCACGTTAGCGTTCCGCCAGCTCAACCCCTCACGCGAACTCACCTACCGTGCGGCAGGTAGACTCCGTTCACCCGACTGGGGGACGGTATCTCCACAGGGGGCATCACAAGGGGGAGGAACCATGTTCGAACGACTGGGTCGCCTGGTCGTGCACAATCCGTGGAAGGTCATCGCGGGCTGGGTGCTCGTCTCGATCGCGATCGTGGCCCTCGCGCCGACGCTGTCCGACGTGACGACCAGCGACCAGGCCAACTTCCTTCCTGCGGACTACGAGTCGGTGCAGGCGGGCGACCTCGCGAAGCAGGCCTTCGGCCAGAACAACCAGGCCAGCGCGACGATCGTGGTCAAGCGGCAGGACAACCAGGTGCTGACCGAGGGTGATCGGACCACGATCGCCGACCTCGGAAAAGCACTCGAAGGTGCGAACCTCGATCACGTCGAGCGTGTGGTGACGGGTGACCTGACCCGCTCCCCCAACGAGAAGGTCCAGCTCGTCAGCGTCGCGTTCGAGGGCAAGGGGGACGACCCCGCCCTCGTCGAGGTGGTCAAGGACGTCCGCGCGCAGGCCACCGACGCGACCAAGGGCACCGACCTCGAGTACGCGGTGACCGGTGACGTCGCCATGCTCGCCGACAACGCCAACGCCTTCGACACCGCGCTCCTGATCGTCGGCGCGGCCACCATCGTGCTGATCATCGGCCTGTTGCTGCTCATCTACCGCAGCCCGCTCGCCGCGATCCTGCCGATCTTCACCGTCGGCCTGGTCAGCGCCATCGCGCCGGGGCTGGTCGCGTGGCTCGCACAGGCACTCGACTTCCAGGTCGACCAGTCCGTCCAGATCGTGATGACGATCGTGCTGTACGGCGTCGGCACCGACTACATCGTGTTCCTGCTGTTCCGGTTCCGCGAACGCCTTCGTGCCGGGGACGACCCGAAGACCGCGCTGGTCGCGGCCGTCGCACGGGTCGGCGAGGTCATCGCGTCCGCGGCCGCCGCCATCATCATCGCGTTCATGGCGTTGCTGCTGGCCGTGTTCGGCGCGTTCACCAGCTTCGGACCCGGGCTGTCGATCGCCGTCGCGCTCATGGCCGTCGCGGCGGTCACGCTCATCCCCGCCGTCGTCTCACTGCTCGGCACCAAGGTGTTCTGGCCGTCGAAGTCCTGGCAGCGCGTCCCGAAGGGCTCGACCTTCCAGCGGCTCGGCAAGTTCACCGGTCGCCGCCCTGGCGTCGTGGCGGTCGCGTCCGCCGGGGTGATGGTCGCGCTGGCGCTCGGCATGTTCGGCTTCAACACCGACTACGACCAGACGGGTCAGCTGCCGAGCGACACCGAGTCGGCCCGCGGCCTGGACTACATGCAGATCGGCTTCCCCTCCGGCGCACTCAACCCGACGTCGGTCTACGTGAAGGCGCAGAGCGGACAGCTCGACAAGGACGCGCTCAACTCCTACGCGAAGGAGCTGGACGCGGTGCCGGGTGTCGGCGGCGTGATGCCGGGACCGACCCGCGACCTGGCCACGATCAGCAAGGACGGCACGATCGCCAAGATCGACCTCCTGCTGGACACGAGCCCGTACGCGAACTCGTCGCTCGACCTGGTCGACGGGCAGCTGCGGGACGTGGCGCACGAGCGTGCCCCGGACGGCGCCAAGGCCTACGTCGGCGGCCTGACCTCGGCCTTCGCCGACATCCGGCACGCCAACAACCGCGACCTGTGGGTGATCTTCCCGGTCGCCGGCGTGCTCATCGCGATCGTGCTCGGGCTGATGCTGCGCAGCATCGTCGCGCCGATCTACCTGATGCTGGCCGTGGTGCTCGGCTTCTTCAGCACGATGGGTGCGACGGTGATCGCCTTCCAGGGCATCGGCGGGCGGCCCGGTGTGTCGTTCATGCTGCCGATGCTCGTCTACCTGTTCGTGGTGGCGATCGGCACGGACTACAACATCCTGATGATCGCCAGGTTGCGTGAGGAGGCGAAGCTCGGCAACGACCCGCGCAAGGCCGCCGACCTCGCGGTCGAGCACGGCGGGCCGTCGGTCGGCGCGGCGGGACTCATCCTGGCGGGCACGTTCGCGTCGATGCTGCTGGCCGGCGTGTCGTTCCTGATGGAGATGGGCTTCGCGGTGTCGCTCGGCATCCTGCTGGCGGCGTTCGTGATGTCGATGTTCCTGGTGCCCAGCGTGACGGCGTTGCTCGGCCACGCCGCCTGGTGGCCAGGCCACGGCGACCGGGCGAAGGAGCCCGCCGCGGAACAACCACGCGACCCGGCTCCGGTCGCGTGACCCTCGCGGCGCCCCTCGACGTTTCCCGAGGGGCGCCGCGCTCGTCTCAGGGGGTCCTGGCGACCACGAAGACGCGGCGGAACGGGAACCAGGTCGTGCCGTCGGCGCGCCGCGGGTAGTCGGCTCGCAGCAGGGGCGCCAGCTCGGCGCGGAACCGCTGCCACTCGTCGTCCGGAAGGACGTTGCGGATCGGGCGCAGAGCGGTGCCGGTGACCCACTCCAGCACCGGGTCCTCCCCTGTCAGACGCTGCAGGTACGTGGTCTCCCACGCGTCGACCTCGCAGCCCGCGTCCGACAGGATCGCCGCGTAGCCGCCGGGGTCGAGCACGGCGTCGTCCTCACGCAGCACCAGCGAGGCCAGCCGGTCATGCCACGCGTCCGAGCCGGCCAGCTCACGGGTCCGCAGGTGCGACGGCGCGTCGAAGTTGCCGGGCACCTGGAAGGCCAGCCACGCGCCGTGCGGCAGCTGCTTCACCCAGCGCGCCAGCAGCTCGTCGTGCCCCGGTACCCACTGCAGGACGGCGTTCGACACCACGACGTCCGTGTTCGGCGCGGGCTGCCACTCACGGACGTCCAGCACGGACGCGTCGATCCCCCGCTCACGCGCCGCGGCCACCATCTCCGGCGACGAGTCGGATGCCTCCAACGCCGCGTCCGGCCACCGCTTCGCCAGCGTCTCGGTCAGGTTGCCCGGCCCACAGCCCAGGTCGACGACACGTCGGGGCGCGTCGGCGGAGATCCTGGCGACGAGGTCGAAGAACGGCCGCGAGCGGTGGTCGGTGAACGCGAGGTACTTGGCGGGATCCCACATGACGCGCGCCTCTCATAGCAAACCGTACGTACGTACTGCTTACTTTAGCGCCTCGCGGATCTTCGCGGCCACCTCCGCGGCCAGCGTGCGGACGGAGTCCTGGTCGGTGCCCGGGTCGGCCCGCACCTGCAGCACGATCCCGTCCCGCCCCGGCACCTTGCGCTGCACGAACCACGCCCCGCCTCCGGGCAGGTCCCTGTGGTGGCGCGACCTGATGGAACCGGTCACCCGCTGTTGCACGGTGTGCGGGAGCTTGCCCGGGCTGTCCAGGCCATACCGCTGTGGCCGCCGGTCGGAGATCAGTACCGCGCCGCCGGCCTCGCCGATCTCTTCGGCCTCGGTCACGACCAGCTCGCCGCCGCGCCAGGTCGCCTTGCTGACCAGGTGCCAGCCGATGCGCCGCGGCCCGTCGTCGCTCGGCACCCACAGCCCCAGCGACGTGGCGACGAGGTACCCCCCGGTCCGGCACTCGGCCGCGACGACGACACTCTCGTCGGCGTCGAGCGTCCCGGTAAAACCGGGTGGTGCGCCGTCGCCCGCGATCTTCTCGACAAGCTTGCGAAACACACTCACGACGGCGCCTCGCCTTCTCCTCGCGGGCTCCGAGCGGGCGGCCGCCGGTCGTTCGGTGCCTGGTGGTTCGCTCCGCAAGCTCCGCTCACGAGAACCCCCCGGCGGCCTGCTCGCCGAGCGCCTTGTAGTACTGCTCCAGCGCGACCAGGTCACCCCACAGCGCACGTGCCTCGTCCGGTTCCTCGATCGGCGACAGGCGCTGGAGCCTCGACTTGATGTCCGCGATCTGACCGGCGAGCAGCTGACGCTGCAGCGCTGCCAGCATCCCCGCGGCATACCGGTCGAGCGCGTTCTGCCTGGCCGGGATGGCCTCGACGGCCAGCTCCGTGACCAGCGACCTGACCGTGCCCGACACACAGCACTTGGCCACCGCGTCGACGAGGTCCGCGCCGGCGAGTCCACTGGACGTGCCACCCGCCTGCAGTACTGCCCGGTGCAGCTCGGCGTAGGCCGGGTGGGAGAAGACCTCCTGCGGCAGCGAGTCGTACATCGGCCCGGCGAACGCGGGCTCCTGCAGCGCGAGCTTGATCACCTCGCGCTGGACGTGCAGCTGCGGGTCACGCGGGTTCGGCCGGGCCGGGCCGTCGACATCGACCGCCAGCGCCCCCTGGTTCGGGTCGAGCTGCCTGGCCCTGGCCGCCGGAGCGGGCTTGCCGCCCGCCGACTCACGCACCCGGCGCACGACGGTCAGGGTGTCGTCCCAGCCGATCCACCCGGCGAGCTGACGCGCGTACTCGTCCCGCAGCGAGGAGTCCTTGATCCGCGCCACCATCGGGATGGTCCGCCGCAGTGCCTCGACGCGGCCCTCCGCGTTGTCGAGGTTGTGGCCGCCCAGCTCGGTCTTGATAGCGAACTCGAACAGCGGGCGGCGACGAGCGATGAGGTCGCGGACCGCGGGCTCGCCCTTGGACTGGCGCAGCTCACACGGGTCCTGGCCGTCCGGCGCGACGGCGATGAACGTCTGCGCGGCGAACTTCTGGTCCTCGTCGAACGCCTTGAGCGCGGCCTTCTGCCCGGCCTCGTCACCGTCGAAGGTGAAGATCACCTCGCCGCGGAACGCGTCGTCGTCCATCAGCAGGCGGCGCAGCACGGTGATGTGCTCGGTGCCGAACGCCGTGCCGCAGGACGCGACCGCGGTCGGCACACCGGACGCGTGCATCGCCATGACGTCCGTGTAGCCCTCGACCACCACGACCTGGTGGCGACGGGCGATCTCCCGCTTGGCGAGGTCGAGCCCGAACAGCACCTGCGACTTCTTGTAGATCGGGCTCTCGCTGGTGTTCAGGTACTTGGCCTGGATCTGGTCGTCGTCGTACAGCCGCCGCGCGCCGAACCCGACGACATCGCTGCCGAGATCCCTGATCGGCCACAGGAGCCTTCTGTGGAACCGGTCGATCGGCCCCTGCCTGCCCTCGCGGGACAGCCCGCCCTTGATCAGCTCCTGCAGCTCGAACCCACGCCCCAGCAGGTGCTTGGTGAGCTTGTCCCAGCCCGCGGGGGCGTAGCCGCAGCCGAACTGGAGCGCGGCGGCCTGGTCGAACCCGCGCTCGGCCAGGAACTCACGGGCCGTGAGCGCCTCGGGGGTCGTCAGCTGGTCGGCGTAGAACTCCGCGGCGGCCTTGTGCGCGTCGAGCAGGCGGGTCCTGGTGCCCTTGTCCTTCTGCCTGGTCGGCGCGCCGCCCTCGTAGGTCAGCTGTATGCCACTGCGCTCGGCCAGCCGCTCGACCGCCTCGACGAAGCTCAGGTGGTCGATCTTCATGAGGAACGCGATGACGTCGCCGCCCTCGCCGCAACCGAAGCAGTGGAAGGTGCCGTGGGTCGCACGCACGTTGAACGACGGGGTCTTCTCGTCGTGGAACGGGCACAGGCCCTTCAGCGCACCGCCACCGGCACGGCGCAACGACACGTACTCGCCCACGATGTCGTCGATCCGATTGCGGTCGCGGACCTGCGCGATGTCGCTTTCCCGGATCCGTCCTGCCACGCTGTCCGAGTCTAGGCGTCCGCACCGACAGTAGGATCGGGGGTGTGACCGCCAGCGACGAGGTCCTCGCCAAGGAGTTCTCAACGCACCGCACGCACCTGATCGGAGTCGCATACCGCCTGACCAGCGCGGTCACCGACGCCGAGGACGCGGTGCAGGAGGCGTGGCTGCGCCTTTCCGGTCTGGACGAGGAGAAGCGGGCACAGATCAGGGACCTGCGTGGCTGGCTCACCACGGTCGTCGGCCGCATCTGCCTCGACCGGCTGCGCTCCGCCGTCGAGCGGCGCGAGCGCTACGTCGGGCCATGGCTGCCCGAGCCGATCGTCACCCCGTTCGGCACACCGCCGAGCGACGACCCGCTCGAGACAGTCGTGCGGGACGAGCAGGTCCGCATGGCGGCCATGGTGGTCCTGGACAACCTCACCCCCGAGCAGCGCGTCGCGTTCGTGCTGCACGACGCGTTCTCGGTGCCGTTCGCGGAGATCGCGGGCATCCTCGGCGTGTCCGAGGCGGCCGCACGCCAGCACGCGTCACGCGGCAGGCGCGCGGTGGCCGACGCGGACCCCCCGACCCTCGCCGACCTCGCCGAGCAGAGCGCCATGTTGGAGAAGCTGCTGACGGCGATCACCACGGGTGACCTGAAGGGCGTCGTCGCGTTGCTGCACCCCGAGGTCGTGCTCGTCGGCGACAGCGACGGCAAGGCCCGCACCTCCCGCCACCGCATGGTCGGCGCCGACAAGGTCTCCCGGTTCATCCTGGGCCTCATCGAGCAGTACGGCGTGCACCGCATCGCCCACGGCGTGCCCGCGCTGGTCAACGGCGAGCTGGGCCTCGCGATCCCGCACGTGGAGGCCGAGGACGGCCTGCGGGAGGTCGACCGGCGAGTCACGATGTTCGAGCTGCGTGACGGGCGGATCTGGCGGATCTACGACATGTGCAACCCGGACAAGCTCATGCACCTCGACCGGTGATCTCCGCCTCCGGCAGCCTGCAGGCGTCGCCGGAGCCGAAGCCCTGGTCACGGATGTCGAGCGAGCTGTACATCCTGGCGCGCATGTTCTCCAGGCCGATCTGGTAGGTCAGCTCCAGCACGCCCTCGTCGCCGAACTCCTCGCGCAGCCGCGCCACCTGCTCGTCGGTGACGCTCACCGGGGTGGTGGTCATCGCGTCGGCGTAGGCGACCGCGAGCCGCTCCTGGTCGGTGTAGGTCGGCGAGGTGCGGTAGTCGTCGATGTGCCTGAGCCGCTCGATGTCCAGGCCTGCGTGTTTCTGCAGCATGGTCCCGAAGTCCACGCACCACGAGCAGCCGAGCCGTTGTGCGACGCGGAACACGGCGAGTTCGAGGATGGGCTTGGGCACTGCCTCGTTGGCCTTCTCGGCGGCCAGCTCGTGCCGTGCGGCGGCCATGAACAGCTTGCGGTGGCGGGCGAGCACGGTGAACGGTTCCGGCACCACACCGAAGCGCCGCCTGGCGAACCAGTAGCAGGCGCGGATCAGCGGGCCGGCGTCCTTCGTCGCCACACCAGGGATTCTGGGCATCAGGTCCTCCTCGTTTCACGGTGGGGACGAGGAGGACCTGTCCGACGTGACAACCGCTAGGTGGGGTCCACCACCCGCGCGAGGAAGTACACGACCCCGGTTTCCTTGTGCCGCACCACGAGCAGGAACGGACGGTCCACCCGCACCTCGGTTGGCTCGCCGATCGGCATGGACACCATGCGCATCATGACCGCGGTGGCCGCAGCGCCCTCGAGGCCCTGCTCGTCGAGCTTGAGCACCGACTCGTGCAGTACCGCCTGCACGGCGAGCCGCTCGGACGTGACGCCGCTCAGGTCTGCCGCGTCGGTGAACGCCGTGGTGACGCCGAGCTGGGCCAGCGGCCGCGTCAGGTCGACCTTCGTGCGCACGTCCACCCTGGGCAGCCACAACCGCACTCGCCGGTTGCGTGGTGCGTCGAGCAGGCGGGCCAGCAGGTCCGCGTCCAGGCCGGGCTCCGCGCTCGTGAGGTCGCCGTCGGGCAGCAGCACGACCGCCTCGACGCCACCGGTCGCGGGCAGCCGGACGACCTGCCAGCCGTCAGTGGCCGCGTAGTCGAGCTGCTCGGACAGTGACATCGTCGGCACGTCCCTGACCCCGGTCGGGGTGTGGAACGGTGCGGGCTCGGTGCCCCCGTCGAGGAACCGGTAGCGCCACGCGCACTTCAGGTACAGCGCGTTGACCAGCGCGGCCACCATCTCGGCCGAGATCGCGCCGTCCGGCAGGAGCGACGGGATCAGGCCCCTGGTCGTCTTCTCGACATCCAGGTTGATCAGCTCACGCGTCTGTCCCGGGTCGGTCCGGAAGGGCGCGCCCCTGACCGTGCCGCTCGACCACCGGCCCAGCTCCTCGACGTACGGGGCCAGGATCTCGATCGACTCGTCGGTCCACAGCGTGTTGGCCACGGCGATGACCGGCGCCTCGTCGCCGTCGTTGTGCGGCGCCAGGACACCGGCACGCTTGAGCAACGCGCCGAGATCGCCGATGTCGCCGGTCTTCTCCCCGAGGAGCAGTACGGCCAGCTCGTCGCGGGTCAACCCGCGCGCACCCTGGGCGAGCAGGCCCAGGGCACTCGCGACCGAGAACGGCGACCAGCAGGCGTTGGCGTCGAGTCTTGGGGCCGTGACCCGGTGCAGGTTGAGGGTGAACGCGAGCTGCGTCACCGACGCGGATCCGGCAACGTCACCGCGAACTGCTGCTCAGGCACGGGCATCTCACCCGCGTCCGCCTGGGGCCCCGGCGGCCTGGGGTGCCTGGGCTCGCGCACGCCGGCAGAACCGGCATCGCCGTCGTCGTCGTCCCTCGGGTCGGTCCCCGGTCCCGCGGGCACCTCTTCGCGCTTGGGGCCGCGGAACACACCGCGCCGCCCCCTACCACCTGGCGGCCGGTTCGTTTCGTCAGTCATGCCGCGTCACTTCCTCCCGGGCTCCTTCCCGAGTGTGCCACCTCACTCCTCCGCTGTCCGCCGCCCGACGAGCGCGCGGTACCACCTGACCGCCTGGGCGTCGGTCAGGGACGCCACCTGGTCGATCACCACCCGCAACCGTTCCGCGTCGGTCCCCGCCCGCTTCCACGCGGGGACGAACGCGGGCTCCAGGGCGTCGGGCGCCCACTCGGCCAGCACCGCCACCAGCTCGGCGATCAGCTCGCGCTGCCTGGCCTGGAGCGCGAGACGGCTCGGGTCCTTCATCACGTACCGCAGGGCGACCGCCTTCAGCCACGCGACCTCGGCGGCCACCCGGGGCGGGACGACGAGATCGGCCGCGTACCTGGTCAGCTGGCCGTCGCCGTACTCGCGGCGGGTCCCGGTCACGGCCGCCGACACGAACCTGCCGACCAGTTCGCTGGTCAGCCGCTTCAGCGCGACCTGGGCGCCGAGGGAGCCGTCGTACCCGGCCCCGGTCACCTCGGCGACGACGGGTAATCGCATCAGGTCGGTTGCCGCGTCCTCCAGCGCGGACACGGGCTCCGAGCTGAAGTACTTGGCCGCGAGCTCGGCCAGCGCCGCCCGCTCGACCGGGTCGGCGAGACCGGACATGGAGATTCGCCCTGCGCGAACACCGTCCTCGACGTCGTGGACGGAGTAGGCGAGGTCGTCCGCCCAGTCCATGATCTGTGCCTCCAGACAGCGGGCATCCGGCGGCGCGCCCTCGCGGAGCCAGTCGAACACGTGCAGGTCGTCCTCGTAGGCGCCGAACTTGTCGGTGCCCGCCCTTCGCGCCCAGGGGTACTTGGTGGTGGCGTCGAGCGAGGCGCGGGTGAGGTTGAGGCCGTGGTCGTCGATCTTGGGTTCGAGGCGGGTGAGGATTCGCAGGGTCTGCGCGTTGCCCTCGAAACCGCCGCAGGCCCTGGCGGCCTCGGCGAGGGCGCGCTCGCCGTTGTGGCCGAAGGGCGGGTGGCCGATGTCGTGGGCGAGGCCCGCGGTGTCGACGACGTCCGGGTCGCAGCCCAGCTCCTCGGCGATGTTGCCGCCGATCTGCGCCACCTCGAGCGAGTGGGTGAGCCTGGTGCGGGGCACACCGCTGACCTCGGAGCCCTCGCCGGGCCCGACGACCTGTGTCTTCCCGGCGAGACGGCGAAGCGCGGCCGAGTGCAGCACCCTGGCGCGGTCACGCGCGAAGGCACTGCGCCGCGACGGCCACGCGTCGGACAGCAGGGCGCTCTTGTCCTGCTCGGCGACCAGACGCGCCGTGTCGTGGTCGCCGTATCCGGAGATCATGCCCGGGAGGCTACTTGTCGGCACCGACATCGCCGGCTTCGTCGGCCGGTGCCCTGGTCGCGTGGTAGTAGAGCAGCGCGGCCGTCTCGTACAGGATGTAGCGGACCTGGGTCTGGCGGGTCTGGACGATCGGTCCGCTGTGGGTCGGCGAGGTCCACGCGTCGAGGCCGAGGTCCGAGGCCATGGTCCTGGCCCGCAGCGAGTGCCACGGGTCGCTCACGATGACCGCGGTCTGCCAGCCGCGACCGTGGATGCGGTCGGCGGCGGCCCTGAGGCTGCCGAGCGTGTCGTTGCCCTCCTCGACCGGGATGACCCGGTTCTCGGGCACGCCGTGCTCGGTGAGCCAGCGGTCGCCCGCGCTCGCCTCGGTGTACGTGTCACCAGGACGGTTGCCGCCGGTCGTGACGATGTAGGGCGCCACGCCCTCGTCGAAGAGGTTCATGGCGTGCCGAAGCCGGGCCTCGAGCACCTGCGACGGCGTGCCGTCGTACTGGGCGGCGCCGAGCACGAGCACGACGTCGGCGGTGGTCCGGTCGTCGTCACGCGCGACCGCCCACACCCGGAACCCGGTGCCGCCGACGACCAGCGCGCCGACCAGGAACACACCGAGCACCGAGCGACGCACGAAACGAAGCACCGGACTCGGGTGTTCTCGACTCACTGGACCCATCCTTCCAGAAACGGACGAAGAGGCGGCGGATGCTACCCGCACACCCCGATTTCTCCTGCCTTTCACGATGCCGCTGACCGGGGGTTATCCACAGCCGCTCCAGTTGTCCACATGTTGATCTTCAATGCGCGCAACGAATGCTCGGGCGGGGTTTGCTTGCGGCATGACGAACGACCGCGCATTGCTCAACATCGACGCGATCCCGTCCGTGTTCGACCATCTCGTCGCACCGGTCCGGGAGTTGCACGCTCTGGGCATCTCCACACATGCGATCTACGAACGCTGCCGGCCCGGCGGCCCGTGGCAACGCATCGAACCGAACCTGGTGCTGCTGACGGACGTGCCACCCAACAGGACACAACGCATCCACGCCGCGCTGAAGGTGGCGGGCGAGGGAGCGGTGCTGACCGGTGTGGACGCCCTGAAGCTGCACGGCATGAGCGGCTGCCGCCTCGAGTCGGGGATCCACATCCTGATCCCCGCGCGCTGCCGACAACCCGGGCTGGTGGACGGTGCCTTCTTCGACCGGACCCGCCAGCTTCCGGAACCACTGCACATCAAGGGCTTCCCGGTGGCCCCGCTGCCCAGGGCCACAGTGGACACGGTCCGCAGGACCCAACGCGGCGACCTCGTCGAGGACGTCCTGGCGGAGACCATCTACAAGGGAAAGGTGACGCCTGCGACCCTGCGCGACGAGCTGGACCGGGTGGGCGGCGCGGGCCTGACCCTGCCACGCAGGAAGCTGGCCGAAATCGACGACAAGGTCCGCTCGATGGCTCAGGGCTGGGCCAAGCGCCTGGTGCAGCAGGCGGGCCTACCGACCCCGAAGTGGCGAGTCCCGATCGTGTCGCCCAACGGCACCCACGTGGCGACGGCGGACGCCTGGTGGGAGGACGTGGCCCTGGCGTGGGAGGTCGACTCGTACGCCTTCGACCTGTCCCCCACCGACGCGACGGCGGCCCTCACCAGGGCGGCACGCCTGACGGCCAGCGGTGTGCTGGTGGTGCACACGACCCCGTCCCAACTGAAGGAAGAACCGGCCAAGGTGGCCGACCTGCTGCGCGGCGCCTACGAGAAGGCGAAGGCCCGCCCGAGACCGGAGGTACGAGCCCGATGCCAGAAGAAGCCGAAGCCCCGACCCACACCGCCGCGTCAACCCGCCTGAGAGCCCTGCGTGCCCAGCTGACCGAGGAGCCCCGACCGTTGAGTGAACGCCTGATCAAACGCCTGACCACAGAGGACCGCGGCCCGCGGCCCCTCCCACGTCCCGACACCCCTGACTTCGTCCCACCCTGACGACCCCGGTCCAGTGTGGTCGATGCCATCCGAGTGCACCCCGCTCGACCCGGCCGTCGTTCCGGAACCCCGGGTACGTGGACCTCGGCCGTCGTAGAGTGCGGGCCATGCTCGGCAGGGGGACGCAGTTCACGACCATTCGAGTGCCTGCCACGGCAGCTGGGCCTGAGCTGGTCCTGAGGCCGTGGGTGGCCGAGGACGCCGCCGCACTCGTCGACGTCTACCGGGATCCCGCGATCCGCCACTGGATCCGGGTCGCGGTACGGGACGTGGACCAGGCAGCCGCGTGGGTGGCGGCCCAGCAGGAGGGTTGGCGGACCGGCGAGCGGCTGTGCTTCGCCGTGCTCGACGGAACCGAGCTGGTCGCGTGCGTGGTCCTGAAGAAACCACGCACCAGGCCGGAGGTCGGCTACTGGACAGCGGCGGCGGCCCGAGGCCGGGGCGTCGCGTCACGGGCGGTCGACGCCCTCTCGACGTGGGCCTTCGCGACCTTTCGTGCCACCCGGCTGGAACTACGCCACCAGGTCGACAACCTGGCGTCGTGCCGAGTGGCACAGAAAACCGGCTTCGACCTGCACTCGACCATCCTCGCCGCGGCCCCGTACCCCCTCGACGGCCACCTGCACGTCCGACACGCACCCGCCTGACCCGCGCCGCGCAAGTGGCCTGGCCGGAGTCGAAGCCATCTCCCTGGGCGAAGAGGGCTCGGCCGGCGCCGTTGGACTGAACCCAAGGTCCACCTGCCTTAACACAGTCCTTGCTCGACGTCTGCCCTGAACGCGACGAACACGGGCCTCGGCAGGCTCACCCGGCGGAACAGCCGTCCACCTTCCCGCGGCCGGTCACAGCCAGCCGCGGTCCTCGGCCACCCGGGCGGCCTCGGCCCGGGTGCGTGCGCCGGTCTTGCCGATCGCCGAGGACAGGTGGTTGCGGACCGTCCCCTGGGACAGCGACAGGAGGCGGGCGATGTCGGCGATGGTGCCGCCGGAGCTGGCCACCCGGAGGACGTCCCGCTCCCGGTCGGTCAGCGGGCTCTGCCCCGTGGCCAGGGACTCGGCCGCCAGGGCCGGGTCGACGACGCGCAACCCCGCGTACACCCGGCGGACGGCGTCGACCAGCTGTTCCGGCGGCGCGTCCTTGACCACGAACCCGACCGCCCCCGCGGCCATGGCCCGGCTCAGGTAGCCGGGCCGGCCGAACGTCGTACACACCACGATCCGACAGAAAGGAAGTTCCCGATGAAGATCCGCGGCAGCCGTGATGCCGTCCTTGCCCGGCATCTGGACGTCGAGGAGCGCCACGTCCGGCGACGACGCGCGGGCGGCGGGCACCACCTCGTCTCCCGACGACACCTGCGCCACGACCTCGATGTCCGGCTCCAGACCGAGCATCGCGGCCAACGCGCCCCGGACCAGCGCCTGGTCGTCGGCCAGCATCACCTTGATCACGCGGTCACCGCCGCGGGCACCGACGCCCGGACGACGAACCCTCCCGAGGGATCCGGTCCTGCCGACAGGGAGCCGCCCACCTTGGCGAGCCGTTCCGAGAGGCCGGACAGGCCATGACCGGAACCACACTCACCCTTGGGTGTCCCGTCGTCGCGGACCTCGATCCACGAGCCGCCGAGGCGCACCTCGACGCGTCGCGCGTCGGAGTGCCTGATCACGTTCGTCACGCCCTCGCGCAGCACGTACGCGAACGGCTCCTGCAGCTCTGCGGGCACGTTGTCGACCGCGTGCGGCAGGTCGGCCGCTATCTCCGCCGCCTGCAGCGCGGCCCTGGCGCCGACGAGCTCGGCCGGGAGCGACGCCTTGCGGTACCCGGAGACCGTGGAACGCACCTCGGAGAGCGCGGTGCGCGAGAGGTTCTCGACGTCCCTCAGCTCGGCGATGGCCTGGTCGCGGTTGCCGGAGCTCTCGAGGATCCGCCTGGCCAAGCCCGCCTTGACGGTGATCGTGGTGAGGCTGTGGCCGAGCACGTCGTGCAGGTCCCTCGCCATCCTGGCCCGCTCCTCGGCGACCGCGAGCGCCCCGATCTCGTCGCGGGCGGCCCGCAGCTCCGCGTTGGCCAGGATCACCTGCCGGGTGCCGAACATGGCGATGGTGAGCACCACGAGGATCGACGCGGAGTTCCAATCCGGGGCACCCTCCTCGATCGCGGTGCCGATCAGCAGGGACGCGGTGATCCCGAGGCCGAGGATCAGCCCGACGAACGGCGGCAGCTGCATGAGTGCCACGGAGATCACGTACGTCATGAAGACGAGGTCGTCGGGTCCGAGGAGCACCGCGAGCACGACACCGCAGGTGAACATCCCGGCGACCGCCGCGATCCGCATCCGCCGCCCGTACCAGGGCATGCGCACGAGCACCAGCACGTAGATGGCGGCGTACACCGCCACGGTCACGACCACGGCGACCCGCACACCCCCGGAGTGCGGCTCGCTGTAGACCTGGCTGAGGGGGTCCACCAGGTAGATCAGGAACAGGCTGGTGAGCACGGTGCCCGCGATGCGTCCCGTGCGGTCGGGTGGCCCTGCCGGTTCGTCCGGCCAGGACCACCCGTTCTTCTTCCGCTTCTCGGCCACGATCGTCACGGTACGACCTCGCCGGGTTTCACACCCGCGCGCTGTCGCGCCGGTAGCGGCGGATCACCGCGAACCCGAGCACCAGCGTCCAGCCCGCGAGCACCAGCACCGCCTGCCCGAGGTCCACCGACAGGCTGGAGGTCACCGCGCCGCGGCCGACCTGGCCGAGCCAGTACGACGGCAGCAGGTGGCTGATGGTCGTCAGCCAGCCGGGCATCGTGTCGATCGGGATGAAGATGCCGCCGAGCAGGCTCATGGCCATCATCGTGATGCTCATGATCGGCTGCATGCTCTCCGGCGTGCCGATCTGGCCGACGAACAGGCCGATCAGGGCGAAGGGGATGACCGCGAGCCAGATGCCGACCGTCACGCGCAGCCAGCCCGCGGCGTCCAGCGACACGCCCTCGGCGACGGCGCCGATCAGTGGCACGAGCACGACCGCGGGGATCGCCAGCATCATCCCGGTGATGCCCTTCGCGGCGAGGTAGCCCGAGCCCGACAGCGGGGTGAGCCGCAGCTGGCGCTGCCAGCCGAGCTGGCGCTCCAGCGCGACCCGGCCGCCTGCGAACAGCGACGCGGACAGTGCGCCGAAGGCGGTCATGTTGACCATCAGGATGCCGACGACCGCCTTGTCGCCGTCGGCGAAGATCCCGACGTAGAGGAGGAACAGCAGGACCGGGAAGGCGATCGAGAAGACCAGGAAACGACCGTTGCGCATCGCGCGGCGTACTTCGAGGATGAGGTAGGTGAAGCTCATGACAGGTCAGCTCCGGCGGTGTTGTCGCTGGTGAGTGAGAGGAAGGCGCCTTCGAGGCCCACGGCGGTCACCTCGATGTCGTGCGCCTGCGGGTAGGTCGAGAGCAGCGTGCGCAGCGTGGCGTCCGAGTCGCCGGTGGAGATGGCCGCGCGGTTGGCGCGGACCTCGATCTCGGTGACGCCGGGCAGCGCGGCGAGCGCGGCCTCCGTGGCACCCGGGACGACGGCACGGATGACTCGGCCCGCGACGAGCGAGGTCACCTCGGCGACCGAACCGTCCGCCACTACCCTGCCCGCACGCATGAGCACGACGCGGTCGGCGTAGTTCTCCGCCTCCTCGAGGTAGTGCGTGGCGAAGAGGACGGTGCGGCCGGTGTTGGTGAAGCCGTGCATGGACTTCCAGAACTCGCGGCGGCTCTGGACGTCCATGGCCGCGGTCGGCTCGTCGAGCACGAGCAGGTCCGGGTCGCTGACCAGTGCGACGGCGAAGCGCACGCGTTGCTTCTGGCCGCCGGAGAGCTTGGTGCACCTGCGGTCCGCGAGGTCGTCGACGCCGCTGGCACGCAGGGCCTCGGCGACCGTCATCGGTGAGCGGTGCAGGGAGGCCACCATGGCGACGATCTCGCCGACGGTAGCGTCCTCGAGCAGTGCGCCGCCCTGGAGCATGGCGCCGATGGTGCCCCTGGCGACGGCCTCGTTCGGGCTCGCGCCGAAGACGGTGACCGTGCCCGCGTCGGGCTTGGTGAGGCCGAGCAGCATGTCGACGGTGGTGGACTTGCCTGCGCCGTTCGGGCCGAGCAGCGCGACCACCTCGCCGGGTGCGATCGTGAGATCGACCCCGGCGACCGCGTGGACATCCCCGTAGCTCTTGTGCAGGCCTGCCAACATCACTGCCGCGCCCGCTGAGATCGTTGTGTCGTTCACGAAGACAACGATGCTGGTCGCGGGGCCCGCGTACGCAGGCCGCGAGTCACGACCTCGCCGTGACAAACAGTCAGCGGCACCCCGTGACAAACGTCAGGGGGCGGCGCGGCCGTGGTCGGCGGCCGGTCTCAGCAGCCGATGAGCTGGGCCGCCAGGTAGCCCTGGAGCTTGTCCATGGACACCCGCGCCTGCGCCATGCTGTCGCGCTCCCGCACGGTGACGGCGTGGTCGTAGACCGAGTCGAAGTCGACGGTCACGCAGAACGGGGTGCCGATCTCGTCCTGGCGGCGGTAGCGGCGGCCGATGGCACCGGCGTCGTCGAAGTCGACGTTCCAGTACTGGCGTAGTGACGCGGCGACCTCGCGGGCCTTCGGGGTGAGGTCGGGGTTGCGCGACAGCGGCAGCACGGCGGCCTTCACGGGCGCGAGCCTGCGGTCGAGGCTGAGCACGACCCGCTTGTCGACGCCGCCTTTGGCGTTGGGGGCCTCGTCCTCGCGGTAGGCGTCGAGGAGGAAGGCCATCATGGGCCGGCCGACGCTGACGGCGGGCTCGATGACGAACGGCCGGTACCGGGAGTTCGTGGACTGTTCGAAGTAGGAGAGGTCCACACCGGAGTTGTTGGTGTGGGTCGTCAGGTCGAAGTCGCCTCGGTTGGCGATGCCCTCCAGCTCGGCCCACTCCTGGCCGCCGAACCCGAAGCGGTACTCGATGTCGACCGTGCGCTTGGAGTAGTGCGAGAGCTTCTCGCGCGGGTGGTCGTGGAGCCGCAGGTTGGCCGGGTTGACGCCCAGGTCGGTGTACCAGCGCAGGCGCTCGTCGATCCAGTACTGGTGCCACTTCTCGTCGGTGCCCGGCTCGACGAAGAACGCCATCTCCATCTGCTCGAACTCGCGGGTGCGGAAGACGAAGTTGCCCGGCGTGATCTCGTTGCGGAAGGACTTGCCGATCTGGCCGATGCCGAACGGGGGCCTGCGTCGTGACGTCGTGAGCACGTTGAGGAAGTTCACGAAGATGCCCTGCGCGGTCTCCGGGCGCAGGTACTGCATCCCCTCCTCGGAGTCGACCGGCCCGAGGTGGGTCTTCACCATCATGGTGAAGGCGCGTGGCTCCGTGTACTGGCCACGCACACCGCAGTTCGGGCAGGACACGACGCCCAGCCGATCCTCCGTCACGTTGAGGCCGGTGCGGGCCGCGTACTCCTCGACGAGCTGGTCAGCGCGGAACCGCTTGTGGCAGGAGGTGCACTCGACCAGGGGGTCGTGGAGGGCCGCCACGTGTCCCGACGCCTGCCAGACCTCCCGTGGCAGGATGACCGACGAGTCGATGCCGACCACGTCGTCGCGGCGCTGCACGACCGTGCGCCACCACTCGCGCTTGACGTTCTCCTTCATCTCGACGCCGAGCGGGCCGTAGTCCCAGGCCTCGCGGGTGCCGCCGTAGATCTCCCCGCACGGGTAGACGAAGCCTCTGCGCTCGCACAGGCTGACCACGGTCTCCACGAGATCGGCTGACATGGGCCCACTCCAACGGTCGCGCGCGGCCATGGCGTTCAATGGCGGTTGACGGCGCGTGCGCCAAAGACTATCCGTAACGAGTCCAACACCAACGGGTGATTTCCTGCGTAGCAGGCAGTGACCCGACAGGAGGTCGGAGTGCGCGCGAGGCGCTCGACGAAGGCCAAGCTGATCACCGGGGACGGCCCGCTGTCCAGAATGCCCCCGATCGCGGTGTTCATCGTGGTGGCCGCGCTGTTCGTGGTGGGCGTCGTGGTGCGCGGGGTTCCCGGCGCGATCGTGCTCGGCCTGCTCGCGGCGGGCATCGCGGTCATGCTGGCGGCCACCTGGGGCGCGCTGGCGCCGGTACAGCGGTTCGGGCGGGCGCTGATCCTCGTGCTGCTGATCGTCATCGCCGTGTCCGTTGTCCTGGTGAAATAGCCTCGCGGCCTAGGATGTTGAATACGGTAACGACTATCCGTTTCAGCAGCCGACCCCCGAGAGGACGATGTTCCACGTGACTTCGGACGCCGCCTCGTCCCCGGAACTGACCGTGTCCCATTCGGCCGACCGCCCCACGGTCGCCGCGGCCGAACCGCGTTCGGTGCGGACACTGCAGGCCGCGGGTGACCTGCTGCGTGCGCTCGCGGCACCCGTCCGCATCGCGATCGTGCTGGAGTTACGCGAGCATGACCGCTGCGTGCACGAGCTGGTCGAGACTCTCGGTGTGGCGCAGCCGCTGATCAGCCAACACCTGCGCGTGCTGAAGGCGGCGGGCGTCGTCCGAGGCGAACGCCACGGCCGCGAGGTGGTCTACCGTCTTGTCGACGAGCACCTCTCACACATCGTCGTCGACGCGGTCGCGCACGTGGAGGAAGGAGCAGGCCGGTGACGAACGCCGAGCGCCACGCCCCGACCGTTCCAGGCAGGCGATCCACGAAGCAGCGAGCCGCCGTGGCGAGCCTGTTGGAACAGCTCGACGACTTCCGCTCGGCCCAGGACCTGCACGAGGAGCTGCGCACCCGCGGGGAGGGCATCGGCCTCACCACCGTCTACCGCACGCTCCAGTCCCTGGCCGACGCCGGCGAGGTCGACGTCCTGCGCCTCGACAGCGGCGAGGCGGTCTACCGGCGCTGCTCCCAGCACCACCACCATCACCTGGTCTGCCGCGCGTGCGGCCGCACCGTCGAGGTCGAGGGCCCGGCGGTGGAGAAGTGGGCGGAGAAGATAGCCGCCGAGAACGGCTTCGCCGAGGTCAGCCACACCGTCGAGGTCTTCGGCACCTGCGCGTCCTGCACCGGCTGACCAGCACGTTCGCCGATCCTGTCGGCCCCCCGTGGGACAATGGAAACCGGGGGCCGGAGGCCATTCGGCAGCCCCGACCCCCGGTGCGTCTTCAGTCCTCCGCCGCGGGCAGGCCGTTGTGCTCGATCACGCCCGAGTACCAGCGCGCGCTGTCCTTGGGCGTCCGCTTCTGGGTGTCGAAGTCGACGTGCACGAGACCGAACCGCTTCTCATAGCCCCACGCCCACTCGAGGTTGTCCAGCAGCGTCCAGCAGAAGTACCCGCGCAGGTCAGCGCCCTGTTCGACCGCGGAGTGGGCGGCACGCAGGTGCCCGTCCAGGAACGCGATGCGCTCGGCGTCGCGGATCTCGCCGTCCTCGGTGAACGTGTCCGGGTACGCGGCACCGTTCTCCGTGACGTACAGCGGCAGCCCCGGGTACTCGCGGCTGAGCGACACCAGCAGCTCGGTCAGCCCTTCCGGCTGCACCTCCCAGTCCATCTCCGTCTTCGGGTGACCGGACTGCAGGAACCGCACGTCCGACGACCCCGGCCACTCGCTCGGCCCGTCCACCGGGTCACCCGCCGACACCAGGTAGGCGCGGTAGTAGTTCACGCCGAGCAGGTCGATCGGCTGGTTGATCGCCTTCAGGTCGGTGTCCTGGATGACCTCCTGCAGACCGTACGGCGCGAGGTCGTCCAGCAGGTCGGCGTCGTACTCACCGCGCAGCACCGGGTTCAGGAAGATCCGGTTCTGCAGGCCGTCGATGCGGCGGGCCGCGTCCGCGTCGGCCTCGGAGCCGGTCGCGGGACGCACGGGGAACAGGTTCAGCGTGATCCCGGCCGGGACGTCCGGCGCACCCGCGCGGATCTCCGACATCGCGAGGCCGTGCCCGAGCAGGAGGTGGTGCGCGGCGGCGACGGCGGCCCGCGAGTCACGCACACCCGGCGCGTGCACGCCGTTGCCGTACCCGAGGAACGCCGCGCACCACGGCTCGTTGAGCGTGAGCCAGCCCGCGACCCGGTCCCCGAGACGCCCGACCACAGTGGACGCGTACTCGGCGAAGCGGTACGCGGTGACCCGGTTGGTCCACCCGCCCGCCTCCTCCAGCGACTGCGGCAGGTCCCAGTGGTAGAGGGTCGCCCACGGGGCGATGCCCTTCTCCAGCAGGGAGTCCACGAGCCGGTCGTAGAAGCTCAGGTCCTTCAGCCGGGGCCAGGCGATCGAGAACCGGTACGCGCCGATTCCCAAGGACGACATCAGGTCCACGTCCTCGGCGTACCGGCGGTAGTGGTCCGCGCCCGGTTCGCCCGAGTCGCCGTTCGCCACGGCGCCTGGCCGGCGGCAGAACTCGTCCCAGATGGAATCCACCCGACCGTCCAGAGTGGTCGCGCCCTCGATCTGGTACGACGCCGTTGCCGCGCCCCACACGAAACCCGTGGGGAAGCGGAGCGCTACCGACTCTGACGCTTGCGGCACAACTGACATGGTCACCCCTTCACTGCGCCCTGCATGATTCCGGCCACGATCTGGCGGCCGAGCACGACGAACACGATCAAGATCGGAATGGTGGCCAGCGTCGTGCCCGCCAGCACCAGTGAGTAGTCGATGTAGTAACCGCTCTGCAGCCGCTCCAGCGCGATCTGCACGGTCGGGTTCTCGGCGTTGAGCACCACGAGCGGCCACAGGAAGTCGTTCCACGACGTCATGAACGTGAACATGCCCAGGAACGCCGCCGCGGGCCGCACCGCGGGCAGGCACACGTGCCAGTACACGCGGATCATCGAGCAGCCGTCGACACGCGCGGCCTCGATCAGCTCGTACGGCACCACCTGCGCGGTGTACTGCCGCATCCAGAACACGCCGATCGCGGTCACCAGGTTCGGCACGATCACCGCCTCGAGGTGACCTGCCCAGCCGAAGTCCGCCATCGCCATGTACAGCGGGATGATGCCGAGCTGTGTCGGCACCGCCAGCGTGGCGACGACGAACAGGAACAGGGCGTCCCGGCCGCGGAACCGCAGTTTCGCGAAGGCGAAACCGGCGAGGGTGGAGAACAGGACCGTCGTGAAGGTGACCGTGCCCGCCACGATCACACTGTTGCCCAACGCCTTCCAGAACGGCACGGAGTCGAAGACCCGCGCCGCGTTGCTGAGGAAGTTCCCGCCCGGCAACAGCGGCGGGACCCGTTCGCCCAGCATGGAGCTGTCCCGCGACGCCACCAGGAACGACCAGAAGAACGGGAAGACCGAGCCGAGCATGAACGCGATCAGCAGCCCGTAGACCCAGAAGGACGCGCGCTTGTCCCCGGCCTTCGCCTGCCGGGTCACCTGCCGCAACGATATCGCCGTCATGGCGCCTCCTCCGCTCCACTGGACGCGATCCGGCGGGTCAGCAGGAAGTTCAGTACGGCGATGACGATGATCAGCAGGAACAGCACCCACGCGATCGCCGAGGCGTAGCCGAGCTTCTGCGTCTCGAACGCGGTCTGGTACATGTACAGCGTGATCGTCTGGAACTGGTTGGACGAGCCACCGTTGTTGGAGCCCGGCATGGCGTCGAAGAGCTTGGGCTCGGTGAAGATCTGCAGGCCGCCGATGGTCGAGGTGATCACCACGAAGATCAGGGTCGGCCGCAGGAGCGGCAGTGTGACGCTGAAGAACCGGCGGATCGCCGAGGCGCCGTCGATGAGCGCCGCCTCGTGGATCTCCTTCGGGATCGCCTTCATCGCGGCGAGCACGATCAGCGCGTTGTAGCCGGTCCACCGCCAGTTGACCATGGTGGCGATCGCGAGGTGCGAGGCGAACCGGTTGGCCTGCCAGTCGATCCGGTCGAGCCCGACCGTCTCGAGCAGGCCGTTGATCAGGCCGTACTTCGTGCCGAACAGGTTCGCGAAGATGAGGCCCACCGCGACCAGGCTGACGACGTAGGGCAGGAGCACCCCGACCCGCCAGGAGGTCGGCAGCCGCAGCCGCGTGTTCAACAGCGCGGCGACGCCGACCGCGACCACGATCTGCGGCCCGGACGACAGGACGAAGATGCTGATCGTGTTGACGAGCGCGTTCCAGAACTGGCTGTCCCGCAACAGTTCCGTGTAGTTGCCGAGACCGATGAACGTGCTCTCGGTGTCGAGCAGCTCGCGGTCGAACAGCGACAGGTACGACGTGTACAGCAGCGGGAACAGGCCGACCACGCCGAAGATGACGAAGAACGGCGCGATGTAGAGGTAGGGCGACCACCTCACGTCCGCCAGCGACAGGCGCTGGCGGAACGTGAGCCGCGGCTTGCGCGGTGGGGCGGGCGCCACCCCCTGGTGTGACGCCCGCCTCGTTACCGTGGTCATCACTTGACGATCTTCTTGGCGGCGTCGACTGCCTGCTGCCAGCCCTCCTCAGGCGACTTGCCCTGCTCCACCGCCTGCAGCGCCGGGCTCACGGCGTTCTCCTGGATCTTGCCGTCGCCGGGACCCTTGTACTGCGGCGGACCGACCTTCGCGGCCATGGTCGCGAACAGCTGGCCGGTCTTCACGTCACCGAAGTAGTCGTTGGTCTGGTCCAACAGCTCCGGCGAGTCGAGTGCGTCGACCTGGCTGGGGAAGTTGCCGGTCTTCTGGAAGGCCTTGATCTGCTGCTCCGGCGCGGTCAGCCACGCGGCCAGCTCGGCGGCCTCCTTCGGGTGCTTCGACTGCTTGGGCACCGCGAGGAACGAGCCGCCCCAGTTGCCGCCACCGTCCGGGAACGCGTCCGTGACCGCCCAGTGCCCCGCGTGGTCCGGACCGGCCTGCTCCTTGACGACGCCGAGCATCCACGACGGGCAGGTCTTCGTGGCGAACGCGCTCTGCTTGAAGCCGGTGTTCCACTCCGGGCTGAACGCGACGAGCTTGGCGCTCTGGCCGCGGTTGCCCGCCGCCGTGACCTGGTCGTAGTTCTTCTTGATGTCCTTGTTGGACTCGAGCGCCAGCTTGTCGTCCTTGGTCACGTACCCCTCGGGCAGCTGGTTCTGCATCGCGTTGAAGACCTGCGAGTCCGAGTCGAACCACGCCTTGTGGGTCTTCTGGACGTAGGTGTCGCCCGCCTCGAAGTACGAGTCCCAGGTGGCGAACATGGCCTTGACCGACGCGTCGTCCGTCGGCATGCCCGCCGCGGCGAGCAGGTCCGTGCGGTAGCACATGGCCAGCGGACCGATGTCGGTGCCGTAGCCGATCCAGGTGCCGTCCTTGGCGACGCCCTGCTTGTACTTCCAGTCGAGCCAGCGCTCGGGCTTGGCGTCCGCAGGCCCGATGTCGGCGAGGTTGTTGAACAACTGGGGCTTGTCGATCACATCGGGGAGGTGACCCTCCTCGATGGCGACGACGTCCTCGAGGCCGTTGCCCGCCGCGAGCTTGGTCAGCAGCTGCTGGTGGTAAGGGCCGCCCTCACCGGTCTTGTGGTGGGTGACCTTGATGTCCGGGTTGAGGGTCTCGTACTCCTTGAGCAGGTCCTCGTACCCGAACTCGGTGAACGTGCCGATGCTGAGCTCGATCTTCCCCGATTCAGATCCGCTCGAGTCATCGGAGGAGCCGCACGCGGTCAGGCCCACCGCGGCAGCGAGGGCGATCGCACCGGCGAACACCCGTCGTTGGTTGCTTCGCACGTCTGTTGTCCCTTTGCGTCCTCGACTAAGTCACTCAGAATTCTGGGAGCGCTCCCAGTTGGGGAGTTCCGAGTGTGGTCTGTATTACGGGGAAGTGTCAAGGACTTTCCGGGAGCGCTCCCAGAAGTCGCCACTCCGTTACACTTCGCCCATGCCGATCGACGGACGTCCCACGCTGGAGGACGTCGCCGCGTACGCGGGTGTGTCCCGCTCGACCGCCTCGCGCGCCCTCAACGACGACGCCTATGTGAGTGTGCGGGCGCGGGAGAAGGTGCTCGGTGCCGCGCGGGAGCTCGGCTACTCCCCCAACCAGGCCGCTCGTTCGCTGGTGACACGCAGGACCGGCGCCGTCGCGGTGGTTCTGTCCGAACCGGAGGCCAACGTCCTCGACGACCCGTACTTCGCGTCGGTCATGCACGGCGCGTTCCGCGAGCTGTCGTCGGTCGGCGCCCAGATGCTGCTGATGTTCGTCGACACCCGTGACGACGTCCCCAGGACGATCAAGTTCCTGGAGGGCGGCCACGCCGACGGCGCGCTGGTGTTCGCCCCCCACAAGGGTGATCCGCTGCCGACCGCGCTGCGGCTGGCGCGCATCCCGGTGGTCTACGGCGGTCGGCCGGGCAACGGCAAACGCGGCACCCACGCCGTCGACTTCGACAACAAGGCGGGTGCCCGCCTCGCGGTGGAGCACCTGTTCGCGTCGGGCAGGCGGCGCATCGGGACAGTGACGGGCATGCTCGACCACCCGGCCGCGGCCGACCGCCTGGAGGGCTGGCGGTCAGCGCTGCTGGCGTCGGGCCTCGACCCGCTGGACATGGCGGAGGCCGGCGACTTCACGATGGCGAGCGGCGAGACGGCGACGGCGAAGCTCCTGGCCCGCTGCCCGGACCTCGACGCCGTGTTCGCGGCGAGCGACCTGATGGCCGCCGGCGCGATGAAGGCCCTCCGCGCGAGCGGCCGACGGGTCCCCGACGACGTCGCGGTGATCGGCTTCGACGACCACCCGACCCTGGCCCCCGCCATGGAACCCCCGCTGACGTCCATCCACCAGGACCCGAGGGAACAGATCCGCCAGATGGTCCGCAAGCTCATCGCCCTGCTGAACGGCGAGGACGTCCGCCCGGAGGCGACGATCCTCCCGGTCACCCTGGTGGTCCGCGACTCCGCCTGACCCGACCCGCCCCGACCCGCCCCCGCCCCACTGCACTGAAGGACGCCTTCCTAACGCTGGGCGTTACGAAGGCGTCCTTCAGTACGTCCCCGGGGGGGCGCCGGGGGCGGGGTTCAGCTGGGCGGGCGGATCGCGGCCGCGCTTCTGCGTGTGTCCGGGTGGTCCGGACCCAGCACTCTGGTCCGGGCCTCGAGGATCTCGCGGTGCGCGGCCGTCGCCTCCGCGGGGAACGCGCGGAACCGCAGCAGCTCGGCCGCGTCGAAGCGGGCCTCCAGGGTGTTCGGGTGGTCGGCGCCGTACAGCCGCGTCATCCCCGACACGACCTCGGTCTGGGTCTCCTCCGCCGACGCGAACTCACCTCGGCCCGCCGCCACCCGGGCCAGGCCCTGCCGCGTGGCAAGCGAGCAGCTGTGCGACGGCGGCCGGTCGTCGCGGCGCATGGCGGCCAGCAGCTCCCGTTCCGCCTCGTCGAGCCTGCCGACGCGTTCCAGCGCCACCCCCAGCATGTGCCTGGTACACAACGCCATCGAGTCCGACGAGCCGAACGTCTTCGTCCGCGCGGCGATGGTGTCGGCGAAGATCCGCACCGCGGCGGCGGGCTGGTCGGCCATCAGCAGCGCGTCGCCGAGGACCTGCATCGTGCACAGGGTCACCGGCGCGTCCTCGCCCCACTTCCGCGCGTTGTCCGCCAGCAGCCCCCGCAGCTCGACCACGGCGCCGTCGGCGTCGCCCGTCGCGGCACGCAGGTGTGCGATCGAGGCGAGCACCAGGCAGCGGTTCGGGTCCTCCTCCGGGAAGCTGAGCGTCCGGTACAGCACCAGGGCCGCCGCGAACCTGCCCATCGCGAACAGCACCCCCGCCCGCCCCTGACGTGCGGCGAGTGCCGTCGGCCACGGCGCCCGCGTGGCCACCGCCGTGAACTCGGCCAGTGCCTCTGGCAGGCGGTCCAGCTGGAAGAGCAGGTCGGCCAGCGCGATGCGGGCCTCCAGCGGGTCGGCCGCCACCTCGACGTTGCGCCGCAGCAGTCCCTCCGCCTCGGCCGCGTGACCCATGCGCGCCAGCGTGGCCGCCAGGTCGAGCCGCGACGAGACGGTGTCCGGCGCGCCGTGGCCGAGACACGTCTCCCGCTCCGCCAGCACGGCGGCGTGCAACGCGGCAGCCGCCGCGAACTCGCCGTCCCGGAACCGCTCGAACGCCTCCTCGGTCTGGGTACGCAGCCGCCGCTCGGCCTTAGTGCTCATACGGGTCCTCCGGCTGGGCGACCCGCCGCACCGCGTACGTGGTGACGGCGGGCACGTACTCGTTCGCCCTGGTCGCCGACCCGGGGCGCAGTGTCGCGTCGACCTCGATCCAGCTGTTGTCCGGCAGGTCGGACAACTCCCTGCCGAGCAGCTTGATCTTGACCGGGAACGCGTCGGCGGCGCAGCAGCTGATCGCCAGGCGCGCCACGTACGTGTCGGGGCCCTCCTGCACGACGAACCCCAGCAGCCGCGCCCTGCGGTTGTCCAGCGAGTGGCCCTTGTCCCACGCCGCCCGAGCGGAGAACTCGCTGAGCTGCAACGCGATCGGGCTGCCCGCGGGCAGCGCGGGGAACAGCTCCGACCCCTCGCCCTCCGTCGACGGCGCGGCCAGCGCGTTGCCGGAGGCACGTTCGACGGAGTCAGCGCCGAGCGACGGCGGCCCGACGAGGAACACCGCGAGCACGGGAAGCACCAGGAGCCACGCGCTCCGTGTCGAGTGGACGTGCCCGTGGCCGTCCTCGTCACGCGCGCCGCGGATCTCCCTGATGATCGACACCGCCGCGAGCAGGACCATCACGGTCCCACCCGCGATCAGCAGCCACTGGTGGCTCGGCTTCACGTACCGCAGGTAGGTGCCGGTGATCGAGATCTTGAGCAGCGCCCCACCCAGCAGCACAAGAAGAATATTCTGAGTCTCACGCCTCATGCTGCCCCCTCGCTCGCTCCGTGACGCCGGAACGCTCCGCACACTGCGCTCATGGCAGCACCACGATTCCCACGACGACCGCGCACAGGATGGCGACCGCGAACGTCATCGGCGCGAACCGTGCGGCGAAGCGGCGGCCGAGCGTGCCCGCCTGCAGCGCGAACAGCTTGATGTCGATGGCCGGCCCCACCACGAGGAACACCAGACGCGGCAGCAGCGGCATGGTCGACAGCGACGCGACGACGAACGCGTCCGCCTCGCTGCACAGCGCGAGCACCACCGCGAGCACGGCCATCACGGCGATGCCCAGCAGCAGCTGCTCGCCGAGCGTGCTGACCCACGACCTCGGCACGACCACGTTCAGCACCGCCGCGGTCAGGCCACCGACCACCAGGAAGCCGCCCGCGTCGACCAGGTCCTGACGCGCGGTCTCGAAGAACACACCCCACCGGTCCCGCCGCCCGTCCGGTTCCGGCAGGCGGCGCAACGCGCGTTCGGCGAACCACTCCATCTTCCCGAACCGCGACCAGACCAACCCCATGACCACCGCCGTGGCCATCGAACCCAGGAACCGCGCGAGCACCATCCTCGGCTCGCCGGGGAACGCGACGGCCGTCGCGACCAGCACGATCGGGTTCACGGCGGGTGCGGCGAGCAGGAACGTCACCGCGACCGACGCGGGCACGTCCTGCTGGATCAGCCGGCGGGCCACGGGCACCGCCGCGCACTCGCAGTTCGGCAGCGCCACCCCGGCCACACCCGCGACGGGCACCGCGAGCACCGCCCTCTTCGGCAGCACCCTGCGCAGCAGGTCGGCGGACACGAACGCCGCGATCGCGCCGCTGATCAACACGCCGACCACGAGGAACGGCAACGCCTGCACGCAGACCGCGACGAACACCGTCGCGCCGGTCTGGATGGCCGGGGCGTCCAGCAGGTCAACGAGCCATCCCTGCCCGACGAGCGCGACCACGAGCAGCACGCACAGGATCTCGAGCGACGTGACCCGCCGACGCGGCGGCGCCACCGTTGCCTGGTCGGTCACTCCGCCTTGGCCTCTCCGATCAGCTCGCTCCGCAGCTGCGACGCGGTCGACACCACGAGCATCAGCAGCGTGCCGAGCGGGGACTCGCCGAGGCCGTCCGCCGGGAACGCGTACCGCAGCGTCACGTCCATGCCGCGTTCGGTGTGGACGACGCCGAGTGTGCCGAACAGGCCCTGACCGGCACGTTCCGCCGCGGACGAGGCCAGGTGCTTGTCGTCGGGCAGGTCCCAGGCGACCACGCACGTGAGGCTGAGGACCGTGAGCCCTTCGGCGAGCTGCATGGCCTGCACCGCGCACGGGACGTCGACGTGGCGGAACGTCAGCGCGCCGTCGTCGTCCACGTGCACGTCGTGGAAGGTCTCGAGCGCCTTGCGGGCCTTGGTCAGCAGGTCCCCGGTGCTCAACGCTTCCTGTTCGGTCATCGTTCTCCCTGCCGTGTCGGAACCGGTCGCTCGGCTCCCAGAGCCTCGGCGACCTCGTCGCTGTCCTTGGCGCCGCCGAACCGGCGGTCGCGCCGTGCGTACTGCTCGACGGCCGTCCACAGGTCGCGGCGGTCGAAGTCCGGCCAGAGGATGTCCTGGAAGACCAGCTCAGCGTAGGCGGACTGCCACAGCATGAAGTTGGAGGTCCGCTGCTCACCGGACGGTCGGATGAACAGGTCCACGTCCGGCATCTCGGGTTGGTACAGGTAACGCGCGATCGTACGCTCGTTGACCTTCTCCGGGTTGATCTTGCCCGCGGCGACCAGCCTGGCTATCTCGCGGGCGGCGTCGCCCACCTCGGCGCGGCCGCCGTAGTTGATGCACATCGCGAGGTTGAGGACGTCGTTGTGCCTGGTCCGCTCCGCGGCGGCCTCCAGCTCGTGGATGACGCTTCGCCACAGCTTCGGGCGGCGCCCTGCCCAGCGGACCCGCACGCCCATCTCGTCCAGCTCACCGGTGCGGTTGCGGATGACGTCGCGGGAGAAGCCCATGAGGAAGCGGACCTCGTCCGGGCTGCGCCGCCAGTTCTCGGTGGAGAAGGCGTAGAGCGACAGCCACTTGACGCCCATCTCGATGCAGCCCTTGGCGACCTCGACGACCTGGGCCTCACCGCGTTTGTGCCCCTCGATGCGGGTGAGGCCGCGCTGGTTGGCCCAACGACCGTTGCCGTCCATGACGATCGCGACGTGCTGCGGCAGGAACTGGGCGGGGATCGCGGGTGGCCGAGCGCCTGACGGGTGCGGCTCGGGTGGTCGTGGTCGGGTGCGGTGACGCAGCATGGTGCCCCAGGTTACTGAGCAGAGCTCGCGGACCGAACATCGCCATCGCCCGTCTGGGCGGCCCTGCGCTCCACCAACGGCAGGGAACGCAGCTGCCGCTCCAGGTGCCACTGCAGGAGCGCGGCGATCAGCCCCGACCCTTCCCTGCGCGCGTTGCCGGTGGACCGCTCGGCGACCGGCCAGTTGCCGAGCTGCAGGGCGTTCATCAGCTCCAGCGTCTCCGCGGCGGGCGCCGCCGACCCAGCGGGCCTGCAGCGTGGGCACACCGCTCCCCCCGCCTGCACGGAGAAGCTCCGGTGCGGGCCAGGCTCGTTGCACCGCGCGCACTCGTTCACCGCCGGTGCCCATCCGGCGAAGCCCATGGCACGGATGAGGAAGGCGTCCAACACGAGCGAGGGATCCCGCTGACCGTCCGCGAGCGCCCGCAGAGCACCCGCCACCAGCAGGTACAGCCGCAGGACGGGTTCGCCCTCCTCCGCGGACATCCGGTCGGCGGTCTCCAGGATCGCGCACCCGGTGGTGTAGCGCTGGTAGTCGCCGATGATGCCTGCCCCGAACGCGTCGAGGGTTTGCACCTGGGTGATCACGTCGAGCGTGCGGCCGGTGTAGAACTGCACGTCGACGTGGGCGAACGGCTCCACCCGGGCTCCGAGGCGCGAGGTGGTGCGCCGCACGCCCTTGGCGACGGCCCGCACCTTCCCGTGCCGCTGCGTGACGAACGTGATGATGCGGTCGGCCTCCCCGAGCTTCTGCACCCGGAGCACGATCCCGGTGTCGCGGTAGAGGCTCACGGCCGGAGCTTACCGCCGACCTCCGACAGCCCCGGTCAGCCGAGGAAGTCCCCGACGGTCGTGGCGAACGACACCCGGTCGTCGAGGTACGGGTAGTGGCCGCTCGCGGGCTGCACGACCAGTTCGGCGTTCGGGAACAGGCCCGCGTACTCGGCGGCCCGCCCGGGCGGGAGGGCCACGTCGTACTCGCCTGCCAGCAGGAGGACCGGGGCGGTGAGGCCGACCAGTGCGGCGCGGGTGGCGTCCGGGTCGAGGGCGCCTTCCGAGTAGTACCCGAGAGCCGCCGTCTCGTTGGTCTCGGTCGCACCGGCGGCTTCGGTGGCCTGTGTCTCGTCGTCCCAGCGGCCGTGGAAGAACGGGGCGATGCCTGCCCAGTCGGCGTCGGTCGGGTCGCCTGCCCAGATGCGTTCGAACGCGGCGAACGCCTCCGGGAACCACGGCTCGTCGCGGCGCAGCTCGGCGAGCTCGCGCCGGTCCGCGTCGGTGATGTCGACGCCGACGACGCGGGGGCTCGGCGTGACCAGCACGAGCCTGCCGACGCGGTCGGGGTAGCGGGCCGCGTACAGCACCACGACCGCGGCACCCGCCGAGTGGCCGAGCAGGTCGATCCGTTCGAGCCCGAGGCCGGCCCGCAACGCCTCGACGTCGTCGACCAGGTGGTCGCACCGGTAGGTCGCGGGGTCCGTCGGCTCTGCCGACCCACCGGTGCCCCGCAGGTCGAGCAGGGCGAGCGACGGGAGCCCACCCAGGTCACCGAGGTAGGACGACGACCGCATGGGGCCACCGGGGACGCAGACCAGTGGTGGTGTCTCTCCGACGCGGTGGTACGTGAGCAGCGTGCCGTCGTGAGCGGAGAAGGTGACCATGGGGCGGATCCTAGGCGAGTTCAGAAACCCAGTCGCCGCAGTTGTTTCGGGTCACGCTGCCAGTCCTTGGCCACCTTCACGTGCAGGTGCAGGTACACCTTGCTGCCGAGCAGTGCCTCGATCTGCCTTCGGGCGGACGCGCCGACCTCTCGCAGGCGCTCTCCCTTGTGCCCCAGGACGATCCCCTTCTGGCTGTCCCGCTCGACGAACAGGTTCGCGTAGACGTCGAGCATGTCCTCGCGTTCCTCGCGGTCCAGGATCTCCTCGACGGTCACCGCGATCGAGTGCGGCAGCTCGTCGCGCACCCCCTCCAGCGCGGCCTCGCGGATCAGCTCCGCGATCAGCGTCGCCTCCGGCTCGTCGGTCAGCTCGCCGTCGGGGTACAGCTGCGGGCCCTCGGGAAGGCGCGACACGAGGACGTCCGCGACGGCGTCCACCTGGAAACCGTCCACCGCGGACACCGGGATGAGGTCCGCGAACTCCATCACGCCCTGGAGAGCCATCAGCTGGTCGGCGATCTGGTTCTTCGACGCGGTGTCCGTCTTGGTCACGACGCCGACGACCGGCGTGTGCCGGGACAGCTTCACCAGCTCGGCCGCGATGAACTTGTCGCCGGGCCCGATCTTCTCGTTGGCGGGCACGCAGAAGCCGATGACGTCCACTTCGGACCACGTGGCACGCACGACGTCGTTGAGCCGCTGGCCCAGCAGCGTGCGCGGACGGTGGAGTCCCGGTGTGTCCACGATGATCAGCTGCGAGTCGGGGCGCTGCACGATGCCGCGGATCGCGTGCCTGGTGGTCTGGGGCTTGCTGGAGGTGATGGCCACCTTGCTGCCGACGATCGCGTTGGTCAGCGTCGACTTGCCCGTGTTCGGCCGGCCAACGAAACAGGCGAAACCGGAGCGGTAGGTGGTCATCGGGCCATTGTCGTCCGGCCTCAGCGCAGCTCGCCCTTCGGGTCCGCCACCAGCAGTCGGGCATCGGGCGTCAGGTCGTCGACGACCGCGCGGTCCACCTCGAGCAGGTCCGTCACGACCGCGGCCGCCTCCAACGCGCTCGCCCCGCTCGACACCGCGGCCGCCACGGCCCCCTGCAGTGCCGTGAGCTGCAGTGACGGCAGGTCGACTGTCGTGGCGACGTACGTACGTCCGGTCTCGTCGCGAACGGCGGCGCCCTCCGCGACGCCCGCGCGTGCGCGTGCCGACCGGGCCAGGGTGATCAGCTTCGCGTCCTCGGGGTCGAGGTCAGCCACTCTCTGTCCTCTCCAGTTGCTCAGCGGGAACGTGCCGCACGACCACGGACGTGATCCGCATGCGGCCCCGGCCGTCCTTGCCGCCCTCGGCACGCATCTTGAGGCCCGCGATCTCCGCCTCGGTGCCCGGCAGCGGAACGCGGCCGAGCCGTTGGGCCAGCAGGCCACCGACGGTCTCGACGTCGGTGTCGTCCAGCTCGACACCGAACAGCTCGCCGAGGTCCTCGACCGGGAGCCGGGAGCTGACCCGGATCGCCCCGTCGTCGAGGTGCTCGACCGGTGGTCGGTCGTCGGTGTCGGACTCGTCGGTGATCTCGCCGACGATCTCCTCCAGGATGTCCTCGATGGTCAGCAGGCCCGCGGTGCCGCCGTACTCGTCGACGGCGATCGCCATGTGGTTGCGGGAGAGCTGCATCTCCTTGAGGAGGTCGTCGAGGCGCTTGGAGTCCGGCACGAACGTGGCCTCGGTCATCATCTCGTTGACCGTGCGGCGCTCGCCGCGCCCGTTCTGCGGGATGTCCATTGTGGCCTTGACCAGGTCCTTGAGGTTCACCACGCCGACGATCTCGTCCACGCTCTCCCCGATGACCGGGAGTCGCGTGTAGCCGGTGCGCAGCGAGAGGGCGAGCGCCTGCCGCACGGTCTTCGTGTGCTCGATCCACACCATCTCCGTGCGGGGCACCATGACCTCGCGGGCGATGGTGCCGCGCAGCTCGAACACCGAGTGGATCATCTCGCGCTCGCCCTCGTCCACGACGCCGCTCTCCTGCGCCATGTCGACCAGCTCACGCAGCTCGACCTCGGAGGAGAACGGGCCCTCGCGGAAGCCGCGGCCCGGCGTGATGGCGTTGCCGACGACGATCAGCAGCCGGGACAACGGCCCCAGCACGGTGCCGAGCACCCGCACCACACCGGCCGCGACGAGCCCGACGGAGTAGGGGTGCTGGCGGCCGAGCGTGCGAGGGCCGACGCCGACCAGCACGTACGACACGACGATCATGCTGACCGCGGCGACGAGACCCGCGACCGCGTTCGAGTCGATGATGCGCATGAACGCCACGGTGACGAGGACCGTGGCGGCAAGCTCGCAGCCCAACCGCAGCAGTAGCAGCAGGTTGATGTGCCTCGGCCGCTCGGAGACGACCGCGAGCAGCTGCCGCGCGCCGGTGCGGCCGGAGCGCAGGAGCCCGTCGACACGTGCCCGCGACACGGCCGAGATAGCGGCGTCCGCGCAGGCGAAGAATCCCGCCGCGACCACCAGGAGAACCGCGATCACCAACAGTCCCGCGGAGCTGCCCACCTTGTTGACCCCCGGGAGTTATTCCTGTTCGGGCTTGGGCTCCGGCTCGATCAAGCCGGCCGCGCCGAGCAGCTTGTCGTCCTCGCGGCGTTGCGCGGCGCGGCGTTGTGCCGCGGACCGCTCCGACTTGAAGTCCCCGAGAATGCGCTTCTGCAGCGTGAACATCTCGCGTTCCTCAGCCGGTTCCGCGTGATCGTAGCCGAGCAGGTGCAGTACACCGTGGACGGTCAGCAGGTGCAGCTCGTCCATGAGCGTGTGGCCTGCCTTGCGTGCCTGGTCGCGGGCGAACCGTGGGCACAGCACGAGGTCGCCGAGCAGCGTCGGCCCCGGATCGGGGGCGTCGGGCCTGCGGGCGGACTCGAGCTCGTCCATCGGGAACGCCATGACGTCCGTGGGGCCGGGCAGGTCCAGGTATCGCTCGTGCAGGTCGGCCATCTCGTCGAGCCCGACGAGCAGCACGGACAGTTCGGCGAGCCGGCTGACCCGCATGCGGTCCAGCGCGAACCGCGCGGCGGCCACGATCGACGACTCGTCGACCGCAACCCCCGACTCGTTGGCGATCTCGATACTCATGTTCAGCGACCTCGCCGCGCCTGCCCTCGGGGCCCGGACCGTCTCGCGTCCTGGTCGTCCTGCTGGTTGACGGCTGCCCAGCGGTCGTAGGCGTCGACGATCTCCCCGACCAGCTTGTGGCGCACGACGTCGTTGCTGGACAGCGTCGAGAAGTGCACGTCCTCCACGTCGCCGAGGATGCCCTGCACGACCTTGAGCCCGCTCTGCGTGCCGCCGGGCAGGTCGACCTGCGTGACGTCACCGGTGACGACGATCTTCGACCCGAACCCGAGGCGGGTGAGGAACATCTTCATCTGCTCCGGCGAGGTGTTCTGGGCCTCGTCGAGGATGATGAACGCCTCGTTCAGGGTGTTGTGCGTCAGCAGGTAGTCCTCGGTCACGTACAGGGAGTCCGCGGCCGCGACCTGAATGCAGACGGCGTCCTCGACCCCTGCCGGCTCGATCCTGTCGATGAACCGCATCGGACGCCCACCGCCAGAAGCACGGTACTTGTCCAGCTTGCGACCCAATCGGAATGGCTCGACTCCCACAGGCAGCCGAATGTCCATGACGTAGCTGTCATGGCGGTACGGAACGTCTCGGCCGTTCACCTTCCCGGGTCGCCTGGCCGCGGCGGGCCGCGACCGAACGTACGCCACACCGCCCAGTGACCGGACCAGCGCGAGTACGTCGTCCTTGAGCCGAGGAGAGGTCGTCCCGTACTGGATGCGGCAGGTGCGGTCCCGCTGGGTCACCGGCCCACCACCGGAGTCGAGCAAGCCCTGCAGAACGGCGAGCCGCACCTCGGCCGAGTTGTTCAGGTACAGCTCGGGTACGAACTTCGTGTGCGAGCTCGTCCCGCACAGCTCGAGGTCTCGCAGCACCTTGGTGATCGGGTTCGCGGTGGTCACCGACTCGCCAGGCCGGCGCACTCGATTGAGCACGTAGTCCGGTTCCGACTTCCATCGGGCCTGGATGCCTGGGACCAGGGCCCCAATGGCCTCGGCCAACTCCGGGTCCTGTGTGGCGACGGACGGCGTCGTCGATCCGGTCAGGCAGCCGTCACCGAGCAGCAAGCCGAGCACGTACGGGTCGATCGGGACTTCCCGCTCCGGCAGCGCCACCGGGCCACTCAGCAGGGGAAGCTCCCACCTCCGGTAGTGCGCGACACGGAGCTTGCCGACCAGCTCCTTCGTCTCGACAACACGCCACGGCTTACCACGCCGACTGTCGTCGCGCGTCTTGACCGCCCACAGATGGTCCTCCGAACAGAGAGTGGAGGCACCGTCCTGTGTGGTGAGCCGATAGATCTTCTTAGGCCCCTGAGGGTAGACGCCGAGAACCGGGGTTGGCTCACCATTGGACCCGATGACGAGGTCGCCTACCTCCAGTTCACCGATCGCGCGGAACCCGTCCGGGGTGAGCACCGGGGTGCCTACCGGCTGCGCCCGGCCACGCATGTACGCCAGCGGCGCGACCTCGATGGTGCCGGCCTGCATCAGGCGGGGGATCGAGTCGGGGTCGACCATGTCGTGCAGCGCGTCGTACAGGGGGCGCAGGTAGGGGTCGATCTTCTCGTAGAGCGTGCCGGGCAGGAACCCGAGCCGCTCCCCCGCCTCGACGGCGGGCCGGGTGAGGATGATGCGGTTGACCTGCTTGGCCTGCAGTGCCTGGACGGCTTTGGCCATGGCGAGGTAGGTCTTGCCGGTGCCTGCCGGGCCGATGCAGAAGACGACCGTGTGCTGGTCGATGGCGTCGACGTAGCGCTTCTGGTTGAGCGTCTTGGGCCGGATCGTGCGCCCCCGCCGGGACACGATGTCGAGGCTCAGCACCTCGGCAGGCGACTCGGTGCCGCCTGCCGACAACATGGCCACGGTCCGGCGCACGGCGTCCGGTCCGAGCTGCTGGCCGCGGCTCGCGAGGGTGACCAGCTCGGCGAAGACCCGGTCCGCGAACGCGACGTCACCCGGCTCGCCGGAGAGCGTGACCTCGTTGCCGCGAACGTGGATGTCCGCGGTGAGGAGCTCCTCGGCGACCTTCAGGTTCTCGTCCCGGCGCCCGAGTAGCGCGAGAACGGCCTCGTCGGGGATGGTGAACCGGGACTGGCCCGGTTTGGCTGGGGAGGTGGCAGAAGTGGGGGCGGCGCTCTGTCCGGCGTTACCCCGTGCGGTACCGGTCAATGCTTTCGGTCCTGCCTTCTGCGCCGTGGTGCGCCAACTCGTGCCGACTGTCGAGTTCGATGTTAGTCGTCCTCACCGACAGTTCGCATCGACGTTACTCGTGCTCAGTGGCTCGGGCGTCCGAAGAGGCCGAGCTGCTCGCCGCCGAGGACGTGCACGTGGGCGTGGAAGACCGTGCGTCCTGCGTCGTCCCCGGTGTTGAGGACGAGGCGGAACCCGGACTGGTCGATGCCCTCCTGCCTGGCCACCTGGACCCCGGTGGCGATGACGTCCGCGAGCTGCTGGGGCTCCTTGGCGAGGGCCTCCGCGTCCTCGTGGTGGGTGCGCGGTACCACCAGGACGTGCACTGCGGCCTGCGGGTTGATGTCGCGGAAGGCGTAGGTGGTGTCGGTCTCGAGCACCTTGGTGGAGGGGATCTCCCCGGCGATGATCTTGCAGAAGAGGCAGTCGCTCGCAGGCATGGCCGAAGGTTACTCGTCGAGGTCCGGGATGTCCTGACCGTCACGGTCCGCCCATTCGAGCAGTGGCGTCAGGTCGAACACGTGGTCATCGATCGTGGCATGAAGGTCACCCACCTCGGCGAACCTCGTGGGCACCGTGGCGATGGTGAACTCGCGTGGGTCGACATCGGCGACCTCGTCCCACCGAATGGGTGTCGAGACGCGTGCCTCGGGCACACCGATCACCGAGTAGGCGGACCGGATCGTGTGGTCGCGTGCGTTCTGGTTGTAGTCGACGAAGACGGACGAGGGGTCCCGGTCCTTGCGCCACCAGGAGAGATCGACCAGCCGGTCGGCCCGGCGCTCGACCTCGCGGGCGAAGGCGTGCGCGGCGCGCCGCACGTCGGCGAACCCCCACTCGGGTCGGATCCGCACGTAGATGTGCAGCCCCTTGCCACCGGAGGTCTTGGGAAATCCCACGGCCCCGAGCTCGTCGAGCACTTCCCGGGCGATGAGCGCGACCTCCCGCACGGACTGGAAGGAGGCGTCGGGCATGGGATCGAGGTCGATCCGCCACTCGTCCGGCTTCTCGGTGTCGGCACGCCGCGAGTTCCAGGGGTGGAACTCCACGGTGGACATCTGGACGGACCAGATGACGGAGCCGAGTTCGGTGACACACAGCTCGTCCGCATGGCGCCCGTACCGGGGAAAACTCACCCGCACGGTCTCCACCCAGGGCGGCGCCCCGCGGGGCAACCGCTTCTGGTGCACCTTCTCCCCGTCGACCCCTTCGGGGAAGCGATGCATCATGCATGGCCGTTCCCGCAGGGCATTGACGATCCCGGGCCCCACGGCCAGGTAGTACCGGGCGAGGTCGAGCTTGGTCTCCCCCCGAGCCGAGAAGTAGACCCGGCCCGGGTTGGTGACCCGCACGACCCGATCCCCGACCTCAAGCTCCTCGAAGGGCGCACCCGTACCAGCCACACCCCGAAAGGTACTGCGAAACCAGAAAAACGGCCCGCCACACCCCATGAAGCAACACCCACAAAGCAACTCCCCACAGCAACCAACGCACAAGGAACACCCGAACAACCAAAAGCAAACCACCCCCAACCCACCCACACACAAGCGATGGGAATGCGCGGCATGTTTGGGGCAGGAGGGATGCGAAGGGGTTTTTGGTGTGAGTTCCCCACCAGACAAGCCTCACATCACCACATCACCACCACACCCCGACCACCCACCCAAACCCCCACATTCACACCGCCTCCACACACAAACCCACACCCAGTCGAAACCCCGCCAGATCCCCAGACAGCCCATACCAATCCACCCAACCGCCAAACCAACAACCAACCCAACCCCCAACACCCAAGGACACGGCACCAGAGCGGCCGGTAGGGCAAACGGAAGAGCGGATTGCCAGCCATCTACAACAGAGACGGACACAGACACCCCACACGGCCCGGGCACCCAAGAGGCCAACGCCGAACACCCCGAACCGGATTCAGATCCCAAGGAGGCCGCGGCCGAAGGCACGCGGAGGGCCGAAGGCCCGAAAGGGTCTCACAAAGCAACCACGCTGGATCAAGCCCAAACGCACCGTGGGGGGTTCGGGGGGCTCGGCCCCCCGGCAGACACAAGGACGCCGGGAAGGTGCGCCAGCACCGAACAGGGATGAGGATGTCGCGTCGCGGTGAAGCCTGGGGGTCGCTCCACCGCGACGCGACGCCGCCGGACCGAGGGGGGAGGTGTCCGGCGGTAGATCTCTGGCGTCGCGCTGTTGAACAGCGTTGCTGTGCAAAGAGTAGACCGTTGTGCACTCTCAGCGCCAGCGTGGCGTCAGGACTCCGAGTGCGGCGATCGCTACCGCGGCGGCGGTGGATGCCCGTAGAACAGTGGGACCGAGCCGCGCTACCTGCGCTCCTGCCGTACGGAGGGTCTCGCTCTCGCTCTCGGAAATTCCCCCTTCGGGCCCCACGACGAGGACGAGGTCGCCTTCGGTCGGCATCGTGATGTCGCGTATACCGGCTTCCGCGGCCGCGTCAAGCAGTACGGTAACGGCGCTTTTCCTTATCAAATCAACTAGTTGGCGGGTTGTCACAGCCTCGGTGACCTCGGGGATCCATGCGCGGCGCGACTGTTTCGCGGCCTCGCGGGCGGTGCTTCGCCACCGCGCGAGCGCTTTGGCTCCGCGTGGTCCGTCCTCCCACTTGACGATGCTGCGCCCGGACCGCCACGGCACGATCACGTCGACGCCGGTTTCGGTGGCCAGCTCGACGGCCAGCTCGCCTCTGTCGCCTTTGATCAGTGCCTGTGCGAGAACGATTCGGGGCTGCGGTTGGGGTTCTGTCCAACTGCGTTGCACGTGCAGCCCAAGGGACTCCTTGCCTTGAACCGTTTCAACGACGCAGGCGGCCGCGGCTCCCCTGCCGTCGGCGATGACGAGCTCCTCGCCGGGCTGGAGTCTGCGCACGGCGGCGGCGTGCCGCCCCTCCGGTCCGTCGAGCACGGTGTGGCCGCTCGACGGGACGGCGTCGACGAGGAAGACGGGTGCGGTGTCGCTCAACGGTGACGGGCGCGGAGCCGGGAGAACAGCCCGCCGCCGCGGCCGTTGGTCGCCGAGACGATCTGGTCCTCCTCGCCGCGAATGCTCGCGAGCTCACGGAGAAGCTCGGTCTGCCGCGCGTCAAGCTTGCCGGGAACCTCGACCTCGACGTGCACGTGCAGATCGCCGCGACCGTCGACCCGACCGGACGAGCGCAGCCGTGGCAGCCCGTGCCCGGTGAGCAGCAGCTCGGTGTTCGGCTGGATCCCGGCGTCGAGTTCCAGCTCGACCGTGTCGTCGAGGGTCTCGAGCGGCAGGACGGCGCCGAGAGCCGCGGTGGTCATCGGGATGCGGACGGTGCAGTGCAGGTCCGCCCCGTTGCGTTCGAAGGTCGGGTGCGGCTGCTCGACGACCTCGACGTACAGGTCACCGGCGGGCCCGCCTCCTGGACCGACCTCACCCTGCCCGGAGAGCCGGACACGCATGCCGTCCGCGACCCCCGGCGGCACCTTGGCCGTGATGGTGCGCCGAGCGCGGACCCGGCCGTCGCCACCGCACTGGCGGCACGGGTCGGGGATGACCTCGCCGACGCCCCGGCAGACGGGGCACGGCCGCGCGGTGACGACCTGACCGAGGAACGACCGCTGCACGGACTGGATCTCGCCACGCCCGGCGCAGGTGTCACAGACCTGCGCGCCGGAGCCGTCGGCGGCACCCGCGCCACGGCAGACGTCGCAGAGGACGGCCGTGTCGACGGTCAGCTCACGCGTGACCCCGGTGTTGCACTCCTCGAGGCTGAGCTCGATGCGGATGAGGGCGTCGGACCCGGGCTGCACGCGGCTGCGCGGGCCGCGCCCGCCACCCATGCCACCCCCGAAGAAGGCGTCCATGATGTCGCCGAGCCCGAACCCGGCGAACGGGTCGCGGCCACCACCGCCACCGCCGTTGCCGAGGGGGTCGCCGCCCATGTCGACGATCTTGCGCTTCTGCGGGTCGGAGAGGACCTCGTAGGCCACGGTGACCTCACGGAAGCGTTCCTGGGCCCCTTCGTCGGGGTTGACGTCAGGGTGGAGCTCGCGCGCGAGCTTGCGGTAGGCGCGCTTGATCTCCTCGGACGTCGCGTCCTGGCGCACCCCGAGAGTGCCGTAGTAGTCCCTCGCCACCGTGTTCCCGTCCTCCTGGCCCGGCGCCCCGCCCGGCTCTCCCATGTGCTGCTTGCTGTCCGGATCTGCTATCGCCCGGACAGGATGTCTCCGACGTAGTTGGCGACCGCCCGTACCGCCGCGATCGTGCCCGGGTAGTCCATCCTGGTCGGCCCGACCACGCCCATGCCGCCGAGCAGCGTCTGGTGGGCGCCGTAGCCGATCGAGACGACTGAGGTGCTGCGCATCTCGGCTGCCTCGTTCTCCTCCCCGATCCGCACCGTAATGGTGCCAGGCGCGCGGGCGGCGGCGAACAGCTTGAGCACCACCACCTGCTCCTCGAGGGCCTCGAGGACCTGGCGCAGCGACCCGGGGAAGTCGGCCGCGTTGCGGGTGAGGTTGGCGGTGCCGCCGAGGACCAGCCGCTCCTCGGGGTGCTCCACCAACGACTCGACCAGCACGGTGGCCAGACGTGTCATGGCGTCCCGCAGGTCGGATGGAGCGTCCTCGATCAGCTCGCTGGCCTTGGCAGCCGCCTCCGTCAACGGGTTGTCAACGAGTGTGGCGTTCAGCATGTTCCGCATTCGCGAGACATTGTCCGCGGTGATGACGTCCCCGAGGTCGACGGTCCGCTGCTCGACCCGTCCGGCGTCGGTGATCAGCACGAGCATCACCCGAGCAGGCGTGAGCTGCACCAGTTCGATGTGCCGGACTGTCGAGTGGCTCAGCGTCGGGTACTGGATCACCGCGACCTGCCGCGTGAGCTGGGCCAACAGGCGGACGCTGCGCCGCATGACGTCATCGAGGTCGATGGCGCCTTCGAGGAACAGCTGGATGGCCCGCCGCTCGGCCCCCGACAGCGGCTTGACCTCGGTCAACCGGTCGACGAACAACCGGTAGCCCTTGTCGGTGGGTACCCGCCCGGCACTGGTGTGCGGTTGGGCGATGTACCCCTCCTCCTCGAGCGAGGCCATGTCGTTGCGCACGGTGGCGCTAGAGACCCCGAGATTGTGCCGCTCGACGATCGCCTTGGAGGCAACCGGCTCCTGGCTGGAGACGTAGTCGGCCACGATCGCCCGAAGCACGGCGAACCGCCGCTCGTCACTACTCGCCATCAGGTCACCTCCCGTCTTCACCACAAGTTTACGGAGGTGCGGCCGAGTACCGATCGTTCCGGTACCGAATGTGACGGTTTACAGGCGCGTGACCACCCCCAACGGGCTCACGAAAGCTCACCGTGACCGACGCAACACCAGCCCCGAACCTGGCGGGGAGACACCCCGGCCGATGCACAAGATCACCAGGTCATCCCTCCCATCCACAGTGATGTGCTGCCGACCGGCACCGGCAGCACCGGACAGCTCCAAGGGCCAACGAGCCCACCAGACCAGCCGGCCCGGCGAAGCCCACCACCAGCCGACCGAGCCAACCCACCCCTGCCAACCCAGCCAACCGACTGACTCAGCCCTTCGTGCCACCCCAGCCAACCAACTGACAACCCACCGTGCCAACCGAGCCAAATCCACCAAGCCGACCCGCTGAGCCAACTCCGCTGAGTTATGGCACAAAGAGCCGAGGCACGCAGAGCCAAGGCCGCCGAACCAACCCCGCCAAGCCGATGCACGCAGAGCCACTCACACCGAACCAACCCCGCCGAACCAACCCCGCCAAGCCGATGCACGCAGAGCCGAGTACTCGGAGCCGAAGACCGCTGAGCCGAGGTCCGCTGGACCAACCCCGCAGAGCCGAAGTCCACTGAGCCGAAGACCGCTTGGCCAACCCCCGCTTAGCCGGGCGCCGAGCCGAGGGCCGCCGAGCCGAGGGCCTGTTGCCTGATCAAGGGCCTAACGCCCCGGATAGGCGCGACATCCCAAAGCCCTTCCCATCCGCCGAAGGCCGCTACGTAAGCCGATCTTCAACTTCCCGCCGAGCCAGAACTGCAGTCGAACCGCCACTCGATCCCGATGCGAGGCCGGGGCGACGTTCATGGCCTCGTAGGTGAGGAGCGTCCCCCGAGGATGCGGGCCAAACCGATAAACCGCTCGAAACTTGAACCCGCCCTGGAACGAGAAGTACCCCCGCGCGGCATCGACGCACACCGTTCCGCCCCGGTGCGAGCCGTAGAAGAGCGCGAACTCTTCTGGTCCACCCCGAAGGGACGCCTTTCCCATCAGCCGTCCGGCTCCGGGGAGTACCTGTAAGAGCGGAGCGTTGCGCGCTCCGACAGGTCCTTCCGAGGCGACCAGCAGCACTTCGGCCACCCTCTCCGGCGTCGCCTCGATCACCCCCGTACCAACCCAACCCTGTTGCCCCACGGCCACAACCTCCCATCAATGAACTCGAATTCCCGGAAGACCATCGAACAAGAACCCACAGCGCGTATCACGCCCACAGGCACGCCACCGAGCCGGGATTCCTTGCCACAAGTGGAGATCCACAAGAACGGAAGTCAGAACTCGCCCAGGTAAAGCCAGAGTGGTCGGCAGTGTGGGCGCGGTTCCGGACCAGCAGCGGCGACGACTCCCAACCGCTCACCGTTCCGAAGACCAGGCCACTCCGCCAGCCCTGACAAGCCCGTTCCCGCCCGACTCCTTACTTGCGCTTCCACCTAACCCACTTCCGCCCCGCCAACCCACTTCCGCTCCCGCCCAACCCGCTGCCGCGCCAACCCGCTCCTGCCCGACCTCTTGCTGCCGCTCCCCAAACCCGCTCCCGCCCAACCCCCTCAATACCGCCTCCCGCCCAACGACCTCCGTCACCCCCGCGGTGTCGACCCGTTCTCGCCCAATCCCTTGCTGCCGCCCCCGAAACCCCCGCTCCCGCCCAACCCCTCAATGCCGCCCGCCCAACCTGCTCCCGCTCAACCCTGTGCAGCCGCCCCCAACCCGCTCCCGCTCGGCCCCTTGAGGGGCCAGTCAGGAGGGGTCCGAGAGGTGGTCGCGAAGGGCGTCCGGCATCGGGAGCTGACCCTGACGAGCTTGCGTCGTATGCCGCTCCCGCCCCACCCGCTCCCGCCCACGTCCCTGGCTCCCCCTCCGGGCCGGCTCCTAGCCACGGAACAGAATTCGATTCACTGCCTCTCCCAAGTCTCCTTCGCCGGCTTCGGCTCGCCAGGCCACGAACCCGTCCGGTCGCACCAGCACCGCGCCGTCGTCCGTGATCCCGTAGGCCTTGCCGAATCGGCCCTCCGGGTCGTCCAGGTCGTGTCCCACGCAGTAGGTCTCCACGTGAACCTCGACGTCCGCGGCAGCCGCCAGCCACTTGTCGGCGGTGGCGCCTGCCAGGAGCACGAACCCTCGGCCGAACAAGTCGCGGGTGGACACGTCCCGTCCGTCCCACCGCAACGGGACGTGTGGCGCACGGGAGCCGGGCCGGGCCGTGGGTTCTTCCGGGTTCTCCAACGTGGTCATGTCGTCGTTCGGCTCCAGGTCCACCGCGGACGACAGGTGCCGGTAGCCGAAGAACAACGTCGACACCGGCTCGACCGGTGCGGTCAGCGAGCCGTCGTCGAGGTCCGGCCGCATCCGCTGTACGAACGCCGCATACTGCTGCTCTACGACGACGTCCGCGTAGGGACGCCGCTCCGGATCGTGGCTGTCCAGCAGTTCCGGTCCGGCCTCTCCCTTCACCACCATCGCCAACTTCCACGCCAGGTAGTACCCGTCCAGGACTGCCGTGTTCCCCCCGAGTCCGCCGGTGGGCGGCATGACGCGCACCGCGTCACCGATCAGGTGCACCCGGCCACTCGAGAACCGGTCCGCGACCTGGACCGCCGTGTGCCCGTTGGTCACGCCGTCCGTCACCAGCACGGGCTCCAGGTCCGGTACGCCGGTCGCCGTGCGGATCAGTGCCTCCCAGTCCGTCTCCGTGACGTCCTCGCGATAGCCCACCGCCAGTGCGTACCGGTTGGGCTCGTCAGTGCTCACGACCACGCCGGCACCGCCCGGCAGTTCGGGGTTCTGCAGGTAGTACAGCCCGAACCCCGGTCGGTCGAGATCCGCGTCGAAGACCACGCCGATCGAACGGCCCAGCTCGCCCCGGCCGTGTGTGCCGATCCCCAGTGCGTGCCGGATCGGGCTCCGGTGCCCGTCCGCGGCGACCAGGTAGTCGGCGCGCACGCGGTACTCACCCGTCTCATCGCGTAACACCGCGTGGACCTCGAAGTCGTCCTGCTCGAAGGACACCAGTTCGGTACCGAACCGGACGTCCGCGCCCAGCTCGCGAGCCCGGTGCAGCAGGATCGGCTCCTCCATCTCCTGGCTGACGTTGGCCCAGCCCTCGGGACTCAGGGCGCTGAAGTCGGGGTTGCCGTCGACCAGCATGTCGTTGAAGACACGCCCCGTCACGCTCTCGCACACGACTATGTGGAAGGGACCGGGTGGGCTCTCCTCGATCATGACGTCGGCCACGCCCGCCGCCCGCAGCGCCTCCATGGTGTGCGGGAACTGGCCGCGTGCCTTCGGGTAGATCGACGTCGTCGGATGTCGCTCGACGACCAGGCAGCGCACTCCGTGTACGCCGAGGAACATCGCGGCGGACAGGCCCGCGAGACCAGCGCCGACCACCAGCACCGGAGTTCGCTCGTCAACCATCACTACTCCTAACGAACGGTGTTCGTTGTTGTCGAACACCGTTCTACGCGCGAACGGTGTTCGTGTCAAGTACAGTGTTCGACATACTCACGGGGAGGTGCATCGTGGAGGCCGAATGGCCCAGGTCGCGACGACCAACGCCGCGTCGGACGCTCAGCCAGGACCTGGTCGTCGACACGGCGCTCGAGCTGCTGGGCAGGGGAAGCCTGGACACCGTGAGCATGCGGCGGGTCGCCCAGGAGCTCGGCACGGGACCCGCGTCGCTGTACGCGCACGTCAGCAGCAAAGAGGACCTCCACGAGCTGATGCTCGACCGACTGCTCGGCAGGCTGCCGCGTCCGGAGCCGGACCCCGACACGTGGACCGAGCAGCTCCTCGACATGGCCAGGGCGCAGCTGAAGATGCTGACGTCCTATCCCGGCATCGCGCGGGTAGGGCTCGAGACCGTCGTGCCCACCGGGCCGAACGCGCTTGCCTACGGCGAGGCGGTGCTGGCGGTCCTGCGCGCGGGCGGCCTGCCCGACCGGATCGCGGTGTTCGCCTTCGACACGCTGTCCCTGTGGTGTTCGGCGTTCGCCTACGAGATCAGCGCCATCCGGACCGGCGAGTTCGACGCGGACGCGATCACGGCCCGCGGCAGGGAGATCAGCGCCTACATGGCCGCCCGACCCGCCCAGTTCCCCAACCTGATCGGAGTCGGACAGCTACTCTCCGAGGCGACGGCCGAGGAGCGGTTCGAGTTCGCGCTCGACGTGTTCCTCGCCGGCCTGATGAGTGCCTTCGAGCCGAGGAGACGAGACGGATGACCAGACGGGTCGGGCTTGTGCTGTGGGCGGCGGTCGGCGTGGTCGTCGCCGCGTTCGCGGCCGTCACCGTTCTCGCCGTCGTGACCTACGACGGGCCAGGCACGGCGTCCCGGCCGCTGGTACCGGAGGTCCCCCGCTCGAGCGTGTGCCTGAACAAGGTGATCCTGTACTTCGAGACCGACGACGAGATGCGGGACGCAGCCGCGAGGTTACGGACCCACCCCCAGGTCGAGTCGCTGATCATGGAGACGAAGGCCGAGGCGTACGAACGGTTCAAGAAGATCTTCGCCGACCAGCCGGAGCTGGTGGAGCTGGCACGTCCCGAGGCCCTTCCCGCTTCGGTCACGATCCGCCCCACCCCGGGGACCGACGCGGATCGCCTGTCCAAACGCCTCGCCGCCGACTTCGGCCGCCTCGACGACGACGCGATGGCGTTGCCGTGCAGGCCGAAGTAGTCACCGACGGCGGAACCTCTCGTGTGGCGTGATGTCGAGGAGTCGGTGGGTCGCTCCGTCCTCTGTCGTGTGGTGTCCGGAGTGGATGCTGGAACGGGAGGACAGTGATGAGTGACCACGTGGTGCACTTCGAGATCGCCGGCGCGAAACCCGGCGAGCTGCGCGAGTACTACGCCGGGTTGTTCGGCTGGGAGTACCAGGTGGGGGACGCGTCCACCGACGCCGTGTCGCGGCCGGGGGAGTACGGGTTCGTCACCAATGCCGGGCTGAACGGGGGCGTCGGCGGCGGGGAGGGCTTCTCGCCCGGCGTGCTGTTCTACGTCGGTGTGCCGGATGTCGAGGCGGCACTTCGGAGGGCCGAGGAGCTGGGCGGCAGGCGCGTGCTGGGGCCGGTGCGGTCCGGCGGCTTCGCCGTCGGGCAGTTCACCGATCCGGAGGGCAACCTGGTCGGTGTCGCCGGCACGGAGGAGGCCCCGTGAAGTACCTCGTCATGATCTACGGGAACCCACGGAACTGGGAGCACCCCATGTTCCGCCAGGATCCCGGGTTCCTCGCACTGTCACCGGAGGAACGGGACGTCGTCGCACGGGAGGCCGACGAGTTGTGGGCCGAGATCGAACAGTCCGGTGAGTTCGTCGCCGGGGTGGCGTTGGCGGATCCGGCGCTCACCAGGCACGTGCGTGGACGTGACGGCGTGCCGGTGACCACCGACGGGCCCTACCTCGAGGCCAAGGAGCAGCTCGCGGGGTACTTCGTGCTCGACTGTGAGACTCCCGAACGGGCCGCGGAGCTCGCGGCGCGCTTTCCCGACGCGCGGTTCGCGGCCGTCGAGGTGCGGCCGATCATGGACATGGCAGGGCAGGAGATGTGACCGGGCTCGAGGACCTGCTGCGCGGCCTCGCGCCGCAGGTCCTCGCCGCGGTCGTGCGCCGGTACCGGGACTTCGAGGCGGCCGAGGACGCCACCCAGGAGGCACTGCTCGCGGCCGCCACGCACTGGCCGGTCGACGGGCTGCCCGAACGACCCGAGGCCTGGCTGATCACCGTGGCCGCGCGGAAGCTGACCGACCAGTGGCGCAGCGAACAGGCCTCCCGGCGGCGTGAGAGCCAGGCTCCCCCACCGCCCGCGCCTGGGGCCGACGAGCCGCCCGCGGGCGACGACACGGTGATGCTGCTGGCATTGTGCTGCCACCCGAGCTGACGCCCGCCTCGCAGATCGCGTTGACGCTGCGGGCGGTCGGCGGCCTCACGACGGCTGAGATCGCGCGGGCGTTCCTCGTACCGGAGGCGACGATGGCGCAGCGGATCTCGCGGGCCAGGCAGAAGATCAGGGCCAGTGGCGCCAGGTTCACCGTGCCTTCGGACATGAACCCTGTGCTGCACGTCCTCTACCTGATCTTCAACGAGGGGTACACCGCCTCGTCCGGGCCGTCGCTGCACCGTGCGGAGCTGGCACGGGAGGCGATACGGCTCACCCGGATCGTGCACGCCCTGCTGCCCTCGGACGGGGAGGTGGCCGGACTCCTCGCGTTGATGCTGCTCACCGACGCGCGGCGGCCTGCTCGCACCCGCGCCGACGGCAGCCTCGTGCCACTCGCGGAGCAGGACCGTTCACTCTGGGACCGAGCGCTGGTCGACGAGGGGCTGGCATTGGTGCGGTGGGCGCTCCAGCACACTCGGGTCGGCGTCTACCAGGTGCAGGCGGCGATCGCGGCGGTTCACGCGGAGGCCGGGACCGCCGGGCAGACCGACTAGCCGGAGGTGGTGGGCCTGTACCGGCTGCTGTCGTCGCTCGACCCCAGCCCCGTGGTGACGCTGAACCAGGCGGTGGCGGTCGCGATGGTGGACGGACCGGAGGCCGGCCTGGCGGAGCTGACGACGCTCGCCGACGACGAGCGGATGGCGGGGCATCACCGGCCGCACGCGGTGCGGGCACATCTGCTGGAGATGGCCGGTTCGCTCGCGGCGGCAAAACAGGAGTACCAGCTGGCGGCGAGGCTGACGACGAGCGTGCCGGAACAGCGCTACCTGCGAGAACGCGCCGGCAGACTGCCCTGACAAAGCGGCACGGCAGGTTCCCGCACGCGGTGGCCCCCGACGGTCGGCGGTGTGGCCGTGAACGTCATCGAGCGCGCCCGCTGGGGAGCCGGATGGCCGAACGTCGGGCCGGCTGTCAGGTCAGGCGGCGGACTACCGCGTCGGCCAGGAGGCGGCCTCTTCTCGTCAGGACACACCGCCCGAAGCGGCCGTTCACTCCCGCAAGGGCCGCTTCGTCCAGTAGACCCTCGTCCGCGGCGCGTCGTGCTTCTGCCTGAGCCTCGACGGGAAGGACGTCCACCGGGAGGCCGTCAACCAGACGGAGCTCCAGCATCACCCGTTCCAGGTGGCGGTCCTCGGCCGTCAGGGTCTCCCTCGCCGCCGCCGGGGACCTGCCCCCTGCCAGCAGCGCGGCGTGGCGGGCCGGGTGCTTCACGTTCCACCAGCGGACGCCGCCCACGTGGCTGTGGGCGCCAGGACCCACCCCCCACCAGTCGGCGCCGTGCCAGTAGCCCATGTTGTGTTGGCACCAGGCCTTGGGCTCACTCGCCCAGTTCGAGACCTCGTACCAGTGCAGGCCGGCCGACGACAGTGCCTCGTCCACCTGCTCGTAGCGGTCCGCCAGGACGTCGTCGTCCGGGTGCGGGAGGTCGCCTCTTGCTATTCGGCGGGCCAGTGCCGTGCCCTGCTCCACTATCAGGGCATACGCCGACACGTGGTCCACGCCAGCCTCCAGGACCGCGTCCAGCGACCGGGTCAGGTCGTCCGGCGTCTCGCCCGGGGTGCCGTAGATCAGGTCCAGGTTCACGTGGTCGAAGCCGGCCCTTCTCGCCTCGCGGGCCGCCTCCGTGGGTCGGCCTGGCGTGTGGACCCTGTCCAGCACCGACAGGACGTGTGGCGCGGCCGACTGCATGCCCAGGGAGATCCTCGTGTACCCCGCCTCGCGCAGTGCCTCGAAGAACTCCGGGGACGTCGACTCCGGGTTGGACTCCGTGGTCACCTCGGCGTCCGGGGCCAGCCCCACGGTCTCACGGATCGCCGACAGGATCTCCGTGAGCGGGGCCGCGCCCAGCAGGGACGGGGTGCCGCCGCCTACGAAGACCGTGTCCGCCGCGGGTGGGGTGCCCAGGACCTCCGCCGCCAGGGCCAGTTCACGGTGGACGGCCGCCAGCCACGAACTCGGGGAGCCGGGCGACAGCTCCGACGCCGTGTACGTGTTGAAGTCGCAGTAGCCGCAGCGTGTGGCACAGAACGGCACGTGCACGTACACGCCGAACGGCCGCCGCCCGAGTCCGTGCAACGCCGACTCGGGCAGAGCACCGTCTTCCGGCGCTTCGTCGCCGTCTGGGAGTGCTGAGGGCACGTCCTCAGTATCTCAGCGCCACACGACCAGCGTGACCACGGACAGGCCCGCCGCGATCACCAGGAACACGAAGCCGAACAGCGGGGCCCTGCGCCACCACGGCGTGTGCCGGTCCAGCGCGAACCGACCCGGGCCGGTGAACAGCAGACCGAAGGCGGTCGCCGCGTAGATCATCTCCAGCTCGACGGTGCCCAGGAACAGGTTCCAGTCGCCCTTCACCACGATGACGTTCGCCATCACGGCCAGGATGGCCGCGGCGCCCGCCGGAAAGAACAGGCCCAGCACGACCAGGACACCGCCGGCCGTCTCGCTGACGGCCACCACCCAGGACAGGACGCCCGGCTCGGTGAAGCCGAAACCGCTGAGCAGCTCCCTGGTGTTGTTCATGCCGCCGGCATCGGTGAACCAGCCGAACAGCTTGTCCAGGCCGTGCGCGACGAACAGCCCGCCGAGCGCCAGCCGCAGCACCAGCAGGCCGAAGTCGAGACCCCGGTGCCACTCGGGCCTCGTGGACCTCGGGGTCGTCTCGGGCTCGGTGGGATCCGTCTCGGCGAAGCCGGAGAAGTTCGTGGTCGGAGCGTTCGAGTACGAGGTGTCGTCGTCGAAGAAGGAGGACGAGCCCCCGCTCGACGGCCCGAAGCTCTGCGTCGTGGACGAGTCGCCGGTGGTGTAGAAGCCACGGTCGTCTTCAGTGCTCACCCAGCGGAGGGTAGGGCATCCGCCGAACGGGTGGCGGTACAACCTCGCGATTAGTAGTCGCCGTGTACCACGTTGTGGAGCGGCTCCCCGGCGGCGAACCTCGCGATCTCCGCCGCGACCACGCGGTACGCCCGCTCCTGGTAGCCCTCGACGCTCGCCGCCACGTGCGGGGTGAGCAGCAGGTTGGGGGCCGTCCACAGCGGATGTCCCCGCGGCGGCGGCTCCGGCTCGGTCACGTCCAGCGCCGCGCGCAGCCTCCCGGCGACCAGCTCCGCCACCAGGGCGTCCGTGTTCACGACCTTGCCCCGCGCCGCGTTCACCAGTACGGCGTTGTCCCGCATCCTGGACAGGAACGCGGCGTCGACCATGCCCGTGGTGGCCGCCGTCAGCGGCACCATCAGCACGACCGCGTCGTGTGAGCCGAGCAGGTCGGGCACCTCGTCGATGCCGTGCACGCCGTCTCGCGCCCGATATCCGACCAGTGTTGTCCGGGCATCGCACGCGTCCAGCCTGCGCTTCAGCTGGGTGCCGAGATCTCCCGCGCCGATGACCAGCACCCGCTTGTCCAGCAGTGTCTCCGTCGGCGTGCGTTCCCACGTTCGGGCGACGCGGCCTCGCTCGAACGGGATCAGGTCCCGGTACACGGCGAGCAACACGGTCAGCGCCCACTCCGCCGTGCTGCCACCGTGGGCACCTCGGGCAGTGGACAGCGTGACGTTCGGCGGCACCTTGCCGATCCAGTTCTCCGCACCGGCCGTGAGCAGCTGGATCAGCCGCAGGTGCGGCAGGCGCGCCGCGAGTGCCGCCGGGTCCGACTCGACCAGGAAGCCGGGCACCAGCACCTCGGCGTGTTCCAGCAGGTCATCGGCCGACTCGTACCGCACGACGTCGATGCCGTCCACGCCGGACAGCGCGGCCTCGCCCGCCTCGTCGGGCACCAACACGGTGATCACACCAGGCACACTACTTACCCGAGGTTCACGGCCGCGCCCCTAGCGTGGACGCATGTCCTCGAGGTCACGCATGCTCGTCGCGAGCGTGCTCGGCGGTGTGCTGCTCACCGCCGGGTGCGCCACGTTCGCGGAGCAGCCGCCGGCCGACAGCTGGCAGCCGCAGGAGCAGCTGACCCCGCAGGGCGGCCCGGAGCCGCAGGTCCCCGGCCAGAACAAGCCGGAGGAGGAAGGTGCGGGCGGGGGCAACGCCCCGACGGAGATCCCGCCCCCGGACGGCTGCACCGACTACAACCCGACCGTCATCGGCACCTGCCTCGACACCGTGACCGCGGTCGCGGCGCTCCCCGGGGACGGCAACGACCCGACCGCCCTGGTCGGCGAGCGGCGCAGCGGGCGGATCCTGCGGGTCAAGCACGGCGCCGAGCCGGAGGTCATCGCGACCGTCCCGGTGGACGGGAGCACGGACGGCGGTCTCACGGGGCTCGCCCTCTCCCCCACCTACACCGAGGACCAGCTGATCTTCGCCTACGTCACGACCGCGAGCGACAACCGCGTGGTGCGGATCGCGCCGGGTGACGTGCCGAAACCGGTCATCACCGGCATCCCGCGCGGCGCGACGAACAACCGGGGCGCGCTCGCGCTCGACCGCACCGGCGCCCTGCTCCTCGCCACCGGCGACACCGGGAACCCGCAGGCCGCGGGCGACCTGAACTCACTCGCGGGCAAGATCCTGCGGTTCGACGCGTCCGGACAACCCGCACAGGGCAACCCGACCAAGGGCTCACTGGTCATCGCCAGCGGGCTGCGGGCACCCGGCGGGGTCTGCACCTCCGTGAACGGCCCGGGCGCCTGGGTCACGGACCGCGCCGCGACCCAGGACGTCCTGTACCGGATCGAGCCGGGCAAGCAGATGTCCTCCCCCGCCTGGACCTGGCCGGACCGGCCGGGCGTGGCGGGCTGTGCGTCGACGATCACCGGCGTGCTGGTGGTCATGTCGACGGCAGGCAACGCGCAGCGCCTGCCCCTCGCGTCCGATGGGTCGTTCTCCGGCAAGCCCGAGATCACCCTCGACAAGACCGCGGGCTTCGGCCTGCTCGGCGGCGTGGACGCCATCAACGACCAGGTGGCGGTCGCGGGCACCGTCAACAAGGACGGCGGCGCCCCCGTGTCGAGCGACGACCGCGCCTTCGTGATCGCGGTGGCCGGTGGCGGCGGCTCGGGCGGCCCCGACTAGAGCCGGTTGAACCAGGTCAGCACCTGCGGCAACGCGACACGTGCCGAGGTGAAGTGGTCGACCGCGCCCACGTTCACGACGCGGCTGTCCCTGGTGTTGTGTGCGCCGAGGTCCTCCAGGCAGCTCGTCGCGTTGTCGGACACGACGTCCCGGTCGGCGGTGCCCGCGTACAGGCGCACCGGCACGCTCGGCCGCCACTCGCACGGGTCGTCGTTGGCCGCGAGGACCTCGGCGAGGCCGCCGTCGGGGTGCGCGAGCCTGGCCAGGAACTCGTTGGTGAACAGCTCCTCCGGTGTGTGCGGGAGCGTGGCCACGACCTCGCCCTCCTGGTGGTCGCTGTCGAACATCGACTCCACCACCTGGTCGTACGGCGCGCGGAACGCCTCGGACGGCGAGTCGTAGATGGGGTGGACGCGGTTCCACGCCGTGATCGCGTAGCCGAGGTACATCGTCGCGCTGATGCCGTCGAGCCGTCCGTCGAGCGCGGCGGGCATTTCCTGGCCCCGGATGTCGTACGGGCCCGCGATGCCCGCGATGGCACCGAGGTCGAACTCCCGCGAGCGCTGCAGCGCCCTGCCGACGATCATCGACGCCTGGCCGCCCTGTGAGAAGCCGCTGACCAGCACGCGTCCGTCGAGCTTCCTGCCCGTCCGCGCGGCGAGGGAGCGGGACGCCCGCAACGCGTCCGTCGTCGCCGTGACGGTCGGCTCGGACAGCATGTACGGGTGGTGCCCCGGACCGGTGCCGAGTCCCAGGTAGTCCGGCGCCACGGTCGCGAACCCGGAACCGGCGAACAGCACCGCCGCCGCCCGGTCGAGGTTGTCCGAGACCGAGCCGGTGTCGCCGCGGAACACGCGGGTGCCGTGCAGCCACGCGACCGCGCGGAACGTGTGGTCGCGGCCGTTCGGCAGGACGGTCAGCGCGCTCGCGGTCGTGGGTCGTCCGTCCACACCGACCGTCCGGTAGGTCAGCAGGTAGAGGTCCACGCCGTTGCGGACCGCCGAGGTGTCCAGCTCGTAGCCGGCCAGGTAGTCGACGACCTCCTGGCGGGGCAGGCGGTCGATCACTTCCGCGGACACCAGGTGCCCCTCGGACCGGTGTTCGACGGCGGTGGGAGCGGGCGCCGCCATGGCAACACCGGGCAGGAGCATGCCCGCGCACAGCACCGCCGCGATCACCCTTGTTTTTCGCATTCCGTTTCCTCCCAATGGTTTTCCGATGGGAGAACCCTGCCGCGCCGAGGCCGGGAAGGGGATGGGGCAGGCAGGCGGAAACACACTGGGGCCAGCCCTACCGCTTCTGTGTGCGCTCCGTGTGGCGCGGTTCCCTAACCTCCTCGCCCGGATGACCACCGCGACTCGAGGGGTGTCGTGTCTGTGGTCATCTTCCCTTTTTCCCTTCACTACCAAGGAGAATCGTGTCCGCAATCTCGGCTGGGCCGTCCACTTCGACGGCCGTTCGCCGGCCCGGCCTGCTCACCGCGGCCCTGGGCATCGTCGTGGTCACCGCGCTCGCGGCCATCGCAAACGGCGTCATGATCGCCACCGGGGGCAAGGAGCTGATCAAGGAGCTGCTGGAGAACGCGGGCCTCGGCCAGCTCTCCGACGCCGACCTGGACCTGGCCTCGCAGCTCGCAGGCTACGACTCGCTCGACGGCTTCGTCAGCGCCTTCACCACGCGGGGCTACCTCGTGGCGGGTGCGGGTGTCGCCCTGCTGCTGTTCGGCCTCTGCATGACCAAGGCCGCGACGTGGGCCCGGATCATGGTGACCCTCTCGTCGGTCGGCGTCATGGTCTTCAGCATGGTCGTGCTCGCCGACGAGACCAACGGCACCATGGCCGGTCTGTCGCTGCTCGCCATCGTCGGCGGCATCCTGGCGATCATCTTCACGTGGCTGCCCGCCAACGGCCGCTACGCGAAGGCCGTGCGCTGACCGGGACCGACCTCAGGGCAGCCTGCTGAGTTGCTCGGGTGCCGGGAGCGAGGGGCCCGGCATCCGAGTCAGGTTCAGCAGCAGCGACGCCAGCGCCTGCGCGTTGGCGTCGCGGGGGTCGGCGATCCGGTCGGCCTCCTCCTGGGTGGCCGCCGCGACGGCGTGGTCGCCGACCGCGGCGAGGGCCACCGCCAGCAGCCGCAGCGTGATCGTCACCGACGACGTGCTACCCATGTCCCGGTACGCGGCGAGACAGAGCCGCAGCTCGGTCACCGCTTCGGCGGCGCGGCCGTCACCGACCCAGCCCGCCGCGATGGCCCGCCTGCACGACAGCACGCGTGGCACCTCGTTGATCTGCTCGGCGATGGCCCGGCACTCCGCGAACGCGGCCAACGCACTGGCCCGCTCACCGCGACCTGCGTGGATGGCACCGAGCGTGCGCAACGACCGGGCGAGCGCGGACCGGGCGGTGGTCGCCCGCAGCAACGCGACCGCCTCCTCGGCCGCACTGGTCGCCGCGTCGAGGTCGCCGGTCAGTGCGAGGCTCCACGACAGGCTCTGCAGCGCCCGCGCCACCGCGTGCGGCCGCGCGGACTCACGCGCCACGGCCAGCGCGCCGGTGTCCACGCGGACCGACTCGGCCGGACGCCCCAACCGGTTCAGCGCGGCGGACCTGGCCGCCGCCACCGAGTCCGACGTGGACAGTCCGGCCGCGCGGTCGGTCAGCGCCAGTGCCTCCTCCGGCACGCCGAGGCCGGTCAGGCAGTCGGCCAGGTTCGTCAGTACCCACGCGAGCGCCGGGTCCGTGCCAAGCCGCGCCTCACACCAGCGGTAGGTCGTGACCGCGTCGGCATAGTGGCCACGCACGTGCAGCACCCGCGCGTGCACCGCCTCCGCCCACACCTCCACCCGCTCGTCGCCTGCCACGCGGGCGGCGTCGCGTACCGCCGTGGCACACAGCCGCAGATCCGCGTAGGCGCCCTGTGGCCACAGGTACCTCGACAGCCGCTCGAGGATCCGCGCCGCCATCCGGTGGCGCCCGTAGCGCGCGGTCCGGCCGATCGCGTCGACCAGCGCGGCACGCTCACTGGCGAACCACGCCTCGGGGTCGGCGCCGTACCGCGCACGCGTCTCCCCGGACAGCGGCGCGGCGGGCACCGACTCCCCCTCGTCGACCGGGGGGAACACCGGGGGCAGGTCGCGACCGAGCAGGTCGGCCACCGCCAGGATCCCGTCGAGGAGCCTGCTGGTCGCGTCCTCGCACGTCTCGAGGCCGTCCTCGGCGTGCAGCCGCTCGTGGGCGAACGCCAGCACGAGGTCGTGCGTCGCGTATCTCGGCTCGCCGCACCGGTCCACGCCGGCGGGCTCCACGAGGCTCGCCTCGAGCAGCTCGTCGACCGCGCCCTCCCCCGCGACCCTGTCCTGCAGGACGGTGACGGCCCAGGCGGGCAGGTTGGTCACGTTCGCGGCGCCGACCAGCTTCAAGGTGGCCCGCGCGGGCTCGGACAGCGCGTCGTAGCTGAGCGCGAGGCTGGACCGGACCTGCTGGTCGCTCGCCGACAGCTCGTCCAGCCGCTGCCGCTGGTCCGCCAGGCGGTCGGCGAGCGTGGTCAGCCGCAGCTGTGGCCGCAGCGCGAGCCTGCTGCCCGCGATCCGCAGCGCCAGCGGCAGGTTGCCGCAGGCCGCGGCGATGCGGCGGGCGCCATCGGGATCGGCGGCGACGCGGGGGCCCGCCACGGCGGCGAGGAGGGCGACCGCCTCGTCGTCGGTGAGCGAGCCGACGGTGACGCGGTGCGCGTCGACCAGGCCGGTCAGCCTGCGCCGGCTCGTGACCAGTACCGGGGTGCCCGGGGTGCCGGGCAGCAGCGGGCCGACCTGGTCGGGGTCGGCGGCGTCGTCGAGGATGAGCAGCACACGGCGGCCCGCGAGGCGGCTGCGCAGCACGGCCGCCTTGGCCTGCGTGCTGTCCGGGATGCCGGGGCCGGTGACGCCCAGGCTGCGCAGGAGGTCGGCGAGCACGTCGTCGGGGCGGCGGGCCGCGGTGGCACCTGCCAGGTGGGCGTAGAGCTGACCGTCCGGGAACCGCTCGGCGAGGCGGTGTGCGACGCGGACGGCGAGCGTGCTCTTGCCCGCGCCCGGCGCCCCCGTCAGCACGACCGGCGGACAGTCGGGGCCGGTGAGCAGCGTCGTCAGCTCGTCGACGACGTCGTCGCGGCCGGTGAACGCGCGGATGTCGGCGGGCAGCTGCCGGATCGGCCACTCGTCGCCACGCAGGATCTCGGCATGCACCCCACGCAGCTCGGCACCCGGTTCGAGGCCGGTCTCGTCGACCAGCGTCGACCGCGCGTCCCGGTAGACCCCCAGCGCGTCGGCCTGCCTGCCCGCGCCCTGGAGCGCACGCATGAGCTGGCCTACCAACCGTTCCCGCAGTGGGTGCTCGGCGACCGCGGCCTGCAGCTCCCCCACCAGGGCGGTGTGCCTGCCCGCGGCCAGCTCGGCGTCGACGCAGTCCTCGAACACCGTGAGCCGCTCGGTCTCCAGGCGTGCGATCTCGGCGTCGAGCGCGGGCAGGGCGAGGTCGGCGAGCGGGCGGTCGCGCCACTGGGCGAGCGCCCGCCGCAGGTGCCTGGCGGCGGCGTCCGGGTCGCCGTCGCGCAGTGCCTGGCGGCCCGTCTCGCTGGCGTCGCGGAACGTCAGCAGGTCGAGGTCGCCGTCGGCGACGAGCAGCCGGTAGCCGGGACCCGCGTGGTCGATCTCCGTGTCACCGAGGCGTTCCCGCAGCCGCGACACGTACGTGTGCAGGTTCGACGCGTACGACTTCGGCGGGATGCCCGGCCACAACGCGTCCACGAGCCGTTCGGTCGGCACGCGCTGGTTCGCGTGGAAGAGCAGCATCGCGAGCAGTGAGCGCTGCCGCTCTCCACGCAGGCGCAGCCACCGGCCGTCATGGCCGGTGATCTGCAGGGGCCCCAGCACGCCGAACCGCGTTGTCATAGCGCCGGGCATGCTAGCGGCGCCCACCGACAGAAGTCATCCGAACGGCGGACTCCCGGACTACGAGCAACGCTCCAGGATCAGCTCCCGGACACGCTTGGCGTCGGCCTGTCCCCTCGTCGCCTTCATGACCGCGCCGACGATCGCGCCCGCCGCCGCCACCTTCCCGGCGCGGATCTTCTCCACGACGTCCGGCTGGGCGGCCAGCGCCTCGTCGACCGCCGCGTACAGCGCGCTGTCGTCGGACACGACCGCGAGGCCACGCCCCGCGACGACCTCGTCCGGCTCGCCCTCGCCCGCCAGCACACCGTCGATGACGCTGCGGGCCAGCTTGTTGTTCAGCTTGCCCTCGGCCACGAGCGCCGAGACCCGCGCGACCTGCGCGGGCGTGATCGGCAGTTCCGCCAGCTCGATGCCCTTGGCGTTGGCCTCCTGCGCCAGGTAGGCGACCCACCACGCGCGAGCCTCGGCAGGGGACGCGCCCGCGTCGACCGTCGCCGCGATGAGGTCCACGGCACCCGCGTTGACCAGGTCCCGCAGCTCGAGGTCGGTCAGCTGCCAGTCCTCCTGGATGCGCCTGCGGCGCTCCCACGGCATCTCCGGCAGCGTCGCACGCAGCTTCTCGACCCACTCTGCCGACGGCGCGATCGGCACCAGGTCCGGCTCCGGGAAGTACCGGTAGTCCTCGGAGGTCTCCTTGCGGCGGCCCGCACGCGTGGTGCCGCTCGCCTCCTCGAAGTGGCGGGTCTCCTGCATGATCGAGCCGCCGTCGGACAGCACCGCCGCCTGACGCGTCATCTCGAACCGCACCGCCCGCTCGACGGACCGCAGCGAGTTGACGTTCTTGGTCTCCGTGCGGGTGCCGAACTCCGTGGCGTCCTTGGCCATCAGCGACACGTTCGCGTCGCACCGCAGCGAGCCCTGGTCCATGCGGACGTCCGAGACCCCCAGAGCCCGCAACAGGTCCCGCAGTGCGGTGACGTACGCACGTGCCACCTCGGGTGCCCGTGCGCCCGTGCCGGTGATCGGCTTGGTCACGATCTCGATCAGCGGCACCCCCGCGCGGTTGTAGTCGAGCAGCGAGTGGCTCGCGCCGTGGATCCGGCCGGTCGCGCCGCCGACGTGCAGCGACTTGCCGGTGTCCTCCTCCATGTGGGCACGTTCGATGGCGACGTCGACCATCGTGCCGTCGTCCAGCGTGATCGCGAGCGAGCCGTTGAACGCGATCGGCTCGTCGTACTGGGACGTCTGGAAGTTCTTCGGCATGTCCGGGTAGAAGTAGTTCTTCCGCGCGAACCGGCACCACGGCGCGATGTCGCAGTTCAGCGCCAGGCCGATGCGGATCGCCGACTCGACGGCCATCGCGTTGACCGCGGGCAGCGAGCCGGGCAGGCCGAGACAGGTCGGGCAGACCTGCGTGTTGGGCTCGCCGCCGAAGGCCGTCGGGCAGCCGCAGAACATCTTCGTGTGCGTGTTCAGCTCGACGTGCACCTCGAGGCCCAGCACCGGGTCGAAGCGCTCGATGACCTCGTCGTAGTCCAGGACAGTCGTCATCTTCCTCATGCCTCCAGCGCCGGGACGCGGTTGATCAGGGCGCCACCGGCAGCGGCGTCACGCGCGGCCTCGTAGGCGGCCGCGACCTTGTACATGCGTTCCTCCTGGAGCGCGGGTGCCATGACCTGCAGGCCGACCGGCAGCCCGTCGTCGGCGGCGAGACCGGCGGGGACGCTCATGGCAGGTGTGCCCGCGAGGTTGGCCGGGATCGTGCAGAGGTCCGCGAGGTACATGGCCATCGGGTCGTCCACGCGCTCGCCGATGCGGAACGCGGTGGTCGGCGTCGTCGGCGAGACCAGCACGTCGACCTGCTCGAACGCGTTCTCGAAGTCACGCGAGATGAGCGTGCGGACCTTCTGCGCCTGGCCGTAGTAGGCGTCGTAGTAGCCGGAGGACAGCGCGTAGGTGCCGATCATGATGCGGCGCTTGACCTCCGGGCCGAAGCCCGCCTCACGGGTGAGCGCCATGACCTGCTCCGCGCTGGCCTCGCCGTCGTCGCCGACCCGCAGGCCGTAGCGCATGGCGTCGAAGCGGGCCAGGTTCGAGGACGCCTCACTGGGCGCGATCAGGTAGTAGGCCGGCAGGCCGTAGGTGAAGTGCGGGCAGGAGACCTCGACGACCTCGGCACCCATGCCCTTGAGCACCTCGACGGCCTGCTCGAACGCGGTCGTGACACCCGCCTGGTAGCCGTCGCCCTGGAACTCGCGGACCACGCCGACGCGGACGCCGGACAGGTCGCCGTTCGCGCCCTCGCGGGCGGCCTTCACGACCGGCGGGACGGGCGCGTTGATGGAGGTGGAGTCGAGCTGGTCGTAGCCGGCGATCACCTCGTGCAGCAGTGCCGCGTCGAGCACGGTCCGCGCGCACGGGCCGCCCTGGTCGAGCGAGGACGAGAAGGCGACCAGGCCGTAGCGGGAGACACCGCCGTAGGTGGGTTTGACGCCGACCGTGCCGGTGACCGAGGCGGGCTGGCGGATCGAGCCGCCGGTGTCGGTGCCGATGGCGAGCGGCGCCTCGAACGCGGCGAGCGAGGCCGACGAGCCGCCGCCGGAGCCGCCGGGGATGCGGTCGAGGTCCCACGGGTTGTGGCTGGGGCCGAACGCCGAGTTCTCTGTGGACGAGCCCATGGCGAACTCGTCCATGTTGGTCTTGCCGAGGATGACGATGCCCGCCTCGAGGAGCTTGCGGGTGACGGTCGCGTCGTAAGGCGGGATCCAGTTCTCCAGGATCTTCGAGCCGCAGGTGGTCGGCAGGCCGGACATCGTGAAGACGTCCTTGAGCGCCAGCGGCACGCCGGCGAGCGGTGAGGCGGGCTCACGGCCCGCGGCGACGTCCTCGTCGACCGCGCGGGCGGCCGACAGCGCGCCCCGGGTGTCGACGTGCAGGAACGCGTTGACGGACTTGTCCACCGCGGTGATCCGGTCGAGATGGGCCTGCGCGACCTCGACGGCCGAGACCTCCTTGGCCTGGATCTTCGCCGCCAGCTCGGCGGCGGTCAGCTTCGTCAGCTCGTTCACGCTTCTTCTCCCAGAATCCTCGGCACCCGGAACCTGCCCTCTTCGGCGGCCGGCGCGCCGGCCAGTGCCTGCTGCTGTGTGAGACCCGGACGCACGAGGTCCTCACGGAACACGTTGGTGAGCGGCACGGCGTGTGAGGTGGGCGGGATGTCGTCGGCCGCGACCTCACCGACCCGCGCCACCGACTGCAGGATCACGTCCAGCTGACCTGCGAACATGTCCAGTTCCTCTTCGGTGACGGCTAGCCTGGCGAGGCGAGCGAGGTGGGCTACCTCGTCGCGGGAGATATTGGGCACGGGACGAGCTCCTGTGTAGGTCGTCTTCGATATGTGGGCCGAGTTTATTTGTGCCCCTGGCTGACACACGAACGGGTTATCGAGGTGGTTAGCTAGGCGTTGAACCTGGTCGTCCCGGGGAATGGACGGCCGGGCCGGTGGAGTGCCGGCGTCTGGGACAATTCTCGGCCGGCACGAGATCGACACCTACGCAGCGGGAGGCGTTCGCCTTGACCTTCCTGATCCGGGTCCAGCTCCCGGACGTTCCGGGAGCGCTCGGGGCGGTCGCGACCGCCCTCGGGGCCATCGGGGCCGACATCCTGTCCGTGGACGTCGTGGAACGGAACTCGGGCACGGCCATCGACGACCTGGTCGTCGAGCTGCCCAAGGGTCGGCTGCCGGACGTGCTGATCACGGCCGCCGAGTCGGTCGACGATGTCGAGGTGGACGCGGTGCGACCGTACGCCGGGGTCCTCGACACGCACCGTGAGCTGGAGCTGGTGGAGGAGGTCGCCGCTCAGCCGGACGAGGGACTGACCATCTTCACCGAGGGTGTCCCGCGGATCATCCGGGCGGGCTGGGCGCTGGTCGTCGGCCCCGAGCACGGGGCGGCGAGGACGCTGAGTGCCTCGACGGCCGCGCCCCAGCTCAAGACGCTCGACCTGCCGTTCCTGCCGCTGGCCCGTGCCACGGGGTTGGACGGTGAGGAGGCGTGGGTGCCGGAGACGTGGAAGGAGCTCGGCACGGAGCTGGCCGCCACGCCGCTCGGCAAGCCGGACCGGGTGCTGCTCGTGGGGCGGCCGGGCGGGCCGCAGTTCCGCGCCGCCGAGGTGGCGAGGCTCGCGCACCTGGCGGGCATCATCGCGGTGGTGCTCTCGGGCTAAGTACTGAAGGCTCCCTTCAGTACGCCCAGCGTTACGAAGGCTCCCTTCAGTACGCCCAGCGTTACGAAGGCGTCCTTCAGTACGCCCAGGCCGGGGTCAGGGCTGCCGGGTCGCGTGGAAGCGGATCGAGCGGTCGTCGAGGCCGACGTTCGCCTCCTCGAAACCCGCGCCACGCAGGCGGGTCGGGAGGGTGTCGGGTGGCACCGGGACCATCGTGTCGCCGAGGTGGATGATCCGGAACCGCAGGCTGAGCCTGCTGTCCGAACCGGCGAACACGCCGCCCGGGCGCAGCACCCGTCGTGCCTCGGCGAACAGCTGGTCCTGCTGCTCCGGCGACGGCACGTGGTGCAGCATCGTGAAGCAGACGACGGCGTCGAAGGACTCGTCCGCGAACGGGAGCGCCGCGCCGTCGCCCTCGCGGACGTCCACCTCGCCGTGGAACCTCGTCCGCAGGTCGGTGGCCAGTTTCGGGTCCACCTCGACCGCGGTCAGGCGTCCGCCGTGGTCGGCGAGCCAACGGGTCGTGATGCCGTAGCCGGGGCCAAGTTCGAGGACGTCGCCGTCGAGTGGGACGTCGCCGACCGCCCACGGCAGGACCGAGCTGCGCATCCTGGTGGCCCACTCGTCCGACTGGCAGATCTTGCGGTGGATCCTGTTCATCGGCATGACGGCGACGTTACGGCCGTCGTGGCCGCGGCCGGAACCACGTAGTCTGTCAAGTTGTGTCGCTTTCCGGACATGCCGTCGAGTGGGTCTCGCCGACGTCGGGTGTCGCGTTGGTCGGGCGGTTCTCGCTCACCCGGGGCATGCGCTACGTCACGCACACGCACCCACTGCACCAGTTGGTGTGGGCACGCAGCGGGGTCGTGACGGTCGGGGTGGCGGACACGACGTGGGTGCTGCCGCCCAGCCGGGCGCTGTTCATCCCGGCAGGGGTGCCGCACACGACGGCCGGCGCGTCGGTCGCGGACATGCACAGCCTCTACCTGAGGCGCGAGCGGTGCCCGGCACTGTGGACAGTGCCGACGGTGCTCGCGGCGGTGCCGATGCTCGCCGCGTTGATCGGTCACCTGTCCGGTCCGCTGCCGGAGGAGGCACGCGGCCGGGCGGAGGCGGTGCTGTTCGACGTGCTCGAGCCGGCGCCGGTCGCGTCCGCGGAGCTGACCTGGCCACGCGACGACCGGGCCGTGCGCGTGGCCGACGCGCTCGCCGCCGACCCGACCGACCCTCACGACGCGGCTGGGTGGGCACGTCTGGTCGGGACGAGCGAGCGGACGCTGTCGCGGCTGTTCGTCGCGGAGACCGGGGTGGGCTTCGGCCGGTGGCGGACCCGGTTGCGTGTTCGCGCGGCGCTGGAGCTGCTGGCCGCGGGCACACCGGTCGCGGTCGTGGGGCGGCGCGTCGGCTACGGCACGACGAGCGCGTTCATCGCGGCGTTCCGCCGCGAGGTCGGGATCACGCCCGCCCGGTGCTTCGGCTCCTGACCATCGGGCATAGCCGATGCCGAACGGTGGCGGACTGCACCATGCCATCCGCCCGAGGCTCGACCAGGAGATGAGATGCGCGACGTCTTCCTGTCCTACTCGCGAACGAACAAGCGGTTCGTCGAACGGCTCGCCGCCGATCTGCGGGAGCACCACGTTGACGGGTGGCTCGACGTTCTCGAGCCGGAGGTGGGCGATCTCGTTCATCACAAGGTCGAGCAGGCAGGGAAGAGTGCCGGTGCTTCTCGGTCGAGCGTCCCGCCCAGAGCACGTGGGTCAGGAAACGCGGGCCTCGGTCCACGCCCTCGCGAGGATCTCCTCGACGGTCTGTTCCGGGGTCTGGTCGGAGGTGTCGAGCCAGAGTCCGATGCGGGGTGTGCCCGTGCGCAGGCCCTGGTCGAGCTGGGTGACCGTCCACTCGTCGTAGGAGTTCTTCGCGCGGGCCGTCTCCCTGGCGAGGACCGCCTCGGCGCGTGGGGCGAGCACCACGACCAGCAGCGGGCGCGGGCGGATCAGGTGGACCATGTCGCCCAGGACCTCGCCGAGTACGACGTCCTGCGCGACGACCGTGAAGCCCGCCCGGAAGTACTCGTCGGCGGCGATGGCGGTCAGGCGGTAACGCAGGCGGAGCTGCCGCATCGCCTCCTCGGAGGGATCCGGGGTCATGTCCGCCCTGCCGCTGACCACCATGCGGCGGAACACGTCGCCGCGCAGGTGCACCGCGCGGTCGAGGCGCTCCGCCAGCAGCTGCGCCACGGTCGACTTGCCCGCCGCCTGTATGCCGGTGAGCAGCACGACGGCCTGTTCGCGGCTCACAGGTCCAGCCGGTAGGTGATCAACGGGATGGTCGGCAGCGGGCTCCAGTCGAGGTCCGGGGTGCGGTGGAAGCCCAGCCGCTCGTACAGGCGGTGGGCCGCGTGCATGGTCTTCGAGCTGCTCAGTACCACCGACGGGAGACCGAGCTCGGCCGCACGGGCCAGCACGCGGCGGGTCAGTGCCGCGCCGACGCCTCTGCCCCGCGCGGCGGACGACACGGCGAGCATGCGGAACTCCAGCTCGTCGTCCTTGCCGATCTCGCGCCACTTCGAGCCGGGGCGGGCGATCGTGACCGTGCCGAGGACCGCGCCCGCCTCGTCCACCGCCACGAGCAGCTCCGCCTCCTCGTAGCGGGCACGCGCGTCGCGCAGGACGTTGCCGTAGTCGCTCTGCTCGCGGCCGGGGACGTGGCCGTCCGTGTGGTAGGCCTCGTAGGTCACCTCGCCGACCGCCGGTAAGTCCTCCTCCCCCGCCGGCCGGATCGTCACCTCACTCATCGGCTGCCTCCGCTTCCTCGCCGGTTCGCGCCACTTCCGTCGCCGCGTCCGGGCCCTCGGTCAGCAGGACGCGGAAGCCGTCCTCGTCGAGGACCGGGACCTTCAGCTGCACCGCCTTGTCGTACTTCGAGCCGGGGGCGTCGCCCACCACGACGAAGGCCGTCTTCTTGGACACCGCGCCGGACGCCTTGCCGCCGCGCGCCAGGATCGCCTCCTTGGCCTCGTCACGGGAGAAGGTCTGCAGGCTCCCGGTGACCACGATCGACATGCCCTCGAGGTTGCGCTCGACCGACTCGTCCCGCTCCTCCTCCATCCGCACGCCCGCGCGCTGCCACTTCTCGACGATCTCCCTGCGCCACGGGGTCTCGAACCACTCCTTCACCGCGTCGACGATCGTCGGGCCCACGCCGCCCGCCTCCGCCAGCTCCCCCTCCGACGCGGCCATGATCCTGGGCAGGGAGCCGAACTCCAGTGCCAGCGCACGCGCCGCGGTCGGGCCGACGTGGCGGATCGACAACGAGACCAGCACGCGCCACAGTGGACGGTCCTTCACCGACTCCAGGTTCGCCAACAGCTTCTGCCCGTTCGCCGACAGAGCACCCGCCTTGGTGCGGAACAGCTCCACCGAGAGCAGCCGCTCCTCGTCCAGGTCGAACAGGTCGCCCTCGTCGTGCACGACGCCCGAGTCGATGAGTGCCACCGCCGCCTCGTTGCCCAGCACCTCGATGTCGAGCGCGGAGCGGCCCGCGACGTAGCTCAGCCGTTCCTTGCGCTGGCCGTCGCAGTTCTGCGCGTTGGGGCAGCGGATGTCGGCATCGCCCTCCTTCTCGTACGCCAGCTTCGTGCCGCAGGACGGGCAGTGCGTCGGCATCGTCCACTCGCGAGCGTCGGCCGGGCGGGCCTCCATGACCGGGCCGAGGACCTCGGGGATCACGTCGCCCGCCTTGCGGATCACGACCCGGTCGCCGATCAGGACGCCCTTGCGCCTGACCTCGCTCGCGTTGTGGAGCGTGGCCATCGAGACCGTGGAACCCGCCACCTTCACCGGCTCCATCACCGCGAAGGGCGTCACCCGGCCGGTGCGACCGACGTTGACCTGGATGTCGAGCAGGGTGGTGGTCGCCTCCTCCGGCGGGTACTTGTACGCGATCGCCCAGCGTGGCGCCCGCGAGGTGGTGCCCAGCCTGCGTTGCTTCGCGACCTCGTCGACCTTGACGACGATGCCGTCGATCTCGTGTTCGACGTCGTGGCGGTGCTCGTGCCAGTACTCGATGTGCTCGAACAGCTCGTCGCGGGTGGTGACGATCCTGGTGTGGGTCGACACCGGCAGGCCCCACGTCCGCAGCGCCTCGTACGCCTCGGACTGACGGGTGGGCTCGAAGCCCTCGCGCTTGCCGAAGCCGTGGCAGATCAGCCGCAGCCTGCGGCTCGCGGTGACCTTGGGGTCCTTCTGCCGCAACGAACCCGCTGCCGTGTTGCGCGGGTTGGCGAAGGCGACCTTGCCCGCCTCGACGAGCTTGGCGTTCAGCTCGGTGAAGTCCTCGATCCGGAAGTACACCTCGCCGCGGACCTCGACCAGCTTCGGCACCGGGAACTCGTCGGAGCCGGTGAGCCGCAGCGGGACGCTCTCGATCGTGCGGACGTTGAGGGTGACGTCCTCTCCGGTGCGCCCGTCGCCCCTGGTCAGGCCCCTGACCAGACGGCCGTCCTCGTACAGGAGGTTGATCGCGAGGCCGTCGATCTTCAGCTCGCAGATGTACTGGGTCGGGCCCAGCTCCTTCTCGACCCGGTCCACCCACGCGCCGAGCTCGTCGGTGTCGAAGGTGTTGTCGAGGCTGAGCATGCGTTCGAGGTGGTCGACCGCCGTGAACTCCGTGGAGAACGTGCCGCCGACCTGCTGGCTCGGCGAGTCCGGCGTGACGAGGCCCGGGTGCGCCTCCTCGATGTCGAGCAGCTCGTGCCACAACACGTCGAACTCGCCGTCGGAGATGGTCGGCGAGTCGAGCACGTAGTACCGGAACCGGTGGCCGTTGATCTCCTCGGACAACGCCCCGTGCCGCTCCCGCACGGAGGCAGGCACGTCCTCGACACCCTCGACTGCGATTTCATCGTCCGCACTGGTCACGGGCCCAGACTAGTCACCACCACCGACATTTTCCGGCTTCCCCAGGGCCTGGACGAGGGTTCGCAGCTCGATCAGGCCGATCGCGCCCGCCGGCTCGGTCTCCGCGGTCTCCACACGGCGCAGGCGCTCGGCGGCCAGGCGTTCACCCAGTGCCGCGTCGAGGGGCAGGTAGGTCATCGAGGTCCGGCCCGCCTCGTCCAGGGAGGCCATCTCCGGGTGGTAGACCGCGACGTCGACCACGTCACCGTCCACTCGCGCCACCACGCGGACGTCCGCGAGCGGGATCCGGTGCGTGCCGAGGTTGACCGTCACGAGCGTCGGGTCGGGGACGGGTGGGACCGAGTCGTGGTACTCCCAGATGGCGTCCTCGGCGGGGGCCGCGGCGCGCCACGCGTCGGTGTACCTGCGCAGGCGCGGGTCCTCCTGACCGCTGACGACCAGCGCGTACACCGCCCGCTGACCACGGTCCAGGGCGAACTGCAGCTCCGGGTGCAGGCCGGCGACCAGGTCGCACAGCTGGTTCTCGACCCGCAGCGGTTCGCGGTCGCCGAGCGCGGAGGACACCTCGGGCAGCAGGTCGTACCAGCCCTGCCAGAACCGTTCCGCGCGGGCGGCGGGGTCGGGCCGCTCCACGCTCGGCTCGCGGCGGAAGAACCTCACGGCCGCAACCCGTTCAGCGCGATCGACACCAGCCGTTCCCGGCCCGGCTCGTCCGCGTACTTCGCGCTGGCGCCGATGCCGTGACCCAGCCGCATCACGTCGACCGCCTCGATGTCGTCGCGGACCACGCCCGCCGCCTTGGCCTCCTCGACGAGCACCGTGATCGCCTCGCGCAACATGGTCTTGCAGTACTGGAAGGTCTCCGACTCCTCGTCGATCGCCGCCTTCAGCGCGGCGGCGAGCCCGGACCGCTCGATGGAGAAGGCGACCTGGCTGCGCATCCACTCGTGGAGGGCCTCCTCGGGCGGCAGCTCCTTGGTGATCTCACGCACCCGGGCCGCGAGGTCCTCGATCTCCTGGCGGTAGACGGCCTCGACGAGCACGTCGCGGGTCGGGAAGTGCCGGTAGAGCGTGCCGGCGCCGACACCGGCCCGTTTGACGATGTCGTCGAGCGGCACCTCGACGCCGTGCTCGAAGAACACCTCGCGCGCGGTCGCCACGATCCGCTCGTAGTTGCGGCGGGCGTCGGCGCGCATCGGTGCACCCCTTCCATCCGGAGAGTTTCTCCGGTTAGTCTTGCGCATCCGGAGATGCTCTCCATATGCTAACGCAGTCAAACTGGAGAGTCTCTCCACTTAGGGGTTTGTTGTGTCTGTCTCCACAGCTGTTGAAACGCCGGTCCGGCCCGTAGCGGCCAGACCGGCTGTCGCGCTGGCGCTGATCCTCACGTGCCAGCTCATGCTCATGCTCGACGCGACGGTGATGAACGTGGCGCTCCCCCGCATCCGCGCCGACCTCGGCTTCTCGGCCGCGGGCCTGTCCTGGGTGATGAACGCCTACACGCTGGTGTTCGGCGGGCTGCTACTGCTCGGCGGTCGCCTCGGCGACCTGTTCGGCAGGCGCAGGCTGTTCTTCCTCGGGATCTCGGTGTTCACGGCCGCGTCACTGGCCGGGGGCCTCGCGGACTCGGCGACGCTGCTCATCGTGGCGCGGATCGTGCAGGGCGTCGGTGCCGCGATGGCCGGGCCGAGCACGATCGCGCTGATCACCAGCACGGTCGCCGAGCCACACGCGAGGGTGCGTGCGCTGTCACTGTTCTCGGCGATGGCCAGCTCGGGGTTCGCGATCGGGCTGATCCTCGGCGGGTTCCTGACCGAGTGGCTGACGTGGCGGTCGGTCATGTTCATCAACGTGCCGCTCGGCCTGGTCGTGCTCGCGTTCGGCGCCCGCTACATCGCCGAGCCGCCGCGTCATCCCGCCCGGCTCGACCCGGTCGGCGCGGGCCTCGCGACGATCGGGGTCGCGTCGCTGGTGTTCGGCTTCATCCAGGCCGCGGACAAGGGCTGGTCGACCGGCGCCGCGGTGTGGCCGCTCGTGGTCGGCGGGGTGCTGGTGGTGGCGTTCGTCGTGTCGCAGACGCGGGTCGCGAACCCGATGCTGCCGCTGCGGCTGTTCGCGGACCGCAACCGTGCCGCGGCCTACGCCAACTTCTTCCTCGGCCCGCTGTCGATGATGTCTGCGTTCTTCTTCATGACGCAGTTCCTGCAGGAGGTCAGCGGCTACCGGGCGCTGACGACCGGTTTCGCCTTCCTGCCGATGGCGGTCGGGATCTTCGGGATGTCCCGGCTGGTCCCGAGGCTGCTGCCGAGGACGGGCCCGAAGCCGTTGGCACTGACGGGTTCACTGCTGATGGCGGTCGGGTTGTGGTGGATGGGTCAGCTGTCCGCGGACTCGACCTACTTCGCGGCGATCCTCGGTCCGATGATCCTGATGGGCATCGGTGGCGGGTTGGCGTTCTCGCCGCTGAACGTCCTGATCATGGGGTCGGTGCCGCCCGAGGACGCGGGGGCGGCGGGTGGCGCGCTGCAGACCATGCAGCAGATCGGCTCCACCCTCGGCCTGGCGATCCTCGTGACGATCGCGGGCTCGGCCGCGCGGGGCACGACCGGCACGGCGGCGGTCGTCACGTCCGCGACGGCCGCGTTCACCGCGTCCTCGGCGATCGTGCTGCTGACGTTCCTGGTGGCGCTGACCTTCCGGCGCCAGTAGTCCTACCAGGACTCGGGGGGTTCCACGAAGCCCTTGCCCACCTCGCGGACCAGCTCGAGGGCTCGCCTGGCCCATCCCGACGTCGCGGAGGAGAGGCCGCAGGTCGGGGTGGGCACGGCACGGTCGGCCAGGATCGACCGGGGGAAGCCGAGACGGTCGACCAGCTCGAGAGCCGGACGGGCGGCTTCGTGGAAGGTGACGGGACGACGGGGGTCGGTGCTGGGTGCGAGGCCCAGCAGGAGTACGCACCCGTCGTCCCACGCCTCGCCGAGGGAGTCGGTGAACACGGCGGGGGTGCCTTCGAGCAGGGTCGCGTCGAGGGAGACCGCGTCGGCGCCTGCGCTGCGGAACAGCGCGACCGGTGGGCGGGGGGCGCAGCAGTGGACGATCACGGGTTGGCCGGTGGCGGCGCGGGCGGCGTCGATCACCGTCGCGAGGACGTCACGGGCGTCCGGATCGGCCACGGCGGGGACGGTGCTCAGTCCCGACGGCGTGGACAGGGCACCGGCCAGCACCGCGGGGAGGGACGGCTCGTCGAGTTGGACGACCACGTCGGCGCCGGTGCGTTTGCGTACTTCGGCGACGTGGCGGGTGATGCCTTCCGCGAGGGACTCCGTGAAGTCCCGCAGTGCGCCCTGGTCGGTCATCGCGCGGTGGCCGCGGGGCAGCTCGACCTCGGAGGTCAGCGTCCAGGGACCGGCGAGCTGGACCTTCACCAGCGACGGTTTGGCGACCTCGACCGCCTCCTCGAAGGCGTCCAGATCGCGGCGGAGGTGGTCGACGGCGGTGCGGTGGTCGCCACCGGGGCGGGCCGCGACCCGGTAGGCCGACGGCACGACCTCCACGGCGAGGTCGACCAGCAGCGCGGCGGTCCTGCCGATCATGTCCGCGCCCAGCCCCCGCTTCGGCAGCTCGGGCAGATGCGGCAGGTCGGGCAACTCACCCACGACGACGGCCGCCGCCTCGACCGGGTCGGTCCCTGGCATGGACCCGATGGCAGTCGCGGCGGCGGTCGGAAACTGTGCTGGCACGGAGGTCAATCTATTGGCTCGTCCCGCTCGCGGTGAGTGGGCCTGTTCCCCGCGGCCCACTCACGCCTCGCGTGGCTGCACCGTCTCTTCGCCTTCGGAGCGGGGTGCGGTGATCGTGATCGACTCAGGTGGAGTCCGCTCGATATACCTTGTGCTCATGTTGTCAGACGTTGATGCCGCGGCGGAGCGTATTGGGCCGTACGTGCGGCACACCCCGGCCATGACTGTCGAGGTCGAGGGGCGGTCGGTCGTGTTGAAGCTGGAGCAGCTTCAACTGACCGGTTCCTTCAAGGTCAGGGGCGCGTTGAACGCCCTGCTGGGTGCTTCGGAGCGGCCTGGGCGGGTGGTGACCGCCTCCGGTGGGAACCACGGGCTCGCGGTCGCGGCGGCGGCGTCGCTGCTGAACGTGCCGGCCACTGTGTACACGCCGGAGTCCGTGCCCGCGGCCAAGGCCCGCCGTATCGAGGCGACCGGTGCGAAGCTGATCCGTCACGGTGCGACCTACGCCGAGGCTGCCGCCGCCGCGATGGAGGTGCCCGACGCGCTCTACGTGCCTGCCTACGACCACCCGCTGGTGGTAGCCGGTCAGGGCACCTGTGCGGCCGAGGCCGTCGCCGACGTGCCTTCGGTCGACACGCTCGTCGTCGCCGTCGGTGGGGGTGGGCTGGGGGCTGGCACGGTGCTCGGCAGTGGCGGCCGGCACGTCGTCGCCGTCGAGCCTCACGGTTGTCAGGCGTTCCACGACGCGCTCGCGGCGGGGCAGCCCGTCGACTCGCCGGTGGGTGGGGTGGCGATGTCCGCGCTGGGTGCCACCCGTGTGGGCGAGGTGCCGTTCGCGATCCTGCGTGCGGCGACGTCCGTGCTCGTGTCGGACGAGCAGATCCTCGCGGCTCGCGACCGGTTGTGGGAGGAGTTCCGGCTCGCCGTGGAGCCCGCAGGCGCCGTTCCGTTCGCCGCGTGGCTCGCCGGGCTCGTGCCTGGTGACCTGCCGTGTCTGATCCTGTGTGGCGCCAACACCGACTGGACGCCGGAAGGCTAGCGGAGTCCCATCGGCTCGGCGGCCTCCCGCAGTGCCCCCACGACCGCTCGGATCGCCGGGCGTCTGCCGGTCTCCTCGCGCCACACCGCGAACACGCGGCGGTGTAGTGCCGGGGTGACCGGGACCAGGACCACGCCGCGTGGCACCGAGTCCGCGGCCAGGCGCGGGACCACCGCCACGCCCAGGCCCGCCGCCACCAGTGCCAGCTGGGTCGGGAACTCCGCGGCCTGGTGCGCGACCAACGGCTCGTGGCCTGCCCTGCGGAAGGTCGTCGTCAGCCAGTCGTGGCAGATGGTGCCCGCGGTGGAGGCGATCCACGGCTCGGTCGCCAGGTCCGGGAGCGCGATGCTCGCCCGGTCGGCGAGCGGGTGCCCGACGGGCAGCGCGATGTCGGCGTGGTCGAGGCCGATGTCGGTACTGTCCAGGCGTTCCGGCACGGCCACCGGCAGGTTCATCCAGTCCTGCGTCACCGCCAGGTCGAGGTCACCAGAGGCTACCCGGCCCATGGACTGGTACGGCTCCACCTCCAGCAGGCGGATGCGCAGCGCCGGATAGCGCGCCGCACACGACCGCAGGACGGCAGGCACGAGACCACGCGCGGCTGTCGGGAACGCGCCGATCGTCACCTCGCCGATCACCAGGCCCTTTCGCTCGTCCAGGTCCGCGGACGCGGCCGCCACCGCGGCCAGGATGCGGTCGGCGTGACTCGCCAGCACGTGCCCCTCCTCGGTGAGGCGCAGGCGGCGGCCCTGGCGTTCGGCCAGCACACAACCCGCCTCACGCTCCAGTTTCGCCATCGCCTGGGACACAGCGGACGGGGTCAGGTGCAGTGCCTGCGCCGCGGCGGCGAGGCTGCCGTGACCGGCGACCGCGTGCAGCACCCGCAACCGGGACAGGTCAAACATGCAGTGATGCTAACTCATTGGCCGCAGCACAATTAACTTGTGCTTCACTCACGGGGCGACCACCGTGGGGGCATGTCACCACGGCACCTGCTGCTCACCCTCGTCCTGACAGTCGCGTGGGGCGTGAACTTCGTCGTCATCGAGGCCGGGCTGCACCACTTCCCGCCGCTGTTCTTCTGCGCGCTGCGGTTCCTCGTCGCGGCCGTGCCCGCGATCTTCGTCCTCCGCTCCCCCGGCGTGCCGTGGCGGTGGGTGGCCGCGGTGACGCTCACCCTCGCGTTCCTGCAGTTCGGGCTGTTGTTCATCGGCATGGCGCACGGGATGCCCGCCGGGCTGTCCTCGCTGGTGCTCCAGGCACAGGCGCCGTTCACGCTGGTCTTCGCGGTGGTGTTGCTGAAGGAACACCTCACCCGCGCCCAGGTCCTCGGCATGGTGGTCGCGCTCGGCGGCCTCGTGCTGATCGGCCTCGACCTCGGCGACGCCAGCCCGCTCGGCCCGTTCCTGCTGCTCATCGCCGCGGCGGCGGCCTGGGGGCTCGGCAACGTCGCGATGCGCAGGGCCGCCCCGCCGGACACGCTGCGGTTCATGGTGTGGGTCAGCGCGTTCGCCGTGCTCCCCCTGTTCGCCATGTCCGCGATCTTCGAAGGTCCGCAGCGCGGCTGGGACGCGCTGCGGACCGTCACGTGGCAGGCGGCCGGGTCCGTCTTCTTCGTCGGACTGGTGGCCACCGTCGCCGGCTTCGGCGTCTGGGGCTACCTGATCAGGACCTACTCGGCGTCCGTGATCGCCCCGTTCTCACTCCTGGTGCCGGTGTTCGGGATGGCCGCCGCCGCGTTGCTCACGGGCGAGCGGCTCACCCCGCTCCGAGTCCTCGCCGGCGTGCTGATCATCACCGGCGTCCTCTTCGGACTGGTCAGAGGCCGAAGGCCAGCAGCACGTGCCCCTCGGTCGTCGAGTACTCCGGGTAGTAGCCGGACTGCACGTACACCATCCCCCGCGAGATGACCGCGCCGCTGCCGGTGCCGGCGAACGCGCTGCCCGTGCCCACGACCCCGTTGACGCCGGTGAAGCTCCTGATCGCGTCGTAGGACCAGAGCACCCGGCCGTTCCTCGAGTCGTAGGCGCGGAACTTGCCGTCGATGCCGCCCTCCCAGACCAGTCCTGGACTCGTGCTCGACGCCGAGGGCAGCGCGAGGTCGCAACCCGCGTTCGGGTACTGCGCGGCACCGCCGGTGGTGCAGCCGTCCGCCGGGTTCGGCGTCTGCCACAACACCTCGCCGTCGGCGGGGTTCACGGCGAACAGCGTGCCGGGGCCCGCGTAGTAGGTCGAGATGTACAGGCGCCTGCCGTCGAAGCTCGAACCCCACTGGATGCCCGAGATGCCACCCGACGGCAGCGGCACGCCGAGCTGGCGGCGCCACACGACCTCACCGGTGCGTGCGTCGAAAGCGTGGTAAACCCCGAGTTTCTGGCCGACGCCGACGAGCGTGCGGTTGCCCGCGCGGAAGATGTTCGGCGTGGCACCGATGTCGTAGTCGAGCGCGGAGCCGTCGCCGAGGCCGGGACAGTAGCCCTCCGGCTCCGGGTCGTTGCACAGCGACCGCCAGGTGTCGGCCTCCGTGACCTGGTTCTTCCACCGCACGCCACCGGTCCGCGCGTCCAGCGCCAGGAGCGTGTCGAAGTCACCGGCACTGCCCGTGTAGTTCTGGCCCGTGCCGACGAAGAGCGTGCCGGAACGCGGGTCGATCACCGGCGAGCTCCACACGCCGACCCCGGACGGCTCGTACCTCGCCGCGCCGCTCGGCCACGTCCCGACCTGCTGTGGCTGCGGCACCGTGTAGTAACGCCAGTCCACCGCGCCGGTGTTCACGTCGAGCGCGTCGAGGTGGCCGCGGAAGGTGCAGCACGGGTAGTCGCGGCCCGCGGTGTTCTCCCCGCTGGACACGCCGACGTACACTCGTCCTTTGTAGACGATCGGCGAGCTGGTGACGGTGGCCGCCGGGTGCGAGTCGATACGGGTGGACCACCGCAGCGCGCCGGTCCGCGCGTCGAGGGCGTAGAAGTAGCCCCTGGCGTCACCGAAGAAGACCTTGCCGCCCGACACCGCGGGACCGTCCCAGACGACGCCGAAACCGTTCGTATCCACCGAACTGAGGTCGAACTCCCACTTGGCGCCACCGGTGCGTGCGTCCCGGGCGTAGAACTTGCCGTCCGAGCCGCCGAAGTAGATGGTGTCGCCGACGACGGCGGGCTCACTGCGCACGAGCGTCGACTCGGTCTTCGGGTAGGCGAAGACCCATTTCAGCTTGAGTCTGCCGACATTGCGCGCGTCGACGCGGTGCTCGGCCGACGCGTAGCGGGACCCGACCAGATCCTTCTGCCACGTGGCCCAGTCACCGTCGGCCGCGGTTCCCTCGGTGGCCGAAGCACTGCCCGTCAACCCGACGGCCAGGACCGCGACAGCGCCGAGTGCCACCAGTTTCCTGGTGCGTGACAACAACACAAGATCACCCCCAGTCTGCGATGCCCTCTTCTGACGGCCCAACCCTGCCACGTTCGCCCGGGCACCAGAACCCACCAGGGGTTGATCTCCGCATCAGCCGACCGGTTGATGCGGGGGTACTACCGCTCCACCAGGCCGGTGCGGACCGCGTGGAGCGCGGCCTGTGTGCGGTCCTGCACGCCCAGCTTGCCGAGGATGGCGCTGACGTGGGTTTTCACCGTCTTCTCCGACAGCGAGAGCGCACGGGCGATCTCCCGGTTGGAGCGGCCCGCGGCGACCTCGGCGAGCACGTCCCGCTCCCGCGCGGTCAGCTCGGCGGGACGGGCGTCCTCGGCGGCGAGCAGGCGCAGGACGTCCGGGTGCAGCAGCACGTGACCCGCGTGCACGGACCGGATCGCGGCGGCGAGCGCCGACGGGTCGACGTCCTTGTACACGTACCCGGCCGCGCCCGCGCGGACCGCGGGGAGGACGGCGCCCGGCTCGGTGTGGCTCGTGACCACCAGCACGCGGGCGGGGTTGTCACGCAGGCCGTGCAGTGCCGCCACACCACCCGCACCCGGCATGCGCAGGTCGAGCAGGATCACGTCGGGGCGCAGGCGTTCCGCGTCGTCCACACAGGACTCGCCGTCGGCGGACTCGCCCACGACCGTGATGTCCTCCTGCAGGTCGAGGAACGTCCGTAGCCCCTGGCGCACGACAGGGTGGTCGTCCACCACCAGCACCCTGATCACGCGGGTACCTCCAGCCGGACCGTCGTCCCACCACCGGGTGCCGAGGTCACCGTGAGCGTGCCGCCCGCCTCCTCGGCACGTTCCCGCATCGACGCGAGACCGAGACGCCTGCCCGCGCCCGTGCCCGCCGGGACGAACCCCACCCCGTCGTCGGTCACCCGCAGGACCGTGGTGGCGTCGTCGGAGGTCAGGACGACGTCGATGCGTTTCGCGTCGGCGTGGCGCAACGCGTTGTGCATCGCCTCCTGCGCGATCCGGTACACGGCTTCCTGGCCGCGCTCGGTCAGGGTCGGCACGCAGTCGCAGCCCGCGAACCGGATCGCCGGTTCGTGCACGCGGTCCAGCAGCTCGACCTGCTTGCGCAGTGCGCGGTCCAGCCCGTCGCCGTCGAGGTCGGCAGGCCGGTGCCCGACGACGATCTCCCGCAGCTCGCTGCTCGCCTCGGCGGCGAGCCTGCGCACGGTGGCCAGCTCGGCCCGCGCGCGTTCCGGGTCCCGGTCGAGCAGCGCCGACGCGGCGTCCGCGGTGAGCCGCAGGCTGAACAGCTTCTGCGACACGGCGTCGTGCAGCTCGCGGGCGATCCGGTTCCGTTCCTCCACAATGGACAGCGTGCGGCTGTGCTCGTACAGCCGGGCGTTGACGAGCGCGATGGCCGCGTGCGCGGCGAGCAGGCGGACCAGCTCCTCGTCCTCCGCGGTGAACCCGTCCGGCTTGTCGCTGTTGGCGAGGAACAGCTCCCCGACGATCTCGTCGCCGTCGATGATCGGCATGCCCAGGAAGTGGGTCAGCGTCGGATGTGCCTTCGGCCACCAGCCGAACCGCGGGTGGTCCCGGATGTCGGCCAGCCGCACCGGGTTCGGGTCGGACAGCATCAGCCCCAGCACGCCGTGCTGTTGGGGCAGCGGGCCGATCGCGTCCCACTCGGCGTCGGTCAGCCCTTCCGCGAGGAACTCGGCGAAGCCGCCGTCCTCGTCGGGCACGCCGAGTGCCGCGTACCGGGCGCCGACGAGCTTGCGGGCGGCGGACAGGATCGTGGTGAGCACGTCGCGGACCGAGAGGTGCGAGGTCACCGCCAGCACCGCGGCGCTGACGTCCCTCAGCTCGTGCCGGACGTTCACCGTGCCAACGGTACCCATCCCGGCGCCTGGACGTGCCGGTCCTAGGTCCAAAGACCGAGGTCGCGGCCGTCCCGCGACCGATGGCGGGCACGCGAGCGCTACCTAGCGTCGGAGTCGTGAAACCTGTCGCGATCATCACCGGCGCGTCCCGTGGACTGGGGCTCGCACTGGCCGCCGGCCTGTCCGAGGCGGGCTGGCGGCTCGTCGTGGACGCCCGAGGTGCGGCGGACCTCGCGTCCGCTGCCGAGCGGATCGGCGGCGACGTGGTCACCGTGCCGGGTGACATCAGGGACCCGGCACACCGGGAAGCGCTGCTCGATGCTGCCGGTGAGGTCGACCTGCTGGTCAACAACGCGGGCGTCCTCGGCCCGAGCCCGCAGCCCGGCCTGGCGGCCTACCCGCTCGACGCCCTGCGAGAGGTGTACGAGGTGAACGTGCTGGCGCCGCTGGCGCTGACCCAGCGTGCGCTGCCCGCCCTGCGTGCCAGGGGCGGGGCGCTCGTCAACGTCACCTCGGACGCGGCGGTCGAGCCGTACGAGGGCTGGGGCGGCTACGGGTCGGCGAAGGCGGCCGTCGAGCAGGCCAGCGCCGTCCTGGCGGCCGAGGAGCGGGCCGTCCGCGTGTGGTGGGTGGATCCCGGCGACCTGCGCACGCGGATGCACCAGGAGGCCTTCCCCGGCGAGGACATCAGCGACCGGCCGCTGCCGGAGACGGTCGTGCCCGCGTTCGTCCACCTGGTGACGGCCCGGCCGCCGTCGGGACGGGTCCGGCTCGCCGAGCTACGGATCCCGGCATGACCCGGCTGTGGCTGCCGTACACGGTCGACGACCTGCCGGGGGCGCTGACCTTCTACCGGGACCTCGTCGGGCTGCCGGTCGTCGACGGGTGGCGGCGTGACGGCGAGGAGGGGGTGGTGCTGGCCGTCGAGTCGGGGTTCGTCGAGCTGGCGTCGCCCGCGGTGCCCGGACCCGTGCCCGTCGCGTTCGAGGTCTCCGACGTGGACGCCGTGTTCGCGCGGATGGCCGGCGTCGACGTGGTCGCGCCACCGCACCGGTATCCGCGTGGGCACCACGGGTTCGAGGTGCGTGGCCCGGCGGGCGCCGTGGTGATGGTCTGGAGTGAGCGATGACGGTCGAGTTCACGCTGCCCGCCGCACTCGAGGCACACGTCCCGCCCGAGGCCAGGGGGCTCGGGCGGGACGGGGTGCGGTTGCTGGTCAGCTCGTCCGAGGGCGTCGAGCACCACCGGTTCACGGACCTGCCGTCGCAGCTGCGAGCGGGGGACGTGTTGGTGGTCAACACGTCCGCGACCGTGCCTGCCGCGGTTCCCGTGCCGGACAGCGGGCTCGTGGCCCACATCTCGACCGAACAGCCGGACGGGAGGTGGCTCGTCGAGCTGCGTCAGGCGACGGGGCCGTTCCGCGATGGCACCGCGGGCACGCGGTACCCGCTGTTCGGCGGGGGTTCGGTCACGCTGCGCAGGCCGTTCTCCGCAGGACGGCTGTGGGAGTCCGATGTGGACACCGACGGCCTCGGGGTACTCGCGTACCTCGCCGCGTTCGGGTCGCCGATCCGGTACTCCTACGTCGGCGACGCGTGGCCGATCTCCTGCTACCAGACGGTTTTCGGCGTGACTCCCGGCAGCGCGGAGATGCCGAGCGCGTCCCGCCCGTTCACCGAGCGGCTCGTGACCCGGCTCGTCGCGCGGGGAGTGCAGTTCGCGCCGGTCCTGCTGCACACCGGCGTCGCGTCCCCGGAAGCTCACGAACGCCCCTATCCGGAACGGTTCGCCGTGCCGAGGACCAGCCGGGACGTGGTCGCGCGGGCCCGCGCCGAGGGCAGGCGCGTGATCGCCGTCGGCACCACGGCCGTCCGCGCCATCGAGAGCGACGCCGACGGGGGCTGGACCGACGTGATCATCACCCCGGAACGCGGCGTCCGGCACGTCGACGGCCTGCTGACCGGCTTCCACGAGCCGATGGCGTCGCACCTGGACATGCTGGCCGCGATCGCCGGTCCCGGACTGCTGAACGAGACCTACCGACAGGCGATCGAGGGCGGCTACCTGTGGCACGAGTTCGGGGACGTGAACCTCCTGCTCCCCTGACCGATTTGGGAGCGTTCCCATATCGCATAGCGCCGTCGACTACGGCTCGTGAGCCACTGGGCCGGACAGGTTACGCGTATTGGGCTGGCCGAGTGAATCACCTGCTGTGGATTGACAGTCTCGGGCTCCACGAGCGACGGTTGGCCCACCGGAATCTGGGAGCGCTCCCAGAGACAATTAGCGGTGCACAAGGGAGTGCCGATGTTGGGAAGAGCGGTCAAGATCGCCGGACTTGGGCTTGCCGCGGCAGCGGCCTGCGCGTTCGTGCCGGGCGCGGCGGGTGGCACCACGGCCGCGGTGGCGTTCGCCTGCCGGGTCGACTACTCGGTCAGCGAGTGGGGCGCGGGCTTCTCGGCCACCGTCAAGGTCGACAACCTGGGCACGTCGGCCGTCAGCGGCTGGACGGTCACCTACTCCTACGCGGGCAACCAGACCCTCCAGCAGGGCTGGAACGGGACGTGGTCACAGTCCGGCAGGCAGGTCACGGTCACCAACGCGTCGTGGAACGCCACCATCCCGGCAGGCGGCAGCGTCAGCCCCGGCGCGAACTTCGGCTACAGCGGCACCAACGCCGCGCCGACGGACTTCGCGGTCAACGGCGCCGCGTGCACCGGCACTCCCCCGACCGACCCGCCGCCGACCGAACAACCCTCCGGGCCGGCACCGGCGCTGCGTGTGTCGGGCAACAAGCTCCTGACCGCCGCCGGCGCGACCTACCGGCTGCTCGGCGTGAACCGCTCGAGCGGCGAGTTCGCCTGCGTGCAGGGCAAGGGCATGTGGGACAGCGGCCCGGTGGACCAGGCGTCGGTCAACGCGATGCTGGCGTGGCACGTCCGCGCGGTGCGGATCCCGCTCAACGAGGACTGCTGGCTCGGCCTGTCCGGCTCACCGAGCGGCGCCACCTACCAGCAGGCGGTCAAGTCCTACGTGACCCTGTTGGTGGCCAACGGGATCAACCCGATCCTCGACCTGCACTGGACACACGGCCAGTACACCGGCAACGTGTCGGCCTGCGCGGACGTCAACGCGACGTGCCAGAAGCCGATGCCGAGCATGCAGTACACGCCGACGTTCTGGACACAGGTCGCGAACGCCTTCAAGGGCAACAACGCCGTGGTGTTCGACCTGTTCAACGAGCCCTACCCGGACGCGGCCAACAACTGGTCGGACATGACGGCCGCGTGGCGGTGCCTGCGTGACGGCGGCACCTGCACCGGCTTCACCTACGAGGTCGCGGGCATGCAGGACCTCGTCGACGCGGTCCGCGCGACCGGCGCGACCAACGTGGTCATGACCGCGGGTCTGACGTGGACCAACGACCTCTCACAGTGGCTCACCTACAAGCCGACCGACCGGACCGGCAACCTGATGGCGTCGTGGCACTCGTACAACTTCAACGCGTGCGTCACGACCTCCTGCTGGGACAGCCAGATCGGCGCGGTCGCGGCGCAGGTGCCCGTGCACGCAGGTGAGATCGGGCAGGACACCTGCGCACACGACTACGTCGACCAGGTCATGGCGTGGCTCGACCGGCACGGCCTCGGCTACACGGCGTGGACCTGGAACCCGTGGGGCTGCGGCTCGGGCAACGTCCTCATCCAGGACTACAACGGCACCCCGACCAGCACGTACGGCGAGGGCTACCGCGCTCACCTGCTCAGCGTGGCCTAGGAGGGCTCATGCTCCGGAAGCTGTTCCTGTTCAGTCTCATCGTCACGGTCATCGCGGCACTGTCGGTGACCACCGCGGCCGCGGCGACACCCATGAGGATCATGCCGCTGGGTGACTCGATCACCGCGGGTCCGGGCTGCTGGCGAGCCCTGCTGTGGGACCGCCTGCAGCGCAGCGGCTACACGAACATCGACTTCGTGGGCACCCAGACCGGCGGCGGCTGCGCGGTCGCGCACGACGGCGACCACGAGGGCCACAGTGGCCTCGCGGCGACGGGCATCGCGGACCAGAACCAGCTGCCGCCGTGGCTGGCGGCGACGCACCCGGACATCGTGCTGATGCACCTCGGCACGAACGACCTGTGGGGCGAGACGATCTCGACCGCCCAGGTGATCACCGCGTACTCCAAGCTGGTCGACCAGATGCGCGCGAGCAATCCCGACATGAAGATCATCGTCGCGCAGATCATCCCCATGCAGCCCAGCAACTGCACGGGCTGCGCGCAGCGGGTGGTGTCGCTCAACAACGCGATCCCCGGCTGGGCGGCCTCGAAGACGACCTCGCGGTCGCCGATCACCGTGGTGGACCAGTGGACGGGCTTCAACTCGGCGACGGACACCTTCGACGGCGTCCACCCGGTCGACTCGGGCTTCCAGAAGATGTCCGACCGGTGGTACCCGGCTCTGGCGTCCGCGCTGGGCGACCCTCCCCCGCCCGACGACAACCCGCCGCCAACGGGCTCCTGCGTGGCGACGTACAAGGCGGCAGGGCAGTGGAGTGACGGGTTCCAGGGTGAGGTGTCGGTGCGCAACAACGGCTCGTCCGGGTCGCAGCTGTGGACCGTGACGCTCACCTTCGCCAACGGCCAGCGGGTCAGCCAGGCGTGGAACGCCACGGTCACGCAGAGCGGAGCGACGGTGACCGCGAAGAACGTCGCCTGGAACGGGACCCTCGCGCCGGGCGCCAGCACCACGTTCGGCTTCCAGGGAAGCTGGTCCGGCACCAACTCCGCACCTACCGTGAGCTGCACGTTGTCGTGATCCGACCGTGCCGGGCCGGGGGTGTCCCCTGCCCGGCACGGGCTTTCGGGAGGCACTCTGCGGGGTCGACCGACTACACTTCGTGTCCATCACGATGAGACACGAGGGAGCTTGCGAGTGCAGGACGATCTGTTCAGTGCCGTCGACCTGGAGCTGCCGTCCCGGCCAGAGCGGGTGCTGATGTCGCTCGAGCCCGAGTCCTACGGGTTGGTCTGGCAGGGCCGCAAACGGCACGAGTTCCGGCGCGACTACCCCACCGGCAGGCCCACGGCCTGGTACGTCTACCTGAACGCGCCGGTGGCGAAGCTGGCCGCGGTGATCGACCTGGACGCGCCGGTCGTGGACACTCCCCGCCGCATCGCCGACCTCGCCGAGGAGGCGTGCGAGGGGAACGGCGCCTCGGTGTACGACTACCTGTGCGACCTCGACTTCGGCTTCGCGATCCCGATCAGGCGGGTTCGCGAGTACCCCGGGTTCACGGCGGAGGAGCTGGCCGGACGGCTCGGGGCGTTTCACCCGCCCGAGGGGTACACCTTCGTGGGCGCGCATCCCCGGCTCGGCTGCGTGTGCGACTCGCTCACCGCCGACACCGTGGCGCGCGAACTGGTGGTGCAGCATCCCGCTTCCGTGTCCTGACGCTCACGGAGGGCAAGATGAGGCCGATCTGGTAACGCTGCAAACCGAACAGCGACGTTACCAGTGCAGGGGCGTGGCGCCCATCCCGCCGGGTGACCCCCAGGCTCGGCTGTGTGAACACGGCCCACGCCTCTGCACTCTCCTTCCTGACTCCCAGCGTCGGGAAGGAGCCAGTGCTAGTACTGCTGCCATTCCTCGGTCGTGAGGCGCACGATTCTCGGGTCGTCCAGTGTGGATGGTGGCTCGGTGCCGGTCGGCCTGCGGTCGAGCGGGAAGATCGCGGCGGCGGCGAGACTCGCCTCGTCGAGGAAGCGCAGCGGACGGGGCGGGTGCAGCGTCAGCGCCGGTTTCCTGTCGGGCTGCGCGAGGACGAAGCCCCAGTCGCCGAAGCTCGGCACGTTCACGTGGTAGGGCGTGGTCCGGAAACCGGCCGCGCGGATCGTGCTGTCGATGCAGTCGAAGCTGCGCGGCGCGAAGTACGGCGACCCCGACTGCACGACCATCCGCCCGCCGGGGGCCAGCGCCTGACGCGCCAACGAGTAGAACTCGACGGAGTACAGCTTGGCCGTGGCGGTCGCGTCCGGGTCGGGCATGTCGATGATCACGGCGTCGAACTTCTCGGTCGTGTCGCGCAACCACGTGAAGGCGTCGCCGTTCACCACCCGCACACGCGGGTCCTCCAGCGAGCGCCGGTTGAGCGCGACGATGTCCGGGTTGTGCTCCGCGAGGCGCAGCACGGCCGGGTCGAGCTCGACCTCGACGGCCTCCCGGACGTCCCGGTACTTGAGGACCTCCCGCATCGCCAGACCGTCACCACCGCCCAGGACCAGGACCCTGTCGTGCTTGCCGGCGAGCGCGGGGTGCACGAGCGACTCGTGGTACCGGTACTCGTCGATCGACGAGAACTGCAGGTCGCCGTTGAGGAACAGCCGAAGGTCGGCCGGCCCCGGCACGACCGGTGACGACTCGGTGACCACGATGTCCTGGTACTGCGTGGTTTCCGAGTAGACGACCGGGTCCTCGTACAGCTCGTCCCGCGCGTAGCGCAGGAACGCGTCGCTCTGCGCGAAGGCGAACACGAGAAGTGCGAGCACGGCGACCGTGCCGCCTGCCAGGACGGTCCGGCGCTGTGCGGTGGTACGGAAGACGAAGAACGCCACGGCCGCGCCCGCGACCACGTTGACCATCCCGACGAGCAGTGCGCCGCGCGTCTGTCCGAGCAGCGGCAGGAGCAGGAACGGGAAGGCGAGGCCACCAACGAGGGCCCCGACGTAGTCGGCCGCGAACAGGTCCGCGGTGGCCGATCCCGCGTCCTGCTTGCGAATCCGCTGCAGGAGCGTCATCAGCAGTGGGATCTCGGCCCCGATGAGCGCACCGACGACGAGCGCGATGCCGATGAGCGCGGGCCAGTAGAGGTCGAGCCAGGTGAAGGCGGCGTGCAGGCCGAGCACGGACAGGCCGCCGAACACGGCGAGCAGGCCCTCGATGACCACGAAGCTCAGCAGTGGCCTGCGCTGCAGGGGTTTCGCCGTGAGAGAGCCGATGCCCATGGCGAACACCATGGTCGCCAGCACGACGGAGGCCTGCGTGATCGAGTCGCCGAGCAGGTAGGAGCCCTGCGCGACGAGTGCGAGCTCGTAGACCAGCCCGCACGCCGCACACACGAACGTGGCGAAGAGCAAGCCGGCCCGAGCGGCCCGGGAGGACACTAGAAGATGGCGACGGCCACGATCGCGGAGACCGCGATGTGCGAAGCTGCGGTGACGTTGACGGCCGGGTGCGCCTGCTCCTCGACGAGGATCTCGCCGAGCTTCCCCGGCGTGAACAGGTCGAGCACGATGAAGGAGATACCCATGAGCACCAGCCCGAGGATCCCGTAGGCGGCGGTGGACAGCAGCCCCTCGCCCCAGTTCCCCTGACTGGCCGCGATGGCCGTCGCGACGATGATGCCGACGCCGATCAGGTTGCTGGCGAGCAGGACGGCCGCGTTGCGGTTGCGCTGGACCCAGATCTGCTCACGCAGGTTGCCCGGCGTGAGGATGTCGACGAGCGCGAACCCGAGGGCCATCAGCACGAGGCCGACCAGCCCGTAGGTGGCGGCGATACCGACTTCACCGAAGACGTCGGAAACCATGCTGGAGTTACTCCTTATCCTTACGGTCTGGTGGCGCGGAAGGCGTTTGCTCATCGGCCGATCCGGTGTCGTCCACTGTGGACGTGTCCGGTCGAGCCGGTGGCTTCGCGCTTGGGGGTTGCTTGGTCGCGTCCGACTTCTCGCCGGCCGCGCCCTCGGTCGGTGGCTTGGTCGCCCGGCTCCCGGTCGCCGGCTCCGAGTCGGACACCGGCCCCACCGAGGAATCGGGCGACGTCCCGATCGACTCACCACTGGTCACTGGTTCAGACGAGGTGGTCGAGGTGGCAGGCTCGGCCGGGGACTCATTCCCCCCATCGTCAGCCGTTGGCTTCGTGACGCCGCTCGGCCTCGCCGGGGTTGCGGCGGGTGGCTCAGTTGCCTGGCTACCGGCCGGGGGCATCAGGAATGCGGCCCGGCTCGGGGAATCGCCGGTCGGTGAGGCGGTCGCCCCGCTGTCGGTCGTCGGCTTCGCGGGATCGGTTGTCGGCTTCGCGGGGTCGGTCGTCGGCGTGGGGAGCTGCCTGGGCTTCTCCTGCGCGGGCGGTGGCGGCGTGGGCAGCATCTCCATCGCGGGCATGTCATCCACATAGGACGGCTTGCGCGGGCGGTTCGTCTTCAGCACCCACCACACGAAGACACCCGCGGCCAGCAGGATACCCAGGCCCCACAACAGCATCCCGCCCTGGCCGCGCCACCAGTCGGAGCCCGGGTCGTCCGTCAGCTGGGCGTCCGCCGGTTCGGCGCCGGTCTCCGGGGCGGCCGCGATCGGCTTGCCCACGCCCTTGTCCGCCGCCAGCAGCGGTAGCGCCGTCACCGCCTTGCCGATGGCCACGTCCGGGTCCTCGCCCGTCAGTCCGTCGAAGTCGATGCCGAGGGCGTCCAGGTCGTCTCGGGTCACGCCCGCGGGGTTGCTCGACACGTCGTAGCTCGCCGAGTCCTCGGACTCCGACGACTCGCTCGTGTAGGTGATGGTCGCCGTGAACTCGACCCTTGCCTTGCAGCTCCCGCTCGTCACCGGCTTGTTCGCGCCGAAGTTCGAGCCGATGCTCGTGTCGCTCGTGGACACGTCCTGCACGTCGACCTGCCAGCCGTAGCACACGCCCTGGTCCGCGTACGCCTCCGCGAGCGAGGCCGCCAGCTCGTCAGCGTCCGCCGGGTCGAAGATCACGTCCGCCGACGCCCGCGCCGGCGCGGCCAGCAGCAGCGGGACGGCCAGCGCCAGAACCCAGTTCCTACGCCTCACTTCCCGCCTCCCGGACCGCCGCCTCGGAAGTTATCGCCCGACCCACCGGTGCCCCACACGCCACCGACGAACGGGAGCCAGTGTGCGTAGCCCCTCCGCTCGTCGTCGACGTAGATCCTCGAACCGCTGCCGTTCGCGGTGATCGCGACGATGTCGTCGGAGTACCGCAGGAAGTAGCCCGACGGGTCGAACTGGGTGTCGGCGGGCGGGCGCGCGGAGCGGATCTTCTCGTACACCGCCTTCGGTTTCGACGTCGAGGTGTACACGATCGAGTTGCCGTTCGCGGACTGGCGGCGGAAGTTGTCGTCCAGGTAGGGCCGGATGCCGCCACCGCCGAAGATCGCGAACAGCAGCACGATCAGACCGACGCCGCCGAGTGCGCCGGCTATCAACAGCTTGGCACGTAAGCTCACAGCGGACTCACCACACTCGAGGTCCAGACCAGCTCGCCGGCCTGCGGGTACGCGTGCCAGGTCTCCCAGCACACGCCTGCGGCGGTGGACCGGGCGGACAACGCGGTCACTGCCAGTGGCGAGCCGGGGAACTCGGCTACCAGCGAGTGACCGTCGGCCTCGCAGTCGGCCACTATCCGCGACACCGTCGCCGCGAAGTCCGCCGGGCGGTCACAGCGGGCCTCGAACCGCGCGGTGTAGTCACCGACCACCTCCGTCGAGGTGGCGGGTAGCGCGCCGGGCCGGTCCGGCAGGCACGCCACGGTCTCCGACCAGTCGCCGATGACGACCTGGTGCGACGCGCCGAGCACTCGCAACTCCAGCGTGACGCCGTCGAGTGTCACCTGATGGGTGCCGAGGGCGGGAAGGGGACTCAGTCCGTAGGCGAGGCTGAGGTCCGCCGCGCGTGAGTCGGCGAACCGGGTGGAGATCCGTGCCCTCACGTGCGATCACTGCCGGCCGGGTACACACGCATGGCGGGCAGCGCGACGGACTCGCCGAGCCCGGCCTCCCACTTGCCGCCGTCGAAGCGTTCGAAGCTCAGCGATTTGCCGTCCGGGCCCTCGTAGTCGACGTACTCGACGCGGCCTCGCTCGGCGACGGTGGTCGTGCCCTCGGAGGTGTACTGGGCGGTGCCGTCCTCCTCCTTGCGGTAGGTGACGCCGCCGACCTCCATGGTCTTGCCGCCCGGCTCGGTGACCTCCTCGGTCTCCCGCCACAGCACGACCTCGAGGTCGGGGTCCTCCTCGACGGACACCCAGACGCGACTGCCGCGCGCGTCGTCGAGGAAGTGCTCGGACCAGGAGTAGCCGCCCTCGGTGAGCCGCAGCGACCCTCGGACGAAGTACAGCTGGTCGCCGTAGTCGATCATGTCGCCTGCCCGCACCGTCCGGATGTCGGTGACACCCTGGTGGTCGGCCAGCGGGTCGACCGGCTTCCCCGGCCGCGCCTCGACAGGAGCGCGGTTCTGCCGCGACCGCATGTACAGCATCACTCCGACGACGATGACGACGAGCAGGAGCAGGAGCAGCAGGACCTCGGTCATGGCCGCGAGCATAGTGGCCGTCACACGTCCGGTTCACGCCGAACGCACTGAAGGCGTCCTTCAGTGCGCTGGGCGTCAGGAAGGCGTCCTTCAGTGCGTCCGGGCGTGGCTCAGCCCGCGCCGAGGCAGATGAACGGCCGGTGCAGCGGGTCCTCCGCGACGGCTGCCGCCAGTGCCACGGCCGGCCGCTCGCCAGCCGCCACCCTGCGGTGGTACTCGACCATCGTCGCGGCCGCGGCCCCGTCGCCGACCCGGCTGTTCGCGGCGACGACCGTGCGGACGCCGCTCGCCAGCAGGCCGCCCGCGAAGCCGAGGGCCTCGTCACCGGGCCGGATGTGGGCCATGGCCAGCTCGCACGCCGCCAGCACCACGTGCCGGGGCGGGTGGGACAGCCTGGCCAGCTCGTGGGCGAACAGCGGACCGTCCGCCAGCTCCAGCCGGGAGAACATCGCGTTCGTCGGTTCGTGTTCGCCGTGTGCGGCGAGGTGGGCCATGGACGCGCCGTCCAGCGCGGAGAGGACGTCGCCGACCGACGCGGGCGACAGGCGCGTCGCTGACGGGTACAGCTTCGTCAGCGCCGCGTCCTCGGCGATCGTGTCGCGCAGGCGGGGCCCACGGGCGAGCACCACGTGGCCCGGCTCGTCGGGGGCGGACACCGCCGTGAGCCACGCCGTCGCCGACGGGGCCACCACCACGGCCCGGCCCCGCAGCGAGGGCAGGCTCCCCCACGGCACGGCGTACAGCGGGCCGGTCGGGACGATCACCAGCTCGCGGTCGCCGACCAGTGACCGCAGCGGTTCGACCAGCCGCGCGTCGACGGTGTCGGCGCTGCGGCGGGCCGAGGCACCCACCACGGCGCTGACCGGGGGCGGCAGGTCGTCCGGGGCGATCGTGTCGAGGTCCGCGTGCAGGCGCTTCACCCACTCGAACGTCTCCGTCGCCGACGACAGGTGCGCCAGGCGCACCCGGCCCTCCGACACGACCAGCGCCACCAGCTCGTCGCCCGAGACCGCGAACGTCACCAGCGCGCGTGACCCCAGCGCCGCGCTCACGCCGTGCAGGGACGCCACCGGGCGCGGCCTGCCCCACGGCGACGCATACCAGCCCTGCCGCAGGATCTCCCGCTCCAGCGCGGCGATCTGCTTCTCCTCCTGGCGTGGCGACCGGCCGGCCAACCGCGCCTGCTGCGCCGCCCGCCGCAACGAGCGCAGCGACGAGACCTGTTCCGACAGCACGGGATCGTCGATGGCGGGCAGCGGCTCGTACCGGTACACCTGCGCCCGGGTTCGCTCCAGCCAGCCGAACAGCCGCCGCGCGTCCCGGCGGGGACCGTCCAGCACGAGCCGGACCGCCAGGTCACCCAGCTGTTGACCGTGGATCGCCGTGCCGCACACCAGCTCCAGACCGCCCATGCGGTCGCGGGCACGGCCCAGCTCGACGAACCCGCCGCGGGCCTCGGTCAGCGCCCGGCGCCGGTCGCCGCGTGCGACGGCCAGCTCCGCGCGGCACAGGCGCAGCAGCATCCGGTGGTCGAGCGGCGTCGTCGCACGCTGGCGGGGCAGCTGGTCGAGCAGTAACTCCGCGGCCGCGGGATCACCTCGGCGCAACTCCATGCGGACGGCCAGCATCAGGGCCAGACCGGTCTCGTCCTCCAGCAGCAGTGCCCGCAACGTCTCGGCCAGCTTCACCGCGCGCTCTGGCAGGCGGGACGGGATCCGCCGGGCCGACAACGCCAGCGCGGTCTCCGTGCGCAACGCCGCCAGCGCCGCGACCGCGGCCCACCGGGTGTTGCCGCGGCGGGTGAACCGGCGCATCGCGGACCGCGCGAGGCGACGGGCCTCCGCCACCCGTCCGTCGAGCAGCGCGGCTGCCGCACTGGTCACCTCTGCCTCGGCCAGGTCCTGACCGGCCCGCTGGGCACGCAGCCGGGGGATCACGTCGTCGAGGTGCCTCGCCGCGTCCACGGCAAGGCCCGCCGCCAGGAGCGCCCGCGCCTGGTCAAGCCGAAGAGCCGGCAGCAGGCCCGGGGTACTGACCTGGTAACTCCGCTCGACCTCGGCGTAGTGGCGCAGCGCGCCCGGCAGGTCGCCCATCATGTACTGGACGTAGCCCAGGTTGTGTCGGGCCTTGTCGGCCAACAGGTCGATGCCGTGCTCGAAACACAGGTCGATGCACTGCTCGAAGTCCTCCCCCGCACGCACGACCTGCGCGAGCTCGATGTAGGCGTATCCCCGGTTCAGGTAGAGGGCGGCCAGCAGATCGGGATCACCGACCTCGTCGGTCTCCGTGAGCCGTTCGATCGCCGTGTCGAACAACTCGATGCCGTCGAGGGTCCGGCCGGCTCGATGCAGGAGCAGACCCCGGTAGCACAGCACCAGGCCCTCCAGCTCGGCTCGGCGCGGGCTCACCGGCACCTCGGCGAGATGGGCCGCTGCCTCGTCGAGGCGGCCGAAGCCGTCGGTGTGCGAGCCGGACTCCGCCTGCGCGTAACCGAAACTGACCAGGACGCGGATGCGTAGCACGACCGCCTGCGGGGAGTCGGGCCCGATGCTGTCCAGAAGTCGTCGCGCGTCACGAAGCAGGGTGATGGCGCGGTCGAACCGGTAGGCCCACCCCGCCTCGCGGGCGAGTTGGTGCAGCGCCACGACCTGGCCCAGCACCTCGGCGTGGCGAGCCTGCCCCGACTCGCTAGGCAAGCTCGCCATGCCGCCACACTACGTCGCTGGGACCTCTTCGTGATTCCGCTTCACCAAAACGGGCGTCCGCTTCTTCCAGCCACGCTCGACGAGCTGACGGTTCACCGCCTTCAGCGCCCCCCGCGCCCGGTCGACGCCCGCGGACTCGCCGGTCACGAGCATCTCTCCCTCGGTCAGGGCGTTCGCGAGCATGCCTGCGATCACCGGTGTGGCGAACGACGTGCCCGCCCACACGGCGAAGCCCGTGCGGAGGTCGTCCGGGTCGGGGGCGGTGCGCACGTCCGGCCCGAGACCGGCCCCGTCGAGGAGTGCGAGCCCGCCCTCCGCGGCGCCCTCCCACACCGGCACCGTGCTGACCAACGCGTCTCCCGGCGCCCACAGGGTGATCCACTCACCCCAGTTGCTGAACGCCGCCGTCGTGTCGCCCGCCGCGTTGCGAGCGCCGACCGCACCGAGCAGCTCGACGCCGCCCGCCGCACTGCCCGTACCGCGAGCGAACGCGGCAGGCATGAACGGCCGCGTGGTGGCGTCGTTGCCCGCGGCGGACACCACGAGTACGCCGAGGCCGGTGAGCTGCTCGATGAGCCCGCGCACCTGCTGGACCTCCGGCACGGTGGCCGTCTCCGCGTAGAAACCCAGCGACATCGACACGACGTCGATCTGCCGCCCGTGGTTGGCCACCTGGTCCAGCAGCCAGTTCAGCGCGAGCACCACGGCGCTCTCCGTCGAGAACCCGTCGCTGTGCAACACGCGCAGCGAGAGGATCTTCGCGGCGGGACACAGCTGGTGCACGAGGCCGGACACGAACGTGCCGTGGCCGGAGTGCGCGTCGATCAGACCGAGCAGCGGATCGATCTCGTCCTGCGTCTCGAACGGGCTCGACAGAGGGCTCGGCTGGGTCGGGCTCAACTGGCCGATGCCGAGCTCGACGCTGGCGAGCTGGTCCTGGAAGTCCTGGGACACCTCGTAGATCGGGTCGGTGGGGTCCTGGTCGTCCCACCACGGGTGCGGCCCGATACCGGTGTCCAGCACGGCCACCACCGGCCGCCGGCCGCCGGGCAGAAACTCCGCCTTCGGACGGACGGGCTTCGGCATGAGGACCGCGACCGGGTTGCGATCACCGGTGTGCATGACGATCCCGCCGTCCACGCTCGGGCCGTGTGCGACCGGAGTCCCGGTACTGGGACCGTGCGCCACCGGGGCTCCCCCGACCGTGATCGACGCGGGCATCAGGAGGTGGTCGAGGCCGTAGTTCGCCACCCGTTCGCCGAGCGCGTCCTGCAGCACGACGTAGCCTGCCCACGGGTCAGGCGCGCGGTCGGCGGGCTGGTCGTCGCGCCACTTCAGCGGCACCGGGACGCCCACGTTCTCCGGCAGGGCGTCGACGACGCTGTTCCAGCCCTCGTCCCGCGGCGGGCGCAGTTCGAGACCGATCCGGCCGAGCACCCCGTTGATGTCCTCCTCCGGGGCCGGCCTTGCCTTCGAGTCCCGCAGCTTCCTGACGTCCCCTGCCGGGACGAGCATCACGTCCGACCGGTACACGGTCGACAGCGGCCACTTCCCGTCCTTGGTCTTGACCGCGGTGGTCGGGTCGAGCACGCGAGCCCGGTGGCGGGTGAGGATCTCGGCCGGGATGGTGATCGCGTCGGGCATCAGTTGACGCGGCGGTTTCGGCTGGTGACTGCTGCCGTTGCCGCTGGAGGACGCGGTGGTCATGAATCAACTCCTGACGAGTGGCTGTGTCGCGCACCCCGTAAGTCGATGATCCCTCGCCTGGCGTAACGCCCATGCACCAAATGGTGCCGTATTTGGTTACTCAGTCGACACGATCGTGGCGCTCGCGAGCACCACGTCACCCTTTTGGTCCTGGCGATAGAGCACAACGGCCTGCCCTGGCGCCACGCCCCGTAGTTCCTCGTCGAGGCGGACCACCAGTTGTCCGTCCACAGTGGACGCGACACCCGGTGCCGTGCCGCCGTGCGCGCGAACCTGCGCCACGCAACGGACACCGTCCGCCACAGCCACACCGGAGGGCCAGGTCGGCCCGCTGCCAACGATTCTGGTAACCGCGAGTTTCTCCGCGGCACCCACGCGCACGTTGCCACTCACCGGCTCGAGTGACAGCACGTACCTCGGCCGGCCGTCCTCCGCCGGGACCCGCAGGCCCAGCCCGTGCCGCTGCCCGACCGTGAAGCCGTGCACGCCCGAGTGGGCGCCGAGGACCGCGCCGGTCTCGTCGTCGACCAGTGCGCCCGGCCGCTCGCCGAGGTGTCGCTCGAGGAACGAGCGGGTGTCGCCGTCGGGGATGAAGCAGATGTCATGGCTGTCGGGCTTGCCCGCGACGGCGAGGCCGCGTTCCGTCGCCTCCGCGCGCACGTCCGCCTTGACCGAGCCGCCGAGCGGGAACATGGCGTACCGCAGCTGGTCCTCGCGCAGCGAGGCGAGGACGTAGGACTGGTCCTTGCCGTCGTCGGCACTGCGCCGCAGCTCCGGTCGTCCGTCCACAAGGGACAGTCGGGCGTAGTGCCCGGTCGCCACGGCGTCGAAGCCGAGTGCGATCGCCTTGTCGAGCAGTGCGGCGAACTTGATGCGCTCGTTGCACTTCAGGCAGGGGTTGGGGGTGCGGCCCGCCGCGTACTCCGCGACGAAGTCCTCGACGACGTCCTCGGTGAACCGCTCCGCGAAGTCCCACACGTAGAAGGGGATCCCGAGGATGTCGGCGACGCGGCGGGCGTCGTGCGCGTCCTCGACCGTGCAGCAGCCACGCGCACCCGTACGCAGTGTGCCGGGCTTCGCGGACAGCGCGAGATGCACGCCGGTGACGTCGTGACCGGCGTCGACAGCGCGTGCCGCGGCCACGGCGGAGTCGACGCCACCGGACATGGCAGCAAGAACCCTCAAGATATCTCTACTTTCGACGCGGCCCTGCGGAGGTTCACCAGCCCGGCGTTGCGGGCGCGCTCGACGACCGGACCGATGGCCTCGGCCACCGCGCGGACGTCGGCGGCCGTCGAGGTGTGGCCGAGCGAGAACCGCAGCGAGCTGCGGGCCTGGGCGGGCTCGACGTCCATGGCGAGCAGCACGTGGCTCGGCTGCGCGACCCCGGCGGTGCACGCCGATCCGGTCGAGCACTCGATCCCGCGTGCGTCCAACAGCATCAGCAGGCTGTCGCCGGCACAGCCGGGGAACGTGAAGTGGACGTTGCCGGGCAGCCTCGACGGCCCTCCGTCCACGTCGTACTGACCGGGGTCGCCGTTGAGCACGGCGTCCGGCACGATCTCGCGGATCGCGGTGACCAGCTCGTCGCGCAACGCGGCGACGCGGGTCGCCTCGTCCGGCCTGGCGTCGACGGCCGCGCGGACGGCGGCGGCCAGCGCCACGACCGAGGGCACGTCCAGCGTGCCGGACCGGACCTCGCGCTCCTGTCCCCCGCCGTGCGACACCGGCGTGCACGCCACCTCGCGGCCGAGCAGCAGCACGCCGACCCCGAACGGACCGCCGAGCTTGTGCCCGGTGAGGGTGAGCGCGGACGCCATGGACGCCGCGAAGTCGACCGGCAGCGTGCCGACGGCCTGCACGGCGTCGGTGTGGAACGGGATGCCCTGCTCGGCACACGTCGTGGCCAGCTCGCGGACCGGGTTGACCGTGCCGACCTCGTTGTTGGCCCACATGACGCTGACCATGGCAACACCGGCCGGGTCCTCGGCGATCGCGGCACGCAGCGTGTCGTCGTGCACGCGGCCGAACGCGTCGACCTCCAGCAGCGTCAGCTCGGCGCCCTCGTGCTCGACCAGCCACTCCGCCGCGTCCAGTACCGCGTGGTGCTCGACGCTCGAGACGAGCAAACGCTTGCGGGCGGGGTCGGCGGCGCGGCGGGCCCAGTAGATGCCCTTGATCGCGAGGTTGTCACTCTCGGTGCCGCCCGCGGTGAAGATCACCTCGGACGGTCTCGCGCCCAGCGCGGCGGCGATGTCCTCGCGCGCCTCCTCGATCATGCGGCGGGCGCGCCGGCCCGAGGTGTGCAGCGACGACGCGTTGCCACGGGCATGCCGCGCGTCACTGAGCAGGGCCGTCATCGCCGCCACCGCTTCTGGCAGCATGGGCGTCGTGGCCGCGTGGTCGAGGTAGGAAGTCATCTCGGGTCAAGGGTAGACCGCGCCGGGCGAATTTCGGTCATGAGGCTTGTCGTAGCGGCCTGAACACGCACGCGCCGAACAGCGCCAGACAGGCGAGCAGCAGGTCGAGCGGCACGATCGCGGCCGACGGCGCCTCGGTCGACGCGAACGTGGCCAGCATCACGCCGCCGAGCCCGACGGAGATCGCCGAGAAGGTCATGTCGTTGACCTGCAGTGCCGAGGACACGAACCCTCGGTCACCCGGCACGGCGTAGTCGAGGGACAGCACGTTGATGGACGGGTACGACAGGCCCATGGCGGTGCCCGCGACCAGCCAGAACGGCAGGACGAGCCACGCGAGGCCCCAGTCGGCGCCCACCAGGGTCATGCAGGCGAGCGCGGCGGCCAGGGCGACCAGCCCCAGCCGGATGAGCCTCACCCTGTCGAGGTCGGGCTTGCGGCCCTGCCAGTGCGAGGCACCCGCCCAGCCGATCGCACCGACGGTCAGCGGCACCCCGGACATCGCGGGTGAGAACCCGTGCACGGAACTGAGCGTGAGCGGTACGTACGCCTCGACACCGAAGAACGCGCCGGCCAGCAGGCCACGCATGAGGACGGTCGCGGGGAGCCCCGGCCTCGCGGTGAAGGTGCCGCGCGGCATGAGGATCCGCAGGGCGGGCACCAGCGCGGCGAGACCGGCAACGCCCAGCCAGATCATGCCGAACGAGGGGTGCTGCGCGGCCCACGTCAACGCGGCGATCCCGAACGCGGTGGCGACCGCGGCCACGCCGAGTCCCCGGCGCACGGCTTGATCCTCGTCCCGGACGTGGTCGGGGAGCGTGCGGATCACGGGCAGTAGCAACAGGACACCCAGCAGCGCGAACGGCGCGATGCCGAGGAACACCCACCGCCAGCCGACGTGCTCGGTGATGAGGCCGGCGGCGGTCGGCCCGACGAGCGACGGCACGACCCATGCCGCGGCGAGCAGGCCGAACACGGCCGCGCGGGAGCGGTTCGGGTAGACGAGCGCGACGAGCACGTAGATCGCCACGGTCTGGGTGCCGAGGCCGAGGCCCTGCAGGACCCGGCCGACGAGCAGCACCGGCATGCCGGTCGCGAACCCGGAGGCGACGAGCCCGGCGAGGAACAGCCCCGGACCGGTGACGAGCGCGCGGCCGGGGCCGAACCGGTCGCAGAACCTTCCGGACAGGACGGTGGCCATCACGCTGGCGGCGAGGAACGCGGTGAACGGCCAGGAGTAGAGGGCCTCGCCGTGCAGCTCGGCCACCATCCTCGGCATCGCGGTGCTGACGCCGAGGTGCTCGAACGCGGCGATGGTGACCAGCGTCAGCATGCCGACGGTGGTGGCGCGGTACCTGCCGGACCAGACCGACAGCGGGGCAACCTGTTCTTCGGCTCGCTCTGCCGTGCTGTCGATGGTCACCCGCCTATCGTGCTACCTCCACCGCGCTGGAGGTCCAGTGCTTTTCGGCGGGCAGCTCGGCGGGCACCAGCACGTCGTCGACGGCGCGCTCGGCCAGCCCGGCCAGCTCGCGGCGGTCCTGCGCCCTGCCCGGCGCGATCTCGTCCAGGACGTGCACCTCTAGCAGGAGGCCACGCAGCGCAGCGGTGCGCCGGACGGAGTCGATGATGGTCTCGTCGCCGATGAACGCGGGCGCGGTGGTCGTGTCCCCGGTCCGCATGCGGAACCGCAGCGCGACGGGCAGGACGGGCACGCCGCCGTCGATGGCGGCCTGGAACAGCGCCGGGCGGAAGTGCCCGTGGGTGAGGCCGCACCAGGTGGTGCCCTCAGGGGTCACGTTGACCATCGAGCCCGCCCGCAGTGCGTCGGCGAGCCTGCCGACCGTGCCGGGCAGCGTCCTGATGTGCTCGCGGTCGACGTAGACCGACCCGGCCGCGGACACGAGCCAGCCGAGCACCGGCCAGGACGCGATGTCCTTCTTGGCCACGGCACGCATCGGCCGGACGGCGTTGATGGCGACGATGTCCAGCCAGGACGTGTGGTTGTTGACGACGAGCGTCCCGCGGCCCGGTCCGGGGATCCTGCCGTGGACGACGAGCCGCACGCCCATCGCGGCGAGGACACCCCGGAAGATCGCCCTGGTGACCCCGTACCGGCCCCTGCTGCCGATGAAGGGCAGCACGAGCACGCTGAGGAGGCTCAGCAGGACGACGGTGACGACCGCGGTGAGCCGCAGTACGCGGAGGAACCGCCCGACGGTCGGCTCCTGGCCGCCGAGGCATCCGGACCCGCACGGCGAGTGCGGCCACCAGGCGTGGTTCATGCGTGTTCACCGAGGAAGTAGGCGAGGTAGCGCTTGTCCACCCGGTGGAGACCGAGGAGGACGAACAGGTCCGCGACGCCGAAGTCCGCGTCGACGGCGGGCGCGCCGCACACCCAGGCGCCGAGGCGCAGGTATCCCTTGAGCAGCGCGGGGATGGCCGTCCGACGTGGCACCTCGACACCGGTCGGGTCCCACGGGCGCAGCGGCCGGACACGGTACTCCTCCGGCGCGAAGTGCTTGCGCCGCACGGTCTCCCACACACCGGCGACGAGGCTGCCGCCGTCCTGGAGGGGCACCGAGGCGCAGCCTGCGAGCCAGGAGTGTCCGGAGAGGAGCATGTAGCGGGCGATGCCCGCCCAGACCAGGCTCACGACCGCGCCGGTGCGGTGGTCGGGGTGGACACAGGACCGGCCCGTCTCGACGAGGCTGTTCTTCAGTGGCGCGAGGTTGCGGAGGTCGAACTCGGTCTCGGCGTAGAGCATCCCGGCTTCGGGCGCCCGCTCGGGCGGCAGCATGCGGTAGCAGCCGACGATCTCCCCTGTCGCGTCCTCGCGCACCACGAGGTGGTCGCAGTGCTCGTCGAACGCGTCTATGTCCAGCCCTGGGCTGGCGGTGTGGAGGGTGGCCCCCATCTCCTCGCCGAACACCTGGTAGCGAAGCCGTTGTGCGGCAAGGACTTCTTCGCCTTCTCTGGCGACGAGGAGTGAGTAGCGGGGCGTGGTCGCCCCTTGACCCGCGGTGCTGACGAGAAGCTGTGCCTGCGTCATGCCCCCAGGTGTACGCGGTGCCCGGGAAACCCCACGTGCCTGTTCCGATGACAAGGGCATGGCTGCCCGGTGAACATTCCTGAGAACAAGCTGAGAGGCCGCCACGGAACCCCGTGGCGGCCTCTCGAAAGCCGGGCTACTTGCGCTTCTGTACTTCCTCGGTGAGCTGGGGCGCCACCTTGAACAGGTCGCCCACGACGCCGTAGTCCGCGATCTCGAAGATCGGGGCCTCCGCGTCCTTGTTCACCGCCACGATGGTCTTCGACGTCTGCATGCCCGCCCGGTGCTGGATCGCACCGGAGATGCCGAGCGCGATGTACAACTGCGGGGACACCGTCTTGCCCGTCTGCCCGACCTGGAACTGCGCCGGGTAGTAGCCGGAGTCGACCGCCGCGCGGGACGCGCCGACCGCGGCGCCGAGCGCGTCGGCCAGCTTCTCCACGACGTCGAAGCTCTCGGCCGAGCCGACACCTCGGCCGCCGGACACGACGACCGACGCCTCGGTCAGCTCGGGGCGGTCGCCGCCCGCGGCAGGCTCGCGGCCGGTGATCCTGGCGGACTTCGCGGGGTCGGACGCGGGCACCTCGACGGACGACTCAGTCGCCGCGCCCTGCGCCTGCGACGCCTCGATGCCACCCGGTCGCACCGAGATGACCGGCACACCCTGCGTGGACTTCGACTTCACGACGAACGCGCCACCGAAGATCGACTTGGTGACCGTGCCGTCCCCGTCGACCCCGACGACGTCGGAGAGCAGGCCGCCACCGATGCGGTACGCCAGCCGACCCGAGATCTCCTTGCCGTCCGCGGAGGCCGACACCAGCACGGCGGCGGGCGACACGGACGAGACGAGCGACTCGAGCACGTTGACGTGCGGCGTCACGAGGAAGCCCGCCGCGTCGTCGGACTCGGCGACGTACACCTTCTCCGCGCCGTAGGAACCGAGCTGCTCGGTGAGCTTCGCGGCGGTGCCGGGTGCGCCGACGACCACCGCGGACGGCTCGCCGAGCGCACGGGCGGCCGTGAGCAGCTCGAACGTGACCTTCTTTACCTCGCCGTCAGTGTGATCGACGAGGACGAGAACCTCAGCCATTGGTAACCCTCCTCAGATCAACTTCTGCGACACGAGGTACTCGGCGGCCTTCACGCCGCCGTCACCGTCGTCCTCGACGCGCTGGCCCGCCTCGCGCGGCGGCTTGGGCGAGGCCTCGACGACCGAGGACCACGCGGCTGCGAGGCCGACGTCGTCGACGGAGAGGTCGCCGACGGACAGCATCTCGACCGGCTTCTTCTTCGCGGCCATGATGCCCTTGAAGGACGGGTACCTCGGCTCGTTGATCTTCTCGCTGACACTGACCACGGCGGGGAGCGACGCCTCGAGGTGCGTGAGGCCCTCGTCGGTCTCGCGGGTCACCTTCAGGGTGGTCCCGTCCAGCTCGACCTTGCGGGCGTGCGTGAGCTGCGGGAAGCCGAGGATCTCGGCGATGACGGCGGGCACGGCACCACCCTGGCCGTCGGAGGCCTCGTTACCGGCGATGACGAGGTCGACGTCGCCGACGTTCGTGATGGCGGCCGCGATCACCTTGGCCGTCTGCAGCAGGTCGGAGCCGTGGAGCGAGTCGTCGACCACGTGGACGGCCTTGTCGGCACCCATCGACAGCGCCTTGCGGATCGCGTCGGTCGCGCGGTCCGGGCCGACGGTGAGCACGGTGACCTCGCCGTCGTGGGCTTCCTTGATCACGAGCGCCTCCTCGACGGCGCGCTCGTTGATCTCGTCGAGCACCGCGTCGGCCGAGTCCCGGTCCAGCGTGTGGTCGGAGTCGGAGAGCTTGCGCTCCGAGTAGGTGTCCGGCACTTGTTTCACCAAGACGACGATGTTAGGCATGGGTCTACTCCGACCTCCCGGGTTACGAGCCGCTAGCGCGGAGAATACGGCTGTACGTCGAGTTCTGTCCGTTGAGGCCGATGTTACTCATCAGTAGCCGGTGGGCAATCCAGGTGGAACGCGCGGCGCCGTGACAGTGCACACACCGTGGCGGTTAGCCGGCCTTAAGCGCCCACTTGGAGTCATTGGTTAGCCTCTTTGTATGCAGGGCCGTGTTGGTTTGGTTACAGACTCCACCTCGTGCATCCCCGTGTCCCTCGCCACCCAGTGGGGCATCACCGTGGTGCCGACCCAGATCAGGATCGGGCAGTACACCCGGTCGGAGCACAACGTGCCGAAGGACGTGCTGGTCAGAGCGCTGGAGGGCGACATGGACGTGTCCACGTCCCCGCCCGATCCAGCGGGTCTGGCGTGGGCGTACGAGCAGCAGGCGGCACGTGGCGCGGAGGAGGTCGTGTCCGTCCACATCTCGAGCAAGCAGTCCGAGACCTACGACCTGGCGAAGAAGATCGCCGCGCGCAGCCCCGTGCCCGTACACGTCGTCGACTCGCGCACCACCGGCATGAGCCTCGGCTTCGCGGTGCTGGCCGCCGCCCGGGTGGCAGGCGCGGGTGGCGGGCCCAGACGGGTGATGGACATGCTCGCCCGCAGGCTGGAGGGCGCCGCCGAGCTGATCTACGTCGACACCCTCGAGTACCTGCGCAAGGGTGGCCGCATCGGCGCCGCCGCCGCGCTCATCGGCAGCGCGCTGTCGCTGAAGCCGCTGCTCACCATGAAGAACGGGCAGGTCACGCCGCTGGACCGGGTGCTGGGCACCGAACGTGCGATGCGCAGGCTGGTCGACCGGGCGGCCAAGAAGGCCAACGGACAGGCGGTCGACGTCGCGATCGAGCACTTCGGCGCGCTCGACCGCGCGGAGCGGCTCGCCGACCGGCTCAAGCCGAAGCTGCCCGGGGTCCGCGAGATCACGTTCACCGAGGTCAGCTCGACGATCGGGGTCCACCTCGGGCCCGGCGCGGTCGGGATCACCGTTTCGCCGACCTGAGAATTCCTACTATGCAGTAGCCTGCGGCGAATGGAAACCGAGCCTGCGGTGTCGCGGCTTCCCCTGACCGGGGAGCGAACCGTGCCCGGAATCGTCGCGGAGAACTACTGGTTCCGGCGACACGAGGCCGCGTATCTGGCGTTGGGGCCGTACTGCGTGGACGCGTTCGTGCTGGAGACCGGCTGCGGCGAGGGCTACGGCGCTGACCTGCTCGCTCGTGGCGCGGCCGGGGTGCTCGGGCTCGACTACGACGCGCCGACGCTGCGGCACGTCGCACGCACCTACCCGGCCGTGTACCCCGCGCGGGCCAACCTCGCGGCGCTGCCGGTGCGGTCGTCCACTGTGGACGTCGTGGTCAACTTCCAGGTGATCGAGCACCTCTGGGACCAGGAAGGGTTCCTGCTGGAGTGCCTTCGCGTCCTGCGCCCCGGCAGCAGGCTGCTGGTCACGACACCGAACCGGCTCACCTTCTCCCCCGGCCGCGACACACCGCTGAACCCCTTCCACACCAGGGAGCTGGCGCCCGCGGAGCTGGCGGACCTGTTGCGGGACACGGGTTTTGACCTCGAGTACCTCGCGGGGCTTCGGCACGGCACCCGGTTGCGCGCACTGGACGCCTCGCTCGGCGGATCGCTGATCGACGCGCAGGTGGCCGTCGCGGTCTCCGGTGAGCCGTGGCCGGCCGAGCTGCTGGACGCGGTCGCCTCGGTCACGGCGGCCGACTTCGCCATCACGACCGACGACCTGGAGTCCAGCCTGGACGTCGTCGCCGTGGCGGTACGTCCATGACCGAAGACGAAGGCACGTTCTGCCTCGTGCTGCACAGCCACCTGCCCTGGCTCCCCCACCACGGCACGTGGCCGGTCGGCGAGGAATGGCTCTACCAGGCGTGGGCGCACTCCTACCTGCCGCTGGTCGACCTGCTCGAACGCCTCGCCGTCGACGGGCACCGCGACGTGCTGACCCTCGGCGTGACCCCCGTGCTGGCCGCGCAGCTCGACGACCCGCACGCGTTGCGGGCGTGCCACGACTGGCTCGGCAACTGGCAGTTGCGAGCACAGTTCGCGGCCACCCGATGGAGTGACCCCCAGCTGAAGGACCTGGCGGCAGCGGAGTTCCGCGCGGCGGGCACCGCGCTGGAGACGTTCGAGTCCCGCTGGCGCCACGGGTTCTCCCCGCTGCTGCGCTCGCTGGTCGACGACGACGTGATCGAGCTGCTCGGTGGTCCGCTGACGCACCCGTTCCAGCCCCTGCTCGATCCACGCGTGCGGTCGTTCGCGCTGCGGTCCGGGCTCGCCGACACCGCGCTGCGGGTCGGTCGCGCGCCTGCCGGCATCTGGGCGCCGGAGTGCGGTTACGCGCCGGGCATGGAGGAGGGCTACGCGGCGGCGGGCGTCGAGCGGTTCCTCGTGGACGGCCCTGCCCTGCACGGCGACACGCACGCGGCGCGCCCGGTCGGCTCCTCGGACGTCATGTGCTTCGGCCGCGACCTCGAGGTGACCTACCGGGTGTGGTCGCCGAAGGCCGGCTACCCGGGCGACCCCGCGTACCGCGACTTCCACACCTTCGACCACCCCAGCGGCCTGAAACCGTCACGGGTGACCGGAAAACACGTGCCGCCGCACGAGAAACGGCCGTACGACCCGGTTCTGGCCGCCGCGTCGGTCACGCGGCACGCCGCCGACTTCGTGGACACCGTGGTCTCCCGGCTGCGTGCGCTGCGGTCCGCGCACGACCGGCCCGGCATGGTGGTCGCCGCGTACGACACCGAGCTGTTCGGCCACTGGTGGCACGAGGGCCCGGCCTGGCTGTCGGCCGTTCTGCGTGCGCTGCCGACTGTCGGCGTGCGGGTGACGACACTGCGGGGCGCGCTTGCGGCGGGACACGTGGGTCCTGCGGTGTCGTTGCCCGCGTCGTCGTGGGGCTCCGGCAAGGACTGGCGCGTGTGGGACGGCGAGCAGGTGTCCGACCTGGTGACGGCGGGCGCGTCGCTGCAGGAGGAGCTGCTGGGCGTACCACCGGTCGCGTGGCGGGACCCGGTGCGGGACCAGCTCGTGCGCGAGGCGTTGCTGACCCTGTCGAGTGACTGGGCGTTCATGGTCACCAAGGACTCGGCCGCCGACTACGCGAGGCGCCGTGCGAAGGTGCACGGCGACCGCTTCGCCGAGCTGGCCGCGCTGCTGCGCGCGGACCACCCGTCACGGTTCGCCCGCACGGAGGCACTGCGAGCCGAGGACGGCCTGTTCGGGCGACTCGACGCACGGGGGTTGCTGGTCTGATGCGTGTGCTGATGCTGTCGTGGGAGTACCCGCCGGTGGTGGTCGGCGGTCTTGGCAGGCACGTCCACGCGCTGGCGACGAACCTGGTGGCGCCGGGGCACGAGGTGGTCGTGCTGTGCAGGCACGAGGCGGGCACGGACGCGCTGACCCACCCGACCTCGGACACCGAGCACGACGGTGTGCGGGTGGTCAGGGTCGCCGAGGACCCGACGCACCTGACGTTCGAGAAGGACCTGGTCGCGTGGACGCTCGCGATGGGCCACGCGTTGATCCGCGCAGGCCTCGGCCTGGCCTGGCGGCCGGACGTCGTGCACGCACACGACTGGCTGGTGACCCATCCGGCGGTGGCCCTGGCCGACTTCTTCGACGTGCCGCTCGTGGCGACGATCCACGCGACCGAGGCGGGCAGGCACAGCGGGTGGCTGTCGCAGCCGCTGAACCAGCAGATCCACTCGGTCGAGTGGTGGTTGGCGAACCGGGCCGACGCGTTGGTCACGTGTTCGGCGTCGATGCGGGCCGAGGTGACCCACCTGTTCGAGGTGTCGGACCCGACCGTGATCCACAACGGGATCTCCCCGCGTGGCTGGCGGCCGTCCCCGGCGTCGGTGCGGGCCGCCCGGGCGCGGTACTCACCCGATGGTGAACCGGTGGTCGTGTACTTCGGGCGGCTGGAGTGGGAGAAGGGCGTGCACGACCTGCTCGCGTCCCTGCCGAGGGTCCGGCGGGCGTTCCCGGGGACGCGGCTGGTGGTCGCTGGGCAGGGCCGGCAGGCGACCGCGCTGGTGGAGCAGGCCAGGAAGCTGCGGGTGCGACGGTCGGTGGACTTCGTGGGGCACCTGCCCGACCGTGCGCTGGTGGCGCTGCTCGCGGCGGCGGATGCGGTGGTGCTGCCGTCGCGGTACGAGCCGTTCGGCATCGTGGCGCTGGAGGCCGCCGCGGCGGGTGCGCCACTGGTGGCGTCGACGGCAGGCGGGCTGGCGGAGCTGGTGGTCGACGGCGTGACCGGGCTGTCGGTGACGCCCGGTGACGTGGAGGGCATCGCGTCGGCGGTGCGGCAGGTGCTGACGGACCCGGCGAGCGCGGCGAGGCGTGCCCGCGCGGCGAAGGCCCGGCTCGGCACGGAGTTCGCGTGGCAGGGCATCGCCGAACAGACCGCGGAGGTCTACCGAACGGCCGAGGTCCGCGACCGCCCCCCACTGGGCCGCCCCAAGATCGCGACGGGCAACGCCTTCACCCCCTAGCGTCGCGCTCCCGGCCCCGGTCCCCGCCTGCACTGAAGGACGCCTTCGTAACGCTGGGCGTAAGGAAGGGGCCCATCAGTGCAGGTCGGCGGCGGGCTCGTTGTGGGTCTCCAGGGTCTTCTTCAGTGCTGCCGCTGCCTTGCGGGACATGTCCGCCACGGCTGCCCGGCGGCCGGCGTCCGCCTCGTAGGCGGAACGGCGGTCGCGGACGATCTTGGCGGGGATGCCTGCCGCCACGGCGTAGTCCGGGATGTCGCCCTTCACCACCGCGTGGGCACCGACGACCACGCCCCGGCCGATGCGGCTGCCCTTGGTCACCGTCACCTTCGTGCACAGCCACGTGTCCGGGCCGATGCGGACGGGGGCCTTCACGATGCCCTGGTCCTTGATCGGCTGGTGGATGTCCGCGGTCACGTGGTCGAAGTCACAGATGTACACCCAGTCGGCGACCAGCGCGGCCTCGCCCAGCTCGATGTCCAGGTAGCAGTTGATCACGTTCTGCCTGCCGAACACGGCCTTGTCGCCGATGCGTAACGAGCCCTCGTGGCAGCGGATGGCGTTGCCGTCGCCGATGTGGACCCAGCGGCCGATCTCCATGCGGCCGTAACCGGGACGGCAGTGGACGTCCAGGTCCTTGCCCAGGAACACCATGCCGCGCAGGACCACGTGCGGGTTGGCGAGCCGGAACTTCACCAGCCGCCAGTACCGCACCAGGTACCACGGCGTCCACGCGCGGTTGCGGACCACCCACCGCAGCGAGTCCTTCGTCAGGAAGCGGGCCTGGTTCGGGTCGCGGCGGGAGCGGCGCCAGTCCCGGACCCGGTCGGCCACCGGCGAACCCCACATGGATGTCATGGTTCGTGACCGTATCCGACGGCGCTAGCCTGCCTGACATGACCGAGCCAGCGACCACGGAAGAGCGCCACGCCAGCTGGCTGGAGCTGTTCTTCGACCTCGTCGTCGTGGTCGCCGTCAACCAGCTCGCCCACCTGCTCCACGGCGACGCGCACCACGGTCCCGACGGCCTCGACATCACGACCTTCTTCGCGCTCTACCTCGCGATCTGGCTGCTGTGGACGACCTTCACGCTCTACTCGAACGTCGCGGCCGACAAGGTGCACCTGCGGGCGATGTTCTTCGGCATGGCGGGCATCGCCACGATGGCCGCCGCGGTGCCGCACAGCATGGACGGGCGGGCCGACCTGTTCGCGGCCGCCTACCTCATCACCAACGCGGTCGGCACCGGCGCGTTCCGCAGCTCCGGGAGCGTCCTGCTGTCCTGGACGGCCGCCTCCCAGAACGCCGGGCTCGTGCCGTGGATCGTCTCCTTCTGGGTGAACGACCCGTGGTGGAAGCTCGGACTCTGGCTCTTCGGCGTCGCGATGACCATGGCCGCCAGCATGCTCGGCAGCCGCGCCGACCAGAGCGAGATGCTCGCGCGCATGAACGAGCGTGCCGAGCAGGCGCGCAGGCGGGCGTCCAAGGGGCGGCGGGAGGCACCCGACTTCACGGTCGTCGCCGCCCACCTGAACGCGGGGCACCTCGGTGAGCGGCTCGGGCTGTTCGTGATCATCGTGCTCGGCGAGGCCATGCTGCAGGGCGTCGGCGCGGTCGCGGAGATCGAGGACTGGCGGCCGGGCGGCGTCGACGAGTGGCTGCTGCGGCTCGCGATGGTGGCGGGGTTCCTCCTGCTGATCACGTTGTGGGGCCTGAACGTCCGGTACGGCTTCGCCGAGGAGTCGCGGCTCCCGCCCGCGCTCGTGCTGCCCGCGCACTTCGTGGTGATCGCGTCGGTCACGACGATCGCCGCCGGGCTCGGCGTGGCCGTCGGCCACCCCTCCGAGCACCTCAACGGCCCCAACACCTGGCTCATGTGCGGTGGGCTCGCCGCGTTCCTGCTGGTCGTCAACCTCCTTGCGGCACATACGAGACTGTGGCCGCTACGGGCTCTGGCCGTTGCCCTGCCGCTGGCGGGCGCCGTGGTGTCGCCGTGGCTCCCCGCCGCGGTGGTCGTCGCGGTCATGACGGTCGCGGCCGGCGGTCAGCTGTGGTGCCTTTTCGCTGTACGGTCTGACAAGTGACTCGCCTGATCATCGACACGGACCCCGGTATCGACGACGCGTACGCGATCGCGCTGGCCTGCGCGAGCCCCGAGGTGGAGCTGATCGGGGTGACCACGGTGTTCGGCAACGTCGGCCTCGCCGACACCACCCGCAACGCACTGCGCGTGCTCGCACTGTGCGGGCGCGAGGACGTGCCGGTGGCCGCGGGTGCCGACCGGCCGCTCGTGCAACCACACCCGCACCTGGCGGTGCACGTGCACGGCGAGGACGGCCTCTCCGGTCTGGCCGACACGCTGCCGGAGCGGGCGACGGGCCTCGCGGGCGTCGACGCCGTGTCGATGCTGGTGCGGTTGCTCGAAGAGTCGTCCGAGCCGGTGGTGATCGCGCCGATCGGCCCGCTCACGAACATCGCGCTGCTGCTCGCCGCACACCCGGGCGTGCGGAGCAAGATCGAGCGGCTCGTCGTCATGGGTGGCGGCATCGACGGCGGCAACGTGACCGCGGCGGCCGAGTTCAACGTCTGGAGCGACCCGGAGGCCGCGCGGCGCGTGCTGGTGGAGGAGTCGGTGCCGGTCACGCTGGTGCCGTTGGACCTGACGACCCGCTGCGCGGTCGACGGCGCGTGGCTCGACCGGCTGGGGACGAGCGGCGCGGTCGGCGAGACGCTGGTGCGGATGTCCGGCACCTACCGGGAGCACTACCAGCAGGCCCTCGGCCGCGACGGCATCGTCATCCACGACGCGGTCGCCGTGGCGGAGGCCGTCCGGCCGGGCATCCTGCGCACGACCCGGATGCCGGTCGACGTGGACTGCGGTCTGGGCCCGTCCCGCGGCATGACCATCGGTGACCGGCGGGACCACCGGGTCCGCATCTACGAGGCCCCACGGGAGATCGACGTGGCGCTGGACGCGGACCTCGACGAGGTGCGTGCGTTCCTGGGCTCGCGGCTGGCCGGAGTGCACTGAAGGACGCCTTCAGTACGCCCAGCGTTACGAAGGCGTCCTTCAGTACCGCCAGGGTCGGGGGTCAGGGAGTGAGCAGGACGGCGATCAGTGCGAGGGCGCCCGGCACGGCCTGCACGTACAGGATCCGCTTCGAGGCCGTCGCCGCGCCGTAGAGGCCTGCGACGATCACGCAGACCAGGCCGTACAGCTTCAGCTGGAGGCCCGTGGGGTCCGTGGCGATCAGGCCCCAGATCAGCGCCAGCGCGAGGAACCCGTTGTACAGCCCCTGGTTCGCGGCCAGGGTCCTGGTCTCCTCGGCGAACTCGGCGGTCAGGCCGAAGGCCGCTCTCGTGCGTGGCTTGGTCCACAGGAACATCTCCAGGACCACGATGTAGAGATGGATCAGGGCCACCAACCCGACCAGCACGTCCGAAATGATCGTCACCGGCGTGAAGTTAGCCGCTCGCGCACAGATACGCCATGGGTGCTCGCCCCACACGCGTGAGCACGACGGTCGCCGACTCGCGGCCGGACAGCTTCAGCCTGGGGCGCAACGTGTTCGGGTCCACGTCCAGACCTCGCACGAGGATCTCCAGCCTGCCCACACCCCGACCGCGCAGGGTCTGGCGCAGTGACTTCTCCGTGTAGTGGCCGTGTTCGAGCACCCGGAAGGCGCGGATGCCCGCCGGTTCGGTGTCGCCGGTCAGGTAGGCGATGCGTTCGTCCAACTGGCCGAACCCGAGCGTGGCCGCGTACTGGCGGACGAGGCCGGCACGCACGACCGCGCCGTCCGGGTCGACGAGCCACTCCCCCACCTCGCGGACCGGGCAGTCGTCCGGGTCGTCGGAGGTGACGGTCCACTCGCGGCCGTCACCGCGCAGGACCGTGGCGCGGCGGGTCGGGCCCGCGAAGGCTCCCGCCCACAGGCACGCCTCACGCACCTGACCGTCGAGGGACACCAGCTCGACCTCGCCGTCCCACGGCAGCTCGGCGAAGTCCATACCCGGCGCGCACTTCACGGCCAGGTCCCGGCCGCGATACACCTCGGCGAGCGCGTCGAGCGGGGGCACGAAGTCCGCCGCGTGCCAGCGCCTGCGACCCGCGGCGTCCCGGCGGGCCGGGTCCACGAAGACGGCCGTGCCGCCGGTGACCGGCCGCAGTGCGTCGGCGCGGCACACGGGCACCGGGGTGTTGCCCGCCGCCATCAGCAGCCGGACGTCGTCGGTGTCCGAACCGACGCAGCGGTCGGCGACCTCGCCCAGCGCGGCGAGGTCCACGCCGACCGAGCACGTCACGTCGTGCACGTCCCGCCCGGCGAACCGGCGCGCCCGGTGCCGGGCCACCAACGCGGGCGTCGCCTGCTGGAGTGCGGTGTCGGTGAACAGCCACGCGTCCGGCGAGTCCACTTTGGACACCGCGCGGCGGCGCAGCAGCACGGTCTCCAGCACCGCGCCGGACCGCGCACCCACCAGACGCCGCGCCGTCGCGACGTCGGCCAGGTAGCTCTGCGAGGTCAGCGGCAGCGCGTCGACCGCCGCGACAGCGGAAACCCCGGCCGTCGAGCGCAGGAAACGCACGTCGGCCGGGGTGAACTCGTACGTTATGGCTTCGTCCCGGTGATCAGCACGTTGTAGAAGAGGTCACGCGGGGCGAGTTTCCGCAGGACGTTCTCGTCCAGCCAGGACAGGCGCAGCCACGCCTTGTAGGCGAACATCCGCCAGCCCATCGTCAGCCGCTCCTGGGGCACCGCGGCCTCGAACGTCCGCACCGGCCAGCCGAACAACGCGGCGGCCAGCTCCTCGGTGTGCGCGTGCACCTGCGCCGCACCGGCGTCCCGGGCCATCCGCTCCAGGTCGGTCGGGTCGAACGTGTGCAGGTCCACGACGGCCTCGAGTGCCGCCGCCCGCGACGACTCGTCCAGCTCGGACTGCGGTCGCCGCCACCCCGACAGCGCGGGCAGCTTCGTCACGTTCGTCGTCAGCCACCACGTGAACTGGCCGAGCTTGCGTGCGTAGGTGTCGCCGATCTTCGTCGGCTCACCGGCGAACACGAACCGCCCGCCCGGCTTGAGCACGCGCAGCACCTCGCGGAACGCGGCGGGCACGTCCGGGATGTGGTGCAGCACCGCGTGCCCGACGACCAGGTCGAAACTGTTGTCGTCGTAGGGGATCCGCTCGGCGTCGGCGACCCGGCCGTCCACGTCGAGGCCGAGGCTCTGCGCGTTGCGCAGGGCCACCCTCACCATGCCGGGTGACAGGTCGGTGACCGAGCCCTTCTTGATCACCCCGCCGGACATGAGGTTCAGCAGGAAGAAGCCGGTGCCGCTGCCCAGCTCCATCGCGTGCTCGTAGGGCCAGTCCTCGTCGCCCGCCACCGCACGACCGTGTTTGTCGTTCGCTCCGCAAGCTGCGCGAAACCGGCCGGTGGCGTAGTCGATGCAGCGCTCGTCGTAGGAGATCGACCACTTCTCGTCGTAGGTGTCGGCCTCCCAGTCGTGGTACAGCACGTTCGCGAGCTTGGGATCGGAACGCGCCGCCTCGACCTCCGCCTCGGTCGCGTGCGGGTTCGGAGCCGGATCACTTGCCACTGAAGTTCGCCTTCCCCGGCCCGTTCTCGATGAACGACCGCATGCCCGTCTTCTGGTCCTCGGTGGCGAACAGCCCGGCGAACAGCTGGCTCTCCAGGCGCAGCCCGCTCGCGAGGTCGCCGTCGAGGCCGCCGTCGATGGCCAGCTTCGCGGCGGCGAGGGACTGGGCGGCCGCACCGGTGAACTTCGACGCCCACGCCCTGGCCGCCTCGTAGACGCCGTCCGGCGCGACGACCTCGTCGACCAGCCCGATGTGCAGTGCCTCGGTGGCGTCGACGAACCGGCCCGTGTAGACGATGTCCTTCGCCCTGCTCGGTCCGACGAGACGGGCGAGCCGCTGCGTGCCGCCCGCACCCGGGATGACGCCGAGGAGGATCTCCGGCTGGCCGACCTTCGCGTTGTCGCCTGCCACCCGCCGGTCGCAGCACAGGGCCAGCTCGAGGCCGCCGCCGAGCGCGTAGCCGGTGACGGCCGCGACGGTCGGCTTGGGGATCTCGGCGACGGCAGTGAACGACGAGGACAGCTCACGGGCGCGGGAGGCCATGTCCACGTAGGACATCTCGGCCATCTCCTTGATGTCCGCGCCTGCCGCGAACACCTTCTCGCCGCCGTAGACGACCACCGCGCGCACGTCGTCACGCCGCGTCGCCTCCTGCGCCGCGGCGCGGATCTCCTCCTGCACCTGCCGGTTGAGCGCGTTCATCGGCGGCCGTTCCAACCGGATGGTGCCGACGCCGCCGTCGACCTCGAGCCTGACGAACTCACCCACAGGCAGCCTCCCTACTCCTAAGTAACGTTGCCCAAACCTAGACCGCGGCCCGCCGCCGCGCGAAGTACCGGTCGCCGATCTTGTCCAGCTCGAGGTCCTGACCGAACGTCCTGGACAGGTTCTCGCTGGTCAGGACCTCGTCGATGAGCCCCTGCGCGACCACGGCGCCGTCCGCGACCAGGAGCAGGTGCGTGAAGCCCGGCGGGATCTCCTCGACGTGGTGGGTGACCAGGATCGTCGCGGGCGCGTCCGCGTCGAGCGCCAGCTCGGACAGCCTGGCGACCAGGTCCTCGCGACCGCCGAGGTCCAGGCCCGCCGCAGGCTCGTCGAGCAGCAGCATCTCCGGGTCGGTCATGAGCGCGCGGGCGATGATCGTCCGCTTGCGCTCGCCCTCGGAGAGGGTGCCGAACTCACGCTCGGTGAGGTGCCCGATGCCGAGGCCCTCGCACAGGTCGAGCGCGCGGCCGGTGTCCAGCTGGTCGTAGTCCTCGCGCCAGCGGCCGAGCACCGCGTAGCCGGCGCTCACCACCAGGTCGATGACCTTCTCCTGCGGCGGCACGCGCGCGATCACGGCGGCCGAGCAGAAGCCGATGCGTGGCCGCAGCTCGAACACGTCGACCCTGCCGAGCTTCTCGCCGAGGACGTGCACCTCGCCGGTCGTCGGGTGCAGCTCGGCCGCGGCGAGCCTGAGGAGGGTGGTCTTGCCCGCACCGTTGGCGCCGAGGATCACCCAGCGCTCGTCCAGCTCTACTCTCCAGCTCACGTCCGCGAGCAGGTGGTTCTTCCCGCGGCGGACGCCAACGCCGGACATGTGCACGACAAGGTCGTCAAGGTCGGATCCCGTCACGGTGCCCTATTCAACAGGAGCGTTCGCCGGGCCGTGCTCTCGGTTTGTCTCCGCGCACGGGGAGTCCCACGAGAATCACACCGACCGGCTCTGATCATCGGACGTTTCGCCGGGCAAGATGGAGGAATGCCCGACGACCACGTGCTGCCCGGACATCCGTTCCCCCTGGGGGCGCACCCCGAGGCCGGTGGCGTTCGGTTCTCGGTCGCGTCGTCGGTGGCCGACGCCGTCGAGCTGTGCCTGATCGGCGAGGACGGCAGCGAACGCCGGCGTGTCGAGCTCACCGAGCGCACGTTCGGCATCTGGCACGGCCTGGTGCCCGGCATCACACCCGGTCAGCGCTACGGCTACCGCGTGCACGGGCCCTACGAGCCGTCCCGCGGCCTGCGGTGCAACCCGGCGAAGCTGCTGGTCGACCCGTACGCCCGGCGCATCTCGGGCACGGTCGGCGACCCGAGGGCGGTGCTCGGCTACGAGGGCGACCCCATGGGCGGCAGGCCCTCGACGATCGACTCGCTCGGGCACGTGCCACTCTCGGTCGTCACGTCACCCGGTGGGGTGGACACGGGCGTGAAGCCGGAGACACCGTTCGGGGAGACGGTGATCTACGAGCTGCACGTGCGCGGCTTCACCCGGCTGCACCCCGAAGTGCCCGAGCACCAGCGCGGCACGTACCTCGGACTCGCACACCCCGCGGTGATCGACTACCTCGTGCGGCTCGGCATCACCGCCGTCGAGCTGCTGCCGGTCCACACGATCGCGGACGAGCCGTCGCTGCGCAAACGCGGGATGGCCAACTACTGGGGCTACTCGACGCTGGGCTTCCACGCGCCCCACGAGGCGTACGCGAGCGAGCCGGGCCGGGAGATCGCCGAGTTCCGCACGATGGTGGCCGCACTGCACGCCGCGGGCATCGAGGTGATCCTCGACGTGGTGTTCAACCACACGTGCGAGGGCTCGGTGGCCGGGCCGACGCTGTCGTGGCGCGGGTTCGACGCGCCCGCGTACTACCTGCACGACCGCAACGGCGCCACTGTGGACCTCACCGGCTGCGGGAACACCCTGAACCCCGGGTCGCTCACGGTGGTCCGGCTCGTCACGGACTCACTGCGCTACTTCGCGAACGAGCTGGGGGTCGACGGGTTCCGGTTCGACCTGGCGAGCGCGCTCGGCCGCCCGCGCGGCGGCTGGTTCGACCAGGACTCCGCGCTGCTGACGGCCATGACGGTCGACCCGACGCTCGCACAGTGCAAGCTGATCGCGGAGCCGTGGGACGCGACGGCGGACGGCTACCGGGTCGGCGGGTTCGCACCACAGTGGACGGAGTGGAACGACCGCTTCCGGGACGGCGTGCGGGACTTCTGGCGCGGCGCGGTGGACGTGCGTGACCTCGCCTACCGGCTGTCGGGGTCGGAGGACCTGTACGCGGCGAACACGCGGCGGCCGTGGGCGTCGATCAACTTCGTCACCGCGCACGACGGCTTCACGCTGCGGGACCTGGTGTCCTACAACGAGAAGCACAACGAGGCCAACGGCGAACGCGGCCGGGACGGCGCGGACTTCAACCGTTCGTGGAACTGCGGGGTCGAGGGCCCGACCACGGACCCCGAGGTGCTGGCGCTGCGGGACCGGCAGGCCCGCAACCTGCTGGCCACGCTCCTGCTGGCGACCGGCACCCCCATGCTCACCGCGGGTGACGAGCGGTGGCGCACGCAGGGCGGCAACAACAACCCGTACTGCCTCGACGACGAGACGTCGTGGGTCTCGTGGGAGCCCTCGCCCCAGGCCGAGGACCTGATCGCCTTCACACGCAAGGTGATCGCACTGCGTGTGGGCTCGCCCGCGCTGCGCCAGCCGGAGTTCTTCGACGGCCGTCCGTCGCACTCCGGCACGCCGGACCTGGTGTGGTTCTCGCCACGCGGCGAGCCGATGACCGACCACGACTGGTTCGACGAGAAGCGACGCACGCTGGGCATGTGGCTCGACGGGTCGACCAGCCTGTCCCGCGACCGCTCCGGCGAGCTGATCCCCGACGACAGCTGGCTGGTGATCCTGCACGCGGGCGACAGGCCGACCGAGATGACCCTGCCCGACGCGGGCTTCGGCGAGCTGTACGTGCCCGTTCTGGACAGCGGGACGCCGCGTGGCGAGCCGGTCGACATCAGACCGGTGGACGCGGGCAAGTCCGTAGCAGTCCCCGCTCGAACACTGCTGGTGTTCCGGGTGCCGCGTACCACAAGATGAGACGACTTCCCACAATCAGGCTGGGCATGCCAACATCACGGATGTGTCCCGGTCGCTGATGAGCTGGCGTGACCGCACGGTGGACCTGCTCCTGGTCGCCTCGTGCGGCTGTACCGACGGTGCGTAAGTCAACCCCGTCCGGTGATCTTTTCCTTGGAGCACAACCATGTCCACGGCCACACTGCCTTCCTTCGACGCGCTCGTCCAACCGCTGAGTCCGGTGTGGACGCCCGCGCAGCTGCGTGACCTCGTCTCGACCGTCGCCGCCACCAGGGGGACCGAGCTGCTGGAGCAGGTCCGGTTCGCCAGCCCGCAGCGGTGGTGGGCGAGGCTCGCGCTGACCGAGGAGGTGGAGGTGTGGCTGCTGTCCTGGCTCCCGGGCCAGCACACCGCGCCCCACGACCACGGCGGCGCCTCCGGCGCGTTCTCGGTGGTGCTCGGCGAGATGTCGGAGACCTACCGGTACCCGGAGGGTGAGATCCGGCGCCAGACCCACGGTCTCGGCGCGACGATCGGTTTCGGCGCGGGCCATGCCCACCAGATGTGGAACACTTCGACGAAACCGGCGGCTTCGGTGCACGCGTACTCCCCGCCGCTGGTCCCGACCCGCGAGTACGCGTCGCTGCTGGACATCCCGGCGTCGATCCCGCCGCTGCCGCCGCGCCGCTCGCTCGAAGAGCTGGCGAAGGAGCCCGTCGAACCGTGAGTGCCGTCGACGACGTGCTGGACAGGGCCCGCGCCCGGCTGTCGCGGGTCTCCCCCGCCGACCTGGCCGGGCTGCCGGACGACCACCTGCTGGTGGACATCCGGCCACTGCACAACCGGGTGGCCGAGGGCGAGATCCCCGGCGCGGTGCCGGTCGAGCGGATCGTCCTGGAGTGGCGGCTCGACCCGGGCGGCACGCACCGCATGCCCGGTTTCACGGCCGAGACGGTGGTCGTGGTCTTCTGCAACGAGGGCTACTCGTCGAGCCTCGCCGCGCGTGACCTCCAGGAGGTCGGACTGCCGAAGGCGACGGACCTGGTCGGCGGTTTCCGCGAGTACCTGGCGGCCGGTCTGCCGGTCCAGCCGGGCGGCACGCAGGCCGTCACCTGAGCTTCTGCCCTTTTGACTGTCCGCCGAGACGATGGGAAATCCAGCCGCGCCGCGTAGCGTCTGCTGCTTGTGCGGGTCGTTCGTGTTCTGCCAAGACCGGGGATGCTCGTCACCCTGGTGACCGTGGCCGCCGTCGTGGTGGCCGAGCGGTCGCTGCCCGGTGCGGTGACCGGGCTGTTCGGCGCGCTGGTCGGCGGCCTGGCGGCCGTGGCCGCGAGCCAGTTCGGCCTGCTGACCAGCACGGTCGTGGCCGGGGTGAGCATCGCGCGGCTGATCGTGGGCGTCGGCCCGCGAGTGGCGGACTGGTCGACTCCGCACCGGATCGTGGCGTTGCGGGCCGTCCCGGTGATGCTGTCGGTCTCCGTCCGTGCCACAAGATCACCCGTGCGGGTGAGGGTGTGGGTGTCGGCGCTGTGTGCGCTCACGTTCGAGACGGGGCTCGCCGTACTGGCCGTGCTCGCGGCGGACGGGTCGTTCACGCGTGGCCTGGCGGCGGGTGCCGTGGCGTCGCTGGTGCTGTCGCTGATCCCGAAGCAGACGGCGACCACGACGTCGCCGGGCTGGCTGCTGTTCCGGCTCCCCATGGCCGGCGCCGACCTGGCGCGCCAGATGGAGGCCGCGCCGATGATCGGCAGGGCGGTGTCCGCGGCACAGGCCGGTGACCTGGTGACCGCCGAGCGGATGGCGGCCCGTCTGCGGGAGTCCTACCCCGACCTGCGCCCCGCGCTGGCGGCGAGGATCGCGGTGCTCGAGGCCCAGGGCCGGTACGCGGAGGCCATGATCCTCGCGGTGAAGCTGACGACCGACCTGACGACCGACCCGCAGCAGGCGGCCGGCTCGTTCGCCGCGCTGGCCGGGCTGGCATGCGCGACGGTGGAGGCGGGCCAGCTCGATGCCGAGGTGGGGCTGACGACCGCGAGCCAGGCGATCGAGAACGCGGCCACGCTCGGCTACCCGGGGCACCGGCTGAACGGTCCCCGCGCGATGGTGGAGCTGCTGCGGGGGAACCTGAAGGAGGCCATCGTGCTGGCCCGCCAGGCGGCAGGGGCGGGTGACGACGTGCTGGCACGTGCCGACGACCTGGCCACACTGGCGCGGGCCCACATGGCGGCGGGCGACAACCGCAGCGCCCGCGAGGTGATCGGGGAGGCGGAGAAGCTCGCGAAGTGGTGGCCGCGCGTCGCGAAGACGCGCACACGCCTCGAGGTGGCGGGCTAGGACGATTCGCGGGAGGGTGCCCATGGGCACCCTCCCGCGAAGTTCTGACTGGTCAGGGGGTGGCGGCTTGGCCTCCGGCCCCCTCGATCCACGCTACGGCATAGGACCGACAGTCAGCTCAGGCCAGGACCACCCTGCCCAGCTCCACCGGGGTCGCCAGCAGCTCGTGGTTCGGGAGGACCCTGGCCGTCACCCCCAGTGAGCCCGCGTGCGGCAGGGCCACCTCCGCCGTGTAGCGGCCGTCGCCCTCGGGGTTCATGGCCACCGTGACCACGTCGAACAGCTCGTCGCTGTCCGCGACCCTGCCGATGACCGCCTGGACCTGCACGTCCGTCGCGGTCAGGCCCGCCAGCTCGACCGACGCGCTGACCGCCACCCGCTCACCGAGGACCGGCGAGTCCGAGCCGTTCAGGGACAGGTCGCACGACGTGACCCGGATGTGGGGCCACGCACCCGACAGGCGCTGGCGGTAGGACGCCAGCTCGCGCGCCACCCGGTAGCCCTCCGCGTCCGCCAGTTCCACGGCCGTCGCGGCGGGCGTGTACTGGGTCTCCACGTACTCCTGGACCATCCTGGAGGCCTGGACCCTCGGCCCGAGCGTCGCCAGCGTGTGGCGGACCATCGCCAGCCACTGGGTCGGGACGCCGTCGGTCCTGTCGTAGAACAGGGGCGCCACCTGCGCGCCGAGCAGCTCGTAGAGCGCCGCGGCCTCCAGGTCGTCCCGGCGCAGCGGATCGGACACGCCGTCCGCGGTCGGGATGGCCCAGCCGTTGGACCCGTCGTAGAACTCGTCCCACCAGCCGTCGCGGATGGACAGGTTCAGGCCGCCGTTGAGCGCCGCCTTCATGCCGGACGTGCCGCACGCCTCCAGCGGGCGCGTGGGGTTGTTCAGCCACACGTCACAGCCCCAGTACAGGTACCTGGCCATCGACATGTCGTAGTCCGGCAGGAACACGATCCGGTGCCGCACGTCGTGCTCGTCGGCGAACCGGACGATCTGCTGGATCAGCGCCTTGCCGCCGTCGTCGGCCGGGTGGGACTTGCCCGCCACCACGAGCTGTACCGGACGGTCCGGGTCCAGCAGCAGGGCACGCAGGCGGGCGTGGTCACGCAGCATCAGCGTCAGGCGCTTGTACGTCGGCACGCGCCGTGCGAAGCCGACGGTCAGCACGTCCGGGTCGAAGACGGTGTCGGTCCAGCCAAGCTCCAGCGGCGAGGCACCGCGCTGCAGCCACGCCTCGCGCACCCGCCTGCGCACCTCGGCCACCAGCAGGCGGCGCAGGTCGCAGCGCAGGTCCCACAGGCCGTGGTCGTCCAGCTCGGTGCCGACCGACGCCATCTCGCGGGCGGTCCACGTCGGCCCGTGCACGCCGTTGGTCACCGACGTGATCGGCACCTCCGAGGTGTCGAAGCCCGGCCACAGGCCGCCGAACATGTCCCGGCTGACCTCGCCGTGCAGCTGCGACACCCCGTTGGCCCGCTGCGCGAGGCGCAGGCCCATGTGCGCCATGTTGAACATGCCGGGGTTGTCCTCCGCGCCGAGCGCGAGCACCCTGCCCAGCTCGACGTCCGGCAGCAGCGCGCCGTCACCGAAGTAGTGCTGCACCAGGTCGACCGGGAAGCGGTCGATGCCGGCGGGCACCGGCGTGTGCGTGGTGAACACCGTGCCCGCACGCACTGCCGACAGCGCCTCGTCGAAGGTCAGCTGGTGGGCCGACATCAGCTCACGCAGCCGCTCGAGGCCGAGGAAGCCCGCGTGACCCTCGTTGGTGTGGAACACCTCGGGCTGCGGATGGCCGGTCAGCTCGCAGTAGGTCCGCACGGCGCGGACGCCGCCGATGCCCGCGAGGATCTCCTGGCGGATGCGGTGGTTCTGGTCGCCGCCGTAGAGGCGGTCGGTCACGCCACGCAGGTCGTCGTCGTTGCCGTCCACGTCGGAGTCGAGCAGCAGCAGTGGCACGCGGCCGACCTGCGCCTTCCACACCCTGGCACGCAGGACGCGGCCACCCGGCATGGCGACGTGCACGAGGATCGGCGCACCCGATGGCTCCACGAGCGGCGACAGCGGCAGCGCGTTCGGGTCGAGCACCGGGTAGCGCTCGATCTGCCAGCCGTCGAGCGACAGCGACTGGCGGAAGTAGCCCGACCGGTACAGCAGGCCGACCGCGATGATCGGCACGCCGAGGTCGGACGCCGCCTTGAGGTGGTCGCCGGCCAGGACGCCGAGGCCGCCCGAGTAGTTCGGCAGCGCCTCGGTGACGCCGAACTCCATCGAGAAGTAGGCGATCGACTCGGCCATCCGCCCGGAGGGCAGCTCGCCCCTGCGCTGCTGGTACCACCGGTGCTCGGTCAGGTAGCGGCGCAGGTCCTCGGACAGCTCGGCGAGCCTGGCCCGGAAGCCGTCGTCGCGCGCGAGCTGCTCCAGTCTGCTCGCGGGCACCTCCGCGAGCAGCCGCAGCGGATCGGCGAGGCGCTCCCACACACCCGCGTCGATCGTGGCGAACAGGTCCTGCGTGTGCGGGTGCCACGTCCACCGGAGGTTGGTCGCGAGCGTCTCCAGCTCGGCGAGCGCCTCGGGCAGGCCGGCACGCACAGTAAAGCGACGTACAGCTTTCACGTCGATCGACCCTAGCGGGCACCACCGACCGCACTTCACGTGCGGGGCGCACGTGTGACCCTGGACAGGACGGGGCACACTTCAGGTATCACCTTCAGAGCGCGCGGGAGGGCTTGCCTGGCATGAGTGGCCGCCTTGGTATCGACGACGTTTCCCCACTGATCAGCTGTGGCCGCTACCCCGGCAAGGCGGTCGTCGGCGAACACATTCCCGTACGCGCGACGGTCTGGAGAGAGGGTCACGACGCGGTCGCGGCGACCGTCGTGTGGCGTGGCCCGGGCGACAAGGGTGAGCGCCTGACCAGAATGGACGTCGACGACCCGCACGCCGACACGTGGGTCGCGGACATCCGGCCCGACGCGACGGGCATGTGGACCTTCCGCATCGACGCGTGGAGCGACCCCTGGTCGACCTGGCGGCACGCGGTCGAGGTCAAGGTCGCCGCCGCGCAGACCGCCGAGGAGCTGGCCAACGACCTCGAGTCCGGCGCGCTGCTGCTCGACCGCGCCGCACGCCGGTTCCCCCACAACGGCGAGCGCGCGATGCTCGTGTCCGCGGCCAGGGCACTGCGGGACACCTCACGCCCGCTGCCGCAGCGGATCGCCGAGGCCCTCGCCGGGCCGGTCCAGAAGTACATGTGGGCCAACCCGTTGCGCGACCTCGTGACCCGTGGCCGCAAGTACCAGATGTGGGTCGACCGGCCCAAGGCGCTGTACGGGTCCTGGTACGAGTTCTTCCCCCGCTCCACCGGCGGGGTCGACGAGTCCGGCAAGCCGGTGCACGGCACGTTCGACACCGCGGTCAAGGAGCTGGACCGGGTCGCGCGGATGGGCTTCGACGTCGTCTACCTGCCCCCGATTCACCCGATCGGGCACGTCAACCGCAAGGGTCCCAACAACAGCGTCATCTCGGTGCCGGAGGACGTCGGCTCGACGTGGGCCATCGGCTCGCCGGACGGCGGCCACGACGCGATCCACCCCGAGCTGGGCACGATCGAGGACTTCGACCGGTTCGTGGCACGCAGCAACGAGCTGGGCATGGAGGTCGCGCTCGACCTGGCGCTGCAGTGCGCGCCGGACCACCCGTGGGTGACCTCCCACCCGGAGTGGTTCACCACCCGGCCGGACGGGTCGGTCGCCTACGCCGAGAACCCGCCCAAGAAGTACCAGGACATCTACCCGCTGAACTTCGACAACGACCCCGAGGGCATCTACGCCGAGGTGCTGCGGGTCGTCATGCACTGGGTCAACCACGGGGTGCGGATCTTCCGCGTCGACAACCCGCACACCAAGCCGCCGAACTTCTGGCACTGGCTGATCCACCAGGTGAAGTCCCTGGAGCCGGACGTGCTGTTCCTCGCCGAGGCGTTCACCAGGCGGGCGCGGCTCTACGGGCTGGCCAAGCTCGGGTTCACGCAGTCCTACACGTACTTCACCTGGCGGACCACCAAGGCCGACCTGATCGAGTTCGGCAACGAGATCGTCGAACACGTCGACGAGGGCAGGCCGAACCTGTTCGTGAACACCCCGGACATCCTGCACGCGTCGCTGCAGGTCGGCGGCCCGGGGATGTTCGCGTTGCGTGCCGTGCTGGCGGCCACGTTCTCGCCGAGCTGGGGCGTGTACTCCGGCTACGAGCTGTACGAGTACGAGCCGGTCCGGGAGGGCTCCGAGGAGTACCTGAACTCGGAGAAGTACGAGCTGCGGCCGCGTGACTTCGACCGGGCGCTGAGCGAGAACCGGTCGCTCGAACCATGGCTGACCAGGCTCAACACCATCCGCGCCGCGCACCCCGCGCTCCAGCAGCTGCGCACCCTGCGTTTCCACCACACCGAGAACGACGCGTTGCTGGCGTACTCCAAGCAGGACCCCGAGACGGGTGACACGGTCATCGTCGTGGTCACGCTCGACCCGGTGCACGCGCAGGACGGCATGGTGTACCTGGACCTGCCCGCGATCGGGCACGACTGGCAGGACAAGCTCGTCGTGCACGACGAGGTCACCGGGGCGACGTGGGAGTGGGGGCAGGCCAACTACGTGCGTCTCGACCCCCTGCAGGCCGTGGCGCACATACTCTCCGTAACGCGTTGATAACCGGTAACTGTCAGCCGGACGGGGACAGGTAACAAGTACTGTCCCCGTCGCGACCCAGCACGTACGGTCCGATGCATGGCGTGACACGGAAGGGTCATGCCCCCTGCTGAGAGGTACGTGCATGTCTCTACGAAGAAGCGCCGTCGCGGTGGCGGCCTTCGCCATGTCCGCGTCCGCCTTCGCCGTGCTGCCCGCGGCCTCGGTCGTGGCGGCCCCGACTCACTCCGACGTGTCCGGTGTGGAGTGTGCGACCGGTGAGGGCTCGGCCGCACGCGTCAAGCCCGGCTCGCAGGAGCACGAGCGCAACGAGATGACCGAGGCGCAGGTGGCCGCGGCGGAGAAGGACGCGAAGTCCAAGCTCGCCGCGAAGAAGGCGGCGGGCAGGGACGTCGGCGTCCAGGCCGTCGTCACGGTCCCGGTCGTGTTCCACGTCGTCTACGCCTCCGACGGCACGGGCAACGTGACGCAGACCCAGATCACCCAGCAGATCGCCGAGATGAACCAGGACTACGCGGGCGGCGAGTCGTCGCAGGCGTCGAACACCGAGTTCCAGTTCACCCTCCAGGCGGTCCGCCGGTGGCAGAACAACAGCTGGTTCAACGACCCGGACAGCGCCTCCGGTGAGCGGGCGATGAAGACCGCCACCCACGAGGGTGACGCCGGGGTCCTGAACATCTGGTCGACCAACACCAGCTACCTCGGCTACGCGACGTTCCCGTCCTGGTACGCGGACGACCCGCAGCTCGACGGCGTCGTGATCCAGTACGGCTCGCTGCCGGGCGGCCCGATCACCAACTTCAACCTCGGCAAGACCGCGACCCACGAGTCCGGTCACTGGCTCGGGCTCTACCACACGTTCCAGGGCGGCTGCAGCGCCTCGAACGACCAGGTGGCCGACACCCCGGCCCAGCGGACCGAGACGAGCGGCTGCCCGGCGGGCAAGGACACCTGCCCCGCGGCGGGCGTCGACCCGATCCACAACTACATGGACTACAGCTACGACAGTTGCTACAACCAGTTCACCCCCGGCCAGAAGGCTCGCATGCAGAGCCAGTGGGCCACTTACCGCGCCTGAGTTGAGCCGAACGGGCGCCGCCGGGGATCCGGCGGCGCCCGCGTCATGCGTGATGCGGTCAGAGCAGTGACCATGGAGGAGGGGGCGGTGACGGACCTGGCACCATGATCGTCACTCCCCCGACAAAGGCTGTTGGGTGGAATGCTGAACATGTGAAGGTGCGGGAATGATCGATACGCCGGAAGCTGCGCCGGACTCCCCACGTCCGGACGCCGCCCTTGGCCTCGACGGGGTGCCACACACGGGAGAGTCGGTCACCGCCGACGGACATCTCGTCGAACCGAACGCGGATGACTTCCGGCATGCGAGATCCGCGCCGAAACAGCCGACCTGGTACAAGACCGCGGTCTTCTACGAGGTGCTCGTCAGGGCCTTCAACGACTTCACCAACGACGGCACCGGCGACCTGCGCGGCCTCGCGGACAAGCTGGACTACCTGCAGTGGCTGGGCGTGGACTGCCTGTGGCTGCCGCCGTTCTACGCCTCGCCGCTGCGCGACGGCGGCTACGACATCTCCGACTTCCGCGCCGTGCTGCCGGAGTTCGGCACCGTCGAGGACTTCGTCTACCTGGTCGACCAGGCGCACCGCCGAGGACTGCGCGTGATCACGGACCTGGTGCTCAACCACACGAGTGACGCACACCCGTGGTTCCAGGAGTCACGCCAGAACCCCGACGGCCCCTACGGCGACTTCTACGTGTGGTCGGACACCGACGACAAGTACTCGGACGCGCGAATCATCTTCGTCGACACGGAGTCGTCCAACTGGACCTACGACCCGGTGCGCGGCCAGTTCTACTGGCACCGGTTCTTCTCCCACCAGCCCGACCTCAACTTCGAGAACCCCGAGGTCGGGGACGCCATGATCGACGTCCTGCGGTTCTGGCTGGACCTCGGCATCGACGGCTTCCGCCTCGACGCGGTCCCCTACCTCTTCGAGGAGGAGGGCACCAACTGCGAGAACCTGCCACGCACGCACGAGTTCCTCAAGCGCTGCCGCAAGGTCGTCGACGACGAGTACCCGGGCCGGATCCTGCTCGCCGAGGCCAACCAGTGGCCCGCGGACGTCGTGCAGTACTTCGGCGACCCGGCCATCGGCGGCGACGAGTGCCACATGGCGTTCCACTTCCCGCTGATGCCGCGCATCTTCATGGCCGTGCGGCGCGAGTCGCGGTTCCCGATCTCGGAGATCCTGGCGCAGACGCCACCGATCCCGACCGGCTCCCAGTGGGGCATCTTCCTGCGCAACCACGACGAGCTGACGCTCGAGATGGTCACGGACGACGAACGCGACTACATGTACGCGGAGTACGCCAAGGACCCGCGCATGAAGGCGAACATCGGCATCCGCAGGCGCCTCGCCCCGCTGCTGGACAACGACGACAACCAGATGGAGCTGTTCACGGCCATGCTGTTGTCCCTGCCCGGATCGCCCGTTCTGTACTACGGTGATGAGATCGGTATGGGAGACAACATCTGGCTCGGTGACCGCGACGCGGTGCGCACACCCATGCAGTGGTCGCCGGACCGCAACGCGGGCTTCTCGCGGTGCGACCCGGGTCGCCTGTACCTGCCCGTGATCGCCGACCCGGTGTACGGCTACCAGTCGGTGAACGTGGAAGCGCAGCTCAACAACTCGTCGTCGCTGCTGCACTGGACGCGGCGCATGCTGCAGGTGCGGCGCGAGCACCCGGCGTTCGGGCTCGGCGACTTCGTCGAGCTGGGCTCGTCGAACCCGAGCGTGCTGGCCTACCTCCGCCACCTGCCCGCCGCCGACGGGCAGGCCGAGGACCTGGTCATCTGCGTGAACAACCTGTCGCGCTTCCCGCAGCCGGTCGAGCTGAACCTGTCCGAGCACGCCGGGTGCGTGCCGGTCGAGCTGACCGGCGGTGTGCGGTTCCCGGCGATCGGCGAGCTGCCCTACCTGCTCACGCTGCCCGGTCACGGGTTCTACTGGTTCCAGATCACATCGGAATCCGACGAAGGCGAGACGCTTTGACCGTCATCCGACCCGCGGAGGTCGCCGAGGACCTCGGGGACAAGTTGTTACGGTGGCTCGTCGGCCAACGCTTCTTCCGCACCAAGGGCCGCGTGCCGACGTCCGTCCACACGGTACGGTCGTCGGTCCTGATCGACGGCGACCCCGCGCTCGTCCACGCGATGGTGTCCGTCGACGGCGGCGACCCCTACCAGCTGCTGTTCGGCATCCGCGACCACGTGCCGGACCACGTGGCACACGCGGTCATCGGCAGCCTGGCGGGGCGGACCGTGTACGACGCGGCCGCCGACCCGGACCTGATGACCGCGCTGCTCGACCACCTGCTCGCCGGGGATTCCCCGTCGGGCTTGCGGTTCGAGGCCGACCAGCCCATCGAGCGGGGCGTGCGGCCCCGCCAGATGGGCGTCGAGCAGAGCAACACGTCGCTGGTCTACGGGCTGGGTGTGCTGAAGCTGTACCGCCAGCCGGAGCAGGGCCGCAGCCGCGACGTGGACCTGCACCGGGCGCTGGCGGGCAACCCGCACATCGCGACCCCGCTCGGCGTGCTGACCGACGAGCGCGTGGACACACCCGTGGTTCTCGGCTTCATGCAACGGTTCCTGCCCGACGCGGTCGAGGGCTGGGCGATGGCGACGGCGAGCGTGCGGGACCTCCTCGCCGAGGGGGACCTGCACGCGGACGAGGTCGGCGGCGACTTCGCGGGCGAGGCGGGCAGGCTCGGCGCGGCGGTCGCCGAGGTGCACACCGCGCTGGCCGCGGCGACCGGGCACCGGATGATCGGCACCGAGGAGCTGGGGTCCGAAGTGGACGCCATGCACGCACGCCTCGACGTCGTGCTGGGCGAGGTCCCGGCCCTGGTGCCGGAGGAGACGATGTTGCGGGCGGCGTTCGACGCCGTCCGCGGCATCACCGGCGCGGTGCCCATCCACCAGATCCACGGCGACCTGCACCTCGGCCAGGTCCTGCGCACGACGGCGGGCTGGATCCTCATCGACTTCGAGGGCGAGCCGGGTGCGACGCCCGAGCAGCGGTCGGTGCCCCGCTCCCCCCTGCGGGACGTGGCGGCCATGCTCCGGTCGTTCGACTACGCGGCCTTCCACCTGCTGCCCGGCGACGACGACCGCCAGCGGGCCGCGCGTGCGACCGAGTGGTCGGACCGCAACCGGGCGGCGTTCTGCGCGGGTTACGCGGAGGTCGGCCAGGACCCGGGCGAGCAGGCCGTGCTGCTGCGCGCGCTGGAGCTGGACAAGGCCGTGTACGAGGTCCGCTACGAGCACCACAACCGCCCGGACTGGGCGGCGATCCCCCTGGCCGCGATCCAGCGCCGAGCCTGAGGGCCCGGTCCCCACCGGCGGTCGCCGTCGAGCGGCGGCCCGCGACCCTCGTTAGCCTGGAAGGCAGCGCCATCGATGACGAGGCCGGGCCGACGAAACGGGGTGTCACCCATGCGGGTCGCGGATCTGTTGCGTGCCAAGGGTTCCGAAGTGGCCACGGTGCCACCGGAACAGTCGGTGACCGGGTTGCTCGACGACCTCGCCCGGCACAACGTCGGTGCACTGGTGGTCGTCGACTCCTCCGGCGCGCTGGTCGGCATCGTGTCGGAACGCGATGTCGTGCGCCGCCTCGACGAGCGGGGCGCCGAGCTCCTGACCGCGCAGGTCGACCAGATCATGACGAGCCAGGTGGTCACGTGCGACCCGAACGAGGGCGTCGACCGGCTCGCCGAGATCATGACCGAGCGGCGCGTCAGGCACATGCCGGTGGTCGAGGACGGGCAGCTCGTCGGGATCGTCAGCATCGGCGACGTCGTGAAGAGCCGCATCGAACAGCTCGAGTCCCACAACGAGCAGCTCGAGTCCTACATCGCCCAGGGTTGAGCCGAATGCGGGCCTGTTGAGCAGGTCGCCCCGCACAACGGCAGAATGAACAACGATGAAAGCGAACCCGGGCAAGCCCGCCGACGACGACCTGCGCCGGTTGCTGGCCGGCGCTCACCACGACCCCCACTCGGTGCTCGGCGTGCACGCGGACCACGCCGGCACGACGGTCGCCCGCGCGTACCGCCCCGGCGCCAAGGCCGTCGCGGTACTGGCCGGTGACACCAGGACCGAGCTGGACGAGGTGGCCGACGGCCTCTTCGCAGGCGTCCTGACCGACCACCCAGGCTCCTACCGCTTCGAGGTGGACTACGGCGGCGACCCCGTCGTCGCCGACGACCCGTACCGCTGGCTGCCCACCCTGGGCGAGCTGGACCTGCACCTGCTCGGCGAGGGCCGCCACGAACGACTGTGGGACGTGCTCGGCGCGCACGTGCGCTCCTACGAGACCCCCGACGGCACCGTGACGGGCACGTCGTTCGCGGTGTGGGCGCCCAACGCACGCGGTGTCCGCGTGTGCGGCGACTTCGACGGCTGGGACGGCCGCGCCAACCCCATGCGCTCGCTGGGTTCCTCCGGCGTCTGGGAGCTGTTCCTGCCCGGGCTGCCGCCCGGCACGTGCTACAAGTTCCGCATCCTCGGCCCGGACGGCAGCTGGCACGAGAAGGCCGACCCGATGGCCTTCTCGACCGAGGTCCCGCCCGCGACGGCGTCGCGGGTGACGGTCTCGAGCCACCTGTGGACCGACGAGGAGTGGGTGGCCCGCCGCGACGCGACCCAGTGGGTCAGCGCGCCGATGAGCGTCTACGAGGTGCACCTCGGCTCGTGGCGCCCCGGCCTCGGCTACCGCGAGCTGGCGACCCAGCTCGCGGACTACGTGTCGGACAACGGCTTCACGCACGTGGAGCTGCTCCCGGTGGCCGAGCACCCGTTCGGCGGCTCGTGGGGCTACCAGGTCACCTCCTACTACGCGCCGACGTCCCGATTCGGCACCCCGGACGAGTTCCGCGAGCTGGTGAACGCCCTGCACGACAAGGGCATCGGCGTGATCATGGACTGGGTGCCCGCGCACTTCCCACGCGACGCGTGGGCGCTGGCCCGGTTCGACGGCACCCCGCTCTACGAGCACGCCGACCCGCGCAGGGGCGAGCAGCCCGACTGGGGCACCTACGTCTTCGACTTCGGCCGCACGGAGGTGCGGAACTTCCTCGTGGCCAACGCCCTGTACTGGCTCGAGGAGTTCCACATCGACGGCCTGCGGGTGGACGCCGTGGCGTCGATGCTGTACCTGGACTACTCGCGCAAGGAAGGCGAGTGGCTGCCGAACATCCACGGCGGCAGGGAGAACCTCGACGCCGTGCGGTTCCTGCAGGAGCTGAACGCGACCGTCTACAAGCACCACCCGGGCACGCTGATGGTGGCCGAGGAGTCGACGGCGTGGCCGGGTGTCACCAGGCCGACGCACCTCGGCGGCCTCGGCTTCGGCTTCAAGTGGAACATGGGCTGGATGCACGACACCCTGAGCTACCTGGGCCACGACCCGGTGCACAGGTCCTACCACCACAACGAGCTGACGTTCTCGCTGATGTACGCGTGGAGCGAGAACTTCATGCTGCCCCTGTCGCACGACGAGGTCGTGCACGGCAAGGGGTCGCTGTGGACGCGCATGCCGGGCGACGACTGGAACAAGGCGGCCGGTCTGCGGTCGCTGCTGGCGTTCATGTGGGCACACCCCGGCAAGCAGCTGCTGTTCATGGGTGGGGAGTTCGGCCAGCCGCAGGAGTGGTCGGAGAGCCGCTCGCTGGACTGGCACCTGCTGAACGAGCCGCTGCACGAGGGCCTCCGCAGGCTGGTGGCCGACCTCAACCGGGCCTACCGCGCGCTTCCCGCCCTGTACACGGCCGACAACCGGCCGGAGGGCTTCCACTGGATCGACGCGAACGACTCGGCGAACAACGTGGCGAGCTTCCTGCGCCTGGATCCGGCGGACGAGCGCGCGGCCGTTGCCTGTGTCGCCAACTTCGCCGGCCACCCCCACGAGAACTACCGGGTGGGCCTGCCGAAGGCCGGTCGCTGGCGCGAGGTGCTGAACACCGACGCCGAGAACTACGGCGGCTCCGGCTGGGGCAACATGGGCGTGGTGGAGGCGGAGGACCGGCCGTGGCACGGCCAGCCCGCGTCGGCGCTGCTCCAGCTCCCGCCGCAGGGCGTGCTCTGGATGGTGCCCGAGTAACCTCCTGGCGTGCGCCGCTACCGCGAACTGCTGCGGATACCGGGGGTCCGCGGGCTGACGGCGGCGGTGCTGCTCGGCCGTGTGTCCACCTCGATGCTGAACCTGGCGTTGCTGGTGGCGCTCACGCAGCGCCACGGCTACGCGAGCGCCGGGTTGATCGTGATGGTCTTCGCGGTGGTCAACGCCATCGCGGGCCCGGTGCGGGGCCGCCAGGCGGACCGGCGCGAGCCGCACCGGGTGCTGCTGACCATGGTGGCGGCCCACACGGTCGCCTGGGTTGGTCTGGTCGCGGGGTTGTTCACGAACGCACCGGTGGCGGTGCTGTGCGTCGCCACCGGTCTGCTCGGCGCGACCATCCCGCCCGCCGGCCCGGTGGTGCGCGGCCTGTGGCCGACGATCATCCCGGCGGAGCAGGTCACGACCGCCTACGCCTTCGACGCCGCCGTGAACACCGCCACCTTCCTGACTGGTCCCATGATCGCGGGTGGCCTGCTGCTGCTCATGCCCGCGCAGGCCGTCGTGGCCGTCACCGGCGTGGTGAAGCTCTCCGGTGACCTGCTGATCGCGCTCACGCCGGCGCTGCGCGCGAAGCGGGAGACCAAGCGGCGTGGCGGGTTCCTCGGGCCACTGGCACAGCCGAGGGTGCGGCTCCTGCTCGGGATGGTCGTCCTGGACACGTTCTGCTTCGGCTGCCTCGAGGTGGCGGCCGTGGCCGCCGCATCAGGCACGGGCAGGGCCGGTGTGCTCACCAGCGCGCTGGCACTCGGCGCGGTGGTGAGCGGCCTCGGCTACGGCGCCCGCACCTGGCCGGGGAGCCCAGGGGCACAGCTGGTGACGCTGCACCTGGGTGGCGCGGCTGTCCTTGTCCTGGCAGGCATGGCGGGCTCGGCGGCGCTCGTGCTCGTCGCGGCGACCTACACGCTGTACGGCCTGGTGAACGGTCCGGTGGAGACGCTCCAACAGCTACTGGTCGGCGACCTCACCCCGGAGGGGCAGCGGATCGAGGCCTTCGCCTGGGTGTTCAGCGTCATGTGGGCAGGCTTCGGCATCGGCACGACTGTCGCGGGCCGACTGGTGAGCGACGGCGACCCGGGTGGCGCACTCTACGCAGCCGCACCGGCACAGGGCGTGGTCGCGATCGTCGCTCTGGCCGTATTGAGCCGTCCTCACGACACGGAAACGCTAGGACCGGCACACTAGAGCCGTGCGCACGCGACCCGTCCTCGTCATGCTCGTGCCGCTTCTGCTCGTGCTCGGGGCTTGCACGACCACCATCGCGGGCACGCCGACCAACGGCGACTCCGTGGTCAACACCGATCCGGGCAACGGCGTCGACCCGTCGTTCGTGCACAACACCGACGGTGGCGAGATCGACCAGCTGGCCGCGACGGTGGTCACCGACGTGCAGCAGTTCTGGACCGAGACGTTCCCGACGGCGTTCGACAAGCAGTGGTCAGACCTCGAGGGTGGCTACTACTCGGTCGACACCTCCAGCGCGACCGCGAAGGCGCCACCGTGCGCCCGCCGCGCCTCCGACGTCGAGGGCAACGCCTTCTACTGCCCCACCGAGGACGTCATCGCCTGGGACCGGGCCGCGCTGCTGCCCGTGCTGAAGGAGAAGTTCGGCGAGGCGGCGGTCATGTTCGTGCTGGCGCACGAGATGGGCCACGCCGTGCAGCGGCGGACCGGGTTGACGGTCGCCAAGCAGCAGGCCGACCCCGACGCGTACCCGACGATCCTCATCGAGGCGCAGGCCGACTGCTACGCGGGCTCGTTCGTGCACTGGGTCGTCAACGGGAAGGCCAAGCACCTCAGGATCACCAAGGACCGGCTCGACACGGCCATGGAGGCGCTCGTCATGTTCCGCGACCCGGTGGGCACGGAGCAGTCCGACGACGGCGCGCACGGCGACGCGTTCGACCGCGTGTCCGCCTTCCAGGACGGCTACGACCAGGGTGTCGGCCTGTGCAAGGACATGAGCGTGGACAACCGGACGTTCACCCAGCGCGGCTTCCTGTCCGCCGACGACGCGGAACGCGGCGGCAACCTGGAGTTCGACACCCTGCTGACGACCATCACCGACGACCTCGGCAAGTCCTACAACGACATGCTGGCCCCGTTCGGCAAGCCGTGGACGGCGCCGCCGGTGCGCACGTCCGACACCGAGCCGGAGTGCGGCGGCGCGGACCAGGGCCCGATCGCCTACTGCGAGGACACCGGCGAGATCGACGTGTCCACCGAGGGCGAGCTGCCGAAGCTGCACACCGACATCGGCGACTTCGCGACGGGGACGATCCTGGCCTCGCGGTTCAGCCTCGCCGCGCTCAAGACCCTCGGCAAGCCACTGGAGGGCGAGGACGCGCAACGTGCGTTACTGTGCGTCACCGGCGCTTACACGGGCACCCTGCTGACCCGGCAGAAGGGGTTCGCGCTGTCGCCCGGTGACCTCGACGAGTCCATCCAGGTGCTCCTGCGGTACGACTACGCGGGCCGCGACGCGGCCGGCAAGGCCGTCGCGACCGGCTTCGACCGGGTGTCGCTGTTCCGCAAGGGCACGCTTCAGGGCATCAATGCCTGCGGCCTGTAGCGACTCGCCGGTTCCGCGTACGTGCACCCGATCGGGTTAGTAGGGTTCGCTTGACCAGACGGTTCTCGGAACGGGGTTCAGCTGTGCGAGTGCAGTGGGTGCGGGTGGTCCTCACCCTTGCCGCGGTCGCGGCGATGGTGGTCCAGGTCGGTGGGTGCGCCGCGCAGGTGGTGCCCGGCAGGCCGTCCGCCGCCACGGCCATCGACCCCAACGACGCCGGGGGTCTCGACGTCAACAACGACGGTCCCACCGGCCCGCGCCAGGGGGTGCCGGACGCCGACCTGACGGTCGAGGGCACCACCGGCAGCGAGGAGGACCGCCTCGCGACCAACGCCGTGGCCGACCTCTACGACTACTGGGACGAGCAGCTGCCGGGCCTGTTCGACGAGAAGTTCACCCACATCCAGCGCCTGGTCTCCTACGACTCGAACGGCGCGGGCGTCACGATCTGCGGCGAGTCGACGGCGGGCTTCGTTAACGCCTTCTACTGCGGCGGCAACGGCGAGGACGCGATCGCGTGGGACCGGGGCGTGCTGCTGCCGTCGCTGACGGACATGTTCGGCCCGATGTCGGTGGTCGGCGTCCTGGCCCACGAGATGGGTCACGCCGTCCAGTTCCGGCTCGGCGAGAAGAGCAGCATGAGCCAGAGCACGCCGACGATCGTGCGTGAGCAGCAGGCCGACTGCTACATGGGCAACTTCATGCGCTGGGTGGTCGACGACAAGTCCAAGCACTTCCAGCTCAACACGGGCAAGGGCCTGAACGACATCCTCGCGACGCTGTTCTTCATCCGCGACCCCGCGGGCCTCGACCACCAGACCCAGGGCGCGCACGGTCTCGCGTTCGACCGGGTGTTCGCGTTCCAGGAGGGCTTCAGCCACGACCCGAAGCGTTGCGCGACCATGGACGTGGACGAGATCGACAGCCGCATCACCGAGCAGGAGCGCAGCAAGGCCGACGACAGGGTGAGCGGCAACGCCCCGATCGACGACAACACGCTCGGCCTGCTCCAGGACAGCCTCGACGACGCCTTCAAGGACAACGGCGCGGAGCAGCCGGAGATCACCCAGAACGACTCGAAGTGCGAGAAGGGCAAGTCGACCTCCCCCGCGACGTACTGCCCCGACGAGAACATCGTCGGGATCGACGTGAACAAGCTCAAGCAGATCGCCAAGCCCCCGGCCCAGGGCACGGAACCGGGCACGGCCGGTGCCGGCATCGGTGACTTCGCGGCGTTCGCCGAGATCGCGTCGCGCTACACCCTGGCGATCCAGAAGCAGATCGGCGCCGACCTCGACGACGAGAACGCGGGCCTGCGCACGGCGTGCCTGACGGGTGCCTGGACGGCGTTCACGGTGGACAAGGACCCCAACACCGAGGACAAGAAGCTGCACCTGGCGGTCGGCGACCTCGACGAGGCGGTGGCGGAGCTGCTCCAGGACGACAGCCTGATCGCGGCCGACATCAACGGCAACCCGGTCGAGTCCGGTTTCGCCAGGGTGGAGGCCTTCCGCCGCGGCTACAAGGACGGCTCGGCCCCCTGCTCGGAGGACTTCATCTGAGCACGGGCCCGAACGAGGAAGGCCGCGGTCAGGAGCCCTGACCGCGGCCTTCTCGCTTGCTCCGTCAGAACAGTGCGCTGGCCAGGTCCCTGCGTGCCTTCGCCACCAGCGGGTCCTCGGCGGGGAACAACCCGAACAGCTCGACGAGGTGCGTCCGTGCCCGGTCCCGGTCCGGTCCGGCGGTCCGGCGGATCAGGTCGAGCAACCGCTTGAACGCCTGCTCGATCCGCTGGTTGGCCAGCTCGACGTCGGCAGCGGAGAGCTGGGCGTCGACGTCCTCGGGCGAGGTGTCCGCGCGGACGACGACCGAGGGGTCGGCCGCCTCGGCGCGGGCGAGGAACCTCACCTGCGCCAGTGCCGCCTTCGCCTGCTCGTTGGCGGGCTCCTCGTCGAGGATCTTCTGGTAGGCGGCGGTCGCGGTCTCGAAGTCGCCGGACTCGAACGCCTCCTCCGCGGCCACGAAGCGCGGGTCCTCCGGCTCGGGGGTCGGCTCGGCGGCCTCCTCGCCTGCGCCGGCCTCGGCGGCACTGATGCCGGGCAGGCGGTCGCGCAGCGCGTCGAGCAGCGCGGTCAGCCACTGCTTGATCTGCGGCTCCGGCTGTGCGCCCGCGAACGCCTCCACCGGCTGCCCGCCGGCGATGGCGACGACCGTCGGGATCGACTGGACCCCGAAGAGCTGCGCGATGCGCGGGTTGGCGTCGACGTCGACCTTGGCGAGGATCCACGCGCCGTTCGCGGCCTTGGCCAGGCGTTCCAGCACCGGCGACAGCTGCTTGCACGGGCCGCACCACTCGGCCCACAGGTCGACGATGACCGGCACCTGGAGCGACCGGTCGACGACGTCGGCCTGGAACGTCTCCTCGGTGACGTCGATGACGAACGGGCTGTCGGAGGTCGGGGTGCCGTCCGACGACGCGGGGGCGGCGGGCGTTGGCTTGCTGGCGGCCTCGGCGCGGGCCTTGAGGCCCGACAGGTCAACCGCCCCGGACAGGGCGGCCGACAGTGCCGCGGTTTGGCGTGGGTCTGGCCTTGTCACATATCCATCCTGGCACGGCCCCGCCCCGGCGTGTCGGGCTGCTCCGCGTTAGTGCCCCACCCCACGGGCCCGGCGCGGCGTCAGCCTTCACCGCCCTCGGTCAGATGGGCCTCGATCCGCGCCACCTTCGCCGTCAGCTGACCCGTGTAGCCGGGCCGGATGTCGGCCTTCAGCACCAGCGACACCCTCGGCGCACTGGCCGCCACGACGTCGACGGCCTGCTTGACCACGGCCATCACCTCGTCCCACTCGCCCTCGACGTTGGTGAACATGGCGTTCGTCTCGCACGGCAACCCGCTCTCGCGGACCACCCGGACCGCCGCCGCCACCGCCGCGCTGACACTGTCCGACTCGCCGCCCGCCGGGGCCACGCTGAATGCGACCAACACGTGAACTCCTGTCCCAGGGAATATGTGCGAAAGGCACCCTGCCGGTACCGACTGGTAACTTCAAGCGCCATGAGCCAGCGTGCTTTGCCGTTCGACCCGATCTCCCGTGCCGCTGAGCTTTGGGAGGACCAGGTCGGCCCCTCGACCACGATGGCCGCGGTCACCAGCATCATGCGCGTCCAACAGGTGCTCCAGTCCGCTGTGGACGCCGCGCTGCGTCCGCACGGCCTGACGTTCGCCCGTTTCGAGGCACTCGTCCTGCTGACGTTCGCCAAACGCGGCAGCCTGCCCATGCGGGTCATGGGTGAACGCCTGCAACTGCACCCGACGAGCGTCACCAACATCGTCGACCGCCTCGAGGCCGACGGACTGGTCAAGCGGCTCCCCCACCCCACCGACCGGCGCACCACGCTCGCCGAGATCACCGTCGCCGGGCGGGAACGCCGTGAGGCCGCGACCAAGGCCGTCACCGAGATCGACTTCGGGTTGCGCGGCCTCACGGAGCGCCAGACCGAGCAGCTCACCGAACTACTGGCGAAGGTCCGCAAAGCAGTCGGCGACTTCGAGGACTAACTAGTCGTCTTCCCACTGGAAGACTTTTGCCGCGATCGCGCCGACGACGAGGACGAAGCCCGACAGCACGACGCAGGGCAGTACCAGCGCGCTCGCGCCCTGGCCCCGGACGAGGAAGTCCGTGATCCCGTCGTTCATGTGCCGCAGCGGGAAGATCTGCGACACCGTCCGCAGCCACTGCGGGGCCGCGTCGATCGGGAAGAACGTGCCGGACAGGAACGCCATGGGCAGCACCACGATGTTCGCCGCCGCCGTGGCCGCCTCCTCCGTCTTGCAGAACGCGCCGACCAGCATGCCGATCGAGAAGAACGCCAGGATGCCGAGCAGGAACACCGGGATCGACAGCCACCACGTGCCGGTCAGCTGGAGGCCGAAGATCGGCAGCAGTCCGACCCCGATGAACACCATCACCTGCACGATCGCGACGCCGACGGTCACCACGACCCGCGCCGTCAGCACTGTCGTGGCACCGACCGGTGCGAGCCGGATCCGCCGGAGCACCTGCTTCTTGCGCCAGCTCACGAGCGTCAGCGCGGCACCGAACACGGCCGTCACCGCGACGCCCCACGACATGATGCCCGGGGTGATGTACTGGATCGGCTTGAGCGAGGAGTCCTCGACGTTGCTCGCGTCGATCGTGTACTTCTCCGGCTCCCCCGTCGCCTGCTGGTTCATGTGGCTGACCACGCCCTGCACGATCCCGCCGACGATGCTCGCCTGCGTCTGGTCGCTCTGCGCGAACCGGTAGGTGACCTCGTCGCCGTCCTGCGCGACCATCGCGGGCAGGTCGCCGTCGCGCACCTTCTGGACGGCCTCGTCGACCGTCCTGAAGTGGGTCAGCTCCAGCGCGCCGGTCTGCTGGAGCCCGGCGATCACCGGGCCGTCGCCGACGACGGCGATCTCGGTCCGCGACGCGCCGGCGTCGCGGAACAGCAGCCCGAAGATGACCAGGAACATGAGCGGGAAGACGAACGTGAAGAACAGCGTCGCCTTGTCCCGGTAGAAGATCTTGACCATCGCCGTGGCGAGGCTCTTGAACGCGGTCACGCGCGGTACTCCCGTCCGGTCAGGTCGAGGAAGACGTCCTCCAGCGTTGCCGTGCGCACCTGCAGCCCGGCGAGCGCGCGGCGGTCGGCCAGCGCGGAGAGCAGGTCCGCCGCCTCGCGGGTGGAGATCGTCAGCGACACCTCGTCCTCGCTGACGTCGTCCGCGCCGGGTAACGCCTTCGCGTCGGCGGCGGTGAGCGAGCCGCGCTCGAGGATGACGCGGGTCGGCGCGTCGAGGCCGCGGACGAGCCGGGCCGGCGCGTCGAGCGCGAGGATCCTGCCGTTGTCCATGATCGCGACCCGGTCGCAGAGGATCTCGGCCTCGTCGAGGTAGTGGGTCGTGTAGAGGATCGTCTTGCCGCGCTCCTGGATGGCACGCAGGACGTCCCACAGGTTGCGGCGTGCCTGCGGGTCGAGCGCGGCGGTCGGCTCGTCGAGGAACACGATGTCCGGGTCGTGGACGAGCGCGCACGCGATCGACAGCCGCTGGCGCTGGCCGCCGGACAGCCTGTCCTCACGCGTGTTCGCCTTGTCCGCGAGCCCGACCAGCTCCAGCATCTCGTCGACGCGGCCTGCGCCGACGCCGTACAGGGCGGCGAAGGTGTGCAGCTGTTCGCGTGCGGTGAGCTTGTCGAAGAACGCGGTGGCCTGCAGCTGTACGCCGATGCGTGGCAGCAGCGCGGTGTCGCGTGGCCACGGCGAGGTGCCGAGCAGGTGCACGGTTCCCGCGTCCGGTTCGCGCAGTCCCTCGATGATTTCCAGCGTGGTGGTCTTACCGGCGCCGTTGGGTCCGAGGATGCCGAAGAACTCCCCTTCGGCGACGGTGAACGACACGCCGTCCACCGCCTTGAGGTCGCCGTACGACTTGCGCACGTCGTCGACGGCGATCGCGGTTTGGGTCACGGTGGGAAATCTAGCCGGGCGTGAACCGGAACGGGTGCGAATCCGTTTTCATGGCAGCCGGTCGGCACGACCAGCGCGCCGGCCACTTCGGACAGAAGGGATGCCGTCCATGTCGCGCAAGCGTCTGGTGGTCCCGGTGTTCGCCGGTCTGGCCCTGCTCACGGGGTGCGGCGCGGCGCCAGGTCCTCCGACGCTGATCGAGCCGGCGGCCGCGCCCGCGGGACAGGCACAGCAGGCGTCCGTGTCGCTGAACACGGCGGGCGTCGCCGGGCTCGGCACGGTGTTGACCGACCAGGATGGTCGGACCCTGTACCTGTTCACCAACGACAGCAAGAACCCGCCGACCTCGACGTGCGTCGACGCGTGCGCGACGAAGTGGCCGCCGCTCCTGGGGAGCGACGTCCTCAGCGCCGGTGTGGACCGCGATCTCCTGGGCACGGTGACCCGTCCCGACGGCACCACGCAGGTGACGGTCGGCGGCTGGCCGGTCTACACGTACTCCGGCGACACGACCAGGGGCGAGGCGACCGGGCAGGGCCTGCAGGACGCGTGGTACGCCGTGACCCCGCTGGGCACCAAGGCGGGTGCGCCCGCGAAACCGACAGCGGTGGTGTCGACGGACATCCCGGGCTTCGGCAACGCGCTGACCGACCAGGACGGTCGCACGCTGTACCTCTTCACGAAGGATGACAAGGCTCCGTCGCAGTCCCGCTGCGACGGTCAGTGTGCGGTCGACTGGCCGCCACTGCTGACGACCACCGAGGTGGCCGTCAGAGGTGTTGATCCGGCTCTGGTGGGCACTGTCCTCCGGCCGGACGGGTCGAAGCAGGTCACCGTCGGGGGCTGGCCGGTGTACTCGTTTGCCAAGGACGAGAAACCCGGACAGACCAACGGACACGGCTTCGGCGGAGTGTGGTTCGTGGTCGAGAAGGAAGGCTGCAAGTCGACGGCCCCAGTGCCGTCTTCCCCGGAGTCGCCGCCAAGCGCCGACACAGGCTACTGACCCGGGGAAGGGCCCGACCGGACGCTGCCCGGTGCTCCCGCCGCCCAGGGCGAGGCAGCGATCCCGGCCGGTGAAAGAACCTGGTGCGCGCGGGCTACCCGCAGCCGGCGCGCACCAGGCACCAGCCACCATCAGGCGGGCGGCGGCCGGTCCGACGCGATCCGGTCGCCGTTCGCCGAACCGCGTGTCCGCGATGACAACCTTGTCGGTTTGACAACCGGCCGCCGCCACGGGTGTCATGTCCTCACCATGACAACGTTGTCTACGCCCAGCGGCAGGATGCCCCGACGGGCGACCATGAACGACGTCGCGCGGTTGGCGGGCGTCAGCATCAAGACCGTCTCCCGGGTCGTCAACGCCGAGCCCGGGGTGCACGCCGACACCGCGGAGCGGGTGCTCGCCGCCATCGAGCGGCTCGGGTTCCGGCGCAACGTCGGTGCGCTCAACCTGCGGCGCGGATCATCTACCGGCACGATCGGGCTTGTGCTCGAGGACGTCGCCAACCCCTTCTTCTCGGGGCTCACCCGCGCCGCGGAGAAGGTCGCGCGGCGGTTCGGGCGACAGGTGCTCACCGGGTCGTCCGACGAGGACCCGGGGCGGGAGCGGGAGCTGGCGCTCGAGTTCTGCGCGCGGCGGGTCGACGGGTTGATCATCATCCCCGCCGGGCGCAGGCACGGGTACCTCACGCCGGAGATCGCCTCCGGGATGCCGGTCGTGTTCGCGGACCGGCCACCGGGGGACGTGGCCGCCGACACCGTGCTCGTCGACAACGGCGGCGGCGCCGCCACGGCCGTCGCGCACCTCGCGGCGCACGGGCACTCGCGGATCGCGTTCCTCGGCGACGCGCCGTCGATCTTCACCGCCTGCGAGCGCCTCACCGGGTTCCGGGAGGGGTGCGCCAGGGCGGGGATCCCCTTCGACGAACGGCTCGTCGCCATGGGCCCGCACACCGAGCGGTCGGTCGCCGCGCTGCTGGCACGGGCCACGGCCGTGGTCACCGGCAACAACCGGATCACCGTGCTCGTCCTGCGGGCACTGGCCGGGGGCACGTGGCGGCCCGCGCTCGTCGGCTTCGACGACTTCGAGCTGGCCGACCTGCTCGACCCGCCGGTCACCGTGGTCTCCCTCGACCCGGCCGAGCTCGGCAACGCCGCCGCCGAGCTGCTGTTCAGACGGCTCGACGGCGACCGCGAGCCGCCCCGCCGCATCGTGCTGCCCGCACGCCTCATCCCCCGCGGATCTGGAGAGACACCACCATGAACGACGGCCTCACCCCTGTTCGCCTGCCCGCCAACCAGCCGCCCCGCTTCTACCGGGGCGGCGCGGCCATCGCGGCGCTGCGTGGCGACGAACCGAAGGAGTTCGGGCCGGAGGACTGGGTCGCCTCGTGCACCACGCTCCACGGTGAACGTGCCGACGGGCTCACCACGCTGCCCGACGGCACGCTCCTGCGCGACGCCGTGGCCTCGGCGCCGGGCAACTGGCTCGGCGACGCGCACGTGCGGGCCTACGGCGCCGACACCGCGCTGCTCGTGAAGCTGCTCGACGCCGGACAGCGCCTCCCCGTGCACTGCCATCCCTCCGACGAGTTCGCCGCCGCGCACTACGGGTCCCGCTACGGCAAGACCGAGGCGTGGATCGTCGTCGGCGCCGAGGAGGGCTCGACGGTCCACATCGGGTTCGCCGAGGACCGGGACGCCGACACCGTCGCGGACTGGGTCGCCAGGCAGGACTCCGCCGCCATGCTCGAGGCGCTGAACCCGGTCCGGGTCAGCACCGGCGACACGGTGTTCGTGCCTGCCGGGGTGCCGCACGCGATCGGTGCGGGCATCTTCATCGTCGAGTTGCAGCAGCCGACCGACCTGTCGGTCACGCTGGAGTGGCAGGGCTTCCTCGACGACGAGGCAGGCGCCCACCTCGGCATCGGCTTCGAGAAGGCGCTCGGCTGCGTCGACCGGCACGGCTGGGCCCACCGGCTCGACGAGCTGGTCCACCGGGGGCCGGCCACCGGGGACCTGCTCGACCAGCCCGACTTCTTCCGGGCCGAGCGCCTGACCGGCGGCGCGGCACTGGACGCGTCGTTCGGCGTGCTGGTCGTCCTCGACGGCACGGGCGTGCTGCACACGGAGAAGGCGGGCGACATCCCGCTGGAGAAGGGTGACACCTTCGCGGTGCCGCATGCGGCCGGTGAGTCCACAGTGGATGGTGATGTCGCCGCGATCCGGTGCAGGCCACCGGTCAGCTGAGACCGCGCAACCCCTTCGGCCGGGCGGCAGTCGACCCGCGGTCCGGCCGGAGGCGGCACCGCCCCGACCGACGATCGGGACCTCAGACCCCGCCGGACAGCTCGTCGGCCGCCGTGTAGGGATCCGTCTCCCCCGTCACGACCCGTTTCGCGAGCCTCCCCAACGCCTCGCCACCACGCAAGCCGCCGAGCCTGGCACGCAGCGCCGTCACCGCGATGGCCTCGATCTCCCGCGCGGCCCGCCGGACCCGCCGCTCCGCCAGCTCCCCGTGCGCGACGAGCCACTCGTGGTGCCCGTCGAGCGCGGTGAGCAGGTCGGCACCGCCCTCACCGGTCGTCGCGACCGTCCGCACGATCGGCTGCCGCCACGACGGCCCGGACTCCCGCCGCCCGAGCGACATCGCGTGCTTCAGGTCCCTGACCGTCTGGTCCGCGCCGTCGCGGTCCGCCTTGTTCACCACGAACACGTCGGCGACCTCCAGGATCCCGGCCTTCGCCGCCTGGATCCCGTCGCCCATCCCCGGCGCCAGCAACACGACCGTGGTGTCCGCGAGCGCCACGATGTCCACTTCGGACTGTCCGACCCCGACGGTCTCCACGAGGACCACGTCGAATCCCGCCGCGTCGAGCACCCGCACCGCCTGCGGGGTCGCCGTGGCGAGCCCGCCGAGCGCACCCCTGGTGGCCATGGAACGGATGAACACGCCGGCGTCCACCGTGTGGCTGTGCATCCGGATGCGGTCACCGAGCAGTGCCCCGCCCGAGAACGGCGACGACGGGTCGATCGCCAGCACCCCGACACGCAGGCCCCGCGACCGGAACGCCGACACGAGCATCGACGTGGACGTCGACTTCCCCACCCCCGGCGGCCCGGTGAGCCCCAGCACCCGCGCCCTGCCGGTCAGCGGCGACAACGCGGCCGCCACCGCACGCAGGTCGGGGCTGTCGTCCTCGACGAGTGAGATCAGGCGGGCAATGGCCCGCGCCTTCCCGGCACGGGCCTGCCCGACCAGCTCCTCGATGTCCGTGTTGATCGTTCGCTCCGCACGCTCTGCTCAGACACGGAGCAGCAGGGCGTCGCCCTGTCCGCCGCCACCGCAGAGCGCGGCGACCCCGAGACCGCCGCCACGACGACGCAGCTCGTAGGCCAGGTGCACCGCCAGCCGCGCCCCCGATGCCCCGATCGGGTGACCGAGGGCGATCGCGCCGCCGTTGACGTTGACGATGTCCTCGCTGAGGCCGAGCTGCTTGGTCGACACCACGCCGACCGCGGCGAACGCCTCGTTGATCTCCACGAGGGACAGGTCGGACACCGAGTACCCGCCCTTGGCGAGCGCTGCCCTGATCGCGTTCGACGGCTGCTCGTGCAGGCTCGCGTCCGGCCCGGCCACGACCCCGTGCGCGCCGATCTCCGCCAGCCACTCCAGCCCGAGCTGCTCGGCCTTGGCCTTGCTCATCACGACCACCGCCGCCGCCCCGTCGGAGATCTGCGACGACGAGCCCGCCGTGATCGTCCCGTCGGACGCGAACGCGGGCCGCAGCCTGCCGAGCGTCTCGACCGTCGTGTCGCCACGCACGCCCTCGTCCGTGTCGAACACGACCGGGTCGCCCTTGCGCTGCGGGATCGACACCGGCGTGATCTCGTCGGCGAACAGACCCTTCTCGATGGCCTCGGCCGCACGCTGGTGCGAACGCGCCGAGAACGCGTCCTGCTCCTCGCGGGTCACGCCGTAGCGGGCGTTGTGCTTCTCGGTCGACGCACCCATCGCGACCTGGTCGAACGCGCAGAACAGGCCGTCGTGTGCCATGTGGTCGAGCATGGTGACGTCGCCGTACTTGAAGCCCGCCCGCGACTTCGGCAGCAGGTGGGGCGCCTGGGTCATCGACTCCTGGCCGCCTGCCACCACGATCTCGAACTCGCCCGCGCGGATGAGCTGGTCGGCCAGCGCGATCGCGTCCAGACCGGACAGGCAGACCTTGTTGATGGTCAGCGCGGGCACGTCCATGGGGATGCCTGCCGCGACGGCGGCCTGCCGGGCGGGGATCTGGCCCGCGCCCGCGGTGAGCACCTGTCCCATGATCGTGTACTCGACCTGTTCCGGCGCGACCCCGGCCCGCTCGAGCGCCGCCCTGATGGCGATGCCGCCGAGCTGCGCCCCGGAGAAGTCCCGCAGGGAGCCGAGCAACCGGCCGATGGGGGTGCGTGCCCCGGCGACGATGACGGATCCAGACACAGCGTGCCTCCAAGAAAATCGGGTCAGCACTTCACGTTACCCGTTGGTAGGGCGAGTGACCCTCCAGTGTGTGAGCACTTGCACATCCCCAGGTCACGGGATCGGTCAGGCGCCGTATGGTTGTCGGATGGACGCACTGAAGCCGTTCGTCACCGCCATCGACCACGTGGGCATCGCGGTACCCGACCTCGACGCGGCGATCGCCTTCTACCGGGACACGCTCGGCCTCGAGCTGACCCACTCCGAGGTCAACGAGGGCCAGGGCACGCACGAGGCGATGATGCGCGCACCGGGCGACGACGGCACGGGCGCGCAGGTGCAGCTGCTCGCGCCACTCGGCCCGGACACGACCATCGGCAAGTTCATCGACCGCAAGGGCCCGGGTCTCCAGCAGCTCGCCTACCGCGTGACCGACATCGAGGCGGCCATGGAGTCGTTGCGCGCCAAGGGTCTGCGTGTCCTCTACGACGAGCCGAGGCCCGGCACGTCCAACAGCCGGGTGAACTTCGTCCACCCCAAGGACGCCGGGGGCGTCCTCATCGAGCTGGTGGAACCGGCGAAGGATTCGCCAGCGCACCAGCGATGAACTCGACCTCGCGGTCCATGGTGTCGTCGGTCTCGGCGTAGCGGGCCACCGAGTGGCGGTAGCTGACCGCCAGCGCCAACAGGTCCGCCGCCGTGTTCACGTCGGCCGAGGGCAGTGTGCCGGTGCTCGCCGCCTCGATGACCGTGCGGACCTGGTCGACGACCGTGGTGAAGCGGGCCTGCAGCGCCTCCTTCACCGACGGGTGCGTGTCCGCCTCGCGCCACAGCAGGTGCGACAACAGGGTCGAGGCGCGGTTGCGTTTGTCCAACTCGGCGACCAACCTGCGCAGTGACGCGGCGACGTCGCCGGGCACGACCACCCGGGACTGCTCGATGTGCTCGTCGGGCAGACGCTCCACCAACGCCTCCAGCAGGTCCTGCTTGCGCTGGAAGTAGTAGTGCACCAGACCCTTCGGCACCTTCGCGAGCGCCGCGATCCGCGACGTCGGCGTCGCGTCGAAGCCGGACTCGGCGAACAGCTCCTCGGCGGCGACCAGGATGCGCTCCCGCGCGGACGGGTCGTCCTTCTTGCCGGTTCTGCGCATCACGGTCTGCCCCTTTCCGTGCGACAAGGCGCGCGGCCCACAAACGTAACCCGGAAAGGCCACGCGTGGACCGCGCTTCCGTGATGAATCCTGTCAGTGCTGGCCGGCGATACCGGTCCCGGACCGGTGTGCCGCCTGTGCGGCCGGCAGGGCGACCGCGCCCGCGATCAGGGTCAGCGCGCCGATGATCCAGGACGACCACGAGATCCCGTTGAACTCGGTGTACCCCATCACCCATGGCGAGATGAACATGAGCACGCCGAGCACGACCTGGACTCCCTCGCTGACCGCCTGGCCGGGAACCGCGAGCGACGCCAGCCCGTCGAGCGCGACGAGCGCACCCAGCACGATCATCGTCCACATCGCGGCGTCGTTCGTGTCCGTCCACAGGAAGGACAGAAGAGCGACGACACCCAGCACGACCTCGGCCCAGTCGTAGGGCCGGGTCCACGGCCGGACTGTTCCTGCCATCGAGACCACCTCCGTGTCAGTGATGCCTCTACTTCGCAGGATGCGCCTTGGTTGGCCGGCCGGTCAACATTGTGGGACATCTCCTGGGTCACATTTGCCCAAACGAGTGACCCAGCTCTCGCGGCGCTGGTTCTGAAACGTTACTGGCCGGTAGCGTCGACCGGCATGCAGAAGATTCTCGACGCCATCCTCGCTGGTGACCTGGCCGAAGTCGGCTCGCTGCCGCTGCCTGAGTCCTACCGCGGGGTGACCGTGCACGCCGACGAGGTCGAGATGTTCTCCGGCCGCGAGCACGCCGACAAGGATCCCCGCGAGTCGCTCCACGTCGACGACGTGCCAACGCCGGAGCTGGGGCCCGGCGAGGCGCTGGTGGCCGTGATGGCGAGCGCGATCAACTACAACACGGTGTGGACGTCGATCTTCGAGCCGATGGACACGTTCGGGTTCCTGCGCCGCTACGGCAGGACCTCACCGTTGGCCAAGCGGCACGACCAGCCCTACCACGTGGTCGGCTCCGACCTGGCCGGCGTGGTGTTGCGCACGGGTCCCGGCGTGAACGCCTGGCAGCCGGGCGACGAGGTCGTCGCGCACTGCCTGAACGTCGAGCTGGAGCACCCGGACGGCCACAACGACACGATGCTGGACCCGGAGCAGCGGATCTGGGGTTTCGAGACGAACTTCGGCGGGCTGGCGGAGCTGGCGCTGGTCAAGTCGAACCAGCTGATGCCCAAGCCGCGCCACCTGTCGTGGGAGGAGGCCGCCTGTCCAGGGCTCGTGAACTCGACCGCGTACCGGCAGCTGGTCTCCCGCAACGGCGCGGGCATGAAGCAGGGCGACACGGTGCTCGTCTGGGGCGCCTCCGGCGGACTCGGTTCGTACGCGACGCAGTTCGCGGTGAACGGCGGCGCGACGCCGGTCTGCGTGGTTTCCAGCCCGCAGAAGGCGGAGATGTGCCGGAAGATGGGCGCCGAGCTGATCATCGACCGCAACGCGGAGGGTTTCCGGTTCTGGAAGGACGAGCACACGCAGGACCCGAAGGAGTGGAAGCGTTTCGGCGCCCGCATCCGCGAGCTGACCGGCGGCGACGACCCGGACATCGTGTTCGAACACCCTGGCAGGGAGACGTTCGGGGCGAGTGTCTTCGTCGCGAAACGGGGCGGCACGGTGGTGACGTGCGCGTCGACGAGTGGCTTCCTGCACCAGTACGACAACCGCTACCTGTGGATGAACCTCAAGAAGATCATCGGCTCGCACTTCGCGAACTACCGCGAGGCGTGGGAGGCGAACCGCTTGATCGCCAAGGGAAAGATCCACCCCACACTGTCCGGTGTGTACTCGCTGGAGGACACCGGACAGGCCGCCTTCGAGGTGCACAAGAACAAACACCAGGGCAAGGTCGGTGTGTTGTGCCTCGCACCGGAGGAGGGGCTCGGTGTGCGGGATTCCCAGTTGCGAGAGCAACATCTTTCGGCGATCAACCGTTTTCGCGGTGTCTGAACCGAAGCCACGACAGATGCGGAGGCCCGAGGCAAGGTAGCGTGGCCCCATGGCGCTGGGCGAAGAACGTGATCTTGTACCTCTGGGAGCCGGCTTCGACATCACCAAGCGTGGCTACAGTCGAATGCAGGTGGAGGAGCACCTCGAGCAGCTGGACAGCCAGCTGAAGATCCTTGCCGCCGACCGCAACGCGGCGGCGGCACAGGCAGGTGAGCTGACCTCCCAGCTGGAGCTGGCCCGCACGACCATCGACGACCTGAACAAGCAGGTCGAGCGGCTCGCCCAGCCGCCGACCACGCTCGAGGGCCTTTCCGAGCGCCTGCAGCGCATGCTCCGCCTCACGCAGGAGGAGTGCGAGGAGATGCGGGCCAAGGCCACCGCCGAGGCCGACCACACGCGTGCCAAGGCGGAGGCGGAGGCCGACGAGCTGCGCGGCAAGCACGAGGCCAGGCTGCGCGCCCTCGACGAGCGTCAGATCGCGATGGAGAAAGAACATCGCGGTGTGATCGAGAAGGCGGAGGCCGACGCGGCCGAGGTCGTGGCCAAGGCGAAGGCGGAGGCCGAGGCGGCGGAGATCGCCGCGGAGACGCGCCGCAGGCAGGTCGAGGAGGACTTCGAGATCGCGATGGCGTCGCGGCGCACGGAGTCCATGCGTGCGCTCGCCGAGCAGGAGGCGACGTCGAAGTCCGAGGCCGAGCGCCGGGTCCGCGAGGCGACGGAGGAGGCCAACCGCAGGCGCCACGAGGCCGTGACGGAGGCCACGGCCCGGCTGCAGGAGGCGGGTGACGAGGCGAACCGGCGCGTCCGCGAGGCGACCGACGAGGCCAACCGCCGCATCAACCACGCGGCACAGCGGGTCGCCGCACTGCGCAAGCTGCGTGCGAAGGTGGCCGAGCAGCTCACCTCGGCACGCGAGCTGGTGGTGGACGCCCACGCGTACCTGGACAACGCGGTGCCCGCCTTCGAGCCGCTGCCCGACGAGCTGGCCGACGCGGCGGAGGCGGGTGCGAAGCCGACCCCGGCGCCACGCGACCGCAATCCACTCCCCGGGCCACCGAAGGCCACGTGGGAGTCCGCGGGTGCCACTGACGAGGTCCCGGTCACGCAGAACGGCGCGGACGCGGCGACGAAACGCATCGCCAGGTGAGTCCTGTCGTCGGTGAGCTGCTGGCGGTCGCCGTCGAGGAGGCCCGTCTGGGTCTCGCCGAGGGTGGCATCCCCATCGGCGCCGCCCTGTTCACCTCGGACGGCGAGCTGCTCGGGCGCGGCCACAACCGCCGCGTGCAGGACGGTGACCCGTCCATGCACGCGGAGACGGCGGCCTTCCGCGACGCGGGCCGCCGCAGGCACTACCGCGACACGATCATGGTGACGACGCTGTCCCCGTGCTGGTACTGCAGTGGTCTGGTCCGCCAGTTCGCCATCCCGCACGTGGTCGTCGGCGAGTCGACGACGTTCACCGGCGGCCACGACTGGCTCGCCGAGCACGGCGTGCGCGTCGAGATCGTCGACGACGCCACGTGCGTGGGGTTGATGACGGACTTCGTCGCCGCGCACCCCGACCTCTGGTACGAGGACATCGGCGAGTAGGTCAGGCGCGCGTCACCCGGAACATGTAGCAGCCGTACGCGAGGTTGCGGCTGTGCACCTCGACCACCTCGGGATTTGCCAGCACGGTCGCGATCGCCCCGTCCGGGTCGGTCCCGTCGTGCACGTGGGTCGACGGGTGGATCCAGCCACGCGCGTCGTAGGCCCGCAGCGCCTGCGGCCTGCCCATCCACGCGGGCGGGTACGAGGTCGTCGAGACCGGGCCGTCGCAGTCGCCGATGTGCGTGTACAGCCCGCCCCGCTCCGCGAAGGGGCTCGCCCCGTCCGGCAGGGGCGGCGTGTAGTTGAACAGCAGGATCTCCTCTCCCGCCTCGGCGTCGCGCAGGCAGCAGCGGAGCGGTTCGCCGCTACCGGTGGCGGTCACCACGACTCCGTCCGCGCCGCGCTCGGTCAATGGGTGGATCACGTACTCGCTCATGCCCCAAGACTGCCGTCGCCGGGCCGGATGATCTGGCGGGAAAAGGACGTGGCATCACCGTGCGAAAGTCGCGCCGACCACGGTAAGTTTACGCGCGAGTAGCTAAGGGAGGACCCATGACGGCTTACCAGACCGTGGTCGTCGGCACTGACGGCTCCGACTCGTCCTACCTCGCCGTCGACCGGGCGGCACAGATCGCGAGCGACTCCGGCGCGACGCTGGTCATCGCGTGTGCCTACCACCCGGCACGCCAGGAGGACGTCACCCGCGCGGCCGACCAGCTCGGCGAGGACGTGGCCTACCAGGTGGTCGGCTCGAGCCCCGCCGAGGACTCCGTCCGCACGGCCACCGAGCGCGCCAGGAAGCAGGGCGCCTCGAAGATCGACACGGTCGTGGTGGACGGCGAGCCGGTCCCGACGCTGACGAGGGTCGTCGAGGAGCGCAACGCCGACCTGCTGGTCGTGGGCAACAGGGGCCTCAACACGCTGGCCGGCCGCATCCTGGGGTCCGTCCCGTCGGAAGCGGCCCGCAAGTCGAAGGTCGACGTGCTGATCGTCCACACCACGTGAGCGCGGCCTGCGGAGCGAGCCATCGTGAGTGAGGAAGCGATCGAGGGGATCCTGCTCGGGGGCGGCAGGCAGTACACGCGTGCGCAGGTCGCGGAGCTGTCCGGTGTGTCGGCTGAGCAGGCCAGCGCCCTCTGGCAGGCCCTCGGCTTCGCCACACAGGACGACGACGCGGCCGTGTTCACCGACGGCGACGTCCACGCCCTGCGCCTGACCGCCCAGCTCATCCAGAACGGCATCCTCGACCCCTCGCTCGCCACCTCCACCGCCCGCATGATCGGCCAGCACATGTCCCGGCTGGCCGAGTCCCAGGTCCACATGCTGCGTGACGTGCTGGCCGCCAACCCGGAGCTGGCCGGCGACGAGCACCAGCTCACCCGGCTCGTCGAGCAGCTCACCCCGGACCTCGAGCAGCTGCAGGACTACGTGTGGCGCCGCCACCTCGCCGCGTACTCCGGCCGCGTGCTCGTCTCGACCGACGCGGCCGAGGTCGACGAGGTCAGGCAGGTCGTCGGCTTCGCGGACATGGTCGGCTTCACCTCGCTCACCCGCCGCGCGACCGAGAAGGAGCTGGTCACGGTCGTCGAGAGCTTCGAGGCACTCGCCGCCGAGGTGGTCGCGGAGAACCACGGGCGGATCGTGAAGATGCTCGGCGACGAGGTCCTGTTCGTCGCCGACTCCCCCGCCGACGGCGCCGAGATCGCCCTCACGCTGCTGGCCCGCGCCGAGCAGGACCCGAGCGTGCCCGCACTGCGGTCGGGACTCGCCTACGGCCGGGTGCTGAGCCGCTTCGGCGACGTCTACGGCTCGGTCGTCAACATCGCGAGCAGGCTCACGTCGGTCGCCAGGCCCGGCACGGTGCTCGTCGACCTGGAGATGTCCGAGGCGCTCGACGGCGCGACCGGCTACGTGCTGCGCCACCGCCGCCCGGTGTCCGTCCGCGGCTACGCGCGGCTGCGGTCGGCGGCCCTGCGCAGGGCGGGTGACGAGGCGCCGTCGTCCCTCGCGGACTTCACCGCCGAGCTGCTCGGCCTGGTGAACAGCGACGACGAGCCGCACATCCCACTCGAACCGGACGACGAGCACAGCACGCCACGACGACGCCGCAGGCGCTGAACCCTGCTTGGATGGGAAACATGCGCTTTCCCGACACACCGCTCGTGCTGCTCCACGCGTTCCCGCTGGACCACCGGATGTGGGACGAGGTGGGCGTCGCCGAGCACGTGGAGCTGCTCACCCCCGACCAACGCGGCTTCGGCGGCACCCCGCTCGGCACCGACGCACCCGATCTCGACACGGTCGCCGCCGACGTCGTCGAGCTGCTGGACGGCAGACGTGCGCTGGTCGGCGGCTGCTCGATGGGCAGCTACGTGGCCATGTCGGTCCTGCGGACCGCGCCAGAGCTGGTCGCGGGCCTGGTGCTGGTCTCGGGCCGGGCCACGGCGGACACCGAGGCCGGTCGCGCCAACCGCGAGACCATGGCCGCCCGCGCGGAGCAGGAGGGCGCCGGGTTCGTCGCCGACGCGATGCTGCCCGCCCTGCTCGGCGCCGAGACCCACGAGCGGCGCCCGGACGTCGTGGCCGCCGTGCGGACGTTGGTGTCCGAACAGGACGGCGCGACGATCGCGTGGGCACAGCGGGCCATGGGTGCGCGGCCGGACTCGTCGGACCTGCTGCGCGGCGCGGACGTGCCGACCCTGATCGTCCGTGGCGAGCAGGACACGCTGATCCCCGCCGAGGAGGCCGACGCCCTGGCCGCGCTCATGCCGAAGGCCGAGGTCGTGACGCTCGCGGGCGCGGGCCACCTGCCGCCGATGGAGGCCCCGGAGGAGTTCACCGGCGCGGTGGCCCGCTGGCTCGAATGAGTGTCGGTGCCCATGGTTAGCATCGTGAAGTGACCCAGGTTTCGGAAAGCGCCAGACCCGAGCGGCTCGCCACCGCCCGGCTGGTGCTGAGGAGGATCGCGCCCACCGACGTGGACGCGATGATCGCCCTGCACGCGGATCCCGACGCCACCCGGCACCGGCCGGAGGGCATGAGCCCGCCGGAGCACTCGCGGCAGCTGTTCGTGTCCTGGCTCGACCACTGGGTCGAGTTCGGCTACGGCTACTGGGCCATCGAGCTGGTCGGCACCGGGGAGCTGGCCGGGTTCGGCGGCCTGCAGCTCGCGTACGGCGAGGACGGCGCCTACCTGAACGTGTTCTACCGGCTCTTCCCCCACTTCTGGGGTCACGGCTACGCGCCGGAGATGGTCGGGGCGGCCGTCGAGTGGGGTCGCCGCACCCACCCCGAGCTGCCGATCCTGATCATCACGCCGACCACCAACGCCCGCGCGAGAAGGGTCGCGGAGAAGCTCGGCTTCCGGTGGATCCGGGAGGCACACTTCCAGGGCGCGCTGTCTTGCTTCTTCCAGCTACCGGGATGACATGATGCGCTCATGCCTGTAACGGTCAGAGCCGATCTCGCCTCGCTCCCCGACTACGTGGCCGGCCGCAAGGTGCCCGGCGCCGTCATCCTGTCCAGCAACGAGCTGTCCGGGCAGGCGCCCGCCTCCGTGCTCGCCGCGATCGCCGAGGCGGCCGCGGACGTCAACCGCTACCCCGCCATGGGGTGCGACGACCTGATGGACCGCACCGCCGAGCACTTCGGCGTCGACCGGGCCCGCCTCGCCGTTGGCTGCGGCTCGGTGAGCCTGTGCCAGCAGGTCATCCAGGCGCTGTGCCAGGAGGGCGACGAGGTCCTGTTCGCGTGGCGCTCGTTCGAGGCGTACCCGATCGTCACGCAGATCGCGATGGCGCGGGGCGTGAAGGTGCCGCTGGTCGACCAGGCGATCGACCCGGAGGGGTTGCTCTCGGCGGTCACCGACCGCACGCGGGTGATGTTCGTGGCCAACCCGAACAACCCGACCGGGACGGCGCTGCGCACGGCGGAGCTGACCTCGTTCCTCGACCGCGTGCCGGACGACGTGCTGGTAGTGCTGGACGAGGCGTACCGGGAGTTCGTGACGGACCCGGACGTACCGGACGGCCTGACGTTCCTCGACCGGCAGAACGTGGCCGTGCTGCGCACGTTCTCGAAGGCGTACGCGCTGGCGGGCATCCGCCTCGGCTACCTGGTCGCGGACCTGGAGATAGCGGCCGCGGTGCGCAAGGTGGGCATCCCGTTCTCGGTGAACCGGGTCGCGCAGGCCGCGGGCATCGCGGCGATGACGGCCTCGGCCGAGCTGATGGCCCGGTGCCGCGAGGTGGTCGAGGAGCGGCCACGCGTGCGCGCGGCGCTGGTGGAGCTGGGCTACGACGTCCCCGAGTCGCAGGCGAACTTCCTGTGGCTGCCGCTCGGCGAGCGCACGGCGGCGTTCAACGAGCACTGCCTGGACCAGAAGGTCGTGATCCGGGCGTTCGCGGGCGAGGGCGTCCGCGCGACCATCGGCCTGCCCGCGGAGAACGACGCGTTCCTCGCGGCGGCCCGTACGTTCCCGAGGTGATCCCCGGGTGGCGGCCGGGGCAACTCAGGCCGCCACCCGCTCACTCCGGAGTTGGTCGACGAAGCGCTGGCGGGCGGAGGCGACCCGGCGCCAGTGCGTGATCCGGTCCAGCTCCGAGGACGCCCGCGCGAGGACCTCGGCGGCGTGCGCGGCCGACTCGACCTCATTGGCGGCGGTGTCGAGGTCGCCGGTCTCGATGAGGGCGTAGGCACGCCGCATCTCGGACTGGGCGGTGGCGTAGATGGCGTAGGCGGTCATGTTGTCCGCGAGTGCGCCGAGTGGGTGCGACATCGGTCTCTCCTGCCGGTCTGAGTGCTTTCACAGACACGTCGTAGGAGCAAGCGTGGGTTCGACACCTTTCAAGAAGTTTTCGTAGCGTTATTCCCCGCTATCGCCGACGAGAAGGCCGCCGGGTGCCACGCGACTGCCAGCACCCGAGGTGCCAGTGCCTGCGGTCGGCGACGGTGCCGACCTCGTCGGCGGGCCAGACCACGACGTGCGCGGTGCCGGGGCGTATCTCGTGGTCGCAGCCGGGGCAGCGGTAGGTCTTGGTGGTGTGGGTGGCGCTGACGTTGCGCACGTACCACTCGCCGTCCGGTCCGGACTCCGTACGCTCCCAGCCCGCGGTGCCCAGCTCCCTGACGGGGGGCCGGCGGTCACGGTTACGACGAGGCACGGGACGTCAGGTTAGCGGCAGTGCACAATTGGAGGGTGCCGACGTACGAGTACCGCTGCAAGGACTGCGCGACGACCTTCGAGGTCCGTCGCTCGATGAGTGAGTCATCCGCCCCGGCCTCCTGCCCGGACGGCCACGACAACACCGTGAAGCTGCTGTCGATGGTGTCGCTCGGCGGTGGCGCGGGTGGCGACGGTGCCGGCATGGGTGGTGGCGGCGGGTGCTGCGGAGGCGCCTGCGGGTGTGTCTAATTGGCTCGCTCCGCTCGCGGTGAGCGGGCCTTCTCCCGGCCCACTCACGGTGACAAGGGGTCTCGCTTCGCGCGCGGTGAGCGGTCGCGTCAGTAGTCCCGGAACCCCTTGCCGGTCTTGCGGCCCAGCCGACCGGCCGTGACCAGGTGCTCCAGCAGTGGCGCGGGCGCGAAACCCGCGTCACGGAACTCGTAGTAGAGCGAGCGCTCGATGGCGAGCGAGACGTCCAGCCCGACGACGTCCAGCAGCTCGAAGGGCCCCATGGGCAGGCCGCACCCGACCTTCATGGCGGTGTCGATGGCGTCCGCGTCCGCGTAGTGCGCCTCGAGCATCTTGACCGCGTCGTTGAGGTAGGGGAACAGCAGCGCGTTGACGATGAACCCGGCCCGGTCGGCGCAGTGCACGGGATGCTTGCCAAGAGCGCGGCACAACGCGTCGGCGGTGGCAACGACGTCGCTCTCGGTCGAGATGGTGGCCACGACCTCGACGAGCTTCATGACGGGCGCGGGATTGAAGAAGTGCAGGCCCACGACGTCACCGGGCCGCGCCGTGGCGGCGGCGCACTCGATGACGGGCAACGACGAGGTCGTCGTGGCAAGGATGGCGCCGGGCTTGACGGCCTTGTCGAGCGCACGGAACACCTCCCGCTTGACGGTCAGCTCCTCGGCAACGGCCTCGATCACGAGGTCGCAGTCGGCCAACTCGTCGAACTCGGTGGCACCGAGGACCCGCGCCAGGGTGGCGTCCCGTTCCGCTTCGGACAGCCGCCCCTTGACGACCTGCCGATCAAGCGACTTGCGCATCCGCGCCAGCGCGAGATCGGCCTTCTCGGTGGTCCGCGCCCGGAGAACGACGTCAAAATCTTTCCTGGCAAGGACTTCAGCGATCCCGGTGGCCATGGTCCCGGTCCCGACAACCCCGACACGCGCCACGTTCCGAGTGGCCCCGGCCACCCGCAACGGAGTGTCCACATCAGACACGACGACCGGCGAGTCGACGCCGTCGTAGGTGTAGAACCCACGCCCGGACTTCCGCCCCAGCAGACCGGCGGTGATCATCTGCTTGAGAACGGGAGTGGGTGCGTGCAACCGGTTGCGCGACTGCCGGTACATCGTCTCGAGGATCTCGTAGGCGGTGTCGAGCCCGATGAGATCGAGCAATGCCAGGGGCCCCATGGGATACCCGCACCCGAACCGCATGGCGGCGTCGAGGTCCTCCCGAGAGGCGTACCGCGACTCGTACATCGAGGCAGCGTGGTTGAGGTAGCCGAAAAGCAGCGCGTTGGCGATGAACCCGGCCCGGTCCCCGATAACGACGGGCTCCTTACCGAGCCTGCGGGCGAAGGCCTCGACATCGGCGACGACATCAGGCTCGGTCACCACGGTCCGCACGATCTCGACAAGCTTCTGCACGGGCGCGGGGTTGAAGAAGTGCACCCCGACAACCTTGCCGGGGCGTCCGGTGTGCACCCCGATCTCGGTGACGGACAAGGAGGAGGTGTTGGAAGCGAGAATGACCTCGGGCCGGCAGACTTGTTCCAGCGCGGTGAAAACACTGGCCTTCAACTCGAGACTCTCAGGGATGGCCTCGACAACGAGATCGACGTCCGCGAGATCGCGAAGGTCGGTGGTGAAGGTGATCCGCCTGAGTAGCGCATCCCGCTCCCCGGCGTCGAACTTCCCCCCGGCAACGGCCCGCTCGGTGGAGTTCCCGATGTGCTCCCGAGCCCGGGCGACACAGAGATCATCGACCTCGACGCCGACCACGGTAAGCCCATTCCTGGCCGCGACCTCGGCGATCCCGGCCCCCATGGTCCCGAGCCCGACCACCCCGACGCTGTGGATTTCACGTGCCACCGTGCACCTCCGCAGTCCGCGAGACCGACAAGCCGGACAGTACCCGCCAGTAACATACGCGGCAGCCCACCCGTGGCCCAGGTCACGAACCTGAATCGACCAAGTGACGCCAGTCCGCGCACTCTGGACCAGAGAAGCACAGCCCCAGCACCAGTGGGCATCCTGGACGATCGCTACAGCCATCCCCTCGCACGGCACGGACCCGCACGCGAACAAAATGCCGAGGCCCGGGACGGTCGAATTGCCGGGGGACCCTGTTCGCGTCTCCGCCGTCAACCCGGTGGCTCAACCTGGCCCGCATCAGGATGTAGAGCAACAAAGACCCGATCAATCGGTAACGATGATCCGCTGAAAGTCGATGTCTGCCGGTAAATGACACGCGAACGGTTGCACAGGCCCGCGAGCTTAGGATTCGGGGCATGAGGTTGCCGCCGTGTTTTGTATGTGGGCAGCGCGTCGGCCTTTCCGGTGACTGGCCTTCCACGTTTGACGAGGGCCAGGCCACGGAACTGCTCGCACACGCGCCCTCCGAGGAGCGGTCAGTGGTTGACCCGAAGGACGGAAAGTCATACTGGGTCGGACACGCGGGCTGTACCGGTCTGCACCTGCGGACGTTCGAGCGTTCCGGCAGTGAACTGCTCGATCGCCTGAAGCGTCAGGCGAACAGGCACCTGCGCGCGCAGCGGAACGCAGAGTTGCGGTCGAGTGCGGCGGTCAGGTGCGAGGTGTGCGGGCAACCGCTGCGCCTGCGCTTCTTCGGCAAAGTCGACGCCGTAGTTGTCGTTGGCAGCGGCTTTGGCGACCTCGCCCTTGCCTGTCAATCCTGTGGCCGGGTCCACTGCATCAACTGCGCGTCGAAGGAGTCGCCTCGGGCGTCGTGCTACTGGTGTGGCAAGCCGGTTTCGATATTGCTCAGGGAGTGAAGCAGTTGGGAGGGGCTCGCTCGGGGACGATGACCTGCACTCATCCGTCTCCGGCGCCTTCGACAACCGCCGGAGGCCAACAAGGGTCAGGGTTTCGGCAGTGCGGGCACGAGTAGTTGCACGATCGCCGTCGCGGTTGCGCAGCCGTTGTCGCCCTGGGCGGGTTCGGAGTTGTCGAGGTCGACCTCGATGATCTCGTCCGCCCCGTCGGCGCCCGTCGAGCGGTGGCGCCACACCAACCGACACGACGCACCGTTACTGGTCTCGGCCGTCTGGTAAACCGTCAGACCATTACCCAGATCCACCGGCTGCCCGGCGTCGACCGAGGAGTCCTTCGGGTCGTAGCCGGTGCGGAACCAGACCCCGGCCGTGATCTTGTCGCCGATCCAGTTGCACCAGTGCAGCGTGTACGGCGAGATCGTCGTGTCCACCCCGCCAAGTGCCGTCTTCAACGCACCGGGCTCCAGCAGCGCACACGGGTCGGACTCCGCGATCGACCCCTTCTTCTCCTCGCGCTGGGGCGGGTCCTCGCGAACCAGGTCGACCACGCTGGTGAGCAGCGTTCGCCCGGTGCCACACAGGTCGTCGCCGTCGCCGCCGACCTGGACGCGGATGCCGAAGTTCGGGTTGGTCGAGGTGATGACGCTGACGAAGCACGCGCTGTGGTCGTCCAGCTCACTGACCATCGCGGGCAGGCCGCCGATGTTCTCGTCGGCACTCTCGGCCCCGTTGATCGTCTCGCCGACGTACAGGGTGATGCTGAGGTCCTTGCCGTCCTTGTCCTTCATGTAGTTCGCGCAGTTCCCGAAGTCCTCGGGGCTGTTGTCGGCCGGTTTGCCGAGCGCGGACAGGATGTCGTCGGTGAGCAGGCCGCACGGGTCGAGCGTGCGCAGCTTGTCGTTGCTGAACGCCGGGTCGTTGGTCTTCGGCTTGCCGGTCGCGCTGCCGCCGTTCTCGTCGCCACCCTGCCCCGCGGGCACCGTGCTACGCGGGAACGTCTGCTTCGCCGTGTCGACGGCCTCACCACAACCGGCAAGCCCGACGGCGACGACGACCGTGGTCAGTAGGACAAGGGCGCGCCTCACACGTGCACCGTAGCCATCACGTCCGACGCGCGTGCACGGAACACCCGAATCAACGGTCCTCACCCGCCTGACCAGCGGGCCTCGAGCTTCTCGATCTTGGCGGCGACGGCCGCGCCGAGATCGACGCCGTAGGACCCCGCGAGCATCGCGACGCAGATCACGACGTCGGCCAGCTCGTCCGACATGGTCTCGGCCGTGAAGTCCACGCCCTTGCTCCTGCGCTGGTAGCCGGCCTGCCCGAGCACCTCGGCCTGCAGCTCACCGACCTCCTCGGCGAGCTTCGCGGCCTGCGCGAGCACGTACGCGGGATGACCCGCCGCGTCGGGGGCCAGACCCTCGCGCAGGCGTTCTGCCTGCACCCTGGCCCACGCACCCAGGTCACGCACCGTCAGATCCGGGGTCACGGGCTCAGAACAGCCGGAACTCGTCCGACTCGATGCCGCGCAGTCCGTTGTAGTCGAGGGTCACACAGCGGATGCCGCGGTCCTCGGCCAGTGTGCGGGCCTGGGGCTTGATCAGCTGCGCGGCGAACACGCCATGGACGGGGGCCAGCAGCGGGTCCCGGTTCAGCAGCTCCAGGTAGCGGGTCAGCTGCTCGACGCCGTCGATCTCGCCCCGGCGCTTGATCTCCACGGCCACCGTCGTGCCGACCGCGTCCCGGCAGAGGATGTCCACCGGCCCGATCGCGGTCATGTACTCACGCCGAATGAGTGAATAACCGTCACCCAGTGTGGTGATGTGTTCGGCCAGCAGCTCCTGCAGGTGAGCCTCGACACCGTCCTTGACCAGCCCCGGCTCGGCACCCAGCTCGTGGGCCGAGTCGTGCAGGACCTCCTCGAGCGTGATGACCAGCTTCTCGCCACCCTTGTTGGCCACCGTCCACGTGCCCGGCTCCTCGGTCAGCCAGCACGGCGGGCTCATCCAGTTCAGCGGCTTGTACGCCCGGTCATCCGAGTGCACTGACACCGAACCGTCGGCCTTCACCAGCAGCAACCTGGTGGCCATGGGGAGGTGGGCGGTCAGCCGGCCTGCGTAGTCGACCTGGCAGCGAGCGATCACGAGACGCACCGAAGAAGGCTAGCCGACCAGCCCGGCGTCCTTCGCGAGCACCGCCGCCTGCACGCGTGATCGCAGGTCGAGCTTGGTCAGCACCCGCGACACGTGCGTCTTCACCGTCGCCTCGCCGACCCCGAGCCGCCGCGCGATCTGCTGGTTCGACAGGCCCTCGCCGAGGCACAGCAGCACGTCGTGCTCACGCTGCGTCAGCTCGGCCAGCGACGGCGGCACCACCGGCTCGGGGACCGACGCGAAAGTCGCCATCAACCTGCGGGTGACACTCGGCTCTATGACGCCGTCACCCGCTGCCACCAGGCGGACCGACTCGAGCAGCCGGGTCGCGTCCACCGACTTCAGCAGGAAGCCCGCCGCGCCTGCCCGCATGGCGCCGTAGACGTACTCGTCCATGTCGAACGTCGTCAGCACGATCACCTGCGCGCTGCCCGCCTCGATCACCTGACGGGTCGCCTCGATGCCGTCCGTGCCCGGCATCCGCACGTCCATCAGCACGACGTCCGGCCGCAGTGCCGCAGCCTTCCGCACCGCCGCGGCGCCGTCCTCGGCCTCCGCCACGACGCAGATGTCCGGCGCACCGTCGAGGATCATGGTCAGGCCGGCGCGGATCGCCGCGTGGTCGTCGGCGACCAGCACCCGGATGCTCACGACAGCTCCTCCTCCGCGGGCAGCTCCGCCCGCACCCGCCACACCCTCTCGTGCGGCCCCGCCACCAGCACACCACCGACGGCCTGCGCGCGCTCCCGCATGTTCAGCAACCCTCGGCCACCGTCCAGAGCGGGCTCCGCGCCCACGGCCGTCCGCTCGTTGACCACCTCGACCACGAGCGCCCCGTCCGCCCGACCCACGGACACCGAGGCCCGCGCGCCCGGCGCGTGCTTCACCACGTTCGTCAACGCCTCCTGCACGATCCGGTACGCCGACAGGTCGACCGCCGCGGGCAGCTCCCCCTCGACGTCGGAACACGCGTCCACGTCCAGCCCGGCAGCCCGCGCGGACTCCACGAGCAGTGCCAGGTCACGCAACCGGGCGGGCGCCAGCCGCTCCACAGTGGACTCGTCGGCCTCGTGCAGCAGGTGGATCATCGCCCGCATCTCGTTCAGCGACCGGACGCTGTTCTCCCGCACGGACTCCAGCACGCGCCGCGTCGCCGCCCGGTCACCGTCCACGGTGGACAACGCGGCGGACGACTGGATCGCGATCGCCGACAGGTGCCCGGCGATCACGTCGTGGAGGTCCCGCGCCATCCGTGACCGCTCCGCCCGCACGGCCGCGTCCCGGTCCAGCTCGGCGATCCGCGCCAGCTGGTCGGCCCGCGCCCGCTCCGCCGCGGCGGCCTCGCGGTGGTGCCGCACGTTCATGCCCCACCAGACGGGGATCAGCGGCAGGCTGCACACCTGCAGCAACGTGACCACGACGTCCTTGATGTCGTGTGCCGACGCGACCGACACGACCACCAGTCCGAGCACCACCGCACCGGTGCCCCACACCACGACCTGGTTCGTGCGCCGCGACCCGAACACCGTGGCCGCGAACAGCAGGTCGGCGAACACGAGCACGGTCGCGATCGACACGCCGTAGGTCAGCTCGACGCCCGCGACGACCAACGCGACCGTCAGCGCGATCTCCGGCGCCCGCTGCCGCAGCAGCTCCGCGCCGCACAGGATCGCGAGCGTGACGAGCCGGAGGGGGTGACTCGGCGCCAGCACGTGCTGGCCGATCCCGGCGAACACGGGCATGCCCGCGGCGAGCACGGCGACACCGAGCCCGAACAGCACGATGGCCTGCAGCAGCGGCACGCGTGGGCCCGCCCACCCGAGCAGCCGCTCGATCATCGCGTTCACCGACCCATCACAGCACATCAGCGGGGGTGCGGCCGTCGGCGCGAGGAGTGAGATCCGGTCCGCCGAAATGATGACCTGGAGGAAAGGGGATTCCCCCGTGGTCGGGAGGCGTCAGTAATCTGCGAGTGTGGACAAACGTTTGCGGCGCGCCAGGGCGGCCACCTTCGCGTTCTTCGCCCTCAACGGGTTCGTCGTCGGCATGTGGCTCGTCCACATCCCAGCCGCCGAGCGACGAGCGGGTGTCAGCCACGCGACGCTCGGCCTGCTCCTGCTGCTCCTCGGCGGCGGCGCGTTCCTGGGCATGCAGGTCGCGGGCCCGCTCGCCGACCGCTTCGGCACGCACCGCGTCGTCCCGGTCAGTGCCGTGCTGTGTGCCCTGGCGCTGATCCTGCCGGGCCTCGCGACCAGCGGGTTCGCGCTCGGCGCCGCGCTGCTGACCCTCGGCCTCGGCAACGGCGCGCTCGACGTGAGCATGAACGCGCACGCCGTCGAGGTGGAGCACGCCTACGGCAGGCCGGTCATGTCCGCGTTCCACGCCGTCTGGTCGATCGGCGGGTTCGTCGCCGCACTCGTCGGCGCCCGCACGCTGAGCTGGGGCTGGGCACCGGTGACGACCTTCACGATCGCCACCGTGATCGCGCTCGTGATCGCGGCCGCCGCCACACCCACGCTGCTGCGACGTGCGCCGAGGCCTGTCGCGGAGGGTCCGAGGCAACGTAGGCGCACGCCGGGCCGGATCTGGGTGATGGCGGGGCTGGCCCTGCTGCTCATGCTGTCCGAGGGCGTCGCCAACGACTGGAGCGTGCTGCACCTGCAGACCATCCTCGACGCCCAGCCCGGCACCGCCGCGCTGGCCTTCGGCTCGTTCGCCGCGGCCATGACGGTCGGCAGGCTGCTCACCGACCCCGTGGTCGCGCGGGTCGGCTCGGTCGCGGTCGTGCGCTGGGGCGCGGCCGTCGCGGCGGTCGGGGTGCTGACCACCGCGCTCGCGCCGGTTGCGTGGCTCGCGATCGTCGGCTGGGGGGTCTTCGGCATCGGCCTGTCCGGGTCGGCGCCGCAGCTGTTCAGCGCGGCGGGGCACGCCGACCGCGACAACGCGGGCGCGAACGTATCGCGGGTCGCGGGCGTCGGCTACCTGGGGATCCTCGCCGGGCCGGCCATCATCGGGCCGATGACCCACCTGATGCCGCTGAACCTCACGTTCCTGCTGGTGGCGGTGTTCTGCCTGGTCGCGGTCGCAGGCGCCGGGATGCTCAGTCCGGCCACTCCGGAGGACGCTTCTCCAGGAACGCCGCCATCCCCTCCCGAGCGCCAGGCATCTGCGACGCCGACGCCATGACCTCCAGCGCCACCGCGTAGGCATCGGCCTCCGGCCGGTCGAGCTGGGCGTAGATCGTCTGCTTGCCGAGTGCCTTGCTGGCCCGGCTGCCGCGCGTGGCACGCACGAGCAGGTGGTCGACGGCCTGGTCCAGCTGGTCGTCGGGCACGACCTTGTTCACCAGGCCCCACTCCAGCGCGGTCGCGGCGTCGACGGCGTCGCCGGTGAGCACCAGCTCCATCAGCCGCTTGCGCCCGATCGAGCGGGCCACCGGCACCGCGGGGGTGTGGCAGAACCAGCCGCCCTTGCCACCCGGCAGCGCGAACCCGGCCGACTCACCGGCCACGGCCAGGTCACACGACGCGACGAGCTGGCAGCCTGCCGCGGTCGCGAGGCCGTGCACCCTGGCGACGACGACCTGCGGCACCGACTGGATGGTCCGCATCAGCGTGGTGCACAGCCGCAGCAGCTCCCGCACCCCGGCGAGGTCACGCGACGCGACGTCGCCGAAGTCGTGGCCCGCCGAGAACACCGGGCCCTCCCCCGCCAGCACGATGCCGGTCGCGGCGGTGGTGCCCGCCTGCTCGAACGCGGCCAGCAGCTCGGTCAGGTGCTCGTGGGACAGGGAGTTGCGCCGCGACGGCCGGTTCATGGTGATCCGAACCGTGTCGCCGTCCTCCTTGACCGCGATGTGCTCGTAGTCCGCCATACCCGCACTCTACGGCTATCCGACACACGCCTTCTCCGCCGTCAGGTCGGCGGGCGGCGCGTTGTTCTCGGTGAAGTCGAACGGTGTGACCATCCGCAGCCACTCACCGGAGTCGTGGAGTTTCTTCAGTCCGTCGTTGAAGTCGTCGAGGAGCGTGGTGTTCTCCTGGAACGCGTAGGCACCGACGAAGGGCAGGCGCCCGTCCGGCATGAACGGGGCCGCCACCTCGAGGCCCTGTCCGATGGTCTTCACCATGTGCCGCAGGGTGATGTCGTCGAAGGCGAAGCAGTCGGCCTGTCCGTTCCTGACCGCCTGGAGGATCGCGTTCGGCTCGGGCATCTCGACGATGGCCTTGGCCCCGCCCCGCAGTGCGTCCGTCTTCTCCGGGGACCCGGCCACGACCGCGACCTTGGCGCCCTGGGCGGCGACGTCCGCGAAGGTCCTGAGCCCCTTGGGATTGCCCGCCGGTACGGCGAAGGCGGTGCCGGACACGAAGTCCGGCTCGGAGAACTTCAGCCCGTGGCAGGAGGCGGGCGTGAGCACGAGTCCACCCGCGATGTCGATCCTGCCGGCCGCCATCGCCGCGAGGACCATGTCCTGCTGGTTCAGCAGGAGGAACTTGACGGCGGGCACGCCCATGTCCGTGAGGATCTTCCGCGCCACGTCGGGGATCGGCCCCTTGAGCTGCGCGCCGGTCCCCTCGGTGTAGGGCTCGAAGGCGATGATGCCGATCGAGACGGTGTCGTGGGTCGGTGGCGGCGGGGTCTCGGTGATCCTGCGCAGGTCGTCCGGGTTCGGCTGGGCCTCGCCGCCGACTCTCGTCGTGCAGCCGCCCAGCACGGCGGCGCCGAGAAGTGTCGCGCTGGAAAGCAACTGGCGCCGCGACAAGCCCATGTGGTCACCCCGGTGTGCGGTTGATCCCGTTCGCCTCCCGGACCACGTCGACGATCTCGTTCATGATCTCGGTGAGCTCGTAGTCCTTCGGCGTGAACACCCTAGCCACACCGCGTCGCAGGAGGACCTGGGCGTCGGCCGGAGGCACGATTCCGCCCACGACGACCGGAATGTCCGCCGCCCCCGCCTCACGCAGACCGTCCACGACGTCCGGCACGACCGCGAGGTGTGAACCGGACAGGATGGACAGACCGACGACGTGCACACCCTCCTGGACGGCGGCGGCCACGATCTCGGCCGGGGTGAGCCGGATTCCCTGGTAGACCACCTCGAAGCCGACGTCCCGCGCCCGCACGGCGATCTGCTCCGCGCCGTTGGAATGCCCGTCCAGCCCGGGTTTGCCGACCAGCATGCGCAGTCGGCCGCCGAGTGCCTCGCCGGTCTCGCTGACACGGTCCCGCACGGCGGTGAGACCGGCCTTGACCTCACCGGCCGCGGAGGCACCGGAAACCCCTGTGGGAGCACGGTATTCACCGAACACGGACCGCAGCGCGCCCGCCCACTCGCCGGTGGTGACGCCGGCCCGCGCGCACTCGATGGTGGCCTCCATCAGGTTCGCGTCAGTGCGGGCCGCGGCGGTGAGGACGTCCAGCGCCTTGTCCACTTCGGACTGCTTGCGTCGGCCGCGCCAGTGCCTGATCGCGTCGACGGCCTCCTGCTCGACCTCGGCCTTGATCGTCTCGATGGCGCCCTCACCCTCGAGCGGGCTGGGTTCGGTGGTGTCGAAGCGGTTCACGCCGACCACGACCTCCTCGCCCGCCTCGATGCGCCTGCGCCGCTCGGCGAGGGAGGCGACGAGCTGGGTCTTCATGTACCCGCTCTCGACGGCCGCGACCGCACCGCCCATCTCCTGGACCCGCGCGATCTCCTCCTTGGCGCCCCTGACCAGTTCGTCCACCTTGGACTCGATCACGGTGGAGCCCGCGAAGATGTCCTCGTACTCCAACAGGTCCGTCTCGTAGGCGAGTACCTGCTGCATGCGCAGAGCCCACTGCTGGTCCCACGGCCTTGGCAGCCCGAGCGCCTCGTTCCACGCGGGCAGCTGGAGGGCTCTGGCGCGAGCGTCCCGCGAGAGCGTGACGGCGAGCATCTCGAGGACGATGCGCTGGACGTTGTTCTCGGGTTGCGCCTCGGTGAGCCCGAGCGAGTTGACCTGGACGCCGTACCGGAACCGCCGGTGCCTGGGGTTCTGCACGCCGTACCGTTCGAGCGTGACCTCGTCCCAGAGCCTGGCGAAGGCCCGCATCTTGCACATCTCCTCGACGAACCGCACCCCGGCGTTGACGAAGAAGGAGATGCGAGCGACGACCTCCCCCATCTTGTCCTGGGGTACCTGCCCGGAGTCCCGCACGGCGTCGAGCACGGCGATGGCCGTGCACATGGCGTAGGCAACCTCCTGGACGGGCGTGGCGCCGGCCTCCTGGAGGTGGTAGCTGCAGATGTTGGTGGGGTTCCACCTGGGCACGTTGGAGACGGTCCAGGCGACCATGTCGGTGATGAGCCGCAGGCTGGGGCCGGGCGGGAAGACGTAGGTCCCCCGGGAGAGGTACTCCTTGATGATGTCGTTCTGGGTGGTCCCGGCGAGCTTGCCGACGACCTCGTGCCAGTCGGCGCCCTGTTCCTCGGCCTGTTCCTTGGCGAGCTCCACGTAGAGGGCGAACAGCCACATGGCGGTGGCGTTGATGGTCATCGAGGTGTTGGCGCCGGCGAGGGGGATCCCGTCGAAGAGCTGGCGCATGTCGCCGATGTGGCTGACGGGCACGCCGACCTTGCCCACCTCACCGCGGGCGAGGTCGTCGTCGGGGTCGTACCCGGTCTGGGTGGGGAGGTCGAAGGCGACGGAGAGCCCGGTCTGCCCCTTGTCGATGTTGCGCCGGTACAGCCGGTTGGAGGCGGCGGCCGACGAGTGCCCGGCGTAGGTCCGCATGACCCACGGCCGGTCCCGCTCGTCATCGGTCGGGTACGGCATCGGACCACCTCCGTCGACACGGTTCCCCAGAGCGTACTGGCCAGTAACCTCCCCGGCAGCGCGTATGTGGTGAATGCCGCAACCGGGAAGAGTCATCCTCTGGCCGCGCGGGGTCACCGGAGCGACAATGAGGAGGTGTCCGTGCTGTGGATCCCGCTGATAGGCCTCAGCGTGATGGCGCTGCTGGCAGGCGTGCTGCGGTGGGCGTCGAGCCTGGACACGGACAGGGCCCACCGCAAGGACTACGGCCTGCTGCGGGAGGTGGCGAAGGTCCCGTCGACCACGGCGGCCAGGGTCGTGGAGGAACGCCTGCACGAGGCAGGCGTCCGGGCCACGACGGTCCCCGACCCCGAGGGCAACGGCCTGCGCATCCTGGTCTTCCCGGCGGACCGGGATGCGGCGATCCGCGCTCTGCTGGCGGACTGACGCACCCCGGCCGCTGCCGGGACGGAACGACTACCGAGAACGAACGACGGCCGCGGCACTGCCACCGCGCCGCACGGGCTCACCGGCGGCGATGACCTTCCCGCGCCCGACGAACTCGATCCCGGACGCGACCCCGATGTCGGGGCTGATCTTGATGTTCGGGTCCAACGCGCTGGTGTCCCGAACGGCGAGCTGGTGGTGCAGTGCCAGCAACCCGGCACTGACCGGCGACTGGAGGAACGCGGGCTCCACCTGGGTGACGGCGGCGTTGCGCTGCGACGCACGGGGCGCCGCGATCGCGTCCTCCAACGACATGCCGAGGTCGATGCGGTTCATCAGGATCTGCAGCACGGTCGTGATGATCGTGGCGCCACCCGGCGACCCGACGGCCAGGAACGGCTTCCCGTGCTGGAGCACGATGGTCGGCGACATGCTCGACCGCGGCCGCTTGCCGGGCGCGGGCAGGTTGGGGTCGGGGGCCGACCCCTGCGTCGGCGTGAAGTTGAAGTCGGTCAGCTCGTTGTTGAGCAGGAACCCGCGCCCGGGCACGACGATCCCGCTGCCGCCGAGCTGCTCGATCGTGTTCGTGTACGAGACGACGTTGCCCCACTGGTCGCTGACGACGAAGTGGTTGGTGTGGTCGCCGTCGTTGCCACCGGGCGTGGCCTGCCCCGGCGGCGTGCAGTGCGCCGACCCGTTGATGTCCCCGGGCGCCACGACTCCCGCGGGCGCGGCGGTCGTCGGGTCGATCTGACACGCCCGCTGCTTGGCGAACCGGTCGGACAGCAACGCCTGCTGCGGAACGTCCACGTAGTCCGAGTCGCCGATGTAGCGCCCGCGGTCGGCGAACGCGAGGCGGCTGGCCTCGAGGTAGTGGTGCAGCGCCTGCACCTCGTCCATGTCGGACAGCCGGTACCGCTCGAGGATGTTCAGCGCCTCGCCGACGGTGATCCCGCCACTCGACGACGGCGCCATCCCGTACACGTCGTACCCGCGGTAGTTGACGTGCGTCGGCCTGCGGTCGATAGCCCGGTACGCCTTGAGGTCGCCGACGGTCATCAACCCGGACAGCGGGTCGATCGTCGCGCCCGGCGCGAGCGGCGGCTCCTTCACGGTCGAGACGACGTCCCGCCCGATGTCGCCGCCGTAGAACGCCCGGATCCCCTCACGGGAGATCTGCCGGTAGGTGTCGGCGAGGTCGGGGTTGCGCAGCGTGGAGCCGACGACCGGCAGCTGCCCACCGGGCAGGAACAGGTCGGCGGTGGCCCCGAACTGGGCGAACCGCCCCTGGTTCTGCCGGGTCTGCTCCCGGAACGTCGCGTCGACGGTGAACCCGCGGTCGGCGACCGCGATGGCCGGCTTCAGGTTGTCGCGGAGCGAGAAGCGCCCCCACCGGTCGAGTGCCCGCTGCCACGTGGCGAGCATCCCGGGCACGCCGACGCTGAGCCCGCTCGTGACCGCGGTCGGGAAGGCGTAGGCCTGCCCGGTGGCGGGGTCGACGAACATCGTCTCGGTGGCGGCACGGGGCGTGGTCTCCCGCCCGTCGATGGTGGAGACCTGATGGGTACGCGCGTCGTAGTAGACGAAGTACCCACCCCCGCCGAGCCCGGCGACGTACGGGTCGGTGACCCCGAGGGTCGAGGCCACGGCGACGGCGGCGTCCGCGGCGGTACCACCACGACGCAGCACGTCGATCCCGGCCTGCGTCGACTCGGGGGTGTCGGACACGACGGCCCCGCCGTACCCCGTGGCGACGGGCACCTTCGCTGGAGCGGCCCCGGCCACCGGAGCGGTGGTGAGACCGACGGCGAGCAGGACACCGAGAGCAGGGACGAGGTGGCGGGTGCGCATGCCAGCTCCTTTCAGAGGGCCGTCATGTTCATACCGGTAGGCGCTGACAAACACAACGTCACGAGCTCAGGTACCGCAGCACCGCGAGCACGCGCCGGCTGTAGGCCGCGTCATGCGGGATCTCCAGCTTGTCGAAGATCGAGTTGACGTTCTTCTCCACCGCCGAGAGCGAGACGTGCAGCTCCCTGGCGATGCTGGGGTTGGTGTGCCCCTCAGCCATCTTGTCGAGTACCTCACGCTCCCGCACGGTGAGCCGAGTGAGCGGATCCGTGTGCGAGGTCCGCAGGACCAGTTGCCGGACGACCTCCTGGTCGAAGGCAGCCCCGCCCTCTCCTACCCGAACGAGCGCGTCGAGAAACTCCCCGACCTGCGCGACCCGGTCCTTCAGCAGGTAGCCGACCCGCTCCCCCTCCCCTTCAAGCAGCCGCGAGGCATACCGCTTCTCGATGTACTGGGACAACACCAGGACCCCCACGGAGGGCCACTGCTCCCGAATGGCGATCGCGGCTCGCAGCCCCTCGTCCGTATGCGTCGGCGGCATCCGCACGTCGGTCACCACGACATCGGGCATCTCCCGACGAGTGAACGCCAGAAGCGACTCCGCGTTCCCCACAGCCGCGACAACCTCATGCCCCTCCTCCGTAAGCAACCGCACCAGGCCTTCCCGCAGAAGCGTCGAGTCCTCCGCGAGGATCACCCGCACAAATCTCACCTCCTGTCCTCACTGCGCCTGTCCTCACAGCGCCTGTCTCCACGCGCTTGTCCTCACTGCGTCACCTGCCACCCGCCACACGATCCCCCGCCACCCCGGGCCAGCACTGATCACGAAGGAGCCAACACCCGCTCCGGCAACCGAGCCGTCACCACCGTCGGCCCACCAACTGGACTGACCACCCGGAACGCCCCGTCAGCAGCCGCCACCCGAGACGCCAGCCCCGACAACCCCGACCCGGTCACATCGGCGCCGCCACATCCGTCATCACGAACAGTCACCACCACCTCTCCATGCTCCCGGTCGACCACGATCTCGATCCCCGCCGCCCGCCCATGCTTGAGCGCGTTGGTAACCGCCTCCGAAGCAACGAAGTACACAACGGTCTCCGTCGCCAGATCCGGCCGTGCGTCAAGCTCGTACCGCAGCCAGACCGGCACACTCGCCCGATCCGCCACTCCTTCCAACGCGGCGTGCAACCCGTCCTTGTCGAGCGCCGTCGGGTAGACCCGCCAGGTAACCTCCCGCAGGTCGTTCAAGGCCTGCTGCGACTCCTCGTGCGCCTGCCGTAACAACCTCGTCGCGTGTTCCGGCTCGTTCGTCCGCAAGGCCCGACCAAGCAGCATCCCCAACGCGACCAGCCGCTGCTGCACCCCGTCGTGCAGGTCGCGCTCGATGCGCCGGCGCTCGCCGTTGACCGCCTCGACCACGGCCGCACGGGTGTCCGACAGCTCCGCGACCCTGCGCCGCAACAGCTCGGCCTCGGACGGCCCGAGATACTGGTTGGCGACAGTGCGTTCGAGCACCGCGACGCCGATCAGCCCCCATACCGCCACGAACATCAGGACTAGCGCGATCGCGCCGACAGCGACGACCTCGTACCACTCGCTACCGAGGTGGCGCCCGTCCCCCGAGCCACCACCGATCGGCTCGCCGCGCAGCACCTGCCACAACACGATGGCAGCGGACGTGCCGCCCAGGATGATCAGGCCCAGGATCGCCGTGGCAACGCTGCCGAGGACGAACCGGCGGACCACGTAGGAGTGCGTGCGCCGCCAGTCCGGCACGACATATAAGTGGTCGTCGTAGTTCAGGAACGTGACCAGTCGCCAGCGGTGGCAGGCGACGACCACCCTGCCGAAGGCGTCGATGTGGGGCCGGGCGGCCGGGATGGCGTGCACGGGCGTCAGGAGCCCGAAGAAGACGAACTCCATCACCAGCATCACGCTGCCCAGCACGTGACTCACCGTGCCGAGTGCGGCGCGGCGGACGAGGCGCGAGTTCGATGACATACGGCCAGATTAGTGATGGTCAGCGCCCGGCGGACTGCGGTGTACCGCAGTTTCGCCCTGCGGTACACCGCAGTCTTTTTGTACGGTTTACCTCATTACGCCCGAACTCTTGGTTGCATAGCGTAGCGATCAACGACACAAAGGCCCGAAGGGAGCAGTTCGATGATCGTGGCGGCTGAACAGCCAGGAGGTCTCGCCGGTCTGGCGGTCGACCTCATGGACCACCTGGGTGGTCCGGGCGCGGCCCTGCTGGTGGGGCTCGACAACATCTTCCCGCCCGTACCGAGCGAGCTGGTGCTGCCGCTTGCCGGCTTCGCGGCGAGCCAGGGCACCATGAGCCTGTTCATGGCGCTGTTCTGGACGACGCTCGGCTCGGTCGTCGGCGCGCTGCTGACGTACTGGATAGGCGCGCTGCTCGGCCGGGACCGGGTCCGCGCACTGATCATCCGCGTGCCGCTGATGAAGGAGTCCGACTTCGTCCGTACGGAACACTGGTTCCTCAGGCACGGCACGAAGGCGGTGTTCTTCGGCAGGATGATCCCGCTGTTCCGCAGCCTTATCTCGTTACCCGCAGGTGTGGAACGCATGGCCATGTGGCAGTTCGTGTCACTGACCACGCTCGGGAGCCTGATCTGGAACAGCGTGTTCGTGGTCGCCGGCTACCTGCTGGGCGCAAACTGGCAGGTCGTCGCCGAGTACGCGGGCATCCTCCAGAACGTCGTGATCGGCCTGGTGATCGTCGCCATCGCCGTGTTCGTCGTCGTACGGCTACGCGAACGGAAGAGGAGTGGTGCCAGTCGATGACAACGGCGCAGGGTCGCGGTGGACTCCCAGCCCGACGCGACCTCGGCGGACTCAGTTGCGTTCCGGCTCACCGGCCACTCGGCGGACGTCGGCACCCAGCTTGACCAGGTTCTCGACCAGACCCGGGTAGCCGCGGTCGATGTGGAACACGTCCCAGACCTCGGTCACGCCTTCGGCACACAGGCCGGCAAGGACCAGACCGACGCCGGCACGGATGTCCGAGGCCCAGACCGGGGCGCTGGACAGGCGTTCCACGCCGCGGACGACCGCGTGGTGGCCGTCGGTGCGGGCGTCCGCGCCAAGGCGGACCATCTCCTCGATGAAGCGGAACCTGGCCTCGAACAAATTCTCGGTGATCATCGAGGTGCCGTCGGCGATCGAGGTCAGGGCGATGGCGAACGGCTGGAGGTCGGTGGCGAAGCCCGGGTAGGGCAACGTCACGAAGTCGACGGCCTTCGGGCGGTCGTGCTGAACGACGCGGAAGGCCTGGTCGTCGAGGATGGTGACCTCGGCACCGGCTGTGCGGAGCTTCTCCAGCACCAGGTCCAGGTGATGGGGGTCGACGCCCCGGACGGTGACGTCTCCTCGGACCATCGCGGCGGCGAAGGCCCAGGTGGCGCCGACGATGCGGTCGCCGATCACGCGGTGTTCGGTCGGCTGGAGGGCCTCCACGCCGTGGACGGTCAGGGTCGAGGTGCCCGCACCTTCGATCTTGCCGCCCATCTGCTGGAGCATCGTGCAGAGGTCGACGATCTCGGGCTCGCGTGCCGCGTTGTCGATCACCGTGGTGCCGTTCGCGAGTACGGCGGCCATCAGGATGTTCTCGGTGGCGCCGACGCTCGGGAAGTCCAGCCAGACCTGGGCGCCGTGGAGGCCTTCGGCCTCGGCGACGACACAGCCGTGCTCGATCTCGCTGTGCGCGCCGAGCTGACGGAGCCCGTTCTGGTGCATGTCGAGTGGCCTCGAACCGATCGCGTCGCCACCCGGGAGCGCCACGACGGCACGCTTGCAGCGGCCGACCAGCGGGCCGAGCACACAGACGGACGCGCGGAGCTTGCCCATGGCGGGCGAGTCGGCGCGGTGGTTGAGATCAGCGGGGGTGGTGATGGAGACGGTGTCGGCCTCGATGGTGACCGTGCAGCCGAGGCTGCGCAGCACCTCGGCCATCAGAGGCACGTCCAGGATCTGCGGGCAGTTCGTGAGAGTCGTCGTGCCCTCGGCCAGCAGGGCGGCCGCCATCAGCTTCAGCACGCTGTTCTTGGCGCCGACCACGTCGACCTCACCGGTCAGCCGCGCGCCGCCGTGTACCTGGAAGTGCTCTGTCACGAGCGACCACTATGCCCGAGCCCTGCGGGCCCACGCGCGCCACCCGGCTGTCGGCACGGTCCGCTACCCTGCCGCCACTCGGTTCTCTAGCGAGGGGTCGCCCGTTGAAGGTCCTGTCCCGCTTGGCGAGCCCTGCCGGGTTCGTGCTGGTGCTGCTGCTGTTCTTCCTCCTTCCGTTCGTCTCGGTGTCGTGTGATGTGCCGGGTTACGGCGAGGCCGGTGCGAACTACACGGGCAGTCACCTCGTGAGCGGGGCCGATCCGGAGGTGCCTGCCGAGCTGCGTGAGTTCGCCGAGGACCCGGAGACCCCCGCCGAGCTGGTCGACCCCCCGGACGCGGGAGTCGGGGTGCTCGCCGTGGTCCTGGCCGTGTTCGCGGCGGCCGGGGCGCTGACCGTCCTGCTTCCCCGCCTGAAGACGCGCCTGCTGGGCAGTGCCGCGGTGGCTACGGCGACGCTGGTCGTGACCGTGATCACCATGGTGGTCGCGCAGTCGCACCTGACGTCGGCGCTGATCGACGGGGTGCGGCGATCCGGGCTCGCGGAGCAGCAGGACAGCCTGCAGCAGATCGAGTCCGCCGCCGACCGGCTGACGCACACCGCACTCGGGTTCTGGCTCATGGTGATCCTGCTCGCGCTGATCGCGGTGGTGACCGGCACGCTCGGACTGTTCGGCGAACGACTGCACGCGGCCCGGGCCGAGGCGGCCTCCAGCGGCGACCGGAGAGGCAGTGGCCTCGGTGGCCTCGGCGGGCTGTCGTTCGGTGACGACGCGCACGAACGGAGTCAGGCTCCACCCCACGAGTGACCAGCTCCTTGACCTCCACAATGGTGGAGGTTGCACGCTGAGGGTCCTTACCACTCAGGAGGACCTTGATGCGTGCGGTGTGGTTGCGCGAGTTCGGCGGCCCGGAGGTGCTGACCATCGGCGAGGCGCCGGAACCGGTCGCCGGGACCGGTCAGCTCGTGGTGGACGTCGAGTTCGTCAACATCACGTTCGTCGAGACGCAGTTCCGCGAAACGGGCTCCGGCCCCTTCGGGGCGAACGCAACGCTGCCGATGATCCCGGGCAACGGGGTCGGCGGGATCGTGGCGTCGGTCGGCACGGGCGTCACGCCGGACCTGGTGGGCACCCGGGTGATCACGAGCACGGGCGGCTCGGGTGCGTACGCGGAGCGGGTCGCGGTGGACGCGAACGCGGTGTTCCAGGTCCCGAGCGAGGTCGCGATGGACTCGGCGGTCGCGCTCCTGGCCGACGGCCGAACTGCCACCATGATGGTCCGGGCAGCGGCGATCAAGCCAGGCGACCGGGTGCTCGTGGAAGCGGCGGCCGGCGGGGTGGGCAGCCTGATCGTCCAGCTGGCGAAGGCAGCGGGCGCACGCGTGGTCGCGGCGGCCGGCGGCGCACGCAAGGTCGCGATCGCGACGGAGCTGGGCGCCGACGTCGCGGTCGACTACACAGACGACGGCTGGCCAAAGCACGTGCGCGACGCCGTGGGTGCCGTCGACGTGGTGTTCGACGGTGTCGGCGGCGCAATCGCAGGGACCGCGTTCGAGCTGCTGGACAGGGGCGGCCGGATGGTGAGCTTCGGGCTGGCCAGCGGCAGCTGGTCACCAATCGGCGAGGACGAGGCGACGACACAGGACGTCACACTGGTCCGACCAACGGCGACGCCCGCAGAACTGCGGACATACACGGAAAACGCGCTGGCCGAAGCGGCGGCGGGTCGCCTGAGGCCGACGATCGGGCAACGGTTCCCGCTGGCCGACGCCGCAGCGGCACACGCGGCGATCCAGTCGCGGTCGACCGTGGGCAAGACGCTGCTGGTGACGCGGTGAACGTCGGCATCACACTGCCGGGCAGCGGGAACCCGGGCGACTTCGCCAGGCATGCGGAGGAGGTGGGGCTGGAGTCGGTGTGGACTGGTGACCACCTGATCTCGGTCGCACCCAAGCTGGACAGCACACTGCTGCTGGCGCAGGCAGCCGCGACCACAAGCAGGCTGCGGCTCGGCTTCGGGGTGATGATCCTGGCGCTGCGGCCGGTGGCATGGGCGGCCAAACAGATCGCGACGCTGCAGCTCCTCTCCGGCGGCCGCATGCTCCTCGGCGTCGGCACCGGCGGCACCATCCATGGCGACGCCGCATGGCGCGCGACAGGTCTGCCGTACAAGGACCGGATGGCACAGACCTACGCCGCCCTGGAGGTGCTACCGGACCTGGTGGCAGGCCGGACGGCCGTGGTGGATGGCGAAAACGTGACGCTGGCCCCGGGCGCGGCGATGCCGCCAGTACTGATCGGAGGCGGGTTGCCGGCAATGCGCCGAGCCGCGCGGCACGGATACGGGTGGTACCCGGCCTTCCTGCCGCCGGCCATCCTTGCGGAGGCGATCGGCGAGTTCGCGGAGCAGGCGGAACTGGCGTTGCAAGCGGAACCGGCGGGACTGGCAGAGCACGCAGCACCGGCAGAGTGGGTGGAGCACGCAGGACCAGCACAACACGCAGGACCGGCACGACACGCGGAACTGGCACAGCACGTGGGATCGGCGGAACACGCGGTTCTGGGAAGGCATGCAGGACCGGCGCGACACGCGGACCTGGCACAACACGCAGGACCGGCGGGGCGGGCAGGACTAGCGAGGTGGATACCTGCGGTGACGGCTCAGGTGGCGATGGCGCTCGGGGACCTGCCGATCGGGCTTGTCGACGACCACGTGCGGGAGCTGACGCGCTACGGGATGAGTGAGGACTACGCACGGCAGGGCCTACTCCGGGGTGGGCCGGAACAGGCGGCGGAACACCTGGCGGCGCTATCCGCGGCCGGGGTGGAGCGAGTGGTCGGTCTGCCGATCGCGGGGGATGGATACAGGCAAGCAGAGTTTCTTGCGGAGGCCGCCCGCCTGGCCGGTCAGGGCGGGGCCTCGGGTACGACCAGGCTTGGAGGCCCCCTATAACGGGCAAGGTGAGCCCGGCACCTCTCGACACCGCTCCACAAATCGCCACGCTCCGCGTGACCCGCCCCCACGCTGCGGGACCGACGCGTTGAGTCCAGCGCGCCGGAACCCCCACCACCGAGCCGAGCCGAGCCGAGCCGAGCCGAGCCGAGCCGAGCCGAGCCGAGCCGAGCCGAGGAAAGTGTCCAGTACCGGCAAGGTTGCTTGCTACGGCTGTCACGGTTTGTGGTCGGTGGTGGGGTGTGGGGGTCCGGCGCGGTCGCGGTCGGTCCCGACCGACGTTCTCAGCTTCGTTCTCGGTCTCGCTGGTGCCGTCGGCGGTTATGCGTTGGTCGCTGGTCGTGGGGCGGGCGGCGTGGGTCCGACACCTCCGCAGCCTCCGCGTCACCGGTTGCAGGTTAGGCCGAACGGCGTGTTCGAGACGGTGCTGGATGGGGTATCAGCCCTGCATGGTTGCCTTATCTGCTCAGCGTGCCAAGAACAGTCGTCTCGTGCAGGGACTTGGTCGGGCCGGGATGGTCTGCTATGGACTCATCCACCTCATCCTGGGTTACCTCGCCGTGCGTGTCGCGTTCGGGGACTCCGGGCAGCGGGCCGACCAGAACGGTGCCATCCAGGAGGTCGGGGCCACCACGTTCGGCTCCATCGTGCTCTGGGTGCTGACCATCGGACTCGTCGCCTACGGGCTCTGGCAGCTCATGATGGCCGCCATCAGCTACCACTGGGTGACCAAGCACGGCAAACGTGTCCGCAAGAGGATCGGGGCCGCCTTCCGTGGCGTCATCGGGATCTCGCTCGGCCTGTACGCCGGGAAGCTTGTCACCGGGGCCGGTAGCAGCGGGCAGTCCGGGAGCAACCAGAAGCAGCAGGAGTGGACCGCGAAGCTCCTCGCCCTGCCGGCTGGCCAGGTGCTGGTCGCAATCGTGGCTGCTGTCGTGATCGGGGTGGCTGTTGCCGAGATCGTCAAGGGGGTCAAGAAGTCGTTCGTCAAGGACCTTGACATGGACGACCTGCCGAACGGCACCCAGCAGTGGGTCAGGCGGCTTGGTGTGGCCGGCTACATCGCCAAGGGGGTCGTCCTCGGGATCGTTGGCGTCCTGCTGGGGTTTGCGGCCTTCGACTCGAAGCCCCAGGAGGCCGGGGGGCTCGACCGGGCACTCAAGACGCTTGCGGCTCAGCCGTTCGGGACAGTCGCGCTCGTGATCGTCGCCCTGGGGCTTGCCGCGTTCGGTGTGTACTGCTTCGCGGCCGCTCGGGCGCACAAGTCCTAGGACGCCCACGGGAGTCGGCCCGGTGGGGCCGACTCCAACCATGACAGGAAGCCCGTCAACGCGTCCGGGCCCATCGCGATCTCGATCTCGGTGGCACCCGTCTCGCGGAAGCGCAGGACCCGCGAGGCGGGCGGCATGCTGTACAGCTCGCCGCCCGACGGGTCTCTGCGGTCGGCTATCTCCAGGGCACTTCGGCTGACGATCCGGTCCGGGCCCGGCCGCAGGCTGAGCACACGGAACCAGACGAACTCGTCGCCCTGATAGCGGCCAACACCCAGGTGCCAGCCCTTGCCGGAGTCGTCCAGCCTGGTGCGTAGTGCCGCGTGTACACCACCTGAGCGGAGCGCTCGCAGCCTTCTTACCGCGAACCACACCAGGACCGCTGCCACCAGCAGGAGGACCGCTCCGACCACCACTGTGATGTCCACGGCCCGCCCCTGCCCCGCCCGGCCGTCAGTCCCGCTGGCCCGCGGCGCGAAGTCGACTCTGTGCTCTGACCCGCGTCTCCTCGTCGTCCGAGTCGAGGTCGGACCTGGCGGACTCCACGTCGATCTCGCCGGCCAGGTCGGCTGACTCGGCGAGGATGCTCACCGACTCGCCGGTCACGGAGAGGAACCCACCCTGGACCGCGGCGGTGATCGTCTCGCCGTCGGTCGTGCGTACCTTGACCACGCCACCCTCGACGAGCTGACCCAACACGGGCTCGTGACCGGGCAGGATGCCGATCTCGCCTTCGGTGGTCTGCGCCGAGACGAACGTGCCGGTACCCGACCACAGGCGTCGTTCCACGGCGACCAGCTGGACGGACATCTCGGCCACGCGGTACCTCCCTTGTCTGGGGTTTCATCGGAAGTCTAATTGGTGTGGTTTCAACCTCCCCAGGCAGGCCGGTGTCTGAATGGGTGAGACGAGTCACCAACCGACTGGGGTACCCATGAACGAAGCCGACTTCACGGACTTCGTCGCCCATCGCGCCCCCGCACTGCTCCGCACGGCCTTCCTTCTGTGCGGCGGCGACCGGGGTGCGGCGGAAGACCTACTACAAGAAGTGCTCGAACGCGTCTACCCGCGCTGGCGCCGCATCAAGGACAGGCCCGAGCCGTACGTACGGGCCGCGCTCGCGAACGCGGCGGCCAACCGGTGGCGGGCCCGCTCACGACGGGTGAGCGAGGTTCCGCTCGACCAGGCGAGGGACACCACCCGATCTGGTCACGAACACCAGGTCGTCGTACACGACGAGGTAGTGCGTGCCCTGGGAGAGCTACCGCCACGCATGCGGGCGGTCCTCGTGCTGCGCTTCTTCGACGACATGTCCGAGGCCGACGTCGCGAAGGCGCTCCGCTGCAGCATCGGCACCGTCAAGAGCCAGACGTCCCGTGGCCTCGCCCGCCTGCGCGAACTCCTCGGCGACGCCGAGGCACCCGCCCTAGTCCCCGAGGAGACCACGCCGTGAACACGACCGAACTGGGGCAGCTGCTGCGCGGCGCCACGGACGGGCTGGAGCCGCCGCGGGGCTTCGCCCACCAGGTGCTGGCAGGCGGTCGCCGGCGCAGGCTGCGGCGCAGGCTGACCGTGGCCGCGAGCGCCGTGGCGGTGCTTGCGGTGGCCGCGGCCGGCACGGTCGTGGCGCTCGACCGCGAGCACGCGCCGGACGCGGCCCAACAGCTGCTGAACACGCCGACGAAAGGCGAGCTGGCCGGTGACCGCGCGTTCCAGGCCGAGGTGATCAGGGCCTGGGAGGAAGGGCTGACCATCGCGCCGGAGGCGAGCTACCGGTACTACGACGACCTGCGCGGCGAGCCGCACATCCTCTGGGCGGGCAACACTCCGGCCGGACGTGCGGCGGTCGTCGTACAGCAGACCTACGTCCACAGGGACTACTGGGTGCACTTCGATGGTCTGGGCATGGCCAAGGGCCTGATCGCGGTCGACCCGGCGGACGGCCGGCTCAAGCTGGTCGGCACCCTGCCCGTCGACTCGACGCCGGGGTCGGCCAACTACTTCATGTTCGGCCGGGACGACGAGACGATGCTGATCGTCGACGAGGGCAAACCGCTCTACTACTCCACCAAACCACGGGACGCGTCCAGCGACCTCGAGTCGTATCGGCCCGAGTGGCGCCGAATCCAGGCGTCACACGGCGTGGCCCTGGTGTCCATCCCGGGAGACCTCGATCCCGGACCGGCGGGGATAACCCGGCGCCTCGTCTACCAGGGCGACCACCCACCGGACGTCGTCGGGATGGACACGCGTTCGTTCGAGACCGCCGACGCGGCGAGCATCCACCTCGACCACCTGCTCCTCGATCCGGACGACCGCCTCCCAATTCCCAACTTCTTCGGGTGGCGGGACAAGTGGACCCTCGGCACGCCGATCTCCGGGGTGGACACCGCCGACCTGGAGCGCAGCGCCCGCCCCAAGAGCGCGTGGCAGATCATCGTCTGGCGCCCTGACCGCGTGTTCCTGGTGCGCGAGGTCATGAACGTCGACGACAGGAACCTGTCCGGTTCGACGGGGTCCGTGCTGACCGTCGGCGCCAGCGGGATCGGGCAGGACGACCCGCGCGGCGGCGACATCGACGTCGGCAAGATCGACCACGACGCCGTGCTGCCGGTCAGGTACCGCCTCCCCGACGGCGGCGGCTGGGTCGTCGCCAGGAAGGGACAACCCCTGAGCTACCGGACTCAGGGCGGACAGTGGCACGACGCGGGCAGGGACGCCGCACTGCTGCCCGATGACGCCGTCGAGGTGAAGGTCGGCGAGGATGTCGTCACCCTGTAGTGAGAACGCCGAACGCCGCGCTCCCGGGGAAGGAGCGCGGCGTTCGCGTGTGAGAGCACCTACTTGTTGGTGATCTCCTTGTACTTCTTCTCCAGGTCCTCCAGGCCACCGATGCCCAGGAACGCCTGCTCCGGGTAGTGGTCGAAGTCGCCCTTGGTGATCTTGTCGAAGGCCTCGACGGTCTCGTCGCGCGGCACCGTCGAGCCCGGCTGGCCGGTGAACTGCTCGGCGACCAGCATGTTCTGCGACAGGTAACGCTCGATGCGACGTGCCCGGTTCACCGTGAGCTTGTCCTCCTCGGACAGCTCGTCCATACCGAGGATGGCGATGATGTCCTGCAGCTCCTTGTACTTCTGCAGGATCCGGATGACCTCGGACGCGACCGCGTAGTGCGTGTCGCCCACGATGGCCGGGTCGAGAATGGTCGACGTCGACGCCAGCGGGTCCACCGCCGGGAAGATGCCCTTCTGGAACACCGAACGGGAAAGCTCGGTGGTGGCGTCCAGGTGGGCGAACGTCGTGGCCGGGGCGGGGTCGGTGTAGTCGTCCGCGGGCACGTAGATCGCCTGCATCGAGGTGATCGAACGGCCCTTGGTCGAGGTGATCCGCTCCTGCAGCTCGCCCATCTCGTCGGCCAGCGTCGGCTGGTAACCCACGGCGGAGGGCATGCGACCCAGCAGGGTCGACACCTCGGAGCCCGCCTGGGTGAACCGGAAGATGTTGTCGATGAACAGCAGCACGTCCTGGTTCTGGACGTCGCGGAAGTACTCCGCCATGGTCAGCGCCGACAGCGCGACCCGCATACGAGTGCCGGGCGGCTCGTCCATCTGGCCGAACACGAGCGCGGTGTCGTTGATGACGCCGTCCTCGCTCATCTCCAGGAAGAGGTCCGTGCCCTCACGGGTGCGCTCGCCGACGCCGGCGAACACCGAGGTGCCACCGAAGTTGCGGGCCACACGGGTGATCATCTCCTTGATGAGCACCGTCTTGCCGACGCCGGCACCGCCGAACAGGCCGATCTTGCCGCCGGTCACGTACGGGGTCAGCAGGTCGATGACCTTGAGGCCCGTCTCCAGCATCTGGGTACGACCCTCGAGCTGGTCGAACGCCGGGGGCTTGCGGTGGATCTCCCAGCGGTCGAGGTCCGCGCCGTAGCCCGGCTCGTCGAGGCACTCGCCCAGGGCGTTGTAGACGTGGCCCTTGACCTTCTCGCCCACCGGCACGGAGATCGCGGCGCCGGTGTCGAGCACCTCGGCGCCCCGGACCAGGCCGTCCTGCGGCTGCAGGGAGATGGTGCGGACGATGTTGTCACCGAGGTGCTGGGCGACCTCGAGGGTCACCGTCTTCTTCAGCTCCTCGAACGTGATCTCGGTCTTCAGCGCGTTGAACAGCTCGGGCACCGCGTCGCGGGGGAACTCGACGTCGACCACAGGACCGGTCACCCGCACGATGCGGCCCTTGGCGGCGTTCTCGGTTGTCGTCATCAGTCTTCACTTCCTACCCCGGCCAGTGCGTTGGCACCGCCGACGATTTCGCTGATCTCCTGGGTGATCTGGGCCTGACGCGCCTGGTTGGCGAGCCGCGTGTACGTCTTCACCAGGTCACTCGCGTTGTCCGACGCCGACTTCATGGCGTTGCGCTGGGCAGCCAGCTGCGACGCGGCCGACTCGAGCAGGGCGGCGTAGATCCTGGTGTTGATGTACTTCGGCAGCAGCGCCTCCAGCAGCACGTCGGCACTCGGTTCGAACGAGTACGCCGACGGTATGACGTCGCTCTTCGGCTTCTCCTCGGCCTCCTCGGCCTCGGTGTACTCGACCTCCAGCGGCGCGACGCGCTTGGCGACCGGCACCTGCGACAGCATCGAGCGGAACTCCGTGTACACGATGTGCAGCTCGTCGACACCGAGGATGCCGTCGGCACCCGGCTCGTCACCGTCGTCGTCCGCGCCCGAGTTGAACGCCTCGACCAGCGTCCTGCCGGCCTCCTGCGCGTTCTCGTAGCGCGGGACCTGGGTGAACCCGGTCCAGCTCTCCGTCACCTTGCGGTCGCGGAAGCGGTAGTAGCCGACGCCCTTGCTGCCCATGACGTACAGCACCGGCGTCTTGCCCTGCTCACGCAGCAGCGACTGGAGCTCCTCCGCGGCACGCAGCACGTTGGCGTTGTAGGCACCGCAGAGGCCCTTGTCGCTGGTCACGACCAGGACGCCGACCCGCTTGGGGTTCGGCCGCTCCGACAGCAGCGGCACGTCCAGCGTCGTCGCGGCGCCTGCCAGCGCGGAGAGCACCTTGGTGATCTCCTGCGAGTACGGCCGGGCCGCGTCCACCCGTGCCTGCGCCTTGCTGATGCGTGACGTGGCGATGAGCTCCATCGCCTTGGTGATCTTGCCGATGGACTTGGTCGCCCGGATCTTGGACCGAAGCTCGCGAAGTTGTGCGGCCATCTACGTCCCCGTCAGCTCTTCTGCGTCGAGGCGGCCGGGGCGGGGCGGTTGACCTTCACGGTCTCCTGCCCGACCTCGTCCGCGGACATGGCCTCCGCCTCGGACTCCAGGAGCGGCTTGCCCTCGGAGGTGGTGAAGCCCTTCTTGAACTCGTTCACCGCGCCCGTCACGCGCTCCGCGAGCTCGTCGGTCCACTGACCGCTGTCCCGGATCTCGGCGAGGATGCCCTCGTTCTTGTGGCGCAGGTTCTCGAGGAACTCCCGGTTGAACCGGGCCACGTCCTCGATCGGCACGTCGTCGAACAGGCCGTTGGTGCCCGCGTACACGATGATGACCTGCTGCTCGACCGGGACCGGCGAGTACTGCGGCTGCTTGAGCAGCTCGTACAGGCGGGCACCACGGTCCAGCTGGGCACGCGAGGTCGGGTCGAGGTCGGACGCGAACGCCGCGAACGACTTCAGCTCCTCGTACTGCGACAGGTCGATGCGCAGCGAGCCCGAGACCTTGCGCATGGCCCTGACCTGCGCGGAGCCACCGACGCGGGACACCGAGGTGGTCACGTCGACCGCGGGGCGCTGACCCGAGTTGAACAGGTCGGACTGGAAGAAGCACTGCCCGTCGGTGATCGAGATGACGTTCGTCGGGATGTACGCCGAGATGTCGTTGGCCTTGGTCTCGATGACCGGGAGGCCCGTCAGCGAACCGGCGCCCAGCTCGTCGTTCAGCTTCGCGCAACGCTCGAGCAGGCGCGAGTGCAAGTAGAAGACGTCGCCGGGGAACGCCTCGCGGCCCGGCGGGCGACGCAGCAGCAGCGAGATCGCGCGGTACGCCTCGGCCTGCTTGGTCAGGTCGTCGAACACGATCAGGACGTGCTTGCCCTGGTACATCCAGTGCTGGCCCAGCGCAGAACCCGTGTAGGGGGCGAGCCACTTGAAGCCGGCGGAGTCGGAGGCGGGAGCGGCGACGATCGTCGTGTACTCCAGCGCGCCGCGCTCCTCGAGCGCCTGGCGCACCGCGGCGATCGTGGAGCCCTTCTGGCCGACCGCGACGTAGATGCAGCGCACCTGCTTCTGCGGGTCGCCGGACTCCCAGTTCGCCCGCTGGTTGAGGATCGTGTCGACACAGACGGCGGTCTTGCCGGTCTTGCGGTCGCCGATGATCAGCTGGCGCTGGCCGCGGCCGATCGGGGTCATCGCGTCGATCGCGGTGATGCCCGTCTGCAGCGGCTCGCTCACCGGCTGGCGCTGGACCACGGTCGCGGCCTGCAGCTCCAGTGCGCGGGTCTGGTCGGCCTCGATCTCGCCGAGGCCGTCAATGGGCTGGCCAAGGGGGTTGACCACGCGGCCGAGGAACGCGTCCCCGACCGGGACCGAGAGGATCCGGCCGGTCCGCTTGACCTCCTGGCCCTCCTCGATGTCCTCGTAGCTACCCAGGATCACCACGCCGATCTCGCGCGGTTCCAGGTTCTGGGCGACCCCGAGGATCCCGCCAGGGAACTCCAGCAGCTCGTTGGCCATGGTCGAGGGCAGTCCCTCGACGCGCGCCACGCCGTCACCGGTGTCGACGACGAGGCCGACCTCCTCCCGGTTGACGTCAGGCGAGTAACTGGACACGTAGTTGTCGATCGCACTGCGAATCTCGTCCGACGAGATCGTCAGCTCCGCCATGTCGTTTCCCGCTCCTACCGTCTCAAGTCTTTCTCGAAGTTCCGTGGGTGCTAGCCCGCGAGACGCCTGCGCAGCTCGTCGAGCCGCCCGGTCACGCTGCCGTCGATGACCTCGTCGCCCACCTTGACCACGAGACCGCCCTTGATCTCCGGGTCGACCTCGACGTGCAGCGCGATGGGTCGCGAGTAGACGCGCGTGAGCGTGTCGACAAGCCGCTGCTCCTGCTGCTCGGTGAGCGGGACCGGTGCGATGACGTAGGCCACCGACCGCTCACGCCGCCTGGCCGCCTCCGAGGCGAGCTCGCCGAGCCCGGTGACGAGCGACCGGCCGCGCGGCGTGGTCACCAGCTGCGTGACCAGTGCGACGGAGACGGCGTCCGCCCTGTCGCCGAGCAGCTCGGCGACCAGGCCACGCTTGGCTTCGGCGGGTGCCGTCCGGTTGGCCAGCGCCCGTTCCAGCTCGCCGTCGGCGGCGACGATCCGGCCGAACCGGAACAGGTCGTCCTCCACCGTGTCCAGCCGGCCCTCCCGCTCCGCGTGCACGAGCAGCGAGGTGCGGCCGAGCTCGTCGAGCCCGTCGACCAGCTCACGCGGCGTGGACCACCGGCTGGTGACGACCGTGGCGAGCACCTTCCGCGTCGGGTCGCCGACCTTGCCGGAGAGCAGGCGGTCGAGCAGCTCCTCGCGGCGCGTCGGCTCCGCGGACGAGTCCCCGAACGCGCGCCGCAGGCCCGGTTCGCCGTCGAGCATGCGCACGACGGCGAACAGCTCGTCGCCCACCTGCTCGGCCGAGACGGTGGGCTTGCGCCGCGTCGTCCGGCCTGCGGCGCCCAGCACCTCGAGCAGCTTCTGCTCTGCCGCGGCGAGAGCGTCACGGCTGGCGGCGTGGAACAGCGTCATCTACTCAGTCCTTTGTCGCAACGTTGGTCGCTTCGCAAGCTGCGCTCCGCAGGCCTAGTTCCGCGCCGAGACGGAGTCGAGCTCGTCGAGGAACCGGTCGACGGTGCCCCGGCGGCGGGCCTCCTCCTCGAGGGACTCACCGACGACCCGACCCGCCAGTTCGACCGCGGTGCGGCCGAGGTCGGCTCGCAGCTCCGCGATGATCTGGGCGCGCTGGGCCTCCAGCTGCGCACGTCCCTGAGCCACGATACGTCCGGCTTCCTCCTGTGCCTGGGCACGGAGCTCGGCCTTGATCTGCTCGGCCTCGAGCCGGGCGTCGTCGCGGATGCGCGCGGACTCGGCACGGGCCTCGGCGAGCTGGGCCTGGTAGGTCTGCAGGGCCTTCTCGGCCGCGGCCTGCGTCTCCTCGGCCTTCTTGATGCCGCCCTCGATCTTCTCGGTGCGTTCCTTGTAGAGCGCCTCGAACCGGGGGAACGCGTACTTCTGCAGCACCCACAGCAGCAGCAGGAACGCGATGAGACCGAGGATGATCTCCGATGGGTGCGGGATGATCGGGTTCGGCGGCGCCTCTTCGGCCGCCAGCACGATCGCGGTTTTCATCATGGTGTCTCCCGGAGCGAAGGAAGCCGCTTGCTCAGGCGGAGGCGATGAAGAAGAGCACCAGGCCGATCAGTGCGAGCACCTCGACCAGCACGAACGTCTGCCACGCGATGGCCATGAGCTTGCTCTGGGCCTCCGGCTGACGGGCGGTGCCGTTGATGACGGCGGCGAAGATCAGGCCAACGCCCACACCCGGGCCGATGGCACCAAGACCGTAACCGATGAGCGAAAGGCCCTGGTTCAGGTTGACGGCGTCCTGGGCAATCTGAATTGCGCTCACTTGCTCTTGTTTCCTTCCAACTCGGTCCACGAAGGTTCTCGTGGATCGGGTGCATGCCTTATCGGGTTATCTGAAACTCAGTGTTCGTCGTTGATCGCGGCCGCGATGTAGTTCGCCGCGAGCAACGCGAAGATGTACGCCTGGAGAACCTGGATCAACGCCTCGACGAAGGTCATCGCGATGGCGAAGAGCCACGAGACGAGCGAAACAGGCTTCAGCGGCACGCTTGCTTCGAGCAACAGGTATTCGCCGGCGAGGGTGAACACGATCAGGATCAGGTGGCCCGCGAACATCGCGGCGAAGACCCGGATCGCGTGCGTGAGCGGGTTCATGAAGAACTTCACGAACGCCTCGACCGGCACCAGCAGCACGAGCACCGGTTTCGGCACGCCAGGCGGCACGAGCTGGTGCTTGATGTGACCGAAGAACCCGAACTTGCGGATCCCGAGGTAGTGCCACAGTGGATAGACGATCAGGACTGACAGCGCCGCCGGGAACCCGATGTGGGCCATCGTCGGGAACTGGATGATCGGGATGAGACCGAAGATGTTGTTCACCAGGACAAAGGTGAACAAAGAGACAATCAACGGCACAAAGGGCGTGAACTCCTTGGAACCGATCAGGTCACGCGCGATGTTGTTGCGCCCGAAGTCGTAGACCGACTCGGCGACGAACGTGAACTTGGTCGGGACTATGGAGAGTCGCCGCGACGCCATGAGGAAGAACACGGCGATGATGACAACGGAGAGCACCACAAGCAGCATCGGCTTGGTAATGCCCAGAAAAAGGGGACCGAGATCGAAGTCACGCGCGGTCGGCGGAACGAACTCGCCACCTTCGGCTAGCCACAGCGCCCGCAACTGGGCTCCTTCCGGTTCTCCCGGACCGGCAGACGTGCCGCCGGGGGAATCGTCACTAACAGGACTTAACGTACCTCAGCAACTCTGGGCACCTAGCATCGGCACCCCCTGCTCCCGGAAGGGGTGCCCCAGAGCTATGTGAAGCACTATGCGCGCACCATATCAGCCGCTCTCGGGCAAGAAGGACGCGCGTACTACTTGGAGGTGGCCTGCACAGTCGCCACGCATCGCGATCTTAGCAAGATCTACTGGTCATCGGCATTGATGATCAAGGTCGGTAGCTTTGTGCGACGGAAGGCCACGGTGTCCATGGCCGCCCAGACGACCACCACCGCCAGCATGCTGTAGGCCAGTGACCGGACGTGCAGCCACGAGATCTCGCGCAGCACCATCAGCACCAGCAGCAACACGATCATCTTGCCGACGAAACCACCGAGTGCGCCCGCCATCACCATCATCGGGTTCATCGCGGCCGTCCTGCGCATCAGCCACCACGTGGCCAGCGACGACGCGACCGCGACCGCGACGCCGACCAGCGCGGCGACCCCACCACGTGCGCCGTTGAGCACACTGCACAACACGATCGCCACCACCGCCGTGGCCACCGCGGGCCACAGCGCGTAGCGGAGCATCGCGTCCGCCAGCCGCGTCACGGCCTCACCGTGGGTACGCGGCAGATCCGTCTTTATGCCGAGGTCTTCCGCCGTCGGCTCCGTCTTCTCAGAAATATGTTCACTCCGCAAGCTTCGTTCGATAACGATGTTCACTACGCAAGCTTCGTTCAGTCATCTCGCCCTGAGTCTAGGTACCACCGAGACGACCAGTGCGATCAGGAGGCCGATCCCGATCCCCCACCCCACGGCGAACGCGTCGAACAGGCTCAGCGCGACCGTGCCGAACGCCAGCACCGACGCCCAGAGGTAGATCAGCAGCACGGCCCGTCGCTGCGAGTGGCCGATTTCCAACAGGCGGTGATGCAGGTGCATCTTGTCCGCGTGGAAGGGCGACAAACCCTTGCGTGTACGCCTGACCACCGCCATCAGCAGGTCGAGGACCGGCACGAACAGCACCGCCGCGACCACGAGCAGTGGCGAGAGCAGCGCGATCGTCTCCGCGCCGTCCGGCTGCACCTTGCCGGACGCCGAGGTGCTCGCCGCCGCCATCATCAGGCCGATCAGCATGGAGCCGGAGTCACCCATGAAGATCTTCGCGGGTTGGAAGTTGTGCGGCAGGAAGCCGAGACACGCGCCCGCGAGCGTCGCCGCGATCAGCGCGGGCGGGTAGTAGGTGACGTCACCGCCGGACTCGTCGAGCAGGTGGAGCGAGAACGCGCACGTCGCGACCGCCGAGATGAGACCGACGCCCGACGCGAGCCCGTCGAGCCCGTCGACGAAGTTCATCGCGTTGACCATGGTCACCACGAGGAACACCGTCAGCAGCGCGCCCTGGTTCTGGTCGAGGATCAGCAGCGAGCCGCCGGGGCCGTCCCCGCCCCACGGCACCCACAGGATGATCCACTGCAGGCCGAGCAGCACGAGAATGCCCGCGCACGTCGTCTGACCGGCGAACTTGGTGAGCGAGTCCAGCTCGTAGCGGTCGTCGAGCATGCCGATGACCATGATCAGGCCGCCGCCGAGCAGGATCGCGACCGGGTCGAGCGAGTAGTCGAACGCGCGGCGCAGCACCGGCAGCTGGTGGGCGAGCAGCATGCCGCCGCACACGCCGACGTACATGGCCAGGCCACCCATGCGCGGGATGGGGACCGTGTGGACGTCGCGCTGTCTGGGGTGCGCGACCGCGCCCCACCGGATGGCGAGGCGCCGCACGAGGCCGGTGCCGAGGAAGGTCAGTACGGCCGTGGTCAGGCCGACCAGCAGGTACTCGCGGATCGGGAGTCCCGCGGGCTGGAAGTTCTGTGCCAGGTCCACGCGTTCAGTCCCGGGGGTAGGCGGGGTGGGCGGCGGTGAGCATGCCGACGGCGGCGGCGACCTGCTCGGCGTGCTCGGGTTCGCGCAGCGCGCGGCCGATGAGACGGGCGATCTCCACCATCTCCGGCTCGGTCATGCCCTGGGTGGTCACGCTCGGCGACCCGACGCGGATCCCGGACGCGTCGGCGGGCGGCGCCGGGTCGAACGGGATCTCGTTTCTGTCGAGCGTGATGTCCGCGGCGCCACACCGGCGCACGGCCTCGGCGCCGGTGATGCCCAGCGGCCGGACGTCGAGCAGCGCCAGGTGGGTGTCGGTGCCGCCGGAGACGGCCCGCATGCCCTCGCCCTCGAGGCCCTTCGCGAGCGAGGTGGCGTTGGCGACGACCTGTGTGGCGTAGTTCTGGTACTCGATGGTCGCGGCCTCCTTCATGGCGACCGCCTTCGCCGCGACCGCCTGCATGAGCGGGCCGCCCTGGGTGAACGGGTGCACGGCCTCGTCGACGGCCTTCGCGTGCTCGGCGCGGCACAGGACCATGCCGCCACGCGGGCCGCGCAGCACCTTGTGCGTGCTGAAGGTGACGACGTCGGCGAACGGCACCGGCGACGGGATGACCTTGCCCGCGACCAGCCCGATGACGTGGGCTGCGTCGACCATGAGGATCGCGCCGACCTCGTCGGCCACGGAACGGAACGCGGCGAAGTCGATGAGCCTCGGGTAGGACGACGCGCCTGCGATGATCATGCGCGGCCGGTGCGCCAGCGCCAGGTCGCGCAGCTGGTCGTAGTCGATCAGCTCGGTGTCCCGGTGGACGCCGTAGGCGACCGGCCGGTACCAGCGGCCGGAGAAGTTGGTCCTGGAACCGTGCGTGAAGTGACCGCCCGCGACCAGGTCCATCGCGAGGACGACGTCACCCGGCTCGCAGAAGGCCGCGTAGGCGGCGAGGTTGGCCGACGCGCCGGTGTGCGGCTGCAGGTTGGCGTGCTCGGCGCCGAACAGCTCCTTGGCGCGGGCGATCCCGATCTCCTCGGCGACGTCGACGCGCTCGCAGCCGCCGTAGTCACGGCGGCCCGGGTAGCCGTTGGCGTACTTGTTGGAGAGCGTCGAGCCCAGCGCGGCCAGTACGGCCGGGCTGGCGAGGTTCTCGCCGGCGATCAGCTGCAGGCCGCCGCGTAGGCGGTCCAGCTCACCGAGCACCACGTCGGCGATCTCGGGATCCGTGCCTGCGAGCGTTTCGAAGTCCGGGCCCCAGAACGGCGTGTTCACCCCTGCTGCTTCTCTCTCGTGGCTGTCGTGCCGCGCCAGGCTACCGCTACCGGGGTTACCGTTCGGTGGTGACCAAGCTCAAGAAGGCCGACTACGAGGCGGCACTCGCGAAGCTGCACCTCGAACTGGTGAAGCTGCAGGACTGGGTGGCCAACCAGGGCCTGCGGGTCGCCGTGTTGTTCGAGGGCCGCGACGCGGCGGGCAAGGGCGGCGCGATCAAGCGGATCACCGAGCCGCTGAACCCCCGCGTGTGCAAGGTCGCCGCGCTCGGCACGCCCACCGAGCGGGAGAAGTCCCAGTGGTACTTCCAGCGGTACGTCTCGCACCTGCCGGCGGCCGGCGAGATGGTCCTGTTCGACCGGTCCTGGTACAACCGGGCGGGCGTCGAGCACGTGATGGGCTTCTGCACCGACGCCGAGTACCGCGAGTTCCTCCGGTCGGCGCCCGAGTTCGAGCGCATGCTGACCCGCTCGGGCCTCATCCTGGTCAAGTACTGGTTCTCGGTGTCGGACGACGAGCAGGAGAAGCGCTTCCAGGAGCGCATGTCCGACCGCATGAAGCGGTGGAAGATCTCGCCGATGGACCTGGAGGCGCGGCGGCGCTGGTTCGACTACTCCAAGGCCAAGGACGCGATGTTCGCGCACACCGACGTCGAGGACTCGCCGTGGTGGGTGGTGGAGGCCGACTCGAAGAAGCGTGCGCGGCTGAACTGCATCTCCCACCTGCTGTCCCAGGTGCCGTACAAGGACGTGGACGCACCGGTCCTGGAGATGCCGCCCCGCGGCCCGGCCGACCCGGACTACGAGCGCCCGCCGAAGGACTCGATGCGCTACGTCCCCGAGGCGTACTAGGGACGGGAGTTGGCCACCATCGCGTCGTAGACGGGCTTCATGCGGGACCACTGGTCGTCCGGGGCCGAGGCGATGACGAAGTACTCGGTCGTGTCGACCAGCCAGTAGAGGGCGTGCACGCGTTGTGGTCCGGCGCCGTCCTGGTGGGTGAACTCCCACTCGACCGCCGGGTGACCACCGTACGTAGCGCTGTTCAGATCGACCCGGCGGTAGTCGGTGGTGCGCTCGGCGAACCGCTGCTCGTAGGACAGGTGCACGCCGACGAGGTCCGGCGAGGTCATCGGCGCGCCGCCGTAGCTGACGATCCGGCCGGGCTCGGACGGGTCGACGGCACGCATGGCGCCCGGCCCACCGGCGGCGACGGTCTGCCACCCGTCCGGGACGACCGTCTCGATGCCCGCGGGGCCGTTCACCCGGCTGAACCCGGCGGGCGCCGGGCTGACCATGATCTCGGGAGCCTGGCCGCCGTCCTCGGAGATGTAGCTCGTCGGGTTGCCCGCGGCCGGTACCTCGGCCTTGGGCATGGTCAGCAGCACGACGCCGACTGCGGCACTCACCACGAGGTAGGCAGCCGCGAACGCCCACGCGACCCACCGCGAGTTGAGCGACCGGATGCTCGCCACCAGTTTCACCTCGACAACCCCCCGACACGGGCCTACTGAGAGTAACCTGCCCGCCGAGGTGATCCAATGCTTCGAGCGTGGCAGGACGTGGTCGTCAAATGGCGACTCCTGCCGGACGACCACCCCGCCGACCTGCGGGATGCTGATCAGCACTCGCATCGTGGCCGGTCAGCCCTGGTCGGCGGACGACTCGACGAGGCGCTCGCCGAGTTCGAGGCCGCGGCGAGCCTACGCCCCGATCCACTCGATCGGGTGGGTGTCGGTGACGTGTTTCTCGCCAGAGGTGCCTGGGGACTGGCCGAGGAGAACTACCGGGCGGCCCTGAACGCGGGTGGCGTCGGCGCGCTGATGGCGCAGATCGGCCTCGCTCTCGTGCAGACGGGCCGGGGCAACGCGGCAGGCGCGGTCGCCGACCTCGAGCTGCTCGTCGCGGACCGGCCCGACGACCCGACGCTGCGGTACTACCTGGCGAGCGCCTGGTTCTCGGCGGCCGAGCAGTGCCGCGCCCGCACGGCCGACGACACCCTGGTCATCACCAGCGAGACCCAGCTGCGGGTGTGCGAGGACGCGGGCAGACGCATCCTGGCGCTGGAGCCGGGTGACGAGGAACTCAGAAAAGGCGCGGAGCGGCTGCTCGCCGAGGTCGCGGCGGGCAGGCGGTGGACGTGGTCGCCGGAGGGCATCGCGGTGAGCCTCGCCGTGCTGACGGTGGCACTCGGCATGATCACCGTGGTCGCGGGCGGTTTGCTGAGCAACGTGCTGGTGGTGCTCGTCGGTGTGCTCGCCGGGGCGGTCCTGCTGTACGCGATCGTGTCCCGCTTCCGCAGGCAGACGTGGCGCAGGAGAGCGGCCGAGCTGGCCCCGGACATCGTCAGGCGTGGTGTCTAGCTAGAGTCACCGCCGTGAGTGTGGTGTACGACTGCGCGCAGTCGCCCGATCGTGAGGACGGCCTCGCCGCCGCGGCGAGCGCGGTCCGCGCCGGCCGCCTCGTGGTCATCCCGACCGACACGGTCTACGGCATCGGCGCGGACGCCTTCTCGGCCTCTGCCGTGCGTGCGCTGCTGGCGGCGAAGAACCGCGGCCCCGACATGCCGGTCGGCGTGCTGGTCGGCTCGTGGCAGACGATCGACGGCCTGGTGCTGTCGGTCCCCCGCCCGGCCCGCCTGCTCGTCGAGGCGTTCTGGCCGGGTGACGTGTCGATCGTGCTCCCCCACGCCCCGTCGCTGTCGTGGGACCTCGGCCACACCGACGGCACGGTCATGCTGCGCATGCCACTGCACCCGGTGGCGATCGAGCTGCTCCGCGAGGTCGGCCCGATGGCGGTGTCGTCGGCCAACGTGTCCGGCAGGCCGCCCGCGTCGACCGCACAGGACGCGCGGGAACAGCTCGGCGAGTCGGTCTCGGTCTACCTGGACGGCGGTCCGTCCGGCGACCCGGTCCCCTCCACGATCGTCGACCTCTCCGGCGACGAGCCCGTGATCCTGCGTGAGGGCGCGGTCTCGACGGCCGCGATCGCCGAGGCCCTCGGCGAAGAGGTCCGCACCCGCTGAGCCTCAGGCGCGGTGGGCGGTCACGAACCGGGGGCGGCCGGCCAGGTCGGCGTGGTCCTCGACTCCGGTGAGGACCTTCCTGGCCGACAGCAGGGCCGGGACGGACTCGGCGTGGGTGTCGTCGTGTTCCATGCCCACCGCGCCGCCGACGCGGAGCAGACGGGCCGCGAGGGTCACCACCGGCCTGATCACCGACAGGCCGTCGGCACCAGCGAAGACCGCCCCGAACGGGTCGTGCTCGCTCACCTCCGGCGGCACCGGCGTGTCGACTGGCACGTAGGGCGGGTTGCACAGCACGAGGTCGACGGAACCGTCCAGCTCGGCGAACAGCGACGGGTCCGTCACGTCACCCGCGTGCAGGCGGACCGTGGTGTCGCCGAGGTTTCTGCGTGCCCACGCCAACGCCGTCGGGTCGATCTCCACGGCGTGGACGGTCGCGTCAGGACGGGACGTCGCCACCGCCAGCGCCAGCGCACCCGAACCAGTGCACAGGTCCACGACGACGGGGCCGGGTCTGTCCACGAGGAACTCCAGGCCCCAGGTGAGCAGCTGTTCGGTCTCCGGGCGCGGCACGAACACGCCGGGTCCGACATCGACGGTCACCGGGCCGAACGGCGCCCAGCCGACCAGGTGCTGCAGCGGGACCCGCTTGGCGCGCTCCCGGACGAGGCCCGCGATCGCGTCCACCACCTCGCGGTCCACCATGGGCGTCAGCAGGAGCTTGCCGCGGGGCACGTCGAGCACGTGGGCCGCGATCAGCTCGGCGTCGGCCCGGGGGGACGGGACGCCCGCCTCGGCGAGGACGCGTTGCGCCTCCATGATGGCCAGGCGCAGGAGCTGTCGGCTCACGGAGGTCAGGCGCTCTGGTGCGCGGCGAGGCGCTCGTCGCGGTCCGCGGTGGCCAGTGCGTCCAGCACGCCGTCCAGGTCGCCGTTGAGCACCTGGTCCAGGTTGTACGACTTGTAGTTCACCCGGTGGTCGGAGATGCGGTTCTCGGGGAAGTTGTACGTGCGGATGCGCTCGGAACGGTCCACCGTGCGGACCTGGCTGCGGCGGGCGTCGGCGGCCTGCTTCGCGGCCTCCTCCTCGGCGAGCGCGGCCATCCGGGCCCTGAGCACCTGCATCGCGCGGGTCTTGTTCTGCAACTGACTGCGCTCGTTCTGGCAGGACACCACGATGCCCGTGGGCAGGTGGGTGATCCGCACGGCCGAGTCGGTGGTGTTGACGCTCTGACCACCCTTGCCCGACGAGCGGAACACGTCGATGCGCAGGTCCTTCTCCGGGATCTCCACGTCCTCGACCGCGTCCTGCATGTCCGGGTACACCAGCACGCCCGCGGCCGACGTGTGGATGCGGCCCTGCGACTCCGTCGCGGGCACACGCTGGACCCGGTGCACGCCGCCCTCGAACTTCAGGCGGGACCACACGCCGTCCGCGACGGGGGTCTTCGAGCGGATCGTGACCGTCGCGTCCTTGTAGCCGCCGAGCTCGGTCTCCGTGCCGTCGAGGACCTCGGACTGCCAGCCGTGCTTCTCGGCGTAACGCAGGTACATGCGCAGGAGGTCACCGGCGAACAGGGCCGACTCGTCGCCGCCCTCACCGGACTTGATCTCCATGATGAGGTCGTCGCCGTCGTGGGGGTCGCGGGGCAGGAGCAGCTCGGTGAGCTTGGTCTCCAGCGCGGGCACGCGGGCCTCCAGGGAGGCGGCCTCCTCGGCGAACGCCTCGTCCTCGGCGCCCAGCTCACGCGCGGTCGCCAGGTCGTCCTGGGCACGCTCCAGCTCGCGGAACGCGCGGACGATCGGGGTCAGCTCCGCGTAGCGTTTGCCCAGCTTGCGGGCACGGGCCTGGTCGCCGTGCACGGCGGGGTCGGCGAGCGACTTCTCCAGCTCGTCGTACTCGCCGAGCAGCTCACCGAGTGATGACGCGTCCACGAGGGGTCCTTCCAGAGCACTTCCGCAAACATGAAAACGGCGCCCACCCCGGGTTCGGGGTGGACGCCGTGAACGAAGCTACTTGGTCTTCTTCTCCCGCTTGCCGTAGCGGGCCTCGAAGCGCGCGACCCGGCCGCCGGTGTCCAGGATCTTCTGCTTGCCCGTGTAGAACGGGTGGCAGTTCGAGCAGACCTCGACGTGGATGCTGCCCGACTTCTTGGTGCTGTGCGTGGTGAACGTGTTCCCACACCCGCAGCTGACCTCGGTCACGACGTACTCGGGGTGAATTCCGGTCTTCACAGATCTTGCCCTTTCTCGGTGGCCGCCGGGTCCCCGTACCTGGGGTGAACCGGAGCCGGACTCGACCTAACAGTCTGCCAGACTGGCTGACAGTGGTTCCAACATGCCCCGGGAACGTGGTATTCCGGGACCTTCGTCCGGGACTTTCGGCTTCGACCGCTCAACGCGAGGCGGCGTCCTCCGGCCCCAGCCAATCCGATTGGGTGACGCGAAGGCGGGCGAGGTCGTCGCACACTCCTTGACGTGCTCAAACTCGCCGGCCGACCGCTGCCACTCCACATGTGGCTGGCCGTGCCCATCCTCTTCGCGGACGCGGTGATCGGGGTCACCGCGTTCCTCGGCATCCTGCTCGGCGCGGAGTGGCAGGTGACCCTGTCCCCCGCGCTGTTCGGCTCCGCGGCGGCGGTCACCGCCCTCATCGGGGTCGGCGCCGAGTGGCCCAGGTCTCGCCAGGTGTGCGTGCGCCTCGGCTACGCGGCCGCGTTGTTCGTGACCGGGCTGCTGGTCGGCGGCGTCACCGTGCCCACCCTGGTGGCGATCCCGGTCAGCCTGCCGGCACTGGTCACCATCGGGTGCCTGTGCCGGCAGGAGCGACCGAGCGCGCTCAGTCGTCGTTGACCGAGGGTGTGTTCTTCGCCACCTGCATCAGGAACTCGATGTTGGTGCGGGTCTTGCGCAGCTGGGTCAGCAGCAGGTCGATGGCCTGCTGGTTGTCCAGTGCGTGCAGCACACGGCGCAGCTTGACCGTGACCGCCAGCTCGTCCGGCGAGAGCAGCAGCTCTTCCTTGCGGGTGCTGGAGGCGTCCACGTTGACGGCCGGGAACGTGCGCTTGTCGGCGATCTTGCGGTCGAGGACGAGCTCGGCGTTACCCGTGCCCTTGAACTCCTCGAAGATCACCGTGTCACCGGCAGAGCCGGTCTCGACCAGCGCGGTGGCGAAGATGGTCAGCGAGCCACCGTCTTCGATGTTGCGCGCGGCGCCGAGGAACCGCTTCGGCGGGTACAGCGCCGTCGAGTCGACGCCACCGGACAGGATCCGGCCGGACGCCGGTGCCGCCAGGTTGTACGCACGGCCCAGGCGGGTGATCGAGTCGAGCAGCACGACGACGTCGTGGCCCATCTCGACCAGGCGCTTGGCCCGCTCGATCGACAGCTCGGCCACCGTGGTGTGGTCGCCGGGCGGACGGTCGAAGGTCGAGGCGATGACCTCACCCTTCACCGACCGCTGCATGTCGGTGACCTCTTCAGGACGCTCGTCCACGAGCACGACCATCAGGTAGCACTCGGGGTTGTTCGTCGTGATCGCGTTCGCGATGGCCTGCAGGACCGACGTCTTACCGGCCTTCGGCGGCGAGACGATCAGTGCGCGCTGTCCCTTGCCGACCGGCATCACCAGGTCGATGACACGGGTCGTGAGGATGTGCGACTCGGACTCGAGGCGCAGACGCTCGTTCGGGTACAGCGGCGTCAGCTTCGTGAACTCGGGGCGGTTGCGCGCCTGGTCCGGGTCCAGTCCGTTGATCGTCTCCACACGCACCAGCGGGTTGAACTTCTGCCGCTGCTGCTCGCCCTCACGCGGCTGGCGCACCATGCCGGTGATCGCGTCACCACGACGCAGGCCGTACTTGCGGACCAGCGACAGCGACACGTAGACGTCGTTCGGGCCCGCGAGGTAGCCGGAGGTACGCACGAACGCGTAGTTCTCCAGCACGTCGAGCACACCGGCGACCGGCAGCAGGACGTCGTCGTCGCGCACCTCGGTGTCCGGGTTGTCGCTGCGGCCACCACTGCCGGTGCCGCTGCTGCTGCCCCGGCGACGGCGATCGCGGAACCGGCGACCGCGACGGCGACCACCGTCCTCGTCGTCGTCATCGTCCACGTCGTTGTTGACCGGCCTGCTGTTGCGCTGGTCGCCGCGACCCTCCTGGTTGCGGTCCTGGTTGCGGTCCTGGTTCCGGCCGTTCCTGCGATCGTTGTTCCGGTCGCTGTTGCGGTCGTTGCCACGCTCGCCAGAGCGGTCACCGGTGCGCTCGCCACGGTCGCGGCCGCCCCGGTCCTCGCGCTTGTCGCCACCCTGCGGCCTGTCGTCCGCCGCTGCCGGCCGCTCCTCGGGACGCTGCTGCTTGGCGTCCTGGTCCGGCGCGCCTGCCGAGCGGCTCGCGCTGCGACGGCGACGGTTGCCGTCGCGGCGGCCACCGTCGTCAGAACCGGCGTCCAGCTGCTCGACGGGCTGTTCGGCCTTGGGCTCCGCGACGGGTGCGGCTGCCTCGACCTTGGCCTTCCTGGGTGAGTCGTCGATGCCGAGAGGAAGCGTGTCGGAAGTCGCCTTCGCGGCCGACTTGGCCGCACTCCCGGACTGCCGCTCCTTGATGGCGGCGATGAGGTCACCCTTTCGCATCCCGGCAGTGCCGGTGATGCCGAGCTGGCCGGCGAGCTCCCGCAGCTCCGCCAGGACCATGCCGGTCAAACCGGCACGACGCTTGGTACCCCCGTTCGCGCTCGCGCGCGCTGTGTTTTCGGCCGCATTGGCGTCGGCGACCGTGCCATTGGCAGTGTCACTGCCCAGCAGATCAGTGTTGCTCACTCATGTCCTTCCTGACCAGGTCCCCGCCTCCTGAGGTGGACCCGTGAACCAGCGGACCGCCGTTCGTTGAACAGAGACGGCGTGCTCCGCGGCCTCGCCAACGCGGAGCGTTCCTCCCCGCAGCTTTCGGACGGCTTTCGGTATCCGTCATCGCCGACTCCAACCCCGAAAACAAGGCCGAGTCGCCGACTGAACGGAAGATGCGACCCGAGGAAAGAAACCCCGGGAACGACACCGGGCGCCCGTACGCGCGGTGACTGAACGCCCCTGAGGGTAGACGCACACCTGTCCGGGTGCAACAACCGGGGTGTCGGCGTGGCTAATCTCGACAACGTTCGCTACCTGCTGTTTGTTCCGTTCGCCTCGATCGTCGTGCCCGTTCGGGCGATCGCCAGTGGCCGCACGGTGAAGCCCGCCGTGTCGAGCCCGGCGGGCAGGACACCGCCTGCCGGCACGGCGAACACGGTCGGACCGGCGCCGGAAACCATTGCCGGCACACCGTTTTCCCGGAGTTCACGCACCATTCGCATAGTGGCGGGCCAGGCACTCGCGCGATACTCCTGGTGGAGCCGGTCCTCCGTCGCGGTCAGCAACAGGTCAGGCCTGGTGGTCAGCGCGTGCACCGTGAGGGCGCAGCGGCCCGCGGCGAACGCGGCGTCCCTGTGCGGAATGTTGTCGGGAAGCAACCCGCGTGTGACCGACGTCGTGGACCGGCTGTCGGGAACGAGCACGACGGGAGACACGTCCTGGTGCGGTTCGAGCCGCACCGCGCGGAACCTCGACCCTTCCGACCAGGCCAGCACCAGCCCGCCGTACAGCGAGGCAGCCGCGTTGTCGGCGTGCCCCTCGAACTCGGCGGCGAGCTGCAGCGCGTGCTCGTCGAGGGGCTTGCCGGCCAGCCCGTACGCGGCGGCGACCCCCGCGACGATCGCGGCAGCCGACGAGCCGAGGCCCCTGGCGTGCGGGATCGCGTTGTGGCAGCGCAGCGACACGCCGGGCACCTCGACGCCGAGGAAGTCGAGGGCCGTCCGCAACGCGCGCACGACCAGGTGGGACTCGTCGGTCGGCACCTCGCTCGCGCACTCGCCGGTGACGACGACGTCGAGAGAACCGCTGGTCACGGCCACCTCGACGGTGTCGTGCAGGTCCAGCGCCATGCCGAGCGCGTCGAAGCCGGGGCCCAGGTTGGCGGTGGACGCGGGCACCCGGACCTGGACGGAGTCGGTCATGCCAGTTCGAGTGCTGCCGCGACCGCGTGCGGCTCGACGGGGATGGCCTCCACCTCGGGCATCTCCGCCAGCACGGTGTCCGGGTCCTTGAGGCCGTGGCCGGTGACCGTGCACACCACGACCGAGCCCGCCGGGATACGGCCGTCGGCGGCCGTGACCAGCAGGCCGGCGATGCTCGTGGCCGACGCGGGCTCGACGAAGACACCCTCGCGGCGGGCGAGCAGGTGGTAGGCGGCCAGGATCTGGTCGTCGGTGACGGCGTCGATGAGGCCGTTCGACTCGTCGCGGGCGCTGATCGCGCCGGTCCACGACGCCGGGTCGCCAACGCGGATGGCGGTCGCGATGGTGTCCGGGTTCTTGACCGGCGAGCCGTGCACGAGCGGTGCCGCGCCGGCGGCCTGGAAGCCGAACATCCTGGGCAGAGCGGCGATCACGCCGTCGCGGGCGTAGGCGCGGTACCCGCTCCAGTAGGCGGTGATGTTGCCCGCGTTGCCCACCGGCAGGCAGTGGATGTCCGGGGCGCGGCCGAGCACGTCGCAGACCTCCCACGCGGCGCTCTGCTGGCCGACCAGCCGCACCGGGTTGACGGAGTTGACCAGCTCGATCGGGTACTCCGTCGAGGTCTTGCGGGCCAGCTCGAGGCAGTCGTCGAAGTTGCCGTCGACCTGCAGGATCCGCGCGCCGTAGACGACCGCCTGGGCGAGCTTGCCCTTCGCGATCTTGCCGCTCGGCACGAGGACCGCGCAGTTCAGGCCGGCACGCGCGGCGTACGCGGCGGCCGAGGCCGACGTGTTGCCGGTGGACGCGCAGATCACGCCGGCCACACCGGACGCGAGGGCGTAGGTCATGGCCACGGTCATGCCGCGGTCCTTGAACGAGCCGGTCGGGTTGGCGCCCTCGACCTTGAGGTACACGCGGCAGCCGGACAGCTCGGACAGGTGCGGTGCCGCGACCAGCGGCGTGCCGCCCTCGTGCAGCGTGACCGGGACCGCGCCGTCGGGCAGCTCGATCCGGCCCGCGTAGGCCGCGATGACACCCGGCCACCCTGGCTGCACGCCGGGAGAAGCCTCGACAGTCATGATCATTCTCCTTCGACGCGCATGACGCTGGCGACCTCGTGCACCGACGGCATGCCGGCCACTTTGTCCACTGTGGACCGAAGCGCCTCGTCCGGCGCGGAGTGTGTGACGATCACGAGACTCGCGTCGGTGCCGCGGCCCTGCTGGCTCACGGCGGCGATGCTCACGTCGTGGTCGGCGAACACCGAGGCCACCGACGACAGCACGCCCGCGCGGTCGGCCACGTCGAGGCTGACGTGGTAGCGGGTGTTCACCTGGGCGATCGGCTGGACGGACAGCTCGGCGTAGGACGACTCCCCCGGGCCCCTGCCGCCGCTGACCTTGTTGCGTGCCACGGCGACCAGGTCGCCGAGCACCGCGCTGGCCGTCGGCGCGCCACCGGCGCCCTGGCCGTAGAACATGAGCGAGCCGGCCGCGTCGGCCTCGACGAAGACCGCGTTGTACGCGCCGCCGACACTCGCGAGCGGGTGCGTGCGCGGGATCATCGCCGGGTGCACGCGCACCGCGACGCTGTCGTGGATGCGCTCGCAGATCGCGAGCAGTTTGATGGTCCTGCCAAGGGTTTTCGCCGCGGCGATGTCGGCAGGGGTGACCGCGGCGATGCCCTCGCGGTACACGTCGGCGGCGGTCACCCTGGTGTGGAAGGCGATCGAGGCGAGGATGGCCGCCTTCGACGCGGCGTCATAGCCGTCGACGTCGGCCGTCGGGTCCGCCTCCGCGTAGCCGAGCCTGGCCGCCTCGTCGAGGGTCTCCGCGTAGCTCGCGCCGGTCGCGTCCATCGCGGACAGGATGAAGTTGGTGGTGCCGTTGACGATCCCCATCACCCGGTTGATGCGGTCACCGGCGAGCGACTCCCGAAGTGGTCGCACCAAAGGGATCGCGCCCGCGACGGCCGCCTCGAAGTAGAGGTCCGCACCGGCGGACTCGGCCGCGGCGAACAGGTCGGCCGCGTGCTCGGCGAGCAGCGCCTTGTTGGCGGTGACGACCGACTTCCCGCTGCGCAGTGCGGTCACGAGCAGCCCGCGCACCGGCTCGATACCGCCGACGACCTCGACCACGATGTCCACATCGGACCGGACGAGCGCCTCGGCGTCGGTGGTGAGCAGGTGGCTCGGCACGTCCGGATGGCGGTTGGGCCTGCGTACCGCGACGCCGGCCAGCTCGATGGGCGCGCCGACACGTGCCGCGAGGTCGTCCGCCTGCGAGTCGAGCAGCCGCATCACCTGTGCGCCGACGGTGCCACGGCCGAGCATGGCCACCCGGACGGGCTTTCGACCCTCCTTCACGGACCGACCTCCAGGCGCAGCAGGTCGTCGAGGGTCTCCCTGCGCAGCAGCAGACGGGCCTCGCCGCCGCGGACGGCGACGACCGCGGGACGCACCAACCTGTTGTAGGAGCTGGCCATCGCATAGCAGTACGCACCCGTCGCGGCGACCGCGACCAGGTCGCCGGGCGCGAGGTTGTCCGGCAGCCAGCAGTCCCGCACGACCACGTCGCCGGACTCGCAGTGCTTGCCGACCACGCGTGACAGGGTCGCCTCGGTGCCGCGCTCCCCCTCGCCGCTCGACCGCGACACGAGCCTGCAGTCGTACAGCGCGTCGTACAGCGCGGTGCGGATGTTGTCGCTCATGCCGCCGTCGACGCTGACGTACCGGCGCGCCGCCCCGTGACCCAGCTCGACGTCCTTGGTCGTGCCCACCTCGTAGAGCGTCACCGTGCCCGGCCCGACGATCGCGCGGCCCGGCTCGACGGCGATCCTCGGCATCGGCAGGCCCGCCTGCTCGGACTCCTTGGACACGATGGTGCGCAGCTGCTCGGCGAGCCAGCCGGGCGGCGGCGGGTCGTCGTCGGCCGTGTAGGCGATGCCGAGGCCGCCGCCGAGGTCCACGGTGGTCACCGAGGCCATGGCGTCGTCGCCGTGTTCCTTGTGCAGCTCGGCGAGCAGGCCGATCACGCGGTGCGCGGACAGCTCGAACGCGTTGGCGTCGAAGATCTGCGAGCCGATGTGGCTGTGCAGCCCGACGAGCCGCAGCCCCGGCGAGCGCAGCACCCGGCGCACCGCCTCGGCCGAGGCGCCACCCGCCAGCGAGAAGCCGAACTTCTGGTCCTCGTGCGCGGTCGCGATGTACTCGTGCGTGTGTGCCTCGACGCCGACCGTCACGCGCACCAGCACGTTCTGCGTGACGCCGCGGTCGCGGGCGATCCGGTCGAGCCGCGCGATCTCGAAGAACGAGTCGAGCACGACCGCGCCGACCCCGGCCTCGACCGCCGCGGTCAGCTCGTCGACCGACTTGTTGTTGCCGTGCAACGTGATCCGCTCCGGCGGGAACTCCGCGCGCAACGCGATCGCCAGCTCGCCGCCGCTGCACACGTCCAGCGAGAGGCCCTCCTCGGCCACCCACCGCGCGATCTGCACGGACAGGAACGCCTTGGCCGCGTAGTGCACGAGTGCCGGGTCGCCGAAGGCACGCGCGTGGTCGCGGCAGCGGGACCGGAAGTCGTCCTCGTCCACCACGAACAGCGGCGTGCCGAACTCCCGCGCCAGCTCGCGGACGTCGACGCCCGCGAGCCGCGCCACCCCCTCGTCGTCACGGGATGCGTTGCGGGGCCACACTTCCGGCAGCAGCCGGTCCAGCTCGTCCGGTGTGGACGGTCGCGGTCCTGCGGTGTTGCTCGGCAGAAGAACTTCCGCGTGTCGGGGACCTGCGGGATGCGCCCTCATGGACCTACATCCTCTCCGGGGCGTCGACACCCAGCAGGCCGAGGCCGTTGGCGAGCAGCTGGCGGGTCGCCTCGCACAGCGCGAGCCGCGCGGTGTGCAGCGGGCCTGCCTCCTCGTCGCCCATGGGCAGGATGCGGCAGGCGTCGTAGAACTTGTGGTATGCGCTCGCCAGTTCCTCGAGGTAGCGGGCGATCCGGTGCGGCTCGCGCAGGTCGGCGGCCTTGTGCAGGATCTCCGGGTACTCGCCGATGGTGCGGATGAGGTCGCCCTCGCGCGGGTGGTCGAGCAGGTCGAGGTCCAGCGCGGTGTCCTTGCCGGGCACCGCGAGCCCCAGCTCGGCGGCGTTGCGGGCGAGCGAGGCCAGCCGTGCGTGCGCGTACTGGACGTAGAACACCGGGTTGTCGTTGGTGCGCCGCGACCACAGGTCGAGGTCGATGTCGATCGTCGCGTTCGCCGAGGACCTGGTCAGCGCGTACCGCGCCGCGTCGACCCCGACCGAGTCGACGAGGTCGTTCATCGTGACGATCGTGCCGGAGCGCTTGCTCATCCGCATCGGCTTGCCGTCGCTGACCAGGTTCACCATCTGCCCGATGAGGACCTCGACGGTGTCCGGGTCGTCCTCCAGCGCCGCTGCCGCCGCCTTGAGCCTGGCGATGTAGCCGTGGTGGTCCGCGCCGAGCATGTAGATGCACAGGTCGAACCCGCGTGCGCGCTTGTCGTGGAAGTAGGCGATGTCACCGGCGATGTAGGCGGGCGCGCCGTCGCTCTTGATGACCACCCGGTCCTTGTCGTCGCCGAACTCGGTCGTGCGCAGCCACCAGGCGTTGTCCTCGAAGTAGAGGTGCCCCTTCTCCTTGAGCTGCTCGACGAGCTTCTCGACCGAGCCGGACTTGTGCAGCGAGTCCTCGTGGAAGTACACGTCGAAGTCGGTGCGGAAGTTGTGCAGGTCCTGCTTGATCTCGTCGAACATGAGGTTGACGCCGATCTCACGGAACAGCTCGGCCCGCTCCTCGTCCGGCAGCGAGAGCGCGCTCGGCTCCCTGCGCAGCACCTCGGCCGCCACGTCCGACAGGTAGGAGCCCGCGTAGCCGTCCTCCGGCGGCGCCTCCCCCCTGGCCGCGGCGAGGAGCGACCGGACGAACCGGTCGATCTGGGCACCCGCGTCGTTGAAGTAGTACTCACGGGTGACCTCGCCGCCCTGCGCGGTGAGCACGCGCCCGAGCGCGTCGCCGACCGCCGCCCAGCGGGTGCCGCCGAGGTGCAGCGGGCCGGTCGGGTTGGCGGAGACGAACTCCAGGTTGATCCTGCGGCCCGCCATGAGGTCGCCGTGGCCGTACGTCTCGCCCTGGGTCAGCACCTGCCGGACGATGTCACCCTGCGCGTCCGCGGCGATCCGCAGGTTGATGAACCCCGGGCCCGCGACGTCCGCCGCCGAGATGCCGTCGCGGCCCGTCAGCGCCTCGGCCAGCCAGCCGGCGAGGTCACGCGGCGGCACGCCGAGCTTCTTCGCGACCTGCAGCGCGAGGTTGGTCGCGTAGTCGCCGTGGTCCGGGTTTCTCGGTCGCTCGACGGTCGCGGCCGCGGGGAGCGCGGCGGTGTCCAGGTCTCGGCCGGTGAGCACGTCGACTGCGACGGCGCGGACCAGGTCGGCAAGTGCTGCGGGAGTCACCCCGGGAAGTCTAGGTATCGGTTGCGGGCCCGATAGAGTCGCCTCGGCCATATTCAGAGGGTCCCTGTCACACCTGGAGCACGCCATCGAATTCCCAGCAGGCCGCATGGCGGCCATCGCCGTGCTCGCGGCCGTCGTCCTCACGGGCTGCGACGTGTCCCGAGGCCCCTCCTCCGACGCCGCGGACGAGGAAGCGACGGCGTCGTCGAGCGCGCAGTCGGGCTTCACCCCGAGTGAGGACGACGAGGACCCCGCGAAGGACATCGAGGGTGTGGTCGTCACCGACTACGCGGCCGCACTGCACGTCGAGCCGACCGTTCGGGTGGCGTACACGAAGGCCCCGCCGGACGGCGGCAGGCACGACGTCGTCTGGGCGGACTGCCAGGGCACGGTCTACCCGAAGGCCGTCCGCAACGAGAACATGGTCCACGCGCTCGAGCACGGCGCCGTGTGGATCGCCTACGACCCCGACGCGGTCAAGGGCGGCGACCTGCGCGAACTCGCCGACCGGGTCGACGGCGTGCCGTACATGATGCTCTCGCCCTACCCCGGCCTCGACGCGCCGGTGTCGCTGCAGGCGTGGGGCCACCAGCTCAAGCTGACCGACGCCGACGACGAGCGGATCGACCAGTTCGTGCAGGCACTGCGGGAGAACCCCTACACGGCGCCGGAGCCCGGCGCCCGCTGCGACTCGCAGAACACCGGCTTCGACCCGACCAACCCGCCGCCGTTCGACCCGACCCCGCCCGGCCCCGGTGCCGCCCCCGTAGGCCCCTAACCACCCTCTGTTGACGCTCACCTGACACCGCGTCTCTACACTGACCCGTCGGAGACTCCCTGTATTCCGAGACGAGGACCGACACCGGCATGGCCAGCGGAACGAAGAGCAAGGGCGCGAACACGCCCAAGGGCAAGAGCGGCAGCGTCAACAAGGCCCGGCGTTCCTCCGCCGTCGGCTCGGCACGCAAGGCCAAGCCGTGGGGCATGATCATCGGGCTCATCGCGATCGTGGCCCTCGCGGCCGGGGTCTTCACCTACGCGTTGATGACGGTCCACGACAAGGAGAAGTGGGTCGTCTCCGAGGACAACCAGGACCCGTCGACGAACATCGAGGGCGTCTTCCGCGAGAAGTACGAGGCCGGTCAGCACGTCCAGGCGACGCAGCGCGTGGCCTACGACCACAGCCCGCCGCTCGGCGGCCCGCACGACGGTGTCTGGGCCGACTGCCAGGGCACGGTCTACCCGAAGGCCGTCCGCACGGAGAACATGGTCCACGCGCTCGAGCACGGCTCCGTGTGGATCGCGTACAACCCGGACAAGATCAAGGGCAAGGACCTCAACGCACTTCGCGCCAAGGTCGAGGGCCAGCCGTACATGCTGATGTCGCCGTGGCCGAACCTCGACAAGCCGATCTCGCTGCAGTCGTGGGGCCACCAGCTGAAGCTGTCGAAGGCCGACGACCCGCGCATCGACGAGTTCATCAAGTCGCTGCGGGAGAACCAGTACCAGAACCCCGAGCCGGGCGGCCGCTGCGACACCCAGGACACCGGGTTCGACGTGACCAACCCGCCGCCGTTCGTGGCCGAGAAGCCGGACCCCAAGGACCCGAACACGGTGACCATGGACGGCAAGGGCGCACAGGACGCGGCGGCCGAGGAGCAGAGCGGCATGTCGCCCACCGGCGGCGCGACCCCGCCCGCTTCTGACGGCGCGACCCCGCCCGCCTCCGACGGTGCCACCCCGCCCGCTTCTGACGGTGCCAGCGCGCCGGCCACCCAGCCCAGCCAGTGACCGACCAGCGCACCCGCAACCTGATCCTCGTCGCGGGCATGGTCGCGATGCTGGTCGTCGGTGCCGCGATCGGCATGATGATCAGCACGTTCCGCACCGGTGGTGACGAGGCGGCGCCCAGCGCGGAGTCGGTCGACGTCGGCTTCGCGCAGGACATGCGCATGCACCACCTGCAGGCCGTGACCATGGCGGGGATCGAGCGGGACCGCACCGACGACCCGATGCTGCGTGGCATCGCGTTCGACATCGAGTCGACGCAGCTGTCCCAGGCGAGCGAGATGGCGGGCTGGCTGACGGTGTGGGTGCAGCCGTCCCTGCCCGCGCCGGGTGCCGGCCACATGGAGTGGATGAGCGAGGGCGGCACCCACTCGCACAGCAACGGCGAGGGCGGGAAGACCACCGGTGCCGTCCAGCGGATGCCGGGCATGGCGTCGACCGACGAGCTGAACCGGCTCCGCAAGGCGTCCGGGGCCGAGCTGGACGTGATGTTCCTGCAGCTGATGCTCCGCCACCACCAGGGCGGCAGGGAGATGGCCGAGTACGCGGCCCAGCACGCCTCGAAGGGCTACGTCCGCAACCTGGCCAGCAAGATCGTCCAGAGCCAGGACTCGGAGTCCAACCAGATGAAGACGCTCCTGGCCCAGCGGGGCGCGAAGCCACTACCGGCCTCCTAGCTCCCCCGCCCCAACGCACTGAAGGACGCCTTCCTAACGCTCGGCTCGCGCCACCGCGGTTGGCGATCGGCGGGGCGCTACCAGTGCAGCTGCCGGCAGGACACGGCGGCCACACCCGTCTCGACCTGCAACGTCGCATGCTCCAGCTGGTACTCCTCGGCCAGCAGCGCGCGGGCCGCGGCCAGGATCGCCGACTGGTCACAGCCGGGGTCGACCGTCAGGTGCGCCGACGCGACCTCCATGCCCGACGTCAGCGTCCACACGTGCACGTCATGCACCTCGCCGACACCGGGAAGACGCCCCAACGCCCCCGTCAGCGCGGCGACGTCCACCCGCTCCGGCGCGTGCTGGAACAGGATCCGCAGTGAGCGCTTCGCCAGCGTCCACGTCCTGGGCAGCACGAACACCCCGATCGCGACACCGATGACCGGGTCCGCGTACCGCCAGCCGAACACGAGCGTGACCAGCCCCGACACCAGCACGCCGACCGACCCGACCATGTCGGCGACGACCTCCAGGTACGCGCCACGCAGGTTCAGGCTCTCCGCCGCGCCCTCCCGCAGCAGCACGAACGCCACCACGTTCGCGGCGAGGCCGAGCAGCGACACGACCACGACCGGCGTGCCCGGCACGTCCGGCGGCGACGAGAACCGCGTGACGGCCTCGTACAGCACGTACGCGGCCACGCCGAACAGCAGCACGGCGTTGGCGAGCGCGGCCAGCACCTCGGCCCGGTAGAGCCCGAACGTCCGCCCGGGCTGGCGGTGTGCCCGGCGCGCGGCGAGGATCGCGGCCAGCGCGAGGCCGACCCCGAGGACGTCGGTGACCATGTGCGCACCGTCGGACAACAGCGCGAGCGAGCCGGTGGCCACCCCCGTGGCGATCTCGACGACCATGAACGACGCGGTGATGACGAACGTCGCCACCAGCCGGCCGGCGTGCCGACCGGACGCGCTGGTCACGTGCCCGTGTCCGTGTCCCATGACCTCAATTTATAGTCACATGCGCATGAATGCAATATGTTCCAGCCGGACACGATCGGGGCTCGTGCGACACGCCATGAGCTTCCCACCAAAGAACCAGCACCGCTCTCCTCGCGTAATAATTCGCATCCGCCACTACAGGAGGGCACGATGTCGAGAGCCGTCGCCACCGTGATGGTCCTCGCCGTGCTCGCGTTGGCGGGCTGCAGCACGGTCACCAACCTGGTCGCGGTGAGTAACGACATCCAGGACGCCGGCTACGCGTTCGCGAGCCTCCACGTCGAGTCGACGAGCGGACAGACCGTGGTCGCGGTCGACACGACTACGGCGACCGGCACCGAGGTGACCAGCGGTGACGCGGACGAGATCGCCGAGATCGTGTGGCGCAAGTACGACGCCTCGTTCGACAAGGTGCGGGTCACGATCAACGGGACCCAGACCCTGACCGAGACCGAAGGCGACCTGAAGAAGAAGTTCGGCGACCGCCCGGACGGCCTCCCCACGACGGGCAGCGAGGCCACCAAGGCCACCCTGATGGTCGTGGGGGCGTCACTTGCCGGACTGCTCGTCGGCGGGTTCATCCTGCTGATGTGGTGGCGGGGCCGCACGCCACCCCCTCCCGTCGTCCCGCCGACGCTCCAGTACCCCCCGCCGTCGTAGGGCTCAGCGCTCCGGCCAGTGCCACGACGGCTGGTCCAGCCGCCCCTGGCCCTCGACCACCGTGGTGCTCAGCTCCTTGACCAGCGTCAACACGCTCGCCTTGGTCAGCGCGCCGACCAAGACGGCCGAGTGCGTCACCACCACGATCTGACTGCGTGCCGGCGCGGCCATGACCAGGTTCGCGAGCGGCGGCAGCAGGTCGGGATGCAGGCTCGTCTCCGGCTCGTTCAGCACCAGCAGCTCCGGCGGCCGTGGCGTGAGCAGGGCGGCCACCCACAGCAGGTACCGCAGCGTCCCGTCGGACAGCTCGGCGGCGTCCAGCGGGCGCAGCAGGCCGTGCTGGTGGAACCGCAGCCCGAAGCGGCCGTCGTGGTCCACCACCTGCACGCGGGCGCCGGGAAAGGCGTCCGACACGGCGTCGTCGAGGTCGTCGGCCGCACCGACCTCGCGGATCGTCTGCAGCGCGGCGGGCAGGTCGGCGCCCTCGTGGCCGAGCACGGGCGTGCGGGTGCCGATCGTGGGCTGCCGCGCGGGCGCGTCGCGGTCGGTGCGGAACTGGTCGTAGAACCGCCACGAGCGCATGCGGTCGCGCAGCAGCAGGACCTCCGGCTCCGCCAGCTCGCTCAGCCGGAGCGGGCCGCCGGTGTCTGGACTGAGCGAGCAGCGCAGGCGCCGGGAGCGAAGCGACCTCGCCGAGCAGCGCAGGGAGGGAAGACACCGGGAACAGGCCCGCGAACGCCGAGCGGAGCGAGGCCATGTAATCGAGTCGGTCAGCCGGAGGCGCACCTGCGGCCCCCACGCCCCGTCCTCACCACGCGCACGCACGACCTCGCCCGACCGTTCCGCCAGCAGCGTGGCGGGCCGCAGCACCGGACCGGACCACAGCGCCTCGCGCTTGAACTCCGGGTCCGGGTTGAACATCGTCTCGCCGCGCCGGGGCAGACCGAAGTCGAGTGCGTAGCCGTACTCGTCGCCGCCGAAGCCGAGACGCAGCTCGACCGGCCGGGTGCGGACCGTGCCCTGCACCGGTCGGCCCTTCCGCGCGCCCTGCTCGGGACCCGCCCACAGCGTCGAGCTGAGCCCGCCCTCCCGTGCGAGCGCCGCGATGACCCCGTCGCGGGACGCGTCGCCCAGCAGCCGCAGCGCCCGGTACAGGCTCGACTTGCCCGCACCGTTGGCCCCCGTCACCACGGTCAGCGGTGACAGGGGCAGCACGAGCCTGCGCAGCGACCGGTAGTTCTCGACGGCGAGGGTCTGGATCACGCCTCTACTTCACGCCTGTCCTCGCCCCACATGGTGTGGAACGTGCCCTCGCGGTCGACCCGCTTGTAGGTGTGCGCGCCGAAGAGGTCCCGCAGGCCCTGGATCAGCGACGCGGGCAGGCGCTCGGCGCGCAGCCCGTCGTAGTACGCGAGCGACGAGGAGAACGCGGGCGTCGGGATGCCTGCCTGCGCGGCGTGGGCCACGATCCGCCGCCACGCCTCCTGGCCGTCCGCGACCGCGTCCCGGAAGTACGGCGCGACCAGCAGCGACGCAGGCCGCTCGCTCGCGTACGCCTCCTTGATCCGGTCGAGGAACCGCGCGCGGATGATGCAGCCGCCACGCCAGATCGTCGCCATGGCACCGAGGTCGATGTCCCAGTCGTACTCGGCGCTCGCCGCCGCCATCTGGTCGTAGCCCTGGGCGTAGGCGACCACCTTCGAGGCGTACAGCGCCTTGCGCACGTCGTCGACGAACGTATCGCGGTCGACCTGCGGCACCGAGCCCGGCCCCGGCAGCGCCTGCTGGGCCGCCGCACGCTGGTCGGGGTGTGCCGACAGTGCCCGCGCGAACGTGGCCTCGGCGATGCCCGTGACGGGAACGCCCAGGTCCAGCGCGGTCTGCACGGTCCAGCGGCCGGTGCCCTTCTGCTCGGCCTGGTCGACCACGACGTCCACGAACGCGTTCCCGGTCGCAGCGTCGACGTGCCCGAGCACCTCGGCGGTGATCTCGATGAGGAACGACTCGAGGTCGCCGGAGTTCCACTCGGCGAAGATCTCCGCCAGCTCCTTCGGCGACGCACCCAGCCCGTCACGCAGCAGGTGGTACGCCTCGGCGATGAGCTGCATGTCGGCGTACTCGATGCCGTTGTGCACCATCTTGACGAAGTGACCCGCGCCGTCCGGGCCGACGTGCGTGCAGCACGGGGTGCCGTCGACCTGCGCGGCGATCTTCTCGAACATGGGGCCGAGCGTCGCGTAGGACTCCTTCGAGCCACCCGGCATGATGCTCGGGCCGAGCAGCGCGCCCTCCTCGCCGCCGGACACGCCGGCGCCGACGAAGTGCAGGCCGTGCTCGCGCAGCTCGGCCTCGCGCCGCCTGGTGTCGGCGAAGTGCGCGTTGCCGCAGTCGATGACGATGTCACCCTCGTCCAGCAGCGGGACGAGCTCCTCGATCACCGCGTCGGTGGGGCCGCCGGCCTTCACCATGATCACGACGCGCCGCGGCCGCTCCAGCGCGGCGACGAACTCCTCGACGGTCTCGGTCGGCACGAACACGCCCTCGTCCCCGTGCTCCTCGACGAGGGTCCTGGTGCGGGCGGACGTGCGGTTGTGCAGTGCGACGGAGAAGCCGTTCCGAGCGAGGTTGCGGGCAAGGTTGCGGCCCATGACCGCAAGCCCGGTGACACCGATCTGTGCCTGATTTGCCATGTGCCCACTCTGCCCGAGGAACGCCTCCGGCGCACCGGGCAGATGACGTGACGCACGGTGATCTTCCACCCCGGTATGACCAGTGGCGCGACGGTCCGATCCGGACGTCGGTATACCGAATACGTTGACACAGACCGACATCGCGATCAGTCAGGGGTGTCGCCGTCCTCGGGATCCAGCTCCTCGCGGACGATGTCGTCGATCCGGCGCGACGCGCGTCGCAGGGCGCGCACCGCGGCGACGATGAGCACGACGAGAACCGCTCCGCCGATGATGATCGTCAGCGCGACCATAGTTAGGCTCATTCCGTTGTGCTGGCGAACGACCGCCCACCCCCAGGCACGCGCACCATACCCGGGTTCCTCGTCGCGACGCACCGGTGTACGTGACGGTCCACACGGATGAAATGTTGGTGCACCCCAAAACGTTGCTGTTCGACGTGGGAGAGACGGACGTCGTCGTGATCGGTGCGGGACAGGCGGGACTGTCGAGCGCGTACTTCCTGCGCCGCGCGGGGATGGACTTCACGGTGCTGGACGCGAACCCCGCGCCGGGTGGTGCGTGGCAGCACCGCTGGCCGACGCTGCGGATGGCGACGGTGCACGGGATCTTCGACCTGCCAGGCATGAAGTTCGACCCGCCGTCGCCGCGGGAGCCCGCCGCGACGGCCGTGCCCGCCTACTTTGCCGCGTACGAGCGGGAGTTCGGGCTGGAGGTACACCGGCCGGTCGCCGTGTCGGCCGTCCGTCCGGGACCGCGGCTGTCGGTGGACAGCACCGAGGGGACGTGGTCGGCCCGCGCGGTGATCAACGCGACCGGCACGTGGACCCACCCGTTCTGGCCGCACTACCCGGGCGAGTTCCACGGCAGACAGCTCCACACAGCCGGCTACCGGGGCCCTGGCGAGTTCGCGGGCAAGCGGGTGCTGGTGGTCGGCGGCGGCACGTCGGCCGTCCAGCTGCAACTGGAGATCGCGACGGTGGCCGAGACCTTCTGGGTGACCCGACGCGAGCCGGTGTTCCGCGCGGGGCCGTTCACCCACGAGTACGGCCGCGAGATCATCGCGCGCGTCGACGAGCGCGTCCGCGCCGGTCTCTCACCCGAAAGTGTGGTTTCCGCAACCGATCTGGGGCTGACGCCCGAGGTGGTCGAGGCACGGCACCGCGGCCTGCTTGCCCGCCGCCCGATGTTCGACCGACTGGTCCCGACGGGCGTCGCGTGGGCCGACGGCGCGACCCTCGACGTCGACGTCATCCTGTGGTGCACCGGCTGGCGCGCGGCCCTGGAACACTTGGCACCACTGGGTTTGCGTGGTCCCGGGGGCGGCATCGTGATGGACGGGACGCGGGTGGTGACCGAGCCGAGGGTGCACCTGGTGGGCTACGGCCCGTCGGCCAGCACGGTCGGCGCGAACCGGGCCGGGCGCACGGCCGTGCGGGAGATCAGGCATCTGCTCGGCGAGGCCTCGGCGTACGCGTGACAATATGCCCCGTGCGTTGCCCATGTGGAACCCCGCTCCCGTACGACGACTGCTGCGGCCGTGTGCACTCCGGTGCCGCGGCGCCAACCGCCGAGGCGCTGATGCGCTCGAGGTACACCGCCTTCGCGACCGGCGACGCGGCGTACCTCCTGCACAGTTGGCACCCCGAGACGCGGCCCCCGGCCGTGCGGCTGGACCCGACCCAGCGGTGGACCCGCCTCGAGATCCTGGCCACGACCGGCGGGGGCCTGCTCCACACGGAGGGCACCGTCGAGTTCAGGGCCCACTACACCCACTCCACGCACAGCGGCGTGCTCCAGGAGCAGAGCCGGTTCACGAAGGTGGACGGCCGCTGGGTCTACGTCGACGGGGACACCTCGAACTCGGGGTGACCGGCAACTGGCAGCCGGAGTCGCCCCACAAAACGCGCGATAAAACGGCAATTGCCACCCGAAGCCGTGTTGTCGATCAATTTCGGAACATTTGCCGGTCAAGCCGCGTATCGGCTCGATAACATCACGAACACACACAGTGCGTTTACGTGGCCCGAAATGAAGGTCACCATGGTGACCATGCACAGCAAGCAATTCATCGCCGGCGAGTGGCGTTCAGGTTCGATGGAGAAGGTCCTGGTAGATCGCAACCCGTACGACGGCTCGACCGTCGCCGAGTTCAATATCGCCAGCGTCTCGGACATTGACGACGCGTATCGGGCGGCGGAGCGCGCGAAGCTCGAGTGGGACAGGGTGAACCCCTATGCCAAACGAGCTGTGTTCGAGCGGGCATTACGCTATGTGGAGGAACACATGGCGGACATCACCGAGGTCATTATCGATGAGCTGGGTGGCACCCGCTTGAAGGCCGGTTTCGAGATCGGCCTGGTGCTTGACATGCTGAAGGAAGCGGCGACCTTCCCGCTGCGCATGGAGGGGCGGATCCTGCCCTCACCCGACAACGAGAAGGAGAACCGGCTGTACCGGGAGCCGGTCGGGGTCGTCGGCGTCATCAGCCCGTTCAACTTCCCGTTCTTCCTCGGCATGAAGTGCGTGGCCCCGGCGCTGGCCGCGGGCAACGGCGTGGTCCTGAAGCCGCACGAGGACTCCCCCATCGTCGGTGGCACCCTGTTCGCCGAGATCTTCGAGGCGGCGGGCCTGCCCCCGGGCCTGCTGAACGTGGTGATCACCGAGATCCCCGCGATCGGGGACGCGTTCGTGGAGCACCCCGTACCGAGGGTGATCGCCTTCACCGGCTCGGCAGCCGTGGGCGCGCACGTGGCGTCGGTGGCGGCCCGCAACTACAAGAAGCCGATCCTGGAGCTGGGCGGCAACTCGGCACTGATCGTGCTGGAGGACGCCGACCTCGACCTGGCGACCGACGCGGCCGTGTTCTCGAGGTTCACCCACCAGGGTCAGATCTGCATGTCAGCCAACCGGGTACTAGTCCACCGCAGCCTGTACGAGGAGTTCGCGCAGCGCTACGTGGCGAAGGCAGCCTCCCTGCCGGTAGGTGACCCGAGGGACCCGGCGACGATCCTGGGCCCGCTGATCAACCAGAAGCAGGCCGACACGCTGGCGGCGCAGGTGGAACAGGGCATAGCGGAGGGCGCGAAGCCGCTGCTGAGGGGCGAGGTGGACGGCACCCTGTGCCATCCGACGGTGCTGGCGGACGTCACCCCGGCGATGTCGGTGGCGCAGCAGGAGCTGTTCGGCCCGGTGGTGTGCCTGATGCCGTTCGACACCGAGGACGAGGCCGTGGCGATGGCGAACGACACCCCGTTCGGCCTGAGCGGTGCCGTACACACGAGCGACCTGGACCACGGCGTGGAGCTGGCGAAACGCATCAACACGGGCATGGTCCACATCAACAACACGACGATCCACGACGAGCCGGTGGTCGCGTTCGGCGGCGAGAAGAACTCCGGCATGGGCCGCCTGAACGGCGAGTGGAGCCTGAACGAGTTCACCACCCTGAAGTGGATCTCGGTACACAGAGGCCGTCCACAGTTCCCGTACTGAGGTGACCCCCGCGTGCGGTGGGTAAGCGGCAACCCACCGCACGCGGGCACAATCGAGTCATGCCAGAGGTACTGCGCTACGCGGCGTTCACCGCCGACCCGACGAAGGGCAACCCGGCGGGCGTGGTCCTGGACGCCGAGTCCATGTCGGACGCCGAGATGCAGAAGACAGCGGCCGACATCGGCTACTCAGAGACAGCCTTCGTCACCGAGGGCTTCGCAGTACGCTACTTCAGCCCACTGGCCGAGGTCCCGTTCTGCGGCCACGCGACAATCGCCACCGCGGTGGCCCTGGCCGACCGCGACGGCCCAGGCGAGCTGACCTTCAGGACGAAGGCCGGCCCCATCCCAGTCCAAACGGCCATAAAGGACACAACGGTGGCCACCCTGGCAAGCGTGGCCACGAAATCGCGCCCAGCAACCCCCGATGAGGTGACCGAGGCGCTGAAGGCACTGAACTGGCCAAGCGCGGACCTCCACGAGGAGTGGCCGGCACACGTGTCCTTCGCAGGCAACGACCACCTGATGTTGGCAGCGTCGAGCAGAGCCCGCCTGGCAACCCTGGACTACGACTTCGAAGCGCTGAAAGCCCTGATGCAGAAGGCAAACTGGGTCACAGTCCACCTGTTCTGGCCGGAGTCGAAGGAGAAGTTCCACGCCCGAGACCCGTTCCCGGTGGGCGGCGTGGTGGAGGACCCGGCAACAGGAGCCGCGGCGGCGGCCTTCGGCGGCTACCTGAGAACGCTAAGCAGGATCCCGACCCCGACGAACCTGACGATCATCCAGGGCGAGGACATGGGCCGCAGAAGCGAACTGACGATAGAAGTGGACCCGACCGACCCCAGGGTGAGGGTGACAGGCACAGCCACGAAGATCGTGACCTAACCCCGCCGAGGCGGCTGCCGCGATGCGGTAACCCGGTCAAACCACCGAAGCAACGCGCGAGTGGCCCGAGGCGCAACCCGATTGGCGATGGCGCCGACCTTGGCCTCAGGGGTGACGGGCACAACCCGCGACCGCCCACCAAGGACAGTGGCAACAACCGCGGCGGCGACCTTCTCCGGCCCAAACCCCCGGCGCCGGTAGGAGGCGGTGGCCCGAACCTGGAGTTCACGCTCCTCCTCGGGCGAGGCCCCGGCAAAACGTGCGGACGACGTGATGCCGGTGTGCACGATTCCGGGGCAGATGGCGCTGACGGCGATCCCGTCGTCGACCAACTCGCCGGCAAGGTTCTGGGCAAGCATGAGAACGGCGGCCTTGGAGGCCCCGTAGGCGGGAAGAGAAGGCAAGGACAAAAACCCGGCCGCGGACGAGGTAATGACGAGGTGCCCACCCTCACCCCGGTCGACGAGAAGAGGCGCAAAAGCACGCAGGGTATTGACGACCCCCAGGAGATTGACGTCGATCACCCGCCGCCAGTCATCCTCGGAAGTCTCAAGAAAAGACCCGGCGACAGCGATGCCCGCATTGGCCATCACAAGATCAGGCACCCCGTGCTCGGCGAGAACGTGCTCGGCAAGCCGAGCGGTGGCGTCACCGTCGGAGACGTCCAACTGAAAAGCAGAACCACCCACGTCGACAGCGGTCCGAGTGGCGGAGTCGAAGTCGATGTCAACGCAGAGCACGTCAGCTCCCTGCTCCCGAAGAGCAAGGGCGGTGGCACGCCCAATCCCACTACCGGCCCCGGTGACAAGAGCAAGCTGGCCACCAAGGCGCTTGCGGTCGAAGCCAACCCGAGCCCGCTCCAACTCCCGAGAAGCCGCGCCACCCCCGACGTGGTCGACAAACTCGAAAACCAGGCGAGCAACGGTGGAAGGCCGATCCCGAACAGCCCAGTGCCCAGCGGCAAGGGGCCGCCGCCAAAGCCGCTCACACCAGGAGTCGGCAGAAGTCAAAATAGAGGAGGTGACAAAAGGATCCCGAACAAGCGCCAACTGCTGAACAGGCGTAGAAATAACCCGAGGCGCACCCCGAGAAGCCCCGAACATATTGGCCCGATAAAGCTCAACCCCGTTACGAGCGTCCCGATACCGGGCATGAAACCGACGCAACAAAAAAGGCGCCCGCCAAACCAGCTCAGGCAAGAAAGGCACCTGAAAAGCCCCAATATACCAAGAGTGAACGATCTGCCGACCCACGTCACGACGCCGCCCCCCACCCCGCATCCAGGCATCGATATGCCCAAGATCAGGCCCGGAGATGGACGTAAAGGAGAGAAAAAGCTCAGGCCGAGCGGCAACAGCCGCCCAGGACTGGATGGACCCCCAGTCGTGAGCGACGAGATGAACGGGACCGCCCCCAAGGCCCTCGACAACAGCCACAAGATCCCCAACGAGGGCGGACATGAGGTACCCGTCACGCCCGTCAGGCGCACCAGAGGCCCCACACCCACGAACGTCATACCGAACGACCCGAAACCGCTCCCCCAACTCGGCAACCACCCCATCCCAGACGGACGCGTTGTCCGGGTACCCGTGAACGAGCAGCACAACAGGCCCGCCAGCCACCCCGTCCTCGTACACGGCCAGTCGAACCCCACCAGTCTCAACCCACCGTCGACCCATGAAGCCACCGTAGCCGCACAGCCGAAAACCGCATGCGCTAAGCTTCGGACAGCAACAAGCCCACGTAGCTCAGGGGATAGAGCACTGCCCTCCGGAGGCAGGTGTCGCAGGTTCAAATCCTGCCGTGGGCGCTCTCTCTTCACCAGCCAGACCAGCCGTGACCAGCCCTTTTCCTGAGCAGCGGCCGTTGTCGTCCCTCCCGGCTGAGTCCGACCGAATCCGGCGTTCTACGGGTGACCACGCGCAATACGCACGCAAGATGATCAATGCCCGAGCGCTTCCTGAACCCGCCGCTTGGCGATCACGCCCTGGCCGTAGAGCCAGGCCGCGTGGACCTCCATCAGGACCGCCAGCGAGTGCCCAGCCCACTCCGCGACCAGGGCCAGATCAACACCGCCGGACAGCCAGGTGCGTTACGTGACGGCCTGTACGAGGGAGCCGGGGGTGCCTCGGCAGTCACACGGGCGTTCTTGCGGGTCAGCGCCTGCCTCCGAACTGCCAGTTGTGCACCTCGATGTCGGCGTATCGCTCCGCGGTGAGGACGGCTCGTGCCGTGTCCGGGTCTGGAGCACGGACCAGTGCTGCCGTGCCCAGCCAGTCGGTGCCACTGTCGGACAGCAGTGGGCCGTAGGCGATCGTGTCCCGGGGGGACGGGACGTCGAGGTCTACGGGCGCCCCCTCGCCCAGGCCGAGCACCAGGTATCGGTTGCCTCCAGTCCGGCCGCCTGGGAAGTCCCACATCGTTCGGCCCGGGGCGTTGCGCCACCGGCGCAGGAGCACGTCGCGGTAGGCGCCGGCCTGGTAGCCAGGCTCATCAAAGGCGAAGGCTCGGGCGGCGGCCAGATCAGGCAGGTCCAGGATGTGCACACTGCCGGTCAGCGTGTCATCGCTGGTGAAGGTCGGACCACGGGCGATCATCTCCGCCGCGTAGCCATCCATGTAGGACCAGTGCTCTTCCAGCAACTTCGTGCGTAACGCCATCGAGCCGGGCCTGTCGCGGTGATAGCAGAAGAACTCCACCGGGGCAGTCTTCACCATCGGCGCTCAGATCGCGCACGCTTTCATGGCGCTCACCTGCGGGCTTTGCCCTCATGCGCAAGCAGCCTGCTCCGAATCCCGCTGTTGCGGAGTACGTGCAGGTCAGAGCGAATCGGCCCTGAGCCATCCGGAGGCAGGTGTCGCAGGTCAAAACCTGCCGTGGACGCTCCTTCTGCTGGCCTTATGGTCTTTCGACCAGGCCAAACACGCTGTGTTTCGATCATGATGAGTCCAGCTGTGTCGGACCGTCAACGACCACGCCGCTCAGGTCGTCGTCACTTTCGGCGGTCCGAACGCGTCACCACTCAGTTCTGCCCGAGGTCGAGCTGTGGCTCCGCGCCTCGCCGGATCTCACACGGCACACCGAGGTCACCCGGTCAGGGTCGGGTCGTATGGCCCGGCAAAGCCGTGCTGGAGCCAGGTGAGCATGCTGGTGATGTCCCACACCGGCAGGCCCGTCCTCGCCCGCAGCGCCGGGGAGTAGGGCGGGAGGTTCGCGCACTCCAGCAGGAACGCCGCGATGCCGGGATGTTCCGCCGTCGCCGTGGTGGCGGCCGTGACGACCTCCTCGGTCGCCACGGCCGTGTCCAGGCTGCCGGTGCCGGTCACCAGGACGGGGTAGAGGTGGGGCGTGTGTTCCAGGCCGACGAGGTGCAGGCGACCCTGACCGGCTTCGTCGACGCCGGCGGCCGCCAGGTGCCGAGGGGTCAGGGTGGTCGCGTTGGCCGTGATCACCGCCAGTTCGGCCCGGGCGGGGAGCATGCGGAGCAGCAGGGGGATCTGGAGCAGTGCCGACGTGGCCACGATCGAGTCCAGCTCGTCCGCGAGGGCCTGCTGGTGGAGCACGGTGAAGCCGCAGGACGTCGAGATCGCTCTGGCGCCTCTTGCCGTCAGCTCCTGTCCACTGTGGACGTAGTGCGGAAGGGTGCCGGTGGCCTCGTGTTCCACCAGGGTCACGGCGTCGGCGCCGGTCGCGATGGTCAGTGACACGGGGAAGGGGAACGTTCGCGGGTTGCCGACGTCGCCTGGCGGCCTTGGCGCGTCCGTGTCGGACAGGATGACGCCGATGCCTGCGGTGACCGGGGTGTCCGGGAGGGGGTTCGCGCGTGGGTAGGTGGTCATGCCGTCGGCTCCGGGATCTGGGTGGGAGTGGGGGCCGGGCGGGCGGCCGGGCGGAGGGTGTGGGTGAGGCCGAACGCCGCGGCGGACGCGCTCACCACCGCCGCGCACATGAGGTACACCGCCGGGGCGGCCGCCGAGTCGGTGGTGGCCACCAGCCACGTCGCGACATACGCCGCGCTGCCGCCGAAGACCGTGTAGCAGAGGTTGTAGGCGAGGGCGCTCGCGCTGTACCGGATGCGTGCCGGGAACAGCTCGACGGTCAGCAGGCAGGTCGTGCACGAGACCGTACCGAGGAACCCGCCGATCAGGGCCTGGCCGAGCAGGGCAGCCGCCAGGTTGTCGGTCCGGATGAGCATGAACGCCGGATAGGCCACCACGGCGATGGCGATCGCGGCCGTGACGGCGACGGGGATCCGGCCGAAACGGTCCAACAGCCGGCCGCCCACCGCGGCAGACACCCCGAAGGCGAACAGGCCGACGCACGACGAGCCGAGCGCCAGCTCACTGGAACGGCCGAGCTCCTTGGTGATGTAGCTCGTCAGGTAGCCAGCCATCAGGTAGAAGCCGATCGCGTTGATCATCGCCCAGCCGAACAGGACCAGCATCGGCAGCTTCGCGGTCCGGATCGCCTCCGACAGGGGCGCGGTGGCGATGTCGCCCACCGCGTGGATGCGCCGGAACTCCGGGCTGTCCTCGATCCTCATGCGCAGGTACAGCCCGATCATGCCGAGTGGCCCCGCGACCAGGAACGGCACCCGCCACCCCCACTCCGCCGGCAGCCACGCACCGGCCGCCAGCGCGAGGCCCGCCGCGGTGATCGTGCCGGCCGCGACCCAGATCGGGATGTTCGACGCGTACCGGCCCCGCTGACCGGGCGGGGCGTACTCGATGATGAACGTGTTGGCGCCCACCTGCTCGCCACCCGCCGAGAAGCCCTGTGCCAGGCGGCAGACGAGCAGCAGCAGCGGTGCCGCGAGGCCGATCGACCCATACCCGGGCAGGAGGCCGATCGCGAGCGTGGCCAGGCTCATCACGACCACCGCGGCCATCAGCGCGGTGCGGCGGCCGATCCGGTCGCCGAGGCGGCCGAACACTATGCCGCCGATCGGCCGGATCACGAACCCGACGCCGAACACGGCGAACGTGGCCAGCAGGCGCGCCGTGGGGTCGTGGCCGGGGAAGAACTGGTCCGCGAGAGTCGTGGCGAAGTAGCCGTACAGCGCGAAGTCATACCACTCGACGAAGTTCCCGATCCCGGCCGCGCGGACCGCCTTGCGCCTGAGCTCGGGTGTTGGGGTCACGACAGTGGTCATGGCAGCGACCTCCGGGTGGTCGTCGCGGAGCGCAGGGCACCGCGCCGGATCTTGTTGGTCGTGGAACGGGGAAGCGCGGTGACGTAGTCGATCCGGCGCGGGTAGGTGAACCGCGAGTGCCTGGTCCTGACGTGTTCCTGGAGGTCGCGGGTCAGCTCTGGCGAGGACTCCTGCCCCGGCACGAGCACGACGTAGGCGTGGACGATCTGGCCGCGGTCCGGATCGGGGTCGCCGACGACGGCCGACTCGGCGACGGCGGGGTGCGCGTCGAGCACGGCCTCCAGGTCGTAGGGGCCGATGCGGTAACCGGAGGAGATGATGACGTCGTCGTTGCGGCCGAGGAAGTACAGATAGCCCTCCTGGTCCCGCACGGCGGTGTCCCCGGTGTGGAACCAGGTGCCGTGGAAGGCCGCCGCCGTGTCATGTGGACGGTTCCAGTAGCCGAGCGGGAACTGCGGGTTGCTTCCGGCCCGCAGGCAGATCTCGCCGGGCGTGTCCGGGCCGACCTGCTCGCCGTCCTCGCCGAGCAGGGCCACCTCCCACCCGGGCAGCGGACGGCCCATCGAGCCCCGCGGCGGGGTGGTGCCGGGCAGGACGCCGATCATCGGGTACGACTCGGTCAGTCCGTAGTAGTCGTACAGCGGCACGCCGAACTGGCCGGCGAACCAGTCGGCCAGGTCAGGCGGCAGTGGTTCCGACGAGGAGTAGGCCCGCCGCAGCGTCAGCCCGAGACGCGCGCCCGCGTCGGGCATCGCCGTGCGCAGCCTGCGCACGACCGTCGGGTTCAGCAGGACGTTCTCGACCCCCGCCGAGGCCAGCGCGCCGAACAGCGCCACGGGGTCGAACGCGCCGGTCTGGGGGAACACGAACGGGATCGCACGGTGTCGCCACGGGCCGAGGAGCTTCGCGAGCGACCAGGCCCATTCGCCGGCGCCGTGGAAGACCTCGCCGCGCCGAAGCTCGTGGCACAGGCCGAACTCGTTGTGGCCGAGCAGCCAGCGGTGCGCGTGCACGATGCCCTTGGCCGGGCCGGACGTACCCGACGTGTAGTAGATGGCCGCCGGGTCGTCGGCCGCCGTCGGCTCCGGCTCGCAGGCGGAGGACACCCCGTCGAGCAGGTCGCCGGTCAGCGCCGTCACCGGGACGGGCAGCGAGCCACCCAGGTCCCCGGCGCGGTCCGGGGTGGTGAGGACCACCGTCGGATCGCAGTCGCGGACGCGGTGACCCAGCGCCTCCGCGCTCCACAGTGGACTGGTCGGCACCAGCACGGCGCCGATCCACAACGTGCCGAGGATCGCGGCGGCGGTGTCCGGCGACGCAGGCAGCACCACGACCACCCGGTCGCCGGGACCCACTCCGCGCTGCCGCAGGTAGCTACCGAACTGGCCGGTCCGGTGCGAAAGCCAGTCCCAGGACACGTGCTGGTCGGCACCGCCGAGACGGCGGTAGATCATCGCGACGCCGTCCGGGTTCTGGCCGGACACGTCGACGGCGATGTTGTACTTCTCCGGAACCGTTGCCCAGTAGGCCATCGCGCTCATCGCCTGCCCAGGAAGTCGGTCATCAGCTCCTGCGGCGCACCCGAGGCGAACGCCTCGCCGTGCTGGACCCGCGCGAACTCGAACGCCGCCAGGTAGTCCCGCTCGGTCATCGCCCGCAGCCACCGCTTGGTGCCGGCGACCGCGCCCGCGGGCTGGGCGGCCAGCCTCGCCGCCCGTGCCACCGCGGCGGTCACGACGTCGCCGGTGACGACCTCGTGCACCGCGCCTGCCGCGTGGGCCTCGTGCGCGGTCATCAGGCGCCCGGACAGAACCAGCTCGGTGGTGCGGGAAAGGCCGAGCGCCACCGACATCAGGTAGGTGCCGGTGATGCTGGGGATGCCCGAGCTGACCTCCGGCTGGCCGAGCGTCGCCGACTCGTGCGCCACCCGCACGTCCATCAGCAGCGCCACCTGGAAACCCGACCCCGCCGCGACGCCGTTGACCGCCGCCACCGTCGGCTTGTCCTGGTCGCGGACGACGTCGAAGAACGCCTTGATCCCGGCGAGCCACGACTCGGTGTGCGCCTGGTCGAACCCGCGTGCCTCGCCGAAGTCCTGGCCCGCGCAGAACCCCCGACCGGTGCCGGTCAGCACGATCGCCCCGACCGAGTCGTCGTCCCCGGCCGCGACGAGCAGTTCCGCGACCTCCGCGCGCATGCTCTCGGTCCAGGCGTTGAGCTTGTCCGGACGGTTCATGACCACGACGGCCACGGCACCCCGACGGTCGAGGTATGCGAACCGCTCCTGGTCGGCCGTCGCCGTACTTGGCGTCGTTTCCGTCATGGCAGCATCAAAGCGCCGGCGTCGACCCAGCGTCCAACACCAATGGCGACCTGCGGCCATACCGGACCGGTATCGACGGGCGGTAGAATCACTCGATGGAGATCCGGCACCTGCGATACTTCCTCGCGGTCGCCACCGAGCTGCATTTCGGGCGCGCCGCGCGGCACCTGCACATGAGCCAGCCCCCGCTGTCCGCCCGGATCAGGGACCTCGAGCACGAGGTCGGCACGCCGCTGTTCGAACGAACATCGAGGGGGGTGGCGCTGACGCCTGCCGGGCACCGGTTCCTGCCCGCCGCGCGGCACGCGGTCGACGCTTTCGAGCAGGCACAACGGGTTGCCGGGGCACTGCGGGCGCGGCCGGGCCGCACACTGCACGTCGCGATCACCCCGGACACCTCGGCCGCGACCGTGCAGGACTTCGTGGCCGCGATCGACGGGGTCACCGAGGACCCGACGGTGCGGATCACCGTGGAGATCACCGAGGCCAGCACCGGCGAGCAGACCGACACACTCCACAGTGGACGATTCGACCTCGGGATGCTCCGCCACCCGTTCCCCGGCCGGGGCCTGCATGTCGAGCCCGCACTGGCCACCCCGGTCGGCGCCATCATGGCCGCCACCCACCCGCTCGCCGGCCACGACGCCGTGTCGGCGACCGACCTCGACCGGTACCCGCTGGTGGTGTTCCCCCGGCAGATGGCTCCCGGGCTCTATGACGAGACGGTCGCGGCGCTCACCGCGCTGGGGCTACAACCCAGTACCGGCAAGCACATCACCCGCCTGCTCAGTGCGCTGCTCGCCAGCGACAACGCGATCGCCATCCGCAACCCCGGGCTCAGCATCACCGACAACCTCGTGTGGCGGCCCATCAGTGACCTCGCGCTGACGTGGCGCACCTCGGTCGTCTGGCCCGTCCCACCGACGTGCGCGGCCGTGCCCCTGCTCGGCGCCGCGCTCGCCGACGCCCTCGTCCGGCATGAAAGGTGGTGCCGCGAGCCGGCATGACCGCCGACGCGCTAGACGGGTCAGACCGTGCCACTCCTGACGGAGACCGGATGACCCACCTGAACCTCCACAGGATCCACTACCGGATCGACGGCACCGACCGACGCGCCGTGCGGCGCACTGGATCAGCGACCCTGCAGGGATCTGACGTTGTCGCCGAAGGTCCAGTTCCGTGAGCCGTCCCAGTTGACCGACCACGTCATCAGGCCCTTGAGCGCGCCGCCGTAGGTGTTCCACGCCTGGGCCGTGAGCGAGGGTGGCAGGTAGCCGCCGCCCGCGCCCTGCTGCGCGGGCAGGCCGGGGACCTGCTTGTCGTAGGGGACGCGGATCGTCGTGCCCTGGACCACCAGACCGCGGTTGAGGCAGTTCGTCTGTTCGGTGAACCCACGCACCGTGCCCGCCTCGTACGAGTCGCCCGCGCAACCGTACATACTTCCGTTGTAGTACTGCATGTTCAGCCACCAGAGGCGGCCGTTGTCCGCGTACTTCTTGACGATGGGCAGGTACGCGCCCCAGATCGAGCCGTACGCGACGCTTCCGCCGGTGACGTACGCGGTTTCCGGTGCCATGGTCAGGCCGAAGTTCGACGGCATCTGCGCCAGCACCCCGTCGATGATGCGGACGAGGTTCGCCTGTGACGTCGACAGGGCGTTGATGTTCCCGCTGCCGACCAGGCCCGTCTCGATGTCGATGTCGATGCCGTCGAAGTTGTACGTCTTCAGGATCGGCACGATCGTCGCGACGAAACGGTTCGCCACGGCCGTGTTGGACAGGTCGATGCCCGCCGCGGCGCCACCGATCGACATCAGGATCGTCGCGCCGTTCGCCTTCGCCTGGCACATCTCGGCCGGCGTCGCGACCTTCACGGTCGAGTCCATCCCGTCCTGCCACAGGACCGTGCCGTCCGAGCGGATCACGGGGAACGCGGCGTTGATCACGTTGTACCCGTGCTGCTTGATCCGACTGTCGGTAATGGGAATCCAGCCCAGCGGTGGGTGCACGCCGTTCGACGCGCCGTCCCAGTTCTCCCAGTAACCCTGCAGGACCTTCCCGGTGGGTCTGGACTTCACCGCGCACACGTCGGCCGCCGCCACGGCGGATGACGGAACCAGGGGAACCGCCAGCAGAGCCGCAAGAACCACGCTCAGCGCGCGTCCGAACATCTCAGACTCCCTTCATCGCGGCCCGGCATCCGTCGTTGTCGCTGCCGTGAAAGTTTTAGCCCTGCGCGTTTCTCGAGCCGGTCCATGTTGCCGCAGGTATGGGAGGCGGTCCAGACCAGTAACGTTAGCCGCTGTTTCGCAGGAGGTCTAGACCACACTTGTTCTCGGGTGATCCGGGGCAACGTCCGCAGGACGCCGCGTCGGCGCCGCCATGCGCACAGCCTGACACAGCGCGTTTCACCGGGATCTGGCACACGAGCTGGGACGGCCTGTGCCTGAGCGGCGCGTTCGTGCCGGACGCGCCGCCGGGTGCGGCCCTGCCGTGCCACGGCCGCGTGAACTCGACCGTGGTGTGCGGCCAAGTGCCGGGTGAGAGCAGCTCGACGAGGGGACCCCATGACCGAACGTGTGCAGCCCTCTGAGGTGTGGTCGGCATCCGTGCCTGGGGAGCTCGACCTGGAAACCGACGACGCGACGGTGATCGCTCGGTCGACGCGGGCACCGCAGGAGTTCGCCGCGATCTTCGATCGGCACGCGGGTGACGTGCATTGCTACCTGTCGCGCCACAGGCCCACGCACCGCAAGGTGCGCACAGCGAGCTGGACGACGGTGAGCGTCGCCGTCGCGGGCGCGGTCGTCGTGCTGGTCGGCACCACGTCGACGCCCACGACGCCCGTGCACCCGGTGTCGCCCGGCGGCACCACGTCACCGGCGAACGTCACGCTCACGCTCAACGAAGCCGCCGATCAGGCGATCGAGCAGAAGGACGAGCCGATCCTCCCCGGCCAGTACCGGTACGTGTCCGAGCGGATCTCGGTGGTCGGCACGGCGTGGAACGCTGACAGGTTGACCCTCGCCTGGCGCGTGCGCACAACCGAGACGACGTGGGTGCCCTACGACGAGTCCGGGATCTGGACAAAGGACGTCGACCAGGACGCTCCACCGGAAATCCTCGTCGACGACGGCGCGACGGAAGCGGACAGGAGCACGCTCGACAGCGGTCCTTCGCTGGGCAGGCGAACCGCCCTCTGCGGCGACTTCCGGAGCAGATCCGCCGACCCGTGCCACCGCGAGTTCAACGACCAAGGACTCACCTCGGCCATGATCGCGACCCTGCCCCGCGACCCGACCACGTTGCTGCGCGACCACCTCGGCAACAGCCTCGAACAAGCGCTTCAGCGGTGCGACATCTGGTTGCGCAGCGGACTCGTGCCCAGCGACCTGCGCGCGGCGCTGTACCGGGCGCTCGCACTGGTACCAGGCATCCGGATCACCGACGACCTCGCCAACCTGGACGGACGCGAGGGCGTCGCCTTCGGCGGGAAGGGCACGGAGATCATCATCGACCCGGCCACCGGGCAGTACATCGGGTTCCGTTCCACCGACGACGGTACCCAGGGCACGCCGAGGGGCACCGTCCGAGACTCCAGCTCACTCGTCACCGGCGTGGTGAACAACGTCGGCGACGTACCCAGCCGCTGACGATGGCGGCACACACGTCACGTCGGCCCTCACGACAGAGGACCGGCGCGACCTGGTGAGGTCCGTGGCGGAGCCGAAGTCCGATCCTGCCCCCTGCGGGGCTGCCGCGACCACCGTCCAACACCGCCGGGCTCCGCGCCGGCACTGGCTTCCCCCGGTCCAGGAGGGACGCCGTGGCGGCAGGTCGAGGACGAGGTCCGCTACAGCGCGCCCTCGGCGGGTATCGGTATCGAGGGCATCCACCGTGCGCGTTGTTGTTCTACCGCGGTGTCGATGGCCTGCAGGATGCTCGTGATGACCAGGTCGTAGATCTGGTCGGCGTCCAGGCCGCGTTCGGCCGCCGCCTTCGCCAGGGCCGGGTACTCCTCGGCGGCGCTTTCGTCCGGATTGCCGCTCTGGGTCTCGTGCAGGGCGCTGCTGATGGCGAACGCCGCCAGGGCGTCGAGCAGGGGCATCACCACGGCACTGGGGACGCCGTCACCCATCAGGCGGGCTGCCGAGGCGTCCAGCAGGCGTGCGCCCAGACCGTGTGACCTGGCTCCGACGACCACCGGTAGCAGCGCGGGGTGGGCCAGCAGAGCGTGACGCAGGCTGCGCGCGTTCTCCGGCAGCCACTCACGCCAGGACGCGCCCGGCTCGCCTCCCCCACGCACCTCCGACAGCGCCAGGTCCACCGTGCCGACGACGATGTCCTCCTTGCTGCTGAAGTGGTGGTAGAGGGAGGCGCCGTTGACACCCAGCGCGGTCGCGAGGCGCCGGATACTCAGCGCGTCGAGTCCGTCGCTGTCGATGATCTCGAGAGCGACCTCCAACGCTTTGCGCCGCGAGATCAACGGAACCTTGGGTCTGACCACGTCGTTACTATAAACAACACTGTTCGGCGCCCCACCGGGTCGAAATTTACGGCAGCGTCAATTATGGACAGTCGGCGCCATGGCGAAGCGGCTGGTCAGAGGGTCGGACGGGCGGCCGGACGTCCACATCAGAGCGCACCGGCTATCAGCCGGGAGAATTGGTCCACTATCTCTTCCAATTGATCATGAGTGCCGACGAAGCCCGCATACAAAGCCATTCCCCACAAAACCGCGATGAGCATTTCCGTCACGGCCGGAATGTCCGTGTCCTCGCGCAACTCGCCTGATTCGACAGCGGCCCGCAGCGCCTGTCGCACGAACTCGCGCACCTGCTCGATCTGCTCGAGTGTGCTGCCTCGGAGGTCCTCGTGCCGGTACCCATCGAGCACCGAGGCCGCCATGAAGCGGGCGAACGACCGGTCCCGCGAGTCGATTCGGACGGCCGACTCCAGGAACGCCGACAGCCGCCCCGACAGGGTCTTCTTCGCGGCCGCCTGCTCGACACTGGCGCCGACCACGCCCTCCTGCACGGAATCGAACAGCGCGCGATACAGCGCCGCCTTGTCACGGAAATAGTGGTTGACCGCGGGCCTCGTCAAGCCCGCCCTGCTCGCGATCTCCTGGAACGTGGTGCGCTCGTAACCCAGCTCGCTGAACACCTGTCGGGCCACCCGGAGGATCTCCTGGCGCGTGTCCGCGCCGTCGGACCTGGGCGGCCTGCCTCTTCGACGCTTGTCCGCCACGCTTCCAGCCGCCTTCCCACGTCGTCGGGCCCCAGCGTAACAAGATCGCTACCGCTGACCTGGACCGATGCCACTGAGTTAGCGACTTCGTAACCATGCGTTGCTGGATTTGCACGTTCGTGATGGCCCTACGCGAATCGCCCTCATAATTTTGCGCGTGGGTGAGGACCTCGTTTCGCCCCTTACGTGCTCCCCGCGCACCGGACTACGATCTTGCGGTCCCCAAAACCAAACGCTGATTGGTGTCGCACATGCTCTCTTCCACACCAGGATTCGACCCGCTCGACAACGCGGCGTGTGATCCCGGCGTGACGTGGACCACCGGCAACGTCGCCGAAGCGTTCCCCGGAGTTTCCACGGCACTCGGCTTCAGCTTCATCCACCTGCCGATGGAGTTGGCGTTCCGCAAGATGTTCCGGGGCATGGGGGTGTTCGGAAAGTCCTCGCTCGCGGTACCCGAGCGCATCGAGGACCAGTTCTGGACCGCCTTCGCCGGACGCGCGGCGGCCAACATCAACCAGTTCCGCACGGTCGCCGGCTTCCTCCCTGGTACCTCGGCGACCGCCATCGAGCAGCAGCTGTTCGGTTACGTGCGAGAAGGCACCGTCGACGACAACTCGATGCGCCGGTACCCGATCATCGGGGTGAAGGCACCCCGCGTCGTCTTCACCCTGTCCAAGAAGCACGACCGCATGTTCGCCGAGCTCCGCGAGTGGCGCCTGAAGACCCTGCCCGAGATCGCCGCGCGGCCTGCCGCGGACAGCCTGGCGATCCTGCAGGACGCCCGGGAGCGCTTCGAGCGGATCATGATCCTCCACCTGCTGGTGGCCTTCGTCAGCTCCGGGATCACCGACCGGCTCGCCCCCATGGTCGCCGCCGCGAACGTGCCCGGCCTGGAGTCCCGGCTGCTGTCGGGTGTCGGCTCGGACGAGAACGAGGTCGCCAACGACCTCTGGCTGCTCGCGCACGAGCGGCTCGACCTGGCGACCTTCCTGGACCGGCACGGCTACCACGGCCCGCACGAGGGCCAGCTGCACAGCACCTCGTGGCGGGAGGACCCGGCGCCGATCCTCGCCCGGCTCGACGACTACCGGGCGGTGTCCGAGGACGACCCGAGGGCGCCCCGCAACCGCAGCGCCGAGCAGACCCGCATCCGGCACGAGGCGGCCGAAGAGCTCAAGAAGGCCGTGGGCCCGCTCCAGCGCCGGTCGATCAAGCTGCTGACCAAGCTCGCGGCCCGCTTCCTCGCGCTGCGCGAACAGGGCAAGGCCGGGTACCTCCTCACGTTCGACGTCGCCCGCGCCGCTGCCCGGCGAGTCGGGGCGGACCTGGCGGAGCGAGGGCTCCTGGACGACGCGGGCGATGTCTTCCACCTCACCTTCGACGAGCTGGTGTCCGGTGACGGGGTCGACCGTCGGGAGCTGGTGGCGCAGCGGCGTGCCCAGTACGACGAGCGGTTGGGCTACCGGCTCCCGCAGGCGTGGGCCGGGTTGCCGGAACTGATCAAGTTCGGCGGTGACGCCGCGATGGACGCCGCCACGGGCACCACGATCACCGGTGTCGCGGCCAGCGGGGGCGTCGTCGAGGGGCGCGCGCGCGTGGTCCGGGACCCGGCGGCGACCGAGCTGGATGACGGCGACATCCTCGTCTGCGAGACGACCGACCCCAGCTGGGTTTCGCTGTTCCTGGTCGCCGGGGCCGTGGTCACCGACTTCGGCGGCCTGCTCAGCCACGGTCCGATCGTCGCGAGGGAACTGGGCCTGCCGTGTGTGTGCGGGACGGAGGACGGCAGCCGCCGCATCCGGGACGGCCAGCGGATCCGCGTCGACGGCGACCGCGGCGTGGTCGAGGTCCTCTCCCCCGTGCAGCGCACGGAGCCCGCCACCCGATGACCGCCTCCACCTGACCGCGATCAGTCCGCAGACGCACGACCGCCCCGACCGGTATCGACACGGTCGGGGCGGTCGCGCGTCAGCCGACGCGAGGCCCCGGGGTCACCACCTGCCCGCGGCCGCCGAGGCGGTCGCGACGGTCATCAGGTACTCCATCAGGCGCACGAGGACACGCTTGCTCGAGTCGCGGTCGCGCACGTCGCACAGCTGCACCGGCACGTGGGCGTCGAGGTCGAGTGCCTGCCGCACCTCGTCCTCGCCGTAGACCTCCGCGCCGTCGAAGCAGTTCACCGCCACGATGAACGGGATCTCACGCGACTCGAAGAAGTCGATCGACCCGAAGGAGTCGTGGAGGCGCCGGGTGTCGGCCAGCACGACCGCGCCGAGCGCACCGACCGACAGCTCCCGCCACATGAACCAGAAGCGGTCCTGCCCCGGTGTCCCGAACAGGTAGAGCACCACTTCCGAGTTGATCGTGATCCGGCCGAAGTCCAGCGCCACCGTGGTCGTGGTCTTGCGCTCGACGCCGGTCAGGTCGTCGACCCCCGCCCCGATCGCGGACAGCCGCTCCTCGGTGCGCAGGGGTTTGATCTCGCTCACCGCGGTGACCAGGGTCGTCTTGCCGACCCCGAACCCGCCTGCGACGAGGAGCTTGACCGCCCGCACCCCGGCCATTTCCGAGGAGCCGGCGGGGTCAGAGGTTTCGAACGCCATCGAGCACCGCCTGCAGAAGTTTGATGTCGGGCCTGCCCGAGGTGGGCGGAGGCGGCGACCGGTAAATGAGGTGGCCGGAACTGATCAGATCGCTGACGAGCACCTTCACCGCCGCGAGCAACAGGCCCATCTTGGCCGAGATCTCGGCGACCGACAGCGGTCGTTGCTGACACATCCGCAGGATGTCGCCGTACTCCCGGTCCAGCCCGGCGACGTCCGCCTCGGGCCGCACGGCCACGACCAAGGTGATGATGTCGAGCTCGTGCAGGTCCCTCCCGGCCCGTCCGCGGGTCACCGCGAACGGGCGGATGAGTGGCCCTGGCGCGAACTCGAAGGACTCGTCGTCCCTGCCGTGCTTCATGGTGCGTGTGGAACGGGCATCTCTGTGAACATCCCGCGGGGGGTCGCCACCATGGTGTCCCCGACCTGTTGCACGATCACGTTCATCTCGTAGGCGATCATGCCGAGATCGGCGTTGGCCGACGCCAGCAGTGCGAGGCACGCGCCTTCCCCCGCCTCGGTCACCACGAGGTAGCCGTACTCGAGCTCCACGACCGTCTGCTGGACCAAGCCTTTGTCGAACTGCGTGCCCACCCCGCGGGCAAGGCTCCGGAACGCCGACGCCATCGCCGCGAGGTGTTCGCCGTCCTCCCGGTCGAGGTTCGCGGACCTGCCCAACAGCAGTCCGTCGGCGGACAACGCGGCGGCTCTCTCGGCCCCAGCCAGGCGCTTCACCAGATCGTCGAGCAACCAGTTCAGGCCGCTCGCGTTGCCCCTGACCACATCTTCGTTCATCGCCTGACCATTCGTGTTCATCGGTTGTGCTCGGACGGCAGACCACGCCCCTGACGTGTCCCGCGCTGGAAGGACGCCATCGAGTTGTGGGCTTCCTCGGGTGTGCGGGTGCGCCGGGCCCGGCTGGTCTTGGGGGCGGCTTCGGTGTCCAGTTGCAGCTGTGGCACGAGGTTCGCCTGACGCTGCCGCCGCGGCAACGGTGGCCGTTCGCGCGATGCGGGACTACCGGACTGCCGCTCGCGTGGCGCGGCACTCGCCGGCCGCTCGGTCGACGCGACCGGGGTCATCGGTTCGAACGCCCCGAAGCTCGGCCGGACGACGGTCGGCGAGTCGTGCTCGGGCTCCTCCTCCGGCCAGTGCCGGGGAAGGTTGTCGGACGTGCGGGTCAGCCGGGGGACGGGGTCCTGCGCCGGTTGCGGCACGAAGCTCGACAGTGCCTGGTGCCGCCCGGTCCGTGTCGCCGGGGACGGGGCGTGCTCCACCGGTTCGCGCTCCTCGACCTCGGTCGCCGAGGACGGGACCAGGACGATCGCCTTGATGCCGCCGTAGGCCGACTCCTGCAGGCTCACCGAGATCCCGTGCCGTTTCGCCAGCTGGCCGGTCACGAACAGCCCGAGGTGGCGCTGCCCGGCCAACGCCATGGCCTGGAAGTCCGGCGGGTTGCGCAGGGTCTCGTTGAAGTACTCCCGTTCCTCGAAACCGATGCCCAGCCCCTGGTCCTCGACCTCCACCACGACGCCCTTGCCGACGAGGTTGCCGCGCACCGTCACCGGGGCGTCCGGGGGCGAGAACGACGTCGCGTTGTCCACGAGCTCGGCCAGGAGGTGGATGAGGTCGGCGACCACGTTGCCGAGCACCTTCACATCCGGCAGCCGGACCGCGCTGACCCTGGCGAAGTCCTCGGTCTCGGAGATCGCGCTGCGCACGATCTCCTCGAGCGCCACCGGCGTGCGCCACTTGCGGCCGGGCTGGCCACCGCCGAGGATCAGGAGGTTCTCGGCGTTGCGCCGCGCGTGCGTGGCGAGGTGGTCGAGCTGGAACAGCAGTTCGAGGTGTTCGGGATCGCCCTGCTTGGACTCCGCCACGTCGAGCACCTCCAACTGCCTGTGCACGACGATCTGGCTGCGGTGCGCGATGTCCAGGAAGACCTTGTTGAAGCCGCCCCGGGTCTTCGCCTCGGCGGCGGCCGCCGCGACGGCGGTGCGCTGCGCGGTCTCGAACGCCTCGGCGACCTGTCCGATCTCGTCGGTGCCGTGGTCGACCCGGAGCAGTTCGGCGTCGATGTCGACCTCTTGGCCGTCGGCGATGCGCTGCACCATCGCGGGAAGCTGCTTGTCGGCCAGGTCGAGGGTGTTCGTGCGCAGTTTCCGCAGCCTGCGGACGAGCGCGTTGGCCATCCGGACGGCGATGAGGAACGCCACGACGGCCAGCACGAGCACGAGCGAACCGGCGAGGATCGACTGCAGCAGTGACTCGTTCGCCGAGTCCTCGGCAAGGCTCTCGGCGTGGTGGAAGTGGTCGCCCCACAGACCGAGCAGCTCGGTGGACACCTCGTCCTCGGCGGCGAGCCAGTAGGACAGCGGGACGTCGAGCTCACCACGCTGGGCGAGGGCGTCCTCGCCCGCGGTGGCGGTCTTCCACGCGTCGGAGGCGACCAGGCGGTCGTAGCGCGCCTTCTCGTCCTCGGTCAGCCGGCTGGTCAGCGCCATGAGCTGGTTGCGGTAGGAGCCGGACAGCTGGGCGACGACGAGGCGCTCGGGCACGCCCAGCACCCCCTGGGCCACCCCGCCCGCGGCGAGGCCGACCGCCCGGGAGTGCAGGTCGGTCACCCAGAACAGGTCGACCGCGGTCGTCTCCTCGGCCGCGGTCGCCGCGTCTGGCGTGGTGCGTGCCGACCCCTCGAGGCCGGTGATGACCACGCCCGCGAGCCCGGTGTAGAAGCCGTCGACGACGGCGACGCTCGCCTGGCGCGCGTCGACGCCCTGGCGCACCTGCTGCAGCTGGGCGGACAGCTCGGCGAACGCGGAGTTGGACTGCGAGACCGCGTCCGGGTTCAGGTTCTGCACCACGCCCGCGAGATCGGCGATCTCGGCGAGCACCGCGTTCGAGGTGTCCCGCTGCGCGGCCAGCCCGGCAATCGCCTCCTGGTCACCACCCAGGGCACGCAGGGAGATCGTGCGTTCCTTCTGGACCACGGACTCGAACTCGACCAGCGGGTCGATCGCCTGCCCGAGGTAGCCGGAGAAGTCCCTGGCCGCCAGACCCTCGGAAATCAGGTAGCCGGCGACCGAGACACCGGTGACCAGCAGGGCGGCACTGGGGATGAGCACGATCGCGAGAACGCGGTTGCGGATGCTCGTCGACTTCCGGCGCGAGAACAACCGTCGCCACGGGCCCGCCTGGGATTTCTCTGCGGTTGGTACACGCAACTGTTTCGCCCTGTCCTCGCTGCCGTCTAGGCATCGGCATAGCCCCGGTGCCGGTGACGGCAAATCAAACCACACAGCGATTGGTTACGAAACCCGGGCGGTGACTCAACGAAGTCGCACAGACACTTTTCACAGGTAGATCCCCGAATTGTGGACACTCGACCGGCCGCGCGTCACCGTCGCGCCGTGATCGCCGCCAGCAACACCGGGAGCGGGTGCTCCGTGACCACAGCGCGTATCCGGTCACGCAACGCGTTCACGACGGCCGCGTCGGTGGAAACGTCCACTTCGTGCACAATCTGGACACCCGTCGGGATCTCGTCCGCCCGCCACGCCGCCAAAGGCGAGATCTCGCGCGCCCACTGGGTGAGAAGACGCAGGTCCTCGTCGTCGTGTTCGGACAGCGCCCGGAGCGGGATCTCTCCCTGCCGCACCTCGCCGGTGTCGCCACACACGGTGACCGTCCGGCCGTCGAGTCCGGTCACGGCGTCCTCACCGCACCCGACCACGCATGGCACACCCAGCTCGCGACTGACCACGGCCGCGTGCGAGGTCGCACCGCCGATCTCGGTGACGATCGCGGCGGCGGCGAGCATTCCGTGCAGGTCGTGCGGGCTCGTCGTCCGGCGTGCGAGCACCACCTCCTCGCCGTCGGCGGCACGGGCTTCCGCCTCGTCCGGGTCGGTCACGACGACCCCGGTGCCGACGCCGGGGCACGCCGGGGTTCCGTTGGCGAGCAGCGGAGCGGCCGCGCGTTCATGAGGATCCAGGCCGGGCACCAACACGGCGCGAACCTGGTCCGCCGTCACGCGGGAAACGGCTTCCTCTGGCGAGATGAGTCCCTCCCTGCCGAGCGCGGCGGCGATCGCGACGGCCCCTCGCGGAGAGCGTTTCGCCGAGCGCGTCTGCAGCAGCCAGAGACGGCCGCTCTCCACGGTGAACTCGATGTCCTGCACGTCGCGGTTCCGCTCTTCGAGGCGGCGCGCGTGGTCGATGAGCTGGGCATGCACCTCGGGCAGGAGCCCGGCCAACGCGTCCAGCGGCTCGGGTGCGCGGGTACCGGACACGACGTCCTCGCCCTGCGCACGGGTCAGCCACTCGCCGAAGGGTTCCGGGTCGCCAGTGGAGGGGTTCCGGGTGAACAGCACGCCCGTCCCGGAACGCTCGTCCGCGTTGCCGAACACCATGGCCTGCACGGTCACGGCGGTGCCTGCCTCGTCGTCGAGACCGTGCCTGCGTCGGTAGGCCACGGCCCGCGGCGAGCGCCAGGACCGGAAGACCGCCGCGATCGCGAGACGCAGCTGGACCCACGGATCGGCCGGGGTGTCGTCGACGCCGACGACCTCGCAGAAGACCTGCTCGAAACGCTGACGGGTGTCGCGTGCGTACTCCACACCCTGGCTGCGCGCCAGGCTGTCCGCGATGTCCTGGTTCAGGCCCAGGTTGAGGATGGTGTCCATCATGCCGGGCATGCTCGTCGGCGCGCCGCTGCGCACGGAGACGAGCAGGGGCGCGTCAGCCGAACCGAACCCCCTGCCGCTGCACCGCTCCAGATAGGCCATCCCGGCACGGACTTGCGGCCACAGCGCGTCCAGGACACCGTCGCCCTCGGCGAGGAACTCGCGGCACACCGAAGTGGACAGCGCGAACGCGGGTGGCACCGGGAACCCGGCCGAGATCATGCGCGCGATACCGGCCGCCTTGCCGCCGACGACCACCGGGTCCGGGTCGACTGAGCCGTCGAGGATCAGTAACCTCGTCGCTCCCACCGCTGCCGCGCTCATGCTTCTCCTGTTCTCCGGGTGGTTGGATGCCCTGTGGGACAAGGAAGTTCGGCAGCGTACCGCCCCTGGGACGAGGAGGAACCACCGATGCCCGTCGACATCGCGGACCCGACGCTGCACGTCCTCCGCATCAGAGGACGCGCCACCCCCGAGTCGCTCGCCGCGGCACTCGACTGCCCACTGGAGCGGGTCACGGCCGCTCTGCACGACCTCGCGGCCCGCGGTTTGGCCGAGGACAGTGGAAAACCACGGCTGGGCTGGAAGATCACCGCGGCGGGCCGCCTGTCCGCGGACGGGCGGATGACGGGAGTCAGCCCGCAGGCGCTGACCCTGGTCGCCGACCACTACGAGACTTTTCGGAAACTCGACGACGAACTGAAGCAGCTGTGTGCCGACTGGCAGGCCCGCGCCGAAGGCCAGGGCCCTTCGGACTTCGTCGACCGCCTTTCGCCGATAGATCAGCGAGTTCAGCGGATCCTGGCCGAGATCACCCCGGTGGCACCGCACTTCGCCGAGTACGGCGCGCGGTTCGCACGGGCGCACGGCCAGTTCGCCTCCGGCTCGGACAGTTACCTGACAGGTGTTCTGGTCGACTCCTACCACAACGTCTGGTTCGAATGTCACGAATGCTTCTTCGTCACGCTGGGCAGGTCGCGGCAGGCGGAAGAATCGGGCACCTGATTTCCGCGGAACTAGACCAGTGCGGCGATGTCTTCGGCGAGTACCTCGAAGCCGGGGCAGGCGCGGGCCTGCCTGGACATCGCCGCCGCCCGGTGGCGGTAGGGGCCCTGCAGGACCCGTGCGCAGTTCTCGGCGAGGGACGCGGGGGTGACGGACCCGACGTCGAGCTGGCGGCCGAGACCGAGGTGCGCGGTGCGCGCCGCGTTGTGTGACTGGTCGGAGAACATCGGCAGGAGCACCATCGGCGTGCCGGTGCGTAGCGCCTCGGCGATGCTGCCGAAACCGCCGTGGGTGAGGATGAGGTCCGCGGACTCCAGCAGCAGCGGCTGCGGGACGAACGACATGAGTCGCACGTTGCCGGGCCGCGAGCCGGTCCACTCGCCGGGGTCACTGCCCAGTGCGACCACCGCGGTGCACGGCAGGTCGCCCAGCGCGGCGACCATCGTCTCCAGCACTTTCGGCGTCTCCGGCACGAAGGTCCGTGCGACGCTGCCGAGCCCAGCGACGACCAGCGGCCGGTCGTCGGGAAGGTCGAGCAGGGACGCGTCGAGCGGGCCCGCCGGGGAATCAGGCCGGTAGTGGCGGGCAGAGGACACCCGCAGCTCGTCCGGATACCAGGCGGCCGGCACGACCCCGGCGAGGAGGAACCCCTCAGGGTGCCCCGGTTCGTCGACGGTGTCCAGCCCGAGCGCGACCCGCTGACCGTTCAGCGCGTCCCGGACCATCGGCAGGTTCAGTGCGGAGTAGGGAGACGTGTCCACGACCGCCTGCGGCAGCCCCAGCTTCTCGGCGGCGAGGTAACCGCCGAACTCCTTGCACTCCCGCACCAGCACGTCGGGCCGCCAGGACTCGGCCACGTCCAGGACGTCTCGCGCGAAGACCCCGGCCAGTGAGCCGGCGAAGGCGATCGTGAGCGTGCTGGACGCCTGTCGCACGTCACCCTCCGGCACCGCCTCGGGACTGGCCACCAGTTCGGTCAGGGTCAGCACGTTCGGCAGCGGCAGGTGCTCGATCCCGGCGCGGGCGAGGTGGGGCGCCATGGCGGGAGCCGTGGCGACGGCCACCTGGTGACCGGCGCGTTGCAGCGCCTTCGCCGCCGGCACCAGCACCGGCACGAGGTGTGAGTAGAACGGCTGGCACGTCATGAGCACGCGCATCCAGGATCTCCAAGCTCGGTGTGCGGACATCGGGTCACGTCCCCAGGGTCCGCGCTCACAGGGGTTGGACGCGGCCAAGGCACCGGGGTCCTGGATCGGACGTGCCACGGTCTGGGTGGAGCGGGGACCGGATCATCTTATGAGACCAGGTGAACGTGCCTGGCGGCGGCATTCGGCGCACGAGGGATGTCCGCAATCTTCGGCGGCAATCTCGGTTACCGGAATCCCACTGGCTGAAAGTCCTATGTGGACAGATGAACCGGAGGTTGACGAGAGGTTGATCCACTCTGCGCCTGCCGCTATGGTTCAAGTGATCGACTTCGCCGCCGACTGAACGGATGTACTGCCCTGTAAGGCATTTGCGCCACTTCAATCGAATATCGGGCACCGTGACAGGTGCCCGGCGACGGACGGGGGATCTCACTGTGGTGGCAACCCGCTGGACTCCTGCGGTGCACTGGCTCGGGGAACAGGCACCGGACTCGGATCTCGTGATCAGATGTCCTTTTCCCGCCCGCCTGAACCCACATTTCGACCAGCTCGTCGTCGACACCGAGCAGTGGTTCGTCGAACAGGACGTCTTCTCCGGCTGCGCGGACGCCGACCGCCTTACCAGGCAGTTCCTCAACTTCCAGGGCGCCGAGGAGCACGCACGGATGTGGCCGGACGCCGACTATCCCGGTCTCTGGCTGGCAGGCCGATTACTCTCCCACATGTCGTGCCTCGACGACTTTCTCGACGAGATCTGGGGCCCAGACCAGGACGAACACGCCGCCCACGTCGTGGGGCTGATCACCGACATCCTCACCGGCAAGGCCACTTCGGCCGAGGTGGCAGCCGAGCCGCTCGCGGCGCTTCTGGACTCGCTGTGGACCGAGACCCAGTCGGTCGCGCCGGACCACTGGCTGGACCGGGCCGCGCGGATCCACCTGGCGTATCTGGAAACGAGCATGGACGAGCGCACGCACCGCGCGGCGAGCTCGGTGCCGACGACGGCGCAGTACGTGACGTCCCGCCACTACAACGGAGGCATGTTCTACGCCGCCGCCCTCATCGAGCTGGCGAACGAGGCCTGGCTGCCGGAGGAGTTGTCCGGTCGCCCGGAGATCACCGACCTCGCACTGCGGCTCAGCAACGCGAGCACGTGGGCCAACGACCTGTTCTCCTACCAGCGGGAAGTCGCCCACGGCACCGGCGCCAACCTCGGGGTGGTGCTGACGACACACGAGGGCCTGACCGGCGAAGAAGCGGTGACCAAGATCGTCGAACTGGTCAACGCCGAACTGCTCACCCTGGACTTCCTGTGCGACGCGGCGGCCGCCCTGCCGGAACCGGCGGACCGCTACGCGAAAGGCGTGCGTGCGCTGGCATCCGGGCTGATGTACTGGATGGCCACGACCGCCCGCTACGAACCGACGCCGAGCGCCTGAGACGACTGCGTGTCGTGGGTGGCAGAGGTGGTAGGGCGCATTGCCGAGAGTGCTGTCAGTAGAAACTGATGGCCAGGACGGGCACGGTCAGCGTTTGGAGGCCGACGATCGCGCAGTCCAGGTTGGGCACGGGAGCGGGCACGACGGTGTTGTTGGCACTGTCACCGACGAGTGGTCCCGAGGTCACGTCGATGCCGACGAGTACGGGCAGAGACGACAACTGCGTGCTGAGCAGGACGTTGATGTCGGAGGTCTCACCGGTGTCCCAGGTGACCTGACCGGTCAGCGGCATGTCCAGGATGAGGCCGCAGGGGTTGATGCCCGGGGCGGCGGTGACGGTGCCGGAGGCGGCGATGGTGGCTCGGGTCAGGCGGCCGTAGCTGGTCAGGGAGACACATCCGGTCAGGTTCGCGTACCCGTTGACGCTCGAGGACTGGCCGGCTTTGAGAGGCGGGGTGAAGGTGAGATACGCGGCGTTGAGGGCACAGGTGAGATCGCCCAGTGCGGCCTGCGCGGTCGGCGGAGCCAGAACGGTGGGTGCGGTCACCGTGGTCATTGTCAGAGCGACGGCGGCGATCTTGGTGCGAAAGGACATGATGGTCTCCTCACCACAGGGACCTTGGTGGCGTGACGACCGCCACCATCCAACGAGTATGCGCCGCCATTAGCGCAGCGTCCAGAACCAAATCTGGCCACCAATGATCGGGAAAGAGTAATATGGCATCGTCCGCCGCGAACTAGTTATCTTGATTGTGCGTTTGTATGCCACGCGCCGGGGCTGACAGCGGCATCCTTTCATGCGGGTGCGACACAAAGGACCGCGCGTTTGCTGGGCGGTGCTTCAGAAATCCGCGGTCTGGCCGGTTGATCTGGCGTACTCGGCGGGTGACTGGCCGTACCGCTTCCAGAAGGCGCGGATGAAACGGCTGCTGTCCGCGAAATGCCAACGTGCCGCGACTTCGGTGACAGTGAGCCGACCAAGGCGCTCCACCAGTTCGCGTCGGGCGCTTTCCAGTCTGGCGCCACGGATATAGGCGGTCACCGACTCGTCGGTGGTCGCGAACGCGCGTTGCGTGGTGCGGGTCGAGACGGCCTGGCCGGCGTCGCCCTCCTGGTCGGCGGCGTGGACGTGGCCAACACGATGGTGATCTCCGTCCTGGAACGCAAACGCGAGATCGGCCTGCGACGGGCGCTGGGCAACACCCGGGGCCAGATACGGACCCAGTTCTTCACGGAGTCCGTCGTGCTGTGCCTGCTCGGTGGCCTGACCGGCTCGGCGTTGGGCGTCCTGGGCACGGCGACCTACGCCGCGTCCCGCGACTGGCCCGCGACCATCCCGCCTGCGGTGGTACTGGGTGGCGTCAGCTCGGCGCTGGCCATCGGGGTGCTCGCCGCCGAGCCGCCTCCCGACGCGACCACGGACGTCTTCGTGTCCATGCCGCCACTGCCGTTCGAGTACGAAGGGCGGGAGGTCGTGGCCCAGTTCTTCGAGAGGCTGTTCGGCGCCGACCGCAGGTTCGACCTCGTGCCGACCCGGGCCAACGGCCAGCCCGCGTTCGGTGCCTACCTGCGCTCGTCCAGCGGCGTCAGCCACGGGACCGGCGTGTACGTCATCACCCTCGCCGGGGAGCGGATCAGTGCCATGACCCGTTTCGAGAACAGCGTGTTTCCCTCCTTCGGGCTGCCGAGGTCGCTTGGCCCGAGCCGGTGAGGTGTGGGTCGCAGTCGGCCGTGTCGGGGCGCCGCGGAATGGGCTGGGCCCGGTAACGCTCCTCCGCGTTCGCCGATGAGGAGGTAAGCGATCAAGCATGGGGGATGGCATGACGGATGGTTCGCGGCCGGACATCCAGGCCGCGAAGGACAAGATGCAGACTCGGCTGGGCGCGGGTCGAGAGATGAAGCGACTCACGAACCACCTGTGGGAACACGAGTCGGTGCACCTGATGGCCGCCGGGCGTTACGGCGGTGGCACGGGTCTCGTGGTGTTGACCGATCGCAGGCTGCTGTTCGTGATGGATGGCATGACCCGAAAGACGATCGAGGACTTTCCCATGGACAAGATCTCGTCCGTCCAGTGGAGCTCTGGCATGGTCCTCGGTACGTTGGCGATCTTCGCTTCGGGCAACAAGGCTGACATCGACCAGATGAACAAGAAGGATGGCAAGCAGATCGCGGACGCCGTGCGAGCGCGGCTCGCACGTCCGGCCCCGGCGCCGATCCAGCCTGCGCCAATGATCCATCACGCGCCACCCGTGCCCGCCGCGAACGCTCCGGATGTCTACGAACAGCTACGCAAGCTCGGGGAGCTGCGAGACCTCGGCGTGGTGACGTCCGACGAGTTCGAGGCGAAGAAGCACGAGCTCCTGTCCCGAATCTGAGGACCGCGTGCCACGTACGGCGTGCTGATGCCTGGAAGGTCGAGGGGTGACAGCACTGTCGGCGGACGACGTCGAATCGTCCGCCGACAGTGTTGTCAGGCCTGGTTCCGCGTCGTCAGTTCCGGTAGCGGAAGAGGATGCGGCCTCGGGACAGGTCGTACGGGGTCAGCTCGACCAGTACGCGGTCGTACGGGAGGATCTTGATGTAGTTCTTCCTGATCTTCCCGCTGATGTGTGCCAGTACCTTGTGGCCGTTCTCCAGCTCTACCGTGAAGTTGGCGTTGCGTAGGCACTCGACCACGACACCTTCCACTTCGATGCCGCTTTTTGCTTTTACCATTTTTCTCGTTTCTCCGGGGTGCGCTCGGGGGGTTACGCGAGGACCAGTTCGAGGTTGCTGCTCGCGCGTCGGGCGCCTACGCCGTCGAACAGTGCCGTGGCCGCCGCGTTGGACTCGTGTACCTCGGCCGTCGCCCTTGCGACTCCGGCCTGGTGCAGCGAACCCAGTACGTGGGTCAGCAGTGCCCTGGCGATACCGCGACGGTGCTGGTCGGCTCGGACCGCTATCAGTCCGATCCTTGGTTGACGGATCCTCGGCGCCAGTCGGACCAGGCCCACGTAGTGGTCGGCCTTCGCCGCCACCGCGTACTTCGACGGGTCCAGCACTGTCACGCCGGCCGGGAGGTGCAGTACCTCGGCAGGCATCTCCTGCCAGCCGACCGTGGCCCCGACCTCGTCGCGGATCGTTCGGTCCAGCGCCCGCAGCGGGCCCTCCTCCGCCTCGCCCATGGCGATGATCCTCACGTCCGCCGGCGGCCGCGACGTGCCGAGTCCGGTGACTTGCGGGTCCGTGGGTACGACGTACTCCCACTCGCGGCGGCGCGTCCTGAAGCCGGCCCGTTCCCAGTTGGACGTCAGGTCCACGTCGGCCTCGTCGACCAACGTGTACAGCGGTCTCGACAGGACCGTCAGCATGGCACCCGCGAGCCTGTCGAAGACCTGGTCGTGCCACGCGTCGGTGCTGAGGAAGAGTCGGCCGTCCGGTCTGCGGGAGGCCTCGCCTCGGCCGACCACGCGGCCGTCCTCCACGGCGTGCCACTGCGTGTCCGCGACGCGCGTGATCTCGACGGTGTGCTCGCCTGTTGCCGAGGTGAAATGCACAGAGTTCATAGGTGGTCACCTTTCGGGAATGCCCTGTCAGGCGCTCCCGGCGACACCTACGTCAATCGCCCGACCGTGAAGACGAGGGGAGCACCCACGTCGAACCAGCGTTCATGGGTCTCACCTCCTCGAGTCGTGTCACGGCTCTGGGCACGCTACCAGCTCGCGCGGCGCCCGCCCAACCGATTACTTCGGCGGCAACGCGGCGGCTGCCGCGGTGGCCAGGGCCGTCGCCTTCTGGCACGTCGGCAGGTCCCCGGCCTTGTGCTCGCTCACGGTCACCTGCAGCATCTCGGCGACCGTGCGCCCGTACTGCCCGTGGTAGGTGCGGTTCATCACATTGACCACGCAGGTACCGTGGCCGTCTCCTTCCGGGCTGACGAAGGCTTCCCGGTCCGTGATCGTGGTCGGTTGCCCATCGGTCGCGTCCATGGGCTCCGACTGGTCGAAACGTACGTCCACCTCGATGGCGTCGGTGGTGCTGCGCCACCGGCATTGCCATCGTCCGTAGCCGATGTCGGGTGTGGCGGCGTCGACACCGGGGATCTCGGCGGCGAGGGCATCGCCCTTGAGTAGCGAGCACGCGTCGAGGTGGGCCAGCGAGCCGTCGCGGAAGGATCGTCGCGGAAGGACCTGGCCTGCCTGGCGCAGCCGATCAAGGCTGCGCGCCGCGACGTCAGCGGCGACATCGGCGAACACGCACAGGTCCGTGCTGCCCGGGTCGTCGTGGAAGTCGACATTCACAATGACAGATGTACCGCCGTCGCTGGGAGTGAGGGGCAGCCCGCGCACGCATGCGTCGCTCTCGGGCGGCCAACCGACGATCTCGAACTCACCCACGTGCCGGGCGGGGACGACGCCCTCCTCCAACGGCTTCTCCTCGAACTGCACCTCGACATCGACTGGTGCGTCGAATCCCGGGGAGACGATGACGTCACATCTCTGGAAGTTGCCGTACGCCCGATCCAGCATCGTGCTCCCGAACCGGCTGAAGGCAGTGGCATCGATGAGGGCGCACGGGTCGGCGGTGCGCGGGTCCCCGAGAACCCCGTCCGTCGCCGAGGCGGCATCGTCGCGCGTGACCAGCGACACGAACCACGCGGTCGACGCGAACACCACGACTGCCAACGCCGACACGGCCAAGCGTCGCCACAGCCGGCCGCGACCCGTTCGTTCGGCCCTGTCCGCCGCTCGTGCCAGCAGCGCCGCGGCGTCGGCCGCGCTTGGCCGGGCCGCCACCTCGGGCCGGAGCATCGCGGACAGTGCGTCGTGGATCGGGCCCAGATCAGCGGTTGTCCCGAGCCTGTCGCGTCTGGCCCACCATGGTCGCGCGGTCGACTTCGGTCCTATGTGGACTGGAGGCCAACCGGTCATCAGCGCGTACAGGGTGCAGCCGAGGGAGTACACGTCGGACTCCGGTCGGGGCGTGCCGTGCAGCTTCACTTCCGGAGCCGCGTACCCCGGGGTCAGCCAGATATTGGCGCGTGCGGTCGTGTTGTCGTCGAGCCGGAGTGCCGTCCCGAAGTCACCGAGTTTGACATTGTCGCCGTCCGGGGACCAGAACAGGTTTCCCGGTTTGACGTCGCCGTGAATGATGTTCTTCGCGTGTACGGCGGCGAGCGCGGTCGCTATCTGCCTTCCGTAAACCGCCGCCTCCCCTGGCGACAGCAACGCCTCCTCGCCCTTGCTCGCGTTCTTCATCACCGCGGCGAGGCTCCCACCGGACACCCATTCCATCACCAGCCAGTACCCGGCTTCCTCACCAGCGCTGTCGACGGGCACGACGTCGTAGAGCGTGACCACGTGGCTGTGGTTCAACTCGATCAGGGCGCTGCGTTCGCGCTGCAACTGCCGGAAAACCTCGAGTCCGTGCCGGTCGAACCGGGCACGTTTCAACGCGACCAGGCGGTCGTCCAGGTTCCGGTCCCTGGCCTGCCAAACCTCACCGGATCCACCCCTGAACGGGCCGTCCGTCAGCACATAGCGCATGGCGACGACCATGCCTTCGGACATCACGAACTCGTCTGTCACCTGGGCCCCCGACACGCGTCAAATCACTCGCTCGGCGTGACAGTAGCGCAGGGCGAAATTCGTTCGTAGGTGTGCACGGCACATCGGCTACACCGAAATACGGCGACGCGAGAGGGCTATTACTTACCGTGCGTCAGCAATACTCACAAATGTCCGACCACTCCGGACCGACGAGGGCACTTTACGCAATGGAGTCGGTCGTCGGACTCGGTCGCTGGATCGTGGGTGGTTCGTCGCTCGTTCGGTGGGTTTGGCTAGCCACCGGGATCTCGGTGTGGTGCGTTGGAGCCATTGCCACACGGTGGAGGTTCCGCCGGAGGTGAGTGAGGAGTTGATCCGTATGACCGCTGCTGTCGAGACGATCGCGACGACGTACACCGACGAGGTGTCCGCCGAGGTCACGGCGCTGTTGGAGGCACCGGAACGCGCTGACGACCTCCGCGACCTCAGGATGCTCAACGGTCCGTTGGTACAGATCGGCTCGTTGTCCCCCTCGGGGCCCCGCAAGCCCAAGAAGTGACCGGCCACGCGGATGGACACGAGTGGCCGCGTAACTGACGCGGTCCAGGAGTGCGCGTCGGCCGTGGTGTCCGTGCTGCGGGACGGACACCACGGCCGCGCGGTGCAGCTGATCGCGGACCCGACCGACACGGTACGGGTCGCGGCGGTGCGTGTGCTGGGTGCGGACGTGCTCGCACCACACGCCCTGCTGGGGCACGAGACGGCGGCCGGTGACCTGGAGGCCGCGCGAGCCGCGGTGGCGGCCTTCGCGCCTGGGCCGACCGCACCGGTGACGACGTTCTGGACGTACTGGGGACTGTGTGACGCGGTGCGCTCGATCGAGCCGCTCGGGAGACGGGAGGCGCCGGTGGCGCGACCGGACGCGGCGTGGGTGCGGGACGTGCCGTGGCCGGAGTTGGCGCACCGGCTGGCTCTGCTGGCCGCGCTCGCGACGCCCGGCTCGGGTGACGCGCTCACCCGTGAGCTGTCGACGCGGGTGTCCGATGTGGCCAGGGGCTTCGCGTGGGCGGTCCGTCGCCGGGACTGGCTGCAGGCAGCGGGAGTGGGCCGGTGGCTGACGCTGCTGGACGGCGTGCCCCGGTCGCTGAGCCTGGACACCGGCCTGGAGTTCGTGCGACACCTGGGTGCCGACGCGGACGCGCGGGTCGACCTGCACGTCCAGGCGGCACGGATGATCCGCGAGGCGCACCGATGACCGACGACACCGCCATGGTGCACCGGACCGGGATGCGGGCGTGGGAGTGGGTGGACACCCACCGCGAGCGTTTTCGGCCCTGTCCCGAGGAGAAGGCCGACTCCACCTCGACGGCATGGCTGAAACCGGTGGGAGAGCTGGCGTTGGTGGCCGGCGTGCTCGTGCGGGAAGGCGTCACCGGGTCCCGCCACGCCGCCAGCGCCCGGCAGCTGCTGGACTTCGCGTGGCACGACCTCCTCGAGGGTGGCGACCTGCTGGATCGCTGCCAACGCGAGAACGCACCGGCACCCGGCCCCGCCGAGATCTACGCCTCCTTCCACGACCGGGGATATCGGCATCCACGACTGGAGGAAAGCCTGCGGGTGCTGGTGTCCGGGCTGCGGGCACCGTCCGTGGTGGAGATCTCGCCCCTCCGTCGGCTGTCCGTGGCCACCGCCGAGCACCAGCTCGGGATGCGCTCCTCGGACGATCTCGAACGTCTCCTCCGGGACACCTGGCTGGGGCGCCTACCCGAACCGTGGCTGGTCGACCAGGTCGTCGCGTACACCATCACCCACACCGTCTTCTACCTCACCGACTGGGGCACCCACCCCGACCGGCTCCCTGCCGAGATCGCCGAGTACCTCCAGCTGTGGATGCCGGTGTGGAAGCGTGACTGCGCCCGGCGGCGGCTGTGGGACCTGCTCGGGGAATGGCTCGTCGTCGACGCCTGCCTGCCCGATCCGGTGCTGGACACCGAGCACTGGCGGATGCTCGCCTCGGTACAGACCCCGGAGGGTGCGCTACCCGACGAGGGGGACCTCCCCGTCGGGGACAGCCAGGCGGTCTTCGACGCCGCCTACCATCCCACCCTGGTCACCGCGTTCGCCGCGACCCTCGCGACCTCACGCGCGCTGACGGCCATGCTCGCGTGAACCCGACACCGGCACGACAGCTCCAGGACGCCGCCGACTCCGTCAGGGCACCCGACGTGGTGTTCGGTCTCACGCATCACGGTGACCGCACCATCGTCACCTCCGGCACCGCCGAGGAACCCGCGGCAGGGCGGGAGAACCTCCGTTACGAGATCGGCTCGGTGTCGAAGACGTTCATGGGTCTGCTGCTGGCCGGGCTCGTCCACGACGGGCACCTTCGCTACGACACCCCCGTCACCGCCTGTCTGCCGACGCCGACAGGCCCCTCGGCGCCCGAGACGATCAGCCTGGTGCACCTGTGCACCCACACCGCCGGCCTGCCCGGCATGCCCGACCTGCGTGGCGTCGTGGGGTTCTACCTGTCCGGGCGGACCACCAGTCCCTACGCCGACTACTCCCGCCAGCGACTACTGGACGCCTTCCACCAACACCGCGGCCGCCACGCTCCCGGACACCGTTGGCGCTACTCCAACTTCGGCGCGGCCGTGCTCGGCCACGCCCTCGCGCACACGGCGGGCACGTGCTACGAAGACCTGCTGTCCGAACGTGTGCTGCGTCCGCTGGGACTTCGGCACACCCGGACCGCCCCAGGACAGGACGGCGCGGACGCCGTCGGCCACCGCGACGCGGGCACCCCCGTCGACCACATCGAACTCAACGGGTTCGCGCCGGCCGGTGCCGTCCGCGCCACCCCGGACGACCTGCTGACCTACCTCGAGGCCCACCTCTGTCCCGACACCACGCCGCTGGACGCCGCCCTCCACGCCGTGCGTGCCACCCACACCGCGCCCCGGCCCCGCCGCGCCCCCGACCGCACCCTGACCTGGTTCTGCCACGAAAGCCGGCACGGACCGATCTACTTCCACGGCGGCGCCACCCTCGGCCACCACGTGTACCTCGGCTACCGACCCGCCACCCACACGGCCCTGATCGGGCTCGCCACCCGCCGCCACACCCTGCGCCACAACCTCGTCGACACCGCACACCAACTCCTCGCCGGGCTCGACCAGAGTGGTTGACGGCCGCGCGGGTAAACGCTTAGCTGCGGTGTGCGATTTTCGCGAGTTTCCTCGGTTCTGTTGGCAATCGCCATCGCGGCGGCGGCGCCGTCCGCCGAGGCCAGTGCCGCGCGGCCACAGCTCGACCTCGACTCGGCCACCATCCCCGGCCTGCAGGCGCTGATGGACCGGGGCAGGCTCACGTCGGTGGAGCTGACCACGGCCTACCTCGACCGGATCCGCACGGTGGACCGCAGGATCCACGCCGTGCTCGCGGTCGACCGGACGGCCCTGTCGCAGGCCGCGGCGAGCGACCGGCGCAGGCGGACCGGCCACACCCGTGGACCGCTCGACGGGATTCCGGTGCTGCTCAAGGACAACATCGACACCGGAGGGCTCGACACGACGGCGGGGTCGCGGGCGTTGCTCGCCGCGCCGCCGGCCGTGGACGCCACCGTCGTTCGCAGGCTCCGTGCGGGCGGTGCGGTGATCCTCGGCAAGACCAACCTGTCCGAGTGGGCGAACTTCCGCTCCACCAACGCCACCTCCGGCTGGTCGGGCGTCGGCGGCCAGACCAACAACCCCTACGTGCTCGACCGCAACCCGTGCGGCTCGTCGTCCGGGTCGGGGGCGGGGGTCGCGGCATCGCTCGCGCAGGTCGCCATCGGCACCGAGACCGACGGGTCGATCGTGTGCCCGGCGGGCAACAACGGGGTCGTCGGCCACAAGCCCTCGCTCGGGCTGGTCAGCCGCACCGGCATCGCACCGATCTCCGCCGAGCAGGACACCGCCGGACCGATGGCGAGGCACGTGGTGGACGCCGCGATCACCATGTCGGTGCTCCAGGGCCGGGACCGCGAGGACCCGGCGACCGCGAACTACCCGGCGAACCAGCCGACCGACTACGCGAAGCTGCTGCGGCCCGGTGCGCTGCGGGGTGCGCGCATCGGCGTCTGGCGGCAGGCGGGCATCGACCCGGACGTGGACCGCGTGGTCGCCCGCTCGGTGGCGACCCTGCGGGCAGGGGGCGCCACGGTGGTCGAGGTCGACATGCCCTACCGGGCGGAGTTCGGCGCAGCCGAGTCGCCCGCGCTGCTCAGCGAGTTCACCAGGGACCTGCCCGCGTACCTGGCACGCAGGCCAGGGGTGCCGAAGACGATCGCCGGGCTCGTCGAGTTCAACCGGCAGGACCCGGTGGAGCTGAGCAGGTTCGGCCAGGAGCTGTTCGAGCAGGCGTTGACCGTGCCCGGCACGGACGACCCGGCCTACCGCCAGTGGCGGGCCACCGCGACCTCGCTCGCCAGGCGCTCCATCGACGAGACGATGGCCGCGCACGACCTGGACGCGATCGTCTCCCCCACCAACGGGCCCGCGTGGCGCACCACGTACGGGCTCGGCGACCAGGGCTTCCTGCTGGAGTCCTCCGGCCCGGCGGCGGTGTCCGGCTACCCGAACGTCGCCGTGCCGGCCGGCTACGCCGGGGAGCTGCCGATCGGCATCTCCTTCTTCGCAGGCCGCTGGGACGACGCGACCGTGCTGTCACTCGCGGCCGCCTACGAGACCGCGAACCCGGTCCGCCACCCGCCCAGGTACCTGCCCACCGTCTGACCCGGTGGGCGGGACCGGCGCATGGCAGGTTCATGACAACGAGGACGCCCGGATGCTGGACGTGATCGCGGCGGCCAACACGATCCCCAAGGGCACCGGCCGTGGTCTCCGCACTCGAACAGTCGTGTGCCGAGGTGACGATCTTCGACCCGCTGGTGGACGCCCGGGAGGCAGAGGAGGTCTTCGGCATCACGCCTGCCCCGACCGTCGACGACGCCGTCAAGAACGCCGACTGCCTCGCGATCCTGGCTCTACACAAGGAGTTCCACGACACCGGCTCGGGGAGCGGCCCGTCGCGGAGTCGTTCCTCGTCTTCGACGGACGTGCCTACCACCCCAAGCAGAAGATCGCGTCGCCGCGCGGTCTCGGCTACACCTACCGCGGCGTCGGTCGATGACCAGGGCAGTGGTCACGGGTGGCAGCGGCTTCCTCGGCCCGTCCGGCCATGCGAGCGCGATCCGAATGCCGCCACGCAAGGAGTTTGTCCGATATATCACTCATGGCGTTTGTCGGGCCCGTGTGGTGCTCACATCGTGCGGTCTCCGGCCGGGGTAGCCTGGTCGGCGGCCGATGATCGGCTCGACGCAAGGACGCTGCATGCCGTGACAGGGACCTCTGCTCGGGGGACGCTCCTCATCGGAGCCCTGGCGCTCGCGTGGGGGTCCAACTTCCTCTGGATCAAGGTCGCGCTGGCGGTGTTCAGCCCACTGCAGATCACCGCGGGACGGATGGTCCTCGGCGGCGTCGTGCTCCTGGCCATCATCGTCGTGCGACGGGAGAAACTGCCCTGGGACAGGCGTCTCTGGGGACACCTGTTCGTCGCGGCCCTCGTCGGCAACGCGGTGCCCTACCTGTCCTTCGCGCTCGGCGAGACCAGGGTCGACTCCGGGATCGCGGGCGCGCTCAACGCCACCACGCCACTGTGGACACTGGGCCTGTCCTACGTGTTCCGCCTCGCCGGACGGCTCACCGCCCTGCAGGTCGCGGGCCTGGCACTCGGGTTCGCGGGCAGCCTCATGATCTTCACCCCGTGGGACGCCGGGGCCGTGGACATCGTCGGCGCCGCGTTCTGCCTCCTCGCCGCGCTCAGCTACGGCGTCAGCTACCTCTACATGAGCCGCTACCTCGCCAACGAGGACATGAGCCCGACCGTGCTCTCCACCGGCCAGCTACTGGCGGCCAGCGTCCTCACCGTCGCGTGCCTGCCGTTCGACTCCTCGGGCGTGCCCGCCTGGTCGGTGGGACCGTGGCTCGCGCTCGTCGTCCTCGGGGTCGCCGGGTCAGGGCTCGCCTACGTCCTCAACTACGCCCTCATCAGGACCGAGGGTGCGGTCGGGGCCTCCGTGGTCACCTACCTGATCCCGGTCACCTCGCTGGGACTGGGCTTCCTCGTGCTGCGCGAGGGTGTGCCCCTGCTCTCCCTGCTCGGGGTCGCCGTCATCCTCGTCGGGGTCTGGGCCTCGCGCCGGGGTTAGGCACGCAGGGCCAGCACGGCCAGGCGGACCCGGTTGTCGGCGCCTGTCTTCGTCATCAGGTTCGTGACGTGGGTCTTCACCGTGCTGACGGCCACGTGCAGGCGGGCGGCGATCTCCGCGTTGGACAGGCCCTCCCCCACCAGGGCCAGGACGTCGCGTTCCCGGCCGGTCAGTGCGGGCAGGGCCGTCGACGGCTGGTGTGCGGCGACGGCCTTGCGCACCAGCCCGCGCAGCACCCCCGGGCTGAACGGGGACTCGCCCGCCGCGGTGCGACGGATGGCGTCGAGCAGCTCCTCCGGTGGGGCGTCCTTGCTCAGGAAGCCCTGCGCGCCGGCGGACAGTGCCGGGTACAGGTGCTCGTCGTCGTCGAAGGTGGTCAGCACCAGGATGCGGGCCGCCGGGGTCGCGGCCGTGATGCGCGCGGTGGCGGTGATGCCGTCCACGCCGGGCATCCTCAGGTCCATCAGCACCACGTCCGGGCCGAGGAGAGCCATGGCGCGGACCGCTTCCTCGCCGTTCTCCGCCTCCCCCACCACGACCAGGTCCGGGGTGCTCTCGCACAGCATCCTCAGCCCCGCCCGGACCAGCCGCTGGTCGTCCACCAGCAGGACCCGGATCACCGGTCCGTCCCGGCCGGGATCGTCACGGTCAGGTGCCAGCCGTCGTGTGCGGCCACCGACACCGCGCCGCCGAGCAGCTCCACCCGTTCGCGCATGCCCACCAGCCCGAAACCCCTGTCGGTGCGGCGGGAGGCGGCGCCGTTGTCCGCCACGACTATCCGCACGGTGTCGCCCGTGTGCACGGACACGGTCGCCTCGGCTCGCGGGCCCGCGTGTTTCACCACGTTCGTCAGGCCCTCCTGCACCACCCGGAGCACGGCGAGGCGGCGGATCGAGTCCAGGTCCGCCACCTGGGGATCTATGGTCGCGTCCACCGCGACACCCGCCGCCCGCGTGCGCTCCACCACCGCGGCCAGCGCGGTCGGCAGGCCACCCGCGTCGGCCATCGCGGCACCGGGGGCCTCGCCTGTCGACGTCGGGTCACGCAGCACTGTCATGAGGCGCCTGAGGTCCGCGAGACCGGCCCTGGTCGTGGTGTGGGCCTGCGCCAGCGCCGCGTCCACGCCTGCGTCGGCGCCCCGCAGGCTGTGCCTGGCCGCGCCCACCTGCACGGCGATCGACGCCAGGTGGTGTGCCACCAGGTCGTGCAGCTCACGGGCGATGGCCGTGCGTTCTGCCACACGGGCGGCCAGCACGGCCTCCTCCCTGCGCCGGTCCGCCGCGAGCGCCACCCGCAGCACCGAGCGGATGTACATGCCGAGCAACACCGGCGGCGCGGTCGTCACCAGCAGCGACATCGGGGTCAGCAGCGGGTGGAGGTGCGGTGCGTACAACCACAGCTGCGCCGCCACAGACACCGCCGTGCCGACCAGGCACGGCAGGCCGTCGCGGCGGATCCACAGCTCTCCCAGGGTGATCATCGCCATCAGGAAGACCATCGGCATCGCTGCCTGCGTGTTAGGCACCGCCAGCAGCAACCCCGACTGGACGACGGTCGCGGTGAGCGGGGCCAGGACACCGACGCCGGTCACGACCGCGGCGGTCATGCCGAGCAGCCAGTCGAGCGAGGTCGCCGGGACCAGTCCGTGCTGGGACACCAGATACGCGGCGATCACCGGAACGGGTAACACCCGAACCGGGAGCCATCGCAACGCCGTCACATGCCGACCCTAGGAACTGACGAGCGGCTCCGCCTCCTACCGCGGTAGGAGTCGTTCCTGGCCCGCGGTGGGAAGCGCGGGGCGGCGCAGGCCACCAGTGTTGACGCACATGAAGATCTGTCTGCTTTCCGCGTGCCTGGCCGCCTCGGTGCTCACGTCCCCGCCGCCCGGGTGGACGGCCTGTCAGGAGAACGCGGCCGTGTCCTGCGTGACGCTCGACGTGCCGGTCGACTGGGCCGATCCGGACGGCGAGAGGTTCGGGATGGCCGTCGCGCGGCATCCGGCCACCGGGGAACGGCACGGCACGGTCGTGTACCTGCCCGCCGGGCCGGGTAGCTCCGGGGTCGACGCCGTGACCGACGACCGGATACTCGACGTGCTGCTGCCCGCCGAGGTCGTCGAGCACTACGACGTCGTCGGCTTCGACCCGCGAGGCGTCCGGCGCAGCTCCCCCGTCCTGTGCGACGCCGGGCTCGTCGCCGCCATGGACCGGCCGGAACCGAGGAGCCAGGCCGAGTTCGACGAGCTGCTCGACGCACAGGCGGCCGTGGGCGCGGACTGTCGGCGACGGACCGGCCCGGTGTTCGACCACCTCGACAGCACGCAGGTCGCGCGGGACGTCGACGCGCTGCGGGCAGCGCTCGGCGAGGACCGGCTGAACGTGTACGCGTTGTCCTACGGCACCGTCGTCGGGCAGATGTACGCCGAGCGGTTCCCCCACCGGATCAGGACGATGGTGCTGGACGGCGTGTTCGACCACACCGTCGGCTCCGACCGGTTCGCGGTGACCGGCGCGCTCGCCGGGCAGGAGTCGTTCGACCGGTTCGTCGAGTGGTGTGCCGCCGACGCCGCGTGTGCGCTGCACGGCACCGACGTCCGCGCCCGCGTCGCCACGCTGTACGACCGCGCCGAGCAGGGCGCACTGCCGGACGGGATCGACCCCGCGGCACTCACCAGCCGCATCGTGTCGCCGCTGACCCGGCCGGACCTACCGGCGGTGGCCGCCGCGATCGCCGACCTCGAGGCGAGCGCGACGCGGTCGGCCGAGGGCGGGACCACGCCGCTGCCGATCTTCCTGCAGTGCGCCGACAACCGGAACGACACCCGCTCCTACGCCGACGCCACGCGGCTCGCGGCCCGGACCCGTGCCGTGGCACCGGATCTCCACACGTCCGCCTTCGACATCGCGAGCCTGTGCGTCAACCCGCCGGTGCCCGCCACGAACCCGCAACGACCACTGCACGCGCCCGACGTGCCACCGGTCATGGTGCTGAACTCCCGGTACGACGCGGCCACCCCCTACCAGGGAGCCAGGCACGTGGCCGAGCAACTACCGGGGTCGGTGCTCGTCACCTACGACGGTATGGGTCACGGTGCCGCCACCCGCAGCGCGTGCACTCGAGACGTCGTGGTCCGGTACTTCGGCGACACCCGGCTGCCCGAGCCGGGCACTCACTGCCTCGGCTAGGCTCGCGTCACCCGTTCGGGTTTTGGCCATTCTTCTGGGGAACCAATGAGAAAACTCGCTGTCATCGCGGTCGCCGTGCCCGGTCAGGTCGCGGTCAACGCCGTGAACGCGGGCATCGGGTACGAGAACCACCCGGACATCCAGGCCAGGACGATCAACTTCGCCAACAACGCGGGCCACGTCGACGTGGTGTTCGACGTCGCGGGTTACTTCGTCGAGCCGCAGCCCTGACGCGGCAAGGAGGCACGGATGGACGCCGATCCACACATCCACGTCGACCGCAGGGTCGTCGAGGCCCGGGCCGACTTCCGAGGCGCGCTCTCGTCGGTGCTGGGGGCGGTCCCGGACGCGCCGGGGATCGTCACCACCGGCTGTGGGATCCAGGCGGGCAGGGCGATGACCTCCACGCGCCCGGAGAGCGTCACGTGCCTGCCCTGCCGGGACCACGCGCACCGGCAGTACCTCGAGCTGGCCGACCAGATCGAGAAGTTGCGCGGGGCGGGGATGGCCGTCAGCGGGGAGGACCTGGACCTGGCCGTGCTGCGGCTGCGTGAGATGGCGGAGCGGTTCGGCGGGTGACGACCTGGGTGGGTCCGCACCACCCAGGTCGGGAAGACCACGGCCATGGTGCCCGCGTCACCTGTCGCCGGCGTAGTCCGTCACCGGTGACGTCCGCTGTGGCGGAAGGGTCGAGCACACCTGGTCGCGGCCTGCGGCCTTCGCCGCGTACATCAACCGGTCGGCACGTTCCACCAGGTCCAGCAGGTTCTCGTCCTGGGCGCTCCGCAGCGCTACGCCGATCGAGGCCGTCATCCGGACGGTGCACGTGCTCGTGTCCTCGGCGGCCGAGTCCCTGCGGATGTACACCACCTCGGTGGCACGCACCCGCAGCCGAACACGCTCCGCGATCCTGGTGAGCGAGTCCATCGTCACCTCCGGCACCAGCACGACGAACTCCTCGCCGCCCCAGCGGGCCGGGACGTCCCTGCCCTTGCGGACCTCCTGCCTGATCGCCTCCGCCACCGCCACGAGCGCCTGGTCGCCGACGTTGTGGCCGTGCGTGTCGTTGATCCGCTTGAAGTAGTCCAGGTCCAGCAGCAGACAGCCGACGGTCTCCGAGCGGGCCAGGATCCGCCTCGCCTGCTCGATGAACGACGCCCGCGAGTACACGCGGGTCAGCGGGTCGAACGGCCGCTCCCGTTTCCAGTGGTGGTAGTAGGACGTCTGCTGCAGCACGCCGACCACCAGGTACACGCACCCCAGCAGCACCACGTAGCCGTTCTCCAGCAGCACGGCGACGACGACGGCCAGCGCGCCGGCTGCCGCCTCGTTGACCTGTTCACCCATCCGAGTGACCACGTGGGCGAACGACCCGCGCACCAACGCCGACACGGTGACCACCAGCAGGTAGTCGACGGCCCAGCGGACCACGACGGCGGCGAACACCACCAGCCATGCCTCGAACTGTCCGGGCCCGGGAATCCCCGGATAGGTGTCGGTGCCCATCGCGAGGACGAGCCCGGCGGCCTGTGACGCGAGCACCACCGTCGAGCACGTGTACACCCAGCGGTGCGCTCTCCTGTCGTCCTGCCGGTGCACCCGCAGGTAGCCGTACGCGTGCGTCATGACGACCACGAGCGCGGCGAGCGGCGGCGGGACCAGCAGCACCGCGGCCACGTTCCACACCGTCTTGAGGTCGGTGTACGGAACGGCGCGCTCGCCCGGACACGGCGGCCCGAGCCTGCGCGACCACTCGAGATGCACCGCGGCGAGTCCCACCAGCGCGGCAGCGATGATCCAGTGGTGCCGGTGTGCCGGGAACAGCCACGCGGTTCCCAGCACACTTCCGGCAGCGGCGATGTGCACGGCCAGAACCACCAGCAGCACGCGGCGCGGAAGCCGCCACAGACACCAGCGCGCTACCAGTCCCGGCCGACCACGTCCGAGTTCCCCCATGGTCGTTCCCCCTAGCTGTCCCCCACTTACGAGGATAGCCAGGAGAAGAAGGCCGGCTCCCGGTTCTTCACCCTTATGGCGGACCGAGGGGACACCGTCACGAGGCCGCCCGGCGTGGGTCGGGGGCGGTGAAGGCGGCCAGCCCCGGACGAGCACGAGCAGCACGGCGTTCGACGCACGGTGGCGGCGCCACGAGGTCAGACCAATGCGGAACCTGACGAAACGTTTCTGGCACCACGAGCTCGGCGTCCTCGACTTCGGCTCCCCTACCTGTGGCTTGGCCGCCATTCCCAGCTGCGGATGACCGCCTACACTCCGGCGGACGAGGAAACGGAACGCAGGATGCGAGCCGTATTCCTGTGACGGAACGTGACGGAACCCACTATCGGCCGTGGAACGTGGCGGAGTGACAGGCCGTTGTACGGGTTGGTCGCAGCGGATATCAGGGCCGGACCGGGACTTCCCGGCAGGTGTCACCCCCCAGGGCACAGCTGATGTGGACTGGTTCGCCCTGCGCGCGACCGGAAACGCCGGCCGGACGTTCCCCCCAGACTCCGGCCGGCGCTCTCAAAAAGCTCGCCGCGGTTGCCGGTCCCCCCGCCGGGACCGCGGCGAGCGTGTTGACTGGGGATCATGACTCGCGCTCTGGTCGTCGACCCCACCCAGCCGGACGGGGTGCGGCTGACGGAAGCTCCCGCCGTCGACGGTGGCGTCGTGGTCGACGCGCACTTCGCGGCGCTCAACCTGGGAGACCTCAACGACGCCCGCTCGGGGCGGGTGCCCCCGGGGGCCGCGCTGGGGTCGGACGTGGCCGGGCTCGTGGTCAGCACCAGCGAAGGCGGCCCGCCGGTCGGCTCCCGTGTCGTCGCCCTGACGGCGGGGGCGTTCGCCTCCCGCGTGGTGGTCGCACCGACGGCACTGGCGCTGGTGCCCGACGAGGTGGACCTGGCCCGCGCGGCGGCACTGCCGGTGGCGGGGCTGGCGGCGCTGCAGTCGTTGCGTGCCGCGGGTGTCGGGCCGGGCAGCCGGGTGTTGGTGACGGGTGCGTCCGGTGGGGTGGGCCGGTTCGCCGTGGCCCTGGCGTCGCTCGCGGGAGCCACCGTGACCGCGTCGGTCGGCTCGGCCGCCCGCGGCCGGGGTCTGACCGCCGACCAGGTGGTCGTGGGGCTGGCGGGTCTGACCACCCCGGTGGACGTGGTGATCGACAACGTGGGCGGCCCACAGCTCGCCGCCGCGTGGGAACTCCTGGCACCGGGCGGGACCATCCAGAGCATCGGGTGGAGCAGCGGGGAACCCGCGGTGTTCCAGCCCTACTCGACGGTCGGCCCGCCGAAGTCCCTCACGTCGTTCCTCATCGACACGCGGACGGCCGGTGCGGACCTGGCGGAGCTGGTGGCCCACCTGGCCGCGGGTCGCCTCGCGGTGGAGATCGGCTGGCAGGGCGACCTGTCGGACTATGCCGAGGCCGCGAAGGCCCTGCGCGGTAGGCAGGTGACCGGCAAGGCCGTCCTGTCGCTGCGTCCGTGAACGACAACGGGTCGGACAGGCGGCGCCTGTCCGACCCGAGGCCTCACTCCGGGTCGTAGGCCAGGTTCGGCCGCAGCCAGCGCTCGACCTCGGTCACGTCCATGCCCCGGCGTGCCGCGTAGTCGACGACCTGGTCGCGGCCGATGCGCCCGACCGTGAAGTAACGCGAGTCCGGGTGCTGGAAGATCAGCCCGCTGACCGCGGCGGCCGGGGTCATCGCGAAGCTCTCCGTCAGCGCGATGTCCAGTGCCTGGGCGTCCAACAGGGTGAACAGCAGCTCCTTCTCGCTGTGGTCCGGGCTCGCCGGGTAGCCGAGCGCGGGACGGATGCCGCGGAACCGCTCGGCGTGCAGGTCCGCCAGCACCGGCTCCGCGTCCGGCTCGAACCACTGGCGGCGCGCCTCGAGGTGGATGTACTCCGCGAACGCCTCCGCCAGGCGGTCGGCCAGCGCCTTGACCATGATCGCGCGGTAGTCGTCGTTGCGGGACTCGTACGACGCGGCCAGCTCCTCGGCGCCGTGAATGGCCACCGCGAAGCCGCCCAGGTAGTCACCCGACGGTGCCACGTAGTCCGCGAGCGAGCGGTTCGGCCGCCCGGCGGGCTTCTGCGTCTGCTGGCGCAGCATCGGGAAGCGGTCGCCGGTCCCCAGCACGATGTCGTCGCCGTCGGAGGTGGCGGGCCAGAAGCCGTACACGCCCTTCGCCGTCAGGGAACCCGCCGCGATGATCTCGTCCATCATCGTGTTCGCGTCGTCGAACAGCTCGCGGGCGACCGGCTGCTCCAGGATGGCCGGGTACTTGCCCTTGACCTCCCAGGCCAGGAACAGGAACTGCCAGTCGATCAGCTCGCGCAGCTCCGCGATGGACGGCTCCAGCACGCGTGTGCCCGTGAACGTCGGCGTCGGGGTGTCGTCGAACGACACGACCTCGCGGTTCGCCTTGGCCTGCTCGATCGTCAGCATCGGCTGGCGGCGCTTGTGCTCGTGCTGCTCACGCAGCTGGTCCTGGTCCTCGCGGTTGCGCTTGTCCAGTGCCTCCGCGCGGTCCGCGTCGAGCAGGTCCGACACGACGCCGACCACCCTGGACGCGTCCAGCACGTGCACGGTCGGGTTCGAGTAGGCGGGCGCGATCCGGACCGCGGTGTGCTGGCGTGACGTCGTGGCACCGCCGATCAGCAGCGGCAGCTTGAGCCCGCGCCGCTCCATCTCGGCCGCCACGGCCACCATCTCGTCCAGCGACGGGGTGATGAGGCCCGAAAGGCCGATCACGTCGGCACTCTCGGCCACCGCGGTGTCCAGGATGGTCGCCGCGGGCACCATCACGCCGAGGTCGATCACCTCGTAGTTGTTGCAGCCCAACACGACGCCGACGATGTTCTTGCCGATGTCGTGCACGTCGCCCTTGACCGTGGCCATCACGACCTTGCCCTGGCCGCGACCGGTGTCGATCTTGCCCTCGAGGCGGAGCTTCTCCTTCTCCGCCTCCATGTACGGCTCGAGGTAGGCGACCGACCGCTTCATCACGCGGGCGCTCTTCACGACCTGCGGCAGGAACATCTTGCCCGCACCGAAGAGGTCGCCGACGATCTTCATGCCGTCCATCAGCGGACCCTCGATGACCTGCAGCGGCCTCGGGTACTGCTGGCGGGCCTCCTCGGTGTCGTCCTCGATGAAGTCGACGATGCCGTGCACCAGTGCGTGCGACAGGCGCTCGTGCACGGTGCCCTCGCGCCACGACAGGTCGACGACCCGCTTGGTACCGCTGCCCTTCACGTTCTCGGCGAAGGCGACGAGCCGGTCGGTCGCGTCCTCGCGCCGGTCGAACAGGACGTCCTCGACCAGTTCGAGCAGGTCCTTCGGGATGTCCTCGTACACGGCGAGCTGGCCGGCGTTGACGATGCCCATGTCCAGGCCGAGCTGCACCGCGTGGAACAGGAACGCGGAGTGCATGGCCTCGCGCACGATGTCGTTGCCCCGGAAGGAGAACGACAGGTTCGAGATGCCGCCGGAGATGTGCACGCCGGGACAGCGTTCCTTGATCCGCGGCAGCGCGTCCAGGAACGCCTTCGCGTAGCCGTTGTGCTCGGCGATGCCGGTGGCGACCGCGAGCACGTTCGGGTCGAAGATGATGTCCTCGGGCGCGAAGCCCGCCTTCTGCGTCAGGATGTCGTAGGCACGGGCGCAGATCTCGACCTTGCGGTCGGTCGTGTCCGCCTGGCCCTGCTCGTCGAAGGCCATGACCACGGCACCCGCGCCGTAGTTCCGGATCTTGCGCGCGTGCTCCAGGAAGGGCTCCTCCCCCTCCTTCAGGGAGATCGAGTTGACGACCCCCTTGCCCTGCACGCACTTCAGGCCCGCTTCGAGCACCGTCCACTTGGAACTGTCGATCATGATCGGGATCCGGGCCACCTCGGGCTCGGTCGCGATCAGGTTCAGGAACGTCGTCATCGCCTGCTCGCTGTCGAGCAGGTCGGCGTCCATGTTGACGTCCAGCAGGTTCGCGCCGCCGCGCACCTGGTCGAGCGCCACGTCGACGGCGGCCTGGTGGTCGTCGCCCTCGATGAGCCTGCGGAACTTCTTCGAGCCGGTGACGTTGGTCCGCTCGCCGATCATGACGAACCCGGTGTCCGGCCCGATCTCGAACGGCTCGAGGCCGCTGAACCGGGAGCGCGGCTGCACGTCCGGCATCGGCCGAGGCGTGAGCCCCCTGGCCGCCTCGGCGATCTTCGCGATGTGCGGCGGGGTGGTGCCGCAGCAGCCGCCGACGATGTTGACCATGCCGGCGCCTGCGAAGTCGCCGAGCAGCGCGCCGGTCTCCTCGGGGGTCTGGTCGTAGCCGCCGAACGCGTTGGGCAGACCCGCGTTGGGGTGGCACGCGACGTAGGTGTCGGCGAGCCGGGCCAGGTCGGCGACGTGCGGACGCATCTCCTCGGCGCCGAGCGAGCAGTTGACGCCGACCACCAGCGGCTTGGCGTGCGCGACGGAGCGCCAGAACGCCTCGACCGTCTGGCCGGACAGCGTGCGCCCGGACAGGTCGACGATCGTCACCGAGATCCACAGCGGCACGTCCGGCGCGACCTCGCGGGCCGCGGCCACGGCCGCCTTGCAGTTGAGGGTGTCGAAGATCGTCTCGATGAGCAGCACGTCGACGCCGCCCTCGACCAGCGCCGAGATCTGCTCCGCGTAGGCGTCCTTGACCTGGTCGAACGTGACCGCGCGGTACGCCGGGTCCTCGACCTTCGGCGACAGCGAGAGCGTGACGTTCAGCGGGCCGATCGAGCCGGCGACGAACCTGCCGCCCGCCTCGTCCGCGGCCTGGCGTGCCAGGCGAGCGCCCGCGATGTTCATCTCGCGCACGTAGGACTGCAGGCCGTAGTCCGCCTGTCCGATGGAGGTCGCGGTGAACGTGTTGGTGGTCGTGATGTCCGCGCCCGCCGCGAGGTACTGGCGGTGCACGTCCAGGATCACGTCGGGGCGGGTGAGGTTGAGCAGGTCGGGGTCGCCCGTGACGTCGTGCGTGTGGTCGTCGCCGATCCGGTCGCCCCGGTAGTCCTGGGGTGTCAGGGAAGCGTTCTGGAGCATCGTGCCCCAGGCTCCGTCGAGCACGGCGATACGCGAGTCGAGCAGTTCGCGAAGGGCGTTGACCTTGCTCATGCGGCCTCCCGTGTTGAGTGGGAGGCGCCCTTCGAGACAAGGTTCGACCGGGCCGAGCGTGGCGGACCCCAGTCCGTTGCAGCGCCTCTCGACCCAAGCGTGACTTTACCGAGCCGGCTTCGCCACCGCGACCGTGGTCACTTCGTGGGAAGGTCGACCGATCCTGTACCGGCGCCCGGGCCGACGCGCCGTCGAGCGGTCAGCCCGGGTCGGCGCGCCACAGAGTTTGTTTGTCGTCGTCGGGTCCCGCCAGCACGTAGGTGGTGTCGCCGACCCGTGTGACCGCCGTGACCACCCCCGTGGGGCCGGCCGCGGCACGATCGTCGCCACCGAGGGTAGCAACGTGGACATTCCCCCGATCGGAGTACACCAGGGTGTCACCGACCGGTGGGACAGGCCGGTCACGATCGCCGACGGTCACCACGGGTACGTCGGAACGTCGTCGCCAGCTGTTACCGTCCTGCCGCCACAGTGCCAGTTTGCCGTCCACCCTGCCCGCGATCGAGCAGGTGTCCGCGCAGCTCACGGTGATGGCGGTGCCGTTGCGGCCGCCGTCCGGCAGCGGTGCGAGAGTCGCGACGCCGTCACGCAGGGTCCACACGACCGGCCGCTGCCTGCCCTTGTCGACCACCCAGCCGGCGATCACCACGTCCGCGCCGTGCGCGGCCGCCGACTCCGGGAACTTCAGCGACGCACTAGTGCTTTCCAGGGGTGTGCCAGCCACGTCCTGACGGTTCCAGTAGGTGCCGTCCGTCGCCCACAGCATCACGTCGGCCCCCGCGCTGTGGCTCTGCCAGGTGCCGACGAGCAGCGGGCCGCCCTTCGTGGGCAGCACGCCGTCGATGAGCGCGCCGCCGCCGAGGCCGCCGAAGGTCGAGAACGGTTGGGGCTGCTCGGCGAGGCCGCCGTCGGGGGTGGTGCGCCAGACGCTCCAGCGGACGTTGCCGTGCGCACCGCCCGTCTTCCCGCCGATCGCGAGCAGCTGGTCGGCGTCGGCGGAGAGCGAGTACCAGAGCGCCTCGGCGCCGTAGCCCGTCGTCGGAGTGAGCGCGACCTCGGTCACCTTTCCGGCCCGGTAACGCACCATGGCGGGCTTGCCCGCCACCCGGGTGGCGACGACGAGCTGGTCGCCCTGGGCCGCGAGACGGGCCGGGACACCGGGCACGGTCACCTTCGTGAACTGGGCCTTGGCCGGTTCCTCGGTGGAGCAGCCTGCGACGAGCAGGAGCACGGCGATGATCGAGAGCAGACGCACACCGGTAAGTGTGCCTCAACCGGTTAGCTGTTGGTCAGTGCATAAGCCGCCGAGTTTGGGGAACTCCGATTTCGGTGTCCCCCCGGCCAAAATGAGGTGAGCGACGGTGTCGAAGGCGAAGTCGAGTCCGATGCGCGGCTCGAAGGTGACATTCCTCCTGCGCGACGAGCACGGCGAGCGGTTCCGCATCGGCGAGGTCGTCGGTCCGCTCGAACGGGACCCGATCACCGGCGAGAAGTGGGTCGGTATCCGGATGGCAGACGGCAGACGGCGACAGACAGTGAGCCTGATCCCGCTCGCGACCGTCCTGAATGTCACTCCACCCGAGCACGACGTGGCCTGACACGGCCCGGATGTCTCGATATCGCATCTCGTCGGCGGCGAATGGGGCCGTGACCCGCTGAGCTGATGTTGTCACTCTTAGTGTCAACACCGATGAGCACCCTGACCGAGCTGGACGCCGACCCCCACGCCGCCTACGCGCGCCTGCGTGCGGGCGCGCCGGTCAGCTTCCTGCCCGAAACCGGGCAGTGGCTGGTCACCGGGTGGCGCGACGCCATGACGGTCCTGTCCGACCCGGCGCGCTTCGCCAACGACCACGCCGACCTGCGCGAGGTGTTCCGCCAGGCCTACGAACCCGGCCTGATGCCGGACGAGGTCGACACCGTCACACGCCCGATCGCCCGCAAGGCAGCCGACGACATGTTCGCGACGGGCTGGGCGGAGCTGACGAGCGAGTACTTCGAGCCGGTCGCCGCGGTCGCGGGTGCCACGATGCTCGGTCTCGGCCTCAGCTGCGCGGAGACGCTGCTGCGCTGGGGCACGACGCTCGCGGACGACCCGGACGCCGACACGTCCGCCGAGGCGGAGGCGATCGTCGAGCGGCTGCGGTGCCGGCCCGCAGGCTCACTGGTCGCGCGGCTCGTGCACGCCGACACCGATCCCGTGCCGCTGCTGAAGACCCTCGCCGTCAGCGTCCTGGAGCCGGGATGGCTCGCGGCGTGGACGCTGACCGCGCTGTGGACCGACCCCGAGCAGCTGGCGGCCGTGCGGGCGAACCGGCCGCTGCTCGGCGCGGCCGTGTACGAGGCGCTGCGGTGGGGCGGGCTGATCGGTGTGCTCGACCGCCGCACGACCTGCCCGGTATCGCTGGGCGGCGCGGACCTCCCGGCCGGTGCGTCACTGGCCGTCGCGGTCGCGTCGGCCAACCGGGACGAGTCCGTGTTCGCGGGAGCCGACCGGTTCGACGTGAGCCGCAAGGTGCGGCCACACCTCGGCTTCGGTGTCGGGCCACACCACTGCCCCGCGTACTCGATGGTCATCGCGCTCGCCCGCACCGCACTCGACGAGCTGTTCGCACGCATGCCCGACCTGCGGCCCTCCCCCGGTTGGCGGCCCGCGCCGCACGGCTGGCGGCTGCGGCTGCCCGGTCCACTCGACGTGCTCTGGACCCGCCAGCGTGTTTCCTGACCATCGGCGGGGTCGGCACGCTCGACGGCGGTGCCGTGGCCCCGGTCGCCGTCGCCCGCGAGCAGCAGCCGGGTGCCTTCCAGGTGGACCACCTGCGCCGACAGCGAGTGCGCCAGGATGTCGTGGATCTCGCGGGCGAGGCGCTGGCGTTCCGCGAGCACGCGTGCCGCGGCCAGCTCCGCCGACTGGCGTCTGGAGATGGCGAGCTGGTTGACGACCGCGGCGAACACCATCGCCCAGCCGAGGCCCGCCGCGATACCGCCGGTCACGCTGCCCGGCAGGCCGACGAGGATCGAGACGCCGATGAACCCGCAGGTCCCGACGACCGCGAGCGTCTGCCGGGTTGGGCGGGCGGCCTGCTGTTCGTGGCGTACGCGGTGGCGGCGGCGGGTCTGGCCCTGATGACGACAACCCGCCGCGACGTAACCTGACCGTGCAACCAGGCAACACCGGCCCACCTCACCCGCGAGCGGAGCTAGCCGACACACCATGCGGATCGGGATTCTCGGGTCACTCGAGGTGCGCGCCGCCGACGGTACGAGCGTCGCCGTCGGCGGCCCGCGGCCGAGGGCGCTGCTGGTGCTGCTCGCGTTGAACGCGAACCGGGTGGTCGGGGTCGACGCGATCGTCGCCGCGCAGTACGGGGAGGAGCCGCCCGCCGACGCGGCCGGGGCAGTGCAGGCACACGTCTCGCGGCTGCGGAAGGTCGTGCCGGACGTCTCGTTCGACGGCACGGGCTACCGGCTCGCGGTCGAGCCCGACGACGTCGACGCCCTGCGGTTCGAGGCCCTCGCCCAGGAGGGGCGGCGGCTGCTCGCGGCGGGCGCGCACGACAAGGCCGCGGCCGTGCTGCGGGAGGCGGTCGGACTGTGGCGCGGGCAGGCGCTGGTCGACCTGCCGCACGGCTCCGCCCAGGCCGCGCGACTGGAGGAACTCCGGCTCGGCGCACTGGAGGACCTGGTCGACGCCGAGCTGGCGCTCCCGTCGGGGACCTCGGTCGCGGAGCTGCGGGCACTCGTCGCGGCGAACCCGTTGCGCGAGCGGCTGCGTGGTCAGCTGATGCGGGCACTGCACGCGACCGGGCGGCAGGCCGAGGCGCTCGCCGAGTACGAGGACACCCGCCGCCTGCTCGCCGACGAGCTGGGCGCCGACCCCTCCGCGGAGCTGTCGGCCACGCACCTCGCGATCCTGCGGTCCGACCCGGCGCCGAGGCGGACCGTGCCACCCGCCCAGCTCACCAGCTTCGTGGGCCGCGCCGACGAGCTGGCGCGGATGCGGGAGCTGCGCTCGGCGCGGCTGGTGACGATCCTCGGCCCGGGTGGGACGGGCAAGACACGCCTCGCGGTCGAGGCGGTGCGTGGCCGCGACGCCTGCTTCGCCGACCTGTCGCCGGTGGCGTCCCCGGAGCTGGTGCCGCACGCCCTGCTGGGGGCACTGGGGTTGCGCGAGTCCGGTTTCGTCCCGTCCTCGGGCGACCCGGTGGCACGGCTCGTGGCCGCGCTCGACCAGCCGCTGCTGCTGGTGCTGGACAACTGCGAGCAGGTCGTGGCCGAGGTCGCCTCGGTGACGAGGACCCTGCTGGCGTCGTGCCCTCGGCTCTCGGTCATCGCGACGAGCAGGGAACCGCTCGGGCTCACCGGCGAGACACTGCTTCCGCTGTCCCCACTGGCCGAGGACGGTGTTCGCCTGTTCGCCGAGCGAGCCGCCGCGGTGCGGCCGGGGTTCGCGGTGACCGACGAGAACCGCGCCGCGGTGGCCGAGGTGTGCGCGGCCGTCGACGGGCTGCCGCTCGCCATCGAGCTGGCCGCGGCGCGGCTGCGCCAGTTCACGGTCGAGGAGCTGGCCGCCCGGCTCGTCTCGGACGGGCCGTTCCGGCTGCTGTCACGCGGCGACCGGACCGCGGCGGCACGGCACCGGGCCCTGCGGAACGTGGTGGCGTGGAGCTGGGACCTGCTCACGCAGGTCGAACGCGACGTCGCGGCACGGTTCTCCGCATTCACCGGCGGCGCGACGCTGTCCGCGGTCGAGGCCGTGTGCGCGACGACCGACGACGTGCTGGCCGACCTCGTGGATCGGTCTCTCGTCGAGACCGACGGCCGCCGCTACCACATGCTCGACACGATCCGGCTGTTCTGCGCCGGCTACGCCGACCAGGACGTCCACGCCACGCACGCCCGCTACTACCTGGCGCTGGCCGAACGCGCCGATCCACACCTGCGGCGCGCCGAACAGCTCGACTGGCTCGCGACGCTGTCGGCCGACCACGACAACCTGATGGCCGCGCTGCGCTGGTCGGTGGAGTGCGACCCGGCGCTGGGGTTCCGGCTGGTGGCCGCGCTGACCGCGTACTGGTGGCTGTCCGGGCGGCGCAGCCAGGCGACCGAGCCGGCCGCGGCGCTGCTGGACGTGCCGGGCGCGGCGGAACACGGCGAGCGGTACGTGGCCTGCGTCGTGCACGCGATGCCCCGCGGTCGGCGGCACTGGGACCGGGCCGTGGAGATCATGCGGGCCATCGACGGCCCGGTGCGCTACCCGTTCGCGGCGGCGGTGTGGGGCATGACGATCGGTCCGTGGGGCCCGGCCGAGGACGCCGGACCGATGCTGGGCGGCGACCCGTGGGCGATGGCACTGCACCGGCTGGGCATCGGGCTCACGGCGGTCCTGGACGGCGACCCGGCCCGCGGCGAGGCCGAGCTGCGGGACGTGCTGGCGATGTTCCGCGAGCTGGGTGAACGCTGGGGCATGGCACAGGCACTCGACTGGCTCGGCGAGGTGGCCGGCTGGCGCGGCGAGTGGGAGCGCGCGCTCGGCCTGTTCACGGAGTCCCTGGTCCTGTACGAGCGGTTCGGCGCGCTGGAGGAGTGCGTCGACGTGCTGGTCCGCCGCGCGGACTGTCACCTGCGGCAGGGCGACCGGGCGGCGGCGGAGGCCGACTACCGGCACGCGGACGGGCTGGCGCGACGTGCCGGGCGAACCTCGCCGGAGGTCCTGCTGGGCCTCGCGTCGCTGACCGACTCCCCCGACCTCCTCCACCAGGCCCTGGCCGCGATCCCGGCGGACTTCGGCAGCTCCGCGACGAGGTCCCGGATCCTGACGGCACTCGGCAGGCACCGGGAGGCGGTCGAGACGGCACGCGAGGGCCCGTTCGCGTCCTTCCTCGCGTCGGCGGTGGAGGGCCTGGCCGCCACCCAGCCGCCGGATCGCGCGGCCTTCCTGCTGGGCACGGCCGTGGCACTGCGCGGCACGGCCGTCGTGGGCGATCCCCTGGTCACGACGACCGCGGCCCGCGCGACCGCCGAACTCGGCCCCACCGCGTTCGCGGCCGCCTACGCACAGGGCGCGAGACAGACCCGCGCCGAGGCCCTGACGGCCCCCGGCAGTGCTGTCAGCCGACTGTCGGTGGACTGACAGCGCAGGTCGCGAACCTTCCGGTCATGAAGAACACGACAGTCCTCATCTCCGGCGCCAGCATCGCGGGTCCCGCCCTCGCACTCTGGCTCGCCAGGTACGGCGCGACCGTCACCGTCGTCGAGCGGACCCCGTTCCTGCGGGCGGGCGGACAGGCGGTCGACTTCAAGGGCGAGACCCACCACGCCGTCCTGACCCGGATGGGCATCCTCGACGAGGTCGTCCGGCGCCAGACCGGCGGCCACGACCAGACCGTCGTCGACGCGCAGGGCAGGCCCCAGACCGTGATCCCCGGCGAGTTCACCGGCGGCGACATCGAGATCCGCCGGGGCGACCTGGCCCAGATCCTCTACGAGCGCACCAGGGACAGCTGCGAGTACGTCTTCGGTGACTCGATCACCTCGCTCACCGAGTCCGAGGGCGGCGTGCACGTCACGTTCGAACGCGGTGCTCCGAGGACGTTCGACCTGGTCGTCGGCGCGGACGGCATCCACTCGAACGTCCGGCGCCTCGCGTTCGGGCCCGAGAAGGACTACGTCCGCTACCTGGGCCACTACTACGCGCTCGCGAACCTCGACGTGCCGGGCGGCGAGGCGCTCATGTACAACGAGCCCGGCCGCATGGTCGCGCTCGGCGGCCCGAAGGCCGAGTCGTTCTTCGTCTTCGCCTCACCAGAACTGTCCTACGACCGCTACGACGTCGACCAGCAGCAGAAGCTCCTGGTCGACGCCTACCGGGGCGGCGCGTGGCGGATCCCCGAGCTGCTGCCGAAGGTGCCCGGCTCGCCCGACTTCTACATGGACACGATCAGCCGCGTCGACATGAACGGATTCACGAAGGGCCGGGTCGTGCTGCTGGGCGACTCCGCGTACGGCAACACGCTCGGCGGTTTCGGCACCGGCCTCGCGATCGTCGGCGCGTACGTCCTGGCCGGCGAGCTGTACCGGTCGGGCGGCGACCACGTGACCGCGTTCCGCCGGTACGACGAGCTGATGCAGCCCTACGCCAAGGTCGCGAAGAAGACCAACGCGGGCCCCTTCCTCGCGCCGGGCAGCCCACGCGCCATCCGCATGCGGAACTGGACGTTCAAGTACGTCACCCTGTTCAGCCTGATGATGAAGCTGACCGACCGGTTCGCGACGAAGATCGACCTCCCGGACTACTGAGTGAACCGCGTGATGACAGCGGGGTCCGCGAACACCGCGATCCGCGCCAGCCGGTCGCCCCGAACGGTCAGCACCACCACCGCGTACTCGCAGGTCACAGTCCTGTGGAACTGAGTTAGCCCACGGGTTATAAACCCGAGGCTTCGCATTGCGGCAGGCGAACGAGGCGAAGAAGTCGCGGACGATCGCCCAGCAGGCAGTGGAGGAAGCGGCGAAGACACGCAAGGCGACCGAGCAGCAAGCCGTCGAGGCTACGAAGGCACGAGAGATCGCTGAAGAAGCCCTCGCAATGGCTAAGCAGTCTGAAGCCCACCGCGTTGCGGACCGTGATGCCCGCGACGCACCCAAGTACGACATCGTGCCAAACGGACGCCTGCATGTCCGAGTGACCCTCATGGACGGACCACCAGAGGTGGTGATGCATATGACGCGATTGGACATCGTCGCGCAGGGTGACAACCGGCCAGAGGTGCCGCTCACGCTTGCTCCTCGATGCTCAGGAACGCCGCCTTACCCGGAGCGGATCGTGCCTGTTGGGTGTCGACGTCCAGATCGAGAAGTCGCCGTGCTCGGTACGTATTGAGCTATCCAGCAAGGAAGTCGAGGGCGACCGCGAATGGTCCTGGCGCCAGGAAGTAGAGTTCCCCGCTCCACCCGCGAGCGCCCGGGTCTCCACCGTCACATATGGCCGCAACCGCCTTGGCTTTTGACCACCAGCGAGGTGCCTGCACCGGCTCGTCAGGACACTGCGTCGACAGCTTGACCGAATTCTCTACTGGATGCCCGGTAACCTCACCCTGTACCTCCTGGCGTGTCCCGGCCGACGAGCCGGAAACACGCGAGGAGGAGTTCGATCCGCGAAGAGGACAACGCATGCCCGACAACGAGGGCAAGCCGGCGCTTGGGCGCCTGATACGCGAGCACCGGAACGCCCTCGGCTATTCCCAGGGCAGGCTCGCCGAACTGCTGTGCCAGATCAGCGGCACCGCCACTCTCACCCGCGAGTACGTGTCACGGTGGGAACGCGGACAGCGAAGCCCTGGCCGGTACTGGCTACCTCATGTCGCGGCGGCGTTGCAGGTACCGCTCCACGTCTTGGAAGCTGAGGAAGTGAAACGGCGACAGTTCCTCAGGCTGACCGCGCAAACCTCCGCTGCCTCCCTGCTCGACATCCCGGACACGGCCACCGAGCTGCTCGCGTCCATCGCCGGTGGCGACCCCGGACCGCTGACCGAGGTGCAGACCACGCACCGCACCGACCTCGCGGTGTCGCGGCTGGCCAGCACGGACCGCAGCAGCGTCCTGCGCTTGGCGCGGTGGATGGCCGACGGCAACACCGCGGTGCTCCGCGTCAACGCCGCTGGCATCCTCGCCAAGACCGCCGGGCAGCCGGACGCGCTCGACGACGTGGCGCTCACCCTGGCGCGAGACGAGCAGACACGAGACCGGTACCTGTGGGCACTCACCCTACGAGTCGGCAGCACGGTCCCGGCCCTGGCCGCCGAGGTGCTGAACCCGCGCGACGCGGGCGCCAGGTGGTGCGCCACGCGGCTGCTGGGCCAGGATGGCAGCCCGGCCGCGCGCCGCGCGCTGGCCACCGCGCTACGCCGAGACCCCGTCCGTGAGAATGTACGGGCCATCGGTCTGCCCCTGACTGGAGCCGACCCGTGCACGTGATCGAGATCCTCAACGGCGAGCTGGTGCAGTCGCTGACCGACCAGCTCGCCGACCTCGGTGTCCGGCGTGGGGCGATCGTGTCGCTGATCGGCGGTGTGGACTCGTTCACCGTGTCGACGATGCCAGCCGACGACGCGACCAAGGACAACGTCACCGAGTACGACCTGCCGGGTGAGATGATCGGCACCGGCGAGGTCGTCGACGGCGTGCCCCACGTCCACGTGGTCATGGGTGTCGAGGGTGACCGCGCGGTCGCGGGTCACCTGCATGCCGCTCAGGTGGGAACCTGGTTCGCTCGCGTGTACGTGGTGGCCACCGACGCCTAGCGCGTGTGGCCCCTAGTTTGGCCACTAGTTGATCTCCCGCACCCAGCCGATGCTCAATGCATGCTGCTGCCTCGGATCGGAAACCCGCCGAATCGGTGCACGCTGTCTCCCAGCCCGGCGTCCACCAGTAGCCCATGGCGGCGGTCGGTGCCGCGATGAAGCTGCTGATCATCTGGTTGTTCGAGCAGGGACCCGTCGTCGCCCCAGTGGCAGGTGTCGCGCTGTACTGCACCTGGGGACGATGGAACCGTCCCTGGTGGTTGCCCGCGCTACCCGTCCTCTCAGTGGCTCTGTTCGCGTTCGGGTTCCTCTACTTGCCGTCGTCGACGAGCTGCTACTTCACCCGAAGCATCCCCGTCTGCAGGGAGATCTCGACTGGCAGCGTGTTCAGGGCTGCCAGCGTTGAGACATCAGGCCAGGACCGATCGATTCCTGGTACCGATGGTCGAGCTACGGATGGGCTCGGCGAGGAGAGGTCGAGGTCGAGCCGCCGAGCGAAGAATCCTGCTGGCTTCCTCCCTCTGGCCGGGGGCGGGTCTTCGTGGTGAACCCGTCCCGGCCCACCGCCTGACGGGTGGTGGCCGATGACCGCCAACGATGATCGTCGGGCGACCCCACACCTCCCGCCCGACCAGGCCGAGACTGCTTCTGCTGATCATCCAGCAGTCTCGGCCCCCTCATACCCCGGTGACCGCAACGACGCGCCAGCGTTGCGGTCACCGGTCACGAGCGTCCAGACCGTGCGCTGCCCCGACTGCAAGGACAGCGGGTTGATCGATCGCAGCAAGGAACCGGTCAGAGGACGGCTTTGCCCAACCGGCCGACCAGCTCGACGTACTCGCCGCGCTCGGCCGGGGTGAGCGCCCGGTCGTACACCGTGGCGACGAGCCGGTCGGTGGTCTCCTGGGCCGTGGCCTGGCGGTCCCTGAGGTGGTCGCAGTTCGGCAGGTCGTCGCGCCAGCCGAAGAACCGCGCCTGGTTCTGGCCCTCGTTGGTGAGGATCGCCTCCAGCGGGCCCAGCCCGGCGGCCGTGGTCGCGACCAGGTGGACGGCACCCCGCCACTCACGTAGCACGTGCACCAGCTGCAGCGTCCGTGCGACGCCGCCCTCGGCGCGTGGCTGCGCCCGCCAGCCCGCGAACAGCGACAGCCCCGACTCCTCCGCGCCGTCGACGACCTTCTGGGCGAGGTCGGACAGCCGGTCCGCGTCGGCGAAGCCCGACATGTGGTCGTTCGCCCAGTCCGCGCACGCCTGCTGGTAGCGGGCGGCGCTCTCCCGAGCGCCCGCGACGGCGATCCCCCTGTCCCACATGAGCCGCACGTAACCCGGGTGCCACCAGCCGAAGGCGGCGATGACCACGCCCGCGTCGACGTCGCCGAGCACGCCTCCCCGGCCGGCGAAGTAGAAGGGCTGCAGCTTGCTGTAGCCGTACTGCTCGGCGCGGGCCCTGGTGTCGTCGTGGATCATCCAGGCCGTGCCGATGTCGTGCACGACCTTGTCGGCGGCGTGGACGGTCTGTTCCGCGGTCAGCTCTGACATGACTCGCAGCCTACTTCGGCTGTCGCGCGCTCCAGTCGTCCTGCTTGTCCTCCAACCCGTCCCACACCTCGGCTGGCGCCAGGTCGTGCACCGCGTCGACGACGCCGTCGAGCAGCGTTGCCGAGTCCTTGCTCAGACCGAGCGTGCCGGGGTCGTAGGTGCGGCCGTCCGAGGTGACCTCGACGCCGCCGGTCGGGCCGCCGACCATGCCGTCGTCGCCCGCCGCGTCCAGGTCGAACACGCCGAGGTCGCGCAACACCCCGAACAGCGTGGCCCGCTGGTCGGCGGTGATGTCGACGGTCTCGCGCCACGGGGTGGTCGACCGGTCGTAGCCGGGGGTCCACTCGATGGCGGCGGTGGTGTCGTCGAAGGTCAGCCGCCACTCGTAGTGGTACGGCGGCGCGACCGTGCCGTTGGCGTAGGTCACCGAGCCCGCGAAGTCGGCGGGCATGACCGTGTCGTCGGCGCTCGGTGTGCCCGGCCTCTCGGTGGCACACCCGGCGACGACCAGCAACAGGACGAGCAGCACGGCACGCATGGCCATGAGACCACCCGGACCACGCCTCGGTTCCCGGTCGGGTCGCGGGACCTGCGGCTGCCTGCCACGACGTCCGGGTGGCGCCGCGCCCGAGGTGTCCGAAGTGGAGTGTCAACGGTCGGCCATGTCCCGAGGAGGAACGGCAGCGGGTCTGACCGCCAGACATTTCGTAACCGGTCCCGGAGAACCCGTGCCCAGGTTTGTCCGTGTACGTCATAACCCGACACCACTCACGTCGTAACAGGTGCCAGGGCGGCGGGCCCGAGGTCGCGGTGCACGTGGGGGGCACCGCGGCCCTGGCCGTCTCACTCGAGCTCGGGAAGCCGCCTTCGGAGCAGGCAGAACTCGTTGCCCTCCGGGTCCTGGAGGGGGTGCCACGACTCCTCCCCGGTCTGTCCGATCTCGGCCGGGCGGGCGCCGAGGGCCAGCAGGCGGTCCAGTTCGGCGTCGTGGTCGCGGTCGACCGGGTTCACGTCGATGTGGAGGCGGAGCTTGCCCGTCTTCTTCTCGGCGGCCCGGCTGAACACGAGCGTCGGCGCGGCACCGCCGAAACCGGAGGCCGGTCCGATCTCGATGCCGTCGTCGGGTTCCTCGCGGCTCAGCTCCACGTACCCGAGCACCTCGCACCAGAAGCGGGACAACGCCTCCGGGTCGGCGCAGTCGACGACCAGCTCGGACAGGCGGCAGCTCATGGACGTCCTCTCAGTGGAGTGGGAACTCCACACCGTGCTCCGACTCGGGGCGGGCACCGAAGATCCGCCGCTCTGACTCGTCGATGCGCAGGTCGTTGATGCTCGCCTCGCGCCGGGCCATCAGACCATTCTCGGCGAACTCCCACAACTCGTTTCCATAGCTGCGGTACCACCGGCCTTCCGCGTCGTGGCACTCGTACTGGAACCGGACGCCGATGCGGTTCCCGTCGAACGCCCAGAGGTTCTTGCGCAGCGCGTAGTCCAGCTCGCGCTCCCACTTCCCCGCCAGGAACGCCACCACCTCGTCACGACCGGACACGAACGTGTCCCTGTTCCGCCACACGGTGTCGACGGTGTACGCCATCGCCACGCGCCGGGGGTCGCGGGTGTTCCAGGCGTCCTCGGCCGCCTGCACCTTCTTCAGCGCGGTCTCCCTGGTGAACGGGGGAAACGGCGGACGGCTTCCGGACATGGCGACCTCCTGGCAGAGAACCTGCGTTCTCCCGTAAGCTAGAGAACGTAGGTTCTCCCAGTCAAGCGGGGACGAGATGGAGCAGCGGACGGCCGAGGACCGCGTACTCGACGCGGCGGGCGGCCTCTTCTACGCGCGTGGCGTGCACGCGGTCGGCATGGACGACGTCCGCGACGCGTCCGGCGTCTCGCTCAAGCGCCTGTACCAGCTGTTCCCCAACAAGGAGCGCCTGGTCACGGCCTACCTCCAGCGCAGGGACGTGTGGTGGCGCGACCGCCTGGCCACGCACGTGGCCGGGGAGCAGGACCCGCGCAGGCGGCCGCTCGCCGTGTTCGACTGGCTGGACGGCTGGTTCCACGAGCCGGACTACCGAGGCTGCGCGTGGATCAACTGCTACGGCGAGCTCGGCGCGACGTCCGCCCCGGTCGCGCGCGAGGCCCGTACCCACAAGGAGAGCTTCCGCACGTTCCTGCGCTCGCTGGCCGTCGACGCCGGCCTGCCTGCGGAGACCGGTGACCACCTCCTGCTGCTGGCCGAGGGCGCGATCGTGACGTCCGCGATCGTCGGCGACCTCGACGCGGCGGCGAAGGCACGCGCCGCGGCCGCCCGGATCGTGGACTAGCTTGGGAGGCATGGAGTACAGGCGACTCGGCCGTTCCGGTCTCGAAGTGTCCACAGTGGTCCTCGGGTGCATGAGCTTCGGGGAACCCGACCGCGGCAACCATCAGTGGTCCCTCGACCTCGACGAGTCGCGGCCGATCATCCGCGCCGCGCTCGACGCCGGCATCACGACGTTCGACACCGCCAACGTCTACTCGCTCGGCTCGAGCGAGGAGATCACCGGCAAGGTCCTCGGGGAGCTGGCGAAACGCGACGAGGTCGTCATCGCCACGAAGCTCAACGGCCGGATGGGACCGGGTCCCAACGGCGCGGGCCTGTCCAGGGGCGCGGTCATGACGCAGATCGACGCGAGCCTGCGCCGTCTCGGCACTGACTACGTCGACCTGTACCAGATCCACCGTTTCGACCCGAACGTCCCGATCGAGGAGACCATGGAGGCCCTCGACGACGTGGTGCGTGCCGGCAAAGCCCGCTTCATCGGCGCGTCGTCGATGTGGACGTGGCAGTTCGCGCAAATGCAGCACGCCGCGGACCGAGGTGGTTGGACCCGCTTCGTCTCGATGCAGGACCAGTACAACCTGATCATGCGCGAGGAGGAGCGGGAGATGCTCCCGTACTGCCTCGACCAGGGCGTCGGCACCCTGCCGTGGAGCCCGCTCGCACGCGGCAGGCTCACGCGCGACTGGGACGCGACCACGCGGCGCACGGAGTCGGACGAGTTCGGCGGCGTGCTGTACAGGCAGGCGGAGGAGGCGGACCGCCGCGTGGCCGCCGCCGTCGCCGCGATCGCGGGCGAGCGCGGGGTCTCCCGGGCACAGGTCGCGCTGGCGTGGCTGCTGCACCAGCCCGCCGTCACGGCGCCGATCGTGGGGGTGACCAAGCCTGGTCACCTCGACGACGCCGTGGCGGCGGTCGAGCTGAAGCTGTCGGAGGACGAGCTGAACCGGCTGGAGGCGGACTACGTGCCGCACCGGCCGGAGGGTTTCGCCTGATCCCTCGACGGGCCCGCGTGCCTGACACGCGGGCCCGTCGAGGTGCTTCACGGCAGCCCGTTGAGGAACGGGCGATGGCTGTTCTGGAACTCCCAGTTGTAGTACCGGTCCCAGTTGATCGACCACGTCATCAGACCCCGGATGCCGGGTGACGCACCGCCCCGCAGCGTGTAGCCGCCGCAGTTCTGGTTGCGTGCCAGGCAGTTCAGTGCCTGCTGCACCTGAGCGGGGGCCGTGTACCCGTTGCCGGCACTGACCGCGGCAGGCACGCCGAAGCCGATCTGGTCCTCTCTGAGGCCGGGGAACGTCTGGCCCGTGTTGGCCACCGGGAAACCGGCCTTCACCATGTCGGTCATCGCGATGTGGAAGTCCGCGCCACCCATGTTGTGGTACTGGTTGTCCAGCCCCATCACGGGTCCCGAGTTGTAGTCCTGGACGTGCAGCACGGTCAGCGCGTCCCGCATGGCGTGGATCACCGGCAGGTACGAGCCGGTGCGGTTGTCACCGCCGCCACCGCCGCCGTAGAACTGGTACCCCACCTGGACGAAGAACGTCTCCGGCGCCATGGTGAGCACGAACCTGCTGCCGTAGCGGGACTTCAGCGACCGCAACGCCGAGATCAGGTTCACGATCACCGGGGTGGTCGGGTTGCGGAAGTCCGTGTCACCGGCGTTGAGGTACAGCGAGTGTCCCTCGAAGTCGATGTCCAGACCGTCCAACCCGTACTTGTCGATGATCGCCGAGACCGACTGCACGAACTTGTCCCGCGCCGCGGTCGTGGTGAGCTGCACCTGGCCGTTCTGGCCGCCGATCGAGATCAGCACCTTCTTGCCCTGCGCCTGTTTCGCCCGGATGCCCGCGATGAACTGGGCCTCCGTCTCGACGTTCGGGCACTCGGCGACCGGGCACAGCGTGAACCGGATGTCCCCGGAGGTCACCGAGGTGGGCTCACCGAACGCGAGGTCGATGATGTCCCACGACGCCGGCACGTCCGCCATCCTGATGTAGCCGGACCCGTTGGCGAAGCTCGTGTGCAGGTAGCCGATCAGGGCGTGCCTCGGCAGTCCGACCTGCTGGCAGCCCGTCGTGGTGCCGGAGGCCGCGCCGCTGCGGGCCGACTCCCCCGCCGCGTTGTAGGCGGCGACGGTGTAGGAGTGCGTCTCGCAGGTACCGAGTCCCGAGATCGTCGTCGTCGTGCCGGAGGTCGTGGCACGCGACGACGTCCCTTCGTACACCCGGTATCCGGTGGCACCGCTGACGGCGGGCCACGACAACGCGATCGACGACGCCGTGGTCGAGGTGACCGACGGGTTCCCCGGCGTGGCCGGGGTGCCGGGCGTGCCGCCGCCCGGTCCGTCGAGCACGACGTCGTCGGCGTTGTACGTGCCTGCCCCGTACCAGCCGTGCAGGTACAGCTGGGCGGAGGTCTGACCGGCCGCACTGGTGAACGTGAGCGACAGCTGGGTGTAGGCGGTGGCCGCCGTCCACGTCGACGGTCCGTTGGTGATGCCGAGGTACACGGGGTTGCCGCGCACCCATGCCGACACGGTGTAGGTCGTGTTGGGCACGACCGGGACCGTCTGCGTGCACTGCGCGGTGTCGGACGCCGTGGCGGCGGCGGCCAGCGCGTAGCTCCCGGAGTGGGCCGAGGTCACGACGCTGCCGCCCGTGCACGACCACCCGGACAGGTTGCCCGACTCGAAGCCCGCGTTGGTGAGGAGGTTGGCGGCACCGGCGGTCTGCGCACCGGTGAGCACCAGCAGGAGCGCGGCCACCGCCGCGATGACCCGCCTCATGGCAGCGTGTCGAGGAAGGGCGCGACGGTACGCGCGAAGTTGTTGCCGTTGCTGACGTCCCAGTTGATCGACCAGGTCATCGCGCCCCGGATCGCCGGATAGGTCCTCGGTGGCCGGAACGACCCGCAGTTGGTCCCACGCGCGAGGCAGTCGAGAGCGTTGGTGACCACCGACGGCGCGACCACACCGCCACCGGCGGCACCGGCCCCGGCGGGCAGCCCGACCGCGACCTGGTCCGGCCGCAGTCCGTTCTCCAGCTGGATGCACGCGAGCGCGGTGATGAAGTTGACCGTGCCCTGCGAGTAGGCCTGCGACTGGTCGCAGCCGAGCATCGAGCCGGAGTTGTAGAACTGCGTGTGGACGGTCGTGAGGATGTCCTTGATGTTCAGCGCGAGCGCGAAGTAGGAGCCGCCGGTCGACTGCATGTCGATGGTCTGCGGCGCCATGGTGATGATGAGGCTGGACCCGACCTGGCCGCGGAGGTTGCGCAGTGCCTGGCCCATGAACGTGGGGTTGAGCCCGTTCTCGAGGTCGATGTCGACGCCGTCGAACCCGTACTGGGACATGATCGACCGGACGCTGTTGGCGAAGTTGGTGGCAGAGGTCGAGTCCGCGACGGTCACCCGCCCGGCCTCACCGCCGACGGAGAGGATGACCTTCTTGCCGCGGGAGTGCAGGGTCGCGACATCGGCCCTGAACTGGTCGTTGGTGTAGCCGCCGAGTGCGCTGGACAGTTCGGGATCGACCCCGAAGGTGACCGCACCCGGCGTGGACGACGCCTCGGCGAAGGCGATCACGACGACGTCGTACTCGTTGGGCACCGCGGACAGTCGCAGCTCGGTGGCCGGGTTGACGAAGTTGTGCCAGTACCCGGTGAGCGTGTGCCTGGGCAGGTCGGCCTGCTGGCAGCCGGTGGTGGTGCCGGTGACGGCGGTGCTGCGGGCCGACTCGGCGGTGGCGTTGAACGCGGTGACGGTGTACGTCCGGCTGCTGCACGCGGTGAGCCCGGTGAAGGACGCCGACGTGGTGGTCACCGTGCTGCGCAGCGTGCTGCCCTCGTAGACCCGGTAGCCGGTGGCGCCGCTGGCGGCGTTCCACCCGAGCGTGATGCTGGTGCCGGTCGTGGCCGTGACCCGGACGTTGGCGGGCGTGGCGGGTGCGCCGGGCTGGGGCCCGGTCCCGCCGCCGCAGTCGCCGCCGTTGACCCGGCAGTTCTGCGGTGTGCCGGAGCCGCTGACGAGGAACCCGAAGCTGGCGGAGGCACCCGGCGCGAGGGTCCCGTTGTACTCCCGGTTCGCGAACGTGTGGTGGCTGCCGCTCGAGGTGAGCAGGGCGTCCCAGTAGCTGCCGAGGGTCGTGCCGGAGGGCAGGTCGAACTCGACGCGCCAGCTGGAGATGGTGGCGGTACCGCCGTTGGTGATCGTGTACTTGCCCTCCCAGCCGGACCCCCAGTCGGAGGTCTTGACGAAGACGGCGGTCTCCCCGGCGGCGGAGGCGGGGAGCACGGGCGTGAGCGCGAGCCCGAGCAGGATCGCGGAGAGGACGGTGAACAGGCGGCGTCGCATGACAACCTCCGAAACACGCGGTGAGCAGGGTGAAAACCGCGAGGTTCCTATTTGTCTAGACCAATGCCAGCCAGTTGTCCAGACCTATCCCCTCATTCGTGATCTCACCCGCCCGCCCCGCGCCCACCCCCTCGACCGCACTGAAGGCGTCCTTCGTAACGCTGAGCGTCAGGAAGGAGTCCTTCAGTGCAGGCCCGGCCGGGGTCAGCTCGCGCGGATCTGGCGGGAGACCGCGCTCGCCAGGTCGGCCACCAGCCTGCGCAGGCGGGCGGCGGTCTGGTCGCACGACACGGGCCCCCTGGTCCGCAGCGTCAGGCCCGCCAGCGTCTGCCCGTCCCGGCTCACGATCGGGGCCGTGAACTGGTCGCCGCCGAAGCGCTGCCAGCGGGCGTTCAGGTGGTAGCGCGTCCCGGTCTGGCACACGATGTCCAGGTCGGTCAACGTGCCGAGCAACCGGTGCACCGTCGTCTTCGGCAACCCGCTCGCCTCGACCAGACGCGCCAGGACCAACCCGTCCGGGCTCCCGGACAGCAGCTCGAGCAGGGAGAAGGCATTGCGCACCGAGCGGTTCGGAGGGTTCATCTCGGTCCCCCAACTTTCGTTCCACTTTAGGAACGTAGTATTGCCCTACAATCGAACGAAATCTACCCTGAGTTTCATCCTGCCCGCCGGCCGAGGGATGTGACCCATGACCGTCGACAAACGCGCCCTGCGCCGCGCCTACACCGCGAGCCTGTCCGGAACAGCACTCGAGTACTACGACTTCGCCGCCTACTCCGTCGCCGCCGCCACGATCTTCGGCGACCTGTTCTTCCCGTCCGGCGACGACCTCGCCGGGACCATGGCCGCCTTCTCCACCTACGCCGTCGGCTACCTCGCGCGCCCGCTCGGCGGGTTCGTCTTCGGCAGGCTCGGCGACGTCATCGGGCGCAAGAAAGTCCTGGTCTACACGCTTCTCCTGGCCGGTATCGCCACGTTCCTCATCGGTCTGCTGCCGACCTACGCCAGCATCGGCGGCACCGCCGCGATCCTGCTCGTCATCCTGCGTTTCGCCCAGGGTGTCGCGGTCGGCGGCGAGTGGGGCGGCGCCGTCCTGCTCTCCAGCGAGTACGGCGACCCGAAGCGCCGGGGGTTCTGGGCGTCCGCGGCACAGATCGGCCCGCCCGCCGGCACCCTGCTCGCCAACGGTGTGCTCGCACTGCTGGGCCTCCTGCTCAGTGACGCCGCGTTCAATTCCTGGGGCTGGCGGGTCGCGTTCGCGCTGAGCGCCGCACTCGTCGGGTTCGGTCTCTGGATCCGTCTGCGGCTCGAGGAAACCCCGGTGTTCAAGCAGATCGCGCAGCACCAGGAACGGCCCACGGCACCGCTGTCCGAGATCAGGCAGAAGGAGATGCGTGCGGTGTTCGCCGGGCTGCTGGTCCGCGTCTGCCCGGACGTCCTGTACTCGCTGTTCACCGTGTTCGTGCTGACCTACATCGTCAAGGAGCTGGACATGACCAAGACGCAGGGCTCCCTCGCGGTCATGATCGGCTCGGCGGTGCAGCTGGCGCTCATGCCGGCGTTCGGCGCGCTGTCCGACCGCATGAACCGCCGCAGGCTGTACCTGTACGGCACGATCGCCGCCGCCATCTGGCCGTTCGTCTTCTTCCCGATGATCTCCGGCGGCTCGTTCCTCGCGCTCGCGGCGGGCATGGTCGTCGCACTCGTCATCCACGCGGCGCTCTACGGACCGCAGGCCGCCCTGATCACCGAGCAGTTCTCGCCGCGCCTGCGCTACACCGGCAGCTCGCTCGCCTACACGCTCGCGGGCGTGATCGGCGGCGCGCCCGCCCCGCTCATCCTCACCGCTCTGCTGAGCTGGACCGGGTCGTGGGTCGTCCTCGCGGCGTACCTGGTGCTCACGGCGGCGCTGACCGTGGTTGGCTTGTGGCTGGCCCGCGACCCGGTGGACGACGTCGTGACCGCCGAGCCGACGTCCGAGGAGGTGCTCACAGTTCCGCCTCCCCGGAACTGACCCTGTTGGTCACGTCGAGCAAGAACGTTCGGCCCGGTCACGCGCTTGTGGCTGATGTGCGTCACGTCCCCCGAGGTGACGGTTCCGGAGGTCGAGGGAAGGTGCAAGACATGATCACGATGGACCTGAACGTGGACATCGCCGAAGGCTTCGGCGTGTGGCGCATCGCCGACGACGACGCGTTGCTGACGGTCGTGTCCAGCGCGAACGTCGCGTGCGGCTTCCACGCGGGCGACCCCGGCACGATGCGGCGGGCGTGCGTGACCGCGGTGAGGCACGGCGTGGCGATCGGCGCGCAGGTCAGCTACCGCGACCTCGCCGGCTTCGGCCGCCGCTTCATCGACATCGCACCGGCGGAGCTGGTGGACGACATCCTGTACCAGCTCTCGGCGCTGCGCGGGATCGCGGCCGTGTCGGGTGGCCGGATGACCTACGTGAAGCCACATGGCGCGCTGTACAACGCGATCGTGACCCACGAGGCCCAGGCGGCGGCCGTCGTCGAGGCGGTCCGCCTGTTCGACCCGTCGCTCGCGGTGCTCGGCCTGCCCGGCTCGCGCTGGCTCGCACTGGCCGAGGAGGCGGGCCTGGAGGCGGTGTCGGAGGCGTTCGCGGACCGCGCGTACACCCCCGAGGGCACGCTGGTGTCGCGCCGCGAACCGGGTGCCGTGCTCAGCGATCCGGACGTGGTGGCCGAACGTGCTGTCCGGTTCGCGACCGAGGGCACGGTCGTCGCGGTCGACGGCTCCGTGGTGGCCGCGCGGGCCGGGTCGATCTGCGTGCACAGCGACACGCCCGGTGCGTTGTCGCTGGTCAAGGCCGTTCGTTCCGGTCTCGCGCAGGCCGGGGTCGAGGTGGCGAGCTTTCGGTGAAGGTCCGCCGGTGCGGTGAGACGGCGTTGCTGGTCGAGACCGAGGACGTGCTCGGCTGGTACTCGGCGCTCACCGCCCGACCGCTGCCCGGCGTCGTCGACCTGGTGCCTGCCGCGCGGACCGTGCTCGTGCGTTACGAGTCCACTGTGGACTTCGAGAGGCTGGTCGCACGGCTGTCCGAAGTGACACCCGCGTCGGCGGCGGTCACCGGGGAGTCGGTGGCGATTCCCGTCCAGTACGACGGCGAGGACCTCGCCGAGGTCGCGGCGGCGTCCGGACTGTCGGCGGACGAGGTCGTGTCCGTCCACAGTGGAGCCGAGTATACCGTGGCGTTCACGGGTTTCGCGCCCGGCTTCGGTTATCTGACGGGCCTCGACGAGCGGTTGCGGCTACCGCGCCGGGAGACGCCACGCACGCGGGTCCCGGCGGGCGCGGTGGCGGTCGCGGGTGAGTACACGGGGGTGTACCCGCGGCCGTCACCAGGGGGCTGGCACCTGCTGGGCCACACGACCGCGCCGCTGTGGGACCCGTCGAGGGAACCACCCGCACTGCTGGTGCCGGGCACGAAGGTCCGCTTCGAGCCGGTCTCGTCGCTGCCGTCACCCCAGCCGCGAACCCCGCCTGCGGACGCACCTGGCGCCATCGAGATCGTCCACTGTGGACCACTGGGCACGGTCCAGGACGCCGGCCGGCCCGGTTACGCCTCGCTCGGGGTCGGCCACTCCGGTTTCGCGGACCCGGAGTCGGCGACGCTGGCGAACCGGCTGGTCGGCAACCTTCCGTCGGCGGCCTGTCTGGAGCTGTCGTTCGGCGCGACGCTGAGGTTCCTGGCGCAGGCACGCGTCGTGGTGACCGGCGCGACCTGCGTGTTGGCAAGGGATTCCCGTGCCGAGGCGATGAACGCGCCGTTCGACGTCACTGCCGGCGAGACGCTGACGATCGGCCCCGCGTCGGTCGGTCTGCGTACCTACGTCGCGGTCCGGGGCGGGCTGGCCGTGGCACCGACCCTGGGCTCCCGCTCGACGGACGTGCTGGCCGGGCTCGGCCCCGACACGCTGTCACCAGGCATGACCCTCCCGGTCGGCGACGCGGTCGACGGTCCTCCCCCTGCGGTGGAGGTGGCGCCGGTGCGGTCGCAGTCGGCGGAGGACCTGGAGATCCACGTGCAGCCGGGCCCCCGCGACGACTGGTTCACCGACGACGCGCTTTCCCAGCTGTTCGGCTCTCGGTACGAGGTGACGGCCGAGAGCAACCGGGTGGGCGTGCGACTGTCCGGGCCGGCGCTGAGCCGGTGCCGCGACGGCGAGCTGCCGTCGGAGGGCATGGTGGCGGGTTCGGTCCAGATTCCCCCGAGCGGCCAGCCGATCGTGTTCCTGGCCGACCACCCGGTGACGGGTGGCTACCCGGTGATCGCGGTGGTGTGCGCGGCGGACCTCGCACGGATGGCGCAGGCACGCCCCGGTCAGGGGGTGCGGTTCACGCGCTCCGGTAGGCAGCGACGATCTGCTGCTCGGAGTCCTCGAGGTACTTGAGCATCAGCCGCTCGGCACGCGGCCCGTCCCCTGCCTCGATGGCGGCGAGGATCTCCTTGTTCCGCTCGAGGTAGGGCTCGTGGAAGCGGCGGGGGTCGGCCATGGTGTGGAAGACGAGCCGCAGCTCGGCGAGGATGTTGCGCATCAGCTCGTCGATCCGGGGGCTGTCGGCCAGCTCCCCGACCGCCTGGTGGAACATCATGTTGGCGGTGCCGAGCCCGCGCCAGTCCTCGTTCTTCGTGGCGAGGTCACCGGCGTTGACGGCCTCGACCATGTCGTCGGCCTGCGGGGGCCGGGTGTCGAGCCTGCGCACGGCCGAGCACTCGACCAGCTTGCGCACCCGGTAGAGGTCGACGACGTCGTCCACGGTCAGCTTCCGCACGAAGACACCCCGGTTCAGCTCGTGGACGAGCAGCCGCTCGTGGGTGAGCAGCCGGAACGCCTCCCGAAGCGAGTTGCGGGACACCTTGAGCGACTTGACGATCGCCTCCTCGGCGAGCCGCTCCCCCGGCAGGTAGACGCCCTTGATGATCCGCTCCCGCAGGGCGGCGGCCAGCAGCTCGACGGTACTGGCGCGATCGAAGAGCTTTCGGTCGGCGTCCACAACGCACTCCCAACGTCCCTGACCAGCGACATCCTGAGTCTATAGGATCGCCCTACAATCCCTCATCCGGCCGATCCCGGGATGGAACGCGGAGTTTTCTTTCCGGCCATCTTCAGGTCTGGTAAATCTTCGACCACGGCGGCAGACTCGGTTCGTGCCGACGAAGTCCTTGCGCCTGCTCAGTCTTCTCGCTGCCACGGCTTCGGCCGTGGCTCTCGCGGCCCCGGCGGCCGCGGACCCGGTCCTCGACCCCGACGCATCGACCAGCGACGCCACCGCCTTCCCCGGTGACGACTTCCTGGCCGACGCCCGCAAAGCGGCCACCGCCACCGAGCCGAGGCTCGAGACCGCCACGACGACGCGGCCGGTCGCGCCGGGGGTGACGCTCCGGTCCTTCGACAGGTACGGCCCCGACGCCTACACCGGCACGCCCACCTGGCTCCAGGCCGACAGCCTCACCGTCGACCTCACCAGGGGCACCACGGTCGACTACCTCTTCCCGGGCCAGGTGGCCAAGGGTGAGCCGCTGTCCGCCACGGCGAACCGCGCCGGAGCGGTCGCCGCGGTCAACGGGGACTTCTTCGACATCAACAACTCGACGGCCCCGCTCGGCGTCGGCATCCGGGACGGCGAGCTGATCCAGTCGCCGGACGCGGACGCGACCTGGCACCAGTCGTCGGCGATCCTCACCGAGGACGGCATCGGCGACATCGGCGAGGTCCTGTTCCAGGGCACCGTCAAGGCGCCAACTGGCGACCTCACCCTCGACGGCGTCAACAAGCCGACCCTGAGGGCCGGCGGCATCGAGGTGTTCACCCCGCTGTGGGGCACCTACTGCCGCTGCCGCGCCACGCAGGGCGCCACGGCCGTCACCGAGGTCGAGGTCACGAACAACAGGGTCACCGCCGTCCGCGACACCCCGGGCGAGGGCGCGATCCCCGACGGCACCGTCGTCCTCGTCGGCCGGGACGCCGCCGCGACCACGCTCGGCGCGCTGAAGCCCGGCGACGCCGTCGGTATCGACTACCGGGCACGCACCGCCGAGGACCAGAAGATCCACGCCGCCATCAACGGCCGCCAGCTCCTCGTCGTCGACGGCGTCGTCCAGAAGGCCGGCCAGGGCAACAACGTCCCGGCCGCACCACGCACCGCGCTCGGCTTCTCCCGTGACGGCAGGCGTATGTTCCTGCTCTCCGCCGACGGCCGCCAGCCCGCCTTCGCCGAGGGCCTCGGACTCGACGAGCTGGCCGACATGATGGTCGAGCTGGGCGCGTACACGGCGGTGAACCTCGACGGCGGCGGCTCCACCACGATCCTCGCCCGCGAGCCGGGTGGCTCGACGGCACAGCTGGAGAACCGGCCGTCCGACGGCGGGGAACGCAACGTCCCCAACGGTCTCGGCCTGTTCGCACCGAAGGGTTCCGGTCACCTCAGGGCGTTCTGGGTCGAGACGGCACTCGACGCGACCCGGGCCTCGGGCGCGTCCGCGGTCGCGCCGAGCCATCCCGAGCGCGTCCTCCAGGGCCTGCACCGCACCCTCACCGCAGCGGGCTATGACGAGACCTACGGCCCGGCGAAGGGCAACCCGCGCTGGCGCACCAGTAACGGAACCGTCCACAATGGCGTGTTCACGGGCCGGAAACCAGGTGCGGCCAAGGTAGTCGCCGAGGACCGTGCCGCGAAGGGCGAGATCACCCTGACCGTGCTCGGCCCGGTCCGGCGCACCGCCCCGACCAAGGAGCAGCTCGCGCTCACGGGCACCGCCGAGTCCACCACCTTCGGCGTCCTCGGCTACGACGAGGAGGGCACGAGCGCGCCGGTCGAGCCCGGTGACGTCACCCTCACCTACGACAGGGACCTGCTCGACGTCACACCGAACGCCGACGGGCAGTTCACCGTCAAGCCAAGGCGGGACACGGGTTCCGCGCTCATCACGATCGACGTCCTCGGCAGGAGGTCCGTGCTGCCGGTGACCGTCGGCCTCACCGAGGTCTCCGTCGCCGACTTCACCGACCCCACCGGCTGGACGTTCCTCGGTGAGCGTGCCACCGGCGCCATCGCGCCCGCGGCCGGCCACACCGGCCAGGGCCTGCGCCTCACGTACGACTTCACCCAGAGCACCGGCACCCGCACCGGCGGCGCGGTCGCCCCGGCGGGCACGGTGGTTCCCGGACAGCCCAAGGCGATCCGGGTGTGGGTGAACTCGACCGGCAAGGGCGAGTGGGCCAGTCTCCAGGCGTGGGACGGCAACGGCGTGTTGTTACCCGCCTTCCGCGCCGGCTACCTGACCTTCACCGGCTGGCGCCAGCTCGAGTTCCCGGTACCCGCGGGGACCGTGTACCCGTTGACACTGCGGCGTTTCTACGGTGCCGAGACAGTGGCGACCAACAGCTACCAGGGTGACCTGGTGATCGACGACGTCACCGCGCTGGTCCCGCCGCCACTCGACGTGCCACCTCAGCCGGTCGAACAGGACCCGATCATCCACGGCAGCGCCGGTGGTGACTGGCGCTTCGCGGTCATGTCCGACGCCCAGTTCGTCGCCCGCGACCCGGACAGCGACATCGTCCGCAACGCCCGCCGCACGCTGCGCGAGATCAGGGCCGCGAAGCCGGACTTCCTGATCGTCAACGGCGACCTCGTCGACGAGGCGTCGCCAGAGGACTTCGCGCTGGCCGCCCAGGTCCTCGACGAGGAACTGGGCGGCACACTCCCCTACTACTACGTGCCGGGCAACCACGAGCGCGGCAACGACAGCCTCGACAACTTCCGCGCCGTCTTCGGTGACACACAACAGGTGTTCGACCACCGGGGCACCCGGTTCATCACCATGGACACGTCCGGCATCAACCTCAGGGCGAGCGACTGGACCCAGCTCGGCCGCCTGCGCACGGAGCTCGGCAAGGCCGCGAGGGACCGGCACGTGAGGTCCGTGGTGCTCGTGGAGCACGTGCCACCACGCGACCCGACGCCCGCCCGCGCGAGCGAGCTGTCCGACCGCAAGGAGGCCGCCACCATCGAGACGTGGCTGTCCGACTTCCAGGACCGCACCGGCAAGGGCACCGCGTTCATCGGTGCCCATGTCGGCACGTTCCACGCCGGCCATGTCGACGGCGTGCCCTACTTCGTCAACGGCAACTCCGGTAAGAACCCCTCGACCCTACCGAGCGAAGGCGGTTTCACGGGCTGGTCCATGTGGGGCGTGGACACCCGCGGCACCCGCGACGACTGGCTGGCCGCCGAGGTGCGTCCGCACGTCGACACACTCACCGTGACCGCACCCGACTCCCTCCGGGTCGGGCAGAGCGCGGTGGTCAGCGCGAACCTCCAGCAGGCGGGCCGGACCGTGCCGGTCGCCTACCCGGTGTCGGCCAGGTGGTCCGCGTCCCCGAACGTCCACATCGGACAACAGAAGGACGCGAAGCGGTACCACACCGCGGTGTTCGACCCGGCGACGGGCGAGCTGACCGCGCTGCGCCCGTCGACCGTGACGATCGCGGTGACGGTCAACGGCGTGACGACCCGACACACGCTGACACTGACGGCGGCACACGTGGCCGCGACAGGCGGCCACTAGACGAACAGTGGCAGCTCGAACCGGCCGAACACCCAGGTGCCTGCCGCGTTCGGGTCGTCACCTGCCCAGAACTCCGTCCACAGCTCGACGAACTCGGCTTCGGAGAGGTAGCCGTCGCCGTCGAGGTCCAGCTCGGCGAAGACCTCGTCGGTGTCGGTGGGCACGCCGTTCCACGTCTCGATCAGCTCGCGGTACTCGGCGGCCGAGATCCGCCCGTCCCCGTCGGCGTCGATCGCCGCGAACATGGCGGTGGCGGTGGCGACGACCGGTGTGGTGTCGGCGGCCAGGCGGTCGACGACGAGCAGCACCTCCTCGACGGTCACCTTCCTGTCACGGTCCACGTCGGACGCCGCGAGCAGCGTCTTCCACCAGCCCATCATGATCCCGGAAAGCCCTGCGGCCTCAGGGGAGTCGGGTGCCAGGCCACGGTGGTCCGTCCACCGCTCGGTCAGCGCCGCGAAGTCCTCCCGCTCGAGAAATCCGTCCGAGTCGACGTCCATCGCCGTGAACACCAGGGCCGTCTTGCGTCGTTGCAGCTCGCTCACCATGTGCAACAGCGTGGCCCACAAAGATTCCCTCCACAATTGACCGCCCGAGTGGTGAATGTCCACTGGAGACCCACTGTGTGTTGGTGTCGCTCGGCATTCGGGTGGCGAATCCCACCACTTCGGCTGATCCATGTCAACACGCCGAATTTCGTGGCAATTTACCAACGGTCGGAACCGACGAAAGTCGGTGACGCCCGCGCCGGGGCCCTTCCTAACGTCGACAGGAGTTTCCCTGCTGAATTCCCTGCGAGGTGTCTCATGATCAGGAAGACCTTCGTGTCCGTGGCAGCGGGCGCCGCGCTGGTCGTCGCGCCAATGGTGGCCACCACGGTCCCGGCCGCCGCCGACGTGACCCCACAGGCGGTGACTGTCTACTACGACGCGTCCGGCGCGCCGAGCTTCGCGAGCCAGATCGCGGCGGGCGTGGCGAACTGGAACTCGTCGGTGTCGAACGTGCAGCTGGTGGAGAACCCGTCGGCCGCGACACTCGACTTCTACGAGGGCAGCGACCCGAGCGGTTCCTACGCCTACACCGACGGCCACGGCAACGGTTACGTCTTCATCGACTACACCCAGGCCGAGCAGTACTACACGATCAGGATCACGGCCCACGAGACCGGCCACGTGCTCGGTCTGCCCGACCACTACGAGGGCCCCTGCTCCGAGCTGATGTCCGGCGGTGGCCCCGGCCCGTCGTGCACCAACGCCTACCCGGACGACAACGAGCAGGCACAGGTCGAGCAGCTGTGGGCGAACGGCAAGCGGTCACGAGGCGTGATGGAGCGCATCGACGGCTGACGCATCTCCCGGGGGACGGTGGCCGGACTGGTCGCCGTCCCCCGGTCACCAATGGGGGACAATGCGGAGGTGACGACCTGGCGTGACACCACCTCCGAACACGTGCAGTCCGACCTCGACCGCCTGCTGAACACCGTGCTGCCGTTCGCGGACGAGATGCTGCGCAAACACGGGGAGTTCTACCCCTACGGTGCGGCCATCACCCGTGAGGGTGAAGAGCAGGTGTTCGCCGCCGACACGGGCGAGACGGACGACCCGAACCCGTCCGAGGTGCTGACGAGCCTGGTCAACGGCATGTCCGCCGAGGCGAACGACCTGCGGGCAGCGGCGCTGGTGAGCGACGTCACGAGCGAGAAGACCGACGCGATCATGGTGCACCTCGAGCACGCGGACAGCATGGCCATCACCGTGGTGCTGCCCTACCGCTTCGCCGACGAGGACGCCGCAGCCAGCGACCTCGAGTACGAGGACATGGCCGCCACGCCGGCGGAAGCGCTCATCTGGCGCCGTTCGCTCTGCTGAAGACCCCCGCTCGCGCGGCAGCCACGGCCGCGTCGGCCGCCCGGTCGGCAACCGCCTCGTCCAGCTCGCCCGTCCCGGTCATGAACCGGTAGTACAGCGGCGCGGACACCGCCTTGACGACCTCCTCGGCGTCGGTGTCCGACGGCACCTCACCCCGCCGCACGGCGTCCGTCACACACGGCGCCCACTCCTTGATCCGCGTGTCGTAGAACCGTGTCAGCGCTCCCGCGGTGACCTCGTTCCAGGTCGCGGCCGCGATGACCGCCTTGAAGAGCGGCCCCTGGCGATGGTGGGTGAGCGTCCTGACGACCAGCCGCGCGTTCGCCCGCAGGTCGTCGGTGAGTGACCCCGTGTCGACGCGGGGCACGGACTCGATCGCCATCTCCAGGAGCAGGTCGGTGACCACGGCCGTGACCGAGCCCCAGCGCCGGTAGACGGTCGTCCTGCCGACGTCCGCACGCTTCGCGAGATCCCCGAGGTCGAGGTTGGCGAACCCCTGCTCGGCCAGGGCGTCACCTGCGGCCTGCAGCACCGATGTCCGCACCCGCGCGGTCCGCCCACCCGGTCGCTCCATGCCCCGACGCTACCGTGCTACCCTTAACGGGACAGCAGTCCCATTAAGGAGACGTAATGGAGCAGCGAAGGCTGGGCGCGTCGGGCCTCAGGGTGCCGGCACTGGCGTTCGGGGCAGGCACGTTCGGCGGCCGGGGGGAGTTGTTGTTCGGCAACTGGGGCAGGGTGGACGTCGACGAGGCCCGCAGGCTGGTCGACATCTGCCTTGACGCGGGCGTCACGATGTTCGACACGGCCGACGTGTACTCGGACGGGGCGTCGGAGGAGGTCCTGGGCAGCGCGTTGGAGGGCCGCCGAGACCGGGCGTTGGTGTCCACGAAGACGACACTGCCACTGGGCACCGACGATTCTGGCGGTTCGTCCAGATCCCGCCTGCTCGGAGCGTGCGACGCGGCATTACGTCGCCTGGACACCGACCACATCGACCTGTACCAGTTACACGCCTTCGACGCGGGCACCCCGATCGAGGAGACGCTGTCCACGCTGGACGACCTGGTGCGGGCCGGCAAGGTGCGCTACCTGGGCGTGTCCAACTTCGCGGGCTGGCAGCTGATGAAGTCCCTGTCCACGGCCGACCGCCACCACCTGACGAAGTACGTGGCGCACCAGGTGTACTACTCGCTGGTAGGCCGCGACTACGAGTGGGAACTGATGCCGCTGGGCCTGGACCAGGGCGTCGGCGCGGTGGTGTGGAGCCCACTCGGCTGGGGCCGCCTGACAGGCCGAGTCCGCCGAGGCAACCCGTTGCCGACGACCAGCCGCCTGCACCAGACGGCGTCGTACGGCCCCCCGGTGTCAACCGACCTGCTGTACAGGGTGGTCGACACGCTGGAAGAGATCGCGGCGGAGACAGAGAGGACAGTGCCGCAGGTAGCACTGAACTGGCTGCTGCGTCGGCCGACGGTGTCATCAGTCCTGATCGGCGCCCGCAACGAGACCCAGCTACGCGAGAACCTGGGCGCGGCCGGCTGGGAACTGACCACCGACCAGGTCGCACGCCTGGACGCGGCGAGCACGACTACGGCGCCGTACCCGTACTTCCCGTACCAACGACAGGAGGGCTTCGCACAACTCAACCCGAGCGCCGTGTAGCGCACGTGTGGTTGCCTGTAAGGCATGGACATTCGCGTCGTGGCGTGTGACATCTTCGGCACCACGGTCGACTGGTACACCGGCGTCGCCGACCAGGTGGCCCAGCTACTCCCGAACGTGGACGCGGGCGACTTCGCAGAACGCTGGCGCGACCGCTACATCCCGTCGATGAACCGCGTCCGCTCCGGCGAACGCGACTGGGCCTACCTCGACACCCTGCACCGAGAGTCACTGGACGACCTACTACGCGAACTGGACGTCGAAGCCGACGACGAAACCCGCGACCGCCTGGTGCTGGCGTGGCACCGCCTACCGGCGTGGCCCGACTCGGTATCGGGCCTGGCCCGCCTGCGGGCGAAACACGTCACGGCCACCCTGTCGAACGGCGGCGTAGCCCTGCTCACCCACCTGGTGAAGGCCGCGGCCCTCCCGTTCGACTGCGTCCTGTCCGCCGAACTGGCCCACGCGTACAAACCAGACGCGGCGGTCTACCAGACAGCGGCGGCCCTACTGGACGTGCAACCGGAACAGATCCTGATGGTCGCCGCCCACAAGTGGGACCTGGTCGGCGCCCGCAAAGCCGGCCTACGAACAGCCTTCCTGAGCCGACCACTGGAGAAAGGCCCGAACAAACAAGCCGACCAGGCAGCCGACGTCGACTGCGACCTGTACGCCGACAGCTTCCTGAACCTGGCCGCACAGCTCGAGTAACTCCAGGAAATGCCTGCCTGATACTGCAGAACGTGCGTTTCGCAATCGCGCGCGTCGACGGCGGCATGCACATCACGTCATTTGCGTCGTCAACTTCTGTGTCGCACGTGTGTCGACTCGCATCATCGAACGGCCGTTCTTATCGTGGCAGCGGTGTCGGCTCGTAAGAACTCCCGCTCGAATCCCCCACCTCAGGTCCGCACCAGGCCATCCTCCGACGACGCACACGCCATCGTCTTCTTCCAGCGCCATGTGGACGACGACCCCGACGAGACCGTGCCTGGGCGCGTCTTTCTTCGTGAGACCTGTCCCGCCGGAGTGCGTGCCAAGTTCTTCGCGGTCCTGAACGCTGTCGCCGCCGCACCTCCCAAACGATTCGCAGGCGGTGGCGCCTGGGAAGCCATGCACGGAGACATGACCGGCTGGTTCGAGGTCCGCAAGGACGGACCGGGACGGCACCACTACCGGTTGTTCTGCCTCCTGGACTACGAGGCCCGCGGCCAGGACAAACCTCTGCTCACCATCATCGACGGCAGGGACAAGCCCTTTCGTACGGAGTTGTCCTCGACTGACTACGCCGCGGTTCGCTCCCTCGGCGACGAGTACCTGAAGCGCAACCCCCGCTCGCTGCACTGAGCCCGATCACGAGGCCCGGGCACCCGCGAACTTCCGCGCCAACTCCTCCGGATCCTTCACCGTTCCCGAACGAAGAGGCTCCGCCACCTGCTCCCGCTCCTCATCGGTCATCGGCACCAGCGCCACTCTCAACCCCAGGGCGGCAGCCACCTCAGCGACCGTACCGATCGTGGGATTGCGATGCCCAAGGGTCAACAGCCGACGGACCACGGCAGGGTCGGCGCTGATCGCACGTGCCAGGTCAGCCTTCGACAGCCCCAGGCCGATCCGCGCCTCATCGAGATCGTGTACGAGCTGGTCGATCGTCGACACCCGCAGACTCTCGGTGATGTACGAGCGCAGGAACTCCGGGTCCTTGAGGTCCTCGGCCAGATCATCCCAATACGTCGTCGGAGCAGTCGACACAACGTTCACCTCCGCTTCGGCGTTGCACGCACCAAGTAGTGTTGCATATATGCCACACTCCGCGCCATTGCCTGCTGACTGTCGACCCGCCCACCCAACCCCGCCCCTCAGGACCACGCGACCGCTCACTGTCGGTGGTGCCGGATAGTCTGGCGGCCAAGCGGACACAGGAGAGGACCAGGAAGCTTGGGATCACGCTGGACGGTGGCTCAGGTACTCGGTCACGCACCGGACGCCGGCTCCGCCAAGGCCGCTCGAGGGCTCGCCAACCCTCGAACCTGGTCCGAGCTGGGCAGCAACGACTCCCTGGTCTGGGGCAAGTGCCAGGGCAGCGCACGAGCCCCCTACCAGGTCACCGTCGACATCGCCGCCCCCGAACCCGCCTTCCGCTGCACCTGCCCCAGCCGCAAACAGCCGTGCAAACACGGCCTCGCCCTCCTTCTCCTCTGGTCCACCAACGACGGAGTGGTCGCCGACCTCGAGCACGCCGAGCCCTTCGCCGCCGACTGGGCCGCCCAGCGCGCCAGCCGCAAGGCCACCCCCAAAACCGACAAACCACCCGACCCAGAAGCGCAGGCCAAGCGCCTGGCCGAACGCAAGTCCCTCATGTCGGCCGGCATCGACGACTTCGAGCGGTGGCTGCACGACATCGTCCGCCAAGGGCTGGCCAGCGCACGACGACAGCCGCCGAGCTTCTGGGACACCGCGGGCGCCCGTCTGGTCGATGCCCAGGTCGGCGGCCTCGGTGACCGCGTCCGGGCCATGGGCAGCGCCATCCACGCCCGCAACGACTGGGCGCCCCACCTCCTCGGCGAGCTGGGCCGCTGGTACCTCGCCGTGCGTGCCTGGCGACGGCGCGACCAGTTGGACGACGCCGCCATGGGCGACCTCCGCACGGTCCTGGGCTGGTCCCGCCGCAAGGACGAGGTCGGCGATCGGGTCTCCGACCGGTGGTGGGTCGTGGGCCTCAGCCAGGAGGAGGACGACCGGCTGCTCTCCCAGCGGACCTGGCTGTACGGCGAACGCACCGGCGAAACGGTCATCCTCCTCGACTTCGCCGCGGCCGGGCAGGCGTTGAACGTCGCCCACGTGCTCGGCTCCGTCGTCGACGGCGAGGTCGCCCGCTACCCGGGTGGCGAGCCGCGAAGAGCGCTGCTCACGGGGGACGAACCCAAGATCACCCAGGGCGCCGGGCTCCCCCACCCCACCGACGTCCGAGGGGCGCTCGACCAGGCCGCCCGCTGGCTCGCGGGCAACCCCTGGTTACGCCGCATCCCCATGGCCCTCGCCGACATGACCGTCGTCCCCGCCGACCCGCCGCTCCTCGTCGACGCTGGTGGCGCCGCACTCACCCTCGCCCCCGACACCGACGTCTGGCAGCTGCTCGCCCTCTCCGGCGGCCACCCCGTCCACGTCTTCGCCGAGTGGAGCGACGAGCGCCTCCACCCCCTCAGCGTCGAGATCGACGACAAGCTGGTGGCCCTGTGACCACCTGGGACGACCTCCTCAGCACCGCCCTCGTCGGCACCAGCCGCCGCACCTTCGCCCTCGACGACCTCGACGTGGAGGGCGCGGGCCGCGTCGAAGCCGACAGTGCCGAGGCCGCCGTGCTCGCCGGTGCCGCGCTCGCGGCCGGCTACCGGAGGGCCGGGTGGACGCCACCCACCTGGCGCGGCACCCACGCCCCACCCGCGGCACCCGACGACCGGCCGGAGTGCTCACCTGCCGCCACCCAGCTCCTCCGACTGCTCCTCGACCGCGCCATCCGGGTCGAAGGTGGCCCCGAACTACTCGCCGTCCACTGGCTCGCCTCCGCACGGAAGGCAGGCAGACGCCCGCCCTACCGGCTCGTCGTCGACCTGCTCCGCTTCGGCACCGCCAACGCCGCGACCCGCCCACTCGTCAAGCAGGTCGTCGGACCGCGCGGCAGCTGGCTCGCCCAGCGCAACCCCTCGTGGAGCTGGGCCGCGACCGTCCCGCCGGAGGACGTCGTCGAGCGCTTCGCCACCGGCACCCGCGCCGACCGGCTCGCCCTCCTCACCGACCTCCGCGCCACCGAGCCGGACTTCGCCCGCACCCTCATCGAGGACACCTGGGCCGACGAGCAGGCCGCCGTCCGCGCGAGCCTCCTCGACACCCTCCACACCGGTCTGTCCACACAGGACGAGTCATTACTCGAGCGGGCGCTCGACGACCGCGCGGCCACCGTCCGGGCGGCCGCCGCCGCTCTGCTCGACCGCCTGCCGGAGTCACAACGCGCACAGCGCATGGCCGAACGCGCCAGGCTCCTCGCGGGCGACCTGCCGGACGAGCCCGACCAGGCCGCCCGCCGCGACGGCATCACCGACCACCGCGAGCCCGGTTACGGCCGCGCGGCCTCGTGGCTCATCCAGATCCTCGCCGCCACCCCGCTCACCACCTGGGACATCGACCAGATCGGCGAGGCGGGTGCCGAGACGCTCGTCGGGTGGACGAAAGCCGCGCTGCGCCAACGAAACCAGGAATGGCTCACGGCACTCGCCCGCCACCAGGCCAGCCCGGAGCTGATCGCCGCACTGACCCCGGAGGCGGCCACGGCCATCCTCGAGGGCCACAAGAAGATCGACGCCCGCTTCGGCGGTCTCCTCGCCGCGGCGCCGGGGCCGTGGCCACCGGGGTTCTCCGTCAACATCGTCAACCGCCTGCGCGCCAACAAGGCCGAGAACGTCCTCCAGCTCTCCGCCGCCGCACTCGCGGAGCACCTGCACCCGGCGGCGCTCGCCGCCGTCGAGGCGTGGCTGCTCACCCTCGAGTCCGACCACAAGGGCACCCGCCGCATCCTGCGCGGCATCTCCCAGGCACTGTCCATCCGCGCCACCATCCTCCAGGAGTTCACGTGAGCGAAGCCTGCGCAGCGACCCGTCGATATTCAGGGCGCCACCGAGCCTGCGGAGCGTTCCGACGCCACGCAGCAAGCGAGGTGGCGTCATGACGGACGTGCTTCGCGCGCATGCCGAACAACAGCACGCCGACGAACTGACGGCACTGCGCAAGCAGGACGACCGGCCCAAGCCGCCCAACTGGGTGCTCTCACCCTGGGCGGTCGCCACGTACGTCCTGGGTGGCGAGACCGCCGACGGCACCGTCATCACGCCGAAGTACCTCGGCTCACGGCGGCTCATCGAAGTCGCCATCGCCACCCTCGCCACCGACCGCGCACTGCTCCTGCTCGGCGTCCCCGGCACCGCGAAGACCTGGCTGTCCGAGCACCTCGCCGCCGCCATCTCCGGCGACTCCACCCAGCTGGTGCAGGGCACGTCCGGCACCGCGGAGGAGTCCATCCGCTACGGCTGGAACTACGCCCGCCTCCTCTCGGAAGGCCCGTCACAGCAGGCGCTCGTCGCCAGCCCGGTCCTGCGCTCGATGGAAACCGGTGGCATAGCACGGATCGAGGAGCTGACCCGCATCCCGTCGGACGTGCAGGACGCGCTCATCACGATCCTGTCCGAGAAGACACTGCCGATCCCCGAGCTGGACAGCGAGGTCCAGGCCCGCGCGGGCTTCAACATCATCGCCACCGCGAACGACCGCGACCGAGGCGTCAACGACCTCTCCGCCGCGCTCAAGCGCCGCTTCAACGTGGTCGTGCTGCCGCTGCCCGACGACCCCGAGGCCGAGGTGGAGATCGTCCGCCTGCGGGTCAAGCAGCTCGGCGAGTCGCTGAGCCTGCCCGCCGAGCTGGAGAACATCGACGAGATCCGCCGCGTGGTCACCGTGTTCCGCGAGCTGCGTGACGGCGTCACCGAGGACGGCCGCACGAAGATCAAGTCACCGTCGGGCACGCTGTCCACGGCGGAGGCCATCTCCGTGGTCACCAACGGGATCGCACTGGCCGCCCACTTCGGCGACGGCGTCGTCCGGGCAGGCGACGTCGCGGCGGGCCTGCACGGCGCGGTCGTCAAGGACCCGGTGCAGGACCGGATCGTGTGGCAGGAGTACCTGGAAGCCGTTGTCCGGGAGCGGAAGCCGTGGAACGACCTCTACCGGGCATGCCGAGAGCTGATGTGAGCGGAGCTTGCGGAGCGAACCGTCGGCACCACGCCGACGAACGGCGTCACCGAGCCTGCGAGGGGAGGCCGTGAGCGGCGTGAGCGGAGCTTGCGGCGTGAGCCAGGTCCACATCCTCGGGATCCGGCACCACGGGCCGGGGTCGGCTCGCGCGGTGTCGGGGGCACTGGCCGAGCTGGACCCGGACATCGTGCTGATCGAGGGACCGCCCGAACTGGACGCGGTGGCGCCACTCGCCGCCGCACAGGGAATGCGGCCACCGGTCGCCGGTCTCGTGTACGCGGTGGACGCGCCCTCCACGGCCAACTTCTACCCCATGGCGGTGTTCTCGCCCGAGTGGGTCGCGCTGCGCTGGGCCCTGGAGCACGAACGCGAGGTCCGCTTCCTCGACCTGCCCGCGGCGATCTCGCTCGTCCTCGAGGACGACGACGAGTCCGAGGCACCGATGGACCCCATCAAGACCCTCGCGGAGACCGCGGGCTTCGACGACCCGGAGCGCTGGTGGGAGGACGCCGTCGAGCTGCGTTACCACGGCCTCGACGTGTTCACCGCGGTACTCGACGCGATGGCTGCCCTCCGCGAGGGACACACCCCCGACCTGCGCACCCGGCGACGCGAGGCGGCCATGCGCCGCGTGCTGCGGGCCGCGATCCGCAGCGGGGCCGAGACGATCGCGGTCGTCTGCGGCGCCTGGCACGCACCGACCCTCGTGCCGTCGGAGTTCCCGACCCAGACCGCGGACAACCAGCTCCTGAAGGGCCTACGCACCACCAAGGTCGCCGCCACCTGGGTGCCGTGGACCTCGACGCGGCTCGCCAGGATGAGCGGCTACGGCGCGGGCATCGAGTCCCCCGGCTGGTACCACCACCTGTTCACCGCCAAGGACGAGGTCGTCGGGCGCTGGCTCGTCCGCGTCGCGCACCTGCTGCGCCGCGAGCAGGTCGACGTGTCGTCGGCCGCCGTCATCGAGGCGGTCCGTCTCACCAGGACACTCGCCGCGATCCGCGACCGGCCGCACCCCGGTCTCCCCGAGGTGCTCGAGTCGTGCCAGGCGGTCCTGTGTGGCGGGTCGGACGTCCCGATGCGACTCGTGGCCCGCAAACTGCTCGTCGGCGACATCCTCGGCCGCGTGCCACCCGAGACCCCGATGGTGCCGCTCGCCATGGACCTCGCCGCCACCCGCAAACGTTTGCGCCTCAAGCAGAGCGCCGCGGAGCAGGACCTGGACCTCGACCTGCGGACCCCGTCGCACCTGGAGCGCAGCAAGCTCTTCCACCGGCTGCAGCTGCTCGAGGTCCCCTGGGGCGAGCAGGCGGAGACCTCCCGCACCAAGGGCACCTTCCGGGAGACCTGGACCCTGGAGTGGAAGCCGGAGCTGGAGGTCGCGCTCATCGAGGCCAGCGGCTTCGGCACGACCATCGAGTCGGCGGCGACGGCCGTGGTCGCGCAGCGCACCGCCGACGCCGACATCGCCGTGCTGAGCACGCTCGTCGAGACCACGCTGACCGCCGACCTGCCCGCCGCGCTAGCGGACGTCCTCGCCGCACTCGACGAACGCGCGGCCCGCCAGCACGACATCACCCGGCTCATGGCCGCGGTCGAGCCGATGGCACGGGTCCGCCGCTACGGCAACGTCCGCCGGGCCGACACCGAGCTGGTGCAACGCGTCCTGACCGGCATCATCACCCGCGTCACGGTCGGCCTGGCCGCCGCGTGCACCGCGCTCGACGAGGACGCGGCGGCCGACGTGCGGGAGCTGATCGACGGCGTGCAGCGCGGCATCGGCCTGCTCGACCAGCCGGAGCTGCGGGTCGTCTGGCTGGGCGCGCTGCGGTCGGTCGCGGACCGGCAGGGCGTGCCGGGCGTCATCGCGGGCCGCGCCGTGCGGCTGCTCCTGGACGCGGGCCTCCTGGACGTCGCCGACGCGGCCGCCCGCCTGTCCCGCAGGCTGTCCCTCGCCTCGGACGCCACACAGGCCGCGGGCTGGCTCGACGGCTTCCTGTCCGGCGAGGCCGCGTTGCTGGTGCACGAACCCGAGCTGCTCGAGATCGTCGACCGCTGGACCACGAGCGTCGACGCCGAGCTGTTCGACCACCTGCTTCCCCTGCTGCGCAGGACGTTCGCCGACTTCACCGCGACGGAACGCCGCGACATCGGCCTGCGCGTCAGGCGCATCGACCGAGGCGAGGGCGCGTCGGGCGTGCGGGCCGACGACACCACGCTCGACCGCGACCGCGCCTCCCTTGTCGTGCCGAGGATCCTGGAGCTTCTCCGATGAGCGAACGCCTGCGCAGGTGGCGGATGATCCTCGGCGGCGAGGACGCCGACGGCACCGGCACGGAACTGTCCGGTGTGGACGCCAAGCGCGACTCGACGCTGAAAGCCCTGTACGACAGGGACGAGGACCGCCGGGGCGGCCTCGGCAACTCCTCCCCGCGCGTCGCGCGGTGGCTCGGCGACATCCGGGGCTACTTCCCCAGTTCGGTCGTCCAGGTCATGCAGCGTGACGCCATGGAACGCCTCGGTCTGCGTGAGCTGCTGCTGGAACCCGAGCTGCTGGAGTCCGTCCAACCGGACGTGCACCTGGTCGGCACCCTGCTCTCCCTCAACCACGCCATTCCGGAGCGGTCACGGGACACCGCGCGTGCCGTCGTCCGCAAGGTGGTCGACGACCTGGAGAAACGCCTCGCCCAGCCGACTCGGCAGGCGGTGACCGGTGCCCTGCACCGCGCGAACCGCACCAACCGCCCCCGCCAGTCCGACATCGACTGGAACCGCACCATCCTCAAGAACCTCAAGCACTACCAACCGGATCACCACACGGTCGTGCCGGAACGCCTGGTCGGCTACGGCCGCCGCCTGCCGAACGTCAGCAAGCAGATCGTGCTGTGCCTCGACCAGAGCGGCTCGATGGCCAGCTCTGTCGTGTACGCGAGCGTGTTCGGCGCGGTGCTGGCGTCGATCCGTTCGCTGCGCACGCAGATCATCGCGTTCGACACGTCGGTCGTCGACCTCACCGACTCCCTGACCGACCCGGTCGAGCTGCTCTTCGGCATCCAGCTGGGTGGCGGCACGGACATCAACGCGGCACTCGCCTACTGCCAGACCAGGATCGAGACGCCGCGCGACACGGTTCTCGTGCTCGTCACCGACCTGTACGAAGGCGGCAACGAGGAGGAGATGATGCAGCGCGCACAGGCGCTGAAGGCCGAGGGCGTGCAGGTCGTCTGCCTCCTCGCGCTGAGCGACGACGGCGCCCCGGCGTACGACCACGACAACGCGGCGGCGCTCGCGGCGATGGGCATCCCCACGTTCGCGTGCACCCCGGACAAGTTCCCGGACCTGATGTCCACCGCCATCCAGAACCAGGACATCACCACCTGGGCCGCCGCGAACGACATCCCGGTGGCCGCGCCCGCCGACGAGTGACGTCCGATTCCTTCAAGACCCCGGCCCGGCGGACGCCTAGCGTCGTGGGCATGACACCGAAACTCGGCCTCATCGGCCTGGTCGTCGAGGACATGGGTGCCTCGCTGGCCTTCTACCGCCGCCTCGGCCTCGACGTCCCACTCGACAGCGACAACGAGCCACACGTGGACGTGGAACTGCCCGGCGGTCTGCGGATCGCGTGGGACACAGTGGACACGATCCGGTCATTCGCTCCGGAATGGACGAAACCGACCGGCGGCCACCGCGTGAATCTCGCCTTCCTGTGCGCCGACGTCGACAAGACCTACCAGGAGCTGGTCGACGCCGGGTACCGCGGTCACCGGCCGCCGTGGGATGCGTTCTGGGGACAGCGATACGCGGGTGTCGAGGACCCGGACGGCACCGTCGTCGACCTGTTCGCCCCACTCTGACCACCATAGGGTGGAGGTGACGCCGAACAGAGGAGCACCCGTGCCGCTGACCTTCGACATGCCGTTCGACGACCTGCTCACCTACCAGGGCACCAACCCCCGGCCTGCCGACTTCGACGAGTACTGGGCACGCGCGCTCGCCGCCCTCGACGACACCCCTGCGGACGTGGAGATCGTCCCCGCCGAGTTCCAGACGCCCTATGCCCGGTGTTCCCACCTGTGGTTCACCGGGACCGGCGGCGCGCGGGTGCACGCGAAGCTCCTCCAGCCGGTCGAGCCGCAGGGCCCGGCCGTGCTGGAGTTCCACGGCTACACCGGCGACTCCGGCGAGTGGGTCTCGAAGCTGCCGTACGTGGCACTCGGCCACACGGTCGCGGCACTCGACATGCGTGGCCAGGCCGGCCTGTCCGTCGAGGAGATCCCGGTCGCGGGCTGGTCCATGGCCACCTACCTGCTGCGCGGCATCGACGACACGCCGGACAACCTGCTGTACCGGCACCTCTTCCTCGACACGGCCCGGCTGGCCCGGATCGTGATGGGACTCGACGGCGTCGACCCCGACCGCGTCGCCGCGACCGGCTTCAGCCAGGGCGGCGGCCTGACACTCGCGTGCGCCGCCCTGGAGCCGCGGATCAGGCTCGCCGCGCCGGTGTACCCGTTCCTGAGCGACTACCGGCGTGCGTGGGAGCTGGACCTCGAGAAGAAGCCGTACGACGAGATCGCGGCCTACTTCCGCAAGCGCGACCCCCTGCACCGGCGCGAGGACGAGATCTTCACCCGTCTCGGCTATGTGGACGTGCAGCACCTCGCGCCGCGGGTCAGGGCACGCACGCTGCTGACCGTGTCGCTCGCCGACCGCGTCTGCCCGCCGTCCACGCAGTTCGCCGCGTACAACAAGCTGACCTGTGAGAAGTCCTACCGCACCTACCCGGACTACGGGCACGAGACGCTGCCGGGCACCGCCGACGAGATCTACTCCCTGCTCGCGACCCTCTGAGTGCGGCTCAGGGCCACCACGACCCCAAGACAGCAGGCCATCGCCACGGCGACGAACAGCGGCAGCGCGAGGTCGGACGTGGCCTGCATGCCGAAGCCGATCACCGTGGGGACGACCGAGTTGCCGAGCATCGCCACCGTGAGCACGACCGCGGTGACCCGTCGCGGGTGCGGCAGCGTGGCCGCGATCCACGCGAGCGTCGTCGGGAACACGGGCCCGGCGAACATGCCGAGCAGGAAGTACCCGGTCGGCGCGCTGACGTCGACGGTGATCAGCGTGAGGCTCGCCGCGCACGCGAGCAGGGTGGTCACCAGCAGTCGGACGGCCGTCCAGTTCCTCGTCACCAGGGGCACGAGCAGGCGGCCCGTGGCGAGCCCCAGCCAGAACAGCGACGTGAGCGCGGACGCGGTGTCCGGTGCGTAGCCGTGCGCACGCAGCTGGGTCGCCTCCCAGCTCGACAGTCCCGTCTCGACGCCCGCGTACGAGAACAGCAGGGCGCAGAACAGGAGCAGTGTCGGGCCGACCGTCAGGCGCTCGTGCGCGGGAGGCGCCGCAGGCGCGGCGAGGCGCAGCGGCAGCGTGCCCACCAGGCAGACGGCGACCACCGCGAAGAGGTAGCCGCCGTGGGTGAGGCTGACGAGCGCAGGCCCGGCCGCCGCGCCGAGTCCGTAGGCGCCGTTGACGAGGTTGACGTGGGCGAGGCCACGCGCGGCCGTCACGGCGTTGATGATCAGCACGAGCCCGCCGAACCCGAGGCCCGCGACCACCACGGCCCCGAGCGGCAACGGCCACGACAGCGGCAGGGCGAACAGGACGAGGCCGCCGAGGAGGAGCACCGCACAGACGACGTAAAGCGGGCCGCGGGCCCAACGGTCGCTGAGGGCGCCGCCGATGGCCGTGCTGACCAGGCTGCCGCCGAAGAAGCCGGTGACGATGAGCCCGGCGGTGGCCGGTTCGAGGTGCTGGCGGTCGCTCAGCAGTGGGATGAGGGGGCCGAGTGTGGCCTGGAAAAGGCCGAGCAGCCCGAAGACGAGCGCGCAGCGTACGACCACACGCCCGACTCTACTTGCCGGTCAAGGCGTCCACGACGTCGATCAGCTCACCACGACGGTTGTACGCCGCGCGTTGGCGTGCCGCGCCGGTCCCCCGCTCGCGCAGGTGTGCCACCCCCGCCTTGACGAACTCGAGGTCCTCGCCGAGCACCGGCGCCAGCAGCTCGACCAGATCGTCCAACTGGGACTGGACGGGCGTCATCTCGCCGGTCACGGGGTGCAGTGCCGAGCCGCTCAGGCCTTCTCTCGACGCGCGCCAGAGGTTGGCACGCAGGATCGTCTGCGGCAGCTGGGGCGGCGGGGCGGCGGTGTCGAGCGCGTGGGCGACGAGACCTCGGACGAGCGTGGCGAACAGGGTCGCGTGCGTGGCGGTCACCGCGACGTCGCTGATTCGGAACTCGACCGTCGGATGCCGTTCGGATAATCGGATGTCCCAGTAGATCATCGCGCGGTCCATGAGCGCGCCACAGCGCAGCATGCTGTCCACGGTGGACTCGTACTCGTCGAGTCCGGAGAACAGCGGTGGCGCCCCTGCCGAGGGCCAGCGGGACCACTCCTGGTAGCGCCAGCTGGCGTAGCCGGTGTCCGCGCCGTCGAACGGGGAGTTGGCCGTGATGGTCAGCAGGACGGGCAGCCACGGCCTGGTCTGGTTGATGATCCGGACGCCGGTCTCGCGGTCCGGGATGCCGACGTGGACATGACATCCGCAGGTTGCCACCGAACGGACGGTCGCACCGAACCAGTCGGCCATCCGGAGGTACCGGGGGTTCGGCGTGATCTCCTGCTGTTCGGTCTCCGGCATGACCGGACAGCCGCTCGGCAGGATCCGCAGTCCCCTGCGTACGGCGGCCTCGGACAGTTCCGCCCGCATGGCCGTCAGCTCGGTGAGGACCTCTTCCGGCGTGCGGCACACGGACGTGATGGCCTCGACCTGGCAGGTCTTCAGCTCCGCCTCGACGTGCTCGCCTTCGCTCGCGTCGGCGATCTCGGGACCGTAGCGGGAAAGCAGGCCGTCGGTCCCCACGAGGAGAAACTCCTCTTCGACGCCGAGCGTGAGCTGTCCTGTTGTCACACGGGCTTCATACCCGTACGGAGGTGTCCGCAAACGCAGAGGGCGGGCCCGCACCCGCGCGGCCCCGCCCTCTGCGTTCGTACTGGTCTGGCTGTCAGGCCTTGCTGCGCCGACGAACGACGAACAGCGCCGCCGCGCCACCCGCGAGCAGCACGCCCGCGATGCCCAGCGGCAGGCCGATGCTCGCGCCGGTCGAGGCGAGGGCCTCTTCCTTGACCTCCGGCGTCGTCGTGGTGGTGGTCGGCGTCACGGACGGCGGGGCCACGACGTTCTCCGTGGACGAGGTGGTCTCCGTCGGGGGAGCCTCGGTGGAGGACGTGGTCTCGGTCGTCGACGACGACGTCGTGGTGGTAGTGGTCGTGGTCTCGGAGGTCGACGACGGCGGCGCGGCGACGCAGGCCTTCACGTGGAGAGTCTGCGTGAAGCCGTACTTCGCGTTGTCGTCCCACGCCGTCACGACGACCGTGAAGGTGTGCTCCACGGAGCCGGACGTCTTGTAGTTCTTCACGAACTTGGACTGGAAGCCCTCGTCCACGAGCGTCTCGGTGCCGTCGGTGACCTTGACGTGGTTTTCCTTCTTCTTGCTCGTCGCGTACGACTGCAAGTTGAGCTGCAGCGTCGTGGTGTCGCCCTCGCAGGCGGCCTTCACGTCGCGAGTGTGGGCGCTGGCGGCGCCCGCGAACCCGATGAGGCCGGCAGCGACGCCGGTCAGAACCACACCGAGAGCCACGCCGAAACGGCGGCGCGGAGTCGTGTTGAGTGCCAAGGATGCCTCCGGCTGCTTCGTCAATTGAACGGGAAGCCGGTAACGCCCGTCTATCGACCGAGAGTCGCCGACCACGAAATCCGCTGCGTAGGTTAGCCACTCTTCTGAGTGGACTTTCACCGGGTCCCCACACGGAACGTACATGTCAGACCTTGCTCCGTTCGCCCGATCGACGATCTGCCAATTGGGTCAACCACGACTCGGTTAACGCAACGCCGTCGCCTTGTTAAGTCAACGGCGTTTCGCTAAGCTCGAAATCGAGCCGGACCACGGCCGACGAACGGAGCGCAGCGGTGACCGAGGTACGAATGCGCGTCAACGGGACCACCCACCCGGTGGAGATCGACGCGAGAGTGAGCGTGCTCGACGCGTTACGCGAGCACGTGGGTCTCACGGGCACGAAGAAGGGCTGTGACCAGGGCGCATGCGGCGCCTGCACGGTGCTTGCGGACGGCGAGCGCATCCTGTCGTGCCTGGCCCTGGCGATGCAGTACGAGGGCCGCGAGATCACCACCATCGAGGGCGTCGACCACCCACTACAGGCTGCGTTCGTGCACCACGACGGCTTCCAGTGCGGCTACTGCACGTCCGGCCAGATCTGCTCGGCCATCGGCATGCTGGCGGAGCACAGAGCCGGGATGCCAAGCGCGGCAACGGAAGACGTGTCGAAGACCCCCACGCTGACCGCCGAGGAGATCCGCGAGCGCATGAGCGGCAACCTGTGCCGCTGCGGGGCCTACAACGGCATAGTCGCGGCGATCGAGGACACAGCCAGATGAGACCACTGAACTACCTTCGCCCGACAGACGTTCAAGAAGCGGTAAAAACGATCTTCGTCACGCCCGACGCCAAGATTTTGGGCGGTGGTACAAATCTGGTCGATCTGATCAGAAGTGATATAGAACACCCCGACACCGTCATCGACGTAACGTCCCTTCCGCTGAACGAAGTAACCGAACTACCTACGGGTAATATCCGAATTGGGGCATTGGTCCGGAACAGTCACCTGGCGGCGCATCCGTTGGTCCGGACCCGCTACCCGATGCTGACCCAGGCGATCCTGATGGGCGCGTCGGGCCAGCTGCGCAACATGGCGACGGTCGGCGGCAACCTGCTGCAACGGACGAGGTGCCACTACTTCTACGACACGACGATGCCGTGCAACAAGCGCGAGCCCGGCACCGGCTGCGCGGCGCGGACCGGCTTCACCCGCAACCACGCGATCCTGGGCACGAGCCCCCACTGCATGGCCACGCACGCCTCGGACATGTGCGTGGCCCTGACCGCCCTCGACGCCACGGTGGAGGTGGAAAGCACCAGGGGCCCACGCCGGATCCCGATGTCGGAGTTCCACGTCACCCCGGGCTCGACGCCCCAACTCGAGTCGACGCTGGCGGAGGACGAGCTGATCACGGCGGTCGAACTGCCGCCGCTACCCGTCGCGGCGAACTCCCGTTACCGCAAGGTCCGGGACCGGTCGTCGTACGCATTCGCACTGGTCTCGGTGGCCGCGGCGCTGCGGGTGGAGTCCGGTCGGGTGGCCGAGGTCCGCCTGGCACTGGGCGGCGTTGGCACCCGCCCGTGGCGAGCGCTCAAAGCCGAGGAGACCCTGAAACAGGGCCCCGCGACGGAAGAGGCCTTCCGCACGGCGGCCGAAGCCGAGCTGGCGGACGCCATCACCCAGCCGGACAACGAGTTCAAGCTCGAGCTGACCCGGCGGACCGTCGTGGCGACCCTGCGCACCCTGATCCCACCCGCGGAGCACCTCTCATGACCCAGGCACCGGCACTCCCGCACACTCCGGTTCCCACGAGGACCCGTGTCCTCGGCGAGCCGCTCAACCGTGTCGACGGGCACGTCAAGACGACCGGTGCCGCCCGGTTCTCCGCCGAGTACCCCTTCCCCGACCTGGCCCACGCCGCCCTCGTGCACGCCACCGTCACCCGGGGCCGCATCACCGCCGTCGACACCGAGGATGCCCTCGGCCTTCCCGGCGTCCTCGCCGTGATCACCCACGAGAACGCCCCGGAGATGAAGGCCCCACCCAGGCCGAGCCTCGTCAACATGTCGACACTCGCGACGTCGACCACGGTCAACTACCTCAACACCGACGAGGTCCACTGGAACGGCCAGCCCGTGGCCGTCGTCGTCGCCACCTCGCTCGAAGCGGCCCGTGACGCCGCCCGCCGCGTGCGTGTCAGCTACGCCCAACTACCCGCGACGACGAACTTCGAGCGGGAACTACCCAACGCCGTCGCCCAGAAGAACAGCGGGCTCATTCCGGGCGGGGGCGGCAAAGGCGACGCCGACGCGGCCCTCGAAGCCGCCGACGTCTCCGTCGACCTCCACTTCACCACCCCGATGCACCACCACAACGCACTGGAGCCCCACGCCACCACCGCCGCGTGGACCGGCGACCGCCTCACCGTGTACGACGGCGCCCAGAACATCGACTGGACCCGACGGCACCTCGCGCACAAGTTCGGAGTCAGCCACACCGACGTGCACGTGATCTCCACGTTCGTCGGCGGCGGGTTCGGTGGCAAGATCAACGTCTGGCCGGGCACCATCCTCGCCGTGCTCGCCGCGAGGGTCGTCGGCAGACCCGTGCGCCTGATGCTCACCCGCGAAGGCGTCTACCGCACGGTCGGCGGCCGTACCCCGTCCGCCCAGCGCGTCGCGCTCGGCGCCGGCCACGACGGCAGGCTCACGGCGCTGATCCACACGAGCGTCACCCAGCTCGGCCGGGTCGGCGGCGTCGAGGAGCAGGTCGTCTCCCAGTCGCGCCACCTCTACGACGCCGAGAACATCCTCGTGCAGCAGAGCCAGGTCACCCTCGACGCCCTGTCCACCACCTCGATGCGTGCCCCTGGCGAGTCCATTGGCTCCTTCGCCCTCGAGGCGGCCGTCGACGAGCTGGCCTACCGGCTCGACCTCGACCCCATCGAGTTCCGAATGCGCAACGAGCCCGACCGGAACCCGCTCGACGGCAAGCTCTTCGCGCGCCGCGGGCTCCGCGAGGCGTACGCCCGTGGCGCCAAACGGTTCCGCTGGCAGGACCGCACTCCCGAGCCCGGCTCCATGCGCGACGGTCGCTGGCTCGTCGGCATGGGCGTCGCCACCGCCTACCACCCCTCCTGGCAGTTCCCCGCCAACCTCACCCTCCGCATCTCCGCCGACGGCACCGTGCTCCTCCGCTGCGCCTTCCACGAGATGGGCATGGGCTCGGCCACCGCGTTCGGCCAGGTCACGGCGTACTCGCTCGGCGTCCCGTTCGCGGCGGTGCGTGTCGAGTACGGCGACAGCGACCTACCCGCCGGGCCCGGGGCGGGCGGTTCCGCGCAGACCGCGAGCGTCACGTCGAGCATCCTCGAGGGCACCGCCAGGCTGAAACGGGACCTCCGCAGGCTCGCACGCCGTGCCGGGGTGTCACCGGCCGAGTCGCCCGGCGCGATCCTCACCCTCGCCGGACGCGACCACCTCACCGCCACCGTCGGTTCCGACACCCGCCTCGGACAGCTGGGCGGGCAGGTCCGCTTCATGACGAAGTTCCTCCGCGACCGGCGCCGCTACGTGAAAGCCGCCTGTGGCGCGCAGTTCTGCGAGGTGCGGGTCGACCAGGACACGGGCGAGGTACGAGTCTCCCGCTGGCTGGGGGTGTTCGACATCGGCACCGTCGTCAACGCCAAGACGGCGGCCAGCCAGCTGCGTGGCGGCATCGTCATGGGGATCGGCGCCGCGCTCGGCGAGGAGACCCTCGTCGACCGGGACACCGGGCGAATCGTCAACGCCAACCTGGCCGAGTACCACGTGCCCGTGCACGCCGACATCCCACGCATCGACATCGAGTGTCTCGGCGATCCCGACCCGACCATGCCGCTCGGCGTGCTCGGCGCGGGCGAGGTCGGCATCGTCGGCGTGGCAGGCGCGATCGCCAACGCCGTCCACCACGCCACCGGCCGGCGGGTCCGCGACCTGCCGATCACCCTGGACAAACTGCTGTGACCAGGACTTGACCGCGTGATGCGCCGGTGTCGTGGTTACCGTATGACCATGTCGCGGGACCAGGACGACTTCCAGCGGGCACGGCGCCCAGAGCAGAAGCTGCTGCGTCAGACCGCGATCCTCGAGGCCGCCCTCCGGCTTGCCCAGCGCGAAGGGATACGCGACATCAGCCTCGCGGACATCGCGAGCGAGGTCGGCATGCACAAGTCCGCACTGCTGCGTTACTTCGAGACTCGCGAGGACATCTACCTTCGCCTCGGCGTCGACGCGTGGCGGGACTGGTCGGACGTGCTCGCCGCCAAGCTGAAGTCGCTCGCGACCGGCGACGTCCAGGGGATCGGCGAGGCGTTCGGCACCACGCTGGACGACCGTCCGTTCCTCTGCGACGTCTTCACCCACGCGTCGCTGAACCTCGAACGCAACGTGTCGGTCGAGAACCTGTTCGGTTTCAAGCTCGCGGCGCACCTCTCGATCAAGTCCATGGCGGCCGCGGTCCGGGTGATCCTCCCCGACCTGTCCGAAGGCGACGCCCAGGAGATCGTCGGTGCCGTGAGCGCGGTCGCCGCCTCGCTGCGGCAGATCGCCCACCCACCACCGGCGGTCGCGCAGGTCTATGCCGAACATCCCGAGCTGGCCCTCGGCTACGACGACTTCGCCGCCACGGTCGCCCGCTTCACGGAGACGATCATCCTGGGCACACGCGCCAGGAACCAGATCTGACCGAGCACGCTGACCGGCGCGCCACTGACCAGATCCGTCCGCACCCTGGCGGGATGGTGTCTACAGACCGGCCGAGCCTGCGACGAGTCTGGTGCCATGCGCAAAGCACTGATCGTGATCGACGTCCAGGAGTCGTTCCGCAGGCGGGAGGCCTGGCAGGCCGTCAACAACCCCGACATCACCGACCGCGTCAACACGCTGGTGGCGGCGGCCCGCGCGGACGTCGACCTCGTCGTCTGGGTCCTGCACTCGGAACCCGGCACCGGCGGCGTGTTCGACCCGGACAGCGGGCACGTGCACCTCATGCCGGAGCTCGACCGCCGCGACGACGAGCCACTGCTGGTCAAGACGTCGATCAACGCGTTCACCACCACGAACCTCGCGCAGCTGCTGACCCAGCACGGCATCCGCGAGCTGCGGGTGTGCGGGATCCGCAGCGAGCAGTGCGTGGAGACGACCACCCGCGTCGGCTTCGACCTCGGCTACGACATGACCTACGTGGTCGACGCGACCGCCACGTTCCCCATCCCGCACCCGGACGCGCCCAGGGACCGGACCATCGCGGAGATCCTCGCCGACCCGCGCACCACGCAGGCGGACGCCGTCGTCGCGCACACCGCACTCGTCCTCGCCGACCGCGGTTTCGCGACGGTGCGGACGGTGGCCGAACTCGTGGGTACCATGACCAGATCGTGACCCGTGTTGCCTTCGTCCTCGCGCCGGGCGTGCACCTGCTCGACCTGGCAGGGCCCGCGCAGGTGTTCTTCGACGACGTCCTCGGCTACGACCTGCACTGGGTGGCCGAGCACGACGAGGTGAACACCGCGCAGGGCCTGCCCGTGCGTGCCGACACGACGTGGCCGACCCTCACGGCAGACGACCTGGTCGTGGTGCCCGGCTGGCGCTCCCCGTCACTGGCCGCGACGTTCGCACTCGGCCAGGCGACCCTCGACCGGATACGTGCCCATCACGACAGTGGCGGCATGGTGGTGAGCGTGTGCGCAGGCGCCGACGCGCTGGGCAAGGCTGGCCTGCTCGACGGCCGCCGCGCCACCACCCACCACGACCTGCAGGACGAGCTGGCCCGCCGCTATCCGAAGGCCACCGTGGTCCGCGACGTCCTGTACGTGGTCGACGGCCGGGTCGCGACGTCGGCGGGCATCGCGAGCGGCATCGACCTGGCCCTGCACCTCGTGGCCACGCGACACGGTCCGGCGGTCGCGGCCAGGGTCGCCCGCTCGATGGTCGTCTACGCGCGGCGCAACGGCGACGAGCACCAGGCCAGCGCCATGCTGCGTCATCGGTCCCATGTGGACGACACCGTGCACCGCGTGCAGGACCTCATCGACACCAGGTTCAGCGACCCGCTCCCCCTGACCACGCTCGCGGGCGCGGCAGGCGTCAGCGCACGCACGGTGACCCGCCTGTTCGGCCGCGCGACCGGCCTGACCCCGCTGCGCTACCAACACCTCCTGCGCCTGGAACGTGCGGAGCACCTCATCCGCCACGGCGCCACGGTCGAGTCGGCGGCCCGCGCGGTCGGCTTCGAGGACGCCCGCATGCTCCGCCGCCTGCGTGCCCGCTGAGCGCACGGATCACACCGGCAGGCCCCTCGGGATGGGTAATGTTCGAAGTATGGGCGATGAGCTGACGACCGAGCGGCTCGTGGTGCGGGAATGGCGGCCTGACGACGCGGCCGCGGCGCTGTCGATCTACGGCGTGGACAAGGTCACCCGCTGGCTGACGCCGGCGATGGGGCAGGTCGCCGACGAGGCGGCCATGGGCCTGGTGCTGAACGCGTGGATCGAGGCGCAACCGAACATGATGCCGCCCCGGGGCCGCTGGGCGGTCGAACGCACGGAGGACGGCGAGGTGGTCGGCGGGCTGGGCATCCGCCTGCTCCCGCCGTACGAGGAGGACCTCGAGCTGAGCTGGCAGCTGCGCCCGGACGCCTGGGGCAACGGCTACGCGTCCGAGGCGGGGAAGGCTCTGGTCAGCTGGGCGTTCACCCAGGAGATCGACGAGCTGTTCGCGGTGGCGCGCCCGAACAACACGCGTGCCATCGGGACGGCCAAACGCATCGGCATGTCCTGGGTCGGTGAGACCGACAAGTACTACAACCTGCGGATGCAGGTGTTCCGCATCCGCCCGAGCGACACGGCGGAGCAGTCGCGCTAGCGGTGGGTGGCACGGGCCAGCGGCTTGAACCAGTGGTCCCATCCGGGTAACAGCCTTCGCGCCGTCCTGAACACGAGCCGCTGCCCCGCTGTGTCGAGGGACTCGAACCACACCATCAGCCGGGCGGCGGTCGCTACGTCGCCGTCGCTGCCCGCAGCGACGTAGCGCAGGACGTTCGCGCGGTACTCGTCGGTCCTGGCCCGCACGTCGCCCGGCCGCATCCCGTGGAACCAGTCACGGATCCCGGCCACGGCGAAGAAGTAGGTCAGCCGCAGCGTGGGGTCGTAGCCACCGTAGAGGGCGATGCTGCCGACCGTGTCGCGGAACCTGGCGGCCACCGCCGTCGCGACGGCGGGGTTGGCGCGGTTCATCTCGGCGAGCGCGACGGCCGCGACGATCGACAGCTCGCCGAACAGGTCGTTCTTCACCGACTCGATCAGCTCGGTGATGGCGGTGTCGTCGTGTGGATGGGCTGCCAGACCGGCGATCCCGCGCAGGCGCACCACCTCGTCGTCGTCGACCAGAGCCCGTGCGTGCCGTACCACCTCGTCCATGACCGACAGCAGAGCAGCGGCGGCCGGGGACCGGTCCTGCATGATGTCGGTATGCGTGTTCTCGTCACGGGTTCGTCCGGCGGTCTCGGGTTGACGGCAGGCCGGCTGCTGATCGAGGAGGGCCACGAGGTGGTCCTGCACGCTCGCGACACGTCGAGGGATCCCGGTATCGCCGAGGTCGTGGTCGGCGACTTCTCGAGCATGGCCGAGGTACGTTCGGTGGCCGCGCAGGCCGACGCTCTCGGCCCGTTCGACGCGGTGATCCACAACGTGGCGGTCGGTTACCAGGAGCGGCGGCGGACCGTGACCGAGGACGGGTTCGCGTTGGTGTTCGCGGTGAACGTGCTGGCGCCCTACCTGCTGACGGCGTCCATGGCGCGGCCGTCGCGGCTGGTGTACCTCAGCTCGGGCATGCACCGGGGCGGCGACCCGTCGCTGGTGGACCTGCAGTGGGAACGCAGGCGGTGGAGTGGCTCGCAGGCGTACTCGGACTCGAAGTTCTGGGACGTGGTGCTGGCCTTCGCGCTGGCGCGGCGCTGGCCGGCCACGCCGTCGAACGCCGTGGACCCCGGCTGGGTCGCGACGCGGATGGGAGGCGCGGGGGCGCCGGACGACCTGACGCAGGGGTCCGTCACGCAGGTCCGGCTCGCCCTTGGCCAACTGGGTGGCACCGGCGGCTACTTGTACCACCTGACCAGGGTGAACAGCCATCCTGCCGCCAGTGATCCGGCCCTGCAGGACGCGTTCCTGGCGAGGTGCGCCGAGCTGACCGGCACCCCGATCGAGTGAACTCGCCGAGACCCGTTGGCAGACTAGGCCGTTCGGCGTAATCTGAACTCATGTTCGAATCCTGTCAGTACCTCAGGCGCCCCGCGTGGCATACCGTCGTCGCCCCAGGGTGGCGGTCACCACCAGCGGCACGCTCACGACCAACGTAATCGCGAACATGGTGGTGAAGCTGCCCGCGTCCACCATCGGCCCGAACACGGCCGCGCCTATCGCGCTGCCCGTGAACAACATCGTCGCGAACAGCGACACGGCCGTGGCGCGGTAGCCAGGCGCCATGTCGGTTGCCCATGTCTGCAGGGTGGAGTGCATGAACGCCCACCCGCCCCCGAGCAGGACCGTCCCGACGACCACTGCGACAGCACCATGCGACACAACAGTTCCCACGTACGCCAGCACGGCCATCCCGCCGCCCAGAAGGATCATGCGCCACGGCGCCATGGTCCTGCTCCGACCCTTGACCACTCGCGCGAACACGAGCACCGACGCCCCGTAAGCGGCGGTGAGCAACCCGGACAGTGTGACCGAGAGCCCAGAAGCATGCAGCACCACAGGAAGGAAGGTAAGCGGCCCGAGGAGAACGAGGCCTTCGACCAACACCAGCCCGAGCACGAGCAGGGCAGGCCCGTTGGTGAGCACGCCCTTCACCGACGACCACACGGGAGGCGGCGGCCCAAGCTCCGGCTCCGCCAAGCCACGCAACAGGAACGACAACGCCCCGCCGACCAGAGCGGTGAGCGCGAACGCGGCCCGCCAGCTGGCGAAGTCCGCGATGGCGCCCGCCGTGACGGTGGCCACGGCCATCCCGACCGCGGCACTGGTCATGAGATCGGTCAAGGGCGCCTGCCGAAGCTTCACCGGCACGGTGTCCCCGATGTAGACGAGCGCCCCCGGAATGGCCGCGGCAAAGCAGGCACCCGTGAGCCCTCTGGCCGCGACGAGCCACCCGACCCCTGGCACGACCGCGGACGCGAGTCCACCGACCATCGCGAGGAGCAAGGCGATCCGCATCGTCCGCACCCGCCCGAGCCGATCGGAGACGACAGCCCACCCGACCTGAGCGACCCCGTAGCAAAGGAAGTAGATCGCGGCCGCCTGACTGACAGCCTCGACCGACCGTCCCATCTCCCGCGCGATGACCACGAGCATCGGCGCGATCATGAGCCGATCGAACTGCGACGTGAAGGCCCCGAACTGCAACAACCGAAGCGAACGGGCCGACACCACCGTCTGGTTCGTGCCGTTCGACATGTCTCCCAGTCAAACTCCGCGAACCCCCAACAAACCAGACGTGATCACCGTGTTACTCACCACACCCAGGAGGTGACCGACAAATCCCCACCCCATGGTTCGCCGCACCCCTCGACCCGCTGAACACGCCCCGCAGTCCGAACGAGACCCCTGATCACTTTGCGGGCTGCGTCAGGCCACCAACAGGCTCGCCCTCCTGCGTGACCGCACCCGTTCCTTGACAACAGAACCAGACCCACGGCGCCACTTCGGAGCCACGCGGCGCCCGATCCGCCGCGTGGCTCCGAAGTCAGTACCTCAACCGAGCGCGTCCACCGGACGAGTTCGCAGCGCGAGCCGCGTCGGCACGGAGATCGCCAGCAGGCCGAGCACGGCCGTCACCACGACGACGACCAGGTAGGCCAGCGGCGCGATGGTCGGGAACGGCGACCCGGTCATCCCGATGGCGATCCCCACCAGCGGCGGCAGGGAAGCCAGCGATCCCACCACGAGCGCGATCGCGACCACGATGCACGCCTCGATCCGCGTCATCCGCCGCACCTGCCTCGAACCCGTCCCGACCAGGCGCAGCAACGCGAACTCCCGGGACCGTGCCGCCGTCGCCATCACGAGGGTGTTCACCACGGCGATCGCGACATAGCCGAGGATCAGGAACAGGCCGATCAGGTTCACCCACCTCTCGGTGTCGCGCTGCGCCTGCCCGGCGGCCGTCAGCCCCTGCCGGTCCACGACGCTCACGCCGGCGATGGCCGACAACGCACGCCGGGCAACGGCCGGATCCGAGGCCGCGACCAGGATCGACTGGTCCAGACGCGTCGTCGTGTGTGAGGCGAGCACGTCGTGCGGCAGCGTGAGGTCACCGAACCCGAGCCCACGCCCGTACGTCGCCACGACCCTGGGTCGCATGACGGTCCCGTCGCCGAGGTGCAGCTCGATCGTCTCGCCGACGTCGACCCCGATGGTCTCCGCCGCCATCGTGCTCAGCGCGACCGTGTCCCCGCGCAGGCCGGTCATCGTGCCCTCGCGTGGCTGCAGGTCGAGCGTGTCGGAGAGCCCGTCCGGCGACACCCCCTGCGCCGCGTAGGCCGCCGCCGTCCAGCTCCCCGCCATCAGGTACTTCACGAACACCTGGCTGCGTACGACCGGCGTCACCGAGGACACTCCGTCCGCCTCCGCGACGGCCGACGTCACCGAGGGCGCCAGGCCGGACGGCGCGGAGACCACGAAGTCCGCGACGACTCCCTTGCCTGCCTGGTCCTCGGCCTCGGCGGCGATCGTGGTCTGTGTGAACAGCTGCACCGACGCCATGGTCACCGCTAGCACGAGCGGGGTCACCGCCACAGCCAGTCGACGTGCGCTCGCGGACACGTTCGCCACCGCCAGGTACCCGCCGACCGGCGACGCGGCCCGCAGCGGGCCGCCGACAAGCCGGATCGCCACCTCCACGAGCCGAGGCCCGAGCAACGCGATGCCCACGACCATCAACATCGCCGAGCCGGCCGCGCCCGCCATCGCGGCGTCCCCCGGCAGGAACACCGGCAGCGCCGACGCACCCGTCCCCGCGACCAGCGCGAGCCTGCCGATCAGCACCCGCACCCGGCCGAGCGGTGCCGCGTCCACGTCGGACTCCCGCAACGCCTCGACCGGCTGGATCCTCGCCACGCGTCGGGCCGCCACCCAGCCTGCCGCCCGGGCCGTGCCGAGGCACAGCAGGATCGCGGCCACCGCGGGCAGCGGGCTGATCGCCAGCCCGAAGTCGGCAGGAAGCATGCCCGCGGACGAGAAGGCCGCCCGCAGGCCGAACGCCACGCCATAACCAGGCAGTGCCCCCAGCACGGCCGCGCTGCCCGCGACCACGAGGATCTCGGCGCCGATCATGCGGTGCACCTGCCGCGAGGTCGCGGCGACGGCGCGCAGCAACGCGATCTCACGGCGGCGCTGCCGCACCGACAGCGCCAGCGTGCTGGCCACCACCAGCATCGCGATCATGATCGCCGAGCCTGCGAAGGCCAGGGACAGCACGATCAGCTGCGACCGCACCTGCCCCACGTCGAGGAACTCGACGTCCCCGCGTGCGTCGCCGGTGTACACGACCGACTCGGGCACCGCGGCGGAGATCCGCTCGGCCAGGGCTTCCGGGTCGACGCCGGGCTTCGCGAGCACGCCGACCGCGTCGACCTGCTTCGGCCGCCCGTACAGTTCGCCGGCCTGCTCGTCGGTGAAGAACAGCGTCGACTCACGGCCCAGCGCCTCGGCCGTGACACCGGTGACCGTGAACTTCCTTGGCACAGCGCCGATCGCGATGTCGACGGAGTCGCCTGTCGACACGCCGAGGCTGCCCGCGAGCGCACTGTCCAGCACGACCCCGTTCTCCCGTGGCGCCTCCCCGTCCCGCAGCGAGAACGGTGTGAGCGCGGCGGTCCCCCAGCCGTGGCCCGCGACGGGCCTGCCGCCGATGGTCACCGCCACGGCCGTGTCACCGATGGCCCTCTCGACACCGGCCACCGCCCCGACCTTGGCCACGACGTCGACCGGTAGCGGCACCCGCTCGCTGAAGGGCAGGTCGATGTCCTCCTCGACCGGGAGGGCCTGCTGCGCGCCGACCACGACCGGCACGCCCGCGAACCGCTGCGGCGGCACCCCGGACCGCAGGCCAGACTCGAACAGCACCCCGAGGGCGGTCACGAGCGCCGCGGCGGCCAGCACCGCGACGAACATCCCCACGAAGGGGCCCTTCCTGTGGCGAATGGTCGCCCTGGCGTGCTCGAACATCACCACTCCCCGAGGCGGGTCATGCGTTCTGCCACGGCGGCCGGGTTCGGGCGGTCCAGGGAGTCGGCGAAGCGGCCGTCGGCGAGGAACACGACACGGTCGGCGAAGGACGCGGCCACCGGGTCGTGGGTCACCATGAGCACGGTCTGCTTGAAGTGGTCGACCACATCACGCAGCAGCGTCAGCACCTGTCGGCCAGTGCGTGTGTCGAGCGCGCCGGTCGGCTCGTCGGCGAACATCACCTCGGGCCGGGTGACCAGCGCACGGGCGATGGCGACGCGCTGCTGCTGCCCGCCGGACAACTCGCTCGGCAGGTGCGTGAGGCGGTCCGCGAGCCCCACCCGCGAGACCACCTCACGCAGCCACGCCTGGTCGGCGCCCCGGCCCGCAAGGCGCAGCGGCAGCGTGATGTTCTGCTCGACGTTCAGTGCGGGCAGCAGGTTGTACGCCTGGAAGACGAAGCCGATGCGCTCGCGGCGCAGCTCGGTGAGCGCGGCCTCCTTGAGCCGGGTCAGGTCCGTGTCACCGAGACGCACCGTCCCCGACGTCGGCCGGTCGAGACCGGCCGCGCAGTGGAGGAACGTGCTCTTGCCGGACCCCGAAGGACCCATCACCGCGGTGAAACTACCGCGTGCCAGCGCGATGCTGACCTTGTCCAGGGCCGTCACAGACGCGGCCCCCCGACCGTACACTTTGGACACCTCGGTCAACTGCACCGCGGTGGCCCCGGAGATCTTGGTTCCCATCACACCGAGAAAACTAGGGTCGCCGGACGGCCGAATCGATGGCGCTGGATACCGGGTTCCGGGTATAGCTGGCTATACCCCATCCTTGACGCATGCGTGATCGGATGCTGGCGGTGTGGCGGGCAGTCGTGTTCCTGCTCGCAGGCACCGTGGCCGCGTTCGTATGCCTGCTCGCACTCCCGGTGATGCTGATCCTGTGCCTGGTGGCCAGGCCCGCGGCGCTCGCACTGCTGGCCAGGACGACACGGTGGGAACGAACAAGGGTCGCCAAGTACACCGGCAGACCGATCCCGGAGGCCGCGCCGCCGGACCGACTGCGGGACGTATGGCGCGACCTCATCTGGTTCGTGGGGCACGCACTGACCGGCACGGTCGTCGGCATCTTCGGCGTGGCACTGCCGCTGGCCGCGGTGAACGCCGTGCTGGTGCCGGCCTACTGGTGGCTCGCGCCGGCCGACGACCCGGTGAGCTCCCCGTACCCGGTGACATCGTGGACCGGCGCGGCGTTCATGCCGCTTCTGGGCTTGGGCTACGCCATCCTCTCGCTGTGGGCCACGCCATGGCTGGCCCGCACACAGGCAGGCCTGGCGCGATGGTTGCTGTCCCCGCCGCCGGGCGCGCGACTGGCCGAACGAGTCGCCGAACTGACCGCGAGCCGAGCCGCCGCACTGGAGGCACACGGCGCGGAGCTGCGGCGCATCGAGCGCGACCTGCACGACGACACCCAGAACCGCATAGTCGCCGTCGCCATGCACCTGGGAATCGTCGAGCGGGCACTGCGCCGCGACCCGGCGACGGCGTTGCCGCTGGTCCTGAAAGCACAGGACGCGGCAAGCGACGCACTGGCCGGGCTCCGTGGCGTGGTGCGCAGCATCTACCCACCAGTACTGACGGAACGCGGCCTGGACGGCGCGGTCGCCGGCCTGATCGCCCGCTGCGCCGTACCGACCACGTTGACCGTCACGACCCTCGGCCGCGCCCCGGCGGCAGTGGAGTCGGCAGCGTACTTCGTGGTGGCCGAGGCACTGACGAACGTGGCCAAGCACAGCGGCGCAAACCGCTGCGAGGTGCGACTGACCGGTGCGGACCCGCTGGTCATCGAGGTATGGGACGACGGCCAGGGCGGCGCCGACGAGACAGGCGGCACAGGCCTGCTCGGCATCCAACGGCGGGTGGCCGCCTTCGACGGCCACGCAACGATCGACAGCCCCGACGGTGGACCAACGGTGTTGAAGGTGGAACTCCCAAACGGCTCGTGAGGCAGGCAATGCCTAGCCAGTGGCGGTGGCCCCCGCCATCACCTTCACCAGCCGAGGAAGCACGGCCCCAGCCCACCCGCGGGCCATGTTCCGGTAGGCATCGGCGTGCCGAGGATCGTCGAGGTCGAACCCGGCATGCGCCAGGAAGAGCCGGGTCCCGACCCCCTCCGGCTCAAGCCGCCAGGTGATGGTCCAGTCGACGTTGCCCTCACCGAACGTGTAGCTGATCAGCCGCCCGTCCTCGACCTCGATCACGGTGCACCGCTGGGCGCCCCAGGCACCCATGTCGAGCGAGAACTGGTGGCCGACCTCAGGGGCGATGTCGCCGGGAGCCCACCAGGAGGCGAGCCGTCCGGGCTCGACGAGCATGCGCCACACCTCAGCAGGTGGCTGGGCAAGGAACTGGTCAACGTGGATGGTCTCGGTCATCGTTCTCCTCTTCCATGATCTGGGCCAGGGTGCGCATCCGGTCACGCCAGTAGCGCTCGAAGGGGTGTAGCCAGTCGCTGACCACGGCGAGCGGCTCGGCCGTCAGGTGGTAGTGCCGCTCCCGCCCACGAACCTCCTCACGAACCAGGTCCGCACGCCGCAGGATCTGCAGGTGCTCGGACACCGCGGGCCGGCTGAGCTCGAACTGCGCGGCGAGCGAGCCGGCAGTCTGCGCCCCGTCCCGCAGAAGCTCGAGAAGCCGCCGCCGCACAGGGTTGGCCATGGCGGTAAAGAGCAGGTCATCAGGCACGGCGAAACAATACGTCGGAGATCTCCGACATGTCAACAATCCCCGACACGTTTGGGGAACCCCCCAGGGTGGGTACCCCGTTGAAGGACCACCGACGACGGAGGGAGAAGGCCATGCCTTCCTTGAAGAAGCTGACCGCGCTCGCCGGTACCGCCGCCGCGGCCCGCAGCTACGTCCGCAAACACCCGGACCAGGTGAACAAGATGGCGGCAAAGGCCGGCCAGTTCATCGACAAGCGGACCAAGGGCAAGTACCACCACCAGATCGACACCGCAGTGCGCAAGGTGGCGACGATCACGAACAAACCGGGCACCGACCCAACCAGGCCGAGCCCGACCCTGCCCACCACCACCCCCTGACCCGGGCACACCCCGAACTGCCGACGGGGCGGGGAGCCGGTGGCCCCGCCCCGTAGCAGGCCGACAGGGTCAACCGGCTGTCGCGCGCCGCACCCGGACGACGCGTTACACCGCGTCACCCCCATGCCACGCAGCACCCGGCGACGCTTCCGCCGACGTCAAGACGGTCGCCTTTCTCGCGCTCGTTGTCGATCCAGCCGGTTGCGGGGATGCCCGGCCACAGTTCGACTGATCCCCCGACGACCCGAGCGAGGCCGCCGCTGGCGAAACGCGTCCGCGGCGGATCGCAGCGCCGTTGTAACGGGTCGCCCCTCACCGACTGGGCCGCGCCCGCGCTGGGGTCTGCCACAAGCCGCGCCACGGTCGAATGGACGCCGTTGTATCCGCAGCGGTTGGATGCTCCCGTCACACCGCGCCATGGCGGACCGTCACGCCTGCTATCGCGTGTTCGCGTTCGACGAGGATGACCTCGCCCCGCGCATCGCTCTTGGCTGCCTTCGCCGCACACCGTGCGGCTGGGTGGTCCCGCTACTCCTGACAGTGCCGCGATCTCGCGTTCGGCCTTACCCCTCCACCCAGGGTTTCCAGTGCGAAGACGTCCAGCAGCAATATGTCCACAGTGGACGAACGAGGAATCCGTCTCCGAAACGCCTTCTGGCGAGCTGGGCTAGACTGCGGCGCCCTTTCACCAGGAGGAGGTCTTCTGTGCTGAGGAAACTCACGATCGTGGCTGGCGCCCTGCTGACAGCCGCCGCGAGCCTGACGGTGGCGGGTCCCACCGCGGGCGCCACCACGCCGGGCACCACGCACGGCCCCTGCCAGTACACGAAAACACCCGACGAGCCGGCCGCGCGCCCGGTCCCCCTGCCCCCGGACCCGTCCCACACCCCGAACCACGGCAAGGTGCGGGTGGACGTGCGCACGAACCAGGGCCCGCTCCCGCTGACGCTCGACCGCGCCGCGGCCCCGTGCACGGTGCAGAGCTTCACGCACCTGGCCCGATGGAAGTTCTACGACCGCACGACATGCCACCGGCTGACGACGTACCCGACACTGGCGGTCCTGCAGTGCGGCGACCCGTCCGGCACGGGCGAGGGCGGCCCCGGCTACCGCTACAAGGACGAGCTCCCGGTCGACCTCGCACCCGCCCCGAACGACCCCACCGGCGAACGGAAGATCTACCCGCGCGGCACCCTCGCGATGGCGAACGCGGGCCCCGACACCAACGGAAGCCAGTTCTTCCTGGTGTACGGCAACGCCTACCTCCGACCGAACTACACGATCTTCGGCACAGTGGGCGAAGCGGGCCTCGCGACGCTGGACCGCGTTGCGGCCGGCGGCGTCCAGTCGACTCCGGAGGACCCGGCACCGGTGGACGGCGCACCGGTGCTGCGCACCGACCTGGAAACAGTCAAAGCCCACTGCTGACGGGGGCTTTGCCTCCGGCCCCCGGTTCCAGCCTCTCACGACGCACCGACATCCGCGGATGGTTGTCCACAGGCGTGGCGAACTGCCCACAGGCCTTCGCCACCGCCTCGGACTGTCGGTTTCGCCGACCGGGCTGGCACTCGGGGGCCAGAGGCCACCGTTGATCAACCAGGGGATGGGAGTTCAGATGTCGGATACCCACATCCAACGGCCTCGGCGTAACACCGTGTTCGGTGTTGCCGTGCTCGGCGGGCTCGTCCTCGGTGCGGTGCTCGGGTTCATCGCCAAGCAGGGGGACGTCTCCTGGCTCGCGACCACACTCTCGCGGATCGGGGACATCTTCGTCAGCCTGGTCCAGTTCACGATCATCCCCCTCGTGTTCACCGCCATCGTGGTGGGGATCACCAGCCTGCGCGGGCTCGGCGGCCCCCGGACGGTGGCTCAGCTCGGCGGGAGAACCCTCTTGTGGTTCGCCGTCACCTCGCTGATCGCCGTGTGCATCGGGGCTACTGATCGGGCTCGTGGGCAACCTGGGCAGCGGGGTCCGGGTCACGCCGTCCGATGACGCGGTCGCCAACATCGCCGAGCGGGCACCCGGCGACTGCTGGGCGTTCATCCAGAGCATCGTGCCCGGCAATTTCTTCACGGCCTTCAGCGAAGGAAACATCCTCCAGGTCGTCTTCATCGCACTGCTCGTCGGCGGGGCCGCCTACGTGCTCGGGGACCGGGCGGCCGTGTTCGTCAACGTCAACCGCGCCTTCTTCGACATCATCCAGAAGGTTCTGGGGTGGATCATCTGGCTCGCACCGCTGGGTGTGCTCGGGCTCCTCGGCAACGCGTTCGCCAGCTACGGCAACGAGTTCTTCGCACCGCTGATCTCGTTGATCGCCGCGGTCTACCTCGGGTGCGCGCTGGTGCTCTTCGGCGTCTACCCGCTGCTGCTCAGGTTCGTCGGCCAGGTGAACCCGTTGACGTTCTTCCGCAAGGCCTGGACCGCCCTGCAGTTCGCGTTCGTCTCGCAGTCGTCCGGGGCCACTCTCCCACTTTCGCGGCAGGCCTCCGTCAACCTCGGGGTGCCCAGGGGGTACGCCAGTTTCGCCGTCCCACTCGGCACCACCACCAAGATGGACGGATGCGCGGCAGTCTTCCCCGCCATCACCACCATCTTCATCGCCAACCTCAACGGGATCACGCTGTCCTTCGGGGACTACCTGCTCATCGTGCTCGTCGCCGTTTTCGGGTCGCTCGCCACCGCGGGCACCACCGGGTGGTTCACGATGCTCACGCTGACCCTCGCGGCGGTCAACCTGCCCGCCGAGGTGATCGCCACCGGCATCGCGATCGTGTTCGCCATCAACCCGATCCTCGACATGGCACGCACGGCCACCAACGTCGCCGGGCAGATCACCGTGCCGATCCTCGTCGCTCGCGGCACCGGGATCCTCGACGACGACGCCCTGCACGACCGCAACGATCTTCCACTCCTCGAAGAGGAGACCGAGGAGGAAGAGGCGAAAGTGCCCGCGACGGCCTAGCCGACCAGCGACTGGACCTGTTGGTACGTCGGGACGTCGTACCCGAGCGACACGTCGTTCCGTCGCACCGCGCGTACGGCGTCGAGCGCGGCACCCAGAGCTACGCGGAACAGGAACGAGCCCGTGCTCACCCGGCGTACCCCCAGGTCCCTCATCTTCCGCAGATCCGTTCTCCCCGGCAGGAAAAGGACATTCACCGGCACCGCCACCGACGCCACCACCGAGGCGACGTCCGCGTCCTCAGCCACCCCCGGCACGAACACACCCTCGGCACCCGCGTCCACGTAGGCACGCAGCCGGTCGCCCGTGCCGGGGCGGTCGATGTCTGACCAGTACGTGTCCGTACGCGCGTTGACGAACAAACCGGTCGACGCCATCGCCTCCACGAGCCTCGCGTGGTGAGCTACCTCACGCAGACCCCCCGCCGCGAGGCCGTCCTCGATGTTGACGCCCGCCACCCCGATCGCCGCCAGCTCCGCACCCAGCTCCCGCACAGCTCCGGGGTCCTCGCTGAAGCCTCCCTCGACGTCGACCGACACCGGGACCGGCAGCGCCACCAACCTCCTGGCCAGCTCGACCGCCGGGGTCCGCCCGGCACCGGACCCGTCCTCGACACCGACTGCGGCCGCCACGCCAAGGCTCGTCGTGCCGACGGCGGGGAAGCCCTCGCGCACCAACGCGGCCCCGGACGCGACGTCCCAGGCGTTGGGGAGCAGCAGGAACTCGTCGTGCAGACGGCGGAAGTCCTCGATCACGGTCATGCGACCGACGTTAGGACCCCGAAGGTTCGGCGGCGACCGAACCGGGTACACCGCAGGTCAGGACGAGAGGAGAGCCGAAATGCCGCAGGCATGGAGCAAGAAGCGCGAACGCCAGTACCAGCACATCAAGGAAGGCGCCGAGCAGCGCGGCACCAGCGAGGGCCGTGCGGAGGAGATCGCGGCACGCACCGTGAACAAGAACCGCGCGCAGTCCGGCGAGGCGCGGACAGCGAGCCGGTCGTCGGTGAAGGACATGTCGCCGCAGAAACGTGGCGGGCAGCGGTCCCACCAGGGTCCGGGCGGACCGACCAAGGAACAGCTCTACAACGAGGCCAAGAAGAAGAACATCAAGGGCCGTTCGACGATGACCAAGAAGGAGCTGGCGAAGGCCCTCGGTCGGTGACCCGCCCGGATCCTGCGTAGAGCCTCAGCCCTTCTCGAGGACAGCGAAGTTCAGCTGCCCCTCGTTGTCGGCCTGGACGTCCAGGACCTTGTCCGACAGGTAGTCGGCCGCGCCCTCCTCGAGGAAGACGTGCGCCCCCTCGTTGGCCGTGACGACCTGGTCGCCCTCAGCGGGCTGCGGCGCCACGGTGAGTGCGAGCGCGGGCTGGGAGTCGGCCTCGGTCTGCAGTGCGAACCGGAGGCCTCCTTCCTGCTGGATGCCACCCTGGGCGGTCAGCGCGCTGATCGCCTCGGCAGCCGCTTCCGTTACCGCCAACATTCGATTTGGCTCCTTCGTTTCGACGGCTTGCCGGGCCCACGTTACGCGGAACGGCCCAGCGGGGCGTGTTGAGGCGGCGGGGTGGAACCGATACGGTGGAGCAGCGGTCAAGACGTGACACGCACGCCTGCGTTATGCCTCAAAGATTGTGGGTACCCCGGCGACATGTTCGAAGGAACCGAGGACGGCAGTCCTGAAGAGATCGAGCTGCGAATCGCCGCCGTGCTCACCAACCTTCCCATCATCCGGTCACTGGCCGCGAGCATCGCCATGCGCGCGGACTTCGACCTGGACTCGATCGCCGACCTGCGGCTGGCGGTCGACGAGGCGTGTTCGACACTGATCACGCAGGGCACACCCGACGCGGTGCTGCGCTGCAGCTTCCAGGTCAGTGCCGACGAGATCAGGTTCGTCGTCACCGTACCGTCCACAAGCGACACGAAGCCGAGCAGTGACTCGTTCGGCTGGCGGGTCCTCACGACGCTCACCGACCACACGGCGACCTGGGTCGACGGACCCAGCGACGACAGCGCGGACGCGAGTTCACCACACCTCGTGCACATCGAGCTGGCCAAACGCCGAGTGGAAGGGCTTCCCGGGTGACCGGGACACAGAGTTCGAGCGCGAGAACCCAGGAGAGCACGGCCACGGGCTACGAGCATCTGGCCCCGATGTTCGTCGAGATGGCCGAGCTACCCGCGGGCGACCCCCAACGCGCCGAACTACGCAACAAGCTCGTCACCGGACACCTGCCGCTCGCGGAGCACATCGCGGCGCGCTTCTCGAACAGAGGCGTGCCCAGGGAGGACCTGGTCCAGGTAGCGACCCTGGGCCTGATCAACGCCGTGGACCGGTTCCAGCCGGACCGCGGCACGGACTTCCTGTCGTTCGCCGTGCCCACCGTGATGGGCGAGGTGCGAAGGCACTTCCGCGACGCCAGCTGGTCGATGCACGTGCCACGCAGGCTGAAGGAGCTGAACCTCGCCATCAACGCGGCGAGCGCGGAGCTGTCACAGCGGTTGGGCCGCGCGCCGACCCCGAGTGAGCTGGGCAAACACCTGGACCTCTCTCCGGAGCAGGTCTTCGAGGGCCTCGAGGCGGGCAACGCCTACCACTCGATGTCCCTGGACGAGGCCCTCTCCCCCGAGGCCGACTCCGACCCCCTCGGCGACACGCTGGGCCAGCGTGACGAGGGTCTCGAGGGCGTGGAGAACTACGAGTCCCTGCGTCCGCTGATCGAGGCCCTTCCGGAACGGGAGCGCCAGATCCTGACGCTGCGGTTCTTCCGCCACATGACCCAGACCCAGATCGCCGACCGCATCGGCATCTCGCAGATGCACGTGTCCCGCCTGCTGTCGAGGACGCTGGAGAACCTCCGCAAGGACCTTCTCTCCGACCCCGAAGCCTGATCCCGACCAACCCGTCGCAACGCCGAGCAGCTTCATCACGAACCGGTCGAGCTGCTCGGCGCTGCCCTGAAACAGAAAGGCAGGGCCGGCCACACCGGGCCGACCCTGCCGCACGATCCGTTACGTCACTTCTTCGACGGGCTACGCCTGCGCCGAGCAGCCGCCCTGGCCTTCGAGCTGGCCTCCGAGGCCGCCGTCTCGGCGGCACGGGCCTCCTCGACGCGCTGGCGCGGCATCCGCTTCTCCGCGACGGTCGTCCGCAACGCACCCAGCAGATCGGCGGCCCCCGCCACCTGCGAGGACGCCGCGGGCTGGACCAGCTCGTTCCCGTCGATCTTGGACTGCACCAGCGCCTGCAGCGCCGTCCGGTAGGAGTCCGAGTACTGCGCCGGCGCGAACTTCTCCGTCAGGGTCTCCACCAGGTCGGTGGCCTCGCGCAGCTCCCGCTCCGTGACCACGACCTCCTGGTGCAGGAACGGGAACTCCGGCGCCCGGACCTCGTCCGGCCACAGCATCGTCTCCATCATGATGACCTGGTCACGCACCCGCAGCACGGCCAGCGACTCCCGCGACCGCAGCGCCACCTTGACCACGGCGACCCGCCCGGACCGCCTCAGCGCCTCAGCCAGCAGCACGTACGACTTGACCCCGGCAGGCTCGGGCTCCAGGTGGTAGGACCGCGCGAAGTAGATCGGGTCGATCTCCTCCACCTGCGCGAACGCCTGTACCTCGATGGCACGCGAGGTGGGCAGCGGCAGTTTGGCGAAGTCCGACTCCGTCAGCACCACCGTCTCCCCGCCGGGCAGGACGTAGCCCCTGGCCAGCTCCGTCAGGTCGACCTCTGCCCCGTCGACCTCGCAGACCCGCCGGTGCCGCACCCGCCCGCCGTCGGTCACGTGCACGTGGTGCAGGCCGGTGCCCTGCTCCTCGGTGGCCCCGTACGCCTTCACCGGGATGGTCGCGAGACCCAGCCTGATCGTGCCGTTCCAGACGCTTCGCATAGACGAACCTCCATTCGCGGACTTGTTCTATTCTATCCCGCAAATGTGGCTCCGACCAGCTAAAATGCCGTTTCGTTAGCAACGGATTCGAACAGATGTCCACCAGCACCGAGTGCGTCGGCGGCATGCGAGGACGCCTCGGCCGCGGCACGGAGGACCTCGACGAGCGCGGCCCTGTCCTCGGTCACCGGACCGAGTGCGAGGCGTCGGGCGAGACCCTCCAACGCGACGGCGACGTGCCGCTGTCCGGCGACGAGATGCTCGACCGAGACGGGCATGTCGGACACGGGCAGTCCGCTGCGCGCCAGTTCCCCGGCACAGGAGGCCAGGTGCGCCGTCACGACAGAGGCCGGCAGCTCGGGTTCCGCCAACTCGACCACCTCCCGGGGGCGCATCCTGCCATCGCGGTCGACCGGAGCGGGGTAGACACTCCGGTCAGCCCGGCACCTCGGCGGGGTCGGCGTACGCGACCATCCGCACGACCCGCCCGTCGACCACGGTGAACACGTCCGCGACCGTCACCGAGTGCGGCGAGCCGTCGGCGAGCACCCCCTCCACGTGGTGCACGACCACGATGTCCCCGCCCCGCCGCGACGCGGTCGGCGTCGACACCAGCTCGCGCCACGCGGCGTGCGACGCACGCAGGTAGTCGGCCACCGCCCCGGGCCCTCGACGCGCGCCGCCGTTGGGGAACGAGTCCGGCTCGATCCACTCGACGTCGTCGTGCAGCGGCGCGACGGCCGCTTCGATGTCACCCCGGGCGTAGGCCGCGTAGGAGTCCAGCACCAGCCGCATGTCAGGGTCCATGAGCAGCATCCTCACGGCCCAGGACGCGGGGGCGAGCGGGTTCGCGCAGGGCCGAGCCGCGGGCGCGCGACCAAACTGGACAATCCGGCCGACAGCCGCAAAGCCACGCAAGTGCTTGCAAGACCTGTCGTAGACTTGCATGCATGGCGCAAAGACGGCTTTCCGAAGTAGCCAAGAAGGTGGGTGTCAGCGAGGCCACCGTGAGCAGGGTGCTCAACGGTAAACCGGGCGTCTCCGAGGCGACCCGTCAGGCGGTGCTGACCGCGTTGGACGTGCTCGGTTACGAACGTCCGACCCAGCTGCGCGGCGAGCGGGCGCGGCTCGTCGGGCTGGTGTTGCCCGAGCTGCAGAACCCGATCTTCCCCGCGCTCGCCGACGTGGTCGGCAGCGCGCTGGCCCAGCAGGGCTTCACTCCCGTTCTGTGTACGTGCACCGGTGGGGTGTCCGAACCGGACTACGTGGAGCTGCTGCTGGCACAACAGGTTTCCGGTGTCGTGTTCGCGGGCGGCAGTCACGCCGAGGAGGACGCGAGCCACGAGCACCACTACGAACTGGTGCGCCGCAAGCTCCCGGTCGTGCTGGTCAACGCCTCGATCGACCTGGACTACCCGGTGGTCTCCGCCGACGACGCGGTGGCCGTGGAGCAGGCGTTCGGGCACCTCGTGGCGCTCGGCCACCAGCGGATCGGCATGGTGCTCGGCCCCCGCGACCACATCCCGTCGCGGCGCAAGCTGGTCGCGTTCCGCAAGTGCGCGGAGCGGATCGGGATGACGGTCGACGAGCACTCGGTCGGGCACACGATGTTCTCCATCGAGGGCGGCCAGGCGGTCGGCACCCGGCTCGTCCAGAACGGCATCACCGGGATGATCTGCGCGAGCGACCCCCTCGCGCTCGGCGTGATCCGCGCGGTCCGCCGCCTCGGCCTCAACACCCCGGACGACATCTCGGTCATCGGCTACGACGACTCGGCCCTCATGACCTGCACCGATCCGCCGCTGACCACCGTGCGCCAGCCCATAGAGGCGATGGGCAGGGCGGCGGTCGAGCTGCTGGCCGCGCTCATCGCGGGCAACGAGGTGTCGATGGAGGAGCTGCTCTTCGAGCCCGAGCTGGTCGTCCGCGCGTCGGCCGCGCCGGTGCGGGCGCGGGCGTCGCACACGATCTAGCCGAACGGCCGTCGTCGAGGCCGCGTGTCCACCGCTGGACGCGCGGCCTTTGTCATGCTCGGGTTCCGGATCACATCATCACGATTTTGCAGATCTCTGTCGATCTCTTGCGGCTATCCGTCGCCTAGACCTATGGTGTGGGTCACCTTATTTCCCCCGGTCCCGGCCGAAGGGTCACGACAAAGATGAGCACCACCCGATCACTCACACGCAGGTCGTTAGGCCTCGTGGTCGCCGCGGGCCTGAGCGTCAGCCTGGTTGCCTGCGGTGACGACAGCGACAGCGGCAGCGCGAACGGCAAGGTCACCCTGACCGTGAACGGCCAGCCGCCGAAGACGCAGCCGTTCGAACGCAAGATCTTCGACCAGGACGTGGCCGAGTTCGAGCGCACGCACGAGAACATCGACATCCAGCCCCGTGAGGGGTTCATGGACCCGAAGACGTTCAACTCCAAGCTGGCGGGCGGCCAGCTCGAGGACGTCTTCTACGTCTACCTGACCGACCCGGCGAACCTGATCGCCAGGCGGCAGGCCGCGGACATCACGAACTACGTCAAGGACGTCCCGCACTACGACGAGATCCAGCCGCAGCTCAAGGAGATCTTCACCCGCGACGGCAAGGTCTACGGCCTGCCGACCGCGAACTACTCCATGGGCCTGCTGTACAACCGCAAGCTCTTCACCGACGCCGGGCTCGACCCGAACAGCCCGCCGAAGACGTGGCCCGAGGTGCGTGAGGCGGCGAAGAAGATCACCGCGCTCGGCAACAACAACGTCGGCTTCGCCGAGTACAGCAAGAACAACCAGGGCGGCTGGCACTTCACCAGCTGGATGTACTCGGTCGGCGGCGACGTCGCGAAGAAGGACGGCGACAAGTGGGTCGCCGACTTCAACAACAGCAAGGGCAAGGAGGTCGCCCAGACCCTCCATGACATGCGCTGGACCGACAACACCATGGGCGACAAGCAGCTCCTGGTGATCGAGGACGTCCAGCGGATGATGGGTGCGGGCCAGCTCGGCATGTACCTCGCGGCGCCGGACAACGTGCCGGTGCTGGTCAACCAGTTCAAGGGCGACTACGCCAACTACGGTCTCGCGCCGATGCCGGGTGGCGAAGGCACGCTGATCGGCGGCGAGGGCTACATGATCAACCCGAAGGCGTCGCCGGAGAAGATCAAGGCGGGCCTGCAGTGGATCTCGTGGAAGTACCTGAACCCGGACCGCATGGAGTCCGACCTCAAGCGGTACTCCGAGCAGGACCAGCCGATCGGGCTGCCCACCTCGCCGCCCGCGGGTTCCGCGGACATCTGGACCGGCTCGCTGCGTGAGCAGCAGGTCACGCTGCGCACCAAGTACGCGACGGTGCCGGTGGAGAACTACAAGAGCTACGCGGACGAGATCGGCGACATGGACAAGAAGATCGAGCCGCCGAACGCCCAACAGGTCTACGCCGCGCTCGACACCCTGATGCAGGGCATCCTGACCAACAAGGACGCCGACATCGACCAGTTGTTGTCGGACGCGGAAGGCAAGGTCAACTCCGCACTGGCGCAGGTCAAGTAGCGGTGTCCACCACCGCGGTGCTCGCGCCGGACGTCGAGGGACGTCCGGTGCGAGCCGCCCGCCGCCCACCGGCCGAGCGGCTCCGGCGCAAGGTCACGGAGAACCTGACGGCGTACGGGTTCCTGTGCGCCGCGCTGGTCTGCTTCGCGTTGTTCTCCTGGTACCCCATCATCCGCGGTGTCCTGCTGAGCTTCCAGCAGGTCAACTTCGTGACGCCGGCGGAGTGGGTCGGCTGGCAGAACTTCGAGACCCTGTTCAACGACCCGCTGTTCGGCGTCGCCTGGCGCAACACGTTGCTGTTCACGGGGTTCGCGCTGATCATCGGGTTCGCGATCCCGTTCGCCGTCGCGCTCGTGCTGAACGAGCTGCGGCACGCGAAGGCGTACTTCCGCCTGGTCGTGTACATCCCGGTGATGCTGCCGCCGGTCGTCGTGGCCATCCTCTGGAAGTGGTTCTACGACCCGGGTCCCGGCCTGTTCAACAGCATGCTCCGCACGGTCGGGCTGCCGCCACTGGCGTGGCTGAACTCGTCCGACACGTCGATGCTGTCGCTGGTGCTGGTCGCGACTTGGGCGGCGATGGGGTCCGCGACGCTGATCTACCTGGCGGCACTGCAGACGATCCCCGGTGAGCTGTACGAGGCGGCCGAGCTGGACGGCGCGAACCTGTGGCAGCGCCTGCGGCACGTCACGATCCCGCAGACCAGGTTCGTGCTGCTGATCATGATGCTGATGCAGATCGTGGCCACCATGCAGGTGTTCACCGAGCCGTACGTGATGACGGGCGGCGGCCCCGAGGACTCGACGGTCACCGTCCTGCTCCTGCTGTACCGCTACGCCTTCACCTACAACGACTTCGGCACGGCGAGCGCACTGTCGCTGCTGCTGTTCATCGTGCTCGGCGCGTTCTCGGCACTGTACCTGCGGCTGACGCGAACGAGGGGTTGACCGGAGTGGACAGTTCGCAGCGGACGCTGATCTCGCCGTGGGCGCTCAAGAAGCGACGCGGGAGGACCCTGTACTGGCTCGTGTTCACGCTGGTGATCGCGTTGTTCACGCTCGCGTTCGTGGTGCCGCTGGTCTGGATGCTGCTCGGCGCGATGAAGACCGCACCGGAGCTGGCCAGGAACCCGCCGACGCTGCTGCCCGAGTCGTTCGACGCGGGCGCGTACGTCGAGGCGTGGCAGTTCATGGACCTGGCCAGGTACTTCGAGAACACCGTGATCATCGCGGCCGGTGCGTGGCTGATCCAGCTGGCCGTGCAGGTGCCCGCTGCCTACGCGCTGTCGAAGCTGCGGCCGGCGCTCGGCAACTGGATCCTCGCGTTGATGCTGGCCACATTGATGCTGCCGACGTCCGCGCTGCTCGTGCCGACCTACCTCGCGATCACCGACGTGCCGCTCATCGACGTGAACCTGGTCAACTCGCCCGCCGCGATCTGGCTGCCCGCCGCGGCGAACGCCTTCAACATCTACCTGCTGAAGCGGTTCTTCGACCAGATCCCGCAGGACCTGCTCGACGCGGCGCGGATCGACGGCGCCGGGAGCGTGACCACCATGGTGCGGATCGTGCTGCCGCTGTCGAGGCCGATCCTCGCGGTGGTGTCGATCTTCTCGATCGTGGCGGCGTGGAAGGACTTCATCTGGCCGCTGCTGGTGCTGCAGGACCCGGAGGTGCAGACGCTTTCCGTCGCTCTGCAGCGTTTCGAGCCCGACACGCCCATCAACCTGATGCTGGCGGGTCTGGTCATCGCAAGTGTGCCGATGGTCGTCGCGTTCCTGATCTTCCAACGGCAGATCCTCGCCGGCCTGACCGCCGGCAGTCTCAAGGGGTGAGTGAGTGACAAACAACTGGTGGCGGGGCGCCGCTATCTACCAGGTCTACGTCCGCAGCTTCGCCGACGGCGACGGCGACGGGACCGGCGACCTGGCCGGCGTGCGCTCGAAGCTTCAATACCTCGCCGACCTCGGGATAGACGCGATCTGGTTCAACCCCTGGTATCCGTCGCCGATGGACGACGGCGGCTACGACGTGTCGGACTACCGGGACATCGAGCCGGTGTTCGGCTCGCTCGCCGAGGCGGAGAAGCTGATCCAGGAGGCCCACAACCTGGGCATCAAGATCATCATCGACATCGTGCCGAACCACTGCTCCGACGTGCACCCGTGGTTCACCGCCGCGGTCGCCGCCGGTCGCGGCTCACCCGAGCGGGAGCGGTTCTGGTTCCGCGACGGCGTCGGCGACGGGCCGCCGAACAACTGGCAGTCCCGGTTCGGCGGCTCGGCGTGGACGCGGGTCACCGAGCCGGACGGCTCGCCGGGCCAGTGGTTCCTGCACCTCTACAGCTCGCGGCAGCCGGACCTGAACTGGACGAACCCGGCCGTGCACGCGGAGTTCACCGACATCCTGCGGTTCTGGTTCAACCGGGGCGTCGACGGCTTCCGCATCGACGTGGCCGACGGCCTGGTCAAGGAGGACGGCCTGCCGGACGTGGCCGACCCGAACGGCAGGCTCCCCTACTCCGACCTCGACGGCGTGCACGAGATCTACCGGGAGTGGCGCAAGATCGCCGACTCGTACCCGGACAAGCGCGTGTTCGTCGGCGAGATGTGGCTGCCGGACCCGCTGCGCTTCGCGATGTACCTGCGGCCGGACGAGCTGCACTCGGCGTTCAACTTCGACTTCCTGTCGTGCCCGTGGGACGCGACGCGGCTGCGCGAGGTGGTCGACGCGACGCTGGCCGCGCACGAACCCGTGCACGCGCCGGCCACGTGGGTGCTGTCGAACCACGACGTGACCAGGCACGTCACGCGCTACGGCCGCGCGGACACGTCGTTCTCCTTCGCCGACCGCCAGCACCGGGCGCCGACCGACCCGGCGCTCGGCACCCGCCGGGCACGGGCCGCCGCCCTGCTGACTCTGGCCCTGCCCGGCGGTGTGTACATCTACCAGGGCGAGGAGCTTGGTCTGTCCGAAGTGGAGGATCTGCCCGACGAGCTGCGGCAGGACCCGGTGTTCAAGCGCACCAAGGGCGCCGACATCGGCCGCGACGGCTGCCGGGTGCCGGTGCCGTGGTCGGGTGACGCGCCGCCGTACGGCTTCAACTCCACCGGTACCGCGCCATGGCTCCCGCAGCCGCCGGACTGGGCGTCGTCCACTGTGGAGGCACAGACCGACCGGCCCGGTTCGATGTTGGAGCTGTACCGGTCGGCGCTCCAGCTGCGGCGAGCGGAGTCCGCGCTCGGTGACGGCCCGCTGACGTGGCTCGACGGGCAGCCGCACGGCGTGCTGGCGTTCGCCAGGGACGACACGTTCACGTGTGTGGTGAACCTGTCCGACGGCCCGGTGCCGTTGCCCGCGCACCAGGAGGTCCTGCTCGCGAGCGGTGAGCCGGCCGGAACCGAACTGCCGCCGGACACGGCCGTCTGGCTGCGTACGAGCTAGGGGTTCACCAGGCGACGACCCCGTTGTCGTCGAAGAACCCACCCGAGGGGCCGTCGTCGCCCAGGGTAGCCAACTCCACCGCGATGTTGGCCCCCTGGGCGGCGGTGCGGAAGCCGCCGTGGTTGTTGAGGTCGGTCGCGCAGTAGCCGGGACAGGCGGCGTTGACCTTGATCTCCTTCAGTGCCTTGGCGTACTGGACGGTGACTGCGTTGAGCGCGGTCTTGGACGGCACGTAGGCGAAGGACACCGGCATGGCGTTGTCCACCATGCCGTTGAGGGTGCCGACGCTGCTGGACATGTTGACGATCCTCGGGTGTGCCGACCGACGGAGCAGCGGCAGGAACGCGTCGGTGACGGTGATGACACCGAACACGTTGGTGTCGAACACCTCCCTCACGTTCTCGGGGCCGAAGCTACCCCCGGTGATGCCCGCGTTGTTGACGAGGACGTCGAGCCGGTCGATGCTCGCGGCGGCCTGCCTGACGGACTCGGCGTCGGTCACGTCGAGCCGGACGAACCGGGCGCCGGTGTCGGCCGCGGCCTTCTCCCCGCGTTCACGGTCACGAGCGGCGAGGTGGACGGTCATCCCCCTGGCGATGAGCTGTTTCACGATCTCGAGGCCGATCCCCTTGTTGGCCCCGGTCACCAGTGCTGTGGTCATGCGTCCAGCTCACCGCGTTTCCTCACCGAGGTCCAAGACCGGCTGGGTGCAGCGGCGATACCCTGGGAGTATGGATTCACGGGAGCTGCGGTACTTCGTGGCCGTCGCCGAGGAGCTGAACTTCGGCCGGGCCGCGACGCGCCTGGGGATCGCCCAGCCACCGCTGTCCAGGACGATCCAACAGCTGGAGCGACGCCTCGGGGTGACCCTGCTGGCGAGGACGAGCCGCTCGGTAACCCTCACGGAGGCAGGCGAGACGCTGCTGCACGACGGCCGCAGGGCGCTGACGGCCCTCGCGTCGGCCGAGCGGCGGGCCCGGCGTGCGGGCAGCCAACGGCTGGTCCTGACGATGAAGCCGAACAGTGACGCCGGGCTGCTGGAGAAGATCCTGGCCCGCTACGGGTCGGAGGTGGAGCTGAGGATCTGCGGCATCGGCGAACAGGCACCGCTGCTGCGCGACGGACACGCCGACGCGGCGTTGCTGCGCCTCCCCCATGACGACCCGTCGGAGTTCGCGTACGAGGAACTGCTGGTGGAGGGCTCGGTGGCCGTCCTGCCCCGCACGCACCGCCTGGCCGACCGCACGTCCCTGACGATGGCCGACCTGGCGGACGAGCAGCTGCCGCGCTGGCCGGGCAGCCCACCGAACGGCGGCCCCCTGGTGCAGGACAGCGCGCAGCTGATGCAGCTGGTCGCCCTGGGGCGGACGATCGCGCTGCTCCCCCAGTCGACCGAGCAACACCTGCGACCTGACCTGACCTGCGTCCCGGTGACGGACGCACCGACGTCCACGCTGGTGATCGCCTGGCCGGAGGACAGCCGCTCGAAGGCGTTGGCCGCGCTGGTGCAAGCGGCGATGGCTTGCGCAGTGCGGCCAACGGAGACCGGGGCGGCCACGCGGGAGCGCCTCAGCGACGAACGCCGCCGTTCGTCAGGTTCGCGACGGTAGCAACAGCTCCGGGACGGGGTCGAAATCCCTGACTTCCTCAGGCACCGGGGGGCGACCACGGCCGTCCGCGTCACGCTGTAGCCAGCCTTTGCCTTCCGCGGCAATGCCTTCCAGAATGTGCAACGTCGGCAGAAACCCGGCGGCGTCAAGGTTGAGCTCGGAGAACGCCTCCGGGTTCTCGTCGACGTCCGGTGCGTTCTCGTCCACGTCCGGTTCGGGTCTCGCCACGTCGGTGACCCGGATCTTCTGTGCCTTTCCGTTGGTGAGGATCAGCTTCAGCCGGTAGCTCAGGTCGTCCGTCGTGACCACCCCGACGGAGGAGACGGCGTCGAACCGGAAGTTGTGGCGCTCGGTCCGCGTGGTCCTGACACGCTCGAAATCGCACTCGGCCCGGTACTCGCGCACACCATCCTGAGTGATCAGGAACAGCCTCATGTCATAGCGCGAGTAACGCCATGGGAGACCGCTCGTCCGAGCCCTGCGGTAAGACCGTCCAGGCGTCTGCAGGACGGCGTGCACGATGACATCCCGCCAGGCGAGCTTGTGGTACCGAAGTGCCTTGTCGAGCAACATGGTCTTGTCGGAGTTCAGCCACCTCTCCATCTCCGACTCGTTGGGGAGATTCTTCTCGATCTTGCGCCGCCAGCGCTCGTGCTCCGCCACCCTGGCGTCCAGAACCAGGTTGTACTCCATGGAGTCGTCCGCGAACCGGCGTCGTTCGAGAAGGACTCCGGACCACCCGGCGACGGCTGCTCTTCCACAGACGAGCAACACGAACACGGCGGCCGTTCCCCGGACGGGGTCGACATCGGCGGCCGTGACCGCCACCTCCACCACCGCGGGAACAAGAACGGTCACGGACAGCACGAGGCTCAGCTTCGTGACAGTCGGGACGCGCCACTGCTTGCGGTACTCCCGCAAGGTGTCCGCCTTCCACCGCCTTATGAGGTCGCCGACCAGATATTTGATGAGCCATTCGACACGGCCGACACTGATCCGGCTCTCGCCGTAGAGTTCGACGATCTCGTCGCGCAACGCCGCGCGGATGCCTTTGGTCGCGGCCAGCCAACCCTTGATGTCGCTTTTCTCGGCCGCGGCCAGCGCGAAATGATAGGTGATCCTCTGGTGGACCAGATGGGCGAACCAGGCATCGCTGGACGGCTCGGCTCCACGTCGACCCGAATGTGTCCGCTCCCTGGCGCGTAGCTGCCGCTCCCGGTAGCTCCATGCCAACCCGCTGAGGAAACAGACGCCTTCCGCGCCGAGCGCGAGCACGTAGGCGACCACCGGCATCGGCGTCGCACTGGCCAGCACAATCCAGCCGAGGTACGCGGCCGAGACGAGGAAGGGCACGGTCGACGCGATGACCCAGACCAAGTCGGACGGTGTCGTCGAGACTTCCGCCGGCTTGCGGGCGCGCGCCTCGATCGGATCGGGCTCGAAGTACGCCCACGCCCGGTTGACGCGGTTGCCCCGATGCTGCTCCTTCTTGGCGGCGGCCCGCGTGTCGGCCCACCGCTTGTCCTTCGCGCTACCGGTGAGCATGAGGTCCAGATGACGATCGATCAGTTCACGTTGTTCCAACGGCAGGGCTGAGATCGCTTCGAGTGCCGGCCCTGGTTCGGCACCGGTACTGTGCAACCGCTTCAGCAACTCGTCGATCGCCACCAACGCCTGTTTCCACGCGCTTTCCGAGTACCTGTGCAGGAAGTGCGGGAGCTGGTTGAGCTGCTCACGATCCCCCGCGGGGAGATCACGGTAGGCGCGCTTGCTGAGCATGGCCAGCACCCAGTGAAAACGCACCTCGCCATCCTCGAAACCGCCTGCGATGGCGTCGGCGATCAGGTCGCGGGCCTTGCCGGGCACACCGTCCGTCAGGTAGTGCACACCGATCTCGTACTTCTTGTGCGGCGGCGTGTCCGGCAACACCTGGTACACATTGGAGTTGTGCACGTGTTGTGCCTGTATGCCGACGGTGGCGTACGCCTCCGCGGTGTTCTCGGTCTTCGCTTTCTCGCCGTCTGTCATGTCAGCCCCTTGACCGCCGCGATCAGCGTCGCGATCGGCGCCACCAGTTCGGCCACGTCGGCGATGAGTCCATGCAGCCGCTTGAGCGCCAGCACGAACGTGCTCTTCCCCTGCGGGCTGTCCGTGTCCAGTGCCTTGCACGCGATGTCGAGTTCCGCCTCCGCCGCGACGTAGGTCGCGTCGTCCACCTTGCCCGTGGCGTGCTCGCACTTCAGCTGGTCGCGGAACGCCGCCAGGTCCCTGGAGAGGTCCGCCGTGGTCGCCGGCCGCGACGAAACACCCATGTTCACGGTGCTGCCGGAGACGTACTGGGCCTGGATACCGACCTGTCCGGAGTTGTTGGAGTTGCTGACGCTGCCACCGTTTCGGGCCTTGTCGCTCTCGTGCATGTGCCCCCGCTCCTTGATCAGTTCCTCGGCGAGCCGGACGGCGAAGGCCGCCGCGTTGTCCGCCGCCCTGGGTTGCCAGGCGTGGTCCGCCTCTGTCGTCTTGGTGCCGTCAGCCCGGTCACTGATGCCGCGCACGATCGCGACCGGCGCCGCGTTCAGGTGTCCGGCCTGCGCCACACCCGCGCCTTCCATCTCGATCGCCACCGCGTCGTTGTAGTGATCCTGGATCCACTTGGCGTGGTAGGAGATCTTGGAGTTCTGCACGACCTCACCCGCCGCGATGGGCGCGAGGTGCACCTTCGGCACACGGGCGCCGACGGGCAGGTCGCCCATCCATTCACCGGTCCTGGCAAGGTGTGCCGCGAGCTGGCTGATGCCGTGCGCCATCTCCCACACGCGGGGTCGTGCCTTTAGTCCGTCGTCCTCGCTGGTGCCGCCGTGATATCCGTACACGTGCGTCGCCACCACGACGTCGCCCAGCGGGGTGTCCCACAGTGCACCGGCCACGCCGACGAACAACACGGCCACCGGCGAGAACTCTCGTATCGCTCGTTCGGCAAGCACCGCGGAGGCGTGGTTTCCCTTGTTGGTGAAGCCGAGCGCCACCCGGCGGTTCGTACCCTGGATCGTGCCCACCTCGAACCGCGTGCCCGTGTCATGGGTGTGTACGCGAGGATTCACCAGCTTCTGCCGGACAGCCTTGTACTCGAGGTCGAGGGCCGTGAGTATCACCACGATGTCATCTGTCATTGCTCCTCCTCGTCCGCCACAAGTGGGTTGGGCCGAACCAGCGGCGGGTACAGCACCGTTCGCCCGCCGGCCCGGAACAGCCGCGCCGGTCTTCCCTTCGTGGTCCGGCGATCCGTGCTGACGGGCGCGATGAACCCGGCCACGCCCTGGACTTTCCGATAGAAGTTCCGGAGGTCGAGTTCGACGCCCCACACCGCCTCGTAGACCTGCTGCAGTTCCGAGATGGTGAACGTCTCGCCGCAGAACGCGGTGGCAAGCGAGGTGTACTCGAGTTTCGCCCGCGCGCGTTCGACCCCGTCGGCGAGGATCTGGTGATGGTCGAAGGCCAGTTTCATGCCTCCGGACAGGATTCCCGCGACGGGTTCCCAGCACGCGCCGGCCGCGTCGGTACCCGCGACCGGTTCAGGGAGGCTCGGCGCGATGGCCAGGTACGCCACGGAGATGATCCGTCCACGCGGATCCCGGCCGGGTGTTCCGTAGGCACCCAACTGTTCAAGGTGCGGCCGTGTGCCGTGGAGGTTGGCCTCTTCCCGCAGCTCCCGATGAGCAGCGGCCAGTACGTCTTCCTCGGTGTTGTTGAGAAAGCCGCCGGGCAGGGCCAGCTCGCCCAGGTAGGGCTCGATGCCCCGCTCGACCAGCAGGACGTGCAACTTCGACGCGCGCAGCGTCAGGATGACGATATCGACCGCGACCATGACGAGCGGGGGCTTCCACGACTCTTCGGGCATGCGGCCGACTGTATCTTCCTGTCAGATCGACAGGAAGAAAGGTTCCATTGACAAATCAAGGACAAACGCTCGCGGACACGCGAACGGGGTGGCCCGGACCTCGGGCCACCCCGTTCAGGCTCAGCTGATCAGAAACCCGCGGTAACGCGAGTGAAGGCCCACGGCTCCTGGTCGATGCCGCTGCAGTTGGACTGCACGCCGCCGCCAGCGCAAGGACGGTCACGGTTCACGGCCCAGTACGCCAGGCGGCCGAGGCCCTTCGACTTGGCCCAGTCCCGGATGGACGTCCACGTGTCCAGGGACGTCATCTCCTGCTGGTCGGACAGGCCGTTCATGCCGGAGATGCCCACATGGCCGTACGCCTCCGCATCGGACCAGCCGAACGTCGACGCCAGCTTGTTCTTCAGGCCCTCCGCCGCACCCACCGTGTCCGTGTAGATGTCGGCCGAGCCGAAGTCGAACGGCATGATCGTGAAGACGTCGATGCCCGCGTCCAGGGCCTTGGCCTGGTCGATCAGCCTGCCGCCGTAGTAGTTCGGGCCCGTCGTGGTGGTCCCGAACGTCACGATCGTCCTGATCCCGGCGTTGTTCTGCTTCACGATCCTCAGCGCGCCCAGGATGCGGTCCTGCACGGCCTCGTTCTCGAACTCGTCGGTGTTCTCGATGTCGATGTCGATGGCCGACAGGTCGTAGGCGTCGATCACCTGCTGGTACGCGCCCGCCAGCTCCTCGGGGGAGCCGCAGTTCGGGCCCAGCTTGTTGCCGCTCCAACCGCCGAAGGACGGCACGACGTCACCGCCCGCGGCACGGATCTCGTTGATCGTGGCCTCGTCGGGGCCACCGGTCAGACCACGGGAGCCGTCCCACGCCGGTGCGCAACCGCCACCCGACAGGACGAACGCCATCGTGAACGACCGGACCCCCGTCTCCTGCATCACCGACGACGGCGACGGCGGGTCGCCCCAGCCAACGAACAGGTACGGCGCCGCGGGTGACACCGCGGCGGGCGCGGCCGAAGCCACCGGTAGCACAGCGAGACAACAGGCGGCGGCGACCACGCCGGCCAGCAATGACCTCATGACCAAACTCCCCGACCTAGCGAACAGGACGGCGCCAGTGTGGTCTAGACCATAAGTGTCCTCAAGGTCCAGACCACACTTCCCGACGAAAGTAGGGGTGGTCAGTCCCCTGCCGGCGCCAGCTCCGGCACCGGCTCGAACTCCTTGACGGCGTCCAGCGACGCGCCCATCGCCGCGTTGGCCTCCCGTTCGACCATGATCTCCACCAGCACCGGCAGTGACGTCCGCTCCGACTCGTCGTCCGCCCAGGCCAGCGCGGCCCGGATGTCGCCAGGCTGCTCGACCCGCCTCGCCGCGCAGCCGAACGCCTCCATCAGCTTCACGTGGTCGATGCCGCCCTCGCCGTAGTGCAGGTCCACCGCGTAGTTCATGTCGTACGGCAGCTCCGCCTGCCGGATCAGGCCGAGGTACTCGTTGTTGACCATCACGATCACGAACGGGATGTTGTACTGCGCCGCGACGGCGATCTCCTCCATCAGGAACTGGAACGAGTAGTCACCGGCCACGGCCACGACCCGCCTCGACGGGAACGCGCACTTCACGCCCAGCGCGGCAGGCACCTCCCAGCCCAGCGGCCCGGCCTGGCCGCACACCAGGTAGCGCCGGGGCAGGTACGTGTGCTGGAACTGCCCGGACCAGATCTGGTACAGCCCGATGGCCGTGACGAAGGTCGTGTCCTCGCCGTAGTGCTCGTTGATCTCCCGGTAGACACGCGGCGGCTTGATGGGCACGTCGTCGAAGTCGTCCCGCCGCGCCAGCGACCCGCGCAGCGACGCCACCCTGGACGGCCACGAGGACCCCTGTGGCGTGAGGGAACGCGCGGCGGTCGTCATCGCCGACAGTGTCGGCCGGGCGTGGCCCACGATGCCCAGGTCCGGTTCGAAGACCTTGCCCAACTGCGTGGGCTCGATGTCCACGTGGATGAACTTGCGGTCACCCCGGTAGATGTCGAGGTCGCCGGTGTGCCGGTCGCCGAACCTGGCGCCGACCGCCAGCACCACGTCGCTCTCCAGGAAGGCCTGGTTGCCCCAGCGGGTCTGCGTCTGGATGCCCGCCATGCCGGCGAAAAGCTCGTGGTTCTCGGGAAACGCGCCCTTGCCCATCAGGGTGACCTGCACCGGGACGTTCATGGCCTCGGCGAGCGCACGGAGCTCACCGGCCGCGTCCGCGATGATGACGCCGCCGCCGGCCAGGATGAGTGGCCGCTCGGCACCCGCGAGCAGCTCGACCGCGGCACGCACACGCGCGGGATGCGGCTGCGGGACGTCGATGGGCAAGGGCGCGTCGAGTTCGGCGTCATATCGACAAAGTCCCTTTTGGACATCGATCGGCAGGTCGATCAGCACCGGTCCCGGCCTGCCCGACTGCGCGATCCGGAACGCCTCCCGGAACACCCACGGCGCCTGTCCCGGTTCCTTCAGCTGCACGGCCCACTTCGTCACCGGCTTCGCGATCTCGACGATGTCGACCGCCTGGAACGCCTCCTGGTGCAGTTTCGCGCGGGCCGCCTGGCCGGTGATGCAGATCATCGGGATCGAGTCGGCGAGCGCGGTGTACAGACCGGTGATCATGTTGGTGCCGGCAGGACCGGAGGTGCCGATGCACACCCCGACCTTGCCGGTGGCTCGGGACCAGCCGTCCGCCGCGTGGGTGCCGCCCTCCTCGTGCCGCACGGTGATGTGCTTGATGTCGCTCTTCAGCAACGCCGCGTACAGCGGCAGGATCGCCGCACCCGGGATGCCGAACACCGTGTCCACGCCCTCGGACGCCATGACCGCGACAGCGGCCTCCATGCACGGGATCACGCCGCGTCCCCCTTGCCCGACAGGTTCTCCGCGACCTTCAGCAGCGCGGAGTGGTCCAGCTGTCCGTAACCCTGCGCCCTCGCCGACGCGATCAGCGCGGCGACGAGGTTCCCCACCGGCAACGCGACTCCCGCGTCACGTGCCGCGTCGAGGATGATGCCCATGTCCTTGTGGTGCAGGTCGATCCGGAAGCCCGGGCGGAACTCCCTCGCCACCATGGACTTCCGCTTCAGCTCGAGGATCCGGCTGCCCGCGAGCCCACCCGCCAGCACGTCGAGCCCCACCGACGCGTCCAGGCCGGACGCCTCGAGCAACACGATCGCCTCCGCCACCAACGCGTAGGTGCCGCCGACCACCAGCTGGTTGGCCGCCTTGACCGTCTGCCCGGCACCCGCCGGTCCAACGTGGACGATCGTCTTACCCAGCGGCGCGAAGATCGGCTGCGCCGAGGCGAAGTCCTCCTCGCTGCCACCGACCATGATGGACAGCACGCCGTCGATCGCGCCCCGCTCCCCACCGGACACGGGTGCGTCGAGCACCCGGAGCCCCCGGTCCCCACCGACCTGCGCGAGCCGCCGAGCCGTCTCCGGGCGGATCGTGCTCATGTCGATGTACAGGGTGCCGGGCTTGGCGCTGTCGAGGATGCCGCCCTCGCCGAGTGCGACCGCCTCCACCTGCGGGTGGTTCGGCAGCATGGTGATCACCACGTCGGACTCGGCGGCCGCCTGCCCCGCCGAGGACGCGACGTTGCCGCCTGCGGCGGAGAGCCGCTCCAGCGACGAGGTCACCAGGTCGAACCCGATGACCTCGAACCCCGCGTCGAGCAGGTTCGACGCCATCGGGCCGCCCATGATACCGAGCCCGACTATCCCGATCTTCGTCACTACATGGCCTCCAACCAGCCGAAACTGTCCTCGCTCGGCCCGACGGGCCGGTACTCCAGGCCGACCGGCCCCTGGTAGGGGCTGTCGGCCAGCCCGCGCAGGATCGCCCGGTAGTCCAGCTCCCCGGTCCCTGGCTGGCCCCGGCCGGGCACGTCCGCGATCTGGACGTGCCCGAACCGCCCCGCGTGACTCGTGATCAACGAGGGGATGTCCTCGCCCATGCGGGCGAGGTGGTAGAAGTCGGCGAGGAACGCCGTGCCCGGCACCTGGTCCAGCACGTCGAACGCCTGGCGCGACGAGGTGATCGGGTACCTGGCGTTCTCGATGTCGTTCAGCGCCTCGACGACCACGGTCGCGCCGACCCCGCCCGCCGCCTTCGCCGCCAGCGCGAGGTTCTCGAGTGCCAGCTCGGGGTCGGTGTCGTCGGTCGTGTTGCCGTACAGGGCGTTCAGGACCTTGCAGTCGAGCAGGTCCGCGAGACCGACGGCGACGTCGATGTTGTCACGGAACCGCCGGCTCGTCGCCCTCGACGAGAGCAGTCCGCGGTCGCCGGAGGGCATGTGACCCGCGTCGAAGTTGAGGCCCACCAACTGGACGCCCGCGTCGTTGACGGCGGTCACCAGCGCGTCCAGCTCCATGTCGGTCGGTGTGGGACCGTCGAACGGCCACCACATCTCGACCGCGTCGAAGCCGGCACGGGCGGCCGCCGCCGGACGGTCGAGCATGGGCAGCTCGGTGAACAGGATGGAAAGGTTGACGTCGTACCGCATGGCGACCTCTCAGGACACGAACTGCGCCAGGCTCAGCCTGGCCAGCTCGGCGGTTTCCGAAGGAGTCCTGCCCACCGCGACGCCTGCGGCCTCCAGCGCCTCCTTCTTCGCGGCGGCGGTGCCGGACGAGCCGGACACGATGGCGCCCGCGTGGCCCATGGTCTTCCCTTCCGGCGCGGTGAAGCCCGCGACGTAGCCGACGACCGGCTTGGTGACGTACTCCTTCACGAACACGGCCGCGCGTTCCTCCGCGTCGCCGCCGATCTCGCCGATCATGACGATCAGGTCGGTCTGCGGGTCGGCCTCGAACGCGGACAGGGCGTCGATGTGGGTCGTGCCGACGACAGGGTCGCCGCCGATGCCGACGGCGGTCGAGAAGCCGATGTCCCGCAGCTCGTACATCAGCTGGTAGGTAAGGGTTCCCGACTTCGACACGAGCCCGATGCGGCCCGGTCCGGTGATGTCGGCGGGGATGATGCCCGCGTTGGACTTCCCCGGGCTGATCACGCCGGGACAGTTCGGGCCGACGATCCTGGTCCGGTTCCCCGAGGCGACCGCGTGTGCCCAGAAGGACGCCGTGTCGTGGACGGGAATGCCCTCGGTGATCACCACCACGAGCCCGATGGCCGCGTCGACGGCCTCCAGCACCGCGCCCTTCGCGAACCTCGGCGGTACGAACACGACGGTCGTGTCGGCACCCGTCGACGCCATGGCCTCGGCAACGGAGTCGAACACCGGCAACGACCGCCCCGCGATCTCGACGGTCTGGCCGCCCTTGCCGGGAGTGACGCCGCCGACCACCTGGCTGCCCGCGGCGAGCATGCGTGCCGTGTGCTTGCGGCCCTCCGCCCCGGTCATGCCCTGCACGATGATCCTGCTGTCCTCGTTCAGAAACACGGCCATGAGTCAGGCCCCTTTCGCGGCTAGCTCGGCGGCCGTGCGGGCCGCCTCGTCCATGGTGTCCAGGCGGGTCAGGCCGGGAAGCGATGCCTTGTCGAGAATCCGCCGCCCCTCGGCGGCGTTGTTGCCGTCGAGCCGGACGACCACCGGCTTGGTGACCGTGCCGAGCAGCTGGAACGCCTGCACGATCCCGTTCGCCACGGCGTCGCACGCGGTGATGCCGCCGAACACGTTGACGAACACCGACCGCACGTCCGGGTCGGAGAGGATGATGCCCAGGCCGTTGGCCATGATCTCGGCGGACGCGCCACCGCCGATGTCGAGGAAGTTGGCGGGCTTCACGCCGCCGAACTCCTCGCCCGCGTACGCCACGACGTCCAGAGTGGACATGACGAGACCCGCGCCGTTCCCGATGATCCCGACCTGCCCGTCGAGCTTGACGTAGTTGAGCCCCTTGGCCTTCGCCGCCGACTCGAGCGGGTCCTCGGCCTCGGTGTCGACCAGCTCGGCGTGCGCGGGGTGCCGGAAGGCCGCGTTCTCGTCGAGGGTGACCTTCCCGTCGAGCGCGATGATCCTGTCGTCCTCGTCCCGCACCAGCGGGTTCACCTCGACGAGCGTCGCGTCCTCCGCGACGAACGTGTCCCACAGCCTGACCACGACCTCGGCGGCCCGGTCCAGGACCGGCTCCGGGAACCCGCCCGCGGTGAGGATCTCCTTGGCCCTGGCCAGGTCCACACCCTCGTTGGCATCGACGGGCACCCTGGCGAGGGCTTCGGGCCGCTCGGCGGCCAGCTCCTCGATCTCCATGCCGCCCTCCGCGCTCGCCATGGCGAGGAAGGTCCGGTTCGCGCGGTCGAGCAGGAACGAGAAGTAGTACTCCTCGGCGATCGTCGACGCGGGCACGACGAGCAGGCGCCGCACGGTGTGGCCCCTGATGTCCAGCCCGAGGATGGCCGCGGCCTTGACCTCCGCGTCGTCGGCGTCCTTCGCGAGCTTGACCCCGCCTGCCTTGCCCCGGCCGCCGGTCTTCACCTGAGCCTTGATCACCACCGGCACCCCGTAGTCGGCGGCGGCGTCCCATGCGTCAGAGGGGTGGGTGACCACCCGCTGACGTGGCCCCACGGGCACTCCGTGCGCCGCGAACAGGTCCTTCGCCTGGTACTCGTACAGGTCCACGCGCCTGCCCTTCCGTATCCATGACCCGCTTTTTCGCGGAGAAAGACTGTGACCGTCGCCACCATGTGTTGTAGACTGTATGCAGTATGGAACCGGTTGTCCAGAGAGGGGTCGCTGTGACGAGCACCATTGACTTCCTCGGCCGCCGCTTCGAAGTCGGGCCGACCGACGACGAGCTGCTCGGCCGCCCCCGAACGTGGATGCTCCGCGCCTGCTGGGCGGCGATGGCCGCGATCGGGATCCTGCAGTACGGCTTCGGCTCGCTGGTCCCGTCGCTGGTGGACCGGGGCTGGACGCCGCTGACGGTGTTCTGGCTACTGGCGACGTGGACGGTGTTCCAGGCGGTGGCGGGCTTCCCGGTCGCCTACCTCCGGGAACGCGGCCGGATCGCCCCGCGCACCGCCATGGTCGCCGGCGCGGTCCTGCTGCCCCTCGGCCCGCTCTCGCTGGCGCAGGGGTCGGAGATCCTTGCCCTGCTGGGTTACTCGGTGCTGAGCGGCACCGGCGCGGGCATCGTGTACGCGACGTGCTCGTCGACGGTCGCGAAGTGGTACCCGGAACGGCAGGCGGCGAAGGTGAGCCTGGCGACGGGTGCGTTCGCCTACGGCTCGGTCCCCTTCGCGATCGCGTTCCTGCTCGGCCCACCGACCCCGATGCTGACGATCACCGCGGTGGTGGTCCTGGTGGTGGTCCTCGCGGCCGGCGCGATCGTGGCCGACCCGCCCGCCCACTGGTGGCCGCCGCACGTCGACCCGCGTGAGTGGATGCTGGACCGCACCAAGTCACCGGTGACCGCGGTGCGGCAGTACTCCCCGCGCGAGGCCATGCGCACCGGCGTGGCGCCGCTGATGTACCTGATCCTGTTCATCGCGAGCGCGGTGTCGCTGTTCGACATCACGTTCCTCGCGACGATGGGTGCGAGCATCGACGCGGCGGTCGTCGTGGTGGCGGTCGGCACCGGGGTGCTGCTGGCGGCCAACGGCGCGGGCCGTGCGCTGGCCATCCGCGTGTCCGACCGGGTCGGCAGGGCGAGGACCCTGGCGTGGGTTCTGGCCACCCTCGGCCTCGGACAGCTGTTCCTGGCGAGCGCGGCGAACACGGAGTCGCCTGCCATGCTGGTCTTCGCGACGGTGCTCGCCGGGGTCGGCGGCGGCGCGTTCTACCCGCTGTTCGCCTCCCTGGTAAGGGAGTTCTTCGGCGACCAGAGCGCGGGCGCCCGGCGCACCCACGCGGCTGTCTACAGTGCCAAGGCCTTCGGTGGTGTCCTCGGGGTCGGCGTGGCGGCGGCCGTGCTCCCGTCCTGGGGCTACCCGCCGGTGCTGCTGCTCGCGTGCGCGCTGGCCCTGGCGTCGGCCGCGCTGTGCGTGAAACTCCGCCAACCCGGCCGCTTCCTGCCAGGCGTGCCACCCCAGCGCGTCGCGGCGCCCGGCTCCTGAGCTACGGCAGCAGATCGTCGATGTCGGGCTTGCTCGGGAGGATCCGCTCCTGCTGGGCAAGCTCGGCCATCGCCTCGACGGAGTCCCTGTTGATCTCGGACGGCCACTTGGGGAGCACCAGGTTCGGGATCAGCGCGCCACTGATCTTCGTGTAGCTCGGCAGGATCGCGCGGACCTCGTCGGGGTGGGCGTCCGCGTAGGCCAGGGACTCGTTCATGGCGTCGGTGAAACGGCGGACCAGGTCGGGGTTCTCGGCGGCCAGCTGCTTGGACGTGAAGTACATCGCCACGCAGAGGTCGGGGGCGATGTCCACGTAGCTCGACGCCAGCGCACGGCCGCCCTGCGACAACACGGTCTGCTGGAACGGCTCCACCACGAACACCGCGTCGGCGCGGCCGTCCGCCAGCGCGGGCGGCATCTCCGGGAAGCCCAGCTTCACGAACTCGATGGAGTTCGGGTCTATGCCGGCCTTCTGCGCGGAGGCGCGGACGGCCAGCTCCACGACGTTCTGGAACGTGTTGACCGCGACCTTCTTGCCTGCCAGGTCGGCGACCGACTGGATGGGCCCGTCGTCCTTCACCATCAGGGCACCGAAGTCGGCGCCGTCCGCGCCGGTCGAGTTGGTGCCGTTGCTGACGGCCTTCACCGGCAAGCCCTGCGCCTGAGCCAAAAGCAGCGTGACCACATTGCTGAAGCCGAACTGCTGGCTGCCGTTCAGGACGGACGGTACCGTCTCCGTGCCACCCTCTGCCGGTTGCAGGCTCAGGTTGATGCCGCGCTTCTCGAAGAAGCCCTTCTCCCTGCCGAGGTAGATCGGCGCGACGTCGAGGATCGAGATCAGGCCGACCTTCACGTCGTCCGGCTGCCCCGGCGCCGACGGCTCGGACGTGCCGCAACCCGGCAGCACGGCAAGGAATGCCAGCAGGACAGCAACAGGACGTCGCATCACCGAGACTCCAATGTTCGTTGCCGAACGCTAGGGCCATTCGCGGCAAGCCGTCAACCGGGCGCGTTTCACTGAGCGAAACGGCCGCCTTGTCGCAGGATCGGACATACGAACAGCATTCACAACCGTGCCAAGCAATTCCGCCCTGCCCCGAAACCTCGCCGGCCGGCTCCTCCTGGTCGACGAGCTGGGTGTGATCGCGGCGCTCGTCGCGCTCGTCGGCGTGGTCGGGGCCTTCCACCCCGCCTTCCTCGACCCGGCACAGCTCGTCGACGTCGTCGAACAGGCCGCCTTCGTCGGGATCCTCGCCTGCGGCATGACCTACCTGCTCGCCATGCGGGAGCTGGACCTGTCCGTGGGTTCCACGTACGCGCTGTCCATCGTCGGCGCCGCGATTCTCATACAGAACGGCCTGAACCCCTGGCTGGGCGCGGCGGGCGGGGTCGTCATCGGCGCGGTGCTGGGCACCGTCAACGGGATCGTCGGCGAGGCCGTCAGGATTCCGTCGATCATCACCACCCTCGGCACGCTGTCGCTCTACCGGGGGCTCGCACTCGCCATCAGCGACGGCAAGAACGTCGCGGACCTGCCACGCACGCACGACTTCTTCACGGTCGTCGGCGGCGACCTGCTCGGTGTGCCGGTTCCCGTGTGGGTACTGGTGCTCGTCGCACTGACGCTCACGGTCGTGTTGCGCCGCACCAGGTTCGGCACGACCGTGCGGGCCATCGGGTCGAACCCCGAGGCGGCACGCTTCTCCGGGATCTCCCTGCCACGCACCAGGATCAAGGTGCTCGCCCTGTCCGGGGCACTCGCCGGGCTGTCCGGCATGCTCACGCTCGCCTTCTTCGCGTCCGGCGACCCCACCATCGGCGGCGGCTACGAGCTGCAGGCCATCGCCGCCGCGATCATCGGCGGCACGCCGCTGCGCGGCGGGTCCGGCACCGTGTGGGGCTCGGTGCTCGGCGCGGTCATCCTCGGCACCGTCGCGAGTGGACTCGTGTACTTCGGCGTGCCCATCAACTGGAACCTCTTCGCGACCGGCGTGGTCATCCTGCTGGCCGTGGCGATGGACAGCCTCCTGCGCCGCAGGCGGGCGGCGACCGGCTTCCTGTGAGGAGAGAACACGTGCGGATACCGGTGATCGTGGCGGTCGTCCTGGTGATCGCGGGGTGCGGGGCGTCCTCCGGCACGGGGGACGGCGCGCAGCTCGGCTTCGCGGTGGCCACCACCAGCGAGGACTTCGCCCAGCAGATGGCGGACGGCGGCAGGTACGCGGCGTCGAGGTTCGACGGGGTGGAGCTGAGGGTCAGCGGGCCGCCGGGCGTCGACGGGCCCGCGGAGGTGAAGCTGTTGGCTGACCTCGGCCGCACGGCCACCGACGGGATCGCGGTCGAGAACCTCGCGCCGGACCTGTTCGTGCGGCCCATGGCCGACCTCGCGAGGAAGGACATCCCGCTCGTGGCCGTCGACACCGTGCCGCTCGACGGCAGCGACGTCGAGACCTATGTCGGCAACGACAACACCGGCATCGGGAGGATGCTGGCGGAGGAGGCGATCCGCCTGCTCGGGAGGGACGCGAAGGGCACCGTGGTCGTCGGCACGACCGTGCCGGGCGTGCCGGTGCTCGACCAGCGCGCACGGGGCATCAAGGAGGCGTTCGCCGAGGAGCTGCCCGGTGTCGAGGTGCTCGGGCCGTTCGAGACGAAGATCGAGCCGACCCTGAACTTCGGCATCTGGAACGGCCTGGTGAAGGCGAACCCGAACGCGCTCGCCTTCCTCGGCACCGGCGACCAGGACAGCTACAACCTCGCGAAGATCAAACAGGAGAACAAGGGCACGTACCTGACCGCGGGCTTCGACCTCAACGCGGCGACCCTGCGGGCGGTCAGGGACGGCACGAACTTCGCCACCCTCTCCCCCGAGCACTTCATGAAGGGCGCGGTCGCGATCCGCCTGCTCGCGGAGGCGGCCACCCAGGACAAGGAGCTGCCCAGGGGCTGGATCGACTCGGGCGCGTTGCTCGTGACCAAGGACAACGTGGACGAGGTCATCGCACGGCAGGACTCCGTGGACGAGTGGTTCGGCCCGAGGCTCGACGACTTCTTCGCCGACCTCGACTCGCACCTGCGCCCGCTGAGGGAAGCGAGCTAGGTGTACCGGGCGGAGGGCGTCAAGAAGCACTTCGGCGGGGTCGCGGCGCTGCGGGGCGTCGACTTCACGCTCGAACGGGGCTCGGTGCACGCACTGCTCGGGGAGAACGGCGCGGGCAAGTCCACACTGGTGCGGATCATGGCAGGCGCGCTCGTACCGGACGTCGGCAACCTCGTCCTCGACGACAGGCCCGTGTCCTTCACCGGTACGAGGCAGGCCGCGCGGATGGGTGTCGCCGTGGTCTCCCAGGAGCTGAACGTGTTCCCGGACCTCGACGTCCTCGCCAACCTGTTCCTCGCGAAGGAACCGAGGCGCGGCCCGTTCGTGGACCGGGCCGAGATGAGAAGGCGCGCGGCACCCGTGCTGGCGGAGCTGGAGTTCGACCGTCCACTTCGGACGAGGGTCGGCGAGCTGACACTGGCCGAGCGCCAGCTCGTCGAGATCGCGCGGGCGCTGCTCGACGAGCCCGCCGTCCTGATCCTCGACGAGCCGACCTCCGCGCTGCCCGTCGACCGGGCCGCGCACCTGCTCACGATCGTCGACCGGCTGCGCAGGCGCGGCGTCGCGGTGCTCTACGTGTCACACCTGCTCGCCGAGGTGATGCTGGTCGCGGACCGGGTCACCGTGTTGCGGGACGGTCAGGTCGTGCTCACCGAGCCACGGGACGGCCTGGCGGTCAGGGATGTCGTGACCGCGATGGTCGGCTCGGCCGCCGAACGACCGAGGATCGCGCGCCCCGGACGCGGCACGCGACTCGGGCTGGTGATGGAGGAGCTGACCGTGCCAGGGGTGCTCGACGACGTCACGCTGACCGCGAGGCGGGGCGAGATCGTCGGCTGCGCGGGGAAGGCCGGGTCCGGTCACTCCGGCGTGCTCGAGGTGGTCAGCGGGCTGCGCAGGCTCTCGCGCGGCCGGGTGCGGCTGCCGTCCGGACACAGCCCGCGCAACCTGCGTGACGCCGTACGCAACGGCGTGGCACTCGTCCCCGGCGACCGCGCGCGGCTCGGGCTCATGCTCGACAAACCACTGTGGGACAACATGAGCCAGGTCAGTTCCGGCGTGCTCGGCCGATACGGGCCGGTCCCCGGCAGGCGCAGGCTCGTCGCCGCCGCGGAACAGCTGGTGCGGCGCCTGCGAATCCGGGCGGACTCGGTGCACTCGCCCGTCGGCAGGCTCTCCGGCGGCAACCAGCAGAAGGTCGTGTTCGCGAAGTGGCTCGCCGCCGAGCCGGACGTCGTGCTGCTCGACGACCCCACCCGAGGCGTCGACGTCGGCGCCAAGGCGGACATGCACGAGATCGTGCGTGAGCTGGCCGCCGCGGGCCGCGTGGTGCTGATCAGCTCGACCGACCCGGACGAGCTGGTGGAGCTGTGCGACCGGGTCGCGGTCTTCCACAGAGGACGCCTGTGCGTGGAGCTGACCGGACGGGACCTGACACAGGAGACCTTGTTGCACGCGATGGCGACGGGAGAGACGCCATGACGGTGGCCGTTGTCAGCGGCGCGGCGAGCGGGCTGGGACAGGCGTTCGCCGCGGCACTCGCCGGGGCCGGGTACCGGGTCGCGGGCCTGGACGTCGCCGACCTCGGCGAGACCGGCGCGCTGGTCGAGGCCGAGGGCGGGGAGCTGCTGCGCGTCGAGTGCGACGTGCGGGACCAGGAGTCCGTCGACGCCGCGGTCGACGAGGTGGTGACGGAGTACGGCGCGCTGCACGTGCTCGTCAACAACGCCGGTGTCTACCCGCAGCTCCCGTTCGAGGAGACCACGCTCGCGGACTGGCAGCGGATCATGCGGGTGAACCTCGACGGGCCCTTCCTGCTGACCAGGGCGGCGCTGCCCCACCTGCGTGCGGCGGGATGGGGCCGGATCGTGAACATCGTGTCGGCGGTCGTGTTCCTCGGCCCACCCGAGCTGGTGGCGTACACGACGTCCAAGGCGGGGCTGGTCGGCTTCACGCGTGCGCTCGCCACGGAGCTGGGCCCGGCGAACATCACGGTCAACGCCATCGCGCCGGGGCTCACGCGCACGGCGACCTCGGCACGGACGACCGGCGCCGACGGCGGGTTCGAGCGGGTGCGGGACCTCCAGTGCGTACCCAGAATCGAGGAGCCGCGGGACCTGGTGTCGACGCTGCTCTACGTGTGCGACCGGGGCAGCGGCTTCCTGACCGGACAGACGATCAACGTCGACGGCGGCTCGGCGAAGCACTGAGGCCGGGGCGGGAGGGGTTGGCATGACACCGATGGACGCGCTGCTGGAGATCCTGCGGGACGAGGGCGTGACCAGGATCTTCGGCAACCCCGGCACGACGGAGCTGCCGCTGCTCGACGCGCTCACGAAGGCACCCGACCTCGAGTACGTGCTGGCGGTGCAGGAGGCGTCGGCGGTCGCGATGGCCGACGGGTACGCCCGCGCGACCGGGCGGCCCGCGTTCGTCAGCCTCCACATCGCGGCAGGGCTCGCGAACGGGCTGATCGGACTGCTCAACGCGAAGCGGTCGCGTACTCCCCTGGTCGTCGCGGCCGGGCAGCAGGACCGGCGCCACCTCGTCGAGGACCCGATGCTCGGCGGCGACCTCGTCGGGCTCGCACGGGCGGCGAGCAAGCAGGCCGTCGAGGTGACACACGCGCGTGACCTGCCGATCGTGCTGCGGCGGGCGTTCGCGCTGGCCGCCCAGCCGCCCGAGGGGCCGGTGTTCGTGGCCGTCCCGATGGACCTGCTGCGTGAGGACGTCGAGGTCGAGGTGCCGCCCAGGACGCCGGTCGCCCCGCTCGGGGCGGCCACCCGGCTCGACGAGGCGGCCCGGCTCCTCGCCGGTGCGTCGGCACCCGCGATCGTCGCGGGAGACGGGGTCGGGCGCGACGACGCGGTGGCGGAGCTGGTCGCGCTGGCCGAGCGGCTGGACGCGCTCGTCTACCACCACCCGATGCACGATCGGCTGAACTTCCCGTTCACCCATCCGTTGCACCGGGGCATGATCCCGCCACGGAACGCGTCCGTCCGTGAGGCGTTGACCGGGCACGACGTCGTGTTCGTCGTGGGCGCGCACGCGTTCTCCCCCCACCACTACACGCCGGGCTCCCCCATCCCGTCCGGGACGCGCGTGATGCAGCTGGACGACGACGCGACCGAGCTGGGCCGCAACTTCCCGGTCGAGCTGGGTCTGGTGGGTGGCATCCGGGCGACGCTGGCGGAGCTGGTGGCGCTGAGCGGGTTCGTCACGCCGCGGGGCGGGGCGCCCGTGTCCCAGCCGCGCCCGGTCACCTCGGCGCCCTCCCCGGTGCCGCTGGACCCCGCGGTCGCGGCACGGGCCATCGCCGCCGGACTGCCGCCGGACGCGGTGGTGCTCGACGAGGCCATCACGGTCGGGATCCACCTGCGGCCGCTGCTGAGGCTGGACCGGCCGGGCTCGTTCGTGCACACGGTCGGCGGCGGCCTCGGGTGGGGCGTCGGCGGCGCGGTCGGGACGCGGATGGCGCAGGAGCGGCCGGTGGTCGCGGTGCTGGGCGACGGGTGCGCGATGTTCGGGCTGCAGGGGCTGTGGAGCGCGGCGCGCTACCAGGTGCCCGTGCTGTTCCTGGTCATGAACAACGGCGAGTACCGGACGCTGAAGGACACGCTCGCCGAGTCGTACGGCCCCGGCCCGCACCCCGGCCTCGATCTCGGTGGCCGCGACTGGACGAAGGCGGCGGAGTTCTTCGGCGTGGCCGCCCGGCGGGCCACCGACGACGCGGACCTGCGGGTGCTGGTCGCGTCGGTCGGCTCACTGACAGCACCGCTACTGGTGGACGTCCCACTGCACTGAAGGACGCCTTCATAACACCCGGCGCACCGAAGGACGCCTTCGTAACGCCCAGCGCACCGAAGGACGCCTTCGGTGCACCAGGGGCACCGCCATTGCCGACGCGTCGTGGGGCGGCCATGATCGGACCATGGCCGAACCGCCGCCGAAGTCGGTACTGGCACGTGGGTTGTCCCTGCTGGGTGCGTTCGGCGCGACGGACGTCGAGCTGACGCTCGCGCAGCTGTCCGCGCGGACCGGCCTGCCGAAGCCGACAGCGCACCGGCTGGTGGCGGAGCTGGTGTCGTGGGGCGGCCTGGAGCGCACCGAGGGCGGATACCGGCTGGGCATGACGCTGTTCGTGCTCGGCCAGCGGGTGCCGAGGCAGCGGAGCCTGCGCGACGCGGCCCTGCCGTACCTGGAGGACCTCTACGAGGCCACCCACGAGAACATCCACCTGACGGTCTTCGACGCCACGGACACCCTCTTCCTGGAGAAGGTGACCGGCAGGCGGTCGATGCCGATCGTCTCGCGGGTGGGTGGCAGGCTCCCGGCGCACGCCACGGCGAGCGGCAAGGTCTTCCTGGCCCTCGGGCCGCCGTCGTACCTGCGGCGGGTCGTCGACGCCGGCCTGACCCGCCTCACGGCGCGGACGGTCGTCATGCCCGGGTTGCTCAGGCAGGACCTCGCGAGGACCGTGGCACGCGGCTACGGCATCAACCGCGAGGAGTCGGAGACGGGCGTGGTGGCGGTGGCGGCCCCGGTCCACGACCACCGCAGGCGGGTCATCGCGGCGGTGTCCATCGCGGGCTCGGCCCACCGGCTGGACCTGGAGCGCCTCGCGCCCGCGGTGCGTACCGCGGCGCTGGCCCTCTCCCGTGAGATGGCGTCGCGATAGCTGAAGTTTTCTCACGAATGACCGTCAAATCCGAATGAGTACTTGACAATCTCGAGAAACGCTCGCGTGAAGTTGTGATCTGAACCTCATACCGGGTATCTATTGGGCCAGTGGCCCTGGTCACTGACTGTGAATGCGCTCACGAGTGCCGCGAAACGGACATGGCGAACTGTATGCTGTAGGCAGTCGACAGGAATCCTGGGCGACACAGCAGGAACGAAACCCACCTCGTTGGAGACACCATGCAGGAGTTGCCGAAGGAGCTGGCGGCTCGCCGGATCGATCGGCCGGTGCCCCTGCGTGAGCACGTCTACCAGGCCATGCAGGAGCTCATCATCTCGCGGCGGCTGGCTCCGGGCCAGCACCTCGTCGAGAGCGAGCTGGCGCAGATGCTCGGTGTGTCGCGCCAGCCCGTGCGCGAGGCGCTCCAGTGGCTCAACAACGAGGGCTGGGTGGACCTCCGTCCCGGCTACGGCGCGTTCGTGCACCAGCCGACGCCGGACGAGGCCGACGAGCTGCTCGCCGTGCGGTCGCTGCTCGAGAGCGAGTCCGCGCGCCTCGCCGCGCTCCACGCCGACGAGGAGGGCATCGCCCGCCTGCGTGACCTGAACAAGCAGGGCATGGACGCGGTGGCCGCCGACGACGTGGACACCGCGGTGTCCCTCAACGCGGCCGTGCACCGCTGTGTGACCGAGCTGTCCGGGAACAAGGTGCTGCTCGACTTCGCGACCCAGGTCGACCGCAGGGTCCGCTGGTACTACACGCCGATCGCCCGCCAGCGCGGCAAGCAGTCCTGGCAGGAGCACGCGCGGCTGATCGACGCGATCGAGAACCGGGACGCGGAGGCCGCGGCCCGGATCATGAAGGAACACACCGAGCGGACGCGGAAGTCCTACCTCGAACAGCGCGACGCGGAGGGTGAGCAGGAGCAGGTCATCGAGCTCCCGGCCCGCCGCCGTCGCAGGACGCCCAACAAAGGCTGAGCTCTCCCCTTCCCCACAGCGGGTTCCGCCCGCTTGAGCGACCCCGGCCGCAGTGACGCGACCCTGGGTCCACCGATGCTGCCCGCGAGGAGGTGAAGTAGATGCGAAACTGGTTGCTGTCACTGCGTGGTTTCAACGCCGACGGCCGGGCCCTGGGTCTCGGGCTGGCCGCCGCGATGGAGAAGCAGCGCGCGGAGGCCGGCCGCGAGGTGGAGAAGTACCTGCGTGAGCAGTCCACCGATCGTGTGACGCCCGCCTCTGTCTAAGGCTCCCCGGAATGGGGAATCCCGTCCACGTGGTTGAAGCGAACGGGAACTCGTTCCCTTGTTCAGGAGGTGAACCGCATGCGTAGGTGGCTACGGTCGCTCACGAACTCACCACGAGGTTTCGCGGCGGACGGCCGCAGGCTCGGCCTGGGGCTCGCGCTCGCGATGGAGAAGCAACGCCAGGCCTCGACCCAGGCGGTCGAGGACTACCTGCGCGAGCAGCCGCGCGCCGACAAGGCAGCGGTCTGACACAGTAGTGGGTGCTGGGCCACGGTCCGTTTGGCCCAGCACCACGAACAAGGCTCGGGTCGCGGTCCGTTCGGCCCGAGCCTTTGTTCTGCCCTGGGCGCGAGCGGCACAGGCGGTGGACTGGGCCGCGGTCCGTGTGGCCCAGTCCACCGCCTGCCGGTTCGGCGAGCCGGTCCGCTCGCCGAAAGCCTCCCTCAGGCGGGATCGCCGTCCCGTACCGGCTCCTCCTCCTTCTCGGTCACCTCGGCAGGCGCCCTGGCCTGGTCGCGGCGCACCTTCCACAGGCTGATCACCGCGGTCAGCACCAGCGTGCCGATGATCGCGCCGAGCGACCAGAGGATCGGGATCTCCGGCGCCCACGAGACGCCGTGGTGGTGCAGGGTCTCCACGATCAGCTTCACGCCGATGAAGCCGAGCACGACGGCGAGCCCGTACGACAGGTAGACGAGCCGCTCGATGAGCCCGCCGATGATGAAGTACAGCTGGCGCAGGCCCATGAGCGCGAACGCGTTGGCCGTCAGCACCAGGTAGGGCTCCTTCGTCAGCCCGAAGATCGCGGGGATCGAGTCGACCGCGAACAGCAGGTTGGTCGTGCCGATCGCGATCATCACGATGAGCATCGGCGTGAACAGCCGCTTGCCGTCGATCCTCGTCGTGAGCTTCGCGCCGTCGTACTTCTCCGTCGCGGGCAGCACCTTCTTCGCCGCGCGGAGCATGACGTTCTCCTTGAACTCCTCGTCCTCGTCCGAGTCGCCGCTGATCGCCAGCTGGGCGGCGGTGTAGAGGAGGAAGGCGCCGAAGAGGTAGAACAGCCAGTCGAACTCGGCGATCGCGGCCGAGCCGACGGCCACCACGATCACCCGCAGCACCAGCGCGATCACGATGCCGACCGACAGCACCTTCTGCTGGTGCTCACGGCGTACCGCGAAGCTGACCATGATCAACATGGTCACGAACAGGTTGTCCACCGAGAGTGAGTACTCGGTGATCCAGCCGGCGAACAGCTCGCCGCCGAACTGGGGCCCCTCGAACACGAGGATGGCGAGTCCGAAGAGGACCGCCAACCCGACATATCCGGCGATCCAGGCGACACACTCCTTGAGCGACGGATGGTGGGGGTTGCGCGACACGAGGTAGAAGTCGGCGCAGATGATGGCGGTCAGACCCAGTGCTGTGACGAGCCATAACCAGAGAGGTACGTTCATCGCCTACCTTTCACCCGCGCAGGGGACACCCACCGTTGCGTTCGAACCGCGAACGCAACAGTGAGTATTCCCTGATCCGGGTCAGCGCGGGGTGGTGGTACCCGTCCTCGGCTTTCGACCCCGTGCGGCCCTGTGCCGCTCCCTGGCCTCGAACATCGCCTGCGCGTGGCCGGCGTACCGCAGGTACACCTCACGCGCCCTCGGGTCGTGGATGGCGAGCCGGCTCCACCAACGTGGTGCCACCCGCTCGTGCAGCCAGAGGAAGCCGAACGCGAACCCGAGGCTGACGATCCCCTGGAACGCGAGGAACCCCAGCGTGTCCGGCGGCAACGTCGGCCTGCCGTCGACGTACCAGCTGACGGCCACCTCGTGCAGCAGCCGGGCCAGTGGGAAGCCGATCAACCAGAAGAGCGCGGCGGGCGCGAACCCGCCGAGCCGGACCCTCTTGTTGATCAGCAGCATCGTGTAGCCGCCACCCAGCAGGGCGAGCGGCACGCCGAGCGACAGCGCGGCCACCACGGCGGCCCCGGTGGTTTGACCGACGACCGCGGTCAGCCCACCGGCGAGCACGCCTGCGATGAACCCGACTACCAGACCCGGCAGGGTCAACAGGAACAGACGGCGCATCGCTTCCATCTCCTATCCGAGGTCCACGACGCCGAACCTGATCATGCAGTAGAACAGCATGCCCAGGTAGAACACCGCACCGAAGCCGATGATCGCGTTGGACCACCACTTCGGGCGGATGGGTTTCGGCAGCATCCGGTTGTTCACGAGCAACAACACGACGCAGTAGGCACCCATGGCGAACGTGGACAGGAACGCCAGGATGTCCAGGATCCCCTCCGGACCGTCCGCGGGCCCGAACAGCAGGATCAGGATGCCGAACGTGATGACACCCCACAGGAACCCCGCGTACAGGTGCGACATCTTGAACCGCTTCGCACCGGGGAAGTGGAAGTAGCTCATGTCGGCCTGGCCCCGGGAGAACGAGTCGAACAACCCGAGGGTGGCGTTCACGCCGATCAACGAGATGAAGCAGAAGAACAACCCGCCGAGGAGCGAGCCGCCCGCGCTGGCGAACGCGTCGGACATGGCCTGCAGTGCCGCGGACCGGTCACCGTTCTCGATCAGGTCCTTGACGTTCGGGTTCTCCCGCGCCGCCGACTGCGCCAGCACGGTGAACGAGATCGTCACCAGCATCGTGATGCCCCAGAACAGCAGGAAGGCGTCGAAGGTGATCCACCTGCGCCAGCCCTTCCACTTCGCCATCTCGGCCGGGTCCGAGGTGTCGAACATGTAGCCGTGTGCGGGGATGTTCTCCTGCTCGCCCGCCGTGCGCAGGCCCCGGATCTTCGGGACGTGCGCACCCATGCCCGCGCCCGACTCACGCAGGTGCAGCGTGTACCACATCTGCTGCATGCCGGACGGGCCCGCGAACGCGATCGAGCCGACCACGATCGGGAACCACTCCTCGGACATCATGCCGTCCGGGAAGTAGCCGAACGCGAACATGCCCGCGAGCGTCGAGCCGAGATCGGCCCAGCTGCCCGCGATCGACGCGATGATCGCGGTCCCGACCACCAGAACGCCGATCAGGATCCCGAGGATGTTCTCGACGACGTCGTAGATGACACTGGCCAGGCTGAACAGGATCCCGACCAGGATCAGGACGACGATCGCCGAGATCACCCACGGTATGCCGGTCAGCTGTTCGAAGGCCGACATTCCCGCGGAAAGGTGCCCCGGCCACATGTAGACGAGAATGGCCGTTGCGAAGAAGAACCACATTATCGGTTTGAACACACGCGCCGCACCGGTGAAGATGCTCTCACCGGTCGCCATCGCGTAGCGGGCCATCTCGAGCATCACCACTGCCTGCAGGGTGACACCGATGAGGAACAGCCACCGGATCTCGGGTCCGAATACGAGAACCAGTCGCGGCCACATGTACGACTCGCCCATGCCCACGCCGAGCGCGAGCAGGAAGACGGTCGGGCCCAGCAAGTGAATGGACGGAGGCGCTTCCGGTAACGGGCGAATGGGCATCGGCTCGAGCCCACCGGCCCGCCATACCCTTTCCTCACCCGCCCCGACAGTCGCCTCGGCCGCGGTTGACCCCGCGACCGGGGGGTTGTGAGAATCCACCATTGGACCTCCAGGGAATGAATTGTGAGACGTCTCTCCGGACTCCACACCGCGTCCTCCGGAGACGCGTCTCTACCGCCTGCCTGTTGACCCCTGCTCTTTCACCCATCAACTACGGGTCGGTCAATCTGGCCGGCCCTTCGGCCGCCGCCCGTTTCAGCGGGCGGCGGCCAAACCCTTGTGGCTAGCCGCCGATCAGGCCGGCGGCCCTCGCCCATCGGTACTTCGCGCCCAGTACCGCCACCGGGCGCTCCGTTGTGTACGGGTACGCGACGATCCGGTGCTCGAACAGGTAGTCACACGCCTGCTCGACCTCGGTGTCGCCCGCCAGCGACGCCACGACCGGCTTGTCGATACCCCTCGCCCGAGCCTCGTTGACCACCTTCGCGGTCAGCTCGGCGAACACCATCGGCGGTGTCACGATCGTGTGCCAGTAGCCCAGGATCAGCGCGTGGATGCGCGGGTCGTCCAGGCCGAGGCGGATCGTGGCCTCGTACGTCGACGGCGGTTCGCCACCCGTGATGTCGATCGGGTTGCCCGCAGCGCCGAACGGCGGGATGAACGCGCGGAACGCCTCGTCGAGGTCCGGCGGTATGTCCATGAGGGACAGTCCCTCCGCGACACACGCGTCCGAGAGCAGCACCCCGGAGCCGCCCGCCCCGGTGATGATGACGACGTTCTCGCCCTGGGGCGTGGGCAGCAGCGGCAGCCCGCGCGCGTACTCCAGCATCTCGTTGAGGCCGGGCGCCCGCACCACGCCGGCCTGGCGGAGGATGTCGTCGTACACCTTGTCGTCGCCCGCGAGCGCACCCGTGTGCGAGCTGGCCGCACGGGCACCCATCGCGGTACGGCCCGCCTTCAGCACGACGACCGGCTTCTTCCTGGTCATCCGCTTGGCGGTCTCGACGAACGCCCTGCCGTCCTTGAGGTCCTCGAGGTGCATGGCGACGCACTGCGTGTTGTCGTCGTGCTCGAAGAACGTCAGCAGGTCGTCCTCGTCCACATCGGACTTGTTGCCGAGCCCGACGATCGCCGACACACCCATCTTGGTGGTGCGGGCGAAGCCGAGGATCGCCATGCCGATGCCGCCGGACTGCGACGTGAGCGCCACCCCGCCCTTGACGTCGTACGGCGTGCAGAACGTGGCGCACAGGTTCTGCGGCGTGTAGTAGTAGCCGTAGATGTTCGGGCCGAGCATCCTGACCTTGTAGCGGTTCGCGATCTCGACGATCTCGTCCTGCAGCTCCTGGTTGCCGGTCTCGGCGAACCCCGAGGGGATCATGACGACCGCGGTGACGCCCTTCTCGCCGCACTCGGTCAGCGCCGCCGGCACGAACTTGGCGGGCACCGCGAACACCGCGACGTCCACGTCACCGGGGATGTCGGCGACGGACCTGTACGCCTTGCGGCCCTGGATCTCGTCGGCCTTGGGGTTGATCGGGTAGATCTCCCCCGCGTAGCCGCCGTTGATCAGGTTCTTCATGACCGAGTTGCCGATCTTGCCCGCCTGGTCGGAGGCGCCGATGACCGCGACGGAACGCGGGTTCATCATCGTGTTCATCGCACGCAGGATGTCCTCCTGCGAGTGCTGGACCGGCCCGGTGCGCTCCTCGGTTTCGAGCAGGATCCGCACGTCCGCCGCGACCGCCCCGCTCGCCGAGGCGAACACCGGGTTGAGGTCGAACTCGCTGATCTCCGGGAAGTCCGTGACCAGCCGGGAAACCCTGGTGATCACGTCGGCGAGCGCGTCGAGGTCGACCGGCTCGGCGCCGCGGGCGCCCTGGAGCACCTCGGCGGCCTTGATGCCGGTGACCATGGACCTGGCCTCGGCCTCGTCGAGCGGGGCGAGCCGGAAGGTGACGTCCTTGAGGACCTCCACCAGCACACCGCCGAGCCCGAACGCGACGACCTTGCCGAACGTGCCGTCGGTGGTGGCACCGATGATGACCTCGTGGCCCCCGCCGACCATCTCCTGGATCTGCACGCCGGTGATGTCCGCGTCGGCCTTGTACGCCTTGGCGTTGCTCAGGATCGTGTCGTAGGCGGTCCGCGCCTCGTCGCCACCGCTGACGCCGACGATCACGCCGCCCGCCTCGGTCTTGTGCAGGATGTCCGGTGAGACGATCTTCGCGACGACCTTCCCGCCGATCTCCTCGGCGAGCTTCGCCGCCTCGTCCGCCGACGTGGCGAGACCCTCACCCGGGGTGGGGATCCCGTACGCGTCGCAGACCCGCTTACCCTCGGGGGCGGTGAGCGAGTCCCGGCCCGCGGCCCGGACCGCGTCCAGGACCTCGCGCACGACCTCTTCGTCCACGTGGGACAGTGTTGCCGTCATGATCCTCAGATCACTCCACTCGACTTGAGTTCGGCCATGTCACTCTCGGACAGGCCGAGTTCGGTGCCGTAGATCTCCTGGTTGTGCTCCCCCAGCAACGGGGACCGCCGCACTTCCGCGGGTGAGTCCGACAGTTTGATCGGCATGCCGACCGTCGCGAACTCACCGCGCTCCGGATGGTCCACCCTGACCACGATCTCGTTCTCCGCCAGCGACTCGTCCTCGATGATCTCCTTGGTGGAGAGGATCGGGCCGCAGGGGATGTTGTGCTCGTTCAGCATCGCGAGCACGTCCCACTTGCCGTGCGCGGACGACCACTCCTCGATCAGCTGGAACATCTTGTCCAGCTTGGACAACCGTGCCTCCGGCGTGGCCCAGTCCGGGTCGTTGGCCAGCTCGGGGCGCCCGATCAGCTGCGTGATCGGTGCCCAGCCGACCGGCTGCACGATCACGTAGATGTAGTCGTTCGGGCCACCGGGCGCGCACTTGATCGCCCAGCCCGGCTGGCCACCGCCGGATGCGTTGGCGGAACGGGGAACCGTGTCGCCGAACTCCTCGTTCGGGTACTCGTTGAGCGGTCCGTGCGCCAGCCGCTGCTGGTCGCGCAGCTTGACCCGGCACAGGTTGAGCACCGCGTGCTGCATGGCGACCGTGACCCGCTGGCCCTGGCCGGTGTGCTCGCGTTGGTACAGCGCGGCGAGGATACCCGCCACCGCGTGCATTCCGGTACCCGAGTCACCGATCTGCGCACCGGTCGCGAGCGGCGGCCCGTCCTCGAAACCGGTGGTGGACATGGAACCGCCCATGGCCTGCGCGACGACCTCGTACGCCTTGTAGAACTTGTACGGGCCGTCGCCGAAGCCCTTGATCGACGCGTAGATCAGCTTCGGGTTGATCTCCTGCAGCTTCTCCCACGAGAACCCCATGCGGTCCACCGCACCCGGCCCGAAGTTCTCCGCGAGGATGTCGAACTTCTTCACCAGCTCGGTGAAGATCTCCTTGCCCTTGGGGGACTTCATGTTCAGCGTGATGCTGCGTTTGTTGCAGTTCAGCATCGTGAAGTAGAGGCTGTCGGCGTCCGGGACGTCACGCAGCTGCTTGCGCGTGATGTCGCCGGTGACCGCCTCGAGCTTCACCACGTCCGCGCCCAGCCACGCGAGGATCTGCGTCGCGGACGGTCCACTCTGGACGTGGGTCATGTCGAGGACGCGCACGCCCTCCAAAGCCTTGCGCATGTGACAAGCCCCTTTACTTGTACATGGTCTGGTTCATCGTCCCCGGCGCGTAGACCTCGGGGTCGACCCAGACGTTGATCAGCGACGGCAGGCCGCTCTCGCGGGCACGCTCGAGCGCGGGCCGGATGTCCTTGGGGTCACGCACTTCCTCCCCGTAGCCGCCGAGCATCTTCGCGAACTCGCTGTACCGGATGTCGCCGAGCGTGTTGCCGACCCGGCCGCGGTCCGCGCCGTACTTCTGGATCTGGCCGTACCGGATCTGGTTCATCGAGGAGTTGTTGCCGACGATGCCGACGAACGGCAGGTTGAACCGGACCAGCGTCTCGAAGTCGAAGCCGGTCAGCGAGAAGGCGCCGTCACCGAAGAGCGCGACGACCTCCTTGTCCGGCCTGGCGTACTTGGCCGCCATCACGAACGGCACGCCGACGCCGAGCGTCCCGAGCGGACCGGGGTCCATCCAGTGACCCGGCGACTTCGGCTGCACGACCTGGCCGGAGAAGGTGACGATGTCGCCGCCGTCGCCGATGTAGACGGAGTCCTCGGTGAGGAACTCGTTGATCTCGTGGACCAGGCGGTACGGGTCGATCGGCGAGGCGTCGGAAAGCTGGCGCGGCAGACGCTTCTCGTACGCCTGCGTCTCGACCGCACGAAGCTCCTCGAGCCAGGTCTTGCGTGCGACGGAGCCGTTGTCGACGCGGCCGGACGCGGCCTGCGTGACCGAGGCGAGCACGAGGCCCGCGTCGCCGACGATGCCGAGGTCGACGTCGCGGTTCTTGCCGACCGTGCGGTAGTCGAGGTCGATCTGCACGACCGTCGCGTCCTGGGACAGGCGCTTGCCGTAACCCATCCGGAAGTCGAACGGCGTGCCGACGATGATGATCAGGTCGGCGTTCTGGAACGCGTAGCGGCGCGCGAGCTGCAGGTGGTGCGGGTCGCCAGGGGGCAGCGTGCCGCGGCCGGAGCCGTTCATGAACGCGGGCACGTTCAGCGTGCGCACGAACTCGGTGGCCGCCTCGGTGCCGCGCGTGGTCCAGACCTGGCTGCCGAGCAGCACGCACGGCTTCTCGGCACCCACCACGAGGTCGGCGAGCCGCTCGATGGCGGCGGGGTCGCCAGCCGACCTGGTCGAGGCCCGGTAGGCACCCGAGCTGGGGATACGTGCCTTCTCCAGTGGGACCTTCGCGTCGAGCACGTCACGGGGGATCTCGAGGAAGGACGGGCCGGGGGCGCCGTGGAAGCACTCGCGGAAGGCCATCGACACCAGGTCGGCGGCGCGCTCGGTGCTGGGCACGGTCGCGGCGAACTTGGTGATGGGGTTCATCATGTCGACGTGCGGGAGGTCCTGGAGGGACCCCATCTTGTGCTGGGAGAGCGCGCCCTGGCCGCCGATCAGCAGCATCGGGCTCTCGGCACGCAGCGCGTTGGCCACGCCGGTGACCGCGTCGGTGGTGCCGGGACCGGCGGTCACCACCGCGACGCCCGGCTTGCCGGTGATGCGCGCGTATCCGTCCGCGGCGTGGGCCGCGACCTGCTCATGGCGTACGTCGATGACGTCGATGCCCTCGTCGACACATCCGTCGTAGATGTCGATGATGTGGCCGCCGCAGAGCGTGAAGATCACGTCCACGCCCTCGGCCTTGAGCGCCTTCGCCACCAGATGTCCGCCGGAGATCATCTCTTGGTTCTCTCCCGGCGCCGTCTGAGCCTGTGAAGCCATCTGTGTCGTCATCTCCTTATCGGGGACTTGGCGCATACTGCATACCGTATGACTGTAGTGAGGACCGATGTCCGGGTCCAGAGCCGTTAGTCGCGCCAGTCGCACGTGGTGCCTGATCGCTCCTCGATCAGGTCGGCGAGGTGTGCGGCGGCGTCGTGGGGATCCGCGCCGCGGCCGACCGCGACGCCGAGCAGGTAGACGGCCATGAACGCCGCGGGACCCGACTCCGCGCGCCGCACGTCCCTCGCGAGGCGGATGATCTCCGCGCTGTCGACCTGACCTGCGTCGATACCCAACCGGGCACTGGCAGCCCGGAGCCATTCCGCGAGCCCGTCCATGTCAGGACGCCCCCTCGTCCGCGCGGCGGCACCGGAACGCTCCGCGGACTCCGCTCCACCGGCGCCGCCGCGGACCCGGCGTCCCACCTCGTGCCGAAGTTTCGCTCCGCAAGCTCCGCTCACCCACTTCTCGTTTCGCCGAACATCTCATACTGTATGCTGCATACCATTTGAATACAAGGACGGAGCTTGCGGTGAAAGTTGCTGTTCTTGGGGCCGGCGCCATCGGCGCGTACGTAGGTGCGGCACTGCATCGAGCCGGTGTCGAGGTTCACCTCATCGCCAGAGGTCCCCACCTGAAGAAGATCAGAGAGTCGGGCGTTCGCGTGGTGAGCCCCCGAGGAGATTTCGAGGCCCGCCCGTACGCCACCGACAACCCCGCCGAGGTCGGCCCCGTCGACCACGTCTTCCTCGGCCTGAAGGCCAACCGGTACGCCGACGCGGGCCCGATGGTCAAGCCACTGCTCCACGACGGGACCACCATCATCGCGGCGCAGAACGGCATCCCGTGGTGGTACTTCCACGGGATGGACAGCAGGTACCGCGACCACCGCATCAACAGCGTCGACCCGGGTGGGGCCGTGAGCGCCGCACTACCCGTCGACCGGGCGGTGGGCTGCGTGGTCTACGCCGCGACCGAGATCGAGTCGCCGGGCGTGATCAGGCACCTGGAGGGCACCCGCTTCTCCATCGGCGAGCCGACCGGCGAGATCTCCGACCGCTGTGTCGGCTTCTCGCAGGCGATGATCGCGGGCGGCCTGAAGTGCCCGGTCGAACCGGACCTGCGCAAGGACATCTGGCTGAAGCTGATGGGCAACATCGCCTTCAACCCCATCAGCGCCCTGACCAGGGCGACCATGGCCGGTATCTGCCGCCACCGGGACACGCGCGAGCTGGTGACCCGGATGATGCGGGAGACCCTCGACGTGGCCGCACACCTCGGCTCCCACCCCGAGATCTCCATCGAACGACGGCTGGCAGGCGCCGAACGCGCAGGCGAGCACAAGACGTCCACCCTCCAGGACCTGGAGAAGGGCAAGCCCATGGAACTGGACGTCATCCTGACCGCGGTCGTCGAACTGGCCGACCTGACGGGCGTCGAGGCCCCGACGCTCCGGGTGGTCGCGGCACTGGCCGACCTGCTGAACGACCAGTGCACCGCCGCCTGACTCCCCCGCCACGACGAGGCGCGCACCCGCGGGTGCGCGCCTCGCGCGTTTCGCGCCTCCGCCAGATCCGATCCAGCGGACCATCTCGCGCCTCCTGGTTGTGAGGAACCGACCGAGGGAGGCGAGCGCCCGTGGGACTGCGGATCGCGGTGATCGTCGGGAGTACTCGGGAAGGGCGGGTCGGCGACGGGATCGCCGCCTGGTTCGCCGGGGTGGCGGGGACGCGTGGCGACATCGAGGTCGACCTGCTCGACCTCGCGGCCTTCGACTTCCCGGCGGCGCTGCCGCAGCGGGCGACCGGGGAGATGCGGCGGTTCGTCGACGCGGTCGGGGCGTCGGACGGGTTCGTCGTGGTCACGCCCGAGTACAACCGCAGCTTTCCGGCCTCGCTCAAGCAGGCCATCGACTACGGCTACGACGAGTGGCACGCCAAGCCGGTCGGGTTCGTCTGTTACGGCTGCGGCTCGCGCGGCCACCACGCGGCCGCCGCGCTGCGGGTGGTCTTCGCCGAGCTGCACACTGTCACGATGCGCGACGAGGTCGCGGTCGACCTGATGGAGGCCGGGCCGGGGCCTGGGCACGAGCCGGCGGCGACACTGTTGCTGGACGAGCTGGTCTGGTGGGGCGACGCGCTCAAACGCGCCCGCGCGACCCGTGCGTACGTCGCATGAACGACAAAGGGGAGAACGATGAATGAGCTGGCGATAGAGACAGCCGGCCTGGTGAAGGCGTTCGGTGAGAACCGGGCGGTCGACGGGATCGACCTCGCCGTGCCCGCGGGCACGGTCTACGGGGTGCTCGGGCCCAACGGCGCGGGGAAGACGACGGCGGTGCGCATGCTCGCCACGCTGCTGCGCCCGGACGACGGCGAGGCTCGCGTGTTCGGCCACGACGTGCTGCGCGAGCCGGACGCCGTGCGCAGGCGGGTCAGCCTGACCGGCCAGTACGCCTCCGTGGACGAGGACCTGACCGGCGCGGAGAACCTGGTGCTGCTGGGGCGTCTTCTCGGTCACCGCAAGGTGGCCGCGCGGGACCGCTCGGCACGGCTGCTGGCGGCGTTCGGTCTCAGTGACGCGGCGGACCGGCAGGTCAAGAACTACTCCGGCGGCATGCGCAGGCGCCTGGACATCGCGGCGAGCATCCTGCGCACGCCGGACGTCCTGTTCCTCGACGAGCCGACCACCGGCCTGGACCCACGCAGCCGCAACCAGGTCTGGGACATCGTGCGGATCATCGTCGCGCAGGGCACGACCGTGCTGCTGACCACGCAGTACCTCGACGAGGCCGACCAGCTGGCGTCACGCATCGCGGTGATCGACCACGGCAGGGTGATCGCCGAGGGCACGCCTGGCGAGCTGAAGGCGTCGGTCGGGGCGGGCTCCGTCCACGTGCGACTGCGGGACGCCGGCCAGCGCTCCGACGCGATCACGTTGCTGCGCACCGTGTTGGGGCCGAACGTCCAGCCCGACCCCGACCCGGTGGCGCTGACGGCGCAGCTGTCCGGGGACGACACCGACCGCGAGGCCGCGGAGCAGGCGGCGCGCGCACTGGCGGAGCTGGCGAGGGCCGGCATCACCGTCGACAACTTCGCACTCGGGCAGCCGACGCTCGACGAGGTGTTCCTGGCCGTGACGGACAAGGGGGCGGCGGCATGACCGCGACCACTACCGAGCAGACGACGACCTACACACCGGCGGCGGAGAGCCTGGGCGCGGTGCTGGCGTCCGGTGAGCAGCCGCCGCGGCCGAGTGCGTGGTCGGCGTCGGTGACGTTCGGGTGGCGGGCGCTGCTGAAGATCAAGCACGTGCCGGAGCAGCTGTTCGACGTCACGGCGTTCCCGATCATGATGACGCTGATGTTCACGTACCTGTTCGGTGGGGCGCTGGCCGGTTCGGTGACGGAGTACCTGCAGTTCCTGCTGCCGGGCATCATGGTCACGAGCGTCGTGATGATCACCATGTACACCGGCGTTGGCCTCAACACCGACATCGAGAAGGGCGTGTTCGACCGGTTCCGCACGCTGCCGATCTGGCGCCCGGCCGCACTGGTGGGCGCGATCTTCGGCGACATGCTGCGGTACCTGCTCGCCTCGACGGTCATCCTGCTGGTCGGCCTGGTCCTGGGCTTCCGCCCGGGCGGCGGGTTGGGTGGCGTGCTGCTGGGGATCGCGCTGCTGATCGTGTTCTCGTTCGCGTTCTCGTGGATCTGGACCATGTTCGGGCTGCTGCTGCGGACGGAGAAGTCGGTGATGGGTGTCAGCATGATGGTGCTGTTCCCGCTGACGTTCCTGTCCAACGTGTTCGTCGAGCCGACCACGATGCCGGGCTGGTTACGGGTGTTCACCGAGGTCAACCCGATCACGCACCTCGTGGCCGCGTGCCGTGGCCTGATGCAGGGCACCCCGGACGCAGGCGAGATCACGTGGGTGCTGGTGTCGGCAGCCGTGCTGGTGGCGGTCTTCGGCACGATGACGATGCGGCTGTACAACCGCAAGTGACCCGCCCCGCGGCTGGCACCAACCGCTACGAAGGACTCCTTCCTGACGCTCAGCGTTACGAAGGAGTCCTTCGGTGAGAAGTCCCCGGGCGGATGACGAGTCGGGCGTTGTGCGTGTCGGCGTTGGGGTGGACGCCGACGCGCCCGGGGCCGTCGTGCGCGACGTGCACTGTCGACACCGTGACCACGTCCGACACGGCGTCCTACTCGATCAGAACACTCCGAATACACGGCGACGGCCCCCGACAGTCGGTCGGCGACCGGACGACGCCCGCCGCATCCGGCACAACGCGACCACCGGTCAGCGTACAGCGCTATGTGCCGAAACCAGTGAGCTACAACAAGGAAGCGCAGCAGCAGCGAACCTCGGTTCTGTACGCCAAGTCGAATATCGCGGTCGCCTACCCAGTCGAACCGGGCGGTCAGGAGCACAAACCAGTGGTCCGATCGAGTGAGCACGACGAGTCCGTCCGATACGGCGAGAAACACGCTGAACGGCTGGTCGCCGCGGACGTCGGCGTGCCGAAGACCAAGACTGGTCTGCCACCGGCCGCCCGAACCAAGGGCTGGATATCCCGGCTCTACACCGAGCTGAAACCGTGCGACGAATGCGAGAAGTTCCTCAACAACGCTTTGGAAGACGACGCGATCGTCGAATACACCGGTTATCACAACGGCCCGAACGACCACAATCTGGCGGACATCGCAACGCGGGCAGTTCACATCGCGGAGGTCGACTTCCTGATCAGCCGCGATGAATTCGCCGACTTGCGGCCCGGTCTCGAGGAGCTGTCGACGTTCCTGAAGAGCCTCCGACTCGACGACCGAGCAGTGCCCATGCCCAAGCTCACCCGGGACGTGTACGGAAAGCGAGCAAAGAGCCCTATACAAGTCGCTGCTGTCGCAAGAAAGTGAGCAGCGTCTTGGTGAGCGACAGGTGGAGTGGCTCACCAAGGCGATCAACAAGGTCAACAGCTACGACGGATACCTGCTGGCCAGGCAAGATATCGGTCGAGCCGTCTCGGGCAGAAAGAAGGTCGCCGACGCCCAAGCCAAGTTCGACCCGCCGAAGGAACAAGGCGCGTACGAACAACTCGCGACCCGCTTTGACCCCTTCGCGCTGTCCGACTCGGAGTTGGCCACCATGGACCTCGATGCGATCGGGCACCCACCGAGCAGGCGACCACAGAGGAGAAATCACCACCTCCAGAGCTGAAACTCGACCGGTGCGCCGAGTACACCGAAATCCCCTTCGACGCCGAACTCGAGGCGATGGTGAATCGCGCCGAGCAGTCGACCCACATCAGAAAAAGAGGGTCGAGCAGCCAGGATACGCCCGCCTTCGGAGTTGCCACCCAGTCCGACCCGTTCACCCACGGACAACCCAAGAAGCGACGGGTCGAGCAGGCAACCCGCGACCAGTTGAAATTCCTGGACGTCCTGTACAACAAGTGGGCGAAAAAAGAGAAGACGGACGGTTTCACCACCTTGCCAGCGGCCGTGCTGGAAGCGCACGATCTGCCGCCACGGCAGCTGAACGAGCCGATCACCCAAGTGTTGAACAGGCTGACCAAAGACGCGGCAAGCAAGCTCATCGGAAAAGCCAGGAAAGGACCCTAGAGCGCGTTCGGGTCTTAACTGACATCACCACCGAAAGTGCGCCAGAGCAGAACGTTCTACAGTCCCTATGTTGACCAGGGCGACGAACTCGGCCGAGTTACCCACGAACACCACTGTGGTCTTGCGACCGACGGCCTAGCAGGTATGTTCCTCGTGAGCACGCGACGCGCGTGCGGTAACTGAGCCATCCCCTGCCACCAAGACCATTCGACTCCTGATCGAAAGGGCGGCCCTCGCAGAGGCGCAGGCTGCTGTCACCGACGAGCCGTCCCACTACCTGTCCCGTACAAGACTCCGAGCGCCCGACACTTCGGAGATTCGAGGAGCGCAGACCCGAACCGCCCGCCATCGGGCGGCGGCCCACCGGACGGATCTTGTTCCACGTCCTTCTGCCGGCACCTCGCGGTTGCGTACCGGCGCGTTGGGGCCACCGCCGAGTGCATCCAGCCGCCGGGCGGCGAACCCGTGACTCCAGGCGACCACCGATCATGGGCCCAGTCGTCGTCCTTTCACGACCAGGCTCTGTACCTGCCAATCGCCCATCCACCGCGGTACGGGCGTGGGCCGGGCGGCAGAGTTTCTACGACTGCCAGGTGATCCCCACCTCCGGGTGGTAGGCGCAGGTTGTGCCGGTAGTGACCGTCGCGCGAAGGTGGGTTGCCAGTTCTGGGTGGCTGGTGTCCAGCTTCCTCAGGGTGTCGCGGATTCTCGCCGTCACTGTTTTGCGGGCTCGTTCTGCTTCGTCGCCCAGGCGGCGGGTTCTGCCGCCCAGGCCGGTGGCTGTGCGCAGCTCTGTCAGGAGGGCTTCGCGTTCTCGGTCGTAGGCGGCGGCCTTCTGGTCCTCGCCGGCCGTGTCCGCTTCCTCTATCAGTTCGTCCAGTGTGGACAGTCTGGCTCGGTAGCGGGTCCTTGCTTCCTCGTCGAGCAGCGGGTCGCCGCCCGTTGCTGTGACCGTTTCGCCGCCCGACGGGTTCAGCAGGCGGGTTGCCGGGATCTCCTTGCCCGGTGCCCGTAGCAGCACGTGGAGATCCCGTAGGCCCTTGCTGTCCGGGACGTGCACCGTCCTGCCGGCCATCGACAGGGACCACGTCTCACCTGTGCAGCGGAACTCGTTGTGGGGCAACGGCTCCACGTCTGACGCCAGGTGGCGCATGCCAAGGGACGCCGCCTCGCGGGCCACCTGCGCACGGAGTTCCGCGGCAGGCGCACCCGTCAGCGCCGCCGCCAACCCCGCCTTCGCCTCCACCGACCACGGGCGCGCACCCATCAGGTCCGCCGACTTGCGGGCCGCCTCGAAGTACCTCGTCGCCGAGCGGGTGTCGCCTCGGGTCAGGGACAGGTGGCCCAGCCACAGTGTCACCGGGCCGCTCAGATCGCAGCCGTACAGCGACACCAGCCATGTGCCCTCGTGTGGGACCAGCTCGTCGTGCAGCGTGGCGCACCGGTCCACGTCGCCGGTCGCCACCGCCACCTGGACTCGCAGGCGGGTCATCAACGGCTCGTACGCGCCGGACTGGGGGTCTCGCCGGGACTCCAGCTCCGCCAGGCACTCGCGGGCCGTTGCCGCCTCTCCCCGGCAGGCTGCCGTGATGCCTTCCAGTAGTGTTGGGAGGGGGTGTTTTACCTCCGTGGCCCTGGCTCGGACGTCGCCCAGGTCTTCGAAACGGCCCTGCAGCAACCACATCGCCCACTCCAGGTGGTGGTCGACGTGGCTGAAGCCGTCCGGCAGCTCGCCCTCCCTCGCAGTGGCCAGGTGTGCGGCCGCCTCGTCGAACCGGCCGTGCAGTGTCGCGATGATGTTCCTGTCGATGTGGCACATGTCCGACACCTGCGTGCGGGGCGGCTCGGCCACCAGCGCGAGGAACGCGCGGAACCGCTCGTGGTACGACGGGTCGTTCAGCTCGAACGTCGCCACCCAGCCGAGCGACACCGCGTACTGCTCCATCTCGCGGTCGCCGGTCCTCCGCGCGATGGTCGCCAGCTCGTCAGTCAGCGCGAGCCGCTGCGCCGCGTGCCCCATCCCCCACAGCCGGTCGTGCTGTGTCCACAGGCTGAACTCCAACACCTCGTCGTCCCCGTCGTCGCGGGCGATCGCGATCAGCCGGACGATCACCTCCTGTGCGAGGTGGTCGAGCGAACCGGCCGGCGGGGCCGACCCCGGGTTGAGCCGCGCGTACGCCGCGCGCAGCAGGTCCTCCTTCAGCTTCTCCCTGTCCTCGGCGGATGCCAGGCCGTACAGCGTCAGCGCCGAGCGCACCAGAACATCGAGGTCGTCGCCGGACAGCGCGGCGCCCGCGACCTCCTCCAGCACCCGCCACGCCTCGTCCCGTTCGCCGAGGTTGTGCAGCTGCACGCCGAAGTCCAACGCGATCCGCGCCCTGCGCGGGTCGGTCGGCGACAGCAGCGCGACCGCCCGCCGGTAGTGGTTGGCCGACTCCTCGTACGCCGACCGTCTTCGCGCGTCCTTGGCCGCGACCACCAGCACGTCGACCACCTGCCGCGGTTCGAGCGACGCACGTCCGAGGTACGCGTGCCGCGCCAGGTCGGCCGGGAAGATCCGGCCTGCGAGCGCAGGCGAGCTGTCGAGCGCCCTGACCACCGCCGCGTGCCGCTCCCCCGCCACCGCGTCGCCCAACCCCAGGTACAGGGTCTCGCGCACGAGGTCGTGGGCGAACGCGAACCGGCCGTCCCCGAGTGTGGACACGAGCCGCGCCGCCACCGCCTGCCCGAGGTGGCGGTCAACGTGCGCGACGGGCTCGCCGACCGACGCCGCGAGCACCTGCCGGTGGAACTCGCGGCCCAGCACGGCGGCCGACGACAGCAACCGCGACACGGGCTCCGGCAGCAACGACAGCCGCCGCCGCACCGCGTCACGCACGCCGGGTGCCACGTCGGTGACCGAACCGCCGCTGTACCAGAGGCGGACGGTCTGCTCGACGAAGAACGGGTTGCCGCCGGTCCGCAGGTGCACCTCGGCGACGAGGTCGGACGTCGGCGCGATACCCACCGTGCGTGTCATCAGCGCACCGACCTCGTCCCGGTCGAGGCCGGTGAGCGTCACGGTCGTGGCCTTGGTGAGCAGCGGCAACACCAGCGGCGCGAGCGGGTGCTCCGTGGCCTCGACCTCCACGTCGCGGTACGTGCCGACCAGCAGCAACCGCTCGAACCAGGTGTGCTGCGCGACGAACTCCAGCAACCGCACCGAGGACGGGTCGGCCCAGTGCAGGTCGTCGAGCACGACCAGCACCGGCCGCCGCTGTGACATGGCGACCAGCGCGGACGTGACCGCGTCGTACATCCCGAACCCGTCCGCCGGGTCGCCGGACTCCCCCAGCAGCACCGCGAGCTGTCCCCCGGCGGCCTCCTCGACCGCGGCCCACTCCTCGGCCGTGGTCTGCCGCCGCAGCCCGCGCACTACCTGTACCCACGGCCAGAACCCCGGAGCCGCGTCGGAGTCCCAGCAGGAACCGGACAGCACGAGAGCGCCCTGCTCCCGAGCGACCTCCATCGCGTCGGTGACCAGTGTGGTCTTCCCGATGCCCGCCTCGCCCGTGACCAGCACCAACCCGCCGTGGCTCGCGGTGGCGCGGCCGATCTCGGCACGCAGGACGCCCGCTGGATGGCCGCGTCCGATGAGCCCTGCTCTCATGCCCGCGATCCTAGGCCGGGGGTATGACAAAACGGGTTTTTCGCCCTTTGGCCCAGGTCAGCGGTGACCTAGGCGCTCGCGGAGCCCGGCAGGTGGAGCTTGCCGGGGACGTGGTCGTCCGCGAGGAGCAGCAGCCTTGCCAGGACCACTGACGCGGGCCCCTGCTCCCGCCAGTGGATCCGCCGCGGGGCCAGGACGTCCTGGTCGGGCGGCATCCGCGTGGCAACTGCCTCGTCCTCGCCGAGGATCTCGACGACGTCGATCACGTCGTCGTGGGCGCGGACACCCACGACGGCCATGACGTCACCGTGCTCGTTCCGAGGGTCGACGAAGCGGAAGCCGCGTCGGACCAAGGCACACAACTGGGCATCGACGCCTTCCGAGGCGGAGCCAGTGGAAGACATCGAGGCCCTCCCGCTATCCGGTACTGCTGTAGCAGCAGCTACGCGGTCACGGCGTCGCTCACGAATGACTTCAGTGAGCAGGTCGGTAACACGAGAACCGGGCCGTGAGGGTCACGGGAGTTGCGAACACCTGCCCGCTCCCCCAACCAGCTCAGTTCCACACAGTTGCCGACCGCGCCGCTGTAGCTACTCTTGCGCCACGCCGCACCGGGAAGATCGTCCGCCGATACGCCGTTTCGAATCTCGGTCATGACCCCGCCCTTTCCGAGCCCCAAACTAGTGGGTGCATATGCACGTGCATTGGGTGTTTGCACGGTAGCACCGACCTATGCAGTGGTAAATGCACGTGCATTAGTACGGGCGTGCATCACATAGGCCTGACCCACTACTCACTGTGTGCTCGGAAAGGCGTTGAGCCACACAATGTGACTGTCGGCAACACATAGCCCCAGCTTGAGGTACCGGCCGGGTGAGGCGACTAGGCCACAGGTAGTCACGCGAGTGTCACGTCGCTGCACAGATAACGATTCGCCACCCAATCTAATGTCACCCGATTGCAGGAAGGACGGTGTAGACCACCACCGGAACGAATACCACGAGTCTGATCCGACACGCACGCGTGACGACCCAACCGTGTCCGGGCGGGCTTCCGCACGTGCAGACGACTCAGATGTCCTGCCGGAACTTCGACAGCAGCTGCCTGCTGCGGTCGGGCGTCTCGGCGTCCACGGCGAGGCGGTCGATGACCCGGCCGTAGACCTCCAGCTCGTCCACCCGGTCCAGGTACAGAGCGCCGCTGAGGTGCTCGATGTAGACGATGTCCGGCAGCGACGGCTCCGCGAACCGCAGGATCGAGAACGCGCCCTCGGCCGCGTACCCGCTCATGTGGTACGGCAGGATCTGCAGTGTCACGTTCGGCTGGCGGGTCAGCTCGAGCAGGTGCTCGATCTGCTCACGCAGCACCCGGTGACCGCCGATCGGCCGGTGCAGCACGGACTCGTCGACGACCGCCCAGAGCCGGGGCGCACCCGACCTGGTCAGCACCTTCTGCCGCTGGAGGCGCAGCGCGACGCGGCGCTCACCCTCCTGGTCCATCAGCTCCGGCCTGCCGTGGCTGACGACCGCGCGGGCGTAGTCCTCCGTCTGCATGAGACCCGGCACGAACTGCTGCTCGTGACTCTGGATCAGCGACGCGGACTCCTCGAGGCCGACGAAGTCCTGGAACCAGGACGGCATGGTGCCGGAGTACCGGTGCCACCAGCCGCGCTCGTTGGACTTGCGGACCATCTCTAGGAAGACGGCACGCTCCTGCTCGTCGAACACCCCGTACATCGACAGCAGGTCGACGACGTCGCGCTCCTTGAACCCGACGCGACCGAGCTCCATGCGGCTGATCTTCGAGTCGGAGCCCCGGATGTGGTACCCGGCGTCCGCCCTCGAGATCTCGGCCTGCTCACGAAGCCTGCGCAACTGCGCGCCGAGCACGATGCGCCGAGCGGTCGGCGCACCGGACTGGTCGCCACCGCCGAACTTCGGGGTCTCCTCGAAGCGAGAATCTTCCGCGGCCATTCGGGCCCTCCCTCCCGGATGCACGTTCATCTGCCAGCCCACCCAGAGTACGCGGTCTGACCAGAGATGAGGAGGCCGACCGCCGGATCGGACGAGCCACTGGTCCTTATGGTGACATTCGTGACCAGCACTCATCACGACATCACAACGCCCGGCAGTCCCCGTGTCGAGGAGGTCAGCGACGGCGTCTTCGCCTACATCCAGCCAGACGGCACCTGGTGGATCAACAACACCGGCTTTCTGGTCGGTGACAAGGGAGTCGTCAGCGTCGACACGTGCTCGACCGAACGCCGCACCCGTGCCTACCTCGCCGCGGTCGGTGAGGTGACCCGGCGGCCGGTGCGCACACTCGTCAACACCCACCACCACGGCGACCACACCTTCGGGAACTACCTCCTACCCGGCGCCACGATCATCGGGCACGAGGCGACCCGCTCGAGCATCCTGCAGTGGGGCATGCCGTTCGACGAGCCGGTCTGGACGAAGGTCGAGTGGGGTGACGTGGAACTGGCGCCGCCGTTCGTCACCTACAAGGACGGCGTGACCGTCTGGGTGGACGACCTGCGGTGCGAGGTCACCCACGTGGGTACCGCAGCACACACCACGAACGACTCGATCGTGTGGGTGCCGGAACGCAGAGTGTTGTTCAGTGGCGACCTCTTGTTCAACGGAGGCACGCCTTTTCTCATGCAGGGCTCGCTCGCGGGGGCCATCGAGGTACTGGAAACGGTCGTGAAACCGCTTGGTGCGGAGACGATCGTGCCTGGCCACGGTCCGGTCACCGGTCCACAGGTGATCGACGACATCCTGTCCTACCTCTACTTCCTGCGCAGGACGGCGAGCGACGCCAGGGCAGCAGGCCTGTCACCGCTGGACGCCGCCCGCCAGACCGACCTCGGCGAGTTCGCGGACCTCAGGGACGCCGAGCGCCTCGCGGGCAACCTCCACCGGGCGTACGCGGAGCTGGACGGCGCGGAGCCGGGCGCGCAGATCGATGTGATGGCCGCGATCGGCGACATGATCACCCTCAACGGTGGCAGACCCCTGACCTGTCACGCCTGATCAGGTGCCGCCACCTGCCTGTCCGGTACCTTGGACGGTGCCGGACCGCCACAGGGAGGACGGGTGGACGAGCAGAGTCCGCAGGTCGCCGACCCGCTGGTCGGCAGGGCGGTTCGCCTCTTCGAGTTCCTCGGGCGGGCCCAACAGCTCAGGAACTCACCGCCGCGCACGGTCGACGGGTACCGCTCCGTGCTGTGGTTCGACGGCCTGCCCGACCACCCCGCCGTCGTGTCCGCCCACCGTGGCGACCCCGAGCCGGACGCCGACGTCCTCACGGTCGAGCGCGTCACCAGGCACGATCCGCCGCCCGCCGACGAGCTGACGCCCTGGGTCGGCGACCCGCACGACCCGGAGACCACGCCCCGGCTGGCCGACGACGCACCGGCTGAGCTGACCGAGCAGTACGTGACCTGGCTGGTCGCGTGGCGCACGTGGGCGAACCGCGAACGCGTCGAGCGGCCCGTCCGCGCCTGCTACGCCCAGCTCTTCGCCGCCTACGTCGCCGCCAGCGGCAACCCCGAGGAACTGGAGCTGGTCGTCGGCGTCGGCTGCCTGGCCTGGGAGGGGCCCGGGGTGCGGCGGCACCTGCTGACCGCGCCCGTCGGCATCCGCTTCGACGACGACTCGGGCAAGCTCACCGTGCACCGCTTGGACTCGGTGGCCACCGCGGACGTCGAGCTGGACATGCTCGACCCCGGCCTCGTGCCGAACCCCCGGCACGTCAACGAGATCCGCGCCGCCGCCCGTGAGCTGGACACGCATCCGCTGCACCGCAAGGAGACCGGGGCACTCGCGCGGCGACTCATGCACGCGCTCGACCCGAACGGCGAGTACCGTGACGACGACGCACCGCCTGTCCCGCAACAGAACGCGGTCGCCGCGTACGCACCGGCGGTGATACTGCGGCGGCGGTCCCAGCAGGGCATCGTCGAGATCTTCACGACGATCGTCGACCAGCTCGGCGAGGACGGCGTCGTGCCGGACGGGCTGCGCCCACTCGTCGACCCCGACCACCGGCCGCGCCACGACACCGGGGAACCCGGCGAGGGCGCACTGGTCGAAGTGGACGGTGACGCGTTCCTTCCCCTGCCCGTCAACGAGACCCAGCTGCGGATCGTGCGCCAGGTCGACACGCAGGCGCAGACCCTGGTGCAGGGCCCGCCAGGCACCGGCAAGACGCACACGGCCGCCGCGTTGCTGTCGCACCTTCTGGCCCAGGGCAAGCGGGTCCTCGTCACCGCGCACACCGACCGCGCGCTGCGGGAGGTCCGCGACAAGCTGCCGACCGAGTTCAAGCCGCTGTCGGTGGCCGTGGTCGGTTCGTCGCGCGAGGACATGTCCGACCTGAAGGTCGCGGTCGAACGCATCGCGGCGACGGCGACCGACCACGACGACGATGCCGCCGCGGACACGATCCGCCGCTGCCTGGCCACGATCGAGCGCCTCGGGCTGCGCCGCGCCGAGCTGCACGACGAGCTGGTCGCCGTCCGCCGCGACGAGGTCCGCGTCCACGAGCACGCCGGCTACAGCGGCACCCTCGCCGCGATCGCACTGCGACTCCGGCAACAGGAGCCCCGGTTCGGCTGGCTGCGTGACCACGCGGACGTCGCCTCGGACGCCGCGCCGCCGCTCGCGACCGAGGAAGTCGTGGAGTGGCAAGGGTTCCTGACCGACGAGGCACTGCTCGCCGACGAGGCGCAGGCACGGCTGCGGCTCGTCGAGCTGGGCACACCGCCCGCGCCGCAGGTGTTCACGGAGTTCGTCGACGTCGAGCGGGCGGCGGCCGAGACCGAGGCCAGGCACGCGGACCTCAAGCAGCACCCCGCCTTCGAGGCCGTTCGTGCGATCGACGCGGGCGCGAGGGCGCAGCTGCGCAGGCGGTTGTCGGAGCTGGCGGACGAGGCCGACGACCTGGCCCGCCGTCGCGAGACGTGGATGGCAGAGGCACTGGCCGACATCCGCACCGGCCGCGCCCGCCTGTGGCACGCACGCGCACAGCAGATCTCCCAGCTGACGGTCCCGGCAGGCGAACTGGTCGCCCGGCTCGGCCCGCTCACCGAGGTGACCGCCGACGGCAACCTCGACGTACTGGTGGCGCACGCGGAACACCTGAGCGCCTACCTCACGACGAACACGATCAGGACGGGGTCCGACGGCTCGCCGAAGATCGGCGCCCTCACCCCGAAGCCCGTCAAGCAGGCACAGGTGTTCTTCGAGAACGTGCGGGTCAACGGCCTGCCGCCGACCGACCGTCAGCGGGTCGACGAGTTCCGCGGCTGGGCGCGGCTGCACAAGCTCCTCGGCGCGCTGGACCGCGCATGGCCGGGCGGCGTGCCGCTGCTGCCCACCGACCCGCCGCTGGAGCGCCTCGCCTGGCACACCACCGAGCTGGACCAGCTCCACCGGGTGCTGCGCCTCGGTGAGGCCTTGGAGACCGAGCAGCGCCGGTTCGCCGAGGCCGGTCTCCCCCGCGCCGACTGGACCGACCTGGACTCGGTTCGCCGCTACGCCAACCTGGTGGACGTGGCCGCGGCCGTCGACGCACACGTGACGGCAACGCTTCCGCTGCGCCGCCTGGAGTCCGCGGTGTCCACGGTGGCCGGTCGGGCGGACGCGGCGCCGTGCGTGCCCGCGCTGCTCGCCGCCGTCCGGGACCGCGATCCCTCCGCGTACGCCACGGCCTACCAGCGGCTCACCCGGCTGGTGACGGTCCGCACGCGGCTGGCCAGGCGGGACGCGCTCGCTTCCGTTGTGCCGCCCCGGTTGCGTGCGGCCGTGCAGGCCAATCCCGCCGCCTGGGGCGAGAGGCTCGCCCGGTTCGGCGACGCGTGGACGTGGGCGTCGGTCGGCACGTGGGTCGAGTCCCGCGACACCGCGGACGTCAACGCGGTGCAGGCGGAGATCACGCTGACCGAGGAACGCATCCGCCGCGAGGTGGAAACCCTTGCGGCGACACGGGCCTGGCGACACGCGGTGTCACCGGACCGGCTCACCGGCCAGGCGAGGGCGAACCTGGAGCACTACGCGTACCTCGTGCGCAGACTCGGCAAGGGCACGGGAAAGTACGCCCCGCAGCGACGCGCCGAGGTACGGACCGCGATGGACCGCTGCCGGTCGGCGGTGCCCGTGTGGATCATGCCGGTGTACCGGATCGCGGAACAGCTGCAGATCCGCCGCGACATGTTCGACGTGGTGATCGTCGACGAGGCGTCGCAGGCCGGCCTGGAGGCGACGTTCCTGCAGTACCTGGCGCCGCGCATGGTCGTGATCGGCGACGACAAGCAGGTGTCGCCGACCGCCGTGGGCGTCGACCAGCAGCGGCTCCGCGACCTGGCGAGCCAGTACCTCGGCGACGACCCGTACCGCTCCGCCTGGCAGGACCCGCAGCGCAGCCTGTTCGACGAGGCGAAGATGCGTTACCGGGGCCTGCTGACGCTGACCGAGCACCGGCGGTGCGTCCCGGAGATCATCGGCTTCTCGAACCGGGTCGCCTACGAGCCGGACGGCATCCGGCTGCAGGCGGTGCGCCAGTACGGCGCGGACCGGCTCGACCCGATCCGCGCGGTTCACGTGGGCGGCACGGTCGAGGGCACGACGAACAAGGTCAACGCGGCCGAGGTGGCCGCGGTCGTCGAGCAGCTGGAGAAGTGCCTGGCCGACCCTCGGTACGACGGCAAGACGTTCGGCGTGATCTCGCTCCTCGGTGGCGCGCAGGCGAAGGCGATCGAACGGCGGCTGCTGGAGCGGGTCGCGCCGGAGGACTGGGCGGCGCGCAAGCTCCAGTGCGGTGACTCGGCCGACTTCCAGGGCGCCGAGCGGGACGTGATGTTCCTGTCGATGGTGGCGGGTGCCGCGGACCGGGTGGTGCCGCTGACGCGTGAGATGTACGTGCAGCGGTACAACGTGGCAGCGTCGCGGGCGCGGGACCAGATGTGGGTGTTCCACTCCATCCCGCTCGCGGCGCTGTCGAACCAGGAGGACATGCGGTTCCAGCTGCTCGACCACTGCTACGGCGTGATGTCGGCCGACCGCGCCGAGGGCATGCTGGCGTCGGCGGTGCCGCCGGACGTGCGGGTGGAGCCGTTCGACTCGCTGTTCGAGCAGCGGGTGGCGAACCGCCTCGTCGGCCTCGGCTACGCGGTGACCCCGTCGTTCACGGTGGAGCGGCTGCGACTGGACCTGGTGGTCGTCGGGGCCGCGTCGCGTCTCGCCGTGCTGTGCGAAGGTGACACGTGGGAGGGCGCGCCGGCGTACGAACGCGACCTGGCGACACAGCGTGACCTGGAGCGATGCGGGTGGCGTCTGCACCGGATCCGCGAGTCGGCCTTCTACGCCAACGAGACGCGTACAATGGCGGCGCTCCTGGCCCGCCTGCGTGCGTTGGGCATCACCCCTAAGGGAGCCCCCGGTCTTTACCCGGAATGACCCGTTTCGCCTGGTGACCGCCGTCGTGCCGGGCGCACCATGGGGTCATGACCCACGAGTTGACCCGATCCCAGGTGCTGGCGATCGCCGAGCAGCAGGACCGGCGCTTCCACGTCGAGGCACAGATCACGGTCGTCGTGCACGACCTGGAAGCACTGCGCACAGCGGCACGGCGAGCCTTCGACCACGGTCGCTTCACCAGTGAGAAGGAACGAACCAGGGCGTGGGAAGCGATCGAGAACGACCCGGCGAGTCTGATCGGCCAGACCCTGGACTTCGCCCGCCTGACCGAGGACGTGCCTGGTCTGCTTCCCCATTCCGCGGAATGGACCGTCAGCAAGGACGCTTAGGGCCGGGCCCGCCGATGTGTGGGTGTTCCGGGCTGCGTCGGCCGGAGTGCGGATCGGCCGGAGGGCGGGGTCGCGGCCGGTCCGGCGTTATGAAGGCGTCCTTCAGTGCGCTGGGCGTTAGGAAGGCGTCCTTCAGTACGTCGGGGGCCTAGGGTCTGCGCGAACCGGGGATGTCCGCCTCGATGCGGGCCGCCGTCTTCAGCAGCGGCGGGAGCAGGTCGCGGCGCATCGTCTCCAGGGAGGTGCGGCTGGCGTGGGCCGAGACGTTCACCGCCGCCACCACTCGGCCCGTCCGGTCGTGGACCGGCGCTGCCAGGGCACGCAGGCCCTCCTCCAGCTCCTGGTTGACCAGCGCCCACCCCTGCGAGCGGACCTTCGCCACCTCTGCGCGGAGCGCGTCCGCCGACGTGACCGTCCGTGCCGTCAGCGGTAGCAACGCCACCGACGTCAGGTACTCGTCCAGCTCCTCGTCCCCCAACCCGGCCAGCAGCACGCGTCCCATCGACGTCGCGTAGGCGGGGAACCGGGTGCCGACGCTGATCGACACCGTCATGATTCTCGACACCGGCACCCGGGCCACGTACACGACGTCGTGGCCGTCCAGGACCGAGACCGACGACGACTCGTTCACCTCGGCGACCAGCGCCTCCAGGTGTGACTCCGCCACCTCCGGCAGCGAGAGCGACGACAGGTACGCGTACCCCAGCTCCAGCACGCGTGCCGTGAGCGAGAAGAACCTGCCGTCACTGCGGACATAACCCAGCGTCGCCAGGGTCAGGAGGAACCGGCGCGCGACCGCACGGGTCACCCCGGTCCGTGCCGCCACCTCCGAGAGCGTCAGCTCCGGGTGCTCGTGGTCGAAGGCGCGGATGACCGCCAGCCCACGCTCCAGTGACTGCACGAAGTCGGCACCTCGACCAGCCACGGACCACTCCAGACCACATGTACGCATCGCGAACGGCGGTTCTTCTGCCGCACGATAGTACCCACGTCGACTGTTGACCTCGCAATCACCGCGCTCTAGGTTCTCCTGGAGAACGAGCGTGCGATCTACGAACAACGGGCGATCTACGACCTATTGAACCGGTTTGGAGTTGCACCGATGCGACGACACCTCGCCGCGCTCCTGCTCGCGACCTCCCTCCTGGCAACCGCCTGCGGCTCGGACGACCCTCCGGAAGCCGACTCGGGACAGCCGGACAAGGTCACGGTGGGCGTGATCCCGATCCTCGACGTGGCACCGATCTATCTCGGCAAGGCCAAGGGTTTCTTCGAGAAGCACGACATCGAGCTCACCCTGAAGCAGGCGGAGGGCGGCGCGGCGATCGTGCCGGCTGTCGTCAGCAAGGAGTACCAGTTCGGCTTCAGCAACATCATCTCCCTGCTGCTCGCGAAGTCGCAGGGGCTGCCGATCAAGGTCGTCAGCAACGGCACCAACTCCACCGGCGAGGACGGCAAGGACTTCGCCGGCCTCTACGTCCGCGCGGACAGCGGCATCACGTCCGCCAAGGACCTGGAAGGCAAGACTGTCGCGGCGAACACGTTGCAGAACATCGTCGACACGAGTGTCCGCGCTTCGGTCCGCAAGGCGGGCGGTGACCCGACGAAGGTCAGGTTCACCGCCCTGCCCTTCCCTGAGCAGCCCGCGGCGCTGAAGAGCGGGCAGGTCGACGCCGTGTTCGTGGTCGAGCCGTTCCAGCAGGCCGTGCTGGCCGACGGCGCCAAGCTCGTCGCCTCCAGCTACGTCGACGCGGCCGAGGACCTGTGTGTCGCGCTCTACTTCACCTCGGAGCAGCTGCTGGCCGAGAACCCGGACCTGGTCGGGCGGTTCACCGACGCCATGAAGGAGTCACTGTCCTATGCGGACAGTCATCCCGACGAGACACGCGAGGTCATCGGCTCGTACACGAAGATCGACCCGGCGACGATCGAGCGGCTGACGCTGCCGAAGTACCCGGCGGACATCAACCGCGACTCGATCGAGACGATGGCCGACCTGGCCACGGAGGACGGGCTGCTGACCGACTCCGTCGACCTGAACGCCCTTCTCCCGTGAGAGTTCTCCTCGGCCTGGCCGGTCTGCTCGGTTTCGGCGTGCTGCTGGAACTGGCGCCCCGGCTCGGCCTCGTCCCGGCCAGGTACGCACCACCGACGTCGGAGATCCTCGGCACGCTGGCGGAACAGCTGGGGCGCGGCGACTTCTGGGTCGCCGTGCTCGACACGCTGCGCACCTGGCTCCTCGGCCTGGTGATCGCCGTGGCGCTCGGCGTGGTAGTCGGGGTGGTCATCGGGTCGATTCCCGTGCTGCGGGCGGCGACCGCGTCCACGATCGAGTTCCTGCGGCCGATCCCGTCGGTCGCGTTGATCCCGCTCGTGGTCGTCGTGGCGGGTCCGACGATCACCGCCACGCTGTACCTCGTGGTGTACGCGGCGTTCTGGCAGGTGCTGCTCCAGGTGCTCGCGGGTGTCGCCGACATCGACCCCGTCGCCAGCGACACCGCGCGCACCTACCACCTCGACCGGTGGACGCGGATCCGTTACCTCGTCTGGCCGACCGCGTTGCCGTACGTCGTCACGGGTGTGCGGCTCGCGGCGACCGTCGCGTTGATCCTGACCATCACCGGCGAGCTGGTCATCGGCTCCCCCGGCCTCGGCCAGGAGATCGCGACCGCACGCAGTTCCGGTGCCGTGTCCGACATGTACGCGCTGATCGTCGTCACCGGCCTGTTCGGGGTCGCGGCGAACGTCCTCACGCGTGCGGCGCAGCGCCGTGCGCTCGCCTGGCACCCGTCGATCCGGACGGAGGTGCCCGCGTGACCGTGTTGCGCAGGATCGGCCTGGCGATCGGGCTTCCGGTCGTGCTCGTCGTGGTCTGGTGGTTCGCCAGCGCGTCGAGCACCGACTTCTACTTCCCGCCGCTGGAGAAGATCGTCACGACGTTCCCGGACACGTGGTTCGGGCCGCGCATGGTCGACGACGTCCTGCCCAGCCTGCTGCGACTGTTCGCCGGATACCTGGCCGCGCTGGTTCTCGGCATCGGTCTCGGCATGCTGATCGGCGCGAACGCACGGCTGCGGGCGACCGTCGAGCCGCTGCTGGAGTTCCTGCGTGCGATCCCGCCGCCGGTGCTCGTGCCGATCCTCATGCTGATGGCGGGCATCGGTGACACGATGAAGATCCTGGTGATCATCTCGGGCTGTGTGTGGCCGGTCCTGCTGAACACCGTCGAGGGCGTGCGCGCGGTCGACGAGGTGCTCGCCGACACCTGCCGCAGCTACCGGATCCGCGGCGGCCTGCGGGTGTGGCACCTGATGGTGCGCTCGGCCAGCCCGCAGATCGTGGCCGGGGCGCGGCAGGCGCTCTCGATCGGCATCATCCTCATGGTCATCTCGGAGATGTTCGCGGCGAGCAGCGGCATCGGCTTCACCGTGATCCAGTTCAAGGACGGTTTCCGCATCCCGCAGATGTGGACCGGCGTGATCCTCCTCGGCCTGCTGGGTGTGCTGCTCGCGGTGCTGTTCCGGCTGGCAGAACGGCGTGTTCTCGTCTGGTACCACGGCATCCGTGCCGTACAGAAGGAGCGGTGATGCTCACCGTCAGGGGACTCAAGAAGACCTACGACGCCAGGGGGCGGCGCGTCGAGGCGATCGGCGACGTCACGTTCTCGGTCGCGGACGGCGAGTTCGTGTGCGTCGTCGGTCCGTCCGGCTGCGGCAAGACCACACTGCTGCGGTGTGTCGCAGGCCTGCTGCCCCCGACCTCGGGCGAGGTGCACGTCGAGGGCAGGTCCGTGACCGGGCCACCGGACGGGCTCGCGGTGGTGTTCCAGGAGTACGGGAGGAGCCTGTTCCCGTGGCTGCGGGTGGCCGACAACGTGGACCTGCCGCTGCGTGCGGCGGGCATGGCGAAGGCGAAGCGTGTAGAACTGGTACGTGAGGCACTCGAGTCGGTCGGGCTCGCCGACGCCCACCACGCGTACCCGTGGCAGCTGTCCGGCGGCATGCAGCAGCGCGTCGCCATCGCGCGCGCGATCGCCTACCAGCCAAGGGTTCTGCTGATGGACGAGCCCTTCGCGGCCGTCGACGCGCAGACCCGTGCCGACCTCGAGGACCTGATCCGCTCGGTGTGGCGGCGACTCGGTGTCACGCTCGTGTTCGTCACGCACGACATCGACGAGTCCGTCTACCTCGGCCAGCGGGTGATCATGCTGTCGTCGTCGCCGACGACGGTTGCCGAGGACCTCGCGATAGACCTGCCCACCGACCGGGACCAGCTGGCCACCCGGAGCGACCCCCGGTTCACCGAGCTGCGTGGCCGGGTATACGCACAGATCCAGAAAGCCAAGCAGGAGCGGCAATGACGTCCTTCTTCGACCCCAGTACGTTCAACGGAACCGTCTACAGCAACGGGTGGACCGCCGCGAAGGGCGGAGACACCGCGATCGTCGAGCCTGCGACGGGTGCCGAGCTGGGCCGCACGGGCGTCGCGAACGCCTCCGATGTGGACACCGCGTGCGCGCGGGCCGCGCAGGCGCAGAAGGACTGGGCCGCGGCGACGTTCCAGGAACGCGCCGCGGTGCTGCGCAGGGCGGGCACGCTCGTCGAGGAGAACTTCGCCGAGCTGGCGACCTGGGTGGTCAGGGAGACCGGCGCGGCACGGGGCCCCGCGGAGTTCTTCGTCGGCCTCGCGCTCCAGGAGTGCTACGAGGCCGCCGCGCTCGCCTCCCAGCCACCGGGGCTGATCCTGCCGACCGTCCAACCGAGGCTGTCGTTGCTGAGGCGGGTCCCGGCCGGGGTGGTCGGCGTCATCTCACCGTTCAACGTGCCGCTGGTGCTGTCGATCCGCTCGGTCGCGCCCGCGCTCGCGCTCGGCAACGCGGTCGTGCTCAAGCCGGACGTGCGCACCCCGGTGAGCGGCGGCTTCGCGATCGCCCGTGTGCTCGAGGAAGCCGGTCTGCCGGACGGGCTGCTGCACGTGCTCCCCGGTGGGGCCGAGACGGGTGCGGCGCTGGTCGCCGACCCACGCGTACGGATCATCTCGTTCACGGGCTCCACGGCCGCGGGCCGCAAGGTCGGCGAGCTGGCCGCCAGGCACCTCAAGCGCGCACACCTGGAGCTCGGCGGAAACTCGGCGCTGATCGTCCTGGACGACGCGGACGTCGAGCGTGCCGTGTCGGCGGGGGCGTGGGGCTCCTTCCTGCACCAGGGCCAGGTCTGCATGACCGCGGGCAGGCACCTCGTGCACGAGCGGGTGGCCGAGTCCTATGTGGAGGTACTGGCCGAGCACGCGGGACGGCTGCCGGTCGGCGACCCGAACACCGAGGAGGTCGCGCTCGGCCCGCTCATCGACGAGGGTCAGCTGGACAAGGTCCACGGCCTCGTGACGGCCACGGTGGACGCGGGTGCGCGGCTCGCGTCCGGCGGCACGCACGAGGGCCTGTTCTACCGCCCGACCGTGCTCGACGGCGTCGGCACGGACATGCCCGCCTACGCCAACGAGGTGTTCGGGCCCGTGGCGCCGGTCGTGCGGTTCGGCAGCGACGACGAGGCGGTCGCGCTGGCGTCGGCCGGCGAGTACGGCCTGTCGCTGTCGATCCTGACCGGCGACGCCATGCGTGGCCTCGCGCTCGCCGAGCGGATTCCCACCGGCATCGCGCATATCAACGACCAGACCGTGCACGACGAGGCGGTGGCACCGTTCGGCGGTGTGGCCGCCTCCGGCACGGGCGCCCGCTTCGGCGGACTGTCCAACCTGGACGCCTTCACCGAGTCGCGGTGGATCACCGTGCGGGGCGACATCCCCGCGTATCCGTTCTGAGCGGGCCGGAGCGAGGCAATCCAACACAGGAGGAAACATGGCGCTGCCACCATTTCGCGCTGACCACGTCGGCAGCCTGCTGCGTCCCGCGGCGCTGCTCACGGCGCGCGAGGACCACACGCACGGACGCATCTCGGCCGAGGAGCTGCGGACGGCGGAGGACGAGGCCATCCGCCAGGTGGTCGCGATGCAGGCCGAGGTCGGCCTGAACTCCGCCACGGACGGCGAGTTCCGCCGCACGTCGTGGCACATGGACTTCATCTACCGCCTCGGCGGCATCTCCTCCGCCCCGGACGACGCGATCAAGGTGCGGTTCGAGAACCCGGACGGGGTCATCGAGTTCACCACGGCCGCGTTGCACGTGGACGGTCCGGTGCGCCTGACGGAGACGGTCTTCGCGGACGACTTCAGCTTCCTGCGCGGCGTCGCGGGCTCGGCCGTGACCCCGAAGCTGACCATCCCGTCACCGAGCATGGTCCACTACCGAGGCGGGCCGGCCGCGCTGGACCCGGCCGTGTACCCGGAGGAGGAGCAGTTCTGGACCGACCTGTCCGCCGCGTACGCGGCGCAGGTCAAGGGTGTCTACGACCTGGGCTGCCGGTACCTGCAGCTGGACGACACGAGCCTCGCCTACCTCAACGACCCGGCACAGCGCGCCGAGCTGACCGCACGCGGCGACGACGCCGAGCACCAGCACCTGCGTTACATCAGGCAGATCAACGCGGCCATCGCCGACCGGCCCGCCGACCTTCGGGTCACCACGCACATGTGCCGTGGCAACTTCAAGTCGTCGTGGGCGGCCGCGGGTGGCTACGACTTCGTGGCCGAGGCCCTGTTCTCGGAGCTGGCGGTCGACGGCTTCTTCCTCGAGTACGACGACGACCGCTCCGGCGACTTCGCGCCGCTGCGGTTCGTGCCCGAGGGCAAGCAGGTCGTGCTGGGTCTGGTGACCACCAAGCGCGGTGAGCTGGAGTCGAAGGACACGCTCAAGCGCCGCATCGAGGAGGCGTCGCGGTACGTGCCGCTCGACCAGCTGTGCCTGTCCCCGCAGTGCGGCTTCTCGTCCACGGTCGACGGCAACTCCCTCACCTACGACGAGCAGGTCGCCAAGCTCGCCCTGATCGTCGAGACGGCCGCCGAAGTCTGGGGCTGATAAACGAACGGTCGTGCTACTCTCGCGTCCATGAGTAAGGGCGCGGAGACGCGCGACGCCATTCTGGACACCGCGAGCCGCCTGGCCCGGACCGTCGGGCTGGGCGGCATCACGATCGGCACGCTCGCGAGCAGCGCGAAGCTGTCGAAGAGCGGCCTGTACGCGCACTTCAAGTCGAAGGAGTCGCTGCAGCTCCAGATCCTGGAGCACGCCAGGTCCGGGCTCGTCGCCGAGGTGGTCGCGCCCGCGCTGGCCACGCCGCGCGGCGAACCCCGCGTGCGCGCCCTGTTCGAGAACTGGCTGACCTGGGCGGACAAGCAGGGCGGCTGCCTGTTCGTCGCGGCGTCGAGTGAACTGGACGACCGGCCCGGTCCGGTCCGCGACCAGCTCGTCCGCTGCCAGCAGGACTGGCTCGACACCCTCGCCGAGGTGTTCCGCACGGGACTGTCGGAGGGTCACTTCCGGGCGGACGCCGAACCCGAGCAGTTCGCCTTCGAGGAGGACGGCGTGTTGCTGTCCCACCACCTGAGCAGCAGGCTGCTCCGCGACGAACGGTCGGCGGACCGCGCCAGAAGCGCCTTCGAGGCCCTGCTGGACAACGCACGCGTCAAGTAGGTCGACAACCACCGAGGGGTCCACGTGTCACTTCAAAAAAGCACGATCGTTCGTCTTATTAACTCGACGAGGCTCATTATCACCCGGGCCGCCTTCGGCACGCTCGAACGCCTTGCCCCCGGCCTCGGGGCGCGCTGGGCCGCCGACCTGTGGCTCACCGTCCCGCGCTACCGGGGCCGAGCCAGACGAGACCTCCCGCCGGGTACCGCGTTCACCGCCACCGTGCGGAGCCGGCAGGTCAGGGGCACCGTGTGGGGCACGGGCCCGACCGTCTACCTGGTCCACGGCTGGGGCGGCGCGGGCGTCCAACTGCTCTCCTTCGTCAACCCGCTGGTCGCGAGCGGGCACAAGGTCGTGGCGTTCGACAGTCTCAGCCACGGCACGTCGGACCCGGGCGAACTGGGCCCGCGTCGCGCCACGATCCCCGAGATGACCAGGGCGCTCACCGCCGTCGTCAAGGAACACGGGCAGCCCCACGCCGTCGTCGCCCACTCGGCAGGCGCACTGGCGACGTTCTACGCACTGCGCGGCGGCCTGCGTCCCGACCGGCTCATCTTCCTGGCGCCGATGGTCCAGCCGACCGAGCTGACGAAGCTGTTCGCCGCGACGCTCGGCTTCGGTGAACGCATCCGCACGGGCATGACGAAAGGCGTGGAACGCAGGGCGAACGCCCTGTGGTCCGACTTCGACGTACCGACGCAGGTCACCAGGATCGCGCCACCACCGCTGCTGACGGTGCACGACCCGACCGACCGCGAGATCGCCTACGCCAACAGCCTCGCCCTTGTCGAGACCTGGCCGGACACCGAACTCGTGACCGTCGAAGGCGTCGGCCACTGGCGCATCCTCCGCGACTCCGGCGTGGTCACCCGCGCCGTCGACTACGTCACGCGGCACTCCACCGAGCTACAGGCGATGTAGCCGCGCCGCGTTGGCGTAGCCGATGCCGAGCACGAGCCGCTCGGCGTCGGCCGGGGTGAGCACGTCGTCGGCCAGCCACGAGTCGACGAGCTTGCCGAGGTAGGAACGCCACAGCGCGGCACCGAGGAAGTGCAGCTCCGGCAGCACGTTCCCGTCGGAGGAGTACAGCACCGAGTCGAACGGCGCCAACTCCAGCACCTCCGCCAGCACCGCACCGGCCCTCGGCCCGACGAACGGCACGGTCAGCCCGAGGTCGACGTACACGTGGTCGAACACGTGCGCGAGGTAGGCGGCGTTGCGGTGGAAGGGATAGCAGTGCAGCAGCACGGTCGGCACCGGCACGGCACGGATGAAGTCCGTGAGGCACACCGGGTCCACTTCGGACAGCCTGAGGTCGGAGTCGCCGAAGCCGGTGTGGAACTGCAGCGGCAGGCCACGTTCGTAACCCGCCCGCGCGGCCTCGTGCACGAGCCACGTCAGCAGCACGGGGTCGGTGAGCCGGCTTTCCTTGACACGCAGCCAGTTCCCCGCCGCCTGCACCACGGCCGAGCGGTCCGGCGGCACCGTGGGCAGGCGCAGCCCCATGCGGTAGCCGATGACCGACTTGAACGCGATGACCGGCGCGCGGTGCAGCTGCGTGAGGATCCCGTTGAGCAGCGCCTCCGGTGACGCGGCCGTGAGCGAGAGCGTCTCGGCCACGGACTCGATTCGCATCACCTCGTGCCCCGTGCCGCCACCCAGCTCGGCGAGGAGCCCCGGTGTGGTGACCGGCCCCGGCGCGTAACCGGTGTCGACGAACCAGTGCTTCACCCCGGCGGCGGCGAGCAACCGCCGCGACGCCTCGTGCCAGCCCAGTTCGGCCCGCCGCCACAGGTAGTCCTCGGCCGGCGCGTGCGACTCCATGCCGAGCACCGGCGCGCACCAGCGCCGCAGCGACACGCCCAGCAGCGACCGGAACGGGTGCCGCCGCGCGCTCTTGGCCTCGGAAAGCCACTCCCGGACGTCGACGTCAGCGGTGGCCACCCCGTGGCAGTGCTGGTCGATCAAGGGCACTGCATCGGCGACGCCCAATCCTCACCTCCGGCGGAAAACTTCCTACCAGCGCCAGCGAACGGCTGAGGTTAGCGTCATCGGGTCGAGCGACGAACAGCGCGCCGCCTCCGCACGACGCACAGTGAGAATCGCATCGTGCAACTCCGGGCCGAGTGCCGCCGCCAGCACGGCCGAGCGCTCCAGCGCGTCCGCCGCCGCGTCGGCCGACATCGGCAGCCGCGGCACGGTCCCGTCCCTCGAGGCCGGGTCTCCCTCGACCGGCGCGGGCAGCCGCAGCTCCTCGGTGATCCCCGCCAGCCCGGCGGCGATCACCGTGCCCACCAGCAGGTACGGGTTCGCCGTGCCGTCGAAGCACTTCACCTCGACGTTGGCAGACGGTCCGGTGATCAGCCTCACCGCCGTCTCCCGCGTCTCGTGTCCCCACGCCTGCCACACCCCCGCCCACCGCGACGGCTGCAGGCGCAGGAAGCTCGCCGGGTGCCCGGCGCCGATCGCGACGAGCGCGGGCAGCTCACGCAGGATGCCCGCGACGAACGACTCCCCGCCTGCCCGCAGACCGCACGGCCCGTCGCCGCCCGACATCAGGGTGCCGTCGCCGTCGTGGACGGAGAGGTGCAGGTGCGTGCCCGACCCGGCGCCGTCCGGGTCGACGCTCGGTGCGAAGGTGGCCCGCCAGCCGTGGGCGAGGCTGCGCGTGCGGATGCTGTGCCGCACCAGCACGGCGTCGTCGGCCGCGCCGACGGGATCGTTCGGCGCGACGGACACCTCCAGCTGGCCGACGGCGTACTCGGGGTGGAACTGCTCGACCGGGATCCCCTGCGCCCGCAGGTCTTCCACCAGCTCGGCGGCGTACCCGGCGACCTGTTCGAGCCGGATCTGGCCGTACGCGGGGCCGTCGAAGGCGGGGACGAAGTCGGGCCGGTCCGCCTTGCCGAGAATCCACTCGTGCTCGAACGCGGTACGCGCGTGAAGTCCGTGTGCCGCAAGGGCGTCGACCTGACGGGCCGCGAACGTCCGCTGGCAGGCAACGAACGGCGTGCCGTCCTGGTCGTGCTTGTCGGCGGGCGCCCACGCCCATCCCGGCAGCGCCCGCAGCGCGACGACCCGCGACATGTCCGGCACGAGCCGCAGGTCCCCGTCCGGGCCGCCGAGGTAGCGCCCGGCGACCATGACGTCGTCCGACCCGAAGGAGTCGAAGCAGGGCGAGGCACCAGGAGTGGCGGGCATCCGGTCCAGCGGGACGGACTTGACCCGGGTGATCCCGGCGTTGTCCACGAACGACAGCTCCACGAGCGTCACCCCGGCGGCCCGCAGCTCTTCAGGTGTCATACCGCAATACTGGCCCGGCCACCCATTCCCGCAACACGGCGGCGTCCTCCGCGAACGCCGTCGGGTCGTCGTCCCGCACGAACTCCAGCAGGACGTGCCGGGTGCCGGGCAGCGCCGCCAGCTCCGCGAGCACCGGGCGCCACAGGTCCGCCCGCGCGGCCAGTGGCAGTCGCCTGCCGGTGTCGTCCCAGCTGAAGACGTGTGCGGCGACGGGCCGCAGCACGAGCGCCTCCCGCGCGTCGGCCAGGGTCGACCCGACGGGCGGCTGCCAGTACGGCCGCAGGGCGGGCACCTCGTCGAACAGCGCGACGGCCGAGGCGAGCGTGTCGGTCAGGGTGCCCGCGTGGTACTCGACGGCGACCTCGATGCCTGCCGACTCCGCCTGTGCCGCGGCGTCGCGGAGGTTCTCGACGACCCTGCGCCTTTCGGTCTCGTGCGCGGAGCCGCGTCCTCCCGCCCACACCCGGATCCTCGGCGCGTCAAGGGCGACGGCCGTCGCGAGCACGGGCCCGAAGTCCCCTGCCGCGCGGTAGTAGGAGCCGTACGCCTCGATCTCGATCCCCGCGTCCGCACACCGGCTCGCCACCTCCCGCGCGGTGGCCAGATCGCCTGCCGGCACGTGCACGTCGCCGCCCCACTCGACGGCACGCATCCCGTGCCCGACCGCCAGCGCGACGATCTCCGGGACGGCCAGCTGCCGGAAGGTCACCGACACCAGGCCGGGCACCAGGGTCACGTCACGTCACGCGGCGACCAACCCAGCTCCCGCTCCGCCTTGGCCAGGCTCATCATCTTCCCCGTGCCGTCACCGCTGATCGCGTAGACGTCGAAGCCGTGGCCGCGCCTGCCCAGCGCCGCGTCGATCGCGGACGCCGTGTCGCGGCCGGACGTGCTGATCGCGCGCTCCCTCGGCCTGCCGTTCCTCGGCCACTCCTCGTCCGGCATCGGGAAGCACAGGCGCAGGCACAGCGCGTCGATGCCGTGCTCGACCGTGGCCGTGCGGCAGACCTCCTCGCCCAACCGCTTTGCCAGGCCGTAGAAGTCGGTCGCGTCCGGCGGCGTCGACTCGTCGGGGAACGTGAAGATCTCGGCGTCCGGGTAGCGGTAGACCGACATGCTGCTGGTGTAGACCACGTGCCGCACCCCCGCCCGCACCGCGCCGCGCAACGCCAGGTACAGGCCGGAGACCGCGACGTCGAAGTGCAGGCGGGCCGTCTCCGGGCTGTCCCAGCCCGCCGTGGGGCCCATCGCCATGAACACCACGGAGTCCGCACCGGACGCGAGCGAGGCGACCAGGGCCTCGTCGTGCAGGTCGCCGGTGTGGTAGTCCACTCCGGACACCGGGGTGCGCGGGCTCTTCATGTCCAGCACGCGGAGCTCGTGCGTGCGGGCCAGCACCGGCACCACGAACGACCCGACGTGGCCACAGCCGCCGATCACCAGCAGACGCATCCCGTTCTCCGTTCAGACCTGCACGTGGGCGTCGCGCCCGGCACGCAGGCCGATGAGCGCGTGCACGCCGGTAAGCCCGGCCAGCACCGCGAGCGGCACCCGCCAGTCGCCGGTGACGTCGTGCAGGTAGCCGAAGAGCACCGGCCCGAACGCCGCGACGAGGTAGCCGACCGACTGTCCCATGCCGGACAGCGCCGCGGACGAACGCGGGTCCTCGGCACGCAGGCTGAAGAACGCGAGGGCGAGGAAGAACACCCCGCCCGCGCCGATGCCCGTGAGCAGCACCCACAGGACCGCGAGGTCGGGCAGGAAAAGCAGGCCGAGGTACCCGGACACGGCGATCAACGCGGAGACGAACGCCACCCCGCGCTGGTCACGCAGGCGTGCGAGCACGAACGGCATCACGATGCTCATGATCACGCCGACGAACTGGTAGGCGAACAGGAGCCAGCCGGCCGTGGTCTCGCTCGTGCCGTGGCTCTGCAGGATCGAGGAGTACCAGGACTGGACGGTGTAGAACCCGCACGCCGACAGCGCCATGAACGCGGCGCACTCCCAGGCGAGCAGCGACCGCCACGGCGTGGCCGTCTTCGTGGGTTCCGCCGGGGCCGCGCCGCGCTGCCTGGTGATCTGGGGCGTCCACACGGCGAGCCCGACGAGCACCAGCCCGGCCCAGCAGCCGAGCGAGGTCCGCCAGCCGCCGGGCAGCGTGCCCGCCAGCGGGACGGCGACCCCGGCCGCGACCGAGGCCATGATGCCGATGACGGCCGTGTAGACGCCTGTGACCGCGCTCACGCGGTCGGGGAAGTCCCGCTTGATGAGGCTCGGCATGAGGACGTTGCCGACCGCGATGGCGGCGCCGAGCAGGACCGTGCCGACCCAGAGCAGCCCGGTCACGGGCAGCGACCTGGCGACGATGCCCGCGGCGAGCGTGGCGAGCGCGGCCCACAACATCTGGTCGGTGCCGAAACGCCTGGTGAGACGGGGTACCTGGGGGGAGACGGCGGCGAAGGTGAGCAGCGGGAGGGTGCCGATGAACCCGGCCTCGCCCGCGGTGAGGTGGAGGTCGCCCCGGATGGTCTCGACCAGCGGGCCGATGGAGGTCAGCGCGACCCGCAGGTTGGCCGCGATCAGCAGGAACCCGGCGATCATGAGAACTCGGCGGGCCGCTCCCTCGTTAGCCGTCCTCACGACCGTCACGGTGGCCAACCTCTCACACCGTCAGCACGGGCGGCAATGGTGTTATGTCCTGGTGCGCTGGATAAAACTGGAGAACGCGGTCAACGTCCGGGACCTCGGTGGCCTCCCCGCGGGCGACGGAGTGACGAGGACTGGTCGCCTCGTCCGCTCGGACAACCTTCAGGACCTCTCCCCCGCCGACGTGACCCGTCTGGTCGAGGAGATAGGCGTGACGACGGTCATCGACCTGCGAAGCTCGGGGGAGGTGCGGTCGGAGGGGCCCGCGCCGCTCCAGGCTGTCACGTCGGTCGAGCACCTGCACCTGTCGCTGATCCCCGAGGTGGGGGCGATGACGGACGTGGCGAAGGACGCACTGGCGGTCAACCGGGAACGGGTCCTCAAACGCTCCCCGGACGACGTGGCGGGTGCGTTCTACATCGGCTATCTGGACGACCGGCCGGAGAGCGTGGTGGGGGCGCTGCGTGCCGTCGCGGAGGCACCCGGCACCGCGCTGGTCCACTGTGCGGCGGGGAAGGACCGCACGGGGGTGGTCGTTGCCATGGCGCTCACGGCGGTTGGTGTGCCGCGCGAGGAGGTGGTCGCCGACTACGTGGCGACGGGCGAGCGCATCGAGCTGATCCTCGACCGACTGCGGTCGTCCCCGACGTACGCGAAGGACATCGACAACGTCCCCGCCCACGAGCACGACCCCCGCCCGGAGATCATGTCCCGGTTCCTGGCCCGCCTCGACGAGGAACACGGCGGCGTCCTGGCCTGGCTCGCCGACCACGGCTTCACGACATCGGACGTGGACCGACTGAAGGCGAAGCTCCTGGACGCCTGAGTGTGTCCAGCCGATGCACTGAAGGCGTCCTTCGTGACGCTGGGCGTACCGAAGGCGTCCTTCGTGACGCTGGGCGTACCGAAGGCGTCCTTCGTGACGCTGGGCGCACTGAAGGCGTCCTTCAGTGCGGGTGGCTCGTGTGGTCGGCGGGGCGGCCACCCGTGAGACTGTGGCCATGACTGGATCAGTGGTACCCGGGGGCGCGACGCGGTCGGTGCTGGTCACCGGGGGTACCGGCGGCCTTGGTGGGGCGGTTACGCGGGCGTTCGCCGAGGCGGGGTGGCGGACCGTGGTCCCCTTCCGCAATGAGGAGCCGACGGGTGTCGTCGCGGTCAAGGCCGATCTGGGCGACCCGGTGTCGGTCGGGGAGGTGGCCGAGGTGGCGGCGGGCGAGGCCGGCGCCCCGCTCGTGGCGGTGGTGAACCTCGTCGGCGGCTTCGCGATGGGCGGGCGGGTGCACGAAACGCCCGTCGAGGAGTTCGAGGCCCAGTTCCGGACCAACCTCCGGCCCACCTACCTCGTGTGCGCGGCGACCATCCCCCACCTCGTCGAGGCGGGTGGCGGGTCGGTCGTGTGCCTGTCGTCGCGGGCGGCGCTGCACCCGTTCGCCGGGGCGGCCGGGTACATCGCCGCCAAGGCGGCCGTCCTCGCCCTGGTCGACGCGCTGGACGCCGAGTACCGGGCGGACCGGGTCCGGGTCAACGCCGTGCTCCCCGGGGTGATCGACACCCCGGCCAACCGGGCGAGCATGCCCGACGCCGACCGGGCGGACTGGGTGGCGCCGGAGGACATCGCGAGGACCATCCTCTTCCTCGCCGGGGACGACGCCGCCACCATCAGCGGGGCGCGGGTTCCCGTCGACCGGGCCTGAGCCTCGACTTGCGCTGGAGTGCACTCCAGGTCATAGCCTGGACAGCGTGAAGATCGGAGTGCACCAGATCGCGTTCACCGTCCCCGAAGGCGCCGCGGGTATCGCGCCGGAGCTGGCTCGGCTGGGCGCCGCCGTCGAAGCGGCCGGGGCCACCCACCTGTCGGTGATGGACCACTACTTCCAGATGGAGGCGAGGTTCCCCGCCACAGACCCGATGCTCGAGGGGTACACCACCCTCGGCTTCCTCGCCGCGCACACGAGGACCGTGCGGCTCGGGTTGCTGGTCACCGGCATCACCTACCGCCACCCAGGCCTGCTCGCCAAGATCGTGTCCACTTTGGACGTCCTCTCGGAGGGTCGTGGCCAGCTGGGGATCGGTGCCGCCTGGTACGACCGGGAGCACCACGGCCTCGGCGTCCCGTTCCCGCCGACGGCAGAGCGCTTCGAGCGGCTGGAGGAGACCCTCCAGGTCTGCCTGCAGATGTGGGACCAGGACAACGACGGCCCCTACGACGGCAAGCACTACCAGCTGGCCGAGACCCTCTGCCACCCCGCGCCGATCTCGAAGCCGCCGATCCTGATCGGCGGCGGCGGCGAGAAGAAGACGCTGCGGCTCGTCGCGAAGTACGCGGACGCCTGCAACCTCTTCGGCACCTCGCCGGAGGACGTGGCGCACAAGCTCGACGTGCTGCGCCGCCACTGCGACGACGTCGGCCGCGACTACGACACCATCCGCAAGACGGCGAACCTCGGCGTCCCGATCTCGGACTCCACCGCCGACGACCTGGCCGCGTACGCCAAGCTCGGCATCGAGACGATGATCGTCATGCCGCCCGGCGACGCACCCGCCAGGTACGTCGAGGAGAAGGTCGCGCCACTCGTTCCGCAGGTCGCGGACCTGTAGCGGCAACCGGGCCGGCCGGGGTGCCCCGGCCGGCCCACACCCAGTCGAAACCTCAGGGTCGGCTCAGGGTTTCGACCTGATGTCCTTGACAGGGTCGTGCCAATACAGTCCGTGATGTGCCACTCATCGAGACAACGGCGCTGGAGAAGCGCTACGACAACAGGGTGACCGCGCTCGCGGACCTCACCTTCGCCATCGAGCCCGGAGTGGTCGGCCTGGTCGGGGTGAACGGGGCAGGCAAGAGCACGCTCATCAAGCTCGCACTGGGGTTGCTCGAGCCGACCGGCGGCCAGGTCCGGGTGCTGGGGCTCGACCCGATCGCCGACGGCGACCGCGTCCGTGCCCGGGTCGGTTACATGCCCGAACACGACTGCCTGCCACCGGACATGATCGCCGCCGAGTTCGTCACGCACATGGCGCGGGTCAGCGGCCTGCCGAAGGCCATGGCTCGGGAGAGAGCGTCCGAGACGCTCCGCCACGTCGGTCTCTACGAGGAACGCTACCGCCGCATCGGGGGCTACTCGACCGGCATGAAGCAGCGCGTCAAGCTCGCGCAGGCCCTCGTGCACGACCCCGAGCTGCTCCTGCTCGACGAGCCGACCAACGGCCTCGACCCGGCCGGCCGGCGCGCGATGCTGGACCTCGTCCACCGCATCGGCACCGACTTCGGCATCTCGGTCGTCGTCTGCAGCCACCTGCTCGGCGAGATCGAGCGGATCTGCACGTCACTGGTCGCCATCGACGCGGGCCGCCTGCTGCGGTCGGCGACGCTCGACTCGATGACCCAGGCCCGAGACATGCTGATGCTCGAGATCGACGAGAACGCCGAGGCGCTCTCCGCCGCGCTGACCCAGCAGGGGCTCGAGGTCCGTGCGGACAAGCGGGTGCTGCTCGTCCGCATGGACGACGAGGACGTCTACGACCGCATCCGCGACACCATCGCCGACCTCGACCTGTCCCTGCACCGGCTGGAGCGACAGCGCCACCAGGTGGCCGACCTGTTCCGCGACCTGCCCGAGGGGGCCGTCCATGTCTAGCCCGCTGCCCAACACCGGTGTCATCCACGACATCGGCTACCAGCACTACGAGGGCCCCCGCCTCGGCCGCGGCTACGCGATGCGCTCGCTGTACGTCCACAGTGTCCGGTCGGCCTACGGCCTCGGCCGCAGCGCGTGGGCCAAGCTGCTTCCCTTCGCGGTACTGGGTTTCGCGAGCCTCACGGCGTTGATCCTCGTGGTCGTCAACACCCAGCTGCCCGAGCCGGTTATCGACTACGTGGGCATCGCGTCCACCTTCACCTACGCGGCGACGGTGTTCGTCGCGGTGGTGGCCCCGGAGCTGGTGTCGGTCGACCTGCGCAGCAACCTGCTGCAGCTCTACCTGTCCCGCCCGCTGCGGCGCCGGGACTACGCGCTGACGAAGCTCGCCTCGCTCGCCACGGCCACGTTCGCGTTGTTCGCGATCCCCATGCTGATCATGTTCCTGGGCATGGCGTTCAACACGGACTCCGGCATCGGCGGCGTGTTCGACGAGCTGGGCGGCCTGTTGCAGGGCCTGGTGGCAGGCGCTGTTCACGCCGCACTGCTGTCCGCGCTGGGCCTGCCCCTCGCGTCGCTGTCCGGCAGGCGGGTGTTCGCCTCCGGGATGATCATCGCGGTGTTCCTGCTGACGACGCCGATCTCCGGTGCGCTGCAGGCGTTCGGCAGCGGGGCGCTGGCCGACCTCGGTGGTCTGCTGGATCCGTCGAGCCTGCTCAACGGCGTCGACCAGTGGATCTTCGGCCCCGGCATCGGCATCGTCCAGACCGGTTCGTTCGGCCCGGTGTACGCCCTGGTCACGGCGGCGTTGATCGCACTGGGCACGGCTTTGCTGGTCCTGCGCTACAAGAAGGTGAAATCGTGAGCAGTATCGAGCTCAACGGCGTTTCGCGTTGGTACGGGAACGTCGTCGCGGTCAACGACGTCACCCTCACGATCGGCCCCGGCCTCACCGGTCTGCTCGGCCCCAACGGCGCAGGCAAGACCACGGTCCTGCACCTGATGGCCGGGCTGCTCGCGCCGTCGCAGGGTGAGGTCACGGTCGGCGACGAGCCCGCGTGGCGCAACCCCGACATGTACCGCAACCTCGGGCTGGTCACCGAACGCGAGAGCGTGCCGGGGTTCCTGACCGCGTGGGAGTTCGTGCTCGCGAGCGCCAAGCTGCACAAGCTGCCCAACCCCGAGGAGGCGGCCCGGGCCGCGCTCTCCATTGTGGAGCTGGTTGACGCGCAGGACCGGCGCATCTCGACGTACTCCAAGGGCATGCGGCAGCGCAGCCGGGTCGCGGCGGCGCTCGTGCACGACCCGAAGGTGCTGTTGCTCGACGAGCCGTTCAACGGCATGGACCCGCGTCAGCGCCTGCACATGATGACGCTGCTGAACAAGATGGCCGACGAGGGGCGGACCATCCTGTTCAGCTCGCACATCCTGGAGGAGGTCGAGCAGCTCTCCGGGACCGTGCAGGTGATCGTGGCCGGCCGCCTCGCCGCGTCGGGCGACTACCGGCACATCCGGCGGCTGATGACCAACCGGCCGCACCAGTTCACGATCTCCTCGTCCGACGACCGCCTGCTCGCGACCGTCCTCATGGGACAGGACTCGGTGTCCGGGGTGAGCCTGGAGCCGACCGGCGTGCTGGTGCAGGCCAACGACTACGGCACGTTCACGCGCGCGATCGCGAAGCTCGCCCGTGAGCACAAGATCCGGCTGACGCAGATCCTGCCCTCCGACGAATCACTCGAGAAGGTCTTCTCCTACCTGGTGGCGACATGAACCTCACGATCATGAGCCTGACCCTGCGCGCCATGCTCGGCCGCAAGCGGGTCCTGATGCTCCTCCCGATGCCGGTCATCCTGATCGGGCTGACGGTGATCGGCGTCTTCTCCGGCGCCGACGATGACGACTGGGGACCGGTGGTGTTCGCCAACCTCGGGTTGAGCGTGATGCTGCCGCTGACCGCGCTGATCGTCGGCAGCAGCGCGCTCGGCCTGGAGATCGACGACGGCACGATCACCCACGTGCTGACGAAGCCGTTGCCGCGCAGCGAGATCATCCTGTCGAAGCTCGCGATCGCGTGGCTCGTCACCACGGTGGCGACGGGCCTCCCGCTCGCCGTGGCCGCGGTGATCGCCGGTTCCGGGTCGCTCGCGGTGGGCCTGGTGATCGGCTCCGCGATCGGCGGTCTCGCGTACAGCGCGTTGTTCCTCGCGCTGTCGGCGATGACCAAGCGGCCGGTCGCGGTCGGCCTGGTCTACCTGGTGCTGTGGGAGAACATCCTGGTCACCTATGTGAGCGGGGCGCGGATCTTCAGCGTCCGCCAGCACGCGACGGCCATCGCGGACTCGATCGGCAACACGCAGCTGATCAACTCGTCGGTGTCGGTGAGCACGGCGCTGGTCATGTCGGTGGTCTTCATCCTCGTCGGCACGATCGGTGCGACACAACGACTTCGCTCGTTCGCGCTGACCGGCGAAGCCAACTAGCGACAGACGGAGAGGTGGCCGGACACGTCGTGTCCGGCCACCTTCGTGCTCAGGCTACCTCGCGCCACCAGCCCTCCGGCTCACGCAGGTCGTCGACGTCGAGCGCCTGACCGGGCTTCGGGACGGCGATCCGGATGTCGTCGCCCGCCTTGAGCAGGCGTTCGACCGGTTCGGACCAGGAGTGCATGGCCAGGTTGAACGTGCCCCAGTGCACCGGCACCAGCAGCTCACCCCGCACGGCGCGGTGTGTCGCGACGCCTTCCTCCGGGGTCATGTGGATGTCGGGCCAGTACGGCGAGTACGCGCCGACCTGGATGAGGGTGACGTCGAACGGGCCGTGCTCCGCGCCGATCCGCTCGTAGCCGGAGAAGTGGCCGGAGTCGCCGGTGTAGAAGACCTTCCGGTCGCGGCCCGCGATGACCCACGACGCCCACAGGGTGCCGTTCCCGCCCGGCCGCAGGCGTCCCGAGAAGTGCCGCGCGGCGGTGGCGACGACTTCGACGTGGTCGACGGTGGTCCGCTCGTCCCAGTCCAGCTCGACGATGTTGGCGGTTGGCACGCGCCAGCGCTCGAGGTGTGCGCCGACCCCCAGCGGCACCACGAACGTCAGCGACGGCTGGCGCGCGAAGAGCCTGCGGACCGTCATCATGTCGAGGTGGTCGTAGTGGTCGTGGGAGATCACGACGGCGTCCAGCTCCGGCAGGTCGTCGACCGACCACGGCACCGGGTGCAACCGCTTGGGGCCGACCATGGTCGACGGCGAGACGCGGTCGCTCCACACCGGGTCGAACAGGAAGCGCTTGCGTTCCACCTCGACGAGCACGGTCGCGTGGCCGAGCCAGGACACCCGCAACCCGTCGTGGACCGCCGAGAAGTCGGGCGCGCCGACCAGCGGCACGGGACGGGTCGGCCGCCGGACCTCCTTGCCGAACACGAGGTCGCGGAGGGCGCTGCCGGACGGCGCCGCCACGGCGGCCTCGACGGCGTTGTGGAAGGCGCCGTCACGGAACTGGGGCGAGCGGCGCATCCGTTCGAGCCGCTCACCCCTCGGCTGGCCGCCGACGGCCGCGGGCACCTGCCAGCCGGCGAGCGCACCGGCCCCGACCAGCGCCCCGACGGGCGCGAGAAGCGCCGACCGGCGCACGAAGTCTCTGATCACAGCCCCATACTGCCCCCGGTTTGCTGAGAGCGCGTGCCGGCAGCCTAAGGCTGTGTTCGGCGCGGGGCCAGCGACCGCTTCATGACCTTGCCCATGTCGTTGCGGGGCAGGGACTCCAGGTAGCGCACCACCCTCGGTCGCTTGTGGGGCGCCAGCAGCCGGGCGACGTGGTCGGCCAGTTCCTCCGGCGCAGGCTCGGCACCCGAGGGGACCACCCAGGCCACGATGCGCTCGCCGAGGTCCTCGTCCGGCTCGCCCGTGACCGCCACCTCGGCCACCGCGGGATGTTCGAGGAGGGCGTTCTCGATCTCTCCCGCACCGATCTTGTAGCCGCCGCTCTTGATCAGGTCCGTCGCCCGGCGGCCCACGATCCGCACGTAGCCGTCCGGGTCGCGGACCGCCATGTCGCCCGTGCGGAACCAGCCGTCGTTCATCACCGCGTCGGTCGCGTCCTGGCGGTTCAGGTATCCGAGGAACAGGTTGTCGCCGGTCACCTCGATCTCGCCGACCGTCTCGCCGTCGTGGGCGTCCAGCAGCTCCCCTGCGTCGCCGACCAGGCGCAGGGACACGCCCGGCAGTGGCAGGCCGACCGCGCCGGGACGACGGTCGCCCGAGGCTCGCACGCTGCAGTTCATCAGCGTCTCGGTCATGCCGTAGCGCTCGACGACCCGCTGGCCCGTCGTCTCCGCGAGGCGCTGGTGGTCGGTCGCGGGCAGCGCGGCCGAGCCGGAGACCAGCAGGCGGGCGCCGCCGACCGCCTTCGCCAGCCCGGGGTCGTCGGCGCAGTCCATGGCAAGGCGGTGGTACATGGTCGGGACGCCGAACATCATCGTCGCGCCCGTGGTCAGGGCCTGCCCGACGGCCCGCGACGAGAACCTGCCGAGGTGGCGCACCGAGCCGCCCCTGCGCAGCGGGCCGAGCACGCCGACGATCAGGCCGTGCACGTGGAACAGCGGCAGGCCGTGGACCAGCACGTCCCGCTCGGTCCACTCCCACACCTCGGCCAGCGCGTCCAGGTTCGACGTCACCGCCCGGCGCGGCAGGACGACGCCCTTCGGCGGCCCGGTCGTCCCGGAGGTGTAGACCACGAAGGCCGGGGTCTCCGGCGCGGGCTCGACCGGCGGCGGCGTCGGATCGCCGCGTTCCAGGAGGACGTGCAGTGTCGGGATCTTCGCGAGACCAGGGGGCAGCGCGGCGTGCGGGGCGGCCAGCAGCATCTCGGGGGTGCTGTCGTCGATGATGTGGGCCAGCTCCCGCTCGCCGACCTTCGGGTTCAGCGGCACCACCGGCACGCCGGCCACCAGCGCACCCACCACCGCGGCGCACGTCTCGATCGTCGGGGTGGCCCACACCGCCACGCGGCCCCGTCCCCGCAGGTGACCGGCCAGCCCGCCTGCCACCTCCGCCAGCTCGCCGTAGGTCAGAGCCTGCTCGCCGAAGCGCAACGCCTCGCGGTCACTACCGGACACCAGTTCGGGGAACATGCCGACAACTATCACGCATGAGGGGCCGCCTGGGGACATCGATCGTCCGGCATTCCTGCCCGGCCGTCCACATCGTACATTTCGGTATCTTCGGGCAGCGGTCGCGACGTAGCCTCGGGTCACCGACTGGGATCCACTCCGGGAGCCGACCGTTGCCCACCCTCGCGCTCGTCGCCGCCCTGGTCAACCTCGTCCTGCTCGCGGCGGTGTTCGGGGTCTTCTTCACGTACTCGAACTCCGTCGTGCCCGGGCTGGACAGGACCGACCCCGAGCGAGCCGTCGAGGCCATGCGGAAGATGAACGCCGCGATCGTCAACCCGGCCTTCCTCGTCACCTTCGTCGGACCGCTCGTCACGTCCGCGGGGACGGGATTCCTGTTGCTGGGCCTGGACACGAGCGCGTCCGCCTACCTCCACCTCGGCGCCGCCCTCGTCTACCTCGTCGGCTCGCTCGCCGTCACCGGCCGGGTCAACGTGCCGCTCAACAACGCACTCGAGAACGGCACCGCCACCTGGGCCGACTTCTCCCCGCGCTGGCGGCGCTGGAACACCGTCCGCACGCTCTCCAGCGGTGCCGCCCTGGTCCTCTGCGGGGCGGGGCTCCACCTCGGCTAGCGGCACGGCGGGTCGTACGGGACGCCCGAGAGGTGGTTCTGCCACTCCCGCCTCGTGATCGGGTCGCCGACCCCGGCACACACCGACTCGACGACCGCCTCCTCCTCGGTGTGCCAGGAGTGGACGACCCGGTCCGCCCCGCCCGCCACCAGCATGTCGCCCGCCGGGCGGAACACCGCCGAGTCGAGCGGGGAACCCGACGCCGCCAGCACCGCCGCCACGGTCGGGTGCGCCGGGTCGTGGATGTGCCACATCCACACGGTCCCGTCGATGACGCTCGCCGCGAGCATCCGCCCGCGCGGGTGGAACGACAGCTCCTGCACCCGCCCGGCCGGGCCCGTCGCCGGTGGGCCGACGAGGTGCGGGGCGCCCGCGTCCGACACGTCCCACAGCCGCAGCAGGCCGTCGGCGCCGCCACTCGCCAGCAGGGTGCCGTCCGGGCTGAACACCGCGCTGTGCACGGAACCCGCGTCGAGCCTCGCGACCTCGCGGGTCGTCGTCCGGTCGAGCAGGTAGACGTGGTCGTCCGCGCTCGCCACCGCCAGGTGCCCGCCGTGGTGCTGCCAGCTCAGGTCGAGCACCGCGTCGCTCGGCGTGCGGAACACCGACACCTCGCGGGAGGCGAGGTCCCACACGCGGACCGCCGCGTCCTCGCCGCCCGCGGCGAGTCTCGTGCCGTCCTCGTCGAACGCCACCGCGTCGACCTTCCTGCCGACGACACCGAGCGAGTCGACCAGGCGCGGGTGCACCGGGTCGGTGAGGTCGTAGAGCAACACGTCGCCGTCGGCGGTGCCCGCCGCGAGCAGTTGGCCGTCGCCGGAGAGGTCACCCGCGCCGCTGAACGCGCCCGCGAGCCGCGTGAGCTGTGGGAGTCCCCTGTCCCACAACGCGACCTCGCCCTCCGCGAAGACCGCGAGGCGCGTGCCGTCGGCGCTGTAGTGGAGGTCGCCGATCTGTGCGGGTGCCCGTGTCGGGACCGCGTCGCGCAGGCTCCACCAGCGCAGTGCGCCGTCCGTCGCGGTGGTGACGATCGCGCCGCCGTTCGAGGTGAACACCGCCCGCGTGACGATGTCCGGGTGCGGCAGCGTCCGCACGACCGTCCACGTCCCGGTGTCCAGCACGTACACCGTCGAGTCCGCGCCGCTCGCGACGAGGTGACGGCCGTCCGGGCTGAACGCGGCGGTCGTGATCCGCACACCCCCCAGCCCCGACAGCGGCTTCCCCGGCCGGGGCGGGGCCGACGAGACGTCCCACAGCCGGACCGTGTCCTCGTTCTCCGGCCGCACCAGCAGCTGGCCGTCCGGCGCGTACGACACCATCGGCGCCGGCCGGTCGCGGGTCGCCAGCGCGGCCAGCTCGACGGGCGTGCCCGCGAGCGACCACACGTGCGCCGTGCCCCGGTCGGTGCCGAACGCCAGCTGGCCGCCCAGCGGTGAGTACTCCAGCGAGCGGACCCGCGCCGGGGACCGCACGCTCGGCAGCTCGCGTGGCACGCGTGGATCCTCGACCGCCCAGCGCTTGACCCGGTCCGCGCCGGCCACGGCCAGCTCGGCACCGGTCGGGTCGATGGCCACGCGCTCGACGGGGCCCGCGCCGCCGACCGAGCCGAGCCGGGCCGGGTGGCGCGGGTCGGACACGTCCCACAGGGTCACCGTCGACGTGCTGTCGCCGACCGCCAGCAGCTCGTCGTTCGGCGAGAGCGCGAGCGCGTACACCTTGGGTGCCGAGGACACGGACCGGTCGATGCCCGCGGGCATCGACGTGATCGCCCCGGCGCGGGTCAGGCCGTGCCGGGACTGGGTGAACAGGGTGACCGAGCCGTTGGTCGCGTCGCTCACGGCGATCGGGCCGCCGTGGGGCGAGGCCGCCAGCGCGGTCGAGGCCGCGCCGAGGTACCTGGCGGGCACCGGGTCGGACGACGTCTCCAGCAGCGTCGAGCGCGTGTCGCTCGTCGACGCCGTCCGGTAGCCGACGACGGCCAGCTGGGCCGCGAGCGCCGGGTCGGTCAGCCGCAGGCTCTGGACGGTCGCGGCGATCCGCTGGGACAGGGCGGTGTCGCGGGCGGCGTCGGCGTCGGTCCGCGCCTCGTCGGCCACCGCCGCGAACAGGGCCGCCACGACCACGGCGACCACCGAGGACGCCACGAGCACCCGCTGCCGCACGGTCCGCCGCCTGGCCGCGCGGGCGGCCTGCCACGCCTGCGCGTCGCTGTGCCGCAGGAAGTCCTTCTCCACCTGGCTCAGCCGCAGCACCCCGGACAGCACCGAGGTGTGCGCCTTCATCAGGGCGAGCCTGCCGCCGGACGCGAGCGCGGACGGGTCCCGCTCGCTCTCCACCCAGATCCTGGCCGCCTCGCTGATCTTGCGGTGCGCGCGGACGGCGTCGCGGTGGTCGTCGATCCACGACCGCAGGCGCGGCCAGGCCGTGAGCATCGCGTCGTGGGCCAGCTCGACCGTGCCGCCGTCCACCGTGACCAGCCGCGCGTCGGCGAGCCGGTCGATCACCACCCCGGCGCCGGGGTCGACGCTGCGCACGTCGGCGAGGTCGACGCGCCTGCGGGTCACTGACTCGTCGATCGACAGCATGCGCAGCAGCAGCTCGGGGGCCAGCTCCCGCTGCGCCGGGTCGAGCGCGGCGTACGCGTCCTCGGCGGTCCGCACCACGGCGCCGTCGATGCCGCCCGCCGCCTCGAAGCAGGCGAGCGTGAGCACGGTCCCCCGCCGCCTGCGCCACGTCTCCAACATGGCGTGGGACAGCAGCGGCAGCACCCCGGCCCGTCCCCTGGCCTCCTGCAGCACGGTCGCGACCAGTGCCCGCTCCACGGACAGGCCGACGGCGGCCGCCGGGCGGGTCAGCGCGTCCCGCAGCTCGTCCTCGCTCATCGGCCCGACCAGCACCTGGTTGGCGCGCAACGCCTCGGCGAGGCCGGGGTGCTCGGCGCAGCGACCGTAGTAGTCGGCGCGGACGGCCAGCACGACGTGCGTGTCCCGCCGCGCGAGCAGGGCGTCGAGGTACCGGTCCCGCTCGGCGTCGCCGTGCTGGGTGAAAAGCTCCTCGAACTGGTCGACGACCAGCACCTTCGCCTTGGCCGGGAGCGAGTCGGCCGGGGTCACGATGACCGGCCGCACGGACTTCAGCGCGGGTGCGAGACCGGCCGCGAGCAGCGAGGACTTCCCGGCACCCGAGGCGCCGAGCACCACCGTCACGGGATGCTCGCGCACCCGCCCGGCCAGCTCGGCCACGAGGTGCTCGCGCCCGAAGAACAGGTCGGCGTCCTGCCCGCGGAAGCCGGCCATGCCCCGGTAGGGCGCCCGGTCCGGGGTTGCCTCCCCCTCGGCGACGGTCCGCCAGCGCGCGGCCCACTCGTGTTCGTCGCCGCCGCACGCCACGGCGTAGGCCACCGCGACCGCGAACGTCGGCAGCCGCCGTCCGCCCGCCGCGTCGGCGAGCGTCGACACGGACAGCCCGGTGCGCTCGGCCAGTGAGCGGTAGGTCGGCCCGCCCGCACGCGCACGCAGCTCACGCAGTGCGACCGCGAACTCCTGGACCGCACCGTCCGCCGGGTCGACCGGTCGCTGTGGCCGCGGCATGGCGCTCCCCCACCTTTGTCCGGGCGCGTTGACGCTGTCGAACAACGTCGCACCACCGTAAACCTTGCTCAGCGGGGTGGGGAGGAAACCGTGTGACGCGGCCACCGAAGGGGCCGATCGGCCGCGTCCACCCCACGTCTCGGTGCGGGGCCGCCGCCCGGGCACCGAGATCAGGATGCGGCCCCGATGCGAAGGCAACCCCGTCCTTCGTGTCGGGGCCGCATTGTTCACCAGCTGACGGGTAGCTCCGGCGGCTTGCGGAACACGAGGCCCTCGGGCGTAACCGGCCGGTCCAGCCGCAGCGCGGGGAACCGGTCGAGCAGTCCGTCGACGGCGATCTCCGCCTCCGCGCGGGCCAGCCGGGCGCCGAGGCAGAAGTGCGGGCCGAGCGCGAACGACAGGTTGGCCCTGGCGTTGGGCCTGCGCAGGTCGAAGGTGTCCGGGTCGGTGAACACGGCCGGGTCGCGGTTCGCGCCCGCGATGGACACGCGGACCAGGTCACCCGCCCTGACGTGCGCGTCGCCGACGGTCACGTCCCGGGTGGCGTACCGGTCGACCACCGAGGCCGCGGGCTCCAGCCGCAGCGACTCCTCGATCGCGTCGGCCACCAGTGCGCGGTCGGCACGGACCTCGGCGAGCACGCCCGGGTGCGTCAGCAGGTGCAGCACCAGGTTCGCGACCATGCTCTCGGTGGTGTCGATGCCGCCGAACATGAGGACGGCCGCGTTGGCAACCATCTCCTCGGTCGTGAGCCCCTCGACGCCGAGCGGGATCCTGGCGCGCAGCTCGGCCATCGCCGCGGCACCGGCCGCCGTGGGCGATCGGCCGGAGGTCACCTCGGACACGGACTCGACGAGTGCCGCGTACCAGGAGCGGACGGTCGCCGGGTCGACGCCGGTCAGGCCGAGCGCGTCGGCCATCACCTCGACGGCGAGCGGCCCCGCGAAGTCCGCACGCAGCTCGGCGTGGGCCGCCGGGGCGAGGCCGTCGAGCAGCCTCGCCACGGCCGCGGTGACGAAGCCCGCGAAGTGGTCGCGCACCGGCCCCGGCCGGAACGGCGGCACGTACGGTTCCCGGTGCCTCGCGTGCTCGGCGCCGTCGAGCGAGAGCATGCTCGGTCCCACGACCGTCGCCGTGGAGAACCGGGGGTCGTCCACGGTGTAGGTGGCCGCGTCCCGCATGACGCGCTGGGCGAGCGCGTGGTCCGTCACCAGCCAGCCGTCGAGCACCGGCACCCAGGAGAGGGGCGCCTCGGCACGCAACCGCGCCAGGACCGGGTGCGGGTCGGCCGACAGCTCGGCGATCGTGGTGGTCACGAAACCGAAGCCTAAGTGCGTGGCTTGACTCACACTCGGGGGCTCGGCTACGTTGTCTGAAACGTTTCATGACGTGCAGGCGGTGAGCGCTCGTGACGGCATCGGTGCCCCCGCTGCTCGAACTCAGGGACGTGCACAAGTCCTTCGCCGCGGTCCACGCGCTGCGGGGCGTCTCCCTCGAGCTGCACGCCGGTGAGGTCCACGGGCTGGCCGGCGAGAACGGCGCGGGCAAGTCGACCGTGGTGCGCGTGATCGGCGGCGAGCACCGGCCCGACACGGGCGTCGTGCTGGTCGACGGCGAGCCCGTCGACTTCGGCGGCCCGAGGGACGCGCGACAGCACGGCATCGCGGTCATCCACCAGGAGCCGACGCAGTTCCCCGACCTCACGGTCGCGGAGAACGTGTTCATGGGCCGCCAGCCACTGCGGTCCTTCCGCCGCATCGACCGCGCCTCGATGAACGAGCGCGCCGCCGAGCTGTTCTCCTCGCTCGGCGTGCCCATCGACCCCGGCCGCGTCACGCGCGGGCTGTCGATCGCGGACCAGCAGATCATCGAGATCGGCAAGGCCCTGTCGGCGCAGGCGCGGATCATCGTGATGGACGAGCCGACCGCCACACTGTCCACTGTGGAGGCCGAGCGGCTGTTCCGGGTGGCGCGGCGGCTCGCCGACGGCGGCGCGGCGCTGCTGTTCATCTCCCACCGGCTCGAGGAGATGTACGAGATCTGCCAGCGCGTCACGGTGTTGCGGGACGGCTCGCTGGTGACGTCGTCGGCGATGGAGTCGATCACCAGGGACGAGCTGGTGCGAAGCATGGTCGGCCGGTCGGTCGAGCAGCTGTACCCGTCGCGCGACCACGAGGCAGGCGACGAGGCGCTCGTGGTGACCGGGCTGCGTCGTGCGGGCGTGTTCAACGACGTGTCGTTCTCGGTGCGGCGCGGGGAGATCGTGGGGCTCGCCGGGCTGGTCGGCTCCGGCCGGTCCGAGGTGGCGCGGGCGATCTTCGGCGTCGACTCGCTGGACGCGGGCATCGTCACCGTCGGCGGGAAACGGCTTCCTGGCGGGAATCCGCGTGCGGCCATCGCGGCAGGCGTGGCCATGGTGCCGGAGGACCGGCGTGAGCAGGGGTTGATCCTGGACCTGTCGATCGAGCGCAACGCAACGCTGCCGCGGTTGGGGGCGGTGGCGCGGTGGGGTCTGGTGTCCCGGTCGCGGGAGCGTGCGCTGGCGGGCCGGTGGGCCGACCGCCTCGGTGTGAAGCGGCGGCGGCTCGCCGACCCGGTGGCCACGCTGTCGGGCGGGAACCAGCAGAAAGTGGTGCTGGGCAAGTGGCTCGCCACCGAGCCGGTGGTGCTGATCGTGGACGAGCCGACCCGTGGCATCGACATCGGCGCGAAGGTGGAGGTGCACGCGCTGCTGTCCGAGCTTGCCGCGCAGGGCATCGCGGTGCTGATGATCTCCTCCGAGCTGTCGGAGGTGCTGGGGATGGCCGACCGGGTGCTGGTGATGCACGAGGGCAGGCTGACGGCCGAGCTGACCAAGGAGGAGGCCACGGAGGAGACGGTTCTCCAGGCGGCGACGGGAGGTGTGGGGTGACCAGGGTCTCCGCGAGGGCGTCCTCGTTCGCCGGGCGCGAGCTGGGCATCGTCGTCGCGTTCGTCGCGGTCGTGGCCGCGACGACCATCACGAGCCCGACCTTCCTGTCCGGGCAGGGCATCCACGACCTGTTCCTCAACGCCTCGATCATCGCGCTGCTGGCGATCGGGCAGGCACTGCTCGTGATCACCAGGAACATCGACCTGTCGGTCGGGTCCGTCATGGGGCTGACCGCATACCTGTCCGGGCAGCTCTTCCTCGTGGACAAGGACCTGCCGGTCATCGTGGTCGTGCTGGCGGGAATCGCGCTCGGGGCCGTGTGCGGGGCCATCAACGGGGCGCTGGTCGCCATCGCGAAGGTGCCCGCGCTCGTGGTGACCCTCGGGACGTTGTACGTGTACCGCGGCATCGACTACGCGTGGGCGTCCGGCACCGACACCACACAGATCAACGCCTACCAGATGCCGCAGGGCTTCCTGAGCCTCGGCTCCGGCTCGATACTGGGGATTCCCCACCTGACGCTGATCGCGCTGGTCGTGCTGGCCGTCGCCGCGTACGGGCTGCACAACTTCCGGGCCGGGCGCGAGCTGTACGCGATCGGGTCGAACCCGGACGCCGCGCGGCTCGCGGGCATCCCCACCGGGCGACGGGTGTTCGGCGCGTTCGTGATCTCCGGCGGGCTCGTCGGGCTCGGCGGCGTCATGCACGCCGCCTACTTCGGCACCATCAACGCGTCCGTCGGTACCGGCCGGGAGCTGGCCGTGGTCGCGGCGGTCGTCGTCGGCGGCGTGGCGATCTTCGGCGGCAGCGGGACGGTCCTCGGGGCGGCGCTCGGCGCGTTGCTGCTGACCACGGTGACCAGTGCGCTGCCGATCCTCGGTGTGCCGGCGTTCTGGCAGCGGGCCGTCGACGGCGCGGCACTGCTCGTGGCCATCTCGCTCGACCGGGCGTTCATGGTCCGGCTGGCCACGCGACTACGGGCCGAGAGGGCGGTGCGCCGTGCTGGGTAGGTTTCTGCGCTGGGAAAGCGTGCTGCTCGTGCTGTGCGTCGCCGTGTTCGTCGCCGGTTCCTTCAGCGACGGGTTCGGCGAGACGAGCAACATCAGCTTCCTGTTGCTGGACTACAGCGAGGTCGCGCTGCTCGCGTTCGCACTGCTGCCGATCGTGCTCACCGGCGAGATCGACCTGTCCGTCGCGTCGACGCTGGGTTTCTGCTCCGCGCTGACCGGGAAGCTGTGGGACGGCGGCATGTCGTTCGAGACGATCGTGCCGATCGTGATCGTGGCGGGGATCGTGCTCGGCGCGGTGAACGCGGTGCTCGTCGTCCGATTCGGCCTGCCGTCGCTGGCCGTCACCATCGGCACGCTGGGGCTCTACCGGGGCCTCGCGTACGTGCTGCTCGGCGACGGCGCCATCACCGGGTTCCCCGAGAACTACCGGCCACTGGCGACGGACTCGATCGGCGGCTCCTTCCTGCCCTACGCCACGCTGCTGGTGCTCGTGGTCGGTGCCCTCATCGCCGTCCTCGTGCACATGACCACCATCGGCCGGTCGCTGTACGCGATCGGACTCGGCACGGAAACGGCGCGGTTCTCGGGCATCCGGGTCAACCGCGTCAAGTTCTCGCTCTACCTGCTGTCCGGCTGCCTCGCCGCGATCGCCTCGCTGATCTACACCCTCCGCTACAACAGCGCCCGTGCCGACAACGCCAACGGCATGGAGCTGGTCGCCGTGGCGGCGGTGCTGCTCGGCGGGGTGTCGATCTTCGGCGGGCGCGGCACCGTGCTCGGCGTCGCGACGGCCCTGCTCGCCATGGCCGGGCTGCGCAACGTGCTGTTCCTCGACGACGTCAGCAACGAGATCCAGAACGTCATCACGGGCTTGCTACTGATTCTCTCCGTACTCGTCCCGGTCGTGTTCAAACCGAGGAGGACCAAAGATGTTCCGCTCGACCCGTCTGTTGTGGACACTGAGCGCCGGCCTGGCGCTGACACTGGTAGCCGGCTGCGGCGGGACCACCAAGGGGTCTGACGAGGCCGCCGGGAACGACACGGGCAACGCGACGGGAGCCGCGGCCGACCCCAACGCCAAGATCAAGGAAGGCCTGAAGATCGCCTTCCTGCCCAAGGAGATCGACAACCCGTACGAGGTGCTCGTCGACAAGGGCGGCGTCGACGCGGTGAAGGAGCTGAAGGGCGAGGGCAAGGAGGTCGGCCCGTCGGACGCGTCCGCGTCCTCGCAGGTCTCCTACATCAACACGCTGATACAGCAGCAGCAGGACGCGATCGTCATCGCCGCCAACGACCCCAACGCCGTCGCGCCAGCGCTCAAGGACGCGATGAAGAAGGGCATCGCGGTCGTCACCTACGACTCCGACGCCGCGGTCGACGCCAGGCAGATCTTCGTCAACCAGGCCAACTCCGAGGACATCGGCCGCGCGCAGGTGAAGCTGATCTCCGACCAGATCGGCGGCGCGGGCAAGATCGCGATCCTCTCGGCGACGCCGAACGCGACGAACCAGAACACCTGGATCGACTTCATGAAGGACGAGCTGAAGAAGCCGGAGTACGCCAAGCTCGAACTGGTCAAGGTCGCCTACGGTGACGACGACGACCAGAAGTCGTTCCAGGAGGCCCAGGGCCTGCTCCAGTCCATCCCGGACCTGAAGGGCATCATCGCGCCGACGACCGTCGGCATCGCCGCCGCCGCAAGGTACCTGTCCACCTCGCCGTACAAGGGCAAGGTCAAGCTGACGGGCCTCGGCACGCCGAACCTGATGCGTGAGTTCGTCAAGGACGGCACGGTCACCGAGTTCGCGCTGTGGAACCCGAACGACCTCGGCTACCTCGCCGGTTACACCGCAGCCGCGCTCGCGTCCGGGCAGATCAGCGGCAAGGAAGGCGAGAAGTTCAAGGCGGGCAAGCTCGGCGAGTACACGATCGGCAAGAACGGCGAGGTCATCCTCGGCCCGCCGACGGACTTCAACAAGGACAACATCGACGACTTCGACTTCTGATGCGACGTGTTTCCTTCCTGTTGAAGGTGAAGGCAGACCGGGCCGAGGAGTACTCGGCCCGGCACGCCCACGTGTGGCCCGACATGCTGGCCGCGCTGCGGGAGACCGGCTGGCGGAACTACTCGCTGTTCCTCCGGCCGGACGGGCTGCTCGTCGGGTACTTCGAGACCGACGACCTCGACGCGGCGCTCGCCGGCATGGCCTCCCGCGAGGTCAACACGCGGTGGCAGAACGAGATGGCGCAGTTCTTCGAAGGACTTGGTGGCGGCGCGCCGGATGAGGGCATCACGCCGCTGCAGGAGGTTTTCCACCTCGACTAGGAGTAGCGAAATGGCCGACACAGCAGCAGTCAAGGCGGCGCTGCGCACCCAGCACATCGAGACGCCGTCGTGGGCGTACGGCAACTCCGGCACCCGTTTCAAGGTGTTCGCCCAGGAGGGCGTGCCACGCGACGCGTTCGAGAAGGTCGACGACGCGGCGACGGTCCACCGGTTCACCGGGGTGGCGCCGTCGGTCGCGCTGCACATCCCGTGGGACCGCGTCGACGACTACGGCGCACTGGCCAAGCACGCCGACGAGGTCGGCATCGCGCTCGGCGCGATCAACCCCAACGTCTTCCAGGAGGACGACTACCGGCTCGGCAGCGTCTGCAACCCGGACGAGGCCATCCGCCGCAAGGCTCTCGACCACCTCCTCGAGTGCGTCGACATCATGGACGTCACCGGGTCGAAGGACCTGTCGCTGTGGTTCGCGGACGGCACCAACTATCCCGGCCAGGACTCGATCCGCGGCCGTCAGGAACGGCTTTCCGAGGCGCTGCACCGGGTCTACGAGCGACTGGGCGACAACCAGCGGATGCTGGTGGAGTACAAGCTCTTCGAGCCCGCGTTCTACACGATGGACGTGCCGGACTGGGGCACGAGCTACGCGCACTGCGTCGACCTCGGCCCGAAGGCGAAGGTGCTGGTGGACACCGGGCACCACGCGCCGGGCACCAACATCGAGTTCATCGTGGCGTTCCTGCTGCACCGCGACCGGCTGGGCGGCTTCCACTTCAACTCGCGCTTCTACGCCGACGACGACCTGATGGTCGGCGCGGCGGACCCGTACCAGCTGTTCCGGATCATGGTGGAGATCGTGCTGGGCGGGGGCCTCGACGCGTCAGCCGGTGTGGCGTTCATGCTCGACCAGTGCCACAACATCGAGCCGAAGATCCCGGCACTGATCCGGTCGGTGCTGAACGTCCAGGAGGCGACGGCCAAGGCGCTGCTCGTCGACCAGGACGCACTCCGCACGGCGCAACAGAACGGTGACGTGCTGGAGGCGAACGCGGCGCTGACCGACGCCTTCGCCACCGACGTGCGCCCGCTGCTGGCCGAGGTGCGCGAGGACCTGGGCATCGACCCCGACCCGATGGGCGCCTACCGCCGCTCCGGCCACTTCGACAAGATCCGCGTCGAACGGGCCGGCGGCGCGGCCGCTGGTTGGGGGGCGTAATGAGACGACTGGGGGTTCTACTGGCGTGCGTCCTGCTGTCCGGCTCGACGTTACACGCCACCGCGGCGGAACCATCGCCACGCGCGGCCGTCACGCTCCTGCGGGACACGCAGCTCGACCCGACCGCACTGTACTTCGTGTCCTACGACGGCCTGGTGAACAACGAGTCGTTCCAGCAGGACGCGATCCTCACCTACAACGGCTACCAGTACGCGACGTGGTACACGGCCGACCGGAGCGCGGTCGTGGCCAGGCGCACCCTCCCGGCCGGTGCCTGGCAGAAGGTGGTTCTCCCCCACCAACTGTCCACTGACGACTCCCACAACGTGATCTCGCTGGGTGTCTCACCGAAGGACGGCAGGCTGCACGTCGCGATGGACACCCACAACACGCAGGTGTTCTACGTGAAGTCCAGGGCAGGCCTGGCGTCCGCGCCACCCACGAGCTGGTCGTTGGCCGACTTCGGCGCGGTGCAACGGACCCTGGACGGCATCGACCTCGGCGGCATCAGCTACCCGCAGTTCGTGGTGACACCGGACAGGCGGCTGCAGTTCAGCTTCCGCACCGGCGGCTCGGGCAACGGCACCAACGAGCTGGCCGAGTACGACGGCTCGTGGCGGAAACTCGGCAAGTGGACGTCGGCGACCGGCAACTACACCGGCCCGAACGGCGTGGTGAGCACGACTCGCAACATGTACCTGCACGGCCTGACGTACGACTCGCGGGGCAGGCTGCACGCGTCGTTCACGTGGCGCGAGGGCAACGCGGGCGTGCTGTGCAACCAGGGTGGGCTCACCAACCACGACACGGGTTACGTGTACAGCGACGACATGGGCCGCACATGGCGGTCCAGTGGCGGCGCGTCCGTGGCCACGCCGATCGCGGTGAACCAGTCGCTGGTGGTCGACCCGCTCGACCCGAACCACGGCCTGATGAACCAGGAGAGCCAGGCCATCGACTCGTCGGGCGCCCCGCACGTGATCATCAGCTACGTGCCGGGCCGGTTCACGCAGTGCGTCACGAGCTACGCGGCGGACCGCACGCGGTGGGGCCGCACGTTCCACGTGATGCGCAAGGCGGACGGCACGTGGTCGAAGACCGAGGTGCCGATCCCGCCGAACGCGACGGGCCGCACACGCATCGTCTTCGACGGCGCCGACAACGCCTACCTGATCATGCCGTTCGGCAGGATCGTGGGGGCGACCAAGGCAAGCGGATGGTCCGACTGGACAACGCTGTTCGACCGACCGAGCATGAACGTGTTCGGAGAGGTGAACGTCGATCTGACGAACGGCGTCCTTTCCGTGCTGTACCAGCAACGATCGACCGGCACGACGCCGTCGCCGATCCGGGTCGCCGACTTCCGGATCGGCTAGGAGGTTTTCGATGAGCGACAAGAGGCGACCGAGGATCGGTCTGATCGCGGGCGGGCTGGGGGCGTACTGGCCGCAGTTCCCCGACCTGCTGCCGACGCTGCGGGAGTCGTCGCGGTACGTGAGCGAGCGGATCGCGGGCTACGACGCGGAGATCGTCGACGTCGGGTTCATCTCCGACGCGCAGGAGGGCGCCGTCGCGGCGGAGAAGCTGCGCGCGGCGGGCTGCGACCTGATCGTCGGGTTCCTCACGACGTACCTGACCGCGACGATGCTGATGCCCGTGGCGCAGCGAAGTGGCGCGCCCGTGCTGCTGATCAACCTGCAGCCGACGGAGTCCATGGACCACGCGACGTTCGACACCGGCCAGTGGCTGGCGTACTGCGGTGCGTGCCCGCTGCCGGAGATGGCGAACGCGTTCACCCGGGCGGGCATCGACTTCCGCAGTGTGTCGGGCTACCTGCGTGACGAGCGCGCGTGGGCGAAGATCGGCGCGTGGATCAGGGCCTCAGGCGTGCGCAAGGCGCTGAGGAACGGCAGGCACGGCCTGATGGGGCACCTGTACCCCGGGATGTACGACGTGGCAACGGATCTGTCGATGGTCAACGCGCAGTTCGGCGGCCACGTGGAGGTACTGGAGTTCGACGACCTGCGAGTACGCGTTGAGGACGTGACGAAGTCCGAGGTGGACGCACGGATCGCGGAGGCGGCCGAGGTCTTCGAGCTGACCGACTCGGTGAACGACGAGGACTTCGCCTGGGGCGCACAGGTTTCCGTCGGACTGGACCGGCTGGTGGCGGACTTCGACCTGGACAGCCTCGCGTACTACCACAGGGGCCTGAACGGCGAGCAGCACGAACGGCTTGGCGCGGGCATGATCCTGGGCGCGAGCCTGCTGACCGCCCGGGGCATCCCGGCGGCGGGCGAGTACGAGCTGCGGACGAGCCTGGCCATGCTGATCATGGACGTGCTGGGTGCCGGTGGGTCGTTCACGGAGTTCCAGGCACTCGACTTCACGCGTGGGCACGTGGAGATGGGCCACGACGGGCCGGCGCACCTGGGCATCTCGGCGAAGAAGCCGTTGCTGCGCGGCCTGGGTGTGTTCCACGGCAAGCGGGGCTGGGGCGTGTCGGTGGAGTTCGACGTGGCAACGGGCCCGGTGACCCTGCTGGGCGTGGGCCAGACCCGCGACGGCCGCTACACCCTGGTGGCCGCCGAGGGCGTGGTAGCGGACGGCCCACACCTGAAGATCGGCAACACGACCAGCCGCGTCGACTTCGGCCGAGACCCGGGCGAGTGGACCGACGAGTGGTCCGCGAGCGGCGTCGGCCACCACTGGGCACTGGGCACCGGGCACCGGCTGGCGGAGATCCGAGCGGTGGCAAGCCTCCTGGGAGTCGACCTGATCACCGTGGGCTGACGCGGAGCGGCCTCTGCGGCAGGGCGTGCCGGCGCGGGAGTTCTGGCGGTACAGCTCCTAGACCGGCACTCAGCGGGGCGGTGCACATCACCGTCGAGTCGGCCGCCTCGCGGTCGAAGCCCTTGGGCAGCCGGTCACCCGTGGCGTCAGCAGGGTGTCGCTGAACGTGATCACCTCCGGGAGGTCCAGCTCGAACGGCCGCCGAGCCGGGGAATGCCTCCTCCAGGTGATCGACGACGACCTGCGGACACCAAGCGGCCCGCGGCCCGGACCGTGCCGCTGTTCTCGCGCGGCCCTTGTCAATGTTCCTCTACCCGTCCCCCGTGCCCGCGCCGATACTGACGGGATGGGCACGCACGTCGAGCGGATCGAGCCCCTGGCCGGCAGGGAGCGCCTGCTGGCCTTCCGCTGGGTCTCGTTCATCATGGTCCTACCGGCGGCAGGCGCGATGGTCCTCATCTGCCTCATCCACGGGGTGACCGAGGCCCTCGTGCACCGATGGCCGGGGGCACTGGTCTTCGCGTTGGTGATGATGGTCGCGCCGTTGGCTTTCGTGACCGTCTTCACGTTCCCGCACCCGCACGCGGACCGGGAACGGGTCTCGCTGCTGGTCGACGAAGAGGGTGTCTACCTCGGTGGCCGAAGGCCCTACCGGATCGCCTGGGCCGACCTGGCCGAGGTCGCCCTGATCACCCGGCGCGGGATCGGGGACGTGTACTTCGTCGCGTTTCGGCGCCATGGCGCGAAGCGGAAGGCGAACTACCTGAAGTGGCGGCCTCGTCGGCGGTGCGTGGGCGCCGCGCCGTTCGACTCCGTCGAGCGGGCGGTGCGCGAGCACGCGCCGACGATGTGGATCACCTCCGTCACGGTCAGGTAGGGATCGGGTAGGCGCGGGCCGCGGTGCCGCCGAACACCTCCGCACGTTCCGAAGTGGACAGTGCGGCCGTGAAGTCCCGCGCGGCCGAGTAGACCTGGTCGTAGGTGGCCGCCAGCTCGCAGACCGGCCAGTCGGAGCCGAACATCACCCGGTCCGGGCCGAACGTCTCCAGCACGTGCGCCGCGTACGGGCGCAGCCCGTCCACCGTCCACCTCGTCCAGTCGGCCTCGGTCACCAGGCCGGACAGCTTGCAGAACACGTTGGGCCGCGCGGCTATCGACGTCAGGAACGCCGCCCACGGCTCGTAGCCGCCGTCCGCTATGGCCGGCTTCCCCGCGTGGTCAAGCACCAGCCGGACCCCCGGCACGGCGTCGGCCAGCTCCACCGCCGCCTCGTGCTGCTCCGGCTTCACCAGGATGTCGTACGTCAGCCCCGCCGCCGCCACCGCCCGGATGCCCCTGACCACCTCCGGGCGCACCAGCCAGTCCGGGTCCGGCTCGTCCTGCGCCTGGTGCCTGATGCCGACCAGCGGGCCGTCGCCCAGCTCCGCCAGCCGTTCGGCGACGTCCGGGGCCGTCAGGTCCACCCAGCCCACCACCCCCGCCACCAGCGACGAGGACTCGGCGACCGCCAGGAACTCGACGGTCTCCTCGACCGAAGACACCGTCTGCACCAGCACCGTCGCCGCCGCGGGGGTCACCGCCCGCAGGTCGGCCTCGGTGTACGGGCGCCCGATCGCGTCGAGGCCCGCCAGCCAGTCGTACGTGCGGCGCCTCGGGTCCCACAGGTGGTGGTGCGCGTCAACCAACCTCACGCAGCAACCCCTCCTCCACCAGCGCGGGCCACAGCTCCGCGGGCACCTCGGCCGCCGCCCGTGCCACGTTCGACCGCACCTGCGCCGCCGAGCTCGCCCCCAGCACCACCGACTCGACGGCAGGGTGCGCGGCGACCATCGCGATCGCCGCGACCGGCAGCTCGACACCGAACCGCGCGCACACGTCCGCGATCCGCTGCGCCCGCGTGACCAGCTCGCGCGGTGCCTCCTCGTAGTTGTACGTCGTGCCCGGCGTCGACGTGGCGAGGATGCCGCTGTTGAACACGCCCGCGGCCATCACCCGCACCCCGCGCTCGACGCACAGCGGCAGCAGCTCGTCCAGCGCGGGCTGCTCCAGCAGCGTGTACCGGCCCGCCAGCATGATCGTGTCCACGTCGGACTCGCGGACGAACCGCGCCAGGATCGTGTCGAAGTTCATGCCGAGGCCGACGTGGGACACCACGCCCTGCTCACGCAGCTCGATCAGCGCGGGCACGGCACCGGCCAGCGCCTCCTCGACGTGGTCCTCGCAGTCGTGCACGAACGCGATGTCGATCCGGTCCAGCCCCAGCCGGTCGAGGCTCGACTCCAGCGACCGCAGGACCCCGTCGCGGGAGTAGTCGAGGCGGCGGACGACCGTCGCGGGCACGTCGAAGCCCTGGTCGTCCCGCTCCCCCGCGTACGCGGGGTTCTCCTCCAGCAGCCTGCCGACCTTCGTGGACAGCACGTACTCCTCGCGTGGCCGCCCGGCCAGCGCCACCCCGAGCCGCCGCTCGGACAGGCCCACCCCGTAGTGCGGCGCCGTGTCGAAGTACCGGATGCCCTGCGACCACGCCTCGTCGACGATCTCGTAGGCGTTCTCGTCGCTCATCGCGCGGTAGAGGTTGCCGAGCTGCGCGCAGCCGAGGCCCAGAGGCACGCTCATGACAGCTCCCAGACGAGCTTGATGCCCGTGTCGTCGCCCGAGTAGTCGTCCTCGACGGCGAGCAGCTCCGACATGCGTGCCTGCCACGGCACGTTCGCCGGGTGGTCGCGCAGCGCGTGCCGCATGGCCTGGTAGTCCTCGACCTCCAGCACGTGGAACAGGTCGAGGCCGTCACGGAAGATCGCCCAGGATGACACGCCTGCATCGCGCAGCGCGACTTCCAGGTCACGAGGGATGACCGCGTGCACCTGTTCGTACTCCACCTCCCGGCCAGGCTTGAGGCGAGTGTGCAGTGCTACACGCATGTGTTCACCTTTCGTGGCACTCTAGGAAGACAAACATCCGAGGTCTGAGAGGGTTCAGGGCACATGCCGGTCACCGACGAAGCGATCGACAAGATCAAGGGCATGATCATCTCGGGTGAGCTCGCGCCTGGCGACCGGCTCCCCAAGGAAGCCGACCTCGCCGGGCGCCTCGGTCTGTCGCGCAGCTCGCTGCGGGAGGCCGTCAAGGCATTGTGCCTGATCAGGGTGCTGGACGTCCGTCAGGGCGACGGCACGTACGTGACCAGTCTCGAGCCGAAGCTGCTGCTCGACGCCATGACGTTCGTGGTCGACTTCCACCGCGACGACACCGTGCTGGACTTCCTCGCGGTCCGCAGGATCCTCGAACCGGCCGCCACGGCGATGGCGGCGAGCCGGATGAACGAGGAGGACCTCGCGCAGCTGGAGAAGCTCCTCGAAGGGCTCGAGGAGTCGCCGACCGTCGAGGACCTCGTCGCCAACGACCTGGAGTTCCACCGCCGCATCGCGCTCGGCTCCGGCAACCCGGTGCTGTGCTCGCTGATCGACAGCCTGTCCGGGCCGACGACCCGCGCGCGGATCTGGCGCGGCCTCACCCAGGAGGGCGCGGTCGAGAGGACCCGCGAGCAGCACCGCGCGATCTACGACGCGATCGCGAGCCGCGAGCCGGAGCTGGCGCGGTCCTGGGCGACCGTGCACGTCGCGGGCGTCGAGCAGTGGCTGCGCAACGCGCTCGGCACGGCGGAGCATGACGGGTCGTCCTAGGTCTGTGGCTTGCCGCCTGCGAAGCGGGCGAGGATCAACGAGGCAAGAATGATCGCGCCGTAGACGGCCTGTGTCCAGAACGACGGCACCTGTGCGCGGGTCAGCAGGTTGTCGACCACGGACAGCAGCAGCACACCGGTGAGCGCGCCGAACATCGTGCCACGGCCGCCGTCCAGCGAGATGCCGCCGATGACCGCCGCGGCGAACACCTGGAAGATCATCCCGTCGCCCTGGCTCGAGTTGATCGCGCCGACGTACCCCGTCAGCGCCAGGCCGCCGGTCGCGGCCAGGACACCGGCGACCACGAAGACCAGCCACGAGATCCGGTCGACGTTGATGCCCGCCGCCCGTGCCGCCTCGCGGTTGCCGCCGATCGCGTACAGCGACCGCCCCAACCGGTGGTAGCGCAGCACGAACCCGACGACCCCGAACAGGACCAGCGCGAGCCACACCGAGATCGGCAACCCGATGAACGTGGTGTTGGCGATCGAGAAGAACGCGTCCGGCATGTCGAACAGCGTCTTGCCGTCCGTGGCACCGACCAGCAGGCCCCGCAGGATGATCAGCATCGCCAGGGTGACGATGAACGCGTTCAGCTGCAGCTTCACGATGAGGAAGCCGTTGAACGCGCCGATCGCCGCGCCGATCACGAAGATCGCCAGGATGCAGACGAACGTCGGCCACTCGGTGCCGAAGCCGCTGGGCAGCACGAGGAGCGCGCCGATCGCGGGGGCGATGCCGACGGTCGACTCCAGCGACAGGTCGAACTTGCCGGTGATCAGCACGAGTGACTCGCCGAGCACGACAAGCGCGAGCGCCGCTGACGCGCCGAGGATGCTGATCAGGTTGTCCGGGTCGAGGTAGCCGTCGGACACGACCGCGCCGATGATCAGGAGCACGATGATCGCGGGCACCAGCGCCAGCTCGCGCAGCCTCGGCACCCACGACCGGCCCTTCGACACGGCGGGTGCCGTGCCCGTGCGCTCCCCAGCCATGACGTCAGTCATCCGTTACGACTCCTTCGATGTCGGCCACCAGGTCGCCTACCGACCAGCCGGCCTCGTGCTCCGCCACCAGGGTGCCCGCGCGCAGCACCAGCACCCGGTCGCACGGTCGCAGGTCGTCGAGCTCGTCGCTCACGATCAGGACCGCCTTGCCCTCGGCGCGTATCCGCTCGACCTGGCCGAGCAGCGCCTCCTTGGACTTCACGTCCACGCCCGCCGTCGGGTTGATCAGCACCAGCACGGACGGGTCGCTCGCCAAGGCCCGTGCCAGCACCACCTTCTGCTGGTTGCCGCCGGACAGCGCGTCGGCGGGCTGCGCCGGGCCGGACGCGACGATGCCGTGGTCGGCGATCGCCTTCGTGGCCACCGCGGCACGCGCACGCGGCGCGACCAGTCCTCCCGAACCCAGTCTGTCCAGAATGGACATGGCGGTGTTGTCCGCTATGGACATGCCCAGTACCAGGCCCTGGTGGTGCCGATCCCGTGGCACGCACCCGATCCCGGCCCGCAGTGCGGCCTTCACGTCGCCGCGTGGCAGCGGTCGGCCACCGACCAGCACCGCGCCCGCGGTCGGTGCACGCAGGCCGTAGACCGTCTCCGCGACCTGGTGCTTGCCGCTCGCGTTCGAGCCCGCGATGCCGACGACCTCGCCCCGGCGCAGGCCGAACGAGATGTCCGTGAACCCGTCGCCGGACAGGCCCGCCGCCGTCAGCACGTCCTCGGTGTCCGCACCGATCCGTTCCCGGCCCGCCGCGTCGACGACCGTCAGACCGCCGGTCTCGCCGGTCATCGCGTCGACCAGCCGGCTGCGCGAGACCTCCTCGACGGGTCCGGTGAGGATGTGCCGCGCGTCCCGCAGCACGGTCACGGCCTGGCAGACCTCGTAGACCTCCTGCAGGTGGTGGGAGATGAACAGGAACGTGACACCGGCGTCCTGCAGTTCCCGCATGCGGGAGAAGAGCCTGCCGATCGCGTCCGAGTCCAGCTGTGCGGTCGGCTCGTCCAGCACGATGAACCTGGCGCCGTAGGACAGCGCGCGCGCGATCTCCACGAGCTGTCTGTCCTCGACGGACAGCTCACCCGCGGGCAGGTCGACGTCGACCGCGACCCCCCACGAGTCGAGCAGCTCGCGGGACTCGCGGCGCAGACGTGGCCACGAGATCACCCCGCGCCGCGTCGGCTGCCGGTTGATGAACAGGTTCTCCGCGACCGTAAGGTCCGGGATGACCGTCGAGTGCTGGTAGACGCAGGCGACCCTGGTGCGCCACGCCTCCCGGTCACCGAGTGCCGGTGCCGGCTCGCCGCCGAACAGGACCGACCCGGTGTCCGGTTTGGACAGTCCGGTGAGGATGGACACGAGCGTCGACTTGCCCGCCCCGTTGCGGCCGACGAGCGCGTGCGACTCGCCGGCCGCCACGGTGAGGCTGACGTCGGCAAGCGCAACGGTTGGCCCGTAACGCCTGCCGACCCCGATCGCCTCGACGATCGCACTCACAGCGCAGCCTCGCCCGCTACGCGACGCCGGTACGCTCCGCAAGCTCCGCTCACAGCGCAGCCTCCCCCGCTACGCGGCGCCAGAACGCTCCGCAGGCTCCGCTCCACCGGCGCCCTCCGCGGCCTCGCCGGCGCTCTGAGTGCTGATGGTTCGCTCCGCAGGCTCCGCTCACAGCGTGTTGCCCCACAGTGCGTCGTCGTCGACGTTGTCCTTCGTGACGATCGGCGCGGGCAGCTGGTCCTCGAGGATGCCCGGCGAGGCCTCGACGACGTTGCTGTCGTGGTCGGTCGGGCCCTCCTTGAACTTCTCGCCCGCCATGGCCTTCTTCAGCCAGTACATGCCGTACTTGGCGTAGTCGTCGGCGGGCTGCGAGACGGTCGCGTCCAGCTCGCCGTTGCGGATCGCCTCCAGCTCCTGCGGGATGCCGTCGTTGGACACCAGCACGATGTGCTTCGGGTCGCCGACCGGGAACTTGAGGTTCTTGCGCTCCAACGCCTGCAGCGTCGGCGCGAGGTAGACACCGCCCGCCTGCATGTAGATGCCCTTGACGTCCGGGTTCGCGGTGAGCAGGCCCTCGAGGCCCGACGCGGCCTTCTCCGCCTTCCACTCCGCCGGGATCTCCAGCACGGTGATCTGCGGGTACTTCGACTTCATGCAGTCGCGGAACGCCTCGGAGCGGTCCCGACCGTTGATGGAGGCCAGGTCACCCATGATCTGGATTACCTTGCCCTGCTTGACCTTGTCGCCGATGACCTCGCACGCCTTGCTGCCGTAGGCCTTGTTGTCGGCACGCACGACCATCGCGACCTTGCCGGACTCCGGGCGCACGTCCACCGACACGACCGGCACACCCTTGCGGTCGGCCTGCTTGAGGCCCGCGACGATCGCTGCGGAGTCGATCGGGGTCACCACCAGGCCCTTGACGCCCTGGTTGAGCAGGTTGTTGATGTCGGTGATCTGCTTCTGGGTGTTGTTGTCCGCGTTGACGGTCGGCAGGACGTCGAGCCCGGCGTCCTTCGCCATCTGCGGCACGTAGTTGTTGTACGCCTGCCAGAACGGCGAGGTCAACAGCGGCACGGTCGCGCCCACCTTGCCGCTCCCACCTCCGCTGTCATCGCCGCCGCCCGCCGCGTCCTTCGTGGATCCGCAACCGCCGGCGGCGAGGGCTAACGCGGTCATCGCCGCGACCACGCCGATGGTCTTGCGCATCGCATCCTCCTTGATGCTCGGAAAAAGTCACTGGTTGGTGGCCCGCGGTCGTGGACGCAGGCCGTTCATGCCACCGTCGACCGCGAGCGCGGTCCCGGTGGTCGATCCGGAAAGAGGGCTTGCGAGGTAAGCGATGGCGTGGCCTACCTCGTCGGCGGTCACCAGGCGGCCCATGGGCTGTCGGGCCTCCAGTGCCGCGCGCTCCGCGACCGGGTCGGCCGCGGCGTCGAGCAGCCTGCCGACCCACGGGGTGTCCGCGGTGCCGGGGCACACGCAGTTGACCCTGATGCCGTCGCCGAGGTGGTCGGTGGCCATCGCGAGCGTGAGCGAGAGGATCGCGCCCTTGCTCGCCGAGTACAGGGCGCGGTCGGGCAGACCGGCGGTCGCGGCGATGGAGCAGGTGTTGACGACGGCCGCGTGCGCCGAGCGACGCAGGTGGGGCAGTGCGGCGCGGGTGGCCCGGACCATGCCGACGACATTCACGTCCAGTACGCGGTGCCACTCGGCGTCGTCGTTGGCGGCGACGTCACCCGCCGCCCCGATGCCCGCGTTGTTGACCAGGACGTCGATGCCGCCGAACTGCGTGGCCACGGCCTCGATGGCGGCACGTACCTCGTCGTCGTTCGAGACGTCGCAACGGAAGCCGAACTTGGCGCCGTCCGGGTTCAGGTCGAGCACCGCGACGTTGGCGCCACGGTCGGCCAGGATCGCCGCTGTGGCGGCACCGATCCCCGACCCACCACCGGTGATCACCGCGGTCAGACCGGTGAACTCGGTCATGAGTCCTCCCTCCACTCCGGACCGTCCGGGAAGACGTACCGGGCGAGTGCCTCGTCGTGGATTCGTGCGGAGAAGCCCGGTGCCGTCGGCGCGAGGTATCGTCCGCCGCGCACGATAGCGGGATCGGTGAAGTGCTCGTGCAGCTGATCCACCCACTCGATCGCGCGGTCGTCCTGGGTGCCGGTGATCGCCACGTAGTCGAACATCGACAGGTGCCTGACCAGCTCGCACAGGCCGACGCCACCGGCGTGCGGGCACACCGGCACGCCGAACTTGGCGGCCAGCAGCAGGATCGCGATGTTCTCGTTGACCCCGCCGACCCGCGCCGCGTCGATCTGCAGCACCGACAGGGCACCGGCCTGGAGGTACTGCTTGAACATCACCCGGTTCTGGACGTGCTCGCCGGTCGCGACCCGGATCGGCGCGATGGCCTCGGCGATCGCCCGGTGCGCGAGCACGTCGTCCGGCGAGGTCGGCTCCTCGATCCAGTACGGGTCGAAGCGGGCGAGCGCCTTCATCCACTTAATCGCGGGCTCGACGTCCCAGCGCTGGTTGGCGTCGACGGCGATCCGCACGTCGGGGCCGACCGCCTCCCTGGCCAGGCGCAGGCGTCGGATGTCGTCGTCGAGGTCGCCGCCGACCTTGAGCTTGAGCATCCCGAAGCCGTCCGCGACGGCCTGCCTCGCGAGACGGACCATCTTCTCGTCGGTGTAGCCGAGCCAGCCGGGTCCGGTGCTGTAGGCGGGGTAGCCGGTGGCCTCGATGTCCGCGATGCGCTCCTCGCGCCCGGGTCTGCCCAGTATCTCCAGGGCCTCCTGCTCGGTGAGCGCGTCGGACAGGTAGCGGAAGTCGACCTGCGCGACCAATTCCTCCGGCGTCATCTCGGACAGGAACTTCCACAGTGGACGGTCGGCGCGGCGCGCGGCGAGGTCCCACGCGGCGTTGACGACCGCACCGATCGCCATGTGCACGACGCCCTTCTCCGGCCCGAGCCAGCGCAGCTGCGAGTCGCCGACCAGGTCCCGGTTCAGGGCGGCCAGCTCCCCGGCCGTGTCGGGCACCTTGCGGCCGACGACCAGGTGGTGCAGCGCGTGGATGGCGGCGGCCTGCACGTCGTTGCCCCGGCCGATGGTGAAGGCCAGGCCGTAGCCGTCGGGGCCGTCGTCGGTGCGGAGGACGACGTAGGCGGCGGAGTAGTCGGGGTCCGGGTTCATCGCGTCGGAGCCGTCCAGCTCACGCGAGGTGGGGAAGCGGATGTCGAGCACATCCATGCCTGTGATGCGCGCCATCGGCCGCGTGCCCCTCTCCCTCAACCTCGAACAGACATCCGATGTATACCCGAAGCAGAACGCGGAATCCAGAGCCAACATCACCTCGTGGCGATATTGATCGGATCAGACCGGTCGGTAGTGATCGAAGCTGCTCTCCAGCACGCCCTCTCCCCTGGTGAGCGAGGGCACGCGGCGCTCGAGGTCGTGGACGCGGGCGGCCGGGATCTCGCCCTCGATCACCTGGCACACCCCTGCCGGCGTCGTACTGTGCGGCACCGCGCCGAGGCGGGTCAGCGCGGGCAGCGTGGTGCCGACGACGTCTTCCGGGACCTCGAGGCGGAACCGCAGCACCGGCTCGTACGCGCGGGTGCCTGCCTCGGCCAGTGCCTCGCGGAGCACCTGCCTGGTCAGCTCGCGGAAGTGACCGGCGGTGGTCACCGGCGAGAAGTAACCCGAATGGGTCATGGTGACCACGCAGTCGGTGACCTCCCAGCGCCTGCCGTGCCGCAGCTCGGCACGCAGCGCCTCCTCCACGGCGGTGAAGAACGACAGCGGCAGTGATCCCAGCTCGACGGCCAGCCGGAACTCGACGCCGGAGCCAGGCGGTCCCGGCTCCACCCGCAGCCCGACGGTCGCGGCGTACGGGTTCTTCTCCTTCCACCGCACCGCGGCACCGACACCGGTCGGGCGCTCGATGTGAATCGTCGTGCTCTCCCGGAAGGTGACGGCGACGCCGTGGTCCTCACGCAGGGTCGCCTCGATGACCTCCTTCTGCACCTCGCCGTACAGCGACACGGACAGCTCGTCCCGCAGGCGCAGGTTGATCAGCGGGTCCTGCTCGGCGAGCCGGGTGAGCGCGGCGTACAGCGCGGCCCTGTCGGGCGCGTCGACGACGGTCTCCAGCGTGGGCGGCGGGAAGGCGCCTGACGGTAGCTCCGCGGCGTGGTGCCCGCGGGTCGGGCGCGGCAGGCCGACCGTGTCGCCGACCCGGACGTCGGCGAGTCCCCACACGCGGGCGATCCCACCGGCGGCCACCACGGCCCCGTCGTCGGCACACGCGCGGAGCGCGGTGACCTTGCCGGAGCGGTCCTCGCCGAGCGGCACGCGGTCGCGCACCCGCAGCGTGCCCGCGAACATCCGCACGAAGGCGACCTTCTCCCCTGCCGGGCCACGCTCGACCTTGAAGACCGTGCCGGAGGTGGGGGCGTGCACGTCACCATCAGCGGCGGGCAGCAGGCCGACGATCCCCTCGGTCAGCTCGGCGATGCCGGCACCCGTGACGGCCGAGCCCGTGAACACCGGGTGCACGGTGACGTCCCTGGTCCTGGCGACGAGCCGGTCCGGCGCCGGCCTGCCCTCCAGGTAGGCGGCGAGTGCGACGTCGTCGTGCTCGGCGAGGCGTTCGAGGTCGTCGGGCACGATGGCCGGGGCGAGCCGGGCGTTGAGGTCCGCGATGACGCGGTCCGGGTCGGCGCCGCGGCGGTCGGTCTTGTTGACGAAGACCAGCGTAGGGATACGCAGCCGACGCAAAGTCCGCATGAGCACACGCGTCTGCGCCTGCACCCCCTCGACGGCCGAGACCACGAGCACGGCACCGTCGAGCACACTCAGCACCCGCTCCACCTCGGCGATGAAGTCCGGATGACCGGGAGTGTCGATGATGTTGACGGTCGTATCGTCAACGCGGAACGACACCACGGCCGAACGAATCGTGATGCCACGACGACGTTCGAGCGCCATCGAGTCGGTCTGCGTCGAGCCGGCGTCGACACTCCCCAACTCGTCGATCACGCCCGCGTCGAGCAGGAGCCGCTCCGTCAGGCTGGTCTTACCGGCGTCGACATGCGCGAGAATCCCGAGGTTGAGGGTGGGCAATGCGGTTCATGTCCTCTGTGTGGGCAACGGTGGCCAACTGGTGGATCATGAACTCGCGCATGCGCCTACCTTTCTTCTCGCGTTCGGGAACAGCACACCACGCCCCGCAACTTGTTTAGAGCATGACGGAACGCACAGTGCTCGGCGAATCCACACGGCAGCTGGTGGACGGCAGGAACTTCGCCGTGGTCGCGACCATCAACCCGGACGGCTCACCCCAGACCTCGGTCGTCTGGGTCGGCCTCGACGGCGACACGGTCGTGTTCTCCAGCCTGACCTCGCGGCGCAAGACCCGCAACCTGGCCAGGGACCCCCGGATCAGCCTGACGATCCTCGACAGCGAGGACCCGTACCACACGGTCGAGATCCGCGGCACCGCCGAACTGACCGACGACCCGGACAAGGAACTGCCCCGCACCCTGTCCCTCAAGTACACCGGTGAGGAGCCGCCGCCCGAGCCCGCCGACATGCCACGCTCGATCGTGCGGGTGATCCCCGAGAAGGTCATCCCCTTCAAGGTGTGACCGTGGCTGGTCGTCGGCGTACTGAAGGACGCCTTCAGTACGCCAGTCAACAGTCAGACCGTGACACTTTCATAACCGCAGGTCAGACCCATTCAACAGATGTCCATCGCGCGCGGGTCGGCTGACGACCGGTGGCCGCGTAATCCTCTGCGATGTCGCGAAGCTGTTCGGTGGGGAGCAGGGCGGTCGTCGGGAGTGACACGCGGTCGGGGTCCCATGGATCGAAGATGACCTCTGGCGGGTCGGTGGGGGCATGGTCGGCTCGCGCCAACCATGCCCCCACCGGTCCGTGTCCCGTGTCGCCGTTGGTGTAGTGCGCGGCACCCATGCCGCCGTTGTAAACGATCTTGAGTTGCTGACGGGGGTACTCGTTGGCCTCACCCCCGGCAGGTCGATCCCAGAGGTAGAACAGGACGTGGCCGCTGTCCTGCCCGAGTAGGTCCTGGATGACCTGGTGTCGTTCGGTCTCCGTCCGCGCGTAGTGCCAGGGACGGAAAGCCCCGCCTGAGATGGCAGACAGGATGCGGGGGGCGACGGTGGTCACGTCATCACTCCTGCCCGGTGAACGTCTCTGGCGTGGCCCTTCCGGGCCACCATACGGTCAGTGTGTAGCCGGCCGGCAGAACGACACCCAGCACGGCTTGACAGGAGTAGGGGCCAGGGCATGGCCCTTCCTCGTTGTTGATCACCGCCACAACGGTGGTCACTTCCGCCTCGCGCATCGTCATCGCGATTTTGGTCTCTACGTGGGTGATGGCCGGGTGGCGACCGACCGGGGGAAAGCTCACCATGCCCGACGACCGTAGTATTTCCTCGACGCGGTCAGAGATGCCCTCGTGTCCGCTGGTGATCCTGTGTTGGGTGCCGTCAGGGTCGTAGTACAGGCCAGTGGTGAGCTTCGCATCCTTGATCGACTCGCTCCGGTCGGCGGCCCACGCGGCATCGCTCGCGGCGGCCGTGATGCTGTCCGGGCAGGCGTCGCCACTGTCGGCTGACGCTTGGGGCAACCACGACGGGACGTAGCTGCACGCGAACCGGCCACAGCTGGGCGCGTACACGAAGTTCAGGAGCAGCCACAGCACGGCGGCCATGACCACGATGCCGGTCAGGGACGAGAGCGTCTTGCCGGCCGGTCTCAGCGTCATTCAGGCCCCCATGGTGATGATTCACATCTCCGGTTCGGATGGAGCGAGGAGTCTGTTCAGCCGCAACAGTGCGGCTTGCCCCTCGGTGGTGATCTCGGTCAGGCCGCCGCTGTTCGCCGCGCGGACGGTGCGCTGAATTTGGTGCGGCAACCGATGAGCTTCGGCGGCAGTCAACGCGGTGTGAAGGGCTTCGCTGGCGGCGTCGCTGTCGCCAGCCGCAAGGTGGACCTGTCCGGCCGTGACCCGTTCGATGATGTGCCACTGCGGGGCGGCTGGTGTCGCGTCGGCGTGGCCGGTATGCATGATCTGGAAGGCCTCAGCGGCGCGGCCAGTTGAGACGAGTCCACGCAAATGGATCTCTCGGAACGTGAAGGGATTGAACAACATTCCCTGTGCTGGCCCACTGTCGAGCAGGTCGCGGAAGCGCGTTATGGCTCCGTCGAACATGTCTCGGTCGCCCTGCTCTCCAGCGGCGCGAGCGAGGAACGCAAGCGCTGTCCCCTGTCCCTCGCGATCAGCGGACAGGTCAACCGCGTGGTTGAGACGTTGAATGGCGGCGGATACCCGGTTTGCCTTGCGTAGCTCGTTGCCGTGCATCCGTAGCGTGTGCGCCAGGAAGAACGGATCTTCGAGACGTTCAGCGATGATCAACGCCCTGCCGGTCCAGCGAGCGGCGGCGGCCAAACGTTCCTCCGGAAGCACGGTACCCAGCGACACCCCGAGTGCCACTCGTGCCTGTCCCAGCAGGACAAGGATTTCCCGCTCGATATGTCCTTCTGCGGTACGCGCTTCCAGCCGGGCGACGAGCGGCCACAGCTCGTTCACAGCATCTACCGCGCGGCCGGCCTGTCTGGCGATCTCGGCCAAGCGAATCGTTGAGTCTCCGAACTGAACCATGGCGGCAAAGTCCGCGTCACCTCCGTCTGTCACGCCTAACACATGGGTGGGGAGACCCAGTGTGCGCGCGATGTGCCGGCGGGTGCCGACATCGTTGATGGTGCGGCGACCCGTTTCGATCATGGACACGTACGTCTTGTCGCAGCTCAGGAGGTTTGCGAGTTGCTGCTGATTGAACTGGTTGAGGCGGCGGTAAGTTCGCAAGATCGTTGCAAGGTCACGGCTGGCCAACGCGGCGGCGGCCTCGCCGGCCGACCACATCCACACCGCTGGCCCAAGACTGCGAGCGGGCACGGCTGGCCCGGCGAGGTTGGCGCTGGCGTGGCATGTGGGACAGACCGGTTCGGTCGCAAAATTGCTTAGCCCCGTTCCGCACGCATCGCAACACTTGCCGACCATCGTCGCTATCCGGCCAATTCTGAAGCGTCACCGCGCAGCCTTGCGTACCATGTCGCAATCGAGCGCTTATAACTATCCGGCATCACCAGCGACGGCACATCACCTTCGCTGAACAAGCCGATTTCCTTGTGCTCATGGGAAAGTACAGGCGGAGTGTTGCCAATAGGACGACAGCCGTACGTCACGATGAATACATGCTTTTCGGCGACATTGATGTAGTACATCCAGGTATCGAGGATTGGGCCGGTCTCGACTTTCCACTGCGTTTCCTCGAAAATCTCCCTGGCGACGCATTCTTCGGGGGTCTCGCCTATCTCGATCCGACCGCCCGGCAGTTCCCATTCCTCGCGTTCGTTGCGCAGCAGGAGCACCTTGCCGTCCCGCACCACGACCCCTTTGATCGAGATCGAGAACGTTTGCGGCCTGTACGTGTCGTGGTCCACCCGGTGTCCTCCTGCTTTCCAGCCTGTCCTGCTCCGTGAGCAACGTAGCGCATCCAGCAGCGACTATGTCGGTGTGGCGGGTTGACAGTCTGTCACTGGACACAACCGATGACCTGGCCTTTTGCTTGGTCGCGGACGTGTTGGATCGCTCTCTTGGAGGTCAGGCCGGGATGCTCGACTCATGGACGCGGTACCGCGTGGACAGCCAGGACCACGACATGGCGGCTGGTCTTGTCGCGGAGCTGGCATCGCATGGCCTTGTCCTACTCGACGACGTGACCAGCGCGGATCACCTGCTTCGACTCGCCCACTCGATCGCCACGATCGTGCCTCACCGAGACAGCGATGCGTCCGGCCTGACCGCGATCGCCGACATCGGCGAACAAATGCGCAGTGGATTTGCCGGATTCAGCGCGTGCGCGCTGAATCCTCACACGGACCGGTCCGGAATCGTAAATCCACCTGCACTGCTGATGATGGCGTGTGGACAGCCCGCGAGCACCGGCGGAGAATGCGTCGTTATCGACGGAAAAGCGGTTTACGACGACCTTGCCGAATCTCAACCCAAGGCCGCGAAAGCTTTTGGCGCTCCGCAGTCTGTACTATTCGGCGGCGCCTCCGGGTGTCTCAGTTCGGTTTTTTCATCCACGGGCGATCGGATCACCGTTCGTCTGCGACTGGATGAACTCGCCCAGTTTTCGCCCGAAACGACGCGCTGGCTACCAGTTCTTCGCGCCGCGACAGACCGCCACGCCACCATGTTCAGGCTAAATACTGGCCAAGGATACATTCTCGACAATCACCGTTGGCTGCACGGCCGACGCGCATTCACCGGGCAGCGCCTGATGTATCGCGTCAACGGAAACCCCTTGCCATACCTGGGTATTACACCCGGATTCCGGCCGGCCCGAACCCTGGCACCAGGTAGCTCGACATGATCGCTAGCGGACTCGTCTGCCTTGCGGTCTTCCTAGTGACCGACGTGGACGCGTTGTTGGAGACAGCCGGCAAGCGCGGGTTCACGTGGCACATGTTCCGCATCGACCGGCACGGCCCCGAAGTACTCGCGGGAGTGTTCCAACACTCCGGGTGCGCCGACGTGTTCGTGGTCTCCGGTGGTGAGCATGCGCGTGCCGACAGGTAGGCATGCCGATGTGTTCACACCGACGAGCGTGTGCTACCGGTACGGTGCAAGTCCCAGTGTGGACACTACGAGCCGTGCTGACTCTGCCGAAACCAGGCGACCCAGAGGCACTGAAGAAGCTGACCCCCGGTACAGCCCGGCTTGGGGATACCGGGAAACTGAACGCCGGTCAAGGTGCAGCGTCGCGGCACAGTGCACTGAGCCCGATCCTTACCAGTAGTTCTCACGGCGCGGTGCGCATCGCCAGTACGCGCACCGTCCCCGGTTCGTTCCCGCCGCGTTCCAGTTTTCGGCGGGAGTTCACCGAGTGGCACCCCAGGTGTGCCCGCGCACGCGGTCAGCCAACGCAGCCACGCGAAGTAGTGCACAGCCACCGGGTCAGTCGGGTCTTCGTCGGGCAGCAGCCACCAGTGCGCCGCTACCCGACGATGAGGACTTCCAGGTTGCGCGGGCCGTGCACGCCCTCCACACGGTCCAGCTCGATGTCGCTCGTCGCCGACGGGCCGGAGATGAACGTCAGTGGGCGCGTCGACTCGAGACGGGCCAGGGCCTCCGGGACGGTGGCCGCCACCTGGTCTGCGTGGACCACGCACAGGTGGTAGTCCGGCAGCAGGGTCAATGCACGACGGCCCTGGGCGAACCCCGCGTCCAGCACGATCGTGCCGGTCTGGGCGATGGCCACCGCACAACCCGTCAGCACGCCGTCCGCCCGGTCCAGCGCACGGTTCGACAGCGGCGACATCGGCGCGTCCAGCGACCACACCACGTCGCCGACCCGCCACCACGACGGGAGGTCCGCAGGCGCCACCATCACACGCACCCCGCGAGCCCGCAGCGACGACTCGATCTCCGCCACCAGGTCGGGTTCGCGGACGCGGCGGACGACGGCCCGGTAGTCGGCGACCTGCTTCTCCAGCAGTGTCAACACATCGCCGAGGTCACGAGCCTTGTCGTAGTCCCTCGGCACCGTCACGGGCGCGGGGCGGGGCGACAGCGCCGAACGGATCCGGCGCAGCACCTCGGCGCGTGCGTCAGCCACGGGTCCTCCGCCACCACGCCGAGAACGACTCCTTCGCGGGAGCGGGCAGGTCGCGCGAGTCCGTCCATCTCGAGCCCGGCCACGGCAGGCGCTTCACCCTGCCGCGCCTGGCCACCAGCCGGAGCACCGTCGACAGGCGTTGTGCCAGGTGGAAACGCACCGGCGACGCCATCACCCACGCCGCCGCGGCCATCGCGACCGACTCCGGCGTGTGCGTGTTCTCGACCGCCTTGCCACGCAGGTGCACCAGCACCGACGGGATGTCGATGCGGACCGGGCACACCTCGTAGCAGGCGCCGCACAGCGACGACGCGAACGGCAGCGACTTCAGCAGCGCGGCTGTCTCCTGGTCGTCGGTGCCCGCGCCGAGCTGCGGGGTCAGGATCGCGCCGATCGGCCCCGGGTACACCGAGCCGTACGCCTGGCCGCCGGTCCGCTCGTAGACCGGGCACACGTTCAGGCACGCCGAGCACCGGATGCACCGCAGCGCCTGCCGCCCGACCGTGTCCGCCAGCGTCTTCGTGCGGCCGTTGTCCAGCAGCACCAGGTGGAACTCCCGCGGGCCGTCGCCCGGGGTGATCCCCGTCCAGACCGACGTGTACGGGTTCATCCGCTCCGCGGTCGACGAGCGCGGCAGCAGCTGCAGGAACACCTCGAGGTCCGACCAGGTCGGCACGAGCTTCTCGATGCCCATCACGGTGATCAGCGTCTCCGGCAGCGTCAGGCACATGCGCCCGTTGCCCTCGGACTCGACCACGACGACCGATCCCGTGTCCGCCACGGCGAAGTTGGCGCCGGAGATGGCGACCTTCGCCGACAGGAACTTGCGCCGCAGGTGCTTCCGCGCGGCCTCGGCCAGCTCACGCGGCCGGTCGGACAGGTTCGGCGGCACGTCCGGCATCGCGCGGCGGAAGATGTCCCTGATCTCCGAGCGGTTCCGGTGGATCGCAGGCACGAGGATGTGCGAGGGACGGTCGTCGCCCAGCTGCACGATCAGCTCGGCGAGGTCGGTCTCGATCGCGTGGACGCCGCCTTCCTCGAGCGCCTCGTTGAGGCCGATCTCGGCCGTGGCCATGGACTTGACCTTGACGACCTCGTCCGCGCCCTTCTCCCTGGCGATGCGCAGGACGATCTCGTTGGCCTCGGCCGCGTCCCGCGCCCAGTGCACGATCCCGCCGCGCGCGGTGACCGACGCCTCCAACCGTTCCAGGTAGACGTCCAGGTTGGACAGCACGTCGTCCTTGATCGCCTGGCCCGCGAGGCGCAGCTCCTGCCAGTCCGGCAGCTCGGCGACCGCCTTGGACCGCTTGTCGCGGATCGTCGTGGTGGCGTGGGCGAGGTTGCCGCGCAGCTGGACGTCGCCGAGCGCGTCCCGGGCGGCGGCCGGGAAGGTCGGGCTGCCCAGCCACGTCACCGGGTTGCGGCCCATGGCTCCTCCTCCGTGCTGGCCAGGATCTCCGCCAGGTGCAACGACCGTACGCCCGTGTTCAACCGGGTCAGCCCGCCACCGATGTGCATGAGGCACGAGTTGTCACCGGCCGTGACGACCTGCGCGCGGGTCTCCAGCACGTGGGTCATCTTGTCAGCGAGCATCGCGGTCGACGTCTCGGCGTTCTTGATCGCGAACGTGCCGCCGAACCCGCAGCACGACGCGGCGGCGGGCAGCTCGACGAGGTCCAGCCCGCGCACGTGCCGCAGCAGCTGGAGGGGCTTCTCGCCGACGCCCAGCATGCGCAGAGAGTGACAGGTCGGGTGGTAGGTCACCCGGTGGGGGAAGTACGCGCCGACGTCGGTCACGCCGAGCACGCCGACGAGGAACTCGGACAGCTCGTAGGTCCGCTCCGCGACTGGGCGTGCGCGCCGGTGCAGGTCGGGGTAGACCTCACGCACCATCCCCGCGCACGACCCGGACGGCACGACCACCGCGTCGTAGGAGTCGAACGCCTTCGCGTGTCTCTTCGCCAGCCGGGCCGCGTGCGCGCGGTACCCGGTGTTGTAGTGCATCTGGCCGCAGCACGTCTGCGCGGGCGGGAAGCCCACCTCGCACCCGAGCCGCTCCAGCAACCGGACCACCGCGCGTGCGGTGTCGGGGAAGAACGTGTCGGTCAGACACGTGGCGAACAACGCGACCCGGGTTCCCACAACTGCAGTCCTCTTAGGCTTTGACGAGCACCTGCCGCTGCCGGCCGAGCCCGTCGATCTCGATCTCCATCACGTCGTCGACGGAAAGGTAAGGGAAGCGGCCCGACAGCGCGACTCCTTGCGGTGTGCCCGTGTTGAGCAGGTCACCGGGCTCCAGCACCATGTAGTGGGACAGGTCGTGGAGCAGCACCGCGACACCGAACAGCATGTCGGCCGTCGTCGAGTCCTGCCGCGCCTCGCCGTTGACCCAGGACCGGAGCCCGAGCGCCTGCGGGTCGGCGACCTCGTCGGCGGGCACCAGCCAGGGGCCGAGCGGGTTGAACGTCTCGCACGACTTGCCCTTCGACCACTGGCCGCCGGACACCTCCAGCTGCAGCGCCCGCTCGGACACGTCGTTGGAGAGCACGTAGCCGGCCACGTGGTCGAGTGCCTCGTCCGGCGAGGACAGGTAGCGGACCCGCCTGCCGATCACGACCCCGAGCTCGACCTCCCAGTCGACCTTCTCCGCACCGGGCGGCACGAGCACGTCGTCGTTCGGTCCGACGACAGTGTTCGGATGTTTGTAGAACAGGACCGGACGCTCTGGCGGCGCGGCACCCGACTCGGCGGCGTGGGCCGCGTAGTTCATGCCGACGCACACCACCGCGGGCGGCCTCGCGATCGGCGCGCCGACGCGCTCGCCCTCGATGCTCACGGCGGGCAGCTCGCCCCGGCCCAGCGCGGCACGGACGGCGGCGATGCCGCCACCTGCCAGGAACGCGCCGTCGATGTCACTGGTCAGGCCGGACAGGCTGTACGCGCTGTCGTCGTCGTCGAGGACGACCGGCCGCTCGGCGCTGAGGGCGCCCACCCGCATGAGACGCAAGGCGGTCCTTCCCGTAGTCATCGCGGTAGGTCGAAACTAACCCTATTGCGTCCCCGCCGGGACACACCTCCGACGTAAGCGTGATCATAGCGTTGTCTCGGGCGTCCCGTACCCGCATACATCGGATGTCTGACCACCGCTAGAGCTTGCGAGCCATCACGAGCGAGTGGCTGTACGCACGCACCTCGGTGAAGCCCAGCCGCTCGTAGAAGCCGATCGCACGCTGGTTGGCCAGGCTCACGCCGAGGTGCACACCCGGCACGCCCGCTGCCGCGAGCCCGTCCAGCAACGCCGTCAGCAGCCGCCTGCCGTCGCCCTGGCCCTGGACGCGGGGCAGCAGGTCGATGTGCAGGTGTGCCGGATAGCGCTCGACCACGTCCGGGCTCGTCCTCGGCGGGTTGTGGATCAGGCGCACGACCCGGGCGTCCGCGGTCTCCTGACCGAAACGGGACAGCGGGTAGCGCGCCCGCAGCGGCGGCCACCACGACCGCTCGCACTCCTCCTCGAACGCGACCGTGTCCAGCACCCCCAGGACGTACCCGGCCACACCGCCCTCGTCGACGCCGACCAGCGCGTGCTCCGGCGCGTACCGCAGGTACGGACCGACGTACACCTCGCCGAGCAGCAGCGGATCCCGGTACAGGCCGGTGGCATCCACCCCGCTGTCCCCCGTCAGCAGGCAGATGTCGTACAGCACCCGCTCCTCACCCGGCTGGTACTTCCTGATCTCCACACTCACCGAGTCATTATCAACGGTCGGACCTCCGACCTCAGACCTCGGGCAACCGCGTCGCGACCGGGGCGGCGAAGGCCACCGCCACCCGGCACAGGTCGGTCATCGACGCGCCGCCCTCGGCCACGACGAGCGCAAGCTCGACGTGCCCGCCGCCGTGCCGGTCCGCGTAACGCAGGTGGAAGACCCTGGCGGCACACGTGAACTCGCCGTAGCCCTCCGGTTCCACGTACACGTCCCTGCCCGCCACGACGGTACGCGTGCCCTCGCTCGCCGCCGCCAGGTCGGCGCGTTCGAAGACCACCCGCAGCGCGCCGCCCTCCGACTGCCAGCGGCACGTCCAGCCGCCGAAGCCGCGTGACGGCGACGCGCCCGCGAAGGCGGGCACGGTGGCCAGCTCGTCGCGGGGAACGAGCCGGCACGCGTCGACGCGGGCAAGCGACCTCGGGTCGGCCGACGGCCTGCGCGGGAACTCGCGGTGGCGCGCCAGCACGTGTTCCGCCTGGTCTGCGGCCACGGTCGCGACCTGGCAGTAGTCGGTGTCGACGTCGTCGTCCGACCTGGCCGTGATCTCCAGGACGGCGAGGTCGGCCAGCGTCAGCGCGATACCGCAGCCGTCGATCTCCCGCCGGGGCGCGTGCCGCACGACCCGCGGCGGGCCGTCCTCGCCGGTGGCCGCCGAGTCGAGCCGGAAAACCACGTCGATCTCGTCGTCGCCCGACACCGCGATCAGCACGTCGCAGCGGTCGAAGCCGCCGTGGTCGCCGGCCACGGTCGCGTTGCCGAACCGGCCGAGCACGCGGGAGTCGGCCACCGCGCAGGGATCCGCGGTGCGGGGATCGCCGAGCACGGTCCGCGCGGGCCCGCCCGCCTCGCTCTCCCACGGCCGGACCACGGTCAGGAGCAGCAGGGCGATGACGGCGACCGCCGCCGCGGCCAGCAGCCCGTGCGGCTGCCGCCGCACACCGGGCCACGGGGAGACCTGCTGTCCCGCCGCGACCCTGTCGAGCATCTCCCCGGCCTGTACCGCGGTCGGCCGGGTGGCGCGGTCGCGCTGCAACAACGCGTCGAGCACGGGCTTCAACGCGCCTGCGCGGACCGCGATCTCCTCGCGTCCGGAACGGATCCGACGCAGGCACGCGTCGGGATCGCCCGTCCCGAAAGGAGGTCGGCCCTCGACGGCGGCGAACAGCGTGGCACCGAGGGAGAACATGTCGGACATGGCGGAGGCGCGGCCCCCGTCGGCGACCTCCGGCGACACGAAGGCAGGAGTGCCGCAGACCCTGCCGGAGCCGGTGGTCGTGGCCCCCCGCCACGCGGAGACGCCGAAGTCGGTGACCTTCGCGGTGCCGTCGTCGGCGACGAGGACGTTGCCCGGTGCGACATCGCGGTGCACGACGTCCTCCGCGTGCGCGGCCGCGAGCGCGTCCGCGACCTGCGCGCCGATGGCGGCCACCGCACGCGGCGGCAGAACCCCTTTCGTCGCAAGGCTCGTGGCCCGGAAGTACTCCATGGCAAGCCAGCAGTCGTCGCCGTCACCGACCACTCCGTACACCTCGACCGCGTTGGCATGCCGGAACTTCCTGGCGATCTCCACCTCTCGTTCGAGGTCCGCCCGGCAGCCCGGGCCGATGGTGAGTGGCCGCCTGAGCGCGACCTTGCGGTGCCCCCGCAGATCCTCCGCCAACCAGACAGTGCCCGTGCCGCCGGCACCGATCACCTCGACGAGCAGGTAACGATCCGCGATGACGTCGTCACTCCGCACAACCGGATCCTATTGAGCCACAGGGATCGCCGTGTCGGCACACCCGTCACGGGTGACCGGGGTCCCCGTGGTAGATCACGTCGCGGTGAGCCGCAGCAGCCACGCCTGTTCCGGCATGAGGACCGGGACGCGGACGCCCACCTCGGCCAGCGCCCGGCCTGTCAGCACCCGCGTCGCCTCGTCCGGCGGACCCGCCTGGCGGACCGCGGGCCTGCCCGCGGGGAACACGGGCGTCACCTCGTAGCGGCGGTCCGGGTCGAGACCGGGCAGGCGCACGGGCGGTGGCACCGCGTGTGCGCTGGACGTAAGCTGCGCGTAGGCGAACACCGCGCTGTCCCGTGCGACCACACCGGTCACCGTCGCGGACGGGTCGGGGTGGTCACCCCGCACCAGCATCCCCTTGTGCAGCAGTGGCCGCAGCTCCTTGTAGAAGGCGACGGCCTCGGCGAGTGCTTCCTGGTCCGCCGCCGAGGCCGACGCGATGTCCCACTCGATGCCGAAGTGGCCGAACAACGCGGTGGCCACGCGGAAGGAGAGGTCCTGCGTGCGTGCGGTCGTGTGGGAGCGCGGCGGGCCCACGTGCGCGCCGATCAGCTCCAGCGGCAGCAGCAACGCCGTCCAGCGCTGGATCGTCTGGCGCTCGAGGGCGTCGTTGCAGTCGCTCGCCCACACGCGGTCCGTGCGCGCGAGGATCTCGAGGTCGGTCCGCGCGCCGCCGCTGGAGCAGCTCTCGATCTCCACGCCGGGGTGGCGGGCACGCAGCTCGTCGAACAACCGGTACGCGGCAAGGGTTTGCTCGTGGACCCCGGGACGCCCGCCGTGGCCCGCCGCGATCAGGTCGCGGTTGTGGTCCCACTTCAGGAACGCGATGTCGTTGTCCCGCAACAGCTCGTCGAGCCGGTCGAGCAGGTACGCGAAGGCGTCGGCGTTCGCGAGGTCGAGCACCTGCTGGTTGCGCGACGGCGGCGGCAGCGTGCCGTCGCCCGGTGCGAGCACCCAGTCCGGGTGCGCGCGGTAGAGGTCGGAGTCCGGGTTGACCATCTCCGGCTCGACCCAGATGCCGAACTCCATGCCGAGACCGGTCACGTGCTCGATCAGCGGGGCCAGTCCGGCAGGCCACACGCCCTCGTCGACGTACCAGTCGCCGAGGCCGGCGTGGTCGTCCCTGCGGTGCCGGAACCAGCCGTCGTCGAGCACGAACCGTTCGACGCCGGTGCGGGCGGCCACGTCCGCGAGGCCGCGCAGGCGGTCGAGGTCGTGGTCGAAGTACACGGCCTCCCACGTGTTCAGCACGACCGGCCGAGGCCGCGCCGGGTGCGTGTCGCGGGCCCTCATCCACGTGTGGAAGGCGCTGGAGATCCCGTCGACGCCCGCTGCGGAGTAGGCGGCGTAGAGCCACGGCGACTCGTAGGTCTCCCCCGGCGCGAGGACGACCTCGCCGCTGGTCAGCACCTCGCCGCCACCCAGCACGCCCCGGCCCTCGTGCACGCGCTCGGCGTAGGTCACGTGGTTGCCGCTCCACGCCACGTGCACGGCCCACACCTCGCCGGCGCGGAACCCGAAACCCGCTGTGCCCGCGAGGATCGCGGGGGTCGCGTCGTGCCCGGTGCGGCCCCTGCGGCCCTCCCGCACCCACGAGCCCGGGTCGAACGACCGCCGCTGCGGGTGCTTCTCGCGGACCCAGCGCCCGGTGAAGTCCATCAGCTCGGTCGCCTGCGCCGGCACGGGAAGCGCCGCCTCGACGCCGTCCACGACGTACGGTTCGGTGCCGTCGTTGGTCACCACGTGGCGCAGCCGCAGCACTCCGGAGGGCGACAGCTCCACAGTGGACGACACGCGCACGGTGCCCGCCAGCTCGAAGGTCGCCGTCGACCCGTTGTGCCGCACGGAGATGAGCCGCAGGGTCGGCAGCCAGTCCACGCCGTCGCGGTGCCCGCGCAGGCCCGGCCGGCCCGGATAGCCCTGACGTGCCGACGGCAGCAGGGCGATCGGCACCGGCACGTCCGGCGCGTTGTTCGCCACCGGCGGGACCACGCCGTCCGCGATGGTGACGAGGTCCTCCTCGGACAGCTCGCCGAGCGGCGCGCCCCAGTGCACGACCGTCGGCAGGTCGCGTGCGTCGACGACGAGGCTGACGGTGTCGGCCCGCAGGTGGAGGATCATGCCGCTCATCCCTTGGTGGCGCCAAGGGTCAGACCGGCGCGGAGGTGGCGTTGCAGCAGGAAGAAGATGACGAGCGTCGGGATCGCGACGATCACCGAGCCCGCGGACAGCAGGTTGTAGTCGGTGAAGAACTGGCCCCTGAGGTTCTGCAGCGAGCTGGTGACCGGGAACTTGTCGCCGGTGCGCATGAAGGCGACGGCCCAGAAGAAGTCGTTGTAGACCCAGGTGATCTGCAGTGTCGCGAGCGCGGCGAGCGCGGGCCTGCACAGCGGCAGGACCACCTGCCAGAACTGGCGGATCACACCCGCGCCGTCCACGAACGCGGCCTCCTGCAGCTCCTTCGGGATCGTGCGCATGTAGTTGCTCAGCACGAACGTGCAGAACCCGGTCTGGAACGCCACGTTCACCGCGATCACCGCGATGTAGGTGTCGTACAGCGAGCCGGAGTCACTGATCGAGTACGGGATCTCGACGTTGAGGAACATCCGGAACAGCGGCACGAGCAGCGCCTGCTGCGGCAGCAGGTTCGCCGCCGTGAACAGCACCAGCAGCGCCAGGTTGAACCTGAAGCTGAAGCGCGCCAGCACGAACGCGGCCATCGACGCCAGCAGCAGCGTCAGGATCACCGACGGCACCGTGATGACCGCCGAGTTGTAGAACGTCCTGCCGAAGTTGCCCTGCGCCCACGCGTCGACGTAGTTCTTGATCGTGAAGCCGCCGAACGAGAAGTACCCGTGCGTCGAGGTGAAGTCGTAGTCCCGCAGTGAGTTGTAGACCGCCCACGCCACGGGGAAGAGCCACCCGACGGCCATCACGGTCAGGAACACCTGCAGCACAACACGAGCCGGCCTGCGCCTGCGCCCCGCGATCGTCGTCATCGGCGCTCCCGCACGACCTGGACCATGTAGATCACGATGAACACCGTCGAGATGGCGATCATGATCGTGGCGAGCGCCGATCCGAAGCCGACCCGGCTCGCCTCGCCGATCACGTTCTGCGTCACCAGGGTGGAGATCAGCTCGAGCCCGTTGCGGCCCTTGTTGATCACCCAGACGATGTCGAAGGCGCGCAGCGACTCGATCACCGTGATCACCAGGATCACGATGTTCACCGGCCGCATCACCGGCCAGATGACCTGGAAGAAGGTGCGCACCTCGTTGGCGCCGTCGACCGCGGCGGCCTCCCGCAGCACCGGGTCCACCGCCTTCAGACCGGCCAGGTACAGCAGCATGATGTACCCGGTGTGCCGCCAGCCCGCCGCGACGAGCACGGCCCACAGGTTGACGCTCGAGTCGCCGAACCAGTCGGTCTGCGTGCCGAGCACGGTGTTCAGCAGGCCCTGGTCACGGGAGTAGATCAGCTGCCAGATGAAGCCGATCAGCGCCAGGGAGAGGACCACCGGCAGGAAGAAGATGCTCTGGTAGATCTTGCTGCCGCGCAGCTCCCGGTCGAGCAGCACCGCGAGGAAGATCCCCAGCAGTGTCGGGCCGAGGAAGAACACCACCAGCCAGAGCAGGTTGTGCTCGATGGCGGGCTGGAACGGCGGGTAGTTCGAGGTGGCGTTGACGTAGTTCTCGGCGCCGATGAACTTGATGTCGCCGAGGTTGCCGATGCCGTTCCAGTCGGTGAACGACAGCACGACCGTGGAGACCGCGGGCACCCACACCAGTGCGACCACGATGATGGCGGGCACGGCCACCATCAGCACCACGACCACTTTGTCCATCGTGGACAGGGTCCGGGCATGAGACGACCGGAGCACGCGACGAGGTGACGTCGCGGGCCCCGGCCGGGTGAGCAGATCAGCCACCGAAGATCGACTTCTTCTGGCTCTCGATGCTCTTGAGCAGCGAGTCGACGTCGTTCGGGTTCTTGATGAAGGCCTGCAGCGACGGGATCATGACCGTGGAGGCGAAGTCCGGGCGCGTGTCGCGGTCGAGGAACTGCGAGATCGACTTGGCGCCGCTCACCAGCGTCTGCGCCTTCTTCTGCAGGTCGTTGTACCCGCTCGAGTCGGCGTCGTTGTTCGCGCCGATGTTGTTCGGGTCGGACTTGAGGTAGGTGTCCTCCGCGGGCGCGGTGCCGAGGAACTTCAGCAGGTCCTTGGCCCCGGACTCGTTGCGCGGCCGCGCGGACATCATGAAGCCGTCGATCGGGGCCTCGACCACGTCCGCGCCGATCGCGGAGTCGATCTCGGGGAAGGGGAAGAAGTCCAGGTCGTCGCGGTCGGCGCCCTCGGGGAACTGCTGGCCGACGAACAGGCCGAGCAGGTACATCCCGGACTGCTTGTTCAGCACCGACTGGGCGGCCTCCTGCCAGGTGCGGCCGAGCGAGTCGGGCTGGTGGTAGGGAAGGAGACCGCGCCAGGTGTCGAAGACGGTCTTGACCTCGTTGGAGGTCCACGCCTTCTCACCGGCCATCAGCGACACGTGGAAGTCGTAGCCGTTGAGGCGCAGGTTCAGGTAGTCGAACGTGCCCATCGCGGGCCAGCCGTCCTTGTCGCCGAACGCGACCGGGACGAGGCCGTCCTGCTGCATCTTCTGGGACAACGCGGTGAACTCGTCGAGCGTCTTCGGGGCGGTGTAGCCCTTCTCCTGCCACACGCTCTTCCGGTAGAAGACCGCCCACGGGTAGTAGTACAGCGGGACGAAGTACTGCTTGCCGTCCTTGCCGGTCGACTGCTGCTTCATGGCGTCCGAGAAGCCGCCGCCGATGGTCTTCCAGACGTCGCTGATGTCGCCGGCGAGCCCCTGCTCGGCGAAGAACTGCATGCGGTTGCCCGCGAACCAGCCGAAGACGTCGTCGGGACCGCCCTGCAGGTAGCTGTTGATGTTCTCCTGGAACGAGTTGTGGTCGATCGTGTTGATCTTGACCTTCGGGCCGGAGAACTTGCCCATCACCTCGGCGATGGCCTTCTTGGGCACCGCGTCCGACCAGTTGGAGCCGAGGGTCACCTCGCCGCCGCCACTCCCGCCGGAGTCGCTGCCGCAGGCCGTCAGGCCCGCCAGCGCGCCCGCGCCGAGCATCCCCTTCAGCAGAGTGCGCCTGCCGATGGCGGGGACGCCGCCAGCACCGAACGAACGAGGGCTCATCATTGTGCGCCTCCTCTAGAGACCGGCGAGTAACTGAACACTTGTGAACGGGACCTGACAGAATCGAAACCTTTGCTGGCCGTGGGCTCGCCTGTCAAGAGGCCGTGGTATTTTCGTGACCTACGCAAGTCGTCGCGTAGGCATGCGCTTCACTCTCCGCACAGGTCTGATCTCTCAGCGCTACTTTCGCTGCGTATCGCCCGTGTGCCACCATGCTCTGGCAAATCCCTCACCAAACATCGGATCAACAGGCGTGTCGTTCGCAGGCCCGCGAAGATCGGTCCCACGACCGGTCGGCGGGCGCCGGAAGACTCTGGATGGGCGATGTCGGCGTGTGGGACTGTTCGAATGAGTCGGTTTATGATTGGCTCCGACGCGGGGGTGCCGTACCGGTTGGGAGAGGCGATGCTGGCAGCGGAGAGGCAAGCCCGGATCGTGGAGGAGATCCACCGGCGGGGGGCTGTGCGGGTCATCGAGTTCGCGCAGATGCTCGGCGTCTCCGACATGACGATCCGGCGCGACCTGGACGCACTCGCACAACAGGGGCTGGTCGACAAGGTGCACGGCGGCGCGACCCGCGCCAGGGCGGCGAGCACCGAGGAACCCGGGTTCGAGGCCAAGTCTCTTCGCCAGCAGCCGGAGAAGGAAGCCATCGCACAGGCCGCGGTCGAGCTGGTCTCCCCTGGCACCGCGGTCGGCCTGTCCGCGGGCACCACGACGTGGGCACTCGCCCACGCGTTGCGTGCCGTCGACGGGCTGACGATCGTCACCAACTCCATGCGGATCGCGGACGTGCTGCACTCCTCGCCGCGCACCAACCAGAACGTGGTGGTGGTAGGCGGGGTGCGGACGCCGTCGGACGCGCTGGTCGGCCCGATCGCCGTGTCCGCGCTGGCGCAGCTGCACCTGGACATCGTCTTCCTCGGCGTGCACGGGATGGCCGAGACCGCCGGCTACACGACGCCGAACCTGCTGGAGGCCGACACGGACCGCGCGCTCGTCGCGGCGGGCAGGAGGCTCGTGGTGCTGGCCGACCACACGAAGTGGGGCACCGTGGGGCTTTCCACGATCGCCCGGCTGGAGGACGCGGACGTGGTGATCTCCGACGAGGGCCTGCCCGCCGACGGCAGGGCAGCGCTGGACGAGCACGTCGACGACGTGCGGCTGGTCAGGGTCGAGGACGCCCGGTGAAACGCACCGCGTCACAGCTCGCGGACGGCCGCGAGATCATCTACTTCGACCACGACTCGGCACCACTTCGCGAGCTGCACGACCCCCGGTCGCTCGACCCGGTGTCCACGGCGTCCCAGATGCGCCACGACCCGGTGCTCGACGAGTGGGTGATCCTGGCGTCGCACCGCCAGAACCGCACGTACCACCCGCCGACCAACGACTGTCCACTGTGTCCGTCCACCCCGGACCACCACACGGAGATCCCGTCCCCGGACTACGACGTGGTGGTCTTCGAGAACCGCTTCCCGTCGCTGTCCATGCACGCGGTCGGCGAGGACGTGCCCGGTCTGCCGCCGCTGGTGGAGTCCCGCCCGGCGATCGGCCGTTGCGAGGTCGTGTGCTTCACGAGCGACCACGACGCGGCGTTCGCGACATTGAAGCCCGCGCACGCGAGGCTGGTCGTGGACACGTGGGCGGACCGGACGGAGGCGCTGGCCGCACTGCCCGGCGTGGCACAGGTCTTTCCCTTCGAGAACCGGGGCGCGGCCATCGGGGTGACGCTCGGGCACCCGCACGGCCAGATCTACGCCTACCCGTTCGTGACCCCGCGCAGCCGTCAGATGCTCGGCAACGCGCAGGCCTTCCACGAGCGCACGGGTAGGAACCTGTTCGCGGAGGTGCTGTCCGGAGAACGCGCCTCGGGCGACCGCGTGGTCACGACGTCGAGCCACTGGACGGCGTTCGTCCCGGCGGCGGCGCGCTGGCCCGTGGAGGTCCACTTCTACCCGCACCGCCGAGTGCTGGACATCCCGTCCCTGACCGACGCCGAACGCGACGACTTCGCCGAGCTGTACCTGGACGTGCTGCGCCGCCTGGACGGGCTGTACGACATGCCGCTGCCGTACGTCGCGGCGTGGCACCAGGCCCCTGTCTCGGACCCGTCACGGGAGCACGCCTACCTGCACCTGCAGGTGTCGTCCATCCAGCGCGCACCGGACAAGCTGAAGTACCTGGCCGGCTCGGAGACCGGCATGGGCGCCTTCATCACCGACGTCCTCCCGGAGGCCGTCGCGGAACGCCTCAGGTCCACGGGGTCGTAGCCGGCGTTCACAGGAGGAGAGGCGCCACCTTCCCGGCGAGGGAAACGGCGTCCGGCGCCGTCAGCCGGAGCGCCGCGTCGGCGTCCTCGCGCAGTGACACGCTCACCGACGGCCCGAGGTCTGCCGGCCGTCCGGCGACGGTGTCCGTGAAACCCGCGACGTTCGCCGAGTACGACGTCTCGGCGACGACCTGCCCCTGTGCGGTGGTCAGCCGACAGGCCCCCGAGTCGGACACGTCGACCTGCGAAGCCACCACACCGGCCACGTCGAGCATCGCGGTGCACAGCTGAAGCGCCTGCACCGGCAGCGGCAGGTCCACGAAGTCGCCGCCCGGGGTCGACGGCGTGTGGGTGTAGGGGATCCGGCCGGCGTCGTCGATCGCGGGCAGCGGGTCACCGTCCTGCACGAGCAGCGGCACGATCGTCGTGACGACCCGGGTGACGACCTCCTGCGACGCGTCGGGATCGTCACCGCCCTGCAGCAACACCTCGAGGAGCCGCAGCGACGGACGCCGCCCCGGCTCCTCGGAGCGCTGGAAGGCGTCGTCCGTCAGCCCCACGACGTACGCGACGACGTTGTCGATGGGGCGGTGGAGCCGGGCAGGCCGCCCGGCGACGGTGGTGTCCGGTTGGAGCACGGGATCCGCCGCACGCATCTGGACGGTGAGCGTGCCGTGCTCGGTCGTGACCAGGCATCCGGCATGGTGTGCCGTGGCGGGCTTGCGACCGATCCGCCCACCGACCAGACGCGCCCAGCTCCTCCCGTCCATCAGCTGGCACAGCACCTGCGACGCGACCTCCGGCGCCAGGTACGTGAGTGCCAGACCACTGGTCATCCGCACGGGCCGCAGGTGCTCGTCAGTGAAGGCGGTCGTCGTCGGCGACGGCTTGACGGGCGCCGTCGGCGAGCTGCACGCCACCAGCACGACCGCCAGCGCCGGCAGCAGAGCGGCGGCCCTCATCGGCGGAGCCTCGTGATCGGCCGCTCCTCGAAGGGGGCCTCCTCGACGGGGTCCGTTCGGCGTCGGCGCGTGGGTGGTTCGGCGTCCGGTGCGGGCATCAGCACCGGAATGCCCCGCACGATCCCCTCGCCACGCAGTGGCTCGTACACGTCCCGCACCGCCGCCCTGGCCTGCCCGGCGGCCTCCTGGATGACCGACGTGACGAGGGCGGCCAGGTCGCCGGGGTTCCTCCGCAGCGCGGCCCGCGTGAGTTCGAGACCGGTCACCATGCCGCCCGCGTCGACGGTCACCTGTACCTCGCCGTCCGGTGACGACGCCGTACCGGTGGCCTGGAGTGCCTGCTGTTCGGCCCCACGCAGTGCCTCCTTGCGGCGTCTGGTCACGCTGTAGAGGTGTGCCGCCTCGGCACCCAGCTGCCGCGCCTGCTCGACGAAGTCGTTCATGCCGACCCCTGCTCCTGGTAGCGGTCGCGCTCCTTGCCGTCCTTCGTCCTTGTCCTGTCGAACTGGCCGTCCGCGTGTTTCTTCGGCTCCGGCACGAGATCCGTGGTGTTGGTCGGTGTCGCGTGCCCGGACTGCACGTCCTCCTGCATGCCGAACGACGCAGGCCGGAAGTCGGGGGCCGTGACCACGGTGGGCCGGTCCGGCCGCACCTCGACGAGGTTCGCGTCGGTGACCGACGCGGTCAGCTCCCGGAACGCCTTCTCGATGCGCAGCCGTTCGATGTCGATGACGTGCAGCAGGCCCTCGGCAGAGTCGACGAACCGGACCATGACACCGAGCTCGTCATCCGCGCCGTCGACCGCGACGACCGCCCCCGGCGCCGCGGCGGCCATGTTCGTCGCGATCACGCCGAGCACCGCCCACGCGGGCAGCCCGCCCACCGACCCGACGACTCCCGCCGCGAAGGCGGCGACCGCGCCGACCACCGTCAGGCCGACCTCCCAGCCGTCGGTCTCCGCCGCCTCGATCCCCGCGAGGGTCTTCCTGACGAGGTCGAGGACGTCCGCCCGCATCCGCTGCACGAGACGTTCGTGTGCCCGCACGATCATCTGCATCGTGTCGATCCGGTCGACCATGATGTTCAGGCCGTCGTCGAGCTGGTTCACGTAGGTGAAGAACCCGTTCGCGGCCTCGCCCTGCCAACCGGTCATGTCGCGGCGGATCTCGTTGAAGTTCTCCTCGCGGTTCTTCGTCAGGGCGTCCCTGGCCTTGGTGAGGGCGCCGTTCATCGTCGTGATGACGTAGCCGTCCTCGCCGCAGCTGAAGAGGTTGAAGGCGCGGTCGATGCGGTCGTAGAGGCGCGCCGAGTCGCCGATGCCGTCGTCGTCGTGCTCGCGGAGGATCGCCTTGAAGTTCTCGCAGATGTCACCCATCCGCACCTGCCAGTCGTGGTCCATTCCTCACCCCTGACCGTCGGCCTGGCGATACCGGTTGGCGATCTCCTTCACGGCCTGCGCGGCGAGGGTCACGTTCTCGTAGTTGTCGTCGAAGATCTGCCGCATGAAGTCCGTGGCGTAGTAGCACTCGTTGCCCGGCCGGTAGAACAGGTAGAACTGGTACGGCTGCTCGGCGTTCCACGGCCTCTCGTCGTGCATCGACTCCCCTTCGGTGTCGAACGCCCGCGAGATCCAGCCGGTGGCCTCCTTGAGCTGGGCATTGGCCTCGGCGATCGACCCGGCGATCCCCGGCAGCCACTTGGTCGCGATCTCGTCCAGTTGTTCCAGTTGAACGTAGAACTGATCCGTCACCTTGGTGAACCCCCCGTGATCAACTACCTACGAAGAGTCAGCGTAGCGACGGCGACGGCCCAAAGCGGGCGATTTTCGAAAGTCGGGGAGTTCGGTGATCGTCATCCCGACCCCGGTTGATAAACGATTTCTCTCAACAGATAAGTGCCAGTGCTTTGACCTGCGTCGGATCGGTTGAGACAGTCGACACATGAAACCCGGCGCAATGACGCCCCTGGAGCAGTACGTGCGGTCGGCGGTCGCCGCTCGGCGGGCGGAGCGGGGGCCGCTGTTGCCGATCCTGCACGACATCCAGGCGACCTTCGGCTACGTCGACCAGGCGGTCGTGCCGATCCTGGCCGAGGAGCTGAACATCTCCCGCGCGGACGTGCACGGCGTGATCAGCTTTTACCACGACTTCCGCAAGTCGGCGACCTCCGGCACGCACGTGCGCATCTGCCGCGCGGAGGCCTGTCAGGCCGCGGGCGCCGAGGCCCTCGTCGCCCATGCCCAGGAAAGACTCCGTGCCGACGTCGGTGGCATGTCCCCCGACCGCGACGCCACGCTCGACCAGGTCTTCTGCTTCGGCAACTGCGCGCTCGGCCCCACCGTCGAGATCAACGGCAGGATCTCCGGACGCGTCACCCCACAGCGGTTCGACGCGCTCATCGAGAAGACGTAGACTCCTAGTGGTAGGTGTATACAGTATGAGCGAAGTGACCACGGTCTACGTACCCCGCGACTCCGCCGCCATCTCCGTCGGCGCGGACGAGGTCGCGGTGGCCGTCGCGACCTCGGCCGCCGCTGCGGGACGCGAGATCAGGCTGGTGCGCAACGGCTCCCGCGGCCTCCTCTGGCTCGAGCCCATGATCGAGGTCGAGACCGCGCGCGGCCGCGTCGCCTACGGGCCCGTCGCGCCGGACGAGGTGGACGACCTGGTCTCGGCAGGCATGCTCGACGGCGCCGAGACCGACCACAGCCTCGGCCTCACCGAGGAACACGAGTGGCTCCGCGACCAGAAGCGGGTCACGTTCGCCCGTGTGGGTGTCATCGACCCGCTCTCGGCCCGTGACTACGAGGCCCACGGCGGCATGACGGGCCTGCGCAACGCCCTGAAGATGGAGCCCGACCAGGTCGTCGCGGAGGTCACCGACTCCGGGCTGCGCGGCCGCGGCGGCGCGGGCTTCCCGGCCGGCATCAAGTGGAAGACCGTCCTCGGCGCACAGGCGGACGTGAAGTTCGTCTGCTGCAACGCCGACGAGGGCGACTCCGGCACCTTCGCCGACCGCATGCTCATGGAGGGCGACCCGTTCACCCTCATCGAGGGCATGACCATCGCCGCCTACGCGACCGGCGCCACCGAGGGGTTCGTCTACGTCCGGTCGGAGTACCCCGACGCGGTATCGACGCTGCGGCGCGCGATCGAAATCGCTTATGCCCACAACTGGCTCGGCGGGAACGTCCTCGGCAGCGGCATGAAGTTCGACCTCGACGTCCGGGTCGGTGCGGGCGCGTACATCTGCGGCGAGGAGACCTCCATGCTGGAGAGCCTCGAGGGCAAACGCGGCATGGTCCGCGCCAAGCCGCCGATCCCCGCGCTCGAGGGCCTCTTCGGCCGCCCGACCGTCGTCAACAACGTGCTCACGCTCGGCTCCGTGCCGATGATCCTCGCCGACGGCGCCGCCGCCTACCAGGGGTTCGGCGTCGGCAGGTCGCGCGGCACGCAGGTGTTCCAGCTCGGCGGCAACGTCGCCCGCGGCGGGATCGTCGAGGCGCCGTTCGGCATCACGCTCGGCGAGTTGGTCAACGGCTACGGCGGCGGCACGCGCACCGGGCGTCCGATCCGCGCGGTGCAGGTCGGCGGCCCCCTCGGGTCGTACCTGCCGGTCGAGCAGTTCGACCTGAAGATGGACTACGAGGAGTTCGCCGCGGCGGGCGCGATGGTCGGGCACGGCGGCGTCGTCGTCTTCGACGACACCGTCGACATGGCCCGCATGGCCCGCTTCGCGATGGAGTTCTGCGCCGAGGAGTCGTGCGGCAAGTGCACGCCGTGCCGGGTCGGCGCGGTCCGCGGCAGGGAGACCATCGACAAGATCATCGCAGGCACCGACGTCGACGAGAACCTGGTCCTGCTCGAGGACCTCTGTGAGCTGATGACCGACGGCTCGCTGTGCGCGATGGGTGGGTTGACCCCCATGCCCGTCCGCAGCGCGGTCAAGCACTTTCCCGGTGACTTCAACAGAAGCACGCCACTGCCCATGCCCACCTTCGGAGCACCGTCATGAGCCTCCTCAAAGAACCCGACTACGGCACCCCGGCACGCAAGGGCGACGCGACCGTCGACGTGGCGATCGACGGCCTGTCCGTGACGGTGCCGGAAGGCACCTCGGTGATGCGTGCCGCCGCACTCGCAGGCGTCGACGTGCCGAAGCTGTGCGCCACGGACTCGTTGGAGGCCTTCGGTTCCTGCCGACTGTGTCTCGTCGAGATCGACGGTGTGAAGGGCACGCCCGCCTCCTGCACCACCCCGGTGCGCCCCGGCATGACAGTCAGGACGCAGACGCCGAAGCTCGAGAAGCTGCGGCGCGGCGTCATGGAGCTGTACATCTCCGACCACCCGCTCGACTGCCTCACCTGCGCCGCCAACGGTGACTGCGAGCTGCAGGACATGTCCGGTGTGGTCGGTCTGCGCGAGGTCCGCTACGGCGTCGGCGAGGGTGAGAACCACCTGGACGCGCCGAAGGACGTCTCGAACCCGTACTTCGACTTCGACGCAAGCAAGTGCATCGTGTGCTCGCGGTGCGTCCGCGCCTGCGACGAGGTGCAGGGCACGTTCGCGCTCACGATCGAGGGCCGCGGCTTCGACTCGAAGGTGTCCGCGGGCGGTCTGGACTTCCTGAACTCCGACTGCGTGTCCTGCGGTGCCTGCGTGCAGGCCTGCCCGACGGCGACGCTGGAGGAGAAGACGGTCGTCGACCTCGGCATGCCGACCCGTTCGGTGATCACGACGTGCGCGTACTGCGGCGTCGGGTGCTCGTTCAAGGCCGAGCTCAAGGGCGACGAGCTGGTCAGGATGGTGCCGTACAAGGACGGCGGCGCGAACGAGGGCCACAGCTGCGTGAAGGGCCGCTTCGCCTTCGGCTACGCGACGCACCCGGACCGCCAGATGAGCCCGCTGGTGCGCGAGAGGATCACCGACGAGTGGCGCCCGGTCTCCTGGGAGGAGGCCATCCAGACGGTCGCCACGAGGATGCGGGACATCCAGTCGCGGCACGGCGTCGGCTCGATCGGCGGCATCACCTCCTCGCGCTGCACCAACGAAGAGGTGTACGTGGTGCAGAAGATGGTGCGCGCCGCGTTCGGCAACAACAACGTCGACACGTGCGCGCGGGTGTGCCACTCCCCCACCGGTTACGGTCTCAAGCAGACGTTCGGCACGTCGGCGGGCACCCAGGACTTCAAGTCCGTCGAGGAAGCCGACGTGATCATGGTGATCGGCGCCAACCCGACCGACGCGCACCCCGTGTTCGCGTCGCGGATGAAGCAGCGGCTTCGCAAGGGCGCCAAGCTGATCGTCCTCGACCCCCGGCGCATCGACCTGGTCCGCTCACCGCACATCGAGGCCGAGTACCACCTGAAGCTGGCGCCTGGCACGAACGTGGCGATCATCAACGCGTTCGCACACGTGGTCATCACGGAAGGCCTGGTGGACGAGGACTTCGTCGCCGAGCGCTGCGAGGACTTCGACGAGTGGGCGTCGTTCATCGCGCAGCCGGAGAACTCGCCGGAGTCGCTGGAGGAGATCACCGGCGTGCCGGCGGCGGAGGTGCGCGCGGCGGCCCGGATGTACGCGGCGGGCCCGAACTCGGCCATCTACTACGGCCTCGGCGTCACCGAGCACAGCCAGGGCTCGACGATGGTGATGGGCATGGCCAACCTGGCCATGGCGACCGGCAACATCGGGCGCAATGGCGTGGGCATCAACCCGTTGCGGGGCCAGAACAACGTGCAGGGCTCGTGTGACATGGGCTCGTTCCCGCACGAGCTGCCCGGTTACCGGCACGTGTCGGACGAGAGCGTGCGGGACATCTACTCGCAGCTGTGGGGCACCCCGATCCTGCCGGAGCCGGGCCTGCGCATTCCCAACATGTTCGACGCGGCGATCGACGGCACGTTCAGGGCGTTGTTCGTGCAGGGCGAGGACATCGCCCAGTCGGACCCGAACACCAAGCACGTGTTCGCGGCGCTGGAGTCGCTCGAGCTGTGTGTCGTGCAGGACCTGTTCCTGAACGAGACCTCGAAGTTCGCACACGTGTTCCTGCCCGGCACGTCGTTCCTGGAGAAGGACGGCACGTTCACGAACGCGGAACGCCGGATCAACCGCGTGCGCCCGGTGATGAAGCCGAAGACGGGCAAGCACGAGTGGGAGATCGTGGCCGAGATCGCGCAGGCCATGGGTTACCCCATGCACTACGACTCGACGAGCCAGATCATGGACGAGATCGCGCTGACGACACCGACGTTCGCCGGTGTGTCGTTCGACCTGCTCGACCGCGTCGGCAGCGTGCAGTGGCCGTGCAACGACAACGCGCCGCTCGGCACGCCGATCATGCACGAGGGCGGGTTCGTGCGCGGCAAGGGCCGGTTCATGCCGACGAACTACGTGCCGACGAAGGAACGCAGCACCCGCAAGTACCCGCTGATCCTGACGACGGGCCGGATCCTGTCGCAGTACAACGTGGGCGCGCAGACCCGCAGGACCGCGAACGTGGCGTGGCACCCGGAGGACACGCTGGAGATCCACCCGCACGACGCGGAGGTCCGCGGCATCAACGACGGCGACCGGGTCAGCCTGGCGTCCCGGGTCGGGCAGACGTCGTTGCATGCCCGCATCTCGGACCGCATGCCGGTCGGCGTGGTGTACACGACGTTCCACCACCCGGTGACCGGTGCGAACGTGGTGACCACGGAACACTCGGACTGGGCGACGAACTGCCCGGAGTACAAGGTGACGGCGGTCCAGGTAGGACTGCAGTCGCCGAGGCTGCAGGCCGAGGAGGAGCAGGTGGCGGTCCCGGTGGCGGGTTCATGAGCGCAGCGCGCGAAGCGAACCGTCGAGATTCGGGACGCCGCGAGGTGGCGTCATGAGCGACGGTCTGCCCCCACACGTGCGGCTGGCGAACGAGATCTCGATCCAGTTCGCCCACCTCGATCCCGCCGACGGGGCGGCGAGGGTGGCCAGGCACATGCACGACTTCTGGGAGCCACGCATGCTCCGCGCCCTGCTGGACTACAAGGACGCGGGCGGTGAGGACCTGGACCCGCTGGCGGCGGTGGCGATCGAGCAGCTCCGCCAGCCCGCGTGACCGTTCGGCGGCCCCGTACTACGGTGGCCGCCGATGTTCTCCACACGAACCTGGACGCGGGTGACGAGCGGCGAGTCCGGCGCCGAGGTCCACCGCAGTCCCGACGGCAGGCAACACGCCAAGTCCGTGCCCGCGGCACGCGAGGCCGAGCTGGCGGGGGAACGCGACCGGATCGCCTGGCTCGCCACGACGGGCGTTCCCGGGCCGACCGTCGTGGACTGGCACGTGGACGAGGGCGGGGCGTGTCTGGTGACAAGCACCGTCGAGGGCGTGCCGGCGGACTCGGTGTCGGCGGGGACGCTGCGGCGGGCGTGGCCCGCGATCGTCGAGCTGGTCGGGGCGCTGCACGGGTTGCCGGCCGGTGACTGCCCGTTCAGCCGGGACCTGGCGGCGATGTGGGCCGTCGCGCGGGACGTGGTCGCGCGAGGTGCGGTCAACGCCGCGTTCCTTCCGGTCGAGCAGCAGTCGACCCCGCCTGCCGAGTTGCTGGCCCGGCTGTCCGCCGAGCTGGAGACCCGTCTCGCGCAGGAGCCCGCCGACACGGTCGTCTGCCACGGCGACCTGTGCCTGCCGAACATCATCCTGACCCCGGACGGGTCGGCGGTGGCCGGTCTGATCGACCTGGGCCGCCTCGGCCGCGCGGACAGCCACGCCGACCTCGCCCTACTCCTGACCAACGCCAGGGAGACGTGGACGAGCGAGTCCGAGGCAACGGCGGCAGACGAGGCCTTCACCGACATCGACGACGACCGCAGGCGCTTCTACCTCCACCTGGACCCGCTGACCTGGGGCTGACCACCCGCCCAACGCGCCCCCAACACTCCCGTCCGGCCCCACCCGAACGCACTGAAGGCGTCCTTCATAACGCTGAGCGCAAGGAAGGCGCCCTTCAGCACACGGGCCCCGCCCCACCCGAACGCAATGAAGGCGTCCTTCGTAACGCTAGGCGCAAGGAAGGCGTCCTTCAGTACACGTGCCGCCTCGCCCGAAACGCACCGAAGGCGTCCTTCATAACGCTGAGCGCAAGGAAGGCGCCCTTCAGTACACGGGCCCGCCCCACCCCAACGCACTGAAGGCGTCCTTCGTAACGCTGAGCGTAAGGAAGGCGTCCTTCAGTACGCGGGCCCGCCCCTCACCACACGGCCCCAACGCACTGAAGGCGTCCTTCATAACGCCGGTCTTGTCGAGGTCCTGGAGCTAGGCCGTGTTGATGTCCACCAGTACGCCCGCGGCCTTCGCGGCGGCTTCGGCCAGTAGTTCGGCCACTCGGGCGTCGCCGGTGAGGTTCGGGTTGCCGGTCGCCACCAGGGCGTGTGCCAGTGCGGCCACCTCCAGGGCCACGGCCGCGATCTCGCGTGGGACCTCCGTGGCGACCCGCATCGCTTGTCTCCTGGCCTCGCCCCGGGCGGCGAGCACGGCCGTGTAGGCCGCCGCGTCGTCGGCGGCCAGCTGGACCAGACGGGCACGTAGCCCGTCCCCCGCCGTCGCCACCTCGTCGGACGCGCTGAACCGGGCCGCCATCGACACCAGGGCCGCGGCCGACGCGCCGGTCATCGCCGCCACCGCCCCGCCGCCGGGAGCCGGCGTCCTGGCGGCCACCTCCTCCAGGAACGACCTCACGACAGCCCGACGATCTCGCCGTCCGCGTCCAGGTCGATGCGGGTCGCGGCCGGCGACGCGCCCAGACCCGGCATCGTGCGCATGTCGCCGCAGATCGGGTACACGAAACCCGCGCCCACCGACGCCCGCACCTCCCGAACCGGCAGCGTCCAGCCCGTCGGCGCACCGAGCAGAGACGGATCGGACGAGATCGACAGGTGGGTCTTCGCCATGCAGATCGGCAGCTCGCCGAAGCCGTTGCGCTCGAAGCGGTCCAGCTGTCGCCGCGCGGCAGGCGAGTACGAGACGCCGTCCGCGCCGTACACCCGCGTCGCGATCGTCTCGATCTTCTCGCGCAGCGGCGCCGAGGACGGGTACAGCAGCTGGAACTCCGACTTCTCCTCGGCCGCCTCCGCCACGGCCTCCGCCAGCTCGACCGCGCCGGCACCACCGTCGCTGAAGTGCGTGCTCACCGCGACCCGCGCGCCCATCTCCTCCGCGATCTCCCTGATCACGGCGTGCTCCGACGCGAAGTCGCCGGGGAACGCGTTGATCGCCACGACCGGTGAGACGCCGTGCATGCGGATGTTCTCGATCTGCTTGCGCAGGTTCGCCGCGCCGGCATGCACGTCGTCCGGGTTCTCCGCCAGGAGGTCCTCCGGCAACGGCCTGCCCGCGACAATGCGGAACTTGCCGGAATGCGCCTTCAACGCGCGAACGGTCGCGACCAGGACCGCGGCGTCGGGTGCCTCGCCGGACACCCGGCACTTGATGTTGAAGAACCGTTCGGCACCCATGTCGGCCCCGAACCCGGCCTCGGTGACGAGGTAGTCCCCCGTGCGCAGTCCGATCAGGTCGGCGACCACCGACGAGTTGCCGGTGGCGATGTTGCCGAACGGTCCACAGTGGACCAGCACCGGCGTGTTCTCCAGCGTCTGCATGATGTTCGGCTTGATCGCCTCACGCAGGAGCACGGTCATCGCACCGGCGGTGTCGAGCTGTTCGGCCGTGACGGGCTCGCCGCCGGTCGTGTAGCCGACGACGATCCGCCCGAGCCGCTCCCGCAGGTCCGCGAGCCCCGTGGTGAGCGCGAGCGCGGCCATGACCTCGGAGGCGGCGGTGATGTCGAACCCGGTCTGCCGGGTGACCCCGTCCGCCTTCGCCCCGAGGCCGACGACGATGTTGCGCAGCGAGCGGTCGTTCATGTCGAGCACCCGCCGCCAGGTGATCTCGCCGACGTCGAGCCCGAGCGCGTTCCCCTGGTGGAGGTGGTTGTCGACCATCGCGGCGAGCAGGTTGTGCGCCGCCGTGACCGCGTGCATGTCGCCGGTGAGGTGGAGGTTGAGCAGCTCCATCGGGACGACCTGGCTGTACCCGCCACCCGCCGCCCCGCCCTTGATCCCGAGGGTCGGGCCCATCGACGGCTGCCGGATGGCGACCGTCGCCCGGTGCCCCAGGTGCTTGAACCCCTGCCCGAGCCCGACCGTGGTCGTGGTCTTCCCCTCGCCGAGCGGCGTCGGCGTGATGGCGCTGACCAGGACGTACTTGGCCCGGGGCGCGTCGACCAGCTCGTCGATCGCGCCGAGCCCGACCTTCATGACATCGCGGCCGTAGGGCTCCAGCAGGTGCGCCGGTAACCCCATCTCCCCGGCGATGTCCTGGATCGGCTTCAGCTTCGCGCCACGCGCGATCTCCAGGTCGGACGGAAAAGCCATGAACAACTCCTCGGGGTCGCCGTGTCGGACCCCAGTCAACCAGAAGCTCGTCCGCCGTCGCGATTACGGGAAAGCTCCTGGTCAGGGCACCCAGGAGTCTCCGGAGCGCGGTCGGCCGTCGTCTTCGGCTGACGGCCGTGCCGGGCGTCAGACGGACCGGGCCGCCTCGGCCATCTCCCTGATCAAGGGTTGGCGCCACGCGGGGGCCAACCCGAGGTGGTAGACGGCCAGGCCCGTCGCGCCGGCCTCGACCAGGCGGCGGGCGTGGTCGGGAAGCCCCTCGTCCGTCTGCAGGACCGTGACGTACGCGTCCACCGGGCGGCCGGTGGCCACCGCGGCGGCCACGACCGGTGCGCTGTCCGTCGGCCACGCCGGTACCACCAGCGCGGCCACGTCCGGTCCCGTCGACGGGGTCAGGCCGGGTGACGCGCCCGTCACCCACGGATCCGGGTGTGCGTGCAGCGTGACCGGCACCGACAGACCCGCCAGCACCTCCGCACGCAGCAGGTCGGTCGCCTCGTGGCGGACCGCGAGCAGCTCGTCCGCGAACGACACCTCCGTGGACGTGCGGACCGCCTCACGCAGCGTGGACAGCACCCACGACGGGTCGAGGCCCCGCGCCGACCACCCGGCCTGGCACGCGTCGCAGCAGCAGACCGACAGCCAGCGCTGCGCCGTCGGGGTCCACGCGCCGTCCGTCTTCTCGTGGTGGGACAGGTGCGTCAGGCCGAGTTGCCCGCACGCCTCCAGCGACACCTCGTCCGCGCCCTCGGCCGCCTCCGCGGCCAGTGTCGCCGCGTACTCGCGCACCTCCGGTCGCGACGGGCACAGGGCGTAGGGGTACCGGTCGCCGAAGCAGTTGACCACCGACACGTCCGGGAACGACGTGCCGATCCTGGAGTTGTGCGTCAGCACCACCCACGCCGACACCCGCAGGCCCGCCGCGCGGAGCACCGAGGCGGCCGCGCCGAAGGAGTCCGAAGTGGACATCCAGGTCGGCGAGAGGGGGCGGAGACGGCGACCCTGCCACACCGACTCCCGCACCGGCCGGTACAGCGCGGCATAACGCGCCTCGACCAGCTGGTGCGACGGGTGCAGCGGCGTGGCGGCACGCACCGAGTGGTACGCCGACGCCAGCGCGACCGTCGAGAGCCCGGCCGTGCGCTCGACGAAACCGGGGTCCCCCAACACGTCCCACGGATACGCGTGTGCGGTCAGCCTCATGAGAAGTCCGTCTCCCGCCCGCAGAACTCCGCGCCGCCCAGGTACTCGCCGTCCAGCTCCGAGGCCGGGGTCACGTCGGCGGCGTAGGACTCCGCGTCGTCACGGGGTTCGTAGCCCAGCGCCCGGGCGCCGTCCAGGGAGTACAGCCCGCGCGTGTTCCCCGACGCACCCCACACCACGCGGAAACCCAGTGACGGCAGGGCGATGGCGGCCTCGAACAGCCGCGCGCAGTCGTCGGGCGACAGCCACGTGGTCAGGTGTCGTTCCGTCACGGGACGTTCGACGCACGTGCCTATCCGCACACACAGGACGTCGAGTCCGTACCGGTCGTGGTACAGGCTGCCGAGCGCCTCGCCCGCGACCTTGCTCACCCCGTAGTAGGTGTCGGGCCGTGGGAACAGGCCGTCCGGCGCGGGCGCCGCGGGCTGGAAGCCCACCGCGTGGTTGCTGCTCGCGAAGATCACCAGCCGCACACCCGCGTGGCGGGCCGCCTCGAGCACGCGGTACGTGCCGTCGATGTTCACGGCCAGGATGTCCGCCCACGGCGCCTCTCGGCTGTGCCCGCCAAGGTGGATCAGGACGTCCACGTCCTGACAGGCGGCGGCCATGGCGGCCGGGTCCGTGACCGACGCGGTCACCACCTCGACGTCGTCACCCGGTGGCACCGGCTCGAGGTCCAGCAGGCGCAGTACGCGGTCGGGGCGGGCGAGGCGGGGGCGCAGCAGCGTGCCCATCCCCCCGGCCGCCCCGGTGATCAACACGCGCTGGGTCACACGGGCTCCTTCAACCTGGTCACGAGCTGCGTCGGGTTCACGAACCGTAGCGCGACCACCAGGAGGAGGGCCATGGATCCGGTGTAGATCACGGCCATCGCGTCGACCGACTGCTGTGCGCGGATGCCGGCCGAGAACATGGCCTCGTACAGCGACACGACCAGCGTCTGGCTGCCCGGCCCCGCCGTGAGGAACGTCAGTTCGAACATGCCGACCGTGCGCACCAGCACCAGGATCGACGCCGCCAGGATGCCGGGCACCAACAGCGGCGCGAGCACCCGCCCGAACACCGCGGTCGTCCGCGCACCGCACATCCGGGCCGCCGCCTCGATCTTCGGGTCGATCTGCTCGATGAACGGCGTCATCGTCAGGACGACGAACGGCACCGACGGCACCAGGTTCGCGAGTATGACACCTGTCATACTGCCGGCGAGGTCGAACTTGTAGAGCACGGTCGCGAGCGGGATGCCGTAGGTCATGGGCGGCATCAGGATCGGCAGCAGGAACAACACGTTCACGAGCTGCTTGCCCGGGAAGCTCCGGCGTGCCAGTGCGTACGCGGCGGGCACGCCGATCAGCACGGACAGCACCACGACGGCGACCGACACCTGCAGCGTCACCAGGAGAGTGTCCAGCAGGTTCATCTCGCGCCACGCCGTCGAGTACCACATCGTGGTCAGCCCGGACGGCCACCACGTGCCGAACCACTGTGTGGAGAACGAGTTCACCACCACCGACACGACCAACGCGAACACGTTGACCAGGAAGAACGCCACCGCGGCCCACACGAGCCACGCGCCGACGGACAGCTTCATTTCGTCACCTCGCCCGCTCCGTGCCGCCGGAACGCTTCGCAGGCCCCGCTCATCCCTTGCCTCCCGTCGAGCCGCGGTACAAAGTGGACCGCCACAGCAGCACGATGCCGATCACCACGAGCATGACCAGCGCCATGAGCATCGCGATGGCCGAGCCGAGCGGGTAGTCGAGATCGCGGAACGCGGCCTCGTACGCGGCGATCGACATCACGCGGGTGTCCCCCTGCGGCAGACCGACCAGGTAGGCCGACGGGAACACGGAGAACGCGAGCACGAACGTGAGGCAGAACGTGATCGCGAGACCTGGCGCGAGAAGCGGCAAAGTGATGTACCGGAAACGTTTGCGCCAGTCGGCGCCGAGGGTCGCGGCCGCCTGCTCCAGCGTCGGGTCGATGCCGGACAGGTACGACAGTGTGAGCAGGAAGGCGAACGGGAACCCGCTGATGATCAGGGAGAGCAGCACGCCGGTGTAGTTGTGCACCAGCTCGGCGGGCTCGTCCGCGCCGAACAGCGCAAGGACCTTGTTGAACCAGCCGGTCGGGTCGAGGTAGCGGATCAGCCCCTCGGCCGTCAGCACCGTGCCGAGTGTGATCGGCAGCACGAACATCGTGGTGAGCAGGCGCTTGCCACGCATGCGGCCACGCATCCGGTAGGCGATCGGGACCGAGGCCAGCACGTTGACCAACGCTGCGGGCAGCGCGAGCCGCAACGTGATCCAGACCGTGTCGAACAGGTAGGAGTCGGAGAAGAACTTGCTGTAGTTGGCGAACGGGCTGCCGCCCTCGGTCGGCTGGAACGAGAGCTGGAGCCCGTACAGGACCGGGTAGACGAACAGCACGACGACGAAGAGGAGGCCCGGTGCCAGCAGGATCAGCGTCCGGTCGAGTCCGCGCTCGGCGAGCCGGTGCCTGAGGCTCGGTTTCTCCGCCGCCGGTCGCTCCGCCTTCTCCGCGACGGCCGTCATGGCGCGAACACCAGGACCCGCTCGCGCGGCACGTGGAACAGGACGTCGTCGCCGGGGGCGAGCCTGCTCCCGGTGCGCACGTGCAGTGCCTCGCCGCCCGGGAGCCGTGCCTCGACCGCCTGCTCGCGGCCGTGGTACTCCACGACCTCGACCGACGCCCGCACGGTGTTCTCGCCCTCCTCGTCCGCCACGGTGACGTCCGTCGGCCGGAACGCGGCGACCGCCTCGCCGCCGGTCAGCCCGTCGCGGTTCACGCCGGTCATCGTGAACCCGTCGCCGGTCACGGTGGCCGTACCACCGTCCGAAGAGGACAGCGCGACCGACAGCAGGTTGCGGTAGCCCATGAAACCGGCGACGTACCGGTTCGCCGGGTGCGCGTAGACCTCCTCCGGCGAGCCGACCTGCTGTACCAGGCCGTCCCGCAGCACCACGAGCCGGTCGGCGAGCGCGAGCGCCTCCTCCTGGTCGTGCGTCACGTACACAGTGGTGAGCCCGAGCGACTGGTGGAGCCTGCGGATCTCGGTCCGCATCTCGATCCGGAGTGTCGCGTCCAGGTTGGACAGTGGCTCGTCCATGAGCACCAGCGCGGGTTCCAGCACGATCGCCCGCGCGATCGCGACACGTTGCTGCTGTCCGCCGGAGAGCTGCGCGGGGAACTTCCGCGCGTGGTCGGTCAGCTGCACGAGCCGCAGCGCCTCGTCGACACGCCTCTCGCGTTCGGCCTTGGCGACCTTGCGCATCGACAGGCCGAACGCGACGTTGCGACGCACGGACATGTGCGGGAACAACGCGTAGTTCTGGAACACCATGCCGAACCCGCGCCGCTCGGGCGGGAGCGTGTCGATCCGCCTGCCGTCCATGAGGATCTGCCCGCCGGTCAGCGGGAGCAGGCCCGCGAGGCAGTTCAGCGCGGTCGACTTGCCGCAGCCGGACGGCCCGAGCAGCGCGACGAACTCGCCGCCCTTGATCGTCAGGTCCAGGTCACGCAGGGCGACGGTCTCCCCGAACGCCCGACGCACCTTGTCGATGTGCAGCTCAGCAAAGCCGGTGTTCAATGGTTCGCTCCGCTCCGCACCCCGCTGCCCCGCCTGCTTCCCTCCTGCGCCGCGCTCACTTCGTCTTCCCGCTGCCGATCTCACGGTCCCACTGCTGGAACGCGGCCACCTGCTGTTCCGCGGGGAGCGAGGTCTCCTGCGGGTTGTTCTTGATCAGGTCGTCGTACTCGTCGCGGCCGAACTTCTCGATCGCGTCCTGCGACTCCTGCGGCGCCATGTCCAGCGTCACACCCCTGACCGCGGGACCGGGGTAGAAGTAGCCCTTGTCGTAGGCCTTCGCCTGCTGGTCCTTCGTGAGCATCCACTGGATCAGCGCCAGGTCGGCGGACAGCACGTCCTCGGAGACGCCACGCGGGATCACGGCGTAGTGCGCGTCGGTGACCCAGTGGAAACCCTTGAGCGACGTGGTCTTCATGCGCTCGGGTACCGTGCCGAGCACGCGCGGGTTGATGTCCCAGCCGGTGGTCGAGGAGATCATGTTGACCGTGCCGTTGGCCAGGTTCGTCATGGTCGCCGTGGTGCCGGTCGGGTAGTAGTCGATGTACTGGCCCAGCTCCTTGAGGTAGGCCCAGGTCTTGTCCCAGCCCTTCACGGGGTCCTTGGGATCCTTGTCCTTCAACAGGTACGGCAGGCCCATGAGGAACGTCCGGCCCGGCCCCGAGTTGGCGGGCACCGCGTACTGGAACTTGCCGGGGTTCGCCTTCGCCCAGTCCAGCAGGTCGTCGGTAGTCTTCGGCGGGTCCTTCACCACGTTCGGGTCGTACTCGAACAGCGGCCCCGACGGGTAGAACGTGATGGTGATCCCCTGGTCCTGCGCGAGTTCCTGCATCTTGGCCGCGGCAGGCAGGTAGTTGTCCTCGAGCTTCGGGAAGCGGGAGGAGAAGTCCGGCAGCAGCTTGAGCACCAGGTCCTGCTCGATGACGGCGGACAGGCCGTCGGTGCCGGTGAGCACGAGGTGCGTCTGCGACTGGCCGCCCTGCTGCTCTGCCTGGAGCTTGCCCGGCATCTCGGGCGCGGTCGACTTGGTGTAGTTGACCTTGCTGACGATGTCCGGGTTCTTCTGCACGAACTCGTCGATCATGCCCTGCGTGAGCTGCAGGTTCCCGGCCACGTCGAGGATGTTCAGCTCGACGGGCTGCGACGGCTTCTCCGGCACCTTGCTGCCCTCGACCGTCGCGGGCGCCTTGGTGGTCTCCGGCGCGCCGCACGCCAGCGTGGCCACCAGCACCAGCGCCAGTCCGAGGGCTGACCTCGTTGTCCTGCGCATGCCGCTCCCTTCCTATCGCGTGCCACGCAACCGGTGGCGCAGCTGGGCCTCGTACGGGTTGGTCGGGTAGACCGCCGGCTCCGCGCCGGCCTTCAGGGGAACCCGGTACTGCGCGACGTCGACCAGGACGCGCTGACTCTCCCGAAACTTCCGGGGTTCGGACGCCGGAAGGTGCCCGACCCCTCTGGCGCCGAGACTGGTGACGCCGACGCCGATGGGGGATGTCGGGAGAGGCCGTTCGCCATACCGGTAGCCCGCATGGGAAACGTTGGGAACCAAGGGATGCGTTTCCGGTCCGGTGAGGCACTCCCGCCAGTACCGGTGCCACTGTGGAGGCTCGGTGGCGCCCGCCGCTTCGGTCGAGGCCGGCAGACAACCGCTTGCCACGGCGGTTCCGGCCACCCGGAGGAATCCACGCCGATCCATGTCCGGCAGCCTAGCGGCCAGGACCACTTGGGGAAAAGGCTTTCCTAAGTGGGTACCGACCGAAAATTTCGCACCCGCGAGCACGTTTTCGCCGCATGATCAATGCCCTTGCCGGCTCTTGATCGTGGCAGGTCATGCACAGTGGGAATGGACCGGCGGCGCGACCCGTCAGCGCCAGTCCACGACCTCACGCATGAGGCCGGGGTGACGCCGTCTGGCGTAGGCGGCGTACTCCGTCATGTGCTCACGCATCAGCCGCTCGGCCAGCACCGCGTCGCCGTCCGCGACCGCCCTCGCGATGTCGGTGTGGACGTTCAGCACCGCGGCCCGGCGGGACTTCGGGAACAGCGGTGGTGACAGCCGGTCACGCAGGATGTCGGTCATCGACTGGCCGAACAGGGTCATGACCGGGTTGCCCGACATGGCGGCCACCAGCCGGTGGAACTCGTCGACGTCGCTGGCGTACTCGTCGTCGTCGGTTCGGGAGGTGTTGGTGAACCGCGCCAGCTCGCCGACCAGCTGGGGGTCGCGGCGCTGGGCCGCGAGCGTGGCGAGGGTCGGCTCCATGATCACCCGGGCGTCGACGAGGTCGGCGAAGGTGACCCCGTCCATCTGGAAGTACAGGGTGGCCATGCGACCGAAGTTCTCGGTGTGCACCTGGTCCACCGTGGGACCACCACGCGGACCGGGCTTGATGGAGATCAGTCCGTGAACCTCGAGGATGCGTAACGCCTCACGCAGCGAGCCGCGGCCGACCCGGTACTCCTCGAGCATCTTGGCTTCCGGTGGCAGCTGTGTGCCAGGAGTCAGTTCCTCGGCGCCGATCCGGCGGACGATATCTCGCGCGATCGCCTCTGACACCTTGTCACTGCGTCTGACCGGCCTCCTGGGCGTCCCCGCGCCTGTTGCTGCCACTCGCACATGTTAGCGACATTTGACAGAACGTCCGCCATTTTGGTCAGGCTTTTTTCGGCGGCCGGGGGAAGAATCCGCTCGTGCGCTCGACATAATCGGCATACCCGGGCCTGCGGTCCCGAATCGACTTCTCGAGCATTGGTTTCCCGGAGCCCCTGGTGAGAAGGTAGGTAATCGTCGCAGGCCCCACGACCGTTACAAGCCCCGGCCAATCATGGCACGCGAGTACAAAGAGTCCCCACCAGACGCACGCGTCGCCGAAATAGTTGGGGTGTCTGGTGTAGCGCCACAGGCCGGTGTCCATCACCCGGCCCCGGTTGGCGGAATCGGCCGTGAAGCGGGCGAGCTGCGCGTCGCCGATCGCCTCGAAAGCGAACCCGACCAGCCACAACGCGACGCCGAGCGGTGCGAGCACCCACGGGCCGTCGCCGTACTGACCCACCTGTACGGGCAGCGAGACAACCCACATGAGCAGACCCTGTAAAAGGTATACCGAATACAGGGCATAGAGGTGAGGATTTCCCGAAGCACGCTCCATGAGCTCGACGTACCGCCGGTCCTCGTCCTTGTCCCGGTTGCGCCGGTGGATGTGCCACGCCAGGCGCAGCCCCCACACGGCGACGAGGGCGGTGATGAGCACCCGGCGCCACGCCGGGCCGTCCGCGAGCAGCGCGGTGATCACGCCGATCATCGCGAAACCGAGTCCCCACACCACATCCACGCCGTCGTGGCGGCGCCTGCGCACCCCGATCCCCCACGTGAGGAGCATCAGCACGAGCACCGCGGCGGCCGTCACCGCGAGGTTCACCAGCATTCACGCCACCGCGATGACGAGGTCGACACCCATACGCTTCTCCTCGAACGCCAACGCCGAACCGGCCATGTACAGCCGCCACACGCGTGCCCAGCCGAGCCCGACCCGCGCGACGACCTCGTCCCACCTCTCCTCCAGTGTGGCCGCCCACGCGTCGATCGTCCTGACGTAGTGCTCCCGCATGGCGAGCACCTCGCGGATCTCGAAGCCGGCTCCCGCCAGGTGGGCCAGGGTCCGGTGCAGTGGCCGCATGGTCATGTCCGGCGCGATGTAGGACTCGATGAACGCGCCGCCGCCCGGCGCCACCGCCCCACGTGACATCTGCTGCAGCACGAGCCGCCCGTCCTCACGCAGGTTCCGACGCAGGACCGCCACGTAGGCCGGGTAGTTCTCCTCGCCGACGTGCTCGCCCATCTCGATCGACGACACCACGTCGTAGGGCCCGTCGTCGACGTGCCGGTAGTCCTGCAGCCGCACCGTCACCAGGTGGTCCAGACCACGCTCGCGGGCGCGGCGCGTCACGAAGTTGTACTGCGCGCGGGAGATCGTCACGCCGGTGACCTCGGCGCCGTACTCGGCGGCCGCGTGCAGCACGAGCGAACCCCACCCGCAGCCCACGTCGAGCATCCGCGTGCCCGGCTTCAGCTCGAGGTTGCGGCAGACCATGTCGAGCTTCGCCCGCTGCGCCTCCTCGACCGTGGTCGCCCCGTCGGCCCACCACGCACACGAGTACGCCATGTGGTCGGCGTCGAGGATCAGCTCGTAGAAGTCGTTGCCGAGGTCGTAGTGGTGGCTGATCGCGGCCCGGTCGCGGCCGATGGCGTGCAGCCTGCCGGTGAGCCTGGCCTCCTGGACCGGAGGCCGCGGCGGCAGGCCGAGCACCCCGAGCCGGACGGCCCCTGTGGCGAGCCTCACGAACTGCGCCGGGCTCGGTCGGGACAGCGACTTGTCGCGGACCGCCGACCAGCACCGCCGCAGCCCCTCCTTGAGGTCGCCGTCCACGTCGAGGTCACCCGTCACGTAGGCGCGGGCGAGGCCCAGCTCGCCGGGCGACCAGAGCAGTCTGCGCAGCGCACGACGGTTGTTGATCACCACGGTCGGACCGGTGTCCGGACCCGCCCTCCCCCCGTCCCAGGTCCGGACACCGACCGGCAGAGCGCCGCCGAGTGCCTCCTCCAGCGCGCGAACCAGATGCAGCGCGTTACCCACCTCAGACTCCCTTCGTCACCCTGTGGAGTGGTTCGGCGCGCGACCGGGGGCGGATTGGACCCAGCCGGATGACGGTCCGCACCGAACCACCGACATGACTTCCGAGACAGTCGCCGTTATCGGCGCCGGGGTGGCCGGCCTCACCGCCGCCTACCTGCTGCAACGCCGCTATGACGTGTTCCTGTTCGAGGCGGATCCCCGGCTCGGCGGGCACGCGCACACCCACGACATCGCGGGCGAGAACGGGACGGTCGCCGTCGACAGCGGCTTCATCGTCCACAACGAGCGGACCTACCCCAACCTGCTGCGGCTGTTCGGCGAGCTGGGCGTGACCACGCGTGAGTCGGAGATGTCGATGAGCGTGCGCTGCCTCGGCTGCGGGCTGGAGTACGCGGGTGCCCGCAGGTTGCCCGGCCTGTTCCCGAGGGCCGACAACGTCGTGCGCGGCCGCTACCTGCGGATGCTGGCCGAGATCCCCCGCTACTTCCGCGACGCGCGACGGGTGCTGCGCGACGGGGACGACGACGTCACGCTGGGTGAGTTCGCGGCGGGCTACTCCCGGTACTTCACCCAGCACTTCCTGCTGCCGATGGTGTCGGCGGTGTGGTCGGCGCCAGAGGAGGTCAGCCGTGCCTACCCCGCGCGGTACCTGTTCGAGTTCCTCGCCCACCACGGTCTGCTGTCGGTCGGCGGCTCGCCGACGTGGCGGACGGTCGTCGGCGGGTCACGGGAGTACGTGGAGCGGGCCGCGAAGGACCTGACGGCCGTCCACGTCGGCACGCCGGTGCGCTCGGTCCGCCGCTTCCCCACCGGCGTGGAGATCCGCGACGACGCGGGTGCCGCCCACGTCGTGGACCGCGTGGTGCTCGCGACCCACGCCGACCAGGCACTGCACCTGCTGGCCGACGCCACGCCGGAGGAGAAGCAGGTGCTCGGCGCGTTCACCTACTCCCGCAACGAGACCTGGCTGCACACCGACGCGTCGCTGCTGCCGGAGTCGCCTGGCGCGCGGGCGTCGTGGAACTACCTCAAGCCCAGCTGCGCCGGCTCGGAGCGGGTGATCGTGAGCTACGACATGAACCGGCTGATGCGGCTCGGCGAGCCGGGCCCGTACGTGGTGACGCTGAACGCGACCGATCGCGTGGACCCGTCGTCGGTACTCGCGAGGATGACCTACGAGCACCCCGTGTACACACGGGACTCCGTTGCGGCGCAACGATCGCTGCCGAGTCTCGGCACCGGGAGGACCACGTTCGCGGGCGCGTACCACGGCTGGGGGTTCCACGAGGACGGCTGTGCGTCGGGGGTGCGGGCGGCGGCGGAGTTCGGGGTGGCCTGGTGATCCTGTACTCGGCGCGGCTGACCCACGTGCGACACCGCGCACTGTCCAGAAAGTTCACCCACTCGATGAAAACCTGGTTGGTGGACCTGGACGACATGCCGCGCTCGCGCCTGCTGGAGTTCCGTGCGGCGGACCACCTGGGGTCACCGGACCGGCCGATCCGCGAGAACCTGAACGCATGGCTTGCGACACAAGGAATTGCGGCGCCGGCCAGGGTGTCGATGCTGACGACGCCACGCACGTTCGGCTACGCGTTCAACCCGCTCACGGTGTACTGGTGCTACGACGATGAGGGGACGCCCGTCTGTGTGGTGGCAGAAGTCCACAACACGTACGGCGAGCGGCACTGCTACCTGCTCCGGCCGGACGAGCGCTGGCGGGCAGGCGTGGGCAAGGAGTTCTACGTGTCGCCGTTCCTCGAGGTGTCGGGGCACTACCGGATGCGGCTGCCGCCACCGGACGAGCGGCTCTCGCTGACCGTGGTGCTCCACCAGGACGGCGAGCCCGCGTTCACGGCGACACTGACCGGCCGCCGGGTGGGGGTGGCGCGCCCGGCACTCGTGCTCCGCGAGGCGCTTTTCCTGCTGCCCCAACGGGTACGGTTCCTGATCCAGCGACACGGCGTCACGCTGTGGCTGCGTGGGCTGCCGGTCGTGCGCAGGCAGCCGCACTTCGAGGTGTGAGCTTCAGACGGCGATGAGGAGCAACCCGAGCAGACCGACGATCACCGCGGCGAACGTCATCACGAGGGCGGGCAGGGCGTAGTCGACGGGTTGGCGGCGCGCGAGACGGCGACGGGCGCGGCGGTAGCGGTCGTGCGACCAGCCGAGTGCGCCGACGGCCAGGAGCGCGGCGGCGAGTGCGGCGCCGACGGCCCAGCCCTGGCCACGCTCGACGGCGAGACGGCCGGCGAGGAGCGCGCAGGCGACGAGCCCGAGTGCCGTCCGCACCCAGGCGAGGGAGGTGCGTTCGTTCTGGGCGCCGGGTGTCTCAGCCAAGGTTGGCGATCACCAGGAGAACGAAGATCGCCAAGGCGACGACCGCGACACCGTAGGAGAGGACGGGCGCGATCCGGGGTACGGGCAGGGACCGTCGCTCACGCATGGCTTCCTCGGCCCGAAGCCAGCGGCGGAAGGCCAACGCGCTGGTCGCGACGCCGGCGAGGACCATGAGGCCGGCGAGGATCTGTCGAAGCCCGGACACGGCGAGCGGCGGCGCGAACGCCTCCAGCCCGATGCCGCCCGCCATGAGTGCGAGCGCGGTCCGGATCCAGGCGAGAAAGGTCCGCTCGTTCGCGAAGCTGAACCGGGGATCGGGGTCCTCGCCGCGTTCCCGCAGGCGGGAGGGCCAGTTCACGAGTTGTCCACAGCAGCGGGCTTGTCCACAACCCACCGGTAACAACGAGGCCATACAGCCCCCCACCGGTAGACTGGCAAGGCGGGACGCCCCCGGGATCGGGTGGGGGCTGGGCAACGCGCGCGCGAGATTTTTCGGCTCACGGTGCGGGCTCGTCGATCAGGTGACTGGTCGTGTCCTGCCATCCGGAGCCACGCCTGGGGCGGCACTGCGCGCAGGCAACGGCCGCGGCGGCCGGCTGGTCCGCAACCACCCCGGCGACCGTCACCGGACCACCGGGCACCGACCAGACCGGTCTCACCGCTCGACAGATCAACCGTCTGGCGGCAGGAAACCGAGCCGCCGAACTGTCCGCGCCAACGGGTGCGCGAGATCATCGGGTCCTCACGCCAGTCATCCTGCCCACTCCCCCGCAGGCACGCCCGTCACACCGGCATCCAACGCGAACAGCGACCCGGCCAGCGGCTGGTCCCCGAAATCCCGCACGCCGATCCTGGCCGTCGTGAGATACAGCGTCGTACCGGCGAACGCACACGAGGTCACCCGCTGAGCCGGCACCTCGAACGTGCTGAGCAACCGCCCGTCAGGGGCGTACCGCCGCACACCCCACCCGTCCCACAACGCCACCCACAGACAACCGTCGCTGTCGACCGTCATCCCGTCCGGCCACCCCCGGTCGACGTCGACCAGCCGCCTGCGGTTGGCCAGGTCACCGGTCGACGGATCGTGGTCGAACGCGTCGACACCGCCGGTCCGCGTGTCCGTGTAGTACATCGTCGCGCCGTCCGGCGACCAGCCGAGCCCGTTCGAGACGGACACCCCGGTCGCCATCGTGTGCAGGGAGTGGTCCGGGTCCAGCCGGTACAGAGCGGCCCCGCCGTCGGTGCGGTCCAGCATCGTGCCTGCCCAGAAGCGGCCCCACGCGTCGGCCTTGCCGTCGTTGAACCGGCCGCCGGGCGGGTCGGTGTCGACCTCGTGCAGCCGCGTCCGCCTGCCACCGTCGTCCAGACACGTGTAGAGGCCGGTCTGCGTGGCCAGCACCAGCCCACCCGCCGCCCGCACCGCGACCGTGCCGACGCGCTCGCCGACCTCGAAGAACGTGTCGGTGCCCGAGGCGGGGTCGAACCGGTGGACCTCCCCGCGTTCGATGTCCACCCAGCGCAGCGTCGAACTGCGTGCGTCCCACACCGGGCCCTCACCGAGACGGGCTTCCGTACTCAACACCACGTCCACCGTCACCCCTGGACCGTATCCTGACCGACATGCGCGTGACGATCGCCGAGGTCGCCAGAAGAGCACGGGTGAGCAAGACGACCGTGTCGCGTGTGCTCAACAACAAGGGCGAGGTCGACGCCGCGACCGCCATCCGCGTCCGCGAGGTCATCGCGGCCACCGGGTACACCCCGAGCGCACGCGCGGTCGGGCTGGCGCGCGGGCGCGCGGAGACGGTCGGCATGCTGGTCCCCGGCCTGACGTGGCCGTGGATGGGCGACGTGCTGCAGGGCGTCGCGGACGTCCTCGAGGCCCGCGGCTACGGCCTGTTGCTGCACACGGTCAACCGGGGCGAGGAGTCACTGGCGAGGTTCGCCAGGCACGTGTCGGCGAGCGCGTTCGACGGCCTGCTGATGGTCGTCCCCCCGGACGTGCTCCCCTATGTCACGAGCCTGCACGAGTCGGGCCTGCCGGTGGTCATGATCGACGACCGTGGTCACCACCCGGGCTTCCCGTCCGTGGCCACGAGCAACACACGCGGCGGCGCCGACGCGGCGGCCCACCTCCGGTCGCTGGGCCGCTCCCGCCTGGCGATGGTGACGGGCCCCGGCGACTTCGGCTGCACCCAGGACCGCTCGACGGGCTTCCAGTCGGTGGCGGGCACGGTCCCCGCGGTGGAGGGCGACTTCACCCGGGACAGCGGTCAGTCGGCCGTGACGGAACTACTGGCGGGCGACGTCCCGTTCGACGGCGTGTTCGCCCACAACGACCTGATGGCGGTGGGCGTGCTCGACGGCCTACGCGCCGCGGGCCTGACGGTCCCGGACGACGTCGCGGTGATCGGGTTCGACGACATCGCCATCGCGGCCCACACACAACCGGCCCTGACGACGATTCGCCAACCGTCCAGGGAGATGGGCGAGGCGGCGGCGACACTGCTGCTCTCCCACCTGTCCGGCGGCCCCCTCCGCGACGAGCCACTGGTCATCCCGACCTCACTCGTGGTCAGGGACAGCGCCCCCGCAGCCTGAACACGATGTCCACTTTGGACTTTATGCCGAGAATGCGTGGCTTTGAGCTAATGTGACTGTAAGTCATGCGCGAGTTACACATTCGAGAAGCCCGCGAAACGGACCTGGCCGCTCTCACCGGGGAGATGGGCCAGCGACCGTTCTTCATCGACCGCCTCGAACGCCAGGCCCGCAACCACGGCGTCCTGCTGACCGCCTGGGAGGGCACCCGGCCGATCGGCGACGTGTACCTGTGGCTCGAACCGGCCGAGGAGCCGGAGATCCGCCTTCACCTGCCGAAGACGCCGCTGATCAACCACCTCGAGATCCACCCCGCCCACCGCAGGAGAGGGTACGGCACCAAGCTCGTCAGGACCGCCGAACAGAAGCTGGCGAGCCTCGGTCACCGTCGCGTCGCACTGGCCGTCGAGCAGGACAACCACGTCGCGACGCATCTGTACCGCCGGCTCGACTACGCGGACTGGCCCCACCCCCGCATCACGTGCCTCACCTTCACGGACGGCACGGCACCGAGGCAGGTCGAGATCTGTCGAGTGATGGTCAAAGAGCTCGCTCAGGAACACAGATAACGCGATCGCGACGCCAACCCGAGGTTCGACAGCACCTGCTCGACATCGGTCGAACCATGCTTGTCCTGGCACATGTCGAGATGACCACGCCAGCGCTCCCGATCCTCCTGCCACGCCGACACGTAGTCGTCGCAAAGCGTGGGTGTGATGCGGACGCACCGCGCCCTGGCCGCCTGCAGCGAATTCAGCATCTTCAGCTGCTTCCTGGTCTGCCCCTTCATCGCGGTCACCATGCGGACCACTTCCGCGATGAAGTCGCGCCGCCGTTTCAGGGACTCCGCCCAGTAGAGCTTCCCCGTGTCGGCGATGGACCCGCCCGCATCGAGGAGCCAGAAAAGCCCTTCGGCCAGACAGTCCCCCAGCTCTTCCGCCTGCGCCCGGCGCCGGTCCTCGAACGGGTCGTAGGGCCTTTGCAGCGCCCTGCCGGTCAAGGTGACTGGTCGCAGCCTCTTCTCGCCGAGCAGGAAGAACCAGTCCTCGTTGTAGATGTTGGGAAAGAATGACGAGAACAGTTCGGATCCAGCGGCGAGCGCACCGCCACCGATGAACATTCCCTGGTCACCACCCGCGTCCCGGTATGCGTGACACACGACCGAGTTGTCGGGGAAGCTCTCCGGGTCGTTCACGTCGATGGCCAGTCCCACACCGGCGTACTCCTCGGTGAGCCATGCTGCCATCCGCAGGTCCTCGTGATCGGGGATGGTGATGTCGTCATCGAGGAACACGACCCGCCGCCAGCCGTACAAACGGGCGAGGAGCAGACCGAGATTGCGTTTCTGGCTCGTGTCGGTCGTTCGGTTGAACCGGGTGGAAGTGAGAAGCTCACTGGTCTTGAAGCGCGGCAGGATGGCGGGAGGCAGGTCGGTCGCGTCGATGATGATCACCTTCGCCGGATGCTGTCGCGCGAGCTTGACGACCTCGGTGGCGATGGACCACTTGCTGCACAGCGCCACCAGGGTGCAGTGCAACTTCGCGGCCAGCTCGATCGAGTGCTTCATGGCCGGTGCCTTGCGCCCCGTGGGCACGATGATGGCGTCCAGGTCCCACGGCTGCGCGGCTACCGCCGACGCGATGGTGATGAGCTTGTCGTGGCGACCGTGGTGGTTCGCGGACTTCTCGACCAGGAGCTCGGACTCAGCGAGCGTCACTTCGCTCCGCCGGCCACTCGTGCAGACGATCCGCGGCCATGGTCCAGTCCGGCGTGATGACCACGCCGTTCACCACACGCACCCGGCTGATGATGCTGAACGTGTCCGCACCGGCGAAGCGGGTGTGGATGTAGTGGTCATTGCGTTTCCGAAACTCCTCGTCGGTGAGCGCACGCACCACACCCAGCGTCCCCCGCTGGTACATGCCGTTGCAGATGGTGATGGTCCGCTTCACGTTGAACGGGTTGGTCGAGCGGTAGAAATGCGCGACGTCCTCTCTCAGCACGTCGTGTTCACCCGACCTTCTGAGCACGGGGCTCAGCACCTCACGCTGTTCCCCTTCGCCTACCTCGAAAGCACCCGGGTTCGACTCCTCCGGCCGCTGCAGCTGTCGGACCACCAGTTCGATCTCGGGCAGCAGAATCGCGGTCACCTGGTTCCAGTCGACACCACCGAGCAGGACCAGGTGGTTCGCATACTCATCCGGGCCCATCTCACTCCCGACACGGATGTGCACACGTGCCGTGGGATTGGCCGCGCGGAGGTGTCCAAAGAGCTCGATCAACGCATCCAGGTCCGCATACTTGTACGACTCGATGAAATCCGGCATGTGCGGGTCCATGTAAGGGACCTGCACACGGTGCTTGTGAGGTAGTTCGGAAGACACGATCGTGATGTCTTCCCCCTGTGGAAACTGCCACAGGGTGCCATCGAACGGAGAGGGCGCGCCGGACGGTTCGTCGTCCGGCGTCGGGTCGGTGAGTTCAACGAGTTCAGTTAGAAGTTCGTTCCGGCGAACCCGCTCGTCCTCCGCCAAGTCCGATATGGCCAGAACTCGGTACGGAGTGGACTCGACAGACCGCTCGCTAGCGAAGAAGGTAGCGTAACTGTCCAAGCGATGCACGGGCGGCACCGTGTGATTCTCGGTATTTTCCCATGAGGAGATCAACGCCGGGCTCACACCGAGCGCCTCGCCGAGCCTGGCTTGCGTGATGTTCCGGTCAGGCCAGTGGCGAACACGCAGCGACCGCAATCGCCACGCCAGCCGGGCCCGCCCACTGATGGCCGCCACTTGACTTCACGCCCTTCAGCAAACTTCAGCAAGGCTTCAGTATAGCCCTGTCGAACGCAATTGCGTATGGCATTTGCCGCCGACTCCGTCGCAATTGTCGCAACCGTGACACCCCTCCGCACCTGGCTTGTCCAGCACGGACGGACAACTTAAGCTGCGCATGGCGATATTCCCAATGCTCTATCAAGTCGCTGAAGTTTACTGAAACCCTGGGCTCGCGGCCATTCGGTCCCCAGGGGTCGGGAGTGGTGATGAACACTTCGCTGTCAGACCTTCGACCGCCGCCGAACCAGCGGCAGCCCTATCAGCGGATGATCGTGGCCGTCGACATCGAGGGCTCCACGTCGCGGAACAACGCCCAACAAGGGCACATCCGGGACGCGATGTACCAGGCGGTCGAGAGCGCCCTGGTCGACTGCGGCATCACTCAGGAACACCGCGACGAGTTCAGCGACCGGGGCGACGGCGTGATGGTGCTGATCCGCCCGGTCGACTCGATCCCGAAGCCCTTGTTGATCAGGGCCGTCGTGCCCGCGCTCCGCGCGCGGCTCGAGGAGTACGCACGAAGGCACCCCGGCCAGCGACTGCGCCTACGTGTCGCGATCCACGCCGGTGACGTCCTGTCCGACGGCCGGGCACCCTACGGCGAGGACGTCAACCTGACCACCCGCCTGCTCGACGCGCCGGAGTTCAAGGAGCAGCTCGCCGAGTCGGCCGAACCACTCGTGCTGGTCGTCAGTGACCAGGTCTACCGGTCGGCGGTCTGCCAGGGCTACGACGGCATCGACGCCGGGGAGTTCAAGCCACTGGTGCGCGTCTGCGTCGGACACCACACCCACAGAGGATGGGTCCGGGTACCGGCGGAGACCCACAACGGGAACGTGACGCAGATCGACCGGGTCTCCTAAGCCCGCCCTCCGGGCCCCACCTGCGGTTTCGCAGCGCCCCTTGACGGTCATGTTGCCTGCTTGTTAAATGCGTCACAGGTCCGGAACCGGTTCCGGGAGCGGTTTCGGAGCCCGTGCCGGACCGTCCCTGCTCCTCTGAATCGATTTACAGGTGGTCCCATGAAACGCCTGATCGTCTCTCGATCCCGGCGGGTGCTGGTGGCTGTCACCGCGCTCGTCACCGCAGCGGCGGCTATTGCCGTCGGACCCGCCGCCAGTGCCGCGCCCCTCGCGTGTGGCACGACCAACGCCGCGCTCAACCGTCCCGCCACCGCATCCTCCACCGAGAACGCCGGCACGCCCGCGAGTGCCGCCGTCGACGGGAACACCGGCACCCGCTGGGCGAGCGCCTTCGCCGACCCGCAGTGGCTGCAGGTCGACCTCGGGTCGTCCCGGCAGGTCTGCCGGGTCGGGCTGAACTGGGAGGCGGCCTTCGGGCGTGCGTTCCAGGTCCAGCTGTCCAACGACGGGAACAGCTGGACGAACGTCTACTCCACCACCACCGGCGCGGGTGGGAACCAGACGCTCGACGTGTCCGGCTCCGGCCGCTACGTGCGCGTCAACGGCACGGCACGTGCCACGCAGTACGGCTACTCGCTGTGGGAGCTGAGCGTGTTCACCGACGACGGTGGCACCGGACCGGTCGTCCCGCCGACCGACCCGGTCAACCCGAACTTCGGGCCCAACGTGTTCGTCTTCGACCCGTCCACTCCACAGTCGACGATCCAGTCACGGGTGAACACGATCGCGTCCACGATGCGCACCAACCAGTTCGGCACGCAGCGCTACGCCGTGCTGTTCAAGCCCGGCACCTACAACGCCGACATCGACCTGCGGTTCTACACACAGGTCGCCGGGCTCGGGCTGCTGCCGGACCAGGTCAACATCAACGGGCACGTCCGCGTCGAGGCCGACTGGCTCCAGCAGGGCGACAACCCGGGCAACCTCGGCAACGCCACGCAGAACTTCTGGCGCTCCGCCGAGAACATGTACGTCCACCTCCCGGCCGGACAGATCGAGCGCTGGGCCGTCTCACAGGCGGCGCCCTACCGGCGCATGCACCTGTCCGGCCAGGTACAGCTGTGGAACGGCGGTGACGGCTGGGCCTCCGGCGGCCTGATCGCCGACTCGCGGATCGACGGCGTCGCCGTCTCCGGTTCACAGCAGCAGTTCTACACCCGCAACAGCGACCTGAACGGCGGCTGGAACGGCTCGGTCTGGAACATGGTGTTCACCGGCACGAACGGCGCGCCGGCCCAGAACTTCCCGAACCCGTCGCACACGGTGGTCGCCAACACGCCGAAGATCCGGGAGAAGCCGTTCCTGTACTGGAACGGGTCGCAGTACCAGGTGTTCGTCCCGGCACTGCGGGAGAACTCGCGCGGCACCTCGTGGGGTGGCGGCAACCCGGCAGGCACGTCGATCTCGCTGGCGAACTTCTTCATCGTCCAGGAGGGCACGCCTGCTTCGACCATCAACGCGGCGCTGGCGCAGGGCAAGCACCTGCTGTTCGCGCCGGGTGTCCACCACCTGAACGACACGATCCGCGTCACCAACCCGAACACGGTCGTGCTCGGCCTCGGCCTCGCGACGCTCACCCCGGACACCGGCCTGCCGGCCATCACGGTGTCCGATGTGGACGGTGTGAAGCTCGCGGGCATGCTGATCGACGCGGGCCCGCAGAACTCGCCGACGCTGGTGCAGATGGGTCCGGCCGGGTCGTCCGCGAGCCACTCGGCGAACCCGTCGTCGCTGCACGACGTGTTCTTCCGGGTCGGCGGCCAGCACGCGGGCAAGGCCACGGTCTCGTTGCAGGTCAACAGCAACGACGTGATCGGCGACCACATGTGGTTGTGGCGTGGCGACCACGGCACGGGCATCGGGTGGAACACCAACACCGCCCAGAACGGCCTGGTGGTCAACGGCAACAACGTGATCATGTACGGGTTGTTCGTCGAGCACTACCAGCAGTACAACGTCGTCTGGAACGGCAACGGCGGCCGGACGTACTTCTTCCAGAACGAGATGCCCTACGACCCGCCGAACAACGCGACGTGGGGTTCGAGCGGCGGTGGTGCGCTCGGCTGGGCCGCGTACAAGGTGGGCGACAACGTCACCACGCACGAGGCGTGGGGGCTTGGTGTGTACTGCTTCTTCAACACCAACCCCGCGGTGACCGCGAGCCGGGGCTTCGAGGCGCCGAACCGTTCCGGCGTCCGTTTCCACGACCTGGTAACGGTTTCGCTGGGTGGCGTCGGCACCATCAACCGCGTCATCAACGACACCGGTGAGGTGGCGAACCAGCCGCACCAGGTGAGCTACCTGCCGAACTACCCCTAGATGGCGGGGACCTTGGGCCGGACCCTCGGGTCCGACCCAAGGTTCAGCAGGGTCTCGACGGGCAGGGTCGCGGCGCCGACGGCGACCGCGTCCTGCCCGAGCTCACACAGGACGATCGACGTCTGCTCGTAGGCGTGGCGCAGTGCGTGCGCGGCCGTGGCGGTGCGGATCTCGGGCAGCAGCCGGGAACCCAGCGCCACCCCCGCCCAACCGCCGAGCACTATGCGTTCCGGGTTGAACAGGTTGACCAGGTTGGAGATCCCGGCACCGAGGTAGCCGACGGTCGCTGCGACGATGTCCGCGGCGGTCGAGGACCGCTCGACCGAGTCGAGGAGGAAGTCCAGTTGGGACTGTTCGTCGGTACGCGGGATCGCCCGGCCGCCACGGGCTCTGCGGTAGCGGTCGAGGATGCCCTCCGCGCCGACGTAGGCCTCCAGGCACCCGAGCGCGCCGCAGCGGCAGGGGCGGCCGTTGAACATGAGCGTGGTGTGGCCCCACTCCCCCGCGCTGCTCGTCGCGCCCCGGTAGGTGGTGCCGTCGGTGATCACCGTGGCGCCAACCCCTGAGCCGATCAGCGCGATCACGGCGTGCCGGGTGCCCCGGCCGGCGCCGAACCACATCTCTGCCTGGCCCAGCGTCTTCGCGCCGTTCTCGACGAAGACCGGAACCGTGATGCCCTCCGCGCGCAACAGGGCCGCCAGCTCGACGCCGTCCCAGCCGATGGTCTGGGCGTGCACGCGGACCGTGGCGCCCTGCTCGACCGTGCCCGGCACGCCGATGCCAACGCCGATCAGCGAGTCGTCGCTCACGCCAGCCACCCGCAGCAGCTCGCCGAAGCCCTCGGCGATCATCCGGCCGACCACGGCGACGTCGTGCGCGCGCTCGCCACCGAGTGGCCGCACGACCGTGGCGAGCCGGGTCATGGCAAGGTCGAAGATCTCCATGGTCACGCCGGTCTCGCCGACATCGATGCCCACCACGTGGCCGTAGGCCGGGTTGACCCGCAGCAGCACGCGCGGGCGGCCGCCGTCGGACTCCACCAGCCCCGCCTCGACCACCAGGCCGTCGTCGATCAGCTCACCCACCACGTTGCTCACGGTCGCGGCCGACAGGCCGGTGTGGCCGCCGAGCTCGTGGCGGGACAGCGGCCCGTCGAAGAACAGGGTGGACAGCAGCGTCGACCGGTTGCGCCTTCGCAGGTCGCGGACCGTCGCACGTCTCGGCCGCATGAGCCACCATCCCTTCAACCGATCGGGTCAGCCTAGCCAGCCGAACGATAGCGCCTTTATTCGCGTCTTGAAATAAGACTAAGTTCGTTACTTGTTCGTTATTGACGTGACCCGGCTCACCGAGTTGACTTCGCCTCCAGGCGGGTTCGGCCACAGTGTTCATGATCGCTCCGCAAGCTCCGCGAAAACGTTCCCTTTCCCGACAAAGGAGTCCGGTCCCATGCGACTCAGGCGAAAGGCCGTGGCCGTCGCCGCGGCGTTACTCGTACTCTCCGGTCTGGCGGCGTGTGGTGACGGCACCACCGACGCCGCCGACAACGAGGCCGGCGTGCTCAACGTCGGTATGCCCAACGGCCCGCAGACGGAGAACCACAACCCGTTCCTCCCGTCCGCCGCGAGCAACTCGCTCGGGTACCGGTGGGCGCTCTACGAGCCCCTCGTGATGTTCAACCAGGTCAAGCCCGCCGAGGACGGCAAGCCGTGGCTCGCCACGGAGTGGACCTGGTCGGAGAACTACCACAAGCTCGAGCTGACGATCCGCGACAACGTGAAGTGGTCCGACGGCCAGCCGCTGTCGGCCGAGGACATCGCGTACACGTTCACGCTGCTGAAGACCACGCCCGCGCTGAACATCAACGCGATCCCCTACGGCGACGTCACCGCCGAGGGCAACAAGGTCACCGTGACCTTCAGCGCCTCCCAGTTCGTGAACCAGATGGACATCCTGACCCAGACCCCGATGGTGCCCAAGCACCAGTGGGAGAAGATGTCCGACCCCGCCACCGACACCGTGAAGGACCCGGTGGGCAGTGGCCCGTACACGTTGAAGACCTTCACGCCGCAGACCGTCACGCTGACGGTGCGCAAGGACTACTGGCAGGACCTGCCGAAGGTGAAGGAGCTGCGCTACACCTCCTACACCGACAACAACGCGCAGACCACCGCGCTGGCGAACGGCTCGTCCGAGTGGGCGTTCACGTTCATCTCGAACTACAAGGCGGTCTACGTCAACAAGGACCCGCAGCACCACAAGCTGTGGTTCCCGCCGGTGCTCGGTGTACACGGCCTGTTCCTCAACACCGAGCAGAAGCCGTTCGACAACCCGATCCTGCGCCGCGCGATGAACATGGTCATCAACCGCAAGGACGTCTTCACCCAGGCCGAGTCGGGTTACTTCTACCCGGAGGTCACCAGCGTCACCGGCATCCCGACACCCGCGGGTGACTCGTTCCTCGCCGACGACTACAAGGACAAGACCTTCAAGGTCGACGTCAACGGCGCGAAGAAGCTCCTGACGGACAACGGGTTCACCTATCAGGGTGACAGCCTGGTCGACCCGACCGGCCAGCCGGTGAAGATCACCCTGTCCGACCCGGCGGGCTGGTCCGACTACATCACCACGCTCGAGATCCTGAAGGACAACTTCTCCGACATCGGCATCGCCGCCACGGTCGACAAGGCGAACCAGGACAACTGGACGTCCAACGTGGACGCCGGGCAGTTCGAGGCCGTCATGCACTGGACCAACAACGGCGCGACCCCGTACGACCTGTACCAGTCCATGATGGATGGTGCACTGTACAAGCCGCAGGGTCAGTCCGGCGTCAACGGCAACTGGGGCCGCTTCCGCAACGCCGAGGCCACCACCGCGCTCGACCAGTACGCGAACGCGGCGGACGACGCCTCCCGCAAGGCGGCGATGGACGAGCTGCAGAAGATCTACGTCGAGCAGGCGCCGGTCCTGGTCACCGGTGCGGCCAACGCGGGTGGCGAGTACAGCACCCTCCACTGGGTCGGCTGGCCGGACGAGAACAACCAGTACGCACCGGTCCAGCCCACGCAGCCCAACGCGCTGGACATCATCCTGCACCTGAAGCCGGCGTAGTAAGGGGCGCACAATGATCTCGCGCGCGCGTTGCCCAGCCCCCACCCGATCCCGGGGGCGTCCCGCCTTGCCAGTCTACCGGTGCGGGGCCGTATGGCCTCGTTGTTACCGGTGGGTTGTGGACAACTTCGCTGCTGTGGACAAAGGGCTCCGATGACCGCGAGTAACGCACCGGCCGCCTCCGGCACCACCGACGTGGTGCTGGAGGCGGCTGGGCTCACCAAACACTTCCCGATCAGGCGCAGGCTGCGCACGCTCTTCGGCGAGCAGCGGGCCGTGCACGCCGTCGACCACGTCGACTTCGTCCTGCGGCGGGGGCGGGTCACCGCGATGGTCGGCGAGTCCGGGTCGGGCAAGTCGACCGTCGCCCGGGTCATGGCCCAGCTCGTCAGGCAGACCGGCGGCAAGGTGCTCCTGCACGGCGAGCCGGTCAACGCGCACGGGCGGGGGTTCCGCGCCTACTGCAGGCGCGTCCAGATGGTGTTCCAGGACCCGTTCGCGTCGCTGAACCCCATCCACACCGTGCGCTACCACCTCACGCGGGCGCTGAAGATCCACCACAGCGACGCCACCGCGGCGGAGCTGCTCACGAGGGTGGCGCTCACGCCGCCGGAGCGGTTCCTGTCGAAGTTCCCCCACGAGCTGTCCGGCGGGCAGCGCCAGCGGGTGGCCATCGCGCGGGCGCTCGCGGCCGGGCCGGAGGTGCTGCTCGCCGACGAGCCGGTGTCCATGCTGGACGTCTCCATCCGGCTCGGGGTGCTGAACCTCCTCCGTGACCTGCGCGACCGCCTCAACCTGGCCATCCTCTACATCACCCACGACATCGCGTCGGCGCGCTACTTCGCCGACGAGGTGCTCGTGATGTACGCGGGCCAGGTCGTCGAGGGCGGCAGCGGCGAGGCGGTCACCCAGCACGCCGCGCACCCCTACACGCGGCTGCTCATCGCGTCGGCGCCGGACCCGGACCGCATCGCGGGCCAGGCGTTGGACGTCGAGGACGGCGGGACCGGCGAGCCGCCGAGCCTGATCGCCCCGCCCGCGGGGTGCCGGTTCAACCCGCGCTGCCCGCACGTCATGGCCCGCTGCAGGGTCGAGACACCGCCACGCCTCGCCGTCGAGTCCAACGGGGACGGTCCGCACTGGGCCGCGTGCTGGCTGTACGACCCGAAGACCGTGGCCGAGGAGGCGAGCTGATGGGTTACCTCCTGCGCCGCATCGGGTTCTACGTGTTCACCGCGTGGGCCGCCATCACGATCAACTTCTTCCTCCCCCGGCTCATCCCCGGCGACCCCGTGCAGTCGCTGATCGCGCGCTCGCGCGGGCAGCTCGACGCGAACGCCATCCAGTCCCTCTACATCCTCTTCGGGCTCGACCACCAGAAGAGCATCGTCTCGCAGTACGTCGACTACCTCGGCCAGCTCTTCCGGGGCGACCTGGGCCTCTCGTTCACGTTCTTCCCCACGCCGGTGTCCGAGGTCCTCTCCGACTCGCTGCCCTGGACGCTCGGCCTCGTCGGCCTCACGACGGTCGTCAGCTTCTTCCTCGGCACGCTCCTGGGCGTGCTCGGCGGGTGGTGGCGTGGCTCGTGGGTCGACGTGGTCATGCCGGTCACGACGTTCCTGTCGTCGATCCCCTACTTCTGGCTCGGCCTCGTCGCCATCACGCTGTTCGCCGACCAGGGCGGCGCCTTCCCGTCGTCCGGTGGCTACGACCCCGGTGTCGTGCCGAGCTGGGACATGGACTTCGTGTGGAGCGCGGTCTACCACAGCCTCCTGCCCGCCATCACGATCCTGATCACGTCGATGAGCGGCTGGGTCCTGTCGATGCGCAACATGATGCTCACGGTGTCCTCGGAGGACTACATCACCGTCGCGCACGCCAAGGGGTTGTCCGAGCGTCGGGTGATGATCAACTATGCGGCACGCAACGCGTTGCTGCCCAACGTTTCCGGCTTCGCGCTGTCGCTCGGGCTGATCGTCGGCGGCACGCTGCTCGTCGAGATCGTGTTCTCCTACCCCGGCGTCGGGTTCCAGCTGTTCCAGGCGGTCGGCGCGAAGGACTACCCGCTCGTGCAGGGCATCTTCCTGATGATCACGCTGTCGGTGCTGGTCGCGAACCTGCTGGCGGACCTGATCTACCTCCTGCTGGACCCGCGCACCAGGAAGGAGGGCTGAGCCATGGCGATGCCTGCCGCCGACACCATGTCGGTCCTGCCACCCGACGAGGCTCCCCCGCCGTCGAGCAGGAGACGCCGCAGGCGGCTGCGGTTCCTCGCCAACCGCAAGGCCGTCATCGGGATGGTGCTCTTCGGGTTCTTCTGCCTGCTCGCGATCTTCGGGCCGATGCTCGCGCCGTACGACCCCGGCAAGCGCGGCGACCAGCTGCTCATCCCGCCGTCGGGTGACCACTGGTTCGGCACCACGCACCTCGGGCAGGACCTGTTCAGCCAGATGCTCGACGGCTCGCGCAGCGTCATGCTCGTCGGGCTCGTCGCGGGCGTCGTGGCGACGGTGCTCGGCGTCGTCATCGGCGTGACGTCCGGGTATCTGTCCGGGCTCGGTTCGGAGAGCCTTTCCGCGCTGTCCAACGTGTTCCTCGTGATCCCGGCCCTGCCGCTGATCCTGATCATCACGCTGTCGCTGCCCGACACCGACGACATGACGATCGCGCTCGTGATCGGGTGCACGTCGTGGGCGTGGGGCGCACGGGTGCTGCGGGCGCAGACGCTTTCCCTGCGCCGCAGGGACTACGTGGAGGCCGCGCGGGCGACCGGCGAGTCGACGTGGCGGATCATCGGGTTCGAGATCCTGCCGAACCTGACCGCGGTGATCGCGGCGAGCTTCATCGGCACGGTGATCTTCGCGGTGCTCTCGGAGATCACACTCGCCTTCATCGGCGTGCCAGGGGTTTCCGAGTGGAACTGGGGCGCGATCCTGTTCTGGGCGCAGAGCCAGCAGGCACTCGCGCAGGGCGCGTGGTGGTGGTTCGTGCCACCCGGCGTCGCGATCGCCCTGCTGGGCACGGGTCTGGCGCTGCTGAACTTCGGCATCGACGAGTACGTCAACCCGCGTCTGCGGTCCAGTGCGGGTTCGACGGTCCACGGCGTCAAGATGCGGGTCGGCTACACGCCGGTTCTTCCAGCGAAAGGACGCGGGAAATGAACGAGTCCCGGCCGCCCTCGAAAACCACCGCCTCAGGGGAACGTGGCGCAAGCCAGCCACAAGTACGTGACCAGGCCGCACACGAACAAGCCAACGCGACCAACAGGGACAGGTCCGGGGAGGCGGAGCTGCGCGAGCCCGTTCTGGAGATCAAGAACCTCAACGTGAACTACGGCCTCGGCGACGAGGGCGTGCACGCGGTGCGGGACGTGAGTCTCACGCTGCACCGTGGCGAGGTTCTCGGACTGGCCGGGGAGAGCGGCTCGGGGAAGTCCACGCTGGCCTACGGGATGCTGCGGCTCCTGCCACCTCCTGGTGTGATAACCGGCGGGAGCGTGCTTTACCACCCGCGCGACGGCGAACCCGTCGACCTGTTGACGTTGTCCACCTCGCGGCTGCGGCGGTTCCGGTGGGCCGAGGTCTCGATCGTCTTCCAGGGCGCGATGAACTCGCTCAACCCGGTGCACACGATCGCGACCCAGCTGTGTGACGTGATCGCGGCGCACGAGCCGAGGACCAGCCGCGCGGTGCAGCGCTCGCGTGCCAAGGACCTGCTGAAGCTGGTCGGCATCAACGCGGACCGGCTGAACAGCTACCCGCACCAGCTCTCCGGTGGCATGCGGCAGCGGGTGATGATCGCGATGGCGCTCGCGCTGGAGCCGCGTGTCGTGGTCATGGACGAGCCGACCACCGCGCTGGACGTGGTGATGCAACGGCAGATCCTCGCGCAGCTGGTGGAGCTGCGGGAACGGATCGGGTTCTCCGTCCTGTTCATCACGCACGACCTGTCGTTGCTCGTGGAGTTCTCCGACCGGATCGCGATCATGTATGGGGGCTCGATAGTCGAGTCGGCGCGGGCGGCGGACCTGTACCGCGAGTCGCTGCACCCGTACAGCGACGGTCTGCTGCACTCCTTCCCCGCGCTGCGCGGACCGCGCCGCGAGCTGACCGGCATCCCCGGCTCGCCGCCCGACCTGCGGGCCATGCCGAGCGGGTGCGCGTTCCATCCCCGCTGTCCCAAGAAGTTCGAGCCGTGTGCGGACCAGACGCCGATGTTGACGGCACAGCCCACGGGCGATCGGGAGGTGGCGTGCTGGCTGCACGTGGCCGAACGAAGCTTGTCGAAGTGAGCAACTGATACGGAGGGTGGATCTTTGGATACCACGGTGACACGGGAGTCCGCGGACGAGGCGGCGCTGATCGCGAGCCTGCCGACGGACTTCCGGTGGGGGGTCGCGACGTCCGCCTACCAGATCGAGGGCGCACACGACGAGGACGGGCGCGGACCGTCCATCTGGGACACCTACTGCCGCACCCCCGGCATGGTCGAGGGCGGCGAGAACGGTGACGTGGCCTGCGACCACTACCACCGGATGCCTGCCGACATCGCGCTGATCAAGTCGCTCGGCGTGGACGTCTACCGGTTCTCCGTCGCGTGGCCGAGGGTACAGCCGGGTGGCCGGGGCCCGGCGAACGAGGCGGGTCTGGACTTCTACGACCGCATGGTGGACGAGCTGCTGCGGTCCAATGTGGATCCGTGGGTCACGCTGTACCACTGGGACCTGCCGCAGGAGCTGGAGGACGCGGGCGGCTGGCCGGAGCGCGACACGGCGTACCGGTTCGCGGACTACGCGATGCTGGTGTTCGACCGGCTGCAGGACCGCGTGCGTACGTGGACGACGCTGAACGAGCCGTGGTGCTCGGCGATGCTCGGCTACTACGAGGGCCGCCAGGCGCCCGGCCGGCAGGACTTCGGCGACGCGATGGACGCCGTGCACCACCTGCTGCTCGGCCACGGCCTTGCCGCGCAACGGATGCGGGCGGCCGCGACCGAGCCGATCCAGCTGGGCATCACGCTCAACATGGGCACGGCCACGGCCGCGACCGAGAGCCTCGCGGACCAGGAGGCCGCGCGGCGGGCGGACGGCCTCGGCGCCCGGATCTACCTGGACCCGTTGCTGCGCGGGCAGTACCCGGGCGACATCATGGACGACCTGTCCGTGCGTGGGATCAAGATGCCGGTGATCGACGGCGACCTCGCGATCATCAGCCAGCCGATCGACGTGCTCGGCGTCAACTACTACTCGAGCCACCGGTTCTCGGGGGTGGACGCCGACGGGCGGACCGAGGACGCGGACGGCAACCCCGTCTCGTCCACAGTTCCGTTCGGCCGCCCGGTGACGGCCATGGACTGGGAGATCGTGCCGGAGGGCTTCACGCAGCTGCTCGTGCGGCTGTCGAAGGAGTACCCGGGCATCCCGCTCGTGATCACGGAGAACGGCGCGGCGTTCGACGACCTGCCCGACCCGTCCGGCTTCGTGGCCGACCACGACCGCACGGCGTACCTGTCGGCCCACATCGCGGCGGTCGCGGCGGCGCGGCAGCAGGGCGCGGACGTGCGGGGCTACTTCGCGTGGTCGCTGATGGACAACTTCGAGTGGTCCTACGGCTACGCGAAGCGGTTCGGCCTGGTGCACGTGGACTACGACACCCAGGTCCGCACCCCGAAGCAGAGCGCACTCTGGTACCGCGACACGATCCGCCGGGTCCGCGGCTACTAGGCCCCCGCCCGAACGCACTGAAGGACGCCTTCGTAACGCCCAGCGTTAGGAAGGCGTCCTTCAGTGCGTTAAGCCGCCTGCAGCTCCTGCCGGGTCGCCACGGGATCCGGTGTCGCGGGGGTTTCGTCCCTCGGCACGGTGAACCGGCGCAGCCGCAGGCTGTTGGTGACCACGAAGACCGAGCTGGCCGCCATGGTCAGGCCGGCGAGCATGGGGTTCAGCAGGCCCGCGGCGGCCAGCGGAATGGCCGCCACGTTGTAGGCGAACGCCCAGAACAGGTTGCCCTTGATGACCGCGAGGGTGCGGCGGGACAGGCGGATGGCGTCGACCGCCGCGCGGAGGTCGCCTCGGACCAGGGTCAGGTCGCTGGCCTCGATGGCCACGTCCGTGCCCGTGCCCATGGCGAGCCCCAGGTCCGCCTGGGCGAGTGCGGGCGCGTCGTTGACGCCGTCGCCGACCATGGCCACCACCCGCCCGGCCGACTGGAGCTGCTCGATCGCCTCGACCTTGCCTGCCGGCAGGACGCCCGCGATCACCTCGTCGATGCCGACCTGGGCCGCCACCGAACGGGCCACCGTCTCGTTGTCACCGGTCAGCATCACCGGGGTCAGGCCCAGCGCACGCAGGCGGGCCACCGCCTCGGCGCTCGTCGGCTTCACCGTGTCGGCGACCATCAGCAGGCCGCGCACCGACCCGTCCCACGCGACCGTGATCACCGTTCGGCCCTGCGCCTCCGACGCCGCCTTGGTCTCGGCCAGCGACTCCGGCAGCGCGGGCAGCCACTCGTCGTCCACCACGCGGCCCGCGGCCACGAGATGGCCCTCGACCGTGCCCCGGACGCCGAGTCCTTCCAGGGCAACGAAGTCCGTGACCGGTGGCAGCGGGCCAACCGCGCGGCCCGCGTCCGCCACGGCCCGCGCGATCGGGTGCTCCGACGCGTCCTCCAGCGCCCCCGCCAGTCGCAGGAGCTGCTCCTCGCCCACACCGTCGGCGACGGCCGCGTCCACCAGTGACATCCGGCCGGTCGTGAGGGTGCCGGTCTTGTCCAGCACCACCGTGTCCACGCGCCGCGTCGACTCCAGCACCTCCGGGCCCTTGATCAGGATCCCCAGCTGCGCCCCGCGCCCGGTGCCGACGAGCAGGGCCGTCGGTGTCGCCAGCCCCAGCGCACACGGGCACGCGATGATCAGCACGGCCACCGCGGCGGTGAACGCGGCCGACGGATCGGCCCCGCCGCCGAGCCAGAAACCCAGCGTGCCGAACGCCAGCACGATCACGACCGGCACGAACACCGCCGACACCCGGTCCGCCAGCCGCTGCACGGCCGCCTTGCCCGTCTGCGCCTGTTCGACCAGCCTGGCCATCTGCGCGAGCTGCGTGTCCGCGCCGATCCTCGTCGCCGTCACGACCAGCCTGCCGCCGACGTTGACCGTCGCGCCGACCACCTGCGAGCCCGCCGACACCTCGATGGGCAGCGACTCGCCGGTCAGCATGCTCGCGTCGACCGCGGAGGCGCCCTCCTCGACGATCCCGTCGGTCGCGATCTTCTCGCCCGGCCGCACGACGAACCGGTCGCCGACGGCCAGTCGCTCGATCGCGACCCTGGTCTCCAGCCCGCCACGCAGGACCGCGACGTCCTTGACGCCCAGCGACAACAGCGCCCGCAGCGCCGAACCGGCGCGGCTCTTCGCGCGGGCCTCGAAGTACCGGCCCGCCAGGATGAAGGTCGTGACGCCGGCCGCGACCTCGAGGTAGATGTTGCCGCTGCCGTCGCTCGCCTCGACGGTCAGCCGGAACGGGTGCTCCATGCCGGGAACCCCGGCCGTGCCGAGGAACAACGCGTAGAGCGACCACGCGAACGCGGCGGTCGTACCCATCGAGATGAGCGTGTCCATGGTGGCCGCGCCGTGCCGCAGGTTCAGCCACGTGGCGCGGTGGAACGGCAGCGCGCCCCACACGATCACCGGCGCGGCGAGCACGAGCGACGCCCACTGCCAGTAGTCGAACTGGAAGGCCGGGACCATCGCGAGCACGACCACCGGCACGGTCAGCACCACGCTGACCAGCAGACGGGTGCGCAGTGCCAGGACCTCGGCGTCCGCCGGCGCCGCCACCGCGACCTCGACGGCCGGGACGCGGGCGGTGTAGCCCATCTTCTCGACGGTCGCGATCAGGTCCTCCGTCGGTACGTCCGTCGCCGTGACCAGCGCCTTCTCGGTGGCGTAGTTGACGCTCGCCTCGACGCCGCCGATGCGGTTGAGCTTCTTCTCGATCCGCGCGGCACACGACGCGCACGTCATCCCGCCGATGACCAGCTCGACGTCACTCATGTCCGTGCTCCCCCGCGACGACGGTGAACTCGGCGGTGCGGACCACGTCTCCGTGCCTGAAGTCCAGGAACAGGCGGTACGTGCCGGTCGAGGGCACCTCCGCGTAGAACACGATCGACGGCCCGGCCCGCTTCGACTCCTCCGGGTGGACGTGCAGGTAGGCGAGGTCGCCCTGGCGCAGCGCGACCAGGTGGCCGTATGCGCCGAGGTAGGGCTGCAGGTCGGTGACCGGCACGCTGTTCCTGTCCACGGTCAGGGTCAGCCTGCTCGTCGTGCCCGGGGTCAGCTCACCGGACAGTGTCACGCGGTAGTCGTCGACGGCGTAGGTCAGCGCCGGCGCGGGCAGCGGGACCGGGGTGTAGGCACCCGAGACCGGGACGTCCGCGCCGAGCGTCAGACCGTCCTCCGCGCCTGGCAGGAGGAAGTCGGCGAAGACGCGGTAGTCGCCCGCGCCCGCGAGGGTCAGTGGGACGCGCCAGGTGCCGTCGGCGGCCATCTCGGGGTGGACGTGCCGGAAGCCGGACAGGTCGCGGCGCGCGACGATGAGGTGCATGTTCCTGTCGTGCGTCTCGGCGAACTTCGTGACCGCGTGGCCGTCAGGACCGACGATCCGGAACGCGAAGTCCGACGGGGTGCCCGCGGCCAGGCCACTCGACAGCACCTGCAAGGACGTGCCGTCCTGGCTGACCTGCAGGCCCTTCGGGACCGGGGCGGTGTGCTCCGCACCGTGGCCCTCCTGCTCGGCCATGCCGTCGTGCTCCTCGGCGGCGGCAGGCTGGTTGCCGATCGGCCCGGAGAGCTGCCCGATCCCGTAGGCGCCGCCGAACACGGCGGCGACCACGAGGGTCAGCCCGCCGATCCTGCGCCCCGCGCCCGTGCCGGCCATCGGTGTCAGCTCGCCAGCTCGTACCCGGCCTCGTCGACGGAGGCCCGGATGGTCTCCACGTCGATGGGGTCGTCGCTGGTGACGGTGACGCGGCCGGTCTCGAGGTCGACCTGGACGTCCGTCACGCCGGGGATCGACGACACCTCCTCGCGCACCGACCCCACGCAGTGCGCGCAGGTCATCCCGGTCACCGTGTACGTGTTCGTCGTCACCCGTCGCTCCTCGTCGTCCGGCTCCTGCCTCAAGCCTACCATACCCCCCCACGGTATGCGCGCAAGAGGGATTCGTGCTCAGTTCGAGGACCCGGTGCGACGCTGACGGTGTGACAGCTGCGGCGATGACCCGAGAAGGCCTCGTGGCCGCCATCGCCCGCGTGGCGGAGGTGCCGGCCGCCGACCTGTCCGACGACACCGACCTGATCGCGGTCGGCCTCGACTCGCTCGGCTTCATGCGTCTCGTCAACGAGTTACGCGTGCTCGGCCTTCCCGTGACCTACGCGGACCTCGCGGGTGAGCCGACACTGGGCGCGTGGTGGGCGCGGATCGCCTCGATCCTCGCGCACAACCCCTATCTGGCGGCGTGAATCCGTCACGGTGGCCCCGTGGGGCATTAACCGCGCACTGAGTTCCCGGACACTGGTGGGTAATTGGTGACCGGAGTCACACTTTTCCCATGACAACGCTGGAAGAGATGGGCATCGTGATGCGGGCAGTGCCCGGCCCACGCGCCGGCGTCCACGAGGTCGCCGACTGGTACAGCCGCAAGGCCCACCTGCTCGACCGCCTCGCGGGTGACCTGGCCGGGACCGAGGCCGTGCGCATGCACAGGCAGGCAGTTCTCGCACGGCGGCGTGCCGCCAAGCTGATGTCACCTTCCTAGAACAGGGTCGGCGGCATAGCCGCCTCGAAGGGGTCGCAGGTGTCGAGCCGACTGCCGACCCCACAACCGAAACGCAGCGACAGTCCTGAGTGGTCGGTCAGCCGCGTGGTCCTCGGCTCGTGCACGTACTCGCACTCGACCAGGTCCTCGGCCAGCGCCTTGCTGCAGTGTGCGTGGTCGTAGCGGTAACCGTCGCCGGAGCGGCCGATCCAGCTGTGCTCGACCTGTTCTGGGTACAGGTGGCGGAAGGCGTCGACGAGCCCGTGCTTGTCCGTGAGGCCCCGGTAGAAGTCGTACTCGAACCACCGGAACGACGTGTACACCGGCTCGTGGTCCGGCTCGACGATGTTGAGGTCGCCGAGCAGCACGGTCTGCGTGCCCGCCTCGGCGAGTCCCGGCGTGCCGAGCGCGGCGGAGAACTCGGAAAGGAAGCGCCGCTTGCGTTCCGTCTTCTCCGCGGTCGCGTCCCTGGTCGGGACGTAGGTGCCCAGCACGCGAACAAGGCCCGCCTGGGTGGAAATCATTACCCCTGTCACCCGATCGGGTAGATATGACACGAGTTTGCCGATCGGGTCGGCTTGGACCGGAAGTTTGCTGACTACCATCACGCCACACTCGGTCGGCGCCGGTTTCGGGTACAGGACGGCGTATCCGGCGGTCCGGAACGCGTCGGCCAGGTGTTGGCAGCCGTCACTCGTCCTGGTCTCGGTCAGCACGAGGACGTCCTCGTGCCTGGTGGCGAGCCACGCCAGCTGCCGGTGGGCACGTTCTTCCGACGGGCTGCCGATGTTGAGGGTCAACAAGCTGAGACCGGACATGGCAAGTGATGGTAGAGACGAGATCGCGGTGACCAGAATCGGGCGGCATGGTCCGACCAGTCGGTCCCGGCTTGGACTACGCCTCCGCCATCGCCAGGAGTTTCGTGACCGTGTTCCAGTTGCGGACCGTGGCCACCTGGCCTTTCCTCGTGGGGAACGCGGCCATCAGCCTGGATTTCTGGAAGCCGCCCGGCAGCCAGAAATAGGCTTCGCGCTCGGCGAGGTGCACCAGCTCCGGCTCGTACTCCGCCGGGTCGATCTCCGGCCAGTCCCCCGGTCCGTCCAGGAAGGACACGGCGTACCGGGTGGGATCGGTGACCACGTCGCGAAAGGGGTCCGCCTCGACCACGGCACGCAGCTCCGGCCCGGTGCGTAGTACACAGTCGACAGTGAAGCCGGCGCCCTCGGCGAGCGCCGACTCCAGCTCCCTGCGCACCGTGGCCGGCTTCCTGCCGGTCTCGAACACAGCGTTCCCGCTCTGCAGCAACGTGCGCACGTTCTCGTACCCGAGGTCGGTCAGCCACGACCGCAGGTCCGCCATCGCGACGCGACGCCTCGAGCCGAGGTTGATGCCGCGCAACAGAGCCACATGGATCATTTCCGAACCCTATCCCCGGAGCGTGCCCAACGGGTCGATGTTGGAGTCGGTCAGGTCGGCGTAGTCCGTGGACACCGACAGCTCGCGCCACCGCTCGTCCGCGTCCGCCCGTGCCCGTTCCACCGACGACGCGAACGCCACCGCGTCGCTGCCGAGCAGCAGGCGCACCGGCGGGTCGTCCAGCTCCACCACCTCCAGCACCACGTCCGCGACCTTCGCCGGGTCGCTCGCGGCCTGACCCATCAGCTTGTCCCGCAACGCGTTCACGCGGCCGACGGTCGGCTCGTAGGCGGGCGACACCGGGTGGACGGTCATGGACGAGCCCGCCCAGTCGGTCCGCATGCCACCGGGCTCGAGGACCGTGACCCTGATGCCGAGCGGCGCGACCTCCTGCGCGAGCACCTCCGAGAACCCGCCGACCGCGAACTTCGCCGCCTGGTAGGCCGACAGGCCGGGTGTGGTCACCCTGCCACCGACCGACGACACCTGGACGATGTGCCCACCGCCCTGCTCCCGCAGGACCGGCAGCGCGGCCTTGGTGACGTTGACCACCCCGAACAGGTTCGCGTCGACCTGCGCGCGGAAGTCCTCGGCCGTCATGTCCTCGACGGACGCGGTGTTGGCGTAGCCGGCATTGTTGACCACGACGTCGAGCCTGCCGAACTCCTCGACCGCGACCCGCACCGCCTCGGCGGCCGCCGCCTGGTCGGTGACGTCCAGTGCCACGGTCGCCACCCGGTCGCCGTACCGGCCGGCGAGGTCGGCCAGCTGTTCCGGCTTCCTGGCGGTCGCGACGAGCGAGTGGCCCGCGGCGAGCACCGTCTCCGCGATCTCGCGGCCGAGGCCGCGTGAGCTGCCGGTGACGAGGAAGACCTTCGACATGATCGTTCCTAACTGACTAGTTGGTTAGCTTCTGCACTCCAGAGAAGCACGCAGCGGGTCGGCTGTCAACTAGACGGTTAGTCAGGTATCGTGGCGGGATGGCTGGTGACGCGGAGGCGACGCGGCGGCGGCTGCTCGACGCGGCGGCCAGGGAGTTCGCCGAGCACGGGATCGCGGGCGCGCGGGTCGACCGGATCGCCGCAGAGGCACGCAGCAACAAGGCGCAGATCTACCACTACTTCACGAACAAGGACGGCCTGTTCGAGGCGGTGATGAGCGAGCTGGCGAACGACACCATGAGCCAGGCCCCCATCGACGCCACCGACCTGCCCGGGTACGCGGGCAGGCTGTTCGACCGGTTCGTCGACGACCCGGTCAAGGAGCGGCTCGCGAAGTGGTACCGCCTGGAGGGCGAGGGCTACGCGGCCGTCGAGGTGGTCGTGGCGAGCACCCGCGACAAGATCGCGGCCATCACGAAGGCGCAGGAGGACGGCCTCGTCTCCACCCGGTACTCGCCGGTGGAGCTGCTGGCGCTGGTCGTGCACCTGGCGTCGCTGTGGAGTGCCGTGACACCCGAGGTCGGCGCCCACATCGAGGCCATCCCGCTCGAGCGGCGGCGCGAGGTCGTGGTCGACGCCGTGGCCGCGCTGCTCAGGGACTGACGGCCAGGAAGAGGAACGCGGCAAGCAGCACCAGGTGCACGCCGCCCTGCAGGCGGGTGGCCCGGCCCGGCACGATCGTCAGCACGCTGATCACCATCGTCAGCACGAACAGCACCAGCTGCGTCGGCCCGAGCCCGAGCACGAGCGGGCCGTCGAGCCAGACCGACGCGAGCGCGATGGTCGGGATGGTGAGGCCGATGCTCGCCATCGCGGAGCCGTAGGCGAGGTTGAGGCTCGTCTGGACCCGCCCCCGTCGCGCGGCACGCACCGCGGCGAGGGTCTCGGGCAGCAGCACGAGAACCGCGATCACCACGCCGACGAACGACGGCGGGAACCCCACGGCCGCGACGGCGTCCTCGATCGCGGGCGACTCGACCTTGGCGAGGCCCACCACGGCGACCAGCGACACGAGCAGCAGCCCGAGGCTCGTCAGCGCGGCCCGCGTCGTGGGTGGCGGGGCGTGTTCCTCGGCGTCGTTCTGCTCGGTGTTCTGCGCGACCGGCAGGAAGAAGTCCCGGTGCCGCACGGTCTGTGTCAGCACGAACATCGCGTACAGGGCGAGCGACGCCAGCGCGGCGAACGTCAGCTGCGCAGGTGAGAACTCCGCGCCGGGCTGGCTCGTCGTGAAGGTCGGCAGGACCAGGCTGAGCGTGGCGAGGGTCGCGACGGTCGCGAGCGCGGCACCGCTGCCCTCCGCGTTGAACAACGTCACGTGGAAGCGCCGCGCGGCGACCAGCAGCGAGAGCCCCACGATGCCCGTGGTGGACAGCATGAGCGCGGCGAACACGGTGTCCCTCGCCAGCGACCCCGAGTCCTTCCCTCCCGACACCATGAGCGTGACGATCAGCGCCACCTCGATGACCGTGACCGCGACGGCCAGCACGAGCGACCCGAACGGCTCCCCCACCCGGTGCGCGACCACCTCGGCGTGGTGCACCGCGGCGAGCACGCCCCCGGCCAGCACGACGGCCACGAGCACGACGAGAACGGTCCCGAGGTCGCGTCCCCAGGCCGCCGCGAGCGCCACGACACCGAGAACGGGAACGACGAAGGTCCAGCTCAGCCAGGCGCTCCGGTCCGCTCCCACGTCCCGACACTATCCGGGGGCCATGCCGACGCGCCCGCCATGCCGACCGTTATGTCCGGTTGGTCACACCGGTTGATGACAGTCCGTGCGCACGGGGTCGCCGGTAGCGGAGGCCGGGTCACCCGGCTCCACCTCGTCTTGAGTCCACCTCGACCGGCGCGCCCTAGCGTTTCGACATGCACCTCCTCTTCCTCAGCCGGCCCGACCGGGGGCACCTGTACCCGACGCTGCGGCTCGCGGAGGAGCTCGGCCGCCGCGGCCACCAGGTGACCTTCGCGTCCGGCGACCCCTATGTCGACGAGTCCGCCGGTCCCGGCGTGCGGATCCTGCGCTTCGGCCGCAGCGAGCGCGAGTTGCCCGACATGCCGGTCTTCCGGGCACGCGGCCGGGTGGACGCCGTGGTCGCGGACCCGCGGACGGCAGGCGCCGCGACGGAGCTGGGCGGCGGCTGGGGCGTGCCGGTCGTGGTGGCCGGGACGAACCTGCCCGCCGGCTACGACTGGCCCGGCGACCGGTCGCACAGCGCGTACGTGTTCGCACTCCCCGGGCCGCGTGGCGCGGTCCACGACCCGTGGCGCCCGGGTGGCCGCCGGCCGGTGCTGCTGGTCGACGGGCCGCCGATCGGACCGCTGGTCCGCGCCTTCGGCGACAGCGAGTGGCAGGTCGTGGTCGGTGACTCGACCCGGTTCGCGGGCCTGCCGCACGCCGACGTGTTCCTGACCGACGGGCGGCTACCCGCCGTGAGTGCCGCGCTGCGGGCAGGCGTGCCGATGCTCCTCGCGCCGAAGAGCGCGGAGGAGACGGCGAACGCCGAGCAGGTCGTGGCGCTGGGCATCGGCAGGCTCGCCGTGCTGGAGGAGCTGCTCGGCGAGCAGCTGCGGCAGCGGGTCGAATGGCTGCGGACCGACGAGCCGACGCTGGCCACGGCCCGGCGGCTCGCCACGGTGATCGACGCGGCCGGCGCGCCGGACACGGCCGCCGACCACCTCGAGGACCACCTCGGCAAGCCGCCGCTCGCACAGGCCGCCTGAGGTCAGGTCAGCTCCTTGACCAGCGCCTCGAAGCTGCCGTTCTCGTGTGCGTCCACGATCTGTGCCGCGAGGTCGCGGAGCTTGACGTTGTTGTTCTGGGAGAGTCGTTTGAGCAGCTCGAACGCGGTGTCGGAGTCGTAGCCGCGCTCGCGCATGACCAGGCCCTGCGCACGGCCGACGAGCGAGCGGGTACGCAGGGCGGTGCGCAGCTGGGCCACGAGCGCGACGTGGTCGTGGTAGATCGACGCGTTGTCGAAGGCCACCCCGGCGTGCACCGTGAGGAGCAACACGATGTCATAGGACGACTCGCCGAACTGGTCCGCCTGTCGGGACAGGAGGGTGAGGACCGCCGACTCGTCGCCGCGTGTGGACAGCGGGAGCGTCAGGCAGCTGAGGTAGCCGGCGTTGACGAGCTGGGTCGCGAACGACGGCCAGCGCTGGTCGGACACCACGTCGCCGAGCAGCCGGGGCTCCCTGAAGGTGACCGCCTCGACGATCGGGCCGGGCGTCAGCGGGTCGAACCCCAGGTCACCGCTGGAGTGGACGGTCTCGACCCCGGCCGTCGACCGGACCGTGATGAGCGCGTCGTCGCAACCGGGGATCGTCGCCACGATCCGGTTGACGAACTGCGCCGTGCTCGACCCGAAATCGTCGGCCTCGACGAGTCGGGTGATCTCGGCGAGCTCGCTCGCCACGGTCAGGATGTCGTTGGGCATCTCCGGATTCTGAGTGCGCGAGGAGGCCGTGGCAAGACCGCTTGATAGCCTTGCGCAGGTTTTGTCCACGGTTACGAAGTCAGCCGTGTTTCCAGCGTGTGTGGAGGCACCGATGGCTGACGCGTTGCGGAGAAGACCCCTGCTCGACGTGGGGGTAAGACCAGTTGGGGACGGCGTGGCACTGGTGACGGTGTCCGGCGAGGTCGACATCGCCACGGTGCCGTCACTGCGTGCCGTGCTCCTGCCGCAGGCGGCCGACCACGCCGTGCGACTGCTCGTGTGTGACCTGTCCCGGGTGACGTTCTTCGGGTGCAGCGGCGTGACCGCCCTGCTCGACGCGAACGCGGCCCTGACCGCCCGCGGCGCGCGGTTGCGCCTGGTCGCGCAGACCCACGCGGTGCTGCGCCCCCTCGCCGTGACAGGGATGCTGTCCGTGCTCCCGGTCAGCTCGGACGTGCGCGGCACGTTGTTCTAGCTCACCGTCCCAAGTGGACCCGACCGTCGCGCGGCGCCTCCGGCGAACCCTTCTGGCCGACGCGGCCCTTGATCTCCTCTGGCAAGGTTGTCGGTGTGGACGGTGTCTTGGGGTTGATCTCGGAGCGGGGCGAGGACGCGCGGCAGGCGCGGATCGTGGAGGTGCTGGTCGAGGCGTTCGACGAGCTGATGCGTGCCGACCCGGTGGCGTTCCGGCGGAAGTTCCGGAAGATGGCGGCGGCGCCGTTCGCCTTCTACCGGGGCTCGGCGTGCCTGTTCTACGCCGACATGGCCGAGGACACCGACCCGTGGGCCGACGAGCGGACCAGCCGCGTGTGGATCCAGGGCGACCTGCACGCGGAGAACTTCGGCACCTACATGGACTCCTCCGGCACGCTCGTGTTCGACGTGAACGACTTCGACGAGGCCTACCTCGGCTGCTTCACGTGGGACCTGAAGCGGCTCGTGGCGAGCGTCGCGCTGATGGCGTGGAGCAAGGCGATCTCAGACGACGACATCGCGCACCTGATCGGCACCTACCTGAAGGCGTACGTGCGGCAGGTGCGGTCGTTCGCCGACAACCCCGGTGACGAGGGCGTGCGGCTCAACCTCGACAGCACGGAGGGCGTGCTGCACGAGGTGCTCCTGCGGGCCAGGCTGCGCACGCGGATCGACCTGCTCGACTCGATGACGTCGGTCGACGAGTACGAGCGGCGGTTCGCGCACGGCGCGGGCGTCCGGGCGCTGGAGGAGGACGAGCGGGAGCTGGCCTCGGCCGCCTTCGAGTCCTATTTGGACAGCATACCTTCGTCGAAAAGGTTCGGCGGCAACACCTACTTCGTCAAGGACATGGTCGGTCGCAGCGGCTTCGGCATCGGGTCGGCCGGGCTGCCCGCGTACAACGTGCTCGTCGAGGGGCACACCCAGGCGCTGGAGAACGACGTCGTGCTGTCGATGAAACAGGGCAACGTGCCCGCGCCGAGCCGGATCGTCGACGAGGACCGGATCAGGGGGTACTTCGAGAACGAGGGCCACCGGACGGCCGTGTCGCAGCGGGCACTGCAGGCGCACGCCGACCCGTGGCTCGGCCACACCACGGTACGCGACAAGGGTTTCGTGGTCAGCGAGCTTTCGCCGTACTCAAGCGACCTCGACTGGTCCGAGCTCACCGAACCGTCCGAAATGGACCCGGTGCTCGACTACCTCGGCCGTGCCACCGCGAAGATGCACTGCGTCTCGGACTCCGACTCCGAGCAGACGCTCGTCGACTTCCAGAGCGAGGAGGCCATCGCGGCGGTGATCACGGACGACGCGGAGTTCGTCCGGTCGCTGACCGACTTCGCGATGTCCTACGCGCAGCAGACCCGCGATGATCACAAACTCTTCGTGGACGCGTTCCGGGGCGGACGACTTCCCAACGTCTAGAAATCCCAGGTCGGCGGCTTTACGGCGGGTCGCTGTACGGGCCTCACAATGACGGTTTAGAATCCGCAACTCTGGGTATGCAATTTGCACATTCGACGATCACCGAGACGAGAGATGATCGAGCCGCCCGAGTTGATGCTCGCCACCCCGACCGATCGCCGTTTCTCCGACGACGACTGGGTCTTCGAGCGAAAGCTGGACGGCGTGCGCGCCATGTCGATCCGCGACGGCTGGCGGCCACAACTGTGGTCCCGCAACCACAAACGGCTCGACGACGCGTACCCCGAGCTGGCGGAGGCGCTCGCCGCGGCGGGCGGGACCCACTTCATCACCGACGGGGAGATCGTCCGCGACGGGGACACCGTCTTCTACTACCTGTTCGATCTGCTGTCCCTGGGCGGGATCGACCTCACCGGGCGGCCCCTGCGGGAGCGCAAGTCGATCCTGCGCACCGCGTTCCGGTTCGGCGGCGCGCTCCAGTTCGCCGAGCACCGCGACCGCGAGGGCGAGGCGTACTACCGGTACGCGTGCGACCACGGCTGGGAGGGCCTGATCGCCAAGCGTGCCGACTCCCCCTACCGCGGCGGCCGTTCCGCGGACTGGCTCAAGTTCAAGTGCCTGCGTGCCCAGGAGTTCGTCGTCGGCGGGTTCACCGAGCCGCAGGGTTCGCGGGCCGGCTTCGGCGCGCTGATCGTCGGCTACCACGAGGACGGCGTGCTCCGCTACGCGGGAAAGGTCGGCACCGGCTACGACCACGCGACCCTGCGTGAGTTACGTGCCCGCATGGACGCCATGGCGCAGGAGGAGTCCCCGTTCGTGGACAAGGTGCCGGAGCCGACCGCGCACTGGATCCGCCCCGAGCTGGTCGTGCAGGTCGGCTTCAGCGAGTGGACCCGCGAGGGCAGGCTGCGCCATCCGCGCTTCGGCGGGATGCGCACCGACAAGCCGCCCATCGAGGTCGTGCGCGAATGACGTTTGTCCGGTGCGTCGGGCGGTAACCCGTACGCATGCGAGAGTTCGAGAGAAGTGGCCCGCGTGCCGACGGCGCGGCGGTCGTGTGGGCAGGTCTCGAGGACGGTCCGGCGCTGGTCGTGGTCGACCCGGCGGGCGCCGCGAAGCACGACCTGCCACCCACCTGGCACAAGCTCACAGATCGGTTCCAGGTGGCGTGGTGCAGGACCCCCGCCAGCTCGCTCGAGGAGCTGGAGGACGTGCTCGAGACGCTCTCGGAGCGTGACGTCCGGGCGACTCTCGTGGCGAGCGGTGAGGCGTGCCAGGTGGCCATCGCCATGGCACGCCAGTTCACGCACATCGTCGCCTCGGTGCTGCTGGTCGACCCCGTCGACGGGGACACGGCCTCGCTCTCCGGAACCGGGGTCGAGGTACGTGTGGTCGCACTCAGCCACGCGGGCCCGAGCGACCGCGTGGAGGCACCGCTGCCGCTCGGCCACCCCGAGGTGGTCGACGGCGTGGTGGCCGCGCTCGCCGGCACTACGTGAGGGGTTGACGGTGACCACGTTCGAACGGTCGGTCGAGGTGAGGGTGCCGCTGCGGGCCGCGTACCACCAGTGGACCCGGTTCGAGTCCTACCCCCGGTTCCTGGCGGGCGTGGACTCGATCGTGCGGACCGCCCCGACCAGGATCCACTGGCACACCGTGATCGGCGAGTTCGACGCCGAGATCATCGAGCAGCACCCGGACGAGCGGGTCGCGTGGCGCACCGTCAACGGCCCCCGCCACGTCGCGGCGGTGACGTTCCACCGCATCGACGACCAGACCACCCGGGTGTGCCTGCGGCTGAAGTACGCGCCGGGTGTCTCCCACCTCCCGGACGACCTGCGGCCCTTCAAGACGTTCATCGAGGGGTTGAACCAGGGGTTGAACTAGTCACGCCTCGAAGATCAGGTCGTGGTTGATCTGCACCGCCGCGGTCGCGCCCGCGCCCGCCGAGCTGATCAGCTGCGCCCTCGGGTCGACGACGTTGCCCGCCGCCCACACACCCTCGACGCTCGTGCGGCCGGCCGAGTCCGCCTTCACCCAGCCCTGGTCGTCCAGGTCGCAGCCGAGGTCCCTCAGCAGGGTGTCCCTCGGCACGAACACCGGGTTCACGAACACCGCCGAGCGCTCGACCGTCCGGCCGTCGGCCAGGTCGACGCCGGTGAGCCGCCCGTCCGTGACGGCCAGCCCGGTGACCTTGCCCGCCTCGACCGCGATCCCGCGCTTCGCCAGCTGCGCGGCCTCGTCGGCGGTCGGCGTGTAGTCGCCGGGGAAGAGCACCACGTCCGGCGCCCACTCCCGCAGCATCACGGCCTTCATCACGCCCATCGGCCCGTCCGCGACGACCCCGACCCGGTCGTCGCGGACCTCGTAGCCGTGGCAGTACGGGCAGAAGTGCACCTGGTCGCCCCACAGCTCAGCCACTCCGGGCAGGTCCGGCAGCTCGTCCCGGATACCGGCCGTGACCAGCAGCTTCCTGGCCCGGAGCACCGTGCCGGACTCAAGGGTCACCGCGAAGCCGGGGACGGCGGAGACGACCCGGTCGGACAGGATCTCCACGCCGTAGCCGGTCACCTCCGCGCGACCGAGCCGCAGCAGCTCCCCCGGCGGCACGCCGTCCCTGGTCAGGAACCCGTGCGACTCGTGTGCCGCCGCGTTGCGGGGCTCCCCCGAGTCGACCACGACCACCTTCCGCCGCGCCCGCCCCAGCACCAGCGCCGCGGACAACCCCGTCGGACCTCCACCCACGATCACCACGTCGTACATCGACGATCACCTCCACGGCCAGAATGGGACGCTTTCCCTGCGCCGACAACATTCGTTGCCGATACTGGGAACATGACCGAAGCCGTCGCGAACGCGCTCGCCGAGGTGGGTCCCCGCCTGCGGCGCCTGCGCACCCAACGCAACGTCACGCTGGTGGAGCTGTCGGAGGCGACCGGCATCTCGAAGAGCACCCTGTCGCGCCTGGAGTCCGGCCAGCGCAAGCCCAGCCTCGAGCTGCTGCTGCCGATCTCGATCGCCCACCAGGTCCCGCTCGACGAACTGGTCGGCGCCCCGAAGGTGGGCGACCCCCGCGTCCGGTTGGAGCCGGTGAAGCAGGGCGACCGCACGATCGTGCCCCTGACCAGGCAGCCGGGTGGGCTGCAGGCGTACAAGATGATCATTCCGGCAGGCCGCCCGGCCGAGCAGCGCAGCCACGAGGGCTACGAGTGGCTCTACGTCCTGGCCGGCCGCGCCCGCCTGCTGCTCGCCGACCACGACATCACGCTGCAACCCGGCGAGGCCGCCGAGTTCGACACCCGCCTGCCCCACTGGTTCGGCTCCGCCGACGACCACCCGGTGGAGATCCTCAGCCTGTTCGGCAAGCAGGGCGAGAAAATGCATGTCCGGGCCAGGCCCGCGAAAAGGTAGCGTGCCGCCATGCCATGGCTGCCCGACGACTTCACGCACCCGACGACGGTGCCCGTCACGGACGGTTTCCACCTGCGCCCCATCCGGGCGGCCGACACGGAGATCGACTACCCCGCGGTGATGGGCTCGCGTGAACGGCTGTGGGGCCTCTTCGGCCCCGCGTGGGGCTGGCCCGACGCGACCATGACCCTCGAGGAGGACCGCGCCGACCTCGCCCGGCACGAGCGCGAGATCGCGGCGCACGAGTCGTTCAACTACGCCCTGCTCGACCAGGCCGAGACCGCGTTGTTCGGCTGCGTGTACATCGACCCGCCGGAGAAGGCCGGCGCGGACGCGGAGATCAGCTGGTGGGTGGTCGACTCGCACGTCGGCACGCCGCTCGAGGAAGCGCTCGACAGCCTGGTGCCACGCTGGGTCGGCCACGCCTGGCCGTTCACCCGGCCGAGGTACGTCGGTAGGGACCTCAGCTGGCCGGAATGGCTCGCCCTACCCCCTTACTCGTAGGTTCCCGGGGCCCTCAGGGGGTGGGGTAAGGCCACTCGCACGTGATCGTCCGATGCCCGGGTGCCCGCCTCAGCACGAACCTTCTCCATGTCGGCGAAACCAGCCGGCCGGACGAGGAGAAGGACATGAACAACCTCAGCCAGGAAGTCGTCACCGCCGAGATCAACTACCGGCTGGAGCGCGCACGGGCCGCCGCTCTCGCCAAGGAGGCCCGGGCGGCCACCCGGCGCGACCACCCGTCGCGGCTGCGCCGCTGGCTCACGCGTCCCGACCGCACCCCGGTCCGCCGCGTGACCCCGGCCCTCCCGTGAGCCCTGACTCGCCGCGAGTCCCACCGAACGAGGGACTCGCGGCGTCTCACGTCGGATAGGCGGCGGTGCGGACGAACCGCACGTCGTCGGCCGGGACCTCCCGCCCCGACTCGTCGACGAAGGCCACGTGCAGCGGCCGGTCGGCCACCGACCTGCGGAGCACGGTCGGGCCGAGCGAGTACGGACGGTGCTCGTCACCCCACTGCTGCAGCGCGCCGAGCACGACGCGCAGGTCGAGACCCGCCTTCGTCATGTGGTACTCGTGCCGCGTCCGCTTCCCCTCCTCCCGGTAGGGCCGCCGCTCCAGCACTCCCGCCTCGACCAGCGTGTTCAGCCGGTTCGTCAGGATGTCGGGTGCCACCCCGAGCGTGGCGCGGAAGTCGGCGAAGCGGGTCGTCCCGGACAGCGCCTCACGCACCACCAGGAACGTCCACCGCTCCCCGAGCACCTCCAGGGTTCGAGCGATCGAGCACGGCGTCTCCATGACGTCCATCATACCTCTGGATTGGAAAACCAAACTCATGCTAGCTTGGAAATACCAATCCAGACATGAGGAGCACGAGATGCAGATCAACGGCGCGACCGCCCTCGTCACCGGCGCCAACCGGGGCCTCGGCCGCCGCATCGCCGCGGCACTGCTCGACCGCGGTGCGGCCAGGGTGTACGCCGCCGCCCGCAGGCCCGAGTCCGTCGACCTGCCGGGCGTCGTCCCGGTCCGGCTCGACATCACCGACCCCGCGCAGGTCGCCGCGGCCGCCGACCTGGCCGCCGACGTCGACCTCCTGATCAACAACGCCGGCTCCGGCACGCACGCGTCGCTGGTCGCGGGCGACCTCGCCGACATCAGGCTGGAGATGGACACCCACTACTTCGGCACGCTGTCGATGGCACGCGCGTTCGCTCCCGTCCTCGCCGGGAACGGCGGCGGCGCGCTCGTCAACGTGCTGTCCGTCCTGTCGTGGTTCTCCTCGCCGCTCTCCGACGCCTACTCCGCGGCCAAGGCCGCCGAGCTGTCCCTCACCAACGCGCTGCGCGTGCGCCTCGCCGACCAGAAGACGCAGGTCACGGCCCTGCACGTGGGTTACATGGACACCGACATGGCCGCGCACGTGGACGTCCAGAAGAGCGACCCCGCGGTCATCGCGAACCTGCTGCTCGACGGCGTCGACGCGGGTCAGCCGGAGGTCGTCGCCGACGACATCTCCCGCACCGTCCGTGCCGCGCTGTCGGGTCCGCTGTCCGCGCTCTACCCGGAAGTGGCCTGAGGCGACGCGCCCTTCGGTAGCCTCCCGCTGATGCCGCGCGAGAACCGATCCGTCCCGTGAAGGTGCCGTCCTCGGTCGAGGAGGCCGTGGCACTGCAGGTCGCGCTCGCGCCGTCCGTCGTCACCACGCCGCCGCCGGACTTCGCTCCCCGCACCGCCACCGGCCTCGACGTGGCGTACGCGACGGACTCCCCGCTCGTGGCCGCCGCAGTCGTGACCGTGGAGGTGGCGACGGGCGAGGTCCTGGAGTCGGCGACGGCGGTGGGCGAGGCCGGTTTCCCTTACGTGCCGGGGTTGTTCGCCTTCCGTGAGCTACCGACACTGCTCGAGGCGCTCGGCGGGCTGAGCGTGGCGCCGGAGCTGCTGGTGGCGGACGGGCACGGCCTGTGCCACCCCCGCCGCTTCGGTCTGGCCTGCCACCTCGGCGTGGAGACGGGCCTGCCGACGTTCGGCGTGGCCAAGACCCCGATCGGGGAGTACGAGGCACCGGCCGACACCCGCGGCGCACGCACCCCGCTGGTCGACGGCGGCGAGGAGGTCGGCGCGGCAGTTCGGACCCAGCCACGCGTGAAACCGGTTTTCGTGTCCGTCGGCCACAGAATCGATCTGGACACGGCGTGTGCGCTGTCGCTCACCCTCGCACCGCGTTTCCGGTTGCCGGAGACGACCCGGCAGGCCGATCACCTGTCGCGCCGGACACTGCGAAACCACGCGGCATAACACAGTTTTGGCAGCCTCGCATGTTGGCGACCCGCCAACGGGACGTGAGCGTTAACTCTTTGTGTCTCGCACAAAACCTTTGTTTCCGCACTGTGCTGAGGCCCGCCGAAGTGCGAGGATCGGAAACGTTGGGTTTTCCGTGGGACCGGAAGGGGCCCTGTCGGTATCCAACCAAGTTGGAGGGTCTCGGTGACCAAGCAGCAGCTGTCCGTGCAGTCCGCAAGACGTGTGACTCCTATTCAGAAACGTCCGTTACCCCTGCCCGGTGAGCGCCTTCGCCGGGCCGTGGACTCCGTGCTCGCCGGCCTGACCGACGAAGCCGACCTGTCCCGCCTCGACGACGCTCTCCGCGCCGGTCTCGCCTGGACGGCCGCCGCCGGGGAGACGTGCCGGGTCGCGCCCGCCGTTCGCCAGGTGCGCGACGCCCGCGCCAGTCTTCGCCACGCCGACGCGGACCACGCCAGGTCCGCGCTGCTCGCCGCGCGCGAGGACCTGCACCACGTGCCCAACCAGCGCGCGTCTGTCTGAGCGCTGACATCCTTACCGGATGGATCCACAGCTGAGTGCGCTCGCTCGTGCGCGCGGAGTTGCCACCTGGTATGAGAACGCCGACCGCCAACGTGTCGAGGTGGCGGAGGACGTCGTACGCGCGGTACTCGACGAGATGGGGCCGCCCACTCCGTCGACGACCCAGGTCGTCACGGAGGGCCCCGACACTCCCCCGATCGGGTATCACCAGCTCGATGACGGTCAGGAGCTGATCGTCACACCGCGTCGGCTGCCTGCCGTCACCCCGGCATGGGGCTGGATGCTGCAGCTGTACGCGCTCCACTCGAAGGACTCCTGGGGCATCGGTGACTACGCGGACCTCCGCGAGTTCACGCGGCTCTCCGGCGCGGGCGTGGTGCTGGTCAACCCGGTGCAGGCCATCACGCCGGCACTGCCCGTGCGCAGGTCGCCGTACTCGCCGTCGAGCCGCCGGTTCGCCAACCCCGTCTACCTGCGGGTCACGGAGACAGACGAGTTCACGCGGGTGGACGCGGCGACCCGCGAGGCCGTGCTGGCGCTCGCGCCGCCGAGCACCGACCTGATCGACTACGACGCCGTCTGGACCGCGAAGCTCGCGGCACTCGAGCTGCTCTGGCCGGGCGTCCACGAGCCCATGCCGGACGACCTGCGCGACTTCGCCACGTTCTGCGCCATCGCCGAGCGCCACGGCGGCGACTGGCGCGAGTGGCCCACGCCCCTGCGCCGCCCGGACACCGCGGCGGTCGTGCACACCGAACTGGCCGACCGCATCGCCTTCCACGCCTGGCTGCAGCGGCTCTGCGAGCAGCAGCTCACCGACCTCCGCGCGAGGACCGACGCGAGGATCGTCCACGACCTGCCCGTCGGCGTGGACCCCTCTGGCGCGGACGCCTGGGCGCTGCAGGACGTGCTGGCCCCACGCGTCCGGGTCGGCGCGCCGCCGGATGCGTTCAGCCAGCTCGGCCAGGACTGGAACCTGCCGCCGTGGCGACCCGACCGGCTCGCGGCAACCGGCTACCGGCCCTTCCGCGACGTCATCCGGAGTGTGCTGCGCCACGCCGACGGCATCCGCGTCGACCACATCGCGGGGCTGTTCCGGCTGTGGTGGATCCCCCCGGGCAGGCCTGCCAACGAGGGCACGTACGTGTACTACGACGCCGACGCCATGCTCGGCATCCTGGCGCTGGAGGCGCACCTGGCAGGCGCGATGGTGGTCGGCGAGGACCTCGGCACCGTGCCGGAGGCGGTCACCGACGCCATGCACGCCCGCGGCGTGCTCAGCTCGTCGGTCCTGTACTTCGAGCGGGACTACGACGCGCCGGGCCAGCCGCTGCTGGCGCCCAAGGACTGGCCGGTCGAGGCCATGGCCAGCATCTCGACGCACGACCTGCCGACGACGGCAGGCTTCCTGCGTGGCGAGAACGTGCGAGTCAGGGCCGAGCTGGGCCTGGTCGTGGACGCCGACGGCGAGTACGCGCGGGCCGCCGAGGCCAGGGACGAGATGCTCGTCGCGCTGTCCGAGCACGGCCTGCTGCCGCCGAACCCGTCCGATGACGAGCTGGTCGTGGCGCTGCACCGGCTGCTGGCCACCTCCGCCAGCCGACTGTTGCTCACGTCACCCCAGGACGCGGTCGGCGAGCTGCGCCAGCCGAACCTGCCGGGAACGGTCGATGAGTACCCGAACTGGCGAATACCGCTACCCGTCAGTGTGGAGGAGCTGCTGGCCGACCCCCGTGTCCAGGCCGCCACAGCTGCTCTGCGTGAAGCACGGCCGAGTGGGTATCACACTGTCGACGGTCCCGTTGGCGGTAGCGCGTGAGCCCCTGCGCTCTACGGTGGTAGCCGACGATCAACCCGCCCCGACGAGGAGCACGCGTGCAGCCCTGGCCTGGTTCCCCCTACCCGCTCGGCGCCACCTATGACGGTGCCGGCACGAACTTCGCGTTGTTCTCCGAGGTGGGGACGTTCGTGGAACTGTGCCTGTTCGACGAGGACGGCAGGGAGGAACGCATCCGACTGCCCGAGGTGGACGGCTTCGTCCACCACGGTTACCTGCTGAACGTCAACCCGGGACAGCGCTACGGCTTCCGCGTGCACGGCCCGTACGAGCCAGAACAGGGCAAACGGAACAACCCGAACAAGCTGCTGCTCGACCCGTACGCGAAGGCGGTCAGCGGCCGGGTCGACTGGGACCAGGCCGTGTTCGGCTACGACTTCGGCGACCCCGACTCGCGCAACGACGACGACTCGGCAGGCCACACGATGCTGGGCGTGGTGGTCAACCCGTTCTTCGACTGGGCGAACGACCGCCCGCCGAACACCCCCTACAACGAGTCGGTGATCTACGAGGCGCACGTCCGCGGCCTCACGATGCGCCACCCGGATATCCCCGCCGAGCTGCGCGGCACGTACGCGGGCATCGGCCACCCCGCGATGATCGACTACCTGAACACGCTGGGTGTCACGGCCATCGAGCTGATGCCGGTGCACCAGTTCCTGCACGACCACGGCCTCACCGAGAACGGCCTGCGCAACTACTGGGGCTACAACACGATCGCGTTCTTCGCACCGCACGACGAGTACGCGAGCCGCACCGACGCCGGCGGCCAGGTCCAGGAGTTCAAGGCGATGGTCCGGGCCCTGCACGAGGCGGGCATCGAGGTCATCCTCGACGTGGTCTACAACCACACCGCGGAGGGCAACCACCTCGGCCCGACCCTGTCCATGCGTGGCATCGACAACGACGCGTACTACCGGCTCGTCGAGGACGACAAGCGGTACTACATGGACTACACGGGCACGGGCAACTCGCTCAACGTCCGCAACCCGCACACGCTGCAGCTGATCATGGACTCGCTGCGGTACTGGGTGCTCGACATGCACGTCGACGGCTTCCGCTTCGACCTCGCGGCCACCCTGGCGCGTGAGTTCTACGACGTGGACCGCCTGTCGACGTTCTTCGACCTCGTGCAGCAGGACCCGGTGATCAGCCAGGTGAAGCTGATCGCCGAGCCGTGGGACGTCGGTCCCGGCGGCTACCAGGTCGGCAACTTCCCGCCGCTGTGGACGGAGTGGAACGGCAAGTTCCGCGACACGGTCCGTGACTTCTGGCGTGGCGAGCCCGCCACGCTGGGTGAGTTCGCGTCCCGCATCACCGGCTCGTCGGACCTATACCAGGACGACGGCCGCCGCCCGTACGCGTCGATCAACTTCGTGACCGCGCACGACGGCTTCACGATGAACGACCTGGTGTCGTACAACGACAAGCACAACGACGCCAACGGTGAGAACAACCGGGACGGCGCGAACGACAACCGCTCGTGGAACTGCGGCACCGAGGGTCCGACCGACGACGAGAAGATCAACGAGCTGCGTGCCCGCCAGCGCCGCAACCTCATCGCCACCCTGCTGCTGTCCCAGGGTGTCCCGATGATCCTGCACGGCGACGAGCTGGGCCGCACCCAGCACGGCAACAACAACGCCTACTGCCAGGACAACGAGCTGTCCTGGGTGGACTGGACGCTGCTCGAGCAGAACGGCGACCTGGTCGACTTCACCGCGGCCGTGGTCGAGTTCCGCCACAGCCACCCCGTGTTCCGCCGCCGCCGGTTCTTCCAGGGCCGCCCGATCCGCAAGAGCGAGGAGCTGCGCGACATCGCGTGGTTCACCCCCGCGGGCGAGGAGATGTCCGAACAGGACTGGGAGTCCGGCTTCGGCCGCTCGATCATGGTCTTCCTGAACGGCGACGGGATCCAGGACCTCGACCGACGGGGCGAGCTGGTGCGCGACGACTCGTTCCTGCTGTGCTTCAACGCACACGACGGCGACATCGGCATGCGGCTGCCCGAGGGCGGCTACGGCAGCGAGTGGTCGGTCGTGCTCGACACCCACACCGGCGAGGTCTTCGCGGAGTCGGGCAGCGGTGTCATAGTGGGCGTGGTCACCGGCGACTCGCCGGTCGGCGCACGCACGATCCCGGCGGGCCAGGAGCTGACGATCCCCGCCAGGTCGCTGATCGTGCTGCTGCGTACGAGGATAGACGCGTGACGCCAACGTCCACGTACCGTCTGCAGATCAACCCGGGCTTCGACCTGACCGCCGCGGCGTCCACGGTGGACTACCTGTCCCGGCTCGGCGCGGGTGCGGTCTACACCTCGCCGCTGCTGACCGCGGCCCCCGGTTCGACGCACGGCTACGACGTCGTCGACCCGACCAGGGCGTCGCCGGAGCTGGGCGGCGAACCCGCGCGGGTCGAGCTGATGTCCCGTGCCCGCGCGGCGGGCATGGGGGTGGTGGTGGACATCGTCCCCAACCACATGTCCGTCGCGGTGCCCGCCGCGAACCCGTGGTGGTGGGACGTGCTGCGCCAGGGCCGGTCCTCGCCGTACGCGTCGTACTTCGACATCGACTGGTCCCGGGGCAGGATCGTGCTGCCCGTGCTCGGCTCGGACTCCCTGTCCGACCTGAAGGTCGATGGCGACCGCCTGACCTACTTCGAGCACGAGTTCCCCATCGCGCCGGGTACCTCGGGCGGCACCCCGCAGGAGGTCCACGACCGCCAGCACTACCGGCTGGCGTGGTGGCGCACGGGGAACGCGGAGCTGAACTACCGCCGCTTCTTCGACATCACCACGCTGGCCGGCGTGCGGGTGGAGGACCCGGAGGTCTTCGAGGCGACCCACCGCGAGGTGCTGCGGTGGGTCCGCTCCGGCGACGTGACGGGCCTGCGGATCGACCACCCGGACGGCCTGTCCGACCCGGGCGGCTACCTGCGCCGCCTGCGTGCGGAGGCGCCGGAAACCTGGCTCGTGACCGAGAAGATCCTGGCCCCCGACGAGCCGCTGCCCGCGTCCTGGCCTGCCGAGGGCACCACGGGCTACGACGCGCTCCGCGAGATCTGCGGCCTGTTCGTCGCCCCGGAGGGCGCGGCCCCGCTGGCCGAGCTGGCGCAGGACCTCGGCCTCCAGCCGATCGGCAGTCCCGCACCGAGCCTGCACCTCGTCGAGGAGACCTGCAGGCGCCTGGTCACGCAGACCTCGCTCGTCGCGGAGATGCGGCGGATCGCGGCACTCGCCGACGTGCCGCCCGACGCCGTCGCGGAGATCATGATCGCCTTCCCGGTCTACCGGTCCTACCTCCCCGAGGGCCTCGACGACTGGACCGCTGCCGTCGCCACGGCACGGCAGAAGGTCCCCGACCTCGCCCACCACGTCGACACCGTCGACCGTGCCGTCCGCGCCGACCCGCACGGCGAGCTGGCCACCCGCGTGCAGCAGACCTCCGGCATGGTCGTCGCGAAGGGCGTCGAGGACACCGCCTTCTACCGGTGGACCCCGTTCATCGCGCTCAACGAGGTCGGCGGCGCCCCGGACCGCTGCGGGGTCACCCCGACCGAGTTCCACACGCGTGCCTCGGCCCGCGAGGCGGCCTACCCGGCCACCATGACCGCACTGTCCACCCACGACACCAAGCGTGCCGAGGACGTCCGCGCCCGCCTGGCCGTCCTGTCCGAGATCCCGGACCGGTGGGCCGAGCACGTCACCCGCTGGTCGGCCACCCACGGGATCGACGAGCCCTCGCTCAACCTCCTCGCCTGGCAGACCGTCGTGGGTGCCTGGCCGATCTCCGCCGACCGCCTGCGCGGCTACCTCGACAAGGCCGCCAAGGAAGGCAAGGTCCGCACGTCCTGGGTCGACCACGACGAGGAGTTCGAGGCGGCCGTCAACGCCTGGCCGGACCGGGTGATCACCGAGCTCGGCGACGAGATCGAGTCCTTCGTCGACGGCATCAGGAACGCGGGCTGGGCCAACGCGCTCGGCCAGAAGATCGTCCAGCTCGCCGGCCCCGGGGTCCCGGACGTCTACCAGGGCACCGAGCTGTGGGACCTGTCCCTCGTGGACCCGGACAACCGCAGGCCGGTCGACTTCGTGCTCCGCGAGGAGCTGTTGACCCGCCTGGAGACCGGCTGGCTCCCCGACGTCGACGACACGGGTGCGGTCAAGCTCCACGTCGTCCGCCAGGTGCTGCGCCTGCGCCGTGACCGGCCCGACCTGTTCACCGGCTACCGGCCGCTGCGTGCGCAGGGGCCCGGCGCCGACCACGTCGTCGCGTTCTGCCGCCGCCCGGAGCTGGTCGTCGTGGCCACCCGGCTGCCGATGTCGCTCGACGGCTGGGCCGACACGGTCCTCCCGCTGCCCTCGGGCCCCGGCAACTGGCGCGACCTGCTCACGGACACGACCGTCGACACCGGCATCGAGCCGCGGCGCGCCACGCTCGCAGGCCTGCTGTCCCGCTACCCCGTCGCGCTGCTGCAGCGAGGAGACTGATGAACGACGAGCGGTTCTCGGTGTGGGCGCCGGAACGCGACCGGGTGCGGCTCGCCGTCGGTCCGTCCGTCCACGACATGACCCGCGACGAGCGCGGCTGGTGGCACGCGGAGGTGCCCGGCACCGGCGACGGCACCGACTACGCGTTCCTGCTCGACGACGACGAGACCCCGCTGCCGGACCCGCGCTCGCGCTGGCAGCCCGCAGGCGTGCACGGCCCGTCGCGGCGCTACTCGCACGACGCGTTCGACTGGACCGACGACGGCTGGACCGGGCGCCGGCTCGCGGGCGGCGTGGTCTACGAGCTGCACATCGGCACGTTCACCGAGCAGGGCACGTTCAACGCCGCGCTCGAGCACCTCGACCACCTGGTCGAGCTGGGTGTCGACTTCGTGGAGGTGCTGCCCGTCAACGCCTTCGACGGCACGACGGGCTGGGGCTACGACGGCGTGTCGTGGGGCGCGGTGCACGAGCCCTACGGCGGCCCGGACGCGTTCAAGCGCTTCGTCGACGCCTGCCACGCCCGAGACCTCGCGGTGCTGCTGGACGTGGTCTACAACCACCTGGGCCCGTCCGGCGCGTACCTGGACCGCTTCGCCCCGTACTTCGCGGGCCAGACGATCTGGGGTCCCGCGCTGAACCTGGACGGTCCGCTGTCGGACGAGGTCCGCGCGTACGTGCTGGACAACGCGCTGAGCTGGCTGCGGGACTACCACCTCGACGGTCTGCGCCTGGACGCCGTGCACGCGTTGGCGGACCGGCGTGCCACGCACGTCCTCGAGGAGCTGGCGTCCGAGGTGGACGCCCTGTCGGCGGCCCTTCGCAGGCCGCTGTCGCTGATCGCCGAGTCCGACCTGAACGACCCGAAGCTGGTGACGCCCCGCGAGGCGGGTGGCTACGGCCTGGAAGCCCAGTGGTGCGACGACCTCCACCACGCGCTGCACGTGGCGCTGACCGGGGAGGTGGACGGCTACTACACGGACTTCGGCGCCCCCGGCGCGCTCGCGACGACGCTGCGGCAGGCGTTCTTCCACGCGGGCACGTGGTCGTCGTTCCGCAGGCGTGTGCACGGACGTCCCGTCGACACCCACCGAACGTCCGGCCACCGTTTCCTCGCCTACCTGCAGAACCACGACCAGATCGGCAACCGGGCACAGGGCGACCGGCTGACCGCGACGATCTCCCCGCAACGCCAGCTGTGCGGCGCGGCGATCGTGCTGTGCTCCCCCTACACACCCATGTTGTTCATGGGTGAGGAGTGGGCGGCCAGCTCGCCGTGGCAGTTCTTCGCGTCGTTCGAGGACCCCCAACTGGCCGCCGCGGTCCGTGACGGCCGCCGTTCGGAGTTCGCCGAACACGGCTGGGGCGCCGCGGAGGTCCCCGACCCCATGGACGTGGCCACCGTGGTCCGCAGCACGCTGCCGTGGGCGGAGCTGACCGACCCGGCCCACCGCACGGTCTACGAGTCCTACCGCGAGCTGATCTCGTTGCGCCGCAGGCATCCCGAGCTGTCCGACCCGCGCATGGACCAGTTCACGGTGACGCAGGGCGACGGCTGGCTCGTGCTGCACCGAGGTGCCCTGCGGGTGCTGGTGAACCTGGGCAAGACCGCGGCCGAGATCGACGTCGCCGTCCGGGAGGTCCTCTTCGGACAGCCGGAGCTGCACGACGAGACGGTGACGCTGGCCCCGGACACGGTGGCGGTCGTCCGGGTGCCCCCTGGAAAGCACTGAAGGACTCCTTCCTTACGCCCAGCGTTAGGAAGGAGTCCTTCAGTGCGGTCGGCCGGGCGGGTCAGCTCGCGTAGACCTCCAGTTCGTAGATGCGTGCCGCCGTGTCGCTGTTCTGCGTGGGGACCAGCACGTCGACCCTGACGTATCTCGCCGTCGTCGGGGTGATCACGTGCGTGCTCGTGTTCGCCGTGTTGCCTCTCGCGGCGAACACCGTGGTCCAGGTCTGGCCGTCGTTGCTCGTCTGGAGGTCGAAGTCACGGGTGTTGAACGCCGTCGACTCGTTGCCGGCACCCGCGTGCTTCACGACGAACCGGCCGAGCTGTCGCGGCGTGCCCAGGTCGACTCGCAGCCACTTCGAGGCGCCCAGCGAGCACCACTTGTCCGCGTTCCCGCCCGTGACGCTGCCGTTGACCGCCTTCTCCGGGCCCTCCGACGCGGCGCACTGGCTGTCCGCCACCGCGGGCCGGTTCAACGCCAGGTTCGTGTTCGGCGACACGCCACCCCTGCGCTGTTCGAACTCCGTTGCCCAGTAGGCGGTTCGGTCCAGGTAGGCCGTCTCGGCCGCCGCACCCGTCCTGCCGTAGGCGCCGTCGAACGTCTGGTAGCCGAAGCCCGTCGGCGGCGTGCTGGACGCGGGTTCCAGCACCGAGCCCTCGTGCCACTCGTTGAACGAGGTCACCGACACCCAGGTCGGGACGCCGCTCTTCGTCGGGTCGAGGGCGTTCGTCCACTCCAGGTCGTACGTCCCGCCGTTGGCCCGGTCCAGGGTCGGTGTCGTGTTCCCCGGCACGGCCCGGTCGTCGAGGTAGCCCGGGCCCACCGACGGCGCCCACACGAGGTTGTTCGCCTTCGCGTACTCCCCCGCCTGCTCCCAGCCCGGCGCCGTCGCACCCGCGATCGCGTCGTAGGTGTACAGGCCGGAGAAGTGGTCGATCCGGGACGTGTCAGTCGTCTGGGCCAGCACGATGTTGTTCCCGGTCACCGCGTCCAGTGCCGCCCAGTCGTCGTCCGGGATGTCCAGCGACTGGAAGACGTAGAACGCCGTCCTGTTCCCGTGTTCCGCCGAGCGGTAGAACGCCGGGTGGCTGCCGTAGCGCTGGTTGATGTAGTCGATGTCCGCGACCGTCGAGGCGGCCGTCCGGCCGGCGTACGGCTCCAGGTGCCAGGCGATCTTGATGCCGTACCGGGCCGCCGCGTCCATCACGCCCTGCACGAGGCCGTCCTCGTACGAGCCCTGGCCCCACCAGCTGTACACCAGCACACCCGCGCCGGACTGCGCCGTCCAGCGCATGTGCTGGTCCACCACACCCGCGAAGTCACCCGAGTCGTACGGACCGGCCTTCGGGTAGAAGTTCGCGCCGATGTCGTTCGGCGGGGTGTGGCCGCCCTGCTGCCAGTGGCGGTACGCGCCGTTCGACGCGCCGTACCACGGGTAGTAGAAGAGGTGGACGTTCTGGGACAGCGTGGGCGCCGTCGGGCCGGTCACGCCCTGCCCGACGAAGTCCATCCAGTTCACGTTCAGCAGGCCGCCGCCGTTCGCCGTCCCCGTCGGGGGACGTGCCACGAAGAACAGCGGTCCGCTGCTCGTCGACACCGTGGTCGTGACGTCGGTGTAGGTCTGCCAGCCACCCGTCGCCGGGACGGTCACCGTGCCGAGCAGCGCACCCGTCGGCGAGCCGCCGTGGATCTCCACCCGGCCGCCCGTGCCGCCGGACGCCGCACGCAGGCGGACCTGCTGGATGCCCGACAGGTTCGCCGGGTCCACCGACCACCAGTCACCGTCCTCGATGAAGCCGATGTTCTGGACGCCGCCCGCGGTGTCGCCGGTCGTCTCACGCTGCACGCCGGGGTCGCCACCCGCCGTCGAGCCCGCCACACGGCCCGTGGCGGCGAAGTGCTCCGCCTGCTTGCGCTTGGAGTTCAGGCGGACCAGCGAGCGACCGGCGAGACCACCGTTGTCCACATAGGACGCCTCAAGCACGCCGAACACGTTGGCGTCCGCGCCGTGGCCGCTCTCCAGCGAGGTCTGCACCGTGCCGGAGCAGCCGTGGTACTGCTGGATCGGGTGGGCGTGCTCGTCGTGGCCGAAGGAGTACTGCAGCACCACCCGCGAACAGTCCACCGCCCCGTCCTCGGGGTCCGTGACCTGGACGGTGAAGTTCACCCGGTCGCCCCAGTCGAAGAACCCGCCGTCCGCGGGCGCGGTCAGGCGGACCGTCGGTGCGGTGTTGCCCACCGAGACCGGCACGTTCGCCACACCGGTCCGCCCGTCCGGGTCGGTCACCGTGAGCTGCACGTTGTACTGGCCGTTGGCCGTGAACGTGTGGCTCGGGTTGGCGGCGGTGGAGGTCCCGCCGTCGCCGAAGTCCCAGCTGTACGTGACCGGCTGGCCGTCCGGGTCACCGGAGCCCGCGCTGGAGAACTGGACCGTCAGCGGGGCCTGGCCACTCGTCGGGGTACCGGACGCGGTCGCCACCGGCGCACGACCGCCGCTGCGGTAGTCGATCCGGTAGATGCCGGAGTCGTCGTTGTTGCCGCCGAAGCCCGTGCCCCACTCGATCAGGTACAGGGCGCCGTCCGGGCCGAAGTCGAAGTCCATCGGCCGGATCGTCGACATGCCCGTCAGGAGCTGGTTGATGTCGACGAGTTGTTCGCCGTCGGCCGACACCTGCATCGTGTACAGCTTCGACTGGTTCCACTCGCCGAAGATCGCCTTGCCGTCGTAGTAGGCGGGCCACTTGCGGTCCGACGCCAGCGCCGGGTCGTAGCGGTACACCGGACCCGCCATCGGCGCGCCGCCGCCACCCAGCTCGGGGAAGCGCGGGTTGCCGTCGTAGTCGTAGTCCACGGTCGCGGCGATCGCGGGCGGGAGGTTCCGCAGGCCCGTGTTGTTGGGCGAGTTGTTCACCGGGGCCGCGCAGTCGTACGCGGGACCGGCCGGGCCACTCGGGAACGTGTACTCGCGGTAGGGCGCGTTGGCGCCCGTGCAGTACGGCCAGCCGTAGTTCCCGGCCTGCGACACGATGTTCCACTCGACCGTGTTGCCCGGGCCGCGGTCCGGGTTCGCCTGGCCGGCATCCGGGCCGTAGTCCGCCACGTACAGCACGTTCGTCTTCGGGTCCACGCCGATGCGGAACGGGTTGCGGAAGCCCATCGCGTAGATCTCGGCACGCGTCTGCGCGGTGCCCGGCGAAAACAGGTTGCCTGCCGGCACGGTGTAGGTGCCGTCGGCCTGCGGCCTGATCCGGATCACCTTGCCGCGCAGGTCGTTCGTGTTGCCCGCGCTGCGCTGCGCGTCGAAGTCTGCGCGGCCTGCCCGCTCGTCGAGCGGGGCGTAGCCGTCTGACTCGAACGGGTTCGTGTTGTCGCCCGTCGCGAGGTAGAGGTTGCCCGCGCTGTCGAAGGTCATCGTGCCGCCCGCGTGGCAGCACGTGTTCCGTTGTGTGCCAACGGTGAGCAGGATCTTCTCGCTGGCGAGGTCGAGCGTGTCGCCGTTCATCGTGAAGCGGGACAGCACGTTGCGGGCCGCTCCGCCGTTCGGGGCGTAGTAGAGGTAGACCCACCTGTTGGCGGCGAAGGCCGGGTCGAGCGTGATGCCGAGCAGGCCGTCCTCGTTGCCGGTGAACACGGGCAGCGTGCCTGCCGTGACCGTGCTGTTGGTGTCCGGCTTGACGATCCGCAGCCTGCCGTCACGCTCGACGTAGAACACGCTGCCGTCCGGCGCGACGTCCAGTTCCATCGGGTTGCTGGTGTTGGCGTCGAGCGTGACCTTCTCGAACCCGCTGGTCTTCGTGGCACCGCAGTCCGCTGCCTGCGCGCCCGCCGCGGTGCGGATGCCGCCGAGGAGGTGGGAGAGGAACCGCGGGTCGGCGAAGGACTCCTGGGAGTGGCCGCCGCCGGTGTACCAGGAGCGGCCGCCGTCGAAGTCCTGGCACCACGCGGTCGGGTGGTCGGCACCCATCGCGCCCGCGCCCGGCTGGTAGGAGGTCTCGTCGACGCTCGCGAGCACGTGGACGTTCGAGCGCGGGCTGGTGCGGAAGTTGTACCACTCGTCCGTGCGGGTCCAGCGGTCCGGCAGCGCGGCGGTGGCCGGGTGCGCGTGGTCCTCGACCTTGACGGTGGCCTGCTGCACGGCAGGGTGCGAGTTGAAGTAGGCGCCGACGAGCCGGCCGTACCAGGACCAGTCGTACTCGGTGTCGGCCGCGGCGTGCACGCCCGCATAGCCGCCACCCGCACGGATGTACCGCTCGAAGGCGGCCTGCTGGTCGGCGTTCAGCACGTCGCCGGTCGTGGAGAGCCAGACGACGGCCTGGTAGCGGGCCAGGTTGGCGTCGGTGAAGGTGGTGGCGTCCTCGGTGGCATCGACCGTGAACCCGTTCTGCTGTCCGAGCTGCTGGATCGCGGCGACGCCCGCCGGGATCGAGTCGTGCCGGAAGCCTGCGGTCTTGGAGAAGACGAGGACGGCGAATGCCTGGGCCTGGGCCGGCGGCGCGACCAGGAGCGCGACCAGCATGGACAGCACGGCGAGCAGGGACAGGCCGCGACGAGGGTGTCGAGACATCAGTGGCTCCATCTACCCGGGGCAGGGATCCCGGGTGTTGGAAAGACACTAACGCCGGTCGCCGCAAGAAGTCTACGAAAGTTCGCAAGGCTATGCGTCTCGCTTGCAAGCGCATGACTGGACACTCAGTGCGGCTACTGTCCTCGAACACCCGGCGTGAGACCTTCGCCACGAGGTCGGTGTCCACGATGCGAGATGCACGCCTTTCGTCGGCGCTGACAATCGCCCGAAGACGCGGGCGGCAAATGCCAACGCCGCCAGGAGTCACGCCACGGGCCGCCACCAGGGGAACCGCTCCCACGATCGGGTGCGGGATGATCGAGAGGGCCGTGGCCTCGCGGGTTGCAGTACGTCGTGCGATACATGAGGCGCGGTCGAGCCGCGTGGCATTTGCCGCTCAAGCCCCGATCGGCTTTTGATCGAGTATTTCTCGCAATGCCGCCCGACTATTGCCAGGGGCATTTCGCAATTTTGACAATTGCCCCGTGCACGTGCATCCGCAGCACTGGGCACAGAAAGTCATGATATTCTTCGATTGCCCGCCGTACGGGTGACATTGCTCGCGGCAGTGTTCCGAATGTCGCATCATGAGACACACATTCCGCCGATTTCCCACAGGAGAACGCGATGTCCGAACCCTCCCACAGGGCGATCTCGGGCTACGTGAACGACGACTGCATCTGGACCTACTCCGTGTACGACGCGACCCGTCGTGAGTGGCGAGATGTCAGCGTGAACCGGCACGAGGCCGAACAGTACGCCGCGCGCCTACCAGAACCACGCCGAGGCGACTAGCGCATTAGTCCATGCGCACGAGCAGCTGGATTACCGTCAATGTGACCCGGACCTCATCCCACAGTTCGGGAAAGCATTGGCGGTAGTCCAGCCAAATTCGATTTCGTTCCGATCAGCGCAGCTGGAAAGCGAAGTAGATCCGCACGGGGTACTTCGGCAGCCCGTCCGTCGCGCCGTCGGCAATCCCGGCGGCGACGATGCGGTCCAGCGTGTCCATGCCGTGCGTGACGTGTCCTAGCACGGAGTAGTTGGGCGCGATGTTCGCGAACGAGTGGACGATGAAGAACTCGCTGCCGTTCGTGCCAGGTCCCTGGTTGCCCATGGCGACCGTGCCACGCGGGTAAGTCTCCGATCCGGTGACCTCGTCCGCGAAGCGGTAGCCAGGACCACCCTCCTCCGCACGGTATATGTCACCACATTGGAGGACGCCCAGACGAGTGGAGTTCGTCAGCCGGAAGCACTGGGTGGCGTTGTAGAAGAGACTGCGCACGAGGTGTGTGAAGTTGTGCACGGCGCAGGAGGCGTTGGCGCGGTCCAGGTCGATCACCACCGGCCCGTAGTTCGTGACCAGGGAGACGGTGGCCGTCCCCCTGGTGGACGCCAGGGGGCTCGGCGGCCGGACCGGCCTGGCGGCCGGTAGATCCGGCGTCGGGATGAACTCACACTGCTTCACAGGCGCGGCCGGCGCGGCGGAGGCGTTGGTCGGTCCGGCGAACCCCAGCACGGCGGCGGCCACGGCGATCACGGTGACGATCCCTCGCTTCATGGCCGACCACACTATCGGGTGTGGCTCGAACCACTTCCACTCCCACTTGGGCTACACAGCGTGATACACACGCGGGTGGTTTCGATTGTTGAGTGGGTGATCTCATGGGGGTCCGACGCCTCGAACGCTCCGCGCGGCGTGCACTGGACGGGCTGAACCAGCAGCTCGCGGCAGGTCTGCTGGCCACAGCAGCCGCACCGGCCCTTGCCGCGGTGGTCGACCAGCACGCGGCCGCGGTACGCGACATTCTCACGGTCGGTGTCGAGTCCGGCGCGGCCGTGGCGGGCATCGTCCTGCTGGCCGGGTACGCCCAGGGCGTGCAGGACCACCTGCGTGACCGTGGGATACAGCTCGCCGTCCCGACGGACACCGCGGGCTGGCTGACCGCGAGCTGGTTCCACGTCCGCCTGCTGGCCGTGTGCGCACTGGCGAAGAACCTGCACCACAGCCGCCCGGTCACCGACCTGGCCTGAGGTGGCCGCACGGTCCGCGAGATGCGTGAGGGGCGCGGCTGGTGGAGGAGTCGGGCATGACCCAGTCGTCAGTCGCTCGGTTCGAGGCCGAGTTCGTAGGCCAGGCGGCAGCACCAGTCTCGACCTTGGTTCGACGACCCACCGGTCATTGCTCCGGACGGCGTACAGGAAGCGGCGGCCGGTGCCCTGCTACACCGACCGCCGCGAGTACTCAGTATTGCCGGGTGCTCAGATACTGGTCTGACCGGGCTCCTTCTCGGCGCCGGCCTGCGGGTACGGCTCGAGCCCGTGCTTGCCGGTTGCCGGCACGGCCCCGGCCGTCCGCGTGGACGACCCGCTCATCCGACCGGCGTCCTCCTGACCACGCTGGTAGGCCTGCGCCTTGGCCCTGGCCTGCGGCAGCTCCGTCTCGGCACGACTGAGCCAGCCTTCCCAGCGCTGCTGCATCGGGCGGATCATGCCGCCGCCGACACCCACGATCGCGATGCCGCCGAGCGTGGCCAGCACCGTGATCAGGACCGGCAGCGTCACCGACGTCGCCACGCCGATCTGGTTGAGGGCCGCGATGATGCCGAGACCCCAGATGAACACCGAGGCGAGCGTGCCGAGCAGGTTGCCGTACGACAGCCCGCCGAGCGCGCCGCGGACGAGGTCGCGGACGGCGCGGGCCACGGCACCGGCCACCACCACGATCACGATCGCCACGATCGCCCGCGGCAGCCAGGCGACGATGCTCGTCAGCATGGCGCTCACGGGGTTGTCGCCGAAGACGCCGAAGGCCATCTGCAGCGCGATCAGCAGGATCGCGTAGTACACGATCCTGGCGAGGATGTCCGAGGCGTCGTAGGAGCTCCTCTCCATCATCCTGTTGATGCCGCCGCGCTCGACGACACGGTCGAACCCGACCCGCTCCAGCACCTTGTCCACGAGCTTGGACAGTGCCTTGGCGATGATCCAGCCGATGAACAGGATCACGAGGAACGCCAGCAACTTGGGCACGAACGTCGCAATCGAGCTCCACGCGTTCGAGACGCCCTGACCGAAGTCAACGGCCGCGAGATCAGCCATCACCACCGCTCCTTCCACGCAGTGCGCGTCTCCGAAGCGGACGCGCGTTGACTCCGGCCTACCACCCGCCGTGAGCGCCCACACACCGACAGCCACCGGACCACTCGATCGCGTGAACCCCCGTGAGCTGCGAGAATCGGGTCCATGACGGTCCCGCTCGTCGATCTCACGCCCTGGTTCGACGGCTCGGACGCAGGCCGCGCGGCGGTCGCGTCCCGGGTCGACGACGCCCTGCGCGAGTCCGGCTTCCTGCTCGTCACCGGGCACGGGGTGCCCGAGGGGCTGCCCGAGGCGGTGCGGACGCACGCCCGGCGGTTCTTCGGGCTGGCCGGTGAGCGCAAGGCCCGCTACGCCGTGCCCGTCGGCGGGCGGGGCTGGCTCCCACCCGGCGCGGAGACCAACGCCCACTCCGAGGGCACCGAGACGCCGCCGGACCTCAAGGAGTCCTACTCCGTCGGCGCCGACCAGCCGACCGGCGACCCGGAGATCGACGGCTTCTGGTTCCAGCCCAACGTCTGGCCCGACGACGACGTGCCGGAGCTGCGCGCCGCCGCGATCGAGTACATGACAAGGATGCGCGCGCTCTCCGACGAGCTGCTGCGGGTGTGCGCGGTCGCGCTGGGCCTGGCGGTCGAGCACTTCACCGACCACACCGGCGCGCCGACCTACACGTTCAACATCAACTGGTACCCACCACGCACGCACGTGGGCACGCCGGGCGAGAACCAGTTCCGGATCGGGCCGCACACCGACTTCGGCACGGTCACGCTGCTCGACCGCGAGCCGGGCGCGGGCGGACTGCAGGTGTTCACGAAGGACGGCGAGTGGGTGGACGCGCCGTACGAGCCGTCGGCGCTGACCGTGAACATCGGCGACCTCATGGCCAGGTGGACGGGTGACCGCTGGCGCTCGTGCCGCCACCGCGTCCTGCCGCCACCCGCGAGCGCGCCGGACGAGGAGCTGATGTCGCTCGTGTGGTTCTACGAGACCGACCCGCACGCCCGCATCAGCTCACTCGCGCCGCCGATCGGGCGGCGCGACCACCCGCCAGTGACCGCGCACGAGTATCTGCTGGAGAAGATCAGGTCGATCGGTGTCGGCCAACCGGACTGAAGGATGCTCGGGGTACGCAGGGCTGGAGTGGAGGCGCTGGAAATGGAGGCGCGCCTGGGAGTGGAGGCGCTGGGAGTGGAGGCACGCTGAGGGCGGTGGAGGTGCGCCGCGCCCGGCCGGGTGAACCGCACGTGGGTGGGTGAGCCGCACGCGGGCGACCGATCCACCGAGGGGCGTGTCCGGAGGTGGCGCAGGGCCGCCTGCCGTCCCGGCAGGTAGTGCCCGCTGCGCGGGCACCGGGCACGCCCGACTCCACCCGCGAGTGCGCCGCGAAGCGCCCGCCCCCCGGCCATCCCCGCCGCAACGCAGGTTCACCCACCGAAACGCGAAGCCCGGCCGGAAGGTCCCCAGGCGGCCCACCCCCAACGCTACGAAGGCGTCCTTCAGTACCCCCAGCGTTACGAAGGCTCCCTTCAGTACACCCGGCGCACGCCCACCACCGGCCGAACGGTCACCAGGCGGCCCACCCCCAACGCTACGAAGGCGTCCTTCAGTACCCCCAGCGTTACGAAGGCGTCCTTCAGTGCACTGGGGGCCAGCGCGGGGAGACGGCGCCGGGGTCGGGGGCGATGATTGCGCACGTGGGGAGGTGCCTTCGGGGGGCTTCTCGGCCAACGATGAAGCGGTCCCGGACCTACTGAGGAGGATTTCCCGGATTTTTGTGCGTTCGTCACTGGTGGCCGGGACCGCGGGCTGGAAATGTCGTACCGAAGCGGAAGATTCTTCGACCGCGGCCCGAGGGCCAGATCTAGGGGGCCGACATGCCGTTCGACGTCGACGGGCCTGTCACCACCATCCCGGTGTCGGCACTGCGGGCCGGTGGCTCGCCCCGCCAGGGTGGGGAGAACCTCGAGCACATCCGGGTGCTCGCGGACACCCCCGGCGAGTTACCCCCGATCATCGTTCGGCGCGCCGACATGCGGGTCGTGGACGGCATGCACCGCCTGCGTGCGGCGCGGCTGCGTGGTGAGACCTCCATCGCGGCACGGTTCTTCGACGGGGACGACGCCGACGCGTTCGTGCTCGCCGTGCGGACCAACGTCACCCACGGGCTGCCGCTCTCGCTCGCCGACCGCAAGGCCGCCGCGGAGCGGATCGTCACGTCCCACGCGCACTGGTCGGACCGCATGATCGCGACCGTCTCCGGGCTGTCCGCCGCGACGATCGCGCGGATCCGCAAGGCACACCCCGAACTCGACCCGGACGCCCGCGTCGGCCACGACGGGAAGGTGCGGCCGGTCAACAGCATGGAGCGCCGCCGCGTGGCCCGCGCCATCCTGCTCGCCGAGCCGACGCTGTCGCTGCGCGAGGTCGCGCGGCGGGCAGGCATCTCACCGGAGACCGCCCGGTCGGTGCGCAGGCGACTGCCGAACGAGCCCGTCCAACCCCAGCAGGACCCGGCGACGCTCGTGCGCCAGCTGCGGAGCGACCCGACACTGCGGTTCTCCGAGTCCGGACGCACGCTCCTGCGGTTGCTCGAGGTGCGGTCGGTACCACCGGAGAAGTGGGCGGCCATCGCGGCGAACATGCCGCCGCACTGGCGGGACTCGGTCGCGCGGGTGGCGATGGAGTGCTCCGACACGTGGCGCACGTTCGCCGAGCAGCTACTGGGCAGCACCCGGTCGCAGACCGGTTAGGGCCAGGTCGAGCAGGCGGTCGGCCAGGCCCTCGTCCTCCTCCGCGGCCAGTGCGACACCATTGGCCAGCCTCAGCAGCTCCTCCGTCGACACGTCCGGCCGGATCGTGCCCGCCGCGCGCGACACCAGCGCCTCCCCCGCGGCCAGTATGCGGGCGTGGCACGACTCCCCGGTCCCCCTGAGCAGCGACGTCCCCAGGCCGCGGTTGCGCACGACGTGACGGACGACGGCCCGAAGCCACTCCGTGAGCGCCTCGGCCGGGTCGTCGGCCACGAGCAGCGCGGCACCCAGGCCGGTCAGCTCCCCCACCCGCTCGGCGAACACCGCGTCCAGCAGGGCCAGGCGGGACGCGAAGTGGCGGTGCAGCGTGGCGGAGCCGACACCCGCCCGCCGCGCGATCTCCTCCAGCGACGCCTCCGCGCCCTGTTCCGCGACGACCTGGCTCGCGACCGAGACCAGCCGGTCGCGGTTGCGTCGGGCGTCGGCACGCATGCGGCTCCTTGCTAAGTGGGGTGGCCCTCCGTATCGTAGCCGACAGCAAACGGGGTGCCACCCCACTTAAAGGAGACACCAAGTGGACATCGGGATCGTGGTCGGGGACGCGCGGGGACCGTCGAGTGCGCGGGACCTGGTCGACCGGGCCGAACAGGTACGCGACGCCGGGCTCGGGACCGTCTGGGCCAGCAAGTCCATGGGATGGGACGCCCTCGTCGCCCTCGCCACGGTCGGCGCCGCGGTCCCCGGGCTACGGCTCGGCGCCGGGGTCGTGCCCGTGCCCGTGCGGCACCCGCTCGTGCTCGCGAGCCAGGCGCTGTCGGTCCAGGCCGCCACCGGGAACCGGCTCACGCTCGGGATCGGGGCAGGCGTCGCGGCACTCACCGAGCGGATGTTCGGGCTCGTCGGCGACCGGCCCGCGCACCGGCTCCGCGAGTACCTGGAGGTGCTGCTCCCGTTGCTGCGCGGGGAGGGTGTCGACCACCGAGGTGCGACGCTCACCGCTTTCGGGCAGGTGGACGTGCCGGACGCGGAGCCGCCGGAGGTGCTGCTCGCCGCGCTCGGCCCCCGGATGCTGCGGGTGGCGGGTGAGCTGACGGCGGGCACGATCACGTGGATGACCGGGGTCAGGACGCTCGGCGAGCACATCGTGCCGACGATCTCGCGCGTCAACCCGGGGGCACGGGTGGTCGCCGGGCTGCTCGCCTGCGTGACCGACGACGAAGCCGGTGTGCGGCAACAGGTCGCCGAACAGTTCGCGCTCGCGGGTCAGGTGCCGGAGTACCGGGCGATGCTGGACCGCGAGGGCGTGGCCGGGCCGGGCGACGTGGTCGTGGTCGGCACCGAGTCCACTGTGGTCGGACACCTCGACCGGCTCCGCGACGCCGGGGTCACCGACTTCATGGCGATGCCGTACGGCTCGGCTCGGGAGCAGGCCCGGACTCTGACGGTGCTCGCCGGCTGAGCTTCGCCGGCCACCAGATCCGGCGGCCGATGTCCACGGTCAGCGCCGGGACCAGCAGCGACCGCACGACGACCGTGTCGAGCAGCACGCCGAACGCCACGATGAACGCGATCTGCGCGAGGAACAGCACGGGGATCACCGACAGGGACGCGAAGGTCGCCGCCAGCACGACACCCGCCGACGTGATCACCCCTCCCGTCACCGCGAGGCCGCGCAGCGTGCCGGTTCTGGTGTCCGACGTCAGCGTCTCCTCGCGGACCCGGGTCATCAGGAAGATGTTGTAGTCGATGCCCAGTGCCACCAGGAAGATGAAGCCGAACAGCGGGATCGCCGTGTCCGCGCCCGGGAAGCCGAACAGGTGGTTGAACACCAGCGCGGACACGCCCATCGTGGCGCCGAAGGACAGGACGACCGTCGCGATCAGCAGCAGCGGGGCGACCAGGGCACGCAGCAGCAGCGACAGCACGACGAAGATCACCACCAGCACGATCGGGATGATCAGCGAGCGGTCGTGGCGCGACGCCGACTGCACGTCGAGCTGGATCGCCGTCTGGCCGCCGACCTTCGCGTCGGCGCCGGGCACGTCGTGCACGGCCGTCCGCAGGCGGTCGACGGTCGCGATGGCCTTCTCGGAGTCCGACGGGGCGTCCAGTGTGGCCTGCAGCAGCACCAGGCCGTTCTTCTCCCCCGTCGGGACCACGCCTGCCACACCGTCGATGCGTGCGGCGTCGATCACCCTTTCCGCGGCCGACGAGCGCGCGACGATCACCGTCGGCGAGCCGGAGCCACCGGGGAAGTGCGCGGAGAGGATGTCCTGCCCACGCGCGGAGTCCACTTCGGTCAGGAAGAGGTCGGTCTGTGCCGTGCCGTTCGCCTTGAGCTGCGGCACGAACGCGACGCCGGCCAGCAACACGACCGTGGTCACGACCCAGATCAGCCTCGGCCGCGCGCCGACCCTGCCTGCGACCCACCCCCACAGTCCCCGGTGCTCCGGGGCCTCCGTGCCGTGGTGGGGCACGAACGGCCAGAACGCCGCCCTGCCGACGAGGGCGAGCGCGGCAGGCAGGAACGTCATCGACGCGAGCAGCGCGGAGGCGATGCCGATGGCCGCCACCGGGCCGAGGCCCTTGTTCGACCGCAGGTCGCTGAACAGCAGGCACAGCAGGCCGATGATGACCGTGCCCGCCGACGCGGCGATGGGCTCGATCGTGGCCCGCCATGCGGTGCGGACGGCGCGGAAGCGGTCTTCGGTGTCACGCAGCTCCTCGCGGAAGCGGGACACGAGCAGCAGCGCGTAGTCGGTGGCCGCGCCGAACACGAGGATGAACAGGATGCCCTGGCTCTGGCCGTTGAGCTTGAACACGTCGTGCTTGGCCAGCTGGTACACGACGAACGCCGCCACGCCGAGTGCGAAGACGGCCGAGACCAGCACGAGCAGCGGCAGCAGCGGGCTGCGGTAGACGGCGACGAGGATCACCACCACGACGAGGCCCGCGACCAGGAGCAGCAGCCCGTCGATGCCGTCGAACGCCGACACGAGGTCGGCGATCACCCCGCCGGGGCCGGTGAGCAGCACGGTCAGGCCGTCCGGCACCCCCTTCGACAGCTCGGCCCTGACCTGTTTGATCACCTCGACCGGGTTGCCCTGTCCCAGCACCGGCACGACCAGCTGGACCGCCCTGCCGTCGTCGGACGGCTTCGGCACGATCGGCACCCCGGTCGCGACGCCGTCGACCTGCGCGAGTGCCTTGGCGCGGCCGGCCAGGAAGTCGAGGTCCTCCTTGGTCACCCCGGACCTGCGCTCGGCGACGGCGACCGCGGGCAGGATCTGCTGGTCGCTGAACTGCCGCTGCAGGTGCTCGACCTCGGTGGCCTCGGCGGCCTCGGGCAGGAACGAGGAGTTGTCGTTGGTCACCACGTCCGCGAGCCGCCCGGCGAACGGACCGCCGACGGCACCGAGACCGAGCCACACCACCACGAGCAGGGCAGGTACCCACCATCGGATCCGACGCATGCGGGGAAGCGTAAGGGCAGGCGTGTCCGACGGCACACTAGGTTGTGCACAACTCAGTTGCGTGTAACGTGAGGGCATGGCCGACGGACTGGAGCTGGAGAACCAGGTCTGCTTCGCGCTCTACTCCGCGACCCGCGCGGTCACACAGCTCTACCGGCCGGTGCTCGACGCACTCGGCCTGACCTATCCGCAGTACCTCGTGATGCTCGTGCTCTGGGAGTGCGGGCCGGTGTCGGTCAAGCGGCTCGGCGAGGAGCTGGCCCTCGACTCCGGCACGCTCTCCCCGTTGCTGAAACGCCTGGAGGCACACGGCTGCGTGCGCCGCGAGCGATCCACAGTGGACGAACGCTCGGTGCTGGTCCACCTCACCGCCGCCGGCGCCGCCCTGCGAGCCAGGGCGTGCGGCGTGCCGTGCAGGATCGCGGGCGCTACCGGCATGCCGCTCGTCGAGCTGGATGCGTTGCGACAGAACCTGGTGCGCCTGACCGAGTCGGTCACCGCCCACAAGCTGACACCGGAAGAAGGGGATCAACCGTGAACCCGCTGTACACGGCGAAAGCCACGTCCACCGGCAAGGGCCGGCTCGGCCACGTCGCGTCGTCGGACGGCGTGCTGGAGCACGACCTGTCCATCCCGAAGGAGATGGGTGGTCCCGGCGGCGACGGCACCAACCCGGAGCAGCTGTTCGCGGCGGGTTACGCGGCCTGCTTCCACAGCGCGCTGCAGGCAGTCGCGGGCCGGGACAAGGTGCGGACCAGGGACTCGTCGGTGACCGCCGAGGTGGGCATCGGCAAGGAGGGCGAAGGTTTCGGGCTGACCGTCGAGCTGGTGGTCTCCCTGCCGGGTGTCGAGGAGGACGTGGCGACGAAGCTCGTCGAGGCAGCACACCAGATGTGCCCGTACTCCAACGCGACGCGCGGCAACATCCACGTTGGCCTGCGGGTGGTCGCCTGATGTCCGTGACAGCACAGGAGATCCGGCTCAGGTCCCGACCGAAGGGCTGGCCGGACGACGACACGTTCGAGTTCGCCACGGTCGAGCTGCCCTCGCCGGGCGATGGCGAGGTGTTGGTACGCAACACGTTCATGTCGGTCGACCCGTACATGCGCGGCCGGATGAACGACGTGAAGTCGTACGTGCCGCCCTACCAGCTCGGCAAGGCACTCGAGGGCGGCGCCGTCGGCGAGGTCGTCGAGTCCAATGTGGAGGGGACGTCGCCGGGTGACCTGGTGCTGCACAACCTCGGCTGGCGGTCGCACGCGGTGGTGTCGGCCTTCACGAAGCTGCAGCCGATCGAGGGCGTGTCCCCGTCGCGGTTCCTCGGCGCGCTCGGCATGCCCGCGCTGACGGCGTACGTCGGACTGCTCGACATCGCGTCGTTCAAGCCGGACGAGACGGTGTTCGTGTCCGGGGCGGCGGGTGCGGTCGGGAACCTGGTCGGTCAGATCGCGAAGCTGAAGGGCGCCAAACGGGTCATCGGCAGCGCGGGCAGTGCGGAGAAGGTCGAGCACCTGACGTCGAAGCTGGGCTTCGACGCGGCGTTCAACTACCGCGACGGCAACGTGACCGAACTGCTGGCGGCCGAGGCGCCGGACGGCATCGACGTGTACTTCGACAACGTCGGCGGCGACCACCTCGAGGCGGCGCTCTGGTCGCTCAACACGCACGGGCGGGTCGCGGCGTGCGGCTCGATCTCCACGTACAACGAGGAGAAGCTGCAGCCGGGGCCGCGCAACCTGCACCTCATCGTCGCCAAGCGGCTGTCCATCCGAGGGTTCATCATCCTCGACCACGGCGACCGCTTCTCGGCCATGATGAAGGACGTCGGCGGCTGGCTGGCCGACGGTCAGCTGGTCGTGGAGGAGACGGTGGTCGACGGGCTGGACAACGCCCCGGCCGCCTTCCTCGGCATGCTCCGCGGCGAGAACACCGGGAAGATGATCGTCCGCCTCTGACCCGGCCCGGCCAAACGCACTGAAGGACGCCTTCGTAACGGCCAGCGTTACGAAGGCGTCCTTCAGTGCGCCCAGCGGCGGTCAGCCGAAGCGGCCGTTCACGTAGTCGTTGGTGCGCTCGTCCGACGGGCTGTCGAAGATCTCGTCGGTCGGCCCGGACTCGACGATCTGGCCCGGCGTGCCCTGCTCGGCGAGGAAGAACGCGCACTGCTGGGAGACCCGCGCCGCCTGCTGCATGTTGTGCGTCACGATCACGATCGTCACCTCGCTGCGCAGGAGGTGGATCGTCTCCTCGACCCGCCGCGTCGACGTCGGGTCCAGGGCGGAACACGGCTCGTCCATCAGGAGCACGTCGGGCCGCACGGCCAGCGACCGTGCGATGCACAGCCGCTGCTGCTGACCACCCGACAACGCGCCGCCCGGCTCACGGAGGCGGTCCTTCACCTCGTGCCACAGGCTCGCCCTCGTCAGGCACTCCTCCACCAGGTCGACCCGGCCGCCCCTGGACACCTTCGTACCCGTCAGCTTGAGCCCCGCCAGCACGTTCTCCGCGATCGTCATGGCCGGGAACGGGTTCGGCTTCTGGAACACCATGCCGATGCGCTTGCGGGTGTCCGTGATCCGCCTGCCCGGCTCGTAGATGTCCGTCTCGTCGAGGCGGACCTCCCCGGCCAGCGACGCCGACGGGACCAGCTCGTGCATCCGGTTGAGAATCCGCAGGAAGGTCGACTTCCCGCAGCCGGAAGGGCCGATCAGTGCGGTGACCTCGCCCGCCGCCATCGTCAGGTTCACCCGTTCGAGGACCTTGTGCGTCCCGAACCACGCCGACACGTCATGCGCGGACAGGGTCGCGCCGCCGACCGCGACCTGCGGAAACGTGAGCGTCATTCCTCTGTCCCGCCCCTGCGGACCAGGCGCGTGAGGCCGACGCCGTTCGCGAACAACACGAGTCCCACCCCCGCGATCGCGATCACCGCGACACCGGTCGACGCGAGACCGCCGTTGTCGGACGACGACGTGTTCGTGACGGCCTGCGTGGTGGTGGTCGTGGTCGGGTTGAACAGGGCGTCGGTCGTCGTCGTGGTCGGCGTGGTCGAGGACGTGGTGGTGGAGGACGTCGGAGTCGTCGTCCTCGTGGTCGGAGTGGTCGTCGTCGTGCTGCTCGTCGGCGAGGTCGTGGTCGTTGTCGTGGTGGTGGTCGTCGTCGTGGTCGTGGTGGTGGTCGTCGGAGGCAGGCAGGGGTTCTGGCTCGTGAACGGCCCCGCCACGGTCACCCCGTCGGCCTGGACGACCATCGTGTAAGTCCACTGCGCCGCGACGACGGCCGCGTTGTTGTCGCCGAAGTTGGCGTCGACCTTGGCGCCCGGCGCGACGGTCTTCGTCATCGTGTTGTTCGGGCGGCCGTCACTCCAGCTCCGCAGCACCGTGTAGACGATGCTCGGCGTGCCGGTCGCGTTGACGTTCTTGACCGACGCCCCGTACGTGATGAACTTCGCGCCCGTCGACGGGACCGTCCCGCACGTCACGTTGGACGTGACTTCCGGCGGCAGCGTCTGCGCGCTCGCCGGTGGTGGCTCGACGAGGAACAGCAACCCGACGCTGCCCACCATCATCGCCAGACCCGTTACAGCCGACCATCTTCCGCGCATGCCAGGTTCCCTTCGGTGCCGCACCGCGCGCAAGGTTGCTTGGTGCGAACCAACGTGCGGTGAACGCGAGGTTGTCTGGACACGCCGATTTCCCACGGGTGCCGTTGTTCATCGCGTCGCCGTGTCCCGCTCAGCGTGCCGACGCGATAACGCGGTGGTTACGAACGTGTGCTCAGGCGAGAGTCGAGTCGCGCCCTGACCGGGCGTACATCTTGCGGACAAGGAGAAAATCGTATGCGTTCGACCCTGCGCAGCTGCGCCGTCGTCGCCATCGGCGCCGCGGCAGCACTGAGCCTGGGCCTCGGTTCCGCCACGGCCGACCCGCACCTGCTCGACAACGGCAGCTCAGACCCTGCCGGTTTCGTGCCCTCCTCGGACGACCTGGTCGGCACCGGTTCGGACACGATCCAGTTCGTCACGGACCTCCTCGCGCGTGGCTACAACGCGCAGGGCGGCGTTCGGATCGCCTCGTACGACGCCACCAACCCGACCACCGGCCTGCCCGGCGGCAACATCATCCTCCGCGACCCGAACCAGGACACCACCCCGGCCGAGCCGCCGGTGGCGAACGGTGACGACATCGTCATCGCACGCCCGAACGGCTCGGGTGCGGGCATCACCACGCTCATCAACAACACGAACGTGGACTTCGCCCGCTCGTCACGCCCGTCGAACGGCACCAACGCCGAGGACGCACTGGCGTTCATCCCGTTCGCCTCGGACGGCCTCAGCTACATCGTGGACGACTTCTCGTTCGTGCCGACGAACTTCACGGCGGCCGACCTGCGTGACGTCTACACGTGCCAGCTGCCGGGTTACAGTGCCAAGCTCCCGCAGGCGGGCTCCGGCACCCGTTCCTTCTTCCTGCAGCAGATCGGCGTGACCGAGACCCAGATCGCCACCGCGGTCGCGGCAGGCTGCGTCGACGACACCGTGCAGGAGCACGACGCGAACGCCGTCGACAACGACCCGTTCGCCCTGGCGCCGTTCTCCTCGGCGCGTTACGTCTCGAACCCGCCCAACCCGACCAACCCGCCGAGCAACACGGTCACCCTGGCGAGCAACGTCGACCCGGGTGCGTTCAGCGTGAGCCGCGACGTCTTCCACGTGATCCGTGACAGCGCCGTCGGCACCGCCAGGTTCGACGCCGTCTTCGGCCCGAACGGCTACATCTGCCAGCAGTTCGCCGCCGCCCCCGGGAACACGATCGAGGGCTTCGTCGGCCTGGGCAGCCGCTGCGGCAACCCGAACCCCGACGTGTGATCGTGACGTTGGGTAAGTCGTAGTACAGAAACACGGGGCGGCCCGGACTTCACGTCCGGGCCGCCCCGCTGTGTTCGCGTGGTTCGTCGACTAGGACAGCGTGACCGCCAGCGCGACGAGCTGGGTGCGGCCGCCGCAGTCGTTGTCGGAGGCGAGAACCAGCGTGCGCTCGCCCGACTCGAGCGTCGGGCCCCACGTCATGCCCGCGAGGTTGGTGTCGTGGTGCAGGTGCAGGTCCGAGAAGTCCACCAGCAGCCGCTTGGTCATCGGCGTGTAGGTGGCGCCGATGACCGACGCGAACGGCAGGACGCTGCGGGCGCCGATCGTGCCGGCCTCGTACAGTCGCACCGAGTCGCGGCCGCGCGAGTCCACCGCGTGCTCCAGCACGAGGTAGTGGCTCGCGTCCACGGTCAGGATCTCGGCCAGTTCGTTGGTGCCGCGGCGCGGGGCCGCGTCCAGCTCGTAGGCGAGCTGGCTCAGCACCGCGCCGGTGGTGCGGTTGGCGAACGACACGCGGACCGTCGTGCCGCCGTCCTGCACCAGCGGCGACGCGAGTGCCGAGATGACCAGCGAGCCGGTCGGGTTGAAGGTCAGGCCCGCGACGCCGCCGCCGTCCCGCACGCCTTCGCCGGCCACCGCCGCGGTGTGTGGCGCCGCGGGGTACTGGGCGACGAACGTGCCGGTCGCGGCCGAGCGCTGCACCGTGCTGTCGAGCGTGGTGCGCCGGGTGCGCACGCCAGGGTTGGCCCAGAGGAGCGAGCCGTCGGCCGGGTCGACGCGCACGGCCTCGCCGCCCTGCGGGAAGCTCGTGCCGTCCGCCTCGCGGAGCTTGGTGGTCGTGACGCGGCCCTGACGGCCGAAGCCGGTGGCGGTCACCGGGAGGGTGGCGGAGTAGACCCGGGACTCGTCGTCCGAGATCGCCACGTAGCCACCGTCGAGGTAGTCGATGCCCGACAGGTTGTTCACGCCGGAGACGAGCTCCTCGTCCAGCACACGGAACGAGTAACCGTCCACGGCCACCACCGGGTCGGCGGACGCGATGCCCGGTACGACCACAGTGGACACCGCCGCGACGAGCGCGGCAGCGGTGAGTCGACGCTTCATTGAAGCCCTTTCGTTCTGGTCCGGCCGGGACCCGGCCGGACGGGCCCAATTCATCACCGCCAGATGAATGGCTCGCTACGCGCGAGTTGTCCGGACACTGCGAGAGCCTTCTCGCGACATTTCCTCAGCTGTGCCTGCTGCGTTCGGCGTAGCCGTTCGTGGCATCGAGAACGGCACGCAGATAGGAATCCGAGGAGTTGTACGACAACACCGCCGCACGCCATCCCTCAGCCGTCCTCAGTGGACCCGAGGCGCACAGGTACCGGCCGGCGGCCAGCGTGGCGTCGTCGATGTCCTGCGGGTCCGTGACGCCGTCCGCGTCGCCGTCGGCGGCCCACTCGCGCCAGGTGCCCGGGATGAACTGCATCGGGCCGACCGCGCGGTCCCACGCCGGGTCGCCGTCCAGTGCGCCGTCGTCCGTGTCCGGGATCGACGCCACGGCCGGAGATCCGTCGAGCGGGACGCCCACGATCGGGCGGGACGGGCGGCCGTTCGCGGTCAGCTCACGGTCGCCGTAGCGGCCGTGGTCCGACTCCACCGAACCGACTCCGGCCAGCGTGGCCCAGTCGATCCCGCACGACGGCAGCTCACTCGACAGCCGGAGCTGCGTCCGCGCGTAGGCGAGCAGTGCGCGGGGCGGGATGCCGGTCAGCGACGCGACCTGCCGCGCCCACGGCTCGTAGTCCGGCACCGGCGCGGGTGGCTCCGGGATCGTCGGCACCGTGAGCGGAAGCGGCGGGGCCGGCCTGAGTACCAGGTAGCACACGAAAGCACCGGGCGCGAGCAGTACCAACACCGCGACGGCGAGCAGGATCCGCTGTCTCACGCCAGGTTCGGCAGCAGCCGCCCGACCGACTCGTAGACGTACCACAGCACGGCGAGTGCCACCGGCAACCCGACCAGGTGCGTCTCCCAACGGCCCCAGCGCACCCGCGCCCACGCGATGGCGACCACGACCAGCACCAACGCCTGCAGCCACAGCACCAGGTTCAGCAACGCGGGACGGTCGGAGGCGAGGGACTTCTCCTCCGGCGGCACGATCGCCGGGTGGGTCGCCGCGGGTTGGGCGTCGCCACGCAGCAGGGCGTCCACGAACACCGTGTGCTCGGGCTGGAGCGGGTTCGAGCCCTCGGCGGTGACCATCGTGAGGCGGCTGCCGCCCTTGGTGACCGGTTCGATGTCCGGCAGCGGGTCGCCGTCGCGGCGCACGCCCTCGACGCGGTAGGTGAACGAGCCCTGGAACGTGACGACCGTGACGACGTCTCCGGGCCGCAGCTCGACGATGTCCTGGAACGGGCCGCCGAACGTCATGGACCTCCCGTACACCAGCGAGACACCCATCTGTCCCGGTAGGACGGTGTCACGCCGGTGCCCGGGGCCCGCCATGAGGTCACCGGAGCTGGTGCCCTCGACGACCACCTCGTTGAGGCCGAGGCGCGGGATCGCCAGCATGGCGACCGGTGCGCCCGCCGGGATCACCGCGTCCTCGCCGTCGTCGTAGATCGGCGGCACCTGGCGCTCGATGGTGCCGTCGGCGCTGACCTCCGCGCCCGCGTAGGGCGGCACGCCTTCCGCGATCGGGCCGCGCAGCTGCGAGTAGAGGACGTCCTGGTTCGCGTCCTGCTCGATCGGGGTCAGCAGCAGGAGGTAGCCGACGAAGCCCAGCACGCCGACGGAAACCAGGGTGAGGGCACGCGTGACGAGCCGTGCGCCGAAGGGCGTGACGGGGGCAGGCGCCGAGGGCGGAGACGGCGGAACCGGTGGTGCCACCGTTTCCCGCGGACGTGCTTCGGTCGCGGTCATCGACGCAGTGCCGTTCTGATCAGGCGGCGGACGGGGTGGTCGTGCCGGGTCGCCGCGCCGACGACGAACGCGGCGAGTGCGGCGAGCACACCGAGGCCGAACAGCAGCGGCAGCGTCCAGCGGGACCACCACGAGCCCGCGCCCCGGGTCTGCGCCACCGAACGGGGGTCGCCCTCCTTCGCCTCGTCGTCAGCGGTCTGCGCCGGGCCGACACCGGAGTTCGCGTTGCCGTTCAGGTTGTCCACAGTGGAGTCGGTGTTCGTACCTGGACCGTCGCCGAGTGGGCCGTCCTCAGGCGGCGGCGGGACCTCGCCCTTCTGCTCGCGCACGGCCCGGGCCGCGTCGAGTGCCTGCTGACGCAGGTTCGGTGTGAGCGGGTCGTAACCCGGTGGCAGGTCGGTGATGTTCTCGCCGGGGTGCTGGCCGTCGGTGGCCATGAACTCGATGAAGTCGGCGTACTGTGCCGCGACACCGGTCGACATCCCGGACGACGGCACCGCGGTGAACGCGATCATCGTGCCGGGGTAGGCGTTCCCGGTGACGCGGCCGTAGTCCAGCTCGATCGTGCCGGTCGTCTTGTCCTGGACCGCCGCGCCCAGCGCGTTCACCATCGTGCCGGGGTCCGGCGCGACCGCCTGGCCGCCCGCGTTGACGAGCTTCGCCGTCGGCAGCTCGTACAGCCGCGCGTGCGGGACCGTCGTGACCGACAGCATGGCCCGTTTGCCGAAGTCGGCCGGGGTCACCTTCGTCTCCGAGTAGATCCGGTCGAGGTCACCGTTCTGCGTCGGCACGTCGGTGAAGCCGCAGATCGGTGTCGCGGAGCCGCGCCGGTCGAGCAGCGCGGTCGCCGACGCCTCGGCCGAGTTCGTGATGTTGGCCTGCCTGGTCAACAGCGGCGTGCCGAACTGCCCGTCGCACTCGTCGCCCGCACCCGGCACGTTGTAGTACTGCGGCTGCTGTTCCGACGAGTCGGGGCGGTGCGGCTTGGGCGGCCGCGCCTCCTGGTCGAGCAGGCTGTACAGCTCGTACTCCCCCGTGCCCTGCCACACCGGGTTCACGACCATGCCCTGCTCGTCCGCCTTGCCGTCCAACCACGCCCGCGCGACCGGGTCGGCGACGATGTAGCGGGTCAGGTCCACGATGATGTCCGACTGCACCTGGAAGACCACCGGCGCGAGGTAGGTCTGGAACTGGTCGGCGAGCACGCCGCGGCTGTTGCGCAGCTTGAGGTCCGGGTTCAGCGCGACGAACTCCTGGTCCTCCCAGATGCTCGACGGGTTGTGGAACAACGCGGGATGCTCCCAGTAGAAGCCGTTTCCGTTGCCTGCCGCAGTGATCGCGGCCACCTGGTCCGGTGCGCCGGTGAACCTCGTGCGGGCGTTGCGGATCGCGTCGGTCACCTTGCTCGGCGTGTAGCTCTGCGTCAGAAGCTTCGCGAGCAGGCGGGGCGACAGCGTCATCTCCTGTATCTGCCTGCCGTCGGCGTCGTCGGCCGTGAACGCGACGGTGAACCCGGTGAGCGCGCTCGGCGCGTGCACCACCGGTCTCGGCGAGTCCGTGACCGGCTGGGTGGTCAACACCGCGTTCTGACCGTAGGAGTCACCGAGCATCGTGGTGAACTGCCTGCGGCCGTCGTACTCCGAGCCCTGCGTGTACAGCGGCAGGTAGTCCGCGGAACGCAGGCCCGCGCAGTAGGCACTGCCCCACCGCTGTTGCGCGACGTCCGCCAGCTCCGAGCCGAAGACGGGCAGAATGGGTCGTTGGTCGTGCACGCTGCACGTGTCCGGGTCCGGCGCGAACTCGATCGGCACGACGAAACGGTTGCGCCAGTTGGACTCCGCGAGCCACTCCCGCTGTGACACCCAGTTGTTGATGGTGTTGGTGCCACCAGCGGCGCCACCGGGCTCGGTACCCAGTGGCGCGCCACCGCATTCGGCCGGTGCGCCCTCCGCACATGCCATGTCCATGACGGGCACGACGACGATCGAGCACTTCTCGGTGTCCGTGCAGCCGAGGCTCGGCTGCGAGACCCGTTGGCGCACCTCGAAGAGGAACTCGGCGCCGCCGTCGGTCCTGATGGGCACGCTGCGGGTGGCGAGCACGCTCGTGCCCGCGTCCGCGGTGTCCGGCGGCGGGTAGCTCTTCCTGGCCGGCTCGTCGAGCCACGGCTGGCCCGTGGCGTCGACGGTGCCTTCCCAGAGGTAGTTCGTGCCGTCCTGGGCGACGAACGGGACCTGCTCGATGGTGAGCAGGTTCCGCATCTTCTCGTTGAAGTCCGCGCCGGGGATGCCCGTCGTGTTGCCCGGCCCCGCCAGCAGCCGCGCCCGGTCCCGCCAGTCCTGCGACGCCGCCTTGTCGTACCCCGGGTAGTAGACGCTGCGCCGCTCGTTGGCACACGTCTCGGGCGTCGGGTCCGTGCCGCGGCACTGCATCACGACGACCGGGTACTCGAGGTAGGTCCCGTTGTTCACGATGTTGTTGGCGTTGTAGGTCGGTTTGAAGCCGTCCAGGTCGATCGCGACCTGCTGGCGGTTGAACAGGTTCGAGGTCCTGCTGACCTTCACCGTCGCGTCGAAGGACTCGGACCGGCCCGCGTTGGCGATCTGCTTGGTCTGGTCGTACGCCCAGCTCCCCTGCTGCGCCTGGGCCGTCCCGACAGTGAGCGGCGCCGCCGCGATCACCACGACGAACGCGACCCTCGACCACCGTCTCATGACTGCTCCCGCTCACGCCTGCGCCGGAGCGCACGCACGACGAACGGCGGCACCAGCAGCACCAGCAGCAGCTGCGCCACCGCGATCGCCGCGAGGCCCTTGGTCATCCCGTCGGAGCGGAAGGCGGCCAGCTCGGTCGCGCTCCCCGCGAGGTCGGCGCCGCTCCCGTCGGCCTCGTCGCCGACCGGCAGTCCCGTCTCGGGGTCCACATCGGACGCCGTGGCGTCGCCGTTCGTCGCGGTGCCGTTCGTGCCCGCCCCGTTCTCGCCGCCGCCGTTCCCGGTTCCGTTGCCGGTCCCGTTCCCGCCGCCGGTGTCTCCGGTGCCCTGTCCCGGCTCGCACGGGCCCGCACCCTGCTTGTCGCACGGCGGCGGCTGGGGTGCCTCGCGGGCGAGCTTGTTGCTGCCGGGGTCGCCGGGGTCGAACGTCGGGTTGCCGCAGCGGCCCACGTCCGCGTCCTGGACGGTGGCGTGCGGGATCTTCTTCACCTGGTCGAACCCGGCACGCACGAGGTTCGCGGGCAGTGGCGAGTACCCGAGCGCGGGCATCGCGCCCTGGCCCTGGCACAGGAAGTAGTACATGAAGTCGGACATGGTCCGGCCCTTGCCCGCGGTGATCCGCTGGTCGCCCTTGCCGACGATGGGGATGATCGCGTAGGAGTACGACGAGAGCGGGTAGGTGCGCGGGTCGTTGAACCGGTAGACCTGGTCGAGCACCTGGGTCAGGTAGTTCTGGTCCTGCGGGTTGTTGTTGATCTGGGCGCGGGTCAGCGCGACGGCCACGTTGAAGTGCGTCGGCTCGACGTAGTAGCCGCCGTTGTTGAGCACCTTCGCCACCGGGAAGTTCCGCGCTCGCGCGTAGGAGTACTCGACGTAGGTGATCGCGCCGTCACCCGCCGCGGCGGCCACCGCGCCCGCGACGCGGTCGGAGCCGGTCTGCGAGGTCATCAGCGGCGCCTTGTCTTTCTTCACCGGGTAGTAGGACGTCAGCTCCTCCTGGCAGCCGCAGTACGGCCGCCAGATGGCGCCCTGCTCCGAGCCGAGCCAGCGGGTGAACTGGGCCGTGGTGCCGGAGCCGTCGCCGCGCACGATCGGGATGATCGGCTTGTCCGGGAAGGCGCGGCCGTTGTTGTCCGCCTTGATGGCCGGGTCGTTCCAGTTGCGGATGCCGCCGGTGAAGATCTTCGCGATCGTCGTGCCGGACAGGCGAAGCCCCCGGTAGAGCTGGCCGCCGACCCGCAGCTGGTACATGAACGACGTGCCGCCCGCGACGATCGGCATGTAGGCGTAGTCGCGGTTGGGAGACGAGTCGGGCTGCCCACGGTCACTGCCCTGGAAGGGGATCTCGGACACGCCGAAGTCGTTCTGGCCGTCGGCGAACTGCCTGCGGCCCGCGGAGGAGCCGACGCCGGAGTACGACACGGTCAGGCCGTTGCGGCGGACGTCCTGGACCCACTGATCGAGCGCGTTCTGGCTCCACGTGGAGCCGGACCCGGTGATGGCCTCGTAGGCGGGTTGCGCCTGCGCCTGGCCACCGGTGGACAGCACGGTCGCCGCCACGATCAGTGCGACGAGCCAGCGTTGCATTGTTCCTGCTCCCTTGGGGTTCACGAGCGGCGCCGGCCTGCTGCGGCCAACCTTGCGATGACGAAGACGAGGAGCACCAGCGTCATCAGCACGGCGGCCGCGCCGAACGCTCGGGTCTGGAACAGCGGCTCCGGCGAGCGCGCGAGCGTGTAGGCGAACAGCGGCAGCGACACCATCGGGCCCTCGAACGGGTTCGCGTTCAGGAAGGTGGTGTAGCCGGCGGTGATCAGCACGGGCGAGGTCTCGCCGATGCCGCGGGCGATGCCGAGCACCATGGCGGTCGCGAGCGCGGGCCGCGCGGTGGGCAGCACGACCTTGCGGACCGTCTGCCACTGCGAGGCGCCGAGCGCGAGGCTCGCCTCCCGCAACCCGTTCGGGACGACGCGGAGCACGACCTCCGAGGACCGCGCGATGATCGGCAGCATCATCACGCTGATCGCGAGCGAGGCCGCGAAACCGTTGCGCTGCACGTCGAAGGTGAGCAGCAGTGCGATGTAGACGAACAGCCCGCAGACGATCGAGGGCAGCGCGGTCATGGCTTCCACGACCGTGCGGACGACACGCGCGAGCTTGCCGCCGACCTCGGTCATGAACACCGCGCAGCCGATCCCCAGTGGCAGCGTGATCGAGATGGCGATGCCGATCTGGATGGCGGTGCCGACGATGCCGTGCAGCACGCCGCCTGTGGTCAGCGGGTCGTGCGGCCCCGCGGTCAGGTCCTCGGTGAGGATGTTGGGGTGGATGAACGCGGGCGCGCCGCGGACGAAGACGTAGCCGATGACGAGGGCGAGCGAGCCGCCGACAATGAAGGCGCTCGTCCTGATGAGCGCGCCCGCGATCCGGTCGGTGACGGCGGGTGCGGGGTGGCGGTAGGCCGAGACCAGCGCGTACAGCAGGATGAACGTGACGTACCAGCAGACGACGAAGCCGAAGGAGCCGGACAGCGGCAGGATCCTGTCGTACAGCAGGGAGATCAGCGCGAGGGCGCCGAGTGCCGCGCCGAGCGGGGCCACCCGGTCGTCGATCGTCCTGCCCCGCAGGTCCCGCTTGACCTCCGGTGTGTCCACCGTGGATCGTTCGAGCGTCGCGGTCATCAGATCTCCGTGTCCGCTCCGCTGCGGCTGCGGGTCACGATGACCGCCGCGATGCTGTTGGTGACGAGCGTGATGACGAACAGCACGAGGCCGGCGGCCAGCAGGCCCGCGAGCTGGATGCCGACGGACTCGCCGTAGCGCGTGGCGATCAGCGCGGGCACGGTGATGGTGCCGTTCTCCAGGATGCGGACCTTCACCTCGAACAACGGCGCGATGATCAGCACCACGGCGATGGTCTCGCCGAGCGCGCGGCCGAGCGCGAGCATCGTGCCGCCGATGATCCCGCCCCTGCCGAACGGGAGCACGACCGAACGGACCATGCCCCAGCGGGTCGAGCCGAGTGCGTACGCCGCCTCGCGTTCTCCCTGCGGCGCCTGGTCGAACACCTCACGCATGACCATGCAGGCGTACGGCAGGACCATCATCGCGACGACGAGGGCGGCGATGAGTGCCGAGGCGGCGTAGCGGGACTGGGCGAAGACGGCCGCGTCCGGGTCGGTGTCGACCTGGAAGACCGGGATGAACCCGAGCATGTCGTGCAGCCAGCGGGAGACGTACACCATCTCGGGCTGCAGCAGGTACGCGCCGAAGAGGCCGTAGATGACGCTGGGCACCGACGCCATCAGGTCGACCATGGCGATGAGCCACCGCTTGGCCTTCGGGGCCGCGTACTGCGAGATGTAGAGCGCGGTGCCGAGCGCGAGCGGGAACGCCACGATCATCGCGATGGTGGCGACGGTGATCGTGCCGACGAGCACGGCGGCGATCCCGAGTACGCGCGCTTCCGGATTCCAGTCCACGGTCGTGAAGAAACCCAGGCCGAACTCGCGGAATGCCGGGGTGGCCTCGATGGCGAGGAAGATCCCGATGCCGCCCATGACGAGCAGCACCAGTGTCCCCAGCCCTCGGGCGGTGCCTCGGAAAACCCGGTCGCCCAGGGTGCGGCCGACCCGCAACCGCCTCGGCCGGTCGATCTCGGTGGTCACGTGCGCCTTCCCGCCAGGTTTTCTCGTGCGCCGGAAAGAAAACCCGGTACGAGTGGCGAGGTGAGGGCCGCATGGTGAACGAGGAACGAACGCGTGGTCACCGTGTATGTCACCGGGTGCCCGTGCGGGACGGACCAGGTCTTTCCCGCACGCGGTCCGGCACCGTCACCACACCGAGCTGCACGTGGGCCGTGGTGGCGGCGCGGATGAAACGTTTCGCCGCGCGCAGTGCGTCGAGGCGTCGCGCGAAGCCGGAGGCGGACACGGCGATCAGCACGCCCGCGTCGTGGATCCGCCAGTACCACAACCGATCGTCGGCGACCATGAAGGTGATGTCCGCCGTCGCCACGACCTCTCTCGCGCGTTCCGCACCGGATACCGCCTTGGCCGGTGTCGGCGAGCCGGTCGCGGCCATGCCGATAAGCCGGTTGTTGCCGCCCAGCAACATCCAGCCGATGGTCCCGTCGGGTAATCGCCGAAACCGAAATCGCGGGGTCACGCCGTCCTCCATCTGCTGGGGAAACAAACCCCGACGTGATTGCCGGCGGGTTTCCCTCCATGAATTTCATCGGAACCAGAGCTAACCCGAGGCGATTTCCCGGTGAACCAGACACGCCAGTGCGGTGAACCAGACACCATCTGTCGCACCACTCGGCCAAGTGGTCACCAGGGTTTCCGCGTTGCGCGGTACATACCGAGTATGCATACTCAGTATCCATGTCCGTCAGGTACGGCCTGCTCGCTCTCCTGGGTCGGGAGCCGATGCACGGCTATCAACTACGCACCGAGTTCGAGTGCTCCACGGGACTGACGTGGCCGCTCAACATCGGCCAGGTGTACTCGACCCTGTCGCGGCTGAGCCGCGACGGCCTGATCGAGGAGACGGACGAGGCTCCTGAGCCGGGCAAGGTCGTCTACCGGCTGACGACGGCCGGGCTGACGGAGCTGGGGGAATGGTTCACCACGCCGGTCGCTCCCGCGGAGCACCCGCGCGAGGAGCTGGCCATCAAGGTCGCGCTGGCCCTGTCCACCCCCGGTGTGGACGTGTCGGCCGTGCTTCAGGGCCAGCGCACGGCAACCCTGCGCAAGCTGCGTGAGCTGACCCAGCTGAAGGCGAAGGCCGACGACACGGCCGACGAGGCCTGGCTGCTGGTCCTGGACCTGATGATCTTCCGGGCGGAGTCGGAGGCCCGCTGGCTGGACCACTCCGAGACGCGCCTCGCCCGCACGCGGCGGCGAGCGCCCACTTCCCTGCCGGTGGATGTCCAGTAGGAAGCAGTGAGCCGTTCCATCTTGGTCTGGATGTGTTGGTGGGTAAGGGGGTGTAGCTCGCAGGCGGGCTGATCATCGGCGTGTCGATGCCGGGAACGTGGCGAAACCTCTGGTAGGACAGCAATCGACCAAGATGGAGATACTACGCAAGGGCTTCGCATGCTGTTCTACCAAGCCGCACTACCATTGTCACGTCAGACCCTGACCTTGGTGTCCGGCCTGCTCCGCGCTCACCGCCGGAAGATCGGCTCGCAGTGGCGCAAGCTCAACACCAGTTAGCAGGCGCTGCTGGTGCTGGTGTACTTGCGCATAGGTGAACTGTTTGCCGAGGTCGGCGCCGGGTTCGAGGTATCCGCCACGACGTGCTAGCGGTATGTGCACGAAGCCGTCGAGCTGCTGGCCGCGCGGGCACCCAAGCTGCGAGCGGTACTGCGCAAACCCAAGCGCGAGGGCATGGCCTACGTGATCATCGACGGCACGCTGATCCCCACCGACCGTATCGCCGAGGATCGGCCTTTCTACTCGGGTAAGCACCGGCTGCACTGGATGAACCTGCAGGTGATCGCCTCCCCGGACGGAACGATCCTGTGGGTCTCGGGCGAGGTGCCCGGCAGCACTCATGACACCGCCGCCGCCCGAATCTGGCAGATTCTCACCGCGCCGCGCGATGCTGGGCTCATCGCGCTGAGCGACAAGGGATACCACGGCTATGACGAGACCGGCCAGCACGTGATCACCCCGTACAAGGGCCGCAACAAGCCCGAGTCCCAGAAGGACGCCAATCGCGCCCACGCCCGGCTACGCGGCCCCGGCGGACGCGCCAACGCCCAACTCAAGTCCTGGCGCATCCTGCGCAAGCTCCGCTGCTGCCCCCGACGCGCCGGCCAACTCGCCAAAGCCATCCATGTCCTACAGGACCACGAGATCACCGCCGCCGGATGAAAACGCTCAGTGACGCCGATCGGGGTAATCAGGGTCAGTCGATGCGGCGACAGCATGGCGACCGCCCGCACAACACCGACAACCGCACTCTGTGCAGACACCCTTGCGCAGCGCGTTCCTACTGACCAAGCGGTCCCTGCCACACCGTCGCGTCAAAGCGGATGTACTGGGGTTGGTCGTCGGGGGTGGGCGTGTGTGTGATCATCAGTAGAGCGATGCGATGCTTGTCTGTCGTGACACAGATCTGCGATCCGTTCACCAACTGATCCAGGCCGACGCTGCCCGTGTAGCGGGTTGCACTCCGGCATTCGTCGTAGGTCAGCGCAGGACCCGGCGGGAACAGCACAAGGTGATAGTTCGGCGTGGTCAGTTCGCCGGTGTTGGTGCCGATGGTTTCGAGGAACTCCAGTGGCGAGTAGTCCCGCACCTTCGGTGGATCGACGTCCAAGTCGGCTGCGTGAAAGCTGGTCAGCTCGATGCCCGTGTAGTGCCCCAGCATGGCCCCGCCGGTCAGTCCCTGGGTGCTGGTCCCAGAGGCTCTCGCCGTGATCGAACTTCGTGATTCGGCGGTGGAGGGGCCGCCGGCGTTTGGGCTGCTGGACGGCGGACTGCTTCCACCGCTGGTGACGACGGGGACGATGATCGCAACGACCGCTCCCACCACGCCGGCTACCGCTCCAATGGCGGCCCATCTGAGTGACCAGCGACTCTCGGCCATCGGCTAACCCCTCGCCGCAACTGCCTGGGATACCGGTGTACCACAACCACATCGCGTGCGGCTCGTGTGTGCTGCCGGGCACAGCAAGAAGCGGAGGCCGCATCACGGGGCCTCCGCTTTCTTGACAGCGAGAAACTACATCTTTATCTCACTGAGCTTGGCCATCACCGCCTTCTTGCGTGCCTCGTAGACGTCGCGCTCCGCTTCCGTCGCCTCGGCACCGCGCCGGCTGAGATAGGCCGCGGTGCGGGTGAGGCTGTTCATCTCGGTGAGCGGGGTGTGTTCGGGCAGGTTGGCCGAGACCATGCGGTCTTCGACGCCTGCGTGGCGGGCGTTGTGCCGAGCGCCGTGGTTCTCCTCCACGTGTCGCAGGCACCACTGGTCAAAATCGGCGGCTGTCTCGTCGGGATCGGTGGTGCCGTCCGGCATTCGGCTGGCCAGGAACCGTCCGCAGCGCTCCCATGACCTCGTCCTCGACGTCCTGGGCGTCGTTGGGGAAATGCTCCGCTGTTCGATGCACCCGCCAGCCAAGCTCGGCAAGCCCTTCCGCCACGCGACGCCCGAGTCCACGATCCAGGAAGAACTCAGGCTGCTCGGGCGACACGGCAGAGCGCCTCAACCTGTTCTCTGGACAACCCGTACTCGTAGGCGACGTCTTCCAGCGACTCGCCCGCCAACCAGAGGTCCACGATCGCGTCCACCGGAACCTTCGTCGACGCGACCACGGGCGCTCCCCATCCGAAGCGAGGGTCGATGGTCACGGGAGCGACGTCGGGGTACTGCCGGAGTCGCAGGCTGCTCGCGTAGCCGTCTTTCGCGTCCCAGTCGACGTAGAGGAGGTAGTCGTCGATCAGGTCGCGGAACGGACGCTGTCCGTCACCTGCCCGCGCGAGGTCGTCATGTGCGTAGTGCACGAAGATGTCGACTCCGTCGGTGGCGATCTTCTTGGTCGCGAGCGCATACGGTGTGTCGAGGACACGGCGAACCTCGGCAGCGGCCTCCCGGATCTTCGCCTTCGTCAGACCCGACTCGCGAAGCGCCCGCAGGACGTACGCCTCCACGACGGCGATGAACGGCACCGAAGGCCAACCACGCTTCTCCGGCACCACGCGATGCACGAGTGGTACGCCGTCGGCCTCGTCCCTGAGCCAGTGGTACACCGTCGACTCCGGGATCCAGAGGTGACGTGCGACGTCCTTCGGCGTCAGCAACGGGTCGGTGAACCTGTCAACCACGTCCTCTCCCAACCGTCGGCCCCATGATCCCACACGAGTACGCCCACCTGGCCGGAGTGACATCCCCCATCCGGGTGTGCACCAGGCACCGGTTTCGGTCGGGGGGCGCGGGTATGGTGCCCCCCATGGCATCGGACGCTCCCGCCGGTCAGGCGGCGGACGAGGCGCGCCGGCTCAAGCTGTACGCCTACCTGGATGCGCGCGAGCACAGGCGCACCTACCTGTGGATCATGCGGCTGTTCGCGTCGACGTTGCTCGCGGACCTCTCCGCCGGTGAGGTGTCCGCCGCGCTCTCCCCCGCCGAGCGCCGGGGTGACATCGCCGCCGGCGAGTCGCGCGTGGAGAACGTCATCACCCGGCTCAAGCAGCTCGTCGAGTGGGGGAACCTCGTCGCGGGTCGCCGGGAGGTGGTCGCCTCGTCGATCGCCGAGTTCCAGCACGGCTCGGTCCGCTACCAGGTCAGCAAGCTGGGCGTCCGCGTCCAGCGGGACGTCGACGAGCTGCTCCGCACCACCGAGGGCGCCCGCGAGGTGTCCCGCGAGCTTCTCCCCGCCATCGCCGCGGGGCTCGACGAGCTGCTGGCCCGGCTCTCCCGCGCTAGCCACGAGCACGGGCGCGACCCCCACTCCGACACCGCGGCCAAGGCCGTCGAGCGGATGGCCGAGCAGGTCACCACCCTCTTCCTCCAGCACGGCGAGCTGGCCGCCACCGTCCGCGACTTCTACGCCTACCTCGGCCAGGTCGTCACCCGCTACCACCTGGCCTCCGCCGAGATCTCCGGGTTCCGCAACCTGCTCGTCGAGTACATCCAGATGGTCGTCGAGGACGTCCTGCGCTACACCCCCACCATCGCCGAGATCCTCACCCGCGACGAGTTCTCCGGCGCCACCACACACCTCCTGCGCCTGCTCACCCCCTCCGGCTCCCTCGGGCGGGACGTCGAACGCGCCAGGGGCCGCGCCGCGGCCGACTGGCGGGAGCTGACCGACTGGTTCGTCGACCGACCCGGCCGACCCTCCCAGGTCACGGCACTGCGTGAGGCCACGGCCCGCGCCATCGGCACCCTCCTCGCCACCGTCAAGCGCGCGACCTCCGGCGGCGGGCCCGAGCCCGGCAGGCGGGCCGAGCTGCTCACGCTGGCCAAGTGGTTCGACGAGTCGACCCAGGACCAGGCCCACACGCTCGCCGCGGCCGCGTTCGGGCTGCACCCCGCCCGCCACATCTCCCCCGCCCCGGAACACGACGGCGACGACGAGCAGACGCCGTGGGCCGACGGACCCGCGGTCGACGTGCTGGTCACCGTCCGCAGCCGGGGCGAGCGGACCAGGGGCCGCACCTCCCGCATCCTCGACAACCCGCTCGGCCGCGAGCAGCTCCTCGCCGAGGCACGCAACGCCGACGCCAGGCACGCGGCCGCCGTCGCCGAGCTGGCCTCCTCCGGCGGACGCCTCGACGGCGTGACGCTCTCCGCCGACGCACTCGGCACCCTCTGCGGCCTGCTCACCGACGCCATGGCCCAGCGTGAGCGCCCCACCGACGAGGGCGCCGCCGTCGACCCCGTCGGTGGCCTGACCCTGCGCCTCACGCCGAGGACCGGCAACACCGCCGTCATCCACACCTCAGGCGGCAGGCTGGAGATACAGGACACCGCCGTCGAGTTCAGTACGAGTCACGTATGAACACAGACGTCCTCGACCGGCTCAGTGAGATCGACCAGGCCGACGTCGTCCGCTGCGCCAGGGCGCTCCTCAAACGCCCGCTCCTGCGTACCGGCGGGCCGGAAAGCGACCTCCTGCCGCTGATCTACCGCCACCGCGCCACTCTCGCCGAGCTGTTCGCGGGCGTGCTCGGCTACCGCCTGGTCGTCGAGCGCCGGTTCGCGCGCCTCTACAAGGCAGGCCCCGGCAACGACCCCACCCGCGGCGAACCCAGTCTCACCCCGCGCGGCTACGCCTACCTCGCCCTGTGCCTTGCCTCGCTCACCGGCGTGGGCCAGCAGACCCTCCTCTCCCGCCTGGTCACCGACATCCGCTCGGCTGCCGGCCAGGCAGGCATCCGGGTGTCCGACGCCCTCGGCGAGCTGCGGGCCATCGCCTCCGCACTGCGCTACCTCGTCGTCCTCGGCGTCCTCAGCGAAACGGAGGGCACGGTCACCGGCGACGAGGAGGCCCTGCTCACCATCGACACGACGCTGCTCGGCCAGCTGGTCGCCGGCCCGCTCGGCGTGGCGACCACCCCGACCGAGCTGGTCACGCTGGCCGCGAGGCCCGGCCCACGCGGGGTCGAGCACGCACTGCGGCGCAGGCTCGTCGAGAACCCCGTCACCCACTACGCCGACCTCGCCGACGACGAGGCCGCCTGGCTGCGCAAGCGTGCCCGTCAGGAGTCCCGGCTCATCGAGCGGTGCTTCGGGCTGGTCACCGAGGTGCGCCAGGAGGGCATCGCGGTCACCGACCCGGAGGACTACCTCACCGACGTGTCCTTCCCCGGCCAGTCGACGGTCGCCCGCGTCGCCCTGCTGGCGCTCCCGGAGCTGCTGCGCGCCGGCGAGGCCGCCGACGGCTGGGTCGCCGTGACCGTCGAGCAGGTCACGACCGTGTGCGACGAGCTGGTCGACGCCTACCCGGCCGCGTGGTCGAAGCTGATGGTCGCGAGCCTGCCGAAGCTCGCCGACGACGTCCTGCACCTGTTGCTGTCACTGGGTCTCGCGCGGCCGGGCGAGGGCGTCTGGCTGCTGAGCCCCGCCGCGCACCGCTGGGTGCCGGAGCCGGACGGGGCACCCCGGCACGCCGAGGAGCCGGAGCCGGTGCTCGAGCCGGAACCGGGCTGGTCGCTTTTCGATCATGAGGGGGAGACGCCGTGAGCGAGCCATCGGCCCACGAGGTACCACCCACCCGCTGGACGCTTCATCGCGGCGGCATCGTCAACGTGTGGCAGTACGCGGTCGAGGAGTTCGACCTGTCCGGCGGCCGGGTGATCTTCCAGGGCACCAACGGGTCCGGCAAGTCCCGCACGCTCGAGCTGCTGCTCCCCCTGTGCCTCGACGGCGACCTGCGCCAGATCGGCTCCAAGGGCTACGACACGGTCAGCATGCGGCGGCTCATGCTCGACGACTACACCGGCGGCCCGAACCGCATCGGCTACGCGTGGATCGAGCTGCGCCGCACGGCCGGTGCCCGCGAGGAGTTCCTGACCAGCGGCATCGGCATCAAGGCCTCCGCCAACTCGCAGGCGATCGGCGACTCGTGGCGGTTCGTCACCGACCGGCGCGTCGGCGAGGACTTCCACCTGGTCGTCGACGGCACCCCGGTCGGCGCGACGCAGCTGCGTGACCTGCTCGGCGCCGACTGCCTGCACGACGAGGAGCCGTTCCGCGCGCGGATCGCCGAGCTGGTGTACGGCATCCCGGCCGTCCGCTACGCCGATCTCCTGCACCTGCAACGGACTCTGCGCAACCCGGATGTCGGGCTGAAGGTCCTGGAGGGCCAGCTCGAACAGATCCTGTCCGACTCGCTGCCGCCGCTGGACCCCGCGGTCGTCGAGCAGCTGGCGCGGTCGTTCGAGGACCTGGAGTCCATTCGCGACAACATCCGCACGCTCGGCGCGGCCGACACCGCGCTCCAGCGGTTCCTCGCGAGCTACGCCGGCTACGCCTACAGCTCGCTGCGGTCGGCAGGCAGGCGGTCGGTGGACGCGGCGAAGGAGCTCGCCGGCGCCCGCAACGAGATCACCAAGCTCACCGCACGGCTGATGGACGAGGAGAAGGCGGCCGAGCAGGCCGAGACCGAGGTCGCGGCGCTCGAGGAACAGGAGCTGACGCTCGAGGGCAAGATCGACTCGCTGAAGTCCTCCCCCGCCTACGACAGCCTGCGCGACCTCGCCGACCGCAAGCGGGTGGTGTCCGCGGCGCGGCAGGCGGCGGTGAGCGCGCTCAAGCAGCTCCGAACGCAGCGCGAGCACACCGAGCAGCTGGTCGACTCGGTCGTCGCCGAGCTGGCCCGGTTCACCGACGACACCAGCCAGGCCGCCGAGCTGGCCGACTCGGTGCGGTCACGCATGCGCGAGGCAGGGCTCGACCCCCGCCTGTGCCCGACGGTCCCGACCGTGCCGGAGGCGGCGGCGACCGAGGTGGCCGAGACCGTCCGCACCTCGCTCGACCCCGAGGCCGAACCGGAGGAGACGACCAGGCGCACGCCGCCGGACCTCGCGCCGCACTGGCTGCGTGCGGCGCTCGCGGACGCCGCCGAGCAGGCCGGACAGACGGTCGCGGTGCTGAAGGAGCGGTGCGCGGTCACGCTCACGCTGCTGGAGCGGGCCAGGGAGCTGGACACCGAGAAGTCCGAAGTGGACCGGCTGCAGCGCGAAGCTCGCGAGGCGCAGCTGGAGGCGACCGAGTCGGTCGGCAGGCGCAACGAGGCCGCGCAGCGACTGGAGGACGTGGCCGCGAGCTGGCACACGGCCGCACTGCACTGGTCGTCGTCCGGGCCGCTCGCCTCGGTGTCCACTTCGGACGAGCCGGAGCTGGCGCCGCCGCCGCTCGCGGACCTGACGAGTGACGTGGACGCGGCCCGTGGCGCGACCGAGCGGGCGCACGCGTGGCTGCGTGGCAGGCTGCCCGCCCCGCACGCCGAGGTGGTCCGCGCGTCACGTGCGGTGGACGAGCTGGACGAGCGGATCGAGGAGGCCGACGCGGAGCTGGCGTCGCTGCAGTCCGGTGTCGACCCGGAGCCCGCGCTGCCGAGGTCCACTGTGGAACGCTCACCGGACGACGGCGAGGCGTTCTATCGCCTTGTCGACTTCTCGCCGTCACTGTCGCCGGAGGACAGGGCGGGCTGCGAGGCCGCGCTGGAGTCCTCCGGGCTGCTCAACGCGTGGGTGACCGCGGACGGCACGCTCACCGACGCGGCGAGCCGGGTCCTGACCGCGGTCGTGGCAGGCCCCTCGGTGTCGCCGTCGCTGGCGGACGTGCTGGTTCCCGCCGCGCCGCCGGGCTCGCCGGTGTCGACGGACCTGGTGACGCGACTGCTCTCGCGGGTCGGCCTGGACAGCGACGCGGGTCTGTCGGTCTCGCTGGACGGCCGGTGGCGGGCCGGTGTGCTGACCGGCGCGATGACCAAGCCCGCGGCGGAGTTCGTCGGTGCCGGCGCGCGGGAGACCGCGCGGCACAGGCGGATCGGCGACCTGTCGGCGTCGCTCGCCCTGCTGGCGGACGAGCGTGAGCTGGCCGCGAAGGCGCTGATCGTGGCGCAGGAGCACGCGGCGGCGTGGGAGCACCACATCGACGGCTACCCCGACGACCGCGAGGTCCTCGCCGCACACGTGACGCTGCGGGCGGCGAGCCGGGCGGCGGACGACGCGAGCGCGAAGGCGTTCTCGTTGCGGGACAAGAACTCCGGTGGCGCGGACCGGCACAGGGCGCGGCAGGACGCGTTGCTGACCGACGCCCGCGCGGCAGGCCTCGACGCGACGGCGGAGTCGCTGCAGATGGCCCGCGCGGCGGCACTCGAGGCGCGCACGACGGCAGAGCAGCTGGCGTCGGCACTGACCAAGCGGTGCCTGGGCGGCGTCGACAGTCTCACGAGGTCGCTCGACAACCACGCCAGGGTGGACGCCGAGCTGGCGGACGTGCAGGCGGGCGCGGACCGCGCGTGCCTGGACCACGCCCAGGAGCAGGCGGGCTACGAGGAGCGCGTGAAGGCTATCGGCGGCGCGGCCGAGCAGCTGGAACGTGAGCTGTCGGCGACGGAGGAGGAGCGCGCGGCGGTCCGGGGACGGCTGCCGGACATCCGTCAGAAGGCGACGGACGCACGCGTGCGGGCAGGCAAGACCCAGACGCAGATCGACACGAAGCAGGCGAAGACCGTCGAGCTGACGGACCGTGAAACCCTGGCGCGCCAACGTTTCGTCGACGCACTCGCGGCAGACGGCGTGTGGCCCGCCGCGGTGGCGCAGGACCTGCCGGACGACCCGGCGGAGGCGTTCACGGTCCTGACCGCGAACCCGCGCGACGGCGTCTCCGAGGACACGGTCCTGAGCAACCTCCAGACGCTGCAGTCCACGTTGGCCGGCAGCCACGACGTGATCGCCCAGCGCTCCGGCGACATGCTGACGGTGACGGTCACGGGTGCGCAGGGTCCGCAGCCGGTGGCGGTTGCCGCCCGCGAGGTGGCACAACGTCTTGCCGCGCAACGGGACCTGCTGTCCGAGGAGTACCAGCAGATCTTCGACGCGTTCATGCTGCGGGACCTCGCGGACAAGTTGGCCACACAGATCGAGGTCGCGGACGACCTGTGCCGCCGCATGAACGAGACCCTCGACGTGGCGCGGTCGAGCCAGGGCGTGCACGTCCAGCTGGACTGGCAGCCGGCGCCGGACCTCGACGAGGACATGCGCCAGGCGATCACGCTCATCCGCACCCCGTTCGCCAAGCGCGGCGACGGCCAGGACGAGACGCTGCGCACGGCGCTGACCGAGCGGATCACGTCGGAACGCGACGGCCACTCCGGCGACTACGCGGAGGTGCTCGCCAGGGCGCTGGACTACCGGACGTGGTACCGCTTCACAGTGCGGGTCAAGGACCTCGGGCCGGACGGGTCGCCACGCACGCGCCGCATGCGGCAGCTGTCGTCCGGGGAGACCCGCCTGATCTCGTACGTGACGCTGTTCGCGGCGGCGTCGGCGTTCTACGACGCGGTGAGCACGGCCGCGGGGCAGGGCAGCTCGATCCGGCTGGTGCTGCTGGACGAGGCGTTCGAGCGGTTGGACGAGCCGACGATCGCGCGCATGCTCGGTCTGTTGGTGGATCTGGACATGGACTGGATCATCACGTGGCCGAGCGGGTGGGGCCTGTCGGAGAAGATCCCGCGCATGCACATCTACGACGTGCTGCGCCCCAAGGGCGGCAGCGGCATCGCGTGCACGCACGCCATCTGGACGGGCAGAGCCATCACGGACGATCCGCGCTGACGTTCGCGACGTAAGAACGGGGGCAACCTCGGTGCTCGCATCCGCCCTGACAGTCACCGGCAGCCTGGTGCGGTCGCCCAGGTGAGTCACGGAGACAGCCCGGGCAGTAACACTGAGTTACAACGCTTGAAGCCACTGCGGTCGATGACGATGAGGATGTCGATGTTGTTCTCGAGAGGCTACGAACGGCACGCCATGAGGTGGCGAAACGTCGTCGGAGTGCCTCGCGCTGAATAGATCATCATCATGGCACGATATCGCCATGTTCCCGGCACTGCTCGACACCTGCGTGCTTTGGCCTAACCGGCAACGCGACTTCCTGCTTTCACTCGCGATTGAAGGTACATACCGGCCAGTGTGGTCAGCGCCGATCCTTGACGAACTCAGGTACGAAGAGACCCAAAAGTTGATCGAGCGCGGCGTCGAGCCTCAAGAGGCAGGTTGCCGCGCCCAATATCTCATCACTCAGATGAAGCACGCCTTCAACGATGCCGAAGTACGAGGTTGGGAAGGGCTCGAAGGCTCATATGACCTTCCCGACCCAGACGATGAACATGTCTTGGCAGCAGCTGTCATTGGTGGAGCTGGGGCTCTCGTCACGCACAACGTCAAGGATTTTCCTTCAAAGAAGGTTCCGGCCGACATCCAGGTCAAGTACAAAATGACGCAAGCCGTCAGCCTGATCCGGCGGTTGATCTGATCCCGCCGGCATAACCGCGGTATGCGGGAGCCATCGTGGCTGAGACATGAAGGCGCGACTTGGCGCAGACACCGCGCCTACGTATCAGATGCAGGCTGCTCCGCCCCCGGCGCCGACACGAAGGACGCACGATGACGTTCGCGGCGCCAGAATGGGGGAATGACGCAACCACCGCACGAGCTGGCGTTCGTCCTGGACGTGCCGGAGACCGGCAGGGTCCGCTCGGACGAGGGACTCGACGTGTACCTCCCGGGTGACGGTCCCCTACCCGCGGTGGTCATCGTGCCGGGACCGAGTCCGGAGGCGTACCCGGTGCGGCCTCGTCAGTGGCCGCTGTTCACGGGCTATGCGCGGCTACTGACGAGCCGGGGCGTGGTCGCGGCGGTGGCCGACCTGCCCTACCACAACGTGACGGGGTGGTCGGAGGTCAGCGAGCTGCTGCCCGACCTGGTGGAGTCGGTGCGGGCCCTGCCGGAGGTGGACGCGGACCGGATCGCGGTGTGGGCGTTCTCGGGCGGTGGGTTGCTGGTGTCGAGGTGGTGGTTCGCGGAGTCGCCGTCGTGGTTGCGGTGCCTGGCGCTGACCTACCCGATGCTGGGCGGCGAGACGACGGGTCTGCTGAGCCCGGGCCGCCCCGTGGTCCTCACTCGTGTGGGTCTGGAGTCACCCAACCTGCAGGAGGAGGTGGACCGCTTCGTGGCGAAGGGGGTGTCGACGGGCACGTCGGTGCACGTGATCGACGTGCCCGAGGGCCACCACGGGTTCGACGTCGCGGACCACACGGACGAGTCCCGGGCGGCGGTGCTGGCGGCGGTGGACTTCGTGGTGGGTCACCTGGTCCCGGCGCGGTAGAGGTCGCGGAGGAGGCAGACCTCGGCGCCGTGGTGCACGAACTCGCGGTTGAGGTGGAACGCGAGGCCCGCGAAGGGTTCGTTGCCCCACTGGTGTTCCTGGGGGCCGACGGGCCGGGCCAGGGACGCCTCGTCCATGCCCTGGATGGCGGTAACCCACAGGTGGTAGTACCGCGACAGTTCGGTGACGGCGTCCCGGGCGGTCGACGGCCACTTGACGGTGTCGAGGGTGAGGGACCCGTCGCCGAAGTGGGTGCTCCAGCGGATGCCGAAGGTCTGGACGCCGAGGTGGGCCAGCCGCCAGGCGATGGTGGTGACGGGGGCGGGGTCGGGGGTGGGCCAGGCCCAGTCGATCTTCCAGGTGCCGTCGACCTGGCGGATGGACCAGCAGTTGGGGACCGGCTCCCAGAAGTACTCCTCGTCGGTGAGGCCCTTGAGCCGTGGGAGGAGGTGATAGGACCAGTAGAACTCGATCTGTGCCACGAGTTGGTCACGCCACATGACAGACCTAGCCGATGACGTGGCGGGCGGTGCGTTCACGAGGTATCGCCACCTCGACACGATCCCCGCCGCCGGTACCGCCCTCACCGGATAGGCTGCTCCTGCGCCAGGGACCTAACTCGGTTTTCATGAAAGTGTCCTCCCTGTGGGGGCTACCTCACAGTCTCCTCGGCGGCCTTGGTGGCGTCCAGGGATCGGCAGGCGACAACGCACAGCCGCTGTCGGCCGGGGGTCGCGCTCGCCCGCACGTTCCGACAGGCCCAGGATCCACTCCCGGGGTGTCCGGATCCCTCACCCGCGTGCGCCGGCTCGTTCCGATGTGGAGCGAAGACGGTCGACTAGTGCCGTGTCCAGGTGGGGAGGGTCGTTTATCCGTGGATCCAGGTGGTCGCTGGCAAGGCGCCGGGAAGCCGCTCGTACCGGGTTGTACTCGGGCTTTCCGGCAACGCCGCCAGCGGCCGCCTGGGCCGCGGAGAAACGTGCCCTCCTCGCCTGGACGCGGCACTAGGACGACGACGTGGCTCCGACCCGCCTGCCGGTGCGGTACAGGTCACGCATGAGCACGACCTCGGCGCCGTAGTGGATCAGCTCCCGGTTCACGTGGAGGATCAGGGTCGTGAACGAGCGCTCGTCCGCGGGCTGGTGGGCCAGGACGCCGCGGCGCCAGTGCTCGTAGTGGGTCGCCAGGGCGCGCAGGGCCTCGGACGCGGTCTTCGGCCAGCGGACCTTGTCGACCGTGAGGGAGCCGTCGCCGAACATGGCGCTTGCCCGGATGCCCAGGGTCTGGATGCCCATGTGCGCCAGGCGCCACGCGATGGTGGTCATGGGCGCGGGCTCCGGGGCGGGCCACTCCCAGTCCATCGACCACGTGCCGTCCTCACGCCTGCGCACGGACCAGCACCCGGGCACCGGCTCCCAGAAGTACTCCTCGTCCGTGAGCCCGCGCAGTCGCGGCCACAGGTTGTGGTCCCAGTAGAACTCCAGCTGCGCCAACAGCTCTTCACGGCCTGAGCCCGATCGTTCGCTCACGGCGCAGACGGTAGCGCCACTGTCACCTCGGCTCCACCATCGGTCGCGTTGGCGAGGGTGAGTTCAGCCGAAAGGACGCGTGCCTGGGCCACCGCGATGGTCAGGCCGAGGCCGTGACCATCGGATCTGTTCGGATCGGCCGTGCGGAAGCGGCTCGGGCCGTCACGCAGCAGGTCGTCGGCGAAGCCTGGGCCGTGGTCCCGCACCACGATCGTGCGGCCCGACACCGTCACCACCACCGGCGGCGAGCCGTGGCGCTCCGCGTTCTCCAGGAGGTTCACCAGCACGCGCTCCAGCCTGCGCGGGTCGGTCCGCACTGTCTCCGCCTCCGACACCACCGCCGACGGCACCCGGCGGGACACGAAGTCACCCAGCGGCACCGCCACCAGCTCCGCCTGCTCGGTCGCCGTGTCCAGTCTGGCCACCTCCAGGATGTCCTCGACCAGCGACCGCAGCACCCCCACCCGGTCGCGCACCAGCTCGGCGGGTCTCGACGGCGGCAGCAGCTCCGCGGCCGTCACCAGGCCGGTGACCGGCGTGCGTAGCTCGTGCGCGATGTCGGCGGTCACCCGCTGTTCCGCCACGATGCGCTCCCGCAGCGCGGCCGCCATCGCGTCGACCGCGTGGGCCAGCTCGGTCGTCTCGTCGCCCGGCCGGTCGCCGATCTCCGAGCCAACGGTCAGGGTCGCGTCGCCTTCGGCCACCCGGCGGGCGGCCACCGCGGCTCGGCGCAACCGCTTCGACAGCCTGCCGCCCAGCAGCACGCCCAGCACGGACGCCAGCACGAACACCCCGACCGAACCCAGGATCAGCGCGTTGTCCAGCTGACGCAACGCGTCGTCGCGGTCGGTGTAGGGGCTGCGCAGCGACAGGACGTGCCCGTCGGTCTCCGCTGCCGCCCAGATCCACGCGCCTGCCTGCGTCCTCTGCAGGTAGGTGGCTCGGCGGCCGCCGTCGACCGCCACGAGCAGGTCGCGGGGCACGTCAGTCGCGTCGAGTCTGCTGCCCAGTGCCGCGCGGCCGGTGAGGCCGTAGTCACGCACCACGAGCTGGATCCGCTCGTCCTGCACGCGCCTCGCGTCCGCCAGCTGCACCCTGCTGAACTCGGTGCGCACCAGCAGCGACAGCGCGACCGCCAGCACGGCGCTGACCAGCGCGATCACGGCCGAGAGCCGCCAGCGCAGGCTCCGAGGGAAGAGCCTCACGTCCCGCTCTTGAGCTTGTAGCCGAACCCCCGCACGGTCTCGATCAGGTCCTGGCCGATCTTCGCCCGCAGGCGTTGCACGTGGACGTCCACGACCCGCGAGTCGCCGCCCCACTGGTAGTCCCACACCTGTTCGAGCAGCACGTCCCTGGTCAGCACGGTGCCCGGCGAGTCGACGAAGCACAGCAGCAGCCGCAGCTCGGTCGGGGTGAGCTCGACCGGCTCGCCCTTGAGGCGGACCTCCAGCGCGTCCCGGTCCACCTCGAGGTCGCCGAACGACGTGCCCGACTGCACCGGCGCGACCGCGCGGCTCATCCTGCGCACGACCGCCCGGATCCGGGCCACCAACACCGTGCTGTCGAAGGGTTTTGTGACGTAGTCGTCCGCGCCCGCCTCCAGGCCGAGCACCACGTCCACCGGGTCCGCTCGGGCCGACATCATGATCACCGGGGTGGGGCTCTCCTCGCGGATCTGGCGGCACAGGGACACGCCGTTCATGCCGGGCAGCATGATGTCGAGCAACGCGACGTCCGGCGGGCGCTCGCGGAACGCGTCGAGACCGGTCAGCCCGTCGGCGGCCACGTCGACGGTGAACCCGTTGCGCTCCAACGCGAGCTGGGTCGCCTCGCGGATCACGTCATCGTCCTCGACGAGCAGTACTCTCACTTCGGCTCAACCTCGATGAACTTCGTGCCGTCCCACCGGTACAGCACCACGGTCTGGTCGGTCGGGCAGCAGGGGTCGTCCCTGGTGGCCCACCGGTTGTGGATCACGAGCAGGCCAGGACGCTCCTTCGTGGACACCACGAGGTCGAGGGAGGCGTCCTCGACCTCCAACAGCCTGCTCGGGGGATGCGTGGCGAGGTCGTACACGTAGGCCGCGTACCCGCTGGTCGCCTGGCGGACGCCGGTGGCCATCGCCTTGGCCTTCAGCTCCGTGTCGGTGCACGGGTACAGCGTCACCAGCAGCTCGGCCACGCCGTCGCCGGTGAGGTCGATGTACCGGTCGTCGATCGGGTAGGAGCCGTCGGGGCACGGGACCAGCGTGGCCTTGATCTTGGCGTCGAGGGTCTCGTCGGCACGCAGGACGGCGACGGCGTCGGCCGAGGCCGGGGTGCCGCTCGGCGTCGTCGTGGTCGACGGCGGCGGGCTGACCTGGCTCGCGCGGCCCTCCACCTCGACGCCGCCCGCCACGCCGCAGCCGCCGAACAACATCACACCACAGAGCAGAACGAGCACTCTCCGCATCCGATCCTCCTTCCCGCGCAAGGAGACCATGCCAGGCCGCGCACCGCCACATTCCGCTGTTACCCGGCCGGGGCAGACCTGCCGGTCGCCTGTTACACGACCGTCGCCACCCGGGCGCAATCCGTCCCTAACGTCGGTGGGGAGCGGGGTCCGTCCGGAATTGGGGGTTCTGTCATGGTGGCGTGGCTGGGGCGGGCGTTCGTCACGCTCCTGTCGGTCGCCGTCGTCGCGGCGGTCGGGTTCGGCTGGTACACCTACCGGACCGCGGCCGACAACGTGGTGCGCGACGACGTGATCCCGGCCGCGCCGGAGCAGGCGCCGTCGGCCCGCGACCTGCCGAGGACGTCACAGACGATCCTGCTGGTCGGGCTGGACTCACGCACCGACAACCAGGGCAACCCGCTGCCGAGGGAGGTCCTCGACGCGCTGAACGCGGGCGACGCGACCGGCGTGCAGAACACGGACACGATGATGGTCGTGCACATCCCGGCCGACCCCGAGAAGAAGGCGTTCGCCGTGTCGCTGCCCCGCGACTCCTATGTGGACATCGCGGGCGGGTTCGGCGAGCACAAGCTGAACTCGGCCTACGTCAGGGGGAAGAACGAGGAGGCGAGCCGCCTGCAGGGCTCCGGTCTCGACGCGGCGGCGATCGACCGCGAGTCCTCGACCGCGGGCCGCAAGAACCTGATCGCCACCGTCCAGAACCTGACCGGGCTCACGATCGACCACTACGCGGAGATCAACCTGTACGGGTTCTCGGAGCTGACGAAGGCCGTCGGCGGGGTGCCGGTCTGCCTGAACGAGCCGGTGCACGACACCTACTCCGGGGCGAACTTCCCGGCGGGGGAACAGGTGCTGCAGGGCGTTGACGCGCTGCGGTTCGTGCGTCAACGGCACGGTCTGCCGAACGGCGACCTGGACCGGGTGCGACGGCAGCAGGCCTTCATGGCGGGGCTGACGAACCAGCTGTTCAGCTCGGGGACGCTGACCTCGCCCAGCCGGATCAGCTCGCTGGTGGACGCGCTGACGAAGTCGGTCGTGCTGGACCAGAACTGGGACCTGATGAGCTTCGCGACCCAGGTGGCCACCCTGACCGGCGACGACATCCAGTTCTCGACGATCCCGACCGGCACCATCAACCTGTCGACGCCGTACGACGGGAGCGCGGTGGAGGTCGACCCTGACCAGGTTCGGGCCTACTTCCAGGGGCTGCTGAACGGCCCGACGGCCAGCACGCAGTCGCCGCCCACTCCCCCTGTTGAGCCCGGCACGCCCGAGGCCGGGTACCACACGTCCACTCCGGACGACCGGTCCGTGACCGTGCAGAAGCTGGCCCAGGAGCAGCCCGACGCGCAGACCATTACGGCCGCGGGAATCCCCTGCGTCAACTAGCGCGTCGCCCGACCGTACTGAAGGACGCCTTCAGTACGCCCAGCGTTACGAAGGACGCCTTCAGTACCCCCAGCGTTACGAAGGACGCCTTCAGTGCCCCCAGCGTTACGAAGGACGCCTTCAGTACGTTGGGCGAGGGCGTCAGGCGACCAGCATCGGGGCCTGGATCGACGAGTCGTGCTCCAGGATCAGGTGTTGGAGCTGTTGCAGCTCGCGGCCCGGTTCGATGCCGAGGCCGTCGACGAGGGCCATCCGCGTCCGGCGGTAGACCTTCAACGCATCGACCTGCCGACCGGAGCGGTACAGGGCGAGCATGAACTGCTGGCACAGCCGCTCCCGCAGCGGCTCGGTCTCCGTCAGGATCTCCAGCTCCGGTGTGATCTCCCGGTGGTGCCCGCACGCCAGCTCGGCGTCGAAGCAGTCCTCCAGGGCCAGTAGGCGCTCGTTCTCGACGGCGGCCAGCTCCGACCACATCGTGCCGCGTTCGACCAGGTCGGCCAGTGCCCTGCCGCGCCACAGGTCCAGCGCCTCGCGCAGGAGGGCCACGCCACGCTGCGCCGAGCCCGCGTCGATCGCCGTGCGGCCCTGCTCCACCAGGTGGCGGAAGTGGTGCATGTCCACGTTGTCCGGGTCGACCTGCAGGCGGTAGCCGGGCGAGTGGGTGTGCAGCCTCGCGTCATCACCGTGGGCCGCGAGGGTCCTGCGGATCCCCGACACCGCGTTCTGCACCATCTTGCGGGCGGTCAGCGGGGCGTGTTCGTCCCAGAGGGCGCGGAGCATGCGACTGGTGGGCACCACGTGGTTCGCGTGCAGGAGCAGGTAGCCGAGAACGGCGCGTTGCACGCCGCCGCCGAGCTCCACCTGTTCGCCGTCGTCCACTACTTCCAGTGAACCAAGTAAGTGAAACCTCATCGCACGTCACCCCTAGACAGTGGTCTCGCATTCTTCACGCCCCCCAGCAACAGTTTCATAATCACATGTCCGACCACTCCGGCGGAACCCCCGCTCCATCGGGCCTTCCCTTCTCCGGCGCCCGTTTTCTCGCTTTAACGTCGACGAAGAGCCTGGTCCCGGGGTCGGCCGTGAAAAAAGCACTGTCGCCAGATGAAAGGCTCAGGCGACAGTCCTGGAGTGGTTAGGGTGAAACGGTGAGCGGGGCACCGCGAAACATTTTCAGGAAAAGAACTTCGTCAGTGGGCGATAGGGATTCGCGCGCACAGGCCGAAACGGCTGTCGCCCTCGTACAGGGCCGTCAGCAGGCCACCGAGGGCCGCGACGCGGTCGGACATGTTGCGGATGCCGCTGCCCCAACCGTCCTTGTCCCGCTCCGACGGCAGCGTGGCGCCGTCGTTCACCACGTTGAGGCGCACGCCGTCGTCCTGTGTCCGGATGCTGATCTCGCAGCACTCGCCCTTGCTGTGCCGCAGGACGTTCGTCACTCCCTCACGCAACACCGTCGCGAGCACCGTGCTCACCTCGGGCGGCAGCTCCTCGTACGCGACGTCCATGCGCACCGCGAGCCCCGCGGTGGTCAGCAGGGACTCGGCGGTCCGGCACTCCTCTTCCAGCGACATCTCGTGGTAGCCGCTCGCCACCGAGCGCACGTCCGCCAGCGCGTGTCTGGAGATCTCCAGGACCTCCGCCAGCTCGACACCGGCGCGTTTCGGGTCCAGCAGGATCAACCGGTACGCCAGCTCGCTCTTCAGCGTGATCGCCGAAAGGCTCAGGCCGAGCAGGTCGTGCAGGTCCCGCGCGAAGCGCAGCCGGGTCTCCGCGAGCGCCACCTCGGCCAGCTCCTGGCGCGCCGCCCGCAGCTGGCGGACCGTGCGGGCCATCCACGTCAGACCATAGGTCACCAGCGCGAGGTCCACCTGGACGAAGATCTGCCCGAGCGCGCTGGGAAGCAGCGTGCCGGAACCGATCTGCGTCCACGCCACCGCGCCCGTCACGACCGCGAAGACCGTCCACCCCAGCGCGGGGCGCAGTACCAGCAGCGCGCTTCCCGCGAGGAACCCGGGAAGACCGGTCCACGACTCGTTGAACTGCAACCACGGCAGGCCGACCAGCAGCGCCTGCAGGCCGAGCAACAGGTATCCCGTCGGGGAGTGCAGGCGCACGCCCGGCCTGCTGAAGTACGCCAGCTGCAACACCAGGGACGCCAGCAGGTACGCGGAGCCGATCGCGACGTGGCGCACGTCCTGGTCGACGAACATCAACCGCATCACGGCCTGGAGGAACAGGCCACAGAGCACGGCGACGACGAGGCCGCCGGCCAGCTTGGTCGCCACCTCCGGCATGGACCTGCGCGGCTGGTCGGCGGCGGCGTGCGTGCCTTCCGGCGACCTGGCCGTCACCGGAAGGCGGACGTGCAGGCGTAGTCGCCCGCCGGCATCCACCTCCACCGACAGCCTGCCCGCCATGCGGGACACCATGGTCTGCAGGTTCTCGAAGTCGTTCGCGTCGTCGGGGACCTCGCCCGGCTCGTCGTTGACGATCTCGACCGTGACGAAGCCGTCCTCCTGGCGCAGGACGATCTCGCAGTGCTCCACATCGCGGTGGCGCAGCACGTACGCGACGCCCTCGCGCAGCAGCGCGGACAGTGACGTGCGCATGTGCGACGGCAGCTCCCGCAGCTCCACCTCGACCTGCAGCTCCACATCGGACGCGGCGAGCATCTGCTGGATGGTCTGCGTCTCGTCGTTGAGCGAGATCTCGCGGTACAGGCGCGCGATCGAGCGCACGTCGGCGAGCGCGCGGCGGGAGATCTCCAGGATCTCCGACAGCTCCCGCTCCGCCCGGCCGGGGTTCCTGCGCACCAGGCGCAACGCGAGCTCACCCTTGGGGGCGATGGCCGACAGGCTCAGGCCGAGCAGGTCGTGCAGGTCACGGGCGAACCGCAGGCGTTCGTGCGCCACCTCCGTCTTCGCCAGCTCGTCACGGGCCTCGTGCAGCGCGGTGACCAGCCGGGCCAACCGCGTCAGGCCGTAGACGAACAACCCGGCGGTCCCGGTGTTCACGAGGATGTAGACCACGTCGAGTGACGAGGAGCTCACGTAGTACTGCGCGACGCCGGTGCTGATGGTGATCGCGGTGAACACCGGCCACGCGACGTACGACCGCATCACCAACAGGGCGCTGCCCGCGAGGAACGACGGCTGGGAGACCCACGCCTGTCCGAACACGATGACCGGCAGGTACGCCAGCAGGGCCTGCAACACGAACATTCCGTAGGCCTGTGGTGACGCCAGGTTCACACTCGGCCGGCCGAAGTAGAAATACTGCAGCGCGAGCAGAGCGCCGAGACAGGTGACCGCCAGCAGTATTTCGCCGACGCTCATCCGCTCTTCCAGCACCCACAGCAGCGCGATGGAGCCGAATCCGCAGAAGACGGTCGCGACGATGGCCCTGGCCAGGGTCAACGCGATCAACGCGCCGTGGTCCTCGGCGTCGTCGACGGGACCGGGAACCGTTGTCCGGTCCAGGTTCTCCACAGCCGACGACGTCATGCCCGCCTCGCTATCGCCGCACCGACCGCGCTCGGCGCACAGTGCGGGGTCGAGCGCCAAGTCCTCCAAGGCCTGAATTATATGCAGAGATCATGTCGCCTCCGTCAGCGATCAAGTCATGCTTCAGAGGAACATCGGGATGGGATTCACCTGGTTGTAAGGCGTCGGTTGGGCCAATCGGGCGAGACGCACGGGTACGTCGAACAGCCGACCGGGCGCGAATCGCGCCCAGAAGTGCCGCATGCCGGGCACGATCACCTTCACGACCGGGAGCTCGACGTCCGGTCGCGTCTGGTCGAGCACCAGCAGCTCCATGCCGAGTTCCTCCACCTTGGCCCGCAGCCCGTCGAGGTCCTCGAGGAGGTCGCTCCTCGGCGTGTAGTCGTAGTCCTCGGGACCGAGCGCGGGACCGTCCGCGTCCGGCGCGAGGTAGGGCTGTTCGGCCAGCGTCGCGGTACGCAGCCAGTTCACCATGTCCGGGTCCTCGCAGCGGTACCGACCGTCCGGTTCGGCCGCGATCAGCTGCGGCATCATCTGGTTCAGCTCGGTCAGCGCACGGCGCAGCGCGAGCCGCGGGTCGAGGTGGGCGCCGAAACCGAACAGGATCTCCTCGTTCTCGCGGTCGACCCGGCGGGACACCGCGGCCATCACCGGCACGCCGAAGTCCGAGGTCAGGTCGAGCACCCAGACCTCACGGCCAAGGCCCGCGTACACGTCTCGCAGCTCCTCGAGCCACGGGTCGTCGAACCGTTCGAGGTCGACGGCGGGCTGGGTGGTGCGGTTGTACCACCACAGCGCGACCGCCTCGCGCTCGATCAGCTCGAGCAGGCCCTGCAGCACGGCGTCCTCGACGCTGCTGCCCGCCGCGTTGCCGTTGGAGTCGGCGTGCAGGTAGTGCGGGCCGGGCTCGTTCGGGGCGCCGAAGTACAGCATGGCGGTCGGGAGCAGCTTGTGCCGCCGCTCTGAGAGCGACCAGACCGGTGTCCAGTCCATGACGACGTCCTCGTCGAACGGCGCGGACACGTGCTGGAAAGGACCGTGCGCGGCGTTCCAGTCCGACCGGGACTCGTACTGCCGAGCGTCGTAGAGCTGGCACGCGTTCGGGTGAACGGCGTCGTCCCCCAGCGAGCGCAGGCTACCCCGCACGCGCAGCTCGTCGCCGAAGAAGTTGCCGGAGTACCGTTCGATCGCCTCGCAGAGCGCGCTCGCCCGCGCGTGCACCGCGGTGACGCCCTTGCCGCCGTTCTCGATGCGCATGGTGGCGCGCAGCGTGCTGACGTTGTTCATCCGCGCGGCGACGTTCGGGCCGGAGCGGAACGAGTTGAAGAACTCCGGGCCGTGCTCGTCGCGCCTGATCTCCTTGATCACACCGGTCACCGGGCTCACCAGGTGCTGGTAGCGGTCGAGGACCTGCTCGGGCGTCTGCGAGCGGTGGCCGCCGCTGTAGGAGGCCTTGCGCCGCGACTCCAACGCGACCGGACGCCGTGCCTTGCGCCGCATGAGGTCGGGGTCGCCGCAGGTGGGGCACTGCGGGAAGGGGCGGAGCTCGTGGGGCTCGCCACGCAGCTCGACGCTGTCGAAGGTCCAGATCTGGCCCTGGTTGGGATGGCGGTGGCCGGAGAGCCACTTAGTTGCCTCGAGCGCGATCATCCCCATCGCCGCCGCACGCAACGCCGGGATGGACGCGACCGGACTCTGGGCAGGCCCCCGCCTGCCCAGAGTGCTCTGCGCGACCGCCTCGGCGTTGCGGTGGCCCCACAGGCGCACGGACAGGCAGTGCCAGCAGCCCGGCTCGGCCGGCTGGAACACCGGGCCGAGCCAGACCTTGACACCGACCGGCTTCGCGAGCAGCCAGGGCAGTCCCTGTGCCCGGTGCATGGCGTCGATCTCGGCCAGCTCCGGGTTGAGGTAGTCGTCGCACAGGACGACCGAGAGCGCGGGCGCCGAGCAGGGATCGTGCTCGGCGGCCACGGTCAGACCGGCGGCCCGCACAGCCGCCAGTGCCGGTTGTACGTCCACGTCGCCCACCGTCATCACCCGGAGGGTCTGCGCGGACGTGTTGGCGACGGCGGTGGTCGAGTCGACCCCGATGGCCTCCCAGTAGGCGAGCGTGTGCTCGTCGACCGAGTGGTCCACCGGGGGCCGCAGCGCGACCAGCCCGGCGTCGGCCAGTCGCCGGATGAGCCCGGCGACCTGCTGTGGCGTCATGCCCCCTGGCATGGCGCCCAGAAGGGTCGCGATGTCGCGGGTACCGTCGAGCAGCGCGGCCAGGGCTTCGACGTTGGCACCCTTGAGCACCGTCACGCCGTTCTCGGCGAACAGGTAGGTTCCTTCGCCTGCCGACACCTCCGCACGAAGGTGTCGCTTGAAGCCGACGAGCGGCGCTGCCACGGTCCCCGCGTTCATCACGCGACTCGCTCGAGTGAGTCCGTGCCGGTGCAGATGCCGGAGCTCGGGATCAGCGCGGCGTTGCGCGGGTTGGTCCACTGGTCGAACTCGTCGATGGCCAGCTCGATGTCGAGCAGGTCGGCACCGAAGCCGAGCCCGGTTAAGAGGACGTTGACGTCGTTGCCGGGAAGGGTATTCTGGACGGTTTCCTGCAGGGTGATGTTCATGATTTTACTCCGCTGTGGGTCGGGGATTCTGCGAAAATGTGAAATAATTTCCCGGAGCCGGGAAAGTCAGGCACATTCCGAGCAGCCGAGCAGCCCCTCGGAACGTCTCGAACACTTTCTCTGGTCGACCGCAGCACTCAGGCGGCGGTCGGGAACTCGACGTCGGCGACGGGCCATTCGGCCGGGTCGTCCCCGAGCGCACTCAGTTCGGCGACCTGCGGGCGGCACCACGGTGAGACGGTGATGTCGCCGGTCGCCACGGCGTAGACGAACTCCGGCCATCCGACCCATTCGAAGTCACCGACCTCGACGGGGTCCGGACACGGTGGTTCGTCGGTGACCACCCGGAAGACTGGGCACAGCTCGCCGGTGAGCTCGCCGTCCGCCCGCATCCCTTGTCGGGAAGTCGGCAGGATCAGCTCGGCCGCAGACGAGATCCCCAGCTCGTCCCGCAGTGTGCGGGACACGGCTTCGGGAAGGGATTCGCCGGGGGCCGGATGCCCGTAGCAGGAGTTGGCCCAGATACCGGGCCAGGCTTTCTTGGCGTGCCCCCGCATGGTCAGCAGCAACCGTCCGTCGCTGGTGAACAGGTAGCAGGAGAACGCGGTGACGTGGTCTAAGTCCGCTTCCGACATGGCGACATCCCGGTCAGCTCTCGGTCACCGTGAGGACGGCGGTGGTCTCGCGGGCGACCCGTCGGTGGGTCCCCGTCGTGACTCGCGCCAGCACAGTGCCGGTCATCATGGGAGTACTGCCGGTGGTAGTGGGTCCTGGCGGGTTCGACCTTGCCCCGTCCCGGAGGACGCTGTCGAAGTCACTGCCTGGAACCTCACACATGGTGGTGGTCATGGGAGCCTCCTTGCAACCACTCCGGTGGGGCGGAGTGGGAGCTTTTCGCTCCCCACAAATTTGCGCCATCCGGGGGGTTTGAAACAAGGCAGCAGGTCACCGTCTACTCAAGGATTGCTCACTACCGCCTCGTGAATCGCTCACGTTGGCTTGAGTACCGCTTGACTACACGGGGGTAGGACGTTCTACTGGACCACGCCGACCGGCCGCTCAGCCGAAGAGCCAGCGGAGCACGGAGTCCGAGGCCACCACCAGGACGCCGGTCCAGAGCCCTGCGCCGATGACGAGCCACGTGAACAGGCGCCATCTGGCCATGCCGACCGCGGTACCCACCGCCGCCGACACCCACGTGCCGAACACGGCAGGCCCGACCAGGCCGAGACCGACCGGACCGAACCGGTCGAGCACCGCGTGCGCACGGCGGGCCGTACGGCCGCGCCGCTCGGCACGTCGTGAGGTCACCTCGGGGACGCGTACGGGCCGTCGCGCGCGCCAGAACGCGCGCAGCCGCTCCATGGCGAACAGCGCGACCGCGAACGAGGACGTCACCCCGGCGAAGACGGCGAGGAACGCGAGGGGCGGCGGCAGGTCGAACGCGAGACCCGTCGGCGTCGCGGCCGACGGGCCGAGGAGGAACGCGGCGAGGACCACGGTGCCGAACCTGCCCACGGGCCCTCCTCGCCGACTGTCATGAAGGCGTCCTTCGTAGCGCCGGCCGTTACGAAGGAGTCCTTCACTGCACGGTAGGAGCCGGGAGTCAGGCGCCGGTAACCGCCGAGGAACCGTGGCGGGGTCTGGCGGACCTCGCGAGGCGGTCGAGCAGCATGTCGGAGGTGAGCGAGTGGTTGGCCAGCACCGGTGCCGTGGACAGCAGGGCCATCTGCAGCGCCTGGATGCGCTCCGACGGCTCGATGCCCAGCTCGTGCAGCATCCGCTGCCTGAAGCGCAGGTAGACCTCCAGCGCCGCGGACGTGCGGCCCGAGCGGTACAGCGCGAGCATCAGCATGGCGTGCGCCGACTCGTGCAGCGGGTGCTCGACGACGAGGGAGGCCAGCTCGCTGATCGTCTCGCGGTGGCGGCCGAGACACAGGTCCGCGTCGATCCTCGTGGTGTGCGCGTAGAAACGGCGTTCCTCGAGCCTGGCGACCTGGGCACGCAGGCCGGTCCCCCACTGGCCGGGGTGCACGACCGTGCCCCGCCACAGCGCGAGCGAGCGGCGCAGGCTGTCCGCCGCGCGCTCGTGGTCGCCCGCGTGCATGGCGGCGCTGCCCGAGGTGACCAGCTGCTCGAACTCGGTGATGTCGAGCTGGCTCGGGTCGACACGCAGGATGTAGCCGCCCGAGCAGGTCTGCAGCACCTCGTTGGTGACGTGCTCGACCGACAGGCCCAGCACGACCCTGAAGAGCCTGCGCAGCTTGAACATGTACGTCTGGAGCGTGGCGTGTGCCGTGCGCGGCGCGTCGTCCCCCCACAGCTCCTTGATCAGCGCCGATGCGCCGACCGGCTTGTTCGCGTTGAACAGGAGCGTGGCGAGGATCAGGCGCAGCTTCGGCGCGCTCGGGGCCACGTCACGGTGCCCGTGCCTGATGACCAGGGGGCCGAGCAGCTCGAACCGCAGCTCGGACACCGGGTGCTCCACCGGTGTCCTCGGGGGGAACACCTCGGGATCGGGATCGGCGTGGACGTCCGGGATATCGGTCGCCTCGAGCAGAGCGGCGAGCAGGCTGAGCTTTTCCTCGTGCGTCATCGCGGCCAGCACGTCTGTCTTGGCGACCATTTCGGACCTCGCTATCCGCCAGTCCGCCGCGCTTTCCGGGCCGGACGGCTCGGAAAGCCCCCAGGAAGGATGCGACGATCACGGGTTTCAGGACAATGACAAAGGTATTGGCGCCTGCCGCCCAACCGATAGTGACGGCGTCACAAACGGGGAATGAGTAACAGAGGTCGAGCAGGTGACCCGCGCACTGTCGTTCACTCAAGCGAGAGGCAACCCTGGTACCAGGCGCACTCCAGTGACCGTCTGGGAAGTGAAAGTAATGCCATGACAGACCGACTGACGGGTTTCTCCGCCGACACCGCTCGGGCCGGACTCGAGGACGGCCTGCCGCCAGCTCTCCTCGAGCTCGTGCGGCGTGACGTGGCTGCCCTGTGCTGGTACAACCGAACCCAGGCTCCCGGGGTGACTCTCGACGGCCGCCCCGACCACGGGGCGGCGAGCCGCGGGAGAGCGAGCCGAACCACCAATCGTGTGAACCGTGCGGCGCGGCATGTGCCACGAGGAGCGACAGTGCACATCGACTCCGGGGCGCATCTCCTCGACCAGGGCATTCCGTTGTGGTCGTTCCGCGAGGACGTGGCGATCGAGTCGACCGAGGTCGGGCTCAACATCCTCACGCGGTGGGGCGAGGTACGCATCGACAGGCCCACGGCGGCCATCGACGACAGCCTGCACCGCATGACGCTCGGTCCGGTGGCGCTCACCAACGTCACCGACCTCGACTGGGCCGACCTGCACGACGTGTTCCGCCAGCTGCCCGGCTGTGTCGTCCGCTCGCTCGGCCTGCGCAACTCCGCGTCGCCGTTGCTCTCGGCGACCCCGGTCACGCAGAACGCACGCTTCGAGCTGCCCAAGCTGGACGGCACCCAGGTCCTGCGCCTGTCCCGCTTCGCCTTCCTGCGTGACAGCGCGGGCGAGATGACGCTCGAGTCGCCGCTGTCCCACCACCGCGTGGTGCTGCACCGGCCGCTCGCCTCGTGGGTCGTCAGCGCGCTCGGCCGCACGACGACCACCTCGGAGGTGGCCCGCGTGGTCAACGTCGCGGAGCCGCTGGTCGCGGAGATCATCGCGTACCTGGTCGCCGCGGACATGGTGGTCCACGGCGAGGAGGGCGAGGCACTGGCCCCGGCACCGAGGTTCGGCGAGGACAGCGACCCCGCACTGGTCACCTGGGCCCCGCACGACCTGCTGTTCCACTCCCGCAGCCGTCTCGGCCGCCACGACGCCCCCGTCGGGGCGGGCTTCTCCGGCGCGGACCACCTGCCGCCGCTGCCCGTCGTGAAGCCGCCGCCCGCCGGGCCGCGCTTCCCGCTGTACCGCCCCGACCTCGACGCGCCGACCGTGCGGGAGATGACACTGTCCTCGGCCATCGAACAGCGCAGGTCGGTGCGCGAGTTCGCCGAGGACGGCCCCTCCGCCGAGCAGCTCGGCGAGCTGCTGTACCGGTCGGCCCGGGTGCGGTCGCTGACCGACGCCGTCGGTGCCGGGCTCGTGCCCTACACGGTGTCCGAGCGGCCCTACCCGAGCGCGGGATCGCTGTACGAGCTGGACCTGTACCTGACCGTCGACCGCTGCGCCGGGCTGCCACGCGGGATCTACCACTACGACCCCGACGGCCACGCGCTGACGCTGGTGAACGACCGGTCCGAGCACGCGGACGAGCTGCTCGACAACGCGATGGTGCTGATCGGCGCCACCAGGCGCCCGCCTGCGCTGATCACGATGACCGCACGGATGGGTCGGCTGTCCTGGGTGTACGACAGCATTGCGTATGCCACTACGCTCAAGCACGTCGGCGTGCTGCAGCAGACCCTCTATCTCGTCGCGACGGTGCTCGGGCTCGCGCCGTGCGCGCTCGCGACGGGGGACGACGAGGTCGCCACCGCCGCTTTCGGACTCGACTACCCGGCAGAGGTCAGCGTCGGCGAGTTCGTCGTCGGACTGCCCATCTCGAGGTGACAGGGGGTACTCACTCATGGACGGAACGCGCTTACCGAGAACCCGGCGATCATGAAGGGTTCACTGACACCGGGTGGCGTGGTACAACGGGCGGGTAGCTGGCACCCCGGAGGGACGCCACGCATGATCAGGGTGATGCTTGCCGAGGACATGCACATGGTGCGCGGCGCACTGGTCGCGTTGCTGAACCTGGAAGCCGACATCGAGGTCGTCGCCGAGGTCTCCAACGGCAACGACATCCTTCCCACCGCGAGGTCCGTTCGGCCGACCGTGGCCGTCATCGACATCGACCTGCCCGGCAAGGACGGTCTGACCGCGGTGGCCGAGCTCCACGAGGCGCTGCCCGAGATCCGCACGCTCATCCTCACGGGACTGTCGCGGCCGGGCAACCTGCGCAGGGCGCTGTCCGCGAAGGTCACGGGCTTCATGCTGAAGGACGCACCGGCCGCCCAGCTCGCCGACGCGATCCGCAACGTCTCGGCAGGCCGCCGCGTCGTCGACAGCCAGCTGGCCATGGCGGCGTGGGACAGCGCGGAGTGCCCGCTGACCGCACGCGAGATCGAGGTGCTGCGGCTGACCGCGGACGGCATGCAGGCGGTGGACATCGCCTCCCGCCTGTTCCTGTCGGTCGGGACGGTCCGCAACTACCTGACGACGATCATCGGCAAGGTGGCCGCCAGGAACCGCGTCGACGCGATCCGGATCGCCCGCGACGCCGGCTGGCTCTGACCCGCTACCGGGTGGGGCTGCTCCGCTGCGTGAGACCGAGCAGCTCCACGAGATCGCGTCGTGCCCGTGCCACGCGTGACCGGATGGTGCCGACCGGGCAACCGCACACCTCCGCGGCCTCCGCGTAGCCGAGGCCGAGCACCTGGGTCAGCACGAACGCGTCGCGCCGGTCCTCGGTGAGTGCCCGCACGGCGAGCCCGAGGGTGACGGTGTCGTCGATGCCGGGGAGGTTGGGGGACAGTGCCAGCTCGGCAGCCGCCTGCCAGTCGTGCTCCGAGGCGATCCTGGGGCGTGCGTTCGCCGCACGGAAGTAGTCGACGACCACCCGCCGCGCGATGGAGAGCAGCCACGTCCGCGCGTTGCTCCGCGCGGTGAACCGGTGCACGCCCGCGAACGCGCGCACGAAGGTCTCCTGCGTGAGGTCCTCCGCCTCGTTGCGACCCGCGAGGTAGACGAGGAACCGGTAGACGTCCCGCTGGGTGCCCCTGATGAAGGCGTTCGCCGCCGCCCGGTCTCCCCGCCCGGCCGCGAGAGCCAACTTGGTGATCTCATCATCCAGCGCCTCGGACATGCCCCGAAGGTAGCTCCGCCGACGTCCGGAGAGAACGCGGTCGAGCCACGCACAAGTGAGGCTCGTCCCCACGCCGAGCGAAATCCTCTCCGGCGGACGAGAACACGGCAACCGGTCGAGGTTTTCCGACTTTCCCGAAACGGGGAAAAAGGCGATGGCCGGGCCGCTCCCCGGAGAAAGGGGGGCTGCCCGGCCGTCATTCGCCGAACGGCACCGTCACGCGGCGTTGGTCAGCGGCGGGGTACCCGGCAGGTCCGTCACCGGCGCCAGGAGCTCGATCCAGTCGGAAAGAGTCGGCCGCGCCGCCAGATCGACGAAGCCGACCTCGGCGCCCGCGTCGCGCCACCGTTCCAGCAGGGTCAGCAGCCGGATGGAGTCGAGCCCCGCCTCGAACAGGTCGTCCGAGTCGCGCACCTCGTCCGGCAGCAGGTGGAGCAGTTCCGTCACGTCAGCTCGTATGGCAGAGACAGTCAGCGTCAACTCGCGTCACCCCTTGGAAAGAGACGAGCCGGCCCGGCGGCGCCACTGTGCGCCGCCGGTCCCGGTGACACGGGAAATCCACCGGCTAGTCGTCGTAGACGGTGACCCGGTAGGACACCGCGGGCTCGGGGGTCGCGGTGTGCAGCGCCCGGTGGATGAGGCTGCGGTTGTCCCACACCAGCATGTCGCCCTTCTCGAACGTCTGCAGGTGGATGTTCTCGTGCTCGTAGGTCCGGTCCAGCTGGCCGGTGGCCTCGAGCAGCTCCTGCAGGAGGTCCGGCCTGGACGTTCCGTCAGCGTCCTGGACGGACATGGTGAAACCCTCGCTTATGTATAGAACGGTTTCACCGGTGTGCGGGTGCTCGACCGCCGTCGGGCTGACGACCGGCGGGGTCTTGCCGTTGACCTCGTCGATGATCTCCGAGATGGGCCGGTAGACGTCGTCGGGGCGGATCTTGAAGTAGCGCAGCACACTGTGCGTCGCCGTGGTGCCCTTGACGGCCAGCTTCAGGTCCTCGGACAGCGACTGGTAGGCGTCGGCCATGTTGATGAAGAACGTGCCGCGGTTCCTCGACGGCACGACCTGCGGGTAGATGAGCGTGAGGTCGAAGGGACGCGGCATGAACTGGTAGTCCGAGTGCCAGAACTTGCCGGTCTTCGGCACGCCGACCTGCTTGCCGTCGTCCTCCTTGACGTTGGAGGAGACGAAGACCTCCTTGACCTTCGGGTGGTGGTAGACCGGCTCGTAGTACTCGGCCACCTCACCCATCTTCTTGCCGAGGCCGAGGAACTCCTCCGGGTCGAGGTGCTGGTTCTTGAGCACGGCGATCTTGCTGGTGTAGACCGCCTTCTTCAGCTCGGCGATGTCCTGCGCCGTCGCGGTGTTCGCGTCGAAGCCCTCCACGACGACGCCGAGCGCCTTGCCATCCTGTGGGGAAATTTTCATGATGCTTCCTTCGGTAATCGGTGGCGGCCACATGAGAAATTCATGTCCACACTCACAACCCATCACTGCGGTCTCGTGAAGGTAGTCGGGAAGCACCAGTGACTGGTTCCCGCCGCGACGGCACAAATCGTCATCCGGGCATGATTACCGGCTCGTGACCGTGAAGTTCCCCGGGCAATGTTTGCGCAGCATATCCTCGGTGCAATGACGCCTGCCGGGCGTCACTCAGTCCTGAGTGGACCGAGGAGGCGGCATGTGCGTCCGGTCACACCGCACGGTCCACAGTGGACTACCTGCTCGTGGCGCCCTCTAGTTCGCCTTGTCACGTACCCGTCACACGCTGGTGCCGCGGGACGCGGCACCCTTCCCGATGGTAAGAACACCAGGAAGAAGGCACGCAGGTGCGTGTCTGGCCGACGAGCTCGTGACGCGTGCGCACATGCCGAGGAGCGACAAGTGCAACCCGATGCAGACGCGCCACCACCGGAGTCGCGCCAACAGCTCTGGTCGTTCCGCGACGACGTCGCCATCGAGGCGGACCGGAACGGCAACCTGACGATCCTGACCCGCTGGGGCGACGTCGGAGTGCCCTCCCCGCCCCCTGGCGTCGAGGACTTCCTACGTCGTATGACCTACGGGCCCGTGGCGCTCGCCAACGCCGTCGACCTCGTCCCCAAGGACCTGCACGACACGCTCGCGAAGCTGCCGGGCAGCGTCGTGCACTCGCTCGCGCTGCGGGGCGCCTCGAGCCCGCTCATCTCCGTCGTCCCCGTCTCGCCGCGCGGGCTCTTCGAGCTGCCTGCCCAGACGTCGGTCACCGAGTCGCGGCCGATCCGCCTCTCGCGTTTCGCGTTCCTCCGCGAGAAGGGTGGCGAGCTGCTCGTCGAGTCCCCCCTCGCACACCACCACGTGGTGCTGCACCGCCCCCTCGCGTCGTGGGTCGTCGGCTCGCTCGGCCGGCCGACCAACTGCGTCGAGGTGGCACGCGGTGCCAACCTCTCGAGGCCGCTCGTGGTCGAGATCGTCGCCTACCTGGCAGGCGCGGGCATGGTGCTGCTCGGCGACGAGGACGCGGACACGCCGACCTTCGCGGAGGACGCCGACCCCGCGCTGCTCACGTGGTCGCCGCACGACCTGTTGTTCCACTCCCGCAGCAGGCTCGGGCGGCACGACAACCCGGCGGGCGCGGCGTTCAACCACGTCACCACGATGCCGCCGCTGCCCGTGGTCAAGCCGCCGCCCCCGGGCGAGCACTTCCCGCTGTGGCGGCCCGATCCGCTTGGCGGGGACACGCACGAGATGACCCTGACCGACGCCGTGGAACACCGCCGCTCGGTGCGTGAGTTCGCCGAGCGGGGGCCGACCGCGGCGCAGCTCGGCGAGCTGCTGTTCCGCACGGCGCGGATCCGCTCGCAACAGGAGGTCAGCGGCGCGGGCGACGTCCGGTACACCGTGTCGGCACGCCCCTACCCGAGCGCCGGTTCCCTGTACGAACTGGACCTCTACCTCACCGTCGACCGCTGCGCCGACCTGCCGCGCGGGATCTACCACTACGACCCGGAAGGCCACGCGCTGACGCTGATCAACGCCCGCGAGAGCGAGGTCGACGAGCTGCTCGCCGGCGCGACCGTGCTCATCGGATCGACACGGCCGCCGGTCCTCATCACGATGACCGCGCGGATCGGCAGGCTCTCCTGGGTCTACGACAGCATCGCCTACGCCACCACGCTCAAACACGTCGGCGTGCTCCAGCAGACGCTCTACCTCGTCGCCACCATGCTGGGGCTCGCCCCGTGCGCGCTCGCCATGGGAGACAGTGAACTGGCGACCTCCGCGTTCGGGCTCGACTGGCCCTCGGAGGTGAGCGTCGGCGAGTTCGTCATCGGCGTTCCCGGTGACTCACCGGAAACGGTTGTGAACGCAAGGGAATCGGCCTGACGCAAGGGGGGTGCGCCGCCGGATTCCGCGTGATACAACGGGAGGGCTGTCGGGCCCGGAGGGACGCCGAATGATCAAAGTGATGCTTGCCGAAGACATGCACATGGTCCGGGGCGCCCTCGTCGCGCTGCTCAACCTCGAGCCGGACATCGAGGTCGTCGCGGAAGTGGCCAACGGCAACGACATCGTGCCGACGGCGCAGAAGGTTCGGCCGGACGTGGCGGTCCTGGACATCGACCTGCCCGGCAAGGACGGTCTCACCGCCGTCGTCGAGCTCCACGAGGCGCTCCCCGGCATCCGAACGCTCATCCTCACGGGACTGTCCAGGCCGGGCAACCTCCGCAGGGCGCTTTCGGCCAAGGTAACGGGTTTCATGCTCAAGGACGCGCCGGCGGCACAGCTCGCGGACGCGATCCGCAACGTCGCCGCGGGCCGTCGTGTGGTGGACAGCCAGCTGGCGATGTCCGCATGGGACAGTGCGGAGTCACCACTCACGGCACGTGAGACGGAGGTCCTTCGCCTCACCTCCGAAGGACTGCAGGCAGTCGACATCGCGTCGAAGATGTTCCTGTCAGTCGGCACCGTCCGGAACTACCTCACCACGATCATCGGCAAGCTCGCGGCTCGCAACCGTGTCGACGCCATCCGCATCGCGAGGGACGCCGGCTGGCTCTGAACCCCGCGTGGTCTGCGTGCCCGCGACGGCGTGTCGCGCCATGCGCAACGGCACCTCGGCCCTCAGTCGGAACACATTGGGCCCGTGTACCACGGTGATGGTGCCGCCCGCCTCCTTGGCACGCACGGAAAGGTTGTGCAGTCCACCGACGCCCTGCTGCTCCCGGTCGTCCTGCCGCGCGGGCAGCGCGTCGTTGAGGATCTCGATCGACGCGCGGTCCTCGTCCTGACGAATAGTGATCGCACAGTGCTTGGCTTTGCTGTGTCGCAAGAGGTTTGTGACACCTTCGCGCAGCACGGTCGCCAGCACGGTGCTCACCTGGACCGGTAGGTCGATGTGGTCGCTCTCCAGCCGGACCGCGACTTCCGCCGCCGCGAGCACCGACATCGCCGAGCGGCACTCCTCCTCGAGCGACATCTCGCGGTAGCCGGTCGCGACCATGCGGGCGTCGGACATCGCGAGCCGCGAGATCTCGAGTACCTCGAGCAGCTGGTCGGATGCCGCCTGCGGCGCGCTTTCCATCAGCCGATGGGTCAGCTCGATTTTCAGTGTGATCGCCGACAGGCTGTACCCGAGCAGGTCGTGCAGGTCCCGCGCGAACCGCAACCGTTCACGCAGCACCGCGAGCCGCGCGTTCTCGGCGCGGCTCGTCCGAACCTCGGCGACGAGCGCGGACAGCCGGGAGAGGCCGTAGACCACCAGGCCGGTCGTGACCGTGAAGATCGCCGCGTACAGCGCCTCCACGAGCGTGGCGGTGAACACCCACTGTGCCGACGCGGTACTCGCCACGACGACGCCGAAGGCGGGCCACGCGAGGAACGGGCGCAGCACCAGGAGCAGGCTGCCCGCGAAGAAGCCGGGCATGCCGACCCACGCCTCCCCGAACACCAGCATCGGCAGGTAGCCGAGCAGGGCCTGCGTGCCGAGAACCGCGTAGCCGAGCGGGCTTCGGAGTCTGTCGTTGTCCCGCGTGTACCAGAGCAGCTGTACGAGCAGGAGCACGAAGACGCACACGAAGGAGAGCAGGAGGGCACCAGCGCCCACGTCCGGCAGCAGTGACACCCGAAGGAAGCCGATCAGGCTGATGCTGACGAAGACAGCGGTCACCACACCGACCGCAAGCCTCGGCGAGGAGGTCGGTCCTATGTCCCCTAAGTGGCCAGGCGTGCTGGGAGAGCTCACGAGACGGGCTCCGGCACCGGCTCAAGGCGTCCAGCGCGTGCGTAAGTGAGGCGCGCACCACGCACGCCATCTACTCGGCCACCCGATCGCAGGCACCACAGAAACAGACACGACTCTCACCCCTGTAACTCCGCCCGATACCTTGAGTGTGTGTCTCGCTTGTTCACTTGTGGCCGGCCGTCCGGCCACCCCGGTCGAGCCACGGGTAGCCGCCACCGGCACGCTCACCGCAATACATTCCGCAAATGAACGATCCGCCATGAGCAGATTACACCAGGTTCGCGGCGCTCGGGTGAATTTCTTACTGCGCGAAGTCCATTCCGCTTTTCGGTCTAACGGCGCTGAGCCTGGCGGCTCGCCGGCCGCAGCGACGCGGCGAGCGCCGTGACGAGGTCCTGCCTGGCACGGGCCACGCGGGAGCGGATCGTCCCCACCGGACAGTCACACACCCGCGCCGCGTCGGGGTAGCCGAGGCCGAGCACCTGGGTGAGCACGAAGGCGTCGCGCCGGTCGGGTGGCAGGTTGCGGACCGCATCGTTGATCGCGACCGTGTCGTCGGGACCTGGCAGTTGGCGGGCTGCGACCTCCTCGGCGGCACGGTACCGCTCCTGGTCAGCGGCGATGTGCGGCCGGCTCGCGGCGGTACGCAGGTGGTCGGCGGCGACCCCGCGCGCGATGGCGAGCAGCCAGGTCCGTCCGGTGTCACGAGCGCCGAACCGGCGCGCACCGCGCAACGCGCGGACGAAGGTCTCCCGCGTGAGGTCCTCCGCGTCGCCGTGCCCGACCAGGTAGAGCAGGAAGCGCCATACGTCACGCTGCGTGGCGCGGATCAACGCGCTCGCCGCGTCCCGGTCGCCCCGACCCGCCGCGACGGCTAAGTCGGTGACCTCGTCCCCTGAATCCGACATAATAATCAGGGTAGCTCCGGAATCGACCGCGGAACGGACGGTCGAGTGGGGGTCGAGTGAGACTCATCCCGAAATTCAAGAATGTGTTGGAACCAGGTGGCGCGAATTTCCGACTACTAGTTCGTGGACTGCGAAGACTTCCGAGAAGCCCTGAGCGCACGCCTTGACGACGAGGAGGGCGCCGCGGACCATCCGACCGACGCGCACCTCGACCACTGCACCGACTGCCGCTACTGGTACGACGCCGCGGCGCTCATCACGCGGCGCACCAGGACCTCCGCGGTGGTGGCCTGGCCGGACGTCTCCGACGCCGTGCTGGCCCGCGTCCCACCCCGCGTGGAACGCCCTTTCCTGGTGCGTGTCGCGCTCGGCGCGGTCGGCGTCCTGCAGTGCGGCACCGGTCTGGCCACCCTCGCGGGGACCGCGTACGAGACGGGTGCGTGGCAGGTCGCACTCGGTGTCGCCCTCGTGACGGCCGCCGCGCGGCGGCTGTCCGTCACCACCCTGCTCCCCCTGCTCGGCACCCTGGTCGCACTGCTCGCGCTGGGCGAGGTCGCGGGTGGCACGAACCCGGCGGGCATCGCGTCACTGGTGCTCGCCACGGCAGGCCTCGCACTCGCCGTGGTGCTCGGCAGGACCCCGCCGCAGGACCGGGGACCCAGCCCGTCGAAGCCCGCCGCGAACCGGCTCCGCCTCCCGGGAGAGCCGGAGGATAACCGCGACTCGGCAAGTGTGGTAATTCACGAGACCAGAACGGCCAAGAGCGCCTGAGACGTAGGACGATACGGGTTGTCGTCCAGCTCGCGAACCGCCGTAAACGGTGACGTCGAGGTGTTGAAAAATGTCGAACCGGCGGGGTGTCCGTCGGTTCGACATGTTCGAATCATGACGATGAATTCCCTCAGCTCGCCCTGGCCAGCGGCCGGGCACCGTACGTGACGCGGACGATGCCGTCCTGGTGGCGTTCAGTCACCGCCGTCACCCCGAAGACGTCCGAAAGCACCTCCGGCGTGAGGGCGTCCAACACCGGTCCGGTCGCCACGACCCGGCCGGAGTCGAGCACCGTCAGCCGGTCGCAGCTGCGGGCGGCGAGGTCCAGGTCGTGCAGCACGGCGAGCGTGGTCACCCCGACCGTGTGCACCAGCTCCAGCAGCTCGAACCTGGCCCGGATGTCGAGGTGGTTGGTCGGCTCGTCCAGCACGAGCAGCTCCGGCTCCTGCACCAGCGCCCTGGCCAGCAGCACCCGCTGACGCTCACCGCCGGACAGCGAGCCGTAGATCCGCTCTGCGTAGCCGAGCATGCCGGTCCGCTCGAGCGAGTCGACCACGATCTCGCGGTCGGCCGCGGTCTCCCGGTCGAACATGCCCTTGTGCGGTGTGCGGCCGAGCGCCGCGACCTCGTGCACGGTCAGGCCCGGTGGCGTCGGGCTGTTCTGCAGTACCGCCGCCGTGCGCCGGGCAGCCGTCCGCGCGGAGAGGGACCACACGTCCGCGCCGCCGAGCAGCACGGTGCCCCCACTCGGCCGTACGGACCGGTAGATGGTCCGCAGCAGCGTCGACTTGCCGCTGCCGTTGGGTCCGATCAACCCGACGAACTCCCCTGGCGCGACGTCGAGGCTGACGTCGTGGAGGATCGGGGTGCCGCCGATTGCGACACTCACGTTGCACACTTCGAGTTTCATGACGCGGACAAGCTCCTGTCCCGGCGCATGAGCCAGATGAAGAACGGCACGCCGAAAACGGCGGTCAGGATGTTGAGCGGCAGCTCGTTCGGCGGGTCGAGGGTCCTGGACAGCAGGTCGACGACCACCAGGTACATGGCGCCGACCAGGGCCGCGAGCGGGAGCAGCCTGCGGTGGTCGACCCCGAACGCGAGGCGCACGAGGTGGGGCACCATCAGGCCGACGAAGCCGATGCCGCCCGCCACCGCGATGAGCACGCCCGCGAGCAGCGACGTCAGGATGATCAGGACGATCCGCAGCCGCTTCACGTCGATGCCGAGCGCGGTCGCCGACTCGTCGCCGGTCACCAGCGCGTTGAGCTGGCGGCCGTAGAAGGTCAGCAGGACGGTCACCGCGATCACCACGACGCCCGCCACGTGCAGTTGCTCCCAGTGCGCCCCGGACACGCTGCCCAGCAGCCAGAACATGATCTGTCGCATGTTGTTCGGCTCGGTCTGCAGCTGGAGGTAGCTCGTGATCGAGGTGAACACGTAGCTGATCGCCACGCCCGCGAGCACGAGCCGGACCGGGTTGAGGCGTCCGCCCTGCTGTCCGAGCAGGAACACGAGCGCGACCGCGAGCATCGAGCCGAGGAAGGCCGCGCTCGACACCCCCAGGCCGCCGAGCGCGCTCGCGCCGAGCGCCATCACGATGACCGCACCGACCGAGCCGCCCGCGGACACGCCGAGGATGAACGGGTCGGCGAGCGGGTTGGACACCAGCGCCTGGAGCACCACACCGGCCACCGCGAGCCCGGCACCGCACAGCGCGGCGAGCAGGACCCTCGGGATCCGGAAGTTCCACACGATCTGGTCGTACGCCCGCTCGACCCCGGACTGGCCGCCGGTGAGGTGCGCCCACACGATCCGCCAGCTGTCACCGAGCGACACCGAGACCGAGCCGACCGCGGCCGCCGCGAGGATGGCGAGGACCAGCAGACCGCCGAGGACGAGCAGGCACACCGAGAGCGGCACGCCGTGCAACGGCGCAGGCCGCGCGGAAGCCCTCGGCTTCCGCGTGACCGGCAGTTCACGCACCGTGGTCATGACTTAGAACGCCTCTTCGTGGGCGACGTGTGCGATCTTGTCCACCGCGATGTCGTTGCTGGGGCCGAGGTAGATCGAGTCGGACAGCACGACGTAGGACTTCTTCTTCGCCGCGTCCCACTGCGGGAACTCGCCGAACAGCTTGGCCGCGTCGGCGTCCGGGTCCTCGGACATGTAGTCGACGACGACCAGCACCTCGACGTCCGCCTTCGCCACCTGCTCACGCGAGGGGTTGGCGAACATCTGATCGCTCGCCGTGGCGAACACGTTGTCGACGCCGGCCTTCGCCATGATGTCGTTCCAGATGGCGGTGCCGCCGACCGAGCTGAACTCGCTGCCCATGGCCATGCCCGGGATGATCAGCATCGCCTTCTTCTTCGGCAGGTTCCCGACCTTCGCCTGGATGTCGGCGATCTCGTTCTTCGAGTCGGCGATGACCTTCTCGGCCTTCTCGCTGACCCCGAAGATCCTGCCGAGGTCACGCAGCAGTGTGTAGCTGTCCTCTATGGACGGTGTGCCGCTGACCGTGCTGACCTCGCCGCAGCTGCTCTCCGGCGCGTAGGTGTTGGCGCCGACGGCGGCCAGGTCCTCGCGGGTGGCGAAGCCCGCCTCGGCGCGGAACCCGCCGTTGTAGGTGGAGATCACGAAGTCCGGCGCCAGCCCGATCATGGCCTCGCGCGGGATGTCCATCATGTCGTTGAGCTTGATGTCACCGGTCGGCAGCTTCGCGATGGCGGCGGCGCGGCCGGGCACCTCGGAGGCGCCGTACGACTGCGCGTTGGCGACGATCCTGTCGCCGAGTCCCAGCTCCAGCAGGGCGGACACCTCGGCGACCGAGCCGCCGTTCATCACGACCACCCGCTTCGGGGCCTCCTTGAACGTGTACTCCTTGCCGCAGTTCCTGATCGTCACCGGGTAACCCGCCGTTGGCGCACCACTGGTCGGGTCGGCGCTCGTCGTCGCCGCGCTGCACGCCGTGGCGGCGAGGCAGACGACCGCCGCCGCCGCGGCGGCGATGTGCTTGACCTTCATGGGTTTCTTCTCCCTTAGTTGGTTGCGGTCGAGACCGCTTCCTTCTGTGGCACCGGCGCCGCGGCGTCGGCGAGCTCCTGGACCGGCTGCCTGTGCAGCCGCGCGCTGAGCAGGCTCGTGGTCGTGGCGAGGGCCGCGAGCAGCAGCGCGGCGAAGGTGAAGGCCCGCGCGTGGTCGGCGAAGGGCACGCCTGCGTCACCGGGGGTCGCGCCGAGGACCGTGCGGTAGCAGACGCCTGCCGCCGCGACACCGAGTGCGAGACCGACCTGCGTGACCGTCGTGGCCATGCCCGACGCGGCACCCGCCTCGGCCGGGGCGACCCTGCTGAGGATCCCGGCCACGAGCGGCGCGACGACGAGTCCCTGGCCGAAGCCGACGATCGAGATCATGGCCACGAGCAGCGGCGGCTGGACACCCTCCGGCAGCTGGACGACGAGCGCACCCGCGTACAGCACGGTCGCGACGAGGGCGGTGCCCGCGACGGGCAGGGGCATCATGACCCGGTGACCGAGCCTGCGGCACACGGCCGAGCCGAGTGCGAAGGTGAACCCCAGTGGCACGAACATGAGCCCGGCCGTCGCGGGGTCGATGCGCAGGCCGGTCTGCAGGTAGTACGTGTACACCAGGTAGAGGCCCGCGCTCGTGGCGAAGAAGGACAGCACCGTCAACAGGGACAGGCGCATGCCCGGGGCGGTGACGACCCGCGGCGGGAACAGCGGGTCGCCACCACCTTTGTGCAGCTCACGCTGCTGTGCGGCCAAGATCGCGAACACAGCGAGCGCGAGCCCCAGGCCGAGCCACAGCCACCACCTGTCGCCCGGCCCGAGGATCAACGCCACCAGCAGGGCGGGCAGCCCCACGGTGGTCAGCAGTGCGCCGACGAGGTCGAGACGTCGTGACCTGACCGCCTCACCCTTCGGCAGCAGTGCGGTCAGGACGAGCACGACCAGCCCGACCGGCACGTTGACGAGCAGGACCGGGCGCCAGCCGAGCCCCGCGACGTCGAGGTCCACGAGTACGCCGCCGCCCGCGATCCCGGTGATCACACCGAGACCGATGACGACGCCGTAGACACCGAGCACCTTCGCACGTGCCTCGGCGTCGAGGACCGTGGCGCGGATGATAGCGAGAACCTGCGGTGCCATGAAAGCCGCCGTGGCGCCCTGCAGGAACCGCGCGGTAACCAGCAGCTCCGCGCTGGGCGCTAGTCCACAGAGGAGGGACGTGATCGTGAACCCCGCCACGCCCCACAGGAACACGGACCGGTGGCCGACCCGGTCGCCGAGGCGCGCGCCGGTGACCATCAGCGCACCGAAGGCGATCACGTACGCGGCGCCGACGAGCTGGATCTGGTCGAAGCCCGCGTCGAGGTCGTCCTGGATCGAGGGACTGGCCACGTTGACCACGAACCCGTCGACCTGCGTCATGAAGGTGGCGGCCAGCACCGCGATGAGGCCGAGCCACTCCCGTTTACCGATCACGGCACACTCCTGTGTTGACTAGTTCCCGCCGCGCGTGCCGCGATGGCCGCGGCGATCCTGGCGAGTGGTTCGGCACTGGTCATCGCGTTGTGGCTGCACGGGATCCGGTGTACGTCGACCTGTCCGTCCACATGCGACGACCAGGTGTCGGGGCCTGGCCAGTCGGGGGTCTTGTCCTCGGTGGCCTCGAAGAGCAGCACGTCGCCGACGATCCGGCGCGGCGTCCACTCGGCGCCGAGGCGGGAGTGGTGCGTGAAGGTCTGGTAGGCCAGGGCGATCTGGTCGGGGTCAAGGCCCGCCAGCTCGGCGGCGACCTCGCTCTCGGTGAGCGGGGGCCGGTCCCGCCACGCCGCCGGGAAGGGGTACGAGTCGAGCAGCGCCACGAGTACGACCTGCTCACCGGCCTCCTGCAGCTGTGCGGCCATCTCGTGGGCGACCAGCCCGCCGAAGGACGCGCCGAGCAGGTGGTAGGGGCCTGCCGGCTGGATCTCCCGCACGCGGGCGACGAAGCTCGCGGCGAGGTCGGCCACGGTCGTGGTCCGCACGCCGACGAGCTGCAGGCCGTACACCGGGCGGCCGGGAAGTGCGGCGAGCAGGCCGGTGTAGGCGAGTGCGAGGCCGGTGGCGGGCGCGACACAGAACAGGGGAGGTTCGATGCCGTCGGCACGCAACGGCAGCAGCACACGGTCCTCGTCGCCGTCCTCGTCGCCGTCTCCGCCGATGGCGACGGCGAGCCGCGCGGCCGTGGGCGCCTCGAAGACCGTGCGGATGCCGATCCTGACGCCGAACTCCCCCCTGACGCGGTTGATCAGCTTGGCGACGAGCAGGGAGTGGCCGCCGAGGGAGAAGAAGTCGTCGTCGATGCCGACCTCGTCGATGCCGAGCAGCTCGGCGAACAGTCCACAGAGGACCGCCTCGCGGTGGTCCCGCGGTGCCCGGCCGGAGACCGCGGTCGACTCCGGCGCGGGCAGCGCAGCGCGGTCGAGCTTCCCGTTGGTGGTGCGCGGAATGCGCTCGAGCGTGACGTAGACGGGCGGGACCATGTAGTCCGGCAGGCGTTCGGCGAGGTAGTGGCGCAGGTCCGCGGGTTCCGGCACCGTCGAGACCGGCACCGCGTAGCCGACGAGCCGCGGCTGCCCGGGAGTGTCCTCGCGGGGTATCACGGCCGCCTGCGCGATGTCCGGGTGGCCGGTCAGCGCTGCCTCGATCTCACCGAGTTCGATGCGGAAGCCGCGGATCTTGACCTGGTCGTCGGCGCGGCCGAGGAACTCGAGCGTGCCGTCCGGGCGCCAACGGGCGAGGTCCCCGGTGCGGTACATCTTCCCGGCGTGGAACGGGTCGTCCGGGAAGCGTTCCTCGGTCAGCTCCGGGCGGTCGTGGTAGCCGCGGGCGACGGGTGCGCCCGCGAAGTACAGCTCGCCGACCACACCGGGCGGGACGAGCCGCCGGTCGCCGTCGAGCACGTACGCGCGGGTGTTGGCGAGCGGGCGGCCGACGATCGGCTCCGCGCTCTCGTCGAGCCGGCACCACAGCGTGTCCACTGTGCACTCGGTCGGGCCGTACAGGTTGTAGACGGTCATGCCCGCGTCCCGCAACGTGGTCCACAGCGCGGGTCCGGTCGCCTCGCCGCCGAGAGCCAGCACCGCCGGTCTGCGTGGCGCGTCGAGGAAGCCTTCCGACACCAGCTCCTCGGCATAGGTCGGGGTGATGTCCATGAAGTCGATCTCGTTGTCGGACACGTACGCCAGGAGCTCGGTCGGCTGACGGCGCAGCTCGTCGTCGATGAAGTGCAGCTCATGGCCGTCGAGCAGCCAGAGCAGGCCCTCCCATGAGGTGTCGAACGACAGCGACGCGGACAGGGCGGCCCTGCGTGCCCTTCCGCCCGCATTGGGGCGGATGAGCGTGTCCCGGTGGTGGTGGAAGAGGTTCACCAGGCCGCGGTGCTCGATCACGACACCCTTGGGCGTGCCGGTCGACCCGGACGTGTAGATGAGGCAGGCCGCGTCCCGTGGTCCCGGACCGGTTCCCGGAGTGTCCACATCGGACGACCGGTCCAGCGCGGGCAGCTCGTCGAGCACCAGCACCGGTCCGCTGTCGGCGATGATGGCCTCGATGCGCCTGGCCGGGTAGTCGGGGTCGACCGGTACGTACGCGGCGCCGGACCTGAGCACGGCCAACAACGCGACGATCGCGTCGGAGGTCCTCGGCAGCAGTAGCGCGACGTAGGTGCCCGGCCCGGCGCCACGCTCGACGAGCCACCGCGCGAGCCGGTTCACCCTGCCCGCCAGCTCGGTGAAGGTCAGCGCCGCGTCGCAGGCCACGAGTGCCGTGCGGTCCGGGGTCGCCTTCGCCTGTGCGGCGAGGAGGTCCGGCACGGTCACCGCCGGCAGGGGCCTGTCCGTGTCGTTCCACGTCTCCAGGAGCAGCTCGCGTTCGCCGTCCAGCAGCAGGTCGATGTCCGTGACCGGCACGTTCGGCTCGCTCGTGACGCGCCCGAGGAAGGTCATGAACCGGTCGAGGTGCGTCTTCAGCTCGTCCGGGTCGTAGGAGTTCGGGTTGGCGTCGAGGACGATCCGCAGCCCGTGGCCGTCCGCGCGGTCGTAGATGTGCACGACCATGTCCTCGACCAGGCCCGCGCTCACGTTGTGCACCACACCGGGCGTGCCCGCGAAGCGCAGCCGGTAGTCGAACGGCATGATGTTGACCGAGGGGCCGAAGAGCTTGCGCTCATTGGCGACCAGCCTGAGGTCGCGGCGCAGCTGCTCGTACCGGTAGCGCAGGTGTGGCCTGCCGTCGCGCAGCTGGGCGGAGACCTGGCCGGTCAGCTCGGTGAACGTGATCCCGGGCGGCGTGCTCACCCACAGCGGCACGACGTTCGTGACCATGCACGGCACCCGCACCGACACCGACCCGAGGCGCACCATCACCGGCAGCGCGAGCACGGCCTCGTCGGTGCCGGTCATCCGGTGCAGGTAGGCCGCGAACGCGGCGGCGAGCGTCTCCGTCCACATGGCACGCGCCTGGGCGGCGACGGCCTTGAGCGCCGGGATGGCGTCGTCGAACTCGGCGCTGACCCGGATCACCGACCGCGCGAGCCTGCCCGGATCGCGCGACAGCACCACGGGCACGGGCCGTCCCTCGGCCATGCCGACCCAGTAGTCGCGGGCGGCGGCGTACTTCTCCGAGTCCAGATAGGACTGATCCTCGCGGACCACGCTCTCCAGTGACCCGAACGGATGGGCAGGCGGCTCGCGGTCCTCGGCGAGCGCCGTGTAAACCTCGGCGACCCGGCGCGCGACGAGCGAGAGGCCGTACCCGTCGAGCGCGATGTGGTGCACCCGGTGGTACCACAGGACGTGGTCGGGCCCGAGGAGGAACACCGCGTGGCAGAACAGGCGGTCACGGCGCAGGTCCACGGCCACGGACAGGTCCGCCCGCATCCACTTCGTCGCGGCGGCATGGGGGTCCGGCTCGTCCTGGACGTCGACGACGTGCACCGGCCACGAGGAGTCGGGCGCAAGCCGTTGCCAGACGTGGCCTTCCTCGTCCGTGCCGAACACCGAGTGCACCGAGTCCGTCTCGGCGACGGCCCGGCGGATGGCCGCCTCGAGCAGGACGACGTCGACCGGGCCGTGGATCTCCACGTACTCGGCCGTGTTGAAGGCGGGGCTGTCCCGGTCGAACTCCTGACCGGTCCAGATCCCCTCCTGGGCCGCGCCGAGCGGCATCGCGTCACGCATGTGTCTTGACCGTCCAATCCGGACTAGCCGTCGTAGACGGACAGGGCAGGCTCTGGCGTCGCGGTGAGCGGCGCGCGGTGGATCAGGCTGCGGTTGTCCCAGACGAGCAGGTCACCCTTCTCGAACGTCTGGACGTGGATGTTCTCGTGCCGGTAGGTCTGGTCGAGCTGGCCGGACGCCTCGAGCAGCGCCGCGAGCAGGTCCGGGCGGTCCTCGCCGTCCGCGTCCCGCACCGCCAGCGTGAAGCCCTCGCTGACGTGCAGCAGGGTCTCCCCCGTCCTCGGGTGGGTGACCGCCGCCGGGACCGTCAGCGGCGGGTTCCTGCCGTTGACCTGCTCGACGATGTCCGGGAGCGCCCGGTCGAGGTCCTCCGGCTCGAACCGGACGTGGCGCAGCAGGCTGTGCGTCGCGATCGCGCCGCTCACCGCCTGCTTCAGGCTCATCGACAGGCGCTTGTAGGCGGCCGCGGTGTCGATGAAGTAGATCGGCACCACCTTCGGGTAGACCATGCCGAAGTCGTACGGCTCGGTCATGAGCTGGTAGTCGGAGTGCCAGAACGAGCCTGAGTGGTCGTAGGCAGGGTCGAAGTGCTCCACCTCGCGACCGAGACTTCTGCCGAGCGCCAGGAACCGCCGTGGTGTGAGGTCCTGGTCCTTCAGGACGGCGATCTTGCTGGTGTAGACCGCCTCCTTCAGCGCCGCGATGTCCGCCGCCGACGCGCTACCGGCGGCAAACCCCTCGACGGTGACGCCGAGCTCCTGTCCTGCCTGCGCGGTGATTCTCATTCAGAAGTTCCTCGTGTCGCATGCCATCAGTCCACTGTGGAAGGCCGAGGCGGGTGGGACCCCGACATCCCACCCGCTCGACCGTGTCCGGGTTACGAGGCCGTCACCATCGCCTTCGGTTCGACCTCCGCCGCCTGTCCGGTGGCACGCGGTGGCTCGTTCTCGGCCAGTGCCCTGAACCGCCGCAGCCGCAGGCTGTTCGACACCACGAACACCGAGCTGCCCGCCATGATCAGCCCGGCCAGCATCGGGTTGAGCAACCCGCTCGACGCGAGCGGGATGGCCGCCACGTTGTAGGCGAAGGCCCAGAACAGGTTGCCCCTGATCGTGCCGAGTGTCCTGCGGGCCAACCGGATCGCGTCCGCCACGACGCGAAGGTCGCCGCGCACGAGCGTCAGGTCGCTCGCCTCGATGGCCACGTCGGTGCCGGTGCCCATCGCGATGCCGAGGTCGGCCTGCGCGAGCGCGGCGGCGTCGTTGACGCCGTCACCGACCATCGCGACGACCTTCTTCCCCTCCTGCAGGCGTTTCACCTCGGCGACCTTCTCCGAGGGCAGGACCTCGGCGATCACCTCGGTGATGCCGACCTCCGCCGCGACCGCCCGCGCCGCCGCCTCGTTGTCGCCGGTGAGCAGGATCGGGGTGAGCCCGAGCTTCCTGAGCTGCCGGACGGCCTGGGCACTGGTCGGCTTCACCGTGTCGGACACGACCAGCAGACCGCGGATCTCGCCGTCCCAGCCGACCGTCACCGACGTGCGGCCCGCCGCGTCGGCCTCCGCCTTCGCCCCTGCCAGCTCCGAGGGCAGCGAGTCGGCCCACCCGGCCAGCAACGACGTGCGGCCGACGATCACCTCGTGGCCGCCGACCGTGCCGCGCACACCGAGCCCCGCCTCGTTCGTGAAACCGTCCACGGTGGGCAGCTCACCGACCCGCTCCCTGGCGCCCGCCGCGATGGCCCGCGCGATCGGGTGCTCCGACGCGTGTTCCAGCGCGCCGGCCAGCCGCAGCAGCTCGACGCCCTTGACCCCGGCCGCGGGCACGACGTCGACCAGCGACATCTGCCCGGTGGTGACGGTGCCGGTCTTGTCGAGCACCACCGTGTCCACGGTCCTCGTCGACTCGAGCACCTGCGGGCCCTTGATGAGGATGCCGAGCTGAGCGCCCCGGCCAGTGCCGACGAGCAGCGCGGTCGGTGTGGCAAGGCCGAGCGCGCACGGGCAGGCGACGATCAGCACCGCCACCGCGGCCGTGAACGCGGCGGCGGGTGGCTGGTCCGAGCCGAGCCAGAAGCCGAGCGTGGCGAGCGACAGCAGGATGACGAACGGCACGAAGATCCCGGACACCCGGTCCGCGAGCCGCTGCACCTCCGCCTTGCCGGTCTGCGCCTCCTCGACGAGCCGCGCCATCTGCGCGAGCTGCGTCTCCTCGCCGACCCGCGTGGCACGCACCACGAGCCGGCCGCCGACGTTCACCGTCGCGCCGACCACCTCGTCACCCGGCCCGACCTCGACCGGGACGGACTCGCCGGTGAGCATGCTCGCGTCGACGGCCGAGGAACCCTCCTCCACCACCCCGTCGGTCGCGACCTTCTCCCCAGGCCGCACCACGAACCGGTCGCCCTCGGCCAGCTCGGCCACCGGCACGGTCACCTCGACGCCGTCCCGCAGCACCGCGACTTCCTTGGCACCGAGGGAGAGCAGGGCACGCAGGGCGGCGCCGGAGCGGCGCTTCGCGCGTGCCTCGAAGTACCGTCCACAGAGGATGAACAGCGTCACGCCCGCGGCGACCTCGAGGTACATGTTCGCGGTGCCGTCGGTCCGCTCGATCGTGATGCGGAACGGGTGGCGCATGCCGGGCATGCCGGCCTCGCCGAGGAACAACGTGTAGAGCGACCAGGACAGCGCCGACAGCGTGCCGACCGAGACCAGCGTGTCCATCGTCGCGGCGCCGTGGCGCAGGTTGCCGAAGGCAGCCCGGTGGAACGGCCACGCGCCCCACACGACCACCGGGCCGCACAGCGCGAGGCAGGCCCACTGCCAGTAGTCGAACTGCAGTCTTTCCCACATGGACATCGCGATGACCGGGACGGCCAGCACCGCGACGATCCACACCCGGTTGCGGGCGGACCTCAGCTCGGCGTCGTGCCGTGCCTCCTCGTCGGTGCCGGGGTCCACGGTGGACGTCGTGGTCTCCTTGACCACCGGCTTCGCGGTGTAGCCGATCTCCTCGACGGCAGCGATCACCTGCTGCGCCGAGACGTCACCGGCGAGGGTGACCTTCGCCTTCTCGGTGGCGTAGTTGACCGAGGCCGCCACGCCGTCCAGCTCGTTGAGGTGCTCCTCGATCCGCGCGGCACACGACGCGCACGTCATGCCGCCGATCAGCAGCTCGCACCGGTCGTCAGTGGCCATGCGACGTCCCTCCCGAAGAACCACCGGCTGCCGCCGGAGTGCCGCCCGAGAGCGCGGCCTTCTCGTTCGCGGCCTTGATCGCCTCGTAGGTGGCCTCGTCCAGGCCGTGCGGCGGCGGGTTCTTGCCGCCGACGTTCACCGTGAACACCGCGGTGTGCACGACGCCGCCGTGCTGGAAGTCCAGGAAGAACCGGTAGGCGCCGTAGGTCGGCGGCGTCGCCATGAAGTCGATGTCCGGCCCCGGCTTCGTCCTGCCGTCACCTGGCGTGCCCGTCGGATGCACGTGGAGGTAGGCGAGGTCGCCGTCCCGCAGCACGACCAGGTGGCCGTACGCGGCCAGGTAGGGCTCCAGGTCGGTGACCGGCTTGCCGTCCTTGGCGATGCTGATCTTCAGGTTGCCCATCTTGCCCGCGGTCAGCGTGCCCTTCATCGTGGCCGTGTAGCCGTCGACGGTCGTCGTGTTCGACGGCGCGGGCAGCGCGTGCGGCTGGAAGTTGCCAGCCACCGAGATGTCCTGTGCGACGACCGAGTTGTGGATGCCCCACAGCGGGAAGAAGTCCGCGAACACCTTGTACTCGCCCGCCTCGGCGAAGGTCAGCGGCACCCGCCACACGCCGTCGGGCCCCAGGTTGGGGTGCACGTGCTGGAAGTTGGTGAGGTCGCGCCGCGCGACGATCATGTGCAGCAGCTTGTCGTGCTGTGGCTTGTACTTCATCAGCGGCGTGCCGTCGTACTGCAGGATCTGGAAGGCGAACGTCACCGGGACACCGGCCTGGACCGAGTCGGTGAGCACCTTGATCTGCATGCTCTCCCCGACGACCTCCAGGCCGCTGGCGGCCGGCTCCACCTCCGCGGCGACCGGGGCCGCCGCGGCCGGTGGCGGACCGACGATCCTGCCGACGACGTAGGCGCTCCCGAACACCAGCACAAGGGCGAGCGCGAACGCCCCGAGCTTCGTCAACGTCTTCATAATTCCCGTCCCATGTGGACTATCGGCTTGATCCGTGCCTTCCTGCGACAATAAGTGGGGGTGAGCGCACGGGCCACGAGAACCAGCCGGAGGACGTTACCGCACCAGCCTGCGATTACCGCCCCGTGGACAGACGGATGACCAGCACGGAATCAAATGTGGAGACAGGGTGAGGCAGCCGCCTGGTGGTAGCGGCTGCCTTGGGAGGAACGTCTTCCCGCTGTTGCTGCTGTTCGTTGGCACCACCGCCGGCGCGTTGCCCCGCCCCGGCGGTGGGCCGGACCCTGGTGCGTTTCGGTTGGCTCAAATGTCGGTCATCGCCCCGCACACCGGCAAGGTCGCGGCTCATCGATCGGTCCAGGATTTCTCACCGGCGCCTGGTGAATCGTTCACTCGTGCGCCCGTCATCGGTTACCGTGAGGAAATCATGATTCGTGACCTGGGGGTTCCCGGGCAGTGACCTGCGGTGCGACGCTCTGTGCCGACCGGTACTCGGTCCACGGTTCCAACTCGGAGTGAGACCCATGCAGTTCTCTGTTCTCGGTTCGACCGAGGTCACCGCGGATGGCGTCCAGCAGGAGCTGGGCGGGGTCAAGCAGCGGGCGATCCTCGGCTACCTCGTGCTGCACGCCAACAAGGTCGTGCCGACCAGCCAGATCCTGGCCGCGATGTGGGAGGGCAACCCGCCGCCCACGGCCAGGAAGATGGTCCAGAACGCGGTGTCGGGCATCCGCAGGATGCTGGCCAACGACCCGAACGCGCCGGAGCTGCTGACACACGCCCCCGGCTACCAGCTGCGCGTCGCCACCGACGACGTCGACCTGTTCCGCTTCCGCGCGCTCGTGCGGGAGGGCCGGGCGGCCATCACCGACGGCATGCCGAGCCACGGCGTCGAGCTGTTGCGTGACGCCCTGTCCATGTGGCGCGGCCGCGCACTCGCCGACCTCGTCGAGACCGGCATCGGGTGGTCGGAGCTCGCGGCCATCGAGGACGAGCGGCTGTCCGCGCTCGAGGACCGCCTCGACGCCGAGCTGGTGTGCGGGCGACACCGCGAGATCACCCCGGAACTGGAGGTGCTGACCGCGACCGAGCCACTGCGTGAGCGGCTGTGCCTGCAGTTCATGTTGGCGCTGTACCGGTCCGGGCGGCAGGCGGACGCGCTGCGGGTGTACCGGCGCACCCGCGAGGCGCTGATCGACGGCCTGGGCCTCGAGCCTGGCCGGGAGCTGCGGGAGCTGCAGCAGCGCATCCTCGAACACGACGCGGCCATCCAGGTCACCGCCGTAGCGGCCTGACCGGTGCGCACCGACCGGCTCGTGCCCCTGCCCGACATGGTCCGGGCAGGGGCGAGCCGCGCGGGCATCGCCTTCGCCGATGTGCGGCGCGAGGTGACCCACGCCGAGCTGGCGGCACGCACCGAACGGTTGGCAGGACACCTCGCGGACCTGGGGGTCCGCCCAGCGGACCGGGTCGTGGTCCTACTGGACGGCGTGGCGGGTGTGGAGAGCGTGGTGGCCACGGTGCGGGCCGGCGCCGTGGCCGTCCCGCTCGACGCGACGGTCGACGACGCCGAGCTGGCCAGGCTCGTCGCGGACGCCCGCGCCACCACGGTGATCACCGACGCCGCCTGCGCGCGCCGCGTCTCGCCGAGGACGCTCATCGTGGACGGACCGTACGACGGCGCGGCACTCGACTACGAGATGCTGGCGACGACCGACCCGGTGTCGGCCGCGCGCGACGGCGCCGACCTCGACGGCGTGTCCTTCCTGTGCCACACGGCCGGGGTGACCGGTCCACGCCGAGGAGTGCCCACCACACAGCGGAACCTGCTGTGGGCGGCACTCGGCTCGTACGGGGACGTGCTGTCCGCGAAGGACCGTCTGCTGTGGACACTGCCGCTGCACTGCGGGCCCGCGCACGTGTTCGCGGCGCTCGCGACCGGCGTCACGGTCTGGCTTGCCGCAGGCCGCAACAGCACCGAGGTCCGCCACGCCCTCGCCGAGCAGCAGAGCACGGTGATCGCCGCGAACGCGATGATGTTCGCCGAGCTGCGACGCCTGACCCAGAGCGTCCGGTTCGGGCTGCTGGTCGGCTCCGGCCGCGCCGACTCGCGGTTCCCGCTGCTGACCGTGTACACGATCACCGAGACGGCCGGCCCGGTGGCGATGAGCAGACCGGGCAACGACGGCCTGGTGCCGATCCCCGGCGTCCGGGTCGCCGTCGCGGACGACGGCGAGATCCTGGTCAGCGGCCCGACCGTGACCACGGGTGGCTGGTACCAGACCGGCGACCTCGGCACGCGCGACGAGCTGGAACGCCTGACGGTCACCGGCCGCGTCGCGGACCTGATCAACGTCGGCGACGAGGTGGTCCGCCTCGAGGAGGTGGACGCGGCCCTGCGCTCGGTGCCCGGCGTCCGCGACGCCGCGATCGCCCACGGCCCGGTCGCGTACGTGGTCGCGGACGACGTGGACGCGGGAGACCTGTTCACCGCGTGCCGCACCGCGCTGACCGCCGCCGCGGTGCCCGCGGAGCTCTACGGCGTCCGCGCGATCCCGCGCACGGCGACGGGTTCACCACTGCGGCACCGACTTCCCGGCCTGCCCGCACGCCTGCTCGGGGTGGCCGCGGGCACGCACGAGACGCTCTTCGCACAGCACTGGGAGCCGCTCCCCGAGGTGACCGGGGAGCCGGGCAGGTGGGCGGTCACCGGCCCGGCCGAGCTGACGGCCGGGCTCGACGCGCCGGGTTTCGTCGTCGAGGCCGGACACTCGACGGTGGCGGAGGTGGTCGGGTCGTGGCTCGCGGAGCACACGCACATCCGCCTGGTCCTGCTGACGCACGGCGCGGTCCACGCAGGCGGCTACGCCCCCGACCCGGACGGGGCGGCCATCTGGAGCCTGGGCAGGCAGGCTCAGTCCCGCCACCCCGGCCGGCTCGTCCTGCTGGACGCCGACAAGGTGACCGACGCGGCACTGGTCGCGGCGGTGGCCTCCGGCGAGCCAGAGCTCGCCCTGCGTGCGGGTGAGCTGCTGCGACCGACGTACACGGCCGTCCCGTCGGCGTCGGCGGGGCGCCCGCTGTCCGGCACGGTGGTCGTGGTGGGCGACGAGCCGTCGCTGGCGTACCACCTGGTGGCTGCCCACGACGTGCGTGAGCTGATCCTGACGGGTCCGGCGTCCCCGCCCGAGGTCCCCGGCGTGGACGTGGTGCACCGGGCCGGGATCGCCGAGGCGTTGGAGGAACGCCTGGTGGACGGCGTGGTCGGGGTGGACCTGACCGCGCGGGAGGCGTGGACCCTGCACGAGACGACGCTGGCGCACAACCTGTCGGCGTTCGTACTGCTGAACAGCCACCCCAGCGCGGTCGCCGACGCGTTGGTGCGCCACCGCAGGATCCTGGAGCTGCCCGCGGTGTCGGTGACGTGGAACCACGACGGCTTCACGACGCTCCCGCCCTCCTGGCGCACGCCCGTGGTCGACGCGGCACTCGCGGTGGCCGAGCCGTGCGTGGTGGCGGGTCTGCGTGGCGCGCGGGCGGCGGAGGCGGTACGCGAGTCGTTGAAGGAGCGGGTCCTGTCGGCCCAGGACCGCGTCGGCGTGCTGCTGGACGTGGTGCGCGCCGAGCTGGTCGGGGTGCTGGGCCTGCCGGTCGCACGGGGCATGTCGTTCCGCGAGCTTGGCCTGGACTGGCTGGCCACGGTCCGCTTCCGCACCCGCCTGTGCGCGGCGACCGGACTTGACCTGCCCGCGACACTGACCTCCGTGCATCCGACACCGACGGCGCTGGCCGAACACCTGTTGTCCGCACTGGGAGTGCTGCCGCCGCTGAAGGCGATAAAGAGCCTCCAGTCCACTGTGGATGTCGTCGAGCAGGCTCCCCCACAGCCCCAGCTGGTCCCGTGGCTCCTGTCCGCACCCACCGAACAGGCCCTGCGCGAGGAGGCGGCGTGGCTGGCACGGGCACTGGGTGACCACGACGTGCTGGCGACAGCGAGAACCCTGGCCGCGCGGCCCGTGTATCCGCACCGGGCGGCGATAACGGGCACGACCCGCGAGGAGCTGACCGACGGCCTCCGCGCGGTGGCGGCGGGTGCCCTACCGTCCACAGTGGTCGGTTCGGGAGGCGTGGCGTTCCTGTTCACCGGCCAGGGCGCCCAGCGCGTCGGCATGGGCGCGGAGCTGTCGGCGCGGTTCCCCGTCTTCAGGACGGCGTTCGACGAGGCGTGCGACGCGTTCGCCCCACACCTGCCGACGCCACTGAACGACGTGCTGAACACGGAGGCGTTGCACGACACGGAGTTCTCCCAGCCTGCGTTGTTCGCCGTCCAGGTGGCCCTGTTGCGCCTGCTGGAGTCGTGGGGCGTGCGCCCGGACTACGTGGCGGGCCACGCGGCAGGCGAGCTGGCGGCGGCGTACGCGGCAGGCGTGTGGTCGCTCGCGGACGCGGCGCAGCTGGTGGCCGCGAGAGCCCGCCTGATGCAGGCGCTGCCGAGGACCGGCGCGATGGTGGTGGTCGAGGCGACCGTGGAGCAGATAGCCCCGCTGCTGTCGCCGACGGTGTCGGTGGCGGCCGTCAACGGGCCGACGACGCTCGTGCTGTCCGGCGAGGCGTCCGCGACCCTGGCGGCGGCGGAGGAGCTGGCCGACCGGGGCCGCAAGACGAGGCGCATACCGGTGACACACGCGTTCCACTCCCCCCAGATGGATCCGATGCTGGCGCGCCTCGAGTCGATCGCGCACACGATCCCGCACCGGACCCCCGTGATCCCCTTGATCTCCACCCTTTCCGGCGAGGAGGAGACGCCGGACGCGCGTCACTGGGCCACGCAGGCAAGATCAACCGTCCACTTCACGAAGACGCTGGCGACACTGACCGGCAGGGGTGTCGAAACGTTCGTGGAGCTGGGTCCCGACGCGGTACTGACCCGGATGACCAGGAACAACGCGCCGGACCGGGTCGCCGTCCCCACCATGGCCGACAGGCAGCCGGAGACCAGCACGGTCGCCAGGGCGTTCGGCAGGCTGTTCACCCTCGGGTCCACAAGGGACACACTGGCCTTCTTCCCGGCGGTCCCGGAAATCCCCCTCCCGGACCGGGAACCCCACCGCCGGTCCGCGTAGTCGACAAAAACGGGACAACCCGAGCGTGCGCGGAGACTCCCCGGAATCCGTGGAAAAACAGGTACTATTGGCTCAGACCTGTGGCAGTTCGGGGAGGCGGCATGGCAAACCTGACAGACGCTGATCTCGACTCACAAGTGGTCGACCTGACGGCTGTCCCCCTGGCCGAGCTGCGCACCCTCCACACATCGGCGCTGGTAGCGGCCCTGGAACGGATGTACGCGGCAGCCGAGCACGTGACGGGAACCGAGGTCCAGGGGCAGGCCCCGCCACCCGGTAGCCGTATCTGACCTTTCGGGGGAAGCCCTGACCACGCACCGACTCACTCGCGCTGCGTTCGATCAGTTGTGCGCCGGCCCGATCACCGGCGACACGATGGCGTTACTCGAGAACTCACAGCACAGCCATCGCAGGCTGGCCTTCCGCGCCCTGCTGGACCAGCTGCGGGTGAACCCCGCCACGGTGGGAACCCGCGTCCAGCCGGAGGAGGCGTGGCGCGTGCTCGCGGAGGCCGAGCGCAGGGACGCCGACGTGGTGGCCGACATCCTCATGTACCCGACGGTCGGCGTCTGGCTCACCCGCGCACTGCACCACACGCGTGCCGGCCGGGGCACTCCCTGGGCGGAACTCGGCTACCTGCATCTGATCGCCGCCTCCGCCGCCATCAGATGTGGTTACCAGTGCACGATTCGGGTGCCGGTCTGGCGCGGGTTCGTCTCCCTCCCCACCGTCGGGCACCTGCGCCTCCCCGGAGCGTTCCCGTCCGGCTCGGTGGACGTCGCCTGCGCGGGCGCCGGCTCGCGGGCCCACGTCAACCGCGCCGTCACCATCCCGCTCGACGGCACGGACCCCGCCTTCACCCCGACCAGGCGGCACGTGAACACCAGCCGCGGCGTGACGATGTGCGTCTGGGTCGAGGACAGGGACGCCTACCACGGCTTCGGCGACCCCGTCCCACCCGTCGTCCTCACGGACGCCGAGTCCTCGGAATGGCACAAGCTCCTCGACGAGGCGTGGGACGTCCTCACCCTCGACCATCCCCGGCACGCGCGGGAGCTGGCCGCCGGACTCCGCATGGTCGTGCCGATCGAGCCGGACTCGGACACCATCGGCGCGTCGTCCCCGGCCGCGTTCGGCGGCGTGCGCATGTCCGCGAACGCCTCGGCGACCGAGTTCGCCGAGGCACTCATGCACGAGCTGCAGCACTCGAAGCTGAACGGCCTGATGGGCCTGGTGAAGCTCGTCGAGGACGACGGCGGGCGCTACCTCGCCCCGTGGCGCGACGATCCGCGGCCCCTGGCCGGCCTCGTGCACGGCGTGTACGCGTTCACCTGCGGCGTCGAGTTCTGGCTCGCGCAGGAGCCGACGGCACAGGTTCACGAGGCACGCCGCATCGCGTTCGACATCGCCTACCGGCGCGCACAGGTGCGGCGGGCGCTCGGCACTCTCGCGGCGAGCGGCCACCTGACCCAGCCGGGCGAAGCACTGGTGGAAGCGGTCTCGGCACGGCTGGCGGTCTGTGAGCAGGCGCCGGTGACCACGATGCTGGCCAGGACGGTCACCACGATGCTCGACGACCACCAGGGACTGTGGCGGTTGCGCCACGTCCGCCCCGACGGCGAGGCGGTCACCGCGTTGGCGACCGCCTGGCGCGACGGCGCCCCACCACCGTCCCGTGCGGTCGGCTCACACGTCGTCACCGGAGACGAGCGCCGCCTGCCCGCGAACCGGCACGCCCTGTTGCGTGCCAGGGCCATCGACCCGGACCTGTACGCGGCACTGGCACGCGTGCCGGCCGAGCTACCCGGCACGACGCCCCGTGCCGACGCGGCGCTGTGCGGCGGCGACCACGCGGGCGCGGCCACGGCCTACGAGAACCGGCTCCACGACGACCCTGAGGACGGCCAGGCGTGGGTCGGTCTCGGCCTGGCCCTGCGGGCACAGGGCCGGAACGCGACCGCGTTGCTGGCGCATCCGGAGGTCACCGTGGCCGTGCACCGCCGGGTTCGGCTGCTCACGGGCCGAGCCCCCCGCCCGACGGCGCTGTCGGCGTGGCTCAGCCCTTCCCTGTGACCTGAGGGCTACAGCTGCATCGTGTCGGTGTCGCAGTTCGCCCGGACGTTCTGGCTCGCGGCCAGGGTGGCCGGGTGCTCGTCGCCGAGCACCTTGCGGAAGCTGACCGAGGTCTTGGTGTGCAGGATCGCCGCCTTGTCGGGGAAACCGAGCAGGTTGAGGTCGATCGAGAGGTTGTGGGCGATGGCGAGCGTGGTGGGGTGCTCCGCGCCCAGCTTCCGCGTACTCCGCTCGAGGGTGTCCTCGTCGAGCCTGCGTGCCTCCTCCAGGTCCCCCAGCTCGGCGAAGTCGCTGGCCAGGTTCGCCCTGGCGACGAGAACGAACGGGTGGTCCTCGTCGAGCCGGGTCAGGAAGCCGTCCACGGCACGTTTGTTCAGCTTCCGCGCCTCGTCGACGTCACCGGCCAGCCGCCTGCTGACGGCCAGGTTGGTCGTCGCGATCATGGTGAACGGGTGCTCGGCGTAGTAGGTCCGCTCGAACCCGGTGACACTGCGGAGGCCGAAGTCCAGCGACTTCTCGAGATCCCCCATCTGGCGCAGCTCGGTGGCCATGTCCATCATCGAGGTGACGGTGTCGCCGTGGTCGGCGCCGTGCCGCAGGCGGTAGCGGTTGTAGACGTCCTCCGTCAGGTCCATGGCCTTGGCGTGCAACCCCGCCTTGCGCCGCGCCACGGCCAGACACCGGTCGCCGCCGATCGTGATGGGGTGGTCCCGCCCGAGAACCTCGGTGGCGATGGTGCTCGTCTCCTCCTGCATCTGACAGGCCTCGACGTACTGCCCGCACTCGCGGATGTCCATCGCGAGCCCACTGCGGGTGTTGAGGGTGGACGCGTGCGAACCGCCGAGGATCGCCGTGCGCCGCCGCAGGATCGTCTGGTCGAGATCCCTCGCCTCGAAGTACTGGCCGGTGAGACGGAGCCGCGCGGCGTAGTTGTTCGCGTACGTCAGCGTCGACGGGTCCTCCTCACCGAAGACGTTCCGCGCACGTTCGAGGATGCTCGCCGAGCGGTCGCGCTCCTCAGCCAGCTTGCCCTCCGCCCTCGGGTCGATGAGGAAGACCTCGGCCATGGCGAGGGTGGCCTCGTGGTCCTCGCCGAGGTTCTCCGTCATCAGCTCGTACACCTGGCTGTTGAGCTCCCTGGACTCCGCCGTGCTGCCGACGCGGAAGTAGGCGTTGCCGAGGTAGCGGCCCATGACCAGCGTGTCGACGTTGGTCTTGCCGAGCGACTCCTGCCACGTCTCCCACGCGCTCTGCGCCAGGCTCAGCGCGCCGCGGTAGTCACCGGAGTTCGTGAGGTACCTGACCAGGTTCGTGACGAGGGTGATCACCCACTTGTCGGTGCACTCGACCGCGCGGGAGTTGATCGCGTGTGGCAGCAGGTCGGCGTAGACCGGCCAGTTCTCGCTGATGTTCGGGTCACCCGGGTCGCCGTTGACGAGCATCAGGTGGACTGAGTGGCGCATGTTGTCCCATTGTGAACGGTCCAGCTGGTCCCGCAGGACGGCCTGGACAAGTCGGTGGAGTTGGATGGTGTTGCGGCTGTGGTCGATCTTCGCCAGGCTGTAGCGGTTGATCTCGCGGATCGCCTGGTTGAGGCGGATCGGATCGCCGAGTGCCTCCGCCAGTGCTTCTGGCACCGGCGCGACACGTACACCCGTGAAGAGGCTGCGGGAGATCGGTTCCGGGCTGAAGAACGCACAGACCTGCAACAGCTCCAGCGCTCCCCGCCGATCCTCCTTCAGCTTGGTCAGTGGCACGTTCCACGCCGCCGCGACCGGGAGCTCGTACTCACCGGGGGCACCTGCCTGCAACAGCGCCGCGCTGTTCTTCTCCAACAGGTCGACGTACTCGGCGACGGGCATGCCGGTCTGCGCACGCCAGGACGCGGCCTGCTCGACGGCCAGTGGCAGGTCGCCGAGGGCCTCGGCCAGGCGGTTGGCGTCCGCGTCGGTGATGTTGCCGCCGCCTCGTCTGCGCAGCAGCTCCTTGCTCTCCTCGCGGGTGAACAGGTCGACCTCGACGGTGCGTGCCACGCCTGCCCATTCGGCGTTGCGCGACGTGACCACCACGTGGCCGAGACCCGTCGGGAGGAACGAACGGACAATGTCCGGATGTTCGGCGTTGTCGAAGACCAGGATCCAGCGGCGGTTCTGGACACCGCTGCGCAGGGTCTCGAGCACCGCGGGCACGGCGGTGTCGGCGCTGCTCGCCTTGATACCGAGGCGCTTGGCGAGGTCCACGAAGCTCGACCGAATCGTGGTGGGGTGTTCAGCGGGAATCCACCACACAATGTCGTATTCCGTGGCGTGTTGATAAATGTACTCGACGACGGTCTGCGACTTGCCGACACCGCCCATTCCGTGCAATGCTTCCGGCAGCACGACAGTTGCCCGCTCACCGGGTTCGAGCAAACGAATACGAAGTTGCTCCAGCAGTTCCTCGCGGCCGACGAAATCGGGGTTTCGCAGCGGAACCGAACCCCAGATCTGCGGTTGACGCGCCAACGCCCGGCCACTTCCCTCCGGATGACTTGACTCGGGCGCAGTCATGTTCCCTCCATCTTCAGCTAACTGAGGTAAAGTGTCGGACACCGGCCCATCCTGCTGCTGCGGAGATTCAGGCCCGATGATCGTACTGTCGTCCGGGCTCTGCTCGCTGGCGGGTAAGGGCGGATCGATCTTGCGCAGCTTGGCGCGGAGGCGTCCGGCGCGCGGGGCGTACCTGCCGGACAACGCCCGGAATACGGCCTCCTGCACGCGAAGGTAGGGTCGCGCCTCGACCGTCGGCTCCGGGGTCGGGGTGTTGTCCGGGTCGGTCAGGGCGTCGCGGAAATTTCGCACGATCGGGTTACGCGGTCCGAGGTGGTCACCAATGAGTCTGGCGACGCGCACGGTGTCACTGCGACGGCCACTCGACAGCAGCTCCTCCCGTACGCCTTTGTGGAACTCGTAGCCGACCGCGTCCCGGTCGTCGGGGCGGAAACCCGTTTTCCTGAGCAGGCCGCCGAGCACGACCTCCGCGATGGCGGACAGGTCGGAGGTCGGCAGCAGCACCCTTTGCACCAGCTTTATCGTCGGCAGCGACAAGGGCACCGCGGCGAGCAATCCGGCCAGCTGGAATGCGGGCACGGACGCGAACGCGCGGAATCTCAGCACCCGTTCCCTCGGCAGGATTTCCACCGGCTCGGGGAAAGGCGCCACGACGGGTTCCTCGACCACCGCGTCGGGTTCCACGAACACCGAGGTGGTGTCCACCCAGCCCGCGCCCGCCACCGAGACCAGCCGGGCCCACGACGACCACCATTCCGGTTCCAGCCCCAGCACCGGGATCGGCACCGCCGAGTCATCCTTTATGGACAGTCCGGCCTCGGTTCGGACCCGCAGCATGGTGTTCGGGGAGCCCGGGACGGCCGCACGAAGCGCGACCCGGCGCGGGGTCAGGTTGCTCCAGTGCCACAGCCTTTGTGGAAGCAAATTGACCAGGGCGACCGGCGTGCGACTCGCCCACGAGGCGAGGACACGGGCGATCGCGCCACTGCGCCAGCCGTCGCCGATGCCGTCGGTCAACGCGAGGAACAGCGTCCGGCCCGTCGGGTCGAGGTGGTCGCGCCAGCCCGTCACCGCCCCGTCCGGGCCCTCGGCCCGCAGCACCACCTCGCCACCGCTCGCGCCGTCGACCAGCAGCACCCGCACGTTGCGGAACGCCCCCTGGCGGCGCAGCAGGTCGCACAGCTCGCGGACAAGCTGCTGCCACACGTCGGCGGCACCGGCGGTGTCGACGACGATCACCAGCTCGAACTCGTGCCACGACTGGGGGCCGAACACCGGGATCCACAGCCTGTCGCGTGCGGCTCGCTCGGCGGTTGCCTCCTCGTTCAGCACGGTCCGCCACGGCGACGGCCGCCTGCGCGACAGCGGGCGCAGTGCCCTGGCGATCAGGCGGCTGTTCGGCAGTGCCGGGGACGTCGGCCACACCAGGGGCGCCGCGGACGTGTCCTTGTCGAAGCCGGCGCCACGTACGGGGTGCGGGCGCCCGACGGTCCAGTCCTGCGGCTCGGGCCCCGGCGTGGGCACAGGGGCCTCGGCGGGTGCCCGAGGCTCGTCCCGGGGTGGTTCTGGTGGCTTCTCCGCTGACGGTGGGGGCGGTGCGGGTGGCCTGCGCGACGGCGGCGGTGGGGGCTGCGGTGGAGGTGGCGGGGTCGGCGGCGCCGTGGGGCGGAGCGTGCCCGCGAGCCACAGCGCGTCGCGGACCTCCCGCCACTCGAGGTCGGCCGTCGCGAGGCGCGACTGACCGGCCTCCTGGACGTCCAGGTGCGGGAGCACGCCCGAGTCCAGACCGGGTCCGCCGTCGGCCGGGTCGTCGAGTGGCAGGCCGCTCATCTCATCCCGCCTCCGACGAGGACGTCAGGGGATGCCAGATGGCGGTGAGCAGCTCCTGCCAGTCGTCGTCGGGTTGGTAGGCGCCGGACGTGGCCAGCTCCATCGCCATGTGGACGGCGTTGAGCAGCTGGTCGGAGGCCAGCCCGCCAGTCTCCTCGCTGCGGGCGAGGAACTCCGAGATCAGCCGGGAGACGTCGATGCCGTCGGTGTCGCCGAACTGGGCGGCCACCATCGCGCCGAGCTGTTCGAACGACGGCGGCTCCACGTGCAGTTTCAGGCAGCGGCGCAGGAAGGGGGCCGGGAACTCCCGTTCGCCGTTGCTGGTGATGATGACGACGGGGAACGACCGGCACCGCACGTGGCCCCGCCGCACCACCGCTGAGCCCTCGTGGTCGCCGGTCAGCACCGTCACCTCGGGATGGCGTGCGGCCAGCCGCGACAGCTCGTCGATCGTGAACTCGGCGTCCTCGAAGACGTTGAGCAGGTCGTTGGGCAGGTCGATGTCGCTCTTGTCCAGCTCGTCGATCAGCAGGACCCTCGGCCGCTCGTAGGGCAGCAGAGCCGTGCCGAGCGGACCGAGGTGCACGAACTGCCCGATGTCCGGCTCGACGCCCTGCTGAGCGTTGATCTCCTGCACGCGCCCGATGGCGTCGTAGGAGTAGAGGCCGTCCCGCAGCGCGGTCCGCGAGGAGATGGGCCAGCGCAGCACCGGTCCCAACCCCAGCTCGCGGGAGATCAGGTACGCCAGGCTCGACTTGCCGGTGCCCGGCCTGCCCGTCACCAGCAGCGGCCGCCGCAGGTAGATCGCGGCGTTGACCATCGACACCTCGTGCGGGCTGGGAATCCGCCCGGTCACGGAGACACCGCCGATGCGCCGGTCCGCCTCGCCGCCGTCACCCGAGGGCGGCCTGCACACCGGCTCCCCGGCGAACCGTCGCCACGGAGGCGGCTCCGGCAGCGTCTCCACGGCGCCCGGCAGGCCAGTACCGCGATACACGTGCCAGCCCACAAGCGCCTGAACCGAATCGGAGTTCATGCCGCCTCCCTGGGATCGCGAGGAGGGCCTAGGTCGGCCGGCACGACCAATCGTTCCGGATCGTCCCACATCAGCGCGAGGTTGTGGCCGACATGCCCGGCGTGGGACTGGTAAGCCGTTGTCCGAAGCTGTTTCACGCGTTGTAGGACATCACCCGGACCATCACCATGCAGCAGTTCCCGCACCGCGGTCAAGAACTCGTCGGAATCGCAGTCCGCACGAGACCAGACGATGACCGGTATACCCGCACGTAACGCGCAGAAGACCTCCGGCCCACCGCCCGGGGCGGGATCTGGTGGTTTGCTCAGCATCAGGGAGACCACATTCGGATCGTTCTCGAAATCGGCGACCAGCTTGACGATGGTGTCATCCTCCTCCACCCGACGACCCGATTCGGGCAGAATCGCACCGTTCTTGAGCTGATCAGTGAGAACCTCCCAGCGTTGCCACCACGACCGGTGCCACTTGCCGGCCTGCATTCGCTCCAGTGATCGAATCGCGAACAAGTAGCGACAACCGATCGGCACCGGCGGGAGTGGAGTTTCCACCTCCCACGCCCACTGGTCGACATCCAGGTTCAACAGTTCACCCGAAAGAACCATTTCAATCCGGATGTCCGGCTGGTACCTCGCCCAATTCGTTTCCACCGACTCGATGAGCGTCGCGACCTGCCGTTTGACCTCGTCGAGAGTGCCGGTGAAGTCGTCGCCCCGCTTGGGCCGCCACCCTTCGGAGAGGTCGAGCTGCCTCCAGTGGTCGAGCTGGTAGCGGTCACCGGTGAGGCCGACCCGGCGCAGCAACATGACGAGGTAGGCGGGTGAGTTCGGCGGCGGTCCCGGTGGCGGCGCCTTGAACTCACGCCGCATCTTCTGCAGCTCGGTGACCACGCCGAGCCTGCTCGCCTGCCGGTCGGCCCACCTGCGCAGCTCGATGGACAGCTCGGAACGCCTGCCGAACGCCAGGTGCTCGACGAACAGGATCGGCTTCGGCAGGCCGCTGGGGTCCGCGTTCAACGTCTCCAACGTCAGGAACACCTCGTGATAGCTGGTTTCCGCCGGCAGCTCCGGCGCGTCGGCACCCGCGACCTGGCGGTACAGCTCGACGAGATCCTTGAAGATCATCCCCGACAGCAGCGCGAAGAGCCGCTCCCGTTCCTCCGCTGGCCACAGCGGCAGGTCGGCGGTGTGTTCCGCAATGATGCGCTCGACCGCTAGAAGATGGATGGTTCCCTCGTCCATCTCCCGGATGATGTCCAGCAGCGCCCGCAGGCCGTCCGGACGGCGGGCGCAGACCTCGACGATGTTGAGGATGTGCAGGTGCGCCTTCGGGCTCTCGTCGATCTGGAGGATGGTGTTGAGCCGGTCGGCGAGCAGCCGCACGACGAAGTTCCTGTCCTGGACCGATCCCAGGCACTGCAGGTTCGCGAGCGCCTTCGTGAGCGGCCACAGTGTTCCGCCGCTGCCTGGCGTCACGAGGCCCGCTCCTCTCCCCGACGTTCGACGTCGCTCCGGACTTGCCTTCCCCTCACCGGCTCGTCGCGGCACCCAACGACAACAGGTGCCTCAGCGGCACCGACTCGACCGACTCCTGGTTCATGATCGCCTGCACCAGCTCCACGACGCCGTTCTCGAAGTCGAGGCAGGTGCGCAGGATGCTCATGACGTGCGCCCGCCGGTTGCCGAAGTAGCGGATCATCCCGGAGAAGCGCAGGTCCTCGACCACCTGTGAACGCAGGTGCTCGTTCTTCATGCACGGGATCGTCTCCAGCACGTCGACGAACTCCCAGAACTCCGGTGACGCCGGACGGATCACCGGTACGACGAACAGCTGCCGCTCGTCGGGCATGGCGACGGGCCGCTCCACCGACGGCGCCGTCTGGGGCGGGACCGCGACCCCGTGCGCGGACCCGTGGTCGGGCAGCCGGATCCAGCCGTGGCAGCTGGTCTCCTTGACGTCGACGGGAACTCGCAGGTACTCGTTCGGCGCGTAGGCCGCGTGGTGCCTGATCACCTCGGTGAAGAACCATTCCGACGCGATGACGGCGAGCGTGCCGGACGACCTGGCCAGGGCCTCCTTCAGCGGCGGCGCGTCGAGCAGCCTGCACGCGTGGATGATGGCGGTCGCGGTCACGCCGTGATCATCGTAGGTCACCTCTCCCGCGTGCAACGCCATCCTGAGTCTTATCCGCTCCTCCGGCGGATGCACCTCGTTGTGCGCCCCGAGCGCGGCGACCAGCGCCGTGGGCAGACGACCGGCAAATGCCCCCTTCGGCACCTCGGCGGGCACCAACGCCAGAATCGAGTCGCCGACGTCCTGCCGGAAACACCGCTCCCAGGGAATGCCCGCGGCCGCAAACGCCTGTTCAACCGCCTCGTACATCCCGTCACGCAGGGTGACCCGGTTCGGGCGGGTTCGGTCCATGCCTCCGAAGCCCGCGATGTCGACACTGCAAACCGTCTGATGAACGTCCACACTCACTCACCCCGGGTTCAGGATGCAGCGCGTCTACTGCCGGCACAAGAACGGAAGACCCGACAATTGCACCTGAAACCGGTTCGTTTCCGGAGATCGCTGCTAGGAGCCGAGCCGGCGCGAAAGTGTCGTGTTTTTGTCATCCCGGCACGTTCCGGCCCCCGGCACCCTGCGCATCCGGTTCTTCACGTCCCGTGGGAGAAGGCGCTCGACTCCTTGCCACGCAGGGGCTTCTCCTGCCTGCCGAGCCGCTCGACCACGCGCCGGAGATCGTCGACCAGGAGGTCCGCGAGGTCGTGGGTCATCCCGTTGCGCACGACGACGCGGAGCACGGACAGGTCCGTCCGGTCGGCGGGGAAGGTGTAGGCGGGCACGAGCCAGCCGGCCTCCCGCAGGTGCGCGGAGACGTCGAACACGGAGTACTCGGTGACGTCGTCGGCGAGGGTGAAGGCGAAGACGGGCAGCTGGTCGCCTCGCGTGAGCAGGCGGAACGGCCCCGTGTCCGCGATCCGGTCCGACAGCCCGGTGGCGACGTCCCGGCAGTACCGCTGCACGCGCTGGAACCCGTCGAACCCGAGCCGCAGGAAGGTGAAGTACTGGGCGACGACCTGCGCGCCGGGCCGGGAGAAGTTGAGCGCGAAGGTGGGCATGTCACCGCCGAGGTAGTTGACGTGGAACACGAGGTCGTCGGGCAGCGACGCCTTGTCCCGCCAGACGACCCAGCCGACCCCCGGGTAGACGAGTCCGTACTTGTGTCCGGACGTGTTGACCGAACAGACGCGCTCGAGCCGGAAGTCCCACTCGAGGTCCGGGTCGCAGAAGGGCGCGATCATCGCACCCGACGCACCGTCGACGTGGACGGGAACGTGGGGGTGGTGCTCGTCGAGTGCCTGGCAGATCTCGGCGACGGGCTCGTAGCTGCCGTCGAAGGTGGACCCGAGCACGGCGACGACACCGATCGTGTTCTCGTCGCAGTAGCGGACGGCCGCCTCGGCGGTGAGGTGGAACCGGTCCCCCTCCATGGGCACGACCCGGGCCTCGACCTCCCAGTAGTTGGCGAACTTCTCCCAGCAGATCTGGACGTTCGCCCCCATGACGATGTTGGGCCTGCCCGATCCCCCGGTCCGGTGCTGCCACCGCCGCTTCATGGCCAGCCCGGCGAGCATGCACGCCTCGCTCGACCCCGTGGTGGAACACCCGACCGCGGTGCTCGGGTCCGGCGCGTGCCACAGCTGCGCGAGCATCCGCACGCACCGCTCCTCCAGCGCGGCCGTGCGCGGGTACTCGTCCTTGTCGATCATGTTCTTGTCGAAGCACTCGGCCATGAGCCGCTCAGCCGTCGGCTCCATCCAGGTGGTCACGAACGTGGCCAGGTTGAGCCGGGCGTTCCCGTCGAGCATCAGCTCGTCGTGGACGATCTGGTAGGCCACGTCCGGCGACAGTCCCCCGGACGGCAGGGAGTTCCTGGGCAGCTGGACGGGCTCGTCCACGAAGACGGGGTTGACGGCGACGAGATCGCGTCGGGAGTCGCGGCTGTCGCCGGAGTTGGCCAAGGTCATGGCCCCACGTTAGAAGCGGCCGTGGGGGCCCGCAGCGTTACCGCTCGCGCGTGCCGACCACGCGGGCCGCCCGCGCGCGCTCACGCTCGTGGAGGATCCCGAACGTGAAGCCGTTCTCACCGGCCAGGTGGGCCTGCATGCCCAGCTCGCGCAGCATGGGCTGCGCGACGCTCCCGTCCACGTACTCGCCGAGCAGCTTCGTGAGCTTCTTGGCCCGCCTGCGCTTCTTCGACCCCGGCGACGCCACCTCGAGCGCGTACCGGTACCGCTTCGCCGCCTTGCGGGTGTCGTGCAGCGTGTCCTGTTCGTCGATGCGGCGGCGGGCCCTGCGCGCGTGCCTGCCCAGCTCCTTGGCCGGCCGGGCCGCGTGCGGGGCCATCGGCAGGTCCGCCAACCGGTCCAACTCGTCGAGCAGCCGCCGGTAACGCTTGTCGCCCAACGCCTTCAGCACCGTCTCGCGGGCACCGGCCTGCGCTGGGCCGAAGTACCGGGTCAGCCGCGCCTCGACCGGGCCGACCACCAGCTCCTCCGGCAGCGACGCCACCTCCGCCCGCAGGTGCTCGTACTGCACCTCCAGGTCACGCGACGGGGAGAGCTGACGGCCGAGCCACTTCAGGTCGTCCCGCACCCGTGCCGTGCCGGGCAGCAGCCGCTTGTACACGCGCAGCACGCTGCGCAGCCGCCTGCACGCCACCCGCATCCGGTGCACGGAGTCGTCCTCGTCGCGGCGCACACGCAGGTCCTGCTTCACCAGCTCGTCGACCTGGGTGCGCAGGTAGGCGAGCAGCACCTCGCCCGCGGTGTCACCAGAGGAGGGCGACTCGGGCGGCGGCATCACCCTGGCCAGCTTCGAGCGGTGCCGGGACCGGCGCAGACCCGCCTTGCGCAGCGCGCGGTCCAGTGCGGGGCCGGCGGCGGGGTCGGCCAGCTCGACCTCCAGCTCGTGCCACTTGTCCGCGGCGTCCGTCGAGTCGAGACGGCGTGCCGTCACCCGGTCGTCGGCGACCTCGGCCACCAGGCCACCCGGCCCCGTGAGCCGCCAGGTCCGCCGCTTGGTCTTGAGCTGGGCCACCGGCCGCAGCTCGATGCCGCGGGTCATGCCGAACGTCAGCTCGGCGAGCTCCTCCGGCGGCGCGTTCGTCGCGGGCGCGGAGTCGAGCGGGAGCCGCAGCTCCACCCGCGAGTCGCCGCCGACGGGGACCTTGAGGTGCCAGCCCTCGTCCGCGCCGCCGGTGCGCCTGCGCAGCGTCGCGCCGTGCCTGGCGAGCCGCTGGTCGGCCGTGTCGTAGTAGACGGCCGACAACCGCACCTCCTGCGGACCTTCCACCCCGGAGATCCCGGGCAGGTCGGCCAGCGGCGGCAGATCGTCGCCCGCCTCGTACTTGAGTTCGGTCTCCAGCTCACTGACGACAGCCATAGAACCTGTCTACCCGTCACCTGGCGGGTTAACCACCGCGGCCAGCAACGAACGGAGCGGCTCCTCGAACCGCGCCATCGACCGCGCGTCCTCGATGGACGGTTGGCCGACCACCGCCGAGCTGGCCACCGCCACCGCGCAGCGGGACCCGACCGCGATGCCCAGCTGTGGCGTGGCGCCGTCGTGGCGCGCGGCCGCCGCGACGGCCTCGGCGTGCGCGTCCTCGGCGGCGTCCGCGACGAACACGAGCAGGAAGTCGCGGAACCGCACGCCGACGGGCTCGGCGTGCACCTTCACGCAGCCCCGCAGCTTGCGTCGGGCCTCGACGGTGTCCGGTGCGTTGCCGAGCCACACGGCGGGCAGCTCGTGCGCCACGCCCGCGTCGGTGACCTCGTAGGTGCCGTCGTCCTCGATGAGGTCCGCGACACGCAGCGCGAGGTTCAGCAGGTCGTCGGACTCGAGGCCGCTGTCGCTCTCCAGCAGCACCGGTCCCGCCGCGGTCCTCAGCTCGCGGTAGCCCCAGTCGGCGTGGATGTCCACGTCGTCCATCACCGCGCGGGCGATGATGTCACCGACCGCCTGCTGTGCCCTCGGCACCGCGCCGACCAGCACCTCGTCCGGCTCCAGCCCGACCCGCCGCGCCGCGTAGGAGGCGAGCGAGGCCACCACCACGACGTCACGCCAGTCGACCCGCTCGACGTCGATGACCGAGAGCGCGTCGAAGGCGGCCTCCGCCGCACCGGGGTCCTCGTTGCGCAGCGCCGCGAGCACGCAGCGGCGGGCGAACGTCATGATCGTGTAGAAGTCGTCCATGGTCAGGCTTTCCCGCACCCGCGCGCGGTCGGCGACCGTGGTGTAGGCGCGGACGAACGCCCACACGGCCGCGTCCTCCTGCGCGTCGACCCACCGCCACAGCACGTCGGCCGCGTCGGGGTACTCGGTGTCCCGCAACGGCGACGGCCCGGCCGCGGTAACGCGGTGTAACTCGTCTGCCACGCGCGCGACAGCAAGTTCCATACCCAGGAACACATCGTCGTTCATGGTCGCCACTCTAAGTGAGCAGTCACTCTCGGCACCCTCGCGTGGGAACACTGTCCTTACTCTGTCAACTGGACAGAGTCCGCTCCCACAGCCGCAGATACACCTCGGCTCCCCTGCTCATGTCCGACACGATGGCCTGGCCGTCCGGGCCCGCGACGATCCGCAGGTCCTCCAGCCAGTCGGGCACCATGCCGTAGTGGGCGAACCCGTCGACGTTCACGTCGTACACCCGCTGTCCGGTCCGCTGTCTGTCCACGACGGACCCGCCGTCGAAGGTGCGGAACGGGTACTGGACCATGCTGCCGACCCTCGGCGGCGGCTGGTTGCCGAACCCGTTCGTGTCGAAGCCGACCCCGAAGCCGAACTCGTAGCGCGGGTCGGCGACGGCCTTCATCGCCTTCCACTCGCCGTAGAACTGCTCGGTGCCGAACCCGTACGGCACGGCCATGCCGCCGAGGGAGTAGATGCGCGGGTAGTAGCTCGGGTCGACCCACGAGTGCCCGGACACGACGCCGGGATAGTCGTTGGCTTCCAACAGGTCCAACGCCTGGTCGGTGGCCTTCGCACTCATGTGGTCGACGTCGACGATCATGCCCCGGTCGATGATCCCCTGGATGGCGTACGCACCGAGGTCGGTCAGCCCGTTGACGTTGCAGTGCGGAGCGCTCGGGTAGACCGGAAGGGTGACACCCGGTGGTAGTAGGGCCTGGAGCGGCCCGGCGAGCACGCCTGCTTCGAAGGAGATCGTGTTGTCGTGCGCGCCGGTCGGGCACGGCTCGACCTGCCAGAAGCGGCTGGTCGAGTAGAAGTTCGCCGCGTTGACGATCGTGCCAGCGGTGCCGCCGTCGAACCGGACGCCGCACAGGGCGTTGTCGAACTTGTGGCACACGAACATCCGCCGCACGCCGAGGTCGTACAGCTCGTCGAGGCCCGCGTCGATGTCCGCCCGGTCGCACTGCGGCACACCGTTCCGCACGCCACACCCGAACGGCTGCGACACCTCGACGCCGAGCACCACCGCGAGCTTGCCCTGCTCGATGACCGAGCGCGCCTGCCGCGGGTCCCGCACGATCCGGAACCAGCCCGTGCCCGGCCCGCCGCTCTGGTCGTCGATGAAGTCCTGCAGTTCGTAGATCCGCTGTGCCTGCAGGCGGATCGACGCCATGTCGTCGCACGGGTTGGTCTTGATCGGGTAGATCTCGCACAGCGCCTGGTTGTTGACGAACAGGTTCGTGTAGACCCGCAGGCCGCCGCGCCACGCCCGCTCGACCCAGCGGTAGTAGGTCGCCTCGTGGGTCCAGGAGTTGTGCTTGGGCCAGTCCCTGAAGGTCGGCCAGCCCCTGGTTTCGTGGGTGAACGTCGGGTAGCCCCCGCCCGCGAGGTTCTCCCACCACGCGCCGAGACCGTTCGGCTCGTGGTCGGGGCAGTCGACGAGCGCGGCGGTGATGCCGTACGGGCTCCACGGCTCGCCGCAGTGGATGTCGCCGCCGATGAACTCGTACGCGGTCAGGTGGTTGTGCAGGTCGGCGAGGCCACGCACCTCGCCGTTCACGGTGCCGGTGAAGGGCTCGCCGGTGATGTCCAGGTCCGCCTCCGGCGCGGTCGCGCAGCCCTCGGCGGGAACGAGCGTGAAGCGGGTGCCGGTGGCGCGCAGCGCGAGGGTGCGCAGGATCGGGTCGACGGCGAGCTGCCGGTTCGCGGTGACGGCCGTGACCACGACCGCGTCGCCGTCGTTCGCGAGGCGCCAGTCGGTGTCCGCGCCCGCCGCCCGCGCCGACAGGACACCGAGCGTGCCGAGGCCCTGTCCGAGGAAGTCGTTGCCGTTGCCGAAGAACAGGTAGCTCGCGGCACCGGTCCGCTGCAACCGGAACGGCTGCGCCGCGCCGGTGCCGGTGGCCTGGTAGCCGCCGAGTGCGTTGCGCACCACGAACTTCCCGCCTGGTGCCTGGAGCGCGACGCACGCGTCGTTCAGGGAGTCGACGTCCGGCGGCGCGGCCTGGGCGACCGGCACGCCGAGCGCGGCGATGGTCAGCACGGCGGCCATGGACCCGAGAACGCGTCGTCGCATCGGTAACCTCCGGCGTCGGCTGAGGCCTACCGTCGCGTAACAACCACCCTCCGTCAATCCGCCGATCAGCCTGTTCAGCGGACGAACGCGACAGCGGCGACGATTCGCCTGCGGTCGACGAAGTCCTCCGGTTCGAGCGTGGCGAGCCTGACCCGCACGGCGTCGAGGAAGTCGGCCCTGGCGTCGGCGGACAACCCGGCGAGGCGGCGGGCCGTGTGCCCGAGGATGACGTGGTGCTCGACGAACCGCTCCATCGTCGGTTGGTACGACCAGGTCACGGGCAGACTCTCGACGTCGGCGAAGCCCGAGTCCCCGAGCAGTGCGGTGAGCTTGTCGGGTGTGTTGACCACGTCGTGGTTGGCGACCAGGGGCGCGTCCTGTGGTGCGTCGTACCGGTCGAGCTCCTCGTGCCAGATGTCGGTCGCCCGCACCGGGAAGTCCTCGCCCCACGTCGTGACGCCGAGCGCGCCGCCCGGCGTGAGCACCCGGCGTGCCTCCCGCAGGCCGGTCGGCGGGTCGGGCAGGTGGAAGAGCATGAACGCGAGCACGGCGACGTCGAACGAGCCGGTGGCGAACGGCAGCCGCATCGCGGTACCCACGACCCTGGGGAACGCGGCGGGCGCGCGGGCGATCATGCCGGGCGACCGGTCGAACCCGACGACGGTCGCGCCCGGCGCCGTCTCGGCGAGCCGTGGCAGGAGGGTGCCGACGCCGGTGCCGAGGTCGAGGACGCGGCGAGCGTCGGCCAGTGGCAGCCGGTCGACCAGCTGTCTGCTGACGGGGTGGAGCACCCCGGCCCAGATGCGTTCGTACTCCTGAGCGGCACTGGAGTAGTGGTTGGCGAGGGTGCGGACGGAGTCGTCGACGGTCACGACGGACACGTTAGGGCCAGTGTCGAGATCCGCGCTCGTCGTTCGTCCTCGGCGCATGGAGTTGTACCGACACGCACAGGACGAGTTCGACAGGACACTGGCGGCGGTGCCGCCGTCCGGCTGGGACATCCCCTCGACATGCCCGGGCTGGACGGTCCGGGACGTCGCCGGACACGTGATCTGGGGCCAGCGCCAACTACTGGCCTGGGCGACGGGCGGCGCCGACCCGTCGCGGGCGGGTGCCCCCGGCTCGCCACACCCCGCGGAGATGATCGCCGACGACCCCCTGACCGAGTGGCGGATGGCCAGGGACGAGGCCAACGCGGTGCTGACCGAGGAAACCCTGGCCAGGAGGATCACCCTGCCAGGCATGGGCGAGGTCCCGATCGCGGCGGTGGCCCGGGTTGCTCACGTGCGACATCACCACCCATTCGTGGGACATCGGCCATCCGCTCGGGCAGTCGGTGCGGTTGCCGGCGGCTCTGGTCGCGGCCGCTCACGAGTGGGCGCGGGCGCATGCGGTGCGGGTGCCGGGGTTCTTCGGTCCGGAGCTGACACCGGCCCCGGACGCCGACGCCCAGACCCGCATGCTCGCCTTCCTGGGCCGCGCGGCGTAGCCGGGCGACTGCACTGAAGGCGTCCTTCGTGACGTTTTGGCCTGGGCCGCCGAGGGATGTGCCCTCGGCGATGTGGTGCCTGGGATCCGGCAGGGTGGGGTGCCGGGCGCTGCACGCCCGGCACCCGTCCACGGGATGCGCTGTTCTGGCAGGCGGAACCGGACAGGCAACTTCGTCGCCCGCTGGGCGGAGATACACGGGGTCCAGCAGTCGTCTCCACGGTCTGCTGCGGTCTGAGCGCATTCCGGGCGGCCTCCGGCCCCCCGAAATCCAGCCTAGCGACGGCCACCGACACGATCAGAGTCTCAGGGGCATCAGGTTCGACCGTGCATGCCCTGCGGCGATGCACGGTTCACCCACCGAAACGCACATGACGGGTGGAAGATCCTCAATGGACGCAAGCCGGGCGTGACGAAGGCGTCCTTCGGTGCACCAGGCAGGCATGGTCCGTCGGACTCGACAGAACAACCACGCGGTAGACCATCCCACCTCGCCAGCCGCGCGCGAAACGCCCGGCCCCCACACTCGAACAGGCGCCACTCGAAACGCCACAGCCAGCCGGAACCCACCACTGGATCCAGGCCCAGTTCAAGGAAAGCGTCCTTCAGCGGGGTTCCGGAGGTGCGTCCCGCAGGCGGCCCGCCAGGAAGCGGCGGTCGGCCGGGTCGGTGGCCAGTTCGTGGGCCCGCTCGTAGGCCACGGCCGCTTCCCCCTCCCGCCCCTGTCTGCGCAGCAGGTCGGCGCGAGTGGCGTGCCACAGGTGGTACCGGTCCAGCCCCTCGATGCCGTCGACCAGCTCGAGCCCCGCCGCGGCCCCGACCGACTCCGCTACCGCCACCGCGTGGTTCAACGCCACCACCGGCGACGGCTCGACAGTCAGCAGCATCGAGTACAGCGCCGCGATCCGTGCCCAGTCCGGCGGCGGCTGCGCATGCTGCACCGCGATCATGGCCTGGAGCTGGTAGGGCCCGACCGTCCCGTGCCGCAGCGCCCGGTCGAGGACGCCGACCGCCTCCGCGATCCTCACCTGGTCCCACCGCGACGTGTCCTGGTCGGCCAGCAGCACCAGGTCCCCCTCCGCCGACAGCCGCGTGCCCGAGCGTGACTCGTGGAGCAGCAGCAACGCGACCAGTCCGAGCACCTCGGGCTCGTCCGGCATGAGCGTCGCGACGAGTTTCGCGAGCCGGACTGCCTCGTCTCGCAGCCCAGGCCCCGTGCCGTAGGCGTGTGTGTAGATCAGGTAGACGACCGCGAGCACGCTGGTCAGCCGCTCGGGCAGGAGGTGGTCGGCAGGCACCGCGAGGGAGATGCCCGCGTCGCGGATCTTCCGCTTCGCCCGCACCAGGCGTTGCGCGAGCGTGGCCTCGCCGACCAGGAACATCCGCGCGATCTCACCCGCCGTCAGCCCGACCACCGCCTGGAGGGTCAGCGCCACCCTCGCCTCCTCCGCCAGGGCGGGATGGCAGCACGTGAAGACCAGGCTCAGGCGTTCGTCACCCAGGCTGAGCAGGCGTTCGACGGAGTGCTCCGGAAAGTCGGCCGGCACGGCGGACGCCTCCTTCTCCCGGCCGACCCGGTCGCGGCGCAGCCGGTCGATCGCCCGGTTGCGGGCCACCGTGAGCAGCCACGCGACCGGGTCGTCCGGCACACCGGCCACCCAGCGGCGCAGGGCCAGCGCGCACGCGTCCTGCAGCACGTCCTCGGCGAGCTCGAAGTCGCCGAACACGCGGATGAGCGCCGCGAGCATGCGCGCGCGGTGCTCCCGATAGACCCGCTCGACCGCGGGCCCCGGCGTGTTCACACGGGCGAGTGGTCGAGGCCGGGCAGCTTCGCGAGCGGACGCACCTCGATCGTGCCCTGGCCTGCCATCGGACAGAGCGCGGCCAGCTCGAGAGCCTCGTCGAGGTCGCGGCAGTCGAGGACGTAGTAGCCACCGAGGTGCTCGCGGGTCTCCACGAACGGACCGTCGGTGATCAGCGTCCTCCCCTCGCGGACGGCGACCGTGGTGGCCGCGTCGTCGTTCGTGAGCGGGTCGCCCGCCACCCACGCGCCCCGGCGCCTGCACTCGTCCGCGAACGCGTTCACCCTGGCCAGGGCGTCCTCGAACTGCGGGTCGCCCGGCTCTGGCCGGTCGCAGTTGTAGATCAGCAGCAGGTACTTCACGTCTCCTCCATCCACGTCCTGCAGAGGATGACGAACGTGCCCACCCGATCTCGACAGGTCCTCAGCGAGATTTTCGCGCCGGCCGGCTCGCCACGATCACACTGTCCCTCCCGACCTGTTGTATCTCCGGATGGTCGGTCTCGTTGCACCAGTGGCCGTTCTCACCCAGGTACCGGAACCGGACGGGGGTGCCGTCCGGGACGGTCACGGCCACCGAGCGCAGGCCGTTGCTCCTGGGGCGCAGCTCGTGCGCGCCGGGCCGCCACCCGTTGAAGTCGCCGACGACGCTCACGCGCCCCCTCGGCTCGTTCGGTCGCAGGACGAAGGTGACGCGGACATCACCGGTGCGATCGCGGTCGATCCTCAGCACGTCAAATCTCCACAGTCGATCTTGTCGGAGGGTCGTCAACATAATGCCCGCATGACCGTGCCGGCCTTCCACGGCGCCGGTGAAAATCCCCCGAAAGAGTCGGGTTCGACGCCACCGGGTGACAACACCGCGAGCACGGGCTGAATACCTTGTCCGATATGGCGAAACCCCTCGCACTGGTGGTCACACTGGTCCTGGTTGGACTGTCCCCTGTGGCCGAGGCGGCGCCGCCTGCCGACGAGTGGGCGGTGTGCGACCGGATCCCGGCCGCCTACCCGACCGCGCCGGCGGGGGCGGTGGTGGTCGAGCCCGTCGACGGCGAGGTGCGGCGCCAGACGGCCGCGCACCCGGCGGGCACCACGTTCTGGCTGGCGGCGGGCACCCACACGCTCGGTGACGACGAGTACGGCCAGATCATCCCCAAGGACGGCAACGCCTACCTCGGCGCACCGGGCGCGGTGCTCGACGGCCGGGGCGTCAACCGGTACGCGTTCACCGGGTACGCCACGGACGTGGTCGTGCGCGACCTGACGGTCCGGCACTTCGTCGCGCCCCGCGACGAGGGCGTGGTCAACCACGACTCCGCGGACGGCTGGGTGATCGAGCACAACACCGTCGAGGACAACAAGGGCGCGGGCCTGATGGCGGGGGCGCACCAGCGGGTGCGTGGCAACTGCCTGCGTGACAACGGCCAGTACGGCTTGAACGCGCACAAGGACGGCGACCTGACCGATCTCGTGCTGGAGGGCAACGAGATCACCGGCAACAACACCGACGACTGGGAGCACCGGTCACCCGGCTGCGGCTGCACCGGCGGCGTGAAGTTCTGGTCGGTGAACCGTGCCGACGTGCGCGGCAACTGGGTGCACGGCAACCACGGCGCCGGTCTGTGGATGGACACGAACAACAACGACTTCCTCGTCGAGCACAACCTGGTCGAGCACAACGAGGCGGAGGCGTTGTTCTACGAGACGAGCTACAACGCGGTCGTCCGCGACAACACCTTCCGGGGGAACACGATCGTGACGGGCAGGGCCTTCGCGGCGCGCGGCGACGACTTCCCGGTCGGCACCGTCTACGTCTCGGAGTCCGGCGGCGAGCCCCGCGTGCCCGCCCGCACGGACGAGCTGGAGATCACGGCCAACAGGTTCGAGGACAACTGGTCGGGCGTCACGCTGTGGGAGAACGCGGACCGCTTCTGCAACAGCCCGGCGAACACGTCGACGGGCACCTGCACGAAGCTGGTGGCGGACCGGTCGAGCTGCGCCCAGCCCGGCATCGCGGACGAGCCGCTCCGGAGCGACTGCCGGTGGCGGACCCAGCACGTGCACGTCCACGACAACACGTTCACCGTCGACCCGACCACCGTCGGCTGCGACACGGGCTGCGCCCGCATGGCGGTGCTGTCCAACTGGGGCACCTACCCGGAGTGGTCCCCCTACAAGGCGGACGCGGTGCAGCGGTCGATCACGTTCGAGCAGGACAACGTGTGGCACCACAACACCTACGTGGGCCCGTGGACGTTCACCCCGTTCGACACGTCCGGCGTGCTGGACCACCAGGCGTGGCAGGCGGCTCCCTACGGCCAGGACAGCTGCAGCGCGTTCACGCTGGCGCCGACGACGTGCTAGCCGCTGTCACGTCCGGCCGGGTCGCCGAGTCCGACACGGTATGACACCCATCCTCGTCACCGGCGGCACGGGCACCCTGGGCCGCGCGGTGGTCGCCGAGCTGAGGTCCTCCGGTCTCGCCGTGCGGATCCTGAGCCGGAAACCGGGCCGCGACCACGTGGTGGGCGACCTGACACGCCCGGTGTCGCTGCCCGAGGCGGCGACCGTCGTGCATCTGGCCACCACTCTGAGAGGCCGGAAGGACGTGGCGACCACGCGACACCTTCTGGAGGCGCTACCGGGCGTCCGCCACCTGATCTACATTTCCATAGTCGGAATCGACGAAATCCCGATCGGCTACTACCGGGGAAAGCGTGCGGCGGAGGCCCTGGTTTCCACGGTTCCGCACACAATCCTGCGGGCGACCCAGTTCCACGACCTGGTCCGCGGAATTCTGGCGGGAGCTTCGAAGCTCCCGGTGATGCCGATCCCGGCGCTGAGGGTCCAGCCGGTGGACGTGCGAGACGTGGCGGCGCGCCTTGCGGAGCTGGTCGCGGCCTCGCCACAGGGCAGGGTCGAGGATTTCGGCGGCCCCGAGGTCCACACCTTCGAGGCGCTCGCCCAGCAGTACCTGAGAGACGCGGGCCGATCCAGGAAGCTGCTCCGGGTGTCCCTGCCGGGGAGGGCGTTCCGCGCCTACCGCGACGGCGCCAACCTGGCCCCGGCACTGGGCCTGCGAACCTTCGCCGACTACCTGGCGGCGAGGCCGTGATCCGCCCGCTGGGGGCCAACCTCACGTGGGTGGTCCCGCACCAGGCCCACTACTCGGCAGGCGAGGTGGTGGCCCTGGCCGTTGGGTACTGCGACCGGCCGCGTTGCTGGTAGGCGCCCGCCAGCCGCGAAATAAACTGGTTTGGCCGGCCCCCCGAGGCCGGCCAAACCAGCTGGCTCATCCCAGTCGCACGACCGCGTAGTCCGACACGGCGGCGAGGACGTCCTCGGCGAAGGTGCCTGGGCTCGCGGCCCCGGTGCCGGGGCTGGCCGCGAACGCCGCGACCTCCTCCGGCGGCGGGCACAGGGCACCATCCAGATAGGACAGCGTGATCAGGTCGTTGCTCGCGGCAGGCTCGATCACCGTTCGCCAGCCGGTCTGTTCCTCCCACACCAGGGCCACGTCCAGCTCGGGGAATGCCGGCACCCGGTCCTCCAACGGGATGTAACCCGTCAGTGGGCGTTCCACCCGCACGGAGAACGCCTCCCCGGAGCCGCACGCCTCGGCCACCAGGCGGACGTACTCCCTCAACCCCCTGGCCGGCTCGCCCCAGCTCTCGAAGTCCATCCTTCACCTCACCCTTCGGCGCACAGCGCGTACTCCCCCACGGGATACCCAGGCCGTCACACCTTCACACGTACGGGAAGGGCGGTTTTTTTCAAACAGGTGAAATTGGGTCCGGTCAGACCAACGCCGGGTGGGCCATTCGTGCCAGTGAGTTACCGCTCGGCTACTCTGGGGCAGCGGTGGCGGACGGGCGCCAGGACGGCACCACGTCGAAGGCCGGCGCGTCCACTGTGGCCCAGTCGGCCTCGTACGTGAACGGCTCGGAGTCGAGGTCCTGCCGCCACGCCGCGAAAAGGGCGATCAGCTCAGCGAATTCCGACTCCACGAATCGATGTGTCGTACTTCCGATCAGTCTCGTTACCAGTGTCAAACGTTCCCAGTTGCCGTCCGGAAACCAACAGAAACCCACTGTGACAACGAAAAGCCGACTGCCCCACCATCTCGGCATGATCAAACCGCATGACAGGGCCGATCGTGGGGTATCCACGTCGAGAAGAGGTGTGTGATGCGAGATACCTTCCACGGCGAGCTGCTCGAGCTGCGCGACCTGCTGAGTGACATGTGCGTGCAGGCGGCGACGGCCATGCGCGACGCGACCGACGCGCTCCTGTCCGCCGACCTCGTCCGGGCCGAGGCGGTGCTCTCCGCCGACGCCGAGCTCGACCGCAGGCGTGACGAGGTGGAGGAGCGTGCGCGGCAGATGCTCGTCCTCCAGGCACCCAAGGCGAGTGACCTACGTCTCGTCCTGTCCTCGATCTACTGCGCCGACCGGGTCGAGCGCATGGGTGACCTCGCCGAGCACATCGCGAGCACGACCCGCCGCATACACCCCGCACACGTCGTGCCGCCCGAGCTGCGGGACACGTTCGCCGAGCTGGGCACCATCGCGGCGAGCATGGCCGACGGCCTGGTCCCGCACATCGCCTGCCCTCGGGAGGGCACGTTCGCCGAGCTCGACGAGACCGACCACCGCGTGGACGACCTGCACGCCGAGGTGCTGCACCGGATCACCGGCGTTGGCTGGCGGCACGGCGTCCAGGCCGCGACCTCACTGGCCCTGGTCGTGCGCTTCTACGAGCGGTTCGCGGACCAAGCGGTGTCCGTCGCGAAACGGGTCGAGTTCGTGAGCACGGGTGTGACGCCGCGCTAGCGTTCGCGGACGTGACGCTGAGAGTTCGCGGCTACGCCCTCCCCGACGGCGAGTACGTCGACCTGTACGCCGACGGCGACCGGTGGACCACCGACCCCGTGCCAGGAGCGGACCTGGTGGCAGAGGGCTGGCTCGTGCCGGGACTGGTCGACGCGCACACCCACCCCGGCGCGGAGGAGGTCGGCGACCGGCTCGACGAGGACCTGCTGCGGGCGCACCTCCACCAGCACGTCGAGGCCGGTGTGACGGCCATCCGCTCCCCCGGCCTCGCCGACGACCCGCCCGCCTGGTTCGGCACCGACCCCGACCTGCCGAGGGCCTGGCACGCGGGCCCCTGGCTCGCCCAGGCGGGCCAGTTCTTCGACGGCTGGGGGCGCCGCCCGGACCTCGCGGACCTGCCTGCCGTCGCCGCCGAGCAGGCACGGCGCACGGGCTGGGCCAAGATCGTCGCCGACTGGGGTGTCGACGACGACGCGATACCGCCGGACGTCCTGCGTGCGGCGGTCGAGGCCGTGCACGCCGTCGGCGGCAGGCTGGCCGTGCACAGCCAGCAGTCGGCTGGTGGCGCCGCGGCAGTGGTCGCGGGCGTCGACTCGGTCGAGCACGGCATGTGCCTCGACCCGGCGCTGCTGAACGACATGGCCGCGAAGGACATGGTGCTCACGCCGACTCTTTCGGTGCTGATGTCATCCCTGGCCAGGGCCAGGACGCGTCCGGACAGCCCCGGCAGACGCTGGTACGTCCAGGGTGCGTCCGCCCATCCCGGCCTGGTCGTCGCCGCGGCCGAGGCAGGCGTGCCACTGCTGGCCGGCACGGACTCGCTGCCCCACGGCCGCGTCCTCGACGAGGTCCGCGCGCTCGCCGACGCGGGCCTGCGCCCCCACGACGCGCTGGCCGCCGCCTCGTGGACGGCCCGGCGCTACCTGGGCCTCCCCGGCCTCGAACCGGGTGCCCCGGCCGACGCGGTCGTCTACGAGAGCGACCCGCGAGCGGACCTCGACCAGCTGGCGCACCCACTTGCGGTGGTCCTGCGTGGTCGTCGCGTCCGTTGAGATCGACCAGTATGGGTGGTATGGGCCTACTGCTGCGTGATGTGACGATCGGGTTCACCGGCCGGCGTGCCGACGTGCGCGTCGAGGGTGGCCGCGTGACCGCCGTCGAGCCCACCGGGCTGCCGGGCGACGGCGCCGAGGTGGTCGACGGCCGGGGCGGGACGCTCCTGCCGGGGCTGGTCGACGCGCACGCCCACCTGCTCCAGTGGGCCAGCTCGCGGCGCCGCGTCCCCCTCGCGACCGCGAGGTCCGCCACGCACGCCGCCGAGCTGATCGCCTCGGCCGACGCCACGCCGGGCGTCCTCCTGCAGGGCGCCAACTTCCACCCCGCCCTGTGGCCGGACCGTCCGGACAAGGCGCTGCTCGACCGGGCACTCCCCGGCCAGCCGGTCGCCCTGTTCAGCAACGACCTGCACACGCTGTGGCTCAGCTCCGCCGCCATGCGGATGGTGAACGTCGACCACCCGACCGGCGTGTTCGTCGAGGACCAGTGCATGGCACTCACCGCGACCCTGCCGAAGCCGTCGACGGAGGTCACCGACCGGTGGGTCCTCGAGGCCACCGAGGCCGCCGCCGCCAGGGGCGTCACCACGATCGCCGACTACGAGTACGCCGACACGGTCACCGACTGGCGCCGCCGCGCCACCCCGGCGACCCGGATCCGCTGCGTCGTCGCCAGGTTCCTCCTCGACGAGACGATCGCGCGCGGCCTGCGCACCGGCGACCCGGTCGGCGAACGGCTCACGGTCGGCCCGCTCAAGATCTTCATGGACGGCTCGCTCAACACGCGTACCGCCTACTGCCACGACCACTACCCGGACAGCGCCTACGACGGGGAGCTGCTCGCACCCCTCGACGAGCTGCTCCCCGTGCTGCGCGGAGCGGTCGCGGGCGGCATCGGCCTCGCGCTGCACGCCATCGGCGACCGGGCCAACACGCTCGCCCTCGACGCGTTCGAGGCCCTTGGCGTCGGCGGTCGCGTCGAGCACGCCCAGCTGCTCGCTCCCGGGGACCTCCCGAGGTTCGCCCGGCTCGGCGTGGTCGCCGGCGTACAACCCGCACACCAGCCCGACGACCGCGACGCCGCGGACCACCACTGGGCGGGCCGCACCGACCGCGCCTTCGCCTACCGGGCACTGCACGACGCGGGCGCCACCCTGGAGTTCGGGTCCGACGCCCCGGTCGCCCCGCTCGACCCGTGGGACGGCATCGCCTCCGCGGTCTCGCGGACCGACGACGACCGGCCCGGCTGGCACCCCGAGCAGGCCCTCACCCTGGCGACCGCCGTCGCGGCCAGCACGGGTGGCGACGCGACCGTGCGGGAAGGCGGCCCGGCCGACCTGGTCCTGGTCGGCCGGGACATCACGGGTCTACCCCCGAGCGAGCTCAGGGACCTGCCGATCCTCGCGACCGTCCTCGGCGGCGACCTCACGCACCGGGCGTAGGGCCGCCACCAGCACCGCGACGGCGACCAGCCCCGCGACGGCCGCGACGGGTGCCAGTGCCTCGATGCCGACGTGGCTGATCACGAACCCGCCGGACAGGCCGGACAGACCGACGCCGAGGTAGATCGCCGAGGCGTTCAGCGACAGCAGGAGCCCGCTGTTCGCCCCGGCCAGCCCGATCAGGTGGTGCTGCATCGGCGGGTTGAACGACCAGGTGAACATGCCCCACACGAACATCACCACGGCCGCCGCGGGCACGCTGACCACGGTGAACGGCAGCGTCGCGAGCAGCAGCACCGAGGCGCCGAGCGCGGTGAACAGCGGCAGGGGGCTGCCGAACCGGTCAGTCGCGCGTCCGCCGAGCGTGTTGCCGACGGTCGCGCCGATGCCGTAGCCGACCAGCAGGAAGCTGATGGTCGCGCCGTGCGCGCCAGAGGAGGCGGACAGCAGCGGCGCGATGTAGGTGAACGGCGCCATCGCCGCCAGCACGCCGAGCACGGTCACGCCGAGCAGGAGCAGCACCCGCCGGTCCGCGGCGACGGCCAGCCGCGCCCGCAGCCCGACGGCGGCAGGCGCCGCGACGGCGGGCACACCGAGCCGCACGGCGACCGCTCCCAGCACCGACACGGCGGCGACCAGCGCGAACACGCCGTGGTAACCGAGCGGCCCGCTCAGCAGGTTGCCCGATGGCACGCCGATGACCAGCGCGAGCGTGAGGCCCCCGAACACCATCGCGACCGCGCGGCCACGGCGCTCCGGCGGGTTGAGCACGGTCGCGAACCCGGTCGCCGTCGGCGTGTAGACGGCCGCCCCCAGCGCCGCGATCACCCGGGTGACGAGCAGCAGTTCGTAGGTCGGCGCTACTGCGGCGAGCGCGTTGCCGAGTGCGCTGACCAGCAGTGCGACGACCAGGAGCCTGCGGCGCTCCCACCGCCCGGTGAACGCGGCGAGCAGCGGGGCCGCGATGGCGAGCGCGATCGCGAACACCGTGCCGAGCTGCCCCGCGGTGGCGATCGAGACGCCCAGCTCGCGGCTGACCTCGGGCAGGATCCCCGAGACGATGTATCCGCTGGTGCCCACGGTGAAGGCGCCCAGTGCGAGCAGATAGGTACGTGGCGACATGTCTCTCCCTGTGGAACTACTTGTACGACGGACACCGTACTACGATTGTCGTCGAACTACGATAGGTGTCGTACGATGGGAGCCATGACGGAAACGCTCGTGCACCCGGAGCGGTCGGAGATCCAGATCGAGGCCGTACTCCAGGCGCTGGCCGACCCGGTACGGCTGCGGATCGTGCGTGAGCTGGCCCGCATCGGCTGTGACGGTGTCGCGTGCGGTGCGATCGACCTGCCGGTGACGAAGTCGACGCGGACCCACCACCTGCGGATCCTGCGTGAGGCGGGCGTGATCCACGTCCGCCCGGTCGGCACGTCCCGCATCACGACACTGCGCCGTGACGACCTGGACGCCCTCTACCCCGGCCTGATGAACGGCATCCTCGCGGGCGTCGGCTGACCGCGTGCCCTACCGCCCGCCGACGCCGGACGAGCACGCCAGGGCCGCCGCCGCGCTGAAGGCGCTTCTCGCCGGGAAGACCCCGCACCTGACAGGCCTGCCGTTACAAGTGACCCAGGGCCACACCACCCTGCTCAGCGACGGGTCGCTGCTTCTGCCCCGGCGCGATGCCTCGTCGGCCGGCTGGGGTGCCGTGGCGTTCCGCGACTCACCGGACCTGCTCATCGAGGTCCCGCATCCCGGCTCGGACCGTTACACGGCCCACCTCGGGCTGGAGCTGTTCGACGCCATACCGACGGCGGGCCTGTTGGTGGCGGGTGCGCCACGCCGCGTCGCCGACGTCGCCCACCTGCCGGAGTCCCTCTTCCATACGTACGCGCAAACGTTTGCGACCGCGGAGTTACAGCTCCATGGCTTCGCCGCGGCCAGCGCGCCGGACACCGACGTGATCCTCACGGCAGGGGCGGGCAGTGCGACGGACCTGCACCTCGCGCTGGCCGAAGCCCTGACGCGGCAGGGCCTGCGGGTGCGGCACCACGAGCACCTCGCGGGCCGCACGAACACGCAGGGCATCGCCGCCGCCGCGCACGGAAGGCCGTTCCTACACCTGGAGCTCGCGCCGCTCGTCCGTCGCGACCACCGTGACCGCGTGGTCGAGGCGGTCGCGGACACGTGGCACCAGCGTGGTCACCAGTAGCGCCACGGCCGCGGCCCCCGCCGCGATCAGGAACGCGACCCGGAACCCGGCGAGCGAGGGCACGGTCAGCGGCCCGACCGTGATCGTCATGCGTGCCAGCAAGGTCGCCATGACGGCGCTGGAGATGGACGTGCCGACCGAACGCATGAGCGAGTTGAGCCCGTTGGCCGACGCCGTCTCCTGGACGGGCACCGAACCCATGATCAGCCCCGGCATGGCGGCGTAGGCGATGCCGACACCGCCGCTGACGATCACACTGGCCAGCATGATCTCGAAGGAGCTGTGCAGCAGCACGGTCGAGGCGAGGTAGCCGACCCCGATGACGGCCGTGCCGACCATGAGCGAGGTCCTCGGCCCGCGCAGCCGCGTGATGCCCGCGGAGACGGGGGACAGGGCCATCATCACGAGCCCGCCTGGTGCCATCCACAACCCGGCCGCCACCATCGACTGCCCCAGCCCGTAGCCGGTGAGGGCGGGCGCCTGCAGCAGCTGTGGCAGTACGAGCGAGGCACTGAGCATCGAGAAGCCGACGAGCACGGAGGCGATGTTGGTGAAGAGCACCGGCCGCCGCGACGACACCCGAAGGTCGACGAGTGGGTACCGCACGCGCAGCTGGTAGAGACCCCACAGGACGAGCACGACGACCGCCCCGCCGAACAGCCCGAACGTGGTCGGCGAGCCCCAGCCCCACGCGTTGCCCTTGGTGATGGGCAGGAGCAGGCAGACGAGGCCGACAGCGAGCCCGACCGCGCCGAGACCGTCGAACCGGCCCTCGGCCCTGACTTTCGAGTCCGGCACGAAGGCCCACAGGAGCGCGAGACAGGCGACACCGAGGCCCGCGGAGAGCCAGAACAGCACGCGCCACGACGACGACTGCGCGATGACGGCCGACACCGGCAGCCCGATCGCGCCGCCGACACCGAGCGTCGCACTCATCATCGCGATGGCCGAACCGACGCGTTCCACGGGGAGAATGTCGCGCATGATGCTGATGCCCAGCGGGATCACGCCCATGGCGCAACCCTGGAGCCCTCGGCCGACGACCATCGGGACGAGCGAGCCGGCCAGCGCCGAGACCGTGGACCCCGCGATGAGGAGAACGAGGCTGGCCAACAGGATCGGCCGCTTGCCGTAGAGATCGCCCAGGCGCCCGCTGACCGGCATGATCACCGCGGCCGCCAGCAGCGTCACGGTGATCACCCAGGAGGCGTCCGCCGGGTCCGCCCGCAGGATCGAGGGCAGGCTGGGAATCAGTGGTATGACAAGGGTCTGCATGAACGACGCGACAAGGCCGCAGCTCGCCAGCACGGTGACGACGAAACCCGAACGCACATGTGTACGGTACACATCCGGTGCTGGAGGACAGGACGATGCGTGGTAGAGAACACCTGCTGGCAGCCATATCGCGCGAGCTGACGCTGATCAGCCGCCACCAGTTGGTGACGGCGGCACGGGGCGTGCTGGAGCGTTCGGCCTACCTGATACTCAACCGGATCGACGTGACCGGCCCGATGACCGCACGCGAGCTGGCGGACGCGCTGCAGCTGGAGATCTCCACGGTGACCCGCCAGGTGGCCGCCATGCTGCGCGAGGACGTGGTGGAGCGCATCCCGGACCCGGCGGGCGGCCTGGCGAGGCGGCTGCGCATCACACCGACAGGCGCGACCAGGCTCGCCACGGACCGGGAGCGCTACCGGACGGGCCTCGCCAAGCTCGTGACCGACTGGCCCGACGACGACTGCACAGCCCTGTACCGCCTGCTACGCGACCTGAACGAACGAATCGAGAACCTGCAGGGCACCCCATGGCCTCGCGAAGACGACTGACCCCATCGCCCCCACCCACCCCGGCCCGCTTGCACTGAAGGACGCCTTCCTAACGCCCGGCGCACCGAAGGACGCCTTCATAACACCCCAACCCACCCAACGACGCCCTCCCAACACCCGATGCACTGAAGGACGCCTTCCTAACGCCCAGCGCACCGAAGGACGCCTTCGTAACGCCCAGCGCACCGAAGGACGCCTTCGTAACGCCCGATGCGCTGAAGGGTGCCTCGGCTCGCTCGGTTCGCATCGACCGAGCATCTTCCGCCTGGCTTTACGTTTCGGTGGTGAAACCTGCCCGCGGCAGGAGGCCGATTCGCTCCCCCGGCCCCGCCAAACCGAGCCTCGGCCCCTCGTCGAGCGCCTGCTCAGTCGAGCGTTGCCCGCCGGTTTTGTTGCCAGAACGGCGCATTCTCGCGAGGTGGTGCCGGGCGCTGCGCGCCCGGCACCCGCACCACCCCCACAACCGACGCGCCCTCGGTCGCCCCAGGCTCGATGCACCGAAGGGCGCCTTCCTAACACTCGGCGCACTGTCAGTCCTCGTCCAGCCGCACCGCGCGGGACACCTTCCCGTCCTCGTCATCGGTCAGGCTGTTCAGTGCGGTGACAAGCTTCTTCTCCTCGTACAGCAGGTGCGTCTCCAGCAGCGCGGCGAGTGTGTCCAGGTCCTGTCGCGGCACCTCATCCATCGTGGACAGATCTTTCAGCCGATCGAGGAGCCCGGCAATCTGCCGGTGATCACGTCGCAGTTCGTCCAGCACCGGCGCCAGCTCCGGATAGTGCTTGCGCAGCACCGGAAATCCGCCGTCGTCCTCCGCCTGGTGATGCCTCTCGAGCACCGAGCAGAACGTCAGGCAGTGCACTTGGAGATCCATCCCCGTATACGTGCCGTCACGTAGCCGGGAGAGCAGCTCACGCAAACGTATGTGCGAATCGATCAGTTGGTTACCGAAAGCTGTCAGGCGCTCGTTCATCGCCGCCATGAGATCACAAAACCACCGGACGATGTCGTACGTCTCGTGAATACTCGGCCGCATGCTCCTCAGTGTCACGACCACGCACCGGCCGGCGGCCGATCTCGGCTTCCTGCTGCACAAACACCCCGACCGCGCCCAGCGGTTCGAGGTGTCCACCGGCGCGGCCCACGTCTTCTACCCAGAAGTCACCGAGGAGCGCACGACCGCCACCCTCTTACTGGACGTCGACCCGATCGGGCTGGTGCGCAAGGGCGGCAACACCCTCGGCCAGTACGTCAACGACCGCCCGTACGCGGCGTCGTCGTTGCTCTCGGTCGCCATCGGCAAGGTGTTCGGCACGGCCATGCGCGGCCGCTGTGACGCGCGCCCCGAGTTGGCCGCGACGCCGATCCCCTTGGAGTTACGGCTTCCCGCCTGCCCACGCGCCCACGCGCGACGGCTCTTCGAACCGCTCGGCTGGTCCGTCGAGGCCACGCCGATCCCGCTCGACCCAGCGTTCCCCGACTGGGGCGACAGCCCGTACGTGGACCTGTGCCTGCGCGGCACGCTGCGGCTGGCCGACGCACTGACGCAGCTGTACGTGCTGCTGCCGGTCCTCGACGACGCCAAGCACTACTGGGTGGCGGCCGACGAGGTCGACAAGCTGCTCCGCGCGGGCAAGGAATGGCTCGCGACGCATCCCGACCGGGAGCTGATCACCACCCGCTACCTGGCACACAAACGCCGCTACACCGAGGAGGCGATGGCGCGGCTGACCGAGCTGGACGACCGGCCAGAAGAGGACGTCGACGAGCAGGAGCAGCCCGAGCGCCTGCCGACCTTGGCACAGCTGCGCCGCGAGGCGATCGTCGGCCAGCTGCGGGACCTCGGCGCGCACCGGATCGTCGACCTCGGCTGCGGTGAGGGCAGGCTGCTCCGCGAGCTGGTCACCGACCCGGCGTTCACCGAGATCGTCGGCGTGGACGTCGCCGCGAAGCCGTTGCGGGTGGCGGCCGCCCGCGTCGAGCGCTTCGCCGACCGCCAGCGCGCCAGGGTCACGCTGCACCAGGGCTCTGTCACGTACGCGGACCCACGCATTACCGGCTACGACGCGGTCGTGCTGTGCGAGGTGATCGAACACGTCGACCCACCACGCCTCCCCGCACTGGCCGAGGCGGTGTTCGGCGCGGCACGACCAAGGCACGTGCTGGTGACGACTCCCAACGTCGAGTACAACGTCCGCTGGGAAACCCTGCCGGCAGGCAGGGTCCGCCACCACGACCACCGTTTCGAGTGGACGCGCGCGGAGCTGGCGGCGTGGGCGGACGGCGTGTGCGCCGCACACGGCTACCGGGTCCGGCACGTCCCGGTTGGCGAGGTCGACCCCGAGGTCGGCGCGCCGACGCAGCTGGCCGTGTTCACCAGGGAGGCGGTCTGATGCGCAGGATCACAATCCCGGAGCTGAGCCTCGTCGCGCTCGTCGGCGTCACCGGCTCGGGCAAGTCGACGTTCGCCCGCGGGCACTTCGCGTCGACGCACGTCCTGTCGTCCGACACGTTCCGCGCCATGGTCGCCGATGACGAGAACGACCAGTCCGCGACCGAGGACGCCTTCGCGGCACTGCACTTCGTGGCGGGCAGGCGGTTGCGCGCCGGCCGCCTGACGGTGGTCGACGCGACCCACGTCCAGCGTGAGGACCGGGCGAAGCTGGTGGCGCTGGCCCGCGAGTACGACGTACTGCCGACAGCCGTCGTGTTCGACGTGCCGTTGGCGGAGCTGCGTGACCGCAACAGGAACCACCGCGACCTGGCCGACCACGTGATCCGCCGCCAGCACGAGGCGCTGCGACGCTCGATCCGCCATCTGGCGAAGGAGGGCTTCCGCAAGGTCCACGTACTGTCCACAACGGACACCGAGGTGGTGGTCGAGTACGAGAAGGCCTACAACGACAAGCGCGAGCTGACGGGCCCGTTCGACATCGTCGGCGACGTCCACGGCTGCCACAGCGAGTTGGTGACGCTGCTGACCCGCCTCGGCTACGTGGTGACCGAGGACGGCGCCCACCACCCCGAGGGCCGCACGGCGGTGTTCGTCGGCGACCTCGTGGACCGGGGCCCGGACACGCCGGGCGTGCTGCGCCTGGTGATGGGCATGGTCGCGGCGGGCACCGCGCTGTGCGTGTCGGGCAACCACGAGAACAAGCTGGTCAGGGCGCTGGACGGCCGGAAGGTCACGGTGTCCCACGGCCTCGGGGAGTCGCTGGCACAGCTGTCGGACGAGCCCGCGGAGTTCCGCGAGTCGGCCCGGGAGTTCATGTACGGCCTCGTGAGCCACTACCGCCTGGACGGCGGCAGGCTGGTGGTGGCGCACGCGGGCCTGAAGGAGGAGTACCAGGGCAGGGCTTCCGGGCGGGTACGCGCGTTCTGCCTGTACGGCGAGACGACGGGTGAGACCGACGAGTACGGCCTGCCGGTCCGCTACCCGTGGGCCGACGACTACCGAGGCCAGGCGACGGTCGTGTACGGCCACACGCCGGTCCCGAAGGCGACGTGGGTGAACAACACCATCTGCGTGGACACAGGCGTCGTCTTCGGCGGTGAGCTGACGGCACTGCGCTGGCCGACCCGCGAGCTGGTGTCGGTCCCGGCAGAGAAGGTCCACTACGAACCGGTGAAGCCGCTGGCCGCCCCGAGGCGGCCGAGGGACCTGCTGCGCATCGACGACGTCCTGGGTACCCGCCACGTGGACGCACGTCTGATGGGCCGCCTGAAGGTGCGGGAGGAGAACGCGGCGGGCGCCCTGGAGGTGATGAGCCGCTTCGCCATAGCCCCTCAGTGGCTCCCGTACCTGCCCCCGACGATGGCCCCGTGCGCGACGTCCACAACGGATGGGGTGCTTGAACACCCGGCGGAGGCGTTCGCCGCCTACCGGGACGACGGTGTGCCGCACGTGGTGTGCGAGGAGAAGCACATGGGCTCCCGGGCGGTGGTAGTCCTGTGCCGGGACGAGCAGGTGGGCAGGAGCCGCTTCAACGCACAGGACGGCGCGGCGGGCGCGGTCTACACGAGAACGGGTCGCTCGTTCTTCGACGACCCGACGGAGTTACTGACCCGCCTGCGGGCGGCGGCAACGAAGGCGGACCTGTGGTCGACGTTGGAGAGCGACTGGCTGATCCTGGACGCCGAGCTGCTGCCGTGGTCGGCGAAGGCGGAGCAGCTACTGCGCCGCCAGTACGCCCCGGTGGGCGCGGCGGCGACGGCGGCACTCCCGGCAGCGGTGGCGGCACTGGAGAACGCGGCGGCGAGAGGCACGGACGTGACCGCACTGCTGACCAAACACCGTGCGAGGCTGCGGAACGCGAGCGACTACGTGTCGGCGTACGCCCGGTACTGCTGGCCGGTGAAGGGAATAGGGGACATCAAGCTGGCCCCGTTCACGTTGCTGGCGGCAGAAGGCCGGGTGCACGCGACGAACCCACGAGAGTGGCACGAGCAGCTCCTGAACCGCCTGACGGACGCGGACCCTGACCTGTTACGCCACACGAGGCGCACGACGGTGGACGTGACCGATCCGACGTCGGTGGCGGCTGCCACCGACTGGTGGACGGCACTGACGGAGTCGGGCGGCGAGGGCATGGTGGTCAAACCGGCGGTCACCCCGTCGGACCGGCTGGTGCAACCGGGCATCAAGTGCCGGGGCCGCGACTACCTGAGGATCATCTACGGCCCGGACTACACCGAACCCGAGAACCTGGCGCGCCTGCGGCAACGAGCACTGGGCCGAAAGCGCTCCCTGGCACTGCGCGAATACGCACTGGGCATGGAGTCCCTGACGAGGTTCGTGGAGAACGAGCCACTGTGGCGAGTGCACGAACCGGTGTTCGCGGTACTGGCACTGGAGTCCGAGCCGGTGGACCCACGACTGTAGTTCGCCGACTCACCCGGGGCAGGCCGGGGCAGGCCGGGGCAGGCCGGGGCAGGCCGGGGCAGGCCGGGGCAGGCCGGGGCAGGCCGGGGCAGGCCGGGGCAGGCCGGGATGAGGGTAGAGCTGGAGGAGGTGTCCTTGTCGCGTTCGGGGTGCGGGTCGAGAGGCAGTTCAGCGGGCCTGAGGTGTCGGGAGCGACGGTGACCGCCGAGCCCAGTGACGGCGGCAACGGCCGTCTCGCCGCGACTCTCACCGTGGACGGCAACGTCGTGGGTCTTCTGCAACCCTAGGGCGCGACGATGCCCGACTCGTAGGCGAAGATCGTCAGCTGGACGCGGTTCGTCACGTCCAGCTTCGCGAAAGTACGCGTGATGTGGGTCTTCACGGTCGCCTCGCTCAGGAACAGCTCGCCGGCTATGTCGGCGTTCGACTTGCCCTGGGCGACGGCCGTGACCACCTCGCGTTCGCGGCCCGACAGCTCCGCCAGTTTCGCCACGGCACGCTGCCTGCGGGGATTGGCCCTCGCCGCCACGAAGTGGCCCACCAGCTTTCGGGTGGTACCCGGTGACAACATCACCTCGCCCTTGGCCACCACGCGCACCGCCTCCATGATCTCCTGCGGGGCGCCCTCCTTCAGCAGGAAACCGCCCGCACCGGCGGCCAGGGCGTCGAACACGTACTCGTCGAGGTCGTACGTCGTCAGGATCAGGACCTTCGGCGGATCGGGCAGTGCCGCCACCGCGGCGGTGGCCGCTATGCCGTCCATGCGGCGCATGCGGATGTCCATCAACACCACGTCCGGCCTGGTCGCCCGCACCTGCCCCACGGCCTCGTCACCGTCCGCGGCCTGCCCGACGACCTCGATGTCCGGCGCACTCCCCAGGATCATCGCCAGACCGGTACGCACGAGCGGGTCGTCGTCGACGAGCAGCACCCGCAGCTGAGTCACCGGAACATGGTAGTGACCCCGTCAGCCGGGCGGCCACGGGAGCCATGCCTGCACGGCGAACGTCCCGTTGGTCGTGGGGCCGATGTTCACCCGGCCACCGAGTGCCGTCACGCGTTCGGAGATACCGGTCAGGCCACTGCCGCTGCCCGGCGACGGCGGCGCCGGGTGCTGCCGAAGCCCGTTCACCACCTCCAACGCCACGCCCACACCGGGTCCACCTCGGACGACCACCTCCGCGGGCGCCCCGGGGGCGTGTCGCACGATGTTCGTCAGCGACTCCTGCACGATGCGGTAGACGGCCATCGCGAGTGGGGCCGGCGCGGTCTGTGCCATGTCGAGCATCACGGTCAGGTTCACCGGGACACCCGCCTGCCGGGTCTGCCCCACCAGCGTCGGCAGGTCGGCGAGTGTGGGTACCGGGCCCTGCAGGTGGAAGTCCCTGCCGTCCCTGAGCACGCCGATCACCTGGCGCAGGTCCTCGAGCGACTGCCTGGCCGTCGACCGGACCGTGCGTGCGACGTCGCCGGCCGTCTCCGGCGCGGTCACCTCCAACGCGCCTGCCTGCAGGGATAGCAGCGACAGCCGGTGCCCCAGCACGTCGTGCATCTCGTGGGCGATCCGTGAACGCTCCTCCTGGCGGCTCATCTCGTCCCGCAGCAACGCCTCCGTGCGTTCCCGCTCCCGCAGGTCCGCCCGCGTGCCGCGCAGGATCCCCACCGCCAGCGGGACCGCGGTCAGCACGGCCGCGGTCACCACCGTGCCGATCACCTTGCCCGGCCCCGAGTCCGCGATCCACGTGCCCATGATCGTGACCGACTCGTGCCACCCGGCGTCCCGCCACACCGCGAGCGACGTCGCCGCGTACACCAGGAAACCGCCGAGCCACAGCATCCGGTCGCGGCGGGCCGCGGCCAGGGCGGCCAGCGCGACGAGCGCTGCCAGGGCGTCGGCGGCCAGCAGCAGCGACGGGATCAGCGTGAGGCCGCACACCAGCACGGGCCACCGGTGACGCCACACCAGCAGCACCGCCGCGCCGACCGCCGCCACGAAGCTCAGCCACGCGAACGCCGACGGGTCGATCGGGTCGTCGACCGACCGCAGCTTGTCGTTGCCCACCACGTAGATGCTGCTGAGCACGCAGGCGGCCACCGCGATCACGGTGGTCACCACGCCGAGCACGCGCCTTCCCATGGGCAGAGCCTACGGACGCGTCACGTGGTCATCATCAACCTATCCGCGATTCACGATTACGACGAAAGTCTGAACGTCGATGGGCTCGCGTACGACGCGGCGGGGCGCACCGCGCTGCTTCCATTCCGGCAGCAAGGAAACCCCGAAAGGAACAGTCCCGTGACCCAGTACGCCCCACACCAGCCCCAGCAGCAGGCGAAGCCGAGCAACGGTCTCGGCACCACCGGTTTCGTCGTCGGCATCGTCGGGCTCGTGCTCTCGTTCATCCCGCTGGTCGGCGTGGTCGCGTGGCCGCTCGTCATCCTCGGGATCATCTTCTCGGCGGTGGGCATCAGCAAGGCCGCCAAGGGACGCGCCACCAACAAGGGCATCGCCATCGCCGGTCTGGTCGTGTCGGTGGTCGGACTCGTGGTCTGCGTGCTCTGGACCGCCGTCTGGAAGAAGGCCGCCGACGAGGTCAACGAGGAGGCCAACCGGGAGGCCGTGATCGTCTACGAGATCACCGGCGACGCGCCGAACGTGGACGTCACCTACTCCGTGTTCAGCGACGAGGACATGTCCACCAAGGACGAGAAGGTCGCGACCCTGCCGTGGACCAAGGAGGTGCGGACCAAGGGCTACGTCAAGGAGGGCCAGGTCATCGTCACCACGGGGGAACAGGGCGGCACCGTGACGTGCAGGATCACGGTGGACGGCAAGGAGGTCGAGACGAACACGGCGAGCGGCCCGTTCCAGCTGGCCACCTGCGACAGCATCTGATCCAGCACGGGGGGTGTGCCCTTCGGGCCGCGAGTCGCGGTCCGAAGGGCACCTTTATCGCATCAAGGAACGACTTCCACCACGTCACCGGGGTGCAGCGCGTTGTAGTACGTCTGCGCCGCCGCCTGCGACAGGTGGACGCAACCGTGCGACTGCTGGCTCAGGCTGCCTTCGTGGAACGCGATCCCGGTGTCGGTGAAGAACACCGAGTACGGCATCGGCGCGTCGTAGGCATTGCTCCAGTGGTCGATGTCCTTGTACGTCACGTGGAAGGTGCCAGGCGGGGTCTCGTAGCCCGGCTTCCCCGTCGTGATCGGCACGCCGCCGTAGGTGACGTTTCCGTTGGACATCAACCAGGACGTGTTCGCACTGAGATCAATACAGGCGGCGGCTGCCGCACTGCAGGGAACTCCCGGCGCCGCCTGGGCGACCACCGGCAGTGCGAGCATTCCCGCCGCGCCGAGCATTCCGGCCGCGACTGCCACACGTAGCTTTCCCATGATCGGCCTCCCATCCGCCTGTGAAACAGGCTCGTGTTCGGTGCGATGGGAAGCGGGTACCACCTGTGAGCGCGACCAAACTCACAGTTTCGTCAGATCGACGGCGTCCGCCATCGCCTGGTAGCCCGCGTCGTTCGGGTGCAGGTGGTCACCGCTGTCGTAGGCGGCCAGCATCCGCTGTGGGTCGGCCGGGTCACGGGTCGCCGCGTCGAAGTCGACCGTGCCGTCGAAAACCCCGCTGGTACGGATCCAGTCGTTCACCGCGACGCGCGCCGCCTCGAGGGTCTCGTTCCAGGCGCCCCATCCCTTGAACGGCAGGATGGTCGCGCCGATCATGCGGATGCCCCTGGCGTGTGCCTGCGCGATCAGCTGCCGGTACGCGGAGATGATCATCGCGGGGTCGGTCTGGTGCGGCTCCTGCTGGAGGTCGTTGACGCCCTCGAGGAGGATGACCGTGCGGACGTCGCCCTGGCTGAGGACGTCGTCGGCGAAGCGTGCCAACGCGTTGCGGCCGAAGGCGCTGCCCGGCTGGTCGAGCAGCAGGCGGTTGCCGCCGATGCCCGCGTTCAGCACGCCGAGCCTGCCGTGCAGCCGGTCCGACAGCAGGTCCGGCCACCGGTGGTTCGCGCCGCTGGTCGAGCCGACGCCGTCGGTGATCGAGTCGCCGAAGGTGACCACCGAGCCAGGTGCGAACGAGCGCACGTCCACGCCGCTGACGTAGTGCCACACGGCTGTCCGCTCGGTGAACGCCTCGCCGGACTCCTGGCCGGTGAAGTCGCCGTTCCTGGTGAAGAACGAGGTCTGGCCCGCGAAGTCGTGGTAGGTGACCGGACCGGACGGGGTCGGCACGTACGTCGTGACGAGCAGGTCGCTGTCGCTCGGCACGTTCAGCGCCACCGGGTCGCTCAGCACCTCGGCCGCCCTCGGCACGACCACCGACTGCTGACCGCCGAACAGCAGCGTTCGCATGGTGCCCTGCCTGGCCGCGGGTGCCGTACTGGAGGCGGCGACCGCGATCGTGACGTGGCCGAACGTGAGCGGGCTCGTGCCGAAGGTGTTGGAAAGCCGCACCCTGGCCTGCAGGCCGCCGATGCTGGTGTGGACGACGTTGCGGATCGAGTAGTTCGGGTAGCCGTTCGGCGTGTTCGCGACACCCGTGCCCGGCGAGGCCGACCACGTGCCGACCCACCCGCCCGGCGGGGCGTTCCGCTGGTACTCGACCGCCGTCGTGCTCGAGGCGACCGCCCCGGAGCCGACGAGCGTGACCACCACTGCCCCGAAAACCAGCAACCGTCGCATGACGTTCACCGTGGCTTTCTGGCTTCCGTCGCGGCAACCGCTGATCAGGTGACGGGTCAGCTGCGGTCCGTGACCAGGTCGAACCCGTCGGGGATCACGGCCACCAGCTGCGCGAGGCTCACGTCGGTCACGCGCAGCCACATGACGTCGAAGGTGATCGCCTCGGGTTCCGCCGCACGGCAGCGGACGACACGGTGCGTGTTCGTCCGCACCCACAGGTCCACCGGCGGTGCCGTGTGCCTGCGCAGGACGGTCGTCTCGCCGCCCGCGACGGGCTCGCCGGGACCGGACACCGTGACCGAGCCGTCCGCAAACCCGGCCTCGACCTCACCGGGGGTCAGCACGCAGTCCCCGTGGAGCACTCGTGGCCCGTGCCGCCACTCCCCACGCGTGTAGTCGACCTCGCGGCCCGCGCTGCGGTCGGCGTGCAGCCGCCGGTCGACCGTGACCCGCTCACGGACCACGCCCGCCTCCGTCACCCACCGCTCGACGAGCACACGCGGGCTCGAGTCCGGCTCGTACCCGCGCTGGTAGGCGATCGCGTACGCCGGATCACGCGTCACGAGAATCGGCAGCGGGGCGGGCAACGGCCGGGGCACGGCGAGCCCCGATCCCCCACCCACCTGTATCGACGGCACGAAACTGACCACAGCCCCAGCGGCGGCAAGCGCGATCCCCAGACCCGCGATCCGCCTCAGCCAGCTCAACACACCGGAAAGACGCTGCCGCACAAGGAAAGGTTGCCCGCTACCTCTGTTCGGCGTAGCCCGGCGGGATGACCGTCCGCACGCAGCCGCGTGAGCGCCCGGCTGGTCTGCTGCTTGACCGTGCCCTCCGCGACACCAACTGCCGCCGCCGAGTCCGCGACGGACAGGTCGGCGAAGAACCGCGGCACCATCACCTCGCGTTGCCCGCTGGGCAGCGTGGCCGGCGCCCGCAGCAGGGTGTTCGACCGGTCGAACACGAACCGCTCGAAGTCGGGGTGGAGGCGCACGGACGGGTAGACGACGCCGTCCGGGGTTAGGTTGACAGCATGACGAAGGTCGCTCTGTTGGGTACGGGACTCATGGGCGCGGGGATGGGCCGCAGCATGGCGCGGGCCGGACTCGACCTCACGGTGTGGAATCGCAGCCCGGACAAGGCACGGGCCGTCGGTGTGCCGGTCGCGGACGATCCGGCCTCGGCGGTCCGGGACGCGGACGTCGTGGTCACGATGCTCTTCGGCTTCGAGTCGGTCGCGCAGGTGATGACCGAGGCACTGCCCGCGATGCGGCCGGACGCGGTCTGGCTCCAGACCACCACGGTCGGCCTCGAGGAGACCACCCGGCTCGCCGAGCTCTGTGCCAAGCACGGTGTCTCCTTCGTGGACGCACCGGTCTCCGGCACCCGTCAGCCCGCAGAGAGCGGTGAGCTGACCGTTCTCGCGGCAGGCAGGCCGGATGAGCGGCTCACCCCGGTGCTGGACGCGATCAGCGCGAAGGTGGTGTGGGTCGGCGAGCGGCCCGGCGACGGCCACCGGCTGAAGCTGGTGTCGAACGCGTGGGTGCTGTCGGTGGTGGCGGGCACGGCGCAGAGCGTCGCGCTGTCGCAGGCACTCGGCATCGACCCGAAGCTGTTCCTCGACCTCATCGCGGGTGGTCCGCTCGACTCCGGCTACGCGCAGGCCAAGGCGAGGGCGATGCTCAAGGGTGACTTCACGCCCGCGTTCGCGCTGGGTGGCGCGGCCAAGGACGCGTTGCTGATCCAGGAGGCGGCCGCCGAGTCCGGTGTGGACACGACGTTGGTCGCGGCCATGGCCCGGCTGTTCGGCAGCGCGGGTGACCCGGAGGACGACATGGCTGCCGTCATCCGCGCGCTCCGGCCGTAGCGGTCACAGCCGGACCCGCAGCGACTCGGTGCCGTGCTGGACGAAACCCCGTGCGCCGTAGTGGAAGGACGGCGGGTCGGCCGGGTCGACACGCAGTGCCGGGACGGCGTCCAACAGGGCCGTCACCGCCGCCTGTACCTCGATCCTGGCCAGTGGTGCGCCCGCGCAGTAGTGCGGCCCGAGGCCGAAGCCGAGGTGTGCCGGGCGGCGGTCGAGGGAGAACCTCTCCGGCTCCGGGTGCGCCGCCGGGTCGTGGTGCGCGGAGGCGATACACAGGTAGACCATGCCGCCCTTCGGCAGGTCGACGCCCGCCACCGACGTGTCCGCCGTGACGAGCCGATACAGACCCGCGGACGGGTTGGCCCACCGGAACGCCTCGTCGATCGCGTCGGCGATCCTGGCGTGGTCGACGCGGACCGTCGCCAGCGCGGGCGGGTTCAGCAGCAGGCTCGCGAGCGTGCCGGACAGCATCTGGATCGTGGTCTCGAAACCGCCCAGCAGCAACGAGATCACGGCCATCGTGCAGGCGTCGACCGAGAAGCTGCCCTCGTCGAGGTGTGCGCGGACCACGTCGCCGAGGAGGTTGTCACCCGGCCTGGCCGGGTCGACCAGCGTCTCGGTGTAGGCACGCAGGTCGCGGTAGGCCCGCTGTCCCGGTTCGACCACCTCGGGGTCCATCGGCGAGCCGAGCCACCTGACGACGTCACGTACCCACGCCAGGCCCTGGTCGCCCAGCTCGTCGGGAATGCCCAGAAGATCGAGGAAGACCGCCATCGGATACCTGGCGATCAGGTCCCCGACCAGGTCGGGAATACCACGAGCCCGCCGAGGTAGAGCCGCTTGCGCCCGAACCGGTCGGCGAGTGCCCCACCCGACAGGATCAGCGCCGACAGGCAGAGCGTGTAGCTGTCCACGACCCACTGCAGGGTGCTGAACCCCGCACCGAGGTCGAGCCGCATGTCCGGCAGGGCGACGTTGACCACGCTCACGTCGAGCAGCGACATGAACGTACCGAGGAAGACCGCGAGCACCACCCCACTACGGCACCATGTGCCGCTCAAAGGTGGCTGGAGCCTACGACCTGAAGTAGGCCGCGAGGTCCAGTGAGGCGGGGTCGGCCGTCCACAGGAACCGGTCGTGCTCGCCCTGGTTCAGGACCACCTCGCGGGTGCTCTCCTCACGCACGTCGAAGATCCGCGCGTGCACCCGCCGGTCCCTGCCGGTGACGTCGAGCCAGTTGTGCCTGGCCCGCTCGTTGATCACCCGCACGACGAGACCCGTCTCCTCGGCCACCTCACGCGCGGCGGCCTCCTCGTGCGACTCGCCGGGCTCGACCGTTCCGCCCGGCAGCTCCCACCGCCCGCCGAGGAGTGCGCCAGGAGCGCGTCTGACATACAGCACGGCACCGGCGCGCACTACGCGGCAGTACACGAGGTGCAGCTCACCCATGTTCCAACAGCGTAACCAATCACCCACCGCCACCACTTGACTACAGCGAAAATATGGTCTAAACCAGATGTTGTGGTCTAGACCACACATCTCCGGCTGACCCCTGCACACCGGGAGATTCGTATGGGCCTGAAGAGAAAACTCGTCATGTTCGCCACCGCGGCCGTCATCGCACCACTCGGGCTCGTGGTGCTGCCCGCCGCGACCGCCAACGCACACGGCTACATCTCGACACCACCGAGCCGCCAGGCGCAGTGCGCCAGGGGCACGGTGTCCTGCGGCGACATCAAGTGGGAGCCGCAGAGCGTCGAGGGTCCCAAGGGGCTGCGCAACTGCCACGGCAACGTGGGCCGGTTCGCCGACCTGAACGACGACTCGAAGCCGTGGCAGGCCACGTCGGTGGGCCGCACGGTCAACTTCACGTGGACGTTCACCGCCCGGCACGCCACCTCGACGTTCGAGTACTTCATCGGCAACACGAGGGTGGCCGAGTTCAAGCTCAACAACCAGCAACCGCCACCCACACTCACGCACTCGGTGAACCTCGGCAACGTGAGCGGGCGCGTGAAGCTCCTCGCGGTGTGGAACATCGGTGACACGGCGAACGCGTTCTACACGTGCGTCGACCTCCAGGTCGGCGGCTCGTCGCCGGCGGCGGCACCCCAGCCCGCACCGCAGCAGGCCGCGCCTGCCAGCGGCACGTGGGCGTCCGGTGCCGGCTACACCGCCGGATCCGTGGTGACCTACAACGGCAAGACCTACCGGTCGCTGCGGAACCACACCGCGCTGCCGGGCTGGGAGCCGCCGAGTACCCCTGCGCTCTGGCAGGCCGTCTGACCCGCTCGGTAGCGCTGCCGGCCGGCCCGACCGCTCCGGGCCGGCCGGCACCCCGCCTGGGAGGCATCGTGAAACGCTTGCTGGTACTCGTTCTGCTGCTGTTGCTGGCCGGTTGTGGCGGGGTCGGCGTCACCGAGACGACCGGGGTCTCGCTGTCCGCGCCGCCGCCGGACACGTCCTACAACGACACCGACGTGATGTTCCTGCAGATGGCCGTGCCGCAGCACGAGCAGGGCATCGAGATGGCCAAGCTGGCCGAGAAAAGGGCTTCGCGCCGGGAGATCCGCGACCTCGCCACCGCGATCCGGCTGACGCAGGAGGACGAGGTGGCGCGGATGAGCCGCTGGCTGGAGAAGTGGCGCCAGCCCGTCGCACCCGACCTCGACCCGGCCGCCCACGCGGGTCACGGCGGCATGCACGGCTCCGACCCCGCGGTGCTCGAGGTGCTGCGGAACACCCCTGCCGGCCCCGACTTCGACGGCCGGTTCCTCAACCTGCTGACCGGGCACCAGCACCTCGCGGTGGAGCTGGCGCTCATGGAGGAGAAGGACGGCTTCAACGCCGACACGAAGGCGTTCGCGGGGCGGATCGTGAAGTCGCGCACCGCCGAGATCGAGCAGATGGGCGCGTACCTCTGACGGGTCGGCCGGGCCCGTCTGACCGGATACGGCCGGACGGGCACGGGGTCCGCGGGTGATCCTTTCCTTCCACCCACGAGGAAGGAAAGTTCAGTGCTCGCAAAGGTTTTCCCGATCCCGCTCAAGCCAGGCAGCCAGGGTCGGGCGGAGGAGCTGGTACGTGACTTCGCACCGAAGGGCCCCGCGCAGGAGGACGGCACGCTGTCGTTCCGCGTGTACCGCGACCCGGCCCGCCCGGACTACCTGCTGTTCGTCGAACACTTCGCCGACCAGGCCGCGTACGACGCGCACACGGGTTCCGAGGTTTACGCGAAGCTGATCGCCGGTGAGTTCGCCGCCATGGTCGAGGACTTCGTCGAGATCGACCACGAGCTGGTCGTCAGCCACTGAGCAGGAGGTGGACCGTGGCGAGCGATCGCCACGGTCGCCACCGCTCCGGGTCGGCGTCCCCGACCGCGTCACGGATCGCGGGATCGGTCGCCGGGAAGGCATCCCGCGCGCCGAGCCGCAACGCGAAGTGCTCGCGTGCCGAGGCGTCGGCGAAGCGGGGCTCCTCCCCCGCCGCCATCGCCTTGGCCAGCTCCGCGACCGGCTCCCCGGTCTCGGCGAGCACGTCGGCCGACGGGAAGACGTGCGTGAGCCCGTGGTCCAACCCTGGCACGGGGACGCCGTACCTCGCCGCCAGCTCCCCGGCCCGCGCAGGCCCGACGGCGATTCCCACGGCCACCTCGAACGGCGTCCACACGCCGGAGATCCGCACCCCGGGCCTGCGCGTGACGAGCGGCCCGAGCACGGCGTCCGTGGCCAGCTCGGTGCGTGCGACCACGGGGTCGAGGTCCACGCCGACGAGCCCGGCGATCCGGGAGACGACGTGGATCACGCCCTCCCAGTGCGGCAGGTGGGCACGCACGAGGAGGTGGTCGTCCCCGCCGGGTCCGATCTCGATCATGCCGGGCGCGCCGTCGAGCATGATCGTGCGCCGGTAGTGGCCGTCCACGACGGACTCGACGCCGGGGATGGCGCCGCGCCCCAGGAGTGTGACCATGGCGGGCCAGTCGTAGGGCGCGGTGAAGGGCAGCCGGAGCACGAGCCCGCCGTCGGCGGCGAGCCGGTCGTCCCGGCGCCTGCGGGCACGGAGTTCCTTCGGCGTGGCACGGAAGATGTCCCGCATGGCCCGGTTGAACTGCCGCAGGCTGCCGAACCCGGCCGCGAAGGCGACGTCGGCGATCGACAGGTCGGAGTCGTCGAGCATGCGGCGCGCGAAATGCGCACGCCGGGAGCGGGCGAACTGGTCTGGCGTGACCCCGAGGTGGTCGTGGAACATGCGCCGCAGGTGCCGCGCGGAGACCCCGAGCCTGGCGCCGAGCGCGTCCTCGTTCCCGTCGTCGAGGAACCCGCCGATGATCAGCTGCACCGCCCGGCAGACGATCTCCGGTGCCTCGTCCGGCACCGTGCCCGCCACCCGGTAGGGCCTGCACCGCAGGCACGCCCGGTACCCGGCCGCCTCGGCCGCCGCGGGCTGCTCGAAGGTGCGGACGTTCTCCGCCTTCGGCTTGGCCCCGCAGCCAGGGCGGCAGTAGATGCCGGTGGTGCGCACGGCGGAATAGGTGGTCACGGGTCAACACTCCCCCGTCCGGGGCCCTCCGGCTGGCCGGATCCGGACATGTGCCTCACTCGCCGAAGTTGCTCGCCGCAAGCTCCTCGAAGGTGTGCAGTGCCTCGGCGGCCTGAGGCCCGGCGGCCGAGACCCTGATCTCGTCGCCGCCCTGGGCGCCCAGGGCCATGAGGGCGAGAACGCTGCGGCCGTCGGCGGTCGCGGCGCCGAAGTGGACGGTCACGGTCGCGTCGAGACCGGTCATCGCGCGGGCCACCACGGCGGCGGGGCGGGCGTGGAGGCCGATCTTGTTGGTGAGGGTGATGCGCACCTCGTCCTCGGCATCCGGCGCGGTCGGGGCCGCCTCGGTGGTGACCTTCGCCGCCGACTCGGCCGCGGCGGCCACCGCGGACACGTCCGCCTCGCCCTCGGCGGCGACGGCGGCGGCCACCGCGCCCTCCACCAGCGGGGCGTCGGCCAGGCGGGCGTTCTCGGCCGTCTCGACCGCCATCTCGGCGACCATGCGTGCGCTGCCGAGGTCGTACAGCACCACCGTCCCGGCGCCGCCGTCCGCACGCTCGATCGCCGAGACGACGGCGTCGAAGTCGGTGCCGATGCCGCCGTCGTCGGTGCCGCCCGCCGCGACGACCGTGACGTTCGGCGCCATCTGGGCCGCCACCTCCACGACCCCGGCCGCCAGCTGGGCGCTGTGGGACACGACGACCAGGCCGACGCGGGTCACCTCGCGGCCACTTCCGCGAACGCCCGCAGCAGCAGCATGGTCGAGCGGGCGCCCGGGTCCATGTGGCCCGCGCTGCGCTCGCCGAGGTAGGACGCCCGGCCCTTGCGTGCGACCAGCGGGACCGTGGCCTCGGCACCGGCCTCGGCGGCGTCCGCCGCGGCCGACAGCACGGCGGCCACGGAGTCGCCGGTCGCGGCCTTCACGGCCGGGTCGAGTGCGTCGACCATGGTCTTGTCGCCCAACTCGGCCTTGCCACGCGCGACGACGCCGCCGAGCGCGGCCGTCAACGCCTCGACGACGTCCGCCGCCTCCAGTTCGCCCCGGTCCTTGACCGCGGTCGACGCGCGGAGGAACGCGGTGCCGTAGAGCGGGCCCGCCGCGCCGCCGACCTTGGAGATCAGGGTGGTCGCGACGGTCTTGAGCACGGCGGCCGGGCTGTCCGGGGTGGCCGCGTCGAGCGCTGTGAGCACGGCCTTGAAGCCTCGGTCGAGGTTCTCGCCGTGGTCGCCGTCGCCGATGGCGCGGTCCAGCTGGATCAGCTCGACGCGGTGCTCGGCGACCGTGTCGGCGACGGCGCGGATGGCGGTGACGAGGTCGGCGGCGGTGCAGCCCACGTCAGCGCCCCCACCGCAGGCCGGCCGTCTGCACTGGCGCGTCCCACAGCTCGACCATCTGGTCGTCGAGCTTGAGGAGGGTGAGGCTCATGCCCTGCATCTCGAGGCTCGTGACGTACGGGCCGACGAGGCGGCGCTCGACCGTGATCCCGCGGTCGGCGAGGAGGCGCTCGGCGATGCCGTGGGCCAGGTACAGCTCGATGAGCGGGGTGGCACCCATCGAGTTGGTGAACAGCAGGACGCGGTCACCCTCGGTGAACGGCAGGTCCTCGAGGATCGGTTCCAGCAGGCGGGCGACGATCCCGTCGGCGTTCTCGACCGGCATGCGCGCGCGGCCGGGCTCGCCGTGGATGCCGATGCCGACCTCCATCTCGTCGTCGGGCAGGTCGAAGCTGGGCTCGCCGACGTGCGGGACGGTCGGGGCGGCGAGTGCCATGCCCATGGACCGCACGTTGTCGACGACCCGCTGTGCGACGGCGAGCACGGCGTCGAGGTCGTCACCCCGGTCCGCGGCGGCCCCGACGATCTTCTCGAGCGGCAGGGTGCCGCCGACGCCGCGACGGCCCGCGGTGTAGAGCGAGTCCTTCACGGCGACGTCGTCGTCGATGACGATCGTGCGCACGTCGGTCTCGACCAGCTCGGCGGCGGTCTCGAAGTTGAGGACGTCACCGGTGTAGTTCTTGACGATGAACAGGGCGCCGGCGCCGCCGTCGGTCCGCTCGACGGCGGTCTGCATCTGGTCGGGCGTCGGCGAGGTGAACACGGCGCCGGGGCAGGCGGCGTCGAGCATGCCGGGGCCGACGAAGCCGCCGTGGAGGGGCTCGTGGCCGGCCCCACCGCCGGAGATGATCGCGACCTTGCCCTGTACGGGGGCGTCGGCCCGCAGGATCACGGCCGGATCGTGGATCACGGTCAGCAGGTCGCCGTGGGCAAGCTCGATCCCACGCAACGCCTCTGCGACAACGGTTGACGGGTCATTGATGATCTTCTTCATGGCATGCTCCCGGAGAGGTGGCGGCGCTGCCCCGCGCTTGATCGTAGTCCGGTTGGGCGCGTCTCACCGGGAGCGATCGTGACGCCGGTCACCGTGGTTCACGTTCGGCTCGGGTGGGTTCGTCTCGTGGGCATCTGTTCGCGAGAAAGGAACCGAGATGCACAGGATCGTGGTGGTGGGTGCCGGGTACGCGGGGATGGCGACGGCCGTGAGCCTCGTCGGGCGGACCCGCGGGCGCGACGACGTGGCGGTGACCGTCGTCAACGGGAGTGAGCTGTTCACCGAGCGGTTGCGGCTGCACCAGCTCGCGTCCGGGCAGGAGCTGGCGCGGCTGCGGATTCCCGAGCTGCTGCCCGACGTCGAGTTCGTGCTGGGGTGGGTCACCGGGATCGACCCCGACGCGCGGACCGTCCGGGTCGACGACACGCGGGTACTGGAGTACGACACGCTCGTGTACGCACTCGGCGGGGTGGCCGACACCGGCGCGGTACCCGGGGCCGACGACCACGCCCACACCCTCGACAGCACCCACGACGCCGAGCTGCTCGCCCACAGGCTGGCCACTGTGGACACCGGCACCGTCGCCGTCTGTGGTGGTGGGCTCACCGGGGTCGAGGCCGCCGCCGAGATCGCCGAGCGGCACCCCGGTCTGGACGTCGTCCTGATCGGGCGGGAGGAGCCCGGCGCGACCATGGGTGCCAGGGCCAGGGCCTACACCCAGGCGACGCTCGCCCGGCTCGGTGTGCGTACCCGGCTCGGCGACGTCGTCAAGGTGCTGCCCGACGGGGTGACCCTCGCGGGTGGCGAGACCGTTGAGGCCGATGTCGTGTTGTGGACCAGTGGCGTCCGGGTGTCGGTGCTCGCCAAGGGCATCGCGGTCGACGGGCGCGGGCGGATCGTCACCGACGCCACCCTGCGGTCGGTGTCTCACCCGAACGTGTACGCGGTCGGTGACTCCGCCGCCATCGAGCAGGGGTTCGGGGTGCTGCACGGCACCTGCCAGAGTGGCATGCCGACCGGCGTGCACGCGGCCGTCTCGATCGTCCGGGAGCTGAAGGGCAAGGCGCCCAAGCCGTTCCGCTTCGGGTATTACCACATGCCGGTCAGCCTCGGCCGTCATGACGCGGTCGTCCAGTTCACGAGGCCGGACAGCAGCCCGCGTCGTTTCACGCTGACCGGGCGGCGGGCGGTCTGGTACAAGGAGACGGTGAGTGCCGCGCCCTGGCCGACCTACGGCCGGATGAGGAAGTACCCGGCGACCGGCTCGTTCTGGCCCCGCGGCGGCCGGTACACGCGATGACGTTCGCCGACCACCGGAACCTGCTGTTCTCGGTCGCCTACCGCGTGCTCGGCTCGGCCGCCGACGCCGAGGACGCGGTCCAGGACACCTGGGTGCGGTGGTCGGCGGCCGACCGGTCGCAGGTCGCCGATCCCAAGGCCTACCTGGTGCGGATCGTCACGAACGTGGCCATGGACCGGCTGCGCTCGGCGGCCAGGCAGCGGGAGACCTATGTCGGGCCATGGCTGCCCGAGCCCGTGATCACCGACGAGGTCGCCGACGTCGAGTCGGTCTCGATGGCCCTGCTCGTGGTGCTGGAGTCGCTGACGCCGCTGGAACGTGCGGTCTTCGTGCTCAGGGAGGCGTTCGGCTTCGGCTACGGCGAGATCGCGGCGGCCGTCGAGCGCTCGGAGGACACCGTGCGGCAGGCCGCGCACCGGGCGCGCGGCCACGTCCAGGCGCGGCGGCCCCGGTTCCACGCCGGACGGGCGCGGCAGCGGGAGGTCACCGAGCGGTTCTTCTCCGCCGCCGGCGGTGGGGACCTCAACACGCTCATGCAGCTGCTCGCCCCGGACGTGACACTGTGGACGGACGGCGGTGGCAAGGTCCGGCAGGCCACGCGGCCCGTGACCGGTGCCGAGCGGGTCGCGAAGTGGTTCGCCGCGGTGGCCACGCGGCCCTACGAGGGGGTCGCGCCCTCGGACATGCGTGCCGAGGTGGTCGACCTCAACGGGGCGGCGGGCATCGTGTTCACCGGCGGGGGCCGGGTGATCTCGACCGTCACGTTCGACCTGGACGAGCAGGGGCTGATCACGGGCATCCACAACGTCGCCAACCCGGACAAGCTGAGTGCGGTCGCCACCAGGACCGTGCACCGCTTCGACTAGTCGATCTCGTCGGCGTCCGACGTGCCCTCGACGTCCACCGGGGTGTCGCCGGTGAACTCGACCAGCAGGCCGTCCGGGTCGGCGACCGGGAACGGGGCCTCGGCGAAGCGGACCAGCCAGCCGCTGTCGCTGAAGGTCACCTCCGGCAGGTCGAGGCCCAGCGGTTCCGGCAGCTCCGGCACGCCGAAGGCCTCGGGGTCTTCCGCGACCCGGCGTGCGACGAAGTCGGTCGCGGCGGCCAGGTACCGGTCGACGTCGCCGACCACGGCGTCGATCAGCGTGAAGTCCAGGTCGGTCAGCTCGAGGTGTTCCAGTAGGACGGAGACGTCGACGGCAAGGCCGAAGGCCGCGCTCACCGGCGGGTCCGGCAGCCGCCAGAGGCGCAGACCGTCCGGGGCCTCGCCTGGCACGAACGTGGAGGGCTCGATCACGGCCCGACAGTAGCGGGCGGCGCGGGTAGTTTTGCGTCATGACACAAACCGAGCAGCGGGAGCGGCCCACCGTCCGCCGCGGCCTGTTCCCGGTCGTGCTGGTCGTCGCGATCCTGCTCCTGTTCGGGGTGCCGTGGCTGACGGTCGTGCTGCCGTGGGCCACGCCGGTCGTGGTCGTGGGCACCGTGGTGTTCGTCGCGGTGGCGGTCGCGTTCCCGTTCCTGATGTTCCTGGGGCACGCGCGGGCGCGGGACTGGGCGGCGCGGATCGCCGACACGACGATCGGCGTCACCTGGGTGCTGTTCGCGTGGTCGGTGATCGGGCAGGTCGCGCACCTCGTGCTGCTCGGCGTGGACGACTCGGCGCGGGTCGTCGCGGTCGGCGTGCTCGTGGTGTGGGTGGTCCTGGTGGCGTGGGGTGTCCGCGAGGCGATGCGGGTGCCCCGGGTGCGCCGGGTCGACGTCACGCTGCCGAAGCTGGGCGCCGACCTCGACGGGACGACCGTGGTCGTGCTGGCGGACACGCACTTCGGGCCCATCAACCGGGTGAGGTGGTCCACGCGGACGGCCGCCGCCGTCAACGCGCTGAAGCCCGACGTCGTGTGCCACGCCGGGGACATCGCGGACGGGACGGTGGACGCGCGTCGTGCCCAGGCCGCGCCGCTCGGCACGATCTCGGCAGGCATGGCCCGGGTGTACGTGACGGGCAACCACGAGTACTTCGGCGAGGCCCAGGAGTGGCTCGACCACATGTCGGAGCTGGGCTGGGAGTCGCTGCACAACCGGCACGTGGTCGTGTCCCGGGGTGACGCGCGGCTGGTGCTGGCCGGCATCGACGACCACACGGCGAAGTCGTCGGGCCTGCCCGGCCACGGCGCGAAGCTCGACCTGGCGCTGTCCGGCGCGCCCGCCGACGCGCCGGTGCTGCTCGTCGCCCACCAGCCGAGGCAGGTCGTGCACGCGGCCAACGCGGGTGTGGAGCTGCAGGTGTCCGGCCACACGCACGGCGGGCAGATCTGGCCGTTCCACTTCCTCGTCCGGGTCGACCAGCCGACCGTGCACGGCCTCACCCGCCACGGGGCGACCCAGCTGTACACGTCGCGAGGCGCGGGCTTCTGGGGGCCGCCGCTGCGTGTCTTCGCCCCGAGCGAGATCTCGCTGCTGACCCTGCGCTGCGCCTGACCGGGCCCGCTTTGCACTGAAGGACGCCTTCAGTGCGCTGGGCGTTACGAAGGACGCCTTCAGTGCGCTGGGCCGGGTGCTGGGTTACGCGTCGCGTAGGCGTAGCGCCACCGCGCCCGCTGTCAGTGCACCTGCCGCCCACAGTGCCAGCACGCCGAGGCCCTGCCACGGGCCGATGGGCAGCTGGTCGAGACGGGTTGTCGCCTGGACCGACAGGCCCGCGGTCATCGGGCTGAGCTTCTGCAGGCGGTCACGCCAGTCCGGGTCTGAGACCAGTGCCGTGACCAGCGGTGTCAGGTACAGCAGCGACAGCACCACGCCGACCGCCGCAGCCGCGTCGCGGACCAGCGCTGCCACGCCGATGCTCAGCAACGCGATCAAACCCAGGTACAGCACCGACCCCACTGCCGCCCTCGACGTTGCTCCGTCCGAAAGGGACAGCCCTTCCGGCACGAGCGCGTCGCCTACGGCCAACGAGGCGAGCACCGCCGCCGCGCCTGCCACCAGCGTCAGCGCGGTCACCACGAAACTCTTGGCGGCCAACACCTTCAGCCGGTGTGGCACCACCGTCAGCGTGATGCGGATCATGCCGGTGCCGTACTCGCCGCTCACGGTGCCCACCGCCAGGACCACCACCGCCGCCTGGCCAAGGGCGACGCCCGTCAGGGTCGACTTCACGGGGTCACCTCCGGCGGATACCGCCTGGGCGGTCAGCACACCCACCACGGCGGTGAGTGCCACCACGCCCGCCAGCAGCAACGGTGTGCCCGGCACGGTCCTGGCCTTGGTCCACTCCGCGTGCAGCGCGGTCATGCGTCCCTCCTGCGCAGTGCCAACCCGGCGAACACCAGCGCCACCACGGCGTACAGGCACAGCACCGCGAAGCCACCCGCGGGCGACAGCGGGAAGTAGCCGTCCGACGGCGTGTAGGTCGTGTTGACCTGCGGGTACTCACGCACGCTCTGCTGCACGGCGAACGCCGCCGCCGGGGTGACCGCCGTCAGCCACTCGGCGGGTGCCTGCGGCAGCACGGACGCGACGGCCAGCAGGTACGGCAGCACGATCCCGACGATCATGGCCGTGACCGTGCCCGCACCCCGGCGCAGCAGCATCCCCACCGCCACCGCCAGCACCGCGGCCACGCCGAACAACAACCCGGTGCCGACGACCACGCGCAGCACGGTGAACGTCGAGGTCGGGAACAGGCTGAAGCCCTTCGCCTTCTCCAGCGCCTCGACGATCGGCACCGTCAGCCCCGCCGCCACCACACCGACCACGAAGGACACACCGCCCATCACGATCCCCTTCGCGGCGAGGAGCCTGCCTCGGCGCGGGTTGGCGGCGAGGCTGGTGCGGATCAGCCCGCGGCGGTGCTCGCCGGTGACGAACATCGTGGCGACCACGAGCACCGCGATGAGCCCGGCGAACCCGCCGACCAGCGTGTTCTCGACGGTCTTGGTGAGCGAGCCGCCCGAGAACACCATCGGCGCGATGTCGCCGCGTCCGGTGACCGCGAACTCGCCTGCGCTGTCGGTGAACCCGGTCTCCGCGTCGGGTTCACCGCCGACGTCGGTGTGCTGCCAGTCGCCCGTCCAGTCGCCGTCGGTGGTCACGTCGTCGAAGGTGGCCGTGAGCTGGGTCGGGCCGCTGTCCTCCTGGATGTTGCCGAACGAGCGGGTGATCTCCTCGTGCGCGGGCGACGAGACGAACATGCCCGCCTCGACGGTGGCGCCCAGGTCGATCTCTGCGGTGCCGATCGTGGTCCAGTGTTCGCCGTCCGTCGACGCGGCACCCGTGAGCGTGTTTCCCTTGCGGCTCAGGCGAACCCAGCCCGCGTCCGACGGGCCCGCCGTGTCCCCGGTGAAGTTCTGCTGCATGCGGGTGCCGTGGCTGCCGGTGCGCAGGACCGCCGCGTACGGGGAGCCGACCTTCGTGCTCTGCTTGAGGATCACGCCTGCCTTGGCCCACGGTTCGGCGTCCTCGAGAGGCGCCACGCGGGCGGTGATCGTGCCGTCGCCCGCGAGGGTGCGGTGGACGAACGTGAAGTCGTCGCGGACGGGGGTGCCGTCGGGGCCGGTGGGCAGGGTGCGGTTGGCGCAGCTCTCGCCGTGCGGGCCCGCGCACTGGAAGCTGCTGCCCGCCGGGCCGAGCAGTCCGACGAGCACGGTCAGCGGGATGGCGGCGAGCAGGCCGACGACCCACCCCCGGACGGTGCGGAGCTTGGTCCACTCGGCACGGATCAGGTTCCTCACGCCTGCTCACCCGCCCGGAACTCCACGGCCTCGCGGGTCAGCTCCATGTAGGCCTCCTCGAGTGAGGCGCGGTGCGCGCTGACCTCGGTGAAGGCGATGGCGTTCTCGTTGAGGACGGTGATGACCGACGCGGCGGGGAGCCCGTCGACGGTGAGTGTGTCGGACCCGGTCGTGGCGACGGTGGCACCCGCGCCTGCGAGGGCGGTCATGGCCGGTGTGCGTGCGGTGGTCCGGAGGGTGACGCGGTCCCCGGACGCCGCGGTGATGAGGTCGGCGACCGTGGTGTCGGCGATGACCCTGCCTCGGCCGACCACCACCAGGTGGTCGGCCGTGTCCTGCAGCTCGCTCATGAGGTGGCTCGACACGAGGACCGCGCGACCCTCCCGGGCCTTCTGCCGAAGGAAGGTCCGCATCCAGACGATGCCCTCGGGGTCCATGCCGTTGAACGGCTCGTCGAGCATGAGCACGGGCGGGTCCCCGAGCAGCGCGGCGGCGATGCCGAGGCGTTGGCGCATGCCGAGGGAGAACCCGCCGGCCCTGCGTCTGGCGACCGAGGCGAGCCCGCTGATCTCGATGACCTCGTCGACGCGGGTGGCGGGGAACCCCTGGGAGTGCGCGAGCCAGAGCAGGTGGTTGCGTGCGGACCGGGACGGCTGGAGCGCACCGGCGTCGAGCAGTGAGCCGACGTGCGCGAGGGGTTTCCGCAGCTCCCGGTAGGGCCGGCCGCCGACGTGCGCGTGCCCGGCGTCGGCGGCGTCGAGCCCGAGGACGACCCGCATGGTGGTGGACTTGCCAGCACCGTTGGGGCCGACGAACCCGGTGACCTGTCCTGCGCCGACGGTGAAGGACATCCCGTCCAGCGCGGTGGTCGCCCCGAAGCGCTTGCGCAGCCCGGCGACCTCGATGGTGGCTTCCATGCTCCGGAAGGCTATGGCGGTCGCGGGGCGGCGTCGTCCCGTTGGGGAGCCATGTTCGGTCTCGCCCCCGCAGGGGACGGACGTCGCTCGTGGGAGTGACGCCAAGCTTCCTGCCGGCGGAGACAATGACCCCATGCGCGACGGAGAGTGCACCATGCGTGCGGCCTTCCTGCTCGGGGGCGCCGCCTTCGGGGAGGCACTCGTGCGGGTGCTCGTCGCGGACGCCGATCTCATGTTCGGGCTCACGCTCTGTCTGCTGGCCGTCGCCGGGACCGTCCCACTTGGACTGGTTCGGCCCCTCGCCGCCGTCGTCCTCCTCGCCGCCTTCGGGTTCCTCTCATTGGCGCTCCTGCACGTGCTCACCGTGGGGGCGGCCGCGGCGTTGGTGATGGGGCTCGTTCGGGTGGCCTCCGTGTGGACGCAAGCGCTTGCGCTCCCCTTCGTCGTGATCGCGCTCGTCCGGCCGACGGTCGTGACCGTGCTGCTCGCCGCGATCGTGCCTGCCGCCGGGTGGGCCGGGGTCGCCCTCGCCGCCCGGAAGGAGGCGCTACTCCACCGGGCAGCGCGCAAGGCTGTGGCCAACACGCTCGTCGAGCACACCGCCCGGGGCGAGCGGGCCAGGATCGCGCGGGAGCTGCACGACGTCGTCGCCCACCACATCTCGATGATCGCCGTACAGGCCGAGACCGCCCGGCTCACCACGCCCGAGCTGCCACCCCTTGGGGCGCAACGGTTCGCCGAGATCGGCGACCGGGCCCGCGCCGGGCTCACCGAGATGCGACGGCTACTCGGGGTGCTCAGGGACGACGAGGACGGCACCGCCGCCGAGCTGCGGCCCGCCCCCCAGCTCAACCAGCTCGTCGACCTCCTCGACGACGCGCGCCAGTCCGCCAACGCCCGGCTCATCGTCTCCGGCGCACCCGTCCCACTCGACCCCGGCGTCGAGCTGGCCGCCTACCGCATCGTCCAGGAGGCACTCACCAACGCCCGCAGGCACGCACCGGGGGCCGCCGTCGACGTCGAGCTGCGGTACGGGGCACGGCTCACCGTCCGGATCCGCGACAACGGACCGGGACCGGCCAACGCCGCCGGGCACGGGCTCACCGGGATGCGTGAGCGGGCCGCCGCGGCCGGTGGGACGCTGCGTGCGGGACCGGCCGCCGTCGGCGGGTTCCTCGTCGAGGCCGTCCTGCCCGTGGAGGACCAGTGATCCGCATCGTCGTCGCCGACGACCACGAGGTGGTGCGCACCGGGTACGCGGCCCTGCTCGACACCCAGGCCGACTTCACCGTCGAGGGAACGGCGACCGACGGGCTCGAGGCCGTCCGGCTCTGCGCGGTGCACCGGCCGGACGTCGTGCTCATGGACGTCCGCATGCCCGGCATGGACGGGATCGAGGCCACCAGGCACGTCGCGGGCGCGGCGAAGGTCCTCATCCTCACCACGTTCGACCTCGACGAGTACGTCTACGACGCACTGCGGGCAGGTGCGAGCGGGTTCCTCCTCAAGGACGTCACCGCCGAACGGCTCTTCGACGCCGTGCGTGTCATCGCCGCCGGGGAGGCACTCCTCGCACCCACCGTCACGCGGCGGCTCATCGGGGAGTTCGCCCGGCTGCGGCCACAGCCGCGGCCCGTACGGCTGTCCACCCTCACCCCGCGCGAGACCGAGGTACTCGAGCTCGTCGCGGAGGGACTGTCCAACCCGGAGATCGCCAGGCGCCTCGTGGTCACCGAGGAGACCGTCAAGACCCATGTCAGCCGCATGCTCGGCAAGCTCGGCCTGCGTGACCGCACCCAGGCCGTCATCGCCGCCTACGAGTCCGGACTCGTCGTCCCGCGCTCAGAGCGCCGGTAGCATCCCGCCGTCCACCGCCAGCATCGAGCCGGTCAGGTAGGACGCGGCGGGCGACAGCACGAACGCCGCCACCCTGCCGAACTCCTCCGGGTCGCCGTACCGGCCGAGCGGGATCGCGGCGAGCGCCGCCGCCCGCTCCTCCTCGGTGGCCTTCGCCTCCACATAGGTCAGGCGGTCGGTCGCGATCCTGCCGGGCACCAGGCCGTTCACGCGCACCCCGCGCGGACCCAGCTCGTTCGCCATCGCCTTCGCCGCCATCGCGAGGCCGGGCCGCAGGCCGTTCGAGATGCCGAGGTTGCCGATCGGCACCCGCACCGACGACGACAGCACGAACGCGATCGACCCGCCTTCCGACAGCGACGCCGCGACCGTGCGGGCCAGGCGGACCGCTCCGAGGAACACCGACTCGAACGCCGTCCGCCACTGCTCGTCGGTCACCTCGGTGACCGACCCGGACGGCGGCCCGCCGACGCTCACCAGCAGCCCGTCGACCCGCCCGAACCGCTCCCGCGCGACCTCGATCAGCCGGTCGGGCGTGGCGGGGTCGGCGTTGTCGCACGCCACCCCCGCGCAACCCAGCGACGCGGCCGCCTGCTCGACGTTCTCCTCGGAGCGGCCCGTCAACACGACCCGCGCACCCTCGTCGACCAGCGCGGACGCCGTCGCGAAGCCGAGCCCCCTCGTCCCGCCGGTGACCAGGTACACCCGGTCCTTCAGCCCAAGATCCATGCGCCCAACCTAGCCCCGTGAAACCGGCCGAGCGTGGCTGAAACCGCGGTGAAACCCCGCTGATCCGGCGCGGCCACAGGCTTTCCCCCGAGCAGGCACGAAACCAAAGGGGAGACAGATGACGACCGCGATCGGAGCCACCGGGCTCCGCAAGAGCTACGGGGACACCGTGGTCCTCGACGGGATCGACCTCCACGTGCCCTCGGGCAGCGTCTTCTCGCTGCTCGGGCCGAACGGCGCGGGCAAGACGACGGCCGTCCAGATCCTGTCGACGCTGATCACGGCCGACGCGGGCACGGTCGTCGTCGGCGGGCACGACGTCGCCACCGACCCGGACGCCGTCCGCGAGGTCATCGGCGTGACCGGCCAGTTCTCCGCGGTCGACAAGCTGCTCACCGGCGAGGAGAACCTGCGCCTGATGGGTGAGCTGTACCGGCTGCCCAAGCGGCGGATCCGTGACGGGGCCACGGCGCTGCTGGAGCGGTTCGACCTGGTCAAGGCCGCGAAGAAGCCCGCGGCGACCTACTCCGGCGGCATGATGCGCCGACTGGACCTGGCGATGACGCTCGTCGGCGGCCCGAGGGTGATCTTCCTCGACGAGCCGACCACCGGCCTCGACCCACGCAGCCGCCACGACGTGTGGGAGATCATCCGGGGGCTGGTCGCCGACGGCGTGACCGTCTTCCTCACCACGCAGTACCTGGAGGAGGCCGACCAGCTCGCCGACCGGATCGCGGTGCTCGACCAGGGCAGGATCGTCGCGGAGGGCACGCCGACGGAGCTGAAGCGGCGCATCCCCGGCGGCCACGTCCAGCTGCACTTCGCCGACGTCCGCGAGCTGGACACGGCCGCCCGCATCCTGGGCAACGCCTCGCGCGACCAGGAGTCACTCACGCTCACCGTGCCCAACGACGGCAGCCGCCGCGCGCTCAAGGCCCTGCTGGACCGCCTCGACGACGCCTCGATCGGGACGGACTCGCTGACGGTCCACACCCCCGACCTCGACGACGTCTTCTTCGCACTCACCGGCCACACCACCGAAGCAGAGAAAGCGACCCTGTCATGACCATCACCGCCACCCGGCCACTCGCCGCGACCGCCAAGGGCCGTCCCATGAGCGCGTTCACCGACTCGGCCACCATGCTGCGCCGCAGCCTGCGCCACGCCGTCCGCTACCCCACACTGACCGTCGGCGTCGCGCTAGTGCCGGTGATCATGCTGCTGCTGTTCTCCTACCTGTTCGGCGACACGATCGCGGCGGGCATCGGCGGCGGCTTCGACTACATCGACTTCATCGTTCCCGGGATCCTGCTGATGACGCTGGGGTCCGCGACCCAGACGACCGCCGTCGGGATCTGTACGGACCTCGCCGACGGCATCGTGGCGCGTTTCCGCACCATGCCGATCGCCCGCACGGCCGTGCTGACCGGGCACGTCGTCGGCGCCGTCATCCTGAACATGGCCAGCATCGTGCTGGTGATCGCCGTCGGGCTCGCCATGGGCTTCCGGCCAGGCGCAGGCGTGGTCGAGTGGGTCGCCGCGCTCGGCCTGGTCCTGCTGACCGCGTTCGCCCTGACGTGGGTGGCCACGGCGCTCGGCATGCTGGCGAGGCTGCCGGAGGGCGCCAGCAACATCGTCATGCCGCTGTCGTTCTTCTTCCCGTTCCTGTCGACCACGTTCGTCCCGCTGGACGCGCTGCCGAGCGGCATCCGCTGGTTCTCCGAGTACCAGCCGTTCACGCCGATCATCGAGACGCTGCGTGGCCTGCTGGTCGGCGGTCCGATCGGCCACAACGGGTGGCTCGCGGTCGGCTGGTGCGTCGTGCTCGCCGCAGGCGGCTACCTGTGGGCGAAGTGGCAGTTCAGGCAGGACCCCCGGCGCTGACCCGGGTGCCCAGCACGGCGAGCGCCGCGGCACGCAGCCCGTCCCGGTCGAGACCGGCGTACTCCGACACCGCAGCGGCGTACGCCGGCCCGTCGGCGTTCTCGACCGCGTCCCGCACGTCCGCGACGGTCGGCGTCGGCCGGAAGCTCCGCACGAAGTCGAGCCGCTCGGCCAGCGCGACGAGCCGGACCCCGGACCCCGTCGCGCCACGCGTGATGTCGGCGATGCCGAGCGCGACCAGCACGGCGCCTGCCAGCTGCTGTTCGCCGATGTAGATCGGCGGCCGCTCGATCGGGCTCGACAGGAGGAGCGCCAGCTGGCGGGGCAGCTCGGCCATCAGTTCGGGGACCAGGTCGAGCCGGTCGTACCTGGCGTGGGCGGCGACCGCGCCTGCCTCCGTCTCCAGTGCCCACGGCCGCAGGGTCTCCGCCTCGTCGCGGTCGACGTCCGTGTGCTTCCCGGGGTCGAGCGCCGCCGCGGCACGGCGCCACAGGCGCAGTCCCTCGTCCACCTCGCCCCGTGCGAGCGCCAGCTCCGCCCGCGCCGCCAGCACGAACATGAACGTGCCTGCCTCGACGTCGTCCTCCGGCGAACCCGCGTTGTCGACTGTGGCGCGGCCCAGCCAGTGCTCGGCGTCGTCGAGGCGCCCGAGCCGCAGGTTGGCGAGCATCATGCCCCAGTACACGCCTACGACGTCGCGGTGCGCGCCGATCCGGTCGAGCAGCCGGACGGACTGGGTGAAGTACCCGAGTGCGTCCTCGCCCCGCTCGACGCGCAGCGTCAGCTCGCCGAGCCGGGACAGGGCCAGGATCCACAGCCACGGTGTCGCGTTCGTGCCCCACGCGGTGAGCAGCGGCGCGCACACCTCGATCGCGGCGGGCAGGTCGCCCGCCTGCTCGGCCGCGTAGCTCAGGATCAGGCCCGCGATCGCGGCCACCTGCGGCCTGCCGCCGTCGAACAGGGCACGCAGCACCGCCTGGTCCGGCGCGAAGACGCCCGGTTCGGCCAGCACGACCGCCGTGGCCCGCACCGCCGTGTCCGGTTCGGCCGTCGGGAGCCTGCGCAGCGCGTACAGCATGCGCGCGGTGGCCGCCGACCGGATGGCGAGCGCGTTGAGCAGCGGCAGCGTGATCGCGACGCGGGTGATCTCGACGTGCTCGGGTGCCGGCCGGTAGTGGGCGAACAGCTGGGCGGCGTCGTCGCAGAGCGAGGCGGCACGCAGGTAGTTGCCGTCGACCGACCACAGCGCGGCGAGGACGGCGACGGCCGAGGCGACCGAGGCACCGTCGCCCCGGTCGAGGCCGTGGCGCAGCGCCAGCAGCAGGTTGTCCTGCTCGACACGCAGGTAGTCGGTGCCAGGGACCGGGTCCGGGCCGAACGGGGCGTCGAGGTGGCGCCGCGCGACCTCCCTCGTCCAGGCGAACAAGCCGTCGATCACCCGGTCGGTGTCGCCGGACTCGGCGAGCCGGGCAGCGCCGAACTCGCGGACCGTCTCCAGCATCCGGAAGCGCGTGCCCTCGCGGGTGTCGGCGACCTTGAGCAGGGACTGGTCGACGAGGTTGTCGAGCGTGTCGAGCGAGTCCCGGCCGAGCACCCGGTCGGCGGCGTCGGCCGTGAACCCGCCGGGGAGGACCGCGAGCGCACGCAGCGCGGCACGGCCGTCCGCGTCGAGCAGCTGCCAGCTCCAGTCGACGACGGCCTGAAGGGTCTGGTGGCGTTGCGGCGCGTCGCGGCGACCGCCCCGCAGCAGCGCGAACCGGTCCGCGAGCCGCCGGTTGATCTCGGTGACCGACATGACCCGCACGCGTGCGGCGGCCAGCTCCACGGCGAGCGGCAGCCCGTCGAGGTGGGCGCACAGCTGCGCGACGGGCGCGTCCGGCAGGTCGACACCCGGTCGCGCGGCCCGAGCCCGCTGGCGGAACAGCTCCTCGGTGGTCGCCTGGTCCAGCTCGGGCAGCGGGTACACCGACTCCGACGACAGGCCCAGCCGCGCGCGGCTCGTGGTGAGGATCCGCAGGTCACGGGTCATCGCGACCAGCGTGGCGACGAGGTCGGCGGCCCTGGCGAGCACGTGCTCGCAGTTGTCGAGGACCAGCAGCGCACTCGCGCCGAGCGACTCGGCGACACCCGCGACCGGGTCCACCCTGGTGAACTCGGCGGCGCCGACGGCGGACGCGACCTCGGCGGCGACGTCCCCGTCCTCGGCGACCCCCGCGAGGCTCACGAAGTGCACGGTCCGCCTGGTCGAGGCCCGGCCGACGGCGTGTGCGAGGCGGGTCTTGCCGAGCCCGCCGGGGCCGACGACCGACACGACGCGTGCGCTGGCGAGCAGCTCGGCGACGGCCTCGAGGTCGGCGTCGCGGCCGAGCAGCGGGTTGGGCTCGTGGGCGACGCCGTGGCGGACGCTCGGCTGATCGTCGCGCAGCAGGTCCTGGTGGGCCTGCCGGAGCGCGGGCCCGGGGTCGGCACCCAGCTCGTCACGCAGGGCGCGGCGGTAGGCGTCGTAGCGGGCCATGGCCGCGGCGGGGCTCTTCGTCGCGGCCTCCGACCCGAGCAGCGCGAGGAGGATCTCCTCGTCACGCGGGTACTCGACGGCGAGGTCGGTGAGGGGGCCGACGGCCTCGGCGTGCCTGCCGAGCCGGGCGAGCGCGACGGCACGGGCCCTGGTGAGGGTGCGGTGGGTGACCGCCCGCTCCGCACGCAGGTCCGCCAGCGGGTCGTGTGCCTCGTCCGGCTTGGGCGGTCCGTCCCACAAGGCGAGCCCGGCCTCGGCGTGGTGGAGGGCCTGCCCGTGGTCACCGGCGCGGGCGTGCCGTGCGGCCTGCGCGGCGTGGTGGAGCACGGCCTGCGCGTCGACCTGGTCCTCGCCGAGCGCGAGGCGGTAGCCGGTCGGGGTACGGGCGATGACCTCGTCGCCGAGCTGGGCACGGAGGCGGGAGACGAGGATCTGCAGTGCTTTCGTGGGGTTGTCGGGCCGGTCGTCCTGCCAGAGCCCGTCGACGAGACGGGCGACGCCGCAGCCACCCGGTTCGGCGGCGAGGAGCGCGAGCAGCCCACGCAGCCGCGGCCCGGTGATCTCCCTCCCCCGGAACGCGACGCGTGAGAGCACGGTCAGCTCGACGGTCACCAGGAAAGGCTAGCCGCGCCGGGTGTCGGGGGTGCGGGGCATGATGGGCTGATGACGAGACGCGCGCTGGTGCTCGGTGGCGGGGGACTCACGGGAATCGCCTGGGAGTGGGGTGTGCTGACCGGCCTCGCCGAGGCGGGCGTGGACCTCGGCGACGCCGACCTGGTGATCGGCACGTCGGCGGGGTCAGTTGTCGGCGCACAGGTGGCGAACGGCCTCGCCCCACGGGAGCGGTACGAGGCGCAGCTCCTGCCCCCGGACGGTGAGCTGGCCGCGGCGCTCGGCCGGGGGATGATGTTCCGCTTCGCGCTGACGATGGTCGGTTCCCGCGCGCCCCAACGCGTCCGCCAGCGCATCGGCCGGATCGCACTGAGTGCGGACACGGGGGTCACGGAGGCCGACCGGGTCGGCGTGATCGAGTCGCGGCTGCCGGTCAGGGAGTGGCCTGCCGACACCGCCCTGCACGTCACGGCGGTGGACACGGAGACCGGCGCGTTCCGGATCTTCGACGCCACGTCCGGTGTGCCGTTGGTGCGGGCCGTGGCGGCGAGCTGCGCCGTGCCCGGTGTGTGGCCGCCGGTGACGATCGACGGCAGGCGCTACATGGACGGCGGCATGCGGTCGGCCGCCAACGCGGACCTCGCGTCGGGGTACGAGCGCATCGTGGTGCTGGCCCCGATACCCCGGGGGATCGGCCCGATGCCGGGCACGTTCACGCAGGTGGAGGCCCTGCGCCGGGAGTCGGAGGTGGCTCTGCTGACGCCCGACCCGGACGCCGTGGCGGCCTTCGGCAAGAACCCGCTCGACCCGATCCGGCGGGCGGCCGCCGCTCGGGCGGGCATGATCCAGTCCTCGGCCCTGGTGGAACAGGTCCGGAAGGTGTGGGAGTAGGGCCGCGTCAGGCGGGCCCTTCGCACGTGTGGGTGGTCGCCGTTGCGGCGGCCAGCGCGGACAGGCAGCGGCCCAGCGCGAGCTGCCCGTAGCGGTTGGGGTGGGCGTACTCCTGCTCCTGGCCCTGCGAGAGGTAGGGCACCCCGATCCACCGGATCCACTCGCTCTCGGCCATCGGCAGGGGGTTCTTCAGGGTGTTGTCCTCTGTGGCCTGCGTGACGCCCTTCGCGCACACCTCGTGGCCGTCGAACGCGTGCCGAAGCTCCAGGAACTCGGTGCCCGTGTCCGCGCCCGTGACGCCCTCGATGGCTTCGGCGATCAGCGGCAGGACCGTGTCGTGGGCCCAGTCGGAGTCGTCGTCGTAGAACGGGCAGCCGCCCTCGTTCCACCGGCTCCAGTCGGTGGCCACGTAGCGGTTCTCGGCCGACGCCGGGATGGGTGCCGGGTAGGACTGCAGCACGAGCCGGTAGTCGCCGTCCGCGTAACCGGCGTCCCGCATGACCGTGCGGATGGAGCCGACCGCGCGACGGATGTTGTCCGCCATCGTCAGCACCCGGGCAGGCAGCTCCGGTCCGTACGTGGTCATGCAGTGTTCCGACGAGCCCTCGGTGAACGCCGCCACGCAGCCGAAGATGATGCCCGCGAAGTCGATGTCGTTGCCGCCGACCGACACGGTGATCAGCCGGATCCTCCTGGTCTCGGCCAGCGTCGCGAGCTGGTCGGCCTGGGTGGTGGGGTCCTTGAACGGGGTGGTGTCGATCGCCTCGGTCGTCGCGCCGGAACACGCGAGGTTCACGCGGTTCTCCGGCGCGACGGGGTAGGACACGCCCCCGACCGTGACCGACGGGACATGGGTGATCTCCGCGACGTCGGACCGGTGACAGCCGTTGTCGTAGGAGGCCCCGTACACCCGTGCGGGGTCGTGGTAGCACCAGGACTCCCCGGAGTTGCAGTCGTAGGCGGCGAGGTCGGTGCCCCACCGGCTGCCCGGGTAGTGGGTGAGCCCGTTGCCCCGCCACCGCCCCGCCTCCCCGGAGATGAAGCTGTCCCCCATGGACACGATCGCCGACGGCAGGTCCGCCCGGCTGTCGGCCTCGGCCAGGGCGGGCGTCGCCGTCGCCGCGAGCGCGACGCTCACGGCAACGGCGGTCACACGAGCGAGCATGACACGACTCCACTTCCGGGCCACTGCGAGAGTTCCGTCCAGGTAGGACGAAACGGACCACGTCCACAAAGGACGCTACGGCCGGGATCGGCGTCGTGCCATCCCCCGACGGGCGCGACGAGCGACACCATCGGGACGCGGTTGATCACCCACCGCGACGTGGTGGGTCAGGCGGTCACCTGCCAGAGGTGGCCGTCCGGGTCGGTGAAGGTGCCGGTGTAGCCCCACGGCTGCTGGGCAGGAGCGGTCACCACCTCGGCGCCTGCCGCCACCGCCCTCGCCACCATGTCGTCGACCTCCGACGGGGTCGCCGCGGGCAGGGTCAGCACGCACTCGCTCGTGCCCCGGCCCGCCACCTCGCGGCCGCCGATCACCCAGCCGAAGCCGCCCGTCGGGACCAGCATCATGCTGACCTCGGGTGCCAGGCGGAACTGCAGCGGCTCGGGCACGCCGTCGTCCGCGGGCTCGCCGAACGGCTCGAGACCGAGGCCGTCACGGTAGAAGACGTGGGAGACGCGGCGGTCGGCGATGGGCAGCGCGATGATCATGGGAGTTCCTCTCGTAACCGGGTTCGCGCCACCGACGAACACGAACGGCCCGGATCGACACCCTAGACGCGGGCGAACAGCCAGTGGTCGGTGCGGCCGGGGTGGCGGACGGCCGCCGCGATCTCCTCGGCCGACACCGAGTCGCTGCCCGCCGCCATGCACAGGACCGCATCGGCCAGTGCGGCGATCTCCCGCGCGAAGCCCGCGCCGGTCTCCACGCGGTGCGTGAACTCCGTGCGGTCGACGGAGTCGTCGGCGTCCGTGCCGGTCCTGGCCGCGAACGCACGCCACAGCGCGGCGTAGGCCGTCCGCACCGCGCGTGCCGGGCCCGCGCCAGGCGCGCAACCGCACGCCTGCGCCAGCCGCAACGCGTACACCGTGAAGTCGTCGCAGGTCAGGCGGCCGTCGTGGTCGGCGTCGAACCAGTCGAAGCCCGTGCGGGTGCGTACCATCCGGCTCGCCCACGCGACGACCCGGTCCAGGCCCGTGCACAGCAGCTCGACGTGGGTGGCGCCCTCGTGCCGGTCGAACCGGACGTCGGCACCCGCCCACCGCAGGTCCGCGACGAACGCCGCCACGATCTCCGCGGGCACGATCTCGTCCGCGCTGCCCGCGGTCAGGTACACCGGCCGGTCCATCCGCGTCACCGGCACGCGGCACGCCCGCAGCACCCGCGTGACGCCGGGGTGGCGGTGTATGTCGGTCATGCCGGCGTCGGCGTTGGTCAGGCCCGCGACCGCGCCGTACATGTCGACGAGAGTCGCACGCGTGGCGAGGTCCACCAGCCGTCGCCCGGTCTCGGTGAGGAACGGCCTCGCGCCGTCGTCCCCCACGCCTGCCAGCAGGAACGGCAGCAGCAGCGACACCGGCCGGTCGCCGCCGCCGGTCAGGTACCGCACCAGCTCCGGGAGGTGCACGGGTGGCGCGAGCGCGATCGTGCCGCGGAAGTCCAGCTCCGGCGCGTACCTGCTCGCCACCAGGCCGGTGAACAGCGCGGCGTGCGCGCCGTGGGAGAACCCGGCCACGACCCACCTGCGGCCGACCTGGTCGTGCAGTTCGCGGGCCGCGCGGACGATGTCGATCACATCGTCCGCGACGGCCTCGCCGTGGAAGTACGGATGTGGTCCCGGCGTCGCGAGGCCCTCGTAGTCGACGGCGGCGACCACGAAACCCTCGGCAAGCCACCTGGCCACGTGGTCGCGCTCGTACCTGGTCAGCCCGACCCGCGAGGGGGCGAGGTGGTCGGCGAGGCCCGTGGTGCCGTGGGCGAAACTGACCACCGGCCACCCGCCGGGCGGCGCCGGGCCGACCGGCACGAAGACCGACCCGCTGACCACGCGGTGGATGCCGTCGTGCCCGACGCCCCGGTACCGGACGAGGTTCCCGTCCTCGGCGTGCCCGGGCAGGAACTCCGCCGGCAGCGGGTGTCGTTCGAGGACCTCGCCAGTGCGCACGGCTTACGAACGTAACCGGCAGCACCGGCGCACGGCACACCTGTCACCCGCCAGAACCGCGACATCACCCCTATGCCGCAACGGAAAGCGTCAGCGGCGGTAGCTCCAGCGACGACCGTTGCGGACCGGCCGTCTGGTGCCGATGCCCGCGTGGTGCAGCGCGAGGCACAGCAGACCGGCGGTGATGAAGACGCTCGGGCCGAGTGCCGCGGACGTGTCGGCCAAGTCCATGATCAGTGCGACGGCGAAGAAGACCGCTGCCAGGATCGCAACCATGAGGGGGACCTTTCGGGAAGACGGAACTATTCGGCCCCGTATACCCGCCCGATACCCTTGCCAACCTCGCGTGCGGCACGTGGGTTGGAGAACATACAGAGGACAGACCTTTGCGCCAGCGGACGGAAGTGCGGTGGGAGGACCCGGACTTCACGGTGCGCGTCGCCGCCACGGACGACCTGCTCCGCATCCAGCACGAGAACGTGACGAACGGGTGGGACCGCCGCTGGAGCTCGGACGCCGCGCTGCTGCGGCAGGTCGAGTCGGTGGCCGGGGTGTTCCTGTGCCCGATGCTCCGCAACGGCGGCCCCGAGGCGGAGCCGGAGTCCTACCGCTGCTGGGCGTGGTTCGTGCTCGGCACCGACGAGAGCACCCGGGGCGTGACGCTCCTCGACGTCAGCCGTGCCGTCTTCGAGACCCTGCCGGAGCTGGAGAGCCCGACCGAGCTGCGGCGCGTCATCAAGGCGACGATGGCGCGGGTGATGCTGGGCTCCCGCTTCGAGGACATGTGGTGACCGGTCCACCCCGGTGACGTCCAGGCTCTCGGCGGCGGCGACGAACTCGTCGGCGAACCGCGTCTCGTCACGCCAGGCGTACCAGGCCGAGCAGGGACAGCGTGGAGGGTAGGACGGACCTGCCGGCCAGCTCGGTCGTGAGACCCGCGCACTTCAGCTCCAGGGTCGCGCGCCGAGCCAGGAGAGGACGGTCCGCTCGTCGCCGACCGCAGGCCCCTCGAACCGCTCCACCCACCGAAGACCTCGGCTCTCCGCGACACCGTGCCAGAAGTCTCACAATGATTCCCCCTTTTCCTGACCGTTGGTAAGTCAATGGCGCGCCTATAAAACTGACCGATGGTCAGGCAACGCTATGCTGAGAGCATGCTCAGCACCCGCGCGCAGATCCTCGACGCCGCCCGCCGTCTGTTCGTCCGGCAGGGCTACCACGGCACGTCGATCCGCGAGATCGCCGAACAGCTGGGCATGACCAAGACCGCGGTGCTCTACCACTTCCCCACCAAGGCGGACATCCTCGCCGCGGTCGCCGACCCGTTCCTCACGGACCTCGAGGCCGCGCTCGCACGCGTGACCACCCGCCAGGAGGTGTTCGAGGCACTGCTCGACGTCCACCTCGAGCACCGGACGTTGTTGCGTGACAACGTGATACAGGAGCTGACGCGGCTCGCCCAGGCACCCACCCTCCGCCGCTTCACCGAGCTGATGGCCGACGCGAACCGCATCGCGGCAGGGCCCGACCCGACCCTCGCGGAGAAGGTGCGCGCCGCGCAGGCCATCGCCGCGCTGTCCGACCCGGTCACCGCCTTCGCGGACGAGCCGGTCGACCGGCTGCGTGCGGAGGTGCTCCGCGGCGTCGCCCGGTTGTACGCTGAGTGACCTCGGAGGGGGACAGAATGCATCCGATGGTGTACGCGGCACGCACCGGTCTACGGCGCGGGCTCATCGAGTTCCGGCAGACCTACTCGACGGCCACCGACCTGTTCGGACAGATCTTCTGGCCGCTCGCCATGGGCGTCGTGCTGTTCTTCATGCGTGGCGACACTTTCGACGGTGTCCCGTTGGTGACCCTCGTGCTGCCGAGCGTGATGGGCATGTCGATCGTCTTCACCGGGGTACTCGGCACGAGCGGCGTGCTCTGCGTCGAGCGCGAGGACGGCACCCTGCTGCGTGCCAGGACGACGCCGTACGGGATGGTCGGCTACCTCGTCGGCAAGACCACGATGGTGACGTACTGGATCGTCGTCGGTGTCCTGATCCTGCTCGTCCCGGGCATGTTCCTGGTCGACGACCTCGACCTCGGTGTCGGCTCGTGGCTGACCCTGTTGTGGGTCGTCCTGCTCGGCGCGGTCGCGACGCTCCCGCTCGGCGCGGTGATCGGCTCGCTGCTGCCCAACCCGCGCAGCCAGGGCCTGGTCACGCTGCCGTTGGCCGGCCTGATCGCGATCTCCGGCATCTTCTACCCGCTCGCCGCGCTGCCCGCGTGGCTGCAGACGGTCGGCCAGGTGTTCCCCGTGTACTGGCTTGGCCTCGGCGTCCGCTCGGCGCTGCTGCCCGACGAGGCCGCGGCGGTCGAGGTCACGGGGTCGTGGCGGCACCTGGAGACCATCGGCGTGCTCGGCGCGTGGGCCGTCGCCGGCCTCGTGCTCGCGCCGATCGTGCTGCGCCGCATGGCCCGCCGTGAGGCCGGTTCGGCGATGGCCGCCCGCCGCGACGCCGCCCTGCGCCGGGCCTGATTCAGTGCGTCGACGCGGGGAGCTGGGGACGGGAGGCGGCGCGTAGCGCGGGCACGGCCACCAGCATGGCAAGCCCGCAGCCCGCGCCGGCGACGATGAACGTGACACGCGGGCCGAGCGTGCTGACCAGCGGCGCGGCGATCACGTAGGCGACGGCCGAGCCGAGCTGCGCGGCGGTGCCGACGGCCCCGAACGCGCGGCCGAGCATCGGGCGGGGCGTGAGGCGCTGCACGAGCGTGTCGGACGCGACGTTCTCCACCCCGTTGCCGGCACCCGCGACGATCTGCGCCATCGCGACGGCGAGGACCGTCGGCAGGAGCGCGGTGGCGACGGTGCCCGACGCGCTCAGCACGAGCCCGCCGATCAGCAGCCCGACGGCGGGCAGGCGCCCGACGGTCAGCAGCCCGGACGCGGCGAGCATCCCGACACCGAAGGCCGCCTGTGTGAGGCCGAACTCCGCCGCGGAGCCGTGGAGCCGGTCCTCGACGAGGAACACGAGCGCGACGTTGTCCATGGCCACGAAGGACACCACCACGAACAGCGAGAGCGCGAGTGCTCGCGGGCCCGGGGTGGTGGCGACGAACCTCAGGCCCGCCACCGTCTCCGTCCACAATCCCTTCGGGACGCCGTGCGGCCTCAGCGCGGGCAGCCTGGTCAGCAGCAGGGCCGAGACGACGAACGTGAGCGCGTTGAAAGCGAACGCGACCCGTGACCCGCCCGCCTCCACCGCCAGGCCGCCGATCGTGGGGCCGACCGCGGTCTGGAGTGTGAAGGCGGTGCCGAGCAACGCGTTGGCACGCCCCAGATCCCGCTCCGGCACGAGCACCGGCACCACACTGCGGCCCGCGGGCACGAACGCGGTGGCGAAGCAGCCCGCGACCCCGGCCAGCGCGACGAGCACCGGCAGCGACGGCGTGAGGACCGCGAGCAACACGAAGACGACGGCCTGCCCGACCTCGCAGACGGCCATGAGCTTGCGCTGGTCGAGACGGTCGGCGAGTGCCCCCGCGACCGGCCCCAGGAAACGCGGCACCGCGACCGCGAGGAGGACGAGGCTGACCGCCGCGCTGCCGTGGGCAGCCGCGTACAGCACGAGGGCGGTCCGCCCGATCCCGTCCCCGGTGAACGAGACGGCCCGCGACCACAGGAGCACCCGAAACGCCATGTCGAAAGGTTGCGACATCGTGCGTCGCCGTTCGATGATTTCGGCCTGAACCGAAAGGTGGCCGGGTGCCGATCACGTTCCGCCTCACCGACCCAGCGTCGTGCCGCTGGGCGATCTCGCCACTGCGGGAGACGCTGAGCGCCGTGCGACTGCTGACCCAGCCGCACCGGCAGGGCTACCACCAGCCCTGGCTGCGTGCGGTGGCGCCGGCGCTGGCCGAGCTGGACCTGACGCCGTTGCTGCAGGTCACGCGGTACACGTCGTACAACCCGGACTTCCTGTTCCCGCCACCGGCCGCCCCAGAGGCAGGGTTCGCCGACGAGCTGGCCGTGGTCCGAGGGGCCCCGGCGGCACGGGTGCGCGCGGAGCTGTCACGGTGCCTGCGGCAGCAGCACGGCCGCAGGCTGCCGCCGCCCGCGCAGGCGCTGGTGGACCACCCGATCCGGGCGCGGAACCTGCTGGCGGACACGCTGGCGGCGTGCTGGGATCGGCTGATCGAGCCGTGGTGGCCCCGGGTCAGGGACGTGCTGGCAGGCGACATCGCGTACCGGACCCACCTGCTCGCGGAGGGCGGCCTCGCGGCCGTGCTCGCGGACCTGCACCCCAGGGTCCACTGGCAGCACCCGACGCTGGTGGTGGACATCCCGACGACCGGCTACCGCGACGTGGAGGCGGGCCTCGCCCTGATGCCGAGCGCGTTCGAGTGGCCGGGTGTGGGGGTCATCCTGGACCGGCCGTCGCTCCCGACGATCGAGTACCCGGCGCGGGGCATCGCGGCGCTGTGGGAGCCGAGGTCCGACCCGCCAGCCGCGCTGGCGCGGTTGCTGGGCGCGACCAGGGCGACCCTGCTCGCGGCACTGACGGAACCGACGTCGACCACCGCGCTCGCCCGCCGGTGCGCCTTCCCGAACAGCACGGTGAGCGAGCACCTGACGGTCCTGCGCGAAGCCGGCCTGGTGACGACCCACCGCACGGGCCGGTACCTGCGCCACACCCGCACTCCACTCGGCACGCAGTTGGCCTCCCCGTGAGGGAGGGCAACGGATGGTGTCACTCAACGCGCCGAGCGAGCAAACCGTGCAACCCCACAACGCGTGAGCGGGCCGCCGGCGTCTGGACTGACGAGCACGGAAGTCCCTGCGCGAGCGAAGCGAGCCCAGGGACTTCCGCGCGCAGGAGGGAAGACGCCGGGTAAAGGCCCGCTCACCCCGCGAGCGGAGCGAGCCAAACCAACACCGTGAGCGGGCCGCCGGCGTCTGGACTGACGAGCACGGAAGTCCCTGCGCGAGCGAAGCGAGCCCAGGGACTTCCGCGCGCAGGAGGGAAGACGCCGGGTAAAGGCCCGCTCACCC
>NZ_SOCP01000003.1 GCF_004364325.1 Actinophytocola oryzae | reverse complement strand
GGTGAGCGGGCCTTCTCCCGGCGTCTTCCCTCCTGTGCGCGAAGGTCCCTGGGCTCGTTCCTCGCGCAGGGACCTTCGTGCTCGTCAGTCCAGACGCCGGCGGCCCGCTCACGGTGACATTGGCTCGCTCCGCTCGCGGTGAGCGGGCCTTCTCCCGGCGTCTTCCCTCCTGTGCGCGAAGGTCCCTGGGCTCGTTCCTCGCGCAGGGACCTTCGTGCTCGTCAGTCCAGACGCCGGCGGCCCGCTCACGGTGACATTGGCTCGCTCCGCTCGCGGTGAGCGGGCCTTCTCCCGGCGTCTTCCCTCCTGCGCGCGGAAGTCCCTGGGCTCGTTCCTCGCGCAGGGGCTTCCGTGCTCGTCAGTCCAGACGCCGGCGGCCCGCTCACGCGCAGCGTGGTTGCACGGTCTCTTCGCTTTTGGAGCGGGGCTTTCTCGGGGATTCGTCAAGACGGTGCGGGGTGGCTGGCTCGCAACCAGGCCAGTACCGCGGCTCGGCCGAGGGCTTCCGGGTCCACACCGATGACGGCGAGCCTGGTCGTGCACAGCGTGGCGTTGGGAAGGGCGTTCAGCCAGTCCTTCGCGATCGGTAGCGGGTGGACCGCGTCGTCGACGCACGCTGCCAGGCCCACCGGGACGTTCAGGGTCGACAGCTCCGCGAGTGTCGGTGCCGGACGTTCGGCGGGGGCGGCCAGTGAGTCGGCCAGGCCCTCGCCGTAGCCGCGCCAGGAGCGGGTCAGTTCGGCGGCCAGCCAGGGCGGCACACCGTCCGTCGCGGCTGCCAGCGCACCGTCCACGCCCCGGGTGCGCACCAGCTCGGCACCCGCCCTCGCCGACACCGCGCCAGGGGCGTCGCCGGGGCTGCCGTGCCAGCCGGGCAGGGCCAGTACGAGGCCGGCGCAGCGGTCCGGGTTCGCCAGTGCCCACTCGGCCGCCAGGTGGGCGCCGAACGACACCCCGCCTGCCACGACCGGGCCGTCCGACGCGGCCTCGTCGACGGCCTCCAGGTAGGCCTGTGCGAGCATCCGTCCTGGCACGGGCTTCGGGGTGACCACGCGGACCGAGACGGCCGCGAGGGGCACCTCGAACACGGATCTGACGAACACGTCGTCCGAACCCGTGCCGGGGAGCAATACGGCGGTTTCTACACGTCCCGGTTCCGCAACATTCACGTGCTGGATCCTCCACCAGGTAGTGCTTTGGGTGGTTACGCTGGATTGGTCCGGGCCGGAAAGTCGGGGCCGGCCCCCATGAAAACAGGAGCGCCATAGATGGGCACCGGGAAGGGCCCCTTCCGCCGCTTGGTCAAACGACTGACGAGCGACGTCGAGGAGCTCGACGCCGACGACCTGTCGGAACATGTCGAGGCGGTCGGAGCACGCAGGGCATGTGACTGCCGGTCGGGCGAGCAGGTAACCGTGCTCGGCCGGTTGCGTAGTGTGGAGCTGAGCCCCCGGGACGCGGTCGCGACACTCGAGGCCGAGCTGTTCGACGGAACAGAGGGTGTGACACTAGTCTGGCTCGGTCGCCGCCGGATCCCCGGCATCGAACCGGGCCGGACGATCAAGGCGCAGGGCAGAATCGCCATGCGGGACGGCCGCAAGGTGCTCTACAACCCCTACTACGAGCTGCAGACGACTACATGACTGAGAAGACCGACAAGACCGTCGAGCCCGCCGAGACCTCGGACGAGGTTCCCGCCACCCCCGAGGAGGAGAGGGAACAGACTCTCCTCGAGCAGATGGGCGGGATCAGCGGGCTGATCTACTCGTCGGTTCCCGTGCTCGTCTTCGTGCTGCTCAACACCATCTTCGGGTTGACGGTCGCCATCTGGGGCTCGCTCGGGAGCGCGGCGCTGATCACCGTGGTCCGCGTGGTCCGCAAGGAGCCGCTGCAGCCCGCGATCTCCGGCTTCATCGGCGTCGGGGTCGCCGTGTTCATCGCGTACCGGACGGGCTCGGCCAAGGGCTTCTTCCTGTTCGGCATCTGGGCGAGCCTGGTGTACGGCAGCGTGTTCCTGCTGTCGATGCTCGTGCGGCGCCCCCTCGTCGGCGTGATCTGGTCCTACCTGAACGGGCACGGCATGGCGTGGCGGGCCGACCGCAAGGCCATGTTCGCCTACCAGATGGCCACGCTGACCTGGGTGCTCGTGTTCGCCGCCCGGTTCGTCGTGCAGCGCTGGCTCTACGACGCGGACCACACCGGCTGGCTGGCGTTCGCCCGGCTCGCCATGGGTTACCCGCTGACCGCGGTCGCCCTCGTGGTCACGGTGTGGGCGGTCACCAGGGCAGGCCACCGCGTGAAGAAGGTCGAGGCGGACGCCGAGGCCGAGGAACGCGAGATCGAGGAACGGCTGCGGGCCAAGTACTCGGGCAAGCCCGAACCCGAGAGCGCCTAGGACTCCAGCGCCGCCGTGGCCGCCGACTCCTGGGCGAGCGCACGCAGCGCGTCCAGCAGCACGCCACCCAGCGCGGTCATGATCACCACCCGTTCGGCCAAGTGGTCCACCTCCGACCCGACCAGCGTGGCCACCTCGGCACCGGCGAGCCGCTCCGCCGCGTCGGCGTAGGAGTCGAGCAGTCCGAGCGCGTCCGGCTCACCGAGCCGGTCCAGGTGGTCCAGGACACCGGCAAGCGCTGTCCTGGCGGGGTTGGTCTCCCGTGCCCGCCAGCCCCGCCGTGCGACCAGTGCGGCAACCCTGGCCACGGACTCCTCGCTGGGCGCCTCGGCGTGCGGCTGACGCGCCCGCTGCACGGCGAAGTGGACCTTGCCGAGCGACTCCAGCCTGCCGCGTCCGGGCTCGTGCATGAGCGTCAGCACCTCCCGTGCCGTCGCGATCGGCAGGCCGCCCACCTCGACCAGCGCCCGCACGAGACGGACCCGGTGTAAGTGCGACTCGTCGTACCGCGCCTGGTTCGGGCTGGTGCGCTCGCCGTGCGGGACGAGGCCCTCGCGCAGGTAGTACTTGATGGTCGCCACCGGCACCCCGGTGCGACGGCTCAGCTCCGCGATCCGCATGAGACTCCTCTCAGGTGGAGAGTGTCACTATCCATAAAACGGACAGTGCGACTATCCATCTGGGAGGAATTATGGGTGAGGGGCATTCCAGGCGCGCGGTACTGGGTGGTTCGGTGGCCGGACTGGCGGCGCTGGCCGTGGGCACGGGCTCGGCGAGTGCGGACGAGCGGCGCGGCCGGGGGCGGTTCGCGGGCAAGGTCGTGATCATCACCGGCGCGACCTCGGGCATCGGCAGGGAGGCCGCGGTCCTGTTCGCCGCGGAGGGCGCCGAGGTCGGCTTCTGCGGGCGCAGGGAGGAGCTGGGCCGTCAGGTGGAACGCGAGATCCGCCGGTCGGGCGGCGAGGCGACCTACACGCGTGCCGACGTCCGCGACCCGGCCCAGGTGCAGTCGTTCGTGGACGGCGTCGCCGCCAGGTACGGCCGCCTCGACGTGGCCTTCAACAACGCGGGCATCCACCTTGGCAAGCCCCTGCACGAGACCACCGTCGCCGAGTGGGACGACGTGCACCTGACCAACGCGCGCGGCGTGTTCCTCGCCGTCAGGCACGAGGTGCCGCACCTCGTCGACGGCGGGGTCATCATCTGCACGGCGTCGTCGCAGTCCGGCCACACGCGGCCCGGCCACAGCGCGTACACGGCGAGCAAACGGGCGGTCGAGGGCATCGTCCGGGTAGCGGCCCTGGACTACGGCTCGCGCGGCATCCGCGTGCTCGCCGTCAACCCGGGCACCACGGACACCCGCCTGGTCCGCCCGCCGGGCATCCCCGACGACCTGTGGGCGCGGTTCAAGCAGGCGTGGGGGCCGCTCAACGTGTACGGCCTGCCCCGCATGGCCGAACCGAGGGAGATCGCGTCCGCCGTGGTCTCGCTGGCCACCCCGGAGTTCGGCTACCTGACCGGCACGGAGGTCCTCGTCGACGGCGCCATGAGCGCGGGACGTCCCATGACCATGCCCCCGGGTTTCGAACCGCCGCGATAGCCGACCGACGGAGTCCTCCGGTGACCGCTCAGTAGCCGAGCGCCGTCCGGATCTCGTTCTCCACGTTCGCCGAGGCCACGAACAGCAGCTCGTCGCCGGCCTCCAGCGGGTCGTCGGGCTGCGGCACGATCACGCGGCCTCCACGCAGGATGACCACCAGCGCCGCGTCCTTCGGCAGGACGACCTCACGCACCGGGCGCCCCGCGAGCGGGGTGTCCTCCGGCAGGGTCAGCTCGACCAGGTTGGCCTGGCCCTGCCGCAGCGTGAGCAGCTGCACGAGGTCGCCGACGGACACGGCCTCCTCGACCATCGCGGCCAGCATGCGTGGCGTGGACACCGCGACGTCCACACCCCACGCCTCGTTGAACAGCCACTCGTTGGCCGGGTCGTTCACCCGCGCGACGACCCGCCGCACGGCGAAAACCGTCTTCGCGAGCAGCGACACGACCAGGTTGACCTGGTCGACGCCGGTCGCCGCGATGACCACGTCGCACAGCTGCATGCCGGCGTCCTCCAGCGACGCCAGCTCGCACGCGTCCGCGAGCACCCACTCCGCCTGCTCGACGGTCTGCGGCTCGTACTGGCTCTCCTGCCGCTCGATGAGCATCACCTGGTGCTCACCGGCGATCAGCTCCGCCGCGATGGACCGGCCGACCGCCCCGGCCCCGGCGATGGCGACCTTCATGACGCCCCCTCCCCGCGCGCTCCGCTCACGACCCCTCCTCGGGTGGCTGGGCAGCGGCGTTGGTGACGTCGCTCACCGTGCCGGACAGGGCCGCGACGTAGACCTGGTCGTCGTGCTGCACGACCGACTTCGGCGTGGGCAGCACCCCGGTGCCGAACCGCATGATGAACGCGACCCGCGCGCCGGTGGCCGCCTCCAGCTCGGCGACCGTGTGGCCGACCCAGCCCTCGTGGACGGGCACCTGCACGACCGCGACCTTGCCTGTCGGGTCCCGCCACGCCGACGCGACGCCGTCCGGCAACAGGGTGCGCATCAGCCGGTCGGTGGTCCACGGAACCGACGCGATCGTCGGGATGCCGAGCCGTTCGTAGACCTCGGCCCGCTTCGCGTCGTAGATCCGCGCGACCACGTGCTCGACGCCGAAGGTCTCCCGTGCCACCCGCGCGGAGATGATGTTGGAGTTGTCGCCGCTGGACACCGCCGCGAACGCACCCGCCCGCTCGATCCCGGCCTCGATCAGCACCCTGCGGTCGAAGCCGCCGCCGACGACCTGCTGGCCGTGGAAGTCGCTGCCGAGGCGGCGGAACGCCTGCGCGTCCTTGTCGATCACGGCGACCGTGTGGCCGAGGCGCTCCACCGCGGCCGCGAGCGACGAGCCGACCCGGCCGCAGCCCATGATCACCACGTGCACGACCTGGCCCTCCTCGGTGTTCGCGACCCAATGTCGGACGTCCGATGCAGAACCTACCGGTGGCTGCTCCATCCCGGTGACTGGACCGCCTACGCTTCCCACTCGTGCCCAAGCTCGCGTCCGTGCTGAAGCGCCTGGTAGTCGGACGTCCGTTCCGCACCGACCGCCTCGCGCACACGCTCCTGTCGAAACGCATCGCGCTGCCGGTGTTCGCCTCCGACGCGATGTCCAGCGTGGCGTACGCGCCCGAGGAGATCCTGATCACGCTGTCGGTCGCCGGTGTCGCCGGCTACACCTACAGCCTGTGGATCGCGCTCGCGGTGGTGCTCCTGATGCTCGCCGTCGTCGCCTCCTACCGGCAGAACGTGCACGCCTACCCCTCCGGTGGCGGTGACTACGAGGTCGCGACGGTCAACCACGGGCCGAGATCCGGGCTGGTGGTGGCGAGCGCGCTGCTGGTCGACTACGTGCTCACGGTGTCCGTGTCGATCTCCTCGGCCGCGGCCAACATCGGTTCGGTGGTGCCGTTCGTCGCGACGCACAAGGTCGAGTTCGCGGTCGGCGCGATCGTGGTCCTCACCGCGCTCAACCTGCGCGGCATCCGCGAGTCCGGCACGGTGTTCGCGATCCCGACCTACGCGTTCGTGGTCGGCATCCTGGCGATGGTCGTCTGGGGCGCCACGAGGGTGGTCCTGCTCGGCCAGGAGATCCCGGCGGAGAGCGCGAGCTTCGGGCTGGTGGAGGAGGGCGACCACCTCACCGGCTTCGCACTGGTCTTCCTGGTGCTGCGTGCGTTCTCGTCCGGCAGCGCGGCGCTGACCGGGGTCGAGGCGATCAGCAACGGCGTACCCGCGTTCCGCAAGCCGAAGTCGAAGAACGCCGCGACGACGCTGCTGCTGATGGGCGTGCTCGCGATCGTCATGTTCCTCGGCCTGATCATGCTGGCCGCCGCGACGCGCGCGAAGATCGCCGAGGACCCGGCTCGCCAGCTCGTCGGCGCGCCCGCGGGCTACGAGCAGAAGACACTGGTGGCGCAGCTCGCGAACGCCGTGTTCGGCGGGTTCGACCCGGCCATCTGGTACGTCGTGTTCTTCACCGGGCTGATCCTGGTGCTCGCGGCCAACACGGCGTTCAACGGCTTCCCCGTGCTCGGCTCGATCCTGGCGCAGGACAGGTACCTGCCGAGGCAGCTGCACACGCGTGGTGACCGGCTGGCGTTCTCCAACGGCATCGTCGGGCTGGCCGGCTTCGCGATCGTGCTGGTGGTGGCGTTCGACGCCGAGGTGACACGGCTGATCCAGCTCTACATCGTCGGCGTGTTCGTGTCGTTCGTGCTGAGCCAGAGCGGCATGATCCGGCACTGGAACCGCCTGCTGCGAGCCGATCCCGAGCGGGCGGCGGCGAGCAGGATGCGACGCTCGCGCGCGGTCAACGCCGTCGGCCTCACGATGACCGGGACGGTCCTCGTGATCGTGCTGATCACGAAGTTCACCAAGGGCGCGTGGATCGCCATCGCCGCGATGGGTGCGATCTACCTGCTGATGACCGCCATCCGCCGCCACTACGACCGCGTCGCCGCCGAGCTGCGTGAGGCGGAGCTGGACACGAAGACGGTCACGCTGCCGTCGCGCAACCACGCGATCGTGCTCGTGTCCAAGCTGCACCTGCCGACCCGCCGCGCACTGGCGTACGCCCGCGCCACCCGCCCGGACGTCCTGGAGGCGGTGACGGTCAACGTCGACGACGCCGACACGCGCGAGCTGGTGGCGCAGTGGGAGAAGGAGGACTTCTCCGTGCCGCTGAAGGTCGTCGAGTCGCCGTACCGGGAGATCACGAAGCCGGTGCTGGAGTACGTGAAGCGGGTGCGTGGGGCCAACCCGCGTGACGTGGTGACGGTCTACATTCCCGAGTACGTGGTCGGCCGGTGGTGGGAACAGTTCCTGCACAACCAGAGCGCGCTGCGGCTCAAGGGACGGCTGCTGTTCCAGCCCGGCGTGATGGTGACGAGCGTGCCGTGGCAGCTGGCGTCGTCGGAGCGGTTGAAGCAGCGGTACCGGGATCGTCAGGAACTGGCACCCGGCGCGGTGCGCCGGGGCCTTTCGGAGAAGAAGGACACCAAGTGAACTCGTGGCTGGGCCGTAGGTTCGAGGTGTCCGTCGGGGCGGTCGCCCACGGCGGACACTGTGTGGCGAGGCACGAGGGGCGCGTCGTGTTCGTCCGGCACACGCTGCCCGGCGAGCACGTGGTCGTGAAGGTGACCGAGGACAGGGGCGGCTCGTTCTGCCGTGGGGACGCCGTCGCCGTGCTGGCGCCGTCCCCCGACCGGGTGCCCGCGCCGTGCCCGGTCGCCGCGCCGGGCGGGTGCGGTGGCTGTGACTGGCAGCACGCGTCGTGGGCGGCGCAGCGGGCGTTGAAGGCGGACGTGGTGGCCGAGCAGCTCCGCAGGCTGGCCGGGGTGACGTGGCCGGTCGAGGTGGAGGAGCTGCCCGGCGGCCCGCTGCGGTGGCGGACCCGCGCACGGCTGACCGTCGACTCGGCGGGCAGGCCGGGGTTCCGCGCACACCGCAGCCACCGCGTGGTACCGGTGACGGACTGCCCGATCTCCGCCTACGGCACGGTCGACGCGGTGGCGGACCGGACGTGGCCGGCGGGCGCGGCGCTGACGGTGTCGGTCGACGCCCTGGCCGACACGCACGTGGCGGTGGACGGTGAGGGCGGCGGGGTAGCCGTGGAACGCGCGGCCCGCAGGGAGTGGCGGGTGTCGGCGGACGGCTTCTGGCAGGCCCATCCCGACGCGGCGGACGTGTACGCCGAGGTGGTCGAGGGCTGGACGGGTCTGGAGGCAGGCGAGTCGGCGTGGGACCTGTACGCGGGGGTGGGGCTGTTCGCGTCCGTGCTGGCGGAGCAGGTGGGGCCGACGGGGACGGTGATGGCGGTCGAGTCCTTCCGGCCCGCCGCGGTGGAGGCGGCCGAGAACCTGGCGGACCTGAAGCAGGTCCGGGTGCTCGCGGGCAAGGTCGAGGCCGTGCTCCGGGCGGCCGAGGGTCCTGACCCGGCGGTGGTCGTGCTCGACCCGCCGCGCAAGGGCGCCGGCCGTGAGGTGGTGGAGGCGATCGCGGCGAGGACGTCCCGGCGGGTGGTCTACATCGCGTGTGACCCGGCGGCGCTGGCCCGCGACGTGGCGACGTTCCGGTCGGAGGGCTTCACCCTGGAGAAGCTGCGGGCCTTCGACGCGTTCCCGATGACGCACCACGTGGAGTGTGTGGCGCTGTTCACCCGCTCCTAGGCCTCCGGCCGTACTGAAGGCGTCCTTCGTAACGCTGGGCGTTACGAAGGACGCCTTCAGTACCTAGCGGCTCGAGGGGTCCCACCAGCCGCGGTCCTGGGTGTCGGCGTCACCGGTGAACGGACCTGCGGGAATCCCCGGCGGCGGGGTGGGCTGCTGGGGTACGGCGAACCCGCGTGGCGGGCTGGCCGGTGCGTGGCCGGTGAACGGTCCGGCCGGCACGCCTTCTGGTGCGGTGGGGGTGCCGTGCGGGGGTGTGGGGTGCTGGGGTGCGGTGAATCCGTGTGGTGGGCTGGGTGGTGTGGCGTCGTGGCGGGTGAATGTTCCGGCCGGCCTTGGTCCCGGGCTGGTGGGGGTGCCGTGCGGGGGTGTGGGGTGCTGAGGTGTGGCTGAGTCGGGTGGTGGGGCGGCAGGCGCGTCCGCTCCGCCGGGGAGCGGTCCGGCCTGCGCGGTTCCCGGACCGGTGAATGGTCCGGCGGGGAGGCCGTGGGGTGGTGTCGGCGTGCCCTGTTGACGGGGCATGCCGGGTGGTGGCGTCGGCGGTCCGCCTGCCGGAGCACCCGGTCGCATCGGGAATCCACCAGGTCCGCCCGGCTGACCCGGTCCACCAGGGCCGCCCGGCTGACCTGCGCCCGGCCTCGCCGGACCACCGGGACCGCCCGGACCGCCCGGTTGGCTCGGTCCTGGCCTCGCCGGTCCGCCCTGGCCACCGCCTGGGCGTGCCTGCCCTCCCTGGCCGCCTTGGGGTGCCGGGCCGCCCTGGGGTCCTGCCTGGCCCGGGGTGCCTGCTTCCGGCGCGTCCTTGGCCGGGAGTCCTGCCCGCTGGCGTAGCCACCCGGGGATGTTGTCGTCCTCGCGGGGGTAGAAACGCAGCTCGTCGGCGAAACCGATCGGCGGTGGGACGCGGCGCCAGCGGGGTTCGGCGTCCGGCTCGAACTCGGCGTTGAAGGTGCTCGGTGGGTCGAGTACGTACAGTGCCGACAGCCACGTGCCCCTGCCCGGCCGGTACATGCCCTGCCGCAGCCGTCCGAGCCCGTCGACGACCTCCTGCGGTGGCCGCACCGGGCGCTCGACGCCGTCCGGCCCCTTGACGAAGACGTCCACCTCGACGTGCCGCCCCGCCGACCGGTACTCGGCCCTGACCTGCTGCCAGTCGGCCCCCGCCGCGGACAGCAGCGCCCGCCCCACCTGTCTGGTCAGCTGGTCCTGCTCCGCCTGCGCCATCACCGGCTGCGGCTCGGTCACTTCTGGTCCCCACCCTCTATGGCCGATCGTGAGCCCTGACCCTACCGAATCACAGCGTCGGGTTCGGCCCGAACGACAGTCCCAGCTGGAACGGGTGCATACCCCACGTGGCCACGGCGAACCTGGTCAGCAGCCCGGAGGCCCTGATCGTCTGGTCCGTCGCGGGCGACGCGAGCACCTGGGTGTCCCCGTCGACCGGTTGTTGGTCGCGCCACACCGGTGCCCCCTCGGGGATCGGCGAGGTCTCCACGACGGAGTGCCAGTCGCGCCCGTCCGTCCGCAGCATGATCAGCACGACCGGCCGCATGGGTATCTCCCAGCCACCCGACTCGACGGCGACGAACTCCCCGCGCCGAACGGACGCGAGCACCACCTCGCCGAGCCACGCGTACAGCTCGGACACGGCCTTGTCGTCGACCGCCGCGTAGGCCTCCTCCCGGGTGGCAGGCTCGAGCTGCGTGCTGGTCCCGCCGAGGTGCCCGGTCTCGTCCCGGGTCCGGTTCATCATGAACAGGGTGCCCCTGGACGGACTGAGCATCGCGGCCTCCCGGTAGCGCCGCTCGTCGATCTCCGACCGGGACCCGATGCCCGCGCCCAGCCGGGACCGCACCGCGTCGGGGTCGGTCATCCGCCAGAAGGTGACGCCGTCCTCCTGCCAGAGCGGCAGGTACCCGGCGAGCGGCAGCCCGACCAGGACGGTCTGGAGCACGTCTCCCGCGGATCCCGGCGGTCGACCGCGCCGGGTACGCACCGCACGCCGGGGCGTCGCCTCGTCGGCGGGCTCGAACAGCGACGCGGACGATGCCTCGTCGGCCGGAGCCGGGGTGTCGTCGGATGCCGGGTCTCGCGGTTCCGCCGAGGGCTCCGGCCGGAACAGCCGCTCGGCGTCGAATCCCGGCTGGGCCTGTGAGGGATCGGGCTGCGGGGACGCCGGCTCGGCGTGGCGTGCGGGCTCTGGCTCGTGCCGGACCGGAGCCGCACGCCTGCGCCGGTAGACCGACTCGGACGACGGCTCGGGCCGCGGCTCGGGCTGCGACTGCGGCTCGAACAGGTCGGCAGGCTCGGGTGGGTCCGGTTGGAACACCGAGTCGCGGTGGCGAGGGGTGGCGGTGTCCTGGTGGAACTGTCGTGACGGGAGCTGTGCTGCCTCGGACGGCGGCGCGGGGACGTTGCGCGGTGTCGAGTGGAGGGTCGGCGGTTGAGCTGCCGGTTCGGGGGGCGGCGGCTCCGGGTCGAAGATCGAGTCGCGGCGGCGGGGAAGGGCGGTCTCCTGGAGAGGCTGGTCCGACTGCTCCGGGTGGTGCGATGCCCTGGGACGAGGTGTTGGTTCCGGCCGCTGCGGGAGGAGTGGATCCGGCTGCGGTTCGGGTCGGGTTGGCGGCTCTGGCGTGAAGATCGAGTCGCGGTGGTGTGCGGGGTCTGGGCGGGGCTCGGCTGGCTGAGGGTTTTGTTCGCGGTGGGGTGTTGGGTCGTGTCGTGTCTGTGTGTCGGGGTTTGGCCGAGGTGGCTCGTGCGGGTGTGGTTCGAATGCCGAGTCGCGGTGGTGTGCGGGGTCTGGGCGGGATTCGGCTGGCTGGGGGTTTTGTTCGCGGTGGGGTGTTGGGTCGTGTCGTGTCTGTGTGTCGGGGTTTGGCCGAGGTGGCTCGTGCGGGTGTGGTTCGAATGCCGAGTCGCGGTGGTGTGCGGGTTCTCGGTGGGATTCAGCCGACTCGAGGGTCTGCTCGCTGCGGTGAGGCGTCTCGGGACGAGGTGCTGGGTTGCGGCGCGGCAGGGGGCGGAGGTTTGGTTCGGATTGGGTCGGCGGCTCTGGCGTGAAGATCGAGTTGCGGCGGCGTGTGGGTTCTGGGCGGTGCTCTCCCGGCTGGCGGTCCTGGTCGGGGTGGTGCGGTGCGTCGGGCTGGGGTGCCGGGTCGTGCCGTGACTGCGTGCCGGGGTTCGGTTGTGGTGGTCCGTGTGGGTCTGGTTCGAACACCGAGTCGCGGTGGTGTGGCGTGCCGAAGCGGGCCGTGGACTCGCCTCGCCTGCGTGTGCGGAGGCCTGGCTCTGGCTCACCTGCGGGCTCGGGTCGTGGATCTGGTCCCGACGCGGAGTCTCGGTGGCGGGGCGTGCCGGGGTCCGGGAGGGACTGTCCTTGCTGGAAGGTCTGCTCGGGGCCTTGTGGCGCTTCCGGTCGAGGGGTGGTCGGCGGCAACGCGCTGAGATCCGGGTCAACCGACGGCTCCGGGCCACGCTGGGACGAGGTCTCGGACGGTTGCGCGTGTCGGCCCGACTCGGGCGGTGACGTGGGCTCGGCGTGGCGGGACTGCTCGGCCTGATGATCCGAGCGGAACAGCTGTTCTGGACTGAAGCCGCTGTCGGTTTCGGCGGGAACAGGCTCCTCGCGGACGGCCGGTGCGGGCTCGGGGTGCGGCGGCCGTTCCGGACCGGGGTGGGGCGGCTCGTTCCGGAGTTCGGTGTCCGGCTGGAACGCCGCGCCCGGGGTGGGGCCGAACGTCGGCTCCGCCTCCGGACGGGACGTCGTGGCCGACCACTCCGGACGGTGCGGTTCCTCGGCCGGTAGGTCCTCGTGCGGTGGCTCGTCCGTGAGGTCGGTCAGGAAGGACGGGGCCGGGCGGAACGCCGGCTCCGGGGAGAACGGGGACTCGGCCTCGGGCGCCTGCGGCTGGGACGTCCACGGTTCACGGGCGGGCTCGGGCGCCCCGCCGTGCGGCTCGGGTGCCCACGGTTGAGGCATCCGCGACTCGCGGCCCTGCGGCTCGGCCGTCCACGGTTCACCCGTTCGTGGCCCGGGGGCGTGCGCCTCGCGGGCAGGGGCCTCGGTTGCCCACGGCTCGCCGCCCTGTGGCTCGCGGGCATGCTCCTCAGCCGTCCACGGTCCGGGGGTGTGCGGTTCGCGGGCTTCGGGTGTCCACGTTTCGGTGGCCTGTTGCCCGGGGACGTGCGTCTCGGCTGTCCACGGCCCGGCGGTACGTGGTTCGTGGGCTTCGGGTGTCCCTGTTTCGGTGGCTCGTGGCTCGTGGGCTCCGGGTGCCCACGAGCCGGTGGCCTGTGGCCCAGGGGCGTACGGTTCGGGCGCCCACGGTCCGGCGGCCTGTGGTTCGCGGGTCTGCGGCTGCGGGAGCCCTGGTTCGCGAGGGGCCTGGCGTTCGTGAACCTGCTGTTCAGCGGGCCGCGGTGGTTCGGGACGGGCCTGCTCCGGCGGGAGAGCCTGCCCAGCAGCGGGCGGCGGGGCCTGCTGAACGGCAGCGGGTGCCGCCTGCGGAGGAGCCTGCCCGGCCGGAGAACCCGGCGCGTGCGGGGGAGCGAACACGAACGGCGGCAATGCCGCGAACCGAGGGTCCACCTTGGCCGTGGCGAGCATGTGGTGCGCCCACGCCCTGGCCCTGGTCAGCGGGTGGTCCGGGAACTGCTGGTCCCACGCGGCCTCGTCGGCCAGGCTGTACGGGAGCTGACCATGCACGTCCGGCGCGTACGGATGCGGCGGGAAACAGTGCTCGAACCCCACCTGGGCGGCCACCGTCGACTCGCGGAGGCCCGTCGTGTGTTCCTCCGCGCACTGGATGCGCAGCACCACACTGCAGTGGGACCTCGGCACGGTGAAGGCCGCGATGAACGCGAGGCCCGTGTCCTGGCCGGGGATGGGCAGCTTGATCAGCTGGAACAGCGTGGGCACTCCGTCGAGCGTGACGACGTGCGCCTCGATGATCGAGCCGGTCTCGGCCGTCTCCTCCGCGAGCTTTCTGCGCAGGAGCGGCAGGTCCGCCAACGGCGCGGGGATGTCGGGCACCAGACCGATGTAGGTAAGACTGACTTGGTCACCTGTTCTCGCGTCGAACCAGGTTCGCTCGTCGTGTCGTTCCATGCCGGTGGTGTCGAATGCGACTGGCACCCGCACGAGTGTAGGGGCGTGCGGGTCTGACCGGCCCACTCCGTGAGCGGAGGCCCATGTCACGGACCTCTGTGTACACGACCGTGGGGTCATCGCGCGGAGCCCCCGAGCACCCACGAGCGCCGGTCGTAGACTGGCTGTCACCTGCACGACGTCCCGCGATCTGAGAAACAGGGGTGACCAGCGGTGACCGACGAGGAGTCCCTGCTCGCCACGGTGCACGGCCCGGCCGACCTGAAGAGGTTGGCGCCGGACCAACTCCCCCGGCTGGCCGCGGAGATCCGCGAGTTCCTCGTCGACAGAGTCACGACCACCGGCGGGCACCTCGGCCCCAACCTCGGCGTCGTCGAGCTGACCATGGCCATCCACCGGGTCTTCGACTCGCCCGACGACCCCGTGATCTTCGACGTCGGCCACCAGGCCTACGTCCACAAGGCGCTCACCGGCCGCCAGGCCGACTTCGAACGCCTCCGGCTCCTCGACGGCCTCTCCGGCTACCCGAGCCGCGCCGAGAGCGAGCACGACTTCGTCGAGAGCAGCCACGCCTCCTCGGCCCTCTCCTACGCCGACGGCCTCGCCAAGGCCTTCGAGCTGCGTGGTGAGCGACGACACGTCGTGGCCCTCGTCGGGGACGGGGCCCTGACCGGCGGCATGTGCTGGGAGGCGCTCAACAACATCGCCGCGGGCAGGAACCGGCCGGTGGTGATCGTCGTGAACGACAACGGGCGGTCCTACTCGCCGACCATCGGCGGCCTGGCCGACCACCTCGCCTCGCTGCGCCTGTCGCCCGGCTACGAGCGCTCGCTCGAGGCGGGCAAGCGGATGCTGCAGGGCACCCCCGTCGTCGGCAAGCCGCTCTACGCCGCCCTGCACGCGGCCAAGCGCGGGATCAAGGACGCCCTCTCGCCGCAGATGATGTTCGAGGACCTCGGTCTCAAGTACTTCGGGCCCGTCGACGGGCACGACTTCGCCGCGCTGGACGCCGCGCTGCGCCGCGCGAAGGAGTTCGGCGGGCCGGTCATCGTGCACGTCGCCACATGCAAGGGTCGTGGTTACCCCCTCGCCGAGAACGACGAGGTCGACCAGATGCACCAGACCGACCCGATCGACCCCGTCACCGGCAAGCCGACCAAGGCCAAGGGCGCCGCCTCCTGGACGTCCGTGTTCGCCGACGAGCTGGCCCGCATCGGCGACGAGCGGCCGGACGTCGTGGCCATCACGGCGGCCATGCTCCGCTCGACCGGTCTCGCGAAGTTCGCCGAGGCGCACCCGGACCGGTGGTTCGACGTCGGCATCGCCGAGCAGCACGCGGTCACCTCGGCGGCGGGCATGGCGATGGCGGGCCTGCACCCGGTCGTCGCGCTCTACTCGACGTTCCTCAGCCGCGCGTTCGACCAGGTGCTCATGGACGTCGCACTGCACCGGCTGCCCGTCACGCTGGTGCTCGACCGGGCAGGCATCACCGGACCGGACGGGCCGAGCCACCACGGCATGTGGGACCTGTCGATCCTCGGGGTCGTGCCGGGCCTGCGGGTGGCCGCGCCCCGCGACGCCGACACGCTGCGCGAGGAGCTGAACGAGGCCGTCGCGGTCAAGGACGGCCCGACCGTGCTGCGTTTCCCGAAGGCGTCGGTCGGCGGCGAGGTCGCTGCGCTGGAGCGGCGCGGGGGCGTTGACGTGCTGCGCCGTCCCGACGCGCGCGAGACGAACGACGTCCTGCTCGTGACCGTCGGCGCGCTGGCGGAGCTGGGGATGGCGGCCGCGGACCGGCTGGCCGACCAGGGGGTCGGGGTGACGGTCGTCGACCCGAGGTGGGTCAAGCCGGTGCCGGCGGAGCTGGTGACGCTGGCAGGCGAGCACCGCCTGGTGGTGACGGTCGAGGACAACGGCCGCCACGGCGGTTTCGGCTGGGCACTGGCCGCCGCCCTGCGTGACGCGGACGTCGACGTGCCGTTGCGTGACCTCGGGCTGCCGCAGGAGTTCCACGGGCAGGGCACGCGCGCGGAGGTGCTGGTCAGCCTCGGCATGACCGCGCAGAACGTGGCGCGCCGCATCACCGAGTGGATCGCCACCCGCACGGACACGACCCCCGCACCGGCCGAGCTTCCCTAGCGCGGTACCGAGCGTCCTGAAGGACTCCTTCCTTACGCCCAGCGTTACGAAGGAGTCCTTCAGTGCACGCCCAGAGCACCGCCAAGCTCCTTGACCGGACCTGAGGGCGCGGTCAGGAGCACCTGTGGCACCGTTGTGGGGTGCGGATTCTGATCGTCGAGGACGAGGAGCCCCTGGCCGACGCCATCGCCAGGGGACTGCGTCGTGAAGGCATGGCCGTGGACGTGGCCCTGGACGGGGACGAGGGCCACGAGAAGGCGAGCGTCACCCGTTACGACGTGGTGGTGCTCGACCGCGACCTGCCGGGCATGTCCGGCGACGAGCTGTGCCGCGAGATCGTCGCCTCCGGGGCCCTGACCCGGGTCATCATGCTGACCGCGAGCGGGTCGGTCGCCGACCGGGTCGAGGGGCTGTCCCTCGGCGCCGACGACTACCTCGCCAAGCCGTTCGCCTTCGACGAGCTGGTCGCCCGCGTGCGGGCACTGGCCAGGCGCGCCACGCCGGTCACGCCGCCGGTGCTGCGGGCGGGCGACGTCGAGCTGGACCCGGCCCGCCGGACGGTCACCAGGGCCGGTCAGGGGGTCGACCTCACCCGCAAGGAGTTCGGCGTCCTCGAGGTGCTGCTCGCGGCGAGCGGCTCGGTCGTGTCCAGCGAGGAGCTGCTCGAACGGGTCTGGGACGAACACGCCGACCCGTTCACCACGACCGTGCGCGTGACCGTCATGACGCTGCGCAAGAAGCTGGGCGAGCCCGGCATCATCGACACCGTGGTCGGCTCCGGCTACCGGGTGCCCGCGGCGAGCCGGGTGGAATGACCAACGCTCGGCGGGGGCCGGGGCTCCGCGCCAGGATCACGATTCTGGCGACCGTTCTGGTCGCGGTCGCCGCGGCGCTGCTGTTGTGGCTCGGCTGGATGCTCGCCGGTGACGCGGTGGTGAGCCCGTCCCTGCCCGCGGGCACGACCGTCCGCGTCGGCGGGGTCCTCGTGAAGGCCGAGGACCTCACCCGGGTGCTCCAGGACAACGCCCGCTTCCGCGTGCTGGTGGCCGGTTCGGTCGCGTTCGTGTGCGTGGTGGCCGCGACGGCGCTGTTGGCCTGGACCTTCACCGGCCGCGTTCTGAAGCCCCTGCGGGACGTCACGGGCAGCGCACGCAGGCTCTCCGCCGAGTCGCTCGGTGAGCGGATCTCGCTGCGGGGCCCTCGCGACGAGGTGGCCGAGCTGGCCGACACGTTCGACGCCATGCTCGACCGGCTGCAGGCCGCGTTCTCCTCGCAGCGCCAGTTCGTGGCCAACGCGTCCCACGAACTGCGCACGCCCCTGTCGGTGATCCGCACCGAGCTGGACGTCACGCTCGCCGATCCCGGTGCCGACGCCGACGAGCTGCGCCGCATGGCGGGTGTCGTGCGTGCCGCGACGCTGCGGGCCAACCAGCTCGTCGACGGGCTGCTGCTGCTCGCGCGCACCGACGGCATGGGCATCGGCGTCGTGGAGCGCGTCGACCTGGCGGCCGTGGCGAGCAGTGCGTGGCAGGCCGTGCGGGTCGAGGCAGAGCAGCGCAGGCTGCGGGCCACGTTCACGTGCGCGCAGGCGCCCGCGTCCGGCGATCCCGCGCTGCTGGAGCGGGTGGCGGGCAACCTGCTGGAGAACGCCGTGCGGCACAACGTGGACGGCGGCTGGCTCGACGTCCGCACGAGCGCCGGGGCGGGCTGGGTGGCGTTGCGGGTGTCGTCGTCAGGGGCGGCGGTCGATCCGGAGCGGGTCGAGGAGCTGTTCGAGTCGTTCCGCCGGGGTGGCGTGCACCGGACCGCGCACACGGGCACGGGGCTGGGGCTGTCGATCGTGCGGGCGGTCGTGCGCGCGCACGGCGGCACGGTCGGCGCGGAGGCCGTCGTCGGCGGCGGCCTGACGGTGACCGTGCACCTGCCGCTGGCGCACTGAGCGATCCCAGGGCTACCTCAGGCCGAGCCGTTCGCTGAGGCCGATCGCGTCGGCCGGTGCCCGGACCTTCATGTCGTTGTCGAAGTACGCGAAGACGTCGAGGCCCTCACCGGTCCACTCGCGGACTCGGCGCGCCCACCTGTCGAGTGCCTCGTCGGTGTAGCCGCTGGCGTACAGCTCCGTGTCGCCGTGCAGCCGCACGTACATGAAGTCCGAGGTGACGTGTTCCAGGAACGGCCACTCCGCCGCCGCGTCCGCCACCACGAGCGCGATGTCGTGCCTGCGCAACAGGTCCGGCACCGCCGGGTCGGTGAAGGAGGCGTGCCGGACCTCCAGCGCGTGGCGCAGCGGCCGGTCGCCGGAGGTGCGGGGCAGCAGGTCGAAGAAGCCGGCGAGCAGGTCCGGGTCGAACGGCAGCGTGGGTGGGAGCTGCCAGAGCACCGGGCCGAGCTTGTCCTCCAGCTCGTGGACACCACTGCCGAAGAACCTCGCGAGCGGCTCCTCGACGTCGCGCAGCCGTTTCATGTGGCTGATGAACCGGCCGCCCTTGACCGCGAACAGGAAGTCCTCCGGCGTCTCGTCGCGCCAGCGCCGGTAGGACTCGGGCCGCTGCAGCGAGTAGAACGAGCCGTTGATCTCCACGGAGCTGACCTGCCGCGACAGGTACTCCAGCTCACGTCGCTGCACTAACCCTTTCGGGTAGAACTCACCTCGCCAGGGTGGATAACGCCACCCAGAAGTGCCAATGAACGCCCTGCCAGCCACCGGGACATCGTCCCAGCGACTACGCCTCCGCGCCGTTCAGCGCGGTCGACAGCGCCTCGGCGGTCAGGCCGATCTGCCACTCCCGCGCGCCGCTGTCCCGCAGCGTCTGGGCCACGGTCTCCACCGACAGGTCGGCGGGCGGGCGCCAGCACGTGCGGCGCACCAGGTCCGGCTGCAGCAGGTTCTCCACCGGCAGGCGGTTGGCCTCGGCGATGACCGCGAGCGCGGCACGCACGGCCGCCAGACGCGCGGCGGCGGCCGGGTCGCGGTCGCCCCAGCGGTTGGGCGGGGGCGGCCCGTCGTGCGGGGGTGACGGGTCGGGCAGCTCGCTCTTCGGCAGCCTGGCCGCCGTGCGCAACGCCCGCAGCCAGGTGTCCACGATGCGGCGCTGGGCGCGGCCCCGGAACACCGGCAGGGCGAGCAGCTCCTCCTCGGTGGTCGGGGCGGTGACCGCGGCCTGGACGATCGACGTGTCGGGCAGTACCCGGCCCGGCGCGATGTCCCGCTGCCTCGCGAGTGCGTCACGGGCCTCCCACAGCGCACGCACGGCCGCGAGCCCACGCGGCGAGCGCACCCGGTGGATGCCGGAGGTCCGCCGCCACGGCTCGGCACGCGGAGGCGCGGGTGGGGCGGTGCGCAGTGCCTCGAACTCCTCGAGCGCCCACTCGAGCTTGCCCTGCTCGGCCAGCTCGGCCTCGAGCGCGTCGCGCAGCGGGACCAGCAGCTCGACGTCCAGTGCGGCGTAGTCCAGCCAGTCCTGGGGGAGGGGGCGGCGGGACCAGTCGGCGGCGCCGTGGCCCTTCTCGAGGTGGTAGCCGAGCAGCAGCTCGACGAGGGTGCCCAGGGCGACCCGCTCGAACCCGGCCAGCCTGCCGGCCAGCTCGGTGTCGAAGAGACGCGCGGGATGCAGGCCCAACTCGTCGAGACAGGGGAGGTCCTGTGAGGCCGCGTGGAGTACCCATTCGGTGTCGGCGAGGGCGTCCACGAACGGGTCGATGCGGTCGTCGAGCGCGACCGGGTCGAGCAGGACCGTGCCCGCTCCCTCCCGCCGTACCTGCACGAGGTAGGCGCGCTGGGAGTACCGGTAGCCGGAGGCTCTCTCGGTGTCCACCGCGATCGGACCCTGGCCAGCGGCCAGTGCGTCCGAGGCCTCGCGCAGCGCCTCGAACGTTTCCACGACGTCCGGCGTGCCCTCTGCTGGCTGTGTCAGCAGTACCGGATCTGGCCGTGCCCCCTCAGCTGTTCCCGTCCCCGTGTCACCCACGGCGGATGACCATACGTCACGAGTGTGACAGTTGCGCAGGCAGCGACCCGTTTGTGACGGTAAGTGGCCGTTTTGGCCGGGCCCGCGAATGCCCTCGCGAGCCCAGCCAACACGTTCTAACTCAGCGAATCACGCCGGCTCGCATGGCCAGCGCGACCATCTGTGCCCGGTCGCCGGTGCCCAACTTCCTGCCGATCCGCGAGAGATGGGACTTCACCGTCAGAGCTGACAGGTTGAGTCCCTCGCCGATCTCCTTGTTGGACTGCCCGTCCGCGACGAGCTGCAGCACCTCCACCTCGCGAGCGGAAAGCTCACGCGGTGTGTTGTCGGTGCCGGGGACCCGCGTGCCCGTGGCGAGGATCGGCGCGACGCTCGGGTCGGCGTAGACGCCGCCCTCGAGTACACGACGAACCCCGTCGGTCACGACCACCGGCGAGGCCGACTTCAGCAGGTAGGCCTGAGCCCCTGCCTGGAAGGCCGAACGCACGGCGTACGGGTCGTCGGATGAAGCCAGCACCACGATGCGGGGCCAACCGTGGCCACGCAGCTCGGTGACAAGCTCGATCCCAGAGCCGTCCGGCAGGCCGAGGTCGAGGATCGCGAGATCGCACGGGCCGGTGGCCAGTGCTCGCGCCCTCGCTTCAGCCACCGTGGCGGCTTCGTGGACGGTGCCCGCACCCATCTGGGTCAAACGGGCGGCTATCGCCTCCCTTAGTAACGGATGGTCATCGACCACCAGCACCGAGAACAACTCTTCCCGCGGGTGCGGGACCATGTTCGCCGGCAAAACACCGGCTGGCGTGGTTCGAGCGGCCTGACCTAAGCCGACGGCAGCCACGTCACTACCTCCCTGGAGTCGGTCGTGCCCCCCGACCTACACCGGGACCTTCGGCCAAACAGCCGCGCCGCCATTGGACCGAAAGTGGTGTCGACGTCCGCAGCCTAGCCCCCCAAGCGGGTTAGCGGGATGATCAATTCGTTATCTATCCAATCGAGACATCACTCCGGCGGGCAGATGTAACACGATCGGGTGACTCTCGTCCGGTGACGTAACGTCTATGCCTCGGAACTCGATGAAACGGAGTCACGGCAGTGGCAAGTCCATCCTTCGAACGCGCTCAGGCCTTGCTCGGACGCACCCCTCTGGTCGACGGGCACAACGATCTTCCCTGGGCGCTGCGCTCACTCCCGGAGGTCGACGGGACACGGTCGGCGGCGTCCGAGGTCGATCTGGAGCAGCCGCAGCCCGGGTTGCACACGGACTTCCCCCGGCTGCTGGCGGGTGGGCTCGGTATGCAGTTCTGGTCCGTTTACGTTCCGTGTCGGCTCGCGGGCGACGAGGCCGTCACGGCGGTCATCCAACAGGCTGAGCTCGTCCACACCCTAGCCGAGCGGTATCCGTCGCGACTGCGAATCGTGGGCACCGCCGCGGAGGCCAGGGAGGCGTTCGCCGACGGCCGGATCGCCTCGATGCTCGGGGCGGAGGGCGGCCACTCCATCAACGAGTCGCTCGGCGTGCTCAGGGCGCTCTACCGGCTCGGTGTCCGCTACATGACACTCACCCACAACGACAACACCCCGTGGGCCGACTCGGCCACCGACGAACCGGCGGCTGGTGGTCTGACCGACTTCGGTCGCGAGGTCGTCCGCGAGATGAACCGGATCGGCATGCTCGTCGACCTGTCGCACGTGGCCGCGACGACGATGCGGGACGCGCTGGACGTCGCGCAGGCCCCGGTGATCTTCAGCCACTCGTCGTGCCGGGCCGTCGCCGACCACCCGCGCAACGTGCCGGACGACGTGCTGGAGCGCCTGCCGGACAACGGCGGGGTCTGCATGGTCACGTTCGTGCCCGCGTTCGTGTCGCCGGAGGTGGTGGCGTGGGACCGCGCGCTGCGCTCGGCCATGGCCGAGGCCGGGGTCAGGCACGCGGACCTCGACCAGCGTGACGAGTTCACGAAGACGTGGGACGGCCCGCGCCGGCCCGTCACGGACCTCGCCGCGGTCGTCGCGCACGTCGAGCACGCCCGCGACGTCGCGGGGATCGACCACATCGGGCTCGGCGGCGACTACGACGGTTGCGGCGAGCTGCCCGTGGGCCTTGAGGACGTCAGCTCCTACCCGAACCTGTTCGCCGCCCTGCTCGACCGGGGCTGGTCGGAGGAGGACTGCGCCAAGCTGGCGGGTGAGAACGTCCTCCGCGCGCTGACCGATGCGGAGAGCTTCGCCGCCAAGGCGTGACGGCACGACACTGAAGGACCCTTTCGAGACGTCGGACGCCTCGAAAGGGCACCTGCTCAGCGTGTCAGACGGTTTGCCTTGAGTGCCGCGATGAGGGCGGGGAGGTCTGCCCGCAGAACCGGGCCGACCGGGTTCTTGCTGTCCCGGACCGCGCCGGCGGCGGCCAGCTCGACGCAGTCACCGCCACTGCTGCTGAGGCTCGATTTCCGCCAGCTGAACACGAGATCGGACCTCATAGCGCCTCCCAGTACTTGCTTGCGCACGTTCACACAAGGCCGAACGAGTCCGTCCCCGGGTTTTTCTCCTGGAACGGCTCAGAAACCCTGTCGCTGGCTGAACAGCGTCACACCGACCGGCGGCAGGCCCACGACACTGGCCATCACGTCGAAGAAGGCCTCGCCGTGCGGGGCCAGGTTCTCGTCCACCGGGGTCCACGACGCACGCAGCTCGAGGTCGTCGGTTCTCGCCGGGCCCGCGATGTCGCCGAAGCGGGCGGACGAGGTGTCGGTCACGGTGCCGCCCAGCGCGCGGTACTCGGCGCCGGTGGCCGCCAGCGCGTCCGTCAGCCACGACCAGCCGACGGCGGGCAGCAGCGGGTCGGCGGCGAGCTCCGCGTCGACCTCCGCCCGCACGTAGGCCACGACCCGCAGCACCCCGTCCCAGGCCTCCTGGCCCTCCGGGTCGTGCAGCACGATCAGTCTGCCGGTGGCGAGCTCGTCCGATGGGCCGTTGACCTCCGCGGTGAACGCATACGCCCACGGCGCGAGGCGTTGGGGAGCGCGAACGACACCGAGCTGCAACTCGGGCCGTGGCCTCAGTCCCTTGAGGGCGGCGACAGCCCGAGTGAACAGTTCGGGTGCTCCCGACGTACTGGTCACGACTCGTAACTGTAGGACCACCCGAGTCAGCTAGTGGGGACGGCGCGCCGGAGTAGGTCCGGACTTGTGCACACCGAGAGTTGATCAAAGCAACCCGAGAGCCGCCCTGGAGACACGCGTGGCACTCTTTTGCCCATGCTGAGCGGAGAACATCGGACACAGGGCGACGTCACCGCGCCACTTCTCGCCGTGGCCGCCGGAGAGAAGCCGAGCCGCACCCCCGTCTGGTTCATGCGGCAGGCGGGCCGGTCCCTGCCGGAGTACCGCAAGCTCCGCGAGGGCGTGCCGATGCTCGAGGCGTGCTTCAACCCGGAGATGGTCTGCGAGGTCACGCTGCAGCCCGTCCGCAGGCACGACGTCGACGCCGCGATCCTGTTCAGCGACATCGTGGTGCCGCTGGTCGCGGCGGGTATCGGCGTGGACATCGTGCCCGGCACCGGTCCGGTCGTCGCGGAGCCGGTGCGCACGGCCGCGCAGGTCGACGCCCTGCCCGCCGACACCGGCGACCGCTTCGAGCCGATCACACAGGCGATCCGGCTGATCCGCGACGAGCTGGGGCGCACGCCGCTCATCGGCTTCGCGGGCGCGCCGTTCACCCTCGCGTCGTACCTGATCGAGGGCGGCCCGAGCCGCAACCACGAGCGCACCAAGGCGTTGATGCACTCCGACAAGCAGACCTGGCACGCGCTGCTCACGAAGCTGGCAGGCATCACCCGCGAGTTCATCGAGGTCCAGATCGCGGCGGGTGTCCAGGCGGTGCAGCTGTTCGACTCCTGGGCAGGCGCGCTTTCGGAGCGGGACTACCGCGAGCTGGTGCTGCCGCACTCGGCGTCGGTGCTCGGCGCACTGGCCGACGCGGGCGTGCCACGCATCCACTTCGGTGTCGGCACGAGCGAGCTGTTGCCCGCCATGCGTGAGGCGGGGGCGGATGTCGTCGGCGTCGACTGGCGGCTGCCGCTCGACGAGGCGGCACGCAGGCTGTCGGCGAACGGCGCACCGAACCCGGTACTGCAGGGCAACCTGGACCCGGCGGTGCTGATGGCCGACTTCGACGTGGTCGACGCCGAGGTCCGGCGCATCCACGCGGAGGGGAAGGCCGCCGGCGGCCACATCTTCAACCTCGGCCACGGCGTGCTGCCGGACACGAACCCGGACGTGCTGACGCGAGTGGTCGAGCTGGTGCATAGCCTCGAACCGTGAGCGGAGTTTGCGGAGCGAACCATCGACATTCACGGCGTCGCCGAGCCTGCGGAGCGTTCCGGAGCGCCGGAGCCGGGGAGGCGAGGCTGTGACTCACGTAGTCGTCGTCGGTGGGGGCGTCTCCGGGCTCACTACCGCCTACCGCCTTCGTGGCCTGCTGGGTCCTTCTGTGCGACTGACAGTGCTGGAGCAGTCCGACCGGCTCGGCGGGAAGCTGCGCACGCTCGACCTCGACGGTGTGCCTACCGATGTCGGCGCCGAGGCGTTCGTCGTGCGGGACCCCGCGGCGCTTGATCTGGTGGCCGAGCTGGGTCTCGGTGACAGGCTGGTGCACCCGGAACGCGCCGCGGCGACGATCCACGCGGGCGGTGCGACGGTTTCGCTGCCCAGGCGGACCTTCCTCGGCGTGCCTGCCGGACCGGACGCCGTCCGTGACGTGCTCTCCCCTGGCGGCGTCGAGAAGGTGGCCGGGGAGTCGTCGCTGCCGCCGCTGCGGCTGGCGTCGGACGAGGACGCCTCGGTCGGTGAGCTGCTGACCGAGCGGATGGGCCGCGAGGTGGTCGACCACCTGGTCGAGCCGCTGCTCGCCGGGGTCTATGCGGGCCGGGCCGACCTCCTCGGCCTGCGCGCCACCATGCCTGCGCTGGTCAAGGCCCTCGACGAGACCGGGTCCCTGACCGCCGCAGCCTCCCGCCTGCTGCCCGCGTCGTCCGACGGGCCGCCCAAGCCGGTCTTCGGGGCGCTGCGGGGCGGCATGCGGGTGCTGATCGACGAGCTGGCCCGCCAGTCCGGTGCGCAGACCCGACTGAACACGACCGTCCGCAAGCTCACCCGCACGACGGACGGGTGGCGGATCGAGGTCGGGTCCGTGCCCGGGCCGGAGTTCCTCGAGGCCGATGCCGTGGTGCTCGCGGTGCCGCCGCCCTCGGCACGGAGGCTTCTCGACGAGATCGTCCCCGACGCCAGTGCCGCCTACGGAAGCGTGGCCCTGGGGTCCATGGCCGTCGTCTCGATGGTCCTGCCGCCGGAGGTGTCGCTGCCCGAGTCGAGTGGCGTCCTGCTCGCGGTGGGGGAGCACCACCGCGACGGCACACCGTTCACGGCCAAGGCCTTCACGTACACGAGTCGCAAGTGGGGTGGCGACCGCGTGCGGCTGCGGGCGTCGGTCGGGCGGGTCGGCGAGGAGCACACGCTCCGGCGTGACGAGGACGCACTGCTCGCCGACGTGCTGGCCGACCTCGCCGAGCTGTCCGGCGTCGACGCGAAACCCGTGGCCTGGACGGTCACCAAGTGGGGTGGCGGTCTGCCGCAGTACGGGGTCGGGCACGCCGCGCTGGTGGCCGAGATCGAGCGGGCCGTCGCCGCGGTGCCGGGGCTCGCCGTCGCGGGGGCGACGTTCCGCGGCGTCGGGGTCCCCGCCTGTGTGAGGACCGCCACGGCCGCCGCGGAGCGAGTGGTCGCACAGCTGCGAGTCGAGGAGTAGCTGGCAGTATGGCCTCATGGCCCGCCTGAACTACGCCGAGCTCAACGACACGATCCGCTACACCATGTGGTCGGTGTTCCGCGCCGAACCCGGCCGTCTCGGCGACGACCGGGAAGCCGCGGGCACCGAGGCGCGGGAGTACCTCGACAGCCTGGAAGGCAAGGGCGTCGTGGTCCGAGGGGTGTACGACGTGGCGGGGCTGCGTGCCGACGCCGACTACATGATCTGGTGGCACTCCGAGGAGATCGAGCAGGTGCAGGCCGCGTACGCGGGCTTCCGCCACACCGCGCTCGGGCGTGCGTCGGTGCCCGTGTGGAGCCAGGTCGCGCTGCACCGGCCCGCGGAGTTCAACAAGAGCCACGTGCCGGCGTTCCTGGCGGGCGAGCCGTCGCGGAAGTACGTGTGCGTGTACCCGTTCGTGCGGTCCTACGAGTGGTACCTGCTCCCGGACGAGGAGCGGCGCAAGATGCTCGCCGAGCACGGTCAGATGGCACGGGACTACCCGGACGTGCGTGCCAACACTGTGGCGTCGTTCGCGCTCGGCGACTACGAGTGGATGCTGGCCTTCGAGGCCGACGAGCTGCACCGGATCGTCGACCTGATGCGGCACCTGCGCGGCAGCGAGACCCGCAGGCACGTGCGTGACGAGATCCCCTTCTACACCGGCACGAAGGTCGCCCCGACCGAGCTGGTGGCGAACCTGCCGTAATGGCCGCCGTACTCCCCGGCCCTTATCGGGTGGCCGAGATGGCCGCGACGTGTGTGGCGATGGCCACGACCGCCGCGCACTCGCTGCTGTCGGTGCGGGGTGGGCGGCCGACGCCGTTCACCGTCCACATCGGACATGCGGCGGAGGCGTTCCGCAGCGAGCGGCATACCAGGGTCGTCGGCGAGGCACCGCGCCCGCTGTGGGCGCCGCTCTCCGGTGACTACCGGGCGGCGGACGGCTGGGTCCGCCTGCACGGCAACTACCCGCACCACGCGGCGGCGATCCGCAGGGCACTCGGCGCCGACCCGACACCCGAGGTGGCCCGCAGGCCTGCCGTCGAGGTGGAGGACGTGGTACTGGCCGAAGGCGGTGCGGCAGGCGCGATGCGCACCCGCGAGGACTGGCTCACCACCGGCCCCGGCGCCGCGATCCGCGAGGAACCGTTGGTGGCCAGGGAGCTGCTCGGCGACGCATCACCGGCGCCCCTCGCCCCGGCGGACGTGCCACTGGCCGGTGTGCGGGTCCTCGACCTCACCCACGTCATCGCGGGGCCGGTGTGCGGGCGGGTCCTCGCCGCGCACGGTGCCGACGTCCTGCACGTCACCCCGCCGCAGTGGCCCGTGCTCCTGGACCTGGTGCGCGACACCGACTTCGGCAAGCGCCAGTGCATCGCCGACCTCGGCGACGAGCTTCGCGCGCTGGTGGCGGGCGCGGACGTGGTCATCGAGTCGTTCCGCCCGGAGTCGTTGGCCCGCAAGGGCTTCGGCCCCGCCGACCTGGCGGTGATGAGGCCGGGCGTCATCGTGGTCAGCATCGACGCCTACGGCCACACCGGTCCGTGGCGGTCGCGGCGCGGGTTCGACAGCATCGTGCAGATGTCGTGCGGCATCGCGGCACACGCTGGTCTCGACCGGCCCCGCCCGCTGCCCGCGCAGGCACTCGACCACGGCACCGGCTGGCTCGCCGCGCAGGCCGTCATGACCGCACTGCGGCGCCGCGCGACCGAGGGCGGCTCGTGGCACCTCAGGCTGTCCCTCGCCAGGACGGGGGAATGGCTGCACGACCTGGGCAGGCAGGACGACGGCGACGTGGCCGAGGTCGACCCCACGCCATGGCTGACCGAGACCGCCAGCGACTTCGGCCGCCTCACGCACCTGCGCGTCCCGCACGCGTCGGTCGACCTCCCCGGCCCCCGCAAACCCGGCCGCGACCCGGCCACCTGGTGGTGACGATGACCGCGACGCTCGCCCACATCAGCGACCTGCACATCGGGAAGGACCACGACGGTGACGGCGGCGTCCGCGCGCTCCACCGGGCCCAGCGGGTGATCGACCACCTCAACACACTGCAGGGCGGCCTCGACGGCGTGCTCGTCACCGGCGACATCGCCGACCACGGCACGCCGGACGAGTACCGGACGGCCCGCGAACTCCTCGCCACACTGCGGTTCCCGGTGCTCACCTGCCCCGGCAACCACGACGACCGCGTCAACTACCAGGCGCACCTGTTGGAGGTGCAGGACGATCGCGGCGCGGCTGTCAACGACGTCCACCGGCCGGCCGGGCTGACGATCGCGATGTGCGACTCCACGATCCCCCGCCAGAACCCCGGTCTGCTCGACGACTCCACGCTGGCCTGGCTGGACAGGGTTCTCGCCGATGCCGAGGGCCCGGTGCTGGTCTGCCTCCACCACCCGCCGGTGGTCCTGCATCATCCGTTCATCGACGGCATCAGGCTGCGCAACGAGGACCAGCTGGCGGAGGTGCTGCGCGACAATGTGCTCGCCGTCCTCTGTGGACACGCGCACACCGCGGCGGTGACGACCTTCGCCGGGCGGCCACTGGTCGTGGCGCCCGGCGTGGTCTCGACTCTCGTGCTCCCGTTCGAGAGCGAAGGGATCTTCGACTACGACCTACCGCCCTCGGTCGCCTTCCACGTGGTCGACGACCGAGGGCTGGTCACTCACTTCCGCAGCGTGTAGGCCCGGATCACGGTCTGCGTCACCGAGTTCCCGGCCGCGTCGGTCGCGGTCGCCCGCAGTGACACGGACGCGGCGTCGGCCGGATGGTCGAGCTGCGCCACCATGTTCATGGGCGTCTCGACCTCCTGCCACGTCGCCCCCTCGTCGTACGAGGCCTCGACGGACAGCGTGCGTGGCCGGTCGACCGCGCCGGTCCCGTTGTGCTGCAACCACACGGGCACCAGGAACCGCACCCCCGCCTGCGCGGAGTTCGCGGCGTCCAGGTCCGGGGTGAACCGGATCGCCGACACCGGCAGCGGCACGACCGTCTCGTCGTCCACATAGGACGAGTGGAACGTCCACGCCACCGTCACGCCGGTGCTCAGCCCGAACACCTCGCGTGGCCGTGTCGTCGTGACCACCGCCCGGTACTCGCCGTCCTGCTTCGGCACCTCGGCGCTGCCGCCCGCCTGGTCGCCGGACGCGATCGGCTGACCGTCGCGGTACAGCTCGAACTTCGCCGAGGACAGCACCGACTGGCCCGCGTTGCCCGCCTTGTCGCCGTACAGCGCGGGCGACACGACCAGCTGGTCACCCACCCGGTACACCCAGCCGCCGGGGAAGCCGTCGTCGGTCATCGTCGGGCCGAAGACGGCGTGGTTGAACGGCCGCACGTACGACACGCCCGCCTGGTAGCTCTCGAACGGCGACGTCAGCTGCGCCTCGACCTTCTCGCCGTCGTTCTGCGTCAGCTGGCCCTGCCACCGCACGCCGTCGGTCGTCAGGTGCTCGACGCGCTTGCCGGGCAGCGTGACCTCCTCCGCCACGCCGAACACGAAACCGTCGCCCTCGGCGGGGAACGGGAACGACACCTTGCCGCCGGTGCGGTCCGGTGTCGTCGCTCCGAGCTCCGAGGTCACGGTCGCGAGCTCCGCATCCGTCACCACCTTGCTGAACCCGGTCGGCATCGTGCCGTGCGGGAACCACGCCAGGCCGTAGAACGACCCGTCGGCGCCGGTCCACTGGGTGTTGACCTTGCCGGTGAACGCGGTCCCCGGCACCGGCGCGCCGACGTGCGCGGTGTTCACGAGCCCGAGGTCGTCGGTGAGGAACGCCGAGGACATGCTGCCGATGTCGGTGACCATCGAGTAGCCGAGGTCGGCTATCGAGAGGGTCGCCTCGGCAGGCGGGGTCACCCTGACCGGCTTCGCGGTCCGCGCGTCGAACGTGACCGCCGTGTCCTCGTCCAGCACCAGGACCGGCTGCACCAGCAGGCCGTAGGACCGGTCCTCGCCGCCTGCCGTCGACACGATGTCGTCGATCAGGTACTGGCCCTTCGGCAGCCGCAGGGTGACGCTGCCGTCCTCGTCGTACGGCGCCTGGAACGTCGAGTTGTCCAGGCCGACGACGAGCATGTTGTACCCGCTCGCGGGCGCGCCGGTCGCGTCGATCGAGTCGATGGTGAGGTCGTAGCTCTCCACCTCGCGGTCGAGCGCGACCGGGGTGCGGGTCACGGAGTCGCCCTCGGTCGCGACTACCGCGGCCGAGAAGTACCCGTCGGCCTCGCCTGCGCCTGCGTCGGCGGTGACCTGCACCTCTGCCGTGCCGCCTGCCGGGACGGTGACCTCGTCCGCGCCGAGCGAGAACATGCCCTGCGGCGCGGTCGTGTCGAGCGACAGCGCGAGCGTGACGGCCGCGTCCCCGTCGTTGGTGTACGTCACGGACCTGGTGACGGGCACGTCGTCGTCGTGCGGCCACTCGACCTTGCCGATGCTGACGTTCGCGGGGTCGGTCGTCACGGTCTGGGTGATCGCCCGCGCCACGTCGATCCGGCCGGCGCCCTGCTGGAACGCGGTCAGGTCGGCGTGCGGGCTCGCGGACGCGGACAGCAGCTCCTTCAGCTGCTGCCCCGTGTAGTCCGGGTGCTGCTGTGCGAGCAGCGCAGCCGCGCCCGCGACGTGCGGGGTGGCCATGGAGGTGCCGGACAGCGCCGTGTAGCCGGGCTCGACCGGTTCGCCGACCGTGCCGTCGGAGTGCAGTGCCGCCACGATGTCCACACCCGGTGCGGTGACGTCCGGCTTGATCGCGCCGTCGCCGACCCTCGGCCCACGGCTGGAGAAGTCGGCCAGCTCGTCCTCGCGGTCGACGGCGCCGACGGTGAGGGCGGCGTCCGCGCTGCCCGGCGAGCCGATCGTGCCATCGCCGAAGGAGTTGCCCGCCGCGACCACGAACAGCGTGCCGGAACTGGCCGACAGCTCGTTGACGGCCTCCTCCAGCGGGTCGATCTCCGGGGTGTCCGTGCCGCCGAGGCTCAGGTTCGCGATGTCCGCGCCCTGCTCGACCGCCCACTCCATGCCCGCGATGATCCACGAGTCCTGCCCGGAGCCGTTGTCGTCCAGCACCTTCGCATCCAGGATCCCCGCACCGTCCGCGACGCCCCGGTACCTGCCGCCGGACTTCGCGCCGGTGCCCGCGACGATCGAGGCGACGTGCGTGCCGTGGCCGTAGTGGTCTGCGTTGTCCGGTGTACCAGAGAAGTTGGCCTCCGCGAGCTGTTGGTTCGCGAGGTCGGGGTGGGTCTGGTCGACGCCGGTGTCGATCACCGCGACCTTCACGCCCGCGCCCGTGTAGCCCGCCGCCCAGGCAGCAGGCGCGCCGATCTGCGGGACGCTGTGGTCCAGGACGGCCTTTCTCTTGCCGTCGAGCCAGATCCGGCTCACCCCGCGGGTCGTGGTGAGTGTGCGCCAGGCGTCGCCCTTCGCGGCGTCGTAGGCGACGCCGTCGATGCTCGACAGCGTTCTCCCTTCGGCGGCAACCCTTGTCGCACCGGAACCGGTGACGATGAGCGGGACGGTGTCGCGTCCGGCGTAGCCGAAGTCGGTCAGGGTCCTGATGTCGAAGAGCCGCCGGTCGACCTGCCCCGACGCGACGGCACGCAGCGCGTCGGCCGGGATGACGTACAGGTGGTCGGCCGTCCGGTGGACCGAGAATGCCATGCCGTCGCGGCCCCGGCCGGGGATGACCTGCCGCGCCCGGCCGTTGTCGACGACCACGCGGTCGCCGGTGAGGAGGGTGATCTGACGGTCGGGTGACTCCTTCGTGGACAGGGGGTTGGCGTGGACAGCGGGCGTGGTGGCGAACACCAAGCCCAGCGCGACCACACCAAATCCGACTCTGCGCACCTGACACCTCCGTTGGTGTGCTGCAGGGCGCCCCCGAATCGGTTACCCGCAGCGCCCAGGTGTGTACGGACAGTTTTCCATCATCCGAACGGGGGACAATAGGCCGATCGGCCTACACCGTGTACCTGCCCGTTGACTTCTGGTAAAGGGTGGGCAACTCTATGACTTGATCGATGCAAAAAGTCGGCAAACCCCTGCAATTATCGATCACTCTTCCCTCAACGGAGAGGCCCCTGATGAAGCGCTTACTGTCGTGGGTCACGGCCACGGCACTCGTCACCGGGCTTGTCGTCGCGACCGGGCCCGCCGCTCTGGCGGACAAGGCCGATCTCGCGTATGGCAGACCGGTCGTCACGTCCTCCAACCAGACCAAGGCCACCGCCGTCGTCGACGGCGACCAGGACACCTACTGGGAGAGCGCCCCGTCAGGCGCCCAGTGGGCACAGGTCGACCTCGGTGAGGTCACCCGGCTCGACCGGACGGTGCTCCGGCTCCCCGACTCCTGGGAGGCCCGCACCCAGCAGCTGAGCATCCAGACCAGCGTCGACGGCGGGGCCTACGAGACCGCGGCCGCCGCCATGCCGAGGTCCTTCACCCCCGAGAAGGACAACTCGGTCACGATCCCGCTCGGCGAGGTGCGTGCGCGGTTCGTCAGGGTCGCGTTCACCGGCAAGGCCCAGCTGTCCTCGCTCGAGGCGTACGCCGCACCGGTCTCCACCAGGAACCTCGTCGCCGCGGCCCAGTCCGCGTCGGCCAGCTCCGCCAACGCGCCGTACAACGCGTCCAACGTCATCGACGGCAACCAGGGCACCTACTGGGAGAGCGCGAACAACGCGTTCCCGCAGTGGGTCCAGGCCGACCTCGGCGCGTCGCTCGCGACCAACCGGCTCGTGCTGAAGCTCCCCACCGGCTGGGAGGCGCGCACGCAGACGATCACGGTCCAGCAGAGCACGAACGGCAGCTCCTTCGCCGACCTCGTCGCGTCGGCCGCCTACCGGTTCGACCCGGCGTCCGGCAACACGGTGACGATCAGCTTCAACTCCGTGACCACCCGGTACGTGCGGCTTTTCATCACGGCGAACACCGGCTGGCCCGCGGGGCAGCTCTCGGAGCTCGAGGTCTACGGACCGTCCACAGGGGACACCCAGGCGCCGACCGCGCCGGGCAGCCTCGCCTACACCCAGCCGGCATCCGGTCAGATCGCGCTGTCGTGGCAGGCCTCGACCGACAACGTCGGCGTGACCGGCTACGACATCTACGCCAACGGCGTGCTGCGGGCGAGCGTGGCCGCGAACGTGCGGTCCTACACGGACAACCAGCCCGCGAGCGCGACCGTGGCGTACTACGTGCGTGCACGGGACGCGGCAGGCAACCAGTCGCCGAACAGCAACACGGTGACCCGCACCGGCACCAGCGCGGGCGTGAACCTCGCGGTGGGCAAGCCGATCACGGCCTCCGGGTCGGTGTTCACCTTCATCCCCACCAACGCCAACGACGACAACGTGGCGACGTACTGGGAGGGCAACGCCAACCCGGCCAGCCTCACGGTGAGCCTCGGCGCGAACGCGGCGATCACGTCGATCGTGGTCAAGCTGAACCCGGACTCGGCCTGGGGTCCGCGCACGCAGACCTTCCAGGTGCTCGGCCGCGACCAGGACAGCACCACGTTCAACTCGATCGTGGGCTCGCAGCAGTACAACTTCAGCCCATCGTCGGGGAACCTCGTCACCATCCCGGTTTCCGCGACGGCGGCGGAGGTGCGCCTGCAGTTCACCGCGAACACGGGCGCACCGGCCGGTCAGGTCGCGGAGCTCCAGGTGATCGGCGTGCCCGCCGCGAACCCGGACCTGCAGGTCTCGGCGCTGAGCTGGACGCCGGTGTCGCCGTCGGAGAGCAGCGCGGTGACCCTGTCGGCCACCGTCCGCAACGCGGGTGACCGCCAGTCCGGCGCGACGAACGTCAAGTTCTACCTCGGCGACTCGGCCGTCGGCACGGCGTCGGTCGGCGCACTCGCCGCAGGCGCGACCGCCACGGTGACGGCGAACATCGGCGCACGGGACGCGGGCAGCTACACCCCGAAGGCCGTCGTCGACGAGGACAACACGATCGTCGAGAAGGTGGAGACCAACAACACCTTCACCAGCCCGAACGCGCTCGTGGTGAGCGCGGTGCCGACCTCGGACCTGGTCGCGTCGGTCAGCTGGTCGCCGAACACGCCGCAGAACGGCGCGACGGTGAACTTCTCGGTGGCCATCCGCAACCAGGGCACGGTCGCCTCGGCGAGCGGCGCCCACGGCATCACGCTGACGGTCACCAACGCCACGACCGGCGCGGTGGTCAGGACGCTGACCGGCTCCGCGAGCGGGGTGATCGCACCGGGTGCCACGACGAGCCCGGTCGCACTCGGCTCCTGGACGGCCGCCAACGGCCGCTACACGATCAAGACCGTGCTCGCCAACGACGCCAACGAACTGCCCGCCAAGCAGCCCAACAACACCTCGACGCAGAACCTCTTCGTCGGTCGCGGCGCCAACATGCCGTACGACTACTACGAGGCGGAGGACGGCGCCACCGGCGGCGGCGCGTCCGTGATCGGTCCCAACAGGACGATCGGCGACCTCGCGGGTGAGGCGTCCGGGCGGCGTGCGGTCACGCTGAACTCGAACGGCTCCTACGTCGAGTGGACGACCAGGGCGCCGACCAACACCCTCGTCACCCGGTTCTCGATCCCGGACTCCTCGGGTGGCGGCGGCACCAACTCGACGCTGAACATCTACGTCAACGGCCAGTTCCACAAGGCGATCAACCTGACCTCGAAGTACGCGTGGCTCTACGGCGCGGAGGCCGGGCCGAGCAACTCGCCAGGCGCCGGTCCCGCACGGCACATCTACGACGAGGCCAACGTCATGCTGGACTCGACGATCCCGCAGGGCAGCAGGATCCGGCTGCAGAAGGACGCAGCCAACTCGGGGACGTTCGCGATCGACTTCGTGAACCTCGAACAGGTGTCGGCCATCGCGAACCCCGACCCCGCGCGGTACGCGGTACCGACCGGGTTCGGGCAGCAGGACGTGCAGAACGCGCTGGACCGGGTGCGGATGGACACCACCGGCAACCTCGTCGGGGTGTACCTGCCGCCCGGTGACTACCAGACGTCCGGGAAGTTCCAGGTGTACGGCAAGCCGGTCCGCGTCATCGGCGCCGGTCCGTGGTACACGAAGTTCTTCGCCCCGTCCGGCCAGCAGAACTCCGACATCGGGTTCCGGGCGGAGTCCTCGGCCAACGGTTCGGTGTTCTCCGGGTTCGCCGTGTTCGGCAACTACGTCGAACGCAACGACGGCCCCGGCAAGGTGTTCGACTTCAACGGCACCGCGAACACCACGATCGAGAACATCTGGGTCGAGCACATGGTGTGCCTCTACTGGGGCGCGAACACCGACAACATGACGTTGCGGAACAACCGGATCCGCGACACGTTCGCCGACGGCATCAACATGACCAACGGCAGCTCCGGGAACCTGGTGTCCAACAACGAGTCCAGGGCCACGGGTGACGACAGCTTCGCGTTGTTCAACGCCCAGGACGGCGGTGGCGGCGAGGTCACGGGCAACACGTTCGAGAACCTCACGTCGCTGCTGACGTGGCGGGCCGCGGGCTTCGCGGTGTACGGCGGCTACAACAACGTGTTCCGCAACCTCTATGTCGCGGACACGCTGGTGTACTCCGGCATCACGATCAGCTCGCTGGACTTCGGCATCCCGATGAACGGTTTCGGCGCCTCGCCGCCGACGCAGTTCCAGAACGTGTCCGTGGTTCGCGCTGGTGGCCATTTCTGGGGCGCCCAGACGTTCCCCGGTATCTGGATCTACTCGGCGACCAAGATATTCCAGGGCATTCGGGTGTCCGATGTGGACATCGTGGATCCGACGTACTCCGGGATCATGTTCCAGACCGACTACGTTGGTGGTCAGCCGCTCTTCCCGGTGGCCGACACGATCTTCACCAACGTGTCGATCTCCGGGGCACGCAAGAGCGGTGACGCCTACGACGCCAAGTCCGGCTTCGGCATCTGGGCGAACGAGCTGCCCGAACCGGGCGAAGGCCCGGCAAGGGGTTCGGTCACCTTCAACAACCTGGTGCTGAGCAACAACGCGGTCGACATCAGGAACACGACGACCACGTTCACGATCATCAGGAACTGAGGCACGACAAAGGTCGCCGGGGTTCTCCACGGAGAGCCCCGGCGACCTTTGCTGTGATCTGGCTCATAGTGGCCAACCGGGTCCGGCAACCGGCGTCCTCCTTGGTGACGCGAATGGCGTCCGACAAATTCGGATGGCGCTTCGGGGAGTGCCATCGTCTTTCTGGGGAGAAAGAAAATCATGAGATCAGTCGTGCCCGTGCCCGTGCCCGTGCCCGTGCTCGCACTCGTCACCGGTCTTCTCGCGCTCGGTGCCCCGGTCGCCTCGGCGGCCACCCCGGCGCCCGCGAGCGTCACAGTGCAGGCCGACGTGAACGGTGACGGCGTGCCCGACAGGGTCGTCGTCTCACCCGCCACCGACGCGGCGAACCAGCAGATCCTCACCGTCACCATCGGGCGGACGAACTACGTCGCCCACACGGCGATGCCCTACTTCGGCGTGCAGGCGCCGAAGGTCGTGGACATCAACCTCGACGGGAAGCAGGAGCTGATCGTCACCGAGGACATCGGTGCCCACACCTACTGGTACAGCGTCTGGGGCATGTTCGGCGGCCTGCGGCCGGTGCGCCTGGCCGACCAGGTCACCAAGCTGCAGCTGCTGGAGGGCGAGTCCGTCGGCGAGCTCGCTCGCTACAACTGCAACGACTACACGCCAAGCGGCCGGCGTCAGCTGGTCACCTACACCGCCCAGCTGGCCGACCCGAACACCCTGATGTACACGGGTCACCGCGTCACCTACGACATCGTGAACGGCATCGCGACGGTGACCAACGCCTTCGCGCTCTCCGGGCCCCAGATCATCTTCTACGGCGACCCGAGCAGCTGCCTGTAATTGCGTTTCAGCGACGTCCCGCCACGGCCTATCGTGGCGGGACGTTCCTGTCCCGTGGGAGAGCGCATGACTGACGAGCACACCTACCGCGTGATCGTGCGTGGCCGGTTCACCGACCTCGACGACGCGGGCCGGACCCGGCTGCTGACCGCGGCCGACGAGCACGACATGCTCACGACCGGCTTCTCCCCGGGTGGCGCGCTGACCTACGACCGCACGCTCGACTTCTTCTCCTACCGCGTGGAGCTGCGTGCCGAGGTCGAGGCCACGGACCGCGCGGTGTGTGACAGAGCCCTCGCCCTTGCCGCGAGTTCCGTCGACGAACTGGGTGTGGACTTCCGGGACATGCGTGCGTCCGCGACCGACATGGACCTGATCAAGATTCGCCGCAGGCGGTAGTCCGCTCGGTACGCTCTCGCCTACCAGGCCGGGGTCTTGGGGGTTTGACTTGGGCGAGACACGGGACCTGCCGCCGTTCGCGGCTCGCGCGGTCGGCGTGGTCGTGGCGGTGCAGGCCGTGGTGCTGACCGCGCTGTCCGGCCGCTACGGCTTCCACCGCGACGAGCTGTACTTCCTCGCGGCCGGCGACCGGCCGGACTGGGGGTACGTCGACCAGCCGCCGATCACACCGCTGCTCGCGCGGCTGTCCACCGCCGTGTTCGGCGACACCCCGACGGGCCTGCGCGTCGTCGCGACCCTGCTCGGCGCCGCGACGGTCGTGGTGGTCGCGCTCGTGGCCCGTGAGCTGGGTGGCGGGCGTGACGCGCAGGTGTTCGCCGCCGTGGCGACCGCGCTGTCGGCCTACGCCGTGGTCGTGTCGCACATGCTCACGACCAACTCCGTCGACATGCTGCTGTGGGCGCTCGTCGGCCTGTTCGCGTTGCGGCTGTTCCGCACGGGCGACGGCCGGTGGTGGCTCGCGGTCGGCGCGGCCGTCGGCGTCGGGATGGCCAACAAGTGGCTGATCCTGGTGCTGGTACTGGCGATCGGCGTGTCGCTGTTGGTCCTCGGTCCCCGTTCGGTGCTGCGGACCTGGTGGCTCGCCGCCGGTGTCGGGGTCGCGCTCGTGGTGGCCGCGCCGGTCCTGGTGTGGCAGGCGGCGCACGACTTCCCGTTGCTCACCGTCGCGTCCGGCATCAGCCAGGACGACGGTGCGGAGAGCCGGATCCTGTTCGTGCCCATGCAGCTGGTCTACGTCTCGCCGGTGCTCGTGCCGGTGTGGGTGGCGGGCATCGTGCGGTTGTTCCGCGATCCGGACGCACGGGCGCTCGCGCTGGCCTATCCCGTGCTGTGCGTGGTGTTGCTGGTGCTGGGCGGCAAGCCGTACTACTCGATCCCGCTGCTGGTGCTGATGACGGCGGCGGGTGCGGAGCCCACGTCGCGCTGGCTCGCCCGAGGCGGTCGTGGTCGCCGGGTGGGGGCAGGCGTGGCCGCGGTCGTCGGCGCGCTGGTGTCGACGGTGGTCGGCCTCCCGCTGCTGCCGGCCGCCGCGCTCGGCCCGGTCGTCGCGATGAACGCCGAGCAGGGTGAGCAGGTCGGCTGGCACGAGTTCGCGACGACCGTCGCGGACGTGTGGGACCGGATCCCGGCCGCCGACCGCGACCGTGCGGTGATCTTCGCGGGCAACTTCGGCGAGGCGGGCGCGATAGAGCGTTTCCATGCGGAACTCGGTGTGCCTGTTCCGTACTCGGGCCACATGTCCTACGCGGACTGGGGGCCGCCCGCCGACTCGATGTCCGGCCCGGTGGTGCTGGTCGGCGTCGACCCCGGCCGCGACTTCACCGGCTGCGAGCGGGTCACCGAGATCGACATCGGCTACGACTGGGACAACGACGAGGTCGGCACCGACGTGTGGTTGTGTGACGGTCCGGCCCGGCCGTGGTCGCGGCTGTGGCCCGACCTGCGCAGGTACTACTGAGCTTGTCCTGAACTAGACCGGTCTATATAGTTTTGGTCATGGCAAAGCACGGCGAGACGCGCGAGCGTCTGCTCAGGACCGCGGCTGCCCTGTTCCGCACGCAGGGCTACCACGCGACGGGGCTCAACCAGGTGATCGCGGAGGGGCAGGCGCCCAAGGGCTCACTGTACTTCCACTTCCCCGGGGGCAAGGAGCAGCTCGCCGCCGAGTCGGTGGCTCTGTCGGCCGACGAGATCCGCACCGGCCTGCGTGCCGCGGACGACCTGGAGGGCGCACTCGCGATGTTCGCCGAGCACTTGGTGGCGTCGGACTTCAGGAACGGCTGCCCGGTCGCGACGGTCGCGTTGGATGTCGCGGCCGACAGCGAGCAGGTCCGCGAGGCGTGTACGGCCGCGTACGCGTCGTGGCTGGAGGTGGTCGCGGATTTCCTTGTCCGACAGGGGATTCCCGCCGACCGCGCGGCCGGCCTCGCGACGACGGTGCTCGCGGCGGTCGAGGGTGCGCTGCTGCTGGCCAGGACCCGGCGCGACGTGGCGCCACTGCGTCAGGTCGGCGCCGACCTGCGCGTACTCATCGAAGGGGCGAGGTAATGCGAGTTCACCACCTGAACTGTGGCACCATGCGGCCGCTCGGCGGCGGCCTGATCGACGGAGGGCCGGGCCTGCTGCGCAGGTCGACGATGGTGTGCCACTGCCTGCTGGTCGAGGCGGACGACGGTCTGGTGCTGGTCGACTCCGGGCTGGGCGTCGACGACGTGACCAACCCGAAGGGCTCGCTGGCCGGCTGGTTCAGGCAGGTGGCCCGGCCGGTGCTCGACGTCGGGGAAACGGCCGTGCGGCAGGTGGTCGGCCTGGGCTTCCGGCCGGAGGACGTGCGGCACGTGGTGCTCACGCACCTCGATCTGGACCACGCCGGTGGCCTGCGCGACTTCCCGAACGCCAAGGTGCACGTGTACGCCGCGGAGCGGGGCAACGCCTTCGCGCAGGCGAACACGCGTGACCGTCACCGGTTCCGGCCGGCCCAGTGGTCGCACGACCCGGACTGGCAGACCTACGAGACGGGCGGCGAGCCGTGGTTCGGCTTCGAGGCGGTGCACGAGCTGAACGGACTGCCGGCGGACGAGTTCCTGATCGTCCCGCTCGGCGGCCACACGCTGGGCCACGCGGGGGTGGCGGTGCGCACGGGCGACAGGTGGCTCCTCCACTGCGGCGACGCGTACTTCTTCCACGGCGAGACCGGTTCGGCCGACGCGTGCCCCCGCGGTCTGCGGGTGTTCCAGCGTCTCGTGGAGACCGACCGCACGACCCGCCTGTCCAACCAGGACCGACTGCGCACACTGGTGGCCGACCACGGCACGGAGATCGAGACGATCAGCGCCCACGACCCGGTCGAGCTACACCGGTACGCGGCCCACCAGCTGCACTGAAGGCGTCCTTCGTAACGTCCAGCGTTAGGAAGGCGTCCTTCAGTGCATGGGGGCGCTCAGGTTGGCGGGCGCACCCGTCGGTTGCGGATGGCCTCGTCGGCCGCACGTCTCCTGCTCGTACTGGAGCCCGACACAGGACACCGCCGTCGCCGAGTGCGACGCCGAGTTCCTCGACGACGAGCCCACCCGGCGAAAGGTCTGGGACCTCTTCGAGGCCGCCGAGCCACCCCTGGGGTACGACCCGCGCATCCTCGGCGCCGACGACCACCGCGACCCGAACATCATCGTGCTCAGGATGACGCCGTGGCGCCTCGCCACCCAGAGCGGCGCCTGGCGGCGACCGGATATTCGGTTGTCGGCGACCGGTGGGTCTGCTTTCGTGGACCGGTAAGCCCGAGACCAGGGGGTTCCGCCATGCGGCGAGCGTTCATGTCCACCCAGCCAACTGCCACCCACGCAGAGGACATGAACCTTCGTGCATTCGTTGAACCTCGGGATTCTCGCGCATGTCGACGCCGGTAAGACCAGCCTGACGGAGCGGCTCCTGCTCGACGCGGGCGTGATCGACGAGTTGGGGAGCGTCGACGCCGGCTCGACGCAGACCGACTCGATGGCGCTCGAACGTCGTCGTGGCATCACGATTCGTTCGGCCGTGGTGTCGTTCCGCGTTGACGACACGACCGTCAACATCATCGACACTCCCGGTCATCCGGACTTCATCGCCGAGGTGGAGCGGGTGCTGAGTGTGCTCGACGGTGCCGTGCTCGTGGTCTCGGCCGTCGAGGGGGTGCAGGCGCAGACGCGTGTGCTCATGCGGACTTTGCGTCGGCTGCGTATCCCTACGCTGGTCTTCGTCAACAAGACCGACCGCCGCGGCGCCGACCCGGACCGCGTGTTCCGCGAGATCACCACGCGTCTCGCGCCTGCGGTCCGGGCCGACCTGACCGACGCGTTCGAGACGCTCGCCGAGCACGACGACGCCCTGCTCGCCGCGTACGTCAACGGTGCGAAGGTGAGTGAGGAACGCCTGAGGCAAACGCTTGCCACCCACACCAGGGACGTCCATCCGGTCTACTTCGGCTCCGCGATCACCGGCGCGGGTGTCGAGGAGCTGATGGCCGGACTGACCAGCCTGCTGCCCACGGTGTCCACACATGACGGTCCCCCCGCCGGTGCCGTGTTCAAGGTCGAGCGCGGCCCGGCGGGGGAGAAGATCGCCTACGTGCGGATGTTCGACGGCACCCTGCGCGTGCGGGACCGGCTGCCCTCGGGCAAGGTCACGGCGATCAGCGTGTTCGGCACGGGCACCTCGGACGAGGTCGGCGCCGGGCGCATCGCGAAGCTGTGGGGCCTCGGCGGGATCCGCGTCGGCGACACGATCGGCGAGCCCGCCGCCGACACCAGGCGCCACTTCGCGCCGCCGACGCTGGAGACCGTCGTGACGCCGGCATGCCAGTCCGACAGGGGCGCGCTGCACGCCGCGCTCACCCAGCTGGCCGAGCAGGACCCGCTGATCAACCTGCGGCAGGACGACCAGGTGATCTCCGTGTCCCTCTACGGCGAGGTGCAGAAGGAGGTCATCGAGGCGACGCTGCGCGAGGAGTACGACATCGAGGTCGCCTTCCGTCAGACGACGACCATCCACGTCGAGCGACCCGCCGGAGTGGGTTCCGACGTCGAACTCATCGGCACCGGGCCGTTCCTGGCCACGGTCGGCCTGCGGGTCGAGCCGGGGCCCGTCGGGTCCGGCGTGCGGTTCGAGCTGGGGGTGGAGCTGGGGTCGATGCCCTACGCGTTCTTCACCGCCGTCGAGGAGAGCGTGCACGCGGCGCTCGCGCAGGGCCTCCACGGCTGGTCGGTGACCGACGTCGTCGTCACCATGACGCACTCCGGCTACTGGGCCAGGCAGAGCCACTCGCACGGCACGTTCGACAAGACCATGTCGAGCACCGCGGGCGACTTCCGCAACCTGACCCCGCTGGTCCTGATGTCGGCGCTCGCGCAGGCGGGCACGCTCGTGTTCGAGCCGATGCACCGGTTCCGGCTGGAGATGCCGGACGACGTGTACCCGGCGGTGCTCCCGGTGCTGGTCCGCCACCGTGCGGTGCCGTTGGGCACGACCGTCGGCGACACCACCGCCGTGGTGGAGGGCGACATCCCGGCCGAGCGAGTACACGCGCTGTCGCAGCGGCTGCCGCCGCTCACCCGTGGCGAGGGGGTGCTGGAGAGCGGCTTCGACCACTACCGCGAGGTGACCGGCGAGGTGCCCACCCGGCCCCGGTCTGACCACAATCCGCTCAACCGCAAGGAATACCTGTTGCACGTGGTCAGGAGGGTCTGACGTTACCCCGGCGAGATGCACGCGAGACCATTCCGTGAACTGGTCGTTCCGCCCATACGTATCTTGCTGTGACCCACCGGCACGAGCGAACGGACCTGATCGATGCGCCACAGCGTGGACGCGGGGCTCTTCCAGCACACCGCGCACAGCCCGTCGTTCTTCGAGCTGTCCAGACAGATGGGTGAGAACGGTCGGCAGCTGGTGGACTTCTGCATCCCCTGCAACCCGTACTTCCCCACGCCGGAGATGTTCGACGAGCTCGCCAGGAACCTCACGATGATGCTCAAGTTCTACCCGAGCAGCGCGGAGACGATCACCGGGCAGCTGGCGAGGGTCCTCGGACTCAACCCCGCCACCCTCGCCATGGCCAACGGCTCCACCGAGCTGATCACCTGGATGGACCACATGTGGGTCCACGAGAGCCTCGCGATCCCGATCCCCACGTTCGGCCGCTGGACCGACCAGCCGATGGAGACGGGCAAGCGCGTCGACATGTTCCCCCTGCGGGAGATCGACTACTTCCAGCTCAACGTCGACGAGTACGTGCGGTTCATCCGCCAGCGCCGTTCACGCGTCGCGGTGCTGTGCAACCCCAACAACCCCGACGGCGGCTACCTGCCGCGTCGCGAGGTCATCCGGCTGATGGACGAGCTGTCCGACCTGGACCTCGTGGTGATCGACGAGTCGTTCATCGACTTCGTGGAGGCCGAGCCCGCGCCGTCGGTCGCGATGGAGGCCGCGATCCGGCCGAACGTGGTGGTGCTGAAGAGCCTCGGCAAGAACTTCGGCCTGCACGGCATCCGCTTCGGTTACCTCGTCGCGAACCCCGGTCTCGCGGGCAAGATGCGCAAGATCCTGCCCAAGTGGAACCTCAACTCCCTGGCCGAGATGGTCGTGTTCATGCTCGGCGCGCACGGTGCGGAGTACCGGGAGAGCCTGCGCCTGCTGGCCAGGGACCGCTACGGCATGGGCATGCAGCTCGCCCGCGTGCCGGAGCTGTCGGTGTACTCGTCGCAGGCGAACTTCCTGCTCGTGAAGCTGGGGCAGGGCATCGACGGCACACAGCTGCGTGACCACCTCATCGGGCGGCACCAGGTGTTCATCCGCGAGTGCGGCAACAAGCTCGGCATGAGCAACCAGTTCCTGCGGCTGGTCGTGCGACCGCAGCAGGACGTCGCCCGCCTGATGGAGGGGCTGGACGACTACCTGCAGCCACGGTTCGACGACGAGCTGGCAGAACGCCGAGGGGCCCGCACGGCCTGAGCAGGGCGGCGCGAGGCATTTCGCAAGCGCAAAGGAAGTTTTGGATTCAATATGCGCTGAACTGAGACGATCTGCTGTCGTGGACCCGATGAGTGGTGGGTAGTGTGTTTCCGATCACCACCATCGGGAAGGACGGCTGTGTCGCTGCCGAGAAGCACGCTGAGCAGCATGGCTTACGGAGAGTTACGCCAGGCGATACTGAGCGGTCGTCTGGCGCAGGGCTCGCACGTGAGCGTGCGGCCGCTGTGTGAGGAGTTCGGGCTGTCCGCCACGCCCGTGAAGGCGGCGCTGACGGCGTTGGAGCGCGAGGGGTTCCTCGTGCTGCACCCGCACCGGGGCTTCTTCGTTCCCGAGGTGAACCGGGCGGACATGCAGGAGCTGTACGAGCTGCGCGAGGTGCTCGACGGCATCGCCGCGCGACGCGTCGCGGCCCTGCCGACCCGCGACGACCTGGTCGCGCGGCTCGCGGCACTGGTGGACGCGCAGACCGAGGAGGTCGCCGCGCACAACCTGTCCGGCTACAGCGACCTCGACGTCCAGTTCCACCAGGAGATCCTGACCGCGGCGGGTAACGGGCGGTTGCAGTACGTCGCGGAGAACATGATCGGGCAGCTGCGCCTGGGGCGGTCGACGTCGGCGCGGGTGCCGGGGCGACCGAACGCGGCGCTCGCGGAGCACGGCGAGATCGTCGCCGCCATCGCGGCCGGGCAGCAGCACCAGGCGGAGCGGCTGGCGCGGCGGCACGTGCGCAGGTCGGCCAGTGCGCTGGACCGGCACCTGAGCCGAGGCGGGCGCGCTTCCTGACCGTTCATGGTCGATGGCGGCCGTCGGCCCCCCGAGATCCAGCGTAGTCGGCGGCACCGACAGCGACGGGTGCCCGATGCGCGTGAATGGACCGTTCGCGGAATTGTGTGGCGGGTGTGGTCTCCGGGCCGCGACACTGGCGGCACGATGATGAAAGTGATTGCCGAACGGCTCGCCGCCGGGGAGACCGTTTCCTTCCGCCCCACCGGATCCTCCATGGTCCCGCTCATCAGGAGCCGCCAGCTCGTCACCGTCGCCCCGTGTGACCCTGCCGCCGTCGAGGTGGGGGACATCGTGCTGGCCCGTGTCGCGGGTGCTGTCTACCTGCACCTCGTGTCGGCCGTCGACCACGCTCGCGGGCGGGTGCGGATCAGCAACAACCGCGGTCGGGTCAACGGGTGGACTAACCACGCACGGGTCTACGGAATCTGTGTCGCCGTCGACGGCAATCCTCGGCCGAGGACGGCCGGTAAGGCGTTGTGACCACTGATAACGGGATGATTCCCGGTGTGACGAGGCCGGGCACGTAAAACGGTGCCGCCTCGAGCCGGGGAATTGCTCGAGACGGCACCGCGTGGATTTCGTGGTCAGTTGGTCAGTTGACAGGTGGCGAACTGGTCGAGCCCCTGCGGGCGGTCCGCCACGCGGCCGATGGCTATGGCGATGCGGTCGAGGGCGGCTGCTCGTTTGTCAGCCAGTGGTCCCAGGATCGCGTTCTGGACGAAGTTCGCGCCGCCCTGCCCGACCGTGTTCTGGAGACGGGTGTTGGCTTCGGCGAGTTGCTTGTCGAGGTTGGCGAGTTCGCGGTCGACCTCGGCCTGTGCGGCGGCGGGGACGTCGCCGATCACCGGGGTCGGGCACACGATCTGGCCGACGGCGGCTGGTGGGGGCTCCTCTGCTGTCTCGGTGGCGGGCGGGGCGTCGGTTACCTCGGTTGTCGTCGTGGTCGGGGCCGGTTGGGCATCACCGCCGGAAAGTGCGCAGGTCGCGAACTGGTCGAGGCCCTGCGGGCGGTCGGCCACGCGGCCGATGGCTATGGCGATGCGGTCGAGGGTGGATGCTCGTTTGTCGGCGAGTGGGCCGAGGATCGCGTTCTGGACGAAGTTGGCGCCGCCCTGCCCGACGGTGTTCTGCAGGCGGGTGTTGGCTTCGGCGAGTTGCTTGTCGAGGTTGGCGAGTTCGCGGTCGACCTCGGCCTGTGCGGCGGCGGGGACGTCGCCGATCACCGGGGTCGGGCACACGATGGTCTGCGTGGCGGCCTCGTCGCCGGTGGCCGCGAACGCGCTCGTCGCCCAGGCCACGCCACCGGCGGTGACGAGACCGGCTACCAGGATCGCGATACGTTTTCTGTGTTTTTGCTGCGTGTGGGCAGGCGACATCTTCACACCTCATGTGGGGAAAGGGACACGCCGGCTTACACAGCTGAATACGGAACGTAGACGATCACGGTTCAATCTCGACCGGATAACTTCGTGGTCAGGTCAAAGTCCCAGCTTGGCCCGTAGGTCGGGTTCCTCGATTCCGAAAGTTTCGCGAATCGTCACCCCGTCCTGATCCAACAGGAAAACGCCGTAGTCCGTGTACACGCGGCTCACGCACCGCAGCCCGGTCAGCGGGTAGTCGCACGACGGCACCAGCTTCGGCGCGCCGGCATCGGTGAAGAGCGTCATCATCACGAACACCGACTTCGCGCCGATCGCCAGGTCCATGGCGCCACCGACCGCGGGGATCGCGTCCGGCTCGCCGGTGTGCCAGTTGGCGAGGTCGCCGGTGAACGACACCTGGAACGCCCCGAGCACGCACACGTCCAGGTGGCCGCCGCGCATCATCGCGAACGAGTCCGCGTGGTGGAAGTACGACGCGCCAGGAGTCTCCGTCACGGGGATCTTGCCCGCGTTGAGCAGGTCGGGGTCGATCTCCGACCCCTTGGCAGCGCGGCCCATGCCGAGCATGCCGTTCTCCGTGTGGAGGACGACCCCCGAGTCCTCGGCGAGGTGGTCGGCCACCAGTGTCGGCTGGCCGATGCCGAGGTTCACGTACGACCCCGGCGGGATGTCCTGTGCCACGAGGCGTGCGATACCCGCGCGATCCAGCCGGTCTCCTCGGCTCACCCTGCCGCCCCTTCCTCCGCGAGCACCGCCGGTGACGGGCAGGCGACGACGCGGTCGACGAAGATGCCGGGCGTCACCACCGCCTCCGGGTCCAGCGTGCCCGGTTCGGACACGGAAAGCACCTGTGCCACGGTCACTTTCGCCGCCGTGGCCATCACGGGCCCGAAGTTCCGCGCCGTCTTGCGGTAGACGAGGTTGCCGAGGGTGTCCGCCCGGTGTGCCTTGATCAACGCGGCGTCGCCGTGGATCGGGTACTCCAGCACGTAGTCCCGCCCGTCGATGGTGCGGGTCTCCTTGCCGTCGGCGAGCGGCGTGCCGACGCCGGTCGGGCAGTAGAACGCGCCGATTCCCGCGCCGGCGGCACGCAGCCGTTCCGCCAGGTTCCCCTGGGGAACCACCTCCAGCTCGATGCGGCCCGACCGGTACAGCTCGTCGAACACGTACGAGTCCTTCTGACGCGGGAACGAGCACAGGATCCGCCGCACCTGGCCCGCCTTCAGCAGTGCCGCGAGCCCGTGCTCGCCGTTGCCCGCGTTGTTCGACACCACGGTCAGCTCCCTCGGACCCGACCGCAACAACGCGTCGATCAGCTCCACCGGCTGGCCCGCCGTGCCGAACCCGCCGATGAGGACCGTGGCACCGTCGGAGATCCCGGCCACGGCCTCGTCGGCGGACTCGCACAGCGACGTCACGAGACGTTCTCCAGCACCACCGCGAGCCCCTGGCCGACGCCGATGCAGATCGCCGCCACGCCCCAGCGGTGTCCGTCCTCGCGCAGCACCTTCGCCAGCGTGCCGAGGATGCGGCCGCCGGACGCGCCGAGCGGGTGCCCGATCGCGATGGCGCCGCCCCGGGTGTTGACGATCTCCTGGTCGATCTTCCACGCGTCGACACACGCCACCGACTGGACGGCGAACGCCTCGTTCAGCTCGACCGCGCCCACGTCCGACCAGGTGATGCCCGCCCGCTCCAGCGCTCGGTTCGCGGCCTCGACCGGCGCGTACCCGAACCGCTGCGGCTCCAGCGCGGCAGCGGCCCGCCCGGCGATCCGCGCCACCGGGTCCTGGCCGAGGCCCGCGGACTCGCCTGCCACCAGCACCGCGGACGCGCCGTCGTTCAGCGGCGACGCGTTGCCCGCGGTGATCGTCCCGTCCGGCCGGAACGACGGCTTGAGCTTGGCCAGCTTCTCGGGCGACGTGTCCGCGCGGATGCTCTCGTCGCGGGTCAGGTCCCCGACCGGGACGGTGAGGTCGTCGTAGAAACCCGCTTCCCAGGCGGCGTGCGCGAGCCGGTGAGACCGCTCGGCGAAGGCGTCCTGGCGCTCCCGGGAGATGCCGAACTCCTCCTGGAGCTGCTCGTTGGCCTCGCCGAGCGACACCGTCCACTCCTTCGGCATGCGTGGGTTCACCAGGCGCCAGCCCAGGGTCGTGGACACCGCGGTCACGTCCCGGGCCGGGAACGCGCGGTCCGGCTTCGGCAGCACCCACGGCGCCCTGGTCATCGACTCGACGCCGCCCGCCACCACGATCGACGCGTCGCCCGTCTCGATCTGCCTCGACGCCGACATCACGGCGTCCAGCCCGGACCCGCACAGCCGGTTGATCGTCGAACCCGGCACGGTCACCGGGTAGCCGGCCAGCAGCACGGCCATCCTGCCGACGTTGCGGTTGTCCTCACCCGCGCCGTTCGCGAGCCCGAGCACCACCTCGTCGACCTGGCCGGTGTCCAGTCCGGGAGTCCGCTCGGCCAGCGCGCTCAGGACCGCGGCGGCGAGATCGTCCGGGCGCTCCTTCGACAGCGCGCCGTCGAAGCGGCCGAAGGGGGTGCGTACCGCGTCGTACACGAATGCGTTGCTCATGAGTGCCCCGGGTAGGTGAGGAAGACCGTCTCCCCCTCACCCTGCAACACGACGTCGAACCGGAGCCCTTCCGGCTCGCGATGTGCGACCAACGTCTCACGCCGCCCGGCCGGCACCGTCTCCAGGAACGGGTCGGTCGCGTCCGGCAGGTAGATCCGGGTGAAGAGCCGGTTCATCAGACCCCGCGCGAACACCGTCAGAGCGATGAACGGCGCACCCGGCTCGACGGTCGTGAACGTGTAGTGGCCGGTGTTGTCGGTCGCCGCGCGGCCCCAGCCGGTGAACGTGTAGCCGTCGCGGTGCAGCGACCCACCCACCGCGGGCACGTTCCCGGCGCCGTCGGCCTGCCAGATCTCCAGCAACGCGTCCGGCACGGGGGCACCGGCGCCGTCACGCACGGAGCCGTGCAGGCGGATCGCGTCGGGGTGGTTGTGCGGGACCAGGTCCGGGCCACCCTCGTACGGGAGCGAGTAGCCGAAGAACGGACCGATCGTCTGGCCGGGGGTCGCGGTCATGAGGGCTCCGTCCAGGTGCGGTGACCGCCGGTGAGCACGATGTCCCAGCGGTAGCCGGTCGAGGTCTCGGGCACGGTCACGCCGTGGTCGTAGGTCGCGATCAGCCGTTCGCGGGCTTTCGGGTCCACGATCGACTGGAAGATCGGGTCGATCGCGAACAGCGGGTCGCCGGGGAAGTACATCTGGGTGATCATCCGCTGGGTGAAGTCGGTGCCGAACAGCGAGAAGTGGATGTGCGCGGGCCGCCACGCGTTGTCGTGGTTGCGCCACGGGTACGGGCCCGGCTTGATCGTCGTGAACCGGTAGGAGCCGTCCGGCCCGGTGAGGCAGCGGCCGGTGCCGGTGAAGTTCGGGTCGAGCGGCGCCGGGTGCTGGTCCCGCTGGTGGGCGTAGCGGCCGGACGCGTTGGCCTGCCAGATCTCCACCAGCTGGTTCGCGACCGGCCTGCCGTCGCCGTCGATGATCCGGCCGGTCACGACGATCCGCTCGCCGAGTGGCTCGCCCCGGTGCTGGATGGTCAGGTTCGACTCGAGCGCGTCGACGTCCTGGTGGCCGAACACCGGCGCGACCAGCTCGACCAGTTCGGGGTCGGCCTGGTGGAGCGCCTTGGTCGGGTGCCGCAGGATGCTGCTGCGATACGGCGCGTAGTCGAGCCGGGGCTGTGGCTCGTCGCCCGTTCGGGTGGCTGCGATGGCGGCGATCTCGGCGTTGATCTCGTCCTGGGTGGCGGCCGCTGCGTCGGACGACGCGGCCGGCGGCGTGACGCCGCGAGGCGGGGCTTCGGTCACATCCTGGAAACTAGGCCGGACGGCCTGCGGGTGCGAGACTTGGCTTCCACTCAGCGGAAGGATCGATCGGGGTGGCGGGGAACGGCCGGAGCCCGGGGGCGAGCGTGGCGTCCCGGGTGCTCGCGCTGCTCGGCGCGTTCGACGGCGAGCACCGGAGCATGACGCTGACTGTCCTCGCCAAGCGGGCCGACCTGCCGCTCGCGACGGCGTTCCGGCTGGTCAACGAGCTGGTCGAGTGGGGAGCGCTGACCAGGCGCACCACAGGGGAGTACGTCGTCGGCAGGCGGTTGTGGGACCTCGGGCTGCTCTCGCCCGTCCAGTCAGGACTGCGGCAGGTGGCCTCGCCCTTCCTCCACGACCTCTACGGTGCCACGCTCGCGACCGTCCACCTCGCCGTGCGCGACGGCACCTCGGCGCTCTACGTAGACCGGCTCGCCGGGCACGTCTCGGTGCCGGTGGTGAGCGACGTCGGCTCCCGGCTGCCGCTGTACGCGACCGGCGTCGGCAAGGTGCTGCTCGCGCACGCCCCGGACGACGTGCGGGCCTGGGTGTTCACGAACCTGAACCGCATCACCCCGTACACCATCACCCAACCGGGTCGACTGCGTGCCGAGCTGCGCCGGGTGCTCCGCGACGGGTTCGCGCAGACCAGTGAGGAGATGAGCCTCGGCGCGTGCTCGGTGGCGGTGCCCATCCGGGTGGCGGGCGGTCCCGTGGTCGCCGCGCTGGGCATGGTCGTGCCGAGCCTCGGCCGGTCACGGCCGCGACTGGTGGCCGCGCTCCAGGTCGCGGCACAGGGGATCGGCCGCAGCCTTCCACTGGGTGAAAGCGACTGATTGGCGCGGACCGGGGTGCCGGTCTTGACTGGTGCCATGCGTACCCAGGTGGCCATCATCGGCGCGGGGCCTGCCGGTCTGTTGCTGTCACACCTGCTCGCGGCGGGTGGCGTCGAGTCGGTCGTGGTCGAGACACGGACGCGTGACTACGTCGAGTCCCGCATCCGGGCGGGCATCCTCGAGCACTCGAGCGTAGAGCTGCTGAAGTCCGTCGGGCTGGGCGACCGGCTGACGCGGGAGGGCGACGAGCACCGGGGGATCTACCTGCAGTGGCCCGCCGAGCGGCACCACATCGACTTCCACGACCTCGTCGGGCGCGGTGTGTGGGTCTACGGGCAGACGGAGGTGCAGAAGGACCTCGGCAGGGCACGGGACGCGGCGGGTCAGGAAGTGCGCTACGACGTGCGGGACACCCAGGTCCACGACCCGGACGACCCGTACGTGACGTTCACCGTCGACGGCGTCGAGACCCGGCTCGACGCGGACGTCGTCGTGGGGTGCGACGGCTCGTTCGGGCCCACCCGGTCGGTGGTGCCGGGGCGCACGTGGGAGCGAACGTACGGGTACTCGTGGCTCGGCGTGCTCGCGTCGGTGGCGCCCTCCACCGATGAGCTGATCTACGCCTGGCACCCGGACGGGTTCGCACTCAACTCCATGCGATCGCCCACGGTCACCCGCCTCTACCTGCAGGTGCCCGCGGACACGGACATCGGGGAGTGGTCCGACGAGCGGATCTGGGACGCCCTCGCCACGCGCCTCGGGCACGGGCAGGACGGCTGGAAGCTGACGCGGGGGCCGATCACGGAGAAGAGCGTGCTGCCGATGCGCAGCCTCGTGCAGGCGCCGATGCGGCACAGCCGGGTCTTCCTGGCAGGCGATGCCGCCCACATCGTCCCGCCGACCGGCGCGAAGGGCCTGAACCTGGCGGTGTCCGACGTCGCGCTGCTGGCGCCCGCACTCGTGGCCCTGGTGCGGGAGAAGGACTCCCGGCTCGCCGACGAGTACTCCGACCGTGCGCTGCGGCGGGTCTGGCGCTGCACGCACTTCTCGTGGTGGATGACCACGATGCTGCACGCGAGCGGCGACGAGTTCGACGCGCAGCTCCAGCTGTCGCAGCTGCGGTGGGTGGCGAGCAGCGTCGCGGGGTCCACCGGCCTCGCCGAGAACTACGCGGGCCTGCCGATCGGCTTCTAGACGAACGCGATCACGAGCAGGAGGAACACCGTCACCGCCAGAACGATCCGCATGACCCCATATGTAACCCTATAAGGGGTTACAGAGCAAGTCTCTCCCGTCGTGCCATGGCGATCTCCGCGGTTCGCGGTCAGCGTGGGTGCTGGCGGGGGCGGCCACTATCTGCTTGGTGCCGGAGCAACTGGCGCTGGTGCGTCGACCAGGTCCCGCAGTCGGCGGATCGGGCTGAACCACACCACCGCGGGGCCGACCAGTGTCAGCAGGCATGCCACCCACAGGCCGCCTCGCGGTCCCAGCACCGTCGCGACAGTGCCGCCGAGCAGGGCGCCGAACGGGATCGCGCCCCAGGACACGATGCGGACCGTCGCGATCACGCGGGACAGCAGCTCCGGCGGGCTCGCCACCTGGCGGTGTGTCCGCGCGTTGATGCTGAACACCACGACCCCGATGCCGAACCCGACGTTGGCCACGGCGAACGCCACCATGCCCCACACCCCGTGGCCAGACGGCATCAGCAGCGCCACGGCCGCGCCGCCGACCGCGCCGACCAGCAGTGCCCGCGCGCTGCCGAGTCTGGCGGTCAGCCACGGCGCGAGGGTGGCGCCGATGAGGCTGCCGACCCCGTCCGCGGCGATCAGGACCCCGACCAGCGCGGGGGAGGCGTGCAGGTCACGCACCAGGAACACCGGGATGATCGCCATGAGCGCGCCGTTCGCGAAGTTGTCGGCGGTCGCGCCCCACATGCACGGCCCCATCACCGGGTGCCGGGTGACGAAATGCCAGCCCTCGCGGATCATCACGCCCATCGGTGGGCGGTCCGGCTCCGCGGGTGCCGACCCCCTGGGCAGGCCGCGCAGCAGCACTGCCGACACGACGAAGCTCACCGCGTCCACCAGGAGCGTCGGCACGGCACCGAGCACCTGCACGACCACGCCGCCGATGCTGGGGCCGCCGAGCATGGTCGCGGAGTGCGTCGCCGACACGAGGCTGTTGCGCCTGGTCAGCTCCTCACGGCTGACGATCGAGGGCAGGAACGTCTGGCTGCCGACGTCGAACACGACGTTCGCGAAGCTGATGACCAGGGCCGCCGCGACCAGGTGCGTCATCGTGAGCCCGCCCAGCCACCACGCCACCGGCACCGAACCGATGGCGACCGCACGCAGCACGTCCATCACGATCTGCGTCGCCCGCAGCGGCAGGCGTTGGACGAACACCCCCGCGGGCAGCCCGATCACCGCCCACGCGAGGTAGGTCGCGACCGTCAGCAGGCTCACCTCGAACGCCGACGCGTCCAGCGTCGTGACCGCGACCAGCGGCAGCGCGACCGCGGTGACCGCCGTGCCGGACTGGCTGACCGCCGCCGCCGACCAGTAGCGCCAGAACATGCACCCTCCCCAGTAGTAAGTTCACAATGGGAACTCACTCTATTGGCACGAGGGCCCCGAAGCGAGAGGGTTACGGACGTGAAGCACAGCGAACTGGTCGACGCCGACTGCGCCATCGCGCAGGCCCTCGGCGTCGTCGGCGACTGGTGGACGCTGCTGGTCGTGCGGGACATCGCGGGCGGGACCGTCAGGTTCGACGACCTGCAGCGGGCGCTCGCCGTCAGCCGCAAGACGCTGACCGAGCGGCTGAAGGCGTTGGTGGCCAACGGGATCGTCGAGAAGGTGGACTACTCGGCGCGCCCGCCGAGGTTCGAGTACCGCCTGACGGACAAGGGCCACGGCCTGCTGCCGGTGCTCATCGCGTTACAGGACTGGGGCACCCGCCACGTGTCCGGCGACGGCTCGCTGTCCGCCACCACCGCCCCGTCCTCGGCCGAGGCGCGGCGGGTGCGGGGCCTTGTCGGCAGACGCGTCCCCGAACTGCGCGTGGCAGCGGACGACGGCGAGCTCCTCGACCCGGTCGGCCGGTCGTGGACCGTGCTGTACGCGTTCCCCGGCGCGTTCGTCCCGGTCGGGAACCCGCTCCCGCCGGACTGGGGGGACATCCCGGGCGCCGCGGGCTGCACGCTGGAGTCGACCACCTACCGCGACCGCTACGACGAGTTCAGGGCGCTCGGCGCGACGGTGCACGGGCTGAGCACCCAGCGCACCGACGAGCTGGGTGCGTTCGCCGAGCACGTGGACCTGCCGTTCCCGCTGCTGTCGGACGACGAGCTGACGCTGACCGCCGCACTGCGGCTGCCGACGTTCCGCGCCTCCGGCGTCGACCGCCTCAAGCGCCTGACCATGATCGTCGACCCGGACCGGACGATCCGGGCGGTCCAGTTCCCGATCACCGACCCGGTCAGGACGGTCGACGTCGCGCTGACGCAGGTGACCCAGCTCGGCGCGGCCGGCTGACACCGACCCCGCGGGGACGTGTGCGCCCTGGTCACGCCGGGCCGACCCGAAGGACGGACCTTCGGGCAATGAACCGCGCCAGGCGTCGGTACGTGTATCTCGCAAGCGGGCGGGTGGCTCATTCTCGTTGCTGACGTACGAACAGGAGAAGCACATGGCGCAGCGCGGTCCCCTGGTCACCGCGGTTGTGGTGGTCGGTGGCCTCGTCGGCCTGATGACGGCCAACGCGGCGGGAGGACTCGTCGCGGCTGGTCCATCGCCGACACCGTCACCGGCAGGGGCTACACAGACCGAGACACCACCGCCGCCGCCGGCCAACAACGGCGTGCCGGCTCCCACGACGACGGCACCGCCGCCGGTCGAGACGAGTGACGTCCCGACCACGAAGGCGCCGCCGCCCGGTCCGGCCTTCCCGGCCGAGGCCGTCTACGCGGGCAAGACCGTCGACAGCCCGCTCTACATCGCGGTCGCCGTGAAGGGCACGGACGCCTCCGCGTACCTGTGCGACGGCGCCGCGGTCGAGTCGTGGCTCAAGGGCTCCGCCGAGAACGGCACGATGGAGCTCTCGTCCAAGGACGGCGCGAACACGCTGACCGGCCGGCTCGACGCCGACAACGCGCTCAAGGGCGCCTTGATGATCGGCGGCGTGCCGCACGAGTTCAGCATCGTCGTCGCACCGCCGCCCGCCGGCCTCTACCGAGGCGAGAACGGCGAGACCACCACCGGCTGGATCATCCTGCCGAGCGGCAAGCAGGTCGGCATCACGCGCACGGGCAACCGTGAGGCGGCCGCACCCGCGCTCGACCCGGCAAAGGGTGGGGCTACCGTCGGCGGCAAGTTCGTGCCTGCGCAGAAGGTCACGGGCGAGACCAGTTTCGGCTGAGCGGGTTCCGCGGGGGAACCCACTTCGACGCCATGCGAAAGAGGGTGCCGGGGCGGTCCGTTCCGGTAGCACGACAGGAGACTTCCGATGACCTTGCCGCCTGATTTCGGGCCGAGCGGGCGACCCCCGGACCACGACCTGACCGACCTGAACGAGTTTCCCGACCTGACCCAGCCCGTCCCGGGTTCGCAGACCGGCTTCCCGACGCACGAGGGCCAGCAGTGGGTCACCGCGACGAACGTGCCCGCGCTGTCCTTCGACGACGAGGAGCCGGACCACGAACAACGCGGCATCGGTGGCGTCATCGCGGCGTTGGCGATCGGCGCGCTCGTGGCCATCGCACTCGGTGCGTACGGCAAGATGCACGAGCCGACGGGTGAGGCACTCAACCTGGCGGGCTTCTCCAGTGGCATCGCCGCCAAGGCGTGGCTCGGTTCGGTGGCCGTCGTGCTCGCGATCGTCCAGGTGCTGTCCGCGATGGCCATGTGGGGCAGGCTCCCCGGCTGGACCGCGGGCCACGGCACCGCCGTCATGCACCGCTGGTCGGGCCGCATCGCGGTCATCGTCTCGCTGCCGGTCGCCGCACACTGTCTCTACGCGCTCGGCTTCCAGACCTTCGACACCCGGGTGCTGCTGCACTCGCTCTTCGGCTGTTTCTTCTACGGCCTGTTCGTCTGCAAGATGGTCGTCCTGACCCGCTCGCGCACGCCCGGCTGGGTGCTGCCCGTCGTCGGCTCCGCGGTGTTCACCGGGCTCGTCGGCCTGTGGGTGACGTCCTCCCTGTGGTTCTTCTCCGAGTACGGGGTGAGTTTCTAACATGACACAGCAGATCCCCCGCCGCGCCGCGGTGGGGTTCGTAGCCGTGGGCGCCGCATGTGCCGCCTGTGCCCGCTACGGCGGTCCACAGTTCCCCGACGAGGGGGCGGCGGGCAGTGAGAAGACCACGACGCAGCAGGACGGGGAGGTCCTCGGCAAGGCCGCGGACGTCCCGGTCGGCGGCGGCAAGATCTTCGAGGCGCAGAAGCTCGTCGTCACACAGCCGGAAGCCGGGCAGTTCAAGGGCTTCTCGGCGGTGTGCACGCACCAGGGCTGCGTGGTGAACGAGATCGTCGACGGCACCATCAACTGTCCGTGCCACGGCAGCAAGTTCAAGCTGGACGGCGCGGTCGACACCGGCCCCGCCACACAGCCGCTGCCCGCTGCCGCGGTGAGCGTCAACGAGTACGGCGAGCTGGTCACCGGCGGTGCGGCACCTCCCGCGGAGACGACCGCGCCGGAGACCACGGCGCCGGAGACGACCGCGCCGGAGACGACGGCCCCGGACACCACCGCGCCACCGGGCGGCGGCGGGAAGGCCCTCACGTCCACGGCGGAGGTACCCGTCGGGGGCGGCAAGATCCTGGCCGACCAGGAGATCGTCGTGACACAGCCCAGCGCGGGCAAGTTCATGGCGTTCTCGGCCGTCTGCACCCACCAGGGCTGTATTGTCGACCAGGTTTCCGGGGGCACCATCAACTGTCCGTGCCACGGCAGCAAGTTCAAGCTGGACGGGTCGGTCTCGCAGGGACCCGCCACTGCACCACTGTCGGCGCGTGCCGTTAAGGTGTCCGGGAATCAGATCTCGTTGGCGTGAACCGAACCCGGTTCACACTCGTGTTCCTGTCGTGAGCGAAGTTGCTTCAAGTACCCTGCTCATCGACCGGCCAATCGGGCAGGTGATGGCGGCCGTGGCAATGATCGGACGACGTTCTCGGCGCGTAGCCGCTGGGAACCCGGCCGAAGACCTGATCAAGTCCCTCTACGCCGAGCACGGCCGGAGCCTCCTGGACTACGCGACCAGGTTGACCGGCGACCGTGCGGCGGCAGAGGACGTCGTGCAGGAGACCTTGCTGCGGGCGTGGAAACACGCGGACGCGCTGCGCTCAGGTGTCGGCTCGGTTCGCGGGTGGCTGCTGACGGTGGCCCGCAACCTCGTCACCGACCGGGCCAGGGCCCGTGCGGTGCGGCCGATGGAGGTCAACCAGCCGGTCGACGTCCCAGCCGCACAGCGTGACCACGCGGACACGGTGGTCGACACGATGACCGTGATGGGCGCTCTCGACGGCCTGTCAGCCGAGCACCGGGCGGTGCTCGTCGAGCTCTACTACCGTGGCAGGACTGTCAACGAGACAGCCGCTGTGCTGGGCATCGCCCCCGGCACCGTGAAATCGAGGACATACCACGCGGTCCGCGCGCTGCGGGCACAGCTGGCGCAGTCCTTGGGTCAGTCGGGGGAGGTGCGGCGATGAGCGGACCAGCGCACGACCGGGCACAGCTCGGCGCGTACGCGATCGGCGCACTTGATCCGGCCGAGGCGCGGATGGTGCACGACCACCTCAACGGCTGCCGTGAGTGTCAGCGTGAGGTGCAGGAGCTCATGATGATCCGGCGGGCACTCGACCAGGTGCCGCCGGAGGCGTTCCTCGACGGACCACCCGAGCACGGCGACCTGCTGTTGCGGCGCACGCTGCGCAGGGTCGCCACCGAGACCGAGGCCGCGGCACCACCACGCAGGCGCATGACCGGCGTGTACGTCGCGGCTGCCGCGGCGGTGGTCGTGGCACTCGGCGGTGGCATCGTGCTCGGCAGGCAGACGGCGCCGACGGACAACGTGGCCGGACCGACGTTCACCGTCGCGACGACCCCGTCCAACGCCCGCATCGCCGACGCCACCGACTCGGAGACCGGCGCGACCATGAACGTCGCGCTGGAGCCGAAGAAGGGCTGGGTGTGGGTGGACGCCACGGCAACCGGCCTGCCGGAGGGAAAGCCGTGTGCGCTGTACGTCATCTCCAAAGAGGGTGACAAGGTGCTGGCAGGCACCTGGCAGGTCTCGGCGGAGGGTGCGAAGCGCAGCCGCCTGGCCGGCATGGCGCTCGTCTCGCCCGACGACGTCAAGGCCATCACCATCGAGACCATGGGTGCGAACGCCGAAGAGGTAGTAAGCGTTCCGATCTAGCCGTTCGCGGTGGGCCGTGTGCCCACCGCGTCAGGCTCTCTCTCCTCAGCGACCGGTCTTCGAGGCCGGTCCCAGCAGCGTGGCGTGGTCCCGCTGCCGTGCGCTCCGGTCCGTCTGACCGTGGAGCGCGTCCCGTTCGGCCTTCGCGTGTGCGGGCGGGCAGACGATGGTCACTTTCAGCCCGTATCGGGACATTACGACCAGGGGATATGGGCCTTCGTCGGTGCGTTCGACGCGGAGGTACTGTACGGAGCCGCCTGCCCGACGGGGGCCGCCGAGGCTCTCCGTCATGCGAACCTGGTTCGCATCCGCTACTGAACGCTACTGAACAGCCCGGGACCTGCGCTTTATCGGCTGGACCCCTGACGAACTTGATCGCCCGACCGGGTGATGTGACCCACGTCACATATCTACCGCTGAGTGAACTGAACGCGTGTGTCGTTATCAAACGTATATACCGGTAGCACCTGCAACGACGCGTGCCTGCAACAAAACGCTTGACGTAGCGTAATCGTTCTGATATCTACTGCAGAGGAGTTCATCCATGAGGATGCGTGGCTCTAGAGTTGCCGGGTTCGCTGTACTGGTAACTGTCTTCGGGCTCCTCCTCGGTGGCTGCCAGCTGCGCGAAGGTCCGAGCAGTGAGTACAGCGACTCCATGCCCGCGAAAACATTAACGTCACATATAGGGACGGAAAAGAACTGAAACGCGGGCGGTAACAAATCATGCGACGCAGATTTGTTCGATGGATCGCGGCCTCGTTCCTGGTGATCCTCGGTGCGGCGTGCCCAGCAGTGGGCTTCGCCGTGGCCAGCCAGGCGCAGCCCCAGGTGGTCCAACAGAGCGCACAACAACCACTGTCCAGCCTCGACCGCGAGTTCCTCAGGGTGATTCGGTTCGCCAACCTCTGGGAAATCCCGATGGGCAAGCTCGCCGTCGAACGCGGACAGACCGACAAGGTCCGCGCGGCCGGCAAGACGATCAACGCCGACCACACGAAGCTCGACGTGGCCATCAAGCAGCTGGCCGGCCAGTTCGGCGCGCAGCTGCCGGACAAGCCCTCCTCGTCGACGGCGAAGTGGATGGACGAGATCCGGGCCGCCTCCGACGACGACTTCGACAAGGTCTTCGCCGACCGCCTGCGTGCCGCACACGGCACGGTCTTCGGGCTGATCGCCGAGGTACGCGCCGGGACCCGCAACACGGTCATCCGCGACTTCGCGACGCAGGCCAACACGATCGTCATGCGGCACATGACCCTGCTGGAGGCCACGGGTGACGTGGACGCACAGCACGGCATGTTCGCCGAGGCCGGCGCACGGACCTACAACACCCCGGAGAACCACTTGTCAGGTGGAGACCTGATGCTCGCCGCCGTGGTGGCGGCCCTGATGATGGCGGCCACGATCGCCATCGTCCGCACCTTCAGCGCACACGGGACGGCGGAATGATCGACGTTGTCGTCGCACTGCCACAGCACGACATCGGCATTCGTGAGGTCGCGGCCCTCTCAGCGCGCCTGTCGTACGTCTTCATGTGCCTGACGCTCTGCTGGGGCGTGTTCACCTACACCGGCTGGATCCGCAGGCTGACCGGCCACCAGGCCATCCGCTCGGGCCACATGATCCTGGCGACGTTCACCATCGCGACCGGCTTCACCCACGCGATCGTGTTCCTCCTGCTCCGCGAGCAGGGGCTCGACCTCTTCGGCATCACGGTGCCCTTCGGCGGTCAGCTTCGTCACACCATGGGCATCCTCGGCCTCGAGCTGATGACCGCGATCCTCATCTCGACCGGCCTGCGGCGTTTCATCCGCTACCGGCGCTGGCTGCGGTTCCACCAGTTCGCCTACCCCGCGGTCGGCATGACGGTCGTGCACTCGTGGTTCGGCGCCATCCACAACGGACACCTCGGTCTGTTGTGGCTCGGCGGAATCACGGTGCTGACACCGGCGGTCACACTGACTATCCTTCGGTTCCTACCGCCGAGGATCCTGACTCGCGCCGGCCTGCTCGCTGGTGCGCCTGCCGCGGCCGAGACCCAGCTGGCGGTAGCCACACCGCCGCCACCCGGTCCGCGGATGGGCCGGAAGGTGCAGGTCAGCGTGGACAACCAGCGGTGCAAGCGGTACGGGATCTGCCAGGCAGAGTCGCCACAACTGTTCCAACTCATGGAAGACGGACGGCTGCGCTACGTCCGTGACCCCGACACGGCGAGCCGCGCACAGGCGCAGGCGGCAGCCCGGTCCTGCCCGATGCAGGCAATCCAGTTGCAGGAGGTACGTGCCCGATGAACCGGGACGAACGGATCGTTGTCGTCGGCGGCGGGCTCACGGGCCTGCGGGCGGCGGAACGGCTCCGCGAGCTCAAGTTCGAGGGGGACATCACCATCCTCGGCGACGAGAAGCTGCCGCCCTACCATCGACCAGCACTGTCGAAGCAGCTTCTCAAAGGTGAGCTGAGATCCAGCGATCTGACGCTTCCCGCCTACGAGGACCTCAACGCACGCTGGCGGTTCGGCACCCAGGTCCGCCAGCTGATCCCGAACAAGAAGACCCTGGTACTGCCCGGTGGCGAGGAGATGACCTACGACGGTCTGATCATCGCCACCGGTGTCGAGGCGACCCGCCAGAGCGGGGTGCCCTACCACGACCCGCGCGTGCTCGTGCTGCGGACGATGTCCGACGGCAAGGACCTCGAGCGGGTCATCGGCTCGACCAAGGGCCGCGTCGCGGTGATCGGTGGTGGGTTCACCGGCTGCGAGCTGGCGGCGAGCCTGCGGCACCTGTCCCGCGAGGTGACCCTCATCGGCCGGGGCAAGAACCTCCTCGGCAACGTGCTCGGCCCCGACCTCGGCGAGTGGCTGACCAACACCCACCGCGAGCACGGCGTCGACCTGGCGCTCGGCAACTCGGTCGAGCAGTGGTCGCCGGGCGCCGAGGGCATCACCCTCAAGCTCACCGACGGCAGCAGCCTGCTCGTGTCCTGCGTGATCCTCGCCGCGGGCACCAAGCCGATGACCCACTGGTTACGCGGCTCCGGGCTGCCCCTGGACAACGGCGTCGTGTGCGAGCCGACCTGTCACGTGGTCGGCGCCGAGGACGTCGTGGCCGCCGGTGACGTAGCCCAGTGGCCGAACCTGCGTTTCGACAACGTCCCCCGCCGCGTCGAGCACTGGCTCAACGCGGTCGAGATGGGCCGCGCCGCCGCCGAGAACCTGCTGGCAGGCCGAGCCGCCGCGCAGCCGTTCACGCCGATGCCGCGCTTCTGGACCGACCAGTACAGCTTCCGCATCCAGGCCGCGGGCATGCTCAAGCTGGGCAAGGACATCGTCAAGCTCGGCACCCCCGACGAGGGCACCGGCACCGTCTACGGCTTCTCGCAGGAGGGCCGGCTCATGGGCGTGGTCGGCGTCGACTGCCCCTCGGCGATGATCGCGTGGGCCGAGAGCGTCAGCAGGCAGAACCCCGAGCCGCGCCGCAGCGTGGACGCCGAGGCACCGGCCCGTCCGCTCGTCACCGCCAGTTCCGGCGCCACGAGCGGGTCCTTCTCGAAGAAGAAGCTGCCGGGCAAGCACTCCGCACCGCCGCAGGGCAAGCAGTTCCAGCGCGAGGAGCGCCAGGAGCACGAGATCGGCTTCGTCGAGCAGCCCCCGCCCCCGGTGCCCGTCGAGATCAGCGGTCCGATCGGCGTCGGTGCCGGGTACGTGCCCGGCGGCGGCCGACCGAAGACCGTCGTCGACTCGTTCAGCCGCATGCTCCCCGTCGCGGTCCGCCCCCCGAACGCGACCCCGCCGCCGAACGGGCGCGGCCCCGTGCCCATCGGCGGGCGCACGCTTCCCGTCGCCGGTGGCACCCCGGTCCACGTGTCCGGCCCGCTGAGCCGCCCGTCGACCAGCGGCCCGTTCCCCATCCCGCCTGCCGTGCCGCGTACCCCGATCAACGCGTTCGGCGAGGGCGTGTCCGGCAGCGGCACCTTCCCCGCCGTCAACGGCCACACCCCTAACGGCAGGGCCCACAACGGCGCACCCGCGACCTCGTTCGGCGCCCCGCCCCCGAACGGCCGTCCCGCGCTCGGCCCGGCCACCGGCCACACGCCGCCCGCCCACGACCCCCTACCCCGGATGCCGGAGTTCACAGCCGCCGAGATGACCGACGTGCGTGGCATCCCCGAGCCGCTCGCCGGGCGTGTCGGCAAGGACTCCGGGATGGCCATCGACATTACCGGCCAGATGGCGTTGCTCGACGCCAACGGGCACGTGCGGACGCCGGACTTCTCCGACGTGCCGCCACGCGGTCCCGCCGACTCCTTCGGCGCGATGCCGCCGGTGACCCGCGGCCCTGCCGACTCCTTCAGCAGCATGCCGCCGATCCGGCGGGGCGCGAACGGCACGCCGGTCGCGCGTGGTCCCGAGGACTCGTTCGGCCGCATGCCCGCCGCACGCGGACCGCAGGACTCGTTCCGCGCGCTGCCAGCGGTTCGTGGGCCGGAGGCTTCCTCCCCGGGCATGCCGCCCGCCCGTCGTGCGGAGGCGTCGTCGGCCGGGATGCCCCCGGCGCGTCGTGCCGAGGCTTCCTCCTCGGGTATGCCGCCCGCGCGCCGCGCTGAGGCGTCGTCCGCGGGCATGCCACCCGCTCGTGGCGCGGCAGAGGCGTCGTTCCGTGCGCTGCCGCCCGCACGCGGTCCCGAGCTGTCCTCCGGCGGGATGCCGCCTGCCCGTCGTGCGGAGGCGTCGTCGGCCGGGATGCCCCCGGCTCGCCGCGCCGAGGCCTCGTCGGCCGGGATGCCGCCTGCCCGTCGCGCCGAGGCGTCGTCCGCGGGCATGCCCCCTGCTCGTCGTGCCGAGGCGTCGTCGCCTGCCATGCCGCCAGCGCGTCGCACCAACGGCGCGCCGCAGGACTCCTTCAGCCGGTTGCCCGCCGTGCGTCCCGAGGCGTCGTCTGGCGGCATGCCGCCCGCTCGTCGCACCAACGGCGCACGCGGTCCCAAGGACCCGTTCCCCGCGTTGCCGCCGTCGAGGCCGTCCGAGGACTCGTTCGACACGATGATCTCCGAGCCGAGCCTCGTCTCGGAGGACTCGTTCGCGACGATGATCTCCGAGCCCGGTCTCGGTGCGTCGGACTCGTTCTCGAACCTGCCCGCGGTGAGCCGCACGAACGGCGCCGCCACGAACGGCCGGTCGCGGCGTGCCGCGGACGACTCGTTCGACACCGTGGTGAAGCCCGTCTCCGACGACCGCCGTGCGGCGCACCGCGCCGAGGACCTCACGCCCGAGTTCGGCCGCCCGCCGGCACGGCGGCGCCGCGACGCGGACCCCGCCCTGAGCAGTGTCCGGCTCGTGCCCGCGATGTCCAGCGTGGACGACTCGCTCGAGATGCCCCCGGTCCGCATGCCCAAGCACGGCAGGCCCGAGGACTACGGCGTCCCCTCGGCGCGAGGTGGCCCCGAGGACTCCTACGACCAGATCCCGGCGGTCGAGCGTCCCCGAGCCGCCGGAGGCCGCAGGCGCGCCCGCGCCTGACCCGTTAGGCCGAAAGAACAAGCGACACGGCCGCGTGTCTGACCCATCCTCTGTGGTCAGGCGCGCGGCCGTTCTCGTGTGGACTTTCCGGATGGGTGAACCGGCGTCGATCATGACTACGATCTGTTACTGCGCGTCATTCTCGTCACCATTTGGGAGGTACCGCTAACGAGGTGATCAGTGGCAAAGTTGCACACTGCACACAACAAACCGGGAGTTCGCGTTGGTCTGTGACGAAAAATCGAGGGCCGTCCAGTGAGCATCGCAACCGGGACTACGAGCTATTTCACCACTTCGCAGCACGACCGCCTGAGAGCTCAGGTGCGCGACTTCGCCGAGTCCAAGGTGGCGCCCCGCGTCACCGAGATGGAGGAGAGCAAGTCCGTCCACCTGGAGCTTTCCCGACTCATCGCACAACAGGGCTGGCTCGGGGTCACCGTGGACCCGAGATACGGCGGTATGGGCCTGGGGCACCTCGCGAAGACCGTGATCATCGAGGAGCTGTCGCGGGTCAGCGGCGCGATGGGCGCGATGGTGCAGGCATCCCAGCTCGGCGTCGCCAAGATAGTCCACTTCGGTAGCACGGAACAGAAAAGACACTGGTTACCCGCGGTCTGCGACGGCAGGTGCATGCCGACGATCGCGGTTACCGAGCCGGAGTCCGGTGGACACGTACTGGGAATGTCCGCAACCGCCGAACGGGTGGCAGGCGGATATGTGCTCAACGGCCGGAAAGTGTTCGTCGGCAACAGCCACGTCGGCGACCTGCACGGCGTCGTGGTCCGGACCGGCCCCGGTTCCCGTGGCCTGTCGGCGTTCCTGGTCGAGTCGCACGCGCCGGGACTGTCGCTCGGACCGCACCAGCCCGCGATGGGCCTGCACGGCTTCAGCTTCGGCGAGCTGATCTTCGAGAACTGTTTCGTCCCGGCGGACAACCTGCTGGGTGCCGAGGGTGACGGGCTCGCCGTCGCGTACTCGTCGAGCATCCTCTACGGCAGACCGAACCTGACGGCCGTGGCGCTCGGCATCCACCAGGCCATCGTCGAGCACACCGTCGACTTCGCGCAGACGCACACCCGGTACGGGGAGCCCCTCTCGGAACTCCCCACCGTCAAGCAGAAACTGGGGCAGCTGCAGTCCCAGCTCATGACCGCGCGGCTCACCGCGTACCACGCCGCGCACCTGCTCGACGAGGGCATGCCGTGTGACGCGGACCTGATCAGCGCGAAGCTGACCAACGTGGAGTCCTCTTTGGACGCGGCACGCACCGCGATGGAGGTACACGCCGCGTACGGGCTCCACCCAGGCAACCACATCGAACGCTTCCTCCGCGACGCCAACCACATCTACGCCCCGGCAGGCACGTCCGACGTCCAGCGGCTTCGGCTCGCGGAGGTCGCGCTCGGCACCTACCGCGAACAGTGGTCGGCACGGTTCGCCGACCAGCTGCGCGTGGAGCAGGACTCGCCGCGCTGGTGGCGACGCTAGCTCCCATCGCACTGAAGGACTCCTTCCTGACGCCGAGCGTCAGGAAGGAGTCCTTCGTTTCGGCCGGTGTGCGAACAGTGCGGTCAGCCGAGGCCCTGCTCGCGGCGGTGGATGAGGTCCATGACCTCCTCGGCCATCGACTTGATCATCCCGAGGCCGGAGCGCCCCCAGTTGCTCTCCTCGGTGTTCACCACGCAGATCGTGCCGATCGCGGTGCCCGTGCGGTCGATCAGCGGCGCGCCCATGTAGGCCCGCACGCCGATCGAGTTCACCACGGGGTTGACCGCGAAGCGCGGGTAGGCGCACACGTCGTCGAGCACCAGTGCCTTGCGCCGCACCACGACGTGCGGGCAGTAGCCGTGCTCACGCGACATCGTCCTGCCCGGCGCGGCGTGCGACGCCGACGACGCCGCCTCCAGTGCGTCGGCCTTGGCGCTGTTCGGGCCGTACAGGCCGGCGAAGAACTGCTCCTCGTCGCCGATGAAGTTGACCATCGCGTACGGCGCGTTGGCCGCCGCGGCGAGCCGTGCGGCGAACTCGTCGAACGCCGGGTCCGGCCGGTCGCCCACCCCGAGCTGCGCGAGCTCGGCAAGGCGTGCCAACCGTGCTGGGATGTCCGGGTCGTGCGGGGCGGCCAACAGCCGCTGGTCGAGGATGTCACCGTTCACAGTGCACTCCGAATCATCTGGCTGGCTGCTCGCGATGAGGCCAGCACGGACTCGAGCAGGGTGATCAGCACCCGGCTCGAGGACTGGGACTTGCGGGCGTCGCAACGCACGAGCGGCACGTGCGGCTTCAGCGCGAGCGCCTGCCGCACCGCGGCGTCGTCGTAGTGGTAGCCGTCGTCGAACTCGTTGAGCGCCACCAGGAACCGGATGCCGCGGCGCTCGAAGAACTCGACGGCGCCGAAGCAGTCGGCGAGGCGTCGCGTGTCCGCGAGCACCACCGCGCCGATGGCACCGCGCGACAGCTCGTCCCACATGAACCAGAACCGGTCCTGGCCGGGCGTGCCGAACAGGTAGAGCACGAGGTTCTTCTCGCGGAAGGAAAGCCTGCCGAAGTCCATCGCCACCGTGGTGGTCGACTTCGCCTCGACACCGGCCACGCTGTCGGTGTCCACGCTCGCGGTGGTGAGCGTCTCCTCGGTGGTCAGCGGCTCGATCTCGCTGACCGAGGCGACGAACGTCGTCTTGCCGACCCCGAAGCCACCCGCGACGAGGATCTTGACCTGGATGGGGAAGAGCTCAGACATACTTTCGGAGACCATCAATCACCGCCTCCAGCACGGCGGGATCGTTCGAGTACTCGGTCGGGGTGAGCTTCGCGATCACGACGCCGAGCTCGATCAGGTCGGAGAGCACGACCTTGGTGACGGTGACCGGTCTGCGAAGCCGACCGGCCATCTCCGCGACCGACGTGGGTGTCTGGCACAGCGCCAACGCCTTCGCGTGTTCGAACCCCAGCTGGTTCGACGTGATCATGCCCTTCCCGGACGCGCGTACCAGCGACAGCAGGTCGAGCGGTGTGCTGGGCTGTGTCCGTCCGCTGGTCATGGCGTACGGCCGTACGCCGAACATGTCGTGGTCCTCGCCAGTGTTCTCGCCCGGACCAGTCATCGTCACCGAGTTCCATTGCCCTGGTGTGCATATCGGGTCGGTGTCACCAGGACGGCGGGCACCTGCGTGCACAACCGCTGCATCTCGTAGCTCAGGATCCCGGCGTCGACCTCGCGGGCGGCGAGGACGGCGAGCACACTGCCCGCACTGGCGGCCGTGACGAACAGGATGATCTCGTTGAGCTCGGTGATCACCTGCCGCACGCCGTCGGAGCCGTCGGCGGAGAACTTCTTGCCGACTTGGTTGGCGAGCGAGCACATGCTCGAGGCGAGTGCCGCGAGCCGGTCGGCGTTGTCGATATCGAGGCCGTACCAGTACTTCGGAATGCCGTCGACCGACAACAGCAACGCGCTGTGCGTGTCGGGTACGGCCTCAACCAGCCTGCGCAGCAGCCAGTTCAGGTCGTCGGCCATGAGTCTCCTCTGCTCTTCTTCGCGTTGTCCCGGTCGGCGAACCAGGTTTCCCGGCCCGCCTGGAAGGTCTTCATGAGGCTGGTGTTGTGGCCGGGTACCGGCCGGGTCGGTGCGGGCGGCTCGAGCAGCTCCTCACGCAGGTGGCTGCCTCGCCGCTGCGGAAGTGGCGGCGGCCCCTCGGTTTCCGGCTCCGGGGACATCGCCTCGCTGATCGCACCCCCCTTGCCGCCGCGCAGTTCGTCGTAGGAGCGGCCGGGCGCGCGAACCGGCAGAGCCGGGAGCTCGTCCTCGCTCTCGGCGCGACGGGCGGGCTGTGCCGGGCGGATCGGGCCGAGGCCGGGCACCGACGGCGGTGCCTGCACGGAGGCCGTGGGAATCGGCAGTGGCGCGGGCACCTGGATGGGACCGGAGTAGTCGCCGGGTGCCTGCGGGTTGGCGGAGACCGACGACCGCTCGGCTCCGGATCCCGATACGGATGCCCTGCCGGATTCCGCGGCCGAGTCGGTGGCCGCGCGGGTCGGGGCAACCGCTTGCCTCGTGGCCGACGGGGCCGCGATGGCCGGTTCCGTTGTCACACGGGTCCGTTCGGCCTGGTGCCCGTTCTCGGCGACGGCGGGGGTGAGCCGTCCAGACGTGTCCGTGCCCCGTGCCCGTGCGGCCGATTCCGTGCCGCGCCTGGAGGTCTCGTCCACGCCGCGCTTCGGGAGCGTCGTCTGGCGCTGGTACTCGCCGGTCGTGCGGTGGCGTGGCTCCCGCTCCGGCGTGCTGAGCAGCGGCGGCGGGATGACGACGGCCGCCGCGATGCCCCCGAAGATGTTGGACTGCAGGCGAACCCGGATGTTGTGCCGCCGCGCCAGCTCCCGCACGACGGCGAGGCCGATGCGGCCGTCCTCGAGCAGCTCGGACAGGTCGATGCGGGTCGAGCCGTCGAGCAGCTGGTTGATGCGCTCCAGGTCCTCGTGGCTCATGCCGAGCCCCCGGTCCTGCACCTCGATCGCGAGGCCCGCGGTGACCTTGTGCGCACGCACCTCGACCTTGGGGCCGTCCGGTGAGGTGAAGCGGGTCGCGTTCTCCAGCAGCTCGGCCAGCAGGTGGATGATCTCCGCGACCGCGTGGCCGTGGATCTCCACCTCCTCGACCGGCACGATCGCGATCTGGCGGTAGTGCTCTGCCTCGGACACCGCGGCGAGCAGCACGGCGTACACGCTGACCGGCTTGTTCGACCGGCGCTGTGGCGACTCGCCGCCAAGGACCGCGAGGTTCTCGCCCTGTCGCCGCGCGAGGGTGAAGAGGTGGTCGATCTCGTAGAGACCGTCGAGGAGCTCGGGGTCCTCGTTCTCCTGCTCCAGCTCGTCGATCCGTTTGATGGCACGGTTGATGAGCGACTGCAGGCGTCGCGCCAGCTTGACGAACACCTCGCGCCGCTGCCCGGGGTCGTCGGTGAGGGTGACCTGCGACTCGCCCGGCCGCGCCCACAACGGTGACGCCTCGATCCGCGACCCTTCCGGCCTCGGCGGTTCCGGGCGCGGTGGCTCCTGCCGGGGCGGCTCCTGTTGGAGCACCTCGGGTTGCGGTGCCACGTACTCCGGCCGCGGCACGGGTGCCGGTCTCGGCGGGGCGAGTGGCCGCTGTGCGGCCCTGGCCAGCGGCGTGAGCCGCCGGGTGGCCGACATGGCCGCCAGGAACGCCACGAGCACCGCGACAGCACAGCCCGCCACCACGGCGATCGAGACGCCGACGGCGTTCGAGTCCCGGGTGACCACCATCAGCACACCGGCCCCGCCACCGATCATGACCACGGTGAGCAGGAACAGGCCGATGTGCAGAAGTCTTGTCTGGAGGCGCTCTATGCCGTCCGCGTATTCGTTCCGTACGTCGTGCTCCACCCTGACTCCCCAGGGTGGGGTTGGCGCATCAGACATCGCGTCCTTCCGGTGGAGTGAGGACGGCAGGGAACGACGTCACCGTCCGGATGGCGGAGAGGATGCTACCGCAAACGTCCTAGTGCGACTTGCACATGAGGGCTCGAAATGATCTTGGCAGCTCAGCGCGGCGCCGTGACCTGCCGCAACAGAATCCGGAAGATTTCACGGTCCACAGTGGACGATTCGGCGGCGAGCCAACCGCCGACCTCCACCACGAACCGCTCCGGTGTGTGAGCGATCCCGTCGCCCACGGTGATCTCCCCTGCTCGGCTCGGGTAGATCAGCAGCACGCCGCGGAGCTCGACGTCCGGGAGAAGTGCCCGATACGCGGCGAGATGCTCCGGGAGGCGAAGCGTCCCGCCCCGGAAACGGTGCCCGTTGCGGAGGATCTCGCCGTCCTCGTCGACCTCGTAGTGGCCGGGTAGCCAGAGCTCGGACTGGACCAGCACGAGCCTGCGCCCGCACAGCACCGCGTGGTCCAGGTCGGCGAACACCGAGCCCTCCTCGGTGGCGAGCCCGTGGCAGACGCGGAGGCCGGGAATCCGTGCCAGGTAACGTTTGACCAGGTCGGCGGTGAGCCGCTCGGCCAGTTCGTCGTCCTCGGTGCCCGGTCGGCCGAACACCGTGCGGTCACCGAACTCCTCGGTGAACGCCCGGTCGATCCGTTGTGCCGCAAGGTGTCGCCGGCCGACCCCGACGGTGGCGGCCACTCCGGACAGCAATACGAGGATGACGACCAACGGCGGTGCGCCGACGAGCGCGAGCAGCAGCACGAGCGCTGCCGCGCAGCCGGCCGTCCCGAGCGCGACGGCCTGGCCCGGCCCGGTGACCGGCACCAACGTGACCCGGCGCTCCTCGCGAACCTCGTCCCACCACGGGATGGTGTCCGGCCGGAGCACCGGCACCGTCGGCTCGTGCGGTGTGCTCGGGCGGGCCTTCCTCGGCCGTGCCGGGAAGTCGCGGTCCGTGTCGCGGTGGTTTCGGTGACGGTCACGGGCTTCGGAAGTTTCGGCCCGGTCGTACTGCCCGCGGCGTTCGGGGTCGGTGAGGGTCTCGTAGGCCTCGCGGAGGAGCCGGAACGCGCCCGCGGTGCCGCCCGTGTCCGGGTGCATGGCCTTGGCGAGCGCGCGGTAGGCGGATCTGATCTCGTCAGGAGACGCCTCGCGTGTCACACCCAGTAGCTCGTAGTAGTCGATCCCGCGCACCAACACCGCCGTTCTCCCATGCCGCGCCGTGACAGGTTAGGGCGTCGGTCGGGAACATCGCGCGCTGCCCGCGACTTGACACTGGTGTAGGACCGTTCACGAGAGGTGCACAAATGTCCCGCGAGATCAAGACGCCTGGCCCCGACCACCCGATCACCGTCGAGAAGCACCCGGCGCGGGTCGTGGTCCGGGTGGGTGACCAGGTCGTCGCCGACACCACCGCCGCGCTGGCGCTGCGTGAGGCGGACTACCCGGTCGTGCCCTACATCCCGCTCGCCGATGTCGACCAGGCGCTGCTGAAGGACTCCGACACGACCACGTACTGTCCCTTCAAGGGTGACGCTTCGTACTACTCGCTGGTCACGGGCGCGGGTGAGGTCACGGACGCGATCTGGACCTACCGCGAGCCGTACCCGGCGGTGGCCGACATCGCAGGTCACGTCGCCTTCTACGCCAACAAGGTGACCATCGGCGAGGAGTGACGACGAACCTCCCATCGCGGTTGAGTTCGCACCTTCGGGGGTAATCCGAAAGTGCGAACTCGGCGGTGGGAGGTAGTCATGTCCGATCGGACGCTCAGTCCACTGTGGAGGATCGGCCGCGTGGTGGCGGTCGTGCTGGTGGTCATCGTGGCGTTGCTGTGGCTGGTCAGCAAGGTGCCCAACCTGAATCCGTTCTCCACGGAGACCAAGGACCGCAGCGGCCCCGCGCTGCTGCAGTCGGTGCGCGACCTGAGCCAGTACCACGGCGCGGAGGGCGACTTCCAGGTGATCGTGGACCTGGAACACGACGTCGCCTGGGTGCCGGACTCCATCGCCGGTAGTCACACGTTGTTCGTGGCGCGCGGCACGGTGAGCGCCTACATCGACCTCGGGACGCTGTCCGACAAGGCGCTGACGGTCGACGAGGAGAAGAAGACCGTGCAGGTCAGGCTCCCCGAGCCAAAGCTGGCGAAGACGAACCTCGACCAGGAGCACACGTACGTGTACGCGCAGGACCGCGGCGTGTGGGATGCGGTCTCCTCGTTGTTCAACCCGCCCGACCAGCGCGAACTGTACGTCCTGGCGGAGAAGAAGATCGGCGACGCCGCGAAGGAGGCCGGTCTGACCAAGCGGGCGGAGCGCAACCTCCAGCAGATGCTGACCGGCATGTTCACGTCGCTGGGCTACAAGGCGGAGTTCCCGGAGGCGGACACGGCGTAGTGCGTCTCACCCGTTCGTGAGTCGCGTGATGACTCCCGGACGGCGCAGCGCGGACTGGAACGCGGCGCGGCGTTCGTCGGCGGAGGCGCCTTCGAGGTCGTCGTCGAACAGGTCCGCCAGCGCACCCCACAGCGCCGCGCGGTGCGCACAGAGCCTGCGCACCGCGCGAGGCGACCCGAGGTCCCCGTCCAGGCCCGCGAGAAGCGCCGAACCGGTGATCCTCATGCCCCCGACCGCACCGTGGGCGTTGGCGCACCTGTCGGTCCCGCCGTGCCGGTCGAGCTGGTGCAGCGTGCGGGCGAGATGGGTCATCCGCGAGTTGCAGAAGGCGATGTACTCCTCCGCGATCTCGTTGATCGTGTGGCTGGGGTTGGTCCAGCCCGCGCGCCGCAGCCGCAGTGCGTCCTCGCCGAGCGCGTTGGCGTAGGTGGAGTACAGCCGTTCCTGCGTGAAGGCCGGCAGGCCGAACTCCACGGCGAGGAACCGTGCCGCCTTCTGGCGCGTCCGCCAGTCGCGATGGCTCACGGCCAGCCGCACGATCTGCCGCCAGGCCCGTTCCTCGAGGGTGTACCAGGGTGTCGGGCCAGGTCCGGCCGCCGGTGCCTCGGCGCACCGGCCCCTGGCGAACCAGGTCGCGCGCATCTCGCGTGCGATGCCGGAGATCAGCTGCATCTGGTAGGAGACCAGCTCCCACACGTGCGTTCGCCGAGGGCGCAACGGCACCTGCCGTGCCGGTGAGAACGTGATCATCTCGAAGTTCTGGAACTCCGGGGTGCCCCGGATGGCGACGAGATCCGGGTCCTCGTACAGCAGCCACGGCCGGCGTAGCGCGAGGTAGCCGCTGTGGCTGCCTGCCGCCGCGCGGTACAGGTGGCTGATGGCGAGCTTGCGCATGCCGGTCTCGGACTCACCCGCGTGCTGCCGTGCCGACAGGAGGGCGACCGCGCAGATGCAGGCCACGTTGTAGTGCTCGTGCCAGATCGCGCGGCCGAGCCGGGGGACCACCGTGCTGATCGACTGCCGCAGCCGCTTCTCCGACACCGGCCACTCGGCGAGCAGCCCGGTGAGCGAGCGGGGTTCGCGTGCGTGCTGCCAGACCGGCTGGTATCCGACGGGCTCGCCTGCCTCCGCCTGCGCCATGGCCCTGCGTAGCACGGCCCAGATCAGTGACGTCCGCAGGCCGCGCATGGTGACCAGCTCGACGGAACTCGTCCTTGCCAGACGGCGGATCCGCCAGGAGAGACCGGGGTAGTCGTCGATCAGGCGCTCGAACTCGTACTGCCCGAGCGTGCACAGGAACAGGCGCAGCGCCGCCGCCCTGGCCTCCGCCTCCTTCCTCGGCAGGTCGCCTGCCCACTCGCCGGACAGGATCCCGCTGTCCGGACGGGGCACGTGACCCTCCCGGATGGCGGTGACGTCGCGGGCGTACCGGTCCAGCCTGCGCGCGGCCAGTGCGCGGAGGTAGCCCCGTTGGCGCTGCCGGGCGTCCCAGTGCTGGTCGTGCCCGCACTCGTTGTGCCGCAGCCACCACTGCTGGGCGATGAGGTCGCCGTGGCCGAGCATCATGGCGTGGCGGTACCTCGCGACCATCAGGGCGACGTTGCGGTGCCGCTGGGCGCGTGACCGCTCCTCGCCGAAGTCGGGACCGTTCCACCAGCCCGCCAGTGCCTCGTCGCCCCGGCTGCAGATCGTGATGACGTCGTCGTAGGTGACCAGCGCGTCCAGGTGCATGCTCAGGCGTTCCTGCAGCTGGGCGATCTCCAGCCTGATGTAGACGTTCGTGGGGTCGTGGCGCAGCGCACGGTAGAACTCGGCTAGTGCCTGGTCGAACCGGCGGGCGGTCTGGAACTGGTGTGCGCGCTGGTAGGCGTCGAACAGGTCGGTGGGGAAGGCGTAACCCCACCAGTCCGCCCACTGTGGACGCTTCTTGCAGATCTTGCTGCGTGGGAAGATCTGTGCCGCCACCGAGTTCGCGGCGTGTTCCAGCACGCGGTCCCAGCTGTCGTCCTCGATCACCAGTGGTGTGGCGGCGAAGCGGGGCAGGCGGGTCAGCTCGACGACGAGCCTCGGCCGGTCGGCCGCGACCACCGTGCCGGTGACGCGGTACGCGGCGGGTGCCCGCAGCAGCCGCAACGTTCGCATGATGACCCGCCACCACCCGGTCGGCGCCGCCTCACCGGCACTCTCCACCACCTGGAGGAAGTCGTAGGAGGCCGCGGCGCCCGGCAGCGCGGTCGGGCTGTAGATCCGGGAGTCGGTCAGCTTGCGGGTGAACGTCGCGGTCAGCTCTCGGGCCGACGGGGTCGGGCCCGCGCGTCCGTCGGCGAACTCGGCGACGTCGACGTGCAGTCCACGCAACGCGTTGCCCTCGAGGCGGGCGCGGCCGTAGGAGTACATGGCGAGCAGCAGTGAGAGCACCAACAGCGCGGGTTGCAGCACGACCCAGGTGACCGTCGTGGACACCGTCGCCGGTGCGGGCTGTCCCCTGGTCGCCAGCACGTACGGGCCGCCGATCAGGCCGGCGCAGGCCAGTACGGACAACAGGAAGGCGAACCACCACGACCACGGACGTGCCTTGGGCAGCACCGCCGCGCTCGCGTGGGACGCCGGGTCACCGGTTCTGGGCATGATCCCCCTTCGGTTCCGCCGTCGGTGCGTGACGGCGTCCCGTTAGCGGTTGTCCATGTTTTGTCCAGCGGGTTAACGTGATCGGGTGGACAGTGAGGTCTCCCGCAGGGTCCTGCTCGTCGGCGCCGGTGTCTCCGCTCTGTTGTCGGCGACCGGCGGCACGTCCGCCGCGGCGCCCGGTGGACTCCGCTACCACCACCCGGTGCCACGCGCGCCGGGTGAGGTGCGCAGCGACATCTGTGTCTACGGCGGCACTTCGGCCGGTGTGACGGCCGCGGTGCGGGCCGCGCGACACGGTCGGTCGGTGGTGCTCGTGGCGTTCGGCAGGCACCTCGGCGGCCTGACGTCCTCCGGGCTCGGTGCTACCGACGCCGGGCGCGCCGACGCGATCGGTGGCCTGTCACGGGAGTTCTACCGCCGGGTGGGCGCGCACTACGGCAGCACGGAGTCGTTCGCGTTCGAGCCGCACGTCGCGGAGGCCGTGTTCGACGCGTGGGTGGCCGAGGAGGGCGTCGGCGTCCACCGCGAGCACCCACTGTCCACAGTGGATATCACAGGGGGTCGCATCACGGCCCTGCGCACCGAGAACGGCACGGTGTTCCGCGCGGGCGTCTACGTCGACGCCAGCTACGAGGGCGACCTCATGGCAGCCGCGGGCGTCACCAACACGGTAGGCCGCGAGGGCAACGCGACCTACGGCGAGACGCTCAACGGCGCGCAGTTCCGTACCGGACACCAGTTCCAGCGCGTGATCGACCCCTACCGCACACCGGGCGACCCGGCGAGCGGCCTGCTGCCCGGCGTCCAACCCGACGCACCCGGCACGCCGGGACAGGGCGACCACCGAATCCAGGCGTTCAACTTCCGCGTGTGCCTCACGAAGGCGGCCGACCGCCGCTCGTTCCCGCGCCCGCCCGGCTACGACCCCGCCCGCTACGAGCTGCTCCGCCGCTACCTCGCGGCCGGGGTGTGGGATGCCATGCGGCTCAACACCCCCATGCCGAACGGCAAGACCGACCTCAACAACAACGGCGCGGTGAGCACGGACAACATCGGCCGCAACTACGACTGGCCGGCGGGCGACTACGCGACGCGGGAACGGATCTTCCAGGACCATGTCACCTACCAGCAGGGCATGCTGTACTACCTGGCCAACGATCCCGCTGTGCCGCAGGCGATCCGTGCCGAGGTGAGCGCGTGGGGCCTGCCGGCGGACGAGTTCCCGGAGACCGGCGGCTGGCCACATGAGCTGTACATCCGCGAGGGCCGCCGGATGGTCGGCGACTACGTGGTCACCGAGCACGACTGCCGAGGCGCCCGCGTCGCGTCGGACCCGGTCGGGTTGGCCTCGTACAACATGGACTCGCACAACTGCGCCCGCGTGGTCGTCAACGGCGCGGCCCGCAACGAGGGCGACGTGCAGGTGGCGCCCGCCGGTCCGTACGGCATCTCCTACCGGGCCATCGTGCCCGCACGTGGCGAGTGCGCGAACCTGGTCGTGCCGGTGGCGTTGTCCGCGTCGCACATCGCCTTCGGGTCGGTGCGGATGGAGCCGGTGTTCATGCTGCTCGGGCATGCGGCGGCGAGCGCGGCGCACCTGGCGCTCGAGTCCGGCGCGGCCGTGCAGGATGTCGACTACCCGGCGCTGCGGCGGGGCCTTCTCGCGGACGGCATGGTCCTGACCTGGCCGCCGGGCAGCGGCCCCGTGACGCTGGACGCACCGGCCGCGCCCGCGCCGGGAACGCCCTTCCCCGTCACGGCCACGGTGGCCAACCGGGAGGGCGTGCCGGTCACGAACGTGTCCCTGGCGTTGACCCTCCCGACGAACTGGACGGCGACACCCGGACCACGCACCACCCCGACGCTCGGCGCGGGGGAGGCGTTCGCCGGCAACTGGATGGTGACCGCTGCCCTCCCGCCGGACCTGCTGGCAAGGGCATCCCTGGCCGCGACGGCCACGTACACGGTCGCGGGCGCGGAGGTGAGGTCAACCGCGACCAGGACGGTGGCCGTGGCCGAACCGGTCGGCGCGCCCCTGGTCACGGCGAAGACGACCGAGGCGTACTTCGGCCAGCGCGGCACCCGGCTCGCGATCCTCGCGGGCGGCCGGGACCTGTGGACGGGCATCGACGAGTACGGCGCGATCCTGCGTCGGGCGGTGACGTCCACGTCGGCCGAGATGACGCTCGTGTCCCAGGACGCGACCGACCCGAACGCCCGAGCGGGCATCGTCTTCCGCAACGCGGACGGGACGGGTTACGTGGCGCTCGTCGCGAAGCCGGGCAACGGTTTCCTGCTGCTGTGGGACGCGGACCGGGACGGCACGCTGGACTCGGTCGCACGACTCGAGCAGCCGACCACCTACCCCGCCCGGCTGCGGCTGGGCAAGGCAGGCAGCCGCTTCACCGGCGCGGTCAGCCTCGGCGGTGGCACGACGTGGCGCCAGGTGGGCGCGGCCGACGTCCCGTCCGCCAGCGCCACCCAGGACGTCGGCATCGTGGTCTGCGCACACTCGACCACACTGGGCCGCGCCGTGTTCGACGGCCTCGCGATGCGCTGAAGGACGCAGTGCACGCCCGGGAACGCGGACCTAGCGGGTCGGGGTGAGCGGTACCGCCGCGCCCGCGCCCGGTGCGTACACCGTGACGTTCGTCGGGATCGCCTTCATGATGTCGATCTGTGCGCACGCCGGGCAGACGTCGTAGCCGCGTTGCCGTTCCCGGTTGGCCTGCGCTTGAGCCTGTGCCTGCGTCGCCCTCGCCTGGGACTCGCTGACCTGGGCGTAGGCGGCCTGGGCGTTGTCGACCGCCTGCTGCACCGGCTGCGGCAGCGTCACCTTGGCGAGGATGAACTTGATGTCGACGAGGAAGTCGGCGCCGAGGTTGCGGCGCAGGTCGTCGCGTACCGAGCCGGTGATCGCGTTCTGCACCTTGGCGATGTTCGCGTTGTTCGGCTGACCGGACACCGGCGGGGGTGACGCCGCACCGACCTGGTTCTGTACCAGCGCGCAGCTGGACACCAGTTCCACGCAGCGCGTGCTGTTGACCTGTTCGCGGATGGCGTTGTCGATGACCGGGCGCACGATCTGGTCGAGGAAGCTGGACCAGCCGATGTCGCCGTCCCACGCGTGGCGGAACTCCCCGTCGGCGCCGCGGAACGTCCTGGTGCCGAACTTGCTGTCGAAGTCCCGCAACGTGCGGTGGTCGAGGTTGAGCGTGAAGTAGAACGTGCCCTCCATGCCCATGTTCACCCCGTCACTGGACGGCACGGTCACCACGTCGACCCCGGCGCGCTCGCCGTTGTGCGTGTCGCCGCTCGCGGCGATGGTGTAGAAGCGTTGCTGCGCGGGATACCGGTGCGAGGTCGACCAGAAGCCGGTCCACGTCAGTGACGATCCCGGGTCGATGATCTGCCGGATCTGGTTGTCGTCGAACAGACCGCCGTTGCGCACCACGGCCACCTCGCCCGCGTCGGTCTTCATGTAGCCGCCGACCCAGCCGATGAACGCGGGCAGTGCGACCGCGAACGCGGTGGCGGACACCAGGATCGTACGCAAGCGGGACATGACGAGGATGGTCCGTGCGACGACTACCGCCGGGCAGTGGAGGGTTCCGTTGAAGGTCAGGCCAGATAGCGGTACAGCGCCTGCGCTGCCACGGCTGGTTTCTCGCTGCCTTCCAACCCCATCGTGAAGTCGACGGTCAGTTGGACGCTGTTCTCGTCGAGCCGGGTGGCCTCCGCGATGTGCGCGGTGAGCCTGATCCTGCCGTCCACCGGGACCGGGGTGGGGAAGCGGAGCTTGTTGAGGCCGTAGTTCACGCCCATCCCGATGTCCTCGATCACCAGCATCTCGGTCCACAGTGGAATGATCAGTGCCAGCGTCAGGTAGCCGTGTGCGATGGTGCCGCCGAAAGGGCCTTCCGCGGCGCGCGACGGGTCGGTGTGGATCCACTGGTGGTCGCCCGTCGCGGCGGCGAACAGGTTCACCTGCTCCTGTGTCACCTCGTGCCACTCGGTCGGGCCGAGCGTCGTGCCCGCCAGTCCGCCCAGCTCCGCGATTCCCCGCACCTTCACGTGTTCTCCCCGAAGTCCTCGCGCAGTGTGCTCTTGCGCAGCTTGCCCGACGCCGTGCGCGGCAGTGTGTCCGCGAACACCACCGACCTCGGGATCTTGTACCTGGCTATCTGCCCGTCGAGGAACGTCAGCAACTCCTCGGGTGTGACTTTCTCCTTCGCCACCACGATCGCGCGGCCCACCTCGCCCCACCGCTCGTCCGCGACGCCGATCACCGCGCAGTCCGTGACGGCGGGGTGCCGGTGCAGCACGTCCTCCACCTCGGCCGGGTAGATGTTCTCGCCGCCGGAGATGATCACGTCCTTGATCCGGTCACGGATGTAGAGGAACCCCTCCTCGTCGGCGACCGCGACGTCACCGGTGCGCAGCCAGCCGTCCGGCGACAGCACCGCGGCCGTCTCGTCCGGCTTGCCCCAGTAACCCGTCATCACGTTGGGACCCCGCAGGATCACCTCGCCCGGCTCGCCAGGGCGCACGTCCTCGCCGTCCGCGTCGACGATCCGGACGTCGGTGAAGAAGCACGGCGTGCCCGCCGACCCGACCCGGTCGCTCTCCGCCGCACGCAGGAACAACGCGCTCGGCGACGACTCCGTCAGCCCGTAGCCCTGCAGGAACACCATGCCGCGTTCCTGGTACGTCGTGGTCACCCGGCCAGGCACCGGTGCGCCGCCGCAGATCATCGTGCGGACCGAGGACAGGTCCGCGTCCCGCCACTCCGGCGTGGCCGCGACCGCCTGGAACATCGCAGGCACGCCGAACAGGTACGTGACGCGGTGGTGCGCGATCGTGGCCAGCGTGCGAACCGGGTCGAACGAGTCCAGGACTACCCTGCCGCCCTTGAGAAGTGTTGGCAGCACTGTCTGGTTGAGCGCGGCCACGTGGAACATCGGCGCGTTCACCAGCGTCACCTCGTCGCCCGCGAGGTCGACGTCGATCAGCAGGTTCACCGTGTTCCAGTGGATGTTGGCGTGCGAGAGCGCCGCGCCCTTCGGCCGGCCCGTGGTGCCGGAGGTGTACATGACCAGCGCGACGTCGTCCTCGTCCACCGGCTCGTCGACCGGCGTGGTGGGTGCCTCGGCCAGGAGCCGCTCGTAGGTCTCCCTGTCGAGCACGCGCGGCACCTGGAGCGCCGCGGCCCGTTCCGCGTGGCTCGGGGCGTGCACGAGCACCTTCGTGCCGCTGTCCGCGAGGATGTACGCCAGTTCCGGTGGCGCCAGGCGGGTGTTGAGCGGCACGAAGATCCCGCCGATCATCCCGGTGCCGAACAGGGTCTCCAGGAACGCGGGCTCGTTCGGGCCGAGGTAGGCGATCCGGTCACCGCCGCCCACACCCAGCGCGGTCAGCGCGTGCGCCACGCGGGTCGCCCGCTCGTGCAGCATCCGGTAGGTCAGCGTCTCGTTGCCGTGCACGACCGCGACGCGGTCGGGCGACATCCTGGCCCTGCGGGCGGTCCACGAGCCGATGCCGTTGTTACGCAACGGTTCCGCCCAGCTTGAACAGGCGCGCCGCGTTGTCCCTGAGGATCAGTGGGCGCACCTCCGGCTTCAGGTCCAGCCTCGCGAAGTCCGCGAGCCAGCGGTCCGGTTTGATGACGGGGAAGTCCGAGCCGAACAGCACCTTGTCCTTCAGCAACGTGTTGGCGTACTGGACCAGCTGTGGGGGGAAGTACCTGGGTGACCAGCCGGAGAGGTCGATGTGCACCAGCGGTTTGTGCGTCGCCACGGCCAGAGCCTCGTCCTGCCAGGGGAAGGAGGGGTGCGCGAGGATGATCGGCAGGTCCGGGAAGCTCGCCGCCACGTCGTCCACGGCCATCGGGTCGGCGTACTTGAGCCGGATCCCGCCGCCACCGCGTAGCCCGGCGCCGATACCGGTCTGTCCACTGTGGAACAACGCGATCACGCCGTGCTCGGACATCAGCTCGTACAGCGGGAACACGAACGGGTTGTTGGGGTGGAACGCCTGCAGGCTCGGGTGGAACTTGAAACCGCGCACGCCGTACCGCTCGATCAGCGTCCGTGCCTGTTTGACCGCCGCCTTGCCACGCCACGGGTCCACGCTGCCGAACGGGATCAGCACGTCCGTGTGCTCCGCGCACGCCTCGGCGATCTCCTCGCTGGAGATGGCCGGGTGGCCCGTCGCGGTCTGCGCGTCGACGGTGAACACCACGGCCGCCATCCGCCGTTCCCGGTAGTACGCGGCGATCTCCGGCACGGTCGAGGTGCGTTCGTCGGTCTTGAAGTACTTCGCGGAGCCGCTCATCAGCTCCTCCGGCAGCGACAGACGGCCATATGCGTCGGCCTCGACGTGGACGTGCACGTCGATCGCGGTCAGCTCCTCGACGTTCATGCCGGCGGCACCGGCATTCGCAGGCCGACCGACCTCGGGTTGCCGCCGTGTGTCGTCGCCCAGGTCGCGGCGATGGCGTCCGCGCTCCACCCACCGTCTCGATAGGACACGGTGACCTCCTCCGGATGTGCCCACAGGGAAAGCCTGTCGCCGCCGATGCCGATCGCCTGCCCGGTCACGGCCGCCGACTCGGCCGACGCCAGGTACACCACGAGCCCGGCCGCGTCCTCCGGTGTACCGAAGCCCTCGGCCGCACGCAGCCAGTCGGGTAGCGGTGTTCGGTCCTTCTGCCACGCCTCGACGTGCTCTGCGAACGCGGGCATGGTCGCGGTCATGGCGGTGGCGGCGACCGGGATCACCGCGTTCACCGTGATGCCCGCCCGTGCGCACTCCATCGACCACGTACGGGCCATGGCGACTATGCCTGCCTTGGCCGCGGAGTAGTTGGTCTGGCCGACGTTGCCGCGTTGCCCGGCAGGCGAGCCGACGACGACGATCCGTCCGCCCTCGCCCTGGTCACGCAGGTGGCGCACGGCCGAGCGCACGCAGGTGAACGTGCCGCGCAGGTGCACGTCGACCACGGTGTCGAACTCGTCGTCGGACATCCGCCACAGCATACGGTCCCGCAGCACGCCCGCGTTGGTGACGAGTGCGTCGAGCCTGCCGTACTCCGCGACGGCCCGCTCGACCAGCCGGTCCGCGACGGCCGACGGGCCGACCGCACCCGGCTCGGCGACGGCCTTCCCGCCGCTGCCCGCGATCTGGGCGACGGCACCCGCTGCGGCACCCGCGTCGGCGTCGTTCACCACGACGGCCGCACCGGCCGCGGCGAGTGCCGACGCGTACGCGAAGCCGAGTCCTCGGCCTGCCCCGGTGACGATCGCGACCCGTCCGGTCAGATCCACCGTCTCTCCTCTCAGCGGGCCAGGTCGAACGGCCTGGGGTAGGGCGCGGGCCGGTAGGCGAGGTAGGCGTGCGTGGCGTCCGGGTCGAGCCGTCGTGCCGCGGCGTTCAACGCGTTCGGGCCTGTGTCGGGCCAGAACCCGGTGTTCGCCCGGTGCTGGACCGCCTCCAGTGCCGCGAGCATCTCCCCGGCCGTGAACGAACAGTGGCCGCCTCGGCGCACGAAGGCCTGACGCAGCAACGGGTCCCGACCCGACCTGTGCACCGCGTCGGCGTACGCGTGCTCGGCCTGCACCGGCACGAGCGCGTCGCCGGTCGTGTGGATGGTCAGCAGCGGGGTCTCCGGCCTGCCGGTGAACGTCAGGTTCTGGACCACGTACCCCACGGCGGCCGGGTCGGCCGAGAGTCGGGGTGCGTGTGCGAGCGTCGCGAGGTCGGCGGCGAGGGACAGGCCCGCGCGGGCGTAGAGCACCTCGACCTCGGTGCGGACCGACGAGCGGGCGAGCATGCCCGTGTAGTCGACGCCGGTGTTCCAGGACGGGTTGCCGCCCGCCCACGTCTCGGCCTCCTGCCGCCAGGACAGTCCGACGTAGACGGTGCCGATCAGCGACTGGTACTGGTTGCGTTGGGCGGTGTCGTAGTCGTCCGGTGCCGGTTCCGGCAGCGACGGGTCGGTCCAGGCCGGGATGTTGTGCAGTGCGGCGGCGAGTGCCGTGCGGGCACGGCCCTGCGGCGTGGCCTGGGCCGCGGTGAGCGCCGCGCTCAGCTCGCCGACCGACCCGAGAGCCGTGGCCTGGTCGGGAAGATCGACCAGCGGCGCGGTCGAACCCGGTGCCAGCAGGGTCCTCACCGCGAACACCGGGTCGAGCGTGTTGTTCCAGTTGGCGACGCCGCCCTGTTCCAGGCCGCACATGGCGAGCGCGCCCGCGAACCGGCGGCCGTGCCGTTCGGCGAGGCCGGTCGTGATCATGCCGCCGAGCGACGTGCCCCAGGCGATCGCCTGCCGAGGGCTGCCGAAGCGGCGGACGAACTCGTCCAGTGTGGACATCTGGTCGGGCAGCGCCTTCTCCAGTGCCCACCCGGTCTCCGCGTAGGAGGAGCCGATCAGGGCGTAGCCGTGGTCGAGCAGCGTCGACCTCGTCGCGTCGCTCGGCGCGTTCTGGGCCACGTTCGGCACGCCGTCCGGGGCGTAGCCGTGGCTGTACAGCAGAACCGTGTGGTTCCAGTCCGCGGGCACGTCCATGACGTAGGCCGCGCCACTGGGCAGCTGTCCCTCCACATGGGACGGTTCAGCCGCGGTCGGGGTGAGCAGGCCGGCCACGAGGGTGACCGCGAGCAGGGTTTTCACGATCGCTCCCTTCGCCGGAGTGCGGGCACGATGCCACGCGGTAGGAACAGGACGACGAGCACGAGCAGCAGTCCGTAGACCCCGTAGGCCAGGACGGTCGGTGCGGAGGAGGGCATACCCGGTCGGGTGCCGACGTCGTTGAGCACCTGGACGAGCAGCGTGATGGCGACAGCGCCGACCACACCGCCCGCGATCGTGCCGAGCCCGCCGACGACCGCCATCACGACGTACTCGACCGACAGCAGCACCGGGAACGACCCCGGGCCCAGGTAGCCCAGGTAGTAGGCGTAGATCCCGCCCGCGAGACCCGCGAACGCGGCCGACAGGGCGAACACGGCGAGCCGGTACCGGCCTACGGGCACACCACTCGCGGCGGCCGCGACCTCGCTGGTCGCGAGTGCGCGCAGTCCCCGCCCCGGCCGCGACCGCACCAGGTTGTGGGCGACGAGCAGGACGAGCGCGAGCGCGGCCCACGTGAGGTAGGCGTACTGGACGTCGTCCTCGAACTCGTACGAGCCGATCGAGAAGCGGGGGATGCCCTGCAGGCCGATGGCGCCGCCCGCCCACGCGGACTGCGAGAGCACGGAGAGCAGGATGAGCTGCGTGGCGAGCGTGGCGAACGCGAGGTAGTGGCCCCGCAGCCGCAGCACACCCACGCCCACGACGGTCGCGAACGCGCCCGCGACCACCGGCGCGGCGACCAGGCCGAGGACCGGCGGCGTGTCGTGCACGGCGAGAAGCCCGGCGGTGTAGGCGCCGATCGCGTAGAACGACGCCTGTCCGAGCGAGATCTGCCCGGCCTGCCCCATGAGCAGCGACAGACCGACGGTGACCATGGCGGCGAGCCCGGCGAGGACGTAGATGCCGAGCTGTTCGCCGTCGAGGAACACCGGCAGCACAAGGGTGCCCACCCCGGCGAGCACCAGGAGTGCCGATCTCATGCGGGTTCCTCCTGTCCCGCCGGGTTGCGGACCGCACGCCAGATCATCACGGCGAGCATGAGACCGAGCGCGATGTCGGTCTGGTGCGCGGCGTTGCCGTAGCCCGCGACCAGTGCCTGCGTCACACCGAGCAGGAGACCGCCTGCGAGGGTGACGGCCGGGCGGGTCAGGCCCCCGAGGATGGCGGCGGCGAAGCCGTTGACGATCAGCGTGACGTCCGCGTCGAACGTGACCTGCTGCACCGGCGTCACGAGGACCCCGGCGAGACCGCCGAGCGCGCCGCCGATGGCGAACGCCAGCAGGCCCATCCGCCGCACGTCGAGGCCGATCACCCGTGCCGCGTAGGGGTTCGACGCGCAGGCGGTCAGCGCCTTGCCGGTGTCCGTGCGGGAGAAGAACGCCGCCATGCCCGCGAACACCGGCAGCGTCACGCCGATGATCAGCAGGTAGTGGGTCTGCACCCGGGTGCCCAGGATGGACACCGCCCCCGGCAGCCCCGCGAACGACCTCGGCTGGTCACCCCACACCAGCACCTCGACCGCGTAGGCGAAGACCGCGAGCCCGAGCGTCACGATCAGCGCCGCCTGCGGGGTCGTGCCGGTCGCGACGAGCCCGACCAGCAACCCCACCACCGCCGCGACGAGCACCGCCGCGGGCTCCCCGAGTCCGTGCGGCAGGACGGTGAGGAACGAGGACGCGCACATGGCGCCGACGACCGCGAACGCCCCCTGCGCGAAGTTGACCACCCGCGTCACCCGGTACACGGCCACGAGCCCGCTGCCGACGAGCGCGTACCCGCAGCCCGTGCCCAGCCCGGTGACGAGGTAGCCGGCGAGGTCACTCGGCATCGGCGACCACCCCACCCAGGTACGCGGCGGAAACCCGTGCGTCGGCGGCGAGTTCCCCCGAGGGGCCGGTTGCGACGATGCGGCCCGCCTCCAGGACATACGCGCGGGAGCACAGGTCGAGCGCCAGCCGCGCGTTCTGCTCGATGAGCAGGACCGCCAGCCCGCGCCGCGCGTTCAGCTCCCGGAGGTGCTCGACCAGGTCGGCCACCACGAGTGGCGCGAGGCCCAGCGACAGCTCGTCGACGGCGAGCACGTCGGGGCGGCTCATCAGTGCCCTGCCGACCGCGACCATCTGCTGCTCGCCGCCGGACAGCGTGCCGGCCCGCCGGTGCCTGAGGTCGGCGAGCCGGGGGAGGACGGCGTGCACGGGTGCGGTGTCGCGCTCCCGGTAGCGCCGGCCGCCGAGGCGCAGGTTGTCCTCGACGGTGAGGTCGCCGAACAGCTGCCTGCCCTCGGGGACGTGCGCGAGCCGACCGTGCACCGAGACGGAACCCTCCGCAGGCCTGAGGATGCCCGAGAGCGTGTTGACCAGCGTGGACTTGCCGGCGCCGTTGGGGCCGACGAGCGCGACCAGCTCGCCGGCGTCGACCCGCAGGCTGACGTGGTCCAGCGCGGTGGCGGGCCCGTAGCGCACGACGAGGTCGCTCGCCTCGATCACCGGGGTCATGCGGGGACCTCCGTACCGAGGTAGGCGGCCACGACCTTCTCGTCGGCGCGGATCTCGGCGGGGGTGCCCTCCGCGATGACCCGGCCGAGGTCCAGCACGGTGACCCGGTCGGCGAGGCGGGTCACGAACGCCACGTCGTGCTCGACCAGCAGCATCGTGAGGCCCTCCGCCCTGAGTTCGGCGATCAGGTTCACCAGGGCCTCGCGTTCCGCCGCGCGCAGGCCGGACGCGGGCTCGTCGAGCAGCAGGAGCCTCGGGTTCCCGCACAGGGCCCTGGCCACCTGGACCACCCGCTGCTGCCCGAGCGGCAGTGCCTCGGCAGGCCGGTCCGCCCAGTCCGAGAGCCCCGTCCTGGCCAGGCATTCCCGCGCCGTCGGCGCTATGGCCCGCTCGTCGGCGCGGTGGCGGCCGAGGCGGGTCACGGCCGAGAAGAACCCCGCACGGGTGTCGGCGTGCGCGCCGACCATCACGTTCTCCAGCACGGTCATGCCCGCGAACACCCGTGCGCCCTGGAACACCACGGCGATCCCCGTGCGGGCCCGGCGGTGGGCAGGGAGGCGGTCGATGCGGTCGCCGTCGTAGACGACCGTGCCCGCGTCCGCGCGGAGCTGCCCGCCGATGAGGCCGAACAGCGTCGACTTCCCGGCGCCGTTGGGCCCGATGACGGCCCGCAGCTCGCCGGGCGCGACGGCCAGATCGACCTCACGCACGGCGAAGACCCCGTCGAACGAACGGCACAGCCCGGCCACCTCGAGCAGCGTCGAACCGCTCGCTGTGCTCATCCGGCCAGCTCGGCCAGCTGCTCGCTGGTCCAGTCGGTCGGCTCGAACCTGCCCTGGGTGACGGTGGTGACCGCGATGAACTCGGGGCCGAGCCCGGCGTGGTCGTCCTTGCCGTAGGTGTACTCGCCGTTGGGCGTGACCAGCGTCAGGCTCTCCAGGGCGTCGCGGATCTTGTCCGGGTCGGTGCTTCCCGCCTTCTCGATGGCCGCGACCAGCAGCTTCACCCCGCTGTAGCCGTCCTGCGCGAACTGTGGCGGCGGGTAGCCGTACTTCTTCTCGAACGACGTGGTCAGCTCCTGGATGGCGTCCTTCTGTTTGCCCGCCGGGAGGTCCGGGCCGACCACGCCGATCGAGCCGGCCACCGTCACGCCCTCGGCGGCGGGGCCGACTGGGTCCAGGAACAGCTTGCTGGCCTGCGCACCCGTGAGCACCAGCGGAAGGTCGAGCCCCGCGGACGCGTACTGCTTGGTCAGCGCCACCGCCGGCGCGCCGGTCGCCCACACCACCAGGGCTTTCGCACCGGAGGACCGCACGTGTCCGAACACCGCGCCGAACTCGGTCGCGTCGGTCTGGAACTCCTCCGACGCCGCGATCGTCACGCCGTACTTCGACGCCTTGTCCTTCATGCCGTTGAAGCCGGCGACCGCGTACGAGCTGCGCGTGTCGTGCGCGACGGCCACAGTGGACACTCCGGTTGCCTCGAGGTACTGCAGGATCCGCTCGGCGTAGAGCGACGCCAGGGCCGGCACCACGAACACGTACCGGTGCGGGGGTTGCACCTGCTCGTCGGCCGGAGTCAGTGACAGGTAAGGGATTTCCGCGCGGTCGACGGCCGGGATCGTGGCCAGCGCGGAGTTCGAGAACGGCGACCCGATGACCGCCGTGACGTCGTCGCCGCGCAGGTCGTTGAACGCCAGCACCGACTGGTCCGGCTGGCTCTTGTCGTCCTTGACCACGACCTCGAGCTTGCGGCCGAGCACCCCGCCGTCACGGTTGACCTTCTCGACGGCGAGCTCCACCGACTTCTTGTTCTCACTGCCGAGCGGGGAGTAGTTGCCGGTCAGCGACACGATCTGGCCGACGCGGACGGGGTCGGCCGACGTCGCGGAATCGTCACCACAACCCGCCGCGACAAGGGAAAGAGCTGCAAGGGACATAGCGAGTCGACGCACCGTACCTCCTCGTACGTGCTGCCAGGCCGCACCCAAAGTTAGGCGTCATGCTTGCAGCCGTCAAGAAACTGCCTAACATCATCCCCGTGACGGAAGACCCCCGGCCGCGGTCGCTGATGCTCTCGTTCCTGGGCGACTACCTGTTCGAGACAGGTCAGTGCGTGTTCTCGGGCAGCGTGATCGACGTGCTCGGCAGGCTCGGCGTGTCCGAACACGCCACCCGCTCCACCCTCGCCCGGATGGTCAACCGCGGCCTGCTGCTGCGGCAGCGGCAGGGCCGCCGCATGTACTTCGGCCTGACCCCGCTGACGGCCAGGATCCTCCGCGACGGCCACACCCGCGTCTGGCGCACGGGCGCCGTCAACGACGACTGGGACGGCACGTGGACACTGCTGGGTTTCTCGCTGCCGGAGGCGTGGCAGCGTCAGCGGCACGACCTGCGTTCGAAGCTCGCGTGGGCAGGCTTCGGTCCGCTGCAGGGCGGGCTGTGGATCGCCCCGGGCCACGTCCGGGTCGACGAGCTGGTGGCGTCGCTGGGGCTGGAGACCCACGTCCGGATCTTCCGCGCCGCGGTCGACGAGCTGACCGACGTGGGCCAGCTCGTCGCGGACGCGTACGACCTGGACACGCTGGCTGCCGGGTACCGGGCGTTCCTCGACCGCTGGACCGACTCCCCGCCGTTCCCCGACGACCCGCTGGCCGCGCACCTGTCGATCGTCACGGAGTGGCTCCGCGTCATCCGCAGGGACCCGCGCCTCCCGGTCCGCCACCTGCCGGAGTACTGGCCCGCGATCCCGGCGCAGAAGGCGTTCCACGACATCGAGGGGAAACTCGTCCGCCCTGCCGCGGCCCTCGCCGCCGAGCTGCTCGACACCGTGCCGATGGACGAGCCTTCCGCGCGGGAGAGCTAGCGTCGCCTCCGTTCGAGGGCGGTCACTGGTGGGGCTCGGCCTAGGGCTTGCGGCCGACGCCGCCGACGATGCAGCGTGCCGCGTCGCTGAGCGGGGTCAGGCGCGGGCCGTCCTGCCACCACTCGTCGCACACGGCGAGGCCGGGATCGGCCTGGGCGTTGGGCTTGATCAGCTCCAGCCCGTCGAGCATGCCCATGATCTCGTCGCGGGTGCGGAACCGGCCGGCACCCATCGGCCCGTTCACCAGGACGTTCTCGATCTTCCTGGCGATGGCGGACAGCTCGGGGGTCTGCGGGTCGAAGAAGTGCGAGAACACCACGTAGCTGCCGGACGGGAGCGCGTCGACGTACTCCCGCATGATCTCCGGCGCGTGGTCGCCCTCGACGTGGTGCATCGTGCCGACCTGCAGCAAGACCATCGGGCGCGTGAAGTCGAGGTTCGCTCGGACGACGTCGTTCTCCAGCACCGTGGCAGGCTGGAAGATGTCCGCGCCGACCATGCGGACGCGGAAGTTGTCCTCCAGCAGCGCCCTGCCGTGCGCGAGCACCACGGGGTCGTTGTCGACGTAGACCACGCGGGCCTCGTCGTTGAACCGCTGGACGATCTGGTGGGTGTTCTCCGCGGTCGGCAGGCCGGACCCGCAGTCGAGGAACTGGTCGATCCGCGTCTGTACGAGGAAGCGGCAGGCGCGGTTGAGGAAACCCCGGTTGCCCCTGGCGATGTCTACCGCCTCCGGCACCGCGTCGCTGATCTTCGTCATGACCTGGCGATCGACCTCGTACAGGTCCTTGCCACCGAGGAAACCGCCGTACACGCGTGCGATGCTCGGGCGGTTCGGGTCCACGCCGACCGGCACCTGGCTCGGCGACGTCGGTCCTGCGGTCATCGGCGGATCCTCACACGTGGTTCGACAAGATCGAGAGGCTAGCGCACGCGGTCACCCGGTCGGACTAGGCCGGTGAGCTGCTGAGGACCTTCACGGTGTCGAGCAACCACGTCCCGTTCTGGTTGACGAGCGTGTAGTGGTGCCGCTCCCTGATCCGGTGGCCGTCCTTGTAGTCGTACAGGACCGTGACCTCGACGGCGTTGGCGCCGACCTGCGACACCTCGGACACCTGGACCGAGGCTATCTCGCCCCAGAACTGCTGGTAGTAGCTCCTGCTGCGGGCAGGCGAGACCTGGAACTTCGCCGAGAGACGTGTCCAGGCGGTGTCCAGGTCGCCCGGCATGAGTGCGTAGTAGTCGGTGACCGCGGCCGTGGGCGTGGCTGCCTGCGGGCCGCCACCCGCGGGCGGCTGGGGCTGCTCCTGTTGTTGCCCTGGCGGGTTCGTGGTGGTCGTCGTGGTGGTCGTCGTCGGGGTGTCGGCGTCCGACGACGGCGTGCCCGCCGGAGCCGCGGAGGACTCCGAGGCGGTGTGCCGCGCGGGCTGGTCGCCTGCCTTCGCCTGGTCGTCGGGGCGCAGGAACATGGTGACCAGCGCGGCGATCACGGCCACCGCCGCGAGCCCCGCACCGATCGCGATGCGCCTGCGTGTGGTCGGCGACGTCCCGGTGGCGGGCTGCGCCGGCGCGGCGGGCGGGGGAGGCGTCATGAGCGGCTCGCGCTCGGCGACGGGCTCGGCGAGGGGTTCGGGGCTCGGCTCCTCGGCGGCCTTCGGGGGCTCGGCGGGAGCCTCGGGTGCCTCCGCCACCACAGGTGCCGCCGCTGCCGGGGCAGGCTTCTTCTCGGACGCCGTCGCCGCGGTGGCCAGGGTCCTGCCCGCCTCCGCCATGGTGGGGCGGTCGTCGGGATCGGTGCTGAGCAGCCACATCAGGGTGACCGTGAGCGGCCCGGCGTGGACCGGCTTGTTGATCTCGCCGTTGGCCACGCGGTAGAGCAGCCCCATCGGGTTGGCGCTCTCGCCGGAGGGCGGGCTGCCCTCGACCACCGCGTAGATGGTGGCGCCCAACGAGTACACGTCCGACGCGAACGACGCCTGCCCGCCCTTCGCGACCTCGGGCGCCAGGTAGGCGGGGGTGCCGGCGAACATGCCGGTCATCGTCGCGGTCAGGTCCTCGACGACGCGGGAGACGCCGAAGTCGGTGATCTTCACCGCGCCGTCCTCGCCGACGAGGATGTTGGCCGGCTTGACGTCCCGGTGCACCACGCCGGACTCGTGTGCGGCGGCCAGCGCGTCGGCGGCCTCGGCGCCGATCCTGGCCGCCTCGGTGACCGACAGCGTGCCAAGGGTGTCCAGGCTCTTCGACGGGAAGTGCTCCATGATCAGGTACGGCCGGCCGCCGTCCTCGACCACGTCGAACACGGTGATGAGCTGGGGATGTTGCAGCCGGGCGGCGATGCGGCCCTCCCGCATCGTGCGGCGGACCAGCTCCTCGTTCTGTTCACCGGTCAGACCACCAGGCACGTCAACCTGTTTCACGGCGACCGTGCGGCGCAACCGTTCGTCGAACGCACGCCACACGGTGCCCATGCCACCGCTGCCCAGCCGCTCTCGCAACCGGTACCTGCCCGCGATGATCCGTTCCTCGCTCATTGGCCCCCGTTTCGCCGCTCCACCCTAGGAATAGCACGCGAGCGGGGGACCACCCTCACCCGCGTGGTGCGGGGACCGTCGGCACCGCTTCCGAAGGGTCCAGGCCCAGCATGTCGAGCAGTTCCGCGCAGTCGCGGGCGTCGGTGGCCGCGGAGGCGACGGCGACGACCGCACGCCGCCGCTGGTCCCCGCTGAGGTCGAAGTTGGTGAGTTGGTAGTCGACTTCCTTGGTGGGCATTGTCGAACGCTCCCCTCGAACGTGGACGCAGTCGGCTACCCGGCCGACCGCCGTTCGAAACTACTTGAAGAGCAGGGCGTTTCGCCTCGCCCATTCGCCGAAACTCACCGCCGAACGGCCCAGTGTCCGTGGCACGTCGTCGCTCACGCGCTGCTCGGCGGGCAGTGGCGAGCCGAGGATGTCGAGTGTCGCGTCCACGACCGGTGCCGGCATGAAGCGCAGCATCCCCTCCCTCGCCTGCCCGGCGGTCAGCTCCACGAATCGCACGGGCTCGCCGATCGCGTCGCCGATCGCGTCCGCCTGCGCACGTGGTGAGACCGCCTCGGGACCGGTGAGCACGTAGGTCTGCCCGGCATGTCCGTCCTCGCGGAGCGTGGCGGCGGCCACCGCTGCGATGTCGGCAGGGTCGACGGTCGGCAGCGCGACGTCCGCGAAGGGCGCCGCCACCGTGCGTGCCGTCCTGACCTGTTCCGCCCACCGCAGTGCGTTGGTGTGGAAGCCGCCCGCCCGCAGGATCGTCGCGTCGAGCCGCGCGACCGCCTGTTCCGTCGCCGGTGCGTGCCTGCCGGTGCCCACCCCCTGCGACGACAGCAGCACGACGCGCCGGACCCCGCTCTCCGCGATGACGTCCACGACCTTCTCCGGGTCGCCCGCCGCGAGGAACTCGCCCGAGGTGAGGAGGAAGACGGCGGACGCGCCGGTGAGGACGGGGACGAGGCTCGCCGGGTCGGTCAGGTCGGCGCGGACGTGCCGCGCACCCTCGGGGGCGGTGTCGATCCGCCGCGACACCGCCGTGACGTCCGACCCGGCGTCGAGTAGTGCCTGTACGAGTGGACGGCCGACGTTCCCGGTCGCCCCGGTCACCACGATCATGTGCTGCTCGCTCTCTGTCCGATGAAGTCGCGGCGACGTTACTATCGAGCGGATAGTAGGTACCTAGAGGAAAGTAATGGGTTCACGCCATGAAGGTGACCGGGACCACTCCCGAGCAGGCCTGCCCGATCGCGCCGGTGGTGGACATCGTGTTCAGCCGCTGGACGACGCCGATCCTGTGGGCGCTCAGTGAGTACGGCCGCCAGCGCTTCGTCGAGCTGGCCGGGCGCATCTCGACGATCACGCCGAAGGTCCTGACACAGCGCCTGCGTCAGCTGGAACGGGACGGGCTGGTGGTCCGGACCTACCACGCCGAGGTGCCGCCGCGTGTCGAGTACGAGATCAGCGAGCTTGGCCGCAGCCTCGGACCGCTGTTCGCGAGCCTGTCGGCGTGGTCGGTGAACCTGCCCGCGGTCGAGGCGGCGCGGGAGGAGTACGACGCGCGCCGGTAACTGGCGCCCGGATGCTATGTACCACATAATAACTGCGTGGTGAGTGAGGCGGTGGCCGCAGTCCGGGCGTGGACCCGGCTCGACCAGGCGATCTCCGGGTTCAACCGGGCCCTGGAGCGCGAGCACGGAGTGACCGGCGCCCAGCTGGCCGTACTGCGGCTCGTCCGGGAGTGGGGACCCGCCGTCGGGCTGGCGGACCTGCGGGAGCGGCTCGTCATGCACCCGGCCACGCTCGGGCAGATGCTCGACCGGCTCGCGGCTCGCGGCCTGGTCACGCTCGTCCCCGACCCGGCGGACCGGCGACGTCGCGTGGTCGAGCTGACCGGGGACGGCCACACGCTCACGGAGAACGCGCCGCTCGCCGGTCCGGTCCGGCTGCGCCACACCGGCGCCGACCCCGAGCGCCTACGTCGTCTGGCGGATGCCTTCGACGACGCCATCCAGTTGTTCGGACTCGAGGAGTACAGCCATGACCGACTTGCGGAGCCTGCCGAACATCGGCCCGGCACTGGCGGCGGACCTCGACGCGGTGGGCGTCACGGACGTCGAGACCCTGCGGGAGGTGGGAGCGGAGGAGGCGGCGCGCAGGCTGGCTGAGGTGGGCAGGCGCGACTGCGTCCACGCCACCCGCGCACTGCACGGCGCGCTCGCGGGCGTCCGCTGGACCACGCGGTGAGCCGGCCCGGCGACGCCGTGCTCGGCGTGGACAACGTGCTCTTCGCCGTCGGCGACCTCGACACGGCCGTCGACTTCTACACCGGCCTCGGGTTGCCGCTCGTGTTCCGCCACGGCGAGATCGCGTTGTTCCGGCTCGGCGCCGAGGCACCCGGCCTGCTCGTGCGCAGTGAGTCGGAGCCAGGTGGCGGCCGCGTCTGGCTCGAGGTCCCCGACGCGAGACGACTGTCCACTGCGGACGAGCCGTTCCGCGTCGCCACCGGCTGGACGGTGGAGGTGGCCGACCCGTGGGGGAACGTGGTCGGGTTCACCGACTACACCTCGATGCCGGAACGCGGGCGTCCCGCCTGAGGTTCTCCGTCACGTCCTGCCGGATCGAGTGTCCGAAAAGGACGGCAGTACCGCGTGGGCAAAGTGCCGATGGCAACTTCTCGCCCGACCGGCGCGGAAATCCGTAGTCCTCTTCCTGTCGTCGCGGCATTCCAGTGCCTGGGTGTCAAGTTTTCGCCGCCCGTCGCCCGCGGATTGTCCTCCAAAAGCGTGGCGTTTCCCGCCGGATCTCCTTTTTCTGGTCGATCCGGTGGAAGCTGCATGCGGAACGCGTTGCCGTGGCGAAGGAGTGGACGATGGCGCTGGTATCGCCGCCCCGGCACCTGCTATTCGAGACCGTCGACACAGAACGCGCGGCAGAATACCTCACCTGCATGTACGGCACCAGGTTCCGGCTGGCCGTGGAAAGACACGGATACTTCTACCGACACTCCCGGCTGGCGGGTGACAGCTTCTCCGTCGACCGCAGCGACGTGAACCGGGACACCACATTCATGATTGATTCCGCCCCGGTGTTGTTCGTCGCCCGGGCGAGGAACTCGAACCTCAGCTACCGGTGCGGGGACGTCGAGTTCCGGCTCGGCCACGGCGACGTGATCCTGTGCAACCTGACCGAACACGGCAGGCCGTTCCGCACCCGCCTGCGGGACGGCGCGGTCGAGGCGGCGATCCTCCCGTTCTCCGTGCTGGCGGAGATCGCGCAGACCCGTGGTGCGGAGCCGCTCCGGTTCGCGAGCAGGCAGCCCGTCGGCCCGGCACAGGTGGCGCACCTGCACGCGACCATCGACTTCGTGTCCGGCGCCATCCGTGACCGCCCCGAGGCGATGAGCGAGCCACTCGTGCACGGCGCGGCCGGGCGGATGCTGGCCGCCGCGGTACTGGCGGCGTTCCCCAGCACCGCGCTCACCGATCCCACGCCAGCCGACCGGCGGGACTCCCACCCGGCGACGCTGCGCAGGGCGGTCGCGTTCGTCGAGGAGGCCGCACACGTGGACATCAGCGTCGCGGACGTGGCCTCGGCGGCGAACGTCACCATCCGAGCCGTGCAGCACGCGTTCCGCCGTCACCTCGACACGACGCCGATGGGTTACGTCCGCAGCGTGCGGCTGCGGCGAGCGCACCAGGAACTGCTCGCCGCCGATCCGGCCACGGGCGTCACGGTCACGGAGATCGCCGCACGCTGGGGCTTCTACCACCCGGGCCGCTTCGCCAGGTACTACCGCGCGACCTACGGCAGCGCGCCGTACCAGACCATGCTGCGCGACGCGCCGTGAACGAGGAACAGGCTCCGGTGCTGGGGGACACCAGGAGCCTGTTCTCTGGGTGAGGTGACGAGGTCCGGGTCACCTGCCCGGGTGTTCGTCCCGGTTGGTACCAGTCTCGTCACCCGCCGGCCGGCGGGCAGCACACCATGCGACGTGTCGTCACGCATGTCAGCGGCCAGGACGTCCGCGGAACGAAACGAGCGGCGGTCATCCCCGGCCTCCGTCGGGGCGTGGCCCCCGGCCGTCGTGGTCCACTGTGGACCAGTTCGCCCGCGTCGCAGGCGGCACACCGGCCCGACACGCCGAGGTCGACGCGGCACGCGGGTGTCGGCGGCTCAGCGGACCGCCGTCGCGACGAGGTCGGCGGTCGCGTCCCACAGCCGCCGGGCCATCGCCCGGTCGAGGCCTGCCTTGCCCTGCCGGCGGACGGCCGGGTCGCCCCGCAGACCACCGAGCCCGTCCGGCCCGACGTAGGAGTTGCCGGGAACGTCCTGTGTGGCGGCGTAGAGCACCGACAGCGCACCGCGCTCGGGGGCGTTGGTGAGGAACGTGAACCGGTTGACGACGTTCGAACGGGAGTGTGCGGCCAGGCTGGTGCGGGCGATGCCCGGGCTGGCGAGCACCGAGCGAACCCGGCTCCCCGCGGTGGTCAGCCGGTGCTGCAGCTGGAGGGAGAACAGGACGACGGCGAGCTTCGACGCCTGGTAGGCACCCATCCCGTTGTACTGGCGGGTGCGCCAGTCGAGGTCGGCCAGGTCGATCCTGCCCTGGCGGTGCAGCTGGCTGGTGACGTGCACGACCCGGTCGGTGACGTGCTCGAGCAACAGGTTGGTCAGCGCGAACGGACCGGTGTAGTTGGTCGCGGTCTGCAGGTCGAGCCCGTCGGCGGTCCGCGCGGCGGGGATGTCCATCACCCCGGCGTTGTTGACCAGGATGTCGAGGTCACCCGACCACGAGCCCGCGAAGGCACGCACCGACGTCAGGTCCGCGACGTCGAGCGGCCGGACGTCGAAGTCGCCTGGCAGGCCCGCCACGGCGTCGCGGGCCTTGTCCGTGTCACGTACACCCAGAACGACGTGGGCGCCCGCGCGAGCGAGCTCGCTCGCCGTGACCAGCCCGAGGCCACGGCCCGCGCCGGTGATCACCACTGTCCGGCCGCTCAGGTCCGGGATGTCGTTCGCTGTCCACTTGGTCATGACGCAAGTCAACGGGGAGTGCCGTCGGGGAGGAAGGACACACGCAGCCACTGACTGGCAGACCGTGGCTGCGCCGTGCCGGGTGACCAATGATGTGGTCATGGACCGCATGTTCGACCGCTCGTCTCTCGGCGCCTTCCTGCGCACTCGGCGTGCCGCGCTGCAACCGGAGGACGTCGGCCTGCGCAGGGGACAGCGCAGGCGTGCTCCCGGGCTGCGTCGCGAGGAGGTCGCGGAGCTGTGCGCCATGTCGGCCGACTACTTCGCCCGCCTGGAACGCGGCGACGGGCCACAGCCGTCGGAGCAGATGGTGGCGGCCATCGCCAGAGGACTGCGGCTGACCCCGGACGAGCGTGATCACGTGTTCCTGCTCGCCGGGTACCGCACCACGCACCGTGACGTGTTCACCGAGCACGTCAGCCCGGGACTGATGCGTGTCGTGGACGGCCTGACCGGCGCCACGGCGCAGGTCATGGGGCCGTTGGGGCAGACACTGCTGCAGACACCTGCCGCCGTCGCGCTGCTCGGCGACGAGACCCGGTACACGGGCGATGCCCGGTACGCGCCGTACCGCTGGTTCACCGACCCCACCGCCCGCGAGCGCTACCACCCGGACGGCCACGACACGAACAGCAGGACCAACGTCGCCCTGCTCCGCGACGCGGCCACCCGCGACGGCGCGGGCTCGCAGGCCACGAGGTTCGTCGACACCCTGCGACAGTCCAGCGAGGAGTTCGCCCGGTTGTGGGAACGCCACGAGGTCGGCCTCCGGTGGAGCGAGACCAAGCGGTTCGTCCACCCGGAGCTGGGCAGGCTCGACCTCTACTGCCAGCTCCTCCTCGAACCCGACCACGGCCAGTCACTGCTCGTCTTCACCGCGACGCCGGGGACGGAAAGCCACGAGAAGCTCGACCTGCTCAGGGTGCTGGGGACCGACCGGTTCCCCGTTGACGCGGAGTAGCCGGTCGGTGGCCGTGCTCGGCCGGGACCGGGTGGACGGTCGAGACTGCCACGAGGTCGTCGAGCTACGCCTACCTGCCGGACAGTGAGCCCGCCAGCACCTGGCTGTCGGCGACGGTCCGGCCGCCGACGGCCAGGTGTGCCGTACTGACCGCGCGGGTCGCCACGGCCAGCGGCCCCAGTCCCGACAGTGCGGCCACGACCTCCCAGGCCAGTCGTTCCCCGCCCGGGGACGTGCTGACCAGGCCCACCGTGGCCACGTCCGTGAGCCACTGCGCACAGATCTGACCGGTCTGCGTGAGCCGCCGTACACCTGGTGCGCCGGACCCGATCGACCGGACCATTTCCTGTGTCGCGGAGTCCCCGTCCGGGTCGCAGATCAGCACGAGGTCGCTGGCGGCCGTCACCGACCGCACCGCCTCACGCTGGTCCGACGCTTCGTAACAGAACTCGCCGGGGTACTGGCCGCGCAACGACGGAAAACGCGCTCGCAGCACCGCCACGATGTCGACGGCGTCCTCGATCGCAATTCCCGGTGCCACCACGAAGGAGACCTTTTCCGGGGCAGGCGCGGTCGCGGTCCTGGCCCGTGTGGTGGACGTGATCAACGCAGTGGCGTGGGGAGCCCGGGCGAGTACCTCGGACGCGGCCCTCCCGGCCTGACCGACCACCAGTACCGTGTCGCCGCGGTCGGCGAACTCCCTCGCCCTCTCCGCCGCCAGCGCGGTGCCCTTCGCCGCGGCCACGGACAGGGGACTCGCGAGCAGTGCCCGCCGGGTGCGTACCACCCCTGACCAGATGCCCACCGCGTCCTCGATGGCCGCGATGCCCACGTGGTCCACTGCCTGTGCCGCCGCGCCAAGTCCGACGGCGAAGCCGTCTATGTCCACATAGGACATCGCGAGCAGCAGCGCCTCACCGGGTTCGCCACGGCCCGGCGAGATCACGGCGTCGACCGTCCGTACTCGCAGACCGACGCCCCGCAGGTGTGCGGCCAGCAGACAGTTGGCCGGGCAGTGAACCCAGCCCCGGTCCGGGTGTTCGAACCCCCGGGGCACGACCACCTCACCGGCAGCCACGTTTCCGACGCTCGACCGTCTGTGTTCCACTGACCGGCCAACCACCCGAATCCTCTCCATTCTCCTGCGGCGAGAACCGCGTTGGGCTGTTGGTGAACAGGCCTGAATTCCGCGCGAATTGGCGTGTCAGGTGAGAAAGCACTCTTCGTGCACGGATTTCGATTGGTAACGGTACGCCGTGCGGGCACGGCCAAGCCCCGCCACGAGGCCCGTTCACTCGCCCTCACGTCGATGCCACCCGCGAAGGGCGTCACGTCACGGTCCGTACGAGACCGGACCGCACGCGACCTGCGGCTACGCCACTAACGGCGTGGTGGCGTGCTCACCCACCGGTACCTCGACGCTACGAGTCGTCATGGGGCGTCGAGGCGGGCCCGGTGGGCGAGGGCGATCACGAGGGGGTGGTGCACGTTGCGGAACAGGTTCAGCAGGGTCGTGGACGATGGTGTCGTCGGTGGCGGTGCTGATCACCACGGCACTGGGCCGGGTGCCCGCGTGGTGCCGGCCGACGAGCCGGATGGCGCGGCCCCGGCGGGCGGCCAGGGCGTCCGCGTAGCTGTGCAGGTTGACCGGCGGCCGGACGGGGGATCACGGCCAACGCGTCGGCCACGGCCGGGTCGACGGGTCCGGTGACGTGCCTCGTGGGGGAGTCGGTCATGCGCCGCCTCCCTCCTGGCCGCCGCGCCTGGGCAGGCAGTCACTCTAGGTCTGACCTGCCGGTATGGCGTCGAAGCTCACCCGGTGGTGGACGAGTCGCCGAGAAGGTGCCACCCCTGCGGGGTCGTTGGTCTCGATTCAGTTGCCGAGGACCACTCGTCCGAGTTACCCGGCTGCCCGGCTGCGGCGAGCGGGTGACGCTGCGTGCCCGACCGGTGGACGTGGCCGCGAAGGTGTCGACGCGGGACGCACGCGGGCGATTAGGTCCTGGTGTGCGTGGCCGCGCCGTGGCGTTATCGCCGGTAATCACCGCGCACAGCCAACAGCCCCGCCCGATCCGCGGTGGCACGCGGTTCGGACAGGGCTGTCGGTCGTCGAATCCGGAGGTCAGTCCTTCGGGGCGAGACGCAAAGAGATCGAGTTGATGCAGTAGCGCTGGTCAGAGCTAGTCGCGGCTGGTGGATCTGATCCGCCGGCTGAGGGATCGTGCACGCGATACCGAGTCGGACGCGGCCGAACGCCTCGTGGCGACGCCTGCCGCGGATCGTGGGCCGCGTCGCCGGTGATCGCCTGCGCCGCGCGATACCGGACAACGCGTGCGGCTACGCGAAGAGCCTCCTCAGGCCTTGGCCTGCATGCTCGATCGTGCGGGGTTGCCCTGCTCGTCGGCCTTGGGGTCCTTCTCGTCCTGCTTGGCGTGCACGCCGCTCTCGATGCGGTCGCCGAGATCCTTGTCGATGTCGCGCCAGTACTCGAAGGCCCGCGCCAGGACCGGTTCGCCGACCCCGTTGAGCAGGTGTCCGACCACGTTGTCCACGAGCCGTGCACGCTGGGCGTCGTCCATGACCTCGCGGACCAGCGTGCCGGGCTGCCCGAAGTCGTCGTCGTCCTCGCGCAGGGTGTAGGCCGTGCGGACCATCTCGCCGTCGGCGTACCACAGGCCGGCGTCGTCGGTGCGGGACGCGTCGGCGCTCGGGCCGCCGTAGGAGTTCGGTGCGTACACGGGGTCGACCGCGTTGCGCACGCGCATCGCACCGTCCTTGGTGTAGCTGTTGACCTCCACGACCGGCGTGTTGACCGGGACCTGTTTGTAGTTCACGCCCAGCCGCGCGCGGTGGGCGTCGGCGTAGGCGAAACCGCGGGCCAGCAGCATCTTGTCCGGCGACAACCCGATGCCCGGCACCAGGTTGTTGGGCTCGAACGCGGCCTGCTCGATCTCGGTGTGGTAGTCGGTCGGGTTGCGGTCCAGCGTCAGCCTGCCGACCTCGATCAGCGGGTAGTCACCGTGCGGCCAGACCTTGGTCAGGTCGAACGGGTTGAACCGGTAGGTCTTGGCGTCGTCGAACGGCATGATCTGCACGTACAACGTCCACGTCGGGTACTCGCCGCGCTCGATCGCGCGGTACAGGTCCCTCGTGTGGAAGTCCGTGTCCGCGGCGGCCATCTGGTCGCCCTCGTGCTGGGTGAAGCACTCCACGCCCTGGTCGGACTTGAAGTGGTACTTGACCCAGAACTTCTCCCCGGCCGCGTTGACCCAGCTGTAGGTGTGGCTGCCGTAGCCGTTCATGTGCCGCCACGTCTTCGGTATGCCGCGGTCGCCCATCAGCCACGTCACCTGGTGCGCCGACTCCGGTGAGAGCGTCCAGAAGTCCCACTGCATGTCGTGGTCGCGCAGGTTGGTGTCCTGCCTGCGCTTCTGGCTGCGGATGAAGTGCTGGAACTTCATCGGGTCGCGGACGAAGAACACCGGGGTGTTGTTGCCGACCATGTCGTAGTTGCCCTCGGAGGTGTAGAACTTCAGCGCGAAGCCGCGCGGGTCCCGCCACGTGTCGGGGCTGCCACGCTCACCGGCCACGGTGGAGAACCGGATCAGCGTGTCGGTCCTCACGCCGGGCTGGAACACGTTCGCGCGTGTGTAGGCGCTGACGTCCTCGGTGGTCTCGAAGTGCCCGAACGCACCACCGCCCTTGGCGTGCGGTTGCCGCTCCGGGATCCGTTCCCGGTTGAAGTTCGCCATCTGCTCGATCAGGTAGTGGTCGTGCAACACGATCGGCCCGTTCGCGCCGACGGTCAGCGAATGCTCGTCACTGCTGACCGGCGCACCACCGTCGGTCGTCGTCGCCCGCGTGGATGACCTCTCGTCAGTCACGGAACGCCTCCTCCCCGTAGTTTGGAACAGTTCAAGAATCGGTGTACCCACTCGGGCCGCGGATACGCACGTGTTCGTCGACCGGAGTGAGATCGCCACGTTGACGCGGGCGGGCGACCTGGGCCGGCCGGTTGTCGCTCCGAACCCCGGCGCCCGCCTGGTGATCGCGGTGGTTCGCTAGCGGTCGTGGTGGCAGACGGCTTCCAGCTTGATGCCGAACGGGTCGCGCCAGAACCGCGCGAAATACGGCGGTGGGTACCGGGGGAGTCTTGGGGTTCGTGCAGGACCGCGTCTCCGGTCGAACGCTCGTGGTCGTGGACGGTATGGACGGCCGCGCGGGTCTCGACCACGAACGCCAGGTGCTGGAGTCCTGTTCGTCCGTCGCTGTAAGTACCGTCGTCGGTCGCCGGGTAGAAGAAGACGTGCGTGCCCGGCTTGCCGCCCGCGGGCCGGTACGCGAACTGGTCGTCGGAGTTCAGGAACGTCTCGAATCCGACCAGCGAAGCCGAGTGCACCACTCGTCTCGTGCCGTGGCTCGCTAGAGCACGCAGAACTCGTTGCCCTCCGGATCACACATCACGACATGGTCCGGCTCGCCGTCCAGATCGGCCACCACCTCGACGGTCGCCCCGGCCGCGACGAGCCGATCGACAGCGGCGGTCACTCGAGGCCACCGCTCCGCCCGCGGCACCTGTCGCCCGCCACCGGCCTGCACATCGATGTGCAGACGATTCTTGACCGCTTTCGACTCCGGCACCCGCAGGAACGACAACTTGGGCCCCACCCCCGCCGGGTCGACCAGGTAGGCGCCGTCCCCCCACTCCGCCTCTGGCACGTCGTGGCTGCGGAACCAGTCCTCCCAACTGGCGAACCCCGCGGGAGGCGGCGGTGTGACGTAGCCGAGTGCGAACGCCCAGAACTCGGCCACCACGGCAGGCCGCGCACAGTCGATGGTCAAACTCCAGGGGGTGGTCATGCCCGCAACCTACCAGCGAGCCCCGACAGCCGGCACCGTCGCACTCCTCGCACAACTACACGGCATCCATGGGATCTCCCCATGCGGCTCGACGGGATGATCCACAGTGGATGGTCCGCAAGCCGCCGATCGGATCCCGGGTGTCATGTCAAGCTCCACAATCCTTGTGATGTTACCTCCGGAATCGCCGGCTCACCGGAATTGCCTCTTGCTGTGCAGTCGCTCAGCATCCATGCTGAGGGTAGCCACCACCGCGCCTTCGACGCAATCAACGAGACGACTTCGGGAGGCTGACCCATGACCAGCCAGGACGCCGCGGTCCTGCGGTGGGATCCGTACGACGTCGACATCGCTACCGACCCCTATCCGGTCTATCGACGCCTGCGCGAGGAAAAACCCCTGTACTACAACGAGACCCACGACTTCCACGCGGTCAGCAGGTTCGCGGACTGCGAGCGCGGACTGGCCGACTGGCGCACGTTCTCCTCGCACAAGGGCGACATCCTCGAACTGATCAAGTCGGGCATGGAGATACCACCGGGTTCGCTGATCTTCGAGGACCCGCCGATGCACGACATCCGCCGCAAGCTGCTCATGCGGATCTTCACCCAGCGGCGGATCGCCGCCCTGGAACCGAAGATCCGCGACTTCACCCACCGGGTGCTCGAGCCGCTGGTGGGCAAGGAGCGGTTCGACCTCGTCGGTGAGGTCGCCAACCAGGTGCCCATGCGGGTGATCGGGATGCTGATGGGCATCCCGGAGTCCGAGCAGGAGGCGGTGCGCGACTCCGCCGACGAGAGCCTGCGCACCGAGGCGGGCGCCGGCATGGACTTCCGCGGCGGTGCCGTGCTGTCGAACGAGATCTTCACGGAGTACATCGACTGGCGCCGCGGCCATCCGTCGGACGACGTGGTGACGGAGATGCTGACCGCCGAGTTCGAGGACGAGCACGGTGAACGGCGCACGCTGACGCCTGCCGAGATCCTGACCTACACCACCGTCGTCGCGGGTGCGGGCAACGAGACGACGGGCCGGCTGATCGGCTGGATGGGGTCGACCTTCGCGAGCCATCCGGCGCAGCGGCGCGACGTCGTCGAGAACCCCGGGCTCGTGCCTGCCGCCATCGAGGAGATCCTGCGCATGGAGCCACCCGGCGGGTTCATCGCGCGGTTCGTGACCACCGACGTGGAACTCCACGGCGAGACGGTGCCGGCGGGCAGCACGTTGCTGTTGCTGATCGCGGCGGCGAACCGCGACCCGAGGCGCTTCGAGGACCCCGACGCCTTCGACGTCCACCGCGCAAGCGGCCAGCGTCTGACCTTCGGGCACGGTGTGCACTACTGCCTCGGCGCCGCGCTCGCCCGCCTGGAGGGCCGGATCGTCACCGAGGAGGTGCTCAAGCGGTTCCCCGAGTGGGAGGTCGACTGGGAGCACGCGAAGCTCGCCCAGACGTCGACCGTGCGCGGCTGGGAGACCCTACCGCTCCTGGTCGGTTGACCGTCCACCGAGCACCCACCATTACCCGGACACGAAACGAGGACAGAGATGCCCGGACGAGTCGAGGGCAAGGTCGCCTTCATCACCGGTGCGGCACGCGGGCAGGGCCGCAGCCACGCGGTGCGGCTGGCGCAGGAGGGCGCGGACATCATCGCGATCGACGTCTGCGCACAGCTCGACAGCGTGACGATCCCGCTTGCCACGCCAGAGGATCTCGCGGAGACCGCGGCACTGGTCGAGAAGGAGGGTCGCCGCGTGGTCACCGCCCAGGTCGACGTCCGCGACCACGAAGCGCTGAAGGCGGCCGTGGACGACGGGGTCGACAGGCTGGGCAGGCTGGACATCGTGCTCGCCAACGCCGGGATCGGGTCGAGCGGAGACCCCGTGGAGAAGATGTCGGCGAACATCTGGCAGGAGACGATCGACGTCAACCTGACCGGGGTGTGGCACACCGCGAAGGTCGCCATTCCGCACCTCGTCGAGGGCGGCCGCGGTGGGGCGATCGTGCTGACCAGCTCGGTCGGCGGCCTGCGGGCGCACCCGAACATCGCGCACTACGTGTCCGCCAAGCACGCCGTCGTCGGCCTGATGCGCTCGCTGGCGGTCGAGCTGGGGCAGCACAACATCCGCGTCAACTCGGTGCACCCGACGCAGGTCAGCACGCCGCTGCTGCTCAACGACTGGACCTACCGGATGTTCCGGCCGGACCTGGACAATCCCACGCAGGAGGACTTCGCGCCGTTGTCGCAGATGGCGCACGTGCTGCCGATCCCGTGGGTCGACGCGGTCGACGTCAGCAACGCGATACTGTTCCTCGTCTCCGACGAGGGCCGGTACGTCACCGGCGTCCCGCTCCCGGTGGACGCGGGCGCCATGCTCAGGTGACCAGGGCGCCGCCGCGGTCGCGTCGCTCAGCTGTCCGAAGTGGACGCGATCGCGGAATGCCCCGGGCACACCAGGAAACCGTCGACGATGACGTCGATCATGCGCTTCGCCGCCTGATGGTCGGCGGACATGTCCAGCGCCGTCTCCACCATCTGGAACACCAGCAGCAGATCCGCCGGCTCGACCTGCCGCCGCACGATGCCGGCTGCCTGCGCACGGCGCAGCGAGGGAGTCATCAGCTCGACGAGCCCGTCGGCCTCGCGGCGCTGGAAGCGCTCCGGCAGCTCGCGGAAGAACCGCACCAGCGGGCGATGGGCGACCTGTGCGCGGAGCACTGTGGTGAGGACCTCGCGGAACTCGCAGTGCCGCGCGCTCTCCTCTTTGACGATACGGACGATGATGCGCAGTTTCCTCTTGGTGACCGCCAGTCCGAGTGCTTGACGATCCGGGAAGTGCCGGTAGACGGTGGCCCGGCCGAGCCCTGCCCGGCGCGCGATCTCCTCCAGGGGCACGACTTCGGACCCTTCGCGGAAGGCGTCGTCGGCCACCCGGAGGATCTTTTCCCTGTTGTGCAAGGCATCCGTTCGCGGACGCCCGTGCGGGCTGAACATCGGCATCGAGCCTACTGGCGGGTAGTGAGACCTGCAAGTGATTCTTTGTCTCACCGGCTTTTCCTAGACTCCTCGCATGACCGACCTCAGCCGGCGTACCGTCCTCAAGGGTGCGGCCGCCGCCGCCGGACTGACCCTCCTCCCCGCCACCGCGAGTGCCGCGACCGGCCGCGCCACGGTCACGAACGAGGAGCACCGCGTCGTGGTGATCGGCTCGGGGTTCGGCGGTGGGGTCACCGCTCTGCGGCTCGCGCAGGCCGGCGTCAGGGTGCACGTGATCGAGCGCGGCATCCGCTGGCCCACCGGCCCGAACGCCGAGACCTTCCCGCACGCGACCGCGCCGGAGAAGCGCATGTTCTGGATGGGGCTGGCGAGCCCCCTGCCGTTCCTGCCGAACGTGCCCATCGGTCCGCTCGAGAAGTACACCGGCCTGCTGGAACCGGTGGTGGGCAACGGGATGATCCAGGTCGTCGCAGCCGGCGTCGGCGGCGGTTCCCTGGTCTACCAGGGAATGACGCTGCAGCCTGCCGAGCACGTGTTCAACACGCACTTCCCCGAACAGCTCGACTACGCCGAGATGGACCGGACCTACTACCCGCGGGTCGCGCGGATGCTGGCGATCGAGACCGCGCCCGACGAGCTCGTCAACAGCCCCACCTACCGCCCGTCCCGCGTGTTCGCGCGGAACACCCAGCGGCAGGGCTATCCGCTGTCGAAGATCCCCATGCCGATCGACTGGGACTACGCGCTCGCCGAGCTGCGCGGGGAGATGAAACCCTCCTACACCAACGGTGACTGCGCGCTCGGGGTGAACAACGGCGGCAAGCACTCGGTCGACGTGACTTATGTGGCCGCCGCGGAGGCCACGGGCAACTGCACCGTCGCGACGCAGCACAACGTCACCGACGTGGAGCTCGCGCGCGACGGCCGCTGGCTCGTCAACGTCGACCGCATCGCCACGGACGGCACCGTGCTGGAGAAGAAGGTCCTCACCGCGAACGCGCTCGTCATGGCGGCCGGCACGGCGGGCACCAACCGCCTGCTCATGAAGGCGAGCAGGAAGAGGCTCATCCCGGACCTGCCCGACGCGCTCGGCCAGGGCTGGGGCTCCAACGGCGACCAGATCTACACCTGGACGAACCTGGCCGAGGACTTCGGCTCACCGCAGGGTGGTCCGGTGGTCTACGGCAGCCTCGAATGGGACGACCCCACCCTGGCCAACACCGTCATCCAGGCCTCGCTCCCGCCGTTCCCCGACCTGCGCACCACGATGCTCGTCGGCTACGGCGTGAGCAGCGGCCGGGGCCGTTTCACCTACGACCCGCTGCGCGACGATGCGGTCCTGAACTGGGTTCCCGGCGCCGACCAGCGGCTCGCCAACCGGATCGCCAAGCGGGTCAACGACATCGGCGGCCCGCTGTCGGTGAAGCTCGACACCACGACGATCCTGCCCAACACCTGGCACCCGCTGGGCGGCGCGTCGCTGGGCTCCGTGTGCGACCTGGAAGGCCGTGTGTACGGCCACCGCGGGCTGTACGTGCTCGACGGCGCACTCATGCCCGGCACGACCGCCGCGTGCAACCCGTCCATGACCATCGCCGCCGTCGCGGAGCGTGCGCTCGACCGCATCGTCGCCGAGGACGCCGGGACCGTGTTCTGACCGCGTACTACCGAACGCTGTGGAGACTCGACGATGAGACCCACCGAACCCCGTCGCCGAGCGTCACCTCGTGGCCCGGCCGCCGGACCCGCGTCGTGCGCCCGATCGACCCGCCTTCTTCGCAGTCGTGCTCGCGTAACTCTCGAGCCGGTCCAGCAGCTGCTCCATGAAGGTGACGGCCTCGTCGTGGGCCATGGAGAAACCGAGGCGGTCCTCCAGGGACCGCACCCGGGCGACGGCCGTCATGAGGAAGACGAGCGCCTCCGGCGTGCACACGTCCTCGGGGACGCGGTCGTGCGCCATGACTGCGGACGCGACCTCGAGCTGCGCGGCGCGGAACAGCTCGGAGTACCGCGCCACCTCGGCCCGGATCGCCTTGCGGTGGTTGGCGAGCGAGGTGATCTCCATCGTGAACGCCGTGGCGGCGGTCTCGTTGTTGAACTCCCACAGGGCACGCAGCGGCCGGTCCGAGTCCAGCAGCTCCTTCTGGTGCAGCAGGCCTTCCTCGGCGCGGCGGCGGAACATCTCGAGGAACAGGTCGTCCATCGTGCGGAAGTAGTAGTGCACCAGCTGGGACCCGAGCCCCGCCTCGGCGGAGACGCGTCGTGAGGTCACGGCCGCATAGCCCTCGTTGACCATCAGCTGCTCCGCCGCGTCCAGCAGGACGGCGCGGTTCTTCGCGTCCGGAGCGCCAATCCGGCGCTGTGTCACCATCGTCGACCTACCTCCCACATCCGCTCCGACGAGCGCGTTCACGATGATATCGCCTCGCCGTCGACCACGGTGTCAGCCGGGGAACCCATCGTCCACTGAGGATGGGGGAGGGGTCGGCCTTGACGACTGCAACCCGACAGTGTTAAGCATATGCACAGCGTTGTTAAGCGACTGCACAGCGTTGTTGCCAGAAAAGAGTCACACGCTCGCCGACGAGAGGACGTGACTTCGTGGCCGACGTGACTCCCGGTTGGCCGCGACGTGTCTCCGCCGCGGCGGGTGCGGTCCTGGACGCCGTCGGCTACCAGGTCGTCTTCTACGGCAGGGCCTACGGCTGGTTCTTCCGGGCACTGCGCCGCTACCGGACGGAGATCCTGCGGCAGCTCGCGTCGGTGAGCTTCGGCCGGGGAGCGTTGGCCATGGTCGGCGGGACGGCGATGATCGTCGCCTTCCTCACCGGGACCACGGGCATCGAGCTGGCGGTCCAGGGCTACGCGCAGCTGGCGAACATCGGCATCGACGCGCTGCTGGGGTTCATCTCCGCCTACGTCAACACCCGGATCGCCGTGCCGCTGGTCACCGGGATCGCCCTCGTGGCCACGGTGGGCGCCGGGTTCACCGCGGAGCTCGGGGCCATGCGGATCAGCGAGGAGATCGACGCGCTCGAGGTGATGGCGGTCCCCTCGATCCCCTACCTGGTGACGACACGGGTGATCGCGGGCCTCGTCGCCGTGACCCCGCTGTACGCGATCTCACTGGTGATGTCGTACTCGCTGACCCGCGTGGCCACCACCGTCCTCTATGGCCAGTCGCCGGGCACCTACGACCACTACTTCGAGACGTTCCTCGTGCCGAGCGACATCCTGAGCTCGTTCGCCGTGGTCCTCGTGATGGCACTGGTGATCATCTCGGTGCACTGCTACTACGGCTACACCGCGGCAGGCGGCCCGGCCGGCGTGGGACACGCGGTGGGCCGCGCAGTCCGGCTGTCCCTCGTGGGCGTCATGTTCGTCGCCCTCGGCATGAGCCTGGTCCTGTACGGAAGCTCCGACACCCTGCACATCTCGAGGTGACGCGATGACGACACCCGGCCCACGGTCTCCGCGCCTGTTCGGGCTCCTGGGCGTCGCCGTGCTCGGACTGACGGCCTACGTCGTGGTCGGGAGCTACAACCAGACGTTCGTGCCCGTCGTCCGGGCGGAGGTGATCGCCGACCGCGCCGGGCTGCAGCTGGACCGCCGGGCGGACGTCACCCTGTACGGCGTCACGGTCGGCGACGTGCGGGCCGTCGAGGCCGTGGACGGCAGGGCGGTCATCCGCATCGCGATCGACCGCGAGTACGCCGACGCGGTGCCGGCCGACGTGAGCGCCCGGATCATCGCCCCCACGGTCTTCGGCGCGAAGTTCGTCGACCTGGTGCCACCGGCGGCACCGGCCGCGGACGCCATCGAGGACGGCGCGGTGATCCACGCGCGGACCGTCGGCACGGAGACCAACTCGGTGTTCGACAGCGTGATGGCGCTGCTGACCACCGTGCAGCCCGCGCGGCTCGAAGCCACGCTGGGGGCCGTCGCCGCCGCGCTGCGCGGTCACGGGTCGCGGCTGGGCGAGTTCCTGAGCGACCTCAACACCTACCTCACGCGGTTCACCCCCACGCTGCCCGCGGTGGCGCAGGACCTCCGGACGCTGCCGGAGGTCGCGGGCACCTACGCCGACGTGGTGCCGGACGTGCTGCGGATCGCGGACGACACGACGGCGCTGAGCCAGACCGTCCAGGACGAGGAGGCCGGGCTGCACGCCTTGCTGCTGAGCCTCGTGCGCGTCTCCGACGACGGCCGCGCCCTGCTGGCCGACCAAGGCCGCAGGCTCGTCGACCTGCTGGACACGATGCGCCCGACCACCCAGCTGCTGGCCTACTACGCGCCGTCGTTCCCGTGCATGTTCGCCACGGTCAACACGTTGCGCGTGGCGAGCACCGAGGCCGTTGGCGGCCAGTACAACGGCATCCACGGCGTCGTCACGTTCCTGCCCGGCCAGCAGGGCTACCAGAAGGGGCTCGACGACCCCGTGGTCGGCGCCGACGGGCCGCCCCGGTGCTACCCCGCACTGGTCGCGTACGGGCCGCACTACACGTTCGACGACGGCACCACGACCCCCGACTTCAACCGCACGACCACCGAGGTGGTCAGCCCGCTCGAACTGGCCCGGATGCTGCTCGGCCCGGCCGTGGTGCCCTATGTGGGCGGTGGCCGGTGAAGCGGATCTCGTTGCTGTTCAAGGTCACGGCCTTCGTCACCGCCACCCTCACGATGACGGGCCTGCTGGTCGTGGTGTTCGGCGGCTTCCGGTTCGAGCCGACCACGACCTACCACGCGGTCTTCGAGGACATCTCCGGTATGCGGACTGCCAGCGTGGTCCGGGCGGCCGGTGTCGACGTCGGACGCGTCGAGGAGACCGAGCTCCTGCCGGACAACACGATCCGGGTCACGTTCACCGTCGGCACGCGGATACCGCTGACCACCGGCAGCACCGCGGTGGTCCGCTACAAGAACCTGGTCGGCGACCGGTACCTCCAGCTCGGCCCCGGCCCGGGGCCCGCCCTGCCGCCGGACGGCACGATCCCGAGGTCCCGGACGAGACCGGCGCTGGACCTCGACGAGCTGTACAACGGCTTCGCGCCACTGTTCCAGGGCCTCGCGCCGGAGCAGGTGAACCGCCTGTCCAGCGCGTTGATCGCGGTCCTGCAGGGACAGGGCGGCGCGGTCGAGGGCCTGCTCGCCGACCTCGGCTCGGTCACCACCACGCTCGCCGACCACGGCACGCTGATCAGCGACGTCGTCACCCAGCTCAACACGGTGCTGGAGACCCTCGTCCAGCGTGCGCCGGAGCTCACCGACACGATCGTCACCCTGCGGACGCTGGTCAGCGGCCTCGCCGAAGACCGGGAACGGATCGGTGGCTCGCTGGCGGACATCAACGGCCTCACCACCTCGCTCGGCGGCCTGCTGGCAGAGCAGCGCCCGGACATCCAGGGCACGATCACCCAGCTCGGCGCGTTCTCGCGCACGATCAACGCCGACCAGGCGGCGCTGGACAACCTCATCCGCCGCCTGCCCGGCTACTACATCCCGCTCGGCCGCCTCGGCGCCAACCAGAGCGCCTTCCAGTTCTACGTGTGCGGCGTGCAGCTGCGGTTCACGACACCGGCGGGCCGGATCACCACGCCTTTCATCAACAGCGGGGACGTGCCGCGATGCTGAACACGAAGAAGCGGTTCCGGGAACGCGACCCGCGCAAGGTCGGCATCGTGGGCGTGCTGGCGGTGGTGGCACTACTCGTGCTGGCGCTGTCCTCCGGCTCGCTCTACCGGGCGCTGACCAGCGTCGCGTACTCGGCGTGGTTCGCCGAGGCGGGCGGCCTGTCCGTCGGCGCGGACGTGCGCATCGGCGGCCTCACGGTCGGCGAGGTCGAGTCCGTCGCGCTGGCGCGCGGCCACGTCAAGGTCGGCTTCACCGTGGCGGAGCCCGGCAACCTCGGTGCGCGGACCGGCGCGGCGATCAAGACCGCCACCCCGCTCGGCGTGAGGTTCCTCGCCGTCCTGCCCGAGGGGACCGGGCGACTCGCGCCGGGCGCGGAGATCCCGCTGGACCGCACCAGCTCGCCCTACGACCTCGCCGCGATCCTCGGCCAGGTGACCCAGCACACCGAACAGCTCGACACCGGCCGGCTGGCCGAGGCGCTGGACACCGTCGCCGACACGCTGAAGGACACCCCGGACGAGCTGCGCACGACACTGGACGGCGTCAACCGCCTCGCGCAGACCGTCGCCGGCCAGGACCAGGCATTGCGCGACCTGCTGTCACGCGCCGACACGGTCACCGGCGTGCTCGCCCAGCGCAACCGCGAGCTGGCCCAGCTGTTCGACGACGGCACCCTGCTGCTCGGCGAGCTGAACCGGCACCGCACCGTGATCAGCCAGCTGCTGACCAGCACCGCCACGCTGCTCGACCAGCTCACCGGCCTGGTGCACGACAACCAGCGACAGCTCGAACCGGCGCTCCAGCAGCTCCAGGGCGTGCTCGACCTCCTCAACGCCGACGACCACCTGCTGGGCTCGGTGATCCAGGGCCTCAACGCCTACACCGGCTCCCTCGGCGAGTCGGTCGGCGGCGGCCCGTGGTTCTACGGGTACATCCCCAACCTGCCCCCGACGAACCTCGCCCCCCTGCTCCCCGACGTGCTGAAGGCGCTGGGCCCATGAGACTGCTCAACCACACCACGCTCGCGGTCGCCGTGGCCCTGGCGCTGGTCGCCGGCGCGGCGGCCACGCTGCTCACCACGGCCCGGCCGGACAAGGTCATCACGGCGTACTTCGCCGCGGCTCCCGCGCTGTACCCGGGCGACTCGGTCCGGGTGCTCGGCGTCGAGATCGGCGAGATCGTCTCGATCACGGCGGAACGCGACCGGGTCAAGGTAGTGCTGCGCTACGACCCGGCGATCCGGGTGCCCGAGGGCGCGAGCGCGGCGATCGTCGCGCCGACGATGGTCAGCGGCCGGTTCGTCCAGCTCGCCCCGGCCTACACCACGGGCCCGGCGCTGCCCGACGACGCGACCATCCCGCAGTCGCGCACCGCGACCCCGGTCGAGTGGGACACCACGGTCACCGAGCTGACCGAGCTCGCCACGCAGCTCGGGCCCGCGTCGAGTGAGCTCACCGGTCCGCTGGGCCGCGCGCTCGACACGGTGGCGGCCAACGTGGACGGTCAGGGCGACCAGCTCCACGACACCATCCGCAACGCCTCCGCCGCGATGACCACGCTGGCCGACGGCGGCGAGGACCTGTTCGGCACCGTCCGGAACCTTCAGTCGGTGGTGACCAACCTGGCGCGGAACGACGCGGCGGTCGACGCGTTCGGCCGGCAGCTCACCGAGGTCGCGGACCTGCTGGCGGACAACCGGGACCAGCTCGCGGGCGTGCTCCAGACCCTCGACCAGGTCGCGTCGCTCGTGGCGACCTTCGTCCGGGACAACCGGGACCAGCTCAGCACCGACCTGACCGGGCTGGCCGAGGTGGCGCGGCAGGTCGCGGACAACCGGCAGGCGCTCGCCGACCTCCTGCAGCGCGCACCCGTCGCGGTGTCGAACCTCAACAACGACTACGACCCGGTCGGCAGCCTGCAGCCCGGCGCGTTCGCCCTCACCAACTTCAGCGACCCGGCGACCTTCGTCTGCTCGCTGATCTTCGCTGCCGGTGGGCGCAACGACAACACCAACTCCGCGTGCGAGGCGGTCATCGCGCCGTTCGTCCAGGTGCTCAGGATGAACAACGTCCCGTTGCTCGTCGACCCGTTGCAGACCGCAGGAGGCGGGCGATGAGGCGGCCGTCGCGGCTCGCCGCCGCGTTGGCCGCCGCGGCACTGCTCGCCGGGTGCGACGGGCTCCCGTTGCCGTTCCGCAGCGGCGTCGGCGAGGACGGCTACCAGATCACCGTGCACCTGGTGGACCTCGCCAACCTCGTGCCCAACGCCGAGGTGAAGGTCGACGACATCACGGTCGGCACGGTCACCGGGGTCGCGTTCGACGACTGGACCGCCGCGCTCACCGTCAGCCTCGCGCGGTCGGTCACCCTGCCGGCCAACGCCGAGGCGAGGATCGGGCAGAAGAGCCTGCTGGGGGCCACGTACCTGGAACTGGCGCCCCCCGCCCGCGGGGCGGTGGGGCGGCTGCGTGCCGGTGACGACATCCCACTCAGCCGCACCGGGCGTTACCCCGAGACCGAGGAACTGCTCGCCGCGCTGTCCGCGTTCCTCAACCACGGCGGCCTCGCGCAGCTGAAGACGATCACCGCCGAGCTCGACGACGTCCTCGTGGGGCGCACCGGCGAGGTCCGCGACCTCATCGACAACGTCGGCACGCTGGCCGCCACCCTCGACGCGCACAAGGGCGACGTCGTCGCGGCACTGGCGAACGTCGACCGGCTGAGCGCCGCGCTGGCCGAGCAGATCCCGGTCGTCGACGAGGCGCTGCGCGCGATCCCACCGGGACTCGCCGTGCTCGAACGGCAACGCACGACCCTGGTCCAGGCACTCGACGCGGTCTCGGCCTTCGGCGCCGTCGCCACCCAGGTGATCACCGCGAGCCAGGACGACCTGCGCGCGAACCTCCAGGCACTGCAACCGGTGCTGGGCAGTCTCGCCGCGTCGGGCAAGGACCTCACGGGCTCCATGGGAATCCTGCCCACGTTCCCCTTCGCCACCAACAGCGCGTTCCCCGCCGTGGTCAACGGCGACTACGGCAACCTCTACATCACCGTCGACCTGGACCTGCAGACGCTCAGCCAGAACCTGTTGCGCGGCTTCACCATCGCCGGCGTGCCGCTGCTCGGCGGGTCCTCGCTCGCCGGCGGGCTCGTCGACTCGAACCCGATCACCGGCGGCCTCGCGGACCTCCTCCCGGTTCCGCCCGTTCAGGCCCCGCCACCGGTGCCCCCCGCGCCCCAGGGCGGCGGGCTGCTCGGCGGCATCCTCGGAGGCTTGCTCGACACGCTGATCCCGGGCGGCCACTGATGCTGACCAGGATGATCCGGGGCCAGCTCGTCGCGTTCGTCATCGTCACCGTGGTCGGCGTGACCTACGCCGCCGTGCACTACCTGCGGCTCCCGCGCCTGCTGGGCGTCGGCACCTACGCGGTCACCCTCGACCTGCCCCGGGCCGGCGCCCTGTACGAGAACGCCCTCGTCACCCTGCGCGGTATCCAGGTCGGCAGGGTCGACCGCCTCGACCTGGACCGGGCCGGTGTCCGCGTGGTGCTCGGGATCGACGACGGAGTGTCGATCCCGGCCGACTCCGCGGTCGCGATCCGCAGCACCTCCGCCATCGGCGAGCAGTACGTCGACTTCCAGCCCCGGTCGGCGTCGGCGCCACTGCGTGACGGCCAGGTCCTCCCGGCCTCCCAGGTGTCCTTCCCGACGCCGGTCGGCGACCTGCTCTTCTCGGTTCACCAGCTCGCCGCGACCCTGCCACTCGACGACCTGCACTCCACCGTCGACGAGGTCTACCGCGCGTTTCGCGGCACGGGCGAGGACCTCGCCGCCTTCCTCCGTGCGGCCACCCGGCTGCAGGACCTCGCGAACGCCAACCTCGACCCCACCCTCCGGCTGCTGCAGGACCTGGTGCCCGTCCTCGCCACGCAACAGCGGCTCGGGCCGGACATCCGGGCCGCCACCGGCGACCTCGCCGCGGTCACCGGCACGCTGCGGTCGGTGGAGCCGAGCATCCGCGGCGCCATCGAGGGGACCCGGCCGATGGTCGACGAGTTCGACGCGCTGCTGACCCAGGTGAGCCCGACGCTGCCCCAGCTGCTCACGGACCTGATCTCCACCGGTCAGGTGCTGAACGTCTACCTGCCGAACATCCGGCACAGCATCGTCGTGTTCCCGGCGGCGGTCGCCTCGCTGACCGGCTCCACGGCGTGGGGCATCCAGGACTCCGGCCAGAACCCCCCGCTGTACTCGGCATTGGGGTTCAAGCTGACGTTCAACAATCCGCCGCCGTGCGTCACCGGGTACGACCCGGACCGGGTGCCGCCGTCGGACCTGTCGAACTCGCGCCCACCGCCGAGGGACGCCTACTGCAAGGAGCCGAAGGACTCGCCGATCGCGGTCCGCGGCTTCCGCAACGCGCCGTGTCCTCCCGGCAGCCCCACCGGGCCGGGCAGCACCGGTGCGACCGCCGCGGCGTGCGGCTGGCAGTTCCAGCCCGTGGCCGAGGCCGACGCCGCCTACGACGCCGGCATCAGGCACATGCTCGAGGTGGCCGCGCGGAACCCGAAGACCCGGGCCGAGAACGAGGCGTTCATCGGGGACGCCCGGTTCCCCGGACCACGGCCGACCGCGCCGCCGCCCGCGATCAACGGCGCCGGGAACACGTCGCACCAGGGGCCCAACGGGCTGTTCTCGACCGACGGCAAGACGTTCCTCAACGGTGCCGGCCTGCCACTGCCCGAGGTCAGCACGGCGAACGGACCGGTGAGCGGGCTGGAGCAGTTCCTGCTCGCGCCGATGCTGGCGCCGACCGGGTCGTGAGCACGGCCGGGGACACGACTGCCGAGGAGGCCGAGCATCGCATGTCCGACGAGAGCACGGAAAGCGCCGTCGACACCACCGAGGCCACCGACGCCGTGGAAGCCGAGGACGCGGCGGCGGAGCCGGAGGAGCGGCCGCGGTGGCACGAACGGCACGCGGGTGGGCTCGGCCGTGTGGTCGTCGTCTCCCTCGTGGCGTTGGTGCTGCTGGTCGCCGGCGGCGGTGTGCTCTGGTGGGTGCGGGCGGAGTACGACCACCGGCAACGCGACGCCGCCATCACGCTGGCCGCACGCGACGCGGTACTCACACTCCTGACTCTGAACCCGGAGGGCGTGCAGGGCTCGCTCAACCAGGTGCTCTTCGCCTCCACCGGCGATTGGCGGGAGCAGTTCGCGCAGAACGCCGACCAGTTCGTCGAGGCGGTCCGCGCAGGGCAGGTGCGGACGAAGGCGACGATCAGCGCCTCGGCCATCCAGAGTGCCGACGACGGCAGGGCCACCGTGCTCGTGGCGGCGAACGCGGTCATCGCCAACACCGACTCCCCGCAGGGCTACCCGGCGGTGTACCGGGTGCTGATGATCCTGGAGCACCACAACGACCGGTGGCTCGTCTCCGACCTGAAGTTCGTCGCGTGAGGGAGGCACCGAGGTGGCGCTGAACCCCGTGGCGATGCTAAGGCCGGTCGGCGGCTTCTTCGCGATGAGCCTGGACACCCTCCGCGCGATGTTCCGGCGGCCGTTCCAGGCACGGGAGTTCCTGGAACAGACGGTGTTCCTCGCCCGCGTCACGATCCTGCCGTGCGTGTTCCTCGCCGTACCGTTCCTCGGCGTGACGATCTTCTTCGTCAACCAGCTCCTCGCCCAGATCGGCGCCATCGACCTCTCCGGCGCTGGGACCGCACTGGCGGTGATCAGGGAGATCGGGTCGATGGCGAGCGTCCTCGTCCTCGCGGGCGCCGGCTCGACGGCGATCTGCGCCGACCTGGCGTCGCGCACGATCCGGGAGGAGATCGACGCGATGGAGGTGCTCGGCGTCGACCCGGTCCACCGCCTGGTGGTGCCGAGGGTGCTCGCGGCGACCGTCGTCGCGATCGGCCTCAACGCGGTGGTCTCCGTCGTGGGCATCAGCACCGGGTACGTGTTCTCGGTCGCGGTGCAGGGCGCGAGCCCCGGCCAGTTCGTCGCCAACCTCACGCTCCTGGTCGGGTTGCCCGACGTGCTCGTCGCGATCGTCAAGGTGATCGTCTTCGGCATGGCGGCCGGGCTGGTCGGCTGCTACCGGGGCCTGACCGTCAGCTCCGGGCCCAAGGGCGTCGGCGAGGCGGTCAACGAGACCGTGGTGCTCGTGGTGGTCATCCTCTTCGTGGTCAACACCCTCATCACCCTGATCTACATGCAGTTCCTCGGTGGAAGCGCGTTCTGAGGCAGGAGGTGTGGTGCGATGGCGTTGCCGACGGGACGAGCGCGAGCCGTGCTGGCCGGTGTCGTCGCCGTGCTCGCGGTGGGCGCCGCGGGCGGGGTGGGTGTGCTCGGTGTGTCCACATTGGACACCGTGCGGACGGAACAGGCGGCCCGGGACGCGGTCGCGGCGGTTCTCGACCTCACGCCGAAGCTGCTCGACTTCGACTACCGCACGATCGACGCGGACGTCGTCCGCGCGAAGTCGGTCACGACGGGGGAGTACTGGGCGCAGAACGCGCTGACGGAGACCCTCAAGCCCGCGGTCGTGGAGATGCAGGCGACCACGACGACCGTGGTGCGCGCGGCAGGTGTGGCCGACGCCCAGCCGGACCGGGTGGTGGTCCTCGTCTTCGTCAACCAGACCACCACCGGGAAGAACCTGTCCGCGCCCCGCGTCGACAGCCGCGTCGCGCGGGTCACGGCGGCACGCGTCGAGGACAGGTGGCTGCTCGCGGGGTTCGAACCACTCTGACCGACGAGGGAAGGAACCCTGATGGGAACTGGCGATCCGGCCGTCGACGAGGACGAGCACATGGCCGAAGCTGGGGAGTCCACGGCGGACGAGCCCACCGAGGAGGAGCCCACAGAGGACGTCGACGACGAGGACGAGCCCCCGCGTCCACCCAGACGCTGGCTCGGCACGGTGCTCGTCCTCGTCGTGATCCTGGTGGCCGCACTGGTCACGGGGGCGCTCCACCTGCGGTCGGTGCTCGACTACCGCGCCACCGACGATCGCCGGGACGCGATCATGTCCGTGGCCCGCGAGGTGGCCGAGCTGTCGTACTCGCTCGACTACCAGTCCTTTCCCCGGCAGGTCTCCAGGATCATCGCGGCGAGCACGGGCAACTACCGGAAGGGGCTGGTCGACGGTGCCAAGGGGCTGGGATACCTCCTGTCCGAGGGCAAGGTCCGGTCGACCTGCACCGTCACGGCGGCCGGCATCGAGCGCGACGACGAGAACACGGCCACCGTGCTGTTCGCCATCACGACACGGCTGACCAACACCGAGATCCGGCAACCGCAGACGCGGTACTACCGGGTGGCGATCGGTCTGGTGCGCCAGGGCGACCAGTGGCTCGTCCAGTCGAACGACGTGGTCGCGTGACACGCCTCCGGCTGCCCAGGCCGCGGATCGCCCTCCCGGTCTCGAGACGCGGGCGGGTGGTCGCCGCCCTGCTGCTGGCGGCCCTGACCGTCGCCGCGGCCGCGACCGCGGTCGTGCTGGTCCTCGCCGCACGGCGCGCGGAGGCGATCACCGACGCCCGCTTCGACGCCGTGGCCCAGGCCCGCCAACGGGTCGCGCGGATCCTGACCTACAGCGCCGACACGATCGACGACGACATCGAACGCGCCCGCGAGTACACGGCCGGGGCGTTCGCCGAGTACTACGTGCCGTTCGCGCGCCGGGCGATCGCGCCTGCCGTGCGCAAGGAGGGCACGTCGTCGGTGGCCGTCGTGAGCCGGGCCGCCGCGGTGAGCGCGACCCCCGACACGGTGGTCGTCGTCGTGTTCATCGACCAGCGGACCGCCGGCAAGACCGCGCCGCAGCCGCGCACGACGTCGAGCACCGCCCGCGTGACGATGACGAAGGTCGCCGGTCAGTGGCTGATCAGCGAGCTGACGCCGACGTCGGCAGGCGCCCCGTGACGTCGGCCCGTCCGGTCACCGGCGTTCGCGGTTCGCGTCCGCCACCGCGCGGACGGCCTTGAGGATGCCCTGGTAGCCGGTGCACCGGCACAGGGTGCCGGAGAGTCCGTCCCGGATCTCCTCGTCGGTGGGATCGGGGTTGTCCCGCAGGAACGCCGTCATCGAGACGACGAACCCGGGTGTGCAGAACCCGCACTGCAGTGCGTGGTTGTCCCGGAATGCCTGCTGCACCGGGGAAAGCTCTCCGTCGGGAGACGCCATCCCCTCGACGGTGGTGACCTCGCCGCCGTCGGCCTGGACGGCCAGCACGAGGCAGGAGCGCACGGCGTCACCGTCGACCAGCACGGTGCAGGCGCCGCAGACACCGTGCTCGCACCCGAGGTGGGTGCCGGTCAGCTGGCAGTGCGTGCGCAGGAAGTCGGCCAGAGTCAGCCGTGGTTCGACCCGTGCCCGCCGCACGACGCCGTTGACCGTCACCTCGACGTCGACACGGACTCCGACCTCAGGCATCGCTCGCCTCCTGGATGGCTCGGTGCCAGGCGCGGGCGACCACCGCCGCGCCGACGCGCTTGCGGTACTCGGCGGGCACGTTGTGGTCCGACGGCACGGAGTCCAGACCGGACACGGCGGCCTGGCCGACATCCTCGGCGGTGATCTCGGTGACGTGCCGCCCGGTCAGCTCGGCCTCCTCGGCCCGTGCCCGCAATGCGGTCGGGCCGAGGCCCAGCAACCCGATGGCGCACCGGCGCACCCGGTCGTCGCCGTCCAGCTCGACGGCCACGGTGGCGCCCGCGAAGGCGAAGTCCCGGTGGCGGCTGGCGAACTCCTCGACCGCGAACCCGGATCGCCCGCGCCACAAGGGAAAGGTGACGCCGGTGAGGATCTCGTCCTCGGCGAGGTCGGTGCTCCACACGCCGGTGAAGAACTCGGCGGCGGGAATGGTGCGCCGCCCACTCGGGGACGCCGCCTCGACCTCGGCGTCGAGGGTCAGTGCCACCGCGGGGTACTCGGCGGCCGCGTCCGCGTGGGCGAGCGAGCCACCGATGGTGCCGCGGTTGCGGACCTGGAAGTAGCCGATGAGGGGAGTGGCCCTGGCGAGCAGCGGCACGGCCTCGGCGATGTCGGCCGACCGCTCGATCGTGGCCTGGGTGGTCCCGGCCCCGATCCACACCGAGTCGGCTCGCCGGTCGATGCCACGCATCTCCTCGACGCGGTGCAGGTCGACGAGGTGCTCGACGAACGCGAGTCGCAGCGCGAGCAACGGCATCAGGCTCTGTCCGCCCGCGATGACCTTCGCGTCGTCCCCCAGCTCCGCCAGCAGCGACACGGCTTCCGTGAGGCCGGTCGGTGCGTGGTAGTCGAACGCCGCCGGTTTCACCGCGCCTCCTCGATGAGCGCGACGATGGTGGCCGGGGTGAGCGGCAGCCTGCCGATCTCGACGCCGAACGGTGCGAGCGCGTCGGCGACGGCGTTGACCACCGCCGGGGGAGCGCCGATCGCGCCGCCCTCGCCGACGCCCTTGTAGCCACCCGGCCCCGGTCCCGGCGACTCGACGTGCCCGTACTCGATGTCGGGCACCTCGGCGCTCGTGGGCAGCAGGTAGTCCATGAAGGTGGTGGACACAGGGTTGCCGTCCTCGTCGTAGGCGAGGTGCTCCAGCAGTGCGCCGCCGATGCCCTGCACGGTGCCCCCGGCGATCTGTCCCTCCACGACGTTGGGGTTGATCATGGGCCCGCAGTCCTCGCTGACGATGTGCCGCAGCAGCCGCACATGGCCGGTCACGACGTCCACCTCGCAGGTGCTGACGTGGGTGGCGTTGGTCCAGATCATCGGCGCCTGGGCGCGGTAGCGGGCGCTGGCCTCCAGCCCGGCGGGCACACCGGGCGGGAGGGCGTCGACCTGGAAGTAGGCGAGGGCCGCGATGTCCGCCAGCGAGATCCCGCTCTCGGGCACGCCACGAACGGTGGCACGGCTCGCCGCCAGCTCGATGTCGTCGACCGCCGCCTCCAGGCGGTGGGCGGCGATCGCGATGACGCGGTCCCGCAGCGTGGTGGCCGTCTCCGCGATCGCACCGGCGATCATCGAGCCCGACCGGCTGCCCCCGGTGCCCCCACCGAAGGGTGTGACGGCGGTGTCGCCCTGGATGGTGTTGACGTCGGCGATGTCGACGCCGAGTGCGTCCGCGGTGAGCTGCACCGTGGTCGTCTCCAGGCTGTTGCCGGTCGAGCCGCCGGAGACGTAGACGTTGACCGTGCCGGACGGCTCGATGCGGATCGTCGCGCCCTCGGTGGCGTGCGGTCCCAGGGCACTGGCCGTCGGCTCGACGTAGCTGCACGTCCCGACGCCCAGGTACCGGCCCTGGGCGCGGCCCTGTTCTTGTTCCTTCCGGAAGGCCGGGTAGTCGAGGATCTCCAGCGCGTGCTCGAAGGTCTCGAGCGGGGTCATGTCGCTGTAGGGCATCCCGTTGGGGTTGACGAACGGCATCTCGTCGTGGCGCAACAGGTTCCGCCTGCGCAGCTCCACGGGGTCCACGCCCAGCTGCCGGGCCGCCCGGTCGAGCAACACCTCGCGTGCCACCGACTCGAACTGCCACGGCCCCCGGTAGGCGGTGCGGCCGGTGGTGTTGGAGAACATCGACCGCACCGAGAACGTGGACTGGGGGATCCGATACGGGCCGGGGAACAGCATCCCGACGGCCGCGGCGGAGAACAGCGGCGATGGCGACGGGTAGGCGCCGGCGTCCTGGACGTAGTCGAGCGCCGCGGCCAGGATCCGCCCGTCGTCGTCGAAGGCCATCCTGGCGTGGCCGTGCTCGTGGCGCGCCTGCCCGGCGGACAACAGGTTCTCGCGGCGGTCCTCGATCCACTTCACCGCGGCGGGCAGCTTGCGTGCGGCCAGCAGGAGGCACATGTCCTCGCGCATCGGGATGACCTTCTGCCCGAAGCCGCCGCCGGTGTCCCGCATGATCACCCGCACCTTGTGCTCTGGCAGCCCGAGCAGGCGCGAGCAGAACAGGCGGACCTCGTGGGGCGCCTGGGTCGACGCCCAGATCGTCAGCTCGCCGTCGGCCGCCGACCACTCCGCGACGAGCCCCCGGGTCTCCATCGGCACCGGCACGTACGCCTGCTGGTGGATCGTCGCCGCCACCACGTGCGCCGCACCGTCGAACACCGGCGCCAGCTCCTCGGCAGGACGCCCGTCGAGTGCCCCGGCGACGTTGCCGGGGTGTTCGGGGTGCACCGACTCGGCCGACTCCCCGGCCGTCGCGTAGTCGACCACGGGCGGCAGGGCCTCGTAGTCGATCTCGACCAGGTCGGCCGCGTCCTCCGCGACGTACCGGTCCCGGGCGACCACCAGCGCCACCGGGTCCCCGGCGAAGCGCACCTCGCCGTCGGCGAGTGCCGGGCGCGGCGTGTCCGGCACGTCGCGGCCGAGCAGCGTGTACCACGACTCACGCACGTCGGGGTTGAGGTCCTCGGCGAAGAAGACGGCGTGGACCCCGTCGAGCGCGAGCGCCTCGCTCGCGTCGACCGCCGTGATGCGGGCACGGGCGACGGGGCTGCGGACGAAACAGGCATGCAGCATGCCGGGGCGCACGACATCGTCCACGAAGGTCCCGTGGCCGGTCAGCAACCGAGGATCCTCGACCCGGTGGACCCGCGCGCCCGCGTACCGGGCGGCGCCCGCCTTCAGGTCGGTCATCGGTTGCCTGGCAAGGGATGGACGAGTTCGTACCGTGCCATGGGAAGCGTGCCTCCGTCGACTCCGGGGCGTGCCGACAGGCGACCGAGAAGCACGCCACAGTGCTAAGCACTTGTTTAACATGCTTGTGGGACAAGGGCAAGGCACATCGTGCCGCGCAGGATGCGGTCCGGCCGTCGCGGCGCGCTTGTCCAGGAAGGCTCGAAGGCCTTCAGTTTGCGTCGGGATGCGAGCGGTCGCGCCGGATCAGCTCCCACGCAGGGTCCAGGTGGGCCGCCGGTCGCGACGCTCGTCGCCCAGCAGGATCCACCTCCGGGTCTCGCTCGATCCCAGCATTGCAATCATCTACATCTTTCAAAGATGACCCGCTCGTGTCGGCGCGAAGGTGCAAAGGCAGGACGCCGTCGACCTGGGCCTTGGCGCAGCGGCAGATGACCTGCGTGCCCGCTCGCGGCACCTGGTGGCCGTGCCGATCGCACGAGTTCGTTTGGCGGCTCGACGATCAGGGCTCGTCGTGACCGGGCACGACGACCCACAGGGCACGTGGTTCAGCGTGACGGTCCTGCATCGGCTTCGGACGTCACTCCTTGGGGACCAGGCGAAGGGAGATGGAGTTGATGCAGTACCGCTGGTCAGTCGGGGTCGGGTACCCCTCGCCTTCGAAGATGTGACCCAGGTGGGAGTGGCATGTGGCGCAGATCACCTCGGTGCGTGTCATGCCCAGGCTGTCGTCCTGGCGCAGAATGACTGCGTCGGAGGTTCGTGCGGCATAGAACGACGGCCAGCCACAGTGCGAGTCGAACTTGGTGTCGCTGCGGAAGAGTTCCGTGCCGCAGGCCCGGCACTCGTACACGCCCTCAGTCTTGGTGTCGGTGTACTCGCCGGTCCACGGGCGCTCGGTACCGGCCTGTCGCAGGACCGCGTACTCCTCCGGCGTCAGCTGCTGACGCCACTCCTCGTCTGACTTCACCACGGGCGGCGACTGGTCGGTTTCCATGCCGTCCAAAATACGCCTGGTCAGTTGGTGAACGTGTGCCACACGAAGACGAGCGCGTCCCACGCGGTGATGGTCACACCCAGCAGGATCAGGAGCACCAGGATGCCCGCCATCAGCTTGCGGTGACCACCCAGGCGGTTGGCCGAGTCGGCGAAGTCGCCCACGTCCGACAGGTAGCCCTCGACGGTATAACTCGCGCGCACGCGGTGCTGCCGTTCGAGGTGTGCCCGGAACGCCCGCGTCTCCGGGTCGTCGGGATCCAGGCCGATCAGCTCGTCCTCGAGACGCGGCGACTCGTTCGGGTCCTCGGGAAAAGACGAGGTGGTCGCCATGCTGACACCGTAACGCCTCTACCGGCCCTTGTCGCCGAGGCGGCGTTCCTCGCCTACCCCTTCCGTGTCGGCACGCAGGTGCACGAACGACGTGTAGCCCCACTCCTCCAGGCGTCCCAGCTGGGCGCCGAACTTGCCCGACCGCCGCACCGGCGACACGCTGCGGCCGGACTCACGCAGCGTGCGGGCCACCGCCAGTACCGTGGTCATCGGCGTGTCGGACTCGAACAGGACCGCTACCGCCTCGGTTCCGGGTGCCGTGGCCAGCAGGTCCACGATCCGTTCGAACCCGATCGAGAAGCCGCAGGCAGGCACGTCCGTGCCCAGGAAGCGGCCGACCAGCTTGTCGTACCGGCCGCCACCCGCGACCGAGCCGCCGGAGGCCGGGTGGGTGACCTCGAAGATCTGGCCGGTGTAGTAGCCCATGCCGCGCACCAGCGTCGGATCGAACTCCCAGTTCACGCCCGGCAGGCCCGCCGCGACGGTCGCCAGGTCGGTCAGCACGGCCTCCTCGACGCCCGGCAGCGTGTTGGCGAGCTGGTCGGGCAGCTTCGCCGGGTCGGTGCCCTGCAGGCCGGTGATCGTCTCGGCAATGGTGTCGATGACCTGCCGGTCCAGGCCGACACGCTCGGCCAGCTCCGCGCGCACGCCGTCCCAGCCGATCTTGTCCAGCTTGTCGAGGGTGATGAACAGGCGGTCCCAGCTCTCGGCTGCCGCCCCGCTGTGCGCCGCGAGGGCCGACAGGAACCGGCGGTCGGACACGCGCACGGTCGTGCCCTCGATCCCGGCCGCGGCCAGTGCGGCCGTGGTCGCCTCCAGCAGCTCGACCTCGGCCAGCGCGCTCTGCTCGCCGAGGATGTCGATGTCGCACTGGTAGAACTGCCGGTACCGGCCGCGTGCCGGCCGCTCCGCGCGCCACACCGGGCCGAACTGGAACGAGCGGAACGGCTGGGGGAGCGACGCGCGGTTGGCGCCGTAGAACCTGGTCAGCGGCACCGTCAGGTCGAAGCGCAGACCCAGGTCGACCAGGTCGGCCAGCGGCGTGTCGGCGGCCACGGTCGGCTCCAGGCCCCGGCGGAGGACCTCGTAGATCAGCTTCTGGTTCTCGCCGCCCTGACCGCCGCGCAGGCGCTCGATGTTCTCCAGGGCCGGCGTCTCGATGCGCTGGTAGCCGAAGCCGCGGTAGACCTCCGTGATCCGCGCCAGGACGTGGTCGCGGATGGCGACGGCCGGTGGCAGCAGGTCACGGGTTCCCCTCGCCGGGGTCAGGTCCGACTTCACCCGCACAACGCTACTGGGTGGGGTACAGCTGATTAGGCTGGCCCGGTGGCCGCGAACAGTGCGATGGAGTTCGACGTGGACGGCACGGCTGTGCGGGTGTCCAGTCCCGACAAGCCGTACTTCCCCGAGCTGGGGATCACCAAGTCCGACGTCGTGAGGTACTTCCTGTCGGTCGGCGACGGCATCCTCGGTGCGCTGCGCGACCGGCCGACCACGCTGGAGCGCTGGCCGGGCGGCGTGTTCGAGGGGGCGAAGCTGTCCACCCGCGCCGACAACCGGGGCGACGCGTTCTACCAGAAGCGCGCCCCCAAGGGCGCGCCGCCGTTCGTCGAGACCGTGCGGATCACCTTCCCCAGCGGCCGGCCGGCCGACGAGGTCTGCCCCACCTCGCTCGCCGTGGTTGCGTGGGCGGTCAACCTGGGCACGCTGACGTTCCACCCGTGGCCGGTCCGTCGTCCCGAGGTCGACCACCCCGACCAGCTGCGCATCGACCTCGACCCGCAGCCTGGCACCGACTTCTCCGACGCGGCCAGGGTCGCCCTCGTGCTGCGTGACCTGCTGGCCGAGCTGGGCATGGAGGGCTTCCCGAAGACGTCCGGTGGCCGCGGCCTGCACGTCTACGTCCCCATCGAGCCGTGCTGGACGTTCGTCGAGGCCAGGCGGGCGGTCATCGCGCTCGGCCGCGAGCTGGCGCGGCGGCGGCCCGACGAGGTGACGATGAGCTGGTGGAAGGAGGAGCGCGGCGAGCGGATCTTCGTCGACTTCAACCAGATGGCCCGCGACCGCACGATCGCCTGCGCCTACTCCGTCCGCCCGACCCCGCGTGCGCAGGTCTCGGCACCCCTGACCTGGGACGAGGTGCCGAACGTCAGCCCGGCCGACTTCACGGTCACGACCATGCCGGACCGCTTCGCCGAGGTCGGCGACCTCCACGCGGCCGTCGGGACGAAGGCGTTCTCCCTGGAGCCGCTACTGGAGCTGGTGGCGGAGGACGAGGCGAACGGCGAGGCCGACCTGCCCTACCCGCCCGAGTACCCGAAGATGGCGGGCGAGCCCAAGCGGGTACAGCCTTCCAAGGCCCGAAACCACTAACCCACCTTCTGCCACGGTTGGCAGCCTGCCGTCTCCACCAGCTCGTCGGTGTTGACGGTCATGGTGCCCGGGCCGTCGAGCACGCCGTTGTCGATGATGCCACCGTCGAGGTCGGTCCTGGTCCAGTAGCAGCCGCCCGCGTTGGTGCCGCTCGGCCCGGTCGTCTGGTACACGCCCGCCTCGACCTCCGGGCCGACGTGGTGGAGGCCGTCGAGCAGTGCCTTCGCAGGCTGGTCGGGTGGGGGCGGCACGGTGACCGTGACGCTGACCGTGCTGGTCTGGAACTGCGTGGCCGTGACGGTGACCCTGGTCGGGAGCTCCTCGGCGTTGCGCTCCGAGTTGGCCGCCGTGCCGACGATCGCCGCGACGGCGGTCACGATCACTCCGGACGCGGTCAGCACGACCCACGGCCACAACGGCCACTTGGGCTGTGACGTCGACATGTCCGGCTCCCAGTTACGGCGGTTGCGCATGCACTGGCAGCGTCATGATTGTCGAAACCGTTACGCCTTCGCGACATCCAATGCGGTGAACATGTGCTGGCTCTCATGTTTCTGGTGCCACAGGACCGTCGCGGTTGATTTCGGCCCGACGGCAAGGAAACATCGAGATGAGGGTCAGGAAAGGAGGTCGTGGTGACGCAGCCGTACGTCGTGCGCTACGTGGGTGGACCACTCGACGGGCGCGTCGACACCCTGCCCGAGCTGCCGGAACAGCCGAAGGACACCGTCACGCACGTGCACCTGCACGAGGGTCCGAAGATCGTGCACCACTACGACCTCTGCTACGCGGTCGAGTACGGGTGCGAGTACCGGGTCCGTGAGGCCGACGGGGACTAGCGTCCTGGTATGACCAGTTCGGCCAGCACCGGCCGGTGGTCGGAGGCCAGCGTCTCCGGCACGGTCGCCGACCGCACGCGGACACCCGCCGACACCGTCACGTAGTCGATTCGTTTCGCAGGCACGTCCGCCGGATAGGTGAGCCCGACCTCGGCAGGCTTCAGCCGGTCCCACAGCGGTGCCAGCTCCGGTGCGTCCGGGGTCGCGTTGAAGTCGCCGAGCAGCAGCGTCGGCCCGCGGCCCATGATCGACAACATGTCGTCGACCTGCGCGACCCGCACCGAGGGGTCCTCGCGGTAGTCGAGGTGTGTCGCGTAGACGTGCACCGCGATCCCCCTGGTGACGACGACGGCCTCCGCGAAGCCGGGTGCCGGCGCGGGGACCGGGTTGGGATCCTGTGTGGACAGTCTGGTGATGTCGTGGTTCTCGGTGTGCGGCATGGGAAGCCTGCTGAGGATGGCGACCCCGTACTGGCGCCGGGGCGCATCGGCGGTGAGTGGGTCGAGGTCGTAGATGGGTGCGAAGAACACCCGCATGCCGAGCAGCCTGGCGAGGTCGCGTGCCTGGTCGCGGAACTCGCTGCGCTCCGCCCAGTGGACGTCCACCTCCTGCAGCGCGACCACGTCGGGCCTGCCGGACCGGATGGCCCTGGCGGTCCTGCCGAGGTCCAGCACACCGTCGGCGCCGATACCGGTGTGGATGTTGTAGCTCATCACCCGCAGCGTGACCGGGCGCACGGCTGCCGCCGCGGGCGCGACCGAGAGCACGGACAGTACGACGAGCAGCACTACCCCGATGCGGCGCACGAAGACCACTCTAACGACAGGAGCCCTTTCGGAGGGTTAGGGCGGACAGACTGTTCCGTTGCGGGGCACTGCCGCGTCTGTCAGGAACTTGGTGGCCACGTCCGTGGCGCAGGGGGAGACGCCGATCGCGCCATGACCACCACCCTGCCACGAGACGAGCACACCCGAGTCGAGCTGCTGTGCGGCTCGTTCGGTGCCCTCGATCGGCGTGATCGCGTCGCTCGCCGTGCCGAGTACGAGGATCGGCGGTGCGCCCCGGCCCGTGGGGGTGGGCAGCGGGTGGTCGGGGATGGTCCACGGCGCGCAGAAGGCGAGCCGCTCGGCCGCGATCGGCCCGAAGAGGGGGTACTTCTGCTGCCACTCCTTCGCGCTCGTCGTCACCTGCTCAGGTGACATTCGAGTGCTCATGTCATTGCAGGTCGTGACCAGCGTGCCGTCGAACGACGCCGCCTGGTCGTCACTGTCCAACACGTAAGGCGCCAGTATCGCGCGCAGACCGTCGCCGTTCCCGGTCTTCGCCGCGGCGAGGGCGGCGGCCAGGTTGCGCCAGGAGTCGCGGTCGGACAGCCCGATGAGGATGGCGTGCATGGCCGCCCCCGCGGTGACGGTGAGCGTGGGTCCGTCGATGGGAGCGGTCCGCAGCTGGCCCAGCAGTTCGAGAAGGCTGCGTTCCGGGTCGTTCCCGAGTGGACAGCCACGCTGTACGCAGTCCGCGGCGAAGGCGTCCCACGCGGCCTCGCCACCCTTGGCGATGCCCTCGTAGGTGAGCTGCGCGTCGGCGGACGGGTCGGGCACCCCGTCGAGCACCAGGCGCCCCACCCGGTCGGGGAACCGGTCGGCGTACATGCTCAGGACCCGCGACCCCTCACCGTGTCCGACGCCGTTCAGCCGGGACACCCCGAGGGCGGTACGCAGGACGTCCAGGTCCGCGGCCGTGCGCCACGTGTCGAAGGCGGGCAGCTGGCTCTCCAGCGCGATGGAGCACTGCTGGCCCGCGGTCTGCGCGGCGTGGAACCAGTCGTCGACGTCGAGTGCCGACGGGTCGAACTCGACCATGGTGCGCCGCGTCTCCGGCGGCACGCACCTGGCGGCGGCCGAGTTCCCGGTCCCGCGCCGGTCCATCCCGATGAGCTGGAACTTCTCGAAGAACTCCTGCGGAAGCGACGCGGCGAGCCGGGCCGCGTACACGCTCCCCGGTAACCCGTCGACGTCGTTGACCACGACGATCGGCACCGGCCCGTCCCCGGCCTTCAGCAGCTGGATGCGCGCGGTCCCCCGGTCGGGTGCGTACGGGGAGTCGAGGACGCCGTTGAACTTGCCGCACCGCGCGTCGAGCCAGGCGGGGAGCGGCTGCACGGACAGAGCGCTCTGGATCTCGGGGGAGCACGTCCGCCACTGGATCGAGGTGTCGGCGTTCTCGAGCTGGGGCACCTCGCTGCGTGCGACGGACGGGGTGGTCGAGGCGCCCGGGCCGTCGTTGGTGATGATCTCGGGCCGGCTCGACGGGCCGGCGGTACAGGCCGACAGAACCCCCACCGCGGCGACCAGGGTGGCCACACGCACTCGCCAGGCCGTCACCGCGCGAGTCCTCCATCCGTCCGACTGTGGGCGAAGCCTCGCACGGCCGAGGTGAGAAGACCGTGAGACCGCCCCCGGCCGAACGATCAGGCCAGCACGTCGGCCAGGTCGAACCTGACCGGCTCCTCCAGCTGCGCGTACGTGCAGGACGTCGGCTCGCGGTCGGGCCGCCACCGGGAGAACTGCGCGGTGTGCCGGAACCGGACCCCTTCCATGTGGTCGTACCGGACCTCGACCACGCGCTCCGGCCGCAGCGGCACGAACGACAGGTCCTTGCCCTGCTGCCAGCGGCTGCCCTCCGCGTTCCTGGGCGTGCGCGTCCCCTCCTCCTGCTTGGCCCACGCCCACGGGTGCTCGTCGAAGGTCGTGACCAGCTCCTGCATCTCCTCGAACAGCTCCTCGCGCCTGGCCAGCGGGAACGCCCCGATCACGCCGACGCTCGCGAGCACGCCGTCGTCGTCGTAGAGGCCGAGCAGCAGCGATCCGACCCGGTTGGGCGCGGTCTTGTGCACGCGGTAGCCGGCGACGACACAGTCGGCCGTCCGCTCGTGCTTGATCTTGAACATCACCCGTTTGTCCGGCTCGTACACACCGTCGAGTGGCTTCGCGATCACCCCGTCCAACCCGGCGCCCTCGAACTGCGAGAACCACTCCTGCGCGACGTCCGGGTCGGTGGTGGTCCTGGTCAGGTGGACGGGTGCCTTGGCGGGCGCGAGTGCCTCCTCCAGCGCGGCGCGGCGGGCGGCGAACGGCTGCTCGGTGTAGTCGGTGTCGCCGAGTGCGAGCAGGTCGAACGCCACGAACTTGGCGGGGGTGGTCTCCGCGAGCATGTTCACCCGGCTCGCCGCCGGGTGGATGCGCTGCGCGAGCACCTCGAAGTCCAGCCGGTCGCCGGTCGGCCCGACGACGACGATCTCGCCGTCGACCACGCACCGCTCCGGCAGGTTCGCCCTGACCGCCTCGACCAGCTCCGGGAAGTACCTGGTCATCGGCTTCTCGTTGCGGCTGCCGATCTCCACCTCGTCGCCGTCGCGGAAGATGATCGAGCGGAACCCGTCCCACTTCGGCTCATAGCTCATCTCGCCGGTGGGGATCTTCTTCACCGGCTTGGCGAGCATCGGCTTGACCGGCGGCATGATCGGGAGCTGCATGCTGGCCATTCTCACCCGGGAGGGGCGGCGCGGCGATAGCGAAGCATCAGAAATCCCTCGTCAGACAGTACGGACTCGAGCGAGAGGTCCATTGGCACGCTCGACGGGCGCCCGTCGGTGACGCGGACCGCGCCCGCGCCGGTCAGCATCGGCGAGACGGTGAGACAGAACTGGTCCACCAGCCCGTCGGCCACGAGGTCGGCGAAGAGCGTCGGCCCACCCTCGCAGCACACCCGCAGCAGACCGCGTTCCGCCAGTGCGGACAGTACGAGCGACGCGTCGACCCGGTCCTCGCCCGCCACCACGACCTCGCCGCCCGCGTCCGTGATCTCCTTGCGCCACACCTCCGGCGAGGCCTCGGACGTGAGCATGATCGTCGGCACGGAGGCGTCGGTGACCAGCGGCGACGACGGCGGGATCGACCCGCGTCCTGTGACGACCGCGATGGGCGGGAGCTCCGGCAGCCCCAGCCGTGAACGCCGTTCGGCACGCACCTCGGTGTGTTTGACCGGCCCGTACCCCTCGGCCGTCGCGGTGCCCGCGCCGACGAGCACGACGTCGGCGAGGTCGCGGCCGAGCGCGAACACCTTCTTGTCGGCGGGGCTCGACAGGCCACGGGACCGGCCGGACACGGTGGCGGCGCCGTCGGCACTCGCGACGAAGTTGACCTGGACGTACGGCGTGGTCAGACCAGAGGGGTAGGCGTAGAGCTCTTCGAGCGTGCGGTCATCGACGGCGGAACCGGGGACCAGCAGATGCATGTCCCTCATCCCAGCACGAGTCAGTGACGCTTGCCGTTCCGGTGCTGGTTCACGAGAGCCCACACGGAGACGGCCTTGTTGTCCTCGTCGCCGCTGCGTCCCCTTCTGGCGAGGGGCTCCGAGCGGCTACCGCCTGCTTCGAGCTCCTGACGGATCTGGTCGTAGATCGGGGTGTCGGACAAAGTTACCCATCCTTCCCGTCGGCAGCCAAACCCTCGCAGGCTACGCAGCGTACCGCTTCGGATCCGTCACGGGGCCAAGGGGGTTGCGATAGAAAACGACTCGCCTCAAACGGTCCGATACCGGACGATCTGCGGTATGGGCGCGGGATTTCTCGAGGCGAACGGGCTTGCCCACAAGCTCGACGACGGGCGGCGGCTGTTCGACGACGTGACCTTCCGCGTGGGCACCGGACAGGTCGTGGCACTCGTCGGCGCGAACGGCGCGGGCAAGACGACACTGCTGCGGATGCTGTCCGGTGAGCTGTCACCGCTGGCAGGCGGCGTGACCGTCCAGGGTGGACTCGGGGTGATGCCCCAGTTCATCGGCTCGGTGCGCGACGACCGCACGGTCCGGGACCTGCTGCTGGCCGTGGCACCCCCGGCACTGCGGCGCGCGGCGGCGGAGCTGGACGACGCCGAGCTGGCAATGATGGAGACCGACGACGAGCCGACTCAGTTGCGTTATGCGACGGCCCTGACGGGGTGGGGCGAGGCAGGCGGGTACGACGCCGAGGTCCTGTGGGACACGGCGACGGTCGCGGCACTCGGTGTGCCCTACGACCGCGCGCAGTACCGGTCGGTGGCCACACTGTCCGGCGGTGAGCAGAAACGCCTGGTCCTGGAGGCGCTGTTACAGGGGCGCGAACAGGTGCTGCTACTCGACGAGCCGGACAACTACCTGGACGTGCCGGGCAAGCGCTGGCTCGAGGAGCGGCTCGCGGCGTGCGGCAAGGCCGTGCTGCTGGTCAGCCACGACCGCGAGCTGCTGGCGAGTGCCGCCACGCACGTCGTGTCGCTGGAGGGCGGCACGACCTGGGTGCACGGCGGCGGGTTCGCCACGCTGCAGGCCGCACGCGAGGCCCGCTGGGACCGCATGGCCGAGCTGCGCCGTCGCTGGGACGAGGAGCACCAGAAGCTGAAGGACCTGGTGCGCACCCTCCAGCAGCAGGCCATGATCAGCGACGCGATGGCCGCCAGGTACAAGGCGGCGCAGACGCGGCTGCGCAAGTTCGAGGAGGCGGGGCCGCCGCCGCTGCCGCCGAAGTTCGAGAAGGTGGCGCCGAGGCTGCGTGGCGGGCGGACGGGCCTGCGGGTCATCCAGTGCGCGTCGCTCGAGCTGACCGGGTTGATGAAGCCGTTCGACCTGGAGGTGTTCTTCGGCGACCGGGTGGCCGTGCTGGGGTCGAACGGGTCGGGCAAGAGCCACTTCCTGCGGCTGCTGGGTGGTTCGCCGGTGGCGCACGAGGGCACGTGGAAGCTGGGCGCGCGGGTCGTGCCGGGGTCGTTCGCGCAGACCCACCAGCACCCGGAGTGGGTCGGCAGGACGCTGCTCGACGTGCTGTGGCACGGCGAGGACGGGCGGTCCGGGCTGGACGAGGGCGCGGCGTCCTCGCGGCTGTCCCGCTACGGCCTGGCCGGTGCGCGGTCGCAGCGGTTCGAGACGCTCTCCGGCGGGCAGCAGGCTCGGTTCCAGATCCTGTTGCTCGAGCTGTCCGGCGCGACGCTGCTGCTGCTCGACGAGCCGACCGACAACCTCGACCTGACGTCGGCGGAGGCACTGCAGGAGGCGCTGGAGGCGTTCGAGGGGACCGTCGTGTCGGTGACCCACGACCGGTGGTTCGCGCGCTCGTTCGACCGGTTCCTGGTGTTCCGGTCCGACGGCCGGGTGTCCGAAGAGGACGAACCGGTGTGGGACGAGACACGGGTTCGCAGGCAGCGCTGACGGGTTACCGTACGGTGTGGGCATTGCTGAGGATCTCGCGCGGACCGGTGTGCTTCGGGTGTCGATCAACCTGGGGAACCCGGTGTTGGCCCAGGGCACACCCGCCGCGCCGACCGGCGTCACGGTCGACATCGCCCGTGAGGTCGGTGCGCGGCTCGGCGTGCCGGTCGAGCTGGTGTGCTTCGACGCGGCCCACAGGTCGTTCGAGGCGCTCGTGTCCGGCACGACCGACCTGTGCTTCCTGGCGATCGAGCCCGCGCGCGCCGAGTCGGTGGCGTTCACCGCGCCGTACGTGGAGATCGAGGGCGTCTACGTGGTGCCGGACGCCTCGCCGATCACCGGCCCCGCCGACGTGGACCGGCCAGGCGTGCGCGTCGCGGTGAACGGCGGCTCGGCCTACGACCTGTTCCTGACCCGCACCCTGCGCGAGGCGACGCTGGTCCGCGGCGAGGACGGCATCGAGTCGTTCCGCGAGCAGGGCCTCGAGGCGGTGGCCGGGATCCGCCAGCCGATGACGGCGTTCGTGGCCGAGAACCCGGACCTGCGGCTGGTCGAGGAACGCTTCATGGCCATCCGGCAGGCGGTGGGCACGACCAGGGACAGGTCACCGGCGACGGTGGGTTTCCTCGGCGAGCTGGTCGAGGAGCTGAAGAAGACGGGCTTCGTGGCCGACTCGCTCCGCCGCGCCGGGCAGGCCGACGTGACAGTGGCGCCCCCCGCCACCCCCCAAACGCACTGAAGGCGTCCTTCGTAACGCCCAGCGCACTGAAGGACGCCTTCGTAACACTCGGTGCACTGGGGCCACTGGGGCCACTGGCGCGTACTGAAGGCGTCCTTCGTAACGCCCAGCGTCAGGAAGGCGTCCTTCAGTGCAGTCGAGGGGGCTTGAGCCGGGGGTGGGTGGTCCCGCACCCGAGGACCGGTCGGGTGCGGGGCCATGTCTCACCTGGTGGGTAGGTTCTCGATCGGAACGCCGCCCGTGTGGTTGGCCAGTGCCACGAGGCTCACCGGGCCCAGTGTCGCCTCGTCCAGGGCGACCACCGCGAGCGTGACCGTGTTCCCACCGTGCTCACGCAGGACCCCTGCCGGGAGTACGAACTCCCGCTGCGGTCCGAGGTTCGCGGTGAACTGACCCAGCTGCCAGCCGTTGACGAAGATCAGCGCCCGGTACTCGCCCGCCCCGTCGAACCGGAGGCCGACCGGCACGTCCTGGCCGCGCGGGAGGTCGAGGTCGAACTCCGTGCGGTACCAGGTCACGCCGGGCTGGACGGTCGCGGCCGGGCGGCCCCAGCCCTTCGCCGACGCGTCCGGCAGGTACCAGCCAGCGCGTTCGCCGTGGAGACCCCCGTTGTTCAGCGGGCCGCGCAGTCGGTCCGGCCTGTTGCCCTGGAGCCGCCACGTCACCGGCGCCGACGACCCGACCAGCTCGGCACCCACGAGCCCGCGCGGCTGTTTGAACCGGTTGTCGTCCGCGGTCCAGTCGTCGTTGTGGCCCATGTTGCCCACCAGCACGGAGATCACCGCGGGGGTTCCCGGTGCGAGGGCGGGCAGCGTGAACGTGCCAGGTCCCGGCCTCGGGTTCACCGGCGGCTCGGAGTCGGCCTGCGTGCCGCCGTTCGCCCAGCCGAGGTACCGGCCGTTGAGCCACACCTGATAGACGCCGTTCTTGCCGGTGATCGCGTTCAGCGACACGGCCGTCTCGGCACCGGTCGCGGTGAAGCTGCCCTGGTACCAGACGTGTCCGTAGTCGGCGCCGTAGTCGCCCGCGTACAGCACCGGCCGGGTCACCGGCGGGAACGGGCTCTCCGACGTCGCGTGCGACGCGACCGGCCAGCTCCTGTCGTCGGTCACGACGGGTTCCGCGCGGCTCTGCCAGTCCGTCAGCCTCGGCAGACGCACCGAGGCGGGGCCCGACACCGAACCCACGAGCGAGCCGCTGGCCGTGGTCCGGACCGGCACCGGCGTCGAGCCGATGACCAGCCGCCTCGCCGGTGCGAACACCTCGACCTCGCCCGCCGACGCCACGTCCGCGCGCAGCGTCACGGTCGACCCGGACACCCGTGCCGAGCGCACCAGCGACGTGCCCCGCACCAGCACCGGACCCGACGACGTGTCCGCGCGCCAGAAGTTCGCGGCCTCCTCGTCGGTGCCGAGCAACAGCAGTGCGGGCGGGCGACCGCCGCCGGACACCAGCACCCTGGCCAGGCCGTGGTGGGTGTAGTCGAGCCGCAGCTCACCGTCCGAATAGGACGAACGGACGGAGCCCGCCAGCACCCGCACGGACGGCTTCGACCGGTACCGCAACACCGTCGAGCCTGCCGAGCCGTCCCTGCCGTACAGCACCGCCACGTCCCGGCCGCCGATCCGCGCGTGTGTCATGATCTCCGACGTCGACCAGGCGAGCCGCTGCCCACCCATGTCGTACCCGGCCACCAGCACGTGCGCGTCCCGGCCGTCGAGCGACACCGGCACCGAGTACCGTCCGTCCGGTGTGGACCAGTCCAGTGTGGACTCGTCGAGGGTGGTCGCCGCCCGGTCGGTGTGGCGCAGCAGCACGAACTGCGTCCCGGTGTCCGGGTTGGCCCGCGCGACCGTCGTGAGCGCCGGGTTGCTCGACGCGGGCCCGGCGGCAGGGTCCGTCTTCGTCAGCGGCGCCACCGAGGTGACGAAGTAGCCCTGCCGCTTGAACTCGGCGTACTTGTCGGTGAGCTGACGCGCCTCGGTGATCGCCGCGCCGTAGTCGTAGGAGGTGTAGACGTCGTTCGGCTGACCGAGCCAGCCCCAGTTCGTGCCGCCGTAGGCCATGTAGAAGCCGAACATGGTGGCGCCGCTCGCCACGAGGTTGTTCTTGTAGAAGTACTTCATGAAGCTCGGACCGGTCAGGTTCTCCCGGCACGCGTCGTACCCGGCGCGGTTCAGGTCGATCGAGCCCGCCTGGTACTCCGCCGCGTACACCGGTGCCGAGTCGGTCAGGCGCTCGGTGACGCCCTCACCCCACGTCCCCCACGTGTCCGGGGCCTGGCACTCGAACGACTGCGGGTAGTCGTCGACGCCGGGGATCTGCACCGCGCCGAGGCCGGACGCCCAGGTCGGCGTCCACGACGCGTCGCAGCACTGGTTGTGCGTGATCGGCACGTCGATCCCGGCCGCCCGCGCCGTGTCCTGCAGGTCCTGCATGTACTGGGCGTCGGTGTTGGCCGCGTACTCGTTCTCCACGTTGTACGCGATCACCGACCCGCCCCTGGTGACCTGGTGCCGCGCGATGATCGGGTTGAGGTGGCCGAGCCACTCCCGGTAGGCGGCCGTGTAACCGGGGTCGCTCGACCGTGCCCTGCCGGGAACCTGCTTGAGCCACGCGGGGAACCCGCCGCCGCTCGTCTCCGCGTTGATGTACGGGCCCGGCCGGACCACCACGTACAGGCCCAGCTCCTTGGCCATGTCCAGCAGCCGGTCGACGTCCCGGACACCGGTGAAGTCGTACACGCCGGGTGCGGGCGAGTGGTAGGCCCAGCTGAAGTAGAGGGACACGCCGTTGAAGCCCGCCGCGCGGATCTTCTCGAGCACGTCCCGCCACAGCGACGGGCTCGGCAGGCGGAAGTAGTGGAACTCCCCACCCCACAACAGGATTCGCTCGCCGTCGACCTTCAGGGAGTACTTGTCGTAGGTCACCGTGTGGGTTGGTGCGGCCATGGCGGGCGGCGCCACCACGGGCGCCGCGAGCGCTGCGGTCAGGACGGCCGCCGCCGCGGCCAGCATCATGCGTCTCATCGTGCGGTCACCTCACCGTGAAGGTGTCGACACGCAGGTTCCCCCCGAACACGAGGAACACGTCGTGCCGTCCGTCGGCCTTCCGCAGGCCCGCTGAGACCTGCGTGTAGGCGTACTTGTCCGCCGTCCCGGCGAAGGTCGCCGTGCCGACGAGTGGCCCGGTCGGGCCGTCGAGGCGGACCTCGATGGTGCCGGCACCGCCTGCCACCCGCGCGGTGAAGCTCGTCGCGTGCCGAAGGTCTGAGTTCCGGAACGAAACCCAGGCACCCATCGTGGCACCGACCGACTCGCCTCGCACCTTCGACGTGTCCACCAGGTCGATGCCCGCGTAGTCGTCGAAGTCGACCGCCCTGGTCGTGCGGGTCAGGTCGCGGGGCGGGATCGTCTCGCCGTTCACCCGAACCGACGACCGTGTCCGGATGTCCGAAGAGGACGCTCCGACCAGCAGGTCGTACGTGCTGGTCTCGACCACCCACCTGCCGCGGGTGACGTCCCAGTGCGCGAGGTCCCGGACGGGAACCCGCAGCGTCACGGTCCTCGTCTCACCCGCCCGGAGGTGGACCCGGTCGAACGCCCGCAGCGACTGGTTGGGCTGCGGGTCGCGCGAGGTCCGCTGGTGCGTGTACAGCTGCACCACCTCGTCGCCCGCGCGGCGCGACGTGTTGGTCACCGGCACGCGCACCTCGACGACGCCGTGCCGCTGGGTCGCCCTGGCGGTCCCGTAGCGGAACTCGCTGTAGGACAGGCCGTGCCCGAACGCGTAGAGCGGGGTGCCGTCGAAGTACTGGTACGTGCGCCCGGCCTTGATGATGTCGTAGTCGAGGATGCTCGGCAGGTCCGCGTCGGAGCGGTACCAGGTCTGCGTGACCCGGCCCGCCGGGTTGACGTCGCCGAACAGCACGTCCGCGATCGCGTGCCCGGTCTCCTGCCCGGCGTGCGTGGTCCACAGGATCGCGGGGACGTTGTCCTGCTCCCAGTTCAGGGTCGTCGGGTAGCTGTTCTCCACGACCACGACGGTGTGCGGGTTCGCCTTCTGAACCGCCCTGATGAGCGCGGACTGGCTCTCCGCCAGTGCCATCGTGGTCCGGTCGTGGTCCTCGCGGCCGTTGATGAACGGCATGCTGCCCACCACGACGACCGCCGCGTCCGCGCCGGTCACGGCCGCCACCGCGCTGTCGACACCGCTGGAGAGGGTCTCCTTGGTGAACCGGGCGGCGCCCGCCGCGTCGGGGGAGCCGAGGACCAGCGTGCCGTCAGCCGCCACGGTCAGGTAGTTGTTGGGGCCCTCCCAGTCGTTCGGCGTCTCGAAGCCGACGTACTTGATCACGAACGTGCCGTCGCCCGCGTCCTCGAGCGTGAACTGCTGCTGCACGAACCAGTCCCTCGGCTGCGGGGCGCGGTTCACGAACGGACTGGTCGCGCCGTAGTCGGCCCGTTCGACGTACTTGCCGTTGGCGACACTGCGCAGCGTCAGCACACCCTGGCCCCAGTCGAACACGTCGAACTGCTCGGTCGCGCCCGCGGCCGTGCCGCCTACGGTCAGGTTCGCACCGTCCACACCGGACCCCGCGGTCACGTACCGGCCGGAGCCGGCCTCCCGCAACGCGATCCGGTCGACGGCCTCGTTGCCCGTGACCGTGCCCGCACCGCCGAGCCGCTCGGTGATGCCCGCCCTCGGGGTCACCTGGTAGGGCATCCTGCCGGAGTACCAGTCGGTGTAGAGCGTGTCGGCCAGCGGCCCGACGACCGCGACCTTCTTCGCCGAGCCGGACAGCGGCAGCGCGCCGCGCGAGTTCTTCAGCAGCACCATGGCCTCGCCCGCCGCCTGCCGAGCAAGGCGCCGACTCGACGGGCTGTTCACCACGTCCATCGTGATGTCACCGTACGGGCCGCCACCCGGGTCGAACTCGCCGAGCCGGACGCGGATCGTGAGGATGTGCCGCACCGCGTCGTCCACATCGGACACCGCGAGCAGGCCCTGCGCCAGCGCGGCCTTCACCGCGTCGGTGGTCGGCGTGCCGTTGGTGTTGTCCACGGTGAAGCTGTCGACGCCCGCCTTCAGCGTGGCCGCGTCGGCCTCCGCGAGGGTGGGGTAGTAGGCCTGGCTGCCGGTGAGGTTGTTGGGGTTGCCCGCGTCGGTGACGTTCATCAGCTCCTGGTCGGTCCAGGTCCGCACCACGTCGTCGAGGTCGGGGCTCACGGTCATCGGCCTGCCGTTGGCCAGGTTGTACGCGGCCATCACGCCGGTCGCCGCGTCGTTCTCGATTGCGGGCTTGAACGCCAGTTCGTCGTACTCGCGCTTCACCCTGGGCCGCAGGTTCGACGACGTCCGGTCGCGCATGACCTCGTTGTTGTTGGCCAGGTAGTGCTTGAGCGTCGGCGCGGTCTTGAGGTGGCGCGGGTCGGGCCCGCTCATGCCACCCGCGTAGGCCGTGGAGATCACGCCGGTCAGGTACGCGTCCTCGGAGTAGCCCTCCTCGTTGCGGCCCCAGCGCGGGTCACGCAGCAGGTTCACCACCGGCGCCCACGTGTTGAGGCCCCACACGTCCGGATCGACGGAGTTGTAGCCGCGGGTCTCGTCGCCGACGACCGAGCCGACCCGCTCGATGAGCTTCGGGTCCCACGTCGAGCCCAGCCCGACGGACTGGGGGAACACCGTCGCCGTGGCGGTCCGCACAGCGCCGGGGTCTGGCGTGGAGTTGACGTCCGTCGACCACGCGAGCCCGTGCAGCGCCTCTGTTCCCGTCTTGAACCTGTCGATGCCGAGCCGGGGGATGGCCGGCTGGTACTGGTGCAGCAGGGAGATCTTCTCGTCGAGCGTGAGACGTCCCAGCAGGTCGTCGACCCGTCGCTCGACGGACAGGCGCGGGTCGCGGAACGGGTAGGCGGGCGCCGCGTCGGCGGGCGTGGCGACCAGGGAACCGGCTAACGCGGTGAGCAGGACCAGTGCGATGCGCGGTCTGATTCTCATTGGTGCTCCACATCGACGGTGATGGATGAGCCGGAAGCGGAAACAGGGGTCGAGCTGCCGAGCTGGACCCGCCAGTTCGCGGGCGGGTTGTCGACGGTGACGTGCACGGAGCCGCCACGCCGGGTGGTGGTGAACACGCAGGCGACATCGCCCGCGACGGTGGGGATCTCGGTGGTGACGGTCGCGCCCTCGGCGAGGTCGCCGAAGACCCGCAGGGTGACGCCGTCGGCGTAGTCGTACTCCGGCCGGTCGTCGACGGCGCCGACCGGCAGCACCGCACCGGGCCGCACGAGCAGCGGCACGCTGGCGAACCCGTGCTCCTCGCGCACCCACCGGGGTCCGGTGACGGTCTCGCCGGACAGGAGTTGCGTCCACTCCCCGTCCGGCACGTAGTACTCGACCCGTCCGTCCTCCGTGAACACCGGCGCCACGAGCAGGTCCGTCCCCAGCAGGTACTGGCGGTCCAGGTGCACGCACGCCGGGTCGTCAGGGAACTCGACGACCATGGCCCGCATCACCGGCACGCCCTCGAGGTGCGCGACGCGGGCCGCCTGGTACAGGTAGGGCATCAGCGTCGCCTTGAGCTTCGTGAACAGGCGCAGGACGTCCACGGCCTCCTCGTCGAACGCCCAGGGCACGCGGTAGGAGTAGTTGGCGTGCAGGCGGCTGTGCGAGGACAGCAGCCCGAACGCGATCCAGCGCTTGAACAGCCACGCCTCCGGGGTGCCCTCGAAGCCGCCGATGTCGTGGCTCCAGAACCCGAAGCCGGACATGGTCAGTGAGAGGCCGCCACGCAGCGACTCGGCCATGGACTGCGGCGTGGACAGGTTGTCCCCGCCCCAGTGCACCGGGAACTGTTGTGTGCCAACGGTCGCCGACCGCGCGAAGACGACGGCGTCGCGTTCGCCCCGCCGCTTGCGCAGCAGGTCGAACACCGTCCTGTTGTAGAGGTAGGTGTAGTAGTTGTGCATCTCCGTCGGGTCCGAGCCGTCGTAGTAGACGACGTCGGTGGGGATCCGCTCGCCGAAGTCCGATTTGAAGCAGTCGACCCCCATGTCCAGCAAGGCGTCCAGCTTGGCCGCGAACCACTCGCAGGCCTCCGGGTTGGTGAAGTCGACGATCGCGAGTCCCGGCTGCCAGAGGTCCCACTGCCACACGTCACCGTTGGGGCGTTTGAGGAAGTAGCCGCGTGCCCTGCCCTCCTCGAACAACGCCGACCGTTGCGCGACGTACGGGTTGATCCACACGCACACCCGCAGGCCGCGTGACTTCAGCCGGGCCAGCATCCCGCGCGGGTCGGGGAACACGCGTGGGTCCCACTCGAAGTCGCACCACGACAGCTCCCGCATCCAGAAGCAGTCGAAGTGGAACACCGACAGCGGCAGGTCGCGCTCGGCCATGCCCTCGATGAACGAGGTCACGGTCTGCTCGTCGTAGTCGGTGTTGAACGACGTCGACAGCCACAGCCCGAACGACCAGGCGGGCGGCAGCGCGGGCCTGCCGGTCAGTGCCGTGTACTTGGAGAGGATCTCCTTCGGTGTCGGACCGTAGATCACGAAGTACTGCATCGACTGGGACTCGACACTGAACTGGAGCTTCGACACGTCCTCGGACCCGACCTCGAACGACACCGAGCCGGGATAGTTCACGAACACGCCGTAGCCCGCGTTGGTCAGGAAGAACGGGACGTTCTTGTACGCCTGCTCGGTGCACGTGCCGCCGTCGGCGTTCCAGATGTCGACGGCCTGGCCGTTCTTCACCAGCGGGCCGAACCGCTCACCCATCCCGTACACGGCGTCCCCGACCCCCAGGCCCAACCGCTGCACGACGTGGCGACCGCCGTCCGAAGTGGACATCAGGGCGGTGTCCTTGGCGCCCGCGAAGGTGAGTGTCCGCCCGTTCGCCACGAACTCGACCAGCCACGGCTCGGCCCGGCGCACCCGAACCGACAGCGCGCCGGAGGCGAGCACGGCGGTCTCGTCGTCGACATCGGTCTCCGGGGTGCCGCCCGAGGGGAACAGCTCGAACTGGGGTGACTTGCGCGAACCACCAGCGTGGTGGGCGATCCGCACACCGATGACGTCCGGCATCGGCGCGGTGACGTCGAGGGTGAGTACCGCCCCGCTCTGCAGGTCACGCCGGTTGCGTACCGGGTAGGTCGGCGCGAGGATCCGCATCCCCTCGGCCGTCGCCGCCACGTCGAGCACCTGGACGGCATAGGTAGGCGTGACGCCCTCACGCATCATCCAGTGCCCGTCAGTGAACTTCACGACGCCACCTCGCCCGCTCCGCGGCCCCGGAACGCTCCGCAGGCTCCGCTACTCCGGCGCCCTCCGCGTTCGAGGTGGCGTCGTGAGTGTTGTTGGTTCGCTCCGCAAGCTCCGCTCATTTGACCGCTCCCACCGCGATGCCCCGCGTCAGTGTCCGTTGGAAGATCAGGAAGAACACCACCGCCGGCAGGATGCCGAGCAGCGCGGACGCGCTCTGCGCGGTGACGTCCATGAGCCGTTGCCCCTGCAGCACACCGAGTGCGACCGGGACCGTCTGGTTGTCGTTGGAGACCAGCATGATCATCGGGATGAAGAACTCGTTCCACGTCCAGATGAAGAAGAACACCAGCAGCACCGACAGCGTCGGCCACGACAGCGGCACCACCACCCGCCACAGCACCTGCCACCGGTTCGCGCCGTCGATCCGCGCCGCCTCGATGATCTCCCTCGGGAACGTGGAGAGCACCGACGACAGCAGGTACACGCCGAACGCGCTCTGGATCGCGGTGAAGATGATGACCACCGCGAGCTTCGTGTCGTAGAGGTCGACCTCCTTCGTCAGGTAGTACAGCGGGTAGACGAGCGCCTCCTGCGGCATCAGGTTGGCCAGCAGGAAGACCGCGATGATCCACGTGCGGCCCTTCACCCGGCCGATGCCGAGCGCGTAGGACATGAAGATCGCGACCAGGACCGCAAGCACCGCCACCGAGCCGGCGATCACCGTGCTGTTGAACAGCTTCTCGCCGAAGTCGACGCGCAGCCAGAAGTCCGTGACGCCCTTGAGGTAGATCCCGGTCGGCAGGCCGAGCGGACCCTTCGTCGTGTAGTCCTGCGGCGACTTCACCGCGTTCATCAGCACGAGCAGGAACGGGAAGAACGTGACGAGCGCGAGCACCGACGTCACGCCGAGCACGAGCCGCCTGGTCACGACGCGTCCTCCTTGTTCTGTGCGCGGAGGAACAGGAACGACAGCACGACGATCACGGCCGCCAGCACCGTGGCGATGGCCGCGCCGTAGCCGACGTTGTTGCTGACGAAGAAGTTCCGGTACGAGAAGTACGCGGGCGTGAGCGTCGACCCGCCCGGGCCGCCGCCGGTGAGCACGAAGATCTTGTCGAACGACTTCAGCGCCGCGATCGTGCACGTCAGCAGCACCACGAAGATCTCCTGCCGGATCTGCGGCACGGTGACCGACCACAGCCGCCGCCACCACGACGCCCCGTCGAGCGCCGCGGCCTCGTACAGCTGCGGGTCCACGCGCTGCAGGCCCGCCATGAAGATCACCAGCGGGTAGCCGATCTGGATCCACACGAGCACACCCATCACCGACAGGAGTGCGGTCCTCTCGTCACCGAGCCAGTTCTGTGCCCACGAGTCGAGCCCGACGAGCCGCAGGAAGGCGTTCGCCGCGCCGTTCTCCGGGTGCAGGATCCAACCCCACACGACCCCCGCCACGACCGCGGGCAGCACCTGCGGCAGGTAGAACGCCGCCCGCAGCGTGGTGGTGGTGCGCGGGTACTTCTTGGACACGACGTCGAACAACGCCGCGGCGAGCAGGAGCCCGAGGATCGTCGGGATGATCGCCATCGCCACGACGAGCGCGAGGTTGTTGCGGAAGGAGAGCCAGAACGTCTCGTCGGTGAAGAGCTTCTGGTACTGGTCGAACCCGACCCAGTCCGGGTCGCCGACACCCTGCCACCTGGTGAAGCTGATGCCGAGGTTCATCACGAGCGGCACCGCGATCACCGCGACGAACAGCAGCACCCCCGGGATGAGGTAGGGGACGTACCCGCCGCTCCGCTCGACCCGGCGCCCCCCGACCCGAGAGGGCGTCCGCGTGTCCCGGAGGGCGCCGGGATCACGCAGCGCACCCTCGGGGCGTTGGGTCACCGACACGTCACTTCCCCACGTTCGCGAGGTTCTCCTCGTACGGACCGGCCAGCTCGTCGAGTGCCTGGTCAGGGGACGCGGTGCCGTTGATCAGCTTCTGCGTCGCGGACACGAGCACGTCGTAGTAGCCGGGCACAGGCCAGTCCGGGTAGTAGCCGAGGCCGTCGCGGTCCACGAGCTTCTCGTAGTTCTCGATGAGGGTCTTGCTCTTCGGGTCGGTGATCGCGGACGCGTCGGCCGCCACCGGGATGCCGCCGGAGTTGCCCAGCAGGTTCTGGTTGGCCTTCTTCATGGTGATGTCGATGAAGTCGTACGCCAGGTCCTTGTTCTTCGACTTCTCCGGCACCACCCAGAGGTTCCCGCTCGACCCGAGCGCGAGGTCACTGTCGGGGAACAGGAACGAGTCCCACTCGAAGTCCTTCACCGTGGACTGCACGCGGCCGTACCACCAGCTGCCCGACACCATCATCGGGAACTTGCCGTCCATGAACGCCACACCCATGCTCTCCGCGTCGATGCCCGCGGCGTCCTTGGCGATGTAGCCCTTCTTCACCCAGTCGGCGAAGGTCGTCGCGGCGTAGGTCCACGCTTCGTCGTGGAAGTCGACGTCGCCGGTGTACTGCTGGAGGCTGCTCACCCACTTGCTGTCCGCTTTGGACAGTGCGAGCTGGTAGAGCAGCTGCTGCGCCGGGTACTCCTTGCCGCCGAGCGACAGCGGCGTCACGCCTGCCTGCCTGAACTTCTCCATGGCCGCGACCAGCTCGTCGAACGTCGTCGGCACCGCGACACCGTGCTGGGTGAAGAGGTTCTTGTTGTAGTAGACCATGGTGTACTCGGCGTAGTTCGGTACGCCGAACCACTTGTCGCCGCCCATCACGCCACGCTCGTCGTACTTGCACGTGGTCTGCAGGCTCGGGCTGAGCAGCTTGTCCCAGCCGTGCTTCGTGACCTCCGACGACATGTCGGTCAGCAGGCCCTGCCTGGACAGCAGGCCCGCGGTCGCGTTGCCCTTGTTGTACTCCATGATGTCCGGTGCCTCGTCGGAGTTCAGCACCATCTGCGCGCTCTTCTGGATCTGCTCGAAGCCCTTCTCCTCGAACTTCACCTTCACGCCTGGATGGCTCTTCTCGAACTCCTTGATCGCCGCGTCCCACGCCTTGCCCATCGCGCTGTCCGGGCCCTCGTAGTGCCACAGGCGCAGCTCGTTGGGGTTGCCGTCGGCCGCGTCGCTGCCGCACCCGGCGAGGGCGGTGGCGCCCACGAGAAGTGCCGCAAGTAAGGCCTTTCCTGGTTTGAACATCGTTGTTCCTCCCGGTCCTGGAAGAAGGGTGAGCGAAATGTCTGGTTCGTCGAATCGCTTCGACGACGGGCGTGGCGGGCGGGGACGGGGTAGTCGGGTCGTTACCTGGGGGAGCTGGTGCTGGCTCGGGGGGTCAACCGAGGGGGCAGGAGGGTGGCGGCGGGCACGGGCCTGCCCGCGAGCTTGGCCATCAGCAGTCCGACGGCCTGGCGGCCGACCTCCTCGGCCGGTATCGCCACGGAGGTCAGGGCGGGCATGGCGTGCTCGGCCAGGTCGTCGGGGCAGATCGCCACGACGGACAGGTCGTCCGGCACGGACCGGCCCGCCTCACGGAAGGCGGACAGGAGCGGCCCGACGACCGGCTCGTTGTGGACCACGACCGCCGTCAGGTCCGGGTGCTCGGCGAGCAGCTCGGCGGCGATCTTCCTGGCGCCCGCCGCCGTCGCCTCGCACGGGTGGATGCTGATCTCGACGCCGTGCCGTGCCGCGGCCTCGGTGATCCCGGCGTTCATCCTGGTCGCGAAGCCGGTCTTGCGCTCGTAGACCTCCGGCGGGGAGCCCACGAGTGCGATCCTGCGGTGACCCAGTGCGGCGAGGTGGTCGACGCACGCGGCGCCTGCCGCCGTGAAATCGAGGTCTATGCAGGTCAGATCGTCGGTGTCGGACGGGAACCCGATCAGCACGCAGGGGCGGTCGAGCTCCCTGAGCACCGGGATGCGCGGGTCGTCCAGCTCGACGTCCATGATGATCATCGCGTCGACCAGTGACGTGCCCGCGACGCGGCGCAGCCCCGCCTCGCCCTCGTTCTGGGTCAGCAGGAGGACGTCGTGGTCGTGCTCGCGGGCCGTGATGACGACCGACGTCGCGAACTGCATGATCACCGGCACGTGGATGCCGCTGCGCAGCGGCACCACCAGCGCGACGACGTTGCTGCGGTTGCTCGCGAGGGCCCTGGCACCCGCGTGGGGCTGGTAGCCGAGTGCTTTGATACTGGCGAGGACCCGCTCGCGGGTCTCCTGCGTGATGGACCGCTTACCGCTGAGGACGTAGGACACGGTGCTGGGGGCGACCCCGGCGTGCCGTGCGACGTCCTCGATCTTGGCCACGGTGCCCACCTGTCCCAGGAGACTGTCGAATCGCTTCGACGATGAAGGATAGGAGCGCTCCCAGCTTTCGGCAATCCCCGCGCTTGCCGAAAGTCCGTGCAAGGTTTTTCATACGCCTATGACTCAGGAGTGGTGGCGCGAGGCCGTCGTCTACCAGGTGTACGTGCGGAGCTTCGCCGACGGCGACGGCGACGGGGTCGGCGACCTGCCCGGGATGCGTTCCCGGCTGCCCTACCTGGCGGACCTCGGGGTCGACGCCGTCTGGCTCACCCCGTTCTACTCCTCGCCGATGGCCGACGGCGGCTACGACGTCGCCGACTACCGCTCGGTCGACCCGCTCTTCGGCACGCTCCACGACGCCGCGGGCCTGATCCACGACGCCCACGAGCTGGGCCTGCGGGTGATCGTCGACATCGTGCCCAACCACACCAGCGACCAGCACGAGTGGTTCCGCGCCGGGCTGCGTGACCACTACGTCTTCCGGCAGGGCAAGGGGGCACGGGGGGAGCTGCCACCCAACGACTGGCAGTCCGTCTTCGGCGGCCCCGCCTGGCGGAGGGTCGCGGACGGGAGCTGGTACCTCCACCTGTTCGCGCCGGAGCAACCCGACCTGAACTGGGAGAACCCGGCCGTGCGGACCGAGTTCCTCGACATCCTGCGGTTCTGGCTGGACCTCGGCGTCGACGGGTTCCGCGTGGACGTCGCACACGGCATGGTGAAGGCCGAGGGGCTCCCTGACGCCGGCCGCGAGAACCAGAGCGAGCTGCTGAGCGACGCGCCGCTGCCGTACTTCGACCAGGACGGCGTGCACGACATCTACCGCGAGTGGCGCAGGGTCCTCGACGCGTACCCGGGGGACCGGATGGCGGTAGCGGAGGCGTGGGCGCCGACCCCGGAGCGCACGGCCAACTACGCGCGGCCCGACGAGCTGCACCAGGCGTTCAACTTCCACTTCCTCCGGGCGGACTGGGCGGCCGACGCGATGCGCCCGGTCATCGACGCGATGCTGTCGACCGGCGTGCCCCCGACCTGGGTGCTGTCCAACCACGACGTGCAGCGGCACGTCACGCGTTACGGCGGCGGCGAGACGGGACTCCGGCGGGCGCGGGCGGCGGCGCTGCTGATGCTGGCGCTGCCCGGTTCCGCGTACGTCTACCAGGGCGAGGAGCTGGGCCTGCCCGAGGTGCTCGACCTGCCGGAGTCGGCGCTGCGGGACCCGGTGTGGGAGCGGTCGGGCCACACGGACCGCGGCCGCGACGGATGCCGCGTGCCGATCCCGTGGACCAGCACCGGGCCCTCCCTCGGGTTCGGCGCCGGGCCGGGGTGGCTGCCGCAGCCGGAGGCGTGGGCGAAGCTGTCCGCCGCCGAGCAGCACGGGTCGCCGGAGTCGATGTTGTCCCTGTACCGCAAGGTGCTGCGGCTGCGGCGGGTGCTGCCGTTCGGCGAGTTCTCCTGGCTCGACCTGCCCGAGGGCCTGCTGGGCTTCCGCAGGGGCGAGTTCCACTGCGTCGTGAACTTCGGGCCCTCCGGCGCGCGTCTCGCCGAGCCCGGCGAGGTGTTGGTGGCATCCTCGTACCACGGCCTCGAAGGAGGGGAGGTCCTCTTGCCACCGGACACCGCTCTGTGGTGGGCATGAACGCCCGCCTGAGTGACATCGCCGCGCAGGCAGGCGTCAGCGAGGCGACGGTCAGCCGGGTGCTGAACGGGAAGGCCGGCGTGTCCGCGGCGACACGCCAGGCGGTCGTCGCCGCCATGGACGTGCTCGGCTACGAGCGTCCGCCACGCCTGCGTGAGCGCAGTGCCGGGCTGATCGGCCTGATCACCCCGGAGCTGTCGAACCCGATCTTCCCCGCGCTCGCGCAGGTGATCGAGCAGGTGCTGACCTCACGCGGCTACACCCCGGTGCTGTGCACGCAGACCCCCGGCGGCTCGACCGAGGACCAGCTGACCGAGCTGCTCGTCGACCGCGGCGTGACGGGCATCATCTTCGTGTCCGGCCTGCACGCCGACTCGACCGCGGACATGGACCGCTACGTGAAGCTGGCCGGGCGCGGCGTCCCGTTCGTGATGATCAACGGGTACACGGAGAAGGTGTCCGCGCCCTTCGTGTCGACGGACGACCGCGCGGCCATGCGGCTCGCGATCTCGCACCTGGTGGAGCTGGGCCACGAACGCATCGGCCTCGCGGTCGGCCCACGCCGGTTCGTCCCCGTGCTGCGGAAGGTGGAGGGCTTCGTCCAACAGATGCGCACGGCTCTGCCGTACACGGCGGAGGAGGCGGAAGGGCTGGTACAGCACTCGCTGTTCACTGTGGAGGGTGGGCAGGCGGCCGCGGCCGCGTTGCTGGACAAGGAATGCACGGCGATCGTGTGTGCGAGCGACCTGATGGCGTTCGGCGCGGTGCGGTCCGCACGCCAGCGTGGCCTCGCCGTGCCGTCGGACGTCTCGGTGGTCGGCTTCGACGACTCGCCCCTGATCGTCTTCGCCGACCCGCCGCTCACGACGCTGCGCCAGCCCGTCGAGGCCATGGGCCAGGCCGCGGTGAACGCGCTGCTGGAGGAGATCGGCGGCACCCCGGCCCCGCACGCGGAGTTCGTCTTCCTGCCGGAACTGGTGGTCCGCGGCTCGACAGCGGCCCGAAGAGCGGCCACGGGAGTGAGGGGTGGGGCGACCCGTCCTCGGGCCGCCCCACCACGTTCCGGTTAGCGCCGGAACGTGCCCCCGTCCACGGTCACCGCGCCGGAGGACGGGGTGCGCAGGGTGCGGTTGGCGCCGGTCTCCCAGATCACCGGCTGACCGTCCTGTTTGATCACGAACTTGTACTCGATGTCCGTGTTCGACGGCAGCGAGCCGCTCCCGTTCCACCTCGGGTAGGTGCTCGAGTTGGTGGTCAGCGGTACCGCCGCGGCCGGGTCCCAGTTGCCGAGCGCCGGGACGTTCCCCACCACGAACACGTTCTGGCCGAACACGGTCTCCGCCTGCAGCGTGTAGTTCGCCGTGACGCTCGTCGGCGGCGTCTGCGTGCCGCCGGTGTGGAACGCCACGGCCGACTTCGCCGGCACGGTCAGCGTCGCCCGGCCACCCGACACCGTGACACCGGTCGCGCACGCCGTGATCACGTTGCAGTACGTGCCGTTCGCCAGGTTCACCGTGAACTGGCCCGTGTACGCGGCGCCACTGTTGTTGATCGCGACGAAACCCGCCGAGCCGCGGCCGAAGCCGATCACGTTCGCCGCTGGTGACTGCCAGTTCACCAGCGAGGCGCTCCCGACCGCGTTGTGGAACGCCACCATGCCGCGCACGGCCTGGTCGCGGTCGAGGCAGTACCAGCCGCTCGCGCAGTTGGTGTCCGTGACGAAGCCGTTCGAGTTCGGCGGCGCCTGGTCGTTGTTGCCGAACTGGAAGCCCGCGTACACGGTCGGCGTGGTGTGCGGGTAGGCGAGCTGGAAGACGTTGGCCAGCACGGCGGTCGCGCCGTCCTTGTACGTCAGGTGCTCGCCGTTGCGCTCGGTGTCGTGGTTGGTGACGAAGGAGACCGAGTTCGCGGCGGGCAGCAACCCCTGTGAGAACGAGGACAGCGACGCGATGTTGCCCTGGAACGCGGACTTCAGCTTGTCGCCGTAGGCGAAGTCGAGCACGTCGCCAGTGCCGTAGTACGAGCTTGCCGACGGCGGCTCACCGGGGAAGATCTCGAGGAACACGTACGGCCTCGCGCCGGAGGTCGTGTTCCGCAGGCGTCCCACGATGTTCGACAGGTCGGCGACGGGGATGTGCTTGGCCGCGTCGACGCGGAACCCGTCGACGCCGAGCGCTACCTGGGAGTTCAGGTAGCCCGCGAGCTTGCTCCGGACACTCTCCAGCCCCGTCTTGAGATCCGGCAGGTCGACCAGTTCGCAGTTCTGGACCTCCCACTGGTCGCCCCAGTTCGCGATGTCGTGGTCGCAGACGTCCACGTTGTACTCGCCCCGGTCGTACATCACCGGGTCGTACTTGTCGGACAGCGTCGTGCCGTCGTAGCCGACGCCGGTCTGCGCGGCCGTGTGGTTGACCACCGCGTCCGTGTACACCTTGATGCCGACGCCGTGACAGGTGTTGATCATGGCGGTGAAGTCGGACTGTGTGCCGAAGCGTGAGTTCAGCTTGTAGCTGTAGGGCTGGTAGATGTCCCACCAGACACCACTCGGGTTCCTGAGCGACTCGCCGGGTGGGGCGACCCAGACCGCGCCATAGCCGGCCGGGTCGAGCTGGTTGACGCACTCCGCGCCGACCGATCTCCAGTTCCAGGACCACAGGTTGGCGATCACGTCGCCGTTGGGGACGCCGGTGTCCGCGCTCGCGGTGCTGGCGCCGAAGCCACCGGTGCAGAGAGACGCCACGACCGACAGCACGATCGCGGGCAGGGTTCGCCTCATGCTTGGTCTCCTCGTTGAGCCTTTCGCAAGTTGCTGAAACTTCTTGCAGGCTAGCCCCGGAGACAGGCGGCTGTAAACGGTCAGGCGCCGGGAAACGTGCGCGGGCCGTCGGCATCGGGTGCGGCTCGAACCGCACGGGTCAGCGAGCGAGCACCTCGGTGATCGTGTCCACGCCGAGGTCCAGGTCCGCCCGCGAGATCATCAGCGGCGGCGCGACCCGCAGCGTCGTGTCGTGCGTCTCCTTGCACAGCACGCCGCGTCGCATCAGCTCCTCGCTCACCTCACGGGCGGTCAGGCCGCCCGGGGCGATCTCGACGCCCGCCCACAGACCACGGCCGCGGACCTCCGCGACACCGTGGCCGACGAGCGAGCCGAGCCGCGCGTGCAGGTGGGTGCCCAGCGACGCCGACCGGGCCAGGTAGTCGCCACTGCGCAGCAGCTCGAGCACCGCGCGGCCGACCGCGCAGGCCAGCGGGTTGCCGCCGAAGGTCGAGCCGTGCTCGCCGGGCTGGAGGACGCCCAGGACGTCACGGCGGCCGACGACCGCGGACACCGGCAGGATGCCGCCGCCGAGTGCCTTGCCGAGGGTGTAGAGATCGGCGGTGACGCCGTCGTGCTCGCAGGCGAACAGCGTGCCGGTCCGGCCGAGGCCCGACTGGATCTCGTCGGCGATCAGCAGGACGTCGTTGTCGGTGCAGAGCTGGCGCACCTCGCGCAGGTAGCCGGTCGGCGGGGTCAGCACCCCCGCCTCGCCCTGCACCGGCTCGACGAGGACGGCCGCGGTGCGCGGGGTGATCGCGTCGGCGAGCGCCTGGGTGTCGCCGTACTTCACGACGCGGAACCCCGGCGTGTACGGCCCGAAGCCGGCGCGGGCGGTGTCGTCGGTCGAGAACGAGATGATCGTCGTGGTGCGGCCGTGGAAGTTCGAGCCCGCGACGATGATCTCCGCGGCGCCGTCCGGCACCCCCTTGACCTGGTAGGCCCACTTGCGGGCGACCTTGAGCGCGGACTCGACGGCCTCCGCGCCCGAGTTCATCGGCAGCACCATCTCGGTGCCGGTCAGCTCGGCCAGCTCGCGGCAGAACAGACCGAGCTGGTCGTGGTGGAACGCGCGGCTGGTCAGCGTCACCCGCCCGAGCTGCTCGACGGCCGCGGCGACCAGCGCGGGGTGCCGGTGGCCGAAGTTGAGCGCCGAGTACCCGGCCAGGAAGTCCAGATACCGTCTTCCGTCCACGTCGGTGACCCACGCGCCCTCCGCCGCAGCGATCACCACGGGCAGCGGGTGGTAGTTGTGCGTGCTCCACTGCTCGTCGAGCGTGACGAAGTCTGCGGCAGTCATCGACATGTGAACAGGTTAAGCCCGTGAACTGGCGATTTCATCCGCAGACCCTTGCGTTGAGCGCCGGTTCGTTGCGTCGTCGCACGCGATGTCAGCTGTTCGTTGCGAATGCCGCACGGTAGGAGTTGGGGTTCGTGCCGACCACGCGCCTGAACCGTTCGCGGAAGGCCGTCGGGGAACCGAAGCCCACCTCGCTGGCAATCCGGTCGATGGGGTGGGTGGTGTTCTCCAGCAGGTACTGGGCATGCCGGACGCGTTCGCGGTGCAGCCAGCTCAGCGGCGTCGTGCCCGTCTGCTCGCGGAAGCGCCGGTTCAGGGTGCGCGTGCTCATGCCGGCGTGGGTGGCGATGTCGGCCAGCGTCAGGTCGGTCGACGCGTTGTCCGAAAGCCAGCGCAGCAGCGGCTCCAGCTCGGTGCCCCGGGGGAGCGCGGGCTGGTCCGCGACGATGAACTGCGCCTGACCGCCCTCCCGTTCCAGCGGCATGACCGACAGGCGGGCGGTGTCGGCGGCCACCGACGAGCCCCGGTCGCGGCGGACCAGGTGCAGGCACATGTCGAGGCCCGCCGCCGCCCCCGCCGAGGTCAGGAACTGTCCGTTGTCGACGTAGAGGACGTTCGGGTCGACGTCCACCTTCGGGTGGCGGGCCGCCAGCTCGGCCGCGGCGAGCCAGTGGGTGGTCGCACGCAGGCCGTCCAGCAGGCCGGTCTCGGCCAGGATGAAGGCGCCGACACAGATCGAGGCGATGCGTGTGCCCCTCGCCCCGGCCGCGCGGAGGGCGTCGAGGACCTCCGGTGGCGTGGGGGCACCGTGGTTGTCGTGGCCGGGGACGATGATCGTGTCCGCCTCCGCGAGGGCGTCGAGGCCCCGGTGCGGGTGCATGGTGAACGTCTCGGTCCGGACCGTGGCCGTGCCGCAGACCAGCACGCGGTAGGCGGGGCCGCCGTCGGGCGTGCGGGTGAAGCCGAACGTCTGGACCGGGGTGGCCAGGTCGAAGGGGATGACGTCGTCCAGCGCGAGCACGGCGATGGTGTGCATGAGACCCCTTGGCGAGAATCCGTTGATGACTGTCATTCTCGCCGATTCCCGGCGCGGCGGGTGATCACTAGCGTCGGAGCCGTGACCAAGGTCCTGCTGTCCCTGCACGTGCTCGCCGCGATCCTGGCCGTGGGGCCGGTGACCGTCGCGGCCAGCATGTTCCCCGCCGTCGTCCGGCGCGGGCCAGCCGAGCAGGTGCGCCTGCTGCACCGGATCTGCCGGGTCTACGCGGGGATCGGCGTCGCGGTGCCCGTGTTCGGGTTCGCCACGGCGAGCAGCCTCGGGGTGCTCGGTGACGTGTGGCTGCTCGTGTCGATCGGGCTGACCGCGGTGGCCGCCGCCGTGCTGGTGTTCCAGGTGCTGCCGGGGCAGGCGAAGCTGCTCGACGTGTCGGAGGGGGCCGTGCTGACCCGCGTCACCACACGTCTCGGCATGTCCACGGGGATCTTCAACCTGCTGTGGGCGACGGTGACCGTGCTGATGATCGTCCGCCCCGGCTCGACGACGGGTGCGTGAGGCCGTGCGGCTGTTCCGGTGGGTGGCGGCGACCGAGCTGGTCACGCTGCTGGTGTTGCTGGTGAACCTGGCGACCGTCCACCTGCCGGTGATCACGTCACTCGGCGGCCCGACCCACGGGTGTGCCTACCTGTTCGTCGTGGTCGCCACCCTCCGCAGTCCCTCGGCACCCGCGCGGACGAAGGTCGTGGCCCTGCTGCCGGGGATCGGGGGGCTGCTGGTCGCTCGCAGGCTCGCAGCGCCTTCGTAGCCGCGTGCAACCTCCCATGGGCGGACCGCGTTCTTGTCCCGTCCAAGAACTGCTGGAGGATGCCGGTGGCCGGTTCAGATGACGACTTCGCCGACTTCTACTCGGCGCGGTTCGTGGGGGCGCTGCGCACCGCGTACGCGCTGTGCGGCGACTGGGTCGAGGCGGAGGAACTGGCCCAGGGAAGCTTCGTCCGGCTGTATCCGAAATGGGCACGCGTGGCCGACGGCAACGCGGACGGCTACCTGCGTACCACCCTCGTCCGGCTCTTCCTCGACGCCAGGCGGCGGGGCCGCGCGAAGGAACGCCTGGTCGCCGAGACGCCCGAGCGGCCGGACCAGACGAGGGACGACGTGGGGCGCGTCGACGACCAGCAGTCGTTGCTGGCGGCACTGCAGAACGTGCCACCGAGGCAGCGGGCCACGCTCGTGCTGCGCATCGTCCACGACCTGCCCGTCGAGCAGGTCGCGCAGGAACTGAGGTGCTCGACGGGCACCGTCAAAAGTCAACTGTCACGAGGGATACAGGCGTTGCGGGCGGCATACCGCGACGTCGAGACACCGGAGCGGAGCGTGCGAGATGTGGGCTGAGGAAGATCTCGGGGCCGCGCTGCGGGCCGAACTGGCGCAACAGACCCCGCCAGGACCGCACGGCGGGCTGACCGACGCGGTCGCCCGTGGTCGGCGGCGTCGTCGGCGCCAACAGCTCGGCGCCGCACTGGCGGCGGTGGCCGCGGTCGCCGGTGTGGTCACGGTGGCCGTCAGCGCGGGAGCCCTGGCCTCCGGCGGTCAGGACGTCGCCGCGACCGGGACGACCCCGACCGAGGCGCCGTGGCCGCGGGCCGACCTACCGGCGCACTCGCCATACACCACGTGGACTCCGGCGCCGACCGCACCACCACCGGCCGGGCGGCCGATCGAGCCGGTGCCGATTTGCGACACGTCCGACACCAGCGGCCGCGACCTGGACAGCGTCCGTGCCGACCTGCCGGACCTGCAACAACGGGTCCGGCAGGCTCTGACCGCGGTGGCCGATGACGCGACGGTGGGCCTGCTGGTCGAGCTGAAAATGACGTCCACCAGGCCGAACACTCACGACGCGTTCACCTACACCGCCGACGTGTCCGACGCCGGGGGCACCGGCAGCGTGGTGTTCTCCGTCGGCCGGTTCACCGGTGATCCACTGACGGCTGCGGACGACCAGGCGTACGACCTGTCCAACTGTGAGGCACCGAAACGGCGCGTGTTGGGGGACGGGACGGTGTTGCAGATCTACGACGTGGCGCCGAGCGAACCGTTCGTGTCGCTCGACCAGACCCTGCGGATCTACCGGCCGGACGGACAGCTGTACGCACTGTCGGTGCGGAACTTCGGCAGTCCGGACTTCGCCACCAACCCGGCGGATCCCGGGCACCCGGACCGGGTCGGCGCCGGACGGCCGACACTGCCGCTGACGGAAGCACAACTCGCCGACCTGGGCCTGGCCATAGTGGGTTGACCGTCAGCGCTGCTCTCGTCGAGGAACGGAGATCACGCCCGGCGGGTGGCCTCGCAGGATCGCGACACGTGGCCCTGTTGGCGCCTGGCTCGACGGTCGGCTGGTCGGTATCGCGCACTACCTCCGTCACGCGACCCCGTGGTCGGTCGAGGCATGTTGTCTCCAGGACCTGTTCGACGAGGCTGAGTGTGGCCGCGGTGCCGCGCGGTCGCTGATCGAGTGGGTCGCGGCGCGACTTCCGCGGGTTCATCCGCTGTGACCGGCCGCTCGGGTCAGGGCCGCGCTGATCTCGGCGGCGCGGTCGGCGATGGTCTCGACCTCCGGTGCGCGCCCACGCAGGAAGCCGCTCAGGTGCAGGGCCGCGTAGCCGTGGGCCGCGGCCGTGTACTTCTCCAGGAGGTCCAGCGCGGCGTGGGCGTCCCCGGTGATGTCCATGGCGACGGGCAGCAGGACGTTCATCACCGCGCGGCCCGCCTCGGCCAGGGCCTGGTCGCCCACCCGCAGACGCGCGTCGAAGATCAGGTCCAGACCCGCGTGGTGCTCGATGACGAACCGGACGTACGCGCGTGCGGTCTCCGCCAGTTGTTCACCGGGGCATGTCGCGCGTGCCACCGCCGCGCGTAGGTCGGTGACCAGCAGCTCCGCCGCCCTGATGGCGGCGGCCCTCAGCAGGTCACCCCTGGTGGGGAAGTGCCGGTAGGGCGCGGCGGCGCTCACCCCCGTGCGGCGTGCGGCCTCGGCCACCGACAGTGCCTCGAGGCCGTGTTCCGCGATCAGCTCCAGCGCCGCGTCCACCAGGGCGGTACGCAGGTCCCCGTGGTGGTACTTCGCACGCGTGGCCACCAGCCCTCCTTGCCATCGATGTAAGAGGTAACTTACACTCGATTGATGTAAGAGACCTCTAACATTGGATTGGGTATGCCTGGAATCGAAGGGAAGGTTGTCGCGGTCACGGGGGCCAGCAGCGGCATCGGCGAGGCGACCGCGGTCCTGCTCGCCGAACATGGTGCGAAGCTCGTACTCGGCGCACGCCGGGAGGAGCGGCTGGCCGCACTCGCCCACCGGCTCGGCGACGCCGCCTACCTCGCCGTCGACGTGCGGCGGCGCGCGGACGTCGCCGACCTCGTCGCGCTGGCTCGCAAGCGGTTCGACCGGCTCGACGTGCTGGTCAGCAACGCGGGCGTCATGCCGATCTCGCCGCTCGACGACCTGCGTGTCGACGAATGGGACGCCATGGTGGACGTCAACCTCAAGGGCGTGCTCCACGGCATCGCCGCCGCCCTGCCCGTGTTCCGCGACCAGGGCGGCGGCCACTTCGTCAACGTCGCGTCGACCGCCGGGCTCCGCGTCTCCCCGGCGATGGCCGTCTACGCGGGCACGAAGTTCGCCGTCCGCGCCGTCTCCGAGGGCCTGCGCCAGGAGGCGGGCGACCGGTTGCGCGTCACGATCATCTCGCCGGGCATGACGAGGACGAACTTCGCCGACACCATGACCAACCCGGCCGTGCGTGCCGAGCTCGCCGAGTCCCGCGACCGGATGGCCATGCCGCCGGACGCCGTGGCACGGGCCATCGCCTACGCCGTCGAGCAGCCCGCCGACATCGACGTCGGCGAGGTGGTCGTCCGCCCGACCGCGCAGGCCTAAAGTGCCGGTGCACAAGGCGACCACGGAGGCGACGGATGAAGTGGGCACGGAACACCGACGGCGATCTCGCCGAGCACTGGCTGGTGGCCGCCCGCCGCGACGACCAGCCCCTGCCGGTGACGGTGCTGGCGAAGTGGCGGTGGTACAAGCGGTACTCGCAGCGGGCGAAGCTCTGGTACGGGTCCATGGAGGGCCTCGCGATCATCGCCTCGGCCGCCATCCCCGTGGCCGCCGCCGCGGACGCCGCCGCGCCGGTGATCGCCACGTTGGGGGCGGTCGTGCTCGTCGCCACCGCGCTGCGCTCCACCTTCGGCCTCAACGAGAACTGGGTGGAGTACAGCCAGATCGGCTACGCGATCGAACGCGAGGCGGCGCTGTACGTCACCGCCGTCGCGCCCTACGACACCGCGGACGCCGCGAGCGTCCTGGTGGTGCGCGTCGAAGCCCTCGCCGAACGCGGCGGCAGGCAATGGGCCGGCCGTCGCATGGGTCTCGAGAACCCGCAGCCACCCAACGCCAAACCCGACCCTGCCACCCCGCCACTCGCGGGATGACCACCGTTGCGTGTCGACCCGTGCGGCGCGGTCAGGCCGTCGCCGGTGCCGGGTGCGCCGCCACGATGCGGTCACACAGCGGTCACGCGGTCAGTTTCGGGATGATCTCCGAGCCGTAAGCTGCCAGGGTCTGCTCCTTCTGGTCGTGCATCAGGTAGACGGCGAACTGGTCGACGCCCAGCTCCGCCAGCTCGGTCAGGCGGTCGACGTGTGCCGACGCGGGTCCGAGCAGGCAGAACCTGTCCACAATGGAGTCGGGGACGAAGTCCGTCGACGGGTTGCCCGCCTTGCCGTGGTGTGCGTAGTCGTAGCCCTCGCGCCCTCGGATGTACTCCGTCAGCTCGTGCGGGACCGGGCCCGACTCGCCGTAGCGGGCGACCAGGTCGGCCACGTGGTTGCCGACCATGCCGCCGAACCACCTCAGCTGGTCGCGTTGGTGCGCCACGTCCTCCCCGACGTACGCGGGCGCGGCCACGCACATCGTGATGCCGCCCGGGTCGCGGCCCGCGGCGCGGGCGGCGGCTCGGACGGACTCGATCGTCCACCGGGTAATCGCGGGGTCGGCCGTCTGCAGGATGAAACCGTCGGCGTGTTCGCCGACCAGCTGCAGTGCCTTCGGGCCGTACGCCGCCATCCAGATCTCCAGGCGGCCGTCCCGTACCCAGGGAATGCGTACCGGTGTGCCATGGTGTGAAACCTCCCGTCCTTCCGCGAGTTCGCGGATGACGTGCATGGAATCACGCACCACCGACAGCGGCGCAGGCTTCTGTCCGATGACCCGTCGCGCTGAGTCACCCCGGCCGATGCCGCACACCGTTCGGTTGCCGTACATGTCGTTCAGGGTCGCGAAGAGTGACGCCGTGACCGACCAGTCCCGGGTGACCGGGTTGGTCACCATAGGCCCCACGACCAGCGAGGACGTGGCCGCGAGGATCGACGAGTAGATCACGAACGGTTCCTGCCACAACACGACCGAGTCAAATGTCCAGCCGTAGGAGAAGCCCTGCTGCTCGGCCGTCACCATCAGGTCGACGACCGCCGACGCGGGCGGGTCGGTCTGCAGCACCACACCGAAGTCCATGCCAGATCCCAATCAGACGAGGTACTGCGACAGCTCACGCGACAGGAACCGGCCGTGTCCCTCGTGGCCGTGGAACTCCCCGTCGGAGATCACCACGGACCCTCGCGACAGGACGGTCGACACCCCGCCGGTGATCGACATGCCCTCGTAGGCGGAGTAGTCGACGGCCATGTGGTGCGTTGCCACACCGAGGGTCTGCCGCACGGCCGGGTCGTACACGACGATGTCCGCGTCCGCGCCCGGCGCGATCACGCCCTTGCGCGGGTAGAGCCCGAACATGCGGGCAGGTGTCGCCGACGTCACCTCCACCCACCGCTGCAGCGTGATCTCCCCCGCGACCACGCCCTGGTGCAGCAGGTCCATCCGGTGCTCGACGCCGGGAATCCCGTTGGGGATCTTCGAGAAGTCCCCTCGGCCCAGCTCCTTCTGGTCCTTGAAGCAGAAAGGGCAGTGGTCGGTCGACACGACCGACAGGTCGTTGGTGCGCAGCCCACGCCACAGGTCGGCCTGGTGCTCCTTCGGCCGCAGCGGCGGCGACGCCACGTACTTCGACCCCTCGAAGTCCGGCTTCGCCAGGTCCTCGATGGACAGGTACAGGTACTGCGGGCACGTCTCCGCGAAGACGTTCTGGCCGTCGTTGCGTGCCGCCGCGACGGCCGCAAGCGCTTGCGACGCCGACAGGTGCACGATGTACAGCGGTGCGCCGGTCACCCGCGCCAGCTGGATGGCACGCGACGTCGCCTCACCCTCCAGCTCCGGCGGGCGCGTCAGCCCGTGCTCCACCGGGTCGGTGCGGCCCTCCGCGATCGCCTGCGCCACCAGCTCGTCGATCGCGATGCCGTTCTCGGCGTGCATCATGACCGTCGCGCCGGTGCCCGCCGCCTTCTGCATCGCACGCAGGATCTCGCCGTCCGTCGCGTAGAACACGCCGGGGTAGGCCATGAACATCTTGAAGCTGTTCACGCCTGCGTCGATGCAGGACTCCATCTCCTTCAGCGACTGGTCGTTGACGTCGGAGACGATCATGTGGAAGCCGTAGTCGACGGCGCAGTGGCCGTCCGCCTTCTCGTGCCACTTGTCGAGAGTTGACAAGAGCGACGTGCCCTTGGCCTGCACGGCGAAGTCGATGATCGTCGTCGTGCCGCCCCACGCGGCCGCCCGTGTCCCGGTGAAGAAGGTGTCCGCCGAGAACGTCCCGCCGAACGGCATCTCCATGTGGGTGTGGGCGTCGATGCCGCCGGGCAGCACGTACTTGTCGTCCGCCTCGATGTAGGCGTCGGCCGTCTCGATCACGCCGGGCGCGGTGATGGCGGAGATCTTCTCGCCCTCCACCAGCACGTCGGCGCGTAGCGTGCCACCGGCGTTGATGACCGTCCCGTTGCGAATCAGCGTCCGCATCACACCCCCTCGCCCGCTGCGTGGCACCGGAACGCTCCGCAGGCTCCGCTACTCCGGGGCCCTCCGCGGTCGAGGTGCCGTCCTGCACATCGATGATTCGCTCCGCCAGCTCCGCTCATGCTCACGCCCCCTCGCCCGCTGCGTGGCACCGGAACGCTCCGCAGGCTCCGCTACTCCGGGGCCCTCCGCGGTCGAGGTGCCGTCCTGCACATCGATGATTCGCTCCGCCAGCGCCGCTCATGCTCACGCCCCGGTCAGCGAGTCGTAGGTGTCCGGGCGGCGGTCGCGGTAGAACTGCCATAGGTCGCGGACCTCGGTCAGCTTCGCCATGTCGAGGTCACGCACGATGACTTCTTCCTCGTCGTCCGAGGCGGTTTCGTCCACGATCTGGCCACGTGGGTCCGCGAAGTACGACTGTCCGTAGAAGTCGTTGTCACCCAGTGGTTCCACGCCCACCCGGTTGATGGCGCCGACGAAGTACTCGTTCGCCACCGCGGCGGCAGGCTGCTCCAACTTCCACAGGTACTCCGAGAGCCCACGCGAGGTCGCCGACGGGTTGAACACGATCCGCGCGCCACCCAGGCCGAGCGCCCGCCAGCCCTCCGGGAAGTGCCGCTCGTAGCAGATGTACACGCCGATCTTGCCGACCGCGGTGTCGAACACCGGGTAGCCGAGGTTGCCCGGCCGGAAGTAGAACTTCTCCCAGAAGCCCTTGACCTGCGGGATGTGGTTCTTGCGGTGCTTGCCGAGGTAGGTGCCGTCGGCGTCGATCACGGCCGCGGTGTTGTAGTAGACCCCGGGCTGCTCCTGCTCGTACATGGGCACGATCAGCACCATGTTGTGCTGGTCGGCCAGCTCGCACATGAGCTGTGTGGTCGGCCCGTCCGGGATCTGCTCGGTGTAGGAGTAGTAGTCGGCGTCCTGCACCTGACAGAAGTACGGCCCGTAGAACAGCTCCTGCAGACACAGGACCTGTGCGCCCTGCGACGCGGCCGTACCTATGTGGGTGACCGCGTTCGCGATCATCGACTCCTTGTCACCGGTCCACTTCTGCTGGACCAGTGCCGCCCTGACGATCTCAGACAACTGCCTCTCCTTCCGTCACCGGCCGGGAAGCCGGTGCGCTCTCCCGCGATGTCCGCGCGTTCAGCAGCAGGTACACCAGGGATGCTGCCACCAATCCGACGACCCAGCTGTAGTTGTAGAGCTCCTTCAGGAACGGGATCAGCCCGTCCTTCGGGAACGGGTTGCCGGAGGCGCTGTGCGCGCCGCCGACCGCCAGCACCGCACCCACGACGGTGGCGACCAGCGCCGGGATGTTCCAGCCGCCCGAGAACCAGTACCGGCCGCCCTCCCGGTAGAGGTCCTCCACCGCGATGACCGTGCGGGCCCGCAGCCAGTACCCGCTGATCAGCACGCCCGCCACCGCGCCGAGCACGCCACCGTAGAAGCCGAGCCAGCCGTTGATGTACACGTCCGCGTCCGCGAGCAGCCGCCACGGCATGATCACGACGCCGATGATGCCGGTGATCAGCCCGCCGACCGCGAACGTGACCTTCTTCGGGAACGCGTTCGAGAAGTCGTACGACGGGCTCACGACGTTCGCCGCGAGGTTCGCGGAGATCGTCGCCAGCACGAGCGCCACCAGCGCGACGACCACGACGACCGGCGAGGAGAACCGCGAGGCGAGCGCGGCCGGGTCCCAGATCACGTCGCCGAACAGCACCGCGCCGCCGGACGTCGTCAGGATCGCGACGATCGCGATGAACGACATCGTCGTCGGCAGGCCGAGGATCTGACCCCAGAACTGCTTGCGTTGCGACCCGCCGAACCTGGTGAAGTCCGGCATGTTCAGCGAGAGCGTCGCCCAGAACGCGATCATGCCCATCAGGGACGGCGCGAACACCGTCCAGAAGTCCGAACCCCAGCCCAGCTTGGACGGCTGCGACAGGATCGGGCCGAACCCACCCGCCTTGACCAGCACGTACACCAGCATGATCAGGAAGCCGACGGTCACGAGCGGCGCGGTCCAGTTCTCGAACTTCCGCACGGCGTCCATGCCGCGCCAGATGATCAGCATCTGGAGGATCCAGAAGACCGCGAACGAGATCCACAGCGTGATCGGCTGCCCGGCCACGACCGACGCGTTCATCCAGCCGTCGCCCGCGAGCTTGCCGATGATCACGTAGATCGCCTGGCCGCCGACCCACGTCTGGATGCCGAACCACCCGCACGCGATGAACGCGCGGAGCAGCGCCGCGAGGTTCGCCCCGCGCACGCCGTAGAAGGCGCGGGCGAAGACGGGGAACGGGATGCCGTACCTCGTGCCCGCGTGGCTGTTCAGCAACATCGGGATGAGCACGATGATGTTGCCGAGCGTGATGGTCATGAACGCCTGCACCCAGTCCATGCCCAGTGCGATCAGACCGGAGGCGAGCAGGTAGCTGGGGATGTTGTGGGCCATGCCCATCCACAGCGCGAAGTAGTTGTACGTGGTCCAGTTACGCTGCGCCACAGGCACTGGGGCGAGCTCGGCATTGTAGAAACGGCTGTCCGCGATGGACGAGTGATCGGCGAGATCGACCCGGCCATCCGAGCTGGTGGTCGTTAGTGCCATCCTGGGATCGTGGTGTTGGGACGATCCCCCGAGGCAGTGTCACAGTGTGCGTCGTTGCCGCACATGGTGGTCACTCTGTCTCTTGCGGATCGCCGCCGAGCCGGTCAGGCCTGCTTCAGTCCCGCCACGATGTGCACGAAACCCTCGAGGTCCGGCTCGTCCGGCGTCGGCTGCAGCACGAGCGTGGTCACGCCGGCCTCGACGTACTCCTGGATCATTCCCGGCACGTCGTCGTTCGCCCTGCCGTACTCGGGGCTCTCCTCGGCGTCCAGGCGCTCCTGGGCGCCCGCGCCGAAGGCCGCGCGGGCGTACGCGATGATCGGCTTGTCGGTCGTCGCACGCATCTCGCGGACGCCGTCCGGGCCCGCGCTGGCCGCCAGGATGAGCCCGTCCGCCACCTCGGCGCACATCGCCAGCGACTTGGGACCGAACGCACCCGAGATCACCGGTGGCGGGGTCTCGGGGAGCCGCTCCAGCCGCACGGCGTCCAGGTTGACGTACCTGCCGGACACGGTCACGGTCTCGCCGGCCAGCAATCCCTTCAGCGCGACGAGGTACTCACGCAGCAGCGTCACCGGCGACTCGGCACGCACGCCCGCCTGGCCCATCCACTTCTGTAGCCCGTGGCCGAACGCGAAGGTCGCCCGTCCGGGGAACAGTCGCTCGACAGTGGCGACCTCCATGGCCGACAGCGCCACGTTCCGCAACGGAACCGGCAGCAGGCCCACCCCGACACGTACCCGTTCGGTGAACCCGAGCAGTGCGACGGCACTCGCGATGCCGCTCGCGAGGAAGCAGTCCTCCCACAGCCAGACCTCGTCGAGCCCGCTCTCGTCGAGAGCCGAGGCGATCTCCCGCATCCGCTCCGGCGCGAACTGCGGCCGGAACACCACACCTAGTTTGGTCACGGCTGCCGATCCTGCATGAAGATCGTCGGCCGTGCCAGGCCGGCGTCACATGCCGAAGGCGGCCATCACCTTGCGTACGGCCTCGATGACCGGCACCCCCACCTGGCCGACCATGCTCGCGACGCCGGAGATCTCCCGCAGCGCCCCGCGGAAGCCGCTCGGCTCGGCGTTCGGGCCGACGGTCCGCATGGAGGCGTCGATGACCTCGCGGTCGGCGGGGGAGACCTGTGCGCGCAGCGCGTTGACGGCGTCGGTCAGCTCGCGGAGCGCGTCCTGCGGGCCGGCCTGGTGGTAGGTGCCGTTGTTGATGCCGACGTTGTTGGTGCCGCCGACGGTGACGTGCTGGCCGCCGTAGTAGTTGCTGGTCATCAGTTCCTGATCCCCACGTTGTCGCTGCCGTTCACCGTGGCGTGCTGGCCGCCGAAGTAGTTGTTGCCGTGGTGGTGGTGCACGACCGTCGTCGTGAAGTTGGTCCGGGGGTCGCGGGGGTTGCCGATCGCCCGCATGATCTGGTGGACCAGGCCGTTGATCACGGTCTCGTCGGGGCTGATCACCGCCGTGTGCGGTGTGCCGGAGGTCTCGATCACGAGTGCGTGGTAGGTCCGTCTGGCGAGCGCCACCAGCAGGCCGATGGTGCTGACGAGGACGAGCGCGCCGACGGCGACCGCGACGTACTCGGTGTAGGTCTCCACATCGGACGAGGGAAGGTCGGCGAAGCGCAGCCCCGCGATCCCGCCGGCACCCAGTACCGCCCAGAGCAGCACCTGCTTGACGAACGAGCCGACCGCACGGCCGCGTCTCGGGACCAGCTCGACGTTCTGCACCCGCGCGATGTTGTGCAGCGGATAGGCCTCGCCGCCGACCCAGAGGACTCCCTGGTTCACGCCGATGTTGATGATCTTGCTGGACATGGCGTCGCCTCCGGCGAGCTGACACACGACTGGGGGGAGTACACCAGCGGCGGACACCGGCCGTAATGCCCGAAAGGGCGGCACAAGGTGCGCCTCACGAGCCCGGTTGGTTCGGTACGGTCTGGCGCATGATGGTGGAACTGGCGATCGGGGACGCCTACGGCGGCGCGTTCGAGTACGCGCCTGCCACGTTCGTGGCCGAGTACAACACCGTCGAGGGTTACGCCACGCATCCGACCCACGTCGGCATCGAGGCGGGGCGGTACACCGACGACACGCAGATGACCCTGGCGGTCGCGGAGCTGCTCGCCGACGGCGCCGAGTTCTCACGGCTCACCCTGGCCGAGAAGTTCGTCGAGGTCTTCCACCGCGACCCCCGGGTCGGGTACGCGGGCGGCTTCCACGCCTTCCTGGAGTCGGTGACCTCCGGGCGTGACTTCGTGGACCGCATCCGCCCCGACAGCGACAAGAGCGGTGCCGCCATGCGGGTCGCGCCGGTCGGCCTGCTGTCGACGGTCGCCGAGGTGCGCCGCCTCGCCGCGCTCCAGGCTCGCGTCACACACGACACCCCCGACGGCGTGGCGTCGGCGGAGGCGGCGGCGCTCGCCGTGCACTACTGCCACCACGGGCTGGGCCCGCTGCCCGGCGTCACGAGGTGGATCTCCGACCAGCTGGGGACCGACTGGACCCGGCCGTGGCAGGGCAAAGTTGGCTCGAAGGGGGTCATGAGCGTCCGTGCGGCGCTCACCGCACTCGCGCGGGCCACGACCATGCGTGGTCTCCTCCACGCGTGTGTCGCCTACACGGGTGATGTCGACACGGTGGCGACCATCGCGCTCGCCGCGGCCTCCCGTACGCCCGAGGTGACCGACGACCTGCCGGCAGCCCTCCACGACGACCTGGAGAACGGCACGTACGGCCGCGACTACCTCGCCGCGTTGGACGGTCGCCTGCTGACCTGACCGTCCACATGGGACGGCTACTGGCGCGTGTCGCGGCGCAGCGGGTGGTCGGCCGGGATCTCCACCAGCACGATCCGCAGGCCGTCGGGGTCGGCGACCCACATCTCCTCCAGGCCCCACGGCTCGGTGCGCGGCTCACGCGTGATCGGCACGCCGCGCTCGGCCAGCTCGGCGGCGGTCGCGGTCAGGTCACGCACCTGGAGCCAGATCACCACGTCCGCTCCCGGCCCGTCGCCGCCCCGGCCGGACAGCTCCAGCAGACCGTTGCCGAGGAACAGCACCGTGCCGCCGGGGAACTCGCGGTAGACGGCCAACCCGAGCGTGTCGCGGTAGAAGGCGAGGGACCGCTCCGGGTCCAGGGGACGGACGATGATCCGGCTGCTGAGGAACTCCACACCCCGGATTATCGCCGATCACGCTCGTTGTCGGTGCCCGCTCGTAAACTGCCGGCATGAACGTGGACGGCGACCAGTTCGTCGAGTGTGGACTCGGCCATCGACACTGGGGCAAGTACGGTGCCGCCGGGTTGTTGCTCCACCACGGCGACATGGTGCTGCTCCAGCAGCGCTCCGCCCTCTCGATGGGCCCCGGGACGTGGGGCCTGTTCGGTGGCGCGTGCGCCAGGGACGAGCCGCCGGTGGTCACCGCGCTCCGCGAGGCCGCCGAGGAGTCCACTGTGGACGTCCGGACGGTTCGGGTGCGTGGTGTCCTCAGGGAGGACCACAAGGGCTGGCACTACGACACGGTGGTGGCCGACGTCGAGTCCTTACCCGAGGTCCTGCCCGTGTCCTGGGAGTCGATGGACGCCCGCTGGGTGCCCTCGGGCCAGGTCGCCGACATGGACCTGTTCGATCCCTTCGCCCACTCCTGGCCCAAGGTGCGTGACGCCATGCGCAGACCGGTCCTGATCGTCGACACCGCCAACGTCATGGGGTCCCGCGCCGACGGCTGGTGGCGGGACCGGCACGGGGCGGCCACGCGGTTACGCGACCAGCTCGACGCGCTCGATGGCCTTCCGCTGCCGCCGTTCGACGTGGCCTACCCGGAGATCGTGATGATCGTCGAGGGAAAGGCGGGTGGGGTCGGCGACAGCGAGCGCGTCCGGGTCGTCAGTGCTCCCGGCGAGGGGGACGACACGATTGTCGACACGGTGCGGGAGTACGCGGGTGAGCCGGAGGCCGAGGTGTTCGTCGTGACCGCCGACCGGGAGCTGAAGCGCCGCAGCCAGGAGGCCGGTGCGTCCATCCTCGGGCCCCGGTGGCTGCTCGACCAGCTCAGTCGTTGATCTCCGCCACCAGCAGCGCCACGTGGAGGGACAGCACCGAGTCCGAGTCGTCCAGTGACACGCCCAGCACCTGTTCCACCCGCGCGAGTTGTTGGTAGTAGGCCGTTCTGGACATGTGGGCCGCGGTCGCCGCCGCCGACTTGTTGCCGCCGTGGTCGCAGAAGTGCCGCAGCGCGTCGATGAGCCTGCTGCCGTGCGCCGCGTCGCGGGTCAGCAGCGGGCCCAGCTCCCGCGCCGCGAAGGCGGTCACGCGGTCGTCGTCGGCCAGCAGGTGCAGCAGGCCGCGGAGGCGCACGTCGTCGAGGCGGTGGTACGGCCGGTCGTTCGACGTGCGCAGCGCTGCCTTAGCCACGTGTGCCGCCTCGACCATCGTCCGCCTGACGTCGGACACCGCGTCGACCGTGGTGCCCACCGCCACGATCACCGGCAGTGCCTTCGGCGCGTTCGCCGCCGCCTGGTGGATCTCCTTCGACAGCCTGCGCAGCACGGCATCCGCGTCGGCCTGCGGGGTCAGCGAGAGGAGCGCCCGGACACTGATGTCGTCCACCACCCCGACCAGGGCGGCCACCCGCGCCCTGCGCGCCGCGAGTGCCGTCGCCTCGGCCAGGTCCCGCAACACCTCCTGTGTCGCCATCGTCGGGCGGACGGCGGTCGTCGTCGACGGGCGCACGGAGATGCCCAGCAGTTGGCGTCGCTGCAGCGGGACACCCAGTGCGCCGGCGCGGGCCGCCACGTCCGCCGCGGTCGTGGTCGAGCCGAGCAGTTCGGTCAGCAGGGTCCGGTGGGCGTGCCGCTCCAGGCCCTCCCGGTCCCTCGCCACCAGGCGGTGCACCGCCAGTGCCGACGCGGCCCGTTCCGCGATCACCACCTGCCGGTGTTTCGGCTCCGACGGGCAGACCAGGACGAGGCGGCCCCAGTCGTTGCCGCGCGCCCCGACCACGGTGACGAGCCAGCCCGCCTCGGCGTGGTAGCCCGTACGGGCGTCGACGGTCACCGCTCGTGAACGGGTGGCCCAGTCCGCCATCAGCTCCCGCGGGTCGGTGCCCGCCGTGTCGTAGGCGAGGACGTCGTGGCCGAGGGTCTCCAGCACGACGGGCAGTTCCGAGGCCCGTGCCACCTCACGCAGCACCTCCGCCGGCTCGGCGCCCGCGACCGTCAACGCGGTGAAGGTCTCGTGTATCCGTTCGGCCGCCTGGAGCTCCGCGACCTGAGCAGCCACGATCAGCCCCACCACGGCTTCCGTCACGGCTACGAACCGGGTTTCCCTCGACAGGGTGATCAGAGGCAGATCGTGTGCGTCGGCCGCCTCGGTCAGCGCGGCAGGCAGCTCACGGTGCCAGTGCCGCACCAGCTCCACGACCACCCCCACCACACCGACCGAGGACAGCTCCGCGACATACCGTGTCAGCGACCCGGGATCGTCCGGGAGCGCGATGCCGGTCGTCAGCACCAGCTCGCCGCCACCGAGCAGGGGCGCGATGTCCGCGATCTCCGCGACGTGGACCCAGCGCACCGGCCGGTCGAGGCCGCCGGCACCCGCGACCAGGGTCGCCATCCCCTGCCGGATCACCGGCAGGGTCAGCACGTCCGCCACGGTCGGGTACACGCACGCACACTGTACGGACCGGGGCCGCGCCGCGATACACACTGTCCATGGCGTGGCGGGTGGCGCCTCGGCACACTCAGAGTATGGACCGTCTGATCGACCGCCACCGCGCCGTCCTCCCGAACTGGCTCGCGCTCTACTACGCCGACCCGATCGAGATCGTGCACGCCAGCGGGCGGCGGGTGACCGACGCGAACGGCACCACCTACCTCGACTTCTTCGCGGGCATCCTCACGAACGCGCTCGGCTACGACGTGCCCGAGGTCAGCGACGCGGTCCGCAAGCAGCTGGACACCGGCATCCTGCACACCTCGACGCTGTACCTGATCCGCGCTCAGGTCGAGCTGGCCGAGGAGATCGCGCGGCTGTCCGGGATCCCGGACGCGAAGGTGTTCTTCACCAACTCCGGCACCGAGGCCAACGAGACGGCGCTGATGCTCGCCACGCAGTACCGGCGCAGCAACCAGGTCCTGGCGATGCGGAACTCCTACCACGGCCGCGCCTTCGCGACAGTCGGCATCACCGGCAACCGCGGCTGGTCCGCCTCCGCACTCTCACCCGTCCGTGTGTCCTATGTGCACGGTGGGTATCCGTACCGGAGCCCGTTCCGCGGCATGTCGGACGCCGACTACATCGCCGCGTGCGTCGAGGACCTGCGTGACGTGCTGCAGACCGGTACCTCCGGCGACGTCGCGTGCATGATCGCCGAGCCGATCCAGGGCGTCGGCGGCTTCGCGACCCCGCCCGACGGGTTGTTCGGCGCGTTCGCGGAAGTCCTCGCGGAGCACGGGATCCTGTTCATCTCGGACGAGGTCCAGACGGGCTGGGGACGCACGGGCACGCACTTCTGGGGTATCCAGGCCCACGGCGTGGTGCCGGACATGATGACCTTCGCGAAGGGGCTCGGCAACGGCCTCGCCATCGGCGGGGTGGTCGCACGCGGCGAGGTCATGGACTGCCTCACCGCCAACTCGATCTCCACGTTCGGGGGTAACCCCGTCGCGACCGTCGGTGCGCGCGCTGTGCTCGACTACGTCCGCGAACACGACCTCCAGGGCAACGCCCACACCCTCGGCACCCGCCTGCTGTCGGGGCTGCGTGATATCTCCGCACGGCACCCGGTGGTCGGCGACGTGCGGGGGAAGGGGTTGATGGTCGGGGTGGAGCTGGTGGAGCCGGGCGGCATGACGCCGTCCCCGGCCGTGGCGACGCGCGTGCTGGAGGAGACCCGCGCTCGCGGCCTGCTCGTGGGCAAGGGCGGCCTCCACAACAACGTGATCAGGCTGGCGCCGCCCATGACACTCACCGCCGAGGAACTGGAAGAGGCACTGACCATCCTCGGCGACTCGATCGCCGCCGCTTCCGGGGAGGACCACTGATGATCGCGCGGATCAGTCACTGGATCGACGGGAAGCCGTGGGCGGGGGTCGCCGAGCGTTCCGGCGACGTCTTCGACCCGGCGACCGGTGAGGTGGCCGGGCGCGTCGACTTCGCGTCGGCGGCCGAGGTCGACGAGGCCGTCGGTGCCGCGGCACGGGCGTTCCAGACCTGGCGGCACACCTCCCTCGCCGCCCGGTCACGCATCCTCTTCGCCTTCCGGGAGCTGCTCAACGAGCACAAGGACGAGCTGGCCGCCACCGTCACGGCCGAACACGGCAAGGTCCTCGACGACGCGGCGGGCGAGGTGGGCCGCGCCATCGAGAACGTCGAGTTCGCGTGCGGCATCCCCGCCCTGCTCAAGGGCGGCTTCAGCGAGAACGCTTCCACCCGGGTCGACGTCTACTCCCTGCGCCAGCCGCTCGGCGTGGTCGGCGTCGTCTCGCCGTTCAACTTCCCCGCGATGGTGCCGCTCTGGTTCGTCCCCAACGCCATCGCCTGCGGCAACACGGTCGTGCTGAAACCGTCGGAGAAGGACCCCTCCGCCTCGGTCCTCATCGCCGACCTCTGGGCCCGCGCCGGACTCCCCGACGGTGTCCTCAACGTCCTCCACGGCGACAAGGTGGCGGTCGACGGCCTGCTCACGCACCCCTCGGTGCGGGGCATCTCGTTCGTCGGCTCGACGCCCATCGCCAGGTACGTCTACGAGACCGGCACCGCCAACGGCAAGCGCGTCCAGGCACTCGGCGGCGCCAAGAACCACATGGTGGTCCTGCCGGACGCCGATCTCGACCTCGCCGCGGACGCCGCCGTGTCGGCCGGGTTCGGCTCCGCGGGCGAGCGGTGCATGGCCATCTCGGTCGTCGTCGCCGTCGACCCGGTCGGCGACGAGCTGGTCGAGCGCATCCGGGACCGCATGGCCAGGCTGCGCGTCGGCGACGGACGCAGGCCGGGCTGCGAGATGGGCCCGCTCGTCACCGCGGCACACCGCGACCGCGTGACCTCCTACCTGGACACCGGCGTCGGGGAGGGCGCGACACTGGCCGTCGACGGCCGCGACCACGAGATCGACGGACCGGACGGCGGCTTCTGGCTCGGCCCGACCCTGTTCGACCACGTGCGCCGGGACATGTCGGTCTACCGCGACGAGATCTTCGGCCCGGTGCTGTCCGTGGTCCGTGCGCAGACCTACGAGCAGGCCGTCGGTTTGATCAACGACAACCCGTACGGCAACGGCACCGCGATCTTCACCAACGACGGCGGCGCGGCGCGGCGGTTCCAGAACGAGGTCGAGGTCGGCATGGTGGGCGTGAACGTCCCCATCCCCGTCCCGGTCGGCTACTACTCCTTCGGCGGCTGGAAGGACTCGCTGTTCGGCGACACCCACGCGTACGGCCCCGACGGCCTGCACTTCTACACCAGGACCAAGGTCGTGACCTCCCGCTGGCTCGACCCGTCGCACGGCGGGGTGAACCTCGGGTTCCCGCGTAACGACTGACCCACCCGCCTCGTTCACCCGGGAACCGGACCGTCGGCGGAACCGTCGTATGCCCGGGCTTACCGCCTGGTCACCGGCGGTAAGCTGGATGGGCGGTCAATTGGGGAGAGATTGGACGAGGGGTGTGGTGGGCGTGCCTGACGGTACGAACGCTGATGACACGGGGACTGACGACCAGGACCCCGGTACGCCGGCTGACCAGGTGAACGGCGAGATCGTCCGTGAGGGCGTGCTCGGGTGGTGGCGCGCCCTGTTTGGGCTGAACCCGACCGAGGAGTACCAGGCGGGTGGCGGCGGCGCGGGCGGCCAGTTCATGTTCGCGAGCATCGAGGAGCTGGACACCGTCATCACGCGCTGGGAGGACGAGCGCGACGGCATCTTGGCCGACCGCGAGAAGATCTCCGAGGCCTACTACTCGATCACCCCGCCCGCCGGTGACTCCATGAGTCGCGGGCAGGCGACCGCGTCGCAGGACTCGTTGGCCAACATGTGGCACCACAACGACGCGATGCTGAAGTACGCCGAGAACTACATCGCCAAGCTGAAGGCGAGCCGCCGGCAGATGTCGCTCAACGAAGAGGGCGCCGACGCCCGCTTCCGTACCATCCAGGCCTGACGGGGGAGGAGAGCGAGCGATGGGCATCCTGGAGGACCTCGGCCTGTTCGGCATGAGCGGCAAGGACATCTACCACAACTTCCGCGGTGGCACCGGCGACGACGCCCGCAGCCTGCTGTCCGCGTCGACGACGGTGGCCGCGCTCGGCAAGCGGTACGACGACCGCACCACGTCGATCACACAGCTCACCACCACGATGGAGAGCGCGTGGCAGGGCAGTGCGGGTGGGGCCGCGCAGCGCGGCGCCGGACCGCTCGCCGTCGAGCACGGCCTGGCCCAGACGGGCATGAACACCGCGTCCGACACGCTCCACAACCAGTTCACGGCGTTCGTGTCGGCACAGCAACAGGTCACCGAGATCCCGCCGACGCCGGAGAAGCCGGGCATGTGGGACAACCTGACGAGCTTCGGCGGCGCAGGCCGCAACTACGACGACAAGATGAACCAGGTCAACACGGCCAACGACCACAACGTGGCCGTGATGGAGCAGTACGAGACCACCACCAGCTCCAACACCACCGGGATGCCGACGCAGTACGGCCGGATCACCGACGACTACGCCGCGATCGGGGTCGAGAGGCCGACGCCGCCGACCCCGTCCGGGTCCTTCACCCCGTTCAACCCCAACCTCGGCACCCCGGGTAGCCGGGACAACAGCACGACCGGCACGGGAACGAACACCGGCACGGGGAACGGCTCGAACAACCAGGGCCAGAACCGCCCACCCGGTACCAGTGGCGGCAACCAGAACGGCAACGGGAACGGCAACCAGAACGGCAACGGGAACCAGAACGGCAACGGCCAGACCAACCCGAACCAGAACCGGCCGCCCACAGGCCTGCCGCCGCGCAGCGGCCTGCCCGGTGGCCAGAACCTGCCCGGCCAGAGCGGCAACAACCCGGCCCTGCCCGGCATGCTCCCCGGCGGGTTCGGCCCGACCGGCGGCGGTGGCGGCGGCCCACGCGGCGGCGGTGGCGGGTTCGGCCCGCGCGGTTCGGGTGGCTTCGGCCCGGGCAGCGGCGGTCCCGGCTCCTCCGGTGGCCCCGGCACGTCCGGCGGACCCGGTTCCGGTGCGCGTGGTCCGGGCAGCGGCTTCGGCCCCGGCGCCGGTAACGCCGCCGCGGCAGCGGAGGGCGTGGGCGGTCGGGGTGGCGTCGGTCCGGGCGGACGCGGCGGCATGGGCGGTATGCACGGTCCCGGCGGCAGGAAGGGCGAGGGCGAGGAGGACGGCGAGCACGAGCGCCCGTCGTTCCTCGTGGAGCCGGACCCGCACGAGACGTTCGGCACCGACGAGGTCACCGCACCGCCGGTGATCGGCGAGTAGGGGTTCGGGGTGCTCGAAAGGCCGTTGAAACTGCACGCCGAGCTGCTCGCCCGGCTGGTGCGGATGGAGAACCTCGGCGAGCTGCACGTCACGCTCAAGCCGGAGGCGGTGTGGCGGCCCAAGGCCGACCAGGACCGCATCGAGGTCGAGGCCCGCAAGGAGTTCATGCGGCTCGGCCTGCTGGACGGCCGGGGCAGGCTCGACGTGGAGGTCGCCGCAGCGCTCGCCGTGCTGACCAGGGCGGGTGCGGAGTTCTACGGCTGGGTCAACGAGGGTGAGAAGACCCGGGGTGTGCTCTCGGCCGCGATCGGCCGGGAGGCGCTCCTGGCCGTCCGGGACGGCCAGGAGGTGTCGATCACCCAGATCCGGCCGGAGACGCTGCCGGTGGCGCTGGTCAACAAGACCGCGGACGTGAAGCCGTCCCGCGGCGAGGCCGTCAACGTGCTGCGGTCGGAGATGCTCGCCTCGGCGGGCGGCAGACAGCGCACGGCGGCCGGGGTCGGCATGCGCCCGGCACCGCCCGAGGTGCGGATCGTGCAGCAGATCATGGCGCAGCCGACCACGGGTGGTGGCGAGCTGTTCGTCGCTGTCCGTGACCGCATGGGTCGCCGCAGGGCGGTGCAGGACCCGCTGAGGTACGCCGACACGGAGAACGGCCGCTGGCTCAACTACACGACGACCAGTAGTGACGGCGAGCAACGCATCCTCGTGGCCCCCGCCACACGTGCCGACCTAGCCGCGCGCCTGCAGGAGATGCACCGCAACCTGTCACGCTAGGTGACGGGTGAACCATTCGGTCAGTGCCTCGTCGACCACCCTGGCGGTGGGTCGCTGTGGCGCGCGTTCGAGGCCCGGTTCCTCGGCCAGCGGGTGGCCCAGCCCCGGTACGGTACGCAACTCCGCGTTCGGTGCCGCGTCGGCGAGGGCCCTGGCGTCGGCGCGGAACGGCGGGAGGTCGTGCTCGCCGCTCACCACGAGCAGCGGCATGGCGAGTTCGGCGGCGCGTGCGACGAAGTCCAGCTCGTCGGCCGGCTCGCGGGCGGCCGTTGGCTGTTCGCGGCCGATCACCTCGAAGTAGGTGCGGGCTCTGACCAGCGGGTTGACCAACGCGGCTGCGGCCACCGGCGTCCCGGAGGTCAGCACCCGGAGTGCGACGAGCCCGCCGAGCGAGCCGCCGAGGATCCCGATCGGGCCGTCCGTGACCGGCAGCGTCGCACGCAACGCCGTCAGCGCGGCGGGGAACTCCTCGAGCGCCTGCCGTGTGAGGCCGTCGACGAGGTCGCGGAGCGGGTCGCCGGACGTGAGCGCGACGACCGCGTCCATCGACCCGTCGACCATGCGTGCGCCGCACATCGGCAGGCCGAGGTGCACGCGCCACGCCGGTACCCCGGTCATGGGCAGGGCGGCGGCGAACGCGGCGTCGGTTCGTGGCGCGTCGAGCATGTGCCAGGTCACCACCAGCTGCCCTGCCTCGCCGTTCGCGGGCGGGAGAGCGGTGAACGGCACTCCTGCCGCGACCCCCGATATCGTCATGCCGCACACGCTAGAACGCGATGTCCCACGCGGCAGCCGTTTCCACCACGGGCGAAAGGCATGTCATGGAGACCATCGGGCTGGTGCTGGTGATCGCGGGCCTCGCCGTGCTCGGCGCTGCGGTCGTGGCGTTGCGGGCGCTGCGCCGGGAGCTGGCCGAGACGGAGGCGGCGGCGACCGACCTGGCCGAGCGGATGAACGCCCTGCCGCCCGAGCTGTCCGGGAGCTTCGGCACCGGCGCACGGCACCTCATCACCGTCGAGCTGCTCAACCTGTTCGAGCTGGCGCACCGGGAAAGCGTGTTCACCCGGCCCCTCACCGCGTTGACGCCACGGCTCCTGCGGGACGTCGTGCACCGCAGGCTGGTGACGAAGGTGCGTGAGTCCCTCACCGCGTCCGGTGTCGCGGCCGACGTCCGGTTACACCGTGGCCGCTGAGCTGGTCGTCGTCGCGGCGACCGTCCTGTTGGCGGCGGCCGCCGCACTGCTCCGGGAGATCAACCGGACGCGCAGGCAGGTCCGGCGGGTCCGATGGCTGCTCACCCGAGCGGCCACCGCGGTGGGCGAGGCGCGTCGGGCGAGCGTCCTGGTCGGTGGCTCACAGCTTGTCGATCACCTGCTGGGCCTGGTTGCTCGGGATGGCGAAGCCGATCCCGACGCTGCCCGCTGACCCGTCCGGGCCGGTCACCGGCGAGTACATCGCCGAGTTGATGCCGACGACCTGTCCCGAGGTGTTGAACAGCGGACCGCCGGAGTTGCCCTGGTTGATGGCCGCGTCGGTCTGGAGCGCCTGGTAGGTCGTCGTACCGCTGCCGCTGCTGTCACCGCTGCCGTTCTGCGACTCGTCGCCGAACGGGAAGCCCTGTTCCTGCTGTTGCTGCTGCTCGTCGTCGGAGGACACGGTGACCTTGCGGTCGAGCGCGCTGACGATGCCGGTGGTGACGGTGCCCTGCAGGCCGCCGGGCGAGCCGATGGCGATGACCTCGTCACCGACCTTGACGGTGCTCGAGTCGGCGAAGGTCGCCGCGGTCAGGCCGCTCACGCCCTGCACCTGGATGACCGCGAGGTCACTGGAGGGGTCGGTGCCCGCGACCGTCGCGTCCACCGTGCGCCCGTCGGAAAGGGTCACGGTGACCTTGTCGGCGCCGGAGACGACGTGGTTGTTGGTCAGGATGCGGCCGTCGGAGCTGATGACCACGCCGGAGCCGATGGCCTCGCCGTTCGCCAGCTCGACGTTCACCTGCACGACGCTGGCCATCACCTTCGCGACGATCGCCGACACGTCGGTGCCCTCGGTGCCGGTGCTCGGGCTCGCCGAGGTCGTGGTGGCGGCGGTCGCGGCAGGCTGGCTCGCGCCGTCGCTGCCGACGAAGGCGCCGATCGTCCCACCCAACCCACCCGCGACCAGCGCGGCTGCCGCGATGGCCGCGACCGTGCCGCGCCGGAACCTGCGGGGCGGTCGCTGCTGCGGACTCCCCGGGAACATCTGGGGCCCCGGTGGCACCGGCGGCGGCGGGTAGGGGTTGCCGGGGTAGGTCCACGGTGGGGGCGCCTGCTGCACGTTCTGAGTCATGTCTCCACCGTGCGTCCGGGTCATGAGAGGACCCTGTGAGCCCGCACAGGACTACCAAAGAGTTGCCGGCGACTTGACTGAGAGTCGTGGTAAGTCATAGCTTACCGTTCGTGGTGACTTACCAGCTGGACGCGCTCGGGGCACTCGGCGACCCGACCCGGCGCGCCATCTTCGAGCTGCTCGTCCAGCGCCCGAGGGCGGTCGGCGAGCTGGCGAAGGAGCTGCCGGTGAGCAGGCCCGCCGTGTCGCAGCACCTGAGGGTGCTCAAGGAGGTGGCGCTCGTGACAGGCAGCGCCGAGGGCACCCGCCGGCTCTACCGGGTCGACCCGCGCGGGGTGCACGCCCTGCGCGACTACCTGGACCGACTGTGGGACAACGCACTGACCGCGTTCGCCGCGGCGGTGGAGGAGGAAGACCGATGACACCGACCGGCACACGGGCCCTGTCCGTCACGAAGACCGTCACCGTCGACGCCGGCCGCGAGCGCGCGTTCGCGGTGTTCACCGAGAGGTTCGCCACCTGGTGGCCGAAGAGCCACCACATCGGCGCGGCCGACCTTGCCGACGCGGTCATCGAGCCGAAGGTGGGTGGCCGCTGGTACGAGCGGGGCGTGGACGGGACCGAGTGCGACTGGGGTGTGGTCCTCGCCTACGACCCGCCCGCCCGTGTCGTGCTGTCCTGGCACCTGCAGGGTGACTGGAGCTACGACCCGGACCCCGCGCGCGCCAGCGAGATCGAGGTCACGTTCACGGAAGAGGCCGACGGCTGTACCAGGGTGGAGCTGGTCCACCGGCACATCGAGCGCCACCGGGGGGCCGACGACGTCGTGTCCGGGGTCGACTCGCCGGGCGGCTGGACCGGCATACTTACCGACTACGCAGAGGCTGCCAGCTGAAATAGGGTGCGGGGGTGACCAACGACGACACCTCGTTCCTGCGGCTGCAGGCAAGGACCCAACGGTTCACCCTGGGCACCCCCCGCGGCTTCCAGGTCTCCCCGGACGGCAGGCGCGTGCTGTTCCTGCGCTCGGCCTCCGGGGAGGACCGCCAGCACATCCTGTGGCGCCTCGACGTCGAGACCGGCGAGGAGACCAGGCTCGCCGACCCGGCAGCGCTGCTCGGCGGCCTCGAGGAGCTGTCGGCGGAGGAGCGTGCCAGGAGGGAACGCTCTCGCGAGCAGGGCGGCGGTGTCGTCGGCAACGCGGTCGACGCGGACGTCCGGGTCGCCGCGTTCGCGCTGTCCGGCAAGGTGTTCGTGGCCGACGCCGAGACCGGCGAGGTCCGGGAGCTGCCCACCGCGGTCTCGGTGATCGACCCCAGGCCCGACCCGACCGGCACGCACGTGGCCTACGTGGCGGCCAACGCGCTGCGGGTGGTCGGCGTCGACGGCACCAACGACCGGGTGCTCGCCGAGTCGGACGGCCCGGACCGGGCGGTCGGCGTCGCCGAGTTCATCGCCGCCGAGGAGATGGGCCGCAGCAGGGGGTTCTGGTGGTCGCCGGACGGCACCCGGCTGCTGGTCGCCTTCGTCGACAAGAGCCAGGTCCGCCGGTGGCACATCGCCGACCCGGCCAACCCGGAGGCCGAGCCGAACGTCGTCTCCTACCCGGCGGCGGGCACGGACAACGCGACCGTGCGGCTCGCGGTCCTCGGGCTCGACGGGTCGAAGGTCGACGTCGAGCTCGCCGACGAGTACTTCGTGACGGCGCACTGGAGCTCCCGGGGGAAGCCCCTGATCGCGACCCAGCCGAGGGACCAGCGACGCATGCGGGTGCTGGCGGTCGACGCCGACACCGGCGCGACCGAGGTACTGGCCGAGGACGTGGACGACCGCTGGGTCGAGATCGTCCCCGGCGTGCCCGCGTGGACCGAGGACGGCAGGCTGGTGCGGGTCGCGGTCGCCGACGGCGCGAACCGGCTCGTGGTGGACGGCAAGGAGGTCACCCCGCCGTCGCTGCAGGTCCGGTCGGTGCTGGACGTCGGCGCGGACGTGTTGTTCACCGCGTCCGCCGAGGACCCGACGCAGGTGCACGTGTACCGCTGGGCGGAGGACGGCATCGCCCGGTTGTCCACTGTGGACGGTGTGCACGGCGCGGCGCGGGGCGGGGACGTCACCGTGCTCTCGTCGTGGTCGCTGGAGCACGCGGGCCCCAGGGTCGTCGTGCTGCGTGGGACGGAACAGGTCGCGACGGTCGGCTCGTTCGCCGTCGAGCCGCCGCTCGTGCCGAACCTGCGGCTGATGACGGTCGGTTCCCGGGGGCTGCGGGTCGCGCTGCTGTACCCGACCGGACACCGGCCGGGCACGAGGCTGCCGGTGCTGCTCGACCCCTACGGCGGCCCGCACGCGCAGCGCGTGATGTCGAGCCGCAACGCCTTCGTCGGCCCACAGTGGTTGGCGGACCAGGGTTTCGCGGTGCTCGTCGCCGACGGCCGCGGCACCCCGGGCCGCGGCGCCGAGTGGGAGCGGGAGATCGCGTTCGACCTCGCGGGCGTCACCCTGGCCGACCAGGTCGACGCGCTGCACGCGGTGGCCGCCGAGCACCCCGACCTCGACCTGTCGGCCGTGGCCATCCGGGGCTGGTCCTACGGCGGGTACCTGTCCGCGCTCGCGGTGCTGCGCCGCCCGGACGTCTTCCACGCCGCGATCGCGGGCGCGCCCGTCACCGAGTGGCGCCTCTACGACACCCACTACACCGAGCGCTACCTCGGCCATCCCGACGACAACAAGGACGTCTACGACCGGAACTCGCTGATCGACGACGCGCCGAAGCTCGAGCGGCCGCTCCTGATCATCCACGGCCTCGCCGACGACAACGTCGTGGTGGCCCACTCCGTGCGGCTGTCGTCGGCCATGGTCGCGGCGGGCAGGCCGCACTCGCTGCTGCCGCTGCCCGGCGTCACCCACCTGACCCCGCAGGACGACGAGGTGGCGGAGAACTTCATGCTGATGCAGGTCCGCTGGCTGCGCGACGCACTGGGTGTCGCGAACGAGGCTGTCGAGGAGACGTCATGAACCGCTGGGGCATCACCCTGCCGCTCACCGGTGTGCCGATGGCCACGCAGCGCGACCTGGTCCGGTCGCTGCCGGACCTCGGCTACACCGATGTGTGGTCGGCCGAGACAGCGGGTTCCGACGCCTTCACCCCGCTGGCCCTCGTGGCCGAGTGGGCGCCTGGCCTGCGGCTCGGGACCGCGATCGTGCCGATCTACACGCGTGGCCCCGGCCTGCTCGCGATGCAGGCGGCGGCCATCGCGGAGCTGGCGCCGGGCCGGTTCGTGTTCGGCATCGGCACGTCGACGCCGACGATCGTCACCCAGTGGAACTCCGTCCCGTTCGAGAAGCCCTACGCGCGGGCCCGCGACACCATCCGGTTCCTGCGTGCGGCGCTGCGCGGCGACAAGGTCACCGAGACCTACGAGACGTTCTCGGTGTCCAAGTTCCGCCTCGAGCGCACGCCGACCCCGCCGCCGCCGATCGTCCTCGCCGCACTGCGGCCCGGCATGCTGCACCTCGCGGCGCGGGAGGCCGACGGCGCGATCACCAACTGGCTCGCGCCGGGCGATGTACCGAAGGTGCGGAGCGAGATCAGTGCGGAGTCCGAGCTCATCGCCAGGATCTTCGTCTGCCCGACGGAGGACGCCGACGCGGCGCGGAACCTCGGCAGGCTGCTGATCTCCAGCTACCTGACGGTGCCGGTCTACGCGGCGTTCCACGAGTGGCTCGGCCGCGGCGACGCCCTGGCACCCATGCACGAGGCGTGGGCGGCGGGCGACCGCGCGGGCGCCAACGCGGCCATCCCCGACGAGGTGGTCGACGACCTGATCGTGCACGGCCCGGTCGAGAAGTGCCGGGAACGGGTCGCGGAGTACGTGGCGCAGGGTCTGGACACCCCGGTGATGGCGCTGCTCCCGACCGGCGACGACCCGGCGGAGATGGTGCGCAGACTCGCCCCGAGCTAGCTTCGAGGTCGGCCGGGACACCGGTCGGGGCAGGCCAACAGTATTGTGCTGTTCAAGTTAGGTTGGCCTAAGAAGGAGTCCCATGCAGGTCTCGATGCTTGCCGGCGGGGTGGCCGGCACCAAGCCGGTGCGGGAGCTGGTCACCGTGGCGCTCGACGCCATGGCCGCTGCCGTGCCTGCGGGTCCGGTGCCCCGCGGTGGTCCCGCCGCCGTCGTGGCGGCGGACCTCGACCTGCTGCCCGACGTGGGGATCGGCGAGGTGCCCGCGCTCGACCAGCTGAGCAGGCTGCTGGTCGCCGGCTCGGTCGACCCGACCCACCCGTGGTGCGCCGCGCACCTGCACGGGCCGCCGCTCGCCGTGGCGGCGGCGGCCGACCTCGTCGCGAGCATCCTCAACCCCTCCATGGACTCCTGGGACCAGGCACCGAGCGCGAGCGAGCTGGAGCGTGTCCTCACCCGGGCGCTGGCGCGGCTCGTCGGCCACGACGACGCGCTGATCACCAGCGGAGGCACCGAGTCCAACCTGCTGGGCTTGCTCATGGCGCGGGAGCGCTTCGGGTGGGTCCAGCCCGTGTGCGGCCGCACCGCACACCACAGTGTCGCCCGCGCCGCGTGGCTGCTCGGCCTGCCCGAGCCGCTGCTCGTCGACTGCGAGGACGGCCGGTTGCGGGTCGACCACCTCACGGAACTCCTCGCCGGACTGGACGGACCGGCCGTGGTCGTGGCCACGGCGGGCACCACCGACACCGGCGCGGTCGACCCGATCGCGCGAATCCGGGCCGCCGCACCGGACGCGTGGCTGCACGTGGACGCCGCCTACGGTGGCGCGGTCCTGTTCAGCGACCGGCTCGCGCCACTGCTCGACGGCGTCGCCGACGCCGACTCCGTCGGCATGGACCTGCACAAGTTCGGCTGGCAGCCGATCGCGGCAGGCGTGTTCACGTCGCGACGGCCGCTGTCGGCCCTCGACGTCACCGCCGACTACCTCAACGCGGCGGACGACACCGAGGCCGGACTTCCCGACCTGCTGGGGAGATCTCTGCGCACGTCCCGCCGTCCGGACGCGTTCAAGATCGCCGTGACACTGCGTGCATTGGGGCGTCAGGGGATCGGTCTGCTCGTCGAGCAGTGCTGCGCCGCGGCGGCAGGCGTCGCCGACCTCGTCGACGCGCATCCCGGCCTCACGCTCTGGGCACGACCCGAACTGTCCACCGTGGTCTTCCGGCCTGTCGGCGCCGATGACGCCGAGGTGGCGGCGATCCGCCGCGAGCTGCTCGACGACGGCACCGCCGTGCTCGGCCGCGCGGCGGTCGACGGACGGTTGTGGCTGAAGCTCACCCTGCTGCGCCCCGGCGCGACCGCCCCGGAGTACGCCGACCTGCTCGACCTGGTCGCGTCGTGACCAACGCTGCTCCGCACGACCTCGTCGGGGTCGGCATCGGCCCGGCCAACCTCTCCCTCGCGGCGCTCGCCGACCCCCTCGACGGCTTACACGTCGCGTTCTTCGAACAGGAGAGCGCTTTCCGCTGGCATCCCGGGCTCATGATCGACGGCGCGTTCCTCCAGGTGCCGTTCCTCGCCGACCTCGTGTCCCTCGTGGACCCGACGAGCCAGCTGTCGTTCCTGTCCTACCTGCGTGCCCACGAGCGGCTGTACCCGTTCTACTTCGCGGAGAAGTTCCACATCCCGAGGACGGAGTACGCCGACTACTGCGCCTGGGTGAGCCGCAGGCTGGCGAGCCTGCGCTTCGACCAGCAGGTCCGCACGATCCGCTGGTCCACTGTGGACGACGCGTTCGAGCTGGACGTCAACCCGGTCGGCAGGGTCCTCGCCCGCAACGTCGTCATCGGCATCGGCACCGAGCCGAAGACACCGGCGCCGCTGAGGGGTGTCGCCGTGCACTCCGCCGACTACCTGCCGGAGCGGGACCGGCTCGTGGCCACGAACGACGTGACGGTGGTCGGCTCAGGTCAGTCCGGCGCCGAGGTGTTCCTGGACCTGTTGCGTGCCAGGGGTTCGGGGCAGGGCACGCTGCGCTGGCTCACCCGAACACCCGCGTTCGCGCCGATGGAGTACTCGAAGCTCGGGCTCGAGCAGTTCACACCCGACTACACGAGGTTCTTCCACGGCCTCGACGAACCGGTCCGCGACCGGCTCGTGCCCGCGCAGTGGCAGCTGTACAAGGCGATCAGCGCCGAGACGATCGCCGAGATCTACGACGAGCTGTACCGGCGCACGGTCGGCGGCGGCTGGCCGGACGTCGTGCTGGCCCCGGCCGTCGAGGTGGTCGGCGCGACGACCGGGGAACGGGGGATCGAGCTGTCGCTGCGGCACGTGCAGCAGGGCGGCCAGACGACCGTCACCACGGATGCCGTCCTGTGCGCGACCGGTTACCAGGAAAGGGATCTCGGTGACCTGATCGGTCCACTGGGGACGGATCTGGAACGGGACGAGGCAGGCAGGCTGGTCGTCGACGCCGACTACCGGGTCGGCACGTCGCGGAGCGGCTCGCTGTACGTCCAGAACGCCGAGCGGCACACCCACGGGGTCGGCGCGCCAGATCTGGGCCTGATCGCCTGGCGTGCCGCGACGATCCTGAACTCGGTGTGCGGCAAGACGGTCTACCCGCTGCCGGAGCGGACCGCGTTCACGACCTTCGGACTGTAGAGGGGACAGCATGGGAACGGCATGGCGGCACGCCGGTGCCTTGATCACCCACAAGATGCTCGGCGAGCTGAGCTACGAGGGAATGCTCCAGCCTGTCGTGCAGGGGGACGGGTACTTACTCTCGTTACCCGGCGGCGTGTCCTACCGGTTCCGGGCGCGGCGGGGTGCGTTCGAGTCGTGGCACGTCGAACCCGACAGCGCCAGGCGTGACGGCGAGCCGGCGTGGGATCCGCGCACCCTCGTCGTCGACGCGCGGGAAAGCCTTGGCCTGACCGGGTTGCGGCTCGCGGACGTGCTGGCCGAGCTGACCGCGACGGTCACCAACGAGGCCGCCAGGCTCGCCGCGGCACCCACCGCGACCGAGCTGGTCGCGATGGACTACGACCAGGCCGACGGCCACCTGACCGGACATCCCCGCCTGGTGCTGAACAAGGGCCGCGTCGGCTTCTCCGCCCGCGACCGCGACGCGTACGCACCCGAGGCACACAGCACCTTCCCGGTCAGGTGGTTCGCGGTACACCGTGACTTCGCCGAGTTCCGCTGCGTCGACGGGCTGAGCCGCGACCGGCTCCTGGACGAGGAACTCGGCGACCGTCTGGCGGACTTTCGTGCCGCACTGGCCAATCCCGACGACTTCGTGCTGGTCCCGGTGCACCCGTGGCAGGCAGACGAGATCCTCGGCACGCTCTACGCGGGGGAACTGGCCGAGGGCACGGTGGTCCCGCTCGGTGAGAGCGACGACCACTACGTGCCGCACCAGACCATCCGCACCCTGGCCAACGTGAGCCACCCGACGCGGCGTGACGTGAAGACCGCCGTGTCGGTCCGCAACACGTTGGTGTACCGGGGACTGGCCGAGGCGGCGACGCTCGCCGCGCCTGCCGTCACCACCTGGCTGCGGGCGGTCAGCGCCGCCGATCCGCTGCTGGACAAGGAGTACCGGTTCGAGCTGCTCGGCGAGGTCGCGAGCGTCTCGGTGAAGCACCCGCTGTTCGGCAGGCTGCCGGAGCTGCCCTACCGGTTCCACGAGACGCTCGGCGCGCTGTGGCGCGAGCCGCTGCGCACCCGTGTCGGGCCGGGGGAGCGGGCGCTCTCGTTCGCCGCGCTGCCCTACCGGGGCCCGGACGGCGAGGCGGTGATCACCCGGCTGATCCGCGAGTCCGGTGTGGACACCGGGGAGTGGCTCGCGGCCTGGCTCGACCTGTTCCTCACCCCGTTGCTGCACTGGCTGCTGCGCTACGGCGTCGGCTTCTGCCCGCACGGCCAGAACCTGATCCTCGTCACCGACGAGCGCGGGCTGCCGCTGCGCGTCGCGATCAAGGACTTCGCGCAGGGCGTCGACCTGATGGACGAGGACTTCCCCGAGTACGCCACGCTCGCGCCGGAGGCGAACGCGGACATGCTGCGGTGGGCGCCGCACCTGCTCGCGCAGTCGCTGTTCAGCTCGGTGTTCGCGGGCCAGCTCCGGTTCCTCGCCGAGGTCCTGCTCGATGACCTCGACCACCCGCGTGCCGCGCTGTGGGACCAGGTCAGGGAGATCGTGCGCCGCTACCGCGACGAGCACCCGGAGAGCGCCGCGCGGTTCGACGCGTGCCGGCTGTTCGCGCCGGACGTCGAGCGCGTCACGCTCAACCGGGAACACCTGGCGGGCCAGGGCTTCGACAAGGTCGAGCGCGACGACGAGTTCGACGTCCGCTTCGGCCGCGCCATCAACCCCCTCGCCGCACCGGACTCGGACGGCAGGTGGTGATCGTCCACACCAGACCACGCGGCCCGCGCACGCTCGCCGCCCGCGCGGAGGCCGCGGTCAACCTCGCCGCGGAGCTGCGGTCACAGATCCACAGCGGCGGCGTGCGTGCCGTGACCCTCCTGGTGCCCGACCCGCACGCCCGCTTCGCCGCGGTGTCGGTCGGGGCGCGGTTCTTCGCCGACACGGTCCTGTCCGACGGCTACGGCCTCTGCACCTACGCGTTCGCCTGGAACCCCGAGCGCGAGGCGGTCGACGCACCCGTGTTCGGCCCCTACACCGGGCCCTACGGCGACCTGCGGCTCCGGCCGGACCTCGCCACGCTGGCCCCGGACGCCGACGGCACCTGGTTCGTGGTGTGCGACGCCGAGTGGCCGGACGGCCGGGCCGTCGACATCGCGCCCAGGACGGTGCTGCGCAGGCAGGTGGAGGCGGCCGAGCGGCTCGGCCTGGTGCCATCGATCGGCCTCGAGCACGAGGTCACGTTCACCCGGGAGGACGGCACCCCGGTGACCCGGAGTGGCCTCGACTACGCCGTGGGCGGCCTCGACCCGCTGCGCCCGCTGCTCGACGCGATCCGGGCCGCGGTCGACGGGCTCGACGTCGAGTCGGTGCGTGGCGAGTGCCATCCGGGGCAGGCGGAGCTGGTGCTCGGCCACCGGGACGCCCTCGCCGCCTGCGACGACGCGATGCTGCAACAGTTGGTCGTGCGACGCACGGCCGCGAGCCACGGCGTGGTGGCCGGCTACCTCGCGGCCGAGCGGCCCGGCGAGGGCAGCTCGTGCCACGTGCACGTCTCGCTGTCCACCCAGGACGGTCCGTGGACCGCCACGCAGCTGGAGCACTTCGTCGCGGGCGTGATGCGTGCGGCACCGGGCCTCACCCCGTTCTGGGCGCCGACCTGGAACTCCTACGTTCGGCTGCGCACGGCGCCCTTCTCGCCCCGGGTGGTCCGGTGGGGTGTCGACGACCGGACGGCGGCGGTCCGCGTGGCCGGGACGGGCAGCTCGACGCGTGCCGAGGTCCGGTTCGCCGGTGCGGACGCGCAGCCACACCTGGTCGTCGCGGCGGTCCTCGCGGCGGGCCGGTGGGGCATCGAGTCGGGCCTCACCCCGCCAGAGCCGACCGTGCTGCCCACCACACCGTGGGAGGCGCGGCAGGCTCTGGCCGAGTCTGACCTCGCCAGGGAGCTGCTCGGCGAGGAGGTCGTGAACGCCCAGCTCGCGCACCTCGACGAGGAGATCTCGGCGGGCTGCGACGCCGTGACGGACTGGCAGCGGAGGCGTGGCGGGCTGCGCCAGTGACAAAAACAAGCATGCTTGCTTGATTGCGTCGTGCGTGCGAGGGTGAGCACGTGGTTGAGCTGACTCCTCTTGTGGCGGATCTGCGTGCGGAGGGTGACGAGATCGACGCCCTGGTCCGGGACCTTCCCCCGGACGGATGGTCGCGTCCGACACCGGCAGTGGGCTGGACAATCACCCACCAGATCGCGCACCTGGCGTGGACGGACGAACGCGCGCTGCTCTCGGCGACCGATCCGGACGGGTTCAAGGCCGAGATGGCGAGCTACATCGCCGAGGACAACCTGGACTCGATCGTCGACAGGGAGTCCGCGCGGGTCGCCGACCAGACGCACCTGCTGGACTGGTGGCGCTCCGCCCGCGACAAGCTGGCGACGACACTGCTCGACCTGCCGCCCGGCACGAAGTTGCCGTGGTACGGACCGCCGATGTCCGTGGCGTCGATGGTCACCGCGCGGCTGATGGAAACGTGGGCCCACGGCCAGGACGTCGCGGACGCGCTCGGCGTCGTCCGCACCCCGACCGCCCGGCTGCGGCACGTCGCCCACATCGGGGTGCGGACGAGGAACTTCGCGTTCCTGACGAGGGGCAGGCAGGCGCCCGAGGAGGAGTTCCGCATCGAGCTGCTCGGCCCGGACGGCGAGCTGTGGACGTGGGGACCGGAGGGCGCGACGCAGCGGGTCACGGGCACCGCACACGAGTTCTGCCTGCTGGTCACCCAACGGGTGCACCGCGCCGACACCGCACTGGTCGCGGTCGGCGAGGACGCCAACGAGTGGCTGACCATCGCTCAGGCGTTCGCCGGTCCCCCCGGACCAGGCAGGGAGATGGGCAGCCGAGGATGACGGTGCGGATCGGGAACTCGTCCGGTTTCTACGGGGACCGGCTCTCCGCCATGCGGCAGATGCTCACCGGGGGTCCGCTCGACTACCTCACCGGCGACTACCTGGCCGAGCTGACCATGCTGATCCTCGGGCGCGACAAGCTGAAGGACGCGAGCCGCGGCTACGCCCGCACGTTCCTCCGCCAGCTGGAGGACACGCTCGACCTTGCGCTGGAGAAGGGCGTCAGGATCGTCACCAACGCGGGTGGGCTCAACCCCGCGGGCCTCGCCGATGCCATCCGCGCGCTGAACCCGAACGTGAAGGTCGCCCACGTCGAGGGAGACGACCTCCTGGAACAGGGTTTCGACGGCGCGCTCACCGCGAACGCCTACCTCGGTTGCTGGGGCATCGTCGAGTGCCTGAACGCGGGCGCCGACGTCGTGGTCACCGGGCGGGTCACCGACGCCTCCCTCGTCGTCGGTCCGGCAGCGGCGCATTTCGGCTGGGGCCCGACCGACTTCGACGCGCTCGCCGGGGCGACCGTCGCGGGGCACGTCATCGAGTGCGGCACCCAGGCCACAGGCGGCAACTTCGCCTTCTTCACGGAGATCCCGGACCTCGGCCACCCCGGCTTCCCGATCGCGGAGATCGACGCGGACGGCTCGGCCGTGATCACCAAGCACGACGGCACGGGCGGCGCGGTCACCGTCGACACCGTGAAGGCCCAGCTCCTCTACGAGATCGGCGGTCCGCGGTACCTCGGCCCGGACGTGACCAGCCGGTTCGACACGATCACCCTGACGCAGCAGGACAAGGACCGGGTCGCGGTGAGCGGGGTGAGGGGCGAGGCCCCGCCGGACACGCTCAAGGTCTGCGTGAACACCCTCGACGGGTTCCGCAACAGCATGACGTTCGTCCTTTGTGGACTGGATATCGACGCGAAGGCGGCCCTGGCGAAGCGACAGCTGGCGGACGCCGTCGGCGCGGACGGTCTGGAGTGGACACTGGCCCGCACCGACCACCCCGACGCGGACACCGAGGAGACCGCGAGCGCGCTCCTGCACGCCGCGATCCGCACCCCGGATCCCAAGCGGGCCAAGGCGTTCTCGCGAGCGGCTGTCGAGCTGGCCCTCGCCTCCTACCCCGGCTTCACGGTCACCGCCCCACCCGGGGAAGGCACCCCGGTCGGCGTCTACCGTGCCAGGTACGTGCCGCAGGAGGCCGTGCTCCACGCCGCCGTCCTGCCCGACGGGACAAGGAAGATGGTCGACTCGCCACCCGTGACCGCCGTCCCGCCGGAGACACCCGCCGCAGAGGCGGAGCCGGTCTCCAGTGCGAAGACGCGGCGCGTCCCGCTCGGGACGATCGTCGGCGCACGCTCCGGCGACAAGGGCGGCGACGCGAACCTCGGTGTGTGGGTCCGCGACTCGGCCGCCTACGCGTGGCTCGCGGGCGAGCTGTCCGTCGACCGCCTCCGGGAGCTGTTGCCGGAGGCCAAGGACCTCGACATCGAGCGGCACCCGCTGCCCAACCTTCTCGCGGTCAACTTCGTCCTCCACGGCCTGCTCGGACAGGGGGTCGCCGCGTCGACCCGGTTCGACCCGCAGGCCAAGTCCCTCGGCGAGTGGCTGCGGTCGCGCCTCGTGGACATCCCCGAGGCGCTGCTGTGACAGATCCATTCAGGACACCCGAGCGGCAGGCGCTCCGTGAGACGACACGGCGCTTTGTCGAGAAAGAGGTAAACCCACACCTCGACGAGTGGGAACGTGCCGGCGAGCTTCCGCGTGAACTGCACCGGAAGGCGGGCGAGCTGGGGCTGCTCGGCGTCGCCTTCCCGGAGAGCGCGGGTGGCGGTGGCGGCGACCTCGTCGACGCGACGACCGTCACCGAGGAGATCCACTACGCCGGCGGCTCGGGCGGTCTCGTGGCTTCCCTGTTCACGTCCGGGATCGCGTTGCCGCACATCGTGACCGCGGGCGACCCGGAACACCTCGAACGGTGGGTGAAGCCCACGCTCGCCGGCGAGAAGATCGGCTCGCTGGCCGTCACCGAGCCCGACGGCGGCTCGGACGTGGCGAACCTCCGCACCACGGCGAGGCGTGAGGGTGACTACTACCTCGTCAACGGTGCCAAGACCTTCATCACCTCGGGCTGCCGCGCCGACTTCGTCACCACGGTCGTCCGCACCGGTGGCCCTGGGGCGCACGGGCTGTCGCTGCTGGTCGTCGAGCAGGGCACGCCCGGCTTCACCGTCACCCGCAAGCTCGACAAGATGGGGTGGCACTGCTCGGACACGGCCGAGCTGTCCTATGTGGATGTCCGGGTGCCCGCGGCGAACCTGGTCGGTGCGGAGGGTACCGGGTTCGCCCAGGTGGCCACCCACTTCGTCACCGAACGGCTCGCGCTTGCCGTGCAGGGGTACGCCACCGCGCAACGCGCACTGGACCTGACCGTCGAGTGGTGCCGCCTACGTGAGACGTTCGGCCGCCCGCTGATCTCCCGGCAGGTGGTGCAGCACAAGCTCACCGAGATGACCCGCCGGGTCGACGTCGCCCGCACCTATGCGCGGAGTGTCGCGGTCCGGCACCTGGCAGGGGAGCCGGTGGTCGCCGAGGCCTGCTTCGCGAAGAACACGGCCGTCGAGACCGCCGAGTGGGTGGTCAGCGAGGCGGTCCAGCTGCACGGCGGCCTGGGCTACATGAGAGAGTCCGAAGTGGAACGTCACTACCGGGACGTGCGCATCCTGGGTATCGGCGGCGGCACCAACGAGATCCTCACCGGACTGGCGGCAAAAGTGCTGGGATACCACGCCTCATGACAACGATCAGGTCCACCGTCGATCCGAAGTCGGCAGGCTTCGCGGTCAACCGCGACGCGATGCTCGCGAAGCTCGTCGAGATCGACGCCGAGCACGCGAAGGCCGTCGCGGGCGGTGGTGAGAAGTACGTCGAGCGGCACCGCAGGCGCGGCAAGCTCCTGATCCGCGAACGGATCGAGCTGCTGCTCGACCCCGACTCGCCGTTCCTGGAGCTGTCGCCACTCGCCGCGTGGGGCAGCGACTACGCGGTCGGCGCCAGCGTGGTCACCGGCATCGGCGTCATCGAGGGCGTCGAGTGCCTGGTCAGCGGCAGCGACCCCACCGTCAAGGGTGGCTCCAGCAACCCCTGGAGCACCAGGAAGAGCTTCCGTGCCGCGGACATCGCCGCGCAGAACCGGCTGCCGGTGGTGAACCTCGTCGAGTCGGGCGGTGCGGATCTCCCGACGCAGAAGGAGATCTTCATCCCGGGTGGCCGGATCTTCCGCGACCTCACGAGGGCCTCCTCGGCGGGCTGCCCGACCGTAGCGCTGGTGTTCGGCAACTCCACGGCAGGCGGCGCGTACCTCCCCGGCATGTCCGACTACGTGGTCATGGTCGAGAACCGCGCGAAGGTGTTCCTCGGCGGCCCGCCGCTCGTGAAGATGGCGACGGGTGAGGAGTCCGACGACGAGTCGCTCGGTGGCGCGGAGATGCACGCCCGCACCTCGGGTCTCGCCGACTACCTCGCCGCCGACGAGGAGGACGCCATCCGGATCGGCAGGCGGATCATCGCGCGGCTCAACTGGCGCAAGCTCGGCCCCGAACCGGCGCGGGACTACGGCGAACCCCTCTACGACGCCGAGGAACTGCTCGGCATCGTGCCGACCGACCTCAAGGTGCCGTTCGACCCGAGGGACGTCATCGCCCGCGTGGTCGACGACTCGGACTTCGACGAGTTCAAACCGCTGTACGGCACCAGCCTCGTGACCGGGTGGGCGCGGGTCCACGGCTACCCGGTCGGCATCCTCGCCAACGCGCGGGGGGTGCTGTTCAGCGAGGAGTCGCAGAAGGCCGCCCAGTTCATCCAGCTGGCCAACCAGATCGACACGCCGCTGCTGTTCCTGCACAACACGACCGGCTACATGGTCGGCAAGGAGTACGAGCAGGGCGGCATCATCAAGCACGGCGCCATGATGATCAACGCGGTGTCGAACTCGAAGGTGCCGCACGTCTCGATCCTCATGGGCGCCTCCTACGGCGCCGGGCACTACGGCATGTGCGGCCGGGCCTACGACCCGCGCTTCCTGTTCGCCTGGCCCAGCGCCAAGTCTGCGGTCATGGGGCCGCAGCAGCTCGCGGGCGTGCTGTCCATGGTGGCGAGACAGGCCGCGGCGGGCCGTGGCCAGGAGTACAACGAGGAGCACGACGCCGCGATGCGGACCATGGTGGAGAACCAGATCGAGGCGGAGTCGCTACCGATGTTCCTGTCCGGCATGCTCTACGACGACGGCATCATCGACCCGCGCGACACCCGCACGGTGCTGGGGATCTGCCTCTCGACCATCCACAACGGACCGATCAGGGGCGCCGACGGCTTCGGCGTCTTCCGGATGTGACGGCGATGATCACCACGCTGCTCGTCGCGAACCGGGGCGAGATCGCCCGGCGCGTGTTCCGGACCTGCCGCACGCTCGGCATCGCGACCGTGGCCGTGTACTCCGACGCGGATGCCGACGTACCCCACGTCCGCGAGGCCGACGCGGCCGTGCGCCTGCCGGGTGCCTCGCCTGCCGACACCTACCTCCGGGCCGACCTGATCGTCGACGCGGCCCGGGTGTCCGGTGCCGACGCCGTGCACCCCGGCTACGGCTTCCTGTCGGAGAACGCGGAGTTCGCCCGCGCGGTCGTCAAGGCGGGGCTGACGTGGGTCGGGCCGCCGCCGGAGGCCATCGACCAGATGGGCTCCAAGATCGAGTCCAAGCGCCTGATGGCCGAGGCGGGCGTGCCGGTCCTCACCGGACTGGACCCGGAGTCCCTCTCCGACAAGGACCTCCCGGTGCTGGTCAAGGCGTCGGCGGGTGGTGGGGGCCGCGGCATGCGTGTCGTGAACTCCCTCGACGACCTCTCCGCGCGGCTGGCGGACGCCCGCGCGGAGGCCGCGTCCGCGTTCGGCGACGACACGGTGTTCGTCGAGCCCTACCTCGCGACCGGGCGCCACATCGAGGTCCAGGTCATGTGCGACCAGCACGGCACGGTCTGGGCGGTCGGCGAACGCGAGTGCTCGATCCAGCGCAGGCACCAGAAGATCATCGAGGAGTCGCCGTCCCCGCTGGTCGAGCGGATCCCCGGGATGCGCGAGGAACTGTTCGGCGCGGCCCGCGCCGCGGCCAGGGCGATCGCCTACGTCGGCGCCGGCACGGTGGAGTTCCTCGCCGACGACGCCGGCCGGTTCTACTTCCTGGAGATGAACACCCGGCTGCAGGTCGAGCACCCGGTCACCGAGTGCGTCACCGGTCTCGACCTCGTCGGGCTGCAGCTGGGCGTCGCGGAAGGCCGTCCGCTGCCCGCGGACCCGCCGCCTGCGCAGGGGCACGCGATCGAGGTCCGGCTCTACGCCGAGGACCCCGCCGCGGACTGGCGCCCGCACAGCGGCACACTGCACCGCTTCGAGGTGCCGAACGTCGCCACGACGTTCGCCGTCCCACTCGGTGCCGGCATCCGGCTCGACTCCGGTGTGGACAGTGGGACGGTCGTGAGCCCGCACTACGACCCGATGCTGGCCAAGGTGATCTCCGTGGCACCGAGCAGGGACGTGGCCGCGCGTGCACTCGCGTCGACGCTGACCCGGGCGAAGGTCCACGGCGTCACGACGAACCGCGACCTGCTGGTGAACGTTCTCACCCATCCCGCGTTCCTGGCCGGTGACACGGACACCGCGTTCTTCGACCGCCACGGGCTGGCCGAACTCGCGACCCCACTGGCCACACCGGACACCGTCCGGCTCGCCGCACTGGCCGCCGCACTCGCCGACGGCGCCGCGAACCGGGCCGGTGCGCGGGTCCTCGGCAGGATGCCCAGCGGCTGGCGCAACGTTGTCGCCGCACCGCAACGCAAACGCTTCCTCGTGGGCGACACCGAACACGACATCACCTACCGGCTCGGCAGGGACGGTCTGGTGGGCCACGACGGCGTGCGCGTCGTCGAGGTAAGGCCGGACGAGGTGGTGCTGGACGTGGACGGGCTGCTGCGGCGGTTCGACGTCTCGCGGTACCAGGGAGTCTCGTACGTGAGCACGGCGACGGGCTCGGTCGCGTTGACCGAGGTCCCCCGGTTCGCCGACCCGGCCACCCAGGTCGCGGCGGGTTCACTTCTCGCACCCATGCCGGGCACGGTCGTGCGGGTCGCGGTCGCGGCGGGGGACCGGGTCGTCAAGGGCCAGCCGCTGCTGTGGTTGGAGGCCATGAAGATGCAGCACCAGATCGACGCGCCTGCCGACGGCGTGGTCACCGAGCTGGGTGTCGGCGCGGGTGACCAGGTCGAGGTCGGGCGGGTGCTGGCCGTCGTGAGCGCAGAGGAGGAGCAACAATGACCGGGTTCACCGAGTCCGAGGAGCGGCAGGCGTTGCGGTCGGCGGTCGCCGACCTCGGCAGGCGCTACGGCGGCGAGTGGTTCCTGCGCAAGGCACGCGGCGGGGAGAAGTCCGCGGAGCTGTGGGACGAGGCGGGCAAGCTCGGCTACCTCGGCGTGAACGTGCCCGAGGAGTACGGCGGCGGTGGCGGCAACATCGGTGACCTCGCCGCGGTGGCGGAGGAACTCGCCGCGGCGGGCTGTGGCCTGCTGCTCATGGTCGTGTCACCGGCCATCTGCGCGACGATCATCAGCCGCTTCGGCACTGCCGACCAGAAGCAGGGCTGGCTGCCCCGCTTCGCCGACGGCTCGCTGCGCATGGCGTTCGCGATCACCGAGCCGGACGCGGGTTCCAACTCGCACGAGATCACCACGACCGCGCGCCGCGACGGCGACGAGTGGATTCTCAACGGCCGCAAGGTGTTCATCTCCGGCGTGGACGAGGCCGCCGCGGTCATGGTGGTGGGCCGCTCGGAGGACGCGCGGACCGGCAAGCTGCGGCCCGCGCTGTTCATCGTGCCGACCGACGCGCCGGGTTTCGAGTGGCAGCCCATCGAGATGGACATCGTGTCGCCGGACAAGCAGTTCATGCTGTTCCTCGACGACGTGCGCCTGCCGGCCGACGCGCTGGTCGGCTCGCAGGACGCCGCGCTGCCCGCGCTGTTCGCGGGCCTGAACCCGGAACGCATCATGGCCGCGTCCTTCGCGATCGGCATGGGCCGCTACGCGCTGGGCAAGGGTGTCGAGTACGCGAAGACCAGGACGGTGTGGAACGCGCCCATCGGCGCGCACCAGGGCGTCGCGCACCCGTTGGCGGAGGCCAGGATCCAGCTGGAGCTGGCGAAGGTCATGACCCAGAAGGCCGCCGCGCTCTACGACTCCGGCGACGACGTCGGTGCGGGCGAGGCCGCGAACATGGCGAAGTTCGCGGCGGCGGAGGCGTCCATCAAGGCAGTGGACACCGCGGTGCAGGTCCACGGCGGGAACGGCATGACCGCCGAGTACGGCCTCGGCGCGCTCGTCGCCGCCGCCCGTGTGAACAGGATCGCGCCGGTCAGCCGGGAGATGATCCTCAACTACGTCGCGCAGAACAGCCTCGGTCTGCCGAAGTCCTACTAGTGCCGCGTCCAATGCACTGAAGGCGTCCTTCAGTGCGGCCAGCGTCAGGAAGGAGTCCTTCAGTGCGTTTTGGTGGCCGGAGCACCGAGATCCTTCGCGAGCCGCAGCAGGACCGCAGCCGTGCGACCCGGCAGCGGCTCCTGGAGGCGGCCATCGAGTGCATAGCCGAGCAGGGCTTCGCGGGCAGCACGGTCGCGGTGGTCGCCGAGCGGGCGGGCGTCTCGCGTGGCGCGGCCCAGCACCACTTCCCGACGAGGGAGGACCTGGTCACCTCGGCGGTCGAGTACGTGTCGGCGCAGCGGCTCGCGGTGCTGCGCTCCCACGCCGTCGACCTGCCGGTGGGCCTGGCACGCACCCGCGAGGTCGTGACGCTGATCGGCCGCATGTACACGAGCCCGCTGTTCCGCGCGGCCATCAACGTGTGGGTGGCGGCGTCGTCGGACGAACGGCTGCGTGAGCGGGTGATCGGCCTGGAGGCCCAGGTCGGCCGCGAGTCGCACCGCGTGGTGGTCGAGCTGCTGGGTGCGGACGAGTCGAGGCCGGGAGTCCGCGAGGCCGTCCAGGCCACCCTCGACCTGGGTCGCGGCCTCGGCCTCGCGAACCTCCTCAGCGACGACGGCCGCCGCAGACGCCGCGTGCTCGACCAGTGGGCCGCGATGCTGGCCGAGACACTCGCCGACGGGGACCGACCTACGGCGTGACGTCGTCCAGCAGCAGCAGGCAGTCGGGCAGCGGCCTGGTGTGCACGACGCCGAGCCGTTGCGTGGCACGGGTGAGCGCCACGTACAGGTCCGCCGCGCCTGCCTGCCCGGTCATGATCTCGACCGGCTCGACGATGATCACGCCGTCGAACTCGAGGCCCTTGGTGGCCCTCGGCGGCAGGAGCAGCGCGTCCACGTTGAGCGTCGAGCCGTCCGGCGCGATGACCGCGACCGTGCCCTCGCCGATCTCCTCCTCCATGCGCGCGACCATCTCGGTCACGGTCCGCGCCAGGTTCTCGTCTGTCGTGTGGCGCGACCACGGGTGAACTCCCGTCGACCGCACGGACTTCGGCGGCTGCACCGCGGAGTCCATGGTGGACAGTAGGGAGGACGCGACGTCCATGATCTCGGCGGGCATGCGGTAGTTGATCGTCAGCTGCCGGTAGGTCCACCGCCTCGGCACGTACTCGTCGAGCATCGCGGCCCACGACCGGGCGCCCGCGGGCGACTCACGCTGGGCGAGGTCGCCGACGATCGTCATGGAACGGCTGGGGCAGCGGCGCATCAGCGCCCGCCAGTCCATCTCGGACAGTTCCTGCGCCTCGTCGACCACCACGTGGCCGTAGGTCCACTCCCGGTCGGCGGCGGCGCGTTCCGCGAGTGAACGGTGGTCGCGTTCCTCCTGGCGCTCGGCCAGCTGGGTCGGATCGAGGATGTCGACGGCACGCAGCAGCTCGCCGTCGGGGTCCTCCTCGGTGTCGAGGATGTCGAGCACGCCCCTGGCGTAGGCCTCCTGCTCGCGTTGCGTCTGCTCGGCCTCCTCGTCGGACTCGTACGCGCCGAGCAGCTCCGCGGCCTCGTCGAGCAGTGGCACGTCGGAGACGGTCCACGCGTCACCACGCTCGCGGTGGAACGACGGTGGGGCGCCGATCGCCTTGAGCCGCTCCTCGGAGGTGTAGAGGTCGGCGAGCAGCCGCCGGGGCGACAGCCGCGGCCACAGCAGCTCGACGGCCGCCTCGAGCGCCTCGCTGGAGATCAGCTCGCGGCGGACGTCCGCGGCAAGGTCGCCGGCCAGGTCGGGTGTCTCGCGTGCGTTGAGCCAGCCCTGGCCGATCCGGTCGACGGCCTGTTCCGCCAGCGCGAGGATCAACGCGTCACGGAAGATCTCCTGGGCGCGGTTGTGCAGGCGGCCGGCCGTCCGCGCCCGCTCGCGTGCCTTGCCCGCGACGAACTCGTCCAGCTCGACGGTGACGTCGTCCAGCTCGATCTCGATGGGCGTCAGGGGCAGCTCCTGCCGGTTGGCGACGGCCGCCTGGATGAGGTCGACCATCGCGAGGCTGCCCTTGACCTCGCGGTCCGGGTCGGGTGTTCGGGTCTTGACGTCCGGGAGAAGCTCGCCAGGAGTGGCGAACACCACGTCGGTCTCGCCGAGGGAGGGCAGCACGCCGCCGATGTAGCGGAGGAATCCCGTGTTGGGCCCGATGATGAGGACGCCACGGCGGGACATGCGCTCACGGTGCGTGTAGAGCAGGTAGGCGACCCGGTGCAGGGCGACGACCGTCTTGCCGGTGCCGGGACCGCCGTCGATGACCACGACGCCGGTGCGTCCGAGCCGGATGATCTCGTCCTGCTCGGCCTGGATCGTGGCGACGATGTCACCCATCGTGTCCGACCGGGGTGCGTTGAGAGCGGCGAGCAGCACCTCGTCACTGTCCGCGACTCCGTGCGCGAGAACGTCGTCGTGAAATGACAGAATACGCCGCCCACGGGTACGGAAATGGCGCCGACGGGTGACCCCTTCCGGATTGGCGGCGGTGGCCACGTAAAATGGCCGGGCTACCGGGGCGCGCCAGTCGGTGAGCAGGGGTTCGTAGTCGTTGTCCTCGTCGAAGAGCCCAATTCGGCCGATGTAGGTGGTGGCGGGATTGCCGTCGGCGTGGTCGAGCCTGCCGAAGCAGAGCCCGTTGTCGGCGACCCGCAGGAGGCCGATGCGCCTGGACAGCGTGGTCGCGGCCACATCTCGTTCCCAGAGGGCCTCTGTGGTCTCCGCCGAGCTGTCGATCAGGACCCCGTCGAGCCGGGTGGTGGCGGTCGATCGTTCTGTGTCCAGCCGGGAGTAGAGGAATGCGATGTGGTCGCGTTCCGCCCGCAATTCTGAACCGTACATGTCCTTTGACAAACCCACCCCGATCCGCTACAATCTCAAACATTCCCTCAAGTCCCGCGATCAACACTGTCCTAATCCGGGATTTGCTCGATCATAGAGTATGACTCAGTCCTCTGTGATTTGCCAAATGTCCTTCGGAGCGTTACCAGGCGTGGCCGGCGAAGTTGACTCCGGTATCGTCGACACCCACGACGGCGCTGATCGCTTCCGCGCCGGGGACCCGCAACCAGGCGACGCTCAACTCGTGTCCGCAACCGGCCGGGGAGCCGGTGCGTCCATGGCATATGGGGAAACTCTTGTCTCGACGTGCCGTCCTGGTCGGCGGGCTCGGGGTGGTGGCCGCTGCCGGGGCGGGGGCGTTGGCCGACGTCCTGCCAGGCGGGGCTCGGCTGAGAGGGATTCTCGGGTTGAACGGGCCCGACGGGCGCATACCCGACGCGCCGCCCGGCCCCGTTCAGGTCGATCGGGTGCGGTCAGCCGCCCGAGGGCGTGACGTCGACCTCATCGTCATGCGGCCGGCCGGTGCGCCCTCCGACCTGCCCGTCTGTCTCGCCCTGCACGGGCGGGGCGCCGGAGCCAACTCGTTCCTCGACCTGGGGGTCCCCCACTTCCTCACAGCCGCCGCGCAGGAGGGCACCTCGCCGTTCGCCATGGTCGCTGTCGACGGTGGGGACTCGTACTTCGTCGCACGGAACGCAGGGGACGATCCCCTGCGGATGCTCCTCGACGAGGTTCCCGACTGGCTCGACCGCCTGGGACTTCCCGCGCCCGCCGCCGGGTTCGGGATCTCCATGGGGGCCTTCGGCACCCTGCGGCTGGCTCGGGAGACCGATCTCCGCGCGGTCGCCGTCGTGGGGCCGGCACTGTTCCAGACCTGGTCAGACGCCAAGAGACGCGACGTCTTCCGGGACGAGCAGCAGTGGGCGGCCAACGAACCCCTGCGGCACACCAAGGACATTCTCCCTGTGCCCCTCGGGGTTTGGTGCGGGAACGACGATCCCTTCGCTTCCGCCGCCGAAGAACTCGTCGAGCGCGCGTCGCCAGAGGTCGTGGCCTTCGGACCCGGCGGGCACGAGGAGAACTACTTCCTGCGCGTCATGCCCGAAGTGCTCCGGTTCGTCGGGCGGCGGATCTCGCGGGCGGCTTAGAACCCGCACTGGGCGGGTATCCCCTCCGCCATGCGAGTTCTGTGGATCTACGCGCATCCGGATCCCCGGTCACTCGACGGGGCCCTGCGGGACCGGGGCGTGGCCGTCCTGCGGGAGCACGGGCACGAGGTCCGTGAGTCCGACCTCTACGCGATGAACTGGGACCCCGTCGTCCGCCACGGGAACCGCGACCACGATCCCCGCGCGCGGCGCCACGCGCTCGAGGGCGGCTCACCGCGCGCCGACATCTGTGCCGAGCACGACAAGGTCAGCTGGGCCGACACGCTCGTCGTGCAGTTCCCCCTGTGGTGGTTCGGGATGCCGGCCATCCTCAAGGGATGGTTCGACCGGTTGTCCGCCCAGGGCGTCGACAACCCGGAGGCCCGGCGGTGCGGGCTCGCGGGCAAGCGGGCCATGGTCGTCACCACCCTCGGGGCGAACGCCGTCGCCACCGGGTCCCGCGGCAGACACGGGGGGCTCGACGAGGTGCTGTTCTCCCTCACCCACGGCACGCTCTTCTGCTCCGGGATGGCCGTCGTCGCACCGTTCGTGGTCACCGGGTCCGTCTCGCTGTCCATCGAGGAGTACGCCGACGCGACCAAGCGGCTGGCCGAGCGGCTCGTGTCGCTGCCCGCGACCGAGACCGTCCCCTTCCGCGGCCAGGACGGCGGGCGCCACGAGACCGCCGGCACCGTGCACAGCGGAGACGCCGACGCACGTCGTTAGCGGCGTCTGATGCCGATCGGCAGGCCGTCCTTCGGCATCGGCAGCGCCGTCGGGTCCCACTGGACGCGGTAGTCCGCCGGGACGGTCCACTCGAAGCGGCGGACCAGCTCGTGGACGATGGTCTTCACCTCGTAGGTCCCGAAGTGCATGCCGATGCACTTGTGCACCCCGCCGCCGAAGGGCAGGTACGCGAAGCGGTGTGACTTGTCCTCCCTGCGTTCCGCCGAGAAACGCAGTGGGTCGAAGCGGTGGGGGTCCGTCCAGTACTCCGGCAGCAGGTGGTTCAGCCACGCCAGCGTCGTCACGTAGACACCCTCGGGCAGGTGGTGACCCAGCAGCTCGGTCTCCTTCACCGTCTTGCGGACCGTCCACGGGACCGGCGGCACGAGGCGCATCGACTCCTTCAGCACCAGGTCCAGTGTCGGCAGCTCGTTCAGCAACGGCACGGTCAGCGGTTCGTCGCCCAGCGCCAGCGACTCGGCGCGGACCCTGTCCTGCCACTCCGGGTTCTTGCCGAGGTAGTACACCAGCGCGGACGTCGCGATGGTCGACGTGTCGTGCGCGGCCATCATCAGGAAGATCATGTGGTTCACGACGTCGTCGTCGGAGAACATCTCGCCTTCGTCGGTGCGCGCGTGGCACAGGGCGGCGAACAGGTCGTCGGAGTCCGACGTGCGCTTGGCGGGCACGCCGCGGCGGAAGTAGTCCTCCAGCACCTTGCGGCCCTGCAGCCCCGCCGCCCAGCGACCGCCGGGGACCGGCACCCGCATCAGCGACGTGCCGGCCCTGACCGTGGCCACGAACGCCTTGTTCAGCCGGTCCGACTGGCTCCCGCCGAGCGACGACGCCATGAAGACCTTGGTCGCCACGTCCAGCGTCAGCTGCTTCAGCGCCGGGTAGACCGGGAAGCCGTCACGCGGCGCCCACCGCGACACGCTCGACCCGACCACGTCGCCGACCTGCGCCATGTACCCGGACAGGCGCTCGGACGTGAACGCCAGCTGCATGATCCGCCGGTGGTGGAGGTGCTCCTCGAAGTCCAGCAGCATCAGGCCCCTGGTGAAGAACGGGCCGATGAAGTACTCCCAGCCCTGCTGCGAGTACGCCTTGTCCCGGTTGGCGAACACCTCCTGCGTGGCGTCCGGCCCCGACGCCGACACCATCTTCACGCCGAACGCGCTCAGCCACGACACGGGGCCGTGCGTGCTGTACCGCCTCGCCCCGTAGTTCATGCCGAGCCGCAGCATCTCCACGCCGTGTCCGAGCAGCGGCAGCCCCGGGTCGCCCGAGACCGGCTTCAGGCCGGGCGGCGGAGTGGACAGGTTCCTCCGCCGCCACTCCCTGTCCATCAGCCACCGGTCGAACGCGTTCTCCTCCACCTCGAACGGAGCCCGAAGATCGGTGGGCATGGCTACCTCCCGGCGTTGAGCACGGCTACGGCCAACTCGATCAGCTCGGCCGCGATCCTCGGCCTGTTCAGCAGCCGGGGCGTGCGGGCGAGGTCGTTCACGATCGTCAGTGCCGCGTGCACGACGACCTTCGCCTCCTGGTCGGTCAGCTCGGACTCGGCACGCAGCTGGCGGATCCACTCGGCCACGTACGCCCGCTGCAGGCGGACCAGCTCCTTGCGGTCCCGCTCCGGCAGGTTCCCCAGCTCGGTGACGAAGTTCGCCATGATGTTGTCCGAGCGCAGCACCGTGTCGACGTACGACTCGGCCAGCGACCGCAGCGCCTCGCGCGGCGGCAGCGACAGCGCCTTCTCGGCGTCCTGCGTCAGCCGGTCGGCCATCCGGTACCCGCCTGCCACGAGGATCGCCGCCTTGCCGGGGAAGTACCGGTAGATGCTCGGCCCGGCCATGCCGGCCATTGCGCCGATGTCCTCCATGCTCACCGCCGCGTAGCCGCGCTCCCGGAACAGCGTCAACGCGGCCGTCAGCAGCTCCTCCCTGCGGGAACCCGCCACCCCGGGCTGCGGCTGCCTGCCCGGCAGTTTCCCGGCGGGCGGGTCGGGCACCGAGAGGTCGCTCGCCTGCCACGACGTGACAGCGGTCGCGAGCCGGGTGAGCAGCTCCTCGAACCGGCGCCGGGGCGGGCTCACGTGGTGCACCGACACGCTCCCGTACACCGACAGTGTCGCCCAGCCGAGCAGCTCGGCGTCGGCCGGGGACAGGTCCGGGCGCACGTCGCACAGCGCGATGGCCCACTGCGTGATCAGCTCCGTGCCCCGGTGGCGGATCTTGGTCCGGTCCTCGCGGGCGAGGTGACGGCCCTCCCAGCGCCACAGGGCGGTGATCTCCCTGCGGTCCACGGCCAGCGCCGCGACCGCGCGCAGCAGGGCGTTCAGCTGGTCGGCCGGCGTGCCGGGAGTGGCGAGGGCCCGCTCCGTGACCAGGCCGAACGTGTCCATGCCCGACAGCAGCACATGCGCGAGGATGTCCTGTTTGCCCTGGAAGTGCCGGTAGACGGCAGGGCCCGTCACGCCCGCGGCCTTCGCGATGTCGTTCACGCCGACCTGGTGGTACCCGTGTTTGCGGAACAGCTCTGCTGCCGCGTCGGCCAGCTGCGCCTTGCGGTTGCGTGGTCGCCTCACAGGCGGCCGGGAAGTCTCCGCCACGGTGGGTTCCTCCAAATGGGCCATCGCCGGCCAAAGCTAGCGAATGCCCGCTCTGTTGACAACGTGCCAACTCGGCTCGACAAGTTAACACCCATTAGCCGGATGACCGCCACCTCGGCCTCGCGGTGGCTGGGGCGCGAGTCACACCCCCAAAGAGGTACACCACGTTGACAACCACGGATCCGGTGCCAACATGTTAATCAGCATTAGCACTCGAGAGGACCCCTAGCGTGGCTACCGAAGCTTTCGTCTACGACGCGATCCGCACCCCGCGCGGCCGGGGCAAGAAGACCGGGTCGCTACATGGCACCAAGCCGATCTCGCTCGTCGTCGGCCTGATCGACGAGCTCCGCAAGCGCAACCCCACGCTGGACGTGGACCGGGTCTCCGATCTGCTGCTCGGCGTGGTCACCCCCATCGGTGACCAGGGCAGCGACATCGCGAAGACCGCCGCCATCGCGGCCGGGCTGTCGGACACGGTCGGGGGCGTGCAGCTCAACCGCTTCTGCGCCTCGGGGCTCGAGGCCGTGAACATCGCGGCCCAGAAGGTCGCCTCCGGCTGGGACGAGGTCGTCATCGGCGGCGGTGTCGAGTCGATGTCGCGCGTCGGCATGGGCACCGACGGCGGCGCATGGGCCATGGACCCCGCCACCGCCTACGACACCTACTTCGTGCCGCAGGGCATCGGCGCCGACCTGATCGCGACGATCGAGGGCTTCTCCCGCGAGGACGTCGACGCCTACGCGGTCCGCAGCCAGCAGCTCGCGGCCAAGGCCACGAGCAACGGCTACTTCGCGAACTCGATCATCCCGGTGGTCGACCAGAACGGCCTCACGGTGCTGGACAACGACGAGCACATGCGCCCCGAGTCCACTGTGGAGAGCCTGGGCAAGCTGCCGCCGTCGTTCGCCGCGGTCGGTGAGGTGGGTGGCTTCGACGCGGTGGCGCTGCAGAAGTACCACTACGTCGAGAAGATCAACCACGTGCACCACGCCGGCAACTCCTCCGGCATCGTCGACGGCGCCGCGCTGGTGCTCGTCGGCTCGGAACAGGCGGGCAAGGACATGGGCCTCACGCCGCGCGCCCGCATCGTCGCCACCGCCACCTCCGGCGCCGACTCGACGATCATGCTCACCGGCCCGATCCCGGCCACGGAGAAGCTGCTCGCGAAGACCGGCCTCTCGGTCGAGGACGTCGACCTGTTCGAGCTGAACGAGGCGTTCGCGTCGGTCGTGCTGAACTACCAGAAGAAGCTCCACATCCCGGACGAGAAGCTCAACGTGAACGGCGGTGCCATCGCCATGGGCCACCCGCTCGGCGCGACCGGGGCGATGATCCTCGGCACGATGGTCGACGAGCTGGAGCGCCGCCAGGCCCGCCGGGCCGTGGTCACCCTCTGCATCGGCGGCGGCATGGGCGTCGCGACCCTCATCGAGCGCATGTGAGACCTGCTTGCAGGGTCTCACCGACAAGCACCGAAGGAACCGGATACCTCAATGACTGAGACCATTCGCTGGGATAAGGACGCCGACGGCATCGTCGTCCTGACGATGGACGACCCGAACCAGTCGGCCAACACGATGAACCGCGACTACGCGGCGTCGATGGAGGCCACCGTCGCGAGGCTCGAGTCCGAGAAGGACAGCATCACCGGTGTGGTGATCACCTCTGCGAAGAAGACGTTCTTCGCGGGCGGCGACCTCAAGGACATGATCGAGGCCAAAGCGGACCAGGCCAAGGCGGGCTTCGACTTCATCACCGGAATCAAGGCGCAGCTGCGCAGGCTGGAGACGCTCGGCAGGCCGGTCGTGGCGGCCATCAACGGCGCCGCGCTCGGCGGCGGCCTGGAGATCGCGCTTGCCACCCACCACCGGATCGCCGCGGACGTCAAGGGCTCCCAGATCGGCCTGCCCGAGGTGACGCTCGGCCTGCTGCCGGGTGGCGGCGGCGTCACGCGCACCGTGCGGCTGCTGGGCATCCAGAACGCGCTGCTGTCGGTGCTGCTGCAGGGACAGCGCCACAAGCCGGCGCAGGCCAAGGAGATCGGCCTCGTGCACGAGCTGGTGTCCACTGTGGACGAGCTGCTGCCGAAGGCCAAGGAGTGGATCAGGGCCAACCCCGAGGCCGCCCAGCCGTGGGACGTCAAGGGCTACAAGATCCCCGGCGGCTCCCCGTCGCACCCGGCGTTCGCGGCCAACCTGCCCGCGTTCCCCGCGAACCTGCGCAAGCAGCTCAAGGGCGCGAACATGCCCGCGCCGAAGGCGATCCTGGCCGCCGCGATCGAGGGCGCGCAGGTCGACATCGACACCGCGCTCACGATCGAGTCCCGGTACCTGGTCGAGCTACTGTCCGGCCAGGTCGCGAAGAACATGATCAAGGCGTTCTTCTTCGACCTGCAGCACATCAACTCCGGCGGCTCGCGGCCGGAGGGCTACGAGAAGTTCACCGCCCGGAAGGTGGGTGTGCTGGGCGCGGGCATGATGGGCGCGGGCATCGCGTACGTCTGCGCGCGGGGCGGCATGGAGGTCGTCCTCAAGGACGTCTCCCTTGCCGCGGCGGAGAAGGGCAAGGACTACTCGGTCAAGCTCTTCGAGAAGGCCGTGTCGCGAGGCAAGGTCACGCGTGAGAAGGCCGACGAGACCCTGGCCCGCATCGCGCCGACCGAGAAGCCCGACGACCTGGCGGGCTGCGACCTCGTGATCGAGGCCGTGTTCGAGAGCCAGGACCTCAAGCACAAGGTGTTCGCGGAGATCGAGAACGTGGTCGACGCGGACGCCGTGCTCGGCTCCAACACCTCGACGCTGCCGATCACCGGCCTGGCGGAGGGCGTGAAGCGGCAGGAGGACTTCATCGGCCTGCACTTCTTCTCGCCGGTCGACAAGATGCCGCTGCTGGAGATCATCGTCGGCGAGAAGACCTCCGACGCGACGCTGGCCAAGGCGTTCGACGTGGCCCAGCAGATCAAGAAGACGCCGATCGTCGTCAACGACTCACGCGGCTTCTTCACCTCGCGCGTGATCGGCACGTTCATCAACGAGGCCGTCGCGATGGTCGCCGAGGGCGTCAACCCGGCGTCGGTGGAGCAGGCGGGTTCGCAGGCGGGCTACCCGGCGCCGCCGCTGCAGCTGCTCGACGAGCTGACGCTCACGCTGCCGCAGAAGATTCGCAAGGAGACCCAGGCGGCGGTTCTTGCCGCGGGCGGCACGTGGGACGCGCACGCGTCGGAGCCGCTCATGGACCGGATGGTCGAGGAGTTCGACCGCAAGGGCAAGTCGTCGGGCGCGGGCTTCTACGAGTACGCGGACGGCAAGCGCGTCGGGCTGTGGAAGGGCCTCTATGAGAACTTCGGCCGGAGGCCGACCAATGACAACAGCACCAAGGACGGCCACGAGATCCCGTTCGAGGACATGAAGGAGCGCATGCTCTTCGCGGAGGCGCTCGAGACCGTCAAGTGCTTCGACGAGGGCGTGCTCCGCTCGGTGCCGGACGCCAACATCGGCTCGATCATGGGTATTGGTTTCCCGCCGTGGACCGGTGGCGTGATCCAGTACATCAACGGCTACGAGGGCGGTGTCGCGGGCTTCGTGGCGCGGGCCCGCCAACTCGCCGAGCGCTACGGCGACCACTTCCAGCCACCCGCCTCACTCGTCGAGAAGGCCGAGAAGGGCGAGATCTTCGAGTAGACCCCTCAGTGCCGCCGCACCGAATCCCGTGGTGCGGCCGCACTGTCGTCTACAGGTGCCGTGGTCGGCCCGGTACGCCGGGTCGGGTCTGCCACGGGTGGGCGCCTGCCAGCGGGCGGTACTCCACGCCGAGTGCGTCGAGTCTCGGCAGGTGGTGGCGGACCAGGCGGGCCGCGAACTCCGTGTAGTCGCCTTTTCCGTGGCTCCACACCACTTCCGCGAACGCCGCGAGTCGAGGGAACGCCGCGTAGTCGACGCGGCGGGGGTTGTCCAGGTGTTCGGTCCACACCTGTGCCTGCGCGCCCAGGACCTGTGGGCCGTCGAGGGGCTCGTAGGCGTGGACGTCCGCGAGGGTACGTAGGTAGCCGACGGGGATCGGCTCGTCGGGGTGGTCGGACTGGCGGTGGTCGAGGTACACGTGCTCCTCCGGGCACAGCACCACGTCGTGGCCCGCGGCCATCGCGTCGGTCGAGAGCCACGCGCCGATGATCGTGCTCCGGGGGAGCGGACCCGCGTCGTCCCACGCCAGCGCTCGCCTGCCCAGCGACTCCAGGTGTGCCACCAGCTGGGCCAGGAACCAGCCACGTAGTTCATCCACATTGGACAGTCCGAGATCGCTTGCGTGGGCTACCGTCTCGGGATCGCTTGCCCACTGGGTGGTCGGCACCTCGTCGCCGCCCACGCAGATCACCTTTGACGGGAAGATCTCCGCTACGTGGGTCAGGACCTGGCGGTAGAAGTCGACCACGCGGTCGTTCACGGCCAGGACGTTGTCGTTGACGCCCCAGCGGGTCAGGACCTCCAGCGGCTCGCCCGTGACACCCAGCCACGGGTACGCGGCGATGGCCGCCTGGCTGTGGCCCGGCACGTCGATCTCCGGCACGACCGTGATGTGCCGCTCCGCCGCGTACGCGACGATCTCGCGCAGGTCCTCGACCGTGTAGTAGCCGCCGTGCGGGCGGCCGTCGTGGCCGGGTGTGCCGTCCGGTGGTCGTCCGACCCACGAGCCCGCCCGCCACGAACCGACCTCCGTCAGGCGTGGGAACGCGGGCACCTCGATCCGCCAGCCCTGGTCGTCGGTGAGGTGCAGGTGCAGCACGTTCAACCGGTGTGCTGCCATCAGGTCCAGGAACCGGAACACGCCTGCCTTCGGCATGAAGTGCCTGGCCACGTCCAGTAGGCAGCCACGCCACCCGAACCTCGGCCAGTCCTCCACCACGCCGCACGGCAGCACGTATGGTCCACTGTGGATGTTCGTCGCCCGGGAGGCGGTCGGGCCCAGTAGTTGGCGCAGCGCCTGTGTCGCGTAGAACGCGCCGGGCTGGTCCGCTGCGTCGATTCCTACGCCGTCGGCGGTGACGGTCAGCCGGAAACCCTCGGCAGGCAGCGTGGCGTCCGTCGACACCGTTGGTACCGGTGGCTCGTTCACCACCAGTGTGCCCTGTCCCGCTGTGACGCGTACTGGACGAGGCAGCAGGCCTTCGAAGGTCATCCCTTCACCGCTCCCGCCATGCCGGAGACCAGATGTCGTTGCACTATCAGGAAGAACACGAGTACCGGCACCGTCATGAGCGTCGAGCCCGCCATGATCGCGCCCCAGTCCTGCTCCTCCGGCTTGAAGAACACCAGCAGCCCCAACGGGAGCGTGCGGTTGTCGGTGCCGGAGATGAGAAATGTCTTGGCGAACAGGAAGTCGTTCCACGCGTGGATGAACGACACCACGCTCGCCGCCACCAGACCGGGTGCCACCAGCGGGAACAGCACCTGCCAGGTGAACCGGAACCGGGACGCGCCGTCCAGCGCCGCGGCCTCCTCCAGCTCGACGGGCACCGCCGCCACGAACCCGCGCAGCAGCCAGATCGCGAACGGGAGGCTGAACGCCAGGTGCACCAGTACCAGCGAGCCGAGTCGGTTCAGCCCGAAGGCCGGTGCTACCTCGCCGAATGACCGCATCAGGAAGAACAGGGGGATCGTCAGCGCCTCCACCGGCACCATCTGCGCGACCAGCAGCATCACGACCAGCACCGTCCGGCCTCGGAACCGGAACCTCGACAGCGCGACCGCCGACAGGAACGACACCAGCAGCGACAACGCGACCACGGCCGCCGCGACCACGACGCTGTTCACGAAGTACAGCCCGAAGTTCTGCACGTCCAGCACTCGGCGGAAGCTGTCCACCGTCGGTGCCACGGTCCACAGTTTCGTCGACTGCAGCTCGCCTGCCGGTTTGAGTGCCGAGAGCACCATCCAGTACAACGGGAACGCGACCACCGCCGCGATCACGACGCACAGTACGTCGACCAGAACCTGCGTGCGCCTCATCGAGCACCTCGCTGCGCACGCACGTACAGACCCGTGACCAGCAACAGCAGCACGGTCATCACCACGCCGATCGCCGCGCCCAGACCGTACTCCTCGCCTGCGAACGCCTTCTGGTAGGCGTACACGTTCAGCACCAGGTTCTGGCCGGCCACTCCGCCACCGTTGGTCATCACGTAGATCTGGGTGAACACCTTGAAGTCCCAGATGATCGACTGGATCGTCGCGATCATCAGGATGGGCCGCAGGATCGGGAAGAGCACCGCCGTCGCGGTCCGCCGGGTCGAGGCGCCGTCGAGCGACGCCGCCTCGACGACCTCGCGCGGGATGGCCGTGATTCCCGCGTACATCGTCACCAGCACGAACGGGAACGAGCACCAGATGATCTCGCCGGCCACCAGCCCGAACGCCGAGTAACGCTCGAAGGTCCAGGAATGCCCGCGCATCCCGCCGAAACCGAGGCTCGCGAACACCTCGTTCACGAGCCCGAAGTCCTGGTCGAACAGGAACAGCCAGACGTACGAGCCCGCCATCGTCGGGGTGGCCCACGCCCCGAGTGCCGCCAGGAACAGCAACAGCCGCGGGATCGGCCGTGCCCGGTCGGCGAGTACGGCCAGCGCGGTCCCGACGAGCATCGTGCCGGCCACGCACACCGCCGCGAACACGACCGTCGTGGCCAGCACTTCCCAGAACTGCGGGTCGCCGAGCAGTTTCGTGTAGTTGTCCAGGCCGAGGAACACGAGCGGCGCCGCCCCGCTGGCCTGCGGCTGCCCGTAGTCGAACAGGGAGATGACGACCAGCTGGTAGATCGGGTACGCCATCAACGCCAGCAGCACGATCCCCGCCGGGATCAGGTAGAGCAGGGCCGCTCGGCCGTCTTTTCGTTGTACGACGGCCATCTCAGCCGCCGAACGACTCGTTCATCTCACCGGCGGCCGCGCTGGTCGCGGCATCGACGTCCAGCTGGCCGGTCGCTACCTGCTGGACGGCCGTCGGCAGCACGGCGGCCGCGTCGATCTTCGTCCACGCTGGGGTCGAGGGCACGAACCGGGTGCCGGCCTGCGCCGTTCTGATGAACGGCTCCAGGAACGGGTCGTCGTCGGCGACGCGGTCCTGGACGTCGGAGAACGTGGGCATGTTGCCCATCGCGCCGAACATCTTCTCCTGGTACCGCTTGCCGCCCAGCAGCTTGATGAACTCCAGCGACAGCGTGTACCTGTCGCTCGACCGGAACACGCCGAGCAGGTTGCCGCCCGCGAATGCCGGTGCGATCGAACCGGACTTGGTGCCGGGCAAGGGAACCACGGCGTACTTGCCCTTGACCGCACCTGCCTCGACCGCGGCCCTGTTGAAGTCGCCACCGATCGTCATGCCTGCCTTGCCACCCGCGAAGGCCGCCACCGACTGGGAACCGGTCAGCTGGGCGCAGGCCGACGGCGGGCAGATGTCGTCCTTGAGCAGCTCGGCGTACTGGGTCATCCCTGCGCGCGCCTGTTCGGAGTCTATTGTGGACTTCCAGGTGTCGCCGTCCTGCTTGGCCACGTCACCGCCGTTGGCCCAGATGTAGGGCAGCAGTGCGAACTGGTACTTGCCGCCGACCGCGATCCCGTACAGGTCCGGCTTGGCGGCACGGATCCGGCGTGCGGTCTCGGTCAGCTCCTTCAACGTCCTCGGCGGCTTCAGGCCCAGCTCGGTGAAGACGTCCGTGCGGTAGTAGAGCGCGCGAGTCCCGGTGAACCACGGGATCCCGTACGTGCGTTCGTCCACTGTGGCCGTGTCGAGTACCTCGGGGACGAGGTCCCCGCTGTCCGGCCACGCCTTGATGTCGCCCGTGAGGTCGGCGAAGCCGTTGGAGGCGGTGTAACCGGCCAGGTCGGTGTTGCCGAACTCGGCGACGTCCGGTGCGCTGGTCTTGTCGTTGAAGGCGCCGTTGAAGCGGGTCGCGCGGCCGTCGACGGGCAGGTACTCGACGTTGACCGTGACCCCGGGGTGTGCCTTCTCGAACTCCGCCTTCGCCTCGGTGACCACGGCTTCCTTGGGGGCGTTGGCGGCCTCCTGGAACAGCCACACTCTCAGATCGCCTGTGGTGGCGCCGATCGTCGCGCCCGCGGCCCCGGTCTGCTGAGGGTTGTCGTTCGACGCCTGCGGTGGCGCGCAGGCGATCGCGACCACGCCGAGCGCGGCAACGGCCAGTATCCGACGACGGTTCATGGTGCCCCCGTTGCACTATGCGCAATAGACGTTCTGCTATTCGCAACGGATGCTAGGACGCCGCGACTGCCGAGCACAAGGGTCTAAACCATTGTGTGCTTTGTGGTTGCGGCAGGTCAGTGCCTGGCGAGCGCGGTCCACACGGTGGCCACGACGAGCAGGCAGGCGAAGAGGATCGCGGGCACCCACCAGCCCGCGAGGATCGCCGCGAGCACGATGACGCTGCCGGTGATCAGCAGCAGGCCTGCGCCGCCGCCGGCACGGGCCGCCGAGGCGAACCACGTGCCGTCGGCGGCCGTCTCGCCGATCAGCGGGTGCGGTGCGGGTAGGTCGTCGAACAGTGCCCGCAGCTCACCGAGGGTCTTCGCGTGCTGTGCGAGGTCTCTGCGCCGGTCGTGCTCGGCAGAGGAGAGGTGCTCCTCGGCGTGGTGTTCGGCGAGTGCTCGGACCGCGATCTTCCGGTCGGCGCTGTCGGCCCACGCGGCGTCCTCTTCCGGTGCATCGTCCGGCAACATGGGGGCCAGTGTGTCAGATGACGGCCATCAGCACCGCCGCCACCGCGAAGCCGACGACGGACAGTATCGTCTCCAGCACCGTCCACGTCTTCAGCGTGTCCTTCACGGAGATACCGAAATACCGTGACACGATCCAGAATCCGCCGTCGTTGACGTGCGAGGCGATGATCGAACCCGCGCAGATGGCGGCCACCAGCAGCGCGAGCTGCGCCTGCGAGTAGTCGACATCCTTGATGGTCGGACCAATGATCGCCGCCGTCGCCGCGATCGCCGCGGTGGCCGAGCCCTGCGCGATGCGCAGACCGCAGCTGATCACGTACGCCGCGAAGATCACCGGGAGTCCGGCGTCGTGCAGGGTGTCCGCGATGACGTCGCCGATGCCGGTCGCACGCAGTACCGCGCCGTAGAACGCACCCGCGCCGACGACCAGCAGGATCATGCCGACCGGACGCAGTGACGCGGCACCCAGCTCCGCCACCTGCCCCTTCGTCATCCCGCGCCGGTAGCCGAGCAGCCAGAACGCCAGCAGGACGGCGATGGTGAGCGCGACCGCCGGTGTGCCGACGAAGTTCGCGATGCCGACGGCCGTGGAGCCCTTGGGCAGCCAGATACTGCCGAAGGTGCCCGCGAGGATCAGCACCAGTGGCACGGCGATGATCCCGATGACCAGCCCGAGCCCGGGTTCGGCGGGGCTGTCGTCCCTCTGTTGGGGCTCGTCGTCCGAGTCGTTCGAGTCGGCTGAGCCCGTGGAGCCCGTGGTTCCCGACGGACGCGCGGTTCGTGCCGCGGCGAGCATTTCCTCCGGTACGGGCAGATCGAGGCGTTTGCCCACGAACGAGGAGAACAGCACACCGCCGATGAACCAGGCGGGGATCGCGCACACCGCGCCCATCAGGATGACCCAGCCGAGGTCGACGCCGAGCAGTGCGGCGGCGGCGACCGGACCCGGGTGTGGCGGCAGGAACGCGTGTGTCACGGACAGGCCGGCGAGCAGGGGCAGGCAGTACAACAGGATCGAGCGGCCACCCTGCTTCGCCGCCACGTAGACCAGCGGTGCCAGCACGAAGATGCCGACGTCGAAGAACACCGGGACGCCGAAGATCAGGCCGGCCAGGCCCATCGCCAGCGGTGCCCGGTGCTCACCGAGCGCCCGCAGCAGCGACCGGGTCAGCACCTGTGCGCCGCCGGAGGCCTCGAGGATCGCGCCGAGCATCGTGCCCAGCCCGATGATCGCGGTGATGTGACCGAGGATCCCGCCGAAACCCGTCTCCAGCAGGGACTCGCCGGGTTTCTGCGCGGAGCCGACCAGCGACTGCACCGGAAGCCCCGCGGCCAGCGCGGTCACCAGGCCGATCACCAGCAACGCGATGAACGGCTCGACCTTCCACTTGATGATCATCAACAACAGGATCGCGATACCGACGACCGCGAGCAGTAACAACCCCGGCGTCGAATGCTGTAACCAGTTCGTGAACCCCGACATGACTACCTCGCTAGGCTAGTGCGGCAAGGAATTCCTTCGCGCGAGCGGTGATCTCGTCGAACCGTGACTCCGCGGCCAGTTTCGGCCCCACCACGCCACTTCCCGCGGTCACGGCGATCGCGCCGCCCGTCAGGAAGGACGCCGCGTTCTCGGCGTTCAGCCCACCCGTGGCCACCAACGGGACGCCAGGGTAGGGCCCGTGCAGGTCGGCGAAGTACGCCGGTCCCAGCCTGGCCGCGGGGAACACCTTGACCGCGGTGGCGCCGAGGTCGACCGCCGTCGCTACCTCGGTCGGCGTCATCGCGCCGAGCACGACCGGAACCCCCTGGCGTACCGCCTCTTCCGCGACGGCCGGACGCAGGCCCGGGGTCAGCAGGAAGGTCGCACCCGCGTTGATCGAGTCGCGGGCGTCCTGCGCCGACATCACCGTGCCCGCCCCGAGTACCAGACCGTCCACTCGGGACGCCTGCTCGATCAGCCTCGGTGCGTTCGGCGTGGTCAGCGCGAACTCCACGATCGGGAGGCCCGCGTCGACGAGTGTCCGCGCGAGCCCGCCCGGGTCGCGGATCTCGGGTGCGCGGATGATGCACAACGCGCGCCGCGTGGACAGTTCGGCCAGCAGGTCCATGGTTCTCAGGCTCCCTCGTTGCGGATGGAACGGCCGGCGAGCGCACCCGTGTGGCGGCCGTCCTCGATGACGGGCACGCCGTTCACCAGCACGTAGGGGATTCCGGTCGCGGATTGGCGCGGCTCGTCGAACGTGGCGGTGTCGGCAACGGTGTCCGGGTCGAAGAGCACGAGGTCGGCCGCGTAGCCCTCGCGCACCAGGCCGCGGTCGGTCAACCGCAACCTGCGTGCGGCCCGGCCGGTCAGGTGCGCCACGCACTCCTCGAGGCCCAGCACGCCAAGCTCCCGGACGTACCGGGCGAGGTAACGCGGGAAGGTGCCCCAGGCACGCGGATGCGGCCGCTCACCGACGAGGAGCCCGTCGCTGCCACCGGTGTGCGTGGGATGGCGCATGATGGCACGCACGTTGTCCTCGTGGCCGACGTGCATGAGGCAGGACGTGCCGAGGCGCTCCGCCACCAGCACGTCGAAGTACAGCCCGGCGGGTGGGCGCCCGGCTTCCCGCGCGGACTCGGCGACGCTCCTGCCCACCAGGTGGGTGTTCTCCGCGCGGCGCACGCCGTTGATCTCGATGGCCGCCCAGTCGACCGGGACGCCGTGACAGCCGTCCGAGCCGGTTTCCTCGATGTCCGCCCGGATCCGCTCCCTGGTGTCCGGATCGGACAGTCGGGTCAGCGTCGCGTCCAGGCCGCCCTCGGTCGACCAGCTCGGCAGGAGCGCGGACAGGTAGGTCGCACCGGGCAGGTACGGGTAGGTGTCGAGGGAGATGTCGCAGCCGTCGGCGATCGCGTTGTCCAGCAACGACAGCAGCTCACCAGCGCGGCCCTCGTTGACCGGGAAGTTCATCGTGGCGTGCGCGAGGTGCAGCGGACAGCCGGAGCGGCGTGACACGTCCACCATCTCGGCGTACGCCTCCAGCGCGCCCGCGCCGTAGCTGCGGTGGTGCGGGCTGTAGTACCCGCCGCCCGCGCCGACCACCTCGCACAGCGCGACCAGCTCCTCGGTCGACGCGTACATGCCCGGCGTGTAGGTCAGCCCCGACGACATGCCCACGGCGCCCTCGGCGAGCCCCTGTGCCACAAGGGATCGCATCCGGTCCAGCTCGGACTCGGTGGCCTGCCTGGACTCCCAGCCGACCGCCAGCATCCGGACCGTGCCCTGCGGGACAAGGTACGCCGCGTTCACGGCGATGCCCCGGTCGAGCCGGTCCAGGTACTCGCCGACGCTTCGCCAGTCCCAGTCGAAGCCGGGCGGGTCGTCGTTCCAGCCCGCGAGCTGCGTGCGCAGCCCGGCGAGGGTCTCGTCGTCGACCGGCGCGTACGACAGGCCGTCCTGGCCGAGCACCTCGAGGGTGACGCCCTGCGACACCTTGGCCGTGTGGTCGGGGTTCGCGAGGACCTGCAGGTCCGAGTGCGAGTGCATGTCGATGAAACCCGGCGCCAGCACGAGGCCGTCCGCGTCGACGACCCGCCCGTCCGACCCGTCGCCGACCGCGCTGATCCGTCCACCGTGGACGGACACGTCCGCGCGCCTGGCGGGCGCGCCGGTGCCGTCCACCACGGTCGCGCCCCGGAAAATGAGGCCCGTCATCAGAAGAAGGTGCGGATCAGGTCGACGACCGTCGAGCCGTCCTCGCCGACCACCGGCACGAGTGGCACCTTGTCGAACGTGGTGCACGGGTGCGACAGCCCGAGCGCGACCCAGTCGCCCACGTCGAGCGTGTCGTCGGCGTCCAGGGTGACGAACCCGTGCTGGTCGTTGAGCTGGGTCACCGTGGCACCCGTGAGCCGGGTGACGGTGCCCGCTCTGCGCCGCAGGACCGGTTGCGGCAGGTCGATGTCGTAGGGCACGTCCCGCTTGCCTGCCGTGATGAACGCCAGCCGCGGCTCCGGCCTCGACACCACCTGCGCCCACGCCCGCACCGCGGGCCGCAGTCGTGGGCCGTCGAGCCGGGGATGCGCGCCGAGCGGGGAGATCTCCTGGTAGGTGCCCTCGTCGTGCGTGATGTACGCGCCGCTGCGCAGGACCGGGAGGACCGGCAGCGACCACGGCGCGCCGAGCACCTCGACCACCTGGTCGAAGAACGCGCTGCCGCCCGCGGTCACGATGATCTCGTCGAGACCGTCGAAGTGACCCCGGCCCGCGAGGTCGAGCGCGAGGTCACGCAGCTCGGACAGGTGTGCGTGCACTGCCGCGAGCCCCTCGGCCGACGCGACACCCGACACCGCGCCCTCGTAGCTCGCGACGCCCGCGAGGCGCAGGGCCGGGCTGGCCGCGACGGCCTCGGCGATCTTCACCGCGGCCGTCCGCTCGCGGACTCCGGTCCTGCCACCGGAGACACCCTGCTCCACCAGGACGTTCACCACGGAGCCGCCACCCAGTGCCTCGGTCATCAGCTCGACGCCGCGCTCGCTGTCGACCCAGCACCAGAACAGGAACTCGGGGTCGCTGGCCAACTCGTCGGCCAGCCAACGCAAAGCCGCCGCGTCGACCAGCTCGTTGGCGAGGATGATCCGGTTGACGCCGAATGCCCGGTATATCCGCATCTGGGACGCGTTCGCCGTCGTCTGTCCCCACGCGCCGTGTGCGAACTGCCTTGCGTAGAGCTGCGGGGCCATCGTGGTCTTGCCGTGCGGGGCGTGTGCGAAACCGTGTCTGGCGCAGAGCTCCGCGATCGTGGTGAGGTTGTGCGTGAGTGCTTCGTCGTCCAGGACCGTGACCGGTGGCACGAAGCCGTCGCCGAACAGGTCCGGCCTGCGCTCCTGGACGTCTCGGATGGACTGTCCCCACAGCGACGACGGCAGGCCCTTGAAGCGCCAGTCGAGGGGTTCGTCGAGGAGCGTGTCGAGGGCGGCCTGACTGAGCTGTCCTGGCGTGATCTGCGGCATATCCCTCTCCATTGCGTATGTTGCAACGGCTATTGCGTCCTGCGCCACGGAATTGTGTAGCATCTTCCCGGTTGACCAGTCAACGGCGTGAAGGGGCGGCCGGTGGGAACTGTCGACGTGCTCTGCCTCGGGGAGACCATGGCGTTGTTCGTGCCCGCGGAGCCGGGGCCACCAGACGAGGTCGTCACGTGGACGCGGACCGTCGGCGGCGCGGAGTCCAATGTGGCCAGTCACCTCGCCGTGCTCGGCCTGCGGTCCGCGTGGGTGAGTGCCGTCGGCGACGACGCGTTCGGCAGGGCCGTGGTGTCGACCATCGCCTCGTTCGGTGTCGACGTGTCCTGCGTCGCGGTGGACCCATACAGGCCGACCGGCCTGTACGTCAAGGAAAGCGACGCGTCCGGCAGCCCGGTCCGCTACTACCGCACGGGCTCGGCCGCGTCCGGCATGAGCCCGGTGTCCCTGGACGCACTGGCGCTGGACGGCGTGCGGGTCGTCCACACCAGCGGGATCACCCCGGCGCTGTCGGACAGCTGCCTCGACCTGATGCGGACGCTGTTCACCGGACCCCGTGACGTCACGCTGTCCTTCGACCTCAACTGGCGGCCCAGGCTGTGGGCCGACCGCGATCCCTCGGTGCTCCGCGAGCTGGCGTCGGCGGCGGACGTGGTGTTCGTCGGCGCCGACGAGGCCGACCTCGTGTGGGGCATCGGGGAACCCGCCGCGATCAGGGAGTTCCTTCCCGAAACCCACACACTGGTGGTCAAGCTCGGCGCGCAGGGTGCCGTGGTCTTCGAGGGCACGGCCGAACCCGTCTACCAGCCCGCGCTGGAGGTCGACGTCGTCGAGCCGGTCGGCGCCGGGGACGCCTTCGCCGCAGGGTTCCTCTTCGGCACCCTCTCGGACTGGTCGCCGAGGCGACGGTTGCGGGCGGGGCACCTGCGGGCCGCGTCCTCGCTGCTCACCCACCACGACGTGGGGCCGTCGCTGCCGGTCTCGTTCGTGTCGGCGATGCTGGACGCGTCGGACGACGAGTGGGCGGCGGCCCACGTGACCACGGATATGACATGAGCCAGAGCCTCGACCGTGCGTTGGTGCTGCTCGACGAGCTGGCCGCCGGGCCGAGGACGCTCGACCAGCTCGCCGAGCGGCTGTCGGTGCACAAGTCGACGGTGCTGCGGCTCCTGCGCACCCTCGAGTCGCACCAGTTCGTTCAGCGCACCGACGTGCGGCACTACCGCCTCGGCACGTCGCTGTTCGACCTCGCGTTCCGCGCGCTGGAGGAGCGGGACGTGCGGCGCAGCGTCGAGCCGGCGCTGCGGGCGCTCAACGCCGAGACCGGCCACACCGTGCACCTCGCGTCCTACGAGGACGGCGAGGTGATCTACATCGACAAGGTCGAGAGCAGGCACAACGTCCGGATGGTCTCGCGGATCGGCAAACGGGCGCCCCTGCACTGCACGGCCGTGGCGAAGGTGTTGGTCGCCGCGATGCCCGCCGACCGACGTGAGGCTGTCGCCGCGTCGATCACGTACGACAAGATGACGCCGAACACGATCACGACGCCACGCGCGTACCTCGCCGAGCTCGCGCGGGTGGCCGACCAGGGCTACGCCGTCGACGACGAGGAGCACGAGGAGCACATCCACTGCGTCGCCGCTCCCGTCCGCGACGCGCGTGGCGAGGTGGTGGCGGCGATGTCGCTGTCGGTGCCCCAGATGGTGCTCGACCTCGACGGCCTGCTCCGGCTGGTGCCCACGCTGCTGGCCGGTGCCGCCGCGGCGTCAGCCGAATGTGGGTTCACTGGAAGGAGCAGCTGATGGCGAAGGTCGCGATCCACCCGGAGGGCACGAAGATCCCGACGGTGCCGCTGACGCACGGCATCCGCAAGGGCAACATCCTGCAGGTGGCCGGCCAGGTCGCCGTCGACCCGACGACCAACGAGCGGGTCGGCGCCGACGACGTCACCGAACAGACCCGCCAGGTCATGCGCAACGTCCAGGCCGTGCTGGAGGCGGGTGGCGCCACCCTCGACGACGTCGTGATGTGCCGGGTCCACCTCACGGACCTCGCCCACTTCGGCGAGATGAACGACGCCTACCGCGAGTTCTTCGAGGAGTCCTTCCCGGCCCGCACCACCGTGTACGTCGGCCTCCCGGACGGGCTCCTCGTGGAGATCGACGCACTGGCCGTCCTCGACTGACCGTCGCCGCCGCGCCACCCTGAGTGACGTGACGCGGACGCGATCGATGGTCAGTACAGTTCGCAGGATGTCCGACCAGTTATCGCTCGACCGACTGAATGCCGAGGAACCGGCCACGGCGGAGCGTGACTTGCTCGCCTGCTGCGCGTCCCGCCGCTGGGCCGACGAGCTGCTCGCCAGGCGTCCGTACCACGACCTCGCCCAGCTGCGGAGCGTCTCGGCACAGGTGCTGGCGGCGCTCGACTGGACCGACGTCGAGCAGGCGCTCGCCGCGCACCCGCGCATCGGCGAGAAGGCAGACGGTCACTCGAAGGAGGCAGGCTGGTCGCGGGACGAGCAGGCAGGCGCCACTCCCGGCGAAGACCTCGTCGCCGGGAACATCGTGTACGAGGAGCGGTTCGGGCACGTCTTCCTGATCTGTGCCACGGGGCTGTCCGGCGAGGACATGCTGACCGCCCTGCGCACCAGGCTCGGCAACGATCCCGCCGCCGAACGCGACGTCGTGCGTGAGGAGCTGCGCAAGATCGTGGACCTGCGGCTCGGGAAGGCGTTCGCATGAGCGAGCTCGCGAGCGAATCATCGACACAGCGGTGTCACGGAGCCTGTGAGGGGACGCCGTGAGTCTGTCCACGCATGTGCTGGACACGAGCGAGGGGCGGCCCGCGGCGGGCATCCGCGTGCGGTTGGAGCTGCACGACGACGGCTGGCGCCTGATCTCCGACGGCCGCACCGACGACGACGGCCGGATCAGCGGCTGGGACACCCCCGGGCCAGGGGTCTACCGGCTCGTCTTCGAGGTCGGCGGCCAGTTCTACCCCGAGGTCACCGTCACCTTCCGGGTCGCGGACGACAGTCACCACCACGTGCCGCTGCTCATCAGCCCGTACGGCTACTCGACCTACCGGGGGAGTTGACCATGGACATCAGGCTCGGCGACAACCAGTACGGCAAGGCCGAGACCCGGCTCGTACGCGTCGACAGGGCGGAGGCGGGTCACGAGATCACCGATCTCAACATCAGCACGGCGTTAGCCGGCGATCTTGCCGCCACCCACTTGACGGGTGACAACTCCGGGGTCTTACCCACCGATACGCAGAAGAACACCGCCTACGCGTTCGCCCGCGACGGCGTCGGCGAGATCGAGGACTTCGCGCTTCGGCTGGCCAGGCACTTCGTCGACACGGTCGACACCATCCACCGCGCACGCGTGGCCATCGAGCAGTACACCTGGGAGCGGCGCGGCCATCACTCTTTCGTGCGCGGTACCGGCACCCGCACCGCGACCGTCACCTACGATGGCACCAGCGCGACCGTCGTGTCCGGAGTGGACGATCTGGTCGTCATGAACACGACCGGTTCCGAGTTCCACGGATATCACAAGGACGCGTACACGACGTTGCCAGAGACCAACGACCGCATCCTCGCGACGGCCGTCGCCGCGAGGTGGCGGCACGCGCACCCGCGCAACGCCGACTGGGGCGAGGCGTACCGCGAGGCGACGAAGCACCTCGTCGACGCCTTCGCCGACACCTACTCCCTGTCCCTGCAGCAGACCCTGTACGCCATGGGGGAGCGGGTGCTGCGTCACCGGGCCGAGCTGGCCGAGGTGCGGCTGTCGCTGCCGAACAAGCACCACTTCCTCGTCGACCTGTCGCCATTCGAGCTGGACAACCCCGGCGAGGTGTTCTTCGCCGCCGACCGGCCCTACGGGCTCATCGAGGGCACGGTCGTCCGCGACGGCGCACCCGACCCGGGTCTCGCGTGGTGGTGAGCATGGACTTCCTCCAACCGTCCACACTGGACGAGGCGATCGGGCTCAAGGCCGCGCACCAGGACGCCGTGCCCATCGCGGGCGGTACGGACGTCATGGTGGAGCTGAACTTCGACGCCCGCCGCCCGCCCGCGCTGCTCGATCTCGGCCGCGTCGCCGAGCTGGGTGGCTGGGAGGTGCGCGACGGCCACGTCCGCATCGGCGCGACCGTGCCGTACACCACGATCGTCGCGGAGCTTGGCGACGTGCTGCCGGGCCTGGCGATGGCGTCACGCACGGTCGGCTCGCCGCAGATCCGCAACCGCGGCACGGTCGCGGGCAACCTCGGCTCCGCCTCACCCGCCGGTGACGCGCACCCGCCGCTGCTGGCCACCACCGCGGAGGTCGAGGTCTCGTCCGTGCGTGGCAGCAGGACCGTCCCGGTGCGCGAGTTCTACCGTGGCCCCAAGCGTTCCGTGCTGGCGGCCGACGAGCTGATCACCGCCGTGACCGTGCCGGTGAAGAAGGGGCCGCAGCAGTTCGCCAAGGTCGGCACCCGCAACGCGATGGTCATCGCCGTGTGCTCCTTCGCGGTCGCCGTCGACCTCGAGGAGCGGACCGTCGGCACCGGCATCGGCTCCGCGGGTCCGACCCCGTTGCGTGCCACGGAAGCCGAGGAGTTCGCCGCGACCGAGCTGCCGTGGGAGTCGCGAGATCCGTTGCCGGACACCGTGTCCCGCGAGTTCGGCCAACTGGTCGCGGCGGCCGCGCGGCCCATCGACGACGTACGGGGCAGTGCGGACTACCGCAGGCACGCGCTGTCCGTGATGGCCCGCCGTACCCTCGGCTGGGCATGGCGGGAGGTGCTGGGCTGATGCGGGTCAACGTCGAGGTCAACGGCGAGCAGCGCACGGCGGACGACGTGTGGCCTGGCGAGAGCCTGCTGTACGTGCTGCGTGAGCGGCTCGGCCTCCCGGGCGCCAAGAACGCCTGCGAGCAGGGCGAATGCGGCTCGTGCACGGTCTACCTCGACGGCACGCCCGTGTGCGCGTGCCTCGTCGCGGCGGGCCAGGCCGAGGGCCGCTCGGTCACGACCGTCGAGGGACTGTCCACAGGGGACGAACTGGATCCCGTGCAGGAGGCGTTCGTCCGCACCGGCGCCGTCCAGTGCGGGTTCTGCACACCGGGTCTCATCGTCGCCGCGCACGACCTCGTGCGCCGCAACCCCGACGCTGGTGACGCCGAGATCCGCGAGGCACTCGCCGGGAACCTGTGCCGCTGCACGGGTTACGAGAAGATACTGGACGCGGTGCGGATGGCGGCCAGGGAGCGCGCATGAGGATCGTCATCGAGAACGCCGCCATCGCGACCGTCGACGCGCAGTCCGAGGCGGGCACCGAGTACGCGAGCGGCCACGTCGTCGTGGCGGACGGGGTCATCACGGCCGTCGGCGACGGGCAGGCACCCGACGGCCTGGCCGACCGCCGTCTCGACGCCGCCGGCTGCCTTGTCACACCGGGGTTCGTGAACACCCACCACCACCTCTACCAGTGGGCGACCCGCGGCTACGGCCAGCAGTCCACGCTGTTCGAGTGGCTCGTCGAGCTGTACCCGGTGTGGTCGGGCATCGACGAGCCGATCACGCACGCCGCCGCGGTCGCGGGCCTCACCCGGCTCGCCCGCACGGGGTGCACCACCGCGGCCGACCACCACTACGTCTTCCCGCGCGACGGCGGCGACGTGTTCGGCGCGACGGTCGACGCCGCCCGCCGCGTCGGCGTCCGCCTGCACGCGGGCCGCGGTTCGATGGACCGGGGCGAGTCCGACGGCGGCCTGCCGCCCGACGACATCGTCGAGACCCTCGACGACGCGCTCGCGGGCACCGCCGAGGCCGTCGACCGCTACCACGACTCCTCGCCGGGGTCCTTCCTGCGGATCGCGGTCGCCCCGTGCTCGCCGTTCTCCGTCAGCGAGGACCTCATGCGTGAGACGGCGAAACTGGCACGGGACAAGGGAGTCCGGCTCCACACCCACCTCGCCGAGACCCTCGACGAGGAACGCCAGTGCCTCGACGAGTACGGCTGCACGCCTGCCGAGCTGGCCGACCGCCTCGGCTGGCTCGGCGAGGACGTGTGGCTCGCCCACGGCATCCACCTCTCCGACGACGCCGTGCAGCGGCTCGGCGAGACCGGCACCGGCGTCGCGCACTGCCCGACCTCCAACGGCCGCCTGGGTTCGGGCTTCGCGCGGGTGCAGGACCTCGTGCACGCCGGCGCGCCCGTCGGCCTCGGCGTCGACGGCGCAGCGTCCAATGAGGACGGTGGGCTCGGTGTCGAGCTGCGCCAGGCGGTCTACTTCGCGCGACAGAAGAAGGGGCCGCACTCGGCCAGCGCCCGCGACGGGCTGTGGCTCGCCACCCGGGGCGGCGCCCGCTGCCTCGGCAGGGAGGGCGAGATCGGGTCGGTCGAGGTCGGCAAGCAGGCCGACCTCGCCGTGTGGCGCCTGGACACCCTGGCGCACGCGGGCATCGCGGACCCCGTCGTCGCGCTGGTCTTCGGCGCGCTCCCGCCGCTGAAGCTCCTGCTCGTGGGCGGGAACCCGGTGGTCGAGGACGACAGGATGCTGACGGTCGACGAGACCGAGGCCGCCGCCGCACTGCGCACCGCGTCGAGGCAGCTCGCGGAGAAGCGATGACCACCACCCAGCCACAGGTCGCGAACGTCACCGGCGGCATCGGGGAGAGCCCGCTGCGCCCCGACGGCGCGCAGAAGACGCGGGGCGAGTTCGCCTACTCCTCGGACCTGTGGGCGGACGACATGCTGTGGGGCGCCACGCTCCGCAGTCCGCACCCCTACGCACGCATCAGGAAGGTCGACCTGACCGAGGCGCTCAAGCTGCCCGGCGTGTACGCGGTGCTCACCCACGAGGACGTCCCCGGCGAGAACCTCTACGGCCTCGAGCACCCCGACCAGCCCGTCCTCGCCGTGGACGTCGTGCGGTACCAGGGTGAACCGGTCGCGATCGTCGCCGCCGACCACCCGGAGACCGCGCGCCGCGCCGCCGCCCGCATCGAGGTCGACTACGAAGTGCTGACCCCGGTCACCGACGCCGAGGCCGCCCTGCGTGGTGAAGCGCCGATCCTGCACCCCGCCCACGGCAGCAACACCGTCCGCCACGCGCCGATCCGCGCGGGCGAGGAGAACCCCACCGCGGCCGTCGTGGTCACCGGCGAGTACACGGTCGGCATGCAGGACCAGGCGTTCCTCGGCCCGGAGTCCGGCCTCGCCGTGCCTGCCGAGGACGGCGGCGTCGACCTCTACATCGCGACGCAGTGGCTGCACGCCGACCAGCGCCAGGTCGCGCTGGCACTGGGCCTCGACCACGACAAGGTGCGCCTGCACCTGGCGGGCGTCGGCGGGGCGTTCGGCGCCCGCGAGGACCTGTCGATGCAGGTACACGCCTGTCTGCTCGCGCTGCGCACACGCAGGCCGGTCAAGATCGTGTACGGCCGGGAGGAGTCGTTCTTCGGGCACGTGCACCGCCACCCGGCGAAGATGCGGTACGAGCACGGCGCCACCCGCGACGGCGACCTCGTCTACGTCAGGGCGAGGCTGGTGCTCGACGGCGGCGCGTACGCGTCCACCACCGCGGCCGTCACCGGCAACGCCGCGACGCTCGGCGCCGGCCCGTACCGGGTGCCGAACGTGCACATCGACGCGTACGGCGTCTACACCAACAACCCGCCCTGCGGTGCGATGCGCGGCTTCGGCGCGGTGCAGGCGTGCTTCGCCTACGAGTCACAGATGGACAAGCTCGCCGCCGCGCTGGGCATGGACCCGGTCGACCTGCGTGTCCGCAACGCCGTCGAGCGCGGCTCGGCCATGCCGACCGGACAGGTGATCGACTCGCCGGCGCCCGTCGCCGAGCTGCTCGAACGCGTGCGTGCCAAGCCGATGCCCGCTGTCCCCGACGGGCCGAGGGACCTGCGTGAGCTGCCGGGCGGCGTCGCCAACACCACGCACGGCGAGGGTGTCGTGCGTGGCGTCGGCTACGGCGTCGGCATCAAGAACGTCGGCTTCTCCGAGGGGTTCGACGACTACTCGACCGCACGGGTGCGCCTCGAGGTGATCGCGGGCGAGCCGGTCGTGTCCGTCCACACGGCCGCTGCCGAGGTCGGCCAGGGGCTCGTCACGCTGAAGGCGCAGATCGCGAGGACCGAGCTGGGTGTGCAGCGGGTGCAGATCCAGCCGTCCAACACGTTCGTCGGCAGCGCGGGGTCCAGCTCCGCGTCCCGGCAGAGTTACGTCACGGGTGGCGCGGTCCGGGCGGCCTGCGCGGAGGTCCGTTCGGCTGTGCTCGAACGCGCGGTGAGCCGGGGGCTCCCGGCGTCGGCCATGGTGGGCGGGAAGATCGTGTCGGCGTCCAACGAAGTGCTCGCGGACCTCGCCGACGTGCTCGGCGACGAGCCGGTCGAGCGGACCGTCGAGTGGCACCACCGGCCGACCCAACCCATCGACCCGGTGACCGGACAGGGCGTCGCGCACGTCCAGTACGCGTTCGCCGCGCACCGCGCGGTGGTCGACGTGGACGTCGACCTGGGGCTCGTACGTGTGGTGGAGCTGGTGTGCGCGCAGGACGTCGGCCGGGCGATGAACCCGGACGCGGTGATCGGCCAGATCCAGGGCGGCTCGGCGCAGGGGCTCGGGCTCGCGGTGATGGAGGAGATCCAGGTCGTCGACGGGGTTGTGCGCAACCCGTCGTTCACCGACTACCTGATCCCCACGGTCCTCGACATGCCGCCGATGACCATCGACGTGCTGGAGCGCGCCGATCCTCACGCGCCGTACGGGTTGCGCGGTGTCGGCGAGCCACCGACCCTGTCCTCGACCCCCGCGGTGGTGGCCGCGATCCGCGCCGCGACGGGCATCGCGCTGACCCGGGTGCCGGTCCGGCCCGAGCACATCGTCGAAGCCGATCTCCGCACGTAAGAACAAGTTCTCCACAGAAACCTGTCGTGGCGTGGTGGAATCAGTGGTGGTTCGGCGGGCGTGCGGCTGGTAGTTAGTAATGTACTGACCGCCTTCCGGTGGTCCCGAAGCGCGGTTGCGTTCCGTGCGCGGGGTACCCGAACGGATTGGTCGTTACCGACGGTAGTTCACCTGAATGGCCTACATCGTTACACGTAAAGTGTTCACAACATCGGTGACTGGTCCCCGTTTGGGTGCAGAGGGGTTGCGCATTCACTGGTAATGTCACAACCCGCTGACCGGAGAAGGACAAACCAATGACCTGGCCATCGGAAGGCTCCGGTGGATCGACCTGAACTCGCGCGCGAGTGGGCGGGGGCGCTCGAGCAGGTCATCTACATCGCGCGGCCACGCGAGGACGTCGAGGGCGGCCTGAACGACGCACTCGGCAGAATCGTCGACGCCGTACGCGGAGAGCCGTTCGATGACGCCGCGGTCATGGCTGTCGCGGATCAGTTGGTGGACTTGGGTTTGAGCAGTCCCGACTGTGTGGATTCGTCGATCAAGGTACTGGGTGCGCAGATGCCGAAGCTGTCCGGGGTCGCAGACCTCGTCGGGCTGCCCGGCCGTCTGGTCATGGTGTTCAGCGCGCTGGCCAAGGGTTTCGCCGAGTCGATGCGCCAGCGTCAGTCCGAGGAGCAGGAGACGCTGACCCGCGCCCTGATCCGGGCCCGTGAGAACGCCGAGACGGCGCTGCGGGACAGTGAGGCGAAGTTCGAGGAGGTCTTCTCGATCTCCAGCGTCGGCATGGTGATCACCGACCTCGACTTCGGGATCATCCGCGCCAACCGTGCGCTCGCGGACATCCTGGAGCACCAGGGCGGCAAGCTCGCCGCCACCCGGCTCGACGAGCTCTTCCGCCCGGACGACGTGGACTACCTGAGCCTGCGGTACCAGGTGCTGCACGAGGAGGGGTCGCTGCCGTTCCGCGAGCGGCGCAGCCTCCGCAAGAGCGACGGCGACGACGCGCTCGTGTACCTGTCCGCGTCGGTGCTGCGGGACAGCGACGGCACGCCGCGCTTCTACGCGACGAGCGTCGAGGACGTCTCGGAGCGGCACTACCTCGAGAGCAGGCTGCAGTTCCAGTCCGTCCACGACGCGCTCACCGGACTGCCGAACCGGCAGCGGTTCGAGGGCAGGCTGGAGGAGGCGCTGTCCGGCAAGAACGCCGCCGAGGAGATCACGGTCCTGCACATCGACCTCGACGGCTTCCACGCGGTGAACGACGGCCTCGGCCGTCACGTCGGCGACCGTCTGCTGCAGACGGTCGCGGGACGCCTGCTCGACATGTTCGCCGACGAGAAGGCGACCGTCGCGCGGTTCGACGGCGACGAGTTCGGCGTGCTGGTCGAGCACCGGTCGACCACGCCGACGTGCGCGACGATGGCCATGCGCATCAACGAGGAGCTGGCCGAGCCGGTGTTCGTCGGCGACCACGGCGTCGCCGCGACCGCCACGATCGCCGTGCTGCACGACCCGAAGCCGGACTCGACGCCCGCGGAGCTGTTACGTGCCACGGACATCACGCTGCGGCGGTTGAAGTCGGGCGGGCGAAGACAGTGGGACATGGTCGACGAGCAGCAGAACGCCGTCGACCGCGAGCGCTTCAACCTCGCCAGCACCATGCCGGGCGCGTGGGAGAGCGGCGAGATCGGGCTGGAGTACCAGCCCCTGGTGTCCGTGTCGGACCGCAAGGTCCGCGCGGTGCAGGCACTGTTGCGATGGGACCACCCCGACGGGACGCTGGACCACGAACGCTGCCTGCAGGCCCTGCGGGAGACCGGTCTGTCGCTGCCGATCGGTCGCTGGATGCTCGGCCGCGCGTGCGAGGACGTGAAGGCCTTGCCCGGTCGGCCGGTGCTCTACGTGGAGCTGACCAAGGAGCTGGCAGGCGACCCGGACCTGGTGTCCACTGTGCAGGCGGTGCTGTCGGACGCGGGTATGTCACCCGGTGAGCTGCGGCTCGGGATGCCGGTGCAGGCGCTGTGCATGAACGACGGCCTCGCCGAGGACAACCTGGACGTGTTGGTGGACCTGGGTTTGTCGGTCGTGCTCTACGAGTTCGGCACGACGAGCGGTGATCTCGCGTGCCTCGAGGACCTGCCGATCCACGCCGTGAAGATGTCGACGCGGGTGGTGACCCGCATCGCGAACCGGGCGAACGACGACGCGTTGTTCACCCGCGCGATCAGGGACATGGTGCCGCTCGTCCGGGGCACCGGCACCCCGGTGGTCGTCGGCGACATCGAGACCGAGGATCAGTTCGAGTGGTGGCGCACGGTCGGCGCCGACACCGTGCTCGGTGGCTTCACCGGCGCACCCGGCCCGGCGAGCGCGCTGGGCTGAAACCGCGTGAGGGGCGATCGTCTGGCAGGTCCTGTGCGCGCCGGGCTCGGTGGCGCCGCACAGCCGGTTCGTCGAGGTCGACCTGCTCTCGACGGCGGAGGGCGTCAGGTCGACGGGCTTCGCGAGCCGGTACCAGCCGCAGTGCTACTTCCGCACGACGGACGTGGTCGGCACGGTGGTCCTTCGCGACACGGAGTTCGCCCACCCCGGCGACTCGGTCGAGATGGTGATCGACCCGGGCAAGCCGATCGCCATGACCGCCGGCAGGGCTTCACCATCCGCGAGGGCAACCGCCCGGTGGGTGCGGGCACGGTCCAGGACCTGCTCGACTGACACGGGCGGCTGGGCCCCTCCCCCAGAAGGGTCCAGCCGGCTCACACTTTCGTGGATGCCGCCTTCGGGCGTGTCGCGATGGTCGGTGGAGGTGCGCCGAGGTCGGCGGCGAAGGTCTGCTGCCCCCTCCTCCGCCGCCTCGACGAACAGGCGCGCGGTCGTGGCGCGGGCCCGCCCGGTCCGTGTGCGCGGTGTCCGGTGGCCGACCCGATCGGTCGGCGGCTCCCGGGGTTCGGCGCGGTCCTCGGCGTTTGCCGGTAGTGAGCGACGGGTTACCCAGCGGCGAGAATTGCCGTAACTCTCGGTGGCAATTGTCGGTTGATTAACGTCGCTAAAGAGGTCTGCGATGCGTGTCCGTCCGATTACCGCGGGAGTTATTGCCGTTTTCCCAGATGATCAGGCAATCGGCCCAGTCAGATCAGGCCGCGGCGGGTGCCGGGGCCAGCGCGGCGAGACCCGCGTCGGTGAGTGCGGCGGGCACCAGCTTGCCGACGGCCCCCTGGTGCGCCGGCTCGATGAAGCCCTCGTGGGCGAGTGTGTGAGCAAGGTACTGGTCACAGCACGGCACGCCGTCTATGAACAGGTCCGGCTCGCTGGAGCAGCGCATCTGCGCGCGGCCCGCGACGACTGCTCTCAGCATGGACAGGGCTCTGTGGTTCAGACCTTCTGCTAGCGCGGACATGATGTTCCCCGGTTTGGTTGTGTGCCTGTGTGGAGTATGTCTATCACTCACTGCTGACAATTCGTTGGATGTTCGAAGGACCCCTGTTGGTTTCATCGAACTGCCTAACTGATTGTTACCAACAAGAGGAGTCGCAAGTCCAGCCAGATACGCGAACCTCCCGAAAGGGTGACGTCCGGCGGTACCGTTCGATCATGTCTGAGTCGCAGCGCCGCAGCCAGCAGTGGTACGCCGGAGACGGCCGGAACGCCTACATCCACCGCGCGTGGATGCGCAGGGGTCTGCCGCGCGACGCATTTGACGGTCGCCCGCACATCGCGATCGCCAACACCGCCTCGGACCTCACGCCCTGCAACGCCCACCTGACCGAGGTCTCCCGCTCGGTCGCCGACGGAGTGTGGGCGGCCGGTGGCGTTCCGTTGCACCTGCCGGTCGTGTCGCTGGGCGAGACGCTGCTGCGGCCGACCGCCATGCTGTTCCGCAACCTCGCGGCCATGGCGACCGAGGAGATGCTCCGCGCCAACCCGATCGACGGCGTGGTGCTGCTCGGCGGCTGCGACAAGACGATCCCGGCCCTGCTGATGGCCGCCTGCTCGGTCGACCTGCCCGCGCTCGTCGTGCCGGGCGGCCCGATGCTCACCGGCCACTTCAGGGGCACCCCGCTCGGCTGCGGCACGGACGTGTGGCGCCTGTCGGAGGAGGTCCGTGCCGGCACGCTCTCGCGCGAGGACTTCATGCGCTCGGAGTCGTCCATGATCCGCAGCAGGGGCCACTGCAACACGATGGGCACGGCCTCCACGATGGCGTGCGTGACCGAGGCGCTCGGCATGACGATCCCGGGCCTCGCGGGCACCCCCGCGCCGGACAGCGGCCTGCTGGAGCTGGCACACCAGTCGGGCCGCCTCTCGGTGTCGATGGTGACCGAGGACCGCCGTCCGAGCACGGTCCTGCGGCGGGCGTCGTTCCTGAACGCGATCGTCGCCCTCGCCGCGATCGGCGGCTCGACCAACGCCGTCGTCCACCTGCTGGCCATCGCGGGGCGTCTCGGCGTGGACCTGACCCTCGACGACTTCGACCGCACCGGCTCCGGCGTCCCGCTGCTCGTCGACCTCCAGCCCGCCGGGAAGCACCTGATGGACGACCTCCACCGGGCAGGCGGCCTGCTCGCGGTGCTGCGCGAGGTCGAGGACCTGCTGTCCCCCGACCCGATCACGGTCACGGGCAGGCCGCTGACGTCGTACCTGTCCGACGCCCGCATCCACGACGAGACGGTCATCCACCCCCGCGCGACACCGCTGCAGGAGTCGGCAGGCATCGCCGTGCTGCACGGCAACCTGGCCCCGTCCGGCGCGGTCATCAAGCCGGCGGCGGCCACGCCGGGCCTGCTGACCCACCGGGGCCGCGCGGTCGTCTTCGACTCGATCGAGCACTTCAACGCGACCGTCGACACGGTCGACGTCGACGAGGACTCCGTGCTCGTGCTGCGTGGCTGCGGCCCGAAGGGCTACCCGGGCATGCCGGAGGTCGGCAACTTCCCGCTGCCGGCGAAGCTACTGGCCAGGGGCGTGCGTGACATGGTCCGCATCAGCGACGCGCGGATGTCCGGCACCGCGTACGGCACGGTCGTACTGCACGCGGCCCCGGAGGCGGCCGCGGGCGGCCCGCTGGCGAAGGTGCGCACCGGCGACCCGATCCTCCTGGACGTGCCGAACAGGCGCCTGGAGGTGGAGGTGCCGGACCTCGACGCCCGACCGGTCGCGCAGGCCGCGGCCGACGCCTTCGCCACCCCGGCACGCGGTTGGCAGCGCATGTACGTCGACCACGTCCTGCAGGCCGACGAGGGCGCGGACCTGGACTTCCTGCGCGGCGCCACGACCACGCCCCCGACCCGTGAGTCCCACTAGAACCGCGCCCAGCCGACGCACTGAAGGCGTCCTTCGTAACGCCCAGCGTTAGGAAGGCGTCCTTCAGTGCACTGGGTGGCGCGGTCAGTCGGCGAAGATCGCGTAGCTCGAGCCGGTCATGTGCAGGACGCCGTCGTGCACCGACACGCCCGCGCCCAGGATCTGGGTGCCGGTGATCGGAATGTCCGTCACGGCGGGCTCGAACGCGGGGTTCACCGCCACGGTGAACTTCCCGCCCCGGCGGTAGACGAACGGGTAGCCGGGGTTCACCACCTGAACGCTTCCCGACGAACCCAGCTCCGGGTTCGACCTGCGTAACGCGATCAGCTCGCGCACGAGGTTGAGCGTCGACGACGCGTCCGCCCGCTGGTCCGCGACGTTCGGCCGGGTCGGCGACGGGTGTGGCGGCAGGTAGGTCACCTCGGGGTCGTTGCGGTCCCACTGCATGGGCGTCCGGGAGCCCGCGCGGTTGTAACCCGCCCACGACAGGCCCAGCACGCTGCCCTCGAAGTCCGGCAGCCCCGGCTGGTACTGCATGCCGATCTCGTCGCCGTAGTAGATCGCGGGCAGGGTCTGCCACGTCAGGATGAACACCAGCGCGGCACGGGCCTGCTCTGCGGTGCGGGAACCGGCCACCAGGCGCGGGAAGTCGTGGTTGGCCGTGGGCAGGATGATGTGCCCGTCCTCCCTGATGACGCTGGTCGCGGTCGCCCACTCCGCGAGGAAGTCCGACACCGTGCCCGCGCCGGAACCGTCGAAGTAGCACGGTCTCGGACGGTACGAGTGGTCGTACACCGCGCCGTTGTGGAACAGCGAGCGGAAGGCCTGGCTGCTGCCGAAGTGCAGGAAGAAGTCCGCGTGGAACCCCGCGGGCACCGAGACCTGCGGCTGCGCCCACTCGCTGAACAGGGCGGCGTTCGGGTGCGAGTGGTCGAGCCACCCGCGCAGCTCCCGCCACAGCGCGGCGGTCTCCTTCTTGCCGGGGTCGTCCTTCACCAGCGACGACGCCATGTCCACGCGGAAACCCGCGACCCCGGTGCGCAGCCAGTAGTCCATGATGTCCCGCAGCGCCTGGCGGTTCTCCCGCGGACCCGGCGCGTCGACGGGCTGACGCCACGGCTCCGCGGGGTTCGTCCTGCCGTAGCCGAAGTTCAGCGCGGGCTGCACGGGGAAGAAGTTCGGCAGGTAGAACCCGGGGCGGGTACCCGGTGACGGCTGGAAACCCGGTCCCTGGCGGTCCGCCCAGATGTAACGGTGGTCGTTCACGTCGTCGGCCGAACGGACGAACCACTCGTGCTGATCGGACGTGTGGCCTGCCACCAGGTCGAGCAGTACGCGGATTCCCCTGCGGGACGCGGAGTCCACGAGCTTGGCCAGGTCGTCGCGACTGCCGTAGCGCGGGTCGATCGCGTAGTAGTCGCTCACGTCGTAGCCCGCGTCGCGCATGGGTGAGGCGAAGCACGGGTTGAGCCACACCGTGTTCACGCCCAACCACGCGAGATAGTCCAGTTTGGACTCGATGCCGTTCAGGTCGCCGATGCCGTCGCCGTTGCTGTCCGCGAAGCTCTGCGGGTAGATCTGGTAGAGCACGGCATCGGCGAGCCAGGATGGCACGGCCATGGACAACTCCCTCGCGTCGGTCAGCTCCGGGTCAGCCGTAGCGACCGGATCCCGGGCATGGGCAGCTCGACGGCGGTCCGCGCGACCCCGTCGTCGCCGACCACCACCTCAGCAAGGTACTCGATCGGCAGCGTGTCGGTGGCCCGCAACGTGATCCACTGCTCGTCGTCCGGCCAGTCGCCGCCACCGAGCGCCGCCCACGAGCGCGCGATGTTGGCGTGGTGCTCGTCCACTCGCGCGGACGCCACCGTGTACGTGCCGGGCGCCAGACCGGTGACCTCGACCGTGACGTCACGGTCGAGCCCCGGTGCGCCATCCACCTTGGACTGGTCGAGGGTTCCGTTCCACACCAACACGTCCACGGTGTCCTCGATGCGGGTGGCCAGTGCCTCGACGAGCGAGCCGCCGCCGTCTCCCGTACACGTCGCGGGCACCCGGCCGCCTGCGAGCCGGGACAGCAGGTACAGGGCCCAGAACCGCGGTTTTCGCAGGTTCCCCACCGTCAGCAGGCCGAAACCGCCGTGCAGCAACCTGGGCGGCCAGCCGAGCTCCTCGAACTGGTCGGAGCACACCCAGTACGCGAGGCAGTCCGTCGACGCGAGCGCGCTCTTCATGCCCCGCAACACGAACGGCGCGGAGAACACCGCGTCGCTGACCGGGTTGAAGTGCGTCGGCGTGACACCCCACTCGGTCCACAGGATCTCGGGTTCTGGCCGTCCGGTGAGCGCGGCGAAGGAACTGGTCAGCGGGCGCAGGTCCAGCGGCGCGTTCCCGTAGGTGTGCGTGGACACGAAGTCGACCGGCACGTCGTGCGCGCGGCAGTGTGCGAGCAGGTCACCGACCCACCCGGCCGCGGCCGACGCGGGGCCGCCCACCCGGATGCGCGGGTCGACCGCCTTGATCTCCCTGGCCGCGATCTCGTACAGCCGGTGGTAGTCCTCCTGCGTGCCGCTCCAGAACACCGCGAGGTTGGCCTCGTTCCACACCTCGAACTCCCACGTCGCGACCTCGTCGGCGCCGTAGCGGTTCCTCAGGTGAACGGTCAGCTCCCGCACGAGGTCGCCCCACCGGTCCCACTCGCGGGGCACCGACACCCGCGCGTGGTACTCGAAGACCGTGTAGTCGGGGTCCTCGGCCAGCTCGGCCGGGATGAACGACAGCTCGACGACCGGCTTCAGACCGGTGGCGAGGAACCGGTCGTACACCTCGTCGAGGCCCGCGAAGTCGAAGGAGCCGTCGGGCCGGACGGAAACCGTTTCCGGCAGGAACGTGCCATGCGCGCGGACGGTCCGCACGCCGATCTCGTCCCGCATGATCGCGAGGGCCTCGGCGTACTCGGCGGCCACGTCGGAGCCGCCGGGGCCGGGCCCGTCCCAGACGAGCAGGGAGAGGTGCTCGGCGCCGATCATCCGCCGCCAGACGTCCGGCAGGGCAGAGGGTTCCGCGTCGGCACCCACCGTCACGGTGACCGCGCGGCTGCCGTCCGGGTCCTGGCCCGCGTGCACCGGGGCCGACAGCTCGCCCGCGCCGCCGTCGGTCCAGGTGGCGACCTTGTAGTGGTAGGTCGCGCCCGGCTCGACGAGGGTGTCGGCGTAGGGCGGGTGGGGGACCGCGAGCACGTCGCCGCCGAGGTGGTCGAGCGGCTCGAACAGGCCGTCCGCCTCGGTCGCGCGGTGGACCAGGTAGCCGAGCGCGCCGTCGACGGGCTGCCAGTCGAGGTGCACGTGCGCGGTGCCCGGTGTCGCGGTCAGGCCGTCGGGCGGTGGCAGCGCGGTGGCCCCGGTCAGCGGGCGGTCGCTGGGCAGGCCGATCCGTCGTTCCCAGTCCTGACGCGCGGACACGGCGACCCCCCTCGGCGGCGTACGTCCTGTAAGCGCATACATTAGGCGGGCGGGTGATCCCCCGCAAGGAACACGGACCGGGGTTCAGGCCGGTGGGCGGCAGCCGCAGCTGGCGCGGCGGGTCTGCGTGACCGGCAGCAACACCGAACGCGGCGCGCGGGTCGGCTCCGTGAGACGCTCGATCAACAGGTCCACCGCGGTCTCGCCGAGGCGGCGCATCGGCTGGGTGACGGTCGTGAGGCTCGGGCGGACCACCCGGCCGAGGACGATGCCGTCGAAGCCGACCACCGCGACGTCCGCCGGGACACGCACCCCCCGGCGTTCCAGCACCTCGTACGCGCCGACCGCCATCTGGTCGTTGGCGAACACGAGTGCCTCCGGCAGCGGGCCGCGGTCGAGGAGGCGGTGCGTGGCGGCCCGGCCGCCCGCCTGCGTGAAGTCGCCGCGCTCGGCCGGTTCCTCGGGCACGGGGAGGCCCGCCTCGCGGAGCGCCTCCTGGAAGCCGAGGAAGCGGGCGTCCGCGTCAGGAGAGTCGTCCGCGCCGCCGACGAAGGCCAGCCGCCGCAGGCCGTGGTCGGCGATCAGGTGGGTGGTCAGCTCCCGCTCGCCGTCGGCGTTCGCGACCTCGATGTGGTCGAGGTGGTCGACCTCGCGCGGCCCGGCGATCATCACGACCGGCAGCCGCCGCACCATCAGCTCCAGGTCCGCGGTGGCGATCGTCCTCGCCAGCACGGCGAAGCCGTCGACCCGGCCCGCGACCGACGCGACGAGGCTCTCCGGCCCGTCGGCGAGCGACGCGGCGATCAGGAGCGCGTACCCGTGCCGCCGGGCCGCCCGCTCCATGCCCCTGGTGATCTCGTCGGCGTAGAGGGTCTGCTCCTCGATTTCGTCGAGCTCCGGGTCGGCGTGGTCCGGGAAGCACAGCCCGAGCACTCCGGTGGTGTTGGTGGCGAGGCCGCGTGCGTTGCCGCTCGGCACGTAGCCGAGCTCCCTCGCGACCGTGAGCACGCGGTCCCTGGTCTGCTCGCGTACCGAGCCCGGGTTGCGGTACACCCGGGACACCGTCGCGATGGAGACGTTCGCCCGCTCGGCGACGTCGTAGACCGTGGGGGCTCCCACCGGCGATCCCTTTCGTGTAAGCGCATCCAGCCGGCACGCTACCGCCGGGCGTGCGTCACCGGCAAACACACGACCGAGCGCGGGCTAGGACCGTCGTGAGCCGACGACCTTCCGGGCGCGGCGGGCCTTCTGGCGCGTCTCGTCGAGCACCGGCCAGTGGTCCGCCCACGGCTGGACCCGCTCGAACGCGAACGCCACCTCCAGCAGGAGCAGGTCCGCACGCCACCCCGTCACCAGCTGCAGCCCGACCGGGAGCCCACCGGCGGTCCACCCGGCGGGCAGGCTGATCGCCGGGTTGCCGGTGAGGTTGAACGGGTAGACGTCCACCCCGGCACGCATCGGGTCGTCCTCCGCGGGCGACAGCCCGACGGGCCGGTCGTGCGGCCAGCCGGCGACGGGACAGGTCGGTGTCATCACCACGTCGTAGTTCTGGAACAACGTCCGGACGCTGTGGAAGAGGGCGGTCCGCGCCCGCCCGGCGGCGCCGAGCTCGGTCATCGTGCGGCTGTACCCGCGACGCACCATGCGTCGCAGCGGCTCGGGAACGGAGTCCGCGAGCGGTTCCGAGTAACTCGTGGCCTGCGCGCACTCCCACAGCACCCGCTGCACCTCGCTCTGGTCGCCGAGGCCGGGCAGGCGCACGGGAGGCGTGCAGCCAAGGGCACGGCTGAGCCTGCACGCGGAGTTCCACGTGATCCCGGCGACCTCGGTGTCCACCCGCATCGCCTCAGCGGGCTGCTCCAGCCAGGCCAGCCGAAGCCCCGACGGGGTGGCGCTCGTCCGCGTGAAGGTCGCCGAGTCCGACCAGGAAAGCGGGTCCCGGGGATCGGCGCCCTGGGTCACGTCGAGGAAGAGGGCGGCGTCGGCGACCGTGCGAGTCAGCGGTCCTATGTGGACGAAGGAGGCCGCGTACGGGTCGTGCAGCGGGTACACCGGAATCCTGCCGAACGACGGCTTCAGCCCCACGACACCGCACAGCGCGGCAGGGAGGCGGACGGAGCCAGCGCCGTCCGTGCCCAACGCGACCGGGCCCATGCCTGCCGCGACGGCGGCCGCGGCGCCGCTGCTCGACCCGCCTGCCCCGAGGTCGAGCCGCCAGGGCGTGCGTGTCGAGACGCCGTCGCTGGACGTCGAGGAGTAGCTGTAGCCACGCTCCGGTGTGCGTGTCTTCCCGAACAGGATCGCGCCCGCGGCCCTGAGCCGCGCCACGGTGAGGTCGTCGCGCGTGTCCGGGGTCGTCGGACGGCGAGCCCGGCCGAAGCCGGTCCGCATCCCGATCACCCGGCTCAGGTCCTTGACGGAGACCGGGACCCCGCTCAGCGGGCCTGCCGTGCCCTCCCGGTACGCCTCGTCGGCGGCTGCCGCGGCCGCCATCGCACCCTCGACGTCCACCTCCACGAACGCGTGCAGCCGGGGGTCGGCGGCCTCGACGCGGGCGAGCACCGACTCCATGACCGAGACCGCGGACACCGACCCGCCACGCAACGCGGCCGTCAGCTCGGTGGCCGACAGCGACCACAGCGGTGCATGGGGCACCAGGTCCACCTCCACGACAGTCCATCCCAGACTCGCGGGGGTGCCGCCCATGACGCAACGGCACTCGCCGTGCGGTCACCCGGACGTGTCACGAAACGTGCCGGGCGGCCTCCAGTTCGACGGTCAGGCGGGAGACACCGTCGGTGCCGTGGCCCGCGTCGACGGCCGCGCGGACCAACGCGTGGGCCGCCCGCATGACGCCCGCGTCGATGCCGCGCGCCTCGGCCGTCTCGATGATGTGGGCCATGCCCGCCGCCGCGGAGTGGAGGTTGGAGAAGGTGCCCGCGTGGTCGCCCTTCGCCAGCCGGGCGCTGTGGTCGTCGATGACGACCGGCAGCAGGTCGGCGATGCCGTTGGCCAGCGGCGCCAGTTCGGTCGCGGTGATGTTCTCGCTGCGGGCCATGGCGAACGCGTGGGCGACGCCGGTCACCGACGTCCAGAAGATGTCCAGCAGCGCCACGTCGAACGCCGCCGCCCGGCCGGGGTCCGCGCCGAGGTAGGTGTGGGTGCCGCCCAGCGGGGCCAGCGCGGTCGTCGGGTGTCCACTGTGGAGGATGGTGGCGGCGGTCGTGCCGATCGTCGTCGCCGGGGTCATGATCGCGCCGTCGGCGTAGGGGATCTCGTGGTCGCTCGTCCACGCGGCCATCGAGCGGGCCGCGTCGGGGGAGCCGCTCGTCACGTTCACCACCACGCGGCCGCGCAGGGTGCCGGCGAGCGGTGTCAGCACCGACCGCGCCGCGTCGTAGTCCAGCAGGCACACGACCACGGTCCCGCTCGCCGACACCGCCGCCGTCGCGTCGGGCAGCCGGGTGGCGCCCGCCGGCGTCGGTCGGGTCGCGGTGCGGTTCCAGGTGGTCGTCGGATGGCCTGCCGCCACGTAGGCCGACGCGATCGCGTGGCCCATCGGGCCGAGGCCGAGCACTGTCACGGGTTCGTTCATGACCCGGACGCTAAAGCCTCACACTGGTGTTAATGTCAAGTCGTGCGTATCGGGGAGCTTGCCGACAGGGCCGGGGTCAGCGAGCGGTCGCTGCGGTACTACGAGGAGCAGGGCCTGCTCACGCCGGGCCGCACCCCGAACGGCTACCGCGTCTACGCGGAGTCCGATGTGGACGTCGTGCGGCACGTGCGGATGCTGCTCGCGGCGGGGCTCAACACCGCGTTCATCAAGGAAGTCCTGCCCTGCATGGTCGACACCGGCGCCGGGCTCGCGCCGGGCTGTCCGCAGCTGTTGCCGCACCTGCTCGGGGAACGCGAGCGCATCACGGCCGCGATCGACGGGCTCGCCACCGCGCGTGCCCTCCTCGACGGGGTCATCGCCGCCACGCCGCCGGACGACACCGAGTACGACGAATGGGTGGCCCAGCGCGCCGGCTGATCCCATCTTGTGGAAGCTTCTCTCACAGCGTTGACCAGGTGTCGACGGGATGTTGCGATGAGACACGTGACTCCCGCCCTGACCAAGCGACGCCACGTCGACTTCGTGCGGGTCTGCGCCCAGGCGTGTTCCCGGTAACCGAGTAGCAGCCGCCTCACCGAAGCCCCACTCCTGCGCGTCCACTCGTGGCCGCGCCAGTTCGGCATGCCTCGAGAGGAACCCCCATGTCCACTGTGGACCTGCTGGACCGGGTCGCCGCACCCGCGCCGCCGGTGCGGCCAAAACGGCGCGCAAGGCTGCCCGACCTGCGGCGCTGGCTCAGCCCGCTCGCGCTCGTCGCCCTGTGGCAGGTCGCGTCCGCGACCGGGTTGCTGCCACCGGACAAGCTCAGCTCGCCGTGGACCGTCCTGCGGGCGGGCATCGACACCGCCCGCTCCGGCGAGCTGGGCGAGGCGTTCGCCGTGTCGGTCACGCGGGTCGGCACCGGGTTCCTGTGCGGCGCCGCGGTCGCGGTCGTGCTGGGGGTGGTCGCGGGGCTGTCCGACTGGGGCAACGTGCTGATCGACCCACCCGTGCAGATGCTGCGCACGCTGCCCTTCCTCGGGCTCATCCCGCTGTTCATCCTCTGGTTCGGCATCGGGGAGGAGCCGAAGATCGTCCTGGTCGCGCTCGGCGTCGCGTTTCCCCTGTACCTCAACGTGCACTCGGGCATCCGCAACGTCGACGACCAGCTCGTCGAGGCCACGACCGCACTCGGCTTCACGCGCTGGGAACGGCTTCGCCACGTGGTCCTGCCCTCGGCCGTGCCGCAGACCCTCGTGGGGCTTCGGCAGTCGCTCGGCATCGCGTGGCTCGCGCTGATCGTCGGCGAGACCGTCAACGCCGACGCGGGCCTCGGCTACCTGATCAACAACGCGCGTGAGTTCCTGCGCACGGACGTGATCGTCGTGGGGCTCGTCGTCTACGCGGTACTCGGGCTCGTCACCGACGCACTCGTGCGGCTGCTGGAGAGGAGGGCGCTGCGATGGCGGACGGGCTGACCGTCGAGGTCCACGGCCTCACCAAACGCTTCGGTGCCAGGGTGGTGCTCGCGAACCTCGATCTCGGCATCGCGCCGGGCGAGTTCGTCGCCCTGCTCGGGCGAAGTGGCTCCGGCAAGTCCACCCTGCTGCGGGTGCTCGCGGGTCTCGACTCCGAAGTGGACGGACGGGTGTCGGTGCGCGGCACGGTGTCCGTCGCGTTCCAGCAGCCGAGGCTGCTGCCCTGGCGGCGGGTGTGGCGCAACGTCGTGCTCGGCCTGCGTGGCCGCGGCACCGACCGCGAGCTGGCCGAACGGGCGCTCGCCGAGGTGCGCCTGGCCGACCACGCCGACGCGTGGCCCCGCACGCTCTCCGGCGGCGAGGCGCAGCGGCTCTCCCTTGCCAGAGCACTGGTTCGCGAGCCGGACCTGCTGCTGCTCGACGAGCCGTTCGGCGCACTCGACGCGCTGACCCGGCTCGCCATGCACTCGCTCGTCGCCGATCTCTGGGCGCGCCACCGGCCGGGTGTCCTGCTCGTCACCCACGACGTCGACGAGGCGCTGCTGCTCGCCGACCGGGTCCTGGTCCTCGACGGCGGCACGATCGTCACCGAACACGTGCTCACCCATGCCCGACCACGCAGGCTCGACGACCACCTCGACGTGCGTGCCCGCGTTCTCACCGACCTGGGAGTGACCGAACATGCTTCTGCGTAAGGCGATTCCCGTCCTCGCGCTGCTGCTCGCCGCCTGCGGCACAGCGAACGAGCCGACGACGTCCTCTGTGCCGAAGCCGGTGAGCGCGGCCGAGCTGGCCAGGGTGACCCTCAAGGTGGGTGACCAGAAGGGCGGCTCGAAGGCATTGCTGACCGCGGCGGGCCAGCTCGGCGACCTGCCGTACAAGATCGAGTGGGCGACCTTCACCTCCGGTCCGCCGCTGCTCGAGGCCGTCTCGGCGGGCGGCGTGGACATCGGCAGGGTCGGCAACACGCCACCGATCTTCGCCGCGGCGGCCAACGCGAAGATCGCCGCGGTCTCCAGCTCGCAGGGCAGTGTCGCGGGCGACGCCATCCTCGTGCCACCCGGCTCGCCGCTGAGGTCGGTGAAGGACCTGCGCGGCAAGTCGGTCGGGGTCGCGAAGGGCAGCTCGGCGCACGGCCAGATCCTGCTGACGCTGCGCAGGGCCGGACTGTCCACACGGGACGTGAAGCTGACGTTCCTGCAACCGGCCGACGCCTTCGGCGCGTTCAACCAGCGCGAGATCGACGCGTGGGCGGTCTGGGACCCCTACACCTCGCAGGCCGTGCTCGAGTCCGACGCGCGGGTCCTCGACGACGGTCAGGGCACCGCCAACGGCTACACGTTCCTCGTCGCGGGCACCACCTCGCTGTCCGACGCGGGCGTCAACTCGGCCATCCACGACTACGTGCTGCGCCACGCGAAGGCGGAGCGCTGGTCGGTCACCCACCAGGAGGAGTGGGCGCAGGCGTGGGCGAAGGAGACCGGACTGTCGGTCGAGGTCACCCGTGCGGCCACGGCGTCGGGCCCGGACGCGCCGGTGCCGCTCGACGACGAGGTGATCGGCTCGGAACAGGAGCTCGCCGACGCGTTCAGCGAGGACGGCGTGCTGCCCGGCCACGTCGACTTCGCGAAGTTCGTGGACCGCCGCTATGTCAACGATCTCAACAAGGGATGACCCGATGACCGTGAAGCTGCACTGGTTCCTGCCCACCACCGGCGACGGCCGCACGATCGTGGAACGCTTCCACGCCGACAAGTCCATCGGCCCGGCGGCGGCACGCAAGCCCGACATCGACTACCTGGCCCAGATCGCGCGCGCGGCCGAGCAGCTGGGCTTCGAGGGTGTGCTCACCCCGACCGGCACGTGGTGCGAGGACGCGTGGCTGACCACGGCCGCGCTCATCCGTGAGACGCGGACGCTGAAGTACCTCGTGGCGTTCCGGCCCGGCGTGATCTCACCGACGCTCGCCGCGCAGATGTCGGCCACCTACCAGCGCATCTCGGGCGGTCGCCTGCTGCTCAACGTCGTGACCGGCGGGGACGCCGTCGAGCAGCGGCGGTTCGGTGACTGGCACGACCACGACACCCGCTACGCGCGGACCGACGAGTTCCTGTCGATCGTGCGCGGGGTGTGGACGGGCAAGCCGTTCGACTTCGCGGGCGAGCACCTGTCGGTCGAGGGCGCGACACTGCTGGCTCCGCCCGACCCGCTGCCGCAGGTCTACTTCGGCGGGTCCTCGCCTGCCGCGCTGCCCGTCGCGGCCCGGCACGCCGACGTCTACCTCACGTGGGGCGAACCACCGGCGCAGGTCGCCGACAAGATCGGCCGGGTGCGTGGCCTGGCCGGTGACCGGGACGTCCGGTTCGGCATCCGCCTGCACACGATCTCCCGCGACACCGGGGAGCAGGCGTGGCACGAGGCGCAGAAGCTGCTCGACGCCCTGGATCCCGTGCAGTTCCGGCGTGCGCAGGAGCAGCTCGCGGCGAGCGAGTCGGAGGGACAGCGGCGGATGGTCGCACTGCACAACGGCTCCCACGACGGCGGCGCGCACTCCCTTGAGATCTACCCGAACCTGTGGGCGGGGATCGGCCTCGTGCGTGGCGGTGCGGGCACCGCGCTCGTCGGCAGCCACGAGGAGGTGGCCGAGCGGATCGCCGAATACCACGCGCTCGGCATCGAGGAGTTCATCTTCTCGGGGTACCCGCACCTGGAGGAGGCGTACTGGTTCGGCGAGGGTGTGCGGCCCGCGCTGGCCCGCCGGGGACTCCTCTCACCAACCCTGGTTGTCGTGTAACCCGTAGAGGGGGTATACATGGGGTCATGCCAAAGATAAACGTGTACCTGCCGGATGACCTGGCCGAGAGTGTGAAGGAGATCGGGCTGCCGGTCTCCGCGATCTGCCAGCGTGCACTGGAGCAGTCGGTCAAGCGGGTGTCGGCGATCAGGTCCGTCCGGGATCTCTCGGGCGGTGAGCCGCTGGTCGGGCTGACGTCGTTCACCCAGCGCGCCCGTGACGTGCTGAAGCTCGCCATCTCGGCGGCGCAGGAGCGCGGCGCGGCCGACATCGGCACCCGCGACGTGCTGCTGGGCATCCTGACCGAGGGCGGCAACCTCGCACTCCACGTGCTGACCTCGATGGACGTCGACCCGTCCTCGGTGCTCCGCCAGGTGCGGGAGCTGCCCACGGACCGGGCGGAGACGAGCACGTCCAGGTTCAGCGCGACCGCGGCCAACGCGCTGGAGCTGACGGTCGTGGAGGCACTCACCCTCGGGCACAACTACGTGGGCTGCGAGCACCTGCTGCTCGGTCTGGTCGCCGAGCCGGACGGCGCCGCGGGTGAGCTGTTGCGTGGGCTGGGGGTGGAGGCCCGGCAGGTGCGGCAGGTCGTCTCCGCGGCACTCGCGGGTTACGTGCACCTGCAGGCGAACACCGGCGGGGTCGCGGCCGCGATGGGTCAGGCACTCCAGCCGCTGCTGGAGCGTCTGGACCGGCTGGAGGCGAAGGTGGGCCTGACCTGACCCGACAATCCATTTTCGCCCGCGCGGCAAGGACAAGGACAAGACTGTTCGTCGGAGAGGTTCGAGCGGATGGCCTCCCGGCACGGCGAGACCATGGGTCTGCTCGTCGACGACCTGCTCGTGCCGCCGAACGACCGACCGGTCATCGTCGACTGGTCCGGCAACGCGCAACGGACGTCTGGCCACCGTTGATCTGGCCGGAGCAGGCCGAGGAACTCGGGCTCCCGGTCGTCGACATCGACGGCACCCGCGACGCCGATGCCGTGGCCGTGGCCGACGACCTCGCCGACCGGTTCCGGCTCACCTGTCGTACTTGATCTCGGCGTTCGGCACGCCGTTCACACAGCGCAGCCGGACCTCGACCTCCCGCCCGCCGCCGGTGAACGTCACGTGCGGGTGGTCCTCCAACTGGTCCTCCCTGCCGACCTGGTAACCCTGCGCGGGCGTCGCGGAGTCGACCGCGACGAGGCCCTCCGGGGTGCAGTGGGACATGACCGTGCCCCCCGAGGTCGGCGTCGCCACCGGCTGGGCGGCGGGCGGTGTCGGAGTCGTGGTCGTCGTCGGTGCGGTCGATGACGACGTGGTCGGCGGCGTGGACGAAGGGGCCTGCGTCTGGCTCGCCAGCAGCTGGTCCACTTCGGACTGGCTGAGCGGCTCCTGCCCCGCGCCGAAGATGTCGGTCCCGATGGCCGACACGGCCGCGAGCCCGACCGCGGTCGCGGCGACCGCGGCCACGGCCCACAACACGAACCCAGTCGTCACCCGCACGTCACGCAGTATGCCCGCCGCGACGTTAAGACACCCCTAACGTCGTCCTATGTGCGGACAGAAAGGGCAGGTGAACCGCTACGGTCTGAAGCCATGGCCCAGGTGCTCGTCGTCGAGGACGACGCGACGATCCGCTCGTCGATCATCCGAGGGCTCACCGACCGCGGCCACGCGGTGGTGTCCGCCCCGACCGCCATGGCCGGTCTGGAGCAGGCGGTCAGCGCGCGGCCGGACGTCGTCGTCCTCGACCTCGGGCTGCCCGACCTCGACGGCACGGCCATGCTGGCGATGCTGCGCGGCGTGTCCGACGTGCCCGTCGTCGTCGCCACCGCCAGGGACGACGAGAGCGAGATCGTCGCCGTGCTGGACGCGGGTGCCGACGACTACGTGGTCAAGCCGTTCGGCGTCGCGCAGCTCGACGCACGCATCCGCGCCGTCCTGCGCCGCAGGGGCGGTGAGCAGGCCGACCCGACGGCCACCGTCGGCGGCCTCACCGTCGACCCTCGGTCCCGCCAGGCCGTCCTCGACGGGCGCACCCTCGAACTGACGCCCCGCGAGTTCGACCTCCTGCACTACCTCGCCGCGCGGGCCGGTGAGGTGGTCGGCAAGCGCGAGCTGCTGACCGAGGTGTGGCAGCTGCCCTACGGCGGCGCCGACAAGACGGTCGACGTGCACCTGTCGTGGCTGCGCCGCAAGCTCGGCGAGACCGCGCAGGCACCCCGCTACCTCCACGCGGTCCGCGGCGTCGGCGTGCGGCTCGCGCCGCCGGAGGTCTGACCGTGCGCAGGCGTGTCCTCCTGCTCGTCGCCGCGGCCACCACGCTCGTGCTGGTCGCGTTCCTCGTGCCGCTCGCCCTGCTGGTCGAGAACGTCGCCGCCGACCGGGCCGTGCAGCGCGCGACGGTCGAGGCGCAGGAGCTGACCTCGCTCGTCGTCACCACTGAGCGGTCCTCGCTCGCCGCCAGCGTCCGGGAGGTGGACGCCAACTCGCCCTACGACGTGTCGGTGTTCGTCGACGGCGACGTGCTCGGCGCGCGGGCATCGCGGTCGTCGCTGGTGACGCTGGCCGAGCACGGGATCAGCCAGTCGGGTGAGGTCTCCGGCGGACGGGAGATCGTGTTCTCGGTGGACCGGCCCGGCGCATCACCCGCGGTGATCCGCACGTTCGTGTCCGACACCGAACTGGCGAGTGGCGTGCCACGGGCGTGGCTCCTGCTCGGCGGCCTCGGCGTCGCACTGCTGCTGGTGAGCCTGCTGGTCGCGGACCGGCTCGCGCGCACGTTCGTCCGGTCCACCGTGGACCTCGCGGCGGTGTCGCACCGGCTCGGGCGCGGCGAGTTGGAGGCACGCGCGAACACGACCGCTCCAGCGGAGCTCGGCGTGGTCGCCACCGCGCTGAACGGCCTCGCGGGGCGGATCGCGGAGGCGCTGCGGGAGGAACGTGAGACGATCGCCGACCTGTCACACCGGGTGCGCACGCCGCTGACCTCGCTGCGGATGGAGGCCGACGCCCTCGCCGACCCCGCCGCCGCGGCACGAGTCGGGGCCGGTGTCGACGCGGTCAACCGCGCGGTCTCGGAGGTCATCGCGCAGGCGCGGCGTCGAGGCGCGGCGCCGGAGTCCGCCGACGCGGCCGGTGTCGTCGCGGACCGCGTCGCGTTCTGGGCGGTGCTCGCCGAGGACACCGAGCGGGAGCTGACCGTGGCGGTCGCGCCGGGTCCGCTGCCGGTCGGTCTCGCGCGCGCCGACCTCGAGGCGTGCGTGGATGCCTTGCTGGGCAACATCTTCGCGCACACCCCCAACGGCACGGCGTTCCGCGTGGCGCTGAGCCCGAGGGACGGCGGCGCGGTGCTGACCGTGGAGGACGCCGGGCCCGGGCTGCCCGACGGCGGTGTCGTGCGGCGCGGGGTGAGCGGGGCCGGGTCCACCGGGCTTGGGCTGGACATCGTGCGCAGGGCCGGGGAACGCACGGGTGGGTCGGTGCGGCTCGAACGGTCCCCGCTCGGCGGGCTGCGGGTGGTCGTCGACCTCTTAGGGCCGCGTTAACCGCGGGGCAGCGCGGGTATAGGCCCGGCGCGGGCATCGTCGTCGGCATGACACGGAAACTGCTTGTAGGAGCCATTGCCGCCGGCGCGTTGACGCTCACCGCGGGTACCGCCTTCGCGTTGTCCTCCGGTGCGACGCCGACCGACACGGCAGCGCGGGTGACCACGACGAGCGACGACTCGACGTTCTCCACCTCGCCGGACTCGGCCACGTCGGAACCCACCTTCACCCCGCCCTCGGACACCACGTCCACCGACTCGACCCCGGCGCCGGTGCTGCTGTCGTCCGACGACGCGAGCCGCATCGCCCTCGGGCGCTTCGGCGGCACGGTCCGCCAGGTCGAGGCCGAGAACGAGCACGGCCGTCCCGAGTGGAAGGTCGAGGTCATCTCGCCGGACGGCGTCACCCACGACGTCCGCGTCGACGCCCGGACGGGTGCGATCACCCGGGTCGACCAGGACGACCGGGGTGGCGACGACCGGGTCGGTGACGACCGTGGTGGCGACGACGACCGGGGTGGCGACCGGCACGGTGGTCACGATCGTGGTGGCGATGACCACGGCGGCGGCCGTCACGGCGGCGACGACCACTGATTCGGGGATAGCCTGCGGGATGTGAGCCGTGCCATCGCCGTCAGGGCCGTGGATGCGTTCGGGTTGGCCACTTACGCGCGCAGGCTCGAACGCCTCTACCGCCTGTGCTTCTCTACGCCGCCGTGGCTGGAGTCGGAGGAGCGACTGCTGGGGTTCCACGACCGGTTCGAGCGGCACCTCGCCAACCCCGGCGTCAGCGGTGTCGTCGTGTCGGACGGCGACGCCGTGGTCGGGGTGGTCTACGGCTGGCCGTCGGGTGCGGAGCTGGCGTCCGGCTCACCGTTCGACGACGCGCTGGCCGCGGCCGCCACGCCGGACATCGTGCGCAGGCTGGTCGCGCCCGCGGTCACCGTCGCGGAGCTGATGGTCGACCCGGGTCACCAGCGCCGCGGTATCGGCCGCGCCCTGCTGACCAGGTACGTCGACGAGTTCCCCGCCGCCTGGCTCGCCACCCACCCCGACGCGCCGGCCGCGACGATGTACCGGCAGGAGGGGTGGCGGCAGGAGTTCGAGTTCGCCGTCGACCTCTACCCACTGGTGGTGTTCACCTGGCAGGCGTCCACGCGAACGGGGTCAGCGGCTCGTCGAGCGGCGCGCGGGTGAGGCGGTTCGCGAACGTCGACATCGTGTACGTGCCGATGCCGAGCACCACCTCGAGTGCCTGACGGCGGGTGAACCCGGCGGCCTCGAACGCCTCGAGCGCGGTGTCCAGGACGTCGCCCGCGGTGTCGATCACCGCGTGGGTGAAGTCGCGGAGCGCCTGGAGGCGTTCGTCGGGGAGGGGCTTGTCCTCGCGCAACGCCGCCACGAGCGCCGGGTCGGCGTCGAGGCCGCGCAGCTTCGCGGTGTGCATGGCGACGCAGAGGTGGCAGCCGTTGCGGGTCGCCATCGTCATGACCACGGTCTCGCGGGCGAGCGGGTCGAGGCTCGTGGCCTCGAACATGGCGGTGAGCTTGAGGAACCCGTCGAGCAGCAGGGGTGCCTCCGCGAGCCGGGCGACCGCGGCGGGCAGGTAGCCGAAGCGCTTCTCGGTGGCGACGAGGGTGCGGCGGGCCGCCTCGGGCGCGGTCTCGGTGGTGTGGTCGACGTACATGGATGCCTCCCGGCAATTTGGACAACGTGGTTGACTAAATAGTAAACATGGTTGTCTAGTTTGACAATGGCCACCGTGACGTCGGGTTATGAGCTGCCGCTGCTGCTGTTCGGGGGCTTCCGTGCGCTGATCGACCGGCTGCACGAGGAACTGGCGCGGCAGGGGCATCCGGGGGCGCGGCCCGCGCACGGGTTCGCGTTGCAGGCGATCGGCACGGAGGGTGTTACCTCCGCGGAGCTGGGGCGTCGCCTGGGCGTGTCGAAGCAGGCGGCGGGCAAGACCGTGGACCGGTTGGCGCGCCTGGGATACGTGGACCGGGCGGCGTCGTCGTACGACGGACGGGCGAAGGTCGTGCGCCTGACGCCGCTGGGGGTGGACATGCTCGACCGGTCGGCCGCGATCTTCGAGGTGCTGCACGCGGAGTGGGTGGCCCGGCTGGGGGAGGAGCGGGTCCGCGACCTGGAGAGTTCCTTGCGTGCAGTGGTTCCCCGCGGGTTGCGGGTCGATGTGGCCGCCTGGCTCGGGACAGATTGACCGAGTCTGGAGGCTGTTTGTTACTTGCCACACATGTAAGTGCTCTGGTCATATTGCCGCATGCGGACTGTCATCGGAGTACTGCTGCTCGTGTCCGGTTTCCTGGTCGCCGCGATTCCCGCGTCGGCGGCGACGACTGTGAAGATCCTCCAGCTGAACATCTGCCACAGCGGGGTGGCGGGCTGCTACACGGGCGCCGAACCCGTGATGGCCAAGGCCGTTTCGGTGATCGGCTCGACGAAGCCGCAGGTCCTGTCGGTGAACGAGGCCTGCTCCGGTGACGTGACGCGGCTACAGGCGGCGATGGGGGCGTCCCGGGCGGTCTTCGTGGCGGCCCAGACACGTGCCGGCGCTGCCGTGACCTGCACGAACGGCCAGCAGTACGGCAACATTCTCGTGGTGGTGTCCGCGCTGGCGGGCACCTCGCCGACGACGGGCCGCTACTCGGCCCAGGACACCAGCAACGAGATGCGGGTGTGGGCGTGCCTGCCCGCGGGCGGCGTGAGCGCGTGCACGACGCATCTTTCGGCACGCACGGGTTCGGTTGCGCTCGCACAGTGCAAGGAATTGCTGAACCGGGCGGCCGCCATGACGGGTCCCACGGTGGTCTCGGGTGACATGAACCTGCGCTACCAGGGAAGCCCGAACGTGCAGGACTGCAACCCGTCCGGCTTCTACCGCAAGGGCGACGGCGACCTGCAGCACGTGTTCGCGTCGACGAGCCTGACGTTCGTCAGCGGCACGAAGATCGACATGTCCGGCACGACGGACCACCCCGGCTGGCTGGTGACCGTCACGAAGTGAGCTCCCGCTCGGTCACGACGTCGATGTCGTCCCCCGAGATCGACAGCACGGCGGGCACGAGCTCGGTGGTCGGGTACTCCGACTCACGCACCATCCGGTGGATCACGGGTTCGAGAGCGGACCCTGCGGCGGCCACGTACACCTCGTCGGGACAGGGCAGCCCGACGACGAGTCGTTGGGTGCCGAGGGCTTCGGAGATCCGCCGGTAGAAGTCGGGCAGGCAGACGGCGGCGGAGACGAGTGTTCCGGACAGGGACAGCAGTTCTCCGTCGTCGGTCTCGCGTCCCTCCACGGTCAGCCGGCCGGCGAGGTTCTCGAGGGCCTCTGCCATCAGTGCGTCGAAGGAGTGCTCCCCGATCTGTTCGTGCGTCACGTGGAACATCCCGATGGTGTCTCGGGGCGTCGGTGCGACGACCGCCAACGCAAGGTGCAGTCGGCCTGCTGCGATCGGCCAGTGCGGCACGGCCTCGAGCAACCCGACCCGAGGCGAGGAACCGCTCCACAGCACGGGTAACAGCTCTCCGCGTGGCTGACTGTCGACCTCGTCGAGTGGCTCGGCCCCACCACGTCCGCTCACGCCGTGGTCTCCGCTCGGCCCACCACTCCACGCTCTGCCAACAGGTTCGGCGCGGCCCCGGCCCGATCAGGGTCCAGTCGGTCTACATGCACCGGATGACCATACCCGTGACCACACTGTCAGGGGCGCCCATGATCATCTTCGTCTCACCAGTCGGAAGAACTGGCGCACCTCCTCGACGAACAACCCCGGCTGTCGGCGTTGGCGAACCACTCGCTCACCTCACGGCTGGGGAGTCGGTCAGCCGGCTCCTCGTCGGGCCATCTGGTGCGCAGCAACCGTTCCCCGCAGGTCGGTCAGCTCGGCCTCCGGGATGTCGACGTGGAACGGGATCACGTCGGGACACCGCCCGCTAGCTCGACCAACGCCCGTGCCGCGGTGCTCCGCTGACCCTCTGTCCGCCAGGCCATGGCTAATCGGCCACGGAGTGACGGGCGGACGATCCGCACCTTGTGCACCGTCTCCGTGTGCTCGTCCGCGGTCGACTCCGGCACGATCGCGACACCAAGTCCCCGCGCGGCAAGTCGGGCGAGCATGCTCGGGTTCGTGGCCTCCAGGCCGATCCTCGGGCGCACGCCAGCCGCCGTGCAGGCCTCGTCCAGCACGTCACGCATGCCGCTGCCCACCGGCATGCTGATCAACGTGTGCTCCTCCAGCGCACCGAGCCCGACGGACTCCCTGTCGCTCAACGGCTCGCCGTACCCGACCGCGGCGACGACCGCCTCGTCCGCGATCACCGACAGCGTGAGCCCCTCGGGGTCCTTCCTCGTCAGTGCGATGAGCGCGACGTCGAGCGTGCCGTCGCGCAGCTGGTCGACGAGGGCGTGCGAGTCGTCCTCGACCAGCGTGATGTCGATCCCGGGGTAGTCGCGGTGGAACCGTTCGAGCAGCAGGGGCATGTCCGGCACGCCGCACGACGTGACCATGCCGAGCCGTACGTGCCCACGCATCAGCCCGGCCAGCTCGTCGGCGACCTCCCGCAGGTCGTCGATGGCACGTAGGGCCGCACGCGCGAAGGGCAGCACGGCCGCACCCGCGTCGGTGAGGCTGACACCGCGGCCCGACCGGTCGAGCAGCTCCTGGCCCAGCTCGCGTTCGAGCAGGCGGATCTGCGCGCTCACCCCCGGCTGCGCGACGTGCACGCGTTCGGCCGCCCTGGTGAAACCGCCCGCCTCGACGATCGTGACCAGGTAGCGGAGCTGTCGGATCTCCATAACGATCGATTATACATCAGATGTGATCCAGATCTTTGACTTATGACACGTTCGGGACCACAGTGGCGTCATGGACACGTTCTTCGCAGGTGACAAGGGGTATGACGACGAGATCGCCGGCTTCCAGACGCTCGTGCGGCACCAACCCGAGATGGTCGTGGCGGCATCGAGTGCCGACGACCTGGCCGAGGCGGTGCGCCAGGCCCGCGACCGCGGCCTGCGTGTCGCGGTGCAGGCGACCGGGCACGGCATCCGCGTGCCTGCCGACGGCCTGCTGGTGACCACGCGGCGCATGTCGGGCGTCCGGGTCGACCCGGACGCGCGAACCGCGTGGGTCGAGGCTGGGGCACGCGGCTCGGCGGTGATCGAGGCGGCGGCAGCCCACGGCCTCGCCCCGGTGGTCGGCTCGTCGCCGGGGGTCGGCGCCGTCGGGTTCACGCTCGCGGGCGGGTTCGGGCTGCTGGGCCGCACGTTCGGGTACGCCACCGACCACGTGCGCGCGATCGACGTGGTCACGTCCGACGGCAGGCTCCGCCGCGTCACCGCGACGAGCGAGCCGGACCTGTTCTGGGCGCTGCGTGGCGGCGGCGAGCCGCTCGGTCTCGTGGCGGGCATGGAGATCGCGCTGCTGCCCCTGCCCGTCGTGCACGGCGGCGGCCTGCACTTCGACGCCGAACACGCGGCGGACGTGCTGACCGCGTTCCGCGACCTCACGGCCGCGGCGCGGGACACGCTGACGGCGTCGGTCGGCATGATCGGGCTGCCGCCGATCGACGCGGTGCCGGAACCCTTGCGTGGCAGGCATGTCCTGCACGTCCGGCTGGCGAGCACCGAACCGCTCGACCCGGCGCTGCTCGCCCCGCTGCGTGCGATCGGCCCGCTGGTCGACCGGGTGGGCGAGGTGCCGGCCACCGAGGTCGGCTCGATCTACGGCGAGCCGGACTTCCCGCACCCCTACGTGGGGGACAACGTGTTGCTCGGCGAGCTGCCGCCCACGCTGCTGGACGCGGTGCGCACGCTCGCCGGCCCGACCGCGCCGGTGCCGTGCATCGTCGACATCCGCCAGCTGGGCGGTGCGATGGCGCGGACGCCGGAGGTCCCCGACGCGGTGCCCTTCCGCGGTGCCGCCTACGTCCTGCGGGTGCTGTCCTCGGCGGAGGACGTCGAGGCCGCACGGTCCGCGCACCACGAGGTGTTCGCCGCCGCGGCGCCGTTCGCCGTCGGCCGCGCGGCCGCCTTCAGCTACGGCCCGCCGGACGACGACCCGTCCCTGCCCGCCCTGCGTGATCGTGCGACCGCGGCAAGGTTGTCCGAGGTCAGGAAGGTTGTCGACCCGGAAGGGCTACTCTTCGTCGGTGGCTGATGCGAACATATGTTCGTGAGTGAGGCGACGATCCTCCATGCCGACCTCGACGCGTTCTACGCGTCGGTCGAGCAGCGGGACAACCCGGACCTGCGCGGCCGCCCGGTGATCGTGGGCGGCGGCGTGGTCCTCGCCGCGAGCTACGAGGCCAAGCGGCTCGGCGTGCGCACGGCGATGGGCGGCGCACGCGCGCTGCGGCTCTGCCCCCAGGCGATAGTGGTGCCACCGAGGATGTCGGCGTACTCGGCGGCCAGCAAGGCGGTGTTCGAGGTCTTCCGCGACACCACGCCACTCGTGGAGGGGATCTCCATCGACGAGGCCTTCCTCGAGGTCGGCGGCCTGCGCAAGATCGCGGGTCCACCCGAGCTGATCGCCGAGCGACTGCGCCGGGCCGTCATGGAGCGGGTGGGGCTCCCGATCACCGTGGGCGTGGCACGCACCAAGTTCCTGGCCAAGGTGGCGAGCGGGGTCGCGAAACCCGACGGCCTCCTCGTCGTGCCCCCGACCGGCGAGCTGGAGTTCCTGCACCCGTTGCCGGTGGAGCGGTTGTGGGGCGTCGGCAAGGTGACGTCCGCGAAGCTGCGCGACCGGGGCATCACGACGGTCGGCCAGGTGGCGAAGCTCAGCGAGTCGACGCTGACGGCGATGCTGGGGAAGGGTTCCGGGCGCCACCTGCACGCGCTGGCGCACAACCAGGACCCCCGCCCGGTCCGGGTCGGCAGGCGTCGTCGCTCGATCGGCGCGCAGCGGGCCATCGGATGGTCGACGCACACGCCGGAGGACCTGGAGGCCGTGCTGGCGCAGCTGATCGACCGGACGGCGCGGCGGCTGCGCGCGGCGAAGCGGTCGGCGCGGACGGTGGTGCTGCGCCTGCGGTTCGCCGACTTCGCCCGCGCCACGAGGTCGCACACGCTGGTCCACGCGACCGCCGACACCGAGGTGCTGCTGGTCACGGCACGCGGGCTGCTCAGGGCGGTGCTGCCGATGTTGCTGGACCGCGGGTGCACGCTGGTCGGGGTGTCACTCGCGAACCTGGACGACGAGGACGCCGCACAGCTCATGCTTCCCTTCGACGACGTGGAGCCGGGCGCGCTGGACTCGGCCGTGGACCACGTGCGCGACCGGTTCGGGTCGCTCGCCGTCACCCGGGCCGTGCTGCTCGGCCGCGATCCGGGGCTCTCCGTGCCGCTGCTGCCCGACTGACGTACTGCCGATCTTGTTCGTCGCGCGGGGCGATCACATGTGGTGTTTGCTTGTCGCAGTGGCTTTGGGAGGTGACTGAAGTTGCAGACAATGGCGGCGGACCTGCGGCTCGATGCCAACGCGGTCGACTACGTCCTACTGGCTTTCTACTTCGTCCTGGTTCTCGGTATCGGGTACATGGCTCGGCGGCACGTGTCGAGCAGCATCGACTTCTTCCTGTCGGGGCGGTCCCTGCCCGCCTGGGTCACGGGTCTGGCGTTCATCTCGGCGAACCTCGGGGCGATCGAGGTCATGGGGATGTCGGCCAACGGGGCCGAGTACGGCATGCCGACGGCGCACTACTTCTGGATCGGCGCCGTGCCCGCGATGCTGTTCCTTGGCGTCGTGATGATGCCCTTCTACTACGGCTCAAAGGTTCGCAGCGTGCCGGAGTTCATGCTCCGGCGGTTCGGCAAACCGGCGCACCTCGTCAACGGCATCAGCTTCGCGGTGGCACAGGTGCTCATCGCGGGCGCCAACCTCTTCCTGCTCGCCTCGGTCGTCAACCTGCTGCTGGGCTGGCCCCTCTGGGTCTCCGTCGTCGTGGCCGCCGCCATCGTGCTCAGCTACACCGCCCTCGGCGGGTTGTCCGCCGCCATCTACAACGAGGTGCTGCAGTTCGTCGTCATCGTCGGCGCGTTGCTGCCACTGACGATCGTGGGTCTGTACAAGGTCGGCGGCTGGCAGGGGCTGGTCGACAAGGTGACCGCGGGGCCGGGTGGCGCGGAGCAGCTGGACAGCTGGCCGGGCAACCAGCTCACCGGCTTCTCCGACAACCTGCTCTCCGTGCTCGGCATCGTCTTCGGGCTCGGGTTCGTGCTCTCCTTCGGTTACTGGACCACGAACTTCGTCGAGGTGCAGCGGGCACTGGCGGCCAAGAGCATGTCGGCCGCACAGCGAACGCCCATCATCGGCGCGTTCCCCAAGATGGTCATCCCCTTCATCGTCATCATCCCCGGCATGATCGCCGGGGTCGCGGTCACCGAGCTGCAGGGCGACAACAAGGCCGCGTTGATGGCGGGCGACGCCGCGCCGAGCGGGGCCACGTTCAACCAGGCGCTGCTGTTGCTCATGCGTGACCTGTTGCCCAACGGCATGCTCGGTGTCGCCATCGCGGGGCTGCTCGCCTCGTTCATGGCAGGCATGGCGGCCAACCTCAGCTCGTTCAACACCGTGTTCACCTACGACATCTGGCAGGCGTACATCCGCAAGGACCGGCCGGACGGGTACTACCTGCGGATCGGACGTGTCGTCACCGCCATCGCCACCGTGCTCGCCATCGGCACGGCGTTCATCGCCTCCACCTACGCCAACCTGATGGACTACCTGCAACAGCTCTTCTCGTTCTTCAACGCACCACTGTTCGCCACCTTCATCCTCGGCATGTTCTGGCGGCGGATGACGGCGGCGGCGGGCTGGATCGGGCTCGTGTCCGGCACGGTCTCCGCGATCGTCGTGTTCGTGCTGTCCGAGAGCGGGGTGTGGACGTTGCCGGGGCAGGGCGCGGCGTTCGTCGGCGCCGGGGCCGCGTTCGTGATCGACATCGTGGTCAGTGTCGCGGTCACCGCGGTCACCCAGCCGAAGCCGGTCTCCGAGCTGGCGGGGCTCGTGTACTCGCTGACGCCCAAGGAGGACCGTCAGCGCGAGGTCACCGGCGACGACGCCGGCTGGTACCGCAACCCGGGGCTGCTCGCCGGGATCGTCCTGGTCATCACGATCGCCTTGAACATCATCTTCTGAGGGAGGGATCATGAGCGAGGAGACAACCACGTCCGCCTTCGACGTCCGGCTGATCATCGCCCTGCTGCTCGGGGTCTACGGGATCGTCCTGACGGTGCTCGGGGCCTTCTTCGTCACCGACGACGAGGTGCGCAGGTCGGGCGGGGTGAACATCAATCTGTGGACCGGCATCGTGATGCTGGTCGTGTGCGGGCTCTTCGTGCTGTGGGCGCGGTTGCGGCCCCTGCGCGTGCCTCAGTCCACCGCGGAGACCGCGGTGGACTGAGGGGGATGAGCTGTGGGGCTGGTCAGCGCGTGACGCGACGGTACTGCGACACGCGGCGGGGGACCGGGAGCGCGAACCTGCGGATCAGGAACGTCAGCAGCGCGCCGATGGCCAGCCACGCGATGGCGGCGAGACCGTCGTTGAGGAACGTGCGGATCTTCTCGTTGGCGGGCACGAACAGGTCGCGCAGGCCGAGCGAGACGGCGGACGACCAGTCGTTGATGAGCCCGGCGAAGCCGTTGCTCTGGTTGGCCGAGCCGAGGACCAGGATGATGTGTAACGCCAGGACCACGGCGAACACGGCGCACAGCACGTTGATGACGGTGCACACGATGCCGACGGTGCGCCGCCGCCGCTGGTCGGGGTCACCCGTGACCCGCTCCTGCTCGACCACCGGCTGGCCTGCGACGTGCTGCTCGTAGCGCTGCTCGTCGATCGGCTGCTCGTACCGCGGCGCGGCGGCTTCCTCGTACCGCTCCTCGTACCCTTGTGCGGCGACAGGTGGCTGGACCCGGGGCGGCGGCTCTGCGGCGGGGTTGAGGTCCAGACGTGTTCTGTCAGGATCGATCGGGCGATTCATGGCATGACCTCTCTCCGGCTGGGGCAACCACGGGAGGCGTACCCGCCCGTGGGACAGGCAAACCCGACCCGAGCGGAGCGCGGGTGCGTCGTCTAGCGTGATCGCGTGCGGTTTGGGTCGGTGCGGTATCGGGTCGCTTTGCGTCGGCGCGTGCATGCCTTGCGGCTCATGGCATTGCCGATCGCGCAGTGCTGTGTGGCGGCGGCCGTCGCGTGGTTGGTGGCGACACAGGTGTTCTCGCACAGCAGACCGTTCTTCGCGCCCATGGCCGTCGTGATCTGCATCGGGGTCGGGTTCGGGCAGAAGCGGTTGCGGCGGGTCGTGGAGCTCGTGGTGGGCGTCAGCCTCGGGATCGGGGTCGGCGACCTCCTGATCTCGTGGATCGGCGGCGGGTGGTGGCAGCTCGCCCTCGTGCTCGGTCTGGCCATGACCGTCGCGGTGTTGTTGGGTGGCGGAACCTTCGTGACCCTGCAGGCCGGGAACTCCGCCATCCTCGTGGCCACCCTCCTGCCGCCGGGCGGGACCGCGGGGCTCGACCGGATGGTCGACGCACTCGTCGGTGGACTGCTGGGGATCGCCGCTGTCGCACTGATGCCTGGTGACCCGAGGGACGTGCTCGACAAGCGGGGCCGGGAGCTGCTGGGGGAGCTGTCGGCCGCGCTCGTCGCCGCCGCGGACGCCATCGACGCCAAGGACCGCGAGGTCGCCGTCGTGGCGCTTCGGCGGGCGCGCACCCAGCCCGTCGGGGAGGACTTCCGTGCCGCACTGCAGGCCGCGCGGGAGATCGCGGCCATCTCGCCGCTGCACCGGCGGGAGCGGCACGCCGTCGGCAGGTACGCCAGCGCCGCCGAACTGATCGACCTCGCGTTGCGCAACAGCAGGGTGCTCCTGCGGCGCACGCGGTCGGCCCTGACCGACGACGAGACGTTCCCGCCCGCGCTGCCCGCCGCCTTGCGGGCACTCGCGGCCGCCTCTCACGACCTCGCCGAGATGCTTGCCGGGGACGGGAGTGCCGCGCCGGTGCGGGAGAGCATCCGTGCCGCGGCCACCGGTGTCGACGACCTCGCCGACGCCGGGTTCTCGGCCAGGGTGGTCACCGCCCAGCTTCGGTCGGTCGCCGTCGACCTCCTGCAGGCCACCGGACTCAGCCACGAACGGGCACGCGGGTTACTGCCCACTATGGACTGATCGCGTTGAATTCCCTGCTGTACAGGATTCGCTCCGGTGAACCGTGGCGGGCCAGGCCCAGCATCGCGCGGCCGATCTGTTCCGTCGTGGACACGTGCTTGGGGAACAGCAGGCGCAGCAAGGGATGCAGGAAGCCCAGCACCCGGTACAGCACGCGGTAGAGCGTCGTCCTCGACGTCGCGCCGTGCAGCGGTTGGATGAAGCCGGGCCGCAGCACGTAGGCCCGCAGCGACGTCGCCAGCAACGCGTTCTCGGTCTCGCCACGCACCCGTGCCCACATGGTGCGCCCCTTCTCGGTGCTGTCGGCGCCCACTCCGGACACGTACACGAACGTCGCCGACGGGTTCTGGGCCGCCACCGCCGACGCCGCGGCCATGGTGATGTCGTAGGTCACCCGGCGGTAGTCGGCCTCGGACTTGCCCGTCGACGTCACGCCGAGGCAGAAGAAGCACGCGTCCACCCCGGACAGCTCGGCCGCGAAGGGCGACAGGTCGAGGAGGTCGGTGGTCAGCAGTTCCTGGAACTTCGGGTCGCGCACCCCGCTCGCCGTGCGTCCCACCGAGACGACCGAGGACACGTCCGCGTCCAGCAGGCACTCCCTGACCACGCCCTGGCCGACCATGCCGGTCGCGCCGAAGACCACCACCCTCATGCCACAACCGTAGCAACCCGCTGAAACGTCCGGGCCGCACCCTTAAGCTGAGCTACATGCTCGACGTGCGACGGATGCAGGTGCTGCGAGCCGTGGTGACCAGCGGCTCGGTGACGGCCGCGGCCACGAACCTCGGCTACACGCCCTCCGCGGTCAGCCAGCAGATCGCGGCACTCGAACGGCAGGCGGGCGTGCCGCTCCTGGAGCGGGTCGGGCGCGGGGTGCGGCCCACCGCGGCGGGACGGCTGCTCACCGAGCACGCCGCCATCATCGGCCAGCACGTCGCCGAGGCCGAGACCGCGCTCGCCGACCTGCGTGCCGGCCGCACGGGACGCCTCGCCGTCCGGTACTTCGCCACCGCTGGTGCCGCGCTGGTGCCGCCCGCGCTGGCCAGGCTGCGTGCCGAGCACCCGCGCGTGCAGGTCGACCTCAGGTTGAACAACCCGGCCGACCAGCTGGCCGAGATCGTGCACGGCGACGCGGACCTCGCGATCATGGTGCCCGCGCACGAGGAGCCGCCGGACGGCATCCGGCTGGTGCACCTGCTCGACGACCCATACCACGCCGTGCTGCCCAAGGGGCACCGCCTCGCGGGGCAGCGGGTGCTGGACCTCGCCGAGATGGCGGAGGAGCCGTGGGTGAACAACGAGCTGGCCGCCGGACCGTGTATGGAGCGGATGCTCGCCGCCTGCGCCTGCGCCGGGTTCAACCCGAACTTCGTCGTGCAGAGCGACGACTACGCCACCGCGCAGGGGTTCGTCGCGGCCGGTCTCGGGGTGACCCTCATCCCCAGTCTGGGGCTGGGCCAGCGGCATCCCGGCGTCGTGGTGCGGCGCGTGCGCAACCCGGAGCCGGTGCGGTCGATCTACGCGGCCGTCCGCGAGTCGTCGGTCGGCCAGCCCGCGCTCGCCGGTTTGCTCGACGCGCTCCGTGACGCCGCCAAACGATAGGGCGTCACCTAGTCGAGTTAATCGCGTAAAAATGTGACTATCGCGTGGTTTGCCGGTGACGGTTTGCACTAATGCCGCCTAGTGCCCGTGCCGCACGATTGCTGTCGGATTCGGTTCCGACGAGCGGAGCAACCGGGGATGGACCAGGACTATCAGCCGTACTGCATGGCAGACCCTTCTTTCTACGACGCCATGCACTCGGAGGACACGGCGGGCGAGTCGTTCGCCACCGCCGCGCGGCCCCTGCCGAAAGGCTGGACGCTGCACCCGCAGGACGACTGGCTGGTCGTGAACCCGCCCGTGCGACAGGCGATCCCGGCTCAGGGCTGGAAGATCCACGCCTCCGCGACGATGGACAACGCCGACCGCGTGCTCGACGCGGTCTGGGACTACTGCGTCCCACGTGGGATCTCCTTCAAGTTCCTGAGGTCCAGCTCCGCCCTGCTCGCCCGTGTCGCGAAGTACGCACCACGCGGGTTCGCGGGAAAACTCGTCACCGTCTACCCGGAGAACGACGAAGCCTGCGAGAAGATACTCACCGAACTGGGTGACCAACTGGTGGGTGAACCGAGCCCGTACATTCTGAGCGACCTCCGCTGGGGGAAGGGCCCGCTGTTCGTCAGGTACGGCGCCTTCTCCACCCGGTACATGGTCGACGACACCGGCGTGGTGGTCGAGGCGATGGCCGACCCGGAGGGCAACCTCGTGCCGGACAGGCGCGACCCCGTCTTCCGCGTGCCGCCGTGGGTGACGCTGCCCGCCTTCCTCGAGCCGCACCTCGAGGCCCGCAACTCGGTCAGCCTCACCGACCTGCCCTACACGATCGAGCAGGTCCTGCACTTCTCCAACGGCGGCGGCATCTACTCGGGCACCGACAACCGCACCGGCGAGCGCGTCGTGCTCAAGGAGGCCCGTCCCCACGCGGGTCTCGACTCCTGGCGCCACGACGCGGTCCGCAGGCTCGAACGCGAGCACGAGACGCTGGTGCGACTCGCGGGCATCCCGGGCATCCCGAAGGTCCACGACCTGTTCTGGGTGGGCGAGCACCGGTTCTTCGCCATGGAACACGTCGAGGGCGACGTGCTCGGCAAGGCGATCACGCTGAGATACCCGCTGATCGACCCCACCGCGACACCCGAGAAGTACGCGTCGTTCACGAGCTGGGCGATGGACATCCACCGCCAGATCAGCGAGACCATCGCGGGTGTCCACGAACGCGGCATCGTCTACGGCGACCTGCACCTGTTCAACATCGTGGTCCGCGAGGACGACACGATCGCGCTGCTCGACTACGAGGTGGCCTCCCCGGTCGAGGAGGCCACCCGGCCCGGCCTCAACAACCCCGGCTTCGCCCCGCCGCGTGACGTCAACGGCTTCGACATCGACGACTACGCGCTGGCCTGCCTGAAGTTCGCGATCTTCCTGCCGATGACCAACCTCCTCGGCCTGCACCGGCTCAAGGCGCGGCACTTCACCGAGATCATCACCGAGCACTTCCCCGTGTCACGGGAGTACCTGCTGCCCGCGCAGGACATGATCGTGCCGCCGGACACCCCCCACCTGCCGAGCCCCCGGCTCGAACCCGATCCGGCGCGGTGGCCGTCCCTTCGCGACGACCTCGTCCGCGCGATCCGCGCGAGCGCCACCCCCGAGCGGGACGACCGGCTCTTCCCCGGTGACCCGCAGCAGTTCGGGGTCGGCGGGCTCGGCCTCGCGTACGGCGCCGCAGGCGTGCTCTACGCCATGGACGTCACCGGCGGCGGCCGCGTGGAGGAGTACGAGCGCTGGCTCGTCAGCCACGCGACCAACCCGCCGACCGGTACCCGGCTCGGGCTGTACGACGGCCTGCACGGCGCCGCGTTCACGTTGGCGCACCTCGGTTACCGGCAGGAGGCGCTCGACGTCGTCGACATCTTCCTCAAGGAGAACTGGGAGACGGTCGGCCACGACCTCAAGGCGGGTGTGTCCGGCTTCGGGCTGAACCTGCTGCACCTCGCGGACTCGACGGGTGAGCCTGCGCTCCGCGGCGCGGCGCACCGTGCCGCGGAGCTGGTGGCGGCGGCACAGGTCCCCGAGGAGTCGTCGGCGGAGTACCCGGTCAGCGGCTCGGGTCAGCCGTGGGTCGGCCTGTTCCGCGGCCGGTCGGGCGCGGCGTTGTTCCTCGTCAGGACGTACGACGAGACGGGCGACGTGGCGTTCCTCGACGCGGCCGCCGAGGCGCTGCGGTTCGACCTGCGCCGGTGCATCACGCGGGACAACGGCACGATCGAGGTCAACGAGGGCTGGCGGACGATGCCCTACCTCGACGGCGGCAGCGCGGGCATCGGCATGGTGCTCGACGAGTACCTCCGCCGCAGGCACGACGAGCAGTTCGCGGAGGCGGCCGCCGCGGTGGCCCGCACCGCGCGCTCGGAGATGTACATCCTCACGGGCCTGCTCACGGGTCGCGCTGGCATGCTGCTCTACCTCGCCGGGCGCTCCGCCGACCCGGCCAACGACCCCGACGTGGCCAGGCAGGTCCGCAACCTCGCGTGGCACGCGCTGCCCTACGGCGACGGCATGGCCTTCCCCGGGAACGCGTTGCTGCGGCTGTCCATGGACCTCGCGACCGGCACCGCCGGTGTGCTGCTCGCGCTCGGCGCGGCACTGCACGACCAGCCGGTGCACGCCCCACTGCTCGCGCCGACCCGCGACGCGGTCGCGCGGCCGGGCGAGCCACCACAGACCCCCACGCCGGCTGGCGTGGGTCAGTAGGAAATCCCCCGAAAAAGGAGCCAACAATGGCACTTCTCGACCTGCAGGGCATGGAGCAGGCCCCGGCGAACGGTGGCGGCGGTGGCGGCGGTGGCAGCAGCGCCTCCGGCCACTCGTGCCCGTCGAACCTGTCGCTCACCCTGTGCGACGGCAGCTCCGGCCTGAGCCTGCTGATCTGCCACTGATCCGCCACTGAGCGGAGCAGGCTGAGCATCGCCACAGGCGGAGCGAGCATCGCTTCGGCGTAGAAGATCGGGAGCGGTCCCGGACAACTGGCGTTTGTCCGGGACCGCTGCCCTTGTTCGGGAAGGATACGCCGTGACTGCCTTCGCGCAGACAGCCCGCAGGTCGGCAGGCTGGCTGCCGGTGATCGGCGTCAGCGCGTTGCTCGGCACCCTCGGCGCCCTCGCGTTGCCGGTGGTGCTCGGACGTGCGGTCGACTCGATCGTGGGCGGCGGGTCACCGGTGTGGTTCTGGCTGGCCACCGGGCTGGTCGTGCTGGGGATCGCCGTGGACCTCGTCGACGCGTACGCCGGGACGGCGTGCGTGGCGGGGACGACGGCGTGGCTGCGGGACCGGGTGGTGCGGCACGTGCTGTCCGTCGGGCCCCGCAACGGGTTCGAGACCGGGGACCTGGTGAGCCGGGTGTCCGGCAACGCCGCGGAGGCCGCCAACGCGGGGCCGGTCGTGGTGACGGTGTGGATGGCGTTGCTGCCGCCGGTCGGCAGCCTGGTGATGCTGGTGTATCTGGACTTCTGGCTCGCGGTGGCGTTCCTCGCCGGGGTCGCGCTCGTCGCCGTGGTGCTGCGGCTGTTCACGCTGCGGACCGCCGCGGTCGTGTCCGCGTACCTCACGGTGCAGGGCAGGCTCGCCGCGCGGTTCTCCGAGTCGTTGACGGGCGTACGCACGATCGCCTCGGCAGGCACGGTCGCCCAGGAGGAGCGGCGGGTGTTGTCGTCGCTGCCCGCGTTGCACGACGAGGGCATGCGGACGTGGCGGGTGCTGTCGTCGTCGGCGGCACAGGGGGCGGTGGTGGGGCCGCTGGTGCTGGTGGCCGTTCTGGCGACCGGAGGCTGGGGGCTCGCGGCCGGGCGGTTGACACCTGGTGAGCTGTTCGCGGCGGGGCAGTACGCGATGCTCGGCGCGGGGCTCGGCGGGTTGACGGGCGTGTTCGGCCGGTTGGCGCGGGCACGGGCGGGTGCGGAGCGGGTCGGCGAGGTGCTGGCCGGTACACCGGTGTCCTACGGGACGGCCGTGCTGCCCGCGGACGCCGGTTCTCTCGAGTTTCGCGGCGTGTCGGTCGACGCCCTGCTGACCGGCGTGTCGTTCGTCGTGCCGGGCGGGGCCGTCGCGGCGGTGGTGGGGCGTTCCGGGGCGGGGAAGTCGGTGCTCGCCTCGGTGGCGGCACGGTTGCGTGACCCGTCCGCCGGCGAGGTGCTGCTGGCCGGGGTGCCGTTGACGTCGTTGTCGCACGAGGAGCTGCGTGCGGCCGTCGGGTGCGCGTTCGAGCGGCCGAACCTGGTGGGGGCGACCGTCGGCGCGGCGATCGGGCCCGGTGGTGAGCAGGCCGCGCGGGCCACGTACGCCCACGAGTTCGTGTCCCGCCTGCCGGAGGGCTACGCGACGCCTCTTGTCGACGCGCCGATGTCGGGCGGTGAGCTGCAGCGGCTCGGGTTGGCGCGGTCGTGGCAGGCGACGCGACTGCTGGTGCTCGACGACGCGACCTCGAGCGTGGACATGGTGACTGAGATGCGGATCGGCACGGCACTCGCGCGGACGGGCGGCCGGACCCGGCTGGTGGTGACCCACCGCCTGTCGACGGCAGCGCAGGCCGACCTCGTGGTGTGGCTGGAGGACGGGCGGCTGCGCGCGGTCGGCACCCACGAGGAGCTGTGGACACGAGAGGACTACCGCGAGGTGTTCGGATGACGCGCCACCACTCGCCCCGCCCGCCTGCACTGAAGGACGCCTTCAGTGCAGCCAGCGTTAGGAAGGCGTCCTTCGGTGCGCCGGGCGTTGCGAAGGCGTCCTTCGGTGCGCCCAGTGTTAGGAAGGCGTCCTTCGGTGCGCCCAGCGTTACGAAGGCGTCCTTCAGTGCAGCGGGGGTCGGGGCGTGAGGCGTGAGCTGCGGTATGCCGTTCGGTCGTTCAGGGCGGCGCCTACGGTGGCGCTCGTCGCCTGGTCGGTTCCCGAGGCCCTGCCCGCCGCGACCTCAGGGTTCGTCATCGCCAACGCGGTCGACCGCGGGTTCCTCGCCGGGCGGCCCGTCGTCGGGCTTTTCTGGCTCGCGTCACTTCTCGTCGTCGCCGGGGCGGGTGCGCTCGGCACCCGGATGGTTTTCCGGCGGCTCGGGGAACTGGCCGAGCCGTTTCGGGACGGGCTCGTCGAGCGGGTGGTCGGCGGGGCAATCCGTAACGGAATCGCCGAGCGGCCGGATCACGGTGCTTTGGCACGGCTCACCCGCCAGGTGGAAGTCGCGCGTGATACCTACGCCGGGCTCGTCATCGTCATTCGCGGGTTTCTCGTCACCGTTGTCGGCGTGGTCGTCGGGGTATTCTCCCTTGCACCTGCAATTGCATTTCTCCTCCTGCCGCCCTTCGTACTGGGTCTCGGCGGATTCGTCGCGATGCTGGGATTGGCGGCGAATCGCCAACGCGCGGCCGTGTTGGCCGACGAGAAACTCAGTGCCGCCGCCGGACAGGTTTTCGCGGGCACTCGCGACGTAGTCGCGTGCGGCACCGAGAAAGACGCCGCGGCACTGGTAAAGCAACCAATCGACGAGCAGGCCGCCGCAGAACGGGCACTCGCGGGCGTCGCCGCCCTGCGCACCGCGTGCTTCGCCCTCGGCGGCTGGGTGCCGCTTCTGCTCCTGCTGTTCGCCGGACCCGCACTCGTCCGCGACGGGCTCACCGCGGGTGAGCTGCTCGGCGGCGCCACCTACGTCCTGTTCGGACTCCAGCCCGCACTGCAGAGCTTCGTCGCCGGGGTCGGCGGGAGCGGGCTGCGGTTCGTGATCACGCTCGGCCGCGTGCTCGACGCGAGCGACGTGCCGCCCGCCGAGCCGAGGCACGGCACCGCCACGGGTTACGCCGTCGAGCTGCGCAAGGTCACCTTCGCCTACGGGCCGCACGCGGAGCCCGTCATCGCCGACCTCGACCTCTCGGTCGTGCCCGGCGAGCACCTCGCGGTGGTCGGCCCGAGCGGCATCGGGAAGTCCACTCTGGTCAGTCTCGTCTGCGGGCTGCGCAGGCCCGATCGAGGCGAGGTCCTGCTCGGCGAGACCCCCGCCGCGGAGCTGGACCTCGCGACGCTGGCCGCCACCAGGGTGCTGATCCCCCAGGAGGCCTACGTCTTCACCGGCACCCTGCGCGACAACCTCACCTACCTGAACCCCGGCGCCACCACCGCCGAGATCGAACTCGCCGCAGCGAAGGTCGGTGCGCGGTTCGGGGACTACGACGCCCAGGTCAGCCCCCTGGAGATGTCCTCTGGGGAGCGACAGCTCGTCGCACTGGTGCGGGCCTACCTGTCACCGGCACCGCTGATCGTGCTCGACGAGGCCACCTGCCACCTCGACCCCGCCGCGGAGCGCCGGGCCGAACTGGCTTTCGCCGAACGGCCCGGCACCCTGGTCGTCATCGCCCACCGGATCAGCTCCGCGTTGCGTGCGGAGCGGGTGCTCGTCCTGGACGGCGCGGGCGCCGCGGTCGGCGACCACGCGACGCTCCTGCGTACCTCTCCGCTGTACCGCGAGCTGCTCGGGCACTGGGAGGCCGGACGGACCCCGGCCTCACAGCCAGCCTGACTCCGTCGCGATCCGGATCGCGTCGATCCGCGTCCTCGCCCCAGTCTTGTTCATGGCGTTCGACAGGTAGTTCCGCACGGTGCCGGGCGACAGCGAGAGCTGCTTGGCGATCTCCGGGCCGCTCGCCCCCTCGGCGGCGAGCCGCAGCACGGTCAACTCCCTGGGAGTGAAGGGATTGCTCCCGGCGGCCAGTGCGGCCACCACCAGGTTCGCGTCGATCACGGTGCCGCCGTCCGCGACATTGCGGATCGCGTGCAGCAGCCGGGTGGCCGGCGCGTTCTTGTCTATCAGTCCGGATACGTCGGCGGCGAGCAGGCGCTTCAGCAGGCCGGCGGGCCGGGTAACGGTCAACGCGACTATCTGGCACTCCGGTAATTTTTTTCGTATCTCGTGTACTGTTGACAGACCTTTGTTCTCCGGTATGTCCGCGGCGATGACCGCGACGTCCGGTCGCAGTCGCAAAGCCACCGAAACTGCCTGCTGGTCGCATTTCAGGTCCGCGATCACCTCGATGTCCTCCTCGTCCTCGAGCATGCTCACGAGCGCGGTGCGCAGCAGGTCCATGTCCTCCGCGAGTAAAACCCTGATAGATCGTCCATCCTCCTGCTCAGCCGAGCCACTGGAGCTTTGGCGCGCCATGCATCTCCTCCTGGGGACGGTAATCAGCCTGGTGCGGCGACCCCATCCGATCGCCGTTCCCACTGGTGAGTGTGTCCCGGCGAACCGAAATCCCGTTACGAGTCGTCCTACGCCTGGAGTAACGAGAAAAACCTTCAGGTGGATACGCGCCCGTAATGCTACGGAAAACATATGTCGAAAATTACGAGACAACCCGTTCGGGGGCTTTTCATGATATGAGCCGTCTGGTGGCGGCCGGCTTGCGGCGACCGCACCAGACGGCTCATCCGGAAAGTGGGTTCAGACCTGGGTCAGAGCTGCCGACAGGGCGCTGGCGACGAGCGGGGTGTAGCCGCTCGCCTGTCCGGCGACGTTCGGGTGGTAGGACTCGAGGACCGGGTTGGACAGGCCGTTGAGCCACTCGACATCGTCGCAGACCGCGTGGCCGGTGAAGGCCGTGCGGACGTCGACGAAGCCGAACCCGTGTGCCGCCGCCCTGCCGCCGATGGTGGTGGCCAGCAGGTCGGCCGTCGCGTTGAGCGAGGTCTGCTCGGCCGGGCTGATCCGGGCGAGCGCGTTGCACTCCTCGCCGTTGAACAGCCGCGGGTAGCCGACCACGACGACCTTCGCGCCGGGTGCCCGCGAGCGGATCTGGTTGTAGAGGTTGTCGAGCGCGCCGGGCAGGGTCGTGCGGATGTAGTTGTTCGCGTTGTTGATCTCGTTCGTGCAGGTCCACGGCCACGGCAGGGCACAGCGCGTGATCACGTCCGCGAAGCCGGCGTCGTTGCCGCCGACCGACACGGTCACGAACGCGGTGCTCGCGTTGAGGCTGCCGAGCTGGTTCAGCACGTCCGGCACCTTCGCGCCGGAACACGCCGCGAACGTCAGCGGTGCGCCGAGCTGGGCGGCGACCTTGACCGGGTAGGCGTTCGGGCCGCGGTAGCAGGAGCCGCTGTCCGAGTAGTAGGTGCGGGTGCCGACGCCGGAGGAGTAGGAGTCGCCGAGTGCCGTGTACGGGCCGGCGGCCGCCTGTGCCTGGGTGACGCCGGCCAGGGTCAGCAGGGTGACGGCCGCGGTGACGGCCACCAATCGCAGGGAGTTCTTACGGACACGCATGGGCTGCCTCCACACGCTCGCAGGGACGCCCCGGGGTGACCAGGGCAAGATCAGAGTGGGGCCCGGTGGGAGGCGCGGCAATCGCCCGATGCGGTAAAAATTTTCCCACTGATCGAGCACTTTGGCGACTTTCTGTCAGGACGGCTCGACGTAGGGTCGGGGGCATGTGCCGAAACATCACCGCGCTACGTGGGCTCGAGCCCGCCGCCACGGCCGAGGAGATCCAGGCGGCCGCACTCCAGTACGTCCGCAAGGTCGCGGGCATACAGAGCGTCACCGACAAGACCCGCGCCGCCATCGAACAGGCGGTCGCCGAGATCGCGGCGAGCACCACCCGCCTACTGGCCGAGCTGCCACCGCGCAAGCAGCCCCCGCCCACCGTCCCGCCGCTCCGCCGCCCCGAGGTCCGCGCCCGCATCGCAGCGAGGGCAGCCGCCAAGGACTGACCAGACCGAAGGCCCCCGCCGCCCATGCGAAGAGACGGTGCAACCAGGCAACGCGTGAGCGGGCCGGGTGCAGGCCCGGTCATCCGCGAGCGGAGCGAGCCAAACCAACACCGTGAGCGGGCCGCCGGCGTCTGGACTGACGAGCACGGAAGCCTCTGCGCGAGCGAAGCGAGCCCAGGGGCTTGCGCGCGCAGGAGGGAAGACGCCGGGTGAAGGCCCGCTCACCGCGAGCGGAGCGAGCCAAACCAACACTGTGAGTGGGCCGCCGGTGTCTGGACTGACGAGCACGGAAGCCTCTGTGCGAGGTACGAGCCCAGGGGCTTGCGCGCGCAGGAGGGAAGACGCCGGGTGAAGGCCCGCTCACCGCGAGCGGAGCGAGCCAAACCAACACTGTGAGTGGGCCGCCGGTGTCTGGACTGACGAGCACGGAAGCCTCTGTGCGAGGTACGAGCCCAGGGGCTTGCGCGCGCAGGAGGGAAGACGCCGGGTGAAGGCCCGCTCACCGCGAGCGGAGCGAGCCAATGTCACAGCGAGCCAATGTCACTGTGAGTTCACGCACCAACGGGTGACGTGGTGCGGTACCTGACGTGAACGCGCGGTAAAGTTGCCGGTTGGCCCGCTGCCCCTGCGTCGGATGCAGCGACTGACCTCGGAGGAATTCTTGCGTCTGCGTCCGGCCGGTGTGCGATGACCGCCGTCTGTGAAACCGCCCTGCTCGACGAACTGACCACCTCGGTCGCCCGCTTCAGCGGCGCCGCGGCGGCACTCCCGCGCACCCTCAACGACATCATCGCGGACACCGCTTCCCGCCACCCCGCGGCTCTGGCGATCGACGACGGCACGGTCACCCTCAGTTACCTCGAGCTGATCGGCGCGGTCGAGGAGCTGAGCCAGAAGCTCGCCGCGGAGGGTGTCGGCGCGGGTGACCGGGTCGGCATCCGCGTCCCGTCCGGCACGGCCGACCTCTACGTGTCGATCCTCGCCGTCCTCGCGGCGGGTGCCGCCTACGTGCCGGTCGACTTCGAGGACCCTGACGAGCGCGCCGACCTGGTGTTCGGCGAGGCAGGCGTGTGCGCGGTGCTCGGCGAGGGCCGGTCGCTCGTCATGGGGGACACGCCGATCGGCGGCGGGCGGGCCGGGCTCGAGGACGACGCCTGGATCATCTTCACCTCCGGCTCGACCGGCAGGCCGAAGGGTGTGGCGGTCAGCCACCGCTCGGCCGCCGCGTTCGTGGACGCCGAGGCCCGGCTCTTCCTCGCCGACGACCCGATCGGGCCCGACGACCGCGTCCTCGCCGGCCTCTCGGTCGCGTTCGACGCCTCCTGCGAGGAGATGTGGCTCGCCTGGCGCAACGGCGCCTGCCTGGTGCCCGCACCCCGCTGGCTCGTCCGCACCGGCGTCGACCTCGGCCCGTGGCTGGTCGAGCAGGAGATCACCGTCGTCTCGACGGTCCCGACCCTCGTCGCCCTGTGGCCCGCCGAGGCCCTCGACGACGTCCGCCTGCTGATCCTCGGCGGCGAGGCGTGCCCGCCGGAGCTGGCCGAGCGGCTCACCCAGGACGGCCGCGAGGTGTGGAACACCTACGGTCCCACCGAGGCGACCGTCGTCGCCTGCGGTGCCCGCATGAGCGGCGTCGGCCCGGTGCGCATCGGGCTGCCCCTCGCGGGCTGGGAGCTGGCCGTCGTCGACGCCGCGGGTGAGGTCGTGCCCATGGGCGAGACCGGCGAGCTGGTGATCGGCGGCGTCGGCCTGGCCCGCTACCTCGACCCGGCCAAGGACGCGGAGAAGTATGCGCCGCTGCCCTCGCTCGGCTGGCCGCGTGCCTACCGCAGCGGCGACCTCGTGCGCGCGGAGCCGGCGGGCCTCCTGTTCCTCGGCCGCGCCGACGAGCAGGTCAAGCTCGGCGGCAGGCGCATCGAGCTCGGTGAGATCGACGCGGCCCTCCAGGCCCTGCCGGACGTGACCGGCGCGGCGGCGGCCGTCCGCACGACCGCCGCGGGCACACAGCTGCTCGTCGGCTACCTGGTCGTCGCACAGGACTTCGACGCGGACGGCGCGGTCGCCCGCCTGCGGGAGGCGCTGCCCTCGGCACTGGTGCCGAGGCTCGCGGTCGTCGAGACGCTGCCGACCCGCACGTCCGGCAAGGTCGACCGCAACGCGCTGCCCTGGCCGTTGGACCTCGGTCCGGTGGAGACCGAGGAGCTGTACGGCACCCAGGCGTGGCTCGCCGAGCGCTGGGCCGAGGTCCTCGGGGTGCCGCCGGCGGGTCCGAAGGCCGACTTCTTCGACTGCGGTGGCGGCAGTCTCGCGGCGGCGAAGCTCGTCTCGTTGGTCCGCGCCGACTTCCCGACCCTCTCGGTCACCGACGTCTACCACTCGCCGACGGTCGCGGCGCTCGCCGCGCGGCTCGACGAGCTGGGCGGCACTCACACCGAGACCAGGGAGATCGCACCGGTGCCCCGCCGCGCGGCCCTGGTGCAGACGCTCGCGACGATCCCGCTGCTGACGCTCGTCGGCCTGCGCTGGACCGTCGTGCTCGCCGCGGTCGGCAACGTCGTCGGCTACCCGTGGACCGTGTCGTGGTGGCTGGTCGGCCTCGGCTGGCTGCTGCTGTTCAGCCCGCCCGGCCGCGTCGCCGTCGCGGCAGGCGGTGCGCGGTTGCTCCTGCGTGGCGTCAGACCGGGCACCTACCCGCGCGGCGGCAAGGTCCATCTGCGGCTGTGGGCGGCCGAGCAGCTGGCGGAGCGGTCCGGTGCGACCGACCTCGCCGGCTCGTGGCTCACCCACTACGCCCGCGCGCTCGGCGCCAGGATCGCCGAGGATGTCGACCTGCACTCGCTGCCGCCGGTCACCGGCCTGCTCAAGGTCGGCAGGGGCGCGGCGGTCGAGCCCGAGGTCGACCTGTCGGGTCACTGGGTCGACGGCGACGTCGTGCACATCGGCAAGATCCGCATCGGGGCGGGCGCGGTCGTGGGCGCCCGCAGCACGCTCTTCCCCGGCACCCGCATCGGCAAGCGTGCCGAGATCGCGGCGGGCTCCGGCGTGACCGGCTCGGTCCCGACCGGGCAGCGCTGGTCCGGCGTGCCCGCGGTGAAGGACGGCAAGGCCGCCCGCCGCTGGCCCAAGGCCCGGCCGGCCCGCCCGCGCCTGTGGCTCACCGTCTACGACACCACCTCGGTGCTGCTGTCGCACCTGCCCGCCGTCGCCGCGCTCCCGGCACTGTGGCTGGCGATCGCGCTCGTCGGCACCACCCCGACCCCGGGTGCCGCGCTCGCGGTCGTGCCCGCGGCGACCGTGGCATGGCTGGGCACGTACGCGCTGGTCACGCTCGTGTCCGTGCGGCTGCTCGGCATCGGCCTTCGCGAGGGGCACCACCCCGTGCGCGGTCGGGTCGCGTGGCAGGCGTGGGCGACGCTGCGGCTCATGGACTCCGCCCGCGGCCTGCTGTTCCCCCTGTACGCGGGCCTCGCGACGCCCGTCTGGCTGCGGCTGCTCGGCATGCGGATCGGCCGGGGCGCCGAGGTGTCGACCGTGGTCGCGCTGCCGACCATGACGACCGTCGGCGACGGCGCGTTCCTCGCCGACGACACCATGGTCGCCGCCTACGAGCTGGGTGGCGGCTGGCTGCACGTCGCGGCCGTCCGGGTCGGCAAGCGCGCGTTCGTCGGCAACTCCGGCATGGCCGCGCCCGGCCGGTCGGTGCCCAAGCGCGGCCTGGTCGGCGTGCTGTCGGCGGCGCCCAAGCGTGCCAAGGCAGGCAGCTCCTACCTGGGCATGCCCCCGATCAAGCTGCCGCGTGTCGCCGAGGGCGGCGACACGGGACGCACCTACGAGCCCACCCGCGGGCTGCTCGTCGCCCGCGCGCTGGTCGAGCTGTGCCGGGTCGTGCCGGTGATGTGCTCGGTCGCCCTGGCCGTCGTGGTCATGGCGGGCATCGCCTACCTGGGCTTCCCGCTCGGCCTGCTGCTCGCCGGTGTGCTGCTCGGCGCGGCCGGGGTCGTGGCCTGCCTGGTCGCCGCCGCCGCGAAGTGGGCGCTGGTCGGACGCTTCCGTGCCCGCAACCACCCGCTGTGGAGCTCCGCGGTGTGGCGTGGCGAGCTGGCGGACACGTTCGTCGAGGTCCTGGCGGTGCCGTGGCTCGTCGGCGCGTCCGGTGGCACGCCGGTCATGTCGTGGTGGCTGCGCGCACTCGGCGCACGGGTCGGGCGCGGTGTGTGGTGCGAGTCGTACTGGCTGCCGGAGGCAGACCTGGTCCACCTGGGTGACGGTGCGACCGTGAACCGAGGTTGTGTTGTGCAAACCCACCTCTTCCATGATCGGATCTTGCGTATGGACCAGGTGACGCTGGCGGCGGGCGCGACGCTCGGACCGCACGGGATCGTCCTGCCGGGCACGATGGTCGGCGCCCACGCGTGTGTCGGACCCGCCTCGCTCGTCATGGCGGGCGAACAGGTGCCCTCGGGCACACGGTGGCTCGGCAACCCCGTCTCGGCATGGCGCTGAACTCCCGGATCTCGCACTACGACCTTGAGTTACGGACGAAGCCGTCTACGGGTCGGCTGGCCGCGAGGGCGCGGCTGACGGTCGTCGCCACCTCGGTGGACGCGGTCGTCGAGCTGGACCTGCGCGGCCTGCGGGTCGAGCGGGTGCTCGTGGACGGCAGGCCCGCCCGCTGGTCGCACCGGGGCGCCAAGCTGCGGATCCGGGGGCCGTTCCTCGTGGACACGCCGTTCTCGGTCGAGATCCGCTACGGCGGGCGCCCCGAGCCGGTGCACACCCGGTACTGGGGCGACGTCGGCTGGGACGAGCTGACCGACGGCGTGATCGTCGCGAGCCAGCCCGTCGGCGCGCCGTCCTGGTTCCCGTGCGACGACCGGGTCGGTGCGAAGGCCACCTACCGGATCGCCGTGACCGTGCCGCTGGCGTACACGGTGGTGGCCAACGGGGTGCTGTCGTCGCGGCTCACGAGCGGGTCGACGACGACGTGGACCTACGAGGCAGGCGAGCCGATGTCGCCGTACCTCGCGACCGTCCAGATAGGACACTACGAGCGGGTTCTGCTTTCCTCCGGCCAGATCCTGGCCGCGACCCGCCGCAGGCTGACCGACGCCCAGTACGACTTCGGGCGCCAGAACCGGATCATGCGCCTGTTCACCGACCTGTTCGGACCGTACCCGTTCGCCGAGTACGCGGTGGTCGTGACCGACGACGACCTCGAGGTACCGGTCGAGGCGCAGGGCCTGTCGATCTTCGGCGCCAACCACGTGGACGGCACACGCGCGCACGAGCGGCTCGTCGCGCACGAGCTGGCGCACCAGTGGTTCGGCAACAGCGTCGGGCTCGCGGACTGGCGGCACATCTGGCTGAACGAGGGCTTCGCCGCCTACGCGGAGTGGCTGTGGTCGGAGCGCTCCGGCGGCCCGTCCTCGACGGCGCTGGCCACCCGGTCGCGCGAGGTGCTCGCCGGGCTGCCGCAGAACTTACGCATCGGCGACCCGTCAGCCCGCGAGATGTTCGACGACCGCCTCTACCGGCGAGGCGCCCTCACCCTGCACACCCTGCGCACACAGCTCGGCGACTCGCCGTTCTTCGCCCTCCTGCGCCAGTGGACGGACACGTACCGTCACGCCACCGCCACCACCGACGACTTCGTCGCGCTCGCCGAACGCCACGCCGACCGGTCACTGCGCGGCTTCTTCGACGCCTGGCTGTTCGAGACGGCACTCCCATGATGGCGGGGGTCCCGGGGCGGGCGTTCACGCGGACATAGACTGCTGGCCTTCCCACCAGAAGGAGCAGTGCGTGGCGGAGCCGAACGGATCCCCGAACGGCGCGACCGACCTGGCCGCGGGCCAGCGGCCCGTCGGCCTCGTGGTCGGCACGGTGGCCGCGAGCCCCCTCGAGTTCTCCGTCGGCGTGGCCCCCGACCAGTACCTCCAGCTCGACGACGTGGTCGTGACCCGGCGCAAGCTGCCGGACGGGACCGAGATCCAGATCGCGGGCGTGGTCACCAACATCGAGGCCGGCCACGAGGGTGCCCGGTTCGCCTCCGACGTGTTCCTCATCTCCGACGGCGCGCTGCCCGCCGAGGTGTCCGAGGTCGCCGAGATCACCGTCACCAGGGTCGAGCCCGAGGTGTACGTGCCGCCGAGGCCGGGCGCCGAGGTGTCGCGGGCGATGGGCGAGGAACGCGACTCCGCCCTGTACTTCGACACGATGGCCGACGCGAAGGTGCCGATCGGGCTCGGGCGTGACGGGCAACCCGTGTACCTCAACTTCGAGTTCGTGGACGGCACGCGCGGCGGGCACGTCTCGATCTCCGGCGTGTCGGGCATCGCGACCAAGACCTCGTTCGCCACGTTCCTGCTGCACTCGATCTTCACCTCGGGTGTCCTGGCCGGTGAGGCCCACAACACCAAGGCGTTGATCTTCTCCGTCAAGGGCGAGGACCTGCTGTTCCTCGACTACGACAACTCCCGCCTGCGTGAGGAGTTCCGCGACAAGTACGCCAGGCTCGGCCTGCCCGCGCACTCGTTCCGCAACGTGCAGGTCTTCGCGCCGCCCCGCCCTGGCGACCCGAACGGCACGCCGGACGTGCGTGCGCGGGACAAGGCGGTCAGCCCGTTCTACTGGACGCTCGCGGAGTTCTGCGAGCAGGAGCTGATGCCGTTCGTGTTCGCCGACGGCGAGGACGAACGTGCCCAGTACACGATGCTGATCAGCCAGGTCGCGGCCCGGCTGCGGCGTGACTACCAGAAGGTCGGCACGGACGGCGCGATCTCGGTCAACGGCGTGGACGCCCGCAACGGCGGTCCGATCCGCACGTTCGAGCAGCTGGTCGCGTTGATCGAGGACGAGCTGCTCGACGAGGAGATCCGCCGCGACTGGGTGGCCGGGTCCACGTCCACCGGCAGCGTGAACGCGTTCCTGCGGCGCCTGCGGTCGGCGGTGAAGCCCCTGGAGCGGCTGATCCGGGCGGACCTGAAGGACCGGGGCGACCGGTCGCTGACGACGTCGAAGGCGCAGGTCACGGTCATCGACCTGCACAACCTGCCCGACCGCGCGCAGCGGTTCGTGGTCGGTGTGTCACTGCGCCAGGAGTTCCGCCGCAAGGAGGAGCAGGGCACCGCCAGGCCGCTCATGTTCATCGTGCTCGACGAGCTGAACAAGTACGCCCCGCGTGACGGCGACAGCCCGATCAAGCAGATCCTGCTGGATGTGGCGGAACGCGGGCGCTCGCTCGGCGTGATCCTGATCGGCGCGCAGCAGACCGCGTCGGAGGTGGAGCGCCGGATCGTCGCCAACTGCTCCATCCGCGTCGCGGGCAGGCTCGACCCGGCCGAGGCGTCGCGACCGGAGTACGGCTACCTGCCGCCCGCGCAGCGTCAGCGCGCGACCATCGCCAAGCCAGGCACCATGTTCGTGTCGCAGCCGGACATCCCGGTGCCGCTGGCCATCGAGTTCCCGTTCCCGGCGTGGGCCACCCGGTCCTCGGAGAAGGGCGCCTGGAACGGGGTTGACGACGGGCCTGCCCAGCCGGCCGATCCGTTCGCCGGACTGGACGACGACCCACCTCCCTTCTGAGCGGAGCTTGCGGAGCGAACCGTGTCGCAGTGAGGGGTAAGGCGTGAAGATCCTGCACACAGCCGACTGGCACGTCGGCAAGGTGCTGAAGAACCAGCCACGCATCGACGAACAGCGGCTCGTGCTCCGCGACCTGGTGCGGCTCGCGAACGACGAGGACGTCGACCTGGTCATCGTGGCGGGCGACCTGTTCGAGACGACCGCACCGGGCCCGCAGGCGCAGGGCCTGGTCATGCAGACGCTCATGGCGCTGCGTGCCGAGGGGCGCCACGTCGTCGTGCTGGCTGGCAACCACGACAACTCCCGCCTGGTGCAGGACGTCTACCGGCCGGTGCTCGGCGAGCTGGGGCTGCACGTGATCGGCACCCCCCAGCGGCCCGACCGGGGCGGCACCCTCACCCTCGACACGAGGTCGGGGGAGCGGGCGGTCGTCGCCGCGCTGCCGTTCCTGTCCCACCGGGTCGCCGTGCGTGCCGCGGAGGTGCTGCTCCACGCGCCGTCGCAGCACAACCAGGACTACGCCAACCGCATGCGGTCGATCATCGGCATGCTGTGCGACGGCTTCACCGGCGACACGGTCAACCTCGTCACCACCCACGCGACCCTGCTCGGCGGCCGGTGGGGTGGTGGGGAACGCGAGGTGCAGTCGCTCCTGGGTTACGAGGTGCCGCCGGACACCTTCCCCGTCAGCACGCACTACGCCGCACTCGGCCACCTCCACCGCTACCAGCAGATCGACGGCCCCTGCCCCATCGCCTACTCGGGCTCGCCCATCGCACTCGACTTCGGTGAGGAGGACAACGAGTCGATGGCGGTGATCGTCCACGCGACCCCCGACAGCCGCGCCACGATCCGCCCGGTGCCCCTCACCGGTGGCCGGCGGCTGACCACGCTGCGGGGCACGCTCGACGAGGTCATCGCCGCGGGCGAGGAGGCCGGGGACGCGTTCCTGCGGGTGATCCTCAAGCAGAAGGCCAGCGCCGGGCTCGCCGACATGGTCCGCGAGAAGCTGCCGAACACCCTCGACGTGAAGATCCACGAGGACTTCCTGGCCAAGGCGCACGCCGGTGAGGTGAAGTCGCGGATCGGGCGCACCCCCGCCGACCTGTTCGCGGACTTCCTGTCGGAGAGGGAGATCGACGACCCGCGCCTGGCCGCGATGTTCTCCGAGCTGCTCGAAGACTCGACAGGGAGCCGCTGATGCGTCCGCTTCGCCTGATGTTCGAGGGGTTCGGCAGCTACCGCGAGCGAACCGACGTCGAGCTGCACGACGTCGACTTCTTCGTGCTCACCGGGCCGACGGGTGCCGGCAAGTCCACGGTGATCGACGCGCTGTGTTTCGCCCTGTACGGCACGGTTCCGCGGTGGGGCAAGAAGGACGCCATCCGCAACGCGCTCGCGCCCTCGGTCAACGAGGGCAGGGTGTGCCTGGTGTTCGAGGCCGCGGGTGGACGGTACGCGGCCGTGCGGCTGCTGCGCCGGACCGCCCAGGGCGCCGTGCAGACCAAGGAGGCGCGTCTGGACCGGCTCGACGCCTCGGTGCCGCCGGACGCCGACCTCACCAAGATCCTCGAGGCCGTCGCCGAGTCCCGTGCCGAGGGCGACAAGGTCACCGGCGCGGTGTCCGAGCTGCTGGGCATCGGGTACGACCAGTTCACCCAGTGCGTGGTGCTGCCGCAGGGCCGGTTCGCCGAGTTCCTGCAGGCCAAGCCCGGTGACCGGCAGGACCTGCTGATCCAGCTGCTGGCGTACGCGGTGTACGAGGACGTCGGCCAGCGGGCACGTGAGCGGGCCAAGGTCGCCGCGAACAAGCTGACGATGACCGAGAAGCAGCTCAACGACCTCGGCACGGTCACCGACGAGGTGGTCGCCGCCGCCGCGAAGCGGGTCGACGCGCTGGACGCGTTGGTGCCCGCCGTGGACGAGGCCGTCGAGAAGATGGCCGACATCCGCGACCAGTGGTCCACCGCCCGCGCCGAGGCGGACACGGTCAAGGCCCAGCTCACCGACCTGTCGTCCCTGCGCAAGCCCGCCGACGTGACGGACCTGTCCACTCGCCTGACCGTCGCGGACGAGGAGATCCAGCAGCGCGTCGAGGCACGCACGCGGGCCGAGAAGGCGGAGGCCGAGGCCGAAGCCGCCCATGCCGACCTGCCGGAACACGCCGTGCTGACCCGTTGGCGCGACGCGCACACCCGCTCCGCGACGGCCGTCGACCGGCTCGAACGCCTCCGGTCGACTGCCGGGTCCGCGTCGACCGCCGAGGAGAAGGCCGCCGCGGAGTTCACTGCCGCGGAGGAGGCGCTCGCCGCTGCGGAGACCGCCCAGACCGACGCCGACCGGGCGCACCGCGCGGTCGCCCTGGCCACCGACCTGGTCGAGGGCGAGCCGTGCCCGGTGTGCCGCCAGCAGGTCCACGACCTGCCCCACCACGCCGTGCCCGCCGACCTCGACGAGGCCCGAGCGGCGGTCAAGGCGGCGAAGACGCAGGTCACGACGTTGCGCAAGGCTCACTCCGAGGCCAGCAAGGCCGCGGCGGCAGCCCGTGCGGACGTCGTGAGCGCGGAGAAGCAGGCCGAGGAGCTGGCCGCCGAGCTGCGTGACGCGCCGCAGGCCGCCGAGGTCGACGCCGCACTGGCCCGGCGCGAGGCCGCCGACACCGCGGCCGACAAGGCCAGGACCGCCGCCAGGATGGCGAGGACCGCCATCGAGCGGGCCCAGCGGGACCGCGCCGAGCTGGCGGACGAGGAGAAGCGCGCCTGGACGGTGCTGCGGGACAACCGCGACCGGTTCGTCGCGCTCGGCGTCCCGCAGGTCGACGGCGGTGACCTCGCCGCGGGCTGGCAGTCGCTGCTCGACTGGGCGACCGCGCAGCGCGTCACGCTCGACGCCGCGCTCGGCGAGCAGCAGCAGGCCCTCGACGCCCTCGCCTCGCAGGGCACGACCGCCCGCGCCGAGCTGGCGGCGCTGCTCGCGTCCCACGACGTGACGCTGGGGCCCAAGGACAAGGCGGACGTCGTGCTGGCGTCGTCGCTGGCCGACGCCAGGCGCGACCTCGCCGACCTGACGGAGAAGCGTTCCCGGTCGGCGGCGCTGGCGGTCGAGGTGGCCGCGTGCCGGGAGGAGGAGCAGGTCGCGCGGATGCTCGGCAACCTGCTGAAGTCCAACGGGTTCGAGGCGTGGCTGTGCGCGGAGGCACTCGAGTCGCTGGTGACCGAGGCCTCGGAGATCCTGATGCAGCTCTCCGGCGGGCAGTACGAGCTGCTCCGCGACACCCGCAACGACCTCGTCGTGCTGGACCACAACGACGCGGGGACCATCCGGCCGGTGAACACGCTGTCCGGCGGGGAGACGTTCCAGGCGTCGCTGGCGTTGGCGCTCGCACTGTCACACCAGGTCGTCGGCCTGTCGGGTGGCAAACGGGACCTGAACTCGATGTTCCTCGACGAGGGCTTCGGCACGCTCGACGAGTCCACGCTGGACACCGTGGCGGCCACTCTGGAGCGTCTGGCGTCCGAAACCGAGCGGATGGTCGGCATCGTCACCCACGTGCCCGCCCTGGCGGAACGGGTCCCGGTGCAGTTCGCCGTGACCCGCGACGGCGCGTCGTCGCGACTGCGGCGGGTCGAGGTGTGATGGTGCAACGGTGACCGGACTGCTCAACCCGACGACCTACACCGTCGACCCGTGGGACCCCGGCTACGGCGTGGCACGCGGCGACGAGCTGGACGGCCGCGAGTCGTCCGCCCGCCTCGAACTGGACGTGGAGATGCCCGCCTCGTCGTGGCGGCCGGTCACGCCCGCCGACGGGCCGGTGCCCGGCTCGGTGCTGTTCCTCGACGGCGTCCAGCGCATCGACGCCAGGGTGTGGAAGCACGGGGACGGGCCGGAGCCGCTGCCAGGGGTGATCGCGTCCCTCGCGGCCGGGCTCGTCCGCTGCGACGGCGTCGCCCAGATCATCGACTGGCGGGTCGACCGGGGCGTGTTCGCCGAGGACGGTGTGGACATCGAGACCCGGCACGCCCGATACCGGTTCCACCGCACGTCCGGTGGCCTGGACAAGCTGACGCTCGGCGTGACGGGCAGGCTGGCGGCGCTGGAGGTCGAGCTGGCCAACGAGTGGCGGCAGAAGTCCAACGTCGAGGACGACCTGCTGGTGGTGGACGGGCCGCTGCGTGGCCGCACGCACCTGGACCGCACGGTCGGGTACGTGAAGACGCACCAGAAGTCGTACCTGCAGGCCGAGCAGGCGGCGGTGGTGGCGTCGCTCACGGCGGGACAGCGGAGCCCGGTGTTCAAGATGGGCACGTCGTGGGAGCGGCTGTCCTGGTACCTGAAGCTGCCGTCCGGCGAGTCGCGGGCGCCCTGGTCGGCGACGGTCCGGCTGGAGTGCTCGGCCGAGCTGCGGCCCGAGGACGCCGTCGCGCTGGCCGACGTGACCGCCCACGTGCTGCCGCCGCTGGCGTCGTCGCCGCACAAGGACCCACGCGCACCACAGAACCTCGTCCCGATCGGCGGCCTGGAACGGCAGCTGCGGCACCGCCTGGGCGATGCCGCGCTGCTGTACCGCTCGCTACGCGGCGCTCTGGCTGCGTAACCGGGCGTGCGGCGTCCTGACCGGCGGGGACGTCGTGAGTGCCAGCCAGACGAGCCCGACCAGCACCAGCACGCCGTGCGCGATCCTGACCGGCTCCGGCGCGAAGAACTGCGGCAGGAACAGGACGAACCCGGCGGCGAAGACGACCGCCGCGTACTTGTTGGCCGCGCCCGCCCGCCACAGCGGGATCGCGACGAGTACCGCGCCGACCGCGAGCATCACCAGGCCGACCCCGAAGATCGTGATGGCGACGGGGTTGTAGCGCGTGGCGTCCACGACGTCGAGCAGGTTGGTGCCGTTGGTGGCCGCCGCGTGGAGGCCGAAGTCCTCGGCGCCGTAGTAGGGCAGCGTGAGGCCGGCCCCGACCCACATGACGGCGACGGGGGTCAGCCCGATCGCGTCGCGTAAGCCGAGCAGGGCCAGAGGCACCAACACGAACCCGATCATGGCGGCGAAGTGCGCGACGACCCAGAGGTTGGAGCTCATGGCCTCGTGCGCGCCCGAGGTCGTGGTCTCGTCGGTCCAGGGCCGCAGGACGGGGTAGAGCAGGAAGAGCACCCCGGCGAGGCCGAGGGCGTTGCGGTACATGGGATCCCCTTCAGTCACGGAGCACGCCGTCGATGACGGCGGCGATCAGCTGGTCGTAGGTGTGGTCGAGGTCCTCCGGCAGACCGAACCCACCGCCTGCCTCGAGCGAGGCGAACCCGTGCGCGACGGCACGCAGACAGCGGGTGGCGTGGACGGCGGCGGAGGGGTCGAGGTCGTAGGCACGCAGGGCACCCAGCACGACCTCGAGGAGCTTGGTCCCGGCGGGTGCGAGCGCCGGGTCGTGCAGCGGGTCGAGCGGCATCGCGGCGTACCGCGCCGGGTGTTCCCTGACGTAGGCGCGGTAGGCGTGCATGAGCGCGGTGACCGCGTCGTCCCCGCCGCGGCCGAGGACGGCGTCGGTGAAGCGCTCGGCCATGTCCTCGATCACGCGGGCACCCAGCAGCGTGCGCAGCTCCCCGAGGCCGGCGACGTGCTTGTAGAGCGAGGGGGTGGCCACTCCAGTCCGTTGCGCGACGGCGGCGAGCGTGAGCGCCCCCTCCCCGTGCTCGTCCACCACGGCCAGCGCCGCGTCGACGACGGCGGCGGTGGAGAGCCCCGCCCTAGGCATGTCGGCTACCTTGCATAGCCACAAAGCTAATGTACTTAGCTTTGACCGTCAATCCGGTACCGCCAGGTAACGTGCACGACCATGGAGCACGTGGATGTGCTGATCGTGGGCGCCGGCCTCTCCGGTATCGGCGCCGCGTGTCACCTGCGAACCCAATGCCCGGACAGGACGTTCACGATCCTGGAGGCGAGAGACGCCATAGGCGGCACCTGGGACCTGTTCCGCTACCCGGGCGTCCGCTCCGACTCGGACATGTTCACCCTCGGCTACCAGTTCAACCCGTGGACGGACCCGAAGGCGATCGCCGACGGCACGTCGATCCGCGAGTACGTCCGCCGCACGTCGCGGAAGTACGACGTGGATCGCCGAATCCGCTTTCACCACACGGTGACCACGGCGTCCTGGTCCAGCTCGGACGCCAGGTGGACGGTGACCGCGAACCGCACCGACACCGCCTCGGTCGTGACCCTGACATGCTCCTTCCTGTATGTCTGCTCCGGTTACTACCGCTACGACAAGGGCTACACACCCACGATCCCCGGCGCGGAGGACTTCGAGGGCCAGGTCGTGCACCCCCAGCACTGGCCCGCCGACCTCGACTACACCGACAAGCGCATAGCAGTGATCGGCAGCGGCGCGACGGCCGTAACCCTGGTTCCGGCCATGGCCGACACCGCCGCGCACGTGACCATGGTCCAGCGCTCACCCAGCTACGTGATGACGTTGCCGGGCAAGGACATCCTCGCCGAGAAGCTCCAGGGCCGAGTCCCGGACAGGGTTCTCTACCCGGCACTGCGGTGGAAGAACGTCCTGACCCAGATGCTCGCGTACCAGCTCTCCCGACACGCACCCAGGCTCATGAGAACCCTGATACGCAAGGGAGTCCTGAGCCAGACCCCGGCGGGCTACGACGTCGACACCCACTTCGCCCCCAAGTACGCCCCCTGGGACCAGAGGATGTGCTTCGTCCCCGACGGCGACCTGTTCACCGCGCTCCGCAAGGGCCGGGCGACCATCGTGACGGGCGAGATCGACCGCTTCACCCCCGCCGGCCTGCGCATGACGACCGGCGAGCAGGTCGACGCCGACCTCGTGGTCACGGCCACGGGCCTGAACGTCCAGGCCGTGGGCGGCATGACCCTCACGGTGGACGGCACCGCGATCGCCCTCGGCGACACGCTGGCGTACAAGGGAATGATGCTCTCCGGCGTCCCCAACTTCGCCCTGACCATCGGCTACACGAATGCCTCCTGGACCCTCAAGGCCGACCTGGTGGCGACCTACGTCTGCAGACTGCTCAACCACATGGCGGCCCACGGCTACCAGGTGGTGACCCCGGTACCCGCCGACCCGGGCACCGACACGGAGCCGATCATCAACCTCATGTCGGGCTACGTCCTGCGCAGCCTGGACACCCTGCCGAAACAGGGCTCCGCCGCCCCGTGGCGCCTGCATCAGAACTACCCGAAGGACGTCCTGATGCTCCGCCGAGGCCCGGTGGACGACGAGGTCCGCTTCGACCGGGTGCCGGAAACCGCCCGCGAGGGCACGAACCACCAACCGGCCTGACGAGGTTCCCCCATCCCGTCGCCGCCCGAGGCCTCGCCGAAGGCCGCGGTCGACGGTCGAGTTCGTGCGGGAACCGCTGAACCGCGACCGCCGCCGCACCGGGGTGCGACATGCCGAACGCACCACGCAGATCAGCCGGGGGCCCGCACTGGATCTGCGTCCGTGGCCCCGCGAGCCCAGGCCGGTCGGCCGCCACCGACGGTCGTGCCGAGGGCAGACGGGTGCCGCGCGAAAGGCCGCGATGTCACTCGCGAGGTCAGGGAGGTGACTCAGGGGTGCGTCCAGGTCGTCTGGTGTCCGAGTCGTCGGGAAATGGTTGGGCAGCAAGGACATCCGCAACCCCACCAGTCGCGGTGGCGGATGCGTGCAGGTTGTCGGGACATGGTCCGGGATGCGTTGAAACGAACATGTGTTCACCATACAGTCGGAGGCCGGGAGGGCCAAACGGGCTCACCTGATCGTGTGGTGGCCAGCCACAGTGGACGGACATTCGCGGTCCGGCGCGGCGCTGTGATCGAGGAGACGTCGTCGTAACCGGATCGTTCGCGGGTATGCTGGGGCCGCTGTCGACCGCGACCGACGGGGTGTCGGGGCGGGCGGCACGGCCATGACCAGGCAGGAGAGTTCGCGGACGCCCCGCTACAGAACATCACCGCCCACCTCGCGGGAAGTTGGTCGGACCTGCGGCATCGGGTTCTTGGGGAGCGAATGCCGGGGGTTGTCAGGGGTAGCGGATAGGCTCTCTACGGTGGTGGCCGCCTGAGCACGGGCGCGCCATGAATCGGGAGACGACCAGAAGTGACTGCGGGAACCTTTTACGGCGCCGACGATCTGACCCACCTCGAGGGCCTCGAGGCGGTGCGGAAACGTCCGGGGATGTACATCGGCTCGACGGACAGCCGAGGCATCAACCACCTGTTCAACGAGGTCGTCGACAACTCGACCGACGAGGGCATCGCGGGCCACGCGACCCGCGTCGTCGTGACGCTGCACGCGGACAGCAGCGTCCAGGTCGACGACGACGGACGCGGCATCCCCACGGGGGTGCACACGAAGTCCGGCCTGTCCGGGGTCGAGCTGGTGTTGACGCGCCTCCACGCGGGCGGCAAGTTCGGCGGCTCGGGCTACAAGACCTCCGGCGGCCTGCACGGCGTCGGCGCGTCGGCGGTCAACGCGCTGTCGCACCGCTTCGACGTCACCGTCAAGCAGGACGGCAAGGTCCACCAGATGTCGTTCGCGCACGGCGTGCCGGGCGAGTTCGCCGACAGCGGACCCAAGGCGAAGTTCACCAAGCGCTCCGGCCTCAACGTGGTGCGCCGGATGAAGCGCGGCGAGCCGAGCGGCACCTCCATCCGCTACTGGTACGACGCCAGGTACTTCGAGAACAACGCGACCCTGGACGTCGAGGCCGTGCGGGCCAAGCTGCGTCATACGGCGTTCCTCGTGCCGGGTGTCACCTACGTGTTGCGCAACACGCTCGAAGGCGCCATCGACGAGGAGATCTTCCACTACCCCAACGGACTCGCCGACATGGTCGAGTTCCTGGCGCCGGCCAGCGAGAAACCGGTGTCCGGCATGATCATGATCAACGGCACGGGCACCTACCGCGAGAACGCCGCCGACGAGAACGGCGTCATGCAGTCCAAAGTGGAGCGCGTGGCCGAGGTCGAGGTCGCCATGCGCTGGGGCACCGGCTACGAACGCACGATCGAGTGCTTCACGAACACGATCCGCAACGTGCACGGCGGCACCCACCGGCGGGGCTTCGACCGCGCCGTCGTGAAGGCCGTACAGGAGGCCATCGCGAAGACTCGTGGACTGCTGAAGCCCAAGGAGGACCCCCCGACCGTCGACGACGTCGAGGAGGGGATGACCGCGGTCGTGCACGTGAAGCTTCCCGAGCCCCAGTTCACGTCCCAGACCAAGGACGAGCTGTCGACGGCCGGCATCACCAAGGTCCTCCAGTCCATCGTGGATGCAGAGATCCGCGCCTGGACCGAGAACCGCAAGACCAAGACCGAGGCCAAGACCGTTCTGCAGAAGGTCGTCGACGCCTCCCGCGTCCGCCTGACCCAGAAACAGCAGAAGGACGCCGCCCGCCGCAAGACCGCGCTGGAAGGCGCGGCAATGCCCCCGAAACTGGTCGACTGCCGCTCGACGGGCATCAACCGCAGCGAGCTCTTTCTCGTGGAGGGCGACAGCGCCCTCGGCTGCTTCACCGGCGACACGATGGTCGCGCTCGCCTCAGGGGAGAGCCGTTCCTTCGCCGACCTCGCCGCCGACGGGGCGAAGGGGATCACGCACTTCGGTTACACGACCAACAAGGCCGGTCGCGTCGTGCTGGCGCCGCTGGTGGAGCCCCGGCTGACCAAGCGGGACGCCCCGCTCGTGCGGGTCACGCTGGACAACGGCGAGTCGGTGCGCTGCACCCCGGACCACCTGTTCCGCCTCCGCGACGGTTCCTACCGCCGGGCGGACGAGCTGGCGCAGGGTGACTCCCTGATGCCGCTGTACCGCTCGGTCTCGGCCCGGACCGCGGGTGACAAGCTCGACGGGTACGAGCGAGTGTGGATGAACGACCGGGAGGAATGGGTCTACTCCCACTACCTCGCGGACGGGTACAACCTGCGGCACGGACTCGACACTGCCGACAACGGCATCGTCCGGCACCACGTCGACGTCGACAAGCGCAACAACGACCCACGCAGCGAGCAGTGGCAGGACGAGGCACTCCTCGAGTGGCGGCGACAGACGACGGTCGCACAGTTCGCGGATCCCGCCGAGCGCGAGCGGCAGCGCACCGCGGTCCTGGCCTGGCACCGGAACAACCCCGAGTTCGGCGCGGAGCACTCGGTGCGCATGAAGGTCAGCATGAGTGACCCGTCCACGGGACATCTCGCGAAGGCGCAGGCAGGGCGGCGCAGGTACGTCGAGTCCGTGCCTCGCGTGACACGTGTCGCGCGACAGCAGGACGGCAGGCGGATCGCCGCGCTCAAGCGGATTTCGACGCTGCTCTCGTTGTCCGACAGCGAACTGGGCTCAGCCCATGACTCCGAGCGGTTGCGCACCGCCCGGACCGGACTCAGGTTCGACCGGCTGCTCGCGCACTACGAGGGTGACTACACGCGGCTCCGTGAGGCGGCGAGCCTGGTCAACCACGCAGTCGTGTCCGTGGAGGCTCTCGACGAGTCCGCCGACGTGTACGACCTCACTGTCGACGGTTACCACAACTTCGCACTCGAGGCCGGCGTCTTCGTGCACAACAGCGCCCGGCTCGCCCGCGTGTCCGAGTACCAGGCGCTGCTTCCCCTGCGCGGCAAGATTCTCAACGTCCAGAAGGCGAGTCTCGCCGACACGTTGCGGAACGTGGAGATCGCGTCGATCGTGCAGGTGCTCGGGGCCGGGACGGGGCGCACGTTCGACCTGTCGACCATGCGGTACGGGCGGGTCATCCTGATGGCGGACGCGGACGTCGACGGGTCGCACATCCGGACGCTGCTGATCACGCTGTTCGCGCGGTACATGCGGCCGGTGATCGAGGACGGGAGGCTCTTCGCCGCCATGCCGCCGCTGCACAAGATCACCACCAGGGGGCGCAACCCGGAGACCCACTTCACGTTCACGCAGCGTGAGATGGAGACCAAGGTCGCCGCGCTGGAGAAGGCGGGCAAGACCGTCGTCACGCCGGTGCCCCGGTTCAAGGGCCTCGGCGAGATGGATGCCGAGGAGCTGTGGGACACCACGATGAACCCGGCCTCGCGCTCGGTGCGCCGCATCACGCTCGACGACGCGGAGGCGGCCGAGGCGGCGCTGGAGCTGCTGATGGGCGAGAAGGTCGAACCGAGGCGGAACTGGCTCGTCGAGTCGTCCGAGCGGGTAGACACGTCGGCGATCGACATCTAGGGGACAGAAGAACATGGCACGCCGCAAGGCACCCACGACCCGGGTCGACCCGTCCGCGTTCGACAGCGCGGGCGCGCAGGTCTTCGAGACCCCGCTGAAGACCGAGATCGAGGACTCCTACCTGGAGTACGCGTACTCGGTGATCCACTCCCGCGCACTGCCCGACGCCCGGGACGGCCTCAAACCGGTCCACCGCCGCATCCTGTACTCGATGAACGAGAACGGCTACCGGCCGACGCACGCGTACGTGAAGTCCTCCCGCGTGGTCGGCGACGTGATGGGCAAGTACCACCCACACGGCGACACCGCGATCTACGACGCGATGGTCCGCCTGGCGCAGGACTTCTCGATGAACGCGCCACTGGTGGACGGACACGGCAACTTCGGGTCCCCGGACGACGGACCGGCCGCGAGCCGCTACTGCGTGGTCGGTGACACTCGGATCCGCCTGGCCGACGGCTCCAGTCCGCGCATCGCCGACGTGGTCGACCTGCCGCCGGACTCGGAGGCCGACGCGGACTTCGAGGTGCTCGACAAGGACGGCAAGGCCGTTCGCGTCAACAAGGTGTTCAACTCGGGTGTGCACCCGACGCTGCGCTTGACCTCGAAGTCGGGTTACTCGCTGCGGGGCAGTGAGAACCACCTCGTGCTGTGCCTCGAGGCCCCGATGGGGGTGCCGGTATTCCAGTGGCGGCGGCTGGACGAGCTTCGACCCGGGATGACCGTGTGCGTCGCCAGGAACGCCTGGATGCAGGTGATCCCGACCGCGCGGGAGTGCGTGCTCGGCGAGGTCAGCGCCCGCGAGGCCCGGGACAGGTTCGTCCCGGAGGTCGTGTGGTCGTCCGGGTGGGGCGTCAAGCGGGCCTTCCTGATGGCGTTGTTCGAAGGAGGCGGCGGGCCTCGCCCGGCGCTCGACGGGGTCACCGTCCGCTACACGACGTACAGCGCGCGGCTGGCCGCCGAGGTGCAGGAACTGCTGGCCGAGTTCGGAGTCGTCGCCACGCACCGGAACCACACGGACGCGGCCGGGTCGGTCGAGCACCGCCTCGTGGTGTCGGGCCCGCGGAACGTGCGGGCGTATGTGGAGCGTGTCGGGTTCCCGCCCACCGGGCAGGCCGAGATGGACCAGCTCCTCGATCGTTCGGAGTCGCACGGGCTGAGCCAGGACAGGGTGCCCTTCGTCGCCGACTTCGTGCGATCCGCACTCGACCCCGAACGCCATGGCCGCGACTGGTTGACGCAGCACGACTTCGACCGGGTGGAGCGGTGGGAGACCGAGCGGCTGCGGATCATCGACCGGATCGAGGACCCGGAGATCCTCGCCACCGTCCTGCCCGTGATGGACTCCGGCTATCGCTTCGAGGAGGTCGCCTCGGTCGAGGCCGGTGAGCCTGCCGAGGTGTACTCGGTGCGGGTCGAGTCCGACGACCACTCGTTCCTCGCCGGTGGGTTCGTCAACCACAACACCGAGTCCCGGCTGTCCAACGAGGCCATGCTGCTCGTCGGGGAGCTTGGCGAGGACACCGTCGACTTCCGGCCGAACTACGACGGTTCGCTCGACGAGCCGTCCGTGCTGCCCGCCGCGTTCCCGAACCTGCTGGTGAACGGGACGTCCGGGATCGCGGTCGGGATGGCCACCAACATGATCCCGCACAACCTCGCCGAGGTGATCGGTGCGGCGCGATGGCTCATCCACCACCCGGACGCGACGCTCGACAAGCTCATGGAGTTCGTGCCGGGGCCCGATCTGCCCACCGGTGGCATGTTGCTCGGGCTCGACGAGGTGCGGCGCGCCTACGAGACCGGCCGCGGTGTGGTCCGCATGCGTGCGAAGGTGGAGATCGGGCTGCTGGAGGGCAGTCGCGGCAGGCAGGCGATCACGATCGTCGAGCTGCCGTACGCCGTGGGGCCCGAGAAGATCATCGAGAAGATCACCGACGAGGTGACGAAGTCCAAGCGGCTGACCGGGATCGCGGACGTCAAGGACCTCACCGACCGGGAGAACGGCACCCGCGTCGTGATCGAGTGCAAGGTCGGCGTCAACCCGCAGGCCCTGCTCGCCGACCTGTACCGGCTCACGCCGATGGAGCAGTCGTTCGGGATCAACAACCTGGTGCTGGTCGACGGGCAGCCGAGGACCCTCGGGCTCAAGGCTCTGCTCGAGGTCTTCCTGCGGCACCGCTACGACGTCGTCACGCGGCGCACGCGGTTCCGCCGCCGCAAGCGCGAGGAGCGGCTGCACCTCGTCGAGGGTCTGCTCATCGCGTTGCTGGACATCGACAAGGTGATCCGGCTGATCCGCGCGAGCGACGACGCGGCGGCGGCGAAGGAGGGCCTGATGAAGCGCTTCAAGCTCTCCGAGATCCAGGCCACCTACATCCTCGACACGCCGCTGCGCAGGCTCACCAGGTACGACAAGCTGGAACTGGAGCAGGAGCAGGACAGGCTGCGGTCGGAGATCGCCGAGCTGACCAAGATCCTCGAGAACGAGTCGGTGCTCAAGCGGCTCGTGTCCTCGGAGCTGGCGAAGGTCGCGAAGGACCTGGGCGGTGAGCGGCGCACGGCGCTGATCGACGGTGACCTCAAGGAGGTGCTGGCCGCATCCAAGCCGGCCGGTCCGCTGGAGGTCGCCGACGATCCGTGTCAGGTCATCCTGTCCGCGACCGGGCTCGTCGCGCGCACGGCCGCGGAGTCGGAGGAGGCGACCGAGGCACGCAAGCGCAGCGGACGTGCCAAGCACGACACGGTGTCGTCGGTGGTGCACTCGACCGCCCGCGGCCAGATCCTGCTGGTGACGAGCCGGGGACGCGCGTTCAAGACGGACGTGCTGCCGTTGCCCGTGTTGCCGGAGGCGGCCGGGACGGTGTCCCTGCGGGGCGGGATGGCGGCCAGTGAGCTGGTTCCCCTGGAGAAGGGGGAGAAGGTCGTCGGCATCGCGCCGCTCGGGGAGCGGGCGGAGGGGTCGCCGGGGCTCGCGCTGGGGACTCGGCACGGGGTCGTCAAGGTGTGTGCGCCGGAGTGGCCGGTGCGGTCCGACGAGTTCGAGGTCATCACGCTGAAGGACGGCGACGAGGTCGTCGGTGCGTCGTGGCTGGTCGACGGGGCCGAGGAGCTGGTGTTCGTCTCGTCCGACTCTTCGTTGCTGCGGTACAGCGTCTCGCTGGTGCGACCGCAGGGGGTCAAGGGCGGTGGGATGGCCGGGATCAACCTGACCGCCGGTTCGTCTGCCGTGTTCTTCGGTGCGGTCCGGACCGACGACGACGACCACGGGGAGCCGATGGTCGTCACGTGTACCGGGCAGAGTGTGAAGGTCACGCCGTTCGAGCTGTACCCGGCGAAGGGGCGGGCCACGGGCGGGGTGCGGACTCACCGGTTCCTCAAGGGGGAGCGGTCGTTGGTCCTCGCCTGGGTCGGACCCCGGCCCGCCGGGGCGTCCTCCACCGGGTCTTCTGTGGAGCTGCCGGAGGCGGACACGCGGCGGGACGGGTCCGGGACCGCTCACCCCGGGCCGGATGTGATCGGGCACCTCATCGAGCGCGGCTGAGTAACGCCGTGAAGGCGTCCTCCGTCACGCGGAGGACGCCTTCACGAGGTCAGCTCACCAGGGTGAAGCTGCCTTCTCCCTTGGGGACCGTCAGCTGGCCTCGGCAGGGTGCCTCTGTCACGACGACCCGGAACGGCCCCGCGATGGATGGCACCCGGTCGTCGCCGATCCAGATCGCCTGTAGCTCTCTGTCCGCGCATTCCGGCGGGAGGTCGGTGGCGGCCGTGGTGCCCTTGTGCACCACCACCTTCGCAGGCAGGCCTGTTTCGTACGGCGGCGCCGGGCTCGCCGCCACCTGCGGAGCCGCCACCGCCTGCGGTTCCTTCTTCGCACCCGGCAGGGACAGCGCATAGGCCGTACCACCGAACAGCGTCAGCATCGCCGCGACAGCCAGGATCCGCCGCGCCAGGCGGAAAGTGCCCCGCAGTTGCATCACGCCCGACTCAGCGAGCACCAGGTCCCGGTGGTCGTGGTACAGCTTCAGCTGGTCGTCTATCTCGGCCAGCTCCTGTTTCTTGACCGTCAGCGAAGCCCGTTCCTGGTCGAGTTTCGCGGCCGTCGCCGTGTGCATCGAGGCCGCCGCGTTCAGCTCGGTGTCCAGGACGGATCCCATGCGGCTTCGTAGCTCCTCCAGCAGCTCCTTCAGCGCCGCCGTCCGCTTCTCGTACGACTCGATCGCCACCGTGTGCCTCGCCACCAGCGGGGCCAGGCTCGCGTGTCTCGACTCCAGCTCGCCCAGTTTCTGGATCAGGTTCGTCACCGACGCGGGACGTTCCGACCCCAGGTTCGGGCCCAGGTGTGCCGACGACTCGGGGCCGTGCAGGATGTTCACCAGTTCGATCCTGGCGGCGATCCTCGGGTTCCAGGCCGCACTGAGCCTGCCCACCTTCAGCACCGGCTTCTCGTCGACCCAGAGGAAGCCCTTCTCGTCGGTCTCCTGCAGCCCCCGCAGGTCACAGTCCAGCTCGCCCAGGCTGACGTCCTCCGGTTCGTTGACCAGCGATACCGAGATCACCGCCGCCACGATCCCCGCCACCGCCACGAGTAAACCGCCGACCAGCCACAGGCTTTCCGGCCACCGCAGCTCCACGTCCGCTATCGCGGCGAACGGCAGCGAGCCGAAGATCAGGATGCCCACCGCCGCGAAGGCGGCCAGCATCCACCTCGCGGTCTTCTGGTAGCTCTGCCTCGCGGTCGTCGCCATCCTCGTCGCCGCCGAGTTCGTCGGGACCGCGCTCTCCGGTGGCGGCTCGTCGGCAGCGGCCGCCGTCTCCACGAACCTGCGCATCGTCTCGGCCACTTCGGTCAGTTTCGCCATGTCCATGTGCCCCCCACTGCTTGCTGGTCGGCCATAGGTATCACGCGGGGTGGTCGGATCAGTCGGGCGGGTTACTGGACTCTCATACATCCGATGTCTAGCCTCGTGGTGTCGATCCTTTACGCGAGGGATGTACTGAATATGCGCGTTCAGCGAAGAGCGTCCTGCCTCCTCGCGGTCGTGGTTCTCGCCACGTCCGCGCTGCTCACGGCCGTCGCACCTGCTCAGGGCGCGGGCCACCCGGACCGGCGACCGCACGATTCCGGCATGACCCTGTGGTATGACGAACCGGCCACCGACTGGGAGTCCCAGTCACTCCCCATCGGCAACGGCGCGCTCGGGATGAGCGTCTTCGGTGGCGTCCGCACCGAACAGCTGCAGTTCAACGAGAAGACACTGTGGACGGGCGGCCCCGGCTCACCCGGCTACGACTTCGGGAACTGGCACCAGCCCCGGCCGGGGGCCATCGCCCAGGTGCAAGATCGGATCAGTGCCGAGCAGCAGGTCACCCCGGAGTGGGTGGCGGGCGTGCTCGGGCAGCCCAAGACCGGCTTCGGCAGCTACCAGACGTTCGGCGACGTTCGGCTCACCCAGCCCGAGGAGCCCGCCGACGTGACCGGCTACCGGCGCAGCCTCGACATCGGCGCGTCCGTCGCAGGCGTGTCCTATGAGTCCGGTGGCGTCACCTTCTCGCGCGAGTACTTCGCCTCCGCCGCCGACGACGTCATCGTCGCGCGGGTCGGGGCCGGCCGACGGGGCAAGGTCAGCTTCACCACCTCGATCACCGCGCCGGACAACCGGTCCAAGGCCGTCACCGCGCGGAACGGGCGGATCACCTTCGCAGGCAACCTCACCGACAACGGCATGCGGTTCGAGTCGCAGCTGCTCGTGCGCAACGACGGCGGCACCCGGACGGACAACGCCGACGGCACCGTCACGGTCGCGAACGCCGACTCCGTGACCCTGGTGCTCGCCGCCGGCACCGACTACTCCCTCACCTACCCGACCTACCGGGGCGCCGACCCGCACCGGAGCGTCACCCACCGGGTCGACGCCGCGGGCCGGAAGTCCTTCCAGGCGCTCAAGGCCGCGCACACCGCCGACTACAGGCGACTCTTCGACCGCGTCTCCCTCGACGTGGGGCAGCAGATGCCCGACCTCCCCACCGACGACCTCCTCCGCGCCTACCGCGACGCGACCACGCCACCCGCGACCCGCAAGGCCCTCGAGGTCCTGTACTTCCAGTACGGCCGCTACCTCCTCATCTCCTCCTCCCGCGCGGGCTCGCTGCCCGCGAACCTCCAGGGGGTCTGGAACAACACGACCTCACCGCCCTGGAGCGCCGACTACCACGTCAACATCAACCTCCAGATGAACTACTGGCCCGCCGAGACCACCAACCTCGCCGAGACCGCCGGCCCCCTGTTCGACTACGTCGACAGCATGGTCCCGCCAGGCAGGAAGACCGCGCGGGACATGTTCGGCAACCGCGGCTGGGTCGTGCACAACGAGACCAACCCGTTCGGGTTCACCGGCGTGCACGACTGGGCGACCTCGTTCTGGTTCCCCGAGGCGGGCGCGTGGCTCGCCCAGCACTACTACGAGCACTACCTGTTCACACAGGACAGGGACTTCCTGCGCCGCGAGGCCTACCCGATGATGCGTGACCTCGCGACCTTCTGGTTCGACGAGCTGGTCGAGGACCCGCGTGACGGCAGGCTCGTCGTCAGCCCCAGCTTCTCGCCGGAGCAGGGGCCGTTCTCGGCGGGTGCCTCGATGTCGCAGGAGATCGTGTGGGACCTGTTCACCAACACCGCGGAGGCGGCGACCACGTTGGGGGACAAGGCCTTCGCGCGTGAGATCGGAGGCTACCTCGACCGGCTCGACCCGGGCCTGCGCGTCGGTAGCTGGGGACAGCTGCAGGAGTGGAAGGAGGACTGGGACGACCCGAACAACGACCACCGGCACGTGTCGCACCTGTTCGCCCTGCACCCCGGCCGGCAGATCACCCCGCAGGAGGACCCGGAACTGGTGAACGCCGCGAAGGTGTCACTCACCGCACGCGGTGACGGCGGCACCGGCTGGAGCAAGGCCTGGAAGATCAACTTCTGGGCGCGGCTCCTCGACGGCAACCACTCCCACACGATGCTGGAGGAACTGCTCAAGAGCAGCACCCTGGACAACCTGTGGGACACCCACCCGCCGTTCCAGATCGACGGCAACTTCGGCGCGACGGCCGGTGTCGCGGAGATGCTGCTGCAGAGCCAGCGCGGCGTCGTCGACGTGCTGCCCGCCGTGCCGGACGAGTGGGCGACGGGCTCGGTCAAGGGGCTGCGGGCACGCGGTGACGTCACCGTCGACACCGACTGGGTCGGCGGCGTGCCCACCCGCATCGCGCTGGCTGCCGGGAGGACGGCGCCGATGACCGTGTCCAGCAAGCTGTTCGACGGGTTGTTCCAGGTCGTCGACAAGCGGACGGGCAAGCGGGTGCCGTTCCGGCGACACGGCAACGAGATCACCATCAGGGCCGTGGCCGGGCACACCTACGTGGCCACCTCGGGGGTGTCGGTGTCCGTCGCCGCACCGCCGCAGGCCGACGCGGGTGTCCCGTTCGGCGCGACCGTGACGGTCACGGCCCGCGACCGGGACGTGCCGGGCGCGACGCTCGCCCTGACCGCACCCGAGGGCTGGACCGTCGAACCGGCCTCGCAACCGTTTGCGACCCTCCGGCGTGGACAGTCCCGGACCTACACCGTCCACGTCACGCCCGCCGCGGGCACCGCGAGCCGCCAGAGCATCCAGGCGGTGCTAGCCGGTGACGGGTGGCGGTCGACGGGAGTGGCGGCTTTGCGGATCGAGCCGATGACACCGTGTCCGGTTCCGGCCGGGACCGTCGTCGCGTGGGACCCGGACAGTGGCACCACGGTGACCGACGCGTCACCGAACGCCCGACACGCGACGGTGAACGGGACTGACCGGCGCGGTCGACCGGGCCGCGATCATCCCGGCCGCCCTGTCCGCAGAGGAGGTCCCGGACTGGCGCACCAGGGCAACGGACCCGGGACCGCACTGAAGGGCGCCTTCGTAACGGTGGGTGTACTGAAGGGCGCCTTCGTAACGGTGGGTGTACCGATGGGCGCCTTCGTAACGGTGGGTGTACTGAAGGGCGCCTTCGTAACGGTGGGCGTACTGAAGGGCGCCTTCGTAACGGTGGGTGTACCGATGGGCGCCTTCGTAACGGTGGGCGTACTGAAGGGCGCCTTCATTGCGTTGGGCGGGGGCCTAGCCGCGGCCGATGTAGGGCATGTTCGTGGCCATCACGGTCATGAACTGCACGTTCGCGGTCAGGGGTAGCTCGGCCATGTGCAGCACCATGTCGGCCACGTCGTCGGCGTTCATCGTCGGCTCCGGCATGGTGCTGCCGTTGGCCTGCAGCACCCCCGAGCCCATGGCGGCGGTCATGTCCGTCGCCGCGTTGCCGATGTCGATCTGCCCGCACGCGATGTCGAACTCGCGGCCCTCCAGCGACAGCGCCTTCGTGAGACCCGTGATCGCGTGCTTGGTCGCGGTGTAGGCCACGGCGTGCGGGCGCGGCGCGTGCGCGGAGATGGAGCCGTTGTTGATGATCCGCCCGCCACGCGGCTCCTGTGTGGACATCAGCCGGAACGCGGCCTGCGCGCACCAGAACGCGCCGTTGAGGTTGGTGTCCACGACCGCCTGCCAGTCCTCGGCGTCGACGGACGCGATCGGCCCGCCCCGCCCGAACAGGCCCGCGTTGTTGACCAGCAGGTCCAGGCGGCCGAAGCGGTCGCGGACCACGTCGAACAGCGCGGTGACCGACTCGCGCGAGCGGACGTCGGTGACCACAGCGGTGCCGCCGGTCTCGGCGGCGACCTCGTCGAGCGACGACGCGGTCCGGCCGGCGACCACCACGTGGTAGCGCGTCGCCAGACGAACCGCCATCGCCCTGCCGAGCCCGCTGCCGCCGCCGGTGACGACAGCGGTCCTCACGCGATCTTGCGGGGGCCGATGAACGCCGCGAGCGCGGCAAGCACGTAGCCCGCCGCCGGGCCGTACGCGCCGATGCCGAGGTCCCCGAGGCCCTGGCCGCCCGTCATGTCGTTCAGCGCGGCCACGTGCACGCCCGCGCACACCAGCAGGATGATCCCGCCGACGATCCGGAACGTCGACATGGCCATCCGCAGCATGAAGATCACCACGACCAGCACGGCAAGCGCGATGACGCCGTAGATGATCTCCTTGCGGGAGAAGTCGAACCCGCCGCCGCCGATCGAGTCCCAGCCGAACCGCAGCGCGAGCGCCGCGACGCCGATGATCGCCAGGATCGCCCAGATGACCTTCATGGCCACGGACTGGATCACCGCCACCAGCGACAGCAGGACGCCGAGCACGGCCAGCGGGTAGCTGAACAGCAGCACGTACGCGCCGCCGAAGCCGTTCTCACCGGTGTGACGGAGCAGGTTCCAGATCTTGGGCAGCTCGGTGGTGCCGCCCGCCGCGGAGATCCACGGCAGCACGGTGAGGCTCAGCACCTGGACGACCAGCCCGAGGAGGCTCAGGACGAGCCCGAGACCGGGGATCCGGAACCCGCGGCCGCCGTCGTCGTCGTAACGCTCCGGCTCGGGCCGGGGTCTCTCCGCGGGCTGACGCGCGGCCGGCTGGCGGTACCCGCGGTCGTCGTACCCGCGGTCGTCGTACCCGCCGCGGTCGTACCCCTGGTCGTAGCCCTGGCCACGGCCCTGGACGTAGCCGCGGTCGTCGTAGCCGCCCTGGTCGTAGCCGGGCTGGTAGCCGCCCTGGTCGTACCCCTGGTTGCCGCGGTGCAGGTCGGGATGGCCGCCACGGGGCGGGTAACCCTGCTGGTACTCGTCCGGCGGGTACTGCCTCGGTCGTGGTGGGTACTGTTCGTCTCGGTACGGTCCTCCTGGTCGGGACATGCGGGCACCGTACCTTCCGGAAGGCTAAAGTCGCAGCCCATGGGCTCGGCGAAAAGCACGGAGTCGCGGGCGGATGTGCCGCTGACGAACCTGGACCAGCCGCTGTTCGACGGCGCGGACGCGACCAAACGGGACCTCGTCGACTACCTCGACGCGGTCCACACGCGGCTCCTGCCCGCGCTGAAGGACCGGCCGCTGTCGGTGGTGCGGGTGCGTGCCGGGCAGGAACCGTTCATGCAGAAGAACGTGCCGAAGTACGCGCCGGAGTGGCTGCGGACCTACGCGCACTGGGCGGAGTCGTCACAGCGCGAGGTGCACTACGCGCTGTGTGACGACCGGCGCTCGCTCGTGTGGTTCGCGAACCAGCGGGCGGTCGAGTACCACGTGACGCTGTCGAGGGTGCCCGCGCTCGACCGGGCCACACACCTGGTGCTGGACCTCGACCCGCCGGAGGGCTCGGACTCGTTCGGCGCGGCCGTGAAGGGCGCGCTGCTGGTGCGCGAAGCACTCACCGACCTGGGCCTGACCGGCGTGGTGAAGACGAGCGGCGCGAAGGGCGTGCACGTCATCGTGCCGATCTCGAACGACATCGAGATGCCGGACATGGCGGCCGCGACCAGGGCGATCGCCGCGCGAGCCGAACGCGTCGACCCTGACGTGGCCACCACCGCCTACATCAAGGCGGACCGGGGCGGGAAGGTCTTCATCGACTCGACCAGGGCAGGCGGGGCGACCGTGGTGTCGGTCTACAGCCCTCGGGTGCGGCCGGGTGCGCCGGTTTCGTTCCCGGTCCCGTGGGACGAACTGGAGAACGTGGGTCCGCGCGACTTCACGATCCGCAACGCGGCGGAACTGCTGGGCGATGGCGACCCGTGGACGGACGCGCTGCCGGAGCCGCAGCGGCTGCCCGCCGACCTGATCGCGGAGGGGCACGAGATCCCGGTGGCGCGGGTCGCGGCCATGCACGAGGGCAAGCGCCGCAAACGAGCCGCGGAGAAGGCCGCCCGGGACGACACGTGAGCGACGAGGAACTGCTGACCGAGCGGCTGACGCTGAGCAGACCGACGCCGACCGACATCGACGCGATCCTCGCCATCCACGCCGACCCGTTGGCGTGCAAGCACAACCCGTCGGACGCGCTCGTGACGCGCGAGGACGCCACTGGCCTGTTCTACCGGTGGGACGCGCACTGGCACGCCAACGGCTTCGGCTACTGGGTCGTGCGCCGTCGGGGTTCGGCCGTGGCGCTGGGGTTCTGCGGGTTGAAGTACATCAGCGAGCGGGTGCTCAACCTCTTCTACCGCTTCGCGCCCGACTACTGGGGGCAGGGCATCGCGACCGAGTCGGCGACGGCGGTCGTGCGGAGGGCTACGTCGAGGCTGCCGGACCATTCCGTCATTGCCCGCGTCCGCCCGGACAACGTCGCCTCACAGCATGTCGCCATCCGGGCCGGCCTCGGCCGCGCCGAGCACCTCGACGGCAACGGCGAGGACGGGCTCGACTGGGTCTACGTTCTTTAGCAGGCCCTGGTCACGCGGGAATCCGCTGGGCTCGAATGCCAGAAGCTCTTCCTGCGTTCTACCTTCGTTTCGGCACCGTTGAGCGGCATTCTCCAGCGAGTCGGAGAGATGTATCCATTCGCCCTGGCCGCTCATGACCACTTTTGCGGTCAGTTTACCTATCTCATTGACCACGGTTTGTAGCTGCCTGAGGGCGCCTATTTGTGAAGCCGTCGCCTCGTTGGGGTTGATCATGGTCGAATCGCCTTCGGGGTGGTGCATTCTGAGTGGCCGGACGTGGTCCCGGACGCTACGCTCATTCCCGGGGAACCGGGTGGGTTCCCGCAGGAAGGGAATCCCGGGTATGTCTGATGCGAACCCGCAACCGCGTGACCGCATGTGGGGTATGCGCCTGCGGGCGATACGCACGGAGCGTTGCAAGTTGGCGATCGGGAAGGCCGCCGAACTCGTCGGGTGGCACCCGTCCAAGCTAAGCCGCACGGAGAGAGGGCAACGCAAAGTAACCGTTGGGGATTTCGCGACGTGTGTGACCGCATGGGGTCTACCCGTAGGTCACCGCGAGGAAATCCTGGCGGAACTCGCGGCGGGTTCAACCGGGTGGTGGGAACGGCCCATCCCCGGCGTTCACCAGGACGTAGGCACCCTTGCCGCATACGAGGAACAAGCCCGTGAGATCGTCAGCGTCGCGTTCGGTGCCGTTCCCGGCCTGTTGCAGACTCGTGAGACGGCGGCATCGATCGTGTCGTCGACGGTGCCCAAGGCCGATGTCGAGACGCGTTGGATGGCTCGACTGCAACGGCAACAGATCCTGGGAAGGGTGAAGTTCGCGGCGTTCATCGCCGAGCAGGCGATACGCACACCATGGGGTGGAGGCGACATATGGCGTGATCAACTGGAACGGCTGTTGAAAGCTGACGAGATCGGATACGGGGTAAGAGTTGTTCCCCAGTACCAGACAGAGATTCTGCTGAAGTCTTCGTGGCAATGGATGCGCTTCCCCCACACTCCACCCGTGGTCCACGTCGAGCTGGACTCCGGGGCCGTGTTCGTCCACGAGGCCGATCGGTACACCAAGATCATTGAACGCCTGGAAAAGGTTGCGTTCTCCAGGACTGAGAGCCGTATCCTTATCAGGCAACTCATCGAAGGGGCATGACCATGACGTGGCGTAAGTCGTCGTTCAGTGACCCGGACAACTGCGTGGAGATCCGTTCGGACCTCCACGCCATCCGGGACACGAAGCATCCCCAAGTGATCTTGTCGGTTGGAGACTCCACGTTCGGTCGGCTGGTGAAGTTCGTGCAAGCTGAGCGTGGGTCAGGGCTTCTTCCGTAGCGCGGCCAGCTGCTCGGCGAACGGAACCAGCTCCTCCTCGACGTGCCGGGCCGGGTTGCGCAGGAGCAGGTCGGTCAGTTCCCCGGCCGCCCGGTCGATACGCGTGGCCAGCTCCCCGTCCGCCCAGTCCGCCGACGCCGCGTACACGCCCGTCGGCACGACCACCGCGTGCAGGTACGCGAACATCGGCCGCATCGCGTGCTCCAGCGCCAGCGAGTGACGCGCCGTTCCACCCGTCGCCGCGATCAGCACCGGCTTGCCGGTCAGCGCCTCGGCGTCGACCAGGTCGAAGAACGACTTGAACAACCCGCTGTACGACGCCGTGAAAATCGGCGTCGCCGCGATCAGGGCGTCCGCCTCCGACACGGCCGTCAACGCCTCGCCCAGTCTCGGTGACGGGAAACCCGCCACCAGGTGGTTCGCGATGTCGACCGCCAGGTCACGCAGCTCCACCACGCGCACCTCGACCTCCACGCGGGCCTCCACCGCGGTCGAGAGCCGGTCGGCCAGCAGGCGGGTCGACGACGGCTGTGTCAGACCCGCCGAGACGACCACGAGCCTCATGCCGACACCTCCTCCCGCGCCGCCGCCACCAGCGACTCGTGCGTCGGCGCCTCCGCGACCCCCGGCGCCCGACGGGCCGCGAACTCCGCCCGCAGCACCGGGACGATCTCACCCAGGTGGTCCAGCTGCTCCAGCACCGTCTTCAGCGGCAGACCCGCGTGGTCCATCAGGAACAGCTGGCGCTGGTAGTCACCGAAGTGCTCCCGGAACGTCAGCGTCCTGTCGATCACCTGCTGCGGCGAACCGACCGTCAGCGGCGTCTGCGACGTGAAGTCCTCCAGCGACGGCCCGTGCCCGTACACCGGCGCGTTGTCGAAGTACGGCCGGAACTCGTCCACCGCGTCCTGCGAGTTCTTCCGCATGAACACCTGCCCGCCGAGCCCCACGTACGCCTGCTCCGGCGTGCCGTGCCCGTAGTGGCTGAACCGCTCCCGGTACAGCGCGATCAGCCGCTGGAAGTGGGACGCGGGCCAGAAGATGTGGTTGGCGAAGAAGCCGTCGCCGTAGTACGCCGCCTGCTCGGCGATCTCCGGGCTGCGGATCGAGCCGTGCCACACGAACGGCGGCACACCGTCGAGCGGCCTCGGCGTCGACGTGAAACCCTGCAGTGGCGTGCGGAACCGGCCCTCCCAGTCGACGACGTCCTTGCGCCACAGCTCGTGCAGCAGCGCGTAGTTCTCGATCGCCAGCGGGATGCCCTGGCGGATGTCCTGGCCGAACCACGGATACACGGGCCCGGTGTTGCCCCGGCCCATCATCAGGTCCACGCGGCCGTCGGCGAGGTGCTGGAGCATCGCGAAGTCCTCGGCGATCTTCACCGGGTCGTTCGTGGTGATCAGCGTCGTCGCGGTGGACAGGATCAGGCGCTCGGTGCGTGCGGCGACGTAGCCGAGCATGGTCGTGGGTGAGGACGGCACGAACGGCGGGTTGTGGTGCTCGCCGGTCGCGAACACGTCCAGCCCGACCTCCTCGGCCTTGAGCGCGATCGTGACCATGGCCTTGATCCGCTCCCGCTCACTCGGCGTCACGCCGGTGGTCGGGTCGGTGGTGACGTCCCCGACGGAGAAGATCCCGAACTGCATCGCACCTGTCCTTCCCAAGTAGTTGCAATCTCAACTACTCCTCCGGAACAGTACCGGACGTGCCGCTATTCCCACTCATCAGGTTGGCGACCGTGAAGCAGATCGTGAGCCACAGCACCCCGACCAGCCAACCCGCCAGCACGTCCGACGGCCAGTGCACACCCAGGTAGACGCGGCTGAACCCGATCAGCAGCACCAGCAGCACACCCACCGAGGCGACCACCGCCCGCGCCCTGCCCGTCCGTCCCCGGAGCGCCAGGACGACCAGCAGCCCGAGCACCACCATCGAGTTGAGGCTGTGCACCGACGGGTACGACCAGCTGTTGACGAACACTATGTGCTCCGACAGCGACGGCCGGGGCCGCTCGACGAACACCTTCAGCACCGGGCCGACGAGGAAGATGCCCGCCGCGCCGAGCACCACGAGCAGCCCGTCGCCACGCCTGCCGAGCCGGGTCAGCCAGATGGCCGAGGCGAGCGCGACGACGATCAGCGACGGCGTGCTGCCGAACCGGGTCGCACCCACCATGACGTGGGTCAACGCGCCGTTCCGGTGCGCGATCACCCAGTCCCGGAACGTGCCGTCGAGTACGCCGACCGCCTCGTGCCGCACGACGACGACGGTCAACGCCACGAGGCCGAGCGCGGCCACCAGCACCGCGACTCCCACGGCCTGCGTTGATCGAGTCATGCCGACAACGTTAGGTGGCCGATCGGCCGGCCGCGGGTCGGCCGATCGGCCAGTGGCCGCCGCCCGGTCCTGGCCATCTGCCCGACGTGCCCGACCGGTCACTCCCGGCAGGGTTCTCGCCAACAGGGAAGCGGCTAGGTGGAAGGGATCGACATGACAGGGCTGCTGTCGGGACGGGGCTTGGTCAAACGCTACGGAGACGCGTACGCGCTGGCCGGCGTGGACATCGACATCGCAGCGGGGGAGGTGCTCGCGATCGTCGGCCCGTCCGGGTCCGGCAAGACGTCGCTGCTGCACGTGCTCGCCGGCATCCTCAAGGCCGACCAGGGCGTGATCACGCTCGGCGGCCAGCGGGTCGACCAGCTGAACGAGACCAAGCGCAGTGAGCTGCGGCGCACCGAGTTCGGCTTCGTGTTCCAATCCGGGATGCTGGTGGCCGAGCTGACCGCCGAGGAGAACGTCGCGCTGCCGCTGCTGCTCGGCGGGCGCGACCGGAACATGGCCGTGTCCACCGCACGCGACTGGCTCGGCCGCGTCGGGCTCGGCGGCAAGGAGATGCGCAGGCCCGGCGAGCTGTCCGGCGGCGAGGCGCAGCGGGTCGCGATCGCGCGGTCCATCGCCCACCGGCCGAAGGTGATCTTCGCGGACGAGCCGACCGGCGCACTGGACACGCGCACCGGCCACGCGACGGTCAACACGCTGATCGGTGCCGCCCACGAGACCGGCGCCGCGCTGATCATCGTGACCCACGACCGCGACATCGCCGCGATGGTCCCGCGTGTCGTCGCCATCCGCGACGGCCGCATCGAGACCCCGGTGGCAGCGGCGTGAGGTCATACCAGCTCGCGTGGCGGGTGCTGCGTGTCGACCGGCGCACCCAGGTCTCCACCACGCTGACCGCCTTCGGTGTCGCGGTCGCCACCGGTCTCGTACTGCTGCTCGTCAGCCTGCCGTTCGCGACGCACGCGCGGGCCGAGCGCACGCTGTGGCAGAACCCCCGCCTCTCCGCGGGCTACGACGGGGCGAACGGCGGGGAGAACGTGCCAGGCGCGACGGTCAGCGTCGCGACGAGCGAGGACGAGGTCGACGGCAGGCGCATCATCCGGGTGGACGTGGCGCCGCTGGTCGACGCGTCGAAGGTCGAGCTGCCTGCCGGGATCGACCGCCTGCCCGCGCCGGGGGAGATGCTCCAGTCACCGGAGCTCGCGGCCCTCGCGGCCAACCGGCCCGCTGCCGAGGTGGCGGACCGCTTCGGCGCGAGGCCCGTCGGGTTGCTCGGCGACGACGCGCTGATGTTCCCGGAGCAGCTGGTGGCCTTGGTCGGGCACGCGGCGGACACGATGCCGGTCAACGCGATGAAGCTGCCGCGCATGGTGTCGGGGACCGCCGAGGTGGACCCGCTGCTGTCGTTGCTCGCCGGGGTCGGCGTGGTCGTGCTGCTGGTGCCGAGCCTCGTGCTGGTGGCGTCCGCGTCCCGGCTGACGGCCGCGCGGCGCGAGCGCAGGCTTGCCGCGCTCCGGCTCGCGGGTGCGACGCCCGCACAGGTCACGGCCATGGTCGCGGCCGAGACGGGTCTCGCTGCGGTGGCGGGCGCGGTCATCGGCGTGGCGGCCAGTCCCGTGCTGCACGCGCTGGCGACGTGGGTGCCGTGGGGTGGCGGCACGTGGTACGCGGACGACTTCGGCCTGCCGTGGTACACGCTGGTGGTCATCGCGGTCGCGGTGCCGGTGCTGGTGGTCGGCGCTGCGGTCCTGGGGCTGCGGCGCGTGGTGAACACGCCGCTGATGGCCGTCGGCGGGCACACCCGCAAGCCGCTGAGCCCCGCGCGGCTCGCGATCGTGCCCCTCGCGATCGCGCTGTTCTTCTGGACCCTGACGTCCACGAACCTGTCCGGCTCGATGCTGCCGGTGCTGGTGTCGCTCGCGATCCTCATGTGGTCGCCGACGATCGTGGGACCGTGGGTGACCTCCGCGCTCGGCGGGGTGTTCACGAAGGTGTGGCGCAGGCCCTCGGTGTTGCTGGCGGGCAGGCGGCTGCGGGACGACCCCAGGGCGGCCTACCGGGCGTCGGCGGGTGTCGTGCTCGCGGTGTTCGCCGGTTCGATGGCGCTGACGCTGATGCCGAGCCTCGAGTCGCAGTCGGGCTACGCGAGCGCGTACCGGGACTCGGTGCTGTACATGGGCACGGACCCGGAGCAGGCGCCGGACATCGTGTCGTCCGTCGACGACAGGCTGGCGCGCTACGGGCTGGCGGAGCGCGCGGCGTCGGTCGGGTCCCTGAGCCTGAAGCAGGGCTCGCAGTACCTGCCTGGCTATGTCGTCTCGTGCGCCGACGCGCAGGTGCTGCTGCCGGTCGACGTCTCGTGCGGCTCGAAGCCCGCGATCTACGCGCCGTCCTCGTCGCCGCTCGACACGGTGTCCTACGAGGGGGCGAACAGCACGGAGAAGACCAGTCCGCTGCCCGGCGAGCCGGTCGTGTCGTCCGGCCTCGGCATGGTGTTGGTCGACCCGGCGCTGCTGCCCGCCGACACCGAGCTGTCCGGTGTGGACATCGCGGTGCCCGCGTCGGACGGGTCGCGGGAGAAGGCCAGGACGGCGCTGCTCGCCGCTTCGGGGGGCGCGCAGGTGATCAGCAAGGAGATGATGCTGGGTAACCAGGACACGCAGCTGGCGGACCTCCGCAGGGTGACGGTGATCGGTCTGGTGACCGCGTCGGTGCTGGGAGGTCTGAGCGCGGCGATCGCGACGGCGGGCTCGGTGATGGACCGGCGGCGCACGTTCGGCGCGCTGATGGCCGCGGGCACCCCGGTGCGGACGCTGTCCAGGGCACTCAGGACGGAGGCGGCACTGCCCGCGCTGGTGGCGACCGTCGGCGCGGGTGCGCTGGGCACGGCCGTGGGGATCGGGCTGTTCGGCCTGGTGTCGAAGAGCGTCGCGGTGATCAGCCCGTGGCTCGCCGCCCCGGTGGTGCTGGGCGCGCTGGTGGCGCTGCTGGCGGCTTCGGTCTGCACCCCGGCTCTGAAACGAGTCAGAGCGGAGCCCCTCGCCGACGAGTGAGGCACCAGACGCGCAGCCGGCCCGTTCTCCGGGGAGAACGGGCCGGCTGATGCACGTGCAGGAACGTCTTGTCAGGCCTCGGACTCAGCGTCGCTGGGCGTCGGCAAGCTCGGCGCGCATCCTGACCAGGATGGCGTGGGCGTCGACCACCTCGTCACGCAGCAACAGGTCCGCCGCGAGGCGGACACCGTCGCACTGGGGACGAACCCGGCAGCTGTCACCGAGGGCCGCGGTCCTGGCCAGCGCCGTACGGAGGTCGTCAGCCAAGCCGACGGCCTTCTGAGGGCCGCTGGTGAGCCGCGACAAGACCTTCTCAACCCCCACGAGCAGCTCGTGGCCGGCGCGCGGCCGAATGTCCGGTGGTAGGTCCACCACCCTCGGTCCCGGCATCGATCTTGGTACGGCCTCGGTCGCCATACGGTCCTCCTCGTCGTTGAGGTCTGCCCTCCGAATTCCTCGGCAGGATGGGGTCAAACCTGAAGACATTCCAATGGGTGATGGCCCACTTGCGACAGTCCGATCACGTGAAACCCGATTGGCGCGCCAGTGAACCTCAGCTGAGTCCCAAGATCTGGGCGCAGTGCTCAAGGGTTGAACGCAGTGCATAACGGTTGCTCCGGCCGGGTGACACGGATGGGGGGACGTGCCGAAGAGGGCGTCAGCGGTGATCTTCCTACTCTCCCCCGGAGTGCCGGCAACCGGGTACGGCTGGGATGCCCCGGACCGGCCTCGGCGCTACCGTCGAGAGCACCGACTCGGACCTCGACGTCTGGGGGCGCGCACATGAACACCTGGCGGGAACCGGTCCTCGCGAACAGCGTCCGGCTCACCGGCGACGGCGTCGAGATCCTCGACCGGCGCGTGTTCCCCGCCGAGCGCACGTGGATGCGCTGCGGGAGCGTCGAGGAGGTCGCGAAGGCCATCGAGGACATGGTCACCCAGTCCTCCGGGCCGTACTTCGCGGCGCTGTGGGGCATGGTGCTCGCCGCCCGCGAGGCCGCGTCACTCGAGGTCGAGGACGCCCGCGCGCACCTCGAACGGGCAGGTGCGCGGCTCGTCGCCACCCGGCCCACCAACGACCAGCCGCGCGAGGCCGTGCACGCGGTGCTGTCCCACGTGGACGGACAGACCGGCGAGGCGTTGGTCGCCGCGGCGCTCGGTGGCGCGCGGGCGGGAGACGAGCGCTACCGGTCGCGCAGCGCCGCGCTCGGCAGGCACACCGCGGCGCTGCTGCCGGACGACGCGACCGTGCTCACCCACTGCTGGGCCGACCTCTACCTCGTCGAACTGGTGCGCGCCGCGCGTGACTCGGGCAAGTCCCTCGCGTTCTACTGCACCGAGACCCGGCCGTACCTGCAGGGCGCCCGGCTCACCGCGGAGACGCTCGCGGAGCTGGGCGTCGACACCACCCTCGTCACCGACGGGACGGGCGCGGCGGTCCTGTCCGGCGGCGGGGTGGACGCGCTGGTCACCGCGGCCGACCGGGTCACCATGGACGGCCACGTGGTCAACAAGGTCGGCACGCTGGGGCTCGCCGTGGCGGCCACCGCGTTCGACGTGCCCTTCCACGCGATGGTGCGGGCGCCGGACCGGCTGGCGCCCACCGCGGCGGACGTGCCGATCGAGTACCGCGACGGTGCCGAGTTACTCGGCACCGGTTCGCACCCGGCCATCCGAGGCCACTACCCGGCGTTCGACGTGACGCCACCGCGGTTCGTCACCACTGTGGTCACCGACCGCGGCCCATTCGACCCGCACGAGCTGAACCGTTACCACCAGGAGGTTTCGTGAACGCCGACTGGGTTGTCCTCGACGTCGAGGGCACACTCACCGCGACCAGCCAGACCGAGCACGTGCTCGGCGGCTACGCGCGGCCGAGGCTCGGTCCGTTGATCGAGGGGCACGGCGACGAGCCGGTCGTGGCGGAAGCCGTGGCACAGGCCAGAAAGCTCGGCGACCTGCCCGCGACGGCGACCACCGCCGAGGTCGTCACCGTCCTGCACGGCTGGATGGACGAAGGCCGGGAGGTCGAGCCGCTGACGACGTTGCAGGGTCTCGTCCGGGAGAAGGGCTACCGCGACGGCGACCTCGTCACCGAGCTGTTCGTCGACGTGGTCCCGAAGCTGCGGGTCTGGCACGCGGCGGGGACGGGACTCGCGGTGTTCTCGTCCGGTTCGGTCGCCGGGCAGGCCGCGTCGTTCACCCGCACCACTGACGGTGACCTGACCCCCCTGTTCCGCGCGTACTTCGACACCGTCAGCGCGGGCCCGAAACGCGAGATCGCGTCGTACCTCGCCATCGCCAGGGACCTCGGCGCCGACCCAGCACGGGTCGTGCTCTTCTCCGACACGCCCGCCGAGCTGGACGCGGCCGAGGACGCGGGCTGGCAGACCGTGAGCGTGGCCCGCCAGGGCGAACCCTTCGCTGACGCGGACTTCGGCACACACCGCACGGTCGCGTCGTTCATCGAGGTGTCCGAGTGACCGTCGTGCGGTTTCGGCAGGTCACGGCAGTTCGACGGGCCTGAGCTTGCGCGCGGCCACCAGCTCGACGGTGATCAGCACCGCGACGGCCTCGATCGCGAGCAGCGCGACCAGGACCAGGAGCTGCGTCGCGCCCGCCTGCACGGGTGAGCCGCCGCCGAGCAGGATGCCGACGAACGTGCCGGGCAGCGTGACCAGGCCGACCGTGCGGGTCTGGTCGAGTGCGGGCACCAGCGCCTGACCGGCGGTGGGGCGCACGATGAGGCGCGCCGCGTCGGCCGTCCGGAGCCCGAGCGCCAGGGCCGCCTCGTACTCGCCGCGCCGGGACACCAGCTCGTCGAGTGCCCGGCGGCCTGCCAGCGACGTCGCGGTCATCGCGCCGCCGATGAGGATGCCCGCGATCGGGATGACCGCGATCGGGTGCGTCGGCACCACGCGTGTGGCCAGCAGCAACGCGAGGATTGGCGCGACACCGCCCGCGATCGGGACCGCGGCCCAGCGGCTGTGGCGGGCCTTCGTGATGCGCCGCGCGGACGTCCACGCCGCGATGCTGAACATCAGCAGCACGAACCCGGCCGTCAGCCAGCCGCTCTTCAGCACGAGGACGATCACGAGGCTGACGGCGGCGAGCTGCGCGACCGCCCGCGCCGCGGCCGTGACCACCGGCCGCCACGACCCGATCCGGCCGACTCCGACGACCGCGGCGGCTGCCGCGACCAGCAGGACGAGCACGGCGACCAGCTGCCACCCGAAGACGACGTTCACGACCCACAAGGTCGCACACCCCGGCGGCCGGCCGGCGTAATGAAGGCGTCCTTCGTAACGCCCAGCGTCAGGAAGGCGTCCTTCAGTGCACCAGGCTACGGTCTAGGATCAGCGCGTGACCCGCGCCTACGCTGTCGCCACGGTCCTGTTCACCGCCGCACTGGCCCTGTCCGGGCTGTCGGGGGTGACTTCCGCCGACCCACGACCCGACGGCTTCGCCGTCGGAGTCGAGTCCAACACCAAACCGGAGTTCGTGAGCGGTGGCGACGTGCTGGTGCGCGTCGACCGGGGCAACCACGTGCGGGTGTGGCTCGGCGGCCGGGACGTCACCTCGAGCTTCACGCCGCAGCCGAACGGCACCCTGCTCGGGGTGGTGCGTGGCCTGCGCGACGGCACCAACGTGATCACCGCGACGGCCGACCGCGGCAGGCACGCGTCGGTGCGCGTGGTGAACCACCCGCGTTCCGGCCCGGTGTTCTCCGGCAGGCAGCAGGTGCCGTTCTACTGCCAGACCGAGGCGCACGGGCTCGCCCCGGCGAGCCAGCCGCTGTGCGAGGCGCCGACCGTCGTGCGGTACGCGTACAAGTCGACGTCGGGCCAGTTCGTGCCGCTCGCCGACCCCGCGACCCGGCCCGCGGACCTCGCCACGGCGACCGTCGAGGGCGTGACCGTGCCCTACGTCGTGCGTGTCGAGGTCGGCGTGATCGACCGCGCGGTGTACCAGATGGCGGCGCTGTACGACGGTGCCGACCCGTCGCCGGTGAAGCCGGAGACGGGCTGGAACGGGCGGCTGGTCTACAACTTCGGCGGCGGCTGCAACGGCGGCTACCGGCAGGGCGGATCGACCGCGCCGGTGCTGGAGGACCTGTTCCTGTCGCAGGGGTACGCGGTGGCGTCGTCGTCGCTGAACGTGCTCGACAACAACTGCGGCACCGTCATCTCGGCCGAGGCCGCGATGATGGTGAAGGAGCACTTCCTCGAGACGTACGGGCCCGCGCGGCACACCATCGGGTGGGGCGGTTCGGGTGGCGCCATCCAGCAGTACGACATCGCGGACGCGTACCCGGGCATCCTGGACGGCATCGTGCCGGGCATCTCGTTCCCGGACCCGCTGACGACGATGAGCCCGGTCACCGACTGTGGCCTGCTGAACGCCTACTTCGCCCGAGGGGGTTTCACCCCGGAGCAGCAGCGGGCCGTGTCCGGCTACAACACCTACGACACGTGCACGTCGTGGGGCCTGACGTTCTTCAACCGCGCCACGGCGACGGGCAGCTGTGACCCGATCATCCCGGTGGAGACGCGGTGGAGCCCGACGAACCCGTCCGGCGTGCGGTGCTCGGCGGCGGAGCAGTGGGTGAACCAGCTCGGCCGTGACCCGAGGACCGGGTTCGTGCGCGCGGTACTGGACAACGTCGGCGTGCAGTACGGGTTGGCGGCGTTGCGGTCGGGGCAGATCACCCCGGCCCAGTTCGCGGCGATGAACGCGGGCGTCGGCGGCCTCGACTACGCGGGCCGCCCGATTCCCACCCGTACGACGGCCGATCCCAGAGGACTGGCGGCGGCGTACTCGAGCGACCTGATCAACAGCGCGTCGGAGGGTCTGAGGTACACCCCGATCATCGACCAGCGGACGTACCTGGACCTGGTTCCGGTGGGGGACATCCACACGGCCGAGATGTCCTTCATCATGCGGGCACGCCTGCGTGCCGCCAACGGGACCGCCGCGAACCAGGTGATCATCGCCTCGTCGGTGGACCCGGCCCCCGCCGCGGCCGCGGCGGCCTACCAACTCGACGCGATGGACCGCTGGCTGAGCGCCATCGACGACGACGCCTCCCACCGCGACCCCGCCGCGAAGGTGATCGCGAACAAGCCCCGCGACCTCGCCGACGGCTGCTACGTGTCGCCGACGGAACGCGTCACCGAGCCGATGATCTACCCGTCGAGCGGCCGCTGCGGCGCGTTGTTCCCGGCTGCGGCGAACCCCCGCCTGGTGGCCGGCGCGAACCTGCCGATGACGACGATCAAGTGCCGCCTGAAGCCGTTGAACTTCCACGACTACGGCGTGACCTTCACCGCCGAGGAGAAGGCCCAGCTACGCCAGGCCTTCCCCACGGGCGTCTGCGACTACACCCGCCGAGGCGTCAGCGAACAACCGGCGAGGGGTCCGTGGCAGACGTTCTGACGCCTTTGTGAGTCCATTACCACTCCATAACGGAGTGGTGTACCCGAACGCGCCCGTGTAGCGATGTAGGTCTTTGTCGCGATGCGTCAACAACAGCTTCGATCCACATTGGAGCCGGCTGTGAGTGGGTCGGCAGAGCCTGGATGTGACGCATGACAACTACTGGTAGCTCGCCGCTGTGTGAACAGATTGTCGAATCCTTCGGGTCGCTCGTGAGTTCTACCTGCTTCAAAGCAATGATGGACGGCGAAAGGAACGTGCAGGCCGACGACCTGATCGTCGTCAACAACTCCTTCATCGAACGGAAAAGCATCAAGGTCAAGTCGACGAAGAGTCCGCAGTATCTGTGCGCGAACTACGATCAGCTCGACAACGTTGATGCCAGTGGACTCGGAGTGTGTACGCCGGACATGCTTCACAACAACTTCAGGCGCTACAGTGCGGGGTCCGGCAATATTCCTGCGCGCGTCTCCCTGGCGGAGGGGATAGACCGGAACCTGTCGGGCGTTGGAAAACTGATCTTTCTTCTCATCGGCACTGTCGATGACGACATCGAGGTGAGTGTCCCCCTGGAGTCGTCACTGTGCTCTCTGTTGCGTTTCGCACCGACCAACGACGAGTTGCTCACTCTGCGGGAAGGTGTGGTCGAGGTCAACGACGTCAAGTATCCTGACGCGCTGCGGACGGCACTTGCGGAGGCATGGGCCAGGAGGTCCAAGAGTGACGGATCGATCCCAGCCGACTTCGAGAAGAAGTTCGTTGGGGCGCTTCCCGTGCTTAGGGAGTTGGTGCACTCCGAGATCCAGCTTCCAGAAGGTGAGCTGGACGTCCGTGAAGGCACCCTGATGCGTCGGATGATCGACTCCCTCGTCAACGAGATCGCCGCGTATGACGCGGCGATAGCGCGCTGCGGTGGAGATCCCATGCGAGATGCTCAGTCGTTCTCCGACGTTCTGCGGATAGCTTACAACTTCGCCAGTGACTCGCAGAAGCTGATAACGCTCGTCGTCAGCTTGTGCGACCTCAAGCCACTGTTGTTGTGGGCGACTGTCGCCGAGCATTTCCGGCTGAGCCAATCCTTCAACGACCTTTCGGGGTCGAAGGAGACGAAGCCTTCGCCCACACTGTTCTACAGCACCGTTACCGGGGCTCGGAACCACGCCTTCCATGACCTCATTCGCATCGATCGAGCGATACAGGTCAGGGTCGAGGATGTTCGGCTCCAGGCTCGCAACCTCACGCTGTTTGCACCGCATGCCAAGAAGGGCGGCAACACGCTCACCTACGAGGACCAGGAGCTGGTGGAAGCTCTCACTCAGTTCACCCATGCACCCGAATCGGTGGTGACGCCGGAGTTCTGGGTGCGGTCCTCCCAGGTGATGCATGCCTTGGCCGAGTTGCTCGTCGCGATGGAACGGGCTTTGTTCTCGTTGAACAACGAGTGCGTGATGCGTTATCGCGACGGAGCGCCCGGCCCCCACGGGATGCCCAATAGCCACCAACCGTAGAACAGGAGCGTCCACATCACGGTCATGCCGATGGTCAGCGGGAGGGTGTAGGACGCCAGTGTGCCGATGCCCGCCGACTTGCGGTAGCGCTGCAGGAAGCCCAGTGCCATGACGAAGTACGGGCTCATCGGGGTGATGGCCGTCGAGCCGGAGTCGGCGATGCGGAACAGGGCCTGCGTGGTCTCCGGGGACACGTCGACCAGCATCAGCATGGGAACCAGGACCGGTGCGGCGATCGACCACATCGCGGAGCCGCTCGTCACCATCACGTTCACCAGTGTCAGCAACACGAGCACCAGCAGGAAGATCACGGCGATCGGCATGCCGCTGGACTCGAAGATCTCCGCCGCGCGCACCGCGAGCACGTCACCGATGTGGGTCCAGTCGAAGTACGCCAGGAACTGGGCTATCGCGAAGAACAGGACCAGCACCGGCGCCATCTGCCTGATGCCCTCCAGCATCAGCCTCGGCACGTCCCCCGGCCTCCTGATCGTGCCCGCCCTCGCGCCGTAGACGATCCCGGTCAGGCCGAACAGGAAGGCCACCACCGCGGCGATCCCGTCCAGCAGCGGTGACTCCACAATGGACCCGTGCTCACCACGCAGCGGCGACGTCGTCGGGAGCATGACGAGCACCAGCGCCACCAGCGCCACGGCCAGCGCCGCCAGCGACCAGCGCAGCGCCGAGCGCTCCTTCGCCGACAGCTCGAGGGTCGCCACGTCCTCCAGGTCCGCGTCCCGGTCCGCGTCCAGGTCGGGACGCCTGCTCAGCACGAACTTCGTGATCAGCGTGATCACCGTCGCCAGCAGCGCCGACGACGCTATGTTGAAGAACCAGTTCGACAGCGGCGAGACGTACACCTCTGGACTGATGATCCGGGCCGCCGCGGTCGTGATGCCCGCGAAGATGGCGTCGTTCGGGGTCGGGACCGGGCTCGCGTCGTAACCCGACGCTATCGCCGTGTACGCGACCACGATGCCGAGGATCGGTGACTTGCCGACGGCCCGGAAAGCCAGGCCGCCCAACGGAACCAGGATGATGTACGCAGCGGCAGACGCCACGTGTGCCACGGTGCCCGCGAACGCCACCGCGAAGACCACCCACGACGCGGGCACCCGCGACACGCCCACCCGCATCAGCGTGGCGAGGAAACCGCTGCGTTCGGCCACCGCGACACCCATGATCACGACCACGATCGTCGCCATCGGCGGGAACGACGCGAAGTTCTCCACCATCGTGGAGATCGCCATCGCCAGGCCGTCGCCGGACAGCAGGTTCTTCACGGCCACGGTCTCGCCGTCGCTGGGCGAGACCACCGACACGTCGAAGCCGGCAAGTACCGCGCTCACCACCGCCAGGACGGCGGCCAGGATCCAGAACAGCCAGAACGGGTGCGGTAGCGCGTTGCCGACCCGCTCCACCACCGCCATGGCCCGGACGATGCGGGGCAGCCGCTCCCGCTCGGCGGTCGTGCTCACAGCGTGTACCTCCGCACGAACCGCCACAGGACCTCGTGTGCCTCGATGGTCTGCGTCGTGTAGCCGCCGCCGCTGTAGCTGTCGGCGCCCGGCCACGTGTGGCCGCCGTCCGTGACCGCCACGTGCGTCACCTCGGCGCCGCGTGCGCAGCCGACCCAGCGCGAGACCGTCACGTCCGGGTCGATCGTCCTGTCGTGCAGGCGAATCCGGCAGCGGTCGCGTGCGGCCCAGTCGCTCACCCAGTCGGGGATCGCGGGCAGGCCCCGGTCGGCGTCACCCTGGTACGGGATCGTGGCGTCGCCCGTACCGTGGAAGTCGATCACCGGCACCGGGCGGCTCGGGTGGCAGTCGATTCCGTTGGGGTAGAAGGCACCCGCGACCGGCGCGATCGCGGCGAAGCGGTCGGCCAGCACACAGCCGAGGATGCCGACGAACCCGGCGCCGTTGGACTTGCCTGTCGCGTACACGCGGCGTTCGTCCACGCACAGCGTCGCCGACAGCGTGTCCAGCAGGTCGTTCGTGAACGCCACGTCGTCGACGCCCGGCGCGGAGTACGGCGCGCCCTGCCACGCCTGGCGGTCGCCGTCGCCCTCGCCGATGACCCCGTCGGGGTAGGCCACGATCGCGGGCAGCGTCGACAGGTTCGAGAACAGCTCGGTGCCCTCGCCCGTGTTTCCCCTGCCGTGGTAGGCCACGATCAGCGGCCAGTCGCGTTTCCTTTGGTAGTCCTGGGGAAGGTGGAGCTGGTAGGTCCGCGTGAGACCACCGCTCGTCATCGCGTGAAGTTGGCTCGTACCCGGATTCTGTTGTGGAGCAGGGCATCCGCGGGCAGGGGAGGCGGTGGCAACGGGGGTGGTGAGGGCTGTCGCAGCGCAGGCGGCAGCCACGAGGCATGCGAGAGTACGCACGAAAGGTTCCTTTCCGTCGACCTTGACGGGTCAGGCGTCGAGCCAGTCGGCCACGAAGGAAGCGATCCTGTCGACCACTGCGTCCACTATGGACTCACCGTCGGCGGCGGTCACCGTGGTGGGATCGCCGAGGATTCCGTTGGCGCTCAGTAGGTCGTAGCGAACGGGGAGGGAGGGGTGACCGTCTCGACGGGACAGTCGGGCCACTGGATCCAGCTCGTCGAGGGACGTCGTGCCCTTCTCGAGCCGATCCCGACGCACCAGTTCCGGTGCGAGGTGGAGCATCTGGGCGGTCTCCGCCTCGCCGCCGTGGCCGGAGACCTCGGTGGCCGCCGGCATGGCGACGCCGGCGAGCGCGGTCACCGGCGTCCAGGCGAACCGCAGGTCGGGGTGGGTGGTCAGCAGGTCCTGGCCGACCGTGGTCAGGGCGGCGTTGTTGCCGCCGTGGCCGGTGATCACGAGAACCTTCCGCCAGCCGTGGTGGTGGAGGCTCCCGACGTACTCCCGCACGACGGCGGCGAACGTCGTGGTCGAGAGCGTGACGGTGCCTGCGAACGCCATGTGGTGGGGCGAGACGCCGACGGGGATCGCGGGTCCGACGACCACCCTGCCCGGCACCGCGCGGGCCACGCGCTCGGCGACGTGCTCGGCCCGCACGAGGTCGGTCGCGAGCGGCAGGCCGGGCCCGTGCTGCTCGAACGCCCCCGCGGGGATGATCACCACGCCCCCGACCGCGTCGGCGGCCTCGGCCGTGGTCATCGAGCCCAGCCGGACCGTCATGACCTGGGGAAGGTCGCGGCCTGGATCGCCGTCCTGATGGACTCCAGGTGCGTGCGGGTCAGGTGCTCGGCGGCCTCGGCGTCGCCGTCACGCACGGCCGCGCAGATCCGCACGTGCTCGGCGTGGTCGCGTTCACGGTCGTCGTAGCGGTGCCGGATCTCGAGCTGCTCCCGCACCCGCACGTGCAGCAGCGCCTCGACCGACTCCTCGAGCAGCCTGTTGCCGCTCGCCGCCGCGAGTGCGACGTGGAAGTGCACGGCGGGCCGGGTGTGGCCCACCGGCGGGTGCAGCGCGTTGGTGGTCGCGCTTTCCAGACGTGCCAACGCTTCCGGCGACCGCACTCGGGCCGCCACGGCCGCGATCGCCGGTTCGACCACGAGGCGGGCCTCGACCAGTTCCAGCACCGACTCGCGGTCGATCGCCGGGCCGTGCGGGTTGGCGAGGACGCGCCGGTCGATGCCGTCGCCGACGTAGGTGCCCGAGCCGTGGCGGAACTCCACGATGCCCGTCGCCTCGAGCCTGCGCAGTGCCTCCCGCACGGTCGGGGTCGTGACGTCGAACCGCTTGGCCAGGTCGCGCGAGGACGCGAGCGCGGCACCCGGCCCCAGCCGCTGGTCGCGGATGATCTCGACGATACTGTCCGCGAGTCGTTCCGAAAGACTCATGAAGTGACTAAATCACTTGATGAGTTTTGGTGTCAAGCCGGCTGGGGAACGATAGGGGCATGGCGTCGAAGCGAGTCGTGATAGTCGGAGGCGGGTTCGCCGGGTTCGAGGCGGCCAAGGTCCTGCGGAAGATCGTGTCCAGAGCCGGTAGCGATATCGAGATCGTGCTGGTCAACCCCACTGACTACTTCCTCTACCTGCCACTGCTGCCGGAGGTCGCGGCCGCTGTCGTCGACCCTAGGCGGGTGACCGTGTCCCTGCCCGCCGCACTGCCGGGCGTCCGACTCGCACTCGGCTCGGTCCACACGGTCGACCTCGAGGGCCGCAAGGTCGCGTACACCGACCCGGAGGGCGCCGAACGGGCGGTCGACTACGACCGGCTGGTGCTCGCGACCGGCAGCGTCAACAAGCTGCTGCCCATCCCCGGTATCGCCGAGCACGCGCACGGCTTCCGAGGCGTGCCGGAGGCGCTCTACCTGCGCGACCACGTGATCCGCCAGATCGAGCTGGCCGCCGCGACCGACGACGCGGGCGAGCGCGACGCACGCTGCACGTTCGTGGTGGTGGGTGCCGGCTACACGGGCACCGAGGTCGCGGCGCAGGGCCCGCTGTTCACGGCCGCCGTCGCTTCCCGGCACCCCGAGCTGGCCGGGCAGAAGATCCGCTGGCTGCTGCTGGACACCGCGCCGAAGGTGCTCCCGGAGCTGGCCCCGCGCCTGTCCCGCTCGGCGGACAAGGTCCTGCGCTCGCGTGGCGTCGAGGTCATGACGGGTGACTCGGTCGACGAGGCGAAAGCCGACGGCGTGCGCCTCAAGAGCGGTGACTTCGTGGCGACCCGCACGCTGGTGTGGTGCGTCGGCGTGCGGCCGGATCCCCTGGTGCACGGCACGGGCCTGCCGACGCAGGAGGGCAGGCTCGTCACCGAGCCGACGCTGGTCGTACCGGGCCACCCGGAGGTGTTCGCGTGCGGCGACGCGGCAGCCGTACCGGACCTGACCCGCGCGGGCCACGTGACGGCGATGACCGCCCAGCACGCGTCGCGGCAGGGCAAGCTCGCGGGGCAGAACGTGTTCGCGTCCCTGAATGGTGGGCAGCTGAAGAAGTACAAGCACCACGACCTGGGGTTCGTGGTGGATCTGGGCGGCGGCAAGGCGGCGGCGAACCCGCTGCACATCCCGCTCGGGGGCTTCCCGGCGCGGGTGGTGACGCGCGGGTACCACCTGGCGGCCATGCCGGGGAACCGCATCCGGACGGCGGTGGACTGGCTGCTGGACTTCGCGCTCGGACGGCAGTCGGTGCAGCTGGGGCTGGTGAGGAGCCCGCACGTGCCGCTGGACACGGACAGCCCGGAGCTACCACGCGTCAACGGGTGAGGAGGCGCTCGCTGTGGCAGCCGACGGGGTGGCAGGCCTCCCGGCCTGCGCCGGGGCGGTTGGCGGCTGTGGTGACAGGTGGGTCGAGTGGGTGGCGGCCTGCCACTCACTCGGGCGGTCAGCGGTCGAGGATGTGGTCGCGGAAGCGGGTCGACAGGGGTGGCAGGTCGCGGCCTGTCGCCCACGCCAGGCCGATGTCCCGTTGCGCGGGGACGTCCGTCACCAGCAGGTGGGGTGCCGTCGACGGTGAGCGGGGCGGTGGGAGGAGTGCCACGCCGAGGCCTGCCGTGACCAGTCCGCGGAGTGTGTCCACCTCCTCGCCCTCGAAGCCGACTCGGGGGGCGAAGCCCGCCTGCCCGCACAACTCCTCGGTGGTCGCGCGCAGGCCGTAGCCGGGGCGCAGGAGGATGAACGTCTCCTCCGCCGCCTCGGCCAGGCGGATCTCCTGCCTGTCGGCCAGACGGTGGTCGGGCGGGACCGCCAGGTGCAGTGGCTCTACCAGCAGTCGCCGCCAGTCGATCGTCGGCACGCGCGGGTCGCCGCTCGTGAGCACCAGGTCCGCGGTGCCGGCGGTCAGTTCCGTGACCAGGCCCTCTTCTCCGTGCTGGCGTAGTGCGAAGCGGGCTCGGGGGTGTACGTCGCGGAAGTCCCGGATCACCTGTGGCACCAGCCACGTGCCCAGGGTGTGCAGGAACGCGAGTGGCACCGTGCCCGCATCCGGGTCCACCAGTTCGCGGACCTCGCGGACGCCCTGGTCGTAGCTGTCCAGCACCCCGCCCACGCGCTCGGCGAACGCGTGGCCCGCCGGGGTGAGGCGCAGGGTGCGGCCCGCCTTCTGGAACAGCTCGGTACCCACCTCGCGCTCGACTCGCCGCAGCGCGCGGGACAGCGCAGGCTGGGTCAGGCGTGCGCGGGCGGCGGTCTCCGTGACCGTCGCGCCGCCCGCGACCTGACGGAACCAACGAAGTACGGACAGATCCATGATCTGAGTTTATGGATTGCGATGGAAAGCGGCATTGGACGCATGAGTGCGGGCGGCGAATGCTGGACCTTGGGTACTTCCGCCAAGGAGGACGTGAGATGGCTACGGTTGCCGAGCAGCTGGTGAGGGCACTGCGTGAGGCCGGCGTGGAGCGGATCTACGGGATCGTCGGCGACAGCCTCAACCCGGTCGTGGACGCAGTGCGGCGGACCGACGGGATCGAGTGGGTCCACGTGCGCCACGAGGAGGCTGCTGCCTTCGCCGCAGCTGCGGAGGCACAGGTCACGGGCAGGCTGACGGTGTGTGCCGGCAGCTGCGGGCCGGGGAACCTCCACCTGATCAACGGGCTGTACGACGCCCACCGCAGTGGGGCGCCGGTGCTGGCCATCGCCTCGCACATCCCGTCGACGCAGATCGGGACCGGGTTCTTCCAGGAGACGCACCCCGCCGAGCTGTTCAGGGAGTGCAGTCACTTCAGCGAGCTGGTGTCCACGGCCGAGCAGCTGCCGCGCCTGTTGGGCGTCGCTGTGCAGACGGCGGTCGGGATGCGGGGCGTGTCCGTGCTGACGATTCCCGGTGACGTCGCGGACCTGCGGGCCGTGGGCACCGTGTCGGCGCCGATGGTGACGGCCTCGCCCGTGGTGCCGCCGGCCGCCGTGGTATCCGAACTGGCCGCGCTGGTCGATGCGGCGGACAGGGTGATGCTGTTCGCCGGCGCCGGGACGGCTGGGGCCCACCGCGAGGTGATGGCGCTCGCGGAGGCGCTCGCCGCGCCGGTCGGGCACTCGCTGGGTGGCAAGGAGTGGATCCAGTACGACAACCCTTACGACGTGGGCATGAGCGGGCTGCTCGGGTACGGCGCGTGCTACGAGGCCATGCACGAGGCGGACCTGGTGGTGCTGCTGGGGACGGACTTCCCCTACGACAACTTCCTGCCGGGCGTGCGGACGGTGCAGATCGACACCGACCCGGCGCACCTCGGCAGGCGCACACCGCTGGTGCTCGGTGTGCACGGCTCCGTCAGGGAGACCGTCGAGGCGTTGCTGCCACTGGTGGGGCGCAAGATGGACCGGTCGTTCCTCAACCGCATGCTGGAGCGGCACACGAGGAAGCTCGAGCGGGTGGTCGACGCGTATGCCACCGGCGTGTCGAAGCGGACGCCCATCCACCCCGAGTACGCGGCGTCGGTCGTGGACGATGTCGCTGCCGACGACGCGGTGTTCACCGTGGACACCGGCATGGGCAACGTGTGGGCGTCGCGGTACCTGACGCCGAACGGGCGGCGGCGTGTGCTGGGCTCGTTCCGGCACGGCAGCATGGCGAACGCCCTGCCGCAGGCGATCGGGGTGGCGTTGGCGTCGCCGGGGCGACAGGTGGTGTCGCTGTCCGGGGACGGCGGGCTCGGGATGCTGATGGGTGAGCTGCTGACGTTGGCGGCCTACGACCTGCCGGTGAAGGTCGTGGTGTTCAACAACGCGTCGCTGGGCATGGTGAAGCTGGAGATGCTGGTGGACGGGCTGCCCGACCACGGGACCGACCACCCGCCGGTGGACTTCGCCGCCGTGGCCGCCGGCTGTGGGTTGTGGTCGACGCGAGTGACCGAACCGGGGGAGATCCGGGGGGCACTGGAGAAGGCGTTCGCACATCCGGGGCCTGCGGTGGTCGACCTGGTGACCGACCCGAACGCGCTGTCCCTTCCGCCGAAGATCACCGGTGACATGGTGCGCGGGTTCGCTCTGGCCGCCAGCAAGACGGTGCTCAACGGCGGCGTGGGGAAGATGCTGGAGATGGCCCGCAGCAACCTGCGGAACGCGCGTTACTAAGGGAACCTGGTAGCACGTGCTGGGAAGCCCACGAGCGCCCACGCGCCGAGCCCGGTAGGTCCTAGCCGCCGGGTTGGGGCGAGGCCCTGTGCCAGGCTTCGACGCCGAGCCTGCCGGTGTTGCCGAGGTCGATGGTCACGGGGCTCGCGCCGGTGACCTCGTTCGGCATGACCACGGGGACGTCCTGCCACGGCTTGTCCGTGGCCACCGCGACGTCGAGGCGTACCGCGGTCTTGCTCGCGTTGAGGTCCGAGTCGGTGAGGAGGTTGCGCCACAGCAGGCCGGACTGGGCCCGCTCGCCGGGTTGGAGGGTGATGGACTCGGGTGGGAGGGCGTCGAAGCCCGGGACGGTCGCGATGTCGCCAGAGCCGTGGAGGACGGCGACGTCGATCGGCCGTTGTTCGTCGTCGTACAGGCGTAGGCGTGGGTAGCCGCTCACGGTGTAGGGCCTGGTGCCGCAGTTGACCATCTCCACGGTCAGCACGCGGATGCCCATGGCCGCGTCGCCGCCCACTATCGAGAACCCGATGCCCTCTGGCGAGCACACTGGCGGCGGGATGGTGGCGCGTGTGGGCGTGGACGAGGTCACGCCGAGCTTGGGGGCCGCCGCTGCCGTGTCCCGGACGCCGCAGCCCGTGAGCAGGGCCAGCCCCAGGGCTGCCAGCAGGACCCGTCGCATCCCGAGATCGTACCGGTGATCCACTTTTCGGTGTTCGGTCCGGGGTTCGTGGGAACCTGTCCTTTCAGCTCAGTCCGACCGCGAGCTTGAAGGTCTCCCACAGGGCGTTGCCGCCCGCGCCGAGGATCAGCTGCCAGGCCAGCCCTCCCACCCGCCTGCCCGCCTCGATCGCTGCCGGGCTCCTCGTCCTCCCGGAGTCGGCTGCCGACCGGAGTGTGGCCAGATCCGCACGCACAGCGTGCGACTCGTCCTCGGAGAAGGGGAACAGGTCGAGTTTCTCGTCGACGATCTGTGCGACTCTGCGGAACACCCGCGCCTCGTCCGAGGCGGCCTGGTGGATACTCGCGCCAGGCGAGTTGACGATGTTCTGGTCGCCGTTGATGGACTGGTAGTTGAATCGCGGTTCGGGCATCAGCCCATCTCCGGCTGCCTGGCGTTCGCGCCCGGCGAGTTGACGATGTTGTTGTTTCCTTCGACGGTCTGGATGTTGAACACCTGCGAGATGGCGGGGTTGTTGATCGCCTTCATGATCGTGTTGACCAGTTCTCGCATGCTCGTCGCGTCCTCGCTCTGCAGAACTCCGCTGGAGCCCGCCGATGTTTGGAGCGCCAGGGTGAGGAACGGGCTGCGCCGCAACTTGACCGCGGCCCGGACAAGGGCGGCGCCCAGAACGATCCAGGCCGCGGTGACGGCGAGGGAGCGTGTGTCCGGTGGGAGCATGTCGGCCACGAAGTAGAGCGCGACCGCCCCCACGATCCACTTCAGCGTGGACATGATCACCGGAGTCTTCCGGTATTTCCACGGGATCAGCTCGGCCCTGGCGATGTTCTGCAACGGATAGGCTGCCCCGTCAATCCACAGAATTTGTTCTTCCACTCGTACGGTGACCGACGTGTTGCCCACGGAATCCCTCTTCGCGTCGTTCGAGGCGGGATCGTCGATGATTAGTCGCTGTGCCTCGACACGGCGCACAATTCAAGATCCACCTTCATTGGTATGTACTGGAGGTCTCATTCTTTGACCACCGATGCGGGTATCTGTCCTACTGGATCGATTGTTACCGCCCACGTCAAAACGTGACCGCGGTTGCCGTCGCGGATGAGCGCCGGGAACAGTGGCTCCGAATGAGGGCGCAAGTACCGTGAGGCGCAAGCCACTGGTCAGTGACAACCCGCGTGAGACGTTTTCTCAGTCCAGGCGGATGTGCTTGATTCCTGTCCAGGCGCGGCGGACCTGGCCGGTCAGGCGGGAGTCGCTGTTCTCGGTCAGACTCAGGCCCGCTTCGGCGGCCACCTGGTCCGCGACCTCCGGTACGGTCAGGTCGTCCGTCCACACGTGACTGGCGAACTGCTTGTCCCGCAGGCGGTTCAGGCAGGTGTCCAGTTGCCGTCTCGCCCAGGTCTCGCCGCCGTCGTTCGGGCCCAGGCCCACCGCGGACTTCAGCGTGTGGACCAGGTCCCGCTCCTTGAGGCGTTTCAGCACAGTTTCCCTGCGTGCCAACAGTGCGAAGTGGTGGACCTCGTGGCCCAGGTCTCTCAGCCTGCCTACTGTCTCCTCGAAGTATTTCGGTTCTGTCACTGTCATCGGGGCTATCACCGCGCCTTCGTACGAGCGCAGCGTCAGGTCGAGAACCTCCACCACGCCCGTGCGCCAGGACGTCAGATCCTGGAAGTCGGCGCGCAGCCCGGGTGGGAGCATGCGGCGCAACCCGAAGCCCGCGTGCTCCGGGTCGCAGACGACGCTGCCCGCCAGGCGGCGGTGCAACTCGTACGCCGTCTGGGTCTTTCCGCCGCCGAAGGGGCCGTTCAGCCAGATCAGGCTCATGCTCGGGTCAGCGCCACCACCGGGATCTCGCGGTTCGCCTTCTGTTCGTGCTCGACGAAGAACGGGTACGCCGACGTGATCTCCGCCCATGAGCGGGCACGCTCGTCGCCGGTCAGGACTGTCGCCGTGGCCGGGTAGGTCTCGTTGCCCTTCTCGACCCCCACCGACGGGTTCGCCACCAGGTTCGCGTACCAGTCGGGTGCCTTCGCCGCGCCCGCGTTCGACGCCATGACCAGCACCCGGTCGCCGTCCGGGTGGAACATCATCGGGGTTGTGTGGGTCTCGCCCGTGCGGGCACCCGTCGTCGTGAGCAGCAGCAGGCGTTCCCTGTGCATGCCGTCGACCTCGCCGCCCGCGCGGAACTGCTCTATTACCCTGTCGTTGATGGCTTTGATGTCCATGCCGCCACAGTAGACGCGGCCACCGACATGTCACACACAGTCAGCGCGGTCCACAGTGGGCGGACGGCCGGCACCCGAGAGGTCGAAGGCCGGGGGGTGAGACCGCCGCCCACACGCCGTCAGCTCGACCTCTACTGCAGGTAGCCCTCCACGACCCCGGCAGGACGGGACTCCGCCTCGTCGGGGTTCTCGCCTGCCGAGCGGCGGGCGCGGCGCTGGCGAAGCAGGTCCCAGCACGTGTCCAGCTCGACTTCGATGGCCTTCATGCGCTCGTGGTCGGGTTCGTGGCCCGCACGCTCCAGCTTGTGCTCCTCGTCGATGAGCGCGCCGATGCGGGCCGAGATCTCTTTGTCGTCCATGGGTACATGCTGCACGAGAACGCCGGGCTACGCCGCCACCGGGAACGGACGCGTCGGCAGCGGGGTGGCCGGGCTGGGCGCACCGGCCAGGACGGCCGCCGTCGCGTTGTCCCTGGCACCCGCCTCGCCCGCCGCCCGTACCAGTGCGTCGGCCGGGTTCGGGGCCTCGCGGAGGAGTGCGGCCATCTCCTCGTCGGTCAGGTACCTGTGCACGCCGTCGCTGGTCAGGAGCAGGCTCGTCGCGCTGGTCTCCGTGAGGCCGTACCGGCTCGCGGGCGCGGTCCGCACGCTCGTGGTGACCAGGTGCTCCATCCTGGGCGTGACGTCCTCGCCGTGGTCGCGGAAGTACTGGGCGAGAGTGTGGTCGGTCGTCAGCCTGCGCAGCGTCGTGCCGTCCCACGCGTAGGCACGTACGTCGCCCACCCAGCCGATGCGGTAGCCACCCTCGAACGGCTGAGCGACCACCAGGACGCAGTCACCTGCGGTGACGGCCTCGTGGGCCGCGGCCAGTGCCGAGGCAGGTCCGCCTGCGGCGGGTACGCCCACGGCCGCGTTGGCCGCGAGGAGTGCGGCGTTGGCCGCCGTGATGTCGTCGCCGATCCCGTCGGCCAGTGCCACCGTGCCGCCGCACGAGGCGACCGCATCCGCGTTGACCGCGCGGCCACCCTGGCGGCTGGCGGTCCGCCATGCCTGTCGAGGTTCCATCTCAGCCTCCCTACCAGCAAGAATGCGGTGGAAAGCTGAGTGTTGGCTGTGGCGTGGATGATGGTCGGCTGTGGAACGGGTCGGCGCCGGCGTCGCCGCCCCGTCAGTCAGCTAGCAGCCGCAGCCGCCGCTGCAGCAGCCGCCGCTGCAGTCGTCGCCGCAGCCACATCCACATCCACCTCGCATGGCAACCTCCCGTGACTTGGTCCGATACATGCGCATTCGAGGACGTTACGGACTGGATGCCGTGATCACAGGACCCGTTCGGGGGGCATTTTCGGGTGACCCGTCCGTGCGACCGGTGCCGATCAACGCCCGGATGACCTGTGCCCGCGCCGCGTGCCTGCGGGCCTCGACCCCGTCGCCCCGCGTCTCGTGGAGGCTCGCGAGCAGCTCCGCGACGTCCGCCTCCGAGCGGCGGTCGCCGTTGCGGTGGTGGCGGGCCAGCGCCGTCGTGAGCAGGTCGCCTGCCGCGGTCAGCTCGCCGGAGCGCAGGCACAGCTCGCCGAGGCTCTGGTTCGTGTAGCCGACGCAGTGCTCGTCGTCCAGCTCGTGGAAGATCGTCAGTGCCCTGCCGAGGTGGTCGCGGGCGGCACGCAGGTCGCCGCGACGCTGGTGCAGGGTCGCGATCCGCTTCAGCGCGTGTGCCTCGCGGTGGCGGTCGCCGATCGCGGCACACAGCTCGTAGGCGTCGGTGAACCAGCGGCCCGCCGGCGCCAGACAGCCGAGCGCCAGCCAGACCGACCCGGCCGCGAGCCGGACCACCGCCTCGCCGTGCCGGTCACCGACCCGCGCGAACAATCCCAGCGCGGCGTGGCAGCGGTCGAGTGCGCGGTCGTGCTCGCCGAGGATGCGCAGCACGGAGCCGAGCCCCGCGAGCGCGACGGCGGCGCCCCGGTCGTCACGCAGCTCCGCGAACAGCTCGTGCGCGGTGGTGAACGCGGCACGCGCCCCGGGGTACTCGTCGCGGTACAACGCGACCTGGCCGAGGTTGCGCAGGATGATCGCCTCGCCGCGCCGGTCGCCACAGCGGCGTGCGGCGGCGAGGGCACGCACATGGGTCCGCCGCCAGTCGTCCTGGTGGCCACGCAGGTCGAAGTAGGGCGCGAAGGTGGCCGCGAGGCGCCACGCGTGGTCGTCGAACCCCCACGCCTCCGCGAGCGACACCATGGCGACACCGGTGTGGCGTTCGGCGTCGAACCACTCGACCGCGTCCCCGTCCGGGTCGGACACCACCGGCAGCACACCGAAGTAGGGCATCCCCGCCGCCGCGGCGGCCGCCCGGTCCAGGTAGCGGGAGAGGACCCGGTCCACCGCCTTGTCGTCCCGTTCGGACAGTTCGGCGGCGAAACACCGCAGCAGGTCGTGCAACCGGTACCGGTCGGGGCCGACCAGCTCCACGAGATGGTTGTCCACCAACAGGTCCAGCACGTCGTCGGCGGTGTCGCGGTCGAGCAGCGCACCGACCACCCAGCCCGGCCAGCGGACCGGCCCGAGCAGCCCGAGCAGCCGGAACGCCCGCGCCGCGTCCTCCGGCAGGGACGCGTAGCTCAGGCCGACGCTCGCCCGCACGGCAAGGTCTCCGACCGACAGCTCGTCGAGACGGCGCCGCTCGTCACGCAGCCGGTCGGCGAGGGTGCGCAGCGTCCAGCCGCGGCGGTGGGCGAGACGCGTGCCGGCCACCCGGATGGCCAGCGGCAGCCGGCCGCAGAACCGCAGGATCGCCGCCGCGCTGTCGGGTTCGGCGTTGGTGCGGGCGGCGCCGACGATGCCGGCGAGCAGGCTGGTCGCCTCCGGCTCGCCGAGCACGTCCAGCTCGACCGGGTGCGTGCCGACCAGGTCGGGCAGCATGACCCGGCTCGTCACGAGCACCGACGAACCACCCGCGCCGGGCAGGAGCGGCGCGACCTGCGCCGCCGAGCACGCGTCGTCGAGCACGAGGCACATGCGGCGGGAGGCGAGCGCGGACCGCAGCAGCGCGGCGCGTTCGGTGAGCGTGCGGGGCAGGTCGGTGACGCCGACCGCCCGCAGCAGCTCGGGCAGCACGTCCATCGGCCGCCGTGGTGTCGGCGCGGTGCCGGCGAGGTCGAGGTGGAGCTGGCCGTCGGGGAACGCGGCACGCGTCAGGTGCGCGACCCGCACGGCCACGGCCGACTTCCCGACACCGGGTGGACCGGACAGGACGACCACGGTCGGGCTGTCCCGGTCGCTGACGAGGCCGACCAGCTCGCCGACGAGGTCGTCACGGCCGGTGAAGTCGGGCAGGTCGCGGGGGAGCTGGCACACCGGGGTCAGCGCGGCGAGCAACTCGGGGCCCGGCGTCGTGTCCAGCTCGGCACGCAGGACCCGCGCGGCCTCGGTGTAGGCGGCCACGGCGTCGGCCCGCCTGCCCGATGCGGTGAGCCCGTGGATGAGCAGCTGCCACAGCTCCTCGCGCAGCGGGTGCTCGCTCAGCAGGCCACGCAGCTCCGCGATGGCGGGCTCGTGCTCGCCCCGGTCGATGCCCGCGCGCAGCCGCTCCTCCCTGGCGGCCAGCCACAGCTCGGTGACCCTCGCCCTGGTCGGCTCGAACTCGTCGCAGGGCGGGAGGTCGTCGAGGAAGCCGCCGCGCCACAGGTCCGGGTCGCGGGTGTCCTCGAACCGGCACAGGTCGATCTCCTCTGGCGACGCCCGCAGCAGGTACCCACCCGGCCGGTGCTCGATGCGGTTGTCGAGCAGCCTGCGCAGGCCGTGCACGTAGGTGCGCACGTTGGCGGCGGCCGAGCGTGGCGGCGAACCCGGCCAGAGGACGTCGACGAGGACGTCGGTGCTGACCGCGGTGTTGGGCCGCAGCAGGAGTGTGGCCAGCAGCAGGCGGGGCTTGGGGCCGCCGAGCGCGACCTGCCGCCCGTCGACCTCGGCCTCGAGAGGCCCGAGCACCCGGAACGCGACCGTCGCCACGTCGGGGATGGTATGCGGGGAGTGTCCGAAAGGGAACAGTCCGTCAGATCGGCGGTGCGGGCACGAAGCTGACCGGGGGCAGCGGCCCCGTGCACTCGGTCTCCACGCCGGCCAGGTGGGTCAGCGCGGTGATCACGGCGCGGGCGGAGGCCACGTCCTCGTGGGGGAGCAGGAACGCGCGGCGTTCCTCCGTCGGGACGCGGTCGGGGAGCAGGACCTGGCCGCGGGCCGCCGCGGCGACCGGCGCCAGCAGTGCGTCGGAGCGGGCCCGGCGCCACGTGACGAGGTCGTAGGTCGACCGGGTACCGGACAGGCGCTCGTCGTGGGCCGCCACCAGCGCCTCCTCCTCGTCGAACCGCAGGCAGGCGTGGACCTCGACCAGGCCGTCGAGCATCGCGGGCCGCATGCGCGGACGAGGCGGGGAGGCCGGATCATCCCAGGTCACCAGCGGGACCGAGCGCTGGTGACCGGCACGCACCACACCGTGGAGCAGCAGGCTCACGGCGTGCGCTCACCTCGCAGGTGCCGCCGCCCCGGCGGACACGTCGAGGCTGACGAACGAGTACGGCGGCCACGGGCCCGTTACCTCGACCGCGATCCCCTCGTGGTTCCTCGTCGCGGCGTGGAAGTCGGCCTCGGCGTCGCGGTGCACCAGGTAGGCGTTGTCGAGCAGGGACGCCCGCCTGCCGAGGGCCGCGATGTCCGTGGCGTGGCGGGACACCTCCTCGTGCAGCCGGGAGGCCGCCTCGGAGCCCTCGCGCCTCGCGCGGGCCGCGGCGGCGAGGCGGTCGCGGCGCACGGCCATGTACTCCGTGTGGGACAGGTCCTCCGGGTTGACCTCGGCAGGCCGGTCCGGTGGGGTGAACCGGGCCCGCACACCCCACTCGCGGTGGTCCCTGACCCGGTCGAGCCAGGCGCTCGCCTCTGCGTGGTGCTCGGTGAGCAGCGCGACCGCGGCGGTCTCGTCCGGCACGGTCGTGCCGAACCGCAGCGGCAGCACGGGGTGGTGTTCGAAGATGGCCCGCACCACGACGTCGTGCCGCCTGGCGAGCATGAACAGCGGGTCGTCCTCGCTCGGTGCCCACTTCAGCGACTCGAGCGCGGCGAAGGGGGCCAGCTCGACCTCGGCGACGACGAGCGCCAGCCCGCCGTGCGTGACCAGGCGGATGTCCACCGGTCCGGCGGGGTCGAGCATGTGTGCTCGGGTGATCGCGTAGGCACACAGACCTCTACTGTCCACAGTGGATCTCTCATCTGTCGGGCTGTCGTCCCCCACGTCCGTCGCCCGGTCTGATCGAAACCGGCGGAGCGGGCGTTACTCGCTCGAACACGTGGTCCTGTTACAGGAAATCGCTTGCTGCACCGCTTTCGGGCGCTCAGTAGGCGAGGTGGCGGGCACGATCGCCGCAATCGGCCCAGTGCGGTACGACCATCCGACCCCAAGAACATTGGTCCTGGCATTTCCTCACAGATAAACGGACGGGACGGCCCTCACCGCCGCCGTGTGCACGCCGCGCAGGCAATGTCGCACACCCGAAACATTCGCGCACCCGGGCGTAACGCGTGCTCCATAGCGTCGCAGGCAGCCGACCCGAGGAGGACAGCGCGTGACGATCGCTACGCCGCGCACTGGCACCACCGACACCCACTGCCCCTACTGCGCGCTCCAGTGCGGCATGCGGATAGCCGGGAAAACCGTTGAGCCACGGGACTTTCCCACCAACCGGGGCGGCCTGTGCCAGAAGGGCTGGACCTCGGCGGCACTGCTCGACTCACCGGGCAGGCTGACCGAGCCGCTCGTCCGGGTGAACGGGAGGTTACGACCGACCACCTGGGACCACGCGCTCGACCTCGTCGCCGACCGGCTCGTCGAACTCCAGGCAGCACACGGCCGTGACGCCGTGGCCGTGTTCGGCGGTGGGGGTCTCACCAACGAGAAGGCCTACCAGCTCGGGAAGTTCGCCAGGGTCGCGCTTGGCACGTCGCGGATCGACTACAACGGACGGTTCTGCATGTCCTCGGCCGCGGCGGCCGGGATGAAGGCGTTCGGGATGGACCGGGGGATGCCGTTCCCCGTGGAGGACCTGCGGCGTGCGGACGCGGTCCTGCTCGTCGGCGGCAACCCGGCGGAGACGATGCCGCCGTTCGTCCAGCACCTGCGGGACGCCGAGCTGGTCGTGGTCGACCCGCGCCGGTCGGCGACCGCCGAAAAGGCCGCGCTGCACCTCCAACCCGCACCGGGGACGGATCTCGCGCTGGCACTGGGCATCCTGCACGCGGTGGTGGCGGACGGCCACCTGCGCCACGACTACCTCGCCGCCCGCACAACGGGTTTCGACGACGTGTGGCGGATCGCGGCGGCGTGGTGGCCGGAGCGGGCCGAGCGGGTGACGGGTGTGGCGGCAGGCGACCAGCGGGCCGCCGCCGCGCTGCTCGCCCGTGCCGCCAACGCCTTCGTGCTGACGGCGCGGGGGACCGAACAGCACGCGCGTGGCACGGACATGGTGAGCGCGTGGATCAACCTCGCGCTGGCGCTGGGTCTGCCCGGCAGGCAAGGGTCGGGTTTCGGCTGCCTGACCGGGCAGGGGAACGGGCAGGGCGGCCGCGAACACGGCCAGAAGGCCGACCAGCTGCCCGGCTACCGCAGGCTCGACGACCCGGCCGCCCGCGCGCACGTGGCCGCGGTGTGGGGCGTCGATCCCGAATCGCTGCCCGCACCCGGCGTCTCGGCCTACGAGCTGCTGGACGAGGGCCCGCGCGGGCTGCTCGTGTTCGGCAGCAACATCGCCGTGTCCGCGCCACACGCCAACCGAACGACACGCAGTCTGTCCGAAGTGGACCTGTTGGTGGTCGCGGACGTCGTGCTGTCCGAGACCGCGGCGATGGCCGACGTCGTGCTACCGGTGACGCAGTGGGCGGAGGAGGACGGCACGCTCACCAACCTCGAGGGGCGGGTCCTGTTGCGGCGCAGGGCGGTCCGGCCGCCGGAGAACGTGTGGACGGACCTGGAGGTGCTGCACGGGTTGGCGGTGCGGCTCGGGCAGCCGCCGGCACGGTTCCCGGTCGAGGCCGAGGCCGTGTTCGACGAGCTGCGGCGGGCGTCGGCGGGCGGGCTTGCCGACTACTCCGGCGTCACCTACGACCGGCTCCGGGACGGCGAGGCGTTGCACTGGCCGGTGCCCGCCGTCGACCACCCCGGCACCCCGCGTGCCTTCCTCGACCGGTTCGCCCACGCCGACGGGCTGGCCAGGTTCGTGCCGGTCGACCACAGCGGACCGGCCGAGCCGCCGGACGACGAGTTCCCCCTGCAGGCCACCACCGGACGGGTGTTGCAGCACTACCAGTCCGGGGCGCAGACCCGTCTCGTGCCGGAACTGGCGGCGGCCGTGCCGGAGGTCCACGTCGAGGTGCATCCCGACGCCGCGGCACGGGCGGGCCTCGCGGACGGTGACCTCGCCGCAGTGGTGTCCCGCCGAGGGACCGTCCGCGCGCGGGTGCGCTGCGTGGCGACGATCCGGGTCGACCTCGTGTTCCTTCCGTTCCACTTCCCCGGTTCCGGCAGCGCGAACCTGCTCACGAACCCGGAGCTGGACCCGACCAGCCGGATGCCCGAGTTCAAGGTCTGCGCCGTGCGGCTGGAGGTAGCGTGAGCGGAGCGTTGCGGGACCGCGGAGCCGGTGTGAGGGTCGTCGTCGTCGGGTATGGCATGGCCGGAGCGCGGCTTGCCGAACGGATCCGTGGCAAGGGCGGGAACGTCGAGCTGACCGTGCTCGGTGCGGAGCCCCACGCCGCCTACAACCGGATACTTCTCTCCAGCGTGGTCGGTGGCGGCCTGACACCCGAGATGGTCCGCCTGCACGACGAGGACTGGGCGCGGCGCCACGACGTCGACCTGCGCATCGCCACCACGGTGTCGGCCATCGATCGCGCGGCACGCCACGTCATGCTCGCCGACGGCTCCACTGTGGACTACGACGTGCTGGTGCTCGCCACCGGCAGCAGGCCGTGGGTGCCGCCGACCGAGGGACTGCTCGTCGACGGCGTGCTCGCACCGGGCGCCGCGACCTTCCGCACGCTCGACGACTGCGAGCGGATCGTCGCGGCTGCCGCGCCAGGCACGCCGATCGCCGTACTGGGCGGCGGTTTGCTCGGCATCGAGGCCGCCAGAGGACTGGCGGGCCGGGGCAACCCCGTCACGGTCGTGCACCCCGTCGGTCATCTCATGGAGCGCCAGCTCGACCGCGGCGCGGGGCAGGTGCTCGCCGCCAGGCTCGCTACGCTCGGTGTCGAGGTGCGGCTCGGCGTGAAGGCCGCCAGGTACGTGCCGGGCGACGGACTCAAGCTCGACGACGGCAGCCACGTGCCCGCCGGCTTCGTCGTCGTGTCCACGGGTGTCATCCCCGAGACGACCCTCGCGCGGGACGCCGGGCTGACCGTGGAGCGCGGCATCGTCGTCGACGACTCCCTGCGCACCGACGACGCCGCCATCCACGCCATCGGGGACTGCGCCCAGCACCCCGGCACCGTCTCGGGGCTCGTGCAGCCGGCGTGGGAGCAGGCCGAGGTGCTCGCGGACCTGCTGACCGGCACCTCGACGACCACCCGCTACCGGGGCACGGCGAACGTGACCCGGTTGAAGGCAAGGGATGTCGACCTCGCCGCGTTCGGGGACGTCCACGCCGAAGTGGACAACACCGACGCGGAAGTCCTGTGCCTGAGCGATCCCACCCGGGGCCGGTACGCGAAGCTCGTCCTGCGGGACGACCGGGTGACCGGCGCGATCGTGCTCGGCGTCCCGGACGCGGCCGCCACGATCACCCAGCTGTACGACCGGGGGATCCCCGCGCCGTCGGACCGCATCGCCCTGCTGCTCGGCCGAACGCTCCCACCGGGCGTCTCCGTCGCACACAGTCCCGTCGACCTTCCCGCGGCGACAACGGTGTGCCGCTGCAACACCGTCAGCAAGAGCCAGCTGGTGAAGGCCTGGCGCGGCGGCGCACGCGGCGTTTCCGGCCTCGCCACGGCGACCAGGGCCACCACGGGCTGCGGCGGCTGCCACGACACCGTCTCCGCCATCGCCGACTGGCTCGCGAGCGCAGAGGAGACCCCCGCGTGACCACGACCACCGAAGCCCCCACAACCGTCGCGCCCGCCGGAAGGCGTGGCCGCTGGATCGACGACTGGAACCCCGACGACGAGGTGTTCTGGGCGACCACCGGAAAGCGGATCGCCCGCAGGAACCTGATCTTCTCGATCTTCGCCGAGCACCTCGGGTTCGCCATCTGGGTGCTGTGGTCGGTGGTCGTGCTCAGCCTCGCCAACGCGGGGCTGCCGATGTCGCTGTCCGAGGCGTTCTGGCTCACGGCGATCCCCAACCTGGTCGGCTCCGCGCTGCGCATCCCGTACACGTTCGCGGTGCCGAGGTTCGGCGGTCGCCTGTGGACGGTCGTCAGCGCGAGCCTGCTGCTGGTCCCTTCGCTGCTGCTGGCCTTCCTCGTGCCGAGCGGCTTCCTCGCGGACCAGTCGCACGACACGCAGTTCTGGGTGCTGCTGGTGTGCGCGGCGACCGCGGGGGTCGGCGGTGGCAACTTCTCGTCGTCGATGGCCAACATCTCGTTCTTCTACCCGGAACGCAGGAAGGGCCTCGCACTAGGGCTGAACGCGGCAGGCGGCAACCTCGGCGTGGCGGTCGTGCAGCTCGTCGTGCCGCTCGTGGTGATCATCGGCGTGCCCGCGGGCGCGGCGAAGCTGCCGCGCCACGAGGTGCACCTGGCCTACGCCGGCCTGATCTGGATCCCGTTCGCCGTGATCGCCGCGTTGTGCGCGTGGTTCTTCATGGACAGCCTCACCCAGGCGCGGGCCGACACCCGCTCGTACGTGACCGCGTTGCGGCACGGGCAGACCTGGGTCATGTCCGTCCTCTACATCGGCACGTTCGGCTCGTTCATCGGCTACTCCTTCGCACTGCCACTGGTCATCAAGAACACCTTCCCGGAGTTCCTCGCCGCCAACCCGTTCGTCGCCACCTACCTCGCCGGGCTCGGGTTCATCGGCGCGTTGGTCGGGTCGGTCGCGCGGCCCTTCGGCGGGTGGCTCTCCGACCGGATCGGCGGCGCGCGGGTGACGTTCGCGTGCTTCGTCGGCATGGGTGCGTTCACGCTGCTCGCCATGGCGGGTGTCAACACGCACAGCTTCGGGTTGTTCTTCGGCTCCTACCTGGTGATCTTCCTGCTCTCCGGCGCGGGCAACGGTTCCACGTACCGGATGATCCCGGTGATCTTCGGTGAGCTGGGCCGCAGGGAGGCCGCCGAGAAGGGCCTCGCGGAGTCGGCGACCGCGCTGCGGTTCCGGCGTGAGGCCGCCGCCGTGATCGGGATCGCCGGTGCGGTCGGGGCGTTCGGCGGGTTCCTCGTCCAGCTGGTCTTCCGGCAGGCGAGCCTGGGGGTCACGGCCAAGGTCACCGCCGCGGACAGCCTCGCGGAGAAGCAGGCCGTCGCGGCGGCCAACCAGGACTGGTCGACGTCCGCGCTGTGGGTCTTCCTCGCCGCCTACGCCGTGTTCGCGTTCCTGACCTGGTTCTACTACCTGCGCCGGAGGTTCGCGGTCGACCGCGTCCCGAGCCTGGCGCACGCGGGGGTGTGAGTCCATGCCGAGAACACTCGTGGTGGCCGGGCACGGTCCTGTCGGGCACCGGCTCGTGACCGCGCTGCGGTCGCGGGACACGGCGGGGGACTGGCGGGTCGAGGTGTTCGCCGAGGAACACCGTCCCGCCTACGACCGGGTCGCGCTGACATCCTATGTGGACACGTGGGACCCAGTCGCGCTCCAGCTGGACGGCGCGACGTTCGACGGCGACGACCTCGTCACGCCGCACCTAGGCGACCCCGTCACCGCGATCGACCGCACGGCACGAGAGGTCCACACCACCAGTGGGTCCACTGTGGAGTACGACGCGCTCGTGCTCGCCACCGGATCGTACCCGTTCGTGCCACCCGTGCCAGGCCGCGACCTGCCCGGCTGTCACGTCTACCGCACGATCGACGACCTCGACGCGATCCGTGCGTCGGCGGCGAGGTCGGGCCGTGGCAGGCGTGCCGCGCTCGTCGTCGGTGGCGGCCTGCTCGGGCTGGAGGCCGCGAAGGCGTTGCGGGACATGGGACTTTCGCCGCACGTCGTCGAGCTGGCGCCGCGGCTCATGCCGCTCCAGGTCGACGAGGGCGGCGGCGGGCTGCTGCGCAGGCTGATCGAGAAGCTGGACGTGACCGTGCACGCGGGCACCGGCACGAAGTCCATCGAGGAGGACCGGGGGCGCCTGCTCGCCACGCTGTCCAACGGGACCGAGCTGGACGTGGACCTCGTGGTGTTCTCCGCGGGCATCCGGCCGCGTGACCAGCTGGCCCGCGAGGCCGGGCTCACCGTCGGCGAACGCGGCGGTGTCGCGGTCGGGTCCGACTGCGTCACCAGCGACCCGCACATCTACGCGGTCGGCGAGTGCGCCTGCGTCGACGGCACCGTCTACGGGCTCGTCGCGCCGGGCAACGCCATGGCCGAGGTGGTCGCCGACCGGCTCCTCGGTGGACGGTCGCGGTTCGAACACGGTGACACGTCGACCAAGCTGAAGCTCCTCGGCGTCGACGTCGCGAGCTTCGGGGACGCCCACGCGACGACCGAGGGTGCCCTGGAGGTCGTGTTCAACGACGCCGTCTCCGGCTCCTACAAGAAGCTCGTGGTGTCCGACGACGCGAGAACGCTGCTGGGTGGTGTGCTGGTCGGCGACGCCGAGCAGTACCCGCTGCTGCGCCCACTGGTCGGCCGCGACCTCCCCGGTGATCCGGCCGCCATGATCGGCCCGGCCGGCGCCCCGGCGATGGGTGTCGGCGCCCTGCCGGACGAGGCGCAGGTCTGCTCGTGCAACGCCGTCACCAAGGGCACGATCGACGCCGCGATCACCGACGGCTGCGCGGACGTCCCGAGCCTCAAGGCCCGCACCAGGGCCGGCACGACCTGCGGCTCGTGTGTCCCCATGCTCAAACAGCTCCTGACCGCCGCCGGGGTCGAGCAGTCCACCGCCCTGTGCGAGCACTTCCCCCAGCGGCGTGCGGAGCTGTTCGAGATCGTGCGCGTCACCGGCATCCACACGTTCAGCGAGCTGATCGACCGCCACGGCACCGGCTCCGGGTGTGACATCTGCAAGCCCGCCGTCGCGTCCATGCTGGCGTCGCTCGGCAACGGACACATCCTCGACGGCGAGCAGGCCGCACTGCAGGACACCAACGACCACTTCCTCGCCAACATCCAGCGCAACGGCACCTACTCGGTCGTGCCACGCATCCCGGGCGGCGAGGTCACACCCGAGAAGCTCCTGGTGATCGCGCAGGTCGCGCTGGACTTCGGCCTGTACACGAAGATCACCGGCGGACAGCGGATCGACCTGTTCGGCGCGACCGTGGACCAGCTGCCCGCGATCTGGCGGCGGCTCGTCGACGCGGGTTTCGAGTCGGGCCACGCCTACGGCAAGGCACTGCGCACGGTCAAGTCCTGCGTCGGCGACACCTGGTGCCGGTACGGGGTGCAGGACTCGGTGCGTCTCGCCATCGAGCTCGAGCTGCGTTACCGTGGTCTGAGAGCGCCCCACAAGATCAAGGCTGCCGTCTCGGGCTGTGCACGCGAGTGTGCTGAGGCCAGGGGCAAGGACTTCGGGGTCATCGCAACGGAGCATGGCTGGAACCTGTACGTCGGTGGCAACGGCGGGTTCAACCCGAGGCACGCGGAGCTGTTCGTGTCCGATGTGGACACCGACACCCTGTTCCGTCTCATCGACCGGTTCCTGATGTTCTACGTGCGCACGGCCGACCGGCTGCAGCGCACGGCCGCCTGGATCGAGGCCATGGCGGGCGGCGTCGAACACCTGCGGGAGGTGATCGTGGACGACAAGCTGGGCATCTGCGACGACCTGGACGCGGCGATGGCCAAGCACGTCGAGTCCTACTCGGACGAGTGGGCAGGCGTGCTCGACGACCCCGCGAAGCTGGCGAGGTTCCGGTCCTTCGTGAACGCCCCTGGCACCCCGGACCCGACCGTCGCGTTCCGCGAGGAGCGTGGCCAGCCGGTCCCGCTCGGCCTGCCGGTGGTGCGCGGATGACCGCCGTCGAGACCTGGACGCGGGTGTGCGTGCTCGCCGACCTGCTCCCCAACCGTGGCGTCGCCGCGCTGCTGGACGGCGACGAGCAGGTCGCGGTGTTCCGGACCGCCGACGCCGTGTACGCGCTCGCCAACATCGACCCGTTCAGCGGTGCCGCGGTCCTGTCCAGAGGGCTCGTCGGCGACGTCGGCGGGGTGCCGGTGGTCGCCTCACCCATGCACAAACAGCACTTCGACCTGCGGACGGGCGTCTGCCTCGACAACCGCGAGGTCGCCGTGACGGTCTACCCGGTACGGGTCGACGGCGACGCGGTCCTGGTCGGGCGCCCGTGACGGCGCCACTGGCCGGGTACACCGTCGGCGTGACCGCGGCCCGGCGTGCCGACGAGCTGGGTGCGCTGCTGGAGAGGCGTGGCGCGGTCGTCCAGTATGGACCGGCCATCCGGATCATCCCGCTCGCCGACGACACCGACCTGCTGCGCCAGACCGAGGCGTTGATCGACGTGCCGGCCGACGTCGTGGTCGCCACCACCGGCATCGGGTTCCGCGGCTGGGTCGAGGCGGCCGAGGGGTGGGGTCTCGGCGACCGCCTCCTGACGTCGCTGGCCAAGGCGACCGTGCTGACCCGTGGTCCGAAGGCGAAGGGCGCGGTCCGGGCCGCCGGGCTCGTCGAGGAGTGGTCGCCCGCCTCCGAGGCGAGTGCCGAGCTGTTGGAGTACCTGCTCGAGAAGGGCGTGACGGGCAGGCGGATCGCCGTGCAGCTGCATGGTGAGCCGCTAGCCGACTTCGTGGACGCGTTGCGGGAAGCGGGTGCCGAGGTGGTCGAGGTGCCGGTGTACCGGTGGACCGGTCCGGCCGACCCGGCGCCGCTCCACCGGCTGCTCGACGCGTTGGTCGCGGGTCAGCTCGACGCGATGACGTTCACCTCGGCACCCGCCGCGGCCTCGGTGCTGCGGACCGCCGAGTCGCTCGGCCGCGCCGACGAGGTGCTCGACGCGTTGCGGTACCGGGTGCTCGTGGTGTGCGTCGGCCCGATCACGGCACGGCCGCTGGCGCGGGTCGGCGTGCCGGTGATCCAGCCCGCGCGGGCCAGGATCGGGGCGCTCGTGCGGGAGCTGGCCGTGGCACTGCCGAGCCGGGCGACCAGGGTGCGGGTGGATGGTCGGGTGCTGGAGCTGCGTGGTCAGGCCGTGCTCGTGGACGAGGAGCTGCGACCGGTGCCGCCCGCGCCGATGGCGGTGCTGCGTGCGCTGGCGGCGGACCCCGGCCGCGTGCTGTCACGGGGGATGCTCGCAGGCGTCCTGCGCAGGCACTCGGGCCGAACGGACACAGTGGACGCACACGCGGTCGAGAGCGCGGTTGGCCGGTTGCGTGCGGCCCTCGGCGTGCCCGGCGCGGTGACCACGGTCGTGAAGCGCGGCTACTGCCTCGCGGTGGACCCGGCGTGAGCCCGCCACTGGTGCTGGTCGCACACGGCACGCGAAACCCGGCAGGCACCGCCACGACCGAGGCACTCGCCGACCTCGTACGCGAGTGGGTGACCGACGTCCGGGTGGCCTACGCCGACGTCTGCCAACCCGACGTGACCACGGTCCTGCGCGAGGTCGACGGCCCGGCGATCGTGGTGCCCGCGTTCCTCGCGGCCGGCTACCACGTGCTGGTCGACCTCCCGGAGCAGGTCCGCGCCTCGGGCGTGCCCGCGGTGATCACGCCACACCTCGGCGCGGACCTCGTGGCCGTGGCACGCCAACGGCTCCTTGAGGCGGGCTGGCGACCCGGTCAGCGGATCGTCCTGGCGGCGTCGGGATCGAGCGATGCCCAGGCCCGGACGGAGGTCCGCACCGCGGCCCGACGCCTCGGCGCCGAGCGCGTCGGGTTCGTGGCCGCCTGCGAGCCCGCACTGGGTACGGTGACCACAAAGGACACCGCCGTCGCGAGCTGGTTCCTCGCGCCCGGCCTGTTCCACGACCGGGCGACACACTGTGGTGCCCGGACCGTCGCCGCGCCACTGGGCGTCCACCCGGCGATCGCCCAGCTCATCGTGCTCCGGTATGCAACGGTTCGTGAACATTGGGTATCGGAGGGCCTGCCGGGACTTGGCCGGAGGGTGTCCCTGCGGCAATGATGGGGACGGCCGTGCCAAAATCTCGGCCAAACCCCATCGCTACGCACCTCCTGGAGTCCATCTGTGGGCTTGTTCGGCAACCGCAAAAAGCCTCGCGACGCTCGACGTCTTCTCGACGCGCCCAACGGCCCCACGCCGGCCGGCTATGAGCCGGGCACACCCGTGCCGGGGACCGTCGCCGTCTACTTCGCCGACGACCCGCGGAAGCTGTACCAGCTGAAACAGTGGCTCCCGGTCCTGGAGAGACTGGACGAGGAACATCCGGTCACGATCATCACGCGCAGCCGCAGGACCTACGCCGAGCTGGAGACCCCGCTGCGGAAGGTCCTCGCGCCCGCGTTCCCCGACCTCGTGCAGCTCTACGAGTCGAGCGACTTCAAGGTCGCCGTCTACGTCAACAACTCCGTGCACAACTTCCACTCGCTGATGCAGCGGCGGATGCTGCACGTGCACGTGAACCACGGCGAGAGCGACAAGGTCTGCATGGTGTCCAACCAGGTCAAGGCCTACGACCGGGTGTTCATCGCAGGCGAGGCGGCACGGCGGCGCCACCGCGCGGCGCTCATGGAGTTCGACGAGACCAAGCTCGTGGCCGTCGGCCGCCCGCAGCTGGACCTGCGCCCCGCGCCGGTGCTGCCGGCCAGTACACAGAGGACGGTGCTCTACGCGCCGACCTGGGAGGGCGAGAACGCCTCCAACAACTACACCTCCGTCGACGTGCACGGCGTCGCCATCGTCGAGAAGGTCCTCGCCGTGCCCGATGTCCGGTTGGTCTACAAGCCGCACCCGAGGGTCGCCGTGAGCCCGCTGCCCGAGATCGCCGCGGCGCACCGGGAGATCGTGCGCAGGCTCTCCAGGGGTGACGGCCACGTCGTCCAGGAGCAGGGCGACATCCTCGCCGTCTTCCCAGGGTGCGACCTCATGATCACCGACGTGTCCTCGGTCGGCCTGGACTTCCTGTACACCCGCCAGGACCAGCCGATGTTCGTCGCCGACCGGTACGACGACCGGGAGCGCCTGCACACCGACGCGCCGATCAGCCGCTGCGCCGACGTGATCGACTCGGCCACCATCGGGATGCTCGCCGAGACCGTCGCGGCGCGCCTCGACGACGACGAGTACCGCGACGCCCGCGCGGCCGTGCGCACCCTGTACTTCGGCGACCTCGCGCCGGGGGAGAGCACGACCCGCTTCCTCGCCGCGATCGACGACGCGGTGCGCACCCGTGACGCCCACCTTTCGAACACCACCGTGGAGGTGCCCGTATGAACGTCGTGATCCTGGCCGCCGGGATGGGCACCCGCCTCGGGATGCCGCACCCCAAGCCGCTCACCCCGCTCGCCGACGGCCGCAGCATCATGCGCCAGCAGCTGGACAACCTCGCGGGTGGTCTGACCGACCCGGTCGTCACGATCGTCGTCGGGTTCCACGCCGAGGAGGTCATGCGGCACGCGCCCGAGGCCCGGTTCGTCTACAACGAGCGCTACGAGCAGACGAACACGTCCAAGAGCCTGCTCAAGGCGTTGCGGCTGGTGCCGCCGGGCGGGGTGCTGTGGCTCAACGGCGACGTCGTGTTCGACCCGAAGCTGCTGGTCAAGGTGGCGGCCATGGTCGAGGCCGACCGCAGCTTCGTGTGCGTCAACACGGAAGCATGCGGTGAAGAAGAAGTGAAGTACACCGCGTCCGCCGACGGACTCGTCCAAAAGCTGTCAAAATCAGTGGTGGACGGGCTCGGTGAGGCCGTCGGGATCAACTACATCGCGTCGGCCGACCGGGCGACGCTGGTCGAGCACCTGGAGGGCTGCACCGACACCGACTACTTCGAGCGCGGCATCGAGTCCGCGATCGAGACGGCCGGCCTGCCGGTGTTGGCGTTGTCCATCTCCGAGTTCTTCGTCGTGGAGGTGGACTTCGCCGGAGACCTCGAACGTGCCAACGTGGAGGTGGGCAAGACCGTCACCTCGGCCGCCTGAGCTGTAGCGGGCGCGCCGGTGGCGGCGCGCTATGAACGGCAGAGTGTTCGGCCCGGGACCCGCGTTCCTGGGACATCGTGGCCTCGGCCGAGGCCAAGTCGACGGTATCCGCGAGAACACGCTCGAGTCGTTCCTCGCCGCGGTCGCGCTCGGCATCGACTGGGTCGAGGTGGACGTCCGCCGCACGTCGGACGACCGCCTGGTCGTCGCCCACAACCCGGCGAACGCCGACGGCGTGTTCTACGCCGACATCACCGGCTCCGAGGCGACCGGCGACGGCGCACTCGACCTGCACGAGCTGCTCGAGGCCCTGCCGCCGGGTGTCGGCGTCGACTTCGACGTGAAGACGGTCATGGAGGACGCCGTTCGGGACCGCGCCGGGACGACCATGGCCCAGCTCGCCGTCGTCGCGCGCCGTGAGGACCGCCGCCGTCCGACGCTGGTCAGCTCGTTCGACGCGGGTGCGTTGGACATCGCCCGTGAGCTGGCGCCCTCGGTGCCTCGTGCGTTGCTGACGTGGGTGGAGTTCCCGATCGGGCAGGCCGTCGCGATGGCCGCGCACCTGGACGTGCAGGTCCTGGCGCCGCACTGGGGGTCGCTGCGGCCCAACGAGCGGGAGCCCGAGGAGCTGCACCGGCCGCTGGACTACGTGGTGGACACCGTGCACGCGAGTGGGCGGGAGTTCCTGGCGTGGTGCCCGACGGTGAAGTTCGCGCAGGTGCTGCTGGATGCCGGCGTGGACGCGCTGTGCGTCAACAACGTGCCCAAGGTGCTCGGACAGCTGCGCAAGGAGCTGGTCACCGCGGTGATGTGATCACCGACGAGCCCACACGGCGAGCTGCCCGAGCCGGTGCACGATCTGGTCGGGGGGCTCGATGCTGCGGCGACCGTCCACGACGAAGGCGGTCCCGAACCGGCGGCGCAGCGACCGGACCCGCGCACGTGGCCGCGTGCCGACGAGGGTCTCCCCGTGCCTGCTCATGATCCGCACGACCGGGCCCTTGCGCGTGGCGTCGATCCCGTCGACCGCGGCCCACGGCAGGTGCACGACCTCGGGCCTGCGTCCGAGCCCGGTGCGTACCCACAGCCCGGTGTGGTCCGCCGCCAGCTGCGGGCCGAGCAGCCCCTGGTACTCGCGCACGACCGGCACGATGAACAGGAGCTGGAGGAGCAGCGGCACGACCAGCGGGTAGAGCATCGGGGCGCCGAGCAGGCCGCCGAGGACCGCGACCCCTGCCACGACGACCAGCTCGAGTGCCACGGCGGCCAGCAACAGCACGTACAGGACCCTGGTGCGGCCGTCGCTCCGCACGACGAGCTGTGCGTCGCCGGGCACCTCCGCCGCGAACGTGACCACCTGGAACCCCCTCAGCCGGAGGTGGGACGCGTGCGGGTGGTGCGTGGGTTCCCGCCGGTGGACATGAGAACGGGGTGGCCGGATCGCGGCCACCCCGTTGTCAACCGTTCCTCAGAAACCCGCGGTGATGCGTGTGAAGTCCCAGTTGTTCTGGGCGATCCCACTGCAGTTGCTCACCACGCCGCCACCCGCACAGCCCCGGTCGCGGTTGACGGCCCAGAACGCGAGCCGGGCGAGGCCGTGTGACTTGGCCCAGTCGCGGATCGTGGTCCAGGTGCCGGTCGACGTCATCTCCTGCTGGTCGGAGAGGCCGTTCATGCCGGAGATGCCCATGTGCTGGTAAGCCTGGGTGTCGCTCCAGCCGAAGGAGGACTTGAGCTTGTTCTTCAGGCCCTCCGACGCGTTGATGGTGTCGGTGGCGATGTTCGAGCCGCCGAAGTCGAACGGCATGATCGTGAACACGTCGATGTTGGCCCCGATGGCCGCGGCGCGCTCGATCAGCAGGTTGCCGTAGTAGTTCGGGCCGGTGGTCGTCGTGCCGAACGTGACGATCGTCTGGATGCCCGGGTTGTTCTGCTTGACGATCTTCAGCGCGTCGAGGATCCGGTTGCGCACGGTGTCGTTCTCGAACTCGTCGGAGTTCTCGATGTCGATGTCGATCGCCTTGAGCCCGTAGGCGTTGATGACCTGCTGGTAGGCGCCCGCGAGTGCCTGCGCCGTCGAGCAGTTGGGCCCGAGCTTGTTGCCCTGCCAGCCGCCGAACGACGGCACGACGTCACCGCCCGCCGAGCGGATCGCGTTGATCGTCTGCTGGTCCACACCGCCGGTCAGCGGGCGGGCCGAGTCCCACGACGGCGTGCAGCCGCCGCCGGAGAGCACGAACGCCATGGTGAACCACTTGATGCCCGTCGCGGACATGACCGTCGCGGGTGCCGGCGGGTCGCCCCAGCCCATGTAGAGGTACGGCGCGCCCCGGCCGCCGCCGCCCGGGTTGGTGCAGCCGGTGGTCGTCGCGGTGACCGAGCCGCTGCGTGCGGACTCGCCCGCGCTGTTGTAGGCGGCGACCGCGTAGGTGTGCGTCGAGCAGGCCGCGAGGCCGCTGATCGTGGTGGAGGTGCCGGTCACGGTGGCCCGGACCGTCGAGCCCTCGTAGATCCGGTAGCCGGTGACGGTGCCAGAAGACCCGCCCCACGACAGGGTGATCGCGGAGTTGGTGGTGCCGCCCGTGCTCGGCGTGCCCGGCGTGCCCGGCGCACCCGGGTTGCCGCCGCCGCCACCGTCGCAGCCCTCGCCGTTGAAGCGGCAGTTCTGGATGCCGGAGAAGTTGCCTGGGGTGCCGTTGAACCCGAAGGTCGCGGTGGCGCCCGGGGCGAGCGTCGGCGCCCAGCTCGGGTTGCGGAAGGTGTGGTGCTGGCCGCTCGCGGTGTGCTGCGCGTCCCAGGCGGTGGGGATCGAGAAGCCGCCGGGCAGGTCGAACTCGATGGTCCAGCCGTTGACCGCCGAGCCGGACGAGTTGGCGACGGTGACCTTGCCCTCGAAGCCGGAGCCCCAGTCGGACACCTTGGTGAACGTGGCCGTGAGGCCCGCGGCGGCACCGGCGGGCGCCACCGAGACGAAACCGATTAACAGGGCGGCCGAGGCCAACCCGGTGAGCCATCTTCGCATCGCGACTCCTTCGCGCGCAGGGAAACGAAAGGCACCCCGTGGATCTCCTGGCCACAGTGTGGTCTAGACCAGCGGTAACGGCAAGGTCTGGACCAATACAGCGGAATAAACCGGATGTCTCGGACAGGCGGCCGAACGGTGTGACGTAGGCTGGCGAGGTGATCGCGTTGGTTCGGCGGCCGGGGCCTCGTCTTGCCGAAGGTCTCGTCTCGCACGTCGAACGGCAGGAGGTCGACGTCGCGCTCGCGCACCGGCAGTGGTCGTCCTATGTGGACGCGCTCACCGCCGCCGGGTGGACCTGCGTCGAGGTCGCGCCTGCCGACGACTGCCCTGACGCGGTGTTCGTCGAGGATCCCGTTGTCGTCCACCGGAACACGGCCGTGCTCGCGCGGTCGGGGGCGGCGTCGCGCAGGCCGGAGACAGCCGGGGTCGAGGCGGCGCTGGACGGGTACGACGTCCGGCGGATCGAGGCACCCGGCACGCTCGACGGTGGTGACGTCCTCAAGATCGGTGACACGGTCCACGTCGGGCGCAGTGGTCGTACCAATGACGAGGGCATCGCCCAGCTCGCCACGCACCTCCCCGACGCGACCGTCGTGCCGGTGCCCGTCACCAGGGTGCTGCACCTCAAGTCGGCGGTCACCGCGCTGCCCGACGGGACCGTCATCGGGTACCCGCCACTGGTCGACGACCCGGCCGCCTTCGCGGATTTCCTTGCCGTGCCCGAGGAAAGCGGCTCACACGTCGTCCTGCTCGGCGGTGACGCGGTACTGATGGCCGCGAGCGCGCCGCGCACCGCCGCGCTGTTCGAGAGCCGGGGGCTGCGCGTGGTCACGGTCGACATCAGCGAGTTCGAGAAGCTGGAAGGCTGCGTGACCTGCCTGTCGGTCCGGCTACGCGGGCGCTAGCGTCCTGGCCGGCCACGGTTTCGCCGAACGCAGGAGGACTCCCGGCAGGTTCGCCGGGAGCCCCCTCGTACGTCAACGCACTACGGCGTGGGAACGCCGTCGCAACCCCGGTCGATCCGGCCGGTGTTGAAGTAGGCCACCAGTTCCTCGGCGCAGTCGGCGTTCTTCAGGACCGACCCGTGTTCGTCGTCCTCCACGGTGAACAGGCTGCCGCCGATCTTCGAGTGCAGCCGTGCGGCCCACTCGTACGGAGTGATGTTCTCGTAGCGGTGGCCGGACAGCACCAGTGATCCGCCGGTCGGTCGCAGCGTGACCACCTGGGCGGGCAGCGGCCAGCCGACGCACTCGGGTGGGAACATGTTGCGCAGGCCGGTCACCGGGTTCTGTGCCAGCCGCCGCTGGTACCTGGTCCAGGCCGTCGAGAAGTCGAGCCGGCTGGTGTCGTCGTTGCAGGCGGCGGCGCGCCGCATGGTCGGGTTCATCTCCTCGGGCGCGTCCGGCGCCGAACCACCCGGGTGCCCGCCGAAGATCGCCTGGAGGGCGGGTGGAGCCGTGGGGCCCTGTGCGTCCCGCAGCGCGGCGAACGCCGCACTCACCTGCGGCCACGTCGACAGTGGCTGTGCGGCCAGGTTGGCGATCATCACGCCGTCGACGGGCGGCGGCAGGTCGGTGAACTGCTTCGGGTTCGCCTGGTAGTCGCGCACGAGCGCCAGAACCGCGGCCTGGACGTCCGCCTGGGTGGCACCGAGGTGGTAGGTGTCGTCGTGCTGCGCGATCCACGCCGCGAACCGGGCGAACTCGCGCTCGGCGGCCGTGGCGCCCTCGTCCTCGGTGACGGCCGAGCCGTCCTGGGGATTCACCACGCTGTCCAGGAACATCCGTCCAACCCGGCCGGGAAAGGTGTTGCGGTACACCGCGCCCAGCCAGGTACCCCAGGACACACCGATGAAGCTGAGCGTCTGTTCACCAAGGGCCGCCCGCACCCGGTCCAGGTCGCGCGCCGCGTTCACCGTGGTCAACTGGGCGACGAACCCCGGATCGGCCTGCACGCAGGCCTGGCCGGCGGCGACCACCATGTCGTAGCTGTCGTGTGCCGCTGCCTCGGTGAGCACACCGGGTACCGGGTTCCCGCGTGCCGCACAGTCGACCTTGGTGCTGTAACCCACTCCCCGGGGATCGAAGCCGATCAGGTCGTACCGCTCGTTGAGCCGCGCACTCTGGTCGTTGAACATGGTGACCTTGATGGGCATCAGGTAACCGCCTGCCCCGGGTCCGCCAGGGTTCATCGCGATGCTGCCCAGCCGGTGCGCCTGGTCCAGCGCCCTGAACCGGGTGATCGCGACGTTGATCAGGCGTCCGTCCGGCCGGCCGTAGTCCAGCGGAACGCCGACCACGCCACATTCCATTCGGGCGAGCAGGGCGCGGTACCTCGGTATCTGTTCGTCGGTGACACCCTGGGCCCGGATCGCGTCGTCCGAGTAGGTCGGGCACGGCTGCCAGACGACCGAGGAGTCCGAGCCGTGGGTCTGCGTTCCCGCGACGGCGGCGCGGAGGGGCAGCGGGGCCAGTCCGATCACGGCCACGGCCACGACGGCCCACATCCGTTTGCGCACCGACTGACGCGCCAGTGATTCACGTAGAGTCATGCCATGATCGTGCTGTCGGCGATGTCGCGGCCGCATCGGCCCGCGGACAGACCGCCGCCTCTGTCGCGAGATGTACGGCCGCCTCTGTCCCGAGATGTAGGGCGGCGCGGGTGGGCCTGTCGCGCGACGGACGTGGCGCTCCCCGTCGGTCCGTAGGCTGCCGAGAGTGATCAAGGCGATGACGACCCGCCTCCCCGCCTTCGTGCGCCGGCCGCTGGCGCAGGACGCGGTGCTCGCCACCGCGCTGGCCGCGGTCGTGGTGTTGGTGGACGGCCCCTCCCCGCTCACGGGTGGTACGGACGGCGCCCCGGTCGGTGGCGAGCGAGACGGACAGGTCGTCCTGTGGTCGATCGCGGCGGTCCTCGTCCTGGCCGGTATCACCGTCCGCAGGCGGTGGCCGGTACCGACGCTCGCCGTCTGCGCACTGGCATCCTCGGTTCGCGTGGACCCGGCCGCGCCTGCCACGATCCTCGATCTGGTCGACCTCGGTCTGGTGGTCCTGCTGTACACCGTCGCCGCGCGGTACGGACATCGGGCGGTCTCGTTCGCGGCACTAGCCGGGACGCTGCTGCTGATCGTCGGCTGGAGTACGTATCTCACGGTCGAGGGGCGGACGGGCGGGGTGCCGCAGGTGGCCTTCGACGCAGGCAGAGCCGCGCAGTCCTCGACGGAACCGCCCGCCGACGCACCTGTCGGTCCCGCCGACCCCGGCGGCGGGTCCACCTTCTTGGCGGGTCTGTTCGTACTCGGGCCGAGTCTGGTCGCTTCCTGGGCGGTCGGTGCCGGCGCGCACAGTCGCCGCGTCTACGTGGGCCAACTCCGGGCACGCGCGCACGACCTGGAACGGGAGCGGGACCAGCAGGCCCAGCTCGCGGCGGCCGCGGAACGCGACCGGATCACCCGGGAGCTGCACGACGTGGTCGCGCACGGCCTCGCCGTGATCGTGATCCAGGCCCAGGGCGGCAGCGCCGCGCTGGGTTCGCGACCCGCCGACACCCGGGCCGCGCTGGAGAAGATCGTCCAGACCGGACGCGACTCCCTCGCCGACATGCGCCGGATGCTCGGCCCCGCCGACGTCGCCGAGGATGCCAGGCACCCCCGGCCAGGGCTGTCCCGCCTGCCGGCCCTGGTGGCACAGGTGAGGATGTCCGGCACCCCGGTGCTGTTGAACGTCGAGGGCACCGCCACGGCACTCCCGCCGACCGTCGACCTGTCCGCGTACCGGATCGTGCAGGAGGCGCTCACCAACACCATGAAGCACGCCACGGGGAGCACGGGTGCGGAGGTGCTCATCAGCTACACGGACACGGAGGTCAGTGTCGAGGTCCGCGACGACGGGTCCGGCGCCGGTGGACACGACAACGGCGGCAACGGGTTGCGGGGCATGCGCGAACGCGTGCGGTTGCTGGGCGGCAGATTCGCCGCCGGACCCAGACCCGACGGCGGGTTCGCCGTTCGGGCAACCCTGCCGACCGGCGGCGGGCGAACGTGATCCGAGTACTCATCGCCGACGACCACGCCCTCGTCCGCACCGGTTTCCGCATGATCCTGGAGAACGCGTCGGACATGCGGGTGGTCGGCGAGGCGAGTGACGGCGCCGGGGCCACGGCGATGGCACTCGAACTCCGGCCGGACATCGTGTTGATGGATGTCCAGATGCCCGATGTCGACGGCGTCGAGGCCACCCGCCGCATCTGCGCGGACGACGAGGCCGGTCGGGCCCGGGTGCTGATCCTGACGACCTTCGACCTCGACGAGTACGTCTACGCCGCGCTGCACGCGGGGGCGAGCGGCTTCCTGCTCAAGGACATCCTGGCGGCCGACCTGCTCTCTGCCATCCGCATGGCTGTGCGGGGCGACGCGGTGGTGGCGCCCACCGTGACCCGCAGGCTCATCGAGAGCTACGTCGGCACCGACCCCCGCCAGGCCACGACCAGACCGGACGTCCTGACCGACCGCGAAAGCGAGGTGCTGACGCAGATCGCCAGGGGACTGTCCAACAGCGAGATCGCCGGGGCGCTCTACCTGACCGAGGGCACCGTCAAGTCCCACGTCAGCCGGATACTGTTCAAGCTCGGTCTCCGCGACCGCGTACAGGCCGTCGTCTACGCCTACGAAAGCGGTCTGGTGCGTGCCGGTTCCGGTCCGTGATCCACCGACCCCGTGTCGCCTCACGACCTCCTACGGCGTGTTCTCGATCTCCGCGCGGATGCGGTCCCACACGCGGGAGACGTCGGCCTGCGAGCCGTTGATCTCGAAGTGCATCTCGTCGAGCCTGCCGCTGTAGTCGCCGCCCCAGCGCACGACGCCGTCGACCTCGCCCAGGATCGTGTGGATCTCGTTGACCTGTGCCGGGGTGAAGGTGCCGGACGCGCCGAGAACGTGCCGGGCGCTGTTCATGTCGAACGCCGTCCCGCTCGCGTGGTTGGAGATCGCGGTGCTGCCCCGGATGCTGCGGTCGTTGTGGCCGCCGTCGTCCAGCTCCTCGCCGGGCGGCCCCTTGAGGTCGAAGGACTCCACCCGCTGGCTCAGCTGGCCCGCGACGTGGTTCAGCAGGTCGCCCGCCGGCCCGTCGGCCATCGTCATCCGCCTGCTCGAGCCGGGGACGGTGCGGGTCTTCAGCGCGGGGTTGACCGGCCAGCCGTTCTGGGAGGTGGCCCGGTTCTTCCGTGCCGCGACCAGTTCGACCTCGGCCTGCTGCTGCTTCTGTCTGGCGGCCTGGTCCTCGTCGAACCGCTGGAACTTCTTCGTGGTGTCGCCGACGCCCTGGATCACCGCGGCCAGCTGCTGGTCCTTCTTGGTCAGCTGCTCGGTGATCTGGCCGATGTTGCGGTTGTGGCCGCTGTGGGCGTCGACACCCAGCTCACTGAACGCGGAGGCGGGCACCTCGCGCGACAGCACGGTCTGCCTGGTGTTGCCCAGTGCGTCCTTCTGCTCCGGCAACGAGCTGGACGCCGCCGTGTGGAGGCTCGCGTGCTCCACCTCGGTCGGCGTGCCCCCGGCTGAGTCCGGCGGAACGGCCATGGTGCTCACCCTCTCGTCCTCGATCACCACGTGTACAAGGAAGTTAACCCGTGGCGCCGGATCGGCGAGGATGGAACGTTCCGCCTTTCCGTCAGAGCGCCAGCGCCGCGCGGACCGCCGACACGGGGTCGCCCCGGTGGTAGATCCGCTCGGACTCCTCGATGCCGTCGAGGAACTCCTGGTACCGGACCGCGTAGTTCAGGTGTGCCAACGGTTCCGCGACCGCGAGCGCACGATCCGGTTCGCTCCCGGGACGTTCGGCGAGCCACGCCTCGACCCACGCGGCCCTGGCCACCGGTCTGCTTTCCTCGGCGAGGAAGTCGATCACCCGCAGGCCGTCGAGGACCGGGTTGCCGACGTGGGCGTCGGCGAAGTCCAGGACGGCGGGCGGACCGCCTGCGTCGCTTCTCCAGTTGCCGGAGTGGAAGTCGCCGTGGACGACCGTGGTCGGCAGACCGCACTCGGCGAGCACCGCCCACCTCGACGAGAGGCCCTGTGCGGCAACGGTTTCCTCCGCGGTCAGCCCCAGGTCGGCACGCGCAAGCAGCGCGGCGACGTCGGCGGCCGGGTCGGTGCGCCGGAGCCACGCGGGCACGTCGAGCACGGACTGGGCGTGGACGAACCGGCGGATGCCGCTGCGCAACACCTCGGGTGCCGCCGTCCAGCAGTCCTCGCCGGGAACGTCCGCCAGCAACAGCCTGCCCGGCGCGGCCGCGAGCACCCGGGGGACCAGCGTGGGGTCGACCTCGGCGAACAACGCCATGACCCGTGCCTCGTCGGCCGCGAACGGCGGCAGGGCCTTCAGCCACACGGGTCCGTCCCGGGTCGGGAGGCGGAACAGACCGGCCAGGTTCCACGTCCTGCGTTGCTCGACCGGGCCCGTCAGCGGCACCCCGACGGCGTCGCGCGCCCAGTCGAACAGCTCCGCGAGGCCCGACGCCGTGGCCCAGTGGGCCCGCAGCGGGTCGTGCCCGGTGAACATCGCGGCGGCAGGCAGTGACGCGGTCGTCCCGGGTGCCTCCACGTGGTAGGTGACGTGGCCGTCCCGCGCGCCGTCGCCGCCGTCCACTCCCAGCAGGCGCAGCACGTACGCGGACACGCCGAGCAGCTCCCGCAGGTGCGCGACGACCGGCTCGACCTCGGCCCACCACGGCACGTCGACCGCGAACGGCCCCACCGCGCCGACACACCGGTCGCCGGAGGTCACCACGGCGCTGACCCGTCTCCCCATGCCGAGCAGTGTGTATCGGCTGGCCAGGATGCCGCGACCGAGTTTAGGTTGGCTCCCGTGCGAGTTGAGACTGTGTGTGTCAGCGCCGGGCGGATCGACGGCCCCGGCGAACCGCTGAACGTGCCACCCGTGTTCGCGTCGAGCTTCCGCACCGGCGGCGAGCACGACTACGCCCGCAACGAGGGCACCCCGACGTGGGCCGCCCTCGAGGACGCCGTCGGCAGGCTCGAGGGCGGGACCGCCACCGCGTACGCGTCGGGGATGGGGGCCGTCGCGGCGATCGTCGACCTGCTGCCGCCCGGCTCACGCGTCGTGGTGCCGTGGGACTCCTACACCGCCGTCCGCCACCTGGTCGCGGCCCGGGGACACACCGTCGACCTGCAGGACATCACCGACACCGAGGCGACCCTGAGCAAGGCCGACGGCGCCGCACTGCTGTGGCTGGAGTCGCCGACCAACCCGCTCATGGACGTGGCCGACCTGCCGGCACTGTGCGCGGCCGACACCCTGGTCGCCGTCGACAACACGTTCGCGACCCCGCTCCTCCAGCAGCCGCTGACCTTCGGCGCGGACATCGTGATGCACAGCGGGTCCAAGTACATCGGCGGCCACGCCGACCTGCTGATGGGCCTCACCGTCACGGCGGACCCGGAGCTGGTCGACCGCATGCGTGCGCTGCGTGTCCTCTCTGGCGCCACGCCCGGCGGCATGGAGGCGTTCCTCGCGACGCGCGGCCTGCGGACCCTGCCGCTGCGGGTCCGGCAGGCGCAGGAGTCGGCTGGCGAACTGGCCCGCCGACTGGAACAGCACCCACGCGTGACCCGGGTGCGCTACCCGGGCCTGCCCGGCGACCCCGGCCACACCCGTGCGGCGAAGCAGATGTCGGGGTTCGGTGCGATGCTGTCGTTCGAGGTGGCGGGCGACGCGGCGGCGGCCGACGCACTGTGCGCGGCACTGACCGTGGTCAACGCGGCCACCAGCCTCGGCGGCGTCGAGTCCACGATCGAGCGGCGCGCGCGGCTCGCGGGTCAGGAGCACGTGCCGCCGTCGCTGCTGCGGCTGTCGGTCGGCTGCGAGCACGTGGAGGACCTGTGGGCGGACCTCGACGCGGCGCTGCGAGCTTGACCCTCACGTCGCGTTGGGGCGCACAGTCGTCGGCATGAACGAGTACACGGTGGGTGCGGTCGCCACGCTGGCCGGGGTGTCCGTGCGGACGCTGCACCACTACGACGAGATCGGGCTGCTGGAGCCGAGCGAGCGCAGCGCGTCGGGCTACCGGCTCTACTCCCCGGCCGACCTGCGCAGTCTGCAGCGGATCCTGTTCTACCGGGAGCTGGACCTCGACCTCGGGCAGATCGCCGAGATCCTCGACGACCCGACCGTAGAGCACCTGTCCGACCAGCGCGGGCGCCTGACCGAACGGATCGACAGGTACCGGGCGATGGTCGAGGTGATCGACAAGGAGCTGGCCGCCCGCGCGATCGGGCTCACGCTCACCCCGGAGGAGCGGCTCGAGGTGTTCGGCAGCACGCGCCTGGAGGACAACGCCGAGCGGGTCGTCGAGCGCTGGGGCGACACGGCCAGGTTCCACCAGCGACGCGACCGCGTGGCCACGTACGACCGCGACGACTGGCTCGCGCTGCGGACCGAGCAGGCCGACATCCACAAACGGCTCGCCGAGGCCATGTCCTCGGGCGTCCCGGCGCACGCACCCGAGGTGACGGCCATCGCCGAGGAGCACCGCGTGCACACGCACCGCTGGTTCCACGACTGCGACCACGAAACCCACCGCGAGCTGGCCCGCGCCTACCGCGACAACCAGCGCGTGGGCCGCAACTACGACGACATGGCACCCGGCCTGTCCCAGTACATCCACGACGCGATCATCGCCAACAGCGACGGGCACGACCGGCAGAGAACAGAAGATACCCCGGCGGCCCCAGCCGCCCCACCGCACTGAAGGACGCCTTCCTGACGAGGCCCGCGGCCTGCCCAGCCGCCGCCGGCCGGAAGGCGCACGGCCGCTGCCCGTACTGAAGGACTCCTTCCTAACGCTGGGCGTTACGAAGGAGTCCTTCATGACGTTGGGTGTCGGCCGCCGGATCGCAGTCGCTGCCTGCCGGGTGTACTGAAGGGAGCCTTCGCAACGCTGGGCGTTACGAAGGCGTCCTTCGTAACGCCGGGCGTCGGGGTTCCGGGGCTGGCTGGAGGGTGCGGGGGTGCGGGCTGGGTCGTTGACTGCACTGAAGGGAGCCTTCCTAACGCCCAGCGTTACGAAGGCGTCCTTCAGTGCGGGGGCCGCCGTTGTCCGGCCTACCCGCTGAACCATTGACCGGGCGAGCGGGTACGGTCCTGCGGCCGACAAACACCCCGGAGGTGAGCGCGATGGCCGTCGAAGCGTCAGCACGTCCGCGTACGTCGCTGCCGGCGCTCGCCTGGGCGGCGTTCGCGGCCGTGCCGGTCGTGGTGATGGTCGTCGAGGTGCTGCGTGCGCCGCGTCTGCACTTCCTCGACTACTGGCAGATCTTCTCCTACGTCACCACCGACGACGGCTCGCTCGACCTCGCGGGCCTGTTCACACTGCACAACCACCACCCGATCGTCACGCCCGGCCTGCTGTTCTGGCTCGACGCGCAGCTCACCGGCGGCTCGAACATCGCGGTGGGTCTGGTCGACGTCGTGCTCGCGGCGGTGGTCGTGTTCGGTCTGTGCCTCATGTTGCCCGCCGACCTCGACCGCACGAAGAAGGCCGGGCTCACGGTCGGTTTCTCCGCGCTGGTGTTCTCCTCCGGGGCGCTGGAGATGTTCGGGATCGGCATGAGCGGTGCGTCGTGGCTGCTCGGGCTGGCGCCCGCGGTGTTCGCGGTGCTGTGCGCGCACCGGGGAAACACCGTCGCCGCGCTCGTGCTCGGTGTCCTCGCGAACCTCGGGCACGGCACGGCGTTCGCGCTCTGGCCCGCGCTCGCGCTGGTGGCGTGGCTGCGCGGCGACGCGTGGTGGCGGGTGCTGGCGCCGCTCGTCGCCCTCCTGGGGCTGTTCGCGGTCTGGCTGACGCTGCCGGCCCCGCCGAGCGCGGCCGGACCGGGTGGTGAGTACGGGTTCGACTCGCAGCTGGCCGCCGTGGCCGGTGCGCTGAGCCCGGTTCGCGGGTCGAGCAGCTCGTCGCTGGCGCTCGGGGTGGGTGGGGCGGTCGCGGTGGTGCTCGCGGGTTTCGTGGTGCTGGCCGTGCGGGAACGGGCCGAGGGCCCCGCCGTGCCGAGGCCCGACGCGGGGTGGGTGGGCGTCGGCACGCACATGCTCGGCGCCGCCGCCATGATCGGGTTCTCGCGGCTGGACTTCGGGCCTACGATCGGGTTGACCACCCGGTACGCGACGCTGTCCGCGCTCGCGACGTCCGCGCTGTTGGCGCTGGTCGTGCTGCGCAAGCCGGTGCTGCCGCCGACACGGGTGGCGGTCGGGGTGTGCGTGGTGGCCGCGGTGACCTACACGGCAGGGTCGCTCGCCGCGGTGAACGTGCGCAACCAGTACCCGAACCAGGCGTTGCTGGGGGTGGCCATGCGTGTCCACGCGGACGACATCGTGGCGGTGAACCGCATCAGCCCCGCGTTCGCGTCGTTGGCCGAGCGGGCGGGCATCTACCCGTTCACGCCGGACTTCGACATGGGTTGCGGCGTGCGGCAGGGGTCGCGCCCCGGTGGCACGCTGTCGACGACACTGGGCGCGGTGGACACGACCCCGGTGGTCGGCAACACGGACCTGCGGGGCTGGGCGCTCGTGGACGGTCACAGCGCGGACTGCGTTTTCGTGCTGGACCGCGCGGGCAGGGTGGTCGGCGGCGGTTACACGGGCCTGCCCCGCCCGGACATCCCCGGCGCCGTGGCGACGACCGAGCAACGCTCCGGCTGGACCGCGGTCGCCGCCCCGTCGACGAAGGACGGCGAGGTCGTCGTGTGGTCGGACGGCCGGTTCTACCGGCTCGCGTCCTGACCGACGCGTCCTGACCGGACAAAATTTGGTCCAGACCTTGACGGGACCGCGCCGGATACCTCACGGTTGTCCGTGAGAGCGCTCTCACGATCTCTCAACCCTGCTGAGAAACGAGAGCAACATGAAGCGAATTCTCGTGGGCGCGTGCGCCCTCGTGGCGATGGGCACGGCCATCGCCGGTGGTACGCCGGCAGTCGGGGCGCCTGCACCCGCACCCTCCGGCGACCCGTTCGTCGCGGCCATGCAACGTGATCTCGGGCTGACCGAGGTGCAGGTCCGGACGCGGATGCGCCAGGAGGCCACCGCCATGGACGTCGACCCGGTCGCGCAGGCCGCGGCGGGCGCGGCGTACGGGGGCTCCTGGTTCGACGCGGCGCGCGGCAGGCTGGTCGTCGGACTGTCCGACATGGACAGTGCCGGTGCGGTGCTGGCCACGGGCGCCGACGTCGTCGAGGTGCCCAACACCCTCGCGCTGCTGAACAGTGTCAAGTCCACTCTGGACACGATGAAGGCGCCTGCCGACGTGGCGAGCTGGCGGGTCGACCCGAAGGCGGGCAGCGTGGTCGTGACCGTCCGCCGAGGCGGAAACGTCGAGGACTTCCTTGCCGCGGCAAGGAAACTCGGGCCGGTGACGGTCGAGGAGACCGACTCGGTGCCGACGACGTTCGCCGCCGGTACGGTCGGCGGCGACCCGTACTACATCAACAACAGCGTCCGCTGCTCGATCGGTTTCTCGGTGCAGGGCGGGTTCGTCAGCGCGGGCCACTGCGGTGGCGCCGGTGCGACGGTGAACGGCTGGGACGGTTCGTGGATGGGCAACTTCGCCGCGTCCTCCTTCCCTGGCAACGACTACTCGTTCATCCGCATCGGCGGCGGCTGGTGGACCGTGCCCGTCGTGCTCGGCTGGGGCACGGTGCCGGACCGGCTCGTGCGCGGCTCGTCGGTCGCGCCGCCCGGGTCGTCGATCTGCCGCTCCGGCTCGACCACGCACTGGCACTGCGGCACCGTCCTCGCCCTCAACGAGACGGTGAACTACCAGCAGGGCGCGGTCTACCAGATGACCAAGACGAACGTCTGCGCCGAGCCGGGTGACTCGGGTGGCTCGTTCATCAGCGGCGAGCAGGCCCAGGGCATGACCTCCGGTGGTTGGGGCAACTGCGGATCCGGTGGCGAGACCTGGTTCCAGCCCGTGAACGAGGTCCTCGGCGCGTACGGCCTCTCACTGGTCGTCGCCTGAGGATCTCGTCTGGGAGAAGGAAAGTCGCGTCGCCGCGCCCCCGGGCGCGGCGACGCGACAGTCCACTGAGGACTCGGGGAGCGTCGGTCCTATGACCTGACGGGCGAGAGCGCCGAGAGCGCGCTTCGCGTGGAAAGGTAGATCTCCAGCTCGGCGGCCGCGTCGGTGAGGCTCAGCACCCGCTGGGCCGCGGCCGTCGGGGCGGTGAGCACGAGGCGCTGGTTGGCCGTGGTGCGGCGCGTCCTGGCCGCCTGTAAAACCTGGACACCGATCAGTGCGAGGAAGTCCACCTGAGACAGGTCGACGACGAGGTTCGGCACGACGTCGGCATCGGCCAATGCCTCGCGCAGTATCGGTGCGGTGCACAAGTCAATCTCTCCGACGGGGATCACCCGCTGGAGATCCTGACGTTCCCGGACTCGCCGGATCGTCAGGTACTCGTGCACGGTCTCCCAATCGGTGACCGGCACGGTTTCATGGCTCATCGAATCTCCCCGAATGTCGGTGATCGTGAGCGCCAGAGTGAATTCGGAGCCACCCCAGCGACGGCGCCCGCTACGCCGGCTGTCGGCTGGTCTGCTCAACCTTCCCACCAGCATCGCACGGTGACCCGGGCCTGTCCAGGTTCGCTGGTCAGACGTGGTGTCTTGGCGTGGTCACGACTGGTGTCGCACTGGTGTCACGAAACGGCGCCCGCGCGGCGCACCGCGGCGACGATTTCCGCGTTCGTGATCCCCTTGACCAGGAACTCCTCCACGCCGAGGCGCTTGAGCTCCTCCGCGGCACCGGAGTCGTCGTAGGCGGAGAAGGCCAGCAGCCGGGTCCTCGGCGAACGAACCCGAATCTCGCGGGTCGCGTGCGTGCCGCCGCCCCTCGGCATGCGCACGTCGATGACGGCGACGTCCGGGTTGTGCTGTTCGGCCAGCTCGACGGCCTCCGCGGCGTCGGAGGCGGTGGCCACGACGTGGAGGTCGGCCTCCGCCTCGATGACCTCCGACAGCGCCATGCGCAGCATCGGATCGTCGTCGGCCACGAGGACACGCAGCTGATCTGTCACTAAAGCTCCTGGGTGGGGGCGGTCGGTAGCCAGAACTGGATGGTGGTGCCGTTGCCGGGCGTGCTCGCGACCGACCACCAGCCGCCGGCGATCTCGGCGCGTTCCCGCATCTCCAGCAGCCCGAAGTGCCGGTACGGGTCGTCCGGTGCCGGGTCGGGGAAGCCGACCCCGTCGTCGCTGACGCGCACGAGCGTGCCGCCGTCCTTGCTGTGCAACGTGATCTCGACGCGGGTGGCGTGCGCGTGCTTGTGGACGTTGGTCAGTGCTTCCTGGCAGATGCGGAAGAGCGTGATCGACACCGGTGTCGGCGGCTCGTGCGCGAGCTCGGAGGTCAGCTCGGTCTTGAGCCCGGTCGGGGCGACGACGTCCTGCAGGTAGCCGGTCAGCGACGGGATGAGGCCGTGCTGGTCGATGGTGGTCGGCCGCAGGTTCACCACCAGGCCGCGCAGGCGCCCGACGGACGCGCGCACCGACTCCGCCAGCTGTTCCACCAGCTCGTGGTGCTCGTCGGGCAGCCGCCCGGCCAGCAGCTGCAGCCGCATGCCGACCGCGACCATCGCCTGGATCGAGTCGTCGTGAACGTCCCACGCGATGCGCCGCCGTTCCAGCTCCTGCGCCTCGACGAGGTGGCTCAGCAGCCGCCGTCGCTCGACGAGTGCCTGTTCGGCAGCGCGGCGTTCGGTCATGTCGCGGGTGACCTTGCTGAAGCCGCGTAGTTCGCCGGTGTCGCTGAAGAGTGCGGTGATGACGACGTTGGCCCAGAAGCGGGTGCCGTCCTTGCGGAGGCGCCAGCCTTCGTCTTCGAGGCGGCCTTCGCGGATGGCTTCTTCGAGTTCGCGTGCCGGTTTGTCGGCGGCGATGTCCTCTGGTGGGTAGAACACGGAGAAGTGCTGGCCGAGGATCTCCTCTTCGAGGTAGCCCTTGATGCGTTGGGCGCCGGTGTTCCAGCTGGTGATGTGGCCGGTGGTGTCGAGCATGAAGATGCCGTAGTCCAGCACGCCGTGGACGAGCAGCCGGAAGCGTTCCTCGCTCTCACGCAGCGCCTCGTCGGCGACGCGGCGTTCGGTCATGTCGCGGGTGACCTTGCTGAAGCCGCGTAGTTCGCCGGTGTCGCTGAAGAGTGCGGTGATGACGACGTTGGCCCAGAAGCGGGTGCCGTCCTTGCGGAGGCGCCAGCCTTCGTCTTCGAGGCGGCCTTCGCGGATGGCTTCTTCGAGTTCGCGTGCCGGTTTGTCGGCGGCGATGTCCTCTGGTGGGTAGAACACGGAGAAGTGCTGGCCGAGGATCTCGTCCTCGCGGTAGCCCTTGATGCGTTGGGCGCCGGTGTTCCAGCTGGTGATGTGGCCGGTGGTGTCGAGCATGAAGATGCCGTAGTCACGGACGCCCTGTACCAGCAGCCGGTAGCCGTCCTCGGATCGCATGGGCCAACTGTGTACCACCGGCCGGTCGACGTCAGTCCAGCTCGGTGGGGTCGGGTGCGGCGGGAAGCTCACACCACACCACCTTCCCGCGTCCTCGGCGAGACGCACCCCACGCGGACGAGAGCTGCTCGACCACGCGCAGGCCGAGTCCACCGGACGGGGTGACGCGGGGCGCGATCGGGAGCAGGGGGCTGTCGTCGCAGATCTCGACGCGGATGCGGTCACCGCTGCCGAGCAGCCGTACCAGCGGCGTGCCGTGGCCGTGAAGCAACGCGTTGGTGACCAGCTCGGACACCACGAGGACGGCGTCCTCGACGTGCTCGCCGCGCGTGCCGTTCTGCCACCTCGCGAGGGTCGAGCGGGTGAACTGTCGCGCCACTGCGGCGCTCGAGCTGCGCTCGGCGAGGCGGAGTTCGGCAACCACGGGTGCACGCGTCTCCACCCCAGCACCATCGATCATTCCGCCCTGCGGAACGAGATGCGAATGTCGCTCACCTGCTAGTGCAGATGCACCACTGGGTTCCGTCATCTTCGCAGGGACACCTCAGTCCAGCAGGCCTTCCCTGCGTGCGATGGCCACCGCCTCGAGCTTCGACCGTGCCCCGAGCTTCTCCAGCACGCGCTGCACGTGGTTGCGAGCGGTGTTGACCGCGACGCCGAGGCGTCGTGCCACCTCCGCGGTACTCGCGCCGTCGGCCAGGAGCCGCAGCGCCTGGCGTTCGCGGGCGGTGAGGGTGGCGCTGGGCGTGCGGCCGGTCAGCCTGCTGAGCACGCCCGCGAGGAACTCGGCGCCGAACACGGCCTCGCCGTCGGCGACGCGGCGGACCGCGTCCTCCAGCTCGTCGAGACCCGCGGACTTCAGGACCAGCCCGCTACCGCCCGCCTCGGCGACCCGGGCGGCGACCGTCGACGTCGCCTCGCCGGTCAGCACCAGGACGCGGGCGCCCAGCCGGCTCAGCGAGCCGATCGCGTCGATGGCGTCGCCGTCGGGCAGGCGGCGGTCCAGCAGCACCACATCAGGCGTGCAGCGGGCCACCTCGGTCAGCGCGGTGGCGATGGAGCGGGCCCGTGCGACGATCTCTATGTCGTCCGCGCGCTGCATCGCCAGAGTCATCGCCTCGGCCACCATGTCGTGATCCTCGACGAGAACCACCCGGGTCGGAGCCATGGGAGGATTCTCGTCCCTCTGGCTCGGGATCGGGGTGTTATTTCGTTGCGTCAACTTTCTCCCGCCGGCCATCGGTCGTGTCCGAACCGACCGTAGTGGGCGCGGCGACATCGGATGGGCGCGGCAGCATGTCAGGGTTCACGGAGAACCGCTCCCGGCAACGGCGCGCCAGACGGCGACTGGCGATGGTCATGGCAACTCACTCCTCGATACGCACCCTTTCGACGTATGGGCTACCCCTCACGTTGCGTGTTTAGCCATACCGTTATCGGGCTACTCCGAAGGACTGACTAACTGCTCCACAAGGGTTGTCCCCATACCGGCCGGAAGCGGCATGCCGAACAATGCGCGCACGTACAGCGGCGCCAGGACGTGGTCGAGAATGTCGTCCAGCGCCGGTACCCGTTCGCCTCTCGCCGCCGCACGGTCGAGCAGCTTCTGCAGGTCGGCGCCGCGAAGTCGGAGATGCTCGCTCGGTCGGCCCACGTTCGACACGGTCGCGACGAGCGCCCGGAGCAGGACGTGCCCCTCCGGCTCGGTCATCGCCCGCTCCACGCCGGTGGCCCACGCGGCCAAGTCGCCGCGTAGCGAACCGGTGTCCGGAACGGGTGACCGTTCATGCATCCGAGTGGCGGCGGCATCCATCAACAGGTTCTCTCTCGTGCCCCACCGGCGGTAGACGCTCGTCGGGTGCACGCCTGCCTGCTCGGCGATGCGGGGGATGGCGGCGTCGAGCTCGCCGGCCGCCAGCAGTTCGATGGCGGCCCGGTGGACGGCGTCGCGGACCTTGGCGCTACGGCCACCCGGCCTGGTCGCGGTCATCCCCCCATCTTAAAAGCGATCCGAGTTGCGTTTGGGTGCTAGTGTTAAAGCAACTCGGATCGCTTTAAGGGGTTGATGACCTTGGTGCGCAGGCTGACCACGGAGCAGCGCGAGAAGCTGCTCGCCCTGCCGCTGGTCGGGGTCCTGACCGTCGCAGCCGAGCCAGGGCGAGCGCCGCTGGCCACGCCGATCTGGCACGACTACCGGCCAGGCGGGCTCGTGGTGGTCCTGACCTCGCCACGACTGCGCAAGGCGCGGCTGATCGCCGAAGCGGGCCGCTTCGCCCTGTGCGTCCGGGAGACTGAGTGGCCGAACCGACACGTTTCGGTCGAGGGACCGGTGGTGGAGACAAGGCCGGTCACCGACGCGGACAGGCTCGCGATGGCCAGGCGGTACCTCCCGCCCGAGATCGCCGCCGCCTACGTCGAGGCGACCCACGAGGAGCAGGGCGGGAACGTGTCCATCAGCATGCGGCCGCAACGGTGGAACACGGCCGACTTCACCGACCTCGCGGAGCGGCTGAACCTGTCGCCGGCGTCCCTCTGAGGGTGCCTCTCACCGCGAGGTGCCGAGCCGGTCCAGGAACGGGTTCGTGAACTTGCCGTTCGGGTCGTGGTGGGCGCGCAGCTCGGCGAAGTCGGTCCACCGTGGATAGAGCGGGGCCACGTCGTGCGTGTGGAAGACCTTGCCCCAGTGCGGCCGCGCGCCCAGCGGCAGCAACGCCTCCTCGACCGCGGGCAGCACGGCGGTCACCCCCGGCACGTCGAGCTTCCACGTGAAGTGCACGCCGAGCACGTCGCGCCCGCCCGCCCCGCTCAGCCACAGGTCGTCCTCGGCGACCGTGCGCAGCTCCGAGATCTGCAGCAGAGGGGTGATCCGGTCGGACATCGACCGCACGCGCTCCAGCGCCGTGACCGCCGACTCGCGCGGCAGCAGGTACTCCGACTGCAGCTCCGCGCCCGCGCTCGGCTTGTGGCCCAACCGGAAGTGCGGCAGCCGGTCCAGCCACCGCCCCGGCACGCCACCCTGCTCGGTCACCGCCGCCACCGACTCGCCCGCGAGCATGTGCACCGGGCCCTCCGCGGGCTTGAACGGCAGGGTCACCGCGTCCAGCGACTTCACCCAGACCTGCGCGGGCGCGGCCCAGTCGGTGAACACGCTGACGCTGTACCCGCTCGCGAACACCGCGTCCAGGTCACCGACCACGTCCGACCACGGCACGTCGACGTACACCTGCTGGCGCACCTCGAACGCGGACCGCACGTTCAGCGTCACCCGCGTGACGATGCCGAGCGCGCCGAGCGCGACGACGCTGCCGTTGAACTCCGGGTCGCCGCGCCAGACCGTCCGCAGCCCGCCGGACGCCGTGACCAGCTCCAGCCCGGCCACCGAGGTGGACAGGCAGCCGTTGGCGTCACCCGAGCCGTGCGTGCCGGTCGCGACCGCGCCCGCCACCGAGATGTGCGGCAGCGACGCCATGTTCGGGAGCGCGAGGTCGTGTGCGGCGAGGAACTCCGCGAGCACGCCGTAGCGGGTGGCGGCGGGCACGACCACCTGACTGCCGTCGACGGTGATCTCGTCGGGCAGTTCCTCCAGCGACACCAGGGTGCCGGGGCCGTCGGCCACCTCGCTGAACGAGTGCCGCGACCCGAGCGCACGCACCCTGGCGCGTTCCGCCACCAGTGCCCGCAACGCGTCCACAGATCTCGGGCGTGTCACTTCCCTTGCCTGGTAAGCGACATTGCCCGCCCAGTTGCGCTCCACGTGCCGCGCTCCCTCCCTCTTCGTGCGGTGAAGTATGTCCTAGTTCGCACCTTCGCCAATAGCCTCGACCCATGGACGTGCGCCAGCTGCGGTATTTTCTCGCGATCGTCGACCACGGCAGCGTGCACAGGGCCGCGCAGGAGCTGTACGTGGCGCAGCCGTCCGTGTCCCAGGCGTTGCGTCTGCTGGAGCGCGACCTCGGCACCGACCTGTTCCACCGCACCGGCAGGCGGCTCGTCCTCACCTCGGCGGGGGAGCGGCTCATCGACCCGGCCCGCGAGGTGCTGCGGGGCATGGCACTGGTGCGCGCGACGGTCGAGGCGGTCGACGGGCTGCGTGCCGGGCGGCTGGCCATCGTCGCCATGCCCGCCCAGGCGATCAGCCCGCTCGCGTCCATGGTGGGCCGGTTCCGCGCCGCGTACCCGCTCGTGGAGGTCGCGGTCAGGGCCGCGGCGACGCCGGCGGAGGTGGTCGCGGCCCTGCGTGCCGGCACCGCCGAGCTGGGGGTCCTCGGCACGCCGGCCGTCGGTCCCGAGCTGGCCGGGCTGACCGTCCACCCGCTGGCGACGCAGGCCTACGTGCTGGTCGCGGCCGTCGAGGCGGACCTGCCTGCCGGCGAGCCGGTGTCCATGGACGCACTCGCCGGGCGCAGGCTGGTGGTCGGCAGACCCGGCACCGGGGCGCGCCGCGTCGCCGACGGGGTACTGCGGCGCTCGCCAGGCTGCCGGATCGCGGTGGAGGTCGAGCACCGGGAGGCCGTGCTGCCGCTGGTGCTCGCGCGGGTCGGCGTCGCGGTGCTCAACGAGTCCTGGCGGGAGCTGGCCCGCGCCGCGGGGGCGGTCGTGCGTGACCTCGCCGCGGACGAGGTGCTGAAGGTGTGCCTCGTGCACCGCGACGGCAGGCTGTCCCCGGCGGCGACGGCGTTCCTGCCGCGCTGACCGGCAGGTGCGGTACTAGATTCACAGCGTGGCGGAGCAAAAGTCCGAAAGTACGCTGACCGTACTCGTCGCGTTGGGCGCGAACCTCGCGATCGCGGTGTTGAAGCTGGTCGCGGGGGTGATCACCGGTTCGGCGGCCATGCTGGCGGAGGCCGGGCACTCGATCGCCGACACGTTCACCGAGGGGCTGCTGCTCACCGCGCTGCGCCGGTCGGGCAAGCCGGCGGACCGCGCGCACCCGTTCGGCTACGGCAAGGAGCGGTACTTCTGGTCGCTCATGGCCGCCGTGTCGATCTTCACGTCCGGTGCGTTGTTCGCGTTCTACGAGGGCTTCCGCACGATCTTCGGTGAGGACGAGGAGCAGACCAGCCCGCTCATCGGCTACATCGTGCTCGGGCTCGCGTTCGTTCTCGAGGGCATCTCGTGGCTGCGTGCCGTCCGGCAGGTCCGGGCGGAGGCGGCGACCGAGGGCCGGTCCGTGCGCCGCTACCTGCGGCTGATCGACGACCCGACGGTCAAGACGGTGTTCTTCGAGGACAGCGCGGCGCTGGTCGGCATCCTGCTGGCGTTCGGCGGCATCGCACTGCACGACGCGACCGGCTCCGCGTTCTGGGACGGCCTCGCGTCGGTGCTGATCGGCGTGCTGCTCGCCGGGGTCGCCTACCTGCTCGGCCGTACCAACAAGGGCCTGCTGATCGGCAGGCAGGCGGACTCGACCATCGTGCAGGGCGCCCGGGACCTGCTCGCGTCGGTGCCGGAGGTCGAGGTCGTCGTCGACCTGCTGACGATGGTCACCGGCACCGACCAGGTCCTGCTGTGCGCCCGGCTTGACTTCGCGGAGAACCTGTCGTCCACGGAGCTCGAGCTGGCCTGCGTCCGGATCTCGGCCGAGCTGCGGGAGCGCTTCACGGACCTGGACGAGATCTTCCTCGAACCGGTGCCGCGAACCGATCCCGAGCTGCGTGCCAGGGTGATGGCTCGCTACGGCGAGATCTAGCCAGGGTCAGGCGGCGGCCTCTTGCCAGGGCCTCGCCGAGCTGTCCACCAGCTCGGCCAGCGCCTTGAGCCGGTCGACCGACCGCGAGCGCAGCAGCGGTGTCGGGTCGGCGAGGGTGTCGCTCCAGATGGCGCGGCCCGCGAGGAACCCGGACGCGCCGGCCTGGCACGCCGTCCGCACCGCGGTGGGGAAGTCCTCGATCGTCACGCCCTGTGACAACACCACCCACGGCACCGGGACGGCGGCGGAGATCCGCTCGCACACCCGCCCGACCTGCGCCGGGTCGATCCCGCGGCGGGGGACCTGCGCCTTGTACAGCGACGGCCGCAGCGCGCCCAGCTCGGCGGCGGCCTCCACCTGCAGGTGGTCGAAGTCGAGATCGGACCGTGGCCGCACCACACCCTCGACGATCGACAGCAGCCCCGCCTCGTCGCACCGCCTGACGAACTCGGCCGCCATGGCCAGGCGGCGGTCCCGGTTCTCGTCCGGCCGCCACACGAGCAGCAGCTTCATGGCCACCACACCGCGCTCGCGCAGGTGCACGGGGTTGAGCTCCTCGTCGATCGACGTCTCGACGACCGGGCCGCCTTCGGGCGGGTGCCGCAGCCGGTCGGCGGCGAGGATGAGCCCGCACGTCGGTGGCAGCAGCCGGTCGGTGAGCACCTGGTCGAAGCCGTAGGTGCGGTCGATGAGGAACCCGCTCGCGTACTTGCCGAGCTCCGTGGCGACGGCGATCTTGAACTTCGTCAGGTCGCTGTCGGGCACCGGGGCCGGCGTGAGCGCGCCGAGCATCGCGCGCAGGCTTTCCCGCTGGTCCATCGCCACCATGGCAAGGCCACCGGACGGTCGCGCCAACTTGCCCAGGCTAGTCATGCCACCTCCAGTTCCCGGGACTCGAGGAGGTCCCGGAAGATCGCGTCGTGTCGGTCGGCGAGCACAGTCGGCCACGACGGGGGAAACCGGACACCGCCGACCCGTCGCGTGCCGCCCGCCGACCGGCCGGCGGGCACGCCGCGACCAGCCGCGGCGCGGGGCGCCACCCGCTTGGACACCACACCACCGCCTCTGCCGTTCTCCGATGAGTCCATCACATCTCTGGGCGTGCGTGCGCCTGTGTCGGGTGCGGCATCCAGGTGATCGTACGGCGGCGCCTCTACCGAAAGTGGTCGTCCGGTGCTGAACCTGTGAAATAGCAAGGAGATCATGGCCAGTTGCGCATGCTGTGCGAATGCGAACCCCGCTGCTTCCGTCCACTGTGTAGACGCCTGCCACCGACCGCACCCTCCCCCCTGCGAGCGTGGTCACGTTGCCATATCCGCTCCGCGCCGGTGGCACCGGGCCGATCAGTCCATAGTGGACTTCGGGGTCATACGGCGGGAAACAGCCTCCTGGTTGACAACCAACCGCAGGCAGAGGTCCCGCAGGCTGGCCACCTCGGCGTCGGTGAAGCCGTGGAAGAGGGCCGCCATCGCCCGCCGCGCGGGCTCCCGGAACTCGGCGACCCACGCGTGGCCGCCGTCGGTGGCGCTTACCCGCACCGCCCGGCGGTCGGCCGGGTCGGGGGTCCTGCGCACCAGGCCCTTCTGTTCCAGCGTGTCGACCAGGCCGGTCACGTTGCGTGAGCTGAAGCCGGCGTCGCGGGCCAGCTCGCCGACGTGGGCGTCGCCGCCGTCGAGCCGGAGGAGGAGGTCGACGGCGCCCGGGCTGAGTGCCCGGTTCCGCTCGCCGAGGTTCTGGAGCCGCTCGACCGCGTGCGCCGCGGTCCGCACGGCCGAGGCCGCCTCGAAGGTTTCGGTGGTGTCCGCGAACCGCCCGACCGCCTCCCGAACCGACGGGTCGTAGAGCCCGTCCTGATCGTGTACGTACTTCATAGTCATGGGCACAGACTAGTACGTACTTCCGATTGTCGCGCGACACGACCCGGCCGAGCCGTGTCGGGGGAAAGGTGGCTAACGCGGGTCACCCGGCGCGAACTCGACGAGGTAGGTCGCCAGTGCGGTGTGGGACAGCCCGAAGGCGGCGGCCATCTCTCGGATGGTCACCGGGGGCAGCAGCACGACCGAGGTGTCGGGTTCGTCGCGCAGGCGGTTTCTCACCCAGCGTCGGACGGGTTCGAGTTCGCCGCGTACGTCGCGCTGTATCGCCTTCAGGTCGACCTTGATGGAGAGGGCGCGCAGGTCGCGTGCTTTCTCCAGCGCGTGTTCGAGGATTTCGGTTGCCGCTACGCCAAGGCCCTTGCAGATTTCGATGAAACGCGGCACGGACAACGTCCTCGCGCCGTGTTCATAGCTGAGCAGCGTTCGGTCGGTGATACCGGACGGAAGCAGGTCCACGAGATCGGTGCGCGACAGTTCTCGTGACTCCCGCACGGCGCGGAGTTCCTGGCCGATGATCTTTGTCAGAAGTCTGTCGCCCGATTCGTTCGGTTCGCTGCCCAAAAGTCACTTCTTCCCCCGATCGTCATAACGGCGGAGAAGAAATGGTCGGCGGACGTTCGGGCACACCATCTTCCAGATTTAGTCGGTGGTCGGTGGCATGTCAAGGAGGGTGAGATCGAACTCGCTCGCGGTCGCGATCATCGCTCGATGGTGTGAATCTTGCCTCGGGGACATTCGGCAGCGCTCCCGGGGGCTGACGCGGGTGTGGGGTGTCCGCGGGGGCGCCGTGGCAATTGCCGCGTGCTGGTCGCGTCGAACATGTCACATCGGTGGGCGGTGCTGTCTCGACCAGTGGGGAAGCGCAGGCCGGCGCCGGTATGCACGTGCATCTGCTCGTGCGCCGCGTGTATAATTTCGGTCGTCGAGGTCCTGCCTGCCGTCAGTCAAACTTTGCGTGTGGTGCCAATGACGTATCATACAACAATTGTGTTACATGACTTCCTGGATCTTTGTTGATAAGTAACATGCGACGAGATAGCTGTCGCGTGGTGCCAGCTTTTGTATTGGGGTGGAAAGCTGGGGTGCTGGGATGAACGACAACGCAGTTTTGGGGATTTTGGGCACGACCGCGTTGCTCCTCGACAGCGGTCCGGACGACTCGTGGGGCAAACCACGGGAGCGGGCCGTTCTGGCGGCGCTTCTGGTGCACGCCAACGAGTTGGTGCCGGTCGACACGCTGGTTCGGTGGGTCTGGCCCACCGACAAACCCGCGCCGTTGCCCGCTGGTCCGACCATCGACAGCTATGTCGTACGGATTCGGCGCGTGTTGGGGCGCATGCCCGGATCGCCGCGGGTTCAGGCCGAGGCCGAGGGCTACCGGCTGGTTGTCGACACCTCGCTCGTGGACCTGTACCAGTTCCGTGGCCTGCTCGGGGCCGCCCAGGCCGAGCAGAGCCCCTCTCGTGCCATCGAGCTCGTCGAGGCCGCGCTCTGGCTGTGGCGCGGGCTGCCCCTCGCCGACCTCGTGACCCCACCAGCCAGGACCTGGCGCGAGCAGGTCGTGCGGGAGGACTGGCTTGCCGCACACACCGTCCGTGTGCAGGCGTTTCTCCGGCTCGGGCGCTACGACGCCATGCTCGCCGCCCTCGACGAGCTGCAGCTCGACTTCCCCGACGACGTCTCCCTCGCCAAGCTGCGGCTCACCGCGCTCTACCACCGGCGACTGTTCGCCGACGCCAACCGGTACTTCCTCGCGACCTGGCACCGCCTGCGGGGCATGGGCGACCAGGCGTCCGCGCTGCTCCTGCGTGAGCACGACAGCGAACTGGCCGCCGCGCACCCCGTGCCGGTGCTTCCCGAGCCGACCGTCGTGCCGAGGCAGCTGCCGGACGACGTGACCGACTTCGTGGGGCGGCGCGAGGAGTTGGCCCTGCTCGACGCGGTCGGGGACTCGGGTGTGCTCGTGCTGGACGGGCCCGGTGGGGTGGGGAAGACAGCGCTCGCCGTGCATTGGGCGCATCGCGTGCGGGGGCGGTTCTCCGACGGCGAGATCTGGGTGAACATGCGTGGTTTCACCGCGGGTAGCCAGGTCGACGTGGCCGCGGTGGTCGACGATCTCCTCGCCGCACTCGGACAGCCGCCCGCGGCGAACCTGGGGCGGCGGCAGCGTGAACAGCTGCTGAAGGTGCTGGTCGCGGACCGGCAGCTGCTCGTCGTGCTCGACAACGTGCGGGACGCGGACCCGGTGCGGCGGCTGATCGAGCTGATGCCGTCGTGCCTGGTCGTGGTCACCAGCAGACGCCGGCTCTCGTTGCCGGTCGTCGCCAGGGTGTCCCTGAGACCGTTGACGCCGGAGAGCGCGACCATCCTCCTGTCCGTCCGGGCCCACGGACGGATCCCGGACGCGGGCCGCATCAGCGCCTTCTGCGGCGGTCTGCCACTGCTGCTCACGGTTCTCGCTGGTCAGCTCGTCGGCAAGTCGCCCGCGAACCTCGGTGAGCTGGTCACGCGCCTCGACCGGCGGCGGGTGTTCGCGGCAGCGGGCAAGGACGTGCCCACGCCGAACGGCGAGTCGTGCCTCACCTGGGCCTACCAGGCGCTGGCCGCGCCGGAGCGGCGGCTCTTCCGGCTGCTGGCGGTGCACCCCGGCGACGACATCGCCGCGGAGGCGGCCTACGCGTGTGACGGCCGCAGTCCGGCCGAGACCGTAGCGAGCCTGATGTGCCTGGTGGCGGCCAACCTGCTGGAGCCGTCGGACGAGCTGGACAGGTTCGGCAGGCACGACGTGCTCGGTGAGTTCGCCACGCGGTGCCTCGAGAGCGACGAGCCCGCCGACGAGGTCCACGCCGCGCGGGAGCGCCTCTTCGACTACTACGTCACGTCGACCACCAGCGCGGCCAGCCTCGCGTGCCAGGACCACCTCCTCGTGCACGAGGAGTTCGTGCCGTTCGGCGACGCGGACGAGGCCCTGACCTGGTTCGGACGCGAGCGGCACACGTTGTCGGCGATCCTGCGCCAGGCCTACGACGCCGCCTGGCACGACCACGTCGGGCGGCTGGCCGACCCGGTGGCGAGCCTGCTCGAACGAGCGGGCAACACCGTCGAGAGCCGCGCTGTCCGGCTGCTCGCGCTCGACTCGGCGCGGGCTGCCGGTGAGCGCGAGGTGGAGGTGACCGCGTTGTGCCGGCTCGGCGCCACGCACCTCCTGTTGGACGAGCACGAGGCGGCGCGGCGGTGCCTGGCCGCGGCCGCGCGCATGGCGCCTGCCGACGACCTTCGCTGTGGCCACGTGTCCCTGTTCGACCAGCTGGGGCAGCTGGCGATGTTCCGGGGCGAGCGGGCCGAGGCGTTGTCGCTGTACGAGCGTGCCCTGACCGTGGCCGAGCAGGCCGACGACCTGGCCGGGATGTGCTGGCTGTACTGCCGCATCGGGCAGGTGCTGCGGGTGGCCCAGCACCTCGACGACGCACTCGGTCAGCTGCGGCAGGCACGTGCCGTAGCCCGGCTCGCGGACGACCGGGCCGCCGAGGCGCTCGCACTCGCCGAGATCGGTGCCATCCACCGGGACCTCGGGGAGTGCTCGGCCGCGCTCGCCTACTGCGAGGAGGCCTTGGCAATTGCCGAGTCGATCCCCGACCTGACCTCGGCCGCCCTGATCTGCGCCACGCTGTCGACAATTGGCTCGGAGAGCCGCTGGTTCGACAAGGCGGTCGCCTACAGCAGGCGCGGGGTCGAGCTGCTGCGCGGCTCGCAGGACCTCTCGGCCCAGGCGCAGGTCGTCGCCGCGCACGGGGACGCGCTTTACCACAGCGGCGAACCGGACGAGGCCGTATTGATGTGGCAACAGGCGGCGGATTTGTACGACCACGCCGGGTTCGGCGTACTCGCGATGCGGTTGCGCAGCAAGATGGAAAGCCGCCGAATGCACGGCTCGGCGCCCCGGGCACGCGTGGAGTCGCCGTCGGCGATTCGCCACATCGTCAATTCGACGGAGTGACACCCTCGTTCTCCATGTCTTTCTCGGGAATGAACCTGGCGAGGTAGTTGGCGAGCTCGGGGTAGGAGCAGCCGACGAACGTGGCCAGTTCGCGGACGGATGACGGTGGTAGTTCGACGACGCCGTCGGGGAAGTCGTTGAGTTTGTTGCGGGCCCATTGGTGCATGGGGCGGAACTTGTCGCTGCGGTCGTGGAGCATGGCCAGCAGGTCGACGAGCAGGACGAGGTTCTGCAGGTGGATTCGTGCTCGTTGCAGTGCCTGGCTGAGCAGCGATGGTGCGGGGACGTCGAGTGTGTGGCACAGCTCGATGAACCGGAGGATGGTGAGGTGGCGGGTGCCGTGTTCGTAGGACAGCAGGGTTCTGTCGCCGATGCCCGATGGCAGGCGGGCCACGAGCTGGGCCCGTGACCAGCCTCTGGCCTCACGCAGGCGGCGCAGCTCCTCGCCGACCGCCCGCGAGATGGCCTGCTGCGTGACGTCGCCGTGGGGATCCATCAGGGCCTCCAGCCCCGAGGCGTGGCGGGACGGCGTGTTGTAGGGAAGGTCATGCGGAAGTTCTCTCCCGTTCCCGTCACATGGCCCGAGCCCGGTGCGGGACCGCATCGGGGCACGGGCGTCAGGTGATGGCGTATCGACAGTCTGGATGGACGGCATTGCGGCTGGGCCGACCGAACTGCCCATGGCCTGGCCGGCGGCTGGACCTTCCGAGTAGGGGAGGGAAGGCAGCGCCGTGCGTTTGAGTCCAGATTAGAGGCGAACGCCGTCGGTTTGTGGGCAGTTGACAACGATCGTGGCGAGCATTCAATCATCCGGGCGAGATCTTAACGGGTGCGTGTGCGCATTCGGTGGGTATCACCTGCGGCGTTAAGTTACACGGGTGAACGCGGCCAGGTTCGGTGGGGTGAACGTTATTGCGTTGGGTAGCCGGCGTGAATGGCTAATTCGACCGGTTGCGACGCCGAGTAAATTCATATTCCGAACTGAGCGTGTAGGCTATTAAACCCTTACTGCGCAATGGTGCCGCGAGGGTGTTGGACGGGCCGGTCGCCGCCCTCGCCGCCCTCACCGTCCTCACCGGACGCGGAGCGGTCGAGTGCGCGGGCCAGGACCTCGGGCGCGGAGACCCCGCGCTCGGCGCACAGGTCGACCAGTCCAGGGATCGTGAGCCGGTCGTCCACCTCGGGCGACGGGTCGCCGGGCAGTTCCTCGCCGATGGCGCGGATTATCGGAGATTTCTCCGGTGTGTTCATTCGTCGCCTTCCTCGGACGGGCTTGACATCAAGGTTAGAGCGAAATGGGGCCCGGAGTGCGACGCCCAACACCGATCGGGGTGCCTGTTCATCGAATGGGGTGTTCTTGTCCCGGTCCACCCTGCGCTGACGGCGACCAATGGTCGAAGCATTGGTTCTTTCGGGTCAGAAAAAGGTGCGCGCTGGAGTGATGGCAATGATCTGGGTTACCCTCAGTCGCGGCCGGGTCCGGAACAGAATGTTCGGTTCCGGAATTACGGAATCACCATCGTGGCACAGTTCGGAAGAATGCGTGATGGGTCATCGTGGCCGCGACACGGGTTCACGGGGTGAGGATCAGCCGGATCGGGTTGCCCTGCTTGTCGGCCAGCGCCTTCACGGCCTCCGGTGCCTCGGACAGCGGCAGCGTCCCGCTGACCGACCGGCTGAGGTCGAGGCGGCCGTAGCGGATCAGGTCGATCAGCCGCTCGACGTCTCCGGCGCGGGAGCCGTAGTGGCCGAGGATCCGCGTGCCGCGGATGCTCACGGCGATACTGTTCGGGATCGTCAGCGGCTCGGGGGTCAGGCCGACCAGCACGAGGCGGCCATCGCGGCCGAGGCAGCGGACCGCCTGCTCGCGGACCGCGCCGACACCGGCCATGTCGTAGGCGACGTCCAGCCCGGCACCACCGGTCACCGCCGCCACCTGTTCGCCGAAGTGGGGGTCGGCGGGGTCGAACGCGAAGTCCGCCCCGAACTCGAGGGCCCGGTCCCGTGCCGCGTCGAGCGGATCGACCGCGACGACCGGAGCGGCGCCGACCATCCGCAGGAGCTGCACGGCGTGTGCGCCGAGCCCGCCGACACCCCACACCCCGGCGGGGCGCCCCGGCTCGGCGCGGCCGGTGCCCGCGACCGCGCCCCACGGCGTGGACACCGCGTCGGGCACGATCGCCGCCTCCTCGAACGACAGCGTGTCCGGCATCGCGACCAGCGTGTGGTGCGTCGCGAGCGCGTACTCGGCCCAGCCGCCGTCGTAGTCGACGCCCCTGGTGCGGACGGCGAGACAGGGGGTGCGGAAGCGGGTGCACTGCGGACACACCCCGCACCGCTCGCCCGCCTCGAGCACCACCCGGACGCCGGGCAGCCACTGGTCCGGCACGTCGGGCCCCACCGCGTCGATCTCGCCGGAGACCTCGTGCCCGAGCGTCACCTCCTGCGCGTCCAGGAACGCGGGGCGGAGGCTGCCGTCGATGAGGTGCACGTCCGAGAGGCACACACCGGCTGCCCGCACGCGGATCCGCACCTGACCAGGCCCCGGCTCGGGGATCGGCACGGTCCGCATCCCGAACGTGCCAGCAGTCGGGTCCAGCCGTCCGGCGAGCATGGTCATCCCGCCACTCTAGTGCTCCATCCACGGAGGTTGGCAGGTCGGCCGACCAGCGACCCCCGCACTGAAGGACGCCTTCGTAACGCTGGGCGTACTGAAGGACGCCTTCGTAACGGTGGGGGTACTGAAGGCGTCCTTCATTGCGGTCGGGCTGGGGCCACCGAGGGGCGAGGTGGCGAGGCCCGCTTCGCGGGCCGGGGGGCGCGAAGCGCCTGGCCATGCCCGGTCGGGACGCGGGTTTCACCCATCGGAACGGTGACGCCCCGGTGGAAGACTCTCGGGAGATGCTCGGCGTTACGAAGGCGTCCTTCAGTGCGCTTGACCGGGGGCGGCCCACCGAGAGGCGCGTCCACGATGGCGTGGCCGGAAGACCACCGGTCGATCCAGGCCCACCGTACTGATGGCGTCCTTCGTAACGTCGGGTTGGCCAGCTCTCTCCCTGGTCCGGGTCGCCGGGGATCTCCCGCCGCAGGAACCATTGCCGCCGCCGCAAGTGGACTCCCGCGTGGGGCCCGGCAAGGCGGCCTCGACGGAATTTCGGTGCGTCGGCGCTCGGGTGGCGACAGAAAGTTTGTTTGCTCACGCTATCGGGTGAATTTCAGGCTAGATTAGGTGAATTTTGATCGTTCGACCGGCGGGGTGGCCGTGTTGTTCCGCTTTGTCTACCTGGCGGACTCGCAGGGCGTGATCTGCGAAAGCGCTGGACATCGCACGTTCGGGCGGCGTGAAGTACGGCACTATTAGGTTGCTCCAGAAGGGTGAGTCTGACGTATGTGGACACTACGGAGAGGAGATTTTTAAGGCTTGCCGCAATTTGGAGCCGAGATGAGTTGTCGCTTACGCTTCATATCGTGACACGCAGCGTTCATGGGTTGCCAGGACGACGATTCCCGTGTGACGACGACGTCGGTGAGCTTCCTCCTTCTCTCTGCATCGAGGGCGCTTTTCTGGCGGACCCGTTACCGTCCGAGATCGTGCTGCGGCAGGAAACCTATCGAGTGGCCGCCGCTGCCGAACAGAAGTTGGGGCGTCTGGACGTGGTCACGCAGCACATGCCAGTCAGAAAGCACTGGGTTGAACAGACCATGCGTCGTGAGGCACTGGCGTCGGCTCGACTGGACGAATGGCTGATCACGGTGCGAGAGGCGTACGCCCTCGACCTGAAGCAGCCGGCGCAGGATCGGGACACCCCGCTGCGCGGGTATCTCCGGTCGGGCATCGCTGTCGTCAAGGCGGCCAAGCGTGGGCGGCCACTGGACGTCGACCTCATGGGTCGGCTCAGTTCGGTGACTACCGGCGGTCGCGGGGACGAACCTCTGCCCTGGCGGACGACAACGGCGTGGCTGGGTGGGTCGTCGCCCGCGGCGGCGTACCTGATCGTCGCTCCGCCCGGGGCGGAGTTGCGGGTCGGGACCGAGCAGTGGTGCAGCTGGGTGCGTGAGCAGAAGGAGATGCCTCTGATCGTCAAGATCACCGCGGCGCTCCTGCAGTTCATGCTGCTCAGCCCGTTTCCGCGATCAGGACACCTGGCCAGGTTGGCGGTCACACACGAGTTGCTGCGGACGCGGACTCTGAGCGCACCCGTGCTGCCGCTCTCCGAATGGCTTCACCGCCACCAGGACGAGCTGCCGCGCATAGTGCGTGGTGTCGTGGAGAGCCATGACCTCGACACCGCCGTGTCGTTCGTCGCGGCCTGTGTCAGTGAGGTCTGCGAGGTGGAGATCGCGCGGATCGAGTCGGCTCGTCGGCAGAGTGCCGAGGTGTTGAGGAAGTTCACGCGCAGGACCGCTGTCGTGCGGGCGATCCAGGCCCTCTACGCGAAGCCCATGATGGGCCTGAGCGAGATCGAATCGGTCTGCAAGGTCAGCGACAGCCAGGCCGCCAAGGTGATCCGCCAGCTGCAGGAAGCCGGTGTCGTCGAACCGCTTGACATGGCTTCGTTCCGGCAGCACACCACCGACACTCCCTACCGCAAAACGGTGTTCGTTCCGTCGATCATGCGTGTGCTCGGCCTGTGGCCGTTGCCCTGAGACCGGGCGAACTCACCACTCGCGCCGATGCCCGCGTGACCCGCGTGCGACGACGACGAGACGACATTCCCGCCGTGCCTCGGGTTTCATCCGCGGCCCGCGCTCTCCCTCCCCATCGAAAGCCCCAACCGTGAGATCGCATCGCAACCATCGGCCTGGCCGCCGACGAGAATACTGTCCACCGGGTCGCCGTCGTCGCGGATCCTCAAGGCGACGCGTGCCCCCGGGCGCTCGGTCCATGCGTAGGCGTGGCATGGAGATCGCGCAGCTGGTGCTCCAGTTCGGCGTCCTGGGGCTCGGCATCCTCCAGGCGGCTGTGCAGATCCTGCACGAACTTACCCAGTCGTAGTGCCGGGACGCGGAAGGTCGTCGTCTCGACGAGTCCGCACGAGTTGACGCAGTCGCTCGCGTGCTTCCTCGTTTCCCTTGGTTCCCAACAGGTCCAGCGCCTGGTTGAAGGCTCTGCGGCCCAGGGTGGTGTTTCCCAGTGCCCACAGCGCGCGGCCGCGTAACTCGGCGACTCGCGCCTCGAACGCGATGTCGCGAGGTCGCAGACCACAGAGGAGCTGTTCTGCCTGGTCGAAGTAGGTGATGCCCTGTTCGGTGCGACCGCAGGCGACCATCAGCCCGCCGAGTCGGGCAAGGGTGTCGGCGAGCGCGTGCTGCTCGCCGGCCCGCTGGTGGAGGTCGGCGAGGTCGAGGAGGGCGTCGGCGGCGCGAGAAGCCTGGCCCCGGCCGAGAAGGACGGGGATCAGGGCGGCGAGTAGGTCCCCGAGTACCTTCTCCTCACCGTGTTCGCCGGCGATGGCCAGAGCGTGCTCGTACTGCCGCTCCGCGGTCGTCACGTCGGACGACCTCAGCGCGGCGTCCCCGTTGGCGCGTAACAGATCGACCGCGTTCGCAGGGGCGCGGCGGGCGATCTGCTCACCGACAGCCATGAGCGCCGCCCTCCACTCCCGATCGGGCACGTCACTCGCCACCCGGGAGGCGGCCATCGCGACGGCGAGTACCTGCTGGACATCGCCTGATCGCAACCCCAGCCGGAGGGCAGCGATGAGCCTGTCGCGGTGGGTGGTCGTCCATGCGGCCACCGCGTCGTGGTCGCCGTGACCGAGTCGTGCGAGGTGGTGGTCGAGGTAGCGAGCGGCGATGTGCCCGTCGTTCGCGGTGAGACGTTCGGCCGGAACGACGTCGATCGCGTCGTGGACGAGCCAGGTCTCCGCCTCGGCAACCAGCGTCTCTCGCCCGTCGGACTGCTGACGCGTCCATCCTGTGCGCCTCAGTTCGGCCAGGTTATCGGTGATTTCGTCCTTGGCCATGTCGAGCGCGTGAACCAGTTCTGCCGGCTCGGTGGAACCGATCAACGCGGTCGCTCGCAGCACCGTCGCTGCTTTGGGGGAGAGGGTGTCGTACCTGTCGGTCCAGGAAAAGCTCACCCAGTATTCTCCCCTCCAACCAGGCTCGGTTTCGCCATCCAGCATGAGCTACGAGTGCGTCCACCGCGACAGTGACCACCCATCTGCACTAACTGTCCGTGCACTTTTTCACCCTACGGATGCTAGTTGACCGGTGTACGAGCCACTGAACTAATCGGTGCCCGTTGAATCAATGTGCGGCAGTATGTCGTTACCGAGTTCGCGGGATTTCACGACAAAGGTGCTACCCCGTATTTGTTTCTCCTGGTTGGAACGTCGACTTGAGGCGAGGATCACCGGCCTGGTCCTCGAAGACCATGCACGGGGGGTGACTCACCGCGCATATGTCATCGCAGTGCGTGACTCACCGCAGACAAGTTCCTGTGCGAGGTGAAGGAGGCCTTGCCCCCGTCAGCTGGTGCCTAGATGCGCGGAGGGTCGCCGTGGTCGCGGCGCAGGCCCTCGAGGATGCGTTCCATCACGTCCGGTGACAGGTCCTCGGCGCCGGCGATCTCGGCAGGGGGCGGGGCCGCCGCCGCGGCGGCACGCGTGGTGCCCCGGCGCGGGAGGGGCACGACGGTCGCGTCCATGCCCTTCGGCAGGGGGACCTCGGTCCAGATGAGCTGCTTGCCGGTGGACAGCATCGTGACGCCACTGTTCGGACCGGACAGGGAACGCGGCAACGAGAGGGTCGGCGTCCTTCTGTCGTCCTCGATCTCGATGGCCAGTGTGTTACCCGACAGGCGCAGCCGGAACAGCAGCATCGTCGGGGTGGCCTTTTTGTCCGGGTTGCCGACCACGGACGTGATCAAGGCCTCGGTGGCGCGCCGAACGTCCGGCACCATCGTCTCGACCCGCCACTCCACGAGGGTGAACCGCACGAAGAGATCGGCACAGTTGATCGCGCTCGGCAACGCGACGAGCTTGAGGTCGTCTACCTGCACCGTCTGATCGCGCACGGATAACTCCACATCCCAACCGTCGGGAGACGCCCCGTGATCTTCCGCGTAACCCTGTTGCTAGGCAATGCCTACAAGGCTGCAGGTTACTGCTTCCCGCAAGCGGCCTTCGAGGGGGCGGTGTCTGGCGCATCCGGCGCGCTGAGCACGCCGGATGCCCTGACCTGCGGCGGCGGACACGACCCCACCGGCGTGCCGCCGCCGTTGTGACCAAAACGACCACAAGTTGGGTCAGATGACGTATCAGATGAGTCCCTCTCGTAGCGCGTACGCGACCGCGTGGGCCCGGTTCCTGAGGTGGAAGCGGTTCGTCACGTCGTGCAGGATGCTCTTGACCGTCCGCTGCGAGTAGCAGAGCTTCTCCGCGATCTCCTGGGTCGAGAAACCGGACGCGACCAGGCGCAACACCTCAGACTCGCGGGTCGTGACGCCTGCGAGCTGCAGGCCGCGCGGCTCCAGCACGTGCCGCTGCAGGCGCGAGACCTGGTTCAGCAGCCTGCCGAGCAGGTCCGGAGGCAGCGAGCCCTCGCCCGCTGCCGCCGCCCTGACAAGTCTGACCAGCATGTCCGGGGTCGCGTCGGCGCGTCTCGCGACCGCGCACACCCCCGACTCGACCGCGGTCAGCACCTCGGCCTCGGCGACCTCGCCCGCGATCAGGACGAGCTTGGTGTAGCCGCGGGCCTGGACGGCACGCAGCAGTGCGACGGTGCGGTCGTCGAACCGGTCGGCCGCGACGAGCGCGACGGTGGCGGCCGGGTCGGCCGTCTCGTCGGCGAGCCAGACCTCCGGGCGGGTGCGCAGCGTCATGCAGACGCCGTTCTGCAGGATCGGGTCGGTGGCGCGGACGAGGACGTGGGTGCGGGTGGTGGTTGCCGACATGGTGTTCCCCTCAGAGATCGCGTGCAGGTTTGTCTTGCGGTGACAGCAGTGAGGTGCTGGGTGGAGCCTGTGGACTAGCGGCGTTCGCTGCGCTGGACGACCAGCACGGCACCCGCGGCGGCGAGCGCCAGGAGCGCGAGGACCGGGACGGCGATGAGCCACCACTCGGTCCCGTCGGTGCCGGTCGGCCGTACCGGGGTGCTCCTGACCTGGCCGGACGCGTTGCCGGTCTCAGTGTTGTCCGGGTCGTCCGTGCGGGTTCCCGTGTTCTGCGTGGTCGTTGTCGGGTCCTCGGTCGGCTCCGTCGGCTCGCTTGCCCCCGTCGGCTCGTCCGTCGGCAGGGTGAGGTCGCACGGCATCGGCCGGGCCTCGCACGGCTTCGGGGGCGGCGGCTCGGTCGGGGTGAGGATGACCGGCGGGTCGGCCGGTGTCGGTGGGGCCGCCGTCGCCACTGGTGTGCCCAGCAGCAGCGTGGCCAGCAGGAATGATGCTGTCAGTAGAGCCCGCATCGGAGTGGTCCTCCCGGTGGACGGTGTTACGTCCGGTAGGAGCCACCCGTGGCGGGGACCCTTACAACTTTCCGTAGAAGTTTTTTTCGGGCTAGCTGCTGGGGCCGCCAGAGCAGTTCAACACGGTGATGGTGCCCGTCCGCGTGCTGGTGTTCCCCGCGGCGTCGGCCGCGGTGAGGACCCAGTTGATGCCGCCGCTGAACTCATACGGGCCGTAGCTGAATGACCAGTTGTCGCCGCTACGGGACATCGGTTCGGGCCCGCTGCTGCTGTCGCCAGGGCCTTCCCGGCTGATGGAGACCGAGGAGACCCCGACGTTGTCGACCACGTTCGCCATCACGGTGCTCACTGTCGGCTGGCTCTCGCACTGCAGGATGAAGATGCGGGGGGCGTCAGCCGAGGCGCTGTTGATCACCGGCGGGGTGGTGTCCCGCGGAGGTGGTGGCGGCGGGGGAGGCGGTGGTGGTGGTTGAACCACCACCTTCGTCGTGGTCGTGGGGCGTGTTGTGGTGGTGGTTCGTCTGGTGGTGGGGCGTGTCGTGGTCGTGGGGGCCGGTGGGCCCGCCGCGGGGGTCGTGGTGGTGGTCGGCGCCGGGGTGGTGGTGCCGTGAGTGCGGCTGGTGGTCAGCGGCACGGAGTTCTCCAGCGCGACCGGTTGGCCGTCGGCGGGTTCCGTGTTGCGCCAGTAGACGATCGCCGCGCCCGCGGTCAGTAGGGCGAGTACCGCGGCGGCCGAGGCGAGGATCCGGCCGCGTTTCGAGCCGTACCCCGGCCGGGGCATGGCGGCGACCGCGTTCTCGACCGCGGCGGTCTGTTCGGTGGGGAGGTCCTGTTCGGCGGACGCCAGCTGGACCTCCGCCATCACGCGGTCGCGCAGGAAGAGCGGCGCAGGCAGCAGTGGCACACCCGCGAGCAGCGCCCAGGGGCTGACCATTACCCGTCGCCGGTCCGAGCACACGTCACACCCGTCGACGTGGCGGGCCACCCGCTTGCGCATGATCGGGGAGAACTTGCCGTCCCAGCCGGACAGCAGGGCATCCAGCTCGGTGCAGTCCTCGCGGCCGAGGCGAGCGATCAACAACGCCCCCAGCGACCGCTCGACCTGGTCGCGCAGGCGCGTCAGCAGCACGTAGGCGTGGCTGGTGCTGACGCCCATCGCCTCGCCCAGCTCCGCGCCCTCCAGGCCCTGCCGCACGTGTAGGTCGAGCAGCGCGCGGTCGCGTTCGGCCAGGCCGCCGGCCGCCGTCCACACCAACTCCCGTAACGCCTGCTGCTCGGCCGCGCGATGCGGCCCCGGGTCCGTGTCCGCCATGTCTCCCACCTCGTCGAGCACGACCCGCTGGCGGGCCCGCACCCGGCGTAGCGCCACGCTTCGCGCGACGGCGTACAACCAGGGCCGGAGCCGTTCCGGGTCGTTGAGCTGAGCAAGGCGTTGCGCTGCGAGCACGAACGTGTCCTGTACCGCGTCCGCCGCTTCGTCGCGGTCGCGCAGGACAGACCAGCAGAAGTCGTGCAACCGGTCGGCGTAGCGGTCGTAGACGGCCGCGAACGCCTCCCGGTCGCCGGCGAGCACACCGGTGACCAGTTCGGTGTCAGTGCGCTCGGACACGGGTTACCTCCAACGAAACAGGCCTTGCGCATGGTGAGAGCCCCCGAACCGGCAGAACCTTACGACTTTCCGCGCGCCGGTCGTACCGCCATCCGTCGCACGACATGCCACGCTGGGTGCATGATCGACACAACCATGCACGGCGACGTCGCCGTGGTGACCATCGAGCACGGGCCCGTCAACGCGCTCGACGTCGAGCTGCTCACGGCGCTGCCGGACGCGTTGTCGCAGGTCGGCGACGCGCCGGTGGTGCTGACCGGCGCAGGCCGCTGCTTCTCGGCCGGGGTCGACCTCAAACGCGTCGTCGACGGCGGTGCCCCGTACGTCGCGGAGTTCCTGCCCGCGCTGTCCGCCGCCGTCCTCGCGGTGTTCGACCACCCCCGGCCCGTCGTGGCGGCCGTCAACGGGCACGCGCTCGCCGGCGGGTGCGTCCTGGCCTGTGCCTGCGACGTGCGGCTCATGTCCAGCGGCACGATCGGCCTCACCGAGCTGTCCGTCGGGGTGCCGTTCCCGACCGTGCCGCTCGAGGTCATGCGGCACGCGGCCGGTGCGGCGCTCGACCGGCTCGTGCTCACCGCCGCGCGGTTCTCTCCCGTCGACGCGCACCGGCTCGGGCTCGTCGACGAGGTCGTGCCCGACGAGCTGCTCGCGGCGGCGGTGAGCACGGCGGCGGACCTCGGCGGGGTGCCGCCTGCCGTCTACGCCTCGTCGAAGACGCGGCTGCGGGAGCCCGCCCACGCGCGGATCGCCGCCCGGCGGGACCTCGACGACCCCGGCGTCGCGCAGGCGTGGGGTGACCCGGCGACCCTGGAGCGGCTTCGTGACTTCCTGGCCGGTCTCGCCGCGAGGTAGTGTCTCGGTGTCCGATCTCGACTCGGGGAGGTGAGAACCATTTCCGTCCGTGGTGGTCGGGTGCTCTCACCAACGCCGGTCTGAGGCTTGCCGGCGGGAGCGCCCTGTGGAGAGGCGCTCGATGACTTCTGTCGTTTCCCGGTTGCGTGCCGCGGGCTGTGTGTTCGCGGAGGACGAGGCCCGGCTGCTCGCCGAGGCGGCGGCCACCCCGGCCGACCTCGAGGACATGGTGTCCAGGCGGGTCGCGGGACTCCCGCTCGAACAGGTGCTCGGCTGGGTCGAGTTCCTCGGCCTGCGGATCGCGTTGGTGCCCGGGGTGTTCGTGCCGAGGCGGCGTACCGAGCTGCTGGCGTCACACGCCGCGTCGCTCGCCGCCCGTGGCTCGGTCGTGGTGGACCTGTGCTGTGGTTCCGGCGCGGTCGGCGCCGCCGTGCACGCGGCCGTGCCGGGGATCGAGCTGTCCGCTGTGGACATCGAGCCCGCCGCGGTCCGCTGCGCCAGGGGGAACATCGCGGGCACCGTGTACGAGGGCGACCTCTACGACCCGCTGCCGGACTCGCTGCGCGGCCGGGTCGACGTGCTCGTGGCGAACGCCCCTTACGTGCCGTCGGACGCCGTCGGGCTCATGCCGCCGGAGGCGCGCCTGCACGAGCCGCTCGTGGCACTCGACGGCGGCGCCGACGGGCTCGACGTGCTGCGCAGGGTCATCCGCGACGCGTCGTCGTGGCTGGCGGACGGCGGGCACCTGCTGTTCGAGACCGGCACGCGCCAGGCCGACGCGGCGGTCGAGACGGTGGCGGCGGCAGGTCTCGTGCCGGACGTGGTGACCGATGAGGACCTCGCCGCGACGGTGGTGGTAGGCCGCCGTTCGGGTGGTTGAACATTCCCGGATCGGCGGTATGGCCGCTCTGGACCCGTCCTTAGGCTGGCGGGTCTTGGAGGTTTGGGGTGACCAGTACAGAGGAGAGCAGGCGCAAGTACGACGCGCTGGCGGACCGATACGAGGACATCTTCTTCTACGTGGCCGACGTCGGCAGGCGGCTGGTGGAGTACGCCACCCCACCACCCGGTGCGCGGCTGCTCGACGTCGGTGCCGGTCGGGGCGCCGTAGCCCGTGCCGCGCTGGCCCGCGGCTGTGCGGTCACGGCCGTCGACTCGTCGGCGGGCATGGTGTCGCGGCTGGCCGAGGACTACCCGGAAATGCTTGTGCGTCAACAGGACGCCGGCGCGCTCGGGTTCACGGACGGCGCGTTCGACGTGGTGACGTCCGGGTTCGTCGTGCAGGTGCTCACCTCGCCGCAGGACGCGCTCGCGGAGTTCCGCCGGGTGCTCGCGCCGGGCGGCGTCGTCGCGATCTCGTTGGAGCGTCAGGAGATCGGCCGCCTGCGCTGGCTGCACGAGCTGAACAAGGAGTTCTTCGGCGGTGGCGGCGGCTCTCCCATGACCGCGGACGAACTGGACGCGTTGCTCCTTTCGGCCGGCTTCACCTCACCCACCCGAGTGACGGTCGACATCCCGAAGCCGTTGGCGGACCCGGCGGCGCTGTGGGACTGGATGGCCGAACAAGGCGTGGCGGACGCGGTGAACGCACTGCCGACAGAACGCGCGGTCGCGTTTCGCGAGGGATTCTTCCGGGGTGCCGAGGAAATGCACCGCGACGGCGGCATCTCCATCACCTTCGGCGCGACTCTGCACAGAGCCGTTGCCCCGTAACGAAGGTCGTCGGCACACCATCTTCTGGCGGATCCGACGAAATCGATGACGGAAAATCGTTGACAGAACCAGGCGGGGCGGCAGCGAGGGCTGTCGTCACGGCATGATGTGAGTGTGCTGGTTGTGTTCACGGGCCTGCCGGGTACCGGCAAGACCACACTGGCGCGCCTGACCTCCGCCGAGCTCGGCGCGGCCAACCTGCGCATCGACGCGATCGAGGCGGCGATGTTCCGCTGCGGCCTGGACAGGCCGCCCTTCACCGTGGTGGGGTACGCCATCGCACACGAGGTGGCGGCGGCCAGTCTCCGGGCGGGCGTGCACGTGGTGGTGGACGCCGTCAACGCCCACCCCGACGCGCGTGCCGGCTGGGTGGACCTCGCCGCGACAGCGGGCGCCGAACTGCGGATCATCGAGGTCGAGGTGACCGACCCGGCCGAGCACCGGCGGCGGGTCGAGGCGAGGAAGAGCGACATCGAGGGCCTCGTCGTGCCGACCTGGGCCCAGGTCGTCGCCCTCGGCTACGAGCCGTGGGACACCGCGCGGGACGGCCACCGCCTGCTCGTGCGCAACGACGGGCTGCCGGCACAGGCCATGGCCGAGGTCAGGCGCTACCTGCGGGTGAACGAGGGACCCCTCCGCGAGCCACGCGAAGGGGTCCCGTCGTGAACGAGCTCAGTAGCGGCCGTCGGGCACGACGTTCCGCGAGGCCGAGGCCAACGCGGGCTCGTCGACGGACGCACAGCTCACGCCCCGCCGAGGTGGCCGCAGGTTGATCAGGTAGTCGTCGACGACGGTGTCGACGCACTCGACGCCGGTGGCGTAGACGGTGTGGCCCCAGCCCTCGTAGGTGACCAGCCGCGCGCCGCTCTGCCTTGCCGCGGCCACGCTCCACGGGTACACCGTCGCCGGGTCGTGCAGGTTGCCGAGCATCACCAGCGGCGGCGCGTTGTCGACGTGCAGCGGACGCTGCGGGTTCGTGGTCCTCGTCCCGCTGTTCACGCACGTCATGGCGTGGTCGACGTACGGCGACCACTCCATGATCGGGTACGCCCGCGTGAGACCGGCCCGGATGCCCGCGTACTCGGCGTAGTTCCGCACCGGGTAGCGCCAGTCACTGCACCAGATCGGCGGGTACGGGTCGTTGTCGATCTCGGCGAGCGCCGTCGCGTCCGCCTCCGGTGAGCCGGTGCCGTCCAGGAGCCAGCGCAGGTTCTCCGCGACGAAGCTCCACGCCTGCGGTTGGACCACCGAGAACATGCCGCCCGCCAGGTCGTAGAAGTCGACCTTGTTGCCGTCCGGGTCGACCAGCGTGCCCGCCTTGGCCTTCGCCTTCAGAGACAGGTAGGTCTTCGTGGTGTCCATGCCGTACAACGCGCAGGACGGCGTTGTGTCACACCACCGCGCGAACTCGACGAAGCCCTCCTCGACCGGCGCGGTCTCCGTGCGGGCGAAGTCCCACGCGGTGCGCAGGCTGTGGTCCATGTTGCCGTCCATGACCAGCGCGCGGACGTTGCGGCCGAACAGCTCCGCGTACTGCTGGCCCATCAGGCTGCCGTAGGAGTAGCCGACGAAGGTCAGCTTCCGCTCACCCAGTGCCACCCGGATGGCGTCCATGTCCCGCGCGGTGTTCAGGTTGTCCACGTGCTCGGCCAACCCGCCCGAGTTGGCGCGGCAGCTGTCGTGCAGCGCGCGGTTGAGGGTGGCCAGCCGGTCGAACTCCGCCTGGCTCGTCGGGTGTTTCGCGGCGTCCACCTGCTGCGACAGGTCGACATCGCACAGCAGCCGGCTGCTGGTGTTGATGCCGCGCGGGTCGAACCCGATCTGGTCGAACCGTGCCGCGACCGCCGAGCTGACCGTGTCGCCGCCCATCACGAACGCGACGCCTGAACCACCCGGCCCGCCGGGGTCGACGAGCACGGAACCGATCCGCGCCGCCGGGTCCGTCGCCGGGCGTTTCGCCAGGCCGAGGTGGATCTTCTGCCCGTGCGGCCTCGAGTAGTCCAGCGGGACCTCGATGGTCGCGCAGTCGACGCCGGGGGCGTCCTCCCCGCACGGCTGCCAGTCGATCGCGGCAGGAGCGGGCGCCGCGGTCGCCGGTGTGGCCACCAGACCCGTCCCCAACAAGGCACTCGCCAGTACCGCGAGCGCACCTCGCTTACGCATGTGACTTTCCCCCGATCTCATGTGCCGAGCGAACGCCGCCCATGATGCCCACAAGACCGGGGGTTGGCCACTATCCGTGGTCAGGCTGCTACGAGACCTGCCCGTTCGGTCAGGCCGTCACCCGGAACAACGTCGTCGTGCCGCTCACCTCGTTGGCCACCGCGACGAGTGGCGTGTGCGTCGGCGAGTCCTTCGCCGGGATGAACGTGACGCCCTCCGGCCCGAGGTCACCGGCCGCCGCGAGGTCGCCGCCGTCCTCGACCGACACCGAGAAGTCGCGGTTGTTCCGGTAGGCGACGAAACGCGCGTGCCGGGGATCGGTGATGTCGTACACGGCGAGGCCGCCGACCCGCTCCAACCCGACGAACGCGTAGGTCCTGCCGTTGATCTCACCCAGTGCGAGGTTCTCCGGCTCGGGACCCTTGTCGTCGCTGCGGGAGTCGAAGTCCGAGCTGGTGTGGTCGGAGTTGAAGAACTCCGGGTTGGCCTGCGCGGTGACCCGCTCGAACGAGTCGCCCGAGTCGTAGACCTGGCGGCCGTCGGTGGTCCAGATCGAGAAGGACCGCGCGCCGAACGCGTACAGCTTCTCGTAGCAGCTGCCGTCGGCACGCAGGCCGCTCGCCGTCGTGACGTTGAGCCTGCCGAGGTCCTCGTCCTCGGTGACCGACTCGTCGAACACGTCCGCGCACAGCGGCGGCAGGCCGTCGTCGCCGAGGTCCTTGACCCGCGCGCCCTCGACGTAGTCGCCCCACTCGCGTGCGTCGCCCTCGTTCGCGGTGACCAGGTACTCCCGGCCGCGCGAGGTGTAGGAGTGGATGCCGTCCGGCATGTAGAGGCCGTAGACCGGCACCTGGCGGATGGCGATGCCGCCGTCGCGGTCCGAGGTGTCCATGCCGTTGCCCGGCCTGCTGTGGTCCTTGGCGCCCAACGACTTCACCGACGTCACCCGCGCGCTGCGCAGGTCCACGACCGCCAGTGCGTCGGCCTCCTGCAACGTCACGTAGGCGGTGCGGCTGTGCCGGTCGACGGTCACGTACTCCGGCTCGAGGTTGGCCGACACCGGGAACCGCTCGTTCACGGTCGGGCCGAACACCCGCACGCCCGGCGGCACCCGGTGCTCGTAGCGGTGGAAGTCGGCTGTGCGGACCGACCGCTGGCCGGGTGCCCGCACCGAGTGCGGCACGTCGACGACCGCGACCGAGCCCTCCGGGTCGGTGCTGAAGTCGTCGGCGGGCTCACCCTCGTTGGCCACGACCAGCCGGTCGCCGTCCGGGGTGAACGTCAGCATGTCCGGCAGCGCACCGACGCGGACCGCCCCGAGCGCCTGGCCGTCGCGACCGCGGGCGTCGAAGAACACGACCCAGCCGGGGCTGACCTTGTCCGGGGCCTCGACGGCGATCGCGCCGAGGCCGTCGGCACGCACGTCGACCGAGTTCGCGACGGCGCCCTCGGCGACCGACGACCCGTCGCCCGCCCGGACGCCGGCCGTGGCCAGGTCGAAGAGCTTCCTCGGCGTGGCGGGCCGGGACGCGTCGAGCACCTCGACCTTGGCCTGCGCCGCGTTGACCACGAACAGCCTGCGCGAGCGCGCGTCGTAGGACACGATCTCCGCGGCGCTCTCGTCGAAGACGCCGGTCGAGTACGTGCCGAGCGGGGCGAGCGTGACCGTGGTCCGCAGGTCCCGGTCGGCAGCGGCCGACGGGGACACCAGACCTGCGACGGCGACCGCGACCGAGCCGCACGCGGCGGCACGTAAGAGGGGACGCAACGGGACCTCCGTGTTTCTCGACGCTCGACGGCATGAGCCTGCCATCCGTGCCGTGACCAGCGGAAGTATTACGTTGATCGGCCTACCCGGCGTTGAACGGCCAGTGAACAGTGCGCAATGGCTCGCTGGTTCGCGGGCCGGGGCGGCGGCGTCTTCCCCGCCTGCGCTGCTCGTTCGGTCCAGACACCGCCGCCCGCGAACGGGCTGGCTGTCGGCGTGATTCACCGCACCCCGTAAAATCGTCCGGTCAATCTCGTCCGAAAGGGGGAAGTCGTGACCGCGCAGGTCGAAACACTCGAGTTCCAGTCCGAGGCCCGCCAGCTACTGCAGTTGATGATCCACTCGGTGTACTCGAACAAGGACACCTTCCTGCGTGAGCTGGTGTCGAACGCGTCGGACGCGCTCGACAAGCTCCGGCTGGAGGCGTTCCAGGACAAGGAGCTGGACGTCTCGACGGACGACCTCCACGTCGAGCTGGAGACCGACGCCGTCGCGCGCACGCTCACCGTGCGGGACAACGGGATCGGCATGTCCCGCGACGAGGTGGTCAGCCTCATCGGCACCATCGCCAAGTCCGGCACCGCCGAGTTCCTGGCCAAGCTCAAGGAGTCCAAGCAGTCCGACGAGCTGATCGGCCAGTTCGGCGTCGGCTTCTACTCGAGCTTCATGGTCGCGGACAAGGTCACGCTCGTGACCCGCCGCGCGGGCGCCGCCGAGGGCGTGCGCTGGGAGTCGGCGGGTGAGGGCACCTACACGATCGAGCCCGTCGAGGACGCGCCCCAGGGCACCTCGGTCACCCTGCACCTCAAGCCGGAGGACAGGGAGGACAAGCTCCTCGACTACACCGACAAGACCACGCTGACGACGATCGTCAAGCGGTACTCGGACTTCATCACCTGGCCGATCCGCCTCGGCGAGGACACGCTGAACTCGATGAAGGCCCTCTGGGCGCGTGCCGACGCGACCGAGGAGGAGTACGCCGAGTTCTACAAGCACATCAGCCACGACTGGCAGGCGCCGCTCGAGTCGTTCCGGCTGCAGGCCGAGGGCACGTTCGAGTACCAGGCGCTGCTGTTCCTGCCCGCGAAGGCGCCGTTCGACCTGTTCATGCGCGAGCGCAAGCGTGGCGTGCAGCTCTACGTCAAGCGCGTGTTCATCATGGACGACTGCGAAGCGCTGATGCCGGAGTACCTGCGGTTCGTCAAGGGCGTCGTCGACGCGCAGGACCTGTCGCTGAACGTGTCGCGGGAGATCCTCCAGCAGGACCGGCAGATCGAGCGGATCCGCCGCAGGCTGGTCAAGAAGGTGCTGCAGACCGTCAAGGCCCTGCCGGAGGAGAAGTACCGGACGTTCTGGGGCGAGTTCGGCCGTGCCATCAAGGAGGGCCTGCTCGACGACGCCGACAACCGCGAGGCCATCCTCGAGCTGTGCTCGTTCGACTCGACGCACTCCGCCGACGAGCAGACCTCGCTGGCGTCCTATGTGGAGCGGATGAAGGAGGGTCAGGAGCACATCTACTTCCTGACCGGCGACTCGCGGCAGTCCGTCGAGCACTCCCCGCACCTGGAGGCGTTCCAGGACAAGGGTTTCGAGGTCCTGGTCCTCACCGACCCGATCGACGAGATGTGGGTCGACCAGGTGCCCGAGTTCGGTGGCAAGAAGTTCCAGTCGATCGCCAAGGGTCAGGTCGACCTCGACGACGAGAAGGACCCCGAGCAGCAGGAGGAGTTCTCGGGCCTGCTGGAGTGGCTGAAGTCCACTCTGGAGGAACAGGTCAAGGACGTTCGCCTGTCGTCGCGGCTCACCACGTCGCCCGCGTGCATCGTCGGCGACAGCTACGACATGACGCCGACGCTGGAGAAGATGTACCGCGCGATGGGTCAGGAGATGCCGCCCATCAAGCGGATCCTGGAGCTGAACCCGAAGCACGAGCTGGTGCTCGCGCTGCGTGACGCCAAGGCGGCCGACAAGCCGGACCTGGCCGACGCGGCCGAGCTGGTGTACGGCATGGCGCTGCTCGCCGAGGGTGGCGACCTGGCCGACCCGTCGCGGTTCACCAAGCTGCTGGCGGGCAGGCTGGCGAAGACCCTGTGATGTTGCGGCGCTTCACCGCGGCGGACGTCGGCGCTCTCGCCGAGCTGCACGGCGACGCCGCGGTGATGCGCCACATCGACGACCCGGTGTCACGGGAGACCGTCGAACGCGAGACCCTGCCCGCGATCCTGCGTGAGTATGCGGAACTGCCCACGGGCTTCGGCCAGTTCGCCGCCATGGCACCGGAGTTCGTCGGCTGGTTCTCCCTGAAACCCGCGACGAGCGTCGGCCTCGAACCGTCCGATGTGGAGCTGGGCTACCGGCTGCGTCCGGCGGTGTGGGGCCGGGGCCTGGCGACCGAGGGTGTGCGGCTGCTGGTGCGCAGGGCCTTCACGGAGCTGGCGCTCGACAGGGTCGTCGCCACCACGATGGCGGTCAACGTCGCGTCCCGCCGGGTGCTGGAGAAGGCGGGACTGCGGCACGTCGGCACGTTCTTCCACGACTGGCCGGACCCGTTGCCCGGCGCCGAGCACGGCGACGTCGTCTACGCCGCCGTGCGTGCGCAGTGGCGTCAGGAGAACGCGACCAGGTAGAGGCCGTAGCCGATGATCGCGGCCGCGCCGAGGAAGCACAGCACCATCAGCACGGTCGGCGTCGCGACGCCGCGGTTCTGTTCCTGTGCCGTCTCGCGTTGGTCGAGGGCGACGATGCCGAGGCCGGTGAGCGTGACGAGCGCGCCCCCCGCGACCACGGAGATCAACACGACGAGCCCGAGGGCACTCCAGTCGATGTTCACGGCGTTCCTCCTCAGGCGGCGGCCGGGGCCCTGGTGGCGGCGGGGGCCTCGTGGTCCTCGTTGACGTTGTGCGAACCGACCGGGCTGCGGCGCGAGAGCAGGTACACACCTACGGCGATCGCGATCCCGACCACGGCGACGGCGATCGTGCCGCCGGTGCCCAGCTCGGCGATGCTGCCGGACAGCGCGCCGACCACGGCGGCCGCGGGCAGGGTGAGCACCCACGCGATGACGATCCGACCCGCCGTGCCCCACCGCACCTCGGAGAGCCGCTTGCCGAGGCCGGCACCCACGATGCCGCCGGACACGACGTGCGTCGTGGACAGTGCGAACCCGACGTGCGACGACGTGAGGATCACCGCGGTCGCGCTCGCCTCGGCGGCGAAGCCCTGCGGTGTCTCGATGTCGGTGATGCCCTTGCCCATCGTGCGGATGATCCGCCAGCCGCCGAGGTAGGTGCCGAGCGCGATCGCGGTGCCCGCGGAGATGATCACCCACACCGGCGGGGACGACTCCTTCGGCAGGCTGCCCGCGGTGATCAGCGTCAGCGTGATGACCCCCATGGTCTTCTGGGCGTCGTTGGTGCCGTGGGCGAGCGAGACGAGTGACGCCGTGACGATCTGTCCAACCCGGAACCCGCGCTTCCGGGTGGTGTCCCGGGTGCGGCCGGTGATCGTGTAGGCGAAGTAGGTGGACAGCGTCGAGGCGAGACACGCGACCAGCGGCGCGGCCAGCGCCGGGATCACGATCTTCTCCAGCACGGTCGTGAAGTGCACGGCGTCCGCGCCCGCGGCCACCCAGGCGGCGCCGATCAACCCGCCGAACAGGGCGTGCGAGGAACTGGACGGCAGGCCCAGCAACCAGGTCGCGAGGTTCCACACGATCGCGCCGATCAGGCCGCCGAAGATCACTGTCGGGGTGATCAGTCCCTCGTCGATGATGCCGTTGCTGATGGTCTTCGCGACTTCGATCGAGATGAAGGCACCGACCAGGTTCAGCACCGCCGAGATGCCGACCGCCACCTTCGGCGGCAGCGCACCGGTCGCGATGGACGTGGCCATCGCGTTCGCGGTGTCATGGAATCCGTTGGTGAAATCGAAAGCCAGCGCCGTGATGACGACCACGACCACTATCAGCGACACGTCCATGCTGGACCCACCTCCGCCCGGGCGACTACCCGGAAGCCTGAGCCGTCAACACGACCAACAGGTGAACGGTGCGCGGCCAGTCGGTGATTGTCGTGGGGTTTCGTTGACAGAACTGGACACCTGGCGCTACACGCCGATATCACCCAATACGCCCAACAACGCCGTCAGCGCCCCCGCGAACGACGGCTTCGTCGGCGCGCCGTAGCCGATCATGAGTCCCGTCAACGGGTCCGTGGCCCGGATCGCGTGTGGACTGGCACGCTCGATGGCGAGGGAGTGGCGTGCCGCGGCGGCGGGGACCGCGGCCTCCTGTTCGGGGGACAGCGGGACGAACAGCTGCAGGCCCGCGGAGATGCCGTGCGGGACGACGTGTGCGGGCAGCGCGGCGGCCAGCCGGTCGCGGCGGGACCGGTACTCCAGCCGGCAGCGCCGCACGTGCCGGTCGTACGCACCCGAGCTGATCATGTCGGCGAGCACGAGCTGGTCGATCGTGGGCGGCACCATGCCGGTGCGCCGCAGCGCCGCGACCACCGGGTCCACGAGGAACCTCGGCAGCACCAGCCAGCCGAGGCGCAGCGACGGCGACAGCGACTTGCTGGCCGTGCCCGCGTAGACCACCCGTTCCGGCGCGAGCGCCTGCAGCGCGCCCACCTGGTGGTGGTCGTAGCGGAACTCGCCGTCGTAGTCGTCCTCGATCACCAGCGCACCGTGCCTGGTCAGCGCGGTGCGGCGGGCCGGAGCCATCGTGACGCCCAGCGGTGCCTGGTGGGCGGGGGTCACGACCACCGAGGGGCTGTCCAGCTCGGCCACGACGAGCCCGTCGCCGTCGACCGGCACGCCGACGACCCGCTGGCCCACTGCCGTCGCGACCTGCCGGAACCGGTCGATCGACGGGTCCTCGAACGCCATCTCGTGCATGCCGAGGTCGGCGAGGGCGTGGCCGAGCACGGTCACCGCGTGGCTGAACCCGCCGACGACCACGACCCGCGCCGGGTCGGCGAGCACGCCGCGGCTGCGCCCCAGGTACGCGGCGAGGGTGTTGCGCAGCACGAGCGAGCCACGCGGCTCGCCGTACCCGAAGGTGTCGTTGGGCGTGTGGGCCAGTACCCGGCGGGTCGCGGCCAGCCACAGGTCGCGGGGGAACAGCGACGGGTCGGGCTGGCCCGGCATGAGCGTCCACCTCGGCCGCGCCCCCCGGACGTGGGCGGGGTCCGGTGACGACAGCGGCGCGGCACCCGCGGTCGCGACCCTGGTCGGCGCCCCCTGCGCGGTCCGCAGGTAGCCCTCGGCGGCCAGGTCGGCGTACACGCGGGTGACCGTGCCCCTGGCGACGCCGAGGTCGGCGGCGAGCGCGCGGGTGGACGGCACGACCGCGTCCGGCTGCCACCGGCCGTCCCGGATGGCGGTGCGGATGGCGTGCGCGAGCGCCTGCCTGCCGCTGCCCGGGGTCCAGTCCAGGTGGGCGTCGACCGACGAACTGGTCCACGTTTCTGCCACGAAACTGGACTCTACCCGTGGACAGGTTGGGGCTAGCGTGGTTGGCATGACACAGCGAATCGACATCTCCAACGCCATCCCCGCCGCGTTCAAGGCCTTCTACGCGGCGTCGACGGAGGTCGTGAAGGCGGGGAAGGCAGCGGGACTCGACGACAAGCTCATGGAGCTGGTGAAGATCCGGGCGTCGCAGATGAACGCGTGCGCCTTCTGCCTCGACATGCACACCGCCGACTCGCTCGAGCACGGCGAGGACCCGCGCAGGCTGAACCTGCTCGCCGCGTGGCGCGAGACCGACCTGTACAGCGAGCAGGAGCGTGCGGCGCTCGAGCTGGCCGAGACGATCACCCGGCTGTCCGAGACCCGCGACGTGCCCGACGAGGTCTACGAGTACGCCACCAAGGTGCTCACCGAGGCGCAGTACCAGGCGGTGGTCTGGCTCGTGGTGATCATCAACGGCTACAACCGGCTGGCCGTGCCCGCCCGCCCCGCGCTGCCGACCCGATGACGGCCGCGCTGCTGCGGTCCCTGCACGTCCCCGGCCGGCCGCTCGTGCTGCCGAACGTGTGGGACGCGGGGACCGCGAGGCTGGTCGTCGAGGCGGGGTTCCCCGTGGTCGCGACCAGCTCGCTCGCGGTGGCCGAGTCACTCGGCCATGCGGACCACCAGGCGGCCGACGTCGACGAGATGTTCGCCGCGGCCCGCCGGATCACCCGTGCGGTCGACGTCCCGGTGACGGTCGACGCCGAGGCGGGCTACGGCCTGCCGCCCGCCGAACTGGCCGCCCGGCTGCTGGACGTGGGCGCGGTCGGCTGCAACCTCGAGGACACCGACCACGTCGGCGGCGGTCTCGTCCCGGCGGACAGGCAGGCGGACTACCTTGCCGCCGTCCGCGCGGCGGCCGGTCAGGACCTCGTGATCAATGCCAGGGTGGACGTGTTCCTGTCCGCGAAGGACCAGGACAGCGTGCTGGAGGAGGGGATCTCGCGGGCGAGGGCGTACCTGGCGGCAGGCGCGGACTGCGTCTACCCGATCCTGCTCGGGACCGGTATGAAGGCGTTCGTCGACGAGGTGGGCGCGCCGGTGAACGCGATGAAGCGCCAGGACCTGTCGATCCAGGACCTCACCGCGACCGGCGTCGCCAGGATCTCGCTCGCCGCGGTCCTGTGGCGCCGGCTGCAGGCGACCCTCCTCGAGGAACTACGCGTTGTCCGCGACCCACAGGCCGAGTAACCCGCGGAAGTGCGCGACGAACCGGTCGTGCTCGCTCGCCGGGTAGGTCGAGCGCACGGTCTCGACCAGCAGGTCGTCGAAGGCCGGTGACGTCACCCAGTCCCGCACCATGCTGTCCACGTGGGACAGTGAGGTCGCGCAGAAGTCCTGGTAACGCTCGGTTTCGAAGTAGTCGTCGGCCAGGCGCCGGTACTCGGTGAGCTTCTCGTCGTAGGTCCGGTCCGAGTCGGCCACCGCGAAGTAGTTGCGGGTGTCCAGGTCCAGCCTCGGCCTGCGGCCCGACACCGCGCAGAACACCGACCACTTCAGCAGTGTCCCGATGGCCCACGGGAAGTAGTAGTGCAGCGAGGTGATGGAGATGTCCGGGCACGCGTTCGCGTAGTCGATCGGGTGCACGGACTCCCCGAGGACCAGGCTCTCGCAGGAGTTGAACTCCCAGCGGAAGAACGCGTTGATGAGCCGGGAGATCGTCAGCACCTCCTCGCCCGCGCTCGCCGACAGGAACGAGTGGTCCACGGCGTAGCGGTTGTGCATCGGCTGGTCCGGCTGGAACTTCATCACCATGCTGTCCGGGCCGATGGTCAGCGACCGCGCGAACACGTCGTAGGGCTCCACGGATGCCTGCAGGTGCATCAGCATCTCGCCCGACTCGTCGTACGCGTGGTGCAGCGTCTCGTCGTCGCGGATGCGGGACACGCCACGCCACGCACCGCCGTCGTAGGGCTTCATGTACAGCGGATAGCCGATGCTGTCGGCGATCTCGTCGAGGTCGAACGGCTGGTTGTACTTCGCCGCCGTGTAGGCGTAGCGCGCGTTGTCGACCGGGTTCTTGTACGGCACCAGCCAGGTGTCCGGCACCTTCAGGCCCAGCCTGATCATCGCGCAGTACGCGGCGTGCTTCTCCATGGACTGGAACGTGAACGGGCTGTTGAGCAGGTACACGTCGTCCATTAGCGCGGCCTTCTTCAGCCACTCGCGGGGCACGTAGTACCAGTAGGCCAGCCGGTCGATCACCAGGTGGTAGGTCGGCTTCGCCCGCAGGTCGAACGGCTCGATGGTGATCCGCTCGGTGCGCAACGTGTGGTCGGCGCCGTCGTGGCTGACCGGGCCGAGCCTGCGCACGAGCTCCTCGAACGCCCTCGGCCAGTCCTCCTCGGTGCCCAGCAGGAGGCCCAGCAGGTGTTCCGTGCGGTCCACGCGATCCTCCTAGCAGAAACGGGGTAGGTGATGGGCGAGCTGGGCCCGCCAGGACGGCCAGTCGTGCGGCACGTCGTGGCCCCACACGTCCAGCTCGCACCGAAGGCCCTTGCTCTGGGCCAGCTGTGCGAAGTGGCGGGTGGAGGACAGGGAGCCGGTCGTGTCCTCCCACTGGCCCTGCCCGACGACCAGCAGCAGTGACAGCCGGTCGCGGAGCCAGTCGAGGTGGTCGCCGTGCAGGTTGGGCACGAAGTCGGTCGGGTTCGTGAAGTACGCCGCCTCGCCGCGGTCGCCCCACCCGTGCCACGTGGCCGGGTCGTAGTTGCCGGACATGCCGACGGCGAGCGGGAACAGGTCGGCGCGGCGGAGTCCGAACAGGACGGCGTGGAACGCGCCGAGCGAGCAGCCGAGCGTGGCCACCTCGGTCGGGCCGCCGCAGTCCGCGTGGATCGACGGCAGGACGTCGCCGAGGATCCACGACTCGTACACGCCGTGCCGGTGCGCCCGCTCCTCGAGCGGGATCGACTTGTTCGACCAGGAGTCGGCGTCGAGTGAGTCCACGCAGTAGAGCTTCACCCGGCCGTCCTCGAGCAGACCCCGAACGCCGTCGATCATGCCGTTGGCCTCGAAGTCCCACGCTCGGCCCTGCTCGGAGGGGAACACGAGGAACGGGCGGCCGTAGTGGCCGTAGGCGATCACGGTGCCACCGCCGACCTCGTACTGGTCACGGCGCATCAGGCGGTCCACACGGCGCGCAGGAGGGCGGTCAGGGACGGGTCGAAGGCGTCGCGCCAGCCGACGTAGTTGTGCGCGTCGGCCACCTCGACCAGCCGGGCGTCGTAGCCCTGCCTGGCGAGGATCGCGGCCATCTGCCGGTTGTTGGCGAGGTTCTCCTCGGCGAGACCGCAGGTCATCACGACGGGCACGGTCTCGCTCGGCACCGAGCGCGGCACGTCCGCCACGTACACGCTGACCTGCCCGAACCTGCTGAACCGGTGCTGCTCCTGCGGGTCGAGGTCGACGGTCAGGAACGAGGCGGACTGCAGGAACAGCCCGCCGAACAGGCCGGGAAGTGCGCGTTGCGCGTGCAGCATGGCGAGGCCGCCGAGGCTCGCGCCCATGCCGACGACCGGCTCCCGCACGGCCACCAGCTGCCGCAGCGTCGGCAGGACCCGCTGGTGCAGGGTCGCGGCATACCGGGGGTTGGCCGCGTACTCCTCGTCGCGGTTGCCCGGCGCGAGCAGCGCGACCCGGAAGGGCGGCAGCGTGCCCGACTCGACCATCGCCCCCGCGTACGCGGTGAGACCCGAGAGCGCGTCGTACTCGGGGCCGTCGTGGGCCACGAGCAGGGGAAGCGGTTCCGCCGCCTGCGCGGGCGACCAGAGCCGCACGGCGACCTCACCGCCGAGCAGCGGCGCGGGCACGGCGAGGTCGGTGACCTCGGCGTCGGCCACGTGGGCCGCGAGCCAGTCGGGGGCGGTGTAGCCGGGGAACTCGACCACCGACTTGTCGCCGAAGGCACCCGGCGCGCGCAGGGGGTTGCCGGGGTCGCAGATCTCCTCGAGGTCACCCGCCGGATGTCGCAACTGGAGCCGGTACTCCATGCGGTCGACCGGCGGCCGGGGGAGCGTGAGCCGCCACGAGCCGTCGTCGAAGGTGAACTCGAGTCCGGTGTCCGGAAGGGACAGTGCGGGGAGCAGACGGGTGCTCTCCAGCGCGGAGTCGGCGTCGGGAAGCCGGAACGTCACCGAGTCGTCCGTCACCTGCGGCTTGGTCTCGGCGATCACTGATCCATCTCAGCCATCGTCCACACGTGAAGTCAAGGCCGAAGCGCGTTGGAGGACGCCATCCTCACGCTGGGTGCACCGAAGTACGCCTTCCTCACGCTGGGTATCAGCCGCCGACGTGGATGCGCGGGCGCCGCGCGGGGTCCGGCTCGTGCTGGCGGAGGATCTCCCGGACGACCGGAGGCGTGTCGCCCTGGCCGAGGATCAGGTAGCGGAACAGGTGCCCGAGCGGGTTGCCCTCCGACCACTCGAAGTAGCAGCGCGGCCGCCTGCCGGTCGCGTCGCGCAGTGCCAGCAGGATCGCGGCGATGGCGTTCGGGGCGGCGGGTGCCTCGACGCGGAGGATGCGGTGTGTGCCGACCGAGACGCCCCGCACCACCAGCACGTTCGCGAACTCGGACGGGTCGACGACGTCGATCTCGATGAACAGCACGTCCGCGGCGCCGGGCACCGGGTTCATGCCCCGCTGCTCGGCCTCCTTCGCGTCGTACTCGGCCTCGTCGCCCGCCTGCCGCTTGTTGGCCACGAGGTCGAGGCGGTCGTCGAAGGCGATGCTGTCGGTGACGAAGCGGCGCGCCGGCTCGTCGAACTCGATGCGGTCGACCCGGAGCTCCGTCGTGCGGGTGACGCGGGAGACCAGCGACACCACGATGATCCCCGCGATGAAGGCCGCGGAGATGGCGATGCCGTCCGGCTTCTCGATCACGTTCTCGACCAGGGCGTACAGGAGGACGAGCGTGAGCACCGTGAACGCGATGCCGCCCCTGGTCTGCCCCTTGCGGAACGCCGAGATCGTCACGGCGACCGCGCCGGACACCATCATGGCGAGGATCCCGGTCGCGTACGCGCCGGCCTGCGCGTTGACGTCCGCGCCGAACGCGACCGTGATGCCGATGCTGATCACCGTGTAGACGAGCACCACGGGGCGCACGGCCCGGCCCCACTCCGGCGCCATGCCGTACGCGGGCAGGTAGCGGGGCACGATGTTGATCAGTCCGGCCATCGCGGAGGCGCCGGCGAACCAGAGGATCAGGACGCTGGAGATGTCGTAGACGGTGCCGAAGGCCGCGCCGAGGTGCTCGTGCGCGAGGTAGGCGAGTGCGCGGCCACTGGCCTCGCCGCCGTCCTCGAACTCCCTCGGCGGGATGAGCACGGTCGTGATGAAGCTGGTCGCGACCAGGTACACCGACATGACCAGAGCCGCGGTGGCCAGCAGCTTGGCGGTGTTGCGGACCTTCTGCTCCGGGTTGTCGGCCTTGATGAGCGGCATCATCGACACGCCGGTCTCGAAGCCGGACAGGCCCAGCACCAGCAGCGGGAACGCGAGCACGGCAGGACCGGCGATGTCGAGGAAGCCGCCGCCGCTCTCGGTGAGCCGGTCGGTCCAGCGCGAGAGGGCGTCCGGCTCGCCGAACACGTCCACGGCCCCGACGACGACGATGACCGCGTTGAGCACGAGGAAGATCGCGACGAGCGGGATGGCGACGCCGATGGCCTCGGAGAAGCCCAGCAGGAACACGCCGCCGAGGACGAGCAGCAGTACGACGGTGATGATGACCTCGTGGCCGTGCAGCACGGCGGGGAACGCGGGGTTCTCGACCATGTGCACGGACGCGTCGGCGGCGGACAGCGTGATCGTGATGAGCCACGAGGTGGCGACGAAGCCCAGCAGCACCAGCACGAAGATCTTGCCGCGCCAGAAGGGCAGCAACGTCTCCAGCATCGCGACGGAGCCCTGGCCGTTGGGCGACTCGCGTGCCACGCGGCGGTACATGGGCAGCATGCCGAAGAGCGTGAGCGCCACGATCAGGAGCGTGGCGAGCGGCGAGAGCGCGCCGGCCGCGAGCGCCGCGATCGCAGGCAGGTAGGACAGGGTGGAGAAGTAGTCGACGCCGGTGAGGCACATGACCTTCCACCACGGCTGCGGCTTGCCGTGACCCCCGCTCGACTCGGGGCCGACGGGTGCGACCTGGTGGTGGAGCAGCCATCTGCCGATACCACGCGGTGCCGTCGTCCTGGCCGGGCTGCCCAGGGTCGCGGGCACCGCGAACTGGTCGGTCGTGTCCATGTGGTCGCTTCTCCACCCCTGCGGGCCCCGCGCCCGCGCCGCAGAGCATGCCGGATCGACCCCACGAATGTTCACGGAACCCGCCATGGACTCCAGCAATGCCCGAAATGCCCCGAACCGGCGCCGGGCCGTCGGTTCGACCCACGGACCCACCCGCGCTTGATCCACCCGCGCTTGATCCACCCGCGCTTGATCCACCCGGCTGTGACACGCCCGGCCCTGACCCACCGGTTGGTACGCCCGGCCTCGAACACCGGTTGGCACGCCCGGGTCCGGTCCCGTCCCTCCCGCGTCCGGTCTTGGCCCCGGCAACCGACCTGCCGGGCCCGGGCTTCGGCCCGCTGGCACCCGCCCGGCTCCGCTGGCACCCGCCGGCTCCGCTGGCCCGCCCGGCTCCGCTGGCACCCGCTCCGCTCGCACCCACCCGCCCGGCTCGCACCCTTCGGCCCGCCCCAGCGTAATGAAGGCGTCCTTCGGTGCGTCCAGCGTTAGGAAGGCGTCCTTCGTAACGCTGGGCGTTAGGAAGGCGTCCTTCGGAACGTGCGGTGGGCGGTGGTCGGGGCTGGGAGGGCGTTCTTCGGTGCGTCCAGCGTTAGGAAGGCGTCCTTCGTAACGCTGGGCGTTAGGAAGGCGTCCTTCGGAACGTGCGGTGGGCGGTGGTCGGGGCTGGGAAGGCGTCCTTCAGTGCCGGGCGGGGGCGAGGGCCTCGGCGATCTCCATGGCCAGTGCGGTGGCGTCGTCGGCGGGCACGGTCGGGTTGCCGATCCGCCTGTCCCAGTTGAGGTCGTAGTACAGCTCGGTCACGCCCTGCTCCGCGAGCCACGCCGTGTCGGCGCGGATGTCGTCGTACGTGCCGGAAAGGCGGCCCTTCCGCTCGCCGAGGCGGATCACGCCCCTCACCACCACCCGGACCGACGACGGCTCCGGCGACGCCCCCCGGACGACCGCGATGTCCTCCGCGATGCCGTCCAGGTCGTGGGCACTGCGGCTCATCCAGCCCGCCGCGATCCGCCCTGCCCGTCGCAGCGCCGCGGGCACCACGCCGCCCAGCAGGATCGGCGGCCCACCAACCTGCACCGGTCGCGGCGCAATGTGGCTCGGCGGCACCTGGTAGAACTCGCCGTCGAACGAGACGGGGTCCTCCGTCCACAGTGTTCGCAGCACGCGGACGTACTCCTCCGCCCGCGCGCCGCGCCGTTCACGTGAGGCGCCGGTCGCCGCGAACTCCGTCGGGGACCAGCCGACGCCCAGACCTAGGTCGAGGCGGCCGTGGGAGAGGACATCGAGCGTCGCCGCCTGCTTGGCCAGGTACACCGGCGAGATGAACGGCAGGTTCACCAGGGCGACCCCGAGCCGGATCCGCCGCGTGTGTGCCGCCGCGAACGTCAACGCCAGCAACGGGTCCAGCACGCTCTGGTACTCCGGTCCGAGCTTGTCGTCCACGCCGACCAGCAACCGCTGGAACGTCCACAGCGAGTCGTAGCCCAGTTCCTCCGCGCGGGCCGCGAACCCGGCCAGCGTCTCCGGTGTCGCCCACGCGCCCGACACCGGGGCGCCAAGTCCGATCCTCACAACAGGCCACGCTAACAGCGGAAGACCCGCCCGGCAGGCTCGCCGGACGGGTCTTCCACCTTCAGGGGCTCAGAGCTTCGCGCACTGGCCCGACGCGATACCTCGCACCGCGTTCTTCCTTCCGTCGTTGCCCGGTGCCGGGTTGTTGCCCGAGCAGGACAGCGCACCCGTGACCTTGTTGGCCGCGATCACGACCGGGCCGCCGGTGTTGCCGGTGACCACGATCGCGCCGGTCACCTGCGCCGTGTCGACCGTGACACCGCCCTTGTTGCCGGACAGCGCTACCGGGCCGAGGATCTTCGTCTTCTCGACCCCGACCGCCCCGGTCGAGCCGGACACCGTCAGCGCGGCGACCAGCTGCGAGTCCGCGAGCGAGAACTGCTTGCCGCCGGTCGCGGTGACCACGCCGGCGATCGTGCTGTTCGTGATGCTCACCGACGCGCCCTGCCGCACCACGATGGTGCCGAGGACCACGGCGTTGTCCACGCAGGTCAGACCCGAGGTGACGGTGACCGAGCCGACCTTCAGACCCGTGATCGTCTTGTCGCAGGTCGGGGCCGGGGTGCCGATCGTCGCCCGCGACGCCGGGTCCGCCGTCACCGGCGAGTTGGCGCCGATGTAGTCGGTCAGCATCGTCAGGTCGTTGTCGCCGGTCGTCACGACGTCCGTGCCCTGCGCCAGGGTGAAGAAGTTGTCGCCACCCGCGGCGAGGAACGAGTTGACCGTCACCCGGTAGGTGCCGGTCGGCGACACGGGCCGGCCGTTCAGCGTCATCCCGGTGATGTGCTGGCCCACCGGGTTGTCCGGCAGGTAGGTGTAGGCGAAGCCCTTGGACACGCCCAGGTGCAGCTTCGGCCGGGACGCGCCCGCGGGCTGCCACTGCTCCTCCAGCGCCTGCTTGATCTGCGCACCCGTGTACGTCTTGGTCACGACGTCGTTGGAGAACGGCTGCACCGAGAACGCCTCGGAGTAGGTGACCACGCCGTCCGGCGCGTACACGAGGTCGGCACGCAGGCCGCCCGGGTTCATGAACGCGATCTGCGCCCCGCCCCGGCCCGGGTCACTGGTGCCCGCCAGCTGCACGTCCGCGATGAAGTTGCCGAGCACCGACTCACTGCCCCGGTCCTCCGCGCCGGTCGAGGTGACCGCACGCCTGACGTCCGAGGTGATCGAGCCGAGCGGCTCCTTGCCCAGCTCGTCGGCGTTGGTCTTGGCCCGCGCCACGACGTCCGCGACCGCCGGGTCCGACGGTGCGCCGACGACGTCCAGCAGCGCCGCGTCCGAGGCGACGATCTGCTTGGTCGTCGGGTCGACCGACAGCGTGACCCTGGAGAGCTTCACGCCGTAGTCCTCGGCCTGCACCACCGGCCGCAGCCGGTCGGTGCCCGGGATGGGCGCCTCGAACGCGTACGCCTGGTGCGTGTGTCCGGACAGGATCGCGTCGACGTTCGCGCTCATCGACATGAACCTGCCGAACACCGGGTCGCTCTGCAGGTCCGCCACCGAGCCGATGTTCTCGGTCGCCGCGCCCTCGTGCGCCAGCAGAACCACGACGTCGGCCTCACCGTTGGCCTCGTTGCCGTCCTTCAGCTGCGCGGCAACGGCTTCCGCCTCCGGCACCGGGTCCTTGAACGTCAGTCCTGCGATCCCGTCCGGGCTCACCAGCGACGCCGTCTGCTCGGTCACCACGCCGACGATGCCGACCCGCACGCCGTCCACCGTCTTCACCTCGTACGGCGGCAGCGCGCGTTCCGCGCCCCGGTAGACGTTCGCGCCGAGGTACGGGAACTGCGCCTTCGGGATCACGCGGTCGGTCAGGTCCGCGAAGCCCTTGTCGAACTCGTGGTTGCCGACCGCCGCCGCGTCCAGCCCCATGAGGTTCAGCGCGTCGAGCGTCGGGTTGTCCTTGTCGATGGCCGAGATGAACGTCGACGCGCCGATGTTGTCGCCCGCCGACAGGAACAGCGTGTTCGGGTTCTGCCCACGCAGCTGGTCCACCAGCCCCGCGAGCTGTGCCGCGCCACCGACCGGGCCGTTCGCGCCCGTGGCCGGTGACTCCAGCCTGCCGTGGAAGTCGTTGATACCCAACAACTGCAGGTCGACCGGGCCCGCGGGTTGCGTCGAGACGCCGATCACCTTCGGGTTGTGGTCGCTGGCCCGGTACGGGTTCGGCGCGTAGAACGCCGGGTGGCCGTCGTACTCGAACGCGAACGACTCGTGCGAGTTGATCTGCCACACGTCCACGCCGGTGACCTTCGCCGCGAGCGACGGGGTGGCCACGGCGTGGTCGAGTGAGCCGGACTCGCCGCCGAACACGTAGCTGGCCTCACCGTTCGACACGTCCTGGAAGTTCGCGTCGTAGAAGACCTTCATCGGGTCTTCCTGCGTGTAGGAGTTGAAGTCGCCCAGGATCATCACGTCGTCGCTGCCCGACTCGGCCTTCAGCTGGTCCACGAACGTGATCAGCGAGTGGGCCTGGCGGATGCGGTCGCCGTTGAACTGGCCCTGGCCGTCACCGGTGTCGGCGTTGTCGCCGGTCGCGGTGTCGGAGGGGGACTTCGACTTCATGTGGTTGGCGATGACCGTGAACGTCTCGGCGCCTGACGTGAAGGTCTGCGCGATCGGCTCGCGGGCGTTGAACCACACGGTCTCGTCGTTGATCGTCTTCGACGCGCCGGACGGGGTCACCGCGCCGGGCTTGAAGATGATCGCGGCGGTGATGAAGTCCTGCTGCGCGGCGGGCGGCAGGTTCGCCGGCGAGCGCACGTAGTCCCACGTGCCCGCGCCGTCCTTCGCGTTCAGCGCGCCGACCAGCCGCTTCAACGCTTTCTGCGGGTCGTTCGCCTCGAAGCGGACCGAGTTCTCGATCTCCTCCAGCGCGACGACATCGGCACCCAGCGCGGAGATCGCGGACACGATCTTGGCTTCCTGCTTGGCAAGCCCGGCCTCGTCGTCCGCGCCACGGGCGTCGCCGCCGAAGTGGACGAAGTAGTTCAGCACGTTGAAGCTGGCGATCCTGAGGTCGCCGCCCACGTCCTCGGGAGCCGGGGTGCGCGGGTTGGTCGACTTGAACGTCGTGCGTGCCACGGCGGGGGTCGTCGCGGTCACCGGAGTGGTCGGCTGCAGCCGCCACTCGTCGAAGCCGTAGGACAGCACGGTCGGCGCGAACGCCTCCACCTGGTCACCCACGCGCAGCGGCGCGTCCGGGTACACGTACGGCGGCAGCTGGCCCGCCGTGGAGAGGTTGGTCGTCGAGCCGTCGTCCAGCAGCAGCCGCGCCAGCTTGTTGGCGGCGGCCTGGTTCAGCGCCTCCGGCGTGCTCGGGCGGTACAGGTCCGTCGGGATCGGCGCGGGTTCGTCACCGGCCGCGAGGATGACCTCGCCGTAGCGGTTGGTGTTGTAGACCTCGGAGACCGTGTAGTCGCCGACCGGCGCGACGAGCATCGACTCGACCGACTCGCGGCCCGCCGGGTCGAGCGGCAGCGTCAGCGCGACGGGCGTGGGCAGCGGGGTGCCGGTGGCACACACCTGCACGTCGGCCTTGGCGCCGATGCTGATCTCGGTGAGGCCGTTGAACTCGGTGACGTTGCCGCGCACCTTCACCTGGTCGCCGATCGCGACGCTCGGGTGGTTGGCGGCGTTGGCCGTCAGGTAGACGAACACGCCGTCCGACGGCGTGCCCGCGGCGGGTGCACGGCCGCCGGAGCCCGCGGTCTGGACGTAGATGCCGTTGTAGCCGCCGGTGCGGTGGTCCGCGGTCACGACGCCCTCGACCACGACCTGGCTGCCCGCCAGCGGGGAGGTGTCGGTCGTGCCCTGGACCTGCGCGATCGTGTGGTCCACGGTCAGCGCGTCGCAGTCACCCGGCTCCGGGTCGGGGTCGCCGCCACCGCCGGTGTTGCGCGTGCCGAACGTGTTGGCCGCGGCCGCCTGCCAGACGCCGCCGACCTTCTGCAGAGAGAAGCCGACCGGCGTGGAGGAGCCCTCGGACACGCCGATGTCGGTGGCCGCGGTGCCGTTCGCCGGGCCGCCCGCGGCGGTCATGCCGCCCTCGTAGGACAGGAACTCGGCGACGGTGCCGTCGGGCCGGACGAGCGCGACGCCGTCCGGTGAGCCGTTCTGGAGGCCGTCGGTCGGGTAGGTCCGCACGACCACGCCCGCGGCGGGGACGGTGCCGGACAGCGTGGCGGTGTTGTACACCGCGTTGTTGGCGCCGTTGTACAGGGCGAGCTGCCACCCGGTCAGGTCGAAGCCCACCGGGGCCTCGATCTCCAGTGCCTCACCCGTGTCCGTGCCGACGTTGTCGTAGTGGATCTCACTGATGAAGGGACCGGTGTCGGCAGCCGAAGCCGTCGCACCACTGGTCAGCGCCACTGTGGCGATCGCTGTCAGCGCTCCGACGGCTTGTAGTAAGCGGACACGTCTACTGCTGGGCATCAGGCCTCCATAACGCGGTTGAACCCGCCGGAGCCTAAATGTGAATGGTGTCCAGAAAAATGCGCCCGGATGTACGTTGTGCGATTGTTGCGGACGCGGCTACACGTGTGTGTAGTAGACTACACGTGTGAGTAGCGAGCGGGATCCGGAGGACCTCACCGCGCGTGCCCGGATCAGGGACGCGGCCATGCGCCATTTCGCGGAACACGGCTTCGAACGGACGACCATCCGGGGCATCGCCGAGACGGCGGGGGTGTCGTCCGGCCTGCTGCGTCACCACTTCGGCAGCAAGGAAGCGCTGCGTGACGCGTGCGACGAGTACGTGCTGGGGATCGTCCGCAGGCTCAACGAGCAGACGTGGGCGGCGTTCGAGGCGGGCGACCTCGGTGGCGCGCCGAGTGCGCAGGCCCCGCTGGGGCAGTTCAACCGCTACATCGCGCGATCCCTGATCGACGGCGGTTCGGCCGAACTGTTCGACGAGATAACCCGGATGGGCGAGGCGTGGGTCGCGACCTTCGACGCGCGCCGTGACGACGAACCGTTCACGTCGGCGCGGGTGCGTGCCGCCGTGGTGTCGGCGTGGGGCCTCGCGCTCCCGATGATGTCCAGGCACCTGTCCCGGGTGATGGGGGCCGACCTGGAGACCCCCGAGGGCTTCGCGCTGCTGGCGAACGCGTTGCTCGACCTGTACTCGCACCCGCTGATGAGCCCCGAGGAGGCCGCCGCCGCTCGTGCCGGTCTGAGCGAGGCCGTCGACACTGAAAGGAGTCACCCATGACTGACGCCATCGGCGTTGCGGGCCTGGTCAAGGCGTTCGGCCGGACGAGGGCGCTGGACGGGCTCGACCTGTCCGTGCGTGCCGGTGAGGTGCACGGGTTCCTCGGCCCGAACGGGGCCGGCAAGTCCACCACGATCCGCGTGCTGCTCGGTCTGATCCGCGCGGACGCGGGCACGGTCCGCCTGCTCGACGGCGACCCGTGGACCGACGCGGTCCAGCTGCACCGGCGCCTCGCGTACGTGCCGGGCGATGTCACCCTGTGGCCGAACCTGTCCGGCGGCGAGGTGATCGACCTGCTGGGCCGGTTGCGGGGCGGCCTGGACAAGTCCCGCCGCGCCGCGCTCCTGGAGCGGTTCGACCTGGACCCACGCAAGAAGGCACGCACCTACTCGAAGGGCAACCGGCAGAAGGTGGCGCTGGTGGCGGCGTTCGCGTCGGACGTGGAGCTGCTCATGCTCGACGAGCCGACCTCGGGGCTGGACCCGTTGATGGAGGAGGTGTTCCGCGAGGTCGTCGAGGAGGAGAAGGGCCGAGGCGACCGGACCGTGCTGCTGTCGAGTCACATCCTGGCCGAGGTCGAGGCGCTGTGCGACCGGGTGACGATCATCCGCGTGGGCCGCACCGTCGAGACCGGCTCCCTGGCCGACCTGCGCCACCTGACCCGCACGTCGATCGAGGCGGACCTGGCAGGCGAGGCGAACGGCCTCGCGGACCTGCCTGGCGTGCACGACCTGCGGGTCCGCGACGGCCACGTGAAGTTCGACGTGGACACGCCGCAGCTGGAGGAAGCGTTGCGGGCGCTCACTTCCGCGGGCGTCCGGTCGCTGGTGAGCCAGCCGCCGACGCTGGAGGAGCTGTTCCTGCGCCACTACGAGGTGGCCCGGTGACAGGCGTCTGGCAGCTCGTCCGCCTGATCCTGCGCCGCGACCGCGTGATCATGCCCCTCTGGGTCCTGTTCATCGCGCTCGTCCCGGTCTCCTACATCGCCACGATCGACGGCGTGTTCCCCACGGCCGCGGACAAGGCCCAGTACGCGGCGACCAGCGCCGCCAACGCCGGCTTCGTCGCCCTCTACGGCCGGCTGTTCGGGTCCAGCCTCGGCGAGCTGGTCGCGTGGCGGGCCGGGTTCGTGCCCGTCGTGGTCGGCCTCGTCACGGTCCTCACCGTCATCCGGCACACGCGCACCGAGGAGGAGGCCGGCCGCCGCGAGCTGGTCGGCTCCACCGTCGTCGGCAGGCACGCGGCCCTCGCCGCCGCGCTGATCACCACGTGCGCGGCCAGCCTCGTCATGGGTCTGGTGCTCGCCGCGGCCATGGCGGGCCAGGGTCTCCCCGGCGCGGGTTCGCTCGCGTTCGGCCTCGAACTCGCCGCGACCGGCTGGGTGTTCGCGGGCATCGCCGCGGTCGCCGCCCAGCTCACCGCGGGTGCGGGCAGCGCCCGCGGCATCGGCATCACCGTCCTGGGTGTCGCCTACGTACTACGCGTGGTCGGCGACGTCAGCGGCATGACCGACGGACCACTCACCTGGGTGACAGGCCTGTCCCCGATCGGCTGGGTGCAGGCGATCCGCCCCTTCGGCGTCGACCGGACCTGGCTCGCACTCGTGGTCCTCGCGGCGGCCGCGGTGTTCGTCGCGGTCGCGGTCCTGCTGTCCGGCCGCCGCGACGTCGGCGCTGGCCTCCTGCCAACCCGCCCCGGCCCGGCCGTCGGCACTCTCGGCTCACCCCTAGCCCTGGCCTGGCGCCTGCACCGCGGCCTGCTCGCCGCGTGGACCGGCGGGTTCGTCGCACTGGGCGTCGTCATGGGCTACCTGGCCGAGGGCGTCGGCGACCTCGTCGGCGACAACAGGGCCATGGCGGACGCCTTCAGACGCCTCGGCGGCGCCTCCGGCCTCATCGACAGCTACCTCGCGGGAACAGCCGGCCTCTTCGGGTTGATCGCCGGCGCCTACGGCATCCAGGCCATGCTGCGTGCCCGCGCCGAAGAGGCCGACGGTCGGGTGGAACCGGTGCTCGGCACGGCCACCGGCCGACTGCGCTGGCTCGCGGGCCACCTCGTCTTCTCCCTGCTCGGCCCGGCCGTCGTCCTGGTCGCGGCCGGCCTCGCCATGGGCATCACCCACGGCCTCGACGTCCACGACGTCGGCGGCGAACTGCCCCGCCTCCTGGCAGGCACGGTGGTCCAGCTGCCCGCGGTGTGGATCCTCTCGGCCGTGGCAGTGCTGCTCTTCGGCCTGCTGCCCCGCGCCACGGCCGCCGCGTGGGCCGCGCTCGTCGTCTGCCTGCTGGTCACCCTGGTCGGCGGTGCCGCGGGACTCGACCAGTGGGTGTTGGACATCTCGCCGTTCACGCACCTGCCGAAGCTGCCCGGCGGCCACGTCACCGCACTTCCCCTGGTACTGCTTTCCGTGATCGCTGCGATAGTCACAGTGGCAGGCCTCACGGGATTCCGTAGAAGGGACGTCCCGGCCTAGCCTTACCGTTGGCGGCGTGAGTTTCGCCCACGCCGCCGACGGCACCTCCCTCTACTACGAGGTCGACGGGCACGGCGACGACGTGCTCGTGCTGATCGCCGGGCAGTCCAACAACCACCACTGGTGGGACGTGGCACGCGAGGACTTCGCCGCCCACTTCCGGACCGTCGTGTTCGACCACCGAGGCACCGGACGCAGCGACAAGCCCGAGAGCGGCTACGACACCAGGGTGTTCGCCACCGACGTGGTCGCGATCCTCGACGACCTCGGCGTCGACCAGGCCCACGTCTACGGCACCTCGATGGGAGGCCGGGCGGCCCAGTGGCTCGCCGCCGACCACCCGTCGCGAGTCCGGCGACTGGTCCTCGGCTGCACGTCGCCGGGCGCACGACACGGCGTCGAACGCAGTGCCGAGCTTCGCCGCGCCCTCGCCCAGCGCGACCGCGACGCGGCACAGCGGGTTCTGCTGGAGCTGATGTACACACCGGACTGGCTGGCCACGCACCCAGGACCGTTCCACACCATCGGCGACCCGGACATGCCGCAACACGCCCGCCGAGGCCACTTCCTCGCCAGCAGGAACCACGACGGCTGGGACGCGTGCGCCAAGATCGTGGCGCCGGCGCTCGTCCTGCACGGCGCCGACGACGTGTTCAACCCCGCCGCCAACGCCCCACTGCTCGCCGACCGGATTCCCGACGCCCACGCCGTGCTCATCCCGCACGCCAGGCACGCGTACTTCGAGGAGTTCCGCTCGGTCGCGTCCCCGACGGTCGTGAACTTCCTCACCGTTCCGTAACGGATCGCCCCAGAGATGCGACTCTGGGTCATGTTCGTGGAACTGCGCGTCCACGGGGTGAGTGGTACGCCGCCGGTGGACATGCTGGACCACCCGCTGGTCAAGCAGGTGGCAGGCGATCCGGACGGCAGGTTCTTCCGCCCGGTGGACGCCGCGGGCAACGAGGTGCGTGCCGCGGACGGGCACGTGATCGAGGGCTACCACTGGGGACCGCAGACCTCCGGCACCTGGCGCCAGGCGCTGTGGCTCGCGCTCGTGCCGTTCGGCCTGGTCAATGCCGCGTACTTCATGCTGCCGGGTGGCGGCGGCAACACGGCGCGGGTCGTGGCCCGTGCCGCCTTGCGTGTGCTCGCGCTCGTGCTCACCGGACTGGTCGCACTGGCCGTGGCCCAGGCGGCGGTCGACCTGTTCGCGTGGCAGTGGACCGGCGTCGACGACCGGGGCGGCGACCCACGCTGGTGGCTGGCGGGCGGCTTCGCGGTGGTCGTGGTGGCGTTGCTGGTGATCCGCTTCCTCGTCGGCCCGCTGCGCACACCCGCCGTGGCGCCCTGCCCGCCCAACCCGACCACCGCGCTGGCCGGCGGCGAGTTCTTCACCGGCGACCGCGACATGCCCGCGCTCCGCCACCTGCACCTGACCGCGGGCCTGACCGTCCTCTCGGTACTGGCGGCGGCACTGACCCGCACCTTCGGCGGCACCCCGGTGCTGTACTGGCTCGCCGTCGGCCTCGCACTGTGGACGGTCGTCCACACGGCGCTGCTCGGCGACCCGACCCGCGAACGCCGTGGCGTGCAGGAGTTCTTCGCCGCGACCCTGCCGGTCATCGTGCTGTGGCTCGGCGTCGCGCTCCTCGTCGCCTCGGTCGTGGCGATGTCGCTCGTGACCGACTACCCCGGCCGCAGGCGGGGCATCCTGCCCGGCATCGGCGACCTCGGTCGTGGAGCGGCGGTCCTCGCGCTCACGGCGTTGCTGGTGCTGATCGTCGCCACGCTCGTGCTGGCGCTCCAGACCCGCGGCTCCACGGCACCGCCACCGTTCCGGCGCTTCCTGGGCGGCATGGCCGGACCGGTGGTGGCCGCGCTCGGCATGTTCCTCGGTGTCGGCTTCACGGCCGCGCTGGCCTACGGCGTCCTGCGGCTGCTCCGCCCCCACGACGCCCCGTCCTCGATGACGCTCCCGTTGTTCTACCTCAGGATCGCGTTCGCCGCGGGGGCCGCCGTCGCGCTGGTCGTCCTGCTGGTGCTGGTGGTCGCGGTGTGGCTGGCGTCGTCCACGAAGGGGTACCGCGAGAAGGTGCGGAACTCGGCGTCCCAGGACGTGCTGCCGGACGGTCAGGTCGCGGGCGTGGCCGTCGCGTGGTGGCTGGGCCGGCTCAAGTTCTCGATGCACTGGGGCGCCTTCGCGATCGCGGCGGCGGGCACCGTGCTGACCGTCGCCGCGGTGGTCGAGGCGGCGGGGGAGATGGGCGCGTCGGTCTGCCACCCGGGCGGCACGTGGCTGTCCGACTGCCGCGACCTGCCCGGCCTCGACCTCGTCACGGTCGGCACGATCGCGTTGCTGCTGCTCGGCGGGTTCCTGGTCTACCTGGGCAGGCGGGCCGTCGGCGACAGTGCCGTGCGCCGGGGCGCCTGCGTGGTCTGGGACGTGGTGTCGTTCTGGCCCGCGGCGGTGCACCCGCTGGTGCCCCCGCCGTACTCGCCGAAGGTGATCGAGGACCTGCGGCACCGGATCGAGTGGCACCTGTCCCGGCCGGGCACGTTCCTGGTCCTGGCGGGCCACAGCCAGGGCAGCATGATCGCCGCGGCCGCCCTCACGCGGCTGCCCGCCGAGTACCACTCGAAGGTCGCGCTGCTGACGTACGGCTCGCAGCTGCGGCTGGCGTACGCGCGGGCGTTCCCGGCGTACGTGAACCACGAGTTCCTGTGCCGGCTCAAGAACGACGTGCTGTCGGGCCGGTGGATCTCCCTGTTCCGGGAGACCGACCCGTTCGGCGGCCCGGTGATGAGCTGGGGGAGGACACCCGAACCGCCGTTCGAGTCCTACCGGATCGACACCCCGGGGCTGTGCGTGGACGAACAGAACGCCGCGACGGGCCTGCGCCGCTGCGACACCGAGTGGCGGCTGCAGGACCCGTGCGCCTCCGACGGCGTCCTGACCCCCAAGGTCGCCATGCGCCGCCACAGTTCCTACAGCGTGGACCCGGCGTGGGTGCTGGCCCTCGCGGAACTGACCGCTCCCTACCGACCAGGTCAGACCAGTGTGCGGGACCGAACCGCTACTCACCTGTCGCCGGGGTCTGACTAGGATGTGAACAGTCGTATCGACCGTCCGTGGTCGGCACCCGGGGAGTGAGGGACGAGCAGGGCCAGGACATGGTTGGTGCGTTGAGCGGGATCCGTGAGAGCCCCGCGGCGACCAGGGTGCTGTTGATTGAGGACGACGACGGTGACGCGTTCCTCGTCGAGGAGCTCCTGCTCGAGACGGGCAAGGCCTTCGACCTGCAACGGGTGCGTACGCTCGCGGAGGCCAAGGCCGCCGTGCAGAACGCGACGTGCGTGTTGCTCGACCTCGGCCTGCCCGACACCTACCAGCTCGACGGCCTTCGCTGGCTCCAGCAGAACGTCCCCTCCGTCGCGGTCGTCGTGCTGACCGGGCTCGCCGACGAGTACCTCGGCGAGGAGGCGGTCCGGCTCGGCGCACAGGACTACCTGGTCAAAGGTCAGGTGGACGGACCACTTCTCGACCGGGTCATCCGCTACGCCGTGGAGCGCGAGCGGTCCGACGGCCTACAGCGCCAGCTCCGGGACGCCCAGATCTACGCGGAGGAGAACGGCCGGCTCGAACGCGGCCTGCTGCCGACACCGATCGTGTCGGACGGCCTGCGGGTAACCCCGCGTTACGCGCCCGGTGGCCAGCGGCTCCTCCTCGGCGGCGACTTCTACGACGTGGTGGAGACCGCCGACGGCACCGTCCACTCCGTCGTCGGCGACGTCTGCGGCCACGGGCCCGACGAGGCCGCGCTCGGCGTGACCATGCGCGTCGCGTGGCGGACCCTGGTGCTCGCCGAGCGCCCGTCCACCGAGACCCTCACGGTCGTGAACCAGGTGTTCACCCATGAGCGTTACCAGCCGAACCTGTTCACCACGCTGTGCATGCTCTCGGTCAACCCCTCGCGCCGGACCGGCACGCTGTTCCTCGTGGGTCACCCACCGCCGTTACTGATCAACAGCGACGGTGTGCGGGAGATGAAGGCCCCGGTCCGCACCCCGGTCGGGGTGGGCAACGGCACGCGCTGGCCGAGCAGCGAGGTCGAGCTGGGTGAAGGGTGGACCGTCCTGATGTACACCGACGGGCTGATCGAGGGCCGCGTCGGCACACGCAGCAGGCGCCTCGACGTCGACGGGCTGATCGGGCTCGTCGAGTCGGCGATCGGCCACGGGCTGCGCGACGAGCTGCTGATCGACCACGTGATCGACGCGGTCAAGCAGCTCAACGGCGGCGAGCTCGACGACGACATGGCCGTGGTGGCGTTGAGCCATGGCTGAGGCGACCCGCTGGCCGCTGCGGCGGATCATCAACGTCAGCCTGACGACGCTGGCCGTGTTCCTGATCGCCGCGGTGATCGTCGGCGGCTTCGCGCTGTCGCGGCTCGCCGACGCGCGCGCCACGGTCGTCGACCGGATCGACCCGGCGCTGCAGCAGGCGTTGCAGCTCCAGTCGTCGCTGGTGGACCAGGAGACGGGCGTGCGGGGCTACGCGCTCGGTGCCGACGAGGACATCCTGAACCCGTACGTCGTCGGGGTCGACGCCCAGAAGCGGTCCGTGAACAGGCTGACCGTGCTGCTCGCCGATCTGCCGGACACCTCGACGGCGCTGCGGGCCGTGGTCGGGCGGGCCGACACGTGGCGCACGGCCTACGCCCAGCCGACCATCACCGAGGTCACGCGGTCCGGCCAGCCCGCGCCGAGCGCGTCGGTCGAGCAGGGCAAGGGGTACTTCGACCAGGTCCGCGACGCACTCGACGACCTGCAGGACCGGCTCAACACGGCCCGCCTCGACGCGACCGCCACCCTGGACAACGCCGCGACCACCACGAACTTCGTGCTGATCGGCGTGGCGGTGGCGTTCGCGCTGATCATCATCGCGCTCGCGATCGGGTTGCGCTACGGCGCCATCCGGCCGATCTCGCGGCTGGCCGAGGAGGTCAGGACGGTCGCGCGTGGCGACTTCGGCCACGAGGTGGGGCGGAGTGGCCCACGCGAGGTGCGAGAGCTGGGCGCGGACGTCAACCTGATGCGTGAGCGGATCCTCCAGGAGCTGTCGGCGCTCACGGTCGCGCACGCCGAGCTGGACAAGCGCAGCACCGACCTGGAGCGGTCCAACTCCGAGCTGGAGCAGTTCGCCTACGTCGCCTCGCACGACCTTCAGGAGCCGCTGCGCAAGGTGGCGAGCTTCTGCCAGCTGCTCGAACGACGCTACAAGCGCCAGCTCGACGAGCGCGCCGACCAGTACATCGCCTTCGCCGTCGACGGCGCGAAGCGCATGCAGATCCTCATCAACGACCTCCTCGCGTTCAGCAGGGTGGGCCGGATCGTGCGTGACCCGGTGGTCGTCTCGTGTGACACGGTGCTCGCGCAGGCCCTCGCGAACCTGTCCTACACGGTCGAGCAGACCGGGGCGGAGATCGAGGCCGAGCCGCTGCCGAAGGTGTCCGCCGAGGTGCCGCTGCTGACGGCGGTGTTCCAGAACCTGATCGGCAACGCGATGAAGTTCCACGGCGAGGAGGCCCCGAAGGTCCGGGTCACCGTGCGCAGGGACGGCGACTTCTGGGAGTTCGCGATCGCCGACAACGGGATCGGCATCGACGAGGAGTACGCCGAGCGGATCTTCGTCATCTTCCAGCGGCTGCACAACAAGGCCGACTACCCGGGCACCGGGATCGGCCTCGCGATGTGCAGGAAGATCGTGGAATACCACGGCGGGAGGATTTGGCTGGACGCCACGGTGGAATCCGGGTCCCGGTTCTGTTTCACTCTGCCCGTGATCGACGAGGACAAGGATGCTGATGGCTGACCCGACCCCGCTGGACGTGATCGACGTGTTGCTCGTCGAGGACGACGACGGCGACGTGCTGATGACACGCGAGGCGTTCGAGCACCACAAGATCCGCAACAAGCTCCACGTCGTGCAGGACGGCGAGGAGGCGCTGCAGTTCCTCCGTCGCGAGGGCGTCTACGAGGGCGCGCCGCGACCGGGCCTGATCCTCCTCGACCTGAACCTGCCGCGGCGCGACGGTCGCGAGGTGCTCGCCGAGCTGAAGGGCGACCCCGAGCTGCGGGTGATCCCGGTGGTGGTGCTGACGACCTCCGAGGCCGAGGAGGACATCGTCCGCAGCTACTCGCTGCACGCCAACGCCTACGTCAGCAAGCCGGTCGACTTCGACCGCTTCATCGACGTCATCCGCCAGATCGACGACTTCTTCGTGACGGTGGTGAAACTGCCAGGATGATCGAGTTGCCGGACACCTTCTGGGAGGTCCGGTATGTCGGTGCCCGTTACCCCGGCGCGGCCGGGGTGCGGGAGCGTCCCGGGCTGGCCGAGGGCGCGAACTGCCAGCTGTTCGCCTTCGAGGTGCTGTGGCACTTCGGGCTCGCGCCGCCCGAGCTGCGGTCCAGTGAGCTGTGGTCGGACACGGCCACGACCCAGCGGGTGACCGTGCCACAACCCCTGGACCTGGTGCTGTTCAACACCACGCCCGACCCCTGGGGCGCCCACATCGGTGTCTGGGCCGGCGACGAGCAGGTGCTGCACCTGTGTGCCGAGGTCGGCACGCCCGCGCTGTGGAACCTCGCGATGTTCGCCGCGAGGCCCAGCTACCGCGCGCTGGTCGGCTTCAAGCGCGTGACGGCGAGGTCATCGAGCTAGCGCGTCCATCACGAGGCCGAGCAGGCGGCCGGGAAGCCCGCCGTCGTCGGGCATCTGCTCCGCCACCCACGACACCGCGCCCGCGAGGGCGAGGACGTCCATCGGGTCGACGTCCTGACGGAGGACCCCCGCCTGCTGCGCGTGGGTGATCAGCCGTGCCCCGGCGGTCCGCATGCCGTGACACGAGTCGTACAGGGGCGAGTCCTTCTGCCCGGAGGTGGCGAGCACCGAGCCGGACAGGCCCCGGTAGGCCCCCGAGCCCGACGCGAACCGGGCGAGCCACTCGGCCAGCGCCTCCCTGGGGTCCGGCGCCCCGAGCAGAGCCTCCGCGTACTTCCGCAGTGCCGTGAAGCCCTCGTTGAGCAGGGCCACCAGGAGTTCCTCGCGGGTGGGGAAGTGCCGGTAGAGGGTGCCGATGCCGACCCCGGCACGCCTGGCGATCTCCTCGAGCGACGCGTTGGTGCCCTGCTCGGCGAACACCTCGTGCGCGGCGGTGAGCAGGCGCTCGTAGTTGCGGCGCGCGTCGGCTCTCATGATCCACCCTTGCCTAATCGGAGGGGGCCTCCGTAAGTTCAAGCGGAGGGGTCCTCAGCTTATCGCGAAGGAGACACGAATGTTCGGCAGGCTCGGGGTGTGGACATGGGCGTTCGACGAGAACCCGTGGCCGGTGGTCCGTGACGCGGTGACCGAGATCGAGGAGCTGGGCTACGGCACGGTCTGGTTCGGCGAGGGGGCGGGCCGCGACGCGCCGACGCAGGCGGGACTCCTGCTGTCCGCGACGAGCCGTCTGGTGGTGGCCCCCGGCATCGCGAACATCTACCGCAGGCCCGCGGCCGCCATGGCACAGGCGGAACGCACCCTGTCCGAGGCGTACCCGGGGCGTTTCGTCCTGGGGCTCGGCGTCGGCGCGAAAGCGATGACCGGCGACCGGTGGCGTCCGCCGATAGGGGCGATGACCGACTACCTGACGGCCATGGACGAGGCCCGCCTGACCGGCCCGGCGCCTGCCGCCCCGCCGCGTCGCGTACTCGCCGCGCTCGGTCCCCGCATGCTGCGCCTGGCCGCCGACCGGACGGCGGGCGCCCACCCGTACCTGCTCCCGGTGGAGCACACCGCGTACGCGAGGGAGCTGATGGGGCCGGACGCGGTTCTGGCGGTACACCAGTCGGTTGTGCTCGAGCCGGACCGCACCAGGGCAAGGGAGCTGGCTCGTTCGTCCGTCGCGGGCTGGCTTGCCCACAGCGACATGGTGCCGTCGAGGTGGCGCATGGTCCGCGAGGTGACGGGCTTCACCGACGAGGACCGCGACGGCGGCGGCAGTGACCGCCTCGTCGACGCGATGGTCGCGGCGGGCGACGTGGACACCATCGCCAGGCGGGTCGCCGACCAGTTCGCGGCGGGTGCGAACCACGTGTGCCTCGGCGTGGCCACCGGCTCGCCGACACCGGCACTGGGGCTGCGTGAGCTTCGCGAGCTGGCGGGGATCTCAGCCGTGTAGCAGGCGGTGGGCCGCGGCCATGGCCACGCGGTAGCCGGGGACGCCGTTCCTGGCCAGGGCCGCGCGGGCCGCGTTGGCGCCCGCCGCGCCGTGGACGCCGCCGCCGGGGTGGGCCGCGGCGCCCGCCAGGAACAGGCGGTCCACCACCGTGTCCGCGCGGCCGAGACCGGGCAGCGGGCGGAAGACCAGCTGCTGGTGTATCGCCGAGGTACCCGCGTTGATCGCCCCCTCGACGAGGCTCGGGTTGTGCGCCTCGAAGTCCGCCGGTCCCGTCACCGCCCGCCCCACGACCAGGGACCGGAAACCGGGAGCCTGCGCCTCGACCAGTCCCTCGATGCGGTCCGCCACCCCCGCGAGGAGGCCGGATGTCCACGACAGACCGCGCGGCGCGTGCGTGTACGCCCACACCGCCTCCGTACCGGCAGGCGAGCGGGTCGGGTCCGCCGTCGTCATCTGCCCGAGCAACACGAACGGGTCGCGTGGCAGCCGACCGCACGCGAGGTCGTTCGCGAAGTCGGCCATCCCGTTGACGTCCGCGCCGAGGTGCACGGTCCCGGCCCCACCGACCTCGCCGGCCGACCACGGGATCGGGCCGGACAGCGCCCAGTCGACCTTGACCGTCGCGTGGTCCCACCGGAACCTCGCCAGATCGGCCACCAGCCGCGCGGGCAGGTGGGCCTCGCCGACCAGGTCCCGGTACAGGGTGGGCGCGGGCACGTCCGCCAGCACGGCCCGCCGTGCCCGCACCAGCTCGCCCGCCGCGTCCCGCACGCCCAGCGCCTGGCCGCCCGCCACCACCACCGACCGCACCGGCCTCGCGCAGTCGATCCGGCCTCCTCGCGACGTCAGCCGCGACACCAGCGCGTCCGTCAGCCGCCCGGCGCCGCCCTCCGGCACGGGGAAGCCGACGTCCTGGCCCAGCATCGTGAGCAGCCACCCGAACACGCCACCCGCCGCGTCGTCCGGACCGAGGTCGGTGTGCAGGGCGCAGCCCGAGACCAGGGCCTTCGCGCCGTCGCCCGCGAACCGCTCGTCGGCCAGCGTGCGTGCGGGCAGCGTCAGCATCCGCGCCAGCCGCAGGAGGTCACCCGCGCCCAGTGTGCGTGCCAGCCGCAGCCCGGCACGCACCGGGGGGAACGGCGTCAGCAGGGCGGCGAGCACGTCGTCGCGGACCCGGTGCCAGTAGGCGACCTCGGTGTGCCAGGCCTCCTCGTCGGCGGGGCTGAAGCCGCCGAGCGAGCGGGCGGTGTCCTCGGTGCGCCGGGACATGACCGCGTGCCTGCCGTCGGGGAAGACGTGTGCGAGCACGGCGGGTGCGTGCCGCCACCGCAGGCCGTGGTCCTCGAGCCGCAGGGACAGCAGTGCGGGTGATGCGGCGGCGAGCGGGTGGAACGCGCTGCAGTGGTCGGCGACGTACCCGGGCGCGGCGAGCTCCGAAGAGGACACCCCGCCGCCCGGGGCCGGCGCCGCCTCGCAGACGAGCACCCGCCAACCCGCGTCGGCCAGCACGTTCGCCGCGACGAGTCCATTGGGGCCCGCGCCCACGACGACAGCGTCCACATCGTCCAGATCAACCATAAGCGCACACGTTTCCACACCGAGTGACGTGGGTAACCGCAACCCGTGATCCTCGACGGCCGGTACCAGTTGGGGCCCCGGCTAGGTCGGGGTGGGATGGCCGATGTCTACGAGGCGTGGGACCTGCGCCTCCAGCGGGCGGTGGCGATCAAGCGGTACCGGGCGTTCCCGTCCGGGACCGGGATGCAGCGGTTCATCTCCGAGGCGGAGCTGCTCGGGAGCCTCTCGCACCCGGGGCTGCTGACCGTCTTCGACGTGAGTCTCGACGGTGAACGTCCTTTCCTGGTACTGAGTCTGGCCAGGGGCGGCACGCTGAGGGACCGGCTCGACATCGGCCCGCTCGGTCCGTCGCGGGTCGCGGAGATCGGGGTGTCGGTCGCCCAGGTCGTCGAGTACATCCACGCGCGCGACATCGTGCACCGCGACCTCAAGCCGTCGAACATGCTGTTCGACGAGGAGGACGACTGCTACCTCGCCGACTTCGGCATCGCCAAGGCCCTGGGTGCCGCGAACATCACCGACTCGAAGGAGTTCGTCGGCACGGCCGGGTACCTGGCGCCGGAACAGGTCGAGGGCCGCCATCCCGGCCCGCCCGTCGACGTCTACGCGCTCGGGCTCGTGCTGCTGGAATGCCTCACGGGCCACCCCGAGTACACGGGCACCGACGTCGAGATGGCGCTGGCCAGGCTGGCGAGGCCGCCGTACGTACCGGACACCTGGGGCCCGAACTGGCAGGCCGTGCTGACCGCCATGACCGCGACCGATCCGGAGAAGCGGCCCGACGCGGGACAGTGTGTGAACCTGTTGCGTGCGTTGCAGGCAGGCCAGACGGTCCCGATGGTCTCGCCGGTCCTCGCCCGCTCGCGGCGCGTGTTCGCCGGCGTGGCCGCCGCGGCCACGGTCGTCATCGGGACGCTCGTGTTCACCGTCGGCCAGCTCCAGCTCTTCGAGGAGCCGGTGGTGGACCCCGTGAAGATCGAGAGCACGGCCACCCCGTCCCAGAAGTCCACATCGGACACCCCGTCGCCCGAGCCGACGCGGGAGACGCGGGAGGGGAGCGTCCCGCCGGAGGAGGTCGACCCCGTCGACCACGACGGCGCCCCGGCCGAGACGCCCAAGGACGCCGTCAGCCCCGACCTCAGCCCCGGCCGGGGTCCCGGCGACGACCAGGGCAGGGGAAAGGCGGGCGGACCTGGCAGGGCGAAGCTCGGGGGCCCGGGCCCGGCTGCCGGACCAGGCAGTGGTTAGCGGATACCTCGGGGGCGGGCTGGCCAGAGCCGTGTCGACGCCTCGGTCAGGACCTCCCGCAGGATGCCCTCGATCTCGGCGAACTGGGTCTCCTCGCAGATCAGCGGCGGCGCCAGCTGGATGACCGGGTCCCCCCGGTCGTCGGCGCGGCAGTACAGGCCGTTCTCGAACAGCGCCTTCGACAGGTAGCCGCGCAGGAGTGCCTCGGCCTCGTCGTCCGAGAAGGTCTCCTTCGTGCTCTTGTCCTTGACCAGCTCGATGCCGAAGAAGAACCCGTCGCCGCGGATCTCGCCGACGATCGGCAGGTCGGACAGTCGCTCCAGGTAGGACCGGAACAGCGGCGAGTTCTTCCGCACGTGTGCGTTGAGGTCTTCCCGCACGAACAGGTCCAGGTTCGCGAGCGCCACGGCCGACGCGACCGGGTGACCGCCGAAGGTGACGCCGTGGGCGAACGAGTTGGTGCCGTGGCGGAACGGCTCGGCGAGGCGGTCGCTCGCGATCATCGCGCCGAGCGGGACGTAGCCGCTGGTCAGGCCCTTGGCGCAGGTGATGATGTCCGGCTGGTAGTCGTAGTGAGTGGCGCCGAAGTACTCGCCGAGGCGGCCGAAGGCGCAGATCACCTCGTCGGACACCAGCAGCACGTCGTGGCGGTCGCAGATCTCCCGCACCCGCTGGAAGTACCCGGGTGGCGGCGGGAAGCAGCCGCCCGCGTTCTGCACCGGCTCCAGGAACACGGCCGCGACAGTGTCCGCGCCCTCGAAGAGGATGGCCTCCTCGATCCGGTCCGCCGCCCAGCGGCCGAACGCCTCCGCGTCGGTGCCGTCCGGTCCAGCGGTCCCGGCGGGCGCCCGGTACAGGTTCGTGTTGGGCACCCTGATCGTCGAGGGCACCAGCGGCTCGAAGTCGGCCTTCAGACTGGGCAGCCCGGTGATCGACAGCGCGCCCATCGAGGTGCCGTGGTAGGCGATGGCCCGCGAGATGACCTTGTGCTTGGTCGGCTTGCCCGCGAGCCTGAAGTAGGCGCGGGCGAGCTTCCACGCACTCTCGACCGCCTCCGACCCGCCGGTCGTGAAGAACACCTGGTTGAGGTCGCCGGGGGTCAGTGTCGCGAGCCGCTCGGCCAGCTCGACCGCCTTCGGGTGCGCGTAGGACCAGATCGGGAAGTACGCCAGCTCGCGAGCCTGCTTGGCCGCCGCGTCGGCCAGCTCCTCGCGGCCGTGGCCGACCTGCACGACGAACAGGCCGGACAGCCCGTCGAGGTAGCGCCTGCCGTTCGTGTCCCAGATGTACGGGCCCTCGCCGCGTGCGATGGTCGGCACGGGCGCGTCCGCGTACGACGACATACGCGTGAAGTGCATCCAGAGGTTGTCGGCCATGCTTCGATTACCGCACATAAACCGGCGATCAGCAAGCGTGAAGCTCGGTGGATCGGGTGAACCGCTGCGGATTTCGTGGCTAGACGGTGCCCCAGGAGTACGTCTGCTTCCGGAGCTTCAGGTACACGAACGTCTCGGTGCTCGTGATCCCGTCGACCGCGCGGATCTTCTTGAGGATCTCCATCAGGTGGTCGTCGCCCCTCGCCACCACCTCGGCCAGCAGGTCGAACGAGCCCGCGGTGATCACCACGTAGTCGACCTCGGGGATCTCCGCCAGCCTGTCCGAGGCCGTCTCCAGGTCACCCGACGTGCGGATGCCGACCATCGCCTGCCGGGGGAAGCCCAGCTGCATCGGGTCGGTGACCGCCACGATCTGCATGACCCCGGCGTCTAGCAGGCGCTGCACGCGCTGGCGCACGGCGGCCTCGGAGAGCCCGACGGCCCGCCCGATCGTGGCGTACGGGCGACGCCCGTCCTCCTGCAGCTGTTCGATGATCGCCTTGGAGACGTCGTCGAGATCCGCCATCAAACCTCCCTGATTACGGCCATGAGTCTGGCGTATTTCGTTGCGTAGCGCGACCGTGACAACGGAATCCCTTGTCCACTGGGAAAGTGCGTGTCAGTATCAGTCGCCATGCGAACCAGGGCCCCCACGCCGCTCTCCCCGGAGGCGGCGGCAGTTCTGTCGGGACAGAACCGAACGTCCCGCAGGACCGTCCTGCGTGGCCTGGTGGCCGCGACGGGTCTGCTGGCCACCGGCTGCGGCATGCCGGGCACCCGCCAGGACCCGGCCGCGTGCCGCGCCACCGACGAGTCCGGTTCCGACAAGTCGCTCGTCGTGTCCAACTGGCCCCTCTACATCGACGTCGACGAGGACGACGAGTCGAAGCGGCCGACGCTCGACGCGTTCATGTCCCAGACGGGCATCCAGGTCACGTACCAGGAGGACGTCAACGACAACAACGAGTTCTTCGGCAAGGTGCGCAACCAGCTCTCCACGTGCCAGGCGATCGACCGGGACATCGTCGTCCTCACCGACTGGATGGCGGCGAGGATGATCCGGCTCGGCTGGGTGCAGCCGCTCCGGAAGGACAAGCTCCCCAACGTCGACGCTAATCTGCTGCCCCAGCTGCGTGGCCGCCCGTGGGACAGGAAGACCGAGTATGCCGTGCCGTGGCAGAGCGGTCTCGCCGGCATCGCGTTCAACGGCAACGTCACCAGCGAGGTCCGTACCGTAGAGGAGCTGCTGACCCGGCCCGATCTACGGGGCAAGGTCACGTGCCTTTCCGAGATGCGGGACACCATGGGCCTGATCCTGCGGTCGAACGGCCACGACCCGTCGGACTTCACCGAGGAGCAGTTCGACGGCGCGCTCAACACGCTGCAGGCGGCCGTCGACTCGGGGCAGATCCGCCGCTTCACCGGCAACGACTACGCGCAGGACCTCGCGAAGGGCGACATCGCGGCGTGCGTCGGCTGGTCCGGCGACGTGATCCAGCTGAACTTCGAGGACGAGAAGGTCCAGTTCGTGGTGCCCGAGTCCGGCGCGATGCTGTGGTCGGACAACATGCAGGTCCCCAACGAGGCCACGCACCAGACCAACGCCGAAATGCTCATGAACTACTACTACGAGCCCGCGGTGGCTGCCGAGCTGGCCGCGTACGTCAACTACATCTGCCCGGTGGTCGGTGCCCAGGACGAGATGGCGAACATCGACCCGGAGCTGGCGGAGAACGAGCTGATCTTCCCCAGCGAGTCCACGTTGGCGAACACGAAGGTGTTCATGGCGCTCAACGAGGCGCAGGAACGCATCTACGAGCAGCGGTTCCAGCAGGTGATCGGAGCATGAACCATGGCCGTGAGCGGGAGCGCCGTTGGCGGAGGAGCGAGAGCGAACTATGAACGCTGACCTCGTACTGGAGAACGTTACGAAGCGGTTCGGGGCTATGACCGCTGTCGACGACCTCAGCGTGACCGTGCCGCAGGGCAGTTTCTTCGCGCTGTTGGGCGCGTCCGGCTGCGGCAAGACCACGACGCTGCGCATGGTCGCCGGGCTCGAGGAGCTGACTGACGGCACGATCCGCCTGGGGGACAAGGACATCACCGGTCTGCGTGCCTACCGGCGGCCGGTGAACACGGTGTTCCAGAGCTACGCGCTCTTCCCGCACCTGAACATCGAGGACAACATCGCGTTCGGGCTGCGGCAGCGCGGCGTGAAGGACGTCGCGAAGAAGGTCGCGGAGATGCTGGACCTCGTGCAGTTACCCGGGTTCGCCAAGCGCAAGCCCGCACAGCTCTCCGGCGGCCAGCAGCAGCGGATCGCGCTGGCCCGCGCGCTGGTCAACGAACCACAGGTGCTGTTGCTGGACGAGCCGCTCGGCGCGCTGGACCTCAAGCTGCGCAGGCAGATGCAGATCGAGCTGAAGCGCATCCAGACCGAGGTCGGCATCACCTTCCTGCACGTCACCCACGACCAGGAGGAGGCCATGTGGATGGCCGACACGGTCGCGGTGATGAACAACGGCCGCATCGAACAGCTCGGTGCGCCGACGGACATCTACGAGTACCCGTCCTCGCCGTTCGTGTCGAACTTCCTGGGCCAGTCGAACCTGTTCGCCGCCGAGGTGTCCGGGAAGGACGGTGACGACGTCCTCCTCACCGCGCACGGGGAACGGTTCGCCGCGCCGGTCGGCCGTGCTCGTTCGACGGACGGCCGGGTCTGGCTGGGCGTGCGGCCGGAGAAGGTGCGGCTCGCGGTACCCGGCGAGGAGGCACCCGCGTCGCACAACCAGGTCAGGGGAGTGCTGACCGACACGTGCTACGCGGGGGTCAGCACCGAGTACCTGCTCAGAACCCCGTGGGGACAGGAGATGTCGGTGTTCTCGGCGAACGCGGCCGCCGGGGAGCCGCTGTCGCCGGGCACCGAGGTCGTCGCGCACTGGTACCCGCCGCACTCGTTCGTACTGGACCGCCCGGCAGGCAGTGGCGACGACGAGGTGGCCCAGTACTCGGCCGACCCGCTCGGGATCGCCCCGTGACCGCGCTGGTCGGCGCTGCGGCGACCACGAGCGCGGGTCCGCCGGTCGAGGCGCCGCCTCCCGTGTCGCGGCGGCGGAAGTGGACGCCCTACCTACTCCTGTTACCCGGTGGGTTGTGGCTGCTGCTGTTCTTCGTCGTGCCGTCGGTGCAGCTGGCCGGCACGAGCCTCTACGACCGGGCGGGCAGCCTGGAGCTGGGTTACTCGCAGACCTTCGCGTTCGGCAACTACGTCGACGCGATCGCCGCGTACTGGCCGCACCTCGTGCGGTCCGCCGTGTACGCGGGTCTCGCGACGATCATCTGCGTGGTGCTCGGCTACCCGCTGGCGTACGCGATCGCGGTGAAGGCGGGCCGGTGGCGCAACCTGATGCTGGTGTGCGTGATCGCGCCGTTCTTCACCACCTTCCTGGTGCGCACGCTGGCGTGGAAGTCGATCCTCTCCGACAACGGTGCCCTGGTCGGGTTCTTCCGCGCCCTGCCGTTCTTCCCCGACGACTTCCGGCTGCTCGCCACACCGGCCGCGGTCGTGTGCGGGCTGGTGTACAACTTCCTGCCGTTCATGGTGCTCCCGCTGTACGCGAGCCTGGAACGGTTGGACGGCAGGCTGTTGGAGGCCGCCGGTGACCTGTACGCCAAGCCGGTCACCGCGTTCCGGCGCGTGACGCTGCCGCTGTCGATGCCGGGCCTGATCGCGGGCACGCTGCTGACGTTCATCCCGGCGGCGGGCGACTACATCAACGCCGAACTGCTCGGCACGCCGAACGAGTACATGATCGGCAACGTGATCGACTCGGCGTTCCTGGTACGGCTCGACTACCCGCAGGCCGCCGCGCTGTCGTTCCTGTTGATGGCGACGATCCTCGTGATGGTGTTCAGCTATGTCCGCGCGGCCGGGACGGATGAGGTGGTCTGAGTGCGGTTCTGGCGCTGGGTGGCGGACCACTGGGTGCTCGTCGTCGGGCTGGTGGTGCTGGCGTACCTGTTCCTGCCGATCGTCGTGGTGTTGCTGCTGTCGATCAACAAGCCGACCAACCGGCTCTCCTACGACCTGTCGTCGCAGTGGACACTGGAGTACTGGCTGCATCCCTTCGGTGCGGCCGGGATCGGTGACGCGCTGCGGGTGAGCGTCGGCATCGCCCTGGTGGCAACGTTGGTGGCCACGATCCTCGGTACGCTGATGGCGTTCGCGCTGGCACGGCACCGCTTCCGCGGCCGGGCCACGACGAACGTGCTGATCTTCCTGCCGATGGCCACCCCCGAGGTGGTGATGGGCTCGTCGCTGCTCGCGTTGTTCGTGACGCTGCGGGTGCCGCTCGGGTTCTGGACCGTCGTCGTGGCACACATCCTGTTCTGCGTGTCGTTCGTGGTCGTCACGGTCAAGGCGCGGCTCGCCACGCTGGACCCCCGGCTGCAGGAGGCCGCGATGGACCTGTACGCCAACGAGGTGCAGACCTTCCGCAAGGTCACGCTCCCGCTGGTGCTGCCGGGCATCGCGGCCGCGGCGATGCTGTCGCTGTCGCTGTCGTTCGACGACTTCATCATCACGAACTTCAACTCGGGCACCACGGTCACGTTCCCGATGTACGTGTGGGGTGCGGCACAGCGCGGGATTCCCCGCCAGGTCAACGTGATCGGTACGGCAGTGTTCGTGCTGGCGTTCGTGCTCGTGGTCATCGTGCAGCTACGCGGTCGGCGGAAGGCCGAGTTCGTATGAGCGGAGTTCGCGGAGCACATCATCGATGTTCGGGTGAGGGGACAGCATGAGGGTGCTCCAGATCGGTGCTGGCGCGGTGGGTTCCGCGGCCGTGGCCATCGCCGCGCGGCGGAAGTTCTTCGAGTCCTACGTGGTGGCCGACTACTCGGCGGCCCGTGCGGACGCGTGCGTGGTCGACGCCCGGTTCTCGTCGGTGACCGTGGACGCGTCCTCTGCCGACGCGGTCGCGGACCTGTGCCGGGCGCACCGGATCACGCACGTGTTCAACGCGGTCGACCCGCGCTTCGTCATGCCGGTCTTCGAGGGCGCGCTGGCCGCTGGTGCCGACTACCTCGACATGGCGATGTCACTGTCCACACCGGACCCCGAGGCGCCGTACTCGCGACCCGGCGTGAAACTGGGCGACGACCAGTTCGCGCAGGGCTCCCTGTGGGCGTCCAGGGAACGTCTGGCGCTCGTCGGCATCGGTGTGGAGCCGGGGCTTTCGGACGTCTTCGCCCGCTACGCCGCCGACCACCTGTTCTCCGCGATCGACGAGGTCGGCGTGCGCGACGGCGCGAACCTGGTCGTCGACGGCTACGCCTTCGCCCCGACGTTCTCGATCTGGACGACGATCGAGGAGTGCCTGAACCCGCCGGTGATCTGGGAGTCGGACCTGGGCTGGTACACCACGGAGCCGTTCTCCGAGCCGGAGGTGTTCGACTTCCCCGAGGGCATCGGCCCGGTCGAGTGCGTGAACGTCGAGCACGAGGAGGTGCTGCTGATCCCGAGGTGGGTGTCCGCCAGGCGGGTGACGTTCAAGTACGGCCTCGGCAACGAGTTCATCGAGGTGCTGAAGACACTGCACAGGACCGGCCTGGCCTCCGTCGAGCCTGTCCAGGTCGGCGGCGTCTCGGTGTCGCCGCGTGACGTCGTGGCCGCGTGCCTGCCGGACCCGGCGGGCCTCGGGCCGCGGATGCGTGGCAAGACGTGTGCGGGCACGTGGGTGCGTGGGCTGGACCTCTCCGGCGTGCCCCGCGAGGTGTACCTCTACCACGTGGTCGACAACGAGTGGTCCATGCGCGAGTACGGCCACCAGGCCGTCGCGTGGCAGACGGCGATCAACCCGGTCGTGGCACTGGAGCTGCTCGCCTCCGGCGCGTGGTCGGGGACCGGCGTCCTGGGTCCCGAGGCCTTCGACGCGGTCCCGTTCCTGGACCTGCTGAAGGAGTACGCCTCCCCGTGGGGCATGCGGGAGCAGTGACTTCGGGAAAACCGGGAGCCCTCCCGCTGCCGGAGTTCTACCGTGGTGTGTGACGAAGGGAGCACACCATGTTGCGACAGCGACGCCAGGCCAACGCGATCCGTCAGCGTCAGCTGCGGGAGCTGCTCGACGGTCCGCCGGAACAGGTCGAAGAACCGGAGAAGCCGCCCGACGGCGAGGACGCCGTCGAGCAGCTTCCCGCCGAGCCCTAACCGATGTTGTGCATCACGTGCTTGACGCGCGTGTAGTCCTCCAGCCCGTACATCGACAGGTCCTTGCCGTAGCCGGAGTGCTTGAAGCCCCCGTGCGGCATCTCCGAGATGAACGGGATGTGCGTGTTCACCCACACGCAGCCGAAGTCGAGCGCGGCCGTCATGCGCATGGCCCGGCTGTGGTCCCTGGTCCACACGGACGCGGACAGGCCGTACTCCACGCCGTTGGCCCAGGCCACGGCCTCGGCCTCGTCGGTGAAGCGCTGCACGGTGATGACCGGGCCGAACACCTCGTCCTGGATGATCTCGTCCTGCTGCCGTAGCCCGGAGACCACCGTGGGGGCGTAGAAGTAGCCTCGGTCGCCGACCTGCTCGCCGCCCGCCCGCACCGACGCGTGGTCCGGCAGCCGCTCCAGGAAGCCGCTGACCCTGGACAGCTGGTTGGCGTTGTTCAGCGGGCCGTAGAGCACGTCCGGGTCCGACGGCGGCCCCGTGCGGGTGTTGCGTGCCTGCTCCGCCAGCGCCGCCACCAACTCGTCGTGCAGGCCGGGGCCCGCGATGACCCGTGTGGCCGCCGTGCAGTCCTGGCCCGCGTTGAAGTAGCCGCCGACCGCGATGGCCTCCGCCGCCGCGGCGATGTCGGCGTCGTCGAAGACCACCACCGGGGCCTTGCCGCCCAGCTCGAGGTGCACGCGCTTGAGGTCCTGCGCCGCCGCCAGTGCCACCTCGCGGCCCGCGCGGACCGAACCGGTGATCGACACGAGCTGCGGGACCGGGTGCGCGACCAGCGCACGGCCGGTGTCCCGGTCGCCGCACACCACGTTGAACACGCCGTCCGGGAAGAACTCCGCCGCGATCTCGGCGAGCAGCAGCGTCGAGAGGGGAGTGGTGTCGGACGGCTTCAGCACCACCGTGTTGCCTGCCGCGATGGCGGGGGCGATCTTCCAGACCGCCATCATGAGCGGGTAGTTCCACGGCGTGACCTGCGCGCAGACGCCGATCGGCTCGCGGCGCACGTAACTCGTGTGCCCCGCCATGTACTCGCCCGCCGACTTGCCCTCCAGTACACGGGCGGCCCCGGCGAAGAAGCGGAAGTGGTCGACCGCGGGCGGGATCTCCTCGTCAAGGGTCAGCTGCCGGGGCTTGCCGGTGTTCTCGCACTCGAGGTCCACCAGCTCGTCGGCCCTGGCCTCGATGGCGTCGGCGAACCTGAGCATGGCGAGCTGGCGCTGCTTCGGCTCGGTCGTGCGCCAGGTCTCGAAGGCGGTCGACGCGGCTCGCATGGCGGCGTCGACGTCCTCCGGCCCGGACAGCGGCGCCGACGCGAAGACCTCACCGGTGCTGGGGTCGACCACGTCTGTGTACCGCCCGGTGGCCGGTTCGGTGTACGCGCCGTCGACGAAGTTCCGGAGTGTGCGCTTCTCGCTCATGCCTGCCATCTTCACGACTGAATCCGTGGCAGGCAAGCCCGTCGGCGACTGTTTTCGCGTTGAATCGGTGCGCAAAACACTGGCCGAGATCTTCCGTTCTCCCTGACAGGGCGACCATGATCCAGTAGATTCGAACGTATGATCGAAACTGGTCGAGTGGTCGCAGTCGTGTGTGCCGTGGTCGCCATGGTCGGTGCTTCCCCTGCCGCGGCGGTGGGTCCCGGCCGGGCGGAGTGCGTGTGGTCGGCGGAGCTGCTTCCCCTGCCGGAGGGCGCGTTCGCCGGGCGGGTCACCGGCGGCGCGGGCGACTGGCTGGCAGGCGTCGCGGACGACCAGGGCGTCCTGTGGCGGCACGGCAGGCTCGTGGCGGCGGGGCGGGCGTTCGGCTCGGCCACCGAGCTGCGGGCTGTCAACCCGGACGGGATCGCGGTGGGCAGTGCGGCCGGGACGGACGGGCGGCCGCGTGCCGTGCGGTTCGACGGGGCGTACGAGTACCTGCCCGCAGGCGGCACGTCGGTCGCCATGGACGTCAACGCGCGTGGCGACGCGGTCGGGTACGACGGCGCCGCGCTCGTGGTCTGGCCCCTGGACGGCCCCGCGCGAATTCTCGCCATGCCATCGGGTTATGCCGCTTATCGGCAACCGATTATCGATGATGACGGCACCGTCGTCGCGCGCACCGGGCATATTCAGAACGGGAAACTCCGGTGGCAGGGATTCGCGTGGAATCCCGACGGCCCGCGCGTGCCGGTGGAGCTCGGCGACGTGCGGGACATGCGGGACGGGTTCGTGGTCGGCGCCGCGGGTGAGGACATGGTCGCGGCAGGCTGGGGGCTCGACGGGCGGCCCGCGAAGGTCTTCCCCGGTGGCACGGCGGCCGTGGCGGTCGGCCGGGACGGGGTGGTCGTCGGGGCGGGCCGGGTCGGGGAACCGTTGCTGTGGAACGGTTCGACGCCCGTCCCGCTGCCCTCGCCCGCAGGCTACGTGCCCGGCTCGGTCACGGCGATGGGGGATCGGGAGGCAGGCGGGTTCGTCGCGCCGGCGAATGATCTCGGGACGTTTCCGGTCCGGTGGACCTGCCATTGAACGCCGATGGTTCGTATATTTCCCACAGTGCCGACTTGACAATTGTTTCCGTTGTCGAGCAACGGTTGTGCGGTAGCTGTGGGTAACTACTATTTTTCCCATGGGGTTGAGCACGCTCAGATGGCGCTTCTACGTTCTCGTAGGCGGCGCAATATCGCTGCTCTTGGTGACGCTTGTCACGACAGTGTTGTCGACACAGGTCTCGTCCGGCGGGTCGTGGGCCCGTCTCGTACCGATCCCGGCCGCGGCCCTGGCCGTCGTCGTCGGGGTCGTCGCGGTGCTCACGCTCACCCGCTGGCTCGACGAGACACGGGACCGCATCCTTCGCGAGAACCGGTCGACCGAACAGCTCGTCCGGCTGCGCGAGGCCGACCGCATCGCGCAGGACCTCGGGTCGACGACCGTGCGCGACCTGTTCGGCATCAGCCTGGCCCTCCAGTCCGCCGCGGCCCGCCACCCGTCGGCCGCACCGGCGCTGCGGGCGGTCACGGCCGACATGGACCGGGTGCTGCGGGAGATCCGCTCCCACGTCTTCAACGGCGACCGCTCGATCGTCGACGTGATCGGGGCACTCGACCCGGAGCTGCAGGCCAGGCCGTCCATCGAGGGCCGGGTGGACCTGAAGGCCCCGCTGGCGCTCGAGTCGTTCCTGCGTGACGTCATGCCGCTGTTCGAGAGCTCGGTCCGCGTGAAGGCGACCGACGAGGACGGCCGGCTGCGTGTCCTCCTGACAGGCACGCAGCCGGACGACCCGACCGTGCTCAAGGAGACGGCCGCCGACCACAACGCCACCACGACGTTCGAGCCGGACCACGTGACCGTCGAGTGGTCGGCCCCGCTATGACCGGACCACGCGTAGCACCTCGGGAACGTCCTCGTCCGGCTCGTCCGCCCAACCGGCGGGCCACCGACGGGTGGCGCTGGCAACCGCGGTGACCCCGGTCAGGTCCGCCTGGCGGCCGGTGGCGGGCTCCTCGCCGAAGTCGACCTCGCCCTCGAACCGGGCGTCGCGGAACGTGGCCCGCTCGAACGAGATCTGGCGCAGGTCGGCCGTGCCCGCGAAGCGGGCGCCGCCGAAGTAGGCGCGGCCGGTGAACCGCGAGTCCCGGAACGCGACGATCTCGTGGAACACCGCGCCCCGGAAGTCGCCCTGGCGGACCAGGCAGTTGCGGAACCAGAAGAACGAGAGCCACGCACCCGTCAGGTTGAGGTCGATGTCCGGCCAGAACCGGCCCGGCGCGGCGGGCTGCAGGTGGGTCTCCAGCACGTTCTGGACCGTGCCGCGCACCTCGCGCTCCTGCCGCGTCTCCTCGCTCGGCTCGTACGGCATCCGGAGGTACGCGCACAGCAGGTTCACGACCGTCTGCCGGTGTGCCGGCTGCCCCTGGGCCAGCCGCTCGAGCGCGTACACGCCTGCGAGCCGCACGGGTGCCTTGTCGCTGCCGAGCTGGTCGGCCGCCTTGCCGTACAGCTCGGTGACCCGACGCTCGTCCGCGTCGTGCTCCTTCTGCTCCAGGTCCAGCTCGACGTACCGCTGGCGGCGCGCGGCCAACAGCAGCGCCGCCGCCCCACCGGCGCCGATCACCAGGCTGGACGCCGTGCGGATGGCGTCCAGTCGTCGTTCGTCGGCGGGGTCGTCACCGCCGACGAACGCCCACAGCAGTGTCACTGCCACCGCGGCAGCCACCACCAGCCCTACGGACCACACCACGATCGTTCTGCTCGACAGCGCTCGCGACACGGCTCAGATGATGTCAGGGGCGCAGCGGTGGCAGTTCGTCGTAGGTCGGGGTCAGGCGGGCCAGCGGCAGCTGGGTCGTGACGTCGGCACGCGGTGCCGGGCGGGAGGGGGAGCGGCGGGCCAGGCGCAGGCGCATGGCCTTCGTCGACTGGGCCTCCAGCTCCTTGGTCCACTTCAGCATCGCGGGCGGGGTGTCCCAGCCGATGAGGCCGACCAGGTTGCCTGCCGCGACGTAACCCGTCACGCGGCGGCTCACCTCGACCGGACCGGTCAGCAGGATGGTGTCCTTCGCGAGAGCCGGGCTGCCCGCACCCTGGATCCGCATGCCGTGCTGGTCGGTCCAGAACCGGGGCAGCGGCGTGTACGGCCGGGCGTTCTGCTGGCCCGCGAGGAGGTTCTCGGCGGCCGCGCGGCCCATCTCGACCGCGTTCAACCAGTGCTCGACGCGCCGGGGCGCGGAGTCGAAGCGCAGGTTGGGCCACCGGGCGGCGTCGCCCGCGACCACGATGTCGTTGGCGCCGATGGCGTGGCACGTCGGCCCGCACATGATGCCGTCGTCCAGGATCAGCCCGGAGCCACGCAGCCAACTCACGGCGGGCACACTGCCGACCGCGAGCACGACGGCGCCCGCGAACACGACCTGGCCGGTGTTGAGGTGCATGGCGATGCCCTCCGGCTGGGGCACCCAGTGGTGCACCCACGCCTTGGTGAGGATCTGCACGCCGTTCGCCTCGTGCAGCGCGCTGATGGTCTGGCTGAAGTCACCGCCCGGCACGTGCCGCAGCAGCGACGGGCCACGCACGATGATCGTCACGTCGCGGCCCATGGCGCGGGCGGCGGAGGCCAGCTCGCACGCCACGAAGCCGCCGCCGATGATGACGAGCGGGTGGCGGGTTCGGGAGAGGTTCTTCTGGAGCCCCATCGCGTCGGCGACCGTCCGCATGACGTGCACGCGCGGGTCGTGGCGGGGCGCGCCCTCGAGGTGGCGGGGCTGCGCGCCGGTCGCGATGATCAGGCCGTCGTAGGGGATCTCCTCGCCGCCCGGCAGGTGGAGCACGTGCTCCTCCGGCTCGAGGTGCGAGGCACGGGTGTTGTAGCGCCAGGTCGCGTCGAGCTCGGTGAGCACCGGCAGCCGCAGGTCACGCGGCCGCATCTTGCCGGTCAGCAGCGGCTTGATCAGCCCTGGCCGGTGGTATGGCCGGTACGGTTCCTCTCCGACGACGATGAGCTCGCCGCCGAACCCCCGTTCCCGCAGCCGCTCCGCCGAGCGCAGACCCGCGGGGCCCGCGCCGACGACGACGATGCGTTCAGCCATTGGTCTTACCTCTCCTCCAACTCGATCGCGAGCGTCGGGCAGCTGCGCACCGCCGCCTGGGCGGCGGGCAGAGCTTCAGCCGGCACGGCACGCAAGTATCGCAACCCACCGCTGGGCGTCAACCGAAACAGCTGTCCGGCTTCCGCGGCACAGATACCGAACCTGCGGCAGCGATCGTTGTCGACGCTGACCCTGTACCTACTTGCGCTCATGACGTCACCGTTCCCGCTCCGTGGCGTCGGAACGCTCCGCAGGCTCCGCTATACCGCCGCCCTCCGCGGGCGCGGCGCCATCCTGAGTGCTGGTGATTCGCTCCGCAAGCTCCGCTCATGGCCCACCTTCCGCGAGTCCTGCGGATTCCAGTGCCTTCGGTGGCACGAACCGCAGCAGCGTCACCGTCACCGTCGGGATCAGGAGCGTCAGTCCGCCCAGGTAGACGGCGGACAGCGTGCCCCTGGCCAGGGCCTGGAAGAACGCGTGCAGGACGCCGAGCACGAACGCCGGGTAGGCGAGGCGGTGGATCCACAGCCAGCGCCAGTAGTTCGTCCAGCGTTTGAGGCCCACCGAGATGGCCGCGGCCAGCATGCCCTCGAACGCGAGCGTCCCGAACGTGTCCCGCAGCGGGCCGGTGAACGGGATGATCACCCGGCCGAGCGGCAGCGCGTCCTTGTCCAGGATCAGGAACGAGACCCCGTGCACGAACGCGAACGACAGGGTGATCGTCGCGAACACCTGGTGGGACGACCGAAGGGCGTGCCTGCCCGTGAGCCGGTCGAACCAGCCCGTCGAGACCAGCACGCCCCACGTGAGCGTCAGGCACATGAGGGCGTACGCGAGCCGTGCCGAGAGTACGGACAGCTCGCGTACGCCATCATCATGGCTCGCAGCAGCGAGTTCTAGCATCGACGCCCGGTGTTGACGCACTGAACGACCTGGTTCATCAGCTGCTCTCCCATCACGTTGACGAAGTCATTGTGGTCGGTGATGGGACTGTGCTTCTCATCGGGGAACGCGTCAAGTGCGAACAGCTTCCCGCGGGGGAGGTTGTACTTGAGGGTGATCCGCAGCTGCGGGATCGCCTTCATGCCCGCCGGGCACTTGCCCTGGGCGTCCGCGAACGCGATGTGCGTGCGGTGGTTCGCACTGTCGGTGTTGCCGTCGTTGCAGCCGGGGAAGTCCGCGATGCGGACGGTCTGGCTGCCGCGCGGGCACAGCGGGTACTTCGCGGTGATGCGGTTCTCGAACCCGGTGCAGGTCCACTTGGCGTTCTGGTTCGCACCGGCCTGGGTGACCGACTTGGCGTTACCGGTCAGGACCCGGAGGAACTGCGGGGCCGCCACGACCGGGCCCGCCGCGTTGCCGCGGAACTCGATCTTCGCCGAGACCGGCAGGATCGGGTCGCCGATGTTGTGCGCGTTCAGCGGGTCGACGGCCTTCGAACCCTTGTTGCGGATCCGGATGATCGGCCAGAAGTACGCCGACTTGTCACCGTTCTTGCAGGTGGTGCCGCCTGCGGCCAGGCTCTCGTTGGTCGAGAAGCCGTCCGTGGTCAGGTTGCCGACGTAGTCGTGCGTGTGCTGTGCACCGTTCTCGTTGCCGGGCGCGGCGATCATGTTCGCCGAGTTGCCGTGGCCGTTCTTGTTGGTGCCGCAGTCGACGGTGAACACGTTGCGCGCGCCGCCGCGACGGGATTGCTGGCCGACGTTTGACGGCCGCACCTTGCGGATGTCAACGAAGTCCTGCGGGAACGGGCCGAGCGCGTCCTGGCACTGCGCGCCACCGGGGAACTGGCCCATCGAGTCGCCCGGGGGGACCGGCGGGGCCGTCTCGGACGGTACGGGGCCGCCCTCGTCGCCAGGGGCGCTCGACTGGGTCGGCGGCTGGCCGTGACCACCGTTGTTGTTGCCACCGCCGTAGCCGCCGTTGCCGCGACCACCGTTGCCGTTGCCCGGGTGGCCGTTCAGGGACAGCAGCTTGTCGGCCGCGTAGTTGTCCATCGGCGCGTCTTCCGAGGTCGAGGTGTCCGTGGCGGACGTCTCGGTGTCGGTCGGCTCGTCGGTCGCCGTGTCGGTGGCGGTGTCCGACGCCGTGTCTGTGCCCGTGTCAGTGGCGGTGTCGCTCGAGGTCTCGGTGTCCGTCGGCTCCTCGGTGGGTGCCGTCTCCGACGGGGGCGCCTCCGTGGTGGTCGTCGTCGCCGGCACGCTCACGGACGGAGGAGCAGGAAGACATTCCTGACTCGCCGCTGTGTTGGACTGGTCGGCGAACGCGTTGCCGTAGATGCCGATGCCAACAGCGACACCCAGCGTCGTCACGGCTGCGACACCCGCGACCACCAGGCGTTTCCGGTTGTACTGCGGGTTCTTGTGTCGACCCATCGTTCACTGCCTCGTTTCGTGTGTTACTCGGGACGCGTCACCGCGTGCGGAGGTAGCGCATCGCGACGGGCGTTGCCTCTGGTGTAGAGGTCGCCGGTCCCAGTGCGGTGGTGTGGTCGACCTCCGCGCCTGCTCCAACGGCGCTTCAGTCAGTTCGTGGTCGACCACGGTGTGGTCGGAGGAAACGGACGCGCGGACCCGCGCTTTGCTCGCGTGCCGTACCTGGTGGTGGCTCGCCGGTGCCGCCCAAGGCCCGGTTCGCACGATCTTCGTCTTCTTCTGTGACGCTTCGGCGGTGGGGGCCTCCTCGCCGTCCTGTGGCCGCGCGGCGGGGGGTGCGCTGCCGGTGGACGACGGGAGGCCGGACACTGAAGGTGTACCCACACCCAGAGCCGCGCAGGCGACTGGGGCGAGTAGCGCCAACAGCGCCACCGCCACGACACGACCGAGGCGTTCTCCCTCCATAATGGACTAAGCGTCGCCTGCGAGTACGCGGGGATCGAGAGGGACGATCCTCGCGAGCTCGGCTTGCCGGTCGCGTCGGGTGCTCATGAGTTCCCTTTCTGTGCAAGGACTTCTCTCGGGGAACCAACACGTGTGGTCACCAGCAAAGACGGATACCTTCGAATCACGGTTCAATCACGGCCAGGAAACAGGTGTGACCTGGGTCACTCGACTTCGGTGCCCATATAGGGCAAAGATGTCTCCCCGTGAGCCGGCCTCCAAGATTGGAACCTGCCGGCGCGGACGACGTCTCGGACAGACATGAGGCGCTCATCAGGGCTCTCTACAGAGAGTTCGGCGGAGCGTTGTTCGGTCACGTACTGTACTTGACCGGCAACGATCGGCAATGGGCTGAAGACGTAGTGCAGGAGACCCTGGTCCGCGCCTGGCGCAACGCGGATCGACTCGACCGTGAGTCAATCGGCGTGCGCGCATGGCTGTACACGGTCGCACGCAACCTGGTCATCGACGGAAGACGCAGCTCGAAGGTGCGTCCGTACGTGGTCGACGCCGCGCCGCTCGACACGATGACCATCCCAGACGATTCGGAGAACTCCTTGTCCGCCATGGTGATCGCCGACGCCCTCCAGGCGTTGAGCCCCAAGCACCGTGAGGCCCTCGCCGAGACCTACCTGCGTGACCGCACGGTCGAGGAGGCCGCGCGGGTGCTCGGTGTGCCCCAGGGCACGGTCAAGTCACGCGTGTACTACGCGTTGAAGGCACTGCGCCACGCGTTGGAGAACGACTGACAACGCTTCCGGGGTAAGGGTTTGTAGGCCGATCGGCCGCCTGTAAGGAGGCGCGACCGGCCTAGCCGCACCGAGAAGTTTCAGCGAGTCGCGCGGACCAACAGCGGGAAAGCCCGGTGCAGCGCCCGCTCCCAGTAGGGCCACGCGTGATGGCCGGGACCGTAGAAGTCGGTCCGTACCGGCACCCCGGAAGCCCGCAACCGGTCCGCCACCGCGACCGACTGCTCACCGAGCAGCTGCTCGAGACTGTCGAAGCCGGCGTCCGGACCGTCCAGTGGCCCGGCCTCGCCGTTGCCCGCGGAGATGTAGACCTTCGTCCCCCGCAGCCTCCTGGCCAGGTCGAACGGGTTGTGTGCTGCCCAGACGTCCGCGTTCGCGACCGGGTCGCCCCACAGCGCGAGCGGGTCGGCGCCGCTGCCACGCACGAGGTCCATCACGAACTGCGTGCTCCTCGTGCCCTGGTAGGTCGGGTGCACGACCCCGCTGAACGACGCGGTGGCGCGGAAGAACCCAGGGTGGCGGGCCGCGTAGGACAGCGCGCCGAACCCGCCCATCGACAGGCCGGCGACCGCGCGGTGCGTGCCGGACCGGTACTGGCGTTCGACGATGCGACGCAGCTCGGTGAGGTGGAAGGTCTCCCACCTCGGGCCGGAGACCCAGTCGGAGTAGAACCCGGCAGGACCACCCTCCGGCATCACGACCAGCATGTTCGTGTGCGCCGTCAGCTCCTCGACGTCGGTCTTGTCGGTCCAGCTGCGGAAACCGGTGTCGCCGTCGCAGCAACCGTGGAGCAGGTAGAGCGTCGGCCACCGCCGTGCCGGGTAGCGGTCGAAGTCGGGTGGCAGCAGCAACCGCACGCCGACGTCGTGCCCGACGGCCGACGAGTGGACAGACAACTCGACCAGTCGGTCGTCGAGCCGAGTGGTCGAGACCACCCACGCACCGGTGTGTTCCGCGGCAGCCGGCAGGGTGAGGAGGGTGCTGAACACCAGCACCAGGGTCAGCAGGAACCCCTTGAACCGCACGATGACCTCCTTGGCGTCGTCACGTGCCCCCAACCGTGCCCTACTTGGTCAACGAACCGATACGTCGTCTCGTTGCCAATCCACTTGCGGCCACTGCCTAACGTTGGCGCCATGGAGCGGATTCTCGTCACGGGCAGCGCGGGTCACCTCGGGGAAGCGCTGGTCCGGGTACTGATGGAACGCGGACACGACGTCGTCGGCCTGGACGTGCTGGCCTCGCCGTTCACGACGGTGGTCGGCTCGGTCGCCGACCGGGACGTGGTCCGTTCGGCCATGCCCGGGGTCACGGCGGTGCTGCACCCGGCGACCCTGCACAAGCCGCACGTCGGCTCGCACACCCGGCAGGACTTCGTCGACACGAACGTCACGGGCACGCTGACGCTGCTGGAGGAGTCGGTGGCCGCCGGGGTCGGGAGCTTCGTGTTCACGAGCACGACCAGCGCGTTCGGCCGCGCGCTCACGCCGGGGGCGGGCCGTCCGGCGACCTGGATCACCGAGGACGTCGTGCCGGTGCCGCGCAACGTCTACGGCGTCACGAAGACCGCGGCCGAGAACCTGTGCGAGCTGGTGCACCGCGACCACGGCCTGCCGGTGGTGGTCCTGCGCACGTCCCGGTTCTTCCCGGAGGCGGACGACCGCGACGAGGTCCGCAACGCCTACGAGGACGCGAACCTCAAGGCGAACGAGTACCTGTACCGGCGTGTGGACCTCCAGGACGTGGTCGACGCGCACCTGCTCGCGATGGCGGCGGCCCCGTCGATCGGCTTCGACCGGATGATCGTGAGCGCGACGACCCCGTTCACGCCCACCCACCTGACCGAACTGCACGGGTCGGCGGCCTCGGTGGTGGCGCGCCTGTTCCCGGACCAGCCCGAGGAGTACGGGCGGCGCGGCTGGCGCATGTTCGACGACATCGACCGCGTGTACGTCAACGACCGCGCCCGCTCGGCGCTCGGGTGGACGCCGCGGTACGACTTCGCGCACGTGCTCGCGTGCCTGTCGGCAGGCGAGGACTTCCGCAGCCCGCTGGCGGCAGCAGTCGGTGCGAAGGGCTACCACACCGAGACGACCGGGATCTACACGATCCGCTGACCTCGCCCCCCGCCTCCTGCCCCCGGCTCCCGCACTGAAGGACGCCTTCAGTGCGCCGAGTGTTACGAAGGCGTCCTTCAGTGCACCGGGTGTTATGAAGGCGTCCTTCAGTGCACCGGGGGGCCTGGCAAACGGTGAACCTTCCACGTGGTGCCGCGCCGCCGGTAGGTTTCCGACATGGCCTTACCTCCCCTGCGCCGGGCCGTGCTGGTCGCTGCCGCGGCCGTGCTGGCCGGACTCGTCATCGCCCCACCCGCCGCGGTGGCCGCGCCCCGCCCACCGCACGTCCAGGGCACCCGAACCGTCCCCGTCTACGACTATTCCAACGCCATCCGGGAGAGCGTCTGGGTCACCACCCGGCTCGACAACGACGGCGACGGGGTGCCGGACAAGGTGGCCGTCGACCTCGTCCGCCCAAGGGAGGCCGCGGCGGGCAGGGTCCCCGTGATCATGGACGCCTCGCCGTACTACCAGTGCTGTGGCCGCGGCAACGAGAGCGAGCTGAAGGAGTACGCGGCGGACGGCACCGTCACGAAGTTCCCGCTCTTCTACGACAACTACTTCGTGCCACGTGGCTACGCGTTCGCCGCCGTGGACTTCAACGGGACCAGCCGGTCGACCGGGTGCGGCGACGTCGGCGGCCGGGAGGAGATCGAGGGCGTCAAGGCCGTCATCGACTGGCTCAACGGTCGAGGCCGGGCCGCGTACGCGGACGGCACCCCGGCCAGGGCCACCTGGACCACCGGCAAGGTCGGCATGATCGGCAAGTCGTGGGACGGCAGCGTCGCCAACGGTGTCGCGGCCACCGGCGTCGAGGGCCTCGAGACCATCGTGCCGATCTCGGCGATCTCCAGCTGGTACGACTACTACCGCGACAACGGCGCCCTCTACACGACCGACGGCGGCCCGCACTGGCTGTCCGGCTATGTCAACGGCAGGCCCGAGGAGGTGTGCCAGCCGGTCAGGGACGCGATCCTCACCGATTCCGACAACGCGACCGGGAGCTTCAACGCGTTCTGGGCGGAGCGGAACTTCGTGCCGGACGCACGCAAGGTGAAGGCCAGCGTGTTCGTCGTGCACGGCATCAACGACGGCAACGTCGAGCCGAAGCACTTCGCCCAGTGGTGGGACGCGCTCGCGAAGAACCGGGTGCCCCGCAAGATCTGGCTCAGCCAGGAGGGACACGTCGACCCGTTCGACTTCCGGCGTTCCGAATGGGTGGAGACCCTGCACCGCTGGTTCGACTACTGGCTGCAGGACCTGCCCAACGGCATCATGCGCGAGCCGATGTCCACGATCGAGCGAGCACCCGACGTCTGGGTGAACGAGCCGACGTGGCCCGCGCGGGGCACGTTCACTCTTCCGGTGTCGCTGGGCGCCGGTGACGGGACCGCGGGCACGCTAAACCTGACACCGACTCGTCCAGGTACTGCAGTGTCAGTCGTGGACGACCCGACCCTGCGTGAGCGGACACTGGTCGCGAACCCGAACACGCCGATCGCGGGCAGGCAGGTGTTCCTGTCGGCGCCGCTGCCGAGGGACCTGCGGATCAGCGGCACGACGACGATCTCGCTGCGGGTCAGGGTGGACAAACCCAACACGGAGCTGTCCGCGCGGCTCGTGGACTACGGCACGGCGACGCGGGTCAACTACCAGGGCTCCGGTGAGGGCATCCGCACGCTGACGACCGAATCGTGTTACGGCGCGTCGAGCCCCACGGATGACGCCTGTTATCGGGACACGGCCAAGGACGTGGTCATGTCCGACGCGGCGGTGATGACCAGGGGCTGGGTGGACGCGGCACACCGTGATTCGCTGTCACACCCGACGCCGCTGCAGCCGGGCCGTTGGTACACGGTGAACTTCGACCTGATGGCGCATGATGTCGTGCTGCCCGCGGGCCGGGTGCTCGGCCTGGTGCTGACGGTGTCGGACACCCAGTACACGGTCCCGACGAGCACGGGCGCGACGGTGCAGGTCGACCTGGGCCGCAGCAGGCTGGGGCTACCGGTGTCGCTGGCGCCGGGCGCGACCGCACTGGCGGAGACCGCGGTGGCACCGACGGTCTCGGCCGTGAACGTCACGGTCCCGTCGACGAAGATGGACCGCGACCTGAACCGGATCCCGATCGGCTGATGTCTTCCGAAGGGCGCGTCTGGAACCCCCGGACGCGCCCTTCACTATGTCCGGCGCCGGATGCGTACCGGCATGCGGTCGCCGGGCACACCCAGGCCGGCGGGCGCCTGGATGAGCGCGCCCAGCTCTCCTGGCGCCCGCAGGGTCAGGACCGCCCTGAGTGTCCACACGGGAGTCGCGCAGTACCACCAGAAGACCCGCGTCGGGGCGAACACGTCGGTGTCCATGCAGGTCGGTACCCGGTAGGCGTGTGCGTTCCCGATGCCGGACAACACGAACACGTCCGCACACCCCTCGTGCTGCAGGACGCCGGCGAGCACTTCGGGTCCGTGCCCGTCGACGCGGAACATGTGCCAGAGGTAGCCGCGTTTGCCTGCGGTCTCCAGCAGTACGTCCAGTTCGCTCACGCCCGCCATGGTGTTCATCGTTCGTCGTGCACCGCGGAACTGCGAATTCCGTGGGTGCCCCGTTGTGTTGACAGATTCTGCTGATATATGACGACAGCGTGTCCGTCGATGGAGGGAATTTCCACTCTCCGTGCGAAAATCCCGTCGCGGACCTCCGTGTCGACCAATGTGAACAGTCGTCCCTGCACTGTCGCCCTCCACTTGTTCTCGGCCGTCCCTTGCCGTTACCGCAAGCTACGCCTTCTTTCGGCTGGGTTTGTCGGACTTGCGCCTGGTGATAGTAGTGATGTTGAAAAAGGGGTCTCTGGCACGTGACCGTATAATCGGAGCATGTGTTTGCGCAATTCACACGGAGCGTGTGTGCCTGTCACTCGAACGTGCGCCAGAAATTGCCCAATTGCCACTGGCGGAGCTGAGTAGAACGGAACGCGGACTACGTCATGTGGCAATTGACGAGGCCGTAGACCTATGGAGCAGCAGTGGGTGTCGAGCCGCCGAGCGGAAATCCCCGTCGGTGCGTTCTACTTCCACGGCGGAGAGGAGTGCGTCATCCAGCGACTCGATCGCACGGCCAATTCATCGGATGTGGACCTACGATTATCGCGAGATTGATGGAAGGCCTTTGGTTGTGTGGCGCGAGTCGTGTTGTTCGTGGACGAGACGACACCTCACCACGCCGACTGGGTGTGGCCCGCGAACCGCCGCCGCCCCGGCACCGCCCGGCGGCCGGTGCCGGTCGGCTGGATGCCGGTCGACGCGGTGGTCTGGGAGTTGACCGACGATGGCCGGGTGCACGTGCCCGCCCCACCCACTGGAACCCCGGCAGACGTTCACCTCCGGTTGACTCGCCGTTCTTCCTGGGCCGTTAGAAACCGCACCATGACGAACGAGCAGGTCAGCAGGCGGACGTTTCTGCGCGCGGGTGCGATCGGCGCGGGGGTGCTCGGCACCGGGCTCGTCGCGCCGGGCGTCGCGTTGGCGGCCAGGCAGCGGCCGGTCCTCACCCACGGCGTCCAGTCCGGCGACGTCACCACCGACGGCGCGATCGTGTGGACGCGGGCCGACCGCCCCTCCCGCATGCTCGTCGAGGTCGCCTACGACGATGACTTCCGCCACGCCCGCACCGTCCGCGGCCCCCTCCTCACCCCGGCCACCGGCGGCACCGGCAAGCTGCGCCTCGACCACCTCTCGTCGGGCCGCACCATCCACTACCGGGTCACCGCCGAGGACCTCGACGGCCGGGTCCGCAGCGCCCCGGTCACCGGATCGTTCCAGACCGCCCCCACCGGCCGGGAGAGCGTCCGGTTCACCTGGTCGGGCGACGTCGCGGGCCAGGGTTGGGGCATCAACCCGGACATCGGCGGTATGACCGCCTACCGCGCCATGCTCCGCCGCAACCCCGACTTCTTCCTCCACAGTGGCGACACCGTCTACTCCGACGGCCCCCTCACCGAGGCCGTCACCCTCCCGGACGGCCGGATCTGGCGCAACGTCGTCACCCCCGAGAAGTCGAAGGTCGCCGAGACGCTCGACGAGTACCGCGGCCAGTTCGCCTACAACATGCTCGACGACAACGTGCGGGCCTTCACCTCCCGCGTTCCCACCTACGTCCAGTGGGACGACCACGAGGTCCTCAACAACTGGTACCCCGGCGAGATCCTCGACCTCCCCCAGTACACCGAGAAGCGCGTCGACGTACTCGCCGGCCGTGCGTTCCAGGCCTTCCACGAGTGGCAGCCGATCGACCGCCGCCGCGCCGTCGACGGCCGGGTCTACCGCAGCTTCACCTACGGCCGCCACGTCGAGGTCTTCCTGCTCGACATGCGCACCTACAAGGACGCCAACACGGCACCGCAGGACGGCCAGGGCGTCATCCTCGGCTCACGGCAGGCACACTGGCTGGTCGACGGCCTGTCCCGGTCCACCGCCACCTGGAAGATCGTCGCCAACGACCTGCCCATCGGTCTGACCGTGCCGGACGGCACCGACCTCGAGGGTGTCGCCAACGGTCTGCCCGGTGCTCCCGGCGGGCGCGAGCACGAGCTGGCCGGGGTCCTGCGCTCACTGGCGCGCAAGCGGGTGCGCAACGTCGTGTGGCTGACCGCGGACGTGCACTACACCGCCGCACACCACTACTCGCCGGACCGCGCGGCCGTCGGGGACTTCGACCCGTTCTGGGAGTTCGTGTCCGGTCCGCTGCACGCCGGCGCCTTCGGCCCGAACGCGTTGGACCCCACGTTCGGGCCCCGGGCGGTGTTCACCCACACCCCGCCCGTCGCGAACGCGTCGCCGCTCGAAGGGTTCCAGCACTTCGGCGAGGTGCACGTCGACGGCGGGAGCGGTGCGCTGACCGTCGACCTCCGCAACGGGCAGGGCGCCAGTCTGTGGTCCAAAACCCTTGCGCCGCAGCGGTAGTACGCTGCAACGCGTGTCAATGAAGAAGCTGCCGGTGAGCCCGGCGGAAATCAGGGTCCTCCTCTCGCTGACCAGCGACTGGACCCGAGAGGGCGTCGAGAAGGCGCTGGTGGAGGCCGGTTGGGCACCCGACGGCAAACCGTTGGAGTGGTCGGCCGGCGCCAGCGCCCCGCATTTCTTCGGTGACGAGGACAACGGCTGGCGCCTTGAGCTCGGCGACGAGCCGGGTGTCGCTGGTGCGTTCGTCCGGTTACCGTGCGCGCTGTTCTGGCCCGCGCTGGACCTCGACGAGGACACGGACGACTACGACGACGAGGACGCCTTTTCCGCGCAGGAGGAGGAAGTCGACGACCTCGACGACGAGTACGCGGACGTCTGGGAGCGGGACCCCGACGCAGAACGCGACGCCTTCGACGACGAGTTCGCCCGCCTGTCCAACCTGCTGCGCGCGGAGCTGGGCGACCCGGACAAACGCACCGAGGGCCTCGAACCGGAGGAGACCTGGCATCGCGACGGCCTGGAGATCCACCTGGAGATGACCGACGACATCAACTCGTACTCCCAGTACGACCTGATCGCGATCCAGCTCCGCGCGCCCTGACAGGCGGCGCTCAGCCGGCTATGCGTTCACACAGCCACGCCAGTGCGAGCGGGTAGCGGTACTCGATCCCGCCGTGGCGGCCGTCGAACAGTTCGAAGTGGACGTTGTCGTCGCTGACGCCCGCGGTCGTCAGCGCGCGGCGGAACGCCGTCGCACCGAAGTCGAGGTAGTACTCGTCTCCGCGGCCCGCGTCGATCCAGATCGCCTTCATGGCGCGGAGTGCCTCGGCGTGGTGGGGTTCCGCCGCCATGCGGACCGGGTCGTTCGCGAGCCAGCGTGCCCACACGTCAGGTACGAGCACGCCCAGCTCGTCGAACGGCAGCGAGACCGAACCGTCCTCGTTGCCCGAGTACGCGGCCGCGTAGCCGTAGACCTCGATCAGCTCCAGGTCGGTGTCCTTGGTGCCGTGCAGCCGCTGGGCGTGGTCGGCGAGGAAGTTCGCGTAGTCGCTCTCGTACCCGTCACGCAACATCCTTGCCGCGCGGGGGAAGTCCGGCAGGTAGCAGACCTCGAACAGGGCGTCGCCTGCGTGGGTGGCCAGGGCGCCGAACAGGTCGGGGCGCAGCATCGGGGTGATCATCGCGCCGTAGCCGCCGCTCGACTTGCCCGAGATCGCCCGGTGGGCGGGGTCGGCGAGCGTCCGGTACCTGCCGTCGACCCACGGGACCACCTCGTCGCACAGGTACGAGTGGTAGCGGCCCGTCGCGGGGGAGTCCAGGAACTGGCTGCCGCCGAACGCGGTCCACGCGTCGACGTAGACCAGGATCGCCGGCGGCGTGTCACCGGTGGCGAACACGTCGTCGGCCAGCTCGGGATACGGGCGGCGAAAAGGGGGGCGGTTGAACCACATTCCCACGTGACCGGTGTAGCCCTGGATCACGTACACGACCGGGTAGCGCCGGTCGGAGTCGTCGTAACCAGGGGGCAGGTACACGTACACGGGGCGCTCGTGCGGGTCGCCGAGAGGGTTGTCCCGCAGCAGTTCGCTGTGCAGGATGTCGTGCTCGATACGGCCGGCTAACGGACTTGACCAGGGCAGCATGCCGGGAGCGTAGGGGAACCGCGCTCCCGGTCGCCAGGCCATTGGCCCGCGGTGTCCACTCAGGACGCCTCGACGGCCGCCTTGATCCGTTGCGCGAACGCGGGTGCGTCCTTCTGCGCCGCCTTCAGCGCGAAACCCGCGACGAGCTTGCCGAAGCCGTGACCCGCCAGCACGTTGAACACCCGCAGGCGCGTCCTGCCGTCGCCGAGGTCGGTCAGGTCGTAGCCGCCCTCGACCGCCGTCACGAGGTTCTTCGACTGCTCGGCCCAGCGGATCTTCGTCGGCTCGTCCAGCTCGGTGATGCGGAACGCGCGCCTGGTCGTCATGCCCGCGTCCTTCACGGTGCTGGTGAACACCGTGCCGACGGCGACCGGGCCGTCGGTGCTCTTCTCGATCCGCTGCACGCGCGGGCTGAACTTCGGGTCGTTGACCCCGGCGGCCAGGAACGCGAACACCTCCGCGATGGGCCGGTCGATCTCCGAGTTGCCTTCGAACTGTCCGGCCATGGGCCGCCTCCTACGGGATGAATGCTGACGGAATCATGACAGCGTGGCGGCACTCACAGCCAGTCGCGGCGTTTGAACATCCGGTACAGGGCCACGCCGGTCACCACGATCACCGCGCTCGACACCCAGAAACCCCACGCGCGCCCGGCTCCGGGAACGGGCAGGTTCTGGCCGTAGAACCCGGTGATGGCCGTGGGCACGGCGATGATCGCGGCCCAGCTCGTCACCTTCTTCATGATCAGGTTGAGCCGGTTGCCCTGGACGTTGAGCTGCGTCTCGCGGATGGTGGCGACGAACTCGCGCAGGGACTCGGTCCACTCGATGGACTGCAGCACGTGGTCGTAGACGTCCTGGAAGTACGGCGTCATCTCGGGCCCGCCGAGCTGCGGTTCGCTGCGGACGAGCGAGTTGACGACCTCGCGCATGGGCAGCACCACCCGCCGCAGCGTGACGAGCGAGCGCCGCGTGGACACCACGCGGCGTTGCAGGTCGTGCCCCGGCCGCTCGGTGAACACCTTGTCCTCCAGCGACTCCACGAGGTCGTCGAGGTGCTGGGCCACCTCGTGGTGCGTGTCGACGACGTGGTCCACCAGGCCGTGCACGAGGAAGCCGGTGCCGTGCTTCGCGAGGTGGGCCATGCTGTCCCAGTGCCGCACGACCTCGTCCATGTCGAAGTCGTCGTCGTGCACGGTGACCACGGCGTGGTCGGTGACGAACGCGTCGACCTCGGCCTTGGTCAGCCGGTGGGCGTGCTTGTCGACGGCGACCGAGTACGCGGTGAGGAAGCAGTGCGTGTCGTACACGTCGATCTTGGGCCGCTGGTGTGGCTGCACGGCGTCCTCGACGGCCAGCTCATGCAGCCCGAGCTCGACCGCCACCCGCTCGAGGTCCTCCTCGCTCGGCGAGACGAGGTCGAGCCAGACCGTCGCCCCGTCCTCGTGCAGGTACTCGGTGATCTCCTCGGCCGGGAAGTCCTCGGCGGCGAGCTTGCCGTCCCGGTAGAGCCGCGTGCGTGCCACCGGTCCACCCTAGTCACGTCCCCGCTGGTCGGTGTTCCCACAGCGGGCCGGCGACGAACCAGATGCCCACGATCGTCCAGCAGCGGCCGATCCACCCGTACAGGGTCGGCGCCTGGGCATCGTCGGCGACCACCAGCGCGAGGCCGAGCAGCGTCACCGACGCGATGGCGGCCGCGTTGACGATCCGGAACCACTCGCGCCACAGGTGCCGGAGGCGTTCCGGGCCGCGCCGGGGCACCTTCACGGGCTTCGGCCCGCCGGCGAAGCGGTGTGCGAACCGCACGTCGGCCCACCGCACGAGCGCGGGTCCGAACGCGACACTCGTGCCGAGGTAGACCCCGCCGAGCCCGTGGATCGTGCTCACCGGCGTGCCGCGGTGCAGGTCGAGCGCCACCGCGACCACCAGCGCCACGTCGAGCAGGGGGATGCAGGCCAGCACGACCGTGCTCGCGCGCCGCAGTCCGGCCAGGTACCGCAGGCTCAGCCCAACGCCGACGAGGACCCACAGGCCCAGCTCGCACAGCGCGATCACGGCCGCGATCGGGTTGTCGCGCAACAACTCCATCATGGTGTCCAGGGTGGGGCCGACTCGGTGGGGCGTCGTCAGGAGGATGTCGACTCGGATGTCATCACTTCGGGGGATCCGACACCGGACCGGAGAAGGGTGCGGTCCCACAGGGCTGGGCGACGCCTGATCGTGTGATAGCGGTGAAAGGAGGTGCGTGCGAAAATCGGCATTCGGGCAGAATTATTGTGGGAGGGCGGGGCAGGGGCGATGGTGGCCGTGGAACCGGTTGTGCACAGATCCGACAGCGGAATCGTCTGGTCCGGAATGCGCGATCTCACGCTTCAACACTACGACGCACTGACCGAACATGCGCCGACCGTCATTCAGTTCAAGGGTCTGAGCTACATATTCTTCCTGATGAAGGGTCGTAACTCGCTCGCCTTCTGCGTGTCATCGAGCGGCGCGACCTGGTCGGCACCCCAAGAAGTGCGTGGGGCCAATTCCGCGGTCGCGGAGTCGATCTCGGCGCCCGAAGCGATCGTGTACCAGGGCAAGCTTCACCTGTTCTACTTCGACCCGTCGGTCAGTGCCATCATGACCTGTGTTCACGACGGCAGCACGTGGAGTGCTCCGAAGAACATCACCGAGCACGCCGGGGTCAGTCTTCGACACGCCCAGCCGGTGGTCGTTCAGCACTTCAAAGGTCTGTACGTGTTCTTCCTCGACGACGGGGAGGAGCTGGGGGCCCTGCAGTACCTCAGACTGCAGGCCAGGTTCACCAACTGGGACGACGCGGACGGTCTGGCCTATGTGCTCAACGTGAACGCATCCATGCGGCCGGCCATCTGTGTGGCCGAGGACGATGCCATCGTCGTGCTGTTCCGGCCCGCGGGTGAAGGCGTGGAAAAGAAGATCGACTTGACCATCGCCGAACGTGGCGAGACCTGGCTTCCCCAACAGCCGTTCGCCCAGAAGGCAGGCCCGCGCCCTTCACTTCTCTCGCACGCGAACAAGGTTTACGCGGTCTTCACCGCCGACGGGAAGGTAGCGGTCTCGAGTTCGGCCGACGGCAGAGCCTGGGGTACGCCCGCGATCAACAGCCAAGCCCGCACCGACCATTCGCCCGCCGTGGGGATCTTCGGTGACGAACTCGTCGTCCTGTTCCGCGACAAAGACCGTCCGGACAACATCCTCACGTACTCGGGCGCGGGAAACGATCCGCCGACGAGCATCTCGGACCGCAACCACACTCAGGCCGCTGGGGACCTCCGCGTGCACTACGGCGAGTTCGGCCTGATCGTCGCACTGCGGTCCACACGTTTCGAGGGCGGCGGGATCACCGCTTTCCAGGCCGCCACCGTGCGTCCCTGGGCCACCCGGATCAGAAGTATCGAGTGGTCCCTGAACGAAATTCCCAGATCGGGGGTGTACAGCAAGCTGCTGACCGCGCCCCTCAAGCAGACCAACAAGGTTGATCTGCATTTCCAGTCGGCCGCGATCTATCGAAATTGGCTGCTGCTGCCCAGGAACAACAGCAGGGGCTCCGGTGAGCTGTACATCATGAGCCGTTCCGGTCGTGCCTACCACGGGGGCAACCGAACGGTACCGATCCCAGCCTTCGGGCTGAGCCATCCCGGCGGCTGCCAGGTGATCGGTGACTTTCTCGCGGTAGCCGTCAACGGCAAGTCCAGTAGTGATGGTGCCGTCGTGTTCTTCGATCTGTCCAAGATGTCCCGAACTGTCAGTCCGAAGCTGGTCGAGACCAAACTGCACCTGTCCAACTTCGACGCCGGCTGCGTCGGCATCACCGACATCGGGGAAGGCGCTGACCGCAGGTACGTCCTGGCGGTGTACACGGACGGGAAGATACGTGTACTGGAGTCGGTTCCACTGCCGCTGTCCGATCCGAACTGTACTTTCAGTGAACGTTTCACCACCCGCATCAACTCGCCCGGCCCGGACAGCATGGCGCTCCTGACCGACATCGCCGGCAACGTCCACCTCGTCTCGCTCGCGGCGGCCGCGCCGGAAGACGACTCGAACCTGGCCTACGACAAGGGCAACAAGGTCATCCACTACGTGGTGAACCTGACCTGCAACAGCATCGAGAAGCAGAATTCGTTCCGGGTCTTCACGAAGATGGAGTCCATCAACGAACGCATCTACTTCAGGTTTGCCGCGGGTCTCGACGTGGTCGACGAGAACATGGTGCGTCTCGTCGTGGGAGATCGCAACTTCGGTCTACTCATCGGTTCCGAGTACGCGTACAACATGTTCGAACCCACCTCGAGGGGTCCGTACTGGCAGTGACCAGCACGCGTCTGCCCGTGGGGCGAGGTTGCGCTACCTGAACGCCTCGGCCAGCCACCACGAGCCGCCGTCGTTCGTGATCTTCGCGTCGATGACGAGTGGGCGGTCGCGGGGGCCGTCGCACCACGTGGTGACGGCGTCGAGGTCGGCGGTCGTGCGGACGGTCACCCCGGTGGCGCCGAAACCCCGCGCGATCGCGGCCAGGTCGGTGTCCGGGAACGTGACCGTCGTCAGGTCCGCGTCCGCGCCGAAGTGGTGGATCTCCGCCCCGTACGCCGCGTCGTCGTACACCACGACCACCATCGGGATCCCCAGCCGAGTCACCGTCTCCAGCTCCGCGATGCCCATGAGGAAGCCCCCGTCCCCCAGCGCCGCCACCGTCGTCCGGTCCGGCCGGGCCAGCGCCGCCCCGACCGCCGTCGCGAGACCGAGGCCGATCGACTGGAACGCCTGCGTGAAGCAGAAACCGTACTGGTCCGGCACCGAAAGGTACGCGCTCGGGTAACCCATGAAGTTCCCCGAGTCCACCGCCACCACCCGGTCGGCCGGCAGCAGGTCGTCGAGGCGGACGCTCAGCGTGCGCGGGTCGATCCGGTCCGACGTGGACCGGTCGTCGAACGGCTCGTCCCGCAGCCGGACCGCCCCGACCGGCGACGTGCGGTACCCGTCCTGTGCGGACCCACCGAGCACGCCGAGCACATCGCGCGCCGTCTGCGCCACGTCACCGACCACGCCCAGGTCCACCCGGTTGTGCGCACCGAACGCCGCCGGGTCCAGGTCCACCTGCGCGACCGTCCCACCCAGCAGCTCACCCCGCCTGGTCGTCCACCTGTTCAGCGCACAGCCCCAGCCGACGACCAGGTCCGCCCCGGCGACCAGCGACGCCGTGCGTGGCGACGCGAAGCCACCCGAGATGCCCACCGACCACGGGGAGTCCGCGAACAACCCGTGCGCCACCGCGGAGGTGGCCAGCAACGCCCCGGCCGCGTCGGCCAGCGCACGCAGCTCCGCCCCCGCGTGCCGGGCACCGCGTCCCGCCACGAACACCGGTCGCCTCGCCTGCCGCAGCGCCTCCGCCAGCGCGGCGACCCCGTCGGCGTGTGGACGGACCGGTCGGGGTGCGTCCGGCAGCCGTACCGGCGCGGGCACGGCCGGGGCCGCCTGCACGTCCAGCGGCAGGCTCAGCACCACGGTCCGCCGCTCGTGCACGGCCGTCCGGTACGCACGGACGGTGTCCGCGACCGCCGACTCCGGCGCGTGCACCCGCTCCGCCACCGCACCGACGGCACGGACCGCCGCGTCCTGGTCGATGCGGAAGTTCGCGGTCACCGCCGCGCCCGCGGTGTCGGCGGTGACCACCAGCAGCGGCGTGCGGCTCTTCGCCGCCTCCGTGATGCCGGTCATCGCGTTGGTCAGCCCGCAGCCCTGGTGCAGCGTCGCCGCGGCGAGGCGGTCACTCATGCGGGCGTACGCGTCGGCCATGACCGTGGCACCGCATTCGTGGCGGGCGGCGACGTACGGCACACCGCCTGCCCGCAACGCGTTCGTCACCACGAAGTTGCCACTGCCGACCACGCCGAACGCCTGCGCCACACCGAGGTCCGCGAGCGTCGCGCCGACCAGCTCGGCGGTGGTTCTCACCGCTCGACCAGCGCGTACACGCGGGCCGGGCTGCCGGAGCCGCCGACGATCGGCAGCGGCGACACCACCAGCACCGCACCCGTCGGCGGCAGTGTCGCGAGGTTCTGCAGCTGGGTCAGGCCCATTTTGCCCGCGCCCAGAAAGTAGCTGTGGCACGGGAACGCGGGCTCGAAGCCGTGCGCGGCACCCGCGTCCGTGCCCACCGTCTCCACGCCGAGGCCGAGCACGGGCGTGTCCTCGGCGAGCCACCGCGCGCACTCCGCCGACACACCTGGCGTGTGCGGGCCGGTCTCGTCGGTGTTGAGGAACCGCGTCGCGTCGGCGGACCGCTCGTCCCAGCCGGTGCGCAGCAGGAACCACGCGGCGGGCAGCGCGCCGTTGGCCGACTCCCACGCCCGCACGTCGTCGATCTCCAGCAGGAAGTCCGGGTTCTCCGCGACCCGGTCGGACACGTCGACCACGACCGCGGGCGCGACGAGCTTGCCGAGCGGCAGTTGGGAGACGTCGGCACCGTCCTTGCCGGACACCCAGTGCACCGGCGCGTCCACATGGGTGCCCGTGTGCTCGCCGGTGTGGATGTTGTTCCAGTACCAGGCGGGCCCTGCCTCGTCGTAGCGGCTGATCTGCTCCAGCGAGAACGGGATGGTGTTCGAGAACGGCGGCGGCAGCTGGAGGATCGGGGTGTCCGGGGAGAGCGGGGCGGTGAGGTCGACGATCTCGACCTGACCACCGGAGATGGCGTCGAGCAGGTCCGTGAGCAGCGGCATGCAGCAGGTCTACCGCACGCCGTCGTCACACGGAAGTCGACCGCGCCACGAGCAGCGGCACCAGCTGTTCGGCCGACGTGAGCGAGCCGTGCTGGCCGACCAGGCTCGACAGGAACGCCTCGCCCTTGGTCCTGGTCACCCCGAAGCCGCCTCGCGCGGCGGCCACGACGTCGCCGATCCGGTCGGTGTAGCGGGAGGACACGGGCCCGAACCAGCCCTCCTGGACGGCCTGCTCACGCGACACCGTCCACGCCGCGTCGCCGAGCACCTCCTGCCAGGCCGAGAGCACGTCCGCCGCCGCGCCCGGCTCCGCGTGCACGTGCCTCGCCCTCGGCTCCCCGCTCAGCGCCGCGACACCGGTCCGCAGGTCGGGGTGGGTGTCCGCGTCGACCGTGTCGGTCATGGTCACCATGCCGTGGTCGCCGGTCACCGCGAGCAGGGTGTCCTCCGGCAGGAGGGCCGCGAGGGACTCCACCAGCCGGTCGACCTGCGCGAGCTGCAGCTGCCACGGCACCGAGCCGGGCCCGTACACGTGGCCCATCGCGTCGAGGTCGGCGTGGTAGCCGTACACCAGCTGCCTGCCGGGCTCCGACAGCGCGGCCAGCATCCCGCCCGCCAGGTCACCCAGCGCGTGCGTGCCGACGAAGGCGCCGCCACGCAGCACCGCCCGCGTCAGGCCGGAGTGTTCGAACGCCGGCTGTGACACCACGTGCACGGCGATCCCCGCCGCCTCGGCCCGCTCGAACACCGTGCCCGCCGGCTGCACGGTCTCGGGCACCCACGACTCCCGCAGGTCGACCTTGCCCTGCGTGCCGTGCTCGGTCCACCGCAGCGTGTCCATGACGACCTCGTCCGACAGCCGCAGGGACGTGCCGAGCAGCCCGTGCCCGCCGGGCGGCAGACCGGTGCCGATCGACGCCAGGCTGATGGCCGTGCTGGACGGGAAGCCGACGGTGAGCGGGCCCGCGTCCGACAGCGACGACAGGAACGGCGCGAACTCGGCGTGCGCGGCGAGCAGTTCCGCGCCGAGCCCGTCGACGAGCAGCAGCGCCACGGCCCGCGCGGGCTCGAGGCCGAACGCGCCGTCGAGCAGCCCGGGCAGTACCTCCGCGAGCGACCGGACACCGTAGTCGGGGATCACGCCTCGCCCACCTTCACACGTTCCGGCTCGGGCGCGGGATGCCCGAGGTGGGTCAGCCAGTCCCGTACGACCTCGTGCAGCCGCTCGGCGCCGACGATCTCGCCGGGGGCGGGCAGCCCGGCCGGGTACACCAGGAACCCGCGCGACTGGCCGCCGCCGAGGCCGCCGTGCGAGCCGACGTGTGTCTCGAACGGTGACGCCTCGTCGGTGATCTCGTTGTACCGGCTGTTGATGACGATGTCGGGGCAGTGCGCGAAACCGTCCGTGCGGCGGATCAGGTCGGCGGCGTGCGGGCCGTAGCGGGCCAGCGGGTCCTCGCCGGTGACGGCGTCGGCACCGTCGACCGCGAGGCGCCGCACGCCGTCGCGGCCGAGCACGACCGGGCCCGACCGGGCGCTGCGGACCAGCATGAAACCCACGCCCGCGTGGTCGACGAGCGTGGGCAGCAGGTCGGGGTACTCGCTCTCGATGGTCTCCAGGTCGACGCGGCCGGGGTGCTCGGTGAACGACACCATCGCGACGTGCCCGGACACCACCACGACCACCCCGGGCGCCGCACGGGCCACGGCCGCCGGGCGCCCCTCGTCGGTGCGGTGCCGGTCGGGAGGGTGCGACCGGCGGTTCGACCTGGCACGCAACGCCATCGCGATCGGACCGGCGCCGGTGGACGCCTCGGCCATCGCGGCGCCGAGCTGCCACGCCGAGCGCTGCGGCTCACGCTTGCCGTTGGCTTCGGGGTGCCCGCCGCACAGCCTGCCGACGAGCTGCTCGATCGACTCGCCGAAGCGCTGGCTGAACGCCCAGCCCTGCGTCACGCCGTGGTCGGAGAGCACGACCAGCTGGTAGCGGCGCGGCGCGAGCCGTTCGGCCCGGTAGAGCCGCCCGATCTGCTGGTCGATGGACCGGACCACGGCCAGCGCGTCGAACCGCTCGATGCCGGTGTGGTGGGCGACCTCGTCGTAGCCGAGGAAGTCCGCGTAGACGACCGGGCGGCCGGCCAGCATGTCGCCGATGATCGCCGACACGACGAGGTCGCGGGCGATCACCGTGGTGCCCGCGCGGGCGAACGGGAAGAACGGGCCGCGCTTGACCCTCGGCCGCACCCCGGCGCGTTTCTGCCGCAGTGACGCCGAGATCTCTCGCAGCACGTCGACGAGCGCGGCCCCGAAGGTACGCAGCACGTTGACGGGGTTGGCGAAGTAGGCGTAGTAGCCGGACCCCATGGAGTCCTTGTTCTTCGCCTTGGTGAGGAACGGGATCGCGCTCATCGTGAAGCTGACGTGGTCGGCCTCGCCGGTGAACAGGCCGCCGCGGGCCGCGCCGCCGTTCGCGAGCAGGCCGATGCCGCTCGTGTGCCTGCGTTCGATCTCGGCCGCGTCGACCGGGTGCGCGCACGCCATCACGTGGTCGCTGTCCTTCTCGTACCAGCGGAAACCGAGGATGTCGTCGTTGGAGCCGTGCAGCAGCGCGCAGACGCTCGCGCCGGTCTGGGAGCTCCAGTCGCAGTGCCACGGGACGAGCGCGTGGCTGCCGTTCTCGATCCAGTGCGACAGCGTCGGCAGGTCGCCGTCGCGGACGGCGCGGCGCGCGGTGTCGTAGCCGAGGCCGTCGATCTGCAGCAGCAGCACGCCCGGCGGCTCCTCGCCCTTGTCGGCGCCGTCGCGGCGGAACCGGCGGGCGGCGCGGCGGAAGAAGACCTCGTCCTCGTCGATCGCGAGGACGCTGGACACGACCCCCGCCACGGCGGCGATGACCACCACGACCTTCACGGCGGTCTCGAGGTTGGCCACCATGACGTCCGGCACGGCGAACGAGATGGCCAGGACCCCGGCGCCGAGCAGCAGGAACGAGCCGAGCCCGAGTACGAGCACCGCACCCGGGGGTGCGAACCGCATGATCAGCGGCCACACGACGGCACTGAGCACGCCGAGGATGGCCGCGAAGGCGGTGGGCTGCCACCAGTAGGGCAGGGCGAAGTCCTCGAGCCAGAGGTCGAGCAGGTGCAGCGCGACGGCGACGAGGGCCCAGACCAGCAGGAGCCGGGCCAGCTCGCGGCCGCCGCGCAGGAGCCTGCCGCGGTCAGGTACTGCCGGCACGGTCGTGCTCCTTGCTCGCCCGCCTGCGTTCTCTGCGGCGGGCCAGCAGTCCCACCACAACGGTGACGAGGAGGATGAGGGTGGTCGCGATGAGGGTGGCGACGAGCGGGTTGTCGAACAGGCCGCCGCTCACCACGCCGAGCAGCGCGTAGGCCACCGCCCAGAGCAGGCACGCGCCTGCCGCGGCGGGGACGAGTCGTCGCCAGGGGTAGCTGAGCGCACCCGCCGCGAGCAGCACGGGAATGCGCCCGGCAGGCACCATGCGGCCCACGACGACCAGCAGCCAACCCTTCTGGGTGAACTTCTCGCGCGCGGAGGCGAGTTTTTCGGCCGACTGCCGTTTCTCGAAGAACCGGGTGAGCGCGCCACGCCCACCCTGGCCTGCCGCGAACGTGACGAGGTCGCCGACCAGTGCGCCGAGCATGGCGACCAGGATGACCAGGACGAGGTTGAGATCCCCGCCACTCACGGCGAGCGCCGCCCCCGCGCCGACGACCGCCCCGGTGGGGATGATCGGCACGATCGACCCGATCAGCACCCCACCGAAGATCACGGGGTAGCCAATGGAGGAGGGATGACTCCAGTCGACCCCGAAGAGCCCGCTCATGCCGGCACCCCGCACGCTCCGTGAGCTGTGCTCGTGCGGTTCTTGTACTGGTTCTTTCTCGGGAACGCTCGGCAATCTGCCTGCTCCTCGCCCGCCCCGGGCGTCGCGGGGCGCGGTGGTTCGCTCGGCAGGCTCGGCTCACGGCTCGGTGGGTTGGACCGCACCGGCGTCCAGTGGCCAGGTGGTCGCGGAGTCGCTCGGTGGGTTCCACTCACGCTGGTCGCTGTGCGTGATGACCCGTTCCGCATTGCCGCGCTCATGCCGAGACCCCGGCCGAAACACAGGCTCTGCTCATTCAGGCACCGCGCCCGGCAGGCGGACGGTCTCCCCGGGGGCCGTGACCAGGATCTTCGTCGACAGGCCGAGTTCCTCGACGGCCTCGGCGAAGGCCCTCGGCGGCCGCTCGAGCAGGTGGCGCATGCGCCTGCCGTGCTTGCCGGGTGCCTGGGGCAGGCCGGTCAGGGCGAGCGTGCCCCAGTGGACCGGGACGGCGACGCGTGGTTTGAGCAGGTCGACGGCCGCGGCGGCGCGTTCCGGGTTCAGGTGCCCCGGGCCGAGCGTCGGCCCCCAGCCCCACACCGGCAGCAACGCCACGTCGAGGTCGGTGAACGACGCCATATCGGGGAACAGGTCCGTGTCGCCCGCCGCGTAGACCCTGCGGCCCGCGCCCTCGATGATGTGCCCCATGGCCTGGGCCTGCGGCCCGTGCGTGAGGCGCGGTCCCCAGCGGTGCCCGGAGTGGTCCGCACGCACACCGCGGATGAGCAGGTCACCGTGTTCCAGCACCTCACCGGGTGCCAGCTCGTCGACCCGGCGGATGCCCTTCGATCGCAGCCAGTCACCCGCGCCGCGTGGTACGACCACCCGGACGTGTGGTGACAGCAGCCGGAGCGACGGCAGGTGGATGTGGTCGCCGTGCAGGTGGGACAGCAGGACGAGGTCGACATCGGCCCGGTCGGCCATCGTGCTCGGCGGTGTGACCCTGGAGAGCACCGACACCCGGTTGGTCAGTACGGGGTCGGTGAGCACCGCATGACCGGCCAGCTCCACCCGGACGGTGGAGTGCCCGACGAACCGCAAACCGAGAGGACTCACGCCCCGAGTATTCCAAGCCGGACCGCTCCTGGCACGGTCGGTGCGCTCGTGGACACCATCGTTACAGATAGTAGTCAAATGTAACAGTAGCGCCACGGCGAAGCCACGCAGGGTGAATGCGGCATAGTGGAGCCCATTCCCCAATGACGTAACGAGGTGAGATCACGCGTGTGCGGCCTCCTTGGACTGATATGTGCCACTGAGAACCACGCGGTCGCCAGGCGGGACGCCGTCCGCTCGGCCATGCGGTGCCAGCGCCACCGCGGCCCGGACGAGACGGACACGTGGGCGCAGGGCGAGGTCGTCTACGGCTTCAACCGGCTCGCGTTCATCGACCTTGAGCACTCCCACCAGCCGCTGGTCTGGGGTCCGCCGGAGAACCCGACGCGCTACACGCTGAACTTCAACGGGGAGATCTACAACTACCGGGACGTGCGGCGCGAGCTGTCCGACCGGTTCGGCGCGCGGTTCCGCACCAACGGTGACGGCGAGGCCATCGTCGCCGCCTACCACCACCTCGGGCCCAACTCGGTCAACAAGCTGCGCGGCATGTTCGCGTTCCTGATCTGGGACGCGCAGGAGAAGGTCATCTTCGGCGCGCGTGACCCGTTCGGCATCAAGCCCCTGTACTGGTCCGGCGGCCCCGGCGGCGTCGCGTTCTCCAGCGAGAAGAAGAGCCTGCTGGAGCTGTCCGGCCCCCTCGGCGTGCGCGAGGAGGTCGACCGGCGGGCACTGCAGCACTACCTCGTGCTCCAGTACGTGCCGGAGCCCGAGTCGATGCACGTCGGCATCCGCCGCGTCGAGTCCGGCACGTTCTTCCACGTGCGGCCGGGGCAGCGGATCCAGTTCCAGCGCTACTTCTTCCCCCGCTTCGACGCGCGGCCGGTGCCCGACTCGGAGCGCCTGTACGACGAGATCGCCGCGGTCATGCGTGACTCGGTCGGCAAGCACATGATCTCCGACCCCGACGTGACCGTCGGCGCGTTCCTGTCCGGCGGCATCGACTCGACCGCCACCGCGACGCTCGCGAAGGAGCACAACCCCAACCTGATCGCGTTCACGACCGGCTTCGAGCGCGAGGGCTACTCCGAGATCGACGTCGCCGCCGAGACCGCGCAGGCCATCGGCGTGCGGCACGTGGTGAAGACCGTGTCGGCGCAGGAGATGATGTCCGCGCTGCCGCTGATCGTGTGGTACCTGGACGACCCCGTCGCGGACCCGGCGCTGGTGCCGCTCTGGTTCATCGCGCGGGAGGCCCGCCGGTACGTCAAGGCCGTGCTGTCCGGCGAGGGCGCCGACGAGCTGTTCGGCGGCTACACCATCTACAACGAGCCGGTGTCGCTCGCGCCGTTCGAGAAGATGCCCGACGGCATGCGAAAGATGCTGGGCAACATCTCCACGAAGATCCCGGAAGGCGTGCGGGGCAAGGACCTGCTGCGCCGGGGTGCGCTGTCGCTGGAGGACCGCTACTACGGCAACGCCCGCAACTTCCGCGACGCGCAGCTGCGTGCGGTGCTGCGGCGCTACGACGAGCGCATCGGCTTCAAGGACGTGACCGCCCCCTGGTACGCGGCGTCGCAGGACTGGGACCCGGTGGCACGCATGCAGCACGTGGACCTGTTCACGTGGCTGCGCGGCGACATCCTGGTGAAGGCCGACAAGGTCACGATGGCCAACTCGCTGGAGCTTCGGGTGCCGTTCCTGGACACCGAGGTCTTCGAGATCGCGTCGCGCCTGCCCAGGTACATGAAGCTGGCGGGCGGCACGACGAAGTTCGCCCTGCGTCAGGCACTGAAACGGATTATTCCCCCGCACGTGCTGAACCGCCGCAAACTGGGCTTTCCGGTCCCGATCCGCCTGTGGCTGCGTGACGAGATGTACGACTGGGCCAGGGCCATCATCACCGAGTCGCAGACCGACGAGCACCTGGACCGCCGCTCGGTGCTCGACCTGCTCGACGAGCACCGGACGGGGGAGCGCGACCGGAGCCGACAGCTGTGGGCGCTGCTGGTGTTCATGCTGTGGCACGGCATCTTCATCGAGAACCGGATCAAGGTACAGGTGCCGGAGCCCGCGTACCCCGTCAAGCTCTGAACCTAGCCCTCTGTCTTGGCCATGTAGTCGGGTATGTGGATCAACCCCGATCCCGGGGCGGGAGACCATGCGAGGTAGACGATCCGCACGCCGTTGACGACGACCGCGTGCTTCGACTCCGAGATCGAGCCGACCAGTCCGGGACGGGGCAGGGCGTCGGCGCGGTAGCGCTCGAGCGCCTGCCGCATGATGGCGAGCTCGACCTCCTGCTGGGTGCCGCCGAGCCCGGGATGGCTGTCCATCGAGTGCTCGTGGAACTTGTAGGAATGGGCGCTGTTGATGACGAACTCGACCTCGGCGATGCGGAGCCTGCTGACCGGTTCGGCCTTGCCGGGCTGCTGGGCGCGGAGGTAGGCCAGGCCCTCGGCGATCTCGAGATCGGACTTCTCGCGTCCGGCACGGTCGATCGAGCCCTCGATCACCGCGATCTGCCGGGTGGCGTCCATTGCCCTGAACCGATCCCAGAACAGTCGCCCGACACTGGCGACCGGAACGGGTTCCCCGCCCATCCGAGCAGGCGGTACGTCCCTGTGCGCCCGCGCCGGCTCCTGCTGCGACGGGGACTTCTTCTGGTAGGCGAGCACGTTGTCGATGCGGGCCAGTCCGTCCGCGAGGTCGTGGTCCTTCCTGGACGTGATCAACGAGTCTCCCTGCCGCCGTTCCATGTCCACGCGTGAACCGGTGAAGTTGCGGTTGAGGAACAGGAGCCGTTGTCGCACCGGGTACGTGCCGAACTTCTGCCACGCCTCCGGCTTGAAGTACGTGTCGACCTTCCTGCTCACAACCTCGTCCATCGAGGCGAAGTAGGCTCGTCTCACCCGGCCGTAGCTGCCGCCGACCAGGTCCGCGGTGACGTCGGTGTCCCGAGGGTCCTGTCCGACCTCGAACCGGCGGCGAATGGTCCGCGCCTTTTCCGGATCGGCCTGCCACCCCTCGATCCTGGCCAGCGCGGCGCTGGTCTCCTCCCTCGACCGCACGAACTTGTACTCGCAACTGTGCTTACCGGCACTCCCGCTCAACTGGAGTTCGATCGTCGCGGCGATCTCGTGCATGTTCTTGCTCTCTTCGCGCAGGTACCAGGTCGAGTCGCCCGCGCTCGCGCCCCCACCTATCTGCTTCATCGCGGTGCGGTTGGCGGTGGCGGCGGTGCCCGTCACCGTGACCGGACCCGTCAGCTTTCGGAACAGTCGCTCGGCATCCGCGAAGGTGCCGTCCTTGAGGTAGACGGTCCGGTCCTCTGTCCTCGGCGGACGGCTGAACTCGTCGGCGGCCTCTTTCGCCATCCGGAGGGTCTCGGCGGACGGCGTGCCCATCCTGTCGCCTATGCCCTTGGTCTTCCACAGTTCCAGCAGAGCCCTGACCTCGGCGGAGTAGCTCACCTCCGCCTCGATCTCCTGCTTGCTCTCGGGGTCGGAGTCGGAGCTCCCGGGCAGGCGAAGCCGCACGAGCGGGTACTGTTGCCCTTTCCTCCGCTTTCTTGTCTCCGTCTCCTTTGTGTCCGCTTCTTGGCCCGTGGTCACGAACACGGCGTCGTATTCGACCTTCTTGTCGACTCCCCCTGGCAACCTTTCGGTTCTGGTCAGTTTTCTCACCTCGCCGCCAGAAATGGTTCCGCGCTTGCCGCTGGAGGTTCCGTCCGTGTTCAGGATGAGAACCGGGACACCGTCGGCGACATCCTTCCTGGTGAGGTGCTCCCATGGGGTCCCATCGTCGGCCTGGTTCTCCTCCTTGCTCTCCTCCTTCGACTCCCTCGAGTCCCGACTCTCGACAGGAATCCGACTGAAGGCGAAGTCGACCGAAGGTGCGAGCGACGCGTTCGTGTCGAGCGGGCGCCTCGGCTGCGCTGAGTTCTGCTCGTACTCGTTCTTGGCCAGGTAGTAGTCGACCAGATTGGCGATCTCCGGCACGGTCGTGTTCTCCGTTCCTGCTGCGGGTTCGGCGTGACGGTCCGCGTCGGCCGGTGTCACGTGACGATAGGTCGGTCCAGTCACCGTCACGTCACACTCCAGTCGGCCAGATCACTATGACAACTGTCATGACCCGGCTATCATGACGGTTGTCATAGTGGTCGGAGGTGGCCGTGCGAGTGGGATTTCTCGGGCTCGGCGTGATGGGACTGCCCATGGCGCGGAACCTCGCCGAGGCGGGCACGCCCTTGGTGGTGTGGAGTCGCACCCCGTCGCGGTGCGAGCCGTTGCGGGACGCGGGGGCGGAGGTGGCGGCCCGGCCGGCTGACGTCTTCGCGGCGGCCAGCACGGTGCTGATGATGCTCGCCGACGACGCGGCGATCGACTCGGTGCTGGCTCGTGGCACGCCGGAGTTCGCGATGGTGACCGACCGCACGGTGGTCCACATGGGAACGACCTCGCCGGAGTACTCGCGCCGGCTCGAAGCCGACATCCAGGCGGCGGGCGGGCGCTACGTCGAGGCCCCGGTGTCCGGATCGCGGGTGCCCGCCGCCAAGGGCGAGCTGGTCGGGCTGCTCGCGGGTGACGCGGTCGACGAGGTCCGGCCGCTGCTCGCGCCGATGTGCCACGAGACATTCGACTGCGGGGCAGTGCCGAACGCGCTCCTGATGAAGCTCGCCGTGAACCTGTACCTCATCACCATGGTGACCGGGCTCGCGGAGGCCGTGCACTTCGCCGCACGCAACGGGTTGGCCGCCCGGCTGTTCGAGGCCGTGCTCGCCGCGGGCCCCATGGCCAGCAGCGTGTCGCGCGGCAAGGCGGCCAAGCTCGTCGCCGGGGACTTCGACGTGCAGGCGTCGATCGCCAACGTGCTGGAGAACAACCGACTCGTCGCCGAGGCCGCGCGGCGGAACGGCACCGCGTCGCCGCTCCTGGACGTGTGCCACGCCCTGTTCGGCGAGGCGGTCGCGCTCGGGCACGGTGCGTCGGACATGGTCGCCGTGCTGCGCGCCATCGAGGCCCGTACGGAGGTGACCGCGTGATCAGGGTCGTGCAGGCCGACGACGCGGAGGAACTGTCCCGCATGATGGCCCGCTGCTCGCCGATGACCCGGTACGACCGGTTCCACGGCGTGGTCACCGAGATCCCACCCGCCTACCTCCGGTGCTGCCTGTCCGGCGAGCACACCGCGCTGGTGGCGGAGGCGGACGGGGAGATCGTGGGGCTGGCCAGCGTGGGACCCGTGTTCGAGGAGCCGGACATGCCCGAGGTCGCCGTGATCGTCGAGGACGCCTGGCAGGGCCGGGGAGTCGGCCGCGAGCTGGTCGCGGCGGTGCTGGCCAAGGCGGGGGTCGCCACCGTGCGGATGGAGGTGTGCCGGACCTCGCTGCTCACCTACCTGACCGGCACGCTGCCGGTGGTGGCCAGGAGGCGGTACGGCCGCGACGTGACCATCGACGTCGACGTGCGGTCAGTTGTCCAGTAGCGGCGCCAGCTCCGCGGCCACCGTCGTGAGCGGGCCCGCGTCGCCACGCAGCCGGGACGCCATGATCGCGCCCTCCAGCGTGCTGACCATCAGCGTCGCGAGCCGGCGAGCGCGCCGGGCGGGCACGTCCATCGCCGTCAGCTCCTCGGTCACCGCGACCTCCCAGCGCTCGACGCCCTCCCGCAGCTTCGTGGTCACCGCGGACCCGGTACCGACCAGGTCCGCGGCGGCGGCCATCAGCGGGCAGCCCCGCTCGTAGCCACGCTCGGTGAAGTCCTGCTTCCACAGCTTCGCCATGTGGGTGAACAGCCCCGACGGGGTGGGGTTACGGGCGCCGCGCCGGTAGTCACGCACCCGTTCGGCCGCGTAGTCCGCGGCCCACAGCACCGCCTCGCCGACCAGCTGGTCCTTGCCGCCGGGGAAGTAGTGCTGGAACGACCCCCTCGGCGCGCCTGCCGCCTCGATCACGTCACGCACCCCGGTACCGGTGGCGCCGCGCGCACGCACGAGCTGCACGGCGCTGTAGACCATGCGCTCCCTCGGGGTGTACGTCATGACAGGACTCCCTATGACGGCTGTCATACCAGGCTAGCAGCCGAACCCCGCGGCGCCGACTCCACGACCAGGGCCGACGCCCCGCCGCGCCGAACGACGCCCTCATGGCGCGGGCTGGGGCGGTGGCCAAGATCCGAGGCCACGCAACTTTCTGGCACTTCTTGACAAAAACGTTCCCATCGGGCAACCGGCTCGGCTAGGTTCGCGTCACCTACGGGTCGGGGCTTCTGTTGGGGGGAACTGTGCGAGTGCGCGCTTTCGTGGCGTTCCGCACGGCGGTGACCACCCGCCCGGTCGTCCGGCTTGGACGGTCGTGCGGGCGCCGGCTCGCCCCGGGGATATTCCAGGTGAATCAACGATGAAGGTGGTTTGATGGGCAGTCGAAGAATTGTGGTCGTGGGGGCTGTCGCGGCCGCGACGGTGTTGGCCGGCGTGGCCAACGCCAGTGCCGCACCGTCTTCGGACTCGGGGGACCGGCACGCCGTCGAGGTGCAGGCGCACCGCGCGGCGAAGCGGATGGCCGTCGACCCGATCCCGTCCGAGTACACCGCGATCGCCCCGGTGCGCGTGCTCGACACGCGCAACACCGGCGGTCCGGTCGGCCAGGGCGGCAGCGTGTCGGTGGACCTCTCGGGGCTGACGCCGGCCAACGCGACCTCGGTAGTGCTGAACGTGACCGGAACGGCGCCGACGGCCAGCACGTTCGTGACGGTGTATCCCTCTGACGAGGGTCGTCCGGACGCGTCCAACCTGAACCTGTCCCCGGGCCAGACCCGGGCGAACCAGGTGACGGTGGCGCTGAGTGCCGACCGCCGGGTCACGCTGTTCAACAACGCGGGCAACACGCACCTGATCGCCGACCTCTCCGGGTACTACCAGGACGGCCTCGCCGCCCTGTACAACCCGGTGACGCCGGGCCGGGTGCTCGACACCCGCAACAGCGGTGGTCCGGTCGGCGCGGGGGGCACGGTCGACGTCGCCTTCCCGTGGCTGCCGGGATCGGCGACCGCGGTGACGTTCAACCTCACGGGCGTCAACGCCACGACGAACACGTTCGTCACCGCGTACCCGGCCGGCTCGGGCGTGCCGCTCGCGTCGAACGTGAACGTGGGTCCCGGCGAGGCGGTGCCGAACCAGGTCACCGTCCCGCTCGGCGTGAACAAGACCGTGCGGTTGCTCAACGGCAACGGCACCGTGCACCTGATCGCCGACATGGTGGGCTACTACGACTCCAGCGCGGGCTTCCCGTTCGTGCCGGTGTCGCCGGAGCGCGCCATGGACACGCGGCCGGGTGCCGGCCTCACGCCGGACTTCTTCATCGCGCTGACCGGGTGGGGCGAGGAGTCCGACCCGGTGGCGCTCATGGGGATGGTCGGCAACGTCACCGCCACGAACCCGAGCAACCCGCAGTTCGTGGTCGTCTACCCGGGCGGCGCCCAGATGCCGAACACGTCGAACCTCAACCTGGTCACCGGCCAGACGGCGGCCAACGCCGTCTCCGTCGGCATCGGGTTCGAGAACGCGGTCGGCGACCGCTCGGTGAACTTCGCCAACAACGCGGGATACGTCGATGTGATCTTCGACATCGCCGGGTTCTTCGTGCAGTTCAACTAACTGAACAGGTTCGTCGCCCGGGTGGAGCTTTCGCACCCGGGCGACGAACCTTTTCCACTCCGGTCAGTGGTAGCGGATAACGTGCAGGGCGAGCAGTCCCGGCTGGTCGAGCACCGCGGTGCGGCCGGTCGAGCTCTCGACCAGGATCGGGCCTGCCGCGCCGATCAACGCGTTGAACAGCGCACCGACCGACTCACGCCCCCGCCGGTCACGGCGGCGCAGCCACACCAGCGCCCGCGCGTCCCTGGGAAACCTCGACAGCTCGGCCAGCACGGACTCGCCGTTCGGGTGGACCGACGTCGACAGCACCGGACCCAGCCGGGGCATCGTCTCCGCGTACCACGAGGGCGGCCCGCCGGCAGCGGGCTCCGGCACCGCCTCGACCGCGCCGAGATCCCAGTCCCGCAACCAGTTCCACGGCTCGGCGTTCGGCAGCCCGAACGGCGCGGCCTCGTCCTTCGGGACCACCAGCGCACCGTCGAGGGTCTGCGCACGCCAGTCGTGGTAGGTGACGTACCGCGCGCTCGAGCACGCGAACAGCCAGCCACGCCGCATCTCGTCGTACGGGCTCGGTGCGATGAGCACCAGCTGGCCCGCGTGCCGCAGGGCGAGCCAGGCACGTGCCTTCGCGACCGCGGCGGGGAACGTCGGCGCGGACCTGCGCCACGGCTCCACGCCCACCCCGGGGCGCTGCCGGTGGAAGCGCGCGAGCCGCAGCCCGCGCACGCCGCCGGTGTCCAGCCTGGCCAACCCGCCGGTCTGCCCGTCGAGCAGGACCACCTGGCCGTCGTTGTTGTGCGCGTACACCAGGTGCCCGGTGAACTCCAGACCGGCCACCTCGCGCCGGATCCACACCACACCACGGGTGTCCGGGCCGGTGGCGGCCACCGCGCGGACCACCTCGTCCCAGGTCGCGCACTCGCCGACCCGTGCGCCGGGGAAGTGCCCGACGAGCCGGTCCCACCAGCCTGCCGTCTCGTCGTCCGGGCGCCACGGCACGGCAGAGGCGGGGTACCCGTCCACCGCCGCGTCGACGGCGAGCACGCGGCCGCGTGCGTTGGTGCGGGCGGCCTGCCTGCGCAGCGGCCGTGGCGTCGGCTCGGCCGCGTGCCCGGCAAGGTCGCCAAGCGGGTCGTCGGTGGCCAGGTGGAACGGCATGGAACCGTTGCGGGGCACGGCGACCGCACTCGTCAGCATGGGGTCCGGCCTGCCTGCCAGGCGGCACGCGAACACGGTCGCCGTCGCCGTCTCGATGACCGGCGCCGTGTCGGCCAGCTCGGCTCGTCCACTGTGGACACGAACGAGCCAGTCGCGGGCCAGTGACGCGGTCATCGGCAGCCGTGGTGGGGGCCCGAGGTCCTCCGTCGCCGCGAGGTGTCCCGCCGGGCCGCCGCGTCCAGATCCATGCCCGGCCTCCTCGTGACGTGACCGACCGCTCACCAGGAGTATTCATTCGAAGGTGTGGAAGTCGTAACCATCTCGCTGAAATGGGACCTAACGGTCGCGTCCCGTTCCGCCGGGTGGTGCAGGCGCGGCCTGCTTTCGAGTGAAGGTCAGATAACGGGGTGTCCGGTGGTGGCGTCGACGTGGTCGGGCACCTCGTCGTGCTCGTCGCCGACCGAGAGGGTGCCCGTCGGTTCCACGAGCAGCACGACGGCGCCGTCGGGTGACGACGGCCTGTGGAACATCCCCCTGGGCACCACGAAGGCCGAGCCCTTCGGCAGGGTGACGGTCCGCTCGCCGCCGACGTCACGGAGTCCTATGTGGATGGTGCCGTCGAGCACGAGGAAGAACTCGTCGGTCTCGTTGTGCGCGTGCCAGACGTGCTCGCCCGCGAACCGGGCCAGTCGGATGTCGTAGTCGTTGACGTAGGCCACGATGCGCGGGCTCCACGCCTGCGTGAAGCCGTCGAGGACGGCCCGCAGGTCGACAGGTGCGGTTGTCATGCGCCAATCCTGCGGCTGGCGCGCACCGCGGGGGAGTGCTAGGAATCGCACATGTCGCAAGAATTCTCGCACCGGGTGGTCGTGCTGGTCGACGAGGGCTCGAACCCGTTCGAGATCGGCGTCGCGACGGAGCTGTTCGGTCTGCGCAGGCCGGAGCTCGGCAGGCCGTGGTACGACTTCACGGTCTGCTCGGCGCGGCCCCGCGTGCGGATGCACCTCGGCATGTTCACCATGACCGGCGTCGCGGGCCTCGCCGTCGCCGACGGGGCGGACACGCTGATCGTGCCGAACCGCCCGGACCCTGGCCGCCCGTCGCGGCCTGCGGTCCTCGCCGCCATCCGGCGCGCGGCTGACCGGGGCGCGCGGCTGGTGAGCTTCTGCACCGGCGCGTTCACCCTCGCCGAGGCCGGCGTGCTGGACGGCCGCGCCGCGACGACGCACTGGAAGTGGGCCGACGAGTTCACCCGCCGCTTCCCCCTGGTGGCGCTGACGCCGGACGTCCTGTTCGTCGACGACGGCGACGTGCTGACCGCGGCGGGCAGCTCGGCATCCCTCGACCTCGGCCTGCACCTGATCCACCGCGACCACGGCGCGGAGGTCGCGAACGCCGTGAGCAGGCGGCTGGTGTTCACGGGCCACCGCGACGGCGGCCAGCGCCAGTTCGTGGAACGTCCCGTGCCCTCGGTGCCGGACACGTCCCTGGCGCCGGTGCTGGAGTGGGCACGGGCCGGCCTTGACGGGCCGATCACCGTGGCCGACCTCGCCGCGAGGGCCGCGACGAGCCAGGCCACGCTGCACCGCCGGTTCCGCGCCGAGCTGGGTACCACGCCACTCGCCTGGCTGACCACCGAACGTGTGACGCTCGCGTGCCGGCTCATCGAACGCGGCGAGCTGCGCCTGGACCGGGTCGCCTCGGCCAGCGGGTTCGGCACCGCCGCGAACCTGCGTGCCCAGCTGCGAAGGCATACCGGCCTGTCCCCGTCGGAGTACCGCCGTCGCTTCGGACCGGCCGCCTGAGCCCCGTGCCGCGGCGGCCCCGCCTCGCGGGGGAGGCGGGGCCGACCGGTTCTCGGCTATTCGGTCGGGCAGCTGTTCGAGGAGCGCAGCGCGCTCCAGGTGTGCTTGCCGACCCTGCCGTCGTCGACCAGCCCGGGCGGGCCGCAGACGCCGTAGGTGTCCGCCTGGAAGGCCTTCACCCCCGCCTCGGTGTTCGCGCCGAAGTCACCGTCGACACCCGAAGGACCGACGCTGTATCCCCAGTACAGCAGCAGGCACTGCACCTCCCGGACGCGGTCGCCCTTGTCGCCGCGCACGGTCTCGGTCTTCCCGGAGTAGTAGCCACAGGACACCTGGGCGCTGACCGACGGTGGGTGCAGCCGCTGGTCGGGCACGCTCGCCGCCGAGGCCGTCGCCGCGAGAGCGAGGACCATGGAGGCGGCCACCGCGACGGCGGTGACCAATCTACGCAGTTGGTTCACTTCGTTACCCCCTGGATGTGTCTGAGCGGATTCGAGACGAGCGACAGTCAATCGGTTACCGCCTGCGCGCCGGTTGCGCGCCGGTTGCGTGACTTCCGCGAGCGGAACGATTAATATTCGTACGCAGGGGGGAAGTCATGATTGAATTCCAGGTACTGGGGATGTTGCGCGTTTTTCGGGACGGGAAAAGCGTTCCGCTGGCTGCCACGATGTTGTGCAGGCTGCTCGCTGTGCTGCTGGCCCGGGCGAACGAGCCCGTCTCGACCGAGAGGCTGATCGAATCGCTGTGGCTCGGCGCCCCGCCGCGCACCGGTCGGAAAACACTGCAGATCTACGTTCACCGCCTTCGCGTGGAATTAGGTGAACACGGGCGAATCGTGCACGGGGTGGGCGGATATCGACTGGTCGTCGATCCCGCCACCACAATCGATTCAGTCGATTTCGAAACACTGATCAGGCGCGCGGGCGCCGCACGGACCACGCGGAGTTTCGAACAGGCCCGTGAGCTGCTGCGGACCGCGCTCGAACTGTGGCGTGGGCCCGCGTTCACCGGCTTCACCGACATGTCGGTGGCGGAGGCCGCCGCGCGCAGGCTCACCGAGCTGCGCCTGACCGGCTGGGAACAGCGGGCGGAGCTCGACCTCGCGCTCGGCAGGCACGAGGGCCTGATCGCGGAACTGCCGGGGCTGATCGCCGACTACCCGTTCCACGAGGCGTTGCGAGCGCATCTCATGCTCGCCCTGTGCCGCAGTGGCCGCCCGGCCGAGGCACTCGAGGTCTACCGGCAGATCCGCGGGCTCCTCGCCACCGAGCTCGGGCTGGAGCCCTGTCGCGGGCTGCGCGAGCTGCACCACGCCATCCTGCGCGGCGACGCCCACTGGGACCACGCGGTCGTGCTGTCCGACGAGGGGCACTACGCGGCTAGGGGAGCCGGTACGCCGCGTCCCGCACGTCGGTGACGAACATGTGGCCGGGCGCGTGGGTGATCGCGAACGGCGGGCGGGACGCCATGAGCACGGCCTGCGGGGTGACACCACACGCCCAGAACACGGGCACATCCCCCGGCTCGCCCGCCGGCGGGTCACCGAAGTCCGGGCTGTCGAGGTCGGCGATGCCGAGCCCGCCGGGATCGCCGACGTGCACGGGCGCGCCGTGCACGGCAGGCATGAGCGCGGTCACCCGCACGGCCGTGTCGACCATGTCCTCGGGGATCATCCGCAGGGAGACGACCAGCGGCCCGTGCAGGCGCCCCGCCGGCCGGCACTCGCGGTCGGTGACGTACATGGGCACGTTGCGCCCGTGCCGGGGCGTGACGCCGGCGTCGCGGAGGGCGGACTCGAAGGTGAAGCTGCACCCGATGAGGAAGGCGACGAGGTCGTCGCGCCAGTGGGGGGTGGCGTCGGCGGGCTCGTCGGTGAGGGCGCCGTCGACCCAGACGCGGTAGCGGGGGAGGTCGGTCCGCAGGTCGGCGCCCGCCGCGAGCACGGTCCTGGGGCTGCCCGCGTCGGTGACGTCCAGCACCGGGCACGGTTTGGGGTTCCGCTGGGCGAACAGCAGCATGTCGTACGCCCAGTCCCCGGGCACGGCGATGAGGTTGGCCTGCGTGTAGCCGGGGGCCAGACCGGCGGTGGGGCCGGTCGCCCGTGTCCGGACCTCCGCTGGAGTCATTCCTCGACCGTAGCTTCGGGTGGGTACCGTTGTCGCCTGTCGCACACGGGAATGGACCCACATGAGTGGTTACTGGTGGAACATCGTGCTCGTCGGCGTGCTGGTGGTGATGAACGCCCTGTTCGCCGGAAGCGAGATCGCCCTGATCTCGTTACGGGAGGGCCAGCTGAAGAGCCTGGAGCGGCGTGACTCCGCGGCAGGCCGGACGCTGGTGAAGCTGGCGCGCGACCCGAACAGGTTCCTCGCGACGATCCAGATCGGCATCACGCTGGCGGGCTTCCTGGCCTCCGCCGCGGCGGCCGTGTCGCTCGCGGAGCCGGTCGCGCCCCTGTTCAGCTTCCTCGGCAGCGCGCGTGAGGCCGTGGCGATCGCCCTGATCACCCTGGTGCTGACCTTCTTCACCCTGGTATTCGGCGAGCTGGCGCCCAAGCGCCTCGCGATGCAGAACGCCGAGCGCTGGGCGCTGACGGTCGCCCGCCCGCTGGACTTCCTGTCCAGGATGTCCCGCCCCGCGGTGTGGATCCTGGGCAGGACGACCGACCTGATCGTCCGGGTCTTCGGGGGCGACCCGCGTGCCGCCTCGGAGCAGCTGAGCCCGGAGGAGCTGCGTGACCTGGTGATCGGCCACCGGGGCCTGAACGCGGAGCAGCGGACGATCATCACCGGCGCGCTGGAGATCCACGAGCGGATCCTCCGCGAGGTGCTGGTCCCGCGCCGCCACGTGTTCACCATGCGGGCGGACGTGCCGATCGCGGAGGCCAGGGCCGCGCTGGCCTCGTCCGGCCACACCCGCTCCCCGATCGTCCGGGACGGCCACCTGGACGACGTGATCGGCGTGGTGACCCTGCGGGACCTGCTCGACGACTCCCGCACCCTCGCGGACGTGGCCCGGCCCCCGCTGGTGTTCCCCGACTCGGTGCGGATCTCCGACGCGTTGCGCCGCTTCAAGGACGAACGGGAACAGTTCGCCCTGGTGGCGAACGAACACGGCGCGATAGACGGGATCGTGACCCTGGAGGACCTGCTGGAGGAGATCGTCGGCGAGATCTACGACGAGACCGACCGGGACGTCATGGCGGTGCGGACCCACCCCGACGGCGCGCTGCAGCTGCCGGGGACGTTCCCGATCCACGACCTGATCGACCTCGGCGTCGAGATGGCGGACCGCCCGGAGGGCGACTACGCGACGATCGCGGGCCTGGTCCTGACCTCACTCGGCCGGATCCCGACCAAGCCGGGCGACCGGGTGACCCTCGCCGAATGGGAGATCGAGGTGACGGCGGTGGAACACCACGCCATCACCGAGGTCCGCCTGCACCATCTCCCGTCCGAGGGCGCGGACTCCTAGTCGGCGCGTGCGGCGATGGACTCCTGGTAGATGTCCGCGTACGTGCGGGAGTCCTTCACCAGGTCGTCGCAGAACGCGGCGACGTCGTCGCCGATGAGCTGTATCACGCCCTTGCCCGCCGCGACGCCCTCCTCGAAGAAGTCGACGATCCCGGAGAGCAGGTGCCCTTCGGACAGGTCGACCGGTCCGACCTTGAAGAGGTACCTCTGCATCTCCTTGTAGACGATCCGGTAGTCCGGCGGGAGCGCCCTGACCCGCGCCAGGTGCGCCCGCCACTGCTTCTTGCCCTCGATGATGTCCTGGATGCCCACGTCAGCCTCCCAGCCGGGCGAGTTTCCTCGCGACGTTCCTGTTCAACTGCTCCCGCCACCGGTCGCGGTAGCTCCGGGCACCTTCCCCGCCTGCCAGCGCCGCGCAGAAGCCTCCGATGTCCTCACCCAGCACCTCGTGGACGCCCTGGCCGTCGGCCGCCGAGTCCTCGAGCAGCCCGAGAGCGCCGTCGAGGATCGGCATCAGGTTCCGACCGGTGAAGTCCGAGTAGGGGAAGAGGTGGGCGATGATCTGCGCCCACGCCGCCTGGTAGTCGGCAGGGAGTGCCTCCGCCCTGGCGTTGAACGCTTTCCAGTCCCTGGTGAGGTCGCTGCCTGTGATGGTCTCCCAGAAGTTCATCGCCCACCCTCCCTGAGCTTGTCGATCCGTGACGAGACGTACTCCCATTTCGCCCAGAACGTCGCGAGCTGTTCGCGGCCCGCGTCGTTGAGCGCGAAGAACTTGCGCGGCGGGCCCTGTTCCGACGGTCGTTTCGTCACCTTGACGAGCCCGTTCTTCTCCAGTCGCAGCAGGATGGTGTAGACCGTCCCCTCGACGACGTCGGCGAAGCCCAGCTCGTTCAGCCTGCGCGTGATGGCGTACCCGTAGGTCTCCTCGCCGCCGATGATCTCGAGCACGCAGCCTTCGAGCGTGCCCTTCAGCATCTCGGTCAGGTCGTCCATCATGGGCCTTTTCTCGTGGTACTCAGTGCCGCCGAGTACCACTATACCGTATCACTGAGTAGTGGCGCTGCCCAGTGGTTCTCCGAACCACCTGCGGAGTGCCGCCGCCGCCGATGATCACGACATCTTCGGGCACGAGGACGCCTTCTACGCCACCGCACCCGATCGGCGTGCGGTGCTGGTTCGGAGACGGGTCAGGCGGAGGGGGCGGGCAACCCCGCGGCGATCCCCCGCAGGGCGTCACGCAGGAGCGAACCGAGTCCGACCGGCGGGTCGGCGTGCAGCCAGCGGTTGGTGGCCACCCGGTGGGCGGCACCCACCGCGGCCGCGACCAGCTGCGGGTACATGTCCGTCGGCTCGGTGCCGGTGCGCTCGGCGATGGCGGCGGCCCATTCCTGCTCGGCCGCCGCGTTGGCCTTGAGGTACTCGCCGACCAGCGCCGGGTCGGTCATCATCAACCGCACACCGGCCGTCCACTGTGGACCGGGGTGCTGGTCGCTGGCCTGTGACACGAGCGCCTCGGTGATCGACTCCCAGATCGGCTCGGTCCTCGGCCGCTCCCGGATGAGGCGTGCCGCACCCCTCGCCCGGTTGAGCTGGCGCCAGGCGATCGCCTCCGCCTTGCTGGAGAAGTAGTTGTTGAACGTCCGCGGCGAGACGCCCGCCTCGGCGGCGATGTCCTCGACCAGCACGCGGCCGAACCCCCGCTCGACGGCGAGGTGCAGCGCCGCCCAGCTCAACGCCTCCTGCGTCTGCTGTTTCTTGCGCTCCCGCAGCCCGCTCACGAGCCACACCGTACCAGAAGTTGCGTAGCACGCAAGATTGCGTGGCACGCAGTTTTAAGTCTTGGGCGATCATGGTGTCAGACGGGGCACGGAGAGCCAGGAAGGCGGGAAGCGATGCGGATCGTGGTGGTCGGCGCGGGTGGCGTCGGCGGGTACTTCGGCACGCGGTTGGCGGTGGCGGGGCACGACGTGACGTTCGTGGCCAGGGGCAGGCACCTCGCAGCCATCCAGGAGCACGGGCTGGTCGTGCGCAGTCCGCTCGGCGAGTTCCGGTCGACGGCGCCCGCCGTGCAGACGGTCGCGGACGCCGGGCCTGCCGACCTGGTGCTCGTCGCCGTCAAGCTGTGGGACACCGAAGACGTCATGGCTCAGCTCGGGGCCACCGGCGCTCGGGTCCTGTCACTGCAGAACGGCGTGGCGAAGGACGACGTGCTGCGGGCACATGTTCCTGCCGAGTCGGTGCTCGGCGGTGCCTGCTACATCTCGGCGGGCATCCAGGAGCCGGGGGTCGTCACGCACTTCGGCGGGCTGCAGAGCCTCGTGTTCGGCGAGTTCGACGGCCGCCCGTCGGCGTTCACCGACGAGCTGCTCGCCGCCTGCGTCGACGCGGGCATCGACGCACGCGTCAGCGCCGCCATCACCCGGGTGACCTGGGAGAAGTTCGTGTTCCTCGTCGGGATTTCGGCGACCACGGCCGCGGTCCGCCAGCCCATCGGGGTCATCCGTGCGAACACGCGCACCCGCGAACTGCTGCGTGACGTGATGACCGAGGTGCTGGCGGTCGGCCGCGCGGCCGGGGTCGACCTGTCGGACGACTTCGTGACCGAGCGGCTCGCGTTCGTGGACACGCTCCCCGCCGACATGGCCGCATCGATGTACCACGACCTGGAGCGGGGCAGCAGGCTCGAGCTGCCGTGGCTCTCGGGCGGGGTGGTCTCGCTCGGTGAGCGGCTCGGGGTGCCGACACCGCGCAACCGGACCATCGCGGACGTCCTCGCGCCCTACGAACTGGGCCCCGTTCAGCGCTCCGGCGCGTGATCCCGGGAACTGTCGAGTGGCGTGCGACGACAATACAAGGGTGGACTGTGACACGTGCCGTGAAGCGCTGTCGGCCAGGACCGACGGTGAGCCCGAGCCCACCGTGCCGGACGGGCACCTGCGCGACTGCGTGGCCTGCCAGGACTGGTACGCCACGGTGAACGCGCTCACCTGGTTCGGCGCCGACGACCTGGCGCCGACGCCGGACGTGACCGACGCGGTGCTCGGCAGCGTCGAACCGCGCACCGGGCTGCTCGGCACCCGGTGGCGCCGGTCACGGTGACCGCCGCGGTCCGATTGTCGTGGTCCGGGGCGCCGAGCCTGATCGCTCTTGGTCCTACCGGGTGCGGAGCCGGAACATGAAGGTGTCGCGGTACATGTTCACGTCGGCCTGGTAGGCGCTGTGGACAGCAGGCCTGCCTGGAGCGTGCCGACCGGGTAGGCGTCGACCACGTCCGGGGTGAGCATCGCGAACCGTGCCACCGGCGCCGGTGGCACGGTGACCGCGGTGCCTGCCGTGAGGTCGAGGCGCGCGGCCAGCGCACGCGGGGTCTGCAGCGTGTACAGGTCGGCCAGCTCGATCGAGATGCCGCGTGCCATCGCGGTGGTGCGCAGTCGCAGCGCGACGATCGAGTCGCCGCCGACGGAGAAGAACGAGTCGTCCGGGCCGATCCCGGCCGTGCCGAGGACCTCCTCGAACAGCGTGCACAGCAGCTGGACGTCCGTGCCCGCGTCCGCGCCGGTCTCGACGGCGGGTTCACGCAGGCAGTTCGCCGCGGTCGGGACGGGCAGCCCGTCCTCGGCCACCTTGCCGTTGTGGTTGGTCGGGATCTCGTCGACCGCGACCACGAACGCGGGCACCAGGTACTCGGGCAGCCTGGCACGCAACGTCGCGAACACCGTGTTCGGCACCAGGGTGTCGTCGCCGACCACGTACGCCACGATCCTGGGGCCGGTCGTCGGTGCCGCGCCACGGATCAGGTCACGCGTTTCGGTGATCCGGGTGGACACCGTGCGTTCCCTGACGACGGGAGTCGCCTGTGGACTCTGCACGACGACCGCCGCCCGCAGCACCCCGGGCACCGAGCCCAGTGCGGCCCGGATCTCGCCGATCTCGCCGTCCGCCACGGGGTCGAGCGCCTCGTCCACGAGCACGAAGCCCGAGTCGGACAGCGGCAGGCCGACGAGGCTGCTGCCCTGGTCGAGGTCGCCGCGCCGGACCCGCCGGAACGAGCTGTGCACGGTCGTCTCGGTGATGCCGTACATGTTGACCAGGCGCGGGTCGTCGTCGCCGTACTTGGCGACCCAGCGGCGCAGGTCGGCGAAGTGCAGTGCCTCGCCGCCGAACACGACCCAGCGCAGCGGCAGGCGGTCGGCGTGCTGGACGTCCTCGCCCGCCAGCTGGTTGAACGCGGTCGGTGTCTGCGACAGCACGGTGACCCGCTCGGCCCGCAGCAGCTCGCGGAACGCGGCCGGGTCCTTGGTCGTCTCGCGCGGCACCACCACGAGGCAGCCGCCGTGCAGCAGCGCACCCCACATCTCCCACACCGACACGTCGAACGCGAAGCTGTGGGACAGCGACCACACGTCGCCCGGCCCGAACCCGTACTCCTCCTCGGTCGAGGTGTACAGGCGCAGCAGGTTCCCGTGCGAGACCTGCACGCCCTTCGGACGGCCGGTGGTACCGGACGTGAAGATCACGTACGCCCGACTGTCCCAGGTGGACGGACAGGCGTCGGCGGACATCGGTGTGCCCGGCGGCATCGGCTCGTCCAACAGCAGCGTCGGCACGCCCTCCGGCACCCGGTCCGCGAGGTCGCTCGACGTGATCACCAGTGACGGCGCGGCGTCCTCGAGGATCAACGCGACGCGGGCGGCGGGTGTGCCGGGGTCGACCGGCACGTACGCCGCTCCGGTGCGGTTCACGGCCAGTGCCGCGACCACCATGGCCGCCGATCGCTGGAGCAGGATCCCGACCGGCGCCACGGTGTCGGCGGGGAGCACTCCGGCCAACTCGGCGACCTCGTTCTCCAGGTCGCGATAGGACAGTCCGACACCGCGGTCCCGCAACGCGATCCGGTCGCCGAACAGGTCGACCGACCGCGCGAAGCCCTCGGCCAGGTTCGGCACCCACGCGAGCGACGGCGCGGGGAGGTCCTCGCGGACCGGCTCGCACCGCCCGACGGCCTCGTCCAGCGCGAGCCGGAACTCGTCGGCGACCCGGCGTGCGGTCGGCTCGTCGACCAGTTCCCGCTGGTACACCAGCCGGAACACGAGCCGGTCGCCGTCACGGGCGCCGTAGAGGCTCACCGCGAACGCGGCGTCACGCGGTGGCACGTCGACGACCGAGACGTCCACACCGGACACCGTGTCGCTCGCGCCGCTCCACGGGATGGCGAAGCCGTCGCCCAGGCGGCCGTCGGCCGACTGCTGGAACGTGATCGTGGCCTGGAACAACGGGTTCTGGCCGTGCCGTTCGGGCGCCAGCGCGCGAACCAGGTGGGGGAAGGGCACGTCGGCACACGTCAGCGCCTCGCGGAGGCCGCGCCAGGTGCGGTCCTCCAGCGCGGGCAGGTCGTCGCCGGCCGTGAAGTCGCCGAGCAGGGGCACCGGGTTGGCCAGGTAGCCGACCGCGCCGGCGAAACGGGTGTCGGTGCGGCCGTGGTGCGGCGTCGCGACCGTGACCGTCGGCGCGCCGGTGACGCGGTGCAGTGCCCGCAGGTAGGCGGCGGCGAGCGTGACGAACGGGGTGAAACCGCGTTCCCTGCAGTGCGTGTGGAGGAGGTCGGCGTCGACCGAGAAGTCGACCGTGGCGGCCGGGTTGCGGCGGCGAACCGCCGGGCTCCCCGGGAACAGCACGTGGTCGCGGAACGGCTGCCACCGGTCGGCCAGCGCGGCCAGCCTCTCGATCTTCTCCGGCGTCACGCGGGCCTGCTCCGCCGCCCAGCCGAGGGCGGAGGTCTGGCCGGTTCCGAGCGCGAACCCCTTGTCCCCCAGCAGTTCGGCGAGGACGTCGGCGAGCACGATCCGCAGCGACGCGTAGTCGGCTACCGCGTGGTGGCAGGCCAGCAGCAGTGTGGTGCCGGTCGGGGAGAGGATGGCCGCCGCACGCAGCAGCGGGCCGTCGACGAGGTCGAACTCGCGGTGGGCGACCACCGAGAGGAAGTCGTGGTTGTCCGTGTCGTCGGCCAGTTCCAGGCTGTCCCACTCGAAGCGCGGCTCGTCGTGGACCACCTGCACGCCGTCGCGGATGACGGTCCGCAGCGCGGCGTGGCGCGTCACGGCCACCGTGATCGCGGCACGCAGCCGGGACTCGGTGAACGCCCGGCCCAACCGCAGCGCGCACGACAGCGTGTTGGACCGGTCGTCCGGGTGCAGCTGGTCGAAGAACTGGAACTGTAGCTGGCTTTCGGTCGCCGCCTGGGTGTTCGAGGACGCGAGCGGGACGGGAGGCGTGGCGGTGCGTGCCGCGTCGATGACGTCGTCGAGGGTGGTGTCACCGAAGAACAGCTCGGCGGGCAGCGAAACGCCGAGGGTCTGCTCGACGGCACCCTTGATGGCCACCAGCTTCAGCGAGTCCATGCCGAGCGCCGCGAGCGGACGCCGGAAGTCCTCGTCGGTGAGCGCGAAGCCGATCCTGTCGGCCAGCAGCGAAGGCACGTCGGTGGCTGCCGCGACCGCGGCCGTCGCGGTGCGCAGGACCGGGAGCCGGCCTGCCAGGTACCGCCTGCGTGTCTCGACGCGGCGCAGCTTGCCGCTGGACGTGCGCGGGATGGAGTTGGGGCGGACGAACACGATCTCCGAAAGCTCCAGCTCACAGGTGACCGACGCCGCCCGGCGCACGACGTCCGCGAGGCCGTCCACGGTGGACCCCGGGACGATCTCCAGCACCAGCACGACGCGGTCGTCGACCTGGAACGCCGCGCCGGAGCACACGCGCTCGTCGGTCCTCGCGGCGGCCTCGACGTCGGTCGGGTGGTAGTTGCGCCCACCGACGATGATCAGGTCCTTGACCCGGCCCGCGACGTGCAGCTCGCCGTCGAGGAGCGTGCCGAGGTCGCCCGTGCGCAGGAAAGTGCCCGCATGGCCGGGAATCCTGGTGCGGAACGTCCCGGTCGAGTCCTTGTTCCAGTACCCGCGTGCGACCCCGGGGCCACGCACGCAGATCTCGCCGACCGAGCCGTCGGCGAGCGCCGTGCCGTCGTCGCCCCGGATGACGACCTCGGTCCCGTCGGCGGGCGTGCCGGACGACACGACCGCGTGGTCCTCGACGTCCGCCGTGCCGTAGCCGGACATCGGTGTGGCGCCGGAGACGAACAGGGTCGCCTCGGCGAGGCCGTAGCAGGGGAACCACGCGCGACCCGAGAAGCCGTGCGTGCCGTAGCGCTCGGTGAAAGCGTCCATGGTGTCCGCGCTCACGGGTTCCGCGCCGTTGAAGGCGATCCGCCAGCGTGACAGGTCCACACCGGACAGTCGGGACTCGTCGTAGCGCTCGGTCAGCAGGCCGTAGGCGAAGTTGGGTCCGCCGGAACACGTCGCGCCGAACCGGTCGACCGCCCGGACCCAGCTGAGCGGGTCGCGCACGAACTCGAAGGTGTTCTGCAGCACGGCGGGACGGCCGGTGACCAGGGGGAGCAGCGTGGTGCCGATCAACCCCATGTCGTGGTACATCGGCAGCCAGCTGAAGATCACGTCGTCGTCCCGCACCCCGAACCCGACCTCGATGGCCGACAGGTTCGCGACCAGGTTGCGGTGGCCGACCATCACGCCCTTGGGGTTGCCCGTCGAGCCGGACGTGTACTGCAGGAACGCGAGTGCCTCCGGGTTGGGCAGCATCCCGGTCGGCTCGACGGTCAGGTCCTCGACGGCGTGCGTCGTGACCGGCAGGTCGGCGAGCAGCGGCACCAGGGCCGACGTGGTGAGCGCGACCGGTGCCTGGCAGTCCCTGACCACCGAGGCGATGCGGTCGAGCTTCGCGCCCGGCCGGGGCGGGTAGAGCGGCACGGCGACCACGCCCGCGGACAGGCAGCCCAGGAACGCGGCCAGGTAGTCCGCACCCGGCGGAAACAGCAGGAGCGCGCGGTCACCGGGCTGGACGCGGTCGCGGAGGAACGCGGCCACGCGCCAGGACGCCTCGGCCAGCTGCGCGTAGGTCAGCTCCCGCTCGACGGTGAGCCCGCCGCCGACGAACGTGAACGCCGTGTCGTCGGGGCGTTCCGACGCCCAGTGTGCGAGGGCATGGGGAACAGAAGCTGTCATGCCGCGCGTACCTCCTCGGTATGCGACCACTGTCGCGCAGCGGGACCAGCGGAAACAGTGCGGTGGTCACGGGGTTCCACTGTTTCGGTAACGGAACCGGATGAATTGTTCACGCCGAGGTCGTGAGGACGTAGGATGACCTGTTCCTCCCCGGTGACCCGTTCCTCCGGTCGGCCCAACTTTGTTCCATCTCGGAACATTCCGCTTACCGGTGTCGTCCGAGGCGGCGAGACTGAAGGCAGCGAACGCGCAGACAGTGGCAGCACAGTGGGAGTCGCAGTGATCCAGCCAATGACCCCGACCGGGCCCCCGCCAGGAGAACCGGGCGGTACGCAGCGGAGGACGACGATCATCCTCGGCGTCCTCGTGGCGGTGCTGGTCATCGCGGCGGGGTTGTTCGTGACCCTGTTCCTCGTCGAGCGGGGCGCCGTGGCCGACGTGAACGACCAGGTGTCGGTCACCGAGAGGCAGATCGCCGACCAGAAGGACAAGCTGTCCGACACGAAGTCCGCTGTGGACGATCTGGAGCAGCAGGGACAGGACCTCAAGAGCACGAACGACTACCTCAAGACGTGCGCCGACTCGTCGAAGAAGGCCATCAAGGCCGCGCAGACCGGCACCGAACAGGAGCTGTCCGACGCGATCGACCAGATGCTGCTCGACTGCGTGCGCCAGGAGGGGACGTCGTGAACGACTACTACTCGAACCCCCAGAACCCGCAGTCCTCCCCGTTCCCGCAGCAGACGCCGCAGTACCCGCAGTCATCGCCGTTCCCGCAGCAGTCCTACCCGCAGTCGCCGCCGACGGGCATGCCACAGCAACAGCCGCCCCAGCCGTCGTTCCCGAGCTACTACACCTCCGGCCTGCCCACCCAGTCGCTGCCGCCACAGCAGAAGAAGTCCAGGGCGCGCCTGGTGCTGGTCGTGGTGGCGGTGCTGATGTTCGCGGTGGCGGGGGTGTTCGCCGGTCTCTACGTCGCGGCGGAGAGCGACCACGACAAGGCGAACTCGGTGATGGAGGACAAGAAGTCCGAGCTGTCGGACATCAGGAAGGACATCACCTCGGCCGAGGGCGACAAGTCGACCGCCGAGCAGACCAACAGCGACCTGGAGTCGCAGAACTCGGCGCTCAAGCCGTGTGTCGACGCGACGCAGCACTACCTGTGGGACGTCACGGGCGCGCCGGACGCCGAGCGGCAGGCGGCTATCGACGCCATGTTCGACGCCTGCCAGTAGCCCGTAGGCTGGCGCCGCCACGGCTGGGACAGGAGGCGCGCGCATGACGACGGATACGGTCCCGGAGTTATTCGGCCCGTATCGGATCGAGGAGCTGCTCGGGCGCGGGGGCATGGGTGAGGTCCACCGCGCCTACGACACGGGCAACGACCGCCACGTCGCGCTCAAACGCCTGCCCGGCTTCGCGGACGCGGAGTTCCGCGCCAGGTTCCGCAGGGAGGCGCGGCTCGTCGCGGGGCTGGACGAGCCGCACATCGTGCCGATCCACGACCACGGCGAGATCGACGGCCGGCTCTACCTGGACATGGCCCTGATCGACGGGCCGGACCTCAAGCGGGTGCTGGCCGACGGACCGCTGTCGCCGTCCCGCGCCATCGAGATCCTCACGCAGGTGGCGCGCGCGCTCGACGCCGCGCACGCGGCCGGTGTGCTGCACCGGGACGTCAAGCCGGCCAACATCCTGCTCGACGAGGCGGGCAACGCCTACCTGGCCGACTTCGGCATCGCCCGCCCGCTCGCGGACGACGTCACGAAGCTGACCAACACCGGTGACTACGTCGGCACGCTCGACTACATGGCGCCGGAACGTCTGATGCGTGGCGAGGTCGACGTCAACGCCGCGTCGGACGTGTACGCGCTCGCGTGCGTGCTGTTCCAGTGCCTCACCGGCCGCGTGCCCTTCCCCGCGCCGGACACCGTCGGCAAGCTCGCCGCACAGCTCAACGACCCGCCGCCCGCGCCGTCCCTGTTCGACCGGCGCATCCCACCGGCCATGGACCTGGTCGTGCGCACCGGGATGGAGAAGGACCCCAAGCGGCGCTACCCGTCCGCAGGCGAGCTGATGGCCGCCGCCGCCGCGGTCACGGCCGAGTCGCCCACCGCGGTGTCGGTCGAGCTGCCGAGGACCGGCGACCACTTCGTCCACCTGCTGATGTCCTACCTGCAGGACGAGACCCCGACGCCAGGCGAGAACACGGCCGACAGCTGCCCGTACCCCGGCCTGCAGAGCTTCGGGATCCGGGACAGCGACTGGTTCTTCGGTCGCGAGCAGGCCGTGCGCGACCTGCTCGCCAGGCTGTCGAGGCAGCGCGGCGGCGACGGACCGCTGATCGTCGTCGGCGCGTCCGGCGCGGGCAAGTCGTCGCTGCTGCACGCGGGCCTCCTCGCCGCGCAGGCACGGGCGGGGGAGAAGTCGCTCGCCATGACACCGGGCGACCGGCCGGTCGGCACGCTCGCCGCCCGCCTCGCCGCGCTCACCAGGACCGACCCGCTGCGACTCGCGGGGCGGCTGTGGGAACGGCCGTCGGACTTCGGCGAGCTGTGCCGGGTCGCGGCGGGCGAGAACGCGCCGCTGGTCGTGGCCGTCGACCAGGCCGAGGAGATGTTCACCCTCTGCCACGACCCGAGGGAACGGGAGGTGTTCGCGACCGCGCTCGCGAGTGCCTGGCCCGCACGCGTGGTGCTGGCGGTGCGGGCGGACTTCGTCGAGCACTGCATCACGCTGCCGCCGCTCAAGCCCTCGCTCGACGCCCCGTACGTGCTCGGGCCGCTGTCGGCCGAGGAGCTGGCCCGCGTGGTCACCAAGCCTGCCGAGGTCGCGGGGCTCGAGCTGGAGCCCGGCCTGGTCGACCGGCTGGTCACCGACGTCGGCGCGGGCCGCGACCCGGGCGCGCTGCCCCGGCTCGCACACGCGTTGCGCGAGACGTGGCGAAACCGGACCGGGAACCGGTTGACCCTCACCGGCTACCAGCGCACCGGCGGCGTCGACCGGGCCGTCGCACTCACCGCGGACGGTGTCTACAACCGGCTCGCACCCGCCGACCAGTGGGCGTTGCGCGGTGCCCTGCTGCGCATGGTCACGCTGCTGGACGGCGGCGGCATCGCGCGCCGCCGCGCCCACCGCTCCGAGGTGCCCCACCGCGCCCTGGAGAGCCTCGTGAGCGCGCGGCTCGTCACCGTGGACGCCGACGCCGTGTCGCTGTCCCACGACGCGCTGCTGACCTCGTGGCCACGCCTTCGGCAGTGGGTCGATGAGGACCGCGCCGCGCTGCTCGTGCGCCAGCAGCTGGGTGAGGCGGTCACCAACTGGCGCAAGGGCGGCCAGGACCGAGGCGACCTGTACCGGGGTGCGCGGCTCGCGGCGGCACTGGACTGGTCGAACGGCCGCGCCGACGTCTCGGCGGACGAGCGGGCGTTCCTGACCGCGAGCGAGCGGGACAGGCGACGGACCACCCGCCGCCTGCGTGGGTTCGTCGTGGGCCTCGCCGCGCTGCTCGTGCTCGCGCTCGTCGCGGGCGGTATCGCGTTCGTCGCACGGGGTGAGGCAGACGAGGCCCGCAACGAGGCACAGTCGAGGGCGCTCGCGGCGGAGTCGCTTTCCGAGGCCGACGCGGACCCGGTGGACGCCATGCGCAAGGCCGTCGAGGGCTGGCACACGGCCGAGACCGTCGAGGCACGCGGCGCGCTGCTGTCCGCGCCGATGCTGACCTACCCGACGGCGTTCAAGTCGGGGCTGAGGCAGGGGTACGCGATCGACGTCAGTGCCGACGGCCGCTACGTCGCCGTCGGCTCCGGCGAGGGCGAGGTCGCGGTGTGGGACGTGGTCGAACGTCGGCGGCTCGACATCGACATCACCGCGGCACGCACCGTCCTCGCGGTGAAGTTCTCCCCGGACGGCACGATGCTCGCCGTCTCGTCCGTCGACCCGACCGACAACGAGGTGAGCGGGGTCAAGGTGTGGTCGATCCCCGACCGCAAGCTGATCCGGCGCCTCTCGGACGTCAACGAGGCGCTCGGGCCGATCGCGTGGCGCCCCGACGGCCAGGCGGTGGCGGCCATCTCCGTCCGCGCGGACGTGACCATGGCCATCGGCGAGTTCGACCCGACGACCGGCAACCTGATCCGCTGGATAGGCACGGCCCAGCCCAACACGATCAGCATCGCCTACAGCGTGAGGGGCGACCGGCTCGCGGCCGGCAACGGCGCTGGGCGCCTCGACCTGTGGAACACGGCGAACGGCACGCTCGTGTCCACCAACACCGAGCACCTGAGCACCGCGCGGATGAACGAGGACGGGATCGTGTCCGTGCTCGTGGCGTTCTCGCCTGAGCTGCTGGCGACCGCGAGCGTCGCGGACAACACGATCCGCCTGTGGAACCCGGAGACCGGCGCGCTGGTGCGTTCGTTCCGTGACATCACCAGGCACGTCACCGACCCGGGGCAGGGCCCGTCCGCACTCGTGTTCAGCCCGGACGGCACCGTGCTCTACACCAACAGCAACACCACCGCGCTGTCGATCTGGGACCCCCTGACCGGCAGCTACGCCGGTTCGATCACGCAGGGTCGGCGCGGCGGAAGCAGTGCGGCCAAGACGGTGCTGGCGATCGCCGTGTCCCGAGACGGCCGGACGAGGGTCGCGTCCGCGAGCGACGGGGCCGTGCTGCGCTGGCACACCAACGTGAGCTGGCACTCCTCGCCGACGGAGTCGGTGACGGGCCTGGACATCAGCCCGGACGGCCACACCGCGACGGCCGGTGACGCGTCCGGGGCGATCACGTCGTGGGACATCCGCACCGGCGACGAGGTCGGCGGGCAGGGCAGGCTCGACTCGGCCACCTACGCCGTCCGGTACACGCCGGACGGTACGCGCATCACCGGTTCGATCACCGCCACGCTGACCGTGACGACCACCCGCGGTGGGGTGTCGCGGCCACGGTCGATCCACCTCACCGGTCGTGAGTTCCGCGGCGCCATCGCGGTGTCCCCGGACGGGAAGCTGTTCGCCGCGGCGCACGGCGCGCCCGTCAGGCTGGGCAAGGAGAGCGACTACCGCATCGGGGTGTGGGACGTGGCCACGCTCGCGCAGCGCGCGGAGCTGAAGGCAGGAGAGCAGTCGCCGGCGGAGCTCCTGTTCTCCTCGGACGGCGAGCGGCTGCTCGCGCTCACCAACAACGAGGGCACGTCAGTCGTCGGCAGCGACACCGACGGTACGAACACCGCGACCCTGCTGGGCTGGCGGCTGCCCGACCTGACCGAGGAGGACCCGGTCAGGCTCGGCTCGGACTCGCTCATCACGTCCGTGTTCACCCCGGACGGCAGGTCCCTGCTCACCGCGGGCACCGGCCGCATGATCGAGATCCGCGACCCGAGGACGGGCAGGGTGCTCGACCGGTTCGGGCGCCACTCCTCGACCATCCGCAAGATCGCGATCTCCCGCGACGGGCGCATCATCGCGACGATCACCTCGGACGACTCGGTCGTGCGGCTGTGGGACCTGCGCAGCAAGCGGCTGCTCGCGGTGCTCACCGGGCACGTCGCGCCGGTGAACGAGCTCGTGTTCGCCCCGGACGGGAAGTCGCTCGCCTCGGGTGGCACGGACACCGACATCGGCGTCTGGCAGCTGGCGCCCGACCAGGTCGTGCGGCGGCTGTGCGCCAACCTCGCCGACGCGGGGGAAACCGACCTGGCCTCGATCGGCTGCTGAGACCGGAACCTTCCACCCCCGTGTTCCCCGCCGCGCTGGGATCATCGTGGTATGACAGGGGTTCAGGCGCGCAGGGGCGTCGTGGTCGCGCACCGGGTAGTCTCGCGTGCGTCGGTCAGGACGGTGGTGGGGAGCGGGATGCCGCAGGTCATGGTGCGGGGCAACGACTTGCACCCGGTGATGCTCGGTCCGGGCGAGCGCCTCGTGTTCGGGCGCGACCCGCACTCGGCCGCCGGGCCGGGGCCGGGCCGGGTGGAGCTGCGGCTGCCGGGATGCGCCCCGCACGTGTCCGGGACGCTCGCCGAGCTGGTGGTCGGCGCGGAGGCCGCGTGGCTGCGGTGGGTCGGCGCAGGCGAGGGGCGGCTGTCGAGCCTGCTGGACGCTCCTGGCGGGGCGCGGCGCGTGACCATGATCCGGGACATGACCGCACTGCTCGACGAGGGCAAGAACGAGCTGGTCGTGCTGGCGGGCAAACAGGTCGGCATCGACCTGTTCACCGACCTGCTGATGACGTTCACCGTGCAGTCGATGGTGGCGGCGGAACGCCCGGTGACCCAGATCCACCGGGACACCGAGCTGAAGCCGCATGTCCGAAAAGGACAGTTGACGCGCCGCTCCAAGGAGTGGTACGTGGCACTGGCGCTGGCCGAGCCGTGGCTCGTCGGCGACGACGACTCGCCGTTCCCGCCGACCAACCGACGGATCTACGAACGGATCCGCGGCTGGCGCGGCGGTGACGCGTGGAACCTCGAGCGGCCCCAACGGGTCGACGACGCGATCCGGACGGTGTCGCAGATCGCGTTCGGCGAGCTGGCCGACCCGTACTCGGAGGCCCGCATCGGTCGCATCCAGAACCCGAGGTTCGCGGTCGGCAAACGGATCGCCGAGTACCGCCTCGTGACGGCTGAGGACCTGGACGAGGTGGAGCGCGGCGACGACCCGCCTGCTGTTCCCGTCTAGCTCACCGCCTCGCGCGTACCGCTCCCGCCAGGTCGGTCAGCAGCGCTTCCGTTGTGTCCCAGGCCATGCAGGCGTCCGTGACGGACTGTCCGCGCACCATGTCCTGCCCGATCTCCTGGCGTCCGGCGACGAGGAAGCTCTCCATCATCAGGCCGGTCACGCCGCGCTCGCCCCGCGCGATCCGCTCGGCGAGCTCGGTGACGACGGCCGCCTGCCGCACGTGGTCCTTGCCGCTGTTGCCGTGGCTGGCGTCCACGATGACCCGGCGCGCCAGTCCCGCGCGGCCGAGGATGTCCAGTGTGGACTCGACGTGCGTGGCCGAGTAGTTGGGGCCGGACTTGCCGCCACGCAGGATGAGGTGGCAGTCGGGGTTGCCGGACGTGGTGACGAGCGCGGCGAGACCGTCGGCGTTGATGCCCATGAACGCGTGCCCCGCCGCGGCGGCGTGGATGCCGTCGACGGCGTCGGCGGTGTCGCCGGAGGTGGAGTTCTTGATGCCGATGGGCATGGACAGTCCACTGCACAGCTGGCGGTGGGTCTGGCTCGCGGCCGTGCGTGCCCCGATCGAGCCCCAGGCGACGACGTCGGAGATGTACTGCGGCGTGATGGGATCGAGGAACTCGCAACCGACTGGCAGGCCCATCCCGTTGACGTCCAACAGGAGTCGGCGCGCGAGCCGCAGGCCGGTGTTGACGTCGTAGGTCCCGTCGAGGTGCGGGTCGTTGATGAGACCTTTCCACCCGATCGTGGTACGCGGCTTCTCGAAGTAGGTGCGCATGACCACGAGCAGGTCGTCGGACAGCGTGCGTGCCACGGCCGCGAGGCGTCGCGCGTACTCCAGCCCGGCGTCGACGTCGTGGATGGAACAGGGCCCGACCACGACGAGCAGGCGGTCGTCGCGCCCGTCGAGCACGTCGACCACGTCGGTTCTGGCCCGCGTCACGGTGGCGGCGACGTCCTCGCCCGCGGGCAGCTCGTAGCGCAGCAGGGCGGGCGAGATCAGCGGGCTGAACCCGGCGATCCGGTGGTTGTCCAACGAGGGTGCGGTGATGACAGACATTCGGCGGCTTCCTGTTCGTCGAGCGAGCCGCCTCGACACCTTCGCCGAGCCGGCTCACTGCCCGGCTCGGGGTTGGTTGGTCAGCGCGACAGAACGCCCGCCGACCCAACCCGGGCCGGGGGAGTAAACCAATACTGCCGCTGCATGGGGAGACCCTATCACCAGGGGCGAGCGGCGCGCGCCCCTCGCCCCCGGCGGTGAGTCAGAACAGCTTGCCCAGCTGTTCGACGAGTGTCAGGACGCTCAGCACGCCGAACAGCGCGACCGACCAGCCGAGCACGGCGGTCCTGCCCGCGCGGATGCGGAGCCCACCTGGCAGAACCCTGCGGTTGAGCAGGATCAGCAGTCCCGAGTAGATGAACATCATCAGCCCGCCGACGCACGCGGAGATCACCAGCAGGACCAGTGGCTGGGCGAGTCCCGCGAGTGCGATGACGCACCCGACCAGCACGAGCACCCACACCACGGCGAAGTAGATCGTGCTTTCCTTGGTGTCCTTGGCATACGACGTCTTGACGACGTCGGCGACCAGCCGGCTCGTGTAGTCGACGATGCCCAGGGCCGCCGCGAACAACGAGAACGCGCCAATCACCCAGAAGAGTGTGCCGAACCACGGGCCGACGGTGTCCTTGAGCACCAGCCCCTCGGTCTGCAGGAACCCGATATTGTTCTCCAGCCCCGGTTTCCCGTACACGGTGGCGTACGACAGCAGGGACGTGAACAGGATCGTCAGGAACGTGATTAACACGAACGTGTACAACTGCTCCCGGTTGGCGAACCGCCACCACGCACGCCAGCGCGACAGGTGCTCGTCGGTCGGCTCGAAGTAGAACCCGGTGCTCGGTGCGGCCTCGGGCTTGCCCGTGACCGGGCTCTTGATCCGTGGCACGTACCGGCCCATGCCGAAGCCCTTGTCGCGGATCCAGTTGCTCTGCACCAGGTTCTGCCCGCCACCCGCACCGGCGAACGCCAGGGCGCCCATCAGCAGGGCGAACCCGAGCGAGGGCTCGATCGGAACCCGCGCCCTGGTGACGATCGTCGGCAGGTCCGCCCAGGCGTCGGCGGAGATCGCGACGATCGCGCCGACGAGCAGGAGCAGCAGCACCGCCGCGACCTTGACCATCTCCGCGCGTTCCAGCGCCACGTACACGACGGGCGCCAGCGTGAGGACGAGCCCGATCACCAGCAGCAACCCGACGGTGATCCACACGACGTCGCCGCCGCCCGTCAGGTAGGTGATCATCGTGGCGGAGCTGGTGGCCCAGCCGGGCCACAGGTTCGCGAGGATGGTCAGGACTGCGAACACCAGGCCCAGTGGCGCCAGAACCGGCTGAAGCCGGTGAGCGCGGTCTCGCCGGTGGCGAGTGTGTAGCGCTCGATTTCCATGTTGAGGAAGAACTGCGTGCCAAGGCCGAGCAGTGCGGCCCAGACGAACACGAGCCCGACCTGGGAGGCGATGTAGGGGAAGAGGATGAACTCGCCGGACGCCAACCCGACCCCGGCGGCCACGATGCCGGGACCGATGGTGCGCCAGGGGGACGTGGGTGCTTCGGGTAACGGGCGTAGTTCCGGCCGGGGTAGGTGCTTGGCGGGGAACCGCCATGTCGTGGAGGGGGACACTTCGTCGTGCTGCCTCGCCATAACCGTGATCCCTTCGCAGGAAAAAGGAGATCTCGGACAAGATCGTACGGCCTCCCGGCCCCCGCCCAGCGTTACGAAGGCGTCCTTCAGTACGCCGGGCGTTACGAAGGCGTCCTTCAGTACGGCGGGCGTTACGAAGGCGTCCTTCAGTGCGCGGCCCAGCTCTGGGAATTGTGGGAAGGCAGGTCTCTTGCCGCACGCGTGTCCGAATGATGAGGTAAGTCTCGAACGGTGACCAACAGGTGACCGTTCGTTCCCGATTCACCCCTGTTCGCGGCCCACCGGCCGCAGAATCGAGGAGCACGAGATGAAGTTGTTCAAGGCCGGCCTCACGTTGCTCGGGGCGGCACTCGCGCTGGTCGTGGCCGTCCCGCAGACGGCCACCGCCACCGACGAACCCGGTGGCGGCGCCACGCCGATGATCATCGGCGGTGGCAACGCCTCCAACGCGCCGTGGGCGGCGCGCCTGTTCGTCAACGGCCAGCAGAACTGCACGGCGACGATCATCGCGCCGCAGTACATCCTGACGGCCAAGCACTGCGTGTCCTCCTCCGGCACGTACACGTTCCGCATCGGCAGCCTGGACCAGACCAGCGGCGGCACGATGGCCACCGGCGGCACGATCACCCGCAACCCCTCCGCCGACATCGCGATCGTGCGGCTGACCACCAGCGTCGCGGCCACGTACTCGCCGCTCGGCACCACGAGCAGCGTCTCGACCGGCCAGTCCGTGCAGGTCTACGGCTGGGGCGCCACGTGCACCGGCCAGCCGGAGATCAACTGCCAGTCCCGGTTGCTGAAGGTGGCCAACGTGAACGTCACGTCGGTGAGCTGCAGCGACTACGCGGGCGGCATCGCCGTCTGCGCGTCCCGGGGCAACGGCATCACCGCGGGCGGCGACTCCGGTGGTCCGATGTTCGCCTCCGGGCGGCAGGTCGGTGTGGCGTCGACGAGTGACCGCGCCACCCGCACGGCGTACACCAACATCACGCGCTACCGCAGCTGGATCACCTCGGTCGCGGGCGTCTGATTCTCGAATACCGGTGCGGGGCCGAGGACTCGGCCCCGCACCGGGGACTCACACCACCGCCCACTCCGGCACCGGTTCGACGACCACACCCCGTTGGCCGTCGAACCGGTAGCCGATGCCGCGGATCGTGGTGATGCGCAGGCGTTCCGTGCCGATCTTGTTGCGTAGACGTCTGATGTGGACATCGACGGTCCTGCTGCGCAGCACCTCGTCGACACCCCAGACGTCGGCCATCAGCGTGCGCCTCGGCAGTACCTTTCCCGGACGCTCGATGAGGTACAGCAACAGGTCGAACTCCAGACGGGTCAGCGTGACCGGGATGCCGTGGCGCAACACGGTCCTGGAGTAGGGGACGACCCGCAGGCGTGCCTCGACATCGTCCACTGTGGACTTCGGAGGGAACGGCAGCTCGGGGATCGCTGCCTGGCGGACGGCGACGCCGGGTAACTCGGCCGCCGCGTGGAGCAGTTCGGACAGCATGGCGAGGGTGTCCGGATCTCGTGGCAGGTCGATGTTCAGCTGCACGACGACGGAGTTGCTCGGTAGAGCGGGCACGCCTATATCCGACCTAATCGGGCACGCGCAGTCAACCACTCCCATGAACTGGATACATTCCGTCATCTGGCGGCCGGTTCAGTGGTCCGACAAGTGGCCACCGCTGTCCGGCGGCCCTGCGGGCCACTGTGGACACCGGTTCCCACAGCCTGCCCGTCCTGGCGCGGAACGCGGCCACGAGCACGAACGTGAGGCTGACGAGCATCGCCCACGCGCCGAACTTCGCCGGGTCGACGAGCCGCCACGCCTCGAGCTGGTGCGGGTAGCGCCACGCGCCGAAGAACGTCGCGATGTTCTCGGCCAGCCACAGGAAGAACCCGATGAGCGCGAACGACACCGCGAGCGGCATCCGGTACCGGTGGGCGCCGACGGTGAAGTGCACGGTCGTGCCCCACGTCACCGCGACGAGCAGCCCGGCGAGCGGCCAGCGCAGGTCGGGCAGCCAGTGGTGCGTGATGAGGTTGACGTAGACCGCGAAGGCGACGGCCGCCGTCGGCACCGCCCGGTAGCCGGACACCCGCAGGTCGAACAGGCGCCACGCCGCGACGACGTAGCTGCCGACCGCCGCGTAGAGGAAGCCGCTGTAGAGCGGGACGCCGAGGATCTTCGTCAGCGCGGGCTCCGGGTAGGCCCACGACCCGAGCGGCACCTTGACCAGCTCGAACAACAGCCCGAAGACGTGGAAACCGGCGATCACCAGCATCTCGACGGTCGTCTCCCAGCGCACCAGCCGGAACACCAGCGTGACCGCCACGCAGTAGACGAGGAGGGCGTCGTACCGCGCGACGGGCAGTGGCACCACCTTCGAGACGGCGAGCCCGCCGAACACGGCGACGGCGAACGCGCAGCACCTTGCCTCGAGCCACGCGAAGCGCAGGAGCTGCGTCGCGGCGAACTTCATGTCCGGTGGACGCGTCCGCCTGCGGGTGGTTGCTCAGGTAACCGCGTCGACTCGGAGCGTCTGTCAAACCGAGATTCCGGTTTTCATCCGGAAGGGTGAAACCTCCTGTGCCCCCTGTCAAATGTCGTCTAGGCTCGACATTTCACCAGGTCATGGAGGCTGCCATGCCCGATCTCGACGCGTTGCTGTGGGTGACCCGCACGGTGGAGAACCACTCCGTTGTGGTGCGTGCGAGTGGCGAGCTGGACATGCTGACCGCGCCGAGGCTGTCGACGCAGCTGGACTTCGCCGAGGCGGTCGTGGTGCCGCCCGCGCCGGTCGTCCTCGACCTGACGGGCCTCACGTTCCTGGGCTCCGCGGGCCTCTCGGTGCTGCTGAACCACGACAAACGATGCAAGTCCCGGGGGAGCAGGCTGGAGATCGTCCCCGGCGGCACCGCGGTCACGCGTCCGCTGACGGTCACGGCACTCGACCAGGTCCTGACCGTCAAACCCGATCTTGTCGGTGGGCCCGCCTAGTCTGCCCCCATGATGACGGGAACAGCCGCCGACCTGCACCGATACCTCCAACAAAGCCGGGACTCACTGGTCCGTTCACTGGACGGCCTTTCGGAGTACGACGTCCGCCGCCCGATGACGCCCACGGCGACCAACCTGCTCGGCCTGGTGAAACACCTCGTCGGCATCGAGCTCGGCTACCTCGGCGACTGCGTCGGCCGCCCGGCCCCGTTCACCCTGCCGTGGGACGAGGACGGCTCGGTCTGGGAGAGCGCCGACATGTGGGCCAGGCCGGACGAGAGCCGCGAGTACCTGCTCGACCTGTACCGCAGGGCCTGGCGTCACTCGGACGAGTCGATGGCCGAGCTGCCACTCGACGCCCCGGCGACCGTGTCGTGGTGGCCGGAAGAGCGCCGCGCCACCACCTTCGGCTCGCTGCTCGTCCGCGTGGTCGCGGAGACCGCCCAGCACGCGGGCCACGCCGACATCGTCCGGGAGCTGATCGACGGTCAGGCGGGCATGGACCAGGCGGTCATGGGCGACACCGAGTGGTGGGCGAAGTACGTGGCCCAGGTTCGGGAGGCCGCGGAACAGCATCGGTGAACCAGGTGTCGACAGCGGTGCGCGGATAGTGCGCCAAGGTCCGGTTTATGGTGTTTTACCTTGCGGGACAACACGTTCGACGGGTGTTGCGGTGTGGAGAGAGGTGATTACCGTGCGGCACATGAAATCCCCTGCACTGATCGCCGCCGGCCTCGCCGCCGTGCTGTTCGCCTCGCCCGCCGCCGCGGCGACCGGGTCGCCAGGCGCGCCGGGTGTCGGCGACTCGTACTACCCCCTCGACGGCAACGGCGGCTACGACGCCACCCACTACGACATCCGTCTGAACTACGACCCCGCGACCGACCACCTGTCCGGCACCACGACCATTCTCGCGAGAACGACCCAGGACCTTTCCGAGTTCAACCTGGATTTCCTGCTGAAAGTGAGTTCTGTTCGCGTTGACAACGTCGCGGCCGATTTCCACACGGCAGGCGGCGAGCTGACCGTCACGCCGAAGGCCGTGCTGCCCAAGGACCGCGACCTCACGATCGTCGTGCGGTACGACGACACGCCGGAGCCCTACCGGCTCTACGGTTACGCGGGCTGGCAGAAGACGCCGACCGGCGCGCTCGGCGTCAACGAGCCGCAGATCGCGCCGTGGTGGTACCCGAGCAACGACCACCCGCGCGACAAGGCGACGTTCGACGTGTCGATCGCGGTGCCGCCGGGAGTCGAGGCGCTGTCCAACGGTGTGCTCGTGAACAAGCAGCAGACGTCGCCGCGGTGGGTGCGCTGGAACTGGCGCAGCACCCGCCCACAGGCGCCCTATCTCACGTTCCTCGCGATCGGGCAGTACGACGTGCGCCAGGGGACCGCGCCCGATGGCCAGACCCTGATCACCGCCTACGGTGACGACCTCGGGGACAACGGTCCGGCCGCGCGGGCGTCGGTCGAGCGGACGCCGGAGGTCCTCGACGTGCTGTCGCGGTACTTCGGGCCCTACCCGTTCGAGGCGCAGGGCGGCGTGGTCGACTCCAGCCTCGGCTTCGCGCTGGAGAACCAGACCCGCCCGGTGTACGACGGCGCGTTCTTCCGCGCGGGCACCAACACCTCCGTCGTCGCACACGAGAACGCACACCAGTGGTTCGGCGACTCGGTGTCCGTGGACGACTGGAAGGAGATCTGGCTGAACGAGGGCTTCGCGACCTACGCGGAGTACCTGTGGTCGGACTACCAGGGTGAGGGCACGCCTGCCGAGGTCGCGCAGTTCACCTACGACAACATCCCGGCGGACGACCCGTTCTGGCAGGTCCTGCCCGGCGATCCCGGCGAGCAGAACCAGTTCGCCGACGCCGTCTACGACCGGGGCGGCATGACACTGCAGGCCCTGCGCACCGCGGTCGGCGATGACGCGTTCTTCCGGATCGTGAAGCAGTGGCCGCAGGACAAGCAGTACGGCACCGGCACGACCACCGAGTTCGTCGCGCTCGCGGAGAAGGTCTCCGGGAAGCAGCTGGACGACCTGTTCACCACCTGGCTCTACACACCGGGGAAGCCTGCGGTCGGCCCGAACGGCCAGTCGGCCGCCGCCGCCGCGGCGACCGCCAAGCCGGGGTCCTACGACCAGATCCAGCAGAACCACCAGCTGCTGGCGGCCGGGAGGAAGTAGCCGGACGGTCGGTGCGGTTCTCCTTCGGATACCGCCCGTTCGTCCAGCTCCCGTGAGTCGGGGCCACTGCCGGGACTATCGTGCTCCCGACGCACGGGTTGCGTGCACAAGGCTTGAGTGCCTCGTTCGGGATTCCCAGCATCCCGAACGAGGCACTCAGGGCCGTCGCGTTACCGGCCGGTTCTGCGCCCGCCTGTCACGATGGCCGGGACCTGCGCGCCGTTGACGACGAACTGCGAGCCCGGCTCCACGACGACGTTGCCCGTCGCGGAGTTCGTGATCGTCACGTTCGTCAGGGTCGCGCTGCCCCGTGCGCCACTCATCGCGAGGATGCCGGCGCCGTTGTTGGACCTGTCGATCCGGACGTTGGTGATCGCCGCGGTGACCTGGCCGCCACCCGTCTTGAACTGGATGCCGTCGTAGGTCGAGTCGACGATCTCCGTGTCACGCAACGCGACCCCCGGGATGTCCCGGCTCTGCGCGAAGAACGTGATCGCGCCGAACTTCTGCTGCTCACCCCAGAACACGCCGCCACAGCGGTAGAGCCCGTTGTTGGCGATGGTCGTCGTCCCGGAGAACGGCAGCGGGTCGTGGTCGGTGGCCAGCATGATGCCCGGGTAGTTCATCGTGTCGTACACCAGGTTGTTCTCGATCCGGTTGCCGTAGCCGCCGTAGATCGCGATCCCGTTGGCCCGCCACGGCAGCTGGATCGTGTTGTTCACGAACGCGTTGTCGTGCCCGATGTCGACGCTCTGGTCCTTCACGTACCGGTTGGCCCACACGGCGAGCGAGTCGTCGCCGGTGGTGCGGAACGACGAGTTGAACACCCGCGAGTTCCGAGTGCCGTTGGTGAAGTTGATGCCGTCGGCGTAGGTGTCGCGGATCCGCATGCCGCTGAACTGCAGGCCGTCCGCCGGGCCCCACAACGCCGGGATGTTGTCGTAGTCCCGGCCGACCCAGACGCCGACGTTCGCGTGCTCGATCCAGACGTTGGTGATGGCCGTGCCGGTGCCGAAGCGCCCGTTGAGGCCGACGCCGCCCTCCTTGTTGCCGTCACCGCCGCGGATCCGGCCGGAGCCGAAGATCGCGATGTCCGAGATCTGCACGTTCTTGTCTATGTCGAAGCCGAAGTTGCCCTCGTGCGGGTGGTTGATGGTGCCCGCGTCCTGCGGCTCGATCAGCGAGTACAGCTGCGAACGCCACATGCCCGCACCCCGGATCGTCACGTTCGAGATGCCGATCTGGTTGTACTGGCCGCCGCCGTTGGGCACGTTCGGGTCGTCGGTCAGGATCTTCTTCTCCTGCCGCCACTGCCCTTCCGGGATCCACACGCAAGCGATGACGCCGTTCTGGTCGTCGGTCACCGCGCGCTGGATGGCAGTGGTGTCGTCGAGCCCGTCGTTGGGCACGGCGCCGTACTGCGTGATCGACACACAGCCGGACGGCTGCTGCGTCGCGGGCGCGACCTGCTCGAGGTCGATCAGGTCGATGACGTAGAACGACGCGTCATCGCCGGAGTCCCGCTGCAGCCGGAACTTCGTGCCGACCGGGTAGGACTGCGACAGCAACGCGTGCGACTCGTCGAACAGGCGCCGCGCGTTGGCCTGCGGGGTGTTCGTCAGGCCCTCGGGGTCGTCCGTGGTGCCGTAGAGCCAGCTGTGCTTCGACGACAGCGTCAGCTTCTGCGTGAACGTGCCGTTGACGTACAGGCTGATCGTCTTGTCCTGGCCGCCGCCACCGGCGGCGTCCGGGATCGAGTTGCGCACGACGATCGAGTTCGACTGCGTGGTCGACGTGAACTCCACGTACTGCCCGGTGCTGTTCAGCCGCACCGACTTGCGACCGGAGGACTCGGTCGCGAAGTTGGTGTGCCCGAACGTGCGCAGCGGGTCGGTCTCCAGGAGCTGACCCTGGTACTGGGCGTTCTCCGCCTCGTACTCGACGAACGGCACGGCAGCACCCCGGCCCACGACGATCGCCGCCGTCAGCTGGTTGTTGGTCTCACTGGTCTCCGCGACCACGTTGGTCGCGTCGGCCGTCGCGGTGACGGTCGCGCCGCCGCTGGTGGCCGTCCAGCTGCCGACCTGGACGCTCACGGTCGCACCCGCGGCGACCGTCCCGGTGTTGGCGTTGAGGGTGGCGCCGCCGACGGTGACCCGCGTGACGGAGGCCGCCGCGCTGCTGGTGCCCCGGTTGTGAACGCTGACGTTGAAGGTGACCGACGAGCCGACCGCCGGGTTCGGCGGGTTCGACGTGACCCCGGTGACCTCGAGGTCCGGCCCCGGCGCCTGCGCGACGACGAGCGGCGACGGTGCGGTGTAGGTGTTGTTGGTGTCGCTCTGCTCGATGACGGTGTTCGTCGGATCCACAGTGGACGATACGGTGTAGGAACCGGCCTGCCGCGTGCCCGCGTTGACCGTCACGGTGGCGGAGGCACCGGCCGCGAGCGCGCCGACCGCCGCGTTGCCGACGACAGCGCCGCCGAGGTTCACGTTCACGGTGGTCGCGGGTGCGGCTGCGGAGCCCGCGTTGCGCACGGTCGCGGACAGGGTGATCTGGCTGGCCTCGGTCGGGCTGGCCGGCGACCAGGTGGTGCCGGTGACGACCAGGTCGGGGTTCGGCGCGGGGGTGCCGAAGACCTGGAGCTCGGCGACCTGCCCGCCGGGCGCGCCGCTGTTGGCGAAGAACTGCAGGCGCACGTCGGCCGTCCGCCCGGTGACCGGGACGGTCACGCTGTTCTGGTTGGTGGAGGGGTTGAAGGAGTAGTCGGCGCGTGCGACGAGCTGGGTGTAGGTCGTCGAGCCCTGGTCGCGCCCGAGGACCTGGAAGCTCTGCGTGCGCGGCCCCCACACGGGGTCGGGGTTGAGCTTGACGACGACCGAGGTGACGTCGGCGTTGGCGCCGAGCTTGACGGTCAGCGTGCTGGGGTAGCCTGCGGACTCCCAGTAGGTGGCGGTGTTGTCGTCGTTGGCGTTGGTGGCGACGAACGACTGCGTGGTCGACGATGCCTCGATCGGCTTGCCGACGGCGAGGTTCGAGCCCGCGATCGGCCCGGCCCGCACGACGTGGTTGCTGTCGGCGGACTCGTTGCCCGCCGCGTCCCGCGCCCGCACGAAGTACTCGAGCCGTGACCCGGTCGGCTGGCTCTCCATGTAGGTGGTGCCGGTGAGCGTCGAGACCGCGACGCCGTTGCGGTAGACGGTGTACCCGGTGACACCGACGTTGTCGGTGGACGCGGACCAGGCCAACCGGATCTGGCCGGAGGCGGGTTCGGTGAGCGCGAGGGCGGTAGGCGCACTCGGTGCCTGCGTGTCACCGGAGTCGGGCCCGTACAGCTCGAACTCGGAGAGCTGGGCGGCCTGCCAGCCGGTGTTGGCGGTGATGTTGAGCCGCACGTAGCGGGTGGTGGCGGTGGCCGGGATCGTGACGGTGTTGGTGCTGGGGGAGAAGGCGTAGCCGGTGGAGCCGACGATGTTCGTGAAGGAGGTCCCGTTGGTGCTCCCGGTGACGGCGAGCGTCTGCGTGCGGGCTTCCCAGTTCGTCGGAAGCTTCAGGACGATCCTGGTCAGTGCCTTGGTGGAGCCGAGGTCGGCCTGGAGCCACTGGGGGAAGGCGTTGTTGTTGCTCTCCCAGTAGGTGGCCTGGTTGCCGTCCGCCACGTTGCCGACCGGGTAGGCGGGCAGCGAGCTGCTGGCCGACACGGTCCGCGCGAGCGGCACGTCGGCGAGCGCGGCGGTGGTTCTGTCGGCCGGTGTTCCGGCCGGGACGGACCCGCCAGCGGCAGAAGCGGGGGAAACCGAGATCCCGACGGCGGCAAGCCCCGCCATGAGGATGCCAGCAATCAGCCGCGAACGTTTCATGGGCGTCTCTCTTCTTTGAGACAAGCAGGGGTTGCCGACGTTCGGTGAACATGATGCAACATCCCGCCGCCTGATCGCAAGAACACGACGCTACTGAGAAATTTTGCGACTGCGGTTGACTCGCAACCGCACCGGCGTGTGACGCCACGTTCTGCAGGCGTACTTCAGAGCGCTGGGCGTTAGGAAGGCGTCCTTCAGTGCGTTGTGGGCGGCGGACGGTCGGCTCCTGCTGGGTGGGCTTGTACTGAAGGCGTCCTTCAGAACGGTCAGCGTTAGGAAGGGAGCCTTCAGTGCGTTGGCTTGGTGGAGCGGCCGGCTCGTGCAGGGGAGGGGCGGTCGCGGTCGATCGGGTTTGTCGGTGTGCGCCGCTAGACTTGATCCCGGGGGGCCGAGGGCCGCCGTTGATCCAGTCTGGCCAGGAAGCCGCAGGTCAGCGCCTATACCGCGTCGGGCTCCTCTTCGGCGGGCGCGCCCGAACGCCTCGAAAGCGCGGCGATCTCGTCCACCACGGTCACCGCCTCGACGTACCGTCCCAGCTCACTGAACGTCTGCTCGAGATTCCGCAGCGACGCCACCAGATCCGCCTCATACCGCGCCGCGTCCTCCGCCGCGAGCCGTCGCCGGATCGCGACGGCCTCCTCCAGCGGCCCCACCGCGTCCGAGCTGCGCCCCAGCTCCTGAAGCACCGCACCGAAGTTGTTCAACGCCATCGCCCGGTCGGCCACCCGCTCGGGCGGCAGCCGACGCCCGAGCCCGGCCGCCTCCTCGAACGACGGCAGCGCCGTCTCGAACTCACCGCGCTGGTGGCGCCAGAAACCCACCGACGTCAGCGCCGCGAACAGGATCGGCTCGAAGCGCACCTGGTCGCCCGGCACGAGCGTGCGGTAGATCGCCACGGCACCCTCCGCCGACGACAGCGCCTCGTCGACATGGCCCAGCTCGGCCAGCAGGTGTGCCTTCATCAGCAACGCGGCGGCGAGGTTCGGCGCGTACCGCAGCGGTTTCGCGTGCACGTGCCGACGCCCGATCGCGATGGCCTCGTCGAGTGCGGCCAGCGCGTCGTCGTTGCGGCCCGCGGCGGTCAGGCGCCGCGTGTAGTCGAGCAGGACCGAGCCGACGTCGAAGTCGTGGCGCGACCAGCGGGACGCGAACCAGCGGGTGACGCGCAGCATGAACTCGGCGTTGTCGAGGTCGCGCGTGTACCAGTCCTGCCGCCTGCGACGCCGGCCGCGTCCCATGCCCGAACCCCCTTTAGCGGGGCGGTAACAGCCCGCGCACGAACGCGGCCTGGCCGGCGTGCTGCAGGTCGTCCGACACGACGCTGACCAGCCGGACCCCGAGGGTCACCGGCGGATCCCACCGTTCGTCGACTACCCGGGCCAGGTCGGTATCAGTGACGGCCGAAACGTACTCGACCGTCCGCTCGTGGACCTCGTCGTGGTAGCCGGCGAGCAGCTCGGCGGACACGCGGACCACGGCGACCGCCGCCGAGTCGTGGCCGTAGCCGGTGTCGCCCACGTCGAACGGCAGGCCGAACCGGTCGGCCCACTTCGGCCACACCTGCTCGGTGCCCGCGGCGTCGGCGACGTGGTCGTCCTGGATGCGCGTCAGGTGCCAGACCAGCCACGCGATGGAGTTGGCCTCCCCACCGGGCCGGTGTGCCAGTTGGTCCTCGCTGAGCCCGTCGACGGTCTGGTGGACGATCCCCTTGATCCGTCCGAACGCGTCGACGAGCACGTCCGCACTCGTCACGGAACAGACGTTACGCCGTTCGCCGATCGGTTGGGCGGTACGGTCCGGCCGAACGTCCTACCGCGCTTTGCCGCAGGATTCCGACCTCCTGGCGCGACCGCCGTCCTCGCTGGCCAGGGAGGACGGACACTTGTGTTGCTCAGGGGAGGGCGACCGCGGGGAGTCGAAAATGGTAGTGAGAATGACGAGGCTGACCACGCTGAACGGGCGCGCGGTGATCGTGACCGGGGCCGGGCAGGGGTTGGGACGGGCGTTCGCGCGGCACGCTGCCGCGATCGGCGCCGCGGTGGTGGTGAACGACGTCGACGCCGAGCTCGCGCACGACACCGCGAGCGTGATCAACGCCGCCGGTGGGGTCGCCGTGGCCAGCACCCACTCGGTGGCCGACCACAAGCAGGCGCGGGCACTGGTCGACGTGTGCGTCAACGAGTACGGCCGGCTCGACGGGCTGGTCAACAACGCCGCGCTGAACTACTCGGCGCTGCCGTGGGACGAGGACCCCGAGCGGGTGCGTGAGCTGGTCGAGGTGAACGTCCTCGGCGTGATCTACACCGGCCTCGCCGCGGTGCGTGCGATGCGGTCGGGCGGGTCGATCGTCAACATCTCGTCCGGGGCGGCACTCGGCCAGCGGGCGCTGGGGACGTATGCGGCGAGTAAGGGCGCGGTCGCGTCGCTCACCTATTCGTGGGCACTCGATCTGGAGGCAGCGGGCATCCGTGTCAACGCGGTGTGTCCACTGGCCCACACGCGCATGGTGCTGACCAGCGAGCGGTCGATGCGCAACTGCCCGCCCGACCGCACGCCGGAGCGGATCGCGCCGCTGGTGACGTTCCTGCTCGGTGAGCGTTCGCAGGGCGTCACCGGCCAGGTGATCCGGTGCAACGGCCCGCAGCTGCACATCATGGGACAGCCGTACTTCAAGGCACCCGTCCTGACCAGGGAGACCTGGGACGACGAGAGCGTGGCGCGGGCGTTCACCGAGGTGTTCGGCGCGCACCTCGAGCCGTACGGGATGGAGAAGCGGCTGCCGCCGACGCTGCGCGACTGGCTGGACCCGGCCGCGGTGCTCTGAGGTCAGCCCGGCACGACGTCGACGACGACGTTGCCGACCTTGCGGCCGGTCTCTACGTACTCGTACGCCTCGACTATCTCGTCGAGGCGGTAGCGGCGGTCGATGAGCGGCCGGAAGTCGCCGGATCCCAGCAGCTCGCCGATTCGTACCACCATCCGCTGGTCCTGCTTGGGGAAGGGGAACCGAACCTTCGCCTTCCGGAACGATGTGGTCAACGGGAGGACGAGGTTCTGCGCCAGCGGGCCCAGCTCCGACGACAGGTACACGCCACCCGGCTTCAGCAGCCGCTTGCACCGGCCGAACGTGCTCTTGCCGACGGCGTCGAACACGGCGTCGTACTTCAGGACGTCCGCGGTGAAGTCGGTCGCCGTGTAGTCGACGACGCGGTCGGGCCCGAGGCCCTGGACGACCGTGAGGTTCGCCGTGTCGCACACCGCGGTCACGGTGGCGCCGAGCTGTTTGAGCAGCTGCACGGCCGCCGACCCGATCCCGCCGGTCGCGCCGTGGACGAGCACGTCGTGCCCCGCGCCGACACCGGAGACCCGGATGAACGCCAACGCGTAGTGCGCCCCCTCGGTGGCCGCCGCGGCGGACTCGAACGAGACGCCGTCCGGGATCGCCGCGACCGGACCGCCTGCCGCGACGGCGACGAACTCGGCGTGCGTGCCGAACGGGCCCTCGTTGTAGCCGAAGACGCGGTCCCCGACCGCGAAGTCCGTGACGTTCGCGCCCGCCGCCGAGACGACGCCCGCGTACTCCGTGCCGAGGATCGCGCGCTTCGGTCTGGTGAGCCCGGTCGCGGTGCGCACGAAGAACGGCTTCGCCGCCCGGTAGGCACAGTCCGTGCGGTTGACGGTCGTGGCGTGCACGGCGACGAGGATGTCGTCGTCGCCGACCGAAGGCGTGTCCACCTCCGCGATCGAGACCACGTCAGGTGGGCCGTACTTCGCGTGCACAGCAGCCTTCATGGAGGAACTCTAGCCAGTCACGTGGTCGCGGGACTGGTCACACCGCTTTCCGGCGACGTCGGTCCGCCGAGCTGTTCGGTCGGCACGCGGTAGGTCTCCTTCGCCGTGGCCACCGCGACCACGTTGACAAGGCACAACACGGCGACGAGAACGGCGACGGGCACCCACCGCGTCCCGTCCTCCCCGTCGAGCGCGGCGGCGATCGTCGGCGAGAACCCGGCGACGGCGAACCCGATCTGCGTGCCGATGGCCATGCCGGAGAGCCGGACCCGCGCGGTGAACATCTCGCCGTAGAAAGCGGGCCAGATCCCGTTGGTGGCGCTGTAGACCAGACCGAACATGACGATCCCGACGAGGAAGACGAGCGGGTAGCTGCCCGCGGCGATGGCCCCGAGGTAGGCGAACATCAACACCGCGCAGCCGAGCGAGCCCGCGATGAACACGGGCTTGCGCCCCACCCGGTCGGCGAGCGTCGCGCACAGCGGAAGTGCCGCGAGGGCAACGACGTTGGCCATCACCCCCACCCACAGCATCGGCGTGCGTTCGAGGTCCATGGTGTTCACGGCGAAACTCAGGGCGTAGACGGTGAAGATCGTGCTGACGGACGCGATCATCGAGGCGAGCACGACGCGCAGGACGTCACGCCAGTGGTCGCGGAAGAGGTCGACGACGGGAAGTTTCGAGACGTTCTCCTGTTTCTCGAAGACGGGCGTCTCCTCGAGCCGTCGCCGGATGAGGTACCCGACGAGCACGACGACCGCGCTGGCCCAGAAGGGAATCCGCCAGCCCCAGGAGAGCAGGGAGTCCTCCGGTAAGGCGGCGACGGGCAGGAATGCCGCGGTGGCAAGGATCTGCCCGGCCTGCGTGCCGCCGAGGGTGAAGCTCGTGTAGTAGGCCCTGCGGTCGGGTGGGGCGTGTTCGAGCGTCATGGAGTTGGCCCCGGCCTGCTCGCCCGCGGCGGAAAGCCCTTGCAGGAGGCGGAGAAGGACGAGGAGCACTGGCGCGAGGACGCCGACCTGGCCGTAGGTGGGCAGACAGCCGACGAGGAAGGTGGCGACTCCCATGAGCAGCAAGGTGAAGACGAGAACCGTCTTGCGCCCGAACCGGTCCCCGACGTGCCCGAGGATGAACGCGCCGACCGGGCGGGCCGCGTACCCCACTCCGAAGGTGGCGACGGCGAGCAGCGTTCCCGTGGCCGGATCGGAGTCGGCGAAGAACACCTTGTTGAACACGAGCGCCGCGGCCGTGCCGTAGATGAAGAAGTCGTAGTACTCGAGGGCACTACCGATCCAGGCGGCGACAGCGGCCTGCCGCGGCTTCCCAACCGACCCACTCACGACGCACTCCTCACCTTCATCGATGAACGGGAGAACGAACGAACTGGATAGTTAATACGAGTGCGGTCGAGGACTTGTCAAGGGCCGCCTGGGGCGACTGTCCCGCCGCGCCTCGGCTCGCCGGCCCCGACGCGCCCCGCTGAAGCGGCTACCGGAGGTCAGCGGGCCGCGAGGTAGTCCAGCACCAGGTCGCCCAGCAGTTTCCTGTGTCGGGCCCGGTGCGCGGGGTCCAGCATGTCCCGCTCGAAGATCGCGTTGAACGTGTGGCGGTTGGCTATGCGGAAGACGCAGAACGAGCTGATCACCATGTGGACGTCCAGGGGATCCGCGTCGCCTCGGAAGACGCCTGTCTCGTGGCCTCGGGCGAGGATTCGGGTCAGCACGTCCAGCGCGGGGTTCGCCAGGCCCGACAGCACGGTCGAGCGGCCTATGTGCTCGGCCCGGTGGATGTTCTCGATGCTCACGAGCCTGATGAAGTCGGGATGGGACTCGTGGTGGTCGAACGTCAGCTCGGCCAGCTGCCGCATCGCGTCGACCGGGTCCAGGTGCTCGACGTCCAGGTCCTGCTCCAGCGCGCGGATGCCGGCGTACGCGTGCTCCAGGACCTCGATGTAGAGGTGCTCCTTGTTGCCGAAGTAGTAGTAGATCATCCGCTTGGTCGTGCTCATCTTCGCGGCGATCTCGTCCACCCGCGCACCCGCGAAGCCCTTGTCCGCGAACTCGCGGGTCGCCACCTCGATGATCTCCGCTCGGGTGCGTTCGGCGTCTCTGGTTCGGTCGGGCTGGGCCACCGGCACAATGTAGCGCGACACTAAGTAACTATCTGGTACGTTAACAAGGTGTCCGACCGGGTGAGCATCGCGACCGTCTGCCTTTCCGGCACGCTCGACGACAAGCTCGTCGCCGTCGCCTCGGCCGGGTTCGACGGCGTCGAGATCTTCGAGAACGACCTCGTCGCGTCCTCGCTCTCGCCGAAGCGCATCCGGGAGCGCTGCGCGGACCTCGGCCTCACGATCGACCTCTACCAGCCGTTCCGCGACTTCGAGGCCGTGCCGCCCGACGTGCTCGCCGCCAACCTGCGCCGCGCCGAACGCAAGTTCGACGTCATGGCCGAGCTGGGCGCCGACACGGTCCTCGTCTGCTCGTCGGTCTCACCCGACGCCGTCGACGACGACGACCTCGCCGCCGAGCAGCTCCACCTCCTCGCGGACCGCGCCGCCGACCGTGGCATGCGTGTCGCCTACGAGGCGCTCGCGTGGGGCCGGTTCGTCGACACCTTCGACCACTCGTGGCGCATCGTCCGGCGGGCCGCGCACCCCGCGCTCGGGCTGTGTCTCGACAGCTTCCACGTCCTGTCCCGAGGCGGCGACCCGGCCGCCATCCGCGTCATCCCCGCCGACAAGGTGTTCTTCCTCCAGCTCGCCGACGCGCCACGGCTGCGGATGGACGTGCTCCAGTGGAGCCGCCACCACCGGCTCTTCCCCGGCCAGGGCGCCTTCGACCTCACCGGCTTCGTCGGCAGCGTCCTCGCCACCGGCTACACCGGCCCGCTCTCGCTCGAGGTCTTCAACGACGTCTTCCGCCAGTCCGACCCGAACCGCACCGCCGTCGACGCCATGCGCTCCCTGTTGGTGCTCAAGGAGAAGCTCGGCCTCGTCGACCTGCCGCGGGCACCCGCGCTCGACGGGTACACCGGCACCGAGATCGCCACGCACGACCCCGCGCTGCGGGAAACGATGACAGCACTGGGTTTCCACCGGACCGGCACCGGCCGCTGGCGGCAGGGCGGCGCCACGCTGACCATCCGCACCGGCGCCGCGACGCGGATCACGGCCGTCGAGGTCGCGAGCACGGACCCGGAGCGGTCCCGCCGCCGCGCCGAAGCCCTGCTCGCACGGCCGGACGAACACGGCGTCCCGGCACCCGACGGCACGACCGTGGCCTTCGGAACCCTGGCGAACGTCGCGGGCGAGGGGCTGCTCACCGGGATCGACCACGTCTCGCTGACCGCGCCGTTCGACGACGTCGACCAGACCGCGTTGTTCTACCGCGCCGTGCTCGGGTTGACCGCCGAGCCCGAGGCCGAGTTCGCCGCGCCCTACGGCCTGGTGCGCAGCCTCTCGGCGAGCGACGGCCGCGTGCGCATCGCGCACAACGTCGCCATGCTGCGCCGGGGCGACTGGGCGCCTGCCGTCACCGACCCGCAGCACATCGCCTTCACGACGGCCGACGCCCTGGAGGCCGCGAAGGCCATGCGTGCCAGCGGCGCGCGGCTGCTCGACATCGGCGACAACTACTACGACGACCTCGACGCGCGCCTCGCCCCGCCGAACCTCGACGAGCTGCGTGCCAACTCCGTGCTGTACGACCGCGACGAGCACGGCGAGTACCTGCATTTCTCCACGGACATCTTCGGAGACCGCGTGTTCTTCGAGATCGTCCAGCGCGTCGGCGGATACCTCGGCTACGGCGTGGTGAACTCGCCGGTCAGGATGGCCGCGCACAGACGGTCCCGTCTCCGAAATTCTCGGTGACAATTCGCTTGTTGACCGCCAATTAATCCATGCTCTACGGTCCCGCTAGAGCCGATCATTTCCGATAGTTATCGGAAAATCTCGGGTTGACGAGCTGCGGGAGGCGATGGGGCCATGCGCGGAAAACGGTTCGTTGTCGGTCTGACCGGGGTACTGGCCGTCGCGGTCGGGCTCACGGTGCAGTCCGTCGAGGCACCCGCTGCCGGGAACCCGGTCGCGGCCGGGCAGTGGGTCAACACCTGGACGTCGATGCCGCAGCTGACCGAGCCGGGCAACATGCCGCCCGTCCCGTTCACGCAGGACGGGCTCGTCATGGCCGACTCGACGCTGCGTCAGACCGTGCGCGTCACCGTCGGCGGCCCGAACCTGCGGCTGCGCTTCTCCAACGCCTTCGGCGGCGCCGCGTTGCCGATCACAGCGGTCACGGTCGCGAAGCCCGCGGGCGGACGCGCGGGTGTCTCGGCGATCGAGCCGGGCAGCGTGCGACCCGTGACCTTCAACGGCCGCGCGGCGACCACCATCCCGGTCGGCGCGCAGATGGTGTCCGACCCGCTCCCCGTGCGCGTCGCGCCGATGACCAACCTGACCGTCACGCTCTACCTGGCGGCAGGACAGGCGTCGAACAGCATCACCTCGCACCCCGGCTCGCGGACGACCTCGTACCTGTTGGCGGGCAACCACACCGCGGACCCGGACCTGCCCGGCGCGACGCCGACCGACCACTGGTACTTCCTGAGCGGCGTCGAGGTGTTCGCCGGGCGCGGCACCGCGGGCGCGGTCATGCTCGGCGACTCGCTGACCGACGGCCGGGGCTCGACGACCAACGGCAACGACCGCTGGCCCGACCAGCTCCTCGACCGCCTGCAGGGCGACCGGCACACCGCCGACGTCGCGATCCTCAACCAGGCGGCGGGTGGCAACCGCGTCCTCAACGACATCCTCGGCCCGAGCGCGCTCGCCCGCTTCGACCGCGACGTGCTCGCCACCAGCGGGGTCGAGTGGCTGCTCGTGTTCGAGGGCATCAACGACATCGGCACCGCGGCGGCCGCACCCGAGGCACAGCAACAGGTCGCGGCCGACCTGATCGCGGCGTTCCAGCAGTTCGTGACCCGCGCGCACGCGCAGGGCATCGAGGTCTACGGCGCGACCCTGCTTCCCTTCGGCGGCAACACGGGCTACGACGACCCGGCAGGCGCCCGCGAGTCGGCGCGCCAGACCGTCAACCGCTGGATCCGCACCAGCCGCGAGCTGGACGCGGTCATCGACTTCGACAGGGCGATCCGCGACCCCGCCGCGCCGAGGAACATCCTGCCCGCCTACGACGTCGGCGACCACCTGCACCTGAACCCGACCGGCTACAAGGCAATGGCGGACGCGGTCCCAACAAGACTGTTCCACAACTAGCACCACCCAACACCCGACCCCGCCCAGTGCACTAAAGGACGCCTTCGTAACGCTGGGCGTACTGAAGGACGCCTTCGTAACGCTGGGCGTACTGAAGGACGCCTTCCTAACGCTGGCAGTACTGAAGGCGTCCTTCGTAACGGCGGGCGTACTGAAGGCGTCCTTCAGGTCATGGCGCGGTAGGCGGCGCGCACCGTGGCCAGCAGTGGCACGGCGAACAACGCGCCGACGATGCCGCCCAGCTCGATGCCGACGCTGATGGCGAGGAGGATCGCGACCGGGTGCAGCCGCACCGAGCGGCTCATCAGCAGCGGCTCCAGGACGTTGCCCTCCAGCTGCTGCACCGCGACCACCACGCCGGTGACGATCAGGGCGACCACGAGACCCTGGCTCACCAACGCGATCAGCACCGCGACCAACCCGGACACGAACGCACCCACGATCGGCACGAACGCGCCGAAGAACACCAGCGCCGACAACGGAAGCACGAGCGGCACCCCGGTGACCCAGAGCCCGATCCCGATGCCGACCGCGTCGATCAACGCGACCAGCAGGGTGGTGCGGACGTACGACGTGAGGTCGTGGAATGCCTTTTCCCCGGCCGTCCGGACCTTGGCACGACCCGGCTCCGGCAGGAACTCGGTGGTGCCGCGCCACATCCTGGCGCCCTCGTGCAGGAAGAAGATCAGCATGAACACCACGACCGCGAGCCCGGCCAGCATCGCACCCGCCGTGGACAGCACCCCGAGCGCGCCGGACGCGAGCTGCGACCGGTTGCGTGTGACCCAGTCCTTCGCCTCGTCGAGCATGCGGTCGAGCTGGTCACCGGTCAGGCCGAGTGGTCCGGTGGTCAGCCAGTCACGCAGCTGGCGGTAGCTGTCGTCGAGCCGGTCTGCCAGGCCGGGCAGGCCGTCGACCAGCGTGGTGACCATGAAGTAGACGAGCCCGCCGATCGCACCGAGGCCCGCGAGCAGCACCGCCGTGGTCGCGAGGCCGCGCGGCACGCGGTGGTCGTGCAGCCAGGTGACCGCCGGCGCGAACAACGCGGCGAGCAGCAGGGCGACCGCCAGCGGGATCACCACCACGGACAGGCGCGTGACCACCTGGCCGAGCACCCACAGCGTCGCCGCGACGATCAGCAGGTACAGGCAGGTGAGCGCCACCCGCCGCAGTCTCGCGACCGGATCCCGGCGCGACTCGGCCTGCTCCTCGGCAGGCTCGGCCTGCTGCTCGCTAGTCGTCATCGCGTTCGTCAGCCGAGGTTGTCGGTGCCGAACGTGTCGCACTGGTTCGGGTCACCGGTCTGGTACCCGGTCGAGTACCACTTCTGGCGCTGCTCCGACGAACCGTGCGTGAACTGCGTGGTGTCGACGGTGCCGCCACCCAGCTCCTTCTGGATGAAGTCGTCGCCGATGCGGGACGCGGCGTCGAGTGCGGCGGCCACGTCCTCGTCCGTCACGCCGGTGATCAGGGGCTGGCCGCTCGCGTCCGGGGTGTTCGTCGCGTGGTTGGCCCACGCACCCGCGTAGCAGTCGGCCTGCAGCTCCAGGCGCACCGAACCGGACTCCGCGCCGGTGTCCTGGCCGACCTGGTCGGAGGTGCCGAGCAGGTCCTGGATGTGGTGGCCGTACTCGTGTGCCAGCACGTAACCCTCGACGAACGGGCCGCCCTTCGCGCCGAATTTCTGTTGCAGCTCCTGGAAGAAGCCGAGGTCGATGTACACCTCGCCGTCGGCGGGGCAGTAGAACGGGCCGGTGGCCGAGTCGGCGTTGCCGCAGCCGGTCTGGACGCCGCCGGAGAAGAAGTTGGTCTCCGCCGGGGTGTAGCCGTCGAGCTGGCTCGTCCAGTAGCTCTGGATGGAGTTGATGAACGCGACCGCGCGGCAGTCGGCCTCACGGTTGGCGTCCGCGCCGGTGCGGCAGCGTTCCCCGAGGTCGGACGCGCCGACCTGTTCGTTCTGGCCGATGTCACCGAAGCCGCCCGCGCCGGAGGGCGAACCGCCGCCACCGCCGGTGAACTGCGTGATCAGGTAGATGATCACACCGATGATGCCGACCCCACCGCCGCCGAGCGCGAGGCGTCCGCCCATCCCGCGCTGGTCACTGACCTGTGAGGTGTCGAGTTGGGCGTCGTCGTTGAATTCCACACGGAAATGCTCGCACGACCGGACCTCACACGCTCATGGGAGCGCCGTTCTCGTAGACGTCGTCGAGCACCAGGCCCGTGACGTTCTCCACGACCGAGGGCGCCGCCGTCTGCCGGAAGTCGACGTTCGACAGGCGGACCTCGCCGACCGGGTCCTCCGGGTAGCCACGCAGGTTGAGCGCACGCTGGGCGTGCTCGACCGTCATGCTGTCGACGGTGATGCCGGTGACGTCGGGGTCGAACCCGTGGCCGGGACCTTCCTCGTAGTAGAAGTCGATCGTGATCGCGGCCTGGGCGACGGTGCCGACGGTGAGGTCGCGGGCGTGGAAGTCGTGGATGAAGCCACCACGCACGGAGTTCGTCTTGAACCGCAGCGCGGTGTCGAGGTCGGGGCTGGAGAGCCGGAGGTTCCTGGCGTAGACGTCCCGGACACCACCGGACATCTCGCTGCCGACGGTCACCCCGCCGTGACCCGCGGCGAAGTCGCAGTCCTCGACCAGGATCCGCTCGCTGGGCACGTTCACCCTGCGGCCGTCGGCGTTGCGGCCGGACTTGATGGCGATGCAGTCGTCGCCGGTGTCGAAGGTGCAGCCGCGGATCACCACGTCGCGGCTCGACTCGGGGTTGCAGCCGTCGTTGTTGGGGCCGTGCGTGGCGACCTTCACGTCGCGCACGAGGACGTTCCGCGACAGCACCGGGTGGATCTCCCACATGGGGGAGTTGACGATCGTGACGCCCTCGACCAGGACGTCACGGCAGCGGTAGGGCTGCACGAAGTTCGGCCGCAGGCAGTCGCCCGCGCCGAAGACCCGTTGTGCCACCGGAACGCCCTGCTCGGCCATGGTCTGCAGCCTCGTGCGGGCGGCGGACTGCTCGGGGTCGCCCGGACGCCAGCCGTAGGCGGTGCTTCCCTTCCACGGCCACCAGTGCGCGTTGTCGGCCTGGCCGTCGAGGGTGCCGGTGCCGGTGACCGCGATGTTGCGCTGGTCGTAGGCGTAGACCAGTGGGGAGTAGTTGTACAGCTCGGTGCCCTCCCAGCGGGTGTACACGGCCGGGAGGTAGGCGTTCGGGTCCTGGCTGAACGCGATCGTCGCGCCCTCGGTGACGTGCAGGTCGACGTTGCTCCGCAGGTGGATCGGGCCGGTGAGGTAGCGGCCGTCCGGCACGACGACGCGACCGCCGCCTGCACGTGCGCAGGCACGGACGGCCTCGGCGAAGGCGCGCGTGCAGTCGGTGACGCCGTCGCCCCGCGCGCCGAACCGCGTGACGAGGAACTCGCGGCGCGGGAACCGGGGTGGGCGCACGGACCTCGCGATGGCGTCCGCCCGGTCCCACGGGTCCGCCCCGGCGGCGTCCCTGCCGAAGATCGCGGCGCCGAGGAAGGTGCCCGTGGTCGCGGCGGCGGCTCGCCCGACGAAGGAGCGGCGGGACCAGCGGGAAGACATCGCGAGCCTCCGAGAGTTTCGGCGCTGCAGGGAGAAACGGCCGATCCAGGCGTACCTCAGCTGGGGACGCGGCGCAATGCCCTCGAAACCCGCCGACGGCCCAGTGCACTGAAGGAGTCCTTCGTAACGCCGTGAGCGAAGGCATCCCCCAGCGCACCCGGTCGGGGGTGTCCAGCATCTTAACCGGTCTAGACCAGGAGGGCAAGGTTTGGAAGGTTGACTAACCAACGTTTGCAAATTGGTTCAACCATTAACGCGTCCACTATTGACTGTGCCTCGCCGACGGGGGTTCACTGAGCGAGCCTTCTCCCTGTCTCGGAAGGAAACACTCATGTCCGCTTACCTCTCCCGGCGACGGCGCCGGTGGGGTGCGGCCGCGCTCGCCGCGACGACCGTCGCCACCGGTCTCGCCTTCGCAGCCGCAACACCGACCGTCGCAGCCGCCGCACCGTCGGCCGCAGCCGCACTCCCGAACGGCTTTCGCAGCATCGGGTACATGCCGTCGTGGGCCGGGAGCGTCAACAGCGTCCAGTACAGCAAGCTGACGCACATCAACTACGCCTTCGTACTGCCGAACTCCAACGGCACGCTGCAGGGTGTGCCAGACGGCGGGAAGCTGTCGTCGCTGGTGAGCCTCGGTCACAGCAACGGCGTCAAGGTCTCGCTGTCGATCGGCGGCTGGAACGACGGCAACGACTCCGCGTTCGAGGCACTCGCGGCCAACTCGGGCTCACGCACCACGTTCGTCAACAGCGTGGTGAGCGTGCTGAACCAGTACGGCCTCGACGGTGTCGACATCGACTGGGAGTACCCCGACCCGGGCACCTCCGGCAACAACTACACCGCGCTGATGCAGCAGCTCAGCAACACGCTGCACGGCCAGGGCAAGCTGCTGACCGCGGCCGTCGTGTCCGAGGGCGGCACGGCGAACGGCGTGCAGCCCGCCGTGTTCGGCTACGTGGACTGGCTGAACATCATGGCCTACGACGGCGGCAGCCCGCACGCGAACTACGACTGGTCGATCGCCTCGGCGAACTTCTGGAAGGGCCGCGGTCTGCCGGCCAACAAGACGGTGCTGGGCGTGCCGTTCTACAGCCGCCCCGGCTACCTGACCTACTCCCAGCTCGTGGCCATGGACCCGGCCAACGCCAACCGCGACTGTACGACCGCCAACGGCGCCCAGCAGTGCTACAACGGCATTCCCACGATCAAGCGCAAGACCCAGTGGGCGATGGCCAACGCGGGCGGCATGATGAACTGGGAGCTGTCCCAGGACACGACCGGAAGCACGTCGCTCGTGAGCGCGATCTACGAGACCGCGACCGGTGGCGGCGGGAACCCGCCGACCGGGCGCACCGGCCCGATCACCGGCATCGCGGGCAAGTGCGTCGACGTCGCGGCCGCGAGCAGCGCCAACGGCGCCGCGATCCAGCTGTACACGTGCAACGGCACCAACGCGCAGAGCTGGACGGTCAGCTCGGACGGCACGCTGCGTGCGCTGGGCAAGTGCATGGACATCGCCGCGGCGGGCACGGCCAACGGGACGGTCGTGCAGCTGTACGACTGCAACGGGACCGGCGCGCAGGTCTGGCAGGCACAGTCCAACGGCACGCTGCGCAACCCGACCTCGGGCCGCTGCCTCGACGCGACGGGCAACAGCTCCGCGGACGCCACGCGCCTGCAGATCTGGGACTGTTTCGCCAGCAGCAACCAGGTGTGGCGCCTCCCGGCCTGATCATGAGGGCCGGCACCTGAGGAAAAGTGGCCTACTGGCTTCGTGGCTGAGCCAGTAGGCCACTCAGCTGACCGCGTCCCGGACCGCGTTGTAGATGTCGAGCATCGCGGCCGTGACCGGGAGCAGCGAGATCAGCACGACGTACTCGAGGATGTCGAGCCACCGCGCGCGGAACGGCGAGTTCTCCTGCCGCACGACGCGTCCCGCGTACACCACGCACAACCCGCCGGCCACCGCCAGCAGCGAGGTGAGCGTGAACAGCCACTCGTCGCCGACCGTGGCCGCGACGCGGACACCGAGCCCGGTCAGCACGACGAGCCCCACCACGACCAGCGACACCCGCTGTGCCGCCGCCGCGTAGGCGCGGGACCGCAGCAGCCACGCGACGCCGATGAGCCCGACCAGCACGGCCGACCACGGCGACGCGTTCCCGAGCACCACGGCACAGCACCCGGCCGCCGCGACCCCCAGCGCCGTCACCAGCCCGCTGAGCAGCCGGGCCGCGGTCGACGTCACGCCGAGCACCTCGGAGCCCAGCGCGGGCCGCTCGTCCGCGCGGAAGGCGTCCATGTCCTCCGGCACGTTCGGCAGCGGCAGCCCCGCCATCCGCAGTGAGACCAACGGCGCGAGTGCCGTGACCGCGGTGAGCAGCGTCGCCGCGATCGCCGCCGCACTCGCCGGACGCGCGTCGAACAGCAGCACGCTCGTCGTGACCAGCGTGCCCGCACCGGCCGCCACCGCGACCGCCACGAACCACACGTGCCGGTGCACGACCACGGCCGCCAGCACCGCGTGCAGCGTCGTCGCCGCGAGCCCCACGGCGAGCGACTCCGCGGTGACCGGCCAGACGGAGTGCGGCGCCAGCGCGGTGAGCCCGCCCGCGAGCGCCGCCGCCGTCCCCGCGCCCGCACACGCGCAGGCCGCGGGCAGGTCCCCGTAAGCCCGCGCCAGCGCGAGCCCGGCGACCAGCAGCACCACGGCGACGATCCCGGCCCCGACCGGTGCCTGTGCCGTGCCGGACAACGCGGTGAGCAGGATCGCCGTCATGCCGGCGAAGAGCACACCGGCCGACACGAGCGCGAGACGCCGCCCGACGGTCGGGCGCCACGCGCCGCGCCTGGTCCGCGCGGCGCTCGCGATCGCGTCGACGACGTCGTCGAACAGCAGCGGTGTGGCGGGCCCGATCCGCGCGGACAGGTACAGGACCTCGCCGTCGGACAGGGAAGCCGCGGCCACGGTCAGCCCCGGCGGCAGCGGTGGGCCGCCGACGCGGGACAGCGCCCAGCCGGTGCCGTCCGGGCCGGGGCGGACCGGCGCACCCGCCAGCCGGACCAGCTGCGGGATCAGCTCGGCGAGCGTGCACTGCACGGGAAGCGCCACGTCCATCCTGGCCCTCGGCGCCACCACCGTGACCCGCCGCAGCCCGGAGGTCGGCACGGCCGTGGGAACGGTCATCGACATCGCGTCACGCCAACCGGTCCGCCACCGCGAGCAGCGGCGCGAACCGTGCCTCTGACGCCTTGGCGAGCCGCCGCCGCGCGTCGTTGACGGCCTCGGTCACGACCGTGCCGAGGTCGTGGGCGTCGAAACGGCGCAGCGCGGCAGGGTCGATCGACACCTCGGCCAGCTCGCCGGTGCCGCGCACGGTCGCCACCACCTCACGCCCGCGCGAGGACCCCTTGACGAGCATGGCCTCGACGGATCGCTGGACCTGGGCGATCTCCTCCTGCTGACGGGTGAGGTGCTCGACCATCTCCGCGACCTCGGGGTCGGTGAAACCCGCACTGTCCATCGTGGACCTCCTACGCCGCGACCGAGGTGGTGCCGGACTGCCCGAACAGCGAGGAGAGCGTGCCGCTCAGCTCCTGCATCGTCGAGTCGGCGGCCTTCGTGGCGGAGTTCTTCGCCTGCATCGCGGCCATGAACGCCTTCATGATGACCGCGGCGATCATCGCCATCTTCATGCCCTGTGACACCGGCGGGTCCGGCAGCCCCTGGATCGCCTTGATGGCTTGCTGCATCTGCTGGATGATCTGCTGCGCCTGCTGCCCGAAGCTCTGTTTCTGCTGCTGTGCCTGGCTCTTCGCGCTCACGAGTGCCTGCGCCGCCTGCTCGAGCCGCTGCTTCTCCTGCTCGAGGTTCTGCTTGAGCACGTCGATCAGTTCCTTGGTCAGGTCGGTGGTGACCCCGTTGAACGAGTCGTACGCCTCGCCCCGCCACGTCTGGCCGAGGTTGCTCGCGATCTGGTCGGTCGACGTGGCGGTGCTCCCGACCTCGCTCGCGCACCTGCCGCACTCGTCGGCCTTGGCCCGCAGCTCACCGGGGTCGCCGGTCACCTTCCTGATCGCCTCGTCGAGGTACTGGTGGCCCTGGTCGACCACCGAGTACACCTTGTCTTCGCCGAATCCCATCCCACACCTCCGTTCCCGGCGAAGGGTATGGCGGCGTGCCCGCGCGTGCGGACGGCAAAATTACCCACCCGCGCCACGGTGCGGGCTGGGCATCATCCGGACATGGCCACGCATGCCCGCCGTCCGCCCGCGCCGGAACCGCCGTCCGGCGAGATCGCGCTGGAGTCGCCGCCAGGCCTGGTGAAGGGCAACCCTCAGGCCATGATGCACATGATGTTCATGGTGCCGATGATGCTCGGCATGGGCGGCATGTCGTTCGTCTACATCGGACGCAACGGCGGCGTGATGACCTACGTCTTCGGCGGGTTGTTCGCGCTGGTCATGATCGGCATGATCACGATGTCGCTGGCGGGCGGCAGGCACGCGACGAAGGCGAAGATCAACGAGGAGCGCCGCGACTACCAGCGCTACCTCTCCGGGCTGCGCAGGCAGGTCTACGACGTCGGCGAGCGCCAGCGGGTCGCACTCGCGTTCGGGCAGCCGGAACCGGCCGACCTGTGGACCTTCGCGGGTGCGCCGTGGGAGCGGCGCCGGTCCGACCCGGGGTTCGGGCAGGTGCGGGTGGGCAGCGGCCCGCAGCGGCTCGCGACCCCGCTTCGGCCGCCGCACACGGCGCCGCTGGAGGATCTCGACCCGGTGTCGGCGACCTCGTTGCGCCACTTCATCCGCGCCTACTCGACCGTGCCGACACTGCCGGTGGCCATCTCGCTGCGCGCCTTCGCGTGCATCGGGCTCAGCGGTCCGCGCGAGCCCGTCCTCGACGCCGTGCGGGCCCTGCTGGCACAGGCCGTGACCTTCCACGCCCCCACCGACCTGCGGATCGGGCTGTGTGTCGCGGCGGACCGGCGTGCGGCATGGGACTGGCTCAAGTGGCTGCCGCACGCCGTGCACGCGACGGAGACCGACGCGGTCGGGCCGGCACGCCTGGTGGCGGGCGACCTCGACGAGCTGGCCGAGCTGTTCGGCGACGACCTCGGCACCCGGCCGCCGTTCACCCGCCAGGCCGGCATGGGGTTCGACGCGCCGCACCTCGTCGTCGTGGTCGACGGTGGTCGCACGCACGGCGCCACCCGCCTCCCGGCGACCACCGGACTGCACGGCGTGACGATCGTGGAGATCACCCGGGCCGCGCCGGCGGAACCGTCGCCCGACGCGTTGTTCCTGCACCTGGCAGACGGCAGGCTCGGCATGCTCGTCGAGTCGGAGTCCGGCGCGAGGCTCGGGTTCCTCGGCGTGCCGGACCGCCTCGACGCGGCGGGCGCCGAGGTCGTCGCGAGAGGTCTCACGTCGCGTTTCCGCTCTGGCGAGATCGCGCCGGAGAGTCCACTGTCGACGGTTTTCGGGCTGGCCGGCCTGCTCGGCCTCGGTGACCCGAGGGACACCGACACCGCGCTCACCTGGCGGCCGAGGGCGCCGCGCGAACGTTTGCGCACGCCGCTCGGCCTCGACCCGCAGGGCCAGCCGGTCGAGCTTGACCTGAAGGAGTCGGCAGAGAACGGCATGGGCCCGCACGGTCTGGTCATCGGCGCCACCGGCTCGGGCAAGAGCGAGCTGTTGCGCACGCTCGTCACCGGCCTCGCCGTGACGCACTCGTCCGAGACGCTCAACCTCGCGCTCATCGACTTCAAGGGCGGCGCGACGTTCGCGGGCATGACCGACCTGCCCCACACCTGCGCGGTGATCACGAACCTCGCCGAGGACCTGACGCTCGTCGACCGCATGGGCGACGCGATCAACGGCGAGCTGGTGCGGCGGCAGGAGCTGCTGCGTGCGGCCGGGAACTTCGCGTCGGTCCGCGACTACGAGCGGGCCCGCGCCGCCGGTGCGGACCTCCCGCCCGTGCCGGCACTGCTGGTGATCATCGACGAGTTCAGCGAGCTGCTGTCGGCGCGACCGGAGTTCATCGACCTCTTCGTCCAGATAGGACGGCTGGGCCGCAGCCTCGCGGTGCACCTGCTGCTCGCGTCGCAGCGACTGGAGGAGGGCAGGCTGCGTGGGCTCGAGGCGCACCTGTCCTACCGGATCGCGCTGCGCACGTTCTCGGCGTCGGAGAGCAGGGCCGTGCTCGGTGTGCAGGACGCCTACCAGCTGCCCGCCGTGCCGGGCTCGGCCTACCTCAAGACGGACACGGACACCATGCGGCGCCTCAAGACCGCTTACGTGTCCGGCGAGCTGCCGCCGAGAGCCAGTGGTCAGGACACCGTGGTGTCGCCAGGCAGCCAGGTGCTGTCGTTCACCCTCCAGGAGGTGCCCCTGCCCCCGGCGCCGCCCAAACCGCCCGCGCCGATCTCGGTGGCCCACGGCACCGGCGAGACGATCATGAGCGCGATGCTGACCAGGCTCATCGGCAAAGGCCCCGCCGCACACCAGATCTGGCTGCCGCCACTGGCCGAGCCGCCGACGCTCGACCAGCTCCTCCCGCAGCTCGGGGTGGACCCTGTGCGGGGCTTCTGCCCGGCGGGCTGGACCGGCAACGGCAGGCTCGTCGTGCCGGTGGCCATTGTGGACAAGCCGTTCGAGCAGCGCCGCGACCCGCTGTGGCTCGACCTCAACGGCGCGGCGGGCAACCTGATGCTGATCGGCTCCCCGCAGAGCGGCAAGAGCACGTTCCTGCGTGGCGTCGTCAGCTCGCTCGCCCTCACCCACACACCGGCCGAGGCACAGTTCTTCCTGCTGGACATGGGTGGCGGCGCGATGGGCCCGGTCGCGGAGCTGCCGCACGTCAGCGGCTACGCCGTGCGGCGCGACGTCGAGCGGTGCAGGCGGGTCGTCGCCGAGGTGGCGAGCCTGCTGGCCGCGCGGGAGCAGCTGTTCGCCGAGCGGCGCATCGACTCGGTGGCCACGTTCCGCCAGCGCAGGGGCGAGTTCGTCGAGGACCCGGTGAACGGCCGCGAGTTCGGCGACGTGTTCCTCGTGATCGACGACTGGGCCGTGGTGCGCCAGGAGTTCGACTTCCTGGAGGACACGATCACCCGCATCGCCCAGCGCGGCCTCGGGTTCGGCATCCACGTACTGGTGTCCACGACGTGGTGGCTGAACATGCCCACCCCGCTGCGTGACAGCATGGGCACGCGGCTGGAGCTGCGGCTCGGCGACCCGGGTGACTCGATGATCGACCGCCGGGCCGCGCAGAACGTCCCGCAGAACCGGCCGGGCCGGGGTATCACGACCGAGCGGCTGCAGATGCTGGGCGTGTTGTCCCGCGTGGACGGTGACGACCGGGTGGAGACCATCGGCGAGGGTACCAAGGACATGGTGAGCCGGATCGTCGCGGCGTGGCAGGGACCGCCTGCGCCCCAGCTGAGACTGCTGCCGCGCACGGTCCCGCTGGACATCCTCGAGATGGACGGCCGCCTGGTCCCGGTCGGTCTCGGCGAGGCCGACCTCGAACCCGTCGGCCTGGACTTCGCCTCGGAGCCCCATTTCCTGGGCTTCGCGGACGTCGAGTGCGGGAAGACCACGTTACTGCGGGCGATCGCGACGGGTGTGGTGCGCCGGTACACGCCCGAGCAGGCCAGGATCATCGTCGTGGACTACCGGCGCGGCCTGCTCGGCGCGGTGCCGGAGGAGTACCTGCTCGGCTACGCGGGTTCGGAGCCGGTGCTCGACGACCTCGTCACCCAGATCGCGACGGCCATGCGTGCGCGGCTGCCCGGCCCCGGGCTGACCCCGGAGCAGCTGCGGAAGCGGAACTGGTGGCAGGGCAGGGAGCTGTTCCTGTTCGTCGACGACTACGAGCTGGTCGCCGCGCCCGGCAAGCTGGTGCACCCGCTCGGCGCCCTGATCGAGTTCCTCCCGCACGCCAGGGACATCGGGCTGCACGTGGTGGTTGCGCGTGGTAGTGGCGGTGCGGCGCGGGGGATGTTCGACCCGGTCCTGCAACGGCTTCGGGAGCTGGGGTCGCCGGGGCTCGTCATGTCCGGCAGCCGTGACGAGGGCGTGCTCCTCGGTGACGTGCGTCCCGGGCCGCTGCCGCCCGGCCGGGGCACGCTGGTACGCCGCAGGGGCGGCCCGATGCTGATCCAGGTCGGCTGGACACCACCCGCCGAATGATGCCCCGCCGAGTGCACTGAAGGACGCCTTCAGTACGGCCAGCGTTACGAAGGCGTCCTTCAGTGCATTGGGGCCGGTGTGGGTAAAAGTGCCGTTGGGGTCGGGGCTTCTCGGCAATAGGTTCGGTGCGAAAGGAGGACAACCATGGCACCACAGGGTATTCAGCTCGACCAGGACATCATGGCCAAGGCGGCCAAGGACTTCAACGACACGTCCACCTCCATCAGGGACCTGATGAGCAGGCTCAACTCGGACGTCTCGGGTCTGGTCGGCGCCACGTCGCACTTCAACGGCGCGCAGCGCATGGCGTTCGACCAGAACCAGGTCCTGCTGAACGAGAAGATCCAGAAGGCGGGTCACGAACTGACCGTCATCGCGGACAAGTTCAACCAGACCATGGGCACGCACGCGCAGTACGCGGACGACCAGGCCCGCAGGATCAACGAGGCGGGCGCCCCGTTGAACACCGGTACGGGCACGGTCGTCACCGGGCTCAACGGCTTCGCCTGAGCAGAGAGGAGACGGCATGACATCCGGGATATCCGCGGGCACCGTGACGATGAACTACGGTGCCGTCACCGGCGCGAGCCAGAAGCTGACCCAGTACTCGGGCGAGATCAACAACGCGCTCCAGTCGCTGGACACGGCACTGGGGCCGGTGCGCGAGACGTGGTACCGGTCCGGCAGCCAGTCCGGTGTGGAGGCACAGGCCGCGGAGAGCAGCCTGCGCACCTCGCTGGTGGGCATGGCCGACATCATCAACCGGATCGGCGCGCTGCTCGGCAACTCGGCGGTCGAGGCGGCAGACCTCGACCGCTCGCTGGGCAACAACTTCCGCAACCAGGGTTCGGCCGCGCCGACGGCCTACGCCTGACGACGAGTCGTTGACGCCGTGGCCGGGTCGAACCGGCCACGGCCGCGGCGCGAGGAGATGCCATGACAGGGGAAGCATTCGAGGTCGACCTCGGCTCGCTGACCGACTTCGCCGCGGAGCTCACCACCCAGCTCGGCGGGATGACGCAACCGCTGCACCTGCTGGAGTCCCTCGTGGAGCGTCAGCTCCGGCTCGGCGCGTTCGGCGAGGCGCACGAGCTGGGCAGGCGCCACGGTGACGCGCTCGCGGAGCTGCACACGCTCGTCTCGCAGGCACGTGACGCGATCGACTTCGCCAAGGAGGTGACCGTCATGGTCGGCGACTCCTACCGGGGCTACGACCAGCGGGCGGCAGGAGCGCTCGGCGGGCTCACCGGTGCGATCACCGGCACGGTCGGCTCGGTCGCGGGCACCGTGCTGTCCATCGTGGACCCGAAGGGCTGACCGCCATGCGCCAACAGCACGACCGACACGGGCAACAGGGCCACGGGCAGCACGGCCGGGGCGGTCGGCACCACAGGAGAACGAACTTCGCCAAACACAACCACGAGCACCTGTACCAGATGCTCTACGACGGCGACGAGTCGACCGCGCGCGCCGCCGCGGACTCGTGGGACGGCGTCGGTGCGCGGATGCACGAGCAGGCGGGCAACCTGGAGTCGAAGCTCGGCACCTTCCGCGAGCAGTGGACGGGCGGCGCGGCCGAGCAGTACCAGCTGATGATCACCGACCTCGGCAGGGGACTGCGGCGGATCGGCGACGCCATGTTCACCATGCGCGACGTCGCCACCAACGCGGCCGACGCCCTGGTGAAGGCGAAGTCCCAGATGCCACCACCGGTCGCCGTCCCGGACGTCTCGTCGGCGACGATGTACCTCGCGACCACGCCGGTCGAGGTCGACCCGATGGCGTCCGTGCAGGAGGTCGCCGCCCTGCGTGCGCGGCAGGCCGACGCGGTGGCGGAGTTCGACGGCTACCAGCAGGCGGTCGGCGCGGCGAACTCCGCGTACGGCCGGGCCGTACAGGTCATGACCAACCTGGCCACCGACTACGTGACCGAGGACGACGTCATCCCGATCGCGCCGACCTCGGCGAGCAGGACGGGCCTGGGGCCGGGCGAGGAGCAGGACGACTCGGAGCTGGTGCTCCCGGACGACGAGACGGACCCGTCGCAGAACGGGAACGGGACGCCGGTGTTCGGCGTGATGTTCACCGCGGGTGTCGCCGCGGCGGCCGCCGCCACCGCGGGTCGGCTGGGCCGGATCCTGCCGAAGGTGCCGGACTGGGCCAAGAAGGACGACAAGGCCAAAGAGGACAAGAAGAAGGGCGGTACGGACAAGCTCACCGGCGGTGGTCTCAGCGGCGGGAAGCTCGGCGGCATCGGCGGCGGTCTGGGCGGCGGCGCGGGTGGCAACCTGCCGACACCGATCGCACACACCGGCATGGTCGGCGGCCAGGTGGCAGGCGCCGCCGGTGCGTTGCGTGCCGCCGCGGGCGCGGCCGGTGCCGGCGCCGCGATGATGCCGATGATGCCCTTCATGCCCATGGCGCCCATGGGGATGGAGGGCGCCAACGCCCGGCGCATCCCGCCGTGGCTCACCGAGACCGAGGACGTCTGGGGCGAGTCGTCGGTCATCACCCCGCCCGTTCTCGGCGAGGAGCAGCCGGAAGAGCGTCGTAGGCCCGACTTCCTCTACTGAGACTTGAGAAGGGGTTTTCGCCATGCCAGTGTTGAGCGACCAGGAGATCGCGCGGCACGCCGCGAACGCCGGGTGGTCGGGCAACGACCTGGAGACGGCCGTCGCCGTCGCGCTCGCTGAGTCCGGCGGCGACCCGGACCTGCTCGGTGACGTGCGCCTGCAGACCGACACGTGGGGCCCTTCGGTCGGGCTCTGGCAGATCCGGTCGATCAACGCGGGCCACGGCAACCAGTTCGACCAGCAGCACCGCAACGAGGCGGCCAACCACGACCCGGCCACCAACGCGGCGAACGCCCACGCTATCTACGAGCAGGCGGGTGGGTGGCGGCCGTGGACGGTCCACCGCACCGGCGCCTACCAGCAGTACCTGGACCGTGCCCGGCGGGCGGTGGAGGCCAACCGGCAGGCACCGGCCCCCACGGAACCCGCCTCGGGTCAGCAGTCCGGTGCCGCCGGTGGTGGCAACGGCATGAGCGCACAGCTGAGTGAGCTGTTCGGCGCACTGCCCAAGCTCCTCCAGTCCGGCGACCGGCTCGGCAAGGTCGGGCAGGCGGCGCAGCAGACGGCCGCGCGCAGCGGCGCGTTCGGTGAGGTCCCCGGCTCCTCGACGGCACAGCAGGCCAACCAGCGCAACGCCCAGCGCCACTCCGCGCACGCCAACCAGGCCAGGGGGCGGATCGACAGGATCGGCCAGGACGTCGACTCCAGCGGCAGACAGTACGAGCGCCAGGACCTGGACAAGAGCCAGGAACAGCAGGGACAGCGCATCCAGATCGACAACGCGTACGACGCGTACCAGAACTACGCCTGACCACGAGAGCAGTGAGCACCGATGGCACTCGAGCCAGCGAACTTCCAGATACAGCACGACGTCCTCGACGCGGCGGCGGGTACACAGGTGCCGCGGCAGTCGTCCGCGCTCGGTGACACGCGGCAGGCCCTGCTGTCCAGAACGGTCGACCCGTCGGCGTTCGGCGATGTCGACTTCTCCGCGCAGGCGGGGCAGAACCACCAGAACAACATCCAGCGCGGCGCGGACGGGCTGGAGAACTCCAAGCAGCGGCTGGACGGGATCGGCCAGAACATCGCCCGCACCACCCAGGAGACCAGGGGTCTCGACGACAGGCAGGCGAAGGACCAGCGCGAGCAGACCGCGCAGATCACCGAGGTCGCGGACAAGCAGGGCCAGCGGGACAAGGCGATGTCCGTGCTCGACGGGATCATCAAGAAGAACCCGGTCAGCGTCGCCGCGGTCGCCAGACGGCAGCTCCAGCGGTGGACCGACAACACCGGGTGGTCGGACTGGGCCCGCAACTTCCAGTCCGGCAACATCGGCGACCACTACGAGAAGGACGCGGCGGAGCTGCTCGCGAAGCCACCCACCGACGCGAACCTGCGCAGCCTCGCCGACTCCGAGACGAAGTTCTGGCAGTCGCCTGAGGGCAGCACCCTCGGCGGCTGGGCGAGCGCCGACTGGCGCTACGACAGGCTCATCGACGGCCGGACGTGGTGGCTGAACGAGATGCCCGCCGACAGGGCGAACGACATCCGCACCCAGCTCGGTCTGCACTGAGCGTCCGATGTGGACCCAGAAGGACCGCATCCAGGCCTACCAGTTCCTGCGGCGCAGGCTGGTCTCGTCGCTGGTGTCGGCCGACGCCAACGACCCGAGGTCGCCGTCGAAGCGGGTGGTGCTCGGCACCGCGATCGGGCTCGCCGTGGCGCTGCTGGTGTCCGCGGTGTTCGGGATCATCGGGCTCCTCGCCCCGGCCCGCGCCGAGAAGTGGCGGCAGGGCGGCCAGGTGGTCGTGGAGAAGGAAACCGGCGCGCGGTTCGTGGTCGGCGACGACGGTCTGCTGCACCCCGTGCTGAACTACGCGTCGGCGAGGCTCCTCGCGGGTGGCGACGGCACGGCGACCGTGACGGTGCCCGCGAAGTCGCTCAGCGGGATGCCGCGCGGTGTCGGCGTCGGCATCGCGGGTGCGCCGGACTCGTTGCCACAGACCGGCAGGCTGAGCACCGGGCCGTGGACGAGGTGCACGCGGCGCTCGCCGGACCGGCCGGACGACGCGGAGCCGATCTCGTCCGTCCTCATTGGACGGATGGTCGGCGGCCTGGCGCTGCCGGACGGCAAGGCCATCCTGACGCGGCTGCCGACGGGGGAGCGGTTCCTCGTCGCCGACGGCCACCGGCACCGGCTGCCGGACGAGCTGGCGATCGTCGCGCTGGGGCTCGCGGCGGCGGACGTCGTCGAGGTGGCACCGCCGTGGCTGAACACCGTCCCGGCCGGCCGTGACCTGAAGACGTTCGACGTGTTCGGCACCGGCTCGCCGGGACCTGCCCTCGGCGGTGTCGGCACGCGGGTCGGCCAGGTGCTGACGACGGGTGCGGGCGAGCTGTACCTCGTGCGCACGGACGGCCTTTCGGTGATCACGGAGACGGAGTCGAGGCTCGTGCTCGGCTCACCGGGCAGCGCCGGTGCCTACCCGGGTGCCCGGCCCGTGCCGTTGCCGGTCACCGCCGCGGACGTGGCTGCCGCACCCCGTTCACCCACCCGAACGGGCGGCTACCCCCGGCGGCTGCCGGAGCCGCTGGCGGTGGGTCCACATGCGACGGTGTGTGCGGACGGGGCGCGGATCGTCGTCGGCGCCGGGATGCCCAGGACGGCCAAGCCGATCTCGATGAGTGCGCCCGGGGCCGCCTCGGAGGTGTACGTGCCCGGTGGGCAGGGTGCGGTGGTCGCCGAGCAGCCCGCGCCGGGTGCGTCCTCCGGCACCGTGTACGTGATCACGGACACCGGGATCAAATACCCGGTCAGCGGTGCGGAGGCGCGTGCCGCGCTCGGCTACGGGAACGTCCGTCCCACGGGAGTGCCCGCCGCGGTGCTCGGGTTGTTCCCGACGGGCGCGACGCTCGACCCCGCTCAGGCCAGGCGGGCACTCGCTGGGTGACCAAGCAGGAACGCTCCGCTGTCCCCCGGGCGGGGTGACTGCTTACTGTCGTTGACATGACGGGAACTCCGGTGGGTGTGATCGACGGTCATCCGCTGTACCGGGCGGCCTTGGCGCGGCTCGTCGCCGAGGCACCGGATCTCGACCTGTGCGTGGCGTCCGGCTCGGTCGCGCACTTCGTGGCGGGCAGGCGGTGCGTGAACTGCCTGGTGCTGCTCGACCTCGGGCTGCCGAGGGTGAACGGGGTGGCGGCGGTCCGCGCCGTGACCGGGCTCGGACACCGGGTGCTGGCCCTGTCGGCCGAGGCGTCGAGGGAGGAGGTGCGTGCGGTGCTGGCCGCTGGTGCGGTGGGCTACCTGGGAAAACACGCCGAGGCGGAGGAGATCCTCGCCGCCGTCCGGGAGGTGGCGGCAGGCAGCCGTTTCGTGTCGACGGTGCTGGTGAACGCGCCGGTGTCCAACGGCCTCGAACTGTCGGAACGGGAGCTGGAGGTGCTGCGCTGCCTGGCCACCGGCGAGCGGGACGAGGACATCGCCCGCCGCCTGCGCATCAGCATCCGCACCGTCCGGTCCTATTTGGACAGGATTCGCGACAAGACGGGACTGCGCAGGAGATCCGCCCTGACCAGGTACGCGATAGAGCAGGGACTCATCGTGCCTGCCGGCTACTCACCGGCATGAGCACCGCGATCCGCGTGGCGCTGGTGATCGCCGTGCTGTTCGTCGCCGCGCCTGCCACGGGGGCGAGCGCGGCCCAGTGCGCGACCCCGGCCGGGGTGTACCGGGACGGGGTGGGGTGGGCCCAGCGCCTGACGGACCCGGCACGCGTGTGGCCGCTGTCGGACGGCACCGGCCAGCTGCTCGCGGTGCTCGGCACCGGCGTGGACGCGGCCAACGCACAGTTCGCGTCCGGTCAGGTGGTTCCCGGCTCGGACGCCACCGACTGCGACGGCAGGGGCACGTTCGCCGCGGGGATCGTCGCCGCGAGGCCGAACCCGGCGACGACGTTCACCGGCATGGCTCCCGGTGTGCGTATCCTCGGCGTCCGCTACACGGAGACGACCACGAACGGCGGCTTCGAGGGCCCCGACCCGGATGCGTTGGCGGCTGCCCTGTCCCACGCCGTCACGGCCAGGGCGACCGTGGCGCTGGTCGTGGCGCCGAGCCTGCGTTCGAGCCCGGCCCTGGAAGGCGCCGTGCGGGACGCGCTGGCCGCCGGGCTGGTCATCGTCTCGCCCGCGGTGGCCGACGAGCCGGGCATGCGGTCGTACCCGACGAGCCTGCCGGGCGTGATCGGTGTGGGTGCGCACAACCGGGACGGCGCCCCGACGAGTGAGGAGTCCGGCGACTACCTCGCGCTGGCAGCCCCGGGCAGCGATCTGGTGAGCACGGCGGCAGGTGCCGCCGGCGGCCTCGGACACCGTTGGGGCATCGGCGATCCCGCCTACGCGGCGGCGTACGTGGCGGGCGCGGTGGTGCTGGTGAGGGCCTACCGTCCCGGCCTGAGCCCGAAGGACGTGCTGGACCGCCTGACGGCGACCGCGAACCGTCCCCCGGCAGGCGGCCACAACCCGTGGCTCGGCTGGGGAGTGCTGGACGTGCCCGCCGCGGTGTCGGCGGAGCTTCCCGCGGTCCGTCCCGGAGTGACCCGCCCACCGACGGTGGTGCCGGCGGCGGGTCCCGTCCCGCCCGCGGCCCGGCCGCGGCTGCCGGGTGTGCTTGGCGTACTGGGCCTGGTGGCCGCGGTACTGGTGGTGGTGACCGCCTCCGCGGTCACCAGAGCGAGCGGAGGCGCCCGGCGATGACCGCGGTAGGACACAGGCAGCGACTGGGATCCGTGGCGAGGACGGCCGTGAGGCGGTTGTCCGGCACCAGGATCGGCTGGCTGCTGCCCATCGGCGCCGGCCGCGTCGCGATCTGGCAGGTGTGCGTCCTTGCCGTGTTGGCAACGGGTTTCCGCATCACGCCGGTGACCGTCACGGTGATGGCGGTGGCCGTGCTGCTGGTGGCGGCGACCTCCGTGCGGTTCGGCGGCCTGTGCGGCGTCGAGTGGGCGCTGGTGCTGGCACGATTCCTGCCGCGTAAGGGAAGAACCGCACCGGCACCGACCCCGGTGCACACGCTCGCCCGCACGCTCCGCGTACACCCGCACGAGGACCGGGTGGGAAACCGGGCCGGCATCGCGACCATCGACGGCACGGACCACATCGCGGTGGTGCGGGTTGCCCCGTCGGCGCACCCCGCGCCGTCGATGCTGGTCTCCCTGCTGCACAGGGCGATGGCGCGCGAGGACTATCCGGTCAGCGGCGCACGCCTTGTGGTGTGGGCGGTTCCGGCGAGCCCGTGGCCGGTTCGCCTGCACTGGCTGGCCCTGCGCTACCGGGCCGCCGACGCCCCGTGGGCTGCCCTGGCCAGAGGCGGCGGGGACGAGGGCTGCCGCAAGGCGGTGGCGAGCGCGGCACAACGTCTCGTGAGCGACCTGGCGGGCGCGGGCTGTGCCGCGTCGGTGCTGGACGCCTCGGAACTGGGCCAGGAACTGCTTGCCGCGCTTGGTGCGAGCCCGGATCCCACCGGACCCGGCGGCTTTCGCGCGGTGGAGACGTGGCGGCACTGGTCCTCGGGCCCGGTGCACCAGGCGTGCTTCACCCCACGCACGCCGGACGACGCGGTGGCCCTGCTGGGCCGTTGCGTCCCGGACGCCCTGTTCACCTGCACCGCCTACTCGATGACCCGAACCGTCCACGAAGGACTGCGCACGACGTCGACGGTCCGCCTCGGCGTGCCGAAGGACCGGTTCTGGTGCACCCCGGAACGAGCGGCGTCCCGCCTCGGGGTCGGCCTGCTCTCGTCCAACGGCCGCCAGGCGGCCGAGGTGCTGGCGACCCTGCCGCTCGCGTGACCGGTCAGTGGAACAGTCTTGCCGGGATCGCGGCCGCCATCGCCGCGTTGCCCGCGTCGTTGGGGTGCAGGTGGTCGCCGCTGTCGTAGGCCGGGCTCAGCTTCAGGGGGTCGGTCGGGTCGCGGGTCACCCTGTCGAAGTCGATCACGGCGTCGTACTCGCCGCTGGTACGGATCCAGCGGTTCACGGCCTGTCGCTTCGCCTCGTTGACCTCGTTGTAGAAGCCCAGGGTGTCGTCCTTGAACGGGAGGATCGTGGCGCCGTAGATCGTGAGGCCGTCCGCGTGCGCACGCGTGATCAGCTGGCGGTGGGCGCCGATGATCTCCTCGGCCGTGACCGTCTCCGACGGGGGCGCGACCGTGCCGGGATGGCCGAGGTCGTTCACGCCGAGCAGCACGATCACGTAGCGGACACCCGGCTGGGCGGCCACGTCCCGGTCGAAGCGGCGCAGCGCCGACTCGCCGAAGAAGACCGCGAAGTTCTGCGCGTTGCTGCCCGGTGGCGGATTCGGGTCGTGCAGCAGACGGTTGCCTGCCACGCCGAGGTTCAGCATTCCCTTGTCCCGCAGTCGGTTCGCGAGCCTGTCCGGCCAGCGGTGGTTCGTGTCCGCCGCGGTGCCCGCGCCGTTGGTGATCGAGTCGCCCAGCGCCACCACCGCGTCGGCGTCCCGGTCGGCCCGCACGCTCACCGTCGACAGGAAGAACCACTGGCCCACGGTCGTGCCCGTGACCGACGCGTCGTCGGCCACGTTGCCCGCCGCGATCACGTTCGACGTGCTGGCGAACGCGTGCAGCGTGGTCACCCGTGTCGGGGTAGGGACGTAGATGCTCACGACGAGGTCGCTCCTGGCCGGGACCGGCAGGCGGACCGGGTCGCTGACCAGCGGCGCACCGGCGGGGATCGTCGGGGAGCGGGTGCCGCCGAAGGTCGCCGTGCGGTCGGTGGCCGCGACGATGTCCGTGCCCGCGCCGCCGGAGCGGCGGGCCACGTGCACCTCGCCGATCGTCAACGCCTGTGTGCCGAACTCGTTCGTCAGGCGCAGGCGCAGCTCACTTCCCGCGACGCTCGTGTGGATCACCTGGCGGATCGTCTGGTTGTCGAGGGCCGGGGTGTTCGTCGCCGGGGTCGCGGTGGGGACCGCGGCCCACGTGCCGACCCAGTTCGCCCGCCGGGGTGCGGGCGCGGCGGGCTCGCCGTCGGCCGAGGCGTACCCGGACAGGAGCAGCCCGACGGTCGCCAGCACCGCCAGCAGGCGGGACTGGCGTGGTGGCGCGCCGGGTTCCGGCGTGCGGCGTGGTCGAGGCGGGCAGACGAGGGAGATGCGCAGTGTCACCGTGATCACCCGCGCCTTGCCGGGACGGTGAGACGCCAGCCGTCGGCACGCAGCCGGGGTGTCACCTCGCCGACGGCCTCGATCGTCTGCGTTCGGTCACCGCCGCCGTCGTGCATCAGCACCACCGCGCCCTCGGTGATCCCGTTCATGAGCCTGTCCACCAACACCTCCGTGCCGGGCGGTTCCCAGTCGCTGATGGCGAGACGCCACCCGAGCGGCTGCATGCCGAGCGACGCCGCGACCGCCGGGGTCCGGCCCCACGCGCCGAACGGCGCGCGGAAGTAGGGGATGCGTGCCCACGGCACCGCGGCGCGGATCGCCGCGTTCGTCTCGAGCAGGTCCGCGCGGATCGCCTCCGGCGTCCACGTGCTCAGGTCGTCGTGGTGCGTCGAGTGGTTGCACAGGAGGTGGCCCTCGGCCACGATCCAGCGCACCAGCCCGGGACTCGCGAGCACGTTGTCGCCCGTCAGGCAGAAGACCGCGCGGATCTGCTGCTGCCGCAACAGTTTGAGCAGCCTGGGCGTGTTCTGCGGATCGGGGCCGTCATCGAAGGTGAACGACACCGTGCGGCCGCCCTGAGCGGTCGAGTCGACGATCGCGGAGGTCGGCGGGGTGCTCCGGTCGGCACGCGCCGGTGTCGCACCGACGGCGGCGACCAGCAGCGGGACCAGGAGACGAGTCATCGTTCGAGCGGCGGCCACACCAGTTCTCCTGTCGGTCGCGCCTTCCATGTTTCCGGAAATTTCGAGTTAATTCCGGAATTGATGGTAGAGATTAGCGCAATGTGCCGACAATCACCAGGCGGCCCCTTCCCGTAAGTTCCGGAAATGCCTGCGGCCGGGACGAGAAGAACTCTCATCCCGGCCGCACAAGGGAAAGCTCAGAGGCGGATCGACTTCTTGTTCATGAACTCCTCGATCCCAGCGGGACCGAGCTCACGGCCGATGCCTGACCGCTTGATGCCACCGAACGGCAGGTCCGCACTCGAACCACCCGCGCGGTTCAGATAAACCATCCCGGCCTCGACCTGTTCCGCGACGCGGCGCATGCGTTCGGCGTCCGTGCCCCACACGCTCGCCCCGAGCCCGAACGGCGAGTCGTTGGCGATCGCGACGGCCTCGCCCTCGTCGGCCGCGCGGAAGACCATGACGACCGGGCCGAAGATCTCCTCGTGGTAGGCGTCCATCTCCGGCGTGACGTCGGTCAGCACGGTGGCCTCGAGGTAGGCGCCCGGCGTGATCCGGTTGCCGCCTGCCCGCAGGGTGGCGCCCTGCTCCACGGCCTTGCGCACCTGACCCGCCACCTCGTCGGCCGCCGCGTCCGACGCGAGTGGCGGCAGCTTCGTCGCGGGGTCGGCCGGGTCGCCCGGTTGGAAGAAGTCGGTGACGTGCTTGGCGATCCGGTCGACGAACTCGTCGTAGAGGTCGGCGAGGACGATCATCCGCTTCGGCGCGTTGCACGACTGGCCGCAGTTGCGCATGCGCGCGGTGGCGGTGGCCTGCACGGTCTCGTCGAGGTCCGCGGAGTCCAGCACGATCAGCGGGTCGGATCCGCCCAGTTCCAGCACGGTCTTCTTGAGGTTGCGGCCCGCCTCCGTCGCCACGGAGATGCCCGCCGGCTCGCTGCCGGTCAGCGAGACGCCGACGATGCGCGGGTCGGCGAGAATGGAGGGCACCTGGCGGCTGGCCGCGAACGTGTTGACGTAGACGTCCTCGGGCACGCCCGCGTCGTGCAGGATGTCCGCGATGGCCTGCGCGGAACGCGGGCAGATCGAGGCGTGCTTGAGCAGGATCGTGTTGCCCAGCACCAGGTTCGGCGCGACGAAGCGGGCGACCTGGTAGCAGGGGAAGTTCCACGGCATGACGCCGAGCAGCGCGCCGATCGGCTGCTTGACGATCACCGCCGCGCCGCCCCTGATCTCCAGCGGCTCGTCGGCGAGCAGCGCGGGACCGTTGTCGGCGTAGTAGTTGAAGATGTCGACGACGATGCCGACCTCGCCCCGGCCCTCGTTGATCCGCTTGCCCATCTCCAGCGTCATGATCGCCGCGAGCTCGTCGGCCCGTTCGGCGAACAGCTCCGCCGCCCGCGAGACGATCTTCGCCCGCTCCGCGACCGGCCTGCGCCGCCACGACGAGTAGCCGAGGTGCACGCGCCCGATCGCGGCGCTGACCTCCTCGTCGGTCGCGTTCTCGATCTCCTCGACCAGCTCACCGGTCGCCGGGTTGGTGACTGTGTACATAAGGGCGTGGGCCTTTCGCTCCGCTACGACGGTCCGTCCTCCAGCCTAACACCGAAACGAATACTGTATACAGTCTGCGGCCAAGTGTCATCCGCGGCGGCCGTGGGGACTACGCTGGGGCGACACGAAGGGGGCCGCCATGATCGAGCTGATCAGGTCGAACGACCCGGTGCTGATCTCGTTCGCCGCGTCACTGCTGGCGGACGCCAGGATCACGCACTCGGTCGCCGACTCGCACATGAGCGTCATCGACGGGTCGATCAACGCGGTGACCAACCGCGTCCTCGTCGCGGAGGACCAGTACGAGGCCGCCCGCGAGCTGCTGGCGGACGCGGGCGTGGAGGCCTGAGAACCGCGCACGACGTGGCAGGATCGTGGTGATCCAGAGGAGGACATCACCATGAGCCCTCGCTCCACCACGCAGGCACGGCGCCGCGCCCGGTCGTTCCGGCTGGGGGACACGCCGGAGAGGCGGTCGGCGTGGCTGCCCGCGGTCATCGCGTTCGTGGTGGCGGCGGTGGTGTTCGGCGGCGCGGGCTACCTCGTCGGGCGGCCTGGCGAGCAGGAACGGATGGCCGAGGACATCCGTGCCTCCGACGCGGTCCGCGACAAGGAGCAGATCAAGGCCCTGACCGACCTCGCCCGCACGACGAAGGACGACCTGGCGCCGGTCGTGTCCGGTTTGAGGTCCGGCACCGGGGACGTCGCGCAGTGGCAGCAGGTCGTGGACAAGGCGGTGAAGTCGTTCGACGACCCGCCGTCGGGCAGCACGGCGACGAACGTGGCGCGCGGCAGCCTCGCGGCGGCCGTCGACCAGCTCGCGCTCGCGGTCGGCGTCTCCGGGACCGACAGGAAGCTCGCCACCGAACAGCTGGACCTCGCGGTCACCACGTGGTCCATCGGCGCCACCCAGCTGGACCAGGTCAACGTCGACGCGGGCTACGGCCACCAGCACGTCTACCTCGACGGCGACCCGGAAGGCGAGGCGTTCACCCCGGACGGCGCCGAGGAGGGGACCGGGTGAACCGAGACGTCTCCGATACGCGCGCACGCTAGGTTGGCCTCATGGGGATGCGGGGAGCAGGCGTGGCGCTGGCCGCCACGCTGGTGCTGGCGGGGTGCACCGAGGTCAACGACGCGGTCGACGGGGCGAGCGACTTCGCGGACAAGGCGTCCGTGTGCGGTGAGGCGCTCGGTCTCGCCGACCTCAACCCGTTGGTCGACGCCGACCGGCTCAGGGAACGGGCCGAGGACAAGGAACAACGACTGCGCGAACTGGCGAACGACGTCGCCGACGAGGACGTGAGGGCCTCACTGCTCGGTCTCGCCGACTCCTACGTGCAGGTCCAGAAGGAACGCCTCGAGGACGCCGGTGTCGTCGCCCGCTGGGTCAAACGCAACACCGAACGCCTCGACGCACTCCGCCGGGCCTGCACCTGACGTACCGCCCGCCGGGCCCCCGGCGTACTGAAGGCGTCCTTCGTGACGCCCGGCGTACTGAAGGCGTCCTTCGTGACGCCCGGCGTACTGAAGGCGTCCTTCGTGACGCCCGGCGTACTGAAGGCGTCCTTCGTGACGCCCGGCGTACTGAAGGCGTCCTTCGTGACGCCCGGCGTACTGAAGGCGTCCTTCGTGACGCCCGGCGTACTGAAGGCGTCCTTCGTGACGCCCAGCGTCAGGAAGGCGTCCTTCAGTGCAAGTCCTCCGCGAAGTGGCAGGCGGTCAGGCGACCGGCTACCTCTCGCAGGGCCGGGGTCTCCGTGTGGCAGATGTCCTGTGCGAGCCAGCAGCGCGGGTGGAACCGGCAGCCGGTGGGTGGGTCCAGTGGTGACGGTGGCTCACCGGTGAGGACGCGGCGGTTGGCCAGTCTGCCGCGGGTCGCCCGGTCGGGTGAGGGCACCGCGGACAGCAACGCCTGTGTGTACGGGTTCGCGGTGGACTCGTAGATGCGTGCGGTCTCGCCCAGCTCCGCGATGCGGCCCAGGTACATGACCGCCACGCGGTCCGCGAGGTGGCGCACCACCGACAGGTCGTGGGCGATGAACACGATCGCCACGTCCAGACGTTGCCGCAGGTCGGCCAGCAGGTTGATCACCTGCGCCTGCACCGACACGTCCAGCGCCGACACCGGCTCGTCCGCGATGAGCACCGCGGGGTCCAGCGCCAGTGCCCGCGCGATGCCGATGCGCTGACGCTGCCCGCCGGAGAACTGGTGGGGGTACCTGCCCATCATGTCCGGCGACATCCCGACCAGCTCCAGCAGCGACGCGACCCGCTCGCGGCGGGACGTGCGCGTGCCGGAACCCGTGGCCGCCAACGGCTCCGCCACGATGTCGAGCACCGTCATGCGTGGGTCGAGCGACGCGTACGGGTCCTGGAAGATCATCTGCACGCCGTCGCGCAGCAGCTTGCGGGAGCGGCGGTCGCCGGAGGTCACGTCGACGCCCCGGTAGGAGAGCGTCCCGCTGTCCGGGCGTTCCAGGCCGACCAGCATCCGCGCCAGCGTCGACTTGCCGCAGCCGGACTCGCCGACGATGCCGAGCACCTCGCCGCGCCGCAGCGACAGGCTCACGCCGTCGACGGCCGACACGTGGCCCCGGTGGAACACCGAGCCGACCGCGTACTGCCTGACCAGCGAGTCCGCCTCGAGGACGGTCGTGTCAACCGACGTGTTCACCGGGCCTTACCTCCGACTGGAGCCCGCGGCGCGAGCATTGCCTCCGACTGGTGGCACGCGACCGACCGCCCGGCGATCTCCACCAGGTCCGGCATGACCGTGGGACACGGCTCGACGACCCGGTGGCAGCGCGGGTGGAACGGGCACCCGGACGGCACCCGTGCCGGGTTCGGCGGCGCGCCGGGGATGGTGAACAGGTCCGACCCCTGGTCCTCCAGCCGGGGCACGGACCGCAGCAGCGCCTCGGTGTACGGATGGCCGGGCCTGCCGAGCACCGTGTCCGCGTCACCCGCCTCCACGACCCGGCCCGCGTACATGACCGCCAGGTGGTCGGCCACCTCGCCGACCACCGCGAGGTCGTGGGTGATCAGCAGGACGCCCATGTCCAGCTGGGCGCGCAGCGACCCGAGCAGGTCGAGGATCTGTGCCTGCACCGTCACGTCCAACGCGGTCGTCGGCTCGTCCGCGATCAGCAGCTCCGGCTCCAGGGCGATCGCCATCGCGATCAGGATCCGCTGGCGCATGCCGCCGGAGAACTGGTGCGGGTAGTCGCCGACCCGCTTCGACGGCGCCGGGATCCCGACCATGCCGAGCAGGTCGACCGCCTTCGCGCGAGCGGCTCGTTTGGACGCTCCGTCGTGGACCCGGAACAGCTCGCCGAGCTGGTCGCCGATCGTCAGCACCGGGTTCAGCGCGGACAGCGCGTCCTGCAGCACCAGGCTCATCCGCGTCCCGCGCAGCTCACGCAACCGTCCGGGCGGGACGGTGCGCAGGTCGGTGTCACCGAGCATGAGCGAGTCGGCACTGACCGTCGCGCCCGCACCCGCGAGGCCCATGACGGCCCTGGCGGTCACCGACTTGCCCGACCCGGACTCGCCGAGCAGGGCGACCAGCTGCCCACGCGGCACGTCGAGATCGACATGCCGAACGGCGTCGACGGGGCCACCGTCCATAGCGAACGTCACGGACAGACCGCGTACGCGCAGGGCGAGGGGAGGACTGTTCACAACGGACATCCTCGCAGCTGCGTGTTGCCGATAAGTTTCATCTTGTCACCGATCACGCCGACTTTGAACACATGCATTGACAAGCATGCCGGATATTGCTGACACTCTGCTTCATTCCACACGAGACAGTCAAGACAGGAGAGGCAGAGTGCTGGAGCCCGCCCCCCGCTACACCGGTTACACCGCCTACGAGTACCTCGAGGCAGGCAAGGACTACCGGGCGTTCGACTACGCCCAGCAGGTCGGTCGCGTGCCCGCCTACCAGGGCCTCGAGCTGACCAGCGACCAGGCGGAGCGGACCAAGCGTCTCCTCGCCGAGGAGACGGTCATCTCGCTGCACGAGCACGTGCAGGTGTTCCCCGACGACATGACCGACCTGCGTGAACACATCCGCCAGGGCCGCGAGCCAACGGGCTACGAGGGCCTCGCGCGCTCCGGTCTGACCGCCGTGTTCGACAACGGCATGGACGGCACCTGCTGCATCAGCTCCGACGCGGGCTGGAAGTACCAGGACGTGCTGTTCGACCTGGGCGTTCGCATGGCCGACCTGGCCCACCAGGACTTCGTGATCAAGGCCGAGTCGCTCAAGGACATCGAGCACGCGGCCGAGACCGGACGTATCGCCCACATCTTCGCGCTCGAGGCGGCGACCCCGATCGAGAACGAGATCGACCGGCTCGACGTGCTGTACGGCTTCGGCGTGCGGCAGATGGGCATCGCCTACTCCGAGGCCAACCTGCTCGGCGGCGGCCTCAAGGAGCGCGGCGACGGCGGCCTCACCTACCTGGGTGACCGCGCGGTCGAGCGGATGAACAAGCTCGGCATCGCCATCGACATCTCCCACTCCGGCGACCGCACCGGCCTGGACGTCATCAAGAAGTCGAAGGTGCCGGTCTTCATCACCCACGCCGGTTCGCGCACGGTCTGGCCGACCAACCGCATGAAGGACGACGAGACGATCAGGGCGTGCGCCGAGCGCGGCGGCGTGATCGGCATCGAGGCGGCCCCGCACACCACGCTGTCGAAGGACCACCCGCTGCACTCGCTCGAGTCCGTCATGGACCACTTCAGGTTCTGCGTGGACCTCGTCGGCATCGACCACGTCAGCTTCGGCCCGGACACGCTGTTCGGCGACCACGTCGGCCTGCACAACTCGTTCGCGGCGAACCTCTCGCTCGGCCAGGCCCACGGTGGCGTCGAGTTCGAGAAGGTCGAGTACGTCGACGGCCTGGAGAACCCCGCGGAGGGCTTCCACAACATCATCGGCTGGCTCGTCAAGCACGACTACAGCGACGACGAGATCCGCAAGGTCATCGGGGGCAACACACTACGAGTCCTCAAGGAGGTCTGGGTTTGAAATCACGTACCAGACTGCTCGCGGTAGCCGTCGGAGTCGGTCTTCTCGCCGCCTGTGCGCCGAGTGCGCCGAGCGCGGGCGGCGGTACCGGCTCGACCGGCGGCAAGGAAGTCACCGACGCGACGCTGACCATCGCCACCACTACCGACGTGGTCAACTACAACCCGTTGGTGGGCAACAGCCGCAGTGACTACTGGATCACCAACCTCATGTACCCGCACCTGCTGTCGATCGGCCCGGACGGCGAGAAGCAGCCGGAGCTGGCGCAGAAGTGGGGCTACGTCAACCCGACGACCGGCTACTACGAGATCCGCTCCGGCATGAAGTGGTCGGACGGCCAGCCGCTCACCGCGAAGGACGTGGCGTACACGCTCAACGCGACCAAGAAGGACGCGCCGGCAGGCACGCTCACCGGGCAGCTGACGAACATGGTGTCGGCGACCGCGGTGTCCGACACGCGTGTCGAGGTGAAGCTGTCCGCACCCGACTCGACCGTCATCCCCGAGGTCGGGTTCTGGGGCAACATCGTGCCGGAGCACGTCTTCGAGCCAGCAGGCTCGGTCGCGAAGTTCGCCAACGACGGGTCGAACGGCGGCTGGGTGTCGGCGGGGCCGTACGTGCTCAAGGACGTCCAACGCGGACAGAGCTACACGATGGAGCGGGTCGACGACTACCCGCTGGTCGACGGCGGCAAGCCCAAGGCAGCCAAGATCGTCTACCGCGTGTTCCCGGACGTCAACACGGAGATCCTCTCGCTGAAGAACGGCGACGTGGACGTCATCGCGAACACGCTGCCCCCGGCCCAGGTCAAGAGCCTGCAGAGCACGTCGGGCATCAAGGTCGCGACGGTCCCCGGCCTCGGGTACTCGCACATGACCTACAACATGACCAAGCCGGACCTGGCGAAGAAGGAGGTCCGACAGGCGCTCGCGCAGTCGGTCGACTACGTCGCGATCCGCAAGGTCGTGCTGCAGGACCAGGGTGTCTCGACCGGGTCCAGCCCGATCATGCCGGTGCTGAAGAACTTCTACGACGACTCCATCAAGGAGTACAAGTACGACCCGGACGGCGCGAAGAAGCTGCTGGAACAGGCGGGCTACAAGGCGGACGGCAGCGGGAACTTCCCACTGACGTTCCGGATGATCTACTCGCTGCAGGACCCGGTGACCACGCAGTGGGCGACGCTCGTCAAGGACGGCGCGGCCAAGGCGGGCATCACGATCGAGCTGCAGGGCCTGGAACGCAACACCTACCTCGCGAAGACGGACGACGGCGACTTCGACATCTACGCGGGCAACTTCGCGATCATGGACGACCCGGCCACGAACATGGCGCTGACGTACCTGCCCAAGGGTGCGATCAACTACTCCTACGTGGACGACCCGAAGCTCAACGACCTGATCAACCAGGCGCGGACGACCTTCGAACGTGACGACCAGAAGCCGTTGCTGCAGAAGGCCGCGAAGATGGTGCACGACAACGTGTACGACAACGTGATGTACACGCAGAACCTGTACGTGGCGTACCGGTCGGACTGGAGTGGCTTCCAGATCAAGCCAAGTGAGCTGCTCTCGATCGTCAACCCGATCTCGGTCGCCTCGGCGACCAAGTCCGAGAAGTAGTCAAGGAGTCCGCCCGGATGTCGTTGTTGTCGTTCGTGCTCAAGAGGATCGGTCGCGGTCTGGTCACCATCTGGTTCGCGGTGACGGTGACGTTCCTGATGCTGCGCCTGCTGCCCGGCGACCCCGCGATCGCCATCGCGAGCACGAACATGACGCCGGCGATCCGGGCGGACCTGCTGCACACCTACGGCCTCGACCAGCCGTTGCCCGTGCAGTACGTCAAGTACCTCGGCCAGTTGCTGCAGGGGAACCTCGGTATCTCCTTCAGCCAGAACATCCCCGTGACGGACTCGCTCATGGAGATGCTGCCGTGGACACTGTTGCTGGTCGGTGTCGCTCTTGTGGTGACAGTGTTGTTGGGCATCCCGCTCGGCGTGGCCGCCGCGGCCCGCGCCGGCGGGGTGCTCGACCGTGTCGTCCAGATGGTCGCCGTGACCGGGCAGTCGCTGTTCGTGCCGAGCATCGGCATCCTGCTGCTGTACGTGTTCGGCTTGCAGCTGGGCTGGTTCCCCATCGGGGGCGCTTACACCGACGGGACCTACGGCGGTGCGTGGTACCTGAGCGTCGTCTCCCACCTCGTGCTGCCGATGCTCTCGCTGGTGCTCGTACAGCTGGGCAGCTACGTGCTGACCGTGCGGTCGACGCTGATCGAGGCACTCGGTGAGGACTACGTGACGCTGGCGCGGGCCAACGGCCTGCCACACCGCAGAGTGCTGTGGAAACACGCGCTGCGCAACGCGCTGCTGCCCACGACCACGTTGGTGGGCCTGCAGATCTGCCTGTACCTGGTCGGCGGCGTGATCCTCATCGAGACCGTGTACGCCTACCCGGGCATCGGGCGCGGCATGTTCGACGCCGTGACCCGACTCGACTTCCCGTTGCTGCAGGGCGCCTTCCTGCTGCTGGCCGTGGTCGTGGTGGTCGTCAACATGATCACCGACGTCGTCTACGGCCTGCTCGACCCGCGAGTGAAGGTGGGAGCATGACGATGACCGAGCCCACCCCGCCCGCGGAGCCCGCGCTGCAGGTGTCACCGCCGCCCCCGGCGGCGGCCACCGTGGACGCTCCGGCACGCAACACGTGGCGGCGGTTCCGGCGCGAGCCGCTCGGCATGGCGGCGCTGGTCGTGTTGCTGCTGCTGGCCTTCACGGCCATCGCGGCACCACTGCTCGCGAGCTACCCGAGCGGCTACGGCGACGCGGTGCTCTCGCCGCCGTCCGGCGCGCACTGGTTCGGCACCGACAGCCTCGGCCTCGACGTGTACAGCGAGGTCGTGTGGGGTGCGAGGCAGAGCCTGCTGGTCGCGGCCGCCGCCGCGGTGATCGCCATCGTGTTCGGCACCCTGCTCGCGGTGCTCGGTGCGTACTTCCGCAGGCTGGACGCGGTCATCAGCGTCATCGTCGACCTGACGCTGTCGCTGCCGGTCCTGCCGCTCATGATCCTCGTCGCGGCGCTGATCGGACCGAGCACGCTGACGATCATCCTGGTGATCGCGGCGTTCTCGTGGCCGGAGGTGACCAGGGTGGTGCGCTCGCAGGCGCTCTCGGTCGTCCGGCTGCCCTATGTGGACGCCGCGCGGCTGATGACCAGCTCGCCGGTGTGGATCATCCGCAGGCACGTCGTGCCCGCGGTGATGCCGCTGATCCTGGTCTCCGTGGTGCTGACGGGTTCCAGGGCCGTGCTTTCCGCGGCCGGCCTGGCCTTCCTCGGCCTCGGCGACCCGAACACGTGGTCGTGGGGCCGGATTCTCTACGAGGCACAGCAGGCAGGTGCCATGTCGACGGCGTGGTGGCTGCCGCTGTTCCCCTCCGCCGCGATCTTCCTGCTGGTGCTGGCGGCCACCCTGCTGTCCACCGCTTACAACGACGCTCGCAACCCGAGGCGAAACAAATAATGACGAGCTTTTCCCCGCGGCTCGGTCGCGGTTTCTTCGAAGCTGTCCAGGACCGGGTGCGCACCCGCGCGACCGAGGCCGGACTGGACGCCGTGCTCACCGACGACCCCGAGGACGTCGCGTACCTGACCGGGTTCTTCCACCACCCTGGCGAACGCCCGGTCGCCGTGTGGCTCGACACCGACGGCCGGTGCTTCCTCCTCCTGCCGGAGCTGGAACGTGAGCACGCGCAGATACAGCACGCCGTAGCGGAGCTGGTGTCCTATCCGGAGTATCCCGGCGTCACGCCGCCGTTCTCGGTGCTCGCCGGGGCGGTCGGGCTCGGCAGGCGTCGTGCCGGGCACACGACGTCGATGTCCTACAGCCGCCTGCACGCCGCGGGCACCGCCCTGTCCACTGTGGAGCTGGTGCCGACGGACCTGGTGACGGTCGCGAGGTACGTCAAGCACCCCGTCGAGATCGCGCTGCACCAGGAGGCCGCGCGGATCACCGACCTGATGCTGTCCTCGGGTGCCTGGCTCGTGGCGGAGGCCGTCGCGACCGGCGGCCAGTTCCCGAGCGAGGCCGAGCTCGCCGCACACGTCACGAAGGTCGGCACGTCGACCATGTACGCCGAGCACGACGACGTCATCGTCGTCTCGCCGCTCGCGGGCGGACTGGTCTACGCGGGAGAGAACTCCGTATACCCACACGGACTTCCATCCGGATACCGGCTGCGGCCAGGCGACACGTTCCAGCTGTCGCTCGGCTGCGCGGTCGGCGGCCGGTTCGTGGAGGGGGAGCGGACGTTCGTGCTCGGCGAGCCCTCCGTGGACCAGCGTCGCTACCACGACACCGTCCGCCGCGCGCAGGAGGTGGGCGGCCAGGCCATCAAGCCGGGCGCGGAATGCCGCAGTGCCAACGCCGTCTGCCTCGAGGTGATCCGCGAGGCCGGGCTGGGGCGGTTCCTGCGGCACCGGCAGGGCCACGGGATCGGCCTCGGCATGCACGAGCCGCCGTGGCTCGAGGACGGCGACGCGACCCTGCTGGAGCCGGGCATGATCGTCTCCAACGAGCCCGGCATCTACGTGCCCGGCCACGCGGGCTACCGGATCTCGGACAGCATGCTCGTCACCGAGGGCGGCTCGCGGCCGCTCACGTCGTTCCCGCGATCACTCGACGACTGCGTGATACCCGTCTAGCAAAGGAGAATCTCTGTGTCTGAGTTCGCCGCCGCCACGACAGAGGCGGAGCTGGTGGAGATCAACGGCAACCGGCTGGCCGTCGAGGTCCTCGGGCCCGAGGGCGCGCCAGTGCTGATCGCACACCACGGTGCGCCGGGGCTGGGCTCGCGGGCCGAGCCGAGGGGCAGCTTCGGCCGCCTCGCGGACACCTACCGGGTCGTGGTGTTCGACGCGCGGGGATCCGGGCAGAGCGAGGGAAACGGCACGTTCAGCCACGAGCAGTGGGCCGCGGACGTCGACGCGCTGCGGGAATGGGTTGGCGCGGAACAGATCATCATGGCAGGCGGCTCGTACGGCGGGTTCATGGCCATGGAGTACGCGACACGCTATCCGGATCGCGTTCGCGCGCTGGTGTTGCGGGACACCTCGCCGGACAACTCGAACGAGGAGAGGGCGCTGGCCAACGCGCTGGCGAACACCCGCGTCGAGATCGACCGCGAGAAGTTCGACCGCATCTTCGCCGGGAAGGTCCGCGACGACGCGGACCTGCGCGACTGCTGGCGGGAGATCCTGCCGCTGTACGACTATCACTACGACCCGGCTGCGGTCGAGGCGAAGGTCGAGGCCACGCCGTACCGTTTCGAGGCGCACAACTACGCGTTCTCGGTGAACATGCCGAACTACGACCTCAAACCGGTGCTGCCGAAGATCACCGCGCCGACGCTGATCACGGTCGGCAGGACGGACTGGATAACACCCGTTGAATGCAGCGAGAAGATCGCTAGTCTGATCCCCGGCTCGCGGCTGGTGGTGTTCGAGAAGTCCGGCCACTCACCGCAGATCGAGGAGGCCGAGGCGTGGACCGAAGTAGTACGAGGGTTTCTGGCAGAAGTCGCCCCGTGAGCGAGGCGGGGGAACCGTGAGGCAGTTCGACGACCTCGACCGGCAGATCATCATCTCGCTGCAGGTCGACGGTCGGGCGAGCTGGACGTCGGTCGCCGCGATGTGCGAGACGTCCGTGCCGACGGTCGCGCGGCGCGTCCAGCAACTGGTCGCGGAGAAGCTGTTGAAGATCGCGGTGCTGCCGAACCTCGGCAGCACCGGTCCGACGGAGACGTTCTTCACCCGCATCGGCTGCCGTCCCGGCACGCAGCTCGACGTGGCCGAACAGCTGGTGGCCCGCGAGGACGTGCGGTGGGCGTCGTTGATCACCGGCTCGTACGACATCGCGATCGAGCTGGTGGTCAACTCCGCCGCCACCCGCTACCCGCAGACCATGTTGGAACTGCAGGAGATCGAGGGCGTGCAGCGCTGGTACAGCGACCTGCTCCTGCACGTCTACAAGGCCGCGCACGACTGGTACCGGCAGCTGGTCACCCACGAGGTCCCGGACCAGAGGGTGTCGCTGTGCAGACCCGAACACTTCGACAAGGTCGACTGGGCCATCCTCGACTGCCTGCGCAACGACGGCAGGGCCAGCTTCAAGACGGTCGCCGACGGGTTGAGCCTCAACGAGAGCACGGTCCGCCGCCGCTTCGAGCGCATGATCACCGACGGGTGCGCGGCCGTGTTCACCATCGTCCCTTCGTCACTGCTCGGCCTGGAGGCGGAAACCCTGCTGTGGGTGACCGTCGAGCCCGCGAAGCTCGCCGAGGTCGCCGAGGCGCTGACCCGCCACCCGGCCGTGCGTTATCTCGGCGCCACGCTGGACGGGAACGCGTTGCTGTGCGAGATCATCGCCGACTCGACGGCCGGGCTGTTCGAGTTCACCACGTCCACACTGGCGAAGCTCGCAGGCGTGGTGGGGTGGAACGCGTCGGTCGAACTGCTGACGCTGAAGCGCGGGTTCGTGGAAACCCCGTGGTGGCGCGACCAACTGGCCGAGCACCACGCGGTGGCCGGCGCGAACCACAACGGGTCACGCACGTGACGTGGCGTCGCCGGTGACGGGCGGTCGCGCGAGCACGAAGGGTGTTTCGTCCTCGTTGTCGGTCAACGCCTCGATCGGCGTGGTGAACACGTGTGTCGTCGGGGGCAGCGTGTCGTGGCCGGTCTCCCCGACCACCCGCAGCAGCCGCACGGACTCCTCGTCGTGCAACGGAAACGCCGTGGTCACGCGGAGGCCCTCGAGCACCTCGGGGAAGGTGACGACGTCGACGGTCAGGACGCCGTCCGCGAGCCGCGGAGCCGCGTAGGCGTCCGACTGGGGGACGGCGTAGACCCCGTTCTCGTCCGGATGGCACAGATCACCGATGGCGACCAGCGTCCGCTCGGCATCGGACCCCTCGGGGTCGATGACGAGAGCCAGCACCCATTCCTCGGGGTCGTCCGGGTTGATCCCGGTCTCCAGCACAACCTCGGCCACGGCCGGTGAACCTACCCCTCCGCGTCGGTAAGACCACTGTCCGCCAGGCCGAGCGCGCGCGCCGCGATCTCGTGGACGGTCCTCAGCGGAACGAGCACCGCGGCGTCCCAGGACTCGTCGTCCGGTCCCACCAGTATCGCCACCTGGTCGTCCTCGCCGAGGGCCCAGAAGACACCCGCACCGGCACACGTGCCGACCGCGAGCGAGCGGCGTGAGTCCCAGTCGGCGCCGTCGATCTCGCGCAGGCGAGCCAGTTCCTCGCGCGGGGCCCGGATGTTCAGCTCCCACTGCGGTGACTGGAGCTTCACCACGGCGGGGCCGTCGCCGGCCGGGAGGTCGATGGTCACGTCCACCACGCGGTCATGATCTCAAGCCCTCGTGGTGGCCCACGCGGTGGTCCCCGCGTTGCTCCAGGTGGCCTAATCCCGACGGCTTGTGGTTTCCCCGCAGACCAATCAGGGCACTACCACGACATCCAAGTCTGTTCAGGGAAGGAGTGCACGATGTCGACTGCGGGAATAGTCATCCTGGTCGTCGTCCTGCTCGCCGTGTTGTTCGCGGCCGGTTGGTACCTGGGTGGGCTGGCACGCAGCCGCCGCCTGCGCAACCGGTTCGGACCGGAGTACGACCGCAGCCTCGAGTCAGCCGACAGCCGCCGCACCGCCGAGCGTGAGCTCACGGCGCGGGAGAAGCGGTACGCGGAGCTGGATCTCAAGCCACTGCCAGTCGCCGCGCGTGCGCGCTACGTGGAGGAGTGGACGGGTATCCAGGAGCGCTTCGTCGACGCACCCGACGAAAGCCTCGCGGAGGCCGACGAGCTGGTGCACTCCGTGATGCGTGACCGGGGTTACCCCACCGACGGGTTCGACCAGCAGGCTGCCGACCTCTCCGTCGAGCACGCCGACGTGGTCAGCCACTACCGCGACGCCCACCGCATCCGCGGCACGGCCGAAGCGGACACCGAGGAGCAGCGACAGGCGCTCGTGCACTACCGCGCCCTCTTCCGCTCGCTGGTCGGTCCGATCGAGACAGTCGACCCCGACAAGGCCGAGGTGCCGGCAGCACGTGAGACCACGGAAGGCGCGGTCGACGGCGCGCGGCTGAAGAGCTAGCAGGAGGCACGACATGACTGAGCACAAGACGAAGTTCGTGGAGGAACCGGTCGGCTACGACCACCCCGCGACCGAGCGTATCCCCGTTCAGGGTGAACTTTCCGACGAACGTGTGCCCGCCGACAGATCCTTCGCGCAGGACGAGGAGGACCGTCTGGAGCCGGACCGCGACGCTCTGGAGCGGGATCGCGACGGCGTGGAGCCAGACCGCGACGGTCTGCAGCCCCGGCCCGAGGCGTTCGAGTCCGAATCGGATCGTCCGGAGTCGGACCTGGACCGTCCGGAGTCCCTGGAGACGCAGGAGAACGTGCAGGCGGACGACTACCGGGAGCCTGTCGCCGAGCCGGGTGACTACCAGGAACCCGTTGCGGAGCCGGGTGACTACCAGGAGACAGCTCGGGAGACCACCGAGGCGCCCGCCACCGCTTCCGCGCAGTCGGAGCCGAGCGAGGTGTTCTTCGACGAGACCGCGATGAGCGGCTTCCGTGACCGGTGGCGCGAGCTGCAGGGCGGCTTCGTGGACGACCCGGAGGACTCCGTGCGTGGCGCGGGCGAGCTGGTCGACGAAATCATGCGTGAGCTGGCCGAGCGCAAGGCCGGGCTCGACGAGCGGTGGCGTGCCGGCGATGCCGGGACCGAGGAGCTGCGGGTGGTCATCCGCGAGTACCGCGCATTCTTCAACCGGCTGCTGACCGACTGACGATCTGATCATCGAAACGCGGGTCACCGACACAGGTGGCCCGCGTTTCGTCATTTCTTTTCGAAGCAATGATCACTGCGTTGCTCGATGCAACTTGCACCGGACCTGCGACGGGTCGCGGGGGTTGACATGGTGTGCAAACTCGACTTGCATTCACGTTGCGTCTGGTAAGCACGTGTTTCAGACGTTGTTGATTTCATTTGGCGCTGGTCGGGGCGGCGCGCGGGTCGAAGAGGGGGACCTGTCATGCCTCATGCCGCGGAGCATGTCCATCATTTCGCGATGGGCTCGTGGCTGTTGTTCTTCGCGTACGTCGTCTCGGTGGTCGGGTGCGTCGTCGGACTCGCGTGCACGCTGCAGGCACGCAACCTGACGGGTAGGGCGCGGCTCGGCTGGCTCGTCGCCGCCGCGGTCTCGATCGGCGGCGTCGGCATCTGGCTGATGCACTTCATCGCCATGCTGGGCTTCGACACCCCCGGCTTCCCGGTCCGCTACGACCTCGGCCGTACGGCGCTCTCCGCGCTCCTGTCGATCTCCGCCACGTTCGTCGGGCTGGTGGTCTTCGGCGTCCGCAAGCGGTACTCCGTGCCCCGCCTGGTGGCCGGCGGCATCATCATGGGCCTCGCGGTGAACCTCATGCACTACACGGGCATGTGGGCCATCCAGATCCAGGGCACGAGCACCTACAACTCGACGCTGGTGTGGCTCTCGATCGCCATCGCGGTCGTCGCGGCCACCGCGGCGCTGTGGTTCACGGTCATCTTCGACAGCACCGCACTCCGTCTCGTCGCCGGCATGGTCATGGGGGTCGCGGTCACCGGCATGCACTACACGGGCATGGCCGCGATCGAGGTGACCATCGACCCGACTGCGCCACCGCCGGGCGGGGTCGAGGTGTTCACGTTCCTGTTCCCGGTGTTCGTGCTCGCCGTGCTGGCGCTCGCGGTGCCGATCTACGCGGTGCTGATGGCGTCGACCTGGTACGAGACGACCGCGAAGCCCGAGGACGTCGAGGACATCGTGCCGGTGAGCTCCTCGACGTCGTCGAAGCACCGGACCCAGGCGCTGGGCCAGGGAGTGCGTGGTGTCGGACAGTTGGCGAACCGGTTCCCCACGCAACAGGAGCGTCCTCCCACCGTCGAGCAACCGAAACGAACGGAACAACCCGGGCGACCGCAGGAGCAACCGGACCGAACGCCCATCAGGCAACCGGATCCGACGTCGTCCAGGCCCAAGGAGCCACTGCCGACTAGACGCCCAGCCGGGCGTTAGTCAGGTTCGTCGCCACGCCCTGCTACCCCCTCAGGGCGTGGCGACGATCCCTCGTTCGATCGTCTCGGTCGCGAAGTCGACCATGCGGGCCGCCGAGATGCGGGCCTGCAGCGAGCCGCCGTGGACGATGTCGTCCGCGAGGCCGATGAGCGAGTCCCACACCCAGTAGGCCGTCGCCGGGTGGTCGACCAGCGTCTGTCCCGACGCGGCGGCCGTCTCGTGCAGCGCCCGCTCCAGGGCGCGGGCCATCCTGCGGAAGACGGTCGCCGACGTGACCGCCCGCCTGCCGCGCGGTCCGCCGGCCAGCACCTTCGACTCCCACTGCTGCGCGGAGCGGCCGAACAGCCGCCACAGCTCCCGCACCTGCGGCAGGATCTCCCTGAGCAGCCCCGCGATCCCGACCGTGCGGTCGAGCCCGTCGAGCGTCGTGCGCAGCGTCTCCAGCCGGGCGGCCATGAGCGCGACGAACACGTCCTCCTTGCCGTCGAAGTACTGGTAGAGCGTGCCTGAGCTGACGCCGGCGCCGACGGCGATCGCGCGCATGGTGAGTCCGGCGTAACCGGACTCGGCCAGCAGGTCCTCGGCCGACGCCAGTATGTCGCGTCTGCGTGCCTGCGCGTCTCCCCACGCGGTGGTCTCCACGCCACAACGGTACCCCAGGCCGAACGATGTCCGGCGCATATTGAACGTTGTTCAAAATGGGCCTAGGGTGATGGACGTGCAAACGCATCTCGACTGGCTCGAGGCGGAGAGCATCGACATCATGCGCGAGGCAGCCGCCGAGAGCGAACGCCCGGTCCTGCTGTACTCCATCGGAAAGGACTCCTCGACCCTGCTTCACCTGGCACGCAAGGCTTTCCACCCGTCGCGCCCGCCGTTCCCACTGCTGCACGTCGACACGACGTGGAAGTTCCGCGAGATGATCGACTTCCGCGACCGCACGGTGGCCGAGCTGGGGCTGGAGCTGATCGTGCACCGCAACCCCGAGTGCGTCGCGCTCGGCATCAACCCGTTCGACCACGGCTCGGCCGTGCACACGGACATGTGGAAGACCCATGGCCTGCGCCAGGCCATGGACGAGCACCGCTTCGACCTCGCGTTCGGTGGCGCCCGCCGCGACGAGGAACCGGTGCGTGCCAAGGAACGCGTGTTCTCGTTCCGCACGGCCGACCACCAGTGGGACCCGCGCGGGCAACGCCCCGAGCTGTGGCGGCTGTACAACGCGCGGAAGGCGCCGGGGGAGAGCATCCGCGTCTTCCCGCTGTCGAACTGGACCGAGCTGGACGTCTGGCGCTACATCGAACGTGAGGAGATTCCGGTGGTGCCACTGTACTTCGCGGCACCGAGACCGGTGGTGACCCGCGACGGCAGCCTGATCATGGTCGACGACGACCGCCTGCCGTTGAACCCTGGCGAGGAGCCGTCGTCCCGGACGGTCCGGTTCCGCACCCTGGGCTGCTACCCGCTGACGGGTGCGGTGCCCAGCACGGCGACGACGGTGGCCGAGGTGATCGCCGAGACCGCGGCGGCGGACACGTCCGAACGGCAGGGCCGCGTGATCGACCGCGACCAGTCCGGCTCCATGGAACGCAAGAAGCGTGAGGGGTACTTCTGATGGACCTGTTGCGGTTCATCACGTGCGGCAGCGTCGACGACGGCAAGAGCACGCTGATCGGCAGGCTGCTGTACGACACCCGAGTGCTGCACTCCGACCAGCTGGCCGCCCTCTCGGCGCGGGACATGGACTTCGCGTCCCTTGTGGACGGACTGCTGGCGGAACGCGAACAGGGCATCACGATCGACGTGGCGTACCGCTACTTCGGGACGTCGTCGCGGCGGTTCATCGTGGCGGACACACCCGGCCACGAGCAGTACACGCGCAACATGGTGACGGGCGCGTCGACCGCGGACGCGGCGGTGATCCTGCTGGACGCCAGGAAGGGCGTGCTGCGCCAGACGCGGCGGCACAGCCACGTGGTGTCCCTGCTGGGAATTCGCCGCGTGGCGCTGGCGGTCAACAAGATGGACCTCGTCGGGTTCACCGAGTCCCGTTTCGTCGCCATAGCCGAGGAGTACCGCGAGTTCGCGGCGACCATCGGCATCGAGGACGTGACGTGTGTCCCGGTGGTGGCGCTGGACGGGTCCAACGTGGTCGGTCGCGCGTCGCGAACACCGTGGTACGACGGCCCGACGCTGCTGTCCTGGCTGGAGACCGTGCCGGTCGACGCGCAACGCCCCGGCCCGTTCCGCATGATCGTCCGCTGGGTCAACCGGGCCGCCGACTTCCGCGGTGTGTCGGGCCTGGTGGTCGGCGGCTCGGTCTCGGTCGGCGACCGGGTGCGGGTCGTCCCGGGTGGTGTGGAGACGACCGTGTCGCGCCTGGTCACCTTCGACGGCGAACTGCGGTCGGCCGCCACGGGCCAGTCGATCACGGTGGTGTTGGCCGACGACGTGGACGTCTCGCGGGGTGCGGTGCTGGCGGGCGCGGAGCCACCTGGTGTCGCGGACGCGTGCCAGGCGGACCTGATCTGGATGTCGGAGCAGGAGATGCTCCCGGGCCGCCGGTACCTGGCGAAGCTGGGGGCCAGGACGGTGGGCGTGACGGTCGACACGCCCAAGCACCGCCTCGACGTGGACACCGGCGCCCACCTGGCGGCGAAGACGTTGCGGCTGAACGAGATCGGTGTCGGCAACGTCCACTTCGACCAGCCGGTGGCGCTCGATCCCTACCGTGCCAACAGAGACCTCGGCGGGTTCATCGTCATCGATCGCCTGACCAACGCGACCGTGGGCGCGGGCCTGGTCCGTTTCCCGCTGCGGCGGGCGACGAACGTGCACTGGCAGGCCATGTCGGTGAACAAGGCGATGCGTGCGGAGCGCAATGGCCACCGGGGCTGCGTGGTGTGGTTCACGGGCCTGTCGGGTGCCGGGAAGTCGACGATCGCCGACCTGGTGGAGCAGCGGCTGCACCGGGAGGGCCGCCACACCTTCGTCCTGGACGGCGACAACGTGCGGCACGGCCTGAACAAGGACCTCGGCTTCACCGACGCCGACCGGGTGGAGAACGTGCGCCGCGTCGCGGAGGTGGCGGCTCTGCTGGTCGACGCCGGGCTGATCGTGCTGGTGTCGTTCATCTCCCCGTTCCGCGCGGAACGCGCACTGGCCAGAGGAGTCGTGGCGGCGAACGAGTTCTGCGAGGTCTTCGTGGACACCCCGCTGGCGGTGGCGGAGGAACGGGACCCGAAGGGCCTGTACGCGAAGGCCCGCCGGGGCGAGCTGCCCAACTTCACGGGCATCGACTCACCCTACGAACGGCCCGAGACCCCGGAGATCCACCTGGACACGACGGAGCTGACCCCGGAGGAGGCGGCCGAAGCGGTACTGGCGAAGCTGGCCGAGCTGGGTGTGACCCCCGGGTAGGACCGCACTGAAGGACGCCTTCCTAACGCCCAGCGTTACGAAGGCGTCCTTCAGTGCGGTGCCGGCGGGGTCAGCGGGACAGGGACTCGACCCGGGTCTTCAGTGCGTGGGCGACCGAATCGAAGCCGGACTTGATCCACTTGCCGGTCATCTCCATGACCTTGTCCGCGTACTCGCCGCTGATCGTGTCGGTGGTGTGGTAGGCGCAGGTCGTCGGGCCGCGTTCGGTGATCCACTGGTCCCGGACGGCGAAGATGCCCGGCATCTCGTTCGCCGTGTCGTAGCGCAGGTGGCGCGGTGGGTCCACGACCCGTACGTACTCGCGGTTGACGAAGGTCCCGCCGGAGCCGTCCACCGCGGGCAGCGTCAGGTCGATCGGCTCGCCGATCCCCAGGGTGGTCGTCACCGCCACCGTGTACGGGTTCCACTCCGGGTAGGCAGGGTAGTCGGTCAGCACCTGCCACACGAGTTCGGCGGGCGCGCCGATCTCCACCACCACCGAACGGACGATGTACTCGGTCATGCCGGCATGTACTCCCCGCCGTTGACGTCCAGCACGGCACCGGTGACCTCGGAGGCCAGGCCGGACAACAGGAACAGGACCGCGCCCGCGCACGCCTCGTCCGTGGGGATGCGGTCGAGTGGGTTCCTGGCGGCGATCTCGTCGTAGACGTCCTGTTCGGTCACGCCTCGCTGGTCCGAGGTCATCTTCAGGTAGAAGCGGACACCGGGGCCGTCCAGCCAGCCCATGATCGCCTGGTTCACCCGGATTCCCTTCGAACCCAGCTCCAGCGCCAGGTACTGCGTCGCGCACGCCATCGCGGCCTTCGCCACCGCGTAGCCGCCCTCGCCCCGCAGCGGTCGCCGCGTCGACATGGTGCCCACGTTGACGATCGAGCTGCCCGCGGGCATGTGCGGCACCACCGCCCTGGTCATCTCCAGCGCACCGTGCAGGATGATGTCCATCGAGCGCCGCAGTTGCTTGTCCGGCGTGTCCAGCAGGTCGGCGAAGCCGGGATGCGAGTACGCCGAGTTGACCAGGCCCGTGACCTTCCCGAACCGCTCGACCGCCGTCGCCGCGACCCGGGCCACGTCCTCGGGTTTCCTGACGTCGCACCGGACCGCGACGGCCTCGCCGCCGGCCGCCGCCGCGTCCTTGGCCACCTGGTCCATCACCTGCGGGGAACGGGCCGCCATCACCACCTTCGCGCCCTCCGCGGCCGCTCTCGCGGCCAGCTTCGCGCCAAGGCCGGGACCGACACCGGAGACGATGACCACCTCGCCGTCAAGGATCACGGCACTACCTCCTCGTAGAACGCGAAGTCGCGCTTCAGGTCCGCTTCCGACAGGCCGAAGTCCGCCGCGGTGTAGGTGTGCGAGCCGTGCCGCTGCGCCCGGTTCCGCGCGAGGTACGCCGACAGCGCCTCGCGGTCGGCCGGCACGCCGACGAGGCCGGACACGCGCACGGCCTCGGCCAGCGGGTCGGACACCACGTCCCGGAAGCGCACGTCCACGAAGCGGTCCGGCCTGCGGGCACGCACCGAGGTGAACTCCCGCAGGGTGGCCGCGAAGCGGTCGCGCCAGTAGCGGCCGATCGCGACGGGGTCCACGTCGTCGCTGTACTGGTGGCAGATCGAGGTGACCATCGACGCGTACGACGGCACCGCCTCGGCCGGGGAGCGGTGCGTCATCACGATCCTGCACGTCGGAAACGTGTCCAGCACCGTGTCCACCGCCGTCAGGTGGTGCGGGGACTTCAGCACCCACGGCTTTCCCCGGCGCGACGGGTCCTGCCACTGCAGCACCTGCAGCCACTCCCGAAGCTCCCGGTACGCCTGCGTCTGGTCGGCGGCCCGCAACCACAGGCCGTACGTCGGCACCTGGTAGAACGAGTCGAAGCTCATCGACACGAAGGTGCGGTCGAGCAGGATGACGTCCTCCTCGGGCCCGTCCCACTCGATCGTGTGGATGTCGCCGAACTCCGGGGTCATGCGCAGGAACAGCTCGGCCCGGTCCTTGGCCCGCTGCTTGCGTTCCGCCGCGTCGGGGCCCTCGCCGGGGAACGGCAGCGGGTAGGACGTCTCCCACGACAGCGTCGACGTCACCGAGGGCGACGCGGCCAGAAGCCGGTGCATCAGCGTGGATCCGGTGCGCGGCAGGCCGCAGATCTCCGCCGCCACGACCACTTCCTCGTCGAGGATCGCCGGGTGCTCCGACTGTGCCTGTCGCAGCCGGAGGCGGTCGGCCAGCAACGCGGTGAGCCTGCGCCGGGTCAGTGCCAGGCCCAGCTCGGAGAGGCGTGCCTCGGACCTAAGCGCGGTCACCAGTACCCGCAACGGTTCCACGAACCACTCGTCGCCGAAGTCGGTCAGGCCGGTCTTCTCGCGGGCACTCGCCAGCAGGCCGTCGACGTCGAGCAGGGCGGTGGTCATCGGTCCTCCAGGTCGATCACGCTGCACCGCGGGACGGGGTGGACCTTCGCCCCGAGCCACCGCAGCAACGCGGTGCCGCTCTCGTGGCCGCACGTGTCGATCCAGTTGCCCCAGCCGGGATCCCGTGCCGCGACGACGATCGTCAGCCGGTCGCCGTCGAGCTTCGCCGTGTGCTTGTTCACGGTGATGCGGCGTTCGTGGTCCAGCGACTCCATCCACCAGTTGCTCAGCTGGAAGTTCCAGTATGGACAGTCGGGGACCTCGGTCTCGATCACCCAGGCCTGGTGCGGTTCGAGGGTCCAGTAGCCGTGCAGGTAGAAGATCTCCGGGTCGCCGCCCGCCCGCTGGAACATGTCCTGCCCGAAGTCCGGCAGCTCGTTGGGGCGGCTCATGAACGTCTCGGTCCAGTACGCGAACGTGGCCGCCGTGCCGTGCACCGAGAGCGCGGCACGCTTCAGCGCCCTGGCCAGGAAGGCGGGATCCACGTCCTTCGGCAGCGCCGGCCCGTCGACCTGCGCGATGTGCCAGCTGCCGGGGACCTCGGTCGTGCGGTCGAGGTAGGTCTGGCGCACGACGAGGCCCGTCGAGTCCGCCGCCAGCGGCAACCAGTTCCTGTCGTGCGGGGTCGCGCTCGCGATGATCTCCACGGTGCCGTCGGGGTTGACGGCGAGGTCGCGGTCGGACAGCTCGCCCGTCGAGGCCATCGTGCCGTCCTTGGCGTACCGGTTGGCCTTCGAGCCGATGCTGAAGTACGCGATGGTGCCGCGTGTCCCGGTGATCCGGTAGGTGCGGTCGCCGCGGATGTTCGCCGAGAGGTAGACGTTGTCCGGGTTGTCCGCGCCGATCTTGACGCGGTCCAGCTCGTGGAAGCGGGGGAAGTCGGGGTCGGCGTTCTCGACCGTGGAGTACAGCATCTCGCGGACCAGCCGCGTCAGGTAGCGGTAGCCCTCGGCCCGGTCGAGCGGGGTGGCCGGCGCCTTCTCCCGCAGCACGACCTCGCCCGCCTTCTCCAGCGCACGGCAGAACTCGACCCACGCCTGCCCGGACTGCACGTCGTCCATGCCACCTCCCGCGCGGCGAATCTAGAACACGTTCTACCAGAGGAGGCAGTATTGGACAACGTTCAGAACCCCCACGTCGATGCTTGGCGCTCAGCTGATCAGCGCGTCCACGTGGGCCGGGGCCAGCGCGTGGTCGATCACCATGACCGCGGCGCCGATGATGCCCGCGCGGTCGCCGGTGCGGGACTGCACGATCCGCAGGTCCTGCGTGGCAAGGGGAAGCGACCGCCGGTAGACAACCTCGCGGACGCCCGCGATCAGGTGCTCGCCCGCCCGCGCGAGCGAACCGCCGATCACGATCACCGACGGGTTGAACAGGCTGACGGCCGCCGCCAGCACCTCGCCGATGTCGCGGCCCGCCTGCCGCACGGCGTGCAGCGCCTCGACGGAGCCGCCGCGGGCGAGCGCCACCACGTCCTGGCTCGACTTGGCGGGCAGGCCCTGGTCGGTCAGCCGGGCCGCGATGGCCGCGCCGCTCGCGACCGCCTCGAGACAGCCCGTGTTGCCGCACCGGCACACGATGTCCGAGCCGTGCGGCAGCTGCAGGTGCCCGAGGTCGCCCGCCGCGCCCTGTGCGCCACGGTGCAGGCGGCCGTGGCTCATCAGGCCGCTGCCGATGCCGGTCGCGACCTTGACGAACATCATGTGCTCGGCCGTCGGCCACTGCGTGAAGTGCTCGCCGAGGGCCATGATGTTGACGTCGTTGTCGACGAGCGCCACCACACCGAGGTGTTCCCGCAGGTAGCCCTGCACGTCGAAGTTGTCCCAGCCGGGCATGATCGGCGGGTTCACCGGCCTGCCGGAGGAGTGCTCGACCGGGCCGGGCAGGCCGACGCCGATGCCGATCAGGTCCGCCGGGCCGCGCCCGACACTCGCGAGCAACTCGTGAAAGCGTTCGATCATCCACCGCAGCACGGTGTCCGGGCCGAGCCCGACGTCGAGGTCGTCGCGGTGCTCGGCGAGCACGTGGCCCGCGAGGTCGGTGACCGCGACCCGTCCGTGCGTCGCGCCGACGTCCGCGGCGAGCGCGACCCGGGCCGACGGGTTGAACGCGAACTGGGCGGGCGGGCGACCGCCGGTCGACGTTGCCTCGCCGGCCGGGCCGATGAAGTCGGCGGCGAGCAGAGCGTCGATCCGTTGCGCGATGGTCGAACGGGCCAGCCCGGTGAGTGCGGCCAGCTCGGCGCGGGTGCGTGGCTGCCCGTCGCGCATCAGGCGCAGCAGGGCGCCGGCGCCCGCACCAGCGTCGCCGAGGTAGTTCACACCCGGGCCTTCGACCACCTCCCTAGTCAAACACACCCGAGTTCTGCTAGATGTCCCAAAGATACGTTGGCAACAAACTTGCAACTTTTGATTGTTGTGCGTCAAAAGTCGGGTTAGGTTCAGCGGCATGGCAGTGGCGCCCGTCACCGACACCCTGTTGCGGATGCGGGACATCCGCAAGTCCTTTCTCGGCGTGCCAGTCCTCCAGGGCGTCGACCTGGACGTGCGAGCCGGCGAAGTCCACGCGCTGATGGGCGAGAACGGTGCGGGCAAGTCGACGCTGATGAAGATCCTCGCCGGGGTCTACCAGGCCGACGGCGGCACGATCGAGCTGAACGGCCAGGAGGTCGCCTTCGCGCACCCGCTGGAGGCGCAGCACGCGGGCGTGTCCACGGTGTTCCAGGAGTTCAACCTGCTCCCGGAGCGAACCGTTGCGGAAAACGTTTTCCTGGCCCGTGAGCCGCGAAGACGCGGCCTCGTCGACGTCGACAGGATGAACGCCGACACCGCCGCCCTGCTCGCCGAACTCGGTCTCGACTGGTTGACGCCCCGCCGCAGGGTGAGCACGCTCTCCGTGGCGGGGCAGCAGATCGTCGAGGTGGTCAAGGCGCTGTCCTACGACGCGCGGATCATCTCGATGGACGAGCCGACCGCCGCGCTCGCCGACGAGGAGGTCGAGCTGCTCTACCGGCTCGTTCGCACGCTGCGCGAGCGCGGCGTTGCCGTCCTCTACGTCTCCCACCGCCTCAAGGAGATCTTCGACCTGTCCGACCGGGTGACCGTGCTCAAGGACGGCGCGCTCGTCGACACGGTCGAGACGGCGTCGATCACCCCGGACGACCTGGTCCGCAGGATGGTCGGCCGCCCCATCACGAGCTTCTTCCCGGATCCGGTGCCGGGCACCGAGATCGGCGACGTGCGGTTACGCATCCGGGGCGGTGGCAACGAACAGCTCGACGGCATCGACCTCGACGTGCGGGCGGGGGAGATCACCGCGCTCGCCGGCCTGCAGGGCAGTGGCCGCACGGAGATCGCGCACGCGTTGTTCGGCGTGGCCAGGTTCACGCGGGGCACGGTCGAGCTGGACGGCAGGCCGGTGCGGCTTCGGTCGTCGCGGCAGGCGGTGGCGGCCGGGCTCGCACTGGTGACCGAGGACCGCAAGGCGGAAGGGTTGGCGCTCAACCAGTCCGTCGCCGCGAACGCCAGGCTGGTGCTGGATGCCGTGCTACCGGGGCAGTCCGGCAGGCGGGCGCGCGGGATCCCCGGCATCCTCTCGTCACTGGAGCTGGTGTCGCAGGGCGCGGACCAGGAGGTGAGGTTCCTGTCGGGCGGCAACCAGCAGAAGGTGGTGCTGGCCAAGTGGTTGGCCACCGAGCCCGCGGTGATGGTGCTCGACGAGCCGACGCGTGGCATCGACGTCGGTGCCAAACAGAAGGTGTACACGCTGATGCGTGAGCTGTGCGCGCGTGGCGTCGCGATCCTGATGATCTCCTCGGAGCTGCAGGAGGTCATCGGCATGGCCGACCGCATCGTCGTGCTGCGCGACGGCCGGATCGCGGGCGAGCTGCCCGCCGGCGCGGACGAGGAGAGCGTCATGCGGATCGCGACCGGGCAGGTCGCGTGATGGGCACCGGCCTGACCCGCCGACTGGGCAGTACCGAGCTGGTCTACCTGGCGCTGCTCGGCATCCTGGTGATCGGCTTCGCGCTGGTGGCGCTGGACGGTGGAAACCTGTTCGGCACGGCCAACCTCGTGGACATGCTGACTCGGTCGAGCCTGCTCGGTTTTGTCGCGTTGGGACAGACGTTCGTGATCCTGTGCGGGTCGCTGGACCTGTCGGTCGGGTACGTGATGGCGCTGTGCAGCCTGGTCGGGGCGACGACGATGGCGGGTGATCCGGCGAAGGTACCGCTCGGCATCGCCGCGGTGCTGGTGGTGGCGGCGGGGATCGGCCTGCTGAACGGCCTGGTCGTGTCGGTGCTGAAAGTGAACCCGTTCATCGCGACGCTGGGCATGGGCCTGATCGTCAAGGGGTACCTGGACACGACGTACAAGGGCCCGGCCGGGGAGGTGCCCGCGGCGTTCCAGCAGTTCGGGTACAGCCGGATCGGGTTCCTGCCGGTGTCGACCGCGGTGATGCTGGTCGCGGTGGTGGCGGGGATCCTGTACCTGCGCCGGACGCGGATGGGGTACCACATGTTCGCGGTGGGCGGCAGCGCGGAGGTCGCGCGCCTGTCGGGTATCCGGACCGGTCGGGTGATCGTCACGGCGCACGTGCTGTGTGCGGTGGCGGCCGGGGTGGCGGGCCTGCTGATCGCGGCGCGGTTCGGCACGGGCAGTGCGCTCGTGTACAGCTCGGGCTACGACCTGGACTCCATCGCGGCCGTCGTGCTGGGCGGGACGCTGCTGATGGGTGGCAGGGGTGGGATAGCGGGCACGCTCGGCGGGGTCCTGATCCTGGCGGTTCTGGACACGGTGTTCAACATCCTGCAGGTGGACCCGTTCTTCAAGGACGTCCTGCGCGGTGCGGTGATCATCGCCGCGGTGGCGATCTACGCCCGCCGCCAGATCGACCGCCGGGCGAGCAGAGCCCGCTTCGACCCGAACGGCCCACCCCCGGAACCGACCCCCACCCCGAAGGACCCACATCCGGCACAGCAGGGGGCGCCACAATGATCCGGCGGATCTCGGGCACGTGGCAGCTTTCGGTCGCGTCGCCGAGCCCGCACGTCGAAGGACCCGCATCCGGAGCGACAGGGGCGCCACGATGATTTCGCGAATCTCGCGCGCGCGATGCCCAGCCCCCACCCGATCCCGGGGGCGTCCCGCCTTGCCAGTCTACCGGTGGGGTACGACAATGCCGCGTGGTTACCGGCCGGTTGTGGACAACCTCGCTGCTGTGGACAACTCGGGGGACGGCCGATGACCGCCACCCAGACGAGGCAGCCCGCGCGGTCGGTGGCCGCGAAGTTCCTCGGCGGCGGCAGTGCCACCGTGTTCGCGTTGCTCGCCCTCGTGTTCGTCGTGATCGCGTTCCTCAACCCCGGCTTCTTCGAACCACCCTCCCTGATGGCGTTCCTCAAGAAGGCCGCGCCGCTCGTCGTGCTCGCCGTCGGTCAGTACCTCGTGATCGTCTGCGGTGAGATGGATCTCTCCGTGGGCTCGCTCGTCGGGGCGCAGGTCGCCATCGCCGCGGGGGTGATGGACGGTGAGAACGGGCGGACCCTGCCGGTCATCCTGCTCATGATCGGTTTCGGGGTGCTCGTGGGACTGGTCAACGGGCTCCTCGTCACCATCCTCAGGGTGCACTCCCTGATCGCCACGCTCGGGATGATGCTCGTCCTCTACGGCGCCATCCGGCTCTGGACGGGCGGCGCCCCGACCGGCGCCCTCTCCGACGGGTTCCGGCAGGTCGGTCGTGAGGGGATCGACCTGCCGGTGGTCCGGCAGCTGCCGTGGGCGCTGCTCGTGGCGATCGCCATCGGGGTTGTCGCCGCCCTTGTCATGCGCAGGCCCTTCGGCCGCACGCTCGTCGCGACCGGGGACAACGACAGGGCCGCGGCCTTCGCCGGGGTGCGGGTCTGGCGCGTGCGGACCGTCGCGTTCGTCTTCTCCAGCGTGCTCGCCACCGTCGCCGCGATCCTCATCGGCGGGTATGCGGGCGTGGACGCCCAGGTCGGCAACGGGCTCGAGTTCACGGCCATCACCGCCGTCGTGCTCGGCGGGGTGGTGCTCGGCGGCGGGCGCGGCACCGTGCTCGCCGCCATGGCCGGGGCGCTCACCGTCGAGGCCCTGTTCACGTTGTTCAACCAGCTCAGCCTGCCCTCGACCGTACGGCCGCTCGCACAGGGCGTGATCATCATCGCGGCCGTCGCGTGGGCCGCCCGTGAGCGGCGCCGCCCGCTCCTCGAGCAGACCAACCAGCCATAGGACCACCAGGAGGCAATGATGCACCGAACGCGTGTCCTCGTCGCGGGCGCGGCCGCTGTCGCACTCGCCCTCACGGCCTGTACCACCGACACCCCGACCGACAGCGCGCCCAAGGGCGACCAGGACCAGGAGCAGACCGCCGACGGCGAGTGGTTCGTCCGCGCCGACTACGACAAGGAGCTGGCCGAGCGGGACAAGACGCCCGAGGGGTCCGCCGACCAGCCCTGGTTACAGGCCATCGATCCCGAGCTGGTCGACACCGCTCAGTACAAACAGGACGGCAAGACCCTCTGCTTCTCCAACGCCTCGGTGAGCAACCCGTGGCGGGTCACCGGGTTCATCACCATGCAGCAGCAGGTCGACGTGCTGAAGCAGTCCGGGGAGATCGGCGAGTTCCGCGTCTCCGACGCCGCGGACGACGACAACCAGCAGATCTCCGACATCCAGGCGTTCGTGGATGCCGGTGACTGCAACGCGATCATCATCTCGCCGTCCACCACGGCGACCCTGACCCCCGCCGTCGAGACCGCGTGCAAGAGCGGCGTACCGGTGATCGTGTTCGACCGGGGTGTGAACTCCGACTGCATGGTCACCTTCATCCACCCGATCGGCGGCTACGCGTTCGGCGCGGACGCGGCGGAGTTCCTCGTCGACAACCTCGACCCCGGCGCGAAGGTGTTGGCGCTGCGCATCCTGCCCGGCGTCGACGTCCTCGAGCACCGCTGGGCCGCCGCGCAGGAGATCTTCGGCAAGAGCGACCTCGAGGTGCTCGGCGACGAGTTCACCGAGGGCGACGGCGCGAAGATCAAGGACATCGTGACCCAGTACCTGCAGCGCGGCGATGTCGACGGCATCTGGATGGACGCCGGTGACGGCGCGGTCGCGGCCATCGAGGCGTTCGAGGACGCGGGCAAGGACTACCCGGTGATGTCCGGTGAGGACGAGCTTTCCTTCATGCGCAAGTGGAAGGACACCGGGATGACCGCGGTCGCACCCGTGTACTCGAACTTCCAGTGGCGCACGCCGATCCTGGCCGCCGTCAAGATCTGGAAGGGCGAGCAGGTACCGAAGGAGTGGGTGCTGCCGCAGTCGCCGATCACCGAGAAGGACCGCGACGAGTTCCTCGACCGCAACAAGGACATGCCGAGCCTGCACTACGCCAAGTTCGGCGGCGAGGACCTGCCCGGCTTCCCGAACGCGTGGAAGAACCGGTGAAACATCGGCTTGGCGTCAACACGTGGGTCTGGACCTCCCCGCTGACCGACGCGTCGCTCGCGAAGCTGGCGCCGAGGATCGCCGACTGGGGCTTCGACGTCATCGAGCTGCCGGTCGAGAACCCCGGTGAGTGGGATCCCGTCCGGGCACACGGACTCCTCGGTGACCTCGGGCTCTCGGCCAGTGTCGTGCTCGTCATGGGCGAGGGCCGCGAGCTGGTGGCGGCCGACGCGACGACCGTACTGTCCACACAGGACTACCTGCGTCACGTCGTCGACGTGGCGCAGGCGGTCGGTTCGCCCACGATCGCCGGACCCGCCTACGCGTCGGTCGGTCGCACGTGGCGGATGTCGCACGAGGAGAGGCAGACCAGGTACGCCGAGCTGCGTGACGGGCTCACGCCGGTCGTCGAGCACGCGACCGCGGCCGACGTGCGGTTGGCCGTCGAACCGTTGAACCGCTACGAGACCAGCCTCCTCAACACCGTCGACCAGGCACTCGACGCCCTGCGGGGGATGCCGGACACGTGCGGGATCGCACTCGACATCTACCACATGAACATCGAGGAGACCGACCTCGCGGCGGCCGTCCGGCGGGCGGGTGACCGCGTCGCACACGTACAGGTGTGCGCCAACGACCGGGGCGCACCCGGCGCCGACCACCTCGACTGGCAGGGCTTCGTCAACGCTCTGGGCGACGTCGGCTACACGGGCCCGCTCGTGATCGAGTCGTTCACCGCGGAGAACGCGACCATCGCGACCGCGGCCTCGGTCTGGCGCCCGCTCGCCGCGACCCAGGACGCGATCGCCACCGACGGTCTGGAGTTCTTGAGGAAGGTGATGCCGTAACCCCGCACCCCACACGGCGCCGGCACGCCGCGCGGGTCTGACTTCTCGTACCTCAGTGGAGAGGGCACCACTCGTATGAACCTGCGCAGATCCCTGACCGCCCTGCTTGCCGGCGCCACCGCGCTGTCGATGCTCGGCGCCGTGCCCGCCGCGGCCCATCCCGGGCCGCACGGCGAGGCACACGTCCTGATCTTCACGAAGACGACCCAGTTCCGGCACACCGAGGCCATCGAGCAGGGCGTTCCCGTGCTCGTGTCGGCCTTCGCGGAGGCGGGCATCACCTCCGAGCACAGCGAGGACTCCACGCTGTTCACCGACGAGGGCCTGTCGCACTACGACGCGCTCGTCATGTTCCAGACCTCCGGCGACCCGTGGAACGCCGACCAGAAGGCGGCGTTGGAACGTTACATGGAGGCGGGCCACGGCATCGTCGCGATCCACAACGCGACGGACATGCGTGGCGGCTACGCCTGGTGGGACAACATGATCGGGTCGCTGATGCCCGGTCACGCCGACACCGGCACGAGTCCCGGCCAGCCGGGCACGGTACGCGTCGAGGACCGCACCCACCCGTCGACGCAACACCTGCCGCTGCGGTGGAGCCGCGCGGACGAGTGGTACAACTACTCGACCAACGTCCGGGGCAGCGCGCACGTACTGGCCACAATGGACGAGACGACCTACACCCCCGGCGGCAACGCTATGGGTTACGACCACCCGATCTCGTGGTGCAAGCCGTACGACGGCGGTCGCGCGTGGATGACCGGCATGGGCCACTTCGGCGCGCACTACACGCAGGAACCCAACCTGGTGCAACACATTCTCGGTGGCGTGAAGTGGGCGGCCGGTCTGGAGGCCGGCGACTGCGGTGGCACGAAGTGGGACCAGTTCGAACGCGTCCCGCTCGACCAGAACACCAGCGCCCCGTACGCGATGGACGTCGCGCCGGACGGCAGGGTGTTCTTCACCGAGCTGGTGCGTGGCCAGGTCCGGGTGTACGACCCGGAGACACGCACGACCGCCAACGCCATCACCATCCCGGTGTACTCGGGTGGTGAGGACGGCCTGCTCGGTATCACGCTCGACAACGACTTCGCGGAGAACCACTGGCTGTACCTGTACTACTCACCGGCCAGTGGCAACGACAGTGATCCGGCGAACTTTTTCAACAGGTTGTCCCGCTTCACGGTCGGCGACGGTTCGCAGATCGATCCCGCGTCGGAGAAGGTGTTGCTGAACGTGCCCGCGTCGCGGCTGCCAGACGAGCCGGGGCACACCGGCGGCGGTCTCGACATGGGACCGGACGGCAACCTGTACCTCGGCGTCGGCGACGACGTGAACCCGCACTCCGAGCCGTCCGGCGGCTACGCCCCACTGTCCGAACGGGACGGTACGTTCCACGACGCGCGGGCGACCGCGGCCAACACGAACGACCTGCGTGGCAAGGTACTGCGGATCACGCCGCAGGAGAACGGCACGTACACGATCCCCGCGGGCAACATGTTCGCGCCCGGCACGGCGAAGACGCGTCCCGAGATCTACGCGATGGGTTTCCGCAACCCGTTCCGGTTCTCGCTCGACCCGAAGACCGGGGCGCTCGGCCTCGCGGACTACGCGCCGGACAACGGCGCGGACAACCCGAACCGGGGCCCGGCGGGCATCGTCGAGTGGAACATCATCACCGAGCCCGGGTTCTACGGCTGGCCGCTGTGCATGGGCAACAACGAGCCGTTCCGGGACGTGGACTACCGCACGAACCCGGTGACGGTCGGGCCGTACTTCGACTGCGCCAACCCGGTCAACGACTCGATCCGCAACACCGGGCTGACACAGCTGCCGCCGGTCAAGGCGGCGAAGATGTGGTACGGCTACCAGCGTTCCTCGGTGCCGTCGGTCATCCCGCAGGGCGGCGGTCTCGCGCCGATGGGTGGCCCGTACTACGACTACGACCCGGACCTCCAGTCGGACACCAAGTTCCCGTCCTCCTACGACGGCAAGGCATTCTTCTACGAGTGGGCCAGGAACAAGATGTACTCGATCATCCCGTCCGAGGACGGGAAGTCGGTCGAGAAGGTCAACCCGTTCCTGCCGGACACGCAGTTCCTCGCGCCGATCGACTCCAAGTTCGGGCCGGAGGGCTCGATGTACGTGCTCGACTGGGGTGGTGGCTTCGGCCGCGACAACCCGGACTCCGGACTGTACAGAGTGGACTACGTGTCCGGGTCGCGGTCCCCGTCGGCGTCGGCGAGGGCCACGCCCGACTCGGGCCACGCGCCCCTGCAGGTCCAGTTCACCGGCGAGTCGAGCACCGATCCCGAGAACGAGGCCCTGACCTACGAATGGGACTTCGACGGGAACGGCACGACCGACTCGACCGACGTCTCGCCGACCTTCACCTACACCGCGAACGGCGTGTACAACGCGCGGCTCACGGTGACCGACCCGCACGGCAAGACCGGCACCACGACCGTGCCGATCACGGTCGGCAACACCAGACCGGACGTGAACTTCCAGCTGCCGCCCAACGGCGCGTTCTTCGACTTCGGGGACGAGATCAGCTGGCAGCTCGCCGTCACCGACGCCGAGGACACCACGATCCCCGACTCGTCCGTGGTGATCCAGCCGGCGCTCGGGCACGACGAGCACGCGCACCCCGGTGAGCCGCTGCACGGCCGGACGGGCTCGGTCGTGACATCGCTCGGCGGCGGACACGGCGAGGACATGAACGTCTTCTACGCGCTCGACGGCCGATATACCGACTCCGGCGGCGCGAACGGCATTCCCGCGCTGACCGGCTCGGACACCACACTGCTGTTCCCGAAGCAGCGCGAGGCCGAGTTCTTCGACCGGTCCAGCCAGGTCACGGTCGGGCCGTCGCGGGACCTCGAGGGCCACGCGAACTCGATCACCGGCCAGAACGGCGCGTGGGCCTCGTACGACCCGGTGAGCCTGCACAACGTGGACGCGTTGGTGCTGCGGGCATCGGCGAACGCCGCAGGCCCGATCCAGCTGCGCAGGGACGCACCGGACGGACCACTGCTCGGCACGGCGAACGTGCCCGCGACCGGCACCTCGTCCTATGTGGACGTCTCGGTCGCCGTCACCGATCCCGGCGAGTCGTTCACGCTGTACGTCGTGTTCCCGGGCGCGGGGCAGCGGCGGCTGAACTTCGTCGAGGCGGACGGCAAGGGCGCGTCACCGATCGCGAAGCCGAAGGTGGCGATCACCGCGCCGACGGCGGGTGCGGACCTGGAGCCGGGGCCGATCCCGGTGCGGGCGTCCGCGACCGACGCGGAGGGCACGATCGCGAAGGTCGAGTTCTTCGTGGACGGTCAGTCGATCGGCACGGACACGACGGCGCCCTACGAGGTCACGTGGAACGCGACCGAGGAGCGGCGCTACCGGCTGACCGCGGTGGCCACCAACGACCGGGGCGCCGCGAAGACGTCGCGGATCGTGCAGGCCGAGGTCGGTGACCTGTTCGGGAACTGGCAGACCTTCTCCAACGTCCAGGCCACGTTCGACCGGCCGGACACCGACACGTGGGTCGTCGCCGCCGCTGGCGCGGACACCTGGCAGGGCACCGACGAGTACGGTGCCGCCTACCTGCCCGGCGTCGCGGACACGGACTGGACCGCGACGGTCAAGATCGAACGTCAGGGCAACACGAACCCCTCGGCCAAGGCCGGGATCATCGTCCGCGACGACATCACCCAGCCCGGTCGCTCACCCGGGTACGCGGCGATGACGCTGAGACCCGGCCTCGGCTTCGAATGGCTGCGGGACACCGACGGCAACGGCACGCTCGACGCCAGCTCCAACGGCGCCGCGACCAGCTATCCCGCGTGGGTGAGACTGGTGCGTGACGGCGACGACTACACCGGGTACTGGAGCACCGACGGCGAGAACTTCACGGCCGTCGGCGGCCCCGCGACGCTGCCCAACGCGGGTTCGATCCAGGACGTGGGACTGATGGTGTTGTCGCACAACGCAGGTGCGACGAGCGAGGTCGAGTTCTCCGACTGGACCTTTGACGACGAGGCGTGGGAACCGGGTCCGGACCCGGAACCCGAGCCCGCGCCGACGTGCCTGATGCAGGGCAGCGACGGTTTCGACGGCACGTCACTGAACCAGACGAGGTGGACGACGGTCCGCAACGCCGCTGGACTACCGGTGAGCGTCGCGAACGGACGGTTGACGCTGCCGGTGACCAACGGCGACATCAACGAGGCGTCCACGGGCCCGATCAGCTACGTCGGCCAGCCGGCCAGGGCGGGTGCGTGGACGGCGACGACCACGGTGTCACTGCCGCACAACAGACAGTGGCAGCACGCCGGGCTGTTGGTGCACGCGAACGACGACAACTACGTGAAGTTGGCGTTCACCCGCAACGACTCCGGCGGTCGGCTGATGGAGTTCCAGACGGAGGTGGAAGGCTCACGGACGTGGCACGCGAACGTGGTGCTGCCGCAGAGCTTCCCGTCGACCGTCGCGCTGAGACTCGTCTCGGACGGCTCGGCACTGACCGCGGCGTACTCGACGGACGGCCAGAACTGGACGCAGCTGTCCGGCTCGGCGTCGGTGGTACCCAGTGCCACCATCGGCCTCATGGCCGCGGGTGACACGGCCGCACACAGCGTCGACGCGGTGTTCGACGACTTCACGCTGACCCCGGACACCACCGACACCGGCGAACGGGAGCCGTCCGACGAGTTCGACGGCACCGCGGTCGACGGCTGCCGGTGGGACGAGGTCGTGCGGTACGACTCGGCGCACATCGCCATGGCGGACGGCAACCTGCGGGTGAGGACGCAGGTCGGTGACATCAACGCGGGTAGCAACGGCGACCCACGCAACTTCGTGCTGCAGAAGGTCCCGTCCGGCGACTGGACGGCGGAGACCAGGCTGACGCCGTCGATGCTGCACCGCTGGCAGCTGGCCGGGCTGCTCGTGTACGGCGACGACGACAACTACGTGAAGTTCGACGTCCTCGCCAACAACGAGAGCGGCGCGGCGAAGAACCTGGCCGCGGAGATAGTGTCCGAAAAGGACGGACAGTTCGGCAACGGCGGCAACCGCAACATCGACATCGCGGAGTCGACCGAGAGCGGCTGGTACCACCTGCGACTGTCGAAGGTCGGTGACACCTATACCGCGGAGATCAGCGACAACGGTGTCACCTGGCGGTCGCTGGGCGACCCGGTGACCAACGACGCCGACCTGACGTCCTTCGGCGTGATGGCGATCGGCCCGGAGCAGACCGAGCCGGTGACGGTGGCGTTCGACTACTTCCGGGTGGCCGGGCCGCCGGACCGCGAGGCCCCGGCGGTCACCGCGACCGTCACGGAGCCGGACGGCGCCAACGGCTGGCACCGCACCCCGGCCACCGTGACCGCGACGGCGACCGACAACCGCCCCGACGCGGTCGCGATCGAGTACCGCGAGGCGGGCGGGGACTGGGTTCCGTACGTGAACCCCGTTGTCCTGTCGGAGGACGGCGCACACTCACTGGAGTTCCGTGCGACGGACGCGGCGGGGAACGCCTCGGTCTCGGTGCCGGTACTGGCACTGGTGGACGCGTCGGCGCCCGTCGTGGCGGTGACGGGCGTGCAGGCGTCCGGTAGCTATGTCGTCGGCACGCCACTGTCGTTGGCGGCCACGGCGGAGGACCGGGTGTCGGGCGTCGGTTCGGTGTGGGTGAAGCTGGACGGTGTCACGGTCCAGGCCCCGCTGACGGTGTCCCCGACGGCGGGCGCGCACCAGCTGGAGGTGGTGGCCACCGACGAGGCGGGCAACGTGGCGTCGGTGGCTGTGCCGTTCAGGGTCACGGTCACCTACGCCGAGGCGGCCTCGCTGCTGACCCGGTACCGGGTGGACGGCAGGGTGGGCCTGGTGCCGTACATCCAGCTGTACGTGGGCCTGCACAACGCCGACCGAGCCGCGTCGGCTGGTGACGGGCAGCTGGCGGTGACGTGGCTGGACAACTTCGCCACCATGGCGGCGAAGGTTCCGGACACGGACACCCGCGCCCAGCTGGAGGCCATCGCGGCCAGCCTGAAGGGAGACGTCACCGGATGACCCGAGCGGGGTCCGGTGCCGGCCGGACCCCACCCCGGTGCTGGGGCACACGCTCCAGCACCGGGGCCCGGCATCCGGCGGGCTGTCGGCGAATGCACTGAAGGACGCCTTCGTAACGCCCGGCGTTAGGAAGGCGTCCTTCAGTACCGCTGGCGTTAGGAAGGCGTCCTTCAGTACCGCTGGCGTTAGGAAGGCGTCCTACCTGGCGCGGCCGTGGGCGTCGTGGGGGAGGTCGGCGTAGTGCCACTGGTGGTCGCGGGTCAGCTGGCATGCTGCCTCGAGGTCGCCGGTGCGCAGGACGTCCAGCAGCTCCTGGTGTTCGTCGGCCACGCCGGGGAGGTCCGGTTCCGCCGCAAGCAACGTCACCGCCGTGCGGGCCTCTATCTGCAACGACTCCCAGGCGTGCTTGAGCAGCTCGTTGCCCGCGGCCTCGATCACGTGGCGGTGGAACGCCACGCTGGCCAGGCCGACCGCCTGGAGGTCGGACGCCGCCGCGGCCGTGCGCATCGCGGCCACGTCCTCCTCCAGGGCCTCGAACGGGACGGTGCCTGCCGGCAGCGCGAGCCGGGTGGCCGCCTCCTCGAGGGCCGCCCTGACGACGTAACACTCGCGCAGGGTCTGCTGGATGAAGTGGCGGACGAACGTCCCACGCCTCGGCCTGGTCTCCACCATGCCGATGGCCTCCAGCTCCCGCAGTGCCTCGCGGACCGGGGCCTGGCTGGTGCCGTACACCTCGGCCAGCTTCGTCTCCACCAGACGCTCGCCGGGCTCCAGCTCACCCGTCACGATGCGCCGCACCAGAGCGTCGCGGATCTGCCTGCCCAGTGTGAGCCGGGGGAGCGGCTTCGTCTCGGTCATGGGCTCCTCGGGACGGGCTTGACGGTCGTCGCGGACACACCGTAGCGTCTCACACAGATTATCAATTATCGATAATTGGCGAGCCTCGATGAGGAGGTTCTGTGCTCTCCAAGGTCCACCTGCCCAGGTCGGCGGCCGAGGCGGCCGACCTGCTGCGTGACGGCGGCTGGCTCATCGGCGGCGGCACCGTCGTGATGCCGAGGGTCAACACCGGCGCGGTACCCGTCGACCGGCTGATCTCCCTCCGGCACGCGGGCCTCGCCGGCATCCACCTGGACGGCAAGGACGTGACCGTCGGCGCGGCCACGACCCTCGCCCAGGTCGGCGCCGACGACCGGCTGGCGGAGCTGCACCCCGTGGTCCGGTCCATCGCGTCGCCGCCCGTGCGCAACCTCGCCACGGTCGGCGGGAACCTCCTCGTCCCGCAACCGCACGGCGACCTCGCCGTCGCGCTGCTCGCGCTCGACGCGCGGATCGACCTGCTCAGTGCCGACGGCAGCCGCACGATCACCGTCGGGGAACCCGTGCGGGACGACGAGATCGTCACCGCCATCCACTTCGGACTCCCGACGGGCGCGTGGCGCTACCGCAAGGCCATGCGGCGCAGGCACAACTCGGCGTCGATCGTCACCGTGGCGGCCGTCCTGGACGGTGAGCACACCCGGATCGCGCTCGGGGGCGTCGCGCGGCGGCCCGTCCGCGCCACCGCGGCCGAGTCGGTCCTGCGCAACGACCCCGACGCCGTCGAGGAGGCGGCCGAGGCGGCCAGGGTCGGCATCGAGCCCTTCGACGACGCCTACGCCTCCGCCTGGTACCGCAACCGCGTCCTCCCCGTGCACGTCCGCCGCGCTCTCCTCGGCGAAGCCTGAGCGCGAACGTCAAGACTGAATGGACTCCCATGGCCTCCCGCATCGTGTCCCTCACGGTCAACGACCGTGAGGAAGAGCTGATCGCCAAGCCGGGCACCTCGCTGCTCGGCGCGCTGCGCGAAAACCTCGGTCTGACCGCCGCGAAACGTGGCTGCGCCCAGGGCGCCTGCGGGTCGTGCACGGTGCTGCTCGACGCACGTCCGGTCCCCGCGTGCCTCGTGCCGGTCGAGACCGTCGACGGCGCCGACGTCCGGACCCTCGAGGGCGTCGCCGCGGACGGGGAGCTCGACGAGGTGCAGAGCGCCTTCCTGGAGGACTTCGCCACGCAGTGCGGGTTCTGCACCGCGGGCATGATCATGACGGCCGAGGCTCTGCTGGTCGACAACCCGCAGCCCACCCGCGACGAGGTCATCGAGGCGATAAGCGGCAACGTGTGCCGCTGCACGGGTTACGAGCCGATCGTCGCCGCGATCCTCGACGCCGCCCAGCGCCGCCGCGCCTCGGGGAGGACAGCCTGATGGCCTACCGCCAGACGCCCGTCGACGACCAGTACTTCGCGAAGGAGCGCGGCGGCAACGGCTTCTCCGTCATCGGCTCGGTCGTGCAGCGGTCCGACGCACGCGGTCACGTCACGGGCCGCACCGAGTTCTTCGAGGACGTCCGCCCCGCCGGGTTGCTGCACCTGAAGATGCACCGCTCCGCACGTCACCACGCGCGGCTCGTCAGCGTCGACACCTCGGCGGCGAAGGCCGTTCGCGGTGTGGTCGCCGTGTTGACCGGCAAGGACATCCCGAACAACCTCTACACCCCGCTGAAGCTGATCGGTGTCACGCCGGACGACGAGCCGGTTCTCGCCGAGAGCAAGGTCCGCTACCTCGGTGAGCCGATCGTCGCGGTGGTGGCCGAGACCGAGGCCGCGGCGCTCGCGGGTGCCGCCGCGGTCGTGGTCTCCTACGAGGACCTCGAGCCGGTGTTCGACGTCGAGGAGGCACTCGAGGACGGCGCGCCGGTCGTCAACGAGTACCACGGCAGGAACTACTTCACCTACGAGGGACACCACTGTCGCCGCGTCCGACTCGGTGACGTGGCAGCGGGTTTCGCCGAGGCCGACCACATCTTCGAGTGGCGGTACCAGTCCTCGCCCATCGAGCAGGCGCCGGTCGAGACCACCGGGTGCACCGTGATCCCGCAGCCGGACGGCAGGCTGCGCATCCACTCCGACACCCAGGCGTGCTTCTTCACCCTCGACAACACCGCGCTGATCCTCGAGTCCGACTTCAACAAGCTCCGCATCGTCGGCGGCACGGTCGGCGGCGGCTTCGGCGGCAAGGTCGACGTCGTGGTCGAGCCGGTCGCGTGCGTGGCCGCGATGATGACGAACCGGCCGGTGAAGTTCGTCTACGGCAGGCACGAGGAGATGCAGGTGTCCTCACCCCGTGCCGCGGAACGCATCTACATCAAGGACGGCGTCACGAGCGACGGCCGTCTCCTCGCCCGCCAGGTCATCGCCTACGTCGACGCCGGTGCCTACTCACGGCACACGCCCTACGGCACGACGAAGGCCGCCGCGCACTTCCCCGGCCCGTACACGATCCCGAACGTCTGGATCGACTGCCACTGCGTGTACACGAACCGGACGCCGTCGAGTGCCATGCGCGGCTTCGGTGTCACCATCGGGGACTTCGCCATCGAGTCGCAGATGGACAGAGTGGCCCGCGAGCTGGGCATCGACCCGCTGCAGTTCCGGCTCCGCAACGCCTACCGGGACGGCGACCTGAAGGCGCACCGCAAGGTCGCGGAGGGCACGGCCCTCATCGAGGTCATGCAGAAGGCGGCCGAGCTGGTCGGCCACGAGCTGCCGGACGAGTACCGGGCGATGTCCTCGATGGAGGGGCGCTGATGGCCAGGTTGCGCGGGCGCGGTTACGCGGCGGTCAACTACCCGACCGGGATGAACCTGGGCGGCGACCCGTCGCAGGCGCTGATCCACTCGACGACCACCGGCACGTTCGTCATCTCGCTGTCCTCCGTGGACCTCGGGCAGGGGCTCAAGACCGTGGTGGCGCAGTGTGCGGCCGAGACGCTCGGCCTGCCCATCGAGAACGTCATCGTGGACACCGCCGACACCGACACCGGCCCGCACTGCATGGGCACGTTCGCGAGCCGGGGCACGCACCGCGTGGGCAACGCCGTGATCATGGCCGCCACCGAGGCCCGCGCGATCATGCTGGAGGTCGCGGCCGAGGAGCTGGAGGTCGACGCGGCGGACCTGGAGACCGACGGCACCGGCTTCGTCAAGGTGAAGGGCACGGACGAGAAGAAGATCCACATCACGGACCTCGCGCTGGCCGCGCACTTCACGCACGGCCGCACGATCTCCGGCCGCGGTGTGTTCATGAAGGAGAAGAGCGAGGTCGTGCCGGAGACCGGCGAGATGAACCCGGACTCCTGCCAGGCACACGCGTGCACGGTCGCCGAGGTCGAGGTGGACGACGAGACCGGTGTCGTCGAGGTGCTGAAGATGTACAGCGTCTACGAGATCGGCCGTGCGCTCAACCCGGCCATGGCCACGCAGCAGGTCGAGGGCGGCGCGTGGATGGGCCTGTCCCACGCGTTGTTCGAGGCCACCGAGCCGTACTACCCGGTCCGCGACCACGGCCCGGTCGACTTCAGCGAGTACCTCATGCCGGGTGCCGGTGACGTCCCGGAGCAGCACAGTGTCCTACTGGAACGGCCGGCCGCCACGGGTCCCTTCGGTGCCAAGGGCATCGGCGAGATGACCGCCAACGCACCGATCCCGGCCATCGCGAACGCCATCTTCGACGCCTGCGGTGTGCGGATCGAGCACATGCCCTTCACCCCGGAACGCGTGCTGCGCGGCCTCGACGCACTGCGTGGCACGCCGGCATGAACGAGGCGGAGCTGGCGACGAGGATGCGGGCGGAGCGGTACTTCGCCGACGAGGGCCTGCTCACGGCCGTCTACCTGGCGCTGACCCTCGGCCGCCCGCTCCTGCTCGAGGGCGAGCCCGGCGTCGGCAAGACCGAGCTGGCGGCCGTGCTGGGCCGCGTGCTCGACCGGGAGCTGGTGCGGCTGCAGTGTTACGAGGGCCTCGACGCGGGACAGGCGCTCTACGAGTGGGACTATCCGAAGCAGCTGCTGCACCTGCGGGCGGGCGAGTCGAACATCGGCGAGGTGTACCGGGAGGAGTTCCTGCTCGAACGCCCGCTGCTGCGCTCGCTGCGCAGGCCGGCGGTGCTGCTCGTCGACGAGGTGGACCGCGCCGACAGCGAGTTCGAGGCGTTCCTGCTGGAGTTCCTCGGCGACTTCCAGATCACGGTTCCCGAGCTGGGCACGATCCGCGCCGCCGAGACCCCCGTCGTCGTGCTGACGTCCAACCGGACCCGCGAGCTGCACGACGCCCTCAAGCGCCGCTGCCTCTACCACTGGATCCCCTTCCCCGGCACGGAACGCGAACGCGCGATCGTGCGTGCCCACGTGCCGGGCATCGAGGAGGACGCGGCGAACACGCTCGTCGAGGCGGTGTCCGGCACGCGCAGGCTCGACCTGCTGAAACGACCGGGGATCGCGGAGTCCGTCGAGTGGGCGCGTGGCGCGGCGGTGCTCGCCGCGAACGGCGACACGTGGCCGGTCGCACTGCGCAGGGCACTCGGCCTGCTCGTCAAGGACGAGGAAGACATGGCGGTCGTGCACGAGCACCTCGACGAGCTGATCGTACCGTGACCGCCGCCGACCACCTGTACGGCTTCCTCGCGGCCCTCCGCGAGGAGGGTCTCGCCGTGCCGGTGGTCAGGAAACGCGACTTCCTCACCGCGCTCACCGCGGTGCCACCACGCGACGTCCGCCACCTCTACTGGCTCGCCCACGCCACGCTCACCACCTCGGTGGACGACACGGAGATCTTCGACCCGGTGTTCGAGCACTGGTTCGCGGGCCGTGGCCTGCCCGTCGCGGCCGAGACCGACGCGCCGGGCGAGGAGGAACGCGGCGGCGACGCACCGGACGCGGCCCCACCGGACGAGGCGCTCCGGGAGGGCGACGGCCTGGCGGCCAGTACGTCCACGGCGGACAGAGCGTTCGCGGCGACCGCGCTGACCGAGCACCAGCTCCTGCTGCGGCTGCGCAGGGACCTGCCCCCGGCGATCCCGACGATCCGTTCCAGGCGCCGCCAACCGGCCCGGCGCGGCGACCGCCTGGACGTCCGCCGCATCCACCGCGACGCCCGGCGCACCGGCGGCGAGCTGGTCCACCTGCGCCGGCGCAGGCCGCCGCAGCGGCAGCGGCCGGTGCTGGTGCTCATCGACGTGTCCGGCTCGATGAAACAGCACAGTCGCGACTACCTGCGGTTCGCCCACACCGTCGTGGCGACGTGCGACCGGGCCGAGGTGTTCACGTTCGGCACCCGGCTCACCCACGTCACCCCGGCACTGCGGAAACGGGACGTGGACGCGGCGCTGTCGGCGCTCGCGGACGTGGTCAGGGACGCCGACGGCGGCACCCGGATCGGCCCGTCGCTTCGCCAGTTCCTCGGCAACGCCCGCCAGCTGCGCATGGCGCGCGGGGCGCTGGTGCTCGTGCTGTCCGACGGGCTCGAACGCGGTGACTGCGAGCCGCTGACCAGGGCCGTGGCGCGGCTGTCCCTGTTGTCCCACAGGCTCGTCTGGTGGTCGCCGCTCGCGTGCGACCCGGCGTACCGGCCGGTCACCCGTGGCATGTCGGCCGTCGTCCGGCACGTGCACACGCTCGCGGGGGTACGGGATCTCGAGACCGCGTGGCAACAACTCGGCAACGGACTCTAAGGAGTGTCAATGGACATCGTGGACGCGCACCATCACGTGTGGCGCGTCGAGGACATGCCCTGGCTGTCGGGGCCCATGGTGCCCCGGATCTTCGGCCCGTACGAGCCGATCAAGCGTGACTACCTGGTCGACGAGTACATCGCCGACGCGCGGTCCGGCGGGATCACGCAGTCGGTGTACGTGCAGGCGAACTGGCCGCTCGACCAGGTGGTCGCCGAGGTCCGCTGGCTCGCCGAGCTGAACGAGCGGACCGGCTGGCCCACGGCGGTCGTCGGCTGCGCCGACCTGTTCAGCCCCGACGCCGTCGAGGTCATGAAGCAGCAGGCGGAGTACCCCGTGGTGCGGGGCACCCGCCTGCAGCTGCACTGGCACGAGAACGAGGAGTTCCGGTTCGCGTCGGCGCCCGACCGCATGAAGGAGCCCGTCTTCCGGCGCAACGTCGCCGCGCTCGAGGAGCTGGGCTGGCTGTTCGAGCTGCAGGTGTTCCCCGGCCAGATGGCCGACGCCGCGAAGCTCGTCGAGGCGGTCCCGGACGTCCCGTTCGTGCTCGTGCACGCCGGGATGCTGACCGACCGCGAGGAGGCTACGGTCAGGGAGTGGCGCGACGGGATGGCGCGGCTCGCGCAGCTGCCGAACCTCGTCGTGAAGCTGACCGGCCAGGGCACGTTCACCCGCTGTCTCGACCCCGAGTTCATCGCGTTCGTGGCGACCGAGACGCTTGGCTGGTTCGGCCCGGACCGGTGCATGTTCGGCACGAACTTCCCGGTCGAGAAGCTGTGGACCGAGCTGCCCCCGCTGGTCGACGCCTGGCTGCGTGCCGTGCCGGAGGCCGACCACGAGGCCGTCTTCGCAGGCACCGCCCGGCGCGTGTACGCCTTACCCGAATGAAGGAGAACCTGTGGCACTGTTCCTGCTCACCTACGGCTACAACGACGCGGACGCGCGGGCCGCGCACCGCGAGGAGCACGTCGCGTACCTGAACAAGCTGAAGGACGAGGGTCGGCTCGCGGTCGCGGGGCCCTACGAGGACCAGACGGGTGGCGCGATCGTCCTGATCGCCGACGACCAGGCGGGCGCCGAGACGATCGTCGCAGGCGACCCGTACACCAAGAACGACGTCACCAAGGACCGGTACCTGCGCCAGTGGAAGGTGACCGTCGGGTCGGTCTGACACGGCCGCGGCCCGCCCCACACGCTGGTGAGGCGGGCCGCGTGAGCGTTCAGACCGCGACCGGGACGCGCTCCTCGGCCACCTCGACGACCGGCGCGGGGCGGTGACGCAGCGCGACCATCCCGACCACCGCGAAGACGACCACGATCACGATGGCGATCCCCGCGACGGTGTGCACGCCGCTGGTGAACGCGGCGCGGGCGGCGTCCAGCATGCGCGGGTCACCGGCACTCAGCGCGTTAACCAGACCCTCCTTGACCTGGTCGGACGCGGTCGCGGGCAGCTCGTCGCGGTAGACGGCCGTGCCGACGCTGCCGAAGAGCGCGATGCCCATGGCGATGCCGAACTCGGCGCTTGTCTCCGACATCGCCGAGGCCGCGCCCGCCCGGTGGACCGGGACCGAGCCGACGACCATCTCGGTGCACAGCACGCCCTGCGGTCCCATGCCGAACGCCGCGACCGACAGGCCGAGCACCACGAACACCACGCCGTTGGTGTCGTCGAGCTGGGTGAACAGCAGGAGCCCGCCCGCCGCGACCAGCATCCCGAAGCCGAGCACGAACTCGGGCCGGAACCGCTTGGCGAGGCGGGGCGCGACCATCGAGCCGAGCACCACGGCACCGGCCTGCGGCACCAGCGCGATGCCCGCCTGCGCGGTCGTGAGACCGGCGACCAGCTGCAGGTACTGGCTGATCAGCAGGAACGTGCCACCCATGGTGATCGCGCCGACCAGGATGATGCACAGTGCGGCGGCGAAGGTGCGGTTGCGGAACAGGCTCAGGTCGAGCATCGGGTCGGTCAGGCGCTGCTGGCGCCGCACGAACACGGTGCCCGCGACCAGGCCGAACGCCAGCACCACGAGCCGCGTGGTGTCGAGGCCGTCCTTGGCGATCTCCTTGAGCGCGAACACGACCGGCAGGATCGTGGCGAGCGACAGCGCGACGCTGGCCAGGTCGAGGCGACCGGCGTTCTCGTCGCGGTACTCCGGCAGCAGCTTGGGCGCGGTCACGAGCAGCAGCACCATGACGGGCACGGCCAGCAGGAACACCGAGCCCCACCAGGCGACGGACAGCAGCAGCCCGCCGACGACCGGCCCGATCACCATGCCGCCCATGAAGCAGCTCATCCACACGGCGATCGCGGTGCCGCGCTGGCGCGGGTCGCGGAACATGTTGCTGATCAGGGCGAGCGTGGAGGGCATGAGCGTGGCGCCCGCGACGCCGAGCAGTGCGCGTGCGCCGATGAGCATGGCCGGGCTGGTGGCGAACGCGGCGGCCACCGAGGCGGCACCGAAGGCGGCGCCGCCGATCATCAGGAGCTTGCGGCGGCCGATCCGGTCGCCGAGGGAACCCATGGTGACGAGGAAGCCGGCCACCATGAAGCCGTAGATGTCGATGATCCAGAGCAGTTCGGTGCCGCTCGGTCGCAGGTCGGCCGCGAGGTGCGGCACCGCGAGGTGCAGGGCGCTCATGTCGAGCGAGAGCAGCAGCGTGGGGAAGGCCAGCACGGCAAGCCCGATCCACTCGCGGCGCCCGGCCCGCGTCCCTGTCGTGTCGTTGTCCATGACCCTGGCCCTTCGTTCTTGGCGTCTCACCACCACGTCGGACCGGGGGCGGCCGAATCGACATCGACCTGGGAAAAACTTGGAATTCGGTGTTCTGGCAGGTCAGAGGCTGCTGCGGGGTCCGTTGCTCTCCGTTTGTCCGGTTCGGCCGATCGGGTGCCGCGCTTGACACGTGCCCGGCCGGATGGATAGGAAGGCTGTCTAACCAATCGTACGTCCCCTGCTGGCCGCCCGTCCGTTGCCCCCGCCGACGCGGGGGCGTAGGAGAGGAGACCTCACGTGCGTTTCCGAATACTTTCCCTTGTCGTGCCGCTTCTGTTGGCCGGTCTGCTGACGCAGCCGTCACTCGCCGAGCCGAGGGCCGTCGCCGCGACGCCTGCCGCGGTCAACGGGCAGCTGGCGGTGTGCGGGGTGAAGCTGTGCAACCAGTACGGCAAGCCGATCCAGCTGCGTGGGATGAGCACGCACGGGCTGCAGTGGTACAGCCAGTGCGTGAACGACGCGTCGCTGAACGCGCTGGCCACCGACTGGACCGCGGATGTCGTGCGGATCTCGATGTACGTGCAGGAGGACGGGTACGAGACCGATCCGGCGGGCTTCACGAACCTGGTCAGCTCGATCATCGACAAGGTCAGCGCGCGCGGCATGTACGCGATCGTCGACTGGCACATGCTCGATCCGGGGGACCCGTACTACAACCTGGCGCGGGCGAAGACGTTCTTCTCCGAGATAGCGCGGCGGCACAACGCGAAGAAGAACCTGCTGTACGAGATCGCGAACGAGCCGAGTGAGGTTTCGTGGTCGCGGATCAGGGGTTATGCCGAGGAGCTGATCCCGGTGATCCGCGCTGTCGACCCCGAGACGCCGATCCTCGTCGGGACGCGGGCGTGGTCGTCGCTGGGGGTGTCGGACGGTGCCACCGAGGCCGAGGTCGTCAACAATCCCGTGCGGGCCGGGAACATCATGTACACGTTCCATTTCTATGCGGCGTCGCACGGGACCGAGTACCTGAACGCCCTGTCGCGGGCGGCGGACCGGGTGCCGATGTTCGTCACGGAGTTCGGCACGCAGACCTACACGGGTGATGGTGGGAACGACTTCACGATGGCGCAGCGTTACCTGGACCTGATGGCGTCGAAGAAGATCAGCTGGACGAGCTGGAACTACTCCGACGACTTCCGTTCCGGTGCGGTGTTCAAGGAAGGCACGTGTTCCGGTGGGTCGTACACGGGCACGGGGCCGCTGAAGCCGGCAGGCGTGTGGGTCCGGGCCCGGATCAACACCCCGGACGACTTCCCGACCAGCTGACCCCTGACCGGCGTCGTGTCGGTGAGGACTCCGCCCTGGGTTGAAGTCTTCACCGACACGTCATCGCGCGTACGCCGGTCCAACTCTCTCGTATTCGGCAGGGTGGTGAACGTTAGTCGTCGTCTTCCAAGGATCGCAGTTCGTTGAATGCCGCCAGTTGTCGTTGTCGGCGTGCCTGCCGTTCTTTCAGTACGTCGACCGTGCGCAGGCGCGTGTGCGAACCAACCTTGTGCGACGGAATCTCGCCGGCGTTGACCTTGCGCATCAAGGTCGGGCGTGACAGGCCAAGCAACTGCGCTGCCGCCGTGGTGGTCAGCTCCTCCGGCATGGCGTTGACGGTCACAGTGTGCTCCAGGGCTACGGCCTGGACGACGTGGGCTATGAGCGCCGAGAGTTCGTCCGGCACCGGTACCGCGGCGCCTGTCCTGTCGGTCGCGGCAGTGAATCGCGCCCTGCGTATGGGAAGTCGGCTCATGAGCGCTTGCGCCTGCGCTTGGTCGAGTTCGTCAACCAGAAGAACGTCGCGATCACTCGTGGCCACTCGCGTTGACACTGCCATCCCTCCTCACCAAGGGCTCTTCACATACAACCGATCTGCCGTGCACTTGTATCTGCAAGGTGTCCCCATGTGACCATGTCGTGTACGCGGACGCAAACTCATGCGGCGAACCTCCAGTGAGGAGAACTGCACGCTCACGGGTGAACGCGTAACCTGCGGCGGGGGGACGGCGACGGGGAGGGCGACCATGATGGCTCTGCGGTTCGGGATCCTCGGCACGGCGGGTATCGCGCGGCGGCGGATGTTGCCGGCGCTTCGGGCGGCGGACGGGGTGGAGCCGGTCGCCGTGGCGAGTCGGAGGCTGGACACCGCCTCCGGGGCGGCCGACGAGTTCGGGCTGGTCGCCGTCGAGGGGTACCAGGCCCTGCTGGACCGCGACGACATCGACGCCGTCTACATCCCGTTGCCGACCGGCCTGCACGCACAGTGGATCGAGGCCGCCCTCGCCGCAGGCAAGCACGTCCTCTGCGAGAAGGCGCTCGTCCCCGACCTGGCCACCGCCGAGAAGCTCGTCGAGCAGGCTCGGGCCGCCGGGTTGCTGCTGATGGAGAGCTTCATGTTCCTCCACCACAGCCAGCACGCCGCCGTCCGTGCCATGATCGCCGACGGTGTGATCGGCGAGCCGAGAGTGTTCACCAGCGCGTTCGGCATCCCGCCGCGACCGGACGGGGACGTGCGCTACGCGGCCGACCTCGCCGGCGGCGCCCTGCTCGACGTGGGTGTGTACCCGATCCGTGCCGCGCGGCTGTTCCTCGGGCCCGACCTGACCGTGGCCGGCTCTGTGCTGCGGACCGACCCGAAGTACGGCGTCGACGTCGCGGGTAGCGCTCTGCTGTCCACTTCGGACGGTTTCACCGCCGAGCTGTCGTTCGGGTTCGAGCACGCGTTCCGCAGCATGTACGCGCTGTGGGGGACCAAGGGGCGCCTGAGTCTCCCGCTCGCGTTCACCCCGCCCGACGACCACGTGCCGGTCGTGCGGATCGAGGACGAGAACGGGGTGCGGGAGGTGCCGCTGGCCGCGGACCGCCAGTTCGTGAACATCGCGGCGGCGTTCGCGCGGACCGTGCGGGAGGGCGGCGACTTCGCGGCACACGGCGACGACATCCTGGCGCAGGCCGCACTGGTGAGCGCCGTGCGTGCGCCCTCGCTGCCCGACTGACGTTGTCAAGAAGAACAAGACTGCACTTGGCGGGGGTTTGTGGGCAAGCTCGACGGAGTGAGCAGTGAGCTTGGGATCGAACAGGACCACCTGAACGCCCTCTACGCGCGACTGGACGCGCTGCGGGACGAGGCACGCGCGGCACTCGAACGCGGCCACTCCGCCGACGTCTGGCGCGCGGAGGTCGCACGGCTGTCCTCGGTCGAGGACGGGATGTGCTTCGGCCGTCTCGACCTGGCCGACGGGCGGCGTGTCTACGTCGGGCGCATCGGCCTCTTCGACGGCGACGAGCCGTTGCTGATCGACTGGCGCGCGCCCGCCGCCCGGGCCTTCTACACCGCCACGGCCGCCGCGCCCGGTGAGGTGCTGCGTAGGCGGCGGATCAGCACGCGGGGCCGGACGGTCGTCGCGCTGGACGACGAGCTGCTCGACGCCGACGCCTCGCGTGACGGTCTCGTCGGTGAGGCCGCGCTCCTGGCCTCCGTCACGGCCGAGCGGACCGGGCGGATGCGCGACATCGTCACCACGCTGCAGGCCGAGCAGGACCGGATCATCCGTGACGACCACCGCGGCGTGCTCGTCGTGCAGGGCGGACCCGGGACCGGCAAGACGGCGGTCGCGCTGCACCGGGTCGCGTACCTGCTCTACACGCACGAGCACCTGCGGGCGCGTGGCGTGCTGGTCGTCGGGCCGAGCCGGGTGTTCCTCGACTACATCGGCCAGGTGCTGCCCGGCCTCGGGGAGAACCGGGTGGTGACGGCCACCGTGCCGGACCTCTTCCCCGGGTTCGCCGTCACCCGCGTCGACACGCCCGCCGAAGCCGAGCGCAAGGGCCGGGCCGGGATGGCCACCCGGCTGAAGGCGGCGGTGCGCGCGTTCGTGCGCGTACCGGAGGAGCCGGTCGAGGTGCGGTTCGAGCAGCAGACGCTGACCGTGACGCCGGAGCTGTGCCGGTGGGCGGTGCGCAGGGCAAGGGCGGCGGGCCTGCCCCACAACCCGGCGCGACTGGTGTTCCAGCGGGCGCTCGTGGACACCCTCACCCAACGCCTGGTGGACGTGATCGAGTCGGTCGTCCTCTCCGAGACGGGTGAGGCGCTGGACGGCGGCAGCGCGGACGGCAGCCTCGGGGCGGCCGACCGCCGGGCACTGGAGGCCGCTGGCGTCGTCATGGGGCCCGACGACGAGGGCCCGCGCACCATCCTCGACGAGACGGACAGGTCGGCCCTGCGCGGCTCACTGCTGGCCGACCCGACCGTGACCGAGGCACTCGACGAGATCTGGCCGGAGCTGACGCCCGCCCAGGTCCTCGGCCAGGACGAGTGGAGCGCCGCCGACATCCCGCTGCTCGACGAGGCCGCCGCCCTCGTCGGCGGGTCCGTGCCGGTGTTCGGGCACGTCGTCGTCGACGAGGCGCAGGAGCTGTCCGAGATGGACTGGCGGATGCTCGCCAGGCGCTGTCCGGCCAGGTCGATGACCGTCGTGGGGGACCTCGGGCAGACCGGGAGCCCGGCAGGGGCGTCGTCGTGGGAACGGGTGCTCGGGCCCCGCGACCGGCTCGCCCAGCTCACCGTCAACTACCGCACACCCGCCGAGATCATGGACGTCGCGGGGGAGCTGCTCGCCGCGCACCACCCCGGGTTGGCGGCGCCCCGGTCGGTGCGGGTCAGCGGGGAGCTGCCGTGGCGGCGAGAGGTCCGCGACCTGGCCGGGGGAGTCGCCGACGTCGTGGCCGGGCACACCGACGGTCAGCTCGCCGTCATCGCGCCGGACGTGGCGGAGCTGGCGGTGGCGCTGTCACTGCCCGTGCCGCCCGACCTCACGGGGAAGGTGGTGCTCCTGACGCCCACCCAGGCCAAGGGGCTCGAGTTCGACGAGGTCCTCATCGTCGACCCCGCCGCCGTGCTCGGTGGGCTGCTCGGGCACAACGACCTCTACGTCGCGATGACCAGGGCCACGCGGCGGCTGGGGGTGGTGCACGCGGGTCCGCCGCCCGCCGAGCTGGCCATGCTTACAGTCCGCTGAGAACTCGGACCAACTGGACACTTTTCACCATCCTCCGTGCGTTGTCCTGGCAACGGAGGTGGTCGTCATGAGTGTTCTCGGGGTGTTGCTGGGGTCGTTGCTGACCCTGTTCGTGCTGGTGATGATCGCGAGGATGATCCTGGACTGGGTCGTCGTGCTTGGCAGAGGGCCCTACTGGACGCGACGGGCGAGAACGTTCACCCACGCCGTGACCGAGCCGGCCGTCGCGCCGGTGCGTCGGCGGTTGCCGCCGATGCGGGCGGGTGGGTTCGCGATCGACCTCGCGTTCACCATCGTGTTCATCCTGGCGGTGATACTCCGGCAGATCGCGTTCAGCCTCTAGCGGCCTTCACCTTGCGCCAGCCGCCTGCCCGGTTGTTGGCGATGATGTGCCGGAACAGCTCGGTGAGCGCGGGCGCGTTGATCGGCTCACCCTCGTGGTAGGAGATCATCCGGGCGGTCTTGTTCTCGTGGCCGCCCGTGATGATGCCCTCGGGGTCGGGCACGATGCCGCCGTCGTAGAGGAACACGTTCACGTGCGTCTTCGCGGCCAGCAGCGCGCAGACGTTGCCCCGCAGCACGAAGTACGGCTGGACCGTCCGTTTGATGGTCTCCGCCACCTCGGGGTCGGCGGCGTGCACGATGTCGCGCACCCGGTGGCAGATCTCCTGCTGCCAGTCCGGCAGCCGGTCGATGTAGTCGTCGACCCTCGGGTCCTTCTCGTAGGTCATGGTGTCCTCACAGCCACAGTCCGACGATGGTGCTCACCGCGAGCAGCTTGACCAGCCAGTCTCCGCCGTGCCGCGCCGCCGTGCCCACCGGCACCCTGTCCCACAGCACGGAGCCCGACAGCAGCACGAACGGGAACGCCGCCCACAGCACGAGCGCGAGCAGCAGCAACGGTCCGACCGCCGACGTGCCCACGGCCTTCGCGAGGCCGACGACCGCGCCGGCGACCAGGGCGCTTCGGCCAAGCTCGGCGACGATCACCAGCGGGGACGGGCGCCCACCCACCGCACGCTCGCGGTCCAGCACGGCGTACCACACCGAGCTGATCACGAACGATGCGAGCGCCGAGGTCAGGATCGCCAGAAAGACCGTCATCGGGGTCCACTCCGGCCCGCTACACTCGGCGGGAGAAAACTATACTGGCTAGTGTTCATATCGGTAAACTAAACCGGCTAGTTTCCATTCGTCAAGGGGGTTCGCCGATGGCAGGGCGCCGCGAGGAGCGGTCGGCACACAAGCGCGCGGAGATCGTGGCGGCCGCGCGGAAGGTGTTCACCACCCACGGCTACCTCGGCGCCAGCATGGACGCGGTTGCCGCGGAGGCAGGCGCGTCGAAGCGGACCGTCTACCAGTACTTCGCCGACAAGGAACAGCTGTTCGCGACCGTCGTCCTTGACACCGTCGACCGCGGCCACGAGTACTTCCGGCCACGCATCGAGGCCCTCGCGGAGGCCGACGACCTCGACGAAGCGCTGCGGCGGCACGCACGCGGCACGCTCGCCGGGATCATGAACCCCGAGGTGCTCCAGATGCGCCGCCTGGTCATGGCCGAGGCCGACCGCTTCCCCGAGGTCGGCCGCGAGTACTTCGAGCGCAGCTGGGCTCGCACGACCGGTCTGCTCGCGGAGACGTTCGCCAGGCTGACCGAACGCGGCCTGCTGAAGGTGGCCGACCCGGAACGCGCCGCGCTGCTGTACACGTGGCTCGTGGTGTCGATCCCGTTGAACCGCACGGCTTTCATGGGCAACGCGGCCACCTACACCGTGGCAGAGCTCGACGAGCTCGCCGACGAGGGTGCGCGCGTCTTCCTCGCGGCGTACGGGGTCGGCGGATAGTTCCGGCAAACTCGCCGTAGTCGGGTGCTTACTCGGTAGGTTTTCACCATGGCGGACAGGCTCGTCGGTGGTCGTTACCGGATCCTCGCGCGGCTCGGCCAGGGTGGGATGGGCGTCGTGTGGCGGGCGCACGACGAGCTGCTGCGCAGGGACGTCGCGGTCAAGGAGCTGCACGTTCGCCTCGGCTGGGGTGCCGACGACGCGTCGGCGCGCGGGGTGCTGCGGGAGGCACGCGCGGCGGCCGGGCTGCGCCATCCCGGTGTGGTCGCCGTGCACGACGTGGTCGTCGAGGGCAGCAGTCCGCTGATCGTCATGGAGCTGGTCGAGGGGCCGTCGCTCGCGCAGGTGCTGAAGTCGGAGGGCTCGCTGCCCGAGACGCGGGTCGCCACGATGGGGTTGCGGCTGCTGCGGGCGCTGGAGGCCGCGCACCGGCGCGGGATCGTGCACCGCGATGTCAAGCCGGCCAACGTGATGCTCGACGGCGACCGGGTGGTGCTCACCGACTTCGGCATCGCGGCGGGTGTCGGCGACACGACCGTCACCGACGCGGGCGGCGTGCTCGGGTCGCCGGAGTACCTCGCGCCCGAACGGGTCAACGGCGGCGCGGCCACCCCCGCGTCCGACCTGTGGTCGCTCGCGGCGACGCTGTGTGCCGCACTGCGCGGGGTCTCGCCGTTCCAGCGGTCGGACACGCAGGCGACGCTCGCGGCCGTGCTCACCTACGAGCCGCCGCCGATCCCGCAGGCGCCGCGCCTGTGGCCGCTGCTGAACGCGTTGCTGCGTAAGGATCCCCGCGAACGCCCGACGGCGACGGCCGCCTCGGCCGCGCTGGCGCTCATGATCGAGCCGGACGCGGAGCCGCTGGAGTCGGTCACCGACCACGTCGAGCCGTTACCCCCGCCGCCGCCCCACCCACGCGGGCGGCGGCCGATGGCAGCGCTGGTCGCGGTGTGCGTGCTGGCGGCGGCGACCGTGGCCGGGCTGGTCGCGTTCCCCGGCACGACCCCGGTCGGCGGCTCCGCGCGGGGGTCGACGACGCTCCCGCCGCCGCCACCCGGCTTCGAGACCTACCACGGCGACGGGTTCTCGGTCGCGGTGCCGGAGGGTTGGCTCAAGGAGTCCGACGGGTCGGAGGTGTTCTGGACCAGCAGCGCGAACTCCGAGAACAGCCTCATCGCGCACGTGATGACGTGGGAACAGCGCCCCAGCAACGCGATGTCGATCCTCACCGAGTTCGAGGAGACCGAGTTCGCGACCCTCGACGTGTACTCGAACTACGAACGGCTGCGGCTGGAGGACAGGACGGCACCCGACGGCATGACGTGCGCGGAACTGGAGGTCACCTACCACGTGAGCCTGCCGGAGGGGCAGCTGGACCCGCACGACCTGCTCCACGCGGTGGTCACCGAGGACGGGCGCGTGCACCTGCTGTCCGTCGCCGCGCAGACCGTCGACCCCGGGACCACGGAACAGCTGTGGCAGCAGAACAAGGCGGACCTGGCCGCGATCCTGGACAGCTTCCGCGTCGACCCGTGACGCGTTCCGTCCCGCCGGTTGCTCTAGGCTGATCTCCCGTGGCGATGCTGCGAGTCACGGTGCGTGGTTCGGAGGCGCCCGCCGTGGTGCTGGGATCCGGCGAGACGCTGTTGATCGGCCGTGCGCCGCAGCTGCCGGACGACCGGCCCGAGACCCAGCTGCGCTTCACCGCGTACCCCCTGCCCTCGTGTGCCCCGCATGTGTCGAGGCTGCTGGGCGAGGTGATCGTCGGCGACGAGACGGTACGGTTGCGTTGGCACAGCAGGACTGCCGCGCAGCTGTCGAGCCTGTTCGACGCACCGGCGGGCGCGCGGCGGGTGGTGTTGAGCGACACGGTGACGGTGCAGCTCGACGAGGGGGAGAACCAGCTGCTCGTGTTGCGCGGCAAGCAGGTCGGCGACGATCTGTTGCTGGTGGTGGACGTGGTGCGCATGGACACGTCGGTCACCAGGCCGATTCCGTTGCCCGCACTGCAGGACCTGGACGCCGCGCCGACCAAGGACGCGCCGGGCCTCGTGCCGGGTGGCCGGGAGTGGTTCGTCGCCCTGGCGCTGGCCGAACCGTGGCTGGCCGGTGACGACGACTATCCCAGGCCGCCGACCAACCGGGAGATCTACGAGCGGGTGCTCGGGTGGCACGGGTACGCGTGGAACCTGGAACGCACGCAACGCGTGGACGACGCGATCCGGCGGGTCGCCGCGGTGGCGTTCGGGCCTCGGGAGGACCCGTTCCGCTCGGAGGCGGGTCGGAACCTGCGGAACATCCGCTTCGCGGTGGCCCGGCGAGCGGCGGAAGTCCGGTTGGTGACCGCGCAAGACCTGGCGGCGGCCAACCGCGCCGCAGCAGCAAGGCACCGCAGCTGACCCACCCCTTGCACTGAAGGGCGCCTTCGTAACGTTGGGCGTTCTGATGGGCGCCTTCGTTACGTGGGTGTTCTGAAGGGCGCCTTCGTAACGCTGGGCGTACCGAAGGGCGCCTTCGTTGCGTTCGGCGTTCTGATGGAGTCCTTCGTTGCGTGGGGCGTTGTGCGTGGCATCAGTTCCGGTCGGCGTACTGAAGGGAGCCTTCCTAACGCCCAGCGTTAGGAAGGAGTCCTTCAGTGCGGTGGGGCTGTGCCAAGATCGGACTGTGCCGGCGCAAGGGAGACCATCGGGCGTGTATCTGTTGCGTGCCCCCTACTTCCTCTGGTTGCTCACCAGCAACTGGCTCGGCAGGCTTCCCTCCGCCATGTCGTTCATCGCCGTTCCCCTTGCGTTGCGGGAGGTTGGGGCCGGGTTCGGGTTCATCGGGGTCGCCACCGGGACCGTGGCCATCGCGGCCGCGGTCGGGGCACCGTTGCTCGGGCGGCTCGTGGATCGGGTCGGGCAGGTTCGGGTGCTCGTGCCCTGCTCGATCGTTGCGGCCGTCGGGTTCGGGGCCGTCGCTGTCGCGCCTCGCGTGGACGTGGTCGTGATCGTCGGGGCCGTGCTCGCCGGTGCTGCCACGCCTCCACTCGAACCATGCCTACGCGTCCTCTGGCCGGACATCGTCGGCAAGGACCGGCTCGAGCGGGCCTACGCCATCGACTCCGCCGCCCAGGAGATGGTCTTCATCTGCGGCCCACTCGTCGTGGCGGCCTGCGTCGCACTGGTCTCGCCCGTGTTCGCGCTGTGGACCGCCGCCGTGCTCGGTGTGCTCGGGGTGGTGATCTTCGCCGTTGCCTCGCCCGTGCGGGCCTGGCGACCCGAGCCCCGGGTGCCGGACTGGCTCGGGCCCCTGCGCAGCACGGGCCTCGCTGTCCTGCTCGGCGGGCTCGCCGGGGCCGGGTTCGCCATCGGTGTCCTGACCGTGCTCGTCGTCTCCTACGCCGAGCGCCATCACGTGACCGGTGGAGCACCGATGCTGCTCGCCCTCAACGCCGGTGGCGCCCTGGTCGGTGCCCTCACCTACGGCGCCGTCAAGTGGCGCACCGCCACCCGCCGGCGGGCCGTGGGAGCCGCCGCGGGCCTCGCCGTCGGGTACGCCCTGCTCTCGATCGTTCCCTCGCCGCCCTACATGGCCCTCCTGATGGTGATCACCGGATTGTTCCTCGCGCCACTGCTCACCGCCACCTTCGTGCTCATCGGGGAACTCGCCCCACGGGGCACCACCACCGAGGCCTTCGCCTGGCTCATCACGCTCTTCGCGTTCGGCAACTCCGCGGGATCGGCCGTCGTCGGGGTCGTGATCGACGGTGCGGGCCTGCACTGGGCCGCCGCGTGCAGTGTGCTCGGCACCGGCTGGTGCCTCGTCGCACTGCTCGGCGGCTACCGGCTCCTGACGCCGGTGGCCTCAGGGCGCTGACCTCGGGGCACCGCCACCGACGCTGGGTGCCGGGTTGCCGCCGACGTTCGGTGCCGAGTCGCCACCCGGCACCGGGGCGCCGTCGCCCGTCGACTCCGGGTCGGCGCCGCTCGGTGACTGGTCGTCCGGTCGCGGCGCGTCGTCGCCGGACAGTGGCGAGTCGCCCGTCGGGGCGGGCAGATCGAGGACCGTCGGACTCGTGGTGGTCGTCGCGGGTGGGATCCCGGGATGGATGACCGCCGGCGGCCGGGCGCCACCCGCGACCACGCCGACCACCACGGCGAGCCCGACCGCGAGCGTGCTGCCCGCGAAGGCCAGCGCCGTGCGTCGGATCCGGGTTCTATGGCCGGCGGCCATCACCTCCCGCACGTCGATACCGACCGGCGGTCCGTCGTCGATGCGGTGGAACAACGCCCGGACGTCCTCATCCGGCATCCGGATCACCTCCGCTCGTGGTCGACAGCTCGGCGAAGTGCGGGCCGAGTCGCTGCCTCAGTGTCGCCAGGCCTCGGGCGGCCTGGCTCTTGACCGTGCCCGCCGAACACCGCAGTGTGGCCGCGACCTCCGCGACGCTCAGGTCGTTCCAGTACCGCAGCACGAGCACCACTCGCTGTCTCGGTGGCACCGCGGCCAGGGCACGGGTCAGCAGCAGCCGTTCCGTGCCGTCGCCGTCGACCGTCGCCGCGACGTCCGGTGGGGTGTCGGTCAGCTGCTCGCGCCGCCAGCGCCCGCGCCGGTCCTCGGCGAGGAAGGTGCGCACGACCACCCGCCGCGCGTACGCGTCGAGGACGTCGCGGCGCGCCAGCCTCGGCCACGCGACGTACAGCCGCAGCATGGCGAGCTGTGTGATGTCCTCGGCGCGGTGCCAGTCGCCGCACAGCAGGTGCGCGGTGTTCCGCAGCACGTGGACCCGTGCCGCGAAGTACGCGCTGAACTCCTCGTCGAACGACGAGCGTGCCTCGGTCACCCGGTCGTTACTGCCCCGACCCGCCGCGCGAGGGCGCGTCGACCCGCGGCGCCTGCCCGCCGACCGGCCCGTCCGCGACAGGACCGCCGCCGGGTGCGGGCGCCTGCGGGGCGTCCGGGGCGGCGGGTTGCTGGGCCGGTCCCGGCTGGACGTCCGCTGCCTGCGCGGGTGGTGCTCCGTCGCCCGGCGCCGGGCGTGGCGCGTCGGGTGCGGGTGCCTGCTGGGCGTCAGGGCTGGGCGCCGCGGGTCGGGGTGCGCTGTCTGCCGGCACGTCCGCCGCCGGAGCAGGGTCGTCCGACGTGGCCGGAACCGGTTCCGCGGACCCCGACACGGCCAGCGCCACCACGGGAACACCGACCACCAGCGCGGCGGCGGCGACACCGGCCACGAGCAACCTTCGAGTGCGCATTCGACTTCCTCGACCTACGGCGCCACCGCTGCCCGGCAGGCGCTCCGCGTTAGTCATGCGCCCACCCACCCAGGAGGTTGCACCGATCTTCCCGCCGACTACCCGCACTGTGCGACGTACTCGACGTCCGGCGCGTACTGACGCCACTGGTCCGCCGTCAGCTGCGGGGACAGCCGACGACACACACCGGCCATCGCGGCGTCCGGGTCGACGTCCCACTCGTCGATCACGCCGTTCGGCCCGACGCCGACGAGCTTGCGGTCGTCGACGAAACGGACGTCCTGCAGTGACCGCTGGTCCTCCAGTGTGGCCCACACCTTGTGGCTCGCCACGTCCCACACGATGGGCACCCCGTCCCAGCCCGACGACACCAGACGCGTGCCGTCCGGCGAGAACGACAGCGCCGTCGCCCGGTCGGTGTGCTCCACCAGCGGCACCCCCGACGCCGCGTGCCTGTCGACGTCCCACAGCCGGACCGTGTTGTCCCACCCCGCGGTGGCCACCAGGTTCCCGTGCGGCTGGAACGCGACCTCGTCGATCGCGTCGATGTGGCCCTTCAGCGGCTTGCCGATCTCCCTGCCGTCCGCCACGTCCCACAGCAGCAGGTCGCCCTTCAGCGTGCCGCCCGCCAGCCGCCCGCCGTCGGGACTGAACGCCAGGCTCCACAGCGTGTCCGTGTCGGAGGCCCACAGCTGGCGGGTGCGTGGCTGCGGCCCGGACAGGTCCACCAGCATCAGCCTGCCGCCGTCGAGGTCACCACCCCGCCCGGCACCGACCGCGAGCGTCTTCCCGTCCGGGCTGTATGCGAGCCCGAACGCCGAGATGTTGATCTTGGCGACCTGTCGGCCGCCTGCCGTCCAGATCGTCAGCCCGTCCTCGCACGACGCGGCGACGTGCGAGCCGTCCGGGCTGAACCGGGGCTGCCCCGCCGACGCGCACCGCAGGTCACGACCCGGCGCGCGTTTCCCGCTCGCCACGTCCCACACGGTCACCGTGCCGTTCTCGCTGTCGCTGAACGCGACCCGCCTGCCGTCCCTGCTGACGTCGTCGCCCGTCGACGCGCCGGACGCCACGGGCAGCCGTGCCCGCCACAGCACGATGTTGCCGTCGGCGTTGGCCACCGCGAGCGTCCGCCCGTCGGGGCTGAACGTGATCCCGAACGTGTCGTCGTCGCTGGCCCGCATCGGCTCGCCGATCTGCTGCCCGGTCGGCAGGTACCACAGCCGCACCGTGCGGTCCTGGCTCGTCGACGCGAGCACGTAGCCGAGCGGGTCGAACGCCAGGTCGCCGATCGTGCCGTTGTGGCCGGTCAGGGGCTCGCCGAGCCGTTCGCCGGTCGCCAGGTCCCACCGGCCGATGGCACTGCCGTCCCGGCACGCGACCGCGTCGTTCACCGGGTCGTAGGCGACGAACTGGCACGCGCTCCCGGTCTCGATCGTGCGCACGAGTGTCTGGTCGGCGACTCGCCACAGCCGGATCGTCCCGTCCACGCCGCCGCTGACCAGCTGCGTGCCGTCCCTGGTGAACTCCACCGACGTCGCGATGTTCGTGTGGCCGAGGAACGGGCCGCCGATCTGCCTGCCCGTGGCCGTGCTCCACAGCTGCGGGGTGCCGTGGGAGGTGGCGACGGTGCGGCCGTCCGGGCTGAAGGCGACCGCGACGACGGGCGCGCGGTGGCCGATCCGCAGGTCCACCTTCCCGGTGCGCGCGTTCACCAGGTACAGGTTCTCGTCGGTGCTGCCGACGGCCAGCTCCTTGCCGTCCGGGGAGAACGCGACCGCGTTCACGGCGTCCTTCGCGGTGAACAGCACCTTGCCCTCGTGGCTGGACGTGTCCCACAGCCGCACGGTCCTGTCGACGCCACCGGTCGCCAGCCACCGGCCGTCCGGGCTGTAGGCGACGGCCTGGACGACGCCCTTGTGCCCGTGCAGCACGGTTTCCAGCCGCTGGTTCTGCGTCGCGAGCAACGCCTCGCGGGCCTCGGTGGTGTGTGCCCGCCGCCAGGCCGCGACGGCGAGCAGCTGCGACTGCCTCGGCCAGGTGTCGAGGTACTTCCCGGCGAGTGTGGCGAGGCGCCGGGACTCGGCGTCGGCGAGCCGGTCACGCGACACCGTCGCCTGGTAGTACGCGACGACCGACGCGGCGAGCGAGGCCACCAGCAGCACGGCCAGCGCGGCGATCACGACACGCAGCCTGCGTGTCGAGCGGCGCTGCCCGCGTTCGCTCGCCTTCAGGAAGTCCTGCTGCGGCTGGGTGAGCACGTGCGTTGCGGCCCACTCCTGCGCGGCCTGCAGGCGGGTGCCCCGGTAGAGGTCGCCGCGCTCGCGACCGCCCTCCGCCCAGTTGGCGGTGGCCTCGTCGAGCCGTTGGCGCAGCAGGAGGTCCTGGCGTTCGGCGTCGACCCACGCCCGCAGCCGGGGCCACGCCACGAGCAGCGCGTCGTGCGAGAGCCGCACGCCCTCGTCGTCCGCGCTGACCAGCCGCGCGTCGACGAGCGCGGTCACCGCGCGTTCGTCCAGCTCGCTCCTCGGGGCACGGCGCCTGGCGATGCCGCCGTCGGGCAGGACCCGCACGAGCCGCAGCAGCGTGGCTCGCAGCGTGGCCTGGTGGTAGGGGTGGAGCTGCCCGAACAGCTGGTCGGCGCTGACCGCGACGGCACGGTCCACGCCGCCGGTCATCTGGTAGCCGCGCAGCGTCAGCACGTTGCCCCAGCGGTGCTGCCAGGTCGCGCGCAACGCGTGTGCGAGGCGGGGGAGCGGGTTCTCGGCGACGCCGTCGCGAGCACCGACGTCGCTGATCAGCCGTTCGACCAGACCGTCCTCGACGACGAGCCCCACCTGCTCGGCGGGCCGGGTGATCACCTCGCGCAGCTCGTCGACGCCGAGCGGGCCGACGACGAACGGGGTGTCGAGCGCGGTCCGCAACGGCGTCAGCGCGATGCAGTCCGGCACGTAGTCGGCCCGCACCGACAGGATCACGAGCGCGGGCCAGGCGTGTGCGAGTGCGGTCGCGAACGCCACGCGCTCGTCGGGCGGTGCGCCGTCGGTGAACAGCTGCTCGAACTGGTCCACCACGATGACGAGCCGGCCGCCGTCCCGCGCGGCCCGGTCCGACGCCGCCCGGCACAGCTGTCCGAACCGCGTCGGGTCCTGGCGGATCGTGGTCGCGAGCGTCGCGGGGTCGACGAGGATGACACCCGCGAGCCGCGCCGCGAGCGTCTCGACGGGCCGGTCGCCGGGCGTGAGCACGACACGGGGCCAGCGGGTGGGTGCCGCCTGGTCGAGAGCCGGGAAGAGCCCCGCGACCAGCAACGACGACTTGCCGGTGCCGGACGCGCCGACCACGACGATCGGGCCGCCTGCCGCCAGCTGGCCGGACAGGCGGACGAGCAGGTCGGTGATCTCGGCGTCCCGGCCGTGGTACCAGGCGGCGTCACCGGCGCCGAAGCTGCGCAGCCCGGGATAGGGACACAGATCGGCGGCCGGTTCCTGCTCGTCGGGGGTCTCGCGGCGGGCGGCCACGGACACGATGGCCCGCATGATCACCTGTTGGCCGGGCACCGCCGGATCGGTGGGCAGGACGGGGGTCGTGAGCTGCGTTGGCTGGGCGAGGGCCGCGTGGGCGGCGGCCGTGAGCTGGCCGGCGGTGGCGTGGCGGCGGCGCGGGTCCTTGTCCATGCCGGTGGCCACGACCAGGTCCAGTGCGGGCGGGATGCGTGGGTCGAACACCGATGGTGCGGGTGCCGTCGTGTTGAGCTGCGCGGCGAGCTTCGCGGCCGGGTCGATGCCGGGGAAGGGCACGACGCCGGTCAGGCACTCGTAGAGGACGCAGGCGAGTGAGTAGACGTCGGCGGTGCCGGTGACGTCGAGGCCGCGCAGCTGTTCCGGGGCGATGTAGTCGAGGGAGCCGACGTACCCGCCGGTGACGGTCATCCGCGTGACCTCGGGGTCGAGCGGGCGCGCGATGCCGAAGTCGGTGAGGAAGGCGGTGTCGTCGTCGCCGAGCAGGATGTTCGAGGGCTTGACGTCGCGGTGCACGACACCGTTGGCGTGGGCCGTGTCCAGGGCGTGGGCCACCTGGGTGAGGATGCGGACGGACCGGCCGGGGTCGATCCGTCCGCCGGACAGCACGCGCCGGAGGTCGCCACCCTCGACGAGCCGCATCGCGAGGTAGAGCTGGTGTCCGTTGCCGCTGGTGGTGTCGCTGCCGGAGTCGAGGACGGGCACGATGTGCGGGTCGGACAGGCCCGCGACGACCTGGGCCTCACGACGCAGGCGGTCGGCGTGGTGCTGGTCGGCCGAGGCGGGCAGCAGCTTGACCGCCACGGTCCTGCCGTTCGAGGTGTCGACCGCGCGGTAGACCTCGCCCATGCCGCCCCGGCCGAGCAGACCTTCGAGCCGGTACCGCCCCGCAAGCAGCGTCACGCTCACAGGCTACTGGCCGCCGGGTCGGCACACGGTGTGCTTCGGAACGTTCCGCTCAGCGCTGTCCCAGGGCGAGGCCCGCGAGCGTTCTGCCGAAGTCCTCGACGTCCAGCTCGATGTTGGCGAGCACGGTGACGGTCACGCCCGAGGACGGGTGTGCCTCCACGTACGAGGTGAAGCCGGGCAGGCCGCCCGCGTGGCTGTAGGCATCGACGGTGGCCGTGCTCGCACCGCGGAACTGGATGCCGTAGCCGTACCACGTGGTCGAGTTCGCCTGGACCCGTGGGCGCAGCAGCTCCGCGAGCGTCTCCCTCCTGACCACGGGCGGGTCGCCGGTGAGCAGGAACCGTTGCCAGCGGCCGAGGTCCGTCACCGTCGAGTACATGCCGCCCGCCGCGTAGAACACCGAGTCGTCGAGTACCTGCGCGGGCGTGGTCCAGTCCGTGTAGCCGACCGCGTAGTCCTCGCCCGGCGGCAGACCGGGTTGGTAGCCGGTGTCGGACAGGCCGAGCGGGTCGAGGACCTCGTCGTGCAGGAACTGGCCGTAGGACATGCCGGAGACGCGTTCGACGAGCGCCCCGAGCAGCACGTAACCGGAGTTGCTGTACGCCCACCGCGTGCCGGGTGCGAAGTCCGTCGGCAGCGTCGCGATGTGCCCCAGCAGCTGCTCCGGTGTCGGCTGCCGCGTGCCGATCGTCGCGTAGAACTGGTCGATGCCCGCGGTCTCGTCGGCGAAGTCGTGCAGCCCGGAGGTGTGGGTGAGCAGCTGGTCGATGGTGATGGGCGCCCACGCCGGCGGGCAGTTCGAGAGGTACGAGCACACCCCGTCGACGACGTTCAGCCTGCCCTGTTCCCGCAGCCGCAGTACGGCCAGTGCGGTGAACTGCTTGCTCACCGACGCGATGCGAAACCTCGTGTTCGGCCCGTTCCGCACCTCGTTCACCGGGTCGGCGAGGCCGAAACCTCTGCGCAGCAACACCTTCGTGCCGTCACGTACCTCGACCGCGCCTCGGAACCGTTCGGTGGACACGGCCTGGTCGACGTAGTCGAGCAGCGGGTCGGGACGTGCCGGTGCCGGCTCGGTCCTGATCGGGGCGCACGCCGTCACCAGCGCCGCGATGGCGAGCAGGACCCCCGGCGTGCTCCTCATCCGGCCATTGTCACCCCTGGCGACGCCTCTTTCGGGGCTTTCAGGGCAGCCAGCACCAGTTCCACCGGATGGAGTGGCCGCCTGCCCGTGCCGTGCGTGATCTGCTGACGGCACGACACGCCGGTGGCCGCGATGACCGTGTCGTCCGGTTCCGCCCGCACCGCGGGGAAGAGGCGGTCCTCGCCGACGGTCATCGACACGGCGTAGTGCTCGGCCTCGAAGCCGAACGAGCCGGCCATGCCGCAGCAGCCCGCGTCCACCTCGTGAACGGTCACGTTCGGGATGCGGGACAGCATCGCCAGCGTCGCCGCCGTGCCGACATCCGCCTTCTGGTGGCAGTGGCCGTGGTAGAGGATCCGCCTGCCCGCTACCCACGAGTCGGGCGAAAGTCGCAGGTCACCGGCGTCGATGGCCTCGGTGACCAGCTCCTCGACCTGCCGCACCCGGCCGGCCACCTCGCGGGCCCTCGGGTCGTCCGGCAGCAGGGCGAGCGTCTCGTCACGCAGGGACAGCAGACACGACGGCTCACAGCCCACGATCGGCGTCGTCGCGCCTGCCAGCCGGTCGAGCATGCCGGTCGCCTTGCGGCGGGCGTCGTCCAGCAGACCCTTGGACAGGCTCGACCTGCCGCAACAGCCGCCCGTGGCCAGCTCCACCTGGTAGCCGGCGCTGGTCAGCAGCTCGATGGCGGCCTGCCCGACGGCAGGCTCGGTGTAGGTGGTGAAGGAGTCGGCGAGGAACGTCACCGTGCCGCGCGTGGCCTTCGCCGGTGCGGTTCCCCGGAACCAGCGGACCAGGTTGCGGCGTTGGAAGCGGGGCAGCGGCCGGTTCGGGGTGATGCCGACGAAACGGCGCAGGAAACCCGCGTGGTTCGAGAGCGGCGCGGTCGCCGAGCCGAGGCGGTTGAGCAGGCGGATGCCTGCGAAGAGCCGCGAACGCAGTGGCACACCGCGGTTCGCGTGCCGGTGGTGCAACGCCTCGCTCTTGAGCTTCGCCATGTCCACGCCCAGCGGACACTCGCTCTTGCACGCCTTGCACATCAGGCACAGGTCGAGCACCTCGTGCAGCCGGTCGTCGCCGAGCGCCTTCACGGGGTCCGGCTGGGACAGCGCGTGCACGAGCGCGCCCGCACGACCTCGGGTCGAGTCCTCCTCGTCGCGCGTCGCCATGTACGACGGGCACATCACGCCCGCGTCGGTCTTGCGGCACAGGCCGATGTTCATGCAGCGGTCGGCCGCGCCCCGCATGCCGCCGACCACCTCGAACGCCAGCTGGGTCGTGAAGGCGGGTGCCTCGGGGAGCGCGGGGTCACGCAGGTTCTCCGTCATCGACGGCGAGTCGACGATCTTCCCGGGGTTGAGCACGTTCTCCGGGTCGAACAGGGCCTTGACCCGCCGCATCGCCTCGTACAGGTCCTCGCCGAACAGCTCGCGGTTGAACTCGCCCCTGGCCAGGCCGTCGCCGTGCTCGCTGGAGTTCACGCCGCCGTACTCGCGGACCAGGTCCTTGACCTCCTCGGCGACGGCACGCATGGTCGCCACCCCGTTCGGGTCCGTCAGGTCCACGAACGGGCGGACGTGCAGGCAGCCGACCGAGCAGTGGCCGTAGAACCCGGCCCGCAGGCCGTGCCTGTCGAGGATCTTCGCGAACCTGGCCGTGTACTCGGGCAGGTGCCGGGGATCCACGGCCGTGTCCTCGACGAACGCGAGCGGCCTGCGTGAGCCCACGCTCGCCGCCATGAGCAGGCCGAGTCCCGCCTTGCGCACCTTCAACAGCGACCCCTGCTGGGCCGGGGTGATCGCCTCCAGCGTGTGGTAGCCGTGGTTGTGCCTGCGCCACAACGAGGTGAGCGTGCTGAGTCGTCCGGCCAGCTCCTTCTCGTCGTCGCCGGTGAGGCTGACGAACAGCAGCGCGTCCGGGTCGCCGGACAGGATCGTGCCGAGCGCGGCGTACTCGTGCTTCTGCCGGGACAGGTCGAGGATCGTGCGGTCCATCAGCTCGACGGCGGCCGGGTCGCACGCCAGCGCGTCCTCGGTGGCCGCGATGGCGGCCTGCGTCGAGGTGAAGTGGCCGACGGCGATGACCGTCCTCCTGGGCTTCGGGACGAGGTCGACCAGCGCGTTGGTGACGACGACGAGGGTGCCCTCCGAGCCGACGACGAACTTCGCGAGGTCGAAGTCGGCCGCCAGGCGGTCGAGCCGGTAGCCACCTGCCCTGCGCCAGAACTCGGGATAGCCGGTCGCGATGGCGGTCCTGTTGTCCTCGACCAGCTTCGGCAGCTCGCGGCACAGGCGGCCGGCCAGTGTGTCCACTGTGGACATGTCGACACCCGGTGCGAGGTGGGCGGTCGACGCGTCGGAGAGCACGACGTCCAGCTCGCGGACGTGGTCGATGGTCATGCCGTACCGCACGGAACCGCTGCCTGCGGAGTTGTTGCCGATCATCCCGCCGATCGTGGCGCGGTTGCTGGTGGAGGTGTCCGGGCCGAACATCAGCCCGTGCGCCGAGGCGGCACGGTTGAGCTGGTCCTGGACCACGCCAGGTTCGACGAGCGCGGTGCGTGCCTGCGGGTCCAGCTCGAGGATCCTGTTCAGGTGCCGGGACAGGTCCAGCACGATGCCGGGGCCGACCGTCTGGCCGGCGAGGCTCGTGCCGGCACCCCTGGGGACGACCGGCACGCCGTGCTCGCGGGCGGCGGCCACCGCCGCGGCCACGTCGTCGACGTCACGCGGGAACGCCACGCCGAGCGGGGTGATCGCGTACATGCTGGCGTCCCGCGCGTACAGCTGCCGGGTGTAGTCGTCGAACCGGACCTCGCCCGCCAGGTCGCGGCGGAGCCGTTGTGCCAGGCTCATGTCAGCTCCAGGACCCGCAGTGCGGCGTCGACCCCGCCGGGGCGGACCGGCACGCCGGCGAGCGACAGTCCCATGTGGACCCCGGAGAGCGTGCCGGCGAGTGAGACGTCGTTGAAGTGGCCGAGGTGCCCGATGCGGAACACCCGGCCCGCGAGGCGCCCGAGGCCGGTGCCGAGCGACATGTTGAAGCGGTCGAGGATGAGCGCGCGGATCTTGTCCGCGTCGTGCCCCTCCGGCACGAGGACGGCGGTGAGGACCGGCGAGTACTCACGCTCGTCCAGCGCCAGGACCTCAAGGCCCCAGCCCCGTACGGCCGCCCGCGTGGCCTCGCCGTGTCTGCGGTGTCTGGCGAACACGGCCTCGAGGCCCTCCTCGGCGAGGATCGCGAGGCTCTCCCGCAGCCCGTACAGCAGGTTCGTCGGTGGGGTGTAGGGGAAGTAGCCGCGCTCGTTGGCCGCGAGGATCGGACGCCAGTCCCAGTAGGCACGCCGGAACCCGGCGCTTTCGGCCGCGCGCAGCGCCTTCTCGCTCACCGCGTTGAACCCGAGGCCCGGTGGGAGGAGCAAACCCTTCTGGGAGCAGGAGACCGTGACGTCCACGCCCCACTCGTCGTGCCGGTACTCGACGGACCCGAGTGAGGAGACCGTGTCCACGAGCAGCAGCGCCGGGTGGCCCGCCTCGTCGAGTGCCCGCCGGATCTCGGGAACCCTGCTGGTCACGCCGGTCGACGTCTCGTTGTGCACCACGCAGACGGCCTTGATCGTGCTGTCCCCGGCCAGTTTCTCCGCCAGCACGGCGGGATCCACGCCGTGACGCCAGTCGCCGGGCACGAGGTCCACGTCCAGCCCGAGGTTCACCGCGAGGTCGCGCCAGAGCGTCGCGAAGTGACCGGTCTCGAACGCCAGCACCCGGTCGCCGGGGCTGAGCGTGTTGACCAGCGCGGCCTCCCACGCCCCCGTGCCGGACGACGGGTAGGCGACCACCGGATCGGACGTGCCGAACACGGGTTTCAGCGCGTCGAGCACCTCGCGGGCGAGCACCGCGAAATCGGGACCCCGGTGGTCGATCGTCGGTGCGGAAATGGCACGCAACACACGGTCGGGCACATTTGTCGGACCGGGAATTTGCAGGAAATGCCGTCCGGCCGGGTATGGCATCGCCAACTCCTGTCGGTTTCTCGTTACCTATTGACTGTCACTTGTGAGTCACGTCATAGTGGCTCCCGTCCTGCACGAGCCGCGGCGGTCTCGGGAGTCCCCATGACCATGCAGATAATCTCCATCGTTGGACTCGTACTCATCGTCCTGCTTGCCACGCTGCGATCGGTGAACATGGGGGCGATCGCATTCCTGGGTGCTTTCCTGCTCGGCACCCTCGTATTCGACGTCAGCGAGGACGACCTTTTCGCCGGTTTTCCCGGTGACCTCTTCGTCGTACTGGTCGGGGTGACGCTGCTCTTCGCCATCGCCAAGGGAAACGGCACGGTCGACTGGCTCGTCCACGTCGGCGTGCTGGCCGTGCGGGGCAGGATCGCGTTCATCCCGTGGGTGATGTTCGTGGTCACCGCGGTGCTCACGTCGGTGGGCGCGGTCGTGCCCGGCGCGGTCGCGATCATGGCGCCGATCGGGCTGAGCTTCGCCGCCCGCCACCGCATCAACCCGCTGCTGATGGGCCTGCTGATCATCAACGGCGCGAGCGCGGGCGGGTTCTCGCCGATCGGCGTGTTCGGCGTGATCACCAACGGCGTGGTGGAACGCGAGCACCTGGCGAGCAACCCCGGTCTGCTGTGGGCGAGCACGTTCCTGTTCAACGCGGCGCTGTCCGTCGCGGTCTTCGTGATGTTCGGCGGCCGGGAGCTGCTCAGCAGGCGGGTCGAGCCCGTGGGACAGGGCGCCGAGGCGGATGCCGGGCCCGGCGAACCGGCAGGCGGTACCGGCTCGCCGGGCCCGGTCGCCACCAGGACCGAGACGCCGGTGACCGAGCAGGTGGTCACCCTCGACATCCAACGTGTCGCCACGTTGACCGGCCTGGTCGCGCTCGTGGTGGGCGCGCTCGTCTTCGACATCGACGTCGGCCTGCTCGCCCTGTCCATCGCCACCGTCATCTGCATCCTGTTCCCCAAAGAGTGCAAGGGAAGCGTGGCGGAGGTGGCGTGGCCGACCGTGCTGCTCATCTGCGGCGTGGTGACCTACGTGAGCCTGATGCAGACCATCGGCACCATCGACATGCTGGGCGACAGCGTCGCGAAGATCGGCGCCCCGCTGCTCGCCGCGTTCGTGATCTGCCTGATCGGTGCCGCGGTGTCGGCGTTCGCGTCCACCACCGGCATCCTCGGCGCGCTCATCCCGCTCGCGGTGCCGTTCCTGCTCGCGGGCGAGGTCGGCGCGGTCGGGATGATCATCGCGCTGGCGATCTCGTCGTCGGTCGTCGACTCCTCGCCGTTCTCCACCAGCGGCGCGCTCGTCGTCGCGAGCAGCGGCCCCGAGGTGCGGGACCGGGTGTTCCGCGGCCTGATGGTGTGGGGCCTGTCGATGATCATCGTGGCGCCGGTGCTTTCGTGGGCCATCTTCGTCGCCCCAGGGTGGCTGTGACCATAGACTGCCGCCATGAGTGAGGGAATGCGTACCGTGCTCGGGACCTTCCGGGTGCTCGAGGAGGTCGCGTTCACGCAGCCGGCCGGGGTCGGGGAGCTGTCCCGCCGACTGCGGATGCCGAAGACCACCGTGCAGCGAGCGCTCCAGACACTGTGGACGGCAGGCTGGATCTGCCCGTCCGGCGCGGAACCCACGAGCTGGGTGCTCACCAACCGGGCGCTCCACATAGGACAGCGAGCGCTGCCGGACCTCGGCGTGCGCGACGCGGCGCTGCCGGTCATGAAGGAGCTGCGCAGGGAGACCGGCGAGACCGCGCATCTCATGGTCCTGGAAGGGGATCGCGCGGTCCTGATCGAGAAGGTCGAGACGGAGCACCCGGTCCGCGCGGTGATCACGCTCGGCAGCGCGGTGCCGCTGCACGGCTCGTCCAACGGCAAGGCCATGCTCGCCCACCGGCCGGTCGAGGAGGTCAGGGCCATCGTCGGCGACCACCTCGACCGCTACACCGAGCGGACGATCGTGGACTGGGCGGAGTTCCTCGTCGAGCTGGAACGGGTGCGGGAGCGCGGGTTCGCCACCAACTCCGGGGAGTGGCGCAGTGACATCGCGGCCGTCGCGTCGCCGATCTTCGACCACGAGGGCCGCACGCAGGCGAGCCTGTCGATCTCCACGCCGGGCAGCCGGATGACCGACGAGCTGCGGCCACGCTACGGCGCGCTGGTGACCGAGGCCGCGCGACGCGTCAGCGCGACACTCGGGTACCGGCGGCCGTTGTGAGGTCATCGGCCCTGCCAGCGTGGCTTTCGCTTGTCCAGGAAGGCGTTCACGCCCTCCGCGAAGTCCTCGCTGCCGTAGCAGAGGCGGATCAGGTCCTCGTCGGGCGGTAGCTCCCGGTCACGCAGGCGCCCCAACGCGATCTTGCTGGCACGCATGGTGAGCGGCGCGTGGCCGGCCAGCTGTTCGCACAGCTCCGCCACGCGGGCGTCGGCGTCGTCGACCAGCTCGGAGGCGAGGCCGACGGCGAGTGCCTGCTCGCCGTCGACGAAACCGGCCGTGTAGACGAGGTGCAGCGTGCGTGCGGCGCCGATCAGGCGGACGAGCCGGGCGTAGGTCGCCATGGACACGCAGTTGCCGAGCGTGCGGGCGATGGGCAGCCCGAACTTGGCGTTCCTGTCGCAGATCCGGAGGTCGCACGCGGCGGCCATGGACAGCCCGCCGCCGGTGGCGTAGCCGTCGACCACCGCTATCGTCGGTACGGTCACCTGTTCCAGGCGTGCCAACACGGACTCGATGTGCTTCTCGTAGCGCACACCGTCCTCCGCGCTCTCGAAGCCCCGGAAGTGGTTGATGTCGGTGCCGGAGACGAAAGCCTTGCTGCCCGCGCCCTTCAGGACCGCGACCCGGACCTCCGCGCTGTCGTCGACCCACGCGCAGAACTCGGCGAGCGAGTCGTACATCGCCATGGTCATGGCGTTGCGGGCGTCCGGCCGGTTGATCGTGGCGGTCGCCACCGGCCCGTCGATCTTCATGATGAGGTTCACGTGACGGCTCCCTCGGCACGCAGTGCGGCGATCTCGGGGTCGGTGTAGCCGGCGGCACGGAGCAGCTCGTCGGTGTGCTCGCCGAGGCTCGGCGGGGTACGGCGGATCGTGCCGGGTGTGCCGGACAGCTTCACGGGGACGCCGAGCGCGTGGACCCGACCCTCGACCGGGTGGTCCAGCTCGACCACCATCTCGCGGGCCAGCGTGTGCGGGTCCGCGCAGGACTGCCGGTAGTCGCGGATGGGCCCGGCGGGCACCCCGGCGCCCAGCAGCAGTTCCACCCAGGCGTCGGTGTCCTTCGTGGACAGTGTCTCGGCCAGTTCCCCCCTGAGCGCCGCACGGTTGCGGACGCGGTCGTCGTTGGTGGCGAACCGGGGGTCGGCGAACAGGTCGGGCCGGTCCAGGGCCACGCAGAGCCGGTCCCACAGGCGTGCGTTGTTGGCGCCGACCGTGAGGTGCCCGTCGCGGGTGGGGAAGGCCTCGTAGGGCGCGTTGATCCGGTGAGCCGAGCCGAGCCGCGTCGGTGCCTCGCCGGTCGCCCACAGCTCGGCGGTCTCCCACACGGACATGGCGAGCGCCGCGTCGTACAGGGAGGTGTCGACGGCCTGACCGCGCCCGGTGACCGTGCGGGAGTGGAGGGCCGACAGGATGCCCACCGCACACAGCAGTCCCGCGGACAGGTCGGCGACGGGGACGCCGGACTTCGTCGGCGGGCCGTCCGGGTCGCCGGTGACGCTCATGATGCCGGACATGGCCTGGGCGATCAGGTCGTAGCCAGGGCGGTTCGCGTACGGGCCGGTCTGGCCGAAACCCGAGACGGAGGCGTGTACCAGCCGCTCGTTGTCCCGCCGCAGCGACTCGTAGTCGACGCCGAGTCTCCTCGCGACACCCGGGCGGAAGCTCTCGACGACCACGTCGGCGTCGCGTGCGAGCCTGCGGAACGCCTCGAGACCGCCGTTGGACCGCAGGTCGACGGAGATCCCGCGCTTGTTGCGGTTGACGGCCAGGAAGGCGGCGCTCTCCCCGTGCGGCAGGCGGTGGCCGGTGGCCTCGCGCGTCGCGTCCCCCCGGGGCGGCTCGACCTTGATCACGTCGGCGCCGAGGTCGCCGAGCAGCTGGCAGCAGAAAGGCCCGGCCATCACCTGGGTCAGATCGATGACCGTCAGGTCCTCCAGCGCGAGTGTCATGGTGCCTCGCTGTGCCGTGTGGCGGAACGACCGTCGTGCAGTGGAACACCGACCTTAGCACGCAAGACGCTCCGGCAGGAGGTCCTCGGGACCCGGCCCGCACGGCCCTGCCTCGGATAAGGACACGGAGAAATGCAGGCGGCGCATATGTTTTCCGGTTGCGACACTGTGGCGGAATACGGATAACTCGACGCCGTGCGGGATGGTCACCGCATTGGGTGAAGGCGGTGTGGCCGGGAGGTCGTGGTGGTTCCCGGGGTGTACCAATCATGCGCTATGGTTGCGGCGGGTGGGTTTCAGTTGCGGTAAGAGGCGTAGGTGTTGTGATGGTCAGCGGCAAAGTGGTCCGTTTCGACGAGGTGCGGGGATATGGTTTCGTCGCGCCGGAGGGCGGCGGCGAGGACGTGTTCATTCACGTGAACGACCTCGCGTTCGACAAGCGGCTGCTCACTCCCGGCGCGGTGGTGGAGTTCACGGTCGAGGAGGGGGAGCGCGGGCCCAAGGCCTCGCACGTCCGCCTGCTCGACTCGCCGGAGCCGGCGCGAGGGCTCGACAGCGACCTGTGTGACGTCCTGTCGACGAAGAAGTACGTCGCGGAGGTCACCGAGACCCTGCTGTCCGCCGCGCCGACGATGTCCGCGCAGCAGATCCTCCAGGCGCGCCAGGGCCTTGTGGCCAAGGCGCGAGAGCACGGCTGGGTCGAGGACTGATGTCCACAGTGGACCCCGTCGAGTTCGGGGTCGTGCTCGACAGCGCGGCCGGTGGGGCGGTCAGGGTCCCGGTCGACGTGCGGGCGCTGTTCGGGAAGTCCCGGCCGCCGGTCGTCGTGACCGTGCGGGCCGACAGGGAGCACAGCTACCGGTCCACCGTGGCCGTCTACGGCGACGAGTACTTCCTCCCGCTCAACAAGGCCAACGCCGCCGCGGCGGGTATCGCGGCGGGCGAGCCGTTCGTGGTGGCCATCGCCGCCGACGACGAGCCGAGAGTGGTCACGCCGCCGGACGACCTGGCCGCGGCCATCGACGAGGCCGGGCTCCGGCCGAGCTGGGACAGGCTCTCCTACACCCACCAGCGTGAGAGCGCCGAGGCGGTCGAGTCGGCGAAGAAGCCGGAGACCCGGGCGCGTCGCATTCAGGGAGTAATCGCCCGCCTCTCTTGACAACCCTTCGTGTACCTCGTTTTACTGCTGGGAAGCACGCCGGGGATGAGCACCCGGCGCCAGAGGTACGCCCAGCCGGTATGGGCCGTCGGCCCGAGCCCGGACTGTGTCGCCAGGTCGCTTTCGCGGTCCGAGGCGGGGACGTATCCCGCGATCATCATGGAGCTCCCACCGATGATGACTACTCGCGCTCGCGTTCTCCCCCTGGTCGGTGCCGTCGTCGCGGCGTTGTTCGTGACCGCCGACGCCTCCGCCGCGGTCTCGCTGCCGCCCGCGCACGCCAGGTTCGACTACCAGATCGGCGGCGCCTACACCCCGCCGTCCGGCGTCCGGGTCGTGAGCCGCGACCACGGCGACGCACCGGCGGCCGGGCTCTACAACATCTGTTACGTCAACGCGTTCCAGGCCCAGCCGGACACCGAGGGCGAGTGGGGTGACCTCCTGCTCCGCGACTCGCGCGGCGACATCGTCTACGACGAGGACTGGGGCGAGGCGATGCTCGACATCCGCACCGCCGCCAAGCGCGAACGCATCGCGGCGAAGGTCGACGCGTGGATCGACCAGTGCGCGGCCAAGGGCTTCCGGGCGGTCGAGCCGGACAACTTCGACACGTTCACTCGTGCACCCGACAACTTGCTGACTGCGAACCAGGCCCAGGCCTACATCAAGCTGTTGTCCGCACACGCACACGGCGCCGGGCTCGCCATCGCACAGAAGAACACTGTTGAGCTGGCTGGGAACCGCGTGGCCAACGGCCTCGACTTCGCGGTCGCCGAGGAGTGTGCCGAGTGGACGGAATGTGGTGACTACGTGGATGCCTTCGGCAACAACGTGATCATCATCGAGTACTCCGCACGAGGTCTGCGCGCGGCGTGCGCCGACTTCGGCAGCACACTCAGCGTAGTCCGCCGGGATGTCGATGTATCCACACCGGACAGTTCCGACTACGTTTACCAGACGTGTTAACTCGACGTGATTTGTTGCGAGGCGCTCTCGGTGTCACCGCGGGTGCGGCTCTCGCGGGCTGTGCCACCGATGACGCGGACTCCGGTGGCACGGTGACCATCAACTTCTGGCACGGCCAAGGCGACACAGCCGTCCTGGTCATCGAGGACCTGGTCGCGGACTTCGAGCGTTCTCACCCGAACATCAAGGTGGACACGGGTGGCGGCGTACTGAGTGACGCGATGCTGCAGAAGGTCCTCGCGGCGTTGGCGGCGGGTTCCTATCCCGACGTCGCCTACATCTTCGGTTCGGACCTCGCGAACATCGCGCGTAGTCCGAAAGTTGTGGACATGGGCGACACGATCGCGGGCACCAACTACTGGAAGCCGGTCCGCGACGCGGTCATGATCAACGGTCAGGTCCGTGCGGCGCCCGCACTCGTGGACTCGCTCGCGGTGGTGTGCAACAAAACCGTGTTCTCCGCGGCGGGAGTCGACCTGCCGAAGGAGAACTGGCGGTGGGACGACTTCGTGTCCACGGCCAAGGCGCTGACCAATGTGGACACCGGCACGTTCGGCACCGGCTGGCCGGGTGCTGGTGACGAGGACACCGTCTGGCGGCTGTGGCCGCTCGTCTGGGACGCGGGCGGCGACGTCATCGGCTCGAACGGGCGTGGCATCGGGTTCGCGGACGCGGGCGTGGAGGCACTCGAGGTCGTGCGGGACCTGGCGCGCGACAAGAGTGTCTACATCGACCCGAAGTCCGGCAGTGAGCAGATGTACCAGGTGTACAACTCCGGTCGCATGGGCATGGTCGTCACCGGGCCGTGGCAGCTGCCCGACATCCTCGACGCAGGGGTGGACTACGAGGTCGTGCCGCTACCGAGCTTCAACGGGAAGCCGGTCACGATCTCCGGCCCGGACACGTGGACGGTTTTCGACAACGGGGCGGCGCGGGTCGAGGCGGCCCGCACGTTCGTGAGCTGGCTGATCCAGCCGGAACAGGACGTGCGCTGGGCGCTCGGCGCGGGCAGCCTGCCGCTGAGCCAGGAGAGCGAGTCCAGTCCCGAGTGGAGCCAGTACGCCGCGGAAACCCCTGGCCTGAAGGTGTTCGCGACGGCCCTGGAGTCGGCGAGGGTGCGGCCGGTGCACCCCGCCTACCCCGACATCTCGCAGGCACTGGCGACCGCGATCACCTCCGTGCTGCTCGGGAAGAGCACCCCGGAGGAAGCGATGCGCACCTGCGCAGACGAGGCCGACGCGGCATTACGCATCCCGCGCTGAGGAGACCCTGTGCCGATCACCATCACCCCGACCCGGCGCCCGCGTCGTGAGACAGGGACCGCGTGGGCGTTCATCTCGCCCGCCGTGCTCGTGATTCTCGGACTGAGTATCGTGCCGGTGCTCTGGTCGTTGCTCCTTTCCTTCCAGGCCAACGACCTCGTGACGCCGAGCCGGTGGGTGGGGCTGGACAACTACGACGCGCTCGTGCAGGACCCGAGGTTCGGGCAGGCCGTGCGCAACACCGTGCTGTACACGGTGTTGTACGTGCCGCTCTCCATCGTGTTCGGGCTGCTGCTGGCGCTGGTGCTGAACCAGCGGATCCGGTTGGTCGGGCTGTACCGCACGCTGATGTTCATCCCGTTCGTGGTGTCGGCGACGGCACAGGGTGTGTTGTTCTCGTTCATCCTCGACCCCGAGTTCGGGGTCGCCAACTCGCTGCTGCACCGCATCGGGTTGTCCACCCAGGGTTTCCTGACCGATCCCGGGCAGGCGCTGCTCGTCCTCGTCGGGATCACCCTGTGGAGCGGGACCGGGTTCTGCGTCGTGGTGTACCTCGCCGCGCTGCAGGACGTGCCACCGTCCCTCGTGGAGGCGGCGCGCCTCGACGGGGCCGGACGGGGGCAGGTCCTGCGGCACGTCGTGCTGCCGACACTGACGCCGATCACGGTGTTCCTCGTGCTGTGGCAGGCGATCCAGGCACTGCAGGTGTTCGACCTGGTGTACGTGACGACCAAGGGCGGGCCGCTCGGGTCGACCACGGTCATCGTGTACTTCGTGTGGGAGCAGGCCTTCAAGAGCTTCACCGCCGGGTACGGCGCGGCCGCCGCGTACGTGCTCGCCGTAGCGCTACTGGTGATCGCCGTCGTGTTCCGGTTGGCACGGCGCCGCACGGAGGGGGTGGCGCGATGACCGCGGCCGTCGACCTGGTCGAGCCGAGGACCACACCCGAGGTGCGGGCGACCCGCCTCCGGCTGCCGTTCAGCGCGTGGCACCTGCTGCTCGCGCCGCTGGCGCTGCTGTTCGCGATCCCCCTGCTGTGGCTGGTGATCAGCTCGGTGATGACCAACGCGCAGATCAACCAGTTCCCGCCGGCCCTGTGGCCCAACGGCATCCACTTCGACGGGTACTCGTACGTCTTCGGCAACTCCCTGTTCCCCAGGTGGTTCACGAACTCGCTGATCGTGTCGGTCACGGCCGTGGTGGCGAACCTGGTCTTCGGCGCGCTGGCCGGGTACGCGTTCGCCCGGCTGCGGTTCGGCGGCTCGCGGGTGCTGCTGGTGCTGATGCTCGCGACGATGGCGATCCCCTTCCAGCTCACGATGATCCCGACGTTCATCGTGATGCGGCAGCTGGGGCTGATCGACACCCTCGGCGCGTTGATCCTGCCGTCACTGGTTACCCCGTTCGCCGTGTTCCTGATGCGGCAGTTCTTCCTGTCCCTGCCGAGGGAACTGGAGGAGGCGGCGTGGATCGACGGCTGCTCGACGCTCGGGGTGCTGGTCCGGATCGTGCTGCCGCTGTCCCGGCCCGCGCTCGCGACCGTCGCGGTGCTGACCTTCCTGACGACGTGGAACGACCTGACGTGGCCGCTGATCGCGATCAACCACGACACGCAGTACACGCTCCAGTTGGGACTGACGACGTTCCAGGGCCTGCACCACACCAACTGGGCGGCGGTCATGGCGGGGAACGTGATCGTCGTGGTGCCGGTGCTGCTGGCGTTCCTCGGCGCGCAGAAGACGTTCATCCAGTCGGTCACGGCCACCGGGCTCAAGGCCTGACGTGGTCGATCTCCTGGTCATCGGGGACGCGAACCCCGATGTGATCGTCGGCCCGCTGACGGAACCGCTCGCCTTCGGGCAGCAGGAGCAGCTCGTCGCGTCCGGTTCGCTGGTGCTCGGCGGTTCCGGCGCGATCACCGCGTGCGGTGCCGCCCGGCTCGGGCTGTCGGTAGCCATCGCGGGGCGGATCGGCGACGACGGCGCGGGCCGGTTCGTGCTGGACTCCCTGGCGTCACGAGGAGTCGACACCTCGGCGCTGGTGGTGGACCCCGCGTTGCCGACGCCGCTGACGGTAGTCGTCACACGCGACGACGACCGGGCGATGCTGACAGCCGGGGTGGGTGCCGCCTTCGACGTGCCACGTGCGCTGCTCGTCTCGGCACGGCATGTGCACGTGTCGTCGTACTTCCTGATGCCGCCGATGGCGGCGGTGCTGCCTCGCCTGCTGGAGGAGGCGCGGGCACACGGGGCCACCACGTCCCTGGACACCAACGACGACCCGTCGGGGGAGTGGGACGTCGGCGCGATGCTCGACGCCGTGGACGTCCTGCTGCCGAACGCGAGGGAGGCGTTGCGGCTGTCCGGTGCCGACTCGGTGAGCGCAGCGGCCGAGGTACTCGCCACGCGGGTGCCGGTGGTGGCGGTGAAGAACGGCGCGGCAGGAGCGTTCTGCCACAATGGAAGGAAGGTGCTGCACAACAAGGGTATCGCGGTGTCCGCTGTGGACACGGTAGGAGCCGGTGACAGCTTCGCCGCGGGTTTCATCGCGGCGAGGTCGCACGGGCTGTCCGTGGAGCGGTCGCTCGACGTCGCGACCGTGTGCGGTGCACTGTCCACGCGGGACGTGGGTGGCACGGCCGCCCAGCCGACGTGGGACGACGTCATGAGCCATCTCGAGGGGACCCAGGCATGAAGATCACTTTCGTCGGCGCGGGCAGCGTCGTGTTCACGCAGGGTCTGCTGGCGGACCTGTTCGCCTTCCCGGAGCTGCGGGACGTGCACATCGCGCTGCACGACATCGACCGGGAGCGACTGTCCACTTCGGAGGCAGCGGCGCGGTACATCGGGACGTCACGGGGGATGTCGCCGACCGTGACCGCGCACGCCGACCGGCGGGAGGCGTTGGCGGGGGCCGACTTCGTCATCAACATCGTGCAGGTCGGCATGGCGGAGACCACCAGGACCGACTTCGACGTCCCGGCCAGGTTCGGGGTGCGCCAGACCATCGGCGACACACTGGGGATCGGCGGCATCTTCCGTGCGCTGCGCACGTTCCCGCTGCTCAGGGCACTGGGTGCCGACATCGCGGAGGTGTGCCCGTCGGCGTGGCTGCTGAACTACACCAACCCGATGGCGATGAACGTGCAGTACCTGACGGAGGTGACCGGGCTGACCCGCGTGGTCGGCCTGTGCCATTCGGTGTACTGGACGATGCGTGGCCTGTCGGAGCTGGTGGACGTGCCGTTCGAGGAGGTCACGTACGTTGCGGCGGGGGTCAACCACCAGGCGTGGGTGCTGTCGTGGACTCGCGACGGCGTGAACCTGTACGACGCGCTGGACGCGTTGGTCGAGGCCGACCCGGAGCTGCGGCGGCGGGTGCGTGTCGACATGTACCGCCGCCTCGGCTACTACCCGACGGAGACCAGCGAACACTCGTCGGAGTACGTGCCGTGGTACCTGCACCACGACTCGGAGATCGCGCGCCTGCGCATCCCCGTGGGTGATTACCTGGGGATCACGGACGAGAACGTCGCGAGCTACGAGCAGACCCGGGCGGCGCTGGCGGCAGGTGAGCCGCTGGAGGTCGAGCCGACGATGGAGTACGCCCCGCAGGTGATCCACAGCATCGCGACGGGGACACCGAGGGTCGTGTACGGGAACGTGCCCAACCGGGGGTTGATCTCGAACCTGCCGTCGGGCGGGACGGTCGAGGTGCCGTGCCTCGTGGACGGGTCGGGGGTGCGGCCGACGAGGATCGGGGACCTGCCGCCACAGCTGGCCGCGTTGAACCGCAACTACCTGAGCATGAACGACCTGGTGGTCCGCGCGGCCGTCGACGAGGAGCCTCGCCACATCCGCCAGGCCGCGATGGTGGACCCGGCGACGTCGGGTGCCCTGCCGGTCGAGCGGATCTGGGACCTGTGCAACGAGATGGTCCGCGCCCACGCCGACCGGCTGCCGCCTGCACTGCGAGTAACCCTGTAACCCCACCGGCCCACCCCGATGCACTGAAGGACGCCTTCCTAACGTTGGGCGTACTGAAGGACGCCTTCGTAACGCTGGGCGCACTGATGGGAGCCTTCGTTACGCTGGGCGTACTGAAGGACGCCTTCGTAACGCTGGGCGCACTGAAGGACGCCTTCGTAACGCTGGGCGCACTGATGGGAGCCTTCGTGACGCCGGGTGCACTGAAGGACGCCTTCCTAACGCTGGACGTTACGAAGGCGTCTTTCAGTGCATCGGGGCGGGGCGGGGCGGGGCATGGGGCCGGGGGCGCTCCAGTGTGGGTCCAGTCGATAGTGGAGAGCTGGTTACCCGGTGCGAGTTACGTTCGCTGGTGGGTGTTGCTTCCACGCGGACGGGGTTTGGGCATGGCGGTCACCGGTGCGAGTTCGGGTGAGTGGGTGCTGGTCGACGAGGTGCCCGGCGAGGTACGGGCCAGCTGCCTCTACGACTCCTCCGCGTGGTTGCGCGGCTGGGAGCGGATCGGGATCGAGCAGCGCACGCGGCACGCGTACGTCTCCGCCGCGGACGAGGTCCTTCCCCTCTACGAGACCACCCTCTCACCATTCTGGTTCGGCTACGAACTGCAGTGTGGCCTGGTCGGACGGTTCGGCAACCCGGTCGTCTTCGCCGGCTCGCCCTACTCCATGTACGGCAAGCGCGGGTCCATCGACCGCAGACTCGTCGAGGGCGCCTACGCCACCGGCATGGACTGGGTCAGGCGCGGCGCGGCCGAGGTGCTCGTCGTCCCCAACCTGACCAGTGCCGGGGTGGACAGCTGGCTCGACGTCGCCGGGCCGCCCGTCGGGACCGTCCACCTGGAACGGACCTACGGCATCGACGTCGTCGGGACCTTCGGGGACCACCTCTACCGCCTCGACAACAAGATCCGGCGGGACGTCGAGCGACGGCTGCGCCGCGCAGGGGAACGTGGCCTCCGGGTGCGCGTCCTCGACGGCCCCACCGCGCACCACCTCGTCGCCGACGCGTTCCCGCTCACCGTCGACACCAGTGACAAGAACGAGTGGCCCGCCCTCTTCGACGAGGCGGCCCTGCACGGGATGCTCGACATCCCCGGCGCCGTGCTCGTCGCGGCACAGGCCGGTGACCGGCTCCTCGGCGTGTTCTTCGGGTTCCGGCGCGGTGACGAGGTCACCTACATGTGCGGCGGCGTCGACTACGCGAGCATGCGGGAGTACAGCACCTACATCGCGCTCATGTACCGCGCGACGCAGTGGGCCTACGACAACGGCATGCGGCGCATCGAGTGGGGCCGCGACAACTACCGCTTCAAGGAACGCCACGGCCTCGACGCCACCGAGCTGTGGGCCATGGTCTACGCGCCCACGGCCCGTCCCGAGCTGGCCACCGCGCTCAACGGCATGCACGCCACCCTGCACGCCTACATCCAGGCCGCCTGATGGGACAGCGGCGCGCCCTGCTGCTCCTCCTCGCGGTCATCAGTGTCAACGCCTCGTACACCGTGCTGATCCCGTTCGTGCCCGACCTCGAGACGCGGGTCGGCGCCGGGCCGGTCACCATCGCGTTGATGTTCGCGCTCTTCGCCGCGGCCAAGGCGTTGTTCCAGCCCGTCGGCGGTGCGTGGGTGGACCGTTGGCGGCCACGAGCGGTGGCGTGCGTGGCACTGAACGTCGCCGCGGTGGGGATCGTGCTCACGGCGTTCGCCGGCGATCCCGTGACGCTGCTCGTCGGGCGGTTCGTCTGGGGGATCGGGGAAGGGCTCGTCACGCCGGCGCTCTACGCCGGGATGTCCGCGCTCTGCAGGCGTTACGAGATCTCCTCCAGTCGCATGATGGGGAACTTCGGGTCCGCCGCCGTCGCCGGGTTCCTGCTCGGGCCGCTGGTGGCGGGTGTCGCCGCGCCGCTCGGGCTCGAGGCACTGTTCCTCGTCGGCGCCGTCCTCACCTCGCTGACCGCCTTCGGGTTGCTGCGGGCCATTCCGGACATGCCGGTGGAGGAAGCCGACACCACCGGGCAGACCGGATCCGCCGCACGCGAGTGGTGGGTGTGGGTGCTCGTGCTCGGCCTGCTCGACCTGTTCACACACCTCGTGTACACCTCGCTCGAGCCGGTCCTGCCGCTCTACCTGAGTGACGCGGCCGGCGGATCGGCGCACGGTGCCATCTCCATCGTCTTCGTGGTGGGTCTGGCCACCTCGGCCGTCAGCATGTGGGCGCTCGGCCGGTTCGCCGAACGCTTCGGACTCGTGCCGCTCGTCGCGGCTGGGCTCTTCCTGCTTGGTGGCGGGCTTGCCGGGATGGCCGCCAGTTCGGCCGTTCTGCCTGTCGCCGGGGCCTTCCTGGTCGTGATGGTGGGGTATGCCGTGCTGTTCCTGACCGCGCGTCGGGGGATCGTGGAGCTGAAGTCGGCCGCCGCCAGCCAGGGTGCCGCGTTCGGGTTGTTCGGGCTCGTCTCCGACGTCGGGAACGTGCTCGGGCCGGTGGTCGGGGTCGTGTTGTACGAGGTGACGGGGCGGGTCTCCTTCCTGCTGCTCGGCGCGCTCGCCGGCGCCCTCGTCGCGGTTCTCGCCGCTCTGTCCGGTCGTTGGCGGCGGCACTTCCCCTCGGCCACCGTGACAGTGCTATCCGCGCAGGTCGGTGGCGAGGTGGTCGAGCGCGCCGCGTAGGACCTCGATCGCGGTTGCGTACTCGGTCAGGGAGATGTGCTCGTTGTCCGTGTGGTCCAGTGCCGAGTCGCCGGGGCCGTACACCGCCATCGGGATCTGCCAGCGTGGTTCGACGATGTTCAGGTCGGCCGTGCCGGTCTTGAGCTTCAGCGTCGGGCGGGCGCCGTGGGCCCGGATGCCCGCACACAGTGCCCGCACGGCGGCGCCTCGGTGGTCGACCCTGACGCCCGGGGTGCGGTCGTCGACGACCAGGTCGCCGTCCCGGGTCGCCGTCGCCAGGAAGGACTCGAAGGCCTCGACGTCGAAGCCCGGGGGCGTCCGCACGGAGACGACCAGTCGCGCCTGCTCGATGTCGCCCGTCATCTCGTTCAGTGTGGGGATGGGGCGGTCGAACGCCTTCTCGCTCGTGGTCACGGATCTGCAGTACGTGAGGATGTCGTGCCAGAACGCCACCGCCGCCTCGGACGCCTTCTCCTCCGGGCTCGCCGTGTGCACAGCTGGGCGGGACACGCTGTAGCGCAACATGATCCGGCCCTTGTAGCCGATGCCGACACCAGCCCAGCCGTTGGGCTCGCCGACGAACCCCACCGCCGGGCGGAAGCACTCGGCCAGGTGCGTCGCGCCCTTGCCGTAGGTCTCCTCCTCCACCACTCCGGCCACCACGTACTGCACACCGTCCACATCGGCCTGTGCCGCAGCGCAGATCATCGTCGCCAGCGGGCCTTTCGCGTCGACCGCGCCCCGGCCGTGGAGCAGGTCGCCGTCGCGGCGCACCGGTGGGCCGCCGGGGACGGTGTCCATGTGGCCGGTCAGCATCACCATGGGCGCGTTCGGGTCGCCGCGTCGGGCTATCGCGTTGCCCACCTCGTCCAGATGGGTCGTGAAGCCCCACTCGCGCAGCTCCTCGACCAGGAAGTCGGCCAGGCGATTCTCGTTGCCCGACACCGAGTCGATGGCCACCATGCGGTACAGGAGGTCCTCAGCTCGCTCGCGCATGGTGTTCCTCTCGGGTGACGAACCGGGTGCCGGTCGCGGTCAGGACGGGGGAGTCGGTGCGGCCGTCGGCGAGGACCACCGTGCCGACGCCTGCCCTGCGTGCCTCGACCGCGGCCCTGAGCTTGACTTTCATGCGGCCCTCCGCGAGGGCCAGGTACTCCTCCGGCGCGTCCACCGGCACCGACGTGATCAGCGACGCGGGATCGTGCCTGTCCCGCAGCAGACCGGGGACGTTCGACAGCACGACCAGCGTGTCCGCCGACAGTGCCACCGCCAGCGCGGCGGCCAGCCGGTCCGCGTCGACGTTCAGCGGGCCGTCCGTGCTCAGGGCCGGCGGGGAGATCACCGGGACGAAACCAGCCGCCAGCAACGTGTTCGGCAGGGACGCATCCACATCGGACAGACGGCCGGACAGGTCGTCTCGCACGATGACCTCCATGCCGTCCAGGATCGCCCGCGACGCGCGGTTGCGGGTGGCCGTCACCATGCCACCGTCCAGTCCGGACAGTCCCACGGCCCGGACCCCCAGCGAGGCCAGTGCCGTCACGATCGTGGGCTTGACACGGCCCAGGATGCCCAGCATCAGCGTGTCCAGCGCCGCGGCGTCCGTGTAGCGGCTGCGGCGGCCGTCGCGGGAGGTCAGGTGGCGGGTCGGGCGGCCGAGTTCCGTGCCCACGCGGTCCGCCGCCGCGCCGCCGCCGTGGACCACCACCACCTCGGCGCCCCCGGACACCAGAGTGCGGACGTCCGCGCAGGCACGGGTCATCTCGTCGTCGAGCGCGCCGCCCAGCTTCACCACGTAACGCTCAGAGCGGGTGCAGGCCGGTGAACTCGAGACCGGTCGTCTCGTCCCAGCCTGTCGCGATGTTGAGGCACTGGACGGCATTTCCCGCACCTCCCTTGACCAGGTTGTCGATGGCCGACACCACGACGAGGTGCTCGGTGCCGGGGGTCAGCGCGAGGCCGATGTCGCAGAAGTTGGTGCCGGACAGCAGTTTCGGCTCCGGCATGCGGTGCAGTGCCGACCGCTCGCGGACCAGCCGCACGAACGGCTCGTCGCGGTAGGCGTCGCGGTACACGGCCCAGAGATCGCGTTCGGACAGTGGCTTCGCCAGCGTGACGTGGCTGACCACCTGCACCCCGCGCACCGACGGCACGGCCGTGACGGACATGTGCACGTCGAGCCCGCACGCCTGGGTGATCTCCGCGATGTGCCGGTGGCCGTGGGGTTTCGCCATCCGCAGCACGCCGCTGCGTTCCGGGTGGTGGCTGCCCTCGTCGGGGGTGCGACCGCCGCCGGACGAGCCGGTGCGGGCGTCGACCAGGACCGTGCCCGCGACCAGGCCTGCCGCGGCGAGGGGGTGCAGTGCGAGGATCGCGGCGTTGGCCATGCAGCCCGCCACCGAGATGTGGGTGGCGCCACGCAGGTTCTCCCGGTTCAGCTCCGGGATACCCGTGCGGAACTTCGCCAGCCAGCCCGGATCCGGTGCGGCACCGGGGTAATGGCGCTCGCGCAGTGCGTCGTCCCGCAGGCGGAAGTCCGCGCTCAGGTCGACGATCCTCGGTGCGCGGGTCGACCAGTGGTCGATCTCCTTCGCTGCCGCGCCGTGCGGAACGGCGAGGAACACCACGTCCGACTCGCCGGCCTCGGTCGCCGGTATGAACGACAGTGCCGTGCGGCCACGCAGGTTCGGGTGTGCGGCACGCAACGGGCGGCCCGCGTACCGGTCCGACGTGACGGTCACCAGCTCAACGTGCGGGTGACCCAGCAGGAGTCGGACCAGCTCGCCGCCGATGTAGCCGCTGCCGCCGACGACCGTCGCCCTCATGCCGCACGCTCCAGTGTGTCCACTGTGCTCAGTGCGCGGTCCACGTGTGTGACGATCAGGTCGGCGAGGTCCACGTCCGCGACGGCCGCGAGGCCGTGGAACTCCATGGTGTGGTTGACCTCCGTGACGAGCAGCTCACCCGTCGAGCGCTCCAGCAGGTCGACGGCCAGCATGCCGCCGCCGACGGCCCCGGCCGCCCGCAGCGCGAGGGAGCGCAGCTCATCGGTCAACGTGCACGCGGCCGTGGTCGCGCCGCGTGCCGTGTTGGTGATCCAGTGGTCGGAGCGCCGGTAGACCGCGGCGACCGGCTCGTCACCGAGGACGATCACCCGGATGTCGCGGTCGGGCTTGTCGACGTACTCCTGGATGTAGTAGACGTTGTGGACCGGCGACCGCAGCGACTGCTTGTGCTCTATGAGGGTCTCGGCCGCGTCCCGGTCGTTCACCTTGGACAGCAGGCGGCCCCACGAGCCTACGGCCGGCTTGATCACGGCCGGGTAGCCCACCTGCTCGATGGCCGCCAGTGCCGCGTCGGGCGTGATCGCCACGGTCGTCGCGGGCGTGGGGAGGCCGGCCCGCGTCAGGGCCAGCGAGGTGAGGATCTTGTCGCCGCACACGTCGACCACGGTGCTGGGGTTGAACACCCGGTGGCCGGTCGCCTCGAAGAGCCTCGTCGCGTAGACGCTGCGAGTGTGGGACATGATCCGGTTCAGGACGCCGCGGTAGGTGACGCCCGGCGCGCCGAGGTGGTGGATCAGCGTGCGGTCGTCCACCTGCACGTAGGGGATACCCCGTCGGTCGAAGGCGGCGAAGATCAGCCGCTCCTCGAGGCGGGCGCGGGTGGTCAGGACGGCCAGGCGACCGTCCCGACCCGTGTTGGCGCGCACGTCACTCCCCGAAGTCTTCCTCGATGTCCGGCGCCAGCGCGTACTCGACCGGGTCGACGCTGATCACCTCCAGCTCGGCCTCGCAGCCGGGGCACACCAGGACCTGCGTCACACGCAGGTCACCGGCAGGCACGGCCTCCGTGCAGTCTGGGCAGTTGCTCACCGCGGTGGTCATTCCCGTTCCTCCTTGATAGTTTCCGTTACCGTGAGCGCCGCCGCCACGATGTGGGCAGGCGACACCCCCGCCGCCGCGAGCTGCTCGGCGTGCGTTCCCGGGCGGTGGCAGAACACGTCGGCGACGCCCACTCGCCGCACGGTCGTCGGGTGGTGTTCGGACAGTGCCTCCGCGACCGCGCCGCCGAGGCCGCCGAACACCGAGTGGTCCTCGACCGTCACCACCCCCGCGGTCTCGGCCGCCGCGGCGACCAGCGCGGGCACGTCGAGCGGCTTGATCGTGTGCATGTTCAGCACCCGCGCCGCGATGCCCCGCGCCGCGAGCGTCGCCGCCGCGTCGAGTGCGAAACGCACCGGCAGCGCACCCGCCGCCACGAGCGTGACGTCGTTGCCGGGGCGCAGCCGTGCGGCCCGGCCGATGGTCACCTCCGGCGCGACGTCGTACACCGGCGCCATGTCGTTGCGTCCAAGCCGTAGGTAGACCGGGCCGGGCAGGTATGCCGCCGCCTTCACCAGACTGGCGGTCTCACCGGCGTCCGCGGGGGTCAGCACCGTCATGTTCGGCAGGGCCCGCATGGTCGCGAGGTCCTGCGTCGCGTGGTGGGTCGGGCCGTAGTGCGCGGCCGAGAACCCCGCGTGCGTCCCGACGATCCGCACCGGCAGGTCGTGGTAGGCGATGTCCAGCTTCACCTGTTCCAGCGCCCGCGCGGACGCGAACGCCGCCATGGTGTTGGCGAACGGCAGCAGTCCCGTGCTCGCCAGCGCGGCGGAGAACGACATGAGGTTCGCCTCGGCGATGCCAACGTCGACGTACTGGTCGGGCAGTTCGGCCTGGAACTGCTTCTCCAGGCCGCCCATGTCCGAGTCCAGGCACCAGATCCGCGAGTCCGCCCGCGCCAGGTCCAGCAGCGTGGCACGGTAGGCGGCCCGGTCGGACGCCACGACCGCGCTGGTCATGCGACGCCCCGCAGTGCCGTGAGCGCCCGCTCGTAGGCCGCCCGTCCGAGCTTCGCGAAGTGGCTCTGCTTGCGGTGGTGGAGGTGGCGCACACCCCGGCCCTTCACCGTGTCCGCGAGCAGGACCGTCGGCCTGCCCTCGGCGCGGGCCAGCAACGCGGGCACCAGCTGCGCGAAATCATGCCCGTCCACATCGGACACCGCCCAGCCGAACGCCCGCCACTTGTCGGCCAGCGGCTCCAGGCCCATGCGCTCCTCCGTGGACCCGCTGATCTGCAGGCGGTTCCGGTCGACGATCGCGGTCACGTTGTCCAGCCGGTAGTGTGCGGCGGCCATCGCGGCCTCCCACACCGAGCCCTCCTGCAGCTCGCCGTCACCCATCAGCACGTACACCCGGTTGGGCCTGCCCGCGCGCCTGGCCGCGAGTCCGAGCCCCGCGCCGAGCGCGAGGCCGTGGCCGAGCGAGCCCGTGGCGAACTCGACGCCAGGCACGGCCGGAGTCGGGTGTGCCATCAGACGGCCGTCCGAGCGGCCGTAGGTGGCCAGCTCGTCGACGGGGAAGAACCCGCACTCGGCGAGCGTCGCGTACAGGGCGGCGGACGCGTGTCCCTTGCTGAGGATGAAGTGGTCGCGGCCTGGCCAGCGTGGCTCGTCCGGCCGCACGCGTAACACCTCCCGGTACAGCGCCACGAGGATGTCCGTCGCGGAGAGCGCGCCGCCGACGTGTGTCCCGATCGGGCCCGCGCCGATCGCGAGCACGTGTTCCCGCACGGCGAGGGCGACCCGCCGCAACCCGAGGTCGTCGGTGACGGCCGCGGTGGTCATGCCGCGTCCAGCTCGGCGAGGCGCGGGCCGTTGGGCACGGCGTGCCACGGCGGCTCGTACGGCATGGAGCGGGCGTAGCGGGCGATCCGGGGCAGGTTGTCCCACACGCGTTCGAACGCCGTCGCGTACTCGGCGAGCGCGGGACCGGCCTCGGGGTTGAGGTGCATCCTGCGCAGGCACAGGGAGTCCTCGATGACCTGGCACGTCACCGGGTAGTCGGCGAGGTCGTAGCGCTGCGGGTTGGTGCCGGGCAGCGTCCACGGCAGCCCGTTCCCGAAGGCGTTCTGCTCCTGGAACACGGGTTGGCCGGGCAGCGGGATGATCTGGTAGTGCGTGAGGGGCACGCCCTCGGCGAGCAGCGCGCGGCGCAGCGCGGCACGGAACCGGCCAGGGGTGACGCCGACCAGGCCCGCTGCCGTCGGGTCGAACCGGAAGCGCAGCATGTGCCACATGTGCGTGCGGTCGTCGGGGACGGTCGGCGCGACGATGCCGGGCAGCTGCGCGAGGCGGTCGACGAACACGGGCGTGTTCTCGTCCCGTTTCTCCTGGTACTGCCAGAAACGGTCGAGCTGACTGCGGGTGAACGCGGCGAGCACCGAGCTGAGCTTGAGGTTCGAGCCCCGCGTCGCGGAGACGTACAGCCGCTCCTCGGTGGACAGGTCCTCGCCGAGGATGCGCAGGCTGCGGATGCGCTCGACGACGTCCTCCCGGTCGGTGACGACCAGGCCGCCCTCGCCGCAGGTCGGGATGCTCTTCTCCACGTTGAGGCTGAACACGCCCGCGTGGCCGATCGACCCGCACGTGCGCTCGCGGTAGATGCCGCCCTGCGCCTGCACGGCGTCCTCGACCACGAGCAGGTCGTACTTCCTTGCCAGCGCGAGGATCTCGTCCATGTCCGCGGGCAGACCGCCCAGGTGCACCGGCACGATCGCCCGCGTGCGGTTGGTGATCTTGGCTTCGATCCTGGAGACGTCGATGTTGAAGGTCACCGGGTCGATGTCGACGAACACAGGTACCGCGAGCGAGTACAGGGGCGCCATCGCGGTCGCGACGTAGCTCAGCGCGGGCACGATGACCTCGTCGCCGGGCTGGAGACCGAGTGCGGCCAGCGCCAGCTCCAGCGCGACCGTCCCGCTGTTGACCGACACCGCGTAGCGGGTGCCGCAGAACTCGGCCCATTCCCGCTCCAGGCCGTGGATCTCGGCCTCGTTCTTGGCGCCGACCGTGAACTTGCGACTGTCGAGCACGCGGGCCACGGCCTCGCGGTCGGCGTCCGTGACGACGGGCCACTCCAGCCGCCGGTACTCTCGTCTGACCGCGGGCTTCCCGCCGAACATTGCCAGTTTCATGACGACAGAGCCGCCTTCCTCACGCCCCCTCGTGTGTGATTTTCACGGTAGGGACGGCGGCTCACTTCCGGCTTTCGCCGGACTTCCTTCGTACTCGCACGGCGATCCGTGCGCGGTTCCCGGTGACTTGGACGCCCGGTGTTATGAAGGACGCCTTCAGTACGTCCAGCGTCAGGAAGGCGTCCTTCAGTGCGTTGGGCGCGGGGGGGTCAGCTCGCGACGTGGGAGTGGCCGGAGCCGACGGTGTGGGTCGAGCCGTTCGGCAGTACGACCGTCGCGGTGACGTTTACCGGGACGGTGATGTCGACTTCAGTGCCTCGGTGGCCGTTCGTCCACTTCACTCGTAGTGGGCCGCGTTCCGTCCAGACCGTACCGCTCGCGCGGTCGAGCCCGGTCGCGGGTGGGGTGACCGTGACCGTCGCGGCACCGGGGCTCGTGACCGCCACGCCCAACAGTCCCCGGAGGATGCCCGTGATGCCCGCCGCGCCCCAGCCGTGCGACAGGCTCTCACTGCTGCGCTGGCTCACGTCCGCGCCGGTGCAGCCCGCGACCGCGCAGCCGGGGGTCCACTGCTCCCACATGAACGTGCCGCCCTCGGCGAGTGTCCGCGCCGGCCCGTCGCCCTCGGGGTCGGTGAGCAGCCGCACGAGCGTGTCCGTGCGGCCGGTCCTCTCCAGTGCCGTGAGGAGCTGTCGCAGGGTCATCGGGCCCTGCCGCATGCCCAGCTCGTCGAGGTAGGCACTCAGGTCCGCATAGGACTCCCGGGGCGCGACGCCGTAGGCGATCGGGAAGCTCTGCGAGTGCTCGGCGAAGCTGTCGATGCGCTGCCCGGTCGAGAGCGCGAGGCCGTCGGAGTAGCGGCCGGTCGACGGGTCGCGGAGGCGGTCGTTCATGGCGGCGGTGATCGCGTCGGCCCGCTGGTCGTAGGTGGCGGCGATCGGGTCGCCCGTGACCCTGGCGGCGGCCGCGACCGCACGCAGGGCGCCGACGGCCAGCGCGTTCACGACCGTGCGGGAGCCGTTGTCGGTGACCACGTAGTCGTAACGCATCGGGGCGGGCCAGTCGATGATGCCGCCTCCGTACGCGCCGCTGCCGCCGGGCAGCTGGTGGACGAGCCCGGTGTCGTCGACCGAGGCGAGGAGATAGTCCGCGACCCCGCGCAGGGCCGGGAACACCTGTGCCACAAGGGAGTCGTCGCCGGTGAGCTGGTGGTAGCGCATGACCCACTCGGGGAACATCTCGGTGTAGTCCGGGATGTCGCGGCGGCCGTCGCCGTTGGGGTAGACGGCGTTCATCGCGCCGTTCGGCCAGTAACGGGACTGCGAGTGCGCGAACTCGACGATCGCCTGCCTGGTCAGGCTCCGCTCGCCGAGCGCGGCCATGGTGGCGAACGAGATGTCGATGGCGTCGCCGAGGAACTGGCCCTTCTCGCGGGTCGGCGTGTCGAGGAAGACGTTCTGGGCCGACATCAGCGCCGAGTGCCGCATCAGGTCGAAGACGGCGTCCAGCGTGCGGTCGCTGCTCGAGAACGTGGCCGCCTCGTCGCGCCGGACGTCGGTCGACTGGACCACGGCGCTGATCTCCGGCAGCCGCTCGCCGGGATCGGCGATCTCCAGGTAGCGCCAGCCCCAGTACGTGAACGGCTCCGCCGTCTGCCTGCCTGCCTTCTGCGTGTACAGGTAACGCAGGTCGCTGCCCTGGGTGTCCAGCCCGGACCTGCCCGCACGCGAGTTCTCCACCCAGGTTCCCGCCGCGTGGGCCTTGCGCAGCGGGCGGTCCAGTACAGTCCCTTGTGGACTCGTGCTCGTGACCGTGCGTGTCTCCGGGTCGCCCGGTCCGAAGCCGCTCGCGGGCGCGTCGACGACGATCTCGTCGCCGGGGTGGACACCTGTGGCGTCGGCCAGAACCAGCGTGGTCGCGCCGGGAGCCACCGCCGCGGCGAGGGTGGTGTTGTTGCGGCGGTAGCTCGTGGTCACGGTCACCTGGTGGCCTGCCGTGCCGTCGCGGAACCCGATCCTCGGCACGGCCGAGACGACCTCGCCCATGTCGGCGAACAACGTCCCGTCCGGCAGGCGTTTCACCGACACCGGCCGGACGGTCGTGCGGCTGACGTGGGCCTGCTGCGCGGCGAGGTGGGTGATCGTGCACGGCGACGAGCCGTACGCGGTGCAGCTTTCCGGCGTTGGCCTGGGGTGCCTGCCGACGACCGTCGCCGGTGCCCACGCGGTGTCGTCGAAACGTGTTGTGTCCCAGCCGGTCTGCGCCAGCGTGGCGTCGTGGTGCTCGACCACGTCGCCGGAGTCCGAGTTGCGGTAGGTGATCGTCGAGACGTCCTCGGCCGTGTCGCGGGACAGGCGCCACGAGCTGTCCGACACGGTCACCTCACGCGTGCCGTCCGCGTGCTCGACCACGACCTTGACCAGCAGGCCCGACGGCCCGTCGACCGGGCCGTTCGCGCGTCCCTGGCAGCGGCAGTTCCAGTAGTGGTAACGGATCCCGATCGCGAGCGGCCGCCAAGCCCGCACTTCGGGGGCGGCCACGTCGTAGTAGCCCTCGCCCGGGTAGCCGTAGGACGAGCCGCGTGTGACCGAGCGGCCGTCCACGCGCAGCTCCCAGTCCCCGACGGCCGCGACGTACACACGTGCCCGCGTCACGCGGCTCTTCCCGACCGGGATCACCCTACGTGCCAGTGTCCACTCGTTCGCGGCGTCGTTTCCCGTGGTGTCACGGCGAACCCACGCGGCACCCGACCAGTCGCCGTCGCCGATGCCGGTGTCGAACGCGGCCGGGGGAGCGAACGGCGACGCCGCGCCGCGCCGGTCCCACGTCCGCACGGTCCACCGGTAGGACGTGCCTGCCGGCAGGGACGGTCCGGCCACCCACGACTGCTCGGTCGAGGCGACCCGGCCGCTGTCCCACACCACGCGGTCGCCCCGGCGGACGACCACCTGGTAGGCCGTCTGAACCTCGTCGTCGTCGCGATCGGTTGGCAGCCACGAGAAGTGCGGCACCCCGTCGATCGCGAGCGGACTCACCCGGCCGTCGACCGTGAGCCGCTCCGGCGCGCCAGGTGAGTGGTTGGCGGAGGAGGTCGCGGCGACGGTCGTCAGGAACGTCGTCAGAACCGCGGCCACCACGAAGACGAGCGACAACCCTCGACGGCGCATGAGCGAACCCCCGGCTGTTCAGCATCGTTGCTTGGAACGATTAGAACAACCGGGGGCCACTCAGGCAAGCGCTTACCGCAAGGGATCCGCCGCGAGGCGGAGATTGCTCACGGGCTGGGGACCACCGCGTAGGCGGAGTACTCGCCTGCGCCGACCGCGCTGACGCCGCTCAACCCGTTGGCGGGCACCGGCTGCGGCGCCGACCAGTACGCCGAGTCGTTGGCCAGGGTCTGGGAGCCGTTGAAGCCCCAGCCCGAGATGGTGTTGTCCGCGCGAAGCACCAGGCCGCCGTACTCGAAGCTGGCCACGGCCGTGACGTCGGCGAGCTTCGCCACCTGGACCGGCACGCCCGACGCACACGGGAAGTCGGTCTGCGAGCAGTCGACGCCGCTGCCCAGCGCGCCGTCGGAGCCCGCGCCCCACGCCCACACCGTGCCGTCGGCCCTGGTCGCGTAGCCGTTGTAGCGGCCACCCGCGACCGAGGTCACGCCGGTCAGGTCACCGACCCGCACCGGCGTCGCCGACTGCAGCACCGACGAGCCGTTGCCGAGCTGGCCCTCGGTGTTGACGCCCCACGCCCACACGGTGCCGTCCGCACGCACGGCGTAGCCGCCGTTGCCGCCGCCCGCCACCGACGTGGCGCTGTCCAGGCCCGCCACCTGCACGGGTGTCGTCGTGAACGCGACGCTCGACGGCTGGCCGAGCGCGCCTGCCGCGTTCGAGCCCCACGCCCAGACCGTGCCGTCCGCACGCACCGCGTACCCGGCCGTGCCGGTGTTGGCGATGCTCACGACGTTCGTCAGCCCGCTGACCCGCACCGGCACGCTCACGTCGGTCGTGCCGCCGTTGCCGAGGATGCCCTGCACGCCGGCGCCCCACGACCAGACGGTGCCGTCGGTCTTCAGCGCGAACGCGGTGGCCCCGCCCGCGGCGATCGCGCTGACCCCGGTCAGGCCCGTGACCGGCACCGGCACCGCGGACCCGCCGCCGGTGCCGTCCGAGGTCCAGCCGTTGCCGAGCTGGCCGTCGTCGTTGCTGCCCCAGGCACGCACGGTGCCGTCGGTCTTCAGCGCGTAGCCGTTGCGGTAGCCGCCGCCGTCGACGGCCCGCACCCCGGACAGCCCGGCGACCTGCGTGGGCGTGCCGGAGTCGGTCACGGTCTCGCCGGTGCCGAGCTTGTGGGCGAAGTTGTCGCCCCACGCGTACACGCAGCCGGTGGTGCAGTCCTGCTCGGACACGGCGAACACGCCCGCCAGGTCGGCGATCAGGTGCACGTCACCCGCGTTGTTGAACAGGTTGAGGCCGCGCATCCTGGAGAAGGACACGACCGCGGCGTTCGGGACGGTCTGACCGGCACCCAGGTTGAGCGTCGAGGCGGCGGGCTGGTTCTCGAACTGCGGCCACGCCGTCACGAACGTCGACGCGCTCGCGCTGACGCCGGTGATGTTGATGATGGCGCCGGTCGCGGTGAGCGGGACGGCGTTGGTGAGGTCCACGGAGATGATCTCGCGCGTGGTGACCGGCAGGGTGCGGCCGTCGACGCCGGTGCCGTTGCGGGTGTCGAGCACGCGGGCGGGGTTGATCGGCACGAAGGACGCGCCGAATTCCGGGGTGTAGAAGCCGGTCAGGTCCGCGATGAGCTGCACGTCGCCCGCGTTGTTGAACAGGCTGACCTTGCGGTCGGCGCCGACGGCGACGGTCACGAGGTTGGCACGCGTGTCGCCGGCGGGCAGGTTGAGGCTCGACGCGTTCGGCACCGAACCGCCCGTGGGGAAGGCACTGACGAAGGTCGTCGCGGTCGGGCCGGTGCCGGTGAGGTTGAAGGTGACCGCGGTCGCCGACGTGGGGATCCGGTTGGTCAGGTCGAGCACGCGGGTGGCCCTCGGGCCGAGCGGACCTCCTGTGCTGCGCGTGTCGAGGACCCGGTTCGGGCTCAGCGCCGTGAACTTCGCGCCGGTGCCCGGGGCGTAGTAGCCGGCGAGGTCGGCGAGCAGGTGCGTGGAACCCGCGTTGTTGAAGAGGTTGACCGACCGGTTCGCGCCGAGTGCGACGGTCACCTGGATGGGCCGCGTGTCACCGGGCGACAGGTTGAGGTTCGAGGTGGTCGGCCTGCCGATCCCGGTCGGGTAGACCGTCACGAACGTGCCGACCGTCGGCGCCACCCCGGTCACGTTGAGGACCACCGCCGTGGCGGCCTCCGGCACGTTCCCCGCGAGGTCGAGCGTGATGGTCGCGCCCGGACCGACCGGCGTCGTCGTGCCGGTACCGGTTCCGTTGCGGGTGTCGAGCACCCTCGCGGGCGAGACGGACGTGTAGGTGGACGGGGTCGGGTCCTCCTGCGCCTGAAGGGCGGGTGGCCCCGCGAACAGGAACCCCGCGGTGAGCAGCGAAGAGACGACGGCGGGCAGCGCACGACGCATGAAGGACAACCCCCACGTAGGACTGACGGCCCCCGAGCCGCGCACATCGTAGCGGAGTGTCAACTGTGGATCTACCGCCGCCCGACGCACCGTCACGAGCCGCTGTCCGGGAGTAGCGCCCTGACCAACCGGTCGCACTCCGGCTGGTGGGCGTAGGGCACCGAGTCGATGTCGTTCCGCCAACCCGCGAACAGTGCGGCCAGCAGCTCGTCTGGCACCTCCACACCCTCCATGACCTCGTACGTCGTCGGCTCAGGGGTGGGTGTTACCGGGGGGTAAGTCAGGTCGGCGGGCGGTGGTGGACCACCGTGGCGGAGCGCCTCGACCCATTCAGCCGCGTCGGCACGCTCCTGACGGCTCGACCTGAACGAACATGGTGAGTTGAGCCAGGGCGGTACGGCTGACAGGCATGACTGCTTGCGGGTGCTTGCTGTCCCGGATCGCTGCGGTGTGGCAACGCAGCTCAACGCAGTTGTCCGTGTTGGTGAAGCTTGACTTCTTCCAAGTCATGATCATGCCCTCTCGATTAGTCGCCTGATCAGGGTACGGGTTCCCGACCTGGGAATTCCAACGTGATCTAGCCGACCCAACAGCTCTGTGTACTGCTCGGCTTCGTGAACGAAAGTCGCCCCTGTCTTCAACTCCACGTGGACCACGGGTGGTGTGTGGGCGAAGCTCATCCACAGCCATGAGTGCAGCAACGCGAAGTCTGTCTGGTCTTCGGGAATGATTCGGATACGCCTGCCTATCTCGTCGCTGTGGATCAGCCGGTCGAGCTGCTCCCGCCACGCTTCGACGCCACCCCACCGCGTGCGCAGGGCTGACTCGGAGATGAAGGCCGTGTAGTCCGCTTTCGTGAGAACCTGCTGCCTACGGAGACGTGCCATCCATCGTGTCTCTATATCAGCTGGCGGTACGCCGGAAGCGGACATGATCCCGGCCGCGTAGGCATAGGTCTGTACGAGTCCTGGTACGGCACCGATCGCCACGTCGAACAGTTCCCTCGCTTCTGCCTCGTAGCTGGCCAAAGTGCCCACATCTTCTGGTACGCCCGGTATCGGGCGGGACCACCATCCTGATGTCGAGCCGTCGACAAGCTCGCTCAGGACCTGTTCCCGCTCCACTGCCGGCAGGCCCCAGGCCGTGAGCAGCGTGGCGACGTCCTGGATGCTCACGGGACGTAGTCCCCGTTCGGTTCTGCTGAGCTTCGAACCGTACCAACCGGCGCGGGCGGCGGCGTCGCCTATGAACAGGTTGCAACGCTCGGTGCGTATCGCGCGGAGCCGCGCCCCCCATTGACGGTCCCGAGGTTGAGGGTTCTTCTCCGACATGCGCTCCGCACTTTCTTGGTTCCCAGGCAAGGAACTCAAGGCGAGTTCCCGGAACCGAGCGTACCGTCCAGACGTGGGATTCATGGCCGTGCACACACAAACGACATGTTTGCGTCGAATGGGAACGGATCGACTATGAGATCAAATTACGGGGATGTCCTGGGGGATGGTGAAGTGTATCCGGGTGTAATGCCGATGGAGCTGAAGGCTGTTCTGGAAAACGCGTGTGAGTCGTATGCGGAAATCGCGAAGTTGCCGACCGCTCAGCTGGGCGGGCGGGAGTTCGCGCGGCGCTCGGCGGCCGTAGCCGTGGCGTGGCGGCGCATGGCGGCCGTTCCGGGGTTGGAGTGGTGGGTGGTGGGCGCGTTGTGGACAGCTGCCGAGGCTTACGAACTGCAGGCCCGGGACTGGGAGGGCGGCTACGCCGGTACTGTCGTGACGCGATCGTAGGGACGGGCGAGCGCACGGCGTCGTTCATCGCGGTGTGCGGCTCACCGACCAGGACGGGCGCGAGTTGAGCACCTGCACGTCCATGCTGGTGGTGTGCCGGTAGGACGCGCCGATCTCGGCCAGTTCGTCCTCCGACAGGACCTCGCTGACGTGCTCGAAGCCCGCCGGGGCGCGTTCGGCGACCAGCCGCAGGATGCGGTCCGGGCCAAGCGTCCGGTTGGCCAGCAGGATGCGGTTCGTCGGCTCGCGGCGTTCGGTTTCGTAGCGGGCCAGCGCGGTGGCCGTGTCCGGTGCCGTCGCCAGGTGCCTGGCGAGCACCCGCGCGTCGAGGATCGCCTGTGAGCCGCCGTTGGAGCCGATGGGGTACATCGGGTGCGCGGCGTCGCCCGCCAGCGTGATCCGGCCGTTTCCCCAGTGCGGCAACGGATCCCGGTCGACCATCGGGTACTCGAGGATCGGGTCGCTCGCGCGCAGCAGCTCGGGGAGGTCCAACCAGCCCAGGCGCCAGTCCGCGTAGTGGGGCAGGACGTCGTCGAGCCTGCCGACGGTGGTCCAGTCCGCGTCCTCGTTGCCGGGCGTGCGGACCTCGGCGACCCAGTTGACCGTCGTGCGGCCGTCGCGCACCGGCGTGATCGGGTACGCCACGAACTTCGCCACCGCCATCGTGCCCGCCACGATCATGGTGGCGCCGCCGAGGAACGGCGCGCGTTCTGCCGTGCCACGCCACATCCGGATGCCGCTGCCGACCGGCGGACCCTCGTCGGGGTGCAGCTGTGCGCGGACCGCCGAGTGCAGGCCGTCCGCGCCGACGACCGCGTCCGCCTCGACGGACTCCTCGCCGCCGCCCCTGGTCCGCAGCCGCACCGAGACGCCGGTCGCGGTCTGTGCGCAGGACACGAAGGCCGCACCCGTCCGGACCGCGTCGGTGCCCAATCGTTCCTCGACGGCACGCAGGAGCAACATCTGCAGTGTGCCGCGGTGGATCGAGTACTGCGGCCACCGGTACCCGGCCCCGACACCGCGTGGCTCGCTCCAGATCCTGTTGCCCAGCCGGTCGAAGTGCACCACCTCGGCCGTCGGCACCCCGTGCTCCGCGAGCAGGTCGCCGAGGCCCAGCTCGGTCAGCTCGCGCACCGCGTGCGGCTGCAGGTTGATACCTACCCCGAGGGCCGAGAGTTCGCGTGCCCTGTCCACGATCCGGCACTCGACGCCCGCCGCGTGCAGGCTCAACGCTGTCGTGAGCCCCGCGATCCCCGCCCCGACGACCAGCACGCTCATGCCGCCCCTTCCCCGTGTTCGACGCCATCGGCACCCCGAGTCTCCCAGCCCCGTGGGTTACCTTGACCCGCATGGTGACCACGGAGCCCGACTGGACCCGGTGGCCTCGGCCACGGCCTACGGCAGCCGAGCAGCGCACCGACAGGTTGGTCGCGCTCGTCGTCCTCGCGGGCGCCATGATCGTGATCGTGCTGGTCAACAGCGTGGGTGCCTTCGCGTTCGGCGCCGCCCCGTCGCTCGTCGAGCAGCTTCTCTGGGGTGCCGCGCTGTCGCTGCCGCTTGCCGTGCGGCGCCGCTACCCGCTGGCCGTGGTGATCGTCGTGAGTGTGGCGTTCATCGTGGCGCAGTGGCGCCAGCTCGGCGACAACACGACACCGTCGGTCGCGTTGTTCCTCGCCGTGTACACGGTCGGCGCGTGGGAGCGGAACCGGGTCGTGGCGCGGTGGTCGCGTGCCGGCGTGATCCTCGTCATGTGCGCGTGGCTCGGGGTCGCGTTCTACGAGGCGTTCAGGGGGCCGAGGCCGGACTTCTCCGACGCGGCGGGGCCACTCGACCCGTTCGTCGCGGCCCTGATGCTCAACCTCGTGATCAACATCGTGTACTTCGTCACCGCGTACCTGTTCGGCAACATGGCGTGGCTCTCGGCACGGCGGCAGGCCGAGCTGGAGTACCGGGCCGCCCAGCTGCGCCGGTCGCAGGAGCAGAACACGCGCGGCGCGATCGTCGCGGAGCGGCTGCGGATCGCGCGGGACCTGCACGACGTCGTCGCACACCACGTGTCGGTCATGGGGGTGCAGGCGGGCGCCGCGCGGCGGGTGCTCGACAAGGACCCCGACCTGGCGCGTGAGGCGCTGCGGACCGTCGAGGAGACCGCGAGGAGCGCCATCGGCGAGCTGCGTGGGCTGCTCGGGGTCCTGCGGGCCGAGGACGCGGAGCCCGTCGAGACCACCCACGGCGCCTCACCGGGCCTCGAGCAGCTCGACGAGCTGGTGACGAACGCCCGTGCCGCGGGGCTGGAGGTGACCCACGGCGTCTACGGGGAGCCACGGCCGGTGCCGGAGAGCGTCGCGCTGTCGGCGTACCGGGTGGTGCAGGAGGCGTTGACGAACGTCGTGAAGCACGCGGGAGCCCGCAACGCCGAGGTCCGCGTCCGCTACCTCGACAACGCGCTGGAGGTCGAGGTCACCGACGACGGCCGGGGGCCGCTGGGTGCGGGGGCGGGCGGGTTCGGGCTGGTCGGCATGCGGGAGCGGGTCGCGGTGCACGGCGGCGAGCTGGACGCCGGACCGCGCAGGGACATCGGCTACCGGGTCAGGGCGAACCTGCCCGCGCTCGACCAGAGGGTGGAGTCGTGACGTTGCGGGTGCTGTTGGCCGACGACCAGGACCTGGTGCGTGCCGGGTTCCGGATGATCCTGGGGACGGAGGACGACATCGAGGTCGTCGGCGAGGCCGGCGACGGGCTCCGTGCCGTCGAGCTCGCCGTCTCACTGCGGCCGGACGTGGTGCTCATGGACGTCCAGATGCCCGGCATCGACGGGCTCGAGGCGACCAGGCGCGTGCTCGCCTCGGGTGACACGCGGGTCGTGATCCTGACGACGTTCGACCGCGAGGACTACCTCTTCGAGGCGTTGCAGGCGGGCGCGAGCGGGTTCCTGCTGAAGAACGCGTCGCCGGAGGACCTGGTGGAGGGCGTGCGGATCGTGGCGAGGGGCGACGCGCTGCTGTCGCCGGAGGTCACGCGGCGGGTCATCGCCCGGTTCTCCGCGTCCGCGCCGCCGGTGCCGGCACACCGGCCGCCGGAGCTGACCGACCGGGAGTTCGAGGTGCTGGTGCAGCTCGCGAGGGGGGCGAGCAACGCGGAGATCGCGAAGGAGCTGTACCTCGGCGAGACGACGGTGAAGACACACGTCTCGCGGGTGCTGACGAAGCTGGCCCTGCGGGACCGCACCCACGCGGTGGTCTTCGCCTACGAGAACGGGATCGTCGCGCCGGGGGTCGGCCGCGAGGAGGACTAGCGGGTCGGTCCCACGCCGGATGTGCCGGTTGTGTCGGGTTCCTAGGCTTCCCGCATGTTGAAGGTGACGACGGTCAGCCGGAGCTTCGGTGACCTCCGCGTGCTCGACGGGGTGTCGTTCGACGTGCGGCCGGGCCGGATGACGGGGTTCCTCGGCGCCAACGGGTCGGGCAAGACGACCACGATGCGGATCATCCTCGGCGTGCTGGCCGCGCAGGGCGGCTCGGTCACCTGGCAGGGGGAGCCGGTGACGCAGTCCGTGCGGCAGCGGTTCGGGTACATGCCCGAGGAGCGGGGCCTCTACCCGAAGATGCGGGTGGCCGAGCAGGTCGTGTGGCTTGGCCAGCTCCACGGCCTGACCCACGAGCAGGCCTCGGCGAACACCGCGCGGCTGCTGGCCGAGCTGGAGCTGACCGACCGCGCCGACGACAAGCTGGAGGCGTTGTCGCTGGGCAACCAGCAGCGCGTACAGGTGGCGGCGGCGCTGGTGCACGACCCGGACGTGCTGATCCTCGACGAGCCTTTCTCGGGCCTCGACCCGATCGCGGTCGACACCGTGCTCGCCGTGCTGCGCCAGCGTGCGGCGGCCGGCGTGCCGGTCCTGTTCTCGAGCCACCAGCTCGCGGTGGTGGAACGGCTCTGCGACGACCTCGTGATCATCTCCGGGGGTGTGATCAAGGCGACCGGCGCGCGGGACGACCTGCGGGCCAGGCACGGCTCGCCCCGGTTCGAGCTGGTGGTGGACTCGGACGCGGGCTGGCTGCGTGACCACCCCGGCGTGCGGGTGCTGGACCTCGACGGCCCGCGAGTGGTCTTCGAACTGCTCGACGGCACCCGGGCCGACCAGGACGTCCTGCGGGTGGCGCTGGACAAGGGCGGAGTGCGCAGCTTCGCGCCGGTGGTCCCGACCCTCGACGAGATCTTCAAGGAAGTGATCTGACATGACAGGGTTCACCGCTGCCACGAGGCTCGTGGCCGAGCGGGAGCTGCGGAGCTTCCTGCGGTCGAAGGGGACCTGGATCGGGCTCGGCGTGATCGTGGTGCTGTTGTTCGCCATCTCGATCCTGCCCAAGGTGATCGGGGGCGGCCCGGACAAGGTGGCGGCCGTCGGCGCGGACGCGGCGCGGGTGCTCGACGGCACCGCCATGGAGGTCACCCGCGTGTCCTCGGTCGCCGCCGCCGAGAAGCTGGTCCGCGACGAGGAGGTCGAGGCCGCGATCGTGCCGGACACCTCGGGTGACTCGGTGAGCGGCGTGCGGGTGGTGGCTCTGGACGACCAGCCGACCGGCGTCGTCGCCAAGCTCGCGACCGCGCCGCCGGTGGCGCTGCTGGAGCAGTCGGCGGTCAGCAAGGACGAGCAGCGGATCGTGATCCAGGTCTTCGCGGTGGTGTTCATGCTGTTCGCGATGGGTGGCGTGGCCATCGCGCAGAGCACCGTCGTGGAGAAGCAGACCAGGATCGTCGAGATCCTCGTGTCGACGATCCCGGTGCGGGCCATGCTCGCGGGCAAGATCGTCGGGCACTCGCTGCTGACCCTCGGTCAGGTCGTGGTGCTCGCGGTCGCCACGCCGATCGCACTGAGCCTCGGCGGCCAGACCGCGCTGCTGTCGATCGTGGCGCCTGCCCTCGGGTGGTTCGTGCCGTTCATGTGCCTCGGGTTCGTGCTGCTGGCGGCGGTGTGGGCGGTCGCGGGCTCGCTCGTCAGCCGTCAGGAGGACCTCGGGTCGACCACCGGGGTGGTCATGCTGCTCGTGATGGGCCCGTACTTCCTGGTGTCGTTCTTCTCCGACAACGCGACGGTCATGACGGTGATGTCCTACGTCCCCTTCTCGGCGGCCGTCGCCATGCCGGTGCGGTTGTTCGCCGATGAGGCCCAGCTGTGGGAACCGCTGGTGTCACTGGGCCTGCTCGTCGGTTCTGTGGTGCTGATCGTGCTGCTGGCCAGCCGGGTGTACTCGGGCTCACTCCTGCAGACCGGCGGCAAGGTCGCCCTCGCCAAGGCGTGGGCACACGTCGACTAGTGCCGTGTCCAGGTGGGGTGGGTCGTTTATCCGTGGATCCAGGTGGTCGCTGGCAAGGCGCCGGGAAGCCGCTCGTACCGGGTTGTACTCGGGCTTTCCGGCAACGCCGCCGGCGGCCGCCTGGGCCGCGGAGAAACGTGCCCTCCTCGCCTGGACGCGGCACTAGCCGCACGCGGTGATTCGGTAGAGCCTGGTCGGCCCGGCACGGTCGACCAGCTCGAACCCGTCGGCGTACGGCACGCCCGCGATGCCCTCGTACGGCGTGATCTCGGCGATGTGCGGGTCGTTCCTGCCGATCAGCACGTACTGCGCCCGGTACCGGTGGACCGCGGCGCACACCCTGGGGTCCTCGGCCGCGTCCGCGAGGTTGCGGCCGAGGTACTCCTGCTCCGCGCTCTCCTCCTTGAGGAAGTGCGAGTACAGCACCTCCCGGTCGGCGAGCGCCCACAGCATCACGCTTCCGTCGAACGGGTTGCCGAGCACCACGGCGTCCGAGGGGACCCGCTCGGCGACCCGGTCGTAGAACGCACGCATCCGGTCGTTCACCAGCTTGTCCTTCTCGACCCTCGGATACGTCACCGTGATCCGGTTCTCCCGGTCGTCCGGGTACAGGCCACCCGTCAGTACGACGAGAACCACGAGCAGCACAACGGAAAGCGCGGGCGCGGTCCTGGCACGTACCGGCGCGAGGCGCTCCGCGAGCGGCCGGGCCCTGGCGGCAAGGAACAGCACACCCGCGATCGCCAGCGGCACCCCGGTGATCGGCAGCATCGCGGCGAGCCGGTGCGAGTCGTTGTACCAGTATCCGGTGAACACGCGGGTGTCCGGCCGGTTGAGCCCGGCGGCGAGCACGAACAGGAACGCGGCGACCAGGTGGCCGGCCAGCACCCACCGGATCGCGGGCATGCGCCGTGCGGTCAGCGCGCCGACGACCACCACCGCGGACAGCAGCCACAGCGCCTCCCGCTGGTTGGTGGCGTTGAGCAGCACCTCGCCGACCGCCGCGGCCGGTGTCTCGAACGGTGCCCACGGCCAGTCGCGCACGTTGTCGAACATCGGCGTGGTGGCCGACCACGCCCACGCGCCGAGCACCACCACGGCGAACACCACGCACTCGACGACGCCGCGCCGCCCGTTCCCGTCCTCGCGCAAACGCTTGGCACGCACGAAGAGCGCGGCCCCCGCGGGGAAGAGTGACAGCACGACCAACGAGAACAGCACGTTCGGGTGCGCGAAACCGGCCGCCACGACGGCGACCGCGAGCAGCAGCCACGCCCGGCCCCTGCCGATCACGTCGTCACGCACCCAGCCGGTGACCGTCAGGACGAGCGCGAAGATCGCGGGTGCCACGGCCATGCCGAGCAGGTTCGGCCACAGCACGCCCCACCCGAAGAAGTCCCACGGGAAGGCGGGGAACGCGATCGACACCACGCCCGCGATCGCGAGCGCGGCGGTGTTGCGGCCGAACAGCTGGCGCACCAGCAGCAGGCACGCCACCGGCCAGACCAGGATCGTGATCACCGCGCAGAACACGTTGGCGGCAACGGGAATCGACACCCCGGTGGACATCATGACGAGCGACGCGAGGCCGTGCCACGCCGCCGGGTAGAACATCGCGGGCGTCTCCGGGTCACCCAACGCGTGCAGGGTCAGCGACGACGCGTCGTGCGCGTCCCTGATGTGGGCGAGCGCGTTGTAGTGGTAGGGCGTGTCGTAGACCTGCGAGATGCTGTCCGGCGGCCCGACCGCCTGCATGACCGCGAGTGCGGCCAGCGCAAGTGCCGGCAGCAGCCCGACCAGTGCGATGGCGGTCAGCCGCCACGGGTCCGCTGTCGGCCGCAGCAAGTCCTTGCGGCGCAACAGGAACGCGAGCAACCCGGCCACCGCTGCCGCGACGAGCGTGCCGCCGAGCGCCACCGGCACCGACCAGTCGAGGCCGACCGTGCTCGCGACCACCGCGGTCGACGCGACGACGGCGATGCCGACCACGGGGGCCAGCGCGAACGCCGCGATCCCCCGTAGCCCCACCAGAAAGGCGACCGGAAGACCGGGCCCGAACAACCACCCGGCCGCGACGAGCGCGACAGGGGTCACCTCGATCCAGGACATGCGAGAAAGTTCCCCAGTGTGTGTGACGGTGTGTGAGCCCACCCGCCCCCGACTCGGCTCACACATCCAGTAGATGTCTGACGCCCCCAGGATGTTGCTTCACGAACGGGGGATACTTTTCCCGGGTGACGAAATTCGCGATAGTCGGTACGGGTTGGCGTGCTGAGTACTTCTGGCGCCTCGGCGGGGCGCTGACCGGCCTCGACTGTGTCGGCGTGGTCTCGCGGCGGCGACAGCGGGAGCTGCCGGTGCCGGTGTACACGTCGCTGGACGAGTGTCTCGAGCGCAAGCCGGACTTCGTCGTGACGTCGGTGCCGTGGGCAGTCACGCCGACGCTCGTCACCGAGCTTGTCGAGCGGGGCCTGCGGGTGCTCGCCGAGACACCGCCCGCCCCCGACCTCGACGGCCTGCGCAGGCTGTGGCACGCGGTCGGCGCGAGCGGGCTCGTCCAGGTCGCCGAGCAGTACACCCGCATGCCCGCCCACGCGGCACGGCTCGCGCTCGTCAGGTCGGGTGTCCTCGGCACGCCGACCCGCGTCGACGTCTCCTCGACGCACCAGTACCACGCGGTGTCGCTGATCCGGACGTTCCTCGGCATCGGGCGCGGGCCCGTCGAGGTGCGGGCGACCAGGACGACCGCGCCGCTGGCCGACCCGCTCGACCGGGCGGGCTGGACCGACCCCGTCGAGGTCAGGCCCGCGACGACCACGGTCGCGACGCTCGCGTTCGACGGCGGCGGGTTCGGGCTCTACGACTTCACCGACAACCAGTGGCACAACCAGCTGCTCATGCGGCGGCTGCTGGTGCGGGGCACGTCCGGCGAGCTGCGTGACCAGGAGTGCGTGCGCCTGGTCGCCGACCGGACCATCGTCACGACACAGCTCGTGCGCCGCCAGACCGGCTACGACCTGGACCTGGACGGCTTCGACACCGACCACATCTCCTTCGGTGACCAGGTCCTCTACCGCAACCCCTACCAGGGGCAGCGGTGGAACGACGAGGAGGTCGCCATCGCGACGCTGCTGGAGGACACGGCCGCGTGGGTGGACGGCGGCCCGCAGCCCTACCCGCTGGCCGACGGCATCCACGACCACCGCGTCGCACTGGCCTTCGACGAGGCCGCCGAGCGGGACGCGGCGGTCCGGGTGCCGGGTGAGCCGTGGGCGTGACCGTGGCGGCGCGGCGGTGGGTGGCACTGCTGGCATTGGTCCTGTGCGCGGTTTCCGGGTGTGCCTCGGCGGTCGCCGGTGAGGCGACGCCGGAGCAGGTCGTGGGCGTCACGCAGACCTCCGACGTCCGGGGGAACCTCGACGTGACACCGCTGGCACTGGTCGACCCCGCGCCGGTCTACCGGGAGAGCGAGTACAGCTCCGAGCCCGAGGAGGGCACGCGGCTCGTCGCCGTGCGGTGGCTGGTGACCAACGTCGACGCCGAGGACATCCTGATCGGCCCGGTCGGGACGACGCATTTCGTCGGCAACAATGGCACGACCTATGACGACTCGCTACTCGAAACCTCGGCGGGCGCGATGTTCGACCAGCTGCGCCTCTCGCCGAGGCAGAGCATGGTCGGGTTCACCACCGCCGAGATCCCCGAGGACGTCACCGTCGACGAGGTCGAGTTCACCGGCGGGTTCGGCCCGGACGACGAGGTGCTGACCTGGAAGACCGCGGGTCAGGCCGTGAAGGAGGCACCGAAGCCGCCCCCCAGGAGGAACGGCCCCGCGACGAAGCCGCTGGGCACCGGGCAGGAGGTCGAGGGCACGTCCGACGGCGACGAGTTCCGCCTGGCGGTGACGCCGACGAAGGTCACCGACCCCGTCGAGCCGCGCGGCCAGGTCTACGCCGAGGAGGACCGCCGCCTGCTGGCCGTCGACCTCACCGTCCGCAACGAGGGCAGGGCCGCCTACGAGGACGAGCAGAGCGACGCCGACCTGCGCATCTTCGCCGTCCACAACGCACAGGACGAGGCGTACACCTCGCACGTCTACGGCGCGTTCGCGGACCGGGAGGGACCGCTGCCCCCGGGCGCGGAGGCGAAGTGGACGATCTACTTCCAGGTCCCCACCGACTTCGAGGTCGACCGGATCAGCTTCTCCCCGTCCTTCGGCCGGACCGTGGCGAGGATCTGGACGGTGACCTGACCTCACCCGGGTGACTCGGAATGCGGGCGCGTCCCCGCGGTGTGATGGTTGGGCCGTGACCACCACCGACATCTCGCAGGTCAAGAGCGACCCGGCCCCGCCGATGCTGGACAACCGGCGACGGAACATCGTCTTCGTGACGATCATGCTGGGCATGCTGCTCGCGGCACTCGACCAGACGATCGTCGGCACGGCACTGCCGACGATCGTGTCCGACCTCGGTGGCGCGGCACACATGTCGTGGGTGGCGACGGCCTACCTGCTCGCCGAGACCGTCGCGACGGCGCTCGCGGGCAAGTTCGGTGACCTGTTCGGCCGCAAGCTCGTCTTCCAGCTGTCCACGGCCATCTTCATCACCGGCTCGTTCCTGTGCGGCACGGCGACGAACATGACCCTGCTCGTCATCTGGCGCGGCCTGCAGGGCGTCGGCGCGGGCGGCCTGCTCGTCACGGCGATGGCGTTGATCGCGGACGTCATCCCGCTGCGGGAGCGCGGCAAGTACCAGGGTGCGATGGGTGCGGTGTTCGGCGTGGCGACGGTGATCGGCCCGCTGCTCGGCGGGTTGTTCACCGACCACCTGTCGTGGCGGTGGGCGTTCTACGTCAACGTGCCGATCGCGATCATCGTGGTCGTCCTGGCGGCGCGGACGATCCCGGTGGTGCGGTCGGCGGCCAAGGTCGTCATCGACTACCTCGGCATCGGCCTGGTCGCGGTCGGGTCGAGCGCGCTGGTCCTGGCGACGAGCTGGGGCGGCAGCGAGTACCCGTGGGGCTCGTCGGTGATCATCGGGCTGTTCGCGGGCGGTGCCGTCGCGCTCGCGTTGTTCTGCTGGGTCGAGACCCGTGCCGCGGAGCCGATGCTGCCGATGCGCCTGTTCCGCAATCCGGTGTTCGCGGTGTGCTCGCTGCTCAGCTTCATCGTCGGCTTCGCGATGCTCGGCGCGATGGTGTTCCTGCCGAGCTTCCTGCAGTACGTGGACGGCGACTCGGCGACGCTCGCGGGCGTGCGCACGCTGCCGCTCGTGGTGGGGTTGCTGATCGCGTCGATCTTCAGCGGCAACGTGATCAGCAGGACCGGCCGGTACCGGTACTTCCCGATCGTGGGGTCGCTCGTGATGGCGTTCGGGCTGTTCCTGCTGTCGCGGATGGACCAGCACACGAGCGCGTGGGTGTCGTCGCTGTACATGCTGGTGCTCGGGCTGGGGCTGGGGCTGTGCATGCAGGTGCTGACGATCGCGGTGCAGAACACCGTGGACTACGCGGACCTGGGGACCGCGACGTCCGGGGTGACGTTCTTCCGGACCCTGGGTGGGGCGTTCGGCACGGCCGTGTTCGGCACCATCTACACGAACGCGCTGACCCCGGACCTGACGTCGGCAGTGGTTGCCGCCGTCCGGACGGGCGCGGCCGACCCACGGGTGATCGAGGCGGCCGCCCAGAGCCCGCAACGCCTGCACGCGTTGCCGGTGGCCACCCGCGAGCCGCTGGTCCAGGCGTACGCGGATGCGCTGCAGACCGTGTTCATGTGGACCATCCCCATGGCGCTGCTGGGTTTCGTGGTGGCGTTGTTCCTGAAACAGGTGCGGCTGCGCGACAGTGCCCGACTCAGCTCGACGGACATGGGTGAGGGCTTCGGTTCGCCGACCGGTGCGGACTCGAAGCGGGCGCTGGAGGCGGCGGTGGGGCGCATCCTGGCCGCGACGGAGTCGGACGCGCTGCGGCGCCTCGTGGCCGAGTCCGGCACGCGGCTGGATGTGGCGGGGGCGTGGACGGTGATCCAGGTGGAGGTGGCCACGCGCCGGTTCGGCACGGCGGACCTGGAGCAGGTAGCGCTGCGGCGACGGGTGCCGCCGGAGGTGCTGGCCCCGGTGTTCGACCGGATGGTCGCCGACGGGTACCTGAGGCGGGAGGGGTGGACGTACGAGCACACGGAGACCGGCCACCAGGAGGCGGAACTGATCCGCGAGGCATGGGCAGGCTGGCTGGAGCGACAGGTGGAACAGGACCTCGGCCGCCAACCGGAGACCGACCTCCGCGAGGCCGTGGCCACCATAGCCCGCCGAATCCTCTCCGAGGACGACACGATCGGCACCCGCCCGGTGGCCGTGGCCGCCGGCTAGACGCACTGAAGGACTCCTTCGTAACGCTGGGCGTCAGGAAGGAGTCCTTCAGTGCGTCGCGGGCGCTTCAGCCGTAGACCTGGCCGTGGCCCGTGCCGTACAGCATGACGGTGTAGGTCTCCTGGTTGTCCTGGCCGGGGATCATCGAGTCCTCCTTCACCGTGATGCTCAGGGGCAGCGCGGCGATCGGGGCGGTCTCGGTGCCCACGTTCGACGGTTGGCCCGCGGTCACGTGGATGTCGATGTCGTTGTTGTAGCCGGGGTCCAGGTGCACGATGTCCACCCACGCGGTCGGGATGAACGCGCCGCCGCCCCGGTACTTGGCGCCGTACATCCAGAACACCCGCATCGTGATGGTGGTGTTCGACTCGTGGTCCTCACCGAACGGGTTCCAGATGTACCAGGAGCTTCGGTAGGTGACGTCCTTGTAGTTCGGGCCTGCCGCCTCGGACAGGTCGGTGGTCCAGTTCGACCCCTCCGGCACCGCGTTGGCCTGGTCCGCCTGCACGTTGACCACGGACTCGCTCTTCTCGACGAGCCACCAGGCCTCCTTGATCGCGTTGGTCACCGCGGTGACCTTCGCCAGTGCCCCAGTCATGCCAACTCCTCCTCGGTCATCTCCTCGACGTCGACGACCTCGATCTGCTCGTCCGTCTCCTCGAACTGCACGCCACGTAGCTCGGCGCGCGCCTCCTGCGCCTCGTTCTCCGTCATGTCCTGTACCTCTCGCTCACCGGGTCCCGCTCATTGAACGCCGCGACACCCCCTCGACCCCTGCCCGTTCGGGCGGCTTTGAGGGCCGCCGGGAGGTGCTGACCAGCTCGGACGCGCCCGCGCCGCCAGTCCCGGTCGCGCACTGGCCATGGTCGAATACGAGGCGGTATGGTTTGGGAGCGCTCCCAGAAAGACCTCCGGTATGTTCCTGCCATTCCGAGGAGTTCGGTATGCCGCGACACCGTCGTCGCCTGTCGGGTGCCATCGCAGTCGGCGCCCTCGCTCTTTCCCTGTCCACCCCCGGACCGGCCGCCGCGGTGGGACCGGTGCCCCTCGACCAGATCACGGTCACCACGACCCAGCTCGTGCCCTTCGGCCTGCAGCGACCCGTCGCGCTCGCCGGGCTGCCCGACGGACGCATGCTCGTCGTCGAGAAGCAGGGCACCGTGCGTGCCTACCACCCCACCACCGGCCTCGCCGCCGACCCGGTGCTCGACATCCGCGACCGCGTCGACATCAGCGGCAACGAGCGCGGGTTGCTCGGCATCGTCCCGGCGCCCAACTTCACCGCGACCAGACTGGTGTACATCGCCTACACGAGCCTGCCTTCCGGCACGCTCACGCTCTCGCGCATCCAGCTCGGCAACCCGGCCTCCGAGAGGGTCCTGCTGACCCAGCCGCACGCGGAGTTCTCCAACCACAACGGCGGCCAGCTCGCCTTCGGCGCCGACGGCTACCTGTACTGGTCGCTCGGCGACGGCGGCAACGCCGCCGACCCGTTCGGGAGCGGCCAGAGCCTTTCCACGCTGCTCGGCAAGATCCTGCGCATCGACGTCAACCGGACCTGCGGTGCCCTGCCCTACTGCGTGCCGCGCGACAACCCGTTCGTCGGCGTGGCGGGCGCGCGGCCCGAGATCTGGGTCTACGGCGGCCGCAACCCGTGGCGCTTCTCCTTCGACAAGCTCGACGGCTCGCTGTGGATCGGCGATGTCGGCCAGGGCACGCGCGAGGAGGTCGACCACCTCAGGCGCAACCAGGGTGGCGCGAACCTCGGCTGGTCCTGCCGCGAGGGCACGACCGTGTTCAACCCGGACCGCTGCGACCCCACCAAGACCTACACCGACCCGGTGTTCGAGTACCAGTCGTCGGTCCAGGGCTGTGCGGTCATCGGCGGCATGGTCTACCGGGGCAGGCAGTACGCGAGCCTCGTCGGCGGCACGTACGTGGCGACCGACTACTGCTCGAACACCGCGTGGGCCGTGCGGGCCAACCCGAACGGCACGTACACGAACGGCACGATCGGCGAGTTCCCCACTCAGGTGACCTCGTTCGGTGTCGACCGTGACGGTGAGTGGTACGTGGTGAACGACCTGCCCGGCCAGATGTTCAAGGTCGGGTTCACGCGCACCGCACGGAGCTGACGCCCTCCACTGTGGACACGACGGTCACGACGGCTGGGACCACCCCTCGAGGCCCCAGACGTCGTGGCCGTCTCCCTCCCCGACCACCACGATGCCCGTTCTGCCCCGCCGTGCCATCCGCTCCCGGTCGGAGATTCCGGCTGCACCAGAACCCGGTGCCGTCACCTGATCGTGGTAAGACCCTCGGGGGACCCGACCACGGCGGACGGACCCCTGCGACCATGCGTTCGCTGTGGGCGGAACCATGCCCGGCCGCGCCCTGGCCGGTCACCGGTCGGTGGTCCACCACGAGTCCATCCGCGCGACCACCGCGGCGTCCCGGTCCAGGCGGCTCACGCGGAACAGGTACGCCGCGATGCCGGCCGCGCCCTGCCCCCAGCCGACGCCGGGCGGCAGCAACGGCTCGGCGTCGCGGTGCTCGGTGAACCGCCAGTACGCGTGCGGACCCGACACGACCGCCCGCTCGACCAGGGTGTCGGCCAGCAGCAGCGCGAACGCCAGGTCGTCGGGATCACCCGACCGCTGCCACGAGCTGAGGAAGATGTCGGCCACCCCGGCGGTCCCGCAGCAGCGGCCGTCGTTGTCCCAGAAACCCGGGTACCGCCGCGCGGGCAGGCCCGACGCGCGGACACCGTGCAGGCACCGGCGGTGCCACGTCAGCGGCGCGTCCCCCGCCACCTCCGCGACACCCGCCCGGTGCAGGGCCGAGAACAGCAGCGACGTGCCCGCACCGCCGTGGCACCAGTTGTGCGTGAACTCGTCCGCGTCGATGTCGTCGCGCGGCACGTAGTGCGGCACGGCGAAACCCGCGCCGTCCAGTGTGCCGAGCGTGACCAGGTGCTCGGCGCCCCGCGTTGCCAGAGCGGTCAGGTCGGGGCGGCCGAGCTCGGCGCCCGCGACCGCCAGCGCCGACGCGATGCCGGACAGGCCGTGGGAGAAGTTGGGCATGTCCCGCCGCGCCCTGGTCAGGTAACGCTCCGGCACGAACGGCCAGTTGACGCCCGTCGGCAGGGTCTCCATCTCGTCGACGAGCACGGCGGCGGCCGACTCGGCCAGCTCGCGGGCCTCGGACACGCCGTTGCGGTGGGCCCACACGGCGGCGAGCAGCACGCCTGCCGTGCCGAGGGTGACGTCGTTGAACCGCGCGTCCGGCAGGAGGTCGGCAGGCTCGAAGTCGGACTGGACCCAGCCGGTCGGGGTCGCGAGCTGGTTCAGGCGCAGCACGGCCGCCCGCGTGCCGGGCGCGTCGAGCGCGGTGAGGACGCCGATCGTGCTGACGAGGCCGTCGAAGAAGGTGTAGCTGGTCTCGTCGGGAGTCCCGGTGGTCAGCTGGTCCGCGATGGCGTTGGCCAGGTCGGTCTCCTCGACCGTCCACTCGCGGCAGTGCGCGATCTCCGCCAGCACGTAGGCCAGGCCGCCGACTCCCATGTGGAAACCGTTGCGGTAGGCGGGATCCAGCTCCGGCCCGGGCACCGACTCCGGGATCGACGGTCCGTCGTTCCAGCGGATCTGCGCGAGCACCCACCGCCAGGCGGCTTCGGCGGTGTCCCGGTGCTGAGTACTGTTGACGTGGTGCGAGGCGCTCATGGCTGATCCCTGGACCCGTTGGCGGAACGACGTTTTCGGTGATCCTTACATGGTGTGGCACGACGGCCCCGACTTCACCCGGCTGTCGCGCCTGGCCGCGGCCCAGCCTGCCGAGGTGGCAGGCATGCTGGCCGCCGGACTCGAGGCGCAGGACCCCCTCGCGGCGCAGTCGATCGTCGCCCTCGCGGAGGAGGGTATGACACCGGAGGGCGCGGAGACCCTGCTGCGTGCCGCGGCCGTCGACGCCACGGAGGCGTTCCTCGTCCGCGTGGCCCAGGCCCTGCACATCGTGACCGGCGACGAGTCGTGGGCCGGGCCGGTCGCGTCGGTCCTGGCGTCGGACGCGTTCTGGGGCGTGCGCATCGACGCCGCCGCGGCCCTCGGCCAGTTCGCGCCGACCCCCGCACTGGTCGAAGCCCTGGGCCGAGGCGTCGTGGACGACGAGTACCTGGTCCGCTACCACTCCGCGAACACGCTCCTGCACTACGCGGGCCGCGCGAAGAAGGACATCTCGGAGTACCCGGCACTGTTCGACAAGATCACCTCGGACGGCGCCGCGACCGCGGGCGAGGCCGCGGCCACGCTGACCGCGGAGGCGTTGAAGCGCATCAGCTAGTTCCTGATTCGCTGTGGTGAACCGAGACGATGCCTGCGGCCGGTCGGTCGCGGACGGCACCCTCGGATCGCCGAACCGCGGTCGACCTCGGCCCGCGGTCCCGTTGACCCAAGGCCGCTGTGCGGGAGCGGCTAGCTCCTGGGTTGCCATCCCGGTGGTGGGTCCTCGCCGACCCGTCCGTCGACGGACTCGCGCAGCAGGTCGGCGTGGCCGGTGTGGCGGCCGTACTCCTCGACCAGGTCGCAGACGAGGCGGCGCAGGCTCGCGTGCCTGCCGTCCGGGCCGGACACGTGCACCGGCCGGTCCAGGCCACCGTCGGCCAGGGCACTCGCCAGGCGGGCACGTGAGCGGGCCACCGCCCCGTCCCAGTACCCGTACAGCTGCTCCGGTGTGTCGGCCGCGGCCGACGTGAACGGCCACTCGAACTCGTCGTCCCACTCGGCGGGCCGCCACGGACCGCCGATCGGCTCGCCTGCCAGCTTGACGGTGAACGTGTAGTCCTCCACGACCGCCAGGTGCTTGAGCAGGCCGCCGATCGTCAGGGACGAGGCACCCACGCGGGTGGTCAACCCCTCCGCGTCGAGGTCGTCCGTCTTCCAGCGGAACGTCGTGCGCAGCCGCTCCAGTGCCCCGAGCAGGTGCTCCACCTCGGTCCCGGCGAGTGGTGGTTCCCACGGCGTGTCGGTCACGAGCGCCACCCTAACCCGGCGGCGTGCCCAGGTAGGCGTTGCCGATCATCGTGACCCACTGGTGCACGGCGTCCTCGGCCGGGGCGAACGGTCCCGGCCGGAAGTGCGGTGACGCGAGGCCGCGCTGCACCGACTCGCACGCCGCCCAGTCCTGACGGTTGGTGCGGTCCCAGAACTCCTCCGCGTAACCGACGTCCTCCTGGAGGGCGTACCACGAGCACTCGATCCATGTCGTGTCCGGGGCGCGTGGTCGCAGCCGGTGCGTCATCACGTAGTCCGGGTGCAGCGACAGCAGGAGGTCGGGGAACAGCGCCAGGTACAGCACCCGGCGTCGGTCCACGCCGGGCAGGAACGTGCCCGAGGACCGGCCGTCCAGCGACATCGTCTCGGCGTGGTCGCGCAGGTCCATCGCACCGCCCACCCACGCGCCGGGCAGGTCGTAGTTGTCCCCGCTGGTCGGCGGGGAGACCGCGCACAGCTCCGGGTGGATGTGCGGGCAGTGGTAGCACTCGTGGTAGTTCTCGACGACCACCTTCCAGTTGGCGCGCATTTCGTACTCGTGCCGCGCCCCCAGCGTCAGGCCCTCCGGCGCGTACGGCGCCACCAGGTCGGCCAGCGCGCCGACATGCCTCGCGAACGGGCCTGCGTCGCCGGTGCCGTTGACGAACACCCAGCCGTGCCAGACCTCGACCGGCAGCGGCACCAGCCCGTGGTCGGCGGGCGTCTCCGCGAAGCGGGGCGCCGCCCGCAGCTCGCCGTCCAGGCCGAAGACCCACGCGTGGTACGGGCACACGACGACCGGCCGCGCCGACGTGCCGTCCTCGGGCAGCAGTTCGTGGCCGCGGTGCCTGCACGTGTTCGCGAACGCCGTCACGGACTCGCCATGGCGGGTCAGCAGCACCGGGATGTCGCCTGCCGTCACCGCGCGCTGGGTGTGGTCGCCGAGCAGCTCGTCGAGGCGGCCGGCGCACGTCCAGGTGCCCGCGAACAGGTGCCTGCGTTCCCAGGCGAGCACCTCGGGTGCCGTGTAGGCGCGGGCGGGCAGCATGGTCGAGGTGCCGAGCGGGCGGAGCGCCTGGTCGAGGTCGCCGACCGGCGCTGGGGGCCAGGATGGGGACACGCCTCGACGGTAGCCGTGCGAGGCTGCCCGCGTGGAGTTCGTCTTCGATGCCGAGTTGTGGGTCTGGGAGGCGCGGCGCGACGACAGCTGGACGTTCGTCCGTCTGCCGCTCGACGTGTCCGAAGAGATCGGTGAGCTGTCCGGGCCGCCCCGCGGGTTCGGGGCCGTGCGTGTGCGGGTCCGGGTCGGGGCGACGACCTGGCGGACCTCGGTCTTCCCTGACAGCTCCAGCGGGTGCTACGTGCTGCCGGTGAAACGGGCCGTCCGCAGGGCGGAGTCCGTCGAGGCGGGGGACGTCCTGACGGTCACCGTCGCGCTCGTTTAGCAACCCTGGTTGACTAATGCGAGATTAGTCAACTACGGTTGCTTACATGTCCGAGGTTCCCGTACCGACCGACCCCGCCGACGCGCTCGCCGCGGTGGCCGCGCTGCGCAGGCTCGCCGACCGGCTCGAGGACGCGGCCGTCGAGCAGGCCATGCGGGTGGGCTGGGGCTGGCCGCGCGTCGCCGAGGCGCTCGGCGTCACGCGCCAGGCCGTCTACAAGAAGCACGCCCAGCGGCTGATCGCCGCCGGGGTCAAGCTGAGGAGGCGCGAGGGGTGAGTCCCATCGACAGGTACCTGCACGCGGTGATCATGCGTGCCGGCCACGAGGCCCGTGCGGACGGTTGCCGGACCGTCGAGGCAGAGCACCTGCTGCTGGCGGTGGCCGCGGAACCCGACCCGGTGGTGACCGGGCTGCTGGCCTCGGCAGGGCTGGACCGGGCCGGCGTGGAGACCGCCCTGGCCCGCGAGTTCGAGCACAGCCTGAGCGTGGTCGGGGTGTCCGCGTCGGCCTACGAACTGCCGCCGCCGAGCCGGCTGCCGGTGCATCCCGGCATGGGCACGTCCGCGAGACTGGCGCTGGAGCGCGGGTTCGCGTCGGCGCCGCGCAAGAAGGACCTGCGGCCAGCGCGCATCCTGCTCGGCATCCTGTCCGCCCAGGCAGGCACCGTACCGAGGGCGTTGGGCATCGCGGGCGTCGACCAGGACGCGTTGCTCGCCGGCGTCCGCGCATCCGTTTCCTGAGGGAGAACCCATGCTTTCCTCTGTCCCCGAGCTACTCGCGGAGTACGGGGTGCCCGGCGCGACGATCGGGATCCTGCACGACGGCGAGATCACCGAGAAGTCCTTCGGCGTCCGGGACGTGACGACCGGCGCACCCACGACCGCCGACACCGTCTACCAGGTCGGTTCGATGACGAAGACCTGGACCGCGTTGGCGTTCATGCGGCTGGTGGCCGAGGGAAAGGCCGACCTCGACACTCCGGTGCGGACGTACCTGCCGGACTTCCGCGTCGCCGACCCGTCGGTCACCTCGGCGGTCACGCCACGCCAGTTGTTGAACCACACCAACGGGATCGAGGAGGACTTCGGCGATCCCGGCGAGGACGACGACGTGCTGGCGCGGATGGTCGCGAACATCGCCGACGCACCGCAGGTCTTCCCGCTCGGCCACACCCACGGCTACAGCGCCGCGCTCGGCTACGCGATCCTGGCCCGCGTCATGGAGGTCGTCGAGGGCAGGCAGTGGGACGACATCGTGCGCGACCGTCTCCTCCGGCCGTTGGGACAGAACGACACCGACACCCGGCACGCGGACGACCCGCGTGCCGCGACCGGCCACATCCTCCGTTCGCTCGACGAGGGTCCGATCGTGACGCCGATCGACCACCTGCCCCGCGCGTTCGGCCCCGGCGGCAACATGACCTCGACGGTCCGGGACGTGCTCACCATGGCCAGGGTGTTCCTCGACGGCGACCTGCTCCCGGCCGGGGTGCTTGCGGAGATGACGCGTTCCCGCGTGCCCGTCCCGGATCCGTACCTGTTCGGGCCGGAGTGGGCACTCGGCCTGATCGTGTGCGACTGGCACGGCGAGACGGTCTACGCGAGCGACGGCAGCACCATCGGCCAGAACTCCCGGCTGCGCATCCTGCCCGAGCACGACCTGGCGATCACCATGCTGACCAACGGCGGGCCCAGGGAACCGTTCTACAGGACGGTGTTCAACGAGATCCTGGCGAAGTTGGGGGCACCGACGATCCCGGAGCTGCCGGAACCGGACCCGACCCTACGGCTGGACCCGGCGCGCTACACCGGCGTCTACGCCCGCCCCGGTACCCACTACGAGGTGACGGCCCCGGACGGGAACCTGTGCCTGACGTCGACCCTCGACCCGATGCACGCCAGTTTCACGGGCAGGCCGGAACGCATCACCTACGACCTGTTCCCCATCAGCGACACGCACTTCCTGATGCCGCCGGGCAGTCCGCTCGAGGACCCGCAGACCGTCGCGATCTACGACTTCGCCGACGGCGCCGCACGCTACCTGCACACCAACTGTCGTGTGACGCCACGGGTCTGACCACCGGAACTATCGGGACTGGCGGGTCTGTGCCGCGATGATCCCGGCCTTGATGTCGACCGGCAGGTCCACCACGATGACCTCGATCTCCAGGCTGCGCAGGGCATGCGCGGCCCACGACGACGCGGCCGTGAAGTGGTGGGCCGCGCCGTGGTCGGACAGGCACAGCACCATGCGCGGCTGGACCCGCAGCGTTCTCGCGACGTGGAGCAGTTTCAGCGCGTCGGCCAGCACCTTGTTCTGCTGCGCGGGCTTCGGCCGTCCCTGGTGCGCCCATGTCTCGACCAGGATCGTCTGTCGCTCGTCGGCGCCGTCGACCTCGACGTGCACACCGTCACCGAGCACGATCCGCAGCGGCGTGAGTACGACGCCGAGACTGGAGCCGAGGCGGTCGAGCATGATCCGTTCGGCCTGGAGGTGCTCACGGCTGTAGCCGGTGTGGTTCGGAGTCACATGGAGTAGTCGCCGACCTTGTTCCTGTCGTGACGGGATCGGCGCGACTCCGGGGTCACGAACAGAGCGCCGTCCCCACCGCGCCACGCACGTCCGCCGTGCTCCCGTCGGTCAGGTGGCCGTTCACCACCACGAACGCCGACCGGCCGTCCCGCGTCGCCGCGGTGAACGAGTCGAAGCCCGGCATGTCGCCCGCGTGGCCCCACGCCACCCCGCCGCACGGCAGCGGTATCTCCCGGATGCCCAGGCCGTAGTCGGTTCCGTCGGCCGGCACGGTCATGCGCAACTCCGCCAGCAGGTCGGGACGCAGCAGCCCGCCGGACAGCAGGGCACGGACGAAACGCGTCATGTCCTCGCCCGTGGACACCAGTGCCGCCGCGGCACCCGGCAGGCTCGGTTCCAGCTCGGTCACGTCCGTCACCGGGCGGCCGGGGAACGCGTAGTACCCGTGTGCGTGCCTGCCGGGGATCGCCTTGTCACCCGGCGCCGGGTACGACGTCCTCGACAGCCCGAGCGGCCGGATCAGCCGGTCGGTGATCTCCGTGCCGACGAACCGTCCCGTCACCGCCTCGACCAGCATGCCGAGCACGATGTAGTTCGTGTTCGAGTACGCCCAGCCCGTGTCCGGCGCGAACAGTGGCGGGTGGCTCAACCCGACCGCCACCAGGTCCTCCGGGCGCCACGGGTGGTCGCCCGAGGTCGGGTCGGACAGCACGTCCTCGACGTAGTCCGCCAGCCCGCTCGTGTGCCGGAGCAGCTGGCGAACGGTGATGCGGGCGCCGTCGTAACCGTTGCCCCGCACCAGACCCGGCAGGTAGTCCGCGATCGGCGCGTCCAGTGCGACCCTGCCCTCGCCGACGAGCCGGAGCACCACGGTCGCCACGAACATCTTGGTGTTGCTGGCCACGCGCACGCGGTCGTCCGGGCGGATCGGCCGGTCCGTGCCCAGCTCAGCGGTGCCGCTGTGCACCGACCACCGCCCGCGCCGGTCCTGCGCGTACACCATCGCCCCTGGCGCGCCCGCCGAGGTGAAACCGTCCACAATGGCCTGTGCGGCGGCGTGGCCGTGCGTGCTCGCGGACGCGGGCGTGACACAGCAGACGCCGACCGCGAGTGCGGCCGAACCGGCGAGAAACCTTGCCCCCACGGAAGAAGTCATGCGGCCGAACGCTACGGACACCCGGGACGCGCGGCCATCCGGCAGACCCCCGTATGCCCGTTCGGGCCGGCCCACCGACGAGGGCCGGCCCGAACGCGTCATGCTCAGGCGCCCGCGCGCAGGCGCACGACCTCCAGCGTCTCGTAGACGTTGCAGCCGATGGCGTTGCAGCCCGCCGTCAACGCGAGGGTGGCCGCCCGGCCCTTGACGAACGTGCCGCTGTCCGCCGTGACCTCGGCGCTCCAGTCGGCCGTGCCGTCGCAGGTCAGGTCCGTCACCTCGAAGTCGCCACGCACCTGGGCGTTGTCGGCCTGCTGCTGTTGCAGCGAGCCCTGCAGGACCACGAGGTCGGCCTCACCGACGCACGTGTAGGTGCCCGAGATCGTGGCGGTGCCGCTCGCGTTGGCGGTGCCCACGTCGTTGACGGTCATCGACACCTTCGGCGCCGGGCCGGACTCGCGCACGGTGAACGAGAGCTGTCCGCCCGGCACGTCCGGGGTGTCGCTGAAGGCCATCACGTAGTACGTCTCGCCGGGGCTGGTCTCGAACCCGACCGCGTCGGGGCCGCAGGCGATGACCGAGAGGCTGCCGGGCGTGCCGGTCGCGATCATCACGCCTGCCGTGAAGTCGGACTTCGACACGTCCACGACGATCGCCGGCGCGGTGCCCGCGGGCACCGTGTACCAGACGCTGCCGTTCGTGGCGGGCGCGCCACACTGGGCGTTGAGTGCCGCGTCCTCCTCGTCCGTCGTGGCCTCGGTGGTGTCCACGACCTCCGCGAACGGCAGCTCGGTGATGACCGTCGCGGTCGCGCTCGTGTCGTTCGACGGCACCTCGGCGCTCGCGGGCGCCGCGCCGAGCACGACCGCGGTCGCCATGCCCGTCACCAGCCCGAGCAGCTGACCGGTCCTGGCAAGTGTTCGTATAGCCAATGGATTCCCTTTCCCCAGAAAGTCACGTGGCTGGACCACGCAATCCGTCCGTACAGACGCACCGGGTAGCCGCGAAGTTGTCCTCTTTCGTGAGCGCGGTCTTTTGTGGGGGAATCGCGGGAAAACCGTCGGGAGCCAGGCCTTGCGGCGCACCCACCGGTACTGATATCGAGTGAAAGGAATTAATGTTCAAGTTTCTACTTCTTGACGGGCAGGGCCAGCCGCGCCGTGCGCAGTCCGGGGGCCGACGCGGTCAGCACCAGCACACCCGGCCGCCTGGCCGGTCGCAGGATCGCGAGCGCCTTGCCGTGCCAGGTGTGCCTGCGCGGTAGCCGGAAGCTGTCGACGTTGTGCGGGTTGCCGTTCCCGACGGCGGCCAGCCCGCCTGCGCCCGTGACGTCGAAAGCCACCTCCACCACCGAGTCCGGTACGACCCGGCGGTGCTCGTCGACCACCTCGACCAGCACGTGCGCGAGGTCGTCGCGGCTCGTGGTGAGGTCGCGGACGTCGCAGGTGAGCCGCAGTGCGGCGGGCACGCCGACCGTGCGCAGCGCCGTACGGCCGATCTCGCGGCCCGCCCGGTACGCCACCGCGGTCAGCTCACCCGGCCGGTAGGGCACGGTCAGCGTCGCCATGGCCCGTTCCGGCACGCCGGTCGCGACCTCGGTTCCGTCCAGCAGCACGGAAACCGCGTCGCCGGGGGTGTAGACGTGTACGACCATCGGATGGTCGGCCTCGACGTCCCAGGTCCAGCTCGCCAGCTCGTCGAAGTACCCCCACCACACGGCGACCTGTTCGGTGCCGGGCGGTGTCGGGCGCTCGATTAGCAGCTCGACGGGGCTCGCGCCGGACACCGCGGCCCGCCAGTGGTTCTGCGGCTTGCGCTGGCCGATCAGGTCGAAGTCACCGCAGTTGGCCTGGAAGTACGGGTAAGGATAGCCGAAGCCGCCCCAGCCGTGGTGCAGTGTGCGGGCGATCGACCAGCCGGGCATGACGCTCTGGTCGCCGATCTGGGCCGCGGTGCCGACCGGCGGGATCATCGACTTGCCGATCCCCGCCTCGCCGAGGTAGTCCCACGCCGCCCACACCCAGGTGCCCGTGGCCCAGGCGTTCTCGGCCGCGAACGTCACGTCCTGGTGGATCGTCGCGGGGAAGGTCTCGTTGTGGGTCATGGCCTTCGCGGGGTTCGCGGCATGCATCTGGGCGTAGCCCTTGCCGTTCGCGTTGTAGTGCACGTCGTTGACGTCCACGTACTGCCACGACGGGTCGTCGGCGGTGAAGGTAGAGCCGCCGCCCAGCGTGATGGGGCGCGTCGTGTCGAGGGTGCGCAGGTGCGCGGCCATCTCCGCGCCTCGCGCGCCGTGGGTGTTGTCGGTGATCTCGTTGCCGAGCGACCACATCACGACACACGGGTGGTTGCGGTCGCGCAGGACGGTGCCGGTGAGGTCGGCCTGCCACCACTGCGCGAAGTGGAGTGAGTAGTCGTCGGGGTTCTTGCCGGTGTCCCAGACGTCGAACAGCTCGTCCATGACCAGCATGCCGAGGCGGTCGCACGCGTCGAGCAGGGCGGGGGTCGGCGGGTTGTGGGCCGTGCGGATGGAGTTGAAGCCGGCGGCCTTGAGGATCTCGACCCGGCGTTCCTCGGACCGGTTCAGTGCCACCGCACCCAGGGGACCGTGGTCGTGGTGGACGTTGCCGCCCATGATCTCGACCGGCCTGCCGTTCAACAGGAAGCCGACCTCGCCGTTCCAGGTCAGCGTGCGGACGCCGAACGTCGTGGTCAGCTCGTCCACCTTCCTGCCGTGGACCAGGATCTCGGTGTGCGCGGTGTAGAGGTTCGGTGTCTCCGGCGACCAGCTCATCGGGTGGTCGACAGCGAGTTCGAGCGTGGTTTCCGAGGTGGCGCCCTGACTCGTGGTCGTCGTGGTCTGCCTGGTGGCGACCTCGCGGCCCCTCGGGTCGCGGATGGTGACCCGGGTGGTGGACCGCGTCGTGCCGGTGCCGTGGTTGGCGGTGCCGACGTTGACGCTCGCCGTGGTGCGGCCACCCGTCTCGGTGGTGGTGACGTGTACGCCCCACAGCGGGATGCGCACCGGGCCGGTGACCGTGAGCCAGGTGTGGCGGTAGATCCCGGAGCCCGAGTACCAGCGGCTGTTGCGGCCGCTGTTGTCCACGCGGACGGCGAGGACGTTCCCGCCGGGGCGCAGGTGCGGGGTCAGGTCGTAGGCGAAGGTCGTGTAGCCGTACGGGTGGAAGCCGAGGTGGGTGTCGTTGAGCCAGACGTCGGCGTTCTGGTAGACGCCGTCGAAGCGCAGCTCCACGTGCTGGTCCCCGGTCCGGGGCAGGCGGAACTCCTTGCGGTACCAGGCGATGCCGCCGACGGTGTAGCCGATCGAGCCGCCGTTGGCGCTGTTCTGGGGGTCGAAGGGACCGATCACGTCCGGCAGTCCCGGGATGGTCGGCGGCTCGGCGGGGACCAGCAGGGACGGGTCGGCGGTCACCGCGCCGTTCGTGTCGGTGGCGTAGGGGAGGTCCTCGATGCTCCAGTCGTGCGGGAGGTCCAGGGCACGCCACTGGGAGTCGTCGAAGGCCGATGCCTGCGCGCCGGGGGCGTCGCCGCGGTGGAAGCGCCAGCCTTCGTCGAAGGACCGGTCCCTCGGCGGCGGGGACGGGTCCGCGGTCGTGGAGGTCGTCTCGAGGGCCAGCAGGCTCGCGGCCGCGGCGCCAAGTTGTATTGCCCGCCTGCGGGTCGCTTCGCCAGTCGATTCGTCGCGCATCTCACCCTCGATCCCCGTCATGGGAGCGCTACCGAAAATTTCGGCAACCTTTCCGTTAATCCGAATCGGAGTATGGCTGCTGGCGTTGGGATGTCAAGCGTTCCACCCACCGCCGGCCCGCACTGAAGGACGCCTTCGTAACGCCGGGTGTACTGATGGACGCCTTCGTAACGCCGGGTGTACTGATGGACGCCTTCGTAACGCCGGGTGTACTGATGGACGCCTTCGTAACGCCGGGTGTACTGATGGACGCCTTCGTAACGCCGGGTGTACTGATGGACGCCTTCGTAACGCCGGGTGTACTGATGGACGCCTTCGTAACGCCGGGTGTACTGATGGACGCCTTCGTAACGCCGCGCGTACTGAAGGACGCCTTCGTAACGTCCCGCGTTCTGAAGGGCGCCTTCGTAACGCCCGGCGTACTGAAGGGCGCCTTCGTAACGCCGCGCGTTCTGAAGGGCGCCTTCGTAACGCCGCGCGTACTGAAGGAGTCCTTCAGTGCGGTCGGGCGGGCCGCAGCGGAGGGGGCCGCCGGTCCCTGCCTGACCCTTCCCTCCCGCTCGTCCTTTTCTTCCCGGTGAGTCGGGAATTCCCACCCACCCCGGGTCACATGTTTTTCTCAGGTTTTCGGCGCATTATCGGAGGGTGGGAGAAGGTGATGAGATGCCGCATACCACGCGCCTGCTCCTCGTCGAGGACGATCCGGTTATCGGGCGGGTGCTCGATGCCGCGCTCCGTCGCGACGGGTACGACGTTCGCTGGCATCCCAGTGGTGGCGACGCCGTGCGGGACGCCGCGGCGAGGGAGTTCGAGCTGGCGCTCGTCGATCTCGGACTGCCCGACGTGGACGGCCTGGCGGTTTGTCAGCGGTTGCGTGAATTGCGCCCATCGTGCGTGGTTGTCGTATTGACCGCGCGGGACGAGGAGGTCGATATAATCGTCGGGCTCGAGTCCGGAGCCGACGACTATCTGACCAAACCCGTTCGGTTGGGAGAGTTGCGGGCGCGGATTCGGGCGCATTTGCGGCGTTGGCTCTCCGTGCCCGTTGTGCGTGGCCCTTTACGGGTCGGGGACCTCCGCCTCGATTTGCCGGCCCGGCGGGCCGCGGTGGGGGAGCGTGTATTGCCATTGCGTGCCAAGGAGTTCGACCTGCTGGCCAGGCTGGCCGCGACGCCGGGGGTCGCCGTGCGCCGTGAGACGCTCATGTCCGACGTCTGGGACACGCGCTGGTACGGCCCCACCAAGACCCTCGACGTGCACGTCGCCTCCGTCCGGCGCAAGCTCGCGGAGGCCGGTGGCGACCGGGTGCCGAGCATCGCCACCGTCCGGGGGCACGGCTACCGCCTCGAGCCGGCGGACTGACCGGTGCGCGGGCGGATCGTCACGTTGGCGGTGTCCGCGGCCGTGCTGGCGCTCGTCCTGTTCGGGGTGCCGCTCGCCGCGGCCGTGGCCGGGTACTACGCCGACGACGCACGCGCCGAGCTGGAGCAGGGGGCCGACACCGCGGCGCTCACCGTCGTCCCCGACCTGCTCAAGGGGACCGTGCCACGCACGCTGCCCGACCTCGGGCACGGCACCACCGTCGCCCTCTACCGGACCGACGGGACGCGCTGGACCGGGACCGGACCCGCGACGGTCGCGGTGTCCCTCGCGTCGGACGAGGTTGTCGAGGCCGACACCGACAGCGAGCTGGTCCTCATGGCGTCCGTCGGGGACGGGGAGCGGGTCGTCGGCATCGTGCGGGTCGCCTCGTCGCGCGGCGAGATCTACCGGCGCGCCGTCGTCACCTGGCTCATCATGGGCGGACTCGGGCTCGTGGCCGTCGCGGGCGTGTGGCTGCTCGCGCGCCGCCAGGCCACCAGGCTCGCGCGACCGCTCGAGGACCTCTCCAGCGCCGCCTACGAGCTGGGCGCGGGCAACTTCACCGTCGCCACCGCGCGGTCCGGCATCGCCGAGATCGACTCGGTCGGGGCGTCCCTCGACACCACCGCCGCGCGGCTGAGCGACCTCGTGGCGCGGGAACGGGCCTTCACCGCCGACGCCTCCCACCAGCTGCGCACCCCGCTGGCCGGGCTCCGGCTGGAGCTGGAGGCCGCGCTGGACCTGCCCGACGAGGAGCTGCGGCCGTCGATCACCGCCGCGTTGGAGAGCGCCGACCAGCTTGAGGGGACCGTCGCGGATCTCCTCGACCTCGCCCGCAACGTGCCTGCCCGCGCGGGACTCGAACCCGTCGGCGGCCTCCTCGACCGGCTCGGGCGGGACTGGACGGGCCTGCTCGCCGAGCGGGGCCGTGCCCTGCGCGTGACCGTCCCCGACACGGTCGGCGGCAGGCTCGTCGTCGCGCCCGTACTCCGCCAGATCGTCGCCGTGCTGCTCGACAACGCCCTGCGCCACGGCGACGGCACGGTCACCGTCGCCGTGCGGGACCTCGGGTCGGCCATCGGCGTCGACGTTTCCGACGAGGGACCCGGCGTCGCGGCGGACCCGCTCGCCCGCGCCACCATGGACACCTCCGGCCGCGGCCACGGCGAGCTGCGCGACCTCGCCGCCACGATCGGGGCACGGACGGTCCGCACGAGACACGGCATCGGCCTGCCGCTCGCACGCAGGCTCGCCGAGGCGGAGTCGGGGCGGCTGTGGCTCGCGACCCCCACGCCACCCACCTTCACCCTCGTCCTGCCGACACACGGGGAAACCGGCTGATGCGTCCCTTTTGTGCTGGTTAAATTCCTGGGAAAGAATGCGGGAGCCATCGCGGCGACGCGCCTAGCGTCGATTTCATGTCCGCTTCAGGCAGCAAAAGAATCACCGTTCTGTCGCTGATGACGCTGGTCGCGCTCGGGGCAACCGCGTGCGGCGGCTCCACCACCAGCGGCACGGGCACCGGGAACGGCTCCGGTTCCGGCCAGGGCGCCAACGTCAACGCGACCGGGTCACCGACGCGGGGTGGGACGTTGCGCGTCATCGGCAACGCGGACGTCGACCACCTCGACACCGCGTCCGCCTACTACACGACCAGCTACTCGCTGGAACGAACCTTCACCAGGCAGCTCTACAGCTACCCGGCGTCGACCGACAAGAACAAGGCGCTCGAACCGGCGCCGGACGTCGCGACCGAGCTGCCGACGAAGTCGAACGGCGGCATCAGCTCCGACGGCAGGACGATCACCGTGCACCTCCGGGACGGTGTCAGGTGGAACACCACGCCCGCCCGCCAGGTCACCGCGGCCGACTTCGTGCTCGGCTTCAAGCGGCTCTGCAACCCGACCCAGAACTCCGTCGGGGCCCCGGGCTACTTCGAGGACACCATCGCGGGCATGAAGGACTACTGCGCGGCGTTCGCGAGCGTCCCGCAGAACGTCGCCGCGTTCATGGATTTCATGACGAGCCACGACATCAGCGGCATCCAGGCCGTCGACGACACGACCCTGAGGTTCACGCTCACCAAGCCCGCGGGCGACTTCGTGAACATCCTGGCCCTGCCGTTCTCCTCGGCGGCTCCCGTCGAGTACCTGAACTACATGCCGGACGACGCCGACTTCCGCCAGCACACGCTGTCCGACGGCCCGTACGCGATCACGAAGTACGTGCCCGGACAGTCCTATGTGCTCGGTCGCAACCCGGCGTGGCAGCAGAGCAGCGATCCGCTGCGCCACCAGTACCCCAACGGGATCCAGGTGACGCTCGGCGCCGACGAGAACGCCGTGCAGCAGCAGATCGCCGCGGGCACGCAGGACCTGGAGTGGGACACCACGGTGCCGACCGCGGACGTGCCGACGCTCAAGGCGGGTTCGGACGCGCGGCTGGGCATCTACCCGAACTACGACTCCAACCCGTTCCTCGTGTTCAACGAGCAGAGCCCGAACAACTCCGGTGCGCTCGGCAAGGTCGCGGTGCGCCAGGCGCTCGAGTACGCCGTCGACAAGGTGGCGCTCGGCCAGATCTACGGCGGCACCACGCTCAACACCCCGCTGGACCAGGTGATCCCGCCCGGCAACGTCGGCTACCGGGCGATCGACCCGTACAGGACCACGGGCTCACGCGGTGACCCGGCCAAGTGCAAGTCGATGCTGGCCGCGGCAGGCTACCCGAACGGCCTGACGCTGACCGACGTCTACCGCACCTCGGGCAAGCACCCGGACGTCTACCAGTCGGTGCAGGCGGACTTCAAGAAGTGCGGCGTCACGATCGTCGGCAAGCCCGCCGCCGCGTCGGACTACTACGGCAAGTACCTGTCCGACCCGACCGCCGCGAAGTCCGGCGTGTGGGACGTGTCCGAGCCGGGCTGGGTGCCCGACTGGTACGGCAACAACGGCCGCGCGATCGTGGAGCCGCTGTTCGACGGGCGCACCTACGGCCCGGGGTCGACCGACTGGGGCGACTACGACAACGCCAGGGTGAACGCCGACATCGACAAGGCACTGTCCACGACGGACTCGTCGCAGGCGGCGAGCGCGCTGCACGACGCGGACACGCAGATCATGAAGGACGCGGCGCTGATCCCGTTCCAGACGCAGTCGACGCCGCTGATGCGGTCGGAACGGGTGCACAACGCGGTGTTCTGGCCGTTCTCCACCGAGTACGACTACAGCAACGTGTGGCTGGACCCGGCGAGCTGATCGGGATGAGCCTGCTGACGGTGCGCGACCTGTGGGTCACGTTCAACTCCGCGGACGGTCTGGTGCAGGCCGTCCGCGGGGTGTCCTTCGACGTCCAACCGGGACAGACCCTCGGCATCGTGGGCGAGTCCGGGTCCGGCAAGACGGTCTGCACGCAGTCGCTGATCGGTCTCGTGCCCGGCGCGTCGGTGCGGGGACAGGCCTTCTTCGACGGCGCCGACCTGCTGGCGATGCGGCCCGCGGAGCAGCGGTCCGTGCGTGGCGCCCGCATCGCCGCGATCTTCCAGGACCCGCTGTCGAGCCTGCACCCGCTGTACCGGGTCGGCTGGCAGCTCGAGGAGATGATCCGCGCCCACCGGCCGGTCACGCGGCGGGCGGCCCGCACCCGCGCGGTGGAACTCCTGGAGCTGGTGGGGATCCCGCACGCGGCCCGCCGCGTCTCCGACTACCCGCACCAGTTCTCCGGCGGCATGCGGCAGCGCGTGATGATCGCGATGGCACTCGCGCTGGAACCGGAGCTGATCATCGCCGACGAGCCGACCACCGCACTCGACGCGACGGTCCAGGCGCAGATCCTGGACCTGTTGCGGCGCTTGCAGGAGGCGACGGGCACCGCACTCGTCATCATCACCCACGACCTCGGGGTGGTGGCCGACATCGCCGACGAGGTGCTGGTGATGTACGCGGGTCGGGTGGTCGAGTCGGCCGGTCGGCGAGCGCTGTACTACGAGCCGCATCACCCGTACACCAAGGGGTTGCTGGAGTCGATCCCCGGTGCGGCAGGCCATTCCGGTGCGCTGCGGCCGATTCCGGGGCAGCCGGCGAGCATGATCGCCGTACCACCCGGGTGCGCGTTCCACCCCCGTTGCCGGTACGCGATGGACCGCTGCCGTTCGGACCTCCCGGACCTGCACCAGGTCGGTGCGGGACACCGGTCGGCGTGCTGGCTGCCCGGCCGCCTGCTGGGTTTCGGCGTGGACGTGGAGGCACAACGGGAACGGGCCGCGAGGGAGCTGAGCGCATGAGCAACGATGTGTTGCTGCGGTTGGACAACGTCGTCAAGCACTACCCGATCAAGCAGGGGGCGTTGGTACGCAGGCAGATCGGCGCGGTGCGGGCGGTCGACGGGGTGAGCCTGGAGGTGCGGCGCGGGGAGACCCTCGGCCTCGTGGGGGAGACCGGCTGCGGGAAGTCCACTTTGGCCCGTTGTGTGACCAGGCTGCATGCCCTGACGGCCGGTACGGTCGAGTTCGACGGCCGTGACATCTCCGACCTGTCCCGACGCGCGTTGCGGTCGGTCCGCCGCGAGATCCAGATGATCTTCCAGGATCCCTACGGCGCACTGAACCCGCGCCGCAGGGTGGGGTCGATCATCGGCGACCCGTTCGCCATCCACGGCATCGCCGACGGCGCCGAGCGCGAGCGGCGTGTGCAGGACCTGATGGCGCTGGTGGGCCTGAACCCCGAGCACTACAACCGTTTCCCCGCGGACTTCTCCGGCGGGCAGCGGCAGCGGATCGGGGTGGCGCGGGCGTTGGCGCTGCGGCCGGCGCTGGTGGTGTGCGACGAGCCGGTGTCCGCGCTGGACGTGTCGATCCAGGCGCAGATCCTCAACCTGCTGGCGGACCTGCAGCGGGAGCTGGAGCTGACCTTCGTGTTCATCGCGCACGACCTGTCGGTGGTCGAGCACGTCAGCGACCGCGTGGCGGTCCTGTACCTCGGCAGGATCGTCGAGGTCGCCGACGCGGCGGAGCTGTACGCCAACCCGCGTCACCCGTACTCGGCCGCGCTGCTGTCCGCCGCGTCCGTGGCCGACCCGGACCTGGCCGAGCGCCGCGAGCGGATCGTGCTGACCGGTGACGTGCCCTCCCCGGTGGACCCGCCGAAGGGCTGCCACTTCCACCCGCGTTGCCCGAAGGCACAACCGATCTGCGCGGTGGAGGCGCCGGAGCTGGTGGCCCGCCGGGGAGATCCGGCCGCACACCTGACGGCCTGCCACTTCCCGGTCGAGCCGGGCGACGACCTGACCCGAGGACCCGGGCCGGCCGGAGGAGTCCCCGATGACGGCCGTTGACCTCCACGCGGCGGACGTCTCCAGCGCGCCGGTGATCGAGGGGCGCGGGCCGTGGCAGCTGGCGTGGGCGCGGCTGCGGCACGACCGGGTCGCGGTCGCCTGCATGGTGTTCATCGTCCTGCTGGTGCTGGTCGCCGCGCTGGCCAGGCCGATCAGCATGCTGGTCGGGTACTCGCCGACCGACCAGGACCGGACGGGTGGCATCAGTCCCGACGGGCTGCCGATGCCGCCGAGCGTGCACCACTGGCTCGGGACCGACAACCTCGGCCGCGACATCCTCGTCCGGATCGTCTACGGCAGCCAGGTCTCCCTCGCGGTCGGCGTCGGCGCGGCGGTCGTCGCCGTGCTGGTCGGCGTGGTGGTCGGCATGTGCGCCGGCTACCTGGGGCCGACGGTCGACTCGGTTCTCGCGCGGCTGATGGACGTCGTGCTGTCGTTCCCCTTCCTGCTGTTCGCGATCGCGCTCGTGACCGTCGCGGGCCCGAGCGAGCTGATCGAGGTCGCGGTCATCGCGTTCTTCTCGTGGGCGGCGGTCGGCCGGATCGTGCGCGGGCAAACACTTGCCATCAGGGAGAAGGAGTACGTCGAGGCCGCCAGGTCGCTGGGGGCCGGTCCGCTGCGGATCATGCTCGTCGACGTGCTGCCGAACCTGGTGGCGCCGGTGGTCGTCTACACGACGCTGCTGATCCCGGTGTCGATCGTGTTCGAGTCCACGCTGTCCTATCTCGGCGTCGGCATCATCCCGCCGACCCCCAGCTGGGGCAACATGATCAGCGACGCGCAGAGCTACTACCAGGTGGCGTGGTGGTTCCTGCTGTTCCCGGGGCTGGCGTTGATCCTCACGACGTTGGCGTTCAACCTGCTCGGCGACAGCGTGCGTGACGCGCTCGACCCCCGTTTCGCCGGGAGGTCGTGACATGCTGCGCTTCCTGATCCGTCGCGTGCTGACCGGCGTGCTGGTGGTGTGGCTCATCAGCGTGATCGTGTTCGGGCTGTTCTTCGTGGCACCCCACGACGTCGCCCAGCTGCTGCTCGGCAAGTTCGCGGCGCAGAACCAGCAGCTGGTCGCGTCGGTCACCAACCAGCTCGGCCTCGACCAGCCGGTGGTCGTCCAGTATGGACACTTCCTGGGGCGCCTGTTCCACGGCGACCTCGGATACTCCTACTACAGCCACCAGCCGGTCACCACGCTGATCGGCCAGGCGTTCCCGGTGACGGCGTCACTCGCGCTGGGTGCCGCGGTGATCTGGCTGGTGCTCGGCGTGCTCGTCGGCGTGCTGTCGGCCACGCGCCCCCGGAGCTGGCTGGACCGCGGCGCGACGCTGTTCGCGTTGGCGGGCCTGTCCTTTCCGACGTTCGTGTTGGGCTTGTTGCTGCTGTTCGTGTTCTTCTACCAGCTGCACGTGGCGGGCGTGAACCTGTTCCCCGGCGGGGGATACGTACCGCTGACGACGAGCCCCGGCCAGTGGGCCCAACACCTGGTCCTGCCGTGGATCACCCTGGCGGTGGCGACGATGGCGGTGTACGTCCGCCTGACCCGCGGCCAGCTGGTCGAGGTGCTCGGCGAGGACTTCATCCGCACGGCACGGGCCAAGGGTCTGCGCGAGGGCCGGGTCATCTACCGGCACGGCCTGCGTGCGGCGCTGATCCCGGTGGTGACCCAGTTCGGCATCGACGTGGCGACCCTGCTCGGCGGCGTCATCGTCACCGAGCAGGTCTTCGGCCTCAACGGCCTGGGCCGCATGTCGGTCCAGGCCGTCACCAACTCCGACGAGCCGGTGATCATCGCGGTCGTCCTGCTGGCCGCCGTCTTCGTGGTGGCGGCCAACATCGTGGTCGACCTGCTGTACGCGGTGCTCGACCCCCGGATCCGCCTGTCCTGACCCGGCGCCGCGTCGCTACAGGGGCGTGCCGACCCGCTTGCGGTACGGCGCGATGACGGCGGGCATGCCCACGGTGACGAGGCCGGTCAGGACGCCGTCGCGGGTGTAGTGGCCTGCGAACCTGCCGTCGAGCGCGCCGTCGAGGACGGTCAGCTCGTCGTCGGCGGACGGGAGGCCGATCACCTGGAACTTCGACTGGTACTGGTCGGTCCAGAAGTACGGCACGGCCGTGAGCGGGACGCGGTCCGCCGGTTCCGCCAGGACGTTCCTGGCCACCAGCGCGGCCGTGTCGCCCGCGGTCTGCCAGTGCTCCGGGCGGACGGTGCCCTGCGCCCACGGGTGGGGGAAGCGGGCCACGTCACCCGCCGCGAAGACGTTGATGGCGGACGTCGCGCCGAAGCGGTCGACCAGGACGCCGTCGTCGACACGGACCGCGGAGCCGGACAGCCACTCGGTGTTCGGGATCGCGCCTGCCGCGACCACGACCAGGTCCGCGTCGAGCGCGGTGCCGTCGGCCAGCACGACCCGCTCCACGCGGTCGTTCGCGCCCTCCAGGCGGGCGACCCTGGTCGAGCAGCGGACGTCGACACCCCGCGACCGGTGCAGGTCGGCGATCACCGAGCCGATCGCGGGCCCGAGGGCGGTCACGAGCGGCTGCTCCAGCAGCTCCACGACCGTCACGTCAAGGTCCAGCGCCCGGGCGCTCGCCGCGATCTCGCAGCCGAGCACGCCGCCGCCGATGACCACCACCCGCTTGGCCTCCCGCAGCGCGGCACGCAGGGCCAGTCCGTCCGACCACGTCCGCAGCACGTGCACGCCCCGCCTGCCGTCGAACAGCCGCCGGGGACGCATGCCCGTGGCGATCACCAGGCGGTCGTAGCCGAGGGTGGTGCCGTCGTCGAGGAGCACGCGGTGCCCCGAGGACCGCAACGCCGTCGCGTGCACGCCGGACAGCAGCTCAACGTCGGCGTCGGCTCGCAGGTACGGCGGCTCGGCGGGCTCGTCCTCCTGCGTCAGCACCTGCTTCGACAGCGGCGGACGGTCGTACGCGGCATGCGGCTCACCGCCGACCAGCGTCACCGTGCCGTCGAAACCGGCCCGGCGCAGCCGTTGCGCGGTCCGGGAACCGGCAAGCCCCCCACCGACGATCACGATGTCCATGCCGCCTCCTCGCCCGCTGCGTGGCGCCGGAACGCTCCGCAGGCTCCGCTGCACCGGCGCCCTCCGCGGGCTCCGGGGCGGCCTGGATTTTGATGGTTCGCTCCGCAAGCTCCGCTCACGCCGTCTCCTCGCCCGCTGCGTGGCGCCGGAACGCTCCGCAGGCTCCGCTCACGCCGCCTGAATATTGATGGTTCGCTTCGCGAGCTCCGCTCATGTGCCGTCTCCTCGGGTTCGGCTACCACGAGGAAACCATCCCGAGGACGAGGCGGCATGTCACGACGATGGAGCGGCACGTCGCCGCTGGTCCTAACCGTCCATCTGGGACGGCCGGAGCGGGACGGCACGTGGCGAGGTCCCGTGCACGGCGTGTGCCCTCGGCGCGCGGTGGCGGTCGTACACCAGGCCGAACTCCATGCCGACCATCGCGGCCACCACCACCGGGATCGACAGCCACGACGGGAACGCCACCCCACGCGGCTGGTATCCGGGGCGGAACTTCGCGTTGAACCGGTACAGCGACTCGACGCGGATGAACGGGTCCAGCAGGTGCAGCGCCTGGTAGCCGGCCCGCTCGAAAAGCCCCCGCTCGTCGGAGTCCAGCAGTGCCCGGAAGGCCGCGAAGTTCAGCGACAGCGTCCTGACGCCGCGTTCCCGCGCGTACTCCACCAGGTCGGCGATCATGCGTTCGTTGAGCCCGTTCACACTGTCGTGCTCGCGACGCATCGTGTCCAGCGACAGCGTGTCACCACTGGGTGCGTACCGCTGGCAGCCGACCAGCCTGCCCGCCGCGTCCCGCGCGAGGACCAGCACGCACTCCGGGTGCCTGCCCGTCGCCAGGCCGTCCAGGATCATCGAGAAGCCGCGCTCGCCGCCGCCCCGCAGCCACTGCGTGGCCAGCGTGGCCACCTCCGCGAGCAGGGCGGCGTCCAGGTCACCCTCACGGGCGATGGTCGTCGTCACCCCGAAGTGTCTGGTTCGCTGCACGGCCTGCCGCACGTTGCGCATCGCGCGGCCCGACATGGTGAACGTCTCGACGTCCATCAGCACCTCGTCGCCGATGCCGACGGTCCGCAGGCCGTGCCTGTGCCACAGCGGCGCCAGGTCGTCACGCACGGCGAGCGCGGCCACCCGCCAGCCCGCGCGCTCGCAGACCCGCACGAACTCGGCCACGGCGTCCGGGAACGCCTCCGGCTCGCCCACCGGGTCACCGCCGACGACCGCCACGCCGAGTAGCACGCGGTAGCCGACCGCGGCCCGGCCGTCGCGGCTGAACACGTACGACCGGTCGTGGCGCAGCACGAACGGCGCAAGCGTGTCCGACGAGGGGTGGCGCACCAGCTCGCCGACCCGCGACCGCGTGCCGACGTCCGCGGGCGCGGGCGGCGGCGCGGGGGCCAACAGCACCACCAGCATCACGCTCGCACCGAGCAGCACCAGCGAACCGAGGTCCAGCCGTAACTCCTCGTGTCCGTGCAGCAGCAGGTCGTACAGCGCGCCGGTGGCCAGCAGCGTGAGCCCGCAGATCGCCGCCAGCCGCACCCGCGCGGGTCTGGGCACCGCCGGGAACGCGTCGCGCCGCAGCACGAGCACGACCCCGGTCGCCACCAGCGCCACCGCCACGAGACTGCGCCCGGCGAGCAGCACGCCGAGGCCCGCGACGCCGAGCGTCACCCAGTACGCGACCTTGCGTCTGCGCAGCAGCCCGTGTGCGAGCACCAGCAGCATGATCGCCAGCAGCCCGGCGTGCAGCCGCCCCCTCGGTCCGTGGCTCACCAGCTGCGCGACCCAGCCGGGTAGTGCGACCCGTCGTGCGGCGAGCAGGCTCACGACCGCGAACCCCGCCGTGATCAGGCCGAACGGCCACACGTGTCTCCTCGTCCCCTCCACATCGTCAGTCTCGCACCTGATCGACGAGCGCATTCATGAGTCTCGCCACGGCGTGGCGGCCGCGGCTACCGTTGTGGTGCGCGGCACAACGAGCTCGGGGAGACCTTCCAATGCGTATCGCGATCCTGCTGTTCGACAGGGTGACGTCCCTGGACGCCGTCGGGCCGTACGAGGTGCTCAGGTTCGCCCAGCAGGCGGAGGTGGTGTTCACGGGCAAGGAGGTCGGCCAGGTCCGCGCGGGCGCGGGCACGCTGGGGTTGATGGTCGACAAGGAGCTGTCGGAGGTGCCGTCCGCGGACGTCCTGATCGTGCCGGGCGGGCCCGGCCAGGTGGACCTCATGACGGACACCGAGGTGCTCGAGTGGCTGCGCCAGGTGGACCAGACCACGACGTGGACCGCGTCGGTGTGCACCGGGTCGCTCGTGCTGGCCGCCGCGGGGCTGCTCAGGGGCCGCAAGGCGACATCGCACTGGCTGGCGCTGGACCAGCTGCCCGAGTTCGGTGCCGAGCCGGTCGAGCAGCGGGTGGTGTTCGACGGCAAGTACGTGACGGCGGCCGGTGTGTCCGCCGGGATCGACATGGGGTTCCAGCTCGCGGGCCGCATCGCGGGCGACGTCGCGGCGCAGTACATCCAGCTCGGCCTCGAGTACGACCCCCAGCCACTCCACGACGCGGGCTCGCCCGCCAGGGCCCCCGCCGCGATCGTCGCCGACATGCGGGAGAACAGCCACCTCTACCTGCGGGATACGTGACGCCGCGTTCTCGCCCTGCGGTCGCCCTGTGGTCAAGTCCTGCTGGAGCAGGGCTTTCGCGTGCGTGACCGGTGTTATAAACCAGGACATGGCGCTGGACGACGTGCTGGGCGAGGTCAGGAACCGTTTCGCCGCCGCGAATCCCGGGAGCCGTGCGGCGCACGACACCGCGTCGGCGGTCATGCCCGGCGGCAACACCAGGACGACGCTGTTCTACCCGCCCTTCCCGCTCACCATGGCGGGTGCGGAGGGCTGCCGGCTCACCGACCTCGACGGCCACACCTACGTCGACCTGCTCGGTGACTACACGGCCGGGCTCTACGGCCACAGCAACCACATCATCCGCAAGGCCGTGGAGTCGGCGCTGGACGGCGGCTGGAACCTCGGCGCGCACGGGGAACGGGAGGCGCGCCTCGCGGCAGTCCTGTGTGCACGCTTCCCCTCACTCGACCTGGTGCGCTTCACCAACTCCGGCACCGAGGCCAACCTCCTCGCGCTCGCGACCGCGACCACCCGCACCGGGCGCGGCACGATCCTCGTGTTCGAGGGCGGCTACCACGGTGCCGTGCTGACGTTCGCGGGCGGCGGCTCGCCCGTCAACGTGCCGCACCGCTTCGTTGTCGGGCACTACAACGACCTCGACGCCGCGGCGGCACTGGCCGACGAGCACGCGGCCGACCTCGCGGCGATCCTCGTCGAGCCGGTGCTGGGCGCGGGCGGGTGTGTCCCCGCGACCCGGGCGTTCCTCGAACTGTTGCGCCGCAAGGCCACCGAGACCGGCGCCGTGCTGGTCTTCGACGAGGTCATGACGTCGCGCATGTCCGGCGGCGGCATGCAGGAGCTGCTCGGCATCACGCCGGACCTCACCACCCTCGGCAAGTACGCGGGCGGCGGCATGTCGTTCGGCGCGTTCGGGGGCAGGCGCGAGCTGATGTCGATGTACGACCCGCGCCGCCCGGGCGCGGTGCCGCACGCGGGCACGTTCAACAACAACGTGTTCAGCATGACCGCGGGGTACGTCGGTCTCACCGAGCTGTTCCCGCCGCAGGTGAGCGAGGCGTTGTTCGCGCGGGGCGAGCGGCTGCGCACGCGGCTCGGCGAACTGTCCACCGAGCTGCGCTGGACGGGCGTGGGCAGCATGATGACCGTTCACTTCCAACGCGAGCCGATCGCCTCGGCCCGCGACATGCGGCCGACGCCTGAGCTGAACGAACTGTTCCACCTGGACATGCTCCACCGGGGATTCCACCTCGCGCGCCGGGGCATGATCGCGCTGAGCCTGGAGGTCGGCGACGCGGAGTGCGACGCCTTCGTCGAGGCGGTGGCCGGGTTCCTCACCGACCACGGTTGCCACCTCGCCTCCGCTGTGTGACGTCGCGTAGTCGGCCCGGTCGAGATTGTGCGTCCTGTGCAACTCGCGTGGCGGGATCAGCAGAGTTCACCTATGCTCGCGGTAACCGATGCGGGGGCTCGGTGACCTGGGGACTGGGGAGTTTCTCATGAGGGGGAATCGCGTTCCGACCCTGTTGTAGTTCGGTGCGCGCTCTTTGACATCCGTTGTGTGACAACGGAGGTGCTCCCCTGCGTAATCGACGCAGGAAGCAGGAGGAATCGATGACGGAGGTCATCACACAACCGACGACAACGGCCGCGCCCGTCGCGCCGCATTACGGGTTGACGAAGTTTCTCGACCCGCTGCGAATTCCGCCGGTGATCCGGCCGCATTCGTGGTGGCACCAGGAAGAGATCGCGATCAGCATGACGAGGGCCGGCGTGCGGTTGCATTCACAGCTGCCGGTAACCACGGTGTGGGCGTACGAGGGCCAGTTCCCCGGGCCCACCATCGAGGTTCGCAGCGGCAAGCGGCTGCGCGTGGCGTGGAGCAACGACATCGACGGCACCATTCCGCTGGTGGCCGTGAGCGCACCGCCCTCGGCGGCGAACGTGCCCGGCTACCGCAACGCGGACGGCACGCTGCGCGCCGGCCACAAGCTCATCGAGGGGGTCGCCGAGCTGCCGTCGTGGACCGTCGTGCACCTGCACGGCGCCATGACCAACGCGGGCAACGACGGCTGGGCGCACAACGCGACGCTGCGTGGTCACGCGCAGCTCACCGAGTACCCGAACGGGCAGCAGTCGACCACGCTCTGGTACCACGACCACGCGATGGCCGTGACCAGGTTCAACGTCCACGCAGGCCTCGCCGGGATGTACCTGATCCGCGACGAGGAGGAGGACGGCCTCGACCTGCCCGGGCGTGACCACGAGATCCCGCTGCTCATCACCGACCGCAACCTCGACACCGACCCGGTGACGGGGGCGCTCACCGGGCAGCTGCTGTTCAAGCCGGCCGAGGTGGCGCCGGGGGTCATCATCCCGGTCACCGGGCCGTTCAACCTGGTCAACGGCGTGCTCTGGCCGCACCTGGACGTCGACGCGCGCTGGTACCGGTTCCGCGTCGTCAACACGGCGAACTCGCGGTTCTACCGGCTGAACCTGGTCGACGAGGCAGGCGCCAACCACAACGACGCCGTCCGGATCATCGGCACCGACGGCGGCCTGCTGCCCGCGCCGGTCCAGCTGCCCGCCGCGGGCATCGAGCTGGCGCCCGCCGAGCGGCTGGACGTGCTGGTCGACTTCGGCCGGTTCAGGGGCGCCAGGCTGCGGCTCACGAACACGAACGTCCCGGTCGGCGGCCCGGTCGAGCCGGACCTCATGGAGTTCCGGGTCGAGCACCGCGACCGGCACGACCCGTTCGAGCTGCCGGAGACGCTGTCGAAGTCCTACGTGCGGCTGGAGCACGGCACGACGGTGCCCGACGACCACGACCACGTGTTCGTCGGCCTGCTGCCGCCCGGCTCGGCCGGTGAGGCCCACCCGCAGATGTGGGAGCTGCAGGAGGTCACCGACCCGGCGGAGATGCCGACGGAGTTCCCGGCGGCGGGCGTCATCCAGCTGACGGACCCCAACTCGGGTGAGGTGCGGACGTTCCGCAAGGTCGCGAGCCTGTTCGACGACACGACGACGTTCTTCGTCGACCACGGCCGCTGGGCGGTGTGGAACCTGGTCCACCTCGGCGGACCGGCACACCCGATCCACATCCACATGTCGCAGTTCCAGCTGCTGACGAGGAAGGCGTACCCGCTGTCGGGCGGGAACGTGCCGGGCCTCGACGTGCCCGTGGGCGGCACGACGGCGCCGCTGCCCGCGCCGGGACCGGGCACCCCGATCGAGAAGCACGAGGAGGGCTGGCGCGACACGTTCCAGGTGAGGGCGGGCGAGTGGGTCACGGTGGCGGGTCAGTTCACCGGCGCCACCGGTGAGTTCATGTACCACTGCCACATCCTCGACCACGAGGACGAGGGCATGATGCGCCCGTTCGTGGTGCACCCGCCCGAGGTGGCTCGTTTCCACATCCACCCGGGAGGCCATCACGGCGGTCACTGACCGGCCGGTGGGGAAGGTTGTGCCCCAACGGGTCGTCCCGTTGGGGCACAACGCCGTCCGGCTCAGGTGGCGCAGAGCGTGCCGTTCAGCCGGAACGCGACCGGGGTCACGTCCGGTCCGGAGTAGGCGCCGACGAACCCGACGTTCCACGTCGCGCCCGCGGCCAGCGCGGTCTCACCCACCACGTGCACGGTGTCGCCGACCTGCGACCACGTGGCGTTCCAGCCGCTGTCCAGGCGCTGCCACGCCCTCGGCCAGGTGAACGTCAGCTCCCACGGGCCGACCGGGTGGTCGGTGTCGTTCGTGATGTCGACGCTCGCGACGTACCCGTTGCCCCAGTCGGTGGTCTTCGCGAATCCGACGGTGCACGTGGACGTCGCTGGTGTCGCGGTCTGGAACGTCAGCGGCGGCGAGGCCCACGACAGCCGCCCGGCCGTGTCCCTGGCGACCAGGTTGACGGTGTACTGGGTCGCGGGCTGCAGGTTGGTGACCCGGAACGACTGGCCGGTCGTCTCGCCCCACTGCTGGGTGGTCGTGCCGACCTGGCGGTGCAGCTCGTACTTGAGGCTGCCGCTCCCCGGGGGCGGGGTCGGCCACGTGATGGTGGCGGCCCGGTCGGTGACGTCGGTGGCCAGCGGCCGGGCCGGCGTCGGCGGCAGGGTGGTCTGCGCGGTCGGCCGCAGCACCAGCGTGGTCAGCGAGTACGGGGCGAGCGTCACCGACCTGGCGGATCCCGATCCGGTGGTGATGGCCGTGTTGCCGTTGCCGTAGGTGAGCACCTGCGCGGTCGTCGACGGCGTGTACCCGGTGTAGCCGAGCGTGACCGCCTTGGTGTTGTCCGGGTCCTCGTTGGCCAGCAGCACGGAGAGGCCGCCGTCGGTGCGGCGGGCCGCGTGCACCTTGACGAGCGGGTCGGTGACCTCGGCGGGAACCAGCTGGTCGCCGGGGCCCGCGAACGTCGAGAGCATCGACAGTGCGTGGTACGGCGCGAACGGTGTGTTGACCGCGGGCTCGCACACGCTGCCGTCGGTGGTGCAGCCGCCGCTGGAGAGCAGGCCGAAGTCGTTGTAGTCCGGTTGCCCGGCGATCGTGGACGTCTCGGCGATGCCGTTGTGGACGTTCCACCAGTCGATGTTGAACACGCCGTTGGCCATGAGCGTCGCGTAGGAGTCGGCCGCGAACAACGCGCCCGGCTGGGTGTTGCGGCCGTAGGAGGTGTTCAGCTCGGTCATCGCGATGCCGAGGTCCTTGTTCGCGTACTGGCGCATCTGCCTGCGCAGCAGCTGGACCTGGTCGGCCACGCGGTCGGTCTTGGGCAGGACCTCCGGTCCGGACGCGCCTGCCGGGTACCAGTGCACGATCGCGAAGTCGACGACAGGCCCGGCGATCGAGAGCACGACCTGGTTCCACGGCCCGGCGTCACCCTCCGCGGTGATCCCGTCCGGCCACTCGCCCGGGGTGGTGAGCACGGCCCCGATCTTGATGCTCGGGTCGACGGCCTTCATGGCCTGCGCGTAGTCGCGGACGAGGGTCGCGTACTGGGCGGGCGACTTGTCCGGGTGGTCGTCGGCCTCCCAGGCGGAGCCGTAGTGGCCGTTGCCGTAGTTCTCGTTGCCGATCTCCCAGTACCTGACGCCGTAGCCCTTCTCGACGTTGGCGTAGCGCACCCAGTCGGCCGCCTCCTGCGGGGTGCCGGTGCCGTAGTTGGCGGTCACCACCGGCTGCCCGCCCGCGCGGCGCACCCCGGCCATGAAGTGGTCGAAGTCGGTGTTGGGCGCGACGTAGCCGCCGGGCGCGGTGTTGTCGCGCCAGTGGTAGATGTCGGAGTACGAGCCGCCCGGGTAGCGCATGGCCCGCACACCCGCGTTCTTCAGCAGGTCGGCGACGGCCGGGGTGCCCAGCTCGGTGTCCCAGACCGCGTGGTTGACCCCCAGTGCCGTGGGGCTGACGGTTTCCAGGCCGGCGCGCGCGTTGACGACGACGTCGACCCCGGCCGGGGCGGCGGTGGCGGGTGGCCCACCCACCATCCCGAACCCGGCGAGAGCGAACACCAGTAATGCGGCAGGGCGCGAACGTCTCATGGACCTGTCCTCGTCGACAGCAGGGTCTGGGAGCGCTCCCAGACTGGCTGTCGGGTGCCGGTCTTGTCAATGACCACCCGGGCTACGCGGCTGGTCGGGCCGGCGGGCCGCCGACGGGCAGCCGAACGGTGAAGACCTTGCCCGCGTGCGGATAGCGGGCGCTGTCCTCCTCGTCGTAGCCCTCCCGGGACGTGGTGACGAACAGGCGGTCGCCCGCGAAGGCGCAGCTGGACACCTGCGGGGCGGCCACGTCGACGAACGCGAGCGTCTCGCCTGCCGGGGAGTAGCGCCGCACCCCGCTGCCGCCCCACAACGCGACCCACAGGCAGCCCTCGTCGTCCACGCACATGCCGTCCGGCGCCCCGCCGCCGACGGCGAAGGCCGCGCGCCGGTCGGAGATCCCGCCGTCCGGCGCGAAGTCGAACACGTCGACCCGCTGTGTCGGGGTGTCGATGTAGTACATGCGGTCGCGCGTCCACGCCATGCCGTTGGAGATGGTGACGTCACGCAGCACGGTGGTCACCGAGCCGTCACCGTCCATCCGGTACAGCGAGCCCGCGCCGTCCTCTTTGGACCACGCCATGCTGCCCGCCCAGAACCGGCCGTGCGGGTCGCACTTGCCGTCGTTCATGCGGTTGCCGTCGTGCTCCCGCTCGGCGAGCACGGTGACGGTCCCGTCGAGGTCGAGGCGGGCGAACCCGCGACCGGCGGCACACAGCCAGCCACCGTCGGGATCACCGGTCGGGACCACGGCGCCGACCGGCATGCCCAGCTCGTAGGTGCGGACGACCTCCAGGCCGTCGTGCCACCGGCCGCGGTGGACGAGGCCCGCGAACTGGTCGACCCAGAGCAGTTCGTCCCTGCGGGCGTCCCAGGCGGGACCCTCGGCGTGCTCGGCCCTCGTCTCCAGCGCCGGCTCGGCGGTGTAGCGCTCCATGACGTGCGTCCCTGCTCGTAGGTGTGCCCTGGAACACATTACGATCCCGCCCACACCCCGACGCGACGGCCTGTACCGGTCGCCCCGTGACGCTCGCTCCGCCGGTCGACTGCCGGGCGGGCGTAACCCCGGCCACGCCGCGCCCGATGACCAGCCGGGCGGGGTTGCCGGGTAATCTCGTCGATCGCGCTCGAAAGGATGAATTTCGAGGGACGAGGCAACGACTCGCAGTGGTCGGGCGTGGTGTCGGTGACCACGGGCGAGGAGGGGGATGGATGCGAAGGGTGATGCTCGCGGTGGTCCCGTTACAGCAAGTGACGGCGGTGGGCGGCCGCACCCGCCCCCCGGGCATCGGGGTCACGGGATGACCGACACGCTCGAGCACGCGAACGCGAACGCCAGAACGCGCCGGATCATGCTCCGTGTCCGCGTCCCGAAGGCGGCGAACGGCTTCCGCACCGACATCCAGGCGCTGCGGGCCGTCGCCGTGCTGGCCGTCGTGGCGAACCACCTCTGGCCCCACGGGCTCACCGGCGGCTACGTCGGCGTCGACGTGTTCTTCGTGATCTCCGGGTTCCTCATCACCGGGCACCTCGGCCGCGAGCTCACCGACACCGGGCGCGTCCGCCTCGGCCGGTTCTACGCCCGCCGCGTCCGGCGCCTGCTGCCCGCCGCGTTCCTCGTACTCGGGTTCGCCGTGGTCGCCTCCTACTTCCTGCTGCCGTACCCGAGGTGGGCGGCCACCGCGCAGCACGTCATCGCCAGCGCGCTCTACGGCGAGAACTGGCTGCTCGCCGCGGAGTCGGTGAACTACTCAGCCGCCGACACGGCCGCGAGCCTCACCCAGCACTACTGGTCGCTGTCGGTCGAGGAGCAGTTCTACCTCGTGTGGCCGGTGTTCCTCCTGCTGTGCTTCAGGTACCGCCGCGTCGGCGTGGTCACGGTCGGTGCCGCGTCGCTCGCGTTCTGCGTCTACTTCACCGCCACCTCGCCGAGCGAGGCCTACTTCGTCACCCCCGGCCGGATGTGGGAGTTCGCGCTCGGCGCGGTCGTCGCGCTCGCGGGGGCACGACTCGCCATCCCCACCAGGGTCGCGGGCCTCGTCGCGACCGTGGGGCTTCTCATGATCGTCGGCTCGGCGGTCGTATACGACCAGACGACCGTCTTCCCCGGCTACCTCGCGCTCGTGCCGACCACCGGCACCGCGCTCGTGATCCTCGCGGGGAACCAGGGCTGGCACACCGGGTTCCTCGCACTGCGGCCACTGCAGTGGCTCGGCGACATCAGCTACTCGCTCTACCTGTGGCACTGGCCGCTGCTCCTGCTCGCCCCCTTCGCGCTCGGCAGGACGCTCACACTGCCCGACACGCTCGCGCTCCTCGCCGCGGCGCTGATCCTGTCGTACCTCACCAAGATCATCGTCGAGGACCGCGGCCGGACGTGGAAGCCACTCGCCCGCAGCACCCCGCTCACGTTCGCGGCCATGGTGCTCGGGCTGGTCGCCATCGTCGGCGCCTCGCTCACGCTGGGCTGGACCTACGACCGGCACGTCGCCCAAGCCGCGCGGGAGGCGCCGTCGCCGGTCGAGCGGTGCCACGGCGCCGACGCGATGTCCGGCGGCTGCGCGGACCCGTTCAGGCCCGCGCGGGTCACGGCCATGGGCCCCGCCAACGAGTACTACCAGCTCCCGTCCGAGTGCCGCCTGCTCGACGACAACATGGCGGGCGACACGAAGACCACCAACGTGTGCGACTTCAGCGGCGGCGCACCGGACCCCGAGGTCGTGTACCTCGTCGGCGACTCCCACGCCGTGCAGTGGCAGGGGCCGCTCGTCGACCTCGCACGTGCGCACCACTGGGTGTTCAAGTCCGCGACCCTCGGCGGCTGCCCGTTCGCGAAGGTGGACTTCACCGGGTACCGGACGGAGGCCACCGAGGAGGCGCGGGAGGTGTGCGCCGACTGGACCCAGCGGATGACCGACGCCATCGCGGCGGAGCGCCCGGCCCGCGTGTTCATGTCCTTCTTCGCACGCAAGGAGAACGTCGACGACGGCAGCGGGCGCCCGGCGGCGGAGCAGTACCGCGACGGCATCGAGCCGTACGTGGGCGCGTGGACCCACGCCGGTGCGGACGTGACCGTGCTCGCCGACCCGCCGCTCAACGGGGACGTGCGGTCGGCGGACTGCGTGACGCTGCACGAGAGCGACCCCGCGCAGTGTGCGGTGGACCGGTCGGTCGCCCAGCCGCCGGACCCGCTCGTCGAGGCCGCGCGGGCACTCGACAACCCGGCGGTGTCGGTCGTCGACCTCACGGATCGCTTCTGTGACAAGCAGAAGTGCTACGCGGTCGTCGGCGGCGTCGCGGTGTACTTCGACGAGAACCACATGAACCTGGAGTTCGCCAGGAGCCTGCGGCCGATGCTGGCCGCCGCACTCGGCTACTCCTGACGGCCACTGGCACGAGGTGAGCGCGTAGGTGACGTCGTTGTCACCTACGCGCCGGAACGTGGGTCGCACGAACGGGTGGTGGGCGTCTACTCGGGAACGGTCCTGAACGCGCGCGACTTTCCGGATCGCCATCCGACGATATGTCCATCGAGGATGAGTCCGGGCGACGAACGGCTCGCGTCAGCCTTTCTTCGCCATGATGTCCACGAAGTCGGGACGGTTCAGCAGCTCACGCAGCAGTACCAGGTCCGCGAGACCGATAGGCGGCGCCACGGGCTCGGCTGCCGGTCTCGTCCTCGCGCCGCCCATCAACAGCAGTCTGCCGGCCGCGACGTCGCAGCCCTGCTCGCTGGCGCCGCCGCACACGGGACAGCGGAACGAACAGTTCACCCGGCCTGGTTCGGCCGCACCGGAGACGATGACGTCGCTCGCCGGCAGTGTCACCTCCCCACAGTCCTCGCAGCGCAGGCGTAGTCGTCGCATCTCGTCACCTCTCCGGTGTGAATTCTTCATGATCGCTTCGGGAAGGCCTCATGAGAGTAGTCGGAGAGGATCACTCTCTGGTTCCCGGCGGACTACCGCGGGCTACTGATCATGGCCGTCGGGGTCTACGGCCGTGCAGGGCGCACCGCGCAGCGGAGTCCCCTGATTGCCACGGCGAGTTGACATGGCGGGGGTGCCTGACCAGGATCAGGGTCATCACCTGGAAGCCGGCAACGGTGACGCACTTTCTCGAACTTCTCGTCAGGAGAAGGGAAATACGTCATGACCACCGCCAGGAAATCCTACGAAGCGGGCGGTGGTGGCGTCCTCAGCGCCACCCGCGCCGCGCTCGACGCGGCGGGCATCGCCGCCGATCGCAGCGAGCACTGCCGCATCCACTCGGAGAGTGCCGGCCGCGCCGCCGAGCTGCACCGCACGCGGCTGTCCAACCTCTGCTGACCCGAGCGCCACCCTCCTTCGGTCGTCGCCCCCGACCGAACGCGCACTATCTGCACAGCGGCCCCGGTCTCCCGCATCCCGGGGGCCGCGTCGTGCTTCCCCTGTCGTGGCCTACCTGGGAGCGTCACCGACATGGCCGGTCCGGACTGGTTGCGCTGGACACTCACCATCCTCTTCCTTGCCGTGGCGGCATACTGCGTGTTCCGACTGGCACGCGCCCGGCACGTGCCGGGCATCTACCTCGGCTGCCACCGGGCGACCGACGTCGGCCACGGCATGATGTGCGCGGGCATGGCCGTCATGTGCTCGCCGGTCGGCGGCCCCATCCCGGTCGCGGGCTGGCAGACGGCGTTCCTCGTGAGCACGTCGTGGTTCGCGGCCTCGTGGCTGAGACAAAGGCATTCCCAGGCCGCCGACGTCGGCTGGCACGGCGGCAGCCTGCACCACGCCGTCGCCGGGCTCGCCATGCTCTACATGCTCACGGCGATGCCGAGCGGCGACGGCCACCACGGGATGGCCGCACCGTGGATGCCCGGGATGCACGACGCGGACCTCGCACTGCCGGTCGTCGGGTGGGGATTCGCGACATACTTCGTTGTGCACGCAACAATTCTGGGGATCCGGGCGGTACGTGCCACCCCCTCGTGCGACGCCCGCGTGCCCGCCCTGCTCACCGCGCCCCGGCTGACAGCGACATGCCAGATCTTCATGGCGCTCGGCATGAGCTACATGCTCGTCGCGTAAGCCACCCTTGACTTCACGTGGTCGACTCCAGCAGCATCGAATCATCGGATGGCTGAGGGCTGCACCCGTTGGAGTGTGTATGCGACCGCGACCGAGGCTCACCCTGTCCCTGCTTGCCGCAACCGCTTTCCTCTGCGGAATCGTGCCCGCGCCCGCTGTCGCGGCGCCACCGGACGCCGTCGCGCCCACCCCGGTCGTCGTACCAATCGACCGCTACTTCGACAACGACGGCATCGACTCCGCGTCCGCGCGAGACGGCAGCTTCGACGGCTCCGGCTACACCTTCCCCGCCGAGGCACTGCCGACCGGCCAGATCACGGTGGACGGTGTCCCCTACGCGTTCCCGAGCGCGGCGGCGGGCGCCGACAACAACGCCGTCGCGACGGGACAACGCCTCGACCTGCCGGAAGGGCACTACCACAGCGCGTACCTGCTCGTCGCCGGCAGCTACGGCATGGCCTCCGGCACCGCGACCGTCCACTACACCGACGGCACCACGACCACCGCCTCCCTCGCCGGCCCCGACTGGTACAGCGGCGCAGGCCAGATCGCCGCACCCTTCCGGTACACCCCGGACGGCGGCACCGACCAACACCCGGTGTCCATCTCGGTCGCGCGCATCTGGCTCGACTCCTCCCGCGCCGCCGTCGGCGTCACCCTGCCGACCACCAACCCCCCGCGCCCCAACGAGTCCAGCCTCCACGTGTTCGCGCTCACCCTGCAGCCCGCCGCCACCGGCACGCTCCTCGCGCTACGCGGCGCACGGTCCACCCCGAAACTCCTGACCGGCGGCGTCCAGGCCGTCGAGGCCACGGTCGTGAACCTCGGCGACGAGTGGATCACCACACAGGACGCGGTCTCGGTGTCCGCCGAGGTGTTCGGCGCCAGGACCGTCCAGCCCGCCACCATCCGCAGACTCGCCCCCGGCGAGGAGGCCCGCGTGCGGATCGGCATCACCCGCACCGGCGCACCCGTCGACACGATCGTCAACGGAAAGGTCGTGGTCACCGGGAAACGGCTGCGCGCCGAACAACCCGTCCGGTTCACCCTCGGCGTCGCGGACTACCAGGCGACCGACGCGTCACTCGGCGGTCACGAGTCGCCCTACTGGTTCGACGACGCCAAGTTCGGCATCTTCATCCACTGGGGCCTGTACTCGGTGCCCGCGTGGTCGCCGCCGGGGGAGCAGTACGCGGAGTGGTACTGGCGCTGGATGGAGGACCCCGACAACGCCGTCCACGCCCACCACGCGCAGACCTACGGCGAGGACTTCGCCTACGACGACTTCATCCCCGGCTTCACCGCGGCGAGGTTCGACCCGGCCGCGTGGGTGCGGATGATCCAGGGCGCAGGCGCGAAGTACTACGTGCTCACCGCCAAGCACCACGAGGGTTTCGCGCTCTTCGACTCCGCGGTGTCCGGCCGCGACTCCGTCGACCTCGGACCCCACCGCGACCTCGTCGGCGACCTGTTCGCCGCGTCACGCGAGTACACCCCGGAACTGCGCAACGGCCTCTACTTCTCGATGCCCGAGTGGTACAACCCGGACAGCCCGTGGATGGGACACGGCCCCCGGAACCCGTACACGGGCGCGCCCGAGCCCTACACCGGGTACCAGCCCGGCCGCGACTTCGTGCACGACTACCAGGCGCCACAGATGCGGGAGATCGTCGAACAGTACGACCCCGACGTGATCTGGTGCGACATCGGCGGCGACAACGACAGCCGCACAGTCCTCGCGGAGTACTTCAACCACGCCAAGAACCGGCCCTCGCCGAAGGACGTGACGGTCGACGACCGCTGCGGCATCCCCACCCACGACTTCACCACCCCCGAGTACACGACCTACCCGGACACGGTCGTGCGGAAGTGGGAGGCGAGCCGAGGCCTCGACCCGAGATCCTACGGCTACAACCAGGCCACGCCGGACGACCTGTACATGACGGCCGACGAGGTCGTGGACACGCTCGTCGACGTCACCAGCAAGAACGGCAACTTCCTGCTGGACATCGGCCCGCGTGCCGACGGCTCCATCCCGGACATCATGCGGACACGGCTACGGGAGACCGGCGAGTGGCTGCGCGTCAACGGCGAATCCGTCTACGGCACCACCTACTGGTCGCGGATGGCCGCGCAGGGACCGCTGCGCTTCACCGTGAAACAGAACGACGCCTTCTACATCACGTCACTGGAAGAACCAGGCGACCAGGTCGTCGTCGACGCGCCCGTGCCCATCCGCGCGGGCGACCGGGTCACGATGCTCGGCTACGACCACGCGCTGCGGTGGACCTGGCAGGACGGCAGTCTCGTCATCGACGTGCCCGCCGCCGCCAGAGCCGCAGGCAACCGGGCGTGGACGTTCAAGGTGAGCTATCGCTGAGACCACTCCACCGCCGGTTCGGCGATGGGTGGCCAGCCGTGCAGACCGAACGGCTCACGGCGAAGGAACAACTCGATCCCGGCCCGGGTGTAGGGCACGGTGTCCACCGGGAGCCGGTCGAGCGGAAACCAGCCGATCTCCGAGCACTTGTGCGGTTCGGCGTTGTCGGGTTCGCCACGCCACCGGCGGGCGTGGAAGAAGAAACCGACGCGTGCCTGGCCGTCCGGGTGGCGGCAGTGCAGCGCCGCGGCCATGTCCAGCTCGCCGCGACCCAGCTCGATCGCGATCTCCTCGCGTGCTTCGCGGATGATCGCGGCAACCACGTCCTCGCCATCCTCGAGCTTGCCGGACGGCAGGTTCCACTGGCCGTCGGCGTAGCCGGTGTTCTGGCGCCGAGCGAGCAGGACCCGCCCGTCGCGGACCAGGAGGAGCATGACGTCGACGGGGCTCGTGTAGGGCATGAGCGAGGGTACTCAGACGACGTGATCGAGGCGAAGACGGGATTCGAACCCGCGTGCGAGGCTTTGCAGGCCACTGCCTAACCACTCGGCCACTTCGCCGCAAGCGCCGGGGACGGCGCGGTCAGTGCGACGGACAGCTCGCGCTCGCCTGCAGGCGGAACGCGACGTGCAGGCGGCCGACGGGAGTCGTGCCGGTGGTCATGCACCGACCTTCGCAGGCGCCGGCCGGCACGGTCAACCGTTCCCACGGGGTGGAAAGGCGCTTGCCGGCCGGCGCACGATCACACCGTGACGACCACCTTCGCGCGGGCATGCTCCCGCTCGACGTACCGGATGGCCTCGGCGGCCTCACCGAGCGGATAGATCCGGTCGATCACCGGGGTGATCTCGCCTGCCTCGATCAGCTCCCGCAGCGCCACCAGGTTCGCACTGCTCGGCACCTCGACCACCGTGACCAGGCGCTGGCGGACGAAGCGCGCCATCAGCTGCGCCTTGACGAACAACCCCATCGGACCGACCAGGCTGCCGCCCTCCGACGTGCCGCCGCCCGACAGCAGGAACACCCCCTCGGGTGTGAGCGCGCGCCGGAACGCGCCGAGCGAATGGTTGCCCACCAGGTCGAACAGCACGTCGTAGCGCCGCCCGTTCCGCGTGAAGTCCTCGCGGGTGTAGTCGACGACGTGGTCGGCGCCGAGATCCCGCACCAGCGCCGCGTTCCTCGTGCTGCACACCGCGGTCACCTCGGCGCCGTAGGACTTCGCGAGCTGCACCGCGAACGTGCCGACCCCACCGGACGCGCCGTTGATCAGAACCCGTTGCCCCGCCTGGACCTTCGCGTCGTCCCGCAGACCGATCAACGCCGTGTTCGCGGCCAGGGGCACCGCCGCGGCCTGCTCGAACGTCAGGTTCGACGGCTTGTGCGCGACCTGGCCCGCGGGCACGGCCACGAACTCGGCGAACGTGCCGCCGCGCGGGCCGAGATCGCCGAACACCTCGTCACCCGGCTCGAACCCGGTGACGTTCCTGCCCGTCGCCGCGACCCGACCCGCGAAGTCACAGCCCCGGATCTTCGAGGCCGGGGCACGCAACCCGCCGACCCCCGAGCCCGTGAGCCGCGCGATGTAGGGGTCGCCACGCATGATGTGCCAGTCGGCGGCGTTGACCGACGCCGCGTGCACCTCGACGAGCACCTCGTCGTCATCGGCCACCGGGGTGTCCACCGCCCGGAACTCCAGCACGTCCGGTGAGCCGTAACGGTCCTGCACGATCGCTTTCACGGGGTTCTCCTCCGCATCCTGTGGATGATCACTTCGGCGACGGCGAGGTTGAGCACCCACGCCCCGCCGAGCAACAACGCCCTGGCGGTCACGCCGGGCTGACCGACGGCACCCACGTAGATCCCCGTGAGCACCGCCTGCGTGTCCGCGCCGATGCCGACCAGGTAGGCGCGGGTCAGCCAGGCGCGGTGCGCGCTGACGTCGTGGCGCCGGATCGCCTGATAGCCGAGCACGAGCGCGACGAACATGAACGTCCCGAACACCAGCCGGAACACCTCGAGCAGGGCGCCGTCACCGGGCGGCTTCGGGTAGAACAACGCCATCCACAACGCGGCCGCCGCCGCGACGAGACCCGCCGGAATCACGATCCGCCCGGCGACCCGATGCCACCGGTGGCGCCGCAGACTCCGCGAGAACTGGAACCCGCCGAGCACGGTGAACGTGGTCGCGCCGACGATGTGCAGGATCAGCGGCACCGGCGAGGCGAAGAACCGGGCGCTCTCCTCGGTGATGGGTCCACCCGCGACCAGCTGACCGACACGCACGATGCCCGCGGTTACCGGGATGGCGCTGAACGTGATCAGCACGGCAGGCACCAGCCACCGCCGCCGGGTCGTGGGGCGACTAACCGTCGTCGTCATGCGGCAAATCGTGCCGCCGCGAGGGGCCCCGGCTCATCGGAAGTTGGGCCGCGATCGGGCCGTCCTATCGTCCGGGAGCCGGGTCGTACTTTCGGCTACCGCCCAGGCCGCACGCGGTTCGTCTCGTACGCCCACATCGCGATCTCGACCCGGTTGCGGGCGCCGAGCTTGGTCATGAGGCTCGTGATGTGTGACTTCACCGTGCTCAGCGTGATGTACAGCTCGCCGGCGATCTCGTTGTTGGTGCGGCCACGCGCGACCGCCGCGAGGATCTGCTCCTCGCGGTCGGTGAGCGGGTCGATGGGCTGGACCGGGGACGACGACGGCCCGGCCTTCGCGAAGGTCGACAGCAGCCGCGCGGTGACGCTGGGGGCGATGAGCGCGTCGCCGTTCGCGGCGGCGTGCACGGCCTGGGACAGCATGTCGATGCCCGCGTTCTTCAGCAGGAACCCGCGTGCGCCCGCTCGCAGCGCTGCGTAGACGTACTCGTCGAGGTCGAACGTCGTGATCACCACGACTGCCAGTGGGTCGGCGACGTCCGGGCCCGCGAGCCTGCGGGTGGCCTCGATGCCGTCCAGCTCCGGCATCCGGATGTCGAACAGGCACACGTCCGGGCGGAGCCTGCCGGCGTGTTCGACCGCCTGTTTGCCGTCCTCCGCGGTGGCGACGACCTCGATGTCGGGTTGTGCGCCCAGGATCATGGCCAGCCCCGTGCGGACGATCTCCTGATCGTCCGCGATGAGCACGCTTATGGTCACGTCACCCCCTCGCCCGCCCTGCCCGACGCTATCCACATGGCAACGAGCGAACCGGTCGTCCTGCTCCCCGGACCCGTGTGAAACCCGTGCGAGAGTCCCACTCGTGCGTCCAGTCGCAGGTGGGCTGGCGTTCCGGGCATCCTTTCACGAGACGCCGGTTCTCGGTAGCACGGCGTTCACCGTCCATCCCCGGTCCGCGTTCGGGCCTGCCTCGCAGGTGCCGCCCAGCAGGCTCGCGCGTTCGATCATGCCGGTGAGACCGTAGCCCGGGGCGCCGGACGGGCGCAGCAGACCCGGCTCGCCGTCGTCGCTGACCCGGACGTGCACCGACGTGTCGTCGACGACCACCCTTACCTCGATGCGGGTCGCGTGCCGTGCGTGGCGCCTGGCGTTCGTGACGGCCTCCTGCGCCAGCCGGAACACCGCCGCGCCCACCGGCGACGCCACTGCCTGCGCCCCGCCCTCGACGGTCACCTCCACCCTGGGATCGCTGGTCGACGCGAGTCGTTCGAGGTCGGTGAGGCGGGGGCCCGGTGTGAGTGCCACGGGGTCCTCGGTGCGCAGGATGCGGACCATGCCGCGCATCTCGTCGAGGGCTCGGGCCGCCTCGGCGTCGATGATCTTCAGTGCGTCGACGGCGGCGTTCGGGTCGGTGGCGGCCGTCGCGATGCCTGCCTGGGCGCGGATCGCCATGGCCGAGACGTGGTGGGCGACCGTGTCGTGCAGGTCGCGGGCCAAGCGTTCGCGTTCGAGCAGCTTCGCCTGGTCCAGCTCGCGGGCCCGTGCCCGCGTCCGGTACCGGAACGCGGCGCCGATCGCCATGACCGCGAAGACCACGACGACACCCGCGAGCGTGTCACCGGGCGACAGGTAGCCGAGCAGGCCGGAGAAGCCGATCTTGGCGAGGATGAGCGCGGCACCGAGCACCGCGTCGCGCCCGGATCCCCACCGCAGCAGCGAGAAGGGCAGCAACACCAGGTAGACGAGGACGTCCTGTTTCGGGAAGTCGCCGCCGACGACGACCGAGCCCAGCATGCAGACCCCGAACGCGATGGCGACCATCAGCAGGGGCCGCGACCGCCGCCACAGCAACGTCGCGACCAGCCCGACGCAGATGACGAGCGACAGCACGCGCCACGACAGGTCCTGGCGCAGCAGCCCCTCGAGGAGTGCGGCCGTCGCCAGCACCGAGACCAGCACCCAGTCCCACCACAGCCGGGGCGGGCCGGGGGTGGGCCGCGGCTCCCGCCACACGGACCGAAGAAGGTCGAACACCGATTCATGGTACGGGCCGCGCAGGCGGCCGTGATCGGACGAAAGTACGAGTCAGCCCAGGACCGCGACGATGCGGGTGCCCTCGGCGAAGGCACCCGCCCGCACGCGGGACAGCAGGCCGTACATCATCTTGGCCTCGTAGACGCGGTCGAGGACCACGGCGTGCCGTGCCGTGAAGTCGGCGACGAACTCGTCCAGCTCGGGGGTCCGTCTCGCGTAGCCGCCGAAGTGGAAGTCGTGGTCGACGGACCAGTTCGTGCGTGCCACGCCGAAGGTCCGTTCTTGCAGGAGTCGCACGTCCTCGTCGAGGAAGCCGCCCCTGAGCACGGCGAAACCGAGCGCACGACCGCCGTCACGCAGGCCCGCCGCGACGCCCGCGAGCGTGGTGCCCGTGCCGCAGGCGACGCAGACGACGTCGAAGTCGACGTCCAGCTCGCCGGGCAGTTCGGCGCAACCGCGTACGCCGTGGGCGTTCGCGCCGCCCTCCGGGATGACGAAGCACGGGCCGAACTCGTCGACCAGTGCGGCGAGGACGGCGGGCTCGGTCTTGCGCCGGTAGGTGGCGCGGTCCAGGTAGGTCAGGTGCATGCCCCGGGCTGTCGCGAACGCCAGCGAGTCGTTGAGCGGCAGGTGCTCCTCGCCGCGGACCACGCCCACGGTCGTGAGGCCGAAGGTCCGTCCGGCCGCCGCGACCGCGCGGAGGTGGTTGGAGTAGGCGCCGCCGAAGGTCAGCAGCCGCGTGTGGCCCTGCTCGGTCGCCGCGGCGAGGTTGTGCCTGAGCTTGCGCCACTTGTTGCCGGGCACGTCGCGGTGGAGGAGGTCGTCGCGCTTGAGGTACAGCCGGACGCCGTGCGGTTCGAGCCGGTCGTCGTGCAGCTCGACGAGCGGCGAGGTCACGACCTACAGGGTAGTGCCACCGAGAACGCGCCCCGGCCGCCGACGGGGCGCGTGGTCGACCACTAGTAGGTGACGTTGCCGCTGCCGCCGTCGAAGACGACGTCCGAGCAGCCGTAGAACGTCTCGGTGCTGTCGGAGCGGGTCCACACCGAGTAGATGATGTGCCTGCCGGAGATGCCGGACGGCAGCGTCGCGTTCCAGGTGTAGGCCCCCTCCTCGCTACCGACCGAGCCGGACGAGGGTGGGTTCACCACGCTGCTGAACGGCGTGCTGTTGATGTTGCTCCAGCGCAGCGGCTGGGTCGGGCTGTAGGTGCTGTTGGTGATGTACAGGTCGAACCGGCCCGGGTGGGCCGCCCACATGTTGTAGCGGACCTGGATGCTGCGGCCTGCCGTCAGGTGGGTCACCGGCCAGTCGGAGCGGGCCGTGTCGAACCCGCTGAAGTCGTACACCGTCGCGTTGCCGCCACACAGCTTCCCGTCGGGAATGAAGCCCTGCATGCGTCCCGCACCGTCGGACCGCAATACCGCGAACCAGTTGTAGAACGGTGTCGCGCCCGCCTTGTCGAACGCCGCCTTGCAGCCCGGGTTGGTCGGTTTGATCTCCCCGGTGCTCGCCCTGCTGTGCTTGTAGCACAGGTAGGTTCGGGAACCGGGCATCATCGTCGCCCCGTGCGCGCTGGCGGGTACGGCACTGACCAGCCCCATGACGAGGCCCGCCGCCATGGCGACCCCGAACATCAGAAACTTTCGCTTCCTCACCACGAATCTCCTTCAGCGTTGAAAGAGCGATATTGGGAGCGCTCCCAGCAAAAGTGTAACTTGCCCGTATCCGCTTGTGAACCGTGCGTGACGGTCCGGCCCGGCCCGGGAGTGCACTGAAGGACGCCTTCCTTACGCTCAGCGTTACGAAGGCGTCCTTCAGTGCGTTGGGTCGCGCCCGGGGGTCAGAGGCCGAGGGTCGCGACCGCCTGTGCGGCCATGTTGGCCTCGCCGAGGGCGTTCGGGTGGACCACCACCGGGTTGGTGCCCTGCAGGACCGGCTCTATCCAGCGGGTGCCGACGGGCGTGCAGGCGTCGTGGCCGTTGGACGCGGCGTTCATGTCCACGTAGGTGGCACCCGTGGCGGCGGCCGCGCGGGCGATCGCGTCGTTCAGCGTGGCCTGGAGCGACCGCACGTACGGCACGTCGCCGGTCGCGATCGGCATCTTGTCGAAGCAGCCGACCGACGGCGGGAGGATCCACGGGTAGCCCAGGATCGCCACGTCCGCACCGGGTGCCCTGGCCCGCACGGCCTGGAGCGCGGCCACCAGCGCCGGGTAGGTCGTGTTGCGGACGGTGTTCTCGAAGTAGGACCCGTAGATGTTCCTGCACGGGCTGCCATGGCCGAGCGTGACGATCCCCGCCGAGCCGCACGCCAGGATCGCGCCGATGAACACGCCGCTGTCGTTGCCGCCGATCGTCATCGTCACCACGTCGGTGTCCGCGCCGACCGCGGCGAGCTGCGGTGGCACGCCGGGGTACTGCGCGGACGCGAAGTGCTTGGTCTCCGCCGCGCCACAGGTCACGTCCGTGAGCCGCGCGCCGGTCGACGACGCGATCACGTGCGGGTAGTTGAGGCTCGAGCGCAGGCACAGCAGCGGCGCGGACGGGTCGGAGGGCAGCACCCCGGACGCGGCGCTGTAGGAGTCGCCGAGCGCGACGTAGTTCAGTGGCTCCGCCGCGGCGGCGGGCGCGGCGAGGCCCAGGGCGGTGAGCGCCGCGACCGCGGACACGATGAGACGACGTGGCATGGCTTCTCCCGGCTTCGATGACGGTGAACGCTCACTACTCACGAGTAGGCAAGCTCATCGTCAGCCATGGGCGCCGTTGCGTCAACGTTCTCTCCCGAGAACGTTCGGGTACGAACCGCCCGCCCGGCAACATGAATCCACTCTGGCGGGTTAATGTGCTGATATCTGCGTGATCGGAGGCGGTGCATGGTTGTCGAGGCCGGAGCGGTCACGGAGGCACTACCCGCGGGCGCACCCTGTTGGGTGGAGCTCGCCACGAACGACGAGAACCGGGTCGCGGCCTTCTACGCGGCGCTGCTGGGCTGGGAGTACCGCGTCACCGTCGAGTCGGCCGTCGCGACGGGCCGGTACGTCGTCGCGACACGGGACGGGTTCTCGGTCGCGGGCATGTACCCGACCGAAGGCCCGTCGGGCTGGGTGCCGCACATCACGGTGAGCGACACCGTGTCCGGGGCGGAGCGGGTGCGCCAGCTCGGCGGCGACGTCACCGCCGGACCCATCGAGCTGGCCAGGGAGGACAGCCTGGTCTACGCGCTCGACCCGGCGGGCGCGCCGCTCGTGCTGCGGACCCCGCCGGTCGGCTGGCTCTTCACCACCGACGACGTCGGCGCGTACACGAGCGCCGACCTGCGGACCCACGACGGCCCCGGCGCCGACGAGTTCTACCGGCGGCTGTTCGGCTACGGGAGCGAGCAGCTCGGCGACGGCGCCGAGATCGACTACGCCGAATGGTCCCTGGACGGCAGGCCGGTGCTCTACCGGTACGTGATGGGGCCGGAGTACCCGAAGGACACCCCGGCCCACTGGCTGATCTACTTCATCGCCGACCCGGCCGAGGGCACCGACGCCACCGCCGTGCGCGCGTTGAGCCTCGGCGGTGGCATCGTGGTCGAGCCGCACGACACCCGGCTGGGCCGAGTGGCCGTCCTGTCGGATCCGTGCGGCGCGATCTTCGCCGTCATCGACCACCTGGACTCCCCGGAGAACCGCCGTGCGGCGGTCGAGGACCCGGACGACGACTAGGGCCTCACAGCGGGATGTAGACCCCGAAGTCCCGGTTCGCGGTGCGGAAGTCCTGGAAGCCGATGCGTGCGCCCGCGGTCCGCGTGACCGTGCCCTTGGCGATCACGCCGCCCGCCGACGACGGCCCGTACACCGGTCCGCCGCTGTCGCCCGGCCGCGCGGCGGGCTGGCCGTTCATCTGCTCGCCCTCCACGAGGTCCTCGCGGTCGGCGTAGAAGAACAGGACCTTGATGTTGCACACCGGGCCGCCGGTCTCCCGCGCGCTCGTGACGCCGGACTGGCACAGGATCTCGTTGGTGAAGACGTCACCCCAGCCCTGCACGGGCGTGGTGGTGTTGCTGTCACCGTTGCCGAGGTACTGCTGGTTCACGACGTTGCCGGTCGGGATCAGCAGGATGTCGTGATCACTGTGCTTGGCGCCGATGTTGCCGATGAACTCGCCGGTCGGGTCGGTCACCCGTGCGCCGGGGCTGCCGCAGTGGCCCGCGGTCAGCAGGAAACGCGCGTTGTCGCCGTTGCGGACGGAGAAGCCGGACGTGCACGCGGCGGTGCCGCCGAGCACGATCGTCGCGCCGCCCTTCCACGGCGGGCTGTCGTTCTGCCGCGACACCGGGGCGAGCGGCTCCTCCACGACCGTGCGCACCGGCACGTCGACCATCGACGTGAACGCCCGCGTCGCGGCGGCGGAGGTCGTGCCGAGGACCAGGCCGCTGCCGTCGGCCGGGATCTTGATGGCGTGCACCGGTGACTTCTCGCCGCGCCTTGCCTCGATCACCGCGGCGGCGGCTCGTAGCTCGCCGTTCGAGTGGGCGGCCCGCTCTATCTTCACGGGTTTCCCGGCCCTGGCGATCGCCTCGTCGATCGCCGAAGGGACGGTGCCCTTCCACCACAGGGCCACGTGGTCCGGCTCGAGCACGAGGCCGGCGAAACCGGGGTAGTCGCCCCTGTCCACCTCGGCCTGGACGACCTCGGCGGCGTGGACGAACGGTTGCTGGGCGAGCATCTGTTGCCACACCGTGGGTTCGGGCGCGGCCTGCGCCGTCGGCAGCGCTCCCACCACCGAGGTGACCGCCAGCGCGACGGTGAACAGCACTGTTCTACGTGCGGACATGCGTGACACTCCCTTGCAGGTTAGGGAAAAAGTCACGCTCAGTGTATGGTCTATACCACTCGGTGGTCCAGACCAGAACGCGGTCGCAGCGTGAAGGCGGGTGGGGCGAGAGCCGCGGCCACGCGTGGACGGTCCTCGTGCGCCTCCACCTGCCGGTCAGGCGGCAGCAGCCGCAGGACGTCCTCGACGACCCGGACCGCGAACGCCCCCGCCGCGCAGCTGTGCTCACCCCAGCCGAACGGGATGAACGCCGTCGAGGCGCCCTGCGGTTCGTGCACCCACCGGTCCGGACGGAACGCGTCCGGGTCGGGCCAGTGGCGGGCGTCCCGGTGCACGAGGTAGCCGCACACGACCACCTCGTCGGCCGTCGTGACCGGCACGTCGCCCAGCTGGTGGTCGGTCGCGGGGGAGCGGGCGAAGTTCCACGTCACCGGCCACAGCCGCAACGCCTCGCGCACCACGTTCGCGGGGGTGGGGTCCGCGTCGGGGTTGGTGCCGAGCAGGTACACCGACCAGCCGAGCAGGAACCCGAGCTGGCCTGCGACCGCGACCACGCAGGACAGGTACACCTCCGACAGCTCGGCCAGCGCCGTGTACGACGAGCCCTCCGGCGCCGCGGCGGCCAGCACGTCGAGGAAATCCCTCGGCGGCCGGGTGCCGAGGGCACGCCGCCGCGACAGTTCGCCGACGAGTGCCCTGCGTACCCTGGTGCGCAACGTGGCCAGCGGTACGCGCCGTTGCGTCCGGCCCGCGAGGACCGCGTGGCGCACCACCTGGTCGACGAGCACGCGCAGCTCACCCTCCGGGACGAGCACGTCGCGGAAACTGTTGTACAACAACAGGTTCCCGGCGTCCGGCCACTCGCTGACCGGACCGAGCCGCTCGGGGTCGCAGGGGTGGGTGGCCCAGTGCGTGCTCAGCAGCTCCCGTGTCGCCCTGCCGATCACCAGCTGCGCCTCGCGTGGGCCGAAGGTGCCCTTGCTGGTGCGGAAGAAGTCGGAGTGCTCGTGGTACCGCCCGTCCTCGTTGGCGAGCACCGCCTTCGCCATCGCGGGTTCCGCCACGTAGAGCACGCCGGGTCTGCGCCGGAACACCGGCCCGTGCCGCGCGTGGAGCTCGTCGATCGCCTGGAGTTCGTCCACAGCCTTCCCGCCCACTCGCCCCAGGACAGGCTCCCGCCTACCGACCCCGGGGACAAGCCGCCGAACGGTTCAGCTCGCGCTCTCGCCGCCGTTCGCGTACTCCCAGAGGCGGTTGTGGTCGACGTCGTCGAGATCCCGCTCCTCGTCGACGCGTGCCGAGAACGGCCGCGAGGTCGTCGCCGCGGGCGACCACGGCGCGGCGGTGTCGAACCCGGCGCCGAGGTAGGAGTCGCGGATGACGAGCTGTCCGTTGGGCGTGATGCCCGGCAGGTAGCCGGTCGTGCTCGCACCCTGGTCCCACGCGCGGCCGAAGTGTCCGGTCGGCGCGGCCTGGTAGGCCTCGTCGGCGGTGAGCCAGCAGTGCCGCACGAGGAACCCGTAGGGGAAGTCCGGCGCGGTGTTGGGTGCGAAGATGACGCCGCCGGACGGCTTCCTGCTCGACACCAGGTGGAACCGGGTGCGCTCGAACACCGCGGCGGCACGCCCGAACACGAAGTCCGTGTCACCCTCGACGTAGCTGTCCCGCACCACGACACGCGCGATGCGCGCCGGGTCGTCCGCGTTGGCGAGGAACGTGTCCTGCCTGCTGACCATGCGCATGTTCTCCAACAGCGTGCGGTCGGCGTCGGTGCGCAGCGCGAGAGCCTGGTGCGTGCCGCGGTCCACCGTGTCCAGCAACGTGTTGGTGATGGTCAGACCGCGCAGCATGAGGTCGGGTGCCTGTGCCCACACGACAGTCGCGCACAGGCCCACGTTCGCGGACGTCTTGGTGGCACAGGACTGGAACATCTCCCACGCCGGGTCGCCCTCGGCGTACTGGCCGGACGGGTTGACCTGCGCCGCCCACGCGGCGGGGGTGGCGGTCGCGTCGAGGGTGTACTCGAGCCGCACGTCCTCGGGCCTGCCGGTGCCGTAGATCGTCAGCGGCGGCGTGCCCGCCGGGATGAACACGGTTCCGGTGTAGGTGCCGGGCAGGATCCTGATGTAGCGCCGTGCCGTGCCGCCCGCCGCGAACGCCGCGTTGACGGCCTGCTGGACGGTCGTGTGCGTGCGGCCGACGACGAAGTCCGCGTGGCGGGGTGTCCTGATCGGCCCCGGCCGCCACGGGTCCGCCGTCGGGGCGGCGTAGGTTCCGGACCACCGCAGGTAGTTGGCCGCCGTGAACGGCATGACCTCGGCGGCGGAAAGCACGGGACGGACGGTCGTGCCGGGCGCGGACACTCCGCCCGTGAGCACCAGAACCGCCGTGACGACAGGAAGAACGACCCGCATGGCTCAGCCCTCGCATTGTCGACGACCTGCCCGGGGTCAGTACACAGAGTACCACCAGAGTGACGATGCGCAGCAGTGTTCCGTGGCCGATCAGGAATGGCTCGCCGCGGCGACCACCAGCCTGGCGACCGCGGGCTTCACGAAGTCCGAGTGGGCACCGGCGAAGGCGTCCGCCCTGGTGTCGTTGATGACGTCCTCCGCGTTGACGCGGTAGAAGGTGCCCGGCTCGAAGTCGTACTTCGTGGTGCCGTCGGCACGCATCACGCGGTCGGCCGACGGTGTCACGGCCTGGAAGCCGTCCTCGCCCATGCCGCCCCAGCGGCCCGCGGTCGACGCCGACTGGTCGGCCCTCGCCAGGAACGACGCCTTCGGGTACCACCGGCAGACCGCGAGGTCGAACCTCGTGTACGTCGCGACGAGCGGCCCGCGCACCCGGTTCGCGTAGGCGTGCAGCGCACCGTCCTCACCGAACGGGTTGTCCTTGGCGTGCGCGAACGACCAGTGCGAGAAAGCGCCCTGCAGCAACAGAAGCGACGCGACCGGCGACGGGTCGCCGACGCCGGCCAACGCGAACGACACCAGCCGCGCGCCGAAGCTGTGCCCGATCAGGTGCACCCGCACCCCGCGCAGCGTGGACAGCAGCGGCCCGAGGCCCTTCCTGCCGACCTCACCCGCTCGCGCCTTCATGACGTTGTACGAGAACACCCGCAGGGCGTCCTTCGCGCCGCCGAGCGCCCTGCCGAACCAGTCCCCGATGCCCTGCTGCGCACCACCCGCCGGCGCGCTGCCGAAGACCTCGGCCAACGCCTGGTAGGTACCCGTCGGGTCCGTGGACGTCAGCAGTGCCCGCTCACCGGCGTCCTCGTACTCGGGCACGGTCGCGGCGAGGGAACCCAGCAGCGCGTGGAACTCCTCGAACCGCCTGACCAGCACGTCGTCCGCGACCCCGGCCCGTGCCGCCTCCTGTGCCTCGTCGAGGATGCGGCCGAGCGCGAGCACGGGTGCCGGGTCGGCGAACCCGGTCGCCAGCGACGCCGCGATCTCCGCGCCGGACAACGCGTCCGTGCCCGACCTGGCCTCCTCGACGGAACCGGCCGCCTGGGTGGAACCCGAGGCGGGCGCGACACTCGCCTTCGTCTCCGGGAACCACAGCGACGGCCACAGGACACCGACGAAGCCGATCGTCCCGAGGCCCGCGACCCCGCTCGCGGCGTTCTCGACGAGCGGGAACAGCTCCGCGTACAGCCGCCGCGCGCTGTCCTCGGCGGTGTTCCACCCGTGGCTGAACACGAACAGGTCGGTCACCCCGGCCCTGGCGACGTCGTCGGCGAACCCGGCTGCCGAGGCCGTCACGCCCTTGTCATCGAAGACCAGTTCCCACATCACGGTCACTTCCTCAGACGTTGGAGAGCATGCGCATCAGGTCGACCAGGCCCGCGCCCTGCGCGTACCGTTCCCGGCCGAGGTCGGTCGCGCTGTTCATCAGCAGCTGCTTGACCTGCCGCGGCCTGCCGACGAACTCCGGGCGCGCGGACAGGAACGCCGCCACCACACCGGAGACGTGCGGTGCGGCCATGGACGTGCCGGACTGCTCGGCATAGGTGGGCTTCCCGTCCTGCGGGTCGAGCCCGGCGGTGTTGCGCACCTCGCCCGTCGCGGCCGAGGAGATCCACTCGCCGGGTGCGACCACGTCCGGTTTCATCCGCCCGTCGAGCGTCGGCCCCTTGCCGGAGGTCCAGGTGACGCCGAACGCGTGTGGTGCGTCGCGATGCGTCGAGCCGACCGCGACGCACTCCTCGGCGTGCGCGGGCTCGGTGATCGAGCCGAGGACGGCCGAGGTGTTCGCCGAGTCGCCGGAGGTGGTGCGGGCGCCGAAGTTCCCAGCGGACACCACGACGACCACACCGGACATGACGAGCTGGTTCAGTGCCTGGCACAGCGGCGACTGGCCGGCCGCGTACTGCTCGGGATGCCATTCGCAGCCGAGGCTCATGTTGACGCCGTGCACCCGCAGCACCGCGGGGTCCACGTTCACCTCGGTGCGCAGGTAGGTCAGCGCGCGGATCACCGCGGCGGACGAGGTGATCCACGTGCCCTGGTCGGTCTTGCGCATGACCTTGAGGCTCACCAGCTGGCAGTCGGGTGCCATCCCGGACAGCGCGCCGACGCGTTCCCGCCGCACGAACCCGGAGTCGCCCGGTTCGCGTGTGATGGCGACGATCGGGTCCTGGTCACGCAGCCTGCCCGCGATGATGCCGCCGACGTGTGTGCCGTGCCCGCTCCGGTCACGCAACGCCTGCGGCGGCACGGGTCCGTTCGGCCCGGCGTACTCGCCGTCGCGGAACGGCAGCTCCGGGCGCACGAGGTGGCTGAAGTCGGCGTGCAGGCCCGTGGACAGTCCCGTCGGTGGCTCGTCGCCGCGTGCTTCCCGCGCCAGCTCCAGGCCCGCGAAGTGCGGGTGGCAGCCGTCGATGCCGCTGTCGATGACCGCCCAGACGATGCCGGCGCCGCGTGCCTCGTAGGAACGCCACGCCGCGTCGGCCTTCACGGTCGGCGCGGACCGGTCGATCTGCGGTTCGAGCGTGTAGTCGGGCCACACCCGGAAGATGGTCGGCGGCCTGCGTTCGTTCGCCCTGGCCAGCCGCTGGTCGTCGTCGACGAGCTCACGCAGCTGGCGGCGGGTGAGCACGCACTGGTACAGCTTCGGCGCGATCAGCTCGAGGTTCGCGGGCACGGGCGGCTGCGTCGGCCCCTCGGTCACGGCCGGTGCGCTCGGGGCCAGGCCGTTGCGGTCGGAGAACTCGCGCCACGTGGCGTAGAACGCCTCGCGGACGGCGCCGAGCCCACCCGGGAAGAGTACGTTCAGCTCGACCAGCATCGCGACCCGCGCGTCGGGGTCCGGGGTGCTCGCGCCCGGTGGCGGAAGGGTGAGATCGCCGATGATGGGGGAGCGATAACCACCCTCAGCCTCGTATGACATGGCGCCTCCGAATGCCGTCAACACCAGGAGCCCGGAATTCCGGGGCAGATACACGGTAGCGGCGGAAACTTCTTCACCCGATCAGTGGCAGAACAGGGATTGCTTTGGCACTGTGGATATGTGATCAGTCACGAGAAACTTGTGTGGGGGCACGGGTTCTCGTTCACCGACCAGCCGTACCTGACCTCACTGTTCGAGGATGTCCAGGATCTCGGGACACCGTTGACGATCGTGGTCGGCGCCGGTGTCTCGATGAACGCAGGACTGCTCTCGTGGCGTGAGCTGATCGAGAAGATGGTCGGGCAGATCAAGGACGAGAATCTCCGCAGGATGGCCGCTCAGGACACGTCCGACCCCATGCGCAAGGCGGAGATCGTCCTCCAGCTCATCAAGAAGGCACTGCCGGAGCAGGACGATTCCGGCAGGTACGACGCGAGGATCATCAGGACCGCGCTGTACCCGAGGAACGCCCTGCGCAGCCCCGGCCTGCTCGCCAGGTCGATCGCGCGGCTCGTGGTGGCACGCAAGAGGAATGTCCGGCTCATCACCACCAACTTCGACACCGTGCTGGAGAAGGCGCTCGAGGGTTACTTCGAGCCGACCCAGGTGCGCTCGTTCTCGCTGGACACCTATCCGGAATGGCGGAAATGGGGACAGCTCGGGAAGATCGGCGTCCTGCACGTCCACGGAGTGATCAGGCCGCCGCGCAGCCGCGCGAAGTTCTCGGGCCCGATCGTGCTGACCGAGTCCCAGTTCTTCAAGAAGGGCGCACACGTCAGGGAGATCATCGCGACGAACCTCGCCGACGCGAACGCCGTCTTCGTCGGGCTGAGCATGACCGACCCGAACCTCGTCGGCCCGATGTACGAGTCACGCGACCCGTCGCTGCAGCGTTACGCGCTCGCGGTGCCGGACAACATCCCCGGCGCGGACAACAGTGCCGAGTCGACGCGGTACGCCATCGAGGCCGCCGAGTTCATGGAACGCGAGCTGGGGTTGGCGACCGTCTTCCTGAAGTCGTACTCCCAGCTGAACCAGGTCATCTCCGACCTGAGCCTCGCCATCGAGGAACAGGTGCGCTACCAGCCGGGCGGCGAACTGGTCTACGAGAACCGGCTGAGGAAGACCCTCGACGTGTGCTATTCCCGCATCGGCTGTGTCGACGAGGAACAGATCCCGCGCGGCCCCGCCGCGGAGCGGTTGCACGACAAGCTGTACGCGGCGCTGCACGCCGAGAACGGCCCGGTCTCGGTGCTGCGTCGGCTGTCCGGCGAGAGCCGTACCGGCGGGCGGGACGGCGAGAACCTCGCGTTGTTCCTGTGGCTGGGCTGCCGCCGCACCTACGCGCTGAACCTGGTGGCCAGCTCGGCGTACCTGCACCGCGAGCCGTGGTCGATCCGCTGGTGGGAACAGCCGATAGACCGCGACTCGACGATCGTGGCGGTCAACGCCATCTACATGGGCACGAACATCGCGGCGAACCTGCCCTCGGCGCCGGGGGTGAAGGTCTGGCGGGGCATCATGGCGTGCCCGATCGTCATGAACTCGATGTCGTCCAAGAAGAGCATCAACGGCGTGCCGCTCGACACGGTGACGATCGGCGCCATCACCCTGAACTCGACCCACTACGTCGACAGGCGCGACCTGCCCGCGAACGGCGGCCACTCGGCGGTCCTCGCACTGGACGCCGAGCAGACCGACGAGGTGTTCACCAGCATCGCCCAGGCGGCGAAGGCCGTGCTCAGCGAGTAGAGGGCAGCGGGCCCTTCTCGTAGTCGACCTCGTCCCGGTCGTCGTCGGGGTGCGCCGGGATGGTCGACACGTTCCCGCCGAGGATGACGACGGACTTCCCGCCCATCTCCACCCTGGGGGCGTGGTCACTGGCGGCGGGACCGGACCTGGGCCGCCCACCCCGCGAAACTCGGACCGCGTTGCTCATGGGCTCACCATCCTGGCCGGAAGCTCGTCCCCAAAGAATAGGTGCCCGTGCCGAACTCCACTAGTCCGTCACCAGACGCCGCCCACCGGCCGTCGAGTGCGTCGCGGTCCTCGTCACGCACAGGAGTCGGCGATGGTGTTCCAGAACATCAGCTCGTAGGACTGGAACAGGCGGCCGTAGCGGCGGGCCTCGCGTTCGTGGCTCTCGCCCGCGTCCATGCCCGCCTGGACCGCGGCGACGGCCAGCGCGACCGTCTCCGGGACCGGCGTCGCGAAGAAGTCGAAGAAACCGCAGGCCTCGTCGGTGACGTCGTACTCCTCGCGCATGGCCGTGGCGATCCGTGCGCAGTAGTCGCCCCACGCGGCGAAGTTCGCCACGACGCCGACGATCACGTCGGCCGGGGCGCCGCCCAGTGCCAGCCACGCGAAGTACACCGGATACGCCTGGCAGCCCGCCATCGGTTCGTAGTCGGCCATGGCCTGCTCGGTCAGGCCGCCTGCCGCGGCGAGTGCCGGGAGCTTCGCCAGCGCGAGGCCCTCGCCCTGGGCCATGCCCGCGAAGAACTCCCTGGCGGTCGGCTCCCCGGCGCGGGACGCCAGCAGGTGCAGGCTGCGCCAGTCGCTGCGCACGATGTGGGACTCCTCCGCGGCGATCGTGCCGAAGACCGAGGGCGGCACCGCGCCCTGTTCGATCAGCGGCACCAGCCGGTTCCGGCTCTCCTCGGGCGCCAGCTCGGCGCGGACCGAGTCGAACAGGTCCTGTGCGTCCACGGTCGGCTCCTCCCTGGTCTACCACCGAGCGTAGCCGGGCGTGTTCTGTCGCGAATTTCCGTTGTGCGTGCTTTCGGTGACCGCTCCTTGACGCGGCGTGACTGGGCCTCTACCGTGCTGGCAAGATAGTAAGTCAGCCTTCCTATCTAACCCTGCTGGAGGCAAGCATGAAGAGAGCCGCTGTCCTGGTCGCCGCGCTCGTCGCGGTGGCCGCCGCACTGCTCGCGCCCGGGAACGGTGTCGCGGCGCCCGCCACCTCGGCGGCACCCGCCGCTGCGCCCACCGCGCAGGAGCTGCTGGCCAAGGTCACGACCTGCACGCAGATCTCCAACGGCACGTACCGCACCGACGAGGAGACCTCGCGCACGGTCCCGGTGTGCGACAAGAACGGCGCGGTCTACTGGAAAGCCGACATGGACATCGACTGCGACGGTGTGCGCACCACGCAGTGCAACGAGGACACCGACTGCTGCTTCTACCCCGACACCGCCTTCCACACCTCGACCGACCAGCCGCTTAACGCGGCCCAGCTGCCGTTCGTGGTGGTGCCGAGTCCGAGCAGCACGTGGGACTACCGCAACTACGGCATCCGGGGCGGCGGCGCCGTCGCGATCATCTACGGCAACAAGGTCGAGTACGCCGTGGTCGGGGACACCGGCCCGACCGCCATCATCGGTGAGGCGTCCTACCGCGCGGCCGCGGACCTCGGCATCGACCCCGACCCGTCCACCGGCGGCACCGACTCCGGCGTGACCTACATCTTCTTCAAGAACTCGAGGGTCTCGCCCATCGAGAACCACAACAACGCCGTCACCACGGGGCAGCAGCTGGCTCGCCAGTTCGTCGACAACAACTGACGCGTTCCACGCGGGCCGCGCCGACCGTTCGTCCGGTCGGCGCGGCCTTTCGCGTGCTTGGAGCATACTTTTGATTCAGCTGGGCGAAAGATGGCCGATATTGTTCGAAAGTAGTTGTCCGCTCCAGAGTCGCGCGGAGGTAGTCGCATGCTGTCCCTGCCCCGGTTCGCCGCCTGTGTCACGACGGTCGCACTCGCTGCCGGCGGGCTCGCCGCCCCAGCCACCGCCGCCCCGCCAGGTACCTGGACCGTCTCTCAGCGGGGGATGTCCGCGCAGGTCAGCCTCGTCGACGGCACGCCACGGCTTGCCGTGACCCACGGGGGTCGGACCGTGCTCGCAGCCGCGCCGGTCGGACTGCGGACCACCGGCGCCGACCTCAGCACGGGGCTCGCGTACGTGGGTCAGCAGCGGCGCACGGTCGTCGAGCGCTACGACATGACCACCGGCAAGCGGCACCACCGCGAGAGCCGCCTCGCCGAGCTGCGCCTGTCGCTGCGTGGCGCCGGTGGCGCACGCCTGGACCTCGTGGTGCGTGCCGCCGCCGACGGTGTGGCCTACCGGTACGAGCTGCCCGCCGCCGCCACGATCACCGGCGAGGCCTCGGCCTTCAGCCTGCCCGCCGCCGCGCCCGCCTGGCTCCTGCCCTACAACGCCTGGTACGAGCAGAACCGCGTGGCCACCACGGCGGGCGGCGCGGGCACCGGCGAGTTCGGCTACCCGTCGCTCTTCCAGGTCGGCGACGACTTCGCGCTGCTCACCGAGTCCGACGCGGACGGCAGGTACTCCGGCAGCAGGCTCAGCCACGCCGCGGGCTCCGGCGAGTACCGGGTCACCCTCGCCGACGCGGCCGTCACCGCGCGGCGCACTCCGTGGCGCACCGCCATCGTCGGCGACCTCGCGACCGTCACCGAGTCCACCCTGGTCGACGACCTCGCGACGCCGTCGAAGGTCCGCGACACGTCGTGGATCCAGCCGGGCAAGGTCGCCTGGTCGTGGCTGTCCGACCACCCCAGTCCCGCGAACTTCGAGCGGCAGAAGCAGTTCGTCGACTTCGCGGCCCGCAACAACTGGTACGCGGTGCTCGTCGACGAGGGGTGGAGTGCGGAGTGGGTGCCTGAGCTGGTCCGCTACGCCCGCGCCAGAGGTGTCGAGATCATCCTGTGGTTCCACTGGAGTGACCTCGACACCGCAGAGGAACGCGACACCGTGCTGCCGCTGGTGAGGAGCTGGGGCGTGCGCGGGGTGAAGCTCGACTTCATGGAGTCGGACACCCAGGCGCGGTACCAGTGGTACGACGCGGTGCTCGCCAGGACGGCGGAGCTGCACCTCATGGTCAACTTCCACGGCTCGACGATCCCGCACGGGCTCGCCCGCACCTGGCCGCACATCATGTCCATGGAGGCCGTGCGCGGCGCGGAGAACTACCCGCTGCCCGCAGGCAACCCCATCCAGGCCTTCACGCGCAACGTCGTCGGCTCGATGGACTACACGCCGGTCTCCATCGACACCGGCATCCAGCGCGCGTCGGTCGCGCACGAGGTGGCACTGCCGGTCGTGTTCGAGTCGGGCTGGACGCACTTCGCCGACTCGCCGGAGGCCTACGAGAGCCATCCGGAGGCACTGCGTTACCTCGACCAGCTGCCCACCACGTGGGACGAGACGCGGTTCGTGGCAGGACATCCCTCCGGTGGTGCGGTACTCGCCCGCCGCAGCGGCGACCGCTGGTTCCTCGGCGCCATCTCGGCGGGCCCGGCACGCACGATGACCGCGCCGCTGTCCTTCCTCGGCGCCGGCCGGTGGCTGGTCGAGGTCGTACGCGACGCACCGGGGCCGCGCGCCGACGTCGTGCGCTCGGCGCTGGTGCGGACCGCCCGCGACACGCTGTCCGTGGACGTGCCCGTCAACGGCGGCTTCGCGGCGATCGCGTGCCGGGCCCTGCCCGGACGTACCACCTGCGACCGAGAGTTGCAGCATGTGCCTACGTCCACTCTTGGGGTCACTCCAATGGGTGAAACGGACACCCCGAAAGGAAGCTCGTTCGAGGTGACCGCGACGTTCCGCACCGACCGCGCCGTGCGGGACCTCCGGCTGGCTCCCAGGGCCCCGGCGGGCTGGTCCGTGACGGGTGCGGCGGTCACCCGCCGGACCGTGCCCGCGGGGGTCGCGGTCAGTGGTCGGTGGACCGTCCAGGTGGGTGCCGGCAGCGCCGACGGGTACGTTGACCTGCCGATCGTGGCGACGTTCGGCACAGCGGGCTGGTCCGGCCGGGTGCACGTCGAGCAGGCCGTCACGGCGTTCGTGCCGCCGCCTGCGCCGACCGGCGAGCCGTACGTCAGCGACCTCCCGTTCGTCGCGGAGACCAACGGCTGGGGCCCCGTGGAGCGTGACCGCTCGGTGAACGAGTCGGGTGGCGGCGACGGCAACCCGCTGACAATTGCCGGGGTGGTGTACGAAAAAGGTCTCGGTACGCACGCGCCCGCCAATGTGACCGTCTACCTCGGTGGCCGGTGCACCTCGTTCACGGCCGGGCTGGGTTTGGACGACGAAATCACACAACCCGGCTCGGTGGCGTTCCGGATAAGCGGCGACGGAAAGGTGCTGTTCGACAGCGGTGTGCTACGACCGGGGCCCGCGGTGCCCGCGACGGTCGACGTCTCCGGAGTCCGGATGCTCACACTGTCCGTGACCGACGGCGGCGACAACAAGAACTTCGACCATGCCGACTGGGTCGACGCCAGACTATCGTGCCAATCGTGAGCACGAACCTGATCAGCCCGTTCACCACGCATTTCGGCAACTGACCGGGACATCTCGGCAGAATGTGTCCATTCGACCCGGACACCGGTGCGGCCGACATCCGGCCACGACGACAGGCCCCGTTTCGCGGCTCCCCGCGCAAACGGGGCCTTCGCCGTCCGGATCGACGGGACGACTGAACCGTTACGGATCGATTTCGACGTGCCGTATCGTTTGTGCCGGACGCGTGAACCGACGGATCGAGTCGCCCCGACGCCAACCCGATGCGCGTCGCCCGGTGTGGAAACCGCCGTTCCGCGTTGGCTGGGAGTCGGTGCCTCCCATGCCCTCCCGACCGTCCTGGGGTGGACAGTTCAGGCAGTCCGCGAAGATTCCTCGTTTTCGGACACTGTGTCGGAATTCGTTTTTTGCTAGTGTACGGTATACCTGGCGCTCGAATGCCACGTATTGCGCGTGCGGCCTCGGACACGAGAGAGAAGACAATGGCTCAGAAGGTGTTGGTTCAGTTAGTTGACGACGTGGACGGCACACCGTCCGACGACGTCACGACCGTGGAGTTCGGTGTGGACGGCATCGTCTACGAAATCGATCTGAACGCCGCGAACGCGGAACGGCTGCGCACGGTCTTCGCCGACTACGTCGCGGCCGCCAGGCGGACGGGCGGCAGGCTCAAGAGGGGTTCGCGGCCCGCGGGCCGTTCCGGTGACCCCAGTGAGGCCGGGATGATTCGGGAATGGGCGATCGGCAACGGATTCGAGCTGTCCGGCCGCGGTCGGATCCCTGGTCACGTCGTCGAGGCGTACAAGGAGGCCAAGCGGTCGGAGCGGAAGACGAAGACCGTCGCGGCCGCGGGTAAAGGAACCGCAAAGCGTCGTACGGCGGCCAAGAAAGGCTGATCCGTCCCCGGGCGCGGTCGGGGACGCCGCGCCCGGGGCGCACCTGAACTCGTGAAACAGCTCCTGACCGCAATTGAGCACCCGACGAGAAAACCTACGTTTTCTGACCTTTTCAGCCGAAAGATACTGTGAGTAGCGTCTTGTACACCGTTCGGGTACGCCACGACCCGATCGAGTGAGGGCTGCTTCCGGACCGGGCCGGTCGTGAGCCGGTGGACGCTGATAGAAGTAGACCCGTGCGGGACTTCCTCAGGGGTGTGCGGTTGTTCGGGCGTGGCGCGACGATCGTGGCGCGCTCGCCACGACTGTTGCTCATCGGCGCGGTGCCCGCGGTGCTCACCGCGCTGCTGCTGCTCGGCGGGATGGTCGCGCTGGTCGTCTGGGTCGACGACCTGGCCGCGTTGGTCACGCCGTTCGCGGACGACTGGGCCGAGGGCCTGCGCACGCTGGTGCGGGTCGCGGCGGGCATCGTCCTGGTCGGGCTCTGGCTCGTCCTCAGCATGATCGGCTTCTCCGCGCTGACGCTCGCCATCGGCGGCCCCTTCTACGAGCACATCGCCGAGAAGGTCGAGGACGACCTCGGCGGTCCGCCCGCCCCCGTCCAGGACCTCTCCTGGGCCCGCATGCTCTGGCTCGGCATCCGCGACGGGATCGTGCTCGTGCTGAGGTCGCTGCTGTTCACGGTGCCACTGCTCGTCGCGGGCTTCGTGCCGGTGATCGGCCAGACGGTCGTCCCGGTGCTGCTCGCGCTCGTGACCGCCTGGTTCCTCGCGCTCGAACTGGTCGCCGTGTCGTTCTACCGCGTGGGGATGGACCTCGGTCAGCGGCGGGCGGTCCTGCGCGGGCGCAGGGGCCTCGCGCTCGGGCTCGGCCTGCCCGCGTCACTGCTGTGCGCGATCCCGCTCGCCGCGATCGTGGTCATGCCGGTCGCCTTCGTGGGCGGCGTCCTCGTCGCCCACGAGGCCATGCGAGGTCAGGCGAACGACTCGGCCATGCGCAGCCACGGCGCGGCCTCGTCGTGACGGCCCTGGCGCTGCAGGGTGCGACCCAGCATCAGGGTGGCGTAGTGCTCGACCGGGTTACGGTCGACGACCGCGCGTAGCTGCTCCTCGGCCCGCCGCAGCTGCGCGGAGTGGTAGTACGCGCGAGCCAGCAGCAGGCGGGGACCGGTCTGCTCCGGGTACTCGTCGACCACGTCGGCCAGCAGCCTCGCGGCTGCCGCGTAGTCCTTGTCCGTGAACAGGAACTGCGCGCGCTCCCACCGTTCGGCGGTCGCATCCTCGTGCGGGTCGCCGTCGAAGAGGTGCAGGGCGCTCGCCCACCGGTCGGCGGTGGGTTCCCCATCGGGCTTGTAGTCGTTGTAGTTGATGACGCCTCCTCTCGGTCAGGCAAGTCGTTCAACCATCAACCAACCACCGACATTCCGCGTCCGGTTCGTCACCCGTTCGTGAGTCCCTCGTTAGTAGAAACGACGGGGGGTCAGGTGGTTTGGAGGTCTGATGACCGGACGATCTTCTCGCGCATCCCTTCCACTGGCGGCGCTCACCGCCGCGTTCGCGCTCCTCCCGGCCGTGCCCGCCGCCGCGGCACCCGGTGACCCCCTCGCCCCGCTGTCCGCGACCCTCGCGTCGACACTGCGCACCGCACCGGACGACCTGCCCATGACCGCGCTCGTGCACGGCGAGGACCTCGCCGCCGCACACGACGCCGTCCGGACGGCGGGCCTCGCCGAGATCACGAGCTTCCGGCGCATCGGCGTGGTCGCCGCGGCAGGCACCGCGGAGCAGCTCCGCGCCGTCCGCGAACTCCCCGGCGTGACCTACGTCGAGGGCGACGTCCCCATCCGGTTCTTCGCCGACTCCGGCACCACCGCGACCCGCAGCCGTGAGGCCCAGCAGACGCTGACCGGCCCGGACGGCACCGCGCTCGACGGCACGGGCGTCTCCGTCGCCGTGATCGACAGCGGCATCGACCCGACGCACCCCGCGTTCACCGGCCCGGACGGCGCCACCCGCGTCGTGCGCAGCCTGAAGGGCGTGTGTCCCACCGAGGACACGGACACGAGCTGCCTCGTCGACGTGCCGACGTCGGTGGACACCGACCTGCTCGCGCTCGGCGGCCACGGCACCCACGTCAACGGCATCGCCGCAGGCACCCCGTACACGCTGCCGGACGGCACGGTCGTCGGCGGCTCGGCACCCGGCGCGAAGCTCGTGTCGCTGTCGGTCGGCGCGGCGCTGCTGATCGTCGGCGCCGACGCCGCGCTGAACTGGGTGCTGGAGAACCACGCGGCGCCGTGCGGCCCGGACGTGCCGGCCTCGACCTGCCCGCCGATCAGGGTGGTCAACAACTCCTGGGGGCCGTCCGGCGGTGGCGCGTTCGACCCGGACTCCGCGACCGTGCTCCTGCAGCGCCAGCTGGCCGCCGAGGGCGTGGTCACGGTGTGGGCCAACGGAAACGACGGCGGTGACGGCTCGGCGAACCTGTCGAACCCGCCCGGCACCGACCCGACGCCCGGCATCCTGTCCGTCGCCTCGTTCGACGACCTCGGCACGGGCACCCGCGACGGCGGCGTGTCGGAGTTCTCCTCCCGTGGCGCCGCCGCCGACTCCTCGACGTGGCCGGACATCTCCGCGCCCGGCGAGAACATCGTGTCGGCGTGCAGGCCGTACCTGCCGATCTGCTCGACGGGCCTCCAACCGATCGACGGGCCCGGCGCGACCGACGTCGGCACGTACAACGTCATCAGCGGCACGTCGATGGCCGCGCCGCAGATCACCGGGATCGTGGCGCAGCTGTTCCAGGCCAACCCGTCCGCGACACCCGCCGATGTCGAGCACGCGCTGAAGTCCACCGCCTACCGGTTCACCGACGGCGCGTCGTACGAGCAGGTCGGCGTGTACCTGACGAGCTACGACAAGGGCACCGGCCTGGTCGACACCGTCGCAGCGGCAGGCGCAGTCGGCTAGCGGCCCTGCCCGAGGCGGGCTCGCGTGCGCCCGGGTGCCGCCTCGGGCAGCCGCGCGAGGATGTCGGCGAGGGTGACCCCGTCGAGGCTGCGGCGCCACGCGTCGTGCGCGTCCTTCATGGTGCGGGCCAGGACGCACGGCTCGCGGCAGTCCTCCGGCGGGGCCGCGCCGCGTCCCTGCTGCCGGATCTCGCGGCACTCGTAGGGCGACGCGGCGCCGTCGACCGCCTCGACGATCGACAGGAGCGTGACCTCGGCCGCCGGCCTCGCGAGGCGGAACCCGCCTCGGGGGCCGGTCGTCGCGTTGAACACGCCTGCCCTGGTCAGTGCCTGCAGCTGTTTGGCGAGGTAGGGCGCAGGCAGGTCGAAGTACTCCGCGAGCTGGGCCGCCGAAGCGGTGCCGCCCGGCTCGAGCTGCGCCAGGGTCGCGGCGCAGTGCAGGACCCACTCGGTACTGACGGGCAGCTTCACACCTCGGAGTGTATCGCGGATATTGCGGATCTGTTAAGTCCGAGATACCGTCGACGGTGGAGAAGGGAGCCCAACATGCGGATAGCGGTGGCCGGTGCGACCGGCAACATCGGGCGGCAGACGGCCGCCTTCCTCGAGCGCGACGGCCACGAGGTTGTACGTATCAGCCGTGCGCTCGGCGTGGACCTGACGACCGGCGCGGGCCTGGCCGAGGCGTTGACGGGGGTCGACGCGGTGGTGGACGTGACCAACGCCGGCGCGACCGACCGGGACGAGTCGGTCCGGTATTTCGGGACCACCACGGGGAACCTGCTCGCGGCGGAGGAGCGGGCCGGGGTGCGCCACCACGTGCTGCTGTCCATCGTGGGCATTCACGGCGTCGAGGGCAACGCGCACTACGACGGCAAACGCGAGCAGGAGCGCCTGGTGTCGGCAGGTCCCGTGCCGTGGACCATCGTCCCGGCCACGCAGTTCCACGACTTCGCCGAGATGGTCGCGTCGTGGACGGAGAAGGACGGCGTCGCCACCATCGCGCCCCTGCTCGTGCGGCCGGTCGCTCCCTCCGACGTGGCCGAGGTGCTGGCCGAGCTCGCGGTGGGTGACCCGAAGGGCCGCTACGTCGACGTCGCGGGCCCGGACACACAGGACCTCGTCGACATGGCCCGCCGCACCCACCAGGCGAGAGGCCGCGAGGTGCGGCTCGTGCCGACCTGGGACGGTGTCTTCGGCGTGGCGATGGCCGGGTCGGTCCTGCTGCCCGGCGCGGACGCCCGCATTGCCCCGACGACCTTCGAGGAATGGCTGGCCGAGCGGCGCTGAGTTGAAAACAATTCAGGTATGCCACCGGGTGGGTCGCGTGCTCGGCGCGACCCACCCGGTTTGTTCAGTTGTTCTTCGGCATTACGAATTCGGGCAGTGCTCCCAGTGGAAGTGATAGGTGGTGTTGATGTCGCCGTCCGCCGAGTCCATTGCGAGGAAACTCGTCGTCGTCGAGGTGTTCGACGTGCCCGCGTTCACGCGCAGCTCGGTGTTGATGTTGAGATTGCGCAGTTGACCGCACGGGTGGTAGATCAGCGCCGAGATGTCGGTCTCGTCCGAGGTCTGCCAGTTGTCCTCGAGCGCACCGGTGAACGTGTGCGTCCGGTACTCCGTCTGGGGCATTCCCTGGAAGTAGTACGACGCGCGCTGCGTGGCGTTGGCTCCCCGTGCCAACGACGCGAAACCACGGTAGTCGGCGCGTGCGATCGCGTAGGTGAAGCCTTGCGGCACGTGCACGGCCACGTTGAGCTGGCAGTTCTTGCGGAAGTCGGTCGGGCGTGAGCCGACGCCGACCTGCGCGAGGTAGGTGCTGTAGGTGACGGTGAACGCCGTGTTGTCCGGCGCGACCGAGACCGCGGCCGAGCCCGGCGGACAGCCGGAGCCGTTCACGGTGACGATGTCGATGACGATATGGTCGTCCGGCGGTGGGACGGGATCGTCCAGGAATCCGGTCGCCGACGCCGGTGAAATGAAGAAGAATTGACTCAGCAGTATCAACAAGATAGCGCCAGCGAACTTTGAGTTTCTACGCATGGGGCTCCCTTCGGGCATCATTTTTTGGCCCGTAGTTGGCTGATGTTAGAAGTGCCGTCCAATACCGGTCAATCGGCTGATTGGGCTAGGAGTGAATTCAGCAAAGCAACTTTGTTCGCGCGACCAAATACCCCTAGGGGTCTTGCGTTGATCATTTCCCGGTTGCTAGCGTCCGCCCGAAGGAAAGCTCCCCCAATTCGACTCTCCTAGGGAAACCACATGTCTGTCAGGCCGACCAATGTGCGACTGCTGGTCCTCGTCGCGCTGACCAGCGTGTTCGTCCTGCCCGGCGCCGCGAGCGCCGAGACACCGCCCGCGGCCGGCATCACGCTCGACGTCGTGAGCGTCAACGGCTCCGGCTGTCCTCCGGGGACGGCCAACGTCTCGGTGCTGCCCGACAGTTCCGGGTTCCGCGTGACCTACCGTGATTTCCTGGCACGCGCGGGCGGCGAGACCAACCCGACCGACTTCCGCAAGAACTGCCAGCTCAACGTGCTGGTCCACATTCCACAGGGATTCACGTTCGCCGTCGCACAGGCGGACTACCGCGGCCGGGCACGACTGGAGAACGGCGCGACCGCACTGGAACGCACCAACTACTACTTCCAGGGCTCACCGGACAACAACTACGTGGACCACAACTTCTCCGGTCCACTCTCCGGCACCTGGCACACGATCGACGCCACCCCGGTCAACGAGCTCGTCTACGCGCCGTGTGGTGAGGACCGCAACCTCAACGTCAACACGGAGATCCGGGTCGACGAGGGCACCGTCAACCCGAACAAGGTCAGCTCGATGTCCATGCGTACAAGCGAGGGAAACGTGGACACGATCGTCCACTTCGAGTGGAAGCAGTGCTGAACGATCCCGACCTTCGCCCTGCGCCCACCGCACTGAAGGACTCCTTCAGTGCGGTGGGCGTCAGAAAGGCGTCCTTCAGTGCGGTCCGGTCGGGACACTGACGTGCCCGCGGGCGCTGAAGTGCACTGAAGGACGCCTTCGTAACGCCCAGGGTACTGAAGGACGCTTTCGTAACGCCCAGGGTACTGAAGGACGCCTTCGTAACGTTCGGCTCGGCCTCGGCCGCCTCACCGCACGGTCTGTCCGGCCCAACCGACCGACCGCGCAGCACACCCGTCCCGTCGAGACCCGGCCAATACCGCGTCACCACCAACGCCCCCCACCAACGCCCCGGACCCGACGTTGCGAAGGCGTCCTTCAGTGCTGTTGACCACCCGCGTACTCGCTCAACGCGATCCGGTTCGGCAACCCCGTCTTGTTGATGAGACTCGACACGTGTTTCTCAACAGTCCGAGGGGAAAGATGCAGCCGATCGGCGATCTCCCGGTTGCCGAGCCGGTCGGCGAGCAGCCTCAGCACCTCGTACTCCCGCACGGTCAACCCCGCCGACCGTAGTGCCGCCGGGATCTCCGACACCCCCGTCCGCCGCTGCGCCACGCGCACACCGTTGTTCCGCAACAACGCCCGGCACGCGGACGCCACCGCGGGCACGTCGGTCCCGTGGAAGTGGTCCTCCGCCGCACGCAGCCAGTCGACCGGCGTGCCCCAGCCGTCCGCCAGCGCCGCCTCGCTCACCAGTCGCAGCCCCAGGTGCCTGCCCATCGCGTACGGCGTGCCGACGGTCAACGCCTCCGCGACCGACGCGGACGCCGACACCCCGTCACCCGCCCGCCCGTCCAGCACCGCCTTGGCGAACAACGCGTACATCCGGTCCCAGCGCAGCCTGCTCGCCAGCGCCTCGGCCAGCTGGCCGTCTCCCACTGGCGGACCCTCCAGCGCCGACAGCAACAGGTGCACGCCGAGACGCCCGGACAGCTGCAACACGGACGGTGTCGCGTCCTCCAGCCGCAACGCCTCCGACTGCTCCTCGACCGCCCGCGTGCGGTTCTCCTCCAGCAGCGCGCAGAACGTCCGCGCCAGCCCGTGGATCCTCGGCGCGTACTGCGGCTGCGCGTCCCCCTCCCAGCGGCGGAACTGCCACAGCGCCTCGTCCATCTCCTTGCGCCTGCCCCGGTGCGCGGCGAGGACCGCGCGGACCAGCAGCACGTACTGCGTGTTCTCCAACAGCTTCAGCCGGGTGGCCGTCGCGAAGACCTTGTCCACCAACGCTTCCGCGGTCGCGAAGTCGCCCGCGAGGATCGTGTACAGCGCGATGCTCTGCTCGGCCTGGCACTGCACGATCACCGCCCCCGTGTTCGTGGCCTGCCGCCGTGCCTGTTCCAGCCGGTCGAGGTCGCCGTCGCGCACCGCGTCGTCGTTGCCGAGCCGGACCAGCGTGTGGATCTCCCAGATCGGCAGCTCGTGGCGTACCGCGATGGCCCGCGCGCGGTGCAGGCACGCGGTCGACTCCTCGCGGTCGCTCTGCCTGCTCAGCGCGGCGAGCAGGTGCCACGCCTGGCAGGCCACCACCGGCAGCGGCACCCGCTCGCCGACGGTCGCCGCGCGCCGGGCCAGTGCCTCCGCCTTGCCGAACTGGTCCTGGCCCGGCATGTCCAGCGCCAGGTACGCCTCGACCACGTCGATGGGTGCCGTGTCCGCCTCGGCTGCGTCGGGGCCGAGCAGGGCCCTCGCCTTCTCGATCTGCACCAGGCTGTGCGAGCTCCACCCGGCGACCTGCGCGGCCCACGCGAGCCTGGTGTGCAGCTGTGCGCGCCTGCCCCGGTCCAGGCCGCCGACCTCGTCCAGCATCGACGCCGACGTGAGCGCGCGCTCGACGAGACCGGCCTCGGCCAGTGCGTACAGCAGGTGCTCCAGCGTGTCCGCCCGGACCGCCGCCTCGGCGCCCGCCAGCAGCTCCCACGCCTTGTCGAGCAGGCCCACCGCCGAGTTCGCCGCACCCTGGGCGAGTGCCCGCTCGCCCGCCTCCGCGAACAGCCTGCCCGCGGCGAGCGGGGTGCCCGCGGCCAGCCGCAGCGTCGCCGCCGCCTGACACCACTCGCCGGGCAGGCCGGGGTAGGTGGCATCGACGGCGTCGGCGGCCCGTGCGGCGAGCCTGGCCCGCTCCGCCGGGGTGAGCAGCGACAGCAGTGCCTCGCGGACGAGCTGGTGCTGGAAGGCGTACCAGTCGCGGAGCTGGTCGTCGGGGACGACCAGCTGGGCACCCAGCTCGCCGTGCAGGTGCGACAGCAGCTCACGGTCGGGGAGCCCGGTCACCGCCTGTGCGACGGCGAGGGAGAACCGGTGGCCCAGTACGGCGGCGACGGACAGCAGCTCCTGCGCACGCGGGTCGAGTGCCTCGACGCGGCGCGCGACCATGCGGGCGAACGTCGCGGGCACGTCGGTCGGCGCCTGTGCGGCCATGTGCCAGCCGTCCGCGCCCGACACGAGCAGCCCGCCGTCGACGATGCCGCCGAGCAGCTCCTCGATCAGGAACGGGTTGCCCGCGCTGCCGGCCCACAGCAGGTCGACGGCGGGTGCGGGCACGTCCTCCGGCGCGATCTCCAGGCAGGCACCCGCGAGGCCACGCAGGTCGTCGCGGGTGAACCTGTCCAGCTCGATGAGGGTGGCCGTGCCGCGCCGTGCGGCGGCGCGGGCCAGCTCGAGCGCCGGGCACGGCTCGTTGCGGATCGTCCCGAGCAGCAGCGTCGGCTGCCGGTCGAGGTTGTCGACGAGGTACTCCACGACGGCGAGGCTCTCGGCGTCGGCGTCCTGCAGGTCCTCCAGCGACACGAGGCAGCCTCGGTCGTGGCCCGCGAGCCCGACGAGCCGCAGCACCCCCTCGGCGAGGATGACCAGCGAACTCTCCTGCGCGGCGGCCGGGGTGCCCCAGTCGGGGATGAGTCTGGCGAGCACCGGCCGGTACGGGCCGAGTGCCGCGATGTCCAGGTCCAGTTCGCCGTCGGCGCGCAGCAGCGACATCAGGGCCTCGGTCAGGGACCGGAACGGCACCATCGGGCCGATCGCGCTGCCTCTGCCGCGCATCAGCACCATGTCGGCCGCGAAGCCGCGGTCGACGACCGCCGACGCGAGGCGGGTCTTCCCGATGCCACTCTCGCCCACCAGGAACACCGCGCTGCCCCGGCCCGCAGCCGCGGCGGCCAACGCGTTCTCGACGGTACGCAGTTCCCGGTCCCGGCCGACCACGATCGACGAGCGGTTCCGCACAAGTGCGAACATTACTCAGGACTCACCCGCTCGAACCATGGGAACCGGGCATTTTCCCCCGATTGTTCCCTCTTGTTAAGCCGTGCGGCCGTGACCCGGTAACCCCGCCCCGGTCACGGCCCGCGTTCCCCGCCTCGGCCTGGTCTACTGAGGCAGTTCGCCGATGACGCCCTCGCAGCACGTGGTGAACGCGACGTTCGCGGAGTCGTCGAAAACCCCGGTCAGACCCAGCGCGACGGCCCCGGCCGACACGACCATGCCCGCCAGCGCGGCAGTGCGTAAACCGAACGTCACGGCGGGCAGGAAACGCAACAATGGTGTGGTGAAGCCAGTTCCACCGGTTTCGCCGCCGGTCGCGTCGATTGCGTTGGCATTTTCCTTGGTGCTGAATCGCTCTGTGGACACGTTTCCGAATTCCCTTCTCCGTACAACTCGGTTATCTGTCGAAAGACGTTGATCGTGACGGTTCGAACAGAAGAATCGAGGGCACCCGTTCGGCGAACCCGAGCCGTAACAGCCCGTAGCCGATGCCCGCGAGGCCGCTCTGGAGCCCGGGGGTGGACACCCCGCCCGGCACACCGCAGGTGGGGCCGTAGGCGTTGACCGCGTCGAGGACGAGCCCGGCACGGCGGCGGCGCGCGGCCGACGCGGGCCCCGGCCGCTCCTCGGCGGCGGCGAGCACGGTCACCGCCTCGGCGACACCCAGCTCCCCGTGGCACAGGCTGAGGTCGGCGAGGACCGGCCGCTCGGCGAGCAGCGGCGCGGGGTCGGCCGCGCCTGCCAGCGCGAGACCCGCGAGACCGCTGCACCAGCCGAGGTCACCGGGTGCGGCGTGTGCGTTGGCGCGGGCGAGCCGTGCGGCGTCCTCGTCCCGACCGGTGAGCGCCCAGGCCACGCCCGCGGCGCCGTCGGCGAACCCGCCGCCCGTGCCCACCCGGCCGCCGGTGCGGCGGACCAGGTCGGCGAGCCGGTCGGCGCACAGGTCGGCGAGCGTCGCCGCCTCGGCGAGCCCGAGCTCGGTGTGCACGGCGGTCGCGGCGGCCAGGCAGCCCGCGTCCCCGGTGGCGACGCCCGGCGCACCGGGTGTCTTCGCCGCCATGGCCGCCAGCTCGACCGCGGCACGCGTGGTCGCGCGCAGCTCGTCGTCGGCGAGCAGCGAGGTCAGGCGGGCGAGGCCGTAGGCGATGCCGCCGAAGCCGGCCAGCCCGCCGCAGCCGACGGCCGCGACCAGCTCGGGCCGGTCGGCCAGGCTGCTCAGCATCCTCGGCACGGCACGCAGTGCCCGCCGCGCCACCTCGCCGTAGCGGGTCACGTCGGACAGCTCGGCGACCTGGGCGAGGAACAGGGCGACACCGACGTAGCCGCCGGCGAGACCCGCACCCATGGGCAGCACCATCCAGCGCCGGTCGTCGACCAGCTCGATACCCAGCCAGTTCACCCGGTCCGCCGCGTCGAGGCCGCGTGCGACGACCTGGTCGGCGAGCCCGCACGCGGCGGCGAGCAGCCGCTCGGGTGGTGCCGCGGTGCCGGTCAGCCCGTCGCGGCTCGGGCCGGGCCGGTGGGTGCCCGCCGGCGCGCGGGTGGCCAGCGCGGCCGAGATGATCCACTCCTGGTCGCGGCGGTCGACGTCGCTCATGGCGCTGACCCGCGCGCGGGCCGTGGTCAGGTCGGGGGCCGGGAGCGCGCCGGGCAGGCGCTGCCCCTCGGAGCTCCACAGGTCGGCCGACGCGGGCCGCGTGGAGAACTCCGGCACGTCCATCGCCCACAGGTCCGCCTGCTCGTGCCTGCACACCTGCCACCGCAGCGGGTGCTGCGCCGACTCGGTCCACAGCAGGTCGAACGCGGCGTCGCGGTCCAGCGCGTCACGCAGCAGCTCAGGACGGGTGGACTCGGCGAGCAGCCGCAGGTAGCCGCGGGCGTGGCGGACCACGACCCGCACCTCGACGTCGGCGAACGTGCCGAGCAGGGCGGCGAACTCGGCGCGGTGGCGGGTGATCATGTCGTAGACCTGCCGGAAGCCCTCCAGCGTCGCGCGGTCGTCGGTGCCGGTGCCCGGCAGCAGGCCGACGCGCTGCACGGAGTCGGCCAGCAGGCGCGCGGCCGGGTCCTGGTCGTCGTCGGCGTCGGCGAGCGCCGGGTGGAACAGCGTCTCGACGTCCACGAGCACCGGCTGGTCACCGTGTGCGACGACGTGCTCGGCCCGGCAGTCGGTGGCGTGCAGTGCGTGCAGCAGGGCGAGCAGTGCGCCGTGGCGGCGGTGGAAGCGGGCGGTGGTCCCGGTGTCCGTGTCGCCGGTCAGCGGCCGGGCAGGCACGTGGGCAACCCAGCCGTACCCGTCGCGCTCCAGTGCGGGCACCGGGTACAGGCCGAGGTCGGGCAGGAGGTGGTTGAGCCAGCGCACGGCGTCGGTGAACCTGACGTGTGCCGCGAGGTCGCGGGGCCGGTAGACGACGCGGCGGCCGTCGGCGAAGGTCAGCAGGGCGACCGACCGGCCCCGGCGGTGGCCGTCGCCGGTGCCGGTCTCCACCTCGGTGAGCGGACCGGGGTCGGTGCCGCCCAGCAGCGCGTCGACGATGGCCGCGCGGTCGGCGGCGAACCTGGCGACCAGCTCGACGGCCGCGTCGGTGCGGTCGGTGCTCACGGTCGCGAGCAGCCTCGCCAGCACCGGGTAGGCGGCCAGCAGCGCGGCGAGCCCGGCGGGCTCGGTCAGCCGGGTCGCGAGGTCGCTCGCGGACGCGGCGGTCGCCAGCTCGTGGACCAGCGTGCGGCTGGCGATGCCGACGAGCCGGGTGGAGAGCCTGCGTGCGTAGTGCGCGGCGACCGCGGGCAGGTCGGTGTGCTGCTCGGCGTGTGCGCCGAGCGCGGCGAGCCGGGTGGTGAGGTCGGCGGTGGCGTTCGCGACGAACGGGCGCAGCGGCACCGCGAACGCGGCGCGCTGGTCCGGCTCGCCGACCCGCTCGGGCCGGGCCGCACGCACGGCCCGCTCCACGGTGTCCACCCAGGCCGGGCGGGTGGCGCGGGCGGCGAGGTCGGCGGGGGACTCGGCGACGAGGTGCCCGAGACCGGTCTCGTCGAGGCCGACGGCGGCGAGGCGGGCCGCGAACCGCTCACCGTTGCCGTAGGCGGCACGCCAGCTGGCGACGCGCTCCCGTGCGTGCTCGGTGACGACGTTCCCGCTGGTGGGCGCCGATCGTTCGGCGAGGGCAAGGCCTGGCGCCCACCAGCCTGACGGCAGCACCTCGGTCCGCGGGAGTCCCGGCGGGCTGGAGGGCTGCGGTGTCATGCCATGAACTGTGCCGGGATCCGACGGTGAGGTCATGCGCGTAATCCACGTAGTTTTTCTCCGGTGACCCGGTGGTTGTGCGCGGCGGCCACCACCAGGGCGTGGACGATGGCCGGGGAGTCACGGGTGAACAGGTGCCCACCAGGCACGATGTGGACGCGGCAGTGGGCGCTGGTGTGCCGGGCCCAGCCGAGCGCGTCGGTGGGGGTCATGAGTGGGTCGTGGGTGCCGGTGAGCATGTGGATGGGGACCGGCAGGGGTGGGCGCTTCACGGGCTCGTGGCTCTCGACCAGCGCGATGTCGTCGGACAGGAGTGCCTTCGCGGCGTCGACCCAGCGCGGGAAGCGGCCGAGGCGGCCGGTCAGCTCGCCGAGCACCGCGTTCAGCTCGGCGCTGTCGTCGCGCATGGGCGGGTCCTGGTCCGGCGGCGGGTAGCCGCCGACGACCAGTGCGTCCGGTGTGGACTGTCCGGTCCGGACGCGGTAGTGGGTGAGCCGGTACGCGACGAGTGCGCCCATGCTGTGGCCGTAGAACAGGAACGGCTGCCGCAGGAACGGTCCGAGGTGCTCGTCGAGGTCGGCGACGAGCGCGTCGATGTCACGGACGGCAGGTTCGGCGACGCGGCCCTCCCTGCCGGGCAGCTGCACGGGGAACACGTCGAGGTGCTTCGCGAGCGCGTTCCGCCAGCCGGCGAACGCGGACGCCCCGCCGCCCGCGTGGTGGAAGCAGAACAGCCTCGGTCTGTCGTCGTCGAACGGGGGCCGGTCCAGGTAGGGCGTCGTCGTCGGGACCGTGGCCGTCATCGCGTCGCCCACTGGGCCGTGCGCAGCTGTGTGACGCCGGAGTCCTCGTACCTGGCGAGGAAGTGCCTGCGCACCAACGGGTCCAGCTGGTAGCGGGGCGTGCCGTCCTGATCGGCGGACGCGGGGGAGAGCAGGTTCGCGTGGGCAAGGCGCTCCACGCCGTCCTGGAGCGCGGGCTCGGACATGCCCAGCTGGTGGCACAGGTCGGCCGGGGCGAACCGGTCGGGGTCGAGCAGTGCGAGCCGCTGTGCCAGGTGGCGTTCCTCTGGCTGGAGCGACCGGTCGTACCCGGCGATGCTGGCCCGCACGGACAGGTCCGCGACGGCCAGCCGGTCGAGCACCCGGTGGGTGTCGGCGAGCAGGTCGGCCAGGTCGGCGAGCGGCCTGCGGGGTCTGGCACGCAGCCACGACCCCGCGATGTGCAGCGCGAGGGGCAGCCGGGAGCACGCGTCGGCCACGGCCCGTGCCGCGCCTGGCTCGGCGTTGACCCGCTGCACACCGGCGAGCTGCGCGAGCAGGTACACCGCCGCGTCCGCGCCGAGCGGGTCGAGGCGGACGGGGTAACCGGGCAGTGCGAGCAGCTGGTGGCGGCTGGCCAGCAGCAACGCGCTCGCGGACGCGCCGGTGAGCAGTGGCCGCACCTGCGCCTCGCTGCTCACGTTGTCCAGCACCAGGAGCACCCGCCGGTTGGTCAGCGCGGCCCGCAGCAGCGCCGCACGCTCCTCCAGGCTCGCGGGCGGCTCATTCGCACCCAGGGACCGCAGCACCCGCCCGAGCACCGCGTGCGGGGACATCTCCCCGTCGTCGGGCCGGTCGAGGTCCACGTACACCTGGCCGTCGGGGAACCGCTCCCGCAGCCGGTGCGCCACGTGCACGACGAACGCCGTCTTCCCCACGCCGGGACCGCCGGTGACCAGCGCCGACCGCGGGACGGGCCCCTCGGTGAGCGCCCGGACGACGGCAGGCGTCTCCCGCTCACGGCCGGTCAGCTCCGGCACGTCCGGCGGCAGCTCGCAGCAGCCGGTGGCCTGCGAGCCCGGGTGCCAGCCACCCATGGCGGGCGCTCCCGCCCGCTTGCGTGCGGCCCGCAGCAGGTCCGCGCGGGCCATGTCGTCCAGGCCGAGGGCGCCTGCCAGCAGCTCGACCGACTGCTGCTGGGGACGCTCCGTGCGGCCGATCTCGAGGTTGCGGATCGCCCGGACACTCAGTCCGGACCGTTCCGCCAGCTCCTCCTGGGTCAACCCGGACACGACGCGTTGCTCCCGGAGCAGCACCCCGAACGTGGTATCGGCGCGGAACCCGGGCATCGGCTGCCGGGTTAACGGCACGGTCATGGTCACACCTCCCGCTAGTGGTCTGAGCACACGGTCACCCATCACCCATGGGGGGCGCATGGGTGGACATCACCCATGTTTCGGCCGGGCATACGCGTAGTCACCCGTTGTGTGTGTGCTGTTCCGGAAACGGTCCCTGTACCGGTCGATGTGCCGGTTCTACTTCCTGGTTGGTCGATTCCGAATGGTGTTTCGTATGAGTTGTCGCCGGAACCAACCGGCCGGCGGCAAAACCGAAGAAAGGTGAATCACATGGCCAAGAGTGCCGCGAAGGCCGCCGCCAAGTCGGCTGCGAAGGTCGCCGCGAAGGTTGCCGCGAAGGCGGCCGCCAAGCAGGCAGCGAAGGCGTCGGCGAAGGCAGCGGCGAAGGCCGCCGCGAAGTCGGCCGCGAAGGCTGCGGCGAAGGCTTCCTGATTCTGCAGGCCTCCTGATTCCGATGGCGGCATGATTCCGTCGGGTCACCCCGCGCGGATCATGCCGCCATCTATTTGGATCAACCTCTGTGCATTCCCTCAAGAAAGGACCTGCCGTGCCTCATCTGCAACAGATCGGCACGTTCGTGCCCGAGGAGAGCGTCTCGATCGCCGAGCTTTCCGACTACCTCGGGCTGAGCAGTGCCCAGGTCCGGGTGCACACGAAGTTCTTCGGCCAGGACAAGGTCGCCGTGGCGGGCGACCGGGACCTGACCAGGATGCTGGTGCCCGCCGGTGAGCAGGCGCTCGCAGGCGCCGACCGCGACTCGGTCCGGTACCTCGTCTACGCGCACACCATCCAGTACGTCGCGCCGGTGGGACACCGCGTGCTCGATCAGGTGCGCGCCGAGCTCGGCCTGCGCAACGCGACGGTCTTCGCGCTGTCCCAGCAGCACTGCGCCTCCCCGCTGTACGCGCTGAGCGTCGCCGAACACCTGCTGGCGCAGGAGGGTCCGGACGCCACGGTGCTCGTCATGACCGGGGAGAAGGCCATCTCGCCGCACTTCCGGCTGATCCCGGGCACCACGGTGATGGGTGACGCCACCGCCGCGTGCCTGCTGGGCACCGGGCCCGACGGCGACGAGGTGCTGTCCACCGCGGTACGCACGCTCGGCCGTTTCTACCAGTGCAACGACGCGAGCGAGGAAGTGCTCGCCGACTACGTGAAGGTCTACAACGAAACCGTCATCGGCACCATGCACGACGCGCTCGCCGGCATCGGTCTCGATTTCAGCGACGTCGACCTCGTGCTCCCGCACAACGTCAACACGTTCTCGTGGCGCAAGATATCCGCCGGCTGTGGAATACCGCTGGACCGGATCTACCTGGACAACGTCGCCACGCTCGGCCACTGTTTCGGGGCCGATCCTTTCATCAACCTGGCCAGTGCCAGAGTGGCCGGAAAACTGCGGCCCGGAAACATCGTCCTGCTCGTCGCCGCCGGTCTGGGCGCGACATTCGCGACGGTCGTCGCGCGGATCGGAGAAGGGTTTTCGTCATGAACTTCGCGACACGTCTGAAAATCGCGCTCGTCGGCGACGCCAATGCGCGTTTCGTGTACCTCAACAACTTCGAGGTGGAGCGCAGCTGGGCGAAGGGCGAGCCGGCACTGCCGGGTGCCGGCATCGCGTTCGCGGCCACCACGGTGAACCGCATGGAGGAGCTGGGCGTGCTGCTCGCCTCCGACGACGACGTGGTGGTCCTCAAGGCCCCCGTCGACCCCGGCTACGCCGCGTACCTGTCGCGGCTCGAGGCCGCGGCGGGCCGCACGCTGTGGGCGGAGAACAGCGACCCGGCGCGCACGGTCACCGAGGACGCCCTGGTCTCGCCCGAGCTGCTCGCCGCGCTGCGTGAGCTGAACGACGGCCGCACCTACCTCATGCCGCTGGGCATCTCGCCCGCCGAGGAGGAGCTGTCCAAGGAGACCGGCCTGCCGCTCGCCGGACCGTCCGCGCAGACCTGCAAGGCCGTCAACGGCAAGATCTTCAGCCGCCGCCTCGTCGACACCCACGGCCTGCGCCGGGTGCCGGGCGCGGTCGTCGAGACCGCCGACCAGCTCGCCGGCGCCCTGGAGGAGCACCTCCTGCCCGGCAGCAAGGCGGTCGTCAAGGAGTCCCTCGGCGTCTCCGGCCGCGGCATGGTCGTGCTGGACGACGTCAAGCGCGGCGAGCGGCTCGTCCGCATGGTCAACCGCCGGGGCGAGCACGAGCGCGTCGACTACGTGGTCGAGCAGTGGATCGACAAGGTGCTCGACCTGAACTACCAGGTCATCGTCTCGCGCAAGGGCGAGGTCAGCTTCGAGGCGGTCAAGGCCGCCGTCGTGCAGGACGGCGTCCACAAGGGACACATGTTCCCCGTCGCGCTGACCGCCGACCAGCTGCGCGAGCTGGAGGAGGCAGGCGAGGTCATCGGCCGGGTCCTGTTCGCCGAGGGCTACTTCGGCGTGGTCGGCATCGACGCGATGCTCGGCCGCGACGGCACCGTCTTCCCCTGCCTGGAGATCAACGCCCGCTTCAACATGTCCACCTACCAGAGCCGGATCGCGGAGCGGTTCGTCGGCGAGGGCAAGCACGCCGTCGCCGCGACGATCGGCCTGCGCCCGCACCGGCGGCACACCTTCGACGAGGTCGTCACCGCACTCGGCGACCTGCTGCACGACGGGTCGGACCGGCCCGGCTTTCTGATCAACAACTTCGCCACGCTCAACGCCGCCGCCAGTGAGGGAACGCAGTTCCACGGCCGGATCTACGGCATCTGCATCGCGGACGACCCGGCCGCCGCGCTCGCGCTGCGCGCGGACGTCGAGCGGGCGCTGACCGAACTGGTGGCCCAGCCATGACACTCGACTACCCCCAGCTCGCCGAGGAGTTCGGCACCCCGCTGTACGTCTACGACGGCGAGGTCCTCACCAACGTCCTGACCGAGCTGCGCTCGGTGCTCCACCCCTCGCTCGAGGTGTTCTTCTCCCTCAAGTCCAACCCGAACATCAGCGTCTTCGGCATGCTCCAGCGGGCGGGTGCCCGTGCGGAGGTGTCCTCGCTGGTCGAGCTGCGCACGGTGATCGCCGCGGGCGCCAAGGCCGAGGACATCATCTTCCTCGGCCCGGGCAAGAGCGAGCGTGAGCTGACCGCGTGCGTCGAGGCGGGCATCTACGCGATCGTCTGCGAGTCGTTCGACGAGCTGGAGCGCATCGACCGGATCGCGGGCGAGCACCGCGTCCGCCAGCGCGTCCTGCTGCGGGTCAACGCCGCCTGCGCCGTGCAGGGCTCGCGCCTGACCATGGGCGGCAAGCCCCGCCAGTTCGGCATCGACGAGGCCCAGGTCCTCGACGCCGGGCAGCTCTCCTACGAGCACGCCGACGTCGCGGGCATCCAGGTCTACCTCGGCACCCGCATCCTCGACGCGACGGTCGTCGCCAGGAACACCAAGTACGTGCTGGAGCTGGCCGACCGGGTCGCCGAGACCTGCGGGATCCGCCTGGACGCGGTCGACATCGGCGGCGGCCTCGGCGTGCCGTACTTCGACGGCGAGGAGGACCTCGACCTCCAGCTGCTGGCCAAGGAGATGAACCCGCTGCTGACGGCGTTCGCGCAAGCGCACCCGGAGACCCGGCTGATCATGGAGTCGGGCCGGTTCCTGACCGCCCGCGCGGGCACGTACGTGATGAAGGTCCGGTACGTCAAGGAGTCCATGGGCGAGCGGTTCGCCGTCACCGACGGCGGCACGCACCACCACATGGCCGCGGTCGGCATCGGCTCGTTCGTCAAGCGCAACTTCCCGATCTCGCTCCTGAACCGTGACGGCGACGGCGAGGAGCAGTGGAACGTCACCGGTCCGCTGTGCACCCCCAACGACACGGTCGTCAAGAACGCGGCCCTGCCGGCACTGCGGGTCGGTGACCTCCTCGGCGTCGAGCGCTCCGGCGCGTACGGCCCCACGGCCTCGCCGGGCCTCTTCCTGAGCCACGGCTTCCCGGCGGAGGTCCTGGTGCACGACGGAAAGCCGCACCTGGTCCGCGAGCGGGACCGGCCCGACGACCTGCTGCGCGTGCAGCGACTGGTCGACTTCGAGAAATAACAAGGAAAGGACACCAACCATGGAACGCGCAGAGATCATCGAGCACGTCCGCATCTCGCTCTCCGACGTGCTCAACCGCGAGCTGCCGACCCTCACCGAGGAGACCAGGCTGTTCGAGGACCTCGCGCTCGACTCGACCAGCGTCATCGAGCTGCTGATGGGTCTCGAGGACACCATCGGCATGGAGATCGACCCGGACGACCTCGAGCCGGAGGTCTTCCAGACCGTCGCGCGCCTCACCGACTACATCGAGCGCGGCTTCAACCGGGTGGCGGTGGGCTGAGCCATGGCCGCGCCGACAGTTCTGCCCACGGAGCTGCCCTCCGGGTGGGCGCCGGTAGAGCAGACGACCGGGGTGCGCCTCTCGGGGCTCGCCGCGGGGGTGTACCCGGGCCGCCGGGAGATCGCCTACACGCCACACCAGAAGCGGATCGCCCAGGACCTGATGCTCGCCTTCGGGATGGGGGACGCTGGATCGGCGGCGGACACCTGGCGTGGCCACAGCTTCCTCCGGATGACCGAGGACCTGATCACCGCCCGGAAGGAGCCGCTCCCCGACCTCGACCACGTGCTGCTGGCGTTCCAGACGCCGGACCTGCACGTCGGCGAGGCGGTCGGCTGCTACCTCACCGAGCTGTGCCCTGGTCACCCGCAGTCGCTCGGCGTGTCCGAGCAGGGTGCGGGCGCGCCGTTCACGGCGCTGAAGGTGGCCGACGCGCTGGTGCGGGGAGGTGTCCTGAACCGGGGTCTGCTGTTCGTGCTCGACCAGACGACCCCGCTGCAGGAGCCCGGTACCGCACCGGACATCCACCGCGACGCCGCCGTCATGATCGACCTCGGTGGGGAGGGGGACGCCGAGCTGGTCGAGTACTCGCACGAGAGGACCGACCGGCCGGCGCTCACCCTCACCGAGGTGCGGGACCGGCACCGGGGTGTGCCGGTCGTGGTGGGCACCGCGCTCGCGGGGTGCCTGCCGCTGAAGGACCTGCTGTCGGTGTCGGTCGCGCCCGCGGACTACGCGGTCACCAGCGTGTGGTTCGCGCTGGCGGCCATGTGGCCGCTGAAGGGCCCGGTGCTGCTCGCCGACTACGACCGGTACGCGGGCGGCCTCTACACCGCACGCCTGAACCCGGTGGTGAGGTCGTGACCATCGCACTGTCCAGGGTGGCGGTCGGCATGCCGAGCCGCTGCGAGCCGGTCGACGACATCCTGACCAGGGGCGGCCACACGGTCGAGATGCGTCGGATGTTCGACCGGGTGTACAAGCTGCGCCAGAGCCCGACGCTGGGCGAGGGCGAGCGCATGGCGGACCTGTTGATCCGCACGGGAAAGCAGGCGCTCGCGGGCCGCAGGGCCTCGCTGGTCCTCTATGGACACACGCTGCAGCTCCAGCCGTTCGCGCACTCCGGCGGGTTCGCCCGCCGGGTGCGCGACGGGCTGGGCCTGCCGGGGGTGCCGTTCTACGGCGTCTCGCACGTGGCGTGCACGTCGGTGCTGCGGTCGGTCCAGCTCGGCAGCCTCTTCCTGCGGCGGCAGGGTGGGGCCGCGGACGAGTGCGTGCTCGTGCTCGGCGGCGACCAGGGCAGCGTGTCCGAGGTGACCCGGATCGTGCCCGGCATGACGGTCGGCGGCGATGCCGCGGTCGGTTTCCGCGTCGAACGGGCCGAGCAGGGCGGTCGCTACCGCGTCCGGTCCACCGCGACCGGCCGGGACACCCGCTTCCACCGCAGCCTGCGGATGTCGGCCGACGAGCTGCGCCTGTTCGGCGCGGTGTGCGCGGACCAGCTCATGGAGACGGTCGACCGCGCCCTCGCCGGCGCGGGCCTCACCCGCGCAGACGTCGACTGGGTGATGCCGCACCTGTCCAACGCCATGTTCTGGAAGACGGTGTCCGCCAAGTCGGGCATCGGCATCGAGAAGTTCCGCACCGAGCTGCTCCCCACGCAGGGCCACAACTTCGGCACCGACGCGCTGATGGCGCTCGACCACGCCGACCGCGCGGGCGACCTGCTTCCCGGCCAGCGCTGCGTCCTGATCTCACTCGGACAGGGCGCCTACTACCAAGTCGTCGTGATCGAAATTGCGGAGGAGTCATGAGCAGTGCGCTCACAGTCGACATCGCGGACTACGAGCGTGTCGGCTACTCCGACGGGCTCGCCGCAGGCCTCGTGAAGGTCCTGCGCGACCTCTCCGACGCTGACGTCTCTGCTGTCGCGCCGGGTCGTTTCGTCGCCGTGCCGACCGAACGTGCGAGCGGTGCGACCGTTGGGCACTCGATGGTCCAGGACGAGGGCATCGCGATCCTCGACCTGCGGCAGTCGGAGCGTCCCACCGAGCCGTCCGGGTGCGTGCTGGACGTGGGCCTGCGGCTCGCGGCCGTGCGCGTTGGACTGACCCGGTGCCACCTCGACGCGGCTGTCGAGCACCTCACCGGCCGCACCGGCGGCGGCGAGCCCCTGATCCGCAAGCAGCTCAACCAGGGCAGTGTCGCGGACGTGCTGGCGGGTGTCGAGATGCTGCGCCGGTACCTGGAGACCACCGCGCTGGACCCGACGAACGAGTCCATCGTGGACATCCACGCCCAGCTCACCGCCCTGGACTGGGAGGTCACGAAGCTGTTCGGTGCCAGCGGTTACATGGCCGACCACCCCGTCCGGGCGCTCTACGTCGCGGACCTCGTCGCGAACACCTGGGTCTGCAAGGGAGAACAGTCATGATCGACGCCGACGACCGCCTGCGCGCGAGCCGCGACGCCACCGCCGAGGCCGCCGCCGACCTGCGCACCAGGGCACTCGCCGTGGACGCCGACCCGACGAACATGGCGCCGCACCTCGACTCGCCCGCCCTGAAGATGATGCGGCTCTACACCACCCCCGCCGAGTACCGCGACGAGGAGCTGACGGTCCTGCCCGACCACACCGGCACCGGTACGTGCCTGGAGCGGGTCGTCGGCACGGTCGAGCTGGCGCGCGGCGACTGCGGCCTCGTGCTCGCCATGCCCGGCCCGGCGCTCGCGGGCGTGGTCGTCGAGGTGCTCGGCAGCGAGGCGCAGAAGGAACGTTTCTACCGCAAGCTCGCGGGCGGCCGCACGTGGACGTTCTTCGCGATGACCGAGCCGCTGCGGGGCAACGACGCGACGGCCATCACGACCCGGCTGGAGCGCGTCGCGCCCGGTGAGTACCGGATGCACGGCAACAAGCGCTACATCGGCAGTGGCGCACGGGGCGGCATCGGCGTCGTGTTCGCCCGCACCGGCCCGTCGCCGCTGTCGATCCGCGCGGTCCTCGTCGAGGTCCCCGCCGAGGGCTTCCGCGCCGAGCGCCTGCCGATGGTGGGCCTGCGTGGCGCGTACCTCTCCGAGCTGTGGTTCGACGGCATGCCCGTCACGGACGACATGCTGCTGGGCCAGCACCTGCCGCCGACGCGGCGCGGGATCTGGGGCGCCATGCAGACGTTCAACAACATGCGCATCCAGGTGGCCGCGCTCGCGGTCGGCACGTCGCTCGCGATCCACGACCTGGTCTCGGAACTGCGGCCGAACGCACCCGGCATCGCCAGGCAGGGCGCCCGCCTCGAGGCCGCGCGGCACCTCGTGTACGACATGGCCGCGCAGGTCGACCACGACGCCGAGCAGACGTACTTCCCCTCCGCGGCCAAGCTTTCCGCCGTGCCGCTCGGCCTCCAGACCGCCCGCTGGGCCGCGTCGGTGATGGGCCCGGCCGGGATGTTCGAGCACCCGCTGCTGGAGAAGTGGTGCCGCGACGTCCGCGCCTTCGAGTTCATGGAGGGCACCACGAACATCCAGCGCCTGCACGTGTCGCAGGGCTACCTCAAGGGGCGCAGCGATGGTTGACAAGCGAAGGGCACCCACCTCGCTGTGGGACCCGTTCGTTCACATGGACGGGCCGCTGCCGTGGCTGCCGCGCATGCGGGAGGAGCCACGCCGGGCCACGCTGTCCGTGTCGGCGATCTCGGTGGCGGTCGACGGGACGCCTGCGTACGTGCCGGTGCCCCGCATCACCGGCGAACGCGGCCGGGAGACCGCGCAGGTGCTGACGAGCCTCGGCGTGCGCGTGCACGCCGGGTTCGCGGTGCTCGACGAGGCGCCGGCGGGCGAGGACGTGGCCGAGCGGGCACTGGCCGGGCTCGGCCGGGTGGACCCGCCCGCGCCGTTCTACCTGGTGCGCTCCGGACCGGGCACGGACCCGTACGTGGCCGCGCTGCCCCGCCTGGTGCACGAGTTCGGCGGCCTTGGCGACGACCTGGGCATCACGCACCTCGACGAGGCCGGTGGCCTCGCGGTGTTCGACCTGCTGAGCTGGTCGGTGCCCCGGGACGGCGACGCGGTCGTGCTGGTGGTCGACCAGCCGGTGTACGTGCCCGGCGGCGAGACCCCCGCCACGGTCTCCGCAGTCGCACTGCGGATCCACCGGGACGAGGGGCCTGTGGCCGTGACCGCGTGGGGCGAGGGTGAGCCGCCGGTCACCGCGCTCGCCGCCGCCGCGTCCGTGTTCGGCGGACCGGGTCCGTGTGACGCGTGGCTGGGTCTGCACGAGGCGTTGCGTTCCGGGTCCGTCCGCGACGGCGACCGCGTGCTGCTGCGTGCCGGCCACGACGGCCGGTCCGCGTGGGCCGAGCTGGAGATCAGGTCCGCCCACGGGGTGACGTCATGACCGCCGTCAGCGAGCATCCCGCGCCCCCGCCCGTGGTCCACAGTGGATCGTTCCGGCGGATCGCCGGGCTCGCCGCGCCGCTCGTCCTGTCCAACGTCGTCCTGCTCGGCGCGCAGGTCGCGGTCACCGGCGTGATCGGCAGGATGGGAGACGCCGCCCTCTACATCCGGTCGGTGTACGCACCCGTCGCGTTGCTGCTCCTGGCCGTCACCACCGGGCTGTCCGTGACCGTGCAGGTCGTGGTCGCCCGCTGCGTCGGGCGCGGCGACGAGCGTTCCGTCGGCGCGAACCTCGGCAGTGCGGCGCGGATCGGCGTGCTGCTGGCGCTGCTCGTCGGTGGCGTGATCGTCGGGCTCTCCGGTGTGTTGGCAGCACTCGTCGAGGTGCCACCCGAGCACGCGGGCACGTTCCGGGCCTTCCTCGCCGCGATGGCGGCGGCCAACGTGCTCGGCATCCTCGGCGAGCTGACCGCGGCAGTGCTGCGTGGCACGGGTCTCGGCCTGCCGTCCGCACTGCTCACCGGGTGCTACGTGACCCTGAACCTGTCCATCGTCATCGTGTTCAGCGGCGCGGGCCTCATGATCGTGCCGGTCGCGTCGGCCCTCGCGGGGGCCGTCGAGCTGACCGCGGGCATCCTCCTGCTGGGTGCCAGGGGCATCCGGCCCACCGGCCGGCGCCCGGACGTGCTGCGGCTGCTCGGTCCCGTCGGGGTGCCCGTCGGCGCGTCGTTCTTCCTCCTGTTCGCGGTGAACCTGCTGCTGCTCCGGATCGTCGCCCCCGCGGGCGAGACCGCCGTCGCCGGCTTCTCCATCGCCTACACGGTCCAGACGTTCGTGATCGTGCCCGCGGTCGGGTTCGGGTCGGCCACCGCCGTGCTGATGAACCAGCGGCTCGCGGCCGGTCAGGAGGCGATGACCGTGCTGCGCAGGGGAACGCTCGTCGTCGCGGGCTGCTACGCGTGCGTCACGCTCGCCGTGGTCGGGTTCGGCAGGCCCCTGATGGGACTGCTGTCGCCCAACCGGGACATCGTCGAGCACGCGACCCGCTTCATCACCGTCGTCGGCCCCACGTTCGGCGCCACCGCGCTGATGATCGCGCTGGTGACCGTGCTCGAGCAGATCGGCCACGGCCCGGCCGCGGTCGCGCTGAACGTCAGCTACTTCGCCGTCATGATCGCGGTCGGCGAGTGGGTCGTGACCGGCACGGACGTCCACCCGCTGTACGTGACGATGGCCGTCGCCGCGCTGGCGAGCCTCGTGACCGGGCTGCCCATCGCGTGGTCCCTGGCAGTTCGAAAAGCGAGGCAGCCATGACCACCTCAATGCCTACGTCAGGGTGCTATTCGGCTCCGAACGTGACCAACACATCGAATTTCGGGGAGGCGGACCAGTCATGACCGTGCTGGAGCTGTTCACCGAGCCGACCTTCTTCTTCCGCACCGCCGAGCCGGACACCCTCGCCGAGCACGAGATCCGCGAGCTGCTCACGGACGCCCGCGAGATCCGCGACGGCGACCGGGTGATCGGGCTGTGGGCCGTCGAGCAGGTCGGCGGCGACCACGGCTGCCACTTCCAGCTCCACCTGCGGCTGTCCTCGGGCGTGTCGGACGAGCGCTGGGTCCGGGCCTACCACGACGTCGTCCGCGCGCTCCGCAACGAGCGCGAGGTCGTCCGGCTCCAGCAGCTGGTCGGCGAGTTCGACGAGCGCGGCCTGCGGCTCTGCAAGGAGCTGGGCCTCTCCGAGGACGGCACGCTCCGCAACGTCGTCGTGCACCAGGGCAACCGGTACGGCTACGTCTACTTCGGACACGTAGCGGAGCCGGCGCGATGATGACGATCACCGGTTACCGGCAGACCGACCGGCCGCTCCTGAGTGGACACTGGCTGCGCGGCGAGCTGCTCGGCGTGCCCGACCCCGACGCGCCGGTGCTGACCCTGCCCGCGTCGATCGAGCCGAAGAACGTGTACGTGGTCCGCGACACCGCGGTCGTCCACTTCGCCGAGCTCGACTGGGTCCACCGCAGGGCGCGGCTGGAGATCGGCCTGCGGCCGGGCACGCACGACCTCGCGGAGGTCGTCCGGCTCGCCGTGCGCCACGGGTTCGTCGTGCTCAACCTGCGTCGCCTGTACGGCTGGGTCACCCCGGCCGTCGCAACCCCGACCGAACCGCTCGAAGCAGCAGGCTTCGTACGGGAAACCCTCGTGCCGCAGGCGATCTGGCACGCGGGCGGACCCGTCGACCGGCAGCAGTGGGGAGTGCTCCGCGATGACTGACGTGACACAGCTGAAGCTGGACGACGGTGTGCGCAGGCTCGCCGCCACCGGCGTGCGTGGCTTCCTCGGCGTGGACCCGGTGACCCAGAACGACGCGCTGCTGGCCAAGGTGCTCTCCGCTCGCGAGGCGCACCTGTTCGGCTGGGGTGACGCGGTGCTCGGGTACGCACCCAACCTGGACAACCCCCGCCAGGCGGAGGTCGCGACCACCTCACCGGATCCGTCGATCCTGGCCGCCTTCACGGAGTTCCTGCGCTGCCACCGCCGTTACACGTCGTTCGTGTGCGTCGGCGGCCCGCCGGAGGCACTGCGTGGCTTCCGGCACGCGGGCCGCCTGCGCGCACACCACTTCGGCGGCGGCCGCTACCACGACGTGGACGTCCACGTCAGCACGGGAAGGGAGGCGCCCTCATGATCGCGTCATTACGGCACTTCGCGGAGGAAGACCTGCCGCTGCGCACGGAACTGTTGCGGGACGACAAGTTCCAGGCGAACCTGACCGACTTCGCGACCCTGTCCGACACGGAGGCGCTGACGGCGAGCCAGCGGCGGACGATCGAGGAGGAGCACGACGTCAAGCGGATCTTCTCGGTCCTCGGCACCAAGGGCCAGGTGGTCGGCTTCGTGTGGCTCACCTCGCTCGACTGGCGCAGCCAGACCTGCGAGCTGTCCATCGCGGTCCTGCCCCGCTACCGAGGCGCCTACGGGCTGGCCGCGATCGCCGCCGCACTGCGTTACATCCACGACGAGCTGAACATGGAGACGGTGATCAACCAGGTGCTCGCGCACAACACCATGTTGCAGTCGCAGGCACTGCTGGACAGCCGGCACACCGTCACGTGTGCGTACGACTCGTTCACCGTCGGCGAGTGGCGCACCGCGCTGTTCTGGGCCGACACGCGTGAGGAGTACCACGCCACCAAGATCGAGTTCGAGAAGCGCCGTGCCGAACGCCGCGACCGGATCATGGCGAAAGTAGGTGCGCCGTGAGGATCGGTGTGGATCTCATGAGCGTGTCGCGGTTCGCGAAGGTGGCCGCGCACAAGCGTTACCGCACGGTGGTGTTCACCGCCGCCGAGCTGGCCGAGGCGGACACCATGGCCGAGCCGAGGTACACCGAACGGCTCGCCGGCCGGTTCTGCGCGAAGGAGGCCGTGGCCAAGGCACTCGGCCGCGGCTTCGGACAGGGCCTGTCCTGGCGCGACATCGAGGTGACCTCGGACCGCTGGGGCGCCCCGACAGTGGCCCTGCACCGCGGTGCACGCCGCGTCGCCGACGAGTCGGGCGTGCGTTCCGTCGAGCTTTCCGTCACGCATCAAAGCGATCTGGTCGTGTGCGTCGCGACCGCACTGACCGAGGAGAGATCATGAGTGTGGCCATCGTCACTGGTGCCTCGCGCGGCATCGGCCGTGCGGTCGCTGTGCGGCTCGCCGAGGACGGCTACGACATCGGGTTCTGCTACCGGGGTGACGAGGTCGCCGCCAAGCAGACCGCCGAGCTGGTCGCCGACCACGGCAGGACCGCCCACTTCGAGCGGGTCGACGTCGCGGACCTCACCGCCGTCACCGAGTTCTCGAAGAACGCCGAGAAGCAGCTCGGCGCGGTGGACGTCGTCGTCGCCAACGCCGGTGTCCTGCGGGACAAGCCGGTGGCGCTGATGTCCGAACAGGACTGGACGGAAGTGCTGCGCACCAACCTCGACGGCGTGTTCAACGTCTGCCGCGCCAACATGTTCGGCATGATCCGCCGCAAGCGCGGCGTGGTGATCACCATGTCGTCGGTGTTCGGCGTGCTCGGCCACGCGGGCCAGGCCAACTACGCCGCGTCCAAGGCCGGGATCATCGGGTTCACCCAGTCGCTCGCGAAGGAGGGCGGCCGCTACGGCGTGCGAGCCAACGTCGTCGCGCCCGGCTTCGTCGCCTCCGACATGATCGCCGACCTCAAGAACCCGGACGAGCACACCGCGGACATCCCGCTCGGCCGCTTCGGCCGCCCCGAGGAGGTCGCGGACGCAGTGTCGTTCCTCGTGTCGGACCGGGCCGCCTACGTCACCGGGACGGTACTGCGCGTCGACGGCGGCTATCCCAACTGAAATCGCCAGGAGAAGGAGAAAACCCATGCAGCACACCGTGCTCGACCCCGTGCGGACCAGGATGGACGAGATCGCCGCGATCGCCGCCGACCTGTTCTGCGTCACGACCGAGGAGATCTTCGCCGCCGAGTCGTTCGTCGACGACACCGACGCGGACTCACTGCTCGCCATCGAGCTGCTGTCCAGGCTCGAGAAGCGTTACGGCGTCACGATCCCCGAGACGTCGCTGATCCGGATCGTCAACCTCCGCGAGACCTACGCGGTGGTCGCCGAGTCCGCGGGCTGGTGATCCCGATGCGTCCGCGCGTGGTCATCACCGGCATCGGGCCGGTGTCCAACATCGGCACCGGTGTCACCGAGTTCGCCGACGCGCTGCGTGCGGGGCGCAGTGGGATCGGCCCCATCGAGAGCTTCGACGCCACCGGCTTCGAACGCACCCGCGCAGGCGAGGTGCGTGGCTTCGAGCCGGGCGAGCTGCTCACCCGGCTGTCCGAAGAGGACTGGGGGCGGTCGTCGCTGTTCGCGGCGGCCGCCGCCAGGCTGGCCGTCACCGACGCGGACCTCACCCCGCCGGACGGTCGCACGGCCGTCGTGATCGGCACCACCGGCGGTGAGCTGGTGCCGCTGGTCGACATGGCGGAGTCCTGGTACCACAACGGTTTCGACACCCCCGACCGCGACCTCGCGAACAAGCTGCCCGGCAGCCGCCTCGCCATCGCGGTCGGCGCGGAGCTGGGTGTCCGCTGCGAGGCGGTCACGCTCGGCACCGCGTGTGCCGCGGGCAACTACGCGGTCGGCTACGCCTCCGACCTCATCGCCTCCGGCGCGGCGGACGTCGCCATCGCGGGCGGCGCCGACTCGGTCGGCCGCTTCTTCCACGCCGGCTTCCACCGCCTCGGCGCACTGGCAGGCGAGAAGTGCAGCCCGTTCGACGCCGACCGCGCGGGCATGCTCACCGCGGAGGGCGGCATCGCGCTCGTGCTGGAGCGGCTCGACGCGGCACAGGCCCGCGGCGCACGCATCTACGCCGAGGTCCTCGGCTACGGCATGACCTGCGACGCCGCGCACCCCGTGGCACCGGACGCGGACAGCATCGCGCGCTGCATGCGCGTGGCGCACAAGCGTTCCGGCATCACCCCCGACCAGGTCGACTACATCTGCGCACACGGCACCGGCACCCGTACGAACGACCTCGTGGAGAGCACGGCCGCCCGCGCGGTGTTCGGCTCGCGGGTGCCACCGATGAGCAGCATCAAGTCCATGCTCGGCCACACCATGGGCGCGGCAAGCGGTTTCGGCGTCGCGGCGTGCGCGCTCGCGATCACCGACGGCTTCCTGCCGCCCACCATCAACCACGTCACCCCGGACCCGGAGCTGGCGGGCATCGATCCAGTGCCCAACGTCTCCCGCCCGGCCGGGGTGACCATCACCCAGAACAACGGCTTCGCCTTCGGCGGCAACAACTCGATCGTGATCATGGGGAGGGTCGAGCCATGAGCGGAGCTTGCGGAGCGAATCATCGATATTCAGGCTGTCGCCACGATCGCGGAGGGCGCCGGTGTAGCGGAGCCTGCGGAGCGTTCCGGCGCCACGGAGCGAGCGGGGTGGCGGCATGAGCCTCGTGTTCACCGGTGCCGGCGCGGTCCGGCCTACCGGGCCCACGCCGGTGCCCGACCTCCCCTGGCCGACGGCGCACGTCGTCGAGGGCCTCGACTTCGCCGCCGTGCTCGGTCGCAAGACGGTCCGGTTCAACAACCGCACCACGAACCTCGCGCTCGTCGCGTGCGGTGAGGCACTCGCCGACGCCGGGCTCGAGGTCACCGACGACATCCGGGACACCGTCGGCGTCTCGTTCGGCACCACGTGCGGCAGCGTGACCGGCGCGGTCGAGTTCGGCTGGGACTCCTTCGACCGGACCCGCCCGCACATGGTCAACCCGGCGACCATGCCCAACACGGTCCTCAACACGACCGCGGGCGCCATGGCCATCAAGTACGGCCTCAAGGGCGCCAACTCGACGGTCGTGGCGGGTCCGCTCGCCGGCCTCGGCGCACTGCGCAACGCCGCCGTGATGCTGCACGCGGTGCACGCGGACACGATGCTCGTCGGCGCTGCCGAGGAGGTCACCGGCCCGGGTGCGTGGTTCGCGCACGCCACGCGGCCGGACTCGCTGCCCGGCGAGGGCGCGGCGGTGTTCGTGCTGGAACGCGCGGACGTCGCCATCGAGGCGGGCAGGCGCCCGCTCGCCCGCCTCGGCGCGGTCCGCTCCCACACCGGCGACGTGCGCCGCCCCGACACTGTCTGCGACGCGGTAGCGGAGACCCTCGACGCCGCGGGCATCGAGCCGGAGCGGGTGCGGTGGGTGGCCATGCGGGTCACCGGCGACAGCGTGGTCGACGCCGCACAGCGCGTCGGTCTCGGCGCGGTCCTGCCGATAGAGCCCGAGGACGGCATCGAGGAGCTTGGCGACTGCTACGCGGGCCACGCCGCGCTGCAGCTGGCCGAGCTGGTCACCCGCGCACGCACCGAGGGCTGGTCACGGGACGACGCGGGTGTCGTCGTCGCGGCCGATCCCGACGGCGCGCTCGCCGTCGCCGTCGTCACCGGTTGGTCGGACGACGACAACCCGTTGAGCCGGCACGAGGAGAACCGATGACCACCGCAACCCTCACGAGAACCCTGCCCGGCTGGTTCCAGCGCGGCCTCACCGGCAACCCGACCGGCACCGCGGTGTGCGTCGGCGCGAACTCGCTGACCTACACCGAGCTGCACGAGCGCGCACTCGGCGTGGCGGGTGCGATCCGCGCCGCGACCGGCGGCGAGCCGGGCCGGGTCGGCGTGCTCGCACACCGCACGCTCGACGCGTACGTCGCGATCCTGGCGGCCTGGTACGCGGGTGGCACGGCCGTGCCGCTGAACCCCGAGTACCCGGCCGAGCGCACGCACAACATGATCACCGGCGCCGGCCTGTCCGCGCTCGTCGCCGACGAGGGCGGGGTGGCCGCACTGCCGGAGCTGGCCGACGCGGTCGGCGACACCCCCGTGGTCACCGGGCCTGGTATCCCGCTGACCGAGCCGGTCGCGGCGAGCGGCGACGACATCGCCTACGTCCTGTTCACGTCCGGCTCGACCGGCAGGCCCAAGGGCGTGCCGGTGCGGCACCGCAACGTGGACCACTACCTGCGGTTCGTGCACGACCGCTACGGGTTCACCCGCGACGACGTGTTCTCCCAGACCTTCGACCTCACCTTCGACCTCGCCATGTTCGACATGTTCACGGCGTGGGGCTGCGGCGGCAGGCTCGTGTGCGTGCCGCCGACGGCGTTCCTGTCGATCGGGGAGTTCCTGTCCCGCCACGGGATCACGGTGTGGTTCTCCTCGCCGAGCGTCGTGTCGTTGGTGCGCCGCCTCCGCGGCCTCGCGCCGGGGTCGATGCCGTCGCTGCGCCTGAGCCTGTTCTGCGGTGAGCCGCTGCTGCGCCACGACGCGGAGGGCTGGGGCGAGGCGGCCGACAACTCCACGGTGGAGAACCTCTACGGGCCGACGGAGCTGACGATCTCGTGCAGCGTCCACCGCTTCGACCCGGAGACCTCACCCGCGTTGTGCGTCAACGACATCGTGTCCATCGGCACGATGCACGGCGGCATGGAGTACGTGCTCATCGACGGCGACGGCCGGCCGGACCCCGAGGCCGGCGAACTGTGCGTGCGTGGCGCGCAGATGTTCCCCGGCTACCTCGACCCGTCCGACGACGAGGGCCGCTTCCTCGACCACGACGGCCACCGCTGGTACCGCACCGGCGACCTGGTGCGGCGCCTGCCCGGCGGCGAGCTGGCCTACCTCGGCAGGCGCGACAGCCAGGTGAAGATCCGCGGCGTGCGGATCGAGCTGTCCGAGATCGACTGGGGCATGCGCCGCTGCGAGGGCGTGCAGGACTCGGTGACGGTCGCGGTCGACGGCGAGCTGGTCTCGTTCTACGTCGGCACCGAACGGTCCACTTCGGACCTCGTGACCGAGCTGGGCACCATGTTCCCGCGCAACATGCTCCCGCGCTACATCCGGCACCTCAGGGAGTACCCGCTCAACGCCAACCGCAAGATCGACCGGCCCGCACTCGCCGCGAGCGCGCGCCGCCTACTGGGAGGTGACCGACCATGACCGCGATCGCCGCGCCGAGTATGGCTATTCCGTTGTCCGCCGTGGACTACGTGCGCATCGGCGCCGCGGGTGAGCTGACCGCGGAGAAGGCCATCGTCACCGGCAACCCGTACCTCGCGGGGCACTACCCCGGTCGCCCGATCTACCCGGGTGTGTTCGTGGTCGAGTCGGTCCTGCAGGCCACGCGCAGGCTGCTCGGCAACCCGGAGCTGGTGCTGGCCGAGATCGAGTCGGTGCGGTTCCAGGCCCCGCTGCTGCCCGGCGACACGTTGCACCTGACGCTGTCGTTCACCACCGACCCCGACGGTGGCTACGTCGTGCGGGCGCGGGGCACGAGGGCGGACGGCAGCGCGGCCGCGTCGATGACCGTGCGCGCCACCGAACCCTACGAGCGGGTGCGCTCGGCACCGCACGTCGAGGTGACGCCGGTGACCAGGGCGGCGAGCCCGGTGGACGTGCGGGACCTGCTGCCACACCGGGGACCGATCCTGCTGGCCGACCGCGTCGTGGCGCACGTGCCGGGGGAGCGGGTCGTCACGGAGTTCACCGTGCGTACCAGCCAGCCCTGCTACCGGGGCCTGCCGTCCGAGGCGGACCGCGAGGTGTGCGCGTACCCGGACTCGCTCGTCGTGGAGTCGTTCACGCAGGCGTGCGCCGTGCTTTTCCTGCTGGAGCGCAGGCCCCGGCCGGTGACCGGCACGCTCGCGTTCGGCAACGCCCGTGCGGTGCGGATGTTCGAGCCGGTCCTGCCCGGCCAGACCATCCGGCACGAGGCGTGGCTCGACCGCGTCGTCGGTGACACCGCGCTCGTGCGTGGCCGCTCCACTGTGGATGGACGGGTGTGCCTGACCGCCGGCTCGTTGGCCGTACTGGCACGGGACGGCCTTACTGTTGCGGGGCGATAGACGATGACTGGCTACCTCCGGTTCCCCACGATCCACGCGGATCTCGTGGTGTTCGTGTCCGAGGACGACCTGTGGGCCGTGCCCGCCGGCGGCGGCGTGGCGACCCGGCTGACCGCCGGGGTGTCCGAGCCCGCGTCGCCCCGGCTGTCGCCGGACGGCTCGCTCGTGGCCTTCGTCGGCGCGGACGACGGACCGCCGGAGGTGTACGTCATGCCGGTGGCGGGCGGCGCGGCACGCAGGCTGACCTACGACGCCACCCGCTGCACGGTCACCGGCTGGCACCCGGACACCGGCGAGATCGTGTTCGCCAGCGCGGCCGGGCTGCCCGCCGGGTTCGGCACGCGGCTGTTCGCGGTCGACCCGGACGGCGGCCCTGCCCGGCTGCTGCCGTTCGGGCCCGCGAGCGCACTCGCGTTCGGCCCGCGCGGGATGCTCGCGCTGGGGCGCAACACCGCGGACCCCGCGCGGTGGAAGCGTTACCGCGGCGGCACGGCCGGTGAGCTGTGGGTCGCCGAGCGCGGCCGGTTCACCCGGCTGTCCGTCGGCGGCAACCTCGCGGGGCCGACCTGGGTCGACGGCAGGCTGTTCTTCCTGTCCGACCGCACCGGTGTGTCCACTGTGTACTCGTGGGCACCCGGCGGGGACGTGGTCGAGCACAGCGGGCCGCTCGACTTCTACGCACGCAACCTGACCGGCGACGGCACCCGGCTCGTCTTCCACGCGGGCGCCGACCTCTACGTGCTCGAGCCGTGCGGTCCCGCACGGCGGATCGACGTGCGGGTGCCCAGCTCACGCACCCAGCGGGCACGTAGGTTCGTGCCTGCCAAGGAGAACCTGCACGGCGCGACCCCGGCGCCGGACGGCTCCGCGCTCGCCGTCACCGCGCGGGGCAAGGCGTTCACCATGGCCAACTGGTCGGGGCCGGTGCGCCAGCACGGCCTGCCGGACGGCGTCCGCTACCGCCTGCTGCACTGGCTGCCGGACGGCGACCAGCTCGTCGCGGTCGCGGCGGACGACCAGCCCTCCGAACGGCTGGTGTTGCTGCCCGCGCACGGCGCCACGCCCGTCGGGGTGTCCGATGTGGACCTCGGGATCGTGACCGAGCTGGCGGTCGCGCCCGCGGGCAGGCTCGTGGCGGTGGCCACGCAACGCCAGGAGCTGCACCTGGTGGACCTGACCGACGCGCCGGTGGTCCGCCGGCTCGACCAGGCCGAGCACGGCCGGATCGAGGACCCCGTGTGGTCGCCGGACGGCCGCTGGCTCGCCTACGCCTGCCCGGACTCCCCGCAGACCACGGGAATCCGGCTCGTCGAGGCGGCGACCGGCCGGATCGTGCGGGCGACGGAGCCGGTGCTGCACGACGTGCGGCCGAGCTTCGACCCGGACGGCCGCTACCTGTACTTCATCGGGCAGCGCGACTTCACCCCCGACCACGACCAGGTCTCCTTCGGCCTCGGCTTCCCGCTCGGCAGGCGGCCCTACGCCGTGACGCTGTCGGCCGCGACGCCGTCGCCGTTCGCGCCGGTGGCCCGGCCGCTGGTCGCCGAGTTCGACGAGCCGGACGACACGTCGGGCGACGGCGTCGAGGTGGCCGTCGACCCGGACGGGATCACCCGGCGCGTGGTCCGGTTCCCGGTGCCGGAGGCCCGCTACCAGCGCGTGTTGGGCGTGCGGGGCAAGGTGCTGCTGCTGTCCGACCCCGTCACTGCACACAGTGGACCGGCGGGCCGGGTGGAGCTGTTCGACCTGGCCACCGGCGAGATCGAGGAGCACCTCACCGGCGTGGACGACATGGTGCTCAGCGCGGACGGCACGACCGTGGTGTACCAGGCGGACGACCGGCTGCGGGTGCTGCGCGCACGGGAGGCGCCGGAGGACACCACCTCCGACGACCCCGGCAAGGACACCGGCTGGGTCGACCTGGACCGGATCAAGGTCGCGGTCGACCCGGGCGCCGAGTGGCGGCAGATGTTCCGCGAGGCGTGGCGGCTGCAGCGGGAGAACTTCTGGGACCACGAGATGTCCGGCGCGGACTGGGACGCCCTGTACACGCGGTACCTGCCGCTGGTGGACCGGGTGGCGAGCCGGGGCGAGCTGTCGGACCTGATCTGGGAGCTGCAGGGCGAGCTGGGTACCTCGCACGCCTACGAGTCGGGTGGCGAGTACCGGTCGCGGCCGAAGTACGCGCAGGGGTTCCTCGGCGCGGACTGGGACGTCTCCGGGGGCACGTGGCGGATCGGCCGCCTGCTCGCGGGCGACCGCTGGGACGAGACCGCGACCTCGCCGTGCAACCGGCCGGGCGCGGACATCCGCGCCGGCGACGCGATCGTGGCGGTCAACGGCCAGCCGGTCGGCCCGGCGGGCCCCGGCGAACTGCTGGTCGGCCAGGCGGGCCAGGAGGTCGAGCTGACGGTGGCCCGCGACGGCAGGGCGCCGCACCGGGTCGCGGTCCGCGCCACCGCCGACGAGTCACCCGCCCGCTACCGCGACTGGGTCGGGAGCAACCGGGAGGTCGCGCACGCGTTGTCCGGCGGGCGGGTCGGGTACCTGCACGTGCCGGACATGAACCTCCGTGGCTACGCGGAGTTCACCCGAGGCTTCCTCACCGAGCACGACCGGGACGCGCTGGTGGTGGACATCCGGTACAACTCGGGCGGCTTCACGTCGTGGCTGCTGCTGGAGAAGCTGTCGCGGCGGCGGCACGGGTACGAGACGGGCCGGTGGAGCGGTCGGGCGCCGTATCCGCCGGAGTCGCCGCGTGGACCGATGGTGGCGCTGACGAACGAGCACGCGGGCTCGGACGGCGACATCTTCAGCCAGGTGTTCACGCAGATGGGTCTCGGTCCGTTGGTCGGCAGACGCACCTGGGGCGGGGTGGTCGCCACGTGGCCGCGACACGACCTGGTGGACGGCACGACCACCACGCAGCCGGAGTTCGCCTACGAGTTCCGGGGGCGCTGGCTGGAGAACCACGGCGTGGAGCCGGACGTGGTGGTCGATCCGGCCCCGCACCAACACGTGGAGGGCGTCGACCACCAGCTCGCGACGGCGGTCCGCCTGGCCATGGCACAGCTCACCGAGGAGGGCGAGGTGGACCTGACCACCTCGATCCGTTCGGCGGCACACAAGCAACGGAGGTAGACCCCATGTACGACGCGATCGTGGTGGGCGCCCGGTGCGCCGGGGCCACCACCGCCATGCTGCTCGCCCGCAGGGGGAACAGGGTCCTGCTCGTCGACAGGGCCAGGTTCCCGCGCGACACACTGTCCACTCTGTACATCAACACCCGGGGCGTGTCCCGCCTCATGCGGTGGGACCTGCTCGACGACGTCGTCGCGGCCGGCACACCCGCGCTCGACCGGGTCAGCTACCGCATCGGCGCCCCCGGTGCCGGCGCCGTCACCCTCGACGGCGCGCCGGGCCCGACCGGCGACGCCACCGCCGCCTACGCGCCCCGCCGGTCCGTGCTCGATGAGATCCTCGTCCGCGCCGCGGTCGCGGCCGGTGTCGAGCTGCGTGAGGGCTGCTCGGTCGGCGGCCTCGAGTTCGACGGCGACCGCGTCGTCGGCGTACGGCTCAAGACCGGCGTCGAGCGGGCCCACCTCGTCGTCGGCGCGGACGGCATGCGCTCGACCGTCGCCGACGCCGTGGGCGCACCCATGATCGTCGAGGACTCGCCGAAGACCTGTGTCTACTACAGCTTCTTCGCCGACACGACCGACCACTTCGAACTCTACGAGGCGCCGGGCCAGTGGATCGGCGCCGTGCCGACCAACGACGGCGCGACGCTCGTGCAGGCGTACTTCCCGCAGTCGGCGTTCCAGCGGATCCGCCACGACGCGGCAGCCGCCTTCGCCGAGAACGTGTCGACCGCCGCACCCGAGCTGTGGCAACGCATGCAGGCCGGCGGGCAGGTCGATCGCCTCTACGGCACCGGCGACCAGCGCAACTTCTTCCGTGCCGCGGCAGGCCCCGGCTGGGTGCTCGTCGGCGACGCCGGCCACCACCGCGACTCGATCACCGCCCGGGGCATCACCCACGCGTTCCTGCAGGCCGAACTGCTCACCGACGCGCTCCCGGCCGACCTCGCCGACACGCCGACAGTCCAGAGAGGACTGGAGCGGTTCGCGACCCAGCGGTACGACGCGCTGATCGACGACTACCACGACACGCTGTCGGTCGGGAAGCTGTCCACCCCGCCACACCGGGTCGACATGCTGCGTGAGGTCGCGGAGGACCCCGAGCGCACCGCGAAGTTCTTCGCGGGCATGGCCGGCACCGCACGCGACGAGCAGACGCCGAGCACGGAGTCGCTGTCGGCGTTGATCAAGTGGATGCGGCGGAGCCGCCGCCCGGCAACCGTGGGGAGCGCGTCGTGATAGGGAATGTGGCGATCATCGGCGGCGGCACCGGCGGCCTGTGCCTCGCGCAGGTACTGCACCGGGCCGGTGTCCGCGTCTCGGTGCACGAGCGCAGCCGCGCGAGGACCGAGCGCATGCAGGGCTACTCGCTGCACATCAACCCGGTCGGCTCCCGGGTGCTGCACGACGTGCTGCCACCCGAGAAGTGGCGGGCGTTCCTCGCCACGGCAGGCGCGCACAGCTCAGGCTTCGGCTTCCTCGACGAGCAGCTCCACGAGATGGTCGTCATCGACGACGCACGCGGCAGGCACGACCCGGCGTGGGCCTACCACTCGGTCAGCCGCATCACCCTGCACCAGCTGTTGCTCGACGGCGTGGCGGACGTCGTCGAGTACGACCACGAGTTCGAGCGCTACGAACGCAACCCCGACGGCACGGTCACGTGCCACTTCGTGAACGGCGACACGGTCACGGCCGACGTCGTGGTCGGCGCGGACGGCGCCCGCTCCAGGGTGCGTGGCCAGTACCTGCCGCACGCCGACCGGGTCCACACCGGACTCACGCTCGTGGCGGGCAAGTACCCGCTCACCGCCGAGACACGCGGCACGCTGCCCGCCCGCATGCTGGACGGGCCCAACACCGTGCTCGCGCCGGGCGGGTGCGGGCTGTTCGTGTCGCCGCACGACATCGAGTCCGTGGCGCCACACAACGGCATCGGCGCCGACTCGGCCGATCTGTCCACGGTGGACCCGGTGCTGTTCGACAACACCAGCAGCTACATGATCTGGGCGTTCGTGGCAGGCGAGTACCCCGGCTGCGAACTGTCCTCGATGGACGGTCTGGCGTTGCGGGACATGGTCGCGGAACGGACCGCCGCGTGGCACCCCAGGCTGGGCGCCATGATCACCGGCTCGCCCGTCGAGTCGATCTCCGTCGTCCCCATCCTCACGTCGGTCTCGGTGCCACGCTGGCCCACCACCAACATCACGCTGCTCGGCGACGCGATCCACAGCATGACGCCGTTCCGCGGCGTCGGCGCCAGCGTGGCGATGCACAACGCCGCGCACCTCGGCCGCAACCTGGTGGCCGCCGACCGGGGCGACCTGGACGTGCTCGCCGCGCTCCGCGACTTCGAGCGCCACATGACCCTCTACGGGTTCGCCGCCGTCCGCGACTCGCTGCGCGCGGCCAGGGAGATGGTGTCCGGCGCCCGCGTCGGCAGCTCGCTCGACCAGGCCATCAGCCGCTTCTTCCCCGGCGTCTCGAAGGACTACTGGAGGGTCGCGCTGTGACGATCACCGTCGGCCTGCCCACGACCACGATCGGCCCCGACGACCCGCGTTACCCCGACCTCGTGCTCGGGCGCAGCCACCGGCACGTCGGCACGCCCGACTACATCCGGCTCGTCACGTCGACGGAGGACGTCGTCGAGACCGTCCAGGAGGCGGTGTCGGCGGGCAAGCGGCTCGCCGTCCGCAGCGGCGGCCACAGCTACGAGGACATCGTGACCCACCGGGACGTCCGCGTGCTGGTCGACGTGTCCCGGCTGTCGCAGGTGGGGTTCGACGCGTCGATGGGCGCGTTCGTCGTCGGGTCCGGCGCGCGCCTCGGCGACGCCTACCGGACGCTGTACACCGGCTGGGGCGTCACGTTCCCCGGCGGCACGTGCGCGACGGTCGGTGTCGGCGGCCACCTCACGGGCGGCGGGTACGGGCCGCTGACCCGCAGGTACGGCTACGCGGCCGACCACCTGTACGCGGTGGAGGTCGTCGTGGTCGACGCGGACGGGCACGCGCACGCGGTCGTGGCGACCCGTGAGCCGGACGACCCGAACCGGGAGCTGTGGTGGGCACACGCGGGCGGTGGCGGCGGCAGCTTCGGCATCGTCACCCGCTTCTGGCTGCGGTCCCCGGAAGGCCCGCTGCTGCCGAGCCCGCCCGCGACCGTGATCGGCAAGGAGGTCTTCTGGCCGTGGGCCGGGCTGAACGAGACGTCGTTCTCGCGGCTGCTGAAGAACTTCGGCACCTGGTACGAGCGGCACAGCGAGCCCGGGGCACCGGAGACGGCCCTGTGGAGCGCGATCGTGGCCACCCGGAGGGAGGGCAACGGCATCGCGTTCGGCGTACAGGTCGACGCGACCGTGCCGGACGCCCGAGAGCTGATGTCCGCGCACCTCGACGCGGTCAGGGAGGGCGTGAAGGCGCCGTTCGTCCAGGAGGAGCGGACGCTGCCGTGGCTCGCGTCCACCGAGTGGCTCTCCGCGCTGGCGGAGAACGGCGTGTCGGGCCAGCGGATCAAGGTGAAGGCCGCGTACCTGCGTACCGGCCTGACCGACACCCAGCTCGCGACCGCCTACCGCCACCTGACCGCCCGCGACTACCGCAACCCGAGGGTGTCGTTCCTGCTCAACGGCGACGGCGGCGCCGCACACGCCAGGTCGGACACGGACACGGCCATCGCGCAGCGCGACTCGGTGATGAAGGCGATCTACCAGTCGGTGTGGTCGGACGCCGACGAGGACGAGCGGCACGTGGACTGGCAGCGGCGGTTCTACCGGGACATGTACGCCGACACGGGCGGGGTGCCGGTGCCCGGCGAGCACGTCGACGGGTCCTACGTCAACTACCAGGACGCCGACCTCGCCGACCCGGAGTGGAACACGTCCGGCGTGCCGTGGCACGAGCTGTACCACCGGCACAACTACCCCCGGCTGCAACGGGTAAAGTCCCGTTGGGATCCACTCAACGTGTTCCGGCACGCACTGTCCGTGCGACCGGCGGTTTCCTGATGAGTCATCCGGGAAAATCTGCGTAGTTACCACGCATGTCCCGGGGCGTCGTTGCTGGCAACGTACCCGGCGTGATCCCACAGCTCGGACTCGCGGCCCAGGTGGCGGACCCTTTCACCGCTCCACACTGGTGGGCGGCCGGGGTGGCGCTGCACGAGCGCCTCGCCGGTCCCGCCCCGATTCCCAGCCCGTCCGTCCAGGCGGAACACCGCCTGGCGGCGTGGCGGGCGAGCCAGGGGGCATCGGTCTTCGCCCGCCGCCTGACCGCCACCGGCATGGACGAGTCCCGCCTGCTGGCCCTCCTCGCGGAGACCCCCGAGGAGGTGACCGCTCGCCTGGCCCGCCCGGAGTGGGTGGACGCGGTGGACAGCGCGGTGCGCCGTGCGGACACGCCGGCCGAGGTCGACGCGGACACCTGGCGGGAGGCGTTCGCGGTCCCGTTGCGGCCCTTCGTCGACGGCGCGGTCGAGCGGGTGCTCGAGCTGGTCGAGCCGTGGCAGGTCGACCTCGACGCGGTCATGGCGCGGTTCGCCGCGCGGCTGTCGCGGCGGCTCGTGGCCATCGCCGCCAGGACGCTCGTGCACGAGCACAACAGGGGAGCGGCCGGTCTCGCGGACTTCGCCAGGCGCACCGCGACCTCCGACGGGCTCGGCGCACTCTGCGCGGCCTACCCCGTGCTCGCGCGGCTCCTCGGCCAGACCTGCCTCCAGGCCGCCGAGTCCACGGTGGAGCTGCTCCGCCGGTTCCAGAGCGACCGGCGCGAGATCCTCGGCGTCCTGCTCGGCGGCGCCGACCCCGGTCCGCTCACCGAGGTCGAGGCGGGCGCGGGCGACACCCACCGGTCCGGCCGGTCCGTCGCGATCCTCACCTTCTCCGACGGCCGCAAGGTCGTCTACAAGCCCCGTGACCTGGCCGTCCACCAGCACTTCGGCGTCCTCGTCGACTGGCTGAACGACCAGGTGCCCGGCCTGGACCTGCGTACCCCGACCGCCCTGGTCCGCCCCGGCTACGGCTGGATGGCGTTCGTCCCCCGCCACGGCCTCGCCGACGAGCACGCGGCCCAGGCGTTCTACCGCCGCCAGGGCGCCCTCCTCGCCCTGCTGCACGTGGTCCGCGCGGCCGACGTCCACTGCGAGAACCTCATCGCGAGCGGCGACCAGCCCGTCCTCGTCGACACCGAGTCGCTGTTTCAGGCGGGACTTCGCGTGCCGGCGGGCACCACCGACCCGGCCGCGAGGATCCTCGCCGACTCCGTCCACCGCACCGGCCTGCTGCCGATGGTCGTGGCGGGCGAGAACGGCGCCGTGGAGGTGTCCGGGCTCGGCGGCGAGGCAGGCCAGCGGGCCGAGACCGCCACACTGGACTGGGCGCAGGCCGAGACCGGCGAGCTGCGGCTCGTCCGCCGCACCGGCACGTTCGCGGGCGCCGACAACCGTCCCCGCCTCGGCACCCGCGAGCTGGACGCCGCCGCCCACGAACAGGCGCTCCTCGACGGCTTCCGCCTCGGCTACGACGCGATCCGGCGCGACCGCGACGACTTCGCCGTCCTGCTGGAGGCGTGCGCGGGTGCCGAGGTCCGCGTGGTGCTCCGCCACACCAGGGGCTACGCCACGCTCCTCGCCGAGTCGACCCGCCCCGAGCTGATGCGGGACGCACTCGACCGCGACCGCGCCCTCGACCTGCTGTGGGCCGAGTCGGCCGCCGACCCCGCGCGGTGGCGGGTGTGCGGGCACGAGCAGGCGGACCTGTGGGCCCACGACGTGCCCCTGTTCACGGCCCGCACCAACGAGACCGCGCTGTCCTCCTCGGACGGCGGGCACGTCCCGGACGCGCTCGACCGCCCCGGCCTGGCGAGCGCGCTGGGCATCCTCCACGGCATGTGTGACGCCGACCGCGCCACCCAGGAGTGGATCATCTCGGCCACCCTCGCCACGCTGCGTGCGACGGTCGAGCACCGCGACGCCGCCCCGCTGCCCGCCACCCCCGCCCCCGCGCCCGCCGAGCGCCTCCTGTCGGCGGCGTGCGCGGTCGCCGACGACATCCTCGCCAGGGGCGTGCACGAGCGCGGCCGGGTGAGCTGGCTCGGTCTGGAGCCGGTGGACGACCGCAGGTGGATGCTCCTCCCGATGGGCGCGGGTCTCGGCGGCGGCTACACCGGCGTGGCGCTGTTCTTCGCGCAGCTGGCGGAGCTGACCGGCATCGACGGCTACGCGACCGTCGCGCGGCGGTCCCTGTCGTCGGTCCCGAAGCTGTACCGCACGCTCGCCACCCGCCCGGACCTGGTCGCCGCCGTCGGCCGGGGCGGCATGCAGGGCCTCGCGGGGATCGCCTACGGCCTGGCCCGCCTGTCGACGCTGCTCGACGACGACGAGCTGAAGGAGTGGGCCACCATCGCGGTGGCGCTGGCCGCCCGTGCCCCGGCGGTTCCCGAGGGCGAGGCCGCGTGCCGGGCCGCGATGAGGTCCGTCCACGCGGAACTCGCGCTCCCACCCGCCGCGCACCTGGCCGCGGCCTGCGTCCCGACCGGCGGCCTCAGCTGGTGTGCCGGCACGCCCGGCCCCATCGTCGTGCGGGCACGGGAGGTCGACGAGACCGAGGCACGCCAGGCCATCCGGCGGCTCACGGAGCGCCCGGTGCTCGACGACCTGTCCCTCTGCCACGGCGAGCTCGGCGTGACCGATGCGCTCGTCGCACTGCACGCGGCAGGCCACGACGCCGCCGCCGAGCTGGACACCCGCGCCGAGCTGGTCGCCGGCGCCATCGACCGGCACGGCACGCCGTGCGGAACCCCCGGCGGGGTGGCCACCCCCGGCCTGCTCAACGGACTCGCCGGCATCGGCTACGGGCTGCTGCGCCTCGGTTTCGCCGAGCGCGTGCCGTCCGTGTTGCTCTTCGAACCGACGCCACGCTGACGGCGTGGCACTCACCGAGAAAAGGGAGACCCCAAGGTGTCGGACGCGGAACTCACCGAAACGAGCACCAACGACCATGTCCAGTACGACTACCGGCTGACCCTGATCCGACTGATGCCTGCCGTGACGTTCGGGCTGCAGGCCGCCGCACTCGCCGGCCTCGCCGTCTCGGCGGGTGCGGTCGCGATGGGCCTGGCAGGGGTGTTCGACGACTCGTCCGTGGCCGTCACCTACACGACCTGCAGCATGCAGGAGAAGGTGTCCGACGGGACGATGTGACCGTCAGCGCCGCACGGCGTCGGCCGCGAACTCGCTGAGCGCGATGCGGTTGGGGCGACCGGTCTTGGTGATGAGCCCGGAGACGTGCTTCTCCACCGTCCTCGTCGACAGGTGGAGACGGTCCGCGATCTCCCGGTTCGCCAGCCGGTCGCCCAACAGCAGCAGCACCTCGTACTCGCGGGCCGTCACCCCGACCGCCCGCAGCGACGCGGGGATGTCGTCGACCCCGCCGCGCCGCTGGCCGACCCGGACACCGGTGTCCCGCAGCAGCCCCCGGCACGCGCTGGCCACCGGCGAGATGTCCGCGTTGTGGAAGTACTCTTCCGCCGCACGCAGCCAGTCCACCGGCGTACCCCAGCCATCCGCCTGGGCCGCCTCGCTGACCAGCCGCAAACCCAGGTGGCGGCCCATCTCGTATGGCGCGCCGACCTTCACGGCCTCCTCGACGCAGCCCGTCGCCTCGTCGTGCCGCCCGGCCCTGCCCTCGAGCACGGCACGGGCGAACAACGCGTACAGCCGGTCCCACCGGAACCCGGCCGCGGGCACGGACGTGCGCTCCTCGAACGCCGGCCAGTCCAGCGTGCCGTCCAGGCACCCCAGCAGCAGGTGCAGGCCGTAGCGGCCGGAGAGCTGCATGACCGTGGGGTTCTCCTCCTCGGCCCGCAGCGCCTGGGCCAACTCGGTCACCGCCCGCTCGCGGTTCTCCTCGAGCAACGCGCAGAACGCGCGCCCCAACCCGTACACCCGGGACGCGTACTGCGGCTGGACGTCGCCCTCCCAGCGCCGGAACTCGACCAGCGCCTCGTCCATCTCGCGCCGCCTGCCCCGGTGCGCGGCCAGGATCGCGCGGTTGAGCAGCAGGAACTGCACCGTCTCCAGCAGCTTGAGCCTGGCCGCCGTCGACAGCACCTGCTCGATCATGGCCTCCGCGGTCGCGAAGTCGCCGTTGAGGACAAGGCACAGCGTGATGCTCTGCTCGGCGATGTAGCGGGCGGTCACCGCACCCGCGGTCGTCGCCTGCCGCCTCGCCTGCTCCAGCCGCTCGATGCTGCCGTCCCGCAGCGCGTCGTCGTTGCCGAGCTTGACCAGTGCGTGGATCTCCCAGATCGGCAGGTCGTGCCGAACGGCCAGCTCCCTGGCGCGCTCCAGGCACGCCGTACCCTCGTCGGGGTCGCGGCTCCTCGTGACCAGGCCGGCGAGCTGCCAGGCCTGGCAGGCGACCACCGGCAGCGGCACGGCCTCGGCGACGATCGCGGCGCGGCGGGCCATGTCCTCGGCCGTGCGCAGCTGCTGCTCGCCGGGCTCGTCGAGGGCGAGGTGGGCGGCCACGACATCGATCGGAGCGAGGTCCTCGGCCGCGGCGTTCGGTCCGAGCAGCGTCCTGGCGGCCCGCAGCTGGGACAGTCCGTGCTCGCTGCGGCCGGCGACGGCGGCCGCCCACGCGAGGCGGGTGTGCAGCTCGGCGCGGCGACGCGGGTCGAGGCCGCCGATCTCGTCGAGGATCGCGATCGAGTCGATGGCCCGCTCTACGAGCCCTGCCTCCGCGAGCGCGTGGAGCAGGGACTCGAGCGTGAGCGCACGCGGGCCGGGGTCGGCGCCCGCGAGCAGGTCCCAGGCCCGGTCCAGCAGCGCGACGGCCGTGTTGGCGGCGCCCTGCGCGAGGTAGCGGCGGCCCGCCTCGGCGAACAGCAGACCCGCGGCGAGCAGGTCACCGGCGTCCAGCCGCAGGGCGGCGCAGGCCTGGCACCACTCTCCCGGCAGGCCGGGGAAGACGACCTCGACCGCGTCCGCCACCTGGCTCGCCAACCGGGCACGTTCGACCGGCGTGAGCAGGGTCAGCAGTGCCTCGGCGAGCAGCGAGTGGCGGAAGGCGTACCAGTCGGGGATCTGGTCGTCGACGGCGACGAGCTGGGTGGCGTGCTCGCTGTGCAGGTAGTTGAGCAGTTCGCGGTCGGGGAGCCCGGTGACCTCGCCGACGATCGCGAGCGGGAACCGGCCGCCGACCACGGCCGCGACCGACAGCAGCTCACGGGCCTGCGGGCCGAGTGCCTCGACGCGCCTCGCGACCGTGCGCGCCACCGACACCGGCATGTCGGCGGTGCCGCGTTCGGCCATCCGCCAGTCGTCGCCGGCCTCGACCAGAAGGCCGCTGTCGACCATCCCGCCGAGCAGCTCCTCGATGAGGAAGGGGTTTCCGGCGCTCCCGGCCCACAGCAGCTCGACAGCCGCCTCCGGCACCGCGGCGGGTGCGACGTCCAGGCAGGACGCGGCGATCCGGCCCAGCCCGTCGTGGTCGAGTCGGCCGAGGTCGAGCACCCGGCCGGTGCCCCGCCGCGCCGAGGACCTGGCGACCTCGTGGGCCTGGCACGGCTCGGCGCGGACCAGCCCGAGCAGCAGTGTCGGCTGGTGGGCGAGATTGTCGATCAGGTACTCGAGCACGGCGAGCGTCTCGGCGTCAGCGTCCTGGAGGTCGTCGAGCACCATCAGGCAGCCGTGCCCCGCGCCGACGAGCGCGGTGAGCCGCAGCACCGCCTCGGCGAGAATCACCAGCGACCCGCCGGCCTGCTCGGCGGCGGGCGGGCCCCAGTCCGGGATCAGGCGGGCGAGCACTGGCCGGTACGGGCCGAGCGCGGCCACGTCGATTGGCTCGCCCCGGCGCAGCAAGGAAAGCAGCGCCTCGGTGAGCGAGCGGAAGGGTACCATCGGACCGACCGCGCTGGCGCGGCCACGGAGCAGCACCATGTCCGAGGCGAACGCGAGGTCCGACGCGGCGGCCGCGAGGCGCGACTTCCCGATGCCGCTCTCGCCGACGAGGAACAACGCGCCCCCGCTGCCCGCGCGCGCCGACGCCAGCGCGTCCTCGACGATCCTGAGTTCGGGGTCCCGGCCCACCAGGATCGAGGAACGGCTCCGCACGTGACTTACCCTAACCCAGCCGCGCGCCGGCCGAACGTTTCGTTGGTATTGCGGGACATTCGTGCGGTCACTGACACACCAGGGCGTCCTCTCCCGGACAGCCTGCCGCCGTTTTCATGCCCACCTCAACGTATACCGCAGTGGGGGACTTGCGGCAAGACCTCCTTCGGACCGCATAATCGCAGGTCCGTGCACGGATCGAAGGGGATGCGCACATGCGTTTTCTGTTGTCCACGATCGGTTCCCGAGGCGACTTCCAACCACTGCTCGCACTCGGCCTTCTGCTGCGGGAACAGGGCTGCGACGTCCGGCTCTGCGCCCCGCCGGACTTCCGCGAACTCGCCGGGGGGCTGCCGTTCGTGCCGATCGGTCCGCCGCTGACGGCGAGGACCCCCCGCCCCGCGACGCAGCTCGAGCTGTTCGCCTCCATCGCCGAGACCGTCGCCACCCAGTTCGCGACGCTGCGCGAGGCGGGTGCCGACCGTGACGTCATCGTGGGCTGCAACCAGATCCAGGTGGCGGCCCCTTCGGTGGCCGAGCTGCTGGGCACCCGCTACGTCTTCGCCGACTTCAGCCCGGTCGTGCTGCCGTCGCCGCACCACGCGCCGGTGCCGCTGCCCGGCATGCCGCCCGCCGACCCGTCGGTGGACAACCGCACCCTGTGGCAGCGGGAGGCGGCCCGCCGGACGGCCATGTGGGGTCCGGCGCTCAACGAGCAGCGCGTGGCCGCGGGGCTGGCGCCGGTCGAGGACGTGCTCGGCCACGTGGTCACCGACCACCCCGTGCTGGCCGCCGACCCCGCACTGGCGCCGTGGGTGACCCCGGCGGACCTCGCGGTGACCCAGACCGGCGCGTGGCTGCCTGCCGACGACCGCCCGCTGTCGGCGGAGCTGACGGACTTCCTGGCGGCAGGCGAGCCGCCCGTCTACTTCGGCTTCGGCAGCATGGCGTCCCCGCGTGTCACCGGCGCCGCCATGCTCGAGGCGGCCCGTGCGCTCGGCCACCGCGCGATCGTCCTGCGCGGCTGGGCGGGCCTCGACGCGGCCGGCGACGACTGCCTGACCGTCACGGAGACCAACCTCCAGGCGCTGTTCCCGCACGTGGCAGCGGTGGTGCACCACGGCGGCTCCGGCACCACCACGACGGCCGCGCTCTCCGGTGTGCCGCAGGTGGTCGTGCCGCACCTCTACGACCAGTTCTACTTCGCCGACCGCGTGCGCGAGCTGGGCATCGGCGTGACCCACACGGCCACCGACTCGCTCACGGACTCACTCAAGCTGGCACTGCAACCGGAAGTGGCGACCAGAGCCCGTTCCATAGCCCCGTCGATACGACGGGTCGGCGCCCAGACAGCCGCCGACCACCTGACCCACCCACCGTACTGAAGGCGTCCTTCGTAACGCCCACTGCACTGAAGGACGCCTTCGTAACGCCCACCGTAATGAAGGCGTCCTTCGTAACGCGCAGCGCACTGAAGGCGTCCTTCGTAACGCGCAGCGCACTGAAGGCGTCCTTCGTAACGCGCAGCGCACTGAAGGCGTCCTTCAGTGCGGTCACCGGATGCCCGTCGTCGCAATGCCCTTGACCAGGAACCGCTGTCCGATCAGGAAGGCGAGGAACACGGGCACCAGCGACACCACGGACATCGCGAACATCGAGCCCCAGGAGGTGCCGGTCGTCGAGTCCACAAAGGATCTCAGGGCGACCGGCACGGTGTACTTGTCCGGGTCGGTCAGGTAGATCAGCTGGCTGAAGAAGTCGTTCCACGTCCAGATGAACGTGAAGATCGCCGTCGTCGCGAGCGCCGGGGTCATCAGCGGCAGGATGACCCGCAGGAAGATCCCGGCGTGCCCGCAGCCGTCGATCCGTGCCGCGTCGTCCAGCTCGCGCGGGATGCCCCGGATGAACTGCACCATCAGGAACACGAAGAACGCGTCGGTGGCCAGGAGTTTCGGCACGATCAGCGGCAGGAACGTGTTGAGCCAGCCCAGCTCCGAGAACAGGATGTACTGCGGCACGATCACCACGTGCACCGGCAGCATGATCGTCATCAGCATGACGGCGAACAACGGCCGACGCCCGGTGAACTCCAGGCGCGCGAACGCGTACGCCGCCATCGAGCACGACACCAGGTTCCCCACGATCGCGCCGAGCACGACGATCCCCGAGTTCACCAGGTAGACGTCGAAGGTGTCCGCGAGTGCCGTCCACCCGTCCGGGTAGTTCCGTGCCCGCACCTCGGTGAGCAGCAGCCCCGGCTCCTGGAAGATCTTGTCCTGCGGCCGGAGCGAGCTGACCACCATCCACAGCACCGGATACAGCATCACCACCGCCGTGGCGACCAGCACCAGGTGCTTGACCGCCGACCGCACACGCAACCGCCGCACGCGACGCGGCGGCGCCTCGGCCACCGGCGGCGTGACCCGGACCGACAGCTCAGTCGTCATAGAACACCCAGAACCTCGACGCCCAGAAGTTGATCGCGGTGAACGCCGCGATGATCACCAGCAGCACCCACGCCATCGCCGACGCGTAACCCATGTCGAAGTTCGCGAAGGCCCGCTGGTAGACGTAGACGGTGAAGAACAGCGTCGAGTCCGACGGCCCGCCCGTCCCGTTCGACACGACGAACGCCTGCGTGAACGCCTGGAACGCGTGGATGATCTGCAGCACCAGGTTGAAAAAGATGATCGGCGTCAGCAGCGGCAGCGTCACGCTTCTGAACCGCCGCAACGGTCCGGCACCGTCCACCGCGGCAGCCTCGTGGTACATCGCCGGGATCTGGCGCAACCCGGCCAGAAAGATGACCATCGGCGCGCCGAACGTCCACACGTTCAGCACGACCAGCGACGACAACGCCGTCTCCGGCTCGGAGATCCACCCCCGGCCCGTGACGCCGAAGAGCCCGAGGAAGTGGTTCACGAGCCCCTCGGTGCCGAACACCTGCCGCCACAGGATGGCGATCGCCACGCTGGAGCCGAGCAGCGACGGCAGGTAGAAGATCGAGCGGTAGAACGACATCCCGCGCACACCCCGGTCGAGCACGACCGCCAGCAGCAGTGCGAGCGCGAGCTGCAGCGGCACCGACACGAACACGTACGTGAACGTGACCCGCAGCGAGTTGTGCAGCCGGTCGTCGGTCAGCATCCGCACGAAGTTGTCGAAACCGGCCCATTCGGGCGGCTGCAACAGGTTGTAGTCGGTGAAGCTCAGCACCAGCGACGCCGCCACCGGGCCGAGCGTGATCACCACGAGCCCGACGAGCCACGGCGCGAGGAACAGGTAGGCCGCCAGGTTGTCCTTCCGCCCCGGCGCAGGCCTGCCGCGGACAACGGTCATGCCGCCGCGTCGATCTCGGCCTGCAGCTCGGTGATGAAGGACGTGGCCGCCTGGTCCGGCTTCACCTGTCCGAAGAGGACCTGCTCGGTGTGCCTCTGGAGGATCTTCTCGATGTTGCTGCCGCCGTTGGGGGTCACGCGTGGCGGCGGCGACGCCTTGAGGTCGTCGAGGTACTCGACCGCCGCCTGGTCGGCGGGGTCGAGCTTGGGCTGGATGAACTCGCGGATCGCCTTGTTCCCCGGCACACCCCGGTCGGTCAGCATCACCTCGGCCGCCTCCCTGCTGTTCGTGAGGAAGTCCACGAGCAGCGCGGCCTCGCCGGGGTGCTTGCTGCGGGAGAAGACCGACCAGTACATGGACGACTTGAAGAACGTGCCGCGTTTCTTGGCGTCCGCCTCACCGGGCAGCTTCAACAGCTTGAGGTTCTGGCCGCTGGCGGCGACGAGCGAGACCAGCTGCGTGTTCCACCACGTGCCGAACGCCGCCGTGTTGGTCGCCGTGCCGGACTGGTCGAGGCTCGCCGTGGCCCGCTCGACGGTCACGGACGGCGGCGGCGCGACGTGCTTGTCGGCCAGCTCGACCAGGTAGGACCAGTAGTCGGCGAGCACCTCGGGCTTGACCGAGACGTCACCCCTGTCGTCGAACAGCGTCCCGCCGGTCTGCCGGATCCAGACGTTGAGCCCACCCATGTCGAAACCCCACGACTGCACGCCGGTGATCTGCCCGCCGCCTGCCGCCGACACCTTCCCGCCGATCTCGGTCAGGTCGTCCCAGCTCCACGTGTCGTCGTCGGGCAGGTCGATGCCGAACCGGTCGAGGATGTCGGTGTTGACGACCATCGAGTACGCGTTGAGGCCGGTGGGGATGGCGTACTGCTTGTCCTCGACCTTGCCCGTCGACAGGATGTCCTCGTCGATCCCGCTGGTGTCGAGGTGGTCGCGCACCCTGGACAGGTCGAGGAGCGCGCCGCGTTCGGCGTAGGAGGCGAGGTAGAGCTCGTCCATCTGGATGACGTCCGGCGCCTCCTGGGCGGCCGCGCTGGTGGCGAGGCTGTCCCAGTAGCCGTTCCACTCCTTGAACTCGCCCTTGACGGTGATGTTCTTGTGCTTGGCCTGGAAGAGCTTGATGACCTGCTGCGTTCGCTGGTGCCGTGCGTCGGACCCCCACCACGTGAAGCGCAGGGTCACCGGCTCGTTGGACAGCGCCGTGCTCCCGCCACCCGACCCGGAGCAGGCGGACAGGGCGAGCGCGGCAGGCACGGCGAACAGCACCGTCCGGCGGGAGACATGGTGGTTGGCTGACGGAGACGTGCGCTGCATGGCGTTGCTCCTCGGGAGATCAGCTCTGACGTCCGTAGGATGACCAGCACTCGGCAGGGAAAGCGCTTTCCGCAGCGTAGGAGCGCTCCCAGGGTGCCGTCAAGACCGTGTTGCAACGTTTCACGAACCGCCGGGTGGTCAGGACCCGGGACCGGCGCCGTGGTGACCGAAGACCTCCGCGGCGCGGCCCCTGCGTTCCATGAAGGTGGCGTCCGGCTCCGCGAACCCGAACGGCCGGTACAGCTCGTGCGCGTCGAGGGTGTGCAGCATCCACCGCAGGTGGGGGCCGGGGCCCTCCTCGATCATGGCGTGCACGAGCGCCTTGCCCACGCCCGCGCCACGGGCCTCCTCGACGACGAACACGTCGGCGAGGTAGGCCGACGCCTCGCCGTCGGACATGGCACGCGCGAAGCCGATCATGGCGCCGTCGGCGGACCGGTACGCGGCGACCACGCGCCAGGCCGCCTCGAGCTGCCGCTCCACCTTCGCGCGGTCGCGGAACCGCCCCCAGTACGCCTTGGTGGACAGGAACTCCCACAGCACGTCCCGGTCCACCCGCGACCGGTCGTCGTCGATCTCGAAATCCGCCATGTGGCGCAATCTAGAGCCAGGTGGCGGGCAGCCGGTACTCCATTTCCGGCTCGATCGTCGTCACGTCGAGCTGTGCCTTCTGCAGCGACCCCGAGAAGTCCCAGTTCATCGACTGCCACCTGGTGAACTGGTCGAGCACCCACACCCCGGACTGGCGGCTGCCGTTGCCGGACTTGCCGTTGCCGCCGAAGGGCAGGTGCGCCTCCGCCCCCGACGTCGAGTTGTTCACGCTCACCATGCCCGCCCCGACTCCCTGCCGGAACCGGAACGCGGTGCGCGGGTCGGTCGTGTAGACGGCGGAGGACAGCCCGTACCCGGGCGCGTTGGCCAGCTCGATTGCCTCGTCGAGGGTGTCGTAGGTGGTGACGCCGACGACCGGCCCGAACGTCTCCTCGGTGAACACCTTGTCCGTCGGTCGCACCCCGTCGAGCAGGACCGGGTGGTAGTACAGCCCGGTCGCGGGGTCGCCGACGAACCCCTCGCGGGGCGCGTCGGCCGTGATCCGGCCGACGGAGGTGGACCCGAGCACCGTGTGGTGGTCCCCGACCCAGCCGAGCGTGTTCTCGAAGCCACGGGCGAACCTGTCATCCAGCATCGGCCCGTACACGACGTCGGCCGTCGGATCGCCGACCGGCGCGGCGGACACGGCGTCGGCGAAGCGCCGGAGGAACTCGTCGTGCACGTCGGTGTGCGCGATGACGGTCCCGAGCGAGGTGCACCGCTGCCCGGCCGTCCCGTACCCGGAGAACAGCGCCGCCTCGACGGCCAGCTCGAGGTTGGCGTCCGGCGCGACGACCATGGGGTTCTTGCCGCCCAGCTCGAGGCACGGCGTCTGCAGGTGGCGCCCGCACAGCTCGCCGACCCGGCGGCCGACCGCCGTCGACCCGGTGAACCCGACCTTGTCGACGAGACCGTCGCCCAGGGCGGCGTCCAGCCCGGCGTAGGTCGTGTCGCCGTCGGCGAAGACGAGGTTCAGCACGCCGGCGGGCACCCCGGCCCGCCAGGCCAGCTCCGACAGCGCCCGCGCGCACGCCGACGCGTACTCGGCCGGCTTCCACACCACGGCGTTCCCGCAGAGCAGCGCGGGTGCGAGGTACCAGGAGGGCACCGCGACCGGGAAGTTCCCCGCCGTCACGACGACCGCGACCCCGACCGGCACCCGGTAGGTGAAGAGCTGCTTGTCGGGCATCTCGGAAGGCACGGTCTGCCCGTAGAGCCGCCGCCCCTCGCCGAGGAAGAACTCGCAGGTGTCGATGATCTCCTGGACCTCGCCGAGCGCCTCGGCGTACGGCTTGCCGATCTCGCGGGTCACGAGCCGTGCCAGCGCCGCCTTGTTGGCCGCGACCAGCCTGCCGAAGGCGCCGACGACCTGGCCCCGCACCGGCGCGGGCACGAGCGCCCACTCCCGCTGCGCCTCGCGCGCCGCGGCACACGCGGCCCGGAACGTCACCGCGTCGGCGAGCTCGACCGTCGCCACCACGTCGTCGAGCACCGCGGGGTTGCTGGACACGTACTCCGTGCCGCCCCCGACCTCGCTGCCGCCGATCACCGACCTGAGCACGCGCACACCCCTCCCGTAGCCCGAGGTCCTCACCCTAGGCGAAGATCGCGTGCGCGGTGGGCGGGCCGGCGACCACCCACGGTCGCCGGCCCGGTCTCTCACCGCGACCGGTATGCCCGGATCACGGTCTGCTCCACGGTGTTCCCGTCCCGGTCGGTGGCCGACACCCGCAGCGACACCGACGTCACGCCCCAGGGCAGTGCTCGGCCGACGCCGATCTTCCCGGCAGTACGCACGAGGACCTCCGCTCAGCGGAGGAGCCGGAGCCGTGCGTGAGGTACGCACGGTTGACGAACGGCCCCCAGTCTCACCGTTACGCGGACGAAACTAGACCCAGGCAAATCGGGTGACAATACTCCGACCGGTCATTCGGTACGAGATTCCTCGGCCTGCTGCTCCGATTTGTCGAACCGCCCACCACGCCGCCCGACCAGTTCCTCGTAGAGCTGCCGCATCCCTTGCTGATCACCCTGGACAGCGTCGAGCAGGCCGTTCCACTCGGTTTCCGCGTCCTGGAGCTTGGCGAGCCAGCCGTCGCCCAGCTCGACGAGCCGCTGGTTGTCGGCAAGCTTGCCGGTGCCGATCTTGTCCTCCTTGTGGCCGTAGAAGCTCGACTCCGGGTTCGCGGTGGCCTCGGTGGAGCGGTAGTCGTGCCGGTAGCCGACCGGGCTGGCGGCCTTGGGTGCCGTCGTCTCGATCCCGACCTGCAGCGCGCCGTCCTTGAGCCGGCCCGGCGGCTGGAAGTTGACGAACAGGTGTCCGTGCCCGCCGTCCGGGGTGATCACGTCGTTGTTGAAGTCCATTCGCCCCGCTCCGTCCGCGGCCAGGTCGATGCCGTAGAGCCGGGGTGCGGCCGCCTTCCACATCTTGCCGATGCCGCGGCGGAACAGGTTGTCAGCCCCGGTCCAGAAGCCGCCCCTCTCGCGGAATTTCCCCCTTCCGAGCAGGTTGTAGCCGACCGACATCCGGTGGGTGCCGACCTGGCGGCGTTCCGCCGGGTTCACGTCGGCGTCCTGGCCGTCGGTCAGGCCGAGCCACCTGGACATCTCCTTCGGGTCCTCGCCCCTGCCCACCGCGGGAATCCGGATGTTGACCCGGCCTCCGTGGGCCAGCGCCCGCGCCACGTCGCCGCGCAGGTACGGCACATGGCGGCCCTTGTCCGACGGCCGCGGTCCCTTCTCGTAGACCTGCAGACCGCTCTGCAGTATCAGGAAGACCCGGGTCAGGACGTCACGAGCCCGGTCAACCTGGCCCTGGTGTTCTCCCCGGACCCTGGCGACGAGCGTGTTCACGAACGCCTCGCGGATCTGGTCGTCGCGTTCTCCTTCGATGGCCCTCCGTTCGACGTCGGACAACCCTTCCGGTCGGCGCAGGCGCAGTGCCCTGCCGAGCGTGTACGCGGGAGTGATGCGGTCCTCCCGACGGGCGCCCTGCTGTCCGAACCGCCGCCACGCGAGCGTGGCGATGAGCAGCCTCGCGCCCGGCGGCTGCTCCAGCCAGTCGCCGTACTTGTGCTTGTCGAGGTACGCGGTCGCGTCGGCGTGCGTGACGAGCCCGAGGGCGCCCAGCCGGGTGGTATCGGTGGCCGCCTGGATCGCGGCGACCTCCGCGTCGGTGAGCAGTGGGCCTTTGGTGAGGCGGCGAAGGAGGGTGCCCCTGGTGAGTCCGGCCAGCGCGTCGGTCGGCTGTGTCGTGGGTGTGTTCCCCGCGCGCTGGACAGCCAGGGTGGTGGCGCGGTTGCCGACCCTGCGCTGGAGGTCGAGCACCGCATCGGGGTGGAGCGGTCCCCGGCGCCGTTCCCCGGACGTGTGGTGGTGCCGCCGCACCTGGGCGCCGGCGGACTTCTCACCATCACGGTCCATCTTCGCGTGCATGGCGGCGGCCTCTCGGTTGTGGGGGCAGTCCGGTGTGTGTCCACGGGCAGACCGGTTCCGGTGCGCTTGGCGTGTCCGCGCTGGTCGTGTTGGGGTCGGACCACGTTCCCGACCACGCGGAGGTGTGAGGATGGTCGAGCCGTTCGCCGGTGACCTGTTCCTGCGCCTCGCGCGGGACGGGTGGCTGGTCGTGCCGCCGGAGCAGGCGGCACAGGTCGTCGTGGACCTCGAGCACACGCTCGCGGAGGTCCGCGCCTCGCTGCGCAGGGCCGAGCTGTCGAGACAGCTCCGCGGCGCCGACGTCGACCCGGACGTGGACCGGCTGATCGTCGAGTGCGCGTTCGCGGGACAGCTCGGCGCCGACCGGTGGGAGCAGGCACTCGTCGAGCTGCCCAAGTACATCCAGGCCTTCCGGATGGCGGCGGGTCTGCCGTGATCGACCCGATGGCGGTCGACCTCGTGGCGGAGCTGGTCGCCGCACGGGACGAACGCCTGTCCTGCCTCGCGAGGGGCGACGTCGAGACCGCCGCGCTGCTGTCCGCGTGGATCGACGCGCTGCTCGACGAGTGGAACCGCCGCGCACCGGAGTGACCACACCCGGCCCGGCGACGCCGGACCGGGTGTCCCCTGTGGACCCATCAGTTCGGCGCGTCGGTCAGCCCGCCGCTGACGTTGAGCACCTGGAAGCAGTTCGGCGCCTGCCGCCCGCTCGCCGGCGTGCCTGGCCGCGCGCAGTTCACCGTCGCCGTGACGCTCTCGCCCGCCGGCACGTCGACGGGCGTAACCCAGTGGTAGTCCTGGTTCCGGTAGGTCTCCAACGCGATCGTGGTGATGGTCCTGCCACCGAACTCGATCGTGAGCACACCCTCGTCGCCCTGGTGGTTGCCCAGCACGAGGTCGGTGATGCGGAAGACCTTTCCCTCCGGCACCACGTACGTGCCCGCCCCCTGGTCGCCCGCGTTCGTGCGGACCTCGATGGTGGCGGAGCTCTGCTGCCCCACCCCCTGCCCGGTGGCGGCACCACCCTGCTCCTGTCGCCCCTGCTGCGGACTCTCGCCGCCGCCGCCACTCTGTTCCGGTTGCGCGGCCTGGCTTTCCTGACCGGCCGCCTGGGCGATCTCCTGCGTCCGGTCGTCCGCCGCCTCACGGGCCGCGCTCTGCACGGCAGGCCGCACCAGTGCGAACCACGCCAGGACCAGCGCCAGCAACACGGCCAGCACGGCGAGCAACCACCTGGGGAACACGGGAAGCTGGATCAGCTCGCCCTCGAGTGGGTGCCTGCCGGACTCCTCGCCCGCGGCCGCCGTGGCGTCCAGGCGCAGCGGCCACGTCACGGGCTTGCCGAACCAGACGATCTTCGCCACCCGCACCCGGAAGTCGATCTCCGTGCGGTCACCCGGTGCCACGTGCTCGGGCCGGACGGGCAGTGCGAACGTGAGCTGGTCGTCGGTCTCCGGAGCCGACAGCGTCACCGCCACCGGGGTGTTGCCGTCGTTGTGCACTGCCACGTGGTAGCGCGCCCTGCGCCACGCCCTGCGACGCTCCGGGACCAGTTCCGCCCGCTGCTCGGCGAACGGCTCGACGAGCACGATCGTCTCCGACACCACCACCGACTCGGGTCGTTCGGTCGGCAACACCCGTACGCCAAGGGGTTTCTCACCCGCGCGCACGGCGGGGGAGCGGGGCGGCCTGAGCACCACCGTCACCTGTTCGCTGGTACCCGGGTACAGCGACAACCGCGCCGGCTCCACCTCGGTCCAGGGGGCGCACTCGCCGAGCACCTCGAACGTGTACGCCTCGACGATGTCACTGTCGTTGCGCACGGTCATCGTCGTCCAGGTCTCCTGGCCGGGTGTCACAACCACGGTGGGGAGACCGAATTCTGTCGTTGCGGTCACGGCACGCAACGGTAGGCACGCCGCCCGACACCCGGGCAGGGAGAAAAGGGCACCATGCGGGCAATCCCGTGCACTCGTGGGCCGCACCGGCTGCACGGCCGGGGATCCGCCGAACATCATTGCCTCAGCGGGAGTTCATACCAGGAGGCGTGAGATGACGACAAGAGTCCCGGTCATGGTGTACACCGAGGACCCGGTCCTGCGGGCCGGTGTGGTGCACCAGCTGCGGCCCCGGCCGGAGGTGGAAGTGCTTACCGCGCAGGAGGAGTCGCGTGCCTCGGTGTCGCTGGTGGTGGTGGACGAGGTCGACGACGACGCGGCGCGGCTGCTGCGCAGGCTCCAGCGCGCGTCGACCACCCGCACCGGGGTGATCGTGCGCCGCATCGACAGGGAGTCGTTGCAGACCACGGTCGACTGCGAGGTCGCGGCCGTGATCCGCCGGGGCGAGGCGAACCAGGACCGGCTGGTGAGCGCGGTTCTCGCGCTGGCCAACGGGGAGGCGGTGCTGCCGGGTGACCTGCTGGCCACGCTGCTCGACCACGTCGGCCGCATGCAGCGCCAGACCCTCGACCCGAACGGCATCACGCTGTCGACGCTGACACCACGCGAGGCCGACATGCTGCGGCTGATCGCGGACGGCCTCGGCACCGCGGAGATCGCCACCCGACTGTCCTATTCGGAGCGGACGGTGAAGAACATCCTGCACGGCGTGACCACCCGGCTGCACCTGCGCAACCGCGCGCACGCCGTCGGCTACGTCATGCGGCACGGCCTCATCTGACGCCGGCTGCCCGAAGCGGCACCGGGTGTGCCCCGACGGTGCCCGCGAGGACCTCGAAGCGACACCCCGGGTACGGCGAGGATTCCTGACGAGTACCGGAGGTGCGATCTTGTTCAGGACCCGAGCCGCGACCGTGTTCGCCGCCGCGCTGGTGTTGTGCGGGTTGCTGGTCGTGGTGCGGGCCGGCACGTCGCTGCCCGCCGTTGCCCAGCAACAGGTTCCGTTCGACGCGGGCAGGATCGCGTTCGCGGGCACGGGTCACCGGAGCATCGGCGTGGCCGAGGGCGGCGCGACCGAGTCGTTCCTCGGCCCGGGCCCGGCGCACTTCGACGACGACGTGTCCGCGCTCGGGGACCTGGTGGTGTTCACCAGCCTGCGGGACGGGCGGCTCCCGCAGGTGTACCTGCGTGCCGGGGACGGCTCGGTCCGCGCGCTCACCACCGGCCGCGACGCGGCGCACCCCCGGCTGTCGCCGGACCTGACCACGGTCGTGTTCTCCTCGACCGAGGACGGGCAGAGCGACCTGTGGCTCGTCGGTGTGGACGGGACCGGGGCGCGACGCCTGACGAACACGCCGGAGGACGAGACGTGGCCAGCGTTCTCGCCGGACGGCACGCAGGTCGCGTTCGCCCGCGACGGCCAGATCTACCGCCAACCCGTCGCGGGCGGCGACGCGGTGGCGGTGACCGACGAGCCGGGCGGCGCGGCGGAACCCGCGTGGAACCCGGTCGACGACCGCATCGCCTACACCGCGAACGGCAACCAGGTCAGGATCGCGGGCGCGCCGGTGCTGACCGGCGACCAGGCCGGCTGGCAGACCCGTTGGCCGGTGTGGAAACCGGACGGCACGGGCCTGCTCTTGCTGCGCCTGGACGGGGAATGTGGTTGCCCGACGACCGTGTACCAGGTCGTGCCCGGCTCGCCCGCCGAGCTGCTGCTGGCCGAGGACCGGGACGTCGCCTCGCCCGCCTGGTTCGACGGGCGGCTCCTGGTGTCGCGCACCAGCGCGCCGACCCCGTCGACGGCCACGCTGCAGGACATCCGGCCGGACGGCACCGACCCCCGCGACCTCGGCCTGCCGGTGCTGGTCGAGGACCCCGAGGCCGTGAACGACTCGAACCTGCTCTTCCACCCCCGGCCCGGTTTCGACCCGTGGAACCAGCGGGAGGAGTACTCGCCGGACGGCAGGCAGATCCTGGTGACCCGCTTCGAGACCGTCGACGACGTCCGGGTGCAGCGCCTGTGGCTCGTGGACGCCGACGGCGCCAACCCGCGGCTCCTCCCGGTCGCCGACCGGCAGGCCACCGACTGGGAGTTCGACCCGGCGTGGTCCCCGGACGGCACGCTCATCGCGTTCGCCCGCCGCTCACCGGGCGGTGTCCGGCCCGAGGGTGGCCCGAGCCACGTGGTGGTCGTCGAGGCGGCGACCGGCGCGGTGGTCGGGCGCCTGCAGCCGCCGCCGGAGGTCGCGGACCAGGAGGACACCCAGCCCGCGTGGTCCCCGGACGGCGGGACGCTGTCGTTCACGCGTGGGATCGTGTCGGACGGCCCGAACGGCGAGATCCGCGACAACCACGTGTGGACCGCACGCACCGGCACACTCGACGAGCAGCGCGACGTGTCGGCGGCGGTGTGCGGGTTCGACTGCGCCGTCACCGATGACAGCTCCGCCTTCAGCCCGGACGGCGGGCGCCTGGTGTTCAACCGCGAGAACGACGGCCTGGTCCAGGTCTCCCTGCCCGGCGACGGATGTGACGTGCTGCTGCCCGCAACGCCGAGCACCTGCGCCACCCCGCTGACGGCGCCGACCGGCCCGTTCCAGCCACGTGACGCGGCGTTCTCCCCGGAGGGCGGCCGCATCGCGCTGACCACGCGCCGCGAAGCCGCCGCCACGTCGCCGGAGGAGCTGGCCGTGCTCGACCCGGCGACCGGCGCGCTCGACCGCATCGCCACGGCACTGCCCGGCAGGCAGAAGGAGCCGACCTGGCAGCCGTCGGCGGACCTCGTCCTGACCGCGCCACCCGTCACGTCCACTGTGGACACGGGGGGCGCGGTGCCGGTGACCGTCACGGTCACCAACCGTGGCCCGACGGCCACGCCCGGTGCCCTGACCGTCGCCGTGCCGGACGGCGTGCGCCTGGTCGGACTGCGCCCGACGCGGGGAACCTGCGCGGATCTCCGGTGTGACCTCGGCGTCCTGGCTCCCGGCGAGAATGTCGACGTCGTCGCCGACCTCGTGGGGCTCGTCCCCGGCAGACCGCGGGTGACGTGGTCGGCGGACGGAGCCGTGATCGATGCCCGGCCCTCGGACAACGCGGCGGAGACCGAGATCCCGATCGACGCGCCACCTCCACCCCCTGCTCCGCCCGCTCCGCGGGCAGGTCCGGCACTCGGGGTCGTCGTGACCCCCAACCCGTCCTATGTGGGCGGTCGCGCGACCGCGACCTTCACCGTCCGCAACGGGGGCGGCGGCCTGGCCACCGGGCTGCGGCTGAACCTCGCGCTGCCCGCCGGGGTGCCGGTGGCCGCGCTGCCACCGGGCTGTGCCGCGACCGGCTGCGCGCTGCCCGACCTGGGAACCGGTGCGCAGGCCGTGGTGCAGGTGGTCTTCGCGCCCAACGCACCGGTCCGCACCGAGGTGCGTGGCACGCTCACCACCTCGGGCACCGACGCCAACCCCGGCGACAACGCGGCACGCGCACCGATGACCGTGCTCCAGCCACGAATCGTGGCCGTGCCGAACATCGGCAAACCCGGCTTCGTGACCTCCGTGCGCGGCCTGGACTTCCCGCCGGGCGTCCCGGTCCGCATCGCGTGGACACCGGGTATCACGGCGTCCGCCGCGCCGACGTTCCCACGCCGCGACGGCGGTTTCACCGCGCAGCTGCTGATCCTCACCAAGGACCAGACGGGACCCCGCGTCATCACCGCGTCCGGTCCCGGCTTCACCCCGGCCACGACCCCGTTCCTCGTCGTGTCGGGCACGATCGCGCCGCCGGACATGGTCGGCCGCAGGTAGGAGAGTTCCGTGATCCACGAGGTGGACGAGGCGATCCGGCGGCTGCTCGCGGCAGGCGATGTGCCGGGCGAACAGGGCGAGCTGGCGTTCGACGCACCGACGACCGAATGGACGGCCCGCCGCAACGCCCCGACGATCAACGTGTTCCTGTACGACATCCGCGAGGACCTGACCCGACGCAAGTCCGGTGACGTCGAGGTCCACGGCGACGACGGTGTGCTGCTGGGCAGGCGCGGCGTGGCCCGCTGGTTCCAACTGTCCTATTTGGTCACCGCATGGACCAACCGCGCGCAGGACGAGCACCGGCTGCTGTCACAGGCGTTGAGCGCGCTGGTCCGCACCGAGCGGCTCGACCAGGACTGGCTGACCGGCTCACTGGCCGAGCTGGGGCTGACGGTCGGGTTGCAGGCGGGCGGCCCGGTCACCGAGGGCGGCGCGGCGTCCGACGTCTGGTCCGCGCTCGGCGGCGACCTCAAACCGGCCATCAACCTCAGGGTGATCTCCCCACTGGCCGGTGAGTGGACGCCTGCCGGGCCGCCGGTGACCGAGGGCATGGTGCTGCGCTCGGCGGAGGGCCAGGCACACCGGCTGCGGTACGACGGTCCGACGACGGCCGAGGGCGACGCGTTCGCGGTGTCGCGGCCCCGTCCCCCGGCAGGCAGGCGCCGCCGGAGCGAGCCGATCCGATGACCGCCACGCTCGTGGAGTCGTCGCTGTGGCGGCGGCTCGCCGCGGTGGAGGCACGCGTCCGCGAGGCGGTGGCGACCCGGCAGGCCACCGATCCCACGCCGGACGACCCCTACCGCGGCCTGTACCTCACCCCGGACGTGGTCGAACGGATACTGGCCGGCGCCAGGACACCGCTCGCGTTCGAGCCGGTCGAGGACCTCGAGCCCAGCTCCCGGCTCGGCACGCTGGCGCGGCGGTTCTCCCTGTCACCGCTGGACGTCGAGCTGCTCCTCGTCGCACTGGCCCCGGACGTCGACGCCCGTTTCGAGCGCCTGTACGGCTACCTGAACGACGACGTCACCCGCCGCCGCGCGACCGTCGGTCTCGCGCTGGAACTGTGCGGGCAACCGGCAGCCGGCGCGGGCCGGTTCCGCTTCGCCTCCGGCGCCCCGCTGCTGTCCGGCGGCCTGCTGGAGATACGGGAGCCGCAACTGCCCGCGCTGTCCCGGGTGCTGCAGGTGCCGGACCGGGTCGTCGCGCACCTCCTCGGCGACGACACCGTTTCGTTGGCCACCGAAGCGCGGCTGGTTCCCGCCGTCACGACCACGGAAGAGCTGCCCCAGCGCCTGGGTGCCGCACTGAGGGCCTGCGTCGGCCCGCTCCACCTGCGTGACGCGGACGGCGACGCCGAGCGGACGGCCGTCGCCACGCTCGCCGCGGCAGGGCACGACGCGCTCGTGGTCGACGCCGCCGCGCTGCCCGAAGACCCACCGGTGGCCGAGGTGGTGCGTGAGGCACGACTGCGTGGCGCCGGCATCGTCTTCGGCCCGGTCAACGCCCAGCAGGTGCGGTTGCTGCGGCAGCTCAGGACCGCCGAGGTCCCGGTGGTGTTCCACAGCCGCACCCACTGGGATCCGAAGTGGACGGAGGCTGTTTCGGTCGCCGTACCGCCACTGGACACCGTCCGACGGGCGACACGCTGGGCACACGCACTGACCGAGGCGACCGGCACCCCACCCGCCCCGCAACTGGTGGCGGACCTCACTGGCTACCGGCTCGGCGTCGCCGAGGTGGACCACGCGGTCGCCGTGGCCGCCCGGTTGGCGCTGCTGGCGGGCGAACCGCTCACGCTCGACCACGTGCGGGCCGGCGTGCGGGCACAGAACGGCGCCGGACTCGACCGCCTGGCGCGGCGGATCATCCCGTCCGTCGGCTGGACGGACCTGGTCCTGCCCGACCCCACCCGGCGCCAGCTCACCGAGCTGACCAGGCGCGCACGGCACCGCGACCGCGTGCTGGGGGAGTGGCGGATGCGCCCGGGCGGTGGCCGAGGCCGTGGCGTGGTCGCGTTGTTCGCGGGCGAGTCCGGCACCGGCAAGACGATGTCCGCCGAGGTGGTCGCGGCCGAGCTGGGCATGGACCTGTACGTGGTGGATCTGTCCACAGTGGTCGACAAGTACGTCGGCGAGACGGAGAAGAACCTGGAGCGGATCTTCACCGAAGCGGCCGGGGTGCATGGCGTCCTGCTGTTCGACGAGGCGGAGGCCGTGTTCGGCAGGCGCTCCGAGGTCAAGGACGCCCGCGACCGTTACGCCAACGTCGAGTCGGCGTACCTGTTGCAGCGCATGGAGTCCTTCGACGGCATCGCGATACTGACCACCAACCTGCGCGCGAACGTCGACGAGGCGTTCACCCGGCGGGTCGACGTCATCGCGGAGTTCCCGATGCCGGACGCCGCGCAACGGCTCGCGCTGTGGGATCGCTGCCTCGGCGCCGCCATGCCCCGAGCGGACGATCTGGACCTGCCTTTCTGTGCCGACCGCTTCGAGCTGGCGGGCGGCTCGATCCGCGCGTGTGCCGTGACCGCGGCGTACCTGGCCGCCACGGACGACCGCGCGGTCACCATGGCCGACGTCGTCGAGTCCGTGCGCCAGGAGTACCGCAAGCTCGGCAGGTTGGTGCTGTCGAACGAGTTCGGGCCGTGGGCTGCCTCTTCGGGCACGTGACTGCCCTCGCCGGGGGTCCGCCGGACCTGCCGGGGTGCACTCGGGCGGGGCAGGATTCGTGTTGGCGCAGCTGAAGAAAGAAGGAGCGAGCATGCCGCAGTACCTCTCCCCAGGCGTGTACGTGGAGGAGGTCCAGTCCGGAGCGCGGCCGATCGAGGGGGTCGGCACCGCGGTGGCCGCCTTCGTCGGCTTCGCCGAGCAGGGACCCTTCCACCAGCCGACACTGGTCGCGAACTGGAACCAGTACGTGCAGAACTTCGGCGGCTTCACCGACGACGCCTACCTGCCGCACGCGGTGTACGGCTACTTCGCCAACGGCGGCGGCGCGGCCTACGTCGTGCGCGTCGGCGGTGCGGCCCCGGACGCCGAGCCTGCGGCGGGTGAACCCGTGCGGCTGGGCGGACTGCGTGTCGCCGCCCTTCCCGGCACCGGCGCCGTCTCGGTCGAGGTGGCCGACGTCGACGGCGAGAACCCGCCGGACGACCGTTTCCGCCTGCTGGTCCGCCAGGGCGACCGGGTGGTCGAGACCTACGACGTGTCCACCCGCAAGAACGTCAAGAACTACGTCGTGACCCAGGTTTCCGCGCAGTCCAAGCTGATCACCGTGGCCGAGCAGGGCAACGGGGCGCTGGCCAAGCCGGACAAGCAGTCCGTGACGCTGCCTGCCCCCTCGACCTCACCAGCCACAGTGGACGCACAGGAGTACCTCGGCGACCCCGAGGCGCGCACCGGTTTCGGTGGCCTGGAGAGCATCGACGAGATCACGATGGTCGCGGTGCCGGACCTGATGAGTGCCTACCAGCGCGGGATGCTCGACCTGGAGGGCGTGAAGACCGTGCAGCTGGCGGTGATCGCGCACTGCGAGCAGATGGCCGACCGCGTCGCGGTGCTGGACACCCCGCCGGGCCTGTCGGCGCAGAAGGTGCGCACGTGGCGCCAGGACGAGGCGGGCTACGACTCGCGTTACGCCGCCCTGTACTACCCGTGGGTGCGGGTGTTCGACCCGGCGAACGGCAGGAACACGGTGGTGCCGCCGTCCGGCCACGTGGCGGGTGTGTGGGCCCGCAACGACGTGGAACGCGGTGTGCACAAGGCCCCGGCGAACGAGGTGATCCGCGGCGCGGTCGACCTGGACTACCTGCTGAGCAAGAGCGAGCAGGACCTGCTGAACCCGGTCGGCGTCAACTGCATCCGCGCGTTTCCCGGCCGGGGCATCAGGATCTGGGGCGCGCGGACGCTGTCGTCGGACCCGGCGTGGCGCTACCTGAACGTGCGGCGCCTGTTCAACTTCCTGGAGGAGTCGATCCTCATCGGCACGCAGTGGGTCGTGTTCGAGCCGAACGACGACCGGCTGTGGTCGAGCATCCGCAGGAACATCGCGGCGTTCCTGACCGAACAGTGGCGTCAGGGCGCGTTGTTCGGCCGTACGGCAGCGGAGGCGTTCTACGTCAAGTGCGACGAGGACAACAACCCGCAGGAGTCCATCGACCTGGGTCAGGTCGTGTGCGAGATCGGCGTGGCACCGGTGAAACCGGCGGAGTTCGTGGTGTTCCGCCTCGCGCAGTTCTCCGACAGCACGAGCCTGGTCAGCGAGTAGATCCCGGAAAGGCGAGGACATGGCAGAGGGCGACGCGCTCGCGACACACATCTTCGGTGTGCAGCTGGGCGGTTTCATGGTCGAGTCGCTGCAGGAGGTGAGCGGTCTGACGGTGGAGGAGGACGTGGTGGAGGTCTACCAGGTCACCTCGACGGGCCGCCCACTGATCAGGAAGCAGCCGGGGGCGCAGAAGGGCGGTGAGGTGACGATCACCAGGGGTCTGGACAAGAGCCCCGAGTTCAGCAAGTGGCTGAAGGAAACCCTGGAGAAGGGTGCCGTGAACGCCGCACGGCAGAACATCACCATCGAGGTGAAGGACACCGAGGGCAACTCGGTCCGCCGCATGCAGCTGATGAACGCGTGGGCGAGCAAGTGGGAGGGCCCGTCCCTGAAAGCAGGCGAATCGAGCGCGGCGACGGAGAAGGTAACCCTGACGTTCGAGGAGATCAAGGTCGAATGAGACGCCGAACGATCGCACTGGACGACCTCGACGGCCTGGTGGAGGCACCGACTCCCGCGGTGACGTCGGCCCCGGTGACCGAGTACGACTTCGAACTGCCGCGTGGCTACGTGGACCACGAAGGCGTGGTCCACCGCCACGGCAGGATGCGCCTGGCAACGGCGAGGGACGAGCTGCGTCCACAGATCGACATCAGGGTGAAGGAGAACCCCGGCTACCTGAGCGTGGTCCTGCTGAGCCAGGTGATCACGATGCTGGGCACGTTGAGCGAGGTCCATGTCGGCGTGGTGGAACAGATGTACGCCACGGACATCGCGTTCCTGCAGGACTTCTACCGCCGCATCAACAGCGAGGGCCACACGAGGGCGGGGGTGTCGTGCCCGTCGTGCGGCACGGCGTTCGAGGTGGACCTGGCGGGTGGCCGCCTGGGGGAATAGAGACGTACGCGCCCGAACGCCTGCGGGAGGAGGTCGCGTACGTGGCATACCACTTCCACTGGCCGAGGGCGGAGATCCTGGACCTGCCCCACCAGGAACGCCGGCAGTGGGTGGGCGAGATAGCCAACCTGAACGCGAGAGCGAACGAGGGGAGGTAAGAAGTGTCCTTCCTGGACAGATGGCGCAACCGGCCCGACCCCGCTCCGGCACCACCCCCGTGGGACGGCGGCTGGCGCGAGGCTCCCATCACGACCCCGACGATCCACCGCCCCACGACGGTCATGAACACGACGACCTTCCGCTCGAACCTGACGTCCTGGCAGGACCACCGCCTCGACAGGGGCATAGGCCACGGCGTCAGCGGGGAGGCGCCGTCGGGCCTGCTCTACGCGACTTCCTACCCGGTGACCCCGGCGGTTCAACGCACGCCCAAACCAGCTCAAAGAAGCGCGGACTCACCCCGCCTGGTCGCGCGACTGGCGCGAAGGCTGGTCCCGGTAGGCCTGATATCCGGACAGTTGGGTGGGCAACTCCGCCCAAGTTCCCGACCACCGGAGCCGACAGTTCAGCGAAGCGTTGACCTGGGCGCCGACCCGATCAGTGCACCGAAGGCGCGACGGAGTACCGACCCGGTGCTTGGGAAGTCGGTCCGTCCGGCAGTGCGGTCTGCCGGTCGGACGCTTCAGCGAGGCGTTCGCCCCGTGACGGACCGGCAGACTGGCCTGGCAGCTCACTCGACGACCACGCCGGCTGAGGGAAGCATCGACACGCCTGCCGGCCCGGCATCCGACTCCGTTGGCGACTCAGCAGTCCCGCTGGTACAGCGAAGCGTCGACACCGGCGCCGATCGAGTGGCTGGTCCGTCCGCCCGCCAGCCGGTGCCGCTGGTGCAGCGAAGCGTCGATGGCGCCGCCGATCGGGCGGCTGGTCCGTCCGTCCATCAGCGGATGCCGTTGGTGCAGCGTAGCGTGAATGGCGCCGCCGATCTGGGGGCCGGTTCGGTGGCCCGTCAGCGGGTGCCGTTGGTGCGGCGAAGCGTGGATGGCGCCGGCGATCGCCCGCCTGGACCGTCGCCCGCCTCACTGGTTCAGCGACGAGCCGAGATCGCCGATGACCGAGTGCCCGGTTCGGGTGTTCCTCCATCAGACGAGCTTGCCGAGAGAAGCGTCGACCCGCCGGTTGCTCGACTGGCCGATCCGGCACCCCGTTCGGCTGCCCACCCGCCGACTTCGCTGGTTCAACGAAGCATCGACCCGGCGTCCGGCCGAGGTCCGTCCCCCAGTTCGGATGCCTGGCTGCCAGTGACCAAGGATGATCTCGACCTGCCGGTCGAGAAAACGCCTGGTCCAGCCCCGGGCACCCACCTGTCAGATCTCGCCAACGCCGCCGCTCGGACACCTGGCCCCACCCCCGACTACCGCGTTCAGCGAGCAGGGGCAAGCATCGCCCCATCGGTTGGTCGCCCGTCTGCTCCAGGATCCGGTTCAGGTACCCCTCTGCCAGAGCCGCCTGCCCAGCGGCGGCTCGGCCCTCCTGCGCGCCAATCGACAGGTCCGAGTACCTCACTACCAGCCCCACTGATAGCGCGAGAGGTCAACCACGCCGTTGATCGATCGGATGGTCCCCCCACCAGTTCGCCTATTCACCCCTCAGGCGTCACCCCTTCGGTCCCACCATCCATTGCCCACCCACCAACGCTGGTCCAGCGAACAGTCGACCCACCGGTTGCCCCGACCTCCGGCCCGGGTGCTCACCCGCTGCCCCCGCCTGCTCGGCAAACGGCCGACTCATCACCCCGTCAACCATCCGGTTCAAGCACTCGACCGGTCCAGCGAAGCGTCGACCCATCACCCGGCCCAGGCGCCCACCCACCAACCCCCCCGACTCACCGAAGCATCCCCCTTCCCGTGGTCACCAGGAGTTCAGCCCCGGCGGTCCAGAGAAGCGCCGACCAGTACGCGAACCCGGGCACCCAGCCGCCAAAGCCGGCAACCGCCGCCCCCAGCCCGGACACCCACCCCCCGACGATTCACCGCCACGTCGCCCCACCGCCCGCCGAAACCCCCGCCACCGCCCAAATGATCGGAGAACAGCCCCAACGCCGCCCCACCCCGGCAACCCTTCCCCCAGCCACCGGACGGGCCACCCCGCCACCTCAACGCACCCTGGCCCCGACAACCACACCCGACCCGGCCACCCACCCGCCGAAACCAACGCAACGGATCACAGCGCCACCCATTCGCATGGTCCAGCGCAGCGCAAACCCGACCACCACCCATCCGGTCGACCAAACAACCACGACCCGCCCGTCCACGACACCACCGACCGTCCAGCGAACCCCCGCAAGACAACGGTCGACCGGCCTCGGCGCACCCATCGCCGCGATCCCGCCCACCGCGGCCCCGGACCAGCCCACCGCGGCCCCAGCCCACACACCACCACCAGTCCAACGCTCCGCACCCACCCCCGACACCCCACAACCAAGCCCCCGACCCCCCGAACCCCCAGGACCACCAGACCTCGACGACCTGGCCCGCCGCCTGATCGAACCCGTCGGACGCCTGCTCCGCGCCGAACTCCGCCACGGCCGCGAACGCACCGGCCGCCTCCACGACCGGCGCCGATGAAGGAACAACCATGCCTGACACGATCTTCGCCAGCAGCGTCTTCTTCACCCTCTCCATCGCGGGCGACGACCTCGGCGCGTTCCACACCTGCGACGGTCTCGGCGCCCAGATGGAGGTCGAGCAGTTCACCGAGGGCGGCAACAACGGCTTCACCTGGCAGCTCCCGTCCCGGATCACCTGGTCGAACATCACGATGACCCGACCGGTCACGAGCGACTCCGCCAAGATCCTCACCTGGTTCAACGAAGTCATCCAGCAGGCCGAACGCAAGGACGGCGAGATCGTCGCCCGCACCCCCGACCTCACCCCGGTCGTGCGGTGGCAGGTGCTCGGCATCATCCCGATCCGTTGGCAGGGACCGACCTTCGACCCGAGCCAGTCCCAGGTCGCGGTCGAGACGCTCGAGATCGCGCACGAGGGCCTCCAGGCCTCCTGAAAGGCAACGACAGTGAACCCCAGCCTCGTCAAGGCGCGACTCGTGGTCATGGAGCCGCCTGCCTCGGTCGGCGCCAAGCCGGGCGGCAGGCTGGCCACGGTCGCGTTCCAGTTCAACCCCAGCACCCTCAGTCTCAGCAAGAACACCGAGTGGCGCCGCAAACCCGCACGCATGGCGGAAGAGGCCGCACTGCCCGAGTTCGTCGGCAGCGGGCCGAGAAACCTGAGCGTCAGCGTCTTCCTCGACGCCACCGCCACCCACGACAACTCCGTCGAGGACCGCGTCGAGAAGCTGCTCGGCGCGTGTGTGCCGACCAAGCGGAGTATCCAGAAGAAACAGCCCGCGAGCCCGTGGGTTCGCTTCGAGTGGGGCACCGCCCGTTCCGTCTCCTTCGACGGGGTCCTCTCCAGCCTCTCGATCGAGTACTCACTGTTCGACGTGGACGGCAAGCCGCTCCGCGCGACCTGCGCACTGTCCATAGAGGAGGCCGGGTTCAGCACCCCCGGCCAGAACCCCACCTCCGGCTCCCGCGAGGCCCGCCGCACCCACCGGCTCGTCGCGGGCGACACCCTGCCGCAGCTCGCCTTCCGCGAGTACGGCGACGCGACGGCCTGGCGCGTCATCGCCGAGGCCAACGACATCGACGACCCCATGACGCTCGTCCCCGGCCGCGAACTGCTCGTGCCCGCGACGAAAGGTGACCGATGACCGGCGGCCGTTCCTTCGCCAACAGCGCGGTCGTCGAGGCAGGCACCCTCGGCGACGCGCCCTGGGTCGAGATGCTCCGCAGCTGTGTCGTCGACGAGAACGTCGGCCTGCCGGGCACCGCCGTGCTCGTCTACGACGACAACGACCACGAGCTGCTCACCAGGACCGGCGTCACCATCGGCACTCCGGTGCGGATCTCCGTCGCCGCGGTGCGCACCCAGGCCCAGGAGCTGTTGTTCACCGGCGAGGTCACCGCGCTGGAGATGGACGTCGACGGCACCGGCGCGTTCACGACAATCCGGGCGATGACCAGGGCGCACCGCCTCCTGCGCGGCCGCAGGGTGAAGGCGTTCACCAAGATGACGGCCGCCACGATCGTCCGCGAGGTCGCCAAGAACGCCGGGCTCACCGTCGGCCGCGTCGAGACGGCGTCGATCACCTACCAGCACCTGTCCCAACCCGGCGTGTCGGACTGGGACTTCCTCCAGATGCTCGCCCGCGAGCACGGCGCCGTCGTCGAGGTCGACGACAAGGGGCAGCTGCAGTTCACCAGGCTCGACCCGTCCGCGAGCGCGCCCGCCCCGTCGACCTCGGCCGAGAACAACCCGCAGGTCCTGGAGTTCGGTCGCAACATGACCGTCCTGCGTGCCGCGCTGAGCACCTCGGAGCTGGCCGGTGGCGTCGAGGTCCGTGGCTGGGATGTCGCCAGGAAACAGAAACTCGTGGCACTGCGTAAGACCACGCCGAGCACAACCGTCCAACCAGGACTATCCGTGACGACCGCGGCGGGCAAGTTCCCCACCAAGGCCAAAACCCTGGTCACCGGCACACCCTACGCGACGCAGGCGGAGGCGAACGCGGCCGCCGACGCGCTCGCCGCCTCGGTCAGCGCGGGCTACGGCGAGCTGGAGGCGGTCGTCGAGGGCAACCCCGAACTCCGTGCGGGCGTGCCGATCGCGCTCGGCAACGTCGGCCAGGCCTTCTCCGGCAAGTACACGGCGACCGGGGTGACCCACGTCCTGGAACCGGACGCGGGCTACCGCACCACGGTCCTCGTCAGCGCGACCCACGACCGCTCGCTCGCCGGCCTCGCCGCCCCGGCAGGCGACGTCCGCATGCCCGGCCTCGCGACCGGCATCGTCACCGACATCAAGGAGACCGGCGGACAACGCGGCTGGGTCCGGCTCAAGTTCCCGTGGCTGGACGACGACTACGTCACCGACTGGGTCCGCACCGTGCAGCTCTCCGGCGGCGGCGTCTTCAGCCCCGAGGTCAACGACGAGGTGCTCGTCGGCTTCGAACAGGGCAGCCTCGACCGCCCGTACGTCCTCGGCAACCTCTACAACGGCGTCGACAAGCCCGCACAGCACGCGGTCTCGTTGGTGGACGGCAGGGGCGGCACCGTGAACCGGCGGTCACTGGTGTCCAGCAAGGGACACCGCCTCGAGCTGCTCGACGGCCCGACGGCCACCGGCGTCCGCCTCGCCACCGGCGACGGGAAGCTGGAGGTCCTGCTCGACGACCGCGGCAACGAGCTGGTGCTCAAGGCGGCGGGCGGGCTCGGCGCGGACAGCACGATCACGTTGGGCGCCAACGGCATCACCCTCGACGCGAAGAGCGGCGAGGTAGTCGTCAAGGGCCGGATGATCCGGCTCAACTGAGACGAAGGAGAGCACGCATGCCCCCCGCTGCCCGGCTGGGCGACAAGACCAACCACGGCGGCGCCATCGGCCCACCGGCCGGCCCGCTGGCGGCCGAGGTGGCCACCGTGCTGATCGAGAAGGCGCCCGCCGCGGTCGTCGGCAGTGTCCACGTCTGCGTCAAGTACCCGGACACGTTGATGGGACCGGCGAACCTGGTCCTGCCGCCTACCGGCCCGAGGACCGTGTACGTCGGCGGCGTGCCCGTCGCGGCCGTGAGAGACCGCACCGCCTGCGGCGCCACGATCCTGCTCGGCTCGACGACCGTGTTCATCGGAGGTCCGCTGTGACCGACTTCATCGGCCGTGGCTGGGGTTTCCCGCTGCGTGTCGGCCCGACCGGCGGCATCGGCATGGTCGACCGCGAACAGGAGATCCAGGAGGCCATCCGACTCGTGCTCGGCACCGCCCCCGGCGAGCGCCCGATGCGCCCCGAGTTCGGCTGCGGCATCCACGAGCTGGTCTTCGCCGCCGCGGACCACGCGCTGGCAGGCGACATCGCCCGCGAGGTGCGCACCGCGCTCGACCGCTGGGAGCCCAGGATCGAGACCTCCGACGTGGTGGTGGCGTTCGACGCCGTCGACACCGCGTGTGTCTACATCGACGTGCACTACACCATCCGGTCGACCAACGAGCCACGCAACCTCGTCTTTCCCTTCTACACCATCCCTTCCGAGGAAGCGGAGGCGAGCTGATGGCCCTGCGGGCACCCAACCTGGACGACCGCCGCTTCCAGCAGCTGGTGGACGAGGCGAAGCGGTACGTCCAGCAGAGCTGTCCCGAGTGGACGGACCACAACGTGTCCGACCCCGGCGTCACGCTCATCGAGACCTTCGCGCACATGGTCGACCAGCTCGTCTACCGGCTCAACCGGGTGCCGGAGAAGAACTACCTGGCCTTCCTCGACCTGCTCGGCGTGCGGTTGTTCCCGCCGACCGCGGCGCGGACCGACGTGACGTTCTGGCTTTCCGCGCCACAGCAGGAGACCGTGCTCCTGCCGCCCGGCACCGAGGTGGCCACGGAGGCGGGCGAGAACGCCGAGCCGGTCGTGTTCGCCACCATCGACGCGTTGCCGATCGTGCCGTCGCGCCTCGGCCGGCTCGTCACGAGGACCGCGAGCGGCGAGCACACCGACCGCACCCGCGACCTGGCGGACGGCAAGGACGTCCCGTGCTTCCAGCACAGGCCCGTCGCGGGTGACGCGACACTGTTCGGCCTGTCGACGGCAGTTCCGCGCTGCGCGGTCGTGGTGCGCCTGGACAGCCGGGTCGAGGGCGTCGGCGTCGACCCTCGGCAGCCGCCGCTGCTCTGGGAGGCGTGGGACGGCCAGGACTGGGTCCCGTGCCTGACCGACGAGGACACCACCGGCGGCCTCAACCGACCCGGCGAGGTCGTGCTGCACGTGCCCGCCGGGCACGCCGAGTCCGTGATCGCCGGCCAACGGGCGGGCTGGCTGCGCTGCCGCGTCGTCGAACCCCGTGCGGGACAGCCGTTCTACTCCGAGTCCCCGACCGTGCGGGAGGCCGAGGTGTTCACCGCTGGTGGCACCACGACGGTCGAGCACGCCCGGGTCGAGACCGACGTGCCGGTGGGGGAGTCGGGCGGCGTGCCTGGCGAGACGTTCCCACTGCCGGTCGTCCCGGTGCTGCTGGACGACGAACCGGTGGTCGTCCAGACGTCCACAAGGGATGGTTGGCGGGACTGGACGGTCGTCCCCGACTTCGGTGCATCCCGCCCCGACGACCGGCACGTCGTGCTCGACGCGTCGGCGGGTGAGATCCTGTTCCCGCCCGCGGTCCGCGAGCTGGACGGCACCCTTCGCCGCTACGGCGCCGTGCCGACCAAGGGTGCCGTCATCCGTGTGCCCCGCTACCGCACCGGCGGCGGCCGGGCGGGCAACGTCGCACGCGGCGCGATCTCCGTGCTGCGCAGCTCCGTGCCGTACGTGGCGGAGGTGGTCAACCGGGAGGCCGCGATCGGCGGCGTCGACGCGGAGACCGTCGACGAGGCGAAGGTCCGCGTGCCCAACCAGCTGCGCGTGCAGGAACGGGCCGTGACCGCCGCCGACCACGAACTCATCACACGCCAGGCCGTGCCGTCGCTGGCCCGCGTGCGGTGCCTGCCGGTCGACGGCGGCGCACGTGTGCTCGTCGTGCCGGACGCGGTCGCCGACCAGCAGGACCGGCTGCGGTTCGAACAGCTCGTGCCCTCCGACGAGGTGCTCGACACGGTGGCGAGACACCTGGACGAGCGCCGCCTGCTCGGTACCCGCCTCATCGTGGAACCTCCGCGCTACCAGGGAATCACCGTCGTCGCACGGCTCGTCGCGCCGGAGACCGTGGCCGCCAGGGTCCGCGAGGAGGCGCTCGCCGCGCTGTACCGGTACCTCAACCCGCTGCGCGGCGGACCCGACGGCACCGGCTGGGAGTTCGGCAGACCCGTCCAGTTCGGCGAGATCTTCGCGGTCCTGCAACGGGTTCCGGACGTGTCACTGGTCAGCGAGGTCAGGATGTTCCCGGCCAACCCGCTCACCGGCGAACGCGGCGCTCCCATCGAACGCCTCGACGTCGCGCCCAACGCACTCGTGTTCTCCCACCAGCACCAGGTGAGCACGTCATGAGGGCGGCACTGCCCGGGCTGCCGAGCCGCCACCCGCTCGGCGGGCTCCTCCCCGCCATGTACTCGGAGGACGACTTCACCCAGCGGTTCACCGCAGGCCTCGACGCCGTCCTGTCGTCGCTTCTGTCCACACTGGACAACCTGCCCGCCTACCTCGACCCGGCGCTGGCCCCGGAGGACTTCCTCGTCTGGCTGTCGTCCTGGGTCGCGGCGGAGCTGGACCCGGCGTGGCCGTTGGCACTGCGCCGCGACGTCGTGCGCCGAGCCGTCGCACTGCACAGAACCCGCGGCACGGCACGGGGTCTGGTGGAGAGACTGTCGCTGGCGCTCGGCGTGCGGGCCGAGGTGCGTGACGGCCCAGGCGCTCTGTGGTCGGCCACCCCGGACACCGACCTCCCGACCCGGGACCAGGTCGTCGTACGGGTGTCCGGGCCGGCGAACCTGGCACGCGTCGAGGCGGTCGTCGCGTCCGTGTGCCCCATACACGTCACCTGCGTCGTGGAGGTGGTCGACCCGTGAGCACCAGGACGTGCCCGCACTGCGGTGCGCAGGTCGTGGACACCGACGACTTCTGCGGTAACTGCGGCAACTACCTCGGTTGGGGCGGCGCCGCACCGGAGGACGCCGCACCCGACCTCGGTCCGGTCCTGCCGGGCCGCCCCGAGGCCAGGCGCCCGCTGCCGACCTCGACCATCGACCCGACCGAGGACGGCCCACCCTGCCCGGTCTGCGGCACGCACAACCCGCCGAACCGAAACTTCTGCCGCCACTGCGCCACCCCGCTCCACCCCGACGCACCCGCGCCGGCTGCCGTCAGGCGGCGCAGGTGGCGCTGGCGCGGCGACCGCTCCCGATGGCTGCGGCGCCTGGCGGCACTGCTGGTCGTCGCCGCGCTCGTCGTCGGCGGCTTCCTGTTCTGGCCGACGGCGAGGAACCTGTGGGAGGACCTGCGTGACCGGCTCGCCACCCCCGCGCCGATCTCCCCGACGGCCACATCGGCGAGCCAGGCGGTGCCCGACCACCCGGCGACCGCCGCCGTGGACGGGCTCTCCAACCGCTACTGGGGCGCCCCCGCGGTCGGCGACACCGTCGACTTCACGTTCAGCGCGCCGTTCCGCCTGCTGTCCGTGGTGATCCACGCGGGCGCCTCGTCCGAGGAGGATGCCTTCGTCGCCGAGGGCCGCCCCACCTCGCTCGACATGGTCGTCACCTCGGCGGACGGCACCACCGAGACCGTGCCGGTGACACTGGCCGACTCACCGGGCGCGCAACGCACCGACACCGGCATCGGCGACGTCGTGCGCGTCCGCCTCGTGATCCGCGCCGCCGCCGGTCTGGCCCCCGGCAGGCACATCGCGTTCGGCGAGGTGGAGTTCTTCAGACGCCCGTGAAGTGGCACTGAAGAATCCGTGAAGCCGCCCCGCGCAGACTCGTTGAGGTAAACCGAAAACGGGGGAGCGAAAGTGGTGCGAGAACGACTCAGGATCGCCGTCCAGACCGCGGACCAGCTCAGCATGGCCGGTCTGAGCAGCTATCTCGGCGACCGTCCCGAGATAACGCTGCTCGCGGCGGAACAACGCACACAGGCGGACGTGGTCGTGGTGGCGGCCGCGAGGCTGACGGGCGAGGTGGTCGCGGGCCTGCGGCGGGCGGCGGCCGAGACACCCACGCCGGTCGTGCTGGTGCTGGACGAGATCGGCGACGTGGACGTCCTCACGATCGTGGAATGCCGCGCGGTCGCGGTGCTGCCACGCGTTGCCGCGACGGGCGACCGCGTCCTGCGCAGCGTGTTGGCCGCGGCGGCGGGCGGCGGCGTGATGCCACCGAACCTGGTGGCCGAGCTGCTCGAGCACGTCCGCCGCCTGCAGGAGGAGCTGGTGACCCCGACCGCGGCGGACGGCCGCCTGACGGCCCGCGAGGTCGACGTGCTCCGCCTGATGGCCGACGGCATGGACACGGCCGAGATCGCGACGGAACTGTCCTATTCGGAACGCACGGTGAAGAACGTCTTCTACGCCCTGACGACGAGACTGAACCTGCGCAACCGCCCGCACGCGGTGGCGTACGCCCTGCGCAAGGGCATGATCTAGGCCGACCGCACTGAAGGACGCCTTCCTTACGCTGGGCGTTACGAAGGACGCCTTCAGTGCGTTGGGCCTAGCGCAACCGCTCGGCAGCGCGGCGGATGTCCCACGCGGCACCGAGCCCCCGGTAGAGGTCGACGGCCCGCGTGTGGGCGGCCCCGGCCTCGGTCCGCCTGCCGGCCCGACGCAGCAGCAGCGCCTGGTCCTCGACCGTCTGGGCGAGCTCGTAGACCCGCCCGACGGACTCGTAGTGCTCGACGACCTCACGCAGCCCGTCGAGGTCACCCTCCAGCATGGAGCGGCACCGCAACGCCGCGGCCGCCGCCCGTGCCGGCTTCGTCTCCTGAGCCGCCTCCAGCTCACACGCCACGACCGCCGCGTGGGCCGTCACACCGTCACCGTGGTCGAGCGCGAGGCGCACCAGGTCGGGCAACCACTGGTGCCGCAGCATCATCAGCGCGTGCTTGGTGACCAGCGTCGTGCCGAGCACCGCGATCGCACCGGCCAGGTCACCGCGACGCCAGGCCGCGGTCGCCTGTGCCGCGAGCAGGAAGTCGCAGTTCTCCCGGTCGGCCGCGGTGGTGAGCGGCAAGGTCAGACCGGCATCGAGGTGCCGGTCGAGCGCCTCGCCGTCGTCGCGGTGGGCGGCGACGAGCGCCGCCACGCCGTGCATCAGCAGCTGCGGCCCGCCGCCCTCCCGCAGCCCGAACCCGGTGAACTCGGGATCGCTCTCGACGGTGGAGATCGCGGCCAGTGTCTCGTCCCAGCGGCCGAGCCAGAAGTTGTGGACGGCCCCCGCGATGTGCAGGCCGGCGGCGGGGTGGCTGCTGCCCGCGATGGCCAGTGCGAGGTCGAGGTCTGCGGTGGCGTCGTCGAGCCGGTCGAGGCACTGCAGGGTGAACATCCTGTTGTCCAGCAACACGAGCCGCAGGTCGGTCAGCGACAGGTCGGTGCCGACGACCGCCATCGCCTGGTCGAGGTAGCCGATCGCGGACACGTAGTCGCGCCGCACCGCCTCGACCTGCCAGAGGATCTCCAGGGCCTGCCCCGTCGCGAAGCCGTCGTCGACCCGCTCACCGAGCTCGATGGCCGCGCGGGCGGTGTCGGCGGCGGTCTCCAGCTCGCCGACCCCCGAGCGCTGCACGAGCGCGAGCAGCGACAGCAGCCGAGCACGCCACACGTCGGGCACGATCGGGTCGCCGAGCGCTTCCTCGAGTGCGGCAAGGGCCTCGTCGGCACGCGACGCGCGGTACGGCACGTAGGCGAGGATCCAGCGCATCTCGGCGATCCGGTCCGGATCGACCAGCGACGACAGCGCCAGCCGCGCGTTGCGCTCGGCCTCGGTGTCGCGCCCGATGCGGAACAGCACGCTGGCGAGCCGCGCCCGGCAGGTGGCACGCAGGGCGCCGTCACAGCCGTGGGTGTCGACCACCCGCGCGAGCAGGTCGACCGCGACGAGCGGCGCTTGGTAGACCAGCACCGGGGTCGCGGTGTCGAGCCAGCTGGTGGCCCACGGTCCGGCGTCGCCACCGGCGGCGAGGAGCTGGCGAGCCACGTGCTCGACCGGCGCGCCCGCGTCGGCGAGGGCTCTGGCGGCCTGGAGGTGGAGTGCGTCGCGGATGGCCACGGCCGTGCTCTCGTACAACGCCTGGCGGATGACCGGGTGGCGGAACACGAGCTTGGTGTCGTCGGTGCGCAACACCCCGGCGGCGATGGCCTCGTCGAACGACGCCACGAGCTCGGTCGCGGGCCTGCCGAGCACGACCGACAGCTCCCCGGGCGCGACCTCGCCACACAGCAGTGCCGCGGACCGCAACACCTCGCGCGTGGTGTCACTGAGGTAGCGGAGCCGCCCGCTGACCGCGGACACCAGCGAGCCGGGTGCCCGGTCGAGCCACTCCCGGTCTACCTCGGCGGTGTCGCCGACAGCGACGGCCCGGTCGCGGAGCAGGGCGTCGGCGATCTCCCTGACGTAGAGGGGATTCCCACTGGCCCGCGCGGTGACCGCACGCAGGTGCGGCCCGGGCGGGGCACCGACGAGGCCGTCGACCATGCTGGCGACGTCCGGCTCGGTGAGCGGGGTGAGTGCGATGGAGGCGCCGCCGTGACCGGCGACATCGCTCCGCAGCCGGTCGGTCTCGGCACGCTGCGGCACGGGCCGGGTGGCGCCGACGAGCAGCAGCGGACGACGAGCGGTCTCGGCGGCGAGCCGGTGCCACACCACCATGCTGGCCTCGTCGGCCCAGTGGAGGTCGTCGAGGGCGAGGACGAGGGGCCCGTCGGCACACAGCGCCTTGACGAACGCGACCACCTCGTCGATCGCGCCGATCACGGGGTCACCGTTGGCGAGGATCGCCTGTCCGGGCCGATCGTGCAGGGTGGCGGCGAGTTCGGCGCGACGTGGGTCGGGGGAGTCGACATCGACGTCGAGCGCGTCGAGCACGAGACGGAGGGGAAAGCGCTGTCCTAGCTCGTCGGCCGCCGCGTGCGCGATCTGGCAGGTGCTCTCGGCCCGTGCGAGAGCGGCACCGACCAAGGCGGACTTACCGATCCCCATCTCGCCCTCGACCCAGAGGCAGTGACCCAGCCCGGAGGCGACCCCGTCGACGAGAGAGGACACAACGTCCAACTCGGCCTGCCGCCCGACGAGCGCGGGCGCGACCCGGGTGTCAGGACGTGGCGCGGGTACAGGCGAGAGCTGGTCCTGACCAGCGAGGATCTGTTCGTGCAGGCGGCGGAGCGACGGACTGGGCTCGATCCCCAGCTCGTCGATCAACATCTGCCGCGTTTCCCGGTAGACGGCAAGGGCTTCGGCGTTGCGGCCACACCGGTGCATGGCGAGCATGAGCAACTCGCGGGGCCGTTCACGCATGGGATGCTCGCGCACGAGAGTGGCAAGTTCGGCGACCATCTCGGCGTGCCGACCGGCGGCGATCCCGGCCTCGGCCCGAAGCTCGGTGGTGGCGGCCCGCAACTCCCCGAGCCGCACCCGTTCCGCTTCGGCGAAGGGCCCACCAAGCCCGGAAAGCGCTTCCCCCTGCCAGAGCGAGAGCGCGTCGTTGGCGATCCGCAGGGCGGTGAACGGATCCTTGTCGGCAAGCATCCGCTCGGCGTGGACCCGCAGCCGAGCGAACTCGGCGACGTCGACGTGCGTCCGTTCGACCCCGAGCCGGTAACCGGACCCCACGGAGGTGAGCAACGTGGGCGCCGCCCCGCGGGCGCGCCCAGGCTCGAGCGACTTGCGCAGGGTGGAGATGTAGGTGTGCAGGCTCCCGGCGGCGGTGGCCGGAGCCCCGTCACCCCAGACCCCGTCGATCAGCTCGGACCGCGACACGACGGAGTTGGGGCGGGTGGCGAGCATCGCGAACACGGCACGGGGCCGGGAGGAGCCGAGTGACACCTCCCGATCCCCTGTCCAAGCACGCACCGGCCCAAGAAGCTCGACCCGAAGGTCCGCCATTGTGTTCTCTCCCAGCAGCCGCGAACCGATCCACGAAGCGACGCAGGAATATCGTGACAAGCCCCCAGAACGATACGGCCCGCGACTACACACTTACCACAAGTCACAGTCCAGGCAACGCGTCCAGACGAGCGACTGGCCCACCGCCGAACCCCGTGCCCCCCTGTCCGCGCCGAGCGTCGGCGACGCGTGCCTGCCACGCCGGCCCCCCTCGAGATCGGCGGCTGCCTCCCGACCGTCCCAACTCCGAAACTCGACCACACATTCCCCGCAGTCACCAATGCATTTCTCAAGTACCAGTAAAAGCGTTCGACCAATTGTGGACCCATGTCCGAATTGCGCCGGAAAAACAGCACCGAATCACATTCTTCTCTGGACACCGGCACGCGTGAGGCGTATCACTACGTAGACGACATACTGTATGCAATCAACGCTGACCAGGTCGTGAGACACCGGTCAACGCTGATCCAGACCCCTCATGCCGATTCCCGTGGCTCGGGAACCGGTGATCTCGTGTGCCGCGAAAACCGAGAGAGGCTCCAATGGGCAAAGGTGCCGCAACCTACGAGGAATTGACCGACGAAAACGGTCGAACCTACCGAGTCGGAGAAAGTCCCCACGACATCATGGGGCATTCGCGAGCATGGATGGTGTGGCTGCCATGGCTCGCGATGATCGCGGTGAGTGTCTTCGAGTACGGCTGGGGAGCCGTGGTCGACACCCTCCAGGGCAACTACGGCTGGTCGCTGACCGACGTCTTCTGGCTCGCCAGCGTGTGGGCCATCTTCCAGGCCGGCGTCGCGTTCCCGGCGGGTCGACTACGTGAACGCAACAAGTTCTCCGCCCGCTCGGCCATGCTGGCCGGCGCCGTCTGCAGCGGGATCGGCTACTTCACGATCGCCAACAGCGGCAACCTGCTGCTCGCGTTCCTCGGCTACTCCGTGCTCGGCGGCGTCGGCGCGGGCATGGTCTACGCGACCTGCATCAACATGGTCGGCAAGTGGTTCCCCGACCGCCGGGGTGGTCTGACCGGTTTCGTCAACGGCGGCTTCGCGTACGGCTCGGTGCCGTTCATCTACATCTTCAGCGCGCTCCTGCACCCCGGGAACTACTCGGCCATCCTCAACCTCGTCGGCCTGTACATGCTCGTCCTGGTCGCGGCCTGCGGCTTCTTCTTCAAGGACCCGCCCAAGAACTGGTGGCCCGCCGAGGTCGACCCGCGCCAGGCGGGCAAGCCGAAGGGCGGCCGCAGCCTCGTGGTCAACCCGCCCGCGGTGCGCCAGTTCACGCCCATGGAGGCGATCCGCACCCGCATGCTCCCGCTCATGTGGGTGTGCCTGGTGATCATCGGTGGTGTGTCACTGTTCGGCATCAACTTCCAGGTGCCGTTCGCCCAGGAAAGCGGTTTCGGGCCGTTCATCGCGGCGTCCTCGGCCGGTGTGCTGTCGATCGTCAACGGCACGGGCCGCGCGCTCGTCGGCTGGGTGTCCGACCGCATCGGGAGACGCCAGACGCTGACCTGGGTGCTGGTGATCGCCGCGGTCGCGCAGTTCGGCGTGCTGTGGTCGGGCAACACGCACAACACCCCGGTGTTCATGTTCTTCGCGTTCCTCACCGGCTTCGGCGGCGGTGCGTTCTACCCGCTGTTCGCGAGCCTCGTGCCGGACTACTTCGGCGAGAACTACAACGCCAGCAACTACGGCCTGGTCTACAGCGCGAAGCTGGTGGGCGGCGTCGGTGGCGGCGGGGTGGCGGCCGGTGTGGTCAGCGCGTGGGGCTACACCGGCGCGTACATCCTCGCCGGCTGCATCGCGCTGCTGTCGGCGCTGCTCACGCTGTTCCTGCGTCAACCGGGCAGGCCCGGGACGGCGTCGACACAGCAGGCAGTGGGCCCGGCGCTCGGGTCGACAGCCTGAGAGACCCGCGGGGTAACCCATCCCCCGCGGTGGGGTCACGGGTCCGCCAACCCGTGACTCGCGATGACGCGGCGGCCGCCACCGGACCTCCGGCGGTCCCCGCGTCATCGCGGTGTGGCGCACTGCACACGCGCAGGTCAAGCCCCCTGCGGACGGAGGTCCCCGCGAGCTACCCGGCGCGGGTGAAAAACACCACGCGCACTGACTGTTGACCACTCCAGCAGAAAATCACCCGAATGGGGTGCTTGCCTGGTCCGTTCGATTGATCACCGTCTGACCGTCCTCCCGCAGGCCCAGGTCGTTGTTGATCTCTGCCGAGCGCGGACGGTCCTGTCTGGACTATCGATCACCCGTTTGGATCAGCAGCCGTCCCTCGGATGTTCACCCACACGTCGCCGCGCCGTCGAAAACGATGCGAGTTGATGTCCGGTTAGGCGAATTTCTGGATTGTTGCGCGTGGTCTGGGCCTACCCTGAGGTAAGTTGCCGGAGAGCACGAGCGACGCTCGGGCCGCGGCGCCACCGGGGTTGGACCACCCCTTGCCACGATCAGAAAGTGGCAGGGAACGGCGATTCACGGAGCGTCGCGAACCGAGTACGCTCCGCCAGGCTCCTGCCCCCAGATGGGTGAACTGCTGGGGTTACACGACCGAAAGGGGTCCTCCGGCCGTCACAGGGGAAGGGACTCAGTCGTTTCAAGACTGGGAAGGGAGAAAAGGGGTAGCGACAATGCGCAACGATCATGTGACGCTCCGCTCAACCGCGGTGTTCGACCTGCTCGCGCCGCGGACACCCGCGGTTCCGGTCAAGGTCGAGCTGCGCTACGACACGCGCGATCCCTACGCCGTGGTCGCGGCCTTCCGCACCGGCCGCGCCGGCTGGGTCGAATGGGTCTTCGCCCGCGACCTGCTGGCCGACGGCCTGATCGCCGAAGCAGGCAACGGCGACGTGCGAATCCGCCCCGCGGTGGACGATCCCGAGGTTGTCGTCATCGAGCTGAGCTCGCCGTCCGGGCACGCGGTGTTCGAGGCGTCGGCACAGGAGCTGGCGGACTTCCTGGACCGTACGTACGACGTGGTGGTGCCGGGCAACGAGCACCTCTGGGTGGACGTCGACGAGGCCCTGACGCACCTGATTTCGACCGACCTGACGTGAGAGGGACCCCCCGAGGGGGCCCGGTTCGGCATCCGATAGAGTTCCGATCACGCCAAGGGGACAGGGAAGTACGGCCCCAGGTTTCGCGGACGTAGCGCAGCTGGTAGCGCATCACCTTGCCAAGGTGAGGGTCGCGGGTTCGAATCCCGTCGTCCGCTCGAGGAGGGGCATCCCAAAACCCCAATCCACGCGAAAGCCACGGCGGCGTGGCCGAGTGGCTTAGGCAAGGGCCTGCAAAGCCCTGTACGCGGGTTCGATTCCCGCCGCCGCCTCGGGCGATTAGCTCAGTGGGAGAGCACTACCTTGACACGGTAGGGGTCACTGGTTCAATCCCAGTATCGCCCACCAGTTATACACACTGGTCAGATGGCCTGTCGGTGATCATCGCCGGCAGGCCGTTTTTGTGTTGTGGGAGCATTGTGGGAGCAACTGATCTTGACCACACTTCTGTCTTGGTAGTGGTCGCCCGATTGGGTGCTCCCATTGTGCTCCCATCGTCGTTGGAGAGCGTCAACCATGGTAGTGGTCATCAAGGGTGTGACGTGGGAGTAGCGCCCTGATACGCCTTTCTGGCGGTGTCCCATGCGTCGGTGTTGCAAGACGTCGGGCACGTTGTCCTCGATCAGCCAGGTTTTGTGGGTGTGGCGGAGGTCGTGGAAATGCAGGCCGGGTGCGATGGGGTCCCAGCCGCGTTGGCGGTCGCCGGTGGTGGCGGGGAGCCAGACGCGGCGGCGGAAGTTCGCTCGTCGGTGCCAGCCGCCCTCGGCTGCGGTGAACACGAACCGTGCTGCGGGCCGCTCGGTGCGGAGTTCGGTGAGTAGGTCGACGAGGAACGGGGGCAGGTGTATGGGGCGGGCGCTGGCTTTGGTTTTGGGCGGACCCAAGGTGAGGGTCGCGCCTACCTCGTGGAGGGCGCCGTCTTTCGCGTCCACGGTGAGTTGCCCTCCGTCGAGGTCGATTCGGGTCCATTGGAGTCCGGCGAGTTCGCCCCAGCGCATCCCGGTGTAGGCGGCCATGATGATCATCACCTGGTCCATGGGTCGTGCCCGGGCGGCGATGAGCGGCACCTGGGCGGGTGTGGCGGTTGGGCGTTCGGTGGGGCCGTCGGTGTTGATTCGGAGTCGTCGGCAGGGGTTGGCGCCGATGAGTCCTTCATCGACGGCTTCGTTGAAGATGGTGGACAGCAGGGACACCACGTCCATCACGGTGGCTTCGGCCAACGACCGCCGTAGCGACTTCACCCAGGCCTTGACTGTCATGCGGCTGACCGCGCCGAGTTCCATCTCGCCGAACTTCGGCAGGATGTGGTTACGCAGGTGCGCGTCGTACTTCGCCCACGTCCCCGCGCCCACGTCGTGTGCGTCGGTCCATCGTCGTACCCAGTCCCCGACGCATGTCTGAGCCAACCGGGGGTCCACAAAGGCCCCGGTTCGTTGCTCGGACTCCACATCCGCAGCTCGGTCCGCTGCGGCGCGGTAGTCGCTGAACCCGGTCTCGGACGGAATACTGTTGTCCGGCAACCGGTACCGCACCCGGAAACCCGCTCCGTGTTTCTCCACCCATGCCATCAACACCAACTCCTCACACAATGAAGGGCACACCCCAGACGTTCGCGGGGGTATGCGGATATGGACGCTCGATACAGCAGGAAGAGCAAGCCCGTATGTAGTCATCCCCGCCGATTGGGTGAACCATCGACAGACCCCGGCCCGGCGGCTGGGCGAGACTGTCCCCGCCCCATAGGCCGCGCCGGCCGTGCGCCCGACACGACGATCGCCTCGACATCCGCGTGCGAGAACCGCAAGTGTTTACCCACGAACGAACACGGCACCCGCCGCTCCGCCGCACGACGCCGCAACCACGACTCCCGCACCTGCAACAACCGCGCTGCCTGCGCCGGAGTCAACAACAACGGCACCGCACCCACCGACGTGGCTTCGGTGCCACCCACACCGGGCGAACACCCAATCCCCTGGTCGCCATCGTGCACACGCGATCCACTCACCGAGACCTCCCAACAAAGCCGCAACAGGACACCCCTTAACTCCGAAACAACGACCTCAAGGGGACACGCGACTGCGAATCCAATGGAGCTACTGATGAGTAACTCCATCGACCACGGGATAGACCCTCGGCTGGGAAGGTGGGGGCTGTCAAGTTTTCGGTGTAACTGGATTTTGAATTTGGTTAGTTGCGGCCGGTGGACAGGCGTCCGTCGAACGCGAGGTCGAACGCGTTGAG
>NZ_SOCP01000002.1 GCF_004364325.1 Actinophytocola oryzae | reverse complement strand
AGGTCACCGGCTCCGGCGACAACCTCAAAGTCAACGACGCCAACGTCATCTGCGGCGGCGTCCACACCGCCAACGCCACCGTCTACCTCATCGACACAGTCCTCATGCCCACCACCTGACCCCAACCCCCACCAACGCCCACGGCGGACAATGCCCAGTCCGCCGTGGGCTCCCTGCCGTCCCGACCAAGGCGGCGTAACGTGGTGGGTGGGCCGGTCGCACCCGCCAGTACCCCCGGATGAGCCATAGACTCATGGGCACGCGTGTACTCCCCGGGGTTTCCGATACGCGTTGGGAGTGGCCGGTGGAACTGTGGCTCATCTGGCTGGTGCTCGCCGTGGCGCTGGGTGTCGTGGAGATCTTCACGCTCACCGCCGCGCTGGGGGTGCTCGGTGCCGCCGCACTCGTGCCCGCGCTGCTCGCGGCCATCGGTCTGCCCCTGCCGATCCAGCTCGTCATGTTCGGCCTCGCCGCGACGGCAGGCGTGGTGCTGGTCCGGCCGATCGCGCTGCGGCACATGCGCACACCGCAGCTGGAGCGCTTCGGTGTCGACGCGCTCGTCGGCAAGCGGGCCCACGTGCTGCGTGAGGTGACCGACCGCGACGGGCTCGTGCGCATCGACGGCGAGGAGTGGACCGCCCGCGCCTTCGACGAGTTCTCGGTCATCCCCGTCGGTGCGACGTTCGACGTCATGCGCATCAGCGGCACCACTGCCTACGTCTACCCACGGGAGTGATCCATGGACGCCTTACTCGTCGCGAGCCTGCTCGTCGCCGTCCTGGTGGTGTTCACCGTCCTGCGCGCGGTGCGGATCGTGCCCCAGGCACGCGCCCGCAACGTGGAACGGCTCGGCCGCTACAGCCGCACCCTCCAGCCCGGCCTCAACTTCGTCATCCCCTACATCGACCGCGTCCACCCCGCGCTCGACCTGCGCGAGCAGGTGGTGTCCTTCCAGCCGCAGCCGGTCATCACCGAGGACAACCTGGTCGTGGAGATCGACACGGTCCTGTACTTCCAGATCACGGACCCACGCGCGGCGGCCTACGAGATCGCCAGCTACCTCCAGGCCGTCGAGCAGCTCACCGTCACCACGCTGCGCAACGTGGTCGGCTCCATGGACCTGGAGAAGACGCTGACCTCGCGCGACACCATCAACAGCCAGCTGCGCGGCGTGCTCGACGAGGCGACCGGCAAGTGGGGCATCCGCGTCAACCGGGTCGAGATCAGGCGATCGACTCGCCGAAGACCATCAAGGGCAAGTTTTCTCTTGAGGACATTAGATCTCCGCTGGTCAATGGAAGGCATGTGCACAGCACCGGCGCCGAGCCGTTCGACGACCAGCCCGTAACCACCCGAGTGTCCTACCTAGACGAGCCCATCACGGTGCACAGCCCCACACCAGGGCCGGTCACCATGACGGTTGGCTGGCTCGCCGACACCGAGCCCAGTGTCGGGACGAAGGTGATCAAGCCCACCGAGCGGCCCGGCCCGGCGCCCGCGCGCACCCAGGCACAGACCAAGACAAGCCGCCGTGGCCGCACTGGCAACCGCTGACGACCTGACCGCCTACCTCGGCCACCCGCCCACAAACCCGGCCCAGGCCGGCTTCGTGCTCGACGCGGCGTCGGAGTTCGTACGCGGCTACTGCGGCTGGTCCATCACCCGCGAAACCGACGTGGTGTGGACACTCGACGCGGCCGGCGGGCGGCTGCTCGCGATGCCGACCCTGCACCTGGTGTCGGTGTCTTCCGTCCTCGTCCACGGGATCGAACGGGTCGGCGAGGTCGAGACCAGCGTGGCGGGGCTGCTGTACCGGCATGCGGGGTGGCCCACCAGCTGCCGGTCGCTGGAGGTGCGCGCGGTCTACGGACACGAACAGACCCCGCGTGATGTACTCGCCGTGGTTTGCGCGCTCGCCTCCCGCATGCTCACCACCCCCGGCACCGGCCTGGTCACCAGCCACCGCATCAGCGGCGTCCAGGTCACCTACGGCAGTGACGGCGCGGAGACAGCTGGGCTCACCCAGATCGAGCAATCCGCGTTGAACCGGCATCGGCTCGTCGGGGTCGCGCCGGCCCGCTAACCGAACCACAACTCGACATCCGAGGTACCTCACATGGCGACCTGCAAGGCGATGTTGACCCGTTTACTTGGACGGTGCACCGTCGATGGTACCGCTGTGGCGATATAGCGCCAGTTGGGTACGCGTTGAGCAGCGGGTGGCTTTCAGGATCACAGTAAGGTGTTTCTTCACCGTGTCAACAGACACGCTCAACTTCTCGGCTACTTCTTTGTTGGTCATCCCCTGTGCTACCAGATCAGCGACTTCAGCCTGACGTGGCGACAAATGGACCTGCGGCCCGTCGAAACCGTGGCTACTACCCGCCTGAAGGTCAAGAAGGGGCGTGAGATGTCGGGCGAGTAGTTGTCCAACTGCCCTGTCTCGCCTCGTGAGAGTCTGTCGAGATAGGATTCCGACACCACCGGCCAGTGTGCGACCAGTCATGAGCGGGATAACCATTTTGTCCTGCACCCGATGCCCCAGCAGGAACCTCTCCATATAATATTGCTGGCGAGGACGAGTCAGCTCCGCCGTGAGTCCACCCAGCCACAGCGGTTGAACACATGCATTTTCTGGCATTCTTTGAGTAGTCAGAGCGAACGGATCATCCCACCGGAAGGTCTCAATGTACTGGTCGGCCATTCGAGCTGCTACACCGTTAACGACGGGCCGCTGATCCGCAAATATCTGCCGTATCGTTGGCCCCAGAAAGAACGTTGTATCCCGGAAGCCAAACTGTCGACCGAGCGACTCCACGACCTGCTCGCGCAACGCTTGTACCGTACGAGCAGCAGCGACCTCTTCCAGCAGACCAAACACCCGACGCAGATCGTGAGCGTCAAGCAGGTGCTCCGGCCCATAAGTAGTCGACCTCACAATCAGCCTCCAAACGGCTTGGTCTTTGCCACTTCCATCTCGACCAACGGTTTCCACCTTCGTGCCATACCGCCCACAGAGTCCTCGCTGAAGACTGACATGGCATCGCAACATACCGTCAAGCCGAAGAAGGGATGCGGTCATGATTACCAGACAATACAGCTTGAGCGGCGCTGCCACAGCGGTTGTCATCGCACTCGTTGCCATGGCAGGCCTCGCTAGTTCGACTCCGTCGACGGCAAGCCGCGCAGCCGCCAACGCGCAGCTCGCCGCACCGATCGATTGCCCAGCCGGCCACTCATGTTACTACGACGGCCTGAACTACGTAGCGCTACTTTGGGTCGCACCGAGTTGCGGATTCTTCGATCTCGGAAAGATGACTCCGCCAAAGAACGATCGCATTGAGTCGATTTACAACGGTGGCGGCGCGGGTGTTTTGCCGTATAACTGGGGTGGTAGTTGGCAGCCGGTCGGATTTTCCATTCCGCCCGGGGTCGGGGCCAACTTCAACGGTAAATTTGGAAATATCATCGACGCAGTTCAGGTCTGCTGATCAGCGGACCGCACAGGCAACAAAATGGAGTCCCATCGCCATCTGAAGAAGTGGGGCTGACCTGCCCCCGCCGGCAGGTCAGCCTTCGCAGTCGTGGAAAACCCATGCGAGTGGACCATAGTCAAAGAGTCTGGCCTACGAACCACGGCGTTTCTGCCCGGCTATGGAGGCGTCACCTGTGCAACTCTCGGCGGCGCCGCTACCGCACACCGTCACCGTGCGCCCGTATCAAGGCACCGCACGAGCGCACGGCCCATGTGATCACCACAAGCCGCTACGACCACCCGGCCACGTGGTCACACCTGGAAATCGCCCTCACCTAACGGAGATCGAACATGCCCGAGAACGTCCGCGTTGACTGGCACGGTCCCGCTGTCGCGCGCCGCGCCGGTCGCGGCGCAGACCGGGCTGCGGCGGCCGGTGCCGAGCATGTCGGACGCCGCCGACGCGACGAGCCCGTTGCCACCCGGGAAGGACCTGACCCCGTGACCGTGGGGTCCGCCTACTCCAAGCTATAGCGCACCGGGGGGCTTGCCACAAGCCCCGGGTCGTGCCGCAGAATCCTCGGTCGTGGCCAGGACCTGCGGAAACGGAGTGCGTGTGGACACCGACGTGATCGTCGCGGGAGCCGGCCCGACCGGTCTGATGCTGGCGGCCGAGCTGCGCCTGGCGGGCGTGCGAGCGCTGGTGCTGGAGCGGCGGGCGAGGTCGCGTGACGTCGAGAAGGCCGGCGGCCTTGGCGGACAGATCCTGCGGCTGCTGCACTACCGGGGCCTGCTGGACCGGTTCAGCGAGGCGAGCATCGACCCGAACCCCGCGCCGCGGTTCCCGTTCGGCGATGTGCACCTGGACTTCACGCGGCTGGCCGATCCCCCGATGCGGGCGATCCAGCTGCCGCAGCCGCGGCTCGAGGGCCTGCTCGACGAGCGTGCCCGCGAGCTGGGCGCCGCGGCTCGTCGAGGCCACGAGGTGGTCGGGGTGAGCCAGGACGACACCGGGGTGACCGTCGACGTGCGCGGGCCGGACGGGCCGTACCGGGTGCGGGCCGGGTACCTGGTGGGTTGTGACGGCGGGCGCAGCGCGGTTCGGGACCTGGCGGGCATCGCGTTCCCCGGCACCACGTATCCGGAGGTCCAGCGGATCGGCCAGGTGACCGTGCCGGACGGGGTGACCCTGCTCGACGACGGCGCCCTGGACGTGCCGGGGTGGGGCAGGATCGGCTGGGGCTACACGCGAACGGACCGCGGCGTGTTCGCGCTGGGGTCGCACAGCCCGGGAGTGCTGTTCCTCTTCACCACCGAGGACGAGTCGACCGAGTACGACGACGACACGCCGATGACGTTGACCGAGCTGCACGACAGCGTCCGCCGCGTGCTGGGCGTGGATCTACCCGTGGGCGAGCCGCTTCGGCTGTCGCGCTTCACGTTCCAGGCCAGGCAGGTCGACCGGTACCGCGAGGGGCGGGTGTTCCTGGCAGGCGACGCGGCCCACCTGTTCCCCGCCACCGGCGTGGCCCTCAACGCGGGCATGCTCGACACGGTCAACCTCGCGTGGAAGCTGGCCGCGGGCGTCAACGGCTGGGCGCCGGAGGGCCTGCTGGAGACCTACCACGACGAGCGTCATCTCGCGGGCGAACGTACGTTGCTCCACACACGGGCGCAGGTGGCGCTCCGGCGTGGGCAGGACCCGGCCGCCGAGGCACTCCGGCAGGTCTTCCGGGAGCTGCTCGCCGACGAGCAGCCGCTGCGCCGCATGGGAGGCTTCGTGTCGGGCAGCGACCTCCGGTACCCGGTCCCCGGCGCCGACCGGCACGCCGTGGTCGGCACCTTCGCACCCGACCTCACGCTGCACACCGGCGAGGGCACCACGAGCGTCGCGGAACTCATGCACCCCGCGCGGCCCGTCCTCCTGGACCTCGCCGACCGCCGGGAGCTGCGTGAGGTGGCCCGGGAGCGGGGGCACCGCGTCGACGTCCACACCGCCGGAACCGACGACCGACCGGCCGACGCCCTCCTGATCCGCCCGGACGCCCACGTCGCCTGGGCCGCACCGGTCGACGAACCCGCCGAGACGGCCGCGGCCACACTGCGCGAGGCACTCGCCCGCTGGTTCGGTACGAGGGCGGCGATGTCCTCCGGCGTCACGGCGAGCTGACGGGTCAGGTGAGGACCACCGGCAGGTCCACCAGTCCGTTGATCGCCGGGGACACGATCTTCGTCAGGCGGTCCGGGGTGACCGCGAGCCGCAGGGCCGGGAAGCGCGTGAAGAGCCGTTCCAGACCGATCGCGATCTCCTGCCTGGCCAGTGGTGCCCCGACGCAGAAGTGCGGGCCCGCGCCGAAGCCGACGTGGCCCCGGTAGGTCCGGGTGATGTCGAACCGCTCCGGCTCGTCGACGATGCCGCCGTTGCGGTGCGCGCCCGCGATCATGGTGGCGATCGGCTCCCCTGCCCGGACGACGGTGCCGCAGACGTCCGTGTCACGCAGGGCATAACGCATGTAGACGCACTTGAGCGGCGCGTTCCAGTGCAGGCCCGCGTCCACCGTCGCCGACCACGGGTGGGTGCCGTCGCGCAGCAGCGCCAGCTGGTCGGGATGGGTCAGCAGGCCGACCACGTCGTTGGCGATCGCGTTGACGGTGGTCTCGTTCCCCGCCGCGAAGATGACCTGCAGGGTGTCGGTCAGCTCCCGCTCGGTCAGCCGGTCGCCGTCCTCGTCGCGGACGCGGATCAGCGTGCTCGTCAGGCGGTCGTCCGGGTGGGCACGCTTGTCCGCGATGTGCCGGGTCAGCGCGTCCTCGAGGTCGGTCCCGGCACGGGTCCGCTCCTCGTCGGCCGCACCCGCGTCGAACAGGATCCCGTAGACCCGCGTCAGCTCCCCGCGCTCGTCCTCGTCGGTGATGCCGAAGAACTCGCAGAGCATCCGCATCGGCAGCGGGTAGGCGTAGGAGGCCTTCAGGTCGATCGGGTCGTGGTGGTCGGCCAGCGTGTCGAGCAGTTCGTCGGCGATCTCGTTCAGGCGTGGCACCACCGCGGCGATCCGTTTGTTGGTGAACGCGTGGGTCACCAGCCTGCGCAGCCGCATATGGTCCGCGCCGTCCGTGTTCGCCAGGTTTCTTCCGGTGACCAGGGAAAGCATCGGCCAGGTGTCCGGCACTTCACCGCGTCGCAACGCGGCCCAGTTGGCGGAATCCCGGGAGATATCCGGATTGAGATCCATGATGAGCCGGCTCGCCTCGGCCGACGCCGTGATCCACGTCGGCACTCCGCCGAAAAGCACGACGGGGACGACGTGGCCGAACTCGCGGAGGACGGTCGCTTCGACAAAGGTGTCGGATGCCGGATCACACGTGTGGACGGGATTGTCGAGCGACAGTTCTCGCATGCTTCGGATATTAGGCTCGCCAGTCCGGTCGTGGGATCGTGACGGCCCGATCGCGAATGATGTCCCATGCGGCGACGGGAATCTCGGCGAGTGACAAAACGTCGTCCACGGTCAGGAACCCACCGGGCGGACGCACGGCCGCGATGTCCTCTCCCGTGCTGACGGGCAGGTCGCAGGACTCGGCGATGACCCGCGGTGCCGCGGAGTTCAGGTCGACCAGGCCGCCGTCGTCGAAGGTGCGGGTCAGGTCCGGGCGGCCGATCTTGAGGTCACGCGCCAGAAGCGGGTCGCGCGCGGCGATCCGGCGGGCGTTCTCGCGACGCTCCCGTGCCTCGAGTGCGGCGGCCAGCGCGGGGTCCACGGTGTCCTTGGGCGGCGCGCCGCTGTACACCTCCCGCCGCAGCGCGGACTGCTGCACGCAGCCGAGTGCGACGGTCGCCATCATCAGCAGCACGCCCACGACACCGACGGCGCTGTTCGTGGACTTCCCGTTCTCGTCGGTCGGTGTCACCGCCAGCAGGGTGCCGATGACCACGGTCGCCAGGCCGTAGCCGCACGCGAGCATGGTCACCGACCGGCGGCGCAGGTGGGTCCCGGCGTGCACGAACGGCAGCCACGCCAGCAGGCCGAGCGAGCACACCGTGACCACGTAGTACCAGCGGCCCTTCATCGCGCCACGACCTCTACTTCTCGCACGCGACGCCGTCGCCGTCACGGTCCAGGCCCGCGCGGTAGCCGGGCTCGCCCGCGTGCAGCGGTGCCGCCCCGGCGGCGCGTGCGGCCGCGCAGTTCGCGTAGTAGGCCGAGGGCGGTTCGGCCGGCTGTTCGGGTACCGGCGCGACCTCGACGGGCGGTGTCGCGGTGACGGGTGGCGCCTGGGTGACCGGCGGCGCCTCGACGACCGCGGGTGGTTGGGTGGTCGTGGTGGTCGGCTCGGTTGGTTTCTCCACGCGCAGAAGGATGTCGTCGGCCGAGCCACCGGCCCGGTGCTCGGCGGAGACCACGAGCCAGTTGCCCTCGACGATCACCGCCCGGCCGTCCACCGACTCGATCGTGACCCCGAACCCGAGGGCTTCGAGCCGGTCGCGCGCCGATGCCGCGTCCATTCCGGTCAGCCCGCCGGGAATCGCCATCGCGGGTTTGTCGGCGGGCGTCTCCCCCGGTTTCTTCGCCGGGTCCCCGAACATGCCCGCGATGACGAACAGGATCAGTACCAGCGCCGCGACGACCCACGGCCATTTCCGTTTCCGGCTCCGCCACCACTGCCGAAGTGACGACCGCTCGACCTGACCACTGCTCATCTCCGACCCTTTCCCCACGGCCGTTTTCCCAGGCCGTCCCCGAACGGGCACGTGACCACGCCACAGGAATCGCCGAGGGGTCCTGGTGCGTTGCGTGGAGGCGAAATCTGGCCAGCTCCTGTCAACTACCCGGCCGGGAACAGCACTGAAGGGCGCCTTCCGGGTGGAAGGCGCCCTTGCGCCGGCGGTCAGCTGATCGAGTACGAGTACAGGTCGCCCGAGGTGAGCTGGAACTGCAGCCGGAACGGGCCGCCCGTGGTCGGGATGGTGGTCCGGCCGCCCCAGCTGACGACCGTGCCCAGGGTGTCGCCCGTGACCGGGGTCGCGTCCGCGGCGGCGTAGCCGGACACGGGATTGCCCGCCGAGTCCAGCAGTGCCACCCGGAGCTGGCCCGAGGAACCGAGGTTGGCGTTGACCGTGACCCTGGTGCCGGTCGGCGCGAGGGTCCTGGTGGTGACACTGCCGCCACCCGATCCCGCACGGAACGCCTCGAACCGGTCCCGTTTCCACGTCAGCAGGGCGATCTTGCTGTTCCCCATGGCCTTGGCACACAGGCTGGGCACGTCCGTGGCGTCACAGCCGTGCTCGCCCGCGAACGAGCCGTAGTAGTACCGGACCTCGTCGCCGACGGTCAGCAGCGAGCTGCCGCCGACCTGGAAACCCCAGTTCCACGCGCTCTGCGCGGGCTCGGTGACGATCGCGTCGCGGGCGGGCCTGCTCCAGTTGAGCAGGTCCTGCGACGCGGTCAGCTCCAGGTGCGCCCTGCCGACGTCGTCGCCGGGGTTGCCGAGGGCGTTGGGCCGCTCGTGGACGTCGAACATCCAGGGCACGCCGATGAACTGCTCGCCGTACCGCATGCCCGCCATGCCGTAGATCTCCGACGACGCGGCCGGTCGCGACGGGTACCGTGCGACGACCTTCTCGTGGTCGAACGCGTCCGGCGCCAGTGCGAACCTCGGTGCGGTCCAGTGCACGAAGTCGGTGCTGAACGACGTGTAGACGGTGCGTGCGCCGTACGGGGACCCGGTCGGGTACTGCTTGGTCAGCGCGGCGAAACGGCCGCCGTTGGTCGGGTCCCAGCTGACGTTCGCGACGTCGAACCCCGGCAGGACCGAGTTGCCGCCGTTGAGGTCGGCCCACGTGATCCCGTCCCGCGACGCCATCGCGTAGTACAGGCCGTTCTTCGGGTAGAGCGTGTAGAAGCGCATGCTCGACGCGTTGGACGGGTCGTACCTCGGGTTCTCCGCGATCCCGCTCGGCCCGTGGCCGGACACCGGCCCGGTGCCGTACCGCGTCCACTTGACACCGTCGGTGCTGGTCGCGAGGCCGGTGCCGGCCGCGGAGTTGTACCACATCCGGTACGTGCCGTCGGGGTCCCGCAGCACGGCGCCGCCGAACCTCGGGTTCGCGTCCCAGGTCCCGCCGCCCAGCACCACGCCGGTCGCGCCGTCGGTCAGCGCCGGGTCACCCTTGGGGGTGCCCCTGACGACCTGCCTGGTCATCCCGGTGTAGGACTCCACCCGCTGGTCGCCGACGAACAGCACGCTCCCGGTGCCGACCGCCTCCGCGTACCTCGCGTCCGCCGTGGACCTGATGGTGACGTCGTCCCACACGGTGGTGCCGGTGGTGGTGAGCGCGCTGTAGAGCCGCAGCGTCACCGAGGTCGCGTCGGACGGCGCGACCTTCGACACGGTGAGCTTGCGCCAGCCGGTGCCGGAGGTGACGTTCACGCTCGTCTTGTAGGTGTCCGGCGAGGAGCCGTCCGCCTTGCGGTACTCCAGGTACAGCGAGCCGGTCAGGCCGCTGCTGATCTGGTACCACGCGGTCGCGGTGAGCGTCTCGCCGCCGGTCACCGGGATCGCCTTGGCCAGCGCCGTCTCGCCCGCGTCGGCGTTGTTGTCCACCATGCGCAGCGCGCGGTTGCCGGTGTGCACGGGCGAGGTGACGAGCTGCGCGGTCCCGCTGCCGGAGACGGCCCACGGCGAGGGCAGCGGCGTGTCGTGGAGGTCCTCGAAGGAGCTGTTGGGCACCCTGCGGGCGGGCGGCGGCGCCGAGTCGAGCGTGACGTCGTCCCACACGGTCGTGCCGAGCGCGGCCTGGGCGCTGTAGACGAGGACGGTCGCGGTGACGGCGTCGTCCGGCGCGACCGCGCCGACGGTCAGCGCCTGCCAGCCGGTGGCGCTGGTGACGTTGGTGCTCACGACGGCCTCGTCGATGCGTGACCCGTCCGGACGCCAGTACTCCAGGTACAGCGACCCCGCGGTCTGGTCGACGCGCTGCGCGAAGGCGTGTGCGGTGAGCGTCTCACCGGGTACGACCGCGAGGCGCCCGCTCCGCACCGACACACCGTCGTCGGAGGCGGTGTCGGTGACCCTCAGCGCGTTCGCACCGCCGTGCACCGGGCTGGTGGTGACCGCCGCGCTGCCGCCGGTGGCCGTGACCTCCCACTGGCTCACCGCCGAGGGGGAAGCCTCGAAGCCCGCGTTGGCCACGAGCCGGGTGCCGGTCCAGTCCGCCAACGGGACCGGCCGCTCGTACTCGGTGCCGGGTGCCGCCAGCGCACCGACCATCAGACCGCCTGCCAGGACGACGCCGAGCAGCCGGGCCCCTCCGGATGGTGGCGTCGATCGACCAGATGTGGACATATCGCTCCTCACTCACCGAGTGGGGCCAGACGCTAGAGCAGGCCCGCCGCGGTGTGGAAGCTGTTGTCCCCCAGCCGAAATACTTCGGCGTCGGGCGGTCGGCAGGCGCCGCCGCACCCGCAGGCAGCCGCCTCGGCGGTGCCGGCGGGCACGGCGCAGCACGCGTCGCCCCGCCACGCCTCGCGCCCCTCCCTGACCGCGACCGCCGCGATCACCAGCGCTGCCACCGGGTCCGCCCACGACCACCCGAACAGGCCGTTCACCGCAAGCCCGACCAGCAGCACCGCGGAAAGGTACGCGCACAGCAACGTCTGCTTCGAGTCGGCCACCGCCGTCGCCGAGCCGAGTTCCCGGCCCGCGCGGCGCTGCGCGTGGGAAAGGCCGGGCATGACCGCGAGGCTGACGGCGGCGAGCACGAGCCCGACCGTCGAGTGGTCCGTCTCGGCGCCGCCGAGCAGTGCCCGCACGGACGCCACCGTCACGTACGCGGCGAGCACGAAGAACGACACCGCGATCACCCGCAGAGCCGTCCTCTCCCGTGCCCGGGGGTCTCGTGCGGAGAACTGCCACGCCACCGCGACCGCCGAGGACACCTCGATCACCGAGTCCAGCCCGAAGCCGACCAACGCCGTCGACGAGGCAACCGTGCCCGCGGTGATCGCGACGACCGCCTCGACGACGTTGTAGGAGATCGTGGCCGCGACCAGCCACCTCACCCTGCGTGCCGGCACCGAGCGGCGCTCCGCCGACGGCGACCCGGTGACCTCGACGGACATCAGCAGCACCCCTCGGTCCCGCTGGCCGGGCAGACCCGAGGGTCGACCGTGAGGACGACGCCGAGCAGGTCGTCGAGCGCGTGCGCGAGCCTCGGCTCCGCAAGCTCGTAGCGGGTCCGCCGCCCCTCCGGCACGGCCACCACGAGGCCACAGCCACGCAGGCAGGCGAGGTGGTTCGACACCTTCGTCCTGGACACGGCGAGGGTGTCGGCGAGGTCCGCCGGGTAGGCGGGCGCATCGCGCAGGACGAGCAGGATCCGGCTCCTGGTCGGGTCGGACAGCGCGTGACCGAACCGGGCCAGCACGTCGGCGTGGGCGGCGATGGTGAGCACGAGGAAACAGTACAGCGAAACCTGAATTCAGGGAATCCTGAACCGACGGTCGAGCCCGCTGGGTGCTGGGATGGGCACCATGAAGGCCGAACACGAGTTCTTCGCCGTCGACGGGCTGCCGTGGCAGGTGGACGCGACCGCGCCGACGGTGCTCGAGCGGGTCCTGAGCAGGGGCGACGACGAGCGGACACTGACCAGGGTCGCCAGGTGGGAGCCGGGTACCGACACGTCGGCGGCCGGGGTGATCCGCCACGCCTACTTCGAGGAGGTGTACATCCTCGACGGCGAGCTGCTCGACCTGACGCTGGGCACCACGTTCACCTCGGGCCACTACGCCTCCCGGCCACCGGGCATGCCGCACGGCCCCTACCGCACGGACACCGGCGCCACGATGCTGGAGATCCGCTGGCGGACGCCGTGACAGGTCAGGCGGGCGGGATGGGCCCGGTGGCGTAGAAGGCGTGACAGACGCCGTCCACGACATCCGTGGCCACCTCCAGGACGCTGGTGCCGTCCGGCGAGGCGAGCAGCGACGGGCTGAAGTTCATGCAGCCGTGGTTGTCCGGTGACGGGACCTCGACGGGCGCCGGGATCTCCCGCCACGGGCCCACGCCGTCGTTCTCGTTGACCAGCAACGTTCTGCCGTTGCCCGCCGCCTTGCTGCCGTCGGAGTTCACGAGCATCTCGGCGACGAGCACGATCGCGCCGGTCGGGGTGACCGTGATGGTCGGGGTGTGGCGCACCCACTTGCCGTCGGCGGTGCGCACGGCGGTGCCGAGGTCCACCGGGTCGCCGTAGTCCCAGCCGTCGGCGGAGGTGCGGAAGTGGATGGCGCACATCGGCTCCTCCGTGTTGCAGACCTCGTAGACGAGGAAGTACGTCCCGTCCGCGAGCCTGCGCACCCCGGCCATGCCGGGGCGGACGAAGAAGTCGCCGTTCTTGACGGTCTCCCGGTAGTCGGTCCAGGTGATGCCGTCGGCGGAGCGCACCCTGACCAGCTTCTGGTCGTGGTACTGCTTGTCCGACTCGTCGGAGTAGTGCGCGACGAGCTGCCCGTCCGCGGCGACGGACAGGTCCGGTTCCCACGCGTTGTACTGGTTGGGCGAGGTGGCGATGTCCGACCGGAAGGTCCAGGTGCGACCGAGGTCGCGGCTGACCCACAGGCGCTGCGTGGTGTGCCGGTCCGCCTCCGGCACGAGGTAGCCGAAGGTCCCCGCCCACAGCAGCGTGCCCGCCGGCATGTCACCGACCTGTGACGGCAGCTCGAACAGCGTGCCGCAGCACATGCCCCGCCGGTCGGCGCCCTCGGGATCCACGACGGCGCCGACCTTCTGGAACGTGGCGCCGCCGTCGGTGCTCTCCAGGATGACCCCGGTCGCGCTGCCGTCGGTGGTGCCGACCGAGGCGAGCACGCGCCCGTTCGCCGCGCCGTTGTGCTCGAGCCGGATCACACGTGGGTAGCTCACCCCGTCCGGGTAGAGCAGCGCACGCTCCAGTGGCTTCTCCGCGACGCTCGACGTCGTCCCACCGAGCAGCGCCAGCACGACCAGCCCCGCGGCCATGCCGAAAGACCTCATCAGCATTCCATCGCCCCGACTTCTGTTGAGAGGTAACCAACTATTGCGCAGATGAGGTGAGAAGGCCAGCGCAGTGCGGGGCAACCACGCGAACGGGCGGCACGTCCACCCCACATGAGCGCACTCGGAAGTCCGCCGGTGGACCAGGATCTGCTCGACTTCGCCGTGGACCTGGCGTGCCGCGCGGGAAACCTGGCCGCGGCGCGGTTCTTCGCCGGTGACCCACGCACGTCGCGCAAGCCGGACGGCACCGAGGTCACGGCGGCGGACCTCGCCGTCGAGGAAGTGGTCCGCGGCGAGCTGGCGCGACACGCGCCCGACGACGAGGTGTACGGCGAGGAGGGGGGCACGACGGCCGGGACCTCGGGTCGCCGCTGGGTGGTCGACCCCATCGACGGCACCTACTACTTCGCCCGCCGGATCCCCCTGTTCAACACCCGGCTCGCCTTCGAGGACGAACACGGGCCGGCCATCGGCGTCATCAGGGAACCGATCGCGCGGCAGACGGTGTTCGCGGGCCGCGGCCGCGGCTGCTGGCGGTCCACCGACGCGGAGGCGGTCCCCGTGCGGGTGAGCGACCGGACCGGGATCGGCGGCGCCAGGACGGCCATGGGCAACCCGGGCACGTGGCCGGAGGAGCTGCTGCTCGCGCTCCACCGCCGGGTGTTCCTCAGCACGAGCGGTGGCACGACCGGGCTCGCCACGGGGCAGGTCGACGCCTACGTCATCGCGGGTTTCCCGATGGGCTACGAGGACGTCGCGCCGCTGCCGGTGATCGTCGGCGAGGCGGGCGGGCGCGTCACCGACCTGTCCGGCAACCCCGTGCTCTCCGGCGACGGCACGGTCCTCGCCACCAACGGCCACCTGCACGACGCCTTCCTGGCGCTGGTGCACGGCCTGCCCACCGCCCGGGACTGGCGAGCCCTCGGCGACGACCCGACGTCATGATCCGCGGCGGACGAACCCGACCAGGACCTCGGAGCCGGCGTTGGAACTGTTGAGAAGCATCGAGTAGGGCGTGTTCGCGAGGCGGAAGATCACCCACACGTAGTTGTCGAGCACGTCGGGGGCCGGAATCCCCGACGAACACCCCGACCGCGAGGACGACGACACCGAGAACAAGGAGCACGATCATCATGGCGATCTTCCCAACCCGGGCGGGTCACGGACGCTGGTTCTGGAACTGGAACTGCACCCGGACCGATCCGTCGAGCTCGACCACCAGTGTCGAGTCGCTCGCCGACCAACGGTACGGGACGAGGAACATGCGGTTGTTGCCGTGGATGAGCAGTCGCAGGTTGCGGTAGCGGTAGCGGAAGGTCTGTCCCGGCGACTCCTCGAGCACGCGTTCGTCTATGCCCGGGCTGCGCAGGAACAGGCGTTCCCTGGTGTCCAGTATGACGCTCGGCAGCCGGTCCAGCTCGCGTGCCTGCCGCATCGCCAGGCCTCGGCCGGACCACTGGGCCACGGTGGCCGTCGTCCAGAAGACGCTGATGGCCATGACCACGACGACGAGCACGTCCGAGGAATGGCCCGACAGGAGCGGACGTCGTTCCTTCGGCGTCCTGGTGCGCACGAGCGCGCGAACCCGCCGGGCGTACGCGACGACCCCCGCCCCGACGCCGGTCAGCAGCGGCGTCACGAGGGCGTACAGCTTCCAGCCCTGCCACTGGACGTACGTCAGCAACAGCAGCGCACCGGCGCAGGCGAGCACCGTGCCTGCCGCCGAGCAGGCGCGGGCCAGGCGGCGGGCCCGTCGGGGATTGCCCGCGACCCGGGTCCTGGTCGCGGAAAGCAGTGCCGGCACGCCGATTCCCAGCATCGTCAACACGAGCAGCGGCGCGAGCAACGGCTGCGGGCTGCGCATGACGTAGTCCTGTGTGCCGAGCCCGACGGTGTCCACGTCGATGCCGAAGTACTCGTACTGCGCCCTCGCCGACACATACCCGAAGTAGAACAACACCGCGCTCACGGCGGTCGCCGGCGCGACGACGCTCGCGCCGGCGCGGACCCACCGCTCGAACTGACCGACCTGCTCGGCGTTCTCGGCCGTCATTCCGTCTGGCTCGGGAGCGGCTCGTCCTCGGTCGTCGTGGTCTCGTCCGGGTCGGACGTCTGCGGCACGTTCAGCTCCACGGAACCGGAGCTGTTCCTGAGGTCGTCGCAGGCGCTCACGTCCTCAGCGACACATTCCCCGGCCAACGACATGTCCACGCCCGTGGTGGCGTTGCTCGCGTCGACCGAGACGGAACACGTCGCCCCCGGGGAGTCGAAGACGAAGCCGTCGCAGAAGTCGTTCCCGTCGCAGCCCCCGCCGTCGACCGAGGCGCCGTCGGCGCTGAACCGTATTCCGGTCACCCTGACGGAGACGCCGTCGGGCAACGACGACGTGAACGAGGCCGTCGCACACTGGTCGGCAGGCTCACCGTTCGACCCGCCGCCGACCGGCAGCTCCGGCAAGGTCACGGCCATGCCGTCGTCTGTCGGTCGGGGGTTCTCCGGACCCGTACCCTCCTCGGTCGGGGTTCCGGTGGACGTCGCTTCCTCGGTCGCGTAGTCGGAGGTGTCAGCGGCGGTGTCACACGCGCCGAGCACCAGGGTCATGACGAGCACCAGTAACCGGAACACGATCATGATTTCACCTCCACAATGACAAAGAGGCGAATATCACCCTGGAAATACCACCGCCCTATTGTTTCCCGGTGATGGCGGCGCTAGTCGGTGTCGGGTCACGCGCCCCGTTCGGCCGCGCTTCGCTCCACGCAGAACTCGTTGCCCTCGGGGTCCCGCAGCGTGACCCAGCCGAGCCCTTCCGGGGTGCGGTGGTCCTCGTGCAGTGTGGCGCCGAGGGCCATGACGCGGTCGACCTCCTCGTCGCGGGTGCGCTCGACCGGCATCCAGTCGAAGTGGACCCGGTTCTTCGCCGTCTTGCCTTCCGGCACCCGGATGAACAGCAGCCCCGGCACGGGTGACGGTGCCTCGACGAGGACCTCGGCGTCGCCCGGCTTGTCCACGTCGGACACCGGCCACCCGGTCACGTCGCTCCAGAAGGTCGCGAGCGCGTACGGGTCGGCACAGTCGAAGGTCACATGACGAATGATCACGACGGGCAGCCTAACCGGCGGCGCCCGGTCAGCCCTGGAGCAACGGCAGTGCCCCGAAGGTGTGGGCCTCCCAGAGTCGCCGCGACGTCTCTTCCGGATAGGGCACGACTTCCGACGGTGTGTCGAAGACCTGGACCAGGCGCTGGTCGTCGTCGTACGCGGGCCAGCCGGGATCACCCGTCGCGACGAACGCCGTCCATGCCCCTCGGAAGCGCGCGGACAGGGCCTCGGCCTCCTCCGGTGCCGCCGGGTCGATGAGCAGCGGGCCGAGGTGGGCGTCGAAGGTGCGGAACAGCAGCGGCCCGTCGAGTCCGTGGCAGGCACCCAGCTCACCACCCATACCCGACGACTGCCAGGTCAGCTCGTACATGAACGCACGACCACCGGCGGCGGCCTGTTCCTGCGCGAGGCGCAGGGTCGGCATGCGGAACAGCCAGTCGGAGTGGACCAGCTCGTACAGCCGGGCCGCGGAAGCGTCCGGGAACGCCGCCCGGTAGTCGCCGCCGGGGCCGTAGACCCGCAGGGCCAGCTCCGCGTCCTCCGCGCCGATCTTGCCCAGCTGCCCGGCCAACGCGATGAACAGCCGGTACTCGTCCCGGTTGTGTCCGACGACCAGCTCCACGTCCCGTGCCGCACCGGCGGCGAGCGCCGCCCACGGCGTGGTGGGCAACACCTCGCCGTCGACGACCGGCGCGAACGGGCTCAGCGAGTACGCCACCTGACCCCAGCGCCCGGCATGCCGGATGATGTTCGCCGACATCGCCGCACCGGCCCCGGTCAGCTCACGGGGGTCCACTGTGGACAGATCAGCGACCGTCGGCGCGAGGTCCAGCTCGGCGGCGATCGCGGTCGTGATGTCCGCACCCAGCTCCGGTGAGAGGAACACGCCCGGCACGCTCTGCGCGACGGCTCGCCGGAACAGTCCCGCCGCGCTCGGCATGGCGAGCAACGCCGCGACCGCCCCGGCACCCGCCGACTCGCCCACGATCGTCACCTGGCCTGGGTCACCGCCGAACGCGGCGATGTTGTCCCGCACCCACTCCAACGCGGCCACCTGGTCGAGCAGTCCCCGGTTGGCGGGCGCGCCCTCGATCTGGGTGAACCCCTCGATGCCGAGGCGGTAGTTGAAGGAGACCACCACGAGGTCGCCGTCGCGGGCGATGTGCCGGGCGTCGTAGCCGGGGCTGCCGGAGAACCCCAACCGGTAGGCGCCGCCGTAGATCCACACCAGTACCGGGCGCCGCCCGGCCGGGTCGGGCGTCCAGACGTTGACGGTCAGCCAGTCGTCGCCCTCGGCCGCCACGATCGCGCCGGGACGGCCCAGTGAGCCCATGTCCTGCGGCGGCGGGGGCCCGAACTCGAACGCCTCCCGCACCCCGTCCCACGCGCGGGCGGGCTCGGGCGCCAAGAACCGCAGCTCCCCCACCGGCGGCTCGGCGAAGGGGATGCCGCGGAAGACCGTCAACCCGTCCTCGACCCGGCCACGCACGGTCCCGGCGGCGGTGCGAACGTCGAACTCGGCCATGCGGCTCTCCACTCGATCGTCGGGTCGAGCGTCACCGACTGCCCCGATGCCGCCCCGTTCGAGAAGGTACCGGTAGTCGACCGTGAACTGGGTCTCACCGACGGCGTCCGGCACTGGACCTCGCGGGACGGCACCGCCACCATCGGCCACATGACCACGAAAACTGAGACAGGACAGGCGGTTCTGGCGGCCAAGACCCGGCTCGGACTGAGCTGGGCGGCGATCGCGGAGGCGCTCGACCGGCCGCTCGTGTGGACGACGGCGGCTCTGCTCGGTCAGCACCCGGTACCGGAGGACGTCGCTGTGAAGGCCGGTGAGCTGCTGGAGCTGACCGACGAGCAGGTCCTGGCACTGCGGCTGCAACCGACCAGGGGCGCCCTGGACACCGCGGTGCCGGTCGACCCGACGATCTACCGGTTCTACGAGGTGCTGCAGGTCTACGGGCCGACGATCAAGGAGCTGATCCACGAGCAGTTCGGCGACGGGATCATGAGCGCCATCAACTTCCGGATGGACGTCGCCAAGGTGCCCGACCCGGCGGGAGACCGCGTCGTGGTGACACTGGACGGGAAGTTCCTGCCCTACCAGTGGTGACCGGCGGTCACGGCCACAGCAGCCGGCGCACCCATCCGTCACCGTCGCGGGTGTAGCTGAGCCGGACGTGTCGACGCCGCTCGTCGCCCTGCCAGAACTCCACCTCGTCGGCCACCACCCGGTACACCGTCCACTCCGGTGCGACCAGGCCCGGGTCGGCCGCCGCGCGTCCGGTCGCGTCGTCGAGGACGCGGTCGCGTTCCGCGAGGCCGGACAGGGGCTCGCTCTGGTTACCGACGAGCCCCGCTCCCCGGGCACCCGGGGAGCGGGCGAGGAAGTCCGCCGCGCTCTCGTCCGCGCTCGCCGGGCTGACCGCGCCGCGGACCCGCACCTGACGGCCCGGTGCCGGCCAGTAGAACGTCAGCGCGGCCCACGGTGTGTCGGCCAGCTCCTTGCCCTTGCGGCTCCCGGAACCCGTCGCGAACGCCCAGCAGCCGTCGACGAGGTACTTCAGGATCAGCACCCGCGCCGACGGCCGTCCCGTCGGGTCCACGGTGGACAGTGTCATCGCGTGCGGCTCGACGACTCCGGCCTCGACCGCCTCCGCGAGCCAGTGGCCGAACAGCTCGTCCGGGTCGGCAGGCGCGGCGTCCGGGTCGAACCCGGGCAGCGGTCCGGCGAGCGACGGCAGCGCCCGCAGGCGCGCGGCCGAGGTGATCTCCCCCATGCCTGCCATCGTAGCGACGGCCTCACCGGCCGAGGTCCGCTTCGGACCGGTCGGCGACGGTGACCGGGTCGCCCTCCGCGACCGGGCCGGGGCGCGCCACCGCGTACTTCCCGCCGAACGCGACGCCGCCGGGGGCGCGGCGGTAGGACGCGAGGGTCCGCAGTGGTTCCGGGCCCGCGCGGCGGCCGGTCCGCTGGTCCACCATCGTGACGGCACACCGGATCGCCGGTTTCGCGTAGGCCAGCGCCGCGCCGCCGATCGTGAGGCGCGGGGCGTGGTCCTCCTCGTGCGCGTCCCAGCCGTCGACCACGACGTTCGGCCGGAACCTGCTCATCGGCACGGGGTCGCCGCCCCGCGCGGTGATCCGGTCGTTCAGCTCGCGCAGCGACGCGGCCGACAGCAGGTGCACCGGGCAGCTGTCGGCGTAGGCGGAGGTGCCGGGGGTGCGGCCGTCGGTGACGCGGTCGTGCTCCGGCGGCGCGACCACGAGCCGGCTGGCCGCACCCAGCACTGCCCCCAGCCACGCGGCGGCCTCGTCGCCCTGGTCGATACCCCGGAAGCCCTCGCCGAACAGGGTCACCGGCCTGCGCGGCGCCTCCGTGTCGATGCGGACGCGAACCGCGCCCGCGCCCGGTGCGGACAGCGTCAGCCACGTGTCGTCGACGGCCGGGGTGATCGTCGCGAGCAGCGGGTCGCGACGCTGGGTCCGGAACGTGCCCGCCGGATCGGTCACGAGGAACCGCCGGTCGTGCGCCAGCCCGGCGGGGCCGAGCGCGCCGGCAGGGACGCGGACGCCCGCACAGCTCTTCACCGGGTAGTGGTACAGCTCGGAGATCGTCGCCACCGGAGCAACGTATCTCGCGAGGGCCGCAACGCGATTGCCAGTCATTGCTGTTCGGTGAGTCGCAGCGCAATAATTCGGCGTGGACCGTATCGACCGCGCAATCATCGACGAGCTGGCCGCGGACGCCCGGCTGACCAACACCGAGCTGGCCGACCGCGTGGGGCTCACGCCCGCGCCGTGCCTGCGCCGGGTGCGCAGGCTCGAGCAGGACGGCGTCATTACCGGCTACCACGCCCGGGTCGACCCGGTCAGCGCAGGCCGCGGGTTCGAGGTGATCGTCAACGTCGACCTCGCGACCAAGGACCGGGCCACCGTCTCCCGGTTCGAGGCGCTCGTCGCCGCCTACCCCGAGGTCGTCGAGTTCCGCCGCATGTTCGGGCTGCCCGACTACTTCCTGCGCGTCGCCACGGCCGACCTCGAGTCGTTCGAGCGGTTCGTCACCCACACGCTCGAGGACACGCCCGGCATCGGCCGCGTCGACTCCCACCTGACGATGAAGACGATCAAGAGCCGCGCCTGAACGTACCCGGTCGGGGGCTGCGGCGACGCCTGTTCTCGATCGTGGACACCAGCGGCGGTGCCTGGATCGGAGCGGGTGACATGCGCGTTCGGGTGGATGCCCACGAGCAGGTGGATGCTCTCGGCGGGGCCGTCGAGGACCTCGCGGGCCGGTTCGCCCTGCAGCCACTGCCGCGGCGGATCCTGCGACGGGCCGTGTGCCTGCTCGGCGGCGGCGCGGGGTCGAACCGCGGCCCGGACCTGCCGTGCGTCGGTGACGTCCAGCGGCAGGACCATGACCCGGTCGCCGCAGGGCTCCGCCCAGGCACGCAGCTCCTCGGGCCGCCGCGAGGTCAACGCGACGCGGTCTCCCCGGCGGAGCGCGGCGTCGGCGTAGGCCACGCCGAACCCGTCCAGGGTGTCACCGGTGACGAACCAGGTGCTCACGGCGCTATCTCGAGCAGGTACCGGCCGCCGCCTCCCGCCGTCGAGTCCAGCAGCTCGGTCGTGTACTCGTAGCGCGACGATCACCCAGCCCGAGGACGGCCGCGACCACGAACTGTCCGACCGGGTCCGCGAGGACCCCGCCGGACTGGGCCCCGGCGAGCACGCGCTGCTCCAGGAGCTGCTGGACCGGCTCGCCGCCTGCTGAGCCGGCCGGACGGGCGAGTAGGGACCGGCCAGGACCTCAGCCCCCGAGCAGCTTCGCGACGGCCCCGGACAGCTGCGACGGGCTGTTGGGTCCGGTCAGCAGCGGACGGATCGCGTCGGCGGTCAGCTCGCGCCTCGTCGTCCCGTCGTCGAAGCCGTTCCCCGTGCTGTCGCTGTAGCGCACGACGACCTCACGGGTGCGGTCGTCGTCGGTGTGGAGTCGCAGCACGGCGATCTCGGCGCCATCTCCCGCCACGGTGACGTCGCTCTCGGGTGCCGACCGGATGGCGGCCACGACCCTGCCTGCGGCCTCGCCGGTGAGGCGGCCGGACGACAGCAGCGGGAAGGCGGAGCCCGACGTCAACGTGTACCGGCAGACGGACACCGACTCGACCGTCTCGGGCCTGGGCAGCCCGCCGTCGGTGGGCCGGTACCCTGCCTGGTCGCCGACCACGCCGTGGTCGACCGGGCAGCCGTGCTCGTCGGTGCCGACGATGGGTCGGACCGAGCCGAGGATGGCCCTGCGCAACGCGGCGTCGTCGGTGAAGACGGTGACGGACCCGCCGTGGAGCCGGCGCGTCTCCTCGACCCAGCCCGCGTCGTAGCGGTGTACGCCTGCCTCGTTCCCGCCGAAGACGAGCCAGTTCTCCCGCTGGTCGACGGGTGGGTAGTCCGGCATGCACCGGACGTCCTGGACAGGACCTGGTCTCCCGACTGCGCCGGGCCGGGGCGCGCCCCTCTCCGTCCCGGCGCACCAGGAGCGACCGGGTACCCCGTACCCCCAGTCAGGGGGCACCTGGACCTCGATGCCCCGGTAGGACTCCCACCGCCACGCCGGATGCGGCCGGGTCGCCGTGGGCACGGTGTCGCGGACCGACGCCACGAAGGCCACCGGGATGCTCGCCGCGGCCACCACGATCGCGGCGACGGCCACGGTGACCCGCAGGCGGCGGCGCCTCCTGGCGAGGACCACCACCTTCTCCGGGAGGCCGTCCACCGGCGGCGCCTGCCCGGCGTGCCGCCGGAACGCGCTGGTCAGCGTGTCCGTCATCGCGTCGTCGGAACCAGTCATGGCGTAACCGCCTCCTCAGTCTCGCCGATCCTGTCGCGGAGCGTGGCGAGACCGCGGTGGATCTGGGAACGCACGGTGCTCACCGAACAGTCCAGGACCGCCGCGATCTCCGCGTCCGCGTAGTCCTCGTAGTAACGCAGCACGATCGCCGCCCGCTGCCGGGCCGGAAGCCGCAGGCACAGCGACCACATGGCGTCCTCGAGGACGACCCGACCCGCCGTGTCGACGCCGGTCCCCGGCTCGGCGAACAGCGTCGGGTCGGGTTCGAGCCGCTCCATGCGCAGGAACCGCCGCCACCGCGACGTGTCCGCGTTGACCACGCAACGACGCAGGTAGGCGTCCGGGCTCCCACGTGCGACGATCCGCTGCCATCGTTGGCAGACGGCGACCAGCGCGTCCTGGACCGCGTCGGCCGCACGGTCGTGGTCGCCGGTCACCAGGTACGCGAACCGCATCAACGCGTCACCGTGTGCCCCGACCCAGGACTGGAAGTCCGGCGGATCGTCACTGTCGCCCAAAACGGCCACCTCCGCACTACTCACGCACGAGTGGCCCGAAACATTGCATCACGGCCGAAACACGTGCGACGGTGGCGCGCATGCCGCTCATTCCGCGAAGGGCACCACCGTGATGCGGTCGATGACGGGTGCCTCCGACGAGCGGAGCAGGACGCCCGGGAAGGTGTCCGACGCGTAGGTCACGCCGTCGAAGTTCGGTAGTTCCTCCGAGCGGAACGAGATCGTGTTCGCGCCTCGGTCGAGCCTCAGGTAGACGGTCTGCTCCCAGAAGTTGTTCTCGTGGAAGGAGTGCGGGAACGACACCCGCGTCGCGGCGCCGCCGTTGACCGAGATGTCCGCGTGCCTGGCGAGCGGGTCGGGGTTGTAGTGCGTCGCCTCGGACTGTTCGGGGTTGGCGTAGCGGACCCGGACGGCGTGCACTCCCGCCTTCGCGGCCCGCACCGTGAACGTCAGGGTGTTGCCGTTGCCCGGTTCGCCGCCGATGCCTCGTACGGCCTCGCCTCCGCTCGCCCGCGACAGTGCGGCCGCCTCGACCGTGCCCGCCCGCCGCGCGTCCTCCGCCTCGTAGGTCGCGGGGCGCATCGCATCGGTCGGCGTGACGGTGATCCGGTCCACCAGCGTGCGGTGTGCGCTGCCGGTGACCGTGACCTTGTTGATGCCGCCGGACAGCGACACCGCCGTGTTCCCCGCGGGGCCCGCGTCCTGTCCGTTGACCGTCAGGTCTGCCCGCCCCGCCAGGGTGTCCACGTGGATCGTCGACTCGGCGTCGGTGGCCGAGTACACCCAGAACGTCGCCGCCTCGTTCCTGCCCAGTTCGACGGCTCCCGATCCCGACGCCCGGCGCTGGTCGTACACCGGCCGTCCACCGTCCAACCAGGACAGTTCCGCCTCGAGAGCCTCCGTGCGCGCACGGGGGTTCGGCAGCGACAGGGTCAGCCGGTCGACGATCGCGTCACCCTTCGTACCCCGGGTGCCGTCCTTGCTCCGCGCGGCGAGGGTGACGACGTGCCGGCCCCTGGTGAGCCTCACCGTCGTGTCGGTGTGGTCCCAGACCACCCACTTGTAGCCGAGCGGCAGGTACAGCTCCTGTTCCGCCGCGCCGTCGACACGCAGGAACACGTTGGTCGGGCCCTGTTCCCTCACCAGGTCGTAGGTGTTGAGCGAGTTCGCGAAGACGCTCAGGTCGTACGTGCCGTCGTTCGGGACGTCCACGGTGAAGTCGAGCGCCACGTTCGAGCCGGTACGCAGCCCGCCGACGTCGTGGGCACCCGAGGTGTAGAACTTCGACACGTCGGACGGCGAGCCCTCCGGTCCGTTGCGGCTGTACCCGTCACCGGTGTGGGCCGCGTCCTCGGCCTCGTAGGATCCCTGCCAGGTCGAGGGTGACACGCCGGACGGGCGGTCGCTTCCCTGTGGGGTCAGCACGATCTCGTACGCCGAGGACTCCGTGATCCTCGGCAGGTCGCCGCCGTCGAAGTCGAACAGCACCTGGCCGTCGCGCACGCGCAGGGTTTCCTCGGCGACCAGTCGCGGCGGCCCGGAGTCGCCGATCTGGCCCGTCCACGGGATCTCCCGCACCCAGGCGTGCACCCGGTCACCGAACACGGCGGCGGGCACGTTGGTGAACTGGACCCACCCCCGGCCGGTCGACCCGCCGAGGACGGCCCGCGCCTGCCGCTTCGCCCGGTCGACGGTCGCGACGCCCTGGAGTGAGTAGTTCTCGCCGGGGAACGGTGGGCTCACCCGAACCGTGTGGCCACTCATGCCGCCGTAGGCGTTGAACAGCCACCACTGCCCGTTGGCCCGGTTGGCCTGCACGGCGGAGTCGGACAGGTTGCCGTCGATGTTCCAGTACGCCATGTCGGCGTCCACTTTGGACTCCTCGATCGCGGACAGCCACTGGACCATCTGGCCGGGCACCGAGGTGTGGTAGTTGAACGCGTACTCGTTGACGTTGACCGGAAGGGTCACCCCAGGCAGCAGCTCCGCCTCCCAGGCGCGGTAGCGGGCGACACTCGTCCGCACCTGCTCGGGATGGCTCAGCTCGTGCCACGTGACGACGTCCGGCAGCGTGCCCGCGTCGCGGGTGTGGACGAGGAAGTCCTTGACCTGGTCGAACAGGATGCTCGTGTTGGGACCGGCGACGCGGGCGGCCGGCATCCTCGACCTGACGAGGCGGTAGAAGTCGTCCCACGCGGCGAAGTAGTCGGTGGGGTCGGTGAGCCAGCTCGTGCCGTCGTAGCTCCACTCCCCCGTGCCGAACATGTTGCCCTCTGGCTCGTTGAACGGCACGAACACGATGTTGTCGCGGTACTGCGGCGCCAGTCGGAGCACCTGGTCGACCTGGGTGGCGACCTTCTCCCGGTACAGGGCGAGTTTCTCCGCGGGCGTGGCGCCGGGCCACTGGTACGGGAAGCCCCGGTGGATGTCGGTCATGTAGATGTAGACGTCGCCGTCGGTGCTGTCCGCCAGCGGTTCGACCACCTCGAGCGCGTCGGCGCCCGGGTGCTGCGGGCCGTCCTGCGCCTTGGTGGAGACCGTACGCAGGTTCATCCCCTCGATGAGGTTGTTGGTCGGCACTCCCTGCCCGTAGAGCCCGTACAGGGTGCCCGCGGCGCCGCCGTGGAACTCGCCGGTGTCCTGCGCGAGGTCCACGATCAGCTGACCTTCGCGGACCACGGTCACGGTGGCACGGAGCGGGTGGTCCGCCGCCGACCCGGTGACCGTGAACGTGCCCGGTGCGGCGTAGTCGTCCGGGTCCACGGTGGACCACGCGGTCGGCACCTGGCGGTCGAAACCGTCCGTGAACGCGGCACGCACACCGGCAGGCAACGCGGGCGCCGTGCCGGTCGTGGTCCGCACGGCGAAGCTGTCCTGCGACAGCGCGACCGGCGTCGGCACCTGACCGCCGACGCTCTCGGCGACCTGTGCCGCGGTCAACGCCTCGCGGTAGACCAGGAAGTCGTCGACCGCGCCGTCGAACAGCGGGTCCTGGTAGAACGACTTGCCGAGGTAGCCCGCGAACTCGGCGGTGTCCAGCAGCTCACCCGCCGTCGCGGTCGTGGCGGCCGACGCCACGGCGGTGCCGTCGAGGTAGGAGGTCACGCGGTCGGCGGTCGTGTCGAGCGTGACGGTGAGGGTGCGCCAGACGTTCGCGGGCAACGCGGTGTAGCCGGTGACCTGAGCCTCTGCCCCGCCGCCCGCGGTGGTGACCGCGGAACGCAGGCGGCCGTCACCGTTGTAGGGCGTTGAGAACAGGTAGCGGCCGGTGTCCCTGCCCAGCGCGTAGATCCACTGCCACGGGGCGGTCGTGCCGTCCCAGCGCAGCCGCACGGACACGGTCAGGTCGGTCCCGCCCGCGAGGACCTCCCTCGGCAGGCGCACGTACGCGCCGGTCGACGCCGGCCCGCCGCCGGGGAGGTCGATCGCCACGCCACCGTCGGCGCCGTCGACGAGTGCCGCGGTCGTGCCGTTGACGAGCACGCCGTCCAGCCCGTTGCCTGCGGAGTCGGTAACGGCGCCGCTGGTCAGGTCGTCCGCGTCGAACTCGTAGTGGAGCGCCGGTCGCGGGAGCGCGAGGGGTGCCGTGGCGCTCGCGACGCCGGTCGTGGCGGCCAGGGTGACCGCCGCCACGACGGCACTGACCAGTCTCTTCGGCACCCTCATCGCTGCTCCCGAGGTCGTCGCTGATCGCGGTAACCCCAAGAGTGTGAGCGCTCACATCACGGCAGGCAAGCCCTCCCGGCGAAATCGAACTGGCCGGGATCTCGCACTGTTAGCGATAACAGACAAGTTGCGGCGCCGATGAGTTCTGCGTGCCCCGGTGGTCTGTTACAGCATGGGTGCGACACGCGAGATTGGGAGGCCACCGATGCGCACGCTCGCCATCACGCAGAACATCACGGTCGACGGTTCCGTCGAGATGCTGGACGAATGGTTCGATCCCCAGGGACAGGCCGATGTGGACAGCTCGGACCTGCGGGAGGAGATGCACCGCCAGGACAGCGCGGCGGACGCGTTCCTGGTGGGACGCCGGACCTTCGAGGACCTGCGTGGCTACTGGCCCGAGCAGACCGACGACGCCACCGGTGTCACCGACTATCTCAACCAGGTTCGGAAGTACGTCGTCTCGTCGACGATGACCGAGCCGGAGTGGCAGAACTCCGAGGTGCTGTCCGGTGACGCCGTCGAGGAGGTTCGCGCGCTGAAGGGGAAGCCGGGCCAGGACATCGTGGTGACCGGCAGCATCACGTTGTGCCACACGCTGATCGGCGCCGGGCTGGTCGACGAGTTCCGGCTGTTCGTCTACCCCGTCGTGCAGGGTCGTGGCCGCAGGCTCTTCCCGGACGGTTTCACACAGCCGAAGCTGACGCTCCTGGAGGCGAAGTCGTTCCGCAGCGGCATCACGTTCTCCCGCTACCGCACGCACTGAAGGACGCCTTCGTAACGCTGGGCGTCAGGAAGGCGTCCTTCAGTGCGGGTCAGGCGGTGGCGGTCGCGGTCGCCAGGTGGGCGGCGGCCGACTGTTCCAGGTGGGTCAGGTCGGAGGAGACCGTGGCGTAGGTGTAGCCCTCGGCCAGGCGGCGGGCGGCATTCTCTCCCGAGAACGTGTGGATGCCCGCGGCGATGCCCGCCTCGGCGGCCGTCTCCCGGATCGTGACCAGGGCGGCCTCGAACACGTCCGCGACCGCCGGGTCGTTGGGGAAGGCGCCGCCGACCGCGATGCACAGGTCCGAGGGGCCGACGTAGACGCCGTCCAGGCCGGGGGTCGCGCAGATCTCGCGGATGTTCGCGAGCCCGTCGGGGGTCTCGATCATCGCGAGGACGACCACCGACGCGTTCGTGTCCGCCGGGACCGGGCCGACCCGCAGGCCGGAACGCATGGGGCCGTAGCTGCGGCGGCCCGACGGCGGGTAGTGCGCCGAGGCCACGGCCGAGGCCGCGTCGGCCGCGTTGTCCACCAGCGGGACGATCACGCCACCCGCACCCGCGTCCAGTGCCTTGCCGATGTAGGTCGGGTCGTTCGCCTCCACCCGCACCATGCCGACCGAGCCGCCCGCCGCGTCGATCGCGGTCAGACCGGCCAGCAGGCCCGAGTAGCCGAGCAGGCCGTGCTGGGCGTCGAGCACGACGTAGTCGTAGCCGAGCCGGGCGATGCGCTCGGTCGACATCGGACTGTCGAGCGCCACCCAGTAGCCGACGGCGCGCTCGCGGGCGCGAAGGCGGTCGGCGAAGGCACGGAAACGGGAGTCTGGCACGGGGAACGTCCTCCTAGCGGTGGTAGGCGGGCATCGGGCCGCGGAGTGCGGCGCCGACCTCGGCACACGCGGCGAACACGTCGTCGGGCAGCGGGCCTGCCGCCACCGCGTCGACGTTCTGCCGCAGGTGCGCGAGTTTCGAGCCACCGAGCAGTATCGCGTGGACATCGTCGCTACCGGCGAGCCAGCGCAGCGCCAACTCGGTCAGCGGCACACCCGCGTCGCCCGCGATCTCGGTCAGGCGCTCGACCGCCGCGAACAAACCGGGCTGCCAGTACCGGTCGCGGTACATGGCGGCCAGGCGCGAGTCGCCGAAGCGGCCGGCGGTGGTGTCCTCGTCGAAGCGGTGCCTGCCGGTCAGGAGGCCCCCGCCGAGCGGGTTGTACACCATCGTGGCGAGGCCGGTGACCCGCGCGAACTCCAGGTACTCCTCCTCGACGCGGCGCGCGAGCAGGTTGTACAGCTGCTGCGCGACGACCGGCCGGGGACAGCCGACGCGGTCGGCGACCGTGTTGACCTCGCCGATCCGCCACGCCGAGTAGTTCGACACGCCCAGCGCGCCGACCAGGCCCGCGTCGACGGCCTCGGCCACGGCGGTCAGCGTCTCCTCGATCGGCGTGGCCCGGTCTGGCTGGTGGAGGTAGAACAGGTCGACCCGGTCCACACCGAGCCTGCGCAGCGAACCCTCCAGCGAGAGCCGCAGGCCCTTCGCGGACAACAGGGCGTGCTCGCCGGCGTCCGGGTGCGGCATGCCTGCCTTCGTGGCGAGCACGACCCGGTCGCGGCGGGTGGCGAGCAGTGGCGCGAGGATCCGCTCGGTCTCGCCGCCCGCGTAGCCGTTCGCCGTGTCCACCGAGGTGATGCCCGCGTCGAGTGCGGCGTCGAGCATGGCCGCCGCGCCCGCCGCGTCGACGGTGTCGCCGAAGGTCATCGTGCCGAGCACCAGGCGGGACGAGGCGACGGGTGCCCCGGGGACGGTGAAGGTCATCGTTGTGCCACCAGCTCGCGTGGTTTGACGCCGCGCATGGTGGTCGGGTCGAGCGCGGCCCTTCGCAGTCTCCTCGTGTACTCGTGGGTCGGCGAGGCGAGCACGTCGGCGGTGGTGCCGGACTCGACGATCACGCCGGCCCGCATCACCACGATCCGCGAGCTGATCTCCCGCACCACGCCCAGGTTGTGGGAGATGAACAGGTAGGTGAGACCCTGCTCGGCCTGCAGCTCGGTGAGCAGTTCCAACACCCGCGCCTGCACGCTCACGTCCAGCGCGCTCGTCGCCTCGTCGCACACCAGCAGCCGGGGGCTCGTGGCCAGGGCACGCGCGATGCCGACCCGCTGGCGCTGCCCGCCGGACAGCTCCGCCGGCCTGCGCTCGGCGATCCCGGCAGGCAGGCGGACGAGGTCGAGCAGCCGCGCGGCCTCCTTGTCCCGTGCGGCGCGGGACAGGCCGGACAGCGGCTCCGCGACGATCCGGCCGGCGGTCAGGTGCGGGTCGAGCGAGCCGTACGGGTCCTGGAACACCATCTGGATCTTGCGGCGCAGTGGCCGCAGCGTGCGCTCGGGCATCCTGGCGATGTCGACGCCGTCGAGGACGACGCGCCCGGACTCCGGGGTCACCAGCCGCACCAGTGCGTTCGCCACGGACGACTTGCCGCAGCCGGACTCGCCGACGATGGCGAGGGTCGTGCCCTCGTCGACCGTGAAGCTCACCCCGTCGACGGCACGCAGGCCGCCGTAGGAGACGACGAGGTCCTCGACGGACAGCAGCGGGCTCATCGGGTGCTCCCCACGGGTTCGTCGGTGAAGGTACCCAGCCTCGGCACGGCGGCCAGCAACGCCCGCGTGTACTCGCGTCCGGGCCGGTCGACGATGTCGGCCGCGGCGCCGGACTCGACGAAGGCGCCGTCACGCATCACGTGGATGCGGTCGGACACCAGGCGTGCGACGCCGAGGTCGTGGGTGATCATGAGGATGCCGACGCCGGTGCGTTCCTGCAGCTCCAGCAGCAGGTCGAGGATGCCGGCCTGCACGGTGACGTCGAGCGCGGAGGTCGGCTCGTCGGCGACGAGCAGGCGTGGGCTGCCGGCGAGCGCGATGGCGATGAGCACCCGCTGCAGCTGCCCGCCGGACAGCTGGTGCGGGTACCTGCGCAGTGCGTCGGCCGGGTCCTTGATGCGTACCGAGGTGAGCAGCTCGACCGCGCGGGCCGTGCGTTCGGCCTTGCCGCGGGTGCCCGCGAGCCGGACCGCGTCGCCGAGCTGGCGGCCGATGGTGTGCACGGGTGAGAGCGAGGTCATCGGGTCCTGTGGCACGAGGACGACCGCGTGGCCACGCAGGCGGGCCGCGGCCTTCGGGTCGGCGACCACGTCGACGCCGTCGAGGCGGACGTGCCCGGAGACGACGGCCTCGGGGGGCAGCAGCCGCAGCACGCCCATCGCGGTGGTGGACTTGCCGGAGCCGGACTCGCCGATGATCGTCACGGTCTCGCCGCGCTCGACGCGGAACGAGACGCCGTCGACCGCGCGGACCACTCCGGTGGCGGTGATGATCTCGACCTGCAGGTCCTCGACCTCCAGTAGGGGGGCGTCGGTCATCTCAGGCCTCCTTCCTCTTCGAACGGGCCGTGCGGTCACGCAGGCCGTCGCCGAGCAGGTTCACGCCGACGACGAGCAGGACGATGAACAGGCCGGGCAGCGTGACGAGCCACCAGGACGTGGTGATGTAGTCCTGGCCGTCGGAGATGATCCGGCCCCAGGTGGCGAACGGGCGCTCCGGCCCGGCACCGAGGTAGGACAGGGCGCTCTCCAGCAGGACCGCCTGTGCGAGCAGCAGGAGCACCACGAGGCTCGCCTGCTTCACGATGTTCGGCACGACGTGCCTGGCGAGGATCGCGATCCTGCGCAGGCCGAGCACGGTCGCCGCGGCCACGTAGGGCTTGCCGCGCTCGACCAGGACGAGCGACCGGGTCAGCCGTGCCACCTCGGGCCACTGCGCGATGGCGATGACGAACGTGATCACGGTGATCGACGGGCCGAACAACGCGACCACGAGCAGCAGCATCAACAGCAGCGGCAGGGACATCTGCGCCTCGAGCAGGCGGGACACCACCGCGTCGACCCAGCCCCGGTAGAAGCCGGCGAGCGCGCCGAGGGTGATGCCGATGACACCCGACACGAGCACGGCCAGGAGCCCGATGACGAGCGAGGTCTGGCCGCCGTGCAGCACGCGGGACAGGACGTCGCGGCCGATCTGGTCGGTGCCGAACAGGTGCCCGTCGGTGAAGGGCGCGAGCCGCCGCGCGCCGAGGTCCTGTTCGTCGGGGCCCTGCAGCGGGAGCACACCGGCCAGCAGCACGGGCACGACGACGAGCAGGGTGCAGATGGCGCCGGTCCAGAGCTTGACCCGGGCACTGCGCCCACGCCTGCGGACCCCCGCGCGGCGGAGGTCCGCCTCGGTGACCCGGCTGGGCCGGGTGGCGGCGGCGGGTGGCGGGGTTGCGGTGACGGTCATACCGTTGCTCCTTCCTGGACGCGCAACGCCGACGGGGCGCTTCGGGCCGAGGTCCTGTCCGTGAGGCGGACTCTCGGGTCCAGCAGCGGGTAGGCGAGGTCGACGAGCAGCTGCACCAGGACGGTGAGCGTGGCGGTGACGAGGACGGTGGCCTGGATCAGCGGGTAGTCGCGGGTCTCGAGTGCGCGGACGACGAGTGAGCCGACACCCGGCCACGCGAACACCACCTCGACGACCACGACGCCGTTGAGCATCGCGGCGAAGCGGGTGCCGAGCGCGGTGAGCACCGGGATGGCCGAGTTCGCCATGCCGTAACGCCAGGTCAGCGCCCGTTCGGACACGCCGCGCCCTCTGGCGACCGTGATGTGCGGCGCGGACATCGCACCGGACATCTCGCGGCCGACCATCCGGCTGATCAACGCGACCTGCAGCAGCGCGACGGTCAGCGTCGGCAACACCAGCCCGCCCCACGTGGCGAACCCGGACGCGGGCAGGATCGGCACCAGCACCGCGAACACCGTGAGCAGCATGATGCCGCTCCAGAACTCCGGCATCGACTGCGCCGCGATCGTGGTGAGGTTGGCGCCGAACTCACGGGCGGTGCCGACGTGCCGCGCCATCCACACGCCGAGCGGCACCGCGACGACCGCGGTCACGATGATCGCCGCCAACGCCAGGGTGATGGTGTAGGGCAGGCGTTCCATCACCACGTCGAGCGCGGGTGCCTGGAAGGAGAACGAGGTGCCGAGGTCGCCGTGCACCAGTCCTTTGAGGAACGTGCCGAACTGGCTGAGGATCGACCCGTCGAGGCCGAACTGCTCGCGGATGCGGGCCAGGTCCTCGTTCGTGGCGGTGGGGCCGGCGTAGGCGTAGGCGGGGTCGCCAGGCGCGAGTCGCAACAGGACGAACACGGCCGTGATGGTCAGCGCGAGCGTGAGCACGCTCTGGCCGATCCGCTTGGCCAGGTATCGAAGCATTCTCACGCCTCCAGCTTCGTCGCACTGAGGTCGTAGGAGTTGTTGGGCGCGAGCAGCAGGTCACGCACGCGGTCCCGTTGTGCCAGTACGGAGTTCGGCACGAACGCCCACAGGCACGGCCAGGTGTCCCACACGGCGTCCTGTGCCCGTGCGAGGAGCTGGTCGCGGCGGTCATCGTCCACTTCGGACGACGCGTCGACGATCAGCTGGGCGACGTCGGGGAAGACGTAGCCCTGGTAGGTGTCGCGGGTGGCTTCCTTCTCCGGCGTGCCGCCGTACATGCCCTGCAGGCTGGTGAGCGCGAGGCCGGTCGGGTTGCCGTAGCCGTTGCCGAGCACGTCCCAGTCGCCGCCCTTGCCCTGGCGCCACGCGGAGATGTCGCCGCCGGGCTGGAACTCGTGCAGCTTCACGCGGACGCCGACGTCGCCGAGCATCTGGGTGACGGCCTCCATCACGAAGGCGTCGCTCGCGAACTCGCCGGACTCCCAGATGAGCGTCAGCTCGAGGTCGCGCACGCCTGCCGCGTCGAGCATCTGCCTGGCCTTGCGCGGGTCGTGGGTGTAGGCGTGGTTGTCGGTGGCGCCACGCAGGGTCGCCGCGACGACGCCGGTGGCCGAGGTGACCGAGCCGGCGAGCACGTCGTTGGCCAGCGCGTGCTGGTCGATGGCGTAGGTGAGGGCCTCGCGCACCTTCGGGTTGGACAGCGGGTGGTCCTCGGGCTTGCGGAAGTTGTAGAAGAGCTGGTTGGTGCGCGTGCCGTCGACGGACTCGACGTGCACACCCGGCAGGCCCGCGAGTTGGTCGGCGGAGTCGGGCGAGATCGTGTCGATCACGTCGACCTCGCCGGAGCGCATGGACACGACGCGGCTGGACTCCTCCGGCACGAACCGCACGCGCACCTCGGGGACGACCGCGCGGGTGCCCCAGTAGTTCTCGTTGCGGCGCAACGTGTAGTCGCCGGTGCCCCGGCTGGACTCGGCGACGACGTAGGGTCCGGTGCCGATGCCGGACTGCAGCTCCTCGGGCTTGTTGTCCTTCGCCGGGGTGATGAGGATGTTGGCCATCAGGTAGTCGAGGACCGGGAACGGCCGCTCGGTGTCGAGCGTGAACGTGCGGTCGTCGAGCTGGTTGACCCTGGGCCACTCGGGGAAGAAGCCGGCGAGGAAGCTGCCCTGCACCTGCTGGTACATGGCGAGCGCGGTGTCGACGTCGGCGACGGCGACCCGGCTGCCGTCCGAGTAGCGGATGTCGTCGCGCAGGCGGACTGTCCACTGTGTCGGGGCGGTCAGCTCGAACCGCTCGGCGAGCACGTTGGTGACCCGCAGGTCCCGGTCGATGCTCGTGAGGCCCTGGCGGACCGCGCGCTGCACGGTGACGGCGGCGTCGAACTGGTTGAGCTTGTTGTCGAGGCTCACGAGTGAGCGGTTGAGCGCCAGCGTCATGGTGCCCGGGCCCGCGGCGCCGGTCGGTCCGGCGCAGGCGGCGAGGGACGGTCCGAACGCCACGCCGGCGCCGACGAGGGCACCGATGCGCAGGAACGAACGCCGCGAAAGCGCTGGCTCGCGTCCAGGTGGGGTCATCGTCGACCTCTCACGTCAATGCGTGTCGCATGTGGATGTTGCGTGGGTCACCGTGACACGAGTTGCGTGTTTCGCGCAAGAGGCTGGCGCGTTTCGCGCATCATGTGTCACGCTGGACACCGCGAACGATATCCTTCGACGGAGCGACAGGAGTGCGATGATCAGCGACGATCGGGTGGCTCTACACGCCGTGGCTGATGATCTCTCCGGGGCTGCGGAGGTCGCTTCGCTGCTCACAACACGCAGTGGGTCGGCCACGCTGGTGTTGGCTGGGCAGCCGCGGGGTGCGGTGTGCGTGACCGATCTCGATGCGCGTCACCTGCCGGCCGAGGAGGTGTCGGCCCGGGTGCTTGCGGCGGTCTCGGCCACGCCGGGCGCACGGGTACTGGTGAAGATCGACTCGCTGCTCCGTGGTCCGCTGGCCGCACTGGTGGGTGCGGTCGGGCCGGTGGTGGTGGCGCCTGCGTTGCCCGCGCTGGACCGGGTGGTGGCCGGCGGGGTGGTCACGGTCGATGGGCGGCCACTGGCGGAGGTGCCCGCGTGGGCGGCGGAAGCCCGGCAGGCACCGACGACGGTGGCGGCGGCGCTGTCGCCTCTGCGGACAACGGTGATCCCCCTGGCGACGATCCGGTCCCCGGAGTTGCCTGCGGCTCTCCGTGCGGCGGTGGCGGCGGGACTGGTCCCGGTCTGCGACGCGACCACCGACACCGACCTGGACGCGATAGTCGTCGCCGCCCCGGACGGCGTGGCGCTCGCGGGCTCTGGCGGGGTGGCCGCCGCCCTGGGCAGGGCGATGGCGCTCCCCCACGCGGCCGAGGGTGACCGTCCCACCACCCCGCACGACGAGCCGCTCACGGACTGGGACGCCACCGCGCCAGACAAGGCACTGACCCGCACCCTGGCAGCGAGCTACCCCGGCCACCCGCTCATCGTGGTCGGCACCGCCGAGGCCGTCGCTCGCGAGCAGGTTCGGCGCCTGATCGCCGAGGGGGCCACCGAGGTCACGCCCGGCGACGCCGACGAACAGGTCATCGAGGCACTGCGCGGCGGAGCCGCGGTCCTGCGTCCCACACCCGGCGCCGCCGTCGACCCGACCCGCTCCCGTGCCATCTCCGCCAGTCTCGCCACACTCGCTGCCCGGGTCGTGGCCGGCACCGACACCCCGCTCGTCCTCACCGGCGGGGAGACCGCCCGGCGCGTACTCGACGCGCTCGGTGTACGCGCACTCCACCCCATCGACTCCGTGCACCACGGGGCCGTCCGCAGCCGTACCGACGACGGGCGGCTCGTCGTCACCCGCCCGGGCAGTTTCGGTGGCCCCGACTCCCTCACCTCCATCGTCGCGGCACTGCGTGGCGAGTGGACCCACCCGACGGAAGGCATGTCACCCATGACCAGCACCAACACCCCGCTGATCGCCGTGACCATGGGCGACGGCGCCGGGGTCGGACCCGAGGTCGTCGTCGGCGCTCTCGTCGAGCCGCGGGACGACTGCCGGCCGGTCGTCGTCGGTGACGCGGCACGGCTGCGGGCCGCCGCGGGGGTGCTCGGCCTGTCCCCCGAGATCGTCACCGTCGAGCGGGTCGCCGACGCCGAGTTCACCCCCGGCCGCATCAACGTCATCGACCTCGGGCTGCTGCCCGCCGACCTGCCGTGGGGCACGCTGTCCAGCGTCGCCGGACACGCCGCCTACGAGTACGTCCGCGTCGCCGCCGAGCTGGCACTCGCCGGTGACGTCCAGGGCATCTGCACCGCCCCGCTCAACAAGGAGGCACTCCACGCCGCAGGCCACCGCTACCCCGGCCACACCGAGATGCTCGCCCACTTCTGCGGCATCGACGAGGTGTCGATGATGCTCTCCACCCCGACCGTGCGGGTCATCCACGTCACCACCCACATCGGCCTCGTCGACGCCGTCAACCGCATCGAGCCGGGACTCGTCGAGCGCACCGTCCGCCGCGGCCACGACGCGCTCGCCAGGGCCGGGATCCCCAACCCCAGGATCGGCGTGTGCGGCATCAACCCCCACGCAGGCGAGAACGGCCTCTTCGGTTACGGCGAAGAGGAAGAGAAGATCGTCCCCGCCATCGAGAAGCTGCGTGCCGACGGCATCGACGCCCGCGGCCCCCTGCCGGCCGACACCGCGTTCTTCGTCGCCGGCCGGGGTGACTACGACCTCGTCGTCGCCATGTACCACGACCAGGGCCACGCGCCCGTGAAGGTGCTCGGCATCGACGCGGGCGTGAACATCACCGTCGGCCTGCCGGTGATCCGCACCTCGGTCGACCACGGCACGGCCTTCGACATCGCCGGTACCGGCAAGGTTGACGTGCGGAGCATGATCGAGGCGCTGCGCCAGGCCGCGCAGATGTCACCGAGGCCCGCCGGGGCAACGAGCTGAGGGGAGCGCCGTGCCGAGCGATGGGCAGCGCCACGGGTCACGCTGGCGCCGGGAGCGGATCGTGCGCCTCGCGTCGACGACCGGGCTCGCGTCGGTCGAGGAGCTGGCCGCCGAGTTCGACGTCACCGCGTCGACCATCCGCCGCGACCTGGCCCAGCTGACCACCGAGGGCAGGCTGGCACGCACCTACGGCGGCGCCATCGCGCTCGACCCGCACCCGGAGAGCACGCTGCGCCAACGCATCGGCGACGCGTTCGAGCAGAAGCAGGGCATCGCGCGCTGGGCGGCAGGCCAGGTCCGTCCCGGGGAGAACGTGCTGCTCGACGCGGGCTCCACCGTCGGCGCGCTCGCCCTGGAACTACGCACGACGTTCCCCCTGACCGTCGCGACGACGAGCATGACCGTCCTCCAGGCGCTGGCCGACGTCGACGAGATCCACGTCCAGTGCCTCGGCGGCACGCTGCGCCACGTGTCCCAGGGGTTCGTCGGCCCGCTGACCGAGGCCGCGCTGGACCGCATGACCTTCGACCGCGCCTTCCTCGGCGCCGACGGCGTCACCGCCGACAGCGGCATCTGCGAGGCAGAGCTGGACCAGACCCGGCTCAAGGAGCTGATGGCCGACCGCGCCGAGCACGTCTACGTCCTCGCGCACGCGGAGAAGCTCGGCCGCCGCCCCTTCCACGCGTGGGCCCGCCTGCCCCGCGGGTGGACCTTGGTCACCGACGACGGCGTCGACCCGGCCGCCCTGGCGCCCTTCCTGGCCGCGGGCATCCGCACGGTCGTCACCGACGCCGACGGCACGCAGGTCTGACTCCGTCGAGGAGAATGCCCGGGTGTTCTCCTTCCGATGGCGTCCCGTCCCCGCGCGTGTGGCCACGGCGCGTGGGCTGATCCGCGACCCGGACGGCCGGTGGCTGATCGTCCGCCCGGTCGGCAAGCGGCACTGGCAGCTGCCCGGCGGCCGCCTCGAGCGCGGCGAGCCGCCCACCGCCGCGTGCAGGCGCGAGCTGCGTGAGGAGCTGGGCGTCGACCTCGAGCCCGGCCGCCCGCTCGCGGTGACGTGGCGGCCCGCGCGGCGCCGCTCCGCGCGGTTCGCGTTCGTCTTCGACATGGGCACCCACGACGCGCTGGAGATCCGGCTGCAGGCCGCGGAGCTGTCCGAGTGGCGCTGGGCCACGCCGGAGGAGGCGCTACCGCTGCTGAAACCGGACATGGCAGCGGCACTCACCTCCGGCGCGGACCAGGCGACCGCCGTCTACCTGGAGTTCTGAGAGGCCGCGCCGAACCACCTCGGCAGGTGCCCCATCAGGTCCCGCTGGTCCTCACCGACCCACGCCACGTGGCCGTCCGGCCGCAGCAGCGCCGCGGGCACGTCCAGCTCCTCGCTGACGTCCACGACGTGGTCGACCCGCTCCGCCCAGCCCTCCACCGAGAGCCTGCCGGTCTGGTCCAGCAGCAGTCCCCTGCCACCGTGCATCCGCTCGTACAGGCGGCCCCCCTTCAGCTGGATGTCGCGCAGCCGCCTGCCGAGCAGCTCGTGGCCGTCGCCGAGGTCGTAGCGGATCCCGATCGCGGTGACCTTCTCGATCAGGAACCGGGTCACCTCCTCGAAGTCCATCAGCTCGGCAAGGAGCTTGCGTGCCGCCTGGGGACCCGGCTCGAGCGAGGTCAGCTCGACCTGCGCGCGGGTGTTGTCCAGCACGTCGGCGGCCACCGGCCGCCGTTCGGTCTCGTAGGTGTCCAGGAGCCCCTCCGGCGACCAGCCGCCGACCTCGGCGGCCAGCTTCCAGCCGAGGTTGAACGCGTCCTGGATGCCGAGGTTGAGCCCCTGCCCGCCCATCGGCGGGTGGATGTGCGCCGCGTCTCCTGCCAGGAGCACCCGACCGACCCGGTACCGGTCGGCGAGCCGGGTGGCGTCGCCGAACCGGGACAGCCAGCGCGCGGAGTGCACGCCGAAGTCGGTGCCCGCGATCGCCCGGATCTGTTGTTTCAGCTCGTCGATGGTCGGCGGGACAGAGGAGTCCTCTGCCACTCCCGCGGCGGGCGCGACGGCGCGGAACACCCCGCCGCCGATGGGCCCGACCCCGAACCCCTTGTGGGTCTCGCGGGCCTCGGCCACCACCGCCGCCACCGCCTCCGCCGACTCGGTCAGCTCCACCTCGCCGAGCAGCCACTCCTTGCCGGCGGGCTCGCCGGGGAAACCGACGCCGAGCAGCTTGCGCACGGTGCTGCGCCCGCCGTCGCACCCGACGACGTAGCGGGAACGCAGCCGCGTGCCGTCGGCCAGCTCGACGGTCGCACCGTCCTCGTCCTGGCTCAGGCCGACCAGCTCGCAGCCGCGCCGGATCTCGGCGCCGACCTCGGCGGCGTGCTCGTACAGCAGGCGGTCGGTGATGGTCTGCGGGATGCCCAGGGTGTAGCGGTGCGCGGTGTCCAGCCGGTCCGGGGCCGGCCTCATGATGCCCGCGAAGGCGCTGCGGAGCGGGTACTCCGTGCCGAGCGCGAGGAACCGCCCCAGCAGGCCGCGCTGGTCCAGCACCTCGGCGCTGCGTGCGTGGAGGCCGGTCGAGCGCTCGATCCTGGTCGGCTCCGCGTCCTTGTCGAGCACGACCACGTGCACGCCGTGCAGCCGCAGCTCGGCCGCCAGCATCGCGCCGGTCGGACCGCAGCCCACGACGATCACGTCAACCATGAAACCCCCTCGTTCGACGACTTCCGTCTCGGCACGCACACCCCGCGCCGGGCGCCCACGACCGCGCGGCGGAACCCATGTTCGCGCAGGTTGTGGTTACGGCCGCCGATTCTGCGGCACGAGCGGGGTCTTGTGGCAAGCCCCCCGGTGCGCTATATGTTGGAAGTGGCAGGGAGTGAGGTTTCTCCCTGCCTTCGTCGTCCGGGTCAGCGACGGGATCGCGGGCAACGGGGCCCGGCACGCGGCCGGGCCGACGTCGTCCCGAGAGAGTCCGCAGGCGTCAGCGCTGTGCGGCGTCGAGTGCCTCACGCAGTGCCGCCGCGCCGGTCGGGTGGCCGGGCTCCTCCATGAAGTTCTCCGCGCCGCCCGCGTACAACAGGCCGTAGGCCGGAGTCCCCGGCTCGAAGCGCCAGCTGTCCGCCAGCGAACCGGCGTCGAGGGTGTCGTAGCCGATGGCGTCGAGGAACTCCGTCACGCTCTTCTTGGCGTCCTGGTCGTCGCCCGCGATCACGATCGCGCTGCGGTCGTCCGCGCCGGAGGGGCGGGCCAGCTCGGCGAGGTGGCGGAAGAAGATGTTGTTGAAGCCCTTCACCACCCTCGCCCCGGACAGGTGCCCGGCAACCAGCTCCGTGGTGGTCGACGCGCCGCTGTCCAGCTCGGCGATCTGCCCGTCGCGCGCCGGGTAGTAGTTGCCCGTGTCGATCACCACCTTGCCTGCGAGCGGCGCCACGGGCACGTCCCGGAAGTTCTTGACCGGGATGGAAACCACCACGATGTCCCCCGCCAGCGCGGCCTCCTCCGCGGTCGCCGCACGAGCTTTCTCGCCCAGCTCCGCGACCAGGTCACCCAGCGTCTCGGGGCCCCGGGAGTTGCTCAGGACCACGTCGTACCCGGCCGCCACCGCGAGCTTCGCCACGGTCGAGCCGATGTGTCCACTGCCGATCAGTCCAAGTGTCGTCACATCATCTCCCAACGACTCGCGGGGCCGGGTATTCCTGGCCGTCACTCCTCCTGGCGCACAGGACGTGTGCGTCCAGGGGGAGCGGGTGGATGGCGGTGATCTCGAAGCCCGCCCCGGACAGCAGCGCGCGGTAGTGCGCCGCCGTCCTCTCGCGACCGCCGACGTTGCAGAGCATGTGGATGTCCCACGGCACCGCGAGCGAGTCGGTGTCGCAGGTCTCCGGGAGCAGGCGCTCGACGACCAGCAGCTGGGCGTGGTCGGGCATGCCCGAGGCACACGTGGCCAGGATCGCGGCGCAGCGCGTGTCGTCCCAGTCGTGCAGGACGCGGGACAGCAGGTAGGTGTCACCGCCGGCAGGCACGGACTCGGTGAAGTCGCCCGCCACCAGGGTGCAGCGGTCCGCCACGTCGGCCAGCAGGCGTTCGGCGGCGGCCAGGGCGTGCGGGCGCTCCAACAGCACACCCCGGACGTCGGGGTTGGCGCGGAGGACGCGGCCCAGCAGCTCGCCGTTGCCGCCCGCCACGTCGACGACCGTGCCCGCGAACTCGACGACCCTGGTCACCTCCGAGAACATGGGGTTGCTCGCGCCCATGGACCGGTGGAACAGGTCCGCGAGGCCCGGGTCGGCGGCCATGTGCGCGAAGTGGTGGACGCCGAAGACCTTCGCGTAGGACTCGTCTCCCGTGCGGACGGCGTCGGTGAGCGCGGCGAAGGACCGGTAGAACGGGCCGCCGTACATCAGGGCCAGCGGGCGCATCGAGCCGTCGACGTCCGAGCGCAGCAGAGCGCCGGTGTCGGTCAGCTCGTAGCCGTCCGCCGCCGTGTGGACGACGCCGAGGGTGGTCAGGTAGCGCAGGAGCCTGCCGAGGCTCTCCCCGTCCGCGCCGGTGGCCTCGGCGAGGCACGGCAGGTCGGTGGTGGTGGCGAGGTGGTCGGGCAGGCGCAGCTCGGCGGCCGTCGCGATCGCCTGTGTGGCCCAGGCGCCGGTCATCAGCTCCAGGAGGCCGGTGGCGGGTGCCGACGCGCGCCGGTGGGTGTCGACCAGGCCCGGGAAGTGGCCCGCACAGTGCAGCTCGAGGCGGCGGAAGGTCGGGTCGGGGTGGTGGGCGTCGCGGAAGTAGAGGACGGTCGCGTCCTCGACGTCGTTGTAGCCGCCGCCGTCCGGGCGCATCCGGGCCGCGATCACCGACCGCAGACCGTCGAACACGACCGGGTCGGGCTCGGCGATGGCCAGCGCGAAGTGGTTCTCCCTGCCGTGCCTGCGTTCGTCGGCCGCGACCTCGGCCAGCTCCGGCGGGGTGACCATGGCGAAGATCTCCACCTGGCACGGCCGCCCGGCGCGGTCGGCGGCCGTGGCGTGCAGGATGCCCACGGTCAGGTCCGCGGCAGGCAGCCCGTACCGGCTGCTCAGCCGGTCGCGGACCACGACGCTGGGCATGGCGGGGCCGACCTCGACGCCGTGGGCCGCCAGCTCGGCACCCAGCCCGTCGAGGGTGTCGACGAAGATCATCAGTGCCGCGTGGGTGAAGGTCGCGTGCCGGACGACGGCCTCGCGCTCGGCGGCACCGAGGGACGGCATCGCGGTGGCGAGCACCGACTCGGTGTCGTTGGCCTCGACGAGCGCCAGTGCCGCCGAGAGGCGGATGAGGTCCGCCGCGGTGATCGAGGGGGCGGTTGTCAGGGTCATGTTCACTCCCATGGGTCAGATGCCCACGTAGTTCTCGGCGAAGAAGTCCTGGTGGGCACGGGAGTCACGCAGGCTGTCGAGCCGGGCGCGGCGCAGTGAGCGCCGGAACCCGATGTCCGGGTCGTCTCCCGCCGGGGCGTGCAGCAGCTCGATCATCCAGTGCGAGAACTCCTGCGCCCGCCAGATGCGGGGCAGGCAGGTGCGTGAGTAGGCGGCGAGCACGCGCTCGTCGTCGCGGGTGAGGACGTCGGTGATCCCCCGGGCCAGCACCTCTGCGGCCATGATCGCCAGGTTGGCGCCCTTGGCGGCGGACGGGCTGATCAGGCTGGCCGCGTCACCGGCGAGGAACAGCCTGCCGTGCTGGAGCCGGGAGGCGACCGCCGACCGCAGGTGGACGATCCGGCGTTCGGTGACCGGTCCCGTCCGCAGCGGCCAGTACTCGCCGACGCGCATCCGCTCGCCGAGCGCGGTCCAGATCCGTTCTTCGGTCCAGGCCGAGGGCTCGTCGTCGGCCTGGACCTGCAGGTAGTAGCGGGTGACCTGCGGGCCGCGCGCCATGTGGCCCGCGAAACCGCGGTCGTGCAGGGCGTAGGTGACCGCCGCCATGCTCTGCGGGGCCGCCGCGAGCACGGCGAGCCAGGACACACCGTGGTCGCGGGTCGCGGGCCTGCCCGGCACGGCCTGCCGGGTGACACCGTGCCCGCCGTCGCAGCCCGCGACGAACCGCCCGGTGACCTCACCGGCGCCGAACGAGTCGCGGTACCGGACGGTCCCGGTCGCGGGGTCGACGTCGGTGACGGCCACCCCGAACCGCAGCTCGCCACCCCGGTCGAGGTAGCTCGCGACGAGGTCGGTCACGAGGTCCTGCTGGGGGTAGACGACGTGGGACTCGCCCCGGCCGAGCTGGCCGTAGTACAGCGTCAGCTCGCCCTCGCCGGTGCGGAAGACGCACGTGCCGTGCGACCGGCCCGCCCGGAGCAGCCCGCCGGCGAGCCCGTGTTCGGTCAGCACCCGGACGCTGTGCACGCCGAGAAAACCCGCCCTGGCCCTGTTCTGCACGTACTCCCTGCTGTTCCGCTCGAGTACGAGCGTGTCCACTCCGCGTGCTCGCAGGATGTTGCCGAGCACCAGCCCCGCCGGGCCGGCTCCCACGATCACCACACGCACCTGGTCGGTCAGCTCTCCCTCCTCCTGTCGTCGAGTATCCGTACTCGTCCCGATCTGTCGGTCCGCGACCCTAGATGGCAGCGGGTCGGCCGAGACAGCCATGACACACCGTTCTGTCCACATTCACCCGTTCGGGAGGAAGTCCTCACTTCAAGGCGATATCGCCATGTCGGCGCCGCGAAACGTCGACACCCGGCCACCCGGTCCGATGTGGACCGTGCGGTCGCGCCGGCCCGACTCAGTACAGTGGACACGACCCGACCGTCTGCCCGGCTTCTCTTCTGCCGCAACGAAAGACTCGATCGGGTGAATATTGGTTGGCTCTGCACGGCACGGGCATACCCACCCCGCTGGCTGGTGCGCGGAAGCGGGAGGAGTTCGGCGTCGTGGGCTGGAGGCAGCGGGGAAGAACGATGGCGCTGGCGTGTGCCGGCGTGGTGGCGCTGGCGGTGGTGGTGCCGCTGGGACTGCAGAGTCTGTCGGCGAGGTTCGCCATCACCGGGATGGCCGAGGGGGCGACGGTCACACCGGAGCGGCTGGCCGACCTGGCCGTCACGGGCAACGTCGACGATGTCGAGGTGCTCCTCGACGGACACACCGTCGAGGTCCGCCGAACCGGTGACCGGCTCGTGCTCGCCTCACCCGACGTCTACGACGGCACCCACACGGTGACCGCCCGACGCGCCCGCACGATGCTCCCGGACAACGAGGTCACCCGCACGGTCACGGTCGACGGAACCCCGCCGCGGCTGAGCGTCGACGACACCGAGGTGACCGACCTGCGTGGCAGGTTCACCCTGCGCGGGCAGGCGAAGGGCGCCTCGGTCGTGACCGTCGACCACACTCCGGCACACCTTTCGGGTGATGCCTTCAACGTGGAACTTCCTTCCGTGCCAACGAGTGTCCTGGTCGTCGCGCGGGACGCGGCAGGCAACTCCACCGCGTCGGAGTACACGGTGCAGACCCGCCACCCCGGTATGCGCGCCGTCCACATGTCCGCGCTCGGCTGGACGTCGGCCGCACTGCGTGACCCGGTGCTGCGGATGGTCGCCGAGCACCGCATCGACACCGTCCAGCTCGACATCAAGGACGAGAACGGCGAGATCGGGTACGACTCGCAGGTGCCGCTCGCCAGGGAGATCGGCGCGACCCGGGGCCACTACGACGTGAAGGCGGTCACGGACGAGCTGCACGCGGCCGGAGTCCGGGTGGTGGGCAGGCTCGTGGCCTTCCGGGACCCCATCCTCGCGCAGGCGTCCTGGCGCGCGGGCAGAACCGACCGCGTCCTGCAGACCGGCGACGGCAGGCCGTGGGCGGGTTCCTACGGCGACTTCGCGTTCACGAACTTCGCGAACGAGGAGGTCATCGGCTACAACATCGCGCTGGCGACGGAGGCGGCGAAGCTCGGCTTCGACGACATCCTGTACGACTACGTGCGCAGGCCCGAGGGTGCGCTGACGCAGATGCGGATACCGGGGCTGGTCGGCACGCCGGAACAGGCGATCGCGGACTTCCTCGGACGCAGCCGCACCGCGGTGCGTGCCCACGGCGCGTTCCTCGGCGCCTCCGTGTTCGGCATCGCCGCGTCGCGCCCGACGGCCATCGCACAGGACATCCCGGCCATGGCCGCGAACGCGGACTACATCGCGCCGATGGTGTACCCGTCGCACTGGGGACCGGGCGAGTACGGCGTCGCGCAGCCGGAGGCCCAGCCGTACGACATCGTGGCCAGGTCCGTCGCGGCGTTCACCGAGCAGATGCGCGGCACCGGCGCGGAGGTGGTCCCGTGGCTGCAGGCGTTCAGTCTCAGGAGGACCTACGGCCCCGCCGAGGTGCAGACCCAGATCAGGGCTGCGGCCGACAGCGGGACGAACTCGTTCCTGTTGTGGGACGCCGCCTGCCACTACGATCCCGCCGCCGTACCGCCCGCCGGGTAGTCCCCTACAGCTGCTCCACCCAGTAGGGCGCCAGGTCCAGCCAGCCGTTCGCCGCGGCGCCGTTGACACGGCCGGTGCTGGTGGTGGACAGGGTGTACCCGCTGTCGACGTAGTCGGGGTCGTCGGTCCACCACGAGGACGGTAGGGCGCCGAGGACGGCATCGACGATCGGCACGTACACGGCCACGTCCACAATGGTCAGCAGCGCGTCGACGAGTCATGACGAAGGCGGCCAGGTTGTACTTGTGGGCCGAGAAGTGGGCGGGTTGTGTCGATGATCTCGAGGCCGAGCGGCAACGCCTTCTCCGTGTAGACGTCGACGACCAGCACGGGACGGGTCGGGACACGCGTCGCGTCGAGGAGCACCTGGCTGCCGTCGGTGTCGTACGCGGTCACGGTCGTGGGTCGGCGAGCGGCCCGTCGGGAACAAACCTGGGCGACGGGCCGTACAGGTCGTCAACGAGTAACAGTTGCCAGCCATCCGGCGCGGGCGGCGCTAGCCTCGCACCGGGAGGCCACGATGACTCGAACCGCGGCGGTGTTCGTCACCATCGCCAGCACGCTGGCGCTCGTCGCCGCCGACGTGCCCCTCCGGCAGGTGGCGTCGGCCGCGGCGCTGGTCGAGGTGACGGACTTCGGCGACAACCCCGGCAACCTGCGCATGCACCTGTACGTGCCCGACTCCGTCCGGCCCGAACCGGCGGTCGTGGTGGCGATGCACGGCTGCACCGGCTCCGGGCCGGGCTACTACCAGTCGAGCGAGTTCGCGTCGCTCGCCGACCGGTACGGCTTCGTCGTCGTGTACCCGTCGGCGTCCGAGCACGACAACTGCTTCGACGTCTGGTCCGACGCGGCCAGAAGCCGTGACGGCGGCAGCGATCCGGACTCCATCGTGTCGATGGTCGACTACGTGAGGGCGCGCCACCACGCCGACCCACGGCGGGTCTTCGCCACCGGCGGCTCGTCCGGCGGCATGGAGACCACCGCCCTGCTCGTGCTCCACCCGGACGTCTTCGCCGCGGGCGCGGCGTTCATGGGCATCCCGTTCGCCTGCTTCCCGAACGAGGCCGACTTCGACCCGTCCCGCCCGTGCTTCACCGGCACCGTCGACAAGTCGCCGCGTGAATGGGGCGATCTGGCCCGCGCGACGAACCCGGACCACGCCGGCCCGTGGCCACGCGTCCAACTCTGGCACGGCACGGACGACACCCTGATCGCCTACTCCCTGCTGCGGGAACAGGTCGACCAGTGGACCGATCTACACGGACTCAGTCCCTCCCCCACCGCGACCGACAGCCCCGCGCCAGGCTGGACACGGGAACACTTCGGCTACGACTGCGGCGCGGGAAAGGTCGAGGCCATCACCGTCGCCGGTGGCGTGCACAACCTGCCGACCGGGGGGATGGCCGCCCACGCCGTCGAGTTCTTCGGCCTCACAACGGGTTGAGGGCGCTCACCGCAGGACCAGCCGTACGGGCAGGTTCTTCGGGCCGCCGACGAAGTTGGAGAGCACCACCTTCCGTTCCCCGGTGATCTCGATCGACTCGATCCTGGGCAGCAGCTCCTCGAACAGCAGGCGCATCTCCTGTTTGGCCAGGTACTGCCCGATGCACACGTGCACGCCGTGACCGAAGGCGACGTGCCGGTCGGGCTGCCGGTCGACGCGGAAGCTGTCGGGGTCGTCGAACACGTCGGCGTCGCGGTTGGCCGACTGGAACAGCAGCATCATCCGGTCGCCCGCGCGGATCCGCTGTCCCCGCAGCACGTAGTCCTCGGCGGCCTGCCGCATGAAGTGCTTGACCGGTGAGGCCCACCGCAACGACTCGTTCACCAGGTGCGGGATCAGCGTCGGGTCCTCCTGCACGCGCCGCAGCTCGGGCACCAGCTCGCGGCTTCGAGAGTTCTCCTTACCCCGTGCGGAAAACAAGGCAGTTCGGCGCTGCAGCTCGAATGTCGGAACTACCAGTTGATCTCGGCCATGAGGAACGGCTCGCTCTCCGGGGCCTCCTTGCGCGCCGACAGAGCACGTTCGGCGGGTGCGCCGACCGGTATCCGCAGCGGCGGGTCGGGCAGCTCGATCGTGTCGGCCACCGCGGCGGCGACCACTTCCGGACTGACGGCCTCACCGCGCAGCACCCCGAGTTCCGCGTACAGCGGGGCGTAGGGATCGTCGTCCTCGAGGAAGACCCTGGCACGCTCTCCGCCACCGGAGGAGACCGCGCCGGGCTGCACGACGCTCACGCTGATGCCGAAGTGACCCGTCTCGATGGCGAGCGTCTCGGCAAGCGCCTCCAGCGCCCACTTGCTCGCGCCGTAGGGGCCGATCATCGGCAGCACCATGCGCCCCTGGGTGCTGGAGACGAACACGAGGCGGCCCGCTCCTCGTTCACGCATCGCGGGGAGCACGCCCTGCGCCACCCGCAGCGCACCCAGGGTGTTGAGCTGGAAGAGCCGTTCGACCTCGGCCAGCGGCACGCTCTCCAGTGGCGCACGCACGGTCTCGCCCGCGTTGCTGACCAGTACGTCGATCTCGCCGGCCTCTCCGACGGCCCGGTCGACGCTCTGCTGGTCGGTGACGTCGAGGCGCAGGCGCTGGTCGACGTCGAGGTCCGCGAGGGTCTCCGGTCGGCGTGCCGTGGCGATCACCCGGTGGCCTCGGCCCGCCAGCTCGACGGCGACGGCCCGGCCGATTCCCCTGGACGCACCGGTGATGAGCACGGAAGACATGGTGGTTCTCCTCATTCGCGAGTCGTGATCGGTTCGAGAAGTCGCCGAGGGCTGTTCATCGCGCCCGACACGGGATCGGGAGCGGACCTCGGCGGCTCGAACCCGGGGCCCGGCTCGGTCCGGATCTCCTGGACCGGGACGACCACGTCGCAGTCCCGGCAGCGTCCCTCGCCGTCGAGCGGAGCGCCGTCCTCGTCGTGGCGCATGGCGCGCCGCGCCCCGGCGGGCGAGTAGTGCGCGTCGCCCCAGTTCATCAGGGCACGCACGATCGGCCACAGCTCGATGCCCTTGTCCGTCAGGCGGTACTCGACGCTTCCGCCCGCGAGCTCGTCACGTGTGAGCACGCCTTCCCGCACGAGGGACTTCAGCCTGCTCGTCAGCACGGCACGGGGAATCCCGAGCTGGGCGGCGAAGTCCCCGAACCGGCGCACCCCGAAGAACGCGTCGCGGACCACGAGGAGCGTCCACCGCTCCCCGACCACCTCCAGCGCCCTGGCCAGCGAGCAGTTGCGGTCGGCGTACGTGCTGGGAAGCGACATGCCCCCGAGGGTAACCTCGTAGTTCACTCAGTGAACTGTTCCGTGTCACAGTTCACTGAACGAACTGTCGCGGGTCAGACGCTGACGACCTCGAAACCCACCGCGTACGTGCAGCCCAGCGCCGTGCCGACCTGGCGGGCCAGTGACTCGAGGAACTCCCCCGGATCACTCATCGCGTGGTCGCCCAGGCCACGCAGGTACTCCGCGTGCGCCTCGAGCGACGCGACCCCTGCCGCGAACGACTCGGTCACGTCCACCCCGTGCTCCGCGCCCGGCACGTTGCTGACCAGCAACGACGACACCCTGTGCGGCTGGAGCCCCTCGTCGAGCAGCTCCCGGAACACCCAGCGGTTGCCCGCGTCCCGCACGCCGTCGAGCACCGCGCGACCCAAAGCGACGTGGTCGGCCTGGTTGGGCATCCCCGGACCCCAGGTGTCGTGGTAGTTGCCCGTGATCACCACGTCCGGCCGGTGCCGCCGGACCGCCCGCGCGATGTCCCGGCGCAACGGCAGCCCGTACTCCAGCACGCCGTCCGGATGGCCGAGGAACTCCACGATGTCGACCCCGACGAGCGCCGCGCCCGCCCGCTCCTCCGCCTCGCGCAGGGGCCCGGCCCGCTCCGGCTCGAGGCCGTCGATCCCCGCCTCGCCGCTGGTCGCCAGGCAGTAGGCGATCGCCTTGCCCTGCCCGGTCCACCGCGCGACCGCCGCGGCGGTGCCGTACTCGAGGTCGTCAGGGTGAGCGACGATGGCCAGCGCACTCGACCAGTCCTCCGCGACATGTTCCACACCCGGACCGTACCGACTAGTCCAGTTCGGCGTCGGCCATCGCGCGGACCAGTGCGGACCAGTCGTCGCGGTCGTCCCGGACGCTGCGGCTGATCTCCACGTGCACGAACGTCGTGCCCTGCCTGGCCGCGTCACGGCCCTGCACGTTGGTGGTGCCCTCCAGGCGGCCGCAGTCCCCGCGCCAGGACCGGCACACGCGCAGGTCGGCGTCGTCGATCCGGTCGGCCACCCGGCTCACGGCGTCGTCGGGGTCGGCCGCGCCCGGCGAGACCACCACGTCGACGTCCGGCAGGTTGTCGTCGTGGAAGCCGTGCAGCTGGACCTGGGGCAGGCCGCGCCCGGCGATGTCGGACGCCACCGCGTGGAACATCGAGTCGGTGCGGTGCGCGACGTCGCCCGCACCGTCGTCGACCCGCCGGTGGGTGCCCGCGACCATCAGGAGCGACCCGGGCACCGCCCGGTAGAGCGCCAACCCGATCTCCTCGGTGTGCAGGTCGAAGTTGGGGTGCGGCACCTCGACCGCCAGCCGGACCGGCGCGGACAGGTCGACCAGGTACCAGCCCCACCCGCGCTCGCCCTTCGGGTTGACCGCGAGCCCGTACCTGCGGCCGGTCCTCTCGTCGGTGCCGGTCCGGACCGTGAACCCCAGCTCGGCGGCCTCGTCCTCGGCGCGCTCCGAGTCGCCTGCCGCCAGTGCCCGCAGGGCCGAGAGCAGCTGACGCCGCTCGGACTGCCTGGGCGCGCGGTAGCGCGCGTCGTCGTGGAGACCGGCGGCGAAGCGGCGAACCTGCGTGCCGAGGTCGGTCGCGGAAAGGGTGTCGCCGCGCGGGGCCGCGGCGGGCTCGTTGCCGTGCCCGACGACGAACGACGTGCCGGCGACGAGCACGGCTCCGATGGCGAGCCACAGGACCGGCTGTCGAAGGAGTCCACTCACCGTCGCGGAGTGTAGAGGGCCCCGATGACTACTAGACCGAAATGTCCAGTCGCAGTAGGCCGTTCGGCGTAAATTCCGGCCCGATTCGAAGATCGGGTAACGCGAAGCACACGCTCCGGGGCCGCGCGTACGTATAGGTCACGACATCCTCGGCCGAGCACGGATCAGGACGAAACGCGCAACTATGGTAGTCCGAGCCAGACGACCGCGGCGCCCCAAGCCGGGGCACGCACTGACCGACCAGCTGCCGGAGAACGGCTTCCCCTCCGGGGTCAGCACGCCCTCGATCACGGTGCTCCTCCTGTTACTGCTGCACGCCGGACTGTGCGCGGTACTGCTCGACGGGCAGGAGGCAGGCGCGGTGTCCCCGGCCGTCACCGAGTCGCAGCAGCAGCTCGTCCAGGGCGCAGGCTCGGCCATCGGCGCCTCGGCCAGCCAGGGCATCGCCGACCTCGAGACGGTGACGGACGTGCCCGCGGACACGCCGGACGAGCTGCTGACGAGGCTGCTGCAGACCGGGAACTGGCGGGGGGCCGCGGTGCTCGACGCCGCCACGCGTGCCCTCGTCGCGACCCGTGGTGAGCCGGTCTCCGGCCAGTCGGTCCCGAAGACCGTGACCAGCACGATCGTCACCCCGGTCGTCGGTGCCGACGGCACACTGCGGGTGGTCGTGGCCACGCCGCTGCCGGGCGCCAAGCTGCTCGTCGCCGCCCGCGGCAGCAGGCTCCCCGACTCCACGATCGGCGGCGACCTGCGTGAGGCGCTGCTGCTGACCACGAGCACCGGCCAGGTGATCGACTCTCGCGGCACCCCGCCAGCCACCGCCGACAAGGACGTCAACCGGCTGGTCGAGCTGGCCAGTGCCGCGGGGGCGGACGGCGAGTACGGCAGCCTGACCGGCAGGGCGGTCACCGGACCGAAGGGCCGCACCGAGCAGCCGACCGTCGTGTACACGCCGGTGTCGTCCTCGCGGGTGAACGGCACGCTCGGTCTCGCCGTGGTGTCGGTGGTGCACGCCCCGGTCGTCCCGGCGGGGCCGGGCGGCAACGGCGTCGTGCCCGCGGTCGCGCTCGTCGGGGTGGCGCTGTTCGGTTTCCTGCTCATCCGGCGGGTGCTGGTCAACCCGACCCGGCGGCTGCGTGCCGACGCGCTGGCCATCGCGGGCGGCAAGCTGATGACGACGCGCCTGCGGCGGGCGAGGACCCGGGAGGTGGACCGGATCGCCGCCGCGTTCGAGCACTGCCGCTCGGAGCTGGGCGGCACGCCGGAACGGCTGGAGAAACCACGCCGCAAGGGCATGGGCACGGTCGTCGCGCTCGGGCTCACCACCGGTGCCGTGTTCGCCTGGTCGGTCGGCGTGCTGCTGACCGTCGGCAGCGGGGAGGTCGCCGTGCCGGACGCGGTGGTCGCCAGCGCCCGCAACCAGACGACGGCGGCGACCGAGGCACTGCGGCGCAGCCTCAACGACGGGCTCGCCGACCTGACGTCCTTCGCCGCGCTCACCGGCGACGACGGCACCGACGTGCGGTCGCGGCTCGACGGGCTGTTCGCCGGACAGTCGCGCTACCGCGGCGTGTACGTCATCGACCAGGACGGCCAGGTCACCGCGTCGGTGGGCCGCCCGCCGCTGCGTGCCGCCGAGCCGCTGCCCGCCCAGCCCGGCATCCTGCTGCGGCAGGGCACCGCGCCGGTGCCGGTGCTGTTCGCGTACGCGCCGCTGCCGAAGGGCCGGACCCTGGTCGGCGAGTTCGACCTCGACCACATCGGCAGGCTGCTCGCGCGGGCGCCCGGCTCGGTCCAGCTGGTGGACAACGGTCTGCGCACGATCGCGTCCACCGGCGGCTTCATCGCCTTCGCCGACCTGGGCGCGGAGCTGCGGGACAGCGCCATCGAGGCGGGCAAGGGCGACCCGGTCGCCAGGACCCAGGAGGGCACGGGCAGCCGCGCGGTCGTCGTGTCGGCCCGCCTGCGTGGCGGGGTGAGCGGCAAGCTGGGCTGGACGGTCGTCGCCGAGCAGCCGGTCACCGACCTCGCGCTGCCCGACAACGAGCTGCGCCGCAACGCCATGGTCGCCGCGCTGGTGGCCGCGCTCCTCGCGCTGCTGCTCTTCGGCTGGCAGTACCTGCTGGTGATCCGGCCGCTGCGCCGGGTCGCGGAGGCCGCGGACGAGATCGTCGCGGGCAGGCACGGCTCGGTCATCTACCCGCAGCACCAGGACCAGATCGGCACGATCGCCTCCTGTCTGGAGATCTGCAGGCAGGCGATGACCGAGGGGGTGCGCAGGCTCGGCGGGTCCCGCCGGCCCACCGGCGCGGCGACCGACTCGACCGAGCTGATCGCCGCGGTGCCCGCGACACCGTCGACGGCCAAGCCGGCACCGAGGCGGCGCCGGGGGCAGGCCCCCACCCGTCCCCGTTCACACCAGAGCCCGTCCCCTGCCAGGCGAGGCGGCTGATGATCTTCCTGTACTTCGTGCTCCTCGGCGGCAGCGTCGTGATGCTGCTCGGCGGCCTCGTCGAACAACGCCGCCACAACGCCAACCTGAACCGGATCCCCAACCGCATCATGATCAACGGCATTCGCGGCAAGAGCTCGATCACCCGGCTGTGCGCCGGTGCCCTGCGGGGCGGTGGGCTCGTCACCGTCGCGAAGACGACCGGCACCGCGGCCAGGTTCATCCACCCGGACGCCAGCGAGGAGCCCGTCTACCGCAAGTTCGGCATCGCGAACGTGATCGAGCAGGTCGGCATCGTCCGGCGGGCTTCGGCGTACCGGCCGGACGCGCTGGTCATCGAGTGCATGGCGGTCATGCCGGACCTGCAGGGGATCAGCCAGGACAAGCTCATCCGCTCGAACATCGGCGTGCTGTGCAACGTCCGCGAGGACCACCTCACCGAGATGGGCCCGACACTCGACGACGTCGCCAGGTCGCTGTCCAGGACCATGCCGGTCGGCGGGGTGTGCGTCACCGCGGAGCAGGAACGGTTGCCACTGCTCAAACGCGAGGCCGCGCGCCGCGACTGCGCGCTGCTGGTCGTGGACCCCGAGTCGGTCACCGACGAGGAGATGGCCGAGTTCAGCTGGATCACGTTCAAGGAGAACGTCGCGATCGCGCTCGTGGTCGCGGAACTGCTCGGGGTCAACCGGTCCTCGGCGCTGGCGGGCATGTGGTCCGCGCCGCCGGACCCCGGTGTGCTGGAGGTGAAGCGGTACCAGGTGGACGGCAAGCTGGTGCGTGTCGCGAACGTGTTCGCGGCCAACGACCCCCAGTCGACGCTGATGAACGTGCAGCGCCTGCTCGGCTCGGGGGGAGTCAGGAGACCACTGCACCTGGTCATCAACTGCCGGCCGGACCGGATGGAGCGCAACGCCCAGATGGGCGCGCTCGTCGCCGACCTCGAGCCGGAGCGGGTCGTGCTGATCGGCACCCCGACCCGCAGCGCGAAGGTCGCCATCCCGCAGCGGTGGCACGACACGATCGTGGACCTCGGCGGCGCGCGAGAAGCGCGGGAACTGGTCGACGAGATCGTGGACGGCATCGACGAGCAGGCCTCTCTCATCGCCATCGGCAACATCCACGGCCAGGGCGAGCTGTTGTTGGAAGAGCTGGAGACGCTGACCCCCGCCCCCGCCGCCGCCGTCCGGGAACCACGCGACAAGCCACTCGACCGGGAGGCGCCCCGGCCGACCCCCTATCCCCGGTCCCGGCCCGCCCCGGAAGGACATGTCCCCGACGGGCACGTGCCGGTCAGAAGGCCGCAGCAACAGAGCGCGTGGGTGACACAACCGTTGCCCCGCATCCGAAGCCGGCGTGAGCAGTGATCGACTACGGCCTGCCTCCCGAGGTGGCGACCCTCGGGTTGGCGATCGGGTTGCTGTTCTCGCTGATGTGCTATCTGACCACCAACCTGTCCCCCGGCGGGATGATCACGCCCGGCTGGGTAGCGCTGACCCTCGTCGAGGACTACCGGCGCGCGGCCATCGTGGTGCTGATGACCGCGCTCACCTTCGGCGCGACGAAACTGCTGCAGCGGGCGGTGATCCTCTACGGCAAGCGGCTGTTCGCCGCGGTCGTGCTCACCGGCGTGCTGTTCCAGAGCACGCTGTTCCTGCTGATCCAGCGGGACTACCCGCTGGTGTTCGCCCACCAGACGCTCGGCTTCGTCGTGCCGGGGCTGATCGCCTACCAGCTCGTGCGGCAGCCGCCGGTGTCGACGTTGCTCGCCACCGGCACGGTCAGCTTCGCCAGCTACGGCGTGCTGGCCAGCGGGGTGCTCATCGGGCTGGTGCCCGCGGTGTGAACCAACCGTCCCGCGTGGACGTGCCTCAGGGCATGGCACGCACTGACCAGAGGACCGAAGAATCCGGCAGGCAGGGCTCCTCGAAGGCGCTGCGGACGTGTGTGGTGCTCGCGGTGATCGGGCTGAGCGGGTTCGGCGTCGTGCAGTTCGCCCGCCAGCAGGCGAGCGGCGACGCCACGAGCGCACCGCCCGCGACCGCGGTGGCGATCCAGGCGGCGGGCGCCGGGCAGGCACCGGCCGCGGGCCCGCGCTTCGACCGGCTCGACAACCCCGGTCGGACCGTGGTGCGGGACCAGGCGGGCACGGTGCTCGCCACGTTCACCGACGGCGCCAGGACAGTGGCGCTGACCGGCCCGTCGAGGACGTTCGCCGACGCGCGGTTCACCGACGCCACGGTCACCTCGACGACGTGGGTCCGGCTGGCGCCGGAGCCGTGGGCGCCCGGCGCGGAGAAGGCCGCGTGGTTCGGGCCGTGGTTCGACGCGGCCATGAAGGACACGAGTCCCGACGTGTTCGACACCGCGATGCAGTACTTCGACGGCGCCGCCGACGAGACCAACCCCGAGGGTCTGCAGTTCCGGGGCGACGCGATCTTCGGCCCGGTGGAACCGGCGGGCTACGCGCGGCTCGAGCAGTCCGACTTCCTCGACTACCTCGGCATTCCCTACCGGTTCCCCGACTCGGGCAGGAAGGAGCCCAAGCCGGAGCACCGGGGCGCGCTCGACTGTTCGGGCTTCGTGCGGATGGTCTACGGCTTCCGGCTCGGCTACCCGCTGCTCGGCAGCAACGACCCGGGCCCCGGCCTGCCCAGGCGTGCGTGGGCCATCGCCCAGAACGGCCCCGGCGTGGCGCTGATCCCCAACAAGGGCACCCGGGTCACCGACTACAACGCCCTGCAGCCGGGCGACCTGGTGTTCTTCGAGGTCGAGGGCAGCGTGGACGAGCTGGACCACGTCGGCGTGTTCGTCGGCGTCGACTCGGCCGGCCACTACCGGTTCATGTCGAGCAGGGAGCGGGCCAACGGCCCGACGTTCGGCGACCTCGGCGGCACGTCACTGCTCGACGACGGCGGCATGTACTCGAAGGCCTGGCGCGCCGCACGACGCATCTGAGTCTCAGAACCCGACGGCCTCGCGGAGCAGCAGTACCGTGCGGGACCCGGGACGGGGTTCCGCGTTGAGGACGAGGAGCCGGTTGACGGCACTGGGCTGCCCGTAGGCCACCTGGGCGCGGGCAGACTCCAGTGGGAGGGCGTGCTCGTGGACGCGGCGCAGTGCGCTGTCCAGGTCGGGCACGACCTTCTGCGCTCCCACGACCCAGATCGCCTGGCCCGCGCCACCGGCGTAGGCGGGCAGCTGGCTCCCGCTGGCCGACGCGACCACGAGCGAACCGGTCTCCGTGACCGCCGCGACGCTGCCGACGACGACGTCCGGACCGGCGAGCAGCCGCCGGATGTCGTCGGCGGCGGCGACGCGGTCCATGGCGAGGAGCCGGGGCCTGAGCGCCTGGTACCGGCCGCTCGCGTTGATGTCCTCCTCGATGCCCGACAGGCGCAGCGTCTCGCTGGCCGAGGTGAACACGCCCGCACCGACGGGGATCAGGTCGCGGACGCGGGTGCGTGCCGCCTCGGCGTCGTCGAGGATCTCGACGGTGAACCCGTTCGCGGCCAGCGCGTCCGCCGTCCGCTCGAGGCGCGGTGCGGACGCCGGGCTGGTGAACGAGGTCGATGTCCGGATGGTCATGCCAGTACGACGACGTGACCTCGCGGGATGTCAGGTCGAGCCCCTCCGTTGAGCGAACCGGCCCGATCTGTAGTGCCATGGAGGGTGTGAGCCCTTTTCGCACCTTGCTGGACAAGACGGACGAACGCATCGGGGACGGCATCGAGCACGTCCTGCGCACACACCACGTGCGCAGGCTGCGGCAGCTGGGGTGGGGTGACGTGCTCACCACCGGGACCGAGGACCGGTTCGGCGGGCGCGGGCCGGTGCGGGAGGGCAACGAGCTGAAGGTCCTGGTCGACGGCGAGGAGGCCCTGCCCACGATCCAGGAGGCCATCCGGAACGCACGCTCCCACGTGCACATCGCGAACTGGCACGCGAGCCCGGACTTCCGGCTGACGAGGGAGCCCGACGCGCCGACGCTGCGGGACCTGCTCGCGGTGACCGCGCAACGCGGTGTCGACGTGCGGCTGCTGCTGTGGGCCGGGCCGCCGATGCCCGCGTTCCAGCCCACCCGGGGGCTGGTGAAGGCGCAGCAGAAGAAGTTCACGGAGAACACGGGCGTGCGGTGCGTGCTCGACGCGCGGGAACGCACCATGCACTGCCACCACGAGAAGCTGGTGATCGTCGACGACGAGGTGGCGTTCGTCGGCGGCTTGGACTTCACCGCGCTGGAGGGTGACCGGCACGACAGCTCCGAGCACCCGCCGAACCGGCCGATCGGCTGGCACGACCTCATGACCAGGCTGCGCGGCCCGGTGGTCGCGGACGTCGCCGGGCACTTCGCCCACCGCTGGAGCGAGGTCGCCGGTGAGGACCTGCCCGAGCCCCCGCAGCAGGCGAAGGCGGGCGACACGAGGGTGCAGTTCCTGCGGACGGTGCCGGACAAGACCTACGGCTTCGCACCGAAGGGCGAGTTCACCATCCTCGACGCCTACCTGCGCGCGCTGCGGTCCGCGCGGCGGCTGGTCTACCTGGAGAACCAGTTCCTGTGGTCGCCGGAGATCGCCGAGCTGCTGATCGACAAGCTGTGCGACCCGCCGGACGACCGGTTCCGCATGGTCCTGCTGCTGCCACGCAAGCCGAGCAACGGCGCGGACACCACCCGGGGCCAGCTCGGCCGCCTGCTCGACGCGGACGACGGCAAGAACCGGCTGGTCGCGACGACGGTCAGCACCCACGACGGCGACGAGTCGGCGCCGGTGTACGTGCACGCCAAGCTCGGCATCGTGGACGACGAGTGGATGACGATCGGCTCGGCCAACCTCAACGAGCACTCGCTGTTCAACGACACCGAGGTCAACGTGGCGACCGACGACCGCGCCCTGATCCGTGCCACGCGGCAGCGCCTGTGGTCGGAGCACCTGCGTACGCCCGCCGCCGAGCTCGACGGCGACCCGACGGACATCGTGGACGGACTGTGGCGCCCGATCGCGGAGGAACAGGCCGCCCTCGACCGGCGCGGCGAGCCCCGCACCCACCGGTTGACGCTGCTTCCCGGCGTGTCCCGGCGGGCGGGCCGGCTGCAGGGACCACTGCGCGGGCTGCTGGTCGACGGATAGGTTCTTAACTCGATCGAGTTAATCGCGCCTGTATTCCGGCTTCCGCCCGTAACCAACCGACGCGGAATGCCGAAGGTCCCACCGCACACCAGGTTCGGGGCGGGACGAAAGGCGAGATATTTGAACACGATCACACGGGTGGCCGCCGCGCTGGCAGGCGCGGCGGTCGCACTGGGCACGGCCGTCGCCGTGGCGGCCCCCGCGAACGCGGCCGTGAGCGACGGCTACTACAAGCAGCCGTTCGACGCGACGATCTGGCACGTCGACGGCGGCATCGCCCGCGCGGTCGGCTTCGAGGAGTGGGCCGGGGCAGGCTTCCCCGAGCCGTTGGCCTCGCCGACGGACTACGTCAAGTACGCGTGGTCCCCCACCGTCTACGCCGTCACCTTCTGGGGGGACCCGGAGTCGACGTGGGACTGGGACCGGCTCACCGAGGCCCAGTGGCACGCGTCCGGGAGCCCCGTGCCGCGCACGGCGGGCTGGATCGCGGGCAGCTCCTACTACCAGTGGGGCACCTCGGGTGAGATCTTCGTCCAGGGCGAGGACGGGGTGAAGCACAAGCTCACCTACGCCGAGTGGGCCGCCTCCGGCTTCCGCGGCTACGAGTGGCGGTCCACCCAGGGCTTCATGAAGCTGTCGTGGGCGCCGAACATCATGCGGATCACCAACCTGTCGACCGGCGACGGCTACTCGATCGGCTACGCGGAGTGGAGCGCGGAGGCGTTCCCGACACCGCAGGTCGTGCAGCGGATCGTGAACGACCGGTTCTACAAGTACGGCAACGGCCCGACGATCTACTACGAGGGCGCCGCGTTCAGCCGGGCCATCAGCTACACCGAGTGGGTCGGCGCAGGCCGCCCGGTGCCGGAGATCCGACAGCCCGCGAACCCCGGCAACAGTGTCGACTGCACGAACTTCGCCACCCAGAGCGACGCGCAGGCGTGGTTCGACACCTACTACCCGTACTACGGCGACGTCGCACAGCTCGACGGCGACGACGACCGCATCGCGTGTGAGAACCTGCCCTGACGAAACGGTGAACAGCGGCCCCCACCCTCGCCGGGTGGGGGCCGTTCGCGTATCAGCCCCTGGCGCCGAAGTCCTGGGTCCAGTACGCCACGCCCTTGTTGTTCACCGCGCGGCCGACCCCGATCTCGGCGAGTTCGCAGTTGAGGATGTTGGCCCGGTGGCCGGGACTGTCCATCCACGCGGTGACCACCTCCTTCGGCGTCGACTGGCCGTAGGCCACGTTCTCGGCCCACTCCGTCGCCGGGTAGCCGGCCCCGGTGATCCGGTCGCCGGGATCGGAGCCGTCCGTGCCCTCGTGGGACATGGAGCTGTGCCGGGCCATGTCGCCGCTGTGGCCGCGTGCCGCCGCGCCCAACGCGTTGTTCGCCGCGAGGCGGCCACAGCCGTGCGCGGCGCGCTGGTCGTTGGTCAGGGCGATGACCTGTTGTCCGTAGCTCGATGCCGCCCGGGCCACACCCGTCACGCCGCTCAGGCCCAGTGCCGCCGCAACGGCGATGGTGGTTGTCCTCTTCACGGTTCGCCTCCGCTGTCAGGTTCGACTGGAGGTGTCATACCCGGGCCGGCCGTGTCCTCAGCACCGCCGACGCGGATGTCAAACCATCGAGGTACGCGCGTGACACCGACTGTCACCGTGTCACCCCGACGGTCGGGTTTTCCCCAACCCGGTGAACCGCTGCGCGGGCAGGGTTGTACGGTGCACGCCTACATGAAACTTGCTCACATGTCGAGCAGGTCCGGGAGGAGCGGCAGTGCCGAGCAAAGAAGAGCTGAAGGCGGGTATGCACGCCGCCTTCGATTCCGTGGTCGAGAACGGCACGAGCTACACCAAGGTGTACGCCAGCGAGATCAGGCAGAAGAACTACATCGTCTTCCGCAGCACCACGGTCAGCAACTTCGTCGTGGGGTTCCGGCCGGGGCGGACGGACCTCGTGATCGTGCCGGTCGACGAGGACAAGGGCTCGATCACCGCGGGCACGCCGCTGACCATCACGAACGAGAACCTGGCCTCGGTCAAGAAGCGTGACCTCCAGGGCCGCTTCGTGATCAAGACGACGGACGGGCGGACCTTCCGCCTGACGGTGATCCCGTCGGTGCCGAAGCTGATGGCCGCCGCCTACCAGCTGCCGGTCGACCAGAAGGACGAGTACGAGGCCTTCACGGCGGTGCGCGACCAGCTCGCCACCGCCTGACGAACCACGGCGCCCGAAGGCGTCCTCCAGTGCGTCCACCGCACCGGAGGACGCCTTCAGTGCGTTCGGGGTGACCGTTTGCCCGAAAGCCCCTGACCGAGGGTGGCTCGTTCGTGAAATCCGTCGCGAGAAAACCGGGCGACCGAACGCTGCGTAAAGGCAAATCGGCCAGTGGAGACTTCGGTCGACCCGTTCGGGTCATCAGCCAGCGACGACGTTCCCTCGCCGACACACGGACTGGCATCATTCAGAGGACGAACAAATCCGGTACGCGCGCACCGAACCCTGCTTTCGGCCTGGGCCGACGGCCAATTGTGGCGACAGCCCTTTGTTCCGTTTCCACACGTCCTTTTCCGATGCGTCAAAGAATACATGAGGTCGCCATGAGCTTGCAGCGCGTGATCACCGACGAGCAGGACCTGCAGATCGCCCCGGTGTTCGCACAGCGGATCAACGAGGACGTCGTCCCGAAAGGACGGCTCCCCGAGAACCCCATGCCCGCCGGTGTCGCGGCGGGCATCGTGCGGTCCCGGCTGTTGCTCGACGGCCGCGCTGCGCTCAACCTCGCCACCTTCTGCACCACGGCCGCCGAGCCGGAGCTGGAACAGATCTACGCGGAGACCGCGGCGATCAACCTGATGAACCGGGAGGAGTACCCGGCGAGCTCCCTCATCGAGCAGGAGTGCATCAACGCGCTCGCGGACCTGTGGCACGACGACGACGGCAAGTTCATCGGGTGCTCCACGAGCGGCAGCTCGGAGGCCGCGATGCTCGCCGGTCTCGCCATGTTGCGCCGCTGGCGGGAACGTGGCGGCACGGGCAGGCCCAACATGGTGTTCGGCACGCACGTCCACGTCTGCTGGCCGAAGTTCTGCAACTACTGGGACGTGGAGGCGCGGATGGTGCCGCTCGCGGAGGGCCGCACGATCCTGGACCCGGCGCTGACCGCGGAGGTGGTGGACGAGAACACGATCGGCGTCGTCGCGGTGCTCGGCAGCACACAGGACGGGCGCTACGACCCGATCGCGGACATCGCGGCGGCGCTCGACGGTGTGGCGGCCGACCGCGGCGTGGACGTGCCGCTGCACGTCGACGCGGCGAGCGGCGGGTTCGTCGCGCCGTTCCTCGACGTGGACTTCGCGTGGGACTTCGCGCTGCCGAGGGTGGTGTCGATCAACGCGTCCGGCCACAAGTTCGGCCTCGTCTACCCCGGCGGCGGCTGGTGCCTGTGGCGCGACCCCGAGTACCTGCCGAAGTCGCTCATCTTCGACTGCAACGTGCTCGGCGGCCACCACCCCACGTTCACCCTGAACTTCTCCCGGCCCGCCTCCGGCGTGATCGCCCAGTACTACCAGTTCCTGCGCAACGGGGTCGCCGGCTACCAGCTGATCGCGCAGCGCTGCCAGGAGGTCGCCAGGTACCTCGCGAAGGGCATCGCGGCCATCGGACCGTTCGAGATCATCAGCGACGGCGAGGACCTGCCCGTGGTGGCGATGCGCCTGCACGAGCCGGAGACGCTCGGTTTCACCGTGTACCACCTGTCCGAGGCGCTCAAGAGCGACGGCTGGCACGTGCCCGCCTACAGCCTGCCGCCCAACCTCGAGCACGTCGACGTGATGCGCGTGGTGTGCAGGCAGGGGTTCACGCTCGACCTCGCGACGCGGTTCCTCGAGAGCCTCGTCAAGCACACCAACCGGCTGGCGGACCACCCGTTCCCCCTGCCGAAGGCGGCGGCCGTGCTGTCGTTCGCCGACTGACCCCGTGCTCACCATCTCGGAGCTGGAGACCGACCCCTATCCCGTCTACGCGCGGCTGCGTGGCGAGGAACCGGTCGCCTGGGTACCGGAGGCTCGGCAGTGGCTGGTCACCGGCTGGGACGACGTGCACACGGTCCTGACGGACGTGGAGCGTTTCACCACCGACCAGCCAGGGTCGCCGATGCTCGACCTGTGCGGTGGCACACCGCTGCTGATGCGGGAGGGCAGGTCCCACGACGACGTGCGCGAGGCGTTCGGACACGACTTCGGTCCCCACCGGATGAACGCCTTCGTCGACAGCACCGCCCGCCCGGTCGCGTACAAGGTCGCCGACGAGCTGCTCCCGTCCGGCGGCGCCGACCTCGCCTCGGACTACTTCGAGCCGCTCACGGCCACCGCGGTCACCGCGATGCTCGGGCTCGACACCGGTGTCGGCACCGACGCGTTGCGCCGCTGGGGAAACGTGCTCACGAGGGTCGCGAACGACTTCGGGCGCGACCCGTCGCTGCGCACGACCGCCGCCGAGGAGATGGCCGACGACGCCGCGCTGACCTCGGTCGTCCACCGGCTGCGTGCCGAGCCGGACGACTCGGTGACCTCCCACCTGCTGCACGCCAACCGGCCGCCCGGCCACGCACGGCCGGACGCCGACGTGGTGCCGGTGCTCAAGCACATCGCGCTGAGCGTGGTCGAGCCCGGCTGGCTGGCGGGCTGGACGCTGGCGGCGCTGTGGTCGGCACCCGACCAGCTCGACGCGGTCCGTGCCGACCGGTCGCTGCTCCGCGCCGCGGTGCACGAGGCGGTGCGGTGGAGCGGCCCGGTCGGCGTGCTCGGCAGGCGCACGACGCGTGCCGTGACGCTCGGCGGCCGGGAGCTACCGGCGGACGACACGATCGCGGTGGCCATCGCCTCGGCCAACCGCGACGAGGCGGTGTTCACCGACCCGGACCGGTTCGACGTGCACCGCGACGCCCGCACCCATCTCGCGTTCGGCACCGGCCCGCACCACTGTCCGGCGCACCCGCTCGTCATCGCCGTGGCGTGCACCGCGCTGGACGTGCTACTGGAACGGATGCCCGACGTGCGGCCCGCTCCCGGCTGGCGGCCGTCGCCGCACGGCTGGAAGCTGCGGCTGCCCGGCGTGCTCGACGCGGTGTGGGACACGGTGGTGCCGAGGACGTCATGACGGACGCAGGCTGTCCTCGGCCTCGACCGCGGCGGCGATCACCGCATGGCGGTCCCGACGGGTGAACCGCCCGCGTGCCTGCCACTCCCCCGACACCTCGCGAACCCGGCGGACGAACCGGTCGTGGCCGGCGAACGGGGCCGCTTCCCAGACCCGGTCGAGGAACGAGAACCCGTCCTCGTCGGTGGTCTCGTTCGACACGCCGGCGTCGGCCGTGCCGAACACGACGGTCGGTTCCAGGCGCCTGAAGTAGATGTGGTGCGCGTCGTCGACGCCGACGTACAGCGGGCGCAGCGTGTGGCCGTGCGTACTGAAGAAGTTCGGCTGCCCCAACGGGCTCACCGCCGCGGCCAGGTCGCCGTCGAGCTTGAGGTGCCGGTAGAAGGAGAACGTTCGCCAGGTTCGGGAGTCGTTCAGCGCGGGGAGGACCAGCGGACCGTAGAACAGGCTCTGGACCGCGGGGTCGTCGACGGCCCGCTCGATCCGCAGGCCGAACGGCATCGAGACCTCGATCCGGTCTCCCGGCGACCACGTCCGCCGCAGAGCGAGGTACGTGCCGGGTGTGGCCTTCACGTGCACGGGGACGCCGTTGACCGTCACGGCGAAACCCTTCCCGGCCCAGCCGGGCACCCGGAGCCTGATTTCGCGGCGGCCCCGGCCGTCGACCGTCAGCGTGCTCTTCTGTTCGCGGGGGAAGTCCGTCTCCTGCGTGACGGTGAAGCCGTCCCAGCTCAGCGTCGAGGCGATGTAGAGGTTGACGTACAGAGTCCGACCGGCGGAGGAGCGGAAGTAGATCGAGTCCTGGTACTTGGTGTGGTTCTCCAGTCCGGTGCCGCCGCAGCAGGTACCGAGGTTGCCGAAACCCCTGGTGGCGCCGGGATGTGCCGGCACGAAGTAGGTCACCTGCGGGCCGGTGGCACTGTCGATGTCGCGCCGGGACCCGAGGATGTGGTTCAGGAGACCTCGTTCGTAGTAGTCCATGTACGCCGGGTCGGGGTCGTGGAAGAACAGGTTCCTGGTGAGCTTCAGCAGGTTGTAGGTCGAGCAGGTCTCGCCGCCGCCACCGCCCGAGTCGGTCTCCGGCCGCGTCTGGTAGGTCAGCGACTCGGCGATGTCGTCGCGTGGCTGGAAAAGCTCGGCGTTGGTGTTCTCCGGGTAGCCGTCGCCCGCCGCGTACTGGCCGCCTGCCGAGCCGTGGCTGAACATGCGGTGCGGCACGACCATGTGCCAGAAGTTCTCGGCGGCTGTGAAGTACTCGCGGCCCGCGGGGTGCTGCTCGAAGACCCGCAGGTAGCCGATGAACTGCGGCACGTGCTGGTTGACGTGGATGCCACGCAGCACGTCACGGTTCTCCACCGCGGCCGGGAACACCGCGCGACGGTTGTCGAAACACGTCGCCGTCTCCAGGTAGCGTGCCCGGCGGACCGGGTCCCGTTCGATCGCGGCGAGGTGGGCCATGTTCTCGTTCATCCCGCCGTACTCGCCCGCGATGTGCAGCGACCACATGCGGTTCAGGCGCTCTCTGTCCAGTGTGGACAAGCGGCTGTGCACCCAGTCACCCACCTTCCTGGCGATCTCCCGCGCCCGCGTGCTGCCGGCGAGGTGGTAGGCGTCGAGCAGGCCGCGGGTGATCTTGTGCAGCGTGTAGTACGGCGCCCAGATGCCCGCCGCACTGTAGTTCGTGAACTCCTCGAGCCTGATGAACTGGGCCTCGGTGTACGCGGACAGGAAGCCGGGGTGACGCCGCCCGTCGGTGGCACCGAAGAACTCGGCATGGTTGCCTCGACCCGACGAGTCCACAATGGACGATCCGGGTGCCTCGTCGAACCGGTACCACGCCACCAGGTCCGTCGTGCCGATCGCGTCGGCTCTCTGTGCGACGGCGGCGACCTCGGCGACGGTGAGGGCGCGGCCGAAGATCTGGAACTCGTCGATGGTCGCGTTCAGGAACTTGACGTTGGCCTGCGGGAACTGCGCCCTGCCGAGCCAGTTGGTGGTGGTGCCGAGGTCCGCCGGGCCGAGGTCGAGCGTGCCGGTGCCCGCGGCGGTGCCGTCGACGTAGATCGTGCCGACGTTGCCCGCCCTGGTGATCGCGACGTGCGCCCAGGTGCCCGCGGTGAGCTGGGTGGTGGCGTCGACGCGTTGTTCGCCGCCGCCGTTGGTGATCGCGAACCGGGGGCCGCCGGTCGCGGTGTGCGCGGACAGGTACATCCGGACCGTCGAGTCGGCGCCGCTGTCGCCCGGCCTGCCGAAGTCGAGGATCCGCGCGTCCGCGTCCCGGACCGCCAGGTTGACCCAGGTGGCCACGGTGAAGTCGGTCAGCCCGGCCGTGACGTTCGATGGCACGGCGACGTGGTCGGCGTCGCCGGTGATGTGCCCGTTCGGGGTGCCGGTCAGCCGCACCGCGGTGCCCGAGCGGCCGGGCACACGCGGCGTCGGCAGGCTCGCGGCGGCGGCCAGCGCGTCCTGGCACTCGCCGAGTGCTGTGACCAGGTAGTCGAGCTTGTCCTTGAAGACCTGCTCGCCGGTCGACGCGTAGGACTGCGCCAACAGCGTCAGGAAATGGCCGGTGTAGTGGCCGCGCAGGTTTCCGTCCGGGGTTTCCCAGCCGCCTGTCGGGAGCGCGCCCTTGTGGTCGAGTCCGGCGTTGACGCGGAAGCTGCGGAGCAGCCGGTCCGGGCCGCGCCGGTCGTCGCGCACGCCGTCCACGACGCTCGGCCCGTACTCGCGGGCGAAGTAGAGCAGGCGGTCACGCTTCTCCCGGAAGACGCTGTCGCCGAGGGTCACCTGCCCCAGGTCGAACGGCCGCACCCGCCACCCGGGTGGCGCGGGAAAACCGTTGGCAGGTAACGGATCCGGTTGGGCTGCCGCCTGGCCGGACATCAGCGGGAGAGCGGCGGGGGTCGCGGCGGCGAGCGCACCGAACTGCAGGGCGCGGCGCCGGGAGAAGTCCTTGTGCATCCAGTTCTCCACCATCATCGGTGCCAGATGACATGTGAGGTGTGCAATTTTACTGAGCGCCGAAATCGGGCGTCAAGGACGCACCCGACGGCTCACTCCGCCTCGCGTCCCGCCCATTCGCGGCGCGTGTGGCCGAGGTGGGTGTCCATCAGCTTCCTGAGCTTCCTCGCGTCACCCGCCGCGATGAGGTCGCACATCTCGACGTGCTCCTGTGCGCTGTCGACCAGACGTCCCGACGCGACGAGCGCGGACAGCCCGTAGAGGCGGGTCTGTGCGCGGAGGTCGTCGACGATTCCCACCAGGCGGTGGTTCCCGCCCGCGCGGAGCAGCCGGAGGTGGAACTCCCTGTCGGCGTTGATGTAGCTGACGAGGTTTCCCTCCGCCGCCGCGTCGACGATGGCCGACGCGAGCCCGCGCAGTGCGGCCAGCTCATCCGCCGCGACGTGCGGGACCGCCTCCGCCGCGGCGGTCGGCTCGAGCAGCTGCCGGATCCGCGTGATGTGGTCGAGGTCGGCCTCGGAGATCTCGGTGACCTTGAAACCCCTGTTGCGCACCACTTCCACGAGACCCTGCTTGACCAGGTCGAGCATGGCCTCCCGGACCGGCGTCGCGGAGATGCCGAACTGCTCGGCCAGGCTTGACGCCGAGTACAGCTCGCCTGGCCTCATCTCGCCGGAGACGATGGCCCCGCGCAGCACGGCCGTGACCTCTTCGCGAACACTCGTCCACCGCGCGAAGGACGGTAGGGCCAGGTGGGGCGGTCGCGCCATCGACGGTCCTCCAGGTGCATGGACGCGGGCACTGCCATGTCGTATTTTACATATGACCGATCATCTGCCGGCACCCGAGGAGTGTGCGTGCGATGAGGTTGACTGGGGCGAACTCTGTGATGCGGTTGTCGGGTGTCCTCGCCCTCACCGCGGCGCTCGTCGGCGGACCGGTGTCCGCGCATGCGTATGCGTCCGACTTCACCGTCCCACCAGTGGATCCGCAACACTGGCAGAACCAGTACGACATGACCTGGGCGGACTGGAAGGACATCCCGGGCACGAACTGGAACGACCCGAACGGGCGGCCCGGTGAGCGTGGCCTGCGGATCGCACTGGTCGCCGTCGACTTCCCCGACCAGCCCTTCGTGATCACACAGCCGAAGAGGAGCGATCCGTTCGGCAACCCGCAGATCGACCCGATCCAGCGCGCGGACGTGCCCCGCTTCTACCACGACTTCTACCTGGTACCGAACGAGTACAACCACGGCAGGACCATCCACGAGTACTGGATGGAGCAGAGCCGAGGGCGCCTCGGTGTCGAGAAGATGGACACCTTCGGCGCCTACCGGCTTCCCCGCAACCTGTTCGAGTACGGCCTGAACGAGTTCGGGCAGGCCGGGGCGTGCCCGAACGGCTTCACCTGCAACGGAAACCTCGACCGCGACGCCGACACGGTGTGGCAGGCCGACCTCGCCGTCCGCGGGATCCCGTGCCCGGACAGCAAGTGCGGCTACAACGTCGTGCTGCGGGTCTACGCCGGTTACGACGAGACCAGCATCTGGCAGGAGTTCGGCGAGATGAGGTTCGACAGCAAGGAGGACATCCCCGACGACTGGGGTCCACCCGCGTCGGACACCGCGCTGCCGAACTGGGCACCCACCCGGTACGTCGAGTGGACCTCCTGGCGTGCCGCCGCCCAACAGTGGGGCCAGTCGTCCATCCGCCAGGCGGAAAGCTCCGGAACCATCACCCACGAGATGGGGCACTACTTCTTCGACATCGGCGACAACAACAACAATCCGTTCTCCGACCGGCAGAACCCGCCGGGCCCGTTCCACCGGGTCGGTTCCGCGCCGTGGGACATGATGGACCGGGGGTCGTTCAACGGCCCGGGCGGCCACCACATGCGCTGGGTCATCCCACCGAACATGGGTGGCTGGTCCCCGGCGGGGCTGATGCTGCGCAACAGGATCCACGCGGGCATCGTGCCTGCGGCCAACGTGCTCGAGGTCAGTCGCGAAGCCCTTGCCGGCACCGGGCTCGTCGTCGCCACGGTCACCGCCCGCGCCGTCGATCCGGGCCCCGACGGGACCTCCGGGATCAAGGTCCGGCTCGACGGACCGGGAAGACCCGACCGCACCCCGGACTGCGACATCGGCACCGACCCGTTCTGCCACGGCAACACCGGCTGGGACCACTACACCCTCGAGGTCGTCGACCGCATGGGCTTCGACTCGTTCACCCCGGACCACGGCGTCATCATCGCGAAGAACAAGACCCGCGAGAGCAACACCTGCGGTTACAACTGCTTCGACTGGGTCATCGACGCCAACCCCGGCGACATCGGGCTGGTCGACTTCCGCCGTCCCGACGGCACTCCCGTCATGGCCTCGATCGCCGACCACCGCCAGCTCAACGACGCCGCCTTCCACGCGGGCCTGAACTCCGGTTCGGCGTACGAGTGGGTCGACGAGCCCAACCGCCTCCACTTCTACGTGATCGACGTCCGGCGCGACGCCGGGGGCGTCCTCTCCTACACTCTCGCCGTGCGGTCCCTGGACGGTTCCGGCCCGCAACGCCGTGGGGTGCGGTTGGGCCGCCCCGAGGTCAGCGGCCGGCCCGGCGGGGTCGCACTGTGCACGTTCCCGCTCACGAACACCGGTCAGTCCGGCGCGACGCCGGTCGACGACGTCTACCGGCTGTCGGTCTCGTCTCGTGGCAGGGGTTGGACCGCGGTGCTGGACAACGCGCTGGCCACGGCCGCCGCGGGGCACACCGTCGCCGTGCCGGTGTACGTCTCCCCCGCGCCGGGCGCCGCTCGCGAGGCCACGGTCACCCTGACGGCCAGGTCCGAGAGCGATCCCGCCGCCACCCGCTCACTCGCGTGCACGGTCGGCCGGCGCGACACGAACGGACAGTGAGGTCAGACCGTCTTCCTGCCGACGCCGGCCCAGCCGACCGCGTGGTTCGGGGTGGGGAAGGCGATGGGGCGGACCGTCGGCCCGGTCTCCTCGGGATGCCACTCGGTGAGCCAGGTCCAACCCGGCTCCAGTACGGCGAAGTCGCCCAGCATGGCCTCGATGTCCCGGTGCGAGCGCCAGATGGCGTCGCTGCTGCTGGAGGTGTCGTACATCCGCTTCAGCTCGACGAGCTTCTCGCCGACCTCGGGCGGGACGCCCTCGTCCGTGATGTGCGTCATGGCGAGGTAGGAGCCCACGGGCAGCAGCTCACGCAGCCGCGCGACCGACTCCGGGCCGATGTCGGTGACGCCGTCGGAACCGGGCTGGTGGACGTGCAGCACGGCGATCAGCAGGAGCGCGATCGGCTCGTCGGGGTCGAGCAGGCCGGTCGCCATGGCGTCGCGCCACAGGTCGTCGGGCTCGCGAAGGTCGGCCCTGATCACGCCGTGCCTGCCGCGGTCGCCACCCTTCTCGAGGAGGATCTCGGCGTGGGCCACGGCGATCGGCTCGTTGTCCACGTACACGACGTGGGCGTCCGGCGTCCGGCCCGTGGCGGCCGCCAGCTCGTCGGCGATCTGATGGGTGCTGCCGACGGTCGGCATCCCGGCGCCGATGTCGAGGAACTGGCGGATGCCGAGGTTCGTCAGGTGCCGGACGAGCCGGTTGAGGAACAGGCGGTTCGCGATGGCGACATTTCGGAGAAGCGGGAAGCTTTCCAGCACCCTGGCGCCGAACTCCCTGTCGACGGCCCAGTTCGCGTTTCCGCCGAGGTAGTAGTCGTAGACGCGGGCCACACTCGGCCGGTCCACGTCCACCCCCGGCAGGTGAATCCGCGACTTCCCCTCGTCCACGCGCCTCCCCGTCTGCTGTCGGCCAGGTACGGGATGATCATATCGTTACCACGTCACCCGACGGGCCGAGGTCGCGTCGATCCCTGGCAGAGATCAGCCGCCTGCGCGCAGGGACCGTGCCACGGCGGCGAACCCGTACTCGAGCATCGATGCCTCGTAGGCGTGGACGGCGTCGAGCAGGTCGCTCGCAGGACTGGTGACCTGAGCGCAGAGCAGGGCGGCGTCGCGCAATGCGACAGCGGCACCGATGCCCGCGGGCACCATGGTGTGAACGGCGTCACCGATGAGGGTGACGGGCCCGGTCGTCCACGGCGGGACGGGTTTCGCGGTGCGGACGGTCGTCGCGTGCACGGTCGCCGGATGGGCCAGGCCGACGAGCGCGGCGAGGTCGGGGTGCCAGTCACCCACGAGCCGCGCGGCGGTGTCGCGCAGGGCCGATCCGTCCACAGCGGACGCCGGTTGCCGGGAGCCGACGACCCACATCAGGTAGCCGGGTTCGCCCGTGCGGGGCCGGTGTCCGGCCAACGGCATGAACCGGCCGTCGGCACCCGCGACGACCGAGAAGCCGTCGAGGGAGGCGGCCGGTGTCAGCGAACGGGCCTCCGGTGTCAGCGGTGTCTTGCCGAAGATCAGGAACTGGCCGGTCTCCACGACCTCGGCGTCGGGCAGGAGCTGCGCGCGGACACGCGAGTGGGTGCCGTCGGCCCCGACGAGCAGGTCCGCCTCGGCTGAGCCGCCGCCGGCGAAGTGGACCCGGACCGTGCCGTCGGCCAGCAGTTCGTAGTGGTCGAAGGTGGCGTGGCCGGTCTTGATGCCGGTGAGCAGGATCCGCCGCAGCGTGACCCGGTCGACGGACAGGTGCTGTGGACCTTCGTCGCCGTCCACGGGCGCCGCGATGCGCTGGACGACCTCGAGACGAGGACTGAGGATCGTGACGCCCGAGCCTGGGATGCCGGAGGTGGCCACGACCTCGTCGTACAGGTCGGGCGGCAGGCAGTCCCGCAGCGCGTCGACCCCCTCGGGGTCGAGATGGATGCGGTAGCCCTGACTGCGCTCGTCGATGGCGGCTTCCCGCTCGTAGAGGGCGACCTCGAACCCCGCCCGGACGAGTCCCTGTGCGAGGAGCGGCCCGGCCAGCCCGGCTCCCACGATGACTGTTCTCACCGAACCGAGATTATCTGAATTCAGACGGTTTGTCATCGGTCATACTTGTGGCATGGAGAGCGACCGGATCGAGGTACTCATCGGCGGCGGGTTCAACCTGGCCCACCGCTACGCCCGCGCGGCCACGAACAGGGCTCTGCGCGAGTTGGGGCTGGACCTGCGCCACCTCGGCGTGCTCGGGCAACTCGCGCAGCTGGGGCCGGTTCCCCAGCAGGCCCTCGTGGACCGCCTGCAGCTGGACAAGTCATCGATGGTGTATGTCATCGACGAGCTGGAACGTCAGGGTCTGGCCGAACGCCGCAGGAGCGAGGAGGACCGGCGCCGCTACGCCGTCCACCTCACGGAGCTGGGCCGCACCCGCCTGGGTGAGGCCACGACGGTCTCGGCGGAGGCAATGGCCGACCTGCTGACCCCGTTCACCGCGGCCGAACGCGAACAACTCCACGAACTGCTCACCCGCTTCGTCGCCCACGCCGCGACTCCTGTCCGCACGGCCGGTGCCCGACCGGGGGACGACTGACCCGTCAGTCCGGTCCCCTGCGCCCCACGAGGTGGAAGACGCGACTGAGTTGGCGGTAGGGGTCTCGCCTGCCGGCCTCCAGCTCGAGCGCGGCCACCTTCCGGGCGTCGCCGGGGTCGAGGTCGACGCCCGCGAACCCGAGCCAGTCGACGAAGAGCCAGACGCCGTACCAGCGCAGTGGTTCCACTCCCCCGCCCCGCACCAGCTCGCTCAGCTCCTCCACCGTGTCCGCGCGTCCCGTCACGCCGAGCACGCCGATCTCGGTCCTCGCGTCGAACGCCGCCATGGCGTCGTCCCACCGCTGTTCCAGGGCCGGGCGCACCGCCCCCGCCCTGGCGTTGCCCGTCATGACCGAGACGATGCCGTCGGCGGCGGTACACCGGCACAGCTGCTCGACCAGCGGCGCCGACTCGTCGAGGTACCCGAGCACGCCGTGGCACAACACGGCGTCGAAGCGTCGGCCGTCCACCGCCCCGACGGCGTTCTCGCCGGCCGCCGCCACGAGCGTCACCCGGCGCCGGGCCTCGTCGGGCAGCCGCTCCAGCCGCTGTCGCGCCTTGGCCAGCATCGCCTCCGACGGGTCGAGCAGGGTCACCTCGTAGCCGGCCTCGGCCAGTGGGAACGACTGGTGGCCCGCGCCGCCGCCGACGTCGAGCACGGTCGCCGGGGGCGGCGACAGGTGCTCGAGCAGCTGGTGGTGCATCACGTACGTGCGCACGTAGCCCTTCACCGAGGCGTAGGCCTCGTCGGCGAACTTGTCGGCCACGGCGGCGAAGACGTCATCGTTCACGACCGCCACGCTAGCAGTTAGTAGTTAGTAACTGATAACTTACGTGGTCGTGACCACACGCATGAGCGGAGCGGAACGGCGCGACCAGGTGCTGGGGATCGCCGCGGTCGAGTTCGCGAACCACGGGCTCCACGGCGCGTCGGTCGAGGCCGTCGCCCGAGCGGCGGGCATCACCCAGGCGTACGTGTTCCGGTTGTTCGGGACCAAGAAGGCCCTGTTCCTGGAGCTGGTCGGCGCGGCGTTCGACCGCTTCAGCGACGGCATGTCCCAGGCCGCCGAGGGCGCGGCCGGACTCGACGCGCTGGCCATGATGGGCGCGCGGTACTACGAGTCGCTGGCCGACCGCACCACGCTTCTGTTGCAGCTGCAGGGTTTCGCCGCGTGTGGCGACGGCGAGGTCCGCGACCTGGTGCGGTCGCGCCTCGCTCGCATGTGGGACACGGTCGCCGGCGGGACGGGCGTCGACCCGGTGACGGTGAAGTCGTTCCTCGCCTTCGGCATGCTGCTCAACAACGTCGCCGCCCTCGACGTCGACGAGGTGGCGCAACCGTGGGCGACGGGGGTCCGCACCCGCATCCGTCCGGGGCTGTTCGAGCACATCACCACCGACACCAACCAGTGACCCCTGGGACAGACGCCCGACGGGCGTGCGACGTTCCTGTTCGGACAGTACGGCGACCTGTGCCGTCACAACAGCAACGTCGGCCTGCCCTCGAACCACGCCCTGACGTCGATGCGGTGGAAGACCACGAGCACCACCGCCGTGCTCCAGAGAATCCTCGGTAGCGGACCTGGTCGTGTCGGGCGGTCGCCGATCGTCGACGTCGCAACGGTTCGCGGCATGGCGAAGACCTCGATGTGTGTGGTGTCGGTCGGCGGTGATCCGGGCCTCCCCATACCCCGGATCACCGCCGACCCCTGTGAGAGGAGCTACCGCTCCCTCAGAGGTCCCAGCCCCTGACCCAGTCGACCTCCATGGTCGCCGAGTTGCCGGAGCCGGAGCCCTGGTCGTCCTGCTGGATGGTCAGGTGTCCCGCCGGCATCTGGGTCAGGTCGGCGTTCGCGGCGATGCTGTACCACAGCCGGCCGTCGACCCAGCCCTTCATGCTGCCCGCGGACCACTCGAACGCGACGTTGTGCCACTGGCTGGTCCCGACGCAGTTCGAGGGAAGGACCTCCTGCGTGATCGGAGTGTGTCCCGGGTAGTGCAGGAAGCCGCCGTAACAGTTCCCCCCTGCGGTCTGCTCCATCCAGTCGTACTCACCGTCGCGGGGCCAGACATCGGACTGCGGCCAGATGATGAACAGGCTCTTCCACCCTCCTCCCGAGGTCCTGACCCGTGCCTCCCACCGTCCGTGGGTCTGGTTGCGGCGGTGTGCCATGCCGCATGTCCTGCGGTCCGGCAGCGAGACCAGCTTCAGCGTCCCGCCGGACACCTGGCACTGGCCCGGCTGGCGGTTGCCGTGCTGGCTGCCGGGATCGCTGTAGAGACCCCAGTCCGGGCCGGGTGCGGTGCCGGTGAAGTCGTCCTGCCAGACGGGTGTTCCCCAGCCCTGCGTGTCCCCGGCGGTGTCCCCGGGGGTGCCCCCCGGCGGAGTCGTGCCGCCGGGAGTCGCGGTGGCCGTGTAGCCCTGCGTGCTCCCTGCCGGCGTCACGGTGAACGTGTACTCCTGCCCCGCCACGAGGGAGTTGAAGGTGAACGTCCTCGTCGACCCGGCGACGCTCGTCGACCACGGACCCGTACCGAGACTGTCCGTCCCCCCGCGCCCCACCGTCCACGAGGCGGGCGCCGGACTCAACGAACTGGTCCAGTCGACCTTCACCTGAGCCGCGTTCAGCACCGTCGCCGCCACTGTCACCGCCGCGGCCGTGCCGCCCGGGGTCGCCGTGGCCGTGTAGCCCTGCGTGCTTCCCGCCGGGGTGACGGTGAACGTGTACTGCTGTCCTGTCACCAGGGAGTTGAAGGTGAACGTCCTCGCCGACCCGGCAACGGTCGTCGACCACGGACCCGTACCGAGATCGTCGGTACCCCCACGCCCCACCGTCCACGAAGCAGGCTGCGGACTCAGCGAACTCGTCCAGTCGACCTTCACCTGATGCGTGTTCAGCACCGTGGCCGTGACGACCACGTCCGCGGCTCTCGGCACTGCCTCGGCAACGCCGAGCGGGGCCGTGACCAGTGCGAGCGCCGCGGCTCCCGCGAGACCCGCGGCCCACGCGGATCGTATTCGACTCACTGTGACTTCCTTTCTTCCCGAACTCTCCGGGCAATCCCTGTCGACGTTGACAGGGCCGCGTATTCGGGACATCGCTGAAACGTCGTCGTGGAAAGGTAGGTTGTACCTGAACGGGCGGCCGGATTCCCGGAGGTGGCAAGTACGTGCAATTTCGCGTACTCGGGCCGTTGGAGGTGTGCGACCGGAGCGCGGTGGTCGACCTCGGGCCGCCGAGGACGCGGGTGGTGTGCGGTCTCCTGCTGGTGCGACCCGGTGACCTCGTGGCGATCGAGCGGTTCGTGGACGAGCTGTGGCCCCGGCAGCCGCCTCGCGAGGCACGGGCGCTGGTCCGCGGCTACGTTTCGCGGCTGCGCCACGCACTGCGCACCGCGCCGGGTGGCGCCGACCGGGTGGTGACGCGCAAGCCCGGCTACCTGCTGCGGGTGCGGGACCAGGAGCTGGACCTGCACCGGTTCGAGGGACTTGTCACTCAGGCACGAGCGGCCCGCGACCTCGGGGACCCCCGGCGTGCCGCCGACCTGTTCCGTGCGGCACACGACCTGTGGCGGGGTGAGCCGTTCGCCGACGTGCCCCACACCGCGAGCATCGCCGCCACGGCCACCTGGCTGACCGAACAACGGCTCGCCACCAGGGAGGAGTGGTTCGACGCCGCGCTCGCGGCCGGGCAGGCCGAGGAGGTCGTCACCGACCTGACCGAGCTCACCTCGGCACACCCGCTGCGAGAACGCCTCGCCGGTCAGCTCATGCTCGCCCTGTACCGGTGTGGCCGCCAGGCCGAGGCACTCGAGCAGTACCGGCGGATCTACCGCGTGCTCGGCGAGGAGGTGGGGGTCGAGCCGGGTGCCGAGCTACTGCGGCTGCACCACCGAATCCTCGACGCCGACCCCGCCCTGCACGCCACCGCACCGGTCGCCGCCGCCGCGCGCACCCCCCGCCAGCTCCCCCGCGACCTACCGACGCTCGTCGGCCGGGACAGTGAGCTGGCCGAGCTGACGGCACGGCTCGACACCGGCACCCCGGTGGTGGTCCTCCACGGCGCACCGGGGGTCGGCAAGTCCGCGCTGGCCATCCGCGCCGCGCACCTGTCGGCCTTCCGCTTCCCGGACGGACAGCTGCACGTCAACCTCCGTGGCGCCACCCCGGCCGTGTCACCGCTGTCCTCGGCCGAGGCACTGCACCAGCTGCTGCGTGCACTGGGGATCACCGAGGTACCGGGTGACCCCGACGAGGCCGCCGCGCTGCTGCGGACCGTGGCGGCCGGGCGGCGGTCGCTCGTCGTGCTGGACAACGCCGCCACCGCCGCACAGGTGCGACTACTGCTCCCCGGCTGCACGGTGCTGATCACCAGCCGAACCCGGCTCGAGGCGTTGGAGGGCGCCATCTACCTCCACGTCGGCCCCCTCAGCCCGACCGCCGCCACCGCGATGCTCGACGGTCTGGTCTCCGACGGCAGGCCGAACGCCGAACCCGAGGCGATACGCAGGCTGGCGGAGCTGTGCGGACACCTGCCGCTGGGACTGCACGTGGCCGCGGCCCGGCTCAACGCGCGGCCGAGCAGACGCGTGCTCGACCTGGTCGAGCGGCTCGCCGACGAGCGCGACCGGCTCACCGAGCTGGCCGCGGGCGACGTCGCGGTGCGCACCAGCCTCGCGGTCAGCCACACCGCCCTGAACGACAGCGACAACCCGACCGACCGGAGCGCGGCGTGGGCCCTGTGCCTGTTCGGCCTGCTCCCGGTCACCGAGGTCGACCTCGACCTGGCGGCCGCGGTACTCGACACGACGCCCCCGGCGGCCGACCGGATCGTCGAGCGGCTCCTGAACGCGCACCTGGTGGAGGAGACCGCGCCGCACCGGTTCCACATGCACGACCTGACGCGGCTGTTCGCCAACGAGCTGGGCGCGGCCCTCGTCCCCGAGGAGCGGCAACGCGCTGCCCTCACCCGGCTGCTGAACCACTACCTGTCCACGACGGGCCACGCCAACGCGCTCGTGTACCCGCACCGGGCGCACCACCCCGCACCCGAGGTCACGACACCGCCCAAACCTCTCACCGACTCGGAACAGGCGCTGCGGTGGCTGGACGAGCAGCGCCGCAACGTGATCGCGGTCGTCAGGCGGTCGTGGGACGGCCCGCCGGAGCACGCGCGTCTCGGCGTCGCGCTCGCCCTGGCCCTGCACTGGTACCTGCTCTCCGGCGGCAACGACCCGCGGGACACGATCGCCTTCCAGGAGGAGGCCGTCGCGGCGGCCGAGCGCCTCGGCGACCGCCGTTCGCAGGCCTACGCACACGGCAACCTCTCCGGGAACCTGCGCCACATCGGGGAGCTGGACCGCGCGTGCGCCCACGGGGCCGCCGAGCTGGCGATCTGCCGCGAGCTCGGCGACCGCTTCGGCGAACAGCGGGCGCTCGGCAACCTCGGCCACACCCACCTGCTCGCCCGCCGCCCGGACGAGGCCATCTCCTGCCTGGAGCGACAGCTGGCGATCGCCCGCGAGATCGACGCCCCCATCGGCCAGGCGTTCGCGCTGGTGAACCTCGGCAAGGCCCATCACCAGCTCGGCCGCTCCGAGGACGCCATCGGCATGATCGAGGTCGGTCTCGCCTGGTACGAGGAGATCGGCGACCACTACCGGCAGTGCGACGCACACGAGGTGCTGGCGAGGATCCACCTCGACCTCGGTCGGTACGACCGCGCCGTGGACCTCATGACCCGCACCCTCGACGACGTCCACCGGATCGGGTACCGCTTCGGCGAGATCTGGGCGCTCACCGTGCTGGCACAGGCACACCGCCTGTCCGGAAACAGGGAAAAGGCACGCCACTACGCCGAGAAGGCAATCGCGAACAGCGACGACCTCCGCGGCACCCAGGCCAGAACGGAAGCACTGGCCGAATACTCACTGCTGACGAGCGGGGCGTGACCGAAAACGGTCACGCCCCGCCTTTCCTACGTTCTTCGGCAGCACGGGTTGTCGCCGGCGATCACGACGACCGACTGGTCAGCGACCGCGGCCGCCGTGACGGGAACCGCCAACACCAGAACGAGCAGGACATCGATCAGAAAAATGATTCTTGGCCTGTTCACCGATTCTCTCCTCATGGCCGGAACTGTTGTGCCACGACCATGCCCACGACCGATTCACCCACACTTCACCGTCGGTCAACTCACCCGATCAACCGTGAAAGAACCCAGAATGTACTGGGCATTCCTCCGGCGCGGCCCCGGTGGAGGCGGCCGAGCCTGCCGTTGCGGCAGGCGAGGACTGGCCGGGTTCGGTGAACTCGCGGCAGGAACCGGCCGTGTTCTCATCGAGGACCGGTAGACCTCTTGGGGGAGGGCATCGTGTATTTCCGAGTTCTGGGCCCTGTCGAGCTGAACGGCGAGGGCGGCGAGCGGGTGGAGATCCCGGCTCTGATGCAACGCCGCCTGCTCACCGCGCTGCTGTTGCGCGCGAACACGTGGGTGAGCGCCGACTACCTGGTCGAGACGTTGTGGCCGGAAAGATCACCGAGGTCGACGGCCAACAACGTGCGGACCTACATCCACCACCTGCGCACGGTGGTGCCGCGGTACGAAGGGCTGACACGCATCGAGAGCCGCCGGGGCGGTGACTACCGGCTGAGGCTCGATCGCCACGAATGCGACGCGACCGTGTTCGAGGATCGGGTCTCGGACGCGAACGGGGCTCCCGCCGCCGCGGTGGACCAGCTCACGGCGGCGCTGGAGCTGTGGCGCGGCAACCCCTACGAGCCGCTGGCCGGCGCCGAGGTCGAGGCGGAGGCGGAGCGGCTCCGCGCGATGTTGTGGCACGCCAGGTACAGCCTGGCCGAGGCGCTGCTCGCGACGAACCGCGCGGACGACGCGATCACCCTCCTGCGGCCGCTGACCGCCGAGGATCCCCTGCGCGAGAGGACATGGGAGTACCTGCTTCGGGCCCTTGCCGAGGACGGGCGTTGGGCCGAGGTGCTGGTGACGTTCCAGCGCGTCCGCGAGGTGTTGGCCGAGGAGCTGGGCATCGAGCCCGGCCCGGAGCTGCGACACCTGCACCAGCTGGCGTTGCATGCCAACGAGGAGCGTCGGAAGCCACGCGGCGTCCCGGTCGCCTCCGGCCGGGAGCCGGATCAGGCCGACGCCCTGGTGGCACCGCCGCGAGCCGGGCGGACGGGAATCCACCGGACGCGGCGACGGAGGTGGCCGGCGCTGCTGGCGTCGGCTGCCGCACTGGCCGCGACCGTGTACGTCGTCGATCCACTGCACCTGAGCACGCCGGAACTCACCTTCCTCACCCCGAACTCCGGCCAGGTCCTGCACGGAACCGTCACGCTCCGGGTCGACGTGAGCAATCCAGCCAGAGTCGAGCAGGTCGACTTCCACTGGCTCACCTCACGCTGCCCCGGGGGTGGTCCCAAATTCTACATCGGCCGGGACGAGACGCCGAACGCCGACGGTGAGTACGAGATCACCTTCGACACGCGGCGGGCGTCCAACGGCTGTGTGGACTTCGGCGCGGTCGCCCTCGACCGGGACGACGAGCACATCCTCTACCCCGAGGGCGGCAAGTACGTGGTGACCACCATCGACAACTGAGGTGCCTGGTGGTGGGGGCGAACCCACCACCAGGTGTGCGCTCAGTACGGCCAGCCCGGCACGTTCAGGCGGATGCTGTAGAGCCCGAAGTTGCCCGTGTTGCCACCGGTGGACGGCGTTCCCGACGTGATGAAGAGGGTTTTCCCGTCCGGGCCGCCGAAGGCGACGTTGGTCGTGTTCCGCCCGGCCGAGATCGTGCCGAGGGACTGGCCTGACGAGGAGAGGACGTTGACCTTCCCGTCGTTGTAGGTGGCCTGGTAGACGTTCCCCGCGCAGTCGACCGTGCCGCCGTCCGATCCGTTCAACGACGCGAAGTCACTGCGCGTGCCGGTGCTGCCGTCCGCGTTGACGGGATACCGGTAGACCTTCCCGGTACCGTTTCCGCCCACGTACAGGGTTCTGCCGTCAGGTGACAGCTCGATCCCGTTCGGCTCGCGGATGGTGTCGTCGATCAGCGTGACGACGCCACCGCTGACCCGGAACACCCCTGTCCTGCCGGACATCTGGTCCGGGCGGTTCGCGCGCTGGAAGTCCGGGTCGGTGAAGTACACCGTCCCGGTCGCGCCGATCGTCAGGTCGTTCGGCGAGTTGAACAGGCGGCCCTGGTGGTTCGCCGCGACCGTGGTCCGCTGTCTCGTCGTCAGGTCGTACGACGAGACACTGCGCTGGTCGTGGGTAGCGGCGAGGACGGACTTCCCGTCACGGCTGATCGCCAGCCCGTTGCCGCCCGCGTTCGCGATGAACGTCTCGAACGCGCCCGTCGCCGGGGTGTAGCGCAGGATGTCCGACGGCTGGACGTTCTGGCTGCCCGTGCCGTCACGCATGTTCGACAGCAACAGGGTCTGGGTCGCCGCGTCCCAGGTGGGGCCCTCCAGGAAGTTGAACCCGTCCCTGACCTTGGTCGCGGTCGACGTCGGCGACGGCAGCGGGTTGCCGAACGGCCCCTGCGGACAGGGGCCGTTCGGCGGCTCCTGCGTCGGGACCGGCAGCGTCCACTGCTGGTTCGCACCCGTCGAGCACGACCAGATCTGCAGCGGGGTGCCGTTGGCGCTGGACACACCCGTCGCGTCGAGGCACTTGCCCGACCCGGCGTTGACCAGTCGGCCCGCGTCGGCGGTCCAGCGCTGCGCGCCGGTGCCGTTGCAGTCGTAGAGCTGCACCGCGGCACCGTTCGCGGTCGACGCTGCGGCCACGTCGAGGCACTTGCCCAACGCCGAGATCGAGCCGTCGTCGCGCACGGACCACTGCTGGGCCGTGCCGCCGCCACACGTCCACAGCTGAACCCGTGTGCCGTTGGCGTTGCTGCCGCCTGTCACGTCGACACACTTGCCGCCGATGCCGGTGATCGTCCCGTTGGCCGCCGCGGCGGCGGCGCCGGTGACGGCGAGACCCGAGAGGGCCACCGCCGTCACCGCCACCGCGAACACCCGGCGTGTCAGCCGGTTCGTCATGCCGGCACCGTCCACCTCTGGTTGGCGCCGCCGGTGCAGGTCCAGATCTGCAGCTTGGCGCCGTCGGCCGTGTTGTTGTCCTTCACGTCGAGACACTTGTTGGCACCGACATTGACCAGGCCGCCGGACGAGGAGTACGTCCATCTCTGGTTCGCGCCTGCGAAACAGTCCCACAGCTGCACGGCCGCGCCGTCCGCCGTGCTGTTGCCTGTCACGTCGAGGCACTTGCCGAGGCCGCGGACCGTGCCGTCGGTGGCGAGCGTCCACTGCTGGTTGGGGCCGGACGAGCACGTCCACAGCTGCGGCAGGTTGCCGTTGGTCGTCGAACCGTTCGTGACGTCCAGGCACTTGCCGCCGAGGCCGGTGATGGGACCGGTCCGGCCGGGCGGCGGGGTGGTGCCGCCCGAACCCGGCCAGGTGAAGGTCGCCATCGCGCCGCCTGGCAGGTTGTAGCCGAACGACTGGCCGCCGAAGGAGACCTGGAAGTTCTGCGTGCCACCGCTGTTGACGGCGACGAGCACGATCGTCCCGTCCGGGTTGCGGAACGCGACGTTCTGGATGCCGCCCTCGCCGTAGCCGGTGGAGTCGATCCGGACCGCCCCGGGCTGGACGAACTTGCTGAGGTGGCCGAGGACGTAGTACTCGGCGTTGTAGGTGACGTTCCCGCCGTTGGTGGTCACGACGCCCATGCAGTTCCCACAGCTGCCGATGACCGGGCCGTGGTTCGCGTCGAGTGCCATGTTCCAGATCGTCACGGTCCTGGCCCAGTTGCGGGTGGCACCGATCGCGAGGTTGATCCCCTGCCACCGCAGCGAGTCCCGGAAGGTGCTCGCGTCGTCACCCGAGGACGTGCCGGAGCACTCGGTGAAGAAGATCTCCTTGCTCGGCTGCGCGTTGTGCACTGTGGACTGACCGCTGGGGTTGCCGCCGTAGCAGTGCCACGCCGAGCCGACCACGTTGCTTCCCGCGCTGTTGTTGACGGTCTGCGCGTAGCTCGTGTTGTCCCAGTTGTGGTCGTAGCCGAGGAGCTTGGCGGGAAGGCCCGCCGAACGCAGCTTCGGCGCCAGGTTGTTGATGATGTTGGACTGCTGGCCTGCCGACATCAACATGCCGGGGTAACCGGGCGGGGAGAAGTTCGGCTCGTTCTGCACGCTCATGTAGTTGATCGGGACACCCGCGGCACCGTAGGCCTGGGCGAACTTGACCAGGTAGTCGGCATACGTGCCGACCTGGCTGTCGTTGAGGGAGCCGCCGATCAGGTTGTTGTTCGTCTTCATCCACGCGGGCGCGCTCCACGGAGTGGCCATGATGGACAGCTTCGGGTTCAACGCCTTCGCCTGCTTCACCAGCGGCAGGATGTAGGCGTTGTCGTGCGCGATGGAGAACCGGGACAGGCTCGGGTCGGCCGAACCGTCGTCGTAGGTGTAGAAGCTGCGTGAGAAGTCCGTCGCGCCGATCGGCTGGCGCAGCCAGCTCATGCCGACCCCGCTGCTCGGGTTGAACAGCGCGTTCATGATCTCGTCGCGTCTCGGCGAGTTGAACACGTTCCACGCCGCCGCGTCGGTGAACGAGGCGCCGAAGCCCACCATCGACTGGTAGGTGGAGTTGGGGTTCACGGTGATCACGGGCCCGCTGCCGCCGGACCCGAACGAGACGCCGCCCTGCTGCCGCAGGAGGTTCGACCGGTCGGCGGTGGTGAGCCAGACGTTGGCGGTCGTCGCCGCCATCGCCGGGGTGGCCGGGACGACGACCGCCGCCCCGACGGTGGCCGCGACCGCTGCCACGGCGGCGACCACCCGTCTCCTCGTGAATATCGATGACATGATGCTCCTTGCAGGGTTGGGAGCAATCTCCACACGGCTTGTGGAGAAGTCAGTCGTACAAACGGAGATCGGCGACGCTCCACCAGCTGTCCGCGCCCGAGGTCGACGTGACCCGCAGGAACCGGGCGCTGGTGCGGCGGAGGTCGATGGTGGTGAGCTGGCCGACGCCGGTGCCGGTCGCGAGAGTGCGCCACGTGCTGCCGTTGTCGCTGGCCGACAGTGCCCAGCCACGGGCGTAGTCGCCGAGGTTGCCCCCGCTGTCGACCGCGACCCGGCGGAAGTGCCTGCGTGCGCTCAGATCCACCTGCAGGTACTGGCCCGGCGCCTGCGCGGCCCCACTGGTCCAACGCGTCGAGGCGTCGTCGTCGACGGCGAACGCGGCGTCGACACCGACCGAGGCGGTCGCGCTCCTGGTCGGCACGTAGTCCAGCGTGCTGTCCAGTGCCCGGCTGCGCGGCCAGGTGAACGTGGCCAGCGCGCCGCCGGGCAGGGTGTACTCGAAGGTGCGGTCGCCGACGTTGACGGCGAACGACCGGGGGTCGTCGTTCTCGTTGTGGACGATCAAGGCGGTGGAGCCGTCCGGGTTGCGGAAGGCGACGTCCATGATCTGACCGTTCCAGCCGGTGGTGCCGAAGGAGGTGCTGGCGATGCGGCGGGCGCCCGGCTTCACGAACTTCGACAGGTGCCCGATCGTGTAGTACTCGGCGTCCGTGGTCACCGAGCCGTCCGCCTGCACGGTGACCAGGCCGGTGCACGTGTCGCAGCCGCCGTTGTGCGGGCCGCCGGTACTGTCCAGCGCGATGTTCCAGTTGACCGCGCTGCGTGCCCAGTTGCGGGTGGTGCCGAGGACGACGTTGCGGGCGTGCCAGACCAGGGTGTCGCGGAAGACCTTGTCCGGCGGGTCGGTCGGCCCGTGCGAGCCGGAGCACTCGGTGAACCAGATCCCCTCGTCCGGGAAGGCGTTGTGCAGTGCGGTCTGCGCGCTGGGGTCGCCGTAGTAGCAGTGGTAGGCGGTCCCGGCGATCCAGCGGGCGGCGGGCGAACGCAGGATCTGGTACGGGTAGTCGGTTTCCGTGTCGCCGTCGTTCGGGTGCGTGGCCCAGTTGTGGTCGTAGGCGAGGATCTTCGTGCGTGGGCTGGCGCGGCGGAGCATCGGCCCGAGCGCCGCGATCACCTTCAGCTGCTGGGCGACGGGCATGTCCGTGCCGGGATAGCCTGCCGGGGCGCGGTTCTGCGGTTCGTTCTGCACGGACAGCAGGTCGACCGGCACGCCTGCCTTCGCGTACGCCTGCACGAACTTCACCAGGTAACGTGCGTAGGCGTCGTAGACGGCCGGGTCGTCCCGCAGCTGCCCGCCGACGAGCGAGCCGGTGGTCTTCATCCAGGCGGGCGGGCTCCACGGCGTGGCCATGACCGACAGTGAGGGGTTCAGGCGCCTGGCCTCGCGCAGCAGCGGCAGGATCGCGGCCTTGTCGTGGTCGATGCTGAAGTGCCGCAGGGCGAAGTCGGTCTGGCCCACGGGAACGTCGTCGTAGGTGTAGTGCTGCGCGGACGCGGTGAAGTCGGAGGAGCCGACCGGCTGACGCAGGAAGCTCACGCCGATCCCGCGTACCGGGTCGAACAGCCTGCGCATGGTGTCGGCCCGGGCGGCGGGCGCGAGGCCGGCCAGCACGGTGGCCGACGAGTCGGTGATGGACGCGCCGAACCCGTCGACGGCCTGGTAGCGACGATCCGGGTCGACCACGATCGTCGGCTGGGTCGACGGGGTCGTGCCGAACGTGACGGGCGGGCGTTCGACCATCAGCTCGGCACGGTCGGGCGTGGTCACCCAGACCCGCGCCCGCGGCACGTCCCGGTCGGCGGCGGCCGGCGGGGCGGCCGTGAGACCGAGCAGCAGGACCATGACAGCGATCGTTCTCAACGCCGTCCTCCTAGCACGAGCGCGCCGGATGTAACAGATGGTCGATCGTCATGAAACACGTTCTTTGCATGATGAAACACCGCTGGTTCGGCATCGTCAACCCTGGGGGGCGTCTCGCTATACTGACCAGGTGGAACGCGAGCCTGGTCACCTGAAACAGCGCCATGCCCGATAGCCCGCGCGCGAGTCTCCGCGACATCGCCGCGGACACCGGCGTCTCGGTCGCCACCGTGTCCCGCGTGCTCAACGACCACGTCAACGTGGCCCCGAGGACCCGCGACCTGGTCCTGCAGGCGGTCGAACGACGGAGGCTGCGTGCCGAGGAGCCCGTCAGGACGCGGACCGTCTACGTCCGCTGCCCGTACGTGTTGTCCGACTACTTCGGTCTGATCGTGTCCTCGATCGCGGAGACGCTGAAGCTCCACGGCCTGCGCCTGCTGCTCGACGCGGGCGAGTCCGCCCAGCACAGCGACGCACTCACCGGCCTACCGGACCAGGACGACGTCGACGCGGCGATCCTGCTCCTGCCCCCCGAGGACGGCGACCAACTGGTCACGTTGTCCCGCACGGGTTTCCCGTTCGTCGTGGTCGACCCGCGCACGCCGCCACCACCGGACATCGCCGCGGTGTCCGCCGCACACTTCTCGGGCGCGAGGGCCGTGGCCGACCACCTGATCGCCCTCGGACACCGCGACATCGGCGTGATCGCGGGTCCGGAGGACTGGCTCGCCAGCGACGCCAGGCTCGCAGGCCACCGCGCCGCGCTCGCCCAGGCCGGGATCCTGCTGACCCCCAACCGGCTGCGGCACATCGAACCCACCACCGCGGCGGGCAGACGGGCCGCCGCCGACCTGCTCGACCAGACCCCCCGCCCCACCGCGATCGCCTGCTTCAACGACAAGGTGGCCGTCGGCACCCTGCAGGCCGCCCGCGAACGCGGCCTGAACGTCCCCGCCGACCTGTCGATCGCCGGCTTCGACGACATCGACCTCAGCCAGGCCACCGACCCGCCCCTGACCACCGTGCGACAACCACTGCAGGAGATGGGCCGCATCGCCGTCACCCAACTGATGCGCGTCCTGGACGGCCACCAACCCGAGGCCCTCCACATAGAACTGGCCACGACGCTCGTGGTCCGCGGCTCCACGTCCGTGTGCCCTGGCTGAGGACGAGCCGCGGTCGTCCTGGCCGGCCTTTCTCAGGACGGCTGGTAGCGCGCCGAGCAGCGGACCCAGTCGATGTGGGCGCGAGGGGCCGCGGCGTAGACGCACGCCACCTTGCTCGCCTGCCGGGAGGTGAAGAGGTCCACGCCGAGACGGTCGAACTCCTCTGGCAGCGCGCGGTAGGCGGCGCCGAGGTCGGCCATCCGCTCGACCGTGCGGTCCAGTACCCAGGAAGCGGCCGCGTCGAGGTCGAGGTCCAGCTCGTGGGCCGCGACGATCACGTGGTTGTGCACGTCGCCCGCGGCGTTTTCGCGGGGGTACGAGACCAGGTCGTTGCACCACGCCACGACGTCGTTGCTCGCCTCGGCCAGTTCGGACCAGACGGGTGACCACACCAGGTACTCCGGGAGGTCCACGTTGTACATGTGCTCGATCAGGTTGAACAGGTAGCGGCCGATGGTGCCGCCACGCAGCTCCCGGTACTCCCTGATCGTCGGCACCCTGCGCAGGTCCCGGTTCACCGCCTCGGCGACCGAGGTGGCGCCGATCAGGCGGACGTCCTCGCGGAAACGGGCGCGCCACGCGGGCGTGGTGCCCGTTTCGGTGGCGTGCCACAGTTTCGCGAGGGCGCCCGCATGCCGGCCTTTCGCCTCGCCGCCCAGCAGGACCTGGTCGAACTCGTCGAACATCGCCCGTGCGGCCTCGACGTCGCTGCCGAGACCGGTCTCGTCCAGTGAGTCGTCGACGACCGTGTTCCACAGGATCCACGTGGCGAACAACGCGGCCTTGCGCACCGGCGCGTCGGCGAACGCGTAGGCGGCGAACTCGGCACACCGGATGCTGTTCAGTCTCGCCCATTCGTCGGCGCTGGACGCGTAGCCGAGGTCGAACGCCCAGTCCCGCACCGCGGCCGTGATCGCGTCGACCTCCTTGTGCGACCGGCACGGCGCGGCCAGGGTGTCGACGCGCTCGACGAGCGAGCCGAGCAGGTGCGCGGTCACAGAGGACCGAAGAACCACGTTCCGGGCGCGTCCGGGTCGTCGCCCGTGTAGTACTCGCGGACGGCCGCGACCAGCTCGTCGAGGTCGAGCCTGCCGTCACCGTTGGCGTCGAGCCGCTCGAACGCCGCGTCGATGTGGTCCGGCCCCGTCCCGAACGCCTGCTGCAGCGCGCGGAACTCCTGGTGGGACAACAGACCGTCCTTGTCGGTGTCGCACAGCTCCAGCACCGCGTCCAGCCCCGGGCGGAACGCCGAGTCGAACTTCGGGCCGTCGATGAACGCCGACGTCATGCCGGACCTGAACTCCGACAACGAGATCTGCCCGTCCTGGTCGGCGTCGACCTCCGACCGCAGCGTGTCCCAGACGACGTCGAGCCGGTCGATGATCCGACGGCCCGCCGTCGATGTCGGCGACTCGCCGAACGCCACGAGAATCCGGGCACCCAGACCCATCAGGTCCTCGTGCTCGATCTGCCCGTCGCCGTCGAGGTCCAACTGGTTGAACGCACGGTCGAGCTTGCGTTCCTGCAACTGTGTCGTCACTGTCTCTCCTGTCGTCGGCGAAGACAGTAGAAGCCGCCCGGTCGGCGCGCAGCCCGACGGCGAGGGATTCACCAGGTCGTGTGAAGCGCCGCTTTCTCGACGGCCCCACTGGCAAGCTCGGCGAGCAGCAGTGCTTCCGCGGCACAGGCACGATCGAACTCCGCGAGGTGCACGCTCTCGTCGACACCGTGGGCCCGTGAGCGGTTGTCGGCGCCCGCGCTGGTGACGAGGATCGCCGCCGCCGGGAAGGCGGCGAACTCGGCGCGGACTCGCGACTGGTCTGACAGCTGGTCGCGGCCGGTCGTCGGCTATGCTCGTTTCCGACCGTAGGAAACGGGTCATGACCACTACCAGGTCCTGTCCCATCCACCGGAACACGCGCCGACGCCGAGAAAACGGCCGGCTTGCGAGCGAACGTGCACCCGCACGGGAATCTGCACAGGAACCTTGTCAGAAGACGCCTATCAGGGTCTTTTGGCCCTAGGTGCAGGGTTGTATCCCCGGCGACACTCGGCGAGGCACTTGGCCTCGGTCGCACAACATGGGGGACATCAGCGATGAACGGGAGCGCCTTAACCGACGAGCACTGGTTTCCGGACGGAACCTACGTGTTCGTCGCGGGCGGCCGGTACGACGGGGACCACGGCAGGGTCGTCAGTCGCGCCCCCGACCTGCGCCCCGGGTCGGCCTGGGTGAACTTCAGCCTTTCCGGCACCCACCTCGTCCCGACCTCCCGCCTCGTCGCCTGCGACCTCGAACGCGAGTGCGAGCACAGCCGCTGACCCCACTGGCGCCACAGCGAGCCAACTTGGCGCCAATATGAGCCAAACGGCTTGCCATGGCTCCATTCATGCGCCATAGTGGCGCCATGGACTTGACGCCGTATGTGGACACCGTTCGCCGGGAGCTTGCCGTCGCCGCCGAGGCTGGTGGCGACGACGCCCGTGCGCTCGCCGAGCGCCTGACCGCGCCACTGGCATCGGCCATCAAGCTCACGTTGTTGGACGCACTGTCCGCCGCCGCCGACGAGATCACCCGGGACCTCGCGCCGGGGTCGGTCGAGGTCCGCCTGCGTGCGGGTGACACGACCTTCGCGGTCACGCTCCCCCCGGTCGAACCGTCGACCGCGCCGGAGACCGCACATCGCACACCGACCGCGGAACCCGAGGCACCATCCGCCTCGGAGGACGACAGCTCGATGGTCCGCATCAACTTCAGGCTGCCGGAGACCCTCAAGGCCCGCGTCGAGGAGGCGGCCGCCGCGGAGGGACGCTCGGTCAACGCGTGGCTCGTGCGTGCCGCGTCCACTGCGCTCCAGCCCGCGGCCCAGAGCGGCCCGGTCGCACAGACGGGTGGCGGGCGTGGCGGGCACCGCGCGACGCAGCACGTCACCGGCTGGGTCAGCTGACCGCTCCCACCAGCACAAACATCGAACACACCACTTCCAAGGGGACAGCCATGCCTTCTTTCGACACGCCCGAACCGATCCTGGCGCACATCGAGCCCGCCGTCGGCAACGTCCGCGTCGTCGCGAGCGACCGCACCGACACGGTCGTCGACGTCCGGCCGAGCGACGAGACCAACGCCTCCGACGTCAAGGCCGCGGAGCAGACCCGCGTCGAGTTCTCCGGCGGCACACTCTCGGTCAAGGGGCCGAAGCTGCGCCCGCTCGACATCTCCAAGAAGACGCGGTCGATCGAGGTGACCGTCGAGCTGCCCGCAGGCTCGCGTGTGCAGGGCAGCACCGGCCTCGGCGACCTGCACGCCACCGGCAGGCTCGGTGAGTGCCGGTACAAGGCCAGCGCCGGACACGTCCAGTTCGACCACACCGGCGACCTGAACGTGTCCACCGCCGCGGGCAACATCGTCGTCGAGCACGTCGCGGGCAACGCCGACATCAGCACCAGCTCCGGCCGCGTGCACGTCGGTGCGGTCACCGGCACCGGCACGGTCAAGAACTCCAACGGCGCCACCACGGTCGGCTCGGCGGGCGGTCCGCTGCGGGTGCGGTCGGCCAACGGCGACATCACCGTCGAACACGCCGAGGACGAGGTCGACGCCAGGACCGCCAACGGCGCCGTGCGCGTGCTCGACGCCGTCCGCGGCACGCTCACGCTCGCGACCAGCATGGGCGACCTCGAGATCGGCATCCGCGAGGGCAGTGCGGCGTGGCTCGACGTGAAGACCCACTACGGCCGGGTCACCAACGACATGGACGCCGCCACCGCACCCGGTGCCGAGACCGACAAGGTCGAGGTGCGGGCCAACACCTCCTTCGGCGACGTCGCCATCCACCGCTCGTGACACCCGGGGGACACCACATGAGCCAGGCCATCTCGGCGACCGGACTGCGCAAGTCCTACGACGACAGGGTCGTGCTCGACGGCATCGACCTGGACGTCGCGCCCGGCACCGTGTTCTCGCTGCTCGGCCCCAACGGGGCAGGCAAGACCACCACCGTCAACATCCTGTCCACGCTGATCGGCCCGGACGGCGGCACCGCGGCCGTCGCCGGGCACGACCTGGCGACCGACCCGGACGGCGTCCGCGCCGCCATCGGCCTCACCGGCCAGTTCTCCGCGGTCGACAACCTGCTCACCGCCGAGGAGAACCTGCTCCTCATGGCGAACCTGCACCACCTGCCGCGCCGCGAGGGGCGCAGGCGCGCGGCGGCACTGCTCGACAGGTTCGACCTGGCCGACGTCGCCAAGAAGACGCCGGCCACCTACTCGGGTGGCATGCGCCGCAAGCTCGACCTCGCGATGACCCTGGTCGGCGACCCGTTGGTCATCTTCCTCGACGAGCCCACCACCGGCCTCGACCCGCGCAGCCGCCGCACCATGTGGGACATCATCCGCGACCTGGTGGCGAACGGCGTGACGATCTTCCTCACCACGCAGTACCTCGACGAGGCCGACCAGCTCGCGGACCGGATCGCGGTGCTCGATGGCGGCAGGCTCGTCGCGCAGGGCACCCCCGACGAGCTGAAGCGCCGGATGCCCGGCGGGCACCTGCGGCTGCGCTTCGCCGACACGGACGCACTGCACCGCGCGACGAACGTGCTCCACGTGTCCACAGAGGACGACGAGACGCACACGCTCCGGGTGCCGACCGACGGCAGCGTCACCTCGCTGCAGGCGGTGCTCGACCGGCTCACCGCGGCGGCGGTCACCGTCGAGAGCCTCACCATGCACACCCCCGACCTCGACGACGTCTTCCTCAGCCTCACCGGGCACCGGACCGAGCCCGAGAAGGAGCCGGCCAGATGACCACCCTGTCCTACGGGATGCGCGACTCGATGACCATGCTGCGCAGGAGTCTTCGGCGCATGCAGCGCTATCCGTCGCTCACGCTCCTGCTGGTCGGCCAGCCGATCGTGTTCCTGCTGCTGTTCGTCTACGTCTTCGGCGGCACCCTCGGCGACGGGCTCGGCTCGGCGGCCGTCACCGGGCTGGGCGGGCGCGCGGAGTACGTCGGCTATGTGACGCCGGCCATCCTGATGATCACCGTCGCCAGCGCGGCGATGGGTGTCGCCATCAACGTCGCCACGGACATGACCGAGGGCATCATCGCGCGGTTCCGCACCATGGCGATCAGCAGGGCCTCGGTGCTGACCGGTCACGTCATCGGCACGGTCATCCAGGCCGTGCTGGGCCTCGCGATCGTCCTCGGTGTCGCGCTGCTCGTCGGGTTCTCCCCCACGGCGACCTTCGGCGAATGGGTGGCGGCGGCCGGGGTGCTGTTGCTGCTGACGATCGCGCTCACCTGGCTGTGCGTGGCGATGGGCCTCGCCGCGAAGAGCGTCGAGACGGCGAGCAACACCCCGATGTTCCTCGCGCTGCTCCCCTTCTTCGGCAGCGGGTTCGTGCCCACCGACTCCATGCCGTCCTGGCTGCGCTGGTTCGCCGAGTACCAGCCCTTCTCGCCGGTCGTCGAGACGATCAGGGGTCTGCTGCTGGGCACCCCGGTCGGCGACAGCGGATGGCTCGCGGTCGGCTGGTGCGTACTGCTCGCGCTGCTCGGGTACGTGTGGTCGAAGTCGTTGTTCCGCAAGGAACGCAACCGATGACCGCCCCGATTCCCGGGCTGCCGACGACGAGGCCCGAGGGCTGCCCGTTCGACCCACCCGCCGAACTGGCCGAGCTGCGGCCGCTGACGAGGATGGTCTACCCCGACGGACACGTCGGCTGGCTGACGACCAGCCACGAGCTGGTCCGCGCCGTGCTCGCCGACAGCCGGTTCAGCGCACGCTACGAGCTCATGCACTACCCGTTCCCCGGTGGTCCCGATGAGATCCCACCCGCCATGCCCGGCGACCTGACCGGCATCGACGCACCGGAACACACCCGCTTCCGGGAGCTGCTGGCAGGCCGCTTCACCGTCCGCAGGATGCGGCTGCTCACCGAGCGCGTGGCGGAGATCTGCGCGGAACAGCTGGACACCATGGCCCAGCAGGGCCCGCCGACCGACCTGGTCACCGCCTACGCGCAGCCGGTGCCGGCGCTGACGATCTGCGAGCTGCTCGGCGTGCCCTACGCCGACCACGAGTTCTTCCAGCGAACGGTACGGACGCTGACCTCGACCAGCGCCGGGATGGAGGACCAGGGCGCCGCGCTGACGGCCCTGTACGAGTACCTGCACGAACTGGTCCTGGCCAAGCGGAGGTCACCGACCGACGACCTGCTGAGCGACCTGACGACCAGTGACCTGGACGACGTCGAACTGTCCGGCCTCGGCACCTTCCTGCTGGGTGCCGGCATGGACACCACCGCCAACATGATCGCCCTCGGTACGTTCGCGCTGCTGACCAACCCCGACCAGCTCGGCGAGCTGCGCGACGGTTGGTCCACTGTGGACGAGGCGGTCGAGGAGCTGTTGCGGTACCTGAGCATCGCGCACACCGGTGCCCGCGCCGCACTGACCGACGTCGAGCTGGGTGGCGAGCTGGTACGGGCGGGCGAGACGGTCACCGTCTCGTTGCAGGCGGCCAACCGGGACCCGGCGCGCTTCCCCGACCCGGACACCCTCGACCTGACCCGGCACGCGGCCGGTCACGTCGCACTGGGCCACGGCATCCACCAGTGTCTCGGCCAGCAGCTCGCCAGGGTGGAGATGCGTGTCGCGTTCCCGGCCCTGTTGAAGAGATTTCCCACGCTCCGCCTCGCGGTCGACGCGGCGGACGTGCCGCTGCGCACCGACTCGAACATCCACGGCGTGCACGGGCTGCCCGTCACCTGGTAGCGAACGGCAACAACGGTATCCCGAAGCGTGACCGGCCGACTACCCAACGCACCCTTCGAGTGGTTCAATGAGTTGTCTAGACCATTGACGCGAGGGAGCCCTGCATGTCCCGACGACGAAGTCGACTTCTCATCGCACCGGTCGTGGCCGTCGCGGCCGTCCTGGCCTCCGTGGGCACCGCCGACGCGGGCGGCAGGGAGGTGCCGCTGGCGGAGCTGCGGGTCACCACCACCGAGGTGGCCGCGGACCTGAACCGTCCCACGTCGGTCAACGGCCTGCCGGACGGCAGGCTGCTCGTCACGGAGAAACCCGGCCGCATCCGTTCCTACGACCCGAGATCCGGCCTCGCGCCGACCCCGGTGCTCGACATGACGGCCCGCGTGAACGAGACGGACGCCGAACGCGGCCTGCTCGGCCTGGCCCCCGCACCGGACTTCGCACGCAGCAGGACGGTCTACGTCGTCTACACGCGCATGCCGGACGCGGCGGTGACGCTGTCGCGCCTCAACCTCGCCACGGGCGCCGAGAAGGTCCTGCTCACCCAGGAGCACGCGGAGTTCGGCAACCACAACGGCGGACACGTCACGTTCGGCCCGGACGGCTACCTGTACATGGGCATCGGCGACGGCGGCAGCGGCGGCGACCCCTACGGCAGCGGGCAGAACCGGAACACGTTGCTCGGCAAGATACTGCGCATCGACGTGAGCAGGGCGTGCGCCCCGCTCCCCTACTGCGTGCCGGCGGGCAACCCGTTCGTCGGCGTCCCCGGCGCGCGGCCCGAGATCTGGGCGTCGGGCCTGCGCAACCCGTGGAAGTTCGCGTTCGACAGGGCCGACCGGTCCCTGTGGATCGCCGACGTGGGACAGGGCCGCTACGAGGAGGTCGACCACATCGGCGCCCGCGACGGCGGCACGAACTTCGGGTGGTCGTGCATGGAGGGACCGGTCGTCTTCGAGGAGACCCGCTGCGACCCCGCGGCCGACTACACGCCACCGGTGTTCGACTACCGCTCGGGACTCGAGGGCTGTGCCGTGATCGGCGGGCTGGTGTACCGAGGGCAGCGTTACGCGAACCTGGCGGCGGGCACCTACCTCGCGTCCGACTTCTGCGCCAACACCGCGTACGGCCTGCGTGCCAATAGGGACGGCACGTACACGAGCGCCCAGCTCGGCACGTTCCCCGAGTACGTCAACGCGTTCGGCACCGACCGCGACGGTGAGGTGTACCTCGTGACCGACCTGCCGGGCAAGGTGTACCGGGTCGGCTTCGCCAGGGCCTGACGGCACACGGCCAGGATGACCTCGACCCGAGGTCGTCCTGGCCCGTTCCGACACTCGATGGGATTACACCGGCCGGTAGGCCGTTCTGAGGGCCGACCAGCCGGGTAGTGTGGGCGGGTGATCGTCAGGTGGTTGGTCGTCGGCGTGGCCGTGGCGGGCTTGGCTCTCGTCTCGGGCTGTAGCGTGGACCAGCGGGCCGACGATGCCGCCAGGCAGGCGGGGCGGTTCGTGAACGCGTTGCGCGCCAACGATCTCGGCACCGCGTGCGAGCTGCTCGCACCGAACACCGCCAGCCACCTGACCCGTCCACATGAGACGTGCGGGCAGGCGCTCCCCACGCTCTCGCTGCCCGTCGGCGACGTACGCGACGCCTCCGTGTGGTCCGACCGCGCGCAGGTGCACACCAGCGACGACACGCTGTTCCTCGTCGAGCTCGACAGCGGCTGGCGCGTCGACGCCGCCGGGTGCACCCGCGCCGAGCGGGACACCTACGACTGCACGCTGGCGTCCGGATGAGACACGCGATCTTCGCGGTGTACCTCGGGGCGATCCTGCTCGGTCTCGCCTACTTCATCGTGATCGGACTCCTTCGCCCATGAAGCGGTACCTGCGCGCCAACGGGTTGAGCCTGGCGTTCGGCCTGCTCTTCCTCGCCACACTCGTCGGGCAGGCCGTGTCCGGGCACGCGGACTTCAACGACCAGCAGCTCGTCGACGGCGGCAGGCAGATCCCGTTCTGGACCTATGTCGCCAGCACGGACTTCGCCGTGGACGTCGCCGAGAACTGGCAGTCCGAGTACCTCCAGTTCTTCCTCTACATCTTCGCGACGGTCTGGCTCGTGCAGCTCGGCTCACCGGAGTCCAAGAAGCCCGCCGAGATCGGGACCGAGTCCGACGAGAAGCAGCTCGTCGGCGCGTACGCCACCGCGGACTCGCCGAAGTGGGTCCGCAGTGGCGGTTGGCGCACGCGGGTGTTCTCTCATTCCCTGTGCGCCACCATGGCCGTGGTGTTCCTGCTGTCCTGGCTCGCACAGTCCATCGCGGGCCAGGCCGCCTACAACGCCGAACAGCTGGCACAGCTCACCGACCCCGTCACGTGGGCGGGATACGTGGCGAGCGCCGACTTCTGGAACCGCACGCTCCAGAACTGGCAGTCCGAGTTCCTCGCCCTCGGCTCCATGGCCGTGTTCAGCGTCTACCTCCGCCAGCGCGGCTCACCGGAGTCGAAACCCGTCGGCGCCCCACACGCGACGACCGACAGCACCGGATAACCACCCGCCGGCCGAACGCACTGAAGGCGTCCTTCGTAACGCCGGGGGTACTGAAGGACGCCTTCAGTGCTCCCAGCGTAAGGAAGGCGTCCTTCAGTGCGGGTCCGGCTGACGCAGGAGCGCCAGCATCTCGGGCAGGTCGAAGAACTCCGCGATGTCCAGCGCGGAACGCGGACCGAGGGCCGGGTCGGCACCCGAGGCCAACAGTTGGGCGACATTGCGCTCGGAGCGGCGGAAAACCGCCGCTCCGAGCGCGGTCTGGCCACGGTCGTTGACCCTTGCCGTGTCGGCGCCCCGGTCGAGCAGTGCCCGCACCGTCTCCGGATGGTCGTGGTAGGCGGCCAGGATGAGCAGGGAGTCCCCGGCCTCGTTGGTGAGGTTCACGGGTATCCCGGCGTCGACCGCCGCCACGAGCCGCCCGGTCTCACCCTGACGGGCGAGATCGAACATCGAGCGGAGGAACGTCAGCTCCTCCTCGGTGAGTGCTTCTGGCACGACCGGACCTCTCAGGAGATGCTGGCGGGGAACCGTTCCCACACGCGGTGGGTGCCGAGCAGCTTGGTCACGTCACCGAGCACGGACGCCGCGTCGTCGCCGAGCACGACCCCCGGCCCGTCGGCACAACCGGCCGCCTCGAGCGCGACGGCCGCGTTGCCCCAGCCGCCGATCGCCTTCGAGTGGCGGAAGCACTCCTGGACCATCAGGACGACACGCGGGTCGACGACCGCCTTGCCGTTCGGCGACGGCAACGCGTCCGGGGCGGGCGGCGGGCTGCCCGCGAGCAGCAGCGCGTCGAACTCGACCGAACGGGCGGTGAGGAACGTGCGCTGCGCGACGAGGCCGCTGTCGGCGTCCAGCGGACCGCCGGTCGCCGCGATCAGCAGCGGCACCATCCCGGCGGCGAGGATCACCTCACGCACCGCACGCACGCCGTCGAGGTCGGCCGGGTCGACCACGATCCCGATGATGCGCCCGTCGACCGGCCAGCTGTGCCCGACCTGGGAGAGCGCGGGGCTCGGCGTGACCTTCTTCGGCCGCCCGGTGACGGTCGGGGCAGGCAGTCCGAGTCCCCTGGCCACCTCCTGGCACAGCACAGTGTCCACATTGGCCAGCACCTGCAGCTCGCGTTCCTTGATGGCCTGCTCGTAGCACTTGCCCAGCTCGAAGGTGAAGGCACGCACGACGTGCTCCTTCTCCACCGGCGAGAGGCTCTGCCAGAACAGCCTCGGCTGCGTGTAGTGGTCGGCGAAGGACACCGGCGACTGCCGCACCTTCGCCACCTTCGCCAACGGCTGCGCCACCTCCACGAACGGCCGGGCGTCGGGCCCGGTCTCGAACGGGTTGCCCCCGTCGAGGGTGTTCGGCCGGTACGGCGCGACCCCGGCGTGCACGGCGTGCTGGTGGAAGCCGTCGCGGAACATGTCGTTGACCGCCGTGTGCGGCCGGTTGATCGGGATCTGGTTGAAGTTCGGCCCGGCGAGCCTGGTCAGCTGGGTGTCCAGGTAGGAGAACAGCCGTGCCTGGAACAGCGGGTCGTCGGTCACGTCGATGCCGGGCACGAGGTTCCCGAGGTGGAACGCGACCTGCTCGGTCTCCGCGAAGTAGTTCAGCGTGTTGCGGTTGAGCGTCAGCATCCCCACCGGCTGCACCGGTGCCAGCTCCTCCGGCACGAACTTCGTCGGGTCCAGCAGGTCGATGCCCTCGAACGTCTGCCTCGGCGTGTCCGGGAAGACCTGCAGGCCCAGCTCCCACTGCGGGTACGCGCCGGACTCGATGGCGTCGGCGAGGTCGCGGCGGTGGTAGTCCGGGTCGAAGCCGTTGATCATCTGGGCCTCCTCCCACACCAGGGAGTGCACGCCCAGCTTCGGCTTCCAGTGGAACTTCGCGAGCGCGGTCTCCCCCTCGGCGTTGACGAGGCGGAACGTGTGGACCCCGAAGCCCTCCATCGTCCGGTAGGAGCGCGGGATCGCGCGGTCGGACATGTTCCACATGACGTGGTGGGTGGCTTCGGTGTGGGTCGAGACGAAGTCCCAGAACGTGTCGTGCGCGCTCTGCGCCTGCGGGATCTCGCGATCCGGGTGCGGCTTGGCCGCGTGGATGATGTCGGGGAACTTGATCCCGTCCTGGATGAAGAAGACCGGGATGTTGTTGCCGACCAGGTCGAAGTTGCCCTCCTGCGTGTAGAACTTCGTCGCGAACCCACGGGTGTCGCGGACGGCGTCGGCCGAGCCGCGTGACCCGACGACCGTGGAGAACCGGACGAACACCGGCGTCTCGACCCCGTTGGCCAGGAAGCCCGCCCTGCAGACGTTCGCACCCGTGCCGTAGCCGACGAACACGCCGTGCGCCCCGTAGCCACGCGCGTGCACGACCCGCTCCGGGATGCGCTCGTGGTCGAAGTGCATGACCTTCTCACGCAGGTGGTGGTCCTGCAGCAGCGTCGGCCCCCGCTCGCCTGCCTTCAGCGAGTGGTCGGTGTCGTACAGGCGCAGGCCGGCCGACGTGGTGAGGTACTCGCCCTGCTGCCCGTTGGACAGCTGCGGGGCGCCGGTGTCCGCGCCGGTCGGCGACACCGTCTCCGGGCCGGTCTGGTCGGCCTTGGGCGCCAGCGGCCCACGGGGCTCGACCGGCTCCTCGAGCGAAGGCGGCTCACTGCCCGGCGCGCCGGGGATAGGGGGATTCACCAGCTCGGCGACCTTCTCCACCGCCTTCTCGAGTGCCGCCTTGACGAGCTTGCCCGGTTTACCTGAAGCCACTTCGTCCTCCTCGTAGGGGAAAGTTGCTACAGGCAATACCCAGGGATCCGGCCCCTACTCAACGCCGAACCGACGACTCTCGGCCCCGGCGAGCCACCCAGGCCTCGACACCGTCCAGGAACCGGTCGACCCCGAAGCTCAACTCGGCGGGCAGCGCGTCCCGTTCCCGTTCGACCTCGGCACTCTCGGCGGCGTGGACCGCGGCCAGCGCCGGGTAGACGTCCGGATCGATGAACCCGGCGAGCACCTGGGCCACCTCGGCCTCGGTGCGGGGGTGGCCGTCGTCGGTCCTGTGCGCGCTGGTCAGGTCCGTGCTGATCTGTGCCGTGCCGCGCACGACCGCGGTCAGGTGCAGGGCCGCCGCCCTGGCCTCGCCGCCCCTCAGACCGGCCACGAGCAGGGGCCGCAGCAGGCGGTCGAGCCACGCGAGTTGGTTGGGCCCGATCGGCGCGTGGTCGAGCGGGACGCGGAGCAGCCAGGGGCGTGTCTGGAAACCTGCCCACAGCGCGCCGACCCAGTGCCGCACCGCGTACCGGAAGTCGTCCGCTCGGTCGGGCTCGGGCGGCCTGCCTGCCGCGACGTCGGCGACCACCTCGAGCAGCAGGTCCTTGCTGGGGATGTGGTTGTAGATGGACATCGTCGAGTAGCCCAGCTCGGCGGCGATCCGCTGCATCGACAGCGCTTCCAGGCCGTCCGCGTCCGCGATCCGGATGGCGGCCTGCGCGATCCCCTCCACGGTGAGGCGTGCTCGTGGCCCGCGCCGGCCCGGGGAGCGCCCCTCCCACAGCAGCGTGAGGCTGTGCTGAAGATCCGGGCTCTTGCCCCGTGTCGCCATGTGCCGTCCCGTCCGTGTCGTCGGCACATTCTAAAACTATGCATGTCCTACATATTTATGTATGGTGTACGTAGTTTTTCCTGGCCTCCCCGGAACGGATTCCCCATGACCTCGACGAAGGACGTGCCGCCCCGCCGCGTGCGCACCTGGTGGCGCCGCCCCTGGATCGGGCCCCTGTTCCTGGTGGCAGCGGCGTTCCTGGCGTTCTCGGTGCCGCCCTACCTGACCCTCGACCCGTCGCTGTCCCGGCTGGAACCGCCGGAGGGCAACGACGTCTACTACCCGCTGCTGGTCGCGCACGTCCTGTTCGGCGCGGTGGCGATGGTGACGGCCTGCTTCCAGATCTGGCCCGCGTTCCGCAACACCCACCGGCGCGGGCACCGGCTCACCGGCCGGCTCTACGTCTTCGGCGGTGCGCTCCCCGCCGGCGTGCTCGGGCTGTACATCGGCTGGCACACCACGGCGGGCCCGTCGGTGCGGGTGGCGAACCTGGTCGGCTCGGCGCTGTGGCTCACGGTCACGATCATCGGCCTGCGGATGGCCCGGCAAGGCCGTTACGGTGACCACCGCAGGTGGATGTCACGCAGCTTCGCGCTCGCCATGTCGATCGTGCTGAGCCGGGTCGTCAACGTGGTGGCCACGATCGTGCTCACACCGCAGGTGGACACCACCTTCGGCGGCAGCGAGGAGCTGATGCGGTACAGCGCCGTGAGCATCGGGGTGTGGCTCAGCCCGCTGCTCCTGTTGCTGCTCACGGACTGGCTGCTGGAACGCCGCCAACCAGGCAGCCGCCGCACCGCCACGCGGGGTGTCGGCACGAGCGTCCGGGTGCCGAGCGCCTGAGGACTAGGTGGTCTGGCCGTGAACGTGGATGGCGTGGCCGTAGAAGCCCTCCGGCTGCCGAGCCAGGAGCGAGGGAACCCGGCGGCTGGCCGCGGCGACCGGCTCGGAACGGGTGGTCGCGTCGTGGGCTTCCTTGTCGATCCACAGCTGTGTCAGCCAGATCGTGTCCGGATCGTCGAAGGCGGTGTTGATGCTGTACGCGAGCAGGCCGCCGCCGTCGCCGGCACGGAACCCGTCGAGGAGCGCGGCGACCAGGTCGTCACGCCGGCCGGGCAGTGCGGTCATCCGTCCGTAGACACTGAACATGTTCCCGCCGGACACGCGCGTTCCCCCTTCGCCGGGAGCTTGTCGTCAGTGCACTGTAGATCAAGACCTCCCGGGTGGACGCACGACGTCCCCGCCGCGCTCCGCATCACCCATGACGCGGCCTCCGACTCCGGGAAGAACCCTGGAGTTCCGCTCACGCCTCGTTGCCCGCGTCGAGGTCCCGGACCGACTGGAAGCCGAGCTGGCCCAGGTCCGCTCCGCCACCCACGGCCGTCGGTTCGAGCAGGATGCCCTCGTGGTCGCCGGTGTCGTGCCGGGACAGGACCCGCCCGACGAACCACTGCGGGCAGTCCGCCAGCACGGGCACACCGTCCGGACCGTCGTGCCACTCACAGCGGGTGAACTTGTCCTCGTCGAACCCGGTGACCGTGCCGAAAAGCTCCGCGAGCAATCGGTTCCCCCGTCCCAGCACGTGCACGCCGAGCCGGTCGCAACGCCCGGCCACCTGAAAAGTCCGGTTGTTCTTCGACAGCCACACCATGTACCTCGGCGGGTCGATCGCGCACTGGCTCGCGAACCCGACCAGGCAGCCTGCCCGCCTGTGACCGTCGTTCGCGGTCACGATGAGCATCGGGTAGTCCAGCCGACCGACCAGGTCGTCGAAGTCCGCCATGGGCGACACCGTACTGGGACGGGCGGACGCGGACGCCGGGTCGGTGTCAGAGCCGTGTCAGGTCGGTGACAGGACGACCGGTGATCGTGGTGACAACAAACCACCACGAAAGGAAACCGATGAGCCAGCCGGTTCCCATCCCACACGGCCTGCCCATGCAGCGTGACGTGACCCCGTTCGACCCGCCCCGCGAGATCACCGAGCTGCGCGGGGCCCGCCCCGTCAGTCCGATGCTCTTCCCCGACGGGCACGAGGGCTGGCTCGTCACCGGCTACGACGCGGTCCGCAGGCTCCTGGCCGACACCCGGTTCAGCTCCCGCCAGGACCTCGGCATCCTCCACATGCCCTACGAGACCCCCGGCATGCCCGCCCCCACCGAACCGTCCCCCCAGATCCCGGGCATGTTCGTCGCGATGGACCCGCCGGACCACGGCAGGCTGCGCAAGAAGCTCACCGGCGCCTTCACCGTCAAGCGCATGAAGACGCTCGAGGAGCACATCGTCGAGATCGTCGAACAGCAGCTGGAGAAGCTGGCGAACATGGCCCCGCCGGTCGACCTCGTCAAGGAGTTCGCCCTGCCGGTGCCGTCACTGGTGATCTGCGAGCTGCTCGGGGTCCCCTACGCCGACCGCGAGAACTTCCAGGTCAACTCCGCCAAGTTCCTGGTCAGGGACCAGTCGCTCGAGGAGAAGATGGGCGCGTACATCGCGCTGAACACGTACCTGACCGAGCTGGTCACGGGCAAGCGCGCCGAACCGGGCGACGACCTCCTGTCCGACCTGGCCCGCGACGACGACGTCACGATCGAGGAGCTGACCGGCGTCGCCTTCCTGCTGCTGTTCGCCGGCCACGAGACCACCGCCAACGTGCTGGCCCTGGGCACCTTCGCGCTGCTGGAGAACCCCGGGCAGCTGGCCGAGCTGCGTGCCGACGCCGACCTGATGCCCGGTGCGGTCGAGGAGCTGATGCGCTACCTGTCCATCGCGGACATCTTCTTCCGCTACGCCACGGAGGACATCGAGCTGTGCGGGGAGAAGATCCCCGAGGGGTCGACCGTCGTGATCTCCCTGCTGGCCGCCAACCACGACCCCGAGCGCTTCGACGACCCCGACACCCTCGACATCCACCGCACGGCCCGCGGCCACCTGTCCTTCGGCCACGGCATCCACCAGTGCCTCGGCCAGCAGCTGGCCCGCATCGAGATGCGTGCCGGTCTCGGGGGCCTGCTGCGGCGCTTCCCCGACCTCGCGCTCGCCGTCCCGGCCGGCGAGGTGCGGCTCAAGTCCGACATGAACATCTACGGCGTGCACGAACTGCCGGTGACCTGGACGGAGACGGCCAAGTGACGACCTCAGCGATCGCGGTCTCGGGACTGCGCAAGGCATTCGGGGACAAGATCGTGCTCGACGGCATCGACCTCGAAGTGGGTGCAGGCACGATCTTCTCCCTGCTCGGCCCGAACGGGGCGGGCAAGACGACGACGGTCAACGTGCTCACCACGCTGATCCGCGCCGACGGCGGGACGGCACAGGTCGCGGGCCACGACGTCGCGACCGACGCCAGGGCGGTGCGTGCGGCGATCGGCGTCACCGGTCAGTTCGCCGCGGTCGACGAGCTGCTGACCGGGCAGGAGAACCTCCAGCTGATGGTGGACCTGGACCGCAGGGGCTCCGGTGACGGCGGCCGCGTCGTCGCGGACCTGCTGGAGCGGTTCGACCTGGTGGAGTCGGCGCAGAAGCCCGCGTCGACCTATTCCGGGGGCATGCGCCGGAAGCTGGACCTCGCGATGACGCTCGTCGGCAGGCCCAGCATCATCTTCCTCGACGAGCCGACGACAGGGCTGGACCCGCGCAGCCGCCGCACGATGTGGACGATCATCCGCGAGCTGGTCGCCGACGGCGCGACCATCTTCCTCACCACCCAGTACCTCGAGGAGGCCGACCAGCTCGCCGACCGGATCGCGGTGCTCGACCAGGGCCGCCTGGTCGCCCAGGGCACTCCCGACGAGCTGAAGCGCCGGCTCCCCGGCACGCACGTGCGGCTGCGGTTCACCACCGTCGCGGAGCTGGACGAGGCCGCGCGGATCTTCCCCGAGGCCACGCGCGACGACGAGGCCCTGGCCCTGCGGGTGCCGAGCGACGGCGGCACGAAGTCGCTGCGGTCCGTGCTCGACCGGCTCGACGAGTACTCGGCCGGCGCCGAGGAGTTCTCCGTCCACACCCCCGATCTCGATGACGTCTTCCTCGCTTTGACCGGCCACGACACGGCCCACGACACAGAGGCGGTCGCGAAATGAGTGCCAAGTCCCCTTCGATCGTCATGCTGAGGCGCAACTTCAAGCACCTCGCGAGGAACCCGACCTCGGTGTTCAACGCGGTCCTCATGCCGATCCTGATGATGTTCATGTTCGTGTACATGCTCGGCGACGCGTTCGACGTCGGCGTGGACTACGTCGACTACGCGACGCCGGGGCTGGTGCTCCTGGCCGTCTGCTACGGGCTGGGCGGCACCGCGACCTCGGTGAACTCCGACATGACCAAGGGCATCATCAACCGGTTCAAGGTCATGGACGTCTCCAGGGGCGCGGTCCTGACCGGGCACGTCGTCACCAGCGTGCTGACCAACCTGATCGCCATCGTGGCGCTGGTCGGGGTGGCGTTCCTGATGGGGTTCAGCCCGTCGGCGAGCCTGCTCGACTGGCTGGGCGTGCTCGGCGTCGTCCTGCTGCTGGGCACCGCCGCGGGCTGGTTCACCGTCGCGCTGGGCATGTCGGCGAAGTCCCCCGAGACGGCGGGCATGGCCGCGGTGCCGCTGGTCCTGCTGCCGTTCTTCAGCAGCGCGATCGTGCCCGCGGACAAGATGGGCCCCGTCATCCGGCAGTTCGCGGAGTACCAGCCGTTCACGCCGATCATCGAGACCATGCGCGGGTTGCTCGACGGCGCCGGACCGGCCACCGGCGACGTGATCGCCGCCCTCGCCTGGTGCGTCGGGATCGCGCTGGTCGGTTACCTGTGGGCGCGCGCCACCTTCACGAAGCGAGCGTGACCGCGACCAGCTCGGTCCAGACCGTCTCCGTGCCCTCCCGAGCCGCCTCCGCGAACCGCGTGTCGCCGAGGCGGCTCCGGGCCGCCTGCTCGATCCGGGCGGCGTCCGGGTGGGAGCGGTCCGGCAGGCCGCGCATCGCGTCGCCCGCCGCGAGGAGCCGCGCCGCCTGCTCGTACTGTTCGCGGCGCAGCGCCAGGTCCGCGACTCCGACCAGTGCCTGCGCGATCGCGAGCGGGTGGCCTGCCTCCGCCGCTGCCTCGACGGCCGCGGCCCGGTGTTCGCGGGCGAGGTCGGGATCGTCGGCGAGGTAGCCGAGCAGGTCCTGGGTCAACGTGCTGATGTGCGGCTCCTTCGCCTCGTGGCCCAGCAGGGTCGTGGCGATGGCGAGCTGCTCGTAGGCCACCTCGGCGTTGCCGTCCCAGCGGGCGAGCTGTGCCTTGCCGAGAGCCAGCTCGGCCAGCGCGTCCGGCCAGGTGACCCCCTGCGCGCACCGCTCCGCCTCGGCGAGCGCGGCAGCGCTCGCGTCCCCGTCGCCCATCAGCCGGTACAGCTGGGCCTGCTGCACCCGCAGCCGGATGACGTCGTCGATCGCGCCGACCTCGTCGATCACGAAGATGGCCTGTTCGAGGTACTCGCAGGCGCCGGAGAACTCGCCACGCACGGCGACCCGCGCGGCCAGCTCGGTCAGGGCGAACGAGGTCCCCCACCGTTCACCCAGTGCCCGGAACTCGGTGAGGGCCAGCTCGAGGTACTCGTCCGCGTCCAGGCCGCCCTGCCCGACCATGACCCGCATCTTGCCGTGCTGGAGCCGGGCCAGCGCGCGTACCCAGGGGTCCTCCGCGTCCAGCAGCGGCTCCCACGCGGTCAGGGGCGACTCCGGTGCCTCCAGCATGCGCACGAGCGGGGTGACGAGCCCGAACAGCGGGTTGTTCTCCTTGCTCCGCAGACTGAACTCGTGTGCCTTGTGGATCCACTCGGCGGCGTGGTGCTCGTCGCGCCGTCCCGAGACCCCGAACATCACGACGTAGCCGTAGACCATGGCCTGGATCTCGTCCGGCACCTCGCCCGGTGTCCTCGTGGCCGCGGTGATCAGCTCGAAGCCCTCGGCCTTGTAGCCCGCGAACCACCAGTACCAGCCCGCGCCCGCCGCGAGCCGCATCGCCTCGTACGCCTCGCCCGCGGCGAGCGCGCCACGCATGGCGGAGCTGATGTTGTCGTGTTCGGCCTGGAGCCTGGCGAGCCAGTCCAGTTGTTCGGCGCGGCGCAGGTGCGGATCCGCGGCCTCGGCCAGCTCGGTGAAGTAGGCGAGGTGCGCGTGCCGAGCCAGGTCGGACTCCCCCGACTCCGCGAGCCGGTGCGCGGCGTACTCCTTGACGATGCCGGCCATCCGGAAACGCTGCGTGGTCTCGCCCCCGGTGACCAGCAACGACTTCTCGGCGAGCGCGGTGAGCAGTTCGAGCACCTGCTCCGGCTCGACGACCTCGTCCGCGCAGACCCGCTCGGCCGCCTCGAGGCTCGCGCCGCCCGAGAACGCCGAGAGCCTGCGCAGGACCGTCCGTTCGGCGTCGGAGAGCAGCTCCCAGCTCCAGTCGACCACCGCGCGCAGCGTCCTGTGCCGGGGCAGCGCGGTGCGGCTGCCGCCGGTCAGCAGGCGGAACCGGTCGTCGAGCCGGTTGGCGAGCTGGTCGATGGACATCGTGCGCAGCCTGGCCGCGGCCAGCTCGATCGCCAGCGGCATCCCGTCCAGCGCGCGGCAGACGCGCAGCATCGTCGACAACGTCCCGGCGTCGCCCGCGAGGTCCTTGCGCACCGCACCCGCCCGGTCCCGTAGCAGCCGGACGGCCGGGGAGGACTCGATCTCGCTCGCGTCGGCGTCGCCGGAAGGCAGCGCGAGCGGCACGACCGGCCACAGCGCCTCACCGGTGATGCTGAGCGGTTCCCTGCTCGTCGCGAGGATCCGCAGCCGCCGGCACTCGCCGAGCAGGCGGTGGGCGAACGCCGCGGCCGCCTCGATCACGTGCTCGCAGTTGTCCAGGACCAGCAGCGCCTCGCGGTCGCGGACGGCGGCGATGACGCGGTCGGTCAGCTCCGCGTTCGGCTGGGTGCCGAGCAGGGTGTCCCGCAGGCCGAGCGCGGTGATCGTCGACTGCGCCACGTCGTCGGCGGTGCCGATGGGTGCCAGCTCCACCAGCCAGGCCCCGTCGGGGAGGTCGTCGAGCATCGTGCGCGCGGTCTCCGTGGCCAGCCTGGTCTTCCCCGAGCCGCCCGGCCCGATCAGGGTGACGAGGCGGTGTCCGGCGACGAGCTCGCGGACCGCGGCGACATCGGCGTCCTTGCCGACGAAACTGGTCAGCTCGGCACGCAGGTTGGTCCGCCGGTTCTCCTCCCGGCGCTGTCCCAGCTCGCCGCGCAGGAGCGCCACGTGCAGTGCGGACAGCTCCGGTGACGGGTCGACCCCCAGCTCGGTGGCCAGGGCCTCCCGCGTGCGCTGGTAGACGAGGAGGGCCTCGGTGTCGCGCCCGGTCGCGACGAGGGCACGCATCAGCGCGGCGACGAGCCGTTCACGCACGGGGTGCGCGGCGACCAGGTCGGTCAGCTCGGTGACGAGCGCGGCCCCGTGGCCATGGTCGACCTCGGCGTCGAACCGCTCCTCCATCGCGGCGAGGCGCAGCCCCTCGAGGCGGGTGACCGCCGCGTCGAACGCCTCGCTGTCCTGTGCGCCGACGTCCTGCATGACGGTGCCACGCCAGAGGCCGAGTGCCTCACGCAGCAGCCCGGCGTCGTCGTCGGCACGGGCCCTGGCGACGAGACGCTCGAACCGCACGGCGTCGACGTCGTCGGGCGCCACCTTCAGGCGGTAGCCGTCGGTGTGACCGTCGACGACCCCTTCCGGCAGCAGCTTCCTGAGTCGGGAGACCAACCGCTGCAGGGCGTTCGCCGCGTCGGCGGGCGGGCGCTCACCCCAGATCCAGTCGACGAGCGTCGCCTTCGGGACGACACGCCCCGGCTCGAGGGCGAGGGCGACCAACAGCCCACGCAACCGCGCACCCGGCACGTCGGCGAGGACGCCGTCGTCGGCACGAACCTCGAACGGCCCAAGCATCCCGATCCGCACCCGCCAGATCCTGCCATGGTCACCGGTAGAGAGCGGGCCGCCACGGTCAGTGCCGTGGCGGCGCACCGGCCCTCGACCGACACCTCCGGCGATCCGCCGGGCAGTAGGCAGGCAGAACGGAGCAGGCCTGCGTGGATGTCCGAATGAGACGGACGTCATGTCGGTCACACCGGAGGGCGGGAGTCGTTGCGGGGGCGGAAGATAAGCCCTTCGCAGGCAGGACCGGGACAGCTGCCCGGCGACGAGGAGGTCACGTGACCGAGCCGACCACCGAGGGTCCACTGGCCGGACTGCGGGTTCTGGAACTCGGCGGCATGGGGCCCGGCCCGTTCGCCACGATGCTGCTCGCCGACCTCGGGGCAGACGTCGTGCGGATCGACCGTCCGGGCGGGACGTCGTTCTTCCCCGGCGGTGACACCCAGAACCTGCTCAACCGGGGAAAGCGTTCCGTCGCACTGGACCTGAAGGACCCGGACGGTCTCGCGGTGGCGCGACGACTGGCGCGGCACGCACACGCCGCTGTGGAGGGTTTCCGCCCGGGGGTGGCCGAGCGGTTGGGCGTCGGGCCCGAGGACCTGTGGCGTGACAACCCGGCACTGGTCTACGGCCGGATGACCGGGTGGGGTCCGGACGGGCCCCGGGCGACGACGGCGGGCCACGACATCAACTACATCGCGATCACCGGCGCCCTGCACGCGATCGGCGGCAAGGACGGACCGCCGCAGGTCCCGCTGAACCTCCTCGGCGACTTCGCGGGCGGCGGGATGTACCTGGTCGTGGGGATCCTCGCGGCGCTGCGCGAGGCCGACCGGACCGGACGGGGCCAGGTCGTCGACGCCGCGATCGTCGACGGTGTCGGACACCTGCTGGCCAGTACCCGCTCCAGGGTCGCGACCGGTGACTGGACGGACCGGCGGGGAACCAACATGCTCGACGGCGGCGCGGCGCCGTTCTACGGGGTCTACGAGACCTCGGACGGCGAGCACGTGGCGGTGGGGGCGATCGAGGTGCCGTTCTACGCGGCACTGATCGGCGGACTGGGGCTCGACGAGCCGCTCGACCGGCAGCACGACCGGGCGGCCTGGCCCGCGCTGCGGTCGAGGATCGCCGCCAGGTTCCGCGAACGCACCCAGGCGGAGTGGGCCGCGACCTTCGACCACACCGACGCCTGCGTCTCACCGGTGCGCAGCCTGCTCGGCGCGTCGGACGACCCCCAGCTCGCCGCGCGCGGGGCTCTCGTCGAACAGGACGGGATACTCCAGCCCGCTCGCGCGCCGCGGTTCTCCGGCCACCGGCAGGGTCCGGTCGGGCGTCCGCCGCGTGCGGGCGAGCACACCGAGGAGGTACTCGATGAGTGGCTCGTCACCGACGACCGCGATTCCGGGTGAGACCGCTATTATCACTGAGTGAAATCCGATTCGGCCCAACGAAGTCCGGCGGCTGACGGAGCCATCAACCGGACGTTGCGGGTGCTGACCGCCGTCTGCGAGGACGGTCCGCTCACCCTGACGGCACTGTCCGGCACCACCGGGCTGACCCCGCCGACGCTGCTGCGCACGCTGCGGCTCATGCGTGACGAGGGGTTCGTCGTCCAGGACGAGGACCGCAAGTGGCACGCCACGATCCTCGTCTGGCGCCTCGGCTGCGCGGTCAACGACTCCATCGGGCTGCACCGGATCACCGACCGCGTCCTGCGGGAGCTGGCCGAGGTCATCGACGAGACGGTCGTCTACGCCACGTTCGAGAACGGCTGGCTGACCTACTCGGGGCAGGCCGAGCCGGACAAGCCCGTGCGCACCCACATCCCGCTCGGCGGCCACTACGGCCCGCTGGAGACGCGGACCGGGCACGCGGTGCTCGCCTGGCTGACCAGGGCCGAGGTCGACAAGATCATCGAGGCGCAGGCGACCACCGCCTACACCCCGCACGCACGCAAGGCGCTCTACCAGGAGCTGCTCGACGTCGCGTTGCGCGGCTACGCCAGCGGCACCGGTGACCGCTGGCCAGGCGTCTGGGGGGCGGCCGCGCCGGTGTTCAACCACCGTGGCCAGCCGGTCGGCGCGGTCGGCGTGTCCATCCCGACCGGCGGGGTGCCGGACAACGGCGAGGCGATCGCCGCCAAGGTCAGCGCCGCCGCGCAACAGCTCACCGTCGAACTCGGCGGTCCCGCCGAGCGGCCGGCCTCGCCACTACTCGCCGCCGCGGTCCACCGACGCGGCCCCGCCCGCGCCCGTTAGGTCCCGTCCTCCGGAGCACTCCGGAAGGCGGTCACAGCCCCATCGACTTGGCGATGATCGACTTCATCACCTCGCTGGTGCCGCCGTAGATGCGGGAGACGCGCGCGTCGGCGTAGAGGCGGCAGATGTCGTACTCGCGGACGTAGCCGTAGCCGCCGTGCAGCTGCAGGCACGCGTCGACCACGCGGCCCTGCATCTCGGTGCAGAACAGCTTGACCTTCGCCGCGTCGGGGGCCGACAGCGTGCCCTGCTCGTGGTCGGCGATCGCCCGGTCCACCGCGAGCTGGCCGACCGTCACCTGGGTCTCCAGGTCGGCGAGCACGAACTTGGTGTTCTGGAACCCGGACAGCGGCTTGCCGAACACCGACCGGTCCTTCACGTAGGCGACCGTCACCTCCAGCGCGGCGACCGCCTGGGCCTGCGCGTTGACCGCGATCGACAGCCGCTCCTGCGCGAGGTTCCCCGTCAGGTACTCGAAGGCCCTGCCCTCCTCGCCGAGCAGGTTCCCCTCCGGCACGAGGACATCCTCGAAGAACAGCTCGGTCGTGTCCTGGGTGAGCAGGCCGAGCTTCTCGAGGTTGCGGCCCCGGCCGAACCCCGCCATCCCCTCCTCGACGACGAGCAGCGACAGCCCACCGCGCCGGTTCTCCTCGTGCGACGTGCGCGCGACGACCACGACCAGCTCGGCCTGGCTGCCGCCGCTGATGAACGTCTTGGCGCCGTTGAGAACCCAGCCGTCGGCGGTACGCCGCGCCGTGGTGGACATGCCCGCGAGGTCGGAGCCGGTACCCGGCTCGGTCATGGCGATCGCCGACATCAGCTCACCGCTCCCCATCCCCGGCAGCCAGCGGGCCTGCTGCTCCTCGTCGGCGTAGGCCAGCACGTAGGGCATCACGACGTCCGTGTGCACGCGCAGCGCGCCGAGCGTCGAGCGGGTGTAGGCGATCTGCTCGGTCACCACGCAGTTGAACAGGAACGACGTCTCCCCCGCCCCGCCGAACCTCGTGGGCACCTGGATGCCCGTGACGCCGAGCTTGCCGACCTCGCGGTAGAGGTCGCGCGGCACGGCGCCTGCCTCCTCCCACTCGGCCAGGTTCGGCACGACCTCGTTGGTGAGGAACGAACGCAGCGAAGCGGCGAACGCGTCGTGTTCGGGGCCGTAGATCGTCCTCTGCATCGGTTTCCCTTTCGTGCTAACACAGTTCGCGGAGCGCCTCGAGTGCGCGCGGTCCGTCGGAGCCGGCGTTCACGTTCACGCGGAAGTCGGTGACGCCCGCGGCCCGGTAGGCGGCGAGGCGGTCGGCCACGTACGACGGCGGCCCGCACACGGTGAGCGCCTCGACCAGCTCGTCGGACAACGCGTCCGCCGCGGCACCGGGTTGGTGGTCGAGGTAGAGCCGCCGCACCCGGTCGGCGTCCTCGGTGAAGCCGTAGCGGCGGACGAGGTCGTTGTAGAAGTTGGCGTTCGCCGAGCCCATGCCGCCGACGTAGCGGGCGATCGACGGGCGTGCCCTGTCGCGTGCGGTTCTCACGGCGGCCGGGTCGCCGGTGGTGACCTCGACGTGTGCGCCCGCGGCGATGCGCAGCGGCGGCAGCGCCGGATCCCGTTGTGCCGCACCGGCTCGGAGGTCCTCGCCCCACACTCTGTCCGCCAGTTCCGGCACGAACAGGGTTGGCAGCCAGCCGTGGGCTATCTCGGCGGCGAGCCGGACGTTGCGTGGGCCGAGGCTCGCGAGCCACACCGGGATGTCGGCACGCACGGGGCGGGTCATGAGCTTGAGCGGCTTGCTCCCTTCCAGCGGGAGCGTGACGGTCCTCCCGTCGTAGCGCAGGACCTCGCGTCGCCACACGCTCCTGCACACCTCGACGACCTCGCGGGTGCGGCGCAGTGGACGGTCGAACGCGACACCGTGCCACCCCTCGACGACCTGCGGTCCCGACGTGCCGAGGCCCAGCTCGAACCGGCCGCCGCAGAGCTCGTCGAGGGCCGCCGCGGACTGCGCGAGCAACGCGGGGCTACGGCTGAAGACGTTGAGCACGCCTGCGCCGAGCCGTACCCGCGAGGTGGCGGCGGCGCAGAACCCGAGCACCGACACGGCATCGCGGCCGTAGGCCTCCGGTACCCACACCATGTCCGCACCGGCGGCTTCGACGTCACGCAGGAAGGCGGGCAGCGCGGCGGTTCCCGCGGTGAGGTCGACGTTGACGGAGAGTTCCATGGTCATATCCGTTCCACCCTGCCCTCCCACAGCTCCTCGCGCAGCACCCGGCGCAGCAGCTTGCCGACGTCGGAACGCGGCACCGCGTCCCGGAACTCGATGGTGCGCGGCACCTTGAAGCCGGCGAGGTGGTCGCGCAGGTACTCACGGATCGCCTCGGCGTCCGTCACTGCGCCGTCGCGGAGCACGACGACGGCGTGAACCCGTTCGCCCCATTCGGGATCGGGGGCGCCGACGACGCAGGCGTCGAGCACGTCGGGGTGACCGGCGAGGGCCTGCTCGATCTCTGCCGGGTAGATGTTCACCCCGCCGGAGATGATCGTGTCGGCGCCCCGGTCGCACAGGAACAGGTACCCGTCCGCGTCCAGGTAGCCGATGTCGCCGAGGCTGGTGTAGCCGGCGTCCGTGCTCGCCGCCGTCTTGGCCGGGTCGCGGTGGTACTCGAAGGCCATGGCGGCGTTGGCGAAGTAGACCTGGCCGATCTCGCCGGACGGCAGGTCACGCCCGTCCTGGTCGACGATCCGCAGCGCGACGCCCTTGCGTGCCCTGCCGACGCTGCCGGGGTGGGTCAGCCAGTCCTCCGCGTCGATGAACGTGGCGCTTCCCTCGGTGCCGCCGTAGATCTCGTGGATGATCGGGCCGAGCCACTCGATCATCGCGCGCTTGACCGGGACCGGGCAGGGAGCGGCCGTGTGCACGACCGACCGCAGCGACGAGACGTCGGCGGCGCCGCGTTCCGCCGGGTCGACGGCGAGCCACTGGCCGAACATCAGCGGCACCACGTAGGTCCAGGTGATCCTGTCGTCCTCGATCGCCCTCAGCGCGGTCCGCGCGTCCCACCTGGACAGGATCCGTACCGTGTGGCCGACCTCCAGTGCCTGCACGGCGTAGGCGAGCGGTGCGGCGTGGTACATCGGCGCCACGGACAGGTACCGGCCGTCCTCGTGGTCGGCGTGGTAGAGCCGGGCGCGTGCGACGACCACGGCGGCCGCCTCCTCCGGCGTGCCGCCCGGCAGCGGACGCCGCACGCCCTTGGGCCTGCCGGTCGTGCCCGAGGTGTAGAGCATCCGCTGTCCCGCACCACGGCCTGCCGGCTCGTCGGTGCCGATCCCGGCGGTCAGCGTCGGCGTCCCGTCGAGTACGACGACCCGGTCGGGTGCGAGGCCCGCCTCCGCCGCGGCGGCCAGTGCGAGGGGGCGGAACGCCTCGACGGTCAGCAGCACCGTGGCGTTCGCGTCGCGCAGGACGTAGGCGAGTTCCGGCGCGGTGAGGTGCCAGTTGAGCGGGGTGAAGTACAGCGGCAGCTGGGTCACCGCGCGCTCGGCGAGCACGATGTGCCTGCCGTTGGGCAGGAGACCCGCGATGCTCTCCCCCGGCTGGACGCCTGCCGAGAGCAGCCCACCGGACAGTCGGTTGGCCTCGGCTTTCAGTGCGCCGTAGGTGATCTCGCCTGCCTCGTCGACGATCGCGACGCGATCGGGGTCGACCGCGGCGTAGTGGGAGAAGGTCCGCACGTCCTCACCGTCCCGACAGGTGTCGCGCCAGCAGGTCGCGGTGGTGTGTGGGGTCGCCGAACAGGTGCGCCGACGCCTTGGCGCGCTTGAGGTACAGGTGCGCGTCGTGCTCCCAGGTGAAACCGATGCCGCCGTGGATCTGGACCAGGTCGCCGGCACACGCCACGTACGCGTCGGAGCAGAAGGCCTTCGCGAGGCTCGCCGCCACCGGGACGTCCTCACCGGTGGCGACCGCGTCGATCAGGTGGTGTGCGGCGGACCGGGCGGACTCGACGCGGGCGAGCATGTCCGCGCAGCGGTGCTTGATCGCCTGGTAGGAGCCGATGATCCGGCCGAACTGGACGCGCTGGGTGGCGTAGGAGACCGAGAGGTCGAGGCAGCGTTCCGCTCCCCCGACCTGGCTCGCCGCGAGGCAGGCGATGGCGACCCCGACCACCTCCGCCACCACCTCGGCCTCGATCGCGGCACCTTCGACGACGACGTCGTCGAGGCGCAACGCGCCGACGGGCTGGGTCCGGTCGAGGCAGTCGAGCGTCCCGACCGTGACGCCGGGCGCGTCCGGGGCGACCGGGTACACGCCGAGCCCGTCCCGGCCTGGGGCGACGACCAGGACGAGGTCGGCGGACGGCAGGTCGGTGACGTAGGCGACCCGCCCGGTGAGCCGGCCGTTCTCGGCGTGTACGCCGAGTCCGTCGGGGTTCCACCGGCCGTGGTCGTCGAGGAAGGCGACGGTGGCGACGGTCGTCCCGTCCGCGATGCCCGGCAGGTACCGTTCGGCGACCTCGCCGCCGAGCCCGGTCAGCAGGCGCGCGGCGAGCACGGCCGACGACAGGTACGGCGCCGCGACCACGAGCCTGCCCAGTTCCTCGCACACGAACGCGGCCTCGACGACCGAGGCGCCCGCTCCGCCGTACTCGGCGGGTACCAGCAGTCCGGTCGCGCCCATGCGGGCCAGCCCGGCCCACGCCGTGGTGTCGAACGGCGGGCCGCCCTCGACGGCGACCCTGCTGACGGTCGTCGGCCAGGCCCGTTCCAGGTAGCGGCGCACCTCGGCCTTGAAGGCCAGCTGCTCGTCGGTGGGTTCGAGCATCACAGGGCACCTGCCAGGTCGCCGATCATGTCCAGCTGCTCGACGGCGTCCTCGAACAGCAGGGACAGGAACACGCCGTCGACGACCGGGTCCAGCTCGGCGAGGCGGTCGCGGCAGGTGTCGACGGTGCCGACGACGGCGAACCGGTCGAGGAGGTAGTCCTCGATGTCGGGACGGTCGGCGAACATCGTCGCCACCGGGTTGGCACCGGACCTGCCGTGCCAGGCGAAGTCGTAGCCGGCGTAGCGCTCGGTGAGAGTCTCCCGCATCGCGGCGGGCACGTTCTTGCCGTCGAACGTGCCCGCGAAGTTGAACCGGGAGGCGCTGATGGCGCGCGGCAGCATCCGCGTGCGCAGGGCAGGCACGTCCGACTCGTCACCGGCGACCGCGAGGCGCACCGACGCCCACAGCTCAACCGGCCCGCCGTGCGCGGCGGCAGCGGTGTCCCGGAGTCCACGCAGGGCGGGGAGATCACGACCGGCGCCGCCGATGACGCCGTCGGCGCACCGGCCGGCCAACGCGGTGGCACGCGGCCCGCTCGCGGCGACCTGCAGCCGGACGTCCGGAACCGCGGCACGCAGCTCGGTCAGTGCCGCCTCGAGGACCGGCAGCGGCGCGGGGTCGAGCCCGAAGGTCCGCACGGCCGAGTCACCCCGGCCCATCCCGACCACGAACCGCTCGGAGCCGAACGTGCGGGCGGCACTGGCGTGGACGGACACGTGTCGGGTCACCGGATTGGTGACGCTGGTGAGCACGGTCAGCGTCGACGTCACCGCGAGTGCGTCGGCGCATGCCGCGTACAGCTCGCCGTAGTGCGGCGAGTCGCCGATCCCCAGGCCCCACAGGCCGGCACGTTCCGCGCGGCGGGCGACCTCGCGGGTCAGCTCGGGGCTGATCGGCAGCCAGTTGGCGGCGAGCCTCATCCGACGACCTCCTGCCACGGCGTCTTCCTGGTCGGGTCCGGTTCGCGGGGCAGGCCGAGCGCGCGCTCGGCCACCTGGTTGCGCAGCACCTCCGACGTGCCGCCCGCGATGGTCTTGGCCTGCACCCGCAGGTAGGCCCACACGTTCGCCGCGGTCCACGCGTCGGCCGGGTCCCGTGCCACGGCCGCCATGCCTGCCAGGTCGACGAACAGCTCCTGCAACCGCTTCGTGTGTTCGGCCTGGAGGATCTTGTTGTACGGCGCCCCCGCCCGGATCGGGCCACGGCCGGACGCCCGTTCGACCGCGCCGCGCAGGTTGTTGAGCGCGATCACCCTGCTCTCCATCCACACCCGGACGACCTCGTCGCGCTGGGTCGGCGAGAGCTCGCCGAAGTGCCCCGTCAGCTCGTCGATGCCCCGCCCCACCACGGATCCCGGCGGTGCGGCGCCCGTGCCGGAACCGGCCGAACGCTCGAACGCCAGCACCCCGCGCACGACCTCCCAGCCACTGCCGGGCTCGCCGAGGCGCAGCGTGTCGGCCACGACCACGCCGTCGAGGACCACCTCGAAGAACTCCGAGTCGCCGGTCAGCTGGCGGATCGGGCGGATCCTCACGCCGGGGGCCGACATGTCCACGCAGAACGTCGTGAGGCCCGCGTGTTTGGGCACCGAGCCGTCCGTGCGTGCCAGTGCGAGGCCCCACTGCGCGATGTCCGCTCGGCTCGTCCAGATCTTCGTGCCGTCGAGCACCCAGTGGTCCCCGTCGCGACGGGCACGCGTGCGCACCGCGGCGAGGTCCGAGCCTGCCTCGGGTTCGCTGAACAGCTGGCACCACAGCGCCTCGTTGCGGGCGATCGGCGGCAGCAGCCGGGCCTTCGCGGCGTCCTCGCCGAAGCGCAGGATGGCCGGGCCGACCCAGGAGGTGCCGATGGCGCTGGCGACGTTGCCGATCCGCCAGCGGCGCAGCTCGGTCCGCACGGCGACGGCCTCGTCGGGGCCGAGGCCCCGGCCACCGTAGGCAGGAGGCCACTCCGGGGTGAGCCAGCCGTCGGCGGCCACGAGACGGACCACCTCGTCGGCGGCGGACGAGGAGCCGCACTCCTCCAACGCGCCGACGTCCTCGTCCGCCGCGGCCATGACCCACTCGGCCGGGAGCCGGTCGGTGAGCAGCGCGCGGAACTCCTCCAGAGCGGTCACGCCTGCTCCGGGCGGACGCCGTTCGTGGTGGACACCGGCACGCGCTGGCTGGTCCGGCGGTCGAGGACGAGGCCTGCGAGCAGGTTGCGCATCACCTCGGCGGTGCCGCCGCCGATCGAGAGGCCGCGGCCGTCGCGGAACAGCCGCTCGAGCGGCCAGCGGCGGGAGTAGCCGCGGGCGCCGTGGATCTGGATGGCGTCGTTGGTGACCCGCTGCACCATCTCGCTGGAGAAGAGCTTGGCCATCACGGTCTCGCGCTGCGGCGGGAACCCGTCGCCCGCCGCCCGTGCGGCCCGCCAGGTGAGCATGCGGGCGAGGTCCACGTCCAACGCCATGTCGGCGACCTTCCACTGCAGGCCCTGGAAGTCGGCGAGCGGACGGTCGAACTGCCTGCGTGCCTTGAGGTGCGCGATGCTCGCGTCGAGCGCGCCCTGTGCGAGCCCGGTGCACATGGCCGAGTTGCCGCACCGCTCCGGGTTGAACTGGTTGACCAGGATCTCCGCGCCCCGCTTGGACTCCGGGTCCGGTGCGATGAGGACGTCACGCGGCTCGATGCGCACGCCGTCGAACCGGTAGGCGCACTCCGCGACGCCCCGGATGCCCATCTTCGGGTCGACCATCGGCTCGGACATGCCCTCGGGCCTGCCCTCGATCACGACCGCGCCGATGCCGTACGGGCCGACGGTGCCGGGCAGCCGGCAGAACACGATGATCGTGTCCGCCTCGCGGCCGCCGGTGATCCAGCTCTTCAGCCCGTGGAGCCGGTAGCCGTCGCCGTCCGCGACCATCTCGGCCCGCAGGTCGGTGCCGGCGGTCCCGGCACCCGGCTCGCTCATGGCGATCGCGTAGTGCCGCTCGCCGGTCGCGATGCCGGGCAGCCAGCGCCGCCGCTGGTCGGCGTCGCCGAGCACGTAGACCGCGCGCCACGGTCCGTTCAGGAACGGCTGCACGGCCATCGCGCTGGACAGGCAGGCGGTGGCCAGCTCCTCGACGACGAGGCAGCCGGTGAGCAGGCCCATGCCGCGCCCGCCGTACTCGGTCGGGAGCGTGACGTCGAGCAGGCCCGCCTCGCGGACCGCGTCGAGCGAGCGGCGCGGGAACTCCTCGGTCTCGTCCCAGTGCTGTGCCCACGGCCGCAGCTCGGTGTCGGCGACCTCGCGGGCCAACGTGCGGATCGCCCGCTCCTGCTCGGTCAGCTCCGACCACGAGCCGACGGTCGGGTCGGCGGAGCGGGGGTCGGGGTCGACCGGCTCCCAGACGTCGAGCCGGGAGTCGAGATAGGGATCGGTGTTCATGCGGCGACCACCCTTGCGTCGAGTGCGATGAGTCCGGAGTCGACCTCCACCAACGGGTTGCACTCCACGAGTGCGAGGTCGTGGCGTACGGCGAGGCCGGTGAGCGTCGCGGCGGTGGCCGCGAGCAGGTCGGGCAGGTGGGCGTACCGGTCGCCTGCCCGGGCGAAGACGACGGCACGCAGCCGCTCCGCGAGCCATTCCGGCGGCGCGGTGGCAGGCACGGTGACGGTGCGCCCGATGAGTTCGAGGTGGCCACCGCCGAGCCCGGCGGCGGTGACGAGGCCGAGCAGCGGGTCGCGGCGCACGCCGACGAACAGCTCCGGTCCGGCACGCAGCTGTGTCGCGACGATGACCGATGGCGCGAGTGCGAGCAGGGCGGTGGCCACCTCGGCGATGCCGTCCGGGCCGACGTCGAGCCGGACGCCCCCGCTCGCGGCCTTGTGCGCCAGCGTCGGCAGGTTCGCCTTCACTACTACGGGCCAGCCCAGCTCGGTACCCGCCGCGACGGCCGCGTCGACGTCGTGGACCTCCTGCCACGGCGCGACGGGCACGCCTGCCTCGGCGAGGAACCGCGCACTGGACGCGGTGTCCTCGGCCGCGAACATCGCGCCGGTCCCGGGTTCTGGGAGGGTGGCGGGCTTGTCGACGCCACCGGTGACGAGTGCCCGCACCGCGTTGCAGGCGGCCTCGAGGCTGGGCAGGACCGGTTCGCCGCGCCGGACGTGGTCGGCGACGGAGGTCGCGTCCCCGTCGAGCACGGCCAGCACCACGGGCACCCCGTGGTCCCCGGCGACGGCCGCCGCCTGTTCGGCGCGGCCGATCACCAGGACGGCATCCACCTCGCCGGTGTCGACCAGCGCGGCTCGCACGTTCGCGACCGCCCCGGTGTCCCCGATGACCTGGGCCGTGACGTCCACCGGGTTGGTGGCCGACGCGTAGGTCGGCAACAGTGCCCCGATCGACGCCTGCGCGCCGGGGCTCAGCGGCGTGAGGGCCAGGCCTCGCGCGGCGAGCATGTCCGCGGCGACCACCCCGGCCCCGCCGGAACCGGTGACCACCCCGATCCGGCCACCTCGCGCGGACGGCAGCACCGACAGGGCGACCGTCGCGTCGACCAGCTCCCGATCCGACCCGACGACCACGGCGCCGTGCATGAGGCACAGCTCGGTGAGCACCGCGTGGTCGGGCGAGACCGCCGCGGTGTGGGAGCGGGCCGCCCCCGCACCCGACTCCGAGGCGCCGCCCAGCAGCGCGACGACCCGCACCTCGGCCGCCCGGGCGGCGGCGAGCATCCGGTCGAGTGCATCCACGTCGCGGACGCTTTCCAGGTAGAGGGCGATCGTGCGTGGCCGGTGGGTGTCCGAGGCGACCAGCTCGATGGCCAGTTCGACCGCCGAGTAGTCGTGTTCGTTGCCGGTGGCGATGAACCCGTCGTAGTCGACGCCGTGCCGCCGGGCCGACCGGAGCAGCCGGGCGCCGAACGCGCCGCTCTGGGACAGCAGCACGACTCCGCTGCCGTGGCGGCAGTCCGTCATGTCGTCGAACGCCGCCGCGAAGGTGAGCATCGACCGCGACGGTGCGTAGTGCAGGCCGACCGTGTTGGGCCCCAGGATCCGGCTGTGCTCCGCACGCAGCGTCGTGGCGTCGCCCGCCTCGTCGAAACCCGATGACACCACGATGATGTGCGCCGCGCGGCCGTCGAGCCCGGTGAGGACCTCGGGCACGGCGGCGGCCGGGACCGCGACCACCGCGACGTCCACTTCGGACACCGCGCCTGTCACGATCTCCGCAGGACACCTCGCCTCGGTGAGGTGGCGCAGGGTTCGCGCACCGAGGCCGGTCTCCTTGGACAGCGAGCCGACGATCGCGATCCGCGACGGGCTCAGCAGGGTCTCGATCATCGCAGGTCCGCCGGGATCGTGACGTGTTTCGTGGTGCCCCACTCCGGCGGCCTGCGGGTCTTGAAGGCCGCGATCCCGCGCAGGGTCTCGCCGAGCGTGCGGATCCAGTTCAGGGTGCGCCGCTCGTAGTTGTAGGCGCGCAGGCGATCGGTCTCCTCCAGGAACTCGTACATGAGCCGCTTGGTGGCGGTGACCGACGCGGGCGCACACCGCTCCGCGAGGTCGTGCGCGACGGAGACGGCCTCGGTCAGCACGTCGGCCGCCGGCACGCAGCGGGAGGCGAGGCCGAGCCGATGTCCCTCGGTGCCGGTGATCGTGCGGCCGGTCAGCAGCAGGTCCATCGCGGTGGAGAAGCCGACGAGCCGGGGCAGGAGCCAGGTCGAGTTGCGGTCCGGGATGATCCCGATGCGGTTGAACGAGAACGCCAGCCGCGCGGTGTCGGCCACGACCCGGATGTCCCACTGCATGGCCCAGGTGAGCGACACCCCGATCGCGTCGCCGTTGATCGCGGCGATGATCGGCGTGGACAGGTTCCACGGCGCCTTCTCCGGCTCCCGCAACGACTCCACGTCGTGTGCCTCGCGGTCGCGCCAGTCCACCTGGTCGAGGTCGGCGCCGACGCCGAAGTGCTCACCCGCCCCGGTGACGACGATCGCCCGCACCTCCGGCAGCGCGTCGAGCCGCACCAGCTCCTCGGTCAGCTCCGCGCCCATGCGCGGGGTGTAGGCGTTGCGCCGCGCGGGCCGGTCGAGCCGGACGATCGCGACCGGGCCGTCCACCTCGACCGTGATGTCCTGTGTCTCAGCCATGATCTCCCCTCACTGGCGGCCCAACACGAGCACCGCCGCCGCCGTGTACATGCCGCCGAACCCGAGCACGGCACTCAGCTCCACATCGGACACCTGCGCGGCGGCCTCGCCACGCAGCTGCCGCACCGACTCCTGGATCGCGAACATCCCGTACATCCCGGTGTGCGTGTAGGACAGCCCGCCACCGTTGGTGTTGACCGGAAGCCGGCCGCCGGGCGCGGTGTGCCCGGCCGCGACGAAACCACCCGCCTCCCCCGGCTTCAGCAGACCGAGCGCCTCCAGGCCGATGATCGGCAGGTGCGCGAAGGCGTCGTAGCACATCACGTGGTCCACATCGGACCGGTCGACCCCGGCCTCGGCGAAGGCGTCGTCGGCCGCACGCCGGGCGGCGGCGGAACCCAGCGGTTCGGCCAGCTCCGCGACCAGCGGCGAGTCGACGCTCTCCCCCGCGCCCAGCACCCGGACCGCGCGGTCGCCTGCCCGCCGCGCCGAGGTGACCACCAGCGCGCCGCCGCCGTCGGTCACCACGCAGACCTCGGGCTTGTGGAACGGGTAGGCCACGAGCGGCGCGGCGAGCACGTCCTCGACGGTCAGCGGGTCACGCAGCAACGCCCTCGGGTTGCGGGAGGCCCACTGCCGCTGCGCCACCGGGACCGACGCCAGCTCCTCGTGGCTCAGGCCGTAGGTCTTCATGTACCGCAAGGCCGGCAGCGTGAACCGCGTGAACGGCGCGCGGGCGCCGTAGGGCTCCTCGAACTGGCCGGTGAGCGAGGCCGGGTCCGGTGGTCGTGGCGGGGTGCCGACGCGGGACCGGCCGGACTCCCCGTGTGTGATCAGCACGGTGTTCGCGTACCCGGCGCGGATGGCCGCGGCGGCGTGCCGGACGTGCAGCAGGAACGAGCAGCCGCCGACGTTGGTGCCGTCGACCCAGCGGGGGCGGATGCCCAGCTCGTGCGCGACCTGTCGTGGGTCGAACGCCCCGGCGATGCCGTCCACCTCGGACACGGAAACGAGGGCGTCGGCCAGCGCACGAACACCCGCCTCGACGTTGAGCCCGAGCACCGACTGGTCCGGGATCCGGCCGACCCGCGCCGTCTCCGCCGCGCCGATGATCGCCGCACCGGTCATGACGCACCGCCCCGGGCGGGTTCGAACACCGGCACGAGCTGCTCGCCACGCGGCTCGAAGACGACCCGCAAGGGCATGTCCAACACCAGCGCCTCGGGGGTCTGCGCCACGCCGACGATGTTCGTGGTCATGCGCGGGCCCTCGGCCAGCTCGACGATCGCGACCGTGTAGGGCACCTCGCCACGGTGCACGATCACGTACGACCACAGGGTGGCCGCACCGGACGCCGGGAACCAGGACAGTGCCCCGGACGTGCACCGAGGGCACACGAGTCTGCCGCGGTGGCCGACGAACCCGCAGTCGGCACACCGTTGCAGTACCAGGGTTCCCTCGTTGGCTGCTGCCCAGTGGGGAGCGGTCTCCGGCGTCGGGCGCGGCGCGGGGACGTTCATGACGCCTCCGGTGCGTAGTCCAGGACGCCGTCGTCGATGGCGGGCCGGTCAGCGCCGAAGCGGCGGGTCTGGAACACGACGCGGCCGCTTTCCCTGCGCCAGTAACGGATCCGGAGCACGTCGCCAGGCAGTACCGGGGTGCGGAAGCGACCGCCGAACGAGGTCAGCCTGGCCGGGTCGTCGCCGAGCAGCCGGCGCAGCAGTACCCGCGCGGTCATGCCGAACGTGCAGAGCCCGTGCAGGATAGGCCGCTCGAAGCCGGCTCGGCGCGCGAACGCCGGGTCGGAGTGCAGTGGGTTGCGGTCGCCGCAGAGCCGGTAGAGCAAGGCCTGGTTCTCGGCGGTCCTGACGACGATCTCGCCGTCCGGGTCGCCGAGGGCGGCGGGTTCGGCGCGGGTGCCCGCCGTGCGACCGAAGCCGCCCTCGCCCCGGATGAACAGCGTCGAGCGGGCCTCGAACAAGGGACCGTCCGCAGTGGACGCCGTGGTGATCAGCCCGACGAGCGCTCCGCTGCCCTTGTCGGTGATGTCGGCGACCGTGGTGCGCAGGGTCGCGGCACCCTCGGACGGCAGCTCCCGGTGCCAGGTCAGGTGCTGCCCCGCGTGCACCATCGCGGCCGGGTCCCAGCCGCCGAGCCGGTCCCTGATCGGCGCGGACCCACCGGCGATCAGCGCCGCGTACGTCGGCACCGCTCGCTGTGCGACGCCTTCGCTGTTCTCCGTGGTGAACGCGAGCGACTCCGCGCCGACCGCCACCGCGTAGAGCAGCGAGTCGGCCGAGGTCCACGTGCGCGTCCACGGGTCCGTGGTCGCGCCGACGGCGTCGAGGTCGAGAGGCATCAGCGCACCCGGTCCGCGCCGGTGAGGTCGGCCTCGGCCCTGGCCTTGCCGACCAGTGCCCGCAGCACGCTGTCGACCTCCGCCGGGTCGTCGACCGGCGTGGCGACCGGCCCGGGGTGCCAGCCCTCGGCGACCGCGAGCCGCTTGCCGGAGGACAGGAACACCCGCCCGGTCACCCCGTCCGAGCGGCGCGACGCGAGCCAGCACACGACGGCGGCCACCCAGCGCGGCGACCGCGAGTCGTCCACCGTGGACGCACGGCCGGGGATGCTGTCGGTCATCCTGGTGGCCGCGCCCGGGGACACGGCGTTCACCGTGACCCCGTACCGCTCCGCCTCCAGCGACGCGATCGTGGTGAACGCCGCGATGCCCGCCTTCGCCGCCCCGTAGTTGGCCTGGCCGGGGTTGCCGAACAGGCCGGACACCGAGGTGGTGTTGATCAGCCTGCCGTGCACCGGCCCCGCGCCGGCGCGCTCGCGCCAGTGCCGCAGTGCCCAGTGCGCGGTGGCGAAGGTGCCCTTCAGGTGCACCCGGATCACCGAGTCCCACTCGTCCTCGGTCATCCTGGCGATCGTGCGGTCCCGCAGGATGCCCGCGTTGTTGACGAGCACGTCGAGCCTGCCGAACTCGGCGACGGCCTGGCCCACGAGCGCCTGCGCGCCCGCGAAGTCGGCCACGTCGTCGGTGTTCAGCACCGCCCGGCCGCCTGCCGCCGTGATCTCCTCGACCACGGCCGCACCCGGCGCGCCGGAACGGCCTGCCCCGTCGAGGCCGGTGCCGATGTCGTTGACCACCACGGCGGCGCCCTGGGCGGCGAGACGCAACGCGTACTCCCGCCCGAGGCCCCGGCCCGCACCGGTCACGACGCACACCCGGTCGGCGCACTCGTCCTGTGTGGACATCTCCGCGGTCATCTCAGTCTCCGAGCACGGAGCCCTGGAACTGCCAGGTCTTGCCGTCGAACACGCGGATCTGGCTCTGCTGGATGGGGAAGTAGTCGTCCGGCCCCGTCTTGAGCGTGATGCCCTTGATCAGCATCGGCGGGGCGAAGCCGTCGATCGACTTCGCCGCGTCCATCAGCGCCTGCCGTGTCGGGGCCTTCGTGTGCTGCAGCACGGAGACCAGGCTCTGCGCCGCGGCCACGCCGTACACCACCCCCTGGTCGTCGGCCTTGATCCCGGCCTCGCCGTACTTGCCGATGATGTCCTTGTAGGACAGCACGGCCGGGTCGTTCGCCTCGGCCGGGTCGGTGGTCACCTTCAGGTAGGCGGTGCTGATGATGCCCTTGCCCGCGTCACCGCTCGCCGGCACGACCGCGGTGCCCGAGCTGCCGAGCAGGTGCGTCGGGGCCCAGCCGAGCTGGGTGATCTGGGTGATGATCTGCGTGGTGAACTTGTCGATGCTGAAGTCGGCGAGGGTGTCGGCGCCGGAGTCCTTGAGGATCGACACCTGGCGGTTGACCGTCGCGTCGGTCGCCTCGTAGCTGGCGTCCTTCACGATCTGGTCGGCCTTGTCACCGAGCCCCTGCTTGAACCCGGCGTAGTAGTCCTTGCCGTAGTCGTCGTTCTGGAAGATCACGGCGATCTTCGCGTCGGGCTTCTGCTTGATCAGGTACTGGGCCATGGCCTTGCCCTGCGAGATGTAGTCGAGCTGCCACGGCATCGTCCACGGGTACTTGTCGTGCTCGGTGCCGAACGCGCTGGCGCCGCCGACGAGGAACAGCTGTGGCACCTTCTTCTGGTTGAGGTACTCGCGGACGGCCAGGTTCGGCGTGGTGCCGTTGCTGCCGTAGAGGGCGAAGACCTTGTCCTCCTCGACGAGCTTGCGCGTCAGCTGCAGCGCGGTCGCCGGGTTGGCCTGGCTGTCGTAGGTGGTGTACTCGATCTTGCGGGTCTTGCCGTCGCCGAACTTGACGCCGCCCTTCTCCGCGTTGAGGTAGTCGAAGTAGGCGGCGCTGCCCTTGGTGGCGGCACTCGCGACCGTGCCGGAGCCGGACAGCGGCGTGAACGCGCCGAGCTTGACGGTGGTGTCGGTGATGCCGGGGTCGGCCTTGACCGTGCCACCGCCACCACTGCCGGCGCCGCTGTCCGAGTCGTCGCTGCGACCGCACGCGGTCAGGGTGAGTGCGGCTGCGATCACGAGGATCGCGCCGTTGCGAAGCCTTCTCACGGGGTTGTCTCCTTCTCGGGAAGAGTGCTGGTGGCCGCCGTGTGCGGGGGCCGGGAGGTGGGAGCGGACGAGGGTCTGCGGGAGCGCAGACGGCGCAGCACCGGTCTCAGCAGGCCGACCACCCCGTTGGGGAGGAACAGCATGAAGACGATGATGATCAGGCCGTTGACGATGCCGGGGGCGGACTGCGAGATGTCGGTGGCGTACACCGGCATGTAGGTGATGTAGACGGCGCCGATCAGGGCGCCCCACACCGTGCCCAGACCGCCGAGGACGATGCCGGCGACCAGGTTGATCGACAGTGTCAGCCCGAAGTTGTCCGGGCTGACGTAGCCGGTGAGCAGTACGGAGAGCGAGCCCGCGAGGCCGACGAGGGCGGCGCTCAGCGCGAACATGACGACCCTGGTGCGGGCCACCGGGACGCCCATCGCCCCGGCCGCCGCCTCGTTGTCGCGGGTGGCGACCATCGCGAGGCCGGTGCGGCTCTTCGCGAGGTTGCGCACCCCGAGGAACACCGCGAAGCCGACGACGACCGTGACGAGGTAGACGAACTGGTCGGCGGTGAGCGTGCCGGGCAGGTCCGGCCGGGACACGGTGATCCCGAGCTGTCCGCCGGTCAGTCCCTCGAAGTGCTTGAGCAGCTGGGGCAACGCTATCGCGAGTGCCAGCGTGACCAGCGCGAGGCTGAACCCGCGCAACCGCACCGACGGGATGCCGAACACGACGCCGACCGCGAAGGTGAGCACGGCGGCGATCGGCAGCGTCCACAGGTGCGGCATCCCGGCCTTGGTCACGAGGACCGCCGTGGTGTACGCGCCGATGGCGTAGAAAGCCCCGTGCCCCAGCGAGGTCTGGCCGCCGTAGCCGACGAGCAGGTTGAGCCCGAGCAGCGCGACGGTGGTCAGCGCGACCTGGGCGAGCTGGCTCAGGCCGTAGTCCTCGACGTTGAACGTCAGCAACACCAGCACGACGAGCGCGACGACGCCGAGTGCGGTGACGAGGCCGGACTTCATACCCGCGCGACCTCCTTCTTGCCGAAGAGACCGTGGGGTCGCACGATCAGGACCACGACGATCACGACCAGTGCGACCGTCAGGGACAGCTCGGTGCCGATGAAGTCCACATAGGTCGCGGTGACCGCCTCGATGACGCCGACGAGCAGGCCGCCGACGACGGCACCGACCGGGGAGTCGAACCCGCCGACGGTCGCCGCGGCGAACGCGTAGAGCAGGACCGGGAACATGAAGTTGGGTTCCAGCCCGGTCTGCGGGGCGATCATGACCCCGACCACGCCGCCGATCACCGCGGACAGGCCCCAGCCGATCCCGTACGCGCGGCCGACGTCGATGCCGGCGAGCCGCGCCGAGTCCGGGTTCTGCGCGGCGGCCCGCAGCCTCAGGCCGAGCCTGGAGCGGTTGAACAGCAGGAAGAGCAGGATCAACAGGATCGCGACCGCACCGAACATGCCGACGACCTGCCACGAGGTGACGACTCCCGCGATCCTGATCGGGCCGGACGGCAGCGGGCTCTCGACGGTCTTGGCGAGGTTGCCCCAGATCAACCCGACCGCGGCGTTGATCACCATGAACAGGCCGAGGGTGACCATGGTCTGGGTCAGGTGCGGCGAGCGCTCCACCCAGCGGATCAGGCCGCGCTGCAGCCCGTACCCGCCGACGAGGCAGCACACGACGGTGATCGCGACCGCGACACCCCACGGCAGTCCGACCGACATGAGCTGCCAGGCGATGAACGTGGCGAGCATCGCCATCTCGCCCTGCGCGAAGTTGGGGATCTTGGTGGCCCGGTGGATGAGCACCAGTGCGAGCGCGAGGCTGCCGTAGATCAGGCCGCTGGCCGCGCCGTCCAAGAGCGTCTGGATGAGTTGCTGCATCTCACTCGCTCCCTACAGCGCCAGGTAGGAGTTGCGGATGGCCTGGTCGTCGGCCAGCTCGGCTGCCGGCCCCTCGGCCGTGATCTCGCCGACGGTCAGCACGTAGGCGTAGTCGGCCATGCCGAGCGCGAGCTGGGCGTTCTGCTCGACGAGCAGGCAGGTCAGGCCCTCGTCCGCGACGACCGTGCGGAGCACCTCGAAGATCTGCCTGACCACCAGCGGGGCGAGGCCCATGGACGGCTCGTCGAGCAGGAGCAGCTTCGGGCGGCCCAGGAGTGCCCTGGCGAGCGCGAGCATCTGCTGCTCGCCGCCGGACAGCAGCCCGGCCTGGGCGTGCTCGCGTCTGGCGAGGGGCGGGAACAGCTCGTACATCCGGTCGAGGTCCGCCCTGGACGGTCGGCCCGCCGGGCTGAGCAGGGCGCCGACCGCGAGGTTCTCCTCGACGGTGAGGTCGGGGAAGGTGCCGCGGCCCTCCGGCACGTGGGACAGGCCGAGCCGGGCGATGCGCTCGGTGCGCATGCCGACGAGCTTCCTGCCGTCGAAGGTGACCGTGCCCTTCGTGCCGGGGAGCATCCCGGACAGCGCGCGCAGCAGGGTGGTCTTGCCCGCCCCGTTGGCGCCGAGCACGGCGGCGACCGTGCCGGTGTCGATGGAGAACGTGACGTCGTGCAGCACCCGCACCGGCCCGTAGCCCGCGGTCAGGTCCTTCACCTCGAGAACGCTCATGCCGCCCCCTCGCCCGCTCCGCGGCCCCGGAACGCTCCGCAGGCTCCGCTACACCGGCGCCCTCCGCGGCCGAGGTGACGCCCTGAACATCGACGATTCGCTCCGCTAGCTCCGCTCATGCCGGCGCTCCCAGGTAGGCCTCGACGACTCCTGGATCGGCCTGGACCTCGGCCGGGGTGCCCTCGGCGATGGTGCGGCCGAAGTTCATCACCGTGATGTGGTGCGACATGCTCATCACCAGGCTCATGTGGTGCTCGACGAGGAGGACGGTGAGGTCGCGCCGCTCGCGGACGTCGAGGATGAGCGTCCGCAGCTCGTCGACCTCGCCGTGGGACAGGCCGCCTGCCGGCTCGTCGAGCAGCAGCAGCTCCGGTCGCGACGCGAGGGCGCGGGCCAGCTCGACCCGCTTGAGGGTGCCGTAGGGCAGGCCGTTGACCGGCTTGTCCCGCACGTCGGTGAGGCCGACCTCGTCGAGCACCTCGTCGACGGCGTCGCGCATCCGGCGTTCCTCCCTGCGCACGGCGGGCCAGCGCAGGACCCCGGCGGTGAACCCGGCCCTGCCCAGCCGGTGTGCGCCGGTCAGCACGTTCTCCCGGACCGAGAGCGTCCGGAACAGCGCGAGGTTCTGGAAGGTCCTGCTCAGTCCCGCCTCGGCGACCTTGTGTGGCGGCAGGCCAGTGAGGTCGGTGCCTGCCCAGGTCACGCTGCCCGCGCCGGTGCGGTAGAGGCCGGTGACGCAGTTGAAGAACGTGGTCTTGCCCGCGCCGTTGGGCCCGATCAGCGCGGTGATCGACCCGCGTTGCGCGGTGAGGTGGGCGCCGTCGAGTGCCTTGACGCCACCGAAGTGGACGGTCAGGTCGCGGACCTCAAGCATTCGTCCCTCCCTGCTCTGTCGTCGTCTGGATGTCGGTGCAGGCGTCGAGTGACCAGGCGCCGCCGGAGCGGCCGATGCCGCTGGCGCGGTTGCCGCCGAAGGGCGCGTCGGGGTGCCTGGCGGTGGTGTTGATCCCGACCTGGGCGGAGTGCAGGCGGGCGGCGATCGCGTGGGCCGCGTCGAGGTCGGGCGAGAACACGTAGTCGGACAGCGCGTAGCGGGTGCTGTTGGCGGCGGCCACGGCCTCGTCGTCGCCGACCGCGCGCATGACGGTCAGGACCGGCCCGAAGACCTCCTCCTGCATCACGGTGTGCTCGGGTGCGGCGCCGGTGATCAGTGCGGGCGCGGCGTAGAAGCCCCTGGCGGGCAGGTCGTCCCTGCGCTCGACGGCGCATCCCTCGTCCTCCGCCGACGCCGTCAGCTCCTCGACCCTGGCGCGCTGGGCGGCCGAGATCACCGGGCCCACCGTGGTGGACGGGTCGCGCGGGTCGCCGATCCCCAGGTCCGCGAGTGCCGCGCGGAGGCCGGCGACGACGTCGTCGTGCACGGCGGCGTCGGCGATGATCCGCGCCGGGGTGAGGCACACCTGGCCGGACTGGACGGTCCAGGTGCGGGTGATCGCCGCGACGACCTTCGTGGGGTCGGCGTCGGCCCTGACGATGACCGCGCCCTTGCCGCCCAGCTCCAGCAGCAGGCGCTTCATCGTCGGTGCCGCGTCCTGGTGGATCCTGATGCCGACGGCCGTGCTCCCGGTGAAGCTGACGGCGCGGACGAGCGGGTGCCGCACGAGCGCCGCGCCGAGGTCACCGTCGGCACCGGTGAGGAGGTTGACCGCGCCGGCCGGTGCGTTGTTCTCGGCGAGCGCGTCACGCAGCGCCTCGGCCAGTGCGACGACGAGCAGGGGGTCCTGCGGGGCAGGCTTGAGCACCACGGTGTCGCCCGCGAACAGCGCGGGCACGATCTTGCCGACCATGGCCAGCAGCGGGAAGTTGTACGGGCTGATGCAGGCGACCACGCCGACCGGTGTCCTGCGCACCACGCTGGTGAGCCCGGCGCGGTCGGCCGGGGACGGGACGGCGAGCAGGTCGTCCGGGGCGGCGGCCCACTGCTCGAGGCGTGCGATCGCGGCGCCGACCTGGGTCTTCTCCGCCACGGACGGGAGGGCGCCCGTGTCGGCGACAGCGAGGTCGACCAGCTCCGCGCGGCGCCCGGCCAGCCGGGCCGCGGTGCCCGCGAGCACGGCGCGGCGGCGGTCGAGTGGCAGCGCGGACCAGGTGGGGAACGCGTCGGCGGCCGCGTGCACGGCGGTGTCGGCGTCGGCGGCCGAGCAGTCCGCGACGGCCGCGAGCACCTGTTCGGTGGCCGGGTCGACGGTGTCGTACCAGCGGCCGGTGGTGTGGGGCTCGCCGCCGATCATCGCGGGCACGGTCACGGTGGTCATCGGCCGCACCCCAACGCACTGAAGGCGTCCTTCGGTGCGCCCAGCGTTACGAAGGCGTCCTTCAGTGCGTTGATCGGGCTCATCGTGGGCTCCGGCCGGCCAGGTCGAACACGCCGCGGTCGAGGTCGCCGGAACGCAGGCGGGCGACGAGGTCCTCGGCTTCCGTGAGCGGCACGACGGTGGTGACCAGCGGGTCGATCACGATCTCGCCTGCGAGGTAGCGGCGGGCGAGGTCGGGGATGAACCGGTGCGGGTCGACCGAGCCCATCCGACAGCCCAGCAGGGCCTTGTCCTGGAAGAGCTGCCGCATGCCGAAGGTGACCGTGGTGTCGGCGGGCGGCAGGCCGACCATCACGGCCCGGCCGCCCCACGCGAGGGCGCCGACCGCGGCGGTCAGCAGGTCGGCACGCCCGACGCACTCGAGGACGGCGTCGAACCCCTCCGGCGAGACCGAGGCCGCCGTCGCCACCACGTCGTCGGCGCCACCGACCACGAGGAACTCCGTGGCGCCGAGCCGCCGCGCGATCGCCTCCTTGCGCGGGTTGGTGTCGCACACGACGACCCTGCTCGCGCCCGCCACCTTCGCGGCCTGCACCACGTTCAGCCCGATGCCGCCCGCGCCGATGATCAGTGCGCTCTCGCCGGCACGCAGCCGGGCCCGCTCCCACACCGCGCCGAAGCCGGTGACCACCGCACAGCCAAGCAGCGCGGCCACCGTGTCCGGAATGCCGTCGGGAACCGGGACCACCTGCTGTTGTCCCACGACGGTGTGCCGGGCGAACGCGCCGACCCGGACGAACTGCGCGACCGGGGCCCCGTATCTGGTGAAGACGGTCGGCGGGCTCTCCGTCGTGCCCCGGCACAGCGTCGGCAGGCCGGCGAGGCAGGCGGCGCAGTGGCCGCAGTTGCGCAGGACGGACAGCACGACCTTCTGGCCGATCGGCAGGTCGACGCCCGCGCCCCGGTCGACCACGACACCGGCGGCCTCGTGCCCGAGTACGACGGGCACCGCCTGGGCGATGTCGCCGTCGACCGGTTTGAGGTCGCTGTGACACAGCCCGGCCGCGTCGACCCGCACGGTGACCTCACCGGGCAGTGGGTCGCGCACCTCGAGGTCGTCGACCGCCTCGAGCCGGGAACCGGTCCACACCAGGGCTTCCATGTGGCCTCCTGCACGTCACCGCGTTGGAAACGGGACGTTAATCCAGAATTCGAGTCTTTGGAAGAGAATTTCACTCAGTCGAATTTGATGAGCGGTCTCCGATATTCGGTTCGACTGAGTCGAAAGCCGTTCCACTGATAGAAACCCGGGGTTATCCTGCGGAGGTCACCACCGACGCCCCGGAGGACCCACCCGATGACCGTCCACACGGAACTGAACGGGACCACGTTCGTCATCACGATCGACCGTCCGGACCTCCGCAACGCCATCGACCTGGCCACCGCCGAGGCGATCGCCGAGGCACTGGACGACCTCGACGCCCGCGACGACGCGGTGGCCGGGGTCATCACCGGCGCGGGCGGGACGTTCTGCGCCGGGATGGACCTCAAGGCGTTCCTGGCCGGGGAGCGGCCGTCGGTACCCGGCAGGGGGTTCGCCGGCATCGTGCGACGCCCGCCCGCCAAGCCGATCGTGGCCGCGGTCGAGGGGTACGCGCTGGGCGGCGGCTTCGAGATCGCCCTGGCGTGCGACCTGGTCGTCGCGGCGGAGGACGCGGTCTTCGGGCTGCCGGAGGTCACCAGGGGGCTGGTCCCGGCGGGCGGCGGGCTGCTGCGCCTGCCCGCGAAGGTGCCCGCGAACCTGGCGATGGAGTGGATCCTCACCGGCGCCCGAATCCCGGCCGCCACGGCCCACGAGGTGCACCTGGTCAACCGGCTCACCGCGCCGGGGTCGGCACTGGCAGGCGCGCTCGAGCTGGCCGCGGCCATCGGCCGCAACGGGCCGCTGGCGACGCGTGCCTGCAAGCAGGTCATCGCCGAGTCGCGGGACTGGCCGGAGGCGGAGTTCTTCGACCGGCAGGCCCCTCTCGCGGAAGCGGTCCGGTCCTCCGAGGACGCACGCGAGGGCGCGCGGGCGTTCGTGGAACGGCGGAGTCCACAGTGGGCGGGCCGGTAGTCACAGTGACCACTGTGGACGCAACCGCGCGCGCGGGCGACCCGGGAGGACTGGCCCTCTCCCCCGCCGAGGCCGTGCCCGCCGCCGAAGCGGTACGCGCCGAGGTGCGGGAGTTCCTGGCGGCCGAGACGTTCACCCCGCGCGTCGACTCCTGGCTCAGCGGCTTCGACGCCGAGTTCTCCCGCAGGCTCGGCGCGCGGGGCTGGCTCGGCATGACGTGGCCGAGGCGCTACGGCGGCCACGAACGCTCGGCGATGGAGCGTTTCGCCGTGACCGAGGAGCTGCTCGCCGCGGGTGCGCCCGTGGCGGCGCACTGGATCGCCGACCGCCAGTCCGGGCCGAGCCTGCTGCGTTACGGCACCGAGGAGCAGCGCACCGCCCTGCTGCCGAGGATCGCCGCAGGCGAGTGCTATTTCGTGATCGGGATGTCCGAACCGGACTCGGGCTCGGACCTGGCGTCGATCCGCACCCGCGCCGAGCGCGACGCCAACGGGGACTGGTTGGTCAACGGCGCCAAGATCTGGACCTCGGGCGCGCACCTGGCCCACTACGGGATCGTGCTGGTGCGCACCGGGCCAGGGCGGCACGACGGGCTGTCGCAGCTGCTGGTGGACCTCGCGAGCCCCGGCCTGACGATCAACCCGATCCGGATCCTGGACGGCGGCCACCACTTCAACGAGATGGTGTTCGAGGACGTGGTCGTGCCGGCCGGGATGCTGCTGGGCACCGAGGGTGACGGCTGGCGCCAGGTCACGGCGGAGCTGGCGTACGAACGGTCCGGCCCGGAGCGCTGGCTCTCGACGTTCGGCCTGCTCGACGCGTTCGCCAGGCACGCGGCGCGGACCCGGGACCCGGCACAGCTGGCGACGCTCGGCACCCTCTCGGCCCGGCTGCTCGCGCTGCGCCAGCTGTCGAGGAGGATCGCCGCCGCACTGGACCGTGGCGAGCTGCCGGACATCCAGGCGGCGCTGGTGAAGGACCTGGGCACGACCTTCGAGACGGACGTGATCGACGAGATCCGCCGGGTCGTCGAGCTGGACCCGGACGACCCGCTGGGCCGGACACTCGCGGAGGCACAGCTGCACGCGCCGGGCTTCACGCTCCGCGGCGGCACCAACGAGATCCTGCGCGGCATCGTCGCCCGCGGTCTGGGGCTGCGATGAGCACCAGGGACCTGGTGGTCGAGACGGTGCGGGACATCCTCGCCGCCCACGAGCCGTTCGTCCTCACGCCGGACCGGTCGTGGGACGCCGGCCTGTGGTCGGTGCTCGCCGAGGCCGGCATGACCGGCGTCGGTCTGTCGGAGGAGGCGGGTGGCTCGGGCGGCGCCCTGGACGACGCGGCGGCCGTCGTGACGACGCTCGCGGCGGGGGCCGCCGCGGTGCCGGTGGCCGAGCAGCTGCTGGTCGCCGGGCCCGCCCTGCTGGCAGCGGGCCTCGACCTGCCGATCGTCACCGAGCCGCTGACCATCGCCGTCGCGGGGACGGTGCTCGCGCGACCGCTGGACAAGGGCCGCTTCGGGCTCACCGGCACCGCGACCGCCGTCCCGTGGGTGGGGGTCGCCCGCCGGGCCGCGGTGCTCGCGACGGGACCCGACTCGGCCGTTCTCGCGCTCGCCGACCTGCCGGACGGCGCGGTGGGGGCGAACCTGGCCGGTGAGCCGCGCGGCGACGTGACGTTCGACGACGTGCCCGCCGTTGCGGCGCCGGTCGACGCCGAGACGGTCCGGGCCAGGTTCGCCCTGGCCAGAGCCGTGCAGCTGGCCGGAGCCCTGGGCAAGGTGCTGGACTGGACGGTGGCCTACGCGGGTGAGCGCGAGCAGTTCGGCCGCCCGCTGGCCAAGTTCCAGGCGGTGCAGATGGAGATCGCGCGGATGGCGGGCGAGGTCGGTGCGGCGACCGCGCTCGCCGACGCCGCGGTCCGGGTCGCGGACACCGACGGGCTCGTGCTCGCCGCGGCTGCCGCGAAGATCCGCGCTGGAGCCGCGGTCGCGCCGGTGGCGAGAGCCGCGCACCAGCTCCACGGCGCGATCGGCTTCACCCAGGAGCACCGGCTCCACCACCTCACCCGGCGCCTGTGGGCGTGGCGGGACGAGGCAGGCAGCGAGCTGGCCTGGGCGAGGACGTTGGGCGAGGCCGTCGCGACGGCACCTGCCGGCCTGTGGCCGACCCTGACCGACGTGGGATGACTTCGGACGAGGAGGACGACGATGTCGCGTAGTGCCGTGATCGTGGACGCCATTCGGTCGCCGATGGCGAAGGGCAGGGCGCCCAGGGAGGGCAGGGCGGGTGGCGCACTGTCGTCGCTGCACCCGGTCGAGTTGCTCGGTCAGGTGCTGCGGCAGCTGATCGACCGCACGGGCGTAGACCCGGCGCTGGTCGAGGACGTGATCACCGGCTGCGTGAGCCAGGTCGGCGAGCAGTCCGGCCCGGTCGGGCGGTGGGCGTGGCTCGCGGCCGGGTTACCCGAGGAGGTGCCGTCGGTCGCGGTGCACCGGGCGTGCGGGTCGAGCCAGCAGGCCGCGGACTTCGCGGCACAGGGGGTGCTCGCCGGGGCCTACGACGTGGTGGTGGCGTGCGGGGTGGAGTCGATGAGCCGCATCCCGATGTTCACCGCCCGGATCGGGATGGACCCGTTCGGCCCGTCGGTCGCGAAGCGCTACGAGCCGGGGCTGGTCCCGCAGGGCGTGTCGGCCGAGCTGATCGCCGCCCGCTGGAAGCTCGACCGGGAGACCCTCGACGAGTTCGCGGCAGGCTCCCACACCCGCGCCGCGGCGGCGGACCGCAGCGGCGAGATCGTGCAGGTGACCGTCCCGGACGGGACGGTGGTCGACCAGGACGAGACGATCCGCCCGGACACCACGGCCGAGAAGCTCGGCGCGCTGAAGCCGGCCTTCCGCACCGACGAGCTGGCCGCCCGCTTCCCCGAGGCGAACTGGCACATCACGCCGGGCAACTCGTCGCAGCTGACCGACGGCGCGGGCGCGGTGCTGATCATGTCGGAGGAGAAGGCGCAGGAGCTGGGGATGACCCCGCGCGCCAGGTTCCACTCCTTCGCCCTGGCCGCCGACGACCCGATCACGATGCTGACCGGCCCGATCCCGGCGACGGAGAAGGTGTTGCGCCGCAGCGGTCTGACGCTCGACCAGCTCGACCACTACGAGGTGAACGAGGCGTTCGCCCCGGTGCCGCTGGCCTGGGCACAGCACTTCGGCGCCGACCCCGACCGGCTCAACCCACGCGGCGGCGCCATCGCACTCGGCCACCCGCTGGGCGCGTCGGGCGCGCGGCTGCTGACCACCATGCTCAACGGCCTGGAGGCCACGGGCGGCCGCTACGGCCTGCAGACCATGTGCGAGGCAGGCGGCATGGCCAACGCGACGATCATCGAACGACTCTGAAGGACTTCTCATGGACATCACCGGCATCAGCGCCGTGGTCACCGGCGGGGCGTCCGGACTGGGCCTCGCGACCGCGCGCCGTCTGCTCGACGGCGGCGCCGAGGCGGTCGTCATCGCCGACCTGGAGACCTCCTCGGGCGAGACCGTCGCGAAGGAACTGGGCGACCGGGTCCGGTTCGTACCGGCCGACGTGCGCGACGAGGCCGGCATGAACGCGGTGTTCGACGCCGCGGCCGAGGCGGGTCCGCTGCGCGCGGTCGTGCACTGTGCGGGCCGGGGCGGCCCGGTCCGCCTGGTGAACCGGGACGGACGACCGGGCTCGTTGGAGACCTACACGGAGATCATCGGCATCAACCTGATCGGCAGCTTCAACGTGCTGCGACTGGCAGCGGCCCGGATGGCGGCGAACGAGCCGCTGGACGGCGACCGGGGCGTGTGCGTACTGACCGCGTCGGTCGCGGCCTACGAGGGACAGATCGGCCAGATCCCGTACGCGTCGTCGAAGGCGGGCATCGTCGGCATGACCATCGTGGCCGCTCGCGACCTGGCGAGCCGAGCGATCCGCGTGTGCACGATCGCGCCAGGCACCTTCGACACGCCACTGCTGGCCCGCCTGTCCGACGAGGTCCGCGAGAGCCTCGCCAAGACCGTTCCCCACCCCAGCCGCCTAGGCCACCCCGACGAGTTCGCCAAGCTAGCCATGTCCATCATCGACAACCCCATGCTCAACGGCGAGACCATCCGCCTGGACGGCGCCATCCGCATGGCTCCCCGCTGACGGACAGTCGCGAAAGGGTTGCGCGCCTGTGATCGTTGTCGGCGCGAGGGCACAGGTAGCCGACAGTGCTCACTCGTGCTGTTGACCGCGTTGCGGTCCATGGCATGCCCGGGTCACCGGTCATGCCAGTGCGCGGCAGCGAGAAGCACGCGCGGATCTGCTCCTGCTCGCAGGCGGGGAACACTCTGTCCCGGGGGTAGCCCTGGACGACGTCGCCGCGCTCAGGCGGACCGAGGGCGGGCCGATCATCATCCACGGCAGCGCCACGCTCGACCAGCACCTGTCCGACGCGGGCCTGATCGACCGCTACCACCTGCTGGTGTTCCCGGTCCTGCTCGGCGCGGGCAAGCGGCTGTTCAGCGCCACCGACAAGGACAGGCAGAACCTCAGGGTCGTCGAGAGCGAGACCTACCGGAACGGCGTCCAGAAGCTGGTCTACGACGTCGTCCACTGACCTCGCCCGGTCAGCCGGGCTCGACGCCGGTCAGGTCGACGGTGGCGGCCCACAGGCCGGCGGCGAGCTCGGGATCGGCGAGCCTGCCTCGCACGGTTTCGAGCCCGGGTTCGCCGCGCATGCCGAACACGCGGGGACCGCACAGCCCGCCGCCCGCCACGGACGGGTCGAGGACCGCGCGGACCGCGGGCCACGCGCCGGCTTCCTTGCCCTGTACGACGAGCCCCGCGGGCAGGCCGCGCAGCCGCTGGCCCGCGGTCCTGGCGTGCACCGGCGGGCGGTCCGGGGTGAGCGAGTCGAGCGCGCCGCCGGGGTGGTTGACCACGCTGCGCACCGGGCTGCCCTCGGCACGCAGCCGCCGGTCCAGCTCGAACGCGAACAGCATCTGGGCGAGCTTCGACCGGGCGTAGGCACGCTTGGGCGCGTAGTCCCTGGTGCTCTGCGGGTCGGTCAGGTCGAACCGGGCGGACCTCGCGACGAAGCTGCCGGTCGTCACGACACGTCCCGCCGCCGACGCGGTGAGCAGCGGCAACAGCCACCGGACCAGCAGGAAGTGCCCGAGGTGGTTGGTGGCGAACATCAGCTCGTGGCCGGCCGCGGTCTCGCGTCGCGGCGGGTGGTCGAGCATGACGCCGGCGTTGCACACGACCGCGTCGAGGCTCCCCAGCTGGCCCGCGGTGGACTCGAGGGAGGCGTGGTCGGCAAGGTCCAGCCGCACGTGGCGCACCAGCGCGCCGGGGACGCGGGACCGGATCGACGCCATCGCGGCGTCGGCCCTGGCGATGTCCCGGCTGCCGAGGACGACCGTCGCCCCCGTGCCGGCCAGCTGCTCGGCGACGAAGTAACCGACACCCGCGTTGCCGCCGGTGACCAGGAAGGTTCTGCCGTCGGCACGCGGCAGCCGTCGAACGTCCCAGCGCATGGCGCCTCCCAGAAAGTCGAAGTCACTCTGACTTTAGCGTGACTACGAACTCGAATCGACTTCGAGTATGCTGGCGGCATGACACCGGGCACCATTGGGCGGCGTGAGCGCAAGAAGGCCGCCACCCGGCACGCTCTGGCGACCGCGGCGCAGCGACTGTTCCTGGAGCGCGGGTTCGACCGGGTCACCGTCGCCGAGATCGCCGAGGCCGCGGACACGGCGGTGTCGACGCTGTTCGCGCACTTCCCCGGCGGCAAGGAGGCGCTCGTCCTCGGCGACAGTGACGAGCGGGAGCAGGCTCTGGCCGCTGCGGTGCGGGAGCGGGCCGAGGGCGTCTCGATCCTGCGGGCACTGCACGACTTCCTGGCCACGCGCGGCCCGTTCGATCCCGACCCGGGGCCGAAGTACCGGTGCCTGACCGAACTCGTGGTCGCCACGCCTGCGCTGCGGGCCTACGCCAGGAGGCTGTGGACCGACTGCGAGACCACGCTGACCAGGGTCATCGCCGAGGAGGCCGCCCGTGATGCGGACGACCTCTCGCTGCGGCTCCTCGCCCGCTTCGTCCTGGAGATCCCCGACCTGGCAGGCACCGAGCCCGACCCGCGTGCCGCCCTGGCCACCGCCTTCACCCACCTCGAACGCGGCTGGCCCGATCTCTGAACCTCGGCGCGGTCCGGACGCCGACGACGTTCTCGGTGGCGGCGACCAGCGGCATCGCAGTGACCGAGTCGGTCGCCGGTGGTCTAGCGGCGGGCCGTGACGAGCCAGGCGCTCGAGTCGAACCACACGCCGTCGGCGGTGTCGTGCGCGGCCATGACGCAACGCAGCCGGTCGAGTGCCCGCGCGGTCTCCTCGGCGCTTCGCCCCGCGAGTGGGTCGCTCGCGACGTGCAGCGAGCGGACCGCGGCGACGGCGGCGTCGGGATCCGCGCCGTAGTAGACGGGTTCGCGTACGTCGGTGACGGCCACTTCGGTGAGTCCCGCCGAGGTCAGGACGGCGTCCACCACCGCAGGGTCGGCGAGGGAGAACGCGTCGACCCTGGCTGCGGGGACCGGCGGCGGGTCGTCACCGGCGAGGGCGCCCTGGATGGCGGCCACCCATTCCTGGCGGTCACGGGCCTGCCACACCAGCTGCACCAGCCGCGCGCCGGGCCGCAACGCACGCGCGATGTTCGTGAACGCCGCGACGGGGTCGGGGAAGAACATCGTGCCGAACCGGCTGATCCCGAGGGTGAACGTCTCGGGCGGGAACGGGTGGACCTGGGCGTCCGCCTGTTCGAAGCGCACGTTGGCCAGCTCCTCCGCCGCGGCGAGGGCACGCGCTCGCGCCAGCATCTCGGCGGAGGTGTCCACGCCCAGGGCACTCCCCTCGCTCGCCGCGCCCGCGGCCTGGCGAGTGGTCTGTCCGGCACCGCAGCCGATGTCCAGTACCCGGTCGCCAGCGCTCACGTCGGCGGCGTGACGCAACCGCTCCTGGTAGCGACGCAGCTCGGCGTCGTAGTCGAACACGTTGTTCACGGCCCTACTCTGCCTCAGCTCACTGTCCCGACTCGCGGCGGCGGTGGTCGACGACGCCGATCTCCACCTTGTGCAGCCACAGGCCGAGCCCGCCGACGAGCTTGTCGCGGTCCAGCCGGTAGAGGCGTTCGCGGCCGGACTTGCGCACGGTGACCAGCCCGGAGTCGACGAGGACGGTGAGGTGACGGGTCGTGGTGGGCCAGCTCTGCTCGAACCTGGCCGCGAGATCGCCCGCCGTGACCTCTCCCCCACGATCGTGCAGGACCAGCACGATCTCCCGCCGGGTCGGATGCGCGAGCGCGCCGAACACGACGTCGAGGTCACCGAGGTTGCGGACGATCCGCGGCCGGTTCATCTACCCGTTCGTCGCACTCGGGTCCCGGTCGGGTGAGGCGTGCCTCGGCTCGTAGATCCCGAGCTCACCGCCGCCGGGAACACGCATCGCCGTCAGCAGTCCCCAGCCGGCGTCCTCGACGGGACGGACGAACTCGACGCCCTTGCCCTCGAGCTCCTTGACGGTCGCGTTGATGTCGTCGCACATGAGATACAGCTCGTGCCCTCCGCCCGTGCCTTCCGTCGGGTGGACACCCAACTCGGCGGGCGGGAGCGCGAAGACCAGCCAGCCGCCCCCGGTGTCGACCGAGTCGAACTCGAGCACGTCGCGGAAGAACGCCCGCGACGCCTCCGCCTCCCCGGTGTTGATGATCGCATGAACGCCCGTGATCACCGCATTGCCTCCTGCCCAATATTTAGCGATTTCGCTAAACGTACTGGGCTGGTCAACCCTTCGCGGGTGGTGTCCACGACGGTGACCGGCCGAGCGTTCCGAGCAGCCGGGCGAAGTCCGGGGCGGTCGCGGGTACTGTCACCGGTCGCGCGAACTCCCGCGTGCGCCTGCCGGTGCGCGGCCACCTGGCGACGATGTGGAGCGCGGCGGATGCCAGGTCGTCGTCGGGGCGGTAGGGGACGTCGAGGCTCACGGCCAGGTCCCACCCGTGGACGAGGACGTCGACGAAGTGCATGGCGATCGCGGTTGGTGCGGGGAAGTAGCCGAACTCGCGCACCTCGAAGGAGCTTTCGTGGAGGCCTGGGGCGGTGAAGGCGTTCGTGACCATGGCGGCGGAGTCGTGGTAGGCGCGGGGCGGGTCGGGTCTGAGGTCTCCCGAGTACCAGATGGACACGATCGCGGGTGCACCCATCGAACTGGCGGCGTAGCCGCGGTTCTCGCTCACCAGGTGCTCCGACACCGCACGGATCGACCACTCGGCACAGGGCGTCGGCCGGTCGAGGTCAGCAGCCGTCACCGCGGCGACGACCTCCCCGGTGAGGGCCAGCGCCCGCCGGTCCAGCTCACGCACGTCACCCAGGTCATCAGCCATCGACCCATCACATCACGGCGCCGGCCATGCGGGTGGCTGGGAAACAATTCCCGTAGGCTCGAAGCCTCTGTGCCGTCAGCATTCTCGCGATTCCGGTGAGCGCGCTCACCCAGCTCGCCGAGCACAGCCCGTCCTTTGGTTGGAGTCGTGGCCAGTGCACTCGGAGTGTCCCTGGCGACGGACTCACGCACGTAACAGCGTTGGCACGTAGTTGGTCAGGCTTCCGGGCGGTTGCCGGTGGGGATCGTGATCAGGGTCGCGGTCGGGGAGGTGGCCTTGTTGAGGAACAGCATCGCCATTGCGCGGATGAACTGATCGAACATGGAGAAACCGACCGGCATCACCGGCAGCAGGCCCTCCCGGAACGCGATGTACGCGGGCCACCCCGTGCGGATGAGCGCCGCCGCCGCGTAGTCGCGTGGCAGCTGTAGCCAGTCGCCCACCTGGTCGCTCAGCACGTACCGCACGAACTCGTTGAGGAAACCCCGGGTTACGCCCAGGTCGATCTGTGCGGTCAGCCCCAGCAGGTCCTCGGCCAGTTCCTTGCCCTCGAACGACGGGCTGAGGATCGGCGTGAGCACCTGCGCCGACTGCGCGTCCGCCGCCGCCCACGTCTTCGGGATGAACTCGTCCCGCACGCCGAGCAGGTGGATCGCGACCTGCCACGAGTGCAGGAATGCCTCCTCGTCCGCCGCCGACATCGGGACGTGCCACTCGATCAGCTTCCTGTGCACGAACGTCCCCAGGCTGTGGAACGTGACCAGGATGTCGCCGTTGCTGATCGGGACCTGCTCGTCCGCCACCGCCTGCCAGTGCGACGACCTCGGCAGCAGGTGACGCACCGCCGCGTGCACCAGGCGGGTCTTGTTGGCCGTGACCACGAACTGGCCCGTCGGTTCGAAGGCGTTGCGGTCGCTCAGGTCGTAGCCGAACGTGAACGTCTTCGCCGCGCGGTCCTGCATGTCGGCACCGCCCGCGGACCAGTACACCGACTTCGCCTCGCGCGGGATCACCGTGCTCATGATGCCGCTGCCCAGCCCGTACAGCATGAACAGGTACGTGTCCTTGCGGCGGTTGAAGTCGGCCGCGAGGCGCAGCTTGGTTCGGTCCGCCCACGACGGGAGCCTGTTGACCTGCTGGAGATACGCCGCGAGCGTGGCGGGCAGACCACCGGGCAGCGGGTCGTCGTTGTCCACCCACGACCGCATCGCGGTGTTGATCGCCGGAACCTGACCGCCGTCCAGGAACCCCGCCATCAGGCGGTCCACCTCGTCGTCCCACGTCCACCAGGGGTCGGTTTCCGCCGCCCAGGCCGGGACGGCGCCCACGGCGCTCACCAGCCCCAGGGCCACGCCGAGCGAGAGGACGTTCCTTCTGCTGAGACTGCTCATTTACATACCCAGCTTCCTTGATAGGCATCGGCGCCGCTCTTGCAGGGATCCGCGGAAGCAAGTCAGCCCAGGTCCCACGTGATCAACCGTGAGATTCTCCATTAACATATCGAAGCGGGTCGTTCGGCGGCAAGGGCATCGCCGACTGAATCGGTCCGCTGGTCTCGGAGACGCGGTCCCTTTCGTGGTTGACTGGCTCTTATGGCTCCCCTCCCCCGCGCGCCGCGGTGACGACCGAGTCGGCCGCGGCCGTCCGGCCGCGTAACCGCAGGCAGCTCATCGTCGGGGCGGCAGGCCGGGTGTTCAGCGAGCGCGGCTACCACGCGGCGTCCATGGAGGAGATCGCGGCGGGCGTCGGCATCACGGCGGCTGCCCTGTACCGGCACTTCCCCAACAAGTACGCGCTGTTCGCCGAGTGCGCGAACGTCATGGTGGACCGGCTCGTCGCCGCGCTCGACGACGTGCCGGCCGATGCGTCCCTTGTGGACGTCCTCACCGCCGTCACCCGCGTCACCGTCGCCCATCGCGCGTCCGGCGGGGTGTACCGGTGGGAGGCCCGCTACCTCGACCGCGCGGACCGCGGGGTGCTCAGGGCCAAGTTCGCGCACGTCGTCGGGCGGGTGACCGACGTGGTGCGGCGCGAGCACCCGCTACCCGACGAGCACCTGCGTGCCGCCGCGGCGCTGGGCGTGATCGGGTCCATCACGATGCACCACACCTCGATCGCGCAGCGCCGCGTCGAGGACGTGCTGCTGGCGGCCGCCCTGCGTGTGGTCGCGACCGACCCGGCGGCGGGCACCGCGCGCCTCGTCGAACTGCCGACCCCGCCCGTGCCACGCACCCGGCGCTCGGAGATCCTCGCGGCGGCGATCCCCCTGTTCGAACGGGACGGCTTCGCCACCGTCACGAACGGCAGGATCGCCGAGGCCGTCGGGCTCGTCCCCTCCGCGCTCTACCGCTACTTCCCCGGCAAGGCCGACATCCTCGCCGCGGCCTGCCTCCAGGCCGCCGGGCTCCTCACTCAGGCGGTGGAACAGAACCTTTGCGGGGTGACCGACCCGCACGACGCCGTCGTCGCGCTGGCCGCGACGTATGTGGCCTACAGCTTCGAGCACACGGCCCTCACGAGCGTCGCGAACGCCGAGCTGGTCGGGTTGCCCGCCACCCTGCAGCGGCCCGTGGTCGTCGCGCAGCGTGAACACATCGCCGTGTGGGAGCAGCAGCTCCGGTCTGCGCGCCCGGAACTCGACTCGCGCCAGGCCAGGGTGCTGGTGCACGCCGGGTTCGGCGTGGTGGTGGAGGCAGGTCGCCGACTGCGCTGGCACGACAGCCCGGAGCACCGCGACGCGGTCGCCGCGCTGCTCGTCGGCGCGCTGGGCCTGTGATCAGCGGCCGGCCTCGACGCGGACGAGCGTGATCGAGTAGGACGGTCCCTTCTGGGTCATGGTGTCGCCCGTGCAGGTGAACGCGTCGTCGGCGAAGCCCGTCACCGGTCGGGTGTCCACGGGCGTGCCGTCGACGGAGAACGAGACCTCGACGCCTGGAGCCACCGAGCTGTAGACGATGTGGTCGCCGTCGACGCGATAGGTGCCCGAGACGACACCGGAGTACGCGAGGACGTACCGCTGTCCACTGTGGTCGGCCGAGGCGGGGCTGAAGGCCGCGCGGAAACGGCCGTCGCCCGTGTAGACCAGGACGGAGCCGGAACCCGTGAAACGCAGCGGCTCCTCGTCGGGATCCGCAGGCACGAACGAGGTCCTCGACCGCTCCGTCCACGTTCCCACCAGACATTCCGCGGGCGTGGTCGAGGGGCCGGCCGCCTTCCAGTAGTCGATGGCGGGCGGGACGGTTGCCGCCGCCAGCACGACCGTGCCGATGGTCACCGCGACGGTCCCCCGCATCCCGCCCGGTGCCGGACCGGCCGCAGGCCTCGGGCGAAGCAGCGCGCCGAGGGTGGCGGCGACCGAGGAGACGAGCAGGCCGAGCAGCACGCTGTACTGCCCGAAGTCGGCGATGATCTGGAAGTCCGGCGCGGGGTACAGCGACTCCGGATCGGACGCCCTCAGGTCGACCGCGCGGTAGAGCGGTTCCACGACGAGGAAGAAGGCCGCGGAGGACAACAGCGCGGTCGTGGTGGCCGCCAACGGCACCAGGACGGCCCGGTGCGGCCCCCGCAGCAGGAACGCCACCACGGCCTGCACGACGACGCACAGCACGATCGCCGAGAAGTGGAAGACGATCGCGAACCGGTCGTTCGCCCTGATCTCCGACGGGATCGACCACCGGGCCACCAGCACCGCCGCGCAGGTGAGGACCATGACGGTCGCCGCGCCGACCAGTCCGGCGCGCAACGCCCGCCGCAGGTCGAACACGCGTGGTGCCACCAGTGCCGGAACGAGCCAGAGCAGACTCAGCAACGGCACGACGATCGGGACGTAGACCAGCGTCGTCAGGGGCAGGTTGCGCAGGGTCAGCCAGTGCGTGGCCTCGTCGAGCCAGCCGGCGGCCCGGCCCACGGGGTCGGGGAACTCCGGTCCCTTGTCGTAGAAGTCCCACGACCACAATGATCCGACGGTGCTGTGGAGCCACCACACCGCCGTCAGGAGACCTACGGCGGCCGTGACGGCGACGACCACGGCGGACAGCGACGCCTCCCTGGCCACCGACGCCGTCCACAGTGCGACGGCGAGTGTCGCCACCACCAGGCCGGGAACGGCGACAAGGTCGGACCCGAACGCGCTGCCGCCGGAGGCGCCGACGAGAACCGAGGTCAGCGACAGCTGTCTGCCGACCAGGCAGCCGAGCGCCAGTCCTCCGGCGAACACCAGCCACCGCGGGACGTGGGTGCCGTCCGGGTCCAGTCGCACGACCCGCCAGACGGCCACCACGACCGGAGCGGTCAGCGCGGGTGCGACGAGCAGGCCGACCAGCAGGCCGTTCGTCCCCGGCAGCGTGACCAACGCGATGGTGGCGACGTACCAGACGTTGCTCCCCACCATCCCGACGACCACCCCGACCACGGGCAGCTCCCACCAGCGGGGCGTGTCCAGCAGGGCCGGCTCGGTGACGAACCGCCGTCGCCTGGCCGCACTCGGATGGTGGTGGGTGAACCGCCGCCAGAGTCCCGGCCGCTCCTCGCCGTGCAGCACGCGCAGGGCGTCCTCCCGGCCGACGACGGCGGCGGCCACCCCGTCGGCGTGCAGCTCACGCTCCCGCAGGATCGCGTTGCGGATCGACAGGACGAGCGCGGTCAGCACGAGGAGCCCCGCGGCGAACAGCCACGCCGAGGCGTCGTGCCGGAGGAGCAGTCCGATCGCGGCGGGCACCCAGGCGAGCGCGACGAACGCGGCCCACACGGCCTTGGTGAGGTAGGTGATGTGCACGTCACGGCCGCGTGCGTGTGCCAGCTCGTGCAGCACCACCGCGCGGAAGCGGTCCCGGTCGTGGCCGAAGTCCTTCACCAGCCCCATGTCCAGCGCGATGTGGCGGGCACGGAACGCGCCGAAGGTCATCGCGTCCCTGGTGACCCGGGTCTCCTCGCTCGGTCGCAACAGGTACGTCGGCGGCGTTCGGAGACCGGCCACGCGACGCAGTCCCTCGAGGACCTCGGCGAGCTCGCCTTCCGGCCGGAACCGTCCGAGCCCCCGCCGTCTGGTGATGACGGCCGGGTAGGCGGCGTAGCACAGCAGCGCGACCAGGACCAGCAGCCCGACCGCGTACAGCGACCACGATGCCTGTTCCCTGCTCACCGGTGCGACACAGCGCACGAAACGGTGCATGTCCTCGTTGGCGCCGGCTGTGGACGCGTCCGGCCCGGCGAGCCACCCCGGGCCGCACCGCTGCCACGCCTCGGCCCAGCGCCGGGCGTTGTCCCCCGTCACGGTCCAGAGGAGCGCGCCGACGACCCCGACGGTGACCACGACGACGGAGACAAGGAGCGAGAACAGCACGGTCATGCCGGACGGGGGACGCCGGGGCGCCGTCGCCGACGGGGACTCCGTGAGCGTCGCCCCGCCGGGTCTGTCACTCATTCGCGTCAGGTCCGCGCTCGTCGTGCTCGAAGACGCCACGTGGGACGGTCAGAGCCCCGACGAGGGCACGGACGAACACCTCGATCCTGTCCTCCGGGAAGTGCAGCGCACGCAGGAGGCGCCGGACCTCGACGCAGATCGCGGCGAGCTGTTCCGGGTCGGACACGAGCAGCGGCGCCTCGTCCGGGCGGCCCTCGACCCGTTTCCTGCGCAGCCACCGTCCGCCCACCTTGTCCACGGTCTTCGACGCAGCCCTGCCCAGCACCTCGTCGACCACGACCGCGGCCACGTACAGGGCTGCGGGGGTCACCACGTCCACCACCTCGGTGATCCCGAAGGAGAGTGGGTCCCTCCCCTGCCTGCGGGCCGGCTTGCTCCTGTCGCGGAAGAACATCTCGGTCGCGGTGTCGAAGAACACCAACTCGTCCGGAGCCAGTTCCGCGACCACGGCTTTCGCCACGCCCGTCACCCGGCTGTCGACATCCATCGTGCCCCCTCGCAGAGAACCAGAATTCACCGTGCAGGTGTAACTGATACCGGGTCCACTGGGGATCACCCAAACGGAGTATGAAATGCTGTGGCGCGAATTGACGAACTAGACCGGAATTCCGACGCGGGTCATCAGATGGTCGCGGATCTGCTCCTCGAGGCGGACGAAACCGTGCTCCGCGTACGGTGTGACGACGAGGATCGCCCAGCTGGCGAAGACGTTGTTGCAGCCGCCGGTGTCGAGCGTGTGGAGCAGGTAGTCGGCAAGGCCCCACTCGGCGTTCTCCTGGTTGACCAGGATCGAGTTGTAGGCCTCGATGTTGTCGTTGACGTAGGTGCGGAAGTTGTCCTCGGCCTGGTCGAGCAGCTGCTGCTGTTGCGGAGCGAGATCCGCGGCCTCGACGGCGACACCGTTGACGTGGTTGGCGTCGTTGATGTCGTTGAGCAGCGGGAGCAACACCATGCAGTACTGCTGGACCAGGTCGCTGTCCAGCACGGTGCCACCCGTCCCCAGCAGGGTGTCGAGCCGGGCCGTGAGGACGTCACGAGCGTCGGGGTAGGACCCGAAGTACGCGAGCAGCACGTCGTCGGACGCGTTCATGACGGCGTTGTAGATCACGGTGGTCGAGTAGCCGTCGATGTTGTCCAGCATGGTGCCGACACCGGTGGTGTCGCCCGGGATGCCCAGGTCCTCGAAGTCCGTCATTGCCGACCTCCCAGTCGTGTTCTGTTTCCTTTTCACTGTGCTCAGCCGAAGCCGCGTGGGAGACGGCGGCACGGGCAGCGAAGCGGACCACGGGGCTTCGCACCATCGGTTGCCCGATCGGACCTGTACGCGAATTGTCCTTGATCTGTCCAGAAATCAGTCCGAAAAAGAAGTTCGAGTCGCTCGACAAAACCTTCTGGTGAATCATCCACCTACGGCGACACCGTGAAGTGAGCGATAACATCATCGAGCCAGACTCGACACCTCGACCTTCCCTCGCACCCGGTATCCCGTGGATCACGGGCACTACTGGCCAGACCTGCGCTACACCAGCTCGTTGTTAGCGATAACATTTACTCTTGTTTTAACGAGTGTGCCGCGTTACGCTCCTTGGGAGCGCTCCCAGGCGACTCGAGTCGGACTCGCGACTCGTCGTGACGCGTCATGACTCCTGCTCGCAAGGTGGCGAGGCGGGCACCGTTCGGGTGCTCCTGTCCAGGAAGTCGAGGGATCCCGTGGTCTCACTGAGAAGACATGCCCTGGCCGTGGTGGGCGCGGTGGCACTGACCGTCGTGCTGGCACCCGCGGCGTCGGCCTATCCCCTGCCCGGCCGGGTGACCGGCGACGTCGGCGTGCACGACCCGACCGTGGTCAGACGCTCGGACGGCAGCTACCTCGTGGCGCACACCGGCAACGACATCGCGCTGAAGACCTCCACCGACCGCATCGCGTTCCGCAACGCCGGGTCGGTGTTCCCCGGCGGCGCGTCGTGGACGACCACCTACACGGGCGGCAGCCGCAACCTGTGGGCGCCCGACCTGTCCTACCGCAACGGCCAGTACTACCTGTACTACTCGGCCTCGACGTTCGGCTCGAACCGTTCGGCGATCTTCCTCGCCACGAGCAGCAGCGGGAACTCGGGCACCTGGACCAACCGCGGCCTGGTGATCGAGTCCCGCACGTCGGACAACTTCAACGCGATCGACCCCGACCTCGTCGTGGACGACCAGGGCCGCTGGTGGCTGTCCTTCGGCTCGTTCTGGTCTGGTATCAAGATGATCGCGCTCAACCCGAGCACGGGCCTGCGCTCCGACAGCACCATCCGCGCCATCGCGGGGCGCAACGGCGGCGCGATCGAGGCGCCGAACATCGTCAAACGGGGCAGCTACTACTACCTGTTCGTCTCGTTCGACCGGTGCTGTCAGGGCGCGGCCAGTACCTACCGCGTGATGGTCGGCAGGTCCACCAGCGTCACCGGCCCCTACACCGACCGCAACGGCGTCGCCATGACCTCCGGCGGCGGCACCGAGATCCTCGCGGGCCAGGGCAGCGTCCACGGACCCGGCCACCAGGAAGTGCTGGCCGACAGCGACGGTGACGTCCTGTTCTACCACTACTACGCCGACAACGGGACCTCACTGCTCGGCATCAACCTGCTCGCCATCGACTCGGCGGGCTGGCCCTACCTCCACTGAGGACGAATCGTCGACCCCGTGCAGCGTCGCAAGGGAGAGAACATGACCTCGAACACCCGAAGTCCGCGCAGGCCCGGACGCATCGGCCTGGTCCTGGCCGTGACCGCCGCCGTGCTGTGCGGGACCGTGACGGCGACCCCGGCCTCGGCCACCGCGCCCGACCGGACGAGCCACGTCGCGGCGGGCACGTTCACCAACCCGGTCAAGCGCAACGGCCCCGACCCCTGGCTCCAGTACCACAACGGCTACTACTACCTGGCCACCACCACGTGGAACTCCACGATCACCATGCGCCGGTCCCGGACGCTGGCGGGCCTTTCCACCGCGGCGGACACGGTGCTGTTCACCCTCTCCGGCAGGCCCAACGGGTGCTGCAACATGTGGGCGCCGGAGTTCCACCTGCTCAACGGCCGCTGGTACCTGTACTACGTGGCGGGGCAGAACGTGTCGGACTACAACCCGACGCAGCGACTGCACGTGCTGGAGAGCGCGGGCAGCGACCCGATGGGACCGTACAGCTTCAAGGCCGACCTCGGCAGCACGTGGGAGCTGGACCCGAGCATCCTCCAGCACAACGGCCGGCTCTACCTCATGGGCAGCGCCATGGACGGCACCCAGAGCCTGACCATCACCCCACTGTCCAACCCGTACACGATCAGCGGCACGCGCCGCACGATCAGCCAGCCGACGCTGTCGTGGGAACGGCAGACGGCGCCGGTCAACGAAGGCGCGGAACCGCTGTACCACAACGGAAGAACCATGATCGTGTACTCCGCCAGCGCGTGCTGGGGACCGGACTACAAGCTGGGGCTGCTCACCCTCACCGGCACGGACCCGCTCAACCGGGCGCACTGGACGAAGTCCGCCGACCCGGTGTTCCAGCGCAGCGACGGGAACGGTGTGTACGCACCGGGGCACAACGGTTTCTTCCGGTCTCCGGACGGCACCGAGGACTGGATCGTGTACCACGCCAACAGCTCCGCGTCCGGCGGGTGCGACATGAACCGGTCGACCCGGGCGCAGAAGTTCACCTGGAACGCCGACGGCACACCCAACTTCGGCACCCCGGTCCGACTGGGCACCGCGCTCGCCGCCCCGTCGGGCGAACCCGCACCCTGAACTTCCTTCACCGGTAGGGCCGGCCGCGACGCCGGCCCTACCTGCGTCACTGTGGGTGCACTGTGGACGCTGGATCGGGTGGGTATCGGCCCTCGGACGGCTGAAGGAACCGGCGGGGGATGCCGCTGCGGCGGAAAACCTTCTAGCTTCATGGCGGAGAGCTGACTCCGTTGGGAGCCGGAGGGGATCCTCGATGGGGCTCGGGAACAGGCGCCGGCTGCGGCGCGATCCACTGGAATACGTCGAAGACCTTCGTCGACACGCCGCGACGGACGTGATCCGGCTGCCGGGCGGCGGCCACTGCGTCGGCGACGCTGCTCTCGCGCAGGTCGTGCTGCGTGACCCGGAGTTCAACGCCGACAGGTCGGGGTTCTTCGGGGACCTGCTGCCGACACGGGCGGCGCAGATCGAGGTCGGCCACGCGGTGCGTAACTTCGTGCGGGACGGCATGCCACGCTACCGCGCCGCTCTGCCGACGGCGGTGGCGCAGCTGCCCGCGACCGACCGGTGGCCGTCGGCGGGAAGCCGACTGGTGTACCGCTGTCTGGCGGAGCTGCTGCTGTGTACCGAGGTTCCCGCCGGGACCCGGCGGCTGGCCAACCGGACACTGGACGGCGACGTGATGTTCACCGCGCCGAGGATGTGGCGGCGTGCGCGGGCGGAGATACTGCGCGGCAGGCTGGTCGCGGCCGTGGCCGAGGAAGTCGCGCGGCGCAGGGCGCAACGCACCGGCGAGCCACGTGACCTCCTCGACGCCGTTCTCGGCGCGTGTCGGGACCAGACGGATCGCCGCGTGGCCGAGGTGCATCTGATGATGTTCCGGGCGATCGTGGCGCCGGTCGGCACCACGCTGGCGTGGTCGGTGCTGCTCGGCTGTGGGTCTGGGGCGGATCCGTGGCCGTGGCCTGCCGAACAGGTCGTGCGCGAGGCGCTCAGGCATCGGCCGGTGCCGTGGATGCTCGGCCGCACCCTCTCCCGTCCCGCCGTCCTCGCAGGCACGTCCTTCCGCGCCGGTGACGTCGTGTCGGTCAGTCCGTACCTGCTGCACCACGACGAACGCCACTGGACCGAGCCCGGCGCGTTCCGGCCGGGTCGTTGGAACGAGCTGGGCGAGCGCGGGTCCTGGGTGCCGTTCGGCGCGGGCCCGTTCACGTGCGCGGGCGCGTCGGTGGCACTGGGGCTGGTCAGTGAGGCGCTGACCGCCCTCACCCGCGACGCCCACCTGACCGTGACGGGAGGTGACGCCTGCGCCCTGACGGCCGAAGGTGCCGTGCCCCGGCCCTTCACCCTGCACCGTCGACCGAGGACCGACTCGACACCCGAAGGAGGTGACCGCCATGACCGCGATGCTGCGCCGCGTCTTCAGTGACAGGCCGGCTCGAATGTGGTACTGGTACTAGGAACTGACTGCCGCACCCAGCTCGGTAGGCCGCGCGTCGGACCCGACGCCGAGGCCTACCGAGCTGTCATACGTCGGCACGCTCCCCGGCCGACCACGGCGGCACGCTCGACACCTGCCTGCGCCCCCCTCATCGCGGTGCCGACCGCACGAATGCCACTGCCGGGCAGGCCCAGCGAAAGCGAATAATACTCACAAAGGTCACCTCGACTTCCGGCCCAGATTCACAGTCGGAAGAAACCCAGAGGACTGACCAGTACCGACAAGCGAACACGACTTCGGGGAACCCCACCGAATCGCGGTGCGGGCGGCCGGGCGGTCGACACGGCGGCGCCGACACCACGCTGACCCGGACAGAACCGCCGAGTTCACACCGGAACGAGTACCGACAGGCGATCATCCCGCACACTTCCCGGCCGACACGCCAAAGGCGTTTCGACGGACAACCATTTCCCACGGCTGACACCGCCACGTGTTCACACTACCTCGTTGGAAATCGCCACCAAGCGAAGGTGCGGCAATTTTCGGTAATTACTCGGGGAATGGCCGCCACATGGTGCAGATGTGAACCGCGGGACGCTCCTCGACCCGATCAATACACCCAAACGGCGGTCGGATCGCGTTCCGTCGAGCCGTACACACCCGCTCTGCCGTGTGGGTGAGCGTCGTACACCCGGTGGCGGAATTGATCCACAACCGCGAATGCCGAGCCGGGCCGCACCATTCCGGATTGCCGGAAGTCATTCCTTCGGGCGCGTCAGGAATCCGCCGAACGCGACCGTCATCGGCCAACCAGTGCCGTCGGTCGGCCCCGCCATCTGCCGAATGATGCAATTTCCCGGCCAACGCTTGTGCGCGCCGAGACGGGCGAGCTACTTTTCGTGACCGGCCCTGTATCTGTCTGGGGTCCGTCTCCCACGAAAGGAATCGGCAACAATGAGGTTGCGTTCACTGGCCGCTGCCCTGATCACGGCCATCGCACTCGGGTTCGCCTCGATGGCCGTGCCCGCGGCGGCCGCCGCGGGTCCACCCACGGGCGGCGGTGCGCAGCCGAACGTCGTCGGCGGCAGCCCGGCGCCCGCCTACTCGTTCGCGGGTTCCCTGCAGGACCTCGGCGGCAACCACTTCTGCGGCGCCACGGTCGTGCACCCGAACTGGGCCGTCACCGCGCGGCACTGCGTGGTGGGCACCCCGGCCGCGAGCATGCGGCTGCGCGTGGGCAGCAACAACCGCACCTCCGGCGGCGTGCTGGTCTCGGTCACCTCGGTGTCCACCCATCCGTCCCAGGACCTGGCGATGATCGGGCTGAGCACCGTACCGGCCGCCTACCTGCCGATCGTGATCGCGGCGAGCTCCGGCCCGGTCGGCACCTTCACGCGGATCATGGGATGGGGCCAGACCTGCCCGACCCCGGGTGGCTGCGGCGCACCGGTCCAGCTGCAACAGCTGAACACCTCGATCGTGGCCGACGGCTCCTGCGGGGGGATCCTGAGCGCGACCGAGATCTGCACCAGCAACCCCGGCGGCGTCGCGGGTGCGTGCTACGGCGACTCGGGCGGCCCGCAGGTCAAGACGGTCAACGGCGCGTGGCAGCTGATCGGCGCCACCAGCCGCTCCGGCGGCGGCTCCAACTGCGCGGTGAGCCCGTCGATCTACGTCGACGTGCCGTCGCTGCGCCCGTGGATCCAGGGCGTGACAGGACTTCCCCTCTGACCCGCTCGTCGAGTCGACCCCCGTCGTTCGCCGCACCTGGCGAACCCGCAGTGCACGGAAGGAATCCCATGACACGCAGCCAAAGGCGGCCGCGTCGCTCCCGCGGCATGATGGTCACCGCGGTGGCGGCACTCGTCGCCGCGTTGCTCTCTACCTCGTCGGCGGTGACGGCGGTCGCGACGAACGCGGGCGTCCGAGCCGACACCGACGTCTACATCCGCGACTACGTCGGCGATGCCGGCGTCGAACCGCACTCGAACGCGGTGTGGACCAGCCCGGACATCAAGGTGTGCCCGACGCCGACGGAGTGCGCCGTCAGCGAGAACCCCGAGGTCGGCTCGGTCAACTACATCTTCGTCAAGTTGAACAACCCGGGCCCCTACGGCTCCGGCGCCGACATCGGCAACCTGGACGTCTACCGCTCCTCGCCGGGTGGCGGCACCGGCTGGAGCGCGGACTGGACCAGCATCGGTGGTGTCCTCGGGCTGTCGGTCGCCGCGTCCGGCGTCACGACCGCGGTGATCCCGTGGCCGGATGTGCCCGGTCCCGGCCACTTCTGCCTGCTGGCCCGCTGGGAGTCGGCCAACGACACGATGTCGTCGGTGGAGGGCCCGGACACCGTGCTCAACACCCAGCGGAACAACAACATCGCGTGGCGCAACGTCGACTCGGTCGACCTGTTCTCCGGCAGGGTCGAGAAGCGGCCGTACGCGTTGGGCAACCCGGGCAGGGAGACCATCGCGACCGACCTGGCCTTCTCCGACGTGCGCAACGGCTTCCTGGCCTCGGGCGGCAGGCTCACCGTCGACCTCGGCCCCGACCTGTACGCCCGCTGGCGTGAGGGCGGCGGCCGGGCGACCGGCGTCAAACAGGTCGGCGAGTACAGCTTCGAGATCAGCGACTTCAAGCAGGCCAGGTTCTTCGGGGTGCTGCTGTCGCCGAAGTCGAGACCGGAGCTCGAACTCCAGTTCGGCGTGGGAGCCAGTCCCCGCAAGGGATCGCACGTGATCCGGGTGAACCAGTTCGCCCCGCTCGGTGAGAACAAGCTGGCCGACGTGGGTGGCGTCGAGTACCAGGTCACCATCCGCTAGTCGACACCGACCGGGTCGCCCACCACCACGCCGCGGCCCGGTCGGCCCGGTCAGCGGCGCTCAGTCGAGCACGCGTGCCAGCTCGACGCGGGAACGCACGCCAAGGCGCGTGAAGATGTTGCGCAGGTGGTGTTCCACCGTGCGCTGGCTCAGGAACAGGCGGGCGGCCACCTCACGGTTGGTCGCCCCCTCCGCGACCAGGCGCGCGATCTTGTCCTGCTGCGGGGTCAGTGCGGACGCCCCGTCACCGGGCTGTGGCGGCTCACCGACCGCGTGCAGTTCGGCGCGGGCCCGGTTCACCCAGTGATCGGCCTCGTGCCGCTCGAAGTGCCCGATCGAGTCGTGCAGCAGCTCGCGGGCCTGTCGCGGCTTTCGGTTGCGGCGCAGGCGGCCCGCGTAGAACAGCTCGGTCTTCGCCAGCTCCATCGTCGTGCCGCTGACCAGGTGCAGGCGGATGGCCTCGGTGAAGTGGTCCTCCGCGGCCGGCCCGTCGGAGACCATGGCCAGGCAGCGGTGTGACACGGCGAGCCGCGACGGTGGTCCGGTGCTGTGCACCCAGCGCGTGTACCCGCGCAGCGCGGAGTCCGCTGTGGACGGTTCGCCGCAGCGGACGGCAGCCTCGACGATGTCCGGCGCCGCCAGCGCACGAACCCCGGCGTGCAGTGCGCCCGCGGTGACGTTCCCCATGCGCCCCAACGCGTCGGCCGGCCGGTCGCGGACCAGGTCCACGCACGTCAACGCCCAGGCGCCGAGTGTGCCCGACCGGCCGAGGCCACGGTCACGCACGCCTTCCGCCGCCGCGCCGATCCGGTGCAGTGCGGTGTCGGTGTCACCGAGCAGCGCCGCCAGCAACGCCAGGAACATGAGGTGGTCGGTCATGACGTTGGGCTGTCCCGCCGCGACCGCCGCGTGCGCGCCCTCGAACGCGGCCTCGCGGGCGAGGTCGAGCTGGTCCGCGAGCAGGGTCGCCATCGCGCGGTAGGTCAACGCCCACGGCACGAGCGTGGTCAGGCCGCTGTCCCGGGCCGCGGCGACTCCGCGCTCGGTCAGCCGCAGCGCCGTTGTCACGTCGCCGAGCACGAACGCCGCGTGGCCGCCCCAGATCGCGGACGTCGCGTCGGGCAGCCGGTCGGCCAGCTCGACGACCGAACGCAGGGCGGGCAACGCCGCGTCGTGCCGCCCCGCGAAGCTCGCGGCCGTGCCGATCAGGTGGTCGAGCACCAACGCCGACTCGGCCGCCTCGTCGGGGGTGCGCCAGCCCGCCGCCGTGCGGGCGATCCGGCCGTGCGACACGTGGTCACCCGCGACGGCCGCGGCCTCGCCCGCGAACCCCAGCGCCGTCACCGCCAGCGCGCGGTTGCCCGCGAGGAGCTGCTCGGCGACACGGGACAGGCGCCGCGCGGCCACGGCGGGCACGCCCGTGCCGACCTCTATGCCGCTCTCCACCAGCGCGGCCGGCATCCGCACCTCGTGCCGCGCCGACAGCGGCACGACCGCACGCAGCGTGGCACGAGCCCGGTGCGGCAGGCCGCACCGCCAGTGGTCGGCCGCCGCGGACAGCAGCCGCTGGGCCCGCAGGTCGGGCGAGGTCGTCAGGGCGGCGGCCCGGCCGTGGTCGCGGGCGGCCGCCGCGAAGTCGCCCCGCTTCCGTGCCTCGACGGCGGCGGCGCGGAGCACGTCGGCGTGGCAGTCCCTCGGGCCGGGCAGCCCGGCGGCCTCGTGCCAGGTGCGGCGCGGCCCGTCGGACAGGGTGTCGGCGAGCGTCGCGTGCGCGCTGTAGCGGGCGGTCACGGGCAGCTCCGCGCGCAGCGTCGCCCGCACCAGGGGTCTGGGGTCCATGAGGGCGGCGGCCTCGTCCACGGCGGCGAGGTCCAGTCCCGGCGTCCGCGCGAGGGTGTCCACGTCGACCTCGTCGTCGACGAGGGTCATCGCGAGGGCGTGCCGCGCGTGCGGGGACAGCGCGGCGAGCCGCTCGCGGAGCCGCGCACGCAGCGAGCTGTTCGGTGGCAACACGTCCGGCGGTGGTTCCGCGCCACCGAGCTGGGCACTGGTCAGCGACCGCGCCAGCTCCACCAGGGCGAGGGGGTTGCCGCACGCGACGCGGGCCACCTCGTCGGCGAGCCCGGTGGACAGGCCCGGCAACAGCTCGCGGAGCACCTGGACGCTCGTCGCGTGGTCCAGCGGGTCCAGCTCGACGCACGGCAGCCCGTGCGCGGTGCCCTCGGTCGCGATGAGCACCGCGACCGGCTGGTCGGCGAGGTCGGACAGCGCGTCGAGGAGCCAGGCGAGGTCCAGGTCGTGTGCGTCGTCGACGCACAGCAGTACCCGCCGCGGGTGGTGGTCGAAGTCGGCGGCGGTCAGCCGTGCCGCACGCAGCAGCGAGGTCTTGCCGGAACCCGGCTCGCCACGCAGCACCAGCGCACCGCCGCGGCCGTCGCGGGCTCGTTCGAGCAACGCGTCGACGGCGACGCGCTGCCGGTCGCGTCCCCGCAGCATGGAACCTTTCTGCCACACGGCACACCGCGACCGGAAGACGCCATCCGAACGGTAGTTTTACCGATCCCAGTTGGCGACAGACCAGTAGGTCCGCCGATGCGCGCGATCCGGCGGGTGTCCGAGGGTCATAGGCGTACCCCATCCCTGTACCAGCGAGGCATTCATGCGAATCCGCAGTATCTTCTGCGCGCTGTCCACGTCGGCATTGCTTCTGGTGGGCGCTACCGCGCCTGCCGCACAGGCCGCGGCCAACCCCTACGAACGCGGTCCGGCGCCGACGATCTCGAGCATCCAGGCGTCCCGAGGTCCGTTCGCCACCGCCAGTGTCACCGTCGCCAGATCGTCGGTGTCCGGCTTCGGCGGCGGCACGATCTACTACCCCACCAGCACGGCGGAGGGCACGTTCGGCGCGGTCGCCATCTCCCCCGGCTTCACGGCGTCGCAGTCGAGCGTGTCGTGGCTCGGGCCGCGCGTGGCGTCCCAGGGTTTCGTGGTGATCACCATCGACACCCTCTCGACGCTCGACCAGCCCGACAGCCGGGGCACCCAGCTGCTGGCCGCGCTCGACTACGTGACCAACTCCAGCTCCGTGCGAACCCGTGTCGACGCCACGCGGCTCGGCGTGATGGGCCACTCGATGGGTGGCGGCGGCAGCCTCTCCGCGTCCCGCACCCGCCCGACGCTGCAGGCCGCGATCCCGATGACTCCCTGGCACGGCACCAAGTCCTGGACGACCGACCGCGTGCCCACGATGATCATCGGCGCCGAGAACGACACGGTCGCCCCGGTGTCCTCGCACGCCGAGCCGTTCTACACGAGCCTGACCGCCGCCCCGGACAAGGCGTACCTGGAGCTGAACAACGCGAGCCACTCCGCACCGACGAGCGCCAACACGACCGTGGCGCAGTACAGCATCTCGTGGCTCAAGCGGTTCATCGACAACGACACCAGGTACGACCAGTTCCTCTGCCCCGCCCCGAGTCCGAGCACGCTGATCCAGGAGTACCGGGACACCTGCCCGCACTCCTGACCGGCCGTGCACCGTCCCCCTGCACCTCTGCTGACTCGGCACGCCGCCGCTCGACGGCGCGTGCACCCGGAGGAAGGACATTCATGAGACCCAGACATGGGATACGTGCGAGCATGGCCGCGGTCGCCGGGTTCGCGCTGACGCTGGCCCTGCCGGCGCCCGCACAGTCGGCTCCCCAGCCGCGGAGCCCCGACGTCGTCGCCGCACAGGCCGCGGACGCCGCCGCGGCGAGCGGTGTCGGGCTCGCCAAGGGCGCCGAGGACGTCTTCCTGCGCTCCAGCTTCACTCCCGGCGGCGGCGGGTTGTTCTACGCGGCCTACCAACGCACCTACCGAGGGCTCGAGGTGGTCGGTGGCGACGCGGTGGTCGTCACCGACGGCCGGGGGCGCGTGCACGGCACCGTCACCGCCGACACCACGGCGGTCGCGCTCGACACGACCCCGTCCCTGACCGGGGAGGCGGCGGAGAGGACCGCGACCAAGACACTGTCCACAGTGGACACGGTGGTGAGCACCCGGCTGGTGGTGTTCGCGGTGGGCACGCCGAGGCTCGCCCACGAGGTGGTACTCGAGGGCCGGACGGCCGAGGGTGTGCCGAGTCGGCCGCACGTGTTCGTGGACGCCGCGAACGGCGCGGTGCTGGACTCCTGGGATGACGTGCGGGCGGGCACGGGCACGGGCTTCTACAACGGCACGGTGTCCATCAACACCCAGCAGAGCGGCAGCACGTTCTCGATGACCGACCCGACGCGTTCGGGCGTGCGGTGCGGGCAGTCCAGCAACCAGCAGGTGTTCACCGGCCCGGACGACGTGTGGGGCAACGGGTCGGGCACCAACCTGGAGACGGCGTGCGTCGACGCCCTCTACGCGGCCCAGCGTGAGTGGGACATGCTGCGCACCTGGTTGGGCCGCAGCGGGATCAACGGCTCGGGCACCGGCTATCCGGCCTACGTCGGTCTTTCCGCGGTCAACGCGTTCTGGAACGGCAGCTCGGCGAGCTTCGGCCGCTCCTCGGACGGCCAGCGCCAGGCGACCCCGGTCGACGTGGTCGCACACGAGCTGGGCCACGGCATCTTCCAGTTCACACCGGGTGGTTCCGGCGGCAGCAACGAGAAGGGCGGGCTCAACGAGTCGACGGGCGACATCTTCGGCGCGGTCACCGAGGCGTTCGCCAACAACCCCAACGACCCGCCCGACTACCAGGTCGGCGAGGAGGTCAACCTGTCGGGCAGCGGCCCGATCCGGTACATGTACCAGCCGTCGCTGCGCAGCGGGCACCCGAACTGCTACAGCTCGTCGGTGCCCAACCTGGAGGTGCACGCCGGGGCAGGCGTGCAGAATCACTGGTTCTACCTGCTCGCCGAGGGCAGCAACCCCGGCGGCGGCAAGCCGTCCAGCCCGACCTGCAACAGCACCGCGGTGACCGGTGTCGGTGTGCAGAAGGCCGCACAGATCTTCTACAACGGCCTGCTGCGCAAGACCACGACGTGGACCCACGGCCGGGTCCGGGTCGCCACCCTGCAGGCGGCGCTGGCGTTGTTCCCGGGCAGCTGCACCGAGTTCAACACCGTCCGGGCGGCCTGGAACGCCGTCAGCGTCCCGGCCCAGTCCGGCGAACCCACCTGCTGACCCGACCGGGCGCGGCGGACTGACCGCCGCGACCCCCCACCCGACAGGCGGTTCCCGCGAGGGAGCCGCCTGTCCGTTTTCTCCTGGGTCCACCCGACCAACGCTGTCGGAATCTTGCAGATCTGCGTCTAGTAATTGCGTGCAGGTGATCCGCGAGTTACGGTCTCCCCAGCACTGTCTCTACCCCTGCTGTCGAGCAGGCGACCATCTGGCCCGCCGCGCCGACTACTCGCCCCCTGCCGAGAAGAGAGCAGCGAATGACCCCATCACCGACGTCATCGACCTGGCGGGCCCGTGTCAGCGCGCTCGCGGCCGGCACCCTCGCCGCCGCCGGTCTCGTCGTCCTCGCGGCCCAGCCGGCGTCGGCGGCCGCGACCGGCGGCGTCGGCGCCACCCTGCCCTACGTCGAGGTGCAGGCGGAGAACGCCGCCACCAACGGCACGGTCATCGGCCCGAGCACCGACTACAACACGCTCCCCGCGGAGGCGTCCTACCGCAAGGCGGTCACGCTCCAGGGCAGCGGCAAGTACGTCGAGTTCACGGCCCCGTCGGCGACCAACTCGTTCGTCTTCCGGTACAGCATCCCGGACAGCGGCAACGGGTCGGTCTACACCGCGCCGCTCTCGCTCTACATCAACGGGACGAAGCAGCCGAACTTCACCCTCACCAACGCCTACAGCTGGTACTACGGCGGCTACCCCTTCACCAACTCGCCGGGCAGCAACCCGCACCACTTCTACGACGAGGCCCACCGGCTCTTCGGCACCACCTACCCGCAGGGCACGAAGTTCCGCCTGCAGGTCGACGCCGACTCCACCGCGTCGTCGTACACGATCGACCTCGCCGACTTCGAGAACGTCGCGGGTGCCATCGGGCAGCCGTCCGGCTCGGTCTCGGTGACCAGCAAGGGCGCCGACCCGACCGGCGCCGCAGACTCGACCGCCGCGTTCAACTCGGCGATCTCCTCGGCGGGCGCGGGCGGCACGGTGTGGATCCCGGAGGGCACGTTCAGGATCCCCGGCCACCTGATCCTCAACAACGTCACCATCAGGGGCGCGGGCATGTGGCGGTCGACGGTCGTCGGCAGCGCGCCGGGCTTCTACGGCAACTACGCGCCGAACGGCAGCAGCGGCATCCACCTCGCCGACTTCGCGATCTTCGGCGACGTCCAGGAACGCAACGACGGCGCGCAGGTCAACGGCATCGGCGGCGCGATGTCGAACTCCACCGTGGACCGGGTGTGGATCGAGCACATGAAGGTCGGCGCCTGGATGGACGGGCCGTTCACGAACCTCGTGTTCAGCGGCATGCGGATCCGCAACGTCACGGCGGACGGCGTCAACTTCCACAACGGCGTCACCAACTCCAAGGTCACCAACTCGGACATCCGCAACACCGGTGACGACGCCCTCGCCACCTGGGCGGAACAGAACGCGGACGTCAACGACTCGTTCGACCACAACACCATCCAGTACCCGATCCTCGCCAACGGCATCGCCATCTACGGCGGGCACGACAATTTCGTCACCGACAACAGGGTCATCGACTCCGGGCTGACACAGGGCGGCGGAATCCATGTGGCACAACGGTTCGCGTCGACCCAGCTGGGCCGCACGGACGTGCTGCGCAACACGATCATCCGCTCCGGCAGTCTCGACCCCAACTGGAACTTCGGCGTCGGCGCGCTGTGGTTCGACGCACGCGACGGGGCCATGACCGGGCTGACCAACGTCGACAACATCCTGATCCAGCAGAGCCCGTACGAGGCCATCCAGTTCGTGTCCGGCTCCAACATCACCAACGTGAAGATCAACAACGCCACGATCCAGAACACCGGCACCTGGGTGGTCCAGGAGCAGGTCGGCGGCTCGGCCACGATCACCAACAGCACCGCGACGGGCACGCAGGCGCCCGGCCCGATCTACAACTGCGGTGTCGGCTTCACGCTGACCGACGGTGGCGGCAACTCGGGCATCTTCGCGACGCCGCAGTGCCAGAACATCACCAGGCCGACGTTCCCGCCCTACCTGCCGGACAACGGCTCGCAGATCTCCGTCAGCCCGACCGCACTCGGCTTCGGGTCCGTCGCCACCGGGTCGTCGAGCCCTGCCCAGGCGGTCACCGTCACCAACAGCGGCACCTCGGCCGCGTCGGTCGGCTCGGTCACCGCGGGCGGTGACTTCAGCCAGACCAACAACTGCGGCAGCAGCATCGCCGCGGGCTCGTCGTGCACGGTCAACGTCACCTTCCGGCCGAGCGCGGCGGGTTCCCGCAGCGGCACCCTGACCGTCACCGCCGCCGGTGTCACCTCGACCGTGCCGCTGTCGGGCACGGGGGTGGCGCCCGGGCCGATCCTGAGCCCGAACCCGTCGAGCGTGTCGTTCGCGGGCACGGTCGTCGGCGGCACGTCGGCGCAGACGGTCACCGTGACCAACACCGGCACCACGTCGGCGACGGTCTCCGGTGTCAGCGCCTCCGGGGATTACAGCCAGGCGAACAACTGCGGCACCCTGTCGGTCGGGGCGTCCTGCACCGTGACCGTCACATTCCGGCCCACCGCGTCCGGTACGCGTGCGGGCACCGTGACGCTCACCAGCAACGCCAACAACAGTCCGACGACGATCTCGCTGACGGGTAGCGGCATCGGCAGCGACACCAACATCGCGCTCAACAAGACGGCGTCGGCGAGCAGCGAGGTCAACGGCACGCAGAGCGCTGCCACGACGACCGACGGCAACGCGAACACCTACTGGGAGAGCGCCAACAACGCGTTCCCGCAGTGGGTGCAGGTGGATCTCGGGGCGACGAACACGGTCGGCAGGGTGACGCTCAGGCTGCCACCGTCGTCGGCGTGGGGCACGCGCACACAGACCCTGTCGGTGCAGACGAGCACCAACGGTTCGAGCTTCACCACGGCCGTCGGGTCCGCGACCTACACCTTCACCTCGCCGACCAACGTCGTGAACATCACCGTGCCGTCGGTCGGCGCACGTTATGTGCGGGTGAACATCACCGCCAACAGCGGCTGGCCCGCAGGGCAGGTCTCCGAGCTCGAGGTCTACCCGAGCGGTGGCACGTCGCCGAACTCGCCCACGCTGAGCACCAACCCGTCGTCGCTCACCTTCCCGTCGCAGCCGCTCAACACGACGAGCGGCAGCCGGGCGGTGACGGTGTCGAACACGGGCACCGCGACCGCGTCGGTCTCGGGCGTCACGGTCTCGGGTGACTACACGCAGACCAACAACTGCGGCACCATCGCGGTCGGGGGGTCCTGCACGGTCAACGTCAGCTTCCGGCCGACGGCGTCCGGCACCCGCGCGGGCACGCTGACGATCACCAGCAACGCCGCCAACAGCCCGACGACCGTCGCGCTGTCCGGCACGGGTGCGGGTGGCACGAGCACCAACCTCGCGGCGGGCAGGCCGACGAGCGAGTCGAGCCACTCGCAGACCTACGCGTCGGGCAACACCACCGACAGCAACCAGAACACCTACTGGGAGAGCGCCAACAACGCCTTCCCGCAGTGGGTCCAGGTGGACCTGGGGTCGGCGCAGAGCGCGAGCCGGATCGTGCTGCAGCTGCCCGCGTCGTGGGAGGCGCGCAGCCAGACGCTGTCCGTGCAGGGCAGCACCAACGGCTCGTCCTTCACCACGGTCGTGGGGCAGGCGTCCTACACCTTCTCCCCCAACACCAACACCGTGACCATCACGTTCGCCGCGACGAGCCAGCGCTACCTCAGGCTGAACTTCACCGGCAACACCGGGTGGCCCGCCGGTCAGCTGTCCGAGTTCCAGGTCTGGAACTCGTGACGGGATAAGTGGTCGGGTCCCCACCACTGTCATGAAGGACGCCTTCAGTACACCCAGCGTTACGAAGGCGTCCTTCAGTGCGCTGCGCGGTCGGGCGAGGGCCCCCGCCGATCAGACCCGCTCGCCCTCGGTCGGTGCGGTGTCCGGAGTCGGCTCCGGCGCACGCGGTGGTTCCGGGGCGGGGTTGCGCCGCATCAGCGTCGCGGTGAGTGCGCCGATGAGCAGCACGGCGATGGGCAGGATCATGGACTCGCGCGTGGCGTCGGTGAGTCCATTGTGGACAACCTGGGTGGCGAGCCGCTGGATCTGGTCGGCGACCTCGGACGGCAGGTTCGACGGCACGCCGCCGCCCGCTGCCGGGCCCAGCTCGTTGGCCGAGCTCGCCGCTTGGGAGACGCCGTTGACGAAGGTCTCCCGGTACTCCGGCGGCAGCGACCTGGCCGCCTCGGTCGCCTCGTCGGTCATCGACGCGCTGATCCGCGCCTGGAGCAGCACGCCGATCGCCGCGCTGCCCAGCACGCCACCCACCTGCCGCGACGTGTTGAAGATGCCGGAGGCGGTGCCGGCGAGCGCGGGCTCGACCGAACGCATCGTGATGTTGCTCATCGGCGCGAAGACGAAACCGGTGCCCACGCCCGCCACCAGCAACGCCGGGACCAGCGTCCACGGGTTCGTGTCCGGCCTGCTGATGAGCGCGACGAGCCCGAGCCCGGTCGCCAGCGCGAGGAAGCCGGTCATCACCAGGTACTTCGCGTTGCCGCGGTCGGAGAGGCGCCCGATGAACGGCGCGATCATCCCCGACAGCAGCGACATCGGCGCGGTCAGCAGTCCTGCCTTGGTCGGGCTCAGGCCGAGCACGCTCTGGGTGTACAGGACCAACGGGACGAACATCCCGGTCATGGCGAAACCGATGGCCGTCGCGGTGGCCGTGCCGGTCGAGAAGTTCCTGTTGCCGAACACCCGCAGCGGCACGAGGGGCTCGCCGCGGTTGTACCGCTGCCAGAAGACGAACGCGATCAGCAGTACGACCCCGGCGGCGATGATCTCCGGGATGCTGATCCAGTCGCGGACCTGCCCCCAGTCGAAGTGCTGGCCGTTCTGGATGCCGAAGACCAGCAGCCCCAGCCCGGCGACCGACAGCAGGATGCCGGGGACGTCGAACGAGCGCAGCCGCCCCGGTTTCCAGTCCGGCACCAGGACCACGGCCAGCACGATCCCGACCACGCCGATCGGCACGTTGACGAAGAAGATCCACTCCCAGCCGAGGGAGTCGACCAGCACGCCGCCGAGCAGTGGGCCGGTGATCGTGGCGAGACCGGCGATCCCACCCCACATGCCCATCGCCGGGCCGCGTTTGGCAGGCGGGAACAGGTGGGTGATGAACGAGAGCGTCTGCGGCGTCATCAGCGCGGCACCGAGGCCCTGGAGGCCGCGGGCGGCGATGAGCGTCTCGGCCGTGCCGGACAGACCGCACCACAGTGACGCCGCGGTGAACACGACCATTCCGGCCAGGTAGACCCGTTTGGGCCCGAACCGGTCGCCGAGCCTGCTGGTGAACAGCATCAGCACCGCGTAGACCAGCAGGTAGATGCTGATCACCCAGACCACGGAGTTCAGGTCCGTGTCCAGGCCGCGCACCATCGACGGAATCGCGATGGTCACGATCGTGGTGTCGAGCAGGATCATGAAGAACCCGACACACAGGGCGATGAGCGCCGCCCACGGGTTAGCTCGCTTTGTCATCGTCTCTTCCTCTACCACCGTCCACAACGGACAGTTCGGGCATCGGGTCCGGTTTCGCGTCCGGCCAGGAGATCCGGCCGGAGTCCAGATCCTCGATCAGCCGCTCCGTCCAGTCCAGTTCGGACTGACGCTGGTGGTGCATGTAGTCGTACTCGATCCAGTACATCCTGGGAAGCCGCTCGGCTGACAGGTGGTCGAGGACCACCTGTTCGGCGGCGATCCGCGCACGGAGGTCGACCACCCGCATCCTGAGCTGTTCCAGCACCTCCGCCCGGTCCAGCTCGTTGGCCGCCGACAGCGCGACGGGGTACTGCGGGTACTCCTGGGCCGGGGTGGCGAGCATCGCGCGTGCCTGCTCGACGAACACGTCCCGGCCGGACTCGGTCAGCGCGTAGACCGTGCGTTCCGGTCGCCTGCCCTGTCGCTGGGTGCCGACGACCTCGATCATTCCCTGGGCCTCGAGCCGCTCCACCGTGTGGTAGAGCGAGCCGGCGCGCAGCTTGACCCGGTAGTCGACCCGCCGTTCGCGCATGAGCTGGGTCATCTCGTACGGGTGCATGTCCCGCTCGTGGAGCAGTTCGACCACGGCCATCGCCAGAGGCGTCAGGGGCACCGCGGACCTGGCCATGCCGATTACTCCTGTCTGATGACTCCGGACCGGTTATTCCGCATGGACTATACGGCGCGTCCCGGTACGTGTCGACGCGCCGTGTCGCGGCTCATAATGTGGGACGGGGAGCGAGGAGGCGGGATGACCAGGGCTGTTCCCCGCGCGCGCCTTCGCCGCCGCCCACGTCGAGTCGGACCGCCAGGTGGAGCTGTGGGAACGGCACAACGCCGAGTCCCTGATCGCGCTTGCCTGCCGACCTCCGACGGCCACGCCGTTCGTGGCCACCGAGGTGAACCTGCAGCTCGAACGGGCCCACCTCGCTCGGGTCATGGGGAGCCGACACGTGGTCGAGCGCACCGGCGCGATGGCCGAGGCCAAGCCGGCCGGGGCAGCTCCTCGTCTGCGACGCCGACCGCCCGTTCCGCCGCTGGTTCGGCCACGGGCTCGACGAACTGGCCGTCAAGGTCCCCCGGCCCGAGTTCGCCCGGCTCACCGGCCGGGCCACGGTCGACAGCCCGGTCGTGGCCGACGTCGGCGAGAACCAGCACGGCAGGGCGCTGGCCCGGCTGGTCGCACGCGCGGTCCGCCGCGACCGCCCGATGCCCGCGGACGAGCAGGCGGTGCTCGAACTCGTCGCGGTGCTCACCGGCCACGGCGGCCTTCCACCGGGCGGCGGCCAAGGCGTTCGTCGAGGAACACCTCACGGACCCGACGCTGTCCGCGCACGACGTCGCCGCGGGCACCGGCATCAGCGAACGGCACCTGTCCCGGGTGTTCGCGGCGGTCGGCACGAGCGTGCCGCGACACATCCTGGCGCGCCGCCTCGACGCCGCACACGGCGTCCTGACCACCGACAGGGAACTGCTGACCGCGGACGTGGCCGCCCGGTGCGGTTTCACCTCGGCCGCATACTTCTCCCGGACCTTCCACGAGCGGTTCGGCGTCACCGCGGGCGAGGTCCGGCACGGCGGCTGAGGTGCTCATTTCCGCCATCCGCGGCCCGATGGTCGGCCGGGGCGGGCGGGGCGTCGGAGACTCGCGTCCAGCCCGACTCCCGTCGCCCGGCGTGCCGGGATCGCCGCGCCGTCGATCTACCGCCACTTCCCCGACCGGCCTGCCATCATGCTGGCCGTCGTACGCGAGTCCTTCGCCGAGCTGGAGGACCGGCTCCGCGCTGCCGTGGCCGCGGCGGGCGACCCGCGGGAACGGCTGTTCGCCTGCGCCAACGCCTACCTGCGGTTCGCCCAGGAACACCCCGAGCGCTACCGGAGCACGTTCGGCGGTCTCTGGATGCCGACACTGCAGGACTCGTCGGTGACGAGGGACGACGTGGCGACCCTCGGCGACGCGTGCACGGAGCTGATCACCGCGACACTCGACGACTGCGCCACCTCGGGCCAGGCCACGAGCACCGACACACACGCGGACGCCGTCGCGCCGTGGCTCGGTCTGCACGGCCTGGCCCACCAGCGAGCGGTGACGGTCGCGTTCCCGTGGCCACCGGACATCGCGGACCGCGTCATCACGGCACTCGCGCACCTGCGATGACCGCCTCGGCGCGTGCCAGAACCTCCGCCCGGTCCGGTCAGTTGGTGATGACGCGTTCGGCGCGGTCGCGGGTGGCGTGCAGATCCCAGTAGACCTGGGCGATGGCGTCCGGTTCCATCGGCGACGCGTCGGCGGGCATGCCCGGGGTTCCGGCGATCCACGCGCCGATGGCGACGTGGCCGACGTAGACGCCCTTGTCGGCCAGTGTGCCGTTGAGGGTGAGAGCCCAGTTGCGGAGGGCGGCACCGGCGGCGCCGGAGGTGGCGGCCCACGGCGTCGGCGTGACCGAACTGGCGCCCGTGGTGTACAGCACCGTGCCGCTGCCCGCGCTCACCATCGCGGGCAGCACCGCGCGGGTCGCGCTGACCGCGCCGTAACAGGTGCTTTCGACCTGCGGCCGCAGGTTCTCCACGGTCACGTCCAGTACCCCGGTCATCCACGCGTCGCCTGCCGGAACCGACGAGTAGTGCAGCACGTCGATGCCGCCGAACCGCGCCGCGGCGCGGTCCAGGGCCGCGGTCAGCTCGGCGCGGTCGGTGACATCCGCGGCGAACCCGGCGGCCTGGACACCTTCGTCCGCCAGTGTCGCCGCCAGTTCGCCGAGCCGTTGCTCGGAGCGGGCGATCAGCGCGACGTCGAAGCCCTGCCTGCCGAAGACGCGGCCGAGCGACAGACCGAGGCGCCTACCGGCCGCGACGAGAGCGATAGTGGGCATGCGTTACCTCCCGGTATCGGTGTTCGGTACCCGTGTTCACCCCATCACCGCCGGACGTGGTGCGTCCAAGACCAGCCAGACCAGGATTGATAACCTGGAGGAATGGATCGGTTGGAGACGCGGGAGCTGGCGTACTTCCTAGCGGTGGCCGACGAGTTGCACTTCGGCCGTGCCGCGAGCCGGTTGGGCATCGCGCAGCCTGCGCTCTCGAAGGCGATCCGGCGACTGGAGCGCCGACTGGAGGTCAGCCTGTTCGAACGGACGAGTCGCGTGGTCACGCTGACCGCGGCCGGTCAGGTGCTCGCCCGCGAGGCACGCACGGCGCTGGACGCGGTGTCGGCCGCGGCCGCGCGGGCACGGCGTGCGGGACCGGGCGATCCGCACCTGGTGCTGGCCATCAAACCCGGCGGTGACGCGGGTCTGCTCCCGGCCGTGCTCGCCGCCTACGAGAACGAACAGGGCGTGTTGCCGATCGAGGTGGTCTTCGCGGGCGACCGGGTGAGCATGCTGCGCGAAGGGCGGGCTGACGCCGCGCTGCTGTACCTACCGCCCGATGATGTCCGTGGGCTGGACACCGAAGCGCTCGTGAGCGAGGCGCCGGTCGCCGTGCTGCCCGTGGCCCACCCACTCGCCCGACGACCCGGCCTGCGGATGGCCGACCTCGAGGGCGAAAGCCTGCACAAGTATGATCCCGCCGCCGCGGGCGCCGTCGGCGGACTCAGTGAACTCATGCACCTGATCGCGCTGGGTCGAACGGTCGCCGTGCTACCGCGGTCGCTGACCACACCCCTGCGCGAGGACCTGGCCACGGTCCCGGTGACCGACGTTCCCCCGAGCGCCCTCGTGCTCGCCTGGCCCGCGCACAGCACGTCCCCGTCAGTCGCCGCGCTGGCCAGGGCCGCGTCGAAAGCCGCGGCGGGCACGTCCGCGGCGGCCGCGGACCGTCGATGACGTAGTCCGTCACAGGCCTGCCATACTCCGCCGATGCTTCTCCGAGAGGGACATCTCCGGTCGGCGGTAGCGCGGCTCGACGAGGCCGTGGCAGGGCTGCGTGTGCACGGCGCCGCGGGCATCAACTACGAGGTCGGGTCGCTTGCGGACCAGCTGCCGGAGATCCGCGCATGGCTCGGCACGCTGACCGGGGACCCGGACTGGGCACGGTACTTCTACAACGCCTACGTCGAGTTCGCCCTCGCGCTCGCCGCGGCCCTGCCTGCCGGGGACACCGAGGGCGTCGAACGCACCGCCGACGGCTGGCACGTGGCCTCGGGCCGGCCCGTGATCTGGTTCGGCGACGCTCGTTTCGACGCCGACCTGACCCTTGACGGGCCGCTTGTCGTGCTCGGTGACCTGACCGTCGACGGGCTGCTGTCCGACGGCGACGTCGACCGCAGCTTCCTCGTCGTGACGGGGAAGCTGCGGACACGCGCCCTCCTGAGCGGTGCCTTCGACCTGGTCCTCGGCGACCTCCACGCGGACGTGGTCGTGTGTTTCAACAACGACGGCGGGCTCGGGGTGGGCGGTGACCTCGTGACCGAGCTGTTCGTCCAGGACGACCACTCCTACGAGGTGACCGGCGCGATGCGGGTCCGGCTGCCGGTGCTCGACTGGCCGGCGGACGACACGGAACTCGACCCGGTCACCGCGGCCGACGCCGCCGCGTGGCTTCCGCCGGGCTACCTTGCCGACGACGAACTCGACACCTGGCGCATCCTCAGGGAGACCGCGGCGGGTCACTCACCACTGCTCGCCGAACCCCGGCACTGACGACGCTCACTCGACGACGTTCGACGCCGGTGCCGACTCCGTTTCCTCGGTGCTCGGCGGCGGCTCGGTCTCACTCGTCGGGGTGTCGCCGGACGGGGGGACCTCGTTGTCGGTCGAGGTCGCGGGCGGGGCGTCGGTGGTCGTGGTCACCGAGGTGTCGGCCACGCTCGTCGGCGCCGTGCTGGGCTCCCCGGGGGCGATCGTGGGTGCCTGCGCCTTCCGCTGGGGGTCTCCGGCGTTGTTGACCGGGGCCACCACCTCGGACACCGGCGCCTGCGTGCTGTCGCTCTGACCCGTCCCGTTGGACGGAACCCGAAGCTCAGCCGGTGCGAGGTTGCCGTGATCACCGAGCAGCCAGGCGCCGACGGCCACCATCGCGACGAAGAAGACCCCCGCGACCGCCAGAGCGCCGCGGGAGCGACCGGAGCGTGCGGGCGGGTCGGGTACCGGCATCGCGGGCCGGCGGATGACCTGGGTGCGGGCGGATCGCTGGATCGGCAGAGCGGGCAGTACCAGGTCGGCCGGAACCTCACCGACGGCGGCGAGCAGCTCGCGTGCTTCCCGCGCGGTCGGGCGGGAGGCCGGGTCCACCTCGAGCAGGGCGGTCAGCGCCTCGGTCAGCGGACCGGACCGCCGAGGCGGGTTGATCCGCCCGCCTGCCACCGCGTGCAGCAGGCCGAGGGTGTTCGCGGCGACGCCGAAGGGCGGCTCACCCTCGACCGCGGTGTAGAGCGTCGAGCCCAGGGAGAACACGTCGGACGCCGAGGTGGGCTCGCCACCGAGCGCGACCTCGGGTGCCAGGTAGGCGGGGGTGCCCGCGAACGAGCCGACCTCGGTGACCGTGGCGTCGTCGGACGCCCAGGAGATGCCGAAGTCGGTGATCTTCACCGAGCCGTCCTCGCCGAGCAGGATGTTGCCGGGGGTGATGTCGCGGTGCACGATGCCGGCGGCGTGCGCCGCGGCGAGTCCGGCGGCCACCTGCGCACCGACGGTGGCGGCCTTGTCCGGCGCGAGTGCCCGCTCCTCCGCGATGACGGTCGCCAGGCTGCGCGAGGGCAGGTACTCCATGACGAGGCAGGGCACGTCCTCCTCGTCGACGACGTCGAACACGGAGATCGCGTTGGGGTGGTGGAGCCGGGCGGCGATGCGGCCCTCACGCAGACAGCGGGCGACCGCCTCGGCCGCCTTCTCCGGCGGGAGATCGGGGCGCAGGAGCAGCTTCTTGATCGCGACCTGCCGGTTGAGCCGCTCGTCGTGGCCCTGCCAGACCACGCCCATCCCGCCCGTCCCGAGCCTGCGGAACAGCCGGTAGCGGCCGATGACCAGGTGTTCCGCGTCCGGCCTGTCGGCGTCGTCCGCGGCGCCCGGTGTCTCGGTCACACGGGCGAGTTCCTCGGCCGGCGACTCCTGGTCAGTTGTCACGACGCCCTCGCTCTCGCCCGCTACCTTCTGCCCAAGAGTTTCATCATTGGGTCGAAGCTAAACCTCACCGAGACGACTGATCGCGATTACCGTGCGTGCGGCGTCTCCGGGGCGGACCGGCGACAGGTCCTCGCCGTGGCCCGTCCGGCGGAGGAACGGGCCACGGCCGCGCTATGCCCCGGTGATCGCGAGGTCGTCCACGAAGAACGTCATGCCGTACTCGACCGGGTCGCCCGTGGTGAAGGTCGTGCCCGCGATGGTGTCGGCCGCCTCGGCGCGGGTGGTGGTCGTGAACTCCTGGCCGCCGATCCGGACGGTGGCCGCCGTCGTCGTGGCGTCGACCACGAACGGGGTCCAGGTGTTGTTCGGGATGGCCGTGGTCAGGGTGCCGAGGGCCTGCCACGTGCTGCCGTCGTACACCTCCAACGTCCGGGGTGGTCCCGGGCGCAGGCGGAACCGCCATGGCTCGACCCCCGCCCCGTCGCGGTGGCCGCCGACCGAGAACGTGAACGGGCCGCGGAAGTCGTTGGTGGCCCAGCTGAACGCGAGTGTCTGGTGCTCGACGTCCGGTGCCACGGCCGTCGCGGTCGCGTTGTCGTCGAGGAACTTGTCGAACAGGCGCAGCGAGTCGCGGCTGTCCGCGCCGCGGAGCTCCTGGTCGGTCACCGTCGTGTTGCGGGCGTCGACGAACCCGCGCGGCACCGCGTACTCCGGGTCGTTCTCGAAGGTCTGCAGACCCGCCGCGAACACCTCCAGCTCGGTCACCGCGGTGCCCGACGGCGCCTCGATCCGTACGAACCTCGCCTGTGTTGGCGCGAGGTCCGTGTACCGCACGGCGTGGTCGCGGACCCTGTCCGCACGCACCACGGGTGTCCACGCGCGACCGTCGGCCGACAGCGACACCGTCGCCGAGGACGGTTGCCCGTTGCCGAGCATCACCCCGAGCCGGTTCACCGGGTACGCGCGGTCCAGCTCGACCGTCATCGACGCGTTGCCGCGCCTGCGGTCCAGCACCGCCGCCGAGTGCGACCGGGAGCTGCCGTCGACCGCACCCTCCGGACGTTGCTCGGGGAACCGCCGGTCGCCACGGGCGAAGTCGCCGGTGATCTTCACGGTTCCGTTGTGTGCCTTGGTCTCCAGGTCGATCCGGCCCGTGCCGGGTGTCACCGCGCTGACGTAGGACGCGAAGATCCCGTACTGCTCGTGGTAGGCCTTGCAGCCCCACACCGCGCAGTAGTCACCGAAGAACACCGTCCGGTCCGCGTCCACGCTGACCATCGCGTTGTTCCCGCTCGTCCCGTCGGACCTGCCGTTGCCGGTCTCCGACGGGTAGCGCGCCAGCACGAGCCGCTGCTCGTCCCACGTCCGGCCGGTGCCGTCGTGGCTGACGTACACCCTGTCGTCGGGGCGGCCGGTGGCGAGCAGCATGACCCCGTTGGGCTGCAACAGGACCTGCGGGCTGATGCCCACGACCTGTGTCCCGTCCGGCCCGAGGAGCGGCTCCGCCGGTGACCACGTCCTGCCCTGGTCGGCCGAGAAGCTCGTGCGGAGGCGGGGCGGGCTCTCCCCCGTGCGCACCGCGGCGACCATCCGGTCGTCCGTGGTGAAGGACCAGCCGACCTCGTTGACGGCCACCGGCGCGGGAATCTGTCCGCGCTGGGTCCACGTCCCGCCCCCGTCGACGGACTGGAGGATGATGCTGCCCTGCCGCTCGCCGACGTAGGCCAGGTAGGCGGGCACCATGATCGTGCCGTCCGGCGCCAGCATGGCCTCGCGGTGCACGCGCAGCCCCCGGTCGCCGCCGAGCACCTTGCCCGGGGGCGGCGTGTAGGGCGCCTTCGTCAGCCGCCACGTCGCGCCGCCGTCGGGGGAACGCCACACGCGCAGGTTGATCCCGCTGTGGGCGTCGTCCCGCCATTCCGGGATGAAGTCGACCGCGACGAGCGAGCCGTCGTCCAGCCGGACCATGTTGCCCGCCCCGACGGGCGCGTTCCGTTGTGTGGTCAGGAACGAGAGCCCGGAGTCCAGCGAGGTCGACAGGTTGTTGATCGAGTCGGCGCTGGGGGTGTCGTCGTTCGCCGACGAGGACACGAAGATCTTCTGCTCGGTGCGACCGTCGACGACGGTGTCCATGGCGAACGCGCCGGGGTTCGCCGCCCTGGGGCCGGGCCCCCAGTTCAGGACGTTCCACAGTGGACCGTTGCCGGACGCGTAGGAGCTCGCCGCCGCCCCGTCGCCGGTGGGCAGCGGGTTCTCCGCGGTCGGGGGTGGTCCCCCGGGAGCCGCGGAACCGGTGGTGGCGGCCAGCAGCACGACCGCGGCGCCGAAACCGAGCGCGGCGCTCACGAGGTTGGTGACGCGGGACATGGCGGTGCTCCTCGATGGAAGGCCGGAACGCGCCCGTGTGACGGGGACGCGCGGAAGTGCACCTGAAACCGCGTTCCATGTCAATACGTGAACCCTTGACATGGAACGGCGTTCTGTGGATGGTTCTTCACGGCGAGTGATCGACGACCTCTGGGATCGGGGACCGTCCATGCTGGGAAGAACTCTGTTGGTCGCGGCGCTCGTGGCGGGCACCGCGGTGCAGGCGCCGAGCGCCGAGGCCGTCACCAGGTCGGAGATCGCGGGGGCGTCGCCGACCGCGCCGACCCTGGTCGTCAGTGGCGAGGGCAGCGTCTACAACCCCGCCGGCGACCCGCCGACCTGGTACGCGACGGCCGAGGCCTACGACACCGGGACAGCGGCGGCACCGACGCGAACCGTGTTCGGCGGCTACGTCGACCACTACGACGCCGACGGCGCGTCGGACAACGGCCAGCTGGTCTCGACCGACGGCGGCCAGACCTTCGCCACGACGACGCGCCCCGGCTACGAGGCGAGCGCGCGGCTGTCCGACGGGCGGGTCATCGACGCGCAGTTCATCGGCCAGACCTCGGTTTCCCTGCAGCGACGCACGCTGGTCATGCGGTACTCGACCGACAGCGGGACGACGTTCCCCACCACCGCGAACGCGACGCTCGACATCGCACCGCAGAGTTTCGCCGCAACCAGCTCGAACTTCTTCCCCAACACGGTCGTCCAGGTGCCGAACGGGCCGCTGCTGATGGCCGGGTACGCCAACCTGTCCGGCGGCCAGTCCGCGCTGCTCGTGCAGAGCACCAACGCGGGCGGGAGCTGGACACTGCGCAGCGTCATCGCCCAGGGCTCGTCCACCCGCGGCTACTCGGAGACGGCACTCGCCCTGAACTCCGACGGTGACCTGATCACCGTCAGCCGGTCGTCGACCTACGACAACCTGTGGCGCAGGATGTCCACCGACCTCGGCACCACGTGGACGGCCGCACCGCAGGGGATTCCCGAGTTCGCCGCGGACTCCTCGGGCAACCGCCCGTTCGGCCGGATCAACCCGAGACTCTCCCTGCTGCCCAACGGAATCCTCGCACTCGTCGCCGGGCGGCCGGACAACTCCATCGCGTTGTCCTACGACGGCAGGGGCACGACGTGGAACGTCAGGAAGGTCTACTACGACAACCACTCGACGGCCAGCCCGCAGGACCTCAACGAAGGGAGCAGCGGCAACGCCGACTTCGCGTGGACGGAGTCGAACCGTGCCGTGCTGCTCGCCGACAGCTGCCACGCCGTCACCTACCAGGGCACGCACTACAACAAGTGCAAGTGGCACAACGCACCCATGTCCGGCGGCACGACGGAGTTCCAGATAATGCGTGCCATGGCCGACGTGCTCACCGCCGACACCGGCAAGATCGACCTGTCGTCGAAGGCGCGGCTGAGCGGTGACCTCGGTGCGGTGGCCGGTCACGACCGCAGCGGGGCACGGGGTGCGGTGGACGGCAGCACCGAGCTGTGGTCCGGCGCGTTCGAACAGGGCGGCACCGGCACGTTCGACCTCGCGCTGGACCGGCCCTACACGCTGACCAGGGCGGGTCTGAGCCTGGCGCTCGGCGGCACGCAGAGCGCGACCGTCCAGACCAGGCTGGACGCGAGCGACCCGTGGCAGGACTGGTACTCGGTGACGAACCAGGAAGGCTACGCGCTGCGCTACACCTCGCCCCCGGCACGGAAGGCCCAGTACGTGCGGGTGCTCACCGGGCCTGCGTCCTACTGCCCGCCGGGCGTCACCGCGCCGTGCAGCATGCTCAACGAGATCGAGCTGTACGCGGGTGACGTGGACTCCTTCGAGAACGACCCGGTGAACGGCATCCCCCGCGGGTACTCCGTCGACTACACGGTCGACGACCAGGGCAGGGGCCACCAGGGTGTCTGGGTCACGACGTCCACGGCGGGCAGCGGGAGCGGCCGTGCGCTGTTCATCACCGACGACCACGCCCAGCACCTGCCCGCGGTCCGGCGGACCGACTCCTCCAGCGCGACCAGGACCCTCGAGTTCCGGTTCCACCCCGTGAAGTGGCGGCCGACAGGCGAGGGCTCGCCGTCGTCGTTCATGTTCGACCTGCTGGCCACGCCGGTGAGCGGTCAGCGCCGCACGGCCTACCACCTGTCGGTCTGGAGCGACGGCACGGTCCGCTACTACGCGGGCAACGCCTGGCACGCCCTGGGTTCCGGTCCCGCGCTGGACCCGTCGACGGCCGTGTGGTCGACCATCCGGGTCGACGCCACCGCGACCCGGGCCACGGTCACCGTCAACGGCGTCACGACCGGCAGCGCGACCCGTGCCGACGGCGCCACCAGCAACATGACCGGCCACCAGTTCTCGGCCAGCAGCACGGCCGACGCCAACGAGACGTTCATCATCGACGACGTCTTCACCGGTAACGGCTGAGTCCACTCCGGACACCCGAACCGGCAGGTCCCGGCCCTGTCGAGCACACTGTGGAGGGACACGGGGCGAGACGGGACGGGTGCGGAGATGCGGGAGCCGGCGCTGCTGGCCGTAATGGCGGTGTTGATCATCGTGGCGGTGTCGTACTTCGCACCGCGGCTGGGCGTCGCGGCACCCGTGCTGTTGGTGCTCGTCGGGATGGGGTGCGGCCGGCTACCCGGCGCGCCCGATCTGTTCCTCGAACCGGAGTGGATCCTGGCCGGGGTGTTGCCGCCGCTGCTGTACGCGGCTGCGGTCAACGTCCCCGTACTCGACTTCCGCCGGGACTTCGGGACCATCGGGGCGTTGTCCGTGCTGCTCGTCCTGGTCTCGGCGTTCGGCACCGGGCTGCTGATCTGGTGGCTGGTTCCCGACATCGGGTTCGCCACGGCCGTCGCGCTCGGCGCGGTGGTCAGCCCGCCGGACGCGGTCGCCGCGACGTCGGTCGGCAAGCGCCTCGGGCTGCCGCCCCGCCTGGTCACGATCCTCGAGGGCGAAGGCCTCGTCAACGACGCCACCGCGCTCGTGCTGCTGCGCACGGCCGTGGCCGCGACCGCGGGGGTGGTGTCGTTCCGGGGCGCGCTCGGCGAGTTCGCCTTCGCCGTGTTCGTCGGCATCGCCGTCGGCGTGCTGGTCGGCCACGGGTCGGTGTGGGTGCGTTCGCGGATCCGCGAACAGCCCGTGCTCACCACGGCGATCTCGTTCGTGGTGCCGTTCCTGGCGTTCCTGCCCGCTGAGGAGCTGCACGCGTCCGGGGTCATCGCCGTCGTCACGGCCGGTCTGATCACCGGACACAAGAGCGCGAGCCGGTTCACCGCCCACGACCGCATCTCCGAACGCACCAACTGGCGGACGATCCAGCTGCTCCTCGAGAACGGCGTGTTCCTGCTGATGGGCTTCGAGATCACCGCCGTGGTCAGCGCGGTCCACGAATCCGGCGACGGCGTGTGGACGGCGATCGGGTTCGGGCTGCTCACGACGCTCACGCTGGTCGTGCTGCGGGTCGTGTTCGTCATCCCGCTCGTCGCGATGCTCCGGCATCAGCAGCAGGACGCGGGCAGGCTCATCGAGCGGATCGAGGCCGTGCTCGACCGGCTCACCGCGCGCGGCCCGCACCCCGACCGGCCGCGCCGGTACGAGAGGGCGACCGTGATGCTCCGCAGACGCCACGCCGACGCCGTCTTCTTCGCCAACGAGGGACTCGGCTGGCGCGGCGGCGCGGTGCTCGCCTGGTCCGGGATGCGCGGCGTCGTCACCCTCGCGGCGGCCCAGTCGCTGCCGACCGACGTGCCCCACCGCGCCGAGCTCGTGCTGGTCGCCTTCACCGTCGCGATCGTCACCCTCGTCGTCCAGGGCGGCACTCTGCCCGTGGTCGTCAAGCGGCTCGGCATCCAGGGCACCGACGCCGACCAGGACCAGCGCGAGCTGGCGCACCTCACGACCGAGCTGCAGGCCGCCACCCAGTCCCTCCTCGAGAGCCCGACCCTGCGCCGCGAGAACGGCGACCCCTTCGACGACGACCTGCTCGACCAGACACGGGAGCGCAACCTCGCCTTCGCCGAGTCCATCGAGAAGATGCTGACCGAACAGGCCCCGGACAGCCCGCTCCAGCAACGACGGGAACTGCAGCGCCTGCTCGTCGACGCGCAGCAGAACGCACTGCTCGACGCCCGCGCGAGCGGGACGTACAGCTCCCACGTCCTCGAACGCGCCCAGAACCTCATCGACACCATGGCCTCCCGGTTCGGTGGTCCGGACACCCGAGGTGTCAGGTGAGCGGCTCGTTCACGTCGGGGTCGTCTCGGAGATCAGCACCCGCTGGGGCTTGTCCCTCGGCGCGGTCAGCCCGCTGCCTGCCTCGGCCTCGAAGCGCAGGCGTTCCGCGGCGAGGAAGCAGCGGTTCAGCCCCGCACGCACCTCGAGTCCGTTGGTGCCCGTCTTGATGATGTAGAACAGACCGATGTTCACGAGGACGACCACGAACGCGTACACGTAGGTGTCCTTGAGCAGTCCGCCGTAGAGCGCCAACGCGAAGGCCCACACACTCACCGCGTAGAAGAACATGCTGGCGCCCCACTGCCGGTAGCTCTCCAGGCCCGGGATCTTCTGATGGGCGGGGGGCACCGTGCTCAGCCCACTCGCCCGCGCCCGCTCGAGGTGCCTGACCGCGAACCTCGCACTGGACACGTTCGCCAGCAGCACGCCGGTGTAGCCGATCGCCGTGGCGAGTGGCCACCAGGCGACCTGCACCAGGTTGCACGCCAGGATGAGCCACGACGACCAGACGGCCATCGACCGCATCGCCACCTCGGTCACGACCCGCGACCCGGCTCCGGCCATCGCGGGAGAACGCGCCACCCGTGTGGTGAGGCCGCTGAAGATGTTCTGGTAGTACCTGGCGCCGCAGAGCGCGAAGCTGAGCCCGATCAGGCGTGCCGGCGTGTTCTCCGCCAGGTTCCCCAGCTCGTAGCCCGACTGCCGGAGGTCGTCGACCAGCGGGATGGTGTCCGGCCGCGCGCCGACCAGTCGGAGGAACGCCTGGCTCTGCGGGTTGAGGACGTCGATCCCGACGTCACGCAGGAACCAGTAGACGCACACCGTGCAGCACACGTAGAGGTTCACGGAGGCGAGGACCGAGAACACCAGCAGCCAGCGCGCGTGCATCGAGCGCCGCGGGTCGGAGAGAACGCCCTGCCGCCTGCGGAAGCGATAGATCCTCCGCTGCTTCTTCGGTTCCCGGGACAGCGGCAGCAGGGATCTCACGGACGAGCTCAGGGACTGCCGGTCGACGGGCACGGCGTAGCCACGCAGCTCCGGGTCGGTGACCAGTGCCTCCTGCGTCACGTCCAGTTCCTGCTCGAGCACCTCGCCGACGGTGCGGTACACGTCCGGGTTGTCGGCCGCCATCCTGAAGACCAGCAGCCGCCGTGCGGGCTCGCGGTCGGTGAGGTCCTCGATCACCCTGGCGATGAGCGGCGCCTGCCCGTAGAACCGGTCGGGAATGGTGCCGTCGCTGTTCTCGCCGACGTCGCCGACGGTGATCAGGATCCGGCCGAGCGAGTAGAGGTCGGCGCCGGGCACGTCGTCCGCGCTGTCGCGGATCTCCGGGGCGACGTACACCCCCTCCGCGCCCTCGAGACTGCCGACCGCGCTGGTGTACAGGTAGTTCCGCCCGAAGTCGATGAAGGTGACCTCGTAGTCCTGGCCGTGCCCCACCGACGCCTTCCGTTTGACGATGATGTTGGTGGGCGAGAGGTCCTCGTGCTGTTTGCCCTGGACGTGCAGCTGTGCCAGGGCGTGCAGGAGCGGCAGCCCCAGTCGTCTGATCAGGTCCAGGCGCACGTTGCCCCCGACGGTCGTCCCCCGTCTCGGCGCCCTGCCCACCAGCTCGAAAGCCGCCTTCTCCCGCTTCATCCTCGCGAGTTCCTCGGCCAACGTGATCCCGTCGGCCATGTCCATGAGAATCCAGTCGTCGGTGCTCGCCCAGACCTGGACCATGTGCTGGACCGCCCGGCCGTCGCGGTCCGTCGAGTTGTGGTCGTTCGCGTAGTTCCTGGTCTTGCGCGCGATGATCGGGATGTTCGAGTACGGGAACAGCACGCACTTCAGCGCGAACCTGATCTGCCGCCCCGACGAGGCGAGTGGTGTGCCGCCCAGGATGATCGACGTGGTGCCGTGCCGGTGGAACTCCAGCGTCTCGGGTCGGATCCGGCGCCACTCCGCGTGTGCCTGCTCGTCGCCTCCCGACCCGGGCCGGGGTGCGTAGAGGCCGAGCAGCGTCGCACGTACGGCCGCGTCCTGGACCAACCGCCTGCACAGGCCGCAGTCGTGGCCGACGTTCCCGTCGTCGCCGTCAGCGGTCGACGCCGGTGTGCTCCTGGGAGCGCCGGCCTCCTGCATCGTGACGAGGGTCAGCAGGAGCACGCTCAGGTAGCCGTAGGTCTCGGCCTGGGATCTGGTGTGGCCGGACGAGTTCGCCTTGAACCCGCCGCACCACTGCGCCAGCCGGTCGATGGCGTCGGACCGCTGGAGGCCCACCTCCAGGTGGAACGAGAGCTTGTCGAGCGGTATGGCGGCCAGGAGCCTGCGCCATTCGTCCGGGGTGCCGCAGATCCTTCGGATGGCCCGTAATCGGGTCGCGTCGGACGCCGTGCCGTTGAGGGCCGCCACCTGCCTGAAGAGTGGGCGGAATGCCTCGGCGTCGATTGCCGGGGGTTGCGGGAGGTCGTTCATCAGGAGTCGTTCCTGACGAGTTCGACGGCATGAGCGGTCAGTCGCGGGATGACGACGACGTCTCGCCCCTCAAGCGCCAGATAGGTGGTCCGGTATGCCGCGCGGGCGCCGTTGAAGAGAGCCAGCGGGTTCATCTCGTGTCGTCTCACTTCGGGCGTGCCGGGAAGCGGCGCCAGGTCCAACACCGCCGGTTCCGCGGTGGGGTTCGCACGGTTGGCCGCGAGAAACGGCCTGTCCTCGGTCACGTACTGGTGAGTCGAGGCGAGGAATCCCCTGCCGAGGCCGGGGCGGACACGTTCGAGGTGCCTCGCGACCAGCCGGTTGGTGACCGAGACCCTGCGGTCCAGCGGACCGATCGGCTTGGTGCTCAGGGAGAGGATGTGGGTGCAGCCGTCGGCGCGGGCCGCGCGGAACGGGTGGAACTGGAGCACACCGCCGTCGATGGCGCGACTGCCGCGAAAGGTGGCGGTGCCACTGATCGCGAGCGGCAGCCACGTGCTGGCCAGCAGCGCGGCCCGGAGATCCCCGGCCGAGTCGAATTCGGCTATGTCGAGCGGCCTGAGCGCGTCCACGTCGGTGACCATGACGTGCAGGCGCTGTTCGGACGCGATGATGGCCTCGTAGTCGAGCGGTTTGCGCCGCGTCAGCACCTCGTCGAAGACGTACGTCAGGTTCATGGGACCCTGCCTGCGCAGCAGGCGACGGAAATCGAGGAACTCGCCCGTGGTGAGGTCGTCGTAATAGATCGACAATGGGAACCACGTCGTGCCGGTCATGAAATAGGCGCCGTTGATCGCCCCGGACGAGCAGCAGTAGATCTCGTCGAAGCACGGGGCGTAGCCGAGGTCCTCCAGAGCCGTCAGCATCGCGGCGGACACCACTCCCCGCATGCCGCCGCCCTCGATTGCGAGCCCGATCTTGAAAGGATCGTCCCGCCGGCCGACACCGCCGCCGCGCGCACGCCTTTCCCGGAGCACCTGACGAACAGGATGCCGTTCGTCGAATACGATATTCGTCATCCCGTGCGGGTCACCTCACGTCGAGTGCTGGACCGCATGGAGCGGCGTCTTTTCCAGGGCGAATGAAATCTAACAGAACATCAATTCACCGCCGTGGAAGATTACGGGGTCGAGTTGGATGCAGACCGGACTGTTTTCTGCACGCAAGTCGGCGGCGCACGGCTCGACCCGGACATATCGGTCCCGCGTCGTACCCGGTCCTCGACGCGATCCCGGAGTCGTTCATCGGCAAGATCGACAAACGTGCACTGGGCGCGCTCGCCGACTCGTAGGGTGGCGCCTGAGGCAGCGGCGCATCGTCCACGCCCCGGGAAACGTGACGGGCGCGCCGGAAGTCCTCGCCACCGCGGAGCCCACTCTGCCCGGAAGTCCCCGGCGAGACGGCTTGATCGCGCACGACGGCGGGCGTGTCGCCGATGGTGTGCGACGGTGGGACGGGTGGGGGACAACATCATGCGTGAGGAGCTGGCCGACTTCCTGCGGCGGCGGCGCGAGGCGTTGACGCCGGAGGGGCGCGGCCTGCCCGCCGGGCGACGACGACGGACGCCGGGGCTGCGCCGCGACGAGGTGGCGCGCCTGGCCAACATGTCCACGACCTACTACGAACGGCTCGAACAGGGCCGTGGCCCGCAGCCGTCGACCGCGATCCTCGCCGGGCTGGCGCGGGCCCTGCTGCTGGACGCCGACGAACGCGGCTACCTCTACCGGCTGGCGGGACATCCCGCGCCCGCGGCACGGAAACCGGGTGGCTTCGTCGACCCTCAGCTGCTGTCGGTCATGCGGGCGGTCGGCACGACCTCGCCGGCGTTCGTCGCGGACGACCTCGCCACCGTCGTGGCGCAGAACGACCTGCACAGCACGCTGTTCGGGCACGTCGCGGGCCTGCCGGGCTGGGAGGCCAACATGATCTGGTGCTGGTTCGGGTCGGCCAGGTGGCGGCGGACCGTGCTGAACCCGCCGGACCAGCAGGCCGCCATCGGTCGCGCCTACGTCGCCTACCTGCGTGTCGTCGTCGCGCAGCGCGACTACGACGAGAACGCCATGGCACTGGTCACCGACCTCCGCGCCGCGAGCCCCGAGTTCACGCGGATGTGGGCGGCGCACCGGGTCTCCCGGTCCTACGCGTCGTCGGTGAGCGTGCACGACGAGCGCGTCGGCCGCCTCGACTTCGACTGTGCCCAGATGGTGAGCTCGCAGTCGCGACAGCGCCTGCACACGCTCCACGCGGCGGCCGGCACGTCCAGCCAGGAGCGGTTGACCAGGCTCACACAGGATATCCACGTACTGACAGGCCGTGGTTGAGCCGGCCCGACGACCCTAGCGTTCGGGTATGGATCTCGTTCCCCCGGTCGTCCTCGCACACGGTTTCTGGCACGGCAGCTGGTGCTGGAGCCAGGTCACCGAACACCTGGCCGGTCTCGGTGTGCCCGCGGTGGCCGTCGACCTCGACGGGCAGGGGCTGAAGGGCTCGTCGCCCCTGGCGCGCTGGCGCAGGCCGTTCGACGCCGCCGCCTACGCCGCCGAGCCCTCGCGGGTCGCGGCCGTCACCGCCTCCTCGGCCGCGGCGACCCTGGTCGACCAGCTGCGGCGGATCGGCAACGGACGGCCGTGTGTGCTGGTCTCGCACAGCATGGGTGGCGTCGTGGCCACCGCCGCCGCCGAGCTGGCCCCGGAGCTGGTCAGCGACCTCGTCTACGTGTCGGCGTTCGCCCCCGTCGGCGGCAGGCCGGTGAACCACTACTTCAGCCTGGCCGCCAACGCGAAGCGGCCGGTGGCCGACCTCCTCACCGGCGATCCCACCGAGATCGGCGCGCTGCGCATCGACACCGGCGACCCCGAGCGCCACCCCGTCATCCAGGACACGTTGTTCAACGACGTCGACGACGCCACCGCGGCCGCCGCGATCTCGATGCTCACCCCGGACGCACCGGCGGGCATCACGGCGGAGACGCTCACCGTGACCGCCGCCCGGTACGGGATGGTGCGGCACACGTACGTGGTCTGTCTGCGGGACAACGCGTTCCCTGTCGACCTGCAGCGCGCCTTCGTCGAGGAGATCGACGCGATCTCGGCGCGGCCGACCGCCGTGGTCGAGTTGGACTCGTCGCACTCGCCGTTCCTGTCCATGCCCGACGAACTGGCCAGGGTGCTGGCGCGGCTCGACCGATGACGACAGCCGAGCTGTTCGCCGAGCACGCGGCACGCACCCCCGACGCGACGGCGTTGCGTTTCCTCGGTGCGGAGCTGTGCTACCGGCAGCTCGACGAGCGCGCGGAGAACCTGGCGCGGCGGCTGCGAGCCGAGGGCGTCGGTCCGGAAACCGTTGTCGGCGTGTGTGTCCGGCGTTCGTTCGAGATGGTCGTCGCGCTGCTGGGCGTGCTGAAGGCGGACGCGGCGTACCTGCCGCTGGATCTCGACGAGCCCGCCGTGCGGCGACGACTCGTGTTCGAGCAGGCGGACGTCCGCGTGGTGGTCGCCCGTGTCGCGATTCCCCTGCCGGGCGTCAACGTCCTGACGGTGGACGGCGAACCCGTCGACACCACACCACCTCCGGTGCGCGGGTCGGCGGACAGCCTGGCCTACGTGCGGTACACGTCCGGCTCGACGGGCCATCCCAAGGGCGTCGCCGTGCCACACCGCGGCGTGGTCCGGCTCGTCCACGACACGGACTGGCTCCACTTCGGACCCGACGAGACGTTCCTCCAGCTGTGCGCCCTGACGTTCGACCCGTCCGAGTTCGAGATCTGGGGCGCTCTGTGCAACGGCGGCTGCCTCGTCATCCACCCACCCGGTCCGCTGTCCCTGCCCGAGCTGGCCGAGTCGCTGCGGCGGGAGCGGATCACCACGCTGTGGCTCACCTCGGGCCTGTTCCACCGCATGGTCGACCACCACCTGGACAGCCTCGGCGGGCTCCGTCAGCTCGTCGCGGGCGGTGACGTGCTCTCCCCCGCACACGTCAACCGGGTCCGGCGCGCACACCCGCGTGTCCGCATGGTCAACGCCTACGGCCCGACCGAGAACACGTGCTTCACCACGTCCCACACGGTCACCCGCCAGGTCACCGGCACGGTGCCGATCGGGACGCCGCTCCCCGGTACCCGCGTGTACGTCCTCGACGAGAACCTGCGGCCGGTTCCAGAGGGAGAGCTGTACACCGGCGGCGCCGGGCTCGCTCGCGGCTACCTCAACCGTCCTGGGTGGACGGACGAGCGCTTCGTCCCCGATCCGTTCGTGCCGGGTGAACGCATGTACCGCACCGGCGACGTGGTCCGCCGCGGCGCGGGTGGCATGCTCGAGTTCCTCGGCCGCGTCGACGACCAGGTGAAGATCGCGGGACACCGCGTGGAGCCGGGCGAGGTCGCCGCCGCGCTGACCGACCTGCCGGGTGTGGCCGAGGCCGTCGTCCTGGCGAGGAACGGGGTTCTCGTCGCCTACGTCGTGCCCGCGCACGTGACCGAGAACCTGTCTACCGAACTACGCGCCGCGTTGCGCCTGCGACTGCCGAGGCACCTGGTGCCCACGGCGATCGTGCTGCTCGCGGAGTTCCCGCTGACGAGCGCGGGCAAGATCGACCGGGCCGCCCTGTCGGCACCGCGGCCCGAGCCGTCCGATGTGGACGTCACCCGCGACCCGCCGCGCACTCCGGTCGAGGCGACACTGGCCCGTCTGCTGGCGGACACCCTGGCGGTGCCGCACGTGGGCGTTCACGACGACTTCTTCGACATCGGCGGCAACTCGCTGCTGGCGGTGGACATCCTCGATCGTGCCCGCCGCGAGCTGTCGATCGACCTGCCCGTGGCGACGCTGTTCTTCGAGAACCCGACGGTCGCGGGGCTTGCCGAGCACATCGCAGAGAACGAGGGGGAACCACGATGAGACTGACCCACCCGAGCGGCGACGAACCGATCGACCTCAGCACGGTCGACCTGTTCGACCCGGCGGTACACGCGAAGGGCGACCCGCACGCCGTCTGGCTCGCCATGCGCACCCACGAGCCCGTGCACTGGCAACAGGTCCGCCCGGGTCTCGGGTTCTGGTCGGTGACGACACACGCCGACGTCGCCACGGTCCTGCGCGACCACACGGCGTTCACGTCCGAGCACGGCACCCTGCTGAACCTGTTGGGCCGCAAGGATCCCGCCGGCGGCCGTCAGCTACCCGCGACCGATCCGCCGCGACACACGAGGATGCGGTCGCCGATCCGGCGTGCGCTGGCGGGCGGCGTGGTGGCCGAACACCGCGCCACGATCCGCGAAGAGGTGCACGGCCTGCTGACCAGGGTCGTCGACGGCGAGCCGTTCGACTTCGCCGCGCTGACCGACCAGCTGCCGATGGCGGTCATGGGCACGCTCATGGGCCTCCCCAGGGACACGTGGGCGCACCTGACGCGCCTGACGGCGCAGGCCGTCGCGCCGGACGACCCTGACCTCGTCGGCCCCGGCGGCGCCCAGGCCACCCTGGACCGGGCACACCGGGAGCTGTTCGCGTCGCTGCACGAGGCGTTGACCCGGCGCGAGGACACCGGCACCACCGACCTGGTCGACGCGCTGCGCGCGGTGGGCGTCGAGGACGGCGAACCGCTCGGTGCCGCCGAGATCGTCGCCAACTGCTACAGCCTGCTGCTCGGCGCGAACGTCACGACACCGCAGGTGCCGAACGCGGCCCTGGTCGAGCTGACCGCGAGCGGCACGTACGCGGACTGGGCCGACCACCCCGACCTGCTGGACGGCGGCATCGAGGAGGCGCTGCGGTGGAGCTCACCCGCGAGCCACTTCATCCGCTACGCGACCCGCGATGTCCGGCTCGGCGAGACCACCATCGGCAAGGGCGAGGCGGTCGCGGCATGGCTCGGCTCGGCGAACCGCGACGCGACCGTGTTCCCGGACCCGTTCACCTTCGACATCCGGCGTGACGCGGGCCGCCATCTCGCCCTCGGCGTCGGCCCGCACTACTGCCTCGGCCACGCACTGGTGCGGACCACGCTCGAGGAGTTCTTCGCCGAGCTGTTCCTCCAGTTCTCGCACTTCGAGGCGGCGGGCGAGCCGGCACACCTGCACTCGAACTTCATCAACGGCATCAAGCACCTGCCGGTGGTCGGAACCCGCAGGATCCCCGGGAACACCTCGGCAAGCGGCTGCCGCTGAGCAGCCGAACGGCCCCCGGCACCGCGTCAGCCGCCGCCACCCGGTGGGTCGGCGGGCCGGCCGGTGATGGCCTGGGTCTGCTGCTGGAGGATCTCCAGGAACGGGATGTCGTCGTGGTTGCCGAGGACGACACCGACCCAACCGGTGTCCGGGTAGATGTCCCAGTTGGCGGCGCTGCCCGCGTTGGCGCCGCCGCGTCCGAACACCCACTGACGGCCGTCGACGAGGTGCAGCGGACCCGAGTACGCCACGAACGACGTCGGCGTCCGGCCGGGGAGCTTGGCCCCGGTCAGCAGGTCGGCGTAGGGCCGGTCCAGGACCGTGCCGTCACGCAACGCGTGCGCGAACCGGACCAGGTCCGGCGCTGTGGCGAAGCCCTCGCCGGAGGCGTGGCCGATGAAGCCCCGGGCCGGGTTCCTGCCCTGGATCTCCGGCGCCAGGCCGCCCCTGTCCAGGTTGCGGACGGCATCCACCCGGCTGCCGTCGGCCTGACTCATGTACGGGTGCGCGATGTGCTCGTCGGTCAGCCACCGCGACCGCGTGAAGTACCCCGAGCCCCGCATGCCGGAGCGCCCGAAGACGTGCTGGTGCGCATAGTCCCAGAACGTCGTCCCGGACACGGCCTCCACGATCTGCGCGGCGATGGCCAGGCCGGCGCCCGCGCCGGAGGTGTGCCCCTGGTTCCCGGAGCCGGGTGGCACCGCCAGTGTCGCCTGCCGGGTCCACCGCTCGTGGTACTCGTGCACTTCATCTGTGCTGGTGAAGACGCGTTGCCAGTCCGGCATCGGGGCGTCCAGCCCGGCGGTGGTGGTGAGCAGGTGGTGGATGGTGACCTGCTCGGCGACGTCCGGGGGGAAGCCCGTCAGGTGCGTACCCACCGTGTCCGACAGCGCCAGCCCGCCATCCTGGGCCAGCCGCAGGACGGCCACCGCGAGGAACGGCTGGCTCGCCGAGCTGAGGTCGAACGCGACGTCCTCGTGGTTGCGGATCCCCCTTTCCTCGTCGGCCATGCCGTAGCTGCGCGACAGCACGGTCCGGCCCCGGTGCGACAGCAGCACGACGCCGGAGAACCTGTCCTCCTCGGCCAGCTTCGCGACGAACCGGTCGTAGGCGCCGCCGGGCCGGGTGTCGGGCGGGATGTCGCGGTCGGTCCGTGCCGGTTCGGCGTGGCCGGGGGTGGCACCCGCCGCCACGCCCACGGCGGCCAGCCCACCCCACCCGAGCAGTCGCCGCCGGTCGACACCACGCGCGGAGTCCAAGTCCAAGATCACGGTCCTTTCGGCGAGCCGGCATGCGGACCGCCAGTCGTGGCCCGTGCCTCCACCGAAGACGGAAGACCGTTGCGTCGGCGTATGCGGTTTCCGATATGTCCGCGATACCCGCAGACCGGCTGGGGGTACCTGCCGTGGAGATGGTCGGGGTGAGATGTGAAGATCCCGTGGAGAGGTCACGACGATCTCGTGCGTTGTCCCGGTCGCGATCACGACCGGGTTCCAGGAAGTCCTTCATGGCACTCGGGGAGTCGTGGTGGAGTCGAGGGTCCTTCCCGCGGTGATCGCGGTCGTCGGCGGCATGGTGCTCGCGGTGCTGCTGCTGGTGCCGTTCATCTACCGCACCTACCGCCGTCGCGGCGAGCTGGGTTTCGGCGCGGGGCTGGTCGCGTTCGGCTTCCTCGTCTACGGGTTCGCGCTCGTCGCGTACACGCTGCTGCCGCTGCCGCCCCTCGACGCCGCCTGGTGCACGGCGCACACCCGGTTCACCCACGCGCAGCTCGACCCGTTCGCGATCATGTCGGACATCCGCCAGTACCCCGGCGTGCTCACCAACCCCGCCGTGCAGCAGGGTGCCTTCAACGTGGTGCTCTTCCTGCCGCTCGGCGCCTACCTGCGGCTGTACCTGCGGCGCCGGGGCGTGCCGACCATCGTCCTCGCCGGTTTCCTGGTGTCGCTCCTGATCGAATGCACCCAGCGCAGCGGCAACTGGTTCCTGTTCCCCTGCCCGTACCGCCTGTTCGACGTCGACGACCTCGTCGCGAACACCCTCGGCACCGCGCTCGGCATCCTCGGCGCGCCCCTGCTGCGCAGGCTGCAGGGCACGCCCGCGCTGCCGGCCGACGCACCCCGCCCGATCACCACCGGCAGGCGACTGCTCGGCATGCTCGTCGACCTCCTCGGGGTCGCGCTGCTCGGCATGGCCGTCAACGTGGCGGTCAGCCTGACCGCCTGGTACACCCTCGAACGCGAACCGGGGAACGACCCGCTCACCGAGGTCGTGCTGTCGACCTGGCTGCCCGCGGTGCTGCTGCTCGCACTGCCCGCGTTCGCCCCGGCGGGCGCGACGTTCGGCCAGCGTGCCGTGCGCCTGCGCCGGGTCCGGTCGGACGGGCGCCATCCCGGGGTGCGGCTGGTGCCCGCGCTGCTGGTGGGGACCTTCGGCTACTACGTGCTGACCGGCCTCGGCGACCACGTGCCGGGTGCGGGCCCGCTGGCGTTCGCGTTGCTCGTCGCGAGCGCCGTGCTCGCCTGGCGCCCACGCTCCCACCGCGGCCTGTCCGGGCTCGCCTCCGGTCTGGTGGTGGTCGACGCCCGCACGGCCCCGTCGCGCGACGGCGACCGCGAGGCCGAGGTCAGAACTGGTCGCGGTTGGCGCAGTCGCTGAAGGCGCCCGAGCTTCCCGGCCACCTCACGCACACCCGCCGTTACGAAGGCTCCCTTCAGTACGCCCAGCGTTACGAAGGGGCCCTTCAGTACACCCGACCTCACGCACACCCGACCTCACGCACGCCCGCCGTTACGAAGGCTCCCTGAAGCTGGCGTTCTCGTTCTTCATGGACGCGTTGAGGTTGGCCTTGCCGTAGGCACCGATCGTCTGCGACGCCACGCTGCCGTTGCAGCCGCTGTTGTAGTAGACAGTCGCGGAATAGGACCAGTTGTTGACGACCGACGCGGCGTTGTTCTTCACCACGACGTTGTAGCCGTTCGCGCCGGAACCGCCTTTGTTGAACCGCTCGTTGTCGAGGTTTCCGTCCGAATACAGATAGTCGGCACGAGCACCCGCGTAGTTGCTGTTGAAGTAGAAGCAGAGATACGCCCTCCGCGTGAGTGACATGCTTTCTTGTGTGTCATCACATCAGGGTGTTGACTTCCGCGTGAGCGCGCGGAGACGGCGCTGGACCTCCTCGGTGCCGAGCGTCGTGGCGACGGCGTGGAGGTCCGGGCTGCGGGTGGCCCCGGTGAGGGTGACGCGCACGAGCTGCGAGGCCTCGCGGATGGAGCCGGGGAACGCGTCGGGGTTCTTCTTGAACTCCTTCGGGCTGGGTGCGAAGCCGTGTTTGGTCGCGAGCTGGCGGATCTGGTCGAACCACTCCCTGCCGTCGTCGAGTGGCTGGTAGTCGTCGGCGAAGTCGGCGAGGAACGCCTGGACGAGCTGCGGGTCGAGCCCGCCGAGCCGCTCGTCGGCCGGGTCGGTGACCGGGGTGAACAGCTCGGTGAAGAAGAACCCGTACGCGGGCCGGAAGTCCGACCACTTGCGCAGGTCCTTGCGAGGGTTCTCGACGCCGTCGCGCTCGACCGCGAGGGCACGCAGGGCCAGGTCACGGTTGGTGTCGAGCACCGTGACCACCTCGGGGTCGTGGGCGGCGGCCCACGTGCGCAGCTCGTCGAGGATCTGCTCGCCCGTCAGGGTGGCGATGTGGTCCGCGGAGATGTCCTCGAGCTTGACCAGGTCCACCAGCGGCCCGGCGACCCCGCACTCCACCAGGTGGATCGGCTCGGTCAGCGCCTGGGCCAGGGGCATCTCGGCGAGACGGCCGTTGGCCAGGCCACGCAGGTAGTAGAGGACCGCGTCGGCGGGGTAGCCGGCCGAGATGTAGAAGTCGACCGAGGCCTCCGGGTCCTTGCGCTTGGACAGCTTGCGCTTGCCGCCCGGGATCTGCTTCATCAGCGGCGCGATGTGGGCGTACCGGGGCGGGGCGAACCCCAGCGCGTCGAAGAGCTGCAGGTGCAGCGGCACCGAGGAGATCCACTCCTCACCCCGGACGACCAGCGTGGTGCGCATCAGGTGGTCGTCGACGGCGTGGGCGAAGTGGTAGGTGGGCAGCCGTACGGGCTGGTCGGAGGCCTTGAGGATGACCACGTCGTTGCGGTTGGCCTCGTGCTCCAGCTCGCCGCGGATGGCGTCGTCGAAACGGGCGCGCTGCCCGGCCGCCTCGTCGGGTGCGCGGAACCGCACCACGTACGGGCTGCCCTTGGCGAGCTCGGCGGCCACCTTCTCGGGGTCGGCGTCACGCCAGATCGCCCAGGTGCCGTAGTAGCCGGGCGGGACCTTGGTGGCCTGCTGACGTGCGGTGATGTCGGCCAGCTCGTCGCGGGTGGCAAAGCACAGGTACGCCTGGCCCCGGCGCAGCAGGTGGCGCACGTAGGTGAGGTAGATCCGCTCGCGGGCCGACTGGTGGTAGGGCCCGTACTCGCCGTTGCCCTCGCCCTCGGTCGGCTGAATGCGGAAGTAGTCGAACGCACGTTCGAACTGCTCCAGCGCGCCGACGACCTCGCGCGACTGGTCGGTGTCCTCGACCCGCACCAGGTACCGGCCGCCCGTGCGTGCGGAGACGTCCTGGTCGATCATCGCCACGTACACGCCGCCGATGTGCACGAACCCCGTCGGCGACGGGCCGAACCTGGTGACCTCGGCGCCCTCGGGCAGGTCACGCGGCGGGTAGTGCTGCTCCCAGTGCTCGGGGTCGGGCAGGTCGGCGGGGAACAGCGAGTCGATGACCGCGTGGTCAAGCACGTTCTCTCCAGGTCAGAGGCACGCTAACTGCGTGGGGTGTCCGTGGCGTTCGAGGTCCGATGGTATCCGCGTGCGACCATCGCTCCCCCGCCCGGACACCCCCGAGCGTCAGCCGTCGACCTTGGAGCTACTTGTCGACCGTGAAACAGTCCTGGTCGGGCATTGTCGGCTTCTGCCAGAGCACACAGGCCTCGTCCGTTCGCGTGTCGACCCGCCACACGTAGGCGACCAGGGGGTTGGCCTTGAGCGTCGGGTACTCGACCTCCTCCCAGATGTTGCCAGGCCGCAAATCCTCGCCGACCACCGCGAACGCCTCGCACTTCGCGCCCTGCGCGAAGTACTTCGAATACTCTCGCCAGCCCTGGTCGGTGGTCGGCTCCGGTATTTGCTGCTCCTTCAACTTGGCCGCGAGCGTGTAACCGTCATTCTTCGCCGCCGCGTTTTCGGCGTAGGCCCGGACGGACACGCCCGCGGTCCTGCCGGACCAGAACCACGCCTGGCCGCAGTCGGTTTCCAGCTTCTCCTTGACATCGTTGACCTGCGGCGCCCAGACCGGATCCGCGACCGCGGCAGGCGCGCCCGCGAAGAAAAGGGCCAGGGCGACCAGTGCTACACGAATTCTCATGACCGGCATTCTCTCACCAGCACGAGAAAAGGACAGCCGACGTCACCCCACAGTGGACACCAGTAATACCATTGTGAACAATCACTGGACGCAGCGTGAACGGAACTGTTGTCCACAAAGCCTCGGAACTGGCAGGCTTCGACCCGTGAACCCGATCGTCGCCCAGGTGTTGACCATCGCCGGTGTCCTGCTCGGCTCGGCCGCCACGTTCGTCGTCACCTCCACGACCGAGCGAACCCGTTGGCGACGAGCACAGTCCGCCCGGTGGGATGACAAACGCCTTCTCGCGTACTCGGAGTACGCGAACGCGGTCAAGCACATGGTCCGGCTGTGCCGCCGGATCGCGGAGACCAGAGGGCTGCTGTCGACGGGACAGCCCGTCGACCTCGACGCCGCGTTCGCCGCCCTCGCCGAGGCGGAGACCGAACGCGCCGCGCGCTGGGAAACCGTCCTACTCCTGGGTGAGCCCGCGACGATCTCGGCCGCGGGCGCGTGGAGCGAGCGGGTGTGGCGGCTCGAAAGCCTCCTCAGGGAGGACCACCCCGACACGACGTCGTTCGCCGACGCCTACCGCGACGCCATGCGACTGCGCAACGACTTCTACGCCCACGCCCGCACGGACCTCGACATCACCAGCGGCCCGCTACCCGAGCTGACGTGGAAGACCCTCCAGTCCTCGCCCCCGGACCACCCCGCCACACCCTGACGACCGACCGACGACGGTGCTACGTTGACCGGCAGGCGAATCGAGTGCCGCCGCACGACGAAGCCGGCAGGCCCCTACGAGGTGAGATTCATGGCGATGGAGCCGTCAGGCCGGGACGTGGCGGTCGTGCTCGACGGCTACTCGTTCATGGAGTGCCCGAGGTGGCGTGACGGGCGCCTGTGGGTCTCGGACTTCTACACCAACCAGGTCCTCGCGACCGACGGCCGAGGCAACGTCGAGGTGATGGCCGAGGTGCCCGGCCAGCCGTCCGGCCTAGGCTTCCTGCCCGACGGACGCGCACTGATCATCTCGATGCGCGACCACCGCGTCCTGGTCCGCGACGAGTCGGGTGGGCTGGCGGAACACGCGAACCTCTCCGACGCCGTGCCCGCGGTGCTCAACGACATGGTCGTCGACGAACGGGGACGTGCCTACGTCGGCAACTTCGGCTTCGACCTGATGGGCGGCGCCGCCATGCGCGACACCACCCTGTGCCGCGTCGACCCGGACGGCACGGTGACCACGGTGGCCGACGGCCTCCGCTTCCCCAACGGCATGGTGATCCTGCACGGCGAGGTGCTGGTGGTCGCCGAGACCTTCGCGGGCCGCCTGACCGCCTTCGACCTCGACGAGAACGGCGACCTGACCAACCAGCGGGTGTGGGCACACTTCGGCGAGCCCCCCGCGACCGACGACGTCGAGACCGCGCTGGCACGCCTCGAGGTCGCCCCGGACGGCATCTGCGCCGACGCCGAGGGCGCCGTCTGGGTGGCCGACGCGCTGCACGCCCGACTCCTCCGCGTCCGCGAGGGCGGGGAGATCCTCGACGAGATCCCCACCGGTACCGGGGTCTACGCGTGCATGCTCGGCGGCGATGACGGCCGCACCCTGTTCGCGTGCTCGGCACCGTCCTTCGCCGAGCACGAACGCCGCGCGACACGTGAGGCGCGACTACTCGCCGTCGAGGTCGAGGTCCCACACGCCGGCCTGCCCTGACGCGGCCGTCACCCCTCGGACAGTGTCCGAAAAGGACGACGGCCGAGGGGTGACTGTCCGGTCAGGCGCCGATGTTGGCCTGCGGTCCGGCGTAGGTGCGCAGGAGGGATGGGACGTTCGTGGCCGGGTCGAGGGTGTAGGCGTAGTACGTGCTCGGGGTGAAGGCCGAGCCGCCCGTCTCCTGTTGACCGGTCGAGTTGACGACGATGCTGCCGGACTGCCGCAGCTGCGCGGCGTCGTCGCGGTAGTAGGGGTCCTTCACGTTGTCGAAGTAGCTGTTCTCCAGGACCATCTTCGTCGCGCCTCGGGCGTAGTTGCCGTAGGACGTGATGTTCTGCAGGTAGTTGTTGTAGAGGTGCGCGTACGCGACGTTGTCCGTGCTGGGGTTGCGCTGGTTGTTGTCGTGGATCCAGTTGTGGTGGATGGTCATCCGCGACGTCACGTTGCTCGTCCAGCCGATGCCGAAGGCCTTGTTGTTCTCCGCCAGCACGTTCCACGACACGGTCAGGTACGTGGTGTCGAGCCTGCTGTCGATGAGGCCGTCGTTCATGCGCACGATGGTGTTGTGGTCGATCCACACGTGGTGCGCGGTGTCCATCTGGATGCCGTCGTAGTCGAAGTCCTTGTCGTCCGGGTCGTCGGAGGCCATCCGGGTGTCGCGGATCGTGAGGTTGCGGATGATCACGTTGTGCACGCCACCGGCCAGGAAGAACCCGCCGTTGACGATGTGCCCGCCGGTGCCGACGCCGATGATCGTCTTGTTCGACTGGACGCGGATCTCGGTGCCGTACGGCGTGACGGTGACCGCGGCGCCGACCCGGATCACGTACGGTTCGCTCGCGGTCGCGTACCGGACCAGGTCGGCGTAGTTGGTCACCGTGACCGTGGCGCCTGCCGCACCGCCGGTGGTCGTGGTGTCACCCATGCCGCTGGTGCCCGCGAAGCCGTCCGCGGCGTTCGACCACGTCCTGCCTGCCGGGGTGAACAGCCACTGCTTGTTGGTGTTCGCCGTACACGCCTCCTGCACGATCGGCACACCGGAACCCGACGACGCGTTCTGGTTCGCCAGACACAACCCACTGGCCACGTTGACCAGCTGATACGTACCAGCTCCCGACGCGACCAGCCGCCACTGCTGATACGTGGACCCACTACAGGTCCACTGCTGCAACTGCACACCAGATTCCGTTGTGCCGTAGGGGATGTCGAGGCACTTGCCACTGTTGACGTTGGTGAGCGTGTGGTACGAGCCCGCGGCGCCGAGGGTGAAGCGCTGCCAGGCGTCGCCGGAACAACTCCACTGCTGCACCAGACCACCGTTGTCAGCCGACCCCGCCGTGACGTCCAGGCACTTACCGCTGTTCGTCACGCTGATCTGGTAGGTGGCGCCGACCGAGGGCACGGCGGCGCTCGCGGTCGGCACCGCGACGACCGCCGCGGCCGCGGCGAGGGCCAGAGCGCAGAAGACGTGAGCCACTGATCTCTTGGAGCGCATGGGATTCGTCCTTCCGTGTCAGCCGACGGGGTTCCAGCCGTCGGTGCCGGCGAGGTACTTCTGCGGGGTGTAGTTCGCGGCCTGCGAGTCGGCCAGCTGCGGACGGTTCGTGCCCGTGCCGGAGCCGGCGCCGGTGTTGCGGTACTCGAGGAACCTGGCGTTCTGCCACAGGTTCCCCGACATGTCCGTCCACGGCTGCGACGTCCTGACGACGGCGTCCAGTGTGGACTCCCGGTACAACACCTGCGCGTCCGGCCGCCACGGCCTGCCGAGGTTGGTGGTACCGGCCGCCGCCGCGCCGCGGACGTGCGACCTGTAGAACAGGAAGCCGTACGTCTTCGTCGCCGCGGTACTCGCCGCCGTGATCGGGCCGCCGGTCGACCGCTTCTCGTACACGTCGCAGCCGTCGAACACGATCGTGCCACCGCCGAAGACGAAGTCCACGGTCCCCTCGACGTAGGAGCCGGTGACGTAGGCGCGGGTCGAGTCGTTGACGAGGAACGTGTCCTGGTCGCCGAGCAGCCGGACGTTGCGCAGCACCGCGCGGTCCGCGTTCAGGTGCAGTGCCACCGCCTGCTGGCCGCTCGGCACCGAGTTCTCGTCGAGGTCGTTGGAGATCGTCAGGTTCGTCGCCACGAAGTCACGGCCGTACACGAACGCGGTCGCGCTGCCGGACGTGCCGTGCGTGTAGGCCGAGTGGTTGTTCACGATCACCACCTGCGACGGGCCGCTGCCGAGGCCCTGCAACGTGATCAACGGCTTGTTCGCGGGCACGGTCACGATCTCGCGGTAGGTGCCCGCCTTGATCGTGATGGTGGCCCGGCTCGCGTTGTTGGCCGGCACGGCGTCGATCGCCGCCTGCACCGTGCGGTACTGACCGGTGCCGTCCGCAGCGACCGTCGGTGTCGCCGTCGACACCGGGGTGAACAGCCACTGCTTGTTGGTGTTCGCCGTACACGCCTCCTGCACGATCGGCACACCGGAACCCGACGACGCGTTCTGGTTCGCCAGACACAACCCACTGGCCACGTTGACCAGCTGATACGTACCAGCTCCCGACGCGACCAGCCGCCACTGCTGATACGTGGACCCACTACAGGTCCACTGCTGCAACTGCACACCAGATTCAGTTGTCCCATAAGGGATGTCGAGACACTTACCACTGTTGACGTTGGTCAGCGTCCGGTAGCCGCCGGAAGCGCCGAGGGTGAACTGTTGCCACGTGTCGCCGGAACAACTCCACTGCTGCACCAGACCACCGTTGTCAGCCGACCCCGCCGTGACGTCCAGGCACTTACCACTGTTGGTGACGCTCACCTGGTAGGTCGTGCCGTTGACCGGCACCGCCGCCTGGGCCGGCGCGGACACCGAGACGGCTGCCGAGCCCGCCATCGCCAGCACTGCCAACGCCCGGACCACGCGGCCGAGCACCGTCGAACCCACTGGTCTCATGAGAGGTCCTCCTCGTTGAGGACAGATCGCGATGTTATCGCTAACAACATCTCCTTCACCTGTTATGGCAGGTTGTTGTCCGAGTGTCAACAGCACTGCACAGCTTAAATTGTTCAGTCGAAAGACCAAGACAAAGATCATGTTAGCGAGAACATGAATTACTCTCGATACACCGGTCACACCTGTTCACCCAGCACAGGACAGGTCCTCGACCGTGTCGGATCCGTGCGGTTGACTGGACGTTGTGGCCACTCTGCCGATTCGCGACAACGCCGGGAACGCGCTGGTCGACTTCCGAGTGGCCGACGAGCAGGAGCTGAACCCTCTGGCCGCGGTACCCGCGTCCCTGGTGGTCGTCACGCACGACGACGCTGTCCTCATGATGTTCGACCGCTGGCGACGGCAGTGGGAGTTGCCAGGCGGACAACGCGAGCCCGGTGAGACCGCACGGCAGACCGCCGTACGAGAACTCCGCGAGGAGACAGGGATCGACGACGTCACACTGACCTTCGCGGCCGTGGCCGAGTTCGTCCTCACCAAGCCGGTGCGCCGCGAACTCCTTGCCATCTACCGGGTTCGGCTCCCGGTTTCGCCGTCGCTCACCACGAACGACGAGGCACTCGACTTTCAGTGGTGGCCGCCGGCGCGTCCAGTGAGCGAGGACATGAGCCCACTGGACGCGGAGATCGCCAGACGTGTGTGTCAGTCCCCGGCTACCTGAACCGAGCGGGGTGCGTTCGATCAGTCGAGGACCGCCGGCAGGTCGAAGGCCGCGAAGACCGCCGGGTCCTGGAAAACGACGGTGTGCGAGACCTTTCCCCCGCTGGTGACGGTGAACACCTGCAACGTGTGCAACTGGTGCCCACCCTCGGGGTTCGGCGCGTAGGCAGCCACCGCCGGTTGGCCGTTGGCCCCGGTCGGGATCATGCGCCAGCCGACGCCGCGCATCGCGAACACCCTGCGGATGAACGCGGCGTAGTCGTCGCGGCCGAGGTACCACAGTGGCACCGGCGGCATCTCAAGGACCGCGTCCTCGGTGAGCAGCTCGACCAGGCCCGCCACGTCAGCGGCCTCGAAGGCACGCACGTAGGCGGCCACGGCCTCGTGAACGGCCGGATCGTCCGGTTGGCCGAGTTCGTCCTCCACGACCGCGGCGCCGGCCAACCCGGCCCGCGCCCGTTGCAGAGCGCTGTTCACCGAGGCTACCGACGTGTCGAGCAGCCCGGCAACCTCGGCGGCACTGAACTCCAGAACCTCGCGCAGCACCCAGATCGCGCGCTGTCGAGGCGGCAGCAGCTGCATGGCCGCGACCAGAGCCAGTCGCATGCTGTCACGTCTCACGACCCGCGCCGCCGGATCGTCGCCGTCGCGGAACCGGGCGTCGGGGAAGGGTTGGAGCCACGGCACGTCGAAGGCCGGCAGCAGCGGCGTGTCCGGATCGGTGCTGGGCGCGCCGAGCCCGGACGGAAGCGGGCGGCGCGCCTTCCCCTCCAGCGCGGTCAGGCACACGTTCGTCGCGATGCGGTACAGCCAGGTCCGGACGGAGGCCTTGCGCTCGTCGTAGCGGTCGCGTGCCTTCCACGCCCGCAGCATCGTCTCCTGCACCAGGTCCTCGGCCTCGTTAACGGACCCGAGCATCCGGTAGCAGTAGGCCAGCAGCTCCCGGCGGTGCCGCTCGACGCGTGTCTCGAAATCGATGGTGGTCATCGCGATGAGTATGAGGGCACTCGCCGGTATGTACCGACACCGAGCCACCCGGCCGGCCAGGACACACCGAACGAGGAGTGGGACATGAGCGACCTGACCGTCATCGAGTTCGTCACGCTGGACGGCGTCATCGAGGATCCGGACGGATCCGGCGGAACACCCAACGGCGGCTGGGCGTTCCGCCACGGCCCCGAGGCGGTGGCGGGCGACAAGTTCCTGCTCGGGCCGCTGCTCGACACCGGCGTCATGCTGCTGGGCCGCACGACCTGGGAGCTGTTCGCGAAGATCTGGCCCACCCGCACCGACGAGTTCTCCACGAGGATGAACAACATCCCCAAACTGGTCGCGTCCCACTCGCTGACCAGCGTCGACGACTGGCAGAACTCGTCACTGCTCGAGGACGACCTGGTCACGACCGTCCGCCGCCGCAAGGCCGAGCAGGACGTCATCGTCACCGGCAGCATCAGCGTCGTCCACGAACTGGCCGGCCACGACCTGGTCGACGAGTACCGCCTCCTGGTGTTCCCCTCCGTGTTCGGCACGGGACAGCGCCTCTTCTCCGACCACACCCCGCCCACGGACCTACGGCTCAGCGCCGTCGAACAGCGGGGCCCGGCCGCGCTCCTGCGCTACCGGAAGGCGGCGTGATCACGCCGCTCCCGTTACCGGAGCGGCCGGGGAAGCGGCCAGGGACCGGATGGAGGTTTCGAGTGGCCAGTGTCCGCACAACGCGGTATATCCTGTCAACGCGAACGGACGTGGGTCGGCGCCGACGAGAGTCGGCCTTGTGTCCGCTGTGGAGTTTCTGTCGATAATCGTCCACATGGGTTCCCGCAACCACGCACCGTCATGCACTCAACATTGAAGACGGCAGGTTGCCTGGGCTGACACCCGGAAACGAATTGCCTGCCAATTCTTGATCACACGCTTACTCACCAGGTCCGCAGCTCATTCCAGTAGGCGATCCTGTCACGCAAACGATCAGCGGGTCACCCGGACGTGGGACGACGCACGCGGCTGACTTCTCGATGGCTTAGCGTGGCAGTACAACGTTACAGAAAGTGACACCCACACAACGTACAATGGAAAGTTCCGTGTGGGGATGGGGGCAGCGACTTGACGTGGAAACCAGCGGGAGCCGGCGCGGCCGTCATCCCTCAGCAGTTGCCGGCTCCTCCGGTACATTTCGCCAATCGGACGGAGGAACTGTCCCAACTGGATGAAGTGCGGCCGGGCGGCGCACGTGCCCCGCGACTGATGATGATCAACGGTCCCGGGGGTGTCGGTAAGTCGGCGTTGGCGTTGCGTTGGCTGGACGCCGTGCTGAACCAGTTTCCGGACGGTGCTCTGTACGCGGTGCTGACTGAGACCACCGGTCGTCCTGTGGCGGCCGAAGACGTTCTCGGCGCGTTCCTCCGGGCACTGGGTGTGCCTGCGGACATTGTGCCGACGACGTTGAGCGAACGCGTTGGGCTGTTCCGTTCGGTGACCGCGGGCAGATCGATCGCGGTCCTGCTCGACGATGCCTTCTCGGCCGGGCAGGTTCGCGTGCTGCTTCCTTCTTCCGGATCGAGCGTGGTCGTGGTCACGAGCCGATCGCCTCTGGTTGGCCTGCTCGCCGAGGGCGCGTCCGTGGTGACGATCGGGCGGTTGGACTCAGCAGCAGCGATCGAGTTGGTCGAGCATCACGTGGGAGCGGCGCGTCTCGCTGCCGAGCGGGCAGCGGGCGAACAGTTGGTCGACCGGTGTGAGGGACTGCCGATCGCCCTGGCTGTGGCATCGGCCCTGATCGCATCGCGGCCTCGCCGATCTGTCGCCGATTTCGTCGCGGCGTTGGACAATGAGCGCCGCCGATTGGATATGTTGTCGCTCGACGAGGACCTGTCCGTACGCGCGACCTTCGATCTGTCCTACCGGATCCTGCCGAGCTCGGCAGTCGGCGCGTATCACGTCGTCGGGATCAATCCTGGCGTTCTGCTTTCCGGCGAGCTGGTCGCGGCGGTCTGTGGGTCGGCCCGGGCGAGCGAGGCCATTGACGCGCTCTTGGACGCAGGTGTTCTCGACGAGATCGGTCCAGGTCGGTACCGCTGTCATCAACTCGTGCGGACGCACGCACGCGCGGTCGTTGGTCAGGAGGTGAGTTCGGAGGACAGGAACTCCATGGAGCAAACGGTAAGTGAGTGGCATCTGTTCGTCGCACAGGCGGCGAGCGCAATCGTGATGCCCGCGAGGCCGGCACTCACACATGAGTTCGGCCGATCTTACGACCTTCCCGTAGAGGTCGTCGACCACGACGGTGCGCTCGCGTGGTTGGAACGACACCGCCTGGATCTCGCGGCGGTGATGCGATCGGCCGTGACACAGGGCAGGTACGAGATCGCCTACAAGCTGGCCTATGCCATACAGCCGTTGCTGATCCTGCACAAGCACAACAGCGAGGCGGTCGAGGTGAACCGGCTCGGCCTGACCGCGGCCGTCCACATGCGGGACTGGCATGCCGAAACAGAGATGCGCAAACGGCTGGCTCGCGTCTATGTACGGCTTGACGAGTTCACCTCGGCGCAGCAGCACATCGACGAACTGCTGGCTGGGGCTCGGCAGCGGAGCGACCGGCGCGGACTGGCCAGCGGGCTGAAGACGTTGGGCGGACTGCACTCCCGCCTGGGAGAGCACGAGCAGGCGGTACTCGCCTTCGACGAGGCCGCCCAGATCATTCGCGCGTTGGACCTGCATCGTGACCTGGCCTTGGCGCTGATCGACCTCGGTAGGGCGTTGCTCGCGCTACGAGATGTTCCGGCCTTGATCGGACATCTCGACGAGGCCATGGCGATCCTGCGTTCGCTGGAGCAGCCCGACCCGTATAACACAGCCCGAGCGTCACACGTACTGGCGCAAGCCCACCTCCTGCGAGGAGAGACCGAGGCGGCACGCCAACTGCTCGAGGAGGCGCTGGCCATGCTGGTGTCAGTCGACGCCGACCACGAACGGGCCACCACGCACGACCTGCTCGCACAGGTGCACGATCGACTGGGTGATGCCGAGCAAGCCCGGTCCCATCGGGACCGGGCAGCTCAGTTGATGCGACCGAGTAGTTGACGTCATCGCTCGCGACGCGCGTCCGGTAACCCATGACGCGCACCGAGTGTGGCGAGCCTCTCGGCGGACAGATCGAACTCGTAGTCGGGACCACCGCCGACCAGCCAGCCAGCGGCGAGGGTGGCGTGGCGCAGTGCGGAGACCGGATCGCCGTGTTCGAAATACTGGTGCACGAACGCGGCGAGCATGGTGTCGCCGGCCCCGCCAACGAACCGCACACCTCGTGGTGTCGGCGCGCCCACGTGCCAGATCCGGCGATCCTCATAAGTGGCGACCAGTGCGCCGTCCGCACCACATCCGATGACGACTATCGGCGTCGCGAAACGGTGCCACAGGGCCTCGACCCATTCGATCGGACCGTCGCGCAGCTTCTCATGCGAACAGCTCACGATGGTCGCCGCATGGAGCCAGTCCTGTTTGCGCGGGTAGTCCGCACTGATCACACACTGCATGTCGGTGGCGATGGGCACCTGTCGTGCGAGCGTGGTGGCGATGAGTGGTCGGGTGAACCCCACACTGGCCATCAGGACCACGTCGGTGGACTGCTCGTCGAGAAGAGAGCCAAATACGTCCACGGGATATCGCAGATCCCACATGGCGCGTAGGTCCGTGGTTCCGCATCGGGTCCCGGCCGCGTCGTAGAGCACCAGGGCACGCGGCTGCTCAGCGCACACCTGGATTCCGCGGTGGTACCAGCCGCGGGCGCGCAGTCCCTGCTCGGCTACCATCCCGAGCGGATCCGCACCAACGTAGGTAGCGAGCTGGACGTCTGCGCCCAACGCACGAGCCACGGTGGCCGCGGACCACCCGGCACCCGCCAGCCGCACGTCCAACCCGCCGTCGACGACCTGGTTGGAGACAAGCGGCACAGGGAATTCCGGCACCTGCTGAGAGAGCCGGACGCTCACGACACCCGCGACGAGGACGCGCGTCATGACCGCACCCCTTGTGCGGCCCAGACCTGGTAGGCAGCTCGCCCGATCTGGATGGACATGGCCGCGTCCATGTACCCACCCCGTACCAGGAAGACCCGGGCAGGCAAGCCGACCACACACCAACGATCACGCCGCTGGCGGGTGACCGCGACGACACAGCCCGGGTAGCACTGACGAACCGAGTCGATCCACCGGCGCGCCGCCCACCGGGTGCGGTGTTGCCCGACGATGACGTCGGCCGCCTGCAGCCACGCGCGTTCACTCACATCGTAGATCGCGACGACGGTGTCATCCATCATGACCTCCTCCCGTGTCCGGGGACCGGTATGGGCTCCACCGCACGGTGCCGGCCCGGCATCGACATCCCCAACAACCGGTACATCTCCTCCCGCAGTAGCTGGTGGGCCTGACCCGGCCGCGAGGTCAGCTTTGCCGCGGTTCCCCCTGCCGGCAACGAACGCCACCACTCGGCGGCCGCGCGGAGTTGGGGCTCGAGTGGTCTCGCGCGCACCAGGCGCGGTGCCTGCATACCGAACGACGCCTGCAGAGACGCCGGATTGAGGTGCTCGATCGGTAGATCGGTGCACAGGACGGGTGTGCCGATGGCCGCGGAGTACACCGTCGTCGATCCGTGGTCCCCGATCACGTAGTCGGCAGCGACGGCCGCCGCACGCCAGTCCACGTCGGGTTCGATCAACATCAACCCCTCCGCGCGTGCGTCCGACAGCCATGCCCTCAACTGCCTGCGTCCGTGGGCGTGCCAGACATTCGGATGCGCCAGCAAGGCCACCCGATACCGTGCCGGATCCAGTTGCTTCACAACGGTCACGAGGTACTGCTCGATCCGCCCCAACAACGAGTGCGGACCCCACGTGGAAGCGACGACAACCAAATCACAGCCGACGCCTACCCCAAGCGCCCGTCGGTAGGCATCTCGGCACGGCAGGCTGGCCGCCATTCGGTCGTAGCACGGGTCGCCGGCCACCATGGCGATGTCCAGAGCCTGCGGACACTGTTCGGTGAGTATCCTGCGGTCGGCGTCGTGGGACAGCACGAGCGTCGCCGGCACAGGCCTGCCGTCCCGCAACAGTCGACCGGCGTCCAGCCCGTATATCGGTCCCGTACCGCCGGAACGTTTGCCCCAACCCGCGCCGTGCGCCATCACCAGGACCGGCGCATGTAGGTCGTCAATTGACGCGTATGCGGCCGCCAACGCAAGATCGAAGCGCTCGTGCACCGCCTGAGTCCATGGAATAGTCAGCGCGCCAACAAAATCCAGATATTGCAACACGCCGTCGCCAAGTGGCGCGGGCGCCTTGGTAAACACCACCTGAACACGGCGATCCGTCTCGACCAACCCCACCACGTCCAGCAGGCGCTGGACCGAGACCAGGGTATGTGCCGCCACGAGCACGACCTTCCGCGTCTCCCTCGTGACCCATCGTCGTGCGCCAAGACCGACCGGCACTTGCCGCCATTCTTGTTCGTTCACCTTTGCTCCCTCCCCGGAACAAACTCCGGAGTCGAGCATGGCGACAGGATTGGCAGACAACTTGCAGGACGCTTGCAGCGACTTTCCCGAATCGTAACGGTTGGATATCAGAGTCGAAGAAAAAAGCGAGTTGATGTTTTTGCCCGTCACACACTCGACTGCCGGCACGTTGCGGACCCGGTTGGGGAGCCTCGGTGGAACTGAAAATCCTTGGGCAAGTACGCCTGCAGATGCACGAGCAGATCAAACTCGGTCCCACCAAGGTTCGTGGCCTGCTCGGCTACCTGGCGTTCCGCATGAACGAGGCGGTGCACGTCGACCGTATCTTCGAAGCACTCTGGGACGACGATCATTCAGCTGACTCAGGGAAACGGGTCCAACCCCAGGTATCCCGATTACGCCGGGTATTACGGGAATCCGGATGCCCAGCCGACGTGTTGCACGAAGCAAGCTCCTACCGCCTGGAGATCGATCCCTCCACTGTGGACCTCCACAGATTCCGGACCACGGTACGCAACGGCCACAGGACACGCGGCAGAGGGAACCTTTCGGAAGCTGCCGGGCTTTTCGCGTCGGCAGTGGGCATGTGGACAGGGCCACCGGTGGCCGACCTCAACACGACGTGGGCGCGTCGCCTACGCGCGACACTGGTCCACAGCGAACTCATTCCCGCCTTCTGCGGCCTGTTCGACACGCAGCTCGCGCTCGGTGACCACGACGCGGTCCTGGACGGGCTCCAACGACTGCTCTCCGAACACACCACCGAGGAACAGTTGGCCGTGAGGTGGATCCACGCACTCGCCGTCGCGAACCGGAGCGGTGAGGTGCCCGCGTTCTACCGGGAGTTCACCCAGCGACTGGCCGACGACCTCGGCGCACAGCCTTCCGCGCAGCTCGTCCACGCCTTCAGGGACGCGTCGAGTCCGCGCCGATCGAACACGGCGGCCCCGACACCGCCGAGCCCGCCCCGGGTGACACCGCTTTTCACGGGACGCGACGAACTCCTCGACCAGCTGGACGAGCTGCTCGCCGGTGACGATCGCGAGGTCGATGTCGTGGTCCTCGACGGGCTGCCCGGCGTCGGCAAGACCACGCTCGCGAAACACTGGGCCCGCCGGCAACACAAGTGGTTCCCGGACGGCGTGCTGCTGGCCGATCTCGCCGGTTACGCGGAGGCCCCGCTCATCGAGCCGAACACCGTCATCGCGGAGTTCCTGGAGGAGCTCGGCGTTCGCGCGACCCAGATACCCGACGACACCAGTGAACGCGCGACCCTGCTCCGTCGCACCTTGTCCAAAAAGGATGTACTGGTCATTCTCGACAACGTGCGTGACAGTATGCACGTGCGCCCGCTCCTCGCCGCCACCGCGGGCTGTCGGACACTGATCACCAGTCGCCAGCAGCTGACCGGCGTCATCTACCGCGACGGCGGCCAACGCGTGGTCATCCCGGCATTGTCCGACGACGACGCGACGAGGCTGCTCGAGAAGTGCGTCGGGCACCGTGCCACCGACGATCCGGCCACGACCTCAACGCTCGTCGAACTGTGCCAGGGCCTGCCCTTGGCGCTGCGCGTCGCCGGTGAACACATCGCCGCGCGACCAGCTGTGCCGATCGGCGACCTCTCCACCGAACTCAGGCACGAGCGACGTCTTCTCGACGCGGGCTCCCACGGCGACGACCACACCACCACACTCCGATCCACCTTCTCGTGGAGTTATCACAACCTGCGCCCGGAGGAACAACGCGCCTTCAGGCTCGTCGGCCTGCACCCGACCACCCGGTTCGACGTGCGCGCTGCCTGCGCCCTGCTTGGCCACGACAAGCTCGCCGACGTCGAACGGCTTCTCGACGCGCTGGTTGGTGCACACCTCGTCGCCCAGGAGCAGGCCGGCCGCTACCTCGTCCACGACCTGCTGTACGACTACGCCATCGACATCGTCCGAGAGAACGAGAAGGCGGACGAGCGAGATCGCGCGGTGCGCAGACTGCTCGACTGGTACCTGGGCTCCGCATGCCACGCTCGCTCGCTCCTCCTCGGTGACGATCAGCCGGTGCCCGAACTGACCCCGGTCGACCCAGTCGAGCCGGTCGCCTTCGACGACGCGAACACCGCGCTGCGGTGGCTCGTCACAGAGCGGACGAACCTCATCGCCTGCGCATACCGGGCGGTCGAGCTGGCCCACCACGACCACGTGTGGCGGCTGTCCGCCTGTCTCAACGCACTCAACCGACACGTGAGCCCCCACAGCCTGCTGGAAATCCACGATCTGGGTCGCCGATCCGCGGAACTCACCGGCGAGACGGCCGCGGTTGGCGGTTGCCTGAACAACAAGGGCACGGCATACGCCCTGCTCAACGATCACGCCAACGCCGGACACTGCTTCGAGCTCGCCCACCGGGCGTTCAGTGCGGCAGGTGACATGAGAGGCGTCGCCGTTTCGACGCACAACACCGGTGTCACCCATCTCAACCGGGGCCGGCCGGCCGATGCCGTCACATGGCTCACCCGCGCTCTGGCCATGAACACCCGCATCCAGAGCGATTGGGCCGTCGCCAACACCCATCGCCGCCTCGGCGACGCGAACCGCATGCTGCACAACGTCACTGATGCCCGCTCCCACTACCGCCTGGCCGCCTACACGAGCCAACTGGCCGACGATCTGGCCGGACATGCCACCGCACTGCGTTGCCTTGCCCAACTCAGCCTGGAGCAGGACCTACTGGAGGACGCCCTCCAGTACGGGCAGGCCGCGCTGGATCTCTTCGACCGCGTCCACGTGGACCGAACCGGCGGAGCGGCAGCGCTGACCACCCTGGCCGCCACTCACCTTCGCCTCGGTTCCCACGCCGTCGCCACATCAATGGCCGACGAGGCGATCCGCACCTACCGGGAAGCGGACGACAAGTCCGGGGAGATCGACGGCCTCATCATCATGGGCCGATCCCAGGCAGCTGCCGGCGAGTCGGCCACGGCCGCACAATCGTGGAGGTCGGCACAGGAATTGATCAGCGCACCGACGGACCCTCGTGCCACCGTTGTCCGCAGCTTGCTGGAGACAGTTGACGACCGTCCAATCCCGATCCCGCGCACGACCGCGCAGGCCGCCCACTTGACTCAGACTCCACAGCGAACAGGCACCGATATGAAAACGGTTCATATTCCCGACTGAAGCGGCAATTCACAACCCGCTCCGACCAGGCGAGAAGCCGCTCGACGACAAAGATCGAACACGATATTCGACTTTGCTTCCTCCTGGCGCGCAGAGTACCCCCGATGACCTTGGCGACGGGGCGGGCTGGCAGGATGCCGTCATGATCTTGGAACAAGAATTTTTGTGCCCCGCGAAGCTGCCCTTCCTGGCCACTGTGGAGGACAGTGCGCGATGGTTGCCACGGGTTGTCGCATTTGGCCTCGCCTTGGCGTGGTACGACATGCTCAACGTCGTGTCGGCGGTTTCGGCCGCGAGTGCCTAGGATCGAATTCCGCCGCTCTGGGGTGTCCACATTTTCTCTCTAGCGGACACCCCGGCGCGGATGGCTTGTTCGGTTCCGACGAAACCCCAGTACATCCCGCCTCGTCGCATCGAGGGACCGTTCGACCCGACAATAGTAGTAATATGCTCAACAAATTTCGTGACACGGGTCGCGTCGAGCCTGGCGTGACCGTCACATGTGTTCATGGCACCAACGCGTCGTTCGCCACTGTCGCCCGGGTTGTCGTAGGAGCCGTGGGCCCTTTGAGCGCCTCACCGTCAAGCACAGTGGTCAGACGAGCAGTTCGGTGATCTCGTGGGCGGCGGCGATGAGGGCCTTCGCCACGTCGGTGCGGATGGTGGGGGACATGCGGGTGCTCGGCATCGAGATGTTGACCGCGTAATAGTCGCCGCCCGGGCTTTCCATTGCCACGGCCACCGACGCGACGCCCTCCTCGCTCTCCTGCATGCTCGACGCGTAGCCGCGCTTGCGAGTGGTCGCCAGCTCACGTTCCAGTGCCGCCCGCGAGGTGATCGTCCGCTCGGTCACGGCCTGCAGCTTCTCCTCCGGGTACCGCCTGTGCAGCTCGGCCGTGTCCAGCTGGGACAGCATCGCCTTGCCGGTCGACGTGCAGTGCGCCGGTAGCGACCGGCCCGCGCGGGACGCCACCCGTACGGCGCGGCTGCTCTCGATCGAGTCCAGGAAGTCGACCTGGCGGTCCTCCAGCCTGCCCAGGTGCACCGTCTCGTTGAACTCCGCGTTCAGGCGCTCCAGGATCGGCCGCGCACGAGCCCGCACGTCCACCTGACGCAGCACCGCCGACGCGATCGTCGCCAGTGCACCACCCGGCTCGTACGCCCGGGACGCCGCGTCCTGCCGCACGAACCCCCGGTACTGCAGCATCGCCAGCAGCCGGTGCGCGGTCGACGACGCCACCCCGAGGTAGGCGCTCGCGTCCGTCAGCCTGATCCTCGGCTTCTCCGCGAAGAGAAGCAGCAGCCGCAGGGCGTTGTCCACTGACTCGATCGGGTAGTGGGGAGGCGTGCGACCGTCCGCCGCGCTCCGTGGAGCCGCGCTCATGACGAAGAGCCTAACCGGAACGGATGAACGGGTCCCACCGCAGTGTCACCGAGCCGTGCCAGCTCGTGTCGCCACGCGACGGCCACCGTGAAGCCCGACCCCAGGTCCGGCAGCTGGTCGAGGTCCGCCGCGGGCAGCTCGGCCGGCTCACCGCCCCCGGCCCGGACCCACAGCGACAGCGCCGCTATCCGGTCGACGCTCACCGCCTGCAGCACCGCCTGTGCCACACCGGCGGCCGAGCTGGTCAGACCGTGTCCGCGCAGCAGCACCACCGGCCGCTCCCCCATCGCGGTGACCATCTCGCCGGCCAGCTCCCGGTCGCGGATCAGCACCCCGCGCTCGTATACGGGGACGCCCGCGCGGGCCAGCGCCGCGCCCGGGATGTCGTAGGCACCCACGATCGGGCGGATCGCGATGCCCGCCAGGTCCGCGGCGACTACGGAGGGTGGGTGTGCGTGCACCACCGATGTCACCGACGGCCTGCTGCGCAGCACCTCGGTGTGCAGTGGCAGCTCGTTCGGCGGCGAGTAGCCGTCCAGCTCCCCCGGTGCGCCCTCGGCACCGTCCAGCGTGACCAGCCGGATGTCCTCGGGCGTGGTCCACGCGAGTCCCCGCTCGTGCGGCCCCCGGCAGCGGATCAGCAGGCGCTCCTCGTCCACCCGCAGGCTGACGTGCCCGAGCACCCCGTCGGACAGGCCGCGCGCGGCGAGCACCCGGCACGCGTCCGCGACGAGCACTCGATCCGATGCCTCGGTCATGATGCCCGCCTGCTCCCGGCCAGCGCGGTGAGTCGGGTGGCGAGGGCCGGGTCGTCCATCGACCGGCGGGCGGTGAGCATCGCCCGCGGCCAGTTCATCGTGACCACCCCCACCGGCACCCTGGCGGCGTCGAAGCCGACCACCGCGAACCGTTCGTCGTCCGGGGTAACGACCACCCTGTGGGTGACCGCGTCCGCGGGGCGGCCCGCGACCTGGAGCCGCCAGTCGAACTGGTCGCTCCACACGTAGTCGACCGGCGCGTACCCGACCAGCCGCTCTCCCGCGATGTTGCGTGCCACGAGCGCGGCCTGCTCGACCGCGCTCGTCCAGTGCTCGTAGCGGGTGGCCCCTACGCCCGGCCGGGTCCAGCGGGCCACGTCGCCGACGGCCCACACGCCGGGAGCGCAGCGGCCGAACTCGTCACACACCACCCCGTCGTGCAGCCGCAGCCCGGACCCACGCAGCCAGCCGACGTTCGGGGCCGCGCCGATGCCGACCACGACGGTCGCGGCGGGCAGCACCCGGCCGTCGGTCAGTGTCACCCGCAGGTCACCGGCCTCGCCGGTCACGTCGGTGACACCGACGCCAAGGTGCAACCGGGTGCCGCGGGCGCGGTGCAGCTCGGCGAGGAAGATCCCGGCCGGGTCGCCGAGCACCCGCGCCGCGGGCACCGGCAGCGGGTCGACCAGCGCCACCTCCAGCCCGCGTCCGCGTGCGGTGGCCGCGACCTCCGAGCCGACCACCCCGGCGCCGACCACCACCAGTGGGCCGCCGCGATCCAGGTCGGATCGAAGCGCCAGCGCGTCGGCAGCGGTTCGCAGTACGTGCACGCCCGAGCGCGGGCGCCACGGCGACGGCCGGGCGTGCGCGCCGGTGGCGATCACGACATCGCGATAGCCGAGGCGGCGCCCGTCTCCCAGCTCCACCTCCCGCGAACCGAGGTCCAGGCCGGTCGCCGGGGTGCCCAGCAGGACGGTGACATCGGCATCACCGGGCAGCAGTGCGCCGTCGGCCACCTCCGCGGTGCCGGCCAGGACCGCCTTCGACAGCGGCGGCTTGTCGTACGGCGCCACCGACTCCTCGCCGACGACCACGATCTCGTCCGTGTCACCGGCAGAGCGCAGCGCCTGCGCGGTGCGAATCCCCGCGATGGAGGACCCGACCACGACCGTGCGGTTCATTCGACCGTGAGCGCGCTGACCGGGCAGCTGCGTGCCGCACCGGTGACCCGCTCCCGCTCGGACTCGTCGACGGTGTCGCGCAGCACGACCACGACGCCGTCGTCGTCGATGTCGAACACGTCCTCGGCCCCCATCACGCAGTTCGCGTACCCCTGGCACGCCTCGACGTCCGCCCGTACCACCGGCATGGCGCCCTCCCTCGTCACGTCTTGATCCCCACCCCGCCGTCGGAGTGCACGACCCCGCCGGTCACCCCGCTCGACCGCGCCGACGCGAGGAACACGTAGCTCCAGGCGTGGTCGGCGCCCGACAGCGCCACGTTGAGCGGCGTGCGTGCCGCCAGCTCCGTCGCCCGGCCCGGCGTGTCGGCGAGCCGCCGGTCGGACAGGCCGAGGCTCGCCGCGCCACGCAGGTCGGTGCCGAGCGTGCCGCCGGGTGCCACGCCGTTGACCCGGATCGTCGGCGCCAGCTCGTGTGCGAGCGCGGTCACCAGGCCGCGCACCGCGAACTTCGACGACACGTAGAGCACCCCGCCCCGGCCCGGGTAGTAGGCCGACGTCGACTCGGTGAGGATCACCGACCCGCCGGAGCGAGACAGCTCGGGCAGCGCGGCCTTCACCGAGTGCAGGCAGCTCTTGACGTTCACCGAGAAGACCTCGGCGAACCCGTCGTCGATCGCCTCGGTGTCCAGTTCGGACAGACCGAGGTAGAAGTCGAACACGCCGACGCAGTTGACCAGTACGTCCAGTCCGCCGAACGCGGACACCGCGGCCTCGACCGCCGCCTCGTTGGCGGCTCGGGTCGTCGCGTCGCCCGTGACCACCGGCACCCGCGGCAGCTCCGCCGCCAGACTGTCGCATTTGGACTCGTCGCGCTCCAGCACGGCGACCCGCGCGCCCTCGGCGAGGTAGGCGTCGACCACCGCGCGGCCGATGCCGGACCCGGCGCCGACGACCAGTGCCCGCCTGCCGTCGAGCCACCCGGTCACGGGTCCTCCCAGTTCGCCTCGGTGACCAGCGGGGCGGCCGGATGTCCGATCATGGCGGAGAAGGTCAGCGGGGTCTGCCAGGTGAGCGACTCCAGCTCCAGCGGGCACAGGGTGATCCACTGGCCGCTGCGCGGGGACTCGACGAGCAGCCGGGAGCCGTTGCGGGTGTCGACCCTGCGGACGCGGATCTCGGCGAACTCGTTCGCGATCGTGATCGGCTCGCCGACGGGCACCATGTCGGCACCGGGGCCGGGGCTGTCGTCGGTCACAGGAATACCGCCAGGTTCTGGATCCGCAGCACGGACTCGTCGACCATGATCGTGCGGCGCGCGAGCCGCCAGCCGTCCGATGTGGACCGGAGCAGGTCCTCCCGGCCGGCCGACACGACGGCGGGCTCCCGCACGTCTCCCCTGCTGCGGAACAGGAGCACCGCGGACTCGACCACCAGCTCGTGGTCGGTCGGGGTGGCGAAGGTGCGGATGTTGCCCAGGTGGTGGCGAAGGCGCGACGGGGGGTCCTCGGTCCAGGCGTGCTCGGTGGCGAACCTGGCCACCCGTCTGGACAGCGAGTACTTGTCCTCGTCGAAGTGCGCCATGCCCGGCGCGCAGTCGAAACCGGCGCCGAGCGCGGTGGTCACCCGCACCGGCATGAAGTAGTGGATGTCGTCGGTGAGCAGGTCGAGCCAGGTGGCGTAGTCCTGCGCGTCGAGCAGGTAGGCCTCGTCGACGAGGAACCGGTGTGCGAGCAGGTGTCTGGTGTCGTCGAACGGCAGCGACGAGCCGGTTCGCTCGGTGGTCGAGGCATGGCGACCGAGCGGGGAGGCCGGACGGGTGCTCATGACCGGTCCGCCGAACCGATGTCGACCGACGCGGCCTCGTCGACGGGCTTCTCCAGGCAGTCCGCCCAGCGGTTCAGCAGTGCGCGCTGGTTGTGCTCCGCGTAGCCGACGTAGGCGGTGCCCGGGCCCGCGAACTGCTCGCGGGTGAGGGCCGGGACGACCGTGGTGTCGTCGGTCAGCAGGCCCATCCTGCTGTTGAGCCGCAGCCTGCGTGCCATCGAGCCCGCCGCGGTGCTGGTGAGGGAGACCCAGTTCTCCACGTCGTCCTGCTCGAACATCCCGGTGCTGCCGAAGCACATCAGGTAGGCCTTGTAGGACAACGCCTTGAACTCCTCCGGCGCCGCTTTGTCCACCACGAACCAGGACAGCACCTCGGTCTCGTCCTCGCTCACCGGCTGCCACTGGCGCAGCGAGATGAACGGCAGGACGGCGTCGGTGTCGGCCACCTTCGGCCAGTTGTGCACGAAGCTCAGGTTGGGGAACACGGTGGCCGCGGAGACCATGAAACCGTTGTCGCCGATGACCTTCTGCTGGTCGGCCGACCAGGTGGCGCGCATCCTCGCGATCATCTCGTCCGGGTAGCCGACGTAGCGCAGGCGTTCCTCGAGCGTGCCGGGCGGCAGCTTGTAGGTGGTGCCGCCGCCGGCGCCCGCCCAGTAGGTGTTGCCGTCCTTGCGTTTCTCCGCCTTGGGCTCGCGGAACAGGCCGATCTCCACGACGCTCGTGTGGGTCTGCGGCGTGTGGTACATGTCGCCGGCGAAGTTCTCCGCGCCGATCTTCCAGTTCGCCTTGACGCGCCAGCGTTGCGGGCCGCGCAGCTCGACGCCCGCCTCGCTCTGCCTGGTGTAGTAGTCGAGGTAGAAGGCGAAGTCGCCGAGGTACTCACGCAGTGGCGGGGCGTGCGGGTCGAGGCTCACGAAGACCAGGCCGTTGTAGGTGTCGATCGACGGCGCGGGCAGCAGTGACTGACCCTTGCGCCTGAAGCCGTCCTCGCCGCCGTACGCCTCGCGGTGGAACGGCAGCCCGACGATGCGGCCGTCGTTGCGGTAGGACCAGCCGTGGTACGGGCAGCGGAAGTGCGACGCGTTGCCGACCTCGGCGCGGCAGACCTGCATGCCGCGGTGCAGGCACATGTTGAACAGCGCACGCACCTGGCCCTGCTCGTCGCGGACCACGATGAACGAGTCCTCGAGCACGCGGCGCACGACGTAGTCGCCCGGCGCGGGGATCTCCGACTCGTGTGCGACGAACATCCAGGCACGCCCGAACACCCGGTCCCGCTCCAGCCGGAAGATCTCCGCGTCGTTGTAGATGTGCGCCGGGATCATGCCGCGACGGACGTCGGCGAGCACCGTGGCCTGACCGGTCATCCGCCCTCCAGCAATCGATCTGTACCGCAGATAAAATTTCTTCTATGCAGAAGAGTGCGGGATGAGGTCGGGCTACGTCAACCCCCGGCGCACACCTCAGGCCAGGTGCCAGCCGCCGTCGACACGTAGCACCGTGCCGGTCACGTACGCGGCCATCGGCGAGGCGAGGAACAGCACGGCGTTCGCGATGTCCTCGACCGAGCCCGCCCTGCGCAGGGCGAGGGTGGACACCGCCTCCTGCTTGGCGACCTGCCGAGGGTCGTCGGCGGGCCACGCCGTGAGCCGGGTGTCCACATAGCCCGGTGAGACGGCGTTCACCCGAATGCCGAACCGGCCCCACTCCTGGGCGGCGTAGTGGGTGATCGTCTCCACCGCGGTCTTGGACGTGGCGTAGCTCAACCGCTGTGGCAACGCCTTGTCGGCGAGCAGCGAGGACAGGTTCACGATCGCACGGTCCGCGTCGGTCTCCTCGCGCATCGCCCGGTAGGCGACCTGGCACCCGCGCAGCGCGGTCTCGGCGTTGACCCGCAGCACCCGCTCGAACTCCGCCATGTCCACATCGGCCACGTCCTGGTGGCTCACCACACCGGCGTTGTTGACCCACACCCGAAGCGGCGGCACGGTCCCGAGCGCCGACTCGACACCCGCGAACCCGTCCGGCGCGGTCAGCTCGGCGACCACCGGCACGACCGGCCCACCCTCGCCGAGGTCCTTGACCGCCCGGTCCAGCTCGTCGCCGTCCCGGTCCACGAGCAGCAGGGTCATCCCCGCCCCCTGCAGGGTCGTGGCGATCTGGAACCCGATCCCGCGCGCGGCCCCGGTGACGACCGCCGTGTTGCCCTTCAGCGCGGCGAACGGCGTCAGCTCCGATTCCATGGCGACCAGCTCCTCTTGTATACATGCAATGCTCTCTGCTGAGAAGAAGTGTGCTACGCAGGACGGATTTCCGATAGGGCACACGGCCTGCCAACTCGACTGCTGACCTGGCGTGACACAACGCATGCGGGCCGCCATCGTGACCACGCTTCGGCGCCCGACACCTTGATCTGGCCTGTTCGTATACAATAACGTGCACGGTGATGCGTACCGTCTGTCTCACCCTCGGTCGGCTGGGAGCCGCGCTCGACGTGGGCCGCGGCGTGCGCACGCGACCGGACTGGAACGACTCCGCACTGCTCACCGGCTACCCGCGAATCCTGGCGCTGCTGGCGGACCTCGACATCACCGCCACGTTCTTCGTCGAGGGCTGGAGCCTGCTGCACTACCCGGCGCACGTCGCCGACCTGCTGGAGCGCGGCCACGAGGTCGCCCTGCACGGCTGGGCGCACGAGAAGTGGTCGCGGCTGGCGCCGGGCGAGGAGGAACGCCTCCTCGGCGACGGCCTGGCCGCGCTCACCTCGGCGGGCGTGACCGTGCCGGGGTTCCGCGCGCCGCACGGTGTCCTTTCCGGACAGAGCAGCGACCTGCTGGCGGCACTGGGCTTCCGCTACGACAGCTCGCTGCTCACCGAGGACGACCAGCCGGCGGGCCGGCTCCGGCCGCTTCGGGGTGACCTGGTCAACATCCCGTTCACCTGGCCGATGGTCGACGAGTGGCAGTACCGCCGGGACCGGCCGCCGACCCCGGACCAGCTCGCCACCGAGTGGCTGTACCAGGTCGAGCACCGCACCGACGAGCTGACCACGCTGGTCGTCCACCCGCACGTCAGTGGCGTCCTCGACGACCGGTACGCGGCGCTCGAGCGGGTGCTTGGGGCGCTCGCCGACGACCCGGACGTGCGCGTGTGCCGGGCCGCCGACCTGCTGGCACCGCGATCCGAGCCGGGTCCGCCCCCGGTGGACGCCCCGCCCGACCGGTGGATTCCGTACCTGCGGGCCCGGGGCGCACTGGCCGGACCGCCGTGGCGGTGGGGTCCACAGGAGACGCTGGCGGGCGGGGTGTCCTGCGAGGCGGTGCGGGTCGGCGACGTGGTGGTCAAGCGGCCGAGGGAGCTGCTCGCGGTCGCCGGGCACTGGCCCGCCGACCGTGACCGGGTGCTCGCCGAGGGTGTCGCGATGGGCCGCTTTCCCGGCCTGGCACCGGCCGTCGTGGACCTCGACGAGCCGAACCTGGTGCTCACCATGGCGTTCGTCGGCGGCGAGGTGTGGCGTGACCAGCTGCTCGCAGGCATCGTCGACCTCGACGTCGTGCGTGCGACCGCGACCGCGCTGCGTGAGGTCCACGCCACCGAGCCGGGTGAGCTGGCCACGGCGGACGGTGCCCGGCGCTTCGACGAGCTGCGCCTGTCGCCCTACTTCGGCGGCATCGACGGGACGGCCGAGGTGGTGCGGCGGCTGCGCGAGACCACCACGCACCTCATCCACGGCGACTACTCCCCCAAGAACATCCTGGTGCGCCGCGGCGGACCGGACCCCGACTTCACCGTGCTGGACTGGGAGGTCGCCTGTGCGGGCGACCCGGTCTTCGACGTCGCCTTCCTGCTGACCCACCTGGTGGCCAAGTCGGTGCACCTGCCCGCGCACGCCGAGGCGTTCGCGTCGGGATGCGCCGCGTTCGTCGACGAGTACGGTGAGCTGGACGAACACTGGCTCGCCACCGTGCTCGGGGCGCTGCTGCTGGCCAGAGTGGACGGTCTGTCCAGACTGTCCTATCTGGACGACCGGGCGCGGGCGGAGATCAGGGGGTTCGCGAGGTCGATGCTGGACGAGGGAGGACCACTGCCGTGGCACCGAAGGTAACCTCGGTACGGGCCTGGGAGTGTCTCGACTCCCGAGGACATCCCACCATCGGCTGCGAGGTGGCACTGGAGCCGGGGGCGAGCGCGACCGCGCTGGTGCCGACCGGCGCCTCCACCGGACAGTACGAGGTGGCCGACCTGCGCGACGGCGGCGACCGCTACGCGGGCCTCGGGGTCCGCTCGGCCGTCGCGATGATCGAGCGCGAGATCGCGGGCCGGATCGTCGGCTGGCCCGCCGACGAGGTCGACGAGCTGCTCGACGGGCCGTCCAACGTGACCCTCGGCGTGTCCACGGCCGTCGCGAAGGCCGCCGCGGCAGCCGCGGGCGTGCCGCTGTGGGCCCACCTCGCCGGCGACGGGCCGGTGTCGCTGCCCTGCCCGATGGTCAACATCTTCTCCGGCGGCAGGCACGCGGAGGGCGGCGGCACCATCCAGGACTACCTGGCCGTCCCGACCGGCGCGACGAGCTTCGCAGAGGCCATGGAACACGTGTGGCGGGTCCGCAGGCGGGCCGCCGAGCTGGTGGCGGCCGAGCACGGCACCCTGTGGTCGCGGCTGGTCGCCGACGAGGGCGGCCTCGCGCTCCCCGGCGGTGACGACGAGCGTCCTCTCGCGATGCTCGCGCAGGCCATCGCGGAGACCGGGCTGCCGGTGGGGATCGCCATCGACGTCGCGGCCACGCAGGTGCCCGACCCGGACGCGCTGGTCGACACGCTCGCACGCTGGTGTGCCACCTACCCGATCGTGTCGGTAGAGGACCCGCTCGGCGACTCCGACTGGGACGGCTGGACCAAGGTCACCGCGCGCCTGTCACCCCGGCAGGTGATCGGCGACGACCTGTTCGCGACCGACGCCGACCGGGTGCGCACCGGCGCCCAGCACGGCGCGGCCAACGCCGTGCTGGTGAAGCCGAACCAGGTCGGCACGCTGAGCGGCGCCCACCAGGCCCTGACCGCCGCCAGGGCCGTGGACTACCGCACCGTGGTGTCGGCCCGCTCCGGCGACACCGAGGACGACGCGATCGCCGACCTCGCCGTCGGCTGGAACGCCGGGCAGATCAAGGTCGGCTCGGTGCACCGGTCCGAGCGGCTCGCGAAGTACAACCGGCTGCTGCGGCTGGAGGCGCTGGACGGGATCCGGTACGCGGTCTGGCCGGGATGACGCTCGCGGTGGTCACCGACGTGGCCTGGGGCGACGTGGCCGTGGAGAGCGCGCTGTGCGCGGCGGCGGGCATCGACGTGCGGCTGGTGGGCTCCCACGACGAGCGCACGCTCGCGGCCGCGGTGCCGGACGCCGACGCGATCATGACGTGCTTCGCCCCGGTCACCAGGGCGGTCATCGAGGCGGCGCCGAACCTGCGGGTGGTCGCGCGGCTCGGCGTGGGGCTGGACAACATCGACGTGGCGGTCGCGACCGCACGCGGCATCCCGGTGACCCGGGTGACCGACTACTGCGTCGACGAGGTGGCCACGCACGCCCTCGCGATGGCGCTGGCGCTGTGGCGGCGGCTGCCCGGCTACGACGCCGCGACCAGGCAGGGTGCCTGGGGCATCCTGCCCGCGCTGCCGGTGCGCAGGCTCGCGGGCAGCAGGGTCGCCGTGCTGGGGCGTGGCGCGATCGGCCGCGAGGTCGGCAGGCGCTGGCAGGCGCTCGGGGTCACGGTCACCGACAGCGTCGCAGGCGCGGACGTCGTGATGGTGCACCTGCCGCTCGACCCGACCACGGCGAACAGCGTCGACGACCGGGTGTTCGACGCGGTGCGGCCGGGTGCCCTGGTGGTCAACTGCGGCCGGGGCGGGCTGCTCGACCTGGACGCCGCGCTGACCGCGCTCGACGACGGACGCCTTGCCGGCCTCGGGCTGGACGTGTACCCGACCGAGCCGATCCCGCCCGGCCACCCGCTGCTGGCGCGCGACGATGTCATCCTGAGCCCGCACGTGGCGTTCTACTCGGAGGGGTCGTTGCTGGAGCTGCGCGAGCGTGCCACGCGCAGCGTGATCGACGAGCTGACGAAGGTGCGGGATGGCTGAGGTGCTCCCCCTGCTGGCGCCCGGCGAGCTGGACGCCGGGCAACGCGCGCTCTACGACCGGATCACCGGCGGCCCGCGCACCGCGTCGCCGGTGTCGCTGACCGACGAGGCCGGGCACCTCACCGGGCCGTTCAACGCGTTGCTGTTCGCGCCGAGGCTCGGCGACGCGGTGCAGGAGGTCGGGGCGCGGATCCGGTACGGGCTGTCGCTCACCGACCGCGAGCGGGAGCTGGCGACGCTGCTGGTGGCCGGTCGAGTGGGCAGTTCGTACGAGCTGGCCGCGCACACCAGGCTCGCGGCCGCGGCGGGCGTCGACGAGGCCGCGATCACCGCCCTGCGGGCCGGTGAGCTGCCCGAGGTCGGTGACGAGCGGGAGCGGCGGGTACTGGGGTTGTGCGAGGTGCTGCTGTCACCCACGCCGGACCCGGCCGAGGTGGCGGTGGCCGCCGACGGCCTGGGCACGACGGTGGTGGCGGAGCTGACCATCCTGGTCGGGTACTACCAGCTGCTGGCCCGCCTGCTCGCCGTCGCGGGCGTGACTGCCTAGCCGCGTTCGATGTGTTCGAAGATGTCGGCGTCGGTTTCCTTCTGCCAATCGGGTAGTTCGTCCCAGTCGGCTACATAGGACGGCTTCGGGTCAGTGAAGTGCTTGTGGATCTGACCGGTCCAGCACAACGCGACGAAGCGGCCTCGTTGTTCTCGGGTGAGTTTGGCGGTGGCGCCGTCGGTAACGTCGATGAAGGCCCGGACTTGGTCGTAGACGGCGGCGGCGGCGCGTTCCCAGTCGGGGGTGTCGTCCCAGGGAGTGACATAGCCGGGTTTGGGTTCACCAGGGTAATGCGTGGTGACTCCGATGATCCACGCTTCGCGGAAGATGCGGCCGTGGTCGTCGTTCAAGATCGTTCCCTTCAGCCTCGGGTAGTCGAGGTCAACGTCCTGATCTCGTCGTCGAGCTCTCTGATCTGGGCGTCGGCGCGCATCGGCGAGAGGCGTCGGCGCAGGTCGTCGAGCTTCCGGCCGATCATGCCGGATCCAGTGGCGCGGGCTTCGTCGAGGGCGGCGTGTGCGTAGTTGAGGACGCGGTCCCGGTCGCGGAGTTCGATGCCGATCACAGCGAGATATGCGAGCACCCTGGCGCGGCGTCGTGGCGAGAGCGTCTGCTGCAGTGCGACGGCCAGGCGGGGTCGAAGCCAGGGCTGGGCCTCGCGCTCACCGCTTTCCCACCGCTGAACCGTGGTTCGGTCGACTCCCAGTTTGGCGGCCAACCGCTCCTGAGTGAAACCCAGCGTTTTGCGCCGGAGTGCCAGGTTGGACCGTCTGCCTGCCACGAGGGTGCCCTCCCGATGGTGCCGGTCGATTCCGCTGCCTTTCCACGCCGGCCGCGCAGGTCACCGAGGTCGGTGCGGCCTGGATGCCTCATAACTGCCGCATACCGGCGGTGGTCCAGATCCGCCGTTACCGGTTGTGTACGGGTTGCGACGTGGCGCGACCCCCATCGTAACGACGGATACCGCCGGGACCGGCACTGATCCGTCGGCTTACACCCGATACGGGGACCGTCGCGCAGTTGCTCGACCGAATGGAGAAGCGAACATGACCGTCATCGATGTTGTATTGCGAGACCCTCGAACCTGCGTGCCCGAACAGGGATGGGAACGCCTGGTCCGGCTGATCATGCGTGACCACGGCCTCGGTCGCGATCTGGCCGAGCGCACCGCCGGGCAGACCGTGGCTTACCTGGTCACCTCGGCGGAGAATCCGGAGACGACGTTGGGCCCGACCCCTGCTGTGGACAGGGGCGTCCACACGTTCGTCCTGGACTCCCCGAACTACTTCGCCTTCTGCCACCAGCACGCCGGCCACTACATCCATCACGTGCCGCATCTGCCCGGCGAGGGCGACAGTGAGGGCGGTCTGGTCGAGCGCACCATCTCCGCGATCCGAACCGCCGGGTTCCCCGTGGACACCGAGCTGTGGAACGCGCAGCGGGCAGACTGCAACCAGTGCTACAACGGCTGCAGCGACAGCCCGAAGAAGTAGCCATCCTGCGTGCGCCTCGCACCCACATTCCGAGGTGCGAGGCGCACGTACTGCGTGGAAAGGCGCGATGAACGTGAACACGCCGGCCGTCCGAGCGTGGAACGGCTTCGCACAGAAGGCCGAGCCGCGGCGTTCGGTCAACGCCGCTGGGGCCATTACCTGGTTGAACTGGACGCAGTACCCCGATCACGGTCCCGACGAAACCGTCCTCGGTCCGGTCGAAGGCAAGCGCGTCGTCGAGCTCGGGTCCGGGGCCGGCGCCAATCTCGCCCACCTCGCGACTCTCGGCGCGCGCTGCGTCGGAGTGGACCTCGCCCCAGTCCGCACGGTCAACGCCACCGCAGCCTGGGGACACCTGCCGAACCTCGAGTTCGTCACCGTCGACGCCGTCGACCACCTGGCCGCCAATCCCGGGCGCTACGACATCGCGTACTCGATCTTCGGTGCGGTGTGGTTCACCGAACCCGAGGTCCTGCTCCCGCTCGTCCGCCAGGCACTCACTCCCGGCGGCATCCTCGCGTTCTCCCAGCTGCCGGCCGACGACACCCCGCCTCCGCCACACCAGCAGATCACTCGGCAGCATCTGCCTGTCAGCCGGTGGAGGGCAGTGCTCACGGCGGCGGGGTTCGGCCGGATCGACTGTGAGCTGATCCCCCCGCCTGCCGAGAACGAGACCGGAACGGTGCTGATCCGGGCCGTCGCCGTCTGACGACGAGACCCGGTCAGGCGTTCTGCAGCAAGCCCTTGAACACCGCGAGGACCTGTCGTCCGGGCAGTGTCTCCGCGTAACCCGGTGCCTTCAGGTCCACCCGGTCGCCCAGGTCGTGCACCACGAAGCCGTTGTCGAACTCGTTCAGGCCCATGTGCATCTCGTAGGCGACCATCGCGCGGACGCCCCGCACGAAGAACTCCTTGGGAGTCCGGAGGGTTCCGTCCGGCCACGTGACCACGGCGTCGTCGCCGTCGAAGGCGAAGCCGAAGCCGCCCACCGTGGCGCTCTGGTCCGGCTCCACCGGGTTCTGGCCGATGCCTGCCCAGAACCTGTTGCGGGGCATGATCTCCAGCGTGATCCGTCGCTTCCCGTCGCCGGAGAACGTGCGGTGCGCGATGTCCCTCGGCAGGCAGAACAGGTCCCCGGTGCGCGCCACGTAGTGCCCGAACCGCTTGTCTCCCTCGGTCTCCTTGAACTCCACCCGGACGCTGCCGTGCACGATGTACAGATAGCAGTCGCCGTCGAAGTTGGTGTTCCAGAACGGGAGCTGGTCGGCGGCACCGGTCGACTCCCAGAACACGATCTGCCCGGTGCCGCCCAGGTCGGCGGGCACGTGTGTCGGGCGGTCCGCCGCGCCGCCGAACTCGATCAGGTTGACCATGTTGAACAGGCTCTGGTGGTCGGTGAAATGCGCCTCGCCGGGGTTGACCACCAGGTCGGCGAAGTCCTCGTGCAGCTTCATGCCCTCACTCCAGTCGACTCCAGCCAGGACAGGATCGTGTCGGTGACCTGGTCCATCAGCTCCGGCTGCCCCGACAGGTAGTGCGTGCCGCGCTCCACGCCGAGCAGCTTCTTGTCGTCGTGCGGCACCGCGTCGTACAGCGACTGCGCGTGGCTCGGGAAGCAGACCTGGTCGGCCGTCCCGTACATGACCAGTGTCGGCACGCTGGTCCTGGCCAGGTGCAGCGGACCGTCGCAGTTGGACTCGTCGATGCTCCACTGGGACAGCCACGACCGCAGGCTGCTGAAGTGCGCGAGCGAGGCGGGCATGAGGTTCGCGTGCGCCGCGGGTCCCCACATCGTGCCGGCCTCGCGGTCCGACGGCTCGATCGTGAGGTCGGTGAACCGCGGGTCGGCACCCGTGCCGTGCACGGTGAACGGCAGGTCCTGCACGCCGTCCGGGTCCTTCGCAAGCTCGGCGAGCTTCTCCCGCACCCACGCGGTGATTCGCCGGTTGCGTGCCACCTGCGCCGCCCGGTACCTGGCGAGGAACTCCGGCGAGTACGGCGGCCCGTTGCGTGGGTCGAACATGTCGAGGTCGGGGTCGCGCCTGGTCGGGTCGTGTTCGTCCACGATGGCCGGATCGAGCCACTCGGTGAAGACGATCGCCCGGCCGGGGTGGGCCATCAGCTCGACGAGCGCGTCGACCGGCGGCAGCGTCGCGCCGGTCAGGTCGGGCGGGTCACCGGCCGGGGTGTGCGTGATCGACGGCGACTCGGCCTGGCTCTGGTACAACGCGGTCAGCCCGCCACCGCCGGAGTTGCCGACCAGCACGATCCGCTCGTACCCGCGGTCGCGGAGGAAGGCGATGGCAGCGCCGATGTCCAGCACGCAGTTCTCCATCAACAGGGTGCTGTCGTTGCCGATGTAGCGCGTGGTGAGGCCGACCGCGTCCACCCCCCGTCGCGCGAGCGGGGCGAGCAGGTAGTGGCCGAGGAAGTTCGAAGCCGGGTGCACCACGGCGACCACGGTCTTCGACGGGGTCGCCGCCCGGTGCAGCGACCCCCACACCTTGCCCGCCATCCGGGACACCCCGGAGTAGATGTCGATCCGGCCGTTGCTCGCGGCCATCGGGATGCCGAGCAGCTCGATCTCTCGTGCTGGCGCTGTCACGCCTTCTCCTTCGTCTCGGGTCGCAGGTCAGGCGATGAGGCGGCCGCCGTCGACGACCATGGTCTGGCCGGTCATGAAGCCGGACTCGTCACTGGCCAGGAACAGCACCGCGTTCGCGATGTCGACCGGCTCGCCCGCCCTGTCCAGCAGCAGCTTGGTGGTGAGGAAGTTCAGCCGGTCCGGGTCGGCGAACACCGGGACCGTCGCCGCGGTCTTCGTCAGCCCCGGTGCGACCGCGTTGCACCGGATGCCCTGCTTGCCGTAGTCGAACGCGACCGAGCGGGTCAGTGCGATCACCCCGCCCTTGGCCGCCATGTACGCGGCGAACGACGGCGAGGCGACCAGCCCCGCGGTGGACGCGGTGTTCACGATGGTGCCGCCGCCGTTGCGCAGCATCGCCTCGATGCCGAACTTGCAGCCGTAGAACACGCTACCCAGGGTCGCGGCGATCGTGCGGTGCCACTCGTCGTCGCTGGTGTCGGTCACCGTGCGGTTGATCGGCGCCCAGTACGCGTTGTTGTGCAGCACGTCGAGCCTGCCGTACGCCTCGACCGCGCCCGCCACCATGGCCGCGATGTCGTCCTTGTCGGTCACGTCGGTCACGGCGACCCGGGCGGTGCCGCCCGTGCCCTCGATCTCCTCGACCGTGGCCTTGGCACCGGCCTCGTTGATGTCCGCGACGGTGACCTTGGCGCCTTCCTCCGCGAAACGCACGGCGGTCCGCCTGCCGATGCCGGACGCGGCACCGGTGACGATCACCGAGGCGTCCACGAAACGTGTGGCTGTCATGTTGGGTCCTCCTGTCCGCCGAGATAACTGCGCACCAGGGACGGGTCGGCGAGCAGCTTCGCCGAGTCCCCCGCGCTGGTGACCCGGCCTGTCGTGAGCACATAGCCCCGGTCGGCGACCTTGAGGCCCTGCACCACGTTCTGCTCGACGAGCAGCACGGTCTGGCCGTCCGCCGCGAGCGAACGGATCAGCTCGAACACCTCGTGCACGAGCCGTGGTGACAGGCCCAGCGACGGTTCGTCGAGCAGCAGCAGCTTCGGCCGCGACATCAGCGCGCGGCCGATCACCAGCATCTGCTGCTCACCGCCGGAGAGCGTGCCCGCCTTCTGGTGCCTGCGTTCCGCGAGGCGTTCGAACCGGGTGAACACCTGGTCCATGGTCTCCGCGATGCCCGCCCGGTCACGCCGGGAGAACGCGCCGAGCCGCAGGTTCTCCTCGACCGTGAGCCTGGCGAGCACGCGCCTGCCCTCCGGCACGTGGACCAGACCCGCGCGGACCAGCGTGTCGCTGCGCATGCCGGTGACGTCGCGGCCGTCGAAGACGACCGAGCCCGACCACGGGGTGATCATCCCCGAGAGCGCACGCAGGATGGTGCTCTTGCCCGCGCCGTTCGCACCGAGCAGCGCCACCAGCTCACCGGCCCGCACGGCGATGCTGACGTCGTCGACGCCGACGATGCGGCCGTAACCCGCGCGCAGGCCGGAGACCTCGAGCAGGGTGTCGTGTTCGGAGTCGACGGGCGCCGACCCCTGGCCTGCCACGATCTGGGCTTCAGGTACCAAGGTATGCCGTCCTCACCTCGTCGCTCGCCAGCACCTCCGCGGGCGCGCCGTCGATGAGCTTGCGGCCGAAGTTGAGCACGGTGACGTGGTCGCACACCTTCGCGATCACGTCCATGTCGTGCTCCACCACGATCACGCTCATCCCCCGGTCGCGCAGCTCCCTGATCCTCGGCACCAGCGCGGCCCTGCCGTCGGTCGTCATGCCGGCGGCGGGCTCGTCGAGCAGCAGCACGCGTGGCCTTGCGGCGAGCGCCCGTGCCATCTCCAGCTGTTTCTGCAGCCCGTAGGGCAGTTCGGCGGCGCGGCGCTTGCGGTAGGGCAGGAGGTCGAACAGCTCCAACGCCTCCCGCGCCTCCGCACGCAGCCTCTTCTCCGACCCGGTGCGCAGCGGCCACAGCGAGAAGAACCCGGTGTGCGCGCGGCTGTGCTGGCCGATCAGCAGGTTGTCCACAACGGACAGTCCACCGAAGAGCCTGATGTTCTGGAAGGTGCGGACCACCCCGAGCGGCACCCGCTGCTGCGGGGTGAGCTTGGTGATCTCCCGGTCCCCGAGGGTCACGCTGCCCGAGTTCGGTGCCACGTAACCGGAGATGACGTTGAGCAACGTGGTCTTGCCCGCGCCGTTCGGGCCGACCACCCCGTGGATGGTGCCCTCCGCCAGCTCGATGTCGATGTCGCCGAGTGCCTCGACGCCCTGGAAACGCTTGCAGATCCCCGAAACCTTCAGCAGTGGCTCAGCCAACGGTCTCACGCTCCCGGTTCCGCGTCGACGCCCGGTGCCAGCTCGGCCAGCGGCGGTTCGAGCCGACCGCGGCCCGGCCGATCAGGCCCTGTGGGCGCAGGATCATGAGCGCCACGAACAGCAGGCCGTAGACGATCATGTACCAGTCGCTGAGCCAGTCGAGGTAGATCGGCACCAGCGACAGCACGATCGCGCCGAGCGCGGCACCCCAGAAGTACTGCACACCACCCAGGACGCAGTACAGGATGATCAGCAGCGCCTGCTGTGGCCCGAACAGGTCCGGGGTGATGATCAGCAGCTGGTGCGCGGCGAGCGCGCCCGCCACCCCGGTCACCGCCGCGGACAGGGCGAACGCGCCGACCGCGATCAGCGTGATCCGCAGCCCCGAGGCCATCGCCGCCTGCTCGTCCTCCCGGATCGCCGCGTAGGCGAGGCCGAGCCGCGACCTGGTGAGCAGCAGCAGGAACACGACGACGACCGCGATGCTGCCGTACACCAGCCCGAGCGTGGTGCCGCTCATGCCGAGCATGCCCGCCGCGCCGCCGACGTAGTCCCACTCGGAGATGAGGATGTCGACCAGCTGCGCGAAGACGAAGGTGATGATCGCGAGGTACAGCAACGAGAGCCGCAGCGCCATCCAGCCGATGACCGCACCGGCCACGGCGGACACCAGCGCGGCGACGAGCATCGCGAGCGGCAGCGGCCAGCCGAAGTTCAGCGTGAGGATGGACGCCGAGTAGGCGCCGATCGCCATGAACGCGGCGTGCCCGAAGGAGTACTTCCCGGTGGACACGGCGATCCAGTAACCCAGTGCCAGCAACACGTTGATGCCGACCTGCAGGAGGACCGACTCGATGTAGGGGGACATCAGACCCGCTCCAGTACGCCTGCGTTGCGCCCGAACAAACCCTGGGGCCGGACCAGCAGCACCACACCGACCAGGATGAACACGATCAGGTCGCGCAGCGTCGCGGACAGGTAGGCGACGGTCAGCGTCTGGATGACGCCGATCGCCACCGCCGCGACCACGCCACCGGTGACGCTGCCCAGCCCGCCGATCACGATGATCATGAGTGCGGTCAGGGTGGTGTTGAAGCCGTCGAAGGGGCTCACCGTGTGGTAGGCGATGCCGGTGAGCAGCCCCGCGGCGCCGGCGAGCACCCCGGACAGCGCGAAGGTCAGCAGGATCACCCGCCGCACCGGCACACCGAGGAGCCCGGTCACGGTGGCGTCGTCGGACACCCCGCGGATCGCCGTGCCCCACACGGTCTTCTCCAGGAACACGTACAGCGCGACGGTCATCACGACGGCGAGCCCGAGGATCACCAGCTGTGCGCCGGAGACCTCGAAGATGCCGAGGTCCAGCCGGACGTTCGGCAGCACGTCCGGCACCGACCGCTGGTTGCTCCCGAAGAACTTGGTCACCAGTGCGGTGATCATCAGCCCGAACCCGAGACTGGAGAGGATCGAGGCCGTCGGGTACTGCTGGGGCACGAAGCGGAAGGACGCGAAGTACACGACCACCGCGACCACCCCGCCGATCACCAACGACGCGAGGAAGGCCAGCACGAACGGCCAGCCGGTCACGTCCATCAGGACCGCACCGAGGACCGCGCTCAGCATGGCGGTCTCGCCGAGCGCGAAGTTGAGCCGGTCCATCGCTCCGACCACGAGGTTGAAGCCCAGGGCCACCAGGCAGTAGGTGGCCCCGAGCAACAACCCGTTGAACAGCTGCTGGGTCAGCATCGCCCTGGCCTGGTCAGCTGGTGCCCTGGTCGATGACGAACTTGCCGCCCTTGACCACCGCACGCAGCTCTGGCCGGACGGCGGTGCCGTCGGAGCTGAACGTGGTCTTGTCGGCCATGCCGGTGAAGTCCTTGAGGTCGTTCAGCCCCTCCTGGATGGTCACCCGGTCCTGGGTGATGTTCCCGCCCGCGCTGATGCCCTTGTCCTTGATCACCTGCATGATCATGTTGACCGCGTCGTAGGCGTAGGCGTAGTTCAGCGGGATGTCCGACAGGCCGGAGTCCTTCTGCGCCGCCTTCAACAGCTTGTCCGCGGTGGCGTTGGTGCTGTGCGGGTCGTACTGCGCGGCGGCCACTGTGCCCTCGGTCGCCTCGCCACCCGCGGCGACGTAGGCGGCACCACCGGACTGCAGCGAACCCGTGCCTGCCAGGAGGACGTCGAGGTTCTGGCTCTTGACCTCCTTGGCGATGCGGCCTGCGTCGTCCGGACCGGCGGCGAGCGCCAGCATGTCCGGGTGGTCACCGGCCACCGAGGTGATCTGCGAGGCGAAGCTCGAGTCACCGGTCTTGAAGGTCACCGTCTTGACCACCCGCACACCGGTCGAGCTGAAGACCTTGCTGAACAGGTCCGCCTGCGCCTTGGTGGTGGAGTTCGCGTCGTCGGTGATGATCGCCGCCGTCTTCACCTTCTCGTCCTTGACGATCTTCGTGAGCACCGGCGTGCTGTTGTCGGCGTCCGGCTGGGCGAGGGTGAACGCGTAGGGGCGGGCGTTCGCGAGCACGCCGGGCCGCCCCGCACCCGGGCTCACCAGCGGCACCTTGAGCTTGTTCGACGCGGCACACGCGATGTCGCAGCCCGCGCTGTCGACCGGGCCGACGATCGCGTACACCTGGTCCTTCGTGACCAGCTGCGGGATCAGGGTGGCAAGAGTGGTCGGGTTGTTCTGACCGTCCACAGTGACCAGCTCGACCTTGTTGCCGTTCGCACCCGCCGCCTTGTTGAAGACCTTGACGGCGTACTCGGCGCCATCCTGCATCACCTTGGCGTTGCTGGCGAACGGACCGGAGGAGCTGGTGACGAGACCGAGCTTGAAGGTCCCGCCCGTCTTGCCTCCACCGCCGCCACCACTGCCGCCGCTGTCGTTCGAGTCGGAGCTGCCGCAGGCGGAGAGAACCAACGCGGCCGCCACCCCGACCACCGCCAGACCGGCGAACCCGGTTCGTTTCATGGATGGCTCCCTTTCGTCATGGCCGGGTCCTACACCGGCCAGGTGGTGGTTCAGGAGGACGTTCCGATGGCGTTGACAGCCGTCCGACGCCGCCCGGCCGAGTAGGGCGCGACGGAGTCGTCGGGCTTGTCCACTGTGGAGATCCGAGGGCCGGTCGGCGTGGTCGGCGACCAGGTCGCGCCGCCGCAGAGCGGCAGCCATGAGCTGACCCGTCCGAACCGCATTCCCGCCACCTCGTTGTGGGACAACCGGTGCGCCGACCACGCCGCCGGAGACTGGGGCAGGGGCTGGTGCCGTGCTGCCCGGGGATGGGTCGCGGCGCCTGCCGCAGACCCGGAAGTGTTCTCTTCTCTCCAGAATTAGTATCTGGACACTAGCAACCGACTGTGACCCCGTAAAGGCTTCTGGCACAGCTGGGGGAAACCTGTGCGTACTGAGGACCAAAGACCACGGTCCGCACTCGCGCGCTGTCCGAAATGGACGGGACAGCGGACGCCCGGCGACGGGGCGACGACGCGACACGCATGGTCCCACTCCCTCCGGTAGACGCACCAACCGAGACAGTTGAACTCAGTTTGTACGCAATCTCGCGCGCAAATCAACCCCTCGGCAGGCAATCGGTCGGCGGCCTGCGCACATCGTTATCCGACCGGAAGCAGCTGGTCAACGCCGCCGAAAGCAGTGTTCAAGCAGGTCCACAGCGGATTGGGAGCCTGGCGGAGCAGCACGCGGGGCGACTCCGCAGGACAGAAAGACTCTCTTCGGAGGGTGGCGCTATGCGTCGTTTGTATCCAACTTCGCGTTGTGGTCAGCCGGCAACAGTCCGTCCACATCGCGCCGCAGCGACTGGAGCACCGTGGTGCGGGCGGCCAGGATATGCGCCCGCATGACCGACTCGGCCCACTCACCGTCACCGGCGCGGAACGCCTCGACCAGCTCGCGGTGGTGTGCCTGGCTCGCCTGCAACCGATGCGGTGAGTAACGCTGGAACGTGCGGTAGATGAGGGGCACGTCCATCACGCCGCGTACCAGGGTGTCGAGCTGGGTGTTGCGGGAGGCGTGCACGATCGCCCGGTGGAACCGTCCATTGAGGTCGGTCAGCCGGTCGGCCACGTCCTTGCCGCGCTCGGCGACCTCGGCCATCTCCTCGGCGATCTCGTGCAGCTCGGCAAGCTCGTCCGCGGTGATCCGGCTGGCCGCGAGCCGGGCGCCGAAGCCCTCGAGCAGGGCGCGGGCCTCGTAGAGGTCCTCCAGCTCCCGTTCGGACCACGCGGTGACCCGCGCGCCGCGGTTCGGCGTGAAGTTGACGAGCCCCTCGGCGTTGAGCCTGCGCAGGGCCTCGCGCACCGGTGTCCTGGAGACCCCGACGCGGACGGCCAGCTCCTCCTCGCGCAGTCGCTGGCCCCGGGCGAACTCCCCGGACAGCACTCCCCTGCGGATGACGTCGTAGGCGGTCTCCGCTGCCTTGGCCATCGCTCCTCTTCCCTCACCTCGTCCACCCCGGTGCCCCCGCACCACAGCCGGCGACCACTCTCCCACGGAGCGCTTCCGGCCCGGACCGGCAACCCGGCGAAAGGGGACGCCGACCCCGGGGTCAGCCCGTCCGCTGGCCGATCTCGCCCCGCACCTCGGTGTCGTGCCTGCCCAGCTCGGCGCCGGTCCAGCGGATCGTGCCGGGCGTGGCGGACAGGCGCGGCGCGACGCCCTGCATGGGCACCTCGCCGAGCTTCTCGTCCGGCACGCGCACGATGCTCTGGCGGGCCGCGAAGTGCGGGTCGGCGAGCATGTCCGCCGCCGTGTAGACCCGGCCCGCCGGGACGCCGTTGGCCTCGAGGATCTCCAGCACGTCGGCCGCGGTGTGCCGCACGGTCCACCCGGCGATCAGGTCGTCCAGCTCGGCCTGTCGCTCACCGCGTGCGTGGTGGGTGCCGTACTCGGGCGAGGTGCCCAGCTCCGGGGCGCCCATGGCGACGGCGAGCCTGCGGAAGACGGTGTCCTGGTTGGCGGCGACGAGGACGTACTCGCCGTCGCTCGTCGGGTAGACGTTGCTCGGCGCGACGCCGGGCAGGACCGCGCCGCTGCGTTCCCGCCGCACCCCGGCGATGGCCTGGTCGGCCACCAGCGCCTCGGTCATCGCCAGCACCGACTCGTAGATGGAGACGTCGACCTGCTGGCCGAGACCGTCGCGGTGCCGGGCCTGCAGGGCCAGGAGCGCGCCCATGGCGGCATGCATGCCTGCCAGCATGTCCCCGAGGGAGACGCCCATCCGGCTCGGCGGCCGGTCCGGCTCGCCGACCAGGTAACGCAGGCCGCCCATCGCCTCGCCGATGGAGCCGTAGCCCGCGCGGTGCGCGTACGGGCCGGTCTGCCCGTAGCCGCTGACCCGGACGACGATCAGGCCGGGGTTGAGCGCGGCGAGGGTGTCCGGGCCGAGCCCGAAGCGCTCCAGGGTGCCCGGACGGAAGTTCTCGACGAGCACGTCGGCCTCGCGGGCGAGCGCCGTGACCAGCTCGACGCCCTCCGGCGTGCGCAGGTCCGCGGTGACGCACCGCTTGCCCCGGGCGATCACGCTCCAGGAGAGCGACTTGCCGTCGCGCGAGAAGCCCCAGCGACGCATCGGGTCGCCCTCTCCCGGCTGCTCGACCTTGATCACGTCGGCGCCGAAGTCGGCGAGCAGCTGCCCGCAGAACGGCCCCGCGATCAGCTGCCCCAGCTCGATGACCTTCACGCCGGCCAGTGGCGGGGCGCTCTCACGTGGGGACCCAGAAGTCGAACTCTCCATATTTGAATACAATCCCGGCAGGATCGCGGCGCTGTCAAGCAAAGAACCGTACCCAAGCGGCGTGATTGGATACATAATCGCGGGATGACGACCTTCTCGCAGGCAGAGCTGGACCGGATGTGCCGCCCGCCGGGGCAGCGCCTGAGCGACGCGTTGCGCGAGGGCGGCCCGGCGGAGGTCAAGGCGGTCTACCGCCTCATGGAGAACTTGATCCGCGACATCACCGACCTGTACGCACGCTGGTCCGCGGTCACCGTGGGCTGGCTGATCGACCGGCACGGCTACGACGGCGCCGCCCGCGCGTTCCCCGTGCACGAGCTGTGGCCCTCGGACGGTGTGCCGCACCTGACCGGTACCGAGGCCGTGATGGCGCGGGACGTGTTGCGCGGCCCGGACAGTGCCACGGCGGCCGACTTCGCCACGCTCGCCGACACCGGGGACGAGGACGCGATCGTGCTGCGCTGGCAGGAGATCCACGCCGCGAGCTACACGGCCGAGACGCTGCGCCGCGACACCGTGACGGCGTTGCTGACGCTGGTGAACGACACCTACGGCACCGAGGGTCTCGAGGACTGCCTGCGGTACGCGACGGACGTCATCTGGGCACCGCGCATGGGCGCCGACCTGGCGCGTGCGCCGGAGGACCGGCTGCGGTCGTGGGCGGAGAAGATGTCGGTCGGCCACAACGGCGGGGTGACCGTCGTCGAGGAGCCGGACCGCTGGGTGTTCACCCTGGACCCGTGCGGCTCGTGCGGACGGCAGATCCTCGACGGCCGCTACCGCGACCCGTGGCGCTTCGGCGTGGTGCGGGGCAGGCACCCGGTGGGCTTCCTGCGCGAGGACATCACGGTGTACCAGGCACACGTGGCGATGGCCCACACGATCGTGCCGATCGAGCGAGTCGGCGCGCCATGGCCAGCGATGCGCTGCGCTGGCCTCGCCGCCACACCGTGCGAGCTGGCGATCTACCGCGACCCGCACACCGCAGGCCCCGAGTACTACGAGCAGGTCGGGCTGACTCCCCGCCCAACCACGCACTGAAGGACGCCTTCCTAACGCCGAACGCACCGAAGGCGTCCTTCGTAACGCCCAGCGCACCGAAGGACGCCTTCCTAACAACCACCGGACCCACGCCAGAGCACCACCGCCGGCTGGACGCACCGAAGGACGCCTTCAGTGCATTCGAGTCGGCGGGTCAGCCGTGCGCCCAGCCACCGTCCACGTTGAACACCTGGCCGGTGACGAAGTCGGAGTCCGAGGAGAGCAGGAACTCGACCGTCGGCGCGAGATCCTCGGGCGTGCCGACCGACGGGAGGCACTGCTCGGCCGCCATGCGTGCCAGCAGGGCCGAGGCCGCGTCGGCCGAGTGCACGGCCTTCGGTGTGGCGACCGGGATGTAGCCTGGCGCGATCGCGTTGACCCTGATGCCGTCCGGACCCAGCTCCCGCGCGAGCGCACGGGTGAGCCCGACGACCCCGGCCTTCGCCGCGATGTAGGGCGCGAGACCGGGCGGCCCGCCGCGGGACACGGTCGTCGAGCTGACGTTGACGATCTTGCCGTAGCCGGCCGCCCGCATGTGTGGCACGACGGCCGCCGCGCACACCCACTGGCCGGTGAGGTTCACGTCCAGCACGCGGGTCCACTCGGCGCGGCTGAACGACTCGAACGGGGCGCTCGGCAGCAGCGCTCCCCCGGCATTGTTGACCAGCCCGTCGACGCGGCCGTGCTCGGCCAGCACGGCGGCGACCGCCGCACCCACCTGCGCCTCGTCGGTGACGTCCGCGCGGTGGGCGCCCGGGGCCAGCGCCTCGGGTGCCGCCGCGACGTCCACGACGGACACCACGGCACCGGCCGCCGCCAGCCGGGTCGCGTAGGCGAGGCCGAGGCCCTGGGCCCCGCCGGTGACGATCACGACCCGACCGGCGAGCCGGTCAGCCTGCGCGCCGGACATCCATCCGCTGCGCGAGGATCTGCCGGTGCGCCTCACCCGCCCGCTCGGTCAGCTCCGGTATGCCGAGCGCGCCGAACGGGTGGTCGATCACGACGAACGGGTAGTCCGGCACGCCCACGGTCGACGCGGCGATCGTGGCCGTCGTCAGCAGTTCGGACGTGCACACCATGAACGTCGGGACTCCCCTGCGTTCCAGGGCGATCGCGTCCTGCACGCTGCACGAGCAGCAGCCCGCGCAGTCGCCGACGCCGGTGACCACCACGTCGCACCTGGCGGCGAGGTCGTCGAGCATCTCGGGGTCGGCGAGGCGCCCGACGTAGTTCTTGCGGGCCCGCACCGACTCCCGCACACCCTCGGTCGCGAGCGTCGAGGTGAGGATGTCGAGGAAGCGGTCGCTGTTGGGTTTGGTGTTGTCGAGGTAGCCGACCACGAGGCCCTCGAACGACGCGGGCCGGGCGACCAGCTCCGCCGTGCTCTCGCTGACCGCGTTGGTGGGATCGAGAACCAGTAGTTCGGTCATTTCTCCTCCTCCGAGGGGATCTGGCAGCGCTCCGCCTCCGCCGGGGTGAGCGCCTCGGTGACCGGCTGCGAGTCGCTGCCGCCGATCCAGTACGGGATCACCGCCGAGTAGCCGTACAGGTCGCCGCCCGCGACGGTGATCAGGATGTCCTCCGGGCGGTTCACGACCGTCCGGAACTCGTCGTCGTCGCCCGGCTCGACCTCGCCGGGCATCCGGCCCGCGACCTTCATGCTCGCGACGCTGCGCCGGGCCCGCTGGAAGAGCTCGGCCTGGACGGCAGCGCGGTCGTAGCCCGCCCCCGACAGGATCGCCGCGTGCAGCGGCCCGATCGCGACCACGAAACAGCCGCCCGCGTAGTGCGACGGCAGCATCGCGTCGGCGATGGTGGCGAGGATCGGGCCGGGTTCGCTCGACCAGTCGTTGCGTGCGTAGATCGGCGCCTCGCCCGCGAACACCGTCACCGCGCTGTCGTCGGCGGCCACGCCTCGGTCGGCGTGGATCGGCGGCCACGGGTTCGCCGCCGCGTTCTCGCCGATGCAGTAGCTGTACTTGCCGGGGTGGCCGAACGTGGACTTGTCGATCACGCCGGGGATCCCGCCGCACAGGTTCTGCAGGATGAGCCGGACCGCGCGGCCGATCGTGGCGTTGGCCTGGTGTCCTGGGCCGAACACGCTGTAGCCGGAGTTCAGCGCGATCTGGTTGACCACCGACCCGCTGACGATCACCAGTGGCGTGGTCGCGCCGCTGATCGTGGTGCTGTGCAGGCAGAACGACGGGTTGGTGAGCGCACGCACGATCGCCACCAGCACCGACATGTACTCCTCGCGACAGCCCGCCGCGACGGCGTTGACCGCGATCTTCTCGCACGTCAGCTCGCGGCCCTGCTCGGGCAGCGTGCCGATCACGGTGTCCGGCGCGATCCCGGACGCCTCGACGAACGCGGCCACCCGGTCGGGCGTTGGTGGCACGACCGGCAGGCCGTCGCCCCAGCCGCGCTGGGTGAACAGGTCCTGCACGGCCTGCTCGTCGGCGACCGGGACGGCGGCGGAGGACAGGGTGGCCGTCATCGGCGCGTCTTCGGGTGCTCCTTCACCCATTCGTCGACCGCGGCCCTGGCCGACTTCGCGTCGTTCTCGTCCAGCTCCCGGCTCTGGTAGGTCAGCTCGAGCCGCACGCCGTTGGGGTCGAAGAAGTAGATGGAGTTCCAGGTGCCCTCGTGGTCGATGACGCCACGCACCTCGATACCCTCGTCGAGCAGCCGCTTGTGGGCGGCCTCCAGCTCCTCCATGCTCTCCACCGACATGGCGAAGTGCGCGGCCCAGCGCGGCAGCGGGGTGTCGTGGTGGTCCTTGTCGAGGCCCTCGATCTCGAAGAAGGCGATGCAGCTGCCGTCGTCCATCTCGAAGAAGGTGTGCAGGAACTTCATCGACTCGCCGGTGCTGCCGACGGTGTCCTCCTGCGCGTGGCCGACGAGCTTCATGCCGAGGACCTCGGTGTAGAAGCGCTTGGTCTCACCGGTGTTCAGGGTGACGTACGCGACGTGGTTGAGACCCTTCGGTCGCGTCATGGGTGGGGTCATACCGGGACTTCTTTCGTGATCGACGGACGGATGTTTGCGGTGAACTCGATGGTGCGGCGCACGGCGGCGTCCCAGCCGCCCTCCGCCGCCACGGGGAACAGGACCGGCAGGTCGACCCCTGCGGCCTGGTAGGCGTTGACGCGGTCGACGACCTGGCGCTCGTCGCCACGCAGCAGGAACTCGTCCACGAGCGCGTCGCTCACCAGCTCGAGCGCCTCGGCGCGGTGCCCGTCACGCAGGAGCGCCGCGATCGCGGCCAGTTCGTCGACGTAACCGCTCGCGCCGAAGAGCTGGGTGGCGGCCGGGTGCAGTGCGTAGCCGACGACCAGCTCGCGGCCCGCCTGGCGGGACTCCTCGTCGTCCACGCCGAGCGCGCACGGCAGTACGCAGGCGACGGTCACGTCGCGGCCCGCCTTCGCGACCTCGGCGAGCGCGCCGGGCAGCGTCGCCGGGGTGGTGAGGTTGAGCAGGACGCCGTCGCCGATCTCGCCCGCCAGGCGCAGCATCCTCGGCTGCAGGGCGGCGACGAGGATCGGGATGTCCTGCCGGGCAGGCGGGCGGTCGAGCTGGAGGCCGCGGACCTGGGTGCCCGCGTCGCGCTCGCCGGCGAGCACCCGGCGCACCACGTCGACGTAGTCACGGACGTAGGGCACCGGGTTGGCGGGCGGGAGGCCGAAGGTCACCTCGTTGAGCACCGTGTTGGCCACGCCGAGTCCAAGGAGGACACGGCCGCCGTACAGCTCGTCCATCGTGGCCGCGGTCATCGCGGTGAGCGCGGGGTGGCGCAGGCGCGCGTTGGCGATCGCGGTGCCGACGGTGATGCGCTCGGTGGCGGCGAGTGCGGCCTGGCACAGGGCGAAGGCGTCCGCGACCCGTTCCGCCACCAGGAAGACGTCGAAACCCGCGTGCTCGGCGTCGGAGGCGAGCTCGGCGAAGCGTCGCGCGGGCAGACCGCTGCGACTGGCCACCGAGAGTCCGAGCGGCATCGCCCACCTCGCTTCGTTGACTTCTCCTATGCAGAATGATGTTCTGTTGAGCGCGGTGTCAACCCCGGTGGCACTCCGCGCAAGGAAAAGCACGCATGGAGGTCGGGTTGAGCATCGAACTGGAGTCCCTCGGCACGCTCACGGTGATCATCGCCAGGCAGTTCCTGCTGCCGGGGACGGGCAGGGGCGGCAGGCTGATCGGCGAGGCCGGCGAGCTGACCTGGAAGAGCGAGCGTGTCAACGCGACACAGCTCGGGGCCAGCTCCGGCGACTGGGTCCGGCTCCATCCCGATGGGACGGTCACTGTGGACGCTCGCCTGGTGCTGCGGACCGACGACGGCGCGACCATCGCGATGACCTACACCGGCAAGGCGGACCGCCCGCCCGCCGAGGGCGGTGTCGTGTGGACGGCGCCGACCTTCGAGACCGACGACGAGCGCTACGCCTGGCTCAACACCGTGCAGGCGGTCGGCAGGGGGCAGCGGAACGGCAACGTGCTCGTGTACGAGCTGTACGCGTTGCGTTGATCCGCCACCCCGACGCCGCATGGGACTAGAAGGACCGCTCGCCGAGCAGCCGGTAGTAGGAGTGGCCCTGCGGCTGGGCCAGACCGCCGAGCAGCTCGTTGATGATCTTGCCGTTGTTGACGTGCTGGTCGCTGTTCTCGGCCCTGGGCAGGTCCTCCGCGGACTCCCAGCCACTGAAGGCCTGCAGGGTCATGCGGTCGTGCGACAGCATCCACGAGATCGACCGCAGGCCGGACAGCGTCGCGGCGCTCGGCGCGATGCGCTCGGTCAGCAGCGTCATCAGCTCGTCGATGGTGGCGTCCGTGGGCGGCGTGATCAGGTGCCGCGTGGTGTTCAGGTAGTGCATCCCAGGCCTCCCGCCCAAACCCGGCCAACCGGTCAGCGAGCCGAGAAAAGGTATACATTTTTGACTCCTGAACACCGATCCTGTCGCACGACAGTAGTGATGTCCAGCAAAATGTATACGAAGTCGCCCGTTTTGACGGTTCGGCTACGTTCAGTGGCCGGTGCTCAGCGAGGCGAGCAGTCCGGGGTGGTCCGTGGTGCCCGCCATGTCGATCACCGTGGTCCGGGCGAACGACAGGTCCTCGCCCGCGTAGATGTGCTGGACGCCGCCGTCGCCCCGGCGGGAGAACCCGGGCGGGTCGCACTCGGCCATGCTCGGGGAACCCTGGTCCTTCAGGTTGAAGTCGCCGAGCACGACGGCGGGCCGGGGATAGCCCGCCGCGCGGCGCATCAGGTCCCGGCACTGCGCGAGCGCGGTCGGCGCGTCGTCCGAGGACAGGTGCGTCGTGCAGGCGCTGATCTCGCCCGCAGGCAGGCACGCCCACGACCGCAGCTCCAGGTGACCGTCCAGCGCCCGGTACTGGGCGTCGTAGGTGCCGGTCTCCTCCGTCGTGCCCGCGAAGCCGTCCGCGACCATCAGGATGTTGCCGTACTGGTCGCCGTCGCGGCACTGCGTCGGCGTGCCGTCGAGGTTGCGCGCCGCGACGAACAACGCCCGCGCGTCACCCATGGCGGGCCGCAGCCGCTCGACGTCGGCAGCACACGTCTCGTTCACCGACAACACCTGCGGCCTGCTCGACCTGATCACCTCGGACGCCTTCGCCAGCACCGCGTCACCCCGGTAGCAGCCGGCCATGCCGCCGTGACAGATGTTCAGCTGGAGCACGGTGATCGTCGTCGTACCGGCGCTCGTCGTCGCGGCACTCGGCGGCGCCGCGTCAGGGGCCTGCCCGGAGCACGCCGCGAGCACGAGCGCCGCCAACAAGATGATCAAGCGGTTCATGGCAAGACACAAGCAGACGGTCCCGCCCGGCACAACCGTCCACTAGGTGAGCGATTCACCTGCTGTTGATCCAGTACGCGACAAGTTTCCGATGACTCGGAAGCAACGTGACATCCGGCCGCGGCGTGTTACACACGTGAGAACGATCAATCGACTACTAGCCACTGTGGTCATCGGCATCTCCGCTCTACTGGGGACTGGGGTCACCGCCGGTGCCGACACGGGCGGCCACGCCGCCGCCGAGTCGGCGACCGGCCTGCCACCGTTCGTGGCAACCGTCCGGCCGGTCACGGCCGAGCGCCTGGGGAAGAGCTGGCGGGAGGGCTGCCCTGTCGGTCCCGACCAGCTGCGTCTCGTGAACATGAGTGTTCTGGGCTTCGACGGGAGGGTCTACCGGGGCGAGCTCGTGGTCGCCGCCGACGTCGCACGTGACGTCGTGGCCACGTTCGCCGAGCTGTACTTCCACCGGTACCCGATCGAGCGCATGGAGACCGTGGAGAAGTACGACGCCGACGACGACCGTTCGATGGAGGCGAACAACACGTCGGCGTTCAACTGCCGCGCCATCACCGGCGGCACGGAGTGGTCCAACCACTCCTACGGGCGGGCCATCGACATCAACCCGGTGCAGAACCCGTACATCTCGGGCAGCGGCACCGTCTACCCGTCCAACGGCGCCCCCTACACCGACCGCACGCGGACGGACCCGGGTCTGATCCACGCGGACGACTCGACCGTGCGGGCGTTCGAGAGCAGGGGCTGGGACTGGGGCGGCTACTGGGACACCCCGATCGACTACCAGCACTTCGAGAAGCCGTAGGCGCAACCGTCACCTGACCACGGCGCGCGTGCCGGCCCCTTACCGGCACGCGCGCCCTACCAGGGTCGTCACCGCGGCTCGCCGCGCACCGGCCGCCCCGGAAACGCGTCCACACGCAGTTCTCCGTCCCCGACCACGGGAACGCCGGCGACGAACAGGTGCCGGACCCCGACCGACGGCCGGGTGGGATCGGTGTAGGTGGCCGTGTCGGTGATGGTCGCGGGATCGAGCACCACGAGGTCGGCGTCCGCGCCGACGTCGAGTCGTCCCTTGCGCCGCGCGGCCGGGGCGACGTCGTCCAGTACCCGCGCGGGCAGGTAGGAACAACGGCGGAACGCCTCCAGCCAGGTCCAGGTCCCCGTCTCACGCACCATCAGCCGCAGCGCGCGGGCGAACGTCCCCGCCGTACGGGGATGGGTCGACCCACCGGGCGGGAGCGGCCATTCCGTGCTCTCACGCCTGCCGTCGGCCCAGAACACCGGCATGGCGTCACTGGCCACGATCGCGTCCGGGTAGGCCAGTGACTCGAGCAACATCGCGCGGTCGGCGGGCACCCGCTCGTCGAAGAACTCCAGGACACACGGCGCGCCGGGGTCGGCACTCCGCAGCTCACGCAGCCGGGCCTCGTCCGCGACGCGCTCACCCGACTCGAGCATCACCACGCTCGACGGGCCGAGCCCCTTCATCCGCAACCGTTCCGGCTCGATGAACGCGGCCCCGACCGCGGTGCTGCCCGCGCCGTAGGGGTAGGCCTCCACGGTCACCCGCGAGCCTTCCCGTCGCGACCGGTCCAGGGTGCCGAGCACCCGCTCGATGTGCCGCCCGGACGTGCTGTTGACGTGGCAGTGGTGCATCGCGGCCCCGGTCTCGGCCGCGGCCACCGCGATCTCCTCCGATCCGTCGACCGGGATGGCCGGATCGACCTCGACCAGCTCCCGCACGTGCGTGTAGGTCGGCACGCCGGCGTTCGCGGCGAGCCGGGCGACGGCGAGGAACTCGGCGGGGTCGGAGAACGGCGCGTAGCCCATCAGCACCCCGATGCCCAGGGCTCCCTCGGCCAGCTCACCGTCCAGCAGGGACAGCCAGGCGGCCAGCTCCTTGCGCGAGGACGACCGCTGCCACTGCGGGTTGCCCAGCACGGCCAGAGCGCTCTCGATCCGCGAGTCCGGCTCGATCCCGGCGAGCACCTTGGCCCGTGCCGCACCCCACGACGCGGAGAAGCCGTAGTTCAACGGTCGCCCCGCCTCGGCCGCGTCGGCATACGCCCGCTCCAACGGCATCGCCCCGGCCTCCAGCTCGAGTGCCGTGGTGACCCCGTCCATAGCCTGCAGCCGCTGCCCGGCGACCGACTGCGCGTGGCTGTGCAGATCGACGAACCCCGGCCCGACGACGAGCCCGGTGACGTCGAGGACCACGGTTCCCGGCTCGGGTGTGAGCCCGGGGCCGACCGCGCTGACCTCGCCGCCGGTCACCAGGACGTCGGCGACACCGTCGAAGCCGCCCGCCGGATCGACGACCCGGCCGCCACGCAGAAGTGTCCGCATACCGCCAAAACTAGGGCGCCGGTTCTCGCCCGCGTTCGTCCGAGCCACCGAACTCATGGCAGAACCTCCGTCCCCCGGCACGAGCCGCCCAGGTCAGCGTCACACGCGTGTTGCGTCGGCGCGACGCCGAACGCCGTGGTGGCGGTCAGGTGGTGGCGGGCGCGGCGGCGCGGATGGTCGCCTCGAGCTGGGGCCACGGCAGGCCCGGTGGTAGGCCGACCATGGTGAGGTCGGTCGCGGAGTCCCAGCTCTCGAGCCGGTCCCGGACCGTGGCGGCGTCGCCGTAGGCGGTGAACTCGTCGAGGAGGACCTGTGCCTCGTCGGGGACGGTCCTGGTGGTCGCGACGAGGTCGACCTCCTCGGCGAGGCCCTGACCGGCGACCAGGCGCGGGTAGATGTCGCCCATTGCCGCCAGGTACACCGTGGTGCAGGCCGCCGCTGCCGCGCGTGCTGCCGCGAGGTCGTCGTCGACCACCGTGAGCGGGCCGGCCGCCACGGTGATCGGGCTGCCGCGCCGCGCCGCGATACCTGCTGCCAGCTCGTTCAACCGCTCGCGGCGCAGGTACAGCGGGAACCAGCCGTCGGCCAGGTCCGCCGCGATGCCGATGGTCCGTTCGCCGGTGGCGGCGAGCCAGATCGGCAGGTCCGGCACCGGCGGCTGGCCGAGGCGCAGCGCCCTGGCCCCCGGCGCGGCCGAGAGCGTCGCCCGCTCACCCGACAGGAGCGCACGCACCCGGGTCGTGACCTCCCGCAGGCGAGCCGCGGGATGCTCGTAGCCGACGTCGTGCCAGCCCTCGACGAGCTGACGCGAACTCGCGCCGAGTCCGAGGACGAACCGCCCGCCCGAGAGCTGGTGCAGCGTCGCCGCGGTCATCGCGATGGCGGCCGGGGTCCTGGTCCACACCGAGAGGACACCGGCGACGAGCGTGATCCGGCGCGTGGCGGCGGCCAGCTCGGCCAGCATGACGGTCGAGTCGAGGCCCCAGCCCTCCGCGACGGAGAACACCTCGTAGCCCAGCTCGTCGGCGAGCGCTGCCGCGCGGAGGACGACGTCCCGCCGCGTCTCCAGCGGGGTCAGCGCGATGCCGCGCCTCATCGGGACACGACCCAGGTCTGCCGGGAGACGCCCTGTACGACCCCGTCACGGCTGAAGAGAGCCGATCCGGCGGTCAGTTTCCGCCCGGACACCCCTTCCAGCCAGCCCACGACGAGGTGCGCCTCCCGGGCCTCGATCGCAGGTGCCAGCCGGGCCGCCATCCGGCCGAGCACGGCGGGCCGGTCGACCTTCCCGAAGTGGGTCGCGGCCCAGCCGCCCGGACAGTCCAGCGCGGCCCAGGCGAACGCGCGTGAGATCAGCCCGTCCGCCGTCGCGTCCTCGCCCGGATACCAGACGGCGGCGACGAGGTCGCGCCCGACCAGCGGACCCGGGAAGACCCGCAGCGCCACCGCGTCCGTCCGGTCGGTGCCACACCCGACGCAGCGCGGGTACGGGTGCGCACGCAGTCCCGGGAAGGACGCGGTCGCCGCCAGTGCCTCGGCGAAGCTCGGCGGTGGCGGCACGTCGTCGGTCAGCGTGGTGGTGGCGCCCTCGGCGACGAGCGTGTTCCCGTCGTGGAGCGCCACTCCCCCGTCCTGTGGCGACAGGCGCAGGGCGGACCCGAGCGGCACCGGTCTGCGCAGCGTGACCTCGGCGTCGCCCGCCACGTGCCGCGCGACGACGCCGCAGGCGTAGCCGCCGTGGGCCCACGCCGGCGGACCCTCGAACACCGGGTCGATGATGATCTTCTGTTTCGACATGCCCCGACGCTAACGACGGGAACCGCCCGCCCGAATCGGTCGACTCACCGAGAAGACCGGCGACGTGGCGGGCAGACGTCGGTGGAACTACCTAGGCTGCCCGCTCGGGGTGAGCCGGGCCCACACCGCGATCTGCGCCCTGGCGCGGACGCCGAGCTTCGTGCGGACGTGCTCGACGTGCGAGTCGACCGTCCGGACCGACACGCCGAGGGTCCGCGCGATCTCGGGGTTGGACAGGCCGTCGGCGATGAGGTCGGCGACCTGCAGCTCCCGGGAGGTCAGCGGGCCGCCGGTCGCCTCCTTCGGCGCGGTCTGGTCCCGCAGGAACGACAGGAGCACCGCCGCGGCGGCGTCCGCGTCCTCGGCGTAGATCGGCTGCATGCGACCGGCCAGCTCCGCGAACTGCGCACCGGGGATCTGTGCCGCCAGCTCCCTGCCGAGGTCGAACCGGACCGCCCGGCTGCCCCGGCGGTGCGCCACGAGCGTCGGCACCCGGATCGCGGACAGCAGGTCGGTGACGTCGAACCGGTAGAACATGTCCAGAAGGGACGCGGCCATGTCGGCGGTCGCCGAGCCGCGCTGGTGGCGGGCGAAGATCGCGGCCACCTCGGGGGGCGCGTCGGGGAGCCACATGTCGGCCAGCACCCGCGACCCGAGGCCCCAGTGCGCCCGGACCAGCGAGAGCACGGACTCCCGGACGTCGTCGGGAGCGAGGTCGCGGCCACGGACGCAGGAGCCGTAGACGATCAGCGACGACAACTCGTCCGGGTGCGCCGCCGCGTACGCCGCGGCCACCTGCCCGCTCTCGCACGAGCCGAACAACGCGAACCGCCCGAGCCCGAGCTGCCCGACCAGTGCCGCCAGCACCGCGAGCTCGGACTCCATCGAGAAGTCCGTCCGGTCCCGGTCGGACAGTCCACAACCGACCTTGTCGTACCGGATCACGGTGTGGGTCCTGGACAGGGCCTCGACGAACCGGCGGTGGTCCGGTGTCTCCCACATCAGACCGAGGTGCGACACCCAGCCGAACATGCACACCAGCGGCGGCCCGCTACCCGTCACGGAGTAGGCCACCCGCCCGCGCGGTGTGCCCGCGAACCGCACGACCTGCCTCATCCGGCCAGGACCTCCCGGAACTCGCTGCCGACCCCGCCACGCGCGCGAGACCGGGTCCCCCGCCGACACTGTACCTCCGCATCCCGCGGAAACGACCTCGACGGGACGACGGTGGCCGGGTGCGCAGGCACCCGGCCACCGTCGGCTCTCACTCAGGGGGTCAGCTGGTCGAGACGTCGTCGATCAGGAAGTTGGTCGCGAGACCGGCGTCCTCGGTGCCGGTCCACTTCAGCGTGACCGACTGCCCCGCGAAGGCGGCCAGGCTGGCCGTGCGCAGGACGTACCCGGAACCGGCGTCCAGGTTGGAGAAGGTCGCCAGGGTCTGGTTGTTGGCGGTCAGGGTCAACCTGTCGAAGGCCGACGACGGCTCGTCCTCCGTGTCGATCCACAGGTAGTAGCTCAGCGTCGCGCTGCAGCCCGCGGGCACCGTGAGGACCTGCTGCAGCGTGTCGGTGTGGGTGCGGCCGTAGCCGTCCAGCCACGCGAAGCGGGTGCCCGCGTGTGCGTTGGCGCCGGAGGTGAGCACGCCGGAGGTCGCCGTCCAGCCCGTCGTGCCGCTCTCGAAGGTGCCGTTGGTGATCAGGTTCTGGCCGCAGGTGCCGCCACCGCCGCCGCTGACCGTGAACGTGAACTGGACCGAGCCGCTCTTCGCCGGGCTCGAGCTGTCGGTCACGGTCACCGTGGCGGCGAACGTGCCACCGGCGGTCGGGGTGCCCGACACCTGGCCGCTCGTCGCGTTGATCGAGACGCCCGGGGGCAGTCCGGTCGCGGAGAAGTGGTACGGCGAGGTGCCGCCGCTCGCGGTGACGGTGAACGCCGTGATCGCGGTGCCGACCGTGCCGCTCCTGTTGCCCGGGTTGCCGACGGTGATGCCGCCGCTGGCCGAGCAGGTCGGGTCGGCGGACTGCGCCGGCACGCTCACCGCGTCCCACGCCTTCTTCGTGGTGTTGAACAGGCCGCAGGTCGCGTCGAGGTTCTTCGCCGCGGTCAGCGTCCAGGTGCGGTACTTCAGGTACGAGCTGCTCGACGTCTTCATCAGCATCGCGCCGTACATGATCTTGATGGCGTTCTGGATGCCGACGCCCGTGACGCTGCTGCTGTTGCACGTGGGGCTCGTCGGCTGGCCGTTGGTGGGGCTGGTGCCCTCGGCCAGCAGGTAGAACCAGTGGTTGCCGGGACCGGCCGCCGCGTGCACCTCGGTGTTCGGGATCGAGCTCGAGTAGCAGTTCGCGTGGCCGACGGCCGACGGGTTGTACATGTTGCGGATCGGGCCGTTGCCGGTCAGGTTGATCTGCTCGCCGACGAGGAAGTCCGGGGTGTCCTTCGTGGACTCGTTGGCGTACCACTCGCTGGCCGCGCCGAAGGTGTCGGCGACGAACTCCTGGGTGCCGCCGCGGGAGATGCTGCCGGGGGTGTAGTCGTCGATGCCGTGACCCTGCTCGTGCGCGATCACGTCGATGGCGCCGATCCAGCCACCCGCCTGGTTGTGGCCGATCTGGATCTGGCTGCCGTCGTAGCCCGCGTTGAGGTCGTTGAGGCCGACGCGGATCGGCCACGCCCCACCGCTGCCGTTCGGGCCGTTGCGGCCGAGCCAGTCGGCGATCATCCTGTTCTCGGTCTGCGAACCGAAGAGCGCGTCGACGCAGCCGGTCTCCCGGTCGGTCGCGTTGCCGTTGCCCCAGACGTCGTCGGGGCCGGAGAAGACCTGGTTGCCGGACAGGTTCTGGCAGCTGAGGTTGGTGATGCTCGGGTCACGCATGGTGTAGGTGGACCCGGAGTGCGTGGTGTTGATGGTGACCGGGTTGGCGTTCCACGCACTCGTGCCGGTGCCGTGCATCACGTGCTCGGTGGTCTCGAGCACCTTGCCGGTCTGCGCGTCGACGACGACGGACAGCTTGCTGGAGCCCTCGGCACCGGTGCCGGTGACCGTGGACTCGTACGCGAGCGCGGGCGAGCCGTGCGCGTAGACGACGAGCCGGGGGGTGGTCGCCGAGGTAACGGACTGGAGCGCCGCACCGGCGGTCGCCTCCGCCTCCTTGACGGTGACCTTCGGGGTGGTCGAGGCGAGGTCGATGGTCTGGTCCTGGGCGACCGAGGTGTCCATGACCTGGCCCGAGGAGTTGGTCATGACGACGAAGTCGCCGCCCACCACGGGAAGACCCTTGTAGGAACGGTCGTACGGCACGAACTGCGTGCCGTCGAAGCTGATCACGGGGTGCTGGGTGAACGCGTCGCTCGCGCTCGCGTGCAGCGCGGCGGGCCTCGACGCGAGGAAGTCCGACGCGGCGTTCGCGGCGAGCGACTGCGCGTTCGGCGCTGGGGTCGGGGTGGGTTGTGCCAGTGCGGTCGGTGTCGCGACGACCGCGACACCCGCGGCCAGCACGCCGGCCGAGGCCAGCACGACAACACGTCTCAGTAACATCGAACTGAACTCCTCTGCGCAGGGCGCAGCGCCCCCGAGCCCTCGATCGGGGGTCACGTGCGTTTCAAGAGGTGAGCTGGTTCGCGTGAACCGGATTAAGAATCTGCGTGGCCCAGCCGTCGCACAAGGACTGTCGTCCATCAACGTATAAACAGATAATCAAAATGACCGCTTTGTCCCGCAGTGCCGCTTCGCCGTTCCCAAATCCCGAAAAGCCATGTGGCGCAACAGGATCGGCCATCCGGGTCAGGAGAGGGCGCCCGTCGCCGCCAGCGGTGACGTGACTGAGCGTGCCGGCGGCGCCCGTCGCGCGGCCACTGCCCCGCGATTCGACACGTTCGGGCGCCTTTCATGGTATACGGGCTTTTTGGTGGTCCACTTCGCACTGGAGCCGGTTCGGTTCCACCGACGTCGTTCCCGTGACTCGGCCGTTCGCCGACCTGACCGGGATTCGCCCCTTGTCTCGACAGGAGTTCCCGCGTGCCCGTGCCGTGACACCAGGCGCCTGAGCACCAGGTCTCTTCGGCATTCGCTTCAGGACAGGACATCACGGCGGTCAGGCGTCGCCGCCGTCTCCGTCCCCGCCGTCGTCGGCGCCGTCGTCGGCGTCCTCCGCATCACCGCCGACAGCGACGCTCCACCGGCCGCCACGGCCGCGCCGCTCCGGCAGGAAGCCGCTGACGAGCGCCGACACGGTCACGGCGAGGAGCACGGCACCGGCGACCGCCCTCCCGGTCTCGCCCCGGTCGAGACCGGTCACGAACATGGCGGTGAATCCGGCCAGCACCAACACGATGACGGCACCGGCCACTATCCGAGCGATGACGACCACGACGGCCCTCCGAAACCGACGGCCAGTGGGTGAGCGGCGTTCACGGCGACGTCCGCCCCCTGCGCAGCGCGAGTTCCGCGAGAACGGCGGCGCCGTCCGGCAGCACGGTGTCGTCGAACTCGGCGAGCGGCGAGTGGTTGTCGGTGGTGCCGTCGCCCGCACCCAGCAACACGAAGGCGCCGGGCACCCGTTCCAGGACCCGGGAGAAGTCCTCACCACCCGGCAGCGAGTCGGCCAGGAGCCGGAACCGGTGTTCGCCCAACACGTCGGCCACGGTGTCGGCCACGAACGCGACCTCGTCGGTATCGTTGACGGTCATGGGGTATCCGTCCACATAGGTCACCTCGGCGTGCAGCCCGTGCGCCGCCGCGACGGACTCCACGAGCGTGGTAGCCGCCTTTCTGATGCGGGCCTTGGCAGGCGCGGAGAACGTGCGCACAGTCGCCTCGAACCTGGCCGTGTCGGGGATGACGTTGCGTCGCGTGCCCGCGTGCAGTGACCCGACGGTCAGCACGACGGGGTCGAAGATGTCGGACTGGCGGGTGACCAGGGTCTGCAGCGCGGTGACGATCTCGCACGCCACGGGGATCGGGTCCTTCGCGCGGTGCGGTCTGGCGCCGTGCCCACCGGCTCCCCGGACGGTGACCTCGAGCCCGTCGGAGGCCGCCATCGTCGTGCCGGGGCGGGCGGCGAACAGCTCGTGCGGCACGGCGGCGCTGAACACGTGCAGTGCGTACGCCGCCTCCGGCGCTCTGCCCGCCGCGGCGAGCACACCCTCGGCGATCATGGCCGCGGCGCCGTCGAAGCCCTCCTCGCCCGGCTGGAACATGAAGATCACCTCACCCGCCAGCGAGTCCCGCCGCGCCGCGAGCAGGTGCGCTGCGCCGACCAGCATGGCCGTGTGCAGGTCGTGTCCGCAGGCGTGCATGGCGCCGTCGACGCGGGACGCGTAGTCGAGCCGGGTGCGTTCCGACACGGGCAATGCGTCCATGTCCGCACGCAACAGCACGACCGGACCCGGCCTGGCGCCCCGCAGCACGGCCGTCACGGAGGTGAGCGCGTGCCCGACCGACACCTCCAGCGGCAGCCCGTCGAGCGCGGCGAGCACCTTCTCCTGCGTGCGTGGCAGGTCCAGGCCGATCTCGGGCTCGGCATGCAGCGCTCGCCGCAGCCGGACCAGGTTCTCGCGCAATGCGTTGGCGTCCTCGTGCACGGACATCGGAAGTCTCCTCGGTCTTCGGTGGAACCCTTGCCGAAGGATCGCGACCGGTGCCACGCTGAGTCCCGGAACTCCCGGTATCGCTCAGCAGAACGGCCTGTGGTGCAGGATTCGCGCACACCAGACGAGACCGACCTCAGAATCGTGCACGCGTTGCAGACGGCACCCCGCGCGACGTGGCACGAGGTCGGCAGGCGGCTGGGCGTCGACCCCGCGACCGCCGCGCGGCGCTGGCAGGCACTCGTCGAGACGGGAGCCGCTCGCGTCACCGCCTATCCGTCCCTTCGGCCGTGGGCCCGCGACCACTGCAACGCGTTCATCGAGCTGGATCTCGAACCGACCGCCCGCGACCACGCGGTGCGGGTGCTCTCGACCGTCCCGCAGATCGTCTCGATCTCGATCATCAGCAGCGGCCGGGACCTGTTCCTGACCGTGCTGGCCCCGGACCTCGCGACGCTGTCCCGCGTCGTGCTCGAACAGCTCCACCAGCTCCCCGGCCTGCGCGGGACCCGCACGCACGTGGTCACCACCGTCTACGGCGAGGGCAACCACTGGCGGCTCGACGCGCTCGAACCGCCACGGGGTGGCCGAACCGTCGGGCGGACGCCGCTCCCCGACCACCGCCCCGTCTGGCGGGGCCACCACCGGGAGGTGCTGCGCGCGCTCACCGACGGGCGCAGCTCCGCGGCGGAGATCGCGTCCTCGACGGCGAGGAGCGGGTCCACCGTCCGGCGCAGGCTCAACGAGATGATCCACGGTGGACTGCTGTCCCTGCGCTGCGAGGTCGCCCAGTCGATCACGGGCTGGCCGGTCGCCGCGACGTTCTGGGCGCGGGTCCCGCCGGACGAGCTGGACCGCACGGCGTCCGCGTTGACGGAACTGCCCGAGGTCCGGATGTGCGCGGCCGTCACCGGAGCGGACAACCTGATGATGGTCCTCTGGCTGCGCTCGCTCGGCGACATCCAACGCCTGGAGACCGAGCTGGCCCGACGACTTCCCGCGCTGACCCTCACCGACCGCGCCGTGGCACTGCGGGCGGTGAAGCGCATGGGTTGCCTGCTGGACGACGACCGGATCACCGGCGTCGTGCCGATCGACCCCTGGGCGTCACCCTGACCGCGCTCGGGCCCCGGGGACCATCGGGGCGGCGCGGAACCGCAGCAGTCCCTCGACTCCCTGGAGGAACGTCTCGCAGACCGCCGTCGGGTCGGTCAGGCAGCCCGCCGCCATCGCGCCGTCACGCAGCATGACGAAGTGCCTGCCCGCGGGCTCGGGTGGCGACTCGCCGGTCTGCGCGAGCAGGTCGGTGACGGTGCGCAGGAACCACTCGCGGTGCGCGAGTACCGCCTTGTGCACGGGATGCGCCGGGTCCGGGTACTCCGCGGCGGCGTTGAGGAAGGCGCAGCCGCGAAACCCCCGCGACGCGATGTCCTCGGCGATCGACCTGGCGATGGCGAGCAGGACCTCCGCCGCCGGTCGGCCGCTGCCGAGCGCCTCCCCGGCCCGGTCGCGGATGGCCTGGTCGGCTCCCCGCAGGTACGCGACGACGAGGTCGTCCTTGCCGGGGAAGTGCCGGTACAGGGTCGCGCGGGTCACCTTCGCCTCCGCGACGATCCGGTCGATCCCCACGGAGTGCAGCCCCTCTGCGTAGAAGAGCCGGGTGGCCGTGCCGAGCAGCCGTGACCGTGCTTCGGACACCTGTCCTCCCGTGTGCCGCACTGTTGCCAGAACAATAGCAGATAGAACGTTCGGTCTTGCGTTTCCGTCCAGCACCTGGCACGCTTCGACAAGACCGAACGTTCTATCTCCTTCAGAAGGATGTCGCCATGGCCACCGTCACCGCCTCCCCCGTCACCATCGCCCCCTCCCTGCGACGGCTGTACTTCGTCCGGTTCGGGTTCGCGATCGTCTGGGCGGGTCTGCTGTTCGCGACCGGCTCGGACCTCGGGCCGGTGAGCGGCACCCTGCTGGTGCTCTACGCCCTGTTCGACGCGGCCGCCGCGGTCACGGACCTCCGCTCGTCGAAGGCACCGAGCCTGTACGTGAACATCGTGATCAGCGTGGCGGCCGCCGTGGGCCTGGCCGTCGCCGCGTCGTCCGGGGTGCCGGCCGTGCTGCGGGTCTGGGGCGCCTGGGCCATCGGGGCCGGCCTCGTGCAGCTCGCCGTCGGCGTGATCCGCCGCAGGCTGGACGGTCACTGGCCGATGATCATCAGCGGCGCGATCTCCGTCGCGGCGGGGACGTCGTTCGTCCTGCAGGCCGCCGGGGAAGGCGCGTCACTGGGCACCCTCGCCGGGTATGCGGTGCTCGGCGGCGTGTTCTTCCTCGTCTCGGCGCTGCGCCTCGGCCGAGGCCGCTGACCCCACCTCCTGGGACCGTCAGCGTGGTGGTGGTCCCGGTGGCCGGCCGTTGTTCGAGGACAGTGCCTCGAGTGTCGCCTTGCCGTTGGCGTCGAGGCTCATCACCGGGATCAGCTTGTTGAAGGGCAGCCACTGCTGCGAGGCGTTCCTCGGGATCTGGAAGTAGATCCAGCCGCTCGCGCCCGGCACCCGGGCGGTGCCGTTGATCTGGTTGAGCCCGTTCACCAGGTCGACCGGCTGGGGGACCTTCGCCTTCTCGGTGCGTGCCCTGCGGGTCGCCTCGACCGCGGTGACCACCGAGTCGTAGCTCATGATGGCGTGGCCGTCCTCGAGGTCGTCGCCGAACACCGCGTGATAGCTGTGGGGACCGTCCCTGAACCGGGCGATCGGCACCGGGGAGAACAGCTTGTCCCGTTCCGCGACCGGTGAGTCCCACGCCTGGGGAGTGGCCAACGTGGTGTACAGGACCCGCACACTGCCGCCGGTCCACAGGCCGTGCACGCCGGTCACCCGGTTGACGTCGTCGCCGCAGATGACGGTGATCGGTCCGTCGGCAGCGCAGTCCCGCGCGGCCAGCTTGCCGAGGAACGTCCTCAGGTCCGCGCTGAAACCGGCGAAGAACACGACGTCCGGGTCGATCCCGCAGATCCGCTGGGCCTCGAGGGCGAGCACGTTGCCGACGGCGCCCACCGCGGCGTTGAAGCCGCCCTCGGTCGGTCGCGGGTACGCCGGGTTGTCACGGGGGAACGCGTTGCGGTAGCGGTTGGCGAGGTCGGTCGCGTACCTGTCGTTGGGATCGGTGTCGCGGACCATGTGGATCTTGTACGGCGCCTCGGGCGTCGCGGCCAGCCATTCGGGGGTCGTCGTCAGGTACGCGACGGCCGCGGCGGCCTCGTCCGCGTTCGTCGGCGCGACCCTCGCCAGCCTGGGCGCGGACAGCGCAGACGAGGTGATCACCGACCCGAACGTCGGGATGCCGTGGTCGTTCAACGCGCTGACGGCCCGCTGCGTGGTGTCCACACTGGACCCGAGACCGGCCACGGCGACCAGGTGCTCGTCGCTCTCGGCGCGGGCCACCAGGTCGGTGACGGTGTCGTTCCAGTCCACTCCCCCGTCGCCGGTGTCCGCCAGCAGGAGACGCACCAGAGGCCTGCTGCTGCTGAAGCGAACCGGGTCCCCCTCCTCGTGGTTGGACCACCACTGCGCCAGGTAGGCGCCCTCCAGCTCGTGCTGGATCGACGTCCGGGAGTTCGGGTCCTTGTCGCCGGTCCGGATCGGCATCATGAACGCGATCGTGGCGTAGTCCTGGCCGCTTTCCCCGACCGCCCGGTTCTCCGCGCGGATCAGCCGCTCGACCTCGCCGAGGCCGCCGAACAGGTCGTCGGAGCCGTCGGTGACCCGCACGGTCTCCCACGGCCGCCAGAATCCCATCCAGACGATGACGGCGAGCGTCACCACGATCGCGATGATCCTGGTGTGGGTTCGGCGGTACCACGGGGTCGGCGGGTTGAACGGTTTCGGCTCGGACAGCTTGCGGGCTCCCCGCGTTCGCTCCGCCATCACGATGTCTTCTTTCGGTATGCTTCGGCTTCCCGGTGAAACCTGTTCCGTCCGGTCTGGAAGACGTCGGCGAGCAGGTCGAACTCGTGGGCGATCGCACCGGTGAGCGTGAACTCGGGGTCGCCGAGCGGATCACGCCAGATCCACCGGGCGGCCACCAGCGACCACACCACCCGTCGCGGGCCGGTCTCGTTGGGGCAGAGGCTCAACAGCTCGTCGTAGCGCGCGTCGGCGCTCTCCGCGTAACGGTGCAGTCCCGGCGCCTCGGTGATCTCGTCGAACTCGTCGATCCAGCTCTCCGCGTCGGCGTCCAGCTGCAGGTCGATGAGGTAGTCGACGACCGGACCGAGCTCGCCGCGGGCGAGGCTGTGATACCAGATGTCGTTGGTCTTCTTGCGGTTGCCGACGGCACGGGCCCAGGTCTCCAACGTGCCGTGCACGTCGTTCCACTGGTTCTTCCCCATGCCTGCCAGCTGCCACAACAGAACCCGGCGCAGCCACGGGTGGAGCCGGGGCAGCCTGCGCGGTCCGGCGGTCAACCACAGCGACTTCTCCAACCAGTCCGGCAGGTCGGAGTGTCGTGCGCCGAGTGCCCCCTGCGCCGCGTCGAGGTCGCGCGCGGCGGACCAGAGGATCAGCTTCTCCCGGGACCGGTCCGGCAGACCGGCGAGCAGGTGCTCGTACCGGAAGCCGTCGAGGACGGCACGTCTGGAGCGCGGCTCGGTCAGGGTCGGCGCGAGTTCCTGCACACTCCACGGATGCCCGTGCGTCAGGTCGTCCACGAACCTGACGTGCTCGGCGGGAACCGACTCGCCGATCTCGGTCGAGGTCAGGTCGCACAGCCACACCGGCAGCCACCAGGAACCGGTCGCCTCCCGGTCGCGGGCTCCCGACCACGCCCCATGGGTCACCGACCGTGCCGTCGGGACCTCGCGCCTGGTGGGTTCCTGCGCCGACCCGGCCCTCTCGGGCTCCCAGGGCAGCCGCCACCGGGTCCGCAGGCCGGTCAGTTCGGGCAGCGCGCCCGCGGCGGCCACGACGACGACCGGTTCACAGGTCTCCGACGTGGCCCGCGCCTGCGCGACGAGGTCGAGGACGGTGCTCCCGGCCTCCCGGTGGCAGTTGTCCAGCAGCACCACGCAGTTGAACGGCCGGTTCCGGCGCGTGTACGCGGCCTCGATGTCGGCGAGGAACGCGGCGACGAGCGTGCGCTCGGCCTCCCGGCGCCGGGCCGCGTCGTGGAAGGACAGGTTGAGCCGGACCAGCTCGTGCACACCGTCCTCGTTGCGCTTGCCACGCGCGCCGTACCAGCTCAGGCCGGTGCGGAACAGTGCGTCGACGGCGTAGCGGGAGCTGACGGCCGACTGGAGCAGCTGGCCGACCAACCGCACCTCCGCGGAGGAGATGTCCAGGGCCTGGCGGGCGTCCAGGGTCAGGCCCACGTCCTCCAGCGTCCTGGCGACCGCGCCCACCCGTTCCCGGACCCGGACGAGCCGCCGGAGCTCGTCGCGGACCCTGGCGCAGTTCCTCGTGGTGTCGGCCGGGTCGTCGGACAGGTCGTGGATGCTCGCCGCGACCTGCGCGAGCCAGACCCGGCGAAACCTGATGGCGCCGAACTCCGGCCACGAACCGCTCAGCTCCTCGGCCAGCCTGCACACCAACTGCCACGGGGTGTAGTTCCGTTCGGCACAGTCCACAAGCGCGTAGGGAATGGCGGCGGATCCGCGGCAGGCGCCCTCGATGTACTGCAGAACCCAGCTTTTGCCACTGCCGGGCGGTCCGATCAGCACGGTCAGCGGGAGATCCTGGTCTTTTGTCCGCAGGAGTTCCTCGAAGAGCGAGATGAGTTTCGATCTCCCGAGAAGCGGTAGAGTCGCGGCCATTGGGTTCCCGCCGGTGAACGAATGATCGTAATTCACGATCATTGTAGCAGTGGTCCAACCAGTCCGCGGTTGACACAACCAGGACAACGACCCGAAAGATATCCTTTCGAGATGGCAGTGAATTACGTGCCGACCCGGTTGGCGGGAACAACCCCGCGACGCCGCCGGAGGAGATGATTCGTCGGCCTAGTGCCGCGTCCAGGCGAGGAGGGCACGTTTCTCCGCGGCCCAGGCGGCCGCTGGCGGCGTTGCCGGAAAGCCCGAGTACAACCCGGTACGAGCGGCTTCCCGGCGCCTTGCCAGCGACCACCTGGATCCACGGATAAACGACCCTCCCCACCTGGACACGGCACTAGCTCGACGGGTCCCCGAACACGAAGTAGCCGTTCGGCGCGAAGTCCCATCCGGCCCGGCGGTACGCGGCCGTGGGGGTCGGATAGCCGTGGTCCAGGTACTGCCGGAGGAAGTACCTCGCCTCGGGACGGTCGAGGCCGATCCGGTCGGCGAGCTCCGACCCGGCCGAGCCGGACTGTCCGGCCTGTCCTCGGGCGTACTCGATGAGCTGGAACAGCAGCCCGGTGCCCTGCGGCATCCGGATCTTGGGCCGCCAGGCCAGGTAGTCCGGGACGACGCCCTCGATCGCCCTGCGCAGCACCCATTTCTCGATGCCGTCGCGGAACTTCCAGCTCATCGGCAGGTGCCAGGCGAGGTCGACCACCGAGGGGTCCAGGAACGGGACCCTGGCCTCCACCGAGTGCAGCATCGAGGTGCGGTCCACCCGCTGCAGGTCGGTGCGGTACAGGTTCATCACCCGGTACCGCGACATCGCCACCGGGTCGGGATGGTCGCGGAACAGCTCGTAGCCCGCGAAGAGCTCGTCGCTGCCGTCGCCGACCAGCACCACCTTGAGGCCCAGCTCGCGGGCGACCGCGAAGGCGGGCGTCATCACGCTCGCGTCCATGATGTCGATGACCTCGAACGTCTCGATCTGGCGGACCGTCTCGGGCAGGCGCGCGGCCAGCACGTCGTGGTCGAGGTGGTGGACCACGTGCCGCACACCGAGGTCGGCGCACGAGCGGATGGCGAACTCCAGGTCGGGGGCACCGGGAAAGCCGACGCTGATCGCCGTGACGTCCGGGTGGTGGCGGATCGCGAGGCCGAGCACGGCGGCACTGTCCACTCCCCCGCTGTAGATCACGCCGACGGGCAGATCGGTCCGGACGCGCTTGGCGACCGCGTCGTCGAGCCTGCCGAACAGCTCCGCGACGACCTCGTCCTCCTCCTCGGGCACCGGCACTGCTCGGCGCTCGTCGTAGCGGCGGCGCCCGGCACGGGACTCGGTGTGCCCCGGCGGGAACTCCAGCGGCGGGCATCCCGTCGTGCCGAAGGCCTTGAGCTCCGAGGCGAACAGCGTCGTCTCGCCGTCCCCGGCCCGGTACAGCGGCTTGACGCCGAACCGGTCGCGGGCGCACAGGTAGTCCCTGGTCGCCGGATCGTAGATCAGGAAGGCGAAGACGCCGTCCAGACGGCTCGGCAGGTCCTCGCCCCACTCGCGGTAGCCACGCAGCAGGACCTCGGTGTCCGACCCGGTGCGAAAGCCGTGGCCGAGCCCCGTCAGCTCACGCCGCAGCTCCGGGTGGTTGTAGATCTCGCCGTTGAACACCACCCAGAGGCCACCGTCGGCGTCCGGCATCGGTTGGTCCGCCTCGTCCCTGGCCACGATGGCCAGCCGGTTGCTGCCGAGCACGGCACCGGGCACCGACCGCGTCCGTCCATAGTGGACAGAGTCGCCCCGGTGGCGGATGGCCGCCAGCATGGCGGACACCCGGTCCGCGCCGGGTCGCCCAGCGTCGGCGGACAGCTCGACGGCGATACCGCACATACCACTCCCCCAGTCACTTCTCGCCGACGGCGACCAGGGCCACCCTCGGCACCTCGGCGAGCCAGGTCGAACGTCGCCGGTAGACGACCGGCCTGTCCGGGCCTGCGCCGTCCGGATACGTGAAGTACCTGCGTGCCAGGGCCCACACGGCGTCGCGGGTCTCCGCGCGGGCCCGGCCGTTCAGACCGACCAGGCCGTACATGTCGAGCAGGTAGTCGGCCAGCGCCGCACGCACCTCGCGCGGGTCGTCGCCCTCGACGACGAGCGGGTCGTAGACGGGACGCACCCCCACGGGACGCAGGTCCGCCGCCGCGATGAGCCGTTCCATCTCGGCGGCGCTGAAATGCTTGTAGGGGTGGCCGGAACGGGAATGGCGGTGCACCACCTCGGTGAACCACCTGGCGACCGGCGCGCCCTCCTCGAAGTCGTGCAGGACGAGCCTGCCGCCGGGACGCAGCACCCGAGCCGCCTCCCGGCAGGCCGCCGCCCGCTCCTCCGGTCCGATGTGGTGGGTGCCGTAGGCGATGATGACCGCGTCCATGGTCTCGTCGCGGACGAACAGGAACTGGGCGAGCTGGCGGATGGCGGGCAGGCCGCCACGCAACGCCTCGAGCACCATGTGGCCGGCCATGTCGCTGGTGACGGCCGGCGAAACCACCTGGGGCGCCACGGTTCTGAGCACACGTGCGAGCAGGCCGTCCCCGCCGAGCACGTCCAGCAGGCGCCAGTCGCGTGGGATGCGCGCGGGGGTGGCGACCCCCGCGGCGAGGGTGAACAGCGACCGGATCCCCCTGGCCCGGACCATGGCGTTGCGCTGGGCGCGGCGGTAGGAGGCACCCCTGCCGAGGTCGGTGTCGTCCTCGAACTCGTTGACCGCGTCCGCGAGCAGTCGCCAGGCCGCCTCGGCACCGGGACGGTCCAGCCAGAGGGTCTCCGCGAGCCAGGGAAACCTGTTCCGCGCCAGGTCGGCATACTCCATCATGGACAGACCGGGAAGATAGGGTCGGTCACGCGGCGGCGAGGTCGTCGTCGTCACCCCCAGTGGCTCGCGTGCTTCACCCGACCAATACCTCGGAGCAGCGGGCCAGAACATTCTCGACCACATTGTGGCCGACGGCACGGAAGCCGACATCCCGGTTTTATTCGATCATCACGGGAAGTATACCCGCGTGGTGCGGGATTTGGCACCCGTCGGCCACGCGGTCGGCATTCCGGAATTCGGCGGTTTGTCGAACACCGCCGTGCCGACGGCGATTCCGCGGTGCGGTCAGGAAGTCCGAACGCCGACGCGCCGCAGGTAGTTCTCGACCGCCCGAGGGCGGTCCGTGATGCCCGCGACGTAACCGTCCGGGCGGACGAGCACCCAGTGGCCGGGTTCGAGTCCGTAGGTGTCGCGGACGTGGCCGCCGGTGTCGCGGAGGTCGCCGCGGGCACCGATCAGGTGGATGTGCAGACCGGCACGCGCCGGGGGTGTCTCGTCGCGGTCGGTCTCGTAGCCGAGCAGGGTCCAGTGCGGGCCCTGGAACAGGGTGAACAGTCGGGTCGGCAGGCCACCAGCGCCGGTGACGGGAGCGTCCGGGGCGCGGTCGCCCGCCAGCACGCCCTTGTCGCGGTCCGGGTCGGCCGCCGCGAGCGACGAGTACCCGTAGCCGAGGTCGAGCTGGCTGCCCTCCCGGCCCCGCACCAGCCGGGTGCCCAGCAGCCGGGTCGACAGGCCCAGCACCTCCTCCGCGACCGGACGGCGTTCCTCCTCGTAGGTGGCGAGCAGCGACTCGTCGGCGCCACCGAGCACGGCGGCGAGCTTCCACCCCAGGTTGTAGGTGTCCTGCAGGCTGGTGTTCAGGCCCTGCCCGCCCGTGGGCGGGTGCACGTGCGCGGCGTCGCCCGCCAGGAGGACCCGACCCTGCCGGTAGGAGTCGGCCAACCGCGCGTTCATGGAGAACACCGACGCCCACGACACGGACGTGATCGTCAGGTCGTCGCGGCCGGCACGCTCACGCAGGAACGCGGTGAGCCCCGCCGAGGACAGGTCGATCTCCACGTCGAACGGGACCGGGGCCTGGAGCTGGAACATCGGCGTGCCGTAGAGCGGGCACAGCGACACCTGGGTGGGCGTGTCCTCGGCGAACCGGTGCCACACGTCCGCGCTGACCCCGTCGACGTACACGTCGGCCACGATCGCCCGCACCCCGAGGGTCCTGCCCTCGAACCCGATCCCCAGGCTCTTGCGCACGAAGCTCGACCCGCCGTCGGTGCCGACCAGGTACGCCGCCCGCACGACGTGTTCACCGTCCTGGGTCGCGACCCGCGCGGTCACCCCGTCGTCGTCCTGTTCGAACCCCACCAGCTCGTGGGCGTAGCGCGGGGTGTGACCCAACTCGGCGAGCCGGTCACGCAGGACGCGCTCGGTCAGGAACTGCGGCACCAGCAACGGGATCATGAACGGCTCGGCCGGTGTCGGCGCCGACAGCTCCACGGTCGGGCGGTCCACCGTGCCGTCCTCGGTGTAGTAGCGCTGCGGCGGGTACTCGCCACCGGCCGCCACGATCCGGTCGATCACACCGAGGTCCTCGAACACCTCCTGGCTCCTCGGCTGGATCCCCTTGCCCCGCGACCCCGCGAACGGGTGCGCCGCCTTGTCCACCAACACGAACGGCACGCCCCGGCGCGCGAGGTCGATCCCCAGCGTCAACCCGGCCGCACCGGCCCCGCTGACCAACACCGCAGTCTCCATTGCCCCTCCAGTTGTGTGCATATTGCACACATTAAGGCCGCGTTTTTGCCGCTGTCAACAGCGAACATGCCGACAACTCTACTGAATCATGTGCTCGATACACGCATATACGAGGCTGCTGCGGGCACGGGGGCCCCGGCGACGGCTACCGCAGCGTGGCGATACCGGCCAGGAAGATGTCGATGCCGGACAGGAACTGCTCGCGGTCGTCGTGCTCGCGCAGGTGCGTCGCCGCTCTGTGCACGAACGGGTACCTGGCGGGGTCCAGTCGCGACCACCGTGCCGCGACGGCGCCGAGGAAGGCCGAGCGGTCGGCGTCGCCCTCGGCGAGGTGGCGGGTGTTCGCCGTGTTCTGCCCCGCGACGCCGAGGATGTAGTTCACCAGCGCGCCCGCCGCGTCGAAGAGCGCCCCCTCTGGCACGCCGAGCGCGTCGAGGAGGCTGCCGACGCTCTCGTAGACGTCGAGCAGCGCGGGTCGCCACGGCTCCCGGGAGAGCTGGGCGCCGACCCAGGGGTGTGCGTCGATCGCGTCGAACAGCCCCAGCGCGACGGCACGCAGACCCTCCGCCGGGTCCCCCTCGACGACCACCCCGGTCATCACGCCGGCGACGATGTCGTCGGTGGCCGCCGCGAGCAGGTCGTCCTTGTTCGCCACATGGTGGTAGATCGCCCCGTAGCCGGTGCTCAGCCGGGTGACGAGAGCACGGAGCGTCAGCGCGGACTCACCACCCGCGTCGAGGAGGTCGGCGGCGGCCCTGACGATCAGCTCCTTGGACAGCCCGTCCGTACGCCGCTGGGTCCTCTTCGTCACAGGCGCCATTGTGTCACGTTTGGATCGCCGATCCAAAGTCGTGCTAGCTTGTTTGGAGCGGCGATCCAACAAGTCTCCGGGAGGAGCACCATGACGACACCGGTCACGATCATCGGAGCGGGCCTCGGCGGTCTCGTACTGGCCCGCGTCCTGCACGTACACGGCGTCGCGGCCACGGTGTACGAGGCGGAGCCCTCCCCCGCCGCGCGCCACCAGGGCGGGATGCTCGACATCCACCCGTGGAACGGTCAGCTCGCGCTGGAGGTGGCCGGCCTGACCGAGGGCTTCCTCGGGCTGGTCCTGCGGGGCCGCGAGTCCTACCGGGTCCTCGACCGGACGGGGACCGTCCTGCTCGACCGGCCCGACGACGGCACGGGCGATCGTCCCGAGGTGCAGCGCGGCGAGCTGCGGGCGCTGCTGCTCGACGCGCTCCCGGCCGGCACCGTCCAGTGGGGGCACAAGGTCACCGGTGTGCGGGCGCTCGGGGAGGGCCGCCACGAGGTGGGCTTCGCCGACGGCACCACCGTCGGCACGAGCCTGCTGGTCGGCGCGGACGGCGCCTGGTCGCGGGTCCGCCCGCTGCTGTCCGACGCCATCCCCGAGTACGTCGGCGTCGCGGTCGTCGAGACGTTCCTGTTCGACGGCGACACCCGCCACCCGGCCGCCACGGAGGCCGTCGGCGGCGGATCGCTCTTCGCACTCGCGCCGGGCAAGGGCATTCTGGCCCACCGCGAGAGCGGCGGCACCCTGCACACCTACGCGCAGCTGGTGAAGCCGAGGAGCTGGCTCGCCGACACCGACGCCGCGACCATGACCGCGCGGGTGGTCGAGGAGTTCGACGGCTGGGCCCCGGAGTTGACCGCCCTGATCACCGACAGCGACACCCCGCCGGTCCTGCGCCGCCTCTTCACGCTGCCGCCTGGACACCACTGGGACCGCGTCGCGGGCGTGACGCTGCTCGGCGACGCCGCCCACCTCATGCCGCCGAACGGTGAGGGCGCGAACCTGGCCATGCTGGACGGCGCCGAGCTGGGTCAGGCCATCGCCGCGCACCCCGGGGACCCCGACGCCGCGCTCGCCGAGTACGAACAGGCCATGTTCACCCGCGCGGCCGCCGAGGCGGACGACGACATCTACACGATCATGTTCGGCGACGAGGCACCCCACAGCATGGTCACGATGCTGAGCGGAGCCGAGTAGCGGGAGGCCCGGCTACCGTGGTCGCGTGGCTCAGGAGGTCTGGCAGGCGGGCGACGCGTACGAGGCGTACGTGGGACGGTGGAGCAGGCAGGTCGCGGCGCGGTTCGTGCCGTGGCTGGGGGTGCGGGCGGGTCGGCGCTGGCTGGACGTCGGCTGCGGGACCGGCGCGCTGACCTCGGCCGTGCGGGCCGCGGGAGGAGCGGTGGTCGGCCTGGACCCCTCACGCGGGTTCGTGGCGGGGCTGCCCGACGTGGTCGTCGGGGACGCCCGGGCGCTCCCCTTCGCGGCGGGGCGGTTCGACATCGTGGTGAGCGGCCTGGCGCTGAACTTCGTGCCGGCACCGGACCGGGCGCTGGCCGAGATGGCGCGCGTGGTCACGCCCGGGGGCACGGTCGCCGCCTACGTCTGGGACTACGCCGACGGCATGGCGATGATGCGGCACTTCTGGCAGGCGGCGCGCGAGGTGAACCCCGAGGCCCCGGACGAGGGCGAGCGGTTCCCGCTGTGCCACCCCGAGGCGCTCGCGGAGCTGTGGCGTGCCACCGGCATGACCGACGTCGAGGTCACGGGCATCGAGATCCCGACCGTCTTCGCGGACTTCGACGCCTACTGGCGCCCGTTCCTCGGCGGTCAGGGCGCGGCACCCGCGTACCTGCTGTCCCGCCCGCCCGAGGAGCGGGAGGAGTTGCGGGTGCGGCTGAGTGCGCGGCTACCCGCCCGCGACCTGCGGCTCACCGCCCGCGCGTTGGCCGTCCGGGCTACCGCTCCACCGGGCGGGCCCGCCGACCCGCGACCGTGACCACGTCCCCGGGACGCAGCTGCGCTCCCCTGCGCACCTCGACCCGGCCGTTCACCTCCACCTGCTCGGTCTCGACCAGCTCGCGTGCGTGCGCCCCGTGTTCGGCGAGATCGGCCAGCTTGAGGAACTGACCCAGCCGGATCGGCAGCTCGGCGACGGGAACGTCCTGGATCGGTGATCGTGGCACGGCCTCATCCTCCCCGATCCGGGGTCCTCACTGCCGCACGAGCCCCGCACGACCGCGCGTGGTGCGCCACCAGCGGCGCGACGCGAGGGCGGCGAGCATGGCACCGACGGCGTTGACCAGCACGTCGTCCACGGAGGACACCCGGTCCAGCTGGAAGACGTACTGTGCCGTCTCGACCAGGACCGAGCAGGCGGCCCCGAGCGCGAGGACGCGCGGCAGGGACGCCAGGGCCGCGAACCGCATCGGGGCGAAGAACCCGAGCGCCGCGAAGACCAGCAGGTTGGCGACGATCCCCAGGGCGCCCATCGTGACCAGGTCGCGCAGCGGGACCAGGCTCACCCGACCGGGCACGACGCCTGCTCCCGAGCCCGGCATGAGGGTCATCCACAGGATCGGCACCGTCCCGTAGACCATGCCCACCTCGGCCGACGACAGCCGCCACGCCGACGCGGTGTCCGTGGCACGTCGTCGGAGGTGCGCCAACGCCCACACCACCAGCCCGGCAGGCGGCAGCCCGACGAGCATCATGAACAGCACACCGTTCGCCGTGCCGAGGCAGAAGCGCCACCGCCCGGCCACACAGGCCGGAGCCGACATCATGAGCGGCCGCCGCACGAGGTACGCCACGGTCGCGAGCCCCAGGACAGCCAGGGTGACGAGCACCGCCCTGCGCACACGGCGAGGCGGTGCGGACAGGGACGCACTCTGGGTCATCCGCCCATCGAACACGACGAGCCGTCGCGGCGGCGTATGCGGTTCTCCATACGCTCGCGATACACGGGCGTCCCCGTCAGCCGGGTGTCACCGTGGTTCCTCCTCCCCGAGGAGGATGTTCAGGCGCCGCAGGACGTCCAGTTGCGCCGGGTTGTAGAGCGCCGCCAGACCCTCGGCGACGACGGGCCGCGTGAGGGCCTCACCCGTCGCCATGTCCTTCAGGGACGGGTGTTGCTCGTACTGGTGACGCACCAGAGGTGCGTAGTGCTCTGCCAGTCGCTGTCTCGTGACCTCGTCGGCGTCCGGCGGCAGTGTGTCGAACTCCGCTCGCGCCGGGGGCGGGTCCGTCGAGTGCAGCTCCAGCAGCGTCGTCATCGCCGCCGGGTCCAGGACGGTCGAGTAGATCAGCAGCAGTGAACGCTCCACATCGGACAGTTCGGTCGCGTTCCCGTCGAAGCCCGGGGGCAGGTCGACGAGGCTGCGGCGCCGAAGGATCGACGCCAGCTCCTCCCGCATCCGCTGCTGCCGTTCGATGCTCGCCTTCAGTTCGGCGTCCAGCGCACGCAGCGTCCGCTCCGCGTTCTCGTCCGACCCCTCCATGGCCGGGATGTCGGACAGCGGCACCCCCAGGTCGACGAGCCTGCGGATGCGCAGCAACCGCACCAGGTGCCCGACGCCGTACCGCTTGTACCCGTTGGCGGCACGTTCGGGGACGTCGAGCAGTCCGATCCGGTGGTAGTGACGGACGGTCTTCAGCGTCGTGCCTGCCAGCTCCGCCAGTTCACGTGTGCTCCAAGCCATATGACGCCAGTGGACGGTCGGAGATCGGGGAGAAGATGAGGCGCACAGGCCGGGGAACGGCTCTCGCGGTGATGATCTGTCTGGCGGGAGGGGCGGTCGCGGCCGCCGACGTGCCCCCCGCCGGGCCGGTGTGGGGCGCCTGCCCCGAGGACGTGGTGACCAGGGTGACCGTCCTGCAGTGTGCCACGGTGCCGGTGCCGCTGGACTACGACGAACCCGACGGCGAGCAGATCGGGATCATGGTGTCCCGGCTGGCCAGCACGAAACCGGACCGGCGCCGGGGCGTGCTGATGCTCAACCCCGGCGGCCCGGGTGGCTCCGGGCTGTCGTTCGCGGACGACCTGGTGTGGCTCGGCATTCCGGCGAGTGTCCTGGACAGCTACGACGTGATCGGCATGGACACCCGTGGGATCGGGCATTCGGCACCGGTGAGCTGCGGCTTCACCACCGACGATGGCTACCTGGGCAACATCCCGCCCTACGCCGTCGACGAGGCGGCGGTCGCCGAGCAGGCGAGGAACGCGAAAGCCGTGGCCGAGCGGTGTGCCGCCAACGACGACGACGGCCGGCTGCGGCACGTGTCGACGGCGAACATGGCCCGGGACCTCGACCGGATCCGGGCCGCGCTCGGTGAGGAGAAGGCGAGCTTCCTCGGGTACTCGTACGGGTCGGCGCTCGGGGCGGCGTACGCGTCGATGTTCCCCGAGCGGTCCGACCGGATCGTGCTCGACAGCAACGTCGGTGACACCCACCTCGACCAGGACGGGATCCGCCGGTACGCCCTGGGCGCCGAGGAGACGTTCCCCGACTTCGCGCGGTGGGCCGCGGCACGGTACGAGACCTACGGGCTCGGCCGCACGCCGGAAGAGGTGCGGCAGACGTACTTCACGCTCGCGGAGCGGCTCGACGAGACCCCGGTGAACGGCGTCGACGGGCGCGTGTTCCGGTTGGCCACGTTCGCGGGGCTGTTCGGGAGGACGAAGTACGGGCTGACCGCGCAGGGTTGGCAGTCGCTGCTCGACGGCGGCGAGGCGACGGCCGAGCTGTCGGCGGCGACACCCGCGCCGACGGACAACGCGTGGTCGGTGTTCCTCGCGGTGACGTGCAACGACGTCGACTGGCCTTCGGACGTGCGGACCTACCGGCGTGCCGTGGCCGAGGACCGCGAGCGGTACCCGCTCTACGGTGCGGCGAGCGCGAACGTCCTGCCGTGCGCGTACTGGCCGTACGAGCCCGAGGAACCGCCGGTCGCGATCGACGACGACGGCCCGGCGAACGTGTTGGTGGTGCAGAACCGGCACGACCCGGTCACCCCGCACCTCGGCGGGGAACTGCTCGACGGGAAGTTCGGCGACAGGTCGCGGCTGGTGAGCGTCGACGGCAGCGGCCACGGCGTCTACGTCGTCGGCGACAACGCGTGCGCACTGAACACCACGACGAGCTTCCTGGTGGACGGGAAACTGCCCGAGGACGACCTTTCCTGCGCGGTGTTCTGAAAGCGTGCGGTAGTCGCTTCCGGGCCCGGTTCCCGTTCGGCGGGTGGGGGTCGCCCGGTGGTGTGGTGTTTGGCGTAACACGCGGCCCCGGGTGTTCGTATGGAGGTATGACGGACTCACTTGTACGGCAGGGTCTCGAATCCGGACCGGCCGGCGGGCCATCGACCGTCGCGGCGGCTGACGAGCGCAACCACGACATCTGGTCTCACGTCCAGCGCGGTCTGGTCTATCCGGCGCCGTACGCGCTGTTCGCCACCTTCTGGGCCGCGCCGGAGGGCTCGCCGCTGACGCTCGACGTGCTGCGGCGGGTCACCGCGCAGGTGCGCCACCGCATCCACGACGAGTTCGGCAGCAGCCACACGACGGCGGTGGCAGGCGTGGGGTTCCGGCGCTGGGCACAGTGGTGCGCCGAGGAGGACCGCCCGTTGCCCATGGGGATGCGGGTGTCGTTCCCTGCGTCGCAGGACGACCCGGTGGTGTCGAACGTGTTCGAGCGGTCGGCGGGCACGTTCGCCGACTCGGCGGGTGACCTGTGGTTCCACATCAAGTCCGACTGCCCGACGCACTGTCGCGCGGTGTTCGAGTACCTGGCGGAACTGCTGGGTGAGTGCGTCGACCCGGCACGCACCGCGGCGCAGGAGGCGGCGACCAGGTCCGAGCGGCCGGACAAGCGCGGCGGCAAGGTCCTCGGCTGCCGGTTCTCCGAGAACCTCAACAACCCCACGGACCCGGTGACCGTGCGGCGAAGCGCGGTCGTCGGCGGCGAGGACCCCGACCACCTCGGCGCTTCCTTCGTGCTCGCCCAGCGTTTCGTCATCAACTGGGCGCGGGTGCTCGACCTGTCGGCACAGGGCATCGAGGACATGGTCGGCCGCACCGACGAGGACGTCCTGATCCCGTCGCGAGAGGACCGCAGCCACATCAAGCGGTCACGCGTGCAGGACGACCTCGGCAACACCACGCCGGTGCTGCGGCTCTCGCTCCCCTTCGGACAGTCGGCCGCAGTGCACGACGAGGTGTTGCGTGAGAAGGGCGCGAGCGTGCGTGACGAGGAGGGCTTCTACTTCGCCGCGTACAGCCGCAGCACGCCCGTGCTCGAGAAGATCATGGACCGGCAGATCGGGGAACAGCCGGGGTTCATCGCCGACCGCCTGCTCATGAACGTGCACGCCGACGTCGGCGGCTTCTTCTACATCCCCAGCCAGGACGAGCTGGGCATGGACCCGCTGGAGATCGGGGCGCTGGCCGACACCGACTGGCGCCGCTTCCCCGGCGTGGACTGGTCCAGGCTGGACCGGCACTTCGACCAGCGGTCGGCCAACGGGTACATGTACTACAACCACAGGGACTACCTGTACCGCATGTCGACGATGACGGGCGAGGACCGGGAGAAGTACCTGCCCCCGTCGCGTCGCGTGCTCGGGCTGCTGGCCACCGCGTTCTCCCGCTGGGAGGACAACTGGTACCTCGACCGCACGCAGCAGGAGCTGCACCACCTCGAGTACTACCTGCGCGACCGGTTCGGCGAGACCGAGGCCGCCCGCATCATGGCGCTGCCGGTGGTCGAGCGCATGGGCTGGGCCGTCAGGATCGGCCTCGGCGACGTGTTCGCCGGACACGACTACGGCTTCCGTGGCCGACGCCGTGACTGCGCGGGCAACTGGGTCACCGGCGCCGACACCTACCGCATGGCCCCACTGGAGCTGATCGTCGGCGCCATGCCGAACCTGAGCCTCGGCGAGGGCCGCTACGTCATCGACTACGTGCGTGACGACGAGCAGCTGCCGAACTTCTTCAGCGGTCTCAGCTCCGCCTCCGGCGTCGGCCACGTCGTGCCGGGTTTCCAGCGGGCGCTGGAGGTGGGGATCGGCGGGCTGGTCGCCAACGTCCGGACGAAGCTGGACGAGCACGGCGACGACGAGCAGAAGGCGTCGTTCTACCGAGGGGTGCTGCTCGCGCTGGATGGCGTGTCCGCGCACTGCCGCTCCTACGCCGAGCTGGCGCGCGAGCTGCTCGACGGACCAGACCCCGCGGGCCGCGAGAACCTGCTGGCCATCGCGGACCGGATGGACCGGTTGGCCACCGAACCGCCCGCGACGATGCTCGAGGCCGCGCAGCTGCTGTTCACCCTGCACTCGTGCCTGCACCTGGTCGGCGAACCGACCGCGGTCGGCCGCCTCGACCAGATGCTGTACCCGTTCTACCGCGCCGACGTGGACGCGGGCAGGCTCGACCGGGACCGGGCGCAGGAGATCATCGACTGCTTCTGGATCAAGCTCGGCGAGAAGGTCCAGCCCAACCGCATGTTCCTCGACGACCACCAGCCGTGGGGCAACCTGGCCATGGGCGGGATCGCGGGCAACTACCCGCAGGGCGGCTCGAACAACCAGTGGGTCCAGCAGGTCACGGTCGGCGGCACGGTCGCGGACGACCGGCCGGGGGCCGGCACGCCCGCGTACAACGAGGTCACGATGCTGTGCCTGCGGGCCGCGCGCAGGCTGCCGCTGAACGCGCCGTGCCTGTCGCTGCGCACCCGCCAGGACATGCCCGCCGAGTTCGCCGAGGAGGCCGCGCTCGCACTGCTGTCCGGCGGCGCGCACCCGATCCTGGTGAACGACGAGAAGATCATCCCGGGCCTGCTCGCCAGCGGCGACAACGTCGGTGCCGGCACCTCGCCGACCGCCAGCACACCCGTGGCGGACAAGGCGGGTGCCGCGTGGCACAGCACGGTGGACCTGGTCGCGGCCCGCGACTACGCCTGTGACGGCTGCTACGAGCCGCAGTTCACCGGCCGCAACTGGTTCACCCTCGGCATGGTGATCACGTTGCAGGCGTTGGAGGCCGCGCTCAACCGGGGCAAGTCGTGGGCGACCGCGGGGCCGATGTACTTCCGCGGCCAGAAGGTCTCGTTCATGTCCGAGGCGCCCAGGGAGATCACCTCCTACGAACGCGTCGAGGAGCTGTTCTTCCAGCACTTCCGATGGATGTTCGCCAGGCAGACCGACCAGATGCTGGGCGTGTTCGGCCAGATGAGCGCCGTGTGCCCGTCGCCGCTGCTGTCGTGCTTCGTGGACGACTGCGTCGACAAGGGCCTGGACTTCTACGCGGGTGGCGCCCGGTACAACGTGGCGGGCCCGTGCTTCACCGCGCTGGCCAACACGATCAACTCGCTGTGGGCGATCAGGCACATGGTCTTCACCAGGGAGACCGCGGTGACCTCGCTGCCGGAGCTGGTGGAGGCCCTGATCTGCGACTGGGGCGAGTCGATGAGCGAGCCGTTCGCCCCCACACTGGCCGGGCCGGCGAGGACGGCGGCCCGCGCCGACCGCTTCCGCAGGCTCCGCAAGGTGGCCATGGACCTGCCCAAGTACGGCCGCGGTCACCGGGAGATCGACGAGTTCGGCGACGCGCTGGTGGCCAGGGTGGCACGCACGGCCGTGGAGGTCTACACGGAGCCCGCGGAACCGACCGCGCGGAAGATGGTGGCGCTGGCCGAACGCTGCGGCACGGCCGAGCACCCGTTCGGCCTGCAGATCCAACCGGGCGTCGGCACGTTCGAGAACTACCTTGAGTTCGGCGCGATGTGCGGGGCCTCCGCGGACGGGCGCCTGGGCGGCCAGCCCATGGCCTCGGACCTGAGCCCGAGCCCGAGCTGTGCCGACCAGCCGGTCGGGAACGAGACGACCCCGTTCCTGGCCACGCTCGACGGGTTCTCGGGTCCGGGCAGCGCGGCCATGTGGAACGCCGCCCCCACCGAGTACAACGTCCGCGAGGACTTCCCCGCCCCGGCACTGGTCGAGGTGATCCGCGCCTTCGCGGCGGGCAGGGGCTCGAACATCCTCACGATCACCTGCGCCGACCCCGACACGTTCTCCGGGGCCTGCGAGGACCCGGAGAAGTACGACCTCCTCCGCGTCAGGATGGGCGGCTGGGCGGAGTTCTTCGTGGCGATGTTCCCCGACCACCAGCAACAGCACCGCCGCAGGCCCGTCAGCGTCCCCGACGCACCGACCGGCTGACGACGCGTCAGGAGGTGGCGCCCCGGGCGGAGGACCGGGACAGGGCCCTGTCGAGGTGGACCAGGACATCGCGCTGAGCGGGGTTGTAGAGGTCGGCGATGGCCAGGCCCATCGTTCGGTTGACGAACCGGGCCCCGTGCCGCGCGCCGGGGCCGGTGTCGCGCATCCCCGGGTGTGAGTCGCGGATGTCCCGCACGTGCGGGAGCAGGCGCTCGGTCAGCGACCGCACGGCCTCGGCGTCGGCGTCCGCGGGCAGGCGGTCGAACTCGCCGACCGCGGGGTCGTCGTGCAGCGACGGCAGCATCTCCCGGAACGCGGCGAGCGCGGTGGGGTTGAGGATCCGGGTCAGGACGACGACGAACGCGCGGTCGGCGTCCGACAGGCCGGTCACGGCAGGCGCCATCTCGGGCGGCAGGTCGATGGGCGACCGCTGCCGCAGCCGCAGCGCGATCTCGGCCCGGGCCCGCTGGAGGTGTTCGATGGTCGCGGCCAGCTCGGCGTCGACGATCCGCAGCGCCTCCTCGGGGCGCTCGCCGATCTCACCCAGGTCGGCGATCCGCGACGCCGGGAGCCCGAGGTCGGTCAGCCGCGTGATGCGCAGCAGCCGCACCAGGTGCGCCACCCCGTACCGCTTGTAGCCGTTGGCTCCCCGCGCGGGTTCGTCGAGCAGCCCCACCTCGTGGTAATACCGCACGGCCCGCAGGCTCGTGCCCGCGAGCTCCGCGATCTCCCGAGTACTCCACGTCAATGCTCGTCTCCTCGGTGGCTATGCGGTGGATCACAGCGTCGTGACTTGAGTGTGCCGCGACGGCCGGGTGTCTGCTGCACGAGCACCCACCCATGATGGCAACCCGAGGAGACCCATGCCGTTCCGCTCCGCCCTCGTCCGCATGACGGCGTCGATACTGCCCCTGGCGGTGCTCGGGGCCTGCGGCCAGCCGGCTCAGCGAGAGGAGCCCGGCGCCGACCTGGCCCGCTTCTACGACCAGGAGCTGTCCTTCGGGCCGTGCGCGGACTACGCCACCAACGTCGCCGAGGAGAAGGCGTACGCGAGTGACGCGTTCCAGTGCGCGCGGCTGGAAGTTCCCCTGGACTACGACGACCCGGGCGGCAGGACCGCACGCATCGCCGTGCTGCGGGTGCCCGCACGCGGCGAGCCGATCGGGTCCCTGCTGCTCAACCCCGGCGGGCCGGGTGGGCCGGGGCTGGCCATGGCGGTCGCGATGTCCCGGACGCTCGCGACGAGCGCGGTCACCGAACGGTTCGACCTGGTCGGGTTCGACCCCCGGGGCGTCGGGGCGTCCACCCCGGCGCTGGACTGCGCCACCGACGACGAACGGGACCGGGGTGACGCACTCGTCCCCGCTGTCGGGGAGTGGAGCGCGGAGGACGGCCGCGAGCTGGTGCGGACGTGTGCCGAGCGTTCCGGCGGCGCCGACGTGCTCGCCCATGTCGGTACCCGCGACGCCGTGCGGGACATGGACGTCCTGCGTGCGGTCCTCGGTGACGAGAAGGTGTCCTTCCTGGGCCAGAGCTACGGCACGCGCCTCGGCGCGGTCTACGCCGAGGAGTTCCCGGAGAAGGTGCGTGCCATGGTGCTCGACGGCGCGGTCGACCCGAAGCTGGGGACGGTGGAGCGGCGGCTCACCCAGTTCGAGGGGTTCCAGCGTGCCTTCGACAAGATGGCCGCCGACTGCGCCACCCGGCCCGGCTGTCCACTCGGCACCGATCCGGCGGGCGCGACCGGGACCTTCCAGGGCATCGTCCGGCCGCTGATCGACAAGCCGGTCCCGGTGAGCGACGGGAGGGAGCTCACCTACAGCGGCGCCATCAACGCGGTCACCGCGGGCCTCTACGACTCGAGCGCGTGGCAGACGATCACCCAGGGGCTCACGGAGGTGCTGGCAGGACGCGGCGACATCCTCACCGCCCTCGACGACAGCTTCGGCGGGCGCGCGGCCGACGGGCGGTGGAGCAACTACCTCGAGGCCAACTTCGCGATCAACTGCATGGACGAGCAGCGCCGCACGCCGGGGCAGGAGGCCGACCTGCAGCGCCGTCTCCACGAGACCGCGCCGTTCGGCGACCCTGGGCAGGAGCTGAAGGGCGCCCGCGACGGCTGCGAGTTCTGGCCGGCCCGCCCGACCCTCGACTACCCCTACGCCACCGGGGTCGAGAACCTGCCCGGGACGCTGACGATCTCCGTCACCGGCGACCCCAGCACCCCGTTCGAGGCGGGACAGAGCCTCGCCGACACCCTCGGGGGTGTGCTGCTCACCGTGGAGGGTGAACAGCACACCGTGGCCCTGTCCGGGAAGTCACCGTGTGTCAACGACATCGTCGCCGACTACCTCGTCGACCTGAAGCTCCCGGCGAGTGGCGCACGCTGTGGCGCGGGCTGACTCGACCGTGCAGCAGCGGGCCGTGCGGGCCGGTGTCGACTGGTCCGCACGGCTCTGCCGCAGGCCGACGCCGTTCAGTCCGTGGCACGCTCGAGGTGCGCGCGGAGCCGGGTGCCGGTCTCGTCGGTCCAGCCCTCGCGGGTCGCGTAGGCGATCATGCCCGCGAGATCCTGCTCCCACGTCGGGCCGACGCGACCGGCGGCGTGGCGGCGCACCGCGTCCACCGGCACCATGACGTGGCCGTCCGCCAGCAGCTCGCCGAGCCCAGCGTCGCGTAGGCGGCCGGCAAGCTCGTCGCCGTCGAGGCCGGGCGGGCAGAGCACGTGGAAGGCCGTCACGTCCTGCGGGTCGACCAGGTCGACCGAGTCACCGGTGATCCGGAAGTACACGGGGTTCTCCTTGCTGTGCGGCACGGGCCACGGTCAGGCGTGCGTGTTCCGGTAGAGGCGGACGGCGTTGCGCAGGGCCATGGTGACAGTCATCGGGCCGATGCGGGGGACGAACACCCCTGCTGTGTCGACGACGTCGTCGGTGAAGTTCCTCAGCATCGAGAAGTTCACGCACACGGCACCCGGCCTGACCTCCTCCGCGCGGACCAGTTCGAACTCCCGTGTCGGCACCCCGGTGACGACGACGTCGGCGCCGGCAAGGGCGGTGGCCCGGTCGACCGCCACCGGCCGGACGCGGTAGGACTCGTTGTCGGGGTCCGGCACGAACCGCAGCGGCCCGTCCACGTCGAACGAGGTCACCTCCGCGCCGTCGTTGGCCATCATCGCGGCGAGCGGTCTGCCGACGATCTCGCTGCGGTTGAACACACAGGCCCGCAGACCGGCGAGCGGTGCCGGCGTGCCGGGGCGGGTGACACCCGCGCTGTCCAGTAGCTTCAGGATCGCGAGCGGCGTGCACGGCAGCACGGTCCGCTTCGTCCGCGCGGCGTCGACGAACCGCCGGTTCTCGTAGAGGCTGCGGCTCCAGAACGAATGCAGCCCCTCGACGTCCTTGCGCGGGTCGACCAGCTCACGCAGCCACCGGTCCGGCTCCCCGCCCCGCACCGGGTAGTAGACCAGCATGCCGTGCACGCGGTCGTCGCCACCCGCGTCGCGCACCGCCCGCTCGACGTCGCCCGGCGGCACGACCCGCAGGTCGAAGTGGACACCGACGGAGTCGCAGGCGCGCCGCGTGTACTCGGCGTAGGTCCGCGAAGCCCGGTCGGCATCCTCGGCGAGGAAGCCGGCGAGCGTCAGCGGTTCCGGGACGGCGGCCACGTCCGCACGGATCTGCGTGCGGAACGACTCGGCCAGGACGGCGGGGTCGAGGATGCGAGCGGTCACGGTGAGGTGATTAGCACACCCGTCGCTCCCGACGTCGGCCGACACCCGACTCGGTCCCGCGGACCCGGATGCCTGAATTCCGGTCCTTCACAGTTCACGTCATCAATACGGCATCACTCAATAGGGTGACGCAGTTCGAAATCGGTGGACATTCCGGCTCCCGCTACTACGCGGCAACGGCACTTCCCTTGCGTCGCTTGATGATTTGCGGAGCCATCGACCCTGAAGTACGGTGCGTGCATACTGCGGCAAGCGCATTCGGGGGGTAATTCAGTGTCGGACACCTTCCGCAAAATCATCGAGAACGTCCTGCCGTCGGTGATCGAGAAGAGGCTCTCGCGAGGCGCGTTGTACGTGACCTTCTGGACGGTCACCGGTGTGCTGAGCCTGTGGTTCCTCATGAGCGGCCTGGTCTACGGGACGCTGGTGATGGGTGGTCCGCTGCTGCTGCTCGCGGCGACCCGCCACCAAGGGCTCGGCAGGGTCCACCCGCTGCTGCTCGCCTTCGCCGCGGTGATGTCGTTCGTGCCCGCGTTCTTCCTCGGCCGCTACCAGGCGTCGGAGGAGACACCCGGCGGCCTGGTGCTGGTCGGGTTCCTGGTCTTCCTGATCTGGGTGACCGCGTACCCGACCATGCTGGACAAGCTCGACGAGCGGTTCCAGCTCTCGGCCTACCCACCGGACGCGAGGAACCGGACGCTGCCCGCCGAGGTGCGAGACCAGTGCGCCATGTACCGCGTGCTGCTGGTCCGGCTGTGGATGGCGGCGATGGCGATGTTCGCCGTCGACAGCACGATCGTGGCCTTGCTGTGCCTGGTCGCTCTCGTCGTGAGGCGTCGCTGGCTCGCCGCCGTCGCGGGGATCGCCTGTCTGCTGGAGGCCGTGGTCTCGATCGGCTTCTCCGGGCTCTCGCTGACGTTCGAGCCGCTCGACGTCCTCGCGGGAGTCCTCGCCGCCCTGCAGTGGTACGAGGCCGTGAAGAACCCGCTGTGGGAAAGGCAGGCCCATGCCGGACGGTGGTGAACCGGTGCACGAGGTACTGCCGTGGTGGCAGCGGAGGATGCCGGGTGCGCCGGTCACCGAGCCGTGGGACTTCTCCGCCGCCGCGCTGGTCAACCCGCTGCTACCCGCGAAGCTCAGGAGACTACCGGGCCTGCTCGACCGCTTCGGCGCCGTCCGACTGGCCCCGTCGACGATCGGCATCGACAACGCACGCGCCGTGCCGTGGACTCAGGTGACGGAGGTCCACACGCGCCCGGTCGGGGAGATCGCCGCCGCGCTGACGGAGGACCTCGCCGGCCAGATCGCCCGCCTGGTACCGATTCCCGGCGCGGGCTTCGCGACCCGCGCGGTCACGTCCCGCATCGTGGACGCCGTCAGCGACCTCGTCACCGGGATGCTGCGGACGGCGCTGCGTGAACACCGCGAGCACGCCCAGGTGCCCTGGCGGATCGGTTGTCGGGGGCGCTGGAAGTCGACCGTGCTGTCACCGGGGCTGGTCTCGTCGGCCGTGCTCTGCCTGCCACCGGTCGCCACCAGCGTCATCGCGACCGCGAGCCAACACGGGATCGCGATCACCGCCCCACAGGGCCGACTTTAATCGGTGTCGCCGGAGAGATCGGCCCGGTACTAACATCACGTGCCGTTCCTTGTGCTCTTCGCTGCCGTCCTGCTGCTCGGCATCGCGGACTCGATGGTCAACTCCTACATCGTCCTCTTCGGCGCCGACGCGGTCGGGCTGACGCCGCTGCAGATCGGCGTGTGGTCCTCGGTGTTCGCCGTCGCGGGGATCACGATCGGCTGGTGGCTGGGACGACGGTTCGACCGCAGGCCCACGCGGACGTACGCGATCGTCGTGATCCTCCTCGGCTCGGCGGGTTACGTGCTGCTGCCCCGGGTGTCGAGCTTCCTGGTGCTGCTGCTGATGGCGGCGACGGTGCTCGGGGCCATGGGAGCGGCCTTTCCGCAGCTGTTCGCCCTGGCCCGCTCGGTGCTCGGCGAGGGCGCCGCCGGGCAGCGGTCCGCGCCGCTGCTGCGTGCGGCGTGGTCACTGGCGTGGGCCGTCGGGCCGTTGCTGGGGGCGCTCGTGCTGTCCAGGGGCGGCTACACCTGGCTGATGTGGACGGCCGCCGGGGTCTTCCTCGCGTCCGCACTGACAGTTCTCGTCGTGCCGCGCCCGCCACGGGCCGTCGAGGTCGCGGACGCCTCCCCCGGCGGCACCCCTGTACTGCTGACGGTGAGCGTCACGCTGTTCTTCGCCGCGATGTTCGCGGGCAGCCTCGCGGTGCCCCTGTTCGTCACCCGCGCACTGCACCAGCAGCCCGCGTCGGTCGGCGTGCTCTTCAGCGTCTGCGCCGCGGTCGAGGTCGTGGCCACGCTCGGGTTGGCCGCCGTTCCGGCCCGGGTCAGCCAGCGGGCCCTGATCCTCGGCGGCTTCGGCTCCTTCGTCGTGTACTACGCCCTGACGGTCGTGGCGTCGGACATGCTGATGCTGGTGATCGGGCAGGTCTTCCGCGGGGTGGGGATCGCGATCGTCGCGGGCGCCGGCATCCGGTACTTCCAGGACCTCCTCGCCCCGGCGACCGGCCGCGCCACCACCCTCTTCGCCAACGCGACCACGGCGGGCCTGTTGGTGTCCGGCATCCTGTCCGGCCTCGTGATCGAGCACTTCGGCTACGGCACGACGCTGCTCCTCTGCGCGGTGGTGTCCGCACTGGGCGGAGCCATGTTCACCGTGGCGTCCCGCAGGCGAACACCGGTGCACGACGGCGTCCAGTTGACATAAAGATGGACACTGGAAGTAGTCGCAGTACTACGGCACGCAACCAGGAAGGGTGGTGGAGCACGATCACGACCGGCTCGGGAACCAGGCGGACGACGGGTCTGACCGCGGAACTCGTGGTCGATGGCCGCGAACCACGGACGCCGGTCCTCGCCCCGAACGGGCGGCTGCTCAGCTACGTACTGGCGCCCACCAGCCGGGCTGGCGACCGCCTCGACACGGAGGTGTGGCTCGCCGACGTCGACGGTGCGGACGCACCACACCGGGCGACCACCGACACCGCCTGCCCATGACACGACACCTGATCAGCGCGGGGCACCGGCTGCACGTCGGCTCCCGCGGACGCGGCCCGATCGACGCCGCCCTGGCCGCGGGTGCGATCGACGACGGCGACCCGGCGTTCGTGGCGGCACACAGCGAGATCGTGCTGCTGTGTGTGCCGTTCACCCCCGACGTGACCCGGGTGCTGACCGACCTCGCTCCCGGTCTGCGGTCCGGAACCGTGGTCGTCGACCACTCGACCATCGACGCGGCCGCCGAGCCGGGCCACCGCGACCTGGTCGTCGCCGCGGGCGGCCGGTACGTGGAGGCCCCGGTGTCCGGTGGGCCGGCCGCCGCGCGGGCAGGCGCACTGGCGATCTACGCGGGCGGCGAGGTGGCCGACATCGAGGCGGTCCACGAGGTGCTCGCGGCGTACTCGGCCCGGGTCGTCCACACCGGACCGACGGGTTCGGGGCAGACGATGAGGCTGTGCAACAACCTCGTCCACGCCGCGCAGAACCTCGCCGTCGCCGAGGCGTTCGGCCTGGCGGCACGTGCCGGCCTCGATCCGCGTGCACTGCACGAGGTCGTGCTCGGCTCGACCGGCGACTGTACCGCCGTGCGCCAGCGGGTGCCGGTCACGGGCGTGGTGCCGGACTCCCCCGCGAGCAACGACTGGCGCGGCTTCCCGGTCGAGTGGATGAAGGAGGAGATGGACATGGTGCTCCGCCTGGCGGACAGCCACGACTTCCCGCTGGTGAGCACCCGCGTCTTCCGCCGCCTGCTGGACTTCGCCGCCGACGCCGGCTACGGCGACCTCGACTTCTCCGCGATCGGGCGCCTGTACCAGGAGTCGGACCGGCGGACGCTGCGGTGGTGCGCCAACACCGCGGCGACGCTGGAGTCCCCGGCGGGTTAGGCTCCTGTGGTGAGTGCGTCCGGTCGTTCGTCCAGTGTGGATCGCAGGCGGCTGGTGCCCAGGACCGACGAGGTGCTGGCCGACCCCAGGCTCGTCGAGGCGGTCACGCGGGTGGGACGGCCCGCGGTCAAGGCGGCGGTAGCGGCGGCCCAGCAGCGGGCGCGGGCAGGCGAGATCGCCCCGGAAGCGGTGGCCGACACGGCCGTAGCCGCACTGCCGGCCCGCGGGTCGTCGCTGAACCCGGTAGTCAACGCCACGGGTGTCCTCCTGCACACGAACCTGGGCCGAGCGCCGCTGTCGGCTGCGGCGGTCGAGGCGGTGGTGGCGGCGGCGGGGCCCACGGATGTCGAGCTGGACCTGACGTCGGGCAGGCGCACGGGACGAGGCCTGGGGATGGTCGAGGCACTGGCCGCGGCGGTGCCGGACGCCGAGGCGGTGCACGTCGTGAACAACGGCGCCGCGGCGCTGGTCCTGGCCGCGACCGCGTTGGCGATGGGCAGGGAGATCGTCATCAGCCGGGGCGAGCTGGTGGAGATCGGTGACGGGTTCCGCCTGCCGGACCTGCTGACGAGCACCGGCGCCACGCTGCGTGAGGTCGGCACCACCAACCGGACGGCGCTCGCGGACTACACGGCGGCAGTCGGGCCGGAGACGGGTTTCGTGCTGAAGGTGCACCCGTCGAACTTCGTGGTCACGGGCTTCACGGCCGACGTGCCGATCGAGGAGCTGGCGACGCTGCAGGCGCCGGTGGTGGCTGACATCGGCTCCGGCCTGCTCACCCCACACCCGCTCCTACCGGACGAACCGGACGCGGCCGGCACGCTGCGCGCGGGCGCGGACCTCGTCATCGCGAGCGGCGACAAGCTGTTGGGGGGCCCGCAGTGCGGCATCATCGCGGGGCGGGCGGACCTCGTGCACCGGCTGCGGCGGCACCCGCTGGCCCGTGCGCTGCGGGTCGGCAAGCTCACGATCGCCGCGCTGGAGGCGACCCTGCGTGTGCCGCCCACCCCGACCGCCCGTGCACTGGCGACGGGCCGGGCGGAGCTGCGTGCTCGCGCCGAGGCGCTCGCCGCGACACTGCGTGCACAGGGCGTCGAGGCACAGGCGGTCGACAGCGAGGCCACGGTGGGTGGCGGGGGTGCACCGGGAGTGCCGATCGCGAGCGCCGCGGTCCGGCTCCCCGAGTCCTACGCCGAACGCCTGCGCCACGCACCCCACCCGGTGATGACGAGAGTGACGAACGGCGCGTGCCTAGTGGACCTGCTCGCGGTCCCGCCGACCGCCGACACCCGCATAGTCGATGCGGTCACAGCCTGCTGAAGCCCGCCGCCCCGTACTGGTCCCGGTACCGGCCCCGTACTGGCTCCGTACTGAAGGACGCCTTCCTAACGCCCAGCGACACGAAGGACGCCTTCAGTACACTCGGCCCCCACCACGCGCCACTCCCGACGCACTGAAGGACGCCTTCAGTACGCCCAGCGTAACGAAGGCGTCCTTCAGTACGCCCAGCGTAACGAAGGCGTCCTTCAGTACGCCCAGCGTTAGGAAGGCGTCCTTCAGTGCGCGGGCTGCCCGAACCGGGTCCGCTTGTTGAACGCCCGTCGCAGCCCCAGCACGGAGAGCAACGCCTCCATGCCGGTGGCGGCCAGCACGCCCGCGGCGAGGACCGCCGCGACGACGCCGACGTTCCGCAACGGCTTGCGTGCCGAGGAACGCGTGGTCCTCATCTTTCATCAACTCCCCGTGGCCACGGGGTTGAGGCGGGAGATCACCTCCGAGGAGAACTTCTTCACGAACTCCATCTTGTCCGGAAAGGACACTGTCCACCAGAACTGGTTCGCGCCTGCCTCCGCGGCCGTCTTCAGCTGCTCGACACACTCGTCGGGCGTCCCACCCACAACGTACCGCCGCGACGCGTGTTCCCGCAGCTTCGGCAGCGACCGCAACAACTCGACGTTCGGCGCGGTCCCGTGCTTGATGTGCGCGTCGAAGTCGTAGTGGTCGACGAGGTACTGCGCCTCCTCCAGGACGTCCGTCGGGATGAGCTTGCCACCCAGCGTGATCTGCCCGTGCGCGTTGATCAACGCGGCCGACAGGCTCAGCATCTGCTCCTCGGCCTCGGCCCGGCTGTCGGCCACCCGCGCCCCGCACAGCCACCACAGGTCCAGATCGGAGAGTGACCGGCCGACCGACTCGGCACCCTCCCGGATGAACCCGAGCGTGTGCTCGATGACCTCCGGGATCACCCCCGACCCGATGATCACGCCATCGGCGACCCGGCCCGCCATCCGCAGCATCTTCGGCCCGGCGGCCGCCACGTAGATGGGCACGTTGCGCGGCTCGGAGAACATCCGCAGCTCGGACCCCCGGTAGGTCACCGGCTCGCCACGCAGCAGGCCACGGACCGTAAGCAGGTACTCCTCGATGTCGGCCACCTTCGCGGGCCGCGCGGCTGCCGTGTGCGCGGCGCTGTCCCCCGCACCGATGCCGAACAACGCGCGCCCACCGGAGAGCACGTCGAGTGAGCCGATCGCCTGCGCCGCCACGATCGGGTGACGGGTCAGCGGGTTGGTCACCCTCGGTCCGAAGCGGACCCTGCTGGTGTTCTGCGCGGCGATCACCCCGGTCACGTACGTCTCCGGGTACAGGGCGGGCGAGTCGGTGAGCCCGATGACGTCGAACCCGCACTCGTCGACCGTCCGGACCCAGCCGGGAAACGCCTCGAGGTCGTCACAGACAAGACTGACGCCGAAACCGAACTTCGTCATACTCTTCCGCCTCTCCGAGATTCACTGCGTTGATTGCGCCGTGACGTGAACCAGCCACAAGCACGTGGCCGCGCAGGACTTCGGTCCACTCACGCACCACCGGGCAACGCCGCGATGATCGCGTCCGTCATCTCCGTCGTGGTGGCCGTGCCGCCCAGGTCGTAGGTGGTGATCGGGCCGGCAACCGTCGCCGCGACGGCCGCGCGCACCCGCGTCGCCGCCTCGGTCTCGCCGAGGTGGTCGAGCAGCAGCGCACCCGACAGCACGAGCGCCGTCGGGTTCACCTTGTCCTGGCCCGCGTACCTGGGCGCGCTGCCGTGCGCCGCCTCGAACAACGCGGCGTCCGGACCGAAGGACGCCCCGGGCACGAGCCCCAGCCCACCGATCAGCCCGGCGGACAGGTCGGCCAGGATGTCGCCGTACTGGAAGGGCGCGAGCAGCACGTCGTAGGCGAACGGGTCACGCACCAGGTGCATGGTGAGCGCGTCCACGAGACAGTCGTCCAGCTCGATGTCGGGGTACTCGGGCGCGACCTCCCGCGCCGCGGCGAGGAACAGCCCGTCGGTCTCCTTGAGCGTGGCCGCCTTGTGCGCCACCGTGACCTTCTTGCGCCCGTGCGTGCGCGCGTACTCGAGGGCGAACCGCGCCACGCGGTGGGTGGCCGCGCGGGTCACCCATTTCACGGTGATCGCGGCGTCCGGGCCGACGTACTGGGTCGCCCCGGTGAACACGTCCTCGGTCACCTCCCGCACGACCACGAGGTCCGCGCCGGGGAAGTGGGTGCGCGCACCGGGCAGCGCCCACGCGAGCCGCACGTTGGTGTGGACGCCCGCGGCCTGCCGCAGCGCGATGTTGGGGCTCTTGTAACCGTGCCCGACGGGGTTGGCCATCGGCCCCTTGAGCACGACGCCGACCTCGCGGATCGCGGCGACCGTCTCGGGTGGCACGGTCGCGCCGGTCCGCTCGAACGGGACCTCGCCCGCCTCGGCGAGCACCCAGTCGACCTCGACACCAGCCGCGTCGATCACCCTGCGGGCTGCCCACGTGACCTCGGGACCGATGCCGTCGCCGGGAACGTGCACCACGGTGTGCGCCATACGCGCGTCTCCCTTCCAGGAGAGGACTGGACACTATGATAGACGATATATAGTCTCCTGACATCGGGTAGCGCGCAGGGGCACGCGATGCCGAACCCTTCGCTGGCAAAGGAGGCAGCGGTGCATCTTCCACATGTGCGGCGGCCGAAGACCCGTCCGGTCCTGGCCGTGCTCGCCACCGTTGTCGCGCTTGTCGCGGCCGCGTGTGGCGCGGGACCCGACAGTTCGGGCGGAGGTGGCGGCAGTGGCGGCGGCAGCGCGAAGGACCAGTCGCTGACCATCGGCATGGACTACGTCACCCAGAACTACGACCCGATCAGCGCCACGGCCACCGCCGACTACACCTACTGGCGTTTCGTCTACGACACGCTCGTCAGCACCGACGACGGCACACCCAAGCCGTGGGCCGCCGAGTCGTTCACGGCGATCGACGCACAGCACTGGCGCTTCAAGCTGCGCAAGGGCATCAAGTTCACCAACGGCGAGCCGCTCGACGCCGAGGCCGTGCGCTACACGTTCCAGCGCGCGCTCGACGACAAGAAGACGCCGTGGCGGGTGCGCATCGAGGCCCTGCAGCGGATGGAGATCGTCGACCCCCTGACGATCGACTTCTACCTGTCGACCCCGGTCGGCAACTGGCCCACCCGCACCTCGGTCGTGTGGCTCGTGCCGCCGAAGTACACCCAGGAGAACGCGAACGCCCTCGTCACGAAGCCCATCGGCACCGGTCCGTTCAAGGTCGACAGCTTCTCCCCCGGCGAGGACGTCAAGCTCTCCCCCAACAAGGACTTCTGGGGCACGGTCCCCAAGCTGACGTCGGTGGAGCTGCGCTCGATCCCCGAGGACTCCACCCGGATCTCGGCACTGCTCGCCGGTGACGTCGACGTGGCCTACCGCGTGCTGCCCGACTTCGCCGACCAGGTGAAGAGCGGCGGGAAGAAGCTCGTCTCCGTCCCGTCGGGACAGAGCGCGAACATCTTCTTCCAGACGACGACCGACACCCCACTCAAGGACAAACGGGTGCGGCAGGCGATCGACTACGCCATCGACAAGAACGCCCTGCGCAAGTCGATCACGCAGAGCTACGGCACGGATCTCGCGGGCCAGCTCGTCGGCAAGAAGTCGGTCGGCTACAACGCCGACCTGAAGGACCGGCCCTACGACCCGGACAAGGCCAAGCAGCTGCTCAAGGAAGCCGGCTACGGGAACGGGCTGACACTGGCCTTCGACTACTCCCTCGGCCGGTATTTCCGGGACAAGGAGGTCGGACAGGCGGTCTCTGGCTACCTCCAGGCGGTCGGCATCACGGTCAAGCAGAACCCGATGGAGGGTGGCGCCTGGCTCGACCGGCTCTACTCGGGCAGCTGGGGTCCGATCAACTACTGGTCCATCCAGGACGCGCCGGCCTACGACGTGTCGTGGACGCTGGAGATCTTCCGCAGCAACAACATCCGCAAGATCGACGCGGACCCGAAGCTGGACCAGATGCTCGACAAGAGCTTCACGATCACCGACACCAAGCAGCGCGGCGAGTACCTGGCGCAGCTGTCGAAGTACGCGCAGGACCAGGCCTACTTCGTGCCGTTCCACGCCGACCCGGGGCTCTACGCGATGGACCCGAGCGTGCAGGGGGTGCAGTTCCTGCCGTCGACCTACATCAACCTGTTCGACGCGAAGCGGGTCTGACCCGATGGCCGGCTACCTGTTGCGCCGCATCCCCCGGGTGATCGTGGTCGTCTGGGGCGCGGTGACCGTGATCTTCCTGCTGCAGCGCCTGAGTGGCGACCCGGTGCACCTCATGCTGCCGGACACCGCCTCTCAGGACCAGCTGGACGCGGTGCGGGCCGACCTCGGCCTCGACAAGCCGGTCCTGGTGCAGTACCTGCTGTTCATCGGCCGGTTCGCCCGGCTGGACTTCGGCCAGTCCTACCTGCAGCACCGACCCGTGGCCGACATCGTGTTCGAACGCCTGCCCTACACCCTCGAGCTGGCCGGTGCCGCCGTCCTCATCGCGACGGTCGGCGGCACCCTGCTCGGGGCGTTCGCCGCGCGGATGCGCCGCCGCTGGCCCGACAAGGCCGTGGTCGGCGGCGCGCTCATCGGCCAGTCGGTGCCGACGTTCTGGCTGGGCATCGTCGCGATCCTGGTCTTCTCGGTGACGCTGCGGTGGTTCCCGTCCTCGGGCAGCGGCGGGCTGTCCAACCTGGTGCTCCCCGCGGTGACGCTCGGCGCGTTCTCACTCGCCAACACGACCCGCATCGCACGGGCGAGCATGATCGAGTCGCTGTCCGCGGAGTACACGCAGACCGCGCACGCCAAGGGTCTGGGCACGATGCGCGTGGTCGGCGTGCACGCGCTGAAGAACAGCGGCATCTCGATCCTCACGCTCACCGCCTACACCTTCTCCACGCTGATGGGCGGCGCGCTCGTGACCGAGGTCGTGTTCGCGTGGCCCGGCGTGGGCAGGCTGATGGTGGACGGCGTGCTGAAGCGCGACTTCCCGGTCGTGCAGGGCGCGGTGTTCGTGGTGGCACTGATCGTGGTCGTCACCTACCTGCTGCTCGACCTCGCCTACACCTTCCTCGACCCACGGCTGCGGAGGTCCTGATGGCGGAGATCGCGATCCGGGTGCCCGCGTCGGCAACGCGGGCCCACCGGGTCCGCAAACCCGGGCGTGCGCAGATCATCGTCGGCCTGGTGCTGGTGGTGCCGGTCGTGCTCGTCGCGATCCTCGCGCCGCTGCTCGCACCGCACGACCCGAACGCCATCGACCTGATCCACCGCCTCACGCCGCCCGCGTGGCAGTCGGGCGGGACGAGCGACCACGTGCTGGGCACCGACCACCTGGGCCGGGACATGCTCAGCAGGGTCATCTACGGCGCACGCATCTCGCTGCTCGTCGGCGGTTTCGCCGTGCTCGGCGCCGGGATCATCGGCGTGGCCATCGGTCTGCTGGCCGGGTACTTCCGCGGCGCGTTCGACGCGATCGTCATGATGATCGCCGAGATCCAGCAGTCGTTCCCGTTCCTCGCGCTCGCGATCGTCGTGGTGGCCGCGATCGGGCGGGGTGTGGGCAACATCGTCGCGGTGCTGGTCATCGGCGGCTGGATCATGTTCGCCAGGGTGGTCCGCGGCGAGGCGATGTCGGTGTCCAGACGTCCGTTCGTCGACGGCGCGCGGGCGCTGGGGGCGAGCCACGCGCGGATCATCCTGCGCTACGTGCTGCCCAACGTGCGCTCGTCGATCATCGTGATCACCACGTTCAACTTCGCGTGGTTCATCATCGCCGAGGCGTCCCTGTCCTTCCTGGGACTCGGGGTCGACCCGAACACCCCGTCGTGGGGCCAGATGCTGTCGGATTCCCGCAACTACCTCGCCCTCGCCTGGTGGTACCCGGCGTTCCCCGGCATCGCGCTCGTCGCGCTCGTGCTGGGCGCCAACATGCTCGGCGACGGCCTGCAGGACCACTGGGACCCCTACCTCAAGTAAGGAGAACGCGTGGAGAACCTGCCGGAGCTGCGCCTGCGGCCGGACCTGCTCGACACCGTGCGGTACGCGGCGGCCATGTGGGAGTTCCAACTGCTGCACTTCGACCACGAACGCGCCCGGGTGGAAGGGCTGGAGCGTTCGATCGTGCAGGGCCCGCTGCTGGGCACCTACCTCGCGCGGGTGCTCGCGCCCGCCGGGGAGGTCGAGCACCTGGAGTGGCGCAACCACGCGGTCGTGCCGGTCGGCACGGACCTGGTGTGCGGCGGCACCGTCGACCCCGAGACGGGCGCGGCGGACGTGTGGATCCGCAACGGCGATGGCACGACCGTCGTCACGGGCTCGGCGCGGGTGCGGTCGTGAGCACCGTGCTCGTGGTGGGCGGCACCGGCCCCACGGGCTACGCGATCGTGCGACGGCTGGTGGCCGAGGGCGACAAGGTCACGATCCTCCACACGGGAGCCCACGAGGTCGACTTCGGCACGGGCGGCGAGGACGTGGAGCACGTCCACACCGACCCGACGTCGCTCGCGGAGCTGAAGTCCGCACTGCACGGCCGTTCCTTCGATTCGGCGGTGTCGACGTCGGGACGGTTGCGGCACGTGGTCACCGTCCTGTCGGGACGGATCGGTCGCCTGGTGGCGGTCACGGGGCTTCCCGGCTACACGGCGTGGAAGGTGCCGGTGGGCGACCCGGGTCAGCCGATGCCGCTGAGGGAGGACGCCAAACCCCCACGACCACTGGGCGACCTGCCGGGCGACAGGCTCTCGGCCGGGGTGCAGCGCGGCGAGGCGCTGGTGGCCGAGGCGGAGGCACGCGGCGCGTTCACGGCGGCGATCCTGCGCTACACCATGGTTTACGGGCCGTATGCGTACGTGCCGTTCGAGTGGTACTTCGTGCGCCGGGTGCTGGACGGGCGGCGCGAGCTGGCGCTGGAGGGCGACGGGCTGATGCTGCCCCAGCGCGGGTACGCGGAGAACCTGGCCGAGGCGGTGCTGCTCACGCTGACCCATCCCGGCGCGGCGGGCCACACGTTCAACGTGGGCGACGAGCACGTACTGAGCGTGGCCGCGATCGCCGCGACGGTGGCCGAGGCGCTTGGCCACGAGTTCGACGTGGTGCCGGTGCCGCTGGCGGCGAGCCCGTGCGGGAACCCGTTCGCGCTGCGCCAGCACACGATGTTCGACCTCGGTGCCCTGCGTGCGCTGGGTTACCGCGATGTCGTGGACGTCCGCGAGGCCACCCGCCGCACCGCGCGGTGGATGGCGGAGCACCCGATCGGCCGCGGGTCACCCGAGGAGCGGTCCCTGGGCGACCACTGCTTCGACTACGACCGCGAGGACCGCGTGATCGAGGTCTACCGGAAGGCGCTTCAGGAGGTGGGCGGCTGATGTCGGGCTGGGAGGACGCACGCAGGACCGTGGAGGCGTTGATCGGCAGGCAGGCGTGGGCACCGGTCGTGGTGGAGGTCCACGAGGCCGACATCCTGCGCTACTGCGAGGCCGTCGGGCTGCCGAGGCCGGCCGACCCGACGGTGGCGCCACCGCTGTTCCTACCGCCGTTCGCGGTCGGCGGGGAGGTCGGCGCCGACGGGCGACGCAGGCGACCCGACGAGGTCGTCATCGACCACCCGGCGTTGCGCCGCAGGCTGATGGGTGGCTGCTCGGTGGACTTCCACGCACCGATCCGGGCGGGCGACACCATCGAGGCGGTAGCCACGTTCGAGTCGGTCGTCGAGAAGCAGGGCCGCGACGGCCCAATGCTCCTCGTCACGACCGCCACCGAGTACCGCGCCACCGACGGCCCCCGCCGCACGGAACGCTGGACGATCGTCCACCGCTGACCGTGGCGCACGGGCTCGACACCGCACAGCCGACGGTCATGCGTCGGCCACAGCACACGGCGGATCACCGCGCGCCCGCCCAGCCATCGCACACACGGCCCATCAGCACACAGGCCCACCACCGTGCACGAGCCCGATCACCGTGCCGCGGCCCAGCCACCGTGCACCACCGGTCGCAGCCGTGGTGTCGTCGCCGCCCGCCGGGGCGTCCCAGCCCACGCGTCGTCTACCTCGCCTCCGGGGCCGTACCCGACCCGAACGCACCACCGGCCGTCCGCATGCCACCCGGCCAACGTGCTCCGACCGTGGACCCGCGCCCTGCCGTGGGGCACGGCAGAGCCGTCATGCGCGGGCCCCCCGCGCACCGCTGATCGTCATGCAGTCACTGCGCGTTCGTGCCCATGGCCGTCCTGCGGCCTGCGAGCCGTCAAGCATCCGCTGACCAGGGGCTTTCCTCGTCAGCGAGCGCATTGACTCCGATCGGCCAACGACCTAGGATCGAATATATAGTATTTCCCAATGGTGGGGAGGTCAGCTCAAGTGACCACGTTCCGTGTCTTCCGACCCACGCCCGACCCGGACGCCGCCCCACGCGGCGAGGGCGGGCTCTCCAGGCGACCGGAGTCACTCGACGGCAAGCGCATCGGCCTGCTCTGGAACGCGAAGGTGAACGCGGACATCTACCTTCACCGCCTCGAGGAACTGCTCTCGACCCAGTACAGGGGACTCGAGTTCGTCCACGCCGCGAAGCCGACGGCCAGCAAGCCGATGGAGCCCGAGGTGCTCGACGAGATGCGCACGTGCGATCTCGTCGTCACCGCGTTCGGCGATTGAGGCTCCTGCAGCTCGTGGAGTGTCCACGACGGAGTCACGCTCGAGAAGCTCGGCATCCCGGCGCTCGCGGTCATCACCGAGCCGTTCGGGTTCAAGGCCAGGATGGAGGTGACCGCTCTCGGCCTCGGTGACCTGGCGATCCAGGTCCTGCCGCACCCCATCGGACAGATCTCCGACGCGGAGATGCGTGCCGTCACCGACGAGGCCTTCGACGAGGTCGTCTTCGCACTGACCCACTCCGCTCAGGAGGTGGCGGAGGCGTACCACGAGTCGGCGACACCGCGTTCGTCCTACTCGCGCTGACGGGCCCGACCGACCAGAGAGGGAACCACACCACCGTGGCAGCTACATCCGCGCAGACCGCCGCCCTACCGCTGACGGGCCTGCGGGTACTCGACTTCTCGCACGCGGCGGCCGGCCCCTTCGCGACGATGTTCATGGCCGACCTCGGCGCCGAGGTGATCAAGGTCGAGAAGCCGGGACGGGGCGACGGCGCGCGGTACATGGGCGAACCGATGCTCGGCCCCATCGAGTCCGACTACTACCTCGCGCTCAACCGCAACAAGAAGTCCGTGCTGCTCGACCTGTCCACGGAGGACGGTCGGGTGCTCGCGAAGGACCTGGCCCGCACGTGCGACGTCGTCGTGCAGAACTTCCGGCCCGGCGTGCTCGACCGCCACGGCCTGGGTTACGAGGACCTGCGCAAGGTGCGGGAAGGGCTCGTCTACTGCTCGATCTCGGCTTTCGGGTCGAGCGGGCCGTGGCGCAACCGGCCCGCCAACGACATCATCATGCAGTCGGTGTCCGGCCTGATGGGCATCACCGGGGAGGTCGGCGGCGGGCCGGTGCGCATCGGCGCGCCGATCTCCGACTACGCCACCGGCCTGTTCGCGCTCGCCGGCATCCTGGCCGCACTGCACAGTCGGGAGGCGCAGCCCGAGGGCCAGCACGTCGAGATCGCCATGCTCGACGCGTCGATGGCGATGATGGCCAACTACATCCCGTCGGTGGCCACGCTCGGCAAGACCATCCCGCGCCTGGGTCGCGGGCACGCGCAGATCGTGCCGTACCAGGCGTTCCTGTGCTCGGACGGCCAGTACGTGATGGTCGGCGCGTTCACCAACGGGTTCTGGCGGCGGCTGTGCGACGCGGTCGGGCGTCCGGAGTGGAAGGACGACCCCCGGTTCACGTCCAACGCGGACCGGCTCGCCAACCGCGACGTCCTGATGTCCACCCTGGAGCAGATCTTCCTCGGCCGGACGCGGGAGGAGTGGCTGGCCGTGCTGGAGCTCGCGGACGTGCCCAACAGCCCGGTGCTCGAGCTGAACGACGCGATCGTGTCCGAGCAGGCCATGCACAACGGCATCGTGCAGAAGATCGACGGGGCCGACCTGGACGTGATCAAGCTGCCCGTGGAGTCCGACCGGTGGCGGCCGGGCCCCGCGACGGTGCCCCCGGTGATGGGTGAGCACACCGACGAGGTGCTCGGCGGCCTGCTCGGGCTGGCCGAGGAACGCATCGACGCGCTGGTGGAAGCCGGCGTCGTCGCACGGGCCGGCCGCGAGGCCAGGGTGGAGGCGGCAGGATGAGCAGAGCGCGCGAAACCTGGACGCACGAATGGAGAGTTCACAGAACCTGGGTGCACGAGTGGGACTTTCGTGCAGGTCCAGGGAGCAATGTGGACGATTCGTTCGTTGCCAGTGAGGTAGCGTCGGGCAGGGCGGGGCGGTGGGCGTCGTGACCGACCGAGGCGTGACCGACCAGGGCGTGACCGACCAGGGCGTGACCAAGCAAGGCGTGACCGACCAGGGCGTGACCGACCGAGGCGTGACCGGCCAGGGCCCCATCCTCGAGGGCCTGCGCGTGCTCGACCTGTCGCACCAGTACTCCGCGGCGCTGTCGGCGAGCCTGCTGGCCGACCTGGGGGCGAGCGTCATCGCCGTGGAGCACCCCACGAAGACGTCGATCCGCACGATGCTCCCCCGCAAGGGCGAGCAGTCGATGTGGTGGTCGGTCATCCAGCGCGGCAAGCGGGTCGTCACGCTGGACATCAACAGCGAACGCGGCCGGGAGATCGCGATCCAGATGGCCCGCGAGGCGGACGTCATCTGCGAGAACTTCCGCCCCGGCACGCTGGAGAGGTGGCACCTCGGGCCGGCCGACCTGACCGAGGCGGGGGTCAACGCGGTCATGCTGCGGATCTCCGGGTTCGGCCAGACCGGGCCCCTGCGCACCCGACCCGGCTTCGGCACGATCGCCGAGGCCATCAGTGGGTTCGCCCACCTCAACGGCGAGCCCGACGGTCCCCCGACGTTCCCGTCGAGCACCCTCGCCGACGGCGTGGCGGCCACCTTCGGCGCGTTCGGCATCATGGCCGCGCTCTGGGGTCGCGCCAACAACGGGCCGCCCACGGGCATCGAGGTCGTCGACATGGCGTTGTTCGAGGGCCTGTTCCGGATCATCCCCACGCAGATCGCGGCCTACCAGCAGTTCGGCGTCGCCCCGCTGCGGCCCGGCAACAAGCTCACGAGCCACGGCGTGCTGCGTAACCTGTTCCGCTCCGCCGACGGCAAGTGGTTCGTCGTCAGCGCGGTCGGGCCCGTCGCGATCCGTCGCATTCTCGCCGCCGCCGAGTGTGACGCGCAGATGGCCCGGATCGACGAGGGCGTGATGACCAGCGACCCGACCGGGGTGGTCGAGTTCCTCGACGAGTGCGACGCCCTCCTGCACGTCTGGGCCGCCAAGTGGGACTGGGCCACGCTCGAGAAGCGGCTCGTCGAGGCCGACGCCGTGCACCAGCAGGTGTTCTCCGCCGACGACATCGTCGCCGACGAGCAGTTCCAGGCTCGAGGCGACCTCATCGAGGTGCCCGACGACGTCCTCGGCCCGGTGCTCATGCAGGGCGTCGTCCCCAAGTTCCCCAGCCGCGAGCACACCGTCCGCCGCGCCGGACCCGCCCGTGGCGCCGACAACGACTCGGTCTTCGCCGAGTTCGGGCTCTCCGCCGCGACGATCACCGCACTGCGCCAGGACGGGGTCATCTGATGCCTGAGCTGCTCACCATCGAGGGCGACATCGACGAGGTCGTCGCCCACTACGAGGACAACGGCTGGACCGACGGGCTGCCGATCGTCCTGCCCACCGAGGAGCGGGTCGCCGCCGCGCTCGAGTACACCGACCTCGATCCGCACTCCTCCCTCGGGCGCATCCCGGCCACCCGTGCCGAGGCCACCGTGCACAACGTGGCCGTCAACGCGGTCATGGCCGGCTGCAAGCCCGAGTACCTGCCCGTGGTCATCTCCGCCATCCGCGGGCTCGCCCACCCCGAATTCAACACCTACGGCATCCAGGCCACCACCAACCCCGTGGCCGTGCTCGTCGTGGTCAACGGCCCTATCGCCGACGAACTCGGCTTCAACGGCAAGGGCAACTGCCTCGGCCAGGGGTTCCGCGCCAACGCCACCGTCGGCCGCGCGGTCCGGCTCTGCATGATGAACATCGGCGGCGGCGCCCCCCAGACCATGGACAAGGCCACCCAGGGCCAGCCCGGCAAGTACGGCATGTGCATCGCCGAGAACGAGGATGAGTCGCCCTGGGAGCCCTTCCACGTCGAGCGCGGCTACGACCGCGAGACCAGCGCCGTTTCCGTGTTCTCCGTGACCGGCACGCAGAACGTGCTCGACCTCGCCAGCCGCAGCGCCGAGGGCATCCTGCGGACGTTCTGCTCCGCCGCCGCGACTGTCGGCCACCAGAACGTGCAGCTCGGCGGCGGACCACTGATCATCTTCTGCCCCGAGCACGCCCAGATCCTCGCCGACGACGGCTACACCAAGCAGGACGTGCGGGAGTTCCTCTACGAGAACTGCCGAGTCAAGATCTCCGAGTTCCCGCCGGAGACGCTCAACGGCATGGTCCGCCACCGCAGGCCGCGGCGCTACCGGTCGGAGAACCCCGACTCGGCGGTGCCGCTCGCCGACAGCCCCGGGGAGATCAACCTCGTCGTGGCGGGCGGTGCCGGGCCGCACTCCGTGGTCGCGCCGAGCTTCGGCGAGGCGACCATGGTGCCCGTCAACCAGATCACGCTCAAGGACGGGACGCCGGTCAAGAGCGTCAACGAGTTCCGCTACTAGGAAGGCCGCCACCAAACCGATGACCACCATCGATGTCGACATCGCCGACGGGATCGCCACGATCACGATCGACTCGCCGAAGACCCGCAACGCGTTGAACCCCGCGTCGTCCCGGCAGCTCGCCGAGGCGTGTGACCAGGTCGAGGCGGACAGGTCGGTCGGCGCGGTGATCGTCAGGGGCGGCGGCGGGACGTTCTGCTCCGGCGCCGAGCGTGATGTCCTGTCCCGTGCGGGCGAGGATCCGGCGGACCCGGAGCGGTACGACGACCTCGGCGCCGTCTACGACGCGTTCGTGCGGGTCGGCACGCTGCCGGTGCCCACGATCGGCGCCGTGCAGGGGGCCGCGGTCGGCGCGGGGGTGAACCTGCTGCTGGCCACCGACCTGCGGATCGTCGCGAAGGACACCCGCATCATCGCCGGGTTCACGCGCATCGGCATCCATCCCGGCGGCGGGCACTTCACGCTGCTCGGCCGGCTCGTCGGGCGGGAGGCGGCCGCGGCGATCGGCCTGTTCGGGGCCGAGGTGACCGGTGAGCGGGCGGCGGCGCTGGGTCTCGCGTGGGAGGCGGTCGACGCCGCCGACGTCGACGCGCGGGCCAGGGAGCTGGCCGCGTCCTGCGCGCGTGACCCGGAGCTGTCGCGGCGGGTGCTGAAGTCGATGCGGTCCGAGCTGGACCCGCCGGGCGTGCCGTGGCCCGCCGCCCTGGAGCTGGAACGCGGCTCCCAGATGTGGTCGCTGCGGCGCAGGGCCCTGAAGAACGGCAGCTGAAGGAGGATGTCGATGCGGCAGGAGACGACGGTGCACGACGGTGCCGCGGCGGAGGAGACGGGCGCCGGCACGACGCCGGACATCTCCTTCAACCACGTTGGCAAGCGGTTCTTCAAGAAGGGCAAGCCGTTCCAGGCGCTCGGCGACGCGCACTTCGACGTGCAGCCCGGCGAGTTCCTGAGCATCGTGGGGCCGAGCGGGTGCGGGAAGTCGACCCTGCTCAACATCACCGCCGGGCTCATGAAGCCGTCGAGCGGTGACGTGCGGTACAAGGGCGAGCCGGTCACCGAGGTGAACACCGACGTCGGTTACATGACCCAGGCCGACACGCTGCTGCCGTGGCGGACGGTCCGGCAGAACATCGCCGTGCCGCTGGAGATCCGGCACAGCCCGCGTGCGGAGCGGGGCGACCGGATCGACGAGATGGTCGAGAAGGTCGGGTTGAAGGAGTTCGGCAACCACTACCCCGCCGAGCTGTCGGGCGGCATGCGCAAGCGGGTCCTGCTCGCCCGCACGCTGATCTACCAGCCGGAGACGCTGCTGATGGACGAGCCGTTCGGGGCGCTGGACGCCCAGCTCAAGCTCGTGCTCCAGCAGGAGCTGCTGCGGCTGTGGGCCGAGGCGGGCACGACGATCATGTTCGTCACCCACGACCTGGCCGAGGCGGTGACGCTGTCCGACCGGGTGGTCGTGGTCTCGTCGCGGCCGGGCACGATGCGCACGATCAAGACGATCGACATCCCGCGGCCGCGTGCGGTGTTCGACGTGCGCTTCAACGACCGTTTCCGCGAGCTCCAGCAGGAGCTGTGGGCGATCCTCCAGGACGACATGATGGAGGGTGGCGAGATGTGAGGTGTCGCGGTGGCCGTCGACGCCGGGGCTTTCTCACGCTCCCTTGCCGCCGGACGCCTTCGCGGGTGCCTTCGCCCTGGCCCTCGCGGGTGTTTGGCCGTCGACGCCGTCGACTTCCGCCTTCTCCGCCTTCTCGGCCTCGGCCGCGGCGGCGTGGATCTTGCGGATCGCGCCCAGCGTGACGCCCCGGTGCTTGGCCATCCAGCCGTTCACGGCGCCGACGTCGCGGTTCTCGAACGCGGTCATCAGCGCGTCGTGGTGCTCCTGGAGCAGGTCCTTGGGGACGCGGACGTAGGCCATCGTGTTCTGGTAGCGCGCCGCGGCGTCCCACAGGTGCGTGATGAACCGGATCAGGTGGTCGCTGCCTGCCCGCTGGAACGGCACGAAGTGGAACGTGCGGTTCAGCTCGACGAACGAGGGCGTGTTGCGGTTGTGGATCGAGGTCAGCATGTCGGCGTTGAGCTGGCGCATCCGCACCAGGTCGGCCTCCTCGAGCTTGGGCACGCCGAGCCGGTGCGCCTCGTCCTCGAGCACCTGCCGCCAGTGGTAGATGTCCTCGATGTCGTCGGTGGACAGCTCCGCCACGAAGAACCCGACCCTGGGGATGCGCCGGACCTGTCCGACGGCCTCCAGGGCGGCGAGTGCCTCGCGCACCGGGATGTGGGAGACGCCGAGCTCCTCGGCGAGCTTCGCGGGTGACAGGCGTGTGCCGGGGGGCAGTTCGCCGGAGGCGATCGCCTTGGCGAGCTGGCGCGCGACGAAGTCCTGCAGACCGTCCGGCCGGCCCTCACTGCTCATGATCGATATACCCGCCATCACCTCTCCTTGGCGCCGCAGTACCCGTCAGTGTACGCAGGGTGAACTAAACGATATAGCCAGTACCCGCGTGGTTGGGAAATGGCCTCCGAACCGCGGGCTTGGTCACCCAACGTGATGCCGGTTCGTTGACACCGCCAAATATACCTCCTAGGATGATATATCATCTACGGAGGTCGTGACATGTCTCGCACATCTCGCCGCATCGTCGCGGCAGCCGCGGCTCTGACTCTCTCCCTCTCACTCACCGCCTGCGGTGACGACAGCGGTGCCAGCGGCGGCAGCCCGAGTTCGGGCGGCACGAAGGACCTCGGCTCGGCGACGATCGTGCTGGGCAGCAAGGTCATCTCCTGGGCGCCCGCGTACGTGGCGGTGTGCGAGGGCTACTTCAAGAAGCACGGCCTGGACGTGACGCTGACGGCGTCGCAGCAGGGCACCACGTCGGCCATCGCCGGGATGGTCTCGGGCGACGCGCTGTCGGCCATGACCGGCGCGCCCGCCGCCATCAGCCCCATCCGTGAGGGCGCACCCGTCCAGCTGCTGTTCGGCGCGAGCGTCGGCTACAGCGTCCAGGTGGTGGCGAGCAACAAGATGATGAAGGACAAGGGCCTCACGGCGAACTCCTCGCTCGAGGACCGCGTGAAGGCCCTGAAGGGCGAGACCGTCGCCATCCTCACCCCCGGCGACTCGATCGACCAGCTGCTGCGGTTCGTGATGCCGAAGTACGGGCTGGACCCCGACAAGGACATCAAGATGCAGCCGCTCAACACCTACGCCAACATGTTCTCCGCCATGCGGCAGGGCAGCATCGGCGTGCTGGCGGGCTCACCGCCCAACGGCGACCAGGCCGAGGCGCAGGGAATCGGCAAGATCCTGTTCTCCGGCGACGAGTTCAAGGAGCTGAAGAAGTACCCGTACCTCATCGGTCTCGCCAACACGCGCCAGCTCAAGGAGAACCCGGACCGGTACAAGGCGCTCGTCGCGGGTTTCGCCGACGCGATGAACCTGATGCGGACCACTCCGGACAAGCCGAAGCCCTGTCTGCAGAAGGAGTTCCCCGACGTCGACCAGAAGACCTTCGACGCGTCCTACGAGTACACGGTCAAGAGCCTGCCCGCGTCGCCGCTCATCACCGAGGACGCGTTCAAGGCCCTGACGGACTTCGCCAAGGCCAGCGGCAAGCCGGTCGACGTCGACTACTCGAAGGCGGTCGCGGCCGACGTCGTCAAGCAGGCCATCGGCTGAGCGGGGATGAACGGACGGACGGTTCACGGGTACTGCGCGCAGTGCAAGGCCCGGTGCGGTTCGGTGGCCGTGGTGTCCGAAGAGGACGTCCTGCTGTCCGTCCGGGCCGACCCGGACCACCCCAACCACTCGTTCTGCGTGAAGGGTGCCGCGGCGCCACGGTTCGTGCACGACCCGACCCGGCTGCGGCACCCGATGCGCCGCACCAACCCGAAGACGGCCGCCGACCCGGGCTGGGAACGGATCGGCTGGGACGAGGCGCTGACGTTCGTGGCGCGGCGGATGCGGGAGATCGCCGCCGCGCACGGACCGGAGTCGGTCGTGTTCACCCGGCCGGCACCGGGCGGGAGCCACGCCGGTGACTGGTCGCCGTTCCTCGACCGCCTCGCCGCCGCGTTCGGCACCCCCAACGTCATGACCACCGGCCACATCTGCAGCTGGGGCCGCAGCGGTGGCGCCGCGCACACGTTCGGCGGCGGGCTCCCCACGGCGCACTACGAGGACGCGGCCACGATCCTGGTGTGGGGCCACAACCCCGCGGTGTCGAACGTCCAGACGTGGCGGCGGATCCAGCGGGCCACCCGGCGCGGCGCGCGGCTCGTGGTCGTCGACCCACGCGCCACGGGGACGACCAGGCGGGCCGACCTGTGGCTGCGACCCCGCCCCGGCACCGACGCGGCCCTCGCCCTCGGAGTCACGCACCTTCTCCTCGCCCGCGGCTACTACGACCCCGAGTTCGTCACGTGGTGGACGAACGGTCCGTTCCTCGTGGACACCGAGACGGGTCGCCTTCTGCGCCGCGACGGGCGGTTCGTCGTGTCCGACGGCAGCGACGAGCACGCGGTCGACGTCGAGGCGGACCCGTCGACGTGGGGGGTGCGACCCCGGCTGCGGGTCGACCGGCCGGGTGCACGCAGCGCGTTCTCCCTGCTGGCCGAGCGGGCGGCACGCTACGACCCCGAGACGGTCGCGAGGCTCACCGGCGTGTCCGAAGTGGACCTCGGCAGGCTCGCGGACCTCCTCGCGAACGGACCCGTCTGCTACGACACCTACAACGGCGTCGAGCAACACACCGACACCGCCCAGACCAGCCGGGCCCTCGGGGTGCTCTACGCGTTGACCGGCTGGCTGGAGTCACCCGGCGGCAACGTCACGTTCTCGTCGCCGGGCGGCCTGCCGAAGCTGCGGACCGACTCGTCGCGGCGGCTCGGGCTCGCGGACCGCCCACTGGGCGCGCCCAGGAACGGGGTCGCCGCCTACGACGTCTACGACGCCGCCCTGACCGGACACCCCTACCCCGTGCACGCTCTGGTCGCGTTCGGGGGCAACGCGCTGCTGCAGAACGGCGACACCCGCCGGGGCGCCGAGGCGCTGCGGTCACTGGACCTGCACGTCCACGTCGACATGCGGGAGAACCCGACCGCCCGCTTCGCCGACCTGCTGCTGCCCGCATCGACGCCGTGGGAGTCACCCGGCCTGGTCACCGGCTTCGGCGGCGGCCCGGACACGCAGACGTGGGCCCAGTACCGCGCGCCCGTGGTCCCACCCCAGCACGAGTCGCGCCCGGACGTGGAGATCCTCTTCGACCTGGCCGTCCGGTTGGGCCTCGGCGACCAGTTCTGGGACGGCGACGTGCACGCCGCCTACGCCGCACAGCTCGAAGGCACCGGCCTCACGCTCGACGAGCTGCGTGCCAGTCCGGGCGGCCTGCGCCGTCCCGGCAGGACACTCACCTACCACCGCCACACCCGCGTGCGCGGCGACGGGACGGTCACCGGCTTCGCGACCCCGACACGTAAGGTGGAGCTGTACTCCGAGGCGTTCCTCGACGCCGGCCACGACCCGTTGCCCGTCCACAACGACCGGTCCGCCGCGTTCACCCCCGAGTTCCCGCTGACGCTCACCTCGGCCAAGCTCCGCCAGTACACCCACAGCACCGGCCGGAGCATCCCGTCACTGCGAACGCAGGCACCCGAGCCGTTCCTCGAGGTCCACCCCGACGACGCCGACACCTATGGCGTCCACGACGGCGCGATGGTCCGCCTCGCCACCGCCTCGGGCGCGATCCGGTTGCGGGCCAAGGTGTCCACGTCGGTCGCCGCGGGCGTGGTCGCCACCCAGACCGGGTGGTGGGAGGCCTGCGAGGAGTTGGGCCTGCCCGGCCACGACCCGTTCTCGGCCGACGGCGCCAACGTCAACCTGATCATCTCCAACGCCGTCCGCGACCCGATCTCCGGCTCGGTGCCGGTCAAGGACTACCCGTGCCGGATCGAGCCGCTCCCCTGAGTACCCCTGTGGGAAAGGACATCGCCATGTCCCAACCAGTTCAGCGTGCCGTCACCGTGGCCGTCGACCCGGCCGAGGCGTTGTTCGACGCCGCCGACGAGCACGGCCACCACGTCCACATGGACCTCGGCGGCAAGCTCGGCAAGCAGAACGGCCGAGCCACCGCCGCCCGCGACCTGCTGCTGATGGCACTCGCGGGCTGCTCGGGGTCGAGCTTCCTCGCCGAGCTGCACCGACGCGGCAAGGTCCCGCACTCCCTGGACATCGCGGTCACCGGCGAGCTGGCGACCACGCGTCCTGCGGTGTTCCGCGCGATCGCGCTGCACCTGTCGGTCTCCGGCGACGACCTCGACGAGGAGTCGCTCACCGCCGCGGCACAGGCGTGCCACGGCGACTGCTCGGTCCACGCGACGTTGTCCCACGTCGCCGACATCACGACCACCTACGAGGTCGTGCCCGTCCCAGCACCAACAGGAGGACACAGATGACTATCCACCCCCGCGGGAGTCTCTCGCGGCGCGACATCCTTCGCCTCGCGGGCGCGCTCACCACCGTCGCGGTCGCGTCCGCATGCGGCGGCACCGAGCCCACCGGTGCCGCGTCGACCAGGGACGCGAGCCCGTCACTGCTCGCCGCGAAGGGCGAGCCGCTGACCAAGGCGACCGTCTCGGCAGGTTCGACGAGCGTCAACCACATGTGGGCCCGCTGGGGGATCACCCACGGCATCTACAAGAAGTTCGGCCTCGACGTCGAGGCCGTCGACGGCATCGCGGACGCGGTCGCCGCCATGGCCTCGGGGCAGCTGCAGTTCTCCGCGGCGGGCGTGCAGACCCACAGCGGTGCCGTGCGCGGCGCCCCGGTCCGCGCGGTCATGCTGACCTTCCGCGACAACCTCGGCCTCTACACCACCAAGGGCATCTCCTCGCTGCGTGACCTGGCGGGCAAGCGTGTCTTCGGCCCCAACGACATGATCAAGGAGATCCTGCGCCGGGCGGGGGTCGACCCCGACAAGGGCGTCACGTGGGTGCAGACCCAGGCCAACACCAAGCAGATCATCCAGCTGGTGCAGAACGGGCAGGCCGACGGCTTCACCGGCTACCCGCCCGCCAAGCTCCTCGCCGAGGACGCCGGGATGCGTGAGATCACGTCGGTGTCTGCGAAGTTCCCCGGCTCGCCGGTGTCCATCGTGGGCACCCCGGACCAGCTGATCTCCGACAACCCGTTGCTGGTCAAGCGTTTCCTCGCCGGCACGCTCGAGACCCTCGACCACATGCTGGCGCACGAGGACGAGGTGCTGGCGTTCTTCCACGACGAGTGGGGTTTCGACGACGAGCTGGCCAGGGGCTGCTGGGACGTGGTCCAGCACGACATGATCAAGGGCGGCAAGTCCGACGACAAGTCGCTGCAGGTCGTGCTCGACGTGACCAAGGCAGCGCAGGGCAAGAAGGACGACATCCCGCTGGACCGCGTCTGGGACTTCTCCCTCCTCGACCAGGTGGTCGCCGAGCGCGCGAAGGGATACAAGACGTCATGACCCCCGGCCGACTGGAGGCCCGGGGCGTCGGCAAGTCCTACCGCTCCGGGCGTGGCGGGACGACCGTGGCACTCACGGACCTGTCACTGTCCGTCGAGGACGGTGCGTTCGTCTCGCTCGTCGGGCCCAGTGGCTGCGGGAAGTCCACGTTCCTCGACTGTGTCGCGGGTCTGGAGCCCTACGACACCGGCGAGCTGCTCCTGGACGGCCGCCCGATCACCGGGCCCGACCCGAGGACGGCGGTCGTGTTCCAGGACCCGTCGCTGCTGCCGTGGCGGTCGACCGCCGACAACATCGCCTACGGGATGACCCTGCGCCGCAAGGGAACCGCCGCCGACCGCGCGCGCAAGACCGCGGAACTGGTCGAACTGGTGGGACTCACGGGTTTCGAGCGGCACTACCCGGGCGAGCTGTCCGGCGGCATGCGGCAGCGGGTGAACCTCGCCCGCGCGCTCGCCACCGAGCCGGAGCTGCTGCTGATGGACGAGCCGTTCGGGGCGCTCGACGCGCTGACCCGCGAGCAGCTGCAGGTGGAGCTGGAACGGATCCGGCTGGCGGGTCGGGTGACGGTCCTGTTCGTCACCCACGACATCGAGGAGGCGGTGTTCCTGTCCGACCGGGTCGTGACGATGACCGGCCGCCCCGGCACGGTCTCCTCGGTGTTCGACGTGGACCTGCCGCGCCCACGTGACCCGTCGGTGAAGCGGTCCCCCGCCTTCACCGCACTGGAGGAACGGCTCTGGGGTCGGCTCCACTCCCCCGTGGCGACGCGATGACGGCCGTCCTCCGCAGGCCCGTCCAGGCGGACCCCGCCGTCCCGCCGGCGCCGAGGCGACGGCGGCACCGGCTGGTACTCGGCGGCGGCCTCATCCTCGCGCTGCTGGCGGTCTGGGAGATCGCGGCACTGGCGGCGCCCAGGACGCGGTTCTACCTCAGCTCACCGACCGACGTCGTCGCGACGCTCGGGACGCTCACCGGGGACGGGACGTTCTGGTCGCTCCACGTGCTCACGACCGCGCGCGGCTTCGCGGCGGGCTGGGCCATCGCGGTCGTCGCGGGCATCGGCCTCGGGGTGCTGATGGGCTGGAGCCGTGCGATCCGCGAGACGTTGGAGCCGTTCGTGTTCGTGCTCAACGCGGTGCCGAGGGTCGCGCTGATCCCGCTGCTGGTGGTGTGGCTCGGCTACGGGTTCGCCTACCAGGTCACGGTCGTGGCGTTGTGGAGCGTGTTCCCGGTGCTGCTCGACACCATCGCGGGCGTGCGGGACGCGAAGGCGTCACTCGTGCGGATGGCACGCGTGTTCGGTGCCTCACCCGGCCAGGTCCTGGTGACCGTGGCGCTGCCGGGATCGGTGCCGCTGGTGATGGCAGGCGTGCGGCAGGCGCTCAGCCACGCGATCACCGGGGTGGTCGGCGCGGAGATCTGGGCGTCGGCGGCGGGGATCGGCTGGGTGATCGCCGACGCCGCGCAGACCGTCCAGGTGGAAAGGATCATCGCGGCGGTCGTGCTCGTCGCGGTGGCCGGGGCGGTGCTGAACGAGCTGCTCGGCGTGCTCGAACGCCGACTGACCCGGTGGAAGGAGCCGGTGTGACACGGGTGCTGCGCGGCGGCGGGTTCCTGGTGCTCGTCCTCGTGGCGTGGGAGCTGCTGGCCCGGTCCGGCGGGGTGAACCCGGTGTTCACCGGCTCGCCGTCGGGGGTGGTCGTCGCGCTGGGCGACCTGGTGTCCGAACCGGACTTCTGGTCGGTGCACGTCTCGGCGACCGTCACCGGGTTCCTGGCGGGCTGGGGGCTCGCGGTCGGCGTAGGTCTCCCGCTCGGCCTGTTCATGGGCTGGTACGGGCCGGTCCGCGACCTGTTCGAGCCGCTGCTGATGGCCTTCTACGCCACCCCGAGGATCGCCCTGGTGCCGCTTTTCGTGGTGTGGTTCGGTTTCGGGCTGGAGTACAAGCTCGTCGTCGTGTTCCTGGCGGCCCTGTTCCCCGTGGTGCTGAACACGCTCGCCGGGGTGGCCGCCGCCGACCGAGGCCTGGTGCGGATGTCCCGGTCGTTCGGCGCGCCACCCGGGACGATCCTGCGGACGGTCGTGCTGCCCGGCGCGCTCCCCCACGCGCTCACGGGCGTGCGGCAGTCGATCGCGCACGGCCTCACCGGCGTGGTGGTCGGCGAGGTCTTCTCCGCGGGCGCGGGTGTCGGCTACCTGCTCAACCAGGCGGCCCAGGTGTTCGAGACCGACCGGATGTTCGCGATCGTCGTGCTGCTCGCCGCCACCGCGACCGTGCTCAACGAGGCGATGGTCCGCCTGGAGGCCCGGCTGCTGCGCTGGCGCCCCGAGTCGCTCAGTTCCCCGCGCGCTTCCAGCGCATGACATAGGTCTCGGTGATGTTGAGCAGCGCGTTCATCAACGTCGCGATCACCATCAGCACCACGAGCGCGGCCATGACACCCGCGGTGTTGAACGCACCGGCGGCCGACATGAGCATGTAGCCGATGCCCCTGTTCGACGCGATCAGCTCGCCGACCACGGCGCCGGTGAGCGCGTAGGGGATGGCCAGCTTGAGCCCGACGTAGATGTAGGTGAGCGAGCCGGGCAGCACGACCTTGCGGATCATGTCGCGGCGCTTGGCACCCATCACCCGCAGCACGTCGACCAGTTCCTTGTCGGTCTCGCGAACCCCGGCGTAGGTGTTCCAGAAGACGAGGAAGAACACGATGACCGCGGTGAGCACGACCTTCATCTGCAGGTCGATGCCGAACCACAGCACGAACAACGGCGCGAGCGCGAGCTTGGGCAGGCTGTAGACCGCGGTGACGAACGGGTCGAGCAGCCTGCCGAGGATCGTGATCAGCCCCAGCACGAACCCGATGACGATGCCCGCGATGGCGCCGAGGACGAACCCGTACAACGTCGCCAGCAGCGTCACCCCGAGGTTGCCGAACAGGTAGCCGCTGGTGACCCAGTCCACCAGCTGGTCCCACACGTCGGTCGGCCTGCTGATGAAGAACGCGATGTCCAGCCCGTCGGCGATGAGCTGCCAGAGCACGAGCGCCACGACCAGCACCGCGACGCGCAGCAGCACGACCGTCCACCTCGAGCGGCGCCCGGCCGTGTCCCGGTCCTCGAGCTCGTCGCTCGCGCCCCCGCTCACCGCGGGCGCCACGTCCTGGCCCTCCACCGTCATCGACACGGCAGCACCTCCCTCGTGCGTCGCCGGCCTGCGGGCGGTTCGCCGTGGCGTACCGCCCGAGCGTGCCGGAATACCATATATTATCCCTGGCCTGTTTGCCCAGGTCAGGTCTTCGGGTCGGCCGGGTTGAACTCGTCCGACACGATCAGGTCCTTCGGGTCGAGCTTCTTCACGTCGTCGGTCAGCAGTTCCTCGGGCAGCACGGAGATGTCGTGCTCGAACTGGTCGGCGGTGACCCTCGGCTGGATGTAGGAGCCCTTGTTCGCCTGCCACGCGGCGTCGAAGATCTTCTCGTCGACATCCTTGAAGCGCGTGCGCACGTTCGCCTCGGCCTTGTCCGGGTTGTCGACGACGTACTGCGCGGTCCTGGCGATCGCCCGCGAGACCTTCTTCACGGTGTCGGGGTCGGAGCCGATGAACTTGCCGGTCGTCATGAGCGTCGAGGACGACACCGGCGTGTGGTCCTCCGGGAACTCCCCCGTCGGCCCCTCGACCCACATGACCCCGCCCGCGGTCGACACACCCAGCTCCGACACCGGCGGCGACGCCTGGAACGCGTCGATCGCCCCCGCGGAGAGCGCGGCGGGCATGCTCTCCTGCTTCATGTAGACCGGGTTGACCTTGGCGCCGACCGCCTCCGCGGAGCTCATGACCGGCGACTTGAGCGACGAGGTCGCGCTGGCGAACGCCACGTTGAGCCCGTCGAGGTCCTTGAACCGTTCCTCGATCGGCGTGTCGGGCGACTTCAGCCGCGTCTCCAGCGACGCGCTCGTGTCGACGCCGAGCTTGTCGGCGGTCTTCTTCGACAGCACGAGCGAGCCGGAGAGCCCCGAGTACAGCCGCGCGATCGCCTTGACGTCGCGCCCCTCGGCGTTGCTGGTGATCACCTCCGGCGCGCCCGCCGACGCGAACTGGACGTTGCCGGACAGCATCGCGGTGACGGCCTGCGCGCCGCCGTTGCTGGTGACCAGCTCGACCTCGAGCCCCTCTGCCTTGAACATGCCGAGGTCGTCGGCCATGCGCACGACCTGGGTGGCGAGGCTCTCCGAGCTGATCGCGATCCTGATGTGGCCGCCGTCGCCCGAGGAGCCACCGCACGCGGCCGACGCCAGTGCGGTCGCGACGAGCAGGACGAGCGGCCTGGCCTTGCCGAACTTCATCGTTCTCCTCCAGGTCAGGACGGGATCGTGCGGGTGATCGCCCGGGAGTAGCCCCACGGGATGGCGACCTGCGAGGCCGGGCCGGAGCCGCCGACCACGGCCACGAGCAGGCTCACGGGGTCGGGGAACACCGGCACCCGGTCGGCCGCGTCGAACCACGCGGGCCAGATCGGGGCGAGTCCACGGCCGCGCAGGTCCTCGCGCGGGTTGCGGGCGGCGTCGAACAGGAACTCCCGCACGTCGCGCCGCGACCAGCCCGCCGAGGCGAGCAGGCGGGCGTGCTCGGGGTTGAGCATGAGGACGGTCTCGGCGCCCGCGACGTAGGCGGCGTTGGAGCCCAGTGTCGCCATCGAGCTGGCGACGGTGCCGAGCAGCAGGCCGGGGTCGGAGCTTTGCTGGTCCAGGATGTTGTGGGGGCCCTCGCACTTGAGGACGGTGACGGTGGTGGCGTCCGGGTGGCCGAGGTCGGCGTGCAGTCCGGGCCACGGGCTCTCGGCGAGGTTCTCCGCACAGCAGTAGGAGAACTCGGCCGGCGAGCCCTGCGCGGTGAGGTCGGCGCCACCCGGGATCGCGCCGAGCAGGAACGAGTAGCCGAGCGCGACGGCACGCCCGGTGGTGGCGTTGGCCTCGAAGCCGGGCCCGAGCGAGCCGCGGTCGGCGGCGAACCCGTAACGCTCGTGGTCGGGGCCGCTGACGAGCACGAGCGTGCCGCCGGGGTGGGTGGTGATGGCGGCCTGGAAGAGCCGGAACTCGGGGGCGGCCATGGCCTCGTAGGCGGCGAACACCACGGGCGCCCACCGCGGCCTGCAGCCGGCGGCGACGGCGACCGCGGCGACCTCGCGGGCGGTCACCTCGGTGTCGCGGGGCGCGATGGCCGGCCAGACGGCGTCGTCGGCGCCCTTGCCCGCGGCGGCGAGGAACGCGTCGACCTTCTCCCGCGTGGGGGCCACGAGCGGGAAGCCGTCGCCGAGCAGGCTCTCACGCATGAGGTCGGTGAACTCGGCGGACGGGTCGGCGCCCCGGAGGTCGACCAGGCCGCTGGCGTCGGCGGGCGCGGGTGCGGCGATCGCCCTGGCCTCGAACCGCTTGCGCAGCGCGTCGGCGTCGCCCGTGAGGCCGCCGATGATGTCGTCGAGGACGGTCCTGGTCTCGGCGGCGATCTCGTCGTAGGTGGCCGAACGCAGGCTGGTGAGGGTGGTGACGGGAAGGCCGGGTGCCAGTCGTTTCGCGGCGGCGAGTGCCTGCCGACCACCGATCTCGGTGGTGACGACCGACGCGGGCACGCCCAGCCGCTCCAGCTCGCTGGCGACGATGGCGGTCGGCTGGCTCACGCCCCAGTCACCCAGGGCGAACACGACCCCGGCGACGTCCTGGTCCCTGACCCAGCGGGCGACCTCCCGGAGCCGCTCGCCGGTCCCCCGCAGCAGGTCGTCGGTGTGGCGGCGGACCTCGACCCCGCCGAGGGCGGCCTCGACGACGTCGAAGATCGCGCCGTAGGGGCCGTAGTCGGGGGCGAGCTTCCCGTTGTCGAACAACAGGATCCGGGCGCCGGTGAGGTCGGCGCGCCGTGGCGCGAGCGACGCGGGCCTGGCCGGAGCCGGGATACGGGGATCGACCACCTGAGTCGCCACGTCACGACCTCCCATCATTGGGGCTCTAAAATATATTGTAGCGGGCCATGGCACAAGATCGCCCGTTCGCGACGCCTCGCGGGCGGCGGACAGGAGGTACCGGGTGGGACCACTGAGCGGGGTGCGGATCGTCGAGCTGGCCGGACGGGGGCCGGGACCGTTCGCGGGGATGATGCTGTCCGACATGGGCGCGGAGGTCGTGCGCGTGGACCGTCCCGGCGGTGACCGGCGGGTCCAGGCGCCGGATCCCCGGCTGGAGCTGGTGGTGCGGGGCCGGCGCTCGGTGCTGGTGGACCTGAAGAAACCGGCGGCGGCCGAGGTGGTGCTGCGCCTGGTCGACCAGGCGGACGCGTTCTTCGAGGGGTTCCGCCCCGGGGTGGCGGAGCGCCTCGGCCTGGGTCCGGAGGTGTGCCTGGCCCGCAACCCCCGGCTGGTGTACGGCCGGGCGACGGGCTGGGGCCAGGACGGCCCGCTGGCGTCGACGGCGGGCCACGACATCAACTACATCGCGCTGGCGGGTGCCCTGGAGCCGATCGGCCGGTCGGGTGGCCCGCCCGCGATCCCGCTGAACCTGGTGGGCGACAACGCGGGCGGCATGCTGCTCGCGTTCGGCGTGGTGTGCGCGCTGCTGGAGGCACGGGTGTCGGGACGGGGCCAGGTGGTCGACGCGGCCATGGTCGACGCGGCGTCGCTGCTGATGACGCAGTTCCACGGCAGGCGGGCGAACGGGACGTGGTCCGACGAGCGCGGCACGAACTACCTCGACTCGGGGGCGCCGTTCTACGACGTCTACGAGACCTCGGACGGGCGCTGGGTGGCAGTGGGGGCCATCGAGCCGAAGTTCCACCGCCCGCTGTTCCGGCGGATCGGGGTGGACCTCTCGGGCCTGGCGGACCCCATCACGCCCGAGGACTGGCCCGTGCTGCGCGACCGGTTGAGCGCGTTGTTCCGCACCCGCACCCGTGCGGAGTGGACGGACCTGCTCGACGGCACGGACTCGTGCTTCGCGCCGGTGCTCGGGCTCGGGGAGGTGGCCGGGCACCCGCACCACGTGGCCCGCGCCGCGTTCGTCGACACCGCCGGTGTCCCGGCACCGGCACCGGCCCCCCGTTTCAGCCGCACCCCGGGCGCGGTGGCCGGTCCGCCCCCGGCCCCGGGCGACGACTCGGAGTCCGTACTGACCGACTTCGGCTTCTCCACCGAGGAAATAGCGAACCTGCGTTCCTCGGGCGCGGTCCAGTCCGGCGGCTGAACTCCCCGCCCTTTCCCAGCGTCCTGTTCGCTCTGAGTGTTCCGTGTCACCTGGACGGTTGCTTGATGGAGTGGCGTTGCGCGAAGCCCGCGCGTCGCCCGTCGTCCGGCGCGCACACTCGTCGGGGAAGCGGGCGTCGACCAGGGAAGGCTGACCATGAACCAGGCTGTCACCACAGAGGACTCGGCCCTCCGCCCGGAAGAGTCCCTGGAGACGGACAAGGCCGCGTTGCGGGCGATCGCGCAGGCTGCCGTGAACGTCGAGCTGTTCACGATCCCGCTCTACATGACCGCGATGTACTCGATCCAGGGAATGCACCAGATCACCGGCCAGAACGAGGACTTCTACCAGGGGCGGCTGTGGCCGGGGCTGAGCACCACCGCCGCGCCGGCGACGGCGAACGAGAAGGCCTTCAACATCATCTTCTCGGTGTTCGTCGAGGAGATGCTGCATCTCCAGATGGCGGCGAACATCGCCAGCTGCGCGGGCGTGGCACCGAAGTTCACGATGTTGCAAACGAAGAACAACGGCTGGACCTGCTACGGGCAGGAGAAGACCGTCATCCCGCACATCGTCGACCTGCGGGACACCGTCCACTGGGACAACGTCAAGGTGGACATCGGTGCCGTGACCGCGCAACAGCTGCGCCTGTTCGACGCGATCGAGCAGCCGGAGGCGGACGCCAGGAAGAACATCAAGCAGGAAGCGCAGAAGAAGTACTTCCCGACCGTGCCCTTCGTGGGCTGGACCCCCGGCAAGGACCTGCCGATGTTCGGCACGATCGGTTGGATGTACCGCTGCTACATGGAGTACATGAAGCTGCGCTACACCATCAACGACGTCGAGACGACGCTGTGGGAGCACGTCTGCGATCCAGGGGCCGTGCAGCGCGACCTGTTCAACTACGTGAAGGACCCGGGGCACCCGAAGCGGGAGTACGAGCGCTTCGAGACGACTGTCTCCGACAATTCCCTCAAGCAGGTGTGGGAGATGATGAGCGCCATCACCGACCAGGGTGAAGGCAGCGAACTCCCCCCTCTCACGAGGACGGTCATGCCCAAGTACCAGGCGTCGGAAGCCGCGCTGAAGGACGACTATCCCAGCTTCACCGACACGGGCAGACCCGCGGACTCGGCGGACGCCGCCGCACGCTTCAGGAACGGTGGTCGCGACCACTACGAACGCTTCGACGACCTGCGGAAACTGCTCGACGACGTGCGAATCTGGCCAGACTGGCGCGCAGGCGAGCCGAAGCCGTGGAAGGCCGAGGACCTGGTCACCGCGCCTCTGCCGCACAACAAGTACGGCCTGCCGGCCCCGGAGGCGATCGCCGAGGCCATGAACGAACTGGGCGCCCAGACCTCGATGTACGGCACGGTAAGCCAGGCCGCGAGAGGCTCGATCGCCGGTGTCACCACGGTCCTGGACGACTACTGGTCGGGTAAGACGAAGACGTTCCCCTATCCGTCCATGGCAGGCTCGGGTGACCGGATGGCGATCTGCTGGGCACTGTTCCGCAGGGCACCCGACCTGGCCGGCGACCCCGGCACCACCAGTGAGAGCACGCTGGGACACTCCTGCCAGGGCCTCGACCTCACCATCGGGGAAACCGGGACGAGCAACGACTGTGCGGCGGTGGACACGTTCCACTCGTGCCGTGGGTCGAACGCCTGCAAGGCCGAGGGCGGCTGCGGCTTCGTGCAGAAGACCAGCGGCGGGGGAATATGCGGTCACGGTCTCGTGAAGGCCAAGATCGTCGCCAGAGACGACGGCCCCTTCTCCGCCCCGGGTGACAACAGGTGCGCGACCTACGGTGGCTGCGCGGTCCCGATCTCGGCCTCACAGGTCCTGCCGCGGTCCGGAACCATGGAGGTGTTCGACTTCGTGGGCGAGCACAACGAACCCCAGTGCATCGGCACCATGCAGTTCACGTGCGGTGAGAAGGTCTACGACGCAGCCTATCGCGCCTACCAGAAGGTGATGGAACACCGAGGAAAGACCCCACCCCCGCGACCGGAGCCGAACCCGCTGCGGCTGGCGTTCCCGCCGTCGACGTGAGCGGCACAGAGCGCCGTCTGGGACTGCCGGACCTGGGTTATGGAGTCGGGCTGCGTGACGTTCACTTCCCCTACCTGCTGGACACTCCCCAGGAGGAGTGGGGTGTGGACTGGTTCGAGATCATCACCGAGAACTTCCTCGACGACCACGGCTACGCCGCACACGTGCTGGACCGGGTGGTGGCCCACCGCCCGGTGGTGATGCACGGGGTGTCCCTGTCCATCGGCAGCACCGATCCGCTGGACACCGACTACCTCGGCAGGCTGAGCACCCTGGCCGAACGCGTGCGTCCGGCGTGGATCTCCGATCACCTGTGCTGGACCGGGGTGAACGGCGTCACCAGCCACGACCTGCTGCCGATGCCGCTGACCAGACGCAGCCTCGCCCACGTGGCAGGCCGTGTCCGGGCGGTGCAGGACTACCTCGGCAGGCCGCTGGTCCTGGAGAACCCGAGCAGCTACCTGGAGTTCCAGGCGTCGGAGCTGCCCGAGTGGGAGTTCCTCGCCCTGCTGGCCGAGGACACCGGCTGCGGTCTGCTGCTGGACGTGAACAACGTCTTCGTCAGCGCGACCAACCACGGGTTCGACGCCGTGAACTACATCGAGAACCTGCCCGAGGACAACATCGTCCAGCTACACCTCGCGGGCCCCAGCGACCACGGCACCTACCTGCTGGACACACACGACGGACCCGTACCCGAACAGGTCTGGCCGCTCTACGCGCTGGCACAGCGACGAACCGGCGGGGTGGCCACCCTGTTGGAATGGGACGCCGACATCCCGCCGTTCCCCGAGCTGGTCGCCGAGCTGGCCAAGGCAAGGGACCTCCGCGCAGGGCAGCCGCTACCGGCCGAGGCCGGGCGCCGGCCGGGAGGCTGAGTCCATGGTTCAGCCGGACCTGGCCACCCTTCAGGAGTGGCTGCTGAACGCCTGCACGGGCGCCGGCAACCCGGGCACCTGTCGGGCTTCGGAGGTGGTGAGAGGTTCCGACCGACTGACGGCGGACGAACGCCTCACCATCTACGCCCTCGGCTACCGCGCACGCCTGCGCGAGTGCCTGAAGGCCGAGTTCCCGGCACTGCACGCCCTGGTCGGCGAGCAGGTGTTCGGCCTGTTCGCCGACGGCTACGTCGCGGCGCACCCGCCACGGTCCCACTCGATGTTCGACCTCGGCGCACGCTTCGCCGACTTCCTCGACGAGACCCGCCCCAACCCCCGCGAGCCTCCCGGTTCGCTCGACGCGCTGCCCACCGCACTGGCTCGTCTGGAACGCGCACGCGCCGAGTGCCGACGCGCACGCGGCGTGGAGTCCGATCCCGCGCGGCCCGTCGACCCGCTGGAGGTCATGACCACACCGGACATGACCATCCGCACCCCACCCACCCTGCGACTGCTGCGCCTGGACTTCCCGCTGCTCGACACCCTCACCGCCGCCGACCACGGCGACCGACCGTCCATCCCGGACCCCGCGGACACCTACTACGCCGTGGCCCGCACTCACTACCGCGTCCGGGTCCACGTCGTCACCCGCTGGCAACACACGTTCCTGCACACGTGCGCCACCGGCGTCGCCCTGCACACGGCGGTCTCGGCGACCGCCGACGCCTGCGCACTCGATCTCCCTCGGCTGTGGGCAGCACTGGTCACCTGGCTGCCTGTGGCGGTGGACGCGGGTATGGCGTCGCGTGGCGCTCACCCGATGACGGAACCCGCCGGACCGCGTAGCCGCGAAAGGACATCCCAGTGACCACAGTGACCACGCCCATGACCGAGGTGGAGATCGAGGCGCGCTACCAGAGCCTGTTCGGTCACGCCGCCGGCTACCTGCCGCGCGACCGCGGAACGGTCGACGACTGGCAGGCGATGATGCGCAAGAAGGCAGGCGAACGTGGCCGGGCGGACCATGTCCCGTCCGTCAGGGCGCTGCAGGTCCTACTCGAGAACGACCCGACCCTCAGGGACCGGGTGACGCGCACGATCAAGGAGGCGTTGCGGCTGAACCCCCGCGGGATCGAGAACACCGAGCAACTGCTGTTCGCGCTCGACGAGATCACCCGGACCGCGCCCTCCTACCGCTGGAATCCCAAACAGCGGATCTACTTCCCGATGTCGACGCTGTTCTGCTACATGATGGCCGTGGAGGAGGGCTGGACGCTTTTCCGCGACCAGCGGTTCAACAACGCACTGCGCGGCATTCTCAGGGCGTGGTGCCAGTACCTCGACAGCCCCGAGAGCAGGCACGTCCTGCACAGGAACCGCGACGGCTGGCTCAGCCGGCCCGCGTGCGAGGACTTCAAGCTCTACGAGTTCGACGTCGACTGGGACGACGAGCACGGTGGGTTCACGTCGTACAACGACTTCTTCCACCGGCCGATCAAGCCGGAGTTCCGTCCCAACGACGCACTGACGGATCCGCGGGCGGTCGTCTCGGTCAACGACGGCTCGGTCGCCAACTTCTACCCCGACGTCCAGCTGGACGACGACATCCTCGACATCAAGGACCAGAGGTACTCGCTGAGGATGTTGCTCGGCGGCTACGGCGGCACCGCCGGTTTCGTGGGCGGCGAGGTCCTCCAGTCGTTCCTCTCCGGCGCGAACTACCACCGGCTGCACGCTCCCGTCGACGGTGAGATCGAGTACGTCGAGACCGTCGAGGGGCTGATGTTCAGCGAGCTGTACTCGAGCCAGGTCGACCCGAGCGCGGGCACCCTGTCACAGGGCTACCAGGCCAACGTGAACACACGCGGCATCGTGGTCGTCAACAGCACCGGCCCCGCCATCGGCAGGGTCGGCGTCGTTCCCGTCGGGATCACCGAGATCTCGTCGGTCGCCATCACGGTCGAGAAAGGCACGCGGGTCCAACGAGGCCAGGAGATCGGACACTTCAGCTACGGCGGGTCGAGTGTGTGCCTGGTCTTCGAACCGGACAGGGTGGACATCGTCGTGCCGCACGGCCAACCCGGCGTCGTCACCGACGACGGCGCGCCGATCTTCGTCAACTCGACGATCGCGAGAATGACCAACGCAGCTCAGGAACCACCTCGTCAGCGATGAGGCGCAGCACCGAGCGCCCCGACGTGAACTCGGTCGTCAACCTCGGCTGCCCCCAGACAGCGCAAAGCCCGTGACACGACCGTCCGGACGCACCACGGGCCCGGCCTACGGGGCCTCGGCACGAAAAAGCGTAGCGCCTCCGCCTCCGACCGGCATCCGTCCTAACGCAACTCCGGGAGCACCTCGTCGGCGATGAGGCGCAGCATCGTGTCGGCCTCGCGGCGTGGGCAGGCGATGCGGAAGATGACGACGTCGACCCCGACGGCCAGGTACTCGCGCAGCCGCGCCACGCACTCCCCCGGCGTGCCCGCGACGAGGTACTTGTCGGCGAAGGCGGCGAAGTCCTGCTGGTAGGTCCGCCCGACCCGCTCGGCGGCCATGGCGCGGGCCCGGTCCCCGTCGCGGTCGACGGTGGCGAAGGCGAACAACGCCGTCCGCCCCGACCAGCGGGGCCCACCGTCAGCCCTGGCGTAGGCGTCGATCTCCGCTCGGCCGGCGGCGACCTGCTCCGGCGTGCGCAGGTAGGGCAGCCACGCGTCACCCCACCGCGCGGCGCGACGCAACGCGGCAGGCCGCCGCCCCGCGATCCAGAACGGCGTGCGCCGCGAGGGCCGCGGCGCGATCGTCACGCCGGAGAACGTGGTGAACGGCCCGCTGTAGGAGTCCGCGCCGGTGAGCAACCGGTCGACGACGTCGAGTGCCTCGTCGGTGCGGGCTCCGCGCTGCCCGACGGGCACGCCTGCCGCCTCGAACTCCCCCGGGTACTCCCCGCCGACGCCGACACCGAGCGTGAACCGCTCACCGCTGACGACGTCGAGCGAGGCGGCGAGCTTGGCCGCGACGACCGGCTGGTAGAGCGGCAGGAGCGTGACCGCGCTGACCAGCTTGATCCGGCTGGTGGCCGCGGCGGCGAACGCGAGCGAGACGAACGCGTTGGTCGTCGGACCGTGGAAGGCGAGGTGCTCACCGCAGGCCAGGTAGTCGAACCCGGCGTCCTCCGCGAGCCGCGCGAAGGACGCCGGGTCGGCCCCCGACTGGAGGGTGACGCCGAACTCCCGTGCCATCCGAACTCCGTTCCCCGCGCCCACCGCCACGATATACGATAGATCGAAGCTGTCACCGGAGAACGGAGAGCGCCGATGGTGGACATCCTGATGCCGTACGCGGAGGCGCCGGCAGGTGCGACCGGCGTCGGCGCCGCCCGCCTGTCCACGCTGCACGGCCGCACGATCGGCATCGTGAACAACAGCTGGCGGTGCATGGACGTGATCGCCGACGAGCTGGCCACGGTGCTGCGCGCGGACTTCGGCGTGGTCGACGTCGTGGAGCGGCGCGTCCCGGCCACGCAGACGCTCCCACCCGACGCGCTGGACGCGCTGGTGGCCGAGTGCGACGCGGTCGTCGTCGGCATCGGCAATTGAGGCTCGTGCACATCGTGGTGTATCCACGATTCCGTTGAGCTAGAACATCGTGGGCTGCCGTCGGTGACGCTGTTCACGCAGGCCTTCGCGGCCCTGGCGACGGCGGTCGCCACGGGGGCGGGGACCGCCGAACTGCCGAGGGTGGTGTTCCCGCACCCGCTGAACGACCGCCCCGAGCCGGAGATCCGGGCGGCGGTAAGGGCACGGCTCCGGGAGATCGTCGAAGGGCTCACATGCTGACGTCAACCGTGGCGGACCTGCCGGACGACGTGGAGGTCGTGTCGGCGTGGCTGCACGAACGCGGCCACACCGACGGGCTGCCGGTGGTGCCGCCGACACGCGAGCGGGTGGAGCGGATGCTGACCGGCACGACCCGCGACCCGGCGTCGTCGCTGGGCCCCGTGCCACCGACCAACGGCGCGGCGACGGTCGAGAAGCTCGCGGTGAACGCCGTGCTGGCGGGGTGTCGCCCGGAGTACCTGCCGGTGCTGCTGACAGCGTTCGAGCTGATGCTGGAGCCGGGCTTCCAGCTGGCGGGCATGCAGCCGACGACCAACCCCTTGACGCCGCTGCTGATCGTGAACGGACCGATCCGTGAGCGGATCGGCCTGAACTCGTCGACGGGCGTGATGGGCCCCGGCTGGCAGGCGAACGCGACGATCGGGCGTGCGGTGCGGCTGGCGCTGATCAACCTGGGCGGGGCGAGGCCGGGCGAGGTCGACAAGTGCACGCAGGGCTTCGTGGGCAAGTACACGCTGTGCGTGGGCGAGAACGAGGAGGACTCGCCGTGGCCGTCACTGCCGGCCGACCGGGGCTTCACGGCGGACCAGGACGTGGTCACGGTGGTGGGCGTCAACGCGGCGATCAACATCCACGACTCGAGCGCCGACTGGAAGGACGTGGTCCACACCCTGTGCGGCGCCCTGCCGAGCATCGGCACCCCGAACGTGGTCGACCCGTTCTCGACACCCGTGCTCGCACTGAACCCGCTGCACGCGAGGATTCTCGCGGAGGGCGGTTTCGACAAACCCGGGCTGCGCGAGCACCTGCTGGCGAACACGACCCTGCCGCCGGACGCCCTGTCGAACCGGCGGGCCCTGCTGCGTCGCGGGGAGGGTGAGGAGAACTACCTGGTCAACGGCCGGATCCCGTTGACGAACGACCCGGCGAACCTGCTGGTGGTCGTGACGGGCGGCATGGGCGGCGGCCATTCGTGCTTCCTGCCCGCGGGCCACTACGGCCAGGCCAGATCGGCGGAGATCACGCCCTGAGAGCACAGCTCCACGAGGGTGCAGTCGTGTAGCTGCCGGACCAGGTTGCCGGCCCGGACCCAGCGCATCCGTGGGTCTTCGTAGGCCACCCGGACGTCCTGTCCAACCGCTGGGCCCTCCTCCAGCGCGAAGACGAGGAGAACTATCAGGCTGCGAACGGGCAGAGAATGCCGGTCGTACGGAGAGGTGCTAGGCTTTTGGTGCCGAGGCCCAGTAGGCCGAGGAAGTGAGCCCGTGATGCGTCCGGACGGTCGTCTCGCGGGCTTTGCGCTTGCCTGGGGTCAGTCGAGGTCGACTACCGAGTGCAGAATCGGATCGATCCGTTTGCGCCATTCGCGACCGGCGCCGTAACTCCAGGCCACGATGTCGGCGATCCACAACAGTGACTCACTCGTGCTGTCCACGTGTTCGTACACGAGCTGACTCGCGCTGGGAAGAGGCCCGAGCGCACCGCGCAGCGTGCGCTCGTCATGCGTGTCACGAATATTGCGAGTATCGATGACCAGCCGTTGTGCCTGACGTGCGAGAAGGTCGTGCACCAGGTGAGCCGTGCAATCCTGTCTGGCCGGTTCGTCGTGTTGGCGCCAGGACCGCGAGTAGACACACACCTCGACCGGCAGCCGGGCAACCGCGTCGGCCAGCGAGCGGCGACGGAGCGGCTTCTCTTTCTTGAAATGCAGTTCGCGCTGGCCGGGCATGAGCAACGCGCGCATCGACTGGCGGAGAAGACGAACCCGCGACGGCTCCACAATGGCTGCCGCGATCAGATACTGCGGGGGTCTGGCCGACTCATCGACGAAGGCATGCACGGTCACCCGACTATCCATTCAGGGCGAGGTCGAACACGAACGGGCGAACCCGCCACCCATGAACACGGTCGACGGCCACGTCGCGGAACTGGCCGCCCGAGCGGTGGCAGGCCGACGTGGCTGGTTCCCAGCACGCACATCATCACCCCTCCTGCCCATTTGATATATCCTATGGCATGTGGTCGACCACCGAGGATCGGCCCGAGAGGAGTGGTCAGCATGCAGCAGGCTGTCGAGACGGCATTGGCCAATCTGCGTCCCGCGCTCGCCGCGGACGGGTTCGACCTGCGCATCGGGTCGATCGAGGCCGACAACTCCGTGCGGGTCATCCTCGAGGCGAAGCCCGACGCGTGCATGGACTGCCTGGTCCCCGACCCGGTGCTCCACGCCATCCTGGACAAGGCCATCCACGACCAGGACCCCAACGTCGGCACCATCACCGTCGACAAGGTCGGCTTCGAGAACGTCGAAGCCCACTAGAGGGCCAGGACCAGCTTCCCGGTCGCCCGTCGTTCGAGGAGCCGCTGGTGCGCGGTGTTCACCTCGCCCAGCGGCACCACCTCGTCCACCAGCACCCGCACCCGCCCGTCGGCGACCAGGGCCAGGCAGTCGGACAACGCCGCACGCACGTCCGCGGCAGGCATCGACAGGCTTGCATGCCCGGTGATCGTCACGCCCTTCCGGTACAGCGTCGCGTAGTCGACCTCCCCGCGCGACCCGGCGCTCACCCCGAACACCGTGATCCGCCCACCCTCCGCGACCGCGCGCACCGCCTCGCCCGTGTACGCCCCGCCGAGCCCGTCCAGCACCACCGTCGGCGCGAACGACCGCACCGCCTCGCGCAGCCCGTCCTCGGCACAGACCACCACCTCGCCGTCGACCGCGAGCCCCGGTGACGTCGTCTGCGCACACACCCGCGCCCCCGCCGACGCCGCGAGCCGCACCGCCAGCGATCCCACTCCCCCGCTCGCGCCCAGGACGAGCACCCGGTCCGCTGCCGTCACCCCCCGGACCAGCGCCCACGCCGTCACCCCCGCCAGCCCCAACCCCGCCGCGGCGGCCGGGTCCACTCCCGACGGCACCGGCACCACCGCGGACACCGGCGCCGCCACCCACTCCGCGTACGTGCCCGGGCGACGCAGGCCCACCCCCTCGCCGTAGACGACCACCGGGCGCGAGTCGACGACCCCCACCCCGTCACACCCCGGCACGAACGGCAGCGGCACCCTCCCCGCGCCGCCGTCGCGCAACCGCACGTCGATCGGGTTCACGCCCGCGAACGTCAAGCGCACCAACACCTCGCCGTCGCCGGCGACCGGTTCCGCCACCTCGTCGACCCGCAGCGGCGCGCCGAACTCGTGGACCCGTGCCGCCTTCACGCCGGCACCGCCTTCGCCCGCGCCAGCAGGCCCGCAAGCTCGCCGGGCGCGGAATGCGTCTCCAGCGAACGCACCGCCGACACCAGCGACTCCACCACCGACCGGTCCGCCGCGGTGGTCCCCCACGCCGCGCCGTCCCACACCTTCGCCTCCGCCTCGGCCCAGCCGAGCGGGTTTCCCGGATGCCCCAACGGATGCGCCGACTCGCGGGTCACGACCGTCCCATCGCGACGGTGCACGTCCACGGTCACCGGCATCGGGATCATCCGGCCCGCCATCGACTCGAACCCCGGGTCCAGCACCGGCTCCACCCGCTCCGCCATCGCGACCACGCGCGGGTCGTTGATCGCCTCCTCGGACAGGTCCGCCAGTGTCACCCCGCCGCGCGAGGCCACGATTCCCACGATGAACGGCAGGCTGAACTGCGCGTCCATCGGCGACGTCGGCCGCCGCCTGCGCTCCAGCGGATGCACGACCTCGTCCCAGCTCTCCTGGCTGTTGACGTGCACGACGATCCGCTCCACGTCGTCGGGGGCGACCCCCGCGGCCAGCGTGGCGCCGATCGTGTTGTGGGTGATCCTGCATACCGGATACGGCTTCACGCTCACCCCGGCCGTCTCCCACCGCTTGCCGAGGTCGCCGACGACGACCTCGCGGTCGTAGGACCCGCCGTGCCAGTAGGACAGCCAGCCGTACTCGCCCTCCAGCACCTCGTGCGGCCCGGTGATCCCCGACGCGGCGAGGTCGGCCGACTGCACGGCGGTCTGCGCGGTGATGCCCTGCTGCACGCGGATCGCGAGCGTCGCCTCCTTGATCGCCTGCTGGTTGCCCGCGAGCGCGGTGTAGGCGTTGCCGAGCGCGTCGAGCGTGCGGGACTCGTCGAGCCCGCGCACCAACGCCGCCGCGAGCGTCCCGCCGAGCGCGCCGCACTGGTAGGTGAACGACCAGCCGCGCGGGCGGTGCTTCGGGCCTGCCACGTGGTACTCGGGTGCGAGCCCCAGCCTGCACATCACCTCCTGCGCGGCCACGAGCGCGGTGACCACGCGCGCGCCGTCGACCGCAGGGTCCTGTTCGGCCAGCGCGAGTGCGATGGGGGCGGTGGCGACGGTCGGGTGCAGCAGCGCCTTCTCGTGGACGTCGTCCAGCTCCAGGGCGCGGGCGATCGTCGCGTTGAGCAGCACGGCGTGGGGCACGGACGTGCGCAGGGTGCTGCCGATGACGCTCGCGACCGGGCGGCCGCCCCAGCCGTCGACGGCACGCAGCAGTTGCGGGACGCCCTCGGCCCGCGTGCCGGCCAGTGCGGCGGCGACGAGGTCGAGCACCCGTCGCTTGGTGCCGTCCAGGACGTCGTCGGGGATGTCGGCCAGGGTCAGGTCGCGGGCCCACCTGACGAGGTCGACGATCGCGTCGTGGTGGAGTGGTGCCGCCATCGGGTTCCCCTTTCCAAATTTGCTATATCATATCCTCTTATGGAGCTTCCGCCGCTGCCCCACACGATCCGGTCCGACCCCGACGAGGACGTGGCGACGGTCTCCGCGTGGCTGACCGACCTCGGTGTCGGCGACGGACACCCGGTGATCCCGCCGACGACCGTCCGCGTCGAGTCGATGCTCGGGGCGTGGGACCCGGACGAGCAGCTGGGGATCCTCGCGCCCCTGCGCAGGCCGGTGACGGTCGGCGACGTCGCGGTGTGCGCGGTGCTGGCGGGCTGCCGTCCGAGCGCGATGCCCGTGCTGGTGGCGGCGGTGCGGGCGGTCCAGGAGGACCGGTTCAACCTGCTGGGCCTCACGACGACCACCGGTAACGCGGCGATCGCGGTCGTGCTGCACGGCGACGCGGTGGCGGCGGCCGGGGTCAACGCGGGCCAGAACCACCTGGGGCCGGGTCCGTTCGCGAACGGACCGATCGGTCGTGCGCTCGCAACGGTCGTGCGGGTGGTCGGCGCGGCCGTGCCGGGAAAGATCGACGTGGCGATCTCCGGTCAGCCCGCGAAGTTCGGCCTGTGCTTCGGTGAGCTACCCGCGTCGCCGGGCTGGCCGCACCTGGGCGAGGAACGCGGCGGCGACCTGACCGTGATGGGCATCTGCGGGACGGTCGAGGTCGTCGACGCGGCGAGCCAGGCCGTGACCGACCTGCTGGACACCCTCGCCGCGGCGCTGCTGCTTCCCGTGGCCGCGGGTCACGACGGCCGCACGCTCGGCTCGGGGGAGCCGGTCGTGGTGGTGCCGCCGGAGTGGGTGGGGCGCCTGCGTGACGCGGGGTGGGACAAGCGGCGCGTGCGTGAGCACCTGTTCGAGAAGGCCCGAGTCCCGACGGCGAACCTGGCCTACGGCCTCCGCTCGCGCACGACCACCGACATGCTCCCGGCCGCCCTCGCCGCCGACGACATCACCCTCCTGGTCGCGGGCGGCCCCGGCACGAAGGCGACCCTGATGCCCACGTGGTCCACGAGCCGCACCGTCACCGCCCGGCTCCCCTGACCCGCGCCCCGCCGACTGCACTGAAGGACGCCTTCATAACGCCGGGCGTACTGAAGGACGCCTTCATAACACCGGCCGTTACGAAGGACGCCTTCATAACGCTGGGCGTTACGAAGGACGCCTTCAGTGCGTTGGGGTGGGGCGCGGGTGGGGCGTGAGGCGGGGGTGCGGCGCGGAGTGGGGGTCAAGTGGGGTGGGGGTAGGGGCGGGGGCGGAGGCGGGGTAGGGGCGGGGTGGGGGTGGGCTGCTGGGAGGTGCCACTCGAGCGCCTGCGGGTCGGTCGGTCACCGTTCGGTCGGGGTCACCACGCCTGTCAGGTCGTTCAGCGTGCGGGCGCCCAGCAGGGTCATCGTGCGGTGGATGCCCGTGACGAGGTCGCCGAGCACCTCCGTCACCCCGGCCTCGCCGCCCGCGGCCAACGCCCACATCGCCAACCGTCCGACCAGGACCGCGTCGGCGCCCAATGCGACGGCCGTGAGGACGTCCGCGGGCCGCCGGACCCCGCCGTCGAGCAACACCGCGACCCGGCCGCCAACGGCGTCCACGACGGACTCCAGCACGTCGATCGGCACCGCCGCACGACCCAGCTGGCGTCCGCCGTGGTTCGACACCACCACCCCCGCCGCACCGTGGTCGGCCGCACGCACCGCGTCGTCGGGCCGCAGGACTCCCTTCACCACCACCGGAACACCCGCCGTCGCGACCACGTGGTCCACGTCCGCCCACGTGATGTCGGCGCGGATCCTCGACACGTACGCGTGGTGCTCTGCGTCGATGCCGGGATACGGCTCGAAGTTCGCGTTCCGCCACGCCGTGCCGCCCCGCGTGCGGCGGTCGCGAGGGCGGTTGCCGATCACCGGCGCGTCCACCGTCAGCACGATCGCCCGGTAACCCGCGTCGACCGCGCGGCGCACGAGGTCGTCGCTCACCCCTCGGTCGTCGAGCAGGTACAGCTGGAACAACCGCGCCGGTCCGCCGACTTCCTCGATCGGGACGCTCGCGCCCGTCGCCAGCACGAAGCCCAGGCCATTCGCCGCCGCAGCGGCCGACGTCGCCGCCTCGCCGTCGGGATGCACCAGCCGCTGCATGCCCATCGGCGCGACCAGGACCGGCGCCGCCAGCGGGCAGCCCAGCACCATCGTCGCCGCCGACGGTACCGACGCGCCGGTCAGCACCCGGGGCGCCAGCGTGCGGCGGCGGAACGCGGTGACGTTGGCGGCCAACGAGACCTCGTCGTCCGCGCCGCCCGCGACGAAGTCACGGACCTCGGCCGGCAGGATCCGCGCGGCCTCCTCCTCGAGTCGCTCGACGTCCACAGCGGTCTAATCTATCGTATATTTTCGTGCAGCCTCGGATCATCTCGCTCGGCCACGGATACGCCTGCCGCTTCGCCGCGGAGACCCTCCGGCGGGCCGGCTTCCCCGTCACCGACGGCGGCGACCCGGCCGACGCCGACATCTGCCTCACCGACGACCTCGCCACGATCGCCGACCAGGTCGGTGGCGACGAACCGTGGCCATCGGACCTGCGGAGCCTCACGCTCGTCGAGCTGGCCTGGCCCGCGGCCCTCCCCGACGCGAACGCCCGCATCGCGGAGCTGTCCGGCATCGGCGCGGTGATCGGCGAGGCCGACGGGCCCGGGATCGCCCCGCCCGGACGGATGCTCGAGGCCCTCGCCGGACTGCAGGCGGCCACCGCCGCACTCGCGGGCTGGCTCGCCGCGCGACGCGACGGCCTCGGCGAGCACGTCGTCGTCGATCCCGTCGCCTGTCTCGCCGGGATGTCGGGCGTCAACGCCATCCAGTTCCTCAACTACGGCAGGCCGTGGCGCCGGTCCGGCCCCAGCGCGTCCGGATCGGGCGGCCCCTACCCGTTCCGCGTGTTCCGCTGCGCCGACGGCTGGATCGCCGTGATCTGCCGCGCCAGGATCGAGTGGGACGCCTTCCTCGCACTGCTCGGCGACCCGCCCTGGGCGAAGCGCCCCGAGTTCGCCGACCAGATCGTGATCGCCGCCGAGCACGCCGACGAGGTCTCGGCGCTGATCACCGACATCCTGTCCACGCGGACCGTCGACGACGTCGTCGCGGCAGGGCGGGAGTTCCGCGTGCCCATCGCCCCGCTGCGCACGGCCGCCGAGGCGCTCGCCGACCCCCAGTTGCTCGACGGCACGGACCCGGTGCCCGCGGTCACCGTCGAACGGCCACGGCCCACGAAGACCGGCTGGCGGCCGGACCCCGGTGGCCCGCTCGCCGGGCTCCGCGTGCTCGACCTCGGGTGGGTGTGGGCGGCGCCGGTCGCGAGCGCGTGGCTCGCGGACCTCGGGGCGGACGTCGTCAAGGTCGAGAGCCTCGACCGCCTCGACGTCGGACGGCGGCGCGGCCTCGACTTCCCCGCGGGTCTGCCGTCCGCACGGGCCACGCTCCCCGGCTACGAGCGTGCCTGGCTCTACAACGCGGCCAACCGCAACAAGCGCGGCATCCGCCTCGAGCTGAAGGACCCCGCCGACCATGCGCGGTTCCTCGAGCTGGTCGCCTCCGCGGACGTCGTCGTCGAGAGCTTCGCGACCGGTGTCCTCGAACGGCTGGACCTCGCCCCGGAACGGCTGTTCGAGGCCAATCCGGCACTCGTGCTCCTGTCGATGGGTGGCCGCACGATCGACGGGGACTACCTCGCCCGCAGCTACGCCCCCATGCTCACCGCCCTCGCCGGGCTCGAGGCGGCGGTGACCTCGTCGTCCGGCGAGCCGCTCGGACTGCTCAACTGGGGCGTCGCCGACCCGAACGCCGGCGCGTGGGCGACGTTCGCGGTCGTGTCGGCCCTCGCCGCGGACGCGGGCGGGAGCCACCTGCTGCTCTCGCAGCTACGGGCGCTGGTCAACACGTGCGTGAGCCACTACCGGGGCGAGGACCCGCCGCAGGCGCTGCTCCCCGACCCACCGGAGGTGACCCTCCCCCACCTCCAGGGCACCGCACCCGGCCCGCTCGGCGACCTCTACCGGTCGGTCATGGTGCGCGGCTGGTCGCCCGAGTTCGGCGAGCGCATGGCCTTCGGCAGCCCGTGGCGCTTCCGCCGCTCGCCGGTCGGCGTGCGCACCCCAGCCCCGCTGTTCGCCTCGACCGACCCCGACGAGGTCCTCGCGAGCTGGCGAGGTGGCGTCCACGCGAACCGCGACGTACCATCACCTCGCTAGAATATATTTTTGTAACGCGACTGAAGTGAGGTCACCGATGACCGAGCCCCGTTTCGAGGTCCTCTGGCCGCTCGGGCGGCGTGGTGGCCTCGCGCCGACCGAGCTGGCGCCCCGCCTCACCGACCTCACCGGCAAGCGGGTCGCCTTCGTGTGGGACCACGTCTTCAAAGGCGACCTCATGTTCGCCCGCTTCACCGGTGCCGCCGCGGCTCGGTACGCCGACATGGACTTCGTCGACCACCCGGAGTTCGGCAACATTCACGGCACGACCGCCGAGGAGCACGACGCCGTCGAGCGACTGCCGGAACGCCTGCTGCGGCACCAGATAGACGCGGCGGTCGTCGGTGTCGGGGCTTGAGGCAGCTGCACGCCCGCCGTGTTGCGGGCCTGCGTTGCCATCGAGCGTGCCGGTGTGCCGACCGTCGCGATCGTCTCGACCGAGTTCGCGGTCATGGCGGGCATGATCGCCGACGCGCTCGGCGTCGCCGACATCCCGGTCGCGGTGTATCCGGGGGTGATGCTCACCGACTCGGCCGAGACCTTCGAGTCCAAGGTGGACGAGCACGTCGTGCCCGCCCTGTTCGACGGCCTGGTGGTCCCCAGGCAGACCCAGCAGGCCGACGACGAGGAGCGTGAGCCCGCGCGGGACGAGATCGTCCTCACCGGAACCTACGACGAGATCCTCGACGGCTTCACCGAGCGTCACTGGACCGACGGCCTGCCCATCGTCCCGCCGACACCCGAGCGGGTGGCCGCGTTCCTGCGCCACACGCCGCGTGACCCCGACCAGGTGCTCGGCCTGTTGCTCCCCGCGAGCCGCGAAGCCACGGTGCACTCCGTCGCCGTCAACGGTGTGATGGCGGGCTGCCGCCCGGAGTACATGCCGCTGCTCGTCGCGGCGGTCGAGGCCATCGCCGATCCGGTGTTCCGGCTGGAGGACGCGGGCAGCACGCCGGGCTGGGAGCCGATGGTCGTCGTCAGCGGCCCACTCGCGCGGGAGCTGGACTTCAACTCCGGCGTCGGCGCGCTGCGGGTCGGGCCGAGAGCCAACACGTCCGTCGGCCGGTTCCTGCGCCTCTACATGCGCAACGTCGCCGGGCTGCGGTCGGTCCCGGACGAGACCGACAAGGGCGCCATCGGCAGCACCTTCAACGTGGCGCTCGCCGAGCACGAGGACACGATCACCGACCTCGGCTGGGACCCCTACCGGGTGGATCGCGGCTTCACCGACGAGGACACCGTGGTCACGGTCCGCAGTGTCTACGCGTCGAGCGCGCCGATCTACTCGGGCGGGGCCAGGGCGACCGACCACCTCGCGACGATCGCGCGCCTGCTGACCGACACCATCGGCCCGTGGTGCTACCACAACTTCATCTACGAGAAGCAGTTCTCGCTCATCGTGCTCGGCCCGGCCATCGCGCGGATCATCGCGCGGGAGGGCCTGACCAAGGACGACGTGCGCCGCTACCTCTACGACAACGTGTGGCTCGACGGCACGTGGGTCGCCCGCTACGGCCGAGGGGTGAGCGGCAAGAAGTTCGAGTGGCCCGACCTCATCGCACGCGGCAAGGCACCCGCCGAGTACGCCGACGCCGAGGAGACGGGCAGGCCGGTGCGCGGGCTGATGCGTCCGGAGTGGGTGGACGTCGTGGTCGCGGGCAACCCCGGCCGCAACCAGTCCCGCGCCTACATCGGCAACCACGGTCAGGGCGTGCCGGTGAGCAGGCGGGCGGAGCCGGTGTCCGACAGGGAAGTCCCATGACAGACCAGAACGGGAGCGTGACCACGTGACCATCACCGACGCCCAGGCCCACGTCTGGGCACCCGAGACACCCGAGCGCCCGTGGCTGCCCGGCGGCCGGGACTTCGCCCACGGCGACTCCTACACCGTCGAGTCGCTGCTGTCCGAGATGGACGCGGCACAGGTGGACGCGGCGGTCCTCGTGCCGCCGTCGTTCGAGGGCGACCGCAACGACGTGTGCCTCGCCGCGGCCCGCGACTACCCCGACAGGTTCCGGGTGATGGGCCGCATCACGCTCACCGACCCCAAGAGCCGGGGCCTGCTCGCGAACTGGCGGGACCAGCCGGGGATGCTGGGCATCCGGCTGGCCTTCAGCCGCGGCCCTTCCGACAACTGGATGTCCGACGGCACCGCCGACTGGGCGTGGCCCGAGGCCGAGGCGGCGGGTGTGCCGATCATGGTGTTCGCGCCGGACAAGCTGCACCTGCTCGACGAGGTCGCCGAGCGGCACCCCGGGCTGCGGCTGGTCGTCGACCACCTCGGCATGCGCACCAACGTGATCGACGACGCGATGGACCCCGTGATCGCCGACCTCGTGAAGCTCGCCAGGCACGACAACGTCGCGGTGAAGGCGACGTGCCTGCCGAGCAACGTCACCGAGGACTTCCCCTATCCGTCACTGCACGACCGGATCCACCGGGTCGTCGACGCGTTCGGGCCCCGACGGGTGTTCTGGGGCAGCGACCTCACCCGGCTGCGCGGGACCTACGACGAGGTGCGCAGGCTGTTCACCGAGGAGCTGGACTTCCTGGCCGAGGAAGACCTGGAGTGGATCATGGGTCGCGGGGTACGCGAGTGGCTCGGCTGGAAGTGACGAGTTCCCCCGCGGGCACCGCACGCCGGGACGACGCCGTGAGCAGCCCCGACGACACGGGCCGGGCCGCGCCGCTGCTGGAGGTCCGCGACCTGCGGGTCGAGTACCGGACCTCCTACGGCCTGACGAACGCGGTCAACGGCCTGTCCTACGCGGTGGACCGCGGCGAGACGCTCGCGATCCTCGGCGAGTCCGGGTCGGGCAAGTCGGTGGCCGCGCGGGCGGTGCTCGGCATCATCGAGTCGCCGCCCGGGTACGTCACGGGCGGCGAGGTGCTGTTCGACGAGGTGGACCTGCTCCGGTTGTCCCGCAAGCAGATGCGGCGGGTGCGGGGCGAGCGGATGGCGATCGTGTTCCAGGACGCGCTCACCGCGCTGAACCCGGTGTTCACGGTCGGGTTCCAGATCGCGGAGCTGTTCCGGGTGCATCGGGGCCTGTCCAAGTCCGACGCGACCGCGAAGGCGGTCGAGCTGCTCGACCGGGTGCGGATTCCCAACGCACGCAACCGGGTTCACGACTACCCGCACGAGTTCTCCGGCGGGATGCGCCAGCGAGTCATGATCGCGATGGCCATCGCGCTGGAGCCGGACCTGCTGATCGCCGACGAGCCGACGACCGCGCTCGACGTCACCGTGCAGGCGCAGATCATGGCGCTCTTGGCGGAGCTGCGTCGCGACCTCGGGATGGGGTTGGTGCTCATCACCCACGACCTCGGAGTCGTGGCGGAGGTCGCGGACCACGCGGTCGTGATGTACGCGGGGCGGGGCATCGAGTACGGGTCGATCGAGAGGATCTTCGAGAGCCCGGCGCACCCCTACACGCGGGCACTGATGCGGTCGATCCCCCGGGCGGACCAGAAGGGCGGGCGCCTGGAGGCCATCGACGGTGCGCCGCCGAACCTGTCGAACATCCCGTCCGGGTGCGAGTTCCATCCGCGGTGTCCACTCGCGACACAGCTGTGCGTGACCGATCGGCCGGAGGTCGTCGAGGTCGCCCCTGGTCGCCGGACGGCGTGCCACTACGGCGAGGAGGTGGTCAAGGGTGAGCGCTGAGCGGAGCGACGGAGCGTCCGCCGTCTGGACTGAGGAGCGCGCGCAGGCGCGCCAGCGCCGAGCACGTGACGAGGGAAGACGGCGGGTAGCGGAGGAGCGCAGCGAACCATGAACACAGAGCGGAACGACGAAGCATCCGCCGCCTGGACTGACGAGCGCGCGCAGGCGCGCCAGCGCCGAGCACGTGACGAGGGAAGACGGCGGGTAGCGGAGGAGCGCAGCGAACCATGAACACAGAGCGGAACGACGAAGCATCCGCCGCCTGGACTGACGAGCGCGCGCAGGCGCGCCAGCGCCGAGCACGTGACGAGGGAAGACGGCGGGTGCCGGAGGAGCGCAGCGAACCATGAACACAGAGCGGAACGACGAAGCATCCGCCGCCTGGACTGACGAGCGCACGCAGGCGCGCCAACGCCGAGCACATGACGAGGGAAGACGGCAGGTAGCGAAGGAGCGCAGCGAACCATGAGCGCTGAGCCCATTTTGAGGGTCGAGAACGTCGTGAAGTGGTTTCCCGTTCGCGAGGGGAAGGGCGTGCGGCGGACGACCGGGCACGTGAAGGCGGTCAACGGGGTCAGCTTCGAGCTGCACGAGGGTGAGACGCTCGGTCTGGTCGGTGAGTCGGGTTGCGGCAAGACCACCCTGGGCCGGACGCTGCTGCGGCTCGACGAGCCGACCTCGGGTGAGGTGTTCTACCGCGGCAGGGACGTGTTCACGATGTCGCGGCGCGAGCTGCGCGAGGTCCGCAGGAAGATCCAGATCATCTTCCAGGACCCGTACGCGTCGCTGAACCCGAGGATGACCGTCGGCGACCTCGTGTCCGAGGGGTGGGCCATCCACCGCGGCATCGTCCCGCGTGCCAAGCACAAGGTGAAGGCGGGCGAGCTGCTGGAGCGCGTCGGTCTCGATCCGTCCTTCGTGGACAGGTACCCGCACCAGTTCTCCGGCGGCCAGCGCCAACGCATCGGCATCGCGCGTGCACTGGCGCTGGACCCCGAGGTGATCGTCTGCGACGAGCCGGTGTCGGCACTGGACGTGTCCGTGCAGGCCCAGGTCATCAACCTGCTGGCCGACATCCAGGCCGACCTGGGGCTCGCGTTCGTGTTCATCGCGCACGACCTCTCGGTGGTGCGCCACATCTCCGACCGCGTCGCCGTGATGTACCTGGGGCGGATGGTGGAGATCGGCGACGAGTCGGAGATCTACGAGCGCCCCACCCACCCGTACACCCAGGCACTGCTCTCGGCCGTGCCGATCCCGGACCCGACCAAGCGGGACGCGTCGCGGCGCATCCTTCTCGAAGGGGACCTGCCGAGTCCGTCCAACCTGCCGTCGGGCTGTGCGTTCCGCACCCGGTGCTGGAAGGCGGCGGACAGGTGCGCCGAGGAGGTGCCGGAGCTGGTCGATCACGGTGGGCATCCCTCGGCGTGCCACTTCGCGTCGGTGGCCGAGGCTTCCAGGACATGAGAAAGGGCCGCCCCTCGCGGCCCTTTCCCTGTCACTCCACCGGTTTGCTCACCAGCTGCGTGATGTTGAACGGTTGCAGCACGGCACTGTGCGGGCCGCTCTTGCCGCCCGCGATCACGAGCCCGATGTCCTCGGGCGTGACGGTGGGCCGCATGATCTCCCGGTCACCGTCGACGTGGTAGCACCGTGCCTTCCACTCACGCATCGCCTTGCCGTCGGTGCCGCCGACACCGGTGATGTCGATCGTGCCCTTCTCCCACAGGTACTCCCGGATCGACTTCTTGTCGTAGCCGTTGCGTGCCAGGTGGGTCGCGTGCACGGGCCCGATCACCACGAGCGGCTGCGCGGTGAACAGCACCAGGTTGGACCCGCTGCTCATCAACGCGCCCGCGATGCCGTCGAGGATCGCGATCGGGTCCTGGGACAGGATCGCGATGTTCTGCGGCGCCGTCACACCGGCCGCGGTGACCACCGACTGGTCGGCGGCGAACCCGCGTTCGACGTGGAAGGGCTCCCACGGGCTCAGCTCTTCGTTCTCGGCGATGCACGACCCGTACTTGTTGGGGTTGCCCAACGTGGACATGTCGCCGTAGACCGGCAGGCCGCCGCCGATGTTGATCATGCACAGGCGGATGGCGCGCCCGATCGTCGCGTTGGCGCGCCAGCCCTGGCCGAACAGGTTGTGCCCGCTGTTGACGTCCAGCTCCGTGCGTGCCGGACCGTTGACGACGAGCATCACGCCTGCCGGGTTGGTCGTGCCCTGCACCCCGTACAGGTTCAGCGCGGGGTCGAGGATCGCCCGAACCCCCGCCAGTACCACCGGGAAGTACTCCGGTCGGCAGCCCGCGAGCACGGCGTTGACCGCGACGTGGTGCACGTGCGCCCGACGCCAGCGCGGCGGCATGGTGCCGAGCAGCTCGCCGCCGTCGCGACCGCCGAGCATGGCCTCGACCCGCTCGGCGGTCGGTGCGAGGACGGGCAGGCCGTCGGTCCACTTCTCGTCGTAGAACGACTCCCCCATCGCCTCGACGTCGTCGAAGGCGATGGGGTCGCCGGTGATCTCCTTGTCCGTCGAGGACATCATGACCTCCGCTCGACGGGCACGGTCAGGCCGGCGAGGATCTGGTCGAACGCGCGGTGAGCACGTGCGACGGCCTCCTCGGTGGGCACGCCACCCATCGGGTACTCGACGATCGCGAGCGGCAGTCCTGGCAGGCCGAGGCCTTCGCTCTCGTAGTCGGCGATCGTCCGGAACGTCTCGCCGACGATGGTGACCGTCGGCAGGTTGCGCTTCTCCAACTCCACGGCGTCATGGACACTCCACGACGTGCAGGAGCCTCAATCGCCCAGGGCGACGACGGCCGCGTCGCAGGTCCGCCCGATCTCGTCGAGCATCGGCACGGGCGCGCCGCTGCTGCAGCTCGCCTTCTCCCGGTAGACCGTGCCCGCGATCGCCTGCCGCTCGCCGAGGAGGTCCTCGGTGGTGTGCAGCAGGACGTCGCAGTTGGGCTTCAGGTTGCCGATGAACCCGATCCGCTTGCCACGCAACGTGTCCAGCCGGGGTGCGAACTGGAGCAGCTGCTGGTCGTCCGGCGGGACCGGCCGGAACACGTGCAGTGTCATAGGGTTTCTCCTACTCGGCCCGGCCGTCCTCGCGGACGTCGACGGGGAACTCGACGGGCCCGTTCTTCTGCGACGGCAGCGCGAAGGTTCCCGTGCCCGGCATGATGTCGTCGCCGCGGTTGTTGATGGTGTGGAACTCGACCTTCACGTAGCCGGTGCCGGTCTTGGCGCCCCGCCACTTGTCGACGACCTTGCCGTTGATGCGGAAGACGTCGCCGTTGAAGAACATGCCCCGGTACTGGAAGTCCAGCTCGGCCACCCAGCCGTCGTCGCCGACCCAGTTGGTGGCGTAGTAGGTGGCGTAGCCGCCGCGCTGGGAGCCGTAGTCGTAGGCGGCGGGCATGCCGATCTCGGCGGCCATGAAGTTGTCCCAGTGCACGCGCTCGACGGCCTGGGGCACGCCGGTCTCCGGGTCCTTGACGGCGACCTTCGGCGAGGACTTGCGGTACTGCTGCCAGTACTTGCCGCTGCGCACGTGCGGCGAGCCGATGGCCTGCAGCCAGGTGACCATGTCGGGCAGGGTCAGCGGGCCCTTCACGACCGGGCTCGTGTCCTCGCCGATCTCGGTGTCCTCCCAGTACCTCGGGGTCCCGCCGCGCGGTACCTCGGCCTCCAGCTCGGCGTCGATCTGGGCGATGTCCTCGTCGGAGTAGGTGGGCCGCTCGATCTTGGTGTACTTGCCGCGCTTCTTGGATTCCTCGCGCTCGGCGCGGATGACCGGCATGATCTGGACGGCGACCAGCTCGTCCTTCTGGTTGTAGAAGCGGATCTCGTCGGCCTGGATGTACATCTTCTTGCCCGCGAGGCGGCCTTCCATCGGGTCGGCGCGGACCAGCTCCTTGGTGGCGTGGATCTCGTCGCCCTCGTACAGCGGCTGGAAGTAACGCCACTGGTCGCCGGAGTGCAGGCCGTGCACGCCGGGCAGGCCCTGCCCTCGGCGGAGGTCCCAGCTGCCCCACGCGGCGGCGTAGTAGATCGCCGGCGGTGCGACGAGGCGGCCGAACCGCGTGGTGGTGGCGTACTTCGGGTCCACGTAGAGCGGGTTGTCGTCGCCGACACTGCGGGCCACGTGGGTGATGCTGTCCTGGTTCACGAAACGCAGGTATGGCTGCTGGATCGGGTACCGCTTGCCGAGTCGCGCCCTGAGCCTGGCCACCGCCTCATCAGTGATCTTGCCGTACTCCGGGTTCGCGTCGTCGCTCATCAGACCTCCCTGTCACCATGCGCCCGTACGCCTGCCGTCGACTCGAACCCACGGCATCGCAGCGGCTATCGTAGACGCTATATTATAACTTTAGAGGCTTCAGGAGAAGGGCCCCACACTGTGACGAAGTCCCGGTCATCGGGTGCGGCAGACGCGCTCGGCCCCCGACCCCGGTGCACTGAAGGACGCCTTCGTAACGCTGGGCGTTAGGAAGGCGTCCTTCAGTGCACCGGGTTCACGCGGCGCAGGGAGCTGTCGACGCGGACGGTGACGCCCTGCGCGTCCAGGTACTCGAAGAACGGGACCGCCACCCGGCGGGTCGTGTTCAGGGCCTGACGGGCGTCGGACAGGGTGAACGGCTGCGGGAGACCGGCCAGCACGTCACGTGCCGCAGCGGGGGCCGTCGGGTGCAGGAGGACCTCGGTCGGCAGCCGGAGGACCATGCCCGCGGCAGCCGCGGCGGCCAGGATCTCCCTCGTCAGGCCCGCCTCGGACAGCTCGGGGATGCTCGGCGCGTCGAACGGGTCCGCGTCCAGCCTGCGGCACACCTCGTCCAGCGCGCGGCGGGCCGCGTTCGAGAAGCCCGGGGACGTACCCGGCCGGGCGATCCGCCCGCCTCGGGACACGAGCGACGCCCCCCGCACGAGCGCCTCCACCAGCCGCAGGTCGGTCGTGCCGATCACCCGGGCGGCGGACTTCGTCGGCAGGCCGGGCTCCAGCGGCGCCGTCGACCGGTGGGCGTCGACCGCCTCGGCCAGGTCCTTGCCCCACTGCTGCCACGTCGTCGGGTCGATCAGGTACTCACCCACCTCGACCAGCGACGCGGGTGCGGGCTCCGACACCGGCAGTACCCCCAGCGCCGCCAGCCGGGTCCTGGTCACACAACCGCGGCGGGCGACCTCGGCCAGCACGTCCGGCGCCCCGGTGGCGTCCTCCAGCTCGATCGCCCGGTCCAGCGCGGCGCCCCGGCGGCGCAGCGACGGCGGATCGACGTCCAGCACGACGACCCCGGTCGCCAGCCGGCTCGACGGCTCACGCAGCACGGCCCGGTCGCCCGGCTCGAGCGGCAGCGGGGTCGCGAGCCGCACCCGTGCGGTGTCCTCCCCCAGCGGCCGCACCCGGCACGGCACCGCCGCGGAACCGATGTGCCACAACAGGTCCCCGGGCAGGTCGGCCGGGTCGAGGGACGCAAGCCGCACGTCGGCGACCTGGGTGCTGACCCAGCTGTCCGGCGTGATCAGCACGTGCCCGCGCCGGACCTCCTCCACCGGCAGCCCACGCAGGTTGACCGCCACCCGCGCCACCGCCGCCACCTCGTCGTGCCGCTCCCCCATCGACTCGCACCCACGCACCCGCACCTCGGTGCCCGCGGGCGCCAGCAGCAGCCGGTCATTCACCCGCACGGTGCCCGCCCCGAGCGTCCCGGTGACCACCGTGCCGCTGCCGCGCACCGTGAACGCGCGATCGACGAACAGCCGCACGCGGCCGTCGGTCACCGGCGGGGGCAGCGCGCCGACCAGCCGCGACAGGGCCGCCCGCACGTCGTCCAGCCCCGCACCGGTGACCGCGCTGACCGCGACCGCCTCGACCTGGCCGAGCGACGTGCGTGAGAGCCGGTCGCGGGCGTGCGCGAGCGCCGGTGCCGGGTCGGCCAGGTCCGCGCGGGTGACGACCAGCAGGCCGTGCCGCACGCCGAGCGAGTCGAGCATCTCGACGTGCTCACTCGTCTGCGCCCGCCAGCCCTCGTCGGCCGCGACCACGACCACCACGCCGGGCACCGGGCCGACGCCCGCGAGCATGGTGGAGATGAACCGCTCGTGGCCGGGGACGTCGACGAACGCGACGGTCTCGCCGCCGGGCAGGGTGGTCCACGCGAAGCCGAGGTCGAGCGTCATGCCGCGGCGGCGCTCCTCGGCGAACCGGTCGGGCTCGGTCCCGGTGAGCGCGCGCACGAGAGTTGACTTACCGTGGTCGACGTGGCCCGCGGTGGCGAGAACATGCATGCGGCGATCCCTCGGGAGAGGTGGCGGAGGCGGACAGGAATCGAACCTGCCTGGCCCGGATACCGGGCCACGTCGGTTTTGAAGACCGCGGCGCCCACCAGGAACACGTACGCCTCCGAATAGAGACTATATCAGCGTAAGGTTTCTGGCATGACGACGACCGTCCGGCTCACCCAGTACGCACACGGCGGCGGCTGCGCGTGCAAGATACCGCCCGGCGAGCTCGAGGACATGGTGCGTGGCCTCCTCGGCACCGGCCCGACCGACATCGAGTTGCTCGTCGGGCTCGACCACGGCGACGACGCCGCGGCCGTGCGCCTCGACGACGACACCGCGATCCTGTCCACGACGGACTTCTTCACCCCCGTGGTGGACGACGCCTACGACTGGGGGCGGATCGCCGCGGCCAACGCCCTGTCCGACATCTACGCCATGGGCGGCAGGCCGATCCTCGCGGTCAACCTCCTGGGCTGGCCGCGTGACCTGCTGCCCGCCGAGCTGGCCAAGGAGGTCCTGCGCGGCGGGCTCGCGGTCGCGGGCGAGGCGGGCTGCCACCTCGCCGGCGGGCACTCGATCGACGACCCCGAGCCGAAGTACGGCCTGGCCGTCACGGGCACCGCGCACCCGGACCGCCTGCTGCGCAACGACGCCGCGGTCGCCGGGCAGCCGATCAGCCTCACCAAGCCGCTCGGCGTCGGCGTGCTGAACAACCGCCACAAGCAGACCGGTGAGACGTTCCCGCACGCCGTGGCGTCGATGGTGGCACTGAACCGGGACGCGTCGAAGGCGGCGCTCGACGCGGGCGTGCGGGCGGCCACCGACGTCACCGGCTTCGGTCTCCTCGGCCACCTGCACAAGATGGCCAGGGCGAGCGGTGTGACGGCCCTCCTCGACGCTGACGCCGTGCCCTACCTGGACGGCGCCGTGGACTCCGCGCGGGAGGGTTTCGTCTCCGGCGGCACCAAGCGCAACCTGGACTGGGTCCGCCCACAGCTCGACGCCGGGACCGCTGACGAGCTGACGCTCCTGCTCCTGGCCGACGCCCAGACCTCCGGCGGGTTGCTCGTCGCGGGCGAGGTCCCGGGCGGGGTCGTGATCGGCGAGTTCGCCGCCCCCTCCCCCGGGATCACGGTGCGCGTCCGCTAGAGGGCGGGCGGCGTGGTGGCGGGCAGCCAGCGGTCCGGACAACCCGGCACCCACTGGACGCGTTGCGCGGCGGCCAGCCGGTAGAGGTGCGAGAACGTCTCGCCGATGGCCGAGCGACGGGCGCGGCCACGCAGGCGCTCGAACGGCCGCGACCACGTCACCGCGCGGACGACCTCCCACACCGTGCCCGCACCGGCGCCGACCGCCGCCTCGATCTCCGTGAGCCGCTCCTCGTGATGGGCGAGCAGGTAGTCCAGGCGGTCGTCGAGGCCGTGGAACGTCCACTCGTGGCCGGGCAGCACCGCGACGTCGCCGTACCCGCCGACCTTGCGCAGCGAGGCGAGGAAGTCACGCAGCGGGTCCACGTCGGACTGCGGGCGTTTCGAGACGTTCGGCGTCACGCGGGGCAGGATGTGGTCGCCGGTGAAGAGCAGGCGTCGCTGCTGGTCGTGGAAGCAGAGGTGACCGGGGGTGTGGCCGGGTGTGTGGACCGCGATGAGCGAGCCGTCCGTGCCGGGCACCGCGTCACCGTCGAGGAGGTCGTGTTCCGGGACCACCATGGAGATACGTGCCTTCATGTCCGCTGCGTCCGACTCCAGCTCGGCGAACTCCGAGGCGGGTGCCCCTGCCTGCCGGAGCCACTCGGCCATGTCGGTGATCGCCCGCTCGCGGTCGTGCTCCCCCGCCGCGATCCTGGGCCGCTCGGCCGGGTGCACCGCGATCCACGCCGCGGTGGTGGCCCGGATCCGCTCGGCCAGCCCGTAGTGGTCGGGGTGGACGTGGGTGATGACGACGCCGACCAGGTCGTCGAGGCCGGCACCGGCCGAGGCGAGGCCCGCGAGGAACGCCTCCCAGCACGTGTCGGAGTCCCATCCGGCGTCGACCACCACCACGCCGCCCGCCACGGGCACCACATAGGAGAACGCGAACCCGAGCGGATTGGGGAACGGCAACGCGACACTCCAGACACCGCCCGCCACCTCGGCCGGTCCAGGTACGAGATCCATCGCTCCTCCAGTCACACCGTGACGTATATCGTATAGTACGATCACACGCCACGGTGGGGGTCGTCAAAGACGCGGAGGAGCGTCGGCGGAGGCGGGCTCTCGCGGGCCTCGCCCAGGTTCGTCACCCTCGGGTCGTCCGGACAGAAGCGGTTTCCTGCCCGGACGTTCGCGCCAGGCGGTCTTGCGGCGGTAGGTGGTCATGGCGAGGACGTACGCGACGGCGAGGATGCCGAGGCACCAGGCGAGGGCGACCCAGATGCCGGTGCCGACCGGCTGTCGCGCGAACAGGCGGCGGATCGTGTCGACGATCGAGGTCACCGGTTGGTTCTCGGCGAAGGCGCGGACGGGGCCGGGCATGGTGTCGGTCGGTACGAACGCCGAGCTGAGGAACGGCAGGAAGATGAGCGGGTAGGAGAACGCGCTCGCGCCGTCGACGGACCTCGCGGTGAGGCCGGGGATGACGGCGAGCCACGTCAGCGCCAGGGTGAACAGGACCAGGATGTCCGCGACCGCCAGCCAGGTCAGCACTCCCGCCCCGGAGCGGAAGCCCATGAGCACGGCGACGAGCACGACCACGGCGAGCGAGACCAGGTTCGCGACCAGCGACGTCAGCACGTGTGCCCACAGCACGGACGAACGCGCGATCGGCATCGACCGGAACCGTTCGACGATGCCGCCCTTCATGTCCATGAACAGCCGGAACGCCGTGTAGGAAATGCCGGACGCGACCGTGATGAGCAGGATGCCGGGCAGCAGGTAGGTCACGTACGAGTCCGACCCGGTGTCGATCGCGCCGCCGAACACGTAGACGAACATCAGCATCATGGCGATCGGCATGACCGCGGTCGTGATGATGGTGTCCGGACTGCGGGTGACGTGCCGCAGCGACCGTCCCAACAGGACTGTGGTGTCGCCGGGGAAGTGCTTGTTCACGCTCGTTCCCCACTCTTCGACGTGGTACCGACGAGCGCGAGGAAGACGTCCTCGAGGGTCGGCCGCCTCTCGACGTACTCGACCTTCGCCGGCGGGAGCAGCGCCCTGAGCTCGGCCAGGGTGCCGTTCACCATGATTCGTCCTTCGTGGAGGATCGCGATGCGGTCGGCGAGCTGTTCGGCCTCGTCCAGGTACTGCGTCGTGAGCAGCACCGTCGTGCCGCGCCCTGCCAGCTCTCGCACGCTGTTCCACGCCTCGACGCGGGACTGCGGGTCGAGTCCGGACGTCGGCTCGTCGAGGAAGATGACCGGCGGCTCCCCGATGAGGCTCATCGCGATGTCGAGGCGGCGGCGCATGCCACCGGAGTACGTCGACACCCTGCGCGTGGCCGCGTCCACCAGCGAGAAGCGGTCGAGCAGTTCGTCCGCGATCCCGCCAGGATCCCTCAGGTGCCGCAACTTCGCGACCAGCACCAGGTTCTCCCGGCCGCTGAGGATCTCGTCGACCGCCGCGAACTGACCCGTCAGGCTGATGGACTCCCGCACGTCCCCTGCCTGCGTGGCGACGTCGAAGCCGTTGACGCTCGCCGTTCCCGCGTCCGCCCCGAGCAGCGTCGAGAGGATCTTCACGGCCGTGGTCTTGCCCGCGCCATTGGTACCGAGCAGCGCGAAGATGCTGCCCCGCACCACATCGAAGTCCACGCCGCGCAGCACGTGCAGGCCCTTGTACGACTTCTCCAGTCCCCGCACGTGGATCACGGTCCCGGCCCGGGTCGTCGTCATGCGCACCCCTCCGTTCCACTATTCAGTGTCACTGACTACCAGTACACAGTAGCACTGACTAGTGCGCGTGAGTACACGTCCGATCACTCGCAGTCTTGCGACACAGGCCGAGCGACGTGTAGGAACGGGACGATATACATCCGATGTATTGGTGCCGGAGCGACAACAAAGGAGTTGGTGGCTCCATGCATTCCCCTGCGATGAGACTACTTCTCGTGGCCCTCCTGGCTTGGGTGGGCCCAGTCCTCGTGCCACCCGCCGCCCAGGCGGCACCCGGTGACAACTACGCGGTCGACGACGTGTTCACCGCCGCCAGAACCAGGGCATACCGCGACGACCGGTTCGGCATGTTCATGCACTTCGGGCTGTACAGCGCCTTTCGGGGCGAGTACCGGCGGCCCGACGGAACGGTGTGACGGTCACGGCCATTCCTCCCGCCACGTCTGCATGTCCCCGCCCCAGCAGTCCCACTGCTGCACGATGACGCCGGGGTTCCGGTCGCCGCCCGGGATGTCGACGCACTTGCGGGTGAGGCGGTTCCTCAGCATCACGTGGGTGCTCGACGGGTCCATCGGCAGCGCCTGCCACTGCTGCATCAGCCCGGCCGACCCGTCTGCCCAGCAGTCCCACTGTTGGACCTGGACGCCGTTGGCCGGGTCGCCTCCCGGGATGTCGAGGCACTTGTTCGTGGCGACGTTCCGGTAGCGGAAGTAGGCGGGTTCGCCTACGGCGCCGTAGGCCGTGAACTCGGCGTACCACTTCTGCATGTCCCCGCCCCAGCAGTCCCACTGCTGGATCCTGGCGCCACCGGCGGGGTTGCCGCCCGGCACGTCCAGGCACATGTGGGCGCCATGGCTGTCGTTGTAGATCTCGTAGGGGCCCTGGGGAAGGCCGGTCGCCGCGGCGCCCGGCACGAACGAGACCAGGGCCGCCGCGGTGCCCGCGAGCACCGCGACCACGCGGAACCTCTGCACGGGATCCTCCCTTCGCTGCGTGGGGAACGGCGGGTTCCGTCACTTCTCGACGGTCGTCCCGGCTCCGGTCCCAAGTAGACGCCGAAGAACCTAGGTCCGGCAGGGCTTTCGACAGCAGTGGCCATGGGTCGGTACTTCGGCGCGAATCCGCTGCCCTTTCGGGTGCTGTGGCCGGTTCTCGGTGTGACGCGGAAGGGTCGGGGTCAGCGGCGGACCGACGCCGGCGACGTGGCCGCGTGTGTGGGTTGACTGTTCACGGCCGCCACCTCGTAGTCGCCACCGGGCCAGGAAAGCAAAAGTGGCAAGGAGTCGCACTCCCCGCCATGATCAATGTACAGCACGCCGGGGGGCTTGCGGCAAGACCCGGGTCCTGCCGCAGAATTCTCGGCTCACACCGCGAACCACGCAGGGGGAACCAGCGAAATGCCTGACACCGAAGGCGATGTGCCGCCCGACCGCTACGTGCTGGAGCTGACGGAGATCGACCGGACGCAGGTCGCCCTGGTCGGGGGCAAGGGCGCGCATCTCGGGGAGCTTTCGCGCATCGACGGCATCCAGGTCCCGCCCGGCTTCTGCGTGACGACGGACGCCTTCCGGCGCGTGATCGCACAGACGATCGATGACCAGCTCGACCGGCTGTCACGTTTGACACCGGGCGACGGGGACGCGATCCACACGCTCAGCGCGGAGATCCGCCGCGGCATCGAAGAGGCCCCCATCCCCGACGACCTGGCCGCGGCGATCACCCGGCCGCTCGGCGAGGGCGCCTACGCCGTCCGATCCAGCGCGACAGCCGAGGACCTGCCCACCGCCTCCTTCGCGGGCCAGCAGGACACGTACCTGAACGTCGTCGGCCCCTCGGCGGTCCTCGCGCACGTCAGCCGCTGCTGGGCCTCGCTGTTCACCGAGCGGGCCGTGACCTACCGACTGCGCAACGGCTTCGACCACCGCAGGGTCCACATGGCCGTCGTCGTGCAGCGGATGGTGTTCTCGGACGCCGCGGGCATCCTGTTCACGGCCGACCCCGTCACGTCGAACCGCAAGGTGTCCACAGTGGAGGCCGGCTTCGGCCTCGGCGAGGCACTGGTCTCCGGTCTGGTGAACGCGGACGTGTACCGGGTGCGGGACGGCGACGTCGTCGACAGGACGGTCGCCGCCAAGCAGCTCGCCATCCACGCCGTGCCGGGAGGTGGGACGCGCGAGCAGGCGATCGAGCCCGGTTCGCGGGAGCGGCCGGTGCTGACCGACGAGCAGGTGGTGCGGCTCGTACGGCTCGGGCGGCGGATCGAGGCGCGGTTCGGCCACCCCCAGGACATCGAGTGGTGCCTGGTCGGCGACGGGTTCTCCGTCGTCCAGAGCCGGCCGATCACCACGCTCTTCCCGCTCCCCGAGACCACCGACGGGGACAACCACGTGTACGTCTCCGTCGGTCACCAGCAGATGATGACCGACGCCATGAAACCCCTCGGGCTGTCCCTGTGGCAGCTGACGACCCCCTTTCCCATGGCCGAGGCCGGCGGGCGGCTGTTCGTCGACGTCACCCGCACCCTGTCCTCCCCCGCGGGCCGCTCCGGGCTCCTGGAGGCGCTCGGGCGGTCCGACCCGCTCATCAGGGACGCGTTGGAGACCGTCATCGAACGCGGTGACTTCATCCCGTCGGTCCCGGACGACCCCCAGGGGTGGTCGCTGCCCGGCTCGCAGGGCACGGTCGGGACCGACCCGGCCATCGTCGCCGAGCTGATCGAACGCTCCCAGGCCTCCGTCGCCGCCCTGAAGCGCGAGATCCGCACCAGGTCGGGGACCGGGCTGCTCGAGTTCATCCCGGCGGACATCCAGGAGCTGAAGCGGATCCAGTTCAGCGAACTGAGCATGCAGGTGGTCGTGGCCGGGATGGACGCCACCTGGTGGCTCAACGACAAGCTGCACACGTGGCTTGGCGAGAAGAACGCGGCCGACACCCTCACCCAGTCCGTCCCCCACAACGTCACCTCCGAGATGGGGCTCGCACTCCTGGACGTCGCCGACGTGATCCGCCCCCGTCCCGAGGTCGTGGCCTTCCTCGAACGCGTCGAGGACGACGACTTCCTCGACGAGCTGGCCACGCTCCCCGGCGGGCCGGAGGCACGGGACGCCATCGTCGGCTACCTCGACCGGTACGGCATGCGCTGCGTCGGCGAGATCGACGTCACGAAGCCGAGGTGGAGCGAGCGGCCCACCACGCTCGTGCCCGTCATCCTCGGCAACGTCAGGAACTTCGAGCACGGCGCGGGCCCGAGGCGCTTCGAGCAGGGGCGGCAGGAGGCGCTGCGGAAGGCCGACGAGCTGCTGGAGCGCCTGCGGGCACTGCCGGACGGCGAGCGGAAGGCCGAGGAGACCCGGCGGATGATCGACCGGGTCCGCACCTTCATCGGTTACCGGGAGTACCCGAAGTACGGCATGGTGAGCCGCTACTTCGTGTACAAGCAGGCCCTGCTGGGTGAGGCCGAGCGCCTCGTGCGGGCCGGGGTGCTCCGCGAGAAGGAGGACATCTTCTACCTCAGGCTGTCCGAGCTGCACGACGTCGTGCGCACCGACCAGGTGGACGACGCGCTCGTCAGCAGCCGCAGGGAGGCGTTCCGGTCGTACGAGGCGCTCACACCGCCCCGGGTGTTCACATCGGACGGTGAGGCCGTCGCCGGGACCTACCGACGCGCCGACCTGCCCGAGGGCGCGCTCGTCGGCCTCGCCGTCTCCGCCGGGACCGTCGAGGGGCGGGCCCGCGTCATCCTCGACATGGCGCAGGCCGACCTCGAGGCTGGCGACATCCTGGTCACCGCCTACACCGACCCCAGCTGGACGCCCCTGTTCGTGGCGATCACCGGCCTGGTCACGGAGGTGGGCGGCCTCATGACCCACGGCGCGGTGATCGCACGCGAGTACGGCCTGCCCGCCGTCGTCGGCGTCGAGCACGCCACCCGCCTGATCTCCGACGGGCAGCGGATCCGCGTGAACGGGACGAACGGGTACGTCGAGATCCTCTCCGCGTGAGGCCGGTCACGCGGCCTTGCAGGGCCTCGTCTTCGGGGTCGGGCACCTCCGGGTCAGTCGTGCCGTCGGCACAGTCCCCAACGGGACGACCCTGTGTCAGAACCGTACTGGCAGGCGCGTGTAGTGATGGCCGAACTGCCGTCCCTCGGACAGTTCCGGCAGCCGGCCGAGCACGATCCGCAGGCATTCGTCCACCTGCGCACGAGCGAGTGCGGCGCCCAGGCAGTAGTAGGTGCCCATGCCGAAGCCGAGATGGCGGGTGTCGTCCGTGCGGGTGATGTCGAACCGGTCCGGGTGGGTGTAGGCGTCCGGGTCGCGGTTGGCGAACTGCAGGGACAGCAGGAAGTTCTGGCCCACGGGAAAGTCGTGGCCCGCGATGGTCAGCGGTTGCAGGCTGCGTCTGGCGATCGCCTTGTTCGGACCGTCGAACCGCACGATCTCCTCGACAGCGGCCGGGGTTCGGTCCGGCTCGGCCCGCAACAACGCCATCTGCTCCGGGTGTCGCATCAGCAGCGCCAGGCCGTGCGTGATCACTGTCGCGGTCGTCTGGTGCGCACCGAACAGCAACATGACGCAGTTGGCGACGATCTCGTCCTCGGTCACCCGGCCGTCCCGCTCGGCCTCGGTGAACATGGTGATCAGGTCGTCACGGGGGTCGGTGCGGCGCGCGGCGACCATCGGTCGCAGGTAGTCCTCCATCTCCTCGATGGCCGTCTGTCCGGCGAGCAGCCGATCCATGGTCCCCTGCTGGAAGATCCCCAGGACGTCGCGCGACCAGACGCGCAGCAGGTCCCGGTCGGCCGCCGGCATGCCGAGCATCTCGGCGATGACGTCGGCGGGCAACGGGAGGGCCAGATCGGCCACGATGTCCATCCGGCCGGCACCGACCACCGCGTCCAGCAGCTCGTGGGTCAGGTCGCGCACGCGGGGCCGCAGGGCGTTCACGGCGGACACGCTGAAGGAGCTCTTGAGCAGTTTCTGGAACCGGGCGTGGTTCTCGGACGTGGTGCCGCCCATCCACATGTCGACGGAACGGCGGACGTGCCGCACTCTGTCCTGGTCGGCGGGTGACAACCGGTCGAACAGGTAGGTCATCGTCTCGTTGGTGAGCCGGGGATCCCTGAGCAACCTCAGCACGTACTCGTACTTGCTGACCAGGTACGAGTCCAGCGACGGCAGCCAGGCCAGCGGGCTTTTCGCCCCGGTTGCCAGGAGGAACCCTGCCTGGTCCTCCGCCGTGAACGGGTCGTGGGAGGGGAATGGTCCTGTCGGTGCGGTCATGGTTGTCCGATTCCACCTTGGGTCGAAGTGGCAGCCCGACGACACACATCAAGCACTTGATGGACGAATGAGCCCGCACGATCTACTCGGTCCTGTGCGGGAGGCGTGACGGCGACGACCAGCACACGCCGGTCGTCGAGGTCTACGGGGCGGTGACGGCGCGGATGATCTCGTCGGCGGCCAGGCGTCTGCGCTCCGCGGTGAGGTCCAGCTGGGTGAGCAGGCTCTTGAGGAAGCCGATGACCAGCACGGTGGCTCCGTCCGGATCGAGATCCGTCCGGAACTGCCCCGCGTCGCGGCCCGCGGCGAAGATGGTCCGCAGGTACTCGGCCCAGGCGTGGTCGTTGGCCAGCAGCACCGCGCGGAGCTCCGCGTCCCGGTCTGCCCTGGCGTAGGTCTCGTTGAGCACCACGAACAGGTTCCGGTCAGCGCCGAAGCGACCGAGGATGTGCTCGACGTGGTCGACCAGCATCTGCCGAGGGTCTTGCACGGGGTCGCTCAGCGGCACCCGGTCGAGGGTGCTGACGATCCGCTGGACGACGGCCGCGACCAGCGCCTCCTTCGTGGGGAAGTGGTAGTGCAGCGTGGCGATGTTGATGCCCACCTGGTCGGCGACGTCGCGGACGCGCAGGCCCTCGAAGCCCGTCGTGGCGATCGCGTGCTCGGCGGCCTCGATGATCTGCGCACGCCGCTGCTCGCCCTCGACGGCCGTACGCCTGCGACCCGGCATCGGCCAACCTCCCACGGGTACCAGTCGGATGCTCGCCGGTCAGCGTAGTGGTCGCCGGTCGACCGGGTTGCGCGGTCAGCGTCGACGTCCCTCGAGGGCGGCACGGAAGCGTGCGTACCGAGGGGCGCCGACGAATCGCCAGATCAGCCCGACCGGTCCGGGCATGTGCTTCCTGAGCCACATGGCGCCGCCGTCGGGTTGACCGGCGAGGATGGCGCCCAGCATGTTCCATCCCTGCCCCCTGGGAGTGGCCTTGCGGCCGTGCTTGGCGAACCAGTCCACCTCGGACTGGGCGACGACGTGTTCGATGACGGGCACGATGTTGGCCTCCTCGTCGGGGAAGTGCGCGGCGAGCGCGGCGGAGACCCCGGCGAGGGCGACCCGAACCGGTTCGGCATCGGCGAGCGCGGCACTGGCACGCCAGGCGGGCACCGCCTCGTCGAGCGCCTGGAGGTGCACGAGCATGGCGGCGTGCTGGACCTTCATCCGCTCCACGTGGAGGAAACAGGCAGGCGCGCGTTGGTCGATCATGTCCCAGAGCCGTGTGTCCTCGCCCTCGTGATGCGCATGCAGCGCGTTCGAGATCAGGTTCAACTGCGTGGCGACGACCTTCGCATGACCGACATCCCCCGCCGGGACTCCACCGACCAGCTCGACGGCCTCGTCGAAGGACCTCTGCAGCATGCGGTGGATAGCGAACATCCCGCTCGCGTCACAGGTCTTCGGACCCCTGACGGGCGGCTCGCCGGTGGACGGACCGGGTGTGGCTGACATGCACCCACTCTATCCATCAAGCACTTGATTGACAAGGCGGTCGCCATGACCGCGACCGGCGGCACGCTTGCTCCGCGCCTCGCCCGCCGGTCAGGAGGAACGTGGCTCCGCGGCCGTCTTCAGCAGGTCGTCGGTCCAGTCGGAGGTGTGCTGGTCCACGACCGGGAAGCCCGACGCCCACGGCCCCTCCCAGTGCACGCTGATGCCCGGGTTGTGCAGGTGCTCGACATCTCCGGCGACGACATCGAACACGGCACGGCGTCGGACAGTTGGAAGCACGCGTACCTGCCGGTGCGGGAACCGGTCCCCGTCCACCAGGGCGACCGGGTCGCGCTCACGTTCTCGCGCCGCCGGGCCTCGGACGCGTTGTCCGGCCAGCACTACCGTGGGCGGGCACCGTCCTGCGCGGCGACGCCGTCGTCGCACGGTTCGACCACCTGTCCTGACCGCGTTGCCGGCCGTTTCGCTCGGTGCGGTCGACGTTGACCTTCGTCGCCTTTTGACGTTCAATGCTTCGACGTTCGCGACGTCAGGAGGCGGCGATGGTGCTGAGCCGACGGGACGCCCTGCGCGTCGGAACGCTCGGCGCCGCCGTGGCGGCCACGGGAGCGCTGGGCGGCACCGCCTACGCGGACCCCCGGCGCCTCCACCCCGAGAACACCACGCTGGACCGCACCCTGCTGCTCGGCCCGCCGGGCGCGGGCGGGTACCGGCCGATCGTGCGTGGGCCGGGCGAACCACATCTGGTCCGCGACGAACTGCTGACCACCGCCCGCCGGGGCGGCGGGCACCACGGCCGGGGTCGCGCGATCGTCGCGTTCGGACAGCTCACCGACATCCACGCGATGGACACCCAGTCGCCTGCCCGGGTGGAGTTCCTCGACCGCTACAACGATCCCGACTCGCCGTTCGCGAGTCTGCTGCCGTTCGAGTCGTCCTACCGGGCGCACGAGTTCCTGTCCGCGCACATCAGCGACGCCATGGTGCGCGCGATGAACCGGGTCGGGCTAGGGCCCGCGACAGGGCTGCGGCTGGCGTTCACCATCGCGACCGGCGACAACGTGGACAACGTGCAGCACAACGAGCTGCGCTGGTACATCGACCTGCTCGACGGGCGGCGGGTGCGGCCCGACTCCGGCGACCTGACGCGTTACGAGGGCGTCGCCGACCAGACGTCCTACGACGTGCGGTACTGGCACCCGGACGGCACGCCCGCCGGTCAGCAGGACGACCTACCGCGTGCCCGCTACGGTTTCCCGACCGTGCCGGGGCTGCTCGACGCGGCGCGGCGGCCGTTCCGCGCGGCAGGCCTGGACATGCCGTGGCTCACCGCCTACGGCAACCACGACGGTCTGATCCAGGGGAACCTGCCGCCGGTCCCCGCGCTGGCGCCACTGGCCGTCGGCGACCGCAAGATCGTCGACCTGCCGCCGGGCACCGACGTCATCGTCCTCGCCCAGCAGCTGCAGACGCTGGACCCGCGTGGCCTCGCGACCCTGCTGGGCGGTCCGGCGCGCACGGTCACCGCGGACCCGGACCGGCGGTTCGTGAGCCGCGTCGAGACGATCCGCGAGCACTTCGCCACCACGTCGTCGCCGAGGGGGCACGGTTTCGGCCGGTGGAACCTGGACACCGGCAACGCCTACTACGCGTTCGACCAGGGGCTGGTGCGCGGCATTGTGCTCGACACGGTCAACCCCAACGGCGGCTCGGAGGGCTCCATCGACGCCGCGCAGTACGCGTGGCTCGAACGTGAGCTGACCGAGGGCAGCAGCACACCCGGCCACCGCCGCGGGAACCGGCTCTTCGTGATCTTCAGCCACCACACCGTCGGCTCGATGGACAACGTCGTCGGCGAACCGGGCCGGGTCGACGGTGCGGGCGTCCGCGACCTGCTGCTGCGCTTCCCGAACGTGGTGCTGTGGGTCAACGGGCACACCCACCGCAACACCGTGATCCCCCACCGGGCGGCGGCCGGCGGCGGCTTCTGGGAGGTCAACACGGCCGCCCACATCGACTGGCCGCAACAGTCCCGGGTGCTGGAGCTGGTCGACAACGCCGACGGCACCCTGTCCATCTTCGCCACGATCGTGGACATGGACGCACCCGCGAACCCCGGGCGGCGACTGGACTCCCCCACGGCGCTCGCCGCGCTGGCCAGGGAGCTGGCGGGCAACGACTGGCAGTCCAGGGAACGTCCGGTACCCGGCGAGGACGGCCGCCGAGGGTCGGTCTCCGACCGCAACGTGGAACTGCTCGTGCCGACACCCTTCCGCACAGCGGTGGGATAGCCGGCTCGCCAACCGTCGAGGCCGCGTCCGCCCGAGGCCGAGGAGGCATCGACGGCAACGCCGCTCACGCCGAGACCGGGTGTGTCGAGCGGCGTCGTTCTGTGCCGACCACGTGGTCGGCACAGAACGCCGACTCCGTGCTCGGACCGGTGGTTCAGGCCGGGGCGGAGCGCGTCAGGAACCGGGCGAGCCCGTCGCGGACGCCGTCGGTCCCCAGTGTGCCCGCGAAGCAGGCCGCCTCGACCGAGAGCGCCTCGTCGATCGGCAGGTTGATGCCCCGGGTCACCGCACGCAGGCAGGCGGCCACCGCATCCGGTGCGTGCCGGGTGATCCTCGCGGCGAGCGCCCGCGCGGCCGCCATCAGCTCAGGCGCCGGGACGACCTGGTTCACCAGACCCAGCTCGGCCGCCCGCGTCGCGGCGACCGGGTCACCGGTCAGGACCAGCTCGAGGCCACGCTTGCGCCCGACGTGCCGGGGCAGGCGCTGCGAACCACCGAACGGCGGCGGGAAGCCGAGGGTGATCTCCGGCTTGGCGAACGTGGCGTGGTCGGCGGCGATCGCGAGTGGCGCGGCCTCGGTGATCTCGCAGCCCGCGCCGTAGGCGAGGCCGTTCACCGCCACGATCACCGGCTTCGCCAGCTCCTCGATCCGCCGGGTCAGGCCCTGTCCGCGACGGACGATCTCACGCAACGCCCGCTCCGGACCCGCCGCGATGCTCCCCGCGAGCGACGGGATGTCGGCCCCGGCGCTGAACGCCCGGTCGCCCGCGCCGGTGAGGATCACCGCCCGCACCGCGTCGTCGGCCTCCAGGCGATCGAGCACGGCGCGCAGCTCGTCGATGGTGGCATAGTCGAGCGCGTTGAGCTTGGCCTGGCGGTCGATGGTGACGACGGCGAGGTCGTCGTCCTGCTGGACGTGGACGGTCACGGAGCCTCCTGGGGAACGCGTGGTCGACGCCACGCTAGAACCTCGAAAGCAGGACAATCGACGAATTGTCCTGGATACAGTGGCGGGGTGCGCATCCCGAGCTACAAGCCGGTCGTCGACGACCTCGCGGCCGCGATCCGCGCCGGCACGCTCACCCCCGGCACCCGGCTGCCCACCCACCGCGCGCTCGCCCGGCAGCGCGGGATCGCCCTCGCGACCGCGACCCGCGCCTACGCCGAGCTGGAGGCGGCCGGGCTGGTGGTCGGCGAGCCCGGCCGGGGGACGTTCGTCCGGGACCGTTCCGGCTTCGACGGGCCGGAACCGAGCCGGGTGCTCGCGGTACCCAGGACAGCCGACCTGTCGTTCAACCAGCCCACCTCGCCGGGAGAGGCAGACGGGCTCCGGCAGGCACTGCGGGACCTCGCAGGCGCCGGCGACGCGGAGGCGTTGCTGCGCCAGTCACCGCCCGCCGGGCGCACGGCCGACCGGGCCGCCGTCGCGACGCACCTGCTCGACCGTGGCCTGGACGTCCCGCCGGCCCAGGTGGTGCTCACGGGCGGGGCGCAGCACGCGCTGGACACGATCCTGCGGTGCACGACGCGCCCCGGCGACGTCGTCGCGGTCGACGCCCTGACCTACCCGGGACTCAAGCTGGTGGCGGGTGTCCAGGGCCTGGACCTCGCGCCGGTCCCCGTCACCCCGAGCGGCCCCGACCTGGAGGCCCTCGACCGCCTCTGCCGCGACCGGCCCGTCCGCGCCGCGTACGTGATCCCTACCCTGCACAACCCGCTGGGCTGGGTGCTCGACCACGAACAGCGCGAGCGGCTCGCACACATCGCGAGGACCCGCGACCTGCTGCTGGTCGAGGACGGCACCTACGCCTACCTCGACCCCGACGCACCGCCGCCGCTGCAGACGTACGCCCCGGAACGGACCTGCTACCTGGCGAGCCTGTCGAAGAACGTCGCGGCCGGTCTGCGGTTCGGGTTCGCCGTGCTGCCGCCGCACCGGGTGGACGCCGCGCGGACCGTGCTGCGGGCGTCCACCTGGGGGCTCCCGACGATCGTCACGACGCTGGTCCGCGGTTGGCTGGCCGACGGCACCGTGGCGCGGCGGGAACGCGAGCGCCGCGTGGATGCCGCCGCCCGCCAGACGATCGCCCGTCAGGAGCTGGCGGGCCTGGACGTCACCGCGCATCCCGTCTCGTACTCCTGCTGGGTGCGCCTCGCGCCCCACCTGCACACCGCGGCGGTCGCCGCCGCCCTCGCGGACGCGGGCATCCTCGTCGCCACCGCCGCCGCGTTCTCGACCACGCCTCACCCGCCCCGCGCGCTGCGGATCGCACTGGGCGGCACCGCGCGTGCCGAACTCGCACCGGCACTTCGCGGGCTCAGGCAGGTGCTCGACGGGTTCCCGCCCTGAGGCGCGCTACGTCGGCTCACCCGGGAACGGCGGTCGGGAGTCGTGGCCGCGGTGAGCTGGAAGTCGGCCGGGTCGCCCCTGCGGGATCTCCTGCTGCTTGGGACAGGTGTATGAGTACACAGAGGACTGGATGTCAGCGGGGCAGGTGTTGCCAGCCCTTGTCGTCCGGCGGGTAACTGTCCGGCGCTTGGCGGGGCGTCACTCGGTTGGCGCACTGTTGTTGACTCTGCGCTTAGCACGCCGGGCCGGGTTGGGCCGAACAGGTACTGATCGTCACTCGTCGGGCGGACGATCCAGATATCACTACGATGGGAGAAGAGAATCCTCTGTTTGTCCACAGTGGAGTGAATGTCTGGGGGTGCTGGACGGGTGGTGGCACACGTCCGGGTGCGCGAGCAGGTTCCGTTACCGCGCAGCTCGGAAGAGGACCTGGTCACGACCGCGAACCGGCACGATCGGTACACGGTTTCCGTCTGTCGCACGGAGGAGGCCGCGGTCGAGCGGCTCCGCGCCGAGATCGACGGCAGGCGGGTGGCGCTGATCAGTGACCACACGGTGACGAGGCTGCACGCGCGACGGCTCGCGGAGATGTTGGCCGACAACGGCTTGTCCGTCACCGCGACCTCGTTCCCCGCCGGCGAGGCCAGCAAGAGCCTCACCACGGCCACGCAGCTGCTCGACTGGCTGGCCGGCACCGCACTGGCCCGCCGGGACGTCGTGCTCGCCGTCGGCGGCGGGGTGGTGATCGACACCGTCGGCTGGGTGGCCAGCGCCTACATGCGTGGCGTGCCCTACATCAACGTGCCGACCACGCTGCTCGCGCACGTCGACGCGGCGCTCGGCGGCAAGGTCGCGGTGGACCACCACACCGCCAAGAACCTCATCGGGGCCTTCTACCACCCGAAAGCCGTTGTCTCCAACGTCTCCTACCTGCGCACGCTCGACCGCAGGCAGCTCCGGTCCGGGCTGGCCGAGGTGATCAAGAAAGGGGTCATCGCGTCGCCGGAGCTGTTCGAGTTCATCGAGCACCGCCACCCCGCGATCCTCGACGGCGACCCGGCGACCACGGCCCGCCTCGTGCACGGCGCGAGCGTCGTCAAGACCAGGCTCGTCGCCAAGGACCCGTACGAGCGGGATTTGCGGCGCCCCTTGAACTTCGGGCACACCGTCGGCCACGCGGTGGAGACCGTCACCGACTACGGCCCGATCCTGCACGGAGAGGCGGTCGCCTTCGGCATGGCGTGCGCGGCACGGATCGCCGAGCGGCGAGGACTGCTGGACTGGCGGACCAGGGCACGCCTGGTCGACCTGCTTGCCGCGGTCGGTCTCCCCGTCGTGCTGGACGACCTGCCCGTCGAGCTGGACGTGACGGCCACGATCGGCGCACTGCGGCAGATCCGCAAGATCCGCGACGGCGTGCTGCGCTTCGTCCTGCCTGCCGCGCTCGGCGAGACGGTGATCGCCGACGACGTCACCGAGGACGAGATCCGGGCCGCGATCACGGCCGACGCCACCGGGTACCGACAGGCCGGCTGAGTCCTCGGTAGACGGTCAGACGTGCGCGAGGCCGTGCCGGTCCTCGGTGACGGTCTCCCCGGCGAGCACGATGGAGTCGGCCACCGTCACGCCCTCGGCGACCGTCGCGCCGGGCAGCACGATGGACCCGCGCACCTCGGCTCCCGGCTCCACCCGGGAGCCCGGGTGGAGCACGCTGCCCTCCACCACCGCGCCCGGCGGCACGGGCGCGCCGACCAGGCTGTTGCACCCGGGCAGGTACGTCGGCGCCGCGCTGGACAGCGTGCGCGGCATGGCCTGCGGGTCCATCGGCAGGTCGAGGAGCTTGAGCTGCTCGACCCGGTAGCGCTCCACGGTGCCGATGTCCGCCCAGTAGCAGGAGATCGGGAACGCCGACACGCGCCGGCCGGTCGCGATCATGTGTGGCAGGACGTCCTTGCTGATGTCGTGCTGCCAGCCGTCCTCCCCGAGCGCGGTCAGCTCGTCGAGGACCTCCCGCAGGGTGTCGATGCGGAACAGGCCGAACGCCGTGAAGACGAGGTCGGAGGTCGGCTCGGCCGGCTTCTCGACCAGTGCGCGCACCCGCAGTTCGTCGTCCACCTCGACCATGCCGAACAGCGACACGTACCGGCGCTCGATCCGCTGCACGCCGATGGTGCAGTCGGCGCCCGACTCGCGGTGCGCGGCCACCATCGGCGCGTAGTCCAGCAGGTACACGTGGTCCGCGTGCTGCACCAGCACGTCCCGCGCGCCCGGCGCGAGGAGGTACTCGGCGTTGGTCAGCAACGCGTCGGCGGTGCCGTGCTCCGGCGGCCTCGGGGGCAGGGGTTCGCCCTCGGCGAGGCCGCCTGCCGACCGGAGCAGCTCGTCGTGGGGCCCGAAGTGGATGCGGGTGCCGGGGTGGCCGGTCCAGTGCGCCAGCAGGTGCCGCGCGAGGTCGGACTCGCGGTGCAGCGACAGGAGCACGACCTCGGGCACGCCCGATCGGACGGCGTTGACCAGGCTGAAGTCGACCAGCCGGCAGGACGCGGCGTAGGGCACGAGCGGCTTGCACAGCCCGTCGGTGAGCCGGCCCATCCGTTCGCCGAGACCGCCGGCGAGCAGGCCGGCACGCACGCCTTCCAGTGCGCTCACCAGGTGCGCCCCTGTGGTGTGCCTGCCGGCAGCAGCGTGCGCAGTGCCGCCACGGACGTGCCGATGCCCTGCCGGGTCGGGAGCAGGGCGTCCTCGTGCTCCACGTAGATCACTCCTCGGTAGTCCTCGTCGAGCAGGGCGGCGACCGTCCGTGCCCACGGCAGCTCGCCGCACCCGAGCGCCCGGAACCGGATCGGCGGGCCGGGGCCGTACCGGGACCACCCGGCACCGCGCGGGTCACTCGGCTGCCGCCACACCTGAAGGTCCTTGGCGTGCACCGCGGCGAGCCGGTCACCCCAGCAGCCGACGGCGTGCACGGGGTCGTGCCCGACCGCGGCCATGTTGGCGACGTCGAGGCACAGCCCGACGTCCGGCGCGGCGTCGAGCAGTGCCCGCGCGCTGGCGGGGTCGTAGACCACCTGCTTGGGGTGCGGCTCGACGACGACCCGCACGCCGGTCTCGCGGGCGAGCGCGAGCGCTGGTGCGGCCGCCTCGGTCCAGGCGGAGACGTTGTCCCGCCAGGAGACCTCGCTCCCCCACCAGGACAGCCACCTGCCGAGGTCCGGCACGCCCAGCATGAGCCGCGCCTGCGGCGCCCCGATCCCGGCGGCCAGCGCGACGGTGCCGAGCGCGGCGCGTTGGCCGTACTCGCGTTTGTCGGCGGGGGAACCGGCGAACACCGGGTCGGTGTGCGGCCCGTGCGGCCCGAGCACGAGCTGGGTGTCGCGGCTGTTGCTCACACACCCGACGCGCACACCCGCAGCCCGCAGCACGTCGGCGAGCTCACGGTGGTGGTCGGTGTCGGTGAGCCGGTCGGCGTCGGTGAGCCCGAAGCAACGGTCCGCGGGCAGGTCGACAACCTCGACGCCGACGTCCGCCGCGACGGTGACCGCGCCGGCCAGCCCGAGCGGCGACAACGCGGCGAGGCACAGACCGACCTCGACGGGCGCGGGTGTCTCGCTCATGGGGCCGTCCCGAGTTCGCGGGGCCATGCCCAGCGGCCCGCGAGGGTGTTTGGGAACTCGTCTCGGTGTGTGGTGGCGGCGGCGAGCACCATCGCGACCGGGTCGTCGACCACCGCGGGGCGCGGTGTGGCGCCCAGTTCGTCGGTCAGGCGCCCCGCGAGCGCGGCGGCGAACTCCGGGCAGCCACGGAACACCCCGCCCGACAGCACCGCCGACCACGTGCCGCCCCCGAGCCCCGCGCGGTCCCTGGCCGCACGCACGCCGGCGACCAGCTCGTCCAGTGCCCGGTCGACGATCGCCCCTGCCACCGCGTCGCCTGCGAGCCAGCAGCGGCACACCGCCGGCGCCAGAGCGGCAACCGCGGCTTTCGGGAACGGGCGTGCGGCCAGCGTGCGGGCCAGGTCGGTGATCGCCCCAGCCGAGTTCGCCGTCAGTTCCTGAGCGAGCAGTGTCCTCGGGCCTCGGCCGTCCGAGCCGCGCACCGCCGCCCGCAGCCCTGCCAAGCCGATGTCGAAGCCGCTGCCCTCGTCGCTGCCCAGGTACTCGCACCCGCCAACGGACACGGGCGGGTGCGATCCGTCGCCGGCCAGGAAGCCCGACCCCGTGCCGCACACCACCGCCACTCCCCTGCCGCACAACGGACGCGCGGCCAGCAGCGGCACGATGTCCCGGGAGATCACCAGTGTGCCGGTCAGGCCCGCCACCGTGGCCAACGCCGTCAGCCGTGCCAGCTCCGGTTCCGGGGCGTCCGCGTCCACGGTGGCGGTCGCGAGCCAGCCGAACACCGGTCGGGGGCCGAGATTGTCGGCCAGCACCGCGAACAACGCGCTCAGCTCGGCGTCCGCCGCCGCCGCGCCCACCGACGCCGGGTTGATCGAGCCCACGCCCCACCGGTGACCGCCCTCGGCCATGGCCGTCGTGCAGCTGCCCCCGGCGTCGACCGCCCAGCACCGCACCCCTGGCCACCTCCCTGTCGCCGTCCGTCAGCAACGCTACCGAAGCCGCGCTTCCGGGTAATCGGGCAAACGTGGCTATCGTGAGCACCGGTACGGTCACGCACCGTGCCGGAAGATCGCGGCGACGCGGGACACGGAGGTCACGTGCGCGGGAGGACCGGAGGAGTACTCGGGCTGCTGGCGGTTGCCGCGACCTGGGGGGTGTTCTGGGGCGGCTGGGCCGCACTCATCCCCGACCTCAAGGACGCACTCGAACTCGACACCAGGGGGCTCGGCCTCTCGCTGTTCGCCGTGCCGGTCGCCGCGGTGCCCGCCATGGTGTTCACCGGCAGGCTCGCCGACCGCTTCGCGCAGCACACCCTGCCTGCCGCGACGGTGGTGTTCGCGGCAGGCATCACCCTGACGGCGTTCACCACTTCGGTGCCGCTGTTCGTCGTCGCACTGCTGCTGGTCGGCGCGGGCAGCGGCGGGATCGAGGTGGCGCTGAACGCGACCACCGCCGCGCACGAGGCCCGGGACGGCGTGCGGCTGTTCAACAAGGTGCACGCGGCGACCCCGCTCGCCATGGTGCTCGCCGGGCCCGCCGCGGGCCTCGCCAGGCAGCTTGACGTCAGCAGGCAGGTGGTGTTGTTCGTGGTCGCGGCGCTGGTGCTGGTCAGCGCGGCACTCGCGGTCGACCGGCGTGGCTGGCAGGGCGCCGACGCCCCGGACGAGACCGCCCTGCCCGTGACCGGGTCGCGCTGGCTGCGGCCGCTCCTGTGGGTCGGTGCGGTCGCGGCGACCGTGCTGCTGATGGAGAACGCGGTCGAGCAGTGGGGCGCGGTGCACCTCCAGCAGGACCTCGGCACCGGACCGCTGCTGGGCAGCGCCGGGCCTGCCGCGTACATGGCGGGTCTGTCCGCCGGCCGGATGCTCGCGCAGTGGAGGGGTGATCGGTTCGCGGAGGCGACGCTGGTGCGGATCGGCGCGGTGGTCGGGGGCTGCGGCCTGGCCGTCGGTGCGTTCGCGGGCCTGCCCGTCCTGACGCTCGCGGGCTTCGCGCTCGCCGGGATCGGTCTGGCACCGATGGTGCCCACGCTGCTCGCCGCCGTGGGCAGGTCCGTGGAGCCGGGACGCAGGTCGACCGCGATCTCCGTGGTGACGACGACCGCGTACGCGGGTTTCCTCGCCAGCCCGCCACTCGTCGGACTGCTGGCCGCGGGGATCGGCCTGCCGCCCGCGTTGGGCGTGGTGGCGGCGCTCGGGCTGGTCGTGCTGCTCGGCGCCCAGGTGCTCCGACTGCTGCCGCAACCCGATCTTCACCCTGCAGAGGTGACACCTCCTACGCTATCGTGACTCTGGCGGCGCAATTCGACACGGAACGTCACCAATCTGCCCTGGGAGGCTCGGGTGGGTGAGCCCTTACGGGTGTTGGTGGTTGGGGCGGGTTACCTCGCCTCGCACGTGGCCCACCAGTTGCGGGCGGCGGGACACCAACCGACGCTGAGTTCGCGCCGCCGCCCGGCCACCCCGGAGACCGCCGACCTGCCCTGGTCCCCGCTCGACGTCGGCGACGCGGCACAGGTGCGCACGCGGATCGCCGAACTGCGACCGGACGCGGCTGTCGTGGTGCACGGCCCGTCGGACATCACCTGGTGCGAGGAGCACCCGGACGAGGCCGCCGACGCGCACGCGGGTGGCGCCGCACACCTCGCCGCCGCGCTCGACGGCAGGCGGGCGCTGCTGATCTCCACCGACAACGTCTTCTCCGGACACAAGGACAGCTGCGCCGAGTCGGAGCCACCCGAGCCGGCCAACGCCTACGGGCGCGCCAAGCTGGCCGCGGAGGACAGGTTCCTGGCCACCGGCGCGGCACTGGTGCTGCGGGTGAGCCTCGTCTACGGCTGGGACCCCGCGGGCCTGCGCCCGAACTTCCTCACCACGTGCGTGCAACGCATGCGTGCGGGCCTGCCGGTGCCGGTGCCCGCCGACCACTGGAACAGCCCGGTACTCGTCGACGACGTGGCCGCCTGGACCGCGGCACTGCTGGGCACCGACCACACCGGCGTGCTGCACCTCGGTGGTCCCCGCAGGCTCACCAGGCTGGCGTGGGCCCAGCACCTCGCGACCGCGTGCGACGCCGATCCGGCACTGATCCGGCCCGTGCCGAGGACCGAGAGCGCCTACGCGTGCCGCCCGCGCAACGCCTGCCTGCACAGCGAACGGGCCGGGGCACTGCGTGAGCTGACCGGCCTCGACCCGGTCGACGTCCTGTCCGCCAGCAGCCGCCTGATCACCACCGGAGGAACGTCCCCGTGACCGATCGCCACCTGTTCCTGGCCAGCAAGCGCGCCGCGGTGAGCTTCGCGCCCGACCCCGACACCGGAGCGCTCCGCCCGTGGCTGGCGCCCGGCGGCACCGGCAACGTGGTGGCCGACCAGGCCGGCATCCTCGGCGTGTCCTGGATCGCCAGCGCGGACACCGACGAGGACCGCGAAGCCGCCGCGGAGCACCCGGACGGGCTGGAGGTCCGGCTGCCGTCCGGGCGGGACATCCGCATCCGGCTGCTGCGCCACGACCGGGAGACCTTCGCCGTGGTGCAGAACCTGCTCACCGCGGAGTTGTTGTGGGCGGCCAACAACTACGGCTGGGACCGGTGGACAACGCCCACGTTCGGCGAGGAGACCTACACGGCGATGGACCACTTCGCCAGGTTCACCGAGGACTTCGCGGGCGCGCTGCTCGGCGCCTCCGCCGAGGTGGCCGACCCGGTATACCTCGTGCACGACTACCAGCTCATCGGCGTGCCCGCGTTGCTGCGGCAGCGGCGCCCGGACGCGCCGGTGCTGCTGTTCGTGCACATCCCGTGGCCGTCGGCGGACTACTGGCGGATCCTGCCGAAGCCCGTGCGCACCGCGCTGGTCGAGAGCATGCTGCCCGCCACCACGATCGGGTTCTTCGCGTGGCGGTGGGTGCGCAACTTCCTCGACTGTGTCGCGGATCTGCTGCCGGACGCGGAGGTCGACCGGGAGGCGGGCGTCGTGCACTGGCGGGGCCACCGGTGCCGGGTGCGGGCCATGCCGCTCGGCTACAGCCCGCTCGCCCTGCGCGGTCGCGCGCCCCGGTTGCCCGACGGTGTCGAGGAGTGGGCGGGCGCCGACCCCCTGGTCGTCCACAGTGGACGAACGGACCCGATGAAGAACGCGGTGCGTGCGGTGCGGGCGTTCGTGATGGCGGTTCGCGGGGACGAACGACTGGGCTCGGTCAGGCTGCTGGTCCGGATGAACCCCAACCGGCTCTACGTTGACGCGAACGCCGACTACAAGCGGCGGGTGGAGGACGCGGTCGCGGAGGCCAACCGCGAGCTGGGCGGCGACCGGGTGCGCAGCCACTGCGACAACGAGGTGGACCACACGATCGCCTGCTTCGAGCGCGCCGACCTGCTCGTCTTCAACTCCACCGTGGACGGGCAGAACCTGAGCACGTTCGAGGCCCCGCTGGTCAACACGAGGGACGCCGACGTGGTGCTGTCCGAGATGTGCGGCGCCGCCGAGGTGCTCGCACCCGTGTGCCGGACGGTGAACCCGTTCGACCTGGTCGAGCAGGCCGAGGCGATCCGGGCCGGGCTCACCGCACCCGCGGAGGAACGGGCGGCGGCCGCGAAGCGCAGGCGTGAGGTGGCCGCGCCGTGGACGCTCGAGGAGTGGGTGCGTGCCCAGCTCGACGGCCTCGCGGAGGACCACGAGGACAGCCATGGCTGACGCGTTGGATCCCCAGGACGTCGCGCAGTACCAGCTCGGCGACGCGCTGCTGGTCGGCGGGTCGGGGGTGCGTGCGTGGGACAGCACCGGCCGCGAGTACCTGGACTGCGTGTCCGGCACCTTCAACCTGCTGCTCGGGCACAACCACCCCGAGGTGATGGCCGCGATCAGGGAGCAGACCGAGCGGCTGGTGTTCGCCAGCTCGTCGTTCCAGACCGAGCCGACCAACGAGGTGATGCGGGAGCTGGTCAGGATCAGCCCCGAGAACCTGACGAGGGTGAACCTGCGCAGCTCCGGCGGCTCGACGGCGAACGAGGGCGCGATCAAGATCGCCCAGCACCACACGGGGAAACGGGACGTGATCGTGCCGTTCCGAGGACAGGTCGGCCAGACGCTGGCCGCGGCGAGCCTGAGTGGCAGCAGCCGGATGCGGGCGCCGTTCCCGTACCGGTTCCCGGGTTCGGTGCACGTGCCGGAGCCGTACTGCTTCCGCTGCTTCTACCGGCAGCACCCGGACACGTGCGGTTTCTGGTGTGTGCAACGCATCGACGACTTCATCGACTACGCCAGCTCCGGCAGCGTGGCATGCCTGATCATCGAGCCGGTGAGCGGCGTCGGCGGCAACGTGATCCCGCCACCCGGTTACCTCGCCGAGCTGAAGGCGTTCTGCGAGGAGCGGGACATCCTGCTGATCTTCGACGAGATCCAGACCGCGTTCGGCCGCACCGGGCAAATGTTCGCCGCCGACACGTTCGGCGTCTCGCCGCACATCATGACCGTCTCGAAAGGACTGACCGGCAGCGGCCTGCCGCTCGCCGCGATCCTCACCGAGGAACGCATGAGCGGCTGGGACCGTTCGCTGCACGGGTTCACCTACGGCGGGCACACACTGTCCGCGGCGGCCGCGGTGAAGACGCTGGAGATCGTGCAGCGCCCGGGTTTCCTGGAGAACGTGCGTGCCAGCGGCGCGGTGTTGCTGGACCGGTTACGCGCGCTGCGGGCGGATCACCCGATCGTCGGGGACGTTCGCGGCCTCGGCCTGATGCTGGGGGTGGAGCTGATCACGCCGGACGGCGGCAAGGCGGTGGCCGAGACGCACGCGTTCAACAAGGAGCTGCACCGCCAGGGCGTGATCACGCGGGTGTCCGAACACGGGTTGGGCAACGTGATCGAGCTGCGGCCGCCGCTGGTGCTGAGCACGGCCGACGCGCACCTGATCGCCGACCGGTTCGGGGCGGCGCTGGACGAGCTGCCGTGAGAGTGGAGCTGGGGCCCGCGGGACCCGTGCTGTCGCACGAGCCTGCGCGGCGCCCGCCGGACGGTCCCGCGGTGCTGGTGCGGATCGAGCTGGCCGGGCTGTGCCGGTCGGACCTCAAGGAGGTGACGGGGGCGAGGCACGGCGTGAGCCAGTTCGGCCACGAGATCGTCGGGGTGGTGACGGAGTCGGACGTGCCGGGGCTGCCTCCCGGCCGCAGGGTCGGCCTGGACCCGAACGTGCCCGCGGTGCGGCGGGGTTCGGGGTTCGCCACGGAGATGTGGGTGGCCGGGCCGGTCGAACGGTTGGTGGCGGCGTTGCCCGTGCTGCCGGACGGGTTGTCCGCGCGGCGGCTGGTGTTCGCCGAGCCTGTCGCGTGTGTGCGGCACTGTCTTTCCGTGCTCACGATGGATCTCGGCAGACCGCTTCGGGATCTGCGGCTGGCCGTGCTCGGCGCGGGGACCGCCGGGGTGCTGGCGGCGGGGCTGGCGCACGCCGGTGGGGCGTCGGTGGTCGTCGGCAACCGTGGTGGCGATCGGACCGAGTTCCTGCGGGAGCGGCGGGTGCTGGAGGTGCCGGTCGGGCCGCTGTCGGAGCTGGCTTCGGACGGCGTGGACGCGGCGGTGATCACGACCAGTTTCGTGCGACCGGAGGTGCTGGCCGAGGCGCTGCGTGTGGTGGTGCCGGGTGGGCTGGTGCTGCTTTATGGCGGTACCAAGCCAGGTGACGCGCTGGCGGGCCTCGACTGCGACCTGGACACCGTGCGGCGCACCGAGTCCGCCGTGTCCACGCGGTGGTGCGGCAAGCCGGTGGTGGTCGCCGGCAGCTACGGCACGGTGCCCGCCGACTTCGGCGCGGCGGTGGAGGCTCTGGCGGGCATCGCGCTGCCGGTGGAGCGGATGATCACGTGCGAGGTACCGCTCGCCGAGCTGCCGGGTGTGTTGCGGGAGCAGGCGTCGGGGCGGTTCCTCGGCAAGACGCTCGTGCTGCCGTAGCTCAGCACCCGGCGATGGCGAGCACGGCAGCCAACCCACGGGGCCGGTCCGCGGCACGGTGGTTCGGCAGCAGGTACACCGGCATGCCGACGGCGGTGGCCGCGCCGTCCCTGACCGGGTCGTCGCCGACGAACAGTGCCCGCTCGGCCGGTACCCCCAGTCGTGTGCACGCTGCCTCGAACAGCGCGGGCTCCGGTTTGACGGCGCCGTGCTCGCAGGACAGCGTGAAGCTCGTGACCAGCTCGGCGACCCCCAGCGCGGCGAACGCGGGTCGGATGTCCCAGCCGATGTTGCTCACCACGCCGAGTGCGATTCCGGCCCGGTGCAAGGAGGTGAGCACCGGGGCGGTGTCCGGGTAGGCCCGCCAGCTCAGCGGGTCGGTCAGGCAGGCGTACACCGCGTCGGCGAGCGTCCGGGGTTCCTGGCCGGGCAGGAACCCGGTGGCGGCCTCGGTCAGCAGCTCCGTCCACACGGTACGGTGCCGGTCCGCCGACCGGTCACACCCTTCGCGGCGTGCGTGTCCGGCGGGGGCGTCCACCGTCGCCAGCGACACCTCGACGAGTCGCGCCGCCTGCTCGTCGTCCAGCGCGACCCCGCGCTCACCCGCGGCGGCCCGCACCCCGGTGACGGTCAACACCGCCGCGTCGTCGAACAGGGTGGCGGAGAAGTCGAACAGTACGGCGTCCACGTTCCTGGCCATCGTCCAGACGCTACCCGGTCACCTGGTCGGCGAGACGATCACGGGTGAGCCCTGCGGCACCGGGAGCACCTGCACCTTGCCCGACTTGATGGCCTCGTTGACCGCCTGCTGCTGTTGGTAGGCCTGGTAACCGGGGATGCCGCCGGGGAAGTTCGCCGCCGCCTCCTTGTCGACCTCCGCCGCCTCGCTGCGCAGCTGTGCCGCCTGCTTCGACGTCAGGCCCTCCATCAGGTCCGGCTGGATGCCGGGTTTCTGCAACAGCACCGAGTTGATCGTCATCAGGTCGACGCCCATGGTGAGGTTCTTGAGCACCTTCGGCAGCTGCGCGAGGACGTCACGCTCCCACTGCGCCTTCGACGGTGCGTCGGTGTAGAGCTTCTGCCAGGGGTACTTGAGCGCCTCGTTGTCGGTCGCACGGTCCAGTGCCGCGCCGACGTAGTTGCGCAGCAGGGCCGACCAGCCCTCCTTCATCTGCTCGCCGCCGTCGGTCGGCGCGGCGTCGTACTTGTAGGCGATCAGCTCGTGGAACATCTGCAGCTTGCCGCCCGGCCAGGCCTTGCCGGTCGGGTCGGTGAACGGGGTGCAGTCGGTGTTCAGGGTGAACTTGACCGTGCCCGTCACCTTGATCTCCTGGGAGTCCTGGGTGGTGGACGTCAGCGCGGCGGAGTCCATCTTGTCGCCGTCGCCGAAGGAGAAGTCCCGCTGGCCGCTCGGGTAGTAGTAGTGGTCGTCGTTCACGTCGCTGACGTCGCGCTCGGTCTCGCACTCGACGAACTTCCGCGAGTCGAACGGGCCGCTGCCGTACTGCAGGGACACCTCGCTGGAGGTCGGGTTCCCGATCGAGCAGCCGGTGAGCACCACGGCCGCGGCGAGCGCGGACAGGGTGCCGGGTCGGATCTTCATCCCGATCAGCTCCGTTCGGTTGGCGTTCGGTGCGCGGGCTGCCTTCCGCACCGTGTCCGAACGCTAACCACACGTGCGCGGGAGAGGTCCCGAAACGATCCTCTTGTTCCTCAGTCGAGACCTGTCCGGTTCAGGCCGTGAAGTCGGTTCACGACCCCTGGCCGACCGGCGGTTGAACCTGTCGACGGACGCAGGCGTAGTGCGGGGCAAGGGCCATCGACACGAGAGCTGTGACCAAGGGAGGTTCCGATGGGAACCATCGACGCCGGAGCGGGAAGCTCGAACTACACACATGCCGGGCCGAGCGGAGTGCTCTCGCCGGTCGTCTGGCGGATCGTCAGCGCGGTGGCCCTCCTCGCGATGGGCGGGATCCACCTCTACCTCGTCTTCGACGGGGTGGGTGGCACGCTGGGCGTGTTGTTCGTCCTCAACGCCATCGGCGGGCTGGTCCTGGCCATCGCGATGCTCGCCGCACCACGGCGGTTCCTGCTGCCGGCCGGCGTGCTCAGCCTGTTGTTCATGGTGGGGACGCTGCTGGCGCTGGTACTGGCACTGACCGTCGGCCTCTTCGGGATCACCGAGACCCTCGGCTTCACCCTGGTCCCGACGACCCTCGTCGTCGAGTCGATCGGCACCATCGTGCTCGCCGTGACGACCGCGCTGGCGCTGCGCCTCCAGCGCACCCACTGACGGCGCTGCCATCCGTTCGCGCCGCTGTCGGCAGCGTGTGGAGTATCTCGTCAGTGCGGCACGGAGGTCGGCTGTTCCGTCGGTAGTGTCTCCCTGCCGACGAACGTGCTGGAGATGGAACTCGTCGACGGCGCGCTGAACCTGGTCGACCTGCTGGTCGGCTCCGGGGAGAACGCCTACCGGTCGGGACGGGCCGAGTTCACCGACGTGACGATCAGCGCCGGGTCGGCCGCCGCGGGCACGTTCACCATCACCGGCCTGCACCTCGACTACCACCTCGGCGCCGAGGGCTGCCAGGCAACCGAAGGGGCCGGCGGATGATCACGCGGTGGCGGCGGTCGTGCCCGTTCGTCGGCGGGCTGCCCACCGCGGGCGCCAGGGTCGAGCTCCTCGTCGTGGCGAACACCTCGCCGGGACTGCTGCGGTTCACCGGTGCGGGCGCCACCGCCAGCTGAGTGCTGAGCGGGCTGCTCGTCGTCGCCGGTGTCACCCTTCTCGCGCAACCGGCGCTGCGGACCTTCGCCGGGGTCACGGGCCCATGAGCGTGCCCGGGACCACGAGCGGCAAGGTCCAACGCTCCCGAGCCCGCGACGAGTTCAGGGCAGGCCGTCTCACGACCCTGCATTCCGACCACCCGACGCCCTGAGCCGGGCGGCGTCGAAGGGGGCGCGGTCGAAGATGAACCGGCTGTGGGTGATCTTGCCTGCCACGACGGTGACGCACTCGGCGGCCGGCGCGCTCGGCACCGGCACAGTCTCGGTGTCGTACACGACCACGGCCGTCCGGTCGTCGCCGAAGGAGGCGATCAGCGACGCGTTCTTCAGGGTGCCCACGAACGGCGCCATGAACGCCCGGTACGCGGCGGCGCCCTCGATGCGGCCCGCGGGTGCGTCGCAGACGACGTCCTCCGCGACGTAGGCCATGGCACCGTCCAGGTCGTGGTTGGTCCAGGCCTCGAAGTAGGCGAGCGCGGTCTGCTGGGCCGGGCTGGTCATGTCGGTCTCCTCGTCAGTCGGGTCCTCCGACCTGTTGAGACACCGGCCGCGTCGGGAACGGAACGCTGTCGGTGGGAAGTGGCACGATTCCGATGTGGACCAGGACAGGCTCGAGCGCGTCCGTGCCGGTGACGGGCACGCGTTCGCCGCGCTCACCGAACCGTACCGGCGTGAGCTGCTCGTGCACTGCTACCGCATGCTCGGCTCGCTGACCGACGCCGAGGACCTCCTCCAGGAGACCCTGCTCGCGGCATGGCGTGGCCTGGCCGGGTTCGAGGGCCGCTCCTCGCTCCGGTCGTGGCTGTACCGCATCGCCACCAACCGCTGTCTCAACGCGATGCGTGCGGTCAACCGCCGCGTGCCTGCCGAGCCGACACCGCCGTTCCAGCCACCCGAGCCGTCGCGGCGCGGTGAGATCACCTGGCTACAGCCCTGCCCGGACGCCCTGCTCGACGGCATCGCCGACACCGCGCCAGGACCCGAGGCGCGGTACCAGGCGGCCGAGGCCGTCGAGCTGGCCTTCGTGGCCGCCCTCCAGCGCATGCCACCCCGGCAGACGGCCGTCCTGGTGCTGCGTGACGTGCTCGGTTTCGCCACCGACGAGGTCGCCGACATCCTCGACACCACCCCGACCGCGGTCAAGGGTGCCCTGCAACGTGCTCGGGCGGCCCTGGACGGCGAGCGTCCCCCGCCGCGGCCGGGAGCGGCGGCGGAGCGGGAGCTGGGGCGCCGCTTCGCCGAGGCCTATACCGCCGCCGACATCGACGGGCTGATCGCGCTGCTCACCGACGACGCCTGGCTCGCCATGCCACCGGCGCCACACGAGTACCACGGCACCGACGCCATCGCCGCCTTCCTGCGTGCCTCGTTCGCCTACCGGGCCGACCGCACCAGCCACCTCGTCCCCACCCGCGCGAACGGCCTGCCCGCCTACGGCACCTACCTGCGCGAACCCGGAGCGCCGGCCGCGACCCCCGCCGGCCTGCTGGTCCTCGCCTCGACCGGCGACCGCGTGCACGCCGTGACCCGCTTCCACCTCGACACCCTCTACCCCCGCTTCGGGCTCCCCACCCGGCTCGACTGACCCCGGCTGAAGGCTTCCTGAAGATGGGGCGCGCGTCCTGGCCGCGCCTCGCCCCGGCCGTCGATGATCGGCGCATGGGAGTGCTCAGCGAGCAAGCCGCCGTGCGCAGGCTCTGGGACAGGTTCGGCTTCGGGGCCGCGCCCGGGGACCTGACGCGACCGTTCGACGAGACGCTCGACCGGCTGCTCGGCGCACCGGCAGGCGGCGGCACGGCGCCGCCCGAGCTGCCGGTGACGACGAAGCCGCCGAAGGACGACCAGCAGGCCCGCAAGACCGCCAACAAACAGCGTGCGGCGCAGGAGAAGCAGCTCGCCGCCTGGTGGCTGGACCGCATGGTGACCACCCAGGGCGCCGACGTGACCGCGGAGCGCATGACCTGGTTCTGGCACGGCCACTTCGCGACCAGCGCGCAGAAGGTCAAGGTGCCCGCGCTGATGCTGAAGCAGAACCAGACGTTCCGGCAGCGCGGCCTGGGCAGCTTCACCGACCTCGCGCGAACGCTCGTGGTCGACCCGGCGATGATCCTGTGGCTGGACGGCGACGACAACACGACGGGCGCGGCGAACGAGAACCTCGCACGCGAGTTCATGGAGCTGTTCTCACTCGGCGTCGGGCACTACAGCGAGACCGACGTGCGGGAGGCGGCCCGCGCGCTGACCGGGTGGACCGTGAACCGCGCCACCGGTGCGACGAAGCTGGTCCCGAAGCGGCACGACGACGGCCCCGAGGAGATCCTCGGGGAGCGTGCCCAGTTCAGCGCCGAGTCCTTCGTCGACCACGTGCTCGAGCGGCCGGAGTCGGCGCCGTTCGTGGTGGGGCGCCTGTGGTTCCGACTCGTCTCCTCGACCCCGCCGGACAAGGACACGCTCGACGGGCTGGTCGGCGCCTACGGGACGAATCGAGACATCCGTGCGGTGCTGCGGGCGGTGGCGGGCACCTCGGCGTTCCGGGACGACCGGACGACGCTCGTCAAGCAGCCCGTCGAGTGGCTGGCCGGGCTGCTGCGCGCGGCGGGCCTGCGGCCGTCCACACTGGACGACGGCGTGAGCACCAAGCTCTACCAGGGGCTCGTCGCCCTCGGGCAGGTGCCGTTCCGGCCGCCGAGTGTCGGCGGGTGGCCCGCGGGGGCGGCGTTCCTGACCACCGCGGCCGGACTGACCAGGCTGCGGATCGCCCAGCTGGTGGCGAAGACGGCCGATCTGTCCACCGTGTCGGGGAAGGACCCGGTCGAGGCGGTTCGGGTCCTGCTGTCCGTCGACGCGTTCTCCGACCGTACCCGCGCGGCGCTCGGCAAGGTCGCCGCGAACCCGGCACAGGTGACCGCCCTCGCGGCGTGTGCACCGGAATACGTGGTGAGCGGATGACCGACCACATGAACCCCCTGACCCGGCGCCGGTTCCTGACCTGGACCGGGGTCGCCGCGGCGGGCGCGCTGGCCGTGGGCGCCACCCAGGTCGACTGGGACACGCTGCTGTCCGCTGCCGCCGACGACCCGCTCGACCCGTCCGACGGCGTGCTGGTCGTGGTCACCCTGTACGGCGGCAACGACGGCCTCAACACCGTGGTCCCGGCGGCCGACGCCGCCTACCAGAAGGCCCGCCCCGACCTCGCCTACCAGCCGAACGAGGTGCTCGACCTCGGCGACGGGCTCGGTCTCAACCCGGGCATGAAGGGCCTCAAGGGCCTGTGGGACGACCACAAGCTGGCGGTCGTGCGTGGCGTCGGCTACCCGAAACCGGACCACAGCCACTTCCGCTCCATGGCGATCTGGCAGACCGCGTCACCGGACACCTCCGTGTCGACCGGCTGGCTCGGCCGCTGGCTCGACGCCACCGGCGGCGACCCGCTGCACGCACTCGCGGTCGACCCGGTGCTGCCGCCGCTGCTGGCGGGCGCGACGACGGCGGCCGCGGCACTGCCGGCAGGCGGGTTGATGCTGCCCAAGGGTGACCTCGGCACCGCGTTCTCGGCCTTGGGCTCGTCGTCACGCGGTGAGGAGCACTGGCGTGCGTCGGTGGCGAAGTCGATCGCGGACCTGCACGAGTCGGCGCGTGTGCTCGGGGGTGCGGCGGCGCCCGACGAGGAGGCCGACGAGGACGAGGACCGGAACAAGGGCGCCTCGGCAGGCGGTTCAGGCGGACTGGCCGGTCAGCTCGACGTGGTCGCCCGGCTCATCGAGGCAGGCGTGCCGACCAGGGCGTACTCGGTGTCCCTCGGCGGCTTCGACACCCACGCCGACGAGCGCGGCACACAGGAGCGGCTGCTCAAGGAACTGGACGCGGCACTCACACCGTTCGCGACCCGTCTCGCCAGGACCGATCGCGGCAAGCAGGCGGTCGTGCTCGTCTACTCGGAGTTCGGGCGCCGCGTCGGCGGCAACGCCAGCGACGGCACCGACCACGGCACCGCGGGCCCGGTCCTCGTCCTCGGCGACCGCGTCAACGGCGGCTTCCACGGCGAGCAACCGAGCCTGACCGACCTCGACAACGGCGACCTCCGGTCCACGACGGACTTCCGCGACGTCTACGCCACCATGCTCGGCGACGTGCTCGGCACCGATCCCGGCAAGGTCCTCACCGGCCACGACACCCGGATGGACGGCCTGCTGCGCGTCTAGAGCGCACCGACCCCGGCAAGTCCTCGCAGGCCACGACACCCGGACGGACGGCCTGCCGCGGGTTCAGGGCAGGGTCAGCTCGAAGACCGCGCCGCCGCGACCGTCCTCGCGGGACAGGCAACGCAGTTCGCCGCCGTGGGCCCTGGCGATGCCCCGGGCGATGGGCAGCCCGAGGCCCGCGCCACCGGTCCGGTCGGAGCGGGCGGCGTCCAGGCGGACCAGGCGGTCGAAGACGCGTTCCCGGTCCCGCGGTGCGACACCCGGGCCGGTGTCCGCGACGGTCAGCCGAGCGTGGCTCGCGGTGCGTGTCGCGGTGACGGTCAGGGTGCCGTGGCCGTCCATGGCCCGGCAGGCGTTGTCGACGAGGTTGCCCAGCACCTGCGTCAGCCGGTCGGCGTCGCCGCGCACCCACACGTGGGGGTCGCCGAGCACCTCGACCGTGACACTGGGCGCGACCAGGGCAAGCCGCTCGACCTGGGCCCCTGCCACGGCGGCCAGGTCCACCGGGTCACGGGCCGGGACCAGGCCCGCGTCGAGTCTGGCCAGCTCCAGCAGGTCCTCGACCAGCCGCCCGGCCCGCTCGGACTCCCGCACCAGCAGCACCTGCAGCCGGTCCCGCTGCACCGGATCGGCGTCGGGCCCCAGCGACAGCACCGCCTCGGCCGCCGCACGCACACCCGCGATCGGGGTGCGCAGCTCGTGCGCCGCGTCGGCGACGAAGCGGCGGGTGCGCTCCTCCGACGCGCGGGCCGCCCGCTCCGCACCCTCCAACGCGTCCAGCATGTCGTCGAACGCGGAGGCGGCACGCCCCAGCTCCGTGTCCGCCCTGGACGGTCGCAGCCGACCACCCCGACGGCCACCCGCGATCGCCCGCGCCAGCCCGGTCATCGCGTCCAACGGGCCGAGCGCCAGCCGCATCCCGAACACCAGCCCCAACGCGGTCAACAGCAGCGCCGCGGCACCCGCGCCGAGCAGCACCTGTCGCAACGTCCTCGTCGCACCCGAGAGCAACGCCGTGTCCGCGCTGACCACCAGCCGCGCACCGGCGATCCTCGGCGACCCGGTGAGCGTCGCCCGCACCTGCCGCAGGTCGCTCCCCCGCACCGGCTCCTCCCCCAGCCGCTCGCCCGACGGCAGTGTCAGGCTCACCCGCAGCCCCGGCGCGTCCACGCGGCGCACCAGGTTCGCGGGTGTCACGTTCTGCCGCGCCAGCTGTTTGGCCAGTTGGACCCGCCCGGCGAGCAACGCGTTCAGCCCCCGCTCGGCCTGGGCGGTGAACACCGCGTGCACGGCGATCCCGGCCGCGACCAGCACGACACCGAGCACGGCGAGCGCGGTCAGCGTGACCCGCCTGCGCAGCGACCCGGTCCGCACGCCGCTCATGCCCGCAACACGTAACCCCGGCCACGCACGGTGTGCAGCAGGCGCGGCCCGTGTTCCTCCAGCTTGCGCCGCAACGCGCTCACGTGGACCTCGACCAGGTTCTCGGCGTACTCCTCGTACCCCCACACCCCCGTCAGCAGCTGGGCCTTGCCCACGACCCGGTCCCGCCGCCGCGCGAGGAACACCAGCAGCCGCAGCTCGGTTGCGGTCAGCTCGACCGGCACGCCACCACGCCGCACCACACCGTGGTCGAGGTCGATCAGCAGGTCGCCGACCTCCACGACCGGCTGCGCGCGGCCCATGCGCCGCAGCACCGCCTCGACCCGCGCGACCAGCTCGGCGAGCACGAACGGCTTCACGACGTAGTCGTCGGCCCCGCCACCCAGCCCACGAAGGCGGTCGTCCACCGCGTCACGGGCGGTGAGCAGCACGACCCCGACCGCGGAGTGCCTGCGGATCACGTCGAGCAGCGCGAACCCGTCGCGACCGGGCAACATGACGTCGAGCACGACCAGGTCGGGCCGGAACTCCGCCAGCTGCCGCTCGAGGTCGACGCCGTCGGGCCGCCCCAGCACCTGGCAGCCCGCAGCGGCCAGCGCGGACTCCACCGAGACGCGGATCGCCTCCGCGTCCTCCACGACCAGTATCCGCGCCGCCTCCACCCGACCATTCTCGATCATCCGCGCGGGTGAGGTCTGCCCGTCGGGTGGTTCAGGTCCGCGACGCGACCTGTGTGGTGGCCGTCAGCCGGTCGACCTCGGCGGGGGTCAGCGTCAGCGTGCCCGCGGGCATGATCTGTGCGAGCTGGTCGGTGCCGCGTGCGCTGGCGATCGGGGCGACGACCCCGGGGCGGGCACGCAGCCAGGCGAGCGCGACGGCGGCCTGCGTGGTGTCGTGGGCGGCGGCGACCTCGTCGAGCGCCGTGAGCACCGCCTCGCCGTCGCGGTCGAGGTAGGCGCGGGCGCCCTCGGCTCGCGGGGACTCGACCGCGTCGGCACCCGGCCGGTACTTGCCGGTCAGGAAGCCCTTGGCCAGCGCGAAGTAGGGCGCCACGGCGAGGTCCCACTCCTCGACGACGGGCAGCAGCGTCCGCTCGAAGTCCCGTTCGACGAGGTTGTAGTGCGGCTGCAGCACGGTGAACTCGGCGAGCCCGTTGTCACGCTGGAACCGCAGCGCGGCGGTGAGGCGGTCCGGCGTGTAGTTGGAGGCGCCGAGGTAGCGCACCGAGCCCGCCCTGACGAGCGCGTCGAAGGCACGCAGCGTCTCCTCCAGGGGCGTCGACTCGTCGTCGAAGTGCGCGTAGTAGAGGTCGATGCGGTCGGTGCGCAGGCGTTCGAGGGAGGCGTGGGCCTCCTGTTCGATCGTCGCCGCGCTCAGGCTGCGGACCGCTCCCCGACCGCCGCCGACCTTCGTGGCCACGACGATCTCGTCCCGGTTGCCCCGGTCGGCCAGCCAGCGCCCGATGATCGTCTCGGACTGGCCGTGCTCGACGAGGTAGGAGTTCGCGGTGTCCACGAAGTCGCCACCGGCCTCGGTGAACGCGTCGAGGACGTCCCTGGACGTCGGCTCGTCGGCCGTCCAGCCGAACACGTTGCCGCCGAGGCAGAGGGGGAAGACGTCGAGATCCGTGCGTGCGATAGCCACCATGTGGTCCCACGTTAGCCAGCCCGCCGACCGGCCGCGCGACGACTCCCCCGGGTCAGCCCGCGGCGAGGACCTCGAGCGGGAGTCCCTGGCCGATCCCCCACATCTCCGCGAGACGGCCGTCGTGGACGCGGAAGATCTCGATCAGCATCGGCGGTACGCCACCGCGCGGCACTCCCTCCACAGAGGAGCGGACGGCGACCCGGTCGCGGTCGACGAGAACGTCCTCGGCGACGACGCGGTAGTCGGGAAAGTGGGCGACGAGGGTCCGCCACGCCTCCTTGCCCGCCTCGAACCCGAGCGTGCCGAGTGGGTGACTGAAGAAGTCCTGGGCGAAGAGGTCGTCGGCCTGGTCGAACTGCCTCGTGTTGAAGCACTCCTGCAGCCGCCGGACGAGTTCGCCTGCGTCGTGTGCGGTCATCCTCGTGGTTCCCTTCGCCAGTAACCGGGTCGACGCCCCGTTTCTGTGCTCGGACTATACGGGTCGGCGCCCCGGTTACACTAGGGTCACCATGCAGAAGCCACCGCAGGCGAACTCCTCACCGGCTCACGGACGCGAGCTGCGTGCCGACGCGCGCCGCAACCGCGAGCGCGTCCTGCGGACCGCCCAGCAGCTGTTCGCGCGGGACGGTCTCGGCGTCTCCCTCGACGAGATCGCGAGGCGCGCCGGCGTGGGTCCCGGCACCGTCCACCGGCACTTCCCCACGAAGGAGGCGCTGTACCTCGCCGTCGCGACCGACGAGTTGGAGCGGCTGGTCGCCGGGGCGAGGGCACTCGCCGCCACCGACGATCCCGCGGCCCTGTTCACACAGCTCTCCCGGATGGTCGCCATGGGCGCCGAGAACGCGGCGGTGAAGAGCGCGCTGACGGCCGCCGAGTACGACCTGCGCACCGCGGCCCCGGACGTGGCCGCCGCCCTCACCCACGAGGTCGGCAACCTGCTGGACCGCGCGCACGCGGCCGGTGCCGTACGCCCCGACGTCACCGTCGACGAGGTGATGGCACTGGTCGCGGGCGCCTTCGCCGCGATCCGCCACGCAGGCGCGGAGACCAGTCGGCAACGCTCGGCCCACCTCGCGCAGCTCGTCCTCGACGGACTGCGCCGGGTCGGCGGGTCCGGATGACGACGGATCGCGTCCTCCTACGACGAGCGCATGCCACCGGCGAGCCCGACGCCGCCGTGTTCGTCCACCGAGGCACGGGGGGACATGCCGCCGCCCAACGGGTTCCGGGTCGCCTTCTCCGCACACTCCGAGCACGGCACCGTCGGCGTAGAGGTAGGGGCTTCCAGCCGGCACTGTCGTACTGGATCGTCAGCGACGCGGACCCGAGTTCATCGCGATGGCCCGGTCCATGCCGGCCCTGGCCATCGCGATGGCTCGCCTAGTTCTCCGACCACGGATCCGGATCGTCGTCGCTGTCCCACTCCTCGTCATGATCCGGGTCTGGACAGGGATCGACAACCTGCCACTGCAGGGCGATATTGTTGGTGATGTGCTCCTGGGTGTAGCCAGGCACAGTCGGCATGCCTCCGAAACAGATTCCCAGTGACAGTCCGTACACCCGGCCCGAGTTCATCATGCGGAGTTCCGCGTTGATTCCCTCCAGTTTGACCCGATCTCTGCGAAGGTCCGACAGGAACGCAGCCCGCTTCCTCTTCGGTGTCTGACACTTCGTTTCGACGACGATCACGGGTGGTTCACCCTGCACCGAACCGGTGAGACCGTTGAAGACAAGGTCGGCACGTTCCCGAAAGTTCTCGAAGATCGAGACCGCGCCATTGAGGGTGTTGATCGACTCGACCTCCGACTGGACGTCGAGGCCTGGCGCATTGAAACCGGCACCGAGCCAGTAGGCGAACTGGGAGTTCAGCCAGTGCTCCCAGCCTCCTGATCGCACCGAGATAGTGTCGATCGCGTGCCTGTTTTCGTGTATCCACCGCTTCAGCGAGTGAAGAAGGTTGTCCATGTGAATGGTCACGTACGACATGAATGAACTCCTGAGATCGATCGGGACAGTTCGGCACCGCCGGATGAGAATTCCCAATCGGGGTGGGACGCGCGGCGAAACGGTCCGCGCGCTCCCACCCCGAGGGACGAGCTAGGCCGCGCGCATGAGGTTGTCGGCGTGGAGCACCAGGGAATGCGTGAGCGTGCTCTCGTAGGTCACCTTGTGCGCGTTGGTGATTTCCTCGATGTCCATGACCTCACCCGCGGTGAACGTGCCGGCGGCCACCCAGTATTCGGGGTGTGGAGTGAAGTCGTAGACCATGTTCGGCGTCGCGGGCACCACGAACGTGCCGGCACCCGACATGCCGATGCCGACCCACGCGCCCCCGTTGGGCACATCGGACAGCGTCCTGATGTAGATCGAACCGGGCCGGGGGTGTCGGACCGCCGGACCGTCGACGAACGTGTACGCCTCGCTCGGATAACCGAACTGGATCTGGTTGTTGACCGGACGGTCCGGGTCGGCAGGTACGGCCTGCTGTGCCTTGAAGGTCACCCCCGGCCGCAGGGGGCCGGACTCGGACCAGACGAAGTTGTAGTCCTCGGACCAGTTGAAGGTGACCGTGGCCCCGGAGTGGGCCCGCTTGGTCAACCACGCGAGTGACAGCACATTGTGCCTGCCGCGGTCCGGCGCCTTCTGGAAGACGACGATGTCCTGGAGTTGGGACGAATTGTTCGTGACGGCAAGAGAATAGTTTGTCGACATACGAATTACTCCTCACTGTTCTGAACCGAAAGCCTGCCGGAGTAGGACGTTCTTTCCGGCGACGAGTTCAACTCTGCCTGGTTCACGTGAGGACCGAAACAAGCGGCAGTGCATTTCGCGTGCCCGATCGGGAATGTGGCGCGCGAAGAGAATTCACCCGGTTCGGAAGATGCGTGCGACGGCAAAGGCCACCTGTCGTGCAACAGCGGCGTGGCCCTGGGCGTTGGGGTGGACGACGGTGGCACGCCGTTGCCCGCGAGGAGCGGTGGCACACAGTGCGTCGATCGGTTCGGCGACCGGTGTTCCAGGTGGACCGCACACCCCTTCGACCCATTTCACGCCCCGGTGCCGGCAAGCGTCGTGGCCTCTGGTCGCCTCCACGACATCCACGTACACACCGCCGGCCGAGGTGGTCTGCTCCGCGTAGATCTGGTTGAGGTTCTCCGTCACCTCGCGGATCCAGCCGAGGTCGGCGTGGGTGACCGAAGCGATGCCCTGGCCGACGAGCGTGCCGGCGAACATGGTGACGTCGCCTCGGTCGCACGAACGGGTGTCCATCGGGATGACGCTCGGCGCCCCGACGGTGACAATCACCGCCTTCGGTGCGGCGGCACGCACCTCGGCCAACATGTTCCGGTACTCGGTGGACACTCGGGCGTACGCGGTCCCGACCGACTCCTCGGCGGCGGCCCGGCAGGGCGCGGTGTCGTCGGGTTGCCCGATTCCACTGCGCAGACAGGTGAACAGCAGGTCGCCGAGCGGCACGCTGTTGCCACCGACGCCGATGGTGACGAGCCCGACGTCCCGCTTCACCGCGTCGACCTGCGGCGGCACGGCCGGCCAGCCGCCGGCAGGTGCGTCCCGGCCGACCGGCCGCTGCGACTCGGTGACGTCGATGATCCGGGCACCGCCACAGCTGACGTTCGCCACCATCCGGACCGGCACACCCGCCTCTCGCAGCCGCCGTCCGACGACCGCCGGGTAGGCCTCGCTCGTTCGCTCGCATCCGTCGGGCCGGCCCACTGGATCACCGACGAAGGAACCGGCCACATAGGAGTCGCCGAGGACAACCCAGCCAACCTCGACGGGTCGAGGTTGGCTGGGCGCCCCACCCGATCCGAAGAACACAGGTGTCATGGCCGCCGCGAGCATCGCCACGCGGGTTCTGATCCGCACAATCCGTCCCGGTTCCGTCGACAGGCCGATCAAGTGTTCCAGATGGCCGGTCGGGAGGCGGCCAGGGGTGGGTTCGCTCGCGGAACACCGACCCCTAACCCGTCCGTGTCATCTCCGAATTTCCTGGGGTCTTTCCCCGGGGTTGCCGACGGCTCCGGTGCGACAGGCTGTGCCGCGTCCAACCGAATCGAGACCTCCGGATGCCCAACATGAGAATTCCCGTGCTCGCGCACGCCACCGATCCACTCACTCTGGCCGGTCTGGTGGGTCAACTGCGATTCCAGCCGGAGCTTCGGCTGGTCCCCAGAACCGAGATCTGCGCACAGGTGGTCGCCGTTGTCGCGGCGGACGTGGCGACGACGACACTGGCTCTGCTGAGCGACATCCGAGATCAGGGTTGCGAACGGGCCGTCCTCGTCGTCGAGGCCGTCGACGAGGCCGCGCTGCTGCCTGCCATCGAGTCCGGAGTGCGCGGGCTTGTCCACCGCGCGGAGGCGACCGGCGCCACACTCGCGAACGCCGTGGCCAACGCCACCAGGACCGGGGCCGCATTGCCGGCCGATCTCGTGGGTCTTTTACTCGAGGAGATTTCACGGACGCGCGGGGAATGCCGGGGCGGCCTGTCCCCACGGGAGAGCGCCGTTCTGAAAATGGCGGCGGACGGGCTCGACACGGCGGGAATCGCCCAGCAGCTGTGCTATTCCTCTCGAACGGTGAAGAATATTCTTCACGCCGTCGTCTGTCGTTATCAGCTCAGGAATCGAACACACGCCGTTGCCTACGCCCTCCGCGAAGGCCTCATCTGACCGTCCGAACCAGGAGTTAGGCGACTGACGTGTGTCGACATCACTTCGTCGGACGGCGTACCGAACTCGCCCGCATGGCCGAGATCATCGACACGGTAGCCGGCGGTTCGCCAAGAACGGTGTGGATCCACGGCGAGCCGGGAATCGGAAAGACGACCTTCGCTCGACATGCCCTCCACTCGGTGGACCGGCCACAACTCACCGTGCTCGACGCGACGGCGGCCGAGGCGGAGTCCGTTCTCGAGTTCGGTGTCGTCGAGCAGATCGTGCGCCGAGTCGAACCGTCGATACTGCGTGGGCTTCCGCTGCTGTCCAGGCCGGTGCCCTCGGGAACCAGCCCGTTCGCCGTCGGCGCTGAGATACTGGCGCTCCTCGGTGCGGAACAGTTGGTCGGCCCGGTCGCGATGTTGGTCGACGACACCCAGTGGATCGACACACCGTCGGCGCAGGCGTTGGCTTTCGTGCTGCGGCGCATCTGGGCTGACCAGGTCCTCACTGTCCTGGTCAGCCGTACCCGGGAAGTGGACGACCCGGACAGCCCGCTCCACCAGTTGAAGCGGAGCTGCACCGACGCGGTCGTCATCGAGCTGGCGGGACTGACTGGACCCGATGTCGGTGCGCTGTCCCTGGCGGTCCGGGGCCACGAGCTGCCGCCGGCTGCCGCCGAGCGGATCCGCGTTCACGCAGGCGGAAACCCGCTGCATCTCGGCACCCTGCTGCAGGAGCTGCCGACGACGGTCCTCTGCGGCGAGCACCCGCGGCTGCCCGCGCCGAGATCCATCGTCGCGGCCGTCCGCTCCACACTGCACCGGCTTGCGGAGCCGCCTCGGCTTCTGCTCGAGGCTTTGGCGGTGCTCGACGAGCCGAGCCCGCCGGCGCGCGCCGCCCAGGTGGCGGGAATCCCCGATGCCGCCACCGCTGTCGGACCGGCGATCGGCACCGGTCTGCTCGGCTGGACGTCACAGACTCCGATCGGCCTCCTCAACGTCACCCACAGCCTGTACCGGAACGCCATCTACGAGGTCATCCCACTCGAGCGGCGCGGCAGGTTGCACCTGAGGGCCGCGCGGATCGTCGATCCGGTCACCCGGTGGACCCATCGCGTGGCGGCGACGATGAGCGCGGACCCGGCTCTCGCGACCGATCTCGAGCTCGCGGCCCGCGACGCCGGCGGGGCCGCTCAGCACATGCTGGCCGCGCGCTACCTTCGGTGGGCAGCCGACCTGTCCGTCAACCGCGCCGACTACGAGAGAAGACTCCTCCTGTCGTGGGTCCAGACGGTGTTCGGCCCCAACAGGAACACGGCGTTGGCCGCACTACCGGACATCACCGGCTGCGCCGACTCCGCGCTGCGGTCGCTGACGCTGGGACTCGTCGCCCTCTTCGCCACGGGTGACCGGGTCGAGGCAAAGCGGCACCTGTCGGCGGCCCTCGATCGGCCGGGTGACAACGCCGACTGGATCTGCGCCGTCGCCGCGGCCGGTCTGGCCGGAACCGCGGTCTGGTCCGGAGCCGCGGCGGAAGCCGTCGAGGCCGCCCGGCTCGCGGAAAGCCATGGCGGCCTTCCGGTTCGACTGGCCGATTTCGTCACCGTCTTCCGGACCGTGGCCACCTGTCGGACCAACGGCATGGAAAGTGGGCTGGCCGAGCTTGCCCACCTCCCGACCGAAGCCGTCGACGTGCCGCCCGAACAGCTGGACTCGCTGGTCTGCCGCGGTGCCGTCCGTACCATGCTGGGTGACCTCGTTGCCGCCGAAGTCGACCTCCGTGCGGCGATCGCGATGTGCCGCGCCGGACATCACAACATGGGCGGTACGACTCCACTCTCGTACCTCGCGGCCCTGCACTACGTGCGGGGTGACTGGGACGACGCCTCGATCCTGGTCGACCAGGCACTGTCGCTGGCGGATCCTGACGAGCAGCCACACCATCGTGTGCTGCGGCACATGGTCGCCTGCCTGGTCCCGGCGGGCCGAGGACAGTGGCGAACCGCCACCGACCACGTCGACACGGCCTGGGCCCACGCCAACCGCGTCGCGAGTCCGCAGGACACCCGCTACGCGGTGATCGCCGAAGCCGTCGTGCACCAGGCCCGAGGTGAGCCGGCGAAGATGCTGACAGCACTGCGAAAGCTGCGCTACGAAGCGGAACCCACCGCCCACACGTGGTGGGCCCTGTGGTGGCGACCGCTTCTGGTCGAGGCGCTGATCGCGACCGGCCACCACGCCGAGGGAGCCGAGCACCTGACCGCGCTACGGATCCTGGCGGCGGAAGTGGACTACCTGCGTCCCACCATCGTCCGCCTCGATGCGGCGTTGTCGGGCAGCGGCGCCTCGCGCCGGATCGAGGACCAGATCGCCGACCTCGCCGAACGATCACCACGACACAGCTTCTTCCAGGCCCAGCTGGAAGCCGACTACGGCAGGCGCCTCGCCGACGCAGGCAACGCGCGGGCGGCACTCCCGTACCTCACCACAGCACTCGCCCGGTTCGCCGGCCTCGGCGCAGGCCCGTTCCAGTGCCGTACTCGGCAGATCATCGACCGGTGCGCACCGAACTCGCTCAAAGAAGCGCCGGTCTCCCCCTACGCTCGGGGTCTGTCGCCGCGTGAGAACCAGATCGCCCACCTGGTCCGGCTGAACCACACCAACCGCGAAATCGCCGCGGAGCTCTACATCACCACGAAGACCGTCGAGTACCACCTGAGCAACATCTTCCTCAAGCTGGGAATGACCAGTCGTAGGCAACTCCGCGACGACGTCGTCAGCTGACCCGCTCCTGGCGTCGTTCGGCGTGTCAGGAACCACTGCCGTGGCGGGTGGATGAGTGGACGGTTCTCACCTCTTCCCCTCCCAGGGTCTCACTTAGAGTGACCTCCACGCACGCAACGGACACCGTGCCGAGGGACTCTGAGGGGCGTCATGGACGGACTGATGCAGCCACGGCCGCTCACCATCGCGCACGTCCTGGAGCGTGCCGAGCGGCTCTTCGCGCACAAGCACGTCTCCACGGCAGGCACCGAGCGCTCCACCTACGCCGACGTCGCAGGCAACGCCCGGCGGCTGGCCACCGCGCTGGCAGACCTCGGCGTCCCGGTCGGCGCTCGTGTCGCCACGTTCGCCGCCAACACCCGACGCCACCTCGAGCTGTACCTCGCGGTCCCGGCCACCAAACGGGTCCTGCACTCGGTCAACATCCGGCTCTCCGCCGAACACCTTGAGTACATCGTCAACCACGCCGAGGACGACGTGGTGTTCGTCGACCGCGGCCTGCTCCCCCGGATCTGGCCCAGCGTCGACCGACTGCCCCTGGTACGACACTGGGTGGTGCTACCCGACGACAGCGACACCGCGCTCCCGGAAGATTCCCGCATCCTCGACTACGACGAGCTGGTCGCGAGCGCCGATCCCTTCACCGGCTCCTTCGAGGACACCTTCACCCTGGCAGACGAGAACCTGGCCTCCGGTCTCTGCTACACCTCCGGAACGACCGGACCACCCAAAGGCGTGCTCTACAGCCACCGCTCGACAGTCCTGCACACCCTGGGCACCCTCGCCGCCGGCCTCATCGGACTCACCGAGACCGATGTCGTCATGCCGATCGTCCCCATGTTCCACGCCAACGCCTGGGGTCTCCCCTACGGCGCGATGATGGCCGGCGCCGCACTGGTCCTTCCCGGCAGGTCCTCGGAGCCCGGTCACCTGCTGCGCCTGATGGCAGCCGAACGGGTGACCGTCGCCGGTGCCGTGCCCACGGTGTGGACGAGCCTCGTTCCCCAGCTGCGGGACCATGATCTCCGCGCCACCCGCTTCCTGCTCGGCGGCGGCTCCGCCGTCCCCTCGGCACTGTCCGAGACCTACCGCACCACGATCGGCGTCCCCATCACCCACTCCTGGGGGATGACCGAGATCAGCCCCGTCGGCACCATCGGCGGCACCCGCACCCAGCACCACGACGCGATCCCGACAGAACAGGTCGCCGTGCGGGCCGCCCAGGGCCAGCCCCTGCCGCTCGTGAACCTCCGGGTCGTCGACGTCGACACCGGTGGGGAGCTGGCCCGCGACGGCCACTCCGTCGGCGAGCTGCAGGTGGCCGGCCCCTGGGTGGCGAGTGGCTACTTCCACGTGGACAGCCGCGGCAGCTTCACCGACGACGGCTGGTTGCGCACCGGCGACCTCGCCACCATCGACGCCGAGGGCTACCTGCGGATCGTGGACCGGCTCAAGGACCTGATCAAGTCCGGTGGCGAGTGGATCTCCTCGGTCGAGCTCGAGGGCGCCATCGCCTCGCACCCCGACGTCGTCGAGGTCGCCGTGATCGGGCGGCCGGACCCCCGGTGGGCCGAACGCCCCGTCGCCTACGTCGTCCTGCGTGACGGCAGCACCACCACGGCCGACGACCTGCTGCGCCACCTCACGCCGATGGTCGCCACGTGGTGGCTGCCCGACGAGGTCGTCTTCGTGCCCGCCCTGCCCAAGACGGGCACCGGCAAACTCTCCAAGGCCGCCCTGCGGGACTCCGTCACGACGGGGCGGCGGTGATCGCCCGCAGCTGGTGCAGCCGCAGTCCCAGCCGCAGCTCCAGATCGTCGTCCTGGCGGCAGTCGACGCCGAGCACGCCGCTGGCGCGGTCCAGTCGCTTGAGCAGCGTGTTGACGTGCACGTGCAACGCCCTGGCGGTCGCCGCGACGTTGGCGTGATGGGCGTAGTAGGCACCGAGGGTGTCGACGAGGTCGGTGCCGCGGCGCTGGTCGTGGTCGAGGAGCGGACCGATGGAGTCGGCGACGAAACGGTCCAGCTCACGCCCCCGGTCGGTGTCGAAGATCATCGCGTAGAGGGCGTACCGGCCCGTCGTGGCACCCAGGTCGGTGTGCCCGATCGCACGAAGCACGACGCCGCAGCGGCTCGCCAGCGAGAAGGCGCGGGCCCAGTCGTGGTTCACCGCCCGCTCTCCGACGACCAGGACGTCACCTCCGAGCGTGCGGCGCAGTCGGCGGTGGACCTCCTCGACGGTCCGCTCGTCGTCGTCACTGGGCAGGATCATCGTTGCCCTGCCGAGGTGTTCGCCTGCCAGTCCGGCGTGGTCGCGGGCGATGTCGTGCAGGTGGCGCGAGAGTCCGGTGGACGACAACGCCGGTGAGTCCGCGACGAGGACCAGGTTCAGCCGGTCGGCGTCGATGTTGCGTGCCCGGGTGCGGGCGCGCTGGGTCGGGCTGATCCCGGGGCTGCCGACCATCAGCTCGGTCAGCAGCTCGCCGCTCAGCCGCTCGCCCGCCTCCGCCACGGCACGTTCCTTCAGGATGAGCAGCCCCACGATGTGGGTGGCCCGCTCCAGGGTCCGCAGGTCGCCGTGGTCCGTGACCGCCTCCCGGCTCCACGCCAGCGCGCCGAGGCAGCTGTCCCCCGCCTGGATCGACGCCACGCTGTGGGCGACTCCCGCGGCGTCGAGGGAGGTCGTGCAGCGGCCGGAGCGGTGTGCGTTCCTGACCGCGTCGACCAGGTCGAGCCGCGGCTCGGTCCGGCACGGACTCGACATCGAGACCCGCCGGACGACGGTCGCACCGCCGCTGTCGAGGAGGGTGACGCTGCCGCCCAGCTGGTCGGCGAGCAGCTGGGCGACGTCGTCCGGTGTCCCGCCTTCCAGCACGACACCGGTCAGGGCCTCGTGGGTCGCCTGTGCTCGCTCCATGACGGCCACGTACTCCTCGATCTTCGAGTACGCGACCCTCAGCTCCTGTAGGGCGGTCCGGCTCTCCTCGTACAGACGGGCGTTGTCGAGGGCGACCGCCGCGTGGTCGGCGAACGCGCTGAGCAGCGCGATCTCGCCCGGTTCGAAGGAGCGCTCGGCGCGGTCCGCGGCGAACAGGGCGCCGACCACCTCGCCCCGGATCACCAGTGGGACACCGAGAAGCGCGACGAGCGCCTCGGTGACCACGAGCCGGTCGAAGCTCGGATCGTGGTCGATCAGCGTGCTGGCGGCGTAGTCGCTCACCCAGTGCGGGCTCCGGGACGCCAGCACCTTGCCGCCGAGCCCCACGTCGGCCGGGATGGACGCCGTGAGGAAGGACGCGGAGATCGTTCCCTCCGACGCCTTCGCCGACAGCTTGCCGTCCGCGCCGACCAGGGACAGGTAGGTGAAGTCCGTCCCGATCAGTTCGTGGGCGTGGTGGACGATCGACTGCAGCACCTCGTCGAGCTCGCCGAGCGCGGTCAGCGACTTCGCGGTGGCGTACAACGACGCCAGCTCGCGCTGCCTGCGCAGAAGGGCACGCGACGGTGCCTCGCCGTCCGGATGTCCGGCCACGGTGCCGCCTCCCAGTGCCAGATGACAGAAATCTCCACCAAACCAGGCCGAGGCGTGTGTGATGCACACCTCAATCACAGCGTAACCGCGCCCTAACATGACCGTCATCACCTGCCTGTGCTCTCGACGAAGGCGGCATGTATGGCAACCCCGCTCGCTCAGCCAGAAGAACGGTCCGGCCACACAGGTTCCGACCTGCGGGCGACCCGACGCCGCGCCTTCCGCAAGCTGCTGGCGGCGGGTCTCGTCGGCAGCTCGATCGAGTGGTACGACTTCTTCCTCTACGGCACCGCGGCCGCCCTGGTGTTCCCCAAGGTGTTCTTCCCCAACTCCTCGGCACTGACCGGCACCCTCCTCGCCTTCAGCACGTTCTGGGCGGGTTTCGTGGCGCGTCCGGTCGGCGGTGTGCTCGCCGGGCACTTCGGTGACAAGTACGGGCGCAAGCCGGTCGTCGTCACCTGTCTGGCGGTCATGGGTGCGGCGACGTTCCTGATCGGCTGTCTGCCGAGCGCGGCGGCCGTCGGCGCGCTCGCTCCGACGCTGCTGGTGATCCTGCGCTTCGTGCAGGGCCTCGCGACCGGTGGCCAGTGGGGCGGCATCGTGCTGCTGCTCACCGAGTCCGCGAGCCCCAAGCGGCGTGGCTTCGCCGGAACCTTCGGCCAGACCAGCGTTCCCGTCGCCGTGATCATCTCGAACCTGATCTTCGTGGCGGCCAGCGGCGTGATGCCCGACGACGCGTTCCTCAGCTGGGGCTGGCGCATTCCCTTCCTGTTCAGCATCGTCATGTTCGCGGTGGTGCTCTACATCCAGGCGAGGGTCGAGGACACGCCGGAGTTCCGCGAGCTGCAGCGGGAGGTGTCGCGTTCGGACGGTGCGGTGGTCAGGGCGCCGCTGGCGAAGGTCATCCGCGGCAAGTGGGTGACGATCCTCCTCGGCTGCGGGATGCTCTCGGCCACCAACAGCCTCTTCTACGTCAGCATCTCCGGGCTTCTGAGCTACGGCACCAACACCCTCGGCCTCGAGCGCGATCCCCTGCTCGCGGTCGTGTTGCTGAGTTCCGTGGCGATGCTCGCGGTCATCCCGTGGTCCGGCCACCTCTCGGACAGGGTGGGTCGTCGGCCGCTGATCCTCATCGGTGGCCTGGGCGTCGCCGTCTGGGCGTTCCCGTACTTCGGGCTCGTCGACACCGCGTCGCTGCCGCTGATCTTCCTCGCCGTGGTGGTGGGTTTCGTGTTCCAGACCCTCACCTACGGTCCCATCGCGAGCTTCCTCAGCGAGCTGTTCGCACCCAACGTCCGCTACTCGGGTGCGTCGCTGGCCTACCAGCTCTCCGCGATCATCGTCAGCGGCGGCACACCGTTCCTCATGACGGCACTCATCGCGAACACGGGGAGCACCATGGCGGTCGCCGCGTACATCATGCTCATGGGACTGATCACCTTCGCCTGCGCGTGGTTCCTGCCCGAGACGAACCCGGCCGAGGTCCGCGACGACCCGCAGGCGGTTCCCGGCACGCACCTCTACGACTGAGGAGGTGAGGACCATGTCCACGAAGATGCGTCGGTTCGCCGTGCTGGCCGCGGTTCTGGTGACAGGCACGGCCTTCGGCGCCGGACCCGCGACCGCGACGGCCAGCCACCCGGCGGCGCCGGAGTGCGCGGGGCTGGCACAGCTGGGAATCCCGGCGTCGGTCATGAGCCTGCCGACAACGGGCGGGCGCGTGACGTCGACCTCGGTCGTGACCAGCGTCATCAGCGGCGAGACGATCACGTACTGCCAGGTCGACGCCGACATCTTCCCCGTCGACCAGTCCGCGCCCGACATCAGGATGCGCGTCGCCCTGCCGTACGACTGGAACCGCGAGGCGCTGATGTTCGGTGGCGGCGGCTACAACGGCACCATCCCCGACCTGACGGCGAATGTGCCGTTCGGACCGGCGGACAAACCGACCCCGTTGGCCCGGCACTACGCGACGTTCGCCGGCGACTCCGGTCACCAGCAGAGCCCGACCGCGCCGCCGTCACTGGACGGGTCGTTCGGCGTGAACGACGAGGCGGTGCACAACTTCGCCGCGGGCGACGCGCTGAAGAAGACCCGCGACGCGAGCCTGTTCCTGGTCCGGCGCGCCTACGGGACGGACCCCGCCGAGGTGTACTTCGCGGGCGGCTCGACCGGCGGTCGCGAGGCACTGGTCGTCGCGCAGCGATGGCCGAGTGCGTTCGACGGCGTGATCTCCGGCTATCCCGCCTGGAACAACCTCGCCGAGATCCTGGATCTGGGTTACCTGAGCCAGATCCTGTCCCGTCCCGGCGCCTTTCCCGGTCCCGAGAAGCAAACCCTCCTCTACGAGAGCGCCGTCAGTGCGTGCGACGGCCTGGACGGGGTCAGGGACGACGTCGTCTCGGACGAGCGCGGCTGTCGCTTCGACCCGCACACGCTGCGCTGTCCCGGCGGTGCCGACACGGGCCCCACGTGCCTGTCGGACGCGCAGATCGGGGGCGTGATCGCCATGTCGACGCCGTTCAGGTGGCCGTACCGGATCGCGAGCGGCGAGACGCAGTACCCGGGTTTCCCGTTCCTGTCCGGGGCGGACATGAGGACCCCGTTCCTCGGGTTCGGCACCACCGCACCCGCGAATCCCATGCCGGTGACGAGCGGCTACGGCATGCAGTACTGGGACCAGTGGGTGAAGTACTTCCTCACCCGGGACCCCGACCACAACTCGCTGACCGTGGATCCCCGCCAGCCGGGGAGATGGCTCGGCCGGATCAGCTACCTGTCCACGATCGAGGACCGCAACGACGCGGACCTGCGGCCCTTCGCACGCGCGGGCGGCAAACTGATCCTGCTCCACGGCGCGGCGGACGAACTGGTCTCCCACCGCTCGACGAACGACTACTACGAGCGGGTCCGGGCCGTGCTGGGTCCGCGGACGACCCACGCGTTCATGCGGTACTACCTCGTGCCCGGCGCGAACCACGCGAACTTCGGCACCCCGGCGTTCGCCGCGAGCTGGGACTCGCTCACCGCACTCGAGCACTGGGTCGAGAGTGGACAGTCACCGGGGAACCCGGTCGTCACCGACACGACCCACGACCGTACTCGTCCGCTCTGCGCCTATCCCGGCTGGCCCCGGTATCGCTCAGGCGATCCGGACAGCGCCGCGAGCTTCGTCTGCACGCACTGACACCGAACACACGCTCGCCGCGGTCGGGGTTCTCGTGAAACCCCGACCGCGGCGAGCTGTGTGGATCGGTGACGTCAGTGGTGGCTGGTCCCGGGCTCGATCGACGAGATGGTCAGCTGGTTCTCGGACGTGGTGCCCGCACACGCGGTGCCCTCGCTCGCCAGGAACATCGAGTCGTACTCGTCCGGCGGGTAGACCCGCAGACCACGCACCGCGGTCTTCTGGCAGTTGGGATCGTCGGCCACGGCGTTGCGCACGCCGAGGCTGGAGTTGGCGCTGTCACCCGGCTTCAGCGTGACCGCGGGCAGCTTGTCGCTGCTGTGGTCCGCACCCGGCCCGACCTGGTGGCCGTCGTCACCGGCCACATAGGACACACCGGGGAAACCCTGCATGGTGCACGTGCGGGTTCCCTTGTTGGTGAAGATGATCGGCCGGTAGATGGTGCCCGCCGCGCCTTCCGACTGCCCGAAACCGATGGTGAGGTCCGCGACCTTGCACTCCGCGCTGTTGGCGGCCGGTGCCGACGACGTCTCGGCCTGCGCCTGGACGTCGCTCGTCGCGGTACTGGTCCGCGATCCGTCCGGCGAGGCCGACTCCGCCGCCTGCTGCCCGCAACCCGCGAGGACGACCGCGGCCGTCACTCCCCCGGCGATGAGAAAGCCCTTCCTGACAGTGCTGTGCCACATGGTGAATTGCCTCCGGTTGACCCCGAATCCGTTGGGCGCTTCCACATGAACAGACGTGTGAGAGGCGATGGGGTTGCGCCGCAGGCAGATCCGCTGCGGGAACCGGCGGCCGCGCCGCGCCGGTCAGGAGCCGACGCCGCAGGTGGTGCTGTGGATCGTGACGGTGTTGAGGCTCGAGCCGATCGGAGCCGTGTCAGCGGAGCACGTCCAGTTCAACGAGACCCGCACGGATCGCACGGAGTTGTTCTGCACCTCGCCGCACGGCGTTGGAGGGAAGCTGCTGCAACCCCCGACTACCGTGTCCTCGTCGGCAGGTGCCGCACTGGCGGGGACCTGCGCCATGGCCACTGCCGCGATGCACGCCACCGCGACGGCGACCGCGCGTGGGAAACTCCTCATTGTCACTTCTCCCCAGTTGGTTCGGATCTTCCTCCTTGTGTCTGGCGGAAGTCGGACGTCAGCGCCAGCCCCGGACTCACGCCAGGGCTCGGTAGCCACCGGCGTACAGGATGGCCGGCGTGGTGGCGGCTGGTGAGGTGTGACGGCGGGGACGGCCGAAGACCAGGACGTGGTCGGCGACCCTGATCGTGTCGGCCACCGAGCAGGTCAGGGTGGCGAGGGCGTCGGTCAGGGTGGGGATGCCGGTGGTCAGCTCGTGGGGTACGGCGGCGAACCGGTGTGCCGGCGGTGTCGTCGCGAAGTGGGTGGCCAGGTGGTGCTGGTTCTCCGCCAGGATGTTCACGCCGAACGTGTGGTTGTCGCGGATCGCTGTCAGGGTTTGGCTTGTCTCCGTCAGGGATACCAGTACCAGTGGGGGGTCCAGGGACACCGAGGTGAAGGCGTTCACGGTGCAGCCCACCGGTTTTCCGTCCAGCAAGGCCGTCACCACCGCCACGCCGGTGGCCCAGCTCCGCATGAAGTCGCGGAGCTGGGCCGCGTTCACGACCTCCTCCACGGCGGTCACCGGGAGACCAGTGATTCGGCATGGCAGGACGCACGCCGGCGCAGCAACTCCTCCTCGTCCGCGCCCGGCAACCGCAGCGCGGCGTCGTAGTCGGCAACGGCCTCGGCGCACCTACCCGTCGCCTGCCGGACAAAACCCCTGTTGTACAACAGGTCCGGGTCGGCGGGGGCCAGAGCCACCGCCAGGTCCAGGTCGGCCAGTGCGGCCTCGTTGTCGTCGAGTTCGTGCAGCAGCGCCGCGCGGCTCGCCAGTGCCACCACGCAGCTCGCGTCCACGGCCAGCGCCTGGTCGAAGTCGGCGCGGGCGCGCTCGACGTCGCCGCTCTCCTGGGCCACCAGGCCGCGGGCGTGGAGCAGGCGGGCGTTGCCGGGGGCCAGGTGCAGGCCTTCGTCGATGAGCACGCTCGCCGTGGCCAGGTCCTCGGCTGCCAGCAGGAGGTCGATCAGGTTGACCCGTGCGTCGACCTCTCCCGGTTCCAGTTCGACCACATAGGACAGATCGGCCACCGCACCCTCGTGGTCGCCGAGTTCCGACCGGATGTCGGCGCGGTTGTAGTACAGCTCCCAGAACGGTGGCGTGAGCGTGGTCGCGTGGTCGTAGTCCGCCTCGGCACCAGTGAGGTCACCGAGCTTGCGGCGTACGTCGGCGCGGTCGAAGTAGTAGTCGGGGTAGTTCGGGTCCATCTCGATCACCGCGTCGAGATCCGCCAGCGACTCGGTCAGGCGGCCCTGGATCATCAGCACCTTCGCCCTGTTGTTCACCAGCACCGAGCGGTGCAGCCGGTGCTTGTCGGCGGGCAACTCGGCGTCCAACCGCACCAGCCCCTCGCTGACCAGCCGCAGCGACTCGGCCATGTTGCCGAGGTGCATCTCGACCAGCGCCAGGCCGTTCTGCTGGAACACGGTGAAGAAGACGCGGTCGTCGTGGTCGGCCAGCAGGCCGGCCATGGCGATCGAGTTGTTCAGCAAACCCTTGGCCAGCGGGTGGTTCCTGCGCTCCGGCGGGTGGTGGCGGGTGAACATCATGGCCAGGGCGTAACAGCACGACATGTGCACCTTCGGGTCGGTGCCCATCGTGCTCAGTTCCAGGTAGATCGGCTCGGTCTCGGCACTTCGACCGGTGGCGGCCAGTGCCGTGGTCAGCTTGGTGCTCAGCAGCCAGTACGGCTGCAGGTCGGCGGTCGGGTCCATGATCGCGCGGCCGCGTGGGCCGTAGTCCAGCACCGCGTGGTAGAAACCCAGGTCGAAGCAGTAGTTCGCCGCGTCGAGCAGCGCCGTGCCCGCGGCGACGGGGTCGGTGCCGTGTTCCAGGTGGTACGGGATGGCGCCGAGGCGCAGGCTCTGTTCGTCCATTGCGGACAGTGCGGCGGCGCGTTCGTCGTGCAGCCGGGCACGCACGTCCGGGTCCGCCGCCCTGTACGCGGCGATCTCCGCCGGGTGGCGTGTCGTGCCGTCCGAGGCCACGTACGCGGCCACCAGGTCCGCCGCCGCGCGGTCGTTCCCGGTCGCGGGCGGCTCGGGCACGACGAACCGTCGCGCGTACCGGTCGAGCGCGGTACGCAGCTCGCCGGGCAGGTCCTCGCCGACCGTCTCCACCAGCAGCCGGACGCGGCCCGACCGTGCCCTGCGCAGTGCGATGGCCAGGAACTCCTGGTCGGTGTGGTCGGCGAGGTCGACGTCGCGGAAGCGCAGGGTCAGCGTCTCGTGCCCGGCGAGAGCGGTGTAGGACTCCAGCAGTTCCACGACGGAGTGTGCGTGCCTGCGGGTCCGGTTCGCCGGGTAGATACGGGTTCGCTCGGTCGGCACCGCCAGTGCCGTGAGGGTGTCCGGCTCGGCCTCGACCGTGCCACGCAGCTCGGGCGCCACCGACAGGATCGCGATCACGTTGCGGCGCACCAGGTCCGGGTACCGCGCGTCGATCGTGGGCACCAGCTCGCGCAGCACGGCGCCGAGTCCGGTGTAGGGGCCCCGCAGCCTGCGGTGGCAGTCGACGGTGACGTCGGCCGGCTCGGCGCTCCCCTGCCACGGGGCCACGAGCCACAGGTGGCTGTTCATGGTGCTTCCTTTCGGGTGGTGGACTTGCCGGCCAGCGACGGCAGGACGACGAACTGCGCGACGAGCAGCACCAGCGAGACGACCGAGTCCCAGAACCGGGGTTCGGTGGCCCCGGCGGACAGTGCGGCGCCCGACTGCCGGACGAACTCGACGGCGACCGGCAGCACGGTGAGCACCGCGGTCAGCACCAGCAGCGCGAACCCGGCCGCGGTGACGACGGCGAACGCAGGCGCGACCCTCCTGTCCCTCGGCGAGAACTCCGCGAGGTCCACCGTGGATGGACGGACGCCGGGCACCGCGCGGAACTTCTCGCGCAGGTAGGCCATGGTCGCGGCGTGCGGGTCGGTGCAGCCCAGGGCGGTGGTGAGCACGAAGTACAGGTCGGTGCGCAGGTTGAGGTAGCACTGCCAGACCAGGCGCAGCAGCATGACGTAGGCCACGGCGAGCGCGAACCGGCCCACCGGCGAGAGCCCGCCGGACAGGTCGGCCGCGGCGACGAGCACGAGACAGCCGTACAGGACGAGGTCACCGACCATGCCTGCGAGCATCGGCAGGTACCGCTTCGCGCGTGGTACGCCGTGCAGTCCGTTCAGCTCGGTCTCGAAGACGAAGTAGTACCAACGCCTGCCGACGCCGAGCCTGCTGTGCAGACCGAGCCGCCTGCCCGCGAGCATGTGGTAGCACTCGTGCCAGAGCACCGCGGGCATCTGCACGAACACCAGCGCGAGCTGCACGACCACGAGTGACGGGGAGAAGAAGACGTTGGCCACGCGTGGTCGCAGCGCGGGCTCGGCGACCATCGCGACGACCGAGGCGCCGACGATGACCGCGTAACACAACCAGGCCAGGGGCGAGAAGGCGGCGCGGCCGAGCCGCTGCCACCTCGGGGCACCGACCCGTAGCAGCTCCTCGTCACCCGCGCGGACGAAACCCAGCTCCCGCAACGAGTCCACGAAGTCCGCCATGTCGACGCGCTCGCCGAACTCGGTGCGGTACCAGTCCTCGGCCTCGGTGACGGGCATCCCGCCGGAGAGCTTGCGCAGCAGGGCGGCCCCGTCGGTGGGCAGGAGAACGTAGTCCCCGGTGTCCGGCCTGCCGACGGTGACGCCGTCGGGTTCGTCCGCGAAGGTCAGCGGGTGGAAGTCGAGCACGGTGGTCATGGCATTCTCCCCTGGGCACGCCGAAATGGGCGTGCCTGTGCCCGGCGTCAGCCGCGCGGGGCACCAGGCACGCCCGTTCTCCGACTGGGTCAGCAGACCGGCCAGGCGTACGCCGACGCCGACGAGGTGAGCTTGATGGAGCCCTTCTTGCGGATCGCGATCTTCTTCATGCTGTCCTCCATCTCGAGGTGTGGCCGGGGCCGGCTCACAAGAACGAAACTGCCATGGTGGGCTCGACGGGACATGGGTGCGCGGCCCCCAAATCGACCGGCGCGCGGCCCGGGGTCCGGCGTGATGGTCGCGAATCTGGGTAGTGATCCCGTACCGCTGTCGCGCCCTCCCGGGGCATGCTTTCGGGCATGCGTAACGATGCTCTGACGGTCATCGTGTCCGGTGCCAGCGCGGCGATCAGCGTGCCGCCCTACCTGACGTGGCTGCGCCAGGAGATCGACCTGCCGATCCGGCTGCTGCTCACGCACAGCGCGGAGCGGTTCGTCCAGCCGACGGCGCTGTCCTGGTACGTCGACGAGCTCTACACGAGCGACGATCCCGGGTTGAACCCGACCGAGCTGGCCAGGCGGTCCGTCGGCCTGGTGGTGCTGCCCGCCAGCGCCAACACCCTGGCGGCGGTCGCGGCCGGGCTGGCGGGAAGCCCGGCGCAGACGGCGATCCTCGCCGACGAGCGGCCCGCGCTGTTCTTCCCCAGCATGAACGATTCGATGTGGGCGAAGGCCGTGACCACGCGGAACGTGGCGACGTTGCGGGCCGACGGCCACACGGTCGTGGATCCCCGGCCGACACCGGTGTTCGAGCTGTGGCGCCGGGAGAACGCGATGGGCCTCGCGATGCTGCCGCCGGACGAGGCGACCGAGCTGGTCATCGCCTGGCTGGAGCAGCGGATGTCCTCGGCGGAGGTCGAGGACGTCGCGGACCTCGATCAGGAGGCCGCGGTCACCCGCTGAAGAAGGCCTTCGCGTAGTCGTTCAGCGCCTCGCGGTCGGTCTGCCCGGTCTTGACCACCAGGCTGGCCACGTGTTTCTCGACCGTGCGCGGGGAGATGTGCAGGCGGGCACCGATCGCCTTGTTGCCGAGGCGGTTGACCAGCAGTTCGAACACCTCGTACTCGCGGATCGTCACCCCCAGCCCGCGCAGCGCGTCCGGCACGCGTTCCGTGCCCCGCCTGCGTTGCTGCACCGACGCACCCACCTGGCGCAGCAGTGCCCGGCACGCGCTCGCGACGGCTGGTACGGACGCGTGGTGGAAGTACTCCTCCGCCGACCGCAGCCACTTCTCCGGCTCGCCCCACCCGTCGGTGTGCGCGGCCTCGGCCACCAGGCGCAGCCCCAGGGGCCGCGCCATCGCGAAGGGCGCGGCGATGTCCTGTGCCTCCTCGACCGAGGCGAGCGCCTCGGCCCCGCGGCCGGACCGTCCCAACAGGACAGCACGCGCCAGCACCACGAACTGGCGGTTCCACCGCATCCGCCCGGCCGAGGTCACGCAGACCTCCTCGTACTGCGGCCAGTCCGCGTCCCGCGTCAGCACCCGCAACAACAGGTAGAGCCCGTGCCTGCCGGACAGGTGCAGCGTGGACGGGTTGTCCCCCTCGCGGTCGCACGCGCGCGCCAGCTCGACCGGCAGGCGTTCCCAGTCCTCCTCCAGCACCGCGCACATGACCCGCAGCGGCGGTTCCTGGGACTGTTCCCCCTCCGCCGCACGGAACTCCGCGAGCGCGCGTTCCAGTTCGCGCCGCCTGCCCTGGTGCGCGGCCAGTGTCGCCCTGGTCAGCAACGCGTGCCGGGACACGTACGCCAGTCGCAGGCGGCTGGTCGCCCGGTAGCACTCGTCGGCGAGCTCGGCCGCACGCTTGAACTCTCCACAGTGGACGGTGTGCATGGCGACGGTCGTGTCCACCACGTAACCGATGCTGATCGCACCGACCCGCAACGCCTCCAGCCTGGCCTGGTGCAGGCTCGTGGGGTCCGAGGTCGCGAGCAGCTCGTTGCCCGCCAGCCGGACCAGCGCGTAGATCCGCCAGATCGGCAGGCGGTGCTCCTCGGCGATCACCCTGGCCCGTTCGTAGCACCTGCTCGCCTCGGCCAGGTCGCGCTCCCTGGCCACGTCGCCGATGGTCTGCCACGCCTGGCAGACGATGGCGGGCAGGTCGGCGCGTTCCGCCATCTCCGCGGCGCTCCTGGCCAGCTCCTCCGCCTCCTCGGTGCGGTTGTGGTCGGGTGCGCCGAGGGCGAGGTCCGCGGCGACGGCGGCCAGTGAGGCCGCGTCGGCATCGGCCGGCGACGGGCCGAGCAGCTCCCGGGCGGTGGCCACCAGCGCGGTTCCCTCGTCGTACCTGCCCGCGACCTCCGCCACCCAGGCCAGCCGCACGTGCAGCATCGCCCTGCGCCGCAGGTCCAGCGCGCCGACCACCTCCAGCCGTTCCACGAGCTGGAAGGCGTGGTCGAACTGTCCAGCCTCGGCCAGCGCGTACAGCAGCGACTCGAGCAGGTCGGCCCGCGCGTCGACGTCCTCGTGGCCCTCCAGCAGGCCGTCGGACCTGGCCAGGAGCGACACCGCGGACGCGGCGGCCCCCGCGGCGAGCGCACGGCGGCCTGCCTCGGCGAACAGCGCCGCGGCATCCACTTTCTGTCCACACTGGACACGCAGGGCGGCGACGAGCTGGCACCACTCCCCTGGCAGGCCGGGGTGGAACTCCTCGATGGCGTCGGCGGCCCGCCTGGACAGCTCCGCGCGGTCGGTCGGGGTGAGCTGGGCCAGCAACGCCTCACTGGTCAGCGGGTGCTGGAAGGCGTACCAGTCGGGGGCGGGTTCGTCGGTGGTGACCAGCTGCGCGGCGACGCCCGCGTGCAGGTGGCTCACCAGTGTCCGGTCGTCCATCCCGGTCACCCGCTGCACCACCGGCAGCGGGAACCGTGGCCCGAGCACGGCGGCCACCGACAGCAGCATGCGGCCCTGCAGGCCGAGCCGGTCGGTGCGCCGGGCGATACTGCGGACGAGCGTGGCGGGCACCTCGGTGCGTGACCCGCCGACGAGCTGCCAGCCGTCGGTCCCCCGGCGCAGCAGGCCGGTGCTCACCATGCTGTGCAGCAGCTCCTCCAGGACGAACGGGTTTCCCGCGCTGCTCTCCCACAGCCGGGCGAGTGCGGGCGCGGGTACGTCCTCCGACGTGATGTCCAGGCAGGACGCGACGAGCCCGCGCACCTCGTCGCGGCCGAGGCGGTCCAGCGACAGCACCACGCCGGAACCACGCTGCGCCACGGCCTGCGCCAGGTCGAGCGCGTCACACGGTTCGTTGCGGATGGTCGCGACCAGCACGGTCGGGGCGGTACCGATGTTGTCCACGAGGTACTCGAGGACGGCCAGCGTCTCGGCGTCGGCGTCCTGGAGGTCGTCGAGGATCAGCAGGCAACCGCGTTCCCTGCCCAGCGCCGACGCGAGCCGCACGACTCCCTCGGCGAGGATCACCAGCGACTCGCCGCCCTGCTGGGGTTCCCCGTTCGCCCACTCCGGGACCAGCCTGCCGAGCACGAGCCGGTAGGGGCCGAGGTCGCGCTCGACCTCCGGGTCGCCCACTCTGGACAGTGACAGCAACGCCTCGGCCAGCGGCCGGAAGGGCACCGTGGGACCGATCGTGCTGCCCCGGCCGCGGAGCACCCGCATCCCCGCGGCGAAGGCCCGTCCGGACGCCTCGTTGGCCAGCCGCGACTTGCCGATGCCCGGCTCGCCCACCAGGAACACCGCACCGCCGCGACCGATCCGCGCGTCCGCCAACGCCCGGTCGAGCACACCGAGCTCGGTGTCGCGGCCAACGATCGACGGAGCCCGCGTCTGCATGCGGCTTACAGTAGCGAGCCAGGCCACCTGAAACGTGTCAATCCGTTTACAGTTCCCGTTCGTGCAGCGGGATCGCCCATCGGCCTGCCCCCACTGGGCCGACCTGCCGAACGGCCGTGGGCGGTTTCGCCCTGAGCTGTCACATCGTTCGACCCGGACTCACCGAGGGTGGTGGGATGACACTGTTGTGTTCCGGCGGGCAGGGCCTGCCGCGGGTCACCGGCCGGGGAGGCTCCACCCGCCGAAGCCCCTCGAAGACCGTCGACGATCACGCCCACTGCCACGGAGAACGCCGCCCGTCGCTCGGCCAAGGAGGGCGGTGTCGGCGTTTTCGAGTGGGCCCCGCTCCGCAAGGGTTTTCTCGGCCTCTGGCGGGAAAGTGGTCGCGGGCCGGGCGCTGCGCGCCCGGCCCATACCCTGACTGCCTGCCGACCTCGAACCGGGCGTCGAAGCCGGCCGGTGGGTCACCGGTGGTCCAGGTTCAGCAAAGCCAACCGCAGCAGAAGCTGCTCGGGATCGTGGGGACCATGTTGGTGACCGCCCCCGCGGCGGACACGCCCATGTAGCCCGCGAGGATCGCGGCCCGGCTCGCCGCCGATAACCGTCCTGGCAGGCTCATCCTCCCGGCCGGATGGTCGTCGGTCTCCTCGTCCCGCGCCTCGACGTCCTTCCATGCCGCGATCTGATCGGGTTCTTTGTCCATTTCTCTTCCCTCCTGGATTCCGGTGCGTCATACCGGACCGCCGGGTGCCAGTAGCAGCACCGACGGCACGCGTTCGGTGAAACCGAGGCGTAGCAAGCCATATCCGATACCGGCAAGACCCGTGAGCAGGCCGGGTGTCGGCACCCCGTCCGGCGTGCCGCACCGGGGACCGCGCTGGTCCAGCACGCCGAGCAGCCGCGCCACCGCGGGCGCCAGCGCCCCCGCCGCACCAGGGTGGCCGCGCTCCGACAGCACCGTGAGCGCCTCGAGCACGCCCAGCTCACCGTGGCACAGGCTGGTGTCACGCAACGGGTTGCGGTCGGCCAGCGAACTCACCGCGCGGTCCAGGTCCGGGTCGGGCACCAGCCCGTCCGCGCGGGCGAGCAGCGCCCCCGCCAGGCCGCTGCACCAACCGTGGTCCGCGTCGGCGAGCCGGTCGGCCAGCGGCACGACCCGGCCGAACACCTCGGCCGACGCGGCGGTGAAGCCCGCGCACCGGCCCAACCCGTACGCGACGCCGTCGAGGCCGCCCGCGAAGCCCGTGGTGGGAAAGGCGCCGTCCTCGTCCGCCCGCACGGTCGTGCCTGCCAGCCGCTTGGCGAGGACCACGGCGGCGTCGGCCGCGGCCGCCAGACCGGTCTCGGCGTGTGCGCCGAGCAGTGCGGCCACCCCGCCCGCCCGACCCGCCGCGAACCCGGCGATGCCGTCGTCGCTGTCCGCCACGAGGTCGATCGCCCGTGCGCACCAGCCCCGCACCTCGTCGTCGCCGAGCAGCGTGGCCACCCGCGCCAGGCCGTAACAGATCCCGCCCGTGCCGAGGAACCCGCCGGGGCCCACCGACCGCGCGACGGCCGGGTTCTGCTCCAGCACGGACAGCAGGCGCGGCACGGGGCGCAGTGCCCGCGCCGCCAGGTCCAGGTAGCGCGACGTGCCGGTCAGCTCGCCGAGCTGGGCGAGGAACAGCGCCACCCCGGTGTAGCCGTTGGCGAGGCCAGCACCGAGCGGGAGCACACCCCAGTGCCGGTCGTCGACCGGTTCGAGGCCCAGCCAGTTGGCGCGCTCGTCGCGGTGCACCGCCCTGGCGACCAGCTCGTCGGCCACAGCGCAGGCCGCGGCCAGCAACGCGGCGGGCTTGGGTGCGGTGGTCGCGACCGGGCCTGGTGGTTCCTGGCCGCTGTGGTGGTCGATCGGCCCGGTCCTGGTCGCGAACGTGGCGGTGATCAGCCAGTCCTGGTCGTGGCGGTCGACCTCGTCCATCCGGTCGAGCTTGGCGCGCACGGACTCCAGGCCCGACTCGGCCAGCACGCCGGGGATCCGCTCGCCGGTCGAGGACCAGAGGTCGGGGACGTCGACGCGCCCGAAGAACACCGGGACGTCACCCGCCCACAGGTCGGCGTGCTCGTGGCGGGTCAGGCGTTCTTTCACCGGGTCGCCGACCGCGTCGGCCCACAGGACGTCGAAGACCGGGTCACGGTCGAGGCCGTCACGCAGCACGTCCGGGTGGGTCGACTCGTCGAGCAGCGTCGAGTAGAGCTGGGTCGGGCGGATCACGACGCGGATCTCCTCGCCCGCGGCGGCCGCGAGGAGCCCGAGCAGCTCCTCGCGGTGGGTCAGGATCGCGTCGTACCCGTCGTGGAAACCGGTCAGCAGCGCCGCCCGGTAGTCCGCCGGGTCGACCGGCGCCTCACCCAGCCGCGGCTGGTTGTCGTGGCCCATGAACTCGAAGGACCGACGTACCAACCGCATGCCGTCCGTGCCGGTGTCGTCCCAGCCGACCGCGGCGAACGGGAACGTGGTGCCCCGGTCGCCGCCGAGGCCGGAGATGTCGAGCGCGCCGTGCTCGCCGACCAGGAGCAACGGCAGGAGCGCGGTGCGGCACACCGACTCCGACAACGCCTGCGACGCCGGGTCGGCGCCGGCGACCATGGCGGGCGCGAGCGTGGGGTGGAACAGCGTCTCCACGTCCACCAGCACCGGCTGGTCACCGGCGGCGATCAGGTTCTCGCAGTGGATGTCCGTGCCGTCCAACGCGTAGAGCAGCGCCAGCAGCGCGCCCTGGCGGCGGTAGAAGCGGTCCACGCCGTCCACGTCGGCGCACGGCGCGTACGCGATGTGCTCCAGCCAGCCGTAGCCGTCCCTCTCCAGGACGGCCGGGGACCGCAGCGCCAGCCCCGGCATCCGGTCGTTGAGCCAGCCGACCAGCTCACCGAAGCGTTGCTGCAGCGACTGTCCCCTCGGTTTGTAGACCACGGCGACGCCGTCGAAGCGCAGGATCGCGACCATGCGGCCACGCTGGTGCGGGTCGCCCTTGGCCAGCTCGATGCCGGTCAGCGGTCCGGGGTCGGTGCCGCCGAGCAGGCCGGCGACGATCGCGTCCCGGTCCTCGGCGAAGCGTTCGACCAGCTCCGCGAAGGCGACCGCGAAGTGCTGGCTCGCCTGGCCGAGCACGCGGGCGAGCACCGGGTACTCGTCGAGCAGCGCGGCGAGACCGTCCTCGGTGGCAAGGCGCGTGGCGAACTCGGCGAAGCGCTCCTTGGCGGTCGCGCCGGTCAGCGTGCCCCTGACCCGTGCCACGTTCACCTCGAGCACGAGCGTGCGGGCCGCGAGCCGGGCCAGCCGCAGGCCGAGCCAGTCGGAGAAGTGGTCGGCGAGCGCCGCCGGTTCGAGTCTGCCCGGCGCGGCGGCCGGCGTGATCCGCCGGGTGACCTCGGCCCGCGCGGCGGCCGTGAGGCGGCCGAGCGCGGCGGCGAACTGCCCCTGCCACGTGGCCGGTTCCGCTCCGGCGGAGGCCGAGGACGGTTCGGCGAGGACCCGGTCCACGAACGTGGCCCACTGCGGTCGGGCGGTGCGGGCGGCGAGCGGTTCCGGCGCCTCGGCGAGCAGCCCGACCATGCCGTCCTCGACGAGGCCCGCGTCGGCGAGCCGACGGGCGAACTGGCCGGTCGCGGACAGGTCGTGGGCCTCCGACCAGCGCTTGAACCGGCGCCGGGCCGCGTCGAGGCGCACCGGGTCCGGCGAGGCCCCGGCAGGAAGCCGTTCCGCCAGGGAGAGCCCGCGTGCCCACCACGAGTGCCCCATCTCCGCGCCGCGCCCGGACTCGATGCTCACGGGGGCCAACCCTGCCAGCCGCCCGCGCCCCCATACATGGGGAACCTGCCCCCGCATTCGTGTGAATCCCCAGTACGGCGGCCAGGCCGGCGACGGTCGCCGAGGCCGTCGGACCGCCCTCGGCGCCGTCCGCACGGCCCGTCGCACGCCCCGGACCGGGGGCCGGCACGTACTGGGGGCCGCCGATGGCGAAAGCGGGGGCGAGTCGCCCATGTGGACACCGTCGCGGCGCGCTCAGTCTGGCAACCGTGAACGACAGCCGGGGGGCTGACCTGTTGTGGAGTGGGATGCGGATCAACGTGCTCGGGCCGTGGCAAGTGGCGGTGTCCGGGGGGCTGCCGGAGATCAAGGGTGCGAAGCGTTACGCGCTGCTCGCCGCCCTCCTGCTGGACCCGGGGCGGACGGTGTCACGGGAGCGGCTCGTCGACGCGGTCTGGGAGGACGACCCGCCGACGTCCGCGTTGGCGAACCTCCGGACCTATGTCGCCGACCTGCGCCGGGCGCTGGGGCCGCTGGCCGACGGCAGGCCGCGCCTGGCCAGCAGTGCTTCTGGTTACGCGATCGAGGTGGGGCCGGAGGAGCTGGACCTGCTGTGCTTCGAGAAGCTGTCCGGGGAGGGCCTGGCCGCCTGCCGGCGCGGCGACCATGCCGCGGCGGTGTCCTTCCTGGCCAGGGCTGTCGGGCTGTGGCGTGGTCACGCCTTCGACGGTGTGGAGCTGGGGTCGTGGGCGCGGGCACGGGTCACGGCGCTGGAGGACCGGCGGTGGGAGGCGCAGCTCGCGCTGGCCGACGCGCGGCTGGCGCTCGGCAGGCACGAGGACGTGGTCGCCGGGCTGCGGGACGTCGTGGCCGAACGGCCGCTGTCCGAGCGTGCGTGGGCACTGCTGATGACCGCGTTGACCGCTGTCGGGCGCCGTTCGGAGGCGTTGGACGCGTTCGCCCGCGCCAGGGCCGTGCTCGACCGGGAGCTGGGGGTCCGGCCGGGGCCGGAGCTGCGGGCCGCGCACGAACGTGCGCTCGCCGCCGACCGGCCTGCTGTCCGGTCGGCCGATCACCGCGCCGGTCCGTGTGCACTGCCCGCGCCGGTCTCGGACTTCGTCGGCAGGCAGGGGTTGCTCGCCGGGCTCGGCGGGTGGCTGACCGGGCACGACGGGCCGCTGGTGGCCGCGTTGTCCGGGCCGCCGGGGGTCGGCAAGACCGCCCTGGCGCTGCGTGCCGCGCACCTGCTGCGGCCTTCGTTTGCCGACGGTCAGCTCTACCAGGCACTCGGTGCGTCGACCGGGCGGCAGCGACCGCCCGGCGAGGTGCTGGCCGAGTTCCTCCGCACGCTCGGCGTGCGGGAGCTGCCGGACGGCGTGGAGGACCGGGCGGCGCTGTTCCGCTCGACCGTCGCGCACCGCAGGCTGCTGGTGGTGCTCGACGACGCCGCGGACGTGGCGCAGGTCCGGCCGCTGCTGCCGGGGACGGGCTCGTGCCGGGCGGTGATCACGAGCCGCCACCGGCTGACGGCGCTGGAGGGCGCGCACGCGGTGACGGTTGCGCCGCTGACCGAGACGGAAGGGATCGGCCTGCTCGCCGCGGTCGCCGGCCCGGCCAGGATCAGGCGGGAACGTGACGCGGCCACCCGGATCTTCCTGGCCTGCGGCGGACATCCGCTGGCGCTGCGGGTCGCGGCCGTCCGGCTGGCGATGCGGCCCGCGTGGCCGCTCGCGACCCTCGCCGACCGGCTGTGGGACGAGCCGCACCGGCTGGACGAGCTGACCATCGGTGAGCTGTCGGTGCGGGCGTACCTGGAGTCGAGCTTCCGGCGCCTCGCCGACGGGGCGCGGCGGGCGGTCGCGTTGCTGGCGCGGCACGTCGGTGACGACGTGCCCGCCGGCCGGGTGGCCGAGGTCCTCGGCAGGCCCGAGGCGGAGTCGGACCGGATCGTCGAGGAACTGATGTGCGCCAACCTGCTCGTGCCGACGGGCGGCGCCGAGCCGAGCTACCGCCTCGACCGGCTGTTCCGGCTGTACGCGCTCTACGCCCGGTAGCGCCGCCCCCGGTTGCACTGAAGGACGCCTTCCTTACGCCCAGCGTTACGAAGGCGTCCTTCAGTGCGTTCTGCTGTGACCGGCTGCCACCAGCACGAGTGCGGTGGCCACGAGACCCGCGGCCACCAGGTGGGCGGCGTGGTAACCCGAGTTCAGGTCGGCCGCGCCTGCCGCGACCGTGGTCAGCGCCGCGAGGCCGACCGCGCCGCCCACCTGGTACGTCGTGCTGAACAGGCCCGACGCGGCGCCGGAGTCGGTCTCGGTCGCCCCGGACATGGCCAGTGTCATCAGGGCGGGGAACCCCAGCCCGCCACCGAGGCCGAACAGGACCATCGCCGGAAGCACGTCGACTGCGTAGTGGCCGCCTGCCGGGGTGCGTGCCCAGAGCAGGAGGCACACGAGGATCAGGCCGAGACTCAGCAGCACGGCACCGCGCGTGCCCAACCGCAGTGCGACGGGGCCGGACAGGCGCAGTGCCGTGAGCGCCATCGTGCCCGCCGCGGGCAGGAACGCGAGGCCGACCGCGAGCGGGCTGAACCCGAGCACCTGCTGCAGGTAGAGCGCGCCGAAGAAGAACACGCCGAACATGCCCGCCACCACCAGCAGCTGTGCCACGTTCGCGACGACGGCCGCGCGGGCCGCGAACAGCCGCAGCGGGATCAGCGGGTTCGCCGCGTACCGCTGCCGCAGCGTGAACGCGACGAGCAGCACCACCGAGCCGAGCCCGAGGACCGGCGCCGACACGATCGCGTACACACCCAGCATCAGCCCGGCCGTGAGCAGCGCGGCGCCCGTGACGTCGGTGCCGTCTGCGGTGACGCCGGGCCGGTGCTCGACGTGGCGCAGGCACAACCACACGGTCAGCACGCCGACCGGCAGGTTGACCAGGAAGATCCAGTGCCAGTTGAACACGTCGGTGATCGTGCCGCCCGCGAGCAGCCCGACCGCGCCGCCTGCCGAGGAGACGAACCCGTAGACGCCGATGGCCCTGGCCTGCTCCTTCGGTTCCGGGAAGGTCGTCACGATCATGCCGAGGATCACCGCGGAGGCCAGCGCGCCGCCGACGCCCTGCGCGAACCGGGCGGCGACCAGCACGAACTGGGTCTGCGCGGCCCCGCACAGCACGGAGGCCGCGGTGAACACGACCAGCCCGGTGAGGAAGACCCGCCGCTGCCCGAGGAGGTCGCCGAGCCGCCCCGCGAGCAGCAGCAGGCCGGCGAAGGCGACCAGGTAGGCGTTGACCACCCACGCCAGGCCGCTCTCGGTGAAGCCGAGGTCGGCCCGGATGGACGGCAGCGCGACGTTCACGACCGTCGCGTCGAGCAGGATCATGAGCTGGCCCGCGCACAGCACGTACAGCGCGGCCCGGCGCGACCGGGCGGGCGCGACGGTGTCGGTCATGCGAAACCCACCTCTTCCAGGGCGAGGAGCAGTTCCTCGGGATCGATGTCGACCGGCTCGTCGCCGCCGAGCAGGCGGTCGAGGACGGCGACGCACTCGTCGAGCCAGCGTTCGACGTCCGCCGTCGCGTGGACCTCGGGTGAGTACTTGACCGACAGCTCCAGCTCGCCGCCGCTGACCTGCGCGGCGACGTCGATCAGGTAGTGCCGGGTGGCCGCCGGGTCGAACTCGGCACGCAGCGAGCCGGGGACGGCGGTGAGCACCGGGTCGGGCTCGCCGTCGCCGTCGAACACACCGAGGTAGTTGACGCTGACCTGGCGGGGCGGGAACGCGGCGAGGGGTTGGTCGGCGCCTCGGTGCTGGAGGATGCCCCATTCGATGTCGCGGCCACGCTGGTCGGTGACCGACCGGCGGACGTGGCGCAGCGTCTCCTCGGGGGTCGTGTGCAGGTGAACGGACAGCGGGGCGATCGCGGTGAACCAGCCGACGCTGCGGGACAGGTCCACGGGCAGCTCGTGCTGCAGCCTGCCGTGGCCCTCGACGTCGACCGTCACGGTGTCGGTGCCGGTCCAGGAGCCGAGGCTCCAGCCGACGGCGGTGAGCAGGGCCTCGTGGACACCGCCGTGGCGGCCGGCCCCGAGGGTGCGGGTGAGGATCCGCGCGTCGCGTTCGTGGAGCGTCGGCGCGGGCGGGAACGGGGTGGACGGTGTGACACGGGCCAGCCACGCGTCGGCCAGTGCGCGGCCGTCCAGCTCGCCTGTCCGCCTGGCGAGGCGGCGCGCCCAGTCGAGGTAGCCGTGGGCCGGGGGCAGCGGGGTGCCTGCCAGCAACGCCCGCAGGTCGTCCTCGACGACCCGCCACGAGACCCCGTCGACGGCGGCGTGGTGCACGACGAGGACGAGCTGTCGGGCGTCCCGCAGGTAGGCGGCGTGGACGATCGGGCCGGTGGCGGGGTCGAGCCCGAGGTGGAGCCGGTCCTCGACCGCCTCGGCACTGACCGGGCCGTCGACGACCTCGAAGCGGAGGTTGTCGGCGTCGGCGACGTCGAGGGTGCGGTCGACGAGTCGCAGTCGCAGCGCCTCGTGCCGGTCGACCAGCTCTCCGAGCGCCGCCTCCAGCTGTGTGGGGGTCGCGGTCACGGCGTACCGCGTGCTCATGGTGAGGCGGCGGCGCGTGGCGGCAGGGTCGCCGGTCTCCAGCCACCAGGAGAACACCGGGGGCAGGGGGACGGGGCCGGTGGCGTCCTCGCCGTCGACGCCGATCGCGGCCGGGTCCAGCTCGGCGAGGTGTTCGAGGAGGGTCGCGACGGTCTGGTGCTCGAACAGGTCGAGCGGGCTGAAGCGGAGGTCGCGTTCGGCGGCCCTGGCGACGACCTGGATGGCACGGATCGAGTCGCCGCCCGAGGCGAAGAAGTTGTCGTCCTCGGTGAGGTCGGGGTTGGCGAGGACCGCGCGGAAGACCTCGAGCAACGCCTCGGTGCGGGGTGCCGGGACGGTGCCGCGCCGCTGTGTGCCGGAGCCGACGCGGACCTGGGCGGGCGGCAGGTCGAGCAGGGTCGCGACGTCGTTCGGCTCCGCCCCGGTGGCTTCGACCAGGCAGGTGGCGGTGCCGAAGGGCAGGAGGGGCAGGACTTCGGTGCCTGCGGGGTCGAGGCCGATCAGGAGTCGCCGCTCGGCCCAGTCGAGGGCGACGTGCAGGGAGGCGAGGCCCTGGGTCGGGGTCATGCCTGCGAAACCGCGGCGGGCGGCCAGTTCGGCCAGCGCGGTCGGGGTGCCGGCGGCCATGCCGACCTGCTGCCAGCGGCTCCAGTCGAGGCAGAGGTCGTCACGCCCGCTGGTCGCGGCGTGTGCGGCCTGGTAGGCGCAGGCACCGGCGTAGTGGGCGAACCCGGCGCCACCGAAGAAGCCGTTGACGGAGCTGAAGGTGACGACGGGGGTGGGCCGGTCCGCGAGGACGGCGTCGAGGGAGTGACAGATCCGGATGCGGTCGGCGGCGGCGCGTTCGGCCCGCTCGTCGGCGTCGCGGTCGTGGCCGGCGCCCTGGAGCACGTCGAGCCGCTCGGCGATGGATCCCTCGCCTGCCAGGGTGAACACGGCGTCCACCCGGGTGCCCCAGTCGTGTTCGGCCTCGCGGAGGGCGGCGGCGAGCGCGTCGGGGTCGGTGGCGTCCGCTGTGCGGTAGCGGAGGTCGCCGTGTGCGGAGAGGTAGGCGAGGGTCTGGGCCCGTGTGCCCGTCGCGGGCCCGCGCCCGACGACCAGCAGGCGGGCGCCGAACCGGCGGAGGAGGTGCCGGCAGAGGTGCGCGCCGACGCCACCGAGGCCGCCGACGACCAGGTAGTGGCCGCCGTCGCGCAGGACCCGGCGGGGCTTGTCGGGCACGGAGGCAGCGGGGACGGGTCGGAGGACGGGGGTCAGCCGGGTCCCGTCGCGGTAGGCGACCGGGACGCCGCCGCCCTCCGCGGGCAACACCTCGACCGGCGCGCCGTCGACGAGGGTCACGGACAGCCGTGGGTGGGCCTGGGCGAGGCTCTGCGCCAGCCCGGGCAGTGCGGCGTGGACGATGCCGGTCTCGCGGCCGGTCACCGCGAAGGCGGCCTCGGTCGCGAGGACGACGGCCGGCGGCACCGCCACACCGGCCGCCGCCCGGCACAGGGCGTCCCACTCGCGGTGAGCGGTGACGAGGGCCGCGACCTCGGGTTCGGCACCGACGGGCACCGTCCGCCGACGGGCGTCGACGACCACCTCCGCGCCGGAGGCGGCCAGCACGGCGGGCAGCTCCTCGGGGTCCGGTACCGGCGTCGTGCCGGGTGGGGCGTCGGCACCCAGCCACAGGACCCGCCGTGCGCCGGAGGGGGGCGGCGCGGTCGGCTGCCACTGCGGGGCGAAGTGCCAGCCGGGCAGTGCGGGCCGCTCCCCCAGGCCGCCGTCGCGGCGCAGGGTGATCAGGTCGGCGAACTCCCCCGCGACGAACCCGCGTGCCAGCACGGACCGGCGGATCTTGCCGATCGCCGTGCGCGGCCACGCCTGCGGGGACAGCTCGACCATCGCGACCGGGCGCAGGTTGTGCTCCGCGATCAGCGCCGCCTCGGCCGCGGCGGGGTCGGCGTCGCCGCTGTAGAAGACCACCAGGTCGTCGGTGGCCGCCTCCGGTCTGCGCACCGGGACGGCCGCGCAACAGCCCTGGCGGATCCCGGGCAGCGCCTCGACGGTGCTCTCCAGTGCCCTCGCCGCGTAGTTCAGGCCGTTGACGATGATCACGTCCTTCTCACGGCCCGTGACCACGAGGCTGCCGTCCACGACGAAGCCGCAGTCGCCCATGCGCAGCCAGCCGTCGGCGGTGAACGTCTCCGCGTTGGCCGCCGGGTTGTTGTGGTAGCCGGCCGTGACCTGCGGCCCGCTGACCTCGATCCGGCCGCTAACCCCCTCCTGGCACACGTTTCCCTCGGCGTCGACCACCCGCATGGCGAGCCCCGCCATGGGCGTGCCGACCTCGACGAACGGGCTCCCCTCGCCCGGCAGCGCCCGCACCACCGGCCGGTCGAGTGCGGTGTCCGCGAGCCAGTGCACGTTGTCGGCCCGCCCCGCGACGAGGTTGTGCGCGGCGATGACGGCGGAGCTGGTCTCGGTCATGCCGAACACCGGCCTGATCACGTCGGGGCGCAGCCCGTGCGGCGCCAGCAGCGTGAGGAAGCGCTGGTTGCCGTCGTGGGTGACGGACTCGCCGCCGTTCTCCCAGACCTTGATGGCGCTCAGGTCCCAGTGCCCGTGCGTGATCGCGTCCGCGCACTCGTTGACCAGGTTGAACCCGAAGTTGGCCATCCAGGTGACCGTGACGCGGTGCTTGGCGCACAGGTCGAGCAACCGGGTCGGGTCGGCGAGCACGTAGCCGGTGTCCACGTGGAGCTGCCGGTTGGCCAGGCACAGGTCACGCATGTGGTGCTGCACGAGGCCGCCGACGTGGTCGACGGCCAGCCAGTTGACGGACGTCTCGCCGTCGAGACCGAACTCGGCGCCGACCGCCTCCGCGAGCGACACGAGGTTGCGGTGGGACAGCACGACACCCTTCGGCGCGCCGGTGCTGCCCGAGGTGAGCAGCATGAGCGCGGGCGGGCGCGGGGTCCATTCGTCGCGGGGTAGGGGTCGTTCCCGTCGGGCGGCCTCGAGGTCGAGGAACTCGGCGGTCAGGCCGCGGGTGCGCAGGTGTGCCTCGGTCGTCGTGTGCTGCGGCTCGGTGGTGAGGACGGTGCGGCGGGTGAGCATGCTGTCGTGGCCGAGCAGGTGCCAGAGCGGGTTGCTCGCGGCGTCGTACGGCGAGGGCGGGGTGAGCGGCAGCGGCAGCGCGCCGACCATGACGGCCGCCCAGATGCCGGCGAACAGGTCGGCGGTCTGCCCACAGTGGACGATCAGTTCGTCGCCGGGCGCGACGCCGTTGGCCGTGAGGTGGGTGGCGATCCTGGCGGCGTCGGCGAGCAGTTCCCGGTACGGGAGGTCACGCTCGTGACCGTCGGCGTCGACGATGAGGATGCCGGTGCCGAGGTCGGCGGCGCGGCACAGCCGGTCGAGCAGGTCGTCGTGTTGGGGCGGCAGGGTCTTGCCGACGACGTGGGCCGGGCGGGCCGCTGGATAGTGCGCGCCGCCCGCGGCGAAGTCGTCGGGCAGCGGGAGCCGCGTGGTCTCCGGCGGCACGGTGACGGTCCGCAGCGTGACCCCGAGGCGGTGCTCCACATCGGACAGGAGCCGGGTGTCGGGCCACGCGGCGAGCGCGAGCCGGGGAAGGTCGACGGCGCCGGTCTCGGTCCTGGGGAAGGTGGGTACGGTGACCACGCCGACCGGTCCGGCCCAGGCGGGAAGCGCGGCGGTGAGGCGTTCGAGGGCGGTGGTGTCGGCGGGACCGGTGACGTGCAGCACGAGCCGGTTCTGGTCGCGGGCCGTCAGCACGCCGCCCGGAAGCTCCACATCGGACAGCAGCTCCGCCACGAGCACGGGGTCGAGGCGGCGGCCGGACACCCGCGTCGGGTCGGGCACGCGCTGGTCGAACTCGATGCTCCCGTCCGGACGGCGGCGGGCGCGGTAGTCGGTGAGCCAGGTGCGCTCGCCGGGTGCGTCGAGGGCGGTCGGTGTGCTCGCCACCGTGGGCAGCTCGCCGGCCAGCGCGAGGAGGCCCCACGCGTTGTCGGGCAGCGGCCGGCCAGCCGGGTTGCACACGCGGTGCCTGCCGGGCACCCACCCGCGGTCACCGTCCACAACGGACCGACGGGAGGTTCCCACGACGAAGTGGTCACCGAAGGCGTGGACGTGCCGGTCGGCGGGCGGCGTGGTGGGCAACCCGCCACCCCACGTCACCCAGCTCGCGAACGCGTCCGCCTCGGCCAGTTGCGGTGACCGGGCCAGTAGGGCGGCGGGGCAGGCCAGCCCCGCGCCCGAGGTGGGCGCGGGACCGCCGCCCGGGCTCTCCGGGAGGAGGGTCACCCGGATTCGCCCGGTCCTGAGGGCGGCCAGGGCGAGTGGCACCCACACGTCCACCCGCCAGTCGGCCACCACGTGCAGCTCGTCCACGTCCGGCACGGTGAGTCGCCCCAACGTGGCCATCGGGTGCGCGACGGCACCGACCAGCGGCTCGACCACCACCAGCCCCGCCCCGGCGGGCGGGAGCGTGTCCGAGGGTCCGACCACCGGCGTGGCGTCCGCGAGCCACGCGGCCATGCACGCCACGAGCACGTCCACCGGATCGGCGGCGGTCACCGCCACCGACGAGCGCGGGGCGACGGGCACCGCCGCGACCCGGGACGCCAGGTCCGGCACCCCGACCAGGGTCTGCGCGGACAACGCGGCACGAACATCGAACGTCTGCACGGTCATACTCCCCTCAAGCCGGCCCGAGGCTGATGGGTCAGCACCGGCCAGTCCACGAACAAGGCCCTCTCGCCCGGATCCGTCGCAGTCGCCCGCATCGGCGAGTACGCGGTCACCGGCGCCGAGGCAAACCCGGCAGCCAGGTCCCGCGCACCCGCCGAGGTCCTTGCGGCACGAACACCCGACTTCCGCACGGTCATGCGCCCGCTGAGCCGGTTCGCAGCTGGTGGGCCAGCGCCAGCCAGTTCGCGAAGAAGGCGCGGTTGTTGGCGCGCCACCGGTTCACGGGTCGGTCCGGGTCGTAGTTCACCGGCACCGGTGGGTCGTCGCCCCGCTCCAGGGCGGCGCGGTACTCCTGTCCGAGCCGCTCGGTCGGGTAGTCCTGATGTCCCTGCAGCAGCACGAAACGTCCGTCGGGCGACGCGATCGTGGTGTGGCCGCTCGCCTCGCACCAGTCCAGCGGGACCAGCGTGCCCTCCCCCACCGCCGCCTCGAACCCCTTCGGCTCCAGTTGCGCGTACCGGCTCTGCGGCAGCCAGTACCGGTCGTCCACGCCGTGCATGAGCGGGTGCTCCGGCGCCAGGTTGGTCATCTCGAACACGCCGGACACCTTGTGCTGGAAGTGCTGCTTCTCGATGTCGTAGAACACCTTCCCCACGACCTGCGCACCCCAGCACACGCCGGCCACCGACCCGACCCGCCCACTCGCGTCACGCAGGGTGTCGACCACCTCGTCCCAGTACGTCGCCGCCGTGAAGTCCGGGTTCAGGTCCATCGCCGCCCCGGTCAGCAGCACCGCGTCGCACGCGTCGAGGTCGGTGTCCTCGTAGTACCGGTGCGTTCGCGCCAGCACGTCCTGGTTGCTGCTGCGGTACGCGTGCTTGTGCAGGCGGATCCACCGCACCTCGGTCCCCGGCGGCAGCACTCCCGCCATGTAGTCGAGGTAGATCTCCGCCTCGGGCATCAGGTTCAGTACGGCCAGCGTGCTCACGACGCCACCTCCGACAGAAGTTGGTCGACCACCTCTGCGGGCTGGTCGCGGACGAAGTAGTGGTCACCGGTCACGACCGCACGCCGCACCCGGGTCGCGATCCTGGCCCAGCCGTGCCAGCCGGTCTCGTGGTCGCTGGTCAGCGGGTCGGTGTCGCCGATCAGACACGTCAACGACGTGCTCAGCGGGGCCAGGTCACGCTGGAAGTACCGCCTCGCCTCGTCGCCGTCGTGGCGCAGCAGGCGGCCGATGACACGGGCGTCCTCTTCGGAAAGATCGGTGAAACCACCCAGCTTCGCGAACTGCTCGGCAAGCTCCACATCGGACACCGACTCGAACGGGTCCACCGGCACGTGTCCAGCCGGTGGCGGGTAGGCCGCCGCCACGACCAGCCCACGCAGGTCGGCGCCGTCACGTTCGAGCAGCCGGGCCACCTCCGTCGCGAGCGCCACACCACCGCAGTGCCCGTACACGAGCAGCGGACGGCCACCCAGCGCCCTGGCCGCCTCGGCCACCGCGGGCGCCACGACGTCGATCGGGCGCGGTGCCTCGGCGAAATCGTCGTGGCCGGGCAGCCGGACCGCGTACACCGCGAGGCGATCACCCGCCTCGTCGGCGAGTCGCTGGTAGACGCCCGCATGACCGCCGCCGTACGGCACGCAGATCACCGCGGACCCCCGGTCGGCCGCGCTCAGCCGGACCAGCAGGTCGCGGTCCTGCCTGCCCTGCCCCAGGTGCTCGGCGAGCGCCCGCACGGTCGGGTACCGGTACAGCGCGGTGATCGGCACCGACAGGCCCGGCACCCGGCAGGCCCGCAACGCCTTCAGCGAGTTGCCACCCAGGTCGAAGAAACTGGTCTCCACGTCGACCTCGTCCCGGCCGAGCACACCGGCCCAGTGCGTGGCGAGCGTCGTCTCCAGTGGCGTGACCGCGGTGGCGCGGACCCGGCGGCCGAACTCCGGTGCGGGCAGGTCACGGCGGTTCACCTTGCCGTTCGCGGTCAGCGGCAACCGGTCCAGCCGCACGAACGCCTCCGGCACGAGGTGTTCGGGCACCCGCTCCCGCAGCCAGGCACGCAACCCCGCCGCGTCCAGTTCCTCGGCCACCACGTGTGCGACCAGCCGCCGGTCACCCGCCGCGTCCGTCGCCGCGGACACCAGGCACGCCGACACCGCCGGGTGCTCGCGCAGCACCGCCTCGATCTCGCCCAGCTCCACCCGGATACCGCGGATCTTGACCTGGAAGTCGATCCGGCCGAGCAGCTCGATCGTGCCGTCGTGGCCGAACCTGGCGAGGTCGCCGGTGCGGTAGAGGCGCTCGCCGGGCCGCGTGGGCCACGGGTGCGGCACGAACTTCTCCGCCGTCAGCTCCGGCCGGTCCAGATACCCGTGTGCCACACCGACTCCGCCGAGGTGCAGCTCTCCCGGGACGCCGACCGGCGCGGGCTCCATCCGCGAGTCGAGGACGTACGCGGTCTGGTTCGCCATCGGCCTGCCGTACGGGATGCTCCGCCACGCCGGGTCGACCTCGCCGACGGGGTGGGTCACCGAGTCCACCGACAGCTCGGTCGCGCCGCCCGCACTGACGAACGCCACCCCGGGGGACGCGGCACGCACCCGGTCCGGTTGTGTCAGCGGGATCCAGTCGCCGTCGAGCACCGCGAGCCGCAGGGTGTCGGGACGGACACCGGCGTCGGCCACCGTGTCCAGCAACGCGTCCATCAGCGCGGGGGCCGAGTGCCACAGCGTGATGCCCTCGGCGGCGATCAGGTCGAGCCAGTGCTCCGGGTCCTTCTCGCGGCCGGCGTGCGGGAACACCAGGCGGCCGCCGGAGTTCAGGCTCTGGAAGACGTCGCAGACCGAGATGTCGAAGCTCAGCGACGACACACACAGCGTGCGGTCGTCCGGGCCCATGGCGAACCGGTCGCAGTAGTCCTCGATGTTGTTGACCCGCCCCCGGTGGTCGAGCACGACTCCCTTGGGGCGCCCGGACGAACCGGACGTGTAGATCACGTAGGCGACGTCGTCCGGTGACACGTCGACGTCCACCGGCGCGGTCGACGCGTCGCCCACGTCCTCGAGTGCCAGCAGCGGCAACGACGCGCCACGCATGGCCGCCGTGCCGCTCCCCCAGGTCACCACGGCACGCAGCCGCGCGTCGCCGACCATGTAGGCGATGCGGTCGGCCGGGTAGGACGGATCGAGGGGCACGTACGCGGCGCCTGCCTTCATCACGCCCAGCATGGCGGCGACCGTGGCCGTGGACTTGTCCGTGCACAGGCCGACGCGGTCACCCGGCCGCACGCCCAGCCCGACGAGCCGGTGTGCCACCTGGTTGGCCCGCGCGTCCAGCTCCGCGTAGGTGAGCGTGCCGTCCCCGGCCACGACCGCGACCGCCGCCGGCCGCAGCCGTGCCTGCCGCTCGGCCATGCCGTGCAGCGTGCGGTCCAGGTCGTACGGTCGCACGGTGTCGTTCCAGTCACGCAGGATCGTCTCGGCGTGCCGACCCGCGACCACCGGCACGTCGCCCAGCGGCCGGTCCGGTGCCGCGCCAAGGTGTTCGACGAGCAGGCGGAGCTGGTCGAGCATGGCCTCCGCGGTCTCGTCGGCCAGCCGGTGCCGGTAGTAGGTGAGCACCAGCATGATCTCGTCGCCGGGGAAAGCACGCACGGCGACCGGGTAGTTGGTCGGGCCGCTCCAGCCGTAGTCGGTCAGGCGGATCCCGGCCCACGACTCGGTGTGCCCGGCGTCGAGGGGGTAGTTCTGGAAGCTCAGCAGCGTCTCGAAGAGCGGCCTGCCACGCTCTACTTCGGACAGTTCGGTCACGCGTGCGAGGCCCGTGAACTGGTGGCCCTGCGTGCGGAACAGGTCCCGCTGGATCTCGGTCAGCCACTGCGCCACGGTCTGGGTGGGATCGATCCGCACCCGCAGCGGCACCGCGTTGATGAACAGGCCGACCATCTGCTCGACGCCGGCCAGCTCCGGCGGGCGGCCCGCCGTGGTGGAGCCGAAGAGCACCTCGTCCTCGCCGCTGTACGCGCCGAGCAGCCGGGCCCACGCGGCGTGCGCGAGCGCGCCGAGTGACACGCCGAGCCGGGCACAGTTCTGCTGCACCAACGCGCTGGTCTCGCGATCGAGTGTCACCGACAGGGTGACCTCGGCGTCGCCGCCACCCTCGTGCACGCCCTGCCCCCGGTCCACGGCGAGCCGGGTCGGCGCGGTGAAGCCGGCCAGGTAGTCGCGCCAGAAGTCCGTGTCCGCCACGGGATCCCGGTCGGTGAGGTAGCGGATGAAGTCACCGAACGGCCGCGGCGCCGGCAGGTCCGGTGGCGTGCCGTCGGTCACCAGCGCCGCGTAGCACGACAGTGCCTCGTGCAGCACGGTCCCGAAGCTCCACCCGTCGAGCAGGATGTGGTGGTGGCTCCACACGAACAGGTGCTCCTCGTCCGCGATCTGCCGCAGCACCAACCGCATCAGCGGCGCGCGGGCCATGTCGAAGCCCTGCTCCCGGTCCTCGCGCAGCAGCCGCTCCCACGCCGCAGCGTGGTCGGTGCGGTCACGCCAGTCGGCCCAGTCGAACGGCACGGACACGGCGCGCCCGACCACCTGCACCGGCTCCCTGAGCTTCTGCCAGGCGAAGGCGGTCCGCAGCACGGGATGGCGTGCGACGACCCAGTTCCACGCCTGTTCGAAGGCGGCCAGGTCGAGCGGACCGGTGACCACGCACCGGATCTGCTCGAAGTAGGTCGGCTCACCAGGCCTGCTCAGCGTGTGGAACAGCAGTCCTTGCTGCAGCGGGGAAAGCGGGTAGACGGCTTCGACGTTCTTCGGCATGACAACCCTTTTGCTCAGGCGGCGTACGGCAGCGGGAAGTCGCGGCACAGGCCGCGGACCTGCGCGGTCACGTGCTCGCGGACGAGGTCGGGCAGGTGGAGGCCGCCGTCCTGCGACGGGAGGGTGTTGGCGAGGACGGTGTCGATCAGCTCGACGCACCTGACCATCTCGGCCGGGCCCATTCCGCGCAGTGCCACGGTGTTGCTGCCCAGCCGCACGCCACTCGCGACCGTGGCGCCCCGGGTGTCGCCGGGGATCTTGTTCTTGTTCACGAGGATGTCGCAGGACTCCAGCGCGCGTTCCGCGAGCACGCCGGTCAGCCGCTCGGGCACGCGGAACAGCACGATGTGGTTGTCCGTGCCACCGCCGACCACGTCGTAGCCCCGGTCGGTCAGGGCCGCGGCCAACGCGTTGGCACACGTGCGGATGCGCCCCGCCAGCGCACGGAACGACGGCTCGGCGAGGCGGGCGAGCGCGCGGGCCTTGGCGGCGATCGTGTGGACCTCCGGCGAGCCCTGCATGAGCGGGAACACCGCGCTCTGGATCCGTTGGGACAGCGTGCGGTTGCCGTCGTCGCCGAGTGCGTCCGCGTCACGGCCCATCATGATCAGGCCGCCGCGCGGGCCGTAGAGCTGTTTGAACGTGCACGTGGTCGTGAAGTGCGCCGCGTCGATCGGGCTCGGGTGCAGGCCCGCCGCGACCAGCCCGGCGATGTGCGTGACGTCGGCGAGCACGTACGCGCCGACGCCGTCCGCGATCTCCCTGATGCGGTCGAAGTCGATCACCCGCGTGTAGGAGGTGGTGCCGCACACGATCAGCCGGGGCCGGTGTGCCTGCGCCAGCTCGGACAGCTGCCGGTAGTCGATCAGGCCGTCGTCGTCGAGGCCGTAGTGGTGGACCTTGAACAGCTTGCCGGACAGGTTGGCCTGCGCGCCGTGGGTGAGGTGGCCGCCCTGGTCGAGCGCCATCCCGAGGATCGTCTCGCCGGGGTCCAGCAACGCCTGCATGACCGTGTGGTTCGCGAAGCTCGCGCAGTGCGGCTGCACGTTGACATACCGCGCGCCGAACACGGCCTTCGCGCGTTCGACCGCGAGGCGCTCCAGCTCGTCGACGTTGCGGCAGCCCGCGTGGTAGCGGCGGCCCGGGTAGCCCTCGGCGGTGACGTTGACGACGCTCGCGCCCGCGACGGCCAGCACGGAGGCGTCGGTGCCGCCGCTGGAGGCCACGAGCGACAGCGACTCGCACTGGCGCTCGTGCTCGCGTTCCAGCAGCCGGTAGACGTCCGGGTCCTCCCTGGCCAGGGTCTCGATGCCCTGTCCGAGGTAGCGGCTCAGGTGGTTGGTGTCCGTGAGGGTCTCGAGGCTCACCATGGCTCCTCCAGCAACGTGTGGATCGATTCGTCCTGGCGGTCGAGGCCTGCCGCCGCCAGTGCCAGCCAGTCCCGCAGGAATCCCTTGATGGAGTCCGGTTCGAACAGGGCCGTGCGGTAGGCGACGACCCCGCCGAGTCCGCCGTCCGGTGCGTCCCACAGGACCGCGGACAGGTCGAACCAGGAGATCTCGGCGTCGACCCGCAGGGGGCGCAGGCGGACCTCGTCGAGCAGCCGTTCCGCGTTGTTCCTGTCGCCCTGCAGGGACAGCAGGGTCTGTACCAGTGGTGGGCGGGCGGCGTCCCTGGTGGCGCCCGTGTTGTCGACCATGAGGTCGAACGGGTAGGCCTGGTGGGCCAGTGCGCCGTTGAGGGAGTCGCGGACCCGCTCGAACAGGGTGGCGAAGCCCGGGTCGCCGGTCGCGTCGACCCGGACCGGCACGGTGTTGACGAAGCAGCCGAGCAGGCGTTCGGCGCTCGCGTGCTGGCGACCGGCGACCGGGACGCCGATCAGGAAGTCCTCGGACTGGGTCAGGCGGGCGAGCCAGGCGGCGTAGGCGGTCAGCAGCCAGGTGAACAGGGTGCCGCCTGCCTTCCTGGCCTCTTCCCTCGCCCTGGCGACGAGTTCGGCCGGCACGTCGACCGGCAGCCAGGCGCCGTGGTCGTCCTGCCTTGCGCCGTAGGGGAAGTCGGTGGGTAGCGGCAGGTCCACGGGGACGCCCGCGAGACGGGTGCGCCAGTAGTCCGCGTCGTCGTCCGTGCCGCGTTCGTGCTCCCATGCGGCCCAGTCGGTGAACTGCAGCGCCGGCTCGGTGATCGCCGCGGGCACCTGGCGCAGTTGTGCCGTGTACTCGGCCGCCAGCTCGTCGAGCAGCAGGTTCATCGACCACTCGTCGCAGATCGCGTGGTGCAGGACGAGCTGGAGGAGGCTGTGTGCCGGGTCCGCGCAGTCACGCAGCAGCAGGGCCCGTGCCGCGCCCGGCTCCGCGAGGTCGAACGGCTCTGCGGCGTGGTCGCGCAGGTCGGTCGTCGGGTCGCCGTCGAAGGAGCGGACGGCGAACTCGAAGCCGGCCGAGGGGTCGACGCGCTGGGTCAGCTCACCGTCCTCGTGGATCAGCTGGGTGCGGAGGATGGCGTGTCGTGCGGCGATGGTGTCGAGGGCGCGGTGCACGGCCCTGGCGTCGACCGGGCCGGACAGCTCGAACGCGGTGCTGACGTTGTACAGGCCGGACTTCGGGTCCAGCTGTTGGAGCAACCACATGCGGCGCTGCGAGTGGGTGGCAGGCGCCGTCGTGCGGGCCGGGTCGTGCCGGGGACCTGTCCGCTCCCGCGGGGTGAGCGAGTCGATGTGGGCGGCGAGGTCGCACAGGCGCGGGTAGTCGAAGATGTCGGTCAGCTCGACGGTGACGCCGAACTCGCGCTCGACGGCGTTGTCGAGCTGGGTCTGCATGAGGGAGTCGCCGCCGAGTTCGAAGAAGTCGTCCTCGCGGTTCACGGTCGGGGTGCCGAGCAGCTCGCACCAGATGGCGGCGAGGACGCGTTCGGACCGGGTGCCCTCGTCGGCGAGGACGCCCTGTTCGGGCTGGGGACCCGTGACCCAGCACCGGATCGGCTCGAACAACGCGGTCGGCACCGAGGCACGGCGGCCGTACCCGCCGAGGGCGGCCGCACTGCGTGCCCAGTCGAGCGGCACGCCGGCCCGGTAGAGCGCGGCGAGGAGGTCCAGGAGTGCCTCGCGTGGCGGGAGTGCCGCGTCGAGGACGTGCACCGGGGCCAGGTCGCTCGCCAGGTTGGTCAGGGCACCGGGCCAGGGGGCCACGCACACCGGGGTGCCTTGCTGTGCGAGCGATCCGAAGGCCGCGGCCAGCCGGGTGGGGTCCAGTGGTGTCGCCTCGGTCGGTGGCGTGGCCGACGGGTCGGCTTCTCCGCGTAGGATGTCGACGAGGTGGTTTCCCGCACCGTGTCCAATGAGGACACGGTCGGAGACGCCCGCGTCGAGCAGTGTCCTGATGAGACGCTCGGCTCCCGGCGGTGTCTCGTGTGGCAGCAGCACCACCGGGACGGCCTCCGGTGCCGTGGCGACGGGTTGGGTGCCGTCGGCCAGCTTGTCCAGTGCCGCAACGGCTTCGCCCGCGTCGGCGGCGAGGATGGTGGCACGCCACGGCTCGTGGTCGCGGCCGACCGCCTGCACCATGGCCACGTCGGCCATGGCCTCGGGGTTGCGACGCAGGTGTGCGGCCAGGCGGGCGGCGTGCCTGCGCAGGGCGCCCTCGCTGCGTGCGGACACGGGCACCAGCAGCGGCAGCCCGCTCGACGGCTCGGGCTCCCGGGGCGGTGGCTGTTCCACCACGAGGTGCACGTTCGTGCCGATGAGGCCGAACGCGCTCACCCCCGCGCGGCGCGGACCCGGGCCGGTCCACGACTCGGTGCCGGTCGGCAGTCGCAGCGCGGAGTTCTCGGTGTCCAGCAGGGGGTTGGGGGTGACGAAGTGTGCGGAGGCGTAACGGGCGCCGGTGCCGACCGAGACGACGGCCTTGAGCAGCCCGGCCGCACCCGCGGCGGAGTCGAGGTGGCCGATGTTGGACTTGACCGAGCCGAGGACGCAGAACCCCGTGCGTTCGGTACGCCTGGCGAACGCGGCGGACAGCGCCTGGAACTCGATGGGGTCGCCGAGCCGGGTGCCGGTGCCGTGCGCCTCGACGAGCCCGAGCGAGCCGGGGTTGATCCCGGCGGCACGCCACGCGTCGAGGAGCAGTTCCTCCTGCGCCTCGGTGCTGGGTGCGGCGAACCCGTTGCTGCGGCCGCCGTCGTGGTTGGTGGCGCCGCCGAGGATCACGGCGTGCACGGGGTCACCGTCGGCCTCGGCTCGCACCAGTGGTTTGAGGAGGAAGACGGCGCCGCCCTCGCCGAGCCCCGTGCCGTCGGCGGCGGCGTCGAAGCTGCGGGACCGGCCGGTCGGTGACACGATGCCCTCGGCGCCGGGTGGGGTGGCGGCAGGCGGCACGGGCAGGAGTCGGACGCCGCCGGTGAGTGCCCAGTCCGCCTCGCCGGTGGCCAGTCGGCGGCACGCCTCGAGGACGGCGGCCAGCGCGGACGAGCAGGCGGTGTCCACGGTCATGGCCGGGCCGCGCAGGTCGAGCGTGTGCGCGACCCGGCCGGCCTGCGCGGCGGGCAGCGACCCGGTGACCATCCCGGTTTCCAGCAGCGTCGAGTAGTTCTCGCTCGCCGCACCGAACACGACAGCCGTCCTGGTGCCCGCGAAGGCGGCGAGGGGGTGGCCGGAGTCCCAGATCGCCTTGCAGGACAAGGAGAGCAGTAGGCGTTGCTGGGGGTCCATCTCGCCGGCCTCACGGGCGGAGAGCCCGAAGAAGGCGTGGTCGAACTCGTCGATCCGGTCGAGCAGGGCGCACTCGGCGAGCGCGGCAGCCTGGTCGAGGCCGCCGTCCGCACGGCGGTTGGCCGGCACCGGGGCGACGAGGTCACGCCGGGCGTCGAGCAGTTCGGCGAGCGCGGCGAGGTCGTCACCGGCACCCGGCAACGCGGCGGCGACACCGACGATCGCAATGGGTGGGGAGCTGGGCATGACGATCTCCCTCTCAGAATCGGATGCTGACGGCGGCGGTCTCCGCCGGCGTGCCGGCACCGGCCAGGGCCACGGCGATCGCGGCGACCGTGTTCAGGCGGAACAGGTCGACGAGCTTGAGCGCGCCCGGGTGGTGGGTGTCCAGCCGTTCGTGCAGCCTGGTCAGTGTCAGCGACGTGCCACCGACGGCGAAGAAGCTGTCCTCCCGGCCGAAGTCGTTGTCGGGCAGCAGTTCTCGCCAGATCTCGGCCACCTCACGCTCCACCGGGCCCCTCGGCGGCGCGACCAGACGTGTGGCCGGACGATGGTCGCCCGCCAGGGCCGCCAGTGCGCGGCGGTCGAGCTTTCCGTTGCCGGTCAACGGGAACTCGTCCAGTCGGGACAGCCACGCCGGGACCAGGTACGCGGGCAGCCGGGCGGCCAGGTCCTCCCGCAGCGCGGCCGGGTCGACATCCCCCGGCGCGGCCACGAACCCGATCAGGTGCGCGTCCCCGCCACTGCCCGCCACCAGCACCGCCGCGTCGGCCACCCTCGGGTCCAGCCCGACGAGCACCCGCTCGACCTCGCCCAGCTCGATGCGGATGCCCCGCACCTTGACCTGGTCGTCGGCCCGGCCCAGGAAGTCGATCTCCCCGGTCGCGGTCAGGCGTGCCAGGTCGCCGGTCCGGTAGAGCCGGGCTCCCGGCGTGCACGGGTGGGGCACGAACGCGGTCGCCGTCAGCTCCGGGCGGTTCAGGTACCCACGGGCAAGTCCCTGTCCGCCGAGGTAGAGCTCGCCCGGCACACCCGGCGGCACCACGTTCATGCCTGCGTCCAGCACGTACGCCTCCGCGCCGGGAAACGCCGTGCCGATGGTCGGTGCCTGTCCGTCCGGCACGCCTGCGCAGTCCTGGATCGTGGCGCACACCGTGGCCTCGGTGGGGCCGTACGCGTTCCACAGGTGGACACGTCCGCCCCACCGCCGCACCAGTTCCGCCGGGCACGCCTCGCCCGCGAGCACCAGGTGCGCCAGGCTGTCCGGCACCGTCTCGAGCATCGCCAGGTTGGACGGCGGCATGGTCACGTGCGTGATCCGCCGCTCCGCGAGGGTGGCCGCCAGCGGCGCCCCCGGCAGCAGGGCGTCCGCCGGGGCGAGGTGCAGGCACGCCCCCGACAGCACCCCCATCACGCACTCCCACACCGACGCGTCGAACGAGTACGGCGCGTACTGCAGCACCTGCGAACCCGGCCCGACCGCGAACTTGTCGCGGTGCAACGAGAGCAGCTGCGCCAGGCCGCGATGCGACAGCAGCACCCCCTTCGGCGTGCCCGTGGAGCCGGACGTGTAGATCACGTACGCGAGGTGGTCGGGGGTGAGGCCGTCGGCGTCACAGGGGCCGTCGGTGGTCTCGGAAACCAGCACCGCGGGGACGTCGACCCGGTCGGCCATGTCCGCGTTCGTGACCTGCAGTACCGCGCCCGCGTCGCGGGCGAGCCACGCCATCCGCGCCGAGGGCAACCCCGGGTCGAGGCAGAGGAAACCGGCGCCTGCCCTGGCGACCGCCAGCAACGCGACCACGCACGCCCGCGACCGGGGCAGGACGACCGCGACCGTCTCGTCAGGACGGACACCGCGCGCCAGCAGCACCGCGGCCAACCCGCCCGACGCCACGTCCAGCTCGCGGTAGGTCAGCACGCCGTCCTCGTCGCGCACGGCAGGCGCGTCCGGGTGCGCCGCCACCCGTGCGGCGAACAGCGCCGGCAACGTGGCGGGCGCAGGTACGTCCGGCGCGTCGTGGCCGGCCAGTGACAGCAGCCGCCGCTCGGTGTCCGGGTCGCACAGCGGCAGGTGGTGCAGGGGCAGGTCGGGGTGGGCCGCGGCCTGGCCGACCAACGCCTCGAACGCGCCTGCGAAGCGTGCCACCGTCTCCGGCTCGAACAGGTCGGTGCGGTAGTCCCAGTCGGCGTACCAGCCCCGCTCGTCGCGGTGGACCATCAGCGTCACGTCGTACTGGGTCGCGACCGGCGGGATGTCCGACCACGCGCCACGCTCCTGCTCACCGTGCAGCACGAACATGGTCTGGAACACCGGCGTGTGCTCGACCGTCCGCGCCGCGTCCAGTGCGGCGACCACCAGCTCGAACGGCGCCAGCTGGTGGTCGAACGCCTCGACGCAGCTGTCCGTGGTCCGCGCCAGCAGCTCGGTGAACGACGGCCGGTCGGTCAGGTCGGCCCGCAACGCCAGCGTGTTGAGCAGGCAGCCGACGAGGTCCTCGGCGCCTGCCTGGTCACGGTTGGCGATCGGGGTGCCGACCACGACGTCGTCCTGGCCGGACAGCCGTGACATCAGTGCCTGGTAGACGGTCAGCAGCGTCATGAACGGCGTGGTGCCGCCCGCGGCGACGAGCACGTCCACCGCCTGCGCGGGCAGCCGCCGGGTGACCCGGGCCCCCCGGTACGACACGGCGGTGGCCGGCGGGTGGTCGAAGGCGAGCGGCAACCGCTCCGGCAGCCCGGCCAGCCGTTCCCGCCAGTAGTCGACGTCGCGCCGGAAGGACAGGTCCAGGTGGCGTTGCCACTCGGCGTGGTCGAGCACCGAGACCGGCACGTCGCCGACCGGGGTGCCGCCGTAGTGGGCGAGCAGCTCGTCGAACAGCAGGCGTACCGACCGGGCGTCCGCGACGACGTGGTGGATCACCAGGGCCAGTACCGCACCGGCAGGCTCCTCGACCGCCACCTCCGTGTCGGCCGACTCCTCGGTCGCCCGGGGCGCCGGAACGACCAGGAGCCATCGCGCGGGCGGCTCGGTGGCCAGGTCGAACGGCGTGGCCACGGCCTCGGCGAGCAGCCGGTCGACCTCTGCCTGCCCGGCGGCGGTGACCTCGTGGAGCGGCACCGGCCGGCTGTCCACGGCCCACTGGCGCAGGCGGCCGTCCTCTCCCCGGTCCACCCGCAGCCGCAACGCCTCGTGCCGGTCGGTCAGCGCTCGCAGCGCGCGGTGCAGCGCGGGCCGGTCGAGGTGCTCCAGGCGCAGGGCCGAGCCGATGTTGAGCATCGCGGTCCCCGGGCGCAGCTGTTCGACCAGCCACATGCGTTCCTGCGCGAAGGAAAGCGGCGCGGGTCCGCTGCCGGCGCGGCGGCGAAGCGGCGGCAGGCTCGGCCGGTGCGCCAGCTCCTGGTCGACCCGCGCGGCCAGTGCCCGCACAGTCCGGCCCGCGAAGATGTCGGCCAGCGAGATCTCGACCCCGAGCCGCTCACGCACCGCCACCATCAGCCGCATGGCGAGCAGGGAATGCCCGCCCAGGGCGAAGAAGTCGGCGTCGGCACCGACCTCGCCCGCCTTGGTGACCTGTCCGACCAGCTCGGCCATGACCCGTTCGGTGCCGGTCGTGGGCGCGGTGTCCCCGGCCTCGCGCACCGGCTCGGGCAGGCGGGCCCGGTCGGTCTTCCCGTTGGCGTTGACCGGGAACTCCGCGAGCGGCACCCAGTAGGTGGGCAGCATGTAGCCGGGCAGCTCGGCGGCCAGCGCGGCACGCAGGGTGTCGGTGTCCGCGGCGCCGGTCCAGTAGCAGACGAGGTGTGTCGTGTCGCCGACCACCTTCGGCGCCACCACGGCCTGCGCCACGCCGGGGCACGTGCGGGCCCGGCTCTCGATCTCGCCGGTCTCGATGCGGTACCCGCGGAGCTTGATCTGGTGGTCGTACCGGCCGAGGTAACGCAGCTCCCCCGACTCGGTCATCCGCACGCGGTCCCCGGTCCGGTACATCCGCCCGCCGGTGACCGGGTCGGGCAGGAACCGTTCCGCGGTCAGGTCGGGCCTGCCCAGGTATCCCTGCGCGACCCCGAGCCCGCCGAGGTACAGCTCGCCGGAGACCCCGACCGGGACCGGGTCGAGCCGCTCGTCCAGCACGTAGGCGTTGGTGCCCGCGACGGGCCTGCCGATCGTGGGTTCCCCGGCGTGCCCGCGCGGCACCTCGGTCCACGTGGAGTAGGTCGTGTCCTCGGACGGCCCGTACAGGTTGTGCACGCGCACCCGGTCGTGCTCGGCGTGCACGAGGTCGACGAGTGTCCTGGGCAGGGCCTCCCCCGCCAGGTTGACCACCCGGGTGCTCTCGGGCAGCGAGTCGACCCGCAGCAGCTCCGCCATGGCCGACGGGACGGTGTTGACGAGTGTCGGCGCGGGCCCCGCAGTGGTGACGAGGTCGGTCGCGTCGTCGACGAGCCGCACCGAGCCGCCTGTGGCGAGTGGCAGGAACAGCTCGAACACCGACAGGTCGAAGCAGATGGACGTGCTGCCCAGCACGACGGCGAGGTCGTTCGGGCCGAACTGTGTGGCGGCCCAGCCGAGGAAGGCGTGCAGTGCGCGGTGCGGGATCGCGACGCCCTTGGGGCGGCCCGTCGACCCGGAGGTGTAGATCAGGTAGGCCGTCCGCTCCGGCACGACGGCCACGGCCGGTGGCGCCGCGGCGGCAGGCACGGTCCGCACGTCCAGCAGGGGCGCGACACCGGCAGGCAGCACACCCTCGGTGGCCGGCTCGGTGAGGATCAGCACGCAGCCGGCGTCCTGAGCGACGAACGCCAACCGGTCGCGTGGGTAGCCCGCGTCGAGCGGCACGTACGCGGCACCGCAGCGCAGGATCGCGAGCAGCGCGGCCACCAGGTCGGGCGTGCGGCGCAGGCACACGCCCACGAGGTCGCCGGGCCGCACCCCGGCCACGAGCAACGCGGCGTGCAGTGCGCCGACCCGATCGGCCAGGACGCCGTAGCCGACGGCCGTCCCACCGGCCCAGACGGCGGGCATGACCGGACGCCGCGCCGCCAGCCGGCCGAACGCGGCCACGGGGTCGAGCGGCGCGGGGGCCTCGGCCAGCCGGTGGTGCGCCAGGCGCAGTGCCCGCTCGGCCTCGGTGTCCGGGTCGAGGTCGGTGACCCGGGTGTCCGGGTCGTCGACCAGGGCGGCGAGGAGCCGCCGGTAGTGGTCGACGAGCCGGCTCGCGCGGGCCGCCTCGACCCGGTCGGCCGGGTACTCCAGTGTGGCGTACCAACCGTGTTCCGGCTCGTCGGCGCCGGGCCGCACGGCGGTGGCGCGGTCGAGGTGCAGCACCAGGTCGAACTTGGTGTGCCGGTTGTCCACGAACCACCAGGACGACTCGACACCGGGCAGGTCCGGCAGCGGCACGTCGTCCGGCTGGACCACGAGCATCGCGCCGACCGGGGCGCCACCCAGCCGGGCGGCGAGCCGGTCGAAGGGCACCTCGGCGAGCTCGTAGGCCGCGAGCGCCGCGTCCCGTACGCGACCTACGAGCTCGGTCCAGCGGTCCCCCGCCTCGAGCCGGACGCGCAGCGGCACCGTGTTCACGAACAACCCGTAGGTCTCGCTCGAGGGCGGGTGCTCGCGACCGGCCGAGGGCAGGCCGACGACCAGCTCGTCCTGCCCGGTGTGGCGTGCGAGCAGTGCCGCGTAGGCGGCGGCGTGCAGCATGAACGGCGTGACCCCGAGTTCGCCCGCCCGCCGCGTGACCCCGGCCGTCAGCTCCTCGGGCAGCGGCACCCGGACCGTGCCGGCCCGCGCCGGTTCCGCGCCGCCGGGGTGGTCGGTGGGCAGCTCCAGGGCGAACGGCGCGCCGGCCAGTGCCGCCGCGGCGGCGTCGAGCCGGGCGGCGTAGGCGGGTGAGTCGAGCCAGGCCCGTTCCCGTGCCACGGCTGTGCGGTAGTTCCCGGCCTCGCCCAGCGCCTCGCCCCGGTAGGCGGCGCCCAGGTCGGCGAAGAGCAGCCGTGACGACCACCCGTCGGTGACGATGTGGTGCATCGACAGCGCCAGCACGTGGTCGTCCGGGCCCAGCTCCAGCAGCGTGGCGCGGTGGAGCGGACCGGCCGTCAGGTCGAAGGCGCGGTCGGTCTCCGCGGCGAGCCAGGCGTCCACGTCGTCGCGGGCGACCCGTGCCCGGGCCAGGTGGCACCTAACCGGCAGGATCCGTTGCACCAGCTCGCCGTCGCGGTGGTCGAAGACCGCGCGGAGCTGTTCGTACCGCTCGATCATGGCCGCCACGGCGGCTTCGAGAGCGCCTGTGTCCAGCGGCCCGCGCAGCCGGACCGCCTCGGTCACGTGGTACGCACGCGTGTCCGGGTGCCGGTTCTGCAGGAACCACATGCGTTGCTGGGCCGACGAGGCCGGGAACTCACTCACGTCGTCCTCACCCGCGCAGGCTTCTCGGGCGCATGTCCACCCAGTGCTCGCGGATGTGAGTGAGGCACGACTCCTTGTCGCCCGCGGCCGTGCGCGCGGTCCAGCCCTGCGGCGGCTCGCGGTGGGCAGGCCAGATCGAGTACTGCTCCTCGGCGTTGGTCACGACGACGTACGACATCTCGCTCATGGAAAGGTCCTCGCGGGATTCAGCGGGTGGGGACGGGCCGCTGCCAGCCGGCAGGCGCGGGCAGGACACCGTGCTGGAGGTCGAGCATGTGCCGGCGAAGGCGGGTGGCCACGGGGAAGGGCGGCAGCGGCAGGCGCAGGCCGGTCTCGTCGCCGATCAGCTCCACCGGCGCGACCACGGCCCCGGTGCCGCAGCCGAACACCTCGACGTCCTCGCCCGAGGCGATCGCGTCGACCAGCTCGGCCACGTCGACCGGCTTCTCCACCATCGACAGGCCGAGCGAGCCTGCCAGCCGCAGCAGGCTGTCGCGGGTGATGCCCGCGAGGATCGTGTCCGACAGCGGCGGGGTGAGGATCGTGTCTCCCCTGCGCACGAACACGTTCATCGCGGTGAACTCCTCGATGTGCGTGTGGTGCACCGCGTCCAGCCACAGCAGCTGCTGGAAGCCAAGCTTCGCAAGGGGTGCCGCCGCCGCGAAGCTCGCGGCGTAGTTGCCCGCCGCCTTCACGTTGCCGGTGCCGCCCGGTCCGGCCCTGCTGAAGCGGCGCTCGATCCACGCGGAGATGGGTGCGGTGAAGAACGCGTCGGACGGCGTGGCCAGCACGACGAAGCAGTACTCGGTGGACGGCACGACCGAGAGGTGTGCGGTGGCGCCGAACATCGTGGGACGCAGGTAGAGCGACTGGCCCTGCCGCTCGGGCACCAGCGCGTCCAGTGTGGACACCAGGCGTTCGAGGGTGGCGACGTAGACGTCCTCGTCGAGCTCCGGCATGCCGAGCCGGGTGGCCGAGCGGTTGAACCGCCTGGCGTGCTCGTGGGGCCGGAAGAGCAGGGCTGTGCCGGGCAGGTCCGTGCCGAGGTTGCGGTAGGCCTTCATGCCCTCGAAGATCGCCTGGCCGTAGTGCAGGGCCTGGGTGTGCGGGGCGAGCGACAGCGGGTCGAGCGCGTCGAGGCGCACGTCCTCCCACGCGCCGTCGCGGTAGTGGGCGATGGCCATGACCGGCGCCATCAGGGTGCCGAAGCCGAGCGGGTCCGGGAGCTGGATGCCCTCGAGGCGCCGCCTGAGGTCCGGGGAAGCCAGTGTCGAGGTCATGTCAGCTCCAGCACTTCAGCGGGGCGCCGGTGCCGGAGCTGCCGACGAAGCCGGAGATCGTCATCCGCTGACCGCGGGTGATCGCGCGGATGGCGTGCACCCGCATGGTGTTGATGAGGACGAGGTCACCGACACGCGGCGTGACCAGGAGCGACTCCTCGGGCAGCATCTCGCGCGGGTAGCCGTAGCTGCCCGGGTACTCGCCTGCGAGGGACGCGTACTCCTCGTCGGTGATCACCCGGTCCCAGGTCTCCAGCTCGCCGCCCTCGTCGGCGGTGTCGAGGTAGACGTTGACGCCGAGCTGGCCGGTGAGCCCGGCGACCTCGTCGATGCGGCCGACCTCGCGCCACAACGCGTCCTGGTGCGGGAGACCCTCGCTGCCGGTGCGCCACAGGCGGGTGATGCCGAAGGGCATCTTGCGGCCGGCCATCGTCATGAGTGTCGCGCCGCCCGCCCACGCCTCGTCCAGGGCGAGCCGCAGGAGGTCGATGGGTGAGGGGTACGGGGTGCTGAGCCTGCGCAGCCGGTCCTGGGAGGACAGCGCCATCGAGAAGTAACGCTCGCGCCGCTGTTCGTCGTTCATGACGTTCCAGTACGAGTCGATGTCGCTGTCGTAGATACCGCCGGACACCGACTCGTTGTCGATGGACTGGTACAAGCTGGCCGCGAGGTTCTTGCAGTAGAGGGAGTCGTAGAACTTGGGCACCAGAATGGCGATGACGTCGCCATCGAAGAGCGCGCCGAGCACTTTCTGGTCGAGCACGTTCACCGTGGCGAGCCGACTGTTGATGGACATGGCAAACCTTTCTCTATCGGACGGTCACCGGTCGACGAGTGCCCATTTGCTCCCGTTGGTCACGGCGGCGCCGGGCAGTGCGATGAGCTCCGGCTTGAACAGCGGCGGCGCGTCCATCGCGGGTTCCCAGGTCGCCATGCCCTCGTCCTGCGGGACCTCGATCCGGATGCCGTTGGCGAGGTCGTCGACGACGCGGAGCAGGAGCCGGACCCCCAGTGGCGCCAGGTGGTCGCGCCACAGGCTCGACGCGGTGGACCTGGGCGGCACGATGACGTGCTCCTGGGCGGCGAGCGGCCCGCCGTCGGTGCGTTCGGTGAGGTGGTAGACGCTGCCGCCGGTGACGCGGTCCCCGTCACGGATGGTCCAGCGGATCGCGTCACGACCGCGGTGCAGCGGCAACAGGCTGGGGTGGTAGCCGATGGTGGCGACCGAGGCCCGCGCCCGCGTCCGCCTGCCGATGAAGGCGTGCGAATGCGCGGCGACGATGATGTCGACCTTGTCGGGAATGTGCTGGGCCCGCAGCTCACGCGCGTCGACCCACGGCACCTTGCGGGGAAACGACCACGACCTCAGCCGGTCCCACGAAATCGCCTCGACATCGTCGGAATACCCCTTGCGCACCCGAGGCGACGCCGTGCCCAGAATCCGATGACCGGCACCGAGCAACGCCTCGGCAACCATCACCGCGAACCCGCCCTGCCCGGAGAGGAAAACATTCACACGACGATGTTGTGCGGCCCCCGCACATTTCCGGCACATGCGGGTGTGCGTGTGCGTCTGCCCGGTGTCCGCCGCCCGGCCCGTTGCCCTGAGGGGGAGGGCCTGCCATGATGTCGGCCATGATCGAGAGAATCGAGTCCTCAGTCCGCCGGTGAGCGAGACGACCGAGCCGGTGCCGCTCGGCTCCCGGACCACTCTGTTCCGCCACGCGCTGCGTCTGCACCAGCAAACCCCGGACTCGCCCCTGCCGCGTGACGGTGCGCCTTTCCCCGACGAGGAACGTCACCGCGGGAAGCGACCGCGGACCCGGGCGGACCAGCGCCTGGATGGCGCCGACGTCGCCGCCATCCTCGACAGGCACTTCGCCGACCCGGACGCGCGGGCAGGCGAACTCGTCGACGCGTTCCACGATGTCCTCGTCCCGTTCCTCGACAACGCGCACGTCAACGCGGCGGCGTTGCGGGCGGACCGGCAGCGCGTGCGGCACACCGGCCGCTGGCTCGTGCGCCACAGCACCGACCGCTGCTCGGCCGTCGTCGGACTCGCGCTGCTCGCCTCGGACTGGACCGAGGAGGACATCCCGCTGATCCAGACCATCGGACTGCTGTCGCACACGTTCGGCCCGCTCGCGGCCGAGGCGCTGGGCAGACGCAGGGGTGGTGGGGAGGCCCTGCAGTGGCTGGGCCAGCGGGTCACCGGCTGGGGACGGGTCCACGTCATCGAGAAACTCTGCGGGCGCGGAGGGAGCACCTCGCGTGGGTGGTTGCTCCGCAACGCCTGCGACGGCGACTTCCTCAACGCCTACTTCGCGGGCCAGGTCGCCACGGCCACGCACCTGCACGAAGCGATCACCGGCACCGACATCGACGACGACCTCGTCGACCACACCGGCCGCGTACTGCGCATCATGACCGACTGCGACGGCATGGGTACGACGCTCGAACACTATCCGCCCGCACCCGTCGTCCTCGCCGCACACGCGGCTCATCTCGGCAGGCAGGCGCCGACCAGGAACCGATACCTCGACGCCGCGGTCATCGCCTACTACCTGACGACCAGGGCGCCGGCCCAGTGCGGCTGCACCACCGGCCAACGCGACGAGATCGTGCGGCAGTACCTCGCGGTGCTCAACCGCCGGAACTGGTGCGACACCGCCCGCGCGAACCTCGACAGGAACGACGAGTCCGTCGCGTGGTTCGCGATCATGGCGACACGTCTGAACCTGCGTGCGTTCGGCCCGTGACGCGCGAGCGGGTTTACCTCCAGCACCTCAGGGCAACGTCTCCAGAGGACGCACGGGAGGCTCATCGTCATGGCAGACCAGGGAGTGGCGCGGTTGCGGGCCGAACTGGCCGCGGCCGGTGTGAAGCGCCTGGAGGGCTCGACCGGTGACCGGCTCGAGGTCGTCATCCTCGCGTTGGCTCGTCATCGGGGGCCGGACAGTTCGATCTGCCCCTCCGACGCCGCGCGCGCGGTCGGCGGCGCGGGGTGGCGCGACCTCATGCCCGACGCCAGGGAGGCGGCACGCGCACTCGCGCGGCAGCACCGGGTCCGGGTCACGAGCCGAGGCGACGTCCTGTCGCCGGACGGCGAGTGGACCGGCCCGGTCCGCATCAGCGTCGACCCCCGGTGACGTGTGGACTGTCATGGTCGAGGGTGTCGAGTCCGACCGTCCAGCGGCGGGCACGTTCGTCGTCGCTCTGTTCCCACCACGGCGTGCCGCGCTCACCGAGGGCGACCTTGGCCTCGTGGACGTGACCGCGTGCCTCGCGCTCGGCAGCACGGTCCCCCGCCCGCAAGGCGACCCCGACGGCTCTGCGTGCGGCCATCAGGTGCTTCCGCAGCGCGGCCGCGACGTCCTCGGGCACAGCCGGGTCCGTCGCGCGCCAGCGCCTGCCGGAGATCACCACGTAGTGACCGTCCTGCGTGGACGTCACGTGCCCGCCGCGGGTTCGTCGGCGGTGGCCTCGTGTCCCGGCACGCCCACCGAGCGTCGCCTGCGCTTCAGGTCGGCCTCGTACACGTGCGGGAGGCCGTTGGTGAGTTCGCGGACCTCGCGTTCGAGGCCTCTGAAGACGGAGTAGTACGTGTCCTCGTAGTCCTCGACGACCTGGAAGGTCCACCGTCCCGGTAGGACGTTGCGGCCGAGCAGCTCGCGTGAAAGCCGCTGCGCGAGCTGCTCGTGACCCGCCTTCTCGAGCAGTTCGACGGCCCGCTCCAGCTTGATGTCGGCCGAGCCGGTGAGCTGGTGGAAGGCGTAGAGGTGTCCCCTCGCCACCTCCACCGTCTCGAACGCCTCGGTCAACGCCCCCACCGCCTCGACCGTCCGGTCGTCCAACGCCTCACGCCATGGCCCGTCGGTGAGTCGGCGGTCCGCGTTGTCGAAGGTGTCCATGGGCGAGGGATGCCCGGTGGTCACGGAACGATGCACGACCACTTCGCGACGGCCTGGTCGGTGACCGGGGTGAAGATGTTGACGAGTGTGCCGTCGGGGTCGCGCACGAGCAGTGACCGGTTGCCCCACGGCATGTCGGCGGGCTCGTTGACGAACTCGACCGGCGGCCCGTCGCGGTGGCGGAGCCGGCTGTACTCGGCGTCCACGTCGTCGACGAGGAACTCGATGATCGCGCTGTGGTTGTCGGCGGCGTGGGCGGTGCCGGGGCCGAAGACGCCGACGGTGCGTGTGCTGCCCACCGCGAGGGTGAACGTGGGCGTGGTGATCTCGGCGAAGTCCGGCGTGGCCCAGGTCGCGGTCAGGCCGGTGAGGTGCTCGTAGAAGCCGACGAGCCGCGCGACGTCGTCGGTGATGACGCGCAGTGAGGCGATTCTCATGGTGACGTGCTCCCTTCGTGTGTCAGCGACGCTAGAGCCTGTACCGGACAGGTTCCGCCCGGTACGTGAGACGATGTCCGGACCATGCCCCGACCCGCGGCACGCGTGCTCGCACTGCTCGAGATCCTCCAGAGCGGCGGTACGCGCACCACCGCCGACCTGGCCGCACAGCTGGGCGTCGACCAGCGCACCGTGCGGCGCTACGTGGCGCACCTGGTCGACCTGGACGTGCCCGTCGAGTCGGTACGCGGCCCCCACGGCGGCTACCGCCTGATGCCCGGTTACCGGATGCCGCCGCTGATGCTCACCGACGAGGAGGCCCTGGCCGTCCTCCTCGGGCTCGTGGCGGGCCACCGCGCCGGGCTGGTGACGACCTCGGCGGCGGCCGCCGAGAGCGCGGTCGCGAAGCTGCGCCGCGTGCTGCCGAAGCCACTGGCCGCCCGCCTCGGCGCGTTGCTGGAGACCACTGACTTCACCGCGCCCGCGCGTCCCGCGACCACCCCGGAGACCGAGGTGCTGCTGCGGCTGGCCGACGCCGCGCGTGGCCGCAGGCCCGTCGAGATCGGCTACACCGGACGCGACGCACGGCGCGGCGAACGCACCGTGCACCCGTACGGCATCGTCGCCCATTCGGGCCGCTGGTACCTGACCGGCGCGGACTCCGTCAGCGGCGAGGTACGCACCTTCCGGCTCGACCGCATCGGACACGTGGCGCCACGCGACGGCACGTTCGAGGTACCGACCGGTTTCGACCCCGCGGCGCACGTACTCGCCGGGATCGCGGGCACACCGTGGCGCCACCAGGTGTCCGTACGGGTCCTCGGCGACCTCGACACCGTCCGTTCCCGGCTCCCACGCGGGATCGCGTCTCTCGAACCCGTCGACGTCTCCTGGGTGCGGGTGCGGATAGAGGCCGAGCGGCTGGACTGGATCCCTGGTGTTCTCACCGCGCTCGACGCGCCGTTCGTCATCGAGTCACCCGACGAGCTGCGCGAGACCGTCAGGGCACTGGCGACCCGGCTGCTCGACGGAGTGGGATCAGCCCGCCTGCCGGTAACGGGCGTCCGGGACGGTGAACAGGGCGAAGATCGCCAGGCCCGCGGCGACCACGAGCAGTAGCGCGGTGCCGTAGGTCTGCGCCGCGAGCGTCCGCAGGGCGACGTCGAGGCCGGTTGCCTTCGCAGGCTGGCTCTGCAACGCGGCGACCACGACCAGCACGCCCGCGATGGCATACACGGCACCGAGTGCGCTGTACCCGACCTGCCCGGACCGGACCACGGCCGTCCGCGTCGGCCTGCTCGCCTTGTGCAGGTCGAGCTCCCTGGCGAAGCGCTTCGTGACGCCGTGGTGGGCGACGAACAGCCCCGCCGCGACGATCGCGAGGCCGATCACGACGACCACCGGTTTGCCCCACGGCTCGTTGAGCAGGCTGCCGATCACGCCGAGCTGGGCCTGGTCGGTCGAGGACGCCGGAGAGCCCGCGGCGAGCTTGCCCGCGCTGAAGGCCAGGTAGCCGAACAGGACCGCCTCGCCGAGGTTCATCATGCGGAGCAACCGTGCCTGCTTGCCACTCCGGTCGCCGGTCACCGCCTCCACCAACTGCCACAGCGTGCTGACACCGAGCCCGACCGCGATCAGCCACAACAGCACGTCACCGCCGGTGTTGGCCGAGATCGACTGCAACGCACCGGTCTTGTCCGCCTTGCCGACCCCACCACCGTCGAGGTCGCCCAGCGCGACCTGCACGGCCAGCCACGCGACGAGCAGGTGGACGACGCCGTAGGCCACCAACCCCAACCGGGCCACGAACTGGAACGCCGCGCTCGTCGTCACCTCGCGGGACTTCACCTTTGACTTGTTCATAACCACACCATGGAGTGGACTTTACTGTGGACTTACGGTGGTCGCTCGACGTGCGAACGCAGCTCAGTCCGCGACCACGAACTCGGCGCCCGCCGCGAGCGCCACCTCGGGACCGAAGAGCCTGCCCGGGGTGAAGGCGCCGGGACGCCCTCCGCCCTTGGCCAGGCGCTGGACCACCTCGATGACGGTGTCGACCGTGAACGTCATGCCCTCGCCGGTGCGCAGCCAGCCCTCACGCACGCGGCCACCCGGCCACTCGACCCGGGCCCGGCCCCACGACGACCGGCGCGGGCGCTCCTTGGCCGTAGCTGTCGCGACGCGGCCGAGCCGCCGGGTGGCGAAGCCGGCCACGCCGGGCAGCCGCAGCACGCCGACGATCGCGGGCAGGGCCGCTCGGACGAGCGGGTTGGCCGGGGCCAGAGCCGAGGCGCCGATCACCGACGGGGCCCCGCTGGCCTGCCAGGCCGCGAAAAGCTCGCCTGCGCCGAGGGAAGCGGTGGTCACCACGTCGCCGTCGGGGGTGGTCAGCCTCTCGGCGGCACGGCCAGGCCTGGCACGCACCATCCGGCCCTGCCGCACCTCGCGACCGCCGTCGAGGAACGAGTGCACGATGGTGCCCGCCAGGGCCTCGCCGAGGGCGCCGGGTTCGATCGCGACCGACGCGACGGCGTCGACACGTACTCGCGACGGCTTTTCCCCGCCCGCCAACAGGTGCAGCAGGATGCTCTCGGTCGCGAGCACGCCGAAGCCGGCCCCGGAGACCAGCGTGCGACCGGTCGCCGCCGCCTCCCGGTCCATGTCGTGGAGCAGCTCGAACGACCTCAGCTCGTCGGTGACGTCGACGTAGTGGGTGCCTGGCGGGCAGGCGCGCACGACCCGTGGCGCCGTGACCGTGAAGGGGCCCACCGTGTTGACCACGACGGACGGCGCCTCGGTGGCCAGCCGCGCGCAGACCTCGTCGAGCGAGCCGGTCACCGCCCTGGCGTCCGGACTCACCCGGCAGAGCCGCTCCCGGTCGCGACCGGCCACCACCAACTCCGCGCCCGTCTGCCGCAGACGCTCCACCACCGCCCTGCCGACCCGTCCGGTCGCGCCGAGCACCCAGATCTCCCCCGTCATGGTCGCCTCCATAGTGATGACACGTCGTGTCATCACTATCGCACGGCATGACACGTCGTGTCATCACTAGAATCGGGCGCATGGGTCGATGGCAGCCGGGCACGCGCGAACGGCTCGAGCAGGCCGCGCTCGACCTGTTCCTCGAGCAGGGCTTCGCCGAGACCACCGTGCCGCAGATCACGGCTCGGGCCGGGCTCACGACCCGTACGTTCTTCCGGCACTTCGCCGACAAGCGCGAGGTTCTGTTCGCAGGCGAGGAGCTGGTGCCCGAGCGGGTGGCCCGCTTCATGGCCGATGCCCCGCCCTCGCTCGGCCCGATGGAACTGATCACCGCGGGCCTGGCACCGACCGCGGCCGAGATCTTCGAGGGTCGCGGCCTCGACTACCTGCTGCGCAGGCGGACCGCGGTCGACGCGGAACCGGCCCTGCGCGAGCGTGAGCTGCGCAAGTTCTCGCTGATGTCCGAGGCCCTGGAGCGGGGCTTCCGCGACCGAGGAGTCGACGACCTGACCGCGCGGCTGGCGGCCGAGATCGCCGTGACCACGTTCCGGATCGCGGTCACCCGCTGGCTCGACCAGCACGGCGACCCCGACCTCCCGACCACCGTCGACCAGACCCTGGCGGCGATGAGGAACCTGGCGAACACGCCGCCGGGCTAGGTCCTCGTGCGTTCGGCGGCGACCAGGACGGCGAGCCCGAGCACGGCGACGGCCAGGTTCGCGTACAGCTCGTACCCTGGCACCACCTGGGGGAACACGAGCCGGTTGAGGACGTTGAGGAACCCGAGGACCGGCTGCACGGCCAGGTGGTCGATCGTGCCGCTGACGCCCATGACCAACAGGACGAACCCGACAGTCTCGACGATCTTCCGCATGGCGGCGAAACTACGGCCGGCGAGGTGACCACCGGATCGGTCGGGCGTATGCGGCGAGGCGACCAAAGTATCGACCTCGCCGACCTTGGTCACGGACCGGCCGGTGAACGGCACCGGGGTCGGTAGGTTCGGCTGTCATGGGGAGCCGCAGGCGAAGCGTGCGTGACTGGCTCGTGGACATCACGTTGTTCCTGTTCGCCGTGTTGTTCGGGCTGGTGCTGTCCACCGCGCGGATCACCGCGCACGAGCTGCCCGACCAGAAGTGGCTCTTCGACGTCGACCAGCTCGTCGGCGTGGTGGGCTGTGGCGCGCTGTGGCTGCGGCGACGCAGTCCTGCCGGGCTCTGCACCGTGCTGATGGTCGTGTCGTCGGTGTCGGAGCTGGTCGGCGGCGCGGCGATGGTCGCGCTGTTCACCGTCGCGGTGCACCGGCCGATGCGGGTCACGGCGGTGCAGTTCGCGCTGGGGATCGTGTCGTCGGTCGTGTTCACGGTCCTGCGACCGGAGGGCGACCTCCCGCTGTACGTCGTCGTGTTGTTCGGGCTGGCGGTGCAGAGCGCGGTGACCGGGTGGGCGCTCGTGGTGCGGCACCGCCGCGAGCTGGTGGCGTCGCTGCGGGACCGGGCGTTGCGGGCCGAGCAGGAGGCGGAGCTGCGGGCCGAGCACGCACAGCTGCGGGCCAGGGAGTCGATCGCCAGGGAGATGCACGACGTGCTCGGCCACCGGTTGTCGCTGCTCAGCGTGCATGCGGGGGCGCTGGAGTACCGGCCGGACGCGCCGAGGGAGGACATCGCGCGGGCCGCGTCGGTGATCAGGGAGAGCGCGCACCAGGCGTTGCAGGACCTGCGCGAGGTGATCGGCGTGCTGCGCGCCCCCGTGCAGGAACTGCCGCAGCCGACGATGGCCGACCTGCCGACGATGATCGCCGAGTCGGCACGGGCCGGGATGCCGGTGGTGCTGCGCTCCGGCGTCGAGGGGACCACACCGGACACCGTGGGCCGCACGGTGTACCGGATCGTGCAGGAGAGCCTGACGAACGTCCGCAAACACGCGGCGGGCGCGAGCGTCGAGGTCGACGTGACGGGGGCGGCGACCGACGGCGTGACGGTCGAGGTGACCAACTCGAGCGGGGCGGCGCCGAGCGGGGCGCCGGGTTCCGGGCAGGGTCTGGTCGGCCTGGCCGAGCGGGTGGCGCTCGCGGGCGGCAGGCTGACGCACGGCCCCACCCCCTCGGGCGGCTGGCGGGTGTCGGCCTGGTTACCGTGGCCGGCATGACCGCCGCCGAGACCCGGGTCGACGTGCTGATAGTCGACGACGATCCCCTCGTGAGGGCCGGACTCGCGATGATGCTGGGCGGCGCGCCGGACATCCGGGTGGTGGCGGAGGCAGGCGACGGCGACGAGGTCCTGGCGTTGGTGGACCGGCACCGGCCGCAGGTCGTGCTGATGGACATCCGCATGCCGAGGGTCGACGGCCTGACTGCCACTGAGGCTGTCCGAGCCCGCACGTCGCCACCGGAGGTGCTGGTGCTGACGACGTTCGACGCGGACCAGCACGTGCTGCGGGCGTTACGCGCGGGGGCGGCCGGGTTCCTGTTGAAGGACACCCCGCCCGAGGAGATCGTGGCGGCGGTGCGGCAGGTCGTGGCCGGTACGCCGGTTCTTTCACCCGCGGTCACCCGGCGCCTGATCGCACGGGTGGCGGAGACGGGGACCGAGATTCGCCGTTCACGGGCGCAGGCCCGCCTGGCCACGCTCAACGAACGCGAGCGGACGGTCGCCGTCGAGGTGGGCCAGGGCAAGTCGAACGCGGAGATCGCGAAAACCCTGCACCTGAGCGTCCCGACCGTGAAGACCCACGTGTCGAGCATCCTCACCAAGCTCGCGCTCAACAACCGCGTACAGGTCGCCCTCCTGGCCCACGACGCGGGCGAGCTGGACTGACGTCCCGTGTGCCTGGGACACACGGGACAGTCGCTGTCAGACTTGCCGCCGGGCCGCCGTGGTCAGCCGAACCAGACGGCTTCCGGGCAGCCGGTGATCGGGCGCTCGTGATACCCGGACACCGGGGTGACGACCACGTAGCTGATCCGGCCGTTCCAGTTGCCGGAGGAGCCGCCGGCGGCGATGTGGGCGAGGCTGTCCCATGCGCGGCCCGGAGTGTTCCCCCCTGGCTGGAAGGGGTCGCCTCCCCAGAAGGCGACGCAGGCTCCTTGACGGACGCCTTCCCACACGGTCAGCCACGTGTTGGGTGCGACGTGCAGGGAGGACGGTACGTCGTTCCAGTCGTTCCAGCAGAAGATGGCGCAGTCCCTGGTGACGTTCCGCAGGTCGTAGGCGCCGGGGCCGAGTTCGACCCCGTCGTCGTCGAAGCCGGGGGACTCCCAGAACCGGGCGGTGTTCCACCACCACGATCCCGGGATCTCGTTGGCCTCGGCAGGAGTGGCCATGGGCCCGAGCACCGCGGTCGCGGTCAGGACCAGGGAAGCCAACCGCGCCGTGAGGCGACGGCGTGTGCGACTGGACATCGATGATTCCTTTCAATTGATGTGGATACCAGCTGAGTCACAGCCTGACGCCCTGACCGGGCAAGACGAATACGAAGAACTTCGTATTGGCCGGAGGAAAGTAACCAACCAGGATGTCACCATCGCACTGCTCGAAATACGGAAATCGATCAGGCACACTGCGTATATGACAGCTTTGTCCGGGGGCGATGCCAGGCTCGTTCACGACCTGGCGAGGGCTTTGCTCACCGAACGCGAGCCGGTGCGCGTGTGGCCGCTGCTCATGGAACGACTGACCATCGACCTGCCGGCCGATCTGGCCGTCCTCGTCGACCTGGACTGGCAGTCCGGCACCGGTCATGCCCTTACCGGCAAACCCGACTGGCTGGAGGAGGCACCGCTGGACGACCTCATCGCCGCCCACATGCGGGTGCATCCCCTTCTACGTCACTACGCGCACACGAGGGACCTGACTCCTCTGACCCTCGACGAGTTCACCGATGACCGCTGGGGGAAGAGCGAGGCCTATCACGCGGGAAAGGCGGCCATTGGCATCGACCGTCAACTGGCACTGCCGTTGACCTCACGCCCCGGGCAGATCCGGGGTGTCATCATGAGCCGAGGCGATCACGGCTTCACAGACCGCGACCTCGAATACGCAGACCTCGCCCGCTCACTGCTCGACACGGTATCCGCACACGAAAAAGTGGTGCGTGACATTCCGAGGCTCGGCGATCCCGCGGAACACGGGATAACCATGCGAGAAATGGCCGTCCTCACGCTTCTGGACAAAGGGCTGACCGCCCACGCCATCGGTACCAGGCTCCAGATCGCGGAGAGGACCGTCGTCAAGCACAAGGAGAACATCTACCGGAAGCTGCGCGTACACGATCGTGTTGCCGTGCTCAACAAGGCCCGCGCTCTCGGCGTCCTTCCCCCGGAACCACCCCGGCCTGAAGACCACCTCTAGGCCGCAACCGACACATGTCACCCGATCGGGCCGAAACGGGCGGCAGACGCCCGGCGATGTATTCGGCGAACCGGCGTGCTCCCGACAGAGGTGACAACTGTGCGGTACGAAGACGAGGAGGGTGTCGACCCGGCCACCGGCGACGCGTACACACAGGAGCCACCCGAGGTCGTCGAATCCCTGTGGCAGCCGGGTTCGACGTACCCGGCCGGGCCCGGAACCCAGGGACCGGCCACGCCCGGGCAGGGTGGCGCCTTCGGTGTTCCCGGGCAGGGCGGGATGTTCGGTGGACAGCCCGGGATGTTCGGCCAGCCGTTCGGCCCGGTCGTCGCCAGTCAGGGCGTGCCGATGCACCCGGGGTGGCCGCAGGCCGGTGGCTCGGGCGGCGGCGGGCGGCCCGTCGTCTGGTTCGGCGACAACGGATCCACCCGGGGCGAGAGTCCGGTGGTTCGCGTGGTCCGGGCGGTCGAACCGGTCTCCGTCTACACGGCCGCGGACGACGGGGAGGCGTTGCGCGACGCGGTCGTGGCTGTGCTCGAGGTGTGCGGTTTCGACGTCGAGGAGGCGGAGGAGCCACAGCGCGGGTCGTGGTTCCAGCGGTTGTTCGCGTCACGGGGTGAGTCGGCGGCGGTGGACAAACTCGTCGACGTGTTGCACAAGGTCGAGCGCGCGGCCGAGCTGAAGCACATCGCGGCGCCGCGGTCGGAGAGCGACGAGCGGGAGGCCAACGCCGTAGCACGTCTCGCCGAGGCGCTCGGCGACCACGACGAGGTGGTCGTTCACCTCAGCTCCGTGCTGTTCGTGAAGTCCGGCGGACGCGTGGTGGCGCGAGTACTCACCGAGGACGAGATCCGGCTGCTGGCGACGCGTCCCGAGCTACTGCGCGGCCCCGCCGAGATCCTCGACGCGCTGGCGCACCGGGACACCAGGACGGTGGCGAACGGCGCGGCGGTCCCGGCCGCGGAGGCGGTCGCGGACGCCGAGGTAGTCACGGCCGACGGCGGGTCGCCTGCCGAGATGCGCGCCCTGCCCTGACATCCGCCAGGTCGTGGGTGAGGCCCGTTCTGTCAGGCGCGCCAACTCGGCGTCGACATCCACGCCGAGAAGGCGCGGCTTCCGCTCCGCCTGGTCGCGAACCTCCTTGGCGAACAGGCTTTCGTACCGAGGAAGCAGCACCCACGTCTCCGCGCTCGCAGCGAGGCGGTTCAGTTCCTGGAGGCGCCACAACCCGTAGGAAGGCGTTGGCTCCGACACCAGGCGCCGAACCGCTTCCCCTCGCCGTCATGTACCGGCACGTTGCGCTGTCGGTCACGAATCGTGGGCGATCACCCTGCGGAGGGCCTCGGCTTCGCTCGTGTTGATGTCGGTCAGCAAACTGACCGCTGCCTGCCAGTGGGTGTGGGCGGCAGGAATATCGACGAGCCGGCGCATGGCGTGGCCGAGAGTGCGGAGCGTACGGGCTTCCCCAAGCCGGTAGCCGGTCTTGCTGTGGACCGTGAGGGCTTCGTGCGCCAGCCGGGCGGCATCACGGGCCGAGCGGGACGCCAGGGCGTTGTCGGCGAGTGCCGTCAGGGCCTGCCCTTCCTGCAGGCGGTGGCCGGACCTGCGGGACAGGGCCAGCGCCGCGTCCGCGTGGGTGCCGGCCGTCCGGTGGTGACCGAGGCTGGTGTTGGCGCACGCCAACCCGATCAGTGCGTCCAGCTCCCCCGCCAGGTGGCCGATGTCCGTGGCCAGACCGTGGGCATCGCCGTACCGCTGCAGGGACTGCCGGTGGTCACCCTGTGCCAGGTGGATGGCACCCAGGTTCACCAGTGCCGCCGTCTCGGTCCGACGAGCACCCACCTGCCTGGCCAACGACAGCGCCTGCGTCGCGAACAGCATCGCGTCGTCCTGGCGGCCGCTGTCGGTGTGGGCGCCCGCCAGGCTGTCCAGGATCCCCGCCTGACTGCCGGCCTCGTCGATGGCACGGCTGATGGCCAACGCCTCCGTCAGGAACCCGACGGCCTCCGTCACCAGTCCCAGGTACCGGTGGACGTTGCCGAGGCACTGCAGGACCATCGCGGTGTTGGACGGGGACACCGGTTCGTGGCCGATCTCGTGTGCGCGGCCGAACAGGTCGGCGGCCTCGGTCAGGTCGCCGAGCAGGGCATGGGTGACGCCCAGGTTCATCAGGTCCAGCACCTGTTTGTGCCGCGCGCCGAGCCGGGTGTTGATGTCCAGCGCCTGACGGAAGCACGTCGCGGCGTCGCGGAGCCTGCCGGTCTCGCGGTGGATCGTGCCGAGGCGGCCCAACGCGGTCGACTCGCCGTCTGTCCAGCCTGCCTTCAGTGCGAGCGTCCGTGCCGACGCGCTGTGCTCGATGGCAGGCGTGTACCGGCCGCGCCCCGCGTGTGCCTCGGCGAGGCTGAGGTGGGCCGAGGCGGCCAGCAGCGGGTCGTTTGCCTCGGACGCCGCCCTCAGCGCGGTCGTCGCGACGGTGAACTGCTCCGAACCGTGCCCCCGACCCGGGAAGTAGCCCCGGATCGCGTCGGCCAGCAGGCAGGCCTCCCTCGCGTGCGCGGTGGCCACGGCGTGCTGGATCGCGGCCGTGAGGTTGGGCAGTTCGGCCTCCAGCCACCGCAGTGCCGACGCGGAGTCGGCGAACTCGACCGCTGCCGCGCGCGCCCGCGGCGGGACGCGGATCCGGTGCGGGTACAGGACTTCGTGGGCCGCGTCGGCGACACCGAGGTAGTGCGCGAGCAGGTTTCCCATCGCGTGCTCGCGGTCCTGCGGGCATTCCTCGGTCGTCGCGCGTTCCGTGGCGTAGAGCCGGATCAGGTCGTGGAACAGGTACCGGCCGTGCGGACCGGGGCGCAGCAGGTGCGCGGTCTCCAGGCGGTGCAGGTCCTGTTCCGCCTCGGCCACCGAGGAACCCGCCACCGCTGCTGCCGCCGCCACCGTGAAGTCCCCACCGGGCACCAGGCCCAGCGCGCGGAACAGCCGCCGCTCACGGAAGGTCAGCGTCGCGTACGACAGGTCGAACGCGCTGCGGACGGCGGCCTTCGGGTCCTCCGGGATCGCCAGCTTCGTGATCCGGTTGCCGTCCGCCAGGTCCCGTGCGTACGCCTCGACCGTCCGCTCCGGGTGGCTCACGAGGTGCGCGCCCGCGATGCGCAACGCCAGCGGCAGATGACCGCACAGCGTGGCCAGCTCCGCCGCGGCGGCGGGTTCACGGCCGAGCCGCCCGGCACCGATCATGCCTGCCAGCAGGGCGAGGGACTCCGTGGGCGGCAGGGTGTTCAGCCGCACCGGCAGGGCACCGTCCAGCGCGATCAGCCCGCCCAGGTCCTCCCGGCTCGTCACCAGGACCGAGCAGCCGGCGGCGCCGGGCAGCAACGGGCGGACCTGCTCGGCGGAACCGGCGTTGTCCAGCACGACCAGCACCCGCCGGGACGCCAGCAGCGACCGGTACATCGGCACGGCGTCGTCCAGCTCCGGAGGCACCTCTCCCGGCGGGACACCGAGCACCCGGAGCAGCCGTGCGAGCGCGTCCACCGCCCGCACCGGCTCTCCCGGGTCGTAGCCGCGCAGGTTCATGAACAGCTGCCCGTCCGGGAACCGGTCCGCGACCCGGTGCGCCCAGTGCACCGCGAGCGCGGTCTTCCCCACGCCCGCGGCACCCGCGACGGCGGAGATCGCCATCGTGCCCTCCGGCGACGACAGGTTCGCGTCCAGCGCGGCGAGCGCCTCGTGCCTGCCGGTGAACCCCGGGATACCGGGTGGCAGCTGACGGGGCGTGGCCTGCGCCACGGCGCGGCGGCGGTCGTGCTGGTTGCCCGCGACCCGGTACCACGCCTCGCTCCACTGCGCCTGTTCGGCGGGTGACGCCCCGAGCGCGATCACGATCCGGTCCAGGGCCTCGGCCGGGCAGAACGTCGTCGCGGCGACGTAGGTGTGCACGGTCGAGCGGGGCAGGCTCACCCTGGCGGCCAGGTCGGTGAGGCTCACCCGCGCCTTGCGCGTGCCGCCCGCGGCCCTGCGGCGCAGCAGGTCGAGCTCGTGGGCGAGTTCACGCAGGTCAGTCACACGTCGCGGGTCCGGACCCACACCCGTGTCCGACATCAGCCACCCCCACTGGGCGAATGTCCAGGAACGTTCAGGAAATTCCAGTATCCCGGTTGAACGATCTTCATGGCGGTTACATGGCTGGCGTTCATGTCACCGTCGGAAGGAGTGGAGATGATCGCGGCTCTGGAGCGGTTGGGGGACCGGGTGCTGTCGGCACTGGTCCCACGAGTCGAGGCCGACGCGGCGGGCGCGGCCGCGTGCACCTACCCCAGCTGTGGCGGCTGCGTCACCTGCGAGGTGCGGTACAAGCGGTGCTGCAACGGCGTCTGCGGCCCGTGCGGCAACCCGGACCCGTGCTGCTAGGTGCTCGGTGAGCCGGCACCGGGACGCGTGTGTCCCGGTGCCGGCCCGGCTACCGGAGGAAACATGACCTACGTGGCTTTCGGCTGCGAGTGCCTGCTGATCGTGGTGTTCGCGTTCTCGGCGGAGACCAAGCTCACCGGCAGGGGGGCGTTCGCCGAGTTCCGGCTGGCGACGGCCCGGCTGGTGCCCGCCTTCCGCGGCCTGGCCGGACCGCTGTCCGTCGCCGTGGTGGGTGTCGAGGTCACCACCGCCGTCCTGCTCGCGGTCCCCGCGACCGCGCGAGTCGGACTGGTGCTCGCACTCGCCCTGCTGGGTGCCTTCACGGTGGCGGTCGCGGCGGCGCTGCGGCGGGGCGAGACCGCGTCGTGCAACTGTTTCGGCCGCTCGACCACGCCCATGGGAGCACGACACCTCGTGCGCAACGCCCTGTTGCTGGCCGTCGCGGGGATCGGCCTCCTCGGCGGGCGCGGCGGCGCGGAGGTGCCCGGCCTGGCGCTGGCCGGTGCGTCGGCCGTGGTGCTCGCCGTGCTCGTGCTCAACCTCGACGCGCTCACCGACCTGTTCGCCACCACCCCCGTCCCGGAAAGGACCACGTCATGACCCTGTTGGCCGTCGCGGTCGCCGTCGTCGGCGTCCTGTGCCTCATCGACCTCGTGCTGACCCTGGGAGTCGTGCGCAGGCTGCGTGACCACTCCTCCCGCCTGACCGCGATCAACGCGGCCGCGCTGGACATCCCGTCGGACGCCCTCCGCGCGCCGGGGACCCCCGTCGACCCGTTCACCGCCACCGACATCGACGGCGTCGACCGGTCGCTCGGTGACCTCGCCGAGCCGAGCCTCGTCGCCTTCTTCGCGCCGGACTGCCCGGCCTGCGAGGAGAAGCTCCCCGCGTTCCTCGCCTATGCCGGCGCGTTCCCCGGCGGCCGGGACCGGACGCTCGCCGTCGTGTCCGGCCAGGCCGGAGGCGTGAGGTACCGCACGGCGCTGGCCGAGGTCGGGGCCGTCGTGGTGGAGCCGCAGCGCGGTCCCGTGCAGGAGGCGTTCGGCGCCAAGGCGTTCCCCACGTTCCTGGTCATCGTGGACGGCGTCGTGACCACCTCGACGCACGACGTCGCGGACCTGCCGGAACACCAGCCGGCGTGAACACCGTCCTGGCCGCCGCGCGGCTCGCGTTCGTCGCCCGCCCCCTGGCCGCGGTGGGGTTCCTGGTGGCCGCCGTGCTCGGGGGCGCGGCACCGGTCGCGATCGCCTGGCTCACCAGGGCCGTGATCGACCGGATCGCGGGCGGCGCCACGACCGGCCTGCTGCTGCCCGCGCTGCTGCTGGTGGTCCTCGGGGTCCTCGTCGCAGGCCTGCCCCACCTGGAGCGGTACCTGCGTGCGGAAGTCAACCGCGCGGTCGACGTGCTCGCGCGGGACCGCCTGTTCGGCGCGCTGGACCGGCTGCGCGGGCTGGCGACGCTCGAGGACCCGGCGTTCCACGACCGGCTCCAGCTGGCCGCCGACTCCGGCCGGATCAGCCCGCCGACGGTGCTCGCCGGTGTCGTCGAGCTGGTCAGGGGCGGGCTGACGGTGGCGGGCTTCGCGGTGACGCTGCTGCTGGTCAGCCCGCTCGTCACCGTCGTCGTGCTGGCGGGCGGGATCCCGGTGGCGCTGGCCGAGTTCGGGCTGGCACGCAGGCGCGCGAGGATGCTGTGGGAGATCGAGCCGTGGCAGCGGCGGGAGATCTTCTACGGCAACCTCCTGTCCGGCACACGGGCGGCGCACGAGATCCGGTTGTTCGGTCTGGGGTCGTTCTTCCGCGCCAGGATGGTCACCGAGCTGGGCGCCATCAACGCGGCGGCACGCTCGGTGGACCGGCGCGAGCTGCGGGTGCAGGGCGCGCTCGGGCTGCTCGCCGCGGTGATCGCCGGGTGCGGCCTGGTGTGGGTCGTGCAGGCGGCGGCGGGCGGCACGGTCAGCATCGGCGACGTGGCGTTGTTCGTCGCCGCGGTCGCGGGGGTGCAGGGCGCGCTGGCGAGCGGCGTCGACCAGGCCGCGCAGATCCACCAGGCGGTGCTGTTGTTCGACCACTACCAGGCCGTCGTCACCGTCCCCGCCGACCTGCCGACGCCGACGCACCCCGAGCCGGTGCCCCGGCTCCGGGAGGGCATCGAGTTCCGCGACGTCTGGTTCCGTTACAGCGACGAGCACCCCTGGGTGCTGCGCGGTGTGAACCTGACTGTCCCGGCTGGACGGTCGGTCGCCCTGGTGGGGCACAACGGCGTCGGCAAGTCCACGCTCGTGAAGCTGCTCTGCAGGCTGTACGACCCGGACCGGGGCGCGATCCTCTGGGACGGGGTCGATGTGCGGGAGATGGACCCGCTCGCCCTGCGCGACCGGATCGGCGCGGTGTTCCAGGACTACGTGAACTACGACCTGTCCGCGGCGGAGAACATCGCGCTCGGCGACCTGACCGCGCTGGGCGACGAGACGCGCCTGCGGGAGGCCGCCGAGCGGGCGGGTGCGCACGAGACGCTCACGGCACTCCCCCGCGGTTACGACACGATGCTCAGCCGCACCTTCACCGACAGCGCCGACCCCGGCACGGGTGTGGCGCTGTCCGGCGGGCAGTGGCAGCGGGTAGCGCTCGCGCGGGCGTTCCTGCGGGTCGGCCGCGATCTGCTGATCCTCGACGAACCGAGCTCCGGCCTGGACGCGGAGGCCGAGCACGACATCCACACCCGGCTACACGAGCACCGGGCCGAACGCACCAGTGTGCTGATCTCGCACCGCCTGGGTGCGGTCCGGGACGCCGACGTGATCGCCGTACTCGACCGGGGGCGGGTGACCGAACTGGGCGACCACGCGGAACTGCTGGCGCACGACGGTGTGTACGCCCGGCTGTACCGGTTGCAGAGCAAGGGATACCTGCAGGAGGTGCCGGGATGATCGTCCTGCTGGCCGTGTCGGTGGCGGTCGTGGCCGCCCTGCTCTGGCTACGGCTGCGGCTGGTGGTCGTGACCGTCAGAGGCGACAGCATGGCCCCCACCCTCCGGTCCGGCGACCAGGTCCTGGTGCGGCGCAAGCCGTTGCGTGCTGTGCCGGCGGGCGCGCTGGTGGTCTTCGCCCGGCCCAGGACGACGGAACCGGGCTGGATGATCAAACGGGTGATCGCCGTTCCCGGTGACGTGATCCCGCGTGCAAGGGTCGCCACGCTGTGGAGCTACCCGGGTAACCGGGTGCCCGCGCACCAGATGGTCGTACTGGGCGACAACCCGGACGAGAGCTACGACTCCCGACACTTCGGCTACGTCGAGGAGCAGGCGCTGCTCGGCGTCGTGCACCGGGTCTCACGCCGAGCCGAGCATCAGCGACAGGGTGGTTCGTAGGGCAGGTCGGGGAAGCGTCGCTGCCACTCGGCGGTGCTCAGCGGAGCGCGGACCCGGTCACAGACACGGGCCGCGGCGGTGGCGGGATCGAGCGGCCACAGTCGCACGGTGGCGTCGGCGCTGCTGGTCGCCAGGGTGGCGCCGTCCGCGCTGAACGTGGCCGACCTGACGTCGTCGGTGTGGTTGGTCAGGATCGCGGTCAGTGCGGGCGCGGCGGGATCGGTGATGTCCCAGACCCGGACGGTGTCGTCCTTGCTGGGAGTCGCCAGCATACGTCCGTCCGGGCTGATCCCGAGTCGGTCGACCGCTCCCGTGTGGCCGGTCAGTGTGGCCGCGGGTCGCGGGTGGGCGGGGTCCGACGTGTGCCACAGGCGCACGGTGCGGTCGGCGCTGCCGGTCGCCATGAGCGTGCCGCCCGCACTGAACACGACGGAGTCGACAGCGTTGGTGTGTCCGGTGAGGACGGCCGTGCGGACGGTGTGGTGCGGGTCGGTGATGTCCCACACCCGCACCACACCGTCGAGTCCGGTGGCGACCAGGTGCGTGCCCTGGGGCGCGAACGCCAGCGCGCTGACCGCCGGGTGGTCCCGTACCGAGCCAGCAGGTCGGGGATGCGCCGGGTCGCTGATGTCCCACAGCCGCAACGCGTTCGGCTCATCGACCCCGCCCGTCGCCAGCAACGTCCCGTCCGGGCTGACGGCGACGGCGTACACGTTGTCGGTGTGCCCGGTGACCACGGACAACGGCCTGGGGTGGTACGGGTCCTCGACCCGCCACAGGCGTGCCGTGAAGTCGAGGCTCGCGGTGGCCAGCGCCCGGCTGTCCGGCGTGAACGCCGCATCGACCACGCCGTTGGTGTGTCCGGTGAGGGTTCCGGCCGGCTTCGGCGCGCCTGGACCGGTGATGTCCCACAGCCGGGTGAGGCCGAAGGTCGTCGCGGCCAGCGTTCGGCCGTCGGGGCTGAACGTGACGGACTGCCCCTCACTGCCCAACCCGGTCAGCACCTCGCCGTCCAGGTCCCACAGCCGGACGGTGTCGTCCTTCCCCGCGCTGGCCAGGGTCCGTCCGTCGGGTGAGAACGCCACGGTGTACACGACGTCGGAGTGACCGGACAGCGTGACGGGTGCGCCGCGGAGGGTCGGGTCGGTGAGGTCCCACAGCCGTACGGTGCTGTCGTAGCCCGCCGACGCGAGCGTGTGGCCGTCAGGGCCGAACGCCAGCCCGATCGGGCCGTTGGTGTGTCCGAACAGCTCGGCGAGCCGGACGGGCCGGGCCGGGTCGCCAACATCCCACAGGCGCACGGCGTTCACCTGGTCGAACGCTCCGGTGGCCAGGAGTCGCCCGTCCCTGCTGAACGCGGTGGACAGGAACTGGCTGCCCTCGTCGGTGATGGTGGCCAGCGGCTTCGGCGCGGTCGGGTCGCCGACGTCCCACAGCCGGACCGTGCCGTCACCACTGCCGCTGGCCACGGTCCGGCCGTCCGGACTGACCGACACCGTCCCGACCCCCGCGGTGTGCCCGGTGAGCCGGGTGAGCAGGCCGGCGTGCTCGGGGTCCCCGGTGTTCCAGAGGCCGACGGTGCCGTCGAAGCTGCCGCTGACCAGCAGGTGATCGTCGGGGCTGAACGCGAGACTCCGGATCGGCCCCTCGTGCCCGCGCAACACCGCCGTCTCACGCGGCCTGGCGGGGTCGGTCATGTCCCACAGCGTGATCACGTCGTGTTCTGCGGTCGCGAACACCGGGCCGCCCGCGCGGGACGCCACCGCGGTCACCTCGCCCTCTGGCCGGTCGACGGTCGCGGCGAGCCGGGGCCGGTGGCGTTCGGCGGTGTCCCACACCTTCACGACACCGTCGACGCTGCCGGTCACCATCGTGGTGCCGTCGCCGCTGAACGCCACCGCCATCACGTCGTCGCGGTGGCCGGTCAACCGGTCGGCGTAGGGGCCGTTGGTGCTGCTGAGGAGACTGCCGACCGACTCGGGACCGGGTGTCAGCCGATAGGCCGCCAGCGCGAGCTGGGCGGCCAGTCCGGGATCGGTGGCACGCAGGGCGTTCGCCTCGCCGACGACCCTGCCCGCGATGGCGGCGTTGCGCTCGGCGCGGGCCTCCTCCTGGCCCCGCACGGCCACGACCGTCGCGGTGGCGGCGAGGACCAGCAGCACCACCAGGCCCACGACGAGCTGGCGGAGTCGCCGGGTTCGCTGCCGGGCCCTTCTTCGCTCCTCCTGCTCGAGCCCCACGGACTCCGCCACGTACCGTGCCACCAGCTCGCCCGGTGCCACGCCTGGTCCGGCGCCGTGCCACCAGTGCTGGACCGCCGCGAGCCGCGTACCGCGCAGCAACCCGCCGGGGTCCCGGCCGTCGGCGTCCCACCGGGTCGCCTCGTCGCTGAGCCTGCGGCCCATGATCAGCGCGGCCCGGTCGTCCTCCAGCCACGAACCCAGCCGGGGCCAGGCGGTCAGCAGCGCCTCGTGGCTGATCTCCACGGCGTCCGCGTCGACCGTGAGCAGCCGTTCACCGACGAACTGGTCGAGCACCTCGGCCACGTCGCCGTCGCCGCACTCGGTCACCAGGCGCGACATCGGCACCCTGCGGCGGGTGTCGACCGTGTCGTCGCCGAACTGGACGAGGCACAGGAACATCCTGCGGGCGAGCACCCTGCGCGGTTCGGGCAGCTTGTCGTAGACGGAGTCGGCGCTGGCCCTGACCGCGCCGCCGATGCCACCGGTGGCGGTGTAGTCCTCGGCGGTCAGACGGCCGCCCGCCGCGTGCGCCCACGTGGCGTACAGCGCGTGGGACAGCAGCGGCAGCACGCCGGCGTCCGGGGCACCGTCGCCACCGGCGGGCGCAAGCTCACGCAGCACCAGCTCCACGAGGCCGTCCTCGACCTCCAGCGATGCCCTGTGCGCCGGCTCGACGATGGCCCGGCGCAGCTCGGGCACGGTCATGGGGCCGACCGCGAGCTGGTTGTCCTGGACGGCCGCGAGCAGCGGCGGGTAGCGCAGCACGCGGGGGTAGAAGTCCGCCCGCAGGCCGATCACGACCAGCGCGCCGCCTCGCGGTGAGCCCGCCGCGCCGAGGGCGGCGACGAACGCCTGCCGGTCCGGCTCGTCACCACAGGCGGTGAACAGCTCCTCGAACTGGTCGACCACCAGCACCAACGGGGCGCCGGTGACCTCGGCGGTCTCGCGGGCGTGGTCCGCGGCGCACAGGGCCGGATCGGCACGCAGGGCCTCGGGATCCGCCGACAACGCACCGGCGACCGCGGCCACCGGGTCGGCGCCGGGCGTCAGCAGCTCGACCCGCCTGCCCGCCGGGGCGGGCAGGTCCCCGATCGCGGCGATCATGCCCGCGCGCAGCAGCGACGACTTGCCCGATCCCGACGCGCCCACGACCGTGAGCAGCCCGCCACCCGCCTCGTGCAACGCGGCGAGGCCCGCCATCAGCCGCGCGGTCGCCTCCTCGCGGCCGAAGAACCACGGCGCGTCCGCCGGCTGGAACGCGGCCAGTCCCCGGTAGGGCTCCACGCCCGCGGGTCGCCTGCCAGGGGCCCGCCGCACCCGCTGCCACGCGTCGATCCAGCGCTCCACCGCCGCCGCGTCCCGCACGCCGCACACGGCCAGCACCGACTCCAGCAGTGGGCGGGACGCCAGTGACGGCAGGCCACGTGCCGCGAACCAGTCGCCGATCGTGCTGTGCGCGCCCTGGACACCGACCTCGGCCGCGACCTGGCGGACGGTGAGACCGGCGCGCTCGCGGAGCACCGTCAGTTCCTGGGCGAATTCACGGCGGGTGCGCACCGCGTGCGGCCGGGGGTAATCCGGCTCCGGGGTTTCTTGCTGACGCATCCACGACCCCCTGATCGGTTGCGGGCGGACAAAGTCTAAACGGACTCCGGCGCGGCGTACGGCCTTGTACGGACTATTCTCGTCGCCTTCCGGATGCCCTTGCCAACAAGCGAAAGTCTGACTGGGAGACCGCAGGCCGCATTTTCGCGGAACAGTCGGTCCCCGTGCGAGAAAGCAACCAGGAATTGGGGTGGATTGTGAGTCCATTTCGTCGACGAACAGCCGTGCTGTGCGGAACGATGGGTTTGCTCGGCGCGTTGTTCGCGCCGTTCGACGCCGCGGCGGTGGCCAGACCGGATACCGGTCACGGACACGCGGAGGACGTCCCGGCCGCGGTGCTCGCGGCGCTGGCGCGCGACCTCGACATGACCGAGGACCAGGCGAGACAGCGGCTCGCCGTGCAGGAACGGGCGGTCGCGCTCAACACCGCACTGCGCGGCCGGATGGGGAAGGACCACGCCGGGTCGTGGCTCGACGCCGACACCGGACGGCTGACGGTCGCCGCGACGCGGGCGGACCAGGCGCCCAGGGTCGTCGCCGCCGGCGCGGACGTCCGCGTCGTCCGGCACGGCGCGGCGGCACTCGCCGCGATCAGCGACGACCTCGGCGGCCACCGCGGTGGGCGCGGCGCCAAGGCCGTCACCGCACCCGAGGGCGTCGTCGGCTGGTACACCGACCCGGCGGGTGACCGCGTCGTGGTCACCATCCGCCGCGACGCCGCTCGGGCGACACTCGACCGCCTCGCCGCGTACGGCGATGCTGTCGTGGTGGCGCGTGCCACCGCCCAGCCCACGGCGACCTGGCAGTACCTCCACGGCGGCGACGCGATCAACGGGGGAAACTGCTCGAACGGCTTCAACGTCGTCAACCCCACCACCAGTGTCCGTTACCTGATCACTGCGGGCCACTGCGTGACCGCGGGCGGCACCGTCACCGGACAGGACGGCTCGGTGATCGGCCCGGTCGTGGAACGGTGGTTCCCGGGCTTCGACGATGCACTGGTCCGCGTCACCAACACCGCCCAGTGGGTACAGGGGCCGTGGGTGGACACGAACCCGTCGAACGGCGCCGCGGTCACGATCGACGGCTACAGCGACGGCCCGGTCGGCGCCGCGGTGTGCAAGTCGGGTGTGAAGACCCGCCTGACGTGCGGCCACATCACCGGCAAGGACCAGTCCGTGCTGTACGACAACGTCAACTGGATGTACGGGCTGACCAGGTTCGACGCCTGCGTGGAAAAGGGCGACTCCGGCGGGTCCGTCTACCAGACCGGTCCCCAGAACCGGGCCGAGGGCGTGGTCAGCGGCGCCACGCTGGACGCGGGGCGGTGCCTGGAGAAGGTCGGCCTGCCCAACGTGTCGTTCTACTACCCGATCGCCGACAGCCTCGCCTACTACGGACCACGTTACGGAGTGGTGGTGTCGTAGCGCACGGGTGAAGCGGGGCGCCCGCGCGCCCCGCTTCGCGAACAGTCGTCCATTTTCCCAACCAGCTCGGGATATCTGATCGCAGTGAGAGAACGCACACGGAGACTTCTTCTCGCCGTCGGGGTGGCTGGGCTCGTGCCTGTCGCGCTCGGTGTCGCAAACGGCGTAGTGACCGGGTCCGCACGGCTGTTGCCGCTCGACCACCCCGCCTGGCTGGTGCTGCTGTTACTCGGCGTCATCTACGGGCTGTACACGTCACGGGGCAGTAGCACCGGTCGGGTCGAGGAAGCCTTGCGGGATCTGGCGGAGGAACAGCGGAAGCGGGCGGGCGGCCGACTGCACCTGTCCCACGCGGTCCGCGGCAACCCGATGGTGGTCGAGGCGAGAACGAACGGCGGCAGGGCGCGGCCTGTACGCGAGATCGTCGAGGAGTTCCAGGAGAAGCTTGCCTGCGGGCAGGTGCCGAGAGCCGTTGTTCTGGGTCTGTCGGGCGCAGGCAAGTCCACAATGGCGGCCCTGATCGTCCATCTGGTTCTCACGTCACCGAGAAAGGACACGGACAGGGTGCCGGTCCTGTTCCGGCTGGCGTCGTGGAGCCCTGACGACGAGGAGTTCACCGACTGGCTCTCCGGACAGCTGGCGCAGGACCACCCACGGCTGCTGCGGAGGTACCCGCGCTCGGTGCTCGGGGAGCTGGTGACCGACCGCCGGGTGTTCGTGCTCCTCGACGGCCTGGACGAACTCAAGGAAGAGCAGCGCCCGAAGGCCTTGGCGAAGATCGACAAGTGGCTCGACGACTACTCCGACGAGACACCGTTCGTGCTCACCTGCCGCACCGAGGACCGTTTCCCGGACCTCGGCGAATCGGGCCGGGTACTCGGCACCGTCCCGAGGATCAACCTCGAGCCGGTGCGTCCGGGCAAGGGGATGGACTACCTGGGTGACCGGCAGGTGTGGGAGCCGCTGCTGCGCCGCCGCGCGGCGGAGGACAGGAAAGGCCCGCTCGCCGCACTTCTCGAGCAGCCGTTGATGCTGTTCCTGACACGCGAGGTGGGTCTGGCGCCGGGCGGCAGTGCGGGCAGTCCGGTCGTCGAGCAGCTCGGCGACCGCGACGCGCACCCGACCACGGAGAAGCTGGAAGAGCTGCTGCTCAAGGCGTTCATCCCGACCATGTACGAGAACGACCAGAAACATCACAGCGGAAGGCGCCCCTGGCCGGCCCCGGCTGCCGGGCGGTGGCTGGCCTTCCTCGCCCGCAGGTTGACCGAGCACGGCAGAAACGACTTCGGCTGGCACGGGCTTGCCGAGCTCGCACCGGGACGGGGCCGGGTGCCGCCGGTGGTGCTCGGCGCGGCGGCGGGAGTGGTTGCCGCGGTGGCATCGCGTCTCGTCGGGCTCCCGGCGGGCTGGTGGTGGGGACTCGCGGCGGGTGCCGGGTTCGCCACGTTGCTGTGGCTGCTCGAACGCAGGGCGCTGTGCGTCCCCGCCTCGCCAGGCGACTCGCGGCAGTTTCACCGCGCGGTGGCCGACGGACTCGGGATCGGCATGTCCGGCGGACTCGTGGTCGGCCTGCCGGGCGCGTTCTTCGCACGATTCCTCTCCGCGGGACCGGCCACGCTGTTGCTCGGTGCGTTGCTCGGCATCGTCGCGGGCGCCGCCCCCAGGCGCTCGGACGCCCGGTCCGCGGGCACGGGTCTCCTCACGGGGATCGTCGCCGGTCCGGTCGCCTGGCTGGTCGCGGCACTGACATGTGGCTTCCCACAGGGCGCGCAGGTGGGCTACGCCGACGAACTGCCGGGCGGTGCCGCGATCGGCGCCCTGCAGGCGTGGCGGTCCGCGCTCGGCTTCGGCCTCGCCGACCAGCTGTGGACGGCCGTCGCGTTCAGCCTGGTGGTCGGGGTACTCGCCGGGGTGGTCGTCGAGCTGGGCCGAGGATGGCCTGGCGGCTGGGTGATCGCGCGGCGGCAGAGCCCCGAACGGGTGCCAAGCGGGCACGTCATGGTGCCGCTCGCGGCGGCCGGGGTGGGTGCCTTGGCCGGTGTCGCCGCGGGCGCGGTCCTGCTGGGCGGGCACGGGGCGGCCGGTGGCGCGGCGGTGGGGGCCGGCTTCGCCGCCGCTTACGCGGTCGTCGCACTGCGCGGACGGCGCGACGAGTCCACCGAGCGCGCCGAGGTGTTCACCTCGCTGCTCGTCAGCCTGCACGTGCGAGTGCGGCTGGGCCTCGCGGGCGGCATCGCGGGCGGTCTCGCCGGTGGGCTCGTCTTCCCGGAGCAGTACCGATACCTGGGTGGGAGCAGAATCAGCGCCGTCTTCGCGGGTGGCGCGGACGGCCTGCAGGCGGGTTTCGTGTTCGGGTTGCTCGCCGGTGTCGCGTTCGGCCTGCGGACCGGCCTGTTCGAACGGATCCGGCAGCTCGGCGCCGACGGCGATGCCGACGAGCGGGTGCGGCACCAGCGCGTCATCCCCTTCGCGGTGTGGGCGACGATCGGCGCGTGCACGGGCGCTCTGATGGGGGTCGCCCTGGACACGGCGCTGGGCGCGCACATCCGCCGCGACGCCGACGTCGTGGTCGGCACCTACGCGGCCGCGGGCCTCGTGCTGGGCCTCGCGGTTGCGGTCGCGATCCGGGTGGAGCGGAACTACGACAGGTTCGGCCACCACTCCACGCTCCGCACCGCATGCCACTCCGCCCTCGCGGCGGCGGGCCTCGTGGCAGCCGCGGCCGGTGTGGGTACCTGGCTCGTCACCAACCCGACGTTCGGGGTGACCGCGTTCGTGATGGCAGGCACGCTGGTGCTCGGCTCGTCACCGTGGGGCCGCTTCGTCGTGACCAGGACGCGGCTCGCGGCGACCCGCCGACTGCCGTGGCGGCTGGACCGCTTTCTCAGGGACGCACTGGACCTGGGAGTCCTGCACCAGGCCGGTTCCGGCCACCAGTTCCGGCACGCACGGCTCCGCGACGCGGTGGCAGCGCCACCGTCACGTGGCGGTGGTCCGCGCCGCGTGTCGACACCGCTCGCCGTGGCCGCCGCCGCGGTGGTCACGCTGTCGGTGATGGTCCTGGGTGCGACACGGCCGCCGCCGGACACGACCGCGTACAGCGAGTTCAGGACGACCGTCTCGACGATCACGGCCGTCGGCCGGGGCGGCGGCCTGTCGAGCTGGGATGGGTCCCCGGTTCCGCTGGACTTCGCCCGCGGCTACGCGGTCGAGACGAGGTTCGTGTTGTACGGACGCGGGCAGGCCGGTGTGTACCTGCCCGGCATCGCCTACGCCACCGCGTCGTGCGCGGGCCAGTACTCGTTCACCGAGCCCAGTGCGCCGTACCCGGTGATCCGCACCGGCTACCTCGAACAGCTCGACGGCGGCTACGGGTGCACCATCGACCTGATCGCGCACGTGCGGGACCGAACCGCCCGCATCTTCGCCAACGGGGTCCACATCCACGACCTGACCTTCAACCGGACGCCCAACCAGAGACTGCCCGCCCCGAGCCTCGTCAGCATCGACAGTCCACGCACACTCTCGCTGGACGCGACGCTCTGGAGCCTGGACGATCCGCCGACCGCGTAGCCGTGTCAGGGGTGGTGTCAGTCCGGTGTCAGTCCGGTGTCAGTCCGGTGGCGGTCCGCTGTCAGAACAACAGGCCATCGTTGCTCCTGTCACCAAGTCCCCACCAGACACAGGGGGACACCCGAACGGTCCGGAGACCACGATGTACATCTTCGACACCCCCGCCCCGATCACCACCACCCTCGACATCCCCGCAGGCAGCGTCCAGTTCACCGCCACCGACCGCGCCGAGACCACCGTGCGGGTCCAGCCCGCCAACCCCGCCAAGAACAGTGACCTCAAAGCAGCCGCCCGAACCACCGTCGACTACACCGACGGCGTTCTCCGCATCCACACCCCCGCTACCGGCAACCAGCTCCTCGTCCCCACCGGCGCCCTCACCATCACCCTGCCCACCGGCGTCGATGCGCAACTGTGCGGGCCAGAACATCGCCGACGACCGCGAGTTCGGTCCGAAGACCGAACAGGCACTGAAAAGCGTGCAGGCCTCGCTCGGTGTCGCGGTCGACGGGCGGTACGGTCCGCAGACCCGCAGGGGCGGGTTCCTCTTCGCGGCATATCCCACGTTCGAAACCTGGAACCCGATACCCGGTGGCTGCTACCGGCTGCTTGCCTGACTTACTCGACCACGCTCGTCGAAGCCACAGCCCACCGACGCCCGCGTCCCTGACGGATGGTCGGCTTCGGTGGGCTGGGCAGCCGAGTCGGACACCTGCACCGCGTCCTCCCCGGCTTCCGAGGCGAGTCAGAGCAGTTCGTAGATGGTGGCGTTGGCCTGGCCGCCGCCTTCGCACATGGTCTGCAGGCCGTAGCGGAGCTGGTTGTCCCGCATGTGGTGGAGGAGCGTGGTGGCCAGGCGGGCACCCGAGGCGCCAAGCGGGTGGCCCAGCGCGATGGCTCCGCCGTTGGGGTTGAGGGCCTTGGGGTCGGCGCCGATGTCGTTGAGCCACGCAAGGGGCACGGGTGCGAACGCCTCGTTGACCTCGAACGCGCCGATCTCGTCCAGGCGCAGACCGCTGCGGTCCAGCACCTTGCGGGTGGCCGGGATGGGGGCGGTCAGGACGAGCATCGGGTCGTCTCCCGCCAGGACCGCGGTGTGCACCCGGGCGATCGGCGTGAGGCCCAGCTCCGCCGCCTTCTCGGACGTGGTCATCAGCAACGCGGCCGCGCCATCCGAGATCTGCGACGAGTTGCCCGCGGTGATCACGCCGTCCTCCTGGAACGCCGTGCGTAACGACGCCATCGCGGTCACCGAGCCACCTCGGCGCACGCCCTCGTCGGCCGACACGGTGGTTCCGTCGGGATCGGTGACCGGCACGAGCTGGGCGTCGAAGCGGCCGTCGTCCTGGGCCGCGGCCGCCTTCTCGTGGCTGGCCAGCGAGTACTCGTCGAGCTGGGTGCGGGACAGGCCCCACCGCGCCGCGATCATCTCGGCGCCGATGCCCTGGTTGGGCACGACCCCGTCGTACCGGGCGAGGAACCGTTCGCCGTAGGGGTCGGCGCCCTGTGCCGGGCTGAACATCGGCACCCGCGACATGGACTCCACACCGCCCGCCACCACCACGTCGTACTGGCCGCTCACCAGGCCGGCCGCCGCGAAGTGCACCGACTGCTGCGACGAACCGCACTGTCGGTCGATGGTCACGCCGGTGACCGTCTCCGGCCAGCCCGCCGCGAGCACGGCCGTGCGGGCGATGTCGCCCGTCTGCTCGGCTGCCTGCGACACGCAGCCCCACACCACGTCGTCCACCTGGCCCGGGTCGATCCCGGTCCGCTCGACCAACGCCGTCAGCACGTCGGCCGACAGGTGCACCGGGTGGATCCCGGACAGGCCGCCCTTGCGCTTGCCGACCGGGGTCCGGACGGCCTCGACGATCACCGCGTCACGCATGAGTTCTCCTCAACTGGTTTACAGACAACGACGCCTTCGCCGGTCAGCACGGCGGTTCCGGCCGACTCGAGCCGGACCTCGCAGGTGACCAGGCGCGCGCCGTCCTGGTCGTCGACGGCCGTGATCCGGCCGGTGGCGCGAAGCGGGGCCCCGGCCACGACGGCGCCGCCGAAGCGGGCCGAGAGCCTGCGCACCCGGCCGCCGGGGAACGCGGCCAACAGCAGGTTGGCGAGCATGGCCAGGTTGGCCGGGCCCTGGTTCAGCAGGCCGGTGTACCCGGCGGAGCGGGCCGCCGCCGGGTCGTAGTGCAGCGGGTTGGGGTCGTCGAGCAGCAACGCGAGCACCTTGATGCGGCCGGGGTCGGCCCCCTCGGCCAGTGTCCACTCGGGAAGGTCCGTCATGCCTGCCGCCGCAGCGCGTAGGTGTTGGTCACCGCGGCGACCAGCTCGCCGGTGTCCGCGACCGTGATCGAGAACCGGGCGGTGACCAGGTCGAAGGTGCCGAGCCTGCGACCGGTCTTGCGTTCGGCGGCCAGCACCTCACCGCTGACCGCGTACTCGACGCCGACCCGCAGCTCGCCCGGGAGGTCCAGCTCGCAGTCGGTGAGCAGCGGGCCCTCCGCCATCGCCGTGCCGAACAGGGCGAACAACCCGGCCACCGAGACCCCGAGCCCGCGCTGCGCCCCGACGAACGCCAGCACCGGGTGCGGGGTCCCGGACGGGGTCGCGTAGAGGGCGTCCGCGGCGAGCCAGTTCTCGTGCGGGCGCAGGCTCCAGCGGCCACCCGGGATGGTGGTGCCGGGTAACTCGGCCAGTGCGGCGGCGGACAGCATCAGTACGACCGGGGCATGCCCAGGGCCTCCGCGATCCCGTTGCGGGCCATCTCGTTGGTGACCGGGCCGATGCGGAACAGCCGCGCGTCACGCCAGTAGCGCTGCATGTCGGTCTCCGCGGAGTAACCCATGCCGCCGAGGATCTGCAGCCCGAGGTCGGCGGCCTTGCCGACCAGCTCGGACGCGACGACCTTGGCCATGTTCGCCTCCTGGCCGCACGGGCGGCCGAGCGACTGGAGCCAGGCCGCGCGGTAGACCATCAGCTCGGCCTGGTCGCGCCACATGGCGATGTCGGCGAGGTAGTGCTGCACGGCCTGGAACCGCCCGATCGGGCCGCCGAACGCGGTCCGCTCCCCCGCGTAGCGCACCGCGTCCTCCAGGACGCCGTCCATGATCCCGAGGCACAGCGCGGACAGCACGATGCGCTCGTTGTTCAGCGTCGGCAGCAGCTGGTGCCAGGCCCGGCCCGGCTCGCCGAGCACGTTCTCGTCCGGCACGAACACGTCGTCGAGGAACACGTCACACGAGCCGAGCGCACGCATGCCGAGCTTGGGGATCTCGCGGGTGGTCACCCCGGCCGCGTCCGTCGGCAGGATGAACAGCGACACGCCCTGGTGGCGCTTCTCGACGTAGTCCTGGGTGCGAGCGAGCAGCAGGATGTAGTCGGCGACGTGGGACATCGAGCTCCACGTCTTCTGCCCGTTGATCACCCAGCCGCCGTCGACCTTGCGGCCCCTGGTGCGCAGCGCGCCGAGCACGTCGGTGCCGCCGCCGGGCTCGGTGAACCCGATCGCCCACTTCTCCCTGCCCTCGGCGATGGCGGGCAGGTGTTGGCGCTTCTGCTCCGACGTGCCGTAGACGCCGACGGACTTGCTGCCCGCGAACGACGTGATGCCCCACACCCAGGTGAGGCCGCCGAGCGAGCGGGCGAGGCCACGCGCGAGCAGCACCTGGTCCAGCACGTCACCACCCTGGCCGCCGTACTCCTCCGCGATGCCGACGCCGTGGAAGCCCGCCTCGGAGATCTTCCGCCACAGCGCGTGCGGGAAGGCGGTCTCGTCGCGTTCCAGCTCGCGGGCCCACGACTTGGGTGCCTCGCGCTCCACCCAGTCGCGCACGGTCTTGCCGAACAGCTGCTGCTGCTGGCTCAGCTCGAAGTCCACGCCCAACCCTCGTTCCGTCCGTGACCTGCGGTTGTGCTCTCTCCCTGGCCACGGTAATCTGCCGAACGTTTGGTTGGCAAACAGAGTTTGGCGGGACCATCGTGACGCTGCCAATCGCCGTCGCACTCCGGCGCTACGCCTTCGGCTTCGTGAACTCCCACGACTTCACGGTGTGTCGCGAGCTGATGACCGTGGACTACGGCCTCCACATGGGCGACACGGTGCTGACCGGCCGCGACGACGCCTACATCCCCGCGGTGCGCCACCAGATGGAGCAGTTCCCCGACCTCGGCTTCGAGATCCACGAGCTGATCACCGACGGCGAGTACGCCGCGCTGCACTTCAGCGAGCACGGCACGCACACCGACCGGGGCCGCGCGGCCTGGCCGGGGGTGAGCATCTACCGGTTCGACGGCGAGCGGCTGGCCGAGTGCTGGGTCGAGCAGGACCACTACTCGCGGCGCCGCCAGCTCGCCGAGGGGGCGCCCGCCCCGATGCCGAGGCCCGCGCTGGCGCCGTTCTCCGGGCACGAGGGCAAGGCCGACGACGCGTCGGTCGCCGCGACCAGGAGCTGGCTCGGTGAGGTGACGCAGTGGCCGCCCCCGAACCTGCGCCCCGACCCCGGTCCGTACGGCGACGTGGCGGTCCGCCTCACGGCACCGCGGGTCACCGCGAACGTGGTGGTCGGCGAAGGCGGTCGGGCGGCGTTCCACGCGACGGTCACCGGGGCCTACGCGGGCGGCCTGCCCGAGTACCCCGACCCTGGCCTGGCCGTGCGGATGGACGTCGGGGGTTTCGTGTCGGTCGTGGCCGACGCGGTGGGCGATGGCTGGGTGGTGACCAACCGGGTCGCGGTGCAGCGCCAGCTGCGACGGGCGGCCGGCGAGTAGAAGGAGCGATCAGTGTGGATCCAGGTAACGACGATCGGTGACCTGCTGGACGCGCGGGCCGAGACCTCGACGCGCGACGCCCTGGTGATGCCGGAGGCGCGGCTGACCTACCCGGAGCTGTCCTCGGCGTCCGACCGGTTCGCCGCCGCGCTCGTGGGGTTGGGCGTGCGGGCAGGCGACAAGGTCGCCATCCTCATGCCCAACTCGGTCGACTACGTGTGCGCGCTGCTCGGCATCGTCAAGCTGGGCGCGGTCGCGGTGCCGATCAACGGGCGGTTCAAGGTCCACGAGTGCGGCCACGTCGTCGAGCACTCCGACGCGACCGTGCTGCTCGTCGCCGCCGACCCCCACGGCACGGACTACGCCGCGCTGGTCGGCGACGTGCTGGCCGAACTCGGCGATCGCGGGCCACGCACCGTCGTGGGGCTCACCGGTGACACGCCGGGGTTCCTGTCCCGCGCCGACTTCGAGGCGGCCGCCGAGAGCGTGGACGTCGCCGAGGTCAAGCGGCTGCAGGCACGGGTCCGGGTGCGGGACACGGCACTGCTGATGTACACCTCGGGCACCACGGCCCGCCCGAAGGGCTGTCTGCTGACCCACGAGGCGCTGGTGCGGCAGGCGACGATGGTCGCACACACGAGGTTCGAGCTGACCGAGACCGACGCGTTCTGGGACCCGCTGCCGTTGTTCCACTGCGGCGGCATCGTGCCGATGCTCGGTTGCTTCAGCGCGGGCGCGACCTACTGCCACGCCGGGCACTTCGAGCCGGCAGGCGCCCTGAAGATGATCGCCGAGGAGCACTGCACGGTGCTCTACCCGGCGTTCGAGACGATCTGGCTCGCCGTGCTGGACCACCCGGACTTCGCGAGCACGGACCTGTCCGCGGTGCGGCTGCTGCAGAACATCTGCACGCCGGAGCGGCTCGCGCAGTTCGAGGCGCGGATGCCGTGGGCACGTCAGGTGTCCTCGTACGGCTCGACCGAGTGCGCGACCAACCTGACCCTGCCGCTGGCCAGCGACCCCTACGAGGTGCGGATGCGCACGCTGGGGCGGCCGGTGGAGGGCATGGAGATCAGGATCGTGGACCCGGAGACCGGCGCCGACCTCGGCGAGGGCGTGATGGGCGAGCTGTGCTTCCGCGGGTACTCGGCGTTCGACGGCTACTACAAGGACCCCGAGCAGACGGCTCTGACGATCGACGCGCAGCACTGGGTGCACACCGGTGACCGAGCCATGACCGATGCGCAAGGCAACCTGGTCTACGGCGGGCGGATCAAGGACATGCTCAAGGTGGGCGGCGAGAACGTGGCCGCCATCGAGGTGGAGGACTACCTGGCCCGCCACCCCGGGGTCGGCATCGTGCAGGTCGTGCCCGCCCCGGACGAGCGTTACGGCGAGGTGCCCACCGCGTTCATCCAGCTCTCCCCCGGCGCGACGCTCACCGAACAGGACGTCGTCGACTACTGCCTCGGCTCGATCGCGACCTACAAGGTGCCGCGTTACGTGCGGTTCGTGACGGAGTGGCCGATGTCCGGCACGAAGATCCAGAAGTTCGTGCTGCGCGACCGGATCGCCGCGGAGCTGGCGGCGAGCGGCATCACCGAGGCGCCCCGGCTGACGTCGGCGCGTTGACGTGCACCCGCTGGCGGCGTTGCTGAGGCGCTACGCCTACGCCTACACCGCGTCCGGCGACGTGACGCGGTGCCGGGAGCTGATGGTCGACGACTACGAGCTGACGATGGGCCCGGTGACCCTGCACGGCCGCGACACGGAGTACCTGGCCGCCGTACGCAAGCAGCTGCGGCAGTTCCCGGCACTCGGGTTCACGGTCCACGACCTGGTGCTCGGCGAGGACCGGGCCGCGCTGCGGTTCACCGAGCACGGCCGTTCGACCCGCACCGGGACGGCCGCCGCCTGGAGCGGGGTGAGCCTGTACCGGTGGGACGGCGCCCGGCTGACGCACTGCGGGGTCGAGCAGGACTACGCCAGCAGGCGCAGGCAGCTCGAGACGCGGGCCTGTCAGGTCGTGGCGTCGCCCGCGGTGGACCCGTGGTCGGTCGAGCCCGCCGCGGCGGACCGGGAGGCGGAGTACGCCGTGCGGGCGTGGCTGGAGGGTGCGGGCGTGGCGTCGCTGCCTGCCGGGAGCCTCGACGACGAGCATGTCGCGCCGCAGGACCGCATGGTGCCGCGTGATGGCACGGTGACCGTGCTCGACCTGTTCTCGGCGGGCTCGCGGGTGGCGTTCCACATCCGCCTCGACGGTGCCGCGACCACCCGCTACGTCGCGGGCATCGCCGAGGTGGTGGGCGGCGCGGTGGCGTCGGTGCGGTGCGTCACCGACCGGCTGTCGGGGTGGACGCGTCGCTGAGTTCGGTGGCAAGCCGGTCGCGCAGTACGTACTTGCGGATCTTGCCGGACGGGGTGAGGGGCAGCTCGGTGACGAACCGCCACACCCTGGGCACCTTGTGCCTGGCCAGCCGCTCGCGCAGGAAACCGGTCAGCTCCTCGTCGGTCAGGCCCTCGTCCCCCACCGCGACGCGCACGAACGCGGCGGGCTGTTCGCCGAACACCGGGTCCGGCACGCCCACCACGGCGGCGTCCAGCACCCGTGGGTGGCCGATGAGCGCGTTCTCGATCTCCCGGGGGTAGATGTTCTCGCCGCCGCGGATGATCATGTCCTTCAGCCGGCCGGTGACCGAGACGTAGCCGCGCTCGTCCATCGAGCACAGGTCGCCGGTGTGCAGCCAGCCGTCGGCGTCGATGGCCGCCGCGGTCTGCTCCGGCAGTTCGAAGTAGCCGGCCATGACGAGGTAGCCGCGACAGCACAGCTCGCCTGCCTGCCCGACCGGCAGGGTCTCGCCGGTGTCCGGGTCGACGATCTTGACCTCGGTCCTCGGCAGCACCGAGCCGACCGTCTCGGCCTTGTCGGTCGGCGAGTCGTCCAGCCTGGTCTGGGTGATGGTGGGGCCGCTCTCGGTCTGCCCGAACACGATCGTCAGCCGCATGCCGAACTCCCGCTCGACCCGGCGGACCAGCGCGGCCGGCACCGGCGCGCCCCCGGTCCACCCGGCGCGCAGGCTGGAGGTGTCCCGCTCGGCACGCTCGGGGTGCTCGAGCAGCATGGTGAACATCGTGGTGACGCAGCCCATCTGCGTGATCCGCTCGGACTCGATCACAGCCAGCACGGTCGCCGCCTCGAAGCCGGGCAGGATCACGTGCACCGCGCCGAACGCGATCGGGATGAGCGTGCCGCACACGCAGCCGCCGGTGTGGAACATGGGCATGAAGTTCAGCGAGCGGTCCTCCGCGCTCATGGCGAGCCGCTCGCCCATCAGCCGCGCGTTGTTGACCACGCCGCGGTGGCGCAGCACGGCGCCCTTGGGGAAGCCCGTGGTGCCGGAGGTGTACTGGATCTGCGCCGGGGCGTCGGCGGGTACCGTCGGCAGCTCGCGTTCGGGCGCGTAGGCGGTGAAGCGGTCGAGGTCGTCGGCCAGGACGACCTCGCGCAGGTGCGGCAGGTCGGCGCGGATCTCGGCCAGGGTCGCCACCTGGTCGGCGCCGCGGTACTCCGGCACCAGGAACAGGCCGACCGCGCGGGACTGGCCCAGCACGTGCCGGACCTCGGCCGCGCGGAACGCCGGGTTGACCGTGACCATGACCAGCCCGGCCAGGCCCGCCGCCAGCTCGAACAGCACCCACTCGGCACGGTTGGGCATCCAGATCGCCACGTGCTCGCCGACGCGGAAGCGGGCGAGCAGCGCGAGGGCGAGCCTGCGCGCGTCGGCGTGGAGCTGGGCGTAGGTCCACTCGCGCCGCTCGCCGGTGTCGGCGCCCGCGACCAGGGCCAGGTGGTCCGGGTCACGCTCGGCCGCCTCGGCCAGCAGTGCGCCGACGGACAGTTCGACCAGGTCAGCCGAGGTGTCCTGGGAGATCTGGGAAGACGTGTACATGATCTGCGTCCACTCCAGGGGAGGAGGTGCGAAAATCAAACAACCGTTAGTTATGCTATGGGGTCTACGAAAGCCTGTCCACCGGCGGCGGGCACCCGTACCCTGATGTATCGCACTAACCACAGAGGGATACCAAACATGGCCCGACGCAGCACAGGTACGGCCAGTGCCGAGCGCGGATCCGGCACCTCGGACACCGAGACCGCGCCGCCAGTGCGGCGAGGCAAGGAGGCACGCCGCAGGGAGATCCTCGACGCGGCTGCCGAAGTCTTCCTGGAGAAGGGGTACGACGCCTCGTCGACCCAGGAGATCGCGGACAAGGTCGGCATCCTCAAGGGATCGCTGTACTACTACGTGACGTCCAAGGAAGACTTCCTGTACGAGATCATCCGGGAGACGCACACCGGGGCGGTCCGCGCGATCGAACCGGTGCTCGCCATGGAGACCGACGGCCTGCACCGCCTCGCGAACCTGATCCTGAGGCAGGTCGAGTTCTTCACGGCCAACCGGACGAAGTCGGTGGTGTTCTTCCGGGAGTACCGGGCACTGTCGGCGGAACGGCGCGCGGAGATCGAGCCGGAGGGCGAGCGCTACCGGGCGATGGTGGGCGCGTTGCTGGCCGACGGGCAGCAGGACGGCACGATCTCGGCTGACCTGGACGTGCGGATGACCAGCATGGCCATCGTCGAGATGCTCAACTCGGTGCATCGCTGGTTCCGGTCCACGGGGCGCGTCTCGGCGGCCCGGCTCGGCCGGGACATGGCCGCGATGCTGTGCCTCGGCGTGGCGTCGCAGGCGGCGATCGAGGCACACGGCGGCGCCGACAAGCTGCGCGAGAAGATCGAGAACGGCTGGGGCCGGACCTGAAGACCGGTCGGGGTTCCTCTCGAGGGACAGCCTCGCGACCGCACTCGCCGAGCAGCCCGGACGCGCGGACGTACGAGACCGTGCACGGCGCCAGGGTGACACCGAAGCAGAGTGGAGTCCGGCGGGCCTGACCCGACGCAATGAAGGCTCCCTTCAGTACGCCCAGCGTTACGAAGGCGTCCTTCAGTACGCCCGACCTCACGCACGCCCGGCGTTACGAAGGCGTCCTTCAGTACGCCCGGCGTTACGAAGGCGTCCTTCAGTACGCCCGGCGTTACGAAGGCGTCCTTCAGTGCGGTTGGTCCTCGTCGGCGGCCAGTGCGGACTTCTCCGGCCGGCCGATGGCCGCGCAGGTAGGCCCGCGGAATGGGCCCGAGGTGAGCCTTGCACTGAAGGACTCCTTCCTGACGTCCAGCGTTAGGAAGGAGTCCTTCAGTGCAAGCCCGAGGCCGCGAACGGCTCTCAGCCGGCCAGCTTGCGGATGTTGATCGGGTAGGCGTTGCTGCCCCGGGCCCTGGTGATGTCGAAGCCCTTGGCGAACATGTACTGGTACGGCGACCCGAGCGGCAGCATGGACCAGTTCTTCCACAGCTGCTCCTGGAAGTCCGTCCAGTCCGCGCACGACGCCTTGCCGCTCTGGGCGATCGCCTTGGCCTGGATGGAGTTCAGCGTGTCGTCGTAGGTGCCCGCGTAGTTGGTGCCGCCCTTCGGCGGGACCGGGCCGGTCACGCGCTGGCTCATCGGGCCGAAGATCGGACCGGGGCTGTTCGACTCCACGAAGGACACGTCCATGTCACTGGCCAGCAGCTTGGTCACGTACTGCTGGTAGGGCAGGTTGTCCGCGTTCACCGTCACCCCGAGCTGCTGCCACTGGTCCGCGATGTACTCCGGACCCGGGTTGAGCGTGTTGTCGGTCATCAGGTGGATGGTCACCGGCGCGCCGTTCTTGGTCAGCTTGCCGTTGTCCAGGGTGTAGCCGGCGTCCGCGAGCACCTTCTTGGCCGCGTCGACGCTCGGTTTCGGCGCCAGCTTCGCCACGTCGGCGTCGTAGCACTCGACGTCGGGGGTGGCGATCGTGGGGCTCGTCACCGCCCTCCCCTGCCACACCGCCTGTGCGAACGCCTTCGGGTCGATCGCGGTGATCAGTGCCTGCCGCAGCGCCTTGTCCGCCGTGGGCTTGCCGGGCGCCTGGTTGAACGCGAGCGGGAACACGAAGAACCCCGTCGAACGGGTGTAGGACAGCGTCTGGTCGTTCAGGAGCTGGGCCACCTGCGTGCCACCGATGGAAGCCACGTCCAGGCCGCCGGTCTTGAGCAGCTGCACCGCGGTGGCGTCGGTCGGCACGATCTTGTACGTGACCTGCTCCGGCAGGCCCGCCGTCTGGGACGTGGTCCCCTCGGGGCCGCCCTTGAAGTCCGACCGCAGCTTGAAGGTCACGTGGTCGCCGTGCACGGCGTCGACCAGCGTGTAGGGGCCGGCCCCGTACATCTGGGTCGTCAGGTCCGCACCCGGCTTCAGGCCCGCCGGGCACACGATGCCGGTCATGCTGGCCGGGAAGGCGTTCGAGAAACCGTAGGCCAGCGGGCCGTAGGGAGTGGCGGTCTTGAAGGTGACCGTGCCGTCCTTGTCGTCCGCCGTGATCGTGTACGGGCCCTTGCCCCAGTTCACCGTGTTGTACGCCGACTTCACGGTGACCATGTTCTGCAGCGACGCGCGGACCACCTCAGGGGTGACCGGGGTGCCGTCGGAGCAGGTGATGTCCTTCTTGAGCTTGAAGGTGATGGTGTCCGCGGTGGCCTTGTACGACTCCGCCAGGTACGGGATGAGCTTGCCGGACGCGTCCTGGGCGAGCAGCGTCGCGTAGGCGTTCTGCAACAGCGCCTGCGTGTTGCCCTCACCGGTGGTCTGCACGCTGAAGTCGCGCCAGTCCTGGTTGAGCCGGATGGTGACCGAGCCGCCCTTGGCGGCGATGTCGGCCTTCACGGTGCGCCCGGCGCTCTCGTTGGCGGGCGTGGTCGGTTGGCTGCTGCACGCTGCGGCCACGACGACGACGGCGACCAGGGCAGCCACCGATCTGATCGTGCGACCTCTGACTCGTTTCATGTGGCTTCCCTTCACGAACAAAACCTGGGTGGGATGGAGGTTCAGCGGGTCGACAGCTCGGCGGTGCGGTGGGTGGCCAGGTCGTCGTTGGCCACCCAGCACGCGACCCGCTGGCCGTCGGCGCGGGCCAGCAGCGGCGGCATCTCCTCGGCGCAGCGCCCGACCGCGAGCGGGCACCGGGGCTGGTACGGGCAGCCGGGCGGCGGGTCCGCGACGTCCGGTGGCTGCCCGGGGATGTCGGCCAGCGGCTGGTCGCGCGGCTTGGTCATGTCCGGCACCGCCGCCAGCAGCGCCAGCGTGTACGGGTGCCTGGCGTCCTGGATGTGGCTCGTGACCAGTTCCTCGACGATGTGCCCGGCGTACATGACCAGCACCCGGTCGCTGTTCTGGTTGATCAGCCCCAGGTTGTGGGAGATCAGGATCGTCGCGGTGTCGTGCCGCTGGTTGACCTCGGCCAACAGCTCCATGATCTGCGCCTGGATGGTCACGTCGAGCGCGGTCGTCGGCTCGTCCGCGATGAGCAGCCTCGGCTCGTCCATCAGGGCCATGGCGATCATGACCCGCTGCCGCATGCCGCCGGACAGGTGGTTCGGGTAGCGGCCGAGCTGGCGGCCCGCGGCGGGGATGTGCACCTCGCCCAGCCGTTCCACGGCCCGGCGCACCGCGTCGCCCCGGGACATGCCCCGGTGCTGGCGGATCGCCTCCGTCAGCTGGGTGCCGATGGTCAGCGCCGGGTTCAGCGACGACATCGGGTCCTGGTAGACGACGGCCAGCTCGCGGGACAGCAGCGTGGCGACCTCGTGCTCGCTCATCCGGCGCACCGCGTCGGAGCGGCCGATCTCGTTGCCGTCCAACAGGATCGAGCCTTCCGTGACACCCGGGTGCGGGATGAGGCTCGCGACGGCCATCGCGGTCATCGTCTTGCCCGACCCCGACTCGCCGACGATGCCGACGCGCTCGCCCCGGCCCACGCGGAACGACACGCCCTTCACCAGCCGCAGCGGGGCACCGTTCGGGCCGGGGAAGAGCACGCTCAGGTTGCGGACCTCCAGCACCGCGCCCGCGTCCGGCTCGGCGCCGGGCAGGTCGGCCTGTTCGGTGACCGAGAGCGGCGCGGTCCTGCGGCCCTTGCGCTTCGCGGACTGCCTCGAGGCCAGCAGCGGGTTGGTGGCTCTGGCCAGGGCCTCGCCGAAGAAGCCGAAGGTGAGCGCGGTGAGCGCGATCGCCGCCGCCGGGGCCAGCGCCGAGGCGGGGTTGACCGAGATCTGGCTGATCCCGTCGGTGAGCAGCCTGCCCCAGTCGGAGGTGGGCGGCTGCACGCCGAGGCCGAGGAAGCTCAGCCCGGAGATCGCCACGATCGCGCCGCTGATGTTGACCGTGGTCGTGATGATCAGCGCGTCGGCGACGTTGGGCAGCACGTGCCGGAACAGCAGCGTCCCCCGGCCGACCCCGACCACCCGCGCGGCCTGCACGTACTCCCGGCCGCCCACGGACATGGCCAGCGCGCTGGCGATGCGGGCGTAGGCGAACGAGCCCGCGATGCCGACGCCGATCATCGGCCCGAGCGCGCCCCGGCCGATCACCACGCACGCGTAGATGCCGAGGATGATCCCGGGGAAGGCCAGCAGCGTGTCGAACGCACGCAGCAGCACGCCGCGGACGTGCCTGCCGAGCACGGCTGCCAGTGCGCCGAGCGGGATGCCGACGACCGCCGAGATGACCACCGAGCCCAGCGCCAGCCCGAGCGACAGCGGCGTCGCGGTGAGCAGCCGGGCCAGCAGGTCGCGGCCGAGCTGGTCGGTGCCGAGCCAGTGCTGGGGCGTCGGCACCTGGAGGGACTGCACGATGTCGACCGTCGTGGCCGCGTGCCCGAAGATCGGCCAGCTCACCACCGAGACCAGCGCCAGCACGGCGATGGCGACGAGGCTCGCCCAGCCCGACGGCGAGCGCAGGAACGAACGAATGATCATGATCAGCTCGGTTTCGCCAGGGTGCGCGGGTCGACGAGCCCGAGCAACAGGTCGACGATCGTGTTCACCACGACCACGGTCACGCCGAGCACCATCACGATGCCCTGGACCACCGGGTAGTCGCTCTGGACGACCGCGGTGACCAGCGCCGTGCCGAGACCCGGCAGCGCGAAGACGTTCTCCACCAGCACCGCGCCCGCCACCAGACCGGCGAAGAGCACCCCACCGAGCGCGAGTGCCGCGGTGATCACGTTGGGCAGCACGTGCCGGACGTAGATCCGCGTGTCACGCAGCCGCTTGCCGCGTGCGGTGCGGACGTAGTCCTGGGCAAGCACCCCCAACGTCTCGACCCGCACGATCCTCGCCAGGAGCAGTGTCGGTCTGATGGCGACCGCCGCCGCGGGCAGGATCAGGCTCTTCCACCCGTCCATGCCCGCGACCGGGAGCAGGCGCAGCCACACGCCGAACACCGTGGCCAGCAGGGTGGCCATGAGGAACTCGGGAATGGCGCCGCCGATGCTGGTCACGGTGGTGAAGCCCATCTCGGTGCGGCGCCTGCGGTCGTCGCGGGTGAGGACCCCGGCCAGGATGCCCGCGGGCACGCTCACCACGAGGACCACCAGCAACGCCATGCCCGCCAGCTGGATCGACACCGAGAGCCGCTGGCCGAGCAGCTCCGCGACGGGCTGCTTGGTGATGAACGAGGTGCCGAGGTCGCCGTGGAACAGGGCGTCGAGGTAGCGGCCGAGCTGGTCCAGCCAGCTCCGGTCGAGCCCGAGCTGCTCGCGGACGGCCGCGCGGGCCGCCGGGTTGGCGTCCAGGCCTGCCACCGTGACGGTCGGATCGCCGGGGATGAGCCGCACCAGCGAGAACGTCGCCACGAGGAGCAGGGCGACGATCACCACCGTCGAGACCAGCCTGCGCAGCACGAAGGCAGGCCAGGCGCTCTGCCGGGCCAGACGAGCCAGTCGAGTGCCTGACTCTCCGTGAACATCCACAACCGTGGCCATAGGGTCTCCCACGTCTTCGTGTGCCCAGAATCCACCAAACGACCGGCAGAATATGCATGCCGAGAACGTGGCGTCAACACTCGGACGATCACGGATCGGCGCTGGTCATTGCATTGTCGCGACGGGAACGTCGTTGCGCGCGGCGTCGGACGTCGCGTCACCCCCGACCGCCCACGACGGGAGGTCGGTCAGCTCCTGACGGTTACGCTGGGCTACCCGCGTCAGTCGTTGTCGTCGTCCGTACCCAGCTCTCGCCCGATCAGGTAACCGAAGGTCATGGCAGGCCCCAACGTGGCGCCCACGCCCGGATAGGCACCCGGCAGGGCGCAGTTGGAGACGTTGCCCGCCGCGTAGAGGCCGGGGATCGGTGCGCCGGTCGCCTCGCCGAGCACGCGGCCGTGGTCGTCCAGGCGCAGTCCGCCCTTGGTGGAGAACGCGCCGCCGGTCACCTCCAGCGCGTAGAACGGGCCCTTCTCCACCGGGCCGAGCGACGGGTTGGGCAGGTGGTCCGCGTCGCCCCAGGTCAGGTCCCACGGCGACTCGCCACGGTGGAACAGCGGGTCCACCCCGGCGTCGGCATGCTCGTTGAACTCGGCGACCGTCCGCTCCAGCACCTCGGGATCCAGCCCGCACTCCCCCGCCAGCGCGGACAGGGTTTCCGCGGCACGCAGCCAGTCCGGGGTCGACCCGTCGGCGGGCCACGGCGCGTTGCGCAGCACCCCGTACCTGGCCAGCGCCTGGCTGTCGAAGATCAGCCACGCGGGCAGGTTCGACTCCTCGCCCGGCCGCTCGAACGACTTGACGATGTCGTAGTAGTTCATCGCCTCGTTGACGAACCGCACGCCCTGCCGGTTGACCATCATGGTGTGCGGCAGGCAGCGGTCCTCCCGGATCATGCTGCCGGTCGAGGCCGGGTTGTTCGGGTCGGTGAACAGGAAGGCCGGGATCCACCAGGCGTCCCCGATGCCGGCCGTCGCGGCGCCCGCGGCGACGCCCATGGTCAGCCCGTCGCCCTCGTTGCTCGTCACGTCGCACGTGTAGTCGATCGTGCGGCCGGGCAGGTGGGCCGCCACCAGCTCGGGGTTGTGGGTGAAGCCGCCAGTCGCCAGCACCACGCCGCGCCGGGCGGACACCGGGCGGGACTCACCGCCGTACTCGGCACGCACCCCGGTCACGCGGCCGTCGGTGACCACCAGGTCGCGGACCCGCACGCCGGTGAACACCCGCACGCCGCGCTCGAGGCAGCCGCGCAGCAGCTGGGTGACCAGCGCGGTGCCGTTGGCGACCACCTCGGTGGGGCGCCCGGACGGCCCGCGGACCACGATGTCCTGGGCGGCCATCTTCGGCCGGCCACCGGCGGCGGGGGTGCGCGCGTGCAGGCTGTCGGCGTAGTAGACGAACTTGTCGAACACCCAGGCCGACTGCGGCCCCATCCTGATCAGGTCGACCCACGCCTGGCCCAGCGGCTCGAGGCTCACCGGGCCGGAGTCGATGCCGCGCCCGCCCTGCCGTGCGCCCGCCACCTCCGAGCGGTAGTCCCACGTGGTGCCGCGGCCGGGATAGGCGCGGAACGACAGGCCTGCCCGCGTCTCCAGGTACTCGACCATCGCGCGCGCGTTGTGGGCGTAGGCGAGCAGCAGGCGGTCGTCGGCGTCGTCGTCGGAGATCGCGCGCAGGTAGGCGACGACGTCCTCGACGCTGTCGGGCACGCCCTGCTCCGCCTCGTGCGGGTTGAGCGGGGCCCAGACGCCACCACCGGACAGCGCCGTGGTGCCACCCAGCTGGTCGGCCTTCTCCAGCACGACGACCGACGCACCGCCGACGGCCGCGACCAGGGCCGCGGTGAGACCGGCCCCGCCGGAGCCGACGACGACGACATCGGCGTCGGTGACCTCGTCGCTGAACGGAACAGGGGGCTCGAAGGCCATGGACTAGCTCCTCTCTCATGCCCCCGAATCCGTGCCGGTCAGGCGCTGTGGGCGACCCGTGTGCCGGTGGTGGGGGCTACGACCGCCGGGGCGGACGGTGCGAAGTGGCAGGCGGCGCGGTGCAGCCGCTCGGCGGCACCGGCCCTCGGGTCGTCGGTCGCGCACTCCGGGCGGTCGTCGCGGTACAGCGGGCCGATCGAGCAGCGGGTGTGGAAGTGGCAGCCGGTTGGCGGGTTGCGCGGGTCGGGGATCTCGCCGACCAGCGGCTTGGACCGCGTGGCCTCGGCCATCGTCGGGATGCTCGCCACCAGCGCCCTGGTGTAGGGGTGGGTCGGCGCGTCGAACACCTCGTCGGCAGGCGCGAGCTCGACGACCCGGCCCAGGTACATGACCGCGACCACGTCGCTCACCGCGCGCACCACCGACAGGTCGTGCGAGATGAACACGTAGGACAGGCCGCGCTCGCGCTGCAGGTCACGCAGCAGGTTGATGATCGTGGCCTGGACCGAGACGTCCAGGGCCGAGGTGACCTCGTCGTTGATGATCACCCGGGCGCCCACCGCCAGCGCCCTGGCGATCGCGATGCGCTGCTTCTGCCCGCCGGAGAACTGGTGGGGGTAGCGGTCGGCCGCGCTCTCCGGCAGCTGCACCAGGTCGAGCAACCGCGAAACCTCACGCCTGCGGTCGGCCCTGGACAGGCCGGACTGGGTGCCGTGGGCGAGTGCCTCGGCGATGGTCATCCCGGCAGTCATCCTCGGGTTGAGCGAGGAATGCGGGTCCTGGAAGATCATCTGTACCCGGCGCCGGTAGTTCGCGGAGGCGCGGGCGGACTGCCGGGTGAAGTCCTCGCCGCCCAGGTTGATCGAGCCCTCGGCCACCGGCACCAGGCCGACGAGCGCCTTGGCGATGGTGGACTTGCCGCAGCCGGACTCCCCGACGATGCCCAGCGTGCCGCCCTCGGGAACCGTGAGGTCCACCTGGTCGACCGCGGTGAGCGCCTGGCGTCCGGTCCCGTACCGCACGACGAGGCCGCGCACCTCCATGGCGCTCTGGCCGTCCTCGCCACGTTGGGTCGACATTCGCTCATCGCCTTCCGTAATCCACCAAACGGTTGTCAGACTAAGTACGCTCGCGCAGGCCCGTCAAGGGCGATGGAGACCAGCAAGGAGGCATTCCAGTGGCCACAACCTCAACACGAATGATGCGCCAGCCACCCCGGGACAGCGTCGCGGCCGACGAGCTCGCGGCCTACGACAACGTGGTGGCCAGGCAGGCCAGCTACGGCTACGCCACCGGGCAGCCGGGGTACGAGAAGGCACGCCCGGCCGACCAGATGGCAGGCCCCTACTTCGGGGCGCTGCTGCAGAGTCCGCTGATCGCGGCGCACATCAGCGACCTCGGCGCGATCTACCGGTCGCGGGGCGAGGTGCCGGGCAGCTACAGCCACGCCGACCGCGAGTGGATCGACATCGTGCTCGGCCACGAGATGGGCCTGAACATGTGGGGTCACGTCGCCGACGGCATGGCGGTCGGGGTGCGCCCTCAGGCGGTCATCGCGGTCGTCTCGGGCAGTTGGGACGACCTGGAGCCCCGGGAGCGGATGCTCGCCGAGTTCATCAGGGCGTTCGCGACCGGCAAGGTCACCGACGAGCAGTGGGCCACCCTGGTCGAGGACCTCGGACAGCGCGGCGCGGTCGAGTGGACGGCGTTCATCGGCCACCTGACCATGACGATCCGCCTGATCCAGGCGTTCATCCACAACGAGGGCGAGGCCGACGACGTGGTGCTGGCGCGGGTCCAGGAGGTCATCGACGGCAAGCGGGACCTGCCGGACTCCAGGGCGCGGGTGCCGAGCCCCACCACCGTCAGCTGACCTTGACTACCAACCGTCTGTTTGAAATCCTCACCGAGTGCTGATCGAACAGACAGTGGGCGTGGTGACCGGCGGTGGCGGCGGTCTCGGCGGTGCCGTCGTCACCATGCTCGCCGAGGGCGGCGGACAGGCCGCGATCCTGGACCTGCCGTCGTCACCGGGCGCGACGCTCGCCGAGTCACTGGGCGAGGCCGCGCTGTTCGTCCCGACCGACGTCACCCGGCCCGACCAGGTGGAGGCCGCGTTCACGACGGTCCTGGACCGGTTCGGCCGGGTGGACCTCACGGTGAACGCGGCGGGCGTGAGCCCCGCGCACCGGGTGCTCACCCGCGACCGCGTGCCGTTCCCCCTGGACCTGTTCCGCACAACGGTCGAGGTCAACCTCCTGGGCACGTTCGACGTGGTGCGGCACGCGGCACGGGCGATGAGCGCGAACGAGCCGGGCGAGGACGACGAACGCGGACTGATCGTCAACGTGGCGTCGATAGCCGGCATGGAGGGCCAGGTGGGACAGGCCGCCTACGCGGCGTCGAAGGGCGGCGTGGTCGCACTGACGCTGCCGCTGGCCAGGGACCTGGCCGCGTGGGGCATCCGGGTGATGACGATAGCGCCGGGGATCATGGACACCCCGATGCTGGCGGGCCTGGACGAGCGCCGCCGAGCGGCGCTGGTGGACCTGAACGTGTTCCCCAAGCGCCTGGGCACCCCGGACGACTTCGCCAAACTGGTACGAGGCTTCATGGAGAACACGATGCTGAACGGCGACGTGGCCCGACTGGACGCGGCGACCAGGCTCGCATGAAGCGCCACCTGTTCGACGCCGACCACGAGCTGTTCCGCACCGGCTTCCGAGCGTTCCTGGACGGCGCCGCGGCGGGAAGGCACGAGGAGTGGGAGCGCACCGGCCTGGTGGACCGCGAGTTCTGGAAGGCGGCGGGCGCGGCCGGTTTCATCGGTTTCGAGGCCGAGCAGGAACACGGCGGCCTCGGCATCGACGACTTCCGCTACAACACGGTGATCGCCGAGGAGATGGCGGCCACGGAGACCCCGGGCGACGGCTTCGTCATGAACGACATCATCGGCCCGTACCTGGTGGAGTTCGCCGACGCCGAGCAGCGCCGACGCTGGGTACCCGGCTACGTGGCAGGCGAGACGATCGTGGCGATCGCGATGTCCGAGCCGGAAGCAGGCTCCGACCTGGCCGCCATCCGCACCACGGCGGTGCCGGACGGCGACGAACTGGTACTCACCGGCACCAAGACGTTCATCACCAACGGTGCCCGCGCCGACCTGGTGCTGGTACTGGCCAGAAGCGGCGACAGAACAAGCGTCGTCGCGGTCGAGGCGGGCACACCGGGCTTCGAGCGCGGCAGGACGCTGCACAAGGTCGGCAGGCGCTCACAGGACACCGCAGAACTGTTCTTCGAGGGCGCAAGGGTGCCGATGGCCAACGTGATCGGCACACCGGGCGACGGCATGACCATCGTGAAGCGCAACCTGGCCCGCGAACGCCTGGCGATCGCGGTCACGGCCGTGGCCGCGGGCAGACACGCCTTCGACCTGGCACTGGCCCACACCCGCGAACGAAAGACGTTCGGCAAGCCGGTGGCGCGCCACCAGGCGGTGATGCACGCACTGGCGGAGCTGCGAGTGGCACTGGACGTGGCGACGAGCCACGTGGACAGCTGCGTACTGGCACTCAACGCGGGCGAGCTGACCGCGGAGGACGCGGCAGGCGCCAAGTTCTGGGCCACCGAACTGCAGTGGCGGGTGACCGACGAGTGCCTGCAGCTGTTCGGCGGCTACGGCTACATGGACGAGTACCCGATCTCCCGACTGTGGCGAGACGCCCGCGTGCAACGCATCTACGGCGGCACCAGCGAGATCATGAAGGAGATAGTCGGCAGATCCCTGGTCTCCGATGCCTGACCGAACCCGCCTGGACGGCCGAGTCGCCCTGGTCACCGGCGGCTCGCGTGGAGTGGGCCGCGCAGTGGTGCGAAGACTCGCAGAGCTGGGCGCAGAGGTGGCCTTCTGTTACCGCCGAGACGTCGGCGCGGCCGAGGAGCTGGTGGCCGAACTGGACGGAAGGGCCAGCGCCTACGCCGCGGACCTCGCCACCCCCGGCGCGGCGGCGGAGTTCGTCGCGGCAGCGAGCGCGGACCTGGGCGCACCGACCGTGCTGGTCCACAACGCGGGCATCGCCAGCTCCGGCCGCAGCGTGGAGCACACCACGCAGGAGGAGTACCTACGGCTCTACCAGGTGCACGCGCTGGCCGGCGCCGAAGCCTGCACCGCCGCGCTGCCCGGAATGCGGACGGCAGGGGGCGGGTCGATCGTGTTCGTCTCGAGCGTGGTGGCACGAGGGCTGGGCGCCGGACTGGCCCCGTACGCGATGGCAAAGGCCGCGGTCGAAGCACTGGCATCGGTGCTGTCGTTCGAGGAGCGGACGAACGGCATCCGGGTCAACGTGGTCGCACCAGGGCTGGTGTCGACCGAGATGGGCGACCGCCTGGTGCGGGCCGGCTCGGCTTCGTCAGCGGCAGAGTCACTGGACGCGCACTACCCGTTCGGACGGGTGTGCCGTCCGGAGGACGTGGCCGACGTGGTGGGCTACCTGGCCGGCGACACGTCCTCCTACCTGACCAGGCAAACGGTCGTGGTCAACGGCGGCGGCAACCCGGACACCCTGGTACACGAGGGTTAGATACCGACACTGGCCCAGTAACGCTCAAGGCCGGACGGCAGCTCGGCGAGCTGGACACGCGGCCGAACCCGGTGAGCGAGCGTCTCGATGTCGGCAGGATCGCCAAGGGGCAGGAACGCGAACCCAAGCCCCCACTCGTCACGCTCGGCAGACAGGGCGGCGGCCGTGGCCAGGACGTCGGGCCGACCGTCGTCACCGAGGGTCCAAGCCCGCAGACCGGGTCGCCCGGGAGATGTGGCCCGATGGTCGGCGGGATCGTCGTCGGCCCCAGCGAGCCAGACCAGCCCGCGCTCGTCGGCGAGAGCCGCGGCACCAGGCCCGGTGAGCCACAACGGCAGACCGGGCTGAACCGGCGATGGGGTGACGGTGACCCGCGACCACGAAACGGCGTCGTTGGCAGGCAACCGAGCGGGAATGGTCCACCGAGGTCCTTTGTGGGCGAACGGCAACCCGGAAAGGGCAAGCTGGAGCACAGCGACCGTCTCGCCGAGCAGGTCGGCCGCAGGCGAACTGAGCGCAACACCGAGCCGCCCACCAAGGCACTGGTCGGCAACCGCGATCCGCTCGGCAAGGTGCACCGGATGCAGCTCCTCGTCCACCGCCACCTCGGCCACCACCCGTATCCACCGAGTCCGCCCAGCCAACGCGGCCGCGGCAAGCAACGGATCGTCCCCGTCACCCGCCGGCAGGTAAACGGCATCAACGCCGAGATGATCGGCCCGCTCCACCAGCTCAGCCCACTCAGCCCATCCAGACGGCCCAGGCACCGATGCCACCAATCCCAACCTCACGCCACCCTCCCTTCGAAGTCATCCACAGCGACAGAGTTGTCCACAACCGACCGGTAACAACCAGCGAACGTCACGCGCGGCCGACAGACTGGCACCAACGAAAGAGCCGGGCGCAAGCCCGGACCCCCGGCCCGGGCGAAGGCGGGCACCAACTCCACCGACCACCAGCGGGACGACCATCGCGCACGCGAGATCACGCCGTCCCCCGAAGCTTGGGCAGGACATCCTCAGCCAGCCGAGCCATGACCGCACGATGCTCCCCAACCGACGCATCAGCATGCACCTGCAACACGATCGTGTCAGCGCCGGCATCACGCAGCTCGGTCAACCCGGCCAACACCCGCTCCCCGTCACCAACCACCGCAGACACACGGTTACGCTCGGACTGGCGATCCAACAGATCGGGCCGGTCGAACGCAGGCTCCCCCCGCAGCCGGAACCAGGCTCCGGTGTACTCCCGGTAGTGCGCCACGATCCGCTCCCGAACCTCGGCCTCGTCAGCGCCCGACGTGAGCCAGGTATCGACCATCACCCCAACCCGCCCAGCAGCACGCCCAGCCGCCACGGCGCTGGCCTGCGCGGCAGTCCGACGCTTGGCCAACTCGACCGCCGTCAACGTGTTGGGCAGCAGCAACGACATCCCACGGCTGCCCGCACGCTCGATGACGGCGGGCGCGATCCCCCCGACGAACACCCGGGCAGGCGACGCGAGACGACCCGCATGATCACCCAACAACCGGTCGAGGTGACCATCCATCCGCCGCCCCCGCCGAGCCCGTTCCACCCCGACCGCGTCGTACTCCTCGTCGCGATAACCAATCGACACCCCGAGATCAAGCCGATCACCGAAGTGATCGAGCAACTGACCGACATCCCGACTGACCACGCCGATGTCATGCTGTGGCAACAGATGCATCGCGGTACCCACCCGCAGCCTGCTGGTCGCCCCGAGACAGGACGCGGCGGCCAGCAACGGCTGCGGACACCACCCGTCGTACCAGAAGTGATGCTCCGCGAGCCACACCGAGTCGAAGCCCAGACTCTCGGCCAGGACCGCGTCCTCACGCAACTCCTCGTAGAGCGCAGGCCAAGGCCGAGGCCGCCGTGCGGTGGAGCGCATCGCCCACAGGCCGAGCCCAACCTGCACCGGACTCACTTCGTCATGTCCATCCGACCCTCGACGCCGTGGCTCACGAAGTTGAGCATCTCGTACGCCGAGGCAAGGTCCTGCACGTTGTTCATCTGCTCGACCAGACGCTTGTTGCACACCCGCTTGGTGTGCGCGAGCACGTGCGCAGGCCGCGCCAACAGCTTCTCGATGATCTCGTCGAGCACCCCGTCGAGCTGGTCCATCGGCACCGCGTAGTTCACCAGGTTCATCTCGGCGAGCTTGGTAACCGGCCAGGTCCGCGACAGGAACATGAACTCCTTGAGCTTGGCCGCGGTCATGGACACCGGCAGGAACGCCATAGCGCCATCACCAGGAGTAACCGCCCACGGGAAGCCCCGAGCCTCCCCGTCGCTGTCGACAACGTCACCCTGCCCGGTGTGCACGTCGGCGACCACGGCCCCGTCCCAGGCAACGATCATGTCGCACCCCCACAGCAGAGCCTGCCCGTACCCGATCGCGTCACCGTTCATCCTGGCGATGACCGGCTTCTCGATGAACGCGAGAATCTCGGTCATGCTCCGACTGGCAGGCATCGACTGACGCATGTACGGGCTGTGCATCGGGTTCAACCGGTCAGCATGCTTCTGCACGTCGTAGTGCGGCCGCCGAGACACCCGGTAGAAAGCCCCGTCGTTCTTCCCCGTGATCACGATGACCCGAATCCCACTGTCCCAGCGGAACTCCTCCAACGCGTTCAGAAGACCGACCTGCAACGGCTCGTAACCCTCCGGCTCGGCGAACCCCGCCTCCACCGTCTCCTGGTAGTCGTTGAGAATGATCCAGCCCACTTCACCGCGGCGCTCGACCTCGACACCTTTGACCGGCATTGCGCTCACGTCCTTCCTGGTTATTTCGCTTCTTCGGGTTCCGGAACCCAACCGAACTGGCGGTTGACCCGGATGTGGTCGCCCAGCGGATAACGCGCGTACCACCCGGCACGGCTGACCGCGGGCACACCCACCTGCTTGGAAAGCTCGGCACGCAACTCGGCGAACTTGAGCCCGACACTGATCACGTCGAAGATCGGCAGCTCCGGATCGTCGATACCGGCCAACCGCACGTAGCTGCAGAACGTGGAGAGCCCGGCACTCCCGATGAGGATCGAGTCCGCACCGGCGGCAGCCATCTCACGGGCCCGAGCCGACACGTCGGCGATCACCAGATCCGGCTCCTCGAACCCCTTGGTGAAGATCACCGACGTGGGAGTGTGCAGAGTGCGCTGCCCCGCGTAACGGCTGCCGAGGCCGGCGGCGTTGACCATCTGCTCCATGTTGGACGACCACGTACGGTCCTCCACGGTGACGATGCCGAACCGCCACCCGTACCCGAGGACCAGCCCGAACGCGGCCTCCATCGGCCCGACGACCGGGATGGACACCAGCGTGCGTGCCTCGGCAACGCCAGGATCACCCGAACAGGCGACCAACACCGCGTCGGCCCCGTCACGTTCGAGCGCCACGATCTCCGAGACGATGTCCACCTTGTTGAGCAGGGTGGGGTAGGCGATCGCGGTGTCGGTGGCACGGCGCAGGTGCCCGACATAACGGTGCACCAGCTCGGTGCCCTCGTTGCGCGCCCGGTCCAACGTCTCGGTGATCATCTTCGTGTACGGCTTGGAGGAGACCTCCGTCGTCACGTGCACAACGCCGATGCGCATCTCGCTATCTCCTACTCGGTCAGCCCCTGCGGAACGAGGGCTCGCGTTTGTCGATGAAGGCGGCAATGCCCTCGGCGAAGTCGGCCGACTCGGTGAGCGGCGCGAACAACGTCGCCTCGATGCGATGCCCGTCGACGACGCCCGTCTGCAGCCCCAGGTCCACCGCCCGCTTGGCCGCGGTGACCGCGAGCGGGGCGTTGCGCGCGATCCGCGCGGCGAGGTCGAGCGCCGCGGTGAGCACCTCCCCGGCAGGCACCACCTCGTCCACGAGCCCGATCGTCAGCGCCTCGGCGGCGGTGATCCGGTCCGCGGTGAAGAGCAGCCGCTTGGCCTGGCCGAGTGACACGACGCGAGGCAGGTTCTGGGTCCCGCCCGCGCCGGGGATGATGCCGAGCGACACCTCGGGCAGCCCGAGGACGGCGTTCGACGCGGCGAGCCGGATGTCACAGGCGAGCGCCAGCTCGAGACCGCCGCCAAGGGCGGTGCCGTTGATGGCCGCGATCACCGGCTGCGGCAGCCGGCGCAGCTGGTCCTGCACCTCCTGGATGCGCAGCACGTACCGCTCGGACCGGTAGGCGTTCAGCGTCTTCAGATAGGCGATGTCACCACCGGCCATGAAGTGCCTACCCGCTGCGGTGATCACCAGCGCCCGCGCGTCCGGGTCCTCGCCGACACCGGCCGCCAGCTCCGCGATCGCCTCGGCGATGTCCGGGTGGAACGCGTTGACCGGCGGGTTGTCGACGGTGATCACGGCGGTGGAACCGTGCCGGGCGATGGTGACCGGCGAGACCTCAGAACCCAAGGGACAGCCCTCCGCAGACGAACAACGACTGCCCGGTGACGTAACCGGCGGCAGGCGAGGAGAAGAACGCCACGACGTCGGCGACCTCACGCGCCGTGCCGGGCCTGCGCATCGGCACCCGGGCCACGCTCTGTTCCTGGTAGTCCTTCGGGACGGTGCGGAACATGCCCGCGTCGACCACTCCCGGGGCGACGCAGTTGACCGTGACCCCGTGGGGTGCCAGCTCCATCGCGGCGGCGCGGGTCATGCCCTCGATCGCGCCCTTGGCCGCGCCGTACGCACTACCCGCGATCGAGCCCCGCACCGCGATCGAGCTCATGTTGACGATCCGGCCGTAACGCGCGGACCGCATGGCCGGGGCGGCCGCACGCATGGTGTGCATGGTGCCGAGCACGTGGGTGCTGATGGTGAGCCCGAAGTCGGTGTCGGCGATCTTGTGCAGCACCTGGTTGCGGACCACGCCCGCGAGGTTGACCAGCACGTCCAGTCGTCCGCCCTCGGCCAGCACGTCGGCGACGAGCGCGTCGACCGCCGCCGGGTCGGTGACGTCCAGCGCACGCAGTGACAGGCGGCCGGGCGCTTCACCGGCGTCGAGGCCGCCGAGCAGGTCGGTGGTCAGGTCGGAGGCGAAGACGTGCAGACCGTGCGCCAGGAGGGTCCGCACACACTCCCCGCCGAGACCGCCGCCCGCGCCGGTGACGAGCGCGACCCGGGGCGACTGCCCGTCACCTTCGCGCTCCGCCACATCCCGCACCGCAGGCCGCCTTTCCGCCACCGTCTTCTATCAAACGATTGGTTGAATCGGATGCTCTCTCACCCTGCCCACGACTGTCAAGCCTGGCAGGCGGCCGATCAGAAAATCAAACGAACGGAAGTTTGACCAAACGCAGCGGCGCATGCTTCAGTGAGCGCCAGCGGGAAGGAGGGCGGCGATGGCCGAAGTCGTCAGCGCCGAGAGCCTGTTCGGGCTCACCGGGCGCACCGCAGTCATCACCGGCGGCACCCGCGGAGTCGGCCGGGCCGCGGCGGAGGCACTGCTGGGCCAGGGCGCCGAGGTCATGGTCACCAGCCGCTCGGCCGACGAGGCCGCGGCCGCCCAGCGGGAGCTGTCCGAGCTGGGCAAGGCGCACGCGGTCGCCGCCGACCTCGGGGACCAGACCGGCGTGACGCGGTTCGCGAGCGAGGTGCTCGAGCGCTTCCCCCAGGTGCACGTGCTCGTCAACAACGCGGGCCGGAGCTGGGGCGCGCCCTTCGAGGACTACCCGGCGGGCGCGTTCACCAAGCTGCTGCAGCTCAACACCGTGGCGCCGTTCCACCTCGTCCAGGCACTGCTGCCGGCACTGACCGCGGCCGCCACCGAGGAGGACCCGGCCCGTGTGATCAACATCGGGTCCATCGACGGGCACGCCGTCGGCCCCTTCCAGAACTACGGCTACGCCACCGCCAAGGCGGCACTGCACCACCTGACCCGGGTACTCGCCCGAGAGCTGGGGCCGCGGCACATCACGGTCAACTGCCTCGCGCTCGGCCCGATCCTGACCAGACTGACCTCGGTACTGCTGGACGCCGAGGGCGAGCGGATGGTCCGCAACAACCCCCTCGGCAGAATCGGCCGCCTGCGAGACGTGTGCGCGCCGGTGCTCCTGCTAGCCGGACCCGGCGGCAGCTACCTGACCGGCGCCGTGCTCCCGGTCGACGGCGGCTACGCCGTCAGCCGCTGGTGCGACGGCTGACCAGCACCCCACGAGGAGCGTCGGATGTACACGGAAACACCAGAACAGGCCCTGCTGCGCGCGTCCGTGCGCAAGCTCGCCAGGGGTTACGGCCACGAGTACTGGCTGCGGCAGGCCCGCGACCCGGAACGCACCGACGAGCAGTGGCTCGAGCTGGGCCGCAACGGCTACCTCGGCGTGAACTTCCCCGAGGAGTACGGCGGCGGCGGTGGCGGCGTCGCCGAGTTGGCGATCGTGTGCGAGGAGCTGGCCGCCGCGGGCACCCCGTCGTTCATGCTGATCGTGTCCAGCTCCATCTGCGGTGAGCTGCTGGTACGACACGGCACCGACGAGCAGCGCGGGTACTGGCTGCCCAGGATGGCAGGCGGCAGCACGAAGCTGTGCTTCTCCATCACCGAGCCGGACGCGGGCTCCAACACCCACAAACTGTCCACGGTGGCCCGTCAGGACGGCGAGGACTGGGTGCTGAACGGCACCAAGTACTACGCGTCCGGCGTGGACCAGGCCGAGGCCGTCGTCGTGGTCGCCCGCACGGGCACCGACCCGGACACCGGACGGGGCAGGCTCTCGCTGTTCCTGGTGCCGACCGACGCGCCCGGTCTGCAGCGCACGCTGATCCCGGTCGAGGTGACGGCACCGGAGAAGCAGTTCACACTGTTCTTCGACGACGTGCGGTTACCCGCGTCGGCCATGATCGGCACCGAGGGCGAGGGCATGCGGCAGGTGTTCGGCGGCCTCAACCCCGAGCGGATCATGGCCGCCGCCTTCGAGAACGGCATCGCCCTGTACGCATTGGAGAAGGCGAGCACCTACGCAGGCGACCGCAAGGTCTGGGACGTGCCGATCGGCGCGCACCAGGGCGTGGCGCACATGCTGGCCAAGTCCAAGATCGAGGTCGAGCTGGCCAGGCTGATGACGCAGAAGGCGGCCTGGCTGCACGACAACAGCGAACCAGCGGGCGAGGCGGCCAACATGGCGAAGTACGCCGCGGCCGAGGCGTGCCTGGCCGCACTGGACAACGCCATACAAACCCACGGCGGCAACGGTTTCGCCACCGAGTACGGCCTGGCCACCCTGTGGGGCGCGGCCCGGCTGCAGCGGACCACACCGGTGAGCCGGGAGATGATCTTCAACTTCGTCGCCCAGCACTCCCTCGGGCTGCCCCGGTCGTACTGACATGGCGCTCCACGTCGGCATGGGCCTGTGGAACATGCGCTCGACCGCAGCACACCCGGCCCCGCACCCGGAGCTGTACGCGACGCTGGTGTCGGACGCGCGGGCCGCGGAGGAGGCCGGGTTCGACTCGATCTGGCTTGGCGAGCACCGGTACTGGTACGACGGCTGGTGCCCGCAGCCCGTGCTCGCGGCGGCCGCGGTTCTCGGCGCCACACAACGGATCTCGGTGGGCACGGCCGTGCACCTGTTGCCCCAGCACGATCTCGGCCCGGCGGTGGGTCTGGTCAGGCGAATCCAGGCACTGTGGCCGGGACGGCTGCGACTGGGTGTCGGCCTCGGCTACCGGGCAGGCGAGTACGCGGTGACCGGACTGGACATCACCGACCGGGTCCGCCGCCTGGTCGACGGACTCGACGCACTGGTGGCCGAGGGTCTGGGTGAGCTGGTGCTGGTCGGCGGGATGCGCCCGGCCACCATGGCGCGGGCCGCCCGACGCGGCCTTGGCGTGCTGCTGCCACCGACGACCACACTGGCCAGGACCGTCGATCTGGTGGGCCGACTCCGAACCGCGGCACCCGAGGTGCCGGTCGGGTTGATGCGTGACGTGTGGCTGGGATCGCCGGAGTGGTACGAAGAAGTCCTGCGACCGCACTACACCGAGTACGTGACCGCGTGGTGGGCGCCGAACGACGAGGCCGTGCCCGGTCAGGTGGAGCGCAACCTGGTGACCGCCATCGCGGGCACGGCCGACGAACTCACCGAGGCACTCAGGCCGTTCCTGGCGGCCGGAGTGGACACTCTGGTACTGCAAGCACACATAGAGCCGACCCGCACGCGACGGGCCGAGCAGATCGCCACGCTCGGCGAGTCGCTCCTCCCCCGTCTCCGTTCACTGTCAAGGAGCGCCGCATGAGCCAGGACACCGTGGACCGCTACTTCGCCACCATGAACGGCGAGCAGTGGGACGAGTTCGCCACCCTGTGGACCGAGGACGCGCTGCTGACCCCGGTCGGCGCACGCCCGCGCACGGGCCCGAAGGAGATCACGGCGTTCTACAGTGGACTCTTCACACCATGGCAGACCCACTGGGACCAGCCGACCCGCACCCACGTAGCCGACGACGGCTCCATCGCGACGGCCGTCACCTTCACCGGCCGCACCACTCGGGGCCTGGAGGTCAGCTTCGACGCCGTGGACCTGTTCGAGTTCCAGGGCGGCCTCATCAGCCGTCTGTCCAACTTCTACGACCTCCTCCACGTCCGCCGCCTACTGGAGACCGAACCGGCTACCAGGTAGGCACGTCAGTCGCACGTCGCGATCACCGCGTCGCTCACCTCGCCCAGGTGGCGTGCGCCCGCGTGGCCGGCGAGCAGCAGGTCGGTCAGGTACACGAAGACCAGCCGGCGATCCGGGTCCGCCCAGCCGATGCAGCAGTTGCTCCCGTCGTGGCCGAACGTCGACCGGGTGCTCGACCGTCCCAGGGGAGAGAAGTGGCTGGGCTCCGCGTCGGGGTGGCCCAGCTGGAACCCCTGTGCCCAGCGGGCCGGCAGTCGGGTCACCCGGTCCATCGGGGCGCCCGGGGCGGCCGGCCGCCGAGCCTCCGCTATCGAGTCCTCGCCCAGGACTCGGGTGCCGTCCAGCGTGCCACCGTTGAGCAGCGCCTGGTAGAAGCGGGCCAGATCCCTTGCGGTCGTGGAGATCCCGCCCGACGGGATCACCGCGCGGCGGGTGGCGCGGCGGTTGACGACGTGTCCGACGACCGCCGCGAGGCCACGACCGCGGACCGGGACATGCCGGTGCCACAACGAGTCCGGCAGGCCGAGATACGTGTCCGACAGGCCGAGCGGGTCCAGGAACTCCTTGCGCAGCAGATCTTCCGGGCGGTCACCGGTGACCCGGCGGACCAGTTCTCCCAGGATGAAGCCGAACGCGATCGCCTGGTACGCGGGGACCTCGCCCGGTCGCCAACGCGGTCGCGCCTCCTCCTGGCGGCGCACCGACCGCGACCAGTCGGTCAGCGCCAACGCGTCGCCGACGTACGTTCGTGTCGCGAACAAGCCGGATCGGTGTCGCAGCACATGCCGCACGGTGACCGACTCCTTGCCACGGGCACCGAACTCCGGCCAGTGCCTGGCTACCGGATCGTCCAGGTCCAACTCGCCCCGTTCGGCGAGCAGGTGCACCAGCAGCGCCACGAACGGTTTGCTCGCCGAGAAGATCCAGAACAACGAGTCGGGCTCGCAGCCGACCGCGTGGTCCAGGAGAACCTCCCCGTCCCGCAGGACGCACAGCTGCGCCCGCACGCCCCGTGCGCGGACCAGCTCCAGCGGGTTCGTCTCTCCTGCCATGATCCGAATGTTAGGTCCTACCCCGGACCGCCGTCCGGTCGGCGCGAACGGGCTCGTCACGACGCGCGGGGACGGCCTCCGGCGGCAGCTGTCGCCGGAGGCCGTCGGGTCAGGCCGGTCGGTCAGCCGGTGGGACCGCTCCACTGCTGGTTCGCGCTACCCGAGCACGCCCACAGCCGCACCCTGGTGGCGTTGGCGGTGGCGGGGATGTCGAGGCACAGGCCCGACTGGACGTTCGTGACCGTGCCGTTGGAGTTGAGGTTCCACTGCTGGTTCGAGTCACCGTCGCAGTCCCAGATGACGACCGCCGTGCCGTTGGTCGTCCCCCGGCCGCTGGCGCCGAGGCACTTGTTGCCGTACACGGTGAGCTGCTTGCTCGACGTGTACGTCCACAGCTGGTTGGCGTTGGTGTGGCAGTCGTACACCTGCAGTTGCGTGCCGTTCGACGTGCTGGCGTTGGGCACGTCCAGGCACCTGCCCGCTCCCGTCGACCGCACGTTGCCGCTCCCGCCGGTCCCGGGGTCCTCGGGGTCCTCCGGGTCCTCGGGGCCTGCGCTGTTGAGGGCGTCGAGCACCGCGGTATACGCGGCCTTCTTGTTGCCGGAGTTGTCGAACAGCAGCGGGTTCTCCCCGGTCCGCCAGGAGTCGCTGTCCCTGATGCCCCACACGGTGATGCCCGTGCAGCGGGACACGGCCAGGCAGGCGCGGGTGACGTTGCCGTACACGGCGGCCTGGTTCGAGCCGGAGATGTCCAGCTCGGTGATCTGCACGTCGACGCCGAGGTTCGCGAAGCGCGCCAGGTTGGCCTGGTAGTCACCCGGCACGGAGTTGCTCAGGTGGGACTGGAACCCGACGCAGTCGATCGGCACGCCGCGGTTCTTGAAGTCGGCCACCATGTTGTAGATGCCGGTGCTCTTCGCGTTCACGCCGTCGGTGTTGTAGTCGTTGTAGCAGAGCTTGGCGTTCGGGTCGGCCGACCGGGCCGCGCGGAACGCCGCCTCGATCCAGTCGTTGCCGGTGCGCTGCAGGTTCGAGTCGCGCCGACCACCGCCGCTGCCGTCGGCGAACGCCTCGTTCACCACGTCCCACGCATAGACCTGGCCGCGGTAGTGGGTGGCGACCTGGGTGACGTGGTTGATCATGGCCGAACGCAGGGTGCTGCCGGAAAGGCTCTGCGCCCAACCGGGCTGCTGCTGGTGCCAGAGCAGGGCGTGCCCACGCAGGCGCGCCCCCTGGCTACTGGCCTGGCCGGCGATGCGGTCGCCGTTGGTGTAGTTGAAGGAGTTGCGGTTCGGCTCGGTCGCGTCCCACTTCATCTCGTTCTCCGGCGTGATGCTGTTGAACTCACGCCGGAGGATCGTGCTGTAAGTGCTGTCACCGAGCTTGCCCGCCGCGACGGCGGCACCGAAGTACCGGCCGGACTGCGCGGCCGCGGCACCCAGGGTCGTCGCGGCGGCGGCGGTACCGGCGAACACCGACACCAACCCGACGGCCATCAGACCGACGGTGAGGAGCACCGTCGCCGCGCGACGGGCTCTCGGAATTGCGTGAACCATGGCGAATTTCCCTCCGACGACATTGTCTGCAGGGGTCGAAGAGCGGGATGGCGGGCATTACGCCCGGGCAGGCACTGTGAGCGTGCCCATGCACTCCCGCACAAAGTGATGAGCAACTTCAGCAGTGAATGTAGCCACGCCACCGACAGCAAGTCAATGATTACCGAATGTTTCGATGTGAGCGTTAACCCCGTTCATTTCGGAAAGTTTCGAAATGTGTCACCGAGTCGCACGCAATTCCGAAACTTTCGCCGGCAGGTCCGAAGAGGACGCTACGGCGCAGGCGACACGTCCGGCGGACCCGTCGACGTAGTCCTGGTTCGAGGCGGCATCGGGTTCGTACCGGTGACCAGCTCTTGCCCAACAGCCTGATCTGCCGGACCACGTCGTGACCCGCGCGGCCGGTCAGCGCAGGACGACCAGGGGCTGGTCGCGTTCGGTGTGGAGTCGCCACAGTTCGTCGGCGACCTCGGCCGGTTCGTGGCGGGCTCCCGGGCCGATCGGCCCGACCACCGTGACCTGCGCGGCGTGCACGCCCTCGGGGGCGAGCGCGTCGTGGAGCATGCGCGTGTAGGCCGACTCGGCCGCGTACGCGATGCCGGAGACCGCGCGGTCGCGGTGAGGTTCGACGGCGGCGCCGCCCGTGGTGAACAGCAGGGTGCCGCGTCCCCGCCCGCGCATGTCCGGCAGGACCGCGCGGACGGCCGTCGCGGCGGCCACGACACTCAGTGCCAGCGCGCTCGCGACGTCCGACGGCTCGGTGTCGAGCACCGGCCTGATCCACGCGACGCTCGGCCGCGGGCTGAACAGCACCGCCTCGATGGGGCCGAGTCGTTCCCGCAGCGCGCCGATCACCGCCGCGAGTGCCCGCTCGTCGGTGACGTCCGCGGTCTCGGCCGCTGTCGGGATGCCCTCGGTGGCCAGCTCGGACGCCAGGGCACCCAGGCGCTCGGCGTCGCGTGCGACCAGGCCGACGGGATGTCCCTCTCGGCCGAACCGGCGGGCCGCCGCGGCGCCGAGGCCCCGGCCTGCTCCGATCACGACGAACGCACCCGTGCTCATGTCTCCTCCAGATCCGCGCTCCTGGTCAGCGCCTCGTTCCTGTCGATCTCGCGTCGCCTCCGGTCCAGGCTCGCGCGTGCTCCGGCCAGCGCGTCGGAGCCCAGCAGCAGCCGCAGGGGTGGCTTGTCCAGGTCCACGACCGCGGCGATCGCCTCGGCTGCCCGTGCCGGGTCGCCGGGCTGGCGGCCGGACACCGCCAGGGTGGCGTCGCGGCGCTTGCCCGCGGTCTGCTCGTAGTCGTCGAGGCGCGTCGGGGACTGCCGCATCGACGCCCCTGCCCACCGGGTGCGCAGGGCACCCGGCTCGACGATCGTCACCGCGATGCCGAGCGGCGCGACCTCCGCGGCCAGCGACTCCGACAGGCCCTCCAGGGCGAACTTCGTGGCGTGGTAGTAGCCGGTCGCCGCGAAGGCCGCCAGGCCGCCGAAGGACGAGACGTTGACGATCCGCCCCGAGCGGCGGGCCCGCATGCCGGGCAGCACCGCCCTGAGGACCGTCACCACGCCGTGCACATTGGTCTCGAACAGGGCGCGGACCGCCGCGTCCTCGCCCTCCTCGACGGCCGCCAGGTAGCCGTAGCCCGCGTTGTCGACCAGGACGTCGACGCGGCCGAACGTCTCCTCGCAGGCCCGGACGGCCGAGGCCACCGACGCGGGGTCGGTGACGTCCAGCCGCAGGGCCAGTGCGCGGTCGCCGTGCCCTGCGACGAGATCGGTCACGGCCGTGCGGTCACGGGCGGTGACCGCGACCCGGTCACCCCGCTCGAGGGCGTGTTCGGCGATGGCGCGGCCCAGGCCGCTGGAGCAGCCGGTGACGAGCCACACCGGTGTTTCGTTCGACATGCCTCCATGGCACCAGCGGGCCCCCGGACGTGCCACGCCCCCGTGAGGGTGGCTCCCGCAGGGTCAGCTTCGCCGGTTTCGCGGCGGTAGAGTCGCGCTGGATGGCATCCGACGACAACCAGCTCGGCTCCTTCCTCCGCAGCCGCCGGGAGCGGATCGACGCCGCCTCGGCGGGTGTCGTCGACACCGCGCGACGCCGGGTCACCGGGCTGCGCCGTGAGGAGCTGGCCCTGCTCGCCGGGCTCAGCCCGTCCTACTACACGCGGATCGAGCAGGGCCGCGACCGGCATCCGTCCCGCGAGATCCTCGAAGCCCTGGCCCGCGCGCTGCGGCTGGACGACACCGAGCGGACCTACCTGTGGTCCCTCGCGATGCCGGGGCTGGCCCCGGCCGACCCCGGCGCCGGCGCTGCCCACACGGTTCGGCCGGGGGTGCTGCACCTGCTGGAGCGCTGGGCGGACCTGCCCGCCTTCGTCGTCGGCCCCAACCGTGACGTGCTGGCAGGCACCGCGCTCGCGGCCCGGGTCAACCCGGCGTGGCGCCCGGGCCGCAACCTGATCGAGTTCACCTTCCTCGACCCGCGTGCCCGGGAGGTCTATCCCGACTGGGACGACATCGGCCTGCAGGCCGTGGCCGGGCTGCGTGCCACCGCCGCCGCACGCCACGCCGAGCTTGCCGAGTTCGTGGCGAGCATGCGCGAGCGCAGCGACACGTTCCGGGCGCTGTGGGACTCCCACGACGTGTACGACCGCGTGATGGGCGAGAAACGGCTGCGCGTCGACGGGGTCGGCGTCCTCCGCCTCGGTTTCGAGACCTTCGCGCTCGCCGGTCCCGAGGACCACGTGCTGTACGTGTACTTCGCCGAACCCGGCAGCGCGGACGACGAGGCACTGCGCGGACTCGCCTGAGCGGCACACGGTCTACTCGCGACAGAGCCGTCCCTCGAAGCGCACCACGCCCGCGGTGTGCGCGCCGTCCGGCTTCGTCCAGCCGCGGCTGCGGAAGGTACCGCCGTACCCCGCGAACCGCTCCGTGCCCTCAACGACCGTGTACTCGACTTCCATGAACGTCACGTCGGTCTCCGGGTCGACGCGCACGGTGACCCTGTCGCGGGTGTGCAGCCGTGAGCCGTCCTTGTCCAGGAAGTGGTGGAACATGGTGAACGTGAGGGAACCGTCGCCCGCGTCCTCCGGCTCGCTCGTCGGCTCGCCGTAGGCCGCGCCGTCGACGGTCCCGGTCACCGCGCCGATCCCGCTCTTCTCCGTCAGGGTGAGGAGGTTGGCCGTGCCACCCATGCTGATGCACTCGGTAGTGTCCATGCCGGGAGGGTGCTCGCCCCGGCCCGGTCTCGACAAGAAACCGTGCCGTATCGGCAAATCGCTATGCGGCAACCTGTTTCGGGGTGCTCACGGGACCAGGACGACCTTGCCCTGCGCGTGTCCCTCCTCGACGAGCGCGAGTGCCGCACCGGCCTCACTCAGCGGCCGGACCTGTGTGACGTGCGGGTCGAGGTCCCCGGTGGCCACCAGCCGCGCCAACTCGGCCAGCACGCGCGTACTGCGGTCACGCTCCACGCTCCGCCCGCCCAACGTGCCGACCAGCGCCTTGTCCGCGACGGAGAACAGCCGTTCCGGGGGACCGAGAGGCGCGACCGTGCGCAGCGCGTCCCCGCCGACGAGGTCGAACACCCCGTCGACCCCCTGCGGCGCCTCGGCGGCGATGCGGTCGACGACGCCTTCCCCGTACGCCACGGGAACCGCCCCGAGCCCGGCGAGGAACGCGTGTTTGGCCGGGCTCGCGGTGCCGATCACCCGGATCCCACGCAGCCGGGCCAGCTGCAGCAGCGGCACGCCCACGCCACCACCCGCCCCGTTCACCAGCAGGGTGCTCCCCTCCGGCAGGGCGAGCTGGTTCAGAGCGTCGTACGCGGTGCCCGCCGCGACCGGCAGCACGGCGGCGGCCTCCGGCGTCACCCCCTCGGGCCTTCGCGCGGCGAAACCGGCGGTGACCAGCGCCTGCTCGGCCCAGCCACCGACCATCCCGGGACAGCCCCCGAACACCTCGTCCCCCGCCGCGAACCCGGTCACCCCCGGCCCGCAGGCGAGGACGGTCCCGGCGACCTCGCGGCCGAACACCGCGGAGCGCACGTCCCCGTAGGAACCCTCCCGCAACCGCCAGTCACCCGGGTTCACCCCGGCCGCACGCACCCGGACCAGCAGCTCGCCCTCCCCCGGCTCCGGCACCGGCACGTCCAGAAAGGACTCCTGCTCGGGACCGCCGACCCGCGCAAACCCGTACGCCCGCACAGCCACCTCCACCGTCGCTCACGCACAACCTAGTGCGAGGCACGTGTCGCGCACCCGGCAACCGCCAGGTGGACGGGCTCTGCAAGGTATGTACAAGCCCGACGGCCCATCGTCGCGACGCACAAGGGCAGATCGACACGGAGGGGGAACGATGAGCAGGTGGCTGGTCGCGAGGGTCCTGGTGGTGTCCGCCGGGGTGCTCGCGATGACAGGGGGAGTCGAGTGGGCCGCGTCCTCGGCCCGGGTGGACGCGGACCAGTGGACGCGGCTCGCCGACCAGACCCGCGCCGGGGACGCGGCGGCCGAGGAGCAGGCCGGGGCAGGCAGCCAGTACGTTCGGGCGCACTTCCTCGCCTGGTACGCCCTGCGCGTGGAACATCTCGGCGACCGAGGCGTGGTTCCTGTGACACGTCCACCGGCGGCGCCTGTTCCCTGCCGACCAGCGGGACGCCGTGCCGGCAAAGCCCCGTAGCGGCGCGTGTGCCAGGGTTTCAGCCGCCGACCAGGTAGCGCTGCCGCTCCTCCGGTGTGAAGTCCCGGGTGATGCGTCGGCGTGCCAGGACGGACAGGCGCTCGCCTGCGGCGCAGACCTCACAGGTCCAGACGTTGACGGCACCACCGACCCGGCCCGCGACGATGCGGTTGTCCGGACCGAACGCGATGCTCTCGACCAGTCCGTTGTGGTCGGTGAGGGTGACGGGATCGGTGGCCGACGCCCACTTCCACAGGTTCAGTGCCTTGTCGTTGCCCACGCTGGCGATGTACTGGCCGTCCGGGCTGAACGCGACGTCCAGCACCCTGCCGTGGTGTCCGTGGAGCACGACCGGGGCCGCGTCGCCGGACGTGCGCCAGATCCACACCGCGCCGTCGTTGCCGACGCCCGCGATCCGCCGGCCGTCGGGGCTGAACGCGACAGCACGGACACCCCTGAGGCCGGTCAGCTCCGCCGACTGCCGCCTGCTGGTGGGCGACCAGATCCGGACCGTCCCGTCCCCGACCGCGGCGGCCAGCCTCCCGTTCGGGGCGAAGGCGAGGTCGCGTACCGGCCCGGGAACGCGCCAGACCGCCCGGGGCGCACCGTCCTGTCCGTCCCAGAGCCGGACCGCGTCGTCGGCTCCGCCGGTCGCGAGCAGGTGGCCGTCGGGACCGAACGCGACGGCGAGGGCGCCTGCGCGGTGGCCGGTCAGCGCCAGTGGAGCGCCGTCACCGGAGCCGCGCCAGACCAGCACGGTCCCGTCACCGGTGGCGGCGGCCACGCGACCCGCGTCCTGGCTCACCGCCACCGCCAGCACGGAGCCGTGGCCGCTGCGCAGGACGGCCGGTGTGCCCGTGCCGTCGGTGTGCCGCACCCAGACCGTGCCGTCGTCGCTCGCGCTCGCCACGAGCTTCCCGTCCCGGCTCAACGCGACCCCGGTGTTCGTGCCGGTCTGCCCGGTGAGCCCGCGTATGCCCGGCCGGTGGCGGGCCTCCCACAGCCGTACCGCTCCGTCGTCGCCTGCCGTCGCGACCAGTCGGTCGTCCGGGCCGAAGGCCACCCCGCGAAGCGGTGCGTTCTCGCCGCGGAACGTCACCGGGTCACCGAGGCCGTCGGCCTGGCGCAGATGCGTGACACGGTCGTTGCCCCCGGTGGCGACCCATCGTCCGTCGTGGCTGAACGCCACGGCGTTCACCGTGTCCCGGTGGGGGTACCAGACGACCGGCGCCCGGTCGTCCGACGTGGACCAGATCCATTCCCTGCCGTCCACGGTCGCGGCCGCGACGTGCCTGCCGTCGTCGCTGAAGGCCAGCTGGTCGACGGTCGCGAGCCTCGTCGTCGTGCCCGGTTGCTCGACAGGACTGCTCTGGTCACGCAGCCGGGTGACCGAGCCGGTGACCAGGTCCCACATCGTCACGGCGGTGCCGGGTCCGGCCAGCACGACACGCGTGCGCTCGGGGTCGAAGGCAGCCGCGACGACGGCGCCCGGTCCCGGTCCGCGCCGGACCACGGGCACACCCGAACCGTCCGCGGGCCAGTCCCACAGCGTGCCGTCCCTGCCGACGCCGAGCACACGACGCCCCCGGTCGGCGAACACGGCCGTCACGACGCCCGCGGGAACGGCGGACGCCACCGCGGCGTGACCGGTGCCGTCCACTCGCGACACACGGATCGTCCCGTCCTCCCCGAAGCTCACCACTCGGTCGTCGTCCGGGCTGAACGCGACGCCCAGCACCCGGCTGGCGTGGTCGCGCAGCACCACGGGTTCGCCACGCCCCACAGGCCAGATCCGGACCGTCGCGTCGGCGCCGGCGCTGGCCACGAGCCGCCCGTCCGAGCTGAACGCGACGGCGGTGACCGAGCCACGGTGCCCCAGGAAGGTCGCACGCACCCGTGACTCGGTCAGTGCCTGCGCGAGCACCGTCTGGGCCTGTGCGGTCGGCGCGGACTCGTAGGCCCGTTCGGCGAGGAGCAGCGCGAGCTCCGGGTCCAGGGTCAGCTGGTCACGTGCGTTGGCCACGAGCTGGCTGGACATCGCCCGGTCCCGCTGCACGTCGGCCTCGCCTGCCTGGAACACCGCGACGCCTGCCAGCACGGCCAACACCACGAGCCCGCTGCTCAGGCCGACCAACGCGGTCCGGATCCGGCGACGACGCGCTCTGTGCTCCCGCGCCACGAGCCGGTCCGCCGAGCCGAGGAAGTCCCGTTCCAGCTCGTTGAGCTCGGCGGTGTCCCGGTCCTGCCACCTGGCGAGGCGGGAGCCCCGGTACAGCATCCCCTCGTCCCGGCCGGACCGATCCCACTCCGAGGCGGCCTCGGTCAGCTGCCGGTGTGCCCGAAGGCGCTCGCGGTTCTCGTCGATCCACTCGCGCAGGACGGGCCAGTTGCGGATCAGGCACTCGTGGCTGACGGTGACGGTCTGCTCGTCGAGGGTGACGAGGCGTTCCTCGGCCAGCCGAGCCAGCACGATCTCGACGTCCACGGCGTCCGGGCGGTCGAGCAGCTCCCCCCGGTGAACCCGCCGCCGGGTGTCGTGATGGCCGTCCCCCGGCACGGTCAACCGGAGGAGGATGTCCTTCGCGACACGGCGCTGACCCGCGTCCAGACCGGCGTAGACCTGGTCGGCCGTCTGCGCGACCGCACCGCGCACGCCGCCGACCCGGTGGTAGTCGGCAACCGAGAGGCAGTCGCTTCCCCGCCGCCGCCAGGTCTCCAGCAGGGCGTGGGACAGCAGCGGCAACGCGGCGGGCTCGCCGAGCACGTCCGCGAGCACCGTGGCGACCAGCCCCGGCTCGACCGTCAGCCCCGCGAGGGTCGCGGGCTCGACGACCACGTCACGCAGGTCCTCCTCGGCCATCGGCCCGACCAGCAGGTCGCGGTCGCGCAGCACCTCGACCAGCGCGGGGAACTCGGCGCAACAGGAGTAGAAGTCCGCCCGGAGACCCACGACGACCCGCGCGGGCACCGACGAGTCGTTCACCACCGACAGCAGCGACTCGACGAAACCGGCACGCTCCTGGTCGTCCCCGCACAGGGTGAAGACCTCCTCGAACTGGTCGACGACGAGGAACACCCCCGCCTCTCCCACGCGGTCGCGGACCAGCCTGCCGAGGCAGGCCGGGTCGGCCAGCAACTCGCTGTGCGCCGCGGCCGCGAGTCCGCCGAGCCCGGCCAGCCGGCCCGCCAGTTCGGCCAGCGGATGCTCACCGGGGACCAGCAGCAGCGGCGTCGGTCCGGCCAGGCCGGGCAGCCTGCCCGCCCGGACCCCGGCGAGCAGACCGGCCCGCAGCAGCGACGACTTCCCGCTGCCGGACGGCCCGAGCAGCGCGAGGAACCGCTGGTCGGTCAGCCTCGACAGCAGCTCGTCCACCAGGTGCGCCCGGCCGAAGAACCGGTCCTCGTCGTGGGCCTGGAAGGTCTTCAGACCGAGATACGGCGGCCGGTCGCACCTCGGCGGGTCCGGGTGGCCGGTGCGTGGCCGCGGCACGGGTTCGGCTGCCGGCGCGTCCGGCGTCCACAGCGCCTCGCCCAGCGGCACGGGCGCGGATGCGGCGGCCTCGGCACGCAGGATCCGCAGGTGGAGCTGTGCCAGCGCCGGGCCCGGCTCGACGCCGAGGTCGTCGGCCAGGCGGTGCCGGAAGGAGGCGTAGCGGGCCAGGGCCTCGGCCTGCCGGTCCTGGCGTTGCAGGGCGACCATGAGCTGGCCGACCAGTGGCTCGGCCAACGGGTGCTCGACCAGCTCGTGTTCGAGCAGGTCGATCACGTCCGGGTACCTCGCCAGGCCGATCATGGCCTTGGCCCACTCGGCACACGCCCCCACGCGCTGCCGCGACAACGCCTGCCTGACCTCCTCGACCCATCGGCCGGCCAGGTCCTGCAGCGGGTTGCCGCGCCACAGCCCCAACGCCTCGCGGAACAGGTCGACCCGCTCCTCCGGCCGGACGGCGGCCCGCGCCCGATCGAGGACGGCGGTGAAGCGGTGCATGTCGACCAGCTCGGGCGGTGCGTCCAGCTGGTATCCGCCGGACCGTTGCCGGATCGCGACGTCGAGACCGTCGAGCGTGCTGTCACGCAGCACGGCACGAAGGCGGCTGACGTAGCTGTAGAGGGCGCCGCGGGCCTGGACCGGCGGGTAGTCACCCCACACCCTGTCGATGAGCGACTCGACCGGCCACGGCCGCCCGACCCCGACGAGCAGGACGGCGAACACGCACCGTTGCTTGGTCGAGCCAAGGCCGACCCGGTCGCCACCCGGCCGGAACTCCACCGGACCCAGCACCTGGAACACCGCGATCGCTCCCCCCGCCTTCCCGCGAGTCCACTAGAGAGCATGCGGTGACCGGACGCAATGTATCGATCGGTTGGTTCCGCAGATCCGGGACGCCTCTCGGCCAGGGGATTCCGCCGTGGCAAGGATTCTGCAAGCCGCGACCGCGACAGTCGAACCGCGGCAGTCAGCCGCCCGGACCATGGAGGAAAAATGAATTTCCGTCGAGTTTTCGCCACGGCCGTCGCAGTGGGAGCGATGGCATGCGTCGCGACGCCAAGCGCCCAGGCCGCGGAGGACAAGGCTTACGCGACCGTGTATGTCCTCGTTACGGGTGACTGTCGCGTCGCACCGAGGTTTGACTCCGCCCATTCCGGTGGGGTCGTCGCGGGGCACAACTACTACTGGTCCGGTGCCGCCTCCGGCGCCTGGCTGGAGCTTTACTGCAACAACAACACGTGGCGCTGGTTCCCGGAGGAAAACGTCGTTATCAACGACTGACGTCGACAATCCGGCGATCCCGCCGAGCACGGGAAAAGGCACATCCTCAGGGCGGCGGCACCTCACCAGGGGCCGCCGCTCCGCCCGGTGCTCCAGGCCCGGCGACACGATGCGGGGCGCTCCTTCACGAAGTCGGTCTCGCGCCGACGCGCGGCAGCGGGCACCGGAAAGGGGCTTCGAACGGGCACACCCGTGAAGTACACCGAGTCCCGAAACGTGTCATCCGGTTCCGCGCCACGGTCGCGGTCCACCGTGCGCCACCGGGACTTCCACTGTGCCCGCGCTGACTAGAATGGCCCGGTGCAGAAGGTCGTTCAGCTCGGTGAGGTCACCTGTCCGTCCGGTCAGCTCGTCGTCGTCGACGGTGGTTATCTGAGCGGCTGGTCGGGTGACCGGTCCCCGGCGGAGATCGACCCGGTCGTGCTCGGGGTGGACGACGAGGCGCTGGCCAAGGAGATCAGCGGCTCGGTCGACTTCGACATCCTCGGCCCGGACGCCGTGGCCGCCGCGCGCTCGTTCGACCGGCAGCCCGGGACCGCGCTCTACGACGTGCCTGCCTCCGGCACGTCCGACATGGCCGCGATCTTCGAGGACCACTGCCGGGAGCACGGGTTCGACGCGTTCCTCGCCGCGCGTGAGGACCGGGTGCCGCACCGGGAGCGCGTACGCCGCAGCGCTGACGGCAGCTTCCTCATGTTCGGCATCCCGGTGGTCGCGGTCGGTGGCGTGCCGGCCGACCGGGCGGTGCGCGTCGAGGCAACGCCACGGCACTTCGGTGATCTCGGCGTGCGGTGGCAGGAGATCAGCCTGCGTGTCGCGGACGACATCGTCGCCAGGAGCGTCCGACTGGGCGACGTGGGCGTGGACTGGGCACGACTCGCGTTCGCGGACGCCGACGCGTTGGGTGAGTGGCGGCACCACGCCGCACTGGACGGCCGCGCCGACGTCGCGTTCTGGGGCAGTTCGCGGGACGAGGCCGTCGCCGAGTTCGGCGGCACGGAACTACCGGAAGGCGTGCACGGCTGGGAGAACCTGGAGCTGGAAGCGGCCATCGAGCGCTACGAGGCCGTCGAGTCCTGGTCCGAGGCGGCGCCCGACCGCCTGCTGCGGCTGGACTTCCGGCCGCATTCGCACCACTACCAGGTCATGCGCCGGGTCCGCGCGTCCGACCACGAGTCCGGCACCGTCACGGTCGCGGGCGCCGAGGTGCTGTTCGCCATGACCTCCTGGGGCGACGGCTACTTCCCGGTGCATGCGGACTACTCCCCCGCGGGCGAGCTCCTCGCCGTCCGGGTCGTGTTCGCCTAGCCGCGCCCGGGGCGCATACCGAACGCCAGCACGGTCATCACGACGAGCGCGCCGGTGCCGACGGACTCGACGACGAGCGTCGTGGGGACCAGCGTGAAGCTGAGCGTCTCGGTCATCCCGAGCAGCCCGACGGTCAGTGCCAGGACCAGCGCGAGCAGCGTGCCCACCAGGAACATCAGGCCGAGCAGGCTCGCGAGCAGCAGAAGCCGCGGCGGCGCGGCCAGCAGCCCGGCCGCCAGCAGCAACCCGCCGACGGCGTCGACCACGAACAGGCTCCCCAGCACGCCGCCCACCCCGTCGAACACGAGCACGAGGTGGATTCCGCCCATCGACAGGAGGGCGAGCGCGCCGAGGACCCGCCACACTACCGGCGAGAGCAGGCCGCTCGGCCCGGCGTGGACGTAGCACGAGTCCGGCGAGCCGGCACTGACGGTTCCCATCGGAACCTCCCTTGACCGTCGTGGCGTCGATCTCTCATCGAGACCTACGGCTGGCTGCGCGGAGAGGTTCAACCGCGGGGACCTCGTCCGGCGGTTCGGTCCGTTGTGGACGGGTACCCCGGTGACATGGCGAAGACGTTCAGGAAGGGCGACCGCGTTCGCTGGGACGCGGGCAACGAAAGTTCGACGGGCACTGTCGAGGAGATCATCACCAGTGACACCGAGGCCGGTGGCCGTACGGTCCGCGCGTCCGAGGAGCACCCGCAGTACCTCGTGCGGAGCGAGAAGTCCGGCCGGACGGCGGTGCACAAACCCGAGGCGATCCACCCGGCCTGAGCACCGGAGCGGGATCGTCTACTGAGGACCGTCCACGAGGTAGTCCATGACGTTCGGCAGCTCGGTGCGCAGCGTCGCCACGTCCTCGCTCCTGCCGGTGAGGTGGTGCAGCAGCGCGCGGTGGAAGATGCCGTCGAGCAGGGTGTAGGCGGGGCCGGGCGCACTGACGACCTGCGCACCACGCAGCTCGGCGTAGCGGCTGACCACCCGCCACACCATGGCCTCCCGGTGTCCGTCGATCTCCAGGACGTCGGCCCGGAAGGACTCGTCGAACAGGCTCTGGTTGCGCAGGTCGTACCAGAGGCGGTGCAGTGCGGCGTCCTCGGCGAGGGTGTCGAAGAACATCTCGACGAACTCGTCGCGCAGCTGGTCGGCGCCCGTCGCGCGGGCGACCACCTCGTCGTAGCGGGTCACGCAGACCGCCTCGTACTGGCGGACGGCCTGGGTGACCAGGTCGCGCTTGTCGGCGAAGTAGTAGTGCATCACGCCGAGGGAGAACGTCGAGTTCTGCGCGATGTCACGCAGGCTGGTGCGCGCGTAGCCCAGCTCGGCGAGGGTGTGCAGGGCGTCGGTGGCCAGCTGTGTCCGCCGCGCCTCGAACTTGTCGACCTGGCGGCGGGCGATCCGGTCGTGCTTGGTCTCAGCGACGTCGGTCACGTGGGCGTCCTGTCGGCGACTTTCCTCTGGTCAGCGTGCGGTGGACCGCACTCTCCGGAGTCTATCGTCCCCCGTCCGGGGGACTTTGGACAGCCGTCCTCGAAAATTCGGACAAGCGTACGAGAAAATCTTGACGAGCGTCCCAAACGAGTTAGGGTGAGCCACATCACCGAGGGAGGTTCGCCATGACGAGCTATCAGCTGGCCGGACGAAACGCGCTGGTCACCGGGGGCGCACGGGGTCTGGGCGCCGGCATGGCCGAGGCGCTGGCCGCGGCGGGGGCCTCGGTCGCGATCGGGGACATCCTGGAGGACGAGGGCAAGCAGACCGCCCAGGCCCTGCGCGACTCGGGTGCCACCGCGGAGTTCGTGCCGCTGGACGTCACGGACGACGCGAGCTGGGCCTCCTCGGTCGACACCGTGGTCGACGCGTTCGGCGGGCTGGACATCGTCGTGAACAACGCGGGCATCGAGATCACCAGCCTGATCACCGAGCTGGACGCGGCCGACGTGCGCAGGATGCTCGAGGTCAACCTGCTCGGCACCGCCCTCGGCCTCAAGCACGCGCTGCGCGCCATGCGGCCGGGCGGCGCCGCGGGCAACGGTGGCTCGGTGATCAACATCGCCTCGGTGGCCGCCACCATCGCCTTCCCCGGGATCAGCGTCTACTCGGCGACCAAGTCCGGCATCGACCGGCTGACCAGGGTCGCGGCGGCGGAGTCGGGCAAGCTCGGCTACGGCGTACGGGTCAACTGCATCTACCCGGGTCTCACGCCGACGACCATGGGCAACCAGCTCGCCGTGGACTGCGCGGAGATCGGCCTGTTCCCCTCCCCCGAGGCGGCCGCGGGCGCGGTCGTGGAGCTGACCCCGCTCGGGCGGCTCGGGCAGGTCGACGACATGGCCGACGCCGTGGTGTTCCTCGCGTCCGACGCGGCCAAGTTCATCACCGGGGCAGGACTCCCGGTCGACGGCGGAATGGGGATGTGACATGCCTACCGACAAGCCCGTCGTCGTCTACGGCGCCTCCGGCTACACCGGGCGCCTGATCTGCGAGTACCTGCGTGAGTACGGGTTGCCGTTCCTCGCGGTCGGCCGCGACCACAAGCGTGTGAAGGAGGTCGTCGACGCGGTTCCCGGCATCGAGACCGTCGACTACGACATCGTGGAGGTCGAGCACACCGAGGACGCGCTGACCGAGGCGTTCGGCGGGGCGAAGGTCGTGCTGAACACCGTCGGGCCCTTCTCCCGCTACGGCCACGAGGCCGTCCGCGCGAGCCTGAACGTCGGCGCGCACTACACGGACACCAACGGCGAACAGGACTGGATGATCGACGCCGAGGAGCAGTACGGCACCCAGTTCGCGGAGCAGGGCCTGCTGCTCTCGCCCGGCCTCGCGCAGATGTACACGGTCGGGGAGATCGCCGCGCAGATCACCCTCGAGACACCGGGCCTGGACACGCTGGACATCCAGGTGTTCTGGAAGGGCTATCCGACCGTCGCCTCGACCAACACCATCCTGGCCAACGCCGCGTTCGCCAAGGCGTACTACCTGGAGCAGAACGAGTACGTGGAATGGCCGCCGGACGCGGGCCTGTACGAGCTGGTCGTCCCAGGACAGCACGAGCTGGGGCTCGCACTGCCGTGGGGCGGCACCGCGCACCCGGTGTGGTTCAGGAAGGACCCTCGGGTGGCGTCGGTGCGGGCGCTCGGCGGGGTGTTCAACCGGCCGCTCATGCAGGGCGTGCCGCAGATCGTCGCCGCGGCGCTCCAGATGATGGAAGGCAAGTCCGACGAGGAGAAGTGGCGGATCGTCGACGAGCAGTCCTCGGCGGTCCGCAGTGAGATGCCGCCGAGGGAGAACCCGCGGCTCAACATCTCGCTCGACTCCGTGTACGCGTCCGGTCCTCTCGGGCGCTCGCACTGCGTCATCCACGGCAACTGCAACTACAAGCAGACCGCGTTGCTGAACGTCCACGCCGCCGCGCACCTGCTGCAGGACGTGCCCAGGCGGGTCGGTTTCGCGTCCGGCTGCCAGGCCTTCGGACACCGCGAGCTGCTCGGCACGCTGCGGTCGTTCGGCCTGGTGCTCGACCCGATCCTCGAGGTGCACCGCTGATCCCGGCGTCGGCCGTCCCCCCACGGCCGGCGCCTTCCCTTCTTGGCTGGAGGCGTCCGTGCGGTTGTGCGACTACCTGGACAAGGGCGCGTCACTGGGTGGTGACGCGCCGTGCCTGACCATCGACGGCGCCACCACCACCTATGCCGAAGTACAGCAGCGGTCCCGGCTGATCGCGGGCGCGTTGCAGGCGAGCGGGATCGCGCCGGGGCAACGCGTCGCGGTGCTCTCCGCGAACGACCCGCTCGCGCTCACCTGCGTGTTCGGCATCTCGCGGGCCGGCGCGGTGTGGTGCCCGGTCAACCCGCGCAACGAGGCGGCCGAGAACCGCGAGCTGCTCGACCTGTTCGGGTGCCGGTGCCTGTTCTTCCAGGAGAGGTTCGCGCGGCTCGTCGAACGCATCCGGGGTGACCTGCCCGAGCTGACCACCCTGGTGTGCCTGGACGGCGAGGTGGAGGGCGCGGCCACCTTCGCCGACTGGCTGGACCGGCACGGCGGCGAGCCGGCGCCGGTCACCGTCGCCGACGACGACCTCTGCATGCTGGCCGGTACCGGCGGCACGACCGGGCGGCCCAAGGGCGTGCGGTTGACCGGCCACAACATGGAGACGGCCACCGCGCTGACCCTGATGAGCTATCCGTTCGGGGACCGGCCGCGCTACCTGGCGCTCGCCCCGCTCACGCACTCGGCAGGCGTGCTCACCTTCCCGATCATGGCCAAGGGCGGCGAGACGGTGATCATGCCCGCGCCGGACCTGGGTGAGTTCCTCCGGCTGGTGCAGCGGCACCGGATCACCCACGCGTTCCTGCCGCCGACGGTCATCTACGGGCTGCTCGACCACCCCGCGCTGGATTCGACGGACCTGTCCTCGCTGCGCTGCCTCTGGTACGGCGCCGCACCGATGTCCCCGACACGCCTGACCGAGGCACTGCGGCGGATCGGACCGGTGATGGGCCAGCTGTTCGGCCAGACCGAGGCACCGAACATGATCACGACACTGGCGCCGGCGGACCACTTCCTCGCCGACGGTTCGGTGGCCACCGCCCGGCTGTCCTCGGCGGGCAGGCCCACCCCGCTGACGACGGTGGCCATCATGGACCAGAGCGGAAACCTGGTGCCACAAGGGCAACGCGGCGAGATCGTGGTCCGCGGCCCGCTGGTCATGGCCGGTTACCACGAGAACCCCGAGGCCACCGCCGAGGTGAGCAGGCACGGCTGGCACCACACCGGGGACATCGGCTACCTCGACGACGACAACTACCTCTTCATCGTCGACCGCGCGAAGGACATGATCATCACCGGCGGGTTCAACGTCTACTCGGCCGAGGTCGAGCAGGCGCTGCAGGCACACCCCTCCGTCCAGGACAGCGCCGTCGTCGGGTTGCCCGACGACAAGTGGGGCGAGCGGGTCACCGCCGTCGTGCAGCTCCGCAACGCCAGGCACGCCGAGCCCGCCGAGCTGGCCGCGTTCGTCAAGGAGCGCCTGGGCAGCGTGAAAACCCCGAAGCAGGTCGAGATCTGGCCCGACCTGCCCCGCTCGAAGGTCGGCAAGATCCTCAAGGCGGAGATCCGCGACCAGCTGGCGAAGGGGACCTGACGGTCAGCCCCGGGTCGTGTCCAGCACCACCCGGATCACACCGTCGGCACGGGCATCGGCCCTGGCCACCGCCCGCCGCCACTCCGCGAGGGGGAACCGGTCGGTGATGAACCCGTCCGTACTCAGGTCCCCCTTGACGAGGTGACGGCACACCAGGTCGTAGGTGTGCGCGTCCTCCTCCCCCGCACGCTCCCAGCCGTGCGCCAGCACACCGGCGAGCCGCACCTCCTGGTGCCACACCGGGCTGAGGTCCGCCTTCACCGGCGCGAACCGGATGCCGACCAGCACCACCGTCGCCGACGCGCGGGCCAGCCGCAGGCTCGTCGTCAGCGTCGGCCCCGAGCCGACGCAGTCGAACACCACGTCGAAGCCGCCCATCACGAAGTACGAGCCGAGCGGGCCCCGGAACATCCTGGACGGCTCCGCCAGCCGGGCCGGGTCCAGCCTGCGCTCAACCCGGTCCGCGCCGAGCCCCTCCGCGAGCGCCGCCTGGGCCGGATGCCGTGCCACCACGGTGATGTGCGCGTCGGGGGAGAGCAGCCGGACCGTCTGCACGATCGACAGTCCCGCCATCCCGCCGCCGACCACCAGGCACCGCTCCCCCGGCCCTGGCAGCGCCTTCAACGCCGCACGCATCCCGAGGCTGAACGGCTCGACGAGCATCGCCTGGTCGTCGTCCAGCTCGGGTGGGACCCGGTAGACCTCGCTCGCGTGGCACAGGATCCGTTCGCTCCAGCCACCGCCGACCCCCAGCTCGGCCGGGAACCGGTCGGGGTTCTCGCACAGCATCGGGTTCCCGGCCGCGCACGCCCGGCACAGCGACCCCGTCTCCGTCGAGCGGCACGTCGGCCCCTGGAACCGGGTGTCGAGCACGACGCGCTCCCCCGGCTCCAGACCGGTCCCGGCACCTGCGGCGAGCACCTCGCCGACCACCTCGTGGCCGAGGTAGGTCCGGTCGCGGCCCGGCAGCGCGGCGATGGTGACCCGGGGGTCGACCTCCGCCCGCAGCACGGCGAGGTCGGACGCGCAGATCCCCGACTGGAGGTTCCGCACCAGGACCCATCCCGGCCCCGGCAGGTCGCGGTCGTCGGCGGCGCGGTCGCCGACCGGGCCGAGCCGGCCGTAGGCCACCGAGGGCAGCCACGGCCGGGTCGCCCGCGACAGCGCGATCCTCGGGATGCTGCGTGCGACGTGAACCGAGCGCATCACGTCGTCGCCCACGGGAACGGGATGCCGAGTGTCCGCTTGCCGATCAGGTCCTTGAGGGAGTCGTTGTCCGGCCCCATCACCGTGCCTGCGCGGGCGTCGCGGAAGCAGCGTTCGACCACACCGCCCCGCTTGTAGGCGCTGCCACCGCAGAGCCGCAACGCGGTGTCGGTGATGGCGAGTGCGGTCTCGGTGGCCGCGATCTTCGTCTGTGCCAGGGAAAGCACGAGGTCGGACTCGCCGAGGAGGTCGACGAGGTCCGCGCCGTCGCGCTGGCGCCTGGAGACGTTGTCGGCGACGACGTAGAGCAGCGCACGCGTGGCGTCCAGACGCAGGCGCATCTCGGCCACCTCCCGCTGCACCACCTCGGAGTGCGACTTCGGCCTGCCGAGGTCGGTGTGCACACGGGTGCCCATCCGCGTGGCCGTCTCGTCGTAGGCGGCCTGCGCGACGCCCAGGTACACCGACGCGACCCCGAGCTGGAACGCGGGCAGCCCGTAGGCGAACAGCAGCGGGAAGCCGTAGCCGGACGCCCCCAGCCGCGCCGAGGGCGGCACGACGACGTCGAACCGCACCGGGGTGCTGCTGTTGCCGCGCATGCCGGAGCCATCCCAGGTGCCGATGGGCTCGACCCCGGAAGTGTTGCCCCGCACCAGGAACAGCGTCAGCTCGTTGTGCCCGGCGTGCTGGTTGGCCCGCAGCGGGACGACGTAGTAGTCCGCGTGGCCCGCGCTCGTCGCCCAGGACTTGGTCGCCTTCAGGTGGAACCCGTCCGGCACCCGGTTCGCCGCCTGGTCCATGTGCCACCAGTGCGAGCCGGACCCGGCCTCGCTCGTGGCGTAGGTGCAGAGCCGGAAGTCCTCGACGATCGACCGCACCGTCGCGGCCAGTCCTGCGTCGCCGGGGTCCACTCTGGACAGCAGCTGCATGGCGCTCTCGTGCATGTGGAAGCACAACGCGGTGGACGCGCAGTGTCTCGCGAGGGTCTCGGTGACCACCACCTGCGCGAGCAGGTCGGCTCCGCCGCCGCCGGACTCCTTCGGCACGGTCATGTTCAGGATCCCGGCCGACCACAGTTCGCGCAGCGCCGCGTTCGGGTACACGCCGCTGTCGGTGGTCTTCGCCGCAGGCTCGAGAACGTCCCCGCCGATGGTCGTCGCGCGGCGTGCCCACGACCGCTGGTCGTCGGTGAGCGGGAAGCCGACGCTCTCGATGTTGCCCGCGCGGAACGGCGCCGCGCCGAAGTCGTCGAGTACGGTCATCGCCCGATCAGCCCCGTGGCCCGGCCCGCGTCGATCAGGACGTCGACGCCTCGGCGCAGGGCCGCGTCGTCGAGTGCGGAGGTGACGACCAACCGCAGGCGTGGCACCGTCTTCTGCACCGCGGGGAAGACGACCGGCGTGACGTAGACGCCGTTCTTGCGGCACAGCCGCGTCATCTCGAAGGTGAGGGCGTCGGTGCCGCACAGCAGGGGCAGGATCGGCGTGCTGGAGTCGCCGGTGCGGAAACCGGCGTCGCGCAGCGTGTTGCGGAACCACACGGCCTTGCGCTGCAGGTCGGTGACGCGCTCCGGCTCGGCCTCGATCACGTCGAACGCGGCGGCGGCTGCGGCGGCGACCGCGGGTGGCAGCGCGCTGGAGAAGATGTAGGGCCTCGCGTTGTGCTTCAGCGCGTCGATCAGGCCACGTGAGCCCGCGATGTAGCCGCCGGAGGCCGGGATGGCCTTCGAGAGGCTGCCCATCTTGACGTCGACCGCCGAGGGGTCGAGGCCGAAGTGCTCCTCGACGCCGTGCCCGGTCGCGCCCAGCACACCCAGGCTGTGTGCCTCGTCGACCATCACGGCCGCGCCGAACTCCCGTGCCAGGGCCACGGTTTCCGGCAGTGGGACGATGTCGCCGTCCATCGAGAACACGCCGTCGACCACCACGAGGGCCGGCCGGTCACCGGCCTGCACCAGCGCCCGCCTGAGGTCCTCCAGGTCGTTGTGGGCGTAGCGGAGGAACTCGGCGCCGGACAGCCGGCAGGCGTCGACGATGCTGGCGTGGTTGAGCTTGTCGCAGATGACCACCGAGTGGCGGCTCATCAGCGTCGACACCGCGGCGACGTTCGTGGTGTAGCCCGTGGAGAACACCACCGCGGCCTCGGTGCCCTTGAACGCCGCGATCCGCTCCTCCAGCAGCCGGTGCACCGTGGTCGTGCCGGACAGCAGGCGGACGCCGTGGGTGCCGGTGCCGTAGTGCTCCAGCGCGGCGTGTGCGGCGCTGTCGATCGTCGGATGGCGCAGCAGGCCGAGGTAGCTGTACGAGGAGAGCATGATCGAGTCGGTACCCTCGGCGTCGACGGTGGCCGCGGTCTGCCCGGTCAGCTCCGTCTCGTAGAAGTAGTTGCCCTCGGTGACGCTGTCGCGGTAGCGCTCGCCGAGGAAGTCGATGCGGTCGTCGAGGAAGCTGGTCGGGTTCACGGGCGCGGTCCTTCTTTCGGGGTATGGGAAACCGGGGTCCTGGTTTGGGCGAGTGCGTCGAGTGCGGCGCGCCAGCGGTCGGGAAGCTCGGCGAAGCCCGGCAGCGCGGTGTCGCCCGCGAACGCGACGAACACCCGGCCGAGGTGGCTGAGCAGCGTGACCGACACGAGGTGGTCCGCGGGCGTGAAGTTGACGACCACGAACTCGGCCAGCGGCCGTCCGGCCAGCGAGAGCGGTTCGTCGGGGCCACGCATGTTCGACGCGATCAGGTTGACGACGTGCGGGTTCCAGCTCAGCTCGCCCATCCCCCGCACGAACGCGGCGGGGAGCGCGTGTGCGGAGCCTGCGACGAGGGCAGCGGCGGCCGCTCTGCCGTGGTCCTTGGCCCGCGCGGTGTCCCGTGCGATCTCGTCGAGCGCCCGCGCCGGCCCGGACCCCGTCATGGGCAACGGAATCCGGACCGCCGCGAGCCGGTTGCCGAGACTGCCGTGCTCGTGCGGCGCGCGGATGCTGACGGGCACGAGGGCCTGGAGCCGGTTCGGCGGCGGGTCGGTCGCCCACGCTGCCGCCCAGGTTCGCAGGGCGTCGGCGAGTGCGGCGAGGAACACGTCGTTGACGGTCCGCCCGGTCCCGGCCGCGGTGCGCAGCAGGTCGAGCGGCGCGCTGCCCCAGACGAGCCCGCGACGCCCGCTGTGCCGCCCGGTGAGGGGCGAGCGCCGCGCGGGCCGGAACAGGTCGGCCCCGACCGACAGCAGTCCCCTCGCCGCACCGCGCGGTGCGTTCGTCCTCGGCGGGTCCACCGGTCGCTCGGGGGCCTCGGTGAACAGTCTCCTGACCACCTCGGTGAGTGCGACACCGTCGTGAACGCTGTGGTGCACCTTGTAGACGACGGCGAACCGGTCGGCGCAGTGGCCACGCAGCAGCCACAGCTCCCACATCGGACGGTCGTGGTCGAGCCGCGCGGTCAGCAGGTCGTCGACCGCGCCGCGCAGGCCCACCTCGCCGGAACCCCGGGCCAGAACCCGTTCCCGCACATGGAACTCGAGATCCGGCTCGCCCGCGGGGAGCCACCGGGGCCGCAGCAGCCGGGCACGGCCCGTCGAGAGCACGCGGTTGAGCCCGGGCAGCAGCGAGAGCCTGCCCCCGACGTGTTCGCGGAGCTCGTCGACGTGCGGCGCGACGCCGTCGAAGACGAGCACGGCGCCGATCTCCGCCGCGACGGACCGGTGGGCTTTCTCGTAGGCCAGGAAGGAGAAGTCCGTCGGACTCAACCGGCCAGCACTCATGCCATCCCCTCTGATTCCCGAATGGACGACGGATACGGGAGCGTATGTACGCGGATTGACCGCTCGCTTACCGTTCGCTGACGTCCCGGGTTTTCGGGGCGTGCTGTCGGAACAAACTAGCGCGGTTCCTGCAGGGTTTTGTAAATCGCGCGAGTTTCCTCCGCCCACGGCGAAGGGCGGAACGTCCGCGGGTCGAGATGGATGTGCACCCGTTTGCCTTCCGCGTGCACCGTGACGCCTTCCGCGTCGAGCACGCGGAAACGGTAGACGACGCTGCTGTTCCCGACGTGTTCGACGACCAGGTGGACCAGGATGAATCCGGTACCCCGAACGGGGGTGCGATAGCTGATCGAGAACTCGGCCACGCCGACCGATGCGTCCGGATGGCTCAGCGTGCCGTTCGGGTAGCCGTATCCGTTGCTCTCCCAGAACATCGACAACGCCCGTTCCACGAACACCGCGTACCTGATGTTGTGCACCATCGACATCGAGTCGAGGTCGTCGAAGTGCACGAACATCGGCTCTAGGTGTCCGTACGAAACCGTTGGCACGACTGGCTCCCGTGTGTTCATGGTGTTCCCCTCGGTAGTGGCGCCGGAGAGCGTCCCCGGGTCGGGGCCCAGGGTATTCCCTACTTTCGTCGGTGGGGTGTGACGCTACAGACTGGGTCCGGACCGAGGCGGTCGATCGACATCCCTTGTGGAGGCACCGTGAGCACGCGCATGTACGCACTACCGGTCGAGCAGACCCGGTGGGAAGTGCCCGGTGGCAGCACGACCGTGTTCGACTGGGAGTACGACGAGGGCCGCGACCGACTGCTGAGCCTGTACGAGAAAGGGAAACAGAAGCAGTGGGACGGCGCGGAAAGGCTGGACTGGACGATCGAGGTCGACCTCTCCAATCCGATGGGTATTCCCGACGAGGCCGTCTCCATCTTCGGCTCGCCGATCTGGGACTCGATGGGTGAAAAGGATCGCGCGATGGTTCGACACCATCTCGCCTCCTGGCAGTTCTCACAGTTCCTGCACGGCGAACAGGGCGCACTCATCTGCTCGTCGAAAATCGTGCACACCGTTCCCGGGCTCGACGCGAAGTTCTACGCCGCCACCCAGGTCATGGACGAGGCGCGGCACGTCGAGGTCTATTCCCGCTATCTCCGCGAGAAACTCGATCTGGCCTACCCGATAAGCCCGGGACTGAAGTCACTGCTCGACGAGGTGATCTCGGACTCCCGTTGGGACATGACCTATCTCGGCATGCAGGTGCTCATCGAGGGCCTCGCACTGGCCGCGTTCGGCCTCATCAGGGACATCGCGACCGAGCCGCTGGCGAGCACGCTCAACGCCTACGTCATGCAGGACGAGGCCCGCCACGTCGCCTTCGGCCGGTTGGCGCTGCGCGACTACTACCCGGAGCTCACCCAGGCCGAGCGCGCGGAGCGGGAGGAGTTCTGCGTCGAGGCCTGCTACCTGATGAGGCAGCGCTTCCTCGGCGAGGAGGTGTGGCGCAACCTCGACATCGACGCGGACGAGTGCGTCGAGTACATGCGCAACTCGGAGCACTTCAAGCTGTTCCAGAGCCACCTGTTCTCCCGCATCGTGCCGACGCTCGGCGACATCGGCCTGTTCGGGGACAGGATGCGCCAGGCCTTCGCGGACATCGGGATAATCGGCTACGAGAACGCCGATCTCGACCAGATGATGGAACAGGACGAGAAGATCGCCGACGACCTCGACCGCGCACGCATCGAGCAGGTCGAGAAGGCCATCATCGTGGGCCGCACGGCAGGAGAGTAAAGAGAGGTTCCCGCCGCGGTGCCGTCCTGGCGCCGCGGCGTTCTGGCGCGCGGAACAGCCGCGCGGGCGGCCGCTGTAACGGCGCCCGCGTCACCGACGACTGTCTCATCGCCCGTCGGGCACTGTCGAGGTGACCTCACGTCGGGCCGGACACGAGCCCGTCGTGCACGGCCGCCACCGCGTGCTGCGGTGGCACCGGAGTTCGTCGCGTCGTCCGGTGTTCCCGCGCGCTAAGATCAACTCTGTCCGCGCGTCCGAAATCTCCGCATCGCGGATCGTCATGAGGCGTGCGGACTCCGTCACGATGATCTTCCTGTCGCCGTTGCGGGACGGCGTACGGATGCGACCTTTTCCCATTCGTGACACGGAAGCGAAACACACCAGTGCCGAGGCGCTTTACAGATGCCCGCACGGTGACATAATCCCCCCTTGATCCCAAGTAGACGGATCCCCACGGTAGTCGAGAAATTGTCGTCTGCATGGTGCAGGCGGAAGGAGATCCCGTGAGCGCGGCGGACGACCGACCCCTGCACGTCTCGCGCAACCTGTGGCGCACCATCGTGCAGTGGCGCAACTGGCCGCTGCTCGTGAAGCTGGGCATGGTGCTGGTGGTGCCGGTCGTCGCCGCGCTGGTGCTCGGCGTGCTGCGTGTCGTCACCGACGTCCAGCTCGCGAACTCCTACGGCGACATCGAACGCATCGCCAACCTGCGAGTGGAGCTGGTGCGGACCCTGTCGGCCGTCCAGCGCGAACGCAGCGCGGCCGTGGCGCCCGGCGCCGACTTCCCGACCGTGACCAAGGCGACGGACGCCGCCGTCGCCACGATGAAGGACACCGTCCGGAACACGCCCGACCTCGGCGACAACGCGACGCAGCGCTACCGCGAGCTGTCCGGCATGCTCGGCGTGCTCGGCTACGCGCGCCAGCAGCTGACCGGCGGCAACGAGCAGAGCGCGCAGGACGCCCAGGACGCCTACGCCGGGCTGACCACCGCGATGCTGGAGTTCGACCGGTCGCTGGTCGGACGGTTCCCCGACGAGGCGCTGGCCAACACGGCCATCGCGCTCAACGAGCTCCAGTCGGCCCGTGAGCAGGTCAGCCTCCAGGAGGCCACCGGGCTGCTCGGTATGAAGGACGGCTCGCTGTCGGACACGGACAAGGAGACCCTTTCCGAGGCCGAGATCCAGCTGAACACCAACCTCGAAGAGTTCCAGTCGGTGGCCCCGCAACAGTTCCTCGACCGGTACGACGGAACGGTGACCGGCTCCGCCCAGACGCAACGGACGCTGCTGGTGGTCGACGCCCGCGGCTCGGGCGAGATCGGCCTGCCGTTCACCGAGGCGCAGTGGCGCAGCACGTTCGACACCACCGCGAACCTGACGACCGAGGTCACCGGGTTCGTCGCGAAGTCGCTCCGTTCGCAGTCGGCCGTGCTGGCCGCCAGCTACCGCACCAGCTGGACCATCGAGCTGGTGCTGCTGCTCGTGGTGGTCCTGCTCGCCGTGGGCATCGGCGGCGGCCTTGGCCGCTATCTGCTGCGCACGGTCGGCCAGCTGCGCAGCACCGCGCTGGACGTGGCACACAACCAGCTGCCCGCGGCGGTGCGGTCCATCCGGGCCGGGCAGGACGTCGGGATCCCGCCGGTGCCACTGCGCACCACCGAGGAGTTCGGCCAGCTCGCCAAGGCGTTCGACACCGTGCTCGGCCAGGCCGTGAGCTCGGCGGGCGAGGAGGCACGCCTGCGCAGCACCCTGAGCGACATGCTCACCAACCTGTCCCGCCGCAGCCAGGGCCTGGTGCAACGCCAGCTGCGGCTGATGGAACAGCTGGAGCAGGGCGAGGACGACCCGGACAAACTGTCCAACCTGTTCAAGGTCGACCACCTCGCCACCCGGATGCGGCGCAACAACGAAAACCTGATCATCCTCTCCGGCGGCGCGCTGCACCGGCAGTTCGCCGAACCGGTGCAGCTGGCCGACGTGCTGCGTGCCGCGGTCTCGGAGGTCGAGCACTACGAGCGGGCGGTCATCCAGTCCGCGCCGCAGTGTCGGATCGCGGCGTTCGCCGCGGGCGACCTGATCCGGTCGATCTCCGAGCTGATCGACAACGCCGCCGCCTTCTCGCCGCCGGACAGCCAGGTCGTCGTCGCGGGCCGGCTGACGGAGGACGGCTCGGTGGTCGTCGAGATCCTCGACGAGGGCGTCGGCATGGCGGAGGCCGAGCTGCGCGAGGCGAACCACCGCATCGCCTTCAGCGGGACCGACGTGCCGGTCTCCCGCCAGCTGGGACTGTTCGTGGTGGGCCGTCTCACCGCCAAGTACGACATCAGGGCGCACCTGACCCCGCGCGGGGACGGCAGTTCCGGCACGCGGGCGATGGTGCTGGTGCCTGCCGAGCTGCTCAACGACGCCGACCAGCAGGCCGGTCCCGCACCCGAGCCGGTCACCGAGGTGGTCGACAGGCTGGAGTCGGCGGGGATCATCGTGCGGCTGCCGGTGCTCCCCACGGCCCGCACTCCCGCCTCCATCCTCTTCGCCGCGCACGTACCGGCCGACGCCCCGCCCATGCCCGCCGGGTTCAACTGGCTCAAGCAGCGGTCCGGCATGGCGAGGGCGGCGACCACGCAGCAGGTGGCCGTGCAGACGGTCATCACGAAGGCGGTCACGGTCGAGCCCCCGACAGGCCCGAACGGCCTGCCCAAACGCGTGCCGAAGGGGCAGCTGCGTGCGGGCACGGCCCACGAGCCGCCCGCCGCACAGGCTCGAGACGCCGCGAAGGCTCGTGGCTTCCTGAACGGCTTCCAGTCCGGGATCCGCAGTGGGCAGAACGAAAAGGGAGACCGTAGGCCATGACCGGCACCACGGAGCAAGAAGACCGCCAGGCGAGCCGCTTCAGCTGGCTGATCGACAGCTTCGCCGACAACGTGGACGGCGTCGCGCACGCGGTGGTGATCTCCGTCGACGGCCTGCTGCTGACCGCGTCCGCCAAGCTGCCGACGGACCGGGCGGACGAGATGGCCGCGATCTCGGCGGGCATCATCAGCCTCAACATCGGCGCGTCCAAGACGTTCGACGCCGGTGACGTGGTGCGCACGATCGTCCAGATGGACGAGGGCGCGTTGCTGCTCACGTCGATCCGCGACGCCGCGTGCCTCGTGGTGCTGGCCGAGGCCGACTGCGACATCGCGCAGCTGGCCTACGAGATGACCGTGCTCGTCGACCAGGTCGGTCAGATCCTCACCCCACAGTTACGCGCCACGCTAGCCGCCGGCTGATGAGCTCCGGTGGCTGGACAGCCCCCGACGAGGAGGAACCCGCGACCGTCCGCGCGTACACATGGACCGGTGGGCGGACGAAGTCGCGCCGCCGACTGGAGATCGAGACCCTGGTGTCGACGTCAGCACGTGCCGAGGAGGCGCTGGAGTCGCTGCGCAGCGAACACCAGTCGGTCGCGGTGCTGTGCTACCAGTCGAGATCCGTCGCCGAGGTCGGTGCGCTGATGTCCCTGCCGCTGGGTGTCGTGCGGGTGCTGCTGGACGACATGGCCAACCTCGGCCTGCTCGACGTGCACCACAACCAGGTCGACAGCACCGCTCAGCCCGAGCTGCCGCTGCTCGACCGTGTGCTGCGTGGGCTGCGCAACCTGCCTGCGTGAACCATCCGCCTCCGGTGGCCGGAGGCGGATGGTGGACTCGGACGGGTCGTCCGCGCGTCAACGGTCCTTCCGGAGGCCGAGGTCCTCGAGCAGGCCGCCGAGCACCTTGCGCTGGTCGGTGAGGTACGCCCCGAAATCCTTGCTGTCCCGGTAGTCGGTCACCAGACCGTTCTCCTGCGCGTACTTCTTCCACTCGTCGGTCTCGAGCATTCTCTTGAAGGTCCGCTCGTAGTAGGCGACGGTCTCCTTGCTCATGTCGGGCGCGCCGAGGATCCCGCGGAACTGCAGCGGCAGGCCGTCGAGGGAGATGCCGAGCTCGTCCGCGGTGGGTGCGTCCGGGTACATCGAGACCTTCTGCTTGTCCAGGACCGTGATCACCTTGAGCTTGCCGGCGGCCACCTGCTCGCTGAAGTCGCCGGGGCTGCCGAACATGACGTCCGCGTCGCCACGCAGCAGCGCGGTGAGCCGCGAGCCGGTGTCCTCGAACGACAGGTACTTCCACTTGGCCCCGGTGGACTTCTGCAGTGCCAGGCCCATCAGCGAGTCGCTGGCGGTGGTCGAGCCGCCGGTCTGGGTCAGCTCGTTCGGCTTGTCCTTCGCCGCGTCGACGAAGTCGGAGAACGTGTCGTACGGCTCGTCGGGCCGGACCGCGACCACGGTCGGCTCGGTGGACAGCCCGGCGATCGGGGTGAGCTTGTCCACCGACACCGCGCTGCCCTTCACGGTCATCGGGGTCACGATCCAGGTCGGGGTCATCTGCGCGATCTCGTTGTTCCTGCCCTGCTGCGCCGCGAGGAAGGACATGGCGCCGATCCCGTCGCCCGCCGCCACGTTGCGCACCGGCCAGTTCGCCGAGATCACCTTCTCGTCGTACATGATCTTGAGGATGCCCCGGACGTAGACGTCGCTGCCGCCGCCGGGCTTGGTGTGGCACACCACCTCCACCCGCCTTGGCTCGCCGGAGGTCGCGTCTCCCGCGTCCGCGGCGTCACAACCGACCGGCGCGAACAGTGCCACAGCAGCGATCGCGGCCGTCACGGCCTTCTTGCGCATCTCGATTCTCCCTTTTGGAGCACCAGTCTTCGGGCGCCGGGTAGATCATTGGACTGTTCGGGAAGATAATCAAGGGTTTGACGGACAGAGCTTGTCCTTTACGCCACACAGCATCTCGCCGATCGCAACTACCCGATCGACAACTTTCGGACACCCTCGACGATACCGTCGGCGGGCAGGCGCCGGGACCGCGCCGACGGCGGCGACGAGGGGTGCACCGGCCGGACGCGGCCGTCGACGACCACCCCAGCGCACCCCAGCCCGGGACTCGTCGCCGTCCGGTCTCCACCCGGGCCCTCGCTGTCCACGGTGGACACGAGGAGAGGCACTCCACCCACTGCTCGTTCCACAGACGATCCCGCACCGCCACCGAATCGATTTCCGTCGCCTCCGACACTATTCCTCAACTGTCGAAATGCACTTAACCTGTGAATTCTTCGGATTCGGCCGAGGGGCGTCCGACCGGCCGGACGGCCTGGCAGGTTCCGGACATACTCGTTGCGACTGCAAGGAAACCTCGCGCCCACCGGACAAGAACCGGCCGCATGACCCGAGGTGACTCGGGTCCCAGGAATTGACGTTACTGCGTAACATCACCCCTATGTCCGGCCGCCCACTCACCACTGCGCGCCTCTCCGTGGAAACGTCACCAATAGGCGCCCGACGAGAAGTGTCAGACGGACCGTGCACCCGCCAGCTCGAACGTGTCGTGAGTCGTTACACGCCACGCCTGCGTGCCACAGTGGCCGGTTCGTGCGGCGCGCTCGGCCTGCTCACCACGCCGGCGCGCGTTCTTCCTCTCGCGGTACTCGTCGTCGTGACGGTCACCGTGCTGCCGGTGCTCCAGAGCCATTGGCACCACCGGCCACAGCGAGTGTTCCAGGCGGTCAACGCGGTGGTGATCACGCTGGTCGGCCTGAGCCAGGTGGTCATCGGACCGAAGCAGCCCAGTGCGTGGATCTTCGCCGTCGTGTCCATCGCGTCGGCGACGTGCCACTTCGAATGGCCCGCGACACCGTGGACCGCCGGCGGTATCACCGTTCTCGGCGTGCTCGGGTTCTGCGGCGGGTCATGGCTCGCCGGTGGCGGTCCGGCGGTGGCGGACGGCGTCCGGCTACTCGTCCAGGCGACACTGGTTCGCGTGGGCCTGTCGCTCGCCAGGCGGGCGGCCCGCACCAGCGACGACGCGATCGACCGTGCCGCGAGGCACAAGGTCGCCGCGTCGGTCGCGCAGGCCCGCAGGGCCACCGAACGCGCGATGCTCGCGACCCTCCACGACACCGCGAGCACGACGCTGCTGATGGTGTCCAGGACCGACTCGGACGACCTGACCTGGTTGCGGGAACAGGCGGGTCGGGACCTCGCCCGCCTCGCCGCGCCACCTCCCGACCCGAGCGGCCACGTCGACCTGAGCGAGCTGCTCGACTCGCTGACCGCGTTCCGTGGCATGAACGTGTCACTCGACATCCCGCCACGCGTGGTGTTGCCCGCGGACGCCGGTCTCGCGGTCTTCGACGGTGTGCGCGAGGCGCTCGAGAACATCCGCAGGCACACGTCCGACCGAAGACCGAGGATCAGCGCGCGTGTGGACGACGAGTCCTTGCACGTGCAGGTGCAGGACCGGGGCCCGGGATTCCGCCAGGAGGACGTGCCACTGCACCGGTGTGGACTGGCCTACTCGATCCAGGCGCGGATGACCGCGGCCGGTGGTCGGGCGGACGTCCACTCCGTGCCGGGGACCGGCACCACGATCGTCTGGACGTGGCCGAATGCCTGATCTGCCGGAAGCGATCCCGGTGGAACGGCCACTGCTCGAGATCGCCCGCATGGTTCTCCTCGCGGTCGCCGTCTGCGTCCAGTTCGCGCTCGGCGGACCGGAATTCCTCGCCCAGACGCGACTTCCCGGGTTCCGACCGATCTACGCGGCCGTCTACGCGGTCCTGGCGCTCGTGGGTGTCGTGTGCGCGGTGTACCGCCTGCGGCGCGTCTCACCGCCTGCGGTCGTGGTGGGTGCCGGTGTCGTGGTGCTGCTGGCGTGCTCCGTCGCGATGTCGGCGTCCCTGCCCGCGGAGGGTGCGCCACGCGCCGAGCACTGGTCTTTCGGACTGGTCGGCTGGTACGGCATCGCGCTGCTCTTCGACGTCGCACTGGTCAGGCTCGGGCTGTTCCTCCTGGTGCACGCGGCCGTGTCCGTGGGGCCCGTGCTCGCCGTCGGGTCGCTGCCGGACCTGACGAGGATGGGAGTCGTCACGATCTCCGTCACCGGCTTCCAGTTCGGCGTCGCCATGACCGCGAACCTCATCCGGATCATCGCCCGCACCTCGGCCAGGAGCTCGGCAGCCAGCGAGCGGCTGCGGGTCAGGGAAGCCGCCGCGGCCGCCTCCCTCGCCGAGCACGAACGCCGCTACGCAGACCTCCGACACACCACGGTGCCGTTGCTGCGCGGACTGGCGAGCGGTGCGCTGGACCCACGCGACCCGTCGATCCGACACCGCTGTGCGGTCGACGCAGGCCGGATGCGCCGGCTGTTCAGCGAGTCCGCGGACGTGGTCGACCGGTTGGCCCACGAGCTGACGGCCTTCATCGACGTCGCCGAACGGCACGGCGTGCACGTCCACCTCTCCGTGCGCGGCACCCCGCGAACGCTGCCCGACGTCGTGCGGCACGAGCTGCTGGCACCCATCGCGGAAACGCTGATGGCGAGCCGCGCCACCGCGCGGGTCACGCTGCTGTGGACTAACCGGCGGGTACGCGTGAGCCTGACCTGCCCGCGCCCCGACCCGCCGGTCGCCGGCCCCCGAACCGAGCACGTGACCGTGACCGAGTCGACCACCGACCACGGAGTCTGGACGGAGACATCATGGCGATCACCGTGACAGTCGTCGACGACCACCCCGCGGTCGTCGCGGGCATCTCCGCCTGGCTCGCCGGCAGCGTCCCGCCGATCCACGTGGTCGCGTCCGGGCCGGACGTCGAGGTCGCGTTCACCGAGCGGGGGCGCGCCTCCGACATCGTGATCCTGGACCTCGTCCTGGGGGACCTCCCCTACCGCCCGTCACTCAAACGCCTGGTGGACGACGGTAGGAAGGTCATCGTCTACACGATGTGCGAGGACGAGGACATCGCACTGTCATGCATCGAGCTGGGTGCCTTCGCGGTCCTGACCAAGGCGGAGGGCCACGACCACCTGATCGGGACCATCCTGGCCGCCGCCGAGGACCGCCCCTACCTGCCCCCGTCGCTGGCGGGGGCGATGGTCGCCAACCGCGACCAGGGCCAGCCGAGGCTCTCCGACCGCGAGGAGGAGGTGCTGACCCTGTGGTTCCAGTGCGAGTCCAAACAGGAGGTGGCGCGACGCGCCGGTGTCTCCGTGCGCACGGTCGGCACCTTCCTCGACCGCGTCCGGCTGAAGTACGCCAAGGTGGGCCGGCCCGCGCCCACCAAGGCCGCCCTGATGGCCCGTGCTCTCCAGGACGGCCTGATCACCATCGACGACCTGTGAGGGAATCCCTACGTCACACCGTTTCCCTCACAGCGAGATCTCCCCCGGCAGGCCGAAGTAGTCGTGCCACTTCGGACCGGGACCGAAGCCCGTGCCGGTCGAGAGCGCCACGTAGACGTCCGCGCTCGGCAGGTGGGTGAACGTCACGATGTCGTCCCGGCCGTCGCCGTTGTAGTCGCCCACGTACGGGAACTCGCCCTGCGGCGCGAAGAAGTCGTGCCAGCGCACGGCGGGCGCGAAGGAGGAGCCCGTCGACAACGCGACGCTCACGACGCCCTCGCGGGAGAACTGGAGCAGGTCCGCCCGACCGTCGCCGTTCACGTCGCCGAGCCGGGGGTCGGTCAGCCCCATCGCGAACTGCTCGTGCCACTTCTGGGACACCCCGAAGCCCGTTCCCGTCGACAGCGCCACGTAGACGTCGGCCAGGCCGCCCTGGGTGAACGTCACGATGTCGTCGCGGCCGTCCCCGTTGACGTCCGCCACACTCGGCGACTCACCCGCGATCCCGAACCAGTCGTGCCAGATCCCCGCGGGCTGGAAGGACGAACCCGTGGACAGGGCGACGTGGACGTCGCCGAGCGAGTTGTGGGTGAACGTCACGATGTCGTCGCGGCCGTCGCCGTTCACGTCGCCGACGGCGGGCACCTCGCCGTCGAGTGAGAAGAAGTCGTGCCACTTGGCGGACGCGCCGAACGAGGTGCCGGTGGACAGCGCCACGAACACGTCCGCGGACGCGCCGTGCGTGAACGTCACGACGTCGTCGCGCCCGTCGCCGTCGAAGTCGCCCGTCAGCGGGGTCTCGCCGGACAGCGCGAAGAAGTCGTGCCACTTCGCCGACGTGCCGGTGAAACCCGCCCCGGAGGACAGTGCGACGTACACGTCGGCCAGCGGGTCCAGGGTGAACGTCACGACGTCGTCGCGCCCGTCGCCGTCGAAGTCCGCGGACGAGCCGAGGAAGACGTTCGTCTGTGCCGGGTTGACCGACAGCGGCGCGAGGTAGAGCCCACCCTGGTTCCAGCCCGCGCCCGTCACCCACGTGGCACCGGACGGCTCGGTCACGATCTCCGCCGCGTGTGCGTCGACCCGGCCCGCGAGGTCGTTGACGGTGAAGTGGAAGGGGTCGCGGCTGCGGTAGACACGGGTGTCCTTGTACCCCTGTTCGCAGCAGACCGAGAGGTACCACCACCCGTCGCGGAACACCACGAACGGCGACTCCGTCGGCCCGCCGGACGTGCCGGAGGCCGGGTGCTGGAACGCCACCTGCTTCGCGCTCCAGTGCACGAGGTCGACGGAGGTCCGGTACGCCACCTGGTGGTTGCCGCCCTGCGGGGTGCTGTTCGCCGTGTAGTACATGACCCACTGCGGCCCGACCCGCGTCACCATGGGGTCGCGGGCGTCGAAGCCGTCGGCGAACAGCGGGTTGGCCGGGCTGCGCGTCCACGTGGTGAGGTCGGTCGAGGTCGCGAGGTGCATCCGGTAGGCGGCGTGGTCCGGCGTGCCTGCCGCGTAGTACATGTAGTACAGGCCGTTGTCGTACAGCACGTACGGCGCCCAGATGTGGCTCTCCCCCGCCGCCGGGTTCGCGGTGAGCGCGAACGGCCGCTTCGTCCACGGCCCGCTCGGCGACGGCGCCGTCGCGTGCCCGAAGCTCTTCTCGTCCAGCGGGTTCTGCGGCTCGGCATGGGTGATCGCGAAGACGTGCCAGGTGCCCGTCACGACGTCCCGGACGAGCGTGTGGTCGTTGTAGTACCACTGCTGCGTCTCGCCGACCGACGGGTCGTAGACACGCACGAACTGCCCGGCCGAAACGGTCGGCGGCGCGGGGGCCGCACCCGCCGGTGTGACGAGGAGCCCGGCCAGCAGGACCAGCAGCGCCAGCAGGACCGGGCCTCTGCGCATCCCACGTCCCGGACCGGCGGCAACGACAAGTCGCGACATCGGAACACCCTTCGATCAACCGCGTGGTCAGGACGGTCGACGCGGTACCGTCGAGTAATCGTTTACCCCATCGGCCCACAGTCTCCAGTCGGTTGCCGTCTTACGTCAACCCCCTGAACGGCGGTGCCAATTCACGATGCGGCACGCATCCGCGCCGGTTGGCCGCTTCCGGCCATGCGGTTGAGTCAGCGGAATCGGGACGGTAGAAGACGTTCGCACGCGTGCGCCACACACACGCACTCGGTCGCCGTTGTGAATTAGTACCGCCGTACAGCCTATTGACGTCAAGAAGGAACCGGTCGGACACTGGCCAGGATGGGTAAACGATTACCCATCGTATCGACCGTTCCCCTGCTCAGCGGTTGATCGAAAGGTTTCCGATGTCACGACTAGTCGTCCTCGCCTGTCTGACGCTCGTCGCCCTGGGCCTGTCAGTGCCCACGCAGACCGCCGCCGTCACCGCGGCGGCGACCAGCACCGGCTGGGACACCTATCGCCGCCTCGACCTGCTGCCCGATCTCACCGGTGCCCAGACGAAACAGTTCTCCAGCTTCGGCCGCAACGGCACCAACAACGACGGGTTCGACGGCACGTACTCCTGTCTGCGCACCAACAACGGCTGCGTCATCGCCGAGGACCGCGGCCCTGGCGAGATCCAGTCGATCTGGTTCACCCGCGACAACGGGAACGTCAGCGCCACCGGCAACATCCGGATCGTGCTGGACGGGGTCACCGTCCTCGACGCGAACCTGCAGCGGGTCGTCAACGGCGACCTCGGTGCGCCGTTCGTCTGGCCGCTCGTCACCAACGCCGACCAGACCTCCGGCGGCGTGACGATCAAGGTCCCCATGCCCTACCGGGACTCGATGCTGGTCACGACCACCAACAACCCCCTCTTCTACCACGTCGGCTACCGCGAGCTCACCGACGCGACGGGCGTGACCCGCTTCGACCCGGCCGACCAGGCCACCGACGTGATCACCAAGCTGCGCAACGCCGGTCGCCAGGACCCCAAGCTCGCGCAGCCGGGCGCGACGACGGTCACCGCCACGGTCAGCCCCAACCCGACCGCCACGCTGGCCAACCTCACCGGGCCTGGTGCGATCACCGCCGTCCGGATCCGCGTTCCGGACAACCTCGCCACCGAGCAGAACCTCGACGCCCTGCGCCTGCGTGCCACCTTCGACGGCCGCACCACGGTGGACTCCCCGCTCGGCCAGTTCTTCGGCTCCGGCCTCGGCGAACGCGACGTCCGATCGCTGATGTTCGCCATGGACGCGGCGCCGGGTGGCTGGTACAGCGCCTGGTGGGTCATGCCGTTCGCCAACTCCGCCACGCTGGCCGTCACCAACACGGCCGGCACCGCGGTCACCGGCCTCCAGGCCGAGATCACCTACGCACCCGACAGCAGGTGGACCGCCGCGCTCGCCCCAGGCGGCACCTCGGGGTACTTCACCACGCAGTCCCGCGCCGGGGACACCGTCGTCGGCCGCGACTGGATGCTCGCCGACCAGTCCGGCCGCGGCCGGTTCGTGGGGGTCACGCAGGTCGTGCGCAACGCCGCCGCCAGCCGGTTCTACCTCGAGGGCGACGAGCGGGTGTACGTCGACGGCTCGCTGACCCCGCAGATCCACGGCACCGGCACCGAGGACTACTACGAGTCCGGCTGGTACTTCAACCGGGGCGAGTACTCGGGCGTCTTCACCGGCAACGCCGTCCACCGCGTGAACGCGAGCGGGTGCGGCGGCGAGTGCGACTCGATGTACCGCCTGCAGCTCGGCGACTCGGTGTCCTACACGACCGGCCTGCGAATGGGCATCGAGCACGGGCCGCAGAACGACGTCCCGGTCTTCGAGAGCTCGACCGCCTTCCTCTACACCTCACCGCAGATCGCCGGCCGCGTCACCGACACGATCACCGTCGGCGACGCGGGCAGCCGCGCGGCCCACGGTTACACCGAGTCCGCCGCCACGACCCAGTACGCGCTGGCCGGCGCCTACGAGGGCGACGACGACGTCGAGTCGGTCAACGGCCAGGTCCGCGCGACCGCGGGCGCGGTCAGCTTCCGCCTCGCCGTCGACCCGGGCAACAAGGGCGTCCGCCTGCGCCGCACGAGTGACCAGAGCGCCGCCTACCAGACGGCCGCGGTCACCGTGGACGGTGTCGCCGCGGGCACCTGGGTGCAGGCACTCGGCAACAACGTCCAGCGCTGGCTCGACGACGACTTCACGCTGCCACCCGCGCTGACCTCGGGCAGGTCGTCGGTCACCGTCCGGCTCACACCCAGTGGTCCACAGTGGACCGCCGCGCGGTACCAGGCGCTCAACCTGGTCGGCCCGTTCACCGACTCCTCCCCGCCGAGCGGCGTCGGCACGCCGAGTATCGTCGGGGGCCGCGCACACGCGCTCACGCTGACCTGGACGCCCGCCACCGACGACGTCGCCGTCGCGGCCTACCGGGTGTACGCGTCGCAGGACGCGACGGTGCCGGTCACCGCGGGCAACCTGGTCGGGACCACGACCACGCCGTCCTTCCGGCACGGTCCGCTGCCCGCGAAGGCGACCCGCCACTACCGCGTGATCGCGGTCGACGCGGCAGGCAACACGGGTCCGGCCTCGGGGGTGGTCGGCGCCACCACCGTGGTGCCCACGGTCAGCGACGTGAACGGCGACCGGCGTGACGACGCGGTGCTGTTCACGCAGGGCACCGACGACGACGTGTTCACCGCGGTGTCGAACGGGTCGGCGTTCGGCGCGAGGACCAAGGCCCACGACTTCTTCTCCATCGACGGCGAGGTCCCGTTGACCGGTGACGTCAACGGCGACGGCCGCGCCGACATCATCACGTTCACCCGCGGCCAGGCGGCGGACGTGTGGGTCGCGCTGGCCAACCCCGACGGCACGTTCGGCGCTTCGGCGAAGTGGCACGACTTCTTCGCGCTGGACGCCGAGGTGCCCGCGGTGGGCGACGTCGACGGGGACGGCCGCGCCGACATCGTGACCTTCACCCGGGGTGGCGCCGCGGACGTGTTCGTCGCACTGTCCACGGGGAACGGTTTCGGCCCCGGCATCAAGTGGCACGACAACTTCGCGATCGGCACCGAACGGCCCGCGGTCGGTGACTTCAACGGGGACGGCCGCGCCGACATCGTGACGTTCACCGGCGGCGCGGCCGCCGACGTGTACGTCGCGCTCTCCTCCGGCGCCGCGTTCGTCGGCGACGGCGTGAAGTGGCACGACAGCTTCGCGGTCGGGGACGAGCTGGCCGGCGCGGCCGATGTCGACGGCGACGGGCGCGACGACCTCGTGACGTTCACCCGGGGCGACGCCGCGGACGTGTACGTCTCCCTGTCCGACGGCAACCGCTTCGTGCAGACCGGATGGCGCTGGCACGACGACTTCGCCGGCGCCGACCAGCTCCCCGGGCTCGCGGACGTCAACGGTGACGGCCGGGCCGACATCGTGGCCTTCCAGCGCGGCAGCGCGGAGATGGGGGACGTGTCGGTCGCGTTGTCGACCACCACCGGCTCGTTCGGCCCGGCATCGTTGTGGCACAGCGACTTCGGGCACGTCGCCGAGATACCCCGCCCCAGTCTGCTCGCACCGAGATGAGCACCTCGAGACACCTGCTGAGTAAAGGACTGTCCATGAGAAAGTGGAGACGTGGCGCGTTGGTGAGCGCCATGGTCATGACCCTGACCGGGCTCTCGCTCGCCCCGGCGGTCGCCGCGCCCGAGTCCGACCCGCTCGCACCCGGCGACCACGTGCCGCTGTCCGTGTCGCCCCGGGCGTGCTCGGGCATCCCCGCCGACCGCGACCCGAACGTGACCAAGGTCGTCTACCAGGTCGGCCTGGACCGCAACGTGTCGCCGAAGGCGATGCTGGCGGCGTTCGAGGCCGGCTGGGTCGAGTCGCACATGAACAACCTGAACTGCGGCGACAAGGACTCGCTCGGGGTGTTCCAGCAACGGCCGAGCCAGGGCTGGGGCACGCCGGAGCAGATCATGAACGTCTCCTACGCCGCGACGCAGTTCTTCGTCCAGGCACAGCACAACGACCCCCTGCACCCGGAGTACACCGCGGGTCAGCTGGCGCAGAGCGTGCAGCGGTCGTGCTGCCCGGACCGCTACGACCAGGCGCAGGCCAAGGCCCAGTCGATGCTGGACGAGGCGCGCGGGCTGGTCGGCGGGTTCAAGTCGTTCACCGGCTCGCCCGCCGACTTCAACGGCGACGGCAAGGACGACATCGTCGCCTTCACCCAGGGCACGCTCGCCGACGCGTACGTGGCGCTGTCCAACGGCTCGTCGTTCGGACCGGGACTGAAGTGGCACGACTTCTTCGCGCCGGGCAGCGAGACGCCGCTGACGGGTGACTTCAACGGCGACGGCAAGGACGACATCGTCACGTTCACACACGGCAGCCTGAACGACGTCTACGTGGCGCTGTCCAACGGTTCCTCGTTCGGACCGGGACTGAAGTGGCACGACTTCTTCGCGCTCAGCGGCGAGGTGCCCGCGGTCGGCGACGTGAACGGCGACGGGCTCGACGACATCGTGACGTTCACGAGGAACTCCCTCGCCGACGTCTACGTGGCACTGTCGAACGGCTCCTCGTTCGGCGCGTCGGCGAAGTGGCAGGACTACTTCGGGTTGGGCGGCGAGTACCCGGGCGTCGGCGACGTGAACGGCGACGGCAAGGCCGACATCGTCACCTTCACCCAGGGCACGCTCGCCGACGCGTACGTGGCACTGTCCGACGGCGCCTCGTTCGGGCCGGGCGTGAAGTGGCACGACTTCTTCGCGCCCGGCGGCGAACAGCCACGCATCGGCGACTTCGACGGCGACGGCAGGGCGGACATCGCCACGTTCACCATGAACGACGCCGCGGACGTCTACGTGGCGATCTCGACCGGCTCGTCGTTCGCGGGCACGACGGTGAAGTGGCAGGACTTCTTCGGCCTCGCCGGGGAGTTCCCGTACACGGGCGACTTCAACGGCGACGGCAAGGACGACGCCGTGACGTTCACGAGGGGCTCGCTGAACGACGTGTTCGTCGGCCTCTCCACCGGCACCGGGTTCGTCGGCGGCGCGAAATGGCACGACTTCTTCGGTCTCAACGGCGAAATCACACTCTGAGGAGAGTGCTGCGATGACCAGATCAGGCAGGTTTGCGGCGCTCGGCGTCGCACTCACCGTCGCATTCGGACTCGTCACCGGCCACGCCGGGGCGACACCGAAGGACGGCACGATGAACGCGGCCTTCGCGGGCGCGGCCGAGGAGTACGACGTGCCGCGCGACCTCGTCGTGGCGGTCGGCTACGGCGAGACCCACCTCGACGGCCACCACGGCGAACCCAGCCAGGACAACGGGTTCGGCGTCATGCACCTGGTGAGCAACCCGACCAGGCACACTCTCGAGGAGGCGGCCCAGCTCACCGGCGAGTCCACCGACGCGCTGCGGAAGGACACCACGGCCAACATCCGCGGCGGCGCGGCCGTGCTGCGTGCCTTCGCCGACAAGGCCGGGCTGACCCAGGCCGACCGGGACGACATCTCCGCGTGGTACCCGGTGGTGGCGGGGTACGGCGGCGCGACCGATGCCGCGGTCGCCCGGCTCTACGCGGACACGGTGTACGACCTGCTGTCGTCCGGCATCCAGACCCGCACCGCCGACGGCGAGCCGGTCGAGGTCGCGCCCTACACCCGGGCACCGGACCGCGGCGAGTACGAGAAGGCGCCGTCGGGCGGGGTCAGCGCGCAGGGCATGGACTACCCGAACTCCCTGTGGGTCCCGGCCAACGGCAACAACTACAGCCCCGGCCGCTCGGCGGCGATCAACCTGATCGTCATCCACGTCACCCAGGGCTCCTACGCGGGCACCATCAACTGGTTCCAGAACCCGGACGCCCAGGTCAGCGCGCACTACGTCGTCCGGTCGTCCGACGGCGAGATCACGCAGATGGTGCGTGACGGCGACACCGCCTACCACGTGCGGTCGGCCAACTCGAGGGCGCTCGGCATCGAGCACGAGGGCTTCGTGGACAACCCGTCGTGGTTCACCGACTCGATGTACCGCTCGTCCGCGGCGCTGACGAAGTGGCTGTGCGAGCGGCACGGGCTGCCCAAGACGCGCCAGTTCATCATGGGGCACAACGAGGTGCCGGGCAACGACCACACCGACCCCGGGCCGCACTGGAACTGGGACTACTACATGAGCCTGGTCAACAGCGGCGGGTCGGCCGGTGTCTACACGGGATCGTCGACCGACTTCAACGGTGACGGCCGCGACGACGTCGTCACCTTCACCCAGGGCCCGCTCGCCGACGTGTACGTGGCCCTGTCCAACGGTTCCGGGTTCGCCGGGACCGCCGTGAAGTGGCACGACTTCTTCGCCCCGACCGGCGAGACCCCGCTGACCGGCGACTTCGACGGGGACGGGAAGGACGACATCGTCACCTTCACCAACGGCGCACTCAACGACGTCTACGTCGCGCTGTCCAACGGGTCCTCCTTCGGGCCGGGGCTGAAGTGGAACGACTTCTTCGGTCTCGACGGTGAGGTGCCCGCCGTCGGCGACGTCAACGGCGACGGACGGGACGACATCATCACGTTCACCCACAACGCCGCCGCGGACGTCTACGTCGCACTCTCCACCGGCACCGCGTTCGCCGGGGCGACGAAGTGGCACGACTACTTCGGACTCGCGGGCGAAACGCCGGGCGTCGGCGACTTCAACGGCGACGGCAGGGACGACATCGTCGTGTTCAACCAGGGCACCCTGGGAGACGTCTACGTCGCGCTCTCGGACGGCGCCCGGTTCGTCGGCAACTCCGTGAAGTGGCACGACTTCTTCTCCGTCGGCGCAGAGGCACCCAGGATCGGCGACTTCGACGGCGACGGACGGGACGACGTCGCCACGTTCACCCTGAACGCCGCCGCGGACGTCTACGTGGCGACCTCGACCGGCTCGTCGTTCGCGGGCACGACGGTGAAGTGGCAGGACTTCTTCGGCCTGGCCGGGGAGTTCCCGTACGGCGGCGACTTCAACGGCGACGGGAAGGACGACGTGGTCACGTTCACGAAGGGCACGCTCAACGACGTGTTCACCGCGATCTCCACCGGCGTCGGGTTCCTCGGCGGCGCCAAGTGGCACGAGTACTTCGGTCTCAACGGCGAGATCACGCTGTAGTGCGGGGGTTTCGGTGGCAGGGGTCGGCGCCCTCGGGCGCCGGCCCGGCCCGCACGTGGCCGGATCCGGCCACGCTCCACGACAACCCCGCGGTGGTGCACCAGTCTCGACGAGTGCCGAAGCCTTCCCCCGCCGTCGAACCGAGCCACGGCGGTTCGGGCACGGCAGGCGAGAACGTGGTCGAGATGGTCGGCGTCAGCAAGTCCTACGGCGGCGTCCGCGCCTGCCGCGACATCGACTTCACGGTACGAGCCGGCGAGGTGCACGCGCTGCTCGGCGAGAACGGCGCGGGCAAGTCCACCCTCATGAGGATCCTGTCCGGCGACGTCACCGACCACACGGGCGAGATCCGCGTCGCCGGTGAGCCGAGGCGGTTCACCGGACCGGCGGAGGCACAGCGTGCCGGCGTCGCGATGATCCACCAGGAGCTGGACCTCGTGCCGGCGCTGTCGGTGGCGGAGAACATCTTCCTCGGCCGCGAACCGAGGAACCGCCTGCACGCGGTCGATCGCCGGCAGACGAACCGGGTGACCGCCGAACTGCTCGCGCTGTGTGGCGTCGCACTCGACCCCCGCAGGCCGGTCGGGGAGCTGCGGACCGGCGAGCAGCAGCTGGTCACCATCGCCAAGGCGCTCTCCCTCGACGCCCGCGTCCTGATCATGGACGAGCCGACGTCCGCGCTCTCGCCCGCCGAGGTCGAGCAGATGTTCTCGGTCATCGCCGAGCTGCGCCGCTCCGGTGTGGGGATCGTCTACATCTCCCACCGGATGGACGAGATCGGCCGGATCGCCGACCGGGCGACGGTACTGCGCAACGGTGCGGTGGTCACGGAGTTCGACGCCCGCGAGATGACCGCGGCGCGGGCGGCCGAGGCGATGGTGGGCCGCCCGGTACAGACGATGTTCCGCACCACGGAGGTCGAGGCGGGCGAGGAGGTCCTGCGGGTCACCGGCCTCGTCGTGGCGCCCCGGCGCGAACGGTCGGGGCGGCGGGAGCCGGCTGGCATCGACCTGACCGTGCGGCGTGGTGAGATCGTCGGGCTCGGTGGTCTGCTCGGCTCCGGCCGCACCGAGCTGCTCGAGACGCTCTACGGCGCCGGTTCGCCCGGCGTGCTCCACGGCGAGATCCTGTTCCGGGGCAGGCAGTTCCGGCCCACGAGTCCACGGCGGTCACTGCGGGCCGGGATCGCGTTCGTGCCGGAGGACCGGCGGGTCGCGGGGCTCGCCATCGAGCACTCGGTCCTCGCGAACACCGTGGTGTCCATAGTGGATCGACTCGGCACGGCGGGCATCGTCCCACGTGGCCGGGAGAACGCCGCCGTGATCCGGATCGTCCGCGAGCTGAAGGTGAAGCTCGGTTCGGTCGGCGACGCGGTCGGCACACTGTCCGGCGGCAACCAGCAGAAGGTCGTGTTCGGCCGGATGCTGCTGACCGAGCCGGCGTTGCTGCTGCTCGACGAGCCGACCCGCGGCGTGGACGTCGGCGCGAAGGCCGAGATCTACCAGCTGCTCGGCGAGGCCGCCCAGCAGGGCATCGGCGTGCTGCTCGCGTCGTCGGAGCTGGCCGAGCTGGTGGGGGTCTGCGACCGCGTCGTCGTGCTGTCGGGCGGGCGGAGCGTGCGGGAGCTGGACACGAGGCAGGCGGGTGAGGCCGACCTGCTCGCGGCGGCCATGGGCGAGGGAGAACTGGCGTGACCACCACGAAGGACGACGTCACCGACACCGGGACTCCCGCGAAGCCGCCGGGACACACGAGCGTCACCGCGGCGCTCTTCCGGTTCCAGAGCCTGTTCGGCCTGGTCGCCGTGTTCGTCGCGGCCGTGGTGTTCTCGCCGCACTACGACGGCGAGCTGCTGTTCCTGACCGGCGACAACCTGTTCAACGTCGTCCGCGCGGTGTCCGAGATCGGGATCATGGCCGTCGGCATGACGTTCGTGATCCTCGTGGGTGGCATCGACCTGTCCGTCGGCGCGGTGCTCGGGCTCGCCGCGGTCGGCTCGGCCGTGCTGATGGTCGACGACGACCTCGGCGTCGCGGCCACCGTCGTGATCATCCTGCTCGTCGGGTCGTTCTTCGGCTTCCTCCAGGGACTCGCGTCCGCGTTGTTCGGCATCCAGGCGTTCATCGTCACGCTGGCGGGCATGCAGATCGCCCGCGGCCTCGCCCGCATCTGGTCCGGCGGTCAGGGCGTCGCCATCGCCTACGGCGAAGACCCCGGCGAGGCGCCGGTCGCGTTCTCCCTGCTGGGGGAACGCACGTTCAACGGTCTGGTGCCGATCCCGGCGCTGATCTTCGCGGTGGTGGCCGTCGTCGCGATCGTCTTCCTGCGCACCAGCGCGTTCTCCCGGCACGTGTACGCGATCGGCGGCAACGAGAAGGCCGCGCGCCTGTCCGGCGTGCCGGTCACCCGCGTCAAGGTCGTCGTCTTCTGCGTCTGCGGCTTCCTCGCCGCGCTGTCCGGCATCGTGCACGCGGGCCAGCTCAACCAGGGCAGCCCCAACGACGGGTTCGGCTACGAGCTCGACGCCATCGCGGCCGTCGTCATCGGTGGCACCAGCCTGTCCGGCGGCCGTGGCTCGGTCGTCGGCACGGTCGCCGGCGCGTTGTTGCTCGGTGTGCTCAACAACTTCCTCGGCCTCCACGGCGTGGACCCGAACGTCCAGCTGCTCGTCAAGGGGCTCGTCATCGTCGTGGCCGCGGGGCTCCAACGCCTGCGGCCGACTGTCTGACACAACCGGAAAGAAGGAAACCGACATGGCCCGTCGTCGTGCCGTGGCCGCCGTGCTCGCCGCGGCCACCACGCTCAGCCTCAGCGCGTGCGGAACCACCAGTGAGAACAGCGGTCAGGCCAACGCCGGCGCCCAGCAGGACAAGTGCGGCGGCGCGGACGGCAGGTACACGATCGGGATGAGCCAGGCGAACGTCGCCGAGCCGTACCGGCAGCGGATGGACGACGACATCAGGGCCGCCGCGGCCAAGGTGCCGCAGTTCTCCGTGGAGTTCGCCGACGCGCAGCAGGACAACGCCAAGCAGGTGTCCGACGTGGAGAACTTCCTGACCAGGCGGATCGACCTGCTGATCATCAGCCCGAACGAGGCGACACCGCTGACCTCGGTGGTCGCCAAGGCCTACAACAAGGGCATCCCGGTGATCGTGCTGGACCGCAAGGTCGACGGCGACGCCTACACCACGTGGATCGGCGCGGACAACGTGGAGATCGGCCGCACCGCGGGCGAGTACGTGGCCTCGACGCTGCTGCCGAACGGCGGCAAGGTCGGCGAGATCCGCGGGCTCGCCGGCTCGACCCCGGCGAAGGAACGCGGCGACGGCTTCCGCGAGGGCATCAAGGGCAAGAACATCGAGATCGTCGCGAGCGTCGACGGCGACTGGCTGCGGGAGAAGGGCCAGTCGCAGGGAGACGCGTTGCTCAAGGCACACCCGGACATCCAGGTGCTCTACTCGCACAACGACCCGATGGCCGAGGGCGCCTACCTCGCGGCGAAGGCGGCGGGCGTCGAGAAGAACATCAGGTTCATCGGCATCGACGGCCTGCCGATCCCGTCCGGCGGCCTGAAGGCGGTCGAGGAGGGTCGCCTGTCGGCCACGCTCGTCTACCCCACGGCCGGCAGGGAGGCCGTGGACACCGCGAAGAAGCTCCTGGTCGACTGCACGGACGTGCCGAAGGAGCAGACGCTGACCACGAAGCTGATCACGGCCGACAACGCGGCCGCCGTCTACGCCGAGGCCAACAGCTGACCCGCGGCCGCGGTGTTCGTCCGCGGCTGAGCGCGTGGGCCGACGCCCACGCGGTCAGCCGCGGTGCGAGCTGCCCCTCTCGAGGAGCCGGGCGCCGAGCATGGTGGTCGTCGCGGCACGGGTGTTGTCGGCGATCCGGGCCAGCAGCAGCTTCGCGGCCACGGTGCCGAGCTCGTAGGCGGGCTGGGCGACCACCGTCATCGGCGGGTCCACCAGCCCGGCCCACGGCACGTCGTCGAACGCCACGACGCCGACGTCGCGTCCCGCCCGCAAACCGTGGGACCGCAGTGCGGTCAGCACCCCGACCGCCATCGCGCTGTTGGCCACCAGCAACGCGTCCGGCCGTTCCTCCTGGCCCAGCAGGTCCGCCGCGGCCTTCTCCGCGCCCGCCGCCTTGTACTCCGTCCGCCGCACCAACCGGGTCGAGCCCCGCTGCCCACCGGCCTTCAACGCGTCCCGGTACCCGGCGAGCCGGTCGTCCGCCGTGCGCACCCCGGCCGGGCCCGTGATGCACCCGACTCGCGCGTACCCCTGCTCGATCAGGTGCGTGGTCGCCTGCCGGGCCGCCTGCCGCGTGTCGACGAGCACCGTGTCGATCTCCTGGTCGGGCAGTGGCCGGTCCACCGCGACCACCGGCGTGCCCCGCCGGACCAACGCGCCGACACTCGAGGCGGTGGCCGTCGGCGACACGATCACCCCCGCCGCCCGCTCCTGGACGGCCACGTCGACGTAGCGTCGCTCCTTCTCCGCGTCCTCGTCGGAGTTGCACAGCACCACCGAGTAGCCCACGGCGTGTGCCACGTCCTCGACACCCCGGGCGATCGCGGTGAAGAACGGGTTCTCGACGTCACTGATGATCAACGCGAGGACGGCCGCCTCCTGCCTGCGCAGGTTCCGCGCCGGGCCGTTCGGCTGGTAACCCAGCTCCCGCACGGCATCGAGCACCCGCGCGGCGAGCACGGGGTCCACTGTGGACTTGCCGTTCAACGCACGGGACACTGTGGCCGTCGACACGCCCGCCAGCGCCGCGACGTCACTGATGGTTGCCACTCATCGCCTCCACTGCCCTATTGACACGTTTCCCGCCTCAGCATAACTTCTGAGAAAACGATTACTTCCATCCGACACGCGAAAACCAGGACTGGCGGCGCCGGCGCACGAGCGGCGACCCCGACGCAGGAGGTTGTGCGGTGGCCCGCATCGGCGTGATCAACATTTCCGACGGACGGGACTACGTCCACGGCGGCATCGCCGAGTTCATCGTCGCCAACGAGGACAAGCTGGTCCGCGCACTCCAGGACGCGGGCCACGAGGTCGTCCGGGCGCGCCTGCCCGTGTCCGCCAACACGCTCGCCACGTCGGTCGCCCGCGAGGTCGAGGCCGCCGGGGTGGACCTGACCGTCCTGCACTACTGCGTCTGGGCGTTCCCGCACTTCACCATGCTCGCCGCGGGACAGCTCACCAGCCCGCTGGTCCTGCTCGCCAACCTCGACCCGGTCCAGCCCGGCATGGTCGGCATGCTGGCCGCGGGCGGCGCCCTCGACCAGGTCGGCCGTGCCCACACCAGACTGTGGGGCGACCCGGAGGACGACGCCGTGATCGCGGCCATCGGCGTCCGCGCGACGGCCGCGCACACCGTGAAAGCCCTGCGGGGCCAGACGTTCGGCCGGATCGGCGGCCGTCCGATGGGCATGAACACCGCGACGGCCAACACCGACCAGTGGCACCGGCAGTTCGGGGTGGACGTCGAGGAGATCGACCAGTGGGAGATCGTCCGCCGCGCCGAGAAGGCCGACGCCGACGAGAAGACGAGGGCCCGCCGGTGGCTCGAGCGGCACGCGAACGTCCACTATGACGGCGAGAAGCTCACCGAGGAGATCCTCGAACGGCAGATCGGCTCGTACCTGGCCATGCGTGAGCTGATCGACGAGTGGCACCTCGACTTCACCGGCATCAAGGGGCAGCCGGAGCTGACGCAGTACTTCGCCACGATGGACGTCGCGGAGGCGTTCCTCAACGACCCGTACGACTGGAACGGCCCCAAGGAGCCGCACGTCTGCGCGACCGAGGCCGACATGGACGGCGCGCTCACCATGCAGATCCTCAAACACGTGGCAGGCACACCGGTCCTGTTCGCCGACGTCCGGCACTACCACGGCGACCGCGACATCTGGGATCTCTGCAACTCGGGGCAGCACGCCACGTGGTACGCGGCGCGCAGCGACGACCCGGCCGAGAACCTGGCGAAGGTCCACCTGTTCCCGGAGGTGTTCTTCTTCCCGGCCGGTGGCGCGTCCGTGCAGCACATCGCCGCACCGGGCCGGATGACGCTGGCACGCCTGACCCGCGACGACGGCCGGTACCGCCTGCAGCTGATGCTCGGCGAGTTCGAGAACTACGACGACACCACGACCGAGGCACTCGTGAAGATGTCGACCCCGGAGTGGCCACACGCGTTCGCCCGGCTCGACGCCCCTGCCGAGGTCTTCCTGTCCCGCTTCGGCGCCAACCACATCCACGCCGTCCCGGGCGACCACCGCGCCGAGCTACGCGCGGTGTGCGAACTGCTGGACGTGACACTGGACGAGTTCACCCGCGGCTGACACCTCCGCGGCATCGACGACCCCGGCAGTGAACAACTCGACGGTCCGACGCAATGGCCAACTCCCCGCGAGGTCGTCGCGGGGAGGGCCGGATCCAGGTAGGGCAGCGCTCCCGCGAGTGATCGACGACAGCTGAGATCACTCGCCGGGCGTTACAGGACCGCGTGAGATCAGAACACCAGTATGCGGGAAAACCGTGCCGTCCGTCGCGAGACGCCTGCGTTCCAGCACCGCCGCGACCGCGTAGCCCCCGCCGCCCAGGACGGCCACCGTCGCGTAGACGCCCGCGGTGTCGAAGAACAGCGCCGCAGCACCGACGAGCGCCAGCCACGAGCCGAGCGTGTAGTGCAGGGTGTTGCCCCGCACCACACCCTCCGCGATGTTGAGCAACCCCACCAGCAGCACCGAACCCGCCGGCCACAACACGTCCTGCAGCGCGGGCTCGTCGCGTGCCGTCGCCAGCCCGGTGATGGCCAGGAACAACGCCGTGAACCCCGTGCACCACGCCGCCCCCAGCAGCTTCTCCGCCCGTCGCCTCGACTCGCCCGCCGCCCGCTGCGCTCGCACCCCCGCCCGCACGGCCAGCGTCAGCGCGGGCACGAGACCCGCCGCCAGCAGGACCAGCGGCACCCACGCGGGCAGCGCGACCACCGGTCGATCCCCTTTGGACAGTGCGGCGGTGCCGTGGCCGACCACGTAGGCCAGCATGAACCCCGTGTAGGCGGCACGGCTGTCGACCTCACCGGCAGGCGCGGTCACGTCGTGCCGCCCACGATCACGACCTTGCCCAGCACCGTCCGCGACTCCGCGAGCCGCAGCGCTTCCGCGGTGCGCCTCAGGGGGATCCGGGCCGCGATCTGCGGTTCCAGCGTGCCGTCGGCGATCAGGCGCAGCACCTGGGTCATGTCCCCCGCGAGCCGGGCGCGGAAGGCGTCGACGTCGCGGCGCCTGCCTGCCCAGAAGTTGTAGAACGTGGCGCTCCTGCCGTTGGGCAGGTAGTTCCACGCGTACAGGCGCCCGAACAACGCCAGCGTCGGCAGCAACGCGTTCTCGCCCTTCGCGGACGCCGAGCCGTAGTTGACGAGGGCACCCCCGCGGCGCAGCAGTCGCCACGACTGCTTCAGGCCCTCGCCACCCACGTGGTCGAAGACCGCGTCCACACCCTCGGGTGCGAGACCGCGGAGCTTCTGGTACAGACCGGGGTCGCGGTAGTCGAGTGGTTCCGCGCCCAGCGCGCGGACCGCGTCGTGATGGCGGGGCGCCGCGGTGCCGATCACCCGCAGGCCTGCGTGGCGGGCCAGCTGCACGAGCGTCGTGCCGACACCGCCGTTGGCGCCGAGCACCACGACCGCGCCACCCGTCGCGACGCGCGCGCAGCGGTGCAGCATCTGCCAGGCCGTCACCCCGTTGACCAGCACGGTCTCGGCGGCCGCCGGTTCGACGCCGACCGGCACCGCCACCAGGTCGGCCGCGTCGACGTGCAGGTGGCTGGCCCAGCCGCCGGTCTTGACGACCGCGGCGAACCGCCGGCCGGTGAGTGCGGAGTCCACGCCGGGGCCGGTGGTGACGACGGTGCCGACCACGTCGTAGCCGGGTACGAACGGGAACGGCGGCTGGTCGTAGTACTTGCCGAGGCGCATCTGCTGCTCGGCGAACGACACCCCGGTCGCCTCCATGCGCAGTACGACCTGCCCCTGGCCGGGTGGCGGCAGGTCACGGGCCCGGACCTGCAGCTCGTCCGGCTCGACGGGGCCCGGCAACACGATCTCGGTCGTGGTCACGTCAGTTCTCCTCCGTGCTGGGCGCCGCGCTGCCGCTGTAGTCGTCCAGGCCCGCGACCAGACCGGCGACGTCGGGGTTCTCCGCGTAGCGCCGCCGGTGGATCTCGGCGATCTTCTCCGCGAGCGCCGGGTCGGGGTCGTCGGTGATGTCGAACGACGCGAACCGTTCGACCAGCGGCAGACCGGCGCGGTCGATCTCGAGGTGCGCCGGGTGGTTCATCATCGCCTCGTAGCCTGCGAGGTCCTCGATGACCGAGACGGCGCCGAAGTCGTACTCGCCGCCGATGTCGCGGCCGATGACGAACGACGTGACCGTCGGCATCGACAGCGTGGCGGCACGCATGGCCGCGAGGCCGGCCGCCACCTCCTCGTCGGTCACGCCTGGCCGCAGGGAGAAGCGAATACCGTGGTAGATCATCGAACTGTCCTTTCCTTGTGGGTGATCCGGGCGACCGCGGCGCCCGCGACCATGAGGGCCCCGGTCCAGGTGAAGGCGTCGGCGACGCCGACGGTCCGGACCAGGGGTTGCACGACCAGCGGTGAGACGAACTGGCCGAGGAAGATCCCCGAGACGAGCCCGCCGAACACCCGGCCGCGCGCGGCGGGCGGGGCGAGGTCGGACAGGCGCAGGGTGAGGTTGGGGATCGCGAAGCCGACGCCGAGCCCGCCGACGAGCAGGCCCGCCGCGATCCCCGTCGCCGTGCCGGTGCTGCCGACGAGCAGCCAGCCGCCGCCGAGCAGCCCGACGCACAGCGCGTTGACCGCGGCCGGGTCGAGCCGCCTGCGCAGCGCCGGGAACCCGTAGCCGCCGAGCATGCTCGTAGCCGTGCCGCCCGCGACGACGACGCCGACGAGAACGGGCCCGATCCCCTGCTCTGCCAACAGGAACGGCACCTGGGTCGGCGCCATGTAGAAGAGCGTCGTGGCGACGAGCGCGAGCACGCAGATGCCGAGCACCGGGCCCGTCATCGCGCGTTGGGTGACCACTGCCGGGGCGCTCGCTCGCGGCCGGTCGTGCACCGCCGCGAGCGCGAACAGGGCGACCACCGCCGCCACGCCGTACAGCCAGAACGGGACCCGCCAGCCGATCGTCGCGAGCATCCCGGCGACCGGCAGGAACACCACGCCGGACAGGCTCGCGAAGACCTGCTGCAGCCCGAGGAACGACGCCCGCGCGGGCCCGTCGAACCAGTCCGTGATCGTCGCGTTGACCGAGGTCATGATGCCGCCGACCGCGACGCCGAGCAGCGTTCTGGTCACCAGCAACAGGATCAGGTCGGTGGTGAAGTAGCCGGCGGTGCCGCTCACCGTGTACAGCAGCAGGCTCGCCACGAGCAGCGGTCTGCGGCCCGCGCGGTCGGCGGCCAGCCCGGACAGCGGTGCGGTGACCGCCACGGCCAGCGACGTGATGGTCATCGTGAGGCGCACCAGGAGCGGTGAGCCGTAGACCTGTTCCATGGCGGGCAGGCTGGGCGCGATGAGGGCAGGCGCCATGATCGTCAGGGTCGCCGCGGCGAGGACGGTGCCACGGGCCGCGCGGGTCGGCGTCACGGGTGGTCGTGCCCCGCGACGCTGCCGATCTCCTCGCCGTCGCCCAGGACGACGAACTGGCCCATCATGCCCTCGTCCTCGTGCGTGAGCAGGTGGCAGTGGTACATGTACGGCGAGTCCGGGTCCGAGTAGTCGCTGAACCGCATGGCGAGGCGGTACGTCCTGTCCGGTACCAGGAGCACGGTGTCCTTCCAGCCCCGCAGTGGTGGTGGCGCAGCGCCGCCCGCGACGTCGAGGACCTGGAACCGGACGTCGTGCACGTGGAAGTTGTGCGGGTAGCCGTTGGTGTTGACGACCTCCCACACCTCCGTGGATCCCTCGCGCACGGCGAAGTCCACGCGGTCCATGTCCATCCTCGCGCCGTTGATCTCCCGCCCGGCCAGCTCGAACGACCGCGCCCTGGCCACGTCGTCGGTGTCGACGTCGGGAGCGGCACCGAGCACGGCGGGCACCTCGGTCGTGTCGGTGAGGCGGTCGGCGGCCCGGAACTGGAGCACGTCGAAGCGGTCCGCACCGCCGTTGATGCGCGCCCCGAACCCCTCGAGGCCCTCGCCGCCCCCGTATGACCGCAGCTCGGTGGTCTCGCCGGGCCGGAACGCGACGACGATCTCGGCCCGCTCCCCCGGCGAGAGCTGCAGGCGCGTCGTCCGCCACGGCGCCGCGAGCAGCCCGCCGTCGGTGCCGACGAGGCTGAAGCGGCGGTCGTCGGCGAAGCCGAAGTCGTAGATGCGGGCGTTGGAGGCGTTGAGCAGGCGCAGCCGCACCAGTCTCGTGCTGACCTCGGTGTACGGGCCGAGGACGCCGTTGACGAGGATCTCGTCGCCGAGCGCGCCGAGGTTGCCGAGGAAGGGCACCGAGCCGTCGAACTGGTTGCCGTCGTCGAAGTCGCGGTCCTGGACGATCACCGGCAGGTCGTCGACGCCGTAGGTGTCCGGCAGGTTCAGGGCCGCGGTGTCGTCGTCGTCGAGGATGAACATCCCGCTCACGCCCCGGTAGGCGTGCTCGGCCGTCTTCCCGTGCAGGTGTGGGTGGTACCAGAGTGTGGCCGCGGGTTGCGCGACCGTCCACTTCGGAGTCCACGTCTCGCCAGGCGCGACAGTCTGGTGCGGGCCGCCGTCCATGGCGGCCGGCACGTGCATCCCGTGCCAGTGCAGCGACGTCGTCTCGCCGAGTCCGTTGTGGACGGTGAAGGCGACGTTCTCGCCCCGGTGCGCGCGGATCGTCGGGCCGAGGAAGGCGCCGTTGACACCGGCCGTTCTCGTGGCGGGCCCGTCGTGGAACCTGGTCTCGCCCGCACGGATGTCGAGGTCGAAGACGCGGGTGCCCGCGGCGTCGACCCGGGAGCCGGCTACGGGCGGGATGGCCAGGCGCTCGCTGAAGTCGACCTCGCCGACCGTGTCGACGCCGGCCCGCACGTAGTGGAGGCCGACGCCGCCTGCGCCCACGACGAGCACAGCCACCACGACGAGCAGGATCCTGAGCACCGTCTTGGGCACGGTTTCGCCTTCCTGGCAAGGGAACTGGGGACGCCCGCCATCGGTGGACCGGGCGGGGAAACCGTATTGGCCGACAGGCGCCCGCGTCTTCGGAGAGCGGTGCCGTCTTCGGCCGGTCCGGAGGGAGGAGCGGCGCCTGTTCTCCTACCGTGGGAGGAGAAAGGGTTCGTCCCGTGGTCGGAGATCGCGGCGGGTGCGCCGTCCGCACGCGGCACGGCCACTACCATCGACGGCATGCACCTGCTGGCGCGTGGCCGAGAGGAGTTCGTCGTCCAGGCCGCCGTGCTGGGGTGCGCGTTCGAGGTCCTGAACTTCCACTACACCAAGGAGTGGGGCTGGATCCTGGCCGCGGTGATGGCGCCCGCGCTACTCGTCCGGCTCGTGTGGCGGACGATGCCCGGCTGGTTGCTGCTGGCGTGGATGCTGGTCCCCACCCTCGTCGGCGACGCGTTCGTGGTCACCGAGACCGCGTACATGGTGGTGCTGACGGCGCTCGCGATCGTCGCGGCCACCGGCTCGGGCCGGGCCGACACGGTCGCGATGGCCCTGTGCCTGGTGTCGCCGTTCTTCATCTGGGCGCTGAACACCAACGACTGGCACCGCGGTATCGGTGCGTGGCTGTGGTCGGCCGGGCTGCTGGTCGGGTGGGTGCTGGGCCGTCTCGTCGGCAGGCAGCAGGCCCTGATCGCCGAGCTGGAACGCACCAGGATCGAGCTGGCGGAGTCGGCGGTCGCCGCAGAGCGGCAACGCATCGCACGGGACCTGCACGACCTGGTCGGTCACAGCTTCAGCGTGGTGCTGCTGCACCTGTCCGGCGCGCGGATGCACCTCACGACCTCTCCCGACGAGGCGGCGGCGGCGCTGCGGCAGGCGGAGGCGGTCGGCCGGACCGGCATGGACGCACTGCGGGAGGCGCTGGCCCTGATGTACCGCGGCACCACCGGACCGCTGCCGAGCGACGAGCTCGACCAGCTCGTCGCGACCTACCGCGACGCGGGCATGACCGTCACCCTCGACGCCGACGGCGAGGAGATCTCGGCCACGCAGCGGCTCGTGCTGCACGACGTGCTGCGCGAGGCCCTCACGAACGTCGCCAAACACGGCCGGACACCGGAGGCGCAGGTGCGGCTCCGGGCGGGCCGGGACGGCGTCACGCTACGGGTCCAGAGCCTGCTCGGCACCGCCACGGGTGCGCCGGGTGCCGGCATGGGGCTGTCCGGGCTGGAGCACCGGGTGACCGCCATCGACGGCACGTTCACCGCGGGCCCGGAACAGGACCACTGGGTGGTGCGGGCCGAGCTGCCCGCACGCGTGCACGGAGTACCCGCGTGATCCGGGTGCTGCTGGTCGACGACCAGCCGATGGTGCGGGCCGGGCTCGGCCTGGTGCTGCGCAGTCAGGCGGACATCCAGGTGGTCGGCGAACGCGACAACGGCGACGACATCGTGGCCGCCGCGACCGAGGCAGCGCCGGACGTCGTGTGCATGGACGTGCGGATGCCCGGCACGGACGGCGTGACCGCGACCCGGCAGCTGCACGCGGCGGCCGGGCCGCCGGTCTGCATGCTGACCACCTTCGGCGACGAGGACGTGCTGTGGTCGGCGGTGGACGCGGGCGCCGCGGGCTTCGAGCTGAAGTCCGCGACGGCCGAGAACCTCATCGAGGCGGTACGGACCGTGGCGGCGGGCGGCACGTGGATCGACGGGACGCTGCTGGGACCGATCCTGCGGTCGTACCGGCAGCTGGCCCGGCCGGTGCCGCGACCGGACCTGCCCACGACGTTGACCGAGCGGGAGACCGACGTGCTGCGCCTCATGGCCCGCGGCGCGTCGAACCGTGAGATCGCCGACCACCTGAGCCTCGCGGAGACGACGGTGAAGACGCACGTCGGCACGCTCTTCACGAAGCTGGGCGCGCGGGACCGGGCGGCGGCGATCGTGTTCGCGTACGACTCGGGCCTGGTCCGGCCGAGAACCTGACGCCGGTGCGCGTTCAGCCGACGACCACCACCCGCGCCCAGTCCGGTGGTGTGTCCGGCACGTAGTCGGGATCGTTCTCACCGGACGGGAGAGGGCGGGGAAACAGGCCCACGACCGTCCGGCAGGGCGGTCGCGCGTCGGGCCAGGGGGTCTGTCCGTCGGTGAGTGCCACGATGACGTCCGGACGGGGGCCGGTGCGCACGGCCCTCGCGAAGCCGGTGCGCAGGTCCGTGCCGCCCCCGCCGACCAACGGGATCCCCTCCGCGCGGCACAGCGGGTGCGTGACGTGGGCGGCGGCGTCGCACGACAGCACCGAGACGAGATCACGGCGACCACCCACCGCGCGCACGATCGCCGCGATCTCGACGATCGCGCTGCCCAGCTCGGCGTCGCTCACCGAGCCGGAGGTGTCGACGATCACGCAGACGCGGGGCGGCCTGCGCCGCAGGCTGGGCAGGACGACGCCGGGCAGGCAGGCCGACCGGCGCGCGGGTCGGCCGTAGGTGTAGTCCTCACCGACGCCGGGGCCGGAGATCGCCGTACGGACCGCCGCGCCGAGCAGTTCCCGCCACGGCTGTGGCGGTTGGAACGCCTCCTCCGCCCACCGCTGCCAGCCCTCCGGGATGTTCCCCGGGTGGCCGGTGATGCCCTGTGCCACGCGGAACCGGACGGCGTCCCGTTCCTGAGCGAAGCAGGTCAGGAGCCAGATGTCGCAGATCGGCGCGGACCCGCACCGCGAACTCCCGGCCACGGGCGTGACCGGCGGCTCGTAGGTTCAGGTCCACGTCGACACGCGCGGCGGCGCAGGCTCCGGCCCAGTCGCCCACCGCGCGGCGGGCAGTCGCTGACTCGACCATCGAGGGCGGCACGGCGAACTCGCGCACGTGCGACCAGAAAAGGAGGCGGGATTTCTCGTTCGCGATCAAGGGGTGCATCAGCACTCACCTGTTGCGAACGGAACCCCCGATCTGTTCGAGTAGGTGATCATCACGACAAGCGTACCAGGACCCGTCGAAGATCCACACCCACCGACTGTCAACGGGCCGTACCGATACGTGTCATGATCGTTACTTTACCGTTGTGATTCAGGTCCCTTTGACTGGCTTCTGGACGCACGTTCAGGACATAGTCGGCCGAACCGCCCGCCGACGACCCCCTGGAGCCGCGCATGGTCGCGCGTCGCACGCTGACGCGAGCCACGTTCGTGAGCCTCGCCGCCGCGGTCGCCGCCGCCACCGCGCTGACCGGGCCGTCCGCGGCCGCGGCGCAGCCCGGTTCGGTCGACGACCAGGTAGCGGCGGCGGACGCCGAGCTGAAGACGGCGCAGAAGCAGGTCGCCGACACGTACGAGGCGTTCAGCGCGGCCGAGAAGCAGTACCAGGACCTGAACGCGGCGTACACGGCCGCGCAGGGCAGGGCGGCGCAGACCCGCGCGGAGGCCGACGCGGCCGCCGTCCGCGAACGGGACGCACGCGACGACCTGGACGAGTTCGCGGCGACGAGCTACCGGCACGGCAGCGCGATGTTCTCCGCACGGGCCTACGTCGGCGCGGCGAGCCCGTCGGACCTGCTGGACCGCGCGTCGATGCTGACCGTGCTCGCGGGCCAGTACGGCGAGGTCATGGACACCGCACAGGTGGCGGTCACGGACAAGGCCCAGGCCGACCACGACGCGACCGCGGCACTGGCCGACGCCGAGAAGAAGCGGGACGCCGCGGGCAGTGCGAAGGCGACGGCCGAGCAGGCGTACCAGGCGGCGGTTGTCCTGGAGGATGAGGCGCAGACGGAGGTGCAGCAGCTGGCCGACCGCCGCGCCGCGCTGGTCGCACAGAGCGCCCCGAGCAGCCCGGCCGTCACGGCCGTGTCCGGCGCCGACGTGGTGCTGCCGGTCCAGGGCCGACTGACCTCGACGTACGGACCGCGTGGCGGCACCATCCACTACGGCATCGACATCGCGAACAGCATCGGCACACCGATCGTGTCGGCCATGGCGGGCACGGTGATCAACTCGGGCCCGGCGAGCGGGTTCGGGCTGTGGGTGCGCGTGCAGCACGCGGGCGGCCTGATCACGGTGTACGGGCACATCAACGAGTCGCTCGTCAGGGTCGGCCAGCGGGTCGGCGCGGGCGAACAGATCGCCACGCTGGGCAACCGGGGCGAGTCCACCGGCCCCCACCTGCACTTCGAGGTCCACCAGGACGGCAGCAAGATCAATCCGCTGCCGTGGCTGCGCAGCCGGGGGATCAGCATCTAGACGACCCGGTTCTGTACTTGCGGGTACATTTTTGTGTGGGCACCGTGGTGGCATGTCACTGGACCAGTACTTCCTCCTCGGCAGGTCGGGCCTGCGCGTCAGCCGGCTGGCACTCGGCACCATGAACTTCGGCACCGGCGGGTTCCACGCGCCCTACGGCAGGACGCAGGACGAGGCGCGGCCGATCTTCCGGCGCTACCTCGACGCGGGCGGGAACGTCATCGACACCGCCGACTTCTACACCGCGGGAGAGAGCGAGACCATCCTCGGCAACCTCGTCGCCGAGGCCGGGACCCGCGAGCGGCTCGTGCTCACCAGCAAGTTCACCAACACCGTCGACCCGGGAGACCCGAACGCGGGCGGCAACGGCCGCAAGCACATGATCAGGGCCATCGAGGCCTCGCTCCGGCGCCTGCGCACGGACTACCTCGACCTCTTCCTCCTGCACACCTGGGACCGCCTGACCCCGGTCGAGGAGGTCCTGCGCACGTTCGACGACCTCACCCGCGCGGGCAAGATCCGCTACGCGGGCCTGTCGGACGTGCCCGCCTGGTACGCCGCACGCGCCCAGACCCTCGCCGAGACCCACTCGCTCGCGCCGCTGGTCAACCTGCAGCTGCCGTACTCGCTGGTCGACCGGGCCATCGAGGCGGAGCACGTGGCGGCGGGGCAGGAACTGGGCCTCGGCATCACCGCGTGGAGCCCGCTGGCCGGCGGCTTCCTCACCGGCAAGTACCGCAACGCCGCCGACGGCATGACCGGGGACGGCAGGCTCACCGGCGACGGCGCCGCCGGTGCCGCGTGGACCGACCGGAACTGGGAGCTGCTGAGGACCCTGTCGACCGTGGCGGACAAGCTCGGCGTGACGATGGCCCAGGTCGCGATCAACTGGGTGGCCACCCAGCCGGGCATCGCGTCGGCCATCGTCGGGGCGAGCAGCGCGGCGCAGCTGGACACCTCGCTCGCGGCCCTCGACTTCACGCTGCCCGACGAGCTGCGGGCCGAGCTGGACGCGGCGGGCTCCGTGCCGCTGGGCAAGCCGTACGGGATGTTCACACCGAGGTACCAGTCGTGGCTCGTCAGCCCCGGCGTGCAGGTGGCGGACAAGCCCGCGGGCTACCGGCCCGCCGTGCGCAACTGGGTGGACTGACGCAGGAAGTCGAGGCACAGGTCCAGGGCGGACTCGAGCTGGTCGACCGAACCGGTCGACATCAGAATCGACACCCCGCCCTGGATCGCGGCGACCACCGCCCCCGCGGTCCTGCCGGGGTCGAGCTCCCGGTCCACCAGGTCGCGGGCCTGCATCTCCTCGATGCCTGCCCGCACCTCGCGCTGCCACTGGGCGAGCAGCTCGCTCGTCACCGCCTGCGCGGCGGGCGTGCGCCTGCCGACCTCGGTGATGAGCGCACCGAGCGGGCAGTGCACGCCCTGCCGCCGGTACCGGGCGACCACGGCGTCCCGCCATCGCTGCCACGCGGCCCACGAGGTCAGCCCGCCGAGGTAGGGCTGCTGGTCCTCCAGCACCCGCTCGGCCTCCCGCCGCGCGACGGCGAGCAGCAACTGCTCCTTGCCGTCGGGGAAGTAGTGGAACATCTGGCTCTTGCCGGTACCACTGCGCCGCCCGACGTCCTCCAGCGTGACGGCGGCGATACCCCGGTCCCGGATCTCGTCGGCCGCCGCGTCGATGATCCGCGCACGGGTGGCCGCGCCCTTCTTCGTGATCACCGGACCCTCCCGAGAATGTACCTGCCGGTACAGTACCGCACCTGCCCGGTTGCTCGGGTCAGTCCATGCAGTAAAGGGTTACCTTCGCGGTGCCGACGACACCCGGCTGGTATTCCTCGACGAACTTCTCGGCCTGGGTCTGCGTCGCGAAGTAGATTCTGACCGCGGCATAGGTGCGCTGCGGATCCAGGTGAAGTTGTTCCTGCACGCCCTGTTCGCAGCCGTTGTCGTAGACCCCGGAATCCGGCTGGTACCCGAGGTCGGTCAACGATTTCCTGGCCGCGTCGAGCCGTTTCTGGTCAGCCGGACTTACCTGGCCGTTGTCGTCCGCGCGCACGACCGTGACGTAGACACCCCAGTAAGTGCCGCCGTGTTCGAGTGCGGACGGGTCGACGGCGGCCGGAAAGTCCGACTCCGCCGCGACCGGGGCGGAATTCGTTGTGACGGCAGGAGCAGGCGCGTCGGCGAGTTCGGTAGCGGCCACCGACTGCCGGGCGGTCGAACTCGGCGTTGGCACTGTCGGCTGCTCGGTGGGACTGGAACATCCCGCTACGGCGAATGCCGCACCTGCCACTGTCGCGACCAATAATCTCGTGCCGAACTTTGTCAATGCACTCGCAGGCCTGATGGTCGCGTGGTTCTTCAGGTTCATGACTACCCCCCGGGTATCGTGAAAGAGCGCCGGCTCTGCCCCCGCCGGCATGTTGACACGAACGAAGACGCGGAAACCCGGAGGAGGTTGCCTCCGGCGGCATCGCGGTTCATCACCGGCGAGCGGCAGGCGAATTCGACGCACCGCGCTCTTGTTCTTCGGTGGCACTCTTCGACTGGCTTCCTCACGCAGGCCGGGTCGTGTCAGGTGGGTGGCGGTCCAGTCAGCACGCCGACCGCGGTGCCGCCGGTCAGACGGCTGCCGCCTCGTCGTCCTTGAGGGGACCGTTGACACAGAACAGCAACGCGTCGGCGTCCGCCGCCGCGTCCTCGGTGTCGGCGACGATCCGTTCGGTCAGCGCGGACTTCTCCGTCGACGTGGAGGCCATGCCCGGGGCGTCGACGAGCACCAGACCCGCGTCGTCCAGCCATTCGACGGGCAGCGTCACCTCGATGTTGCGGAGGTCGCCCGCTGGGATGGGCAGTGTGCGTGGCAGGGTCTGGCCGTCGAGGACCACCGGTGTGGGATCGCCGCCGTCGCGCCGGTTCGCGACCGCGGTGGTGTGCATGCCCGGCTCGAACACGTACACGGCCTCGGTGCACTCACCGCCTGCGGTCGGGGAGATCGCCGTTTCCAGCAACGCGTTCAGCAGGGTGGACTTGCCCGCCTTCATGCGGCCGACGACGGCGACACACAATGATTGTCCAAGCCGGTCCTGTGCTCGCTTTCCCGCCGCCGCGAGTGCGTGGTCGGCCGACTCCGCCACCTGCGCGGCGAACCGGACGACCACCTCGGACAGCGGCCACGCACTCCGCGGCATCGAAACCCTCGCTCTTCAGTGTTGTGCCACCGCAAGAGGAGCCGCGCTCGCGTGTCCGCCGTTACCGGCAATTGCGAACAACCAGCCAAGGGTATTCAGAAAAATCAAGCCTCTGTCACGATCGCGTATTCATCGGCCCGGAGCTGAAACATTTCCCGGACGGACGAGGGCCTGACACCTTGACTACGGACCGCATCCACACGGACACTCCAGGTCTGATCTTCCGTGACGGGACGGGGCCTCCTATGACGATCACCAACCGCGTTCGGCGACTGCTCGTCCTCACCGTGGCGTTCGTGGCAGGCGTCGTGGCCGTCTCCTCGGTCGCGGGCGCGACGCCCGGCAGGCAGGGGCACCGGCAGTGGTTCACCTCCTGGGCGCAGTCACAGCAGTGGCTGTCCGCCGCGGTGTTGGACCACCAGTCCGTCCGGATGATCACGCACCTGAGCCAGGGCGGTCACGCGCTGCGGATCCGCCTGCAGAACACGTTCGGCACCAGCCCGCTGTCCGTCGACGCGACCACGGTGGCACCCAGCGGCGGCGGCCCGGCACTCACCGGCCCCGCCAACGCCGTCACCTTCCACGGCCGCGCGGCGGTCGTGGTGCCCGCGGGCGGGGACGTGTGGAGCGACCCGGTGCGCCTCGCGACGCGACCACAGGACGACGTGGCCGTGTCCATGTACCTCGCGGGCCGGACCACGCCCGGCGAGCACGGCAGCGCGTTCCGGAACAACTACCTGACCCCCACCGGGTCCGGCGACCACACCACCGACGGCGACGGCGCCGCCTACACCGCGACCACGGGCGCCACCTACCTGGTCAGCGCGGTCGACGTCGCGAACCCCGACCTGGACGGCACCGTCGTCGCCTTCGGCAGCTCGGTGGTGGACGGCACGGGCAGCACCGACTGCGGACCGGGCTGCACCGAACTGGGCACCAACCGCCGCTGGACCGACGACCTGGCCCGGCGCGTCACCACCGAACTACCCGCAGGCCGGCAGGTCGCCATCGCCAACGCGGGTATCGGCGGCACCACCAGCTCCGCCGCCTGCCCCTCGATCCCCGGCCAGTTCACCGGTCTCGACGCACTCGCCCGGCTCGACCGGGACGTGCTCGCACTGCACGGCGTGACCGCGGTTCTCTACTACTACGGCACCAACGACCTCGCCGACGCCTGCGACGCGCGGCAGATCCTGGACAGCTACCGGCAGGTCTTCGCGCGGCTGCGTGGCGCGGGCGTCAGGGTGTACGTCACGCCCATCACCCCGCGCCCCGGCTACAGCGACCAGAACAACCTCGACCGGCACGCGGTCGGCACGTTCGTCGAGAACGGCAACGACTGCGCGGGCACGTGCGACGGCACGGTCGACTTCGACCGGGTGCTCGAGGATCCGCTCCGCCCCAACAGCATCCTCCCCGCCTACGACGTCGGTGACGGGATACACGTGAACATCGAGGCCCAGCAAGCGCTCGCCGACTACGTCCCGCTACGGATGATCACGAACGGCCCCGCCGACCGCTGACCCCGGCGGCCCCTGCCCGGAGACGCACGAGCGCCGAGCGTTGACACCGAGGATAGTCTTCGTCACTCTGTGAGAGCGCTCTCATGGCGTCGCAACCGTGAGGTCGCGAAGGCCGGGGATGCCCCCTGCTGCGCCTCCGCACATCCCTCGGCCGGACGCCGCCGGCTCGCTCCACTCCGGACAGACGTCGAACCCGGAGGCTGGTATGGAGTGATCTCATGAAAAGTTCCCGCTTCGGTTCATCTGGCCTGGTACTGGCCCTCCTGGCGACGATCGCCGTGTGGCAGGCCCTCATGGCACCCGACGCGTCCGCCGCGCAGAGCATTCGTGCCGCCGACCCCAGCGTCATCCGGGTCGGTGGCACGTACGTCTCGGTGCAGTCGGTCGGCGACGGCGTGGCCGTCCGACAGGCCCCGTCCACCGACCAGCTGGCGGCGGCCCCGCAACGCCGCGTCTGGACGGACACCCGGGGGCGCGGCGGGGTGTGGGCACCGGAGATCGTCGTCGACGGCGGCCGCTACTACATCTACTTCGCCCTCGACGCCGGTGCGGGCCGCCGTGTGTTCGTGATCAGCTCGTCGGCGGCGGACAGCGGCTACGGCGCCGAGACCCAGCTCGCCCTCCCGGACGACAAATGGGCGATCGACGGGACTCTGTTCACGTTCAACGGACAACGCTGGTTCGTGTGGTCCGGTTGGGCCGGCGACACCAACGTGGAACAGAATCTCTACATCGCCAGGATGAACAGCCCGACGGCGCCGGTCGGGCCGCGGTATGTCATCTCGCAGCCCCGTGAACCGTGGGAACGCGTGGTCGGCAACCCGTTCATCAACGAGAGCCCGGAAGCGATCAAGGACCCCAACGGGCAGCTCCACATCGTGTACTCCGCGAACGGCAGCTGGAGTGAGCAGTACTGCCTGGCGGACCTCCGGTTGCGCGCGGGCGGTGACCCCACGTACGTCTGGGACTGGTACAAGTCGAACGGCTGCCTCTTCGGCTCCAACCGGGCGACGATGATGACCGGCTGGGATCCGACGCTGTCCGTGAACGGGCCGGGCCACCACACGTTCGTGCTGCTCAACGGCGACATCGGCACGAGTCCGCCGTCGGGGCCGAGGTTCCCGCTGATGTTCCACGCGGTCGCGAAGGGCACGCCGTACAGCTGGGACAACCGACACTGGTACACGGGCACGTTCACCTGGTGGGGAAACGTGACCTACCAGCGGGCGAACGTCCCGGGTGCCACCAGGGACACCGGATGGGGCCTGAAGTTCTTCGAGTAGCGTTCCGGAAAGGACTCCGCCCGCGGGGCATCACGTCCAGGTGCGGGCGGAGTTCTCGGGTCAGGCAGTTGTGTTGTCGGCACGCGCACACGAATTACGACCTGGGCGGGTAAATCACCGGCCAGGTGCGGGCTCCGAGATTCCTCTGGTCGCACTGTTCCAATTACGGGGTTTTGACGGCGGGTTTTCCGTCCAGGCGATATCTTCAGGAAGTATCACCGTTCACTGGGGGGTCGCGATGGCCGGACGACCGGCGCATTTGTACGGGAGGCAGCGCCCGATCGGGCTGGTGCGCGAGTTCGTGACAAGACCAGAACGCGACGGAGTACCGACCAGCAGGCGCGTGCCGGTCATCGTGTTCACCGGTCCCCATGGTGCGGGCAAGTCGGCCCTTCTGTCCGAGCTGGACAGCCGACTCGACGACAAGGTTCCCCACGCACGCATCGACTGCGGGGCCTTCGACACCGCGCACCCGTCATGGAACCTGCTGACCCGGCTGGTGTTCGACTTCAACCTGACGGCCGCGGGATACCGGGAACTCCCCTTTCCCCGGTTTCTGACCGCCCGGTTGGTGATCGCCGAGAATCTCGACCTGACCGACGTGCCGACCGCCGAGCGGCAGGTCAAGGAGGCTCTCGTCCGGTACCGGCAGGCCGGCAGGCTCCGCGAGTTCCTCACGCGACTGGCGCAGGAGGTCGCGGCCGTCGGCCCCGGCATCGGCGGGGTGCCCGGTGCGGAACGCGTCGGACGCACCATGGCCGAGGGCGGTTCGACAGCGCTGCTGTCCTGGCAGGTGATGCGAGACGAAGGCCTGACCTGGTACGGGACCGGTCCTGCCGCCATCAGCAAGCTGATCGAACTCAACCGGTGGACGTGTTCGACCAACGCCGAGGACAGGCGCAAGGCGACGAAGCTGCTGTGGGAGGCCTTCCTGGCCGACCTGCGGACGGCCTTCGGCACCGGCCGCGGTGCGCGGGCGTGGTCGTTGAACTGCGTGGCCCTGTTGGACAACGTCGACAGCGGGTGCGGCGCCGTACTGCTCAGGGAACTCACCCAGGTCCGCAGGCAACACGCCGTCGACCACCCCGGTGAGCCCGATCCGCTCACCGTCGTGGCGACCGCCTCCGGTGCGTTCGTCCGGACGCACGCCGTGCTGGACGGGCGGACCCCGGCCGCCGAGGAGGCCTGCTACGCGGACTACGAGAGCCGGACGGGAGCCGACAGCGACTGGTACTACCCGGTCGGCCTGCGTGACCTGACCTTCGACGAGGTCGACGCCATGGTGGCGGCCGCGGGCAGCGTGCGGACGAATGCCAAACAGGCCGCGGCCTCGGTCTACCGCTTCACCCGCGGCCATCCCGCCGCCACCGCCGTCATGGTGGACGCCATCGTCAGGAACGGCGGCAGGACAGCCTCGCTGAAGGCCCTCCTCCGGGTCCACCTGCCCGGCGACGAGCAGGACACCACGGCCGAGGAGAAGCTGCTGGCCCTGTTCGTCGAGGAGACCTCCGGACCCTCCTTCGAGAACCTGGTCACGTGCTCGGCCGCCCGCGACATCGAGCAGGCCGAGCACCTCTCGCGCCGCGGCTCCGACGTGGTCGTGCCGCCGGAGCTGCAGACCTCCGACGCCCCCGGCGGCCGGGTGACGATGCTTCCCGTGCTGCGGCACCTGCTGCTGCGCCAGCTCGCCGACGACCCGGACAGGTGGTCGCAGGTGCACCGGTGGCTGCGGGACAACGGCGAGGAAGGCGATCGGCTGTACCACGCACTGGCCGGCCGGGACGTCGCGTCGGTGGTCGCGTGGCTGGTGGACCGACTGGCACACACCGGCATCGACGACTGGCTGGCCGACCTCCACGCGATCACCGCCGCACCCAACGACCTCGACTGCGACGACGTCGACCCCGACCAGGTCCTGGCCAGGGTCGGCTGGACCGAGCCGTCGGAGGTGGTGACCGCGGCGGTGGCGCGTCTCGTCGCGGCGTTGTGGAGCGCGCACGACCCGATGTCCGACGCGGACCGGCGCAAGCTCTTCAGGGCCGTCGAGGAGGAACTCCGCGTGCTGCGACAGAACGTGCGCACCGGCCGGGCACGGCTCCGCGACGAGACGGACCGGTTCGCCGCGATGGCCGGTGACCCGCACAACGCCGAACTGTCCGTCGACGGCAGGCCCAGCACCGTCACCGACCCGGGGGTGCGGCCGAGTGCCGGGCCACCGACGTTCGCGCCGCCGGTCACCGCGGCCGAGCGGAAGCGCAGGAGCCTGCGCAAGGTCACGATCGCCGCCGCCACGGCGGTGGCCCTCGTCGCCGCGGTCGTGGTCGTGACGGTCATGTGGTCGAGCTGCGGGGACGGGGTCGCCGAACGGGGTGGCGAGTGCGTCGGGGTGACCGACGGCTCCTACGTGTTCGACGACCGGCTGGCCGCGGTGGAGGGGAGGATCCACGCGGAGAACGAGCGCGTGGACGGGGAGGACCACGTCACGCTCGCGCTGCTGACGCCGATGATCCCGTCGGCGACCGGCAGCAGCACGTGGGAACGCATACGCGCGCAGCTGGAAGGCGCCCACGCCGCGCAGCTGAACGCGAACGAGGAGAACTGGCCCAAGATCAGGCTGGTGCTCGCGCATCCCGGCAGCGACCAGCAGGAGTGGCGGCGCGTGGTCGACCAGCTCACCGAGATGACCGACGGCCCGGAGCACCTCGTCGGCGTCCTCGGCCTGGTGCCCAGCTCCCGGACCACCCAGCGGGTCATGCGTGCGCTCGCGGCGGTGGACCTGCCGATGGTGGCCACCCTCGTCACCGCCACCGGCATCAACGAGAGCAAGGTCCAGGGCTTCACCAGGGTGAGTCCCACGACCCGTGACCAGGTCACCGTGCTGTCGGACTACCTGGGCACCGCGACGCCGCGCAAGGCGATGCTGGTGTTCGACAGCGACGAGGAGAACCTGTTCGTCTCGGCACTGCGCGACGACTTCATGACGATCGCGCCGACGAGAGCGAACCTCACGATCACCGTGGAGAGCCAGTACGACACCGAGGCGTCGTTGCCCGCGCAGCTCAAGGCGATCATGGGCGACCTGTGCGGTGACGGTGCGCCGGACACGATCCTGTACGCGGCGCGTGCCGAGCTGTTCGACGAGCTCGTCGTCAACGTGCGGAAGCGGAACTGCGTCCGCAACCGCGTGATCACGGTCATCTCCGGCTCGGATGCCTCGGTGTTGCGGACGCGGGAGGACCTCAGACCGAACAGCCAGGACCGCGACGCCGACACCGTGATCCTCTACACCCCGCTCGTCGACCCGGACGCCCTCCGCCAGGACGGGGTGGTGGAGTTCGAGCAGCTCACCGCCCAGTTCGAGGACCTGGCCTTCGGCACGGCCGATCTCGCCGACGGCTGGGCGGTCATCACGCACGACGGTGTGCTGGCGGCGACCGAGGCCATCGACCGGGCCGGGGCCGGGAGTGACGGCAGGCTCCCGTCCAGGACCGACGTCCGGTTCGAACTCGGGCGCACCGACCGGGACCGGAACCAGGTGCGCGGCGCGGGCGGGACGTTCACCATGGACCCCGCCACGGGGAACGTCGTCGGCAGACGGCTCCCGGTGGTCGAGGTCGACCAGAGCTGGGACTTCACGGTCAGGGGGATCTACGACGCGAGTTGAACCCGGTGGCTGATCGCGCCCGCGGTCAGTCCGCCAGGTAGGCCGACGCCTGCAGGGTGAACAGCTCCGCGTAGTTCCCGCCGAGGGTCATCAGCTCCTCGTGCGTGCCGTGCTCGGCCAGCCTGCCGTGGTCGAGCAGGAGGATCTTCTCGGCCTGGCGGACGGTGGAGAAGCGGTGCGAGATGTACAGGGTGGTCCGGCCGTGGGCGAGCGCACGCAACCGGGCGAACAGGTCGTGCTCGGCCTGGGCGTCCAGCGCCGAGGTCGGTTCGTCGAGGACCAGGATCGGCGCGTCTCGCATGAACGCCCGAGCCAGCGCGATCTTCTGCCACTCACCGCCGGACAGGCTCACGCCCTCGTCGAACCAGCGGCCCAGCGGGCTGTCGTATCCACTGGGCAGCCGCTCGATGCGTTCGTCGGCGCCCGCGCGGCGGGCGGAGTCCTCGATCCGTGCGCGGTCCTCCAGCGCGCCGAGCTGTCCCAGTCCGATGTTCTCGGCGGCCGTTCCCTGGTAGGTCACGTAGTCCTGGAACATCGCGCTCATGCAGGCACGCAGCTCGTCGGGGTCGAACTCGCGGATGTCCACGCCGTCGAGCAGGATCCGGCCCTCCGTCGGGTCGTAGAGCCTGCACAGCAGCTTGATCAGCGTCGACTTGCCCGCGCCGTTGCGGCCGACGACCGCGACGGTCTCCCCCGGCCGGATCTCGAAGCTGACACTGTCCAGCGCGCGTTCCTCCGAGCCGGGATAGCTGAACGACACCTCGTCGAACCGCACGTGCCCGAGCACGGGCCGTGGCATCGGCCGTGGCTTCTCCGGTGCCGTGATCGTCGGTTTCGTGGCGAGGAACAGGTAGAGCGTGTCCAGGTAGAGGTTGTTCTCGTACATCCCCGAGAACCCGGTGAACAGGCCCTGCACCGACGACTGCACCGCGGTCGCGGCGCTGGTGTAGAGGGCGAGGTCGCCGATCGTGAGCCTGCCTGCGACGGCTTCCAACGCGATGTAGAGCGCGATGCCCGCACCGGCCACCGTCGAGAGCATGCTCCACGCGGTGCCGACCAGGTTGCGGGTCGTCGTCAGCTCGCGTTCGCGTGCGTAGTATGTCTGGCCGAGCCTGCGGAAGCGGTCCACCAGGTACGGGCCGAGCCCGAAGACCTTTGTCTCCTTGGCATAGGTGTCGGTGGTGACCAGCGACGACAGGTACTCCATCCGGCGGCGTATCGGCGACACGAACAGCGCCAGCATGAACGCACGCGCCCCGTACTTCGACTGCGAGACGAACGCGGGGATCGGTGCGACCATCACGACCGCCGCCAGCAGCGGGCTGACCGAGACGAGCAGCACGATCATGCTGGCGAACGTGATCGCCGTGCGGACGAGGCTCAGCGCGGAGGTCATCATCGACACCGGGCGGGACGGCGCCTCCTGCGAGGCCTGCCGCAGCAGGTCGTAGGACTCGGAGCCCTCGAAGAACGCCAGGTCCAGCCTGCTGGCGTGCTCCATCACCTGGTGGCGGATGGTCAGCGTCATCCGTTCCTGCAGGAGCTGCTGTGCCACGTTGGTCAGCGCGGTGCTGACCGCGGTGAACGTCAGGATGCCGAGCTGGAACACCGAGATCCAGACGATCGTGCCGGTCGAGCCGTGCCCCGCCACCGCGGCCACCACCGAGTCCAGCAGCAGCTTGGCGATGTAGGCGGTGACGGTCGGCGTCAGGCCGCCGACCACGGTGGACACCAGGATCAGGACGGTCATCACCGGACTGGCCTGCCAGGTCAGCTTCGCCACCTTCGGCAGGCCACGCACCGTCCCGGCGGCGGCGTCGCGCATCCGCCGGAGCCGGGCCCGCAGGTCCTTGGGCTCGTCGGCCGGTTTCGGGTCCGGGATGTCCACCGGACCGGTGAGGCCGCTGTCGGGGACGGTGCTGCTGGCCTTCCTGAGCCGTTGCCGCAGGCCGCGTGTCGAGCCGGTACCGGGCATCACCGGTCGGTCACCGCCCCGTGCAGGAAGACGTCGACCAGCACGTCGATCTCCGTACTCCCCTCGTCCTCCCTGGCTCGCGTGAACAGCAGGGACAGGAACAGCGCGCCGAGCTGCTCCGCGGGCAGGCGGAGCAGCTCCTCCTCGGGCGCGAACAACGCGGCCACCGCCGCTCGCGTCGCGGCGAGGGACGCTTCGCGGCGCGGCCGTTCGAGTCGACGCCTGTACCCGGAGGCACGCAGGGCGGCGTGGACGGCGCCCATCCGCCTCAGGTGCGCGGACAGCGCGCCCGCCGCTGCCGCCAGGCGGGCGGCGAGCGGCTGGTCGAGCGGGATCCCGGCGATCAGCTCCAGCGCGCTGTCCGGCCGCAGGGCTTCGAGCAGGCAGGCGTCGAGCAGTTCGTCCTTGTCCGCGAAGGCGCGGAAGATCGTGCCTTCTCCGATCCCGGCGGCCCGCGCGATCTGGGCGGTGGTCACCGAGGCACCGTGCTCGACGACCAGTGGCAACGCCGCACGCACGATCATCGTGCGGCGCTCGTCCGGCTTCATGGCAGGCGCGCGCCTGCTCGCCTCGGGTCTGGTCACCGGCCCAGTCTTCGGAGTGAGTCCTCACTCCGTCAACTGGATTTCAGTGCCGAGAAGAACGTCCGGATGTCGTCCACCACGATCTCGGGCACCTCGAGTGCGGCGAAGTGGCCGCCCTTCTCGAAACGGCTCCAGTGCACGATGTTGGCGTTGTCCCGTTCGGCGAACACCCTGATGGTCTGGAAGTCGTCGGCGAACACGGCCACGCCGGTCGGGGCGGCGTTGACCGGTGCCGGTTCGTCGGTGGCGGCGTTCGCGTTGTCGAAGTAGGACCGGGCCATGCCCGCGGCCGCGTTCGCGAACCAGGCGACGGACACCTCGGTCAGGATCGACTCCAGTGGCACCAGTGACGTGCCGTTGCCGAAGGAGTTGAACAGCTCGCTGTAGGCGAGCAGCCCGACGGGTGAGTCGCTCAGACCGGCGGCGACCGTCTGCGGCCTGCTGGCGTTCATGGTGTTGTAGCCGCCGACCTTCTGGAACCACCGCATGTGCTCCAGCCCGGCGTAGTCCCTCGGTTCGAGTCGTTCGAACTCGGCGGGGTCGCCGGAGGGGAAGGAGAACAGCTGCAACACGTGCAGTCCCAGGAAACCGTCCGGGTTCAGTACGCCGAGTTCGCGGGCGACCAGCGCGCCGTGGTCCGAGCCGTGCACGCCGTAGCGCTCGTAGCCGAGCCTGCGCATGAGGGCGTCGTAGGCGCGGGCGACCCTGGCGGTGGTCCAGCCCGGTTCGGTGACCGGGTTGGAGAAGCCGAAGCCGGGCGCGTCCGGCACCACGACGTGGAACGCGTCCTCGGCGCGTCCGCCGTGGGCGACCGGGTCGGTGAGCCGGTCGATCATGTCGAGGTAGTCGACCGACGAGCCGGGGTAGGTGTGCGCCAGCAGCAGTGGCGTCGCGCCCGCGTGCGGCGACTCGACGTGGATGAAGTGGATCGGCTGGTTGTCGATCTCGGTGGTGAAGTGCGGGTGGGCGTTGAGACGCCCCTCGGCGGCGCGCCAGTCGAACGCGTGCCACGCCGCGACGGCCTCGCGCAGGTAGTGGTTCGGGGTGCCGTGCTCCCAGGTGTCGCCCGGTGCCTGCCGCGGCAGCCGGGTGCGGCCGAGGCGGTCGGTCAGGTCGTCCAGCTCGGCCTGGGTGACCTCGATGCGGAAGGGGCGGATGTCCGTGTTCGTCATGCCACTGACGCTAGGGTGGTTATAGGAAGGATTCGTTCCTATTTGAGGAGGGCAGTCGCAGTGACCGCGGACACATCCGCGCGGCTCCTCGCGCTTCTCGGGCTGTTCCAGTCGCGGCCGTCGTGGAGCGGTGCCGAACTGGCCGAACGGCTCGGCGTCACGACCCGCACCATCCGCAACGACGTGGAGCGCCTCCGCGCCCTCGACTACCCCGTCGAGGCCACCCGTGGCGCGACGGGCGGATACCGGCTCGGGGCGGGCGGCAAGCTCCCGCCGCTGCTCCTGGACGACGAGGAGGCGGTGGCCGTGGCGATCGGACTGCGTGCGGGCAAGGGGATCGCCGGGCTCGAGACCTCCAGCGCCCGCGCACTGGCCAAGCTCGAACAGGTCCTGCCGCCGCGCCTGCGGCCGACGGTGGAGGCGCTGGCGTCGGTCGTCGACCACGCACCGGAGAACATCGGCACCGACGCCCCGGACCCCGAGGTCGACCCCGCCGTGCTGCGCACCATCGCCACGGCGATCCACGACGTCGAGTGGTTCCGCTTCGACTACCAGGACACCTCGCGGCTCGTCGAGCCCTACCGCCTGCTCGCCTGGCAGCGGCGCTGGTTCCTCGTGGCCCGCGACCCGTCCGGCGGCGAGTGGGACGTCTACCGCGCCGACTGGATCACGCCACGCATGCGCACCCACCGCCGGTTCGCGCCCACTCCCCTGCCCGACGACGACTACACGACCTTCACCATGCGCCGCGTCGCGTCCAGCGGCTGGCAGGTGCACGCGCGCCTGCGCGTCGACGCCCCCGCCCAGGCCGTGATCGACCGGATCAACCCGACGGTCGGCGTGGTCGAGGCGGTCGACGACACCACCTCGGTCCTGATCACCGGCGCCGACTCGCTGGACACGGTCGCGGCCTACATCGGCATGCTGGACATGGACTTCACCGTCGAGTCACCTGCCGAGCTACGGCCACTGCTACAGGTCCTCGCGGAACGCTACGCCCGCGCCTGAGCCCTGGGCCAACCGATGGTTGCGCATCGCCCGCCACTGGCTCCGTGCCGTCGGGGGTTCCTCGGGCACCCGCCGGCTCTCCCCCAGCTTCCGTAGAGCTGCGCGGTGGTCACCGACGGGTAGCGCCTGCCGTCGCGGTCGACCGTCGCCGGGTTGCCCGCCTGCCTTCGCACGGGCCGAGCAGACCCGACAGCTGGCCGCGGCGTTTCTCGGCCGGGCGGACGGCGACGTCCAGGCCGTTCTGGCCGATCGCACCACCCCGGGGAGTCACGCGGCACGAAGCCCATGCTCGCGCCGAGTGCGTCGGTGGCGGAGGAGCCGCCAGGAACGGTAGGGCTGCCGCGCGCACGCCCTACCAGCACGTCCGGCAACGCGGCCAGGATCAGCTCGTGTCGTTCCACGAAGGACGACACCGCGTCGCCCGGCACGATCAGCAGGGTGCTGCGCAGGCCTACGGCGCTGTTCGGGTGGTTGAGCAGGTGTGGTTGGTGAATGCGTTGTGGCGTCGGGTGTTGGCCGCCTGGAGGCCGACGCCCGGTGCGCAGCGCCGCTCGACCGTCTCGGCGTCGCCTGCGCCGAAGGTGGGCAACAGGCCATGCTAGGTCCTGCTCAGTCCTTGACGTGCCACGGGTCCGGCGCGTTTCTCGTCGACGATGCGGCGCGCCGGCGGCGGATCGAACCGGCCCTCGCGCATGATCCACAGTTCCACGGCGGCATGGTCGCCCTGGACGACGGGCTCCCCGCACCTGGGCACGACCGGGACGGACACCCGTCACAGTCGATTGACTCAGTCGGGTAAACGACGGTTTACTCCAGGGGTGAACAATGGTTCACCGTCCAGGACGGCTCATTCCAGTCGGCTCATGATCGTGCTCTGTGGGTGCGGTGTCACCGTGTCCCTGATGCACACCCTGGTGGCACCGCTGCTGCCGGACGTCTCGCACACCTTGCACCTCTCGCAGGGCGCGGCGTCCTGGCTGCTCACGGTGACCATGCTGTCCGGGGCCGTGTGCGCGCCGGTGTGCGGACGCCTCGGCGACATGTTCGGCAAGCGGCGGATGCTGGCCATCGCGCTGGCGATCATGTCGGTCGGCTCGTTGCTGGGTGCGCTCAGCTGGTCGTTCGCGACGCTCTTCTGCGCCAGGATGCTGCAGGGCGCCGCGTTCGGCGTGCTGCCGCTGGGGATCAGCATCCTCAAGGACGAGCTGCCCGAGGACCGGGTCATGGCCGGCACCGCGACGATGAGCTCGACGCTCGGTGTCGGTGGCGCCATCGGGATGCCGCTGGCCGGGGTGATCGCCCAGCTCATGAACTGGCACGCGGTGTTCTGGGCGGCGACCGCCGCGTCGCTGCTGGTGTTCACGCTCGTGCTGGTCTTCGTGCCGGAGTCGCCGGTGCGCTCCGGCGGCCGGTTCGACGTCCTCGGCGCGCTGGGGCTCGGCGCCGGACTGGTGAGCCTGCTGCTGGCCGTCTCGCAGGGCGGCACGTGGGGCTGGGGCAGCGCCGCCACCCTCGGACTGTTCGGCGGGTCGGCGGCGGTACTGGCCCTGTGGGCGGTCTACCAGTCGCGGGTGCGGCAGCCGCTGGTGGACCTGCGCACCTCCACACGCCCGGTGGTGCTCCTGACGAACACGGCGACGATCCTGGTCGGCGTCGGCATGTTCGCGAGCTTCATGATGACGCCCCTGCTGCTCCAGGCGGCGACTGCGACCGGCTACGGCTTCGGCGTGTCCGTGATGGTCGCCGGGCTGTGCATGGTGCCGATGGGGCTCGGGATGCTGTTCTTCTCGCCCCTCTCGGCCAAGCTGTCGGCGCGGCGGGGCGCACACGTGACGCTGCTGGTCGGCGCGCTCGTGATGCTCGGCGGCAACGTGGCGCTGGCGCTCCTGCCGGGGAACATCCCGCTGCTGATGGTCGTGCTGATGGTGCTGTCCGTCGGGACCGCGCTGTGCTTCTCCGCGATGCCGACGCTGATCATGGCCTGGGTGCCCGAGACCGAGACGGCGTCGGCGAACAGCCTGAACTCGCTCCTGCGCACGGTCGGCACCAGCACGTGCGCGGCGATCGGCGGCACGCTCCTCGCCGCGTACACCACCCGGGTCGACGGCGCCGTCGTGCCCTCGGCCACCGGGTTCCAGGTGACGTTCTGGATGGCGGCCGCGGCGAGCCTCGGCGCGGCGGGACTCGCACTGGTGGTCACCACGGTGCTCCGGCGCGGCGCACGCGTCACCGTGCGCGCGAGCGACCGCGTCGTCGCGGGCGCTGACCTGGTCGTTCAGTAGGCTCCCGCCATGGTCACGGACGCCTCGCCACGACACGCACCGCCCGTCGCGACGGGCGGCACCCGGCAGGCGATCCTGAAGGCCGCGCGGAGGCGGTTCACGCACGGCGAGTTCGCCGAGGTCGGGCTGCGCGAGATCGCCCAGGACAGCGGCGTCAGTGCCGCGCTGATCGTGAAGTACTTCGGCAGCAAGGAAAACCTGTTCGCCGAGGCCGTCTCCTTCGAGACGGAGGCGACCGCGCTGCTGGACCGCGACACCGAGCACCTCGGCGAGCACCTCGTCCGCACCCTCCTCGACCTCCACGACCACGCCGAGTCCGACCCGTTCCTCCGCGCGGTCATGGCCGCGTGCCGCCCCAACGGCACCCACTTCGCCGAGACGTTCCAGCAGCACTTCGCCGAGCCGCTCGCCGCACGGCTCGCCGGCCAGGACGTACCCCTGCGCACCGCGATGATCTGCGCACACCTGACCGGCCTCGGCGCCGTCCGCCGCGCGGTGAAACTCCCCGGTGTCACCGCGCTCACCGCCGACGAGATCGTCGCCGCGTTCGGCCCGCTGCTCCAGGCGCTCATCACGCCCTGTCCGTGACCCGAGTCCGTTGCCGCTCCACACCGCCACGTTCGCGAACAACACGCTCGCGGTGCCCAGCGCCAGGGCCAGGTCGAACACCGTCGCCGCCGCGAACACGCCGATGGGCCGCCAGCCCGCCTCACGCGGCGACGACGGCCGGAACTCCAGGCCGATGCTCACGAACGCGACGATCAGGGACCAGGTCCGCAGGTCGTTCGCCACCGCGATGGTGTCCCTGGCGTCGGCCGCGCCGACCGAGTCGACGAGGACCGTCGCCGCGATGAAGCCGAGCACGAGCGTCGGGAACCGGTGCCACAGCTCGATCGTCTTCGGTCGCGGTGCGCCGCTCCACCCGGCAGGTGAAGTAGGCGGCCGACCAACCCCACTGCGACGAAACCGATGAGCGCGTTCTGGGGGGTCTTCACGATCGCGGCGATCTGCAGCGTGTCCTCGCCCGCGAGCGCACGCGCGGCGCGATGGCGGCACTCACACCACGGATCGACACGCGCGCGGATCTTCTGGTCGAGCCCGAGCCGGCCCGCGAGCCACCAGGTGAACGCGAACAATGGGGTGATCGGCAACAACGCCTGCGCGATCGCCGGGCCTGCGGCGTTGACCAGGACCGAGAGGTTGATCGACGCACCGAGCAGGACGAGCCCGGTCCTGATGAAGAACTCCGTGCGGAAGCCACCCGACAGTCGCTCCCGCAGGCCGGTGGAGCTGAGCACGATGTTGCCGAGCAGGTCGAGGACGATCGCGTAGACGGGGGTTCTCGACACCCGCGGCGAAGTCCTCGAGGCTCGCGCCCTCGATCCACAGTGGAACGTCGTGCTCGCGGTAGCGGCTGATGGCGCCGAGCGCGAGGACGACGAGGACCCCGCCCGCGATCCACCCGGCCGCGCCGGGACACCGGCTCGACGGTGACGGCCGGCTCGGTGGCTCTCGGGCGTCGGCGGCGACAGAAGGCCGACGACGGTGGCCGCCCAGTCCTCGTCGAGCGCGATTCCCCCGATTCGATCGTCCTTTGTGGACATCGACCGCGGACCACTGGTCGCACCGGGCGGCGCGTGGTGAAGTCCGAGCGGACACGCATGGAGCTTTCGCTCATGCATGCGATACGCTCGCCTCGGTCCGGATCCGGAATGGACCCACCCGACCAGACCCCAGTTCCGATGAAGGGAAGATCCCGCCCGTGGCTCAGCAGACGATCGTGCAGTTGGTCGACGACCTCGACGGCAGCCAGACAACGGACATCAGCACGGTGACCTTCGGCCTGGACGGGGTCACCTACGAGATCGACCTGTCCGAGGCCAACGCGAGCAACCTCCGTGAAAGCGTCCAGGACTTCGTCACCCACGCCCGGCGCACCGGCGGGCGGCTCAGGACCGGTGCGGGGGTGAAGCCCGTCGGCGCGACCACCGCCAGCCACGAGCAGGCACAGGCTATCCGGGAGTGGGCTCGCCGCAACGGCCACGAGGTGTCCAACCGCGGCCGTATCCCGGCCAGCCTGATCGAGGCGTTCGAGACCGCACAGGCCGAGGCCACGACCACGACCCGCAAGCGACGGGCGAAGGTCACCGCCCCCTGAACGAGTCCGTCCGGCCTGTCCGCGAAGGTGAGGTGTGGCGGGTGACCGGTGGTCAGGCCGGACCGACGGCGAACGTGGGCTGGACCGGCCGCCTGGCGCGCCCGGTCCTGGGGTGGAAGAGAATGGTGGCGGTGAGCAGGATGCCCAGGCTGACAGCGCCGAGGACGACATAGACCCAGGTGCTGTTCGCGCTGTCCCACGTGGCATGCAGGGCGACGGCGACGGCGAACCCACCGACGAACCACAGCCATGACCATCCCTTCCACCCCCGGCCTGCCGCCGCCCACAACGCGGCGGCGGTGATGCCGGTCCAGGCCATGTGCGCGGCCGGGCTCATCGCACCCCGCATCAGCAACACGTCGTCCAACGCGTCCAGCGAGCCACTGGACTCGACCAGCACGACCAGCGCGTAGCCCATGGTCTCCAGCACCGCGAACCCCGCACCCGCCGCGACCCCGAGCAGCAGCCCGTCGGCCGGTGCGCGGCGGCGACGCAGCACCACCAGCACCAGCAGCACCGCCACCGGTGCGGTCAGCTTGGCGGCCTCCTCGATCAACCCGACCCCGACCATCGGCAGCGCGCCAAGGCCCCTGACCGTGTCGTACTCCACCAGGCCCGCCAGCACGACGCCGACCACGCCGCCCACCAGCACGACCGTCCCGACCGTGCCCGCACCGACCCCGAACCCGACCCGCTGCCCGGCGACGAACGTGACGAACGTCAGCGGGATGACGGCGGAACCGAGCAGGATCAGCGCGGGCACCAGGTTCGGGTTCCCGGTCTCCCTCAGCACCCACCACACCGCGCCGAACAACAGCCCGCACACGACCAGCACGACCACCCACAGCCACCGGCGCACCATGCCCACCACTCCCTTCCGGTCCTCCCGGATCTCACCGGTCCCCCGACCCGGCCACAACTCCGCGACACCTTCGTGGGACGTCCGGCCGGCCGTGACGGCGCTGAAGCGGCGCACGACGTGGCGGTTGTCCGGTACCGGCGGTTCCTGCTAGCCGGTAGTGAGGATGGGGGCCTCCTGCGCAGACACACGCCGTGTCCGAGCACACCCTGGGTCATGCGAACGGGACGCGCGTGCCGTCTCCGTCCGACGACCAGGAGGGACGCACCTATGCTCACAACATCCCGAAAGGCCATGGCCCTGGCCGGCATCGCGGTCGTGATGGGCGCGGGACTGGCGGCCTGCGGCAGCGGCGACTCCTCGGCAGGCACGGCGCCCGCGAACACGAAGGTGGGGGTGCTGCTGCCGGACACGGCGTCCTCACCACGCTGGGTGTCCGCCGATCCCACCGAGCTGAAGAAGCAGTGCGCCGCACGCAAGCTGACCTGCTACATCGACAACGCCAACGGCAGTGCGACCACCCAGCAGTCGCAGGCCCAGGCACTCATCAACGCGGGCGTCGGCGTCCTGCTCGTGGTGAACCTGGACTCGGGCTCCGGCAAGGCCATCGAGGCACTCGCACAGCAGCACGATGTCGTCACGATCGACTACGACCGGCTCACGGCCGGGGGCACCGCCTCGTACTACGTGTCCTACGACAACGTGAAGGTCGGCGAGGACCAGGGGACCGCGCTGACCCAGGCCCCGCAGGTCAAGGGCAAGTCCACCGTGAACTACGTCGAGATCGACGGCGCGGCCACCGACAACAACGCCACCCTGTTCGCGCAGGGCTACAACTCGGTGCTGTCCAAGCAGCCCGGCTGGACCAGGCTCGCCGACCAGAGCGGCAACTGGGACGCCGCCACCGCGCAGACCGTGTTCACCACGATGCTCGGCCAGCACCCCGACCTCAACGCGGTCATGGTCGCCAACGACACCATGGCGCAGTCGGTCATCAACGTGCTGACGGCACAGGGGCTCGCGGGCAAGGTCGCGGTGTCCGGCCAGGACGCCACGGCGGGCGGCCTCGACAACGTCATGGCCGGCACGCAGGCCTTCACCATCTACAAGCCCGTCGCTGGTGAGGCCGACGTGGCGATCAGGCTGGCGGCCCAGATCCTCGACGGTCAGAAGCCGACCGCGCCCGCGTCGACGAAGGACCCGACGACCGGCCGCTCGGTCCAGTCGTACCTGGCCGACCCGACCGTCATCACGAAGGCGAACGTGGCGAAGCCGGTGTCCGACGGCTACGTCAGCGCCGGGTCCGTCTGCTCGACCGCCGCGCTCGCGAACCTGTGCGCGGCCAATCGCCAGCGTCCACCCCGCCATTATCGGCCGAGGGCGGCGGGCCGCGACGTGAAGCGAACCGGGGGACTCGCGTTCCGGCTGGTCGCGGCCAGCGTGGCGCTGGGGGTCGTGGTCGCGGGCGCGTTCGTGGTCATGCTGAGCTCCACCGCGCGGCTCCGCGACCTGCAGCGGCAGGCACAGCGTGACGAGGAGGTGCTCGTCGTCGCCAGCCAGACCGAGCGGCGCGTCGTCGACCTGGAGACCGGGTTGCGCGGCTACGTCATCACCGGCGCGGACAACCTGCTCACGCCATGGCGTGCCGCACGGGCCGCCATTCCCGGACAGCTCGACCAGCTGACCCGGCTCGTCGCGGACAACCCCGACCAGCGCAACACCGTCGGCCGCATCGCCACCGCGATCGACTCCTACCTGGACGACTACTCCGTCCCCCTGCTCGCCCTGGCCCGACACGACCGGGCCGCGGCGAGCACCGAGCAGGTCACCGAGGAGGGCGAGCAGCGCCTGGACGGCATCCGCGCCGACTTCGACGAGTTCCTCACCACCGAGACCACCCTCACCTCGGGCCGCCAGGACAGCGCCGACGGCGCCGACCGCCGCGCCACGGTGGCCGCCGCGACGGGCCTCGCCGCCTCGGTACTGCTCATCGCCGCCTTCGGTGGCTACCTGACGGTGGTCATCGCACGACCTGTCCGACGTGCCGCGGCCATGGCGGGCCACATCGCGGACGGCGATCTGGACGCGCGCCTCCCCGACGGCGGCCCCGGCGAGATCGGCGCCCTACAGCGCGGTTTCAACACCATGGCCGGCTCGCTCCAGCACAACCGCGCCGAGCTCGCCGCCTCACGCGCCAGGATCGTCACCGCCGCGGACCAGGAACGCCGCCGCATCGAACGCAACCTCCACGACGGCATCCAACAACACCTCGTCGCCCTCGTCCTCGACCTCCGCGCCGTCCAGACCGAGACCGACGACCACCCCGACACCGGTGCGCGGGTCGGCCGTGTGGCCGACGACCTGACCGCGGTGCTCGACGAACTCCGCGAGCTGTCGCGCGGCATCCACCCGGCCATCCTCACCTCGGGTGGACTGCGTCCCGCGCTGAGGTCACTCGCCCGCCGCGCCGCCCTGCCGGTCGAGCTCGACCTCGACCTCCCCGCGAGACTTCCGGAAACGGTCGAGGTCGCCGCCTACTACGTCGTCTCCGAGGCACTCGCCAACACCGCCAAACACGCCGACGCCACGACCGTCCACGTCAGACTCCACCACCAGGACGACCACCTGCACCTCACGGTCACGGACGACGGCCACGGCGGCGCCGACCGCGAGGGCGGCAGCGGCCTGATCGGCCTCACCGACCGCGTGGAGGCCCTCGGCGGCACCTTCACCGTCCACAGCCCGGCCGGGGCGGGCACCACCCTCGTCGCCGAGCTTCCGCTCCGGTCCGCCACCGGCGGGGGCGGATCCGTGCCCGGTCCTCGTCCAGCACGGAGTGACAGGCGTTTCGAGCGGGTTCGAACGACGGGCCCAGCGCGCGGCGGGCGGGGCAGAGTGTGCGTCTACCGCTTACCGATTCCGTTGGGAGAACCATGAAGAGAACGCTTTCCGTGCTTTTCAGCGCTGCCGTGGCGCTGGTGTCGCTGCTGGGGACCGCGGCGGCGGAACCCGGCGTCTCCTCGGGACCTGACGTGCAGGTCGGCTCACCGGCAACCCCGGGGCGCGAGGTCTCGCCGCTGGCCCTGTCGTGCCCTGCCGGTGACCTGTGCGTGTGGCCGGTAAGCGACGGCAGTCGGAACCGCTGCAGCTGGACGAACTCCGACAACGACTGGCAGGTCAGTCCGGTCACGTGCTCGTGGTCGTCGTCCAGTCCTGTGATGGCCGTGTACAACCACGGGACCAGCACGTCCTACAGCGGCGTGTGCCTGTATCCGGGGGCCAACTACTCCGGTGTACCTGGCGGCGCGTACCTGATCTCACAGGGCGACGCGTACTCCGGGGTGCCCGGTGTGAAGATCCGCTCCCACAGGTGGGTCACCGGAGACTCGTGCTTCTGACCGGGCCGGGAGGGTCGTCCGACATCGGCCACAATGGACACAAGTCGTGACGACCCTCGTCGCTCGTGCAGGTGGGTGCGGTTTTCGGGTGTGGCGAGCGGCCGGTGACGGGGGTGCCCGGTCGGCCGGCGACGGCGGCTCGTTGTCGTTCGGGCGTGCGTTCCGTGGAGTTGTCCACGCACCGCACCCGCTGTTGGACAACGTGGCGAGCTGATGTGCTGGCCGGTGTCGACGAGGGTGAGGGAGACGACATGCCGCACTTGCGCATCCACTTCACCGACGCGGACCTCGCGCGCACGCGGTTGCACCTGGAGATCGACCTCATGTGGGAGATCGTCAGCAGTGTCCAGGTCCTCCAGCACGCCGACGGCGGACTGTCCTTCGACCCGTGGCGGCGCCAGGTCCGTGAGCGGCTCAGCCGGGACGGCGACCTGCGGGCGGCGGTGGCCGCGCTGGTGGCGATGGCGCCGCACGCCGCCTACTTCCCCGACTTCCTCACTCCCGCAACGGACGCGCCCGACCTCGAGACGGGGGTGGAGACGGTTCTCTCGACGCCGCGGCCCCGCCTGAGCGAGGAGGTCGGCCTGCTCCGGCCTGCCGGGGCCGCGCAGGCACGCTGGCTCGGCGAGCTCGCCCGAGGGAAGTCGACAGCACTGCGACATCTGCGGCGGGCCCTGCACGTGTACTTCGCGGCCCTGATCGAACCGCACCTGCGCACCATCCAGGACGCGCTGCGTGCCCACTGCGCCGAGGGGATCCAGAGCTACCTGCGGACCGGCGCCGAGGGGCTGCTGCGGTGGCTCGGGCCACCCACGGCCTGGCAGCCGCCGCTCCTGACGGTCGAGTACCCGCTCGACCGCGACCTGTACCTCGACGGCCGCGGCCTGGTGCTGATTCCCGGCTACTTCTGCCTGCATCACCCGGTGGCGCTCGCGGACCCGCTGCAGCGCCCGGTCCTGGTGTGCCCGATCCGAACCGAGTCACGCCTGCTGGCCGGGCGCCGCGGCGGCGACCACGTGAGCGCGCTGCTGGGGAACACCAGGGCCTCGATCCTGCGATCGGTCATCGACGGTGGCACGACCACCGGACTGGCGAGGCAGACCGGCGTCGCACCCGCCACCATCAGCCATCACACGAGCGTCCTGCGGAACGCGGGACTCATCACGACCGACCGCCACGAGAACTTCGCCACGCACCTCATCACTCCGCTGGGGCTGCGGGTCCTCACCTCCGACGCGTCCTGACCACCGCGAGGAACGTGTGTCATACCAAGGTGTTTCACCGCACGTCCCGAAATTTTCCCGCAGGTGTGGGAAAACCTGAAACAGTTGATCATTCCGGAGCGATCCGTGCACACACCACCTGGGCTCACGCCTGTCCGGACCCTCGCCACGGTGGCGTCCGTGCTCATCGCGGTCGTCTGCGCCGTCGACCTGTACGCGACATGGGCGGCATGGAACACGCACTCCGTCGTCGCCGACTTCGTCGCGGGCGTGCCGGGGGTCACCGACAGCGACCTCTACGCCGCGGACGACGCCACCACCACCGCGCTCTGGCTGAGCGTGCTCGCCCTGGTCGCGTCGGCGGCCGTGTTCCTGACCTGGTTGTGGCGCGCCCGCGTGAACTCCGAGCGCCTGTCGGGTGTTCACCACCGCCTGGGCCGCGGCTGGACCATCGGCGGCTGGTTCTGCCCGATCGTGAACCTGTGGTTCCCCCGTCGCATCGTCGACGACATCTGGCGGACCAGCCGCCCCGACGTGCCGACCGACCAACTCCAGGTCGACCCACTCCCCCTGAGCCCGCTCGTCCGCGCCTGGTGGCTGGCCCTCGTAGCCAACTACGTGGTGCTGTACTTCCTGCGCATCCAGAACAGCTCCGGCGACGTGACCCTCGGATACTTCGAGACGGTCGCGGTCTACTCGACCATCAGCACGGGCCTCGTGCTCGTGGCCGGTGTCCTGCTGATCCGGGTGGTCCGCCAGATCACCGAATGGCAGTCCACGCCCCGCATCACCATGGAACACACCACACCCCGGCAGGCGACCTGACGAACGCGGGCCATCCCCTCGATCCGGGGCCGCGTCCGCGGTACGGCATCGAGGAGATGGCCCGGGTTCCGACGGTGCGGTGGATCAGAACCAGGTCTGGAAGGAAAGGCCGTTGCACGAAAGCGCGCGCAGCCCGTACTGGGCACTGTCGTCGACGCACCAGTGAGTGGCCTGGTTCTGCAGCATGACACCACCGTTGGGCATCGGCGTCTGGATCCAGCGCTGGAAGCCCAGACCGTTGCACGGGATGGCGCGGAGCCCGTAGTCGAAACTGTGGTCCACGCACCGTCCGGTGGCAACGTTCCTCAGTTCACGGGTGGCGTCGGACCACACCGTGACGTTCCACTGCTGGAAGCCGAGGCCGTTGCACGGGAAGGCACGCAAGCCGTGGTCGTAGCTCTCGTCGACGCACTGCACGGTGGCCTGGTTCCGGAACGACCTGACTTCGGAGACCTGGAGGACACTGTCGGGTGCGGCGACGGTGAGGCCCGTCGCGTCGGTGGGACTCACGGAGGTCGTTGCCTGGGCCGTCGTCGCCCCGAGCAGGAGCGGGACGGCGATCACGAGCGTTCGGATCGCCGCGCGGACGTTCATCGCGTTCTCCTTCTCCGTATCGCGTCGACGGGGCTGCTCACGGCGTGTGGGTCCAGGCCTGTATCGCCCCCCAGTTGCAGTCCCACTGCTGCAGGGAGGCGCCAGGAAGACCGAAGTCCCTGGCGTCCAGGCAGAGACCGCTTCTCATGTTCTTGATGAACCAGGCGTTGCCGCCCGCGTTGTAGAGCATCCACTGCTGCATGTCGCCCGACCAGCACGTCCACTGGTGCAGTTCCACACCCCAGTCCTTGCTGCCGTTCGGCACGTCGAGGCACTTGCCGCTGTTGACGTTGACGATCTCGTAGTAGTGCACGCCGTTGATGACGCTGGTCTCCACCAGCGTCCACCGCTCCGGTGTTCCGCCGTAGCAGTCCCAGGTCTGCGCCCTGGCGCCGTCCTGGATCGAGCCGTTGGCGATGTCCGCGCAGTGGTGACTGGAATTGTTCCTGAGTTCGTAGGGGCCGAACGACGCGGCCACGGACGGTGCCGCCTGCGCGGGCGTTGCTGCGAATGCCGTTGCCAAGAGCACGCCGGCGAGCAACGAAACAACGGTACGCACACGCATTGCTTCCTCCTTTGACGTCATTCCCGCCGAGCCGTTCGGCCCAGCGCCTTGAACCATCGCGTGGCAGCCTGCTCGGTAACCTTGCGGCGACCTTGCGTGGCAGGTCAGGATCGAATCCTGTTCGTTCGATCACCATTGGGGGACAGGTGGAGCTCCGGCTTTTCGGCGAACTGGAAGTGTGGTCGGCAGGCCGGTCGCTGGAAGCGGGAACGCCGCGGCAGCAGGCGGTTCTGGCCGCACTGGTCGTCGACGCGCGCAGGCCGGTCGCCATCGACACCCTCGTCAACCGGGTCTGGGACGACAGGCTCCCCGCGAACCCCCGTGCCGTGTTGTACTCGCACCTGAGCAGGATCCGGCGGTTGCTGGGGCCCTCGGTGTGCCTCGAGCGCAGACCCGCGGGCTACGTGCTGGACATCGATCCGGATCTCGTTGACCTGCACCGGTTCCGACGTCTGGTCGACCAGGGCCACGACGACCGCCGCGACGACGGTGTCCGGCTCGCCGCGCTCACCGAGGCTCTCGGTCTATGGCGGGGGGAGCCCCTGTGCGGCCTTTCCGGGGCATGGGTCACGCAGGTCCGGGACAGCTGGCACCAGCGACGGCTGGACGCGGTGATGCTCTGGGCACAGACCGAACTCCGGCTGGGCCATCCCGCCGCGGTGACCGCGTTTCTACCCGACCTCGCCGCCGAGTACCCACTGGTCGAGCCAATCGAAGCCCTGCTCATCCTGGCGCTGCACGCGACCGGACGAGGTGCCGAGGCTCTCGACCGCTACACCGCCGTCCGGCAGCGGCTGGCCGACGAGTTGGGCACCGACCCCGGTCCGGAGCTTCGTGCCGCCCATCAGGCAGTCCTGGCAACCACTTCCACGTCGGTCACCGGCGATCGGGCAGCGGGAGCGCCGATCCCCCGGCAGCTGCCCGCGGCGCCTCGGGCGTTCACCGGGCGCGAGGCCGAACTCTCCTTCCTCACCACGGTCGCCGATGCCGCCGACCGCCAGGGCGGGACGATGGTCGTCTCCGCGATCGGCGGCACCGGCGGCATCGGCAAGACGTGGCTCGCGGTGCGCTGGGCCCACGACAATGTCGACCGGTTCGCCGACGGGCAGTTGTTCACCGACCTGCGCGGCTTCAGCCCCGCCGAGCAGCCGGCACCTCCGGCCGACGTGCTCGGCGGTTTTCTCCACGCGCTCGGCGTCGACCGCGACCGCCAGCCGGCCGGTCTGGACGCCCGCGCCGAGCTGTACCGCAGCCTGATGGCCGGGAGACGGATGCTGGTGGTGCTGGACAACGCCGTGTCCACCGAGCAGGTCATCCCGCTGCTCCCCGGCGGCGCCCACTGCATGGTCGTGGTGACCAGCCGCAACCAGCTGGGCGGGCTCGCCGCCCGCCACGGCGCCTTCCCGGTCCACCTCGATGCTCTCTCCAACCCCGAGGCCCGCACCCTGCTGGCCACCGCGCTGGGGGCCGACCGGGTCGACGCCGACCCGTCCGCGATCGCGGAGCTGGTCGAGCTGTGCGGTGGTTTCCCCCTCGCGCTCGGGGTGATCACCGCCCGCGCCGCCACCAACCCGCACCTGCCCCTGCGAGACGTCGTCGCCGACCTGCGGGCTCTCGGCCTCGACGCCCTGGACTCCGACGACCACACCGCCAGCCTGCCCGCGGTGCTGTCGTGGTCCCTGCACCACCTCACCGACCGGCACCGCGAGGTGTTCGCGCTGCTGGGCATCGCGCCCGGCCCGGACACCGGTCTGCCCGCCGCGGCCGCGCTCACCGGACTACCCGAACGCGAGACACACGCCGTGTTGCGGGTCCTGGTCGAGGCATCCCTGGTCGATCGCGGTTCCGGTGGTCGCTACGGCATGCACGCGCTCGTCCGTGACTACGCCACCAGCACCGCGGCCACACTGCTCCCCCACGCGAGGGAAACGGCGCTTCGGCGTGTTCTCGACTTCTACGCCGACACCGCCAACGCAGCGGACCGACTCCTCAACCCGCACCGCGACCCCACACCGTTCGAGCCACCCACCTCGGGTGCCCGTCCCCACTTCCTGCCGGATCCCCCGGCCGCGTGGGCCTGGTTCGACACCGAGCACGCCTGCCTGCTCGCCGCCCAACAGACCGCCGCCGCTCACCTGTGGCACCTCACTGTCTGCTCCCTGGCCGCGAGCCTGTACACCTTCCACTACCGGCGCGGGCACCGCCACGACCACGTCACCGTGTGCAGGGCCGCCGCCGACGCCGCCGCCCACCTGCCCGACCCCACCGCCTTCACCTACACCCACCGCCATCTCGGCCGCGCCTACGCCAACCTGGGCGACCACGACAACGCCTTCGACCACCTGCACAAGGCCGTCGCCCTCGCCGAACACCACCAGGACCTCCTGGAACAGGCCCACACGCACGACGCGCTCGCGTGGGCCTGGGAGCTTCGCGGAGACGAGCGGCGGGCCCTCGACCACGCCCGCCACGCCCTGGACCGCTACCGGACCTCCGACGTGCCGAAGTGGACGGCACGCGCGCTCAACAACGTGGGCTGGAGCGCCGCACGCGTCGGCGACTACGACACCGCCCGCGACCACTGCCAGGCCGCCCTCGCGCTGCATCGGCGCCACCGCAACACCATGGGCGAGGCGACCACCCTGGACAGCCTCGGCTACATCGAGCACCACAGCGGCCACCACCACCAGGCCATCGACCACTACCAGCACGCGCTCATCCTGTACCGCGACTTCGGCCATGCCTACGAGATCGCCAACACCCTGGCCGACCTCGGCCACCCACGCGCCGCCCTCGGACAGACCGAGCAGGCCTGCGCGGCATGGCGGGAAGCCCTGCGGCTGTACCGGGAACAACACCGCGACGACGACGCGACCTGGATCCAGCACGAACTCGACAAGCTCGACCCGCGCCCCACGAGGTGACGCCGTCCGGGCTCTGTCGACGCGTCGCGGTCCGGCAGGTCGCGCTGCCGTAGTGACGCGCTGTTCGCAGGTAACCCGATGGGTGGTGCGGCCGAGTGACAGCCGGCCTGGTCGGTGTTCGAGCACGGCAGGACCGTGCGCCCCTTCCGAGGTCGTGACGCGCGTGAGGTCACGGTGGCGAACCGGGGAGGGATCGTGACTGAGGTGGACACGTCGTCACGACTCGGCGCGCGCACGGCGGCAGGCGTGGTACTCGCCGCCGGCCGCGACGAGGACGAGCAGGGGTGCGGGATCCGGGCAGCCGCGGCGGGCAGTCGGTCGAGCAGCCGACCGCGCGGCTCACGCCACGTCCTGACGCGAAGCCCCTTCAGGACTTCTCCGTGCGGTAGTGGTGGCACTGGCCGGTGAACGTGGCTGCCAGGCACTCGCGCAGGATCGTCGTCGCCGCGGCGGGCAGTTCCCGGTGGCCCACCCGGCGGGCCGGGTTGTCGTAGAGCTGGTCGGCCAAGCCGTCGACGAGTGCCGCCAGGCGGGTCGCGGCCAGGTCGGCGTCGGTGCCCGCGACGACCTCGCCGCACTCCTCGCCGTTGCGGACGGCGGTGGCCAGCTGGGTTCGGATGTCCGCCGCGGTGGCGGCGGCGACCTCGGCGAGCGCGGGGTTGTCCAGCGACCGGCCGCGGAACACGCGGGTGACGCGGTACTCGCCGCGTCGTTCGTCGTCCAGGGGCAGTAGTTCCAGCACACCGTCGAGCACGATCGCCGAGATCGGCTGCTCGTCGGCCGTTCCTGCCGCGACCCGGTCGGCCAGCCGGGCACTGATACTCACGGCCATCACCGCCGCAGGCCTCGTCCTCGCCACGACGCGCCTGGCCGTCGGCTTCCTCCGCCTCCGTCGAGCCGGGACCGCCCTCCCGGCCACGTCACCGCGGCCGTGGTCGGTGGATGGGTCCGCGGTTACCGGACGATGAGCGACTGCGCCAAAGATATCTACACGCACCATCGGACGGTGGCGGTGCGGTCTCAGCGGAGGTGGCAGATGCGATTACGATTCGGATGGCGCGGAAAGGCAGGGGTCGGTGCCTTAGCCATAGCGTTGTCGATCACGATTCCCGCGGTGGCGAACGCTGGTTCGTCCCCGGCTCATGGCTACGACAACCCCCGTAGCGACGCCACGCGGCTCAACCAGATCCAGGCGATCGGCAGCCACAACAGCTACCACCTCGAGGTGTCGGCCGCGGAGAAGGCGATCCGCATCCAGCAGGCGCCCGACAACGAGCACGAGTTCGAGTTCACCGCGTCCCCCCTCGCGGAGCAGCTGAGCTCGCAGAACGTCCGGCAGGTCGAGTTCGACGTGTGGGCCGACCCGGACGGTGGCCTGTTCGCCAACCCGCTGCTGCGCCAGCTGGCCGGTCTCGGTGCCTACGAGCCGGCCATGGCACAGCCCGGTACCAAGGTTCTGCACGCCCAGGACGTCGACTACTACTCCAGGTGCCTCACTCTCGTCTCCTGCCTCCGCGGGGTGAAGTCCTGGTCGGACAGTCATCCGTCACACATGCCGATCGCCATCCTGCTGGAGTTCAACGACGATCCACTGTGGTACCCCGGAACCACCGAAGTCGTGCCCGGGACCGTCGTGCCAGTCGAGTGGACCAAGGCCAGGATGGTCAGCCTGGAGAACGAGCTGCTGTCGGTGTTCCCGCGCAACCGGATCATCACGCCCGACGATGTCCGCAAGCCGGGCAAGACGCTGGAGCAGTCGATCAAGACCGACGGCTGGCCGACGATCGGCTCGTCACGCGGCAAGGTCATGTTCCTGATGGACCAGAAGGACTTCGACACCAAGTACCGCAACGCCTACGTGGCGGGCAACCCCAGCCTCGAAGGCAGGCTCATGTTCTCGCAGAGCACGCCGGGCCAGCCGGACGCGGCGTTCCTGAAGCGGTACGTCTGGGACGCGGGCGGTCCCGCGGAGATCACGAACCTGGTCCGCCAGGGTTACCTGGTGCGCACCCGCGCTGACGCGGACACCCTGCAGGCGCGGGCGAACGACACGACCGACCGGGATGCCGCGCTGGCCAGTGGTGCGCAGTGGGTGAGCACCGACTATCCGGCACCCGGGCTGGCGAACAGGTGGGGCAGTCCGTACTACGTGGCGATACCCGGTGGGACCGTCGCCAGGTGCAACCCGGTCCTGACGGTGAGCGTGTGCAGAAGCTCCGCGATAGAACCAAAACCAGCCAGGCCAAGGCGCTGATCTGACAGGGGTCACGCCGAGGTGGCGCCGGTCTCCCGACGGGGACCGGCGCCACTTCTGTTGTGCGGGTGCCTCCCGGTGCACTGAAGGACGCCTTCCTAACGCCGGCCGTTCCGAAGGACGCCTTCAGTGCACCGGGCGCTACGAAGGACGCCTTCAGTGCACCGGCCGTTCTGAAGGACGCCTTCCTAACGCCAGCGTTACGAAGGACGCCTTCATAACGCTGGGCGTTACGAAGGACGCCTTCAGTGCACTGGGGGGAGACCGGGCACACCCGGAGTCAGTGGGTCAGGGCAAGGCCGCCGGTGGCGGCCCTGCCCTGAGGTGCTCAGGCGGTGCGGCGCAGGTTCCGTGCGTGCAGCAGCAGGCTGGCCACGTCCATCTCGTCGATCGCGGCCTCGGGCTTCGGTTCCTCGACCGGTGCCGGCTCGCCGGTGCGGGACAGGCGGAGCACGATGTCGATGACCCCGGCCGCCTCGAGAGACGCTATCGGGACCGTCGCCAGTGCCCGGCGGATCTCCGCCTCGCTGGGCGCCTGCCCGTCCTCGGGCGCCTGCTGCTCCTCCGGCACCAGACTCGCGCAGAGGTGTCTCACCAACGCACCGGGGGTCGGGTAGTCGAACACGAGCGTCGCAGGCAGGCGCATCCCGGTCGCCGCGTTCAGCCTGTTGCGCAGGTCCACCGCGGTGAGCGAGTCGAAACCGAGTTCGCTGAACGCGCGGTCCGGCGAGACGGCCCTGGTGGTCGTGTGCCCGAGCACCACGGCGACCTGCGTGCCGACCAGGTCGAGCACGGCCTGCTCCCTGCCGTCCGCCGGCAGCGCCGCCAGGCGGTCGCGCAGTGCCCCGGCCTGGCCCGGGTCCACGGACCCCGCCGCGCGGCGGACCCGTACGAGCCCACGCAGGACGGCCGGCACCGGGGTGGTGCGTGCCTGTTCCCGCAACGCGGCCAGGTCGAGCTTGATCGGCACCACCGTCGCCGTGCCGAGGCGGGTCGCGGTGTCGAACAGCGCCATGCCCTCCGCAGTGGACAGTGACAGCGTCCCGGCCCTGCGCAAACGCTCGCGGTCGGTCTCGTCGAGGTGTGCGGTCATGCCCGTCGCCTGCGCCCACATGCCCCACGCGAGAGCCGTGGCCGGCAGGCCGTGCGCGTGCCGGTGCTGCGCGAGCGCGTCCAGCGCCGCGTTGGCCGCGGCGTAGTTCGCCTGGCCCGGCGTGCCGAGCACCCCTGCCGCCGACGAGAACATCGCGAACAGCCGTAGGTCCAGGGTCCTGGTCAGCTCGTGCAGGTGCACCGCGGCGTCCACCTTCGGCCGCAGTACCGCGTCCAGCTGCTGTGGGGTCAGCGAACCGACCGTCGCGTCGTCCAGGACACCCGCCGCGTGCACCACACCGGTCAGGGGGTGCGTGAGGTCGGCGAGCAGCTCGGCCAGTGCGGCCCGGTCCGCCGTGTCGCACGCGGCGACCGTGACGTCCGCACCCAGCGCGGTCAGCTCCTCGAGCAGGTCGAAGGCGCCCTCCGCCGCCACGCCGCGGCGACTGGTCAGCACCAGGTGCCGCACGCCGTGGTTGGTCACCAGGTGCCGCGCCAGCGCGCCACCCAGCACACCGGTGCCGCCGGTGATCAGGACCGTGCCGTCGGGGTCCACCATGGACGTGTCGTCGTCCAGGACCGTGGCACGCGCCAGCCTCGGCACGAGCACGTGCCCGGCGCGGACGGCGAGCTGCGGCTCCTGGGCGGCCAGCACGGCGGGGAGGGCGGCGCGGGTGTCGGCGTGGTCGTCGACGTCGACCAGGGTGAACCGGTCGGCGTGCTCGGTCTGCGCGGTGCGCACGAGGCCCCACACGGCGGCGCCTGCCAGGTCCGCGTCCTGTCCCGGTTCGACGGCGACCGCGCCGGTGGTGACGAGCACCAGCCGGGAGTCGGCCAGCCGCTCCTCCGACAGCCAGTCCTGCAGCAGCGCCAGGGTGTCGCCGGTCAGCGTCCGCACGGCCTCGGCCGACGCCCCGGTTCCCGGCGCCACGGTGTGGACCACCACCCCGGGTATCGAGGTCGCGTCCGCGAGCGCCGCGAGGTCGGTGTAGGACTCGCCGAGGCCGAGGGTGTCCGTGCCGAGCGACGCGGCCCGGACCGTGCCCTGCTCGCCCGCGGCCGGTGTCCACTCCAGACTGAACAGGGCGTCCGCCGCCCGCCCGGCGGTGAGGGCGCCTGCCGCGAGAGGCCGCAGTGTCAGGCCTTCGATCGTGGCCACCGGCGCACCGGTGGGGTCGGCCAGCCGCGCTGTGACACTGTCCGTGGCGCCCCGGGTGAGGTGCACGCGTACGGAGGTCGCGCCGGTCGCGTGCAGTGCCACGCCCGACCAGCTGAACGGCAACCGCACCTCGGTGCTCGACCGGTCGACGAGCAGCCCGTGCAGTGCGGCGTCGAGCAGCGCCGGGTGCAGGCCGTACCGCGCCGCCTCGCCCGCGAGGCTCTCCGGCAGCACGGCCTCGGCGAAGATCTCCCCGTCGCGCCGCCACGCGCGCCGCAGGCCCTGGAAGGCCGGGCCGTAGCCGAAACCGGCGGTCGTCAGCTCGTCGTAGAACCCGTCGAGGTCGACGGGCTCCGCGCCGGCGGGCGGCCAGACGGCCAGGTCCGCGCTCCCCTGCGGCTCCCGGGTCGTGAGGGTGCCGCCGGCGTGCTGGTGCCACGGTGCGTCGGCGGGGGCGGACCCGTCGCGGCTGTAGATCGTCACGGCACGCTCGTCGTCCTCGGGTGCGCCGACCACGACGTGCAGGCTCAGTGCGTCGCCGTCCGGCAGGATCATCGGGGACGTCACGAGCAGCTCGTCCAGGTGGCCGCAGCCGACCTGGTCACCGGCCAGCAGCGCCAGCTCCACCAGCGCCGCGCCGGGGACGATCACGGTGCCGTCGACCGCGTGGTCCACCAGCCAGGGGTGGGTGCTCCGCGACAGCCGCCCGGTGACCACCACCCCGCTGGTGTCCGGCCACCTGACCTCCGCGGTCAGCAGCGGGTGGTCGACGGCGGTCTGGCCGAGCGAGGTCGCGTCGACGCCGCCGCCACTGCCGGTGAGCCAGTACCGCTCGTGCTGGAAGGCGTAGGTGGGCAGGTCGACCGTGCGCGCACCGGTGAACGACGCGGACCAGTCCACGTCGACCCCCGCGCAGTGCGCCTGGCCGACCGAGGTGAGGAAGCGGTCGAGACCGCCCTCGTCGCGGCGCAGCGTGCCGACGGCGCTTCCGGTGGTCCCGGCGCGCTCCAGGGAGTCCTGGATGGCGGTGACCAGCACCGGGTGCGGGCTCACCTCGACGAAGTGCGCGTAGCCGTCGGCCAGCAACGCGTCGACCGTCTCGGCGAACCGGACCGTGCCACGCAGGTTGCGGTACCAGTACTCGGCGTCGAGTGCCGCGGTGTCGATCGGCTCGCCCGTCACCGTGGAGCAGAACGTCACGCGTGACGTGACCGGGGAGAGCCCGGCGAGGCTCGAGAGGATGTCCTCGCGGATCCGCTCGACGTAGTGGGAGTGCGACGCGTAGTCCACGGGGATCCGCCTCGCGCGGACGCCGCGGGCCTCGCAGTCGGCGAGCAGTTCCTCCAGTGCGTCGACCGCGCCGGACACCACCACCGACGCGGGCCCGTTCACCGCCGCCACGCTCACGACACCGTCCCACCTGGACAGCAGCTCCTCGACCTCGGCGGCAGGCAGTGACACCGACACCATGCCACCGAGCCCCGACAACGCCGTGATCGCCCTGCTGCGCAACGCGACCACGCGTGCGCCGTCGGCCAGGCTCAGCGCACCGGCCACACACGCCGCCGCGATCTCGCCCTGTGAGTGCCCGACCACCGCGGCAGGCAGCACCCCGCAGGAGCGCCACAGAGCGGCGAGCGACACCATCACCGCCCACAACACGGGCTGCACGACATCGACCCGCTCCAACGACTCCGCGTCCGCCTCACCACGCAGAACCGGCCACACCGCCCACTCCACATGCGGCTCCAGCGCGGCGACACACCCCGACATCGCCAAGGCGAACACCGGCGACGACTCCAGCAGCTCCGCCGCCATGCCCACCCACTGGCCGCCCTGGCCGGGGAACACCCAGGCGACCTTGCCGCCGGCGGCACCCAGTCCGGTGACGACCCCGGCCGCAGGCTCTCCGGTCGCCAGCGCGGTCAGTCCGCTCAGGAACCCGTCCCGGTCCCCGGCCGTGACCATCGCGCGGTGGTCGAGCAACGCACGCGTGGTGGCGAGGGAGAAGCCGACGTCCGCCAGGGCGAGGTCCCGGTCGGCGTCGACGAAGTCCCGCAGTCGTGCGGCCTGCGCCGCGAGCGCCTCCTCGGAGCGCGCGGAGAGCACCCACGGCACCACCGGCGCGGACGCGTCGACCGTTCGTGCCGCGGCGTCCTCGGGGGCCTCCTCGAGCACCACGTGCGCGTTCGTGCCGCTCATGCCGAACGAGGACACGCCTGCCCGGCGCGGGGTGTCCGCGCGTGGCCAGTCACGGGCCTCGGTCAGCAGCTCGACCGAGCCCGCGGCCCAGTCGACCTTCGGTGTGGGCTCGTCCAGGTGCAGTGTCTTCGGCAGCACGCCGTGCCGCATGGCCTCGACCATCTTGATCACACCGGCGACGCCCGCCGCGGCCTGCGGGTGCCCGATGTTGGACTTCAGCGAACCGAGCCACAGCGGCCGGTCCTCGGGCCGGTCCTGGCCGTAGGTCGCGATGATCGCCTGCGCCTCGATGGGGTCGCCCAGCCTGGTGCCGGTCCCGTGCGCCTCGACGGCGTCGACGTCCAGTGTGGACAGTCCGGCGTCGGCGAGTGCGGCGCGGATCACCCGCTGCTGCGAGGGTCCGTTGGGGGCGGTCAGGCCGTTCGACGCGCCGTCCTGGTTCACGGCGCTCCCCCGCACCACGGCGAGGATCCGGTGTCCGTTGCGCCTGGCGTCCGACAACCGCTCCACCACGAGCACGCCGGCACCCTCCGCCCACGACGTGCCGTCGGCGTCGGCGGAGAAGGACTTGCTGCGACCGTCCGGCGCGAGACCGCGCTGTCGCGAGAACTCCACGAACACGTCCGGCGTGGCGATCACGGTCGTGCCGCCCGCCAGCGCCAGTGAGCACTCGCCGCGCCGCAGAGCGGCCACCGCGAGGTGCAGTGCCACGAGGGACGACGAACACGCCGTGTCGACGGTGAGCGACGGGCCTTCGAGCCCGAGCACGTAGGACACGCGGCCGGACGCCACGCTCGACGCCATGCCGGTCAGCCAGTGACCCTCCACGGCCTCCGGTTTCGTGCCCGCGCCGTAGTCCTGTGCCACGACACCGGAGAACACCCCGGTCTGGCTGCCGCGCAACGACGTCGGGGCGATCCCGGCGTGCTCCAGCGCCTCCCAGGAGGTTTCCAGCATCAGGCGTTGCTGTGGGTCCATCGCCAGCGCCTCACGCGGCGAGATCCCGAAGAACCCGGCGTCGAACCCGGCGGCGTCGGCGAGGAAACCGCCGTGCCGCACGTAGCTGCGGCCCGACCGCTCGGGGTCCGGGTCGAACACGCCGTCGATGTCCCAGCCCCGGTCGGTGGGGAACTCGCCGATCACGTCCAGTTCGCCTTCGACGACCCGCCACAGGTCGGCAGGCGACGCGATGCCGCCCGGCAGGCGGCATGCCATGCCCACGATCGCGATCCGGTCGTCGTCGGCGTCCCGTGTCCCGGCCGGTGTCGCCGTGTCCGCGTCCCCGGCCGCCGGGTGGCCGAACAGCTCCGCGCGGAGGTAGCTCGCGAGCGCACGCGGGGTCGGGTAGTCGAACACCGTCGTCACCGGCAGACGCAGACCGGTGACCACGTTCAGGCGGTTGCGCAGGTCCACGGCCGTCAGCGAGGTGAAGCCCGCGTCCCGGAACGCGCGATCGGCGTCGAACCCACCCGGCATGCCGGTGTCCACCACCCCGGCCCGCACCAGGTCGAGCAGCACGCCTTCCTGCTCGGTCACCGGCAGGCCGGACAGGCGCTCGCGCAGCGCGTCGAGGGCCTGCTCCTCCTCACCGGTGCGGTGTTCGGCGGCGTCGGCGGGCCGGGCGAGCGCGACGAGCGGACGGGTGGCGCCGTCGAGCAACGCGTGGCGGCGCAGCCTGCCGAACCCGGTCCTCGGCAACGGGTCGATCGCGTGGATCTCCTGCGGCAGCTGGACCTCTCGCAGGCGGTCGCGGCAGGCGGCGGCCAGCTGGTCGGGGTCGGGGCCGTCCTCGGCGGGAACGACGAAGCCCACCGGCACCGCGCCGTGGCGGGTGTTCGGCACGCCGACCACGGCCGCGTCCACCACGCCGGGAACGCCACGCAGGACGTCCTCGATCGGTTCGGGGTACAGGTTCTCGCCGTCGCTGACGATCACGTCCTGGCGGCGGCCGGTGATGGTGAGGTAGCCGTACTCGTCGCGGCGGGCCAGGTCGCCGGTGCGGTACCAGCCGTCACGCAGGACGGCGGCGGTCTGCTCCGGCAGGTTGTGGTAGCCGCCCGCCATCACGTTCGGGCCGTTCACCCACACCTCGCCGACGACACCGGCACCGACGTCGGCTCCGGTCCCGGGGTCCACGAGGCGCACGTTCAACCCGGGCACCGGGACCCCGCACGAGGTGCCGACCCGCGCACCGGTCGGCCAGTTGGCGGCGATCGGGCCGCAGGTCTCCGCCGTGGCGTAGGTGTCGAGCAGCGGCACGCCGAAGGCGGCCGCGAAGGACTGCCTCAGGTCCTCGGTGCCTGCCTCACCGAGTACGAGACCCAGCCTCGGTGACACGGCACCCGCCGAGGTCGCCACCAGCTCGGCGTGGGTCGCGGGGGTGGCGGCCAGGACCGCGCCCGGCTCGTCGGCGAGCACCGCGGGCAGGTCCTCGGCGGTCGCGATCCTTGCCGTGGCGCCGATGGCGGTCACCCCGAGCACGCACAGGTGGTGTCCACCGTGGTCGAACAGCGGCAGTGTGCTCACGACCCGGTCCTCGGCGGAAAGGCCGAGTACCGGCACGTAGCAGGCGGCGACGGGCCACAACGCGTTGCGCTGGCTCGTGAGCACACCCTTCGGTCGCCCGGTGGTGCCCTGCGTGTAGGTCAGGAAGGCGAGGTCGTCCAGTTCGAGATCGTCGCGGGCGGGACTCTCGGCGTCGGTCGCCACCAGCTCGGTGAAGGAGACGGTGCCCTCGGGTGCGGTCTCCGGCACCCGGTCCACGCCGGTGAGCACGACCCGCAGGTACGGGTTGTCCGCCGCGAGCGCGGCGAACCGGTCGAGGTGGGCCGCGTCGGTGACCACGAGGTCCGCGGCACTGTCCGCCAGGACGTGCGCCAGCTCGTCGTCGGTCCATAATGGACCGACCGGCACGCCGATCCCGCCCGCGCGCAGCACACCGAGACAGCTCTCCACGAGGTCCACGCCGTCGTCGAGGCAGATCACCACCCGGTCGCCCTGGTACAGGTCCAGGTCTGCGAGGTGCCCGGCGAGCCGTTCGGTGCGCCTGGCCAGCTCGCCGTAGGTCACCGCGCGCCCGCTGTCGGCGAACGCGACCGTGTCCGCACGGTGTTCGGCGTGCGCCACGAGCAGCTCGGGCAACGGCCGGATCAGTTCGGTACGAAGCACGTCGAACACCTCATGTCAGAACACGGACCGGAACGGTCCATCAGTATGTCCACTATGCCCGAGAACGGGCAGGTGGACGTGTCATGGACTTCTACGCGGCGCCCATCTCCGGGTAACTGTCCGCCGACTCACGAGACGCCGAGCAGCTCCCAGGCGTCGGGGCTGAGCGTCACGGTCGACTGCGACGGCTTGGCGACCTTGTTCCACCACTTCGGGTTGGCCAACATCAACGCGCTGACGAGGATGTTCGGCAACCCCGCGGGCGGATCCCATGCAGCGGGCAGCAGTTCCTCCCTGCTGCCGGCATAGCGACCGCCCCTGGTGACGACGTGCCACAGCTCGGCGAGCACGTCCCGGCGGTTGCCGCCGATCTCGCCGTGGCGCAGCAGGGCCATCAGCACCATGTGGGTCCGCGTCCCGACCCGTCCGACCGGCGAGAGTCCTGGTGACTCGCCTGTGGACACCGCGAGGTAGCTGCCGATGAGGTCGGCACCCGCCAGCTCCGCGTTGACCGGCTCGACCAGCCGGGGGTTGATGTCGATCAGCCGGGCGGTCCCGTCCGCGTCGATGATGGCGTCCACGGAAAGCGCGCCGTGCCAACGAAGTTCCGCGCCGAGCGCGGCGAGGTCGGCCCGCAGTTCCGGCAGGTCCACGGACTCCTTGGCCGCCGCGCTGCCCTGTACGCCCTCGTGCACCCGCAGCGCGGCGTGCGCGGCCACCAGCCGGCCGTGGTCGAAGACCGTGGCCATCATGACGAACCGGCCGTCGACCGGCTGCTGCACCAGAACCGGCCAGCCCCGTGCGAAGGTGTCGGCCACCTCGGGGCGCTCGGCCACCTCGGCCAGCGCTTCCCTGCTCTCCACACACCACACGCCGCGACTGCCGGTCGCCACGGGAAGCTTGACATAGCAGGGGAAGCCGGTCGTCGCACGCAGCTCGTCGGCCGAGCCGACCAGTTCGGTGGGTGGTTGCGGGATGCCCAGCTTGTCGAGCACGCGCACGGCTTCTGCCTTGTTCTGGACCCTGGCGAGGGACTCGAACGGCGGTGCCGCGAACCCGACCCCGAATTCCGTCAACCGTTCCGGGTACCGCGACACCACGGCGACCTGCTCGTGGATGGGCAGGACGACGTCGTACTCGTTGTCCCGCAACACGGTGCGCAGTGCCTCGAGGTACCCCAGCGGGTCGGCGCCGAACGCGGGCACCGGGTGCCGCCAGCTGACCCGGCGGGAGACCGACAGGAGGCCGTCGCGCTTCGGTTCCAGCACCCCGACCTTGTGGCCGCGCCTGGTCAGCACGGTCACCGCCTCGCGGGCCGACGCGCTGACCGACTCGGTCAGCAGCACCCGAAGCGGCGGCTCAGCCCGCGTGACCATCTCTGTCCCCTCCCGCCGCAACGGTTTCCCCGACACCGACCACACGAAGACCGACCGCGACCAGGAGCAACGCGCCGACGGCGAAGAAGACGGCCATCGAGCCGATCGCGACCCGGTAGTTCCCGGTGATCTGCACGACCATCCCGAACACGAGCACCCCGAAGGCACCGAGGCTGCGGTTCACGATCTCGAACAGGCTGAAGTACTCCGCGGACCGGTCGGCAGGCGTCAGGTTCGCGAACACCGCACGCGACAACGCGTAACAGCAGCCGTTCACCAGACCGACCAGGATGCCGATGAGGACCAGGGTCGCGATGGCGCCCGGCTGCACGGTCACCTGGAGACCGATCACCAGCACCCACACCGCGAGGCTCGCCAACAGGACGACGGGCGCACCGAACCTGCCGGCCAGGCGCCCGGCGATGGTCGTGCCCGCCACCGCGACCACGCTGACCATGAGCACGCCGATCACCAGCATGTCGTCGGAGACGTCCAGCTCCTCGGTGACGAACGTGGTGCCCTGGCTGCTGATCACGAGGATCGCGTTGTTGTACAGGAAGAACGCCAGCAGGAACAGCGCGGCCCTGCGCTGGTCGCGGCGCCGGACCAACTCGACGACGATCCGGCGGAACCCGCGCAGGCCAGGCTTCTCGACCGCCGCGGTGGCGACCGGTGTCGCGGGCAGGCGTCTGACCGGGATGAGCGTGAACCCGGCCCACCACAGACCGGCCAGCAGGAGGCAGAGCGCCACCGCCGTGTCCTCGGACAGCCCGAGTGGTTCGTGCGCCATCAGCAGGCCGAGGCTCAGCACCATGACGACCACGGTGCCGAGGTAGCCGGCCGCCGAGCCGCGTGAGGACACGGCGGCCCGTTCGGCGGGTGCGGCGATCTCCGGCAGGTAGGTGTCGTAGACGACGACCGAGGCGCCGAGTGCCAGTGTCGCCAACACGAACAGCAGACCACCGGCCAGATAGCTGAGGTGCGACACCAGCGAGAGCCCCACGGTGGCGACCGCGCCGAACACGGCGAAGGCACCGAGCAGCCGGTTCCTCGGCAGGCGGTGGGCCAGGGCCGCGGCCCACGGCAGCACGAGCACCTGCAGGATCAGCGACAGCGCGGTGAGGAACGGGTAGAACGACGCCGCCCGCACGGCGAGACCGAGCGGGTGGACGAAGCCGTCGGCGTCCGCCGCGTCCTTCACGATCCCCGTCAGGTAGGGGCCGAAGAAGGTCGAGGTGACGCAGGTGGAGAACACCGAGTTCGCCCAGTCGTAGGCGTACCAGGCACGTCGGACATCAGCTCCGGGTACGGACGGTTCACGGCCGCCCATGATCGGTGTTTTCTCGACCGGCTGCACGATTGCCATCGGTCAGGTCCCCCAACTTTGTGTCATCGAGCCGAACGGTCGTCATCGGCGATGCGCTCTGCCCTAGCTGTTCACGAGGGCCGTCCGCATCGTCTCGACGAGCTCGCCTGCGTACTGGTCGGTGAAGAAGTGCCCACCGGGGAAGATCCGGTGTTCGAACTGGACGCTGGTCTGTGCTGCCCACTCCTTGATCTCCGGCGCGCCTGCCCTCGGGTCCCGTTCCCCGCCGAACGCGGTCAGCGGGATCCGCAACGGCTCCTCGTCGGTGTACCGGTACGTCTCGTTGACCGAGAAGTCGGCCCGCAGCAGGGGAAGGAACGCGTCCAGCAGCTCCCGGTCGTTCAGCAGCAGGTCGGGGGTGCCGCCGATGCGGCGCAGCGACTGGACCAGCTGGTCCACCGGCTGGTCGCGCAGCGGGGTCCGGACCTCGGGCAGCTGCGGGGCCGGCCTGCCCGACACGAACAGGTGCGCGGGCAGCTGGGCACCCGACGCACGCAGCCGCCTCGTCAGCTCGAACGCGACGAGTGCGCCCATGCTGTGTCCGAACAGGACGTAGTTCCCGGTGAACTGGTCGCCGAGCTCGCCGAGCAGGTCGTCCACGAACGGACCGACCTCCCGGTGGGCCGTCTCGCGGAAGCGCTCCGCGCGACCGGGTGGTTGCACCGGGCACACCGCGATCCCGTCGCCCGCGAGCCGCTGCCAGGAGGCGAAGGCGGCGGCGCTGGCGCCCGCGTGCGGGAAGAGGAACAACCTCGGCTCGTCCGCCGACGGCGTGCCGAACGGCAGCCACCGGCTCCTCGCCGCGGGCGATGGGGTTGTCATAACCGCGCCTCCGTCGTCGGCTGCCGGGCGAGCTCGAGGTCGACCTCGCGCAGTCGGATGATGTTCACCCGCACCCCGACGAAGGCGAGCGAGACGTCGCAGATGATCTCGCCGGCGATGGACACCGCGATGAACCACGGTGTCGGTAGCCAGAAGAACGCCGCCAGCCGCAACAACCCGCGTGCGACGAAGTACCCGCTGCCCACCAGGGTCATCCGTACCGCACCGGAGACCTGCTGCTCGTTGGCCGACAGTCTCTCCGGGAGGGTCAGGAAGTCGGGCGTCGCCGCGGCGAACAGCGGTTTGCCCGCGAGGACGGTGCCCAGCAGGACCAGTGCCATCACGATGTCCACGGCAGCCGCGGGCAGGAAGAACAGCGGCAGGCTGCGGGAGATCACCGCGACCGCGGCTGACACGGCGACGAACACCAGGACCAGCGCCGCGACGAAACCGGCCCGGCCGGCCCGGCGGTCCATGACGAAGATCGCGCCGACCAGGACGATCGCGAGCACGGCGCCGACCACGACGCCGAACAGCGCCGAGCCGACGAGGAAGGTCACGGCCGTGAGCACGGTGCTGCGCAGCATCCTCGGCACCGCGACGGACAGGGCCTGGAGCGTGGCCCTGGTCGCGTTGGGGTGCAGCTCGTCGAGTGACGGTGGCGGACGCGTCAGCCACTCCCGCACGTTCACGGGAGTTCCACCGACAGGTACTCCGGCCACCCCTGGATGGTGGACAGGTCCGACTCGAACACCAGGTGCGAGCCGTCCCGTTCGACCTCGGTGAAGCCTGCGAAGGCATAGGTCACGTACATGACCCGGTTCCGGCCGGTCTCCACGAAGTCGGCACGCAGCTTCGCGCCGTCCGCCTTCGCGAGCGACATGATGTAGTTGAGCAGTACGGTGCCGACGCCGCGAGCCATCACCCGGCAGGACATCAGCATCATGTGCAGGTGCCACGCGGGCCGGCCGCGTTCGGCCAGTGCGAGGCCGATCGTGCCGTAGGTGCCGTACTTGTCGGTGAGCGAGGCGACCAGCAGCACGTGGTCGTCGGACTGGCGCAGCGCGTCGAGCTCCTCGTAGGAGTACGTGCGGCCGGTGGAGTTCAGCTGGTTGGTGCGCACCGTCAGCTCCTCCGCGCGGCGCAGGTCGTCGACCTCGGCGTGGCGGATGGTGAACTTCATGCCCAGCGTGGCGAGGAACTCGTCGCTGGTGCCCGAGTACTCCTGCTCGATCTGGTTGCGTGCCGCGTCCCCGCGGTACATGTGCCTGCGCTGCCTGGACTCGTCGGTGACGAACCTCGGCTCGAACGCCGGGTTCTTGAGCACGTCCAGCTCCAGTGCGTCGACGGTGACGACGTCCGGGTGGGCGTGGGCCACCTCCTCGCGCTCGAACGGCTGGTCGTCGACGAACGCGAGCGCGTCGATGCCGATGTTGATGGCCTTGGCGATCGCCTCGATCGAGGAGGACTTGGGGTTCCAGTTGATCTGCGGGTAGAGGAAGTACTCCTCGATCCCGGCTTCCTTCAGGCGCGCGATCGCCGCGTCGTGGTCGTTCTTGCTCGCGATCGAGTGCAGGATGCCGATCTCGTCGAGCCGCTTGATCTCCGCGACGACCTCAGGACGGACGGTGACCGCGCCGCCCTCGAGTAGGACACCGTCCCACAGCGTGTTGTCCAGGTCCCAGACGACGCACTTGATCTTTCCCCGCTTGGCGAGGATCTCGGCGCGTCCGGCTGCCACGTCGACGGTCATTCACGCCACCTCCCGGTAGGCTTCTTCTGCGATGGTGGTCTGCTGCAGTTCGGTGCTGCCCTCGATGATCTCCATGATCTTCGAGTCGCGGTACATGCGGGCCACGGGGTAGTACGGGCTGCACCCGTTGGCGCCGTGGATCTGCACCGCGTCGTTGGCCGCCGCGACGGCGGCCGTGGACGCGTGGTACTTCGCCACCCACGCGGCCATGATCATGGCCGGGTCACCGCTGTCCTTGAGCCGTCCGGCGTGCTCGCAGAGCATCCTGGCGGCGCGGACGTTGGTGACCATGTCGCTGATCTTGCGGCGGATCAGCTGCAGGTCCCGCAGCCGACCGTCCTTGACGGAGCGTTTCGACGTGTAGGACACGCAGGCGTCCAGGCAGGCCTGGATGATCCCGACGGAACCGCACGCCACGCTGTAGCGGCCGAGGTCGAGCGCACCCGTCATGATCGTGCCCGCCGCCCAGCCCTGGGGGCCGAGCAGTGCGTCGGCGTCGACGCGCACGTCCCGCAGCACGATGTCCGCGGCCATGCTGGACCGGATGCCCATCATGTTCGGGATCGGCGTGATCTCGACGCCCTCGGCGTCGCTCGGGACCAGGAACGCGCTCATCCCCGGGCCGGTGCGTGCGAACACCAGCAGGAGGTCGGCGACCTGCCCGCCGGTGATCCACGTCTTGTGGCCGTTGATGACCCAGTCGGTACCGTCCTGCTCGGCGAGGGTGCCGTCGGCGGAGGCGTCGCTGCCGCAGTCCGGTTCGGACAGTGCGAACACGCCGAACTTCTCACCCTTGATCAGGTGCGGCAGCCACCGCTCCTGCTGGACGTCGGTGCCCCAGCGGCCGACGGCCCAGGACACCATGCCGTGCACCGTCAGCATGCTCCGCAGACCGGAGCAGCCCCTGGCGACCTCTTCGTGGATGCGGCCGAGCGTGACCATGTCCAGTCCGGCGCCGCCGACCTCGACGGGCAGGAACGGCGCCCACAGGCCCAGCTCGCCGATGCGGTCCAGAACGGACCGTGGGAGCCGCTCTGCCTGGTCCCACTCCTCCGCGTGCGGCGCGACCTCCGTGTCGACGAAGGCGCGCACGCTCGCGAGAACGGCGTCCGGCTCGAGGCCGGCGACGGTGCTCATGGTGTCTCCTGTTCCCGGCTCAGGCGCCGGAGGCCTTGCTCGCGGGCGCCGTCAGGCGCACCACGAGGGACTCCATCGCTTCCACGGAACGGAAGTGGTCGAGCTTGAGCTCGTCGTTGGGGATGCGCGTGCCGAAGGCCTTCTCGATGAACAGCACCAGTTCCATGGCGAACAGTGAGTTCACGAAGCCCAGGGCGAAGATGTCCTGGTCGTCGGTGATGTCGATGGCCGGGAACTTGGCCGTGATGAACGCCCGGATCTCGGCACGTGTGGTGTTGGACATGGGTTTCGCCGGACCTTCCTCAGTTGGCGGAGCCGGTGCGGACCGCGGTCAGGTGACCGCGACCTCCGGCTGGTTGCGATAAATCGTTGCTGTGGCGATAGAAACCCTCGCCCGACTTGCGTCCCAGGTGCCCCGCGTCGACCATGTGCTTCAACAGGGGGCAGGGACGGTACTTGCTGTCCGCGAAGTGCTCGTAGAGCACCTCGATGCTCTGCAGGATGGTGTCCACACCGATCAGGTCCGCCGTCTCGAGCGGACCCATGGGGTGGCCGAAGCAGCTGCGGAACACCTCGTCGATCGTCTCGGCGTCGGCAACCCCCTCGTACACCAGGTACGCGGCCTCGTTCATGAACACGTGCGAGAGCCGGTTGGAGATGAACCCGCACGCGTCCTTGACGTCGATCGCCTTCTTGCCCATCGACGTGAGCAGGTCACGCACGATCTGGAGCGACTCGGGCGAGGTGTGCCGGCCGGGGATGAACTCGACGGCAGGCTTCATCGGCACGGGGTTCATGAAGTGCACGCCCGCGACCTTGTCGGGGCGTCCCGTCCACGAGCCGATCCTGGTGATCGGGATGGCCGAGGTGTTGGCCACCAGCACGCACTCCGGCCGGCACACCTCGTCGAGGCGCGGGTAGAGCGCGCGCTTGAGCGCCTCGTCCTCGGTGATGTTCTCGATCACCACCTCGGCGTCGGCCAGGGCCGCGAGGTCGGTGCTGGTCGTGATCCTGGCCAGCACCTCGTCGCCGTCGACGGCGGGCCCGCCGAGCATCCGGCTCATCCGGCAGTTCAGCCGGATCCGGTCCAGCGAGGCGCTGAGCGCGTCCTCGCTGATGTCGACGAGCACGACGGAGTGCCCTGCCATGCCCAAGTTCTGTGCGACGCCCGCGCCCATGAGGCCGGCGCCGACCACTCCTACCACCGTCATATCCCTGTCACTTCCCGTCGGTCGCGTCCGAGGCGGCCAGCACCTTGCTGAGCTCGCGGATGGTCGGGTGCTCGATCACTGCCGTGATCGGCACACCGCCGTAGGTGACCCGGATCCGGCCCATCAGGCGGACCGCCGTCAGTGAGTGGCCACCAAGCTCGAAGAAGTTGTCGTTGGCGCCTATGTCCGCGATCCCGAGCACCTCGCACCAGATCTCGGCGATGGCGGCCTCGTCGCCCGGCGCGGGTGGCTCGTACGGGATGGACAGTGGCGGCCTGGGGTGCCGCTGCTGGACCGTGTCGCCCGCCTCCGGCGCACGCACGTCGGTCCACCGCGCGAGCCGCGGCAGCAGCAGGCCGCTGGACGTCACGAGCTGGCTGACCCGGCCGGCGAGGGCGAGGGAGCGCTCGAACACCTCGACGCCCTCGTCCTCCCGCATCCAGTACTCCATGATGGTGGTGGCCGGCATCGGGTGGTCCTCCTCGCCACGCAGACCCCAGCCCTCCCAGTTCACGGTCAGCCACCGGCCGTCGAGCGCCCTGGCGTAGGTGTCCATGCCGGAGTTCGCCCCGGCGTAGGCCGCGAAGCCGAGACCGCCGAGGATGGAGGCCAGCGAGGACACGGTCACCCGCAGCGGCGCGTCGGTGTCACCGAGCACGTCCTGGAGCACCCGAAGACCAGCGATCTTGGCCGTGAAGTGGGCGTCGACCTGTGCGCGGGTCATCTCCGCGGTGAGGTCGAAGTACTCCGGGCCCGAGACACCGGCGCCGTGGATCACCGCGTCGATGCGCCCGAACCGCTCCCGCGCCTTCGCGACGACGGCGGCCATCTGCTCGCGGTCGGCGACGTCGGCGGCCAGGGCGAGCACGGGCACACCGTGCTCACGCAGGCGTCGCAACGTGCGGATGTGCCGGTTCGCGCGGTCGCCGTGCGGGTGCTCGGCCTGGTAGGTGGCCCACTCGTGCTCCGGGGGCAGCGGGGTGCGGACGGTCAGCACGAGGTTGACGCCTCGGGTCCTCGCGAGGTGCTCGCCGAGCACGATGCCGACGTCGCCGAGGCCGCCGGTGATCAGCACCGTGCCGCCCTGCGGGATCGGGCGGCGTGCGGCGGGCACCTCGTCGACGCGGAGCTGGTCGTAGGTCTGCACCCAGCGGTCCGTGCGGCGCAGCGCGACCTGGTCGCGGACGCCGGTGCACGCCTCGGCCACGACCTCGGCGGCCAGCGCGGCCACGTCGCCGTGTGCGGCGAGGCAGCCGGGCACGTCGATGTCGAGGAGCCGGCAGGTGACGTTCGGGACCTCCTGCCCGATCACCGGGCCGAGGCCGCTCATCGTGCCCTGCTCCGGGTGGGTGAGGTCACCGCCGACGGCCTCGACGGCGCCCTGTGTGCACAGGACCAGCTCGACCGCGCCGGCCTCCCGTGCGTCGGCGAGTGCGCCGGTGAGTGCCCGGGTGGCGTGGAAACCGAGGTCCTGCGCGTCGGCGAAGGAATCCGTCCCGGCCGAGGCCGCCGCACCGAGGCTCCACGCGTGCAGCACGGTGCCGGGACGGCCGAACTCCTCGATCGCCCGCGTGTAGCCGGCACGGAGGTCGGGGTCGACCGTGACCGTGCGGACCGGCAGGGCGTCGTCACTCGTGTACCCGGTGCCCGGCCGGACCAGCACGACGTCCGCGCCGAGTGCGCCGATGCGGGCGGCGACGGCCTCGCCGAGCGGGTCGTTCGCGAGCACCCACCAGGGGCCGCGAGCCGTCAGCCTGTCCGTGACATCGTTGTGCGCCAGGGGAACGCGGCGCCACGTCGGGTGGTAGAACCAGTTGCCGAGATCGCGGTCCGCGGAGGCGCCGAACAACTGCGGTGCCTCGGGTGCCGCGGCCGGGACGCCGGGGCGGGCCGTCGGCGGGTCGATCCAGTACTTCACGCGCTGGAAGGGGTAGGTGGGCAGCGGGACGCGCCTGCGGTGGCCGTCGTGCAGTGCGGGCCAGTCGATGTCGGCGCCTGCCAGCCACTGGTCCACCGCGGACGCCAGGTCCTCGGGGACGACCGTGGCGGCCGTGGTGTCCGGCGTCGCCCGGCGCTGGCGGGCCTCGTCGCCGAGGGCGCGGACCGCGTCGTCGAGGTCGGTCGCGACCACCGCGACGCGGTGGGCGAACCCGGCCCGGCTGGCCTGCAGCGTGAACGCCACGTCGGCGAGGTCGAGGTCCGGGTGGCTCGCGAGGTGCGCACGCAGCTCGTCGACGGCCGCGTCGAGCGCCTCCTCGCTTCTGGCGGACAGGACGAGCGCCTGCGGGCCGTCCTCGGTCGGCCGCTCCGGCGCCGGACCGGCCTCCTCGAGGATGACGTGCGCGTTGGTGCCGCCGAGGCCGAACGAGCTGACACCCGCCCTGCGGGGATGCTCCCCCGCGGGCCACGGCGTCGACTCGGTCAGCACGGTGAACCGGGCGCCACTGGCCGCGAGCGCGGGGTTCGGGGAGCGGAAGTTGCGGGTGCCGGGCAGCACGGCGTGCCGCACGGCCATGGTCGCGCGGATCAGCCCCGCCACGCCCGAGGCGCGGTCCAGGTGGCCGACAGACGGCTTGATCGAGGAGAGCACGGTGACGGCGTCACCCGGCGCGTCGCGGAAGACCCGGTCCATCGCGGCCAGCTCGACGGAGTCGCCGAGGTTCGTGCCGGTGCCGTGGCACTCGACGTAGCCGATGGTCTCCGGCGGCGCCTCGGCGACCGACTGGGCGTACGCGATCACCTCGGCCTGGCCGTCCGCGCCGGGCGCGGTGAAGCCGACCTTGGTCCGGCCGTCGTTGTTGGACGCCGAGCCGAGCACGATCGCGTGGATGTGGTCGCCGTCGCGGCGGGCGTCGGACAGGCGCTTGAGGACGACCACACCGACGCCGTTGCCGACGACACTGCCGTCCGCGTCGGCGTCGAAGGTGCGCACCACCCCGTCCGGGGACAGGATGCTGCCCTCCTCGTACAGGTAGCCGGCGGCCTGGGGCACCTCGAGGGACGCGCCACCGGCGACCGCGACGTCGGAGTCGTAGGTCAGCAGGCTCTGGATCGCCAGGTGCACCGCGACGAGCGACGTCGAGCAGAAGCTCTGGACGGCCAGCGCCGGGCCGGTGAGCCCGAGCTTGTAGGAGACCATGTTCGACAGCGAGTCGCTGTTGTTGCCGACGGCCCACTGCACCTCGTTGGTGGTGGCCATGACGTCGGGCCGCTGGCGCACGTTGCCGAAGCCGTACTTGCTCACGCCGCAGCCGGCGAACACGCCGACGCGCCCCGGCATCCGGTTCGGCTGGTAGCCGGCGCTCTCCATACCCTCCCAGCAGCACTCCAGGAACAGCCGGTGCTGTGGGTCGGTCACCTCCGCCTCGCGCGGGCTGAAGCCGAAGAACGCCGCGTCGAAGTGCTGGATGTCGCGCAGCGGCGCCGCCGCGCGCACGTACCTCGGGTCGGCGAGCAGCGCGGGCTCCACACCCGAGGCGAGCAGCTCGTCCTCGGTGAGGTCACGGATCGCGGGAACCCCGGCGGCGAGGTTCTCCCAGAATTCTTCGACACCGTCGGCACCCGGGAAACGCCCGGACATGCCGACGATGGCCACCATCGAGTCCTCGTCGCGTTCCAACATCTCGAATTCTCACCGCCGCAGGTTTTGGTCACCAGTGCAAGAAGCCGTACTTCTCTGCGGGCTGCCCCCAATCGACTGCCGCAGCCAACAGTATTCGGACGAAGTCCACACACCGCCCACCTGCCGGTAACTGCGGCACAATGCACGAGGCGGCAGGCGATTACCGGACAATGGTGCGCCAATGGGCGATCGATGGTGATCGAATTACTACAATTTTATGGCACATCAAAACGTACTGCGGAGGTCTAAATGCTGAAGGACCGTTCCAAGCGTCGAGGACTGTACAACGCCGCGGTCATCGCGGTCACTGCGGTCACGGCCGCGGCGATTCTCCCGGTGACCGCCGGAGCCGTGTCGGCAGGCGTCACCAGGGGGGCCGCGCCCGCGGTCACCGCGGGGGATATCGCATCGGCCGCCGACGCACAGGGCAGCGTGCCGGACTTCGTGCCGTCCGCCGTGGCCAGTGACTTCATCGAGTGCAGCGAGGGCACGATCAGCGTCACCGTCAACACGGCCACCAAGGCGGTCACGGGCTCCGGCACGGCCACCGACTGCGTGGCCCAGGTCAACCCCAACATCCACTCGGCGACGATCAGCATCACGGGGACCGCGACGACGATCGGAGGACTGGCGGTCAGCACGGTCACCACCGAGACGATCCACTGGAACACCGGCGCCACGACGGTCGCCTCGGTGCAGCGCTCCTACTACGGCGCCAGCGGCGTCAGCGGCATCGGCGTCGGCAAGACCACGTCGGGCGCCTACTCCCCCGGTGACGAGTTCGACTCCGGCGACGGCACCCGCAAGGCGGTCAGCGGCGGCATCTCGCTGGTCAAGGAGAACCAGCTCATCGTCACCGGCTGACAACCGGAACCAACCCCGAGCGGCCCACGCCATCCAATGGTGTGGGCCGCTTTTTTTGGAATGCACTGAAGGCGTCCTTCATAACGCCCAGCGTAAGGAAGGCGTCCTTCAGTGCACGGGGGTCTCCGGTCGGACACGAAAAGGCGCGTCCGGGGGTTTCGAATTCCCCGGACGCGCCTTTCGACCAGGTGGCCGTCAGGAAGCGCGCTTGCGGCGGGCGAGATTCGCCTTACGCGCGTTGCTCCGATCCTGCGCGGCCACGATGTCCACGACGGGCTGTTCGCCCGCCTCGGTGCTCAACAGCCTGGCGAGCGCACCGACCGTGGGTGCCTCGTACAGCACGTGCGGTGCCAGCTCCTCGATCCCGAGCCGCCGCCGGATGCGGATCATGATCTCCACGCCCACCAGCGAGTTGCCGCCCAGCTCGAAGAAGTTGTCCGCCGTGCCGACCCGCTCCAGACCGAGCATGTCGGCCCACACCTCGGCGATCGCGACCTCGGTCTCGCCGTCCGGCGCCACGAAGGCGACGCTCAGCTCCGGCCGGGGGTGCCGGCCGCCGGTCGACTCCTCGTCGGCCACACCGAGGGCCGCGATCTCCTGGACCGTCACGCCGCTGCCCGCGACGGCCAGCTTCGCGAAGTCCTGCGTGGTCACCGCGACCTGCGTGAGCCCGGTACCCAGTGCCCGCAGCAGCGAGCGCCAGCCCGCCGCGAAGGGGATGCCGAACTCCGCCCGGTAGTCCCGGAAGAACTGGGCCACCTCCGGGCTGTACCCGGAAAGCCCTGCCTCCCAACCGTTCCACTCCCACTCGCCCCAGTTGATCGCGACGGTCCGGCGACCGTCGGACCGCTGGGACGTCGCGTGGGCGAACGCGTCGACGAACGAGTTGGCCGCGCAGTAGTCCACCTGGCCGGGACCACCGCCGGTCGCCGAGGTGATCGACGAGAACAGGACGAGGAAGTCCAGCTCGTGGTCGGCCAGCGCGGCGTCGAGCGCGAGCGTGCCCGCGACCTTCGGCGCGAGGGTCTTCTCGATCTCCGCCTTGGTCTTGAACTGCATCAGGCCGACACCCGGCACCCCCGCGGCGTGCAGCACGCCGTCGAGGCCACCGAACCGCCCGGTCGCGGCCTTCACCGCGGCCTCGACGTCCGCCCGGTCGGCCACGTCACCGGTGACGACCAGGACCTCGGCACCCAGCTCCTCGACCCGCTTCACGCCTTCCAGGCGCCTGCGGACCTCGGCTCCGGTCTTGTCGCTCGCCAGCACGGCGTCCCACGTGTCACGCGGCGGCAGACCCGTGCGGCCGAACAGCACCAGCCGTGCCTCGCACGCGACGGCGAGCTGCTCGGCCATGGCGAGACCGATGCCGCCGAGGCCACCGGTGATCAGGTAGACACCCTTGTCGCGCAGCAGGCTCGTACCGTCGTCGGCGACCGGCACCGACTCGTAGTCGAGCAGCCAGCGCCGCCCGGCCCGCAGTGCGACCAGGCTCATCACCTCGGGGTCACCGATCTCGGCCACGACCGAGGGGACCACCCGCGCGGGGTTGGCCAGCTCGGCGGGGTCGAGGTCGATCAGCCGGCAGCTCACCCCCGAGTACTCGACCGGGACGAGCCGCACCGGACCGAGGATCGTGGCGACCTCCGGCCGGATCCGCTCGGCACCGGTCACCGGCGAGAAGCCCGAGGTGACGATGTCGATCGTGTAGCCCTCGACACCCACGTCGCTCGCCGCCTGCGCGAGGGCGATGATGCTGTGCGGCCCCACCGCGACGCCCGTGTCCACCACGTCGAGGTCCAGCTCCGCGGGCGGCGCGACCGTCCACAGGTGCAGCACCCGTTCGGGCAGTCCCGCGCCGTCGCGCAGCTCACGCAGGAGCGCACGCAGGTCCGCGCTCTCCCCCGGCCGCACGACGTAGCCGTCGGCGGTCGAGGCGAACGCCTCGCCCGGCCGGACCAGCACGACGCTGCCGCCCGCCGCCTCGAACCTCGCCGTCAGCCGCGTACGCAGCTCCTCGGCAGGCTCGTGGGTGAACACCAGCCAGCGTGCCGAGGGCAGCGCACCGGCACGCGGCGCGGTCTGGTGCCACACCGGCGTGTGCACCCACTGCTCCTCCGGCAGGAGGGGCAACCCGGTCAGCGCGCTGGCCGCGTCGGGTGTCGCGGACGTCGCGACCGTGGCCGGGGCGGCCTGGGTCGACTCGCCCGCGAGCCAGTACTCCTGGCGCTGGAACGGGTAGGTGGGCAGCGGCACCCGGCGGACCGGGCGCGCGTTCTGGTAGGCGGCCCAGTCGATCTCGACACCGGCGAGCCACAGCACGGCCAGCGCGTCGGTGATCGTCCGGTCGTCCGGGCGCGGGTCGGCCGAGGCGGGCAGCGTCGCCGTCACCAGCGGCCATCGCTCGCGTGCGCAGTCCGGGTGCACCCTGGTCATCGCCGAGAGCGACTGGCCTGGCCCGATCTCCAGCAGTGCCGGGTCCTGGTCGGCGAGCAGCTGCGCGAGACCGTCGGCGAAGCGCACCGTCGAGCACATGTGCCGTGCCCAGTACTCCGGGTCGGTCACCAGCGCCTCGTCGGCCAGCTTCCCCGTCACGTTGGAGATGTAGGACAGCCGGGGTGCCCTCGGCCGCAGGTTCTCCTTCACCCACGCGGTCAGCTCGGCGGCCAGCGGCGCCAGCATCCTCGTGTGGAACGCGTGCGTGGTCAGAAGCTTCGTGCTCGGCACGTCGTCACGCTGGAGCCGGGCCGCGAAGTCGGTGATCACCTGCGGCTCACCGCCGAGGACGGTGATCTCCGGGCCGTTCACGGACGCGATGTCGATGCCCATCTCGCCCAGGTCGCCGAACCGGTCGGTCAGCCACTCCGGGGACCTCGGCACCGCCAGCATGGAACCGGCGGGCTGCCGGGAGATGAGGTCGGCGCGGAACGCCACCAGCCGTAGCGCGTCGGCGAGCGGGAGGACACCGGCGAGGCACGCGGCGACGTACTCGCCGAGGCTGTAGCCGAGCATCACCGACGGCTGGATGCCCCAGCTCATCAGGAGCCTGGCCACCGCGTACTCCACGACGAACACCGCGGGCTGCGCGATCTCGGTGCGGCGCAACGCCTCCCGGTTGGGGTCGGTCTCCTCCGCCGAGCGGCCGAGCATGGCGAGCAGCGCCGAGTCCTGGCCGCCACCCGCGCTCCTCGGCGCGGTGAGCAGCGGCAGCAGGTCGACGTCGAGCGCCTCCCGCATGACCGCCGCGCACTCGTCCACGATGGAGCGCACCAGCGGCTCCCTGCGGTACAGCTCGACGATCATGCCGGGGTAGTGCTCGCCGACACCGGCGAACATGAAGTTCACCGGCCGGGCCCGGTTGGGCTCGGCGCGGGTGAGCACGCCCGGCGGCAGCGCGCGGTCGGCGCCACCCGCGGTCGCGACGATCTCGGCCATCGAGTCGGTGACCCACGCCCTGCGGTGCTCGAACGTCTCGCGCCCGAGGTGCAGGGTGTTCGCCACGTCCCGCAGGGGCACGTCCGGCCTGCGGGCCAGGTGGTCGGCCAGCTGCCGCACGGACTGGTCGGCCGAGGCGGCGTTGCGCCCGGACACCCTGATCAGCTCGTAGCGGCGGTCCGGGGACTCCTGCGTCACGGCCGGCTCGGCCGGGGCGGGTGCCTCCTCGATGATCATGTGGACGTTGGTGCCACCCATGCCGAGCGAGTTGAGCCCGGCGATCCTGGGCTTGCCGCCCCGCGACTCCCACGGGGACAGCTCGGTGTTGACGTAGAACGGGCTGTTCTCGAAGTCGATCTCCGGGCTGGGCCGGTTGAAGTTCAGGCTCGGCGGGATCTGCTTGTGCCGCAACGCCATCGTGGTCTTGATCAGACCGCTGATGCCCGCGGCGGCGGCGAGGTGGCCGATGTTGGTCTTCACCGAGCCGATCGGGACGTACTGCTTCTGCTCGGTGTCGCCGAAGGCCCTGGTCAGCGCGGCCACCTCGATGGGGTCGCCCAGCGGGGTCGCCGTGCCGTGTGCCTCGACGTAGCCGATGTCCTCGGCCGTGACGCCCGCGTTGGCCATGGCGTCGGCGACCACGTCGGACTGGCCCACCACGCTCGGCGCGGTGTAGCCGACCTTCAGCGAGCCGTCGTTGTTGACCGCCGAGCCGCGGATGACCGCGTACACGGTGTCCCCGTCGCGCACGGCGTCGGACAGCCGCTTCAGCAGCACCACCCCGGCGCCGTCGCCGAACATCGTGCCCTGCGCGTCCGCGTCGAACGTGTGCACCTTGCCGTCCGGCGACTCCATCCCACCCGGCACGTAGAGGTGACCGACGCGGTCGGGGACGTGGATGGAGACACCGCCCGCCAGCGCCAGCTCGCACTCGTTGTGGCGCAGGCTCTGGCAGGCGAGGTGCGTGGCGACGAGCGCGGTCGAGCAGAACGTCTGGACCGTGAAGCTCGGCCCGGTGAGCCCCAGCTTGTAGGAGATGCTGGTGGTCAGCGAGTCCTTGTCGTTGCCGATGATGAACTGGTAGGCGTCCACCTCGCCGACGTCGGTGGTCTTCGACGCCATCAGCGTGCGGATCATGTACGTGCTGATGTTGCTGCCGCCGAACACGCCGACCCGGCCCCGGCCGTCCGACGTGCCGTAGCCGCCGTCCTCCAGTGCCTCCCAGCAGACCTCGAGGAAGAGCCGGTGCTGCGGGTCGGTGATCTCCGCCTCGCGCGGGCTGTAGCCGAAGAACGCGCCGTCGAACTCGCGGATGTTGTCCAGCACGGGCCGCTTGGGCACGTAGTTGGGCGCGTTCACGAGGTCCGGCGAGACACCGGCGTCGAGCAGCTCCTCCGGGGAGAACGTGGTGACCGACTCGACGCCGTTGGACAGGTTCCGCCAGAACTGGCCGACGTCGTTCGCGCCGGGGAACCGGCCGGAGAGACCGATGATCGCGATCTTGTCGCCGTACTCGTCGCCGCGCGGCGCGGTGGTGACCGCCGCCCGCGCGGGTGTCTCCACCTTCTTCTCGACCGGTTTCTCGGCCGGCTTCGGCGTGGCGGAGCCGCCCTTGCTCTCGATCAGCAGGGCCATGGCGTGGACGGTCGGCGCCTCGAACAGGTTGACCGCGGAGACCGTGGCACCCGACGCCTTCTGCATCTTCTTGACCAGCTGCAGGCCCATGAGCGAGGTGCCGCCGAGGTCGAAGAAGTTGTCCCGCACACCGACCCGGTCGATGCCGAGCATCTCCTCCCACACCCCGGCGAGCAGCCGCTGGAGGTCGTTGGTCGCGGGCACGAAGTCCTGGGGCAGGTCCGGCCTTGGCAGGCGCACCCCCGACGACGACGTGGCCTCGGTGATGTCCTTGACCAGCCACTGCCTGGTCCGCTGCGGCAGGTCGCCCGCGCTGACCGTGGTCCTCGGCAGCGGGTGTGCCAGGACGTGGTCGAACGCGTCGAGCGCCTCCTGCTCGGACATCGAGTACTCGACCATGGTGGCGCCGAGGTCGCCGATGCCGCCGTCGTCGATCATGGCCGCGGTGGCCGCCCAGGTGTCCCAGTTGATGGCGACCCAGCGGGTGGCGTCGTCGCGGTGCCGGTAGGGAATGGTGTCGAGGAACGTGTTCGCGGCGACGTACGGCGCGAACCCGAGACCGCCGAGCACCGCGGACATCGACGAGAACAGGACCACGAACTCGACGTCGTAGTCGGCGAGCACCGTCTCCAGTGCCACGGTGCCGTCGATCTTGCCGCCGCCGAAGTGCGCGTCGACCTGGTCGGGGCGCAGCTCGGTGATCGGCCCGAACGTGCTCGGGTCGGTGTTGGCGGCCAGGTGGATGACGCCGTCGAGCCTGCCGTGGCGGGTGAACAGGTCGTCGACGAGCCTGCGCACGGCCGTCTCGTCGGTCATGTCGGCCGCGGCCACCTCGACGCGGACACCGCCCTCACGCAGCTGCCGCACCGCGAGGAGGCGCTCGGCACGCGTGTCGCCCTCGGCGATGAGCGCGTCCCACTCCTGCTCCGGCGGCAGGCCGCTGCGCCCGGCGAGCACGATCGTGTTCTCGCCACCGGCACCGACGTGCCCGGCCATGAGTCGCCCGACCGGGCCGAGCCCACCGGTGATCAGGTAGACACCGCCCGCCTTGACCGGCACCGGCACGTTGTCCGTGGCCGGGGTCGGGCGCATGTCGAGCACGTAGCGGGTGCCGTCGCGCAGTGCCACGGCGTTCGCGGCGTCCGCGACGCGTGACTCCGCGTGGAGCCCCGCGGCGATCGAGGACGGGGTGTCCCCGAGCGTGACGTCGACCGAGCGGACCAGCAGCCCGGCGAACTCCTGGCTCGCGACGATGCACGCGCCGTACACGGTGGCGCGGTGGGGGTCCGGCACGTCGGTGTCGAGCACCGGCCGCGCCGAGGAGGTCACCACGGTGATCCGCACCGGGTCGGCGACCTCGCTGCCCAGCAACGCGGTCAGCCGGCACACGCTGTCGAAGCCGAGCAGGCGCGGGTCGCCGTCGTCGAGGCCGAACAGGTGCACGACCTCGCTCGGTGCGCCGACCGAGGTGAACAGCCGCTCGTAGTCCTCGGCCTCACCCGGCCGGATCGTCCACTGAGGACCCTCCGCCAGGGCTTCGCCGCGTCGCACCACGACGGTCTGTCGGCCGTCGGTGGCGAACCGGGCGGCCAGTGCCTCGCCGACACCGTGGCCGTCGGTCAGGATCCACACCGGACCGGTCGGCGCGGTGCCGTCCGGCACGCCGAGCGGCGTCGGCGCCCAGACCGGACCCCAGAACCGCGCGTTGTCGTCCGCGCTGGCCTCGACGACCGGCGCTGCCGCCAGCACGGCGGGGGCCTGCACACTCTGCCGGGGTGCGGCGGCGGGCGGGTCGATCCAGTAGCTCTGCTTCTCGAACGGGTAGTTCGGGATCGACACCTTCCTCGGCAGCCGGTCCTCGTGGTAGGCGTGCCAGTCGATGTCCACACCGGACAGCCACAGCTTGGCGAGGCCCTCGGCGAGCACCTCGGTGTCCGCGCGCGGGTCGGCCTCGGCGGGCAGCGTCGGGACCAGCAGCGGCCACCGGTTCGGCGGGCAGTCCGGGTGGTTGCGGGTGATCGCGCCGAGCGACTGCCCCGGCCCGATCTCCACCAGCGCCGGCTCACCCTCGGCGAGCAGCGTCGCCAGCATGTCGGCGAACTTGACGGTGCGGCACATGTGCTCGGCCCAGTAGCCGGGGTCACGCAGCTGGCGCTCGGTGATGACCGCGCCGGTCACGTTGGACAGGTACGGGATCCTGGGTGCCTTCGGCGACAGGTTCTCCCGTGCCCACGCGGTCAGCTCGTCGGCGACCGGGCGCAGCATGCGCGAGTGGAACGCGTGCGCGGTGCGCAGCCGCCGGCACGGCACGTCGTGCTCGGCCAGGCGGTTCGTCAGGTCCTCGACCGCGGCCACGGGACCGGCCACCACGATCATCTGCGTGCCGTTGACCGCGGCCACGTCGAGACCGAGGTCGGCGGGTGCGCCGACCAGCTTGCCGAGTTCCGCGACGGACAGCGGGACGGCCGCCATCGCACCGGCGGGCAGTCCGGCGATCAGCTTGGCGCGCACCGAGACCAGGCGGGCGGCCTCGTCGAGCGTCAGCGCCTCGGCGAGTGCGGCGGCGGCGAACTCGCCGACGCTGTACCCGGCGAGGATGCTCGGCTCGATGCCCCACGCCATGAGCAGCTTGCCCAGTGCGTAGTCGACCGCGAAGACCGCGGGCTGGACCACCTCGGTGGCCGAGGTGGACTCGTCCTCCCCGGGGGCGGTGCGGCCGAGCAGGCGGGCGAGGTCCGCGCCGTTCGACTTCTCGTCGGCGACCAGCTCGGCCAGCGGGTCGCTGCCCAGCTCGGCGCGGAAGATCGCCGCGCACTCGTCGATGGCCGCGCGGAAGACCGGCTCGCTGCGGTACAGCCCACCGATCATGCCCTTGTAGTGCTCGCCGACCCCGGCGATCAGGAACCCGACCGGCCGCTTCGTGCTCGCGTCGGACCGGGTCAGCACGCGCTGTGCGGCGTCGGTGCCGAGCGCGGTCGCGCCGTCGGCCGCGTCGGCGACGACGGCCGCCCTGCGCTCGTGGAAGACCTTGCGGCCGACCTGCAGCGTGTAGGCGACGTCGGCCAGCTCGACCGCGCCCCCGTCGGTGACCTCACCGGCGGCCAGGTCGGACAGGGTGGCGGCGAGCCGCTCGGTCGCGGCGGTGCCCGCTGTGGCGGTGCGTGCCGACCAGACCAGCACCTGGTGCGGACGGGCGTCCTCCCGGTCCTCGCGGTCGACAGGCGTGACCTCCTCCAGCACCACGTGCGCGTTGGTGCCGCCCATGCCGAACGCGCTGACGCCTGCCCTGCGGACCCGCTCGTCGTTGCGCTCCCACGGGGTCAGCTCCGTGACCACCTCGATGCGGCCCTTGCTCCGCACGAGCTGCGGGTTGGGGGTCGCGTAGTTGACCGTCGGCGGGATCACCTGGTTGTGCATGGCGAGCGACGCCTTGATCAGGCCCGTGACACCCGCGGCCCGGTCGAGGTGGCCCATGTTGGTCTTGGCCGAGCCGACCCGGACCCTGGTCACCTCCTCGACGTCGAAGACCTGCTGCAGCGCGGCGATCTCGGCGGCGTCGCCGAGCGGGGTGCCGGTGCCGTGGGCCTCCACGTAGTCGATGTCGGCCGGGGACAGCCCGGCCGCGGCCAGCGCCTCGGCCACGACACCGGCCTGGCCGCGCACGCCGGGTGCGGTGAAGCCGACCTTCATCGAGCCGTCGTTGTTGACCGCCCAGCCGCGGATGACCGCGTAGACGCGGTCGCCGTCGGCGAGCGCGTCCTCGAGGCGGCGCAGCACGACCACGCCGACGCCGTTGCCGAGCGGGGTGCCCTTGCCCTCGGCGTCGAAGGCGCGGCACATGCCGTCCGGTGAGGACATGCCCGCCTCGACGTACAGGTAGCCGACCCGCTGCGGCACGGTGACGGCGACGCCACCGGCCAGTGCGTAGTCCGACTCCCCCATCACGAGGCTGCTGCACGCCGCGGACACCGCGACCAGCGACGTGGAGCAGTAGCTCTGCACGCCGTAGGACGGGCCGGTCAGGTCGAACGCGTGCGACACCCGCGTCGGCAGGGAGTCCTTGTCGTTGCCCAGCCCCACGAACACCATGCCGGTGTTCTCGATCAGGCCGGGGTGCGGCGCGATGTTGTTCACCATGTAGGTGGACAGCTGGGCACCGGCGAAGACACCGATCGCGCCCTTGGCGCGGTCGGGGTCGACGCCGGCGTCCTCCAGCGCGTGCCACGCGTTCTGCAGGAAAAGCCGCTGCTGCGGGTCCATCACCTGCGCTTCCCGTGCCGCGTAGCCGAAGAAGCCGGCGTCGAACTTGTCGACGTCGTCGAGGATCGAGCCGACGCGGACATAGGTGGGGTCGTCGAGCAGCTCGTCCGACACACCCGAAGCCCGTAACTCCTCGTCGGAGAACTGGGTCATCAGGTTCTTGCCGGCACGCAGGTTCCGCCACAGCTCGCGCACGTCGCGGCTGCCGGGGAACTGGCCCGCGACGCCGACGATGGCGATGTCGCCAGAGATGTCACCGGCGAGGTCTTCTGCGCCGGCGTCCTCTCCCGAGTCGTACGGTGTAGGTTCGCTGGTCATCGGAGATTCCTCACCTTCGGGCTTTCCTGGCGCGCACCGCGGCGGCCCCGGTTCGTGCTCTGCGGCGCTCCCCACGCGCGGCACTGTTGTCCACTTGCGACGGCGGGGGCGCCGTTGTGTCGTCGTTGTCGGGTACCGCGAGTAGCTCGGAGAACTGGGCGACCGTCGGCCGCTCGAACAGCGAGGCCGCGGCCAGCTCGACGCCGAACTCCTTGGACAGGCGGTTCACCACGGTGATGCCTGCCAGGGAGGTGCCGCCGAGCTCGAAGAACGGGTCGTGCACCCCGACCTGCTCGATGCCGAGGCTGTCCTGCCACACCTCCGCCACGCGCCGCTCCACCTTCGTGCGTGGCGCGAGGTACGGGGTGCGCAGGTCCGGCCTCGGGAAACGCTGCCCGCCGGCGGTCGGTGCGGCCAGCTCGCCGTCGGGGTTGGTCAGTGCCGCGAGGTCCGCGACGACGTCCGCGAGCGGCTTGGTCAGCACGAGCACCTGTGGGGTACCGGCCGCCAGGACCCTCGTGAGGGTGTCGGGGCCTTCTTCCTCGGTGATGCCGAACTCGTCGCGGTACTGGCGGACCATCTCCAGCGCCGGGTTCCCCGCCAGGGTCACGGACTGCCAGGCGTCGAACTGCCAGGCACCCCAGGCGACCGAGACGACCTTGTCCGCGACGTGCCCGGTCGACGACGCGGCGAACGCGTCGAGGAAGGCGTTGGCCGCGCAGTAGTCGGCCTCACCGAAGCCACCGATGCTGGCGGCCGACGACGAGTACAGCGCGAACAGCTCCGGCGGGTCGTCGCGCAGTGCCTCGGCGATCGCGAGCGTGCCGCCGACCTTCGGGGCGAGCACGGCGGCCGCGTCGTCCTTGGCCTTCGCGGCGAGCAGGCCCGCGCCGGGCACACCCGCGGCGTGGACCACGCCGTGCACCCTGCCGAACTTCTCGCGCACGGCGTGCAGCACGCGCTTGACCGCGTCCGTGTCGCTGACGTCCGCCGCGAACGTGGCCACCTCGGCGCCCGCCGCCCGCAGCTGGCGGACGGCCAGCAGGATCGCGCTGACCTTCTCGTCCGGGTCGTGGCCCGCGAGCCACTCGTCCCACCCGGCTTCCTCGGGCAGCTCGGTCCGGCCGACGAGGGCCAGCCGCACGCCGAGCGGGGCGAGCCGCCGCGCCATGATCAGCCCGAGCCCACCGGTGCCGCCCGTGATGACGTAGGTGCCACCGCGCCGCCAGACCTGCTCCTCCTCGGCGGGGGGCAGCGTGGTCTCCTCGAACGTCCGCACCCAGCGGCGGCCACGCCGCCAGGCGACGACCTCGTCCGCGCCCGGCTCGGCCGCGGCCAGCAGGTCGACCTCCCGCAGCACCTGGCCCGCCAGGTCCCCGGCGTCCACACCGGACACCAGGTCGACGCACCGGACCCGGACCTTCGGGTACTCGGTGGCGATCGACCGGCACACGCCCGCGACGGTGGCGGGCACCGGGTTGGTCGCGTCGCCGCCGAGCACGTCGAACGTGTCCGCGACCGCGGCCACCAGCTCGACGTCCCGGTTGGCCAGGGCGCGGCCCAGTGCCTGCGCGAGCCACAGCAGGCTGTAGAAACCGTTGTCCAGCGCGGCTTCCAGGTCCCAGGCGCCACCGTGCGTGCCGAACGCGTGCACCACGCGCAGCGCACCGCCGTCGGTGACCGCCTCCTCCAGCAGCCGCAGGTAGTGCGCGGGCTTGGTGACGTCGATCGTGAACACGCCGTCCTGCCGGGCGTACGTGGTGCCCGGCTGGACGAGCACGGCGTCGTGGCCCGCGGCGGCGGCCTGCGCGACCAGCCGTGTGCCGAAGACGCCCTCGGGGGCGAACACCAGCAGCTGCCCGGCAGGCGCGGACGCGGCGAGCGCGTCGTGCCGCCGCCAGGTCGGCGTGTGGTGCCGGATGCCCCGTGTGGCGACCGGCCGCGCCTCCTGCTTCTCCTGCCTCTCCCTGACCTCGGGCCAGAACCGGGTCCGCTGGAACGGGTAGGTCGGCAGCGTCACGGGCCTGCGCAGGTCGGGGTGACCCGCCGTCCAGTCCACGGTCGTGCCCAGCTCCCAGAGCCGTCCGATCGCGGCCAGCCAGGCCGGGCGGGCCGCCTCGGCGTCCCGCGCCGGCATGACCGGCACGGCGGGCAGCTCGGTGTGCTCACCGGCCAGGTCGGCCAGTGCCTGCCCCGGACCGGCCTCGACGAGCACGCCCGCCTGCCGCGCGAGCTGGCGCAGTGCGTCCCCACCCGGCTTGTCGCCGGTGAGCGCGGTCGGCCGGCAGCGGCGCTCGGCCCAGTAGAACGGGCTGACCGCCTGGACCTCGCTGAGCAGCTCGCCGGACGGCGTGAGCACGGGGACGCGGGGGCCGGTCCGCGACAGCGTCGCGATCTCCCCGGCCACCTCGTCGACGCCGCGTGTCGCGTCGAGGCCGACCAGGCGGAGCGCTCCTGCCAGGTCGAACACCCCGGCCACGCAGGCGGCCACGTACTCGCCGGTCCCGTGCCCGAGCACGGCCGCAGGGGTCAGTCCCCACGAGCCGAGCAGCGCGACCAGCGCGTACTCGACGGCGAACGCCCCGAGCGCGGACCGGCCGCCGTTCAGCTCCGCCCACAGGTCGACACCGAGGTCACCGGCGGCGGTCACGCAGTCGTCGATGGCGGCGGCGAACGCGGACTCCGCGCGGTACAGCTCCTCGACCGCTCCCGGCCACACCTCGTCGGTGCCCGGCAGCAGGTACCCGACGCGCTGGCTGGTCGACGGCGTCTCGGTACCGGCCGAGGTGCCGTCCGCCAGTCCGGCGGCGAGGGCACGCAACCGGTCCAGGGTGTCGGCGGCGTCGCGGCCGACGACCGTCGCGCGCAGCGGCAGCGACGCGCGGCCGGTCTGGGTGGTGTAGGCGACGTCCGCCAGTTCGAGCGCCGGGTTGTCCGCCAGGTGCTCGGCGAGCCGCGCGGCGGTCTGGCGCAGCGCCGCCGTGCCGGCGGCGGAGATCGTGAGTGCCTGCCACGGCCGGGACACGGCCGGTGCCGGTGCCTCCTCCGCGCGCTCGACGATCACGTGCGCGTTGGTGCCGGACCAGCCGAACGAGCTGACACCCGCCCGGTTCGGCCCGCCCGCGGCGGCGGCCGGGAACGGCTGGCGCCCGATCGCCGGGCGCACCGGCCCGTCCACCGTCACCACGGAGTTCGGCTCACCCATGTGCAGGTTCGTCGGCACCTCGCCGTTCTTGACCGACAGGATCGCCTTGATCAGCCCGGCCATGCCCGCCGCGGCGAGCAGGTGGCCGATGTTGCTCTTCACCGCGCCGACCACGAGCGGGTGCTCGGCCGGGCGGGCGCCGAAGACCTCCCGCAGCGCGCTGAACTCGATGGTGTCGCCGAGTTCGGTGCCGGAACCGTGCGCCTCGACGTAGCCGATGTCGTCCGGCACGAGCCCGGCGTCGGCCAGCGCGGTCCGCACGACCGCGAGCTGGGCGACCCGGTTGGGCGCGGTCAGGCCGTTGCTCTGGCCGTCCTGAGTGATGGCCGAGCCGCGGATGACGGCGTGCTGGCGGCGCCCGTTCGTGGCGGCGTCACCGGCCCGCTGCAGGATGAGCACGCCGGCGCCCTCACCGATGACGAAGCCGTCCGCCGCCGCGTCGAAGGTCTTGCACTGGCCGTTCTCCGCGAGCATGCCCATCTTGCAGGCCTGCACGAACAGGTCCGGGTGGGTGATCGTGGAGCTGCCCGCGACGATCGCGAGGTCGCACTCGCCGCGCCGCAGGCTCTGCACCGCGAGGTGGGTGGCCACCAGCGACGACGAGCAGGCGGTGTCCACGGTGAAGCAGGGCCCGCGCAGGTCGAGGTGGTAGGCCACGCGTCCGGCCGCGGCGCTCGGCGAGCTGCCGAGGCCCAGGTACGGGTCGTCGATCGGGGTAGCGCCCTCGGCCTCGGTCTGCCGCCGCACGTACTGCCCGGCGTCGACCAGCCCGAGGAACATGCCGGTGCGGCTGCCGCGCAGCCCGTCCGGCGCGATGCCCGCGTCCTCCAGCGCCTCCCACACCAGGTCCATCACCAGGCGGTGCTGCGGGTCGAGCCGCAGCGCCTCCTGCGGGGACAGCCCGAAGAACGCGGCGTCCCAGCCGGCGATGTCGTCGAGGAAGCCGCCGTGCCGCGTGTACGCCTTGCCTGCGGCGGCACGGTCCTCGTCGTAGTAGGCCGAGGCGTCCCAGCGGTCCGACGGCACCTCGCGCACACCGTCGAGGCCGTCGAGCAGCTTGGTCCAGTACAGCTGCGGGTCGTTGGCGCCGCCGGGGAACCGGCAGCCGAGACCGACCACCGCGATCGGCTCGTCGGCCGCCACCGTGAGGACCGGCGCGACGGCCGTCTGCTCCTTGCGGGCACCCATCAGCTCGGCCCGCAGGAAGTCGGCGAGCGCCAGCGGCGTCGGGTGGTCGAAGATCAGCGTGGGCGCGAGGTCCAGCCCGGTCGCGGTCGCGAGCCGGTTGCGCAGCTCGACCGCGGTGAGCGAGAAGAACCCGAGGTCCTTGAACGCCCGGCCCGGCTCGATGCCCTCGTCGTCATCGTCGTCCTCACGGCCGAGCACCGCGGCGGTCTTCTCGCGCACCAGGGCGAGCAGCGCCTGCTCCTGTTCGACCACCGACAGCGGGGCGAGTTCCTCGGCGAGCGCGGTGGCCGCGATGACGGGCGCGGCCGGAGCCGGGGCCGGTGCCAGCGCACGGACCTCCGGCAGGTCGCCGATCAGCGGACTGCGCCGGAACGCGGTGAAGCGCGGCGCGAACCGGTCCCACGTCACGTCGGCGACGGTCACGCACGTGTCGTCCCGGTCGAGTGCCCGCCGCAGCGCGACGATGCCGGTCTCCGGCGCCATCGGCACCAGGCCGAGGTCACGCAGCTGCGCGCTGGCCTCGTCCGACGCGGCCATGCCGATCTCGCCCCACATGCCCCAGGCCACCGAGGTCGCCGTGAAGCCTGCCGCCCTGCGCTGTCGGGCGAGGCCGTCGAGGTAGGCGTTGGCCGCGGCGTAGACCGCCTGCGTCCCGCTGCCCCAGACGGCCGAGATCGACGAGAACAACACGAACGCGTCGAGGTCGTCCACCTCGAACAGCTCGCTGAGGTGCGCGGCGCCCGCGGCCTTGGCGGCCATGACGTCCGCCAGCTCGTCGACCGTGGTCTCCGCCAGCGGGCCGACCTGCAGCACACCGGCCGCGTGGAGCACCGCGCGGATCTGCTCGCCGTCCGCGCGCAGCCCCTCCACCAGTGCCGTCACCGCGTCCCGGTCGGTGAAGTCGCAGGCGACCACGCTCACCCGGGTGCCGGTCTCGGCCAACTCCTGGGTCAGCTCCGCCACTCCGGGTGCGTTCTGGCCGCTGCGTGACGCCAGCACCAGGTGCTCGGCGCCGGCACCCGCGAGCCAGCGGGCAGCGCGGGCACCGATCCCGCCGGTGCCGCCGGTGATCAGCACGGTGCCGCGAGGTGTCCACGCGGCGTCGTACGGGTCGTCGGCCGCGTGTGTCAGCCGCCTGCCGAACACGCCGTCCACGCGGAGCGCGACCTGGTCCTCGCCCGCGATCGCGCCGAGCACGTCGGCGAGCTTCGCAACGCCGTCCTCCGCGACGGTGTCGGGCAGGTCGACCAGACCGCCCCACCGCTGCGGGTGCTCCAGGCCGACCACGCGGCCGAAGCCCCACACCGCGGTCTGCGCGGGCGAGGTCACGGGGTCGTCGTCACCGACGGACACCGCGCCCCGGGTCGCGCACCACAGCGGGGAGTTCACGCCCGCGTCGCCGAGTGCCTGCACCAGCGCGAAGGTGCTCAGCAGGCCACCGGGCACCGAGGCGTGCACGTCGTGTGCGGCCTCGTCCAGCGCCAGCAGCGACAGCACGCCACTCGGTGCGGGACCGCCCGCCAGCACCGTGGTGACCGAGCGGGTCAGGATCGCCCGGTCCGCGTCGGCGTCGGCCACGACGACCTGCCGGACGTCGACACCGCGGCCCGTCAGTGCCCGGATCGCGCCGGCCACCCACGCGTGCCCGGCCTGCCGCTCCGGGATCGCCACCAGCCACCAGCCCGCGACGGGGGTGGCGGGCGTGCCGGTGATCGGCGCCCAGGTCTCGCGGTAACGCCAGTCGTCCGCCTCGGTCTCGACGGTCCGCTCGACCGTGACCGCGGGCGGCAGGCCGACCGCGCAGGCGGGTGCGGGGAGTTCCACCTCACCGCTCGCCAACCAGAACGAGCGGCGCTGGAAGGCGTAGGTGGGCAGCTCGACCCAGCTCGCGCCACTACCGGCGAAGTAGGGGCCCCACGTCACCGGCACGCCCCGCACCGCCAACCCGGCCACGATCGCGACGAGCGCGTCGAGGTCGACGGCCGCCGCGTCCAGCGTGGCGGTCGGGATGTCGTGGCCGGCAAGCCATTCCTGGCCGCCGGACGGACCGGTCGCGGTCAGGCGCGCCAGCCAGTACCCCGCGTCGCGGGACTGCGCGGCCGACACCGGTTTGCCGTCGGCGTCCGGGACGATCGAGATGGCCGGGTCGTGGTAGGACACCGAGCCGAGCACGGTCTCCAGGTCACCACCGACGAGCGCGGCGGCCACCGCGGCGGCGTCGGCGAGCGACCACACGCCCGCGACGTGTGCCGCCACGACCGCGCCGACGCCGTCCCCGGCCACGTACTCCGGGAGAACGTTCAGCGCCGCCAGCAGCTTCGCCAGCGCGACACCGGTGGCGAACGACGGAACCGACTTCCCGCCCAGCTCCGCGAGCACCTCGGCGTAGGCCGTGGCGAACGCCGGGATCTCCGACAGGCGCCCGGGCGCCGGAAAAGCCACGTCCGGGAACGCGAGTGCGACCGACGGCTGGCTGAGGCCGACGCCCTGGATGAGGTTGACCGCCGCCGACTTCGTGGCGAGCGCGTCCAGCGCGGGCAGGAAGTCGGACAGGTCCGAACCGGTGACGACCGCGCGGTACTCCAGCCCGGCACGGGTGGTGGCGAGGGAGAGCCCCACGTCGACCGGCCGCAGCGCCGGGTCCGCGACGAGGTGTGCCCGCAGCCGCTCTGCCTGCGCCCGCAGTGCCTTCGCGGTACGCGCGGAGATCGTCCACGGCACCACCGAGGGCACGACGCCTTCCGCGTCCTCGGTTTGCGGCGCCGTGTCCTGCTCGAGGATGACGTGCGCGTTGGTGCCGCTGATGCCGAACGAGGAGATGCCCGCACGGCGCGGGTGCCCGTCGACCGGCCACTCCCGTGCCTCGGTCAGCAGCTCCACCGCGCCGCTGCTCCAGTCGACCTGCGGCGTCGGCTCGTTCACGTGCAGGGTCTTGGGCAGGACGCCGTGCTCCATGGCCCCGAGGATCTTGATCAGGCCCGCGACGCCCGCGGCGCCCTGTGCGTGCCCGATGTTCGTCTTGACCGAGCCGAGCCACAGCGGGTGCTCGGCAGGCCGGTTCTGGCCGTAGGTGGCGAGGATCGCCTGCGCCTCGATCGGGTCGCCGAGCGTGGTGCCGGTGCCGTGCGCCTCGACGACGTCGACGTCGCCCGCGACCAGCCCGGCGTTCGCGAGCGCGGCCCGGATCACCCGCTGCTGCGAGGGACCGTTGGGCGCGGTCAGGCCGTTCGACGCGCCGTCCTGGTTCACCGCGGAACCCCGCATCACCGCGAGGACCCTGTGCCCCAGTCGCCGCGCGTCGGAGAGCCGCTCGACCGCGAGCACGCCGGCGCCCTCCGACCAGCCGAAGCCGTCGGCGGACTCGGCGAACGCCTTGCACAGCCCGTCCGGCGCGAGCCCGCGCTGCCGCGAGAACTCCACGAACACGGCCGGGGTGGCCATGATCGTGGTGCCGCCCGCGATGGCCAGGTCGCACTCGCCCGAGCGCAGTGCCTGCGCCGCGAGGTGCAGCGCGACGAGCGAGGACGAGCAGGCCGTGTCGACGGTGACCGCCGGGCCTTCCAGACCGAGCACATAGGACAGCCGGCCGGACGCGACGCTGGCGGAGGTGCCGGTGGCGACGAAGCCCTCGACCTCGTCCTTGCCGTCCCGCCCGTTGCCGTAGCCCTGGGGGATCACGCCGACGTAGACGCCGGTCCTGCTGCCGCGCAACGAGGTCGGGTCGATCCCGGCCCGCTCGCACACCTCCCAGGTCACCTCGAGCAGCAGCCGCTGCTGCGGGTCCATGGCCAGCGCCTCACGCGGCGAGATCCCGAAGAACTCGGCGTCGAAGTGCGACGCGTTGTCCATGAACGCCCCGTGGCGCACATAGGACTTGCCGAGCTTGTCCGGGTCCGGGTCGTACAACCCCTCGACGTCCCAGCCGCGGTCGGCCGGGAGCCCGGAGAGCACGTTCCCGCCCTCGTCGACCAGCCGCCACAGGTCCTCGGGCGAGGAGATGCCGCCCGGGTACCGGCACGCGGCCGCCACGATCGCGATCGGCTCGTTCTCACGCTCTTCCAGGTCACGCAGCCGCTGGCGGGTGCGGTGCAGCTCACCGGTCACGCGCGTCAGGTAGCCCCGCAGCTTGTCGGCCTGGTCAACAGGGTCGCTCACGATCCGCTCATTTCGTCCTTGTAGCCCATGCCGGCCTACACCCCGAGGTTCTCGATGAAGTCGAAGAGCTCGTCGTCGGTCGACGACGCGAGCTTCGCCTGCACGTCCTGTGCACCGTCTTCGTTGTCGTCGGTCGCGCCGGCGAGCAGCGACCGCAACCGTGCGACCACCAACCCGTGGGCCTGTCCGTCCACCGCCGCGGCCAGCGCCGCGGTCGCCACCCGGTCCAGCTCGCCGAGCAGGGCGTCCACTCTGGACTGTCCGGCCTCCGCGCCGTCCTCGACCAGCTCCGAGCCCAGCTGTTTGGCGAGTGCGCCGGGCGTCGGGTAGTCGAAGACGAGCGTGGCCGTCAGCCGCAGCCCGGTCGCCGCGTTCAGCCGGTTGCGCAGCTCGACCGCGGTGAGCGAGTCGAAGCCCAGCTCGGTGAACGCCCGGTGGCGGGTGATGGCGTCGGTGCCGGTGTGGCCCAGCACCGCGGCCACGTTGGCGTTGACCAGTTCCAGCAGTGTCCGGTCCTGTTCGGCCGCGGACATGCCCGCGAGGCGGGCACGCAGCGCGGACGCCTGCGCCGGGTCGGCGGACTGCGCCGTGCGCCGCACCCGGACCAGACCCTGGAGCAGCGGCGGCAGCGGCCTGCCCTCCGCCTGCAACGCGCCGACGTCCATCTTCATCGGCACCACCACGGCCCGGTCCAGCCCGGTCGCGGTGTCGAACAGCGCCATGCCCTCCTCAGTGGACAGTGGCAGCGTCCCGGCTCGCCGCAGCCTTGCCAGGTCCGCATCGTCGAGGTGACCCGTCATGCCGCTGGCCTGCTCCCACAGGCCCCAGGCGAGTGCCGTGGCAGGCAGTCCGGCCGCACGCCGGTGCTGCGCGAGCGCGTCGACCGCCGCGTTGGCCGCGGCGTAGTTCGCCTGTCCCGGGGCGCCGATGATGCCCGCGGCGGACGAGAACAGGACGAACATGGCCAGGTCCATGTCCCTGGTCAGCTCGTGCAGGTTCAGCGCCGCGTCCAGCTTCGGCCGCAGCACCGTGTCGAGGTGTTTCGGCGTGAGTCCCTCGATCGTCGCGTCGTCGAGCACACCGGCGGCGTGCACGACGCCGGTCAGGGGGGTCTCCAGGCCGGCGAGGAGCGCGGCCACGGCGTCCCGGTCGGCCGTGTCGCACGCGGCGACCGTGACCTCCGCCCCCAGTTCGACCAGCTCGTCGCGCAGCTCGGCGGCCCCGTCGGCCGCCAGGCCCCTGCGGCTGGTCAGCACCAGGTGCCGCGTCCCGTGCGTGGTCACGAGGTGCCTGGCCAGTGCCGCGCCGAGCGCACCCGTGCCGCCCGTGATGAGCACGGTGCCGTCCGGGTCGAGCGGACGCGGCAGGTTCAGCACGATCTTGCCGACCTGCTTGGCCTGGCTGAGGAAGCGGAACGCGTCGATCGCGCGGGTGAGCTGCCAGTCGGTGATCGGCGCCAGCTCCAGCACGCCGCTCTCGAACAGCGCGACCAGCTCGTCGAGCATGTCGCCGAGCCGCTCGGGGCCCGGCTCGATCAGGTCGAACGCCCGGTAGACCACGCCGGGGTGCGCGGCGGCGACCTCGTCCGCGTCGCGGATGTCGGTCTTGCCGATCTCGATGAACCGCCCGCCCCTTGGCAGGAGCCGCAGTGAGGCGTCCACGAACTCGCCGGACAGCGAGTCCAGCACGACGTCGACACCCGTGCCGCCGGTCGCCGCGAGGAACCGCTCCTCGAACTCCAGCGTGCGCGAGGACGCGATGTGGTCGTCGTCGAAACCCATGGCGCGCAGGGTGTCCCACTTGCCGGGGCTCGCCGTGGCGAACACCTCGGCACCCAGCGAGCGGGCCAGCTGCACCGCGGCCATGCCGACGCCACCGGCGGCGGCGTGGATCAGCACCTTGTCGCCCTCGCCGACCCCGGCCAGCTCCTTCAGCCCGTGGTAGGCGGTCAGGTAGGTGATCGGCACCGACGCCGACTGCCGGTAGGACCAGCCGCGCGGCATGCGCCGCAGGATGCGGTGGTCGGTCACGGCGATCGGGCCGAAGGACCCGCCGATGAAGCCGAAGACGTCGTCGCCGGGTGCGAGACCCGTGACGCCCGGCCCGACCGCGAGCACCACGCCCGCGCCCTCGCCGCGCTGCACCTCGGGGCCCTCGATCACGCCGAGCGCGATCAGCGGGTCGCGGAAGTTCAACCCGGCGGCACGCACGCGGAGCCGGACCTCGCCTTCTGCCAACGGTTCCAGCACCTGCGGGCAGGCGACGAACTCGAGCCGTTCGAGCGTGCCCTTGTCGCGGCTGTCCAACCGCCACGCCGACGCGCCGACCGGGGGCACCAGCTCGCCGTCCGCACCGGCCCTCGTGAGCCGGATCGCGAACGACTCGCCCGCGCGGATCGCGAGCTGGGGCTCGCCGGTCGCGAGCGCGGCCGGTGCCGCGGCCACGCTGTTCGCGTCGCCGTCGAGGTCAAGCAGGACGAACCGGTCCGGGTGCTCGGACTGCGCGGTCCGCACCAGACCCCACACGGCGGCCTGCACGAGGTCCACGTCGTGGTCGCGACCGGTCGCCACCGCGTCCCGGGTGACGAACACCAGCTTCGCGTCGGCGGGCAGCCGGTCCTCGGCGAGCCACGCCTGGACCAGGCCGAGCACCGACTCGGTGACCGTGCGCACGGCCACGCTCGGCGTGCCGGCGTCGACCGACACCTGGTGCACCACCAGGTGGGGTTCGGCGCCGGAACCGGCGAGTGCCGCGAGGTCCACGAAGGACTCGGCGGCAAGCCCCAGGGTGTCGGCACCGAGCACCGCGACCGAGCCGGACCCGGCCTGCTCCGCCGCGACGGGTGTCCACTCCAGACCGAACAGCGACTGCCGGCCGGTGGCGTTGGACTGTGCGGTCAGCGCACCTGCCGCCAGCGGCCGGGTGGTCAGCGTCGTGACGGTGGCCACCGGCGTCCCGGCCGGGTCGGCCAGGTGGACCGACATCGAGCTGGGGCCGGTCGGGGTGAGCCGCACCCGCACGGTCGTCGCGCCGGTCGCGTGCAGCCCGACCCCCGCCCAGCTGAACGGCAACCGCACCTCGACGTCGTCGCGGCCGGCGAGCATGCCGTGCAGTGCGGCGTCGAGCAGCGCCGGGTGCAGTCCGAAGTGGACGGCGTCGCCCGCGGCCGACTCGGGCAGGGCGACCTCGGCGAAGATCTCGGCGTCACGCCGCCACGCCCGCACGAGCCCCTGGAAGGTGGGGCCGTAGCCGAACCCGGCCGCGGCGAGTGAGTCGTAGAAGCCGTCGAGGTCAACGGGTTCGGCGCCGATCGGCGGCCAGATGGCGAGGCCGGCGTCCTCCGCGGGCCGTTCCGGGCCGACCGCACCGGCGGCGTGCTGGGTCCACGGCGTCTCCGGCGGCGCGGCCTCGTCACGGCTGTGGATCGCCACCGGGCGGCGGTCGCCGTCGAGCGGGCCGACGACCACCTGGACGTGCACCCCACCCTGCGCGGGCAGGAGAAGCGGCGCGGACAGCAGCAGCTCCTCCAGGTGCCCGTAGCCGACCTGGTCACCGGCCCGCAGGGCCAGCTCCACCAGCGCGGTGCCGGGCAGCAGGACGGTGCCCTCGACCGCGTGGTCGACCAGCCAGGCGTGGGTGGCGCGGGACAGCCGGCCGGTGAGCACCGCTCCCCCGCCGTCCGGCAACGTCACGACGGCGCTGAGCAGCGGGTGGCCGAGCGCGGTCTGCCCGAGCCCGGCCGCGTCCACCATGCCCCTGGTGGGGGCGTACCAGTAGGAGTCGCGCTGGAACGCGTACGTGGGCAGGTCGACCACCCGGGCACCGGCGAACAGGTTCGCCCAGTCCACCGCGACGCCTTGGCAGTGGGCCTGGCCCACCGAGGACAGGAAGCGGTCCAGGCCGCCGTCGTCCCGGCGCAGGGTGCCGACCACGGCCGCGTCGACCTCCGCGCGCTCGATGGTGTCCTGGATCGCGACGGACACCACGGGGTGGGCGCTGACCTCGACGAAGTGCTGGAACCCGTCGGCCAGCAGGGTTTCGACGGTCTCGGCGAAGCGGACCGTGCCACGCAGGTTGCGGTACCAGTAGTCGGCGGTCAGCTCGGCCGTGTCGATGACCCCGCCGGACACCGTGGAGTAGAAGGTGACCGGCGCCGTGACCGGCGTGATGTCGGCGAGGTTCGCCAGGATCTCCTCGGCGATGCGCTCCACGTGGTGGGAGTGCGACGCGTAGTCCACGGGGATCCGCTTGGCCCTGATGCCCCGCTCCTCGCACTCGGCGAGCAGCTCGTCGAGCGCGGCGACCCCGCCGGACACGATCACCGACGACGGCCCGTTGACCGCGGCCACCCCGACGTCGCCTGCCCAGCGGCCGATCAGCTCCTCGACGTCGGCGACGGTCCTCGGTACCGACACCATCCCGCCGAGCCCCGCGAGCGCCGTGATCGCCTTACTCCGCAACGCGACGACCCGAGCCCCGTCCTCGACGCTCAACGCACCGGCGACGACGGCCGCGGCGATCTCACCCTGCGAGTGCCCGACCACGGCAACGGGCTCGACACCGAAGGACCGCCACAGCGCGGCGAGCGACACCATGACCGCCCACGACACGGGCTGCACGACGTCAACCCGCTGCAACGACTCGGCGTCGGGCTCACCACGCAGGACCGGCCACACCGCCCAGTCGACAAGCGGCTCGAGCGCGGCAACACACCCGGACATCGCCGAGGCGAACACCGGAGACGACGCCAACAACGTCGCCGCCATCCCGACCCACTGCGCGCCCTGGCCGGGGAACACCAGCACGACCCGGCTCCGCTTGCCGATGGCGCGCCCCTGCACCAGTTCCGTCGCGGGCTCGCCGGCCGCCAGTGCGGCCAGGCCACGCAGGAAGCCGTCCCGGTCCCCCGCCGTGACCACCGCGCGGTGGTCGAGCCGTGCCCGAGTGGTCGCGAGGGACAGGCCCACGTCGACCGCACGTGCGTCCGTGTCCTCGGTGACCGCTGTCAACAGCCGCGCCGCCTGCGCACGCAGCGCGGTGTCGGACCGCGCGGAGAGCAGCCACGGGACCACGGCCGGTTCCGGTCCGACCGGCGCGGCCGCCGCGGGCTCGACCGGCGGGGCCTCCTCGATGATCACGTGCGCGTTGGTGCCGCTGATGCCGAACGACGACACGCCTGCCCTGCGCGGCTGGTCGGACGCGGGCCATTCCCGCGCCTCGGTCAGCAGTTCGACCGAACCCGCGGTCCAGTCCACCTTCGGCGTCGGCTCCTGCACGTTCAACGTCCTGGGCAGCACGCCGTGCCGCAGCGCCAACACCATCTTGATGACGCCCGCCACGCCGGCGGCCGCCTGTGTGTGCCCGATGTTGGACTTCACCGAACCGAGCCACAACGGCCGACCTTCCGACCGCTCCTGTCCGTAGGTGGCGAGAATCGCCTGCGCCTCGATCGGATCACCCAGTGGGGTGCCCGTGCCGTGCGCCTCGACGACGTCGACGTCCTTCGTGGACAGACCGGCGTTCGCCAGTGCCGCACGGATCACCCGCTGCTGCGCGGGACCGCTCGGCGCCGCCAACCCGTTCGAAGCACCGTCCTGGTTCACGGCGGTTCCCCTGATCACCGCGAGGACCCGGTGCCCCTGGCGTTGCGCGTCGACCAGCCGCTCCAGCACGAGCACACCGGCGCCCTCCGACCACACGGCGCCGTCGGCTCCCGAGGAGAAGGACTTGCACACACCGTCGGGTGCCAGCCCGCGCTGCCGCGAGAACTCGACGAACGAGTCAGGCCGGGAGATCACCGTCACGCCACCGGTCAGGGCGAGCGTGCACTCGCCCCGCCGCAGCGCCTGCACGGCGAGGTGCAGGGTCACCAGCGAGGACGAGCACGCCGTGTCGGCGGTGATCGCCGGCCCCTCCAACCCGAGGAAGTAGGACACCCGGCCGGAGACCACGCTGGCGATCGCACCGGTGCTCAGCAGTCCCTCCAGCTCCTCGGGCGTCTGCTCCGCCCCGATGCCGTAGTCGCTGGACAGCACGCCGGCGTAGACGCCGGTTCGGCTGCCCCGCAACGAGTTCGGGTCGATGCCCGCCCGTTCGACCGCCTCCCAGGACGTCTCGAGCACCAACCGCTGCTGCGGGCTCATCGCGCGTGCCTCACGCGGTGAGATCCCGAAGAACTCCGCGTCGAAGTCGGCGGCGTCGTAGAGGAAACCGCCACGCCGGACGTAGGACGTGCCGAACTTCTCCGGATCGGGGTCGTACAGGTTCTCGAGGTCCCAGCCGCGGTTGTCGGGGAAGTCGACGATCCCCTGCTCACCGTCGGAGACCAGCCGCCAGAGGTCCTCCGGCGAGTACACCTGCCCCGGGAACCGGCAGGCCATGCCCACGATGGCGATCGGCTCGAAGTCCTTGCGCTCCGCCTCACGCAGCTGGCGGCGGGCTTCGCGCAGGTCGGCGGCGGCTCGCTTGAGGTAGTCGAGGTACTTCTCTTCGGTGGCCACTGGTGTCAACTCCTCGTGGGCCTCGGCGGCACGAGCTCGGGGCTGGTCAGGACGCCCGCAGCTCGTCGTCGAGCAGGTCGAATAAGTCCTCCGCGGTGGCGGAGTTCAGGTCCTCGTCGTCGGCGGTGTCCACGCCGCTCACCAGGTCGTTCCAGGTCGCGAGCAGGCGCCGTAGGCGAACGGTCACGTCCGCGTGGTCGGTCTGCTCGACCTCGACGGCCGCGAGAACCGCTTCCAGCTTCGCGATCTCGTCGGTCACCGACACGCTCGCGGCCCCGTCCCCCACCAGCTCCGCGCGCATGAACTCCGCGAGGGCACTGGGGGTCGGGTGGTCGAACACCAGGGTGGCCGGCAGGCGCAGCCCGGTGACCGACCCCAACCGGTTGCGCAGCTCCACCGAGGTGAGCGAGTCGAAACCGAGCTCGCTGAACGCACGGCTCGGCGTGATCGCGTCGGTGTTCGGGTGCCCGAGCACCGCGGCCACGTGCACGCCGGCCAGTTCCAGCAACACGTCCTGCTGTTCCGGTGTGGACAGCGTGAGCAGGCGCTCGCGCAGCGCGGACGACGCCTCGCCGGACGACGTGCTCGCCACCCTCCTGACCCGGACCAGGCCGCGCAGCACCGGTGGCACCGGCCCGCTCGCCGCCTGGGCGGCCAGCGCCCCGACGTCCAGCTTGATCGGGGCCAGCAGCGCCCGGTCGACCTGGTGGGCGGAGTCGAACAGCGCGAGCCCCTCCGCCGAGGTGAACGCCGAGACACCACCACGGGCCATACGTGCGATGTCCGCGTCGTCCAGCGAGCCGCCCATGCCGCCGGCCCACAGCCCCCACGCCAGCGACGTGGCCGCGAGGCCCAGTGTCCGCCGGTGCTGGGCGAGTGCGTCAAGGAACGAGTTCGCCGCCGAGTAGTTGCCCTGACCTGCCGTGCTCAGCAGTCCCGCCGCCGAGGAGAACAGCACGAACATGGCCAGGTCCATGTCCTTGGTCAGCTCGTGCAGGTTCAGTGCCGCGTCCACCTTCGGCCGCAGCACCCTGTCCATGCTCTCCTGGGTCAGCGACTCCAGCATGCCGTCGGCCAGCACACCTGCCGCGTGGACCACACCGGTGAGCGGGTGCTCCGCCGGGATCGCGGCCAGCAGCGCCGCGAGCGACTCCCGGTCCGCCGCGTCGCAGGCGGCGATCGTGACCTCCGCGCCGAGCCCGACCAGCTCGTCGCGCAGCTCGGCGGCCCCCTCCGCCGCCAGGCCCCTGCGGCTGGTCAGCACCAGGTGCCCGACGCCGTGGTCGGTCACCAGGTGCCGTGCCATGGCCGCACCCAGCTCACCGGTGCCGCCGGTGACGAGCACCGTGCCGCGCTGGTCGAGGCTGCGCGGCATGCTCAGCACGATCTTGCCGACCTGCTTGGCCTGGCTCAGGTGCCGGAACGCCGCCGCCGCACGGGTGATCGGCCACGTCGTCGTCGGCGGGAGCGTCAGCGCGCCCGTCTCGAACAACGCGATCAGCTCGTCGAGGATGGGGCCGAGCCGCTCCGGCACCCCGAACAGGTCGAAGGCCTGGTAGTCGACACCGGTGTGGGCTGCCGCGACCTCGGCCGCGTCGCGGACGTCCATCTTGCCGATCTCGAGGAACCGGCCGCCCCTCGGCAGGAGCCGCAGCGAGGCGTCCACGAAGTCGCCCGCCAGGCAGTCGAGGACGACGTCGACGCCCGCGCCCCCGGTCACGGCCATGAACTTCTCCTCGAACTCCAGCGTCCGCGACGAGGCGATGTGGTCGTCGTCCAGACCGGCGGCCCGCAACGCGTCCCACTTGCCGGGGCTGGCGGTGCCGAACACCTCCGCACCCCAGTGCCGCGCCAGCTGCACCGCCGCGACACCGACACCGCCCGCGGCCGCGTGGATCAGCACCTTCTCGCCGGCACGCAGCCCGCCGAGGTCGGCGAGGCCGTGCCAGGCGGTCGCGAAGATCACCCCGACCGAGGCGGCCTGCTCGAACGTCCACGAGTCCGGCATGCGTCGGACCAGGCGCTGGTCGGCGATGGTGACCTGGCTGAACGGCTCGGGCATGTACCCGAACACCCGGTCGCCGACGGCGAGACCGGTCACCCCGGGGCCGAGTTCCATGACCACACCGGCGGCCTCCGCGCGGTGCGTGTCCGGGTTGTCGATCATGCCGAGTGCCACCATCGGGTCGCGGAAGTTGAGTCCCGCGGCCTGGACCCGGAGCCGGACGAAACCCTCCGGCAGCGGCTCGAACACGTGCGGGCAGGCGACCAGCTCGATGCGGTCCAGGGTGCCCTTGCCCTTGTGGTCCAGCTGCCACGCAGGCACCCCCGGCGGTGGCACCAGCTCCCCGTCCGAGCCGGCACGGGCCAGCCTCGGCACGAGCAGCTCGCCGCCTCGGACGGCGAGCTGGGGCTCACCGGAGGCGAACGCGGCGGGCAGCGCGGCCAGGCTCTCGGGGTGGTCGTCGATGTCCACCACGACGAACCGGTCCGGGTGCTCGGACTGCGCGGAGCGCAGCAGACCCCACACCGCGGCCTGCTGGAGGTTGGGCGCCTCGGCACCGTCCGTCGGCACCGCGCCCCGCGTCAGCACCGCGAGCGGCACGGTCGCGAGCCGGTCCTCGCCCGTCCACGCCTGCAACAGGTCCAGCACCGACTGTGCGGTGGCGCGCACGTCGCCTGCCGCGACCCCGTCGGTCACCGGCACGGGGTGCACGACCAGGCCGGGCACGGCGTCCGGTCCGTCGAGCGCCGCCACCAGTGCCCGCAGGTCCGCGTGGCCGTTCCCGCCCGCGAGACCGGGGTCGTCGCCGAGCACCGCGAACTCGACGGCCGGTGACGACGGCGCCTGCTGTGGCACCCAGTCCAGCCCGTACAGCCAGCGGTTCGTCGTCGGAGTGGCGGACGCGGCGACGACACCGGCGACCGGGCGGGTGACGAGGGACTCGACCGTGACCACCGGCGCACCGGTGCGGTCCGCGACCTGCACCGACACCGAGTCCGTGCCCGAGGACACGAGCCGCACCCGCACCGAGGAGGCGCCGGTGGCATGCAGTGACACCCCGGACCACGAGAAGGGCAGCTTCGCCTGCCGGTTGTCCGGATCGGACACCAGCAGCCCGTGCAGTGCGGCGTCCAGCAGCGCGGGGTGCACGCCGAACCTGGCCGCGTCGGCCTCGGCCTGCTCGGGCAGCGCGACCTCCGCGAAGACCTCGCCGTCACGCAGCCACGCCTTGCGCAGCCCCTGGAACACCGGCCCGTAGTCCAGTCCCATCGACGCGAGACCGTCGTACACGTCGTCCACCGGGACCGCCGTCGCCCCTGCCGGGGGCCACTCGGTCAGCGCCATGATCGGTGCAGGCTGGCCGACGGTGAGCACACCGGCGGCGTGGCGCGTCCACGGCTCGTCGTCGGCCGCGTCCTCCGTGCGGGAGAACAGGGTCAGCGCCCGGCGACCGTCGTCGTCCGCGCCGTCGACCACGACCTGGATCCGCAGCGAACCGTTCGGTGCCAGCACCATCGGTGCCGCCAGCGTCAGTTCCTCCACCCGGTCGCAGCCGACCTGGTCGCCCGCCCGCAGAGCCAGCTCGACCATCCCGGTGCCGGGCACCAGGACCGTGCCGTTGACGGCGTGGTCCGCGAGCCACGGGTGTGACCGGAGCGAGAGCCTGCCGGTGAACAGGAAGCCGCCGGTCTGCGGCAGCTCCACCGCGGCACCCAGCAGCGGGTGCCCGGCGGTGAGCTGGCCCAGTCCGACCGCGTTGACCGCCTCGACCGTCCGCTTGAGCCAGAAGGTGGTGTGCTGGAACGCGTAGGTCGGCAGGGTCACCGTGCGGGCGCCCGCGAAGACCGACCGCCAGTCGACCGGCACACCCCGCGTGTGGAGGGTGCCGAACGCGGCGGCCGCCGTGTCACGCTCGTCGCGGTCCCTGCGCAGCGCCGTGACGAACACCGCGTCGGCGCCGTCGGCCACGCAACCGGCGCCCATGGCCGACAGCACGCCGTCGGGGCCGAGCTCCAGGAACGTGGTGACGTTCTCCTCGCGCAGCACGGTGATCGCGTCGGCGAACCGGACGGTCTCCCGCACGTGCCGCACCCAGTACTCCGGCGTGCCGATCTCCTCGGCGGTGGCCAGGCGTCCGGTCAGGTTCGACACCACGGGGATCGCCGGTTCGCCGAAGGTGACCTGTGCGAGCACGGCGGCGAACTCGGCGAGCATGCCGTCCATCAGCGGCGAGTGGAACGCGTGCGACACCCGCAGGCGCTTGACCTTGCGGCCACGCTCCTGCCACGTGGTCGCCAGCTCCTCGACCGCGTCCTCCTCGCCGGACAGCACGACCGAGGTCGGGCCGTTGATCGCGGCGAGGCTCACCCGGCTCTCCTGGCCCGCGATGGTCGGGAGCACCTCGTCCTCGCTCGCGGCGACCGCGAGCATCGCGCCGCCAGAAGGCAGCGCCTGCATCAGCCTGCCGCGAGCGGCGACGACCGCACAGGCGTCGGCCAGCGACCACACCCCGGACACGTGTGCCGCGGCCAGCTCGCCGATCGAGTGGCCCGCCACGTAGTCCGGGGTCACGCCCCAGGACTCCAGCAGCCGGAACAACGCGACCTCGACGGCGAACAGCGCGGGCTGTGCGTACCCGGTCTGGTCCAGGGACTCGGCGAGCGCCGAACCGTCCTGCGCGAACACCAGCTCGCGCAGCGACTGGCCGAGCAGGCCGTCGAGCCCGGCGCAGACCTCGTCGAACGCGGCGGCGAACACCGGGAACCGCTCGTACAGCTGCCTGCCCATCCCGGCACGCTGCGAGCCCTGGCCGGTGAACAACACCGCGAGCCTGCCGGTCGCGACCCGGCCGCGCACCACGTCCGAGGGCTGTGCACCGGTGGCCAGTGCCGCCAGGCCGTTCAGGAGGCCGTCGCGGTCGGACGCCGTGAGCACCGCCCGGTGCTCCTGGTGCGACCGGGTGGTCGCGAGGGAGAGACCGACGTCCGCGAGGCGCAGGTCCTCGTCCGCCGCGACGAACGCGTGCAGCCGCTCGGCCTGCGCCGCCACGGCCTGCTCGGTCCTGCCGGAGAGCACCCACGGGGTCAGTGCCCGCGTGGCCGGCTCCGCGGGGCGTGCGGCCTCGTCCGCCTGCCACTCCTCGATGATCACGTGCGCGTTGGTGCCGCTGATGCCGAACGAGGACACCCCGGCCCGGCGCGGGCGGTCCGGCGCGTGCCACTCCCGCTCCTCGGTGAGCAGCTCGACGGAACCGGCCGCCCAGTCGACCTTCGGCGACGGCTCGTCCACGTGCAACGTCCTCGGCAGCACGCCGTGCCGCATCGCCAGCACCATCTTGATCACACCGGCGACACCCGCGGCGGCCTGGGTGTGCCCGATGTTCGACTTCACCGAACCGAGCCACAGCGGCCGGTCCTCGGGGCGGTCCTGACCGTAGGTCGCGATGATCGCCTGCGCCTCGATCGGGTCACCGAGTGAGGTGCCGGTGCCGTGCGCCTCCACCACGTCGACGTCCTGTGTGGCCATCGCGGCGTCGGCGAGCGCGGCACGGATCACCCGCTGCTGTGCCGGGCCGTTCGGCGCCGTGAGGCCGTTCGAGGCACCGTCCTGGTTCACCGCGGAACCCCGCACCACCGCGAGGATCCGGCGCCCGTTGCGCTTCGCGTCCGACAGGCGCTCCACCACCAGCACGGCGGCGCCCTCGGACCACGAGGTGCCGTCCGCGGTGGCGGAGAACGACTTGCAGCGGCCGTCCCTGGCGAGGCCCCGCTGCCGGGAGAACTCCACGAACTGCATCGGGTCGGCGATGATGGTCACGCCGCCGACCAGCGCCAGGGTGCACTCCCCCGCACGCATCGACTGCGCGGCGAGGTGCAACGCCACCAACGACGACGAGCAGGCCGCGTCGATGCTGAGCGCCGGTCCTTCGAGACCGAGCGTGTACGCGACGCGCCCGGACACCACGCTGGCCGCCTTGCCGACGATGAGCAGGCCCTCGACGCCTTCGGCGCCCGGGGTCACGAAGTCGGCGTAGTGGTCGTGCATCACGCCCGTGAACACCCCGGTCGGGCTGCCCCGCAGGGACGACGGCGCGATCCTGGCGTTCTCGAGTGCCTCCCACGACACCTCCAGCATCAGCCGCTGCTGCGGGTCGGTCGCGATCGCCTCACGCGGCGAGATCCTGAAGAACTCCGCGTCGAAGTCGCCGGCCTCCGCCAGGAACCCGCCGTTCTTCACGTAGGACCTGCCCGGCTTGTCGGGGTCGGGGTCGTAGAGGTTCTCCAGGTCCCAGCCCCGGTCGGTCGGGAAGTCGACGAGCCCGACACCGCCGGTCGCCATCAGGTCCCACAGCTCGTCCGGCGAGTCCACGCCGCCGGGCAGCCGGCAGGCCATGCCGACGATCGCGATCGGCTCGTCGGCGGGCGCGGCGGCCGTGGTGACCGGTGTGGCGGGACGGTCCGCGCCTGCCCCGACCAGCTCGGCCCGCAGTTGCCTGGCCAGCGCGCCAGGGGTCGGGTAGTCGAAGACGAGCGTGGCGGGCAGCCGCAACCCGGTGGCGTTGTTGAGGTGGTTGCGCAGCTCGACCGCGGTGAGGGAGTCGAAACCCAGCTCGGTGAACGCGCGGTTGGGTGCGACGGCGTCCGGGCTCGAGTGCCCGAGCACGGTCGCGACGTTGGTGTTGACCAGTTCCAGCAGCGTCCGGTCCTGGTCGGCCGGTGACAGGCCGGCGAGCTGGTGCCGCAGCCCGGTGGCCTGGCCGGTGGTGGCCGCGGTGCGCCGCGCGCGGACCAGACCGCGCAGTACCGGCGAGAGCGGCGTGGTGCGGCCGAGGTGTCGCAGCGCCGGGAGGTCCAGCTTGGCGGGCACGACGAAGGCGTGGTCGACGCGGACGGCCGTGTCGAACAGCGCCAGACCGTCCTCCGTGGACATCGGGAGCACGCCGCCCCGGCTCATCCTGGCGAGGTCGGTGTGGTCGAGGTGCGCGGTCATGCCGGTCGCCTGCGCCCACATGCCCCACGCGAGGGCCGTGGCGGGCAGGCCGTGTGCGTGCCGGTGCTGGGCGAGCGCGTCCAGCGCGGCGTTCGCCGCGGCGTAGTTGCCCTGACCCGGGGTGCCGAGGACACCGGCGGCCGAGGAGAACAGCGCGAACACGGCCAGGTCCATGCCCTTGGTCAGCTCGTGCAGGTTCAGCGCGGCGTCGACCTTCGGCCGCAGGACCGTGTCGAGGTGCTCCGGTGTGAGGGACGCCAGGATCGCGTCGTCCAGCACACCGGCCGCGTGCACCACCCCGGTCAGCGGGCGGGCGAGGCCGCCGATCAGCTCGGCGAGCGCTTCGCGGTCGGCGGCGTCGCAGGCGGCCACCGTGACGTCCGCGCCGAGTGACACCAGCTCGTCGCGCAGTGCGGCGGCACCGTCGGCGGCCAGGCCGCGACGGCTCGTCAGCACCAGGTCGCGCACGCCGTGCGTGGTGACGAGGTGCCGCGCCAGTTCCCCACCGAGCACACCGGTGCCGCCGGTGACGAGCACCGTGCCTGCCTGGTCGAGGGTGCGCGGCATGGTCAGCACGACCTTGCCGATCTGCTTGGCCTTGCTCACGAACCGGAACGCCTCGACCGCGCGGGTGATCTCCCACGTGGTGACCGGCGGCAGTCCGAGCGAGCCGTCGTCGAACAACGCCAGGAGGTCGTCGAGCATGGCGCCCAGCCGGTCGCCTGCCGCCACGATGAGGTCGAAGGAGTGGTACGCCACGCCGGGGTGCGCTTCGGCGACGGCGGCGGGGTCACGCAGGTCGGTCTTGCCGATCTCGACGAACCGGCCACCGCGTGGCAGCAGCCGCAGCGACGCGTCCACGAAGTCACCGGCGAGGCAGTCGAGCACCACGTCGACACCGCTGCCACCGGTCGCGGCGAGGAACCGCTCCTCGAACTCCAGCGTGCGGGACGAGGCGATGTGGGTCTCGTCGAAACCCATGGCGCGCAACGTGTCCCACTTGCCCGTGCTCGCGGTGGCGAACACCTCGGCACCCAGGTGCCTGGCGAGCGCCACGGCGGCCATGCCGACACCGCCGGTGGCGGCGTGCACCAGCACCTTGTCGCCCTCGCCGACCCGGGCCAGTTCCTTCAGGCCGTGGTAGGCGGTCAGGTAGGTCACCGGCACGGCGGCCGCCTGCTCGAAGGACCAGCGCTCGGGCATCCGCCGCAGGACGCTCCCCGACGCGGTCGTGACCGGCCCGAACGGCTCGTGCACGAACCCGAACACCCGGTCGCCCGGCGCCAGGCCGGTCACGCCGGGACCGACCTCGGTCACGACACCGGCGGCCTCGCCACCGGGCTTCACGACGTCGGGGTACATGTCGAGCGCGATCAGCACGTCCCGGAAGTTCAGGCCTGCGGCGCCGACCCGGAGCCGGACCTCGCCATCGGCAAGGGGCCGCAGGACGTCCGGGCAGGCGACGATCGCCAGCTTCTCCAGCTCGCCCTTGCCCTCGCTCTCCAGGCGCCACGCCTGCGCACCGGCCGGCGGCACCAGCACGCCGTCGGTGCCGACGCGGGCGAGCCGGGGAGCGAGCGGCCGGCCGGCACGCACCGCGAGCTGCGGCTCGCCGGTCCCGAGCACGGACGGGACGGCCGCACGCGAGTCCGGGTGCGCGTCGAGGTCGAGCAGCGCGAACCGGTCGGGGTGCTCGGACTGCGCGCTGCGCACGAGCCCCCAGACCGCGGCCTGCGCGAGGTCGACGTTGTGCCGTGCCTCGACGGCGACGGCGTCCCTGGTGACCAGCACGAGCCGCGAGGCCGCGAACCGCTCGTCCGCGAGCCACTCCTGCAGCCGGGCCAGCACCTGGCCGGTGACGTCGCGGACCGTTCCGTCGACGGGTACCGGGAACAGCACGGCGGAGGGCACCGGCTCGATGTCGGCGAGCCTGGGGTGTGCCCGCTCGGCGAGGCCGTGGGTCTCGGTGCCGAGCACCACGGCGGCGCCGACGCCGGTGTCCTCCACCGACACCGGCGTCCAGCCGAGACTGAACAGTGGCTGCGGGCCGGCCTGGGCGCCCGAGGAGAGCGCGTCGGCAGCGAGTGGACGGCTGGCCAGCGCGGAGATCGTGGCGACGGGCGCACCGGAGGCGTCGGCGAGGTGCACGGCCACCGAGTCGGCCCCGGTCGGCACGAGCCGGGCCCGGACCGTGGTGGCGCCACTCGCGTGCAGCGAGATGCCCACCCAGCTGAACGGCAACCGCACCTCGAGGCGCTCCCGCCGGGCGGCGAGCATGCCGTGCAGCGTGGCGTCGAGCAGCGCGGGGTGCAGGCCGTACTCGTCCGCGTCCCCGGCGAGCTGTGCGGGCAGCGCGGCCTCGACGAGGATCTCCTCGCCACGCAGCCACACCCGCCGCAGCCCCTGGAAGGCGGGGCCGTACCCGAAGCCCGCGGCGGCCAGCTCGTCGTAGAGCCCGTCGAGGTCGACGGGTTCGGCACCGGCGGGCGGCCACTCGGTGAGTTCGGCGGCGGCGGGGACACGGCGGAGGCCGAGGACACCGGTGGCGTGCTGGGTCCACGGCGCGTCCTCGGGGGCGGACTCGTCGCGCGAGTACACGACCACCGACCGGCGGCCGTCGCCCTCCGCGGCACCCACCATCACCTGCACCCGCACACCGCCCTGTTCGGGCAGCAGGAGCGGGGTGGCGAGGGTCAGCTCCTCCAGCTGGTCGCAACCGACCTGGTCGGCCGCACGCAGCGACAGCTCCACCAGCGCCGCACCCGCCACCAGCACGGTGCCGTTCACGGCGTGGTCGGTGAGCCAGGGCTGTGTGGCCGTGGACAGCCGGCCGGTGAACAGCACGCCGCCGCTGTCCGGCAGCTCGACCGCCGCGGCGAGCAGTGGGTGGTCGATCGTGGACTGGCCGAGCCCGCTCGCGTCCACGACCGCGGCACCGCCGGTGAGCCAGTACCGCTCGTGCTGGAAGGCGTAGGTCGGCAGGTCGACCCGGCGGGCGCCGGGGAAGAACGTGGACCAGTCGACCGACACGCCGTTCGCGTGCGCCTGGCCGAGCGAGGCGACCACCCGCGCGAGGCCGCCCTCGTCGCGCCGGAGCGTGCCGACGACCGAGGCCTCGACCTCCGCGCGTTCGATGGTGTCGCCGATCGCGGTGACCAGCACCGGGTGCGGGCTCACCTCGACGAAGTGCTGGATCCCGTCGGCCAGCAGGGTTTCCACGGTCTCGGCGAAGCGGACCGTGCCACGCAGGTTGGCGTACCAGTAGTCGGCGTCCAGGCCCGCGGTGTCGATCGGCTCACCGGTCACCGTGGAGTAGAAGGCCACACTGGCCGAGACCGGGGTGATGCCCGCCAGGCTCTCGCGGATGTCGTCGCGGATGCGCTCGACGTAGTGGGAGTGCGACGCGTAGTCCACCGGGATCCGCTTCGCGCGGACGCCCCGCCGCTCGCACTCGGCGAGCAGCTCGTCCAGCGCGTCGACCGCACCGGACACCACCACGGACGACGGTCCGTTGACGGTGGCGATGCCCACGGTGTCCTGCCACTGTCCGATCAGCTCTTCGACCTCGGCGGGCGGGAGCGGGACCGAGACCATGCCGCCGAGCCCCGCGAGCGCCGTGATCGCCTGACTCCGCAGGGCGACGACCCGAGCCCCGTCCTCGACGGTCAACCCGCCGGCCACGACCGCCGCGGCGATCTCACCCTGCGAGTGCCCGACCACCGCGACGGGCTCGACACCGAAGGACCGCCACAGAGCGGCGAGCGACACCATCACCGCCCACAACACGGGCTGCACGACATCGACCCGCTCCAACGACTCCGCGTCCGCCTCACCACGCAGAACCGGCCACACCGCCCACTCCACATGCGGCTCCAGCGCCGCGACACACCCGGACATCGCCGAGGCGAACACCGGAGACGACGCCAACAACGTCGCCGCCATCCCGACCCACTGCGCGCCCTGGCCCGGGAACACCAGCGCAACGCGGTTCCGGGTGCCGCCGATGGCGTTGCCCCGCAGCACACCGGGTGCCGTCTCGCCCGCGGCGAGGGCCGCGAGGCCGGCCAGCAGCTCGTCGAGGTCCGCGCCGGTCACGACGGCCCGGTCGGACAGTCGGGCCCGCGTCGTCACCAGCGACGACCCGATGTCGGTGAGCGGCACGTCCGGATTAGCGGTCGCGAACTCCGTCAACCGCGCGGCCTGCCCGCGCAGGGCCGCCTCGGACCGCGCGGAAAGCACCCACGGCACGACCGGCGGCGCGACGGGTGCCGCGTCGCTCGCCGTGGCCGTCTCGGCGGGCGCCTCCTCCAGGATCAGGTGGGCGTTGGTACCGCTCACCCCGAACGAGGAGATGCCCGCGCGTCGCGGGTCACCCTGCCGCGGCCAGTCCCTGGCCTCGGCCAGCAGCTCCACCGTGCCCGCGGCCCAGTCCACCTTGGTGGAGGGCGCGTCGACGTGCAGTGTCTTCGGCAGGACACCGTGTCGCAGTGCCTGCACCATCTTGACCACCCCGACGACCCCGGCGGCGGCCTGCGCGTGCCCGATGTTGGACTTCACCGAACCGAGCCACAACGGCCGACCAGCCGGCCGGTCCTGACCGTAGGTCGCGAGAATCGCCTGTGCCTCGATCGGGTCACCCAGCGGGGTACCCGTGCCGTGCGCCTCCACCACGTCGACGTCCTGTGTGGACAGACCGGCGTTCGCCAACGCCGCACGGATCACCCGCTGCTGCGAGGGGCCGTTCGGCGCGGTCAGACCGTTCGACGCGCCGTCCTGGTTCACCGCGGTACCCCGGATCACCGCGAGCACCCGGTGCCCGTTGCGCCTGGCGTCCGCCAGTCGCTCCAGCACGAGCACACCGGCGCCCTCGGACCAGCCGGCGCCGTCGGCCGCGTCCGAGAAGGACTTGCAGCGACCGTCCGGTGCGAGGCCGCGCTGCCGGGAGAACTCGACGAACACCTCCGGGCTGACCATCACCGTGACACCGCCGGCCAGCGCGAGCGTGCACTCCCCGGTGCGCAACGCCTGCACGGCGAGGTGCAGGGTCACGAGCGACGAGGAGCAGGCGGTGTCGACCATGAGCGACGGGCCCTCGACACCGAGCACATAGGACACCCGGCCGGACACCACACTGCCGGCCTTGCCGGTGCCCAGCAGGCCTTCCAGCTCCTCCGGCGCGACCGGCATACCCTCCGCGTAGTCGTGGTACATGACGCCCGCGAACACCCCGGTCCGGCTGCCGCGCAACGAGGTCGGGTCGATCCCGGCCTGCTCCAGCGCCTCCCAGGTCGTCTCCAGCATCAACCGCTGCTGGGGATCCATCGCCAGCGCCTCGCGTGGCGAGATCCCGAAGAACTCGGCGTCGAACCCGGCCGCGTCGTCGAGGAAGCCGCCGTGGCGGACGTAGGACTTGCCGAACCGCTCGGGGTCCGGGTCGAACAGGTTCTCGACGTCCCAGCCCCGGTCCGCGGGGAACTCGGAGACCGCGTCGACCCCGTCCGCGACGAGGCGCCACAGGTCCTCGGGGGACTCCACTCCGCCGGGCAACCGACAGCCCATGCCGACGATCGCGATCGGCTCGGTCGACCGCGCCGCCAGTTCCTGGTTCAGCTGCCACAGCCGCTCATTCTCTTTGAGCGTTTCCCGTAAGGCGGCAACCATCTCCTCGGAGGAAGTGGCCATTTTGCTCTCCGCTCTAGCGACTTCAGCCGAATAACCGGCACGGTAATCGGGCGATACATGCCGTATCAGGCCCCCGACGCATTTTGCGTGCCCCCACAGCCTGGACACCGATCATGCTAGTTCGGACATTCCCCACCCTCGCCAACCCAGGGCGAACCCCCAGGTAACTGCGCGGGCACCGCATGGGCACCGCACGGAAAAGAGCCGTTCAGGACGCCACGCCCCGAACGGCTCGTTTCCACGAGAGAGGTGTTCAGATGAATCCGTCACGTCCTCCCCGGGAACGGGTCGGACAACGGCACGTTCCCCGGGGCCGCCGGCACCGGTCACGGGAGGTCAGGCGTCGCCGGCAGGGGTGCCGATGTTGACCGGCAGGCTGTACGCGGCACGGCAGAACGTGGACTGGCGCCACGGGATCTCCTCGCGCGTCGTCCGCAGCTCGAGGTTCGGGAACCGCGCGAACAGCGCCTCGAGGGCGATCGTGACCTCCGCCGTGGCCAGCGAGCTGCCCGGGCAGTGGTGCGGCCCCCGGCCGAAGGCGATGTGGCGCTGGTTGTTGGGCCGGGAGAAGTCCAGGGCGTGCGGGTTCTCGAAGACCTCCGGGTCGCGGTTGGCCCCGTTGATCGACAGCAGCACCGTGTCGCCCGCGGCGATCCGCGCGCCGCCGAGCTCCATGTCCTCCGTGGCGAACCGCCGGAAGCCCCGCGTCACCGAGCTGTTGCGGCGCAGCAGCTCGTCGATCGCGACCGGGTACAGCTCGGGGTTGTCCCGCAGCTTCGCGAGCTCCTCGGGGTGTTCGAGCAGGTCCACGGTCGAGGAGAGCAGCATCCCCGCCGTGGTGTCGTAGCCGCCGAGGTACATGATGATCACCAGGGCCACGACGTCGTAGATCGACAGCAGCTCGCCGTTCTCGTCGGTCGCGGTGGCCCAGTGCGAGATCAGGTCGTCGCCAGGCGCCGCCCGCCGCTGTTCGACCAGCGCGGCGATGATCTGGAAGAGCTCGGCCTGCGCGGTCTCCGCGGCGTTGCCGAGCGGCTCGAAGTCGTCGTCCGCCCCCGTCTGCACGTCCGCCATCGCGAACTCCGCGGTCGTGACGGCCATGATGCGGTCGAAGTACTCGTCCGGCAGGCCGAGGATGCCGCTGATCACCGAGATCGGCAGCGGCGCGTAGAACGAGCGCATGAGGTCGACGTCGCCGCCGTTCGCCGCGGCCTCGCGCTCGACGTCGTCGAGCAGCCGTGCGACGATCTCCCGGATCTTCGGGGTGACGGCCTCGATGCGTCTCGGCGTGAAGGCGAAGTTGAGCAGGTCACGGGTCGCCGTGTGCTCGGGCGGGTCCTCCATGATCAGCTTGGACTCGAGCTGCCCCTCGGGGTAGCACGTGGTCGTGAAGTCGGGGCCCGCGTACTTGCGCTGACGGGCCAGCCGCTGGTCCCAGAGTCCCACCCGCACCTGCTCGTAGCCGGTCACGAACCACACCGGGACCTGGTCGGGTAAGCACACCCGGCTGACCGGGCCTTGTTCGTGCAACGCCGCGTGCGCCCGGTGCGGATTGGGCCAGTACTGCTCGTCCATCGGCATCGGGTTCGAATGAACCGGGCATTTACCTGTCATCGTTGTGCCCTCACAATTCACACTGCGGCATGCCCGCATCCAGTCGAGGTGGGCGACCGGCCATCGGGGTGCGAAAACGCGAGGCGCTGGCCGACGACTATTTTCTAGCACGCACCAAAGGACTTGCCCAGAAAGCAAGGTAATGCTCAGGTAATTCGGCGTGCGGTCGAATCCGGTGCCGCGCACCGCACGGGCACAGGCGGGTGCGCTCAGCGACGAGCCGAGCGCAGCCGCCCGTGACGCGGCGGTCAGGCGGTGGTGATGGTGAAGATGTGCATCACCCCGCCGGTGACCGAGGCAGGCAGGGTCACGCTGCGGACCGTCTTGCCGCTCGCGAGGGTGATCGGCGCGGTGGCCAGGATGTTCGACGGCAGTGGCGCGCTGACCCCGTACAGCGAGTTGCGGTAGGCGGGGCTCGCCACGACCTTGTTGCCGAACTTGAGACCGCCGTCGAGGCCCCAGTCCGACAGGCCGACGTCGGCCTGCTGGGTGGTGCCGTCGGTGTAGGTGATGGTCATCGTGCCGTTGGACGCGCCCGCGGTCGCGCTGCCCAGGATGGACAGCCGGGTGGCGCCCGCGGTGTTGGGCAGGACGATCGTCTGTCCCTTGGCGACCACGTTGTCCGGCTCACCGACGCCGACGCTCGGCCACCTGTGGCTGATGCCGTCCACGGTGAGGGTCGCCCCCGGCGTCACGCCGACGGCCGCGAGCGCGTTCGCCGAGTAGTTCCAGTGGGGGTCGTAGGAGGCGACGGACTGCCGGTCGTCGGGGCACTGGGCGACGCTGGAGTAGGCCTCCCGCAGGCCGCCCGGGGTGTCGACGAGCACCTGGATGCCGTTGGGCGGCAGTGTGGCGCCGCCCGCGGTGGTGTAGGTGACCGGGACCCGGTAGGACCCGGTGGCCGTGCCCGCGGCGACGCGGACGGTGACCTTCTGGGTGCCGGACGATCCGGTGGCCGGGTTGATGGTGCCGGACGAGGGTTCCACGGTGATGCCCGCGGGTGGGGTGGCCTTCCAGGCGACCGAACCGGCGGCACCGGACAGGTTGTCCACGCCGACGAACACGGAGGTGCCGCTGTTGGCGGGGATGGTGCTGCGGTCGGGTTGGACGAAGCCGCGCTGGGTGGCCTCGCCGTCGCGGAAGGACGGTGGGGCGTCGGCGGTGCCGCTTCCCCACGACGACGCGCTCGACGACATCGTGTACTCGACCGTGCCGCCCTTCTCCGCGAAGCTCTCGGGCAGCCAGTTGCGGGTCTGTGCGACGCCGTTGACCTTCATGCTCCGGATGTAGGGCGCGTTGGTGGCCGCCCCGCTGGCCTTGATGGTGATCCTCGCGCCGGTCGGGCGGGTGATCACGGCCTCGGTGAACAGCGAGCCGTTGACGGCGAGCTCGGCGCGGCCGGGCACCGTCGGGTACATGCCGAGCGCCGCCCACACGTACCAGGACGACATCTGGCCGAGGTCGTCGTTGCCCGCGAGCCCGTCCGGCGCGGAGGTGAACAGCTCGTTCATGATCCGGCGGGTGGTCGACTGCGTCTTGCCGGGCGCGCCGGCGTAGTTGTAGAGCCACGGCACGTGCATGATGGGCTCGTTGCCCATCCAGGCGTAGGGCGCGTCGGCACCAGCATTGAGCTTCTGGAAGAAGTCGTCGAGCCGGGCCACGGTGGCGGTGTTGCCACCCATGGCGTCGATGAGGCCGCGTTGGTTGTGCGGCACCATCCAGCTGTACTGGGTGGAGTTGCCCTCGACGAACCCCTCGAGGCTGGTCGGCGAGAACGGCTGGCGGAAGGTGCCGTCGGCGTTGCGCATCTGCAGGTACCCGGTGGCCGGGTTGTACAGGTTCTGCCAGGCCTGCGACCGCTTGCTGAACGTGGTGTAGGTGGCGGTGTCGCCGAGGCGTTTGGCGAGGTCGGCGATGGCGAAGTCCGCGCTCTCGTACTCGAGCGTGGTGGCCGCCGCACCCCACACGCCGGTGGCGCCGGTGGAGACGTAGCCGTACTGCTGGAACTCGGGCAGCCCCGGGCGTTCCTGCGAGGGCTGGGTGGCGCCGCGGACCATCAGCGCCAGCGCCTCACCGGCGTCGAAGTCCTTGGCGCCGAACGCGAAGCCGCTGTCGACCATGGCGTGGTAGGGGTCGCCGACCATGACGTTGGTGGTGCCGTTGGCGATGGTCCAGCGGTCCCAGAACCCGGCTTCCTTGGCGAAGTTCACCATGGACCGGATGATGTCGGAGGTCTCCTTGGGCGCGAGGAGCGCGAGCAGCGCGATCTCGGAGCGGTAGACGTCCCAGCCGGAGATGTTGGTGTACTGGACGTGGCCGGAGGCGGCGGCGTGGACCTTGTTGTCGAACCCGAGGTAGCTGCCGTCGACGTCGGAGAACACGTTGGGGTGCAGCAGCGCGTGGTAGAGCGCGGTGTAGAAGGTGACGCGCTCGGTGTCGGTGCCGCCCTTGGTGGCGATGCGGTTGAGCCGCTCGTTCCACGCCGCGCGGGCGGCGGTGGACAGGTCGGCGAAGGTGCGGGTGCCGCTCTCCCCGGCGAGGTTCTTCCTGGCGCCGTCGACGGAGACGTAGGAGACACCGACGCGGACGTTGACGGTCTGGCCTGCCGCGAAGGTCACGTAACCGCCGGACTTGCCGCCGGTGGCGGTGGACTGTCCACTGGAGACGGTGCCGTCCTTCCACGTGCCGTGGGAGGTGAACGGCTTGTCGAAGATGGCGTGGAAGTACACCTTGTAGCCGTGCGGGAAGCCGCAGAAGTTGCCGCTGGCCGCGTAGCCGCTGATGGAGTCGGCGCCGATGGTGATGGACGCGTCGGTGACGCCGTTGACCGAGCCGGAGGAGTTCACGAGCAGCGACGCGGTGGCCCCGGCGGGGAAGCTGAGCTCGGCGGCGCCGGTGCGCTGGGTGGCGGTGAGCTTGACCGACAGCCCAGAGTCGAACCCGACGGCGTAGTTGCCGGGGCTCGCGGACTCGTTGGCGCGGTTGAAGGTGGAGACATAGCGGCCGCTGTCGGTGCCCGGCGAGGTGGTGACGTCACCGGCGAACGGGATGAACGGCACGTCCTGGTAGATCGTGCAGCCCGCGCCGGACAGGTGCGTGAGGCTGAACCCCTTGATGCGGTTGTCGTTGTAGTTGTAGCCACCGACCTGGGACAGCACGGTGTCGGGGCTCCACTGCACCATGCCGAACGGGGCGACCGCGCCGGGGTAGGTGAGCCCGGTGCAGCAGCCCTTCTTGGTGCCGATGTAGGGGTTGACCAACCGCGCGAGGTCCTCGGCACGCGGGGTGCCCGCCTGTTCCTGTGCACCAACGGGGGTCGCAGGCATGAAGGTCAGCGCGACCCCCAGGCACAGCGCCGCCACGAGGCGTCGTCGCCATCGGGAAAACATCATGGCCCGTCCTTCCGGAAAGGCTCCCCCTGGGAGCGCTTATGGACGGCACACTCACACGTGGCGGTCCACGAGGGAGGAAGCCACCGGTAACTCGGACGGGCACGGTCGGCGCTGAACTCGGCGGGAGTCGCCGTTCGAGGCTCGCGGGGGTCGCCACCGCCGGGGCTCGCGGAGAAGATCGACACCGGGGTGACGACAGTCGAGCCATCCCCCCTGGCGGACCAGGGCCTCGCCCTGGTCCGCGTGGGGGTGCCGGTCAGCAGGTCACCTGGATCACCGGGCTCTGCGTCGTCCCGGAAGCAGACTGGGGTGTGAAGTTGGGCGGGAACACCACGCTGTGGATGCCCCTCGTGTAGTAGTACTGCGGCGTGCTCCAGCAGAGGTCGAACGCCGCGGATGACACCGGGCCGGTGCTGTTGAACTGGTAGTCGAGCGATCCGATGCCGACGAGGGTGAAGCCGTACCCGTCCAGGTAGCGGTACAGCTCGCCCTGTGCGCGTAGGTCGGGCACAGGGGCGTCACACGAGGTCTTGGCCTTGCCGTCCACGGCACCCGGCGTGGTGGTGGACTTGTGCGGGTAGTCCGACGAGATCGGGCACGTGATCACCACGTCGACTCCCCTCGTCGTGGCGTGACCGGCGAGTGGGGTCTGCCTGGGCGCCTGTTCGGCCGCCGCGCGCAGCACGGCCGCCGGGATGCCCTCAGTCGTGATGGTGATCGTGCGGGCGCCGGTGGCGACGTCCGCGGTGTGGTCGGGTGCCGCGACCGTCGGGCCGGCCGTCGTGGCCAGCGCGAGCGTGACGGCACCGACCAGTAACCCTGTTCTGGACAGAACTGTGCGCACGTGTTCCTCCGATTTGCGTGCCAACCGTGCTGGACTACCCCTTCGAGACGACGTCGGCCGGTCCGGGCCGGATTGGTCCAGACCTCTGGAGTACGTCCGGGTCGTCGAAGGCGCTCACCAGGCGATGCAACGAATGTCGAGCGTACCTACGCAGGCCGGGTCGTCGGCATCGGTGGAAACACGCAAACAAAGCGGGGGCCCGAGGTTAATTCGCGCGCGTCCTCCTCGTGACCGGTGGGATGATCCCCGCACCAAGTCATGGGGAGGACACGATGACGTTCACGGTGCGCGGGGCGGATCTGGCCAGGCTCAACTCCCTGACCAAGTATCCGTCCATCCCCACCTACCACACGCTCGACCCGGCGAAGGGCGGCCTGCTCGACGACACGGTCCCGTTCACCGGTGCGGTCATCGGCACCGAGAAGGTCGACGGCACGAACTCGCGGGTCATCTCCCTGCCGGACGGTGAGTACCTGCTCGGCAGCCGGGAGGAACTGCTCTATGCCAGAGGCGACCTGATCGGCAACCCCGCACAGGGCATCGTGGCCGCGCTGCGGGCGTTCGCCGACGCACTCGCGCCGGTCACCGACGACGTGATCCGCGTGCACTACCTGGAGGTGTACGGCGGCAAGGTGACCGCGGCCGGCAAGCAGTACACCGGCGAGCGGTCCGTCGGCTTCCGACTGTTCGACGTGGCCGTGATCGACGACTACGCCGAACTCATGGCGCTGCCACCGGACCGGCTCTCGGCCTGGCGCGAGTCCGGCGGCCAACGGTATCTGTCCGAAAAGGACCTGACCGCACGCGCCGAGGCGGACGCGCTCACCCTCACCCCGCGCCTGTTCACCGTCGACGCCGCGGAACTGCCCGTCGAACTGGACAAGACCCGGTCCTTCCTGGCAGAACACCTGCCACGCACCCGTAGCGCCCTCGACGACGGCGCGGCAGGCGCCGCGGAGGGCATCGTGCTGCGCACGGCGGACCGCGGCACCATCGCCAAGGCTCGGTTCCAGGACTACGAAAGGACACTCCGCCGCAGGCGGTGAACCACGGCCGACTACCACTGTTCGCAGGCGCCACAGCAGCACGACCGTCGGCGAACCGTCCGAGGGGATCGCGGGCGGCAGCGAACTCCCGGAACGGAAGGACGCCCGCTCCCGCGCTGCTCGACGGCCGGACGCACATCGCGACCGCGTTGTCGGCCGGGACACCTCCGCGAGGACGTGGTCCAGCCCGCCGATGAGACGGCTCGTGCGACGAGTGCGGACTCCCGGACCTCGACGCCTGCCCGGTGGACGTCGTCGAGGCGGAGCACGAGACACAGGTCGGAGCCGTCGACGACCGCTCCTGCCTCCCACTCCGCGCCCTTCGTCCCGACCGCCAGGAGTCGGCGCGCGACTCGGCGGCGCCCCGTCGGCAGTTCGATCAGGTCGACGCGTCCGGCGCCCGGCGTTCGGCGAGATCGAGGTGTACTGGGCGACCGGCCCGCCACTCCCCCGGGTGGCGGGCCGGTCTTCCCCGTTCCACCTTCGCGGCGTATATGTAACTATCTAGTCCGTTCAACGGACGGGCTGCGAGGAGGCTCATGGCATCGGCGCGCTCCGGTTATCTCGTCGGCCTGGTCGGCTCGGGAATCGGCACCTCCCTCACCCCGCACCTGCACGAACGAGAAGCGGACACCCTCGGCATCCGCTACCTCTACCGCCTCCTCGACCTGCGGACACTCGGCCCGGAACGGGTCGGCGACGTCGTCGCCGCCGCACAGCTCGCCGGATACGACGGCCTGAACGTCACCCATCCCGTCAAACAGCTCGTGCTCCCCCACCTCGACCAGCTCTCCCCCGACGCCGCCTCGGTGGGCGCGGTGAACACGGTGGTGTTCACCGACACCGGCTCGGTCGGCCACAACACAGACCTGACCGGCTTCGCACAAGCACTCGCCACCGGGCTCCCCGGCGCGGCCATCGAGACGGTCGTGCTCCTCGGCGCGGGTGGCGCGGGCGCCGCCATCGCCCACGCCCTGTCCTCTCTCGGCGTCCACACCCTCCACATCGCTGACGTCGACCACGACAGAGCCGGACGACTCGCCGACCGCATCCCCGCGGCCAAGGCCGTCCGCCTCGACGAACCGGGACTGCTCGACGACGCGAACGGACTCGTGCACGCCACCCCCACCGGCATGGCAGGCCACCCGGGTCTCCCCCTGCCCGCGACAGCGCTGCGACCAGACCTGTGGGTCGCTGACGTCGTCTACCGCCCACTCGAGACAGAACTCCTGACCACCGCCCGAACACGCGGCTGCCGGGTACTCGACGGCGGCCGGATGGCCGTGTTCCAGGCCGCGGGCACCTTCCGGATCATCACCGGCCGCGAACCCGACACCGACCGCATGCTGCGCCACTTCGACGAGATCGCCGGGAGGTGACCGCGGTCACCGCGGAACTCGAGCACACGACGGAGCCGACGCCGGTGACGAGGTCGACCCGGCTCACCATCGCGACGGCCTGCCTGTCCGGCACCCTGGCGGACGAGCCGGCCGCCGCGGGCGCGGCCGACCGCACCCGGCTTCGCCGCACAGGACAGCACCGCTCCGGACGGGTGCGGCTGTGGTGACAGGGCACGGGTCCTGCTGAACGCCACGCCGAGAACCACCGCCATCCCCGGCACCGGCACCGGCACCGGCACCGGCACCGGCACCGGCACCGGCACCGGCGAGATCATCGCCCTCGGTCCCGGGAGCCCTCGTCGTGTTCACCATCCAGGCCGGGCTGACGGCCCTGACCGCGGTCAGGGCCGACCTGGCGAGCCGACCGGTTCAGCTCCCTCGATGATGTCCGCCAGGGACGCCAGTGCCGCCGACAGGCTGTCGACGTGCCCGACGCCGCCGTGGCGCCTGGGCAGCCAGCCCGGACCCGCGGTCAGCGGACGCACGGGCAGGCGCCGCAGCCTGGCGAGCGTCTGCCGGCTCGCCGTCTCCCGTCGTTGTGCCCACAGGACGACCACATGGGGCGACGCGGCGCGTACCGCGTCGACGAGGCTCGCCGTCGGCACCGCCGCGCCCAGCATCCGCACCGGCACCCGGCGTTCCGCCAGTGCCGCCGCCAACGCCTCGAGGGGCAGTGAGTGCTGTTCGGTGTCGGTGCAGGCGAGCATGACCGTCGGCAGGTTGCCGACCGGGATCGTGGGGGTCACCTGGTGCAGTGCGGCCGTGATCGCCCACGACAGCACGTGCTCCCTCGGGATGCACGCCGTGTCGTCTGCGCGTGCCGCCTGTTCGGACTCGACCTCACGCAGGACCGGGCAGCACAGGCCGTCCCACGTCGCGGGGACGCCGAGGGTCCGGACGGCCTCCGCGACGATCTCCAGGCAGGCCCGGCTGTCCAGCCTTCGGCCGGCGGCGGTCAGGCGGTCCCGTAACAGGCGGAGGGACTCGGCGGACGGCTTCCCGCTCACGGTCCGTGCGGCGTCCGAGGCCAGCATGCCGGACCTGATCAGGTCGCACATGTCCTGCAGGCGTGTGACGTCCTCCGCGCTGTACCTGCGGTACCCGCCGGGGGTGGCGGCGTGCGGCCCGATCCGGTAGCGGCGGTGCCAGGAGCGCAGCGTGGTCTCCGCGACGCCGAGGGCGCGGGCCACCTGGCCCGCCGTGTACACGCGGGTCCTCGCCGTGGCGCCGTCACCTGGTTCGAGCACCGGCACATCATCGCACCGGGTGCTACCCCGTCAGCTGGGGAAGCGCACCCGTGACCATGGCGGCACGCAGGCGCGCGGACGCGGCGCGGTGCACGGCCGCCATCGCGGCCACCGTGCCCGCGAGGTCGTCCCGTCCGCACAGGTAGGCGTCCTGCAGGTGCTCCGGGATCGAGAAGAACGCGTCGAAGAACTCCGGCACCTGCTCCGGCGCGAGCGTCAGCAGCGTTCGCTGCCCCCACACGCGCAGTCGCCGCACCGCCCGTGCGCGGTAGGACCACAGCTGGGCACGCGCCGCCCGCCTCGCCTCGTCCCGGCCGCGCGGCAGGGCCTCCGCGATGGCCCTGGCCAGCGGCGGAGCCGAGGTCAGTGCCTCGCCGACGCTGTACCCGGTCGCCGGGTGCATCATGCCCGCGGCGACGCCGAACGAGAGGTCGGCGCCCCGAGGTCCCGGCCGGGGCGCGTCCATCGCGAACCGCACGTGTTCGGTGCTCGTGGCCGCGTCGGACGGGATGCCCGCGTGCTCGAGGCGGCGCAGCAAGCGCCGCTTCAGCTCGACGAGCGCGAGACCGGGTCTGCGGACGAGCGAGGTCTCCTCCAGCAGGACGCGGTCGTCGGGCAGTGGCACCGCGTAGAGGAAGGTCGGAGGGCCGGCGGTGTCCCCGGCCCAACGCATGAACACCGCCTCGTGCCTTCCCACCAGCGGCTCGGCGACCGAGGTGGGGAAGATCATGCCGTAGGCGGTCTGCTCCGGCCTGCTCCCCCGCCGCTGACCGCCGGACAGCGCCCTGCGCCGGCCCGACGCGTCGACGACCAGCCGGCACGCCAGCCGCCCGCCCGACTCCAGAGCGACGACGGCGCGGTCACTCCGGTGCTCGACCCCCGTCACGACGGCGGCCACGGTGTGCACCGGCTGACGGGCATAGCCGCGGCGGACGGCCTCGTTGTCCAGGACGGCGTACTCGCGGTTCAGCACGTGGTCTCCGGCCAGCACCCGCCGCGCCCGCACGACGGCGGAGCCCGGGGGCAGACCACCGGTCTGGGTGGTCCACAGGCCGTAGGTCGCCGTCCACGGCTCGGTCGGCGCAGGAGCCACGAGCGCGGTGAGCAGTCCGTTGCGGACGCAGTGGTCCGCGAGCGCCCAGCCCGCGGGCCCCGATCCGACGACGACTACGTCGGCGAACGTGCTCGTCGGGACCACCACGGGCCCAATGTACGTCCCCACCGCCTCGCGGGCGCGCCCAGCGCACTGAAGGACGCCTTCCTAACGCCCAGCGCACTGAAGGAGTCCTTCGTAACACCGAGGCGACGGGGCGGGGAAGGGTATCAGGCTCTCCGCCAACCGACGCACAAACGATGCAAGGTCGCCCGAAAGATGTGACGATGAGCGGGTCAGCCTCCGGCGACGAGTAGCGGGGAGTGCCCTGTGAGCATGGCCATCCGAGCCAGTACCTCGGCCGACGGCGTCGACGGTTGGCGGGCGGATGCCCGCGCCGCCGTCGCCGACGAGATCCGGCGATTCGTCGGCGCGCGCAGCCGGGACCACCTCGGTCCGGCACCGGAGACGCGGCTGCTCGCCGACGTGCTGGGACGCTTCGTCGAGGGCGGGAAGTACGTGCGCTCGGCGTTCGCGCTCGCGGGCTGGGCGTGCGTGTCGGCACCGACACCCGCGGCCGTGCGCGCCGCGGGGAGCCTGGAACTGTTGCACTGCTTCGCGTTGCTGCAGGACGACGTGATGGACCAGTCCCCGAGGCGCCGGGGGAGCCCCACCGCGCACGTGGTCTTCGCGGAGTGGCACCGGGGGCAGGGCCTCGCCGGTTCGCCGTCGCGGTTCGGGGAGTCCGCCGCGGTGCTCGCGGGAGACCTGTTCCTGGTGTGGGCCGAACAGATGCTGCGGGAGAGCGGCGTCGGCGAGGCCGCCCTCGCGCGGGTTCTCCCCCGCTACGACCGGATGCGCAGCGACCTCGCGGTCGGCCAGCTCCGCGACCTGGTGAACGACGCGCGCAGGCAGCCGACCCTCCACGACGTGCGCGCGGTGGCTCGGGCGAAGTCCGGCGACTACACCGTCCGCGGCCCGCTCGAGCTCGGCGCCGAGCTCGCCGGCGCCTCCCCCGCCCTGCTCGGCGCGCTCGGGCAGTACGGTGCGGCGGTCGGCGAGGCTTTCCAGCTGCGCGACGACCTGCTCGGCCTGTTCGGCACACCGGACCGCACCGGCAAGCCGGTCGGCGAGGACCTCCTGGCGCGCAAGGCGACCGCGGTGATGGTCCTGGCGAGGGAACGGGCCGACACCGCACAGCGGCGTGAGCTGGCCCGCCTCGACCGGCTGCCGACCCTCGACCGGTCCGATGTGGACGACTACCTGGCGCTGGTCTCGGCGACCGGCGCCAGGGAGCACGCCGAGCGGCTGGTCGAGCAGCGACTGCGCGACGGCATGACGGCACTGTCGAACGTGGTGCTGTCCGACGAGGCGCGCCGGCGCCTCGTCCACCTCGCCGACCTGTGCGGCAACCGGAACGAGTAGGAGACGTCGTGCGGAGTGTGCGAGGACGGACCGACCGCGTGGTCGTGGTCGGTGCCGGGTTGTCCGGCCTCGCGGCGGCGCTGCACCTCGCGGGCCGCGGCCGGGAGGTCGTGGTGGTCGAGCGGGAGCAGGTGCCGGGTGGCCGGGCAGGCAGGTCCGACGTCGACGGCTACCGGCTCGACACCGGGCCGACGGTGCTCACGATGCCCGACATCGTCGAGGAGACGTTGAACGCCGTCGGCGACTCGATCAGCGGCCGGATGGAGCTGTGCCGCCTCACGCCCGTGTACGACGCGCGCTTCGCCGACGGCAGCAGGCTCGCGGTGCACAGCGACGTGGACGCCATGACCGAGGCGGTGCGCGAGTTCGCGGGGCCCGACGAGGCGCTGCGCTACCTGCGCCTGCGGGAGTGGCTCACCCGGCTGTACCGGGCGCAGTACGACCACTTCATCGCCGCGAACACCGACTCGCCGCTGTCGCTGCTCACCCCGCGGCTGGCGCGCCTGGTGGCGCTGGGCGGGTTCGACGGCCTGGACCGGCAGGTCGGCCGCTTCCTGCGCGACGAGCGGCTGCGCCGGGTCTTCACCTTCCAGTCCCTGTACGCCGGGGTGGCGCCGCGGCGGGCGCTCGCCGTGTACGGCGTCATCTCCTACATGGACACCGTCGCCGGGGCGTTCTTCCCCGTCGGCGGGGTGCGGGCGCTCCCGGACGCGCTGGCGGCCGCGGCGCGGGACGCGGGCGTGCGGTTCGAGTTCGGGGCGACCGTGACGGCACTCGAGCGGCAGGGGCGACGGGTCACCTCGGTGGTGACCGACCGTGGCGACCGGTTCGCCTGCGACGCCGTCGTGCTCACCGCCGAACCACGCACCGCCTACCGGCTGTTGCACCGCACCCCGTTCCGGCCGGTGCCGCTGCGGGCCGCGCCGTCGGCGTTCGTGGTGCACCTCGGCGTGCCGGCCGGGTTCGACACCGGCCACCACGTGCTGGGCTTCGGCGCGGCGTGGCGGGAGACCTTCCGCGAGCTGATCGACCTCGGCCGCACCATGACCGACCCGTCGCTGCTGGTCACCCGGCCGACCGCGACCGACCCCACGCTGGCGCCCCGGGGCCGGGACCTGCTCTCGGTACTGGCGCCGGTGCCCAACCTCGACCGCGGCGGCATCGACTGGGACCGCCGCGGCCCCGCCTACACCGAACGGATACTGGACGTGACCGAACGCAGACTGCTGCCGGGCCTGACCTCGTCGGCGGAGGTGCTGCAGACGACCACCCCCGCCGACTGGGCGCGTGCCGGGCTCACGGCAGGCACCCCCTTCAGCTACGCCCACTCCCTCGCCCAGACCGGTCCGTTCCGGCCGGGCAACTTCCCCCGCTCGACCGACAACGTGGTGCTCGCCGGGTCCGGCACGGTCCCCGGCGTCGGCGTGCCGACGGTGCTGATCTCGGGGCGCCTCGCCGCCGACCGGATCACCGGCACGCGGGTGCCGCTGCGGACCGCGGTGGGTGCGCGATGAGCCGCCGCGAGCTCGACGCCGCCGGGATCACCGACCCGGCCCTGCGTGCCGCCTACCTGCGCTGCCGGGTGCTCAACGCCACGCACGGCCGCACCTACTTCCTCGCCACGCGCCTACTCGCCCCGCACCAGCGGCCCGCGGTCCACGCGCTCTACGGTTTCGCCCGCTGGGTCGACGACCTGGTCGACGAGCCGGGGCCGGACGCGACGCCCGAGGTCGTGTCCGGCTGCGTCGACCGGGCCGAGCGGCTGCTGGCCGCCGGGCTGGCACGCGACGGCGCCGACGGCGAGCCGGTGGTGCGGGCGCTCGTCCACACGGTCGACCGCTACGACATCGACCCCGCGTTGTTCTCGGCGTTCCTGCGGTCGATGCGGATGGACCTCGACGTCCGCGCGTACGCGACCAGGGCCGACCTGCAGACCTACACCTACGGCTCCGCGCGGGTGATCGGGCTGCAGATGCTGCCCGTGCTCGGCGCGGTGACCGACCTGGCGACGGCCGCGCCCTACGCGGAGCTGCTCGGCGAGGCGTTCCAGCTCACGAACTTCCTGCGGGACGTGGCCGAGGACCTCGACCGGGGCCGGGTGTACCTGCCTGCCGACGAGCTCGCGGCGTCCGGTGTGGACAGGGAGCGGCTGCTGTGGTGCCGTGGCCGCGGTGCGGCGGACGCGGCCGTGCGCGGCGCCGTGGCCGACCAGGTCGCGAGGACGTGGGCGGTCACCCGGGAGGCCGCACGCGGGATCCCCATGCTGCGCCCCGAGTCCCGGCCGTGCATCGCGACGGCGCTCGCGCTGTACTCGGGCATCCTCGGCCGCATCGAGGCGATGGACCACGACGTGTTCGCCGGTCGCGCGACGGTCGGCACGGGCAGGAAGCTGCGCGTCGCCGCACCGGCGTTCGCGCGGGCGTGGTGGCTGCGCCGCAACGCCCGTTCCGTCCACGAAGGACAGGCGGCGTGAGCCGGGCACCGCTGCGGGACGCGGAGCTGGCGTCCGCCTTCGACGCCGGGGCACCCGCCTACGACCTGCTCGTCGACCGCAACCCCGGCTACCACGAGAACCTGCGGCTGTCGGCGCGGCGGCTGGGCGTGCCGGGAGACGGCGCCGGGACGCGGATCCTCGACGCGGGCTGCGGCACCGGCGCGTCGACCGCGGCGCTGCTCACGGTGGCGCCGAACGCCGAGATCGTCGGGATCGACGCCGCGGACGCGATGCTGGCCAGGGCGCGGGAGAAGGACTGGCCGCCTGGCGTGCGGTTCGTGCACAGTCCCGTCGAGAACCTGGCGGCGGCCGGTGTGCACGGCCCGTTCGACGCGATCTTCGCCGCGTACCTGTTCCGCAACCTCGCCGACCCGGACGGCCAGCTCCGGGCGCTGTGCGAGCTGCTGCGGCCGGGCGGCACGTTGCTGGTGCACGACTACACCTCCGGTGAGGACGGTGTGACGCGGGCCAAGTGGCACGCGGTGTGCTGGGGGATCGTGATCCCGCTCGCCGTGGTGCACCGAGGCGGCACCGGCCTGTACCGGCACCTGTGGCGCAGCGTCGCGGAGTTCGACGACGCCCCGGCCTTCGCGCGCAGGCTCGTCGGCGCGGGCTTCACCGACGTCCGGTTCGCGACGGTGCCGGGCTGGCAGCGCGGCATCGAGCACACGTTCCTCGCCACCCGGCCGCGGGCTCAGGTGGCGGAGCGCAGGGCGTAGCGGCGTTCGGCGTAGGCGAGGTCGTCGCGCCACAGCCGGGCCGCGGCCCGCCGCATCAGCGGGCGGAGCAGCGGCGCGACGCGCTTCGCCCTGGCGAACCCCGGGCGGTCGGACGTGGCGATGGTCGCCTCGACGACCGCGGTCCTCGGCCGCCCGTCCGCGCCGGGTGCGCGTGGTGTCGCGTGTGTCTCGACGACGCTGCCGCGGCCCTCGCCGTCGGTGATGCGCATGACCACCGTCCTGGGCTCGGGGCAGGAGAACTCCGCCCGCACGGGCACCCCGAGGCGGGGACCGACCCGGAAGGTCACGTCGACGACGAACCGGTCGTCCTCGTCGGACAGGTCGGTGGCCGCGTCGGGCGCGGACAGCACGGTGAGCCTGGTGAACGAGTACGGGTGGAACCAGGCGCCGTGCCAGGGGTCGAGGCGGTTGGCGACCACGTCGTCCGGTTCGCACACCCCGGTGAGGGTGGCGACGGCGGCCACGCTCGCCGCCGGGTCCGGCCGGGACGCGAGCACGGGCGCGTCCAGCGGCGGTTCGCCGCCGAGGTCGTCGAGCCGCACCCAGGCGAGCACACCGTCGTCGTGGGACGGCAGCGGCCGCCAGCCCGGTCCGCCGTCGCCGGTCAGCGGGAGGCCGTGCCAGCGGCAGCGCAGGGTGCCGCAGTCCACCCGGCCGAGCGCGAGCGGCGCCCCGAGGTGCGGGCAGACACCGGAGCCGACCACGAGGCCACCCGCCGCGTCCCGCCACGCCACCAGCTCCTTCGGTCCCACAGCGGTCCCGAAGGGACGGTCGGCGCGGATCTCCCCGCTCGCGGCGATGACGAACCAGTTGCCGGACGGCCGCGCGGCGGCTCGTTTCGCGGCGGCGTCGATCAGCGCCGGTTTCGCGGCGGCGAACGTCGGCTCCTGCGCGGGCCAGGACGTCGGGTCCAGCGGGCGCACGGGCACCTCATCCGGCCACCGCGCCAGAAGCCGGTCGAACAGAGCCATGGGGTGTTCCTCTCCGGGAGTGGACGGTGTGGGCGCTGACGGCGATGCGGTACCCGGCGAGCAGCACGACGTGCAGCCCGAACAGCCACAACCCGAGCGCGACGATATCCCCGACCACCGGCAGTCCGCCGAACGCGATGCTCCAGTCGACCGGGATCGCGAGGAAGAGCACGAACCCGTGCAGGAACCCGGTCAGGACCGCGCCGAGGACGAAACCCGCGAGCACGGCGGCACGGGTCGGGAGGACCGACGGCCCGGTCCTCGCGAACACGAACGCGACCACCACCCACATCGGCACGAGGTCGAGGTGGAAGGACAGCACGATGCCGAGCACGCGCGCCCAGCCGCCCGCCTCGTACAGCGGCGCGACGACCGGTGCGAACGCGAGCGGGAACGCCACGAGCAGTGGCGCGGCGACGAGCACGGGCAGGAAGCGCAGCCGTCCGGCCCACCCCGTCGACCCGGGCACGGGCCGGCCGGTGACCGCGATCAGACCACGCCGCAGGCCCTCGCCGTAGAGGCTCGCGGGCAGGAGCATCGCGAGGAGCGACGGCCACGTCGCGGACACGGCACCGGCGGCGAGCGTGGACAGCGGCGGGCCGGCGTCGTGCGCGTGGGGCAGCGACCGGCCGAGGTGCCGCGCGCCGTCGAGGACCAGCCCGTCGCCGAAGAGGGTGGCGGCGCCCCGGAGCGCGAGCAGCAGCACCGGGACCATGGCGACCATGCCGTAGAAGGTCAACCCCGCCGCCCAGAGGACGAGGTCACGGCCACGCAGGGCGTCGCGGACGTGCCCCACCACGGCGTGGAGTGCGGCACGTGCGCGGGGCATGGGCGTTGGTTACCCGTCCGCGGCGATCTCACCCGTCCGCGGCGCGTGGTCCCCGCGTGCCGCCTAGCCTGGGCGAGTGACCGATGACCTGCACGAGGACCCCGTGGCGGGCTGGTCGCGGCTGCACGGCGAGGACGTGTCCGGCAGCCGCGTGGTCGTCGGCTGGCTCCGGCTCGTGCACGTGCTGGCACGCAGGGTCGACCGCGTGCCCCCCGATGTCCTGTCCGTGGCGGGGGTGGTGGTCGCGGCGGGCGCCGTCGGGCTCGCGGCCCTCGGTGACCGGTGGCCGCTCGCGGCGTTCGTGCTGGTGGTGGCGACGGGGGTGCTCGACGGGCTGGACGGCGCGGTGGCGCTGCGGACCGGCAGGGCACGGCCGCTCGGCGCGGTCGTCGACGCGGTGGCCGACCGGGTCGCGGACCTGTGCCTGGTGGCCGTGCTGGTCGTGCTCGGCGCTCCCGGGTGGGCGGGTGCCGCGCTGGGTGCCGCGGTGTTGCTGCACGAGTACGCGCGGGCCAGGGCTCAGGGCGTCGGCATGGGGTCGGCGGGCTCGGTGACGGTCGCGGAGCGCCCGACCCGGTTGATCGTCACGGCGGTCGCCTGTGCGGGAGCCGGGACGTTCCCGGCGGGCACCCCGGGGACCGGGTGGTCGTGGGGCGTGGTGTCGGCGCTGTTGTGGGCCGGGATCGCGGTGGTCGGGCTGGTCCAGCTGGCGGCCGGGATCCGCCGTGAGCTGTCCGGACGCCCCTGGGTCGACCCGCCCCGGTCAGGCCGGTCCGACGAGGCCGGCGACGATCGCGGCTGACATGGCCACGAGCGGCAGCCCGCCGCCGGGGTGCGCCGAACCACCCACCAGGTAGAGGCCGCGAACGGGCCCGGCGTTGCCCGGTCGCAGCAGGGCGGCACGCGGCCCGTTGGACGAGGAGCCGTAGATGGAGCCGCCGACCGAGCCGGTGTCGCGTTCCCAGTCGGCCGGGGTGCGAAGCTCGCGCCAGCGGACCCGGTCCCGCACGTCGAGCCCCCGGTCGGCGAGGATCCGCAGCACGCGGTCGGCGTAGTCGTCGGCCAGGCCGGGCGCGGTCCAGTCGACCGGCCCGTGGCGCGGGGCGTTCACGAGCACGAACCAGGCCTCGTCGCCGTCGGGGGCCACCGTGGGGTCGTCGGGGGCGCAGACGTAGACGGTCGGGTCCGGCACGGGTTGCGGTGCGCGGCCGAAGACGGCGTCGAACTCGGCGTCGTAGTCGGCGGGGAACAGCACCCGGTGGTGACGGGGCGCCGGTGTGCGGCCACGCAGTGCGAGCAGCATCACGAACCCGGACAGCGACGGCCGCACCCGCCGCAGTGCTCGCCGGGCACGCGAGGTCGCGCGTCCTGGCAGCAGGTCGTGGTAGAGGTGCTCGGCGTCCACGTCGGACACGACGAGGTCGGCAGGGAGCGGTTCCCCGTCCGCGAGCCGGACCCCGGTGACGCCGCTCGCGTCGCTGTCGATCCCCGCCACCCGCGCGTGGAAGCGGAACCCGACACCGAGTGCTCGGCAGCGGTCGGCCAGCGCGTCGCAGAGCACTCGCAGGCCGCCGCGCACGTACCAGCCGCCGAACCGCTGCTCGACGAACGGGACGACGCTCATCAACGCCGGGATGCGGCGCGGGTCGGACCCGCTGTAGGTGGCGTAGCGGTCGAGCAGCATGCGCAGCCGAGGATCGGCTAGCCTGCGCCGCCCCAGTGAACGCAACGTGCGCCAGGGCGCGATGGCGAGCAGGTCCCGCACGCTCGCCGACCGGCGCACCAGGTCGCCGACACCACCCAGCGGGCGCTGCAGCACCGGCTCCCCCACCAGGTCCCACAGGTGCGCCGCGTCGACCATGACCGCCTGCCACTGCCGCGCCGCCCGCTCCCCGAACACCTCCGCCAGCGCGGCGGGCACCTCGTCCGCCGCGTGGGGCAGGTCCAGCTCGGTGCCGTCGGGGAAGCGGTAGTGGCACACCGGGTCGACGGGCACGACGTCCACGACGTCGTCGAGCGGGGCGCCGGTGGCGGCGAACAGGTCGCGGTAGACGTCGGGGAGGGTGAGCAGCGACGGACCGGTGTCGAACGTGAAGCCGTCGCGTCGCAGGGTGCCGAGCTTGCCGCCGTGGGTGCCCGCCTGCTCGGCGACCGTCACCCGGTGCCCGAGCGCGGCGAGGCGTGCGGCCGAGGCGAGTCCGCCCATGCCGGCACCGATGACCACGACCCGAGCCACGTCAGTCGCTCCCCCGCAGCGACCGGCCCTTCCAGGTGAGCCGGCCGGTCCCGCGTGCCCGCCACGACCGGCCGAGCAGCGAGAGCAGGACGCCCACCGAGACCGGGTGCGCGAGCGAGTCGGGCCACACACGTCCGCCGGTGTGCCGGGCGGCCACCACGCGCCCGGCCACCCCGGCGAGGTAGCCGACCAGACCGGCGCGTGACCCGGCCAGTGCGGCGAGCGGGGGCAGCAGGTAGAGCCACGCGAGGCCGAGCGCGAGTGCCGCCGCCGAGGCGGGGTTGCCGGCGACCGACCACAGCGACTTGGTGTAGCCGTCCCGCACCTCGGGCCAGCCCGCGTACATGCGGCAGGTCGCGACCGCACTCCCGTCCGCGACGATGCCCCGTCCTCCGGACCGCTTGATCGCCCGCATGAGGGCGATGTCGTCGAGCACGGCGGTCGCGACGGACTCGAACCCTCCCGCGCGGTCGAGGGCGGCACGGTCGAGCACCAGGAACTGCCCGTTGGCCGCGGACAGCGACGGCCGCGAAGACCGCTCCGACAGCCGCAGCGGCAGGAACACCAGCCAGGTCCACTGCAGCAGCGGCTGCACCAGCCGGGTGGGCAGGTCGTCGGCGAGCTGGCGGGGGAAGGGCGAGACGGCGTCGAGGCCGAGGTCGCGAAGCAGGGCGACGGCGGCGGCCACCGCGTGCGGGGCAAGCACGACGTCGGCGTCGACGAACACGAGCACGCTGCCGCGTGCCTCGGCGGCGAGACGGGCACAGGCGTGCGGTTTGCCGGGCAGGCCGGGCGGCGGTGGTGCCCCGGTCACGACACGCAGTCGGGGATCGCGGGCGGCCACGTCACGCACGACGTCGGCCGTGTGGTCGGTCGACCCGTCGTCGAGCACGATGATCTCCAGGTCCCGCACGCCGTGCTGGGCGAGCAGGGAGCGGATCGTCGGCGCGATGCGGTGGGCCTCGTCACGGGCGGGAAGGCACACCGAGACCGGTTCGCCGACTTCGGGTGGCTCCGTGGGAGGGACACGCATCAGGCGTGCGTTGACCACGGCGTGGCAGGCGGACAGGACCGCCGCGGCGGCCGCGGCACGCACGAGGTTCACCGGAGCGTCCGCCAGAGCACCACGGCGAACGGCAGGGCGGTCAGTCCCATGAGGACACCGGCGACGAGCGACACCCACGGCCGGTCGAAGAAGGCGGCGTGGGCCCAGACGGACGAGCCGTAGGTCCACAGGTAGAGCAGGGGCGCGGGTCCGGCACGCAGGTCCAGGTCGGTTCCGGGCGGGGTGGCCCGGTGCAGGAGGAGCAGCATCAGCAGTGCCACCAGGAGCCACCCGGCGAAGTTGGTGAGCGGCACGTCGGCCACGCCGGGCAGCCCCGGCGAGGGGTGCGCCCAGACCCAGTGCCCGGCGTCGACCATCTGGGGGTCGAGGAACACGTCCCATGACGCGAGCGCCCCGGCACCGATCGGCACAGCGACCCACGGCGGACGACCCGCACCCGCCAACGCACGCCCGACGAGCAGTGCGGGCCACGCCATCATGACCCAGGCCAGCGGGACGAGCACGGGCACGCCGAGCAACTCGGCCCCGAGGGTGCCGGTGTAGCGGTAGTCACCGAAGGGAAACCCCGTGTGCACCCCAACGGTCTCGGCGACCAACCCACCACCACCGGCGACAAGCACCAGCAGTACCGCGGTCCGAGCCCCGAAACGGGCAGCGGCGTCACACACCGACGCTACGGCGAACGCCACCACCGAGAGGACCGTGGTCGGCAGCCGGTCCCCCGGGTCGGTCATGGAGTAGACGATCTGGGCGAGGACGACGGCCACCCCCGCGACCCAGCCCATCACCCCGACAACACGCGCCCCCAGCGCACGCTGAACCTGGGCCACCGGGGACATGGCCGAACACTAACCGCACCACCCCACTCCGGCACGACGACCAACGACGCCCCCCACCCAGCCCACAACCCTCCACCCAGTCCACGGCGACGGCCGCCCTTGCACCAACCCACCGCCGCCTCCCACCACAACCCACGGCGGGCGGCGGCCTTCGTTCAGCGCATGGTGGCGGCCCCTGCGAGCATCGGGTGATGCTGCCCATGCGTGGACTCCCGGTCGAACCGCCGATCCGTCCCGGTCGTGACCGCAACGCCGAGGTGCTCCCCGCCCGTCCCGGCCGGCCGTCGGCCTCCCACCTCGACCGGCCGCCGCGTGCCGTGGTCGTGGGAGGTGGCATCGCGGGTGTCACCGCGGCGGTGGCCCTCGCCGAACGCGGCTTGTCGGTACGGCTCGTCGAGAAGGAGCCGGACCTCGGCGGCCGGCTCCAGGGCTGGTCGGCGGCCCCGGACCGCACGATGACCCGCGGCTTCCACGCGTTCTTCAAGCAGTACTACAACCTGCGCGCCCTGTTGCGGCGCGTCTCCCCCGACCTGGGCATGCTGCGCCCCGTGGCGGACTACCCACTCCTGCACGTCGACGGCACCGAGGAGAGCTTCGCGGGCATCCCCCGCACCCCGCCGTGGAACGTTGCCGGCTTCGTGCTGCGCAGCAAGACGTTCACCCTCGCCGACCTGCGCAGGATGAACCCCGCCGCGGCCACCCGCCTGTTCGACGTCTCGATCCCCCGCACCTACGCCGAGCTGGACGCCGTCGACGCCTCGACCTTCCTGCGTGACATCGGTTTCCCCGCCGCGGCCCGTCACCTGGCCTTCGAGGTGTTCTCCCGCAGCTTCTTCGCCGACCCCGTGAACCTGTCGGCGGCCGAGCTCGCCACCATGTTCCACATCTACTTCCTCGGCTCGAGCGAGGGCCTGATCTTCGACGTCCCCCGCGACGCCTACCCGACGACGCTGTGGCACCCGCTCCACCGCCTCCTGACCGAGCTGGGCGCGGAGGTGCGCACCGGCACGAGCGTGTCGCGAATCGAACGCGGGCCCGCGGGGTTCACCGTCCACACCGCGACCGAACGGCTCACGGCGGACGCGGTCGTGCTCGCCACCGACGTCCGCGGCCTGCGGCGGCTGGTCGCCGACTCGCCCACTCTCGGCGACCCCGGCTGGCGGTCCAGGATCGCCGCGCTGCGTACCGCGCCTCCGTTCCTGGTCAGCAGGCTGTGGCTGGACCGCCCCGCTGCCCCGCACCGCGCACCGTTCCTCGGCACGAGCGGCTTCCGGCTGCTGGACAACATCAGCGTCCTGGACCTGTTCGAGGACGAGGCACGAACGTGGCGGGCGAACACCGGGGGTTCGGTGGTCGAGCTGCACGCCTACGCCCTGCCCGACGAGGTCGACCAGAACCAGGTCGTGGACGACCTGACCGCACAGCTGCGCACGGTCTACCCGGAACTCGCCGAAGCCCGCATCCGCCACGAGGAACACGTGCTCGCGCAGGACTGCCCACTGTTCGCACCCGGCAGCTTCGCCCACCGCCCGACCGTCACCACCCCGGACCCCGCTCTCGTCCTGGCGGGCGACCTCGTGCGCGTCGACCTCCCCGTCGCCCTCATGGAACGCGCCGCCACTTCGGGCTTCACCGCGGCCAACGCTTTGCTCGGCCACTGGCGGATACGGGGTCACGACCTGTGGTCGGTCACGAACTCCGGCAGGTCACCATTCCTGCGGCGAGCCGCCCGCCGATCGGCCGGCTGACCCGGATCCACAGCGGTCGCCAGCTCCCAGCCCGACCGTCAGGTCCAGATGCCGAGCCTGGCGAACCTGTCGGCCAGGTCGTCGACCCACTGCCGCGGTGTTCGCCCGTCCGGCAACGGACCTCCTGCCTCGGTCCGCCACAGCGCGTCGCCGAGCACGGTGCGCAGGTGCCACGCCATGACGCGGTTCACCTCGAGTGTCGTGCCGGTCAGCTTGTCGTAGTGGGCCACGGTCGCGGTGAACAGCTCGATGCCGCAGTCCGCCGGAAGACAACGCAGGTCGAACTCGGGCTCGCCGACGCCCACCGTCTCCAGGTCCACGACCACCCGCAGCGCCAGCGTCCTCGGGTCCCACAGGTGGTTGTCGCCGTGGAAGTCGCCGTGCACCAGCACGGTCCGCCCCGGCGTCGCGAGCACCGCGTCGGCCCGGTCGCACCAGGACAGCACGCGGTCACGCTGGTCGGGCCGGACCAGCGCGCCGAACCGGGCGCGGAGCGTGTCCGTCGGGACAGGCGGGTTCGACTCCGGCAGCGGGCCGATCACCCGGGCGACCGCGTGCGGCATCCCAGGATCGTGCAGTTCGGCGAGAACCGCGGCGAGGTCCCGGGCGACACCGTCCCGCTCGGCGAACCCGACCAGGTCCCGCACCTGGAAGAACGGCATGGCCGGCACCCGGCGCATGACCAGCATCGCCGGACGACGGGAGAACGTCACCACCTCGGGCAGCGGCAGGCGGGGTGCGACTGTCGTCAGCGCGTCCAGGACCCGTGTCTGATCACAGATCCGCAGCGCGGCGGGTCGGGCCCAGGCGAACTTCACCACGAACCGGTCGTCGACCACCGCGGTGGCCGCACACCACTCCGGGTCGTCGTTCGGCTCGAGCCCGCGAGGCACGATCGTGGCCTCGGCCAGGTCCGGCGCCACGGCGCGCAGCGCGTCCCGCAGGGCGTCGACCGTCGGTTCGTCCAGCCAGGTCGGTTCCACCCCGTCAGCATGACCGATCGAGCCCGACGGGAGCGTGCGCCGGCCACGACCGCGGCCGTCGACGCGCGGCCGACCACCGGCAGGTCCCGTCCGCGAATAATCTTCGCACTTTCGGATATGCGGCCGTCCCGATCGCCGAACTATCCTTCGCCGATCAGACCTCTGACCTCCGCAGGTGACGATGTCCTTTGTATGGCAAGGAAGAGGGGTGGACCGATGACCGGATCGCCTGCGGACCAATGGGTTCGCCGCTTCCGTGACGGCGACGAGTGCACGACGAAGCTCGTCTGTTTTCCCCACGCCGGGTCCGTGGCCGGGCAGTACCGCTCCTGGCCGCGGGGACTGCCGTCGGATGTCGGTGTCATGGCCGTGCGGTACCCGGGTCGGGAGGAGCGGTTCGACGACCCGTTCCCGCCCGGGCTGGAAGCGCTCGCGGAGGACGTCGCCGACGCGCTCGGCGAGTTGGCACAGCGACGGCTGGTGTTGTTCGGTCACTGTTTCGGCGCCACCGTCGCCCACGAGGTGGCGTTGCGCCTCCAGCACCGGGGGTACCCGCCTGCCGCCCTGTGCGTGTCCGGAACACAGCCGCCGCACGTGCTGCCTGCCGACCGCGTCGTCCCCAGCGCGGACGAGGACATCATCGCGCACGTCGTGAGCCTGGACGCGAGCCGTGCCTCGGCCTTCGAGAACCCGGACCTGCGCGAGGCGACACTGCCCGCGGTCCGCGGCGATTACGGCCTGGTGGGCGGCTATTCCGGTGGCCCCCGGCCACTGCTCGACTGCCCGATCCACGCCTACGCCGGGGCCGACGACACCGAGGTGGCTCCGGAGGACATCGGGCGCTGGGCGGAGATGACACGCGGTGCCTTCCGGCTGCGCGTGCTGCCCGGCGGGCACTTCTACCTCACACCCGAGGAGGCCACGCTGCTCGCCGACCTGCGTGACGTCCTGGACCTCGTCAGGTCGGGCACGGAGGCTGCCTGATCCCGGACCGGTCGACATCCCCGACACGGCTCACAACGCACGAACAACCACTGGGAGAGGTGCGGATCATGTCCGACGTGACAAGCTCCGGTCAGGCCGACGCGGAGGCCGGGGACCAACCTCGTCTCGTCGGCCTCGTCCGCTCGGCGTGGCGGGACACCCTCGGCTACGACACACCCGACGACGACACGAGCTTCTTCGACGCGGGCGGCGACTCGTTCGTCCTCATCGCCCTCATCGGGAGGATCTCGACGTCCTCCGGGCTCACGATCAAGGCCGTCGACGTCCTCCGGGCCCCCACGATCAGGAAACAGGCCGCGTTGCTCGGCAGGTTGATGGAGAGTGACCGCAGCGGCGAGGCGGCCTGATGGGGGCGCGAAGAAGACAGGGCGTGCGCCTGGTCGAGTCGTGGGTGGACAGACTGAAGACGGCGCCGACGACGCTGGACCTGCCGTCGGACAACCGTCGGCCACACCGGTCCGACACCTACGGCAGGTGGCCGTTCGAGCTACGACCGCGCACGGTGGACGTGCCGCCGCACTCCCTTCTCCTGGCCGCCCTCGGTCTGACCCTGGCCAGACTGACCGGGGCGAGCACCGTGCTGGTGGGCGTCGGCGATCCCACCGCTCCCGTTCCGGTGCGGATCGACGTCGACGACGACCTGGCGCCGGCGGCATTCGTCCGTGGCGTGGAGGAGTCGCTGGCCTGGAGCCTGGCACGGGGACGGTTTCCCCTCGACGACGTCGCCACGAGGCTGGGCGTCACGCGGTCCGGCCGACGTCATCCGTTCGTCCAGGTTCACTTCTCGACACCCGGCCGACCGGACGCGGAGATCGCACCCTGGTTCGACCTCGCCGTGCGGGTGGACGAGGGCGGGTCGTTCGCCGGCCGACTCGACTACGCGGCCGAGATCTGGGCCGAAGGCGAGGCAGGGAGGTTCGCCCTGGACTACGCGGCAGCCGTGGAGCAGCTTGGCGAGGCGGCGGACAGCGCGGACGCGACGCTCGCGGATCTCCGCTGCATCTCCGCCCCCGCACGGAAAACCCTCGCCGCGATCAACGACACGAGCCGCGAGTTCCCCGACACGTCCGTGGACGCGCTCTTCCGCGACGTGGCCGGCAGGTGGCCCACCGCGGTGGCCGTGCGCGACGCCGAGTCGGCACTGACCTACGCCGAACTGGCCGACGCCGCGGCCGAACAGGCGCATCGGCTCCGTGCGGCGGGCGTGGGAGACGGGGACACGGTTCTGATCGGCGTGCCGAGGTCCGTCGCAGAAGTGGTGGCCGTGCTCGGCACGCTCTGGGCGGGCGCCGCCTATTTCGGCGTCGACCTCACACAGCCCGCGTCGCACACCGCCCGGATTCTGGCCAAGGCGTGTCCGGCCGCCGCGATCGCCGCCGACGACACCCGGCTCGCACCCCACGGCGTGCCCGTGGTCGAGCCCTGGCATCCGGGCCGGAACAGCACCGGAGCAGCCGCCGTCCGGCCTGACTCCGGTCGACGGGCGTACATCGCCTTCACCTCGGGTTCGACCGGTGCGCCCAAGGGCGTGGCGATTCCGCACCGCGGCGTGATCCGGCTGGTCCACGGGAGTGAGTACCTGGCGCTGGGGCCGGGTGAGCGCTCGCTTCGCCTGGCGTCACTGGCCTTCGACGCGTCCACACTGGAGCTGTGGGGCACCCTGCTGACAGGTGCGACCCTCGAGATCTGCCCACCGGACGTGCTGTTCCCGGCCGAGATCGGCGCGTTCCTCGAGGAGCGCCGCATCACCGTGGCGTTTCTCACCGCGGGCCTCTTCGGGCTGGTGCAGGAATTCGCGGGACACTCGTTCTCCGGCCTGCGGCACCTCATGACCGGCGGCGACGTCGTGCCCCACGAGCACGTCAGACGGGCGCTGGCGAACAACCCGGGCCTCGTCGTCACGAACTGCTACGGCCCCACCGAGAACACCGTCGTCACGACAGTGTGTTCGGTGCGCGAACCCGAAAGCGTCGACGGCCCTCTCCCCATCGGGTCGCCGGTACCGGGCACACGGGTCCACGTCCTGGACGGGCGCGGCAGGCTGCTGACCCCCGGGGCCGTCGGAGAACTGTATGCCGCCGGAGACGGCCTCGCGTCGGGTTACGTGAACGACAGCGCGGAGACCGACAAGGCGTTCGGCTTCTTCTCACCGGACGTTCCCGAGCGGCTGTACCGCACCGGTGACCTGGTGCGGATCGACGGCTCCGGCCGGCTCCGCTTCGTCGGCCGGGCCGACGACCAGGTCAAGATCCGCGGCTTCCGCGTCGAGCTGCACGCGATCAGCGAGTCACTGCGTGCCAGGGAGGGCGTCGACGAGGCGTTCGTGACGGTCACGGACGGCGACAGCCTCGACAAGAGGCTCGTGGCCGCGGTCCGGCTGGCGCCGGGAGCGGACATCACCCCCGCCGACCTGCGGGACCGGCTCCGCGACGAGCTGCCGTCGTACATGGTGCCCGGCCTCTGGGCGGTCGTGGACCAGCTGCCGATCACGACGACCGGGAAGATCGACCGCCGCCGGCTCGCGACCATCGCCAGACCCGCGGGCGCGTTCCCGAGGCGGGCAGCGTGACCAGCGGCGGATTGTGAGGCATCTGCATGTACGACGCCATCGTGGTGGGGGCCCGCTGTGCGGGCGCGCCGAGCGCCCTGCTCCTGGCCCGCGCGGGATATCGGGTGCTCCTGCTCGACAGGTCGGCGTACGGCTCCGACACGCTCTCCACGCATCTGGTCCACCAGCCCGGGATCGCGGCACTCGCCCGTTGGGGCGTGCTGGACCAGATCCGCGCGTCGGGCTGCCCGCCGCTGGAACGCACCGTCTACGAGGTCGCCGACATCCGCATCGACGGGTGCGCGGGCGGTGTGGCGGGACAGCGGGCGAAGTACGCCCCCCGGCGTCGCGTCCTGGACGCGCTGCTGGTGGACGCGGCCGTCCGGGCCGGAGCGGAGTACCGCGAACGCTGCCGGGTGACCGCGCTCCTGCGGAACCGGACGGGACGGGTCGTCGGTGTCGAGGGCCGACACCGCGACCGGCACTTCACCGAACACGCGCGCCTGGTGATCGGCGCGGACGGCATGCGCTCCACCGTCGCCCGACTGGTGGCGGCGCCGTGCACAGTGCGGCACCCGCTCATGACCTGCGCCTACCACACGTACTGGCACGACGTGCCCGCCGACGGCGTCGAGCTGTACGAGCGGCCCGGCGCCTGGGTGGCCGCGGTGCGCACCAACGACGACGCGACCCTCGTGCAGGCGTACTTCCCGCAGTCCCGCTTCGAGGAGGTCCGCACCGACGCGCGCCGGGCGTACGAGGAGCAGATCCGCACCACCGCGCCTTCGCTCCACGAGCGGTTGCTGGGCAGCGAGCCGACCGAGCGCCTCCACGGCACCGGCGACCAGCAGAACTTCTTCCGGCAGGCGACCGGACCCGGCTGGGTGCTGGTCGGCGATGCCGGGCACCACAAGGACTCCGTCACCGCCCGTGGCATCAGCGACGCGTTCCAGCAGGCGGAGGCCCTGGCGGCCGAGCTGGCCAACGTGCTCGCCGACGATCCCGCACGCCTCGACGCGGCCCTGGCCCGGTTCGCCGAGACCCGGGACGCGACGATGGCTCCCGGCTACCAGGGCACACTCGGCGTCGCCCGGCTGGCTCCCCCGCACGAGCAGCGACTGGCCCTGCTGCGGGCCGTGCGGTCGGATCCGGAACTCGTCGCGACCTACCTCGACGTGGTGGCCGGGGTCGTGTCGGCGGACGCCCTGTACACGCCCAAGCTGCTCGCCCTCCTCTGACAAGCCATCGGAGTGACCATGGTCGTCTTCACCGCCGAACACACGGCACTGCGCAGGCTGGTCAGGGACTTCGCCGAGAGGGAGATCGGCCCGTACGCAGAGGAATGGGAGGCGAAGGGGAGCTTCCCCGCGCACGAGCTGTTCCGGAAGATGGCGGGACTCGACCTGCTCGGCCTGGAGTACGACCCGGCGTACGGCGGCCAGGGCGCGGACCACCTGTGCACGGTGATCCTGCACGAAGAGCTCGGCCGCGTCGGCCCCGCCGGGGTGGCACTGGGCATCGGCATCCAGACGGACATGGCAACCCCGTCACTGCACCACTTCGGCAGCGAGGACCTCAAACAGCGCTACCTGGCCCCGGCGATCAGGGGCGAGGCGGTCTGCGCGGTCGCGGTGACCGAACCCGACGCGGGCTCCGACGTGACCGCCCTCCGCACCCGAGCGACACGCGACGGCGACGACTGGGTGATCAACGGCACGAAGCTCTACGTCACCAACGGCACCCAGGCGGACTGGGTCTGCCTGCTGGCCCGCACGTCCGACGAACCCGGCCACGGCAGCCTCTCGCAGATCATCGTCCCGACCGACACCCCCGGGTGCCACGTCCAGCGCACACTCGACAAGCTCGGCATGCGCTCGTCCGACACCGCCGAGCTGACGTTCACCGACGTACGCGTGCCGATCGGCAACACGATCGGCGAGGTCGGCCTGGGCTTCTACCAGCAGGCAAGCCAGTTCCAGAACGAACGGCTCGTCATGAGCTACGCCGCGGTCGGCAGCATGGAGACGGCCCTGACCCGGACGGCGGACCACCTGAAGACCCGCGAGGTCTTCGGCAAGCCGTTGATCGACCACCAGCACGTCGCCTTCACCCTGGCCGAACTGGGCGCGCGCCTGGACGTCCTTCGGCACTACAACTACGCGGCGGCGGAGGCGTACGTCCGGGGCGAGGACGTGAGCCGCTTCGCGACCGTGGGCAAGCTGGAGACGGCCCGCCTGGCGCGCGAGATCGCCGCGGTGTGCCTGCAGTTCCACGGCGCCATGGGGTACATGGAGGAGATGTGGACCGCCCGGTACTTCCGGGACAGCCCGGTGTGGTCCATCGGCGGCGGCGCCGACGAGGTCATGCTGTACGTCCTGTCCCGCCTGGACGGCTACCACACCTGAACGGTGAAGGGTGGTGGGAGCCACCGGCCCAGCAGGTCCTCCGGCAACGCCCTTCATCGGGCACGGGCTCGGACCCACCAGGGCGCCCCGTCGACAGGACCGCTCGCCGAAGTGCGGTGCGTGTTCGGCACGTCGAGAATGGGCGGATGAGTGACAGGGCTCCACTGTGGTTGTTCGGTGACCAGCTCGGCCGGCACTTCCACGGTGGCGCGCACGCCGACCGCGAGGTCGTGCTCATCGAGTCGCGCTCGGCGCTGGGGCGGCACCGCTACCACCGGCAGAAGCTGCACCTCGTGCTGTACGCGATGCGCAGGCTCGCGGCGGAGCTCGGCGACCGGGCCACGCTGATCCAGGCGGAGTCCTATCGGGACGGGCTGGCGCGGCTGGGGCGGCCGGTGATCACCCACGAGCCCGGCTCACACGCCGCCGCCCGCCTGGTCGAGGACCTCGCGAAGGCAGGTGTCGTGCAGGACATCCTGCCCACCACGGGCTTCGCACTGTCCAAACAAGACTTCGCACACTGGGCGGAGGACCGCGGCCGGTTCCTCATGGAGGACTTCTACCGTGACCAGCGGCGCCGGTTCGGGGTGCTGCTGGAGCCCGACGGCGAACCGGTCGGCGGCCGGTGGAACCTGGACAGGGACAACCGCGAGCAGCCGCCGAGACAGGCGAGCCTGGGCGTGCCCGCGCCCTACCGGCCGCAGGAGAACGAGATCGACCGGCAGGTCCGCGCCGACCTCGACGAACTGGCGGCACACGGGCGCATCGACCCCGTCGGCGTCGACGGTCCCCGGCTGTTCGCCGCATCGCACGACGAGGCACGACGGGCGCTGGACCGGTTCCTCGACACCCGGCTGGCGACGTTCGGCACCCACCAGGACGCCATGCTCGACGCCGACTGGGAGATGTCGCACGCCCTGCTGTCGGTGCCGCTCAACCTGGGGCTGCTCGACCCGCTGCACGTCGTTCGCGCGGCCGAGCGGCGCCACCCCGACGGTGCCCCGCTGAACAGCGTCGAGGGCTTCGTGAGGCAGATCCTGGGCTGGCGGGAGTGGATCTGGCACCTGTACTGGCACCTCGGCCCCTCCTACCTGCGGCGCAACGCGCTCAGGGCAGGCACCCGCCTGCCGGGCTGGTGGCGGTCGCTGGACGCCGACCAGGTGACCGCGCAGTGCCTGCGCACCGCGCTGACCGGTGTGCGGGACCGCGGTTTCGTCCACCACATCCAGCGTCTGATGGTCCTGGGCAACCACGCGTTGCAGCGCGGCTACGCACCCCGCGCCCTGACCGACTGGTTCGCCACCGCGTTCGTCGACGGGTTCCCGTGGGTCATGCCCGCCAACGTCATCGGCATGAGCCAGTACGCCGACGGCGGGATCGTCGCCACCAAGCCCTACGCGGCCGGCGGCGCCTACATCAACCGGATGAGCGACTCGTGCCGGTCCTGCGCGTTCGACCCGGGCACCCGAGTCGGCGAGCGCGCCTGCCCGTTCACGGCGGGCTACTGGGCCTTCCTCGACCGCAACGAGCCTCGGCTGCGTGCCAACCACCGCATGGCCCAGCCGCTACGCGGCCTGCGGAGGCTGTCCGACCTCGACGTGGTGGTCGGACAGGAACGTGACAGGGAGTCCTTCTGACGTGCGTGACACCGCCATCGTCTGGTTCCGGCGTGACCTGCGTGTCCGTGACCAGCCCACGTTCCTCGCCGCAGGCACGTGCGAACACGTCGTCGGTGTGTTCGTCCTCGACCCGGCCCTGCTCGGACCGGCAGGGGCCGCCCGGCGCCGGTTCCTGTTCGGGTGCCTGCGCGAGCTCGACACCGCGCTGGGCGGACGCCTGCTGCTCCTGTCCGGAGACCCGGCCGTGGAGATCCCCCGGCTCGCCTCGGCGCTCCAGGCGCACACGGTGCACGTCGCCGGAGACCACGGACCGTACGGGAAAGGGCGGGACGAGGCGGTGCGGCGATCGCTCGGTCCCCGGACCCGCCTGGTCGTGACCGGTTCGCCCTACGCCGTGGCCCCCGGTCGGGTCCGCACCGCCGACGGGCGCCGGTTCACCGTGTTCACGCCGTTCTCCCGGGTCTGGCGGGCACACGGCTGGCGTGCACCGGCCGAAACGGACGCCGCCACCGTGCGGTGGGCCGACCCGGGGACCCTGGACCTCGGCGGCGTGCCGCTCCCCCACGACCCGCCCTGCGACGCGGACCTCCCGGAGCCGGGCGAGGCGGCCGCACTGCGGACCTGGCGGGAGTTCCTGCGTGACAGGGCATCCGGGTACGGGTCGACGCGCAACCGCCCCGACCTCGACGCCACCTCGCGGATGTCGCCCTATCTCAGGTTCGGCTGCGTGCACCCCAGGACGTTGCTCGCCGACCTCGGTCGCCACGACGGTCCCTTCACGACCGAGCTGGCCTGGCGGGACTTCTACGCCGAGGTACTGGATCGGCGCCCGGACTCGGCGCGGCACAACCACGACCGGACGTTCGACGCCCTGTCCGTGGACACCGGGCCCGACGCGCGGCGCCGGTTCGCCCTGTGGTGCGAGGGACGAACCGGCTACCCCGTCGTCGACGCGGGCATGCGCCAACTGCGAGCAGAGGCGTGGATGCACAACCGCGTCCGCATGATCACGGCATCGTTCCTGGTGAAGGACCTCCACCTCCCCTGGCAGTGGGGAGCACGGCACTTCATGACACACCTCGTCGACGGCGACCTGGCCGCGAACCAGCACGGCTGGCAGTGGGTCGCGGGCTGTGGGACCGACGCCGCGCCCTACGTCCGCGTGTTCAACCCGACCCTCCAGGCCGAACGGTTCGACCCCGACGGCGACTACGTCCGGCGACACGTACCAGAACTGCGTGGGCTGACCGGCAAGGCGGCGCACCACCCACCCGCCGGGCTGGCACCCGACTACCCACTCCCCGTAGTCGACCACGACACCGAACGCCGGGAAGCCCTCACCCGTTACAACGCACTGACCGGTCACTGACCCGGCTGTGGCTCACGCCGTCGTCAACCGCTCCTCGATCAGAACCCGGGCTCACTCGTCGCGTGTCCGCTACCTTGACCTAGTTGTGCGTGACGAGCGCGATCAGGACGACGAGGGCGAGGGCGGCATCCAGGCCGGCGCAGAACGCGGAGTACGAGCGCGCCACCACGATGCCGGCGCGGTGGTGGACGACGTCCCAGACCCCGTGTGCGAGCAGACCGACGATCAGGATCACCGCCGCGACGACCGGGGTACCCGCGGCAGAGGCGATCGCGAGGGCGGCGAAGACGACGGCGGCCACCACCTGCAGGAGGTTGTCGCGCTGCCGCCACCGGCCACGGACGCCCCCGATGACGAGCAGGACGGCCTGCACCACACCGAGAGCGAGAAGCGACAGCCACTCGTTGTCGAACACCGCGCCCAGGCCGACGAGCGGGACCGCACCAGCAAGACTCCACCAGGCGGCGACCGGAACACCAGTCGCCGCGGCGACCAGGTAGATGCCCGCGCACATCATCAGCGCCGACGGGATGCCGGCCTTCGCGCCGATCGCCACGGCGCCCGCGACCCCCACGACGACCGGGAGAACAGTCTGAAACATCAGGCGGCCGCGGCGAGAATCGGTCAGACGTCGTCGCGCCGGGGCGGCCGGAGTCCACTCGACATCCTTGGTGAGGTCGGTCATGACTGCTCCTTCGTCGTGCGGTCGGCTGTGGACGGACTCCCCGTCAGCGGGCTCGTGCTGGGTGAAACGATCGGCGAGGTGGAAAGTCGCGGTCCCGCGCCTGCCAAAGCGTGTGGTCGGGTGCGTCGGCCAGGTAGGCGGCCGCTCCCAGCAGGACACCCGCCCGCGGCCAGGCGGCCCCGGCGCTCACGACTCCCGCCGCCCCGGCGAAGTCCCAGGGCGGCAAGGGGAAGAGGGATGACGGCGAAGGCGGCGAGCATCGCGGCGACGAACCGTTGCGACGTGGTGCTCATGGTCGTGTTCCCTCGTGGCCGGCGTTGTACCTCCAGCCTCTGCCTAGGACGGTCGTCTCGACAGCTTGCGGGCCGGAGTCCGCGCTACCGGCTAGCCATCATATCGCGATCACGGGTACCGGGGATGTGGCGCGGGCGAACTGGGGCGGGCATGCTCGCGATGTGCGCCACCTCCTGCCAGCCACCGTGTCGGTCGGTGCCCGAGCCACCATGATCCGGATCGTGTCCTTGGCCGTACTGGCCTTCCTGAGCGGGCTGGGCGTGATCTGTCTCATCGCGCTGAGCCGGCAGGAGGCGGGTGCCGAGGCGGCGATGTCGGCCGTTCTGGCCGTGACGGTCGGTTGGGCCTATGTCGGTAGCGGGTTGTTGACGTGGCGGCACGGTCGCCGCCGGATCGGGTCGATCCTGGTGTTCATCGGGCTCGCGTGGTTCGCGACCTACCTCGCCTACAGCAACGACAGCTTCTGGTTCACGCTCGGGACCGCCCTGGAGGACGTCTACCTGGTAGGCGTGATGTACCTGGTCCTGGTGTTCCCGCACGGCAGGTTGAGCGGTCGGGTCGACCGGGCGCTCATGGCGGTCGGCGTGGTGCTGGGCACGGTGGTCGAGCTGGCCTGGCTGGTCCTGGCGGACTCCGGGGTCGTGTGCGCGGACTGCCCCGACAACGCGGTGCGGATCGTCAGCGACCACGCCTGGGCGAACGGGATCCTGCAGGCACAGCGCGGCGCCGCCCTGGTCGTCAGCGTCGTCGCCGTCGTGCTGTTCGTTCGGCGGATCCGCCTGGCGTCCACGCCCGTCCGGCGGTCACTGGCACCCGTGCTGTGGACCGGGGGTGCCTTCTGCGTGGCCATGGTGGTGACGATCGTCAACGACGTCGCGGGTGAACCCATGGGGCAGGCGCCGAACTTCATGTGCGGACTGGTCTTCGCGGCGATCCCGGTCTCGATCCTCGCCTCGATGCTGCGGCAGCGTCTCGCCCGCGGCGCCGTGGCACAGCTGGTGGTCCAGCTCGACGGCGGCCCCGGCGGCGTGGACCTGCGGGACGCACTCAGCCGCGCGCTCGGCGACCCGGACCTGGCGGTGGGCTACTGGCTGGCGTCGACCGAGACCTATGTGGACTCCAGGGGACGTCCGTTCGACCCCGACGATCCGGAGAAGGCGAGCACGCTGGTCCAGCGCAACGGCCGGCCGGTGGCAGTTCTGGTGCACGACAAGGCTTTGCAGGACGACCGCGCTCTGGTCGACTCCGTCTGCGCGGCGGCGGGCATGGCGCTGGAGAACGAGCGCCTGCGTGCCGACCTCGAGGCACGCCTGGTCGAGCTGCGGGCTTCGCGAGAGCGACTCGTGCGCGCCGCCGAGTCGGAACGGCGCCGCCTGGAGCGGGACCTCCACGACGGCGCGCAGCAGCGACTGATCGCCGTCGCGATGTCGATCGCGCTGGCCGAGGCGAACCTCCGCGCGAACCCGGTCGCGGCCGGGGCCGCCCTGGACGAGGCACGCGACGGCCTGGCGCGTGCGATGGACGAGCTCCGCACCCTCAGCCAGGGCATCCGGCCGGCCGTGCTGGTCGAACGCGGTCTCGGTGCGGCGCTCGCGGAACTGGCCCGTCGGTCCACAGTGTCCGCCACCGTCGACCTCCGGTTGCGTGCCGCCGTGCCTGCCGACATCGAGACCGCCGCCTACTACGTCGCCAGCGAGGCCCTCACCAACACGGCGAAGCACGCCCACGCGAGCGGAGTGACCATCGCGGCGGAGACGCACGACGGTCTCCTGCGCCTCCGGGTCACCGACGACGGGGTCGGTGGCGCGGAGGCACGTGACGGCAGCGGTCTGCGTGGCCTCGCCGACCGGGTCGAGGGGTTCGGAGGTACCTTGAACATCCACAGCCCCGCCGCAGGCGGCACCTCTCTCAGCGTGGAGCTGCCATGCGTGTAGTCATCGCCGACGACGGGGTCATCCTGCGCGAAGGACTCGCGAGACTGCTCGAGGGCGCGGACTTCGAGATCGCCGGACTGGCCGCCGACGCGGACGAGCTCCTCACGCTGGTCGAGAGCACCCGGCCCGACGTCGCGATCATCGACATCCGCATGCCGCCCAGCTTCACCGACGAGGGACTGCGGGCGGCACGCGTCATCCGCGAGCGATACCCGCGGGTCGGCATCCTCGTCCTGTCCCAGCACGTGCAGCCCTCCTACGCCATCGAGCTGCTCGCGGACGGGACCGAAGGGGTGGGCTACCTGCTCAAGGACCGGGTCGCCAGGCTCGACGAGCTGACGGCGAGCATCCGCACCGTGGCCGAAGGCGGCTCGGTGCTCGATCCGTCGGTGGTCGCGCAGCTGGTCGCCCACCGCCGCCGCGACGACGACCCGCTGGACCGGCTCACCCCACGCGAGCTGGAGGTCCTCTCCCTCGTGGCACAGGGCCTGACCAACAAGGCCGTCGGCGACCGCCTGTTCATCAGCGAGCACACCGTCGAGAAGCACGTCCGCAACATCCTGGCAACGCTGCGGATCCCCGCCACCGCCGACGACCACCGCCGCGTGCTGGCCGTGGTCGTCTACCTCGACGGCCGACAGAATCCGCACCGCCGGTGACGCACGGCGGGGGCAGGTGGTCGCCTGCCCCCGGCTCGCGGTGGTCCTCGGCGGTAGGTCACCAGTCAGGTGTGACGCGGAACGTCTCGAAGCCGGGGACGTCGACGAGCCGCACCAGCTCGTCGACCGTGCAGACGGGAACGCGGAACGCACCCTCGTCGCCGGAGGTGTGTACCCGGAACTCGCAGGCCAGACCGTCGAACCGAACGGGGTCGTGCTGGTCGCCGCCCCGGGCAACCCGAACGGCCAGTACCGGTTCCGGTTCGACGCGGGCGTCGTGCGGGGCGTGACCCTGCAGCTCGTCAACCAGGGCTGCCGGGGCTGAACCCGGTGTCGTGCCGCGGGTTCGTCCCCGTTGTCGGTGCCCAGCCGCGCACGTGCAGCTCACGCCGGGGCAGCACCCACCCCGAACGACAGCGGAAACCGCGTCATCGTCGCACCCCGGGCCCGGTGCCGGGTCACCGCTACTTGAAGAATCCGAAGCGGTCGTGTTCCTTGGGGTCGTACCACGAGAACACGTGGTCCCACCGCACGAGGTACGGGGTGGTGTAGTTCCCCTCGTAGGTGGCCGAGAGTTCCCCACCCGGCACCGCGATGCCGACCGAGTTCAGCCCGCTGAAGTCCGACTCGAACCCCCACTTCATGCCGAGGGTCCTACCCCACAACGGATGGGTCACCGTGACCCCCTCACCGGGCCCCGGCTGCGCCGGCGTGTTGTTGATCTTGAGGGAGAATCCCGGTCGCGCCGGCTTGAGCGCCGACGCGTCCACGACCATCTTCCTGGCCATGGGCACCAGCTCGGTGTAGTACCCCGTCGACAGCCCCGGCAGGGCCGTACCGTACTCGGGCTGGAAGGCGATGCCCTGGCCGTCGACGACCATGCACAGACTGCCGCCGAAGATCACCGCGAAACCCGCGTCGACGCAGAGCGACACGCTGAAGCCGTCCGGGGCCCAGGCCCCGTCGTGGCTGGCCTGGATCGCCGCGTCGAGGTTCGCCATGAACTTCGCCTCTTCCTCCGCCCAGGACGGGCCGTGCTTGCCCACCAGCAGGTTGTCGCCGTCGTAGCGGTCCAGCTTCGGGCGCGGCTTGGTGCGTTCGCGGATGTAGTCCGCGTACTTGCGGGCGTTCTCCTGCTGTGCCGCGCGTTCCGCCGGCCACACCGCCGGGTTCGAGGCGCCCGTGTCGTGGCCCTGCATGCAGTCGCCGAACTTGTTGCAGATCGGCGCGTTGCCGCTCGGGTCCGACTTGGTCACCGGGCTGTCGTCGGCGTAGGTGTAGCCGTTCATCATCTGCGGATCACCCAGCGACAGCTGGGGATCCACCGACAGGAACCGGCCGAGCACCGGGTCGTACTCGCGGGCGCCGAGGTGCACCAGGCCTGTCGGGTCGTTCGTGCCGCCGACGAAACCCTTCTCTCCGGGGAAGGTCACCGCCGGGCCGCGGGAACCGCCGAACGGGGTCTGCCTGCGGCGCGTCACCTTCATCGTGGTGCTGTTGATCGCGGTCTGCGCGGTGCCCTGGTCGTCCGCGGCGAGCCAGGTGAGGCCCGAGGAGTCCCGCATCGCGACGGTCTGGTCGCCGTAGGCGTAGTACCGGGTGGCCGACTTCGCGCCGGTCGCCCTGGTGACCCGCAGCTCCTGGCCGCCAAGGTACAACGTGGACCCGGTGGCGTCCCTGCGCAGCAGGCGGTTGCCTGCCGCGTCGTAGCGGAACTCCGTGGTCCTGCCGCCCTCGGTGACCTTCGCCAGGTGGCCTTCCGCGTCCCAGTCCAGGACCTGGCCGGGCTTGGTCCTCACGTTCCCGGTCTCGTCGTAGGTGACCGCACCGGAGGTGTTCACTCCCGGCCCCACGGTGGACACCGACGCGAGCTTGTGCGCGTCCGGCTGTCCGGCCGCCGGGTAGGTCGACGTCTGGACCGTGTCGCCCGCCGCCGCGTGCTGCGTCTGCGTCAACCGGTTGCCGGACTTGTCGTAGGTGAACGACTGCCAGTACGGGGCGACCCCGGACAGCGCGGACACGGCGGGATCGGCGGCGCAACCGGCGCCGGGTGTCCACGCCTCGGCCAGGCGCTGCACGTAGTCGTACCGGAAGCACTGCGTGTCCGAGGCATCCGCGATCGACGTGACGTTGCCGAACAGGTCGTAGGAGTAGTTCACGTCCGACTGCTTCGGGTTCGCCGCCTCGATGTCCACAATGGACCTGTTGTGCCTGCGGAGGTTCGTGTCGTAGTAGTTCGACACCCACACCTGCCTGCCCGGCGCCCCCATCCGGATCCTGGCCTGCTCGCCGTAGCGGGTGTAGTCGGTCGCGGTCACGTAGTCGACCGTCTCGCCGTCGTAGCCCCCGCTCGCCGTCTGGAGCCCGCCGAGATCGTCGTAGGTGTAGGTCAACGTCTCGGTGGGCAGGCTGCCGATCTCGGGCAGGGTCACGCCCCCGACACTGCCGTCCTCCTTGTAGGACTGGTAGGTCGTGTACGTGCCGGCCAGCGCGGGCTCCTCCCGGGACGCCGGGATGGTGACGGTCGTGCCGACCGGTCTGCCGCGCTGGTCGTAGGCCAGGACCTCGGAACGGTAGGTCAGGCCGTCGACGTACCGGGACGACGTCGCGAGCAGGCCCTTCCCGCCCGCCTCCACGGTGTCGTAGGTCCACTCGGCCTGCACCGGACCGGTCGCGGTGCCGAGGTGTTCCGCCCTGCGGCGGCCGAGGCTGTCGTAGTCGTAGACGAGCGTGGTGTTCCTTGCGTCGGTCGTGCTGACCAGCTGCCCCAGTTCGTCGTACGACGACGTCGACGTGCCCTTGTCGGGGTCGTCGGTGACGACCTCGCGGCCGTGGAGGTCGTAGGTGTGCTGCCACACCTGACCCGCCGGGTCGGTGAGCCGCGCGAGCTGACCGGCCGGGGTGTAGGCGTACTTCGTGCTGTCGTAGTCGTCGCCCTGAGCCGTCGCGCCGGGGTACTGGCGCAGCTCGGTGGTCTGACCGCGGGCGTCGGTCAGGGTCATGGTGACCGTGCCGCCCGCCGGTGGCGTGACCGTGACCCGGTCGCCGCCGTAGACCGTCGTGGTCTGCCAGGCGTCGTCCGCGCCGGTCTTGACGGTCTCGACCGTGGGCCGCCCCGCGCCGTCGAAGGTGGTCAGGGTCTGGCTCGCGGTCTCGACGTCACCGGCGATCCAGATCCTGTCGTCGACCGGCGAGTTCGTGAAGTACGGCTTGGTCGTCCGGTAGGCACGCCCCTGCGAGTCGTACCGGGTGTCGACGATGAGCCTGCCGCCGCCCGGCGCGGGCACCTGCTTCTGCCGCGGCCGCAGCAGGCCGTCGAACAGCTGGGTGCTGGTGGTGTAGTTGCCCTTCGGGCCGATGGCACTCGAGGTGACCGTCGTCGGCGCGTCGTTGTGGTAGGCGTAGGAGAAGTACTGGTTGCCCCGCACGTCGGGTGATCTCGGCCGGTCGGGCAGCCAGATCTCGGTCACGCGGCCGAGCGCGTCGTAGGCGGTCTCGGTGGTGAAGCCGTTGGCGTCGACGACCTTCAGCGGCTGACCGTAGGCTGGGTCGAGCGTCGTCTTCGTGGTGAAGCCGGCCGGGTCGGTCACCACGGACTCCGTCACCGGGCCGCCCTTGTCCGGCGTGTACGCGGTCGTGGTCTCGTGGTCCTTGGCGTCCTTCGTGGACGTGACACGACCGTAGTCGTCGTACACGGCGGTGGACACGAGCGTCGTGACCGGGTCGGACCCGTTCCACGAGTCCAGCTCCTCGGTCCGCGTGACGTTCCCCCGCGTCGGACCCGCGGCGCAGTCGCCGCCGTCGTAACAGGTCCTGGTCGCGGACACGGCGTCCTCGGGGAACGTCGGTGTGGCAGTGCAGGCCGCGGCGCTTGTCTTGACCAGCCACGGCATGTCGATCAACCACTTGCCGACGTTGCGCTTGTAGAGCGTGGTCGTGCACTTGTCGTCGTCGCCGGTGGCCAGGTCACCGAGGTCGTTGTTCGTGGTGACCAGACCACTGGTGTCGAAGCTCTGCTCGGTGCGGGACTTGCGCCACCCGCCTGCCGCCAGCGCCGTGTAGTTGGTCTGGACGGCGGGCCGGACCAGGTAGGCCTTGATCGAGCCCCGGGTGGCGACCGGCCCCTGGACCGACGGTGTCACGATCGTCTTGCTGACGACCCGGTCCGACGTGCCGTCGTGCACGACACTCTCGTACTGGAAGCCCCGCAGCCACGGGCTGTCGGTGTAGTCGGTGCCCTCGGTGTCGGGCACCGACGCCGACCTCGTGCCGTTGTTCGGCTGCCTGTCGCCGTCCATGCCCTGGTAGTAACGCTCCTCGACCATCGTCTGCGGGCCTGCGAGGTCACCCGGCTTGCCTTTGGTGATCCGCACCCGCCGGAAGCCGTGGAAGACGTTCCAGTCGCGGTGGTCGTCCTTGGTGAACTCGGAGTCGTCGTACGCCCACGCCGCGCCGTCCAGGTACTGGTACCTGGTCTCCTGCTCGGTGTTGGTGGCGAGCCGGTCGGACTCGGTGATCGACTCGACGACGTACTTGTGGAAGTAGTCGGTCTGTTCGGCGAAGTCCTTCTTCGCCCACTTCACCGGATAGCACCGCAGCGTGTTGCTCTCCGGGTGCGCGGGTGCGGTGAGACAGTCCGGGGGCGCGTAGTTCACCGTGATGACCCCGCCTGCCTCGGACACGACCGCCGTGATCCGGTAGCGCAGCAACGGGCCGATACCGTCCTGCTTCACCACCCGGTTCTCCATGCTCTTGCCCTCGAACCGCACGTCCGGCAGGTCGACCTGGGTCCCGGCCAGGCCGGAGTGCCTGATTCCCTTGAGCCACAGCGCGGGCTTCTCGCCGTCGCCGCTCTTCGGGAACTGCTGGTCCATGGTCCACTTCTCGACCGGCGTGTACTTCGACCCGTTCCACACCGAGGTCGTGACCGCGTCGAGGCGCTTGGTGGACCAGAACGTCGGCGAGTACCTGTCCGGGCACGTGGCCGTGTCGCACTTGTCGTCCCACGACACGTCCGGCCAGTTGGCCTTCTTGTCCGGCGTGCAGTCACTGCCCGGCACGCACCGGGGTGCGACCGCGAAGTCGACGCGGCCCGTGGCGTGCTTGTCGTTGGCGGTGTTCAGGCCGTACTCGGCGGAGGAGAGCGTGCCGCTCCGGACGTAGGAGACCGCGGGGTCCTTGCGGTTCATGCCGTAGGAGTTGGTCTCGACCTCGTAGTCGTAGAGGATCATGTTGCCGTTGCGGTCGACGACCTTGTCGAGGTTCCACCGCCACGGCATGACGCAGTGCGAGTCGGTGAACCCGGACGTCTTGTGGCACGGGTCGTTGGCGTCGTCACCGAAGACCGGCACCGTCCACTTGGAATGCGCGTCGTCGCGGGAGCCGAAGAAGTACTGGGTGCCGTCGACCGTGGTGATCTTCCACGACTCCCCCGCCTCGCCGGGGTTGCCGGTCCGCTCGACGCGGGAGCCGTCGTCGAAGGCCACGCGCCACGTGCCGTCGGCGTCGTTGCGGACCAGCTCGCCGCCCTTGCCGTCGTAGGAGGCCGTGGCGTTGTCGCTGCGCCAGCACAGGTCGCCGACGGTCGGCGGGGTGGTGCCGTCCATGGTGTCGAGCGCGCACGGCAGGTACGAGCGCTCGATGTACCCGACCGACAGGTCCCAGCCGTCGCCGACCCAGGACGCCTGGTTGTTCGTCGCACTGGTCCGTCCGTCCACCGTGGATGATGCGTAGGACAGGGCGAGGTCGGGTACGAACCCACCGGGTGAGGGCGGCACGCGCAGCGGGTAGGACCAGGTGAAGTCACCCGTCTGCCTCGAGACGTCCCACTTCGCGGACGGCGCGAGCGGGGTGGCCTTGTTGGTGCCGCCGCCGTCGGCCTGCCCGCTCGACTCCTGGTTGCCGTGCAGTTCCTTCACGGTAGCCTCGTCGGCGTCCCGCGGCTTCATGGTCTGCTCGGTGACGGGGGTGGGCGCGGTGTCCGGCAACGGCACCGACGGCCCCCCGGCCGCCGATGCCCGACCCGGCAACCCGACGACGGCCGAGACCGCCAACACCGACGACAGCACCATCGCGACACGTCTGCGGCGCACGGTTCCTCCAGTCATCACGCGAACACCGCCGTCACGGCCGGCACGTCGTCGAGCACGTAACCCAGCTCCCTGTCCACGGGAAGGCCACCGCAGGCGGCGTCCAGCGAGACGAACCGGTCACCACCGTTCACACACTGGTAGATCGGCCGGTTGGCCGAGGCGGGCGCGGTCGTCCAGATCCGGCCGAGCGAGCCGAGCACCTTCCTGCCCTCGCACGCCGCGTCCGTCGACACGAAGGTGTCGGCACCGTCCTGGCAGCTCATCAGCGAGGTCGTACCCTCCGAGGCGGTCAGGGCGAGCAGCCCCTGCGCTCCTTCTGCCACGAAGGCCACCGCCGGACCGTCCGCTGTGGACATGTGGTCGAAGCCACCGAGGCCGTAGCCGGCCAAGGTGCCGTAGGCCACCGAGTAGCCCAGCAGGCGTTGCTGGGTGCCGCCCTCACACGTGGCCGACCGCGACTCGAACCGGTCCGTGCCACCGAGGCACCGGTAGATCGGGATGGTCGGGATGTTGCCCGGTGCCACCGTGTAGACCAACCCGACGTCCCCGACCACGGTCGCGCCCTCGCAGGCCGCGTCGGTGGACGTGAACGCGTCGGCACCGGCCTTGGCAGGCGTGGAGCATCGTCGTGTTCGCCCCGGCCGCCGCGGGCCTGCCCAGCGTGCCCTCGAAGTGGTAGCCGGACCGGACCTGGTCGGTGCTGCCGGTGTAGTGGTCACCCGCACCGTTGACGAACCGGCCGAGCTGACCGCCCTGCGGCGCCGCCCATCCGCCGCGGACCGCGATCCGGTCGTCGGTGACGACCCCTTCCGCGATCCGGACCTCGTCGAGCGAGCCGGTGAAGAACCCGGCAGACGCCCCGTTGATCCGGCCCCTGCCGACCACGACCTTGCCAGAGGCCGGCCACAGCACGACGTTGTTGCGCGACCCGACCAGCTGCCCGTTCACGTACAGCCGCAGCTGCCGCGCCGGGTAGTCGTACACACCCGCGAGGTGCGTCCACTCGTTCAGCTTCGGTGGCACCAGGTCCGTCGCGTACGCGAGCGGCGCGCCGTCACTGTCCGAGGTGTACCCCGCGAACACCCACCGGTTCAGTTCAGGCCGGTACTGCAACGCGTACCCGGACATCCGGGCGCCGTCCTGGCTGACGACCGTGGCGATCCGGTCGCCGCGGGTCAGCCTGGCCCAGCCCGACACCGTGAAGCTGTCGTGCATGGGCAGCCCGGCCGGTCCGGTCAGGAAACCCGTGCCGTCCAGTTTCGCGCCGCCGCCGCTCACCCCCTGCTCGTAGGTCACGCCGTCGGTCGGCGTCGCGTCGTAGTGCCGCCACGTCGAGTCCCCGGGGGTGCCGTCGTCGAAGCGGTAGTACCCGAGGTCCGAGTCGACGACGTCGTCGTGCAGCCTGCGGACCTCGCCGTCCGTCAGCACCTTGCTGTAGGCACGGACCTCGTCGATGACCTGGGGGAAGTACGCCGCATTCCCGCCGTTCCACCTGCCGCGGCCGATGGAGAACGGCCCCTTCGCCGGCAGGACGGTCACGCCCACCTGCGCGGCGGACAGCATGCCGTTCACGTACAGCCGCACCTGCCGCAGGTTCGGGTCGTAGGACATCGCCAGGTGCGTCCACTCACCCGGCGTGGCGGGTTCCGTGGAGTTGAGGATCGTCACCGACTGGCCCGGGTTGTCGGCGTCCACCGTGGGCACCAGCGCCATCCATTTCTTCGCGGCGCCGTTGTAGGCAAGGGAGAACGTGCTCAGCCGGGTGCCGTCCTGCCCGAGAACCACGAGGTTGCCCGTCGGTGTCGCGGTCAGGTACGCCCACGCCGCGACGGTGAAACTCCGTGAGGTGTCGACGATCGGCCCACTGGTCTCGGCGTACCCGGAGGTGCCGTCCAGGTTCAGTGCGGCAGGCCCGTTGCGGCCGCCGACCCAGCCCGTGCCGCCCCTGAGCGTCGCGTTCATGCCGCGGCCACTCGAGTCGTTCGCGGTCGTGCCGGTGTTCTCGTCGAGGTTCCAGGCGCCCGCGTCGGGCACCGGCAGCGACCCCGTGCCCGTCTCCGCCGGGTAGGAGTGGAACAGCGCGGAAACCCTGGTCCTGTCCAGCTGTCCGGTGTAGAGCCGGACGTCGTCGACCGAGCCGTTCCAGTACTCCGCGGGCAGCCCCCTGGCCTGGCCGCGACCGACCACCAGACCGCCCGAGGCCTGCCACGGCGTGTTGAGCGTGCCGTCGCCGACACGGGTTCCGTTGACGTACAGCCAGATCTTCTTCGTCGCCGGGTCGTAGACGCCGACGAGATGCGTCCAGTTCACGTCCGACGGCACCGTGGACACGGCCGCCTGCGTCACCGGGGCACTGTCCGAATCGGACTCCGGCATCTCGAACAGCCACACCCCGAGCGGGTGGGCGGCGTCCTTGAGGTAGCCGAGCCGGAACTTGCTCGTGGCGGCGCCGTCGATGCTGACGGCGGTCATCCGGCCGCTCCCCCTGGTCGGCATGCGCATCAGCGCCGACACCGTAAACGCCTGGTCGGTGCGCAGGTCGACGCCGGTCGTGGTGGCCGCGTCGCCGTCACCGTCGAACGTGGCCGAGTTGCCGACCCGGCCCGGCGTGAACGTCGTGTTGCCGGTGAGGGTCGCGCCGCGAGCACCGACGGCGTCGGCGGCGTTGCGGCCACTGGACTCGTCGAACGGGTACTCGTGCACGAGCGTCAGGTCCCGGCCCGCCATGGCCTGGATCTCCGAGGCGAACAGCGGGCGGGAGTACACCGACACGTCGTCGATCGCGCCGGTGAACCACTCCACCGGGGCACCCGCCCACTTCGCCCTGCCGATCTGGAACCCGCCGGCGGGGTTCCAGCTCTGCGTGTGTGCTGCCGACCCGGCCAGCACACCGTTGACGTACAGCTGGAGCTGGTGCACGCCGGAGTCGTACACGGCGACGAGATGGGTCCACTGTCCCAGTTGGACCGTACCGCCGAGCACCTCGTCCCTGCTCGCGCCCGGGTCGTCGGTGTTGAACATGACGAACGACCAGCGCCCGTCGTCGTTGGCCCGCACCTTGAACGCGCTGATCCTGGTCCCGTCCTCGGAGACCACCGCGGGCAGCCCGCCAAGCTTGTCCGCCCGTGCCCACGCGGCCACCGCGAAGCTGCGGTCGACGTCCACCACGTGCGGTGCGCTGATCGACTGCTGGCCGGTCGCGTCGAGGCGGGCCGCCAGGTCCGAGGAGTCCGGCATGCCGGCCTGTCCCGCGGTGTAGGCGGTGCCGTTGACCGGCGAGCCGTCGTGGCCGGCCGGCGAGGAGACCGTGTTGCCGTCGAGCTTCCACTCGGCGAGCATCACGTTGTCGCCGCCGACGATGCCGCGGATCTCCTCACCCGACAGGACCCGGCTGTACGCCCGCACCTCGTCGATCGCGCCGTGCCACGGGTTGCCGTCGACACTCGCGTCCCTGTTGCGTCCCAGGACCATCGGTCCGGTGCCGTTGAAGGCCACCGTCTTGTTCGTGGTCCCGGCGAGCACGCCGTTCACGTAGATGCGCAGCTTGCCGGCCTGCGCGTCGTACACCGCCGCGAGGTGCGTCCACTCGCCCACCTTCGCGGGCACGTCGCTGACGATCGCCGCGTCACCCGGGTGCGTCGTCGCGTCGGCGCCGAAGCTGTAGACCTCCCACTTCGGGCCGCTCGCGAGGTTGCGGTACCCGACCAGGAACGCGGAGTTCACGTCACCGTCCTGGGACAGCGCCACGGAGATGCCGCCGGTCACCGGGGACTGGTCGAGCCGCGCCCACAACGCCACCGAGAAGCTCTGGTCGGTACGCAGGACCGGGCCGTCGGTCTGCGCGACGTCGCCGGAGTCGTCGATCTGCAGCGCGCCCTTCACCGCGCCGTCCTGGGTGAAGTGCGCGTTGCCCCGCAGCACGGCCTTGCTGCCACCCGGCACGGTGTTCGCCGCGGTGGTGCCGCTGGTCTCGTCGAACTTCCAGTAGCCGACCTGGACGTTGTCCCGGTTCACCGAGGCGGCGATCTCCGCGTCGGACACCACCCGGTCGTAGAGCTTCACCTCGTCGATCGCGCCGTTCACGAAGTCGACGTCCGGGTGCGAGTCCCACATGGTCCGGCCGATCCGCACCGGTCCGGTCGAGTTCTCCGGCCGCACGTTCGCCTTGGCCACACTCGCGGACAGCACGCCGTTGACGTACAGCCGGAGCTGGTTCGCCGCCGCGTCGTACACGCCGGTCAGCTGGGTCCACGTGTTCGGCTGGGCGGGTGCCGCCGACCACACGATGTCGGCGTTGCCCTGTGTCGCATCGGGGTCGGCCATGGCGAACACCCACCGGCCGCCGTTGTCCGGCCGCCACCACAGGTCGAAGCCGGCGAACGTGGTGCCGTCCTGGCTCACGATCGCCTGTGCCCCGCCCGTCGGGTTGATCCTGGCCCACGCGGACACGCTGAAGCTCGCGTCGGTCCGCACGGTGTTGGTGGTGGTCACGTAGCCGGTGCCGTCGAAGGACGCGGCCGTGCCGACGGCGCCGGGCAGGTAGCTCACCCCGCCGGTCGCCGTGCCGTGCCGGTCGCCGAGGTAGGCGGTGTCGTTCGCGTTGCCCTCGAACGAGTACTGCGCCATCGCGCCGCTGCCCGGCCGGACGTAGGTGCGCAGCGTCGTCTCCGGGCTGGGGTTCCCGGCTCGGTCGAAGCTCCGCACGACCAGGTTCTGCGGCCCGTCGCCCGGCGGCATGACGGTGACGGTCGCCCTGCCCCCCAACGCGTCCGCGTCGACCGGGACGGGCGCCTTGTTGCCCCAGGTGTACTCGAAGTGGTCGATGTCGGCGACCCCGGCCGAGCCGAACGTGAAGGTGCCCGGCACGTCCACACCGCCGTGCCAGCGGTCGTCCCCCTGGTACAGTCCCGCGGCGATCGTCGGTGGTGTCGTGACGCCGATCCGGTCGACGACGAACGCCGTCCCCGCCCTGGACGGCCCGTTGTCGGTGCCGTCCCAGCCGTAGAGGGTCCAGGTGACCGTCTGCCCGTTGCGGTTGCGCAGGTCGACGTCGGTGGTGAACAGGTTGCCCTGGATGATGGTCGGGCCGTCGTGGTGCTCGGTTGACGAGCCGCCCCTGATGTCCCACCGCGCGGTGATGTTGTCGTTGTCGCCGTCGCCGATCCGGCCCTTCAGGCGGATGACGTCGTCACGGACGTAGCTCTTGCCGTCGCACCACCTGCACACCGGCCGGTTCGGCTCGGTCGTGAGGTCGGTGGGCGCGCCGGGCACGATGTTGTAGCGGGCACGCAGGCGCGTGGACCCCACGTCGTAGCGGCGCCAGGCGTAGTTGTGGGCCTCGTCGGCGGCGCGGATGGAGTAGGCCGACCAGTTCGACGGGCTGTAGAACCCGCCGACGGTGAACTCGATGCCCTTGTTGCCCGCGCACGTGCCGCCCCACGCTCCCTGCGCGGTCTGCCGGTCGACGAAGGTGGCGCCGGGCTGGTTGTTCCAGGTTAGCCCGGAGCCGAACGTCGAGTTCGCGATGTACAGCTGGTGCTCGGCCGTGTCGCAGCTCGGGCTGTGCACGATGGTCGCCGCGAACTTGACGTCCAGGACGTGCTTGCCGCCCAGGAAGCTCGTGTCGAACTGGAAGTACGTCCGGCTGGTGCCCACGCCGGCGCAGTCGTTGAGGCCGGTGCAGGAGCCGACCTTGCCGAACCCGTCGTCGATGCCCCCGTACCAGTAGGAGTCGCCGGGGTGCCCGGTGAACACCTTCGCCCAGCCACGCTCCTCGGCGGGGTGGTAGTCCGGGTCGATGGTGATCGGGAACGTGGCGTCGGGGTCGGTCAGGAGTCCCTGGTCCGGGACGAGGGTGAGGGTCGAGCCGGTCAGCTCGAGCCCGACGGGAGCCGTGCGCTTCTCCGACGCGTCCCACATCGTGGCGGGCGGGGTGCCGTAGACGACCTTGCCGCCGGCGTCCGTGGCGAGGAGCGCGTTGTCCTTGACGGACAGGGCGAGCCCGTCGGCCGTGATGCCGAACGGGATCCGCGTGATCGACTGTGCCGCCTGCCGGGTCCTGACGACCAGATGCTGGGACACGCTGGTCGCGGTGGCGGTGAGCGTGAGGTCGACGCCGGGGAGGACGTCGGGGTAGGTGGCGGTCGGCCCGTCCAGCTTGGGCGCGGGAAGGGGACCGGGCCAGGTCACGGCGATCGGGCCGTACCTCAGCAGCGGCTGGGTGGCGCCGCCGCCGGAGAGGGTGATGGGCGTGGTGACGGTCCTGGCCGTGACCACGCCGTTGTTCTTCGTGAGCGTGGGGTCGACCGGGAGCCAGCGTTCGCCGCGCTTGACCTGCATGGGCTCGGCGCTCAACTCGGCGAGCATCGTGCCGTCCGGCTGTGCGGACACCTTCCTGGTGGGCGTGCCCAGTGAGGTGACCAGGACAGGTTCGTGCTGCCGCCTGGCCGCGGTGGCGGCGACGTTCTGGTCGGCGGTCTCGGTGATCCGTTGGAACGGCGTGGTGGCCTGCGGACCCATCCGGTCCGCGACCACCACGCCGACGACCAGTCCCAGTCCCACCAACACGGCCGGCGTTCTTCGCCAGGTCATCGACTCTCTCCCCCATGCTCAGGTCAACACACCGGGCGTGAGTAGAGCAATCTCCCCTTTCACATCGCTTTCAGCCGCGGCCTCGCGGTGACAGAACGCAGCACGCGGGACCGTGCGCTCCGAGCGGCATGACCAAGCGGGGCCCGTGTGGACCGAGCTACCGGGTGGCCGTGTGGTCGGCGACGAGGTCGGCGATCCGTTCGGGTAGTCCTGGTGAGAACAGGTTGTGGCCCATGCCGTCGATGACGTGCAGCCGCGCGCCAGGCACCTGCGCGGCCAGCGCTTCGGCGTGCGCGGTGGCGAAGATGGGGTCCTCGCTGCCGTGGATCACCAGGGTGGGTGCGGTGATCGAGGACAGTGGCGCGAGTCGTTCCTCGGTGAACTGGCGGCCCGCGAGGTCGTGGTTGCCCGCCGCGGCGGGGTCGTGCGCACGCTGGTGGGAGCGTTCGACGAACCGTCGTGCGGCGGGCTCGTCGAACGGCAGGGCCTCGCCGTTGAGCACACGCCAGGTCCGCAGGTCCGCGTCGATGCGTTGCTCGGGGGTCGCACGGGGCGCGTGGGCGGATTCCACCACGTGGCGGAGGAACCGCGGCGCCGGCGGCGGAAGCTCGTCCGGCGCGGCGGGCCGCCCGGCGATGGCCCGTGCCCAGGCCGGTCCCGCGTTGTTGCCCATGGGGGAGGTCATGATGGCGGTCAGGGTCTGGACCCGTGCCCTGTGGTGCACCGCCAGCCACTGGCCGATCGCGCCGCCCAGGGAGACGCCCACCACGTGTGCCCGGTCGATGCCGTGTCCGTCGAGCACGGCCAGCGTGTCGGCGGTCATGTCCGCCAGCGTGTACGGATTGGCGGTGAAGTCGACACAGTCCGAGAGCCCGGTGTCGCGGTGGTCGAAGCGGACGACCTGGCGTCCACTGTGGACCAGACGCGCGACCAGCTCGTCCGGCCACCCGATGGCCTGCGCCGACGTGCCCATGACCAGCAGGACACCGGGGTCGTCGCGGTCACCGAACCGCTCGGTCCACAGCCGCAGTCCACCGGAGGTCACGTACTTCTCGTCACCGATCATGCGACGGACGATAGAGAACCGGCGCTGACGAACTCGCGGCCATTACCTCGGGTCGACCAGACACGCCATGGGATAATTGACCAGTCGGGACGACGTCGTGGCCAACCCGGTCGCCTCACTCGCGGGCGGCGGCGAGGGTGATGGGTCCGGTCCGGGTGAGGACACAGGACACCGCCGCCGCGACCGCCGTGGACAGCGCGATCGTGCCGAGTGCCGTCACGACCAGCAGTGTCCAGGGCATCTCCACGACGGTCGTGCCGACGCTTCGCCGCGCCGCGAGCGCGATGCCCAGAACCGCGCCAGCGACGACGACCAGCCCGAGCACCAGGCCGGTGACCGTCGTGATCACGGCTTCGACGGCGGTGGTCGCGACGACCTGTGTGCGGGTCAGGCCGGACAGACGAGCGACGGCATGTTCGCGGCGGCGCCCGGTGCCGGCGATGACGACGGCGTTCACGACGGCCATGACCGTGTACAGGCCGGCGAGCGTGAGCAGCACGACGAGGGTGGCGTCGTTGGTGCGCCGCAGCTCCGCCGCGTCCTCGGCGATCCGGGCCTCGGTCCCGGTCACCTCGCCGTAGGTTCCGGCCGCCTCCTCGACTGCCCGGGTGTCCGCGTCGTGCCGGACGCGCACGAGGACCGTCGTGGGTGCCGCGGCGAGCACGTCGGCGGACACCAGGTCCTCCGGCACGATGACGTGCCGGTCGGTGGCGAGTCGTTCGGGGAGGATCGCGCCGATCGACACCTCGACGGTCGTCGTGCCTACGGTCACCACCGCGCGGTCGCCGAGTCGGTAGGTCGCGCCGTCCGTGGGGCGCGCCATGACGGCGATGGTGTTGCCGGTCAGGTCACCGAGGCCGCCGGCCACCGGGGCGGCCGGGTGAACCGCCGCGTAGTCCGCCGGGTCGACGACCGCGATGCCGTCGATGAACCGGTCGTCGTGGGTCGGCAGCTCGACGCTCATCTCGGGCGTCGACTCCGCGGCGGCCACCGCGACACCGGGCAGCGCCCTGATCGCGGTGACGTCGGCACCGGTCGTCTCGACCACGAAGTCGGCACGGGTGTTGGCGCGTTCCTCGATGACGACGGCCGCCGTGGTGGCGCCCAGCGCGCTGGTGACGCTGATGACCAGTGCGACCAGGACGATGACCGGGGCGGCCGTCGAGGCGGAGCGCTGGATGCCGTCGCGCCCGTTGGCCTGGGCGAGACCGCCGAGGACGGTCGCCCGGACCGGCAGGCCGAGGGCGCGGACGGCGAACGGGAGGACGACCGGGGTGAGCCGGCTCAGCGCGACCGCCCCCGTGACGGCGACGCCCATGGCCAGTGCGAGCGCGGCGACGAGGCCCACCGCGGTGGCGGCCACGACCTGCGCCGCGGCACCCAGAAGCAGCACGAGTCCGACGATCCAGCGCCCCGCGGTCATCACCCGGGTCCTGCCCTGCTCACCGCGGACCGCCGCCAGCGGGGGCACCGCCGAGGCCCTGCGCGACGCGGCGAGCACACCGAGCAACGCGACCGCGACGCCGACGCCTGCCGCGGTCCAGCGTGGCCAGGTCGGGTGGGTCACCACGAAGCCGTCGGGGACGAAGTCGGCGCGGTGGAGCAACCACAGCTGGGCGGCGACCGCCGGGCGCGTCGACACGACGCCGAGCGAGGCGCCCACCAGACCGAGCGCGGTCGCCTCGCCGAGCAACACGAGCCGCACCTGCCCCCGTCCCGCGCCGAGCAGCCGGAGGAGCGCGATGTCGCGGCGCCGCTCGGCCACGGTGAAGGCGAACGTGGTCGCGACGACGAAGACCGTCAGCAGGCCGGCGAGGATGGCGCTGATGATCATCGCGGTCGCGACGCCGTCGAACGACTCGCGCACCGCGGCGGCGGCCCGCTCACCGAGGCCACCCACGTCCGGCGGCGTGGCCGACCGGGCCACGGTCAGCGCGGACGCGACGAGCGCCACGCCGGCCGCGACGCTGAGGACAGCACCGAGCAACAGCGGCCACCGGTCGCGGAGGCCGGCGAATGTGAGGGTGAGCATCAACGCTCCAGGTCGGCGAGCCGGGCCGCGACCGCGGCGGCGGCGGCCCGGTCGAGGCGGTCGACCAGTCGGCCGTCACGCAGGAACAACGCGCTGTCGGCGTTCGCCGCGGCGACCGGGTCGTGGGTCACCATCACGACCGTCTGGCCGCGCTCGACCATCGCACGCAGCAGGGCGAACACCGACCGCGCCGAGGCCGTGTCCAGGGCCCCGGTCGGCTCGTCGGCGAAGAGCACCGTCGGCCGGGCCACGATCGCGCGGGCCAGTGCCACCCGCTGCTGCTGGCCCCCGGAGAGCTGACCGGGGCGGTGGCGTGCGCGGTCGGCGAGGCCGACCTCGTCGAGAGCGGCGTGGATGTCCTGGCGGGTGGGGCGCAGGCCGGCGAGCCGCAACGGCAGAGCGACGTTCTGTGCCGCGGTGAGCGAGGTGACCAGGTTGAAGTTCTGGAACGCGAAACCGATCTCGCCCCGGCGCAGCCGGGTCAGCTCCCGGTCGGAGCAGGACGTGATGTCCCGGCCCGCCAGCAGCACGCGACCCCGGTCCACCCGCTCCAGGCCCGCGAGACAGTGCAGCAGGGACGACTTGCCCGAGCCGGACGGTCCCATCACGGCCGTCCACGAGGCAGGCGGCACCTCCAGGGAGATCGAGTCGAGCGCCCGCACCGCGGTCTCGCCCGAGCCGTAGGTCTTCGTCGCGCCGAGCGCCGTCACGGCCGCCTGCGCGGTTGTCCGCACCATCACGCCGCCATCCAAACCGGCCGGCGCGGGAGACGGTATGGGCGCGTGCGCGACTCGACGCCCTACCGGGGTAGCGCGTGCGCTACCACTACCGTGGCGTCATGAGACCGCACGCCACCGTGATCCCGGCGCCGCGCCCCGCGACGGTGCTCGGCGCCGTGCTCGTCCTGCTCGACCTCGTGGCACTGCTGTTGGTCCTCCCGATCCCGGCGATCCTGCTGCTGGCCCCGACGCTGGTCCCCGGCGACCGGATCGACCTCGGCGTCCGGGTGATCGACACACCAGGTGAGGCCTGGCTCGCGGCGGCACCGGGCGCCGTCCTGCTCGCCGCGATCGTCGCGGTGGCGGTGAAGGTCGGCCGCATGCAACGCTCCTGGGTCACGCGGATGTCGACCACACCGGGCCCCGCCCGCACGGCGCCGAAGCCCGGTGGTCGCCTCGCCGGGCTCACCGACCGCGAGAACCAGGTCCTCGCGCTGATGTCCCGGGGCCTCGTCAACAGGGCGATCGCCGAGCACCTGTTCATCAGCGAGGCGACGGTGCGCAAGCACGTCGGCCGAATCTTCGCGAAGCTCGACGTCGACGGCGCGGGCAGCGACCGCCGGGTGAGGGCCGTCCTCACCTATGTCGACCAGTCGACGCGCCAATCCCAGGGAAACGGCTGACGCACGGCAACGGCGACCACGTTCGGCCGAGTCGCCTTCGGCGATGTTCGCCCCACCGGCCTGCGACCCAGGCCAGGGTTCGATGAGCGCCCTGGCACGTGGACAGGCGGAGGGGAACCTGGGAAGGTGCACCCGTGGTCGCTGGCGAGCCCGCTGGGAGGTCTGTCCGCCTACTCGGACCGGTGGAGCTGTCGACCGACGGCCGGCGCGTCGAACTGGGTGAGTCCGGCCATCGCGCCGTGATCGCCGCGCTGGCACTCGCGCACGGACGTGCGCTCACCGCCGGGCAACTCGGCCGGCTGCTCACCGACGGCCACGACGTGGCGGCGTGTGTCGACGAACTGGAGCGGCTCGTGCCCGGGCTGATCGCGTCGACACCGGACGGGTTCGCGCTGACCGTGCCCGCCGACGCCGTCGACGTCGAGCTGATCAGAACGGCGTTGCGCGACGCACAGGAGCATTTCCTGGCCAACCGGCTGCCGGAGGCCGCCACGGCGCTCGCCGAGGTACCGACCCGCTGCCGGGAGGAGCCGCTGGCGAACGTGCCCGAGGGGTTCGACGACGCGCGTGAGCAGCTGAGAACCCTGTGCGCGAACGCGTGGGAGCTGTACGCGGCGGTCGAGCTGCGGGCAGGCAGGCACGAGGCCCTCGCGGCGCTGCTGGCCGAGGTTCCCCCGACCACGACCGCCATGCGCGCGGCGCTGGTGCTGGCGACACACCGCTCGGGCGTCGAGCGGCCACCCGGCCTGGCTGGCCACTCGGCCGATCCCCGGTTGGCGCAGCTGGAGCGGTGGGCCGCCGAGGGCAACCCGATCCTGGAGACCGCCGACGCGGAGCTGTTCGCGCCGGGCAGGACCGCGGGCCGCCACCGGGGAGGGGCGCACTGTTCGCTGCCCCCGGACGTGGTCGACTTCACCGGCCGCGCCGACGTGGTGGCGGGCCTGGCGGCGGTGGTGAGCTCGGGCAGGTCCACCGAGCCTGCTCCGGTGTGCGTGCTGACGGGGGTCGGCGGCGCAGGCAAGACGACGGTCGCGGTGCACGTGGCGCACCTGCTCAGGAGCCGGTTCCCCGGTGGTCAGCTCCACCTCGACCTGCACGGCACCGACGAGGACCCGGCGGACCCGGCGGACCTGCTGACCAGGGTGCTCGCCGCGCTGGGTGTGCCGTGGGCCGAGATGCCCGATGGCGCCGTGGCGCGGGCGGACCTCTTCCGTGCCCGCCTCGTCGGCGCGCGGGTGCTGCTGGTGTTGGACAACGCGCGCGACGCACAGCAGGTGCTGCCGTTGCTCCCGTTGACCGGTGACTGCGCGGTGCTGGTCACGAGCAGGCGGCCGGTGCGGCTGCCCTACGCGCACCCGGTGCCGCTCGGCGCACTGTCCACCGAGGACGGTGTGACACTGCTGGCCCGCATCGTCGGTGACGACCGGGTTCGCAACGACCCGGCCCTTGCCGAGACGGTGGTGCGGCAGTGCGGTCTGCTGCCCCTCGCGCTGCGGATCGCCGGTGCGCGCCTCGCCGCCCGGCCACGCTGGCCGCTCGCCGAGCTCGCCGCGCTCCTGCGCGACGAGCAGGGCCGCCTCGACGAGCTCGTCGCGGGCGACCTCGCCGTGCGGGCCAGCTTCGAGGCGAGCTACCGCCAGATCGGCGAACCCGGGCGGCGCGCGTTCCGGCGGTGGGGTCTGCTGCCCGCGTACCCGGTCGCCGAGTGGGCCGTCGCCGCCCTGACCGGATCCGGTGCCGACGAGACCGCCGAGGTGGTGCGCACCCTCGTCGACCTGCGCCTGGTGGAGGTCGCGGGCGTGGTGGCGGCCGACCCGTCGGACGGGCTCCGCTACCGCATGCACGACCTGGTGCGCATCTACGCCCGACAGCGGGCGCGGGACGAGGCCGACGCCGACCTCGACCACGCGGTACGGGCGGTCTACGGCCAGTGGCTCGCCCGCGTGGACCGCGCGATGGCCACGTTCATCCCGGGGGCCGAGCAGCACGTCTACACGCCCGCGCCGATCGCGGAGCTGAAACGCGCCGCGGCGGGCGTGCCCACCGAGATCCCCGACGGCTTCGACTACCTGGAGGCCGAGTACGAGCTGCTGACCGCCGCGGTCGTGCACGCGGGAGAGCGCGGTTGGGACGAGATCACGTGTGCCCTCGCCGACACGCTGCAGGACTTCTTCTTCTCGACCGGCAGGCGCGGGCACTGGCGGCGGACCCTCCAGGCGGCCCACGACGCCGCGCACAAGGCCGCCAACCACCGCGGCGAGGCCTACGCGCAGGCGGGCCTCGGTTACGTCAGCGAGGCGGACGGCAGGCTGGCCGAGGCCATCGCGTCCTTCACCGAGGCCGCCCGGCTTTCCGGCGCGGTCGGCGACCACGCCCAGCAGGCACTGTCCACTTTGGACGCCGCGACGGCGTCGCGCAGGCACGGTGACATCACCCGTGCGTGGGAGCTGCGGTCGAGGGCCCACACCCTGTTCGCCGGGCTCGGTGACGTGCTCGGCGTGGCCCGCGCCGACCACGAGCTCGGCAACCTGCACGTCGACCAGGGTCACTTCACCGCCGCGACCCAGGCGTGGGAGAAGGCCGCCGCCGGCTACCGCGCCGTGAACGCGATCGCGGCCGAGGCCAAGGTGGTGCGCCGGATCGGCGAGGCCCGCCTGGCCGACGGCGACCTCGCGGGCGCGGAGAGCCAGTTCCAGCGCTCACTCGAGCTCGCGCGGGAGCATCACCTGACCGAGAACGAGGGCGGCGCACTGTGCGGGCTCGCCGAGATCGCCCTGCACCGCGGTCATCCCGAGGACGCCCGCCAGCTCGTCGACGACGCGTTGGGCATCGCGGAGAACTGCGGGCACGCGAGCATCCGGAGGATGGGCCTGCGGCTGCGGGGCGAGGTGTGTCACGCGCTCGGGGAGACCGACGAGGCGTTGCGCTGCCTGCGCTCGGCGGCGGACCTGGCGCGCCGCGCCGACGTCCCGATCGAGCTGGCCGCCGCACTCGCCGCGCTGGGTGACGCGCTGGCGGGCAGCGGCGACCGGGCTGCCGCGATCGAGTGCTGGTCCGAGGCCCACGGCCTGTTCGCACGCGTCGGCGCGGTGCCGAGGGCGCAGCTCGTCGCGGCGCGGCTGGCCGGCGTGGCACCGTGACCGGACTGCCGCGTGTGGTCCCGCTCGTGGGCCGGGCGGCCGTCCTGAACCGGATCGCCGCCGGGTTGCGACAGCGCGCGACACCGGTGCTGTGCGTGGTGTCCGGGCCCGTCGGTGCGGGCAAGACCGTGCTCGCGGTGCACGCGGCCAGGCGGATGGCGGACCGGTTCCCCGACGGTGCGCTGTTCGTCGCACTGCGCGGCGAGGACGGCACACCGGTCCCCGTCCGGACTGCTCTGTCCACTGTGCTCGGTGCGCTCGACGTGGCCGAGCACCCGGACGCCGACGTCGAGGTGCTGGCGGGTTCGCTGCGTTCCCGGCTCGCGGACACGCGCACCCTGCTCGTGCTCGACGGGGCGAGCGACGAGACCCAGGTCCGTCCGCTGCTGCCCGCGACCCGGGGTTGCGCCGCGCTCGTCACCAGCCGCGACCCCCTGACCGTGTTGCACGCGACGGCTCGGGTCGACCTCACCGGCATCGAGGCGAGTGCGGCGGTCGCGTTGCTGACCGCCGAGGCGGGCGTGCCGCCTGCGACCGACCACGCCGAGGCGCTGACGCGGCGGTGCGAGCGGTCGCCACTGGCGCTGTCGATCGCGGGCCGGCGGCTCGGCATGGGCGAGACGCCGGAGGACCTCCTCGCCCAGCCACTGCTCGACATGCTCGACGACGGCGAGCGCTCGGTGCGGGCGGTGCTGGACGGCGTGTGTCGGCCGTTGCCCGCGCCGAGCGGGCGGATGCTGCGGCTGCTGGGTCTGCTGGACTGGGAGGAGTTCTCGGCAGCGACCGCGGCCGCGCTGCTGGACACGACGCCGGCCGAGGCCGCGCTCGCACTGAACCCGCTGGTCCGGGCACGGCTGGTCGACCTCGTCGAGAGCAACGGCGCGGACCCGGCGGGCGGGACCCGCTTCGGCATGACCGCGTTGGTCAGGGCGTGGGCGCGCGAACGCGCCGAGCACGACGACCACGATCGGGACGCGGCGGTCCGGCGAGCCGTCGAGCAGCTGGGCAGGCTCGCCGAACGCGTGCTGCTCGCCAGACCGCGGGGCACCGAGCCGGAGCTGAGCGACGACAGCGCGACCGATCCCCGTGCGTTCCGGGAACGTGATCGAGCGGCACTGCGGACGGCAGCCGCGCAGGCCATGGACCAGGGCCTGGTGCGGGCAGCCACGGTCCTCGCCTCGGCGGCGGGCGTCGAGGCCGCGCTGCCCGCCGACGGGGTCGACGGGCACGCGCTCGTGGCCGTGGGCCGCGCGCTGCTGCACCGCAACGCCCTGGAGGCGGCCGGTGCGGCACTCGGCCGGGCGATCGCCTTGTTCGTGGCCGCGCGGGACGTCCTCGGCGAGGCCGCGGCACGCCACCTGCTCGCCGATGCGCTGCGGATGCGGGGAAGGCTTGCCGAGGCACAGGCGCAGGCCGCGGGCGCCGTCGCGTGCTGCGGCGCGATCGCCGACGAACGGGCCGGCTGGCGCGCCACGGCGGCGCTCGGCCGGGTGCACCACGACGCCGGACACGAGGACACCGCCCGGCGGCTGCTGTCGGCGGCGGTGGCCGGGTCGGGCGCGACCGGCGACGAGGTCGGCGCCGCGTCGGCCGCACTGTGGCTCGGCGACCTGCTGGCCGAACGAGCCGACATCACCCGTGCCCGGCGGTACTACCGCGACGCGCTGCGCGGCGCCGGTGCCGACGACACGACCCGCGTCGGCGCGCTCGCCGGTCTCACGGTCGCCGCCGCGGCGGCCGGGGACTCCGCCGCCGCGGCCGAGCACCTGGCCGAGTCCAGGCGGGTGACCCGGCGGTCCGGTGACCGCGAGGCGGATCTGGCCACGGTCGCGGGCGCGTCCGCCTACCTGCACCGGTTCGCGGGTGACCTCCCTTCGGCCAGGGCGGCCGTCACCGAGGCCGTCCGGCTGTGGCAGGCGGCAGGCGCGGTCGTGCGCACGGCCCGCACCCGCGTGATCCTGGGGCACGTCCTGGCCGCGGACGGCGACCCGGCGGCCGCGATCGAGGCGTGGAGCCAGGCCTACGGCGCGTTCTGCGAAGCCGGCTCAGCGCGCGCCGCCGGAGTCGCGACGCTGCTCGCCACCGCGCAGGCACCGGCCGACCGGGAGATCCGCGCAGGCACGCAGTGAGCCCGCCACCGCCGTGTGCCACTGGGCGTCGGCGAGGTTGCCGAGCGTGCGGTGCACCCGCGCCAGTGACAGGTGCACCAGGCCCTGACCGACTGATGACCCGTGGGCGGTGAACGCGGGCAGGCACGCGGCCAGGTCGTCGACCGCCCGGTCGGACTCGCCGGTGATCCGCAGCAGGTCCGCGCGCAGGAACCGGGCCACGGTCGCCGCCCGGTGGGCGCCCATCGCGGTGAAGGCGGCCAGCGCACTGTCGAGGTACCAGGCGGCGGCCTCGTGGTGCTCGCCCCGGGCGGCGAGCACGCCGAGCTCCATGCGTGCCTCCGCCAGTCCCCTGGTGTTCCCCACCGCCTCGAAACCCGCCTCGGCGGCGAGCGCGTGCCCTCGCGCCGCCTCCGTGCCGGTGCCACGCATCACCAGGAGCCGGGCTCTGACCAGCGCGACCGCGGCCAGCGCTGGCAGGCAGCGGTCGGCCGCCAGCACCGGCTCCGCCGCATCGAGCAGGGCGCCTGCCGTCGCGAACTCGCCCGTGTGGGCCGCCGCGTCCGCCGCCGCCACGGTCGCGACGGCGTGGTCGAGCAGGTGCCCACACCGCTCGTAGAGCGTGCGGCACGCGGAGAGGTCGGCCGCCGCCGCTTCGAGACGGCCGAGGCGGGTGGCGCGCATCCCCGCCGCGAGGAGCAGCGCCGCCTCGGCGGGGACGTCACCGGCCGCCCTGGCGACGTCCCGGGCCAGTTCGGCCAGCTCCTCGGTCCGACAGCCGGGCGGTTCCCCGTCGCAGTGCTGCAGGACGACGGCGAGCGCGGCGCACAGCTCGACGAACCCGTGCGCGGCGCTCTGGCGCACCGCGTCCGCCAGTGCGCCCGCGTTGGCGCCCAGCCAGCCGTCGGGGTCGCGGACGACCGCGCGAAGCTCGGCGGACACGGGGTGGCGGTGCGCACGCACCGGCGCAGCCCGCACGAGGACGCGCTGTGCCCGCAGGTCCGCCAGCTCGGTCAGGGCGAGCGTGGCGCCGAGCACGCGCCGCAGCGCCGCGGCCGTGTCCTGGGTGCTGTCCGGCGTGAGCGCGAGCAGGGTGTCGCGGACCGGGTCCGGCATCCGGTGGCGGCCCGAGACCACCTCGAGCAGCCGCGCGGCGACCAGCCGCTCCAGCAGGGCGGCGGCCCGGGACTCGGCGACGTCCAACGCGGCGGCGACCGTCCACGCGGTGAGCTCGCGCCAGGGTAGCCGCGCCAGCAGGGACACCGCCTCGGCCTCGTCGGCGGGGAGCGCCTGCCTGGCGACCACCACGGCCGGTTCGTCCGCGCAGCCGCGTGCGGCGTCGCGCAACCGGTCGGCGAGGCGGCGCACCGGCAGGTTCCCCGCCGCGGCGACGATGCGCAGCGCCAGTGGCGCGGCGGCGCACAGGTCGACCACCCCGCGCGCCGCGGCGAGATCGTCGGCGACCGGCACACCGCCGTCGGCGAGGACCCGCAGGGCGTCGTCGTGGTCGAGCGCGGTGAGCCGCACGACGTGCCCGGCCGCCGGTTCGGTTCGCGCGGTGAGCACCACCGCGCACCCGCGCGGGGAGGTCGTGAGCGGCCCGAGGTCCGACTCCTCCGTGTCGACCACGACGAGCACCGCGCGCCCGGTCAGCGCCTGCCGGTACTGCCGGGCACGCTCGCCGGGGTCGTGGGCGATCTCGGCTGGTCGCATGCCGAGCTCGCGGAGGAAGCGCACCACGACGGCGTCCACCGAGCCCGGGTCGTCGACCCGGGCGTGGAGCAGTCCGTCCCGGAACTCGTCGGCCATCATGCGCCCGACATGTGCCACGAGCGCGCTCTTGCCGATGCCGGCCCGACCGGTGACCACGACCGGCACATCGTGCTCGCGCACGCCGCGGCGCACCCGGTCCACCAGCGCCCGCACCGCGGCGCGCCGTCCACGCAGCTCCACCGCCGGGAAGGGGATGGCGTCCGCCGCGACCGTCTCGCCGGTGACGGCCTCGGCCGGGGCGGGGATCTTCGGGGCGTCCGCGCCGAACCACAGGCGCGCCGACGCCGTCATCAGTGCGCCGGTCTCCTCCGCGTCGAGACCCAGTGCTGCGGCGAGCAGTTCCAGCGACCGCCGGTGCGGCCGCCGCACCCGGCCGGCCTCGAGGTCGCGGACCGTGCGCACGCCGAGTCCGGCACGGTCGGCGAGCTGTTCCTGGGACAGCAGTGCCCTGCGGCGCCACGCGCGCACCCGGTGGCCGAGCGGGGCGCGCTCCGCCACCAGACCGACACCGGTCCCCTCGCCGTCCTCCACCGACCAGCACCCCCGAACGGCCGTGCTCCGTGATCCCCCGGGACAGACTGGCGCGATCTGCCTCAGTGTGTCCAGTGCCTGACCGCACCTCGCGGCGATGTGCACCCGTTCGTCCCAGCGACCGTTACTGCCGCCGAATTCGCCGGTGATTCCGCCTCGTGGGCGCGGGTCCTCGCGGCTGATGCTCGACGCGTCCACCGTCGTACCAGGAAAGAGAGTTGGCGGAAACATGATGACCACATCGACCGGCAGGCTTGCCCTGCGCGCCGTCGCCGCGACGATCGCGATCCCCGCCGGGATCACCGCGTTGGCGGCCCCCGCGCACGCCGCCCCCGCCGCGGACAACGCCGTGAGCCACGCCGCCCAGAGCGGCGTCGGGACGCGGACGGGCGCCGTCGACGACACCGCGCGGCGGGCGAGCGCCGCGCTCGACACGCTGACCGTGCAGCCGAAGGCCGCCCCGCCCACGGCGGAGAACTTCGCGAAGCTGCGCCAGTGCGAGAGCGGGGGCAACTACAAGACCAACACCGGCAACGGCTACTACGGCGCCTACCAGTTCGACCTCGCCACCTGGCAGGGGCTGGGCTACTCCGGCCGCCCCGACCAGGCGTCACCGGAGACCCAGGACCAGGCCGCGTTCAAGCTGCAGGCGCAGCGCGGCTGGTCGCCGTGGCCCGCCTGCGCGCGGAAGCTCGGGTTCCTCTGAGTCCGTCCCACGTACGAGGAGAGTCCATGACCATCACGAACGACCCGCTCGCTCCGGTCCACCCTGGCCGCCGCGAGCCCGACGACCGCGACACCGCGCGCGCGGACCTCGCCCGCCTGCTGCACCTGCTCCCGGAGGACCTGTCCGACGACACCCTGCTGGTCGCGGAGCTCGGGCTCGACAGCGTGGCGATGATGACCGTGGCGGGATGGCTGGAGTCCCGCGGCGTCGTGCTCGGTCCCGACCGCAGCATGCTGGGTTCGGTGGGTGAGGTGCTCTCGCTGGCCGGGCGCGCGGCGCCCGACCGCAGGCTGTCCTTCGTGGTCACCGACGAGTTCGGGCCGACGGCCGTCCCGCAACTCGCCAGGACCCTGCCGTCCGAGTACCCGGTGATGGAGAACAACTCGGTCCGGCTGACCCCGATCGTCGACAACAACGACGTCGGGTTCCTCTACGCCATGGCGGTCGAGCCGGAGACCTGCTTCCGCTGGCGCTACCGGGGAGCGCCGCCGTCGCTGGAGCGTTTCACCCAGGACCTGTGGGCCCAGGTGCTCGTGCAGCTGATGGTCCGGCGGGTCGACGACGACCTACCCATCGGGCACGTCGTGGCCTACAGCGCCGACACGGCACAGGGCCACGCCTACGTCGGCGCGGTGTTCCAGGCCAGGCACACCGGCCTGGGGCTCGCGTCCGAGGCGACGTCGCTGTTCATCCGGTACCTGTTCCACAACTTCCCGCTGCGCAAGGTCTACATGGAGACGCCGGGGTTCAACTACCCGCAGATCCGCAGTGCGGCGGGCACGCTGTTCGAGGTGGAGGGCGTGTTGCGCGACCACGACTACTTCGCGGGGCGCTACTGGGACAAGTACCTGCTCGCGATCTACCCGGAGCACGCGGCGGGACCCCTCGCGCCGCGGCGGTCCGGCTCCGATCCGGACTGACCACGACGAAGGACCGGTGCCCGGCGGATAGGCCCGCCGGGCACCGGTCCTTCGTCGTGTCCTCGGTCGTCAGGCCACGGGGTGGACGTAACCCGAGATCGTGCCCGCCTCCTGGGCGGGGTGCTTGTACACCGTGTTGTGGTAGTTGCCGGACACGACGTTCACCGTGCCGTTGTTGATGCTCGTGACGATGCCGACGTGGCTGGCGTAGGTGCCGCTGCCGTTGAGGTTGTAGAGGACCGCGTCACCGGGCTTGACCCCGGCCAGGTTGGGTTCCGCGTGCCAGGTGCCGTGAGCACGGCCGTAGGCCGCGAAGCTCGCCGACGCGGCGCTGAGGCCACCGACGTTGGCGCCGCCTGCCTTCCACACGTACTGGCCGAAGTCGGCGCACCACTCCTCGCACGGGCGGCCGAAGTAGCCCGAGTAGTAGTTGCAGTTGGACCCGGCCGGGGACTCGCCGATGTGCCCGCTCGAGAGCTCGGCCACCGCCTTCTGGGCGATGGTGTCACCGAGGCTCGCCTGCACCGCTCTGGGCGCCGCTTCCGGGCCGGCCGTCCCGACGTGCGCGTCCGCGGTGGCCGCGGTCGCCGCCTGCGCGGCGGTCGGCAGCAGCACCGAGGCGACACCGGCCACGGTGGCCGCGGCGGCCAGGTACGGCCGCCGCAGGGTGGGAGATGGCATGTGCAACTCCGTTCGTGTCGTGGAGATCGCGGGGAGCCCGACGCTCCCGCACCGCCACCGTGCTTGCGTGGCTGCCGCGGCACGAGGCGGGATCACCGGCGGAAACGCGGCGGCGGCCCGGCTGCCGGACGTTCACCTCGGCGAACCCGCCGCGACGCCCGCGCACCGGACCGCTCTGCCGGTGAATCTGCCGGTGATCCCGCCTCGTCCGGCGCCCCCGGCGTCCGCAGGATCGCCGTAGTGCCCGGATCCCGTCGGGCCGAGCGGAACGAGGACGCGATGAGCCTGCGCACGGACCCGGACACGGTGGTTCTCGGCTTCGACCCGCTGCGCAGGCCCAACGCCCGGCTGGCCGCGGCCGTGCGCGCGGGCGGCGGACTCGGCGTGGTCGACCTCCCCGGCGACGCCCGCACCGCGCGCCGGACCCTCGGCGACGCACGGGCCTGGTGCGCAGGCCGGTTCGGCGTGCGGGTCGGCGCGACATGCGCGCCGGGACCGGGCGACCTGCCTGCCGACGTCGAGGTCGTCGTGCTGGCCGCCGACGCCGCGTGGCCCCTCTCGACCCTGCCAGGGCGCGTGGTGCTCGCCGAGGTCACCGACGTCGTGTCGGCGCGGACCGCGGTCGCCGCCGGGGTGGACGGCCTGATCGCCCGTGGCGCCGAGGCGGGCGGCCCGGTCGGCACGCTCAGTACCTTCGCGCTGCTGCAACACCTCCTCGCGGCGGTGGACGTGCCGGTGTGGGCGTGTGGCGGGATCGGCCCGCACAGCGCGGCGGCCGCGCTGGCGTGCGGCGCGGCCGGTGTCGTGCTCGACGTCGCCCTCGCGGCCTACCCGGAGGCGGGGGTGGCGGGGCACGTAGTCGCCGCACTGTCCCGAGTGGACGGTGGGACCGACGCCGTGCGGGACGGCAGGCACCCGGCGGCCTTCGGCCAGGACGCGGGGCTCGCCACGCGCTTTCGCGACCGGTGGGCGACGGTGCCCGCGGCGCTGCGGGGGGTGCGGGACCACCTCGCCACGGCGTTGCGCACGCGGGCACCCGGCCGGTCGCCGACCGGGACCGCACTGCCGCTCGCGCAGGGGCCGATGACCCGTGTGAGCGACCAGCCCGCGTTCGCCGCCGCGGTGGCCGAGGACGGTGCCCTGCCGTTCGTCGCGCTCTCCCTCTCAGACGGGCAGGCGAGCGCCGACCTGATGGCGGCGACGAACCTCGCCGTCGACGGAAGGCCCTGGGGCGTCGGCATTCTGGGCTTCGCCGACGACGCGCTGCGCACCGCCCAGCTCGCCGCGGTCGCCGCGGCCCGGCCGTCGCACGCGATCGTCGCGGGCGGGCGTCCCGCGCAGGCCGAGGAGCTGGAGAGTCTCGGCGTCCGCACCTTCCTGCACGCGCCGTCGCCGCTGTTGCTCGACGGGTTCCTGCGCGCGGGCACCCGCCGGTTCGTGTTCGAGGGCGCCGAATGCGGCGGCCACGTGGGACCCAGGTCGGCGTTCGTCCTGTGGGACGAGCAGGTCGCCGTGCTCGACGCGTTCCTCGCCGAGCACCCGGAGGCCGCGGCCGAAATCGACGTGCTGTTCGCGGGTGGCGTGCACGACGCCCGCTCGGCCGCCGCGGTCACGGCTCTCGCCGCGCCGCTGACCGCGGCAGGCGCGGCGGTGGGGATGCTCATGGGCACCGCGTACCTGTTCACCGAGGAGGCCGTCGCCACCGGGGCGATCGGCGCGGTGTTCCAGCGCGAGGTGCTGAACGCGTCCGGCACCGCTCTCGTGCGGACGGGGCCGGGTTACGTGACGAGGTGTGTGCCGAGCCCGTTCGTCACCGCGCTGCCCGAGCACGCCGCGCGGCTGCGTGCGGCAGGCCTGTCCGACCCTGCGGTCCGTGACGCGCTGGAGGAACTGTGCGTCGGCAGGCTGCGCACCGCGAGCAGGGGGCTCGTGCGCACCGAGGCCGGGCTGGCCGCCGTCGACGAGGACCGCCAGCTCGCCGACGGGTTGTTCATGGCGGGCGAGGTCGCCGGACTGCGGTCGACCACGACCACCGTCGAGGCGCTGCACCGGGCCGTGACCGAGGGCGCCGCCGACGTGCTGGCCGGGCGGGCACGCGAGCTGCTCGGTCGTCTCGGTGCCGAGCGGGTGCCCGCGCCGACACCCGCGCCGCTCGACATCGCGATCATCGGTATGGCCGGGGTGTTCCCCGGTGCGCCCGATCTCGCCGCGTTCTGGGCGAACGTGCTGGCGGACACCGAGTCGATCACCGAGGTGCCCGGGAACCGGTGGGACACCGAGCGGTACTACTCCCCCGGCGCCACGGCGGGATCGGACCGCACGCCGTCGAAGTGGGGTGGCTTCCTGCCGCCGATCCCGTTCGACCCGTTGCGCCACGGCCTGCCGCCCGCGTCGCTGACCAGTGTGGAACCGGTGCAGCTGCTGGCGTTGGAGGTGGCCGCCCGCGCGCTGGCCGACGCGGGGTACGACGGCCCGGACACCGACCGGTCGCGCTGCTCGGTCGTGTTCGGCGCCGAGTCCGGCAGCGAGCTGTCCGCCGCGGTGACACTGCGTTCGGTGCTGCCCGCCTACCTCGGTGAGCTGCCCGCCGACCTCGCCGAGCAGCTGCCGACGATCACCGAGGACACCTTCCCCGGCACGCTGGCCAACGTCATCGCGGGCCGCGTCGCCAACCGGCTCGACCTCGGCGGCGGCAACTACACCGTGGACGCCGCGTGCGCGTCGTCGCTCGCCGCCGTCGAGCTCGCCTGCCGGGAGCTGGCGGCCGGCGCGAGCGACCTGGTGCTGTGCGGTGGCGCGGACCTGCACAACGGCATCCAGGACTACGTGATGTTCGGCTCGGTGCAGGCGTTGTCGCCGACCGGCCGGAGCCGGGCGTTCGACGCCGCCGCCGACGGCATCGTCCTCGGCGAGGGCGTCGGCTGCGTCGTGCTGAAGCGGCTCGCGGACGCGCGACGGGACGGCGACCGGGTCTACGCGGTGATCGCGGGCACCGGCAGCGCGAGCGACGGGCGCTCGCTCGGCATCGTCGCGCCGCGGCCGGAAGGGCAGCGACGGGCGCTGGACCGCGCGTACCGCACAGCGGGGCTGTCCCCCGCCGAGGTCGGCCTGATCGAGGCCCACGGCACGGGAACCTCGGTCGGCGACCGCACCGAGCTGCGCACGCTGACCGAGGCGTTCACCGCGGCGGGCGCCAGTACCGGTGGCTGCGCGCTCGGCTCGGTGAAGAGCCTGATCGGTCACACCAAGTGCGCTGCCGGGATGGCCGGGCTGATCAAGGCCGCGCTCGCCGTGCACCACGGGGTGCTGCCCCCGACAGGTCACCTCGAGCGGCCGAACCCGTTGTGGGACGCGGACACGAGCCCGTTCGCGTTCCACCCGGCGACCAGGCCGTGGGCGGTGCCCGCGGCGCGGCGGGTCGCCGGGGTCAGCTCGTTCGGGTTCGGCGGCACCAACTTCCACGCCGTGCTGCGCGGGGTGCCCGACGCGCCACCCGCACGGCACGCCGCCGACCAGTGGCCCGCGGAGCTGGTCCTCGTCCGGGGGCACGACACGGCGTCGGCGAACCGCTCGGTGACCCGGTTGCTGGAGCTGGCCCGGCATCCCGGCACCCGGGTGCGTGACCTGGCGCTGACCGCGTCCCTGTCGGACCGCGACGAGCCCGTGCGGTTCGCCGTCGTCACGCGCGACACCACGCAGCTGGTGGAGCAGCTGAGCGGGCTACTCGCCGGGGCGACTCCGGCCGGTGTGCACAGGGCCGTGCCCGGCGCGGCCCCGGGACCGGTCGCGTTCCTGTTCCCGGGCCAGGGCAGCCAGTCCCCCGGCATGCTCGCCGAGCTGTACGCGCACTTCCCCGAGCTGCGCAGGCACCTGCCCGACGACGACCCGGCATGGCTGCGGGCGTGGCTCGCGCCGTCGGCGTTCGACGAGTCGGAGCGCGCCCGGCAGCACGCCACGCTCACCGACACCTCGGCCGCGCAACCCGCGCTCGGTGCGGCGGGGATGGCGGTGCACGACCTGCTCGTCGCGGCAGGCGTACGACCGGATGCCGTGGCGGGCCACAGCTACGGCGAGGTGGTCGCGCTGGCCGCGGCCGGGGCGCTCGCCCCGGAGCTGCTCGCCTGGCTGTCCGGGCGGCGGGCCGAGGCCGTCCTCGCGTCGACGGGTGACGATCCCGGCACCATGGCGGCCGTGGCGGCGGACCCGGCGACGGTGCGAGCCGTCCTGGACTCCGCCGGGCTCGCGGACCGGGTGGTCGTCGCCAACCACAACGCACCCGCGCAGTCCGTGCTGGCCGGTCCCACCGACCTCATGGCGCGGGCGGTGGCGGTGGTCCGCGACAGCGGCCACAGCGCCACGCCGCTGCCGGTGGCGTGCGCCTTCCACAGCCCGCTCGTCGGCGGCGCGGCCGACCGGTTCACCTCGGTGCTTTCCGAGGTGCCGGTCACCGCGCCCGAGATCCCGGTGTGGTCCAACCGGACGGCCCGCCCGTACCCGGCGGACCCGGCCGGGGTCCGTGCCGAGCTGGCGGCCCAGCTCACCGCGCCGGTCCGGTTCGCCGACCAGATCACGGCGATGCACGACGCGGGCATCCGCACGTTCGTCGAGGCCGGCCCCGGCACCGTGCTGTCCCGCCTCGTCGACGCGACGCTGACCGACCGTCCACACCAGACGGTCAACCTGGGCGGGCCGGACGCCGGGGTGGCCGGGTTCCTGTCCGCGCTCGGCGCACTCGCGGTCACCGGCGTGCCGGTCGACACCGACTGGCTGTTCACCGGCCGTGACGCCGTCGACGTCACGACGCGGGCCGAACCTCCCCGGTGGACGCTGGACGGCCGGGGCGCGCACGAGGTCGGTGGCGAGACCCCCACCCGCCGGCCGCCCCGGCTCGTGAGCCTCGCCAGGCCACCGGCCGACCGGGACGCGATGGTCACCGAGTTCCTCCAGGCAGGCCGCGACCTCGTGGCCGCCCAGCGCGACGTCCTCGTGGCCTATCTCGGCGGCCCCGCCGCCCCGGCGGCACGCCCGGCTCCGGTCGAGCTGCCCGAGGAGCCCCGCGAGACCACCACCGTGGCGGTGGGCGAGGACACGGCCCTGCGCCGTGTGCTGTCCGCCATCAGCGACCGCACCGGCTATCCCGTCGACATGATCGACCCGGACACGGACCTGGAGGCCGCGCTCAGCATCGACTCCATCAAACGCGCCGAGATCGCCGCCGACCTCGCCTCGGCCCTCGGCACCACACCACAGCGGCTGGAGGCCGTCTCCACGGCACGAACCGCCGCCGACATGGCCGCACGCCTGACCGGTGCGGCCGTGCCGACCGCGACGCCGCCGACCACGCCACCGGCACCGCACGTCGAGGCCGCTCGACGGTTCGTGCTCGCCCCCGTGCCGAGGGAGCTGACCGGGCCGGCCTCGGACCTCGCCGGGCGGACCGTCGTGGTCGTCGGCACGTCCGACATCACGACCTCGCTCACCGACCAGCTGCGCGACCTGGGCGCGACGGTTCGCGTCATCCGTCCCGGCGAGCCGGTCGGCACCGGAGTCGACTGCGTGGTGCACCTCGCCGCGGCGGAGGGCACGCCGACCGACCTGGTGGCCGAGTACCCGTGGTGGCGCGACGTCGTCTCGGCCGGACCGCGGTGCCTGCTGGCGGCCGGCCGACCGGGCGTGCTCGGCGGGCTCGACGGGTTCCTGCGGGTCGTCGCGGTCGAGTACCCGACGACCACGACGCGGCTGGTCGAGCTGGCCGTCGACCGTTCCCCGACGGCCACGGCCGCCCTGCTCGTGGCCGAGCTGCGGGAGTCCGGCGGTGATCCGGTCGTGCGGTGGTCGGCACGGGGTCGCGAGGTGGTGGAACCGGTCCTGGCCGACCTCGCGGTGCCGGAGACCGACCCGGTGGGCACCCTCGCCGCACGTGAACTGGGCCTCGACGGCGACGCCGTGCTGCTGTTCGTCGGCGGTGCCCGAGGCATCACCGCGCGGTTGGCCGAAACGCTCGTCACGGCGGCGGGATGCCGGCTGGAACTGGTCGGCCGCACCGCGGTGCCCACGCACCCGGAGGGCCCCGGCACCGCGGGGATCGACGACCCGGTGGCACTGCGGGCCGCGCTGGCGGCGCGTGGCGGCGACCTGGCACGGGTCGAGCAGTCCGTACGGCTGCTGCTCGCGGCCAGACAGGTCGGCGCCACGGTCGACGCCCTGCGCGGGCGTGGCGGTCTCGTGCGTTACCACCAGGCGGACGCCACCGACGCGCAGTCGCTTCGCGCGGTCGTCAAGGACGTGCTCGCCACCCACGGACGGCTCGACGGCGTCGTGGTCGCGGCCGGGGTCATCGAGGACCGGCGCATCGCCGACAAGGACGCCGCCTCGTTCCGCCGCGTGTTCGACGCCAAGGTCGGCGCCGCCCGCAACGTCGTGGCCGCACTCGAGAACGCACCAGCCCGCGCCCGCTTCGCGTTGCTGTACGGCAGCATCGCGGCCGTCACCGGCAACGCGGGCCAGGCCGACTACGCGGCCGCCAACGCGGCGCTCGCCGAGCTGGGCGCCACGATGACCGGGGTCGCCGAGCGTGTCCTCACCGTCCACTGGGGACCGTGGGCGCCCGACGACGTGTTCGGCGGCATGGTCGACGCGGATCTCGCCCGTCGCTACGCCGCGCGGGGGGTGGGGCTGGTCGAGCCCGGCTCGGCGTCGGCCGCGGTGCTGCGCGAGCTGGCCTGGGGCGTGGACGACGTGGTCGTCCACGCCGCGCCCGGCTGGCGGCCCGTCTCATGACCGCCGTCGCGATCACGGGCATGGCGGTGCTGCTGCCCGGTGCGCCGGACCTCGCCACCTACTGGCACAACATCGTGCACGGCGTCGACGCGATCGGCGACCTGCCCGCACACCGGTGGCCCGGCGACGCCGAGGAGGTCTACTGCCTGCGCGGCGGCTTCGTCGACGCCGAGATCGACCTCGCCCCGTTCGGCATCGCGCCCAACTCCGTCGCGGGCACCGAACCCGACCAGCTCATCGCGTTGCGGGTCGCCGCGGCGGCCATCGCGGACGCGGGTGGGGACGCGCGGTTGCCCGACCGGTCCCGGGTCGGGGTGATCCTCGGCCGCGGCGGCTACCTCACCCCTGGCCTGGCCCGGCTCGACCAGCAGGTGCGGACCGCGCGCCAGCTGGTGCACACCCTGCGCGAGGTGGTGCCGTCGGTGTCGGACACGGACCTGGACCGCGTGCGGGCGGCGTTCATCGACTCGCTCGGCCCGGCCGACGCCGAGTCGGTGGCCGGGCTCGTGCCGAACCTCGCGGCGTCCCGCATCGCCAACCGGCTCGACCTGCGCGGCCCGGCGTACACGGTGGACGCCGCGTGTGCGTCCTCGCTCGTCGCGGTGGACCACGCGGTGCGCGACCTGGCGTCCGGCCGGTGCGACGCCGTGCTGGCCGGTGGCGTGCACCACTGCCACGACCTGACGCTGTGGAGCGTGTTCGCGCGGCTGGGCGCGTTGTCCCGCAGCGCGCGGAGCCGGCCGTTCCACCGTGACGCCGACGGCATCCTGCTCGGGGAGGGCACCGGCGTGGTCGTCCTGCGGCGCCTCGACGACGCGGTGCGCGACGGCGCGCGGATCTACGCGGTGATCCGGGGCACCGGGGTGAGCAGCGACGGGCGCTCCGGCGGCCTGCTGACCCCGTCCGCCTCGGGTGAGGCCGACGCGGTGCGCGGCGCCTGGCACGCCGCCGGGCTCGATCCGACCGCGCCGGGCTCGATCGGCCTGCTGGAGGCGCACGGCACCGCGACGCCCGCGGGTGACGCGGCGGAGCTGGCCGCGATCGCCGAGGTGTTCGGGCCGGGTGACCCCGCCGACCGGCCGGTGCTCGGCTCGGTGAAGTCGATGATCGGGCACACCATGCCCGCGGCCGGGGTGGCGGCGCTGGTCAAGGCCGCGCTCGCCGTGCACCACGGAGTGCTGCCGCCCTCGTTGCACTGCGACGAGCCGCATCCCGGACTGGCCGCCACGCGGTTCCGGGTGACGGCGACGGCCGAGCCGTGGGACGGTCCGCGCCGCGCCGGGGTGAACGCGTTCGGGTTCGGCGGGGTGAACGCGCACGTCGTGCTCGACCAGGCACCCGACCGGGCATCCGCCGCCGTGACCGTCACGGAGCCGGAGAGCGTCCTGATGCTGTCGGCCGGGACGGCCGAGGAGATGGCCCGGCAGCTCGACGCCCCCGACGAGGCGTTGCGCGCGAAGGCGACCCGGTGGTCGCCACCCGAAGGCGGACCGGCCCGCCTGGCCGTCGTCGGGCCTGCGGCGCGACGACTGGCTCTCGCGCGGCGCATGGCCGCGGCGGGCCGTCCCTGGCGTGGCCGCGACGACGTGTGGTTCGTGCCGAAACCCCTGCTGGGCGCGGGTGGTGGCCGCACGGCGTTCGTCTTCCCCGGTCTGGAGTCGGAGTTCGCCGCGGACGTCGACGACGTGGCGACCGCCCTCGGGTTGCCGTGGACCGCGCCGTCCCGGTCCGGCGAACCGGTGGTCGGCGACGTCGCCAGGCACGCGAAGGAGGTGATCCGCCTCGGTGGGTTCCTCGCCGAGGCGATGGGCGCGCTCGGTGTCACCGCCGACGGCATGGCGGGGCACAGCGTCGGCGAGTGGACGGCGATGGCGAGCTCCGGGATGTGCCCGCCGCAGGGAGTCGCGGCGTTCACGGCGGCACTGCGGCCGGACCGGTTGCGGCTGCCCGACCTGTCCTTCGCGGTGCTCACCAAGGCGGCCACCGAGGTGGGCGAGCTGCTCGCGGAATGGCCGGACATCGTGCTGTCCCACGACAACTCGCCCCACCAGAGCCTCGTCTGCGGCCCGGTGGAGTCCGTTCGGCGCCTGCTGGCGGACCTGGGTGCTCGCGGCGTGCTCGGCCGGACACTGCCGTTCAGGTCCGGCTTCCACACCCCGATGCTCGCGCCACACGTCGGTTCGCTGAGGACCGCCGCGGCCGCGTTGTCCTTCGCCGCGCCCGGCGTTGCGGTCTGGTCGGCCACGACGGCACGCCCGTACCCGTCGGCCGAGCCGGACGTGCGTGCGCTGTTCGTGCGGCACCTGCTGGAACCGGTGCGGTTCCGCGCGCTGACCGAGGCGATGTACGAGCAGGGGTTCCGCGCGTTCGTTCAGCTGGGGGTCGGGCAGCTGCCCGGCATGATCGCCGACACCCTCGGCGAGCGGGCACACCTCGCCGTCACCGCGCACGACCCGCGGCGACCGGGGTTGGCACAGCTGTCGCGGACGGCCGCCGCGCTCTGGACGGACGGTGGCACCCCGGAGTGGCCTCGGCCCGCGGCGGCCGGCTCCGGGCTCGTGGTCAGGCTGGACCTGGGCGGCGGGCTGGTGTCGTTGACCGGTCGCACACCGGCACTCGCCTCGGGCAGCCCGACCGCACTCGACGACCTCGCCGCACGTTTTCCCGTGGCAGGCGAGCTTTCCGCGCTGGTCCGGGAGGTCACCGGACTCGCGGTGAGCGCCGCCCGGCTGTCCGCAGACGGCCCGGCGCGCCGGGACCTGGCGGTCTCCGTGGACGCCATGCCGTACCTGGTGGACCACTGCTTCTTCCGGCAGCGCCCCGGCTGGCCCGACCTCGCCGACCGCTGGCCGGTGGTCCCGGCGACGACGATCCTGCACCAGCTCGTCGGCGTCGCGGAGCAGGCCGAAGGGCGCGCGGTGACCGCCGTGGAGAACCTCGAACTGCGCCGCTGGCTCGTCGCGGTGCCGGCCCGGACGGTGACGGTGTCCGTCGAGCGGGTGGACGGCGACCGGTTCACCTGCACGCTGGGCGACCACGCACGAGCGACCCTGGTGGTCGACGGGCGCTACCCGCCGCCACCGCCGCCGTGGCCGGTGGACCGCACGGCCGAACGGCGGCCGGCACTGACCGCCGAGGACCTCTACGCCGACCGCTGGATGTTCCACGGCCCGCGGTTCCGGGGTGTCGCGGAGCTCGTCGCCGTCGGGCCGGACCACCTGCGCGGCACGCTGGTCACCCCGCGGGCGCCTGGCGGCCTGCTCGACAACGTGGGGCAGCTGCTCGGCGCGTGGCTGATCGAGTCCGGCGCGCCGCGGGCCGTGGTGTTCCCCGCGCACGTCGCCAGGATCGCGTTCCACGGTCCGCATCCCGCCCCCGGCACCCGGCTCGACTGCCTGCTGCGGGTGCGCGCGGTCACCGGCGACAGCGTGGTCGCCGACGCGCAGCTGCTGTCGGGTGGGCGCGTGTGGGCGGAGATCACCGGCTGGCGGGACCGTCGGTTCGGCAGCGACCAGCTGCTGCACGACGTCTTCCGCTACCCGGAGCGGCGGTTCCTCGGTGAGCCGCGGCCGGGTGGCGAGGTGGTCGTCCGCGAGCGGTGGACCGACCTCGCCTCACGGGAGCTGGTGATGCGCAACTACCTCGCGACCGCCGAACGCGCCGAGTACGACCGCTGCCCGGCCCCGCGACGACAGGCATGGCTGCTGCGCGTCATCGCGGTCAAGGACGCCGTGCGGTCGTGGCTGCGCGACCACGGTGTGCCTGACGTCTTCCCGGCCGAGATCGCCGTGACCTGCGCACCGGACGGGCACGTGGCGGTGACCGGCCGCCACGGCCGCGACCTGCCTCGCCTGGTGGTCTCCGTCTCCGGCACCGGGACGCGGGCCCAGTGCCGGGTACGTGCACCCGGGTGAGCACCAACCCGAGGCCTCTGTCGCACGTCACACCGGCATCTCACAAGCTGGGAACCCTTGACCGATCCACGCGGTGGTGTGAATCTTCCCGTCGTTTCCCGGCCCACCACCGTGGGCTCGAAGCCAAGGGGGTGCACGGCTGAACGGCCTCGGGAACCCACCCGTCACCCGATTCCTGCCGGTGGCGGTCTGGCGTGCGACACGCGCCAACCGGTGGGCGTTCGCCGGCGCGGTCACCATCGCCGCGCTGGGGCTCGTCGCGGTCGTCGCGCCGGTGCTCGCGGCGATCGAGGGGCAGGACCCGTACAGCTACCACAACGACGCCCTCGCCGACACCGGTCTGCCTGCCGGCCCGCTGGGCGGGGTCAGCGGCGACCACTGGTTCGGGGTGGAGCCGCTGACCGGGCGGGACCTGTTCGCGATCGTCGTGCACGGCGCGCGGACCTCGTTCCTGGTCGGGCTCGCCTCGACGGCGCTCGCGATGCTGATCGGGGTGCTCCTCGGTGCCAGCGCGGGTTATCTCGGCGGCTGGTGGGACCGGGTGGTGCGCTGGACGAGCGACGTCATCTTCGGCTTCCCCTACCTGATCTTCATGATCGCACTCGGGGCGGTCGTGCCGCCGAGCGTGCCCCGGCCGCTGATGCTCATCGTCGTGCTCGGGTTCTTCGGCTGGCCGAAGGTCGCCCGCATCGTGCGCGCGCAGACGCTGACGCTGCGCAAACGGAACTTCGTCTCGGCCGCCCGGGTGATGGGCGCGGGGCCGTGGCACGTGTTCACCACCGAGCTGCTGCCCAACCTGTGGGCGCCGGTCATCGTCGTGACCACACTGTCCATTCCGGAACGCATCGGGCTGGAGGCGGCGCTCTCGTTCCTGGGGGTCGGCATCCCGCCGCCGACGCCGAGCTGGGGGCGGTCGATCAGCGACGCGGTCGGGTGGATCCAGACCGACCCGATGTTCCTGATCTTCCCCGGCCTCTTCCTCTTCCTCGCGACGTGCGCGTTCAACCTGCTGGGCGACGGCCTCGCCGACGCGCTGGACCCGAAGGCGGACCCGAGGGGAAGGGCGAAGGCGTAGTGGGAGTCACCCGGTTCGTCCTCGGCCGCCTCGTGGGCATGGTGGTCGTGCTGCTGGTCGTCGCGCTGGTCTCGTTCGTGGTGTTCTACCTGCTGCCGTCGGATCCCGCGCGGATGTCGTGCGGGCGGCCCTGCAGCCCGGAGTCGCTGGCCACGGCGAAGAAGTTCATGCAGCTCGACCAGCCGTGGTACCAGCAGTTCGCGAGCTTCCTCGGCGGGATCGTCGCCGGGCGCACGTTCGGCACCGGGGTGACCGCGATCCACTGTCCCGCACCGTGTTTCGGCTACTCCTTCCAGCAGAACGAGGAGACCTTCCACCTGATACTGAGCCGGTTGCCGGTGACCGCGTCGATCGCCGTCGGGGCGGCGGTCCTCTGGCTGCTGGCAGGCATCGGCGTCGGGGTGGTGTCGGCGCTTCGGCCGGGGCGGCCGGTGGACCGGATCGCCATGGTCGGCGCGGTGGCGGGGGTGTCCACACCGGTGTTCCTGACCGGTCTGCTCGGCATCCTCGTCTTCGGGTTCACGCTGGACATGGTGCCCACCCACGGTTTCGTGCGGTTCTGGGACAGCCCGGTGGACTGGGCTTGGCACCTGGTCCTGCCGTGGCTGGTGCTGGCGTTCCTGCACGGCGCGCTCTACGCCCGGCTCACCAGGGGGCAGATGCTCGAGGCGCTCGGCGAGGACTACATCCGCACCGCACGGGCGAAAGGGCTCACCGAGGCGCGCGTGGTCGGCAGGCACGCACTGCGCAACGTGCTGCTGCCGGTGGTCACCGTGTTCGGCATCGACCTCGGCGGGCTCCTCGGTGGTGCGGTGATCACCGAGCGGGTGTTCGGCATGCCCGGCGTCGGCTCGTTGATGATCGACGCGGTGCACGCGGTCGACCTGCCACTGCTGCTGGGCTGCACGCTGTTCGGCGCGGCCCTGATCGTCGTCGCGAACTTCGTCGTCGACGTGCTCTACGGCGTACTCGATCCGCGGGTGCGGCTGAACTGAGGGGAGACCAGATGCATCTCGGGAAGGCGGTCGCGGCGGTCGGCGTGGGCCTGCTGCTTGCCGCGTGCGGCGCCAACGACGAGCCGTCGTCCACACCGGCTGGTGAGGACCTGAAACCCGGTGGCACGCTGACGATCCTGACCGACAACACGACCTTCCCGTTCGACCCGGCCAAGAGCCAGGGGTTGGCGATTACGTCGAACGGGCTGGTGCACCGCAGGCTCACCACCTGGAAGGTCGCGAAAGGACAGACGACCGAGGTGGTGCCGGACCTGGCCGAGGACACCGGGAAGGCCAGTGACGGCGGCAGGACCTGGACGTTCACCCTCAAGGACGGCCTGAAGTTCAGCGACGGCAGCCCGATCACCTCGGCGGACGTCAAGTGGGGCATCGAGCGGTCGTTCGCCCCGGCGTTCTCCGGCGGTCTCGGCTACCACAAGACCCTGCTCGAGGGCGGGCCCGGCTACCAGGGACCGTTCGATGGCAAGGAGCTGGACTCCGTCGAGACCCCGGACGACAGGACCGTCGTCTTCCACCTCAGCAGGCCCTACGGCGACTGGCCATGGGTCGTCAGCACCCCGGCGTTCTCGCCGGTGCCCGAGGGCAAGGGCGCGGAGGCCGACTACGGCGAGCATCCCGTGACCTCCGGGCCCTACCAGGTGTCCGCCTACGAGAAGGGCGTCCAGGTCACGCTGACCCGCAACCCCCACTGGGACGAGAAGTCCGACGAAGTCCGCCTCGGACTCCCGGACAAGGTCGTGTTCTCACTCGGCCAGGACGCCACGGTCGTGTCGCAACGCCTCGTCGAGGACACCGGCGACGACCAGTCGGCGTTCAGCGCGTCGTTCGTCTCCCCCGCCCAGCTCGCGCAGCTGCGGGGTGATCCCGATGCGAGCAGGCGGCTGGTCACCTCGGAGTCCGGCGCGCTGGCGTTCCTCGCGCTGAACACGCAGCGAGGCGTGCTCACCGACCCCGAGGTGCGCAAGGCTTTCCAGTACGCGGTCGACAAGAGCGCCTACCAGGTCGCGTCCGCGGGCAACGCCAAGCTCGCGGGCGACATCGCCACCACGCTGATCACCCCGGGCATCAACGGGCGCGAGGAGTTCGACCTCTACAAGACGAAACCGACCGGCGACCCGGACAAGGCCAGGAAGCTGCTCGCCGAGGCGGGGCACCCGAACGGCCTCGACGGCCTGCAGCTCGTGGTCGGCACCGAGAACAACTATCCCGAGAAGGCACAGGCCATCCAGGCCGCACTGGCGAAGGCGAACATCCGAGTCGACATCCGCTCGCTGGACAGCGACGCCTACGACGCGGAGGTCACCACCAACCCGAACCCGACCTACGACCTGACCCTCACCTCGTGGCAACCGGACTTCCCCAGCCCGAACGCCAACCTCCAGCCGCTGTTCGCCTCCTCCGAGATCGGCGGTGGCGGGTACAACACCGCCCGCTACAGCGATCCCGACATCGACCAGCTCATCGAGGAGGCCCAGAGCACCGTCGACGCGGACGAGGCCGGCAGCAGGTGGGCCGCGATCGACAAGAAGATCCTCGAGGACTCCCCCGTCGTCCCGCTGATCTACACGCGCAACTCGTTCCTGCACGGCTCCAAGGTGGTCAACTTCCTGATCGGCGAGTTCCCCGCCTACCAGGACTACCGGCTGGTCGGGCTCTCTCAGTGAGCCGGCCCCTGCTGTCGGTGGAGGACGTGACGATCACGTTCTCCACCGGCGGCACGCCCGCCGCACAGGACGTCGGCTACGCGCTCGTGCCCGGCGAGGTGCTGGCGGTGGTCGGGGAGTCCGGCGCGGGCAAGACCGTGACGGCGATGTCGCTGCTCGGGCTGCTGCCCGCCACGGCGACAGTCACCGGCCGGGCACTCCTGCGCGGCCGGGACCTGTACTCGCTGGGACCGGCGGAGCTGCGTGCCGTGCGGGGCAACGACGTCGGCATGATCTTCCAGGAGCCGACGAGCGCGCTGAACCCGGTCCTGACCGTCGGCACACAGCTCGTCGAGGCCATCCGCACCCACCAGGACGTCACCGCCGCCGCGGCCCGGCGACGGGCGGTCGAACTGCTCGAGCTCGTGCGGCTGCCGGAACCCGAGCGGCGGCTGCGGTCCTACCCGCACGAGCTGTCCGGCGGCCAGCTGCAACGCGTGGTCATCGCGATGGCCATCGCCAACGACCCGGTGCTACTGATCGCCGACGAGCCCACCACCGCCCTCGACGTGACCGTGCAGGCCGAGATCCTCGAGCTGCTCCGCGACCTGCGTGCACGCTTCGACACCGCGATCCTGCTCATCACCCACGACATGGGCGTCGTCGCCGACATCGCCGACCGGGTCGTGGTCATGCGCGACGGCCGGGTCGTCGAGCAGGGTGACGTCACGACCATCTTCACCGCCCCCCGCGAGGACTACACGAAGCAACTGCTCGGCGCGGTCGTGTCGTTGGGCGGGGCCGCGACCCACGCGGTGGAACAGGCGCTGCGAGGTGAGGTCCGGCAGGACTCCGACAGCCATCTGGCGGCGGCCGAACACCCGGCGACCGGGTCCGTGCCGGACACGCCCGCCACGGAGCCGGTGCTGCTCGTGGAGGACCTGTCGGTGACCTACCACGGCCGGTTCCGACGGATCTCCGTCCACGCCGCCGACGGTGTCGGCCTGCACGTCGAACCCGGTGAGATCCTGGGCCTCGTCGGCGAGTCCGGTTCCGGCAAGAGCACCGTCGCCGGCGCGGTCACCGGGCTGGTCACCCCCGACCACGGGGCCGTCAGGGTGGCGGGCACCGACATCCACCGGGCCGGACGCCGGGCGGTCCGGGCGGTGCGGCGCCGGATCGGCGTGGTGTTCCAGGACCCGCTGTCCTCCCTCAACCCCCGCACCACCGTCGCCGCGAGCATCGCGGAACCCGTCCGTCTACACAGGACCCTCAGCGGGTCCGCCGTGGACGATCGGGTCGATGAACTGCTCGAGATGGTCACGCTGCCCACGAACCTGCGCGGCCGGTACCCGCACGAACTGTCCGGCGGACAACGCCAGCGGGTCTGCATCGCCCGCGCGCTGGCACTGGACCCCGACCTGCTCGTCGCCGACGAACCCACGAGCGCCCTGGACGTCTCCGTGCAGGCACGCGTCCTCGACCTGATCCGCACCCTCCAGCGACAGCACCGGTTCGCCTGCCTGTTCATCAGCCACGACCTCGCCGTCATCGAACAGCTGGCCGACCGAGTCGCCGTCATGCACCGCGGCCACGTCGTCGAGCAGGGCCCCACCTCCGCCGTGCTGAACCGGCCGCTCCACCCCTACACCCAGCGACTGCTCGCCGCCGCCCCCGTGGCCGACCCCGCCGAACAACGCCGCCGCAGAACCGCCTGGCACGAACTCGACCAGCGCCTCCCCTGATCCGGCCAGACGCCTGGGCCGGGCCCGGCAGGTCGGCGGCGGCCGTGCGGATCCCCACGCAGGAGGTGTGCAGCCGCGAGTCGGATCGTGCGGGGCCTCCCGTCGAGGACGGGATCGCGCGGGTGCGTCGGACCCCGAACGGCTCGTCCATGAGCAGTGTCGAAGAATCCGGAATTCTTCGGTCTGCGGACCCGGCCAGTCGAAGCGAGTGTCCGAATTCCGACCGCGACCCCCGTTCCGATGCCGAACCATCCGTGCGACCGCGAAACCCGATCCTCCGGTGAACTTCCGGTGGTTCCCGGCTTCGGCTCCGCAGGCCAGTTCTCGAAAGAAATGTTCGGCTACGCTGGAAATCAATGGGTGGGGACTCGATGAGGGGGTACACCGTGCTCCGGCAACCCAGCACCGCGAGACGGTGGACCTTTCTGCTGCTCATCGGGGCGATCGTCGCGGTACTCCTGTGGGTGGTGCTCGCACTGTTCGGCGGCGGCACGAACACGGCGAGCCAGGTCGCGGGAATCGTGTCGGTGGTCTACGCGGCGGTGGCACTGGTCTTCCAGCTCCTCGGCTCCAGCACCGCCACTCTCCCGGACCTGACGGTCGGCGACGCACAGCTCGATGCCGCATTCCGCCTGCTGGCGCTCCGGAGCCAGGAGCTCAGCCAGCAGGAGGAACGCCACTGGCGCATCGGTGATCCACGGCCGCTGCGCATGTCGTGGCGGGGTCGGGGTCACCAACCTGCCGCCGGCATCCACGCCACCTACCGGGGCATTCCGTCCGGTCGCCTGGTGATCACGGGTCGGGCAGGCGCGGGGAAGACCGTGCTCGCTCACCGGCTGATCCTGGAATGCCTGGACCACCCGGACGACACGGCACGAGTGCCGGTGCTGTTCAGCATGAGCAACTGGAACCCCCACCTGACCGGCCTGACCGAGATGCTCGCCGACCGGCTCATCCGCGACCACACCTTCCTGGACGGGGTCGACGCCGCCGGCACCACCTTCGCCAGGAGGTTGCTGCTGACCGGCAGGATCCTGCCGATCCTGGACGGCTTCGACGAGATCCAGCCACGCCACCACATCGAGGCCATTCGTGAGATCAACCGGTTCGCCGGCCCACTGGTCCTCACCACCCGGCCGCCCGACTACATCGCCGCGGTCGACGCCACCGGGGCGATGGGCAACGCGGCCGTCATCGAGCTGGCGGACATCGCTCTCGACGAAGCCCAGCGCTACCTGCAGGCGGGCAACAGCACGACCCGGGCCGTCCGCTGGGGGTCGATCTTCGCGTATCTGCGCGCCGTACCCGGCGACCCCGCGAGCCGCAACCTCGCCTGGGCGCTGCGGACCCCGCTGCTGGTCATGTTGGTGCGCACCATCTACAACGACGTGCCGCACCAGAATCCCGAGGACCTGCTCGACATACGCCGGTTCCCCTCCTTCGACGCCATCGAGGACCACCTCTTCAGCGCCTACCTCGCAGCGCTCTACGACCCCCGCCGCACTCTCCAGAAGCGTCCGGTGTGGACGGACCACCAGGCGCGCCGCTGGCTCGGCTTCCTCGCCGGACACCTGGCTCGCCGCAACACCTACGACCTCGCCTGGTGGCAGCTCGACACCACGCTCGGCCGTCCTGCTCGCGTACTGGTCACGGGCATCGTCACGGCACCGTTGGGTGCCGCCATCGGCATCCTCGGCTACCTCACCGCCGACTGGCTTGCGGGGTCGAGCGGGTCCAACCAGGTCAGCGAAGGGATGCTGGAGACGGGAACCGGCCTCGCCGCCGGTCTCACGGTCGGCGTGATCAACGAGCTGAGAGCGGATCGGGTCCCGGAGCGGCTGCGTTTCGGGCGTTCTCGACCGTCCGCACCATCGCGAGCCTTCCGCGGGTTCGGCGCCGAAGGCGTCACCGGGTTGGTGACCGGGGTCGTGTTCTCGCTCGCCTCGTGGCTGGTCTACGGCGTCGCCTACGACTTCTCACGTCCGTTCGCCGGCGAGTTCGTCGGCGCGTTGGCACCGGCCCTCGCGGATCGGCTCCCCGACGCTGGGGTGGCAGTCCACGTCACCGCGGGCCTCGTGCTCGGTGTCGTCGTCGGGACGACGTACGCGATCGCCAACGTCATCGTGAGTCTGTTCAGCGGCCCGGACAACCAGGACGCCGCGGTCAGCACCTGGGAGCTGCTGGCCAGGGACCGGTCCGCCACACTGTTCCGCGTCGCCATGGTCGGCGCCATGGTGGTGCTGGTGAACGCGATCGCGGTCGGAAACCTGTACGTGTTGGAGAGTCCCGTCCGGCAAGGTGTCCTCTATGGATTCCTGTACGGACTCGTCGCCCTGCTGACCCGGCTGCTGTTCTCGTCGTGGGGCGGGCGATGGCTCGTCTTCGCCCGCCTGTGGCTGCCGCTCACCGGCCGGTTGCCCTGGCGCCCCAAGCGGTTCCTCGACGACGCGCACCGACGCGGCGTACTGCGCGAAAGCGGCGCGGTGTACCAGTTCCGGCACGCCCGTCTCCGCGACCACCTCGTCAGCCGGCACTGACGGACCCGACTCGCCGTGCTCCGGGACGCCGAGGTGACCATCCGTCGGCTACCTCAGGACCTCGCCCCTCCGGTTGACGCGGCCACCTCCTGCACAGATCCTGAGCCGCGCCTGGCCCAGTCGTTCCCCGAACGCCATCGTCAGGAGCAGATCGTCGAAAGAAGTGGCCGACACGCCGCCGAGCAGGGCGACGACCGTCGTGCCACGGTCGTTCGGCACGTCGTCCAACAGGCTGTCCAGGTTGACCGCCCGGAAACCGCCCAGGCCGTGAATGGCCCGCGCGTTCCGGTGGATGCCGTACTCGTTCCGGTTCCACAGGACGACGACGGACGCACAGTCGCCCATCTCGCCGGTTTCGAACCCCTCGTCCCGGTCGTCGAGTTCCTGGGCCTCCTCGTCCACGTTCCGCATGTGGAGCAGCTGGTAGGTGCCCGACTGGGAATTCGGCCGAATCTCCCGGGAAAGGGCGTCAATCGTCACGTACGCAGCGTCCCGCACACTCTTCAGCCCGGCCTGGGTCTCAGCGGCCAGGTGCGGATCGATCGACGAGACAGCGGTCTCCACGTCCGCCTTGATCGACGGGTACTCGTTCTTCACCGCCTGGTCGAAAACCTGGTAGTACCAGAGGGCCAGTTCATAGGTCATCTGACCGTTCGCCAGACCGTCGCGAAGTCCATGCTGCCAACCGGTCAGGTCCTCGCAGAACTTCCTGGCTCTGGCCAGCGAAGGCTCCTCCGGGGTGACCAGCTCCGGCAGTGTGTCCAGCTGCTGTGAGAGCGCCTCCCGGGTGGCCTGCGCGCCGTTCCGCACCGTGAGCAGGCGGGGCAGCATCTCGGCGACCGCGTCCAGCAGTGCGGCTCGCGTGTCGTCGGCCCGCACGGAACCGGAAAGCTGCCGCCATCTCTCCACGTCGTCCGTGTCGTAGCCATTCGCCAACGTGTCCTTGAGCCACTCGTCCGCGCGCTGTCCCGACCCGCGATCCAGCGCACCGTCGGCCAGCGCGTCCACCACCCTCGAACAGAATCCCTCACAGCCGTCACAGAGCTGCCGAACCTGGGCGAGCGACGGGAGATACCGATCCATCGCCGCCCTCTCCACCTCCTCGACATCGTCGATCTTCTCCTCTTCGCCGAGGATCCACATCGCGATGAGGTCCTCGAGGCGTCGGGACGGCGTGGTCATGGCTCCTCCGCGAGAAGACGAGCTTGGTGGACGCCAACCATAGGCATGTCGAGGTCCGGTCACCGTGCCCGGAAGGGCACTCGTCGGGGCGGGTTGTCGACCTGCGGCCGGGATTCCGCCTCCCACCGTCCGACCGGCGCGAAGACGGGCCGCTCATCGCAGGCGGGTCAGATGTCCTCCCAGGTGACCAGTTCGTCCTCCACCGCTCGTTTCAGCAGGTCTGCCTTCGTGCCCGCGGCTCGGCCGGCTTCGGCGTACTTGGCGCGGGCGCGTTCGATGTGTCGGTTCACCGCGCTCAGCGACAGGTACAGGCGCGTGGCCACCATCTGCTTCGAGGAGCTGCGGAACCACGCCAGCAGCACCTCCTTCTCCCTCGGCGACAACCGCGGCCGGTCGGCCGCCGGGTTGTTCGCCATCGCGCCCGCCAGCGACGGCGAGACGTACTGCTCACCGGCCGCCGCCGCGCGGACCGCGGACACGAGGTGCTCGTTGCTCTCGTGCTTGGTCAGGTACGTCGTCGCGCCGCCCGCTATGCAGGCCAGTGCGGCCGCCTGGTCCTGGCGGTGCGTGTACACCACGACCCGCCGCCCAGCCGTGGCCAGCCGCCGCAGGTCGTCGTAGGCCGGCACCCCCGGCCGCAGCTCCAGGTCCAGCACGACCACGTCCGCGTGGTCACCCGGCTCGGTCCACGCGGTCATGATCGAGTCGCCCTCGGCCGTCACCTGGATCGGCGGGTCGGCGGACTCCATCCACAGCCGCACGCCGAGCCGCATCGCGGGGTGGTCGTCGACGACCGCCACCGTGATCACATCGTCCATCGTGACTCCACCCAGATTCGCTCGTCCAGCGGAAGGACCGTCGTCTCGATCGGGTGCCCGTTCGCGGGCAGGTCGACGGGCGACGCGTCGGCCACCACGCTGACGGTCACCGCGGTCTCGTCCGCGTCGATGGTCAGGCGGGCCGTCGACTCGGCCAGCGCCAGCACGGTCAGCGCCGGCTCGGTCAGCGCACGGCGGACGTGGACCGGGATCGACGGCCGCTGCCCGCTCAGCAGCAGGTCGACCACGACCCCCTTGCGCAGTGCCACGTCCATCACCGCACGCAGCTCCTCGACCAGCGGGTCGTCGTGGTCGGTGCGTTCCGCGAGGAGCCTGCGGATCACCGCCGCCGCGACCGCGCACCGGTGCCGGACCTCCCGGTCGCCCGGATCCAGCTGCCCGTCCGCCAGGCCGGTGAGGATGGGCGTGATCGTGGGCATCAGCTCGGCGTAGCGCCCCTGGCGGTGCTGGTAGAGCCGCTCGGCGGTCTCGTGCGCGGTGATCACCCGCGCCGCGCGTGCGCTGTCCTCCTCGGCACTCTGCGCGAGCACCGTCAGCGTGTGGCCGCACGCGCCGAGGGCGAGCTGGAAACCGAGGATCGGGATGGACACGTTGAGGGTGCGCAGCAGCGTCGCGGAGTCGAACTGTTCCGCCAGCGCGAACTGGACCAGGGTGGCGCCGACGTGGACGCCGAGGAACACGACCACCGGCCGCAACCCCCGGTCGAACAGCAGCATCACGACGAACCAGCCGACGGTGCCGTAGCTCCACTGCGCCGCCGTCATCTGGTACGGCGCGGGAACGTCGGCCGCCGCGACCACCGACGCGAGCAGCACCAGCCCGAGCAGCGGGTACCGCAGCACGCCAATGGGCCGGTTGGCGGCGATCGGCACGGCCGTCACGAGCACGACCAGTGCGAGTGCGGCGAAGCAGGCGATCTCGAGCGGCGCCGACGTGTACTGGTCGAGGTGGGTCAGCAGCATCGGCGTGTTCATGCCCACCAGCACCGCGCCGGCGATCAGCACCGTGGCGACCCGGATCCCGCGCAGGAACCGTTCCGCCCCGACCGTACTCGGCGATTCCGGCGGCAGCTCCGCCAGTGTCCACATCAGACGGACGGTCGTGCCCGCGCCCGGCGTCGAGGAGACCGTCGCCGAGCCGTGGATCCGGTCCATGCGCTCCTCGATCGACCCGCTCAGGCCGAAACCCCTGCGGGACGAGGACCGCGTGTCGAACCCGCGACCGGCGTCGGTGACCTCGACCGTCACCGTGCGGCCGGTGCGGGTGGCACGCACGGTCGCCGTGTCGACGCCGGCGTGCTTGGCCACATTGCCGAGCGCCTCGCGGACCGCGCCGCAGAACGCGGTCGCGACCGGACCGGGCACGGCCAGCGGGACGGTCTCGACGTCGACCCGCACCGCCGCCTGCCCGCACACCTGCGCCAGCAGCTCGTCCAGTGCCACGGACTCCGCGGTGCTCGGCAGGTCGCTCGGGGTGCCGATCGTCTCGAGGTCCGTGCCGGCCCGCCGCGACAGCCAGTCGTCCCGCGCGGCGAACACGCCCTCGCCGACCATGAGCAGCGTGTTGGCGACCGTGTCGTGCAGGACGGCCACGTGCTCGGCCTCGTCGTCACGCAGTGCCCTGGCCACCTCGGCCTGGCGGCGGGAGGCCTCGGTGCGCGCGCTGATGTCGTCGGCCCGCCGGGCGCCCTGCCGCACCAGCAGGTACAGCACGCGGGACAGCGCACCCTCGGCGAGCATCCAGGCCGCGATCGCGACCGCCGCACCGGGCTCGTCCGGCACCGCGAGTGCCGCGCCCGCCCCGTACGCGACGGACAGCAGCACGGTCACGGGTACCGCGAGCCACAGGCTGAGGTACCACTGGAGCGCGACCACCGAGATGGACACGACGATGCTCACCCAGCCGATGCCGTCGGCCAGGTAGGCGTCCGGCACGGTCCACTGCTGGGTCAGGCTGACCAGGGCGACGAGCGCGAGGTCGATGCCGATCACCCACGCCTGGGGGTTCCCCGAACGCATCCGCGTCAGATAGGGGTATTGCCAGACGAGCAGAATTCCGGCGAGAATGGCGGTGACCACTTTTCCGGCGGGCGACGCCACCGGCACCGCGAAGAGTGCCGCCAGGGCCACGACAATCGCCCGGGTCACACCAACGTACCGGTAGCTCAGCGCGCGGAGGCGTTGCTCAGCATAGCCGTGTGGCACGATCGGCATATCGGTCATCGGATGCGCGATGTTGTCACCGATGTGACGATCTGTCCATAACAATCGCGCATCGACCTCTTGACCAGCCCATTCTTCGGCGGCCCCGTGTTGGTTGATCGACCAATACCGCGTGCCGCCCCGATCCGGTGAACTAGCCGCCATGGTGGCGATGTTCTCCCAGGTGTACGACCGGTGGCTGTACACACGGCTCGACCTGGAGCTGGTGCGGCTGATCGGCGAGCTGCGCGCGATGGACCCGGCGATAACCCGGCAGCAGCTGATCGTCCAGCAACACCAGAGCTACCTGGGTGAGGTGGACATGCCCGCGCCACGGGACCCGGCCGCCAAGCGGGAGTGCGTCGACAACCTGCGCAGCCGCCGCCGGTACCACGCGGAGCTGGACCGGGTGACCGGGTTCCGCGAGCTGCACCGCGGCCAGCGTGACGAGGCCGGCCGCAAGCTCCAGGAGATGCTGGCGAACCGAAGCCGGCTGATCGAGGTGACCGTGGACCGGCTGCACGGTCACGTCGCGCAGGCCCAGGCACTGAACGGAGGCCCGGCCCGTTCGCTCGTCGTCGACCTCACCGCCTACCTCGACCGGATCGCCGAGCTCGCCGAACCGCCGCAGGCACCCCCAGAGTGATGACCGGCCAGGGCCCGGTGACGGTCAAAATGGGACCCTACGAGCTCGTCGAGCGGATCGACGGTCGACTGTGGCGGGTGCGCGGCCCGGACAAGGCGCCCTACAGCCTGGTCACCGGCGGCCACGACGTCGGCACGCGCCTGCGGCACCTGCGGATCCCCGGCATGGCCGCGCTCGTGGACCGGGGCCCCGGCTACCTCGTCTACGAGGACCTGCCGAGGATCGACGTCGTCACCGAGGTCCGTGCCCGGGGCCCGGTGAAGGGCGAGCGGCTCGTCGAGTTGCTGCGGGTGACCGCGCGCGTCATGGCCGACCTGCACCGGGTCGGCGCGTCGCACGGCGGGCTGGGGCCGCGGTCGGTGTTCCTGGACGGGGACCGGTTCGTGGTCGGCGGTCCCGGTGCGGCCGGCGGCGCCGACCTGGTCGCGTGGGCGGACCTGGCCCGCTTCGCGGCGACGGGCGAGGGTGCGGTGCCGCTGGCGGACCCGTTGGCGGACCTGGTGACCGACTGCTCGTGCCTGCCGGTGGACCGCCGCCTGTCGGCCTCCGAGGTGTGCCGGCGCGTCGAGCTGCTCACGGCACCCCGCCGACGCGCGGACTGGGCGGAGATCGGCAGGCTGGTCGGCGGGCGGCGGTGGCCGAACACCCGCCGCGTGCCCCGCCCGCTCGTGCGCGCCTACGACGAGCTGCACGGCACCGCGCCGATACTGGAGCTGCTCTACCAGTTCGCGGCACACGACGAACGTGAGGGGACCGGCTGGTCGCGGCGCAGGAGGGGCGACCGGATCGAGTGGGCACCGCCGGCCGCGGCACGGGGCAGGCCGGGCGAGCGGGTGACGGTGGCCGTCGAGCTGCGCAACCGCGGCCGGTGGCACTGGCACAACCGGTTCCTGCGGCGCACCGGACCGCGGTACGGGCCACACATCCTCGACATGCCGGAGCTGGTGCCGGTGCCGGACGTCGGCCCGGGGCACACCGTGATCGTGCCCGTCGACGTCGTGCTGCCGCGGGGAGCCGGCGTGTACGGCCAACGCGTCACGCTGGTCGACGAGGACGGCTACTGCCGATGCCCCCGTGCCGAGGGCAGTGTCATCGTGCGTGCGCAGGTGGGCTAGGGGCAATGCCGGTCGTTTAGATCGCCAAGGGTCTGCTTGTGGATCTTGGTCGTGCCTGTTTCCGCTGGTCGCCGATCGTCGAGTTGATCTTGCACTGGCTTAAACGACCGGCATTGGGGCTAGGGGTATGTCTCACTCTCCCCCGCGGCGTCGATCAACACCCGCCGCGACCGTGTGTGTATAAAGGTTCGGTGTCCCGACTCTCCCGCCTCGGCGCGGTCGTGCTCGCCGTCCTCTCCTGCGTGGCTCTCGCCGCACCGGCCTCCGCGAGCGAACGGGACCGTGTGCCGGCCGGGTTCGTCGCTCTGCACGACATCGACCCGACGATCCGGTACGACATCCGCTACTTCACCCGGCACAACTTCGTCGGTGAACGCATCGACGGCTACCTGCAACCGGAGTGCATCCTCACCCGCGAGGCCGCGACCGCCCTGCGTACCGCGCAACGCAGCCTGATCGGGCAGGGTTACACGCTCAAGGTCTATGACTGCTACCGCCCGCAGCGCGCGGTCGACCACTTCGTCCGCTGGGCCGAGGATCTCGACGACGACAGGATGAAGGCCGAGTTCTACCCCGACGTCGACAAGACCCGGCTGTTCGCCGACGGCTACATCGCCGAGAAGTCCGGCCACAGCCGAGGCAGCACCTTCGACGTCACGCTCGTCAGGCTTCCCGTCCGACCCCAACGGCCCTACCGCCCAGGTGAGCCGCTGGTCGCCTGCTACGCCCCGGTCGGACAACGCTTCCCCGACAACACCGTCGACATGGGCACCGGCTACGACTGCTTCGACCCGTTGTCCCACACCGACAACCCGGCCATCACCGGTGCGGCCCGCCACCACCGCGACCTGCTCCGCGACACCCTGGTGGCCGCCGGGTTCCACAACCTCGCCGAGGAGTGGTGGCACTACACCCTCGACGACGAGCCCTACCCCGACACCTACTTCGACTTCCCCGTCACCCATCACGGATGACGACCGCAGCAGTGCGACGGTGAGTGACGCCGACCTGACGTTGCCCCATCCGCCACCCCGTGTTGCCCGTGCGTACCAACCGTGAAACCACGACCGCGGTCGTGCCGTCTCTTCCTGTGTGACCACGAAGTCGAGTGTCGAAGAACTGCGTCGGGTGCTGCCAGGACGGTGGCGCGTCCACGCCACGACCTTCCCGATGTGGCTGTCCGGGAAGAGGCTGGACCCCACGATCACCTACACCCCGCTGCCCGGCGGCGACCTCGTGCTGCGGGACGAGGTCGACTACCGCACCCGTGCCGGCGCGGCCCGACGCGTGGTCGGCACCGACCGCTACCGGCAGGACGACCACCGGTTCGTCTGGCGCGGCCGCGGTCCACTGTGGATACTCCGCAGCCGGTGGCAGGTCGAGCGGGTCAGCGCCGACGGCGAGGTCCTGGTGATCACCTTCGACAGGTCGCTCGTCACGCCCGCGGGCATGGACGTGCTCGGCCGGGGCACCGACGCCCGGCCCGAGCTGCGCACCAACCTGGACGGCAGCGGCCTGGACGCCGACCAGTTCTCCCGACTCACGTGGCTGTGACGCCATGACCACCACACGGCTGCCGCCCATGGCGCCACGACTCCCGGTTCTCGGCAACGCGCTGGCGATGGCGGGCGACATCCAACGGTTCCTGGTCGCGCAGCACCGCGCGCTGGGGCCGGTCTTCCGCGTCCGCGCGCTGAACCAGGCGTTCACGATCATGGCGGGCCAGGAGGCCAACCAGTTCCTGCACAGGCACGGCGAGGAGCACTTCTCCAGCCGGGACACGATGGGCGGGCTCGACCGCGAGTTCGGCATGCGCGTCCACGTCCTGACAGGGGCTCCGCACCGGCGCCTGCGCAGGACCCTCGGCAGCGCCATCTCCCGCGACCTGCTCGCCGCGCGGTGGGACACCTTCTCGGCACACACCGAGGCCCGGATCCGCGCGTGGCGACCGGGTGCGCCGCTGCGTGTGGTCGACCAGTGCCAGCGCCTGGCCGCCGACCAGTTGTCGAGCGTGCTCACCGGTGCCGCGACGACCGACCGGTTCGAGCAGCTGCGTTCGGCCTTCGAGCGGGTGCTCGACGTCACCGTCGCCGGGAAATGGCCGAGGGCGGCACTGCGGCTGCCCGCGTACCGGCGGGCACGGGACGAGATCCGCGCGTTCGCGGGCGCCGCGCTGGCCGAACGCGCCGCGAGGCCGCACGACGGCAGGCCGGACCTGCTCGACCACATCCTGGCCGCGACCGACCAGCACGGGCGCCCCTACCCGCCGGACGTCCAGGCTGGCATGGCGCTGCAGGGGTACTTCGCGGGCATCAACACCGTGGCCTACCTGTACAGCTTCCTGGTCTACGCCCTGCTGCGGCATCCCACCGTCCACCAGCGCGTGACCGAGGAGGTCGACGCCTCGTTCGTGGACGGCCGGCTGCCGTTCGAGCGCCTGCGCTCGATGGCGGTGACCCACCGGCTGGTCATGGAGACACTCCGCCTGTACCCGCCTGCGCCGGGCTCCACGAGGACCGTGGTGAAGCCGTTCGAGTTCGGCGGCTGCCACGTGGGAACGGGCACGCGGGTGCTGGTCGCCACGACCGTTCCCCACCACCTGCCCGAGCACTACGCGGATCCCGACGCCTTCGACCTGGACCGCGACTTCACGGGCAGCCGCCGGAAGGGCGTCTACGCACCGTTCTCGGTCGGCGGCCACACCTGCCTGGGCGCCGGCATCACCGAACTGCTGGCGACGGCCACGGTCGCGCACCTGGTGCGCGACGTCCGGCTGCGTCTACCGTCCCCCGACCACCGGATCCGCATCCGCGCCACCCCCGGCCCGAACCCCGGCAAACGATTCACGGTGACCGTGCTGGGATCGCGACAGCGCATCGCATGACAGGCCGGGCCCGGTGGCTTCCCCGGTCGCGATCCGCCACCCCGGCCGGGAAGAGGGTGCCGCGACCCACGTCGCCGACCGCGTTCGACACGTCCGGCCCGAGGATGGTTCCGGGGTGTTCGGACTACCCTTTCGCGCTATGCCAACGCTCTCCCTGACAGCCAGGATCCGCGGCACCGCCGAGCGGACGTTCGACGTCATCACCGACCTCCGTGGCTACGGACGGTGGCTCGACACGTCGGCCGACTACACGGGCACCATCGACATCACCGACGGCCCGGTCCGGGTCGGCACCGAGTACGTGGAGCGGAGCGGCCTCGGCGTGCGCCGAGGCGTCGTCACCGCGATGCGGAGCCCGGAGACCGTGACGTTCCACCAACCGATGACCCTGCGACCACGCCTGCTCGGCGTCATCGACAGCGCCGTGACCTACACCCTCACCGAGTCGGCCGACACCGTGACTCTCCAACGGGACATCGAGATCACGCTCCCACCGGCACTGAAACCCTTCGCGCCGGTCGTCGTCGCGCGTTACCGCAAGGAAAGCGAGCGCACCCTCCACGCGTTGAAGAACTTCATCGAGGCTCCGCAAGGCCGTCCCCCGGCATGACGTGTTCCAGGAACCCCCGTGCCTGCTCTCGCAGGATGTTGTTGTCCATGGCGTTGGCGACACCCAGCAGGTCTCGTGCCGAGTTCGCGAGCTTCGCGTGCTGTTCGGTCGCCTGGAAGAACTCGCAGAGCCTGTGGGCCACCCAGGCTTCCGCCCCGAGAGCCGGTTGCGGCCGCCGCCTGATCGCCTCGAGTGCTTCGAGGAGGGAGTGCTCGACTTCGTCGTACCGGCCGAGGCTTTCCAGTGTGCGGGACCGGTAACCGATCACCCAGGTGACGCCACCGGCGTCGTCAAGGCCCTCGTAGATCCGCTGAGCCTCGCCCTCCACCCGCAGAGCGTCGTCCTGCCGGCCGCCCATCTCGTAGGCGAGTCCCAGGTAGTTCAGGGTCCACGCCGTGTGCCTGTCCTCGCCCCACTCGCGTGCGAGCGCCACGGCCTCTTCCAACGTCGATATGGCATGGGCGTGGTCGTCCAGCTCGCGCAACCGGGCACCCCGGGACGCGAGGAGCCCCGATCGGTCCCCAGCCGTCATGTCGTGGGTGAGCGCCGACTCCAGGACCTGGATCGCCTCGGCCGACTCGCCGCGGTTGCCCAGCAGGTCAGCCAAGGTGAGGGAAAACCGGGCCAGTGCGGGGATGTCGCCGTCCGCGACGGCCGCGTCCTGCGCGGTGCGCAGCAGCACCTCCGCGACCTCCGTCACGACCGACTCCGCCACGCTGACGATGCCGCCGACCATCGACGCGGCGGCGTGGTCGTCGAACTCGCGGACGTGGACGAACTTCGCCGCGTCCAGTCCGATCAGGCTTCGGCACGTGATGAGCACCAATGTCGAACCACTGTTCGGTATCAGGGGCTCTGCCTGGTCGGCGGTCTCCACGTTGTCCAGGAGGAGGATCGCCTTCGTCCTCGCCGCCGCGACGTGCCATTGGTCGAACTTCAGCTGCGGCTTGCCCTCGGGGACGATGTCGAGCCGCGACAACAGGACGTCGACCGCGTCCACAGGGTCTATCGGTTCCCGTTGGTGACCGCGCATGTTCAGGTAGACGAGCCTGTCGGACCGGCCCTTCCCGAACCCGTGCGCGAGGTGGATGGCGAGCTTCGACTTGCCGACACCGCCCATGCCGTGGAAGACGATCACCGGCCGCGCGGTCGACGCGTGCTGCCTCGACGCCTCGATCTCGTCGACCCGATTCGTGAAGTCCGGGATGTCCGCGGGAAACGTGGGGTCGACCTGGAGCGCGTCCTGCACCAGCCTGCCCATCGTCTGTGGCGTCTGGCCGGCTGCCCGCGCCTGGTCGACCTTGATCCGCAGCCGCTCCGCGAGCTGCCGCGGCGTGTGGTCCGCGGCGCGGAGGTAGCCGATGTGCGGGTGCAGGAGTTCGGGCGGTATCTCCGCGTCGTCCATCAGGAACGGGAGGATGTAGTCGTCCCCCCGCTCGACCGCTCTGAGCATCGCGTAGGAGAACTCGTCCCGCGGGTAGGGCTTCGAGAAGTACTCCACCGAGATGAACGGGACGAAGTAACGGGTGGCCGACGAATAGACCTTGCGAAAGGCCGTGAGGAAGTTCTTGCCCCACAACTCGTTCGTCATGTCCCGGTCATAGAAGACGCGGAGACCGAGTGCCTTGGCGGCGCGGACGACGGCTTCGACGTACTCGCGGTGCTCACCGGCGAAGGAAACGGCGACATCGTAGTCGTCGTCCGCCGCGGTCACCTCGGCACCCTACAGCGCTCCTCGGGGCGGTGCGTGAATTCCCGGTCGCCTGTGCTCAACCCCCGGGCGGCACTGAAGAAATGGCTGTGGCACCTTTCCTCAACGGGTGTTGTCGTGCTCGACGACCTGCGTCGCACCCTTCTTGGCAAAGGCGGCCCACAGGTTGAACCCGATGATCCCCAGACCGGCCGCCAACCACAGCCACAAGAAGCCGCTGGTGCTGTCCTTCATCTGGATCACACCGAACACCAGGATGGCAAGACCGAAGATCGCGCCGAAGACCGCGACCGGCTTGGACGGACGGATGCGCTGCACGTGACCTCCCAGTTCGAGTTACTGCCCCGGGAGTGCCCGCCCCGGTGACGATCACACCGCCCAAATGGAGCAACCAACCGCAACGCCTCTCACTGTCGGGCGTGAGTGGCGGTAAGGGTGAGGTGGTCGACGACGTCGGTGAGCCGGCCGCGGACACGTCGGACGGCGCGCTGTCGGTCCGCCCCGCAGCCGCGTTCCGCCAACTCGAGCCATTCCCGCTCGATGAGGTCGTGGTCGCCGTTGCGTCGGGCGGCATCCCGGATGTGGGCGAGCAGGTGGACCACCCGTGTTCGGGTGGGCTGCAGGCGCGCGGTGTGCGGGTCGACGGCGTGGCCGGACAGGCCGTCGCGGGCGGCGCGCCAGTAGGCGGTCCGGAGGATCTCCGGTTCCGGGTCTGGGTCGGGTTCACCGGCGGCAATCGCCTCCACCGCGGTGTCCACCAGCCCTCGGACCAGGGCGGCGAACAGCTGGGTCTCACCTGGCGTGGTCGCGGCGTCGGCCACGCGGACCTCCACGGTCGGCAGGTGGTGCGAGGGCCGCACATCCCAGTACACGCCGGCCGAATCCATGATCGCACCGGAATCCCGCAGCCGGCCCAGCAGGTCGTCGAAGTGGGCGGGTGAGTGGAAGAAGGGCGGCGGCCCGGCCGCGGGCCAGCGTGCCCAGCCCATCGCACGCCAACTCGCGTAGCCGGTGTCGCGGCCGGCCCAGTAGGGCGAGTTGGCCGAGATCGCGACCAACACCGGCAGCCAGGGTCGCAGATGGTTGCTGACCCGCAGGGCCACGGGCCGCTCAGCCAACCCGACGTGCACGTGGCAGGCACACGCGGACTGCTCGTCGTTCAGTGCCCGGAAACGGGCGAGGCTCGCCGCGTAGCGAGGGTCGGCGGTGACCGGCGGCGGGGTCAGCTCCCCGAGCACCGGCGTCCCGGAGGACACCGCCCGCACCCCGTGACGGGCCGCGGCGACCGCGGTGGCGGCGCGCATGGCCCGGACCTGCTCGCCGAGCGACAGGAGGCAGTCGTGCGGATCGGTGCGAGCTTCGACCTGGAACCGGGTGAACTCGGTCCCGACCCGAGCGCCGAGCTCGTCAGCGGCGCTGTCGGCGACCAGGGGCCCCTCCGCGCACGTCGCCCGGCTGACGGCGTCGACGATGAGGTACTCCTCCTCGACGCCGACGGTCAGTCGGCCCTCCCTCGCCATGCCCTGATTCTCCCTTGATCGGCGGAGTCCGGCGAATGCTGAGCGAACCGAACACGAGGACGAACGAATTCACCGAAACGGGGCCTGGGCCTCGGGCCGCCGACAAGCTGACAATGACTACGGCCAGGCCGCCATCGGAGTCGGGAGTCCTGATGCTGGTGCTCGGGCGCGTACTCGAACCGCGCGACCTCTCGCTCACCGGATCGGCACCAACGTCGTGCGGACGGGCGGCGCGCCGCGTTGGCGGGCTGTGACGGAACCGGCTGGCGTCGGGCCCTGGACGGCCTCGTCAATCCACAGTGGACACATGAGGAGTCGCTATCCTCGACGACCCCCGTCTCCCGCCAGGGAAGTAAGCGATCTTGTGGGTAAGGATCCCGCGCGGGCTACGGTTGCCCGGACGATCAGGGGCAAGGGCGGAATCGAGGCCTTTCACCGGCGATGACAGGAGAGTCGTCATGACCGCGAGGTGCATCAGTGGACGTCATCGCGACCACGACGTCTACGCGGCGCTGTGTCCGTGCCGGACGATACTGGACCTCCTGGCCAACAAGTGGTCCGCGCTCGCCATCGGCACCCTGGAGGGCGGCGCACAGCGCTTCGGTGCCCTCCAGCGGAACCTGCAGGGAATCAGCTCGAAGGTGCTGACCCAGACACTGCGCCGGTTGGAGGAGCACGGCCTCGTCGACCGCACCGTCTACCCGGCCGTCCCGCTGCACGTCGAGTACTCCCTCACCCGGCTCGGCGTCAGCGCCGCCGCACCGCTGGCGGCGTTGCGCGCCTGGGCGGAGGACAACCTGGACGCGGTCGACGAGAAGCTCTCCGACCGTGCGGCCGACGCGCTGCCATCCGATGACCGGTAGGACGAGCCACAGCGAGTCCCGTCGGGTGGCCGGATCCGGGGCCAGGGCCCGGATCCGGCGCCACACCGAGCCTTCCACCTGCGACACGACCGGGACCGCACGGCGGACGAAACCACCGCAGGCGGTTCACCGTTCCTCCGACCCGTCACCTCCCAGCGAGCCGGTGTTGGTCTCGACCCAGAACCGCAGTTCCAGCAAGGGAGCCGCCACGCTCTCCCCGAGTTTGGTGAGCGAGTACTCGACATGCGCGGGAACGGCCGGGTAGACCTGCCGCCTGACCATGCCGAACCCCTCCAGACGGCGCAACGTCCGCGTGAGCACCTTGGGACTGACCCCGTCCATCTCCCGGAGAAGGGCACCGAACCGCTTGGGGCCACTCTCCAGAGAACCGATGGCCGACGCGGTCCGCCAGCTGGAAAGCAGGCTGAACACGGCCCGGACCCGCTCATCCGTCGCGGCGCCCTGCCGGCTTCCGAACCTCTCGTTCATGGTCGAACCGAACCAGGTCAACTCGCCGGCACGGCCGCAACGGGCCGCCCCCGCATCCTGCACGTGCCTTCGGCAACCACCGTGTTCGAACCACGACCCGACGTCGTCGCGGAACCTCGCATGGCCGGCACGACCGCCGTGCACCGAAGCCCCCTGCTCGTTGCCTTCATCCGTCCCCCTCGTACTTCCGTCCCAGGATCTTCCACAGGAGACTCTGTCAACCAGAAGGCCGACGGACGATCCCGGCAGCGCTACGACGCCGGTAGTGCACGCTGCACCACGGCTCCCGCGACGAACACCCCCGAAGCGACGACGACGCGAAACTTGCTACCAGACCCCACCCGAATGAGGCCACCGTCATCCGGCGCTCAGGGCGGACAGGTAGCGCTCGCCGGTGTCCGGGAACACGGTGACGATGGTCCTGCCGGCCAGGTCGGGGCGGACGGCCAGGGTGCGACAGGCGTGGGCGGCCGCGCCGGAGGAGATGCCCACCAGCAGGCCCGCCGTGCGGGCGAGGGCCTGGGCGGCGGCCCTGGCCTCGTCGTCGGTCACGGTCAGGACCTCGTCGACGCAGGTGACGTCGGTGGTCGAGGTGAGGAAGCCGCCGTTGAGGCCGGGGATCGCGTGCAGTCCGCCGCGGCCCTGGCTCAGGAGCGGGGAGCGGTCCGGTTCGACCGCCACCACGTGGAGGGCGGGGTTGCGTTCCTTCAGGTAGTGGGCCGAGCCGGTGAGGGTGCCGCCGGTGCCGTAGCCGCAGACCAGGAGGTCCACGTCGCCGTCCAGGTCGGTCCAGATCTCCGGGCCGGTGGTGGTGTAGTGGGCCGCCACGTTGTCCGGGTTCTCGTGCTGGCACACGTACCAGGAGCCGGGGCGGGCGCGGTGGATCTCCTCGGCCAGGGCGACGGCCGCCGCGTAGCCGTCCTGGTACGGGGACAGCACGACCTCGGCACCGAAGGACCGCAGCAGCTGGATCCGTTCGGCCGTCACGTCGTCGGGCAGCACGATCACGCACGCGTAGCCGCGGACCGCGCACAGGGCGGCCAGCGCGATGCCGGTGTTGCCCGACGACGCCTCCACGACGGTGCTCGTGCCGCGGTGCAGCTCACCGCGCCGCTCGGCACCCTCGATCATGAACAGCGCGGTGCGGTCCTTGACGCTCGCCAGCGGGTTGACCGACTCAAGCTTGGCGTAGACGGTCGCCACCGCGTCGGCGCCGAAGTCCAGCCGCACCAACGGGGTGCCGCCGATCAGGTCGGCGAACGAGTCCACCGGGGAACGCCGGGTCGTGGTCGTCACACATGCCTCCGTGTCGATTTGTCGGGGTTCACCAGGTCGGGAAGTTGACGACGACGGCCGTGGTGCGCAGGCGGTACGGCCCGGCAGGCGGGGCGAGGATCCGGGACCCGCCCGGCACGTCGTCGATCACCAGGGCCTGCGCGCCGACGACGCTGTCGGGGCCGACGGTGATCGGGCCCAGCAGCGTGGCGTTCGCGCCGATCACCACCCGGTCCCCGACCAGCGGGTGCCTGCGCGCGCCTGCGGGCCGGGCCCGGTCGTGCCACCAGCCGACCGCGCCGAGCGTGACCTGGTGGAAGATCGTGACGTCGTCGCCGATCACCGCGGTCTCGCCGATCACCACGCCGGTGCCGTGGTCGATGAAGAAGCCGCGGCCGATCCGCGCGCCAGGGTGGATCTCGATGCCGCCGCAGAGCACCCGGGCCAGGCCGGACAGGAACCGGGCCGTGCGGCGCAGGCCGCGGCGGTGCAGCCGGTGCGCCACCCGGTAGGTCCAGATCGCCGGCAGCGCGGGGTGCAGCAACGCCTCGGTCCGCGAGGCGCACGACGGGTCACGCGCGCGGATCATGTCCAGGTCGGCGACCGCCGCGCGCACCCACGCCGCCGCGCTCACGGGACCTCCCCGGCGACGCCGGACCACCGCGGTCGCCGGAGCCGGTTCTCCGCGTAGGCCAGGCCGCCGAGCAGCACCGCGCCACCGGCCAGCATGGTCCAGGTGAGCGACTCTCCCAACAGGACGGTGCTGATCAGCGCGGAGAAGACCGGCTCGAGGTAGTTGACCGCGGACGCCGTGGCCGCCCCGACCTCGCCGATGAGCCGGAACAGCTGCGTGTAGCCCAGCCCCGTGCAGAGCAGGCCGAGGATCACCATGCCGGCCACGACCTCGCCGGTGAGGTGCGGCGTGGCCCCCTCCACCAGCACCGGCGGCGCCTGGAGCACGGTGGCCGCGCACAGCTGCGCGGCGATCAGCGACACCGGGGCGAGCCCCAGCGGCGAGAGGTACCTGCGGATGTGGAGGAAGTACAGCGCGTAGCACAGGGCCGCGCCCAGGCAGGCCAGCTGCCCGCCGAGGGAGCCGATGGGCCGGTGCCACGGGTCGAGCACCACCACGAGCCCGCAGAAGCCCGTCAGCAGGCCGATCACCTTGCGCCGGGTGACCGACTCGGTCGGCAGCGCCACCGCCGCCAGCGCCAGGGTGAGCAGCGGGGTGCTGCCGACCAGGATGCCGGCGACCGCGGCGTCGGTCGTGCGTTCGCCGTGGGACAGCAGCATGAAGGGCACCACGTTGCCCAGCAGCGCGGCCACGACCACATGGCCCCACACGCCGCCGGGACGCGGCAGCCGCACACCGCGCACGCCGGCCAGGACCAGCAGCACCACCGCGCCGAGCAGCAGGCGGCCGAACACCAGCTGGGCCGGGGTCACGCCCGCGAGCGTCAGCTTGAGCATGGGGAAGCTGATCCCGCCCAGCAGGGCCACGAGCAGGAACCGCCACAGGGAGCCGGTGGTCATCGTGGCTCAGAGTTCGAAACCGGTCGGGAACGGGTCGTCCGGGTCGCGGACGAGCTGCGCCGTCCCGGTCAGCCAGGCCCGGCCGGTGATCCGGGGCAGCACGGCCCGGTGCTCGCCGACCCGGCGCTCGGCGACCAGTGTGCCGGTGAAGTGCGTGCCGAGGAACGACTCGTTGCGGAACTCCCGGCCGATTTCCAGCTCCCCGCGGGCGTGCAGCTGGGCCATGCGCGCCCCGGTCCCGGTCCCGCACGGCGACCGGTCGAGGAAGCCGGGCCGGATGACCATGGCGTGGCGGGACCGGAGCGCCGTAGAACCGGGGGCGGCGAGGTAGACGTGGTCGCAGCCCACGATCGACGGGTCCTCGGGGTGGACCGGCGGGCCCGCCGCGTTGATCTCGTCCATGATGGACATACCGACGTCCACGATCCGTTGCCGGGCACCGGGTTCGAAGGGGACACCCAGGTCGGCGAGCTCGGCGATGGCGTAGAAGTTGCCGCCGTAGGCGATGTCGCAGCGCACGGGGCCGACGCCGGTGACCGTGACCTCGCGGTCGCGCTCCAGCACGAACGACGGCACGCTGTCGATCGTCACCGATCGCGCGACACCGCCGGAGACGGCGACCTCCGCCACCACCAAGCCGGCCGCGGTGTCCAGGCGCACCGTCGTGGTGGGCTCGGCCACCTCGACCATGCCCGTCTCCACGAGGACGGTCGCGACCCCGATCGTGCCGTGACCGCACAGCGGCAGCCAGCCGGCGTGTTCGAGGTAGAGCACGCCGGCGTCGGCGTCGGGCCGTGCGGGTGGTTGCAGGAGCGCCGCGCACATCGCGGCGTGCCCTCGGGGTTCGCGGACCAGCAGGGCGCGCAGGTCGTCGCGGTGCTCGACGGCGTAGCACCGGCGCTGCGCCATGGTCACGCCGGGGAGCGCGCCGACGCCGCCGACCACGACGCGCGTCGGCATGCCCTCGGTGTGCGACTCGACGGTGTGCACGATCCTGTTGGCACGCATGGACTTCCTCTCAGACGCAGGTGGTGCCGCCGTCCAGGTTCAACACCGTTCCGGTGGCGTAGGTGGTGGGGGCGACGAGGTAGCACACCGCCGCCGCGACCTCGTCCGCGGTGGCCAACCGTCCCAACGGGACGCGGGCGACGGTCTCCGCCCGTGCCGTGCTGGCGTCGCCCTCGGCGGCGAACTCCGCGGCGAGCATCGGCGTGTCGACCGGCCCGGGGCAGACGGCGTTCACCCTGACCAGCGGCGCGAGCTCGGCCGCGAGGGCACGGGTGAGGCCGAGCACGCCGGCCTTCGCCGCGCAGTAGGCGACGTAGGAGGCCATGCCGATCACCGACAGCTCGGAGCCGACCGTGACGATGTCCCCGGTGACGCCGACCGCCCGCATGCGCAGGCCGGCCTCGCGGGCGACGTAGAACGTGCCGGACAGGTTGACGTCGACGGTCTCCCGCCACAGCTCCGGGGTGAGCCCGGAAAGCGGTGCCGGGTGGGACACCCCGGCCGAGGTGACGACGAGGTCGGGCACACCCCACCTCGCCACCACGCGGTCCATGGCCGCCGCCACCTGGGCGTCGTCGGCGACGTCGGTCGGCACCGGCAGCGACTCGCCGGGCAGGGTCGACGCGACCCCAGCCAGCGCGGCCGAGCCCCGGGCGAGCAGTGCGACGCGGGCCCCGGCCGCCGACAACGCCAGGGCGGTGGCCGCGCCGATCCCGGACGAGGCGCCCGTCACCACGGCGACGCGGTGCGCGAGTGAGGTCGTCATCGCGTCCTCAGGACGACATCGAGTGCAGGGCGGTCAGAGGCGTGAAGTCGCGAGCGGCGAGCCACTCGGGCCGGGTGCCGCGGGCGAGGTCGATCCTGTTCGCCACGCTGTTGTAGGTGATCAGCAGCAGACCGCGGTCGAACGGGGAGATGTTCGGCACCGAGCTGTGCGGGATGTTGGCGTCGAACCAGAGGACCGAGCCGCGCGGGCCCTTCGGCGCGGCCATGCCGTTGCGCTCGATCAGCTTGCGCATCGTGTCGATGTCGACCGAGTACTTGAGGCTCGCGGCCAGGGTGCCGGCCCAGCCCTCGCCGTTGACCTCGGTGTCGATCATGCCGTCGTCGTGGCCGCCGGGGACGAAGGTGAGCGGGCCGTTGAACTCGGTCACCTCGTCGAGGAAGATCGCGGCGGTCAGCGCGCGGGGCGCGGGCATCCCGTCCTCGTGGTGCCAGAACGTGTAGTCCTGGTGCCACTCCCACACCTCGCCCTTGAAGGCCCGCTTGGCATTGATCTTGAACTGGTGCACGTAGACGTCGTCGTCCAGTAGCTGCTCGGCGACCGGGAGCAGCCGGGGCGAGCGGACGAGTCGGCCGAACGCCTCGGTGTACAGGTGGCAGCCGTGCACGCCGCGGACGATGTCGGTGCCCTCCTCGACCGTGACCCGCTCACCGCCCGCGGCGAACTCCCGCGCGGCCTCGGCCTGCAGCCACGTCACCTCGTCCTCGTCGAAGACGCGTTCCTGGACGAGGTAGCCCGTGGTCCGGTACTCGTCGATCTGCTGGGGCGACAGTGCGTTCGCGTTGTCCATGTCAGTCCTTTCCGGAGTGTCGGTTGTGGAGCAGGCGCAGCAGGTTGCCGCCCATGACCTTCGTGACGAAGGACTCGGACAGGCCCCTGCCGAGCAGAGCGGTGGTGAGGTGGGGCAGGCCGGCGGGGCCGAACAGCCCTGGCACGAGCCGTTCGCCGTCGGTGCCCTCGACGATCAGCGGGCGGTGCCAGGCCGGCACCGTCTCCGCGAACAGCTCGGCGACGAAGTCGGAGCCGATGCCGACGTGGTCCTCACCGGCAATCCGTCCGATGTGGACGATGTGGTCGACGACGTGGTCGATCGTGGGTTCGTCCTCGGTCAGGTAGCCGGCGTAGAGGTTCAGGCAGATCACCCCACCGGTGGCGGCGATGGCCCGGAGCTGGTCGTCGGTCAGGTTCCGGTGGTGGGCACGCAAAGCGAACGCCGCCGAGTGGCTCGCGACGACCGGCCGCGTGGTGAGCTCGAGAACGTGGTCGACACCCGCCGGGTTGAGATGGGACACGTCGACGAGGACGTCGAGCCGGTCGAGCAGCGCGATCGCCGCCGCCCCGGCCCGGGAGAGCCTGCTACCGGTGTCCTGTTCGGCCGAGCCGTCGGCCAGCGCGGTGCGACCGAAGTGGGTGAGCGACACCATGCGCACGCCGAGCCGGACCATGGTCGCCAGCAGCTCGACGTCCTCGTCCAGCTGCGCGCACCCCTCCAGCGCGAGGACCAGTGCGACCCGGTGTGCGGCGAGCGCGGCGTCGATGTCGGCCCCCGATCGGCACAGGGCGACGACGTCGGCGTTCTGCTGGGCGATCCGGTGCGCGGCCTCGACCATGCGCAGGGTGCGCCGCAGCGCGCCCTCGGGCCGGAACTCGCGGTCGATCATGATGGGAAGTACCTGGAGGTTCACCCCGCCGGCGACCAGCTGCGGGTACCAGTGGTCGCGAAAGTAGCTCCCCCAGCGGTCCGGGTCGCGCAGGGCCACGATGGCCAGCAGGTCGTTGTGCGCGTCGCCCACCACTATCCGTTCGTGCAGATCGTTCACGGGTTCTCTCCGAGTGTCGCGAATGGACGGAGCCGGTCAGGGCGTGACGAGCGCGCTGACCAGCTGCCCGGTCACGGGGCCCAGCGTCATGCCCAACGTGCCGTGGCCGGTGGCGGCGACGACGTTCGCGCCGACACGGGCGACGCGCGGAACGCCGGACGGCGTCATCGGTCGGGCGCCGCGCCAGGGTGCCGCCGCGGTCTCGCGGGCAGGCAGCGTGGGCACGTAGGACCGGGCCACGGCGTCGAGCCACGGGGCGGCGCCGGCGCGCGGCTCGTCGTGCGTGGTGCCGCCGAACTCCATCCCGGTGGTCAACCGCACCGAGCGTTCCCGGGAGTTGATCACCACGTGGTCCTCTTCCAGCATCACGGCGTGCCGCAGGAGGGGGTGATCGGTCGGATAGGTGAGGCTCCAGCCGTAGCCGGGCCGCACCGGCAGCCGGACCCCCAGGAGCCGCCCGACCCGCGCACTGGCCGCACCGGCGGCGACGACGAACCAGCGGGCCCGGACCGTGCCGCGGTCGGTGGTCACCGACTCGACCCGCCCGCCCGTGCGCCGGGCCCCGAGGACACGGTCGGCCTGGAACCGCGCGCCCCGAGCCCGGGCGGCGTCGGCGATGGCGTGTGTGGTCCGCGAAGGATCGAGGCTGCGGTCACCGGGAAAGTCGACCGCGCCGGCCAGTCCCGTGTGCAGTGCCGGTTCGGCCCGCCGCAGGGCACGGGGCCCCAACAGTTCGAACTCGGCACCGAAGCCGGCCAGCGTGCGCAACACCGGGTACTGGCGCAGGAGTCCGGACGCGCTGCGGAACACCCGCAGCGAACCGGCCGACCGTAGGGGCAGGTCGATCCCTTCTGTGTCAACCAGTTCCCCGTAGAGCTGGAGGCTCCGACGGGCCAGGTGGTACAGCAGTTCGGTGGTGCGCCTGCTCCGACCGGGACGGGCTTCGATCATGAGGTGCGCGAACCACGGCAACAGGTTCAGCGACAGCGGGCGGCGGAAGCTGATGGCGCTGTCGCGGTGGGCCAGCGCGCCGAGCCACGCCCCCACCGTGGTCAGGTTCGCGAACGGGACGGACTGGCTCGGCACCAACATTCCCGCGTTGCCTGCCGAGGCTCCCTGACCCGGCGCCGGATCGAGCACGACGACGTCCGCACCCCTCTTCGCGAGGTAGAAGGCAACACAGCTGCCGATGATCCCACCACCGACAACGGCGACATCCGCGTGCGTCGACGCCATTCCCCATTCCCCCTCTGCTCCCTCGACCTGCCGACCGTAACCGCGATGTGGTGGTTACCCGCAAGATCTCTTACTGTCAAAAGGAAAGTGACCGGCTCGGCGACCAGCCCTCGGCTCCCCGACCGCGGCGATCGACGGATGTTGCCCGTCGGTACCCGTGTCCGGCCCGATGTCGAGTACCGAGCCGGCGCGATACGACCGTCCAAGCGGAACGAGTGCGCGCGGCTCGAAGGAGACGAGTCTGCTGGCGGCCATGGTCACGCGTGACTCGCTGCGTGAAAGGGCCACTCCCCGGCCTGCTCGCCGTGCTGGCGCCAATCGTCGCCGGCCGCCACGACCGTGATTAACGACACAGTCGGCGACCCTGCCGAGGACACCGCCCACCCGCCGAACAACCCGTTGATCAAGGTCATGAGCCTGGACCCGCTGCTGATCGCCTCGGCGATCGTCACCCTCTCCGTCGGCGACGACGCAAACACCGCGATTCGGATCATTAAGGCGGTCGTTGCGTGGTACTCATCGCTGCGGCCATCGCCGTGTCACAGCGCCGCGGCACGGCGATGGAAGACCGTGGCGAGGCGTAACTACTGGGAGGAAGTCACATGACCAAACTGACCACCGCGGTGGCGGCAGCACTGCTCGCGTTCGTCGTGGCAGGCTGCGGTGACAGTGGCGAGAACACCGCCTCGAACAGCACCAGCAACACCGGCTCCAGCGCGGAGTCGGGTGGCGCCGACGAGGATGCTGTCGCCTGGGCCGAAGAGGTGTGCTCGTCGATGAAGGAAGACGTCACCGCGTTGGCCGACACGCCTGATGTCGACCCGAACAACCTGCAGGTCACCAAGGACTCGATGGTCGAGTACCTCGGCAAGGTGGAGACGGCGCTCGACAGCATGGCAAGTGCGGTGGACGACGCTGGCGCCCCGCCGGTCAAGAACGGTGAGGAGACCGCCACCGGTTTCCAGGACCAGCTCGGCACCGCCAAGCAGACCGTGGCCAGCGCGAAGGCCAAGGCAGCCGCGGCACCGGTCGACGACCCGGCGGCGTTCCAGGAGGCGTTCACCACGCTCGGACAGGAGCTGTCGGCGCTCGGCGAGGTGGACCCGACGGTGTCCTTCGGGGCGAACCCGGAACTCAAGGCCGCCTACGAGCAGGCAAAGAGCTGCCAGGAGATCGTCAACACGGAGGCTTCGCCGGTCGAGACTCCGACGTCGTGACCGGTCTCCACGCAGAAGCATGACCCCATGGGCCCGGCCTTGTGCCGGGCCCATGGTCATGTGTGGGCGTACGCTAGGCCGGCTTCGCACCCTTGGCCGCGTGGTGCAGCTCTCGTTCTACGCTACTGACACGCAACGCGGACACCAGCCGGTGCGAGGTGAACGGCTCCCGCCGGGACGGCCGCACCGCGACCCGGCGACCGGCGGCGAGGGCCGCCAGCCAACCGAAGTGCACGGCGGGGCGGTTGCCCGCGGCGTGCACGGCGAAGACCTCGCCGCGCCGGGTCCACACCGCGGAGCCTCTTGCCGGGTCCGCTCCTCGCACCAGTCGTTCACCGCGCCGACTGGGCGCGCGGACCGCAGACCGATGGTGCCACCGCTCTCGTACACGCAGAAGATCGGCGGGCAATCGCCGTCGCCGCGCGGAATCAGGTCCTCGACAGGGATGCCACGCAGTTCCAGGTTCTACGGAAGGGCCTTCGCGTATCAGAAGGACTCGAGGAGCGCAGGTGACGGTTTCGGCATCATGGCTATCTCGGTCGCGATGTGCTTGGCGATGACGCGTTCGGGGCAGTCGGACAGCAACACCCCGATCGCCTCCCCCAAGGCGTCGGGCGTCTGCTCGTCGTTGGCCAGTACCCGTCCCGCTCCCGCGCGTACGAGCGCCGCCCCGTTGAACGGATGGTCCCCGCGCTGCGGCAGGACCAACTGCGGTATGCCCTCGGCGAGCGACCCCAGCATCGTGCCGGAGCCACCGTGATGGACGACCAGGTCGACGTGGCGCAACACCTCGGGCTGTGAGACGAACTGCTCCACGTGCACGTTCGCCGGCAGTTCGCCCAACAACGCGGGGTCGCTGCCCGGCCCCGCCGACACCAGCACCTCGACATCGTGGCCCGCCACCGCGAGTATCGCCCGGCGCAGCACGTCGACCGCGTCGAACACCACCGTGCCGAGCGTCACGTACACCCGCTTGCGCGGCAGGTCCGGCAACCACGCCGGCAGCGGGATGGGAGGAACCCAGTGCGCGGGCTGGATCGGTTGCCGCCGTTCGGGTAGCGGGCCCGGGGTCTGCAGGGAGGGCGGTATCGAGTCCAGGTAGCCGTCCTGCAACAGGGTCGGGTCGGCACCCGCCAGTTCGTAGAACCGCGCGAACATCGGGTTCCACAACACCAGACCCATCGCCACCGCGCGGATCCCGAGGCGTGCCGCCGCCACGGCCGCACCCAGGTCCAGCAGCTCGTACACCACGAGATCCGGGCGTTCCCGCTCGAACAGCTCCCGCAGGACCGGTTCCACGTAACGGGTTCCGGTCGCGCCGAACATCCGCGCCGCGAACTCGATGCCCGTTGCCGCCGGGGTGTCGCGGCTCGCCTCCTGCCTCAGGTCGCGCAGGGTCACTCCGTCCTGGATGCCCTGGACGGTCCGGAACGGCAGCTCCGTCAGGAAAGGCCCGCCTGCCGCGACCATCACGTCGTGACCGGCGTCGACGCAGGTCTGCGCCAGCGGCAGCATCGGATACAGGTGCCCGTAGGCGGGCAGGCTGGCGAACACGATCTTCACGGCACTGGCCCCTTCGCTCTGGTAGGAGTTGCCGGCTATGGCCAGATCGGTCAACGCGGGCAACGAACCGGGACACGACAGAGCCAGCAGGTCGGGGCGCAATCTAACCAGAACGACGCCGCGCTTGCCTGTGGGGGCCGTTGCCTCCGGCGACCGGCTCGCGCACCGCGAAAGGCGACCGTCGGAGCGGAGCCGGCCTGCGTACTCGTCTGGTCGTCCTCCGGCGTTCGCTCCTCCTCGTCGGAATCGATGCTACGACCAACCGCCTTTCACCGAACCCGAGCAGAAGGCCGGTGCCCGCCGGTCGGAGCGAGACCTTCGCACGAAGACCCCAATACGGCATGATCCAGAGGGAATGCGACCCACCACCGGAGGAGAACGATGAACACACCGGGCACCGAACCGCAGGGCGTGCCGTCACAGGACCCGGTGCCGCACGGGTATCCACAGCCTCCCGGACCACCGTTCCAGGGACCTCCAGCCTACGGACCGCCCAGCTACGGACCGCCCACACGACGGTGGGGCGGGGTGGTCGTCGGTGTCGCGATCGGGCTCGCGATCGGCGCTGGTGGGCTCGGCCTCGCGTGGGCACTCAGCTCGGGCACGAACGTCGACGAGGACTACGACGCGCTGTGCGGGCTCGTCGTGCGCACGGAACCGATCACCCGGGACTTCGAGTTGGCGGACATACGACGGCTGTCCGGGATATCCGAACTCGCCGCCGCCATGGCCGAGACCGACTCGACGCACAAGCCGCTGGCCGAGGCACTGGAAAGGAGCGTGCAGGCCGCGCAGGTGTTCGACATCGACCAGACCGGCTCGTCGCTGCGGCACGCGCAGGACATCTGCCGCGCCTGACCCGAGAACCCACCCGAATCCTGTGGGACTGGTCCACCGCGACGGAACTCGACACCAACTATCCGGCGAACCAAACCAGGGCACGAACGAACTTCCCGGACCGAAACTGCGAGCCGCGGTCGGTCGTGCACCACGCAACCGGCGACCTCGTCGCGGCGGGCGACCGCGTTGGTGAGCGCCGTGACGGCGAGTCGGGACTTCGTCCTGGAGTCGAGGGAGTAGCCGACGATCCGATGGGAGTAGACGTCCTTGACCAGCGCACAGATACGGCTTTCCTTCACCGGTGCGGTGTTCGGTGATGTCGAGCGGCCACAGCCGATTCGCCGCTGTGGCGGTGCAGTCGCATCGGACCAAGTCGTCGTGGACCGGCGGACCGGCCGTCTTCCCGTTCCTTCTGTCTCTGTGACCGGAGGGCATCACCCAGCCACTGTTCGGCCGCAGAAGCCGGTCACCTGGCGGTGTCGTCAGGTTGCGTTGACAGCTCGTTGACGACCAGCCTCCTGCTCGGATCGTGGGCCCTCCCACCCATGGCGGGCGGCAATCTTCGTCGCCCGTTCGAATTCCGCAGGTCCCCAGGTCGGGATCGGCATGCCAGGTACGGCCGGGTCTCCCGCCTCCACGAAGAACTTCTCGAACCCGGCGGGGGTGTACACGAAGATCGTGTGAGCCACGTGGGCGCCGACGTTCGTGAAACAGTGCGGTGTGCCTCGTGGGACGAAGACGAAATCCCCCGCCTTGCCAACGAACTGTTCGTCGCCGACGGTGAAACTCAGCCGGCCGGACAGCACGTAGAACGCCTCGTCCTCCTGTGTGTGGACGTGCAGCGGCGGACCGTTTCCCGGCAGGATCGAGGACTCCAGGACGGACAAGGCGCCGTTGGTGGTCTCGGCGCTCGCCTTGACGGTGTAGACGTTGCCGTCGAACCAGGTCGTCGGTCCTTGGCCGGCGGGGACGAGCGCGGTCTGTGCTGACGGATCGGTCACGATGCTCCTCAGTGGTTGGCCCAGGGCTGGTCCGGCTGGTACAGCCGCGCGGTGGTTCGCTGCTCGAACGGTGCTCCAGCCGGCAGATTGATCAACTCCAGCTGCATCCCCCACGGTGTCAGGAAGTACACCCACCGGTCCCCCGCGATCGGGCCGTCGGTGATCGTCTCCGGGTCGCCGAGCACCTGGACGCCCGGTCGGGTTCGCAGATAGGCCGCGGCGGCGTCGACGTCCGTGACGTGGATCGCCAGGTGGTGGCCGCCCCAGTCGCTGTTGCGGGGAAGCTGCCTTCGCTGGTCCGGCGCGGTGTACTCGAAGAGCTCCAGGTTGGTCACCGGGCCCAACCGCAGCATCGCGACCCGTGCGGTGGCCGCGGCGTCCACGGCGAGCTTGCGGGTCATCCAGTCACCCTCGCCGTCCTGCACCGGGCCCTCGGTGTAGACCAGCTCCGCACCGATGACCTCGACGAAGAACTCGACCGCCTGGGCCAGATCCGGGACGGTGTAGGCGACATGGTGCACCGCGGTGGCCCCGGGGAGGCCCCGCCGCCGGGTCATGCGGCGCCTCCCGTGGCAGACACGGATGCCTCGTCTGTTCCGGACACCTCGATCACCAACCAGCTGAGGTCCTCCGTGCCCTGGTTCGCGAACCGGTGCACGGCCCCGGCTCCGGTGGCGACCAGGTAGCCGGGGCGCAGGTCGTGCGACACGTCGTCGACGCGCAGTTCGCCGTGGCCGGCCAGCACGAAGTGGAAGTTCGTGCCGGTCCTCGTCTCCTCCTCCCGACTGCCGCCAGGCGGCAGCGAGGACCGGCGGATCATCCGATTCCCGGCGGCGGTGGACCGGCGGGCGACATCGGTGACGACCAGCTCGGCCGCCGTTGTCCCAGGTTCGGTCCTCTCCCCGAGTTCTCGGAGGATCTCGGCCGCGAGACCGAGTTCGGCGGCGGTGAGGTCGTTGAGGAAGCAGGCCGCGCCGATACCGAGCGGGATCGGCATGCGTTGCCACCCGTCCCGGTGCCGAACGGTCTCCTGCAGCGCGTGTTCCAGCAGCTCGGCATCCAGCAGCGGGTGCCAGACGGGCAACCGCAGCCTGCCCATCAGACGGAACACGCGTTCACGATCCTGTGTGGACACCAGACCGCGCCCCTCGGCCAACACCGTGGTCAGCGCCATGTCGACGGCCACTGCCTCGCCATGCAGCAGTTCGGGAAGAGCCCGCATCTCCAGCGTAGGACTGAACGAGTGGCCGTAGTCGACCACGCGTTCCAGCTGCTTCTCCCACAGGTTCGGCGCCAGCTCCGCCAGCATGCCGCCCACCGCGCGGCTGAACACGTCCCTGGCGACGAGGTCACCGGTCTGCGTATGACCGGTGAGCCGCTCGGCGAGCAGCAACTCGGCGTGCTCCTCCAACAGCTGGAACAACTCCGCGTCTTTGATCAACGCGATCTTGAGGATCTCCGCGAGGCCGTTGCTGATGTGCCGATCGTCCAGCGTGGCCAGGAAGTCGCGGTCCAGCAACGCCACCGTCGGCGCGAAGTAGGAGCCCAGGCGGTTCTTGTGACTGCCATGGTTCACGCCGGTCTTGATGCCGACCCCGGCGTCGATCAGGCCGATCAACGAGGTGGGGACCCGAACGTACGGGGTGCTGCGCCGGTACAGACTGCCCACCAGACCGACGATGTCGAGCACGATGCCACCACCGATGGCGATGATCGGCTCGTGCCTGCGGGCGATGCCGAACGAGTCGAGCCCGTTCACCACGGTGAACACCGACTCCATCGTCTTGGCCTCCTCGGAGGCAGGCAGGACGCACAGGCGGTGTTCGACGTTGTGATGTTCGAGGTACTTGCGCACGTTGTCGCCGTAGATGTCGTAGACAGCGGCGTCGACCACGACGAACCGACGACGCCGGTCCCCGCGGACGGTGGTGCCCGCATCCAGCAACGCCAGGTTGGACGGGTCGAGGACGCCGCTGGTCATCTCGACTTCGTAGTCGACCGACAGCTGGGCCTGTACCCGCCAGTGGTGAGCGGGGGAACCCGCCTCCGCCGGTTGCGATTCGATCGGGTGCATGTTCATGTCCTCGCGACCACGTCGTTGACAGCGGACTTCACCGCGGCGGCCACGGCCGCGATCTCGTCGGCCGGCGAGAGCGGGGTGATACCGAAGCCGGCGCCGAGATAGGCGTCGACCACGCCGACCGACAGCGCCACCGACCGGCCGAGGATCTCGTCGGTACGGGCGAGCATGTGCGGTGTGTACCGCTGTTCGGTGGGATGGGCCGGGCACCCGAAGGGGTGTTCCGACGCGGTGGGCATGCGCCGGCTGATCAGCTGGGGCATGTTCCCGTAGTAGTGCCGGCCCGAGTCGATGAGCGTGGCGGTGCCGAGCTTGGCCGCCACCGCCCGCGCCGTGTCGACGGTGTCGAATCGTAGGACGAGGAAGGAGTGGCATTCGCCGTCCGGATCGTTGATCTTCCTGCGCTCGACGCCGGGCAACTCGCCGATCGCGTCGGACAGCGCCGCCTTCTGCTTGCGCAGCGTCCCCAGGATGTCGTCGATCTTGCGCAGCTGACCGAGCGCGACGGCGCCGCTCAGTTCGTGCATCCGCAGGTTCATCCCGAACAGCGAGTCGGCGTCGGCGATGCCATGGCGCATCGGTTTGAATCCGTGGTCGTGGAAGGCGAACGCACGTTCGTAGACGGCGTCGTCCGCGATCGTGAGCAGGCCGCCGTCACCGCTGGTGATGATCTTGAACAGGTTGAGGGAGAAGGCGCCGGCGTCGCCGACGGTGCCGAGGCCGCGACCCCGGTAGCGGCCACCGGCGGCCTGGGCGGCGTCCTCGATCAGGAACAGGCCGTGGTCGTCCGCGATCCGACGCAGCTCGTCCAGCGCCGCCGGAGCCCCCAGCATGTGCACCGCGAGGATGGCCTTGGTGGCCGGACCGATTCGGCGCAGCACGTCCTCGGGGTCCAGGGTCAACGACTCGTCGATCTCGGCGAGCACCGGGACCGCGCCGCGGTGGACGATCGCGGCGATGGACGCGATGAACGTGTAACCGGGGACGATCACCTCGTCGCCCGCACCGACGCCCAACGCCGCCAGCGCGGTGAGCAACGCGGAGGTGCAGCTGTTCACGGCAAGGCAGTGACTGGCGCCCGTGTGCTGCTCGAACTCGCGCTCGAGCGTGAACACCATGGACGGCTCGGCGGTCTCGTCGAACCGGTACCTGTTCAGCTGCCAGGTGTCCAGCGCACTGTTGACCAGCGCTTTCTCTTCGTCACCGAGGAACAAGTAGCCTGGGCCGCTCATCTGCGCGCCTTTCTGCCGAGAATGGATGTCCGGTGCGGAGAATTCCGCGTGCTGCCCGCAGGGCCATCGCGACGCTGGTCAGCGTCGGGTTGCTCGCGGTGGGAGTGGGGATGAGGCCGTTTCCGCCGAGGTAGAGGTTCCGCACGCCCCAGACCTTCGAGCCTGGGTCGACCACACTGGTGTCGGCGTCGGTGCCCATCCGGACGGTTCCCGCGATGTGCAACGGGAGGGTGGGCACGACGAATCGTGGCTCGGACCCCGGCAGGTACGACCCGAGTGCGGCCGCGGCCCGCCGCAGGTCCGCCATCATCCGATGTTGTCGTTCGCGATCCTGGTCGCTGAGCGAGAACTCGAAACCCGGTCGCGGCAGACCGAAGACGTCCTGCTCGGTGTCGGAGAACCACACCCGGTTGGCCGGACTCGGGTCGACGAGCCCGAACCAGCGCAGGTCGACCACCAGTCGGTTGTCGATCTCCGCGTTCGGCGCCGTGTCCGCGTAGGGCAGGTCGCGGTGGATCTGGCAGTGCCACGGGCGGTCCCGCGACACCGGGATCCACACGTTCGGGTCGGCGTCGTCCAGCGGGATCGGCAGTGGATCACCGGGATGGCGTGCCCGGTGGGCGGCCACCCGTTCGGCGAAGCGCGCATCGGCCGCCACCCCGTCGACCAGGTCGTCGCCGAGTACGACCTGGCAGAACGCGACCGGCTGTTCGGTGAGGTAGCGGCCGAGCGCGGGCGGGCGGACACCGGAGGCGTACAGCAGTTGCGGGGTGAGCACGGCACCACAGGCGAGGACATACGTGCTCGCCGTGACGTGCAGCGTCCGCCAGTCGACCTGGTCCTCGATCTCGGCGTACTCGATCCACGAACCGTCCGCCGACGGCACGAGCCGACGGCACAGGTGCTGTTCGCGCAGCACGAACTCGTCGCGGCCGCCGTCCGCGAGTGGGCCGAGAACGGTGTCGGCGCCCGTCCAGCGCACGAGCCGGGGGTTGTCGGTGCGGCGCCGCGCCGCCATCGGCAGGTGCCGCACCCCGTACGCGGCGGGCAGCTCCGGGTACTCCGAGGCGAGCGCGGCCAGCACGACCTGATGCGAGACGGCGTCCTCGGTCAGGCTGGTGCCGGTGTCGAGCAGCGCCTCGGCCTCCCCGTAGAGCTGGTCCCACTCGGCGGCCGCGATGGCGTCGGACCGCTCGACGGACGGATGGTGGCGGGGTGTCACGCCGGTCCAGTGGGTGGCCATCCCGCCGACGGCGTACGTGGCGACTCCTGCGTCCAGGCTGATCATCGGGTCGCGCTCGGCCGCATCGTGGGCGGGATTCGACAGCGGGTGCAGATGTCCTCGGACCAGGGCGCCGAAGCGTTCGTGGCTGTGTTGGTAGGAGAAGTGGTTCTTCAGGTGCTCGCCAGGACGACGGGAGAGCTGCGGTCCGGCGTCCACCATCATCACGCTGCGCCCGCCTTCGACGAGCGTGCGCGCGAAGGTCGCGCCGACTGGCCCAGAACCCACGACGAGGACGTCGACCTCGATGCGCTGGTGACTCATACGGCTCCCCTCTCCCCTTGTCAGTCGGACGGTGTTCGGATCGGCAACCGCCGGCTCACCGAGGTGGGCATCAGCGCGAGGAACACCATCTCCACCGGGGAGTCCCCGGCATTTCGCCACTGACCGCCTGCCGCGTGGGAGCAGAAGACCATCTCGCCCTCGCCGACGAGCAGGGGTTCCCTGCCGTCGTCGACGAACTCGGCGCTGCCGCGCAGGACGAACCAGGCTTCCTCGATGTCGCCCCGGCCGCGCTCGTCGATCACGGCCCCCGGCGCGAGCCGGACGTAGTCGAAGGACTCGCATTCGCTGAACAACATCCCCCGGCGCCCGAGACACCGCCACACCGCTTCCCCCGCGCCGCCGTCGACGGTTCTGGTGAGCCCGTCACCGGAGTTGGAGACGATCATCTCGCACCACCTGCGTTCGCCGGGACGACCAGACTGACCACGAAGAACTCCAGTCCGTCCGCCCCGCCCTCGACCGTGACCGCGCCGAGGAACGGCACCCCGACCGACACCCCGTAGGACAACGGGACGGTGGTGGACGCGGACGTGGCGGACCCGCTGCCGCGGAGGGTGAAGAGCACGTGCTCCTGCACATCGGCCGCCAGGGTCTCGGCCTGCCCCGGCTCGAGGTGGACCAGCCGGGCCCGGCGCAGCGGTCCGGACAGGTAGTCCAGCGCGTCGACATCGCGGACCTCGCGGAGCTTGATCACCTCAGCGCGGTCGCCACTGATGTCCTGTGCGGGCACACCAGGCGCCATCCCCGGCCCGGAGACTTCGATGACGAGCCAGATCAGGTCGTCGTCGCCGACATTGCGGATACCGTGCCGGGTGCCGAGGCAGGTGGTGAGCAGATCGCCCGCGGTGACCGGGTGGTCGGTGCCGTTGATCGTCATCACGCCGGAACCGGACACCACGTAGTCGAACTGCTCGGTCCTGCTGTGCAGGTGCACTCCGCTGGCCCCGCCCGGTGGCAGAAACGAGCATTCCACCGCCTCCCACGGCCCGAACAGGTTGTTGCGGCGGGTCAGGCACTTCCACCTGGCGACCTTGTCGCCGCCGTGCATCTCGTAGACCTCGGACAGCTCGTCCAGGGTCGTGACGATCAGTCGATCATCCATGGTCGGCTCCGGTCAGGGGCGCGGGAGCAACCGGGATCCGTGCGGGAAGCCGGTCGGTCACCTCGGTGGGCAGCACCGCGAAGGACAACAGCTCGAGGTGGCCGCTGGAGGGGTTGCGCAACGACCCGCGCGATCCCCCGGACCAGAAGACCAGGTCACCGGGGCGCAGCGGAACGGAGCCATCGGCACCGCAGACGAACTCCCCTTCGCCGCTCAGCACGAACCAGACCGCGTCGACGCCCTCCCGGCCACGCCCGTCCCGTGTGCCGCCCGGCGGCAGCCGGAGGTAGTCGAAGGCCTCGCACTCGCTGTGCAACATCCCGCGACGGGCCAGACAGCGCCAGGCGCTGCCGTCCTGTGTGCGGCTCAGTCCGCCGGCGTTGGTGACGATCATCGAGACACTCCTGCGGCCTGCGGAGTGCTGAGGCTGGCGATGAACAGTTCCAGGCCCTCGTCGCCCGCTTCCACCGTGACGCTGCTGCCCAGCGGCAGGGTCAGCGCGACGCCGGCGCGCAGCGGGACGGTCGTGGCTCCGGTCACCGCGGTTCCGTTGCCACGCACGGTGAACAGGGCGTGCTCCTGGTCCTCGGCGACCAGCGTCTCCTGCTGGCCCGGCTCGAACCGCGGTAGCCGGATCCGGCCCAGCGGCCCGCTCAGAAAGACGCGTGCGTCGATCTCCCGCACCTCACGAAGATTGATTACCACGGCGTTGCTCATCGTCGTCCCCCAATTCGGTCCGCTTCTGGTGTTCGGAATAGACGGCCGCCATCCGTGGGCCGACCACTTCGATGACAAGCCAGGTCAGCCGGTCGTCCCCCACGTTGACCAGGCCGTGCCGGGTGCCGATGCCGTTGACGATCAGGTCACCGGCCCGCACCGGGTGTTCGTGACCGTCGAGAAGCATGATCCCGGTGCCGGAGATGATGAAATACAGCTCTTCGGTCCGGGTGTGCACGTGTTCGCCGCTGATCCCGCCCGGTGGCAACGCGGCCCATTCGACGGCCTCCCAGAACCCGAACAGGTCATGGCGTCGGGCGAAGGCCTTCCATTCGGACGCGCCGTCCGCGCCGTGCACGCCGTGGACGACGGACGCCTGATCGAGGTCGGCGACCACCGCGGTGGCGCTCATGTCCGCAGTCCGTCGAGGTGTGCGAGCCAGCCGTTCAGCGTGGGGGCCGACGCCAGCTCTTCGAAGACGACCGGCACCTTCGCCCTGCGCCAACGGCCGACCAGCCGCATCATGTCGATCGAGCTCATGCCCAGCAGGATCAGGTTGGTGTCGCCGGGAATGTCTTCTGGCCGGGTGTCGATCAGCGGCGCCAGGATTTCGCGCAGTTCCTGCTCACCGGGTGGTTGCGTGGGCGACCGGGAATCGGTGTCCATGTCAGCCTTTCTGTTTCGCTACCGTTGGGCGGCCCTGGTCGGCGAGGAGCACCAGCGCCTTCTTGTCGACCTTTCCCAGTGGGGTGACCGGGAGTTCGTCGACGAACTCGACCCGGTCGGGAAGCTTGTAGTCGGCCAGTCCCCGGTCCCGCAGCGCGCCCTTGAGGTCGTGCAGCGATGGGTGTTCACCGGTCACCACGAGATAGGCGCAGGTCCGCTCCCCGAGGAAGTCGTCCGGCACGCCGATCACCGCCGCGCGCAGCACTCCCGGATAGCCGAGCAGGTGCCCCTCCACCTCGGCCGCGGAGATCTTGTCGCCGCCTCGGATCACCACGTCCTTGATCCGGCCCTCGACGACCAGGTCGCCGTCGGCGGTCAGGCGGACGAGGTCGCCGCTGCGGTAGTACCCGTCCTCGGTGAACGCGATCGCGTTGTGCTCGGTCGCGCGGTAGTAGCCCCGCAACGTGTACGGACCTCGGGTGAGTAGTTCGCCCACCTCTCCGGCGGCGACGTCCCGGTCGTCCGGCCCGACGATCCGGATCTCGTCCTCTTCGGACAGCGGCCTGCCCTGGGTGCCCAGCACCACGTCCGTCGGGTCGCCGAGCCTGGTGAGCGTGAGCAGTCCCTCGGCCATGCCGAAGACCTGCTGGAGCTCGCAACCGAGGACCGGGGTGATCCGCTCGGCGACCGACCGCTGGAGCTTGGCGCCGCCGATCTGCACGACTCGCAGGCTCGACAGGTCCGCGTCGGACCACTCCGCGGCCTCCAACCACAGCTGGGCGATGCTGGGCACCAAGGAGGTCACGGTGACCTGCTCCCTGACGATCATGGCGAAGCAGTCGTCGGCCGTGGGGGCGTCGGCGAGCACCACCGTGCCGCCGGAGACCAACGTGCCGATCACTCCCGGGCAACCCCAGGTGAAGTTGAACTCCAGTGGCAGGACCGCGAGGTATACGTCCGATGTGGACATGCCGAGCACCGAGGAGGCGGCACGCACCTGACAGGTGTAGTCGTCGTGGGTGCGCGGGATGACCTTCGGCAGTGCCGTCGTCCCGCCGGAGAGCAGGAAGAACGCCGCGTCGGACGGGTCCGGCTCAGCGAACTCGCGGGGTTCGGCGTCCACGGCGGACAAGTCGATGACGTCGCCGCCCTGGCCGCTGAGGCTGAACAACACCCGCAGCGTTGGTGCACCGGAGCGGACCTGTCTGGCCAGCACCCGGTGGTCGAACCCCCGGTGCACACCAGGCAGCACGTACGCCACCGCACCGGTGATCCGGCACAGATGCCCGATCTCCTGCGAGCGGTGCGCGGTCAGCGCGAACACCGGTATGGCGCCGAGCCGGAACAGGGCGAAACACACCGCGACGAACTCCGGCACGTTGGGCAGTTGCACCACGACCCGGTCACCCGAGGTGATGCCGTAGCGGGTGAAGCCCGCGGCCATCCGGTCCGCCCTGCCGTCGAGCTCGAGGTAGCTGATCCGGCGGTCGCCGTGCACCAGCGCGGTGCTCTCGCCGTGCTCGGCGGCCACCGTCCGCAGCAGGGCGCCGAGAGTCTCACCCCGCCACAGTCCCGCTGTCCGGTATCGCCGTGCCACCTCAGCCGGCCACGGCGTGCTTCCTTCCAACACGTCAGTTCTCCGTCCCCGACTGGTAGGCGGTGAGGATCTCCACGACCGCCGCGCCCATGGAGGCGCCCGCTCCGGAGGACACCAGGAGCACGCGGTCGCCGGGGCCGATCCGCGAGGACGTCCACAGGTGCTCGAGCCCGAGGAACACCTCGGTCACCCCGGCGTGCCCGACTCGTCTGAGGTAGTCCCAGGTTCCGCGCTCGGCGTCGATCTCCAGCGGGTCGAGGAACATCGCTTCCAGCGATGCCCACCCGAAGCCGGGGTGCGCCACCCTGGCGATCTCGTCGAAGGTGACGCCTGCTTCCTTGAGCACCGTCTCGGTGACCGCGACGATCCTGTCGCCGAAGTAGCCGATGGGCGGGGTGACACCCAACGCCCACTGCTCCCGCATGTACTCCCGGCGCTTGTCGAAGTCCAACGGCTCGCCGACGGTCACCCCTGGCGGGAACAGCGGGTCGCCGCCCCGGTCGAGTGCCTCCATCCGGGCGTCGGACACCGAACCGATCGCCAGCAGCCTGGCGAACCCGCCGGTACGGGACAGCGCCACCGCGGCGGCGGAGTCGGCGAGCACGAACGCCGAGGAGGTCCGCCACCGGTCCACCAGTGGGATGGAGAAGTTGTCCGCGGCGGTCACCAGCGCGGCCGGGTGGCTGGGATTGGCCAGCAGCCTGGTCGCGGCCAGTTCGAGCGCGGCCAGTCCGCCGAGGCAACCCTGCTTGACCTCGATCGCCGGTATCGGCCGGTCCAGGGTGTTGTTCAGGATGTAGTGCGCGGGCGACCAGGCGTCCGGGCCCTGGTGGTGGGCGTGGCTGTGCAGCAGGACACCGAAGTCGTCCTCGACGTGGCCGGATCGCCGGATCGCGAGGTTCGCCGCCTCGACGGCCATGTCGGGCGCGGGCGTCGACTCGGCGACCGCGACCGACAGGATTCCCGACGCCTCGCGGGCTGCCTCGTCGTACCACCCCTGCGCCACCGCGTGCTCGGTGCTCACTCGATCCGGCACGACACAGCCGATCCCGGAGAGGTAGACGTTGTCGGTCCTCACGCGCGCACCTCCGCCTTGACCTCGGCGGCGACCAGGAAACGCGCGACGCTGTCGAGCTTCTCGCAGGTCTCCTCGAACTCGCGGTCGGGCTGGGACCGGCCGACGATGCCGGCGCCGGCCCGCAGCCAGGTCCGTCCGTCCTGGCGGTAGATGGTCCGCAGCACCAGCGCGGCGTCCATCGCTCCTGACTCGTCCACGGTCAGCACGGCGCCGCTGTACAGGCCGCGACGCTCGGTCTCGTAGTCGCGGATAACCTCGTAGGCGGCCTCTTTCGACACCCCGGACGCGGTCACCGCGGGAAAGACGGCGGCGAAGGCGTCCCACGCGTCATACCCGGCGGCGAGCCTGCCGGTCACTCGGGAGGCGATGTGCTGGACGCTGCCCCGCTCCTCCAGCGTCATCAGGTTGCGGACCCCCACCGAGTCCGGTTCGCACACGGTGAGCAGTTCGTCGTTGCCGACCTTCACCGAGATCGCGTGCTCGTAGATCTCCTTCTCGTCCGACAGCAGTTCCCCGCGCAACCGGCTGTTGGTCGCGGCGTCCGAGGTGAGCGCCCTGGTGCCGGCCAGCGGCTGGCTGACGACCGTGCCGTCCTCGGTCACGCTGACGACGATCTCCGGGCTGAACCCGGCGGCTTCGAGACCGCCGAGCCGCATCAGGAAGGACCGTGCCGGGGTGTTCTTGCTGCGACCGAGCACGTAGGTGCCCACCAGGTCGATTTCCTCGTCCACCGGGACGAGCCTGGACAGGATGACCTTCTGCAACCGCGCGTCGGCGATGTCCTGGACCGCGCGCGCGACCGCGTCGCGGTAGGCGTCCCGGCCGGTCTGCCTGACGTCGAGCGGAACCGCGTCCAGCTCACGACGTTCGGCGGGACTGGTAAGCAGGTCGACGAGTACGGCAAGGGTCGCCGGGTTGGTGGAGCGCACCTGTGCCCGGCCGGCGCCGATGCGCACCTCGCTCCTGGGCACCACGAGGTGCAGCAGCGGTTGGTCGTCCACGTGCTCGAGATCGCCGTTCTTGGCGTAGGACAGCTCGAACGCCGCGGTGCCATAGGCCCGCCAGCCCCGGACCGGGACCATCGCGAGCAGGCTGTCGACCTGGCGCAACGGTTGGTCGCTCCAGGGCAGGCGCGCGGTACGCACGCCGCTGAGCCGGGCTCCGTCCCGGTCGAGGGTGACGTCGGCGAGCACCCCGCCCGCATAGGACCACTGCCCGGCATTCTCGTAGACGACGAACTCGCCGTGCGGTCCGGCCTCGGCCAGTCGAGCCGACAGGTCGAGCGGATCCCCCGCCACCTCGATCGTCGTCTCGACGTATTGCACCCGATCTGTCCTGCCCATTCCGAACGACCTCGATTCCACTGACACGATGACAGGAAGAAAGAACACTGCTCCCCAGTGGCACTAACGCCAGGCCGAAACCACTTCGATGGCCTGTCTCGGGTTGAGCCTGGGGTCACAGAAACTGGTGTACTTGTCGCCGACATGGTCGATCACCGACTCGTTTACGACGCATTCGGTGACATCCTCCGGAGTGGTCTCCAAATGCAGCCCGGCAGCTACTCCTCGTGCCGAGGAAACCGCCCGCCGGAACTCGACGACCTCCTGGACGATCGTTTCCACGAACCGGGTCTTCAGCCCGTCCGGACCGCTCACGGTGTTGCCGTGCATGGGGTCGGCGAGCCAGCCGACCGGATGACCGGCCTCACGGACCGCGGCGACCAGCGCGGGCAGCCGATCGGCCACGTTTCCCGCGCCCATCCGTGCGATGAGGGTGAGTCTGCCTGCGGTGCGGAAGGGGTCGAGCCGTGCGCAGAGTGCGACCAGCTCGTCCGGCGACATGGTCGGCCCCACCTTGCAGGCGATCGGGTTCTCGATCGTGGCCAGGAGGGCGACGTGCGCACCGTCCACCTGGTTGGTGCGGTTGCCGAGCCATGGCCAGTGCGTCGAGGTGAGCAGCCACCGCCCCGTCCCGCCCTGACGCAGCATCGGTACCTCGTAGTCGAGCAGCAGCGCCTCGTGGCTGGTCCAGACCGGCGCCCCCGCCGGTGGTAGCCGTTCGCCGTTGCGCAGGCGCAGGTACCCCATCGCCTCACTCGCCGCGTCATAGCCGGCGAGCAACCGCTCCGGGTCCGGCCTGCGGAGCAGCGGAGCCGGCTCCGGGCTGTTGACCATGTGACCGCGATAGACCGGCAGTTCGAGGCCGCCGACCCGCTCGGTCGGTCTCGACCGCGGCTTGCCGAACTGGCCCGCGAGCCGTCCCACCCGCAGCACGGACCTGCCCGTGGCCATCTTCAGCACCCCGGCCAACACGTCCAACAGGGCGACCTTGCGGGCCACGTACCCCGGCGTGCATTCCGCCGGGTCCTCGGCACAGTCGCCCGCCTGCACGACCAGGAGTTCGCCTGCGGCGACCCGTGCCAACCGGGCACGCAACAGGTGGACGTCGTCGGCACGCACCAACGGCGGCCGGCCGGCGAGCACCTCGCGCACCATTCGAACGTGCTGTAGGTCGGGCCATTCCGGCTGCTGCACAGCCGTTTCGGCCGGCATTACCGGCAGGTCACTCCGCACCCGATTCTCCCCCAACGAGCATGGTCCCCCCAGACCCTCTGATTCGACTGCCGCGTTCAACGGTCCCACATCGTCGCAAATACGCGGCGGAGTTCTATTCGCACGACACCGCCGAATTACCGCGGTGGATTCGATAACCGAAGCTATCAGACAACCGGGCGCCTGAGTAGGGCCGCCGATGCCACCTGTCTCGCCGGCGGGACAAATGCCCGAACCACCGTCATTGGCCCCGAATCTCACCATTTGTCACTCGATCGGGTGAGAGATGGCGAAACGGTCGACACCCGCGTCGACGACCGGCCAAACTGAAACTATGTTGGTTGCAGTTCAGGTGAGGTGGTGGTCACGAAGGAGTTCGAGTGCCTCTCAGCAGCAGGAGCGCGGCCGCTACTCACGCACTGACGATGTTGGCGCGCTGGGACAGGGCGCTGACCTCCGCCGAGATCGCGGACAGCCTGGTGAGCAATCCGGTGCTGGTTCGACGCATACTCGGCAGCCTCCGCGACGCCGGCCTGGTGTGCTCCACGGAGGGGCGGGGCGGAGGGTGGACACTGGCCCGCGCCCCACAGGAGATCACCCTCTACGACGCGTACATCGCGGTCGAGCGGGGGCCGATCCTGCCCAGGCACGCTCATCCACCCAGCAGCACGTGTGAGGTCGGTCGGCATATGCACGCGCTGCTCGACGCGGAGTTCCGGGAAGCCGAACACGCCATGGAGGAACGGCTCAGCCGTACGACGATCGCCCATCTCGCCCAGCAGGTGCTGGCCAAGGGGCGCGAACTCGCGAAAAGGCGGCCCTGACCGGGGCACGGAGGACCGGCCGCTCCCTCACACAGGAAGTCGGAAGTCATGCCAGCACAACCTAGTCCGTGGCCCGCGCTGTACGCGGTCATCGTCGGGTTCTTCATGCTCCTGCTGGACATGAGCATCGTCGCGGTGGCCAACCCGGCGATCATGGCGGACCTGCATGCCGACCTCGCCCAGGTCATCTGGGCCACCAGCGCCTACCTGCTGGCCTACGCGGTGCCACTACTGATCACCGGGCGGCTCGGCGACCGCTTCGGTCCCAAGAACGTCTACCTGATCGGCCTGGTGGTGTTCACCGGCTCCTCGCTGTGGTGCGGGGCGGCCACCAGCATCGACATGCTGATCGCGGCGCGGGTGGCGCAGGGACTCGGCGCGGCGTTGATGACGCCGCAGACCATGGCCGTCATCACCAGGACCTTCCCGCCCGACAAGCGCGGCGCCGCCATGGGTCTGTGGGGTGGCACGGCCGGTCTGGCAGCACTGGTCGGGCCGATCCTGGGCGGCGTGCTGGTGGACTGGCAGGGCTGGGAGTGGATCTTCCTGGTGAACGTGCCCGTCGGCATCCTCGCGTTCGTGCTGGCGGCCTGGCTGGTGCCCGCGCTGGAGACCCATCGGCACAGGTTCGACCTCGCCGGCATGGCGCTGTCCGCGATCGGCATGTTCCTACTGGTGTTCGGCATCCAGGAGGGCAACGCCCGGCACTGGAGTCCCCTCATCTGGGCACTGATCGTGGCTGGTGTCGCGGCGCTGATCCTGTTCGTCGTCAACCAGCACCGCAACACGCGGGAACCGCTGGTGCCGCTGAGTCTGTTCAAGGACCGCAACTTCACGCTGTCCAATGTGGCCGTCACCTCGATGGCCTCGGCGGTGAACGGCCTGTTCGTGGTGGCCTACTTCTATCTGCAACAGGTGCGGGACATGTCACCGACGGAGTCGGCGATGGTGTTCGCGCCGATGGCGTTGCTCACCGGTCTGCTGGCGCCCTTCATCGGCAAGATCGCCGATCGGCTGCCACCACGGATGGTTCCGACCATCGGTTTCGCACTGTTCGCAGGGACCTTGTTCGGCTATGTGTCGATCATGACGCCGGACTCGCCCATCGCGCTGTTCGTGGTCATCGGTGCCATCGCCGGCATCGCGAACGCCTTCGTCTGGGCGCCTCTCGCGGCCAACGCCATCCGGAACCTGTCCATCCAGCAGGCGGGAGCCGGCTCCGCGGTGTTCCTGACCACCCGCCAGCTCGGCTTCACGCTCGGGTCAGCCGCCATCAGCGCCCTGCTGTCGGCTCACGTCGCCGCGCAGGGACTCCCGGCCCGGTCGATCGGCGAAAGCGGCACCACCGCGGGCAACCTGTCCCCCGAACTGCGCGAGGCGACGCTGCACAAGATGAGTACCGCGCTCAGCCAGTCGATGTACCTGCCGGCGCTGATCCTCTTGGTCGGGCTGGTCGCGTCCGCGCTGTTCGTCGGCGTGCCCCGCACCACCGGTGCGCCGAAGGCGAAACCGGCCGCGGTGCGCTGAAACCCTGCCGGCGTGGCCCCCTTCGCCAGTCGAAGGGGGCCGCGCCGGCAGTCTGTTCGCCGGGCTCAGACGGTCTTCGTCATCCCGCCGTCGATCACCAGATCCGCACCGCTCATGTTGGCCACCTTGCCCGAGGCGAGAAACACCACGAGCGCCGCGACCTCCTCGGGGTCGGCGAACTCGCCGGTCGAGGTGCCGACGGTGGCCGGCAGCTGGTCCCTGAACGTGTCCAGCGTGGCGCCCGCCCGCTTGGCGAGCATGTCGCCGGGGCCGCCGGGCGATGTCCACAGATCGGTCCACACCGGACCGGGCGAGATCGTGTTCACCCGAAGGCCCTGGGCGCCGAACTCCTCGGCGAGCGCCTTGCCGAGGTTCGACACCGCGGCCTTGGCCGCGGACTGCGCGACCAGCCGCGGCTGGGGCAGTTTCGCGTTGACAGAGCTGATGTTGATCACCGCGCCACGACGCTCCAGGAGGCTCGGCAGCGCGGCCCGCGTCGCGCGCACGTTCGACATGAACGTCACGTTGAAGGTGTGCAGGAACGCCTCGTCGTCGAGCTGGAGGAACCCACCCGGCGGCGCCGAGGTGCCCGCGACATTGTTGACCAGCAGGTCGATTCCGCCGTGCTGGTCAACAGCGTGCCGCACCACGCGGGCGGGCTCGTCGGGGTGGCCGAGATCGGCCTCGAGCGCGTCCGGGGTCAGCTCCTTCAGCCCGGCCGTGACGGTGCGGCTGCCCGCGACGACCGTGAATCCGTCTTCGACCAGCGCACGAACGACTGCCAGGCCGATCCCCCTTCCCGCTCCGGTCACCACCGCGACGCGGGTTCTCTTCGTCGTCATCGAAATATCCTCCACTACTTCGAAAGCTTTGTCCCGCTGGCGGGACGAACTACGTCGATTCAGCCCGCAGTATGTCCTCGGCCGCCCGGTCCAGGATCAATACCATCCAGTTCTCGAGATGAGCATTTGCCCGCTGCGCGGCGGCCCGCCAACGTTCGACGCGTTCCGGAGCCACGGCGACCCTGGGTATCAACGACGTCGGGTCCGCTGCGACCTTCTTGTCCAGCCTGGCGCCGCGCAGCCAGCGCCGTAGTTCGTTGCGCGACCATCTCCCCTTCTCGGCGCGGTCCAGCCACCTGTCCTGTTCTTCCGTGTCCAGGGAGGCGACCTCGGCGTGATGCTGGAAGCTCAACTGTTCCCGGCGGCGCTCAAGTTGGAATCGGCGCGCGACCCAGGCATAATTGCGCAGCGTTTGGTAGTCGAGACCGGCCGCGTCGACCGCACGGACATAACGATCCGCGTAATGCTGCTGACCGCAGACCAGCCAGTCGCCGAGGCACCATGCCGACGAGTCGAGGATCCGGGACAACTGCACCCCGGCACGCTCCCAGCCGTTGTAGGTGAGGCTGGGTGGGATATGCAGACCGAGGCGAGAGATCAGCACCTGGTCGGTGTGCCCCTGCGTCGTTGGTCGGACCTGCACTGGTAGCTGGAGGTGTTGGTTGGTTCGTGGCACATTTCCCCCTAGGAGTGCCGAACATTGTCGATAGGCATAACATCGTCGATAGGCGTGCTCGTATGAATTCCTGATGGTGGATTGACGAGCCGGGCAACTGCGACCGGCAGCCCAGGCGTGTGTCACACGCCCGAAGGTGTCATCGAAGCGAGGATGACCGTGGCCGCCGGCGCGCCCCCAAGGCCGACGGCACGCGCCGTGTTCCCCAGTTCGACGCGCCTGGACTCACTCCATAACTGCCCCCATGACACCGCCGATTGTAACTCAGCCGCCACTCGCGCCGGGCCGCCGTTGACCCGTTCCAGCGGCGAAGATCACCCGGTCGGGGGTAGTCGCTCTGCTAGGCTGGCAACCACATCGGCGACGGTTTGGGGGCCACCGGTGCGGGGGAACATTGGCCGTGACGCGGGGGTTTGTGGAGCACGGTCACACATTCCCGGCCACGTGTCCCGGTGACAACACCGGACACCGAGTCCCATCCCGATCCGGGTGTTGTATTCGGCATGACTTCAGTGGGGGAAACACATGGACAAAGGAATCACCAAGGCCTCGTCTCTCGATGCGGATTCGGCCGTCGACGCCGACGCGCTCCCGTCGAACGGCGCCGACTCCGTGACCGCGGCCGACACGTTCGGACCCTTCACCGTGAAGCCGGACGATCCTCGCTATGGGGAACTGATCACCGGTGACAACCAGCGCTGGGTGGGCGCCCCCGACTACTTCCAGCTGGTCGGCTCGACCCAGCAGGTCGTCGACGCCGTGCAGGCCGCGGTGAAGGCGGGCCGGCGGATCGCAGTGCGCAGCGGCGGACACTGCTACGAGGACTTCGTCAGCAACTCCGACGTGCGCGTGGTGATCGACATGTCCGAGATGGACGCGGTCCGCTACGACAGGAAGATGAAGGCGTTCGCCGCCGAGCCCGGTGCGCGGCTGCTGGATCTGTACGCCACCCTGTACAAGGGCTGGGGTGTGACCCTCCCGGGTGGACGGTGCTACTCGGTTGGCGCGGGCGGGCACATCTGCGGCGGCGGGGACGGCCCGTTGTCCCGGCGCCACGGCCTCACCGTCGACCACCTCTACGCCGTCGAGGTCGTCGTGGTCGACAAGGCAGGCAAGGCGCGCGCCGTCGTGGCGACCCGCGAGCCCAACGACCGCAACCGGGATCTGTGGTGGGCGCACACCGGCGGTGGCGGCGGGAACTTCGGCGTGATCACCCGTTACTGGCTACGCTCACCCGGGGTGACCGGCGCCGATCCGAGGACCGCGTTGCCCAGGCCGCCGGCCACGGTGTTGCTCAACGGCATGTCGTTCTCCTGGGCGGAACTCACCGAGGCCACGTTCGCGACGCTGGTGAAGAACTTCAGCGGCTGGCACGAGCGCAACAGCGCGCCGAGCTCACCGGGTGTGGCCCTGTCGGCGTCGCTCGCGCTGAACCACAGGTCCAACGGCAATGTGAGCATGTTCGTGCAGGTCGACGGGGATGAACCGAACGCGGGGCAACTGCTGGACGACTTCGTCTCCGAGGTCGTCGACGGCGTGTCGGTGGCGATTCGGCCGATGAGCGGAAACGCGGGCGAATACACCGCGATGCCGCAACTGGTCAACGCCCAGCGACTCCCCTGGTTCCATTCCGTTCGACTGCTGGCGACCAACGCCCCCACGCTGACGAATCCGACCCTCCGCGCGGACCACAAGTCGGCATACCATCGTCAGGGTTTCACCGACGCCGACCTGGCGGTCATCTACAGGCACCTCACCAGCACCACCATCGACAATCCGAACGCGATGCTGCTGTTGCTCCCGTACGGCGGAAACGTGAACGCCGTGGACCCCGCCGCGACGGCCGCTCCGCACCGGAGCGCGGCCTTCCAGGCGCTCTGCCAGAGCTTCTGGTCCACTCCTGCCGACGACGCCAAGAACCTGGCCTGGGTCCGCGCGTTCTATGCCGAACTCTACGCCGCCACCGGCGGCGTCCCGGTCCCCAACGACCACACCGACGGCTGCTACGTCAACTACCCCGACACCGACCTGTCCGACCCCACCTACAACTCGTCGGACACGCCCTGGCACGACCTGTACTACAAGGCCAACTACCCGCGCCTGCAACAGGTCAAGGCCAAGTGGGACCCGAGGAACGTCTTCCGCCATGCGCAGTCGGTCGAACTCCCGTCCTGAGAGAGCACCGACCGGGCGCTGATCGACTCTTCCGGCCGCGGCGGTGGGAGACGCGGATGACCCACGAGGGGTCGGGAGTCCGATGACGACAGTCCGCCAGGGACAGGGTCCTACTGCGCGGCCTGTGCGACCACGCGCTGGATGGCCTCGACGGCGACGTCGGGCTGGTCGACGTAGATGTAGTGACCGCTGTCGGCGGCGACGCTCAGCCTGCTGTGGCCGGACAGTGCCAGCCACTGGCGCTGCCCGTCGGACCACGCCTGTTCCAGGGCAGGCCCGTACTCCGGGACGGCCGCGAGGTACTGCTGCCCGTGCTGGACCACCTCCACCGGGATGTCACCGGCGGAACGGACCTCCCCGTCGGTCATCACGAGCTTCTCCGGGGTCTCCCCCTGGTAGACGGCGAAGGCCCCGGCGCGGAGCTCGGCGGCCTGGCCCGTGGCGGACTCGGGGACGATCCTCGTCGTGTCGGCGAGCATGGTCGGCGGCGTGGCGTCCAGGAGGACCACGCCGGCGACCCGGTCGCGGTGCTCGGGCGCGTACCGGGCCGCGATCAACCCACCGAGCGAGTGTCCGACCAGGACGACCGGGTCCTCGCCTGCGACCCGGTCGAGGACACCGGTCAGGACGTCCCCGGTGGTCTCGAAGCTCTGCGGGTCCGCGGGCTGGTCGCTCTTGCCCTCACCGAGCCGGTCGTAGGAACAGACCCGGTCCTTCTCGCCCAGAATCTGCTGGAGGTCCGCCACCCTGTCGAGGCCGTCGCCGAGACCGGCCATCAGCACGACGACGGGCCTGCCTCCCGCCGCGCGTCCCGAGCAGTCGACGTTCACCGACCGGCCGCCGACATCGATCGTCGTGGTGCCGGTGAGCGCGTCGTCACCTGCAGGGCTCCCGGTCGCGGTGACCGACGGGCGTGACGCGTCCTGCTCCGGGTCCGGGGCTTCGTCGCACCCGGCCAGCACCCCCGCGGCCGCGACGCAGCACAGCACGAGGGCGGCAGGTGGCCTGACGTTGTGGAACAAGAGTTCTCTCCAGAGAAGATCGTGGAATGGCTGTTCGAGACCGCACCGCGGCCCGGTCGAACGCTAGGGGCCGGCCAGGCGCACGTCGTCACCACACGGCGGACATCCGTGAGTAGCTCGCACGGGGGACACGGCACCTCCCGCTGCCGGGACGAACGTGCCGGCAGCGCCGCCGCGGTGTGTGGCGCCGGACCCGGCACACCGTGTCGCCGCTACCCTCTGGCGGTGTTCGACCTCCGGCTAGTCGTGGTTCGGTGGCGGCGGTTCGACGTCACGGTTCGGGACGCCCCGTTCGCGCCGCTGCTCGCCGCCCTGTCGCTGACGCCGTCGCTCGACAGCTACGGGACGCAGCTCGGCGGCCTGTCGAACCGCCCCATGGACGCGCTGGCCGTCGCGCTCGTCGCCGTCGAGTGCCTCTCGCTGGCGGTCCGGCGGCGGTGGCCGGCCGCGTGCCTGCTCCTCGTGTCGGCGGGCTTCGCGGCCGACCAGTTGCTCGGCTACCACACGGTCGCCGGGAGCGCCCTGCCCGTCGCGCTGCTGAGCGCGGGTTCGTACCTGGAGCGGCACCGTCGCGTCGCGGTGGTCGCCTCCTCCGCCGGGTACGGACTCCTGGTCGCCGCCCTCGAAGATCGCGGGGCGACCGAGAGCGTGCTCGGGTTCGTGACGTTCTACCTCGGCATGGCGCTCGCGTGGGGCTTCGGGGTGTGGCTGCGGCGGTTCCGCGCGGCCGAGGCCGTCCGGCGCCGCCAGGTCGCCGAGGCCACCCGCGTCGCCGAACGCGGCCGCATCGCACGCGAGCTCCACGACGTCGTGACCCACCACGTGACGGCGATGGTCGTGCAGGCGGAGGCGGCGCGCTGCGCGACCGCGTCCCCCGAGCTCCTCGACCGGACCCTGGTGGCGATCACCGACACCGGCCGCCGGGCCATCACGGACCTGCGGCACCTGCTCGACCTCCTCAACCCCGACCACGGCACCCGGGCCCCGGCCGCCGGGGACCTACGCGCCCTCGTGGAGCGGACCCGGCTGGCCGGTCAACCGGTGCGGCTCACGGAGGAGGGCGACCCGGCGGGCGTGGACGGCGACGCCGGGGAGGCGGCCTACCGCGTGGTGCAGGAGGCGTTGACCAACGCCCTCAAGCACGCTCACGGCAACAACACCGCCGTGCGCGTGCACCGCGGTCCCTCGGAGATCACCATCGAGGTCGACACCGACGGCCCGGGTTCGCACGCCACCTCTCCGAGAGGGAGCGGCCGGGGTCTCGCAGGCCTTCGTGACCGGGTCGGCGTGCTCGGCGGCGAACTCACGTCGGGTCCTGTGGCGGACGGCGGCTTCGCCGTGCGCGCCCGCATCCCGAGGGGCGGACCGTCGTGACCGCTCCCGTGCGGGTCCTGGTCTGCGACGACCAGGACCTGGTGCGCGCCGGCTTCACCATGATCATCGACGCGCAGCCCGACCTCGAGGTGGTCGGCGAGTGCGCGGACGGGCGCAGCTCGGTCGAGCTCGCCAACCGGCTGCGCCCGGACGTGGTGGTGATGGACGTCCGGATGCCGGTGCTCGACGGGATCGAGGCGACCAGGCGGCTCGCCGGTGTCGGTGTCGCGTTCCCGGTCAAGGTGCTCGTGGTGACGACGTTCAACCTGGACGAGTACGTCTACGACGCGCTGCGGGCCGGCGCCAGCGGCTTCCTGCTCAAGGACGCCCCGTCGGGGCAGCTCCTGCACGGCATCCGGACCGTCGCCACCGGCGCCGCGCTGCTGGACCCCGAGGTGACCCGCCGGCTCATCGGCCGGTACGCCGCCCGCGTCCGCCCCGCCGACGGCACCCCGGTCGAGGTCCCGCTGGCGCCGCGTGAGCTGGAGGTGCTGCGCCTCATCGCGGACGGCCTGTCCAACGCCGAGATCGCCGCGAGCCTGGTCCTCAGCCACGAGACCGTGAAGACGTACGTGTCCCGCATCCTGACCAAGCTCGGCCTGCGCGACCGCGTGCAGGCGGTCGTCTACGCCTACCGCCACGGACTGGTGACCTGAGCCAGGGACCGGTCCCGTCAGGGGCACTACCGGGGTTGCCGCTCCTGTCCACAAGGGTCCGACCTGTCACGAGACGTTGGGTACGCGTGCACGGCACGGCCTGACGGCTTCGTCACACCACACTGGTGGTGACCGTCTGACGTGCCCGCCGGGGACGTCGTCAGCGGAGGCCGGTCAGGAACTGGACCATCCGGCGTGCGGTCGACGGACGAGGCCCCGGGGCGGCGCTCCGTTCCGCGACCAGGTGGTAGGCCTGCAGGGCGTTGGTGCGGAACGCGTGGGCACCACCCCACAGGAACAGCCGGAACGCGCGGTAGGTCTCCTCGCCCCACCGTGCGGTGATGTCCTGCTCGGCGGCATCCAGGCGTCTTGCCCACTCCCGCATCGTCAGCTCGTAGTCGCGCGTCTCCCTGGTCACGTCGAGGATCTCGAAGCCGTGGTAGAGCAGCTCCGCGATGACGTCCTGGAGCGCCATGAACGTGTGCGTGCCCTGCCAGATGTAGTCCCGGACGAAAGCGCTCACCGAGAACTTCTGGATGGTCGCGGAGGCGTCCAGGTAGAGCCGGCCGCCCGGTTTCAGCACCCGCCACACCTGCGCCGCGAAGCGCCGGTAGTTGGGCAGGTGCTCGATCACCCCGTAGATCACCGCGTGGTCGTACGGTTCCGCGGGGCGGTGGTCGAGGAAGTCCTCCCGGAACACCTCGCCCGGCAGATCGTCCTCGTCGATCAGGCGTTGGACGTGGCGCGCCGAGTCCTCCGCGATCGTCAGCGTCGTGACGTGCACGCCACGGGCGCCGCAGTACTGGGTCACGCCGCCCCAACCGCCACCGATGTCCAGCAGGCGCATGCCCGGCCGCAGACCCAGACCGTCCACCATGGACTCCAGTTTGTGCTCGGCGGCCTCCTCGATCGTCTCCTCCGGCGAGTGGAACAGTCCCTGCGAGTAGAACCGGAACCGTCTGTCGATGAACGTCAGGTAGAAGTCGTCACCCCGGCTGTAGTGCCGGCGGATCGCCCTCGCGTTCACCGACCTCGGGGTGCGGGCGAAGTCGTACAGGAACCGGATCCGCTGCCGGAGCGGCACCTTGTCGGGCAGCGCCTGCCGCACGCCGAACAGAGCGCCGAGATCACCGGTGACGTCGAGGTCGCCGGACACGTACGCGCGGCCGATGCCCAGCTCGGTGACCGGGGTGCGCAGTGCGCGGTCCGAGCGGAAGGTCAGCGTGTAGACCGGTTCGCCGGTGCCGACCCGCAACCGCGAGCCGTCGGGAAGTCGGATCTCGCCGGGTATGTCGACCGTCGCCAACAACGTCACGAGACCACTGGTCGGCATCGCACCGCCCGTTCCGGGCGGGACCGACCGGATGTCGTCGGTCATGCGCGCGACCTCCGTCATTTCCGTGGAAACGGAGTGAGCCTACTGACGAGTCCACGCGGGGAGAGCCGCTCATGTCCGAACGGGCACCGTACTTGCCGGTTCGGTCGGGAGAAACCGCACCACCTCCGGCACAAGGCGGAACTCGGTTCGACCCGCACGAGGCTCTTCGCGTAGCCGCACGGGTTGTCCGGTATCGCGGCGCAGGCGATCACCGGCGACGCGGACCACGATCCGCGGCAGGCGTCGCCACGAGGCGTGCGGGGTTCGCGTACGGCTACGCGAACCCCTCACCCGTGACAGCGTGCGCTGGACATGGCCACGGGCCATGTCCAGCGCAGTCCAGAGTTGTCCGGCATCGCGTCGACTTCCTGGAGCTGTCGCCCAGCATCCGGTCCGAGCACCCCCGTCCGACCTGCGCGACGCCGAGGAAGCCGACCGCCACTGGGTCTGGCTCGCCCCCGCCGTCAGCTGGAGGTGGCCGCGCGCCTTGGCAGCACCCAGCCCGCACGCGGATAGTGACAGGTGTACCCGTTCGGATACCTCTCCAGGTAGTCCTGGTGCTCGGGCTCGGCCTCCCAGAACGGACCGGCGGGCTCGACGGTCGTCACCGCCTTGCCGGGCCACAGGCCCGAGGCGTCCACGTCCGCGATCGTGTCACCGGCGATCCGCTCCTGTTCCGGGGTGAGCGGGAAGACCGCCGACCGGTAGCTGGTCCCGATGTCGTTGCCCTGACGGTTGACCGTCGACGGGTCGTGGATCTGGAAGAAGAACGCCAGGATGTCGCGATAGGTCGTCTTCGTCGGATCGAACACGATCTCCACGGCCTCGGCGTGGCCCGGGTGGTGGCGATACGTCGCATGGTCGTTCTCGCCCCCGGTGTAACCCACACGGGTAGCCAGCACACCGGGCCGGCGGCGGATGAGGTCCTCCATGCCCCAGAAGCACCCGCCGGCCAGCACAGCCGTCTCGGTACCCGGGGTGCGCGTGACCTGTCCGGTGTCGTTGACCCCGCTGGTCATGGTGTGTCCTCCTCCGTGCTGGTGGTGTCGGCCGTGTCGAACAGCGCCCGGTACTCGCCGTAGCCCTGCGCCTCGAGCTCGGCGACCGGGACGAAGCGCAGCGCGGCCGAGTTCATGCAGTACCGCCGGCCCCCGGCATCGGCGGGGCCGTCGTCGAACACGTGTCCGAGGTGGCTGTCGGCACCCGCGGACCGCGCCTCCGTGCGGGTCATCCACAGCGATCTGTCGGTCTTCGTACGAACGGCGTCGGCCTCGATCGGTTTCGTGAAGCTCGGCCACCCCGTGCCGCTGTCGTACTTGTCGGTCGACGAGAACAGCGGCTGGGAGGAGACCACGTCCACGTAGATGCCACGTTCGTGGTTGTCCCAGTACTCGTTGTGGAACGCCGGCTCGGTCCCGTCTTCCTGGGTGACGCGGTACTGGTCCTCGGTGAGGCGTCCCAGCGCCTCCGGGGTCTTGCGGTAGTCGTGTGGCACGATCCTCCTTCCTCGGGCGTCGCCCACGGCGCCGCCACTGGGAAGAACGCCTCCTGTGCGGGTTTTGGTCCCGGGTCGCCGAGGACTGGCTGTGACGTAGGACTCGCTGTCCCGGCATCGAGCACGCGTCAGGCGAGCAGGCCGGTCAGGTACATCAGGCCGACCCCGCCGACGAAGCTCGCCGCGGTGACCAGGCCGAGACCGCCGACCGCCTGCCTGGCCACGGCGAGAACGACCTGTGCGATCGCTCCGGCCGCGACGCCGAGGCCCAGCACTGCCCACGGCCCGCTCGCGGTGAGGCCGCCGACCCACAGGCCGGGCACCGCGGGGAGGCCGGCGATGGCGGTGGTCACCAGCGGTGCCCACCACCGGGCCGGCACGCGGGCCAGTGGGGTCGCGACCGCCACGCCCTCGGTCACGTTGTGGATCGCGAAGGCGACGACCAGACTCGTCCCGAGCGCCACCTCCCCCACGCGCATGGTGGCGCCGACGGCCAGGCCCTCGCCCAGGTTGTGCAGACCGATACCGGCCGCGACGAGCCATGCCAGTCGCGGCGCGCCGGACTCCACTGCCGCGAAGACGGCCAGTGCCCCCAGTGCGCCCACCGTGAACAGTCCGATGCCGTCCAGGCCCACGCCGCCCGCGAGGTCGAGACCTTCAGCCGTCGTGTCGACCAGGAGGAAGGTCAACAGGCCGAGCGTGAACGCCAGCGCGGCGGAGTTCACCTCGGGAGACGCCCGACGCAGGAACGGCAGCCAGAGCAACCCGAGTCCGATGGGGACGGCCGCCATCGCGAGGCCCACGAGCGTGAGCGTGCCCACGGTGGCCGGGGTTCCCACCGGCGTCGGCAGCGGCGCCGGTATGTGGTGCCGCACGAGTTCCCCGGTTGAGGTCAGCACGCCGATGTCCAGCGGTATCGACGGCTCCCAGGGGTAGTCCACGTCGACCGTCGCCGTGCCCAGGCGCGCCATCGTGGACGGACGGGCGCTGAACGGCCGGAACGCGTCGTCGACGGTGACCTGGGCGATGGTGACCGGCACCCTGCCGTCGTTACGGAGGTGGAGCTGGACGTGGTTCGGGGAGAGCCGGACGTCCTCCACCGCCACGGACTCGACGGGCGCTCCGCCCCGCAGGGTGCCGACGAGGTCGCCGGCCAGCAGCATCGCCACCAACGCGGCCACTCCGACCACCGGAGCGACGAGCAGCGCGACCCGGACCGTCCGTGCGCGGGCCGCGTGCCGGCTCGGGTCGACGCCACGCGGCCGGGCCGGGGGCATCAGGTGACCTCGAACATGCCCATCCAGCCGAGGTCCGTGAACTCGGTCTGGTGCGCGTGGAACATGTACCGCCCCGGCTCGCGGTAGCGGAACTCGATGATGTGGCGCTCCCCCTGTCCCATGGTGACGACGTCGGTCAGCTCGTGGCGCTCGAGTGAGGTGCCCGTGCGGAACAGGTCGAACATCGTGGCGTGCAGGTGGATCGAGTTGACCGGGTCGAACTCGGTCATGTTCACGACGTAGGCGCGGGCCGGCTCGCCGGCACGCAGCGGGATGGGTTCGTGGGCGTAGGCGAACGCCACCGTGTTCACCGCGTAGACCTCGTTGGCGGTGTCGAAGTCGGTGTCGAACGCGTTGAGCACCATCACCATCTCGGTCGCCGGAGGGCGGCCACCCGGCGGGTCGACGACCAACGCGCCGTAGAGGCCACGGGAGATGTGGGCGCGCAGCGGCATCGAGTGGCAGTGGTACAGGTGCAGGCCGAACGGCGCCGCGGTGAACTCGTAGGTCACCGAGGAGCCGGGTGCCGCCTCGAGCGCTCCCGGGACGCCGTCCACCGCGGCCGGGTGGTACCCGTGGAAGTGCACCGTGTGCGGGTGTTCGGTCTGGTTGTCGAGGGTGATCCTGAGCAGGTCGCCCTCGGTGGCGCGAATCGTGGGGCCGGGCACGCGACCGTTGTAGGTCCAGGCCGGGTAGCGGACCCCCGGGGCGACCTCGATTTCCTTGGCCACCGCGACCAGCCGGTACTCGCGAACGGTGCGGCCGGCCGCGGTGCGCGAGACGGTGCCGTGGTCGAAGGTGCCGAGCAGCTCGTTCGGGTGGAAGCCGTTGCGTGCGTGGTCGACCACGCCGACCGTGCCGATCGCACCCGGTGCCGTGTGGTCGTGCGGCTGGTCGCGCGAGCCGTGTGCCACCGACCCGCCCGCGACGGCCAGTCCGGCGCCACCGACCGCGCCGAGGAAACCCCGGCGGCCCCACCGCCTCACGAGACCAGCTCCAGCAGCACACCGCAGGTGAGGGCGAACGCCGCCGCGACCCCGAGCAGGACGGGTGCGAACCGCCGCCACCACCGCAGCCTCGGCAACACCGACCGAGGCAGCAGGTTCCAGTCCGCACAGCGAAACGCGAGCAGGCAGATCACCAGCGCCCCGGCGCCGACCACACCCAACCAGGTCAGCGCGGCGAGCAGGGGCATCTTCGGGTTCCTCCTCGGTCGACGAACGGTCATCACCGCGGGAGACCGAGGCCGCGCTCGGCGATCTGGGTACGCAGGATCTCGTTGGCGCCGCCCGCGATGGTGTAGGCGCGGGAGTACAGGTAGGCGTCCTGCCACCAGCCGTTCGCGACCGCGCCCGGGTCGCCCTCGACGAGCAGTCCGCTGGTGCCCTGGAGCCTGAGGCCGTACACCGTGAGGTCGTGGTTCAGCTCGCTGAAGAAGATCTTGCCCAGGGCCGCGTCGGCCGGTCCCTCGGTGCGGTGCAGCACGCGTGACTGTGCCAGCGCGACCATGGCGGCGTTCACGTGGGTCCGGGTTGCCAGCTCGCCGAGTGCCTGCCGGGTCGCCGAGTCCTCCATCACCGGCTCGGCCAGCGCAATCAGCTCGTCGAGCATGGCGAACAGCTCGACTCCCCGCGCCGCGACGCCGGACCGCTCGTGTCCGAGGCTGCGCATCGCCACCCGCCAGCCCTCGTTCTCGCCGCCGATGGCATCGGTGGCCGGGATCCGCACGCCGTCGAGGTAGACCTCGTTGAAGTCGGTCGTCCCGGTGATCTCCCGCAGCGGGCGGACGGTCACCCCGGGGGCACGCATGTCGAGTGCGAACGCGGTGATGCCGCGGTGTTTCGACGCATCCGGGTCGGTTCTGGCGAGCAGGTAGCCCCGGTCGGCGTGGTGACCGTTGGTGGTCCAGACCTTTTGGCCGTCGACGACGAACTCGTCGCCCACCCGGCGGGCCCTGGTCCGCAACGCGGCCAGGTCGCTACCGGCGTCCGGTTCGCTGAACAGTTGGCACCACACGTCCGCGCAGTCCCTGATGCGGGGGAGGAAGCGAGCCAGCTGTTCCTCGGTGCCGAACTCGAGCAACGCCGCGGCGGCCAACGTGCCAGCGCCGACCGGCGGCCACGTGCGTGCGCGAGCGATCTCCTCGGCGACGACGAACGGTTCGAGCGGGTGCGCGTCCGGCCTGCCGCCGTAACGGGCCGGCCAGTCGATCCCGAGCAACCCGGCGCCGTACAGCCTGGCCGTCCAGGCGCGGATCTCGGGCATGAGCGAGGGATCCGGCGCGCGGACACCCGCGTGTGCCTTGGTCCCCGGCGCATGCTCCGCGACGAACTCCCGGACCCGGTCGCGAAACGCCTCGAGCTCTGGCGTCGACTCCAGTCGCATCACCCACCTGCTTCCGCCCTCGGGAGACGATGAGGTCACTCTAACCGAGTTGATGGTTGCGCAGATCGGGGTCATTGAACAACTGGATCTTTTCGTGAGACAAATGAGTATGCTTTGTTCGTGGACTTCGAACTCGACGACGAGCAGGCGATGCTGCGGGCGGCGGCTCGGGACCTGTTGGCCGACCACGCCCCGGCGCGTGCGGGGTCGAACCACGAGAAGGATGTCGACGCGGCGTTCTGGCGACTCGTGGGCAGGTCGGGCTGGCCGGGGCTCGGCCTCCCCGAGGACCGCGGCGGCTCGGTACAGGGCCTCGTGGAGCTGGCCCTGGTGGCGGAGGAGGTCGGCCGCGCGGCGGCTCGGGGTCCGTACCTGCCCACTGTGCTCGTCGGGCGGGCGCTGACCCGCGCCGGTTCGGCGGGCCCGCTGGCCGAAGCGCTGAGAACGCTGGCCACCGGCGATGCCTGGGCGACGTGGGCGTTCGCCGAACCGGGTGCGCCGTGGTCGCTGGACGGGATCGCCGCGACCGCCCGCACCGACGGCGACCAGGTGGTCCTCGACGGCGTCAAGACCGCTGTGCAGGATGCCGGCGGGGCCCGCTGGCTGCTGGTGACGGTGCGCCACGACGGCGTACCCGAGTCGTTCCTCGTCGACCGGCACGCCGCCGGGGTCACCGTGCGACGTCAGCAGGTCCTGGATCTCACGCGGTCCTTCTACGAGGTCCGGCTGGACGGCGTGCGGGTGCCCGCGGACCGTCGCCTGCCCGGCGACGCCGACGCCGTGCCCCGGCTGCTGGACGACGCGGCGGTGCTCCTCGCGGCGGAGACTCTCGGCGTCCTGGACCGGATGCTGGAGATGACCGTCGAGTACATGAAGGTCCGGGTCCAGTTCGACCGGCCACTCGGGACCTTCCAGGCGGTCAAGCACGCGTGTGCCGGGATGGCGATGTCCGTGCACGGCGTCCGGGCGGCGACCTGGTACGCCGCGATGGCCGTCGACGCGGACACCGAGGACGCGGCGCGGGCCGCGTGCGTCGCCGCGTCGCACTCGAGCGCGGCGACCGAGCAGGTCGCGGGCGCGGCACTGCAACTGCACGGCGGGATCGGGTTCACCTGGGAGCACGACCTGCACCTGTACCTGCGCCGGGCGACGGTCGACGGGATGCTCTACGGCGACGCCGCGAGCCACCGCGACCGGCTGTGCGAGTTCGTCCGGCCCGCACCAGACGAGGAGAGCACCGGTGGACACGAAGGGTAGGAAGGCGGTGGTCTTCGGCGGGGCGTCCGGCATGGGGCGGGCGAGCGCCGAACTGCTCGCGGCCCGCGGGGCGGACGTGGCGGTGCTGGACCGGCCGGAATCGGCGGGCGCGGCGGTCGCCGCGGGGTTCGGCGGGAGCTTCCACCCGGTGGACGTGACCGACTTCGCCGCCACCGAGCAGGCTCTCGACGCCGCGGTGGCGGGCCTGGGCGGCCTGCACGTCGCCGTCACCACGGCGGGCGGGGGCGTGGCGATGCGGACCCTCACCAAGCAGGGTCCGCACGACCTCGACACGTTCCGGCGGGTCCTCGACCTGAACGCGGTGGCGACCTTCAACATCAGCAGGCTCGCCGCTGCCCACATGAGCCGCAACGAACCCGACGACGGCGAACGCGGCGTCGTCGTCAACACGGCCTCGATCGCCGCGTTCGAGGGGCAGATCGGCCAGGTCGCCTACGGCGCGGCCAAGGCGGCCATCGCGGGCATGTGCCTGACGATGGCGAGGGATCTCGGCACGCTGGGCATCCGGGTGCTGGCGATCGCGCCGAGCCTGTTCGAGACGGGCGCCGTGCGCGGGCTGCCGGCCGACACGAAGGCGACGCTGGTGCGTGACGCGGCGTTCCCGAGGCGGATGGGCAGGCCGGAGGAGTACGCGAAGCTGGTGCTCGCCATCGTCGACAACCCGATGCTCAACGGTCAGTGCCTGCGGCTCGACGCGGGCCAGCGGTTCGGGCCCCGGTGATCAGTGACCCGAATGACTCGCCGGACACGCCGTATCCGCAGGCCACGGCCGTCGTCACCGGCCGCTGACTAGACTGAGGGTACGAAACCGCCTGTCCTGAGGAGTTGGCCGAATGGCGACCCCGGTCGAGCTGGAGCCCGCCGACGACGAGTCCTCGGCCCCGGCCGGCAAGCTCGCCGCGCAGACGGCGCGGCGCATCGAGGTCGACGTGATGCGCCGGGGGTGGCCGGTGGGCGAGTCGCTCGGGTCCGAAGTGGACCTGCGGGAGCGGCTCGGGGTGAGCCGGTCGGTCCTGCGCGAGGCGGTGCGCCTGGTGGAGCACCACCAGGTGGCGAGGATGCGCCGGGGCCCGAACGGCGGGCTGCTCGTCCGGGCGCCCGACGCGGGACCCGCGACCCGCTCCATCGTGATCTACCTCGAGTACGTCGGCACCAGCGTCGCCGACCTGCTCGACGCCCGGCTGCTGCTGGAACCGATCGCCGCCGGTCTCGCCACCGAGCGGCTCACCGAGGACGGCGTCGACGCGCTACGGGCGATGGTCGACGGCCCCCCGTCGGCGGAGCACTCGGCGTACGAGCCGCTGCACCCGCTGCTCGGGCGGCTGTCGGGCAACCCGGTCCTGCACCTGTTCATCGACGTGCTCACCCGGCTCACGACGCGGTTCGCCCACACGTCCCGCCGGATTCCCAAGGCGGAGCTGCTGGCGTCCGAGGAGACCTCGCACGCCGTGCACCGGGCGATCGTGGACGCCGTGGTAGCCGGCGACGACGCACGCGCCCAGACGTTGCTGACCGAGCACCTGGAGTGGGTCGCCGCGTGGGTCGAGCGGCACCGGGTGCGGCGGGCCAGGGTCGCGGGGCCCGTGATCGAGCCGGAGATGGTCGAGGGGCCGAGGGCCAAGCTGGCCGAGGTGGTCGCCGCGCGGATCCACGACGACATCGCGGCCGGTGGCTGGCGGATCGGCTCGGTGCTGGGTTCGGAGGCCGACCTGCTGGGGCGGTACGGGATCAGCCGGGCGGTGCTGCGTGAGGCGGTGCGGCTGCTGGAGTACCACTCGGTCGCCAGGATGCGCAGGGGGCCCGGCGGCGGGTTGGTCGTGGCGGAGCCGGAGCCACGGGCGAGCATCGACACCATGGCGCTGTTCCTCGGGTACCAGGGCGTCACGGCGGACCACCTGCGGGTCGTGCGGGACGCGATCGAGCTGCGCACGGTCGCCGAGGTGACCGCCCGGCACGCCGGGGGCGCGGCGGAGGTGGCCGAGCGGCTGTCTGCGGCCGTCCGCTGGACCACCGAGGGCCCGGCCGACGAGCAACGCAAGGCCGACCTGTTCCACGCGGAGCTGGCCGACCTGGCGGGGAACCCGGTGCTGACGTTGTTCCTCGACATCATCACCGAACTGTTCCGCCGCCACGGGGCCACCCAGGATCAGTCCCTCCCCGGCGACACCGCGGCCGAGGAGGTGCGGCTCGTCCACCAACGGATTCTGGACGCGATCGTCGACGGTGACACCGGTCTGGCCCGGGGCCGCATGCGCAAGCACCTCAACGCGGTCCTGTCGTGGTGGCACTGACCTGACGGGCCTGGTCAACCGACGTCGAACCGGGCCAGCTCGTGGGCCACCAGGCCGGCCAGGTCCGGCGCGGGCGGGGACGGCAGGGCGACGGCGTGGTCCCGCGTCGGCAGCAGCACGACCGCGGTGCCGGGGGTGGTGGTCTCGCCACGCTGGTTCTCGCAACGCACGGCGAGGTGGATCTCGCCGCGGCCGTCCACCCGTCGTTTGTCGACGACCTCTCCCCTGACCCACGTCGTGTCGCCGAGGTAGTTGAACTTGCGGTGCTCGCACCGCAGGCGCCACAGCCAGCCGTCGTCACCGACCCAGTCGGTGAGCAGGTGGCACAGCCACGTCTCGCGCATGCCGCCGTAGTCGTACGGGTTGGGCAGGCCCAGCTCGCGCGCCCGCGCCGGCTCCCAGTGCAGCCGCTGGACCGTGTCCGGGATGTTCAGCTCGTTCGGCGGGTACAGCCCGGGTGCCTTGCGCCGGACGCGCGCGGCCAGTCCGAACGCACCGGGCGGGGTCAGCTGCATCCCCCAGCCCAGGTGCCACACGACCACGTCGGTCGTCGTGAGCGGCCCCTTCACCTTCGGCGGCAGCTCCTCCCCGACCACCACGTCCTCCCAGTAACGCGGCGCGGCGCCCCGCCGGGCCTCCGCCGCGTACGCCGCGTCGATCTCGGCCAGCTGTCCCGGGGTGTACGGCCGCTGCGCCGGCTTCTCCTTGGCACGGTCCCGTGACGTGTGCCGCTCGGCGTTGATCCAGGTGCCCCGCCGGACGGCGTGCGGCTCGCCGTCCCCGTCGGTGTACAGGTAGTCCTGCGTGACGTGTGCGGTGCGGCCGCCGAAACCGCTGGGTTTCGCGACCACGCCGACCTGGGTCTGCAGCACGCGGCAGCGGTCGCCGAGCCGCAGCGGCCGCCACCACTCGAACTCCATGACGGCCTGGTACGACCCGAGCCCCGCGAAGGGGTCGCCCTTCAGCAGTGCCCTGGTCGTCTCGTCCTGCGGCGGCGCGGCGTCCTCGCCCATCGTGTACAGGAAGGTCGGCGGGGCGACGAGCGTGCCCCAGCGGGTGCCTGCGGCGTACCCCGGGTCGCAGTAGAGCGGGTTGTCATCGCCGTACCCGTAGGCGAAATGCCGCACGCCGTCCCAGGTCACCTCGTAGTTGTGGGGCGGGTTGCGCTGGGGTCGCGGGATGCCGAGCCTGCGGCGGGACCGCTCGATCGCCTCGTCGGTGAGTACCCCGTAGGTCTCGTCGGTGCTCGTCATCCCGCGGGGTCTCCTGTCGTGTCCGTCGGCATGCCCGGGTCGCGCGGCAGGCCCAGTACCTTCTCGGCGATGGTGTCGCGCTGGATCTCGGCGGTGCCGGCGCCGATGGTCGACGCGCGGGTGCGCAGGAACCCCCACACCCACCGGCCGCGCTGCACGGCGTGGGGGTCGTCGCGGCCCAGCAGGCCGTGCGAGCCGAGCAGGTCCACGGCGAACTCGTGCAGGTCCTGTTCGACGGTGACGACGAACAGCCGCGCGATCGACGACGCGGGGCCGGGCTCGCCGCGCTCGATGATGTCGGAGATCGTCCGCATCCCCGTGTACTGCATGATCCGCACCCTGGTCGCGAGGTCGGCGAGCCGGTCGCGGACGAGGGGGTCGGCGGTGCGGCCACGCTCGCGGGCCAGTTCGACCAGCTCGTCGAGCACCCGGCGGTAGCGCGCGGCCTGGTTCATCGCCCCGGCCGCGCGTTCGTGGCCGAGGCTCGTGCGGACCAGTGGCCAGCCGCCGTTCTCCTCGCCGACGCGGTCGGCGACCGGCACCCGCACGTCGTCGAGGAAGACCTCGCAGAAGCTGGCGTCCCCGGTCAGGTCCCGCAGCGGCCGCACGGTGACGCCGGGGGCGTGCGCGTCGACGAGCAGGTAGGTGATGCCGTGCCGGCGTGAGCCGGGCGGGCCGGTGCGGACCAGGGTGAACAGGATGTCGGCGATGTCCGCGGCACTCGTCCACACCTTCTGCCCGCTGACGACGTACTCGTCGCCCACGCGGCGGGCGGTGGTGCGCAGCGCCGACAGGTCGGACCCGGCGTCGAGTTCCGAGTAGCCCTGGGCCCACACGGCGTCGCCGCGCAGCATGGGGCGCAGGTAACGGTCCCGCTGTGCGGGGCTGCCGTACCGGATGATCGTGGGCGCGGCGATGCCGAGGCCGGTGCCGAGCGGACCCGGCACCCGCGCCCGCGCGTACTCCTCCTGGTAGATCACCTGCTGGGTGAAGTTCAACGCCATGCCGCCGTGGGCGCGCGGCCAGCTCGGGCCGGCGTACCCGGCGTCGAACAACGTCGCCAGCCACGCCTTGCGCCACGCGAGGCGCGCCGCGGGATCCTTCGGGCCCCGTCCGGGATGGTGTTCGGTCAGGAACCGCCGCAGTCCCGACCGGAACTCGTCGTCGACCAGGGGCCGGTCACGTTCATGAACGGTCGTCACGGGTGCCTCAGATCGCGAGCAGGTCGGCCAGGCGGGCGCGGTGCGTCGGCGGCGCACCGTGCAGGAGTTCCGACGACTTCGCCCGCCGCAGGTACAGGTGCGCGTCGTGCTCCCAGGTGTAGCCGATGCCGCCGTGGAGCTGGATGTTCTCCTTGGCCGCGTGGGTGAACGCCGCCGCGCAGTAGCCCGCGGCCACGGCCGCGACCACCGAGGTCTCGTCCGAACCGCCTGCCGTGACCGCCGCGGCGTGCCGTGCGGCCGACCGGGCCGACTCGACGCGCAGCAGCAGGTCCGCGCACTTGTGCTTGACCGCCTGGAAGGACCCGATGGGCCGGTCGAACTGGACGCGGAGCTTGGCGTACGCCACCGCGGCGTCCAGGCACGCCTGTGCACCGCCGACCTGTTCGGCGGCCAGGGCGATGAGCACCAGGTCCAGCACTGTACGGAGGAACTCGGGGCCGGACGGGCGAATCCGGACCGCGGGGGCACCGTCGAGGTCGACCCGGCCCAGTCTCCTGGTCGGGTCGAGGGTGTCCAGCCGGGTCCGCGTCACGCCGGCCGCGGTGGGCTCGACGGCGAACAGCGCGGGCTGCTCCGCCGTGTTCGCGACGACGAGCAGCAGGTCGGCGGTGTGCCCGTCCACGACGAACATCTTGGTGCCGGACACCGTCCACACGAGACCGTGCCGGGTCGCGACCGTCGCGAGGTCGTCGAGCTGCCAGGAGCCGGTCTCCTCGGTGACGGCCAGCGTCGCGGTCAGCGAGCCGTCGGCGATGCCGGGCAGCCAGCGGGACCGCGCCTCCTCGTCGCCGGACGCCACCAGCGCCTGGCCTGCCATGGCGACGGTGGCGAAGAACGGCGACGGCACGAGCGCCCGGCCCAGCTCCTCCAGCACGATGCCCAGTTCCACCGGCCCGCCGCCTGCGCCGCCGTAGGACTCCGGCACCGCGATGCCGGTCAGCCCCAGCTCCCCGGCGAACCGCCGCCACAGCACGGGGTCGTGGCCCCGCTCGGCGTCCATCCACCGCCGGACGGCCGAGGACGGCGAGTGGTCGGCGACGAACTCACGCAGCGTCGCGCGCAGCTGGTCGTGCTCCGCGACCCCACTCACCAGTCGAGCCGCAACGACTTGATGCCGTACATGTTGCCCGTCTCCTCGAGGTCCTGGTCGGGCGCGACCCGGTAGTCGGGGATGCGCCGGTGCCACTCCTCGAGTGCGACGTTCAGCTCCAGCCGGGCCAGGTGCGAACCCAGGCACCGGTGCGGCCCCGAGCCGAACGCGATGTGGTTGGTCGTCCTGCGACGCGGATCCACGTCGAGGGGGTTCTCGTAGCGGTCCGGATCGCGGTTGCTCACGGCGAGCGGCAGCATCACCATGTCGCCGGCCCGGACCGGGCACCCGGCGATTTCGACGTCCCTGGTCGCCTTCCGCGCGGGGACGACGAACGCGTACACGCGCAGGATCTCCTCGACGGCCGTCGGGATCAGCGACGGGTCGGCGATGATCTCCGCGCGCTGCCCCGGATGCGTGGCGTAGTGGTGGAGCGCCCACCCGACCGAGATCGGGACCGTGTCGAGCCCGGCCATGAACATGAGGATGCAGAACGCGTGCAGGTCCTCGTCGCTGACGGGTCCGCCGTCGATCGTCCAGGTCATGGCGTGGGAGAGCAGGTCGTCGCGCGGGGTCTGCCTGCGCGAGGCGATCTGCTCGGCGAAGTAGGCCGACACGGCGGTGATCGCGGCCAGCTGCCGGCTCCGGTCCGGGTCCTCCTCGAAGGACAGGTGCAGGATGTGGTGCACCCAGTCGAGGAAGGTGTCCAGGTCCTCCTCCGGCAGGCCCATCAGGCGCATGAAGATCCGGGTGGGGAACCGGCGGGCGAACCCGTCGAGGACGTCGGCGCCGCCGGTGGCGGCCAGCTCGTCGATCAGCTCGACCGCAGCCTGCCGGACCTCGGGTTCCCTCGCGGCGACGGCGCTCGGCGAAAACTCGCGGCCGAGCAGGCGGCGCCACTGCGTGTGCACCGGCGGGTCCAGCATCTCCGGTATCCACAGGAACTTCGGGTCCGGGTCGAGTGCCGTCACCGAACTGCTGGAGAACGTTCGCCAGTCCTGTAAGGCGGTCTGGACCGCCTCCCCGTCGGTGACGACCCAGAAGCCGCGGGAGACGCTGCTGCGGAAGCCGGAGTGGACGGCCGCGATCGCGTCCCACCGCTCGTGATGGCTCCCCAGCGGCCCGCCGGCCGTGTTGTCGTAGTGGTAGGCGGACACGCCTTCGTAGGTGCCTTCCGGTTCGAGCGTGGTGCTCATCGCGGGTCCTCTCTGGATTGTGCGTGCGCGGTCCGGTCAGCGACCGCGCCAGACCGGCGGCCGCTTCTCGGCGAAGGCCGCGGCGCCCTCCTTCGCGTCGGCGCTGGCGAACACCGGCGCCACGATGTCGTCCTGGCGGACCCAGCCCTCCGCGACCGTCCAGTCGGCACTGCCACGCGCGATCCGCTTGGTGGCCACGACGGCGAGGGGGCCGTTGCCCGCGATGGTGTGCGCCAGCTCCAGTGCGCCGTCGAGTGCGCCGCCCTCGTCGGTCAGCCGGTTCACCAGGCCGACCGCCGCGGCACGTTCCGCCCCGAACGGCTCTCCGGTCAGCAGCAGCTCCAGCGCGACCGCGAGTGGGACCCGGCCGGCCAGCAGCAGTGCGCCGCCGCCGCGTGCGACGAGAGCCCGCTTCACCTCCGGGACACCGAACCGGGCGGTGCGCGCGGCGACGACCAGGTCGCACGCGAGCAGCAGCTCGAACCCGCCGCCGAGCGCCCAGCCCTCCGCGGCGCCGACGAGCGGCTTGCGCGGCGGCGTCATCGTGATCCCGCACAGGCCGCGGCCCTCGATCGACGGCCGTTCGCCACGCAGGAACGCCTTCAGGTCCATGCCGGCGGAGAACGTCCCGCCCGCCCCGGTGAGCACCCCGACCCGCAGGTCGTCCGACGCGTCCAGCTCGTCGACGGCCGCGGCGACCGCGTGCGCCACGGCCGCGTCGAGCGCGTTGCGCGCGTGCGGGCGGTTGATCGTGATGACCTGGACCGCGCCGTCGCGCTCGACGAGAACCTCGGCGGGCACGTCAGGTCACCGCGCCTTCCAGCTTCAGCTCGATCAGCTCGTCGTCGGACAGACCCAGCTCGCGGAGCACCTCGTCGGTGTGCTCGGCGAACAGGGGCGCGCGGGTGAGGGTCACCGGCGTCTCCCCGAACTGGACGGGGTTCGCGACCAGCTCGCGCTCGACACCCTCGGCGTCGACGACCCGCGCGATCATCCCGTTGGCCCGCAGCGCCGGGTCCTGGCCGACCTCCCACGAGTTCTGCACCGCCGCCCACTGGCCCTCACCCCGGGACAGGACCGCCACCCACTCGTCGTGGGGCCGGCTCGCGATGATGTCGGCGACCAGCTCGGCCGCGACGCCCGCGTTGGCCATGAGCCGGTCGACGGTGTCGAACCGCTCGTCGGTCGCGAGGTCCGCCCGACCGGCGAGGCGGCAGAACTCCGGCCAGTACCGGCCGGGCTGCAACATCGTCAGCTCGATCCAGCGGCCGTCGGCGGTCCGGTACGAGCCGACGAGCGGGTTGGTCGCGGAGCCGTACCGGGGCTGCTCGCGCACGGGCAGCGGGCCACCCCGCATCAGCGCCTGGTTCACCGTGTACTGGGTGGCCCACGCGCCGACGCCGAGCAGCGACACGTCGATCACGGCCGGCTCCCCGGTGACGGCGCGGGCGTACAACGCGGCCGCGATGCCGCCCGCGATGGTCATGCCGCCGATCGAGTCGCCGTACGCGCCGGCCGGCATCCGCGCCATGCGTTCGGCCCCCGGCGGGGTGACGCCCGCCGCGCTGCCGCCACGGGCCCAGAACGCGGTGCTGTCGTAGCCGCCCTTGGTCGCCTCCGGGCCGCGGGCGCCGAAGCCGCTCCCCCGCACGTAGACGATGTCCGGGTTGAGCGCACGGATGTCCTCGACGTCGATGCGCAGCTTGGCACGTGCGCCGGGCAGGAAGTTGGTCAGGAACACGTCGCTGGCGCGCACGAGTGCTTCGAGCACCGGCCGCGCGGCCGGTTTCTCCAGCGCGAGCCCGACGCTGCGCTTGCCCCGGTTCGGCCCTTCCATGATCGGGAGGAACGTGGAGCCCTCGTTCGCGGTCTCCAGTCCCAGCACGCGTGACAGGCCGCGCTGGCCGTCACCCCGTTCCGCGTGCTCGATCTTGACGACGTCGGCGCCCCAGTCGGCGAGCACGGCGCCGGCCGCCGGCACGAAGGTGAACTGTGCGACCTCCAGTACCCGCACGCCTTCCATCGGTCGGTGCACTCCGACTGCCTCCTCGCCCTCGTTCACTCGACGGTGATCGCGCGTTCCGGGCACGCCATGGCCCCGTCCCGGGCGTCGGCCTCGTGCGCGGTGGGGACCTCGTCCGCGAGGGGCAGCGCGTAGCCGCTCTCGTCGAGGTCGAACACCTCGGGCGCCGTCGCGTTGCACCGCGCGTGCCCGGAGCACAGCGACGTGTCGATCGTGACCTTCATCAGGAACTCCCTTCCGGGACGGGTTCGCCGACGTTCATCGGCCCGTCGTGGGCCACCGCGAACAGCGCCGACAGGTCGGCGCCGGTGTCTTCCGCGAGGTCCCGGCAGGCCGCCAGGTCCTTGCGGAGAAAGGGAACGACGGCGGCGCTGAAGCGTTCCGCGCCGCCGCGTGCCGCGATGTGGCCTGCCGCCGTGCTGCCGCCGCTGCCGACCGCGAGCGCGGCGAGCAGTGTGTCCTCGTCGATGCCCAGCGCGCGGCCCGCGGCCAACCCGTTCAGCGTCACCTGCGCGATCGCCGCGAACAGGAGGTTGTTGACCAGCTTGGTCCGCAGTGCGGTGCCGCGTGCGCCGGTGTCGATCACCGTGTTCGCGTAGGCGCCCACGACCCGGCGCGCGACGCCGACGGCGCCGGGCTTCCCGCCGAGGTACACGGTCAGCCGGCCGGTCCGCACGAGTTCCGCCGTGCCGCTGAACGGCGCGTCGACGACCGACGCCCGCCCGCTCGCCGCCAGGAGCTCCACAGTGGACGGGTGGCCGGTGGTGTGCGACACGAGTACCGCGTCCGGTTCGAGGGACCGCACGACGCCGGGCAACACGTCGAGCATCTGCTCGTCGTCGTAGAGGCAGCTGACCACGACGGGACACGCACCGAGCCGGCGGGGGTGGTCGACCGGTTCGGCTCCGGCGGCGGCCAGGCGGTCGCGCACCTCGGCTCGCCGCGCGTACAGCCGCACGGCGTGCCCGGCGACCAGCAGCCGCTCGACCATCGGCGCACCGACGTGTCCGGCGCCCACGAACCCGACCGGGCTCGGCAGCCCGCCGACGGCGGCCGCCACGCTCACTCGGGCGCTCCGGGGTCCGCCAGTTCCGCCGCGGCGTCGCGCAACGCACGCAGCCGCGACTCGACCAGCTCGCGTTCGGCCCCGTCCTCCTCGGCGAGTCGGGAGAGACGGGGCTCCAGCTCGGCGATCTCGTCGCGGAGGCGGCCGGCGGCCTCCTCGCGGGTCAGCAGGTCCAGGTCGGTCCAGTCGGACCGTTCGGACTCCGGGCGTCGGCTCATGCGGGCACGTTGTAGAGGCGGCGGGTGTTCAGCTCCACGATCCCGTGCACCTCGTCGTCGGGGACGTCCGCGAGCACCTCGGCCGCGTACGCCCTGCTCTTGGGCCAGTACGAGTCCGAGTGCGGGTAGTCGCACTCCCAGGTGATCCGGTCGACGCCGATCTCGTGCCGGACCGCGACGCCGAACCGGTCGTCGATGAAGCAGCCGTGGATGTGCCGGAAGAACAGCTCCGACGGTCGGATCTCCTGGTTGACGTTCTGGTAGAAGCGGTGCCGCTCCCAGGTGGCGTCCATCCGCTCGATCAGGTACGGCATCCACCCGATGCCTCCCTCGGACAGCCCCACCTTCAGCCTCGGGTGCCGGTGGAACACCGGGGAGAACAGCAGGTCGGCCGTCGCGTACATCGAGTTGCAGCCGAACAACGCGATGGTGACGGCGAAGGGAGCCTCCGGTGCCGTGCGCGGGGCGCTGCCGGACGTGCCGAAATGCAGGCACAGCGGCATGTCGGTGTCCTCGGCCGCCGAGAGGACCGGGTCCCAGTGGTCGGTGTGGAACGAGGGAAGCCCGAGCGGCACCGGGTTCTCGGGGAAGGAGATCGCCTTCGCGCCCTTGCCCGCGGTCCGGTGGATCTCCGCCACGCAGGCAGGCACGTCCCACAGCGGCAGGATGACCAGCGGGATGAGCCGCCCCGGTCCCGCCGCGCACCACTCGTCGAGGACGAAGTCGTTCCACGCCCGCACGCACAGCAGCGCCAGCTCGCGGTCCTGCCCGTCGAGGAAGATGGTGCCGGCGAAACGGGGGAACGAGGGAAAGCACAGCGCGCCCCAGACCCCGTCCAGGTCCATGTCCCGCAGGCGCGCCTTCGGGTCGTAGCAACCGGGGATCATCTCGTCGTAGCGCGTCGGTTCCATGCCGAACTCCTCGGGCTTCTTGCCCGCGACGGCGTTCAGCCCGATGTACGGGTAGATCCGGCCCTCGTAGTTCCAGACCTCGGCGGGCGCGACCCCGTCGCCACGCGACTGCTCGACGATCCGGGGACCGACCTCCCGCAGCCGGGCAGGCAAACGGTCCGTCCACAGTGACGGCGGCTCGATGAGGTGGTCGTCGGTCGACAGCAGCTTCATCCATGGTTGCAATGGCATTTCCGCGCTCCCTCGTCACGATCACGACGCATTCCGACACTACCCCAGCGGTCCACTTTGTGTAACCTCATTACGGGCCTTGTGAGTCTGTGACAAGCGGTTCCCTGCGGTCTTGATACTTATTGAGTATCCTTATTATTGGGTCATGGCCGATCTCGTTCGCCCACTCCCCCAGCCGACGTTCGCCAGCGCGGAGTTCTGGCGCTCCGGCGCCGACGGCGTGCTGCGGCTCTGCCGGTGCGCGGACTGCGGCCGGTTCTTCCACCCGCCGATGCCGGTCTGCCCGTCCTGCCGAGGTGGCGCCGTCACGCTCGCCCCCACCTCGGGGCGGGCGATCGTCGTCGGGTTCACCGTCACCCTCCAGGCCTGGCTGCCCGCGTTCCCACCGCCGTACGTCGTCGCCGTCGTCGCGCTCGCGGAGGACGACCGGGCACGGCTGACGACCAACGTCGTCGGGTGCGACCCGGACGCCGTCCACGTCGGGATGCGGGTCCGCGTCCGGTTCGAGCGGCACGACGACCTGCACCTCCCGCTGTTCGAGCCCGACACCGACACCGAGCCCGGTCCACTACCCGAGGTCCGGGACGTGCGGGCGGCCCTCCGGCCGCCCGCGTCGACCGGGCGCTTCGAGGACGCGGTCGCGCTGACGGGCGTCGGCCAGTCCAGGGTCGGCAGGCGGCTCATGGTCGACCCGGTGGCGTTGACGGTCGAGGCGACCCGTGCCGCCGTCGCCGACGCGGGCCTCGACCTGGACGACATCGACGGCCTGTCCACCTACCCGGGCCCGATGGCCGGCGGGCTGGGTGAGGGCGGCATCGGTCCACTGGTCGAGGCGCTCGGGCTGCGTCCGGTCTGGGTCAACGGTGCTCGCGAGGTGCCGGGCCAGCTCGGCTCGGTCATCGCCGGCATGCTCGCGGTGGCCGCCGGGCTGTGCCGGCACGTGCTGTGCTTCCGCACGGTCTGGGAGTCCTCGCACAGTGCCGCCGTCCGGTCGGGACAGTGGGCGCCCGAAACCGGTCCCGCGACCGGCATGCTGGAGTGGCGTGCCCCGTTCGGCGCGGTCTCGGCGGCGCAGTGGATCGGCTGCAACGCGTCGCACTACCTGCACCGCTACGGTGTCGGCCGGGACGTCCTCGGCGCGATCGCGGTCACCCAGCGCGCCGGCGCGGCCCGCAACCCGGAGGCCGTCTACCGCGAGCCGCTGACCATCGACGACTACTTCGACGCACGCATGGTCACCACTCCGTTCGGGCTCTACGACTGCGACGTGCCCTGCGACGGCGCCGTGGCCGTCGTCGTCTCCTCGGTCGAGACCGCCGCCGACCGGCCACGCCCACCCGTGCTGGTCGAGGCGGTCGGCACGGCGATCCTCGAACGCCTGTCCTGGGACCAGGACACGCTCGCCCACACCCCGCAGTCGCGCGGACCCGCCGCACACCTGTGGACGCGCACCGGGCTCCGGCCGTCCGACGTGGACGTGGCACTGCTCTACGACGGGTTCACGTTCAACGCCGTGTCCTGGCTGGAAGGGCTCGGGTTCTGCGGTCCCGGCGAGGCGACCGACTTCGTGGCGGGCGGGACGACGATCGCGCTGGGCGGCGCACTGCCCCTCAACCCGCACGGGGGACAGCTCTCCGCCGGCCGGCTGCACGGCTACGGCGGCGTCCGCGAGGCCGTGCTCCAGCTGCGGGGCGAGGCGCACGGCCGCCAGGTCGACGGCGCGCGCGTCGCGGTGGTCACCGCGGGCGGTGGCGTGCCGTCGGGGGCGGTGCTGTTGCGCCGCGCCGGGTGACCGCGGTCATGCCACCAGCTCCAGGATGGTCGCGTTGGCGGTGCCGCCGCCCTCGCACATGGTCTGCAGCCCGTAACGCAGGTCCCGCCGACGCATCTGGGCGAGCATCCTGGTCATCAGGACGGCACCGGAGCCGCCGAGCGGGTGGCCGACGGCGATCGCGCCGCCCAGCGGGTTGAGCCGCGCCGGGTCCGCGCCGGTCTCCGCGAGCCAGGCCAGGGGCACCGGGGCGAACGCCTCGTTGACCTCGAACACGCCGATGTCCTCGATGGACAGTCCGGCGTTGCGCAGCACCTTGTGGGTGGCGGGAATCGGGCCGGTGAGCATCATGACCGGGTCGGCGCCGCTCACGGCTCCGCTGTGGTACCGCGCGATCGGGCGAAGACCCAGCTCGGCCGCGCGTTCGGTGGTCGTGATGAGCAGCGCGGCGGCGCCGTCGGAGATCTGGGAGGCGTTGCCGGCGTGGATGACACCGTCGGGTCGAAACGACGGGGTCAGGTGTGCCAGCGTCTCGACCGACGTGCCGCGGCGCAGACCCTCGTCGGTCTCGAACTTCGTCCCGTCGACCTGGACCGGGACGATGTGGTCGTCGAACGCGCCGTCGTCGATCGCCGCCGCGGCCTTCGCGTGCGACTCACCGGCGAACTCGTCGAGCCGCTCGCGGCGCAAGCCCCAGCGTTGCGCGATCAGCTCGGCGCCGAGGCCCTGGCTGAAGTCGGCCACCCCGTACCTGCCGAGCACGGTGTCGCCGTAGGGCTGTCCGCTCTGCCTGGCCGCGCCGAGCGGCACCCGGCTCATCGTCTCGACCCCGCCGGCGACCACCAGGTCGTACTGGCCCGCCATCACGGCGTGCGCGGCGGAGTCCACCGCCTGCTGGCTGGACCCGCAGGCGCGGTTGATCGACACACCGGGAACGTGTTCCGGCCAGCCGGCCGCGAGCACGGCGATCCTGCCGATGTTGCTCGACTGGTCACCGATCTGGGTGACACAGCCCCACAGCACGTCGTCCACCAGCGCGGGGTCGATCCCGGTACGTGCCACGACGGCGTTGAGCACGGTCGCCGACAGGTCGGCCGCGTGCACGCCGGACAGCGCGCCACCCCGCTTCCCGATCGGTGTCCTGACCGCGTCGACGATGACCGCGTCCCTCATGGTCGGCTCCTCTCCTGTCCCACCGGGTCGGCGCGGCTGTCCAGGTCCGCCAACACGGCGTCGGTGTCGGCGCCGACGGCCGGCGCCGAGGTCCCCGGGCTGGTCGGTGTCCCGGAGAAGCGGGGGGCGGCGGCCGGCTGCGGCACACCGTCCTGGACGACGAGGCTCGCGCGTGCCGCCAGGTGCGGGTCGGTCACGGCCTCGCGCAGGGACAGCACGGGCGCCACGCAGGCGTCGGTGCCCGCGAAGGCCGCCGCCCACTCGTCGCGGGTGCGCTCGGCGAACCGGCTCGCGAGGTCGCGGCGCAGCTTCGGCCACGAGTCCCGGTCGTACTGCCTGCCCGGGTCGGTGTCGAGCCCGAGCAGGTCGACGAGCAGGCGGAAGAACCTGGGTTCGAGCGCGCCGACCGCGACGTGGCGGCCGTCGGCGGTCTCGTAGACGGCGTAGAACGGCGCGCCGCCGTCGAGCAGGTTCACGCCCCGCTCGTCGGTCCACGCGCCACGGCCCAACTTGCCGAAGGTGCTGGCGAGCAGGTGCGTGGTGCCGTCGACGATGGCGGCGTCCACGACCTGCCCTCGGCCGGACCGCCCCGCCGCGTGCAGGGCCGCGAGCACGCCGATCACGAGGTAGCAGCCGCCGCCCCCGAAGTCCCCGACGAGGTTGAGCGGGATCTGCGGGGCGCCACCGGCGGACCCGATCGCGCCGAGCGCGCCGGTCAGCGCGAGGTAGGTGATGTCGTGGCCCGCGTCCTCGGCCATCGGGCCGTGCTGCCCCCAGCCCGTCATCCGGCCGTAGACCAGTGCCGGGTTGCGGGCCAGGCACTCGTGCGGCCCGACACCGAGCCGTTCGGTCACGCCGGGCCGGAAACCCTCGATCAGCACGTCGGCGCCGGCGACCAGGTCGAGCAGCGCGGCGACGCCGGCCGGCTCCTTCAGGTCGAGCACCACCGAACGCTTGCCCCGGTTGAGGACGTCGGCCGGGCCGCCCCTGGCTTGGTCGTCCCGATCGGCGGGGCGGTCCACCCGGATGACGTCCGCCCCGAGGTCGGCGAGGAACATCCCGGCGAACGGGCCGGGACCGATACCGCCCAGCTCCACCACCTGGCAGCCCGCCAGTGGTCCGTGTGGCATCAACAAACCTTTCGTTGATAGAATTAGTAATACTCTTTATCAGCTCAGGCGGCCAATGTGCGAGCGATGTCTCATGTTGCCGACCGTCAGCATTGGTAATACGTACACTCATTTGATGCGCCGCACGTTGTTCACCGCCGAGCACGAGGACTTCCGCGTGATGGTCCGCGGCTTCCTCGAACGCGAGGTCGTCCCGGTCTACGAGCAGTGGCGGGAAGCCGGCCTCGTCCCCCGTGAGCTGTTCACCGACCTCGGCAAGCTCGGCGTCATGGGCATGTCCGTCCCGGCGGAGTACGGCGGCGGCGGCCACGACGACTACCGCTTCAACGTGGTGCTGCAGGAGGAGTGCGCCAGGGCGAACGTGACCCTCGGCGGGCTCCGCACCCACCTCGACGTCGTCGTGCCCTACTTCACCGGGCTGGCGAACGACGAGCAGCGGGCCAGGTGGTTCCCCGGGCTGGCCTCCGGCGACCTCTACAGCGCCATCGCGATGACCGAGCCAGGCACGGGTTCCGACCTGGCCGGCGTCACCACGACGGCCGTCCGGGACGGCGCGGACTACGTGCTCGACGGCGCCAAGACGTTCATCACGGGCGGGGAGCACGCCGACGTGGTGATCGTCGTGGCGCGCACGGGAACCGACCCCCGGGACCGGCGCGCCGGCCTGTCGCTGCTCGTGGTCGAGAAGGGCATGCCCGGCTTCGCGGTGGGACGCAGGCTGCACAAGCTCGGTCTGTCCACCCAGGACACCGTGGAGCTGTCGTTCACCGAGGTCCGGGTCCCGGCCGCCAACCTGCTCGGCGCGGAGGGCGCCGCGTTCACCCTGCTCCGCCGCAACCTCGCACAGGAGCGGCTCGCGATCACGGTGGGCGCGGTCGCGCAGGCCCGCACGGCCGTCGACCTGACCGTCGCCTACGTGCGCGACCGCGTCGTGTTCGGCCGGCCGCTCGCCGAGTTCCAGAACACGAAGTTCGAGCTCGCCGCGATGGCCGCCGAGGTCGACGCCGCGCAGGCCATGCTCGACGCGGCCATCGGCGCACACGTCGCGGGTGAGCTGGACCCGGTGGACGCGGCGAAGACGAAGCTGTTCTGCACCGAGACGCAGGGGCGCGTGGTCGACCGCTGCCTGCAGCTGCACGGCGGGTACGGCTACATCCTCGAGTACCCGATCGCCCGGCTCTACGCCGACGCACGCGTGACCCGCATCTACGGCGGCACCAGCGAGGTCATGAAGACGATCATCAGCAAGTCCCTCGGCCTGTAAGGGAGTTCCATGGACATCAGGGGTTGTTCGGCACTGGTCACCGGCGGCGCCTCCGGGCTCGGCCTCGCGACGGCACGGCGGATCGTCGACCGGGGCGGCGACGTGGTGATCGTCGACATCTCCGCCGAGCACGGCGAGAAGGCGGTCGCGAACCTCGGCGCGGGGGCGCGGTTCGTCGCCGCGGACGTCACCGACGAGGCCGGGGTCGCCGCCGCGCTCGACGCCGCGGCGCAGCGAGGTCCGCTGCGGTTCGTCGTGCACTGCGCGGGGCGGGGCGGTGACCGCAAGCGCATCATCGGCAAGGACCGGAGTCCTGGCGACCTCGCGACGTTCGCCGAGGTGGTGCGGGTCAACCTGGTCGGCACCTACAACGTGCTTCGGCTGGCCGCGGCCGGCATCGCCGCGAGCGACCCGCTCGACGACGGGGACCGGGGCGCCATCGTGCTCACCGCGTCTGTTGCCGCGTTCGACGGTCAGATCGGGCAGACCTCCTACACCGCGGCCAAGGCAGGCGTGCACGGCATGACCCTCGTCGCGGCGAGGGACCTGGCCAGCTGGGGGATCCGGGTGAACACCATCGCCCCCGGCATCATGGACACCCCGATGCTCGGCCGGTTGCGTGACGACATCCGCGCCGGGCTCGCCGCGTCGGTGCCGCACCCGAAGCGGCTCGGCGAGCCGGACGAGTTCGCCCGGCTCGCCGTCGAGATGCTGGAGAACCCCTACCTCAACGGCCAGACCGTCCGGCTGGACGGCGCGATCCGCATGGCGCCCCGCTGAGGCCGGTCAGTCGAACAGCGCCCGTACGTCCGGCCTGCTGACCTTCAGCGACGGCGTGCGCGGCAGTTCGGCGACCACCCTGATGTCGGTCGGCAGGTGGTAGCGCGCCATCCGCTCCGACAGCCACGCCCGCAGGTCGGCGGGCGTGGTGCGGGCGCCGTCGCGCACCGTGACGGCCACGACCGGCACCTCGCCGAGCCGCTCGTCGGGAATCCCGACCGCGGCGGCGTCCCGCACCTCGGGATGACCGCGCAGGACGTCCTCGATGACGCTGGGCACGATCGTGAAGCCGCCCCGGTTGATCGCGTCGTCGACACGCCCGTGGATGAACACGAACCCGTCGTCGTCGACCGTCGCGAGGTCGGTGGTGCGCACCCACCCGTCGGCGGGCAGCTGGGCGCCCTTGGCCTCCAGCACGCCGACGGTGCCCCGGGCCAGTGGCGCACCGGTCTCGGGGTCGACCACCCGCAGCTCGATGTCCCGGAAGGCACGGCCGACGCTGCCCCGCTTCGCGGTCCACCACTCGCGGTAGAGACCGAGGTCCCAGCCTGCGATCGCGCCGGCGAACTCGGTCGCGCCGTAGACCGACAGCACGGGGACGCCGAACCGGGCCGTGAACCGGTCGGCGTCGTCGGGGGCGAGCGCCGCCGTGCCGGAGGACACCGACTCGACGGAGGCGAAAGTGTCGTCGGGCAGGTCGGACTGCAACACCATGCGCAGCGCGGTCGGCGCCAGCCGCAGGCGGCGCGGGCGGGTGGCCCGCACGAGCGCGGCCCACTTCGGCACGTCGAACCGTTCGAGCAGCGCGGTGCGCAACCCGGCGGCCACGTTGGCGATCGCGAAGTACAGACCGCCGATGTGCACCAGCGAGGTCCACAGGATCGACGCCTTGCCGTGCAGGCGCACCTCGGTGGCCGCCACCGGGGTGCCCGTCGCCTCGAACGCGGCGGTGAGCTTCCGGTAGGTCAGCTCGACGCGCTTCGGCCGTCCCGTCGTGCCGCTCGTCTGCATGAGCACGGCGACGTCCCCCCGCCGCTCCCGTCGCGCCACGGCGGCCCATGCGGCGGCACGGGGACGCAGCGGTCGGTCGTCGTCGCACGTCTCGAGCGGCAGCGCCGCGACCCCGGCCGCCGCCACCTCGACCGCGGGGCGCCGCCAGTCCTCGGGTGCGGCGATGACGACGTGGGGCGCGAGGGTGGTGATGTCCTCGGCGAGGGCCAGGTCGCCGTGGAACGGGCTCAGCGTCACCAGCTCACGGCCCGTGGCGATCACCGCGACGAGCGCGGCGAACGGACCTGGCCGGTTGTGGAGGACGATCCCGATCCGGTGCGCGTCCGGCACACCCGCGTCGGCGAGCAGCCGTTCGAGGTCGTCCACCGCGTGCCGCAGGAACGCCCACGGGTAGTCGCGGTCCTCGAAGGTCAGCGCGGTCGCCGCCGGGTCGGTGGCCAGCACCCTGCGCAGCCTGGCCGGGAGTGGTCGCTCGTCGGGCATCGCACCGCCTCGTGGGTTCATCGGGCCGGTGAGCGCCAGAAGGCGGCGAGTTGGACCGCGGCGGCGGTGAGCCCCAGCCCGGTGACGAGCACCGCGCGGCCGGGTCCGTTGCCCCACCCGTCGACCCCGACGGCGCGGTCCACGCTGAACCGGCCGGGGCCGAGCGCGGCGAGTGCCACGGCCGCGGCGCTCAGGTTGAGCACGAACTCGTAGCCCTCGTTCACGACGAAGAACCCGTTGGGCAGGTGCACCGAGCGTGCGGCGACGGCGAGGGTGCCGACCACCGCGGCGGCCGCGAGCGGGGTCCCGGCCCCGGCCACCAGCGCGGCTCCCGCGCCGACCTCGACGACCGAGCTGGCGACGGCCTGGAGCTTCGGCTGCCGGAAGCCGATGGAGCCGAACCACCCGGCCGTGCCTTCCAGGGTCCGCCCGTGCCGCACGCCGTGCGCGATCATGGTGCCGCCGACGACGGCCCGCAGGGTCCACCTGGCCAGGTCGAGCCCGGCCGACTCACGTGCGGTCATGCGTTTCCCTCCGGAGAGACGCGATCAGGCGGTCAGCACCATGGCGGAGCCCATGCCGCCACCCGCGCACATCGCGGCGACGGCCGTGCCGCCGCCGCGGCGGTGGAGTTCGTGGGCGAGTGTGGTGACCATCCGGGCCCCGGTCGCGGCGATCGGGTGGCCGAGGCTGCACCCGCTGCCGAACGGGTTGACCCGCTCGGGGTCCAGCGCCAGCTCGCGGACGGCGGCCACGGGCACCGACGCGAACGCCTCGTTGATCTCGAAGAGGTCGACGTCCTCGACGCGGACCCCCGCGCGGGCGAGTGCCTTGCGGATCGCGCCGATCGGGGCGAACCCCGTCTCCACGGGATCGACCCCGACGCTCGCCCACGCGCGGACCGTCGCGAGTGGACGGACCCCGTATTCCGCCGCGATCCCGGCGTCGGCGACGACAACGGCCGCGGCGCCGTCGTTCACCCCGCTCGCGTTGCCCGCGGTCACGGAGAAGCCGGGGATCTCCTCGTTCAGCGCGGGGAGCGCGGCGAGCCTGGCCGCACTGGTGTCGCGCCGGGGGTGTTCGTCGACCTCGAAGACCGACACCGCGCCGTCGCGGTCGGTGACCTTCACGGGGACGATCTCCGCACGGAAACGCCCGTCGTCGATGGCCCGGACCGCACGCTGGTGCGACCGCAGGGCCCAGGCGTCCATCTCCTCACGGGTGATGCCGGCGAGTCGCGCGGTGTTCCACCCGACGAGGACGGACATGTCGTTGTTGGGCGCGTCCGGTGTGGACACGTGGGACGGCGAGCTCCACGGGTCCTGCCACTCGTCGGTGCCGGGAACCCGTCGCCGCGACACCGGGGCCGTCGACGAGGACTGCGTGCCACCGGCGACGACCACCCGGTCCATGCCGGCCCGCACGCTCGCCGCGGCGGTCGCCACGCTCGCGAGCCCGGACGCGCAGTGCCTGTTCTGCGCCAGCCCGGGGGCGTGGGTGAGCCCGGCCACGAGCGCCGCGTGCCGGGCGATGTCCCCGCCACCGGCCAGGGACTCGCCGAGTACGACGTCATCGACGCTGGCCGAGGGGAGACCGCACCGCGCCACGGCCTCCCGGACCACGACGGCGGCGAGGTCGAACGCGCTCACGTCACGCAGCGCGCCCTTGCGGGCGGTGCCCACGGCGGTGCGGCAGGCGGACAGCAGAACGGCTTCGGTCATGCAATTGGTTGTACTCTATTCTGGCCTGCGCCGGGAAGAGCATGTGCTGTAGCCAACCACGGGCGGAGTTGCCGGATGGAGCCGAAGACCGTTCTCGTCGATGTCGCCGACCACGTCCTCACGATCACGCTGAACCGCCCGGAGGCCATGAACAGCTTCAACGAGGCCATGTTGGCGGACTTCGAGCTGGTCTGGCGGGAGGTGCGCGACGACGACGACGTGCACGTCGTCGTCCTGCGCGCGGCGGGTGACCGCGCCTTCTGCACCGGCATGGACGTCAAGGAGGGGATCGACAGGCACCCCAACGTGTGGAGCCAGACCGACCCGGGCGAGCGCCTGTCCCCCAAGCTCAACCGGGTGTGGAAGCCGTTCGTGTGCGCGGTGCAGGGCATGGCGGCGGGCGGGGCGTTCTACTGGCTCAACGAGGCCGACATCGCCATCTGCTCCGACGACGCGACCTTCTTCGACCCGCACGTGAGCTACGGGCTGACCGCCGCACTGGAGCCGATCGGGCTCGCCCGCCGCGTCCCGCTCGGCGAGGCGCTGCGCATCGCCCTGCTGGGCCTGGACGAGCGGGTGTCCTCGGCGCAGGCGCTGCGCATCGGGCTGGTCACCGAGGTGGTGCCGAGGGCGGAGCTGTGGGCGCGCGCCGACGAGATCGCCCGCGTCATCGCGGCGAAACCGCCTGCCGCGGTCCAGGGCACCGTGCGCGCCATCTGGGAGTCGCTCGACATGACCCGCACCCAGGCACTGCGCACCGGCCTGTCCTACACGCAGCTCGGGAACCCGATCGGCAGGGCCGAGGTGGACCGCGCGACGGTCCCCCGTCGGAAGTGGACGCTGCGCTGACCATCCCGTACGCTCCAATTAAGTATCCTCTTTAGGAGGTGGCACCGATGTTGTTCGGCATGCCATGGCCGGGTCCGGCGGTCGCGGCCGAGGCCGAACAGGCGGGGGCCGGGGCGTTCTGCTCGGGTGACTTCGCCGGGCAGGACGCCTACACCACGCTGGGCGAGATGGTGGCGAACACCGGGAACGCGCGCGTCGGCCCGGCCATCGCCTACGCCTTCGCCCGCACGCCCTACGCACACGCCGCGGCGATGCGCCAGCTGCACCAGAAGGCCCCCGGCCGGCTGTTCCTGGGGCTCGGCGCCGGTGCGGCCAGGATCAACCGGGACTGGTTCGGCGTCCCGCCCGAGCGGCCGGTCGCGAGGATCGTCGAGACGATCGACGTGGTCCGGGCCTGGCTGCACGCGGAGAACGGCGAACGGGTCCGCTACGCCGGTGAGTTCCACACCGTGGACGCCGACGTGCGTGCCCCGGTGCTCGGGCGCCTGGACATCCCCGTGCTGCTGGGGGCGTTCAACTCGCGGATGGCGACGGCGGCGGGCCGGGTCGCGGACGGCGTGGTCGGGCACGGGCTCTTCACCAGGAGCTGGTGGCGGGACGTCGTGCGGCCGGCCGTGGCGACGGGGGTCGCCGCGGTCGCCCGCACGCGCAGACCCGAGGAACACGGCTGGGTCATCACCGCGATCGACGACGCGGCACCGGAACGCGCGATCACCGACGCGCGGCGCATGATCGCCTTCTACCTCACGGTGCGCACCTACGACCCGCTCGTCGCCCACCACGGTTGGGAGGCACCGGTCGAGCGGCTGCGCACGGCGTTCCGCCACGGTGACACCGACGCCATGGCGGACGCCGTGACCGACGACATGCTCACCGAGATCGCCGTCTGCGGAACCACCGAGGACGCGAAGGCGGCGCTGGCGCGACGCGGCACCACACTGCCGAGGGAGGTCGCCTACTTCGCGCCGCCGAGCTTCCTGGTGAGCGGCCGCCGGCGGGCGGCGTACGCCAGGGCGAGCCTCGCACTGCTCGACACCGTGCGGGCCGGTGCGCCCCCGCGGACGAACGCCGCCGTGGGCAGGGAGTGAGCACGTGACGGCCGAGCGGCGTCCCCGCCCGGCCGTCACGAACCGTCAGACCGCGGCAGGCAGCGACTCCGGGTCGCGCCTCGCCTCCCGCTCCTCGGACCGCACCGCGCGCAGCAGGTACACGATCATGAGGACCTTCCAGACCACGAAGGCGACCGCCGGCAACATCATCGCGAACAGGCCGTCCCAGGCGAACGGTCCCGACGAGGACACGTAGACGAACACGCCGGGCAGCAGCGCGAGGGCCACGACGAAGTTGAAGTACCCGAACCAGCGGGGGAACACCGGTTCCGGGCGCCGGTCGACGAGCGCCGAGACGCCGATCACCGCGACGTTCACCACGAAGATCGCCGCGATGCCGACGTAGGTCAGCCAGAACTGGTCGCTGAGCAGCAGCACGAGCTGCGGGTCGCGGCCGGGCCGGTAGGTGACGGTCGCGAGCACCGCCAGCGGGTAGAGCCAACCGGTCGGGGCCACCACGGCGGTCGTCAGCTGCACCATCGAGAGCAGTCCCCAGCCACCCTCGATGCGTCGCATCTGCAGGCTGGTCACGACCGCGAACGGGTAGAACAGCGGCGCGAACACGCCCATGATCACCACGGCCCACAGGACGCCCGACCGGTGCTCGGTCAGGAAATCCGTCACCTGCTCGGCGGAGGCGGTCGGCGATATCGGTGGGGTGAGGCTGCCCACGACGGTGAACGCGACGGTGAACGCGACGAGCACCACGACGCCGCACCACACCGACATCCGGTACAGCCTGAACTTGACCCTGTCGTCCACGGGATCTCCTTTGCTCGTTGGCCCGTCAGGCGCCGGCGACGTCGAGCACGGCCCGGTAGCCGAACGCGAGGCTGGAGCCGATCGGGGTGCCCGCGCCGGGATAGACCCGGCCGGACATCGGCGCGGCCGTGTTCCCCGCCGCGTACAGACCGGCGATGGGGCTGTCGTCCGGCCGCAGCACCCGTGCGTCCGCATCGGTCCGCAGGCCGCCCTTGGTGCCGATGTCGGACAACACGACCGTGGCGACGTAGTACGGCGGGGTGTCGATCGGCAGCACGAGCGGGTTCGGCCAGTCGGGCGTCGGCTTCGCGGGGTAGTTCTGCCACGGCAGGGCGGGGAACCCCACGATGTGCTGGAACATCGAGTCCCACACCGACTCGCCGCGGTGGAAGTCCTCGTCGACCCCGGTCGGGGCGAAGGAGTTGAACCGCTCGACGCTCGCGGCGAGCGCGCCGGCCGGGACACCGATGAGCGCCGCCAGCTCGTCGAGGGTCGCGGCCTTCCGCAGCGCGCCGGAGGTGAACCATTCGGGCGCGGGCGGCTGGTCGGGCGGACCGCCGAAGCTGTCCCGGTCGAGCTGGCGCTGGTCGAACACCCAGTGCACCGGCAGGTGCGAGACGCCGGAGGTCGCGTGCAGCCGGGCGATCTCGTGCCCGGACTGGTCGTACGGGCGGGTCTCGTTGACGAAGCGCTCACCGGCGCCGTTGACCCAGATCCCGCCCCGCGTGCCGGTGTGGAAGACCGGCAGGCCGTCGGGCTGCACGACCCCGGGGACGTACCAGGCCTCGTCGAGCAGGTCGGTGGCGGCGCCGATCGCGATCCCCGCGTTGAGCGCGTCACCGGTGTTGCCCGGCGCCCCGTTCGACCACTCGCCGGTGAGCGGGATCGGCTGGTGCTTGGCCCGCAGCTCGGCGTTGCGCTCGAACCCGCCCGCGGCGAGCAGGACCCCGCGGGTGGCGCGGTAGGTGACGGGGGCGCCGTCCCGCACGGCGTTGACGCCGACGACCCGGTCGTTCTCGAGTTGGAGGTCCACCAGCGCGGTGCCGATGTGCAGCACGCCGTTGCCGGTCCCGAGGTACGCCGCGAGCGCACGCCCGATCAGCGCGCGACCACCGACCAGGACCGGCCCCTGGTCGAGGCCCCACCGTTCGGTCGGGATCGGCGGGCGGACGAGGCCGGCGTACTCGCCCAGCTGGGCGACGGGCAGCTCCGGCGGGAAGATCGTCCGCCCGGCCGGCGAGGCACCCGGCGCCGACGCGAAGTAGTCGGGGACGGGCGCGTGGACGAAGTGCTGGAACCAGTGGTTCTTCTCCAGCTCGTCGACCAGTCGCGCACCGGCGTCGAGGTAGGCGTCCTGGAGGGCCTCCCGCGAGCTGTCCGCGACGACGACGCGCAGGTAGGTCCTGGCACGCTCCACGTCGTCCGGGATGCCGGCCCTGGCGATGGGCGCCGAGCCGGGGAACCACAGCCCGGCGCCGGAGTAGGCGGTCGTGCCGCCGACGAGGGCGGTCTTCTCGATCACCAGCGTGCGCAGGCCGCGAGACGCCGCGACGTAGGCGGCGACCAGTCCCCCTCCGCCGGACCCGACCACGACCAGGTCGTACGTCTGTTCTTCGGCGACCATCGCTACCTCTCACAAATAAGTGGACTCATTTTTAGCATTTTGAGCGAAAAACACTTCGCTAGAACTCGGTCACGCTTGCCGCATCAGCATTTATTGCCTGTCGCGTAACGGATCGTGCGCCGCGGCAACGATCGTGTCAATGGTCAAATAGGGATACTCTTCTGTCGTCGAGTCGCCCATACTGGAGTGCAAACCGCTCGAAGGAGAGTGCTGATGACCCAACCCGACTACGACCCGGGGCCACAGGTCGCCCATGCCGGCACCATCGACCTGGGTACACCGGATCTCGAGCGTTCCCTCTGGTTCTTCCGCGACCTGCTCGGCATGGAGGTCGTCGAACAGGTCGACGGCGTCGCCTACCTCCGCGGGTACCAGGAGCTGGTCCACCACTCCCTCGTGCTGACCCAGCAGGACGAGGCCCGCGTGAACTCCTACGGGTTCCGCGTCAAGCGGCGCCAGGACGTCGAGCTGTTCAACAAGCAGTTCGAGGACCAGGGCATGAAGACGGTGGAGCTGTCGTCGGGGCAGGAGGCGGGCCGCGGCGAGGCCGTCCGGTTCCTCGTGCCGGGCAGCGAGCACCCGTTCGAGCTGTACTACGACATCGACAAGCCGCTGGCCGACGAGTCCATTCGCTCGAAGATGCCGAGCAACAGCTCACGTCGCCGAGGGCTCGGGGTGCGCAGGCTCGACCACATCAACCTGCAGACGTCTCCGGCCACGGTCAACCAGGCCGAGTCCTGGCTGCGCACCGAGCTGGGCTTCAGACGCCGGGAGTTCGCCAGGCTGCCGCAGGCGCCCGACATCATGTTGGCGTCCTGGCTTTCGGTGACCTCCCAGGTGCACGACCTGGCGATCGGCGTGAGCGCCGAGGGGCAGAACGCCCAGTTCCACCACGTGGCGTTCAACGTCGAGAACTTCCACGACGTCCTCACCGCGGCGGACGAGATCCGCGACCTCGACATCGCCTACGGCCACGGTCCCGGCAAGCACGGCATCGGCCAGGCCATGTACCTCTACGTCCACGACCCCGGATCGGGCCACCGGATCGAGCTGTACTCCGGCGGCTACCACATCTTCGACCCGGACTGGCAGGCCCTCGAGTGGAAGCTGCCCGAGTTGGAGTACGGCCAGACCTGGTACGGCGACGTCCTCGACGTCGGCCCCGGCGGCGCGTTCCTGTCCACCTCCCCGTCGGCGGGGCTGGTCCGGTGAGCGGAGCTTTCCGGCGCGACGGAGCGATCGAGGTGGCGGCGTGAGCTGGACGATCGAGTCGGCGCAGACGACCAAGGTCATCGACGGGGTCCCCTTCGCCTACCACGTGGCCGGTGACGGCGAGCCGCTGATCATGCTGCACGGGTCGGGCCCGGGGGTGACGGCCTGGTCGAACTTCCGGGACAACCTGCCCGTGTTCGCCGAACGGTTCCGCACGGTGATGCCCGACCTGCCTGGGTTCGGCGGCACCGGCCTGCCGCCGCTCGACGACGCCTACCCGCGCGTCGCCGCCCGCTGGATCGCCAGGCTGATGGACGAACTGGGCTTCGAGTCGGCCGTGTTCGTCGGCAACTCGATGGGCGGCGCGGTCGCCGCGGAGCTGGCGGTGGCCGCACCGGAGCGGGTGCGCAGGATGGCGTTGATGGGTTCGGGCGGCCTGTCCGTCGGGATCTTCCAGACCGAACCGAGCGAGGGCTTCCAGCGGCTGTTCGAGTTCCTCGGGGAACCGACGCGGGAACGCATGGTCGGCTGGTTGCGGACGATGGTGTTCGACCACACCAGGATCACCGACGAGCTGGTCGACGAACGGCTGCGCAACGCGACGGCCGACGGCGTGCTCGACCGGACCAGGGCGATCTTCGGTTCGATGTTCAACCCCCAGGCGGCGACCACTCCTCCCTTGTGGACGCGGGCGTCGACCGTCACCACCCCGACGTTGCTGCTCTGGGGGCGCGACGACCGCATGCTCCCCTACGACCAGGCCCACTTCGCGACCCGCTGGCTGCCCAACGTCGAGCTGCACACCTTCTCCCGCTGCGGCCACTGGATACAGATCGAACGCAAGACCGACTTCGAGCGGGTGGTGACCGAGTTCCTCACCCGCAAGGAGTCCGCGACCGGCGACGGCACGCGGGAACAGGAGGTGCGGGCATGACGCACGAGGTGGTCCGCCACGTCGAGGAGATCGGACCGAAGCTGGCGGCGCTGGCCGACGAGAACGAGCGTCTCGGCACGCTCTCGGCCGAGACGGTGGACCTGCTGCGTTCCTCCGGGGTGCTGAGGTTGTTGCAGCCCGCCAAGTTCGGCGGCTACGCCGCGCACCCGAGGGACTTCGCGGAGGCCGTGATGGCGGTCGCGCGGTTCGACGGGGCCGCGGGCTGGGTGTGCGGGGTGGTCGGCGTCCACCCGTGGGAGGCCGCGCAGATGGACCCCCGGCTGGCGCAGGAGATCTGGGGCGAGAACCCGGACACCTGGATCGCGTCGCCCTACATGCCGAACGGCATCGCCGAGCCCGTCGACGGCGGTTACGTCCTCAACGGACGGTGGCCGTTCTCCTCCGGGGCCGACCACTGCGAGTGGGACTTCCTCGGTGCCATGGTCGGTGACGGCAAGGGCAAGCCGAAGATGCCGCCGTCCGTGCTGCACGTGGTGCTGCCCCGCTCGGACTACGAGATCCTCGACGGCACCTGGGACGTGATCGGCCTGTCCGGCACCGGCAGCAAGGACGTGGTCGTCAGGGACGCGTTCGTCCCCGAGTACCGGACGATCCGGCAGGAGGACATCCAGGAGGGCCAGGCCGCCGGCAGGCACGGCGTGACGGGGTCGTTGTACCGCCTGCCGTTCGCGGCGATGTTCCCGCTCGGCATCACCGCGGCCGTCGTCGGGATCTGCGAGGGTGCCCTCGCCGCGCACGTGAGCCAGCAACGTGACCGGGTCGCGGTGACCGGTGTCCAGATCCGCGACGACCCGTACGTGCTGTCCGCGACCGGCGAGGCCGCGGCGGAGATCCAGGCCTCCCGGGTGCAGCTGGTCGACGGCATCAGCAGGCTCCACGACCTGCTGGAGGCGGGCCGGGAGGTGACGCTCTCGGACCGGTCGGACGTGCGGCGCAACCAGGTCCGCTGCGCGTGGCGCGCGGTCTCCGCCGTCGACGAGATCTTCGCCCGTTCCGGCGGCAACGTGATCCGCCGCGACAACCCGCTCCAGCGGTTCTGGCGGGACGCGCACGTCGGTCTGCAGCACATGATCCACGTGCCCGGCGTCGCCTATCACGCCAACGCGCTGACGCAGATGGACCTGGAGCTGCCACCGCCGATGCGGATCCTGGTGTGAGGGGGCGGGAGATGGACTCGCTGGACGGCACCTTCGACGGCAGGCACTTCCGCGACGTGCTGGGGAACCTGCCGACGAGCGTGGTCGCGGTGACGACCACCCGGCCGGACGGCAGCCCGGCCGGGATGATCGTGGGCACCTTCACCTCCGTCTCCCTCGAACCACCCCTCGTGTCGTTCCTCGCCGACCGTTCCTCGTTCAGCTTCGGGCACATCCGCGAGTCGGGCCGCTACTGCGCCAACGTGCTCGCGGCCGACCAGGAGGTGCTGAGCCGGAAGATGGCCACCGGCGGGCCGGCCAAGTTCGACGGGGTGGAGTGGACGCGGTCCCCGATGGGCAACCCGGTGCTCGCCGGCATCGTCGCGTGGGTCGACTGCGACGTCGAGAAGATCGTCGAGCTGGGCGACCACCACCTCGCCGTCGGCCGCGTGCGCGACCTCCGGGTCTCCTCACCCAAGACCCCGCTGCTGTTCTTCCGCGGCGGGTACGGCGACTACTTCTCCACCACGGCGCTGCTGCTGGATCGGCTCGCCGGTTTCTAGCCACCAGAAAGGAGACCCGGATGGGTCGGGTACAGGACAAGGTCGTCCTCATCACGGGTGCGGCACGCGGTCAGGGACGTGCTCACGCGCTGCGGCTCGCCGAGGAGGGCGCGAACGTCATCGCCGTCGATCTCTGCGCGCAGATCGACAGCGTGGGCTATCCCCTGGCCGTGCCGGAGGACCTCGACGAGACCGCCCGCCAGATCGAGAAGCTGGACCGCCGGGTCGTGACGCGGACACTGGACGTGCGCGACCCGGCGGCGCTGAAGGCCGCGGTGGCCGACGGCGTCGCGGAGCTGGGCAGGCTCGACGCCGTGGTGGCGCAGGCGGGCATCGCGCCGATCGGCGCCGTGGGGAACGCGCAGGCCTTCCTCGACGCGGTCACGGTGAACTTCAACGGCATCGTGCACACGGTCGACGCGGCGCTGCCGCACCTGGCGGACGGCGGCTCGATCGTGGCGACCGGCTCCGTCGCGGCGCTGATGCCGCCGTCGAGCACCGGGAGCCAGGACTTCGGCAAGCTCGGCTACTCGTTCGCGAAGCGCACGGTGGCGTCGTTCGTCAACGACCTGGCCGCCACCCTCGCGCCACGCCGGATCCGGGCGAACGCCGTGCACCCGACGAACACCAACACGCCGATGCTCAACAGCGACCCGATGTACCGGGAGTTCCGCCCGGACCTCGACAACCCGGCGCGCGAGGACGTCCTGGAGGCGTTCGAGGTCATGACGGCGATGGGGCTGCCCTACGTCGAGCCGACCGACGTCGCGGACGCGGTGCTGTTCCTCGTGTCGGACGAGTCGCGCTTCATCACGGGCGCGCAGCTGCGCATCGACGCGGGGGCGATCGTCAAGCGCCGCCCGCAGCAGCCGCAGTTCTGACCAGGACGCGGAAAGGCCGGTGGTGAGGGCCCCGGCCTTTCCGCCTTTCCCGCTCAGGAGCCCCAGGGCTGGAACGGCCGGGCGGGCCACCACGGGTAGAACCGGGGCATGTCCGCCGACACGCGGTCGGGGAACCGGGCCGGCCGCTTCTCGAGGAACGCCGTGACGCCCTCCTTCGCGTCCGGCGAGGCGCCACGGGACTGCATCACGCGGGAGTCCAGCATGTGGGCCGTCATCGGGTGGTCGGCGGCGAGCATGCGCCACAGCATCTGGCGGTTGAGCGCGACGGAGACCGGGGCGGTGTTGTCGGCGATCTCGCGGGCCAGCGCGTAGGCGGCGGGCAGCAGCTCCTCGGGTGGGTGCACCGACCGGACCAGGCCGCCGCGGCACGCCTCCTCCGCGTCGAAGACCCGGCCGGTCGCCGCCCACTCCAGCGCCTGGCTGATCCCGACGAGCCGGGGCAGGAACCAGCTCGACGCCGCCTCGAGCACGATGCCGCGACGGGCGAAGACGAAGCCGAACCGCGCGTCCGCCGACGCCAGCCGGATGTCCGCGGCCAGGGTCATGGTGACGCCGATGCCGACCGCCGGGCCGTTGAACGCCACGATCACGGGCTTCATCGAGTCGAGGATCCGCAGCGAGACGCGCCCGCCGTCGTCGCGATGGGCGGCGCCGTCCTCGTAGTCGAAGGTGGTGGCCCCGGAGCCCAGGTCCGCGCCGGCGCAGAAGCCACGGCCGGCGCCGGTCAGCACGACGGCACGCACGTCGTCGTCGTTGTCGGCGTGGTCGAAGGCGCTGATCAGCTCGTCGGCCATCGTCACCGTGAAGGCGTTGAGCCGGTCCGGCCGGTGCAACGTGACGGTGAGGACGCCGTCGTCGAGCTCGTAGCGGATCTGTTCGTACTCGTTCATGTCCCGTCTCTCCATGTGTCCTCGGAAGTGGTCGTCTGTCGGGATCAGCCGCCGGCCACCACCTCGCCCCGGACGGGGGTCGCGCGCGGGCCGGTCACGCGCACCCCAGCTCCCGCAACACTTCCGCCGTGTGCGCGCCGCCCGGCGCGGCGGGGACGCGGGAGGCCCTCGGCGTCGGCGAAGCGACCGGCACGCCTGCGGGCACGGGTGCCCCGCGGCCGGTCGCGTCCACCGTGGACGCGACCACGTCGGCCATCGCGAGGTCGTACAGCACGCCGGCGCCGTCTCTCGGCGCGGTCATGGCGAGTTCGGCCGCGACGAGGCCGGTCAGCGGATCGGCTATCGCGTCGCCGCAGAAGTACGGCGTGCCGTCCTCGCCATGGACCACGAGGCCGTTCGCCGCGGCCACGTCGTCGCCGAAACCCACCCGGTCGGAGTCCCGGCCGTACGCGGTGATCGACACCCAGACCGTTCCCGAGGCGGCCGACGCGGCGGCGTCGAGGCCGAAGCGCGCCAGCGCTCGCGGGCGCGACGCCTCCAGCACGATGTCCGCCGAGTCGACGAGCCGGGCCAGCGCGCGGCGCTCCTCGGGGATGTCCGGGTCGAGGACGACCGACCGGTGTCCGCCGTGCAGTAGGCGGTAGAAGGCCGGGTTGCCGAGCCGGGCGCCGTCCGGGCGTCGGGGCGTCTCGACCTTGACCACGTCGGCACCGAGGAGCCCCAGCAGGTGCGCGCACAACGGACCGGCCCAGAGCGCGGTGAAGTCCACCACGCGCAGACCGGCGACCGAACGCGGCGTTCCCGGCGAGGGCGGGGTCGTCGCCGCGGGGGCGCGGACCACGCCCGCGGCGACCCCGAGCATGGTGGCTCGGGCGACGAGTTCGTCCCCCGACCGGCCGCTCAGCCACGCGGCGACCGCCGGCCACGGATCGGTGGGCAGCTCCGCGCCGACCAGCGCGCCCAACAGCGCCGGGTCGTCGGGCCGGGCACAGGAGACCGCCGCCCAGCCGTCCCCGGTCGGCAGGATCCGGCAGCTCCCGCCGACCGAGACCGGACCGAGGCGACGGCCGCCGGTGAACGCGGCACGCTCCGACAGCAGCCGGGCGCCGTCGACGGGAAACCCGCACCGCAGGGCGACCTCACGCGCGAGCGTGGCGGCCCGGCCCGGCGGCACCAGCGGTGGTCCGGCGGCCGAACCGGTCAGCTCGGCCACCCCGCTGCGCGCCCAGTCCCGCACGCGCCCCACGGTGTCGTTCCCGGTCTCGTCGTGGACAGTCACCCGATCTCCTGCGTGGAACTCGCCTCCGGCGCCGCGAACACGCCCCACGACGGCGACGGCGCCGTCCGGTGCGGCCCTCGGACGCGGCGACCGCCCGGGACCGGGGCCTGGGGGACGGGATCGATCATGCGGGTCCAGGTGAGGACGGGGGTACCAGACTCCGAACGGATCTCCACTGTAGCGCCGACGAGGAGTCGGGGTCGCCGGCACGGAGCACCCAGCGGGCGCCGCCCGCCTCGCGGGCGCGGCGACCGACCTGATGGCGCCAGGGATCGACTCTGCCGACCAACCCCGGGAAGAGTAACCTTATATTTGCCGCGATCGACAGTACCGGACAGCAAGCTTGAGCCTCACTCACACTACGGCCGTGGCTTGACACAAATAAGTATCCTCAATATTGGACAAGACCTCAACGCCCGGGAGGCTCGGCGATGCCGACGGACTACTCGTTCTCCTCGCAGCTCTACATCGACGGCGGCTGGACCGACGGCACCTCGGGCTCGCGGACGGTCGTGACCAACCCCGCGACGGAGGAGGTGATCGCGGAGGTGCCCTCGGCGTCGGTCGACGACGTCCGCGCGGCGGTCGCCTCGGCGCGCCGGGCGTTCGACGACGGCCCCTGGCCGCGGCTGCGGCCCGCCGAGCGGGCGGCGGTCCTGCTGCGCATGGCCGAGGCCATGGAGCGCCGGATGTCCGAGCTGGTCGCGGTGAACATGGCCGAGGCCGGCTCGGTGCGGCCGATCGCGGAGAGCATCCAGACGGGCATCCCGGTGGCACACCTGCGGGACATGGCGGAACGCGTGATGCCCGCGTTCGCGTGGGAACGTCCGATGGAACCCACGATCGCCGGCCCCGGCATCACCCAGGGCCAGCTGCGGCGCGAACCGTACGGCGTGTGCGCACTGGTCGCGGCCTACAACTTCCCGTTCTTCCTCAGCATGATGAAGCTGATCCCGGCACTGGCGGCCGGCTGCACGGCCGTGCTGAAGCCCGCGCCGGCAACACCGCTGGAGTCGTTGCTGATCGGCGACTTCGCGGACGCGGTGGACCTGCCGCCCGGCGTGCTGAACGTGGTCACGGGCGGTGTGGAGGCAGGCCAGGAGCTGACCACGAACCCCATGGTCGACCTGGTCAGCTTCACCGGGTCCGACACCGTGGGGCGCACGGTGTACGCGCAGGCCGCCGCGTCGGTCAAGAAGGTCGTCCTGGAGCTGGGCGGCAAGTCGGCGAGCATCGTCCGCGCGGACGCCGACCTCGACGGCGCCGCCCGGTCCGCGCTCGCCGGCATCACCGTCCACGCGGGCCAGGGCTGCTCCCTGCTGACCCGCACGATCGTCCACGAGTCCGTCCACGACGAGCTGGTCGACCGGATCCAGGCGGGCCTCGCCCACGTCCAGGTCGGCGACCCCGCGCGGGCCGGCACCACGATGGGCCCGCTGATCAGCGCCGCACAGCGGGACAGGGTGGAGAAGCTGATCCGCACCGGCGAGGAGGAGGGCGCGACCCTCGTGGCAGGCGGCGGCCGCCCCGCGGGCCTGGACAAGGGACACTTCCTGGAACCGACCCTGTTCACCGGGGTGCACAACGGGATGACGATCGCGCGGACGGAGATCTTCGGCCCGGTGGGCGTCGTCATCCCGTTCCGGACCGACGACGAGGCGGTCCGGATCGCCAACGACAGTCCGTACGGGCTGTCCGGTGCGGTCTGGAGCGCGGACACCGTGACGGCGCACGGGATCGCGAGCCGCCTGCGCACGGGCAGTGTGTCGGTCAACGTCGGTGGCGGCGTCAACCCCCGGGCCGCCTTCGGCGGCTACAAGCAGAGCGGTCTCGGCCGCGAGTGGGGTGAGTTCGGGCTGGCGGAGTACCTCCAGACCAAGAGCGTCAGCTGGGCCGCCCGCTGACGGCGGCCGGGCAGTCAGGTGTCCCGGGTGCACGCGTGCTCCGCGGCCACGAAGCCGAACACCATGGTGTTGCCGATGCTCCCGCCGGCACCGAGGTACGCGCGGCCCATGACGGTCGCCGTGATGTTGCCGGTGGCGTACAGGCCCGGCAGCGGTTCGTCGTCCTCGCCCAGGACCCTGGCGTGCTCGTCGGTGACCAGACCACCGCACGTGCCGACGTCGCCCGGGAAGATCGGCAGCGCGTAGAACGGGGCGCGGTCCAGCGGCCCGAGTGCCGGGTTCGGCTTGTGCCCCGGGTCGCCGAGGTGCCGGTTGTACCGCGACTCGCCGCGCCCGTACGCCGGGTCGCTGCCCGTCGCGGCATGACGGTTGAATGCCTCGATCGTGTCGACCAGACCGGACGGGTCGATGCCGCACGAGTCCGCCAGCTCACCGAGCGTGTCCGCCTTCTTGATCTCCCCACTCGCCACCCACTCCTTCGGCAGCCGGCCGACGCTGGTCTGGGAGTGCGTGTAGCTCCGCCGGTAGTTGTCGTCGAACACGAGCCAGCACGGCACCGTGCCGAGCGCGAACATGGCCTTGCCGACCTCCACGTAGGAGTTCGCCTCGTTGCAGAAGCGCTTCCCCCCGGTGTCGACGAAGACCGTGTGCGCCCGCTGGCGCGCGCTGTTCATCGCGGACATCCCGAAGTACGGGGACGGGCTCGGCAGCCACCACGCCTCGTCCATCAGGTCCGTCCTGGCGCCGAGCGCGACGGCCATCGACAGCACCTCGCCGGTGTCGCCGGGGTTCGCCATCGTCCACTCGCCGGTGGTCTTCTGGTCGCCGCCGTGCTTCTGCCGCATCTCCTCGTTGCGGGCGAACCCGCCTGCCGCGAGCAGCACGCCGGCACGGGCCCGGACACGGGTCGTCACACCGCCCCTGGTCACGCGGACGCCGGTCACCCGGCCGTCCTCGACCACCAGCTCCTCGACGGCGGAGTCCAGCCAGACCGGGATGCCGCGGGCGACGAGCTGTTCGAGGATCTGCCCCATGAGCGACGAACCGTTGGTGAGCAGCGGACGACGCCGGAGCTTCGCCCACAGCGTGCGCATCGCGATCCGGCCCGCGACGGCGAAGCTGCGCCGCGACCGGTTGAAGTGCATCATCGCCGGGATCTCCTCGGTCATCGCCGAGAACCCGATCGACGCCGCCAGACCCGGTTGGAGCTTGTCCCGCCACTCCCCCAGGCGCCGCGCGTCGTAGGGGACCCCCTCGACGGACCGGCCCTCGGCGTTGCCGCCGGGTGAGAGGTCGTAGTAGTCCGGGTAGCCCGCGCACCGCTTGAACCGCACACCGGCGTCGGACAGGAACGAGATCATCCTCGGCCCGTCGGTCAGGTAGGCGTGCCGCCGGGCCGTCGACGAGCCGGGACCCGCGTCCCCGACCACCGAGTCGAAGTACGCCATGCCCTCGTCGTAGGAGTCGCTGATCCCGTCGGCCAGCATCAGCGGGTTGGCCGGGACCCACACCATCCCACCGGACATCGCGGTGGAGCCCCCGACGAGGGGCTGTTTCTCGATCACGAGAGCGGAGCGGCCCTGTGCCGCCGCCCGCAGGGCGCCGACCAGGCCACCACCGCCACTGCCGACGCTGACGAAGTCGTACGCACAATCCCATTCGGACATCGTTGTCTCCGAAATCAGGTAGCGATGGGTGTTCGACGTGCGACGGCCCGCGCCCGACCAACAGCCACCTCGGGGGAACGTGGCGGAACTCAGCCACGATCCACCTCGATAGCCGCACGTTCGCCGGGACGCGACCCACACGTGGAAATCCGGGAGCGGACCAGCTAGTCCTCGGTCGTCGTGACCGGTGCGGTCCACATGCCGACGAGGACGTCCACCAGCCCGGTGGCCGCTTCGTCCCAGGTCGGCGGGTGGACCGGCTGGCCGTCGGCCAGCGATCGCTCACGCTCGGCGCACATCTGCACGATGACGTGGCTCGCGATCCGCGAGCGGTCCTCGAGCACCCGGTCCGGCAGGTCCGGCAGGCACTCGCGCAGGCCGTCGAGGATCCGCTGTATCGGCTGCGAGGTCGCCTCCTCGACGGCGGTCTCCCGCAGGCCGGGGTCGGTCAGCACCTGCGCGATGAACCGCGCGTGCCAGGTGGGCGGCCCCTCGGCGTCCAGCAGCTCGGTGTAGGGGAACACGAGGCAGGTGACCCAGCCGCGGAGGTCGGGTGCGTCGCCGAGCTGCGCGATCCGCCGCTCCCGCCCCACGCTGACCCGCTCCATGAACCGGCGCATCACGGCGCGCACGAGGTCGGCCTTGTTCGCGAAGTAGTACCCGACGACGGAGGTGTTGCCCCGGCCCGCGGCGGCCCCGATCTGCCGGTTCGACACGGCCAGGACGCCCTGCTCGGCGAAGAGCCGGACCGCCACCTCGATGATCGTGTTGCGGGTCGCCTCGCCGCGGCTGTCCACACTGGTGACCCCGGCACGCGGCGCGCGGGCAGCCTCGCCCGTGGCGTCCCAGCTGCCGACCCGCGATGTCTCACCGGTCTGCATACCCGCGTGTCCTTCGTTGTCCGTGGTCAAGCCACGAGGTGGCCGGTCCGACCTTAGCCGATGATGACCTCATGTCCGTTCTCCGAGGCCGGCGCCACGATGCGCGCTCCGCTCGGCGAGCCGTACCGCCGTGCACGGCGCGGTCCAGATGCCGGCGACCATGTCGATGAGACCGACGGTCATGTTCCGCCAGCTCGCGCCGGTCCCCGCCGTGCCGGCCGCCACCGCGGCCTCCCGCTCGGCGCACACCTGCACGATGACCTGCGACACGACGTCCCCCCGCTGCGCGGCGGTCTCCTCCGGCATCGGCGGCAGGTAACCGTCCAGTGCGTCGCAGGTGGCACGCAGCGTCGGGGACTGCCGCGCCTCCTCGAAGATGACGGCCCGCAGCGTCGGGTCGGCCATCGCCTGGGCGCACACCCTGGCGAAGTACGTCGTGCTCCGCTGCGCGAAGTGGTCCGTCCAGGGGTGGAGCAGGCAACCCAGCCAGTCGCGGATGCCGGCCGAGGAGTCCATCTGCGCGAGCAGTCCGGCGCGCGTCGACTCCACGCCGACGGTGAACCGCCGCGTGATCGCCCGCACGAGGTCGGCCTTCGTCTCGAAGTGGTGGCCGGACACCGTACCGTCCGCCACGTCCAGGACCGATCCGAAGCGCCGGTTCGACAGTGCCGTCGCGCCCTGCTGGACGAAGAGTCGTTCCGCGGTGTCCAGGTTGGACACCCGCGGCACCGGGCGGCCCTTCGCCCGGCGGCCCGGTACCCCGGGCACGCCTCTCGGCCGTGCCAGGGGTACCGATGGGAGGGGATGGCGCCGATCTCTCACCGAGCCGCCTCCTTCGCGAGCGTCCCGCCACCGTTCCCGGCGATCCTGGCCATGTGCTCCGGCTTGTACGGGTTGCCCGCCGACCCGCCGCCGTCGACCGGGAGGACGACCCCGGTGAGGAACGACGAACGGTCGCTCGCCAGGTACAGCGCGGCCTCGGCCACGTCCGCCGCCGCCCCTTCGCGCGGCAGGGGCGTGGACGCCGCCATGATGGCGCGGAAGGCCGCCACCCTGGCGTCGCCGTCTCCGTCGGAGAACGAACTGGCCAGTAGCCCGGTCGGGATGTTGCCCGGCGCGATGCAGTTGACCCGCACACCGTGCTCGGCCAGGTCGATCGCGACCGACTTGGTCATCTGGATGAGCCCGGCCTTCGACGCGCGGTAGGTGATGACACCCCGGCCTGCCGTGATCCCGCCGATCGATGCCAGGTTGACGATCGACCCGCCGCCGTGCGCGGCCATGTGCCTGGCGGCCTCCTGGGTGCCGACCATGATGCCCAGCAGGTTGATCGCCATGACCCTGCTGAAGTCGGCGAAGTCGTCGTCGAGGAAGTTCTGGTGCATGGCACCGGACACCCCGGCGTTGTTCACCATCACGTCGAGCCCGCCCATGGTGTCCACCGCGAACCGGACGAGGTCCCTGACCTGCTCCGGCTCCGCGACGTCCACCTCGCGGAAGACGGCGTTCGGCCCGATCGCGTTCGCGACCGCCGTACCGGCCGCCGCGTTCACGTCGGCCAGCACGACCCGCGCACCGGCCTCGGCGAACCGCTCGGCGATACCCCGGCCCAGTCCCCCGGCCGCCCCGGTCACGACGGCGACCCGTCCCGCCAGCTCGTTGGTCATGGACGCCGTCACCAGGCCACCGGGAGCGAGTACACGCCGAAGGCGAGCCGGTCGTGCTTGAACTCGATCCGGTCCAGGGTGGTGGCGAGCCGGAGCGTCGGCACCCGCTTGAACAGGGTGTCGAAGACCACCTGCAGCTCGACGCGGGCCAGCTGCTGGCCGACGCACTGGTGGATGCCGAACCCGAAGGCGTGGTGCTCCCGCGCGGGACGGGTCAGGTCGAGCCGCTCCGGCTCGGCGAACGTCCTCGGGTCGCGGTTGGCGGTCGCCAGCTCGATGATGATGCCCTCGCCGGCCCGGATGTGGACATCGCCGATCTCGATGTCCTCCTTGGCGATGCGCCGCTGTCCGTTGTGGATGATGCCGAGGTAGCGCAGCAGCTCCTCGACGGCGCCCGCGACGACCGTCTCGTCCTCCGTGTCGCGCAGCAGAGCCAGCTGGTCGGGGTTCTGCAGCAGCGCGAGCGTGCCGAGGCCGATCATGTTCGCGCTGGTCTCGTGGCCCGCGACCAACATGCCGAGACCCATCTGTGCCGCCTCGGGCACCGAGATCTCCTCCGCGACGACCCGCGCGGCCAGGTCCGAGAGCACGTCGTCGGCCGGGTTCTCGATGCGCTTGCCGACCAGCTCCGCGAGGTACTGCACCTGTGCGGCGAAGGACTGCATGCCCTGCTCGACGGTCGCGGTCCGGTCGACGCCCACCGACGCGTGGTGCTGGAAGAAGTCACGGTCCTCGTAGGGCACGCCGAGGATGTCGCAGATCATCAGCGACGGCAGCGGCATCGCCAGCGCCTCGACCAGGTCGGCGGGCGCCGGGCCCGCGGTCATGGCGTCGAGCAGCTCCTCGGTGAGCCGCTGGACGACCGGGCGCATGGCCTGCACGCGCTTGAACGTGAACGGTGAGGTCATCATCCGGCGGTACCGGGTGTGCGTCGGCGGGTCCGTGTTGAACACGGAGTCCGACCGCTGCGGGGCCATCGTGCGGATGCTCTCGTTCCAGTGCGGGAACCCGGGGACCCGGTCGTCCACGCTGACCCTCGGGTCGGACAGGAGCGCCCGCTGCTCGGCGTGCCCGGTCACGAGCCACGGCGTGCTGCCGTCCCAGATCCGCACCCGCGCGACGGGCCGCTCGACGACCGACGCACGCAGCTCGCGCGGCGGGTCGAAGGGACAGCCCGCCTCCCGAGCCATCGGGAAGGTGGGGGTTTCCTCGCGTGCGGCCGAGGTCAAGGTGTCGGACATATCGTTTCCGCGCTCCTTCGCTGCGGTTCGGCCATTCGGCGTTCGCCTGCCTCGCTCCGCTCGGTGCCGGGCGGACCTCGGTCCGGCGGTGCGCTCAGGCCCTGAGATGGATCGCCTGCGCCGGGCAGAGGGCCGCGGCGCTGCGGACGCCGTCCTCCGACCCCTGCGGGGCGACGGACGCGAGCAGTACGACGATCCCGTCCTCGTCCCGCTGGTCGAAGACCTCGGGCGCGCTGGCCGCGCACTGACCGGCCGCGACACACCTGTCCTCGTCGATGCTGATCTGCATGGGGATTCCTTCCGGGATGCCTCGGAGTCAACACCGCCCCGTTCGTTTGAGTCAACCGGTTGACTCAAAATTGACACTTTTCACTCAACCGGTTGACTCAAAACTTGGCTGGGTGTTCACTTCAACCGGTGGCAGGCGTCACTCGGGCCGCGACGGTTTTCCTTTGACCAGACCGGAAAGCGGCCCACGCGCGGTGAACTCCACAGCGAAGAGGCGCAGGTTCCGCGCGGTACCGGGTCCGTATTCCCGCCGGCACTTCCAGCGGACGGCCGCCGGTGTCTCGAACTCAGGAGGATCAACGATGACCGTCCAAGCAACCCCGCCGGTGTCCTTCTACCCACCCGGCGGCCTCGGCGCACCCAAGGACCGTCGCGGCCACGCGGCCGAGAACGTCACGGGCCTGCCGACCGGTACCGAGGTCTTCTCGGCCGACAACCACATCTCCCTCGCCGACGACATCTTCTACGAGCGGCTGCCCGAGGAGTTCAAGGAGAAGGCGCCTCGTGTGTGGTACGAGGACGGCGCCTTCGAACTGGGCCTCAACGGCATGTCGTTCCTGCCCGGCGAGTTCACCCAGGTGCTCATGCAGTACGACCCGCTGCTCGGCGCGGGCTCGGGCAACCCGGAGGCACGCAGGGACCAGCTCGCCGCGGACGGCGTCACCAGGGAGCTGGCCTTCCCGAACGCGTTGCTGGCACTGCTGTTCTTCCCGGACAAGGACCTCAAGGAGCGCTGCTTCCGGATCTACAACTCCTACGTCGCGGAGCTGCAGGAGCGCTCGCCTGGCCGGTTCTACGGCGTCGGGCTGATCAACTGGTGGGACGGCGACGGCGCCCGTCGCACGCTCGCCGAGCTGAAGTCGTTGGGGCTGCGCACGTTCCTGCTCCCGCTGAACGGCGGCCAGAACAACGAGGGCACCCAGCTCGACTACTCGGCCGACTACATGAACCCCGTGTGGGAGGCGATCGCCGAGTCCGAGGTGCCGATCGCGCACCACATCGGTGAGGCGCCGCTGTCCGCGCCCTGCGAGGTGAACGGCATCGCGGTGGGCATGGTCCACAACGTCGCGCCGTTCCGCGAGATGTTCGGCCGCTACGTGCTCGGCGGCATCCTCGACCGCCACCCCGGCCTGCGGGTCGGCTGGTTCGAGGGCGGCATCAACTGGGTGCTGTCCGCGCTGCAGGACGCCGAGCACATGCACGCGTCCTTCAAGCACATGCTCAACCACCAGGTCGAGCACGACCCCAGGTACTACTGGGACAACAACATGTACGCGTCGTTCATCGTCGACCCGCTGGGCCTGCAGATGATCGACAAGATCGGCGTCGACCGGGTGATGTGGTCCTCGGACTACCCGCACAACGAGAGTTCCTACGGCTACTCGGAGAAGTCCCTCGCCGCGGTCGTCGACGCCGTCGGGCCCGAGAACGCGGTCAAGATCGTCAGCGGCAACATCCAGAAGTTCCTGGGCCTGTAGCCGTGGCGACGATCGCGATCCCCGAGACACCCGACATTCCCCGGATGCGCCGGGAGACCGGCGCCCGCCTGCGTGGCGCGATGGCGGAGCAGGGCGTGGACGCGCTGGTGCTCATCGGCAACAGCAACGTCAGCTACGCCACCGGCGCCAGCTGGCCGCTCGGGGACTCCGGACTGGCCCATGTGGACCGTCCGGTGGCGGTCGTGCTCGCCGGCGACGAGTGGCCGCACCTGTTCATGCCCTTCCGCGAGGGCGTCGCGCCCGACTCGGGGCTGCCGGCCGACCACGTGCACGGCCCGGTATACCTCGAGTTCGACGAGGGCGTCGAGGAGTTCGCCGCGACGCTTTCCGGGCTGGTGCCGGCCGGCGCGTCGGTCGGCGTCGACGAGCTGACGGGTGCCATGCGCCGGGGGCACAAACGCCTCTTCGGCGACCGCACACCGTCGGACGCGGCGTTCGTGCTCGCGACGGCGAAGGTCGTGAAGACGCCGGACGAGCTGTCCTGCATGCGGAGGGCTCTGCGCATCACCGAGGAGGCGATGGTCGACATCGACGCGGCCGTCGCACCCGGTGTCCGCCAGATCGACCTCTCCGCGAAGTTCGTGCGCCGCGCGTTCGAGCTGGGTGCCACGGCCAACCTCCTCGACCCGATCTGGCAGATCATGCCGGCCAGCCGGGCCGAGGGCGTGTGGACCACGCACGGCGACCTCGCGCTGCCGCTGCTGTCCACCGAGCGCGAGCTGGAGCGCGGCGACGTGCTCTGGACCGACGTCAGCATCAACTACGCCGGCTACTGCTCGGACTTCGGCCGCACGTGGTGCGTCGGGCAGGACCCCTCACCCCGGCAGGAGGCGCAGTTCCGGCGGTGGCACGACATCGTCGAGGCGGTCCTGTCGGTGACCAGGGCCGGCGTCACGGCAGCCGACCTCACGACGGCGGCCGTCGAGGCCAACGGCGACGGGACCCGCCCCTGGGTCAAGCACTTCTACCTGGGTCACGGGCTCGGCGTCGACGCGGCCGAGATGCCGTTCGTCGGCACCGACCTCGGCCAGGAGTTCGACGAGAACCTGGTGCTGCAGCACGGAAGCGTGCTCGTCCTCGAACCCATCGCGTGGGAGGACGGCACCGGAGGATATCGCGGCGAGGAGATCATCGTGATCACGGACGACGGCTACGACCGGCTCACCGACTACACCTACGATCCCTATGGCAACTGAGGTCCTGCCGGACGACCACGCTCTCCGCTCCGGGCGGCGGGAGCGTGCCCTGGCACAGATGGCAGCCCACGACCTCGACGTCCTGGTGCTGGGCCGTACCGCGAACGTGCGGTACGTGACCGGCGCTACCCTGCTGTGGCTGGCCGGGACCCAGCCGTTCGGACCGGCGTGCATCCTGGTCCGCGCCACCGGCGCGATCCACCTGCTGTCCACCTGGGACGACGGGATTCCCGAGGACATCCCCCGGGAGAACCTCTTCGGCCTGACGTGGAACCCGATGAACACCATCACGGTGCTGCAGGGGATCGACGGCGCGGCGGGCGCGCTCCGGGTCGGGACGGACACCCTGTCCCCGATGTTCGCCCAACTGCTGCCGATGGCGTTCCCCGCCGCCGAGATCGTGGACGGCGAGGTGGCCATGCGGGCGGCGCGGCGGACCAAGACCGCCGAGGAGCTGGTCGCCATCCGCGAGTCCGTCGCGGTGGCGGGCGAGAGCCTGGCGAAGGCGGTCGCCGAGCTGCGGCCGGGGGTCACCGAGAAGGAGCTGGCCGGTGTCCTCCTCGAGGCGTCGGCGGCCGGTGGGGTCACGACCCCCGCGGTCCAGGACGCCGCGTGGCTCACCAACCCCGAGCACCCGTGGCGGCGGGTGGCAGGCGAACGCGATCTGGCGACCGGGGACCTGGTGGCGTTCACCTCGGGCGTGGTGGCGCACGGGTACATCGGCGAGGTCGGCCGAACGCACCTGGTGGGTGGCGAGGCCGCGCTCACCGAGCCGGTCGCGGCCCTGTACGCCCGCTGCGACACGTTGTGGGCGAACCTGCTCGACGCGTGCGAACCGGGTGCGCCGGGGCAACGGCTCCTGGACGTCTACGAGTCGGCGGGCGAACCGCTCCCACCGATGGCGGTGGCCCGGGGCCTCGGGTTGGGTTTCGACACGCCGGTGATCACCTCGGGCCTGCCCGCGACCGCGGCGAAGGAACGGCTCGACGTGGGCAGCGTGCTCGCCGTGACCGCCTACGTCTGGGAGAGCGGTGTCGGCGCGGTGTTCCACCGGGACTCGGTCGCGATCACCGAGAACGGACCGGAACCGCTCTCCGAGGACACCGCAGTCCCCAGCAGCTGAAGGGAACACCGCATGTCTGACTCCGCCCGGCCGTCGCCAGAGGAGATCATCCTCTACGAGAAGGACCCCAAGACGCGGATCGCCACCATCACGTTCAACCGGCCGGACCGGCTCAACGCGCCCACGATCGGCGCGCGGCTGCGGTACGCGCGGCTGTTGCACCGGGCCAACATCGACGACGAGGTCAAGGTGCTCGTCATCCGAGGTGCCGGCAACGACCTCGGGAGCGGGGTGGACCTGCCCGAGTTCATGGAGGTGTACGCGGCCGAGGACGACGAGCCGAAGCTCGGCGAGTTCGGACTGTCCACTGAGGACGACGTGCGCATGCCGCCGCCCGGTTCCTTCCGCGGCGGCGCGCAGATCGGGCAGTGGTTCGCCGACCCGCGGTCTGGCTGCCGGACCCTCCAGGACTTCCGGAAGATCAGCATCCTGGAGGTCAAGGGCTACTGCTACGGCTGGCACTTCTACCAGGCCGCGGACGCGGACCTCGTCATCTCCTCCGACGACGCCCTCTTCGGCCACGCCGCGTTCCGGTACGCGGGCTGGGGTCCCCGGATGTGGGCGTGGGCGAGCACCATGGGCATCCGCAAGTTCCAGGAGATGGTGTTCACCGGGCGACCGTTCACCGCGGCGGAGATGTACGACTGCAACTTCCTCAACAAGGTCGTCCCCCGCGACCAGCTCGAGGACGAGGTCGCCAAGTACGCCCTCGCCTGCTCCCGCACCCGCCCGACGGATGTCGTGTTCCAGCAGAAGCTGTTCTTCGCGATGATGAAGCAGCACCAGGGCGAGTACATGGGCAGCATGCTCACCGGCCTGTTCGAGAGCCTGGGCAACTACTCCCGCCCGGACGCGGGTGACGCGTCACTCGACGAGATGCTCGGTCAGGGCCTCGCGAGCGCGGTCAAGGACAACGACGACCAGTTCCCACCGGACTTCCGGTTGAGCAGGTCGGGTCGCCGCAAGCCGGAGTAGGCCCGGCACCAAGCCACCACAACGATGTGCGAAGGCGGTACACCAGGAATGGGACCTCCCAGCCCGCTCACCGGGTACGCGGTCGTCGACCTGTCCTCCGGGATCGCGGGTGCCTACGCCACCAAGCTCCTCGCCGACGGCGGGGCCGGGGTGACCAAGGCCGAGCCGCCGGAGGGTGACCCGCTGCGAACCTGGTCGGCGTCCGGCGCGCCGATCCCACCGGACGGCGACGGCGCCCTGTTCAGCTTCCTCGCCGGTGCCAAGCGGAGCGTGGTCGTCGACCCCGACGACCAGGAGGCGCTGGCACGGCTGGACGCGCTGCTCGCCGGGGTCGACGCCGTCGTCTGGTCGCGGGGCACCCCGCTCGCGGAGCACCCGAGCCTGCTGCCGGAGGAGATTCTCCGGCGCCACCCACACCTCACCGTCACCGCCATCACCCCGTTCGGGCTGACCGGTCCGTGGCGGGACAGGCCGGCCACGGAGTTCACGCTCCAGGCGTGGTCGGGCGGGATCGTCGGGCTGGGCCGCGGGGCGCCGGACCGGGCACCGGTGCACGTCGGCGGCCAGGTCGGTGAGTGGCTCGCCGGCACCTACGCCGCCGCCGCGACGCTGGTCTCCCAGGCCGCCGGGCGCGGCCGGCTCGTGGACCTGTCGGTGCTGGAGGCCCAGGTCCTGTGCCTCACCTACTACCCGGTGACCTTCTTCGAGCTGCTCGGCCGGCCGTTCCGCTCGGTGCGGTCGCTGTTCGTGCCAGGGGTGTCGACGGCGAAGGACGGGCTCGTCGCGATCGGCTGCGCCACCGCACAGCAGTGGTTCGACCTGTGCGCGATGGTCGGCCACCCCGAGTGGATCGACCCCGACCAGCCGCTCGCGCTGATGGAACTGGCCGCGAAGGCGGCGCCCGAGCTGTACGCGTGGGTCGCCGAACGCACCGTCGCGGAGGTCCGGGAGCTGGCCACGGCGTTCCGGATCCCCAACGCACCCGTCAACCAGGGCTCGACCATCGCGGACGACGCCCAGTTCCGGTTCCGCGGCACGTTCCGGACCAACCCCCGGGACGGCTTCACCGAACCGGGGCCGCCCTACCGGCTGCACCCCGACGTGCTGCGCGAACCCGCACCCGCACCCCGGCTCGGCGAGCACTCCGCCGACCTCGGGAAGACCCGGCCGCGTGACGGCGACGGCGCCGCCGAGGACGCCCGGCTGCCACTGGCCGGGCTGCGCGTCCTCGACATGACCGCCTTCTGGGCCGGCCCCTCCAGCACACACCTGCTGGCCATGCTCGGCGCCGAGGTCATCCACCTCGAGTCCACCGGCCGTCCCGACGGCACGAGGCTCATCGCGGGCGTGCCGGCCACCGAGGACCAGTGGTGGGAGCGGTCGCCGATCTTCTGCGGGCTCAACACCAACAAGAAGAGCGTCACCGTCGACTTCCGGTCGGAACGCGGTCTCGACGTGCTGCGCGGGCTCATCGCCGACTGCGGCGTGGTCGTCGAGAACTTCACGCCCCGCGTGCTGGACCAGGTCGGCCTCGACTACGAGGCGGTCCGCGCCATCCGGCCGGACGTGATCATGGTCCGGATGCCCGGGTTCGGCCTCGACGGCCCGTACCGGGACAACGCCGCCTTCGCCTACGTCATCGAGGACGTGTCCGGGCTGACGTGGCTGACCGGCCACCCCGACCAGAACCCCGTCGAGCCGTACTCGCTCGGCGACCCGAACGCCGGGCTGCACGCCGTCACGGGCCTGCTGCTCGCGCTGGAGCACCGGCGGCGGACCGGGGAGGGCATGCTCGTCGAGGCGGCGATGGCGGAGGCGGCGGTCAACATCGCCGCCGAGCAGGTCATCGAGCACTCCGCGTACGGCGTCGAGCTGAACCGGGTGGGCAACCGGGGGCCGGTCTCCGCACCGCAGAACCTGTACCGCACGAGCGAGCCGGACGAGTTCGGCGGGAACGACTCGTGGGTCGCGATCGCGGTCGCGACGGACGAGCAGTGGGCGGCGCTGTGCGCGGCGGTCGACCGGCCCGACTGGGCCGAGGACCCCGGACTGTCCACCGTGGCCGGTCGCAGGGCCGCGCACGACGCGCTCGACGAGGCGTTGGGCCGGTGGTGCTCGACACGCACCGGGGACGAGGTCGTGACGGCGCTCTGGGCGGCCGGTGTCCCGGTGGCGAAGGTGCTTCAGCCGCACCGGCAGACCGAGCTGCCCCAGCTGCGGGAACGCGGCTTCTTCGAGACCGTGGGACATCCCGTCGGCGGTGCGGCCAGCTACAGCACGCTGCCGTTCCGGTTCTCCGACGGGACGTGGCAGGCACACCGGTCGCCAGCGCCGCTGCTCGGCGAGCACAACGAGGAAGTACTGACCCGGCTCGGCCTGTCCGCCGACGAGATCGCCGCGCTGCGGGCGGACGGCGTGATCGGCGACCGGCCCTCGTGGTGACGGAACGACTAGGAAGGGACTCCTCAATGGCAGTCAGCGTCGGGGTGACGCTCCTGAGCACGGTGGACGAGACGGCCGTGGTGGTCGTGCGCTGGTCCGCCGACGCGGCCGCGCTGACGTGTGGCGGCGTGCCGATGGTCGCCAAGGCCGACTACCTCGGGCCGTCCGGCGCGCGGGTCGAGGCCGGCCACGCGTCCGGGACGCTGCTGGGCAAGCGGTACGCCACACCGGACGGCGCCGTGGAGCTGCTGTGCGTGAAGCCGGGGCAGGGCTCGCTCGCCCTGGACGGCGTGCCGCTCGAGACGAAGACCGCCAAGCCACTACCCGCATCGGACTGATGACATGAACCTCACGACCCTGCTCGACATGGCAGCGGACGGCGGCGACGGACGTGCCGCGCTGACGAACGGCGGCGACGGCGTCACCGCGGCGGACCTGCGTGCGGCCGCACGCCATGGCGCGGCCGTGCTCATGCAGTCCGGCGCACCGGCCCTCGTGTACCTCGCGAAGAACGGACCGGCCTTCCCCGTGGCGTTGTTCGCCGCCGCGGTCGCCGGGGTGCCGTTCGTGCCGCTCAACTACCGCCTCGGTGCGGAACCGCTGAGTGCGTTGCTCGCCAACCACCCCCGCGCCTACGTGGTCGCCGACGAGCAGCACGACGCCGTCGCGAGACCGGTCGCCTCGGGGCTGACGACGCCCGAGGCGTGGCTGGCCAGGACGGCGAAGAAGGTGCCGGGGCGCCCCGTGCGCGAGCCGGCGCCCGACGCCACCGCGGTCGTCATCTACACCAGCGGCACCACCTCGACGCCGAAGCCCGTGTCGCTGCGGCACGACAACCTCGTGTCCTACGTCATCGGCACGGTGGAGTTCGGCAGCGCCGGGCCGGACGAGGCGTCACTGTCGTGCGTGCCGCCCTACCACGTCGCCGGGGTGGCGGGCGTGCTCAGCAACCTCTACGCCGGGCGCCGGCTCGTCTTCCTCGACCCGTTCACCCCCAGGGGATGGCTGGACCTCGTCAACGCCGAGCAGATCACCGGTGCCATGGTGGTGCCGACCATGCTGGCGAGGGTCATGGAGGACCCGGGCCCGGTGCCGAGCCTGCGCACGCTGGCCTACGGCGGCGCCGCGATGCCGCCGCGCGTGATCGAACGCGCGCTGCGGGAGTGGCCGTCGGTCGGGTTCGTCAACGCCTACGGGCTGACCGAGACCAGCTCGACGATCTCCGTGCTCGGCCCGGACGACCACCGCGACGCCCTCGCCTCGACCGATCCGAAGGTGCGGGCGCGGCTGCACTCGGTGGGCCGGCCCGTCCCCGGCGTCGAGATCGAGATCCGGGACACCGACGTGCTGCCGGCCGGCGAGTCCGGGCTGATCTGGGTCCGTGGCGCGCAGGTCGCCGCGGGCGGCTGGTTCGACACGCGCGACCTCGGGCACCTCGACGCGGACGGCTACCTCTTCGTCGAGGGCCGGGTGGACGACACGATCATCAAGGGCGCGGAGAACATCTCGCCCGCCGAGATCGAGGACGTGCTGCGCCGCCAGGACGGCGTCGCGGACGCCGTGGTCGTCGGTGTCCCCGACGACGAGTGGGGCCAGCGGATCGAGGCCGTCGTCACCCCGGAACGCGGCGCCGAGCCCGACCCGGAGCTGCTCCGCGAGGCGGTCCGGCTGGTGCTGCGTGGTTCCAGGACACCGGACCGGGTCACGGTGTGGGCCGAGCTGCCGCGCACGGACACCGGCAAGGTGCGGCGACGGGACGTCGTGGCCACGCTATGTCGGTGAGCACCAACGGAACCCGTCGTCTGGGGGTGATCATGCACACTCGTACGAGGGTGCCGTCGGAATCGGCCACGAGACTGCGCCAGCTGTCCGACCTCCTGGTGAAGGAGGTGCTGCGGGAGATCCAGGACAACGTCGACGCGTACGCGCCGCCGCTGCCGACCCGGTTGCACGCCGGGTTCGTGCACGTCATCGAGACGGGCATCGACCTGTGCTTCGACGCCGTCTTCCGCACGGGCGGCGGGCGCGCCGACTGGCGGCCCGTGATCCGGGCCGTCGGCGAGGGCGAGTTCCTGCGCGGCAGGACCACCGAGCCGCTGCAGGCGGCACTGCGGATCGGCGCACGTGTGGTGTGGCGGCACGTCAGCCTCAACGCCGCTGAGCTGGGCGCGTCGCCGGAGTCCCTGTCCGACATGGCCGAGGCCGTCTTCGCCTGGGTGGACGAGCTGAGCCGCGAGGCCATCGCCGGGCACCACGACGCACAGGCCAGGGCGCGGGAACGGGTCAGCCACCTCGACGTGCGGGAGCAGGCCAGACAGCAGCTGGCCCGGATCATCCTCTCGGGAGGTCCGGCGGACCAGGAGTGGGTCCGGACGCTGGCACAGGCGGCGGACTGGCCGCTGCCGGACCGCGTCGTGACGATCGCGGTGGAGCCGCGCGGCGAGAACGACGACCTGGACGAGATCGCCGCGCTGCGCGAGGTGCTCGTCGACCGGGTGGACAGCGCGTCACCCTGTGTCGTGATGCCGGATCCCGGACAGGAGCGGGACGGCGTCGCGGACCTGCTCGCCGGGAGACGGGCCGCCGTCGGCCCCGCCGTCGGACTGGCCGAAGCCCACCGCTCCCTGCTGCTCGCGCGGCGGCTGCTCGGGCTGAGCAGGGCGAGGGACGAGCCGACCCAGAGGATCTCGTGGTGCCAGGACAACCTCACGACACTGCTGTTGCTCGTGGATCCGTTCCTGACGGCCCAGCTCCAGGAGCACATCGAGACCGCGTTCGCCGGGCTCACCCACAAACAGCGCGACCGGATGGCCACCACCCTGCTCGCCTGGCTGCAGCGTTGTGGCACGCACAACGAGATCGCCGCCCGCCTCGACGTGCATCCGCAGACGTTCCGCTACCGCGTGCACCAGCTGCAGGAACTGCTCGGCGACAAGCTCGCCGACCCCGACGCCAGGCTCGCCATGGAGCTGGCGCTGCGCGCCAGGATGCTCTTCGAAACGGAATCCGGGTAACGCCGTTACTCAGTCGGTGACAATAGCTCCAACTAATTCCGGTGAGCGACTGACAAAGCATTTCCCGGAACTTGACAGACAATTGACGGCCATCCTACATTCAGGCTGTCAGCGAATTTGTTTCCCGAAACCACCACCGCACCGCCAGGAACCAAACGTGAATTTGGCCGAGAAAGTAATCGTGGTGACCGGCGGTGCGCGGGGAATCGGCGCGGCGCTCGCGCTCCGCTTCGGCGATGAGAGGCCGCGCGGCATCACGAGCCGCAGCGCCGAGACGCCGCCGCCGAAGCCGCTGCCGAAGCCGCTGCCGACGACGACCGCCCGCTCGCGCTGTTCGGTCACCCTGACCCTGGACCCGCTCGTCTGAGCACTCGCCTGACCGGCGCCGCCCACGATGCCGCCGAGGGCAGCCGCGCCGAGCGCGGCGGCGCCGAGCAGCTTCCTGCGGCTGACCCCCGCGGCCTGCCCGTCGGGTGTGGAGGAGTTTTCGGACATGGTCGACTCCATCGTCTTCCGTTCTGTCGCGAACGAGCGTACGGATTCCTGCCCACTGAATACACCCGAGAATACCGAGCGAGAACGTGGCCGAGCAATCCGAAATTCACCACAACAATGGAGTGCCGACAATAGCAGAAAGTGATAAGTCCCGAATCACTCTCGCACTCTGCTACGGTAGAAGAAATACTCCCGACCCACAATTGCGAAGGAACGGCGATGAGTGTCGGCCTCGTGCCAGGAAGCGTTCTCGTGGTCGGCGCGTCGGTCGCTGGACTGTCCACCGTGGAGGCGTTGCGACGCAGGGGTTATGCCGGTCACGTCACGCTGCTCGGGGGCGAGCGGCACCTGCCCTACGACCGGCCGCCACTGTCCAAGCAGGTCCTCTCGGGCGCCCGGCCGGCCGACCGCACCACGCTGCGGACCGGACCGGCGCTTTCCGCCCTGCGGGTCGACCTCGTCCTGGACGACCCCGCCGTCGGTCTCGACACTGCCACGCGCACGGTGCGCACGGCGGCCGGACGCGAACTGCGTGCCGACGCGGTGGTCATCGCCACCGGTGCGCGGCCGAGGACGCTGCCCGGCCAGGACGAGCTGGCCGGGGTCCACGTCGTGCGGACCATCGAGGACGTGACCGCACTGCGTGCCGACCTGCTCGCCTCGGCACGGCTCGTGGTCGTCGGCGAGGGCGTGCTCGGCGCCGAGATCGCCGCGACCGCACGGGGCATGGGCCTCGCCGTGACCGTGGCGGGGCCGCTGCGGACTCCGCTGGCCATGCAGGTCGGTCCGGTCGTCGGGGAGCTGCTCGGGGACCTGCACACCGCCAACGGCGTGACGCTGCGGCTTGGCGCCCCGGTCGCCGGCATGACCGGCGAGCACGGCCGGGTGACCGGTGTCCGCCTCGCGACCGGCGAGGTGCTGGCGGCCGACGTGGTCGTGGTCGCGATCGGCGCCGTCCCCGTCACCGACTGGCTCGCCGGCAGCGGGCTCACCCTCGCGGACGGTGTCGTGTGCGACTCCCGGTGCCTCGCGGCACCCGGGATCCACGCGGCAGGCGACGTGGCGCGCTGGCAGCACGAGGGGCTCGGGGTGCTGACGCGGCTGGAGAACCGCACGAACGCCGTCGAGCAGGCGATCGCGGTCGCCGACAACGTCCTCGGCGCGGACCGCCCCTACTCCCCCGTGCCCTACTTCTGGACCGACCAGTACGACGTCAAGCTGCAGACGCACGGCGTCCTGCCGCCCGACGCCGACGTGCGCGTCGTGGACGGTGACCTCGACGCGCGCCGGTTCGTCGTCCAGTACCTGCGCGACGGCCGCGTCACCGGCGTGCTCGGCTGGAACATGCCGAAGCAGCTCCGGCTCCGCCGCCAGGACGTGGTCGACGCGTCGGCACTCACCCGACCCTGACCGCGGGGCTCTGTCCCGTGTGGAGGCTCAGGTACACGTCCTCGAGGGTGGGCTCGGTGACCCGGACGTCGGCCACGTCGAAGCCCGCCGTGCCGACGAGCCGGATGATCGAGACGACGTCCGCGCCGCCCGCCACCGGCACCACGACGGTGGCGCGGAGCGGGTCGGCGACCCCGGGGTGTCCCGCCTGCCGCAACCAACCGGCGGCCCGGTCACCCTGCCACGCGTCGGCGAAGGTCAGGGTGAGCGTCTGGGTCCCGATGCGGCGTTTCAGCTCCGCCGGCGTGCCGGCCGCCACGACCCGGCCCAACGCGAGCACGGCGACCTCGTCGGCGAGGTGCTCGGCCTCGGCGAGGTACTGGGTCGTGAGCACCACGGTGATCCCGGTGTTCGCCAGGCCCTTCACCATGTCCCACAGCTGGCGGCACGCCACCGGGTCGAGCCCGGTGCTCGGCTCGTCCAGGAACAGCACGTCCGGTCTGCCGAGCAGGCACACGGCGAGGTCCGTTCGGCGCCGCATGCCACCCGAGTAGCCGCGCACCGGCAGGTCGGCCGCGTCGGCGAGCCCGAACACGTCGAGCAGCTCACCCGCCCGCCGGCGGGCCTGCCGCACGGTGGCGCCGAGCAGGCGCGCGAAGAGCACGAGGTTGTCCCTGCCGGACAGGTCGTCGTCGAGCGTCGTGAACTGGCTCGCCACGGCGATCCGGCGCCGCACCCGCGCACCGTGCTCCCGGACGTCCCAGCCGCACACCAGCGCCGTGCCGGTGTCGGCGGGGATCCGCGTCGAGAGGATGTCGATCAGCGTCGTCTTGCCGGCGCCGTTGTGCCCGAGCAGCCCCAGGATCCGGCCCGCGCCCACCGCCAGCGTCACGTCGGCGAGCGCCTGGACCGCGCCGAAGGTCTTGCCGAGCCCGGTGGTCGCGATCAGCGGTTCCATGTACGCGCGCTCCTCCAGTCACAACCGGCGGACACCTTCGAGCACCGCCTGCAGCAGGACCATGTCCGGACCGGCGTCGGAGATCGAGTTCCCGCAGAGCACCAGGTCCCCCTCGTCCAGCAGGTCGCCGACCAGCACCTTGGCGACCAACAGGGGCAGGTCCAGATGTGCGGCTATCTCGGCGACCGACAGCGGCTGCCACCGGCAGAGCCCGACGATCCGCCCGTACTCGCCGCCGGGCGGTGTCTCCGGCTGGGCGGCCTGGACCAGGCTGATGACGTCCAGGTCCCGGCGCCCGGTCTCCGTCCGGCCCCGGACCAGGGCGAACGGCCGGACGAGCCCGCCGTCCGGTTGTTCGAACCACGTCTGCGGGTCGGTCACGACTCACCTCGGCGCGCCGAACCACGGATCGCCCGCCCGCTGCCGCGGCTCGGCGGAGAGCGCGACCCCGACCTGTTCCACGAGCACGTTCACCTCGAAGGCGACCATCGCCATGTCGGCGTCCTCCTCGGCGAGCAGTGCGAGGCAGGCACCGCTGCCCGTCGACGTCACGATCAGGAACGCCGTGTCCAGCTCCGCGAGGGTCTGCCGCGCCGTGCCCTTGCCGAACTGGTTGCCCGCCCCACGGGCGAGGCTGTGCATGCCCGCCGCGATCGCCGCGAGGTGCTCGGCGTTGTCCCGCGAGACGCTCTTGGACCGCGCCATCAACAGCCCGTCGGCCGACAGCACGACCACCTGTTCGACGCCGGGCAGGCGGTCGACGAGGTCGTCGAGCAGCCAGTCGAGCCGGTGGGTGTTCGGGTCGAGCATGTCTTCCGCCTTCGTGGAGATGAGTGATCACGTACCGAGTCCCTGACGGCGGGCCTGGCGACCCAACCTGGTGCCCCGCAACAGTTCCGCCGTCCGGTCACGGGACCGTTCCGCCGTACGCTCCCGGCCGGCCTCGGTGCGCCGGTGCCGGCCCGGCACCGGTTCCGGCGCCGGCTGTCCCCGATGTGGCCGGCTCGCGGCCACGAGTGAGGACGGGACGAGCACGACCGCCCGGGTGCCACCACCCTGCGACGGGCTGAGCGTGACGGCGACGCCCTGGCGGCCGGCGAGCCGCGCCACGACGAACAGCCCGAGGCGCATCCGCTCGGTCAGCGCCATGACGTGGAAGTCGGGTGGCTCGTGCAGCACCGCGTTGAACCGCGCCAGCCGGTCCGCCGGGATGCCGAGACCCCGGTCCTCGATCTCGAGCACCACCGCCTCGCCGATCACGCTCCCCCGCACGTCGACCGGTTCGTGCGGCGGCGAGAAGGAGGTGGCGTTGTCGACCAGCTCGGCGAGCAGGTGCACGAGGTCGGCGACCGCGCCGCCGTCGATCGAGACGTCCGGCACCCGGATCGTGGTCACCCGCGTGTAGTGCTCGGTCTCGGCGACGGCGGACTGGCAGACCTGGTCCAGGCGCACCGGTTCACGCCACCTGCGGCCCGGCCGGCCACCGCCGAGGATGACCAGGTTCTCGGCGTGGCGCCGGGCCCTGGTCGCCAGGTGGTCGAGGCGGAACAGCAGCTCGAGGTGCGCGGGGTCCTGTTGGCGCCGTTCGGCCTCGTCCAGGACCTCCAGCTGGCGGTGGACGATGACCTGGCCGCGGTGCGCGATGTTCAGGAACACCGCGTTCAGGCCCGCGCGGGTCTCCGCCTCACGTGCCGCCGCGAGGACGGCCGTCTCCTGGGCCTTGGTGAACGCCTCCGCGACCTGCCCCAGCTCGTCGGTGCCGAGCTCCAGCCTCGGCACCTCCGCCACCGCGGCGTCCAGCTCGCCGGCACGCAGCCGCTGGACGACCACCGGCAGGTGCTCGTCGGCGATCGCGAGGGTGTGCTCGCGCAGCCGGTCCATGCGGCCCACGAGCCGGTTCGCCAGGCGCAGCGCGACGAGGAACGCCGCGACGGCGATCAGCAGGATGGCGATGCCGGCGACGAGCGAGCTGACGAGCGTGCTCCGCGCGTTGTCGAGTGCGGCGCCCTCGCCGAAGTGGACCTGGTCGACCAGCATCGCGACCAGCTCGTCGGTGACGGCGGTGGCGGCGTGCTGCCAGGCGGCCATGTCGAGCGGGAGCGGGCCGGCACGGTCGAGCAGGGCGTTCGCCTGCTCGCCGAGCAGGCGCCACGAGCCGGAGGCGACGAGCCGTTCGTACCGGTCCCGGCCGTGCTCGCCCAGCGCGGGCGCCAGGCGGGCGAGCCCCGTCCGGTAGGCCCCGACCAGGTCGGAGTACTCGCGCAGCCCGGACCGGTCGAAGCCGCCTGCCGCGACCGCGCACGCGGCCAGCGCGTTGGCCCGGGACATCGCCTCCAGCACCTCGTAAACCCCGCCGGCCACGGCGAGCCGCGACGAGCTGGTCAGGTCGGGCGCGTGCGCGGCCGCGCCCCGCTGACCGGCGCCGATCGCGTCGGTGAGCTGGTTGTAGGCGGCGTAGGCCTGTGCCGGGGACACCGAGCGGGCATCGACCGCCCCGCGCAGGGCATCGAGCCCGGCCCACGCCGTCATCAGCGAGTCGGAGGCGCCTCTGACCCGCTCGTCCTCCAGGTCGAGGTCACCGACGGCGGTGATCTCCCGCAGTGCCCTGTCGAGCAGGGGCCGTTGCGCGGTGAGCCCCGCGGCGACGGAGGCGTCACCGCCCAGCCAGAGCATGCTGAGCCTGCGTTCCTCGATGACCTGGCCGAAGAACAACACCCCGGGGCTCGCCGTCCGCTGCATCGCGGTCGCCTGGGTGCGCTGGCTGATTCCCTCGTGGACCAGATAACCCGTGGCACCACCGCCCAGCAGCAACAGAGTGCCACTGGGAATGAGCGCGATGGTCAGAACACGCGCTTTGATGGACCGCCCACCACGGCGCCCCCACGGGAATTGCATCGATCAGCTCCGGTCACATCCGGGAAAGGGCTCGAGTACGCCCGCGCATCAACCTTAACCCCCGCCCAAGTATATGCGACAAGAGAGTTAATCGATGTTTTGCGACACCATCAGATCGTCATAACAAATCCGCGCCGTGATTGTCGTTCCGTGATGAATTCGAGTACGGCGGGGCGGGCCGGACGGCGCCGCTGACCTGGACGTCTCGATCCCCTCGGCCGGCCTGCTGGGCAACGCCTCCGGGTTCCAACTCTCCGCGGCGTTCGCCGGTTGGCTCGGCGGGCAGCTCGTCGCAGGGCCGGGACCGAGGTCGATCTACCTCACGGCCGCGCTGATCACGGTCGGCGGCCTGGGCATCGCGCTCCACACCGTGCACCGCGACCGCCGACCGGTCGGCCGTACCGCGGGAGCGTAGGCGGTCACTCCGCCATGCGGTCGTCCCCGTCCTTCAGCCGGTCGGCGAGCGCGGCGATGTCGAAGGACTGGCGGGCCATCCAGAACCGGAGGAAGCCGGTGAGCGAGTACCGCAGGAACAGGGCGCTCCCGACGACGCAGCCCGCGATGCCGCCGAGCGCGAGGGCGAGGGCGTCGCGCTGGGCGAGCGGGTCGGAGGTGCTGTGGGTCATGAAGTACGCGGACCCGGCGAGCACGAGACCCAGCACCATCAGCGTGGCGCCCACGCGTAACCAGAGGGTCGACCGTCCCGCCGCGGGGTCGGGGATCTTCAGCTCGGCCAGCTCGCGCACGAACCGGTCGGCACGCGACTCGGTGGTGGTCATGTCGTACTCCCCAGGTAGAGGGTGGCCAGGTCCTTGCGCAGTCCGTCGTCAGGACGGCCCTGCCGCTCGATTCGGCCGCGCACGAGCACGGCCACCCGGTCGGCGATACCGAGCACACTCGTGGCGAACTGCTCGACGACGACCACGGCCGGTCCCTGCCGGGCGATCTCGGCGACCTGCTCGTACAGCTCGGCAACGACCTTCGGCGCGAGCCCCATCGACAGCTCGTCCAGCAGCAGCACGGCGGGATCGGTGGCAAGCCCCCTGGCGAGGGCCAACATCTGCTGCTCACCGCCCGACAACGTGCCCGCCGCCTGCGACGCGCGCCGCGCGAGGACCGGGAACCGCGCGTAGGCCACGCTCTCGACCTCCTCGCGGCCGCGACCGGTGAACGTCATCATCCACAGGTTGTCCCGCACGGACAGGTTCGGGAACACCCCACGACCCTCCGGGATCAGACACACCCCGGCCCGCGCGAGATCCCGAGGTGCCGCACCCGTGACATCCCGACCACCGAGCAGCAGCCGCCCGGCCGCGAGCGGATGCACGCCCGCGGCCGTGCGCAGCACCGTCGTCTTCCCCGCGCCGTTGGGTCCGAGCAGCGCCAGGACCTCCCCGGCGTCGACGGCGAGGTCGACGCCACGCACGACGGTGACGCGATCGTATGCCGCGTGCGCCGAACGGAGTTCCAGCAGTGGCGTCATGCCGCCCCCAGGTAGGCCGCGACCACGGTCCTGTCGCGCCGGACGGCCTCGGGCGGACCGACGGCGATGACCTTGCCGAGGTCGAGGACGTGCACGACGTCGCAGACGGCCATCACGAGCGACATGTCGTGTTCGACGAGGACGACAGCTGTCCCGTCGGCGGCGACGGACCGCAGCAGCGCGGCGAACCGCTCGGTCTCGGCGGCGTCCTGGCCCGCGGCGGGCTCGTCGAGCAGGAGCACCGACGGCCGCACGGCCAGCGCCCGGCCGACCTCGACCAGACGGCCGAGACCGGTCGGCAGCGCGTCCGCGGCGAGGTCCGCGACGTCGGTGAGCGCGAGCCGGTCGAGCAGCGCGTCCACGGCACGGGCCGCGTGCCGGCGCTGCGGTCCGAGCTCGGCGGCCACCAGGAGGTTGTCGCGGACGCTGAGCCGGCCGAACAGCTCGAGCCGCTGGAAGGTCCTGCCGAGCCCGCGCCGGGACCGGCGGGCCGGGTTCATGCGGGTGACGTCGCGGCCACCGAGGCGAACCCGGCCCGACAGCGGCCGGCGCAGCCCGGAGACGACGTCGAAGAGCGTGCTCTTCCCGGCGCCGTTCGGGCCGATCAGCCCGGTGACCCGGCCGGCCTCCGCCGCCAGTGCCACGCCGTCGAGCGCCTTCGCCCGTCCGAACGCGACGGTCACCCCGCTAACTTCCAGTGATGGCACGGTCCAGCTCCTCCCCGTCGCCCGGACGCCATGGCCGTCGCACGCCCCGCCACTCGACCGGCACCTCCTCGGGCCTGGTGCGGGCCCGCGCGGCCGACGCCGACGCACGCCGCGACCACGCGACGACCCCGTCCGCGTGCCGGCCGAGGGCGATGCCTGCGAGGCTGGGCAGCAACGCGACGGCGGTCTGCGCCCACGGTGCCACGACCACGAGTGCCTTCGCAGGCACGACGTAGGCCGCGCCGGTGAACAGGCCGGTGCCGACCAGGCCGAGACCGCCGACCACCGCGATGAGGAACAGCGGCAGCCCGGCCACGAACGAGAACTGTTCGGCGGTGATCGCACGTTGCTGCATGCCGTACAGGGCGCCGCCGAGGCCCGCGATGCCCGCGGACAGCCCGAACACGGCCACCCGCGCGCGAAGTAGGCTGCCGCCGAGGGTCGCGTACGCGGCCTCGCTGTCCCGCAACGCGATCAGCCGCCGCCCGGACCGGCTGCGCCGCAACCACGCGACGCCGAGCGAGGCGAGCGCGAGGACCACGGCGGCGAACACCGTCAGCTCCGCCCCGGTGTCGAGCTGCCAGCCGAACAACCGGGGCCCGCTCACCGCGACCGAGCCCTGGTCGAACAACGCGACACGAACCCCGAGGACCTCGAACGAGGGCAGCGTGAAGATCCACCGGTCCAGCACGACCGCGAACGCCGCCGTGCCCAACGCCAGGTACACCCCGGACAGCCGCAACGCCGGGATCGCGACCAACCCACCCACCAGCGCCGCGACCAGGACCGCCCCGAGGAGCGCCACCGGGTTGCCCTGCGCACCGAGATGACCCCACACGACCGCGCCGATCCCGGCCATGCTCAGCTGACACAACGAGATCTGCCCCGCGTAACCCGCGAGCGGCACGAACGACAACGCCACCACACCGAGGGAGAACACCGGCCCGTAGGTGATCAGGTCGGCCTCCCCCAGCATCGTCGCGAGCACGACGCCGAACGCGATGGTGACCCCGGCGAACACCCAGGTGCCACGCATGCTCGGCAGCGGCACCCTGACGAGCTTGCGGTCCCGGCCCCGGAGTCTGCCGTGGTGGAAGACGAGCAGGGCGAGGAACAACAGGAGCGCCGGGGCCGCCAGCCGCAACCCCGGCAGGTAGGGGTTCTGCGGCAGGTAGCCGGTCAGGTAGCTCTCCAGGCAGCCGACCACGACCGCACCGAGGAAGGTCAGCGGCAGGCTGCGGAGCCTGCCGAAGATCGCGGCGGTGTAGGCGCTGACGATCAACAACGACAGCTGGGTGGCGTCGAGCGCGACGGTCGGCGCGATGAGAATCCCTCCGACCGCCGCGAGCTGGGTACCGAGGATCCACGCGACCTTGTTGGCACGCACCGGGTCGGCGCCGGTGAGCCCGGCCAGCGCCCGGTCGTCCACGGTGGCGCGCATCTCCGTGCCTGCCCGCGTCCGGTACAGCAACACCCACAGCCCCACGGCGACCAGTACGGCGACGGCCATCGTGGTCGCCTGGTGCCAGGTGACCACCGTCGGCCCGATCCGCAGCGGCGGCGACTCGGCGAAGAACGTCGGCAGCGGCCGCGGCTTGGTCGGGTCCCACACCAGTTGGGCCAGCACGATCGAGCCGCTCAGCAGTGCCACGGTCATCACGAGCCGCTCGGCCTCGCCGAGGTGCCCGACCGGCCGCAGTACGATCCGCTCCACGAACAGGCCGAAAACCGGGGCGAGCAGGCCCAGCACCACCACGAGCGCCAGCGGCACCGGCCAGCCCCAGTCGACGGTCAGCTGCCAGTACACGAACGCCGCCAACATCCCGGCCGCGCCGTGCCCGAAGTTGAACACGCCCGTGGTGGTGTAGGTGAGCACGAGCCCGCTGCCGATCACCGCGTAGATCGCGGCGGTCGAGAGCCCGACGATCCCGAACGTGAGCAGCTGCTCCATCACTTGACGTCGTTCAAGCTCTTACCGACGTCGGCGAGCGTGGCGGGCTTGGGGTAAGGACCCTGGTACCTGTACTCCGGCGCGTCACAGCGGTAGGCACCCTCGTCCGGCTCGAAGTCGGCAGGCTCCCAGCCGTCCCTGGTCGCCTTCTCCACGTTGAAGCAGGTGACCGGACCGTCCTGGTTCGACATGTCGGCCGGCGCGGTGAGGCCACCGCCGGTCCACTTGGTCTCCTTCATCGCCGCGTCGTACACGCACCGGCGGGTCAGGTCGTCACCACAGGACTTGGCGGCCTTGGCGAACAGCAGCCACGCCGCGAACGCACGCACCGCAGGCATCGACACGTGGGCGTCCGGCGCGTACTTGGCGAACAGGTCGGAAAGCTGCTTCGTCGCCGGGTTGTCGTCGGCCTTCTCCAGCGGGTAGACGCCACTCAGGTCGGCCACGTTGTTCTGGAGTTCCAGCGTCGCCGGGCCGGCGAGCTGGATGAACTCGGGGCCGTAGGAGTTGCTGTTGACGTCGATCCAGTCCAGCTTGTAGCCGATGTTCGTGAGCACCTGCTCCAGCTTGGCGAGCTGCGTGAAGTCACCGAGGAACACCAGGCCCTTGACGCCCTTGCTCTTGATGGACTGCGCGTAGGGCGTCCAGTCCGTCACGCCCTGCACGGGGTAGAGGTCGTCGTAGCTGAGTGTCCCGCCGGACCCGACGAGGACCTCCTTCGTCTGGGCCGCCAGGACTTTCGTGATCGCCGCGTCCCCGGAGATCAGGCCCACCGCACCCGCCGAGTCCGGGTACGCGTCCTTCATCAGCCAGCCGTAGAAGCCGGCGTACCGGTTGTACGAGGCGCCGCCCAGGCTCGCCACCTGCAGGTCGGAGCCGATGTTGCCGACCATCGTGACCTGCGCGGGGAACGACGGCAGCAGGCACTGGAGCCGCTGCTGGACACCCAGGGCGTCCAGCGCGGCGCCACCGCCGACCAGTGCGAAGTCCTCACCGCAGGCCTCCAGCATGCGCTGGGGCACCTCGGTCAGCTTGGCGTCACGGGTCGTGGCGACGACCTCGCGGCCATTGATGCCGCCCAGCTCGTTGCACCACTTCGTGAACACCGTCGCGGTATCCACGAAATGGGACTGCTTGGTGAAGCTGACATCGGTGAAGACACCGACCTGGATCGTGTCCGCGGTGACCCCCTGCGTCGGCGCGGACTTCGCGTCACCCTTCTGGCACACGTTCTTCAGGTCGCCGAAGTCGGCGGAGCTCGCCTGTTCCCGCGGTGAATCCTCCTGACCCGCGGGACCGCTGCGGGCACACCCGCCGGCCAGGAATACCACGGCCACACAGGCGGCGAGGACGGTCTGCAATCTCACAACGAGTCTCCTCTGCTGTCCATCATTGGGCAGTCAGGTGGCCGGGTGCGACATATGCGCCGCCACTCGAGCCCTCTCGCCGGAGAAACTAACGACAATTTCCCAGAAAATCAAAACAACTCATCCAGTGACAACTGCCGGGTCCGACAACACAGGAAAAACGCCAAAGAAACGGACAGCCGCGAATATCTTAGCCAACGCGAGCTATTCGAGGGCGGCTTCACCGGCCGAGTCGGCGCCACGCGGCACCGATGACGCCGGGCCGACTCGACCGGCCCGCGGGCCGGTCGGCGTGCGCCTGGACCGACGCCAGCCTATCTGGTCATTTCGGGGCAAACGCGGCGAGGAGGGACACCTTCGGCTGGATGCCCGCAGGGTTCCTGCTCGCGGACCACGGTGATCATTCCGGTCACGAGCCGGCGGCCGACCGCCGCGGGGGCAGCTTCGTGCTCTACCTCCTCTCCGACCGCCCGACCGCCGATGCGGGGAGCTGCCCCGCATTCGGTGACAGTCACACGGTCCAGAAATAGTCATTTCGCGACAAGGATATTTCCACGCCGACAGGAACACGCCCGCCAATCTGCACATCCGCGAGGACGGCGCTGCCGGAGCCGACATATCAGGCCCACCAGACGGCATTCGCCGCACGGTTTCCCGGTCACTTCGTCGACGACGGCCGGAGCCGGACTCAGTCCAGCGCCGGTGCGGTGATGTCGGCCGCACGGCGGCCCGGCCGCGGCCGGGCCGACCTCCCGATCCGGCCGAGGGCCCTGTCCGGGTGAACCCTGCCGGGGACGCGCGCGGACGACCTCCGCGGACTCCCCCGGGTGACGGGTCGCTTCCGCTGTCGTGTCAGGACCCGCGTCCGAGGAAGGTGCCCACGACCGCCGCACCCACCAGCAGGACCACGCCCGCGACGACGAGCGCGAACCGCGCGCCGCCGGTATGCGCGTCACCGTCGCTCAACAGCGCGCCGAGCACCGCGACGCCGAGCACCGCACCTGTCTGGCGGGCGGAGTTCAGCGCGCCGGATCCGACACCCGCGAGCTCCGTCGGCACCGAGCCGACGACGGCGGCCAACAGGGACGGGATCGCGAAGGACACGCCGAAACCGAGTACGAGCAGACCGACCACGGCGATCACGACCTCACCCGGGGAGTTGCCTGCGAACAACACCTGGGCCAGTGTGCCGACCGCCATCATGACGAAGCCCAGCGTCGCCGGTACGCGGACGCCGATCCGCGCGACGAGCCGCCCGGTGAGGATCGGGTTGAACGCCGTCGGGACGGTCAGGGGAAGCAATGCCAGTCCGGTGACGGACGGGGAGAAGCCGTGGGTGTCCTGGAAGGACAACGACAGGACGAAGAGCACACCGGTGAGCCCGAAGTTCGCGACGGCGCCCGCGACCAGACCGGCGGCGAACACCGGGCCGCGGAAGAGCCCGCCGGGCAGCACCGGCCCCCCGTTCTCGGTGGCCGGCCTGCGTTCGGCCGCCACGAACACCACCGCGCCGACCACGAAGAGCCCGAGCGCGACCAGCACCTGCTGATCGTCCCAGCCGAGCGGACCGCTCTGGATGAGCCCGAAGGCAAGCCCGCCCAGCGCGACCACCGCCGCGACCTGGCCTGTCAGGTCGATTCCCCGGCCCGGTCGCCGCGCGGTCTCCGGTGCACGGCGCGTGGTGATCCACACGCAGACCAGTGCGACCGGTACGTTGACCACGAAGATCGCGCGCCAGCCGAACGCGTCGGTGAGCAACCCGCCCGCGATCGGCCCGGCCACCAGACCCGATCCGCTGAGCGCCGCCCACACGCCGAGAGCCCTCGCCCGCGCCGACGGGTCGGCATGGGTGTTCGCGATCAACGCGAGAGAGGTCGGCACCAGCAACGCGCCGGCGAGGCCGAGCACGGCGCGCAGCGCGATGAGCATGCCCATCGACGTGGCCGCGGCGCTGATCGCGGAAAGCGCCGCGAACGACCACAACCCGATGAGGAAAACCCGCCTGCCGCCGAACTTGTCGGACAGGGCGCCCGCCGTGAGGAGCAACGCGGCGAAGGTGACGGTGTACCCGTTCGACACCCACTGCAACGAGCTGAGCCCGCCCGAAAGGTCGTCGCCGATGGCGGGCAGGGCGACGGTGATGATCGTCGTGTCGAGCATGACGAGGAAATAACCGAGAGAGAGCGCGAGCAGGAGAAGCCCGTCACGATTCCCCGCCACGGCAGGTGGTGGCGTCGCACTGGTACTCGACGGTGTTCTTCGCGTTGTCATGGCCCGCTTTCTCCCGAGAGGCGAAATGGACAGTCCGGACGTGCCCGACCTCCACGTGTCACCTTCCCAGCGGAACGCTGCGGACAGAAGCAGGCAGTTACGATGGCCGGGATCGGCGCGACCGATGGATCGGACAGGAGTTCCCTCAATGGAGTTGCGGCACCTGCGTGCGTTTCGCGCCGTGGCGAGGACGTTGAGCTTCACCAGGGCGGCAACGGAACTGCACTACGCCCAGTCGAGCGTGACCGAGCAGATCCAGGCACTGGAGACCGAACTCGGTTCGCGGCTGTTCGACCGGCGCGGACGCAAACTCGAACTCACACCGGCCGGAGCGCGCCTCATCGAGTACGCCGACCGAGTGCTGTTGCTCGTCGAGGAGGCGCGGTCCGCCGTGGTGGACGATCCGGACGAACCGTCCGGGGAGCTCACGATCGGCGCGCTGGAAACGCTCTGCGCGCACCGCCTGCCGTCGGTGCTCGCCAGGTACCGCGCGGCCTGCCCGAGGGTGAAGGTGATCGTTCGGGAGGGCAACCGCGGCGAACTGTACGGCGCGGTGCGCCGCGGTGAGCTCGATGCCGGCCTCACCTTCGGCAGTCCGCCTGCCGACGAGGCGCTGGCCGGCCGCACCCTGGCGCACGACAGACTGATGGTCGTCGCTCCGACCACACACCGGTTGTCCTCGCTCGACGAGGTGCGCATGCTCGACCTGCACCGGGAGCCGTTCCTCGCCACCGAGCCGGGTTGCGGGTTTCGCGAGATGTACGACCGGGCGGTCGGCGGACTCGGCCCGGACGGACCGGTCGTCATCGCGGAGGTCACGAGCTTCGCGGCGTTGTGCAGTTGCGTCGCGGCCGGCATGGGGTGCGCCCTCCTGCCCGAGATCGCGGTCAGCGGACCCGTGGCTCGTGGCGAGGTCGCCGCGATCCCGCTCGCCGGCGCCGAGTCGCGGACCACGGTGACGATGACGTGGCTGCGCCGCCGGGAACGCAAGAGCGCACTGGCCGCGTTCCTCGAGACGGCCGGGGAGGTGTTCACCGGTCTCGGTGTAGCCGGTTCCTCCGTGCCCGTCCCTCCGAAGATCCCGCCCAGAACACACGCCCACGGCAACGGCTGACCACTGTGGACCGTCCGAGGTGAAGATCTCGTCGACGTCCGAGGTCGCGTGATGAACAGGGCGGTCCACGATGACACCGGACAGCGACACGGGCAGCGATGACCGGGCGTGGCCCCCGACCCGACACCCGCGATCCGGCTTCGCCGGACCCTTTTCCGTCACGGGTCAAAACGGATTGCTGTCCACAGACGGTCGATTGAGAACCGGCCGGTCGCATTGCGCGACGAGACGGAGCGGAAAAGCAGTCCGGCGTCGGCGCGACGCGATTCCGGAACACCGCCTTGCGGGCCACGTGAATCTTCCACCTGTCGAGAGTGGGCTTGGTGAGATCACCCCAAAAGGGTTGGCAGTAAGCCACTTCCGCCTGTTGCCCGGCCCACCTGGAGTCCGCTATAGTCGTGCGAGACTTTCACGGGGAATCAAATCACGGTGTTTCTACTAGTGGCATTGCCGGATTGTTGATGCCATTCATGAGTAATGTGTTAATGGTGCCCGTCCATCTGGACGCCCTTTATTGTCCATGTGACCGCACCGTCGTCGGAGGCTCCGTCGAGTTCGACAGACTGCCGTTCACCGACGGCACGGCCGACGTGAACTGCGACGTGGCGCAGATCAGCGAGGAGATCGTCGCCAGGCCGTTCCAGGACGCGACCGCGGTGTTGCGCGCGGGGGTCCACCTGCACTGGTCGTTGCCCGACGCGCTCACACACGGCCACCACCGCCAGGACTCCCGCGGCGCGGACACCGGCTACCGCACCGACTTTCCCGCCGTGCCCACGCGTTGGCTGGTCCGCCGGAGGTTCAGCGGAGCGGGTGACGCCCCGCTGCCCACCCGTTCCTGGGTGGTGGAGAGCGACTACCTGCATCCCGACGGCACCGGCGCCACGGTCGGTGTCGCCGTACCGGTCGCGCCGGGACCTGGGCGGCACCGGCCGTTCCGGTATCTCGGGCGCACGGTGCCCAAGGAGCTGTGGACCGAGGAGGACCCGGCCGCCGAGTACGTGTCGCCGCTGACCGCCGTCGGTTTCGAGAGGGGCACCGACGAGTACAGCGACCCGGTGTTCGCCGCGCTGTACCCCAACTGCCACAGCGTGTTCGGCTTCCACGACCCGGAGATCAGCGGGCCGCTGCCCGCCGGGCTGCGGTACGACCTGCTCGGTTGGTACGCCGACGCCGGTCAGGACTTCCTGCGGACCGTGGCCGACAGCGCCGCTCTCGAGAGCGAGGCCGCGTGGACGATCACCCCGACGTGGACCGGGGACCTCCCGACGATGCTGACCTGCTACGCCAGCCTCGGGTTCACCACACCAGCCCCACCGCCGGGTGAGCGGACGGTCGTCAGCGTCGGCAACACGGGCACCGAGGCGTTGTCGGTGGCGCTCGCCGCCCGGCTGGACCCGGCCAACAGGTTCGCCGTGGAGGACCAGCTCGAGGGGATCCAGCTCGCGCCGCGGCTGGCGCGGCACACCCTGGACGTCGGTGCCCGGTTCCGCGCGTTGCGCCACGAGAAGGGGTTCACCGCGCACCGCGGCGACGTGCGGTGGACGATCAGCCCCTCGGGCGTCTCGGCGGTTCCCCGGCCGGCCGACGTCGGCCGGGCTCAGGCACAGGCCGAGGTGCCGCTCCCGCCGGAGCTGGCCGACCTGCTCGCCGCGCTCAACGACGCCCAGCAGACCAGGGACCGGGCCGCCACCGAGCTGGAGTCCGCACGCCGCCAACTGTTCGCCGACTGGTACAAGTACCAGCTCTGCGCCTACCCGCCGGACGCCACCGGCGCCTACCCGGACGTCGACGAGGCGCGGGCGTTCCTGGAAACCGAGGACCTGCCCCTGGTCAGCGCGCTCGCGGCCGCGGTCGAGCCGGGACCCGGTACACCGGAGGACCGGCTGCGGGCCGCCCACACCGCCGCGACGGTGGCCCTCGACCGGCTGAACGACTCGGCGCCGCTGCGGGCCGCCGGGCTGCGTTACGAGCTCAAACCGGTGGTGGCGCCACGGTTCTGGCAGCCGACCGACCCCGTGGTGCTGTTCACCGGCGACGACGCGGTGGCGGTCGACCGCCACGGCAGGGACGGGCGGCTGCGTGCCGACGACCGGCTCGCCTGTCACGTCCTGCCCTGGGACCTGCTGAAGGACGTCCTCGCCGACGACCAGCGGGCCTTCGACCTGCTCGTCAACAGCCTGCGGGAGTTCGAGGACGGGCAGGACGGCAGCGTGGCGTTCCGCGACTCGGACGGCGCGCCGTGGAACCCGATCGAGCTGGAGTGGGAGGTGGCCGTGTCCCCCGTGCGGGAGCAGGGCAACCTCCACCCGGAGACCGACAGCTACGACCCCGGGTTCATCACGACCAACTACACCCTCACGGGGCAGGACCCGGACCTGGTCGAGTCCGGTGCGTCACCCGCGGTGGCCGGCGCGGTGGCCGTCTACAGTGGCGCGACCTACCTGACCTGGCACGCGGGTGAGCGGCTCCGCCAGGCCATCACCGACTTCCTGCGCGAGGAGATCCTGCCCGAGTTCCTCGCCGCCACCGGCGGGGACCCGGCCACCGACCCCGCCGCGGTGCTCGACGACCTGCTGGTCTGGTACCGGTCGTCCCGGGGCACCGAGTTGGACACCCCCGCCGAACGTGCGGCGGACGCCGGTCACGTGGCCATCCGCGCGCTCCAGGAACTGCGCGGGATGAACTACCTCGCCCAGTCTCTCGGCGGGTTCAACGACGCCCTGCTCATGCACCGGACGACGAGGCAGCTGCCGATCGCCGACCCGCTCGGCTTCGACGACGACCGCGCGCTCGCCGCGACCGTGGCGGCGGCCGTCGGCACCGGCAACCGCAGCGCTCCCCTGCCGCTGAACGACTTCGCGCCGATCCGCGGCGGTGTGCTGCGGTTGCGGCGGCTGCGCCTCGTCGACACGTTCGGGCAGGTGCGGGACGTGCCGGTCGACGACGCGCTCGCGGCGGAGACCATGACCACACCGGGGAACCCGGAGCTGGTCAGGCTGGCACCCCGGTTGTCCCAACCGGCCAGGCTGGTGTTCCGTTGGCTGGCCGCGGACGCCGACATCGAGACCACCGAGCACCCGGACACCTCGCCGATCTGCGGCTGGTTCTCACCCGACCACCTCGACGCCGGCCTCGCGGTCCACGACGCCTCGGGCCGGGCGCTCGGCACGATCGAGCCACCGGCGGTCTGGCGTCCGGCCCCCGGCGGCACCGGCGCGGCCACCGTCGCCGGCATCGTCAACGACACGTTGCGCCGTACGGTCGCCGCGATCCTGCGCCTGGGCGCGGACTTCCTGACGCAGCTGATGTCCGCCGTGGACGGTGCGCTGGACAACATCGAACCGGCGGCGGCCGACCAGCACGTCGACCTCGCGGTGCTGGTGGGCCGGCCGCTCGCGCTGGTCCGTGCGGCGCTGGACCTCGAGGTGCTCGGCATGCCTGCCGTACACCAGGGGTGGAACCAGTTCCGGCAGGACATGGCCCGCACCACGCGGGACACCGACGGTTTCACCCGGGTCGCCTTCCCGGTGCGGCTGGGCGCCTACCGGCAGCTCGACGACGGCCTGATCGGCTACTGGCGCGACGGCGAGGACACGTTCTACTCGCCGCAGTCCGACGGGTTCGACCACCCCGCCATCCGCACCTACGCCGACGGGCCGCTGTTCGTGGCGCACGCCGTCGACGACCCGTCGCAGGTGCTGCGCATGCTGGTCGACCCGCGCGGCACGGTGCACGTGACGGCAGGCATCCAGCCGGTCAAGGCGATCACCATCCCGCCGGCCCACTACGCCCCCGCGCTGGGCCGGATCGAGGTCGCGTTCCCGTGCGGGCCGGTGCTTACCGACCCCACCGAGCTCGACCTGCCGCTGCCGGTCGAGCCGGGCTACCGGTGGGGCTGGACGGGGGGCGGCCTTCGTGAGACCTCGCAGGCGCCCACGATCCACCGGGACGTCTTCGTCGACGCGCTGGCCTCCCGACTCTGGGCACACCTCGTCGACCCACACGTCGCATGGCTGCGTCAGGTGCCCGGCGCGTCCGGCCGCATTCGGGCGGTCCCACCGGCACAGCGGGTCAGTGCGGAACTGGGCGCCCCGTTCCTGGCGATGACCGCCGGTGTCGAGCAGGTCCTCGCGCCGCTGGGCGACACCATCCTCGAACGCCTGGCGACCGTGGACCGGCTGGCGGCGACTGTCGGCCGGCCGGTGTGGGACGCGCTGCTGGAGCCCGAGACCGGGTGGCTCGCACCGGTCGACGGCGACTCCGCGCGGGCGAGGGTGGTCGCGAAGGACAGTCGCGCCAGGCAGGCGCTCGCCGCGGGACTCGCCGGCACCGAGCCGCTCGTGGAGTCCATCGTGGACCTCGGGGCGACCAGGATCGGGCCGGTGACCACGGCGGTCACCTTCGCCGCGGGCCAAGAACTGCGGGGCGGCCGGCTGACACTGCGTGCCGACGAGTCGGCCTGACCGGAACGGAACCTGATGCCGCACCAGATCTCCCTCACCCTCAACGTCGAGGAGACCAACACGGTCCTCGAGGCGTTGGGACAACTGCCCTACGTGCGGGTCCACGCACTGATCCAGAAGGTGCAGCAGCAGGCGACCGAGCAGCTGAGCGGCACCCGCGACGACGACCGAGCCAGACCCGAGGATGGCTGATGAGCGCCTTTGACGACCTGTTGCTCCTGCACCTGCGGCTGGACGCCCTCGCGGGTGGGAAGGTCGAGGACAGCTCCAGCCACGCCAGACACGGCCAGGTGACCGGGCGTCCGGCCGTCGTGCCGGACGACGAGTTCGGGGCCAGCGTCGGGTTCGGCGGCACGGACGCCGTCTCGGTGCTCTCGGTGGCGCCGGGTGCCGGTGGCGGGAACCCGGCACACAGCATCACCGGCTGGGTGCGGCTCGACGCGTACCCGACCCGGCGGGCGTGGGTGCTGCTGTTCGGTCAGGCCGGTGCGGGCGCGCACCACTGGCTGGTCGACCCGAACGGGCGCACGCAGCTCGGGGTCTGGAATGCCGGCGCGGCACAGCCGACCCTGCCGCTGGGCCGGTGGGTGCACGTCGCCACCACCTACGACGGCACGAGCCTGCGCTGCTACCTCGACGGCGAGCCCGTCGGCGGTCCGATCGCCACCAGGTTCAACTACACCTCGTGGGGGTTCACCCTCGCCAGGGCACAGCTCAACGAGGCCGGGTTCGTCGGGCGGCTGGCCGGGGTGCGGGTCTACGGACGGGACCTGGCCGCCGGCGACGTCGCCGCGATCATCGCCGACGACCGCAGCGCGATGGCTGCCTTCCGGCGCAGCCACCCGCTGTCGTTCAGCCTGCACGACAGCGACGACCAGGCCGTGCTCGCGATCGTGGACGACCCGACCGGCAACACCATGCACCTCACGGTCACCAACGACGCGAGCCAGCCCATCACGCTGGCGGCGGTGGACCCGGCGGACGACGGATACCACCTGGAGCTGCGGCTGCGCCCCGGGACGCTGCCCGAGGGTTCCGTCGACGCGATCACCATGACCGGACCGGCCGGCTGGCGCCTGCGCACCGAGTCCACACCGGACGGCACGGTCGCGTTCGCGCTGAGCAGCGCCGCCGCGTTGACCCTGGCGGCGGGCGAGAGCCTGCGTTTCACACTCCACGACATCGGGGCGGACCCGACGGGCGGCACCCGGGGCACGCGGGTCCAGCTCAGGTACGCCGCGATGTCCTACCCGGACGAACCGTCGGCGCTGCTGGGGCGGCGGGTCGCGCACCTGAACATCGTGAACCGGCGCGGGCAGCAGCACATCCCGCTGGTGGCCGGGTTCGTCGGCGGCAACACGGTCATCGCCGACGGCACCACGTCGAGCCCGTTGCGGCTGCGCATCGCCAACGTGTCCGCCGACCCCATACCGCTGACCCCGAGCACGTTGGCCAAGCCGTCGGCGTTCGTGCTCGCGTTCGACGTCCAGCAGACCGGCGTCCCCGCGTCCGACTGGGCGATCGGCACCGCGGACGCCCTGCGGGGCCTCACCGTCACCGCGCCCGGCTGGACCGTGGGCGACCCCACCGAGCAGGGCCAGACGATGGCCTGGCGGCTCACCACCCCGACCCAGATCGCGCTCGCCGCAGGCCGGGAGGTGGTCGTGGACATCGGCGGGCTCAGGGCGAGCCCGCCGTCGGGTGCCGCGAACCTGTACGTGCACTACGAGAACATGCCCGGCTACTGGGACGGCCACCTGGCCGTCACCGTCGACAAAGGACCGTTGGTGTGCCGGGACGTGACGCTGCCGGACGGCGGGCAGGACGCCAGGGTCGGCATCGGCACGGCGGACCCGCAGGCCAAGCTGCAGGTGACCGGCGGCGCGATCATGCCTGCGGCCGGGAAGACCGCCGCCGCGGGCATCCTGTTCCCGAGCGACCCCGGCGGCGGGGCAGGCGACTCCGCGTGGATCCGTTACTACGCACGCAGGGGCGAGTACACCACGCTGGAGATCGGGGTCAGCAACGACTCCAACGACCACATCGCGCTGATGACGGGGTCCGGCAACATCGGGGTGAACACGACCGAACCGGTCGGCAGGCTGCACGTGATGAACTCCAGCCAGGACGCCAACGGCAACACGGTCATCATCGGCCCGACCTCGGGAACCAACCTGCGCCTCGGCCACCACGACCGTTACAGCTGGGTGCAGGCGCACGGCGGCACACCGCTGGCGCTCAACCCGGTCGCCAACGACGTGGCGATCGGCGGCACCGACCCGCAGGGGCACCGGCTGTTCGTCAACGGCACGACGAAGGTGCTCGGCCTGAGCGTCAACAGCGGCCACCGGTTCAACCGGGTGCAGGCCGGGCACTTCCTGGCGGGCCCGCACGGTGGCACCGGGATGCGCGAGTTCCAGCTCCGCTTCCCCGAGAAGTTCGACGGTGTGCCGCAGGCGGTGGTGACGCCGCGCAACGGGGACTCCTTCCAGGACATCTTCGCCGTGACCGTACGGCGCATCGACGCGGAGACCCTCAGCCTCAACGTCCTGCGGCTGGACGTGCTCGGCGGGGCCTGGACCCTGGACCTCTGGCTGGACTGGATCGCCTGGGAATGAGGGAGGAAACCCGATGCCGTGGACGCTCGAGATCCACCACATCTACCTGCGCAGACCCGGCGACGCCACCCTGATCATCGCGCGGCACCCGGCGGTCGGCGCCCACCCCCCGATCGCGCGGGCGGTCCTGATCGACGGCGGCGACAAGGGCGGCGGCGGCTACGTCAACGCCTACATCAACGCGTTCGCACCGGCGATCAACCTCGACGCCATCGTGGTGACCCACTTCGACAAGGACCACTTCTACGGCATCACCGAGCTGTTGCAGCGGCCGGTGACCCCTCGCTACCACAACGCCATCGTCTACGACTGCGGCCGGCTGCCCAACCTGCGACTGTTCGACACCTACACGGACCAGCACAACGTCCCCAACGTGCGGGCGAGCAAGTACTCCGTGTACCGCAACGCGATCGCGGCGAGAGGCATGCTGCACGCGACGGCCGACGTGAACAGCTTCGACATCGCGCGGTACGACGCCAACCACTTCCCCACGGTGCCCAACGTGGCCGGTTCGGAGCCGCCGACGTGGCTGCTCGGCAAGGACGTGCTGTGGGGCAACGGACTCCCGGCGTGGGCCGAGAACCCGCCCGCCCACGCACCTCTTCACCCCACTCTGCGCTGTGTCGTGGCCAACAAGTGGGTCCGGCAGGTCGCGGGCCTGCCCCGGTTCATCTCCACCGTGGACATCTTCAACGGGCCGAACCGGATGTCGAACGCCCAGATCGCGGCGTACGAGAGCGCCAAGACCCAGGACAACGCGAAGAGCCTCGGGTTCCTGTTGGAGTTCAACGGCTTCCGGTACTACGTCGCCGGTGACCTGTTCCGCCAGCAGGAGGACGGGCTCAACACGATCCGTGCCGTCCCGATGCAGTTCAACCCCGGTGTCGGTGCGTTCCTCAACCAGAACGGCAACGCGGCCGGGCGCGTGCTGGCCATGAAGACGAGCCACCACGGCGCCGTCACGTCCTCGTCGCGGGAGTTCCTCACCAGGCTGCGGCCGAGCGCCGCGGTCGTCTCGTGCGGCTACAACAACAGTTACGGCCACCCGCACCCCGAGGTAGTCAACTCCCTCGACGGCTACCCGGAGCTGCCGATCGGCCGGGACGCCCTCAACAGGCATCCCACCGTGCCTCCCAAGCCCCCGCTGCCGCCGATCCTCCACTACCTCACGGGGTACCTGACCATGGCGCACACGAGGGCGGGTGACGCGGGGCGCACCGCGGGCCCGCCGGGTGCCAGCATCCGGTTGACCGTGACCGAGGCGCAGTCGCAGCGCGATTGCCGGGGCCAGGTGTTCCGCGGCGTGCGTGCCGCCGCCGACCGCGTCTCGACCGTGACCAACCTGGGGCTCACCGCCGCGCAACTGGACGCCATCGCCGATGCCGCGGTCATGCGGGGGGTGATCGCGGCGACGGCCGTCGCGGTCGGGGCGGGCCCCGCCACCGCGACAGCCGTCGGGAACGCGGTGGAGAGCGCGGGCAACCGAGGTGGCGGCGGCGTACCCGGGCTGGTGTCGGTCGCCGTCGCCGCGGCGGCGGCCGCCCCGGGAGCGGGCGCACAGGCCGCCGCCATCGCGGCCGTGGCCGCGGCCGGGCCCGGCTGGGCCGCGGCGATCGGTCTCGGTGCGGCGCAGGTGATCGGCGCGGCCGTGGTACCCGGCGCCACCGCCGCGAGCATCACGGCCGCCGCGCAGGGCGCGGGGCCCGCGGTGTCGGTGCCCGGCGCGACAGCCGCCGGGTTCGCAGGCTTCGCGCTCCGCGCCAACCTGGCCTCGGCCTCGGGGGCCGGGTTCGCGGCGGTGGCCGGACTGGCCGCGGGACTGGTCGGTGCGAACGCCGCGCAGGGCACGGCACTCGGCGCGGCGGTAGGCGGTCTCAACGGCCAGGCGGCGGCGCCGGCACTGGCCCGGCTCACGACCCGTGCCGCGCTGGCCGCCGGGATGGCACCGGGCACCGCGGCGCTGGCCGGAGCGGTGGCGGGCGCGGGCAGCCTCGGCGGCCCGGACCAGGTGCGGGCCGCCACGAACGCGGCGCTGAACGCGATCGGCGATCCGGGCGTCCCGGCGGCGGGCAACGCCGCGGCGGTCGCGGCGACCCTCGCGGCCAACGACCTGTTCACCGTGGCCTTCCAGGCCGCCGCACCCGTCACCATCGCGCACACCGACTGATCGGCCACCCGATGACGAGTCCCACGACGTTGTCCGAGCTGCGGACCGACCTCGAACAGTCGATGCAGAACGGCGTGCTGGTGCTCACGGCGGCCGCCAGCCCGGTGCCGGCGCTGGCCGGGTTGTTGGACCGCCTGCCGAACGGCGAGCTGCGGCTGCCCGCACCGGACCTCCAGCTCACCGCGACCGAGCTGACCGTGGCGGCCGCCACCGACGAGCAGTGGCCGACCGGCATGACCGGCGTCCGGTCGCTGCACCTGACCTGGATCCTGCTCCGGTTCACCCAACCAGCGGCGTTCGCGGTGGCGGCGGAGGTCACCGGCTCGGTGCGCGTCGGCGACACGGACGTGTCGATCACCGGCACCGCACGCGACGACCTGCTCACCGTCGAGCTGGCGGCCGGCACGCGACCGACCGTGGCGCTGGTCGCGCTCGCCGACTTCGTCAGCGACAACAAGCTGAGCGGCTACCTGCCGCCCGACGTCCCGATCTTCGACTCCGTGCCGCTCTCGGCACTGCGCATGACGATCGGCTACGGGTCAGCGCAGAGCATCGACGTGACGGCGGGCTCGACGTTGGCGGACGGGACCTGGCCGCTGGTCGACGGCCTCGCCGACCTCGAGAACATCGGCGTCACCCTCGGCACCACGGGCGAGCAGCAGGGCGAGCGCTACGTCGAGCGGATCAGCGGGGACATCCACGCGACCCTCCACCTCGGACAGGACTTCCGGGTCCGGCTCGCCATGCTCGGCCAGTACGCCTGGGCGCTGGAGATCCAGCCCGCCGACGGGAACGTGCTGCCCGGGCTGGCCGCGCTCGCCGGACTGGCGGGCGATGCCGGCCTCGCCGACCAGGTCGAGCGGGGGCTCGCCGGACTCGGCATCGAGGCACTGGCCATCGACGGCGTGAGCATCGCCTTCGACCTCGCCGCTCGCGCGCTCCAGCAGGTCGTCATCACCGGTCACGTCACGCTGGACGGGACCAGGTTCGACGTCGCGCTCGCGCTGCCGAACCTGACCTTCCACGGCGGCATCTCCCCCACCACCCCGATCCACCTGAGCACGTTGGTCGGCAGATACCTCCCCGGCGGGGACCAGTTCCCCGACGTCGAGGTCGACGAGCTGGACATCACCGCCATCCCGGACGCCCAGCGGTACTCCCTCGCCGCGGCCATCACGTCCACCTGGGTGCTCGACGTGGGCCCGGTGCCGGTCGGCTTCGAACGGTTCAGCTTCGAGATCGACAAGGACCACGACGACGTCACCGGCTACGTCGAGGGCGCGTTCTCCCTGTTCGGCGCGGAGTTCGAGGTGCTCGCCGAACACGCCGAGGCCACCGGCGGGTGGCAGTTCACCGGGCAGAGCGTGCCGGGGGCGCCACTGACCTTCGGCGCGGTCCACGACCAGCTGGTGACGGCGTTCGGCGTGGACTCCCACCTCCCGGCGTCACTCGCGGACCTGGCACTAAACGACCTGCGCATCTGGTTCGACTCCGCGACCCAAGCCTTCGACCTCACCTGCGCGGTCACGTTCCCCATCGACGACAAGGCGGTCGACCTGACCGTCACGATCCGGTTGGAGCAGGAGGGTGCGGCCTACCGCAAGACCTTCGGCGGCACCGTCGTCGTCGGTGACCTGGAGTTCGACCTGCGGTTCGCGCAGGGCACGGCGTCGACGGTGTTCGTCGCCGTCTACACCCACACCGGCGACGCCCGGTCGCTCCAGGTCAGGGACCTCGTCGCGGCGGCGTCGACCTCGCTCGCCGAACTGGTGCCCGAGGACCTGGAGATCGACCTGCGGGACGTGCTGCTGGTCGTCAGCCGAGGCGACTCGCCGGGCTTCCTCCTCGGACTCGACCTCGGTCTCGAACTGGGACTGTCCCAGCTCCCCCTGGTGGGCAAGGAGTTCCCGCCGCAGCGGAAGGTCGGCATCGACAGCCTGCGGCTCCTGGCGGCCACCCGGGACTTCGCGGTCGCCGAGATCGGTCCCGTCAACGCGTTGCTGCCCGCCTCCGTGCCGGGGCTGCCAGACGTCGCCGGGGACACCACGCAGGGCCAGTCCGCGCCCGCGTCCACGGCGGTGGCGCTGACCGCGGGACTCACGGTCACCGCGCGGCTGTTCCTCGGTGACGCGGCCGCGCAGACCCTGAGCCTGCCGGCCGGGACCACCGGTGACACCACGGGTTCGGCGCCTGCGACGGTGAGCGGGCCGGCAGCGAGCGCGTCGGACAACGCGCGCTGGTTCGACGTGCAGCGCTCGTTCGGCCCGGTGTACTTCCAGCGCGTCGGGTTCGAGTACCAGGACCGCGCGGTGCGCTTCCTGCTGGACGCAGCGCTGTCCGTCGCCGGGCTGACCCTGTCGCTGGACGGGCTCGCGTTCGGCTCGTCGATCGACCACTTCGCACCGACCTTCGACCTGCGTGGCGTCGGCGTCGACTACCGCGACGGTCCGGTCGAGATCGGCGGCGCACTGCTGCGCAGCACCGTCACCCCGGCGGGCGGCACCGCCTACGACGAGTACGACGGCGCCGCGCTGATCCGGACCGAGGCCATGAGCATCGCGGCGCTCGGGTCCTACGCCTACCTGGACGGCGCGCCGTCGCTGTTCGTCTACGCCGTGCTGGACAGGGCGATCGGCGGTCCGCCGTTCTTCTTCGTCACCGGCCTCGCCGCCGGTTTCGGCTACAACCGCGCGATCGTGGTGCCGACCGTCGACAAGGTCGCCGACTTCCCGCTGATCACCGCGGCCAAGAGCCCGCAACCCGTCACCGGCACGGCCAGCCCGAAGGACCTCCTCGGCACCACCCTGGCCACCATGCGCGCAGCCGTGCCACCCTCGGCGGGGAGCGTCTTCCTCGCGGTCGGCGTGAAGTTCCTGTCGTTCCGGATCATCGACTCGTTCGCCCTGCTGGTCGCGAGCTTCGGCAGGCGCTTCGAACTGAACCTGCTCGGCCTGTCCACCGTGGTGGCGCCGACCCCCGAGGTGGGCAGGGAGATCAGCCCGCTCGCCGAGATCCAGCTGGCCGTGAAGGCGAGCTTCGTGCCCGACGACGGCTTCCTCGGCGTGAGTGCGCAGCTGACCGCGGCGTCCTTCCTGTTCTCCCGCGACTGCCACCTCACCGGCGGGTTCGCGTTCTACTCGTGGTTCGCGGGCGAGCACGACGGCGACTTCGCGCTCACCGTCGGCGGCTACCACCCGAGCTTCACCGCGCCGCCGCACTACCCGAAGGTGCCGGCGCTGGGCTTCAACTGGCAGGTCGACCCGCAGCTGGTGGTCAAGGGGAACGCCTACTACGCGCTGACCCCGGTGTCGCTGATGGCAGGCGGACACCTGGAAGCAGTGTGGTCCAGCGACGACGTGCGTGCGGCGTTCGTCGTCGGCGCGGACTTCATCGTCGCGTGGAAGCCCTACCACTACGACGCGTCCGCCTACGTCGACGTCAACGCCTCCTACCGGTTCCTCGGCTGCCAGATCTCCGTGGACGTCGGCGCCAGCCTGCACATCTGGGGCCCCGAGTTCGCCGGCACCGCACACATCACGCTGCTGGTGTTCTCCTTCGACGTCACGTTCGGACCGCAGGGCAACCCCGGCCCCACGCCGGTGGACTGGCCGACCTTCAGCGCCTCGTTCCTGCCGGACGCCGACCGCTGCGCCGTCGCGGTCACGGACGGGCTCATCCGCAGGAACACCGGCGCCAGGACGGACCTCGGCGTGCTCGACCCGCAACGACTCGCGCTGGCGACCCACACCGTGATCCCGTCGACCGGCGCGCACATCCGGGGTGACCTCCCCGTCGGCACGCTCTACTACACCGTCGAGGACGACGAGGTGACCTACGCCCCGTTCGTCGCGGCCACGCCCACCGGCGTCCCGGCGCAGACACCGACCGGCCAACACCGGCCGGCAGGCGCCGTCGCGGTCGGTCCGATGGCGATCGCGCTGCCCGAGCACACCGGACCGCACCTGACCTCGACCGTGCGCATCACGATCACGAAGGACGGCACGCTGCCGGTCGAGCACCACTTCGCGTTCGTGCCGGTGCTCGCGCACCTCCCGGCCGGGATGTGGGGTGAGCTGGGCACGAGCCTGCGACCCGACCCGAACGCACCGGCCCTGGCACGTGACGTGCTGGTCGGTTTCGAGATCCGGCCGAACGGCATCCCGGACGAGGGCACCGACCGGGCCGCCTCCGGCGGGCTCGAACTGCTGCAGTACCACCTGCCGCGCCTCGCCGGTGGCACCTACCGGCTCGACCTCGTCCAGGACGTGACCACCGACGAGGCCGGTGGCACGAAGAGGATCCCGGCGCAGCGGTTCACCGCGACCGGGGACTTCGTGGTCTCCGGCGCGCGGGCGTCGCTGACGGCAGGCGACATCTACGCCGTCTACCCACCCGACGGCGCGCTCGGCGACTACCGCACCGACCTGCCGCACATCATCCTCGACAGCAGCACGCTGCCGTGGCAGGAGACCGCCGACCCCGCGCAGGAGACCGTGGCGGGGTTGGCGCTGCTGCTGTTCGACGAACCGGACCTGCCGGTCCCCCACGTGGTCACCGTCGGCCAGCTGCGTGATCCGGCCACGCTGCCTGCCGAGCTGCGGGGCGTGGGCTTCCCGGCCGACACCCTGGACAAGAGCCAGCCGGACGACGAGAAGGTCACGATCATCGACCTCCCGTCCACGGCGCTCCTCCCACCGCAGACCTCCGGCGGCAGAGGTGACCTGGCACTGCTGGCACACGTCCGCCGCGACGCGGACGGCACCGAACGCGCGGTGGTCGTCGGCAACCGGCTGCCCCGACCCGGCGCGCGGCACGTCGCACACCTGGTCTCGGTCCGCGGCAGGTACACCGCCGCCGGGTTCACCGGCACCGGGCCGGTGCGCCTCGTCAGCCTGACGAGCTGGCGGTTCACGGCCATCGACTCCGACCACGACCTGACCCGGCTGTTCGGCAGGGTCAGGACCAACAGCGCGCCCATCGGCGGGGCGCGCCCGACACGCCACACGACCGAGGACGGCGCGGTCAGCACGGTCGGCTACCACGGTCCGCTGGTGCCGGTCCCGACGTCCGACCGACCGGCACTGCCCGCCCGCGCGGCGACCGAGCTGGCTGTCGGGAACGACGCGAGCCTCGCCGCCGCGTGGACGCTCGGCCGCCTGCTCGCGTTGCGTGACAAGCCGTTCGCGGCCGGTCTGTTCCGGTGGAAACGAGCACGCGCCCGCCGCCACAAGTCAGGGGACACGGCGCGGCTCGCCGTGCCGGAGGAGCTGCTGTCCTGGCTCGACGACCTGGCCCTGCTCCACGACGTCCCGTTCAACTACCTGGTACCGGCCGAGGACATGCTCCCCGTCGAGTCGCTGCGGTTCTTCTCACTGCACCGCGGCTGGGTCGCGTGCCTGCTGGACGGCGCACTCAGCATCGGCCGGGGCACACCGGGCGACTTCGAGCTGGACCGCGGCCTGGTCACCGACCTGCTCGCCGCCGACGCGTTGGCACCGTGGACGAGGTACGCCCTCGGTGCCGAGGATTCCGTGGCACGCAGCGGGTTCCTGATCCGATCCGACACCGTGGCCGGCTGGCCGGACCTGGCGGTGACCGCGGTCGACCGGCACGGCGCCGAGTCACGCAACGTGCGCGGTTCGCTCCTCTCCGCCAACGTCCTGCTCCAGATCTTCGACGGCGAGATCGCGAACCTGTCGATACGGCAGGCGGACCGGACACGGCACTGCCGCGTGTCCGACCCGCGGTGGCAGACCGACCCACGGGTCGTCGACGTCACCCGGCTCGCCGCCGACACCATCGGTGCGACCACGACGGCGTCGGCCAGCCTCGCCGCACGGCTGCTCGCCGACATCGCCCAACTCGACATCGGCCGGCCGTTGCCCGCCGGGCGCTGACGGGTCGGCCGGTGTTCCGCGTCCGGCGCTCGTGACGCGGCCGCTACGGCATGACATGGGACTCCGCCGCGACGGCCAGTTGCGCGGCGTCCGGGGCAGGAGGAAACCGGCCAGGGACGCGCGGCCCCATGCCAGGACGAAGCCGTTGTGGTCGCGGCACACGGCGGCGAGTTGTCCCGGTGTGCACGGCACGGTGGTGGTTCGATCGCGACAGAGTCTAACGGTGACCTCGGTGGAGGCGCCCCGCCGACCGCAGACGCCATCACCGAAAGCGCTGCAGCCCCGGGTCTTCGGTCCTTGGTGTCCTCGACTGTTCCGCAGCGAGGTCCCACTCAGCCCGGGCGAAGGGCGTCTTCGGCCGGTGTCCAGTGTTCGCGGAGGCGCTCGACGTAGGCACGGGCCAGGGGACCGGGTTGCCTCCCCCTGGCGAACCTGAGCATGTTGCGCACACCCGCGTTGTACCCCATGGCGAGGAGCTCGTCGGTTGTGAAGGAGTTCGTGGTGGCGGCAGGCAGTCGGGTCCGGAGGTCGTGGAGGTGCCATGCCGCTGCCTGGATGGCCAGGTCGGGGTCGTGGGGCAACTCCTTCCACGAGCGTTCCGCGAAACAGCGTCCGCGTCTGGTGCGCTCGTAGGTGACCCGGTGCATGTTGGCGACCCCGAAGGCCGAGTCGCGGTGGAGTGCCTGCCAGGCCCGTTCCAGCAGCGGGGCGTGCGGTTTGTACGACTCGTTGTACAGGATCGCCATCACCAGGACCGGGTTCACGCCTGCCGCGCCGGCGTGGGTGCCGACCTCGGAAACGAACTTCGCCGGATCCCTGCTCGGCGGTTGCGGAGCCAGTTTCGCGGCACCCGTGAGGTGCGCGCGTGCCGCACCCCGACGCACGAGCCAGCCGCTCAGCGCCGCTATGGACAGCGCACCCAGGCCCCACGTCGTGTATCGGTGTCGTCGCATCGCGCCCTCCAGCACCCGAGTTCCCCACGAACGCCGACACCCTACGTGCGCGCAGCCGAGCCTGCTCGTCGTCGCGTGCATGAATCCGACGTCAGAGGGCATCCCGGCTCGATGGAGCAGCAGCCTGGCCGCCAGCAGGTAGCCGACACCGTGACCGACGACCTCATCCGCCAACTCGATGACGTGACGGCCGCGTTGGACGAGCTGTCCCGGATCATGAGCCAGGAGGAGGACCTCAGTGCGATCTTGCACCGGGCCTGTCTGCAGGCGGTGCACGCGATTCCGGAGGCGGACGCGGCCAGTGTGACGCTGCTGCGTGGTGAGGAGCCGCACACGGCGGCCACGACCCACGAGCTGGCCGCGGAGATCGACCACGCGCAGTGCCGGGCCGGGGAGGGCCCGTGTCTGGAAGCCGCCAAGAGGGGCGAGGTGGTGCGGGTGACAGTGACCGATGTGCGCGGCCGATGGCCGGACTTCGCGGAGGCGGCCGCACAGCGCGGGGTGACCAGCTACCTGTCGGCGCCGTTGTACGTGGACAAGGAGTACCACGGTTCCCTCAGCCTCTACGGTGACCAGGCCCACGGCTTCCGCAGGCTGGACGCCGCCCTGCTCGAGCTGTACACCACCGCTGCGGAGGGGGCGCTGGGCAACGCACGCCGGTATCTGAAGAGCCGGGAACAGATCGAACAACTGCGCACCGCACTCGAGTCGCGAGCCGTGATCAACCAGGCCAAGGGGATGCTCATGGTCGTCAACCAGATCAACGCCGACGAGGCGTTCGCACGGCTCGTCACCCGGTCCCAGCAGAGCAACGTCAAGCTGCGTGACATCGCCGCCCGGCTCGTCGCAGACGGGAGCAGGGCAGACACCTGAGCACGCCCGCGGCACCCCGCCGGTCCGCGGTCCCGGAGCGCCGATCGGCCGCAGCCGACCTGGGCGTCACCGGCACGGACAACCAGAACACGCGCCGCGGCGACCGTCGTGCTGGTGGCGGTGCCGTGGGCCGGCCATGACGAGTTGCCGACGTCGCCGGCCGACCGGCTTCCATCCCCGGCATGCGCGGTGTCCACCGCGGCCGCCCGCGCCCATCAGCTCGAGGCCCTCACCGCGAATCTGATCGCGATCACCGCCGCCGCAAGGCCCCCGCCGGGATTCGCATCACGCCACACCGACCATGCAGATGAATGCGGCCCGTTCCTCAGCCGACCCGCCGGGTCAGTTTGATGATCGGCAGTTCGCGGTCGGTCTTGTTCCCGTACTGGCCGAAACGGGGTGCGGCCTCGGTGATCCGGTGCCACGCGTCCGCGCGTTCCGACCCGTGCAACTGCTCGGCGGTGACGGGAATCCTTCGGCCGGCCATCTCGATGGTGACCTTGTCGGGGTGGGCGGCGATGTTGTGGTACCAGGCCGGGTTCTTCGCCGCGCCCGCCGCGGACGCGACGACCAGCCAGCTGTCGTCGTCGTCCGCGGGGAACCAGCCGACCGGTGTGGTGCGTTCAGCGCCACTCCTGGCCCCGGTGGTCGTCAGGACCAGGGCGTCGAAGCCCATGATCTTGCCACCCCTGCGGCGGATCTTCTTCGCGTTCCGGTTGTTGAGCCACGTCATCAGCCGGCCGGCTTTGGGCTGCCGAGCACCACGAGTGCCGTTGGGGGTGTTGAAACTCATGTTGTTCCTGTCGGAGAAGTGTGCCGCGATGAGAACGGGTGGTCGACGGGTTCCCCCGGCTGAGCGCACCGAGAACGAACCGGTCGGCGGCCGACCCGCAGTGACCAGGACGACACACTCGTCCGGCCTGGACCCGTGTCAGCCAACGGTCCGCTTGTTGATCTTGAATTCGCGGACGTCGTCGGTGGTCTCGCCGATGCCGAAGCTGATGATCCGCTTCGGGTGGATGCGGATGATCGCTCCGTCGAACCCCAACTGCCCGATCGCGGACGCCCATGCCGAGTCGATGGGCGCGGCGATGGCCTCCGCCGTACCGCGGATCTCCACGCACCGCGGCCGCCACGGCTGGATCGAAGCCAGGTCGTCGACCACGAACGCGGCCCGGCCATTCTCCGCCACGTTGCGGAACTTCCGGCTCCTCGCCATCCCGTGACCGGCGATGTCGATCGTGCCGGTCTCCTCGTTGTAGAGGAAGCCGACCGGACTGGCCTGCAGCGTCCCGTCGGGCTGCGTGGTGGCCAACCGGCCCAGCCGCTGGCCGGACAGGTACTCGATCTCGATGTCGGTGAACGACATGACAGTCCTTTCGCGTGGTCAGTGGAGCCCGGCTGCCTGGGCGATCGGCGCGACCTGCCCGATGTCCGGTCGCGGGGTAACAGGATCAGCTCGTCGCAACCGGCCGCGCGGCCAGCGTCGCCACCACTTCCAGGTTGCCCGTTCACGAGGCGGTCGAGCGTGCCCAGCGTCGACAAGCCAGTCTGCTCGGCCCTACGTCCACGCTTGAGTAACAACTCCGTCAGGGTTACTATTTCCAACTCAATTAGGCGATACGCGACGCGGCTGGGCGATGCGCGGCGGGCACGTAGGCTGACGGCATGTCTCATCTCGCGGACGCCTGCCCGTGCGGCCCACGGACCGGGACCGTGTTCGCGCTGCTGGGCAAGCGGTGGAACGGGCAGATCGTCGACCTGCTTCTCCAGGGACCCGCACGGTTCGGCCACCTGGTCGCCGCCCTGCCCGGCCTGTCGCACCGCGTCCTCACCGAACGGCTCACCGAACTCCAGGACGCCGGCCTGGTCACCCGCACCGACGGCCACTACACCCTGACCGCGCACGGCGAGGGCCTGCGCCCCGCGATCGACGCCCTGGCCACCTGGTCGCAGGCCCCGCCGTCGGCCTCCCCGGCCGACGGCTCGTGCTTCGCCCCGGACGATCACGCGGTCTGGGAGGCGTTCTCCCACGCGGGTGACCGCGTGCGCGACACGCTGGAACGGCGGGTGCAGGACAGTTCCGGCATGCCGCCCAGCTACTTCGAGCTGCTGCGCCGGCTGCGGCACGCACCCGGCAGGCAACTGCGGATGAGCGAGCTCGCAGCACTGACCGGCAGCAAGCCCAGCCGCATCACCCACGCCGTGAACCGACTCGAACGAGCGGGCTGGATCACCCGAGACGGCCACCCCACCGACGGGCGCGGCAGCACCGCCACACTCACCGACCTGGGTGTCGACGCCATGGAGATCGCGCGCCCCGAGTTCACCCGCGTCGTCCGCGAGCACGTAATCGGCCCACTGACGCCCGCCGAACAGGACCAGCTGCGGTTGCTCTGCGAGAAGATCCTCGCCAGCTTCTCCGCGCATGCCGACGACTCCTCCACAGGCTGAACGCAACCACCCAAGTAGTACAGCGCTGAACATACTCTGTCGAGGCTCCACGCGCGAGAGAGGGTGCTCGGCTCACCACGTCGAACCCCATGCATGGTGCGGCCCAACGTGCCGCGGGCCGCCCTCGAACGTGCTCTCCCGGTCACGGGGAACGTTGATCTCGACCTCGCCCGCGGCGTCCGAATTACGGTCTTCGACCGGCTGCCGTTCCGCACATTCGTCGAGTCGCGCTCGGGCTCAGCCTGGTTCTTCTCGTGGCCGAGATGCTCGGTCATCTCTTCATTGAGCCTTTTCATCCTGGTCTGGATGGATTGGCAGGCGGGGCTTCTCGTTGATCACAGCTTGATGATCGTCGGCGTGTCGGTGCCCGGACGTGGCGAAGCCCCTGGTAGCAGGACTTTCGACCAAGATCGTTCTGCCGATCCCAGGGGCTTCAGGTGTTGTTCTACCGTGCCGCGCTGCCGTTGTCACATCAGACCCTCACGTTCGTGTCCGGCCTGGTCCGTGCCCACCGTCGGGAGATCGGTTCGGTGTGGCGGGCGCTCGACCCTGGCCAGCAGGCTCTCCTGACGCTGGTCTACCTGCGTAAAGGTGAACCGTTCGCGCAGGTCGGCGCTGGGTTCGGGGTCTCGACCACGACGTGCTGGCGGTTTGTGACCGAGACCGTCGAACTACTCGCCAGGCAAGCGCCGAAGCTGCGGACCGCACTGTGCCAGGCCAAGCGTGACGGGCTGGCTTACGTGATCATCGACGGCACGCTGATCCCGATCGATCGGATCGCCGCCGACCGACCGTTCTATTCCGGCAAACACAAGCGCCACGGGGGTAAACCTGCAGGTCATCGCCTCCCCGGACGGGACGATCCTCGGGGTTTCCGGCGAGTTGCCCGGCAGCACGCACGACACCGCCGCAGCCCGGATCTGGAACATCCTCGCCGCACTTGAGGACGTCGACCTGATCGCGTTGAGCGACAAGGGATACCACGGGTACGACCAGACTCGGGAACGAGTGATCACTCCCTGCAAGGGCAAGAACAAACCCCAGTCCCAGAAGGACGCCAACCGGACCCACGCTCGGCTCCGCGGGCCGGGTGAGCGCGCGAACGCCCAGCTCAAGTACTGGCGCATCCTGCACAAAGTCCGAGTCAGCCCACGCCGCATCGGCCGCCTCGCCAAAGCCATCCACGTACTACAAAACTACGAGGTCGCCACCGGATGGAGGGTCGGGAGCTGGCGCGGTGCCTGTTGATCGGCGG
>NZ_SOCP01000001.1 GCF_004364325.1 Actinophytocola oryzae | reverse complement strand
GACGCCACCAAGCCCGCGCCCGCTGGTACCACCACCGCACCCGACTACGCCGCGACCAGCAAACATAGCCAACACGGCAAACTGCGGCTGCCGTAGTAGAGTCGGATTGACCAGCCATTCCGAATGCAAACAGCACACAATCAGTTTTGTGTGGTGCTGTCGCGCGCATTTCGGTCACCGGGATCAGGAATTCCGAAACGAGGAGGCGAGGCCGATGACGTCCGCGCAGGAGAGAGCCGACCTGCTGAGCAAGCTCGGGTTGGACGCACAGAACAAGGCGGCACTCGGCCGGGTGCTCGGCACCGGGAGCATCGGCCAGGCGACGGAGAAGGCCGATGGGCGAATGGAGGCGACAATCCGGATCCGGCCCGACGAGATCAGCTGGGATCCGTCCATTCTGGTCATGCCCCACGGCGGCGACATCGACCTCGAGATCATCAACGACGACCTGAACACGCACTGCGCGCTCCTGCCGAGCAACGGCGACCGGAAGTTCATCTGGTTGGTCAACCACTCGAAAGGGCGGGCGACCCTCAACCTCGACGGTCCGGGCTACTACTGGTTCAGCTCCCCGACGGGCAACGACGAGGGCCGGGGGCTCACCGGCGCCATCGTCGTGCTCGGCGACGTGCCGCCCGAGGCCCGCCTCGACCGTCCCGACCAGCCGCGACCCTAGATCGGAGCAGGCACGATGACCATCGAGTACGTGGACGCGGGCGAGGCCATCGACCAGGCCAAGCTGAGCGGCAAGGTCGCCGGGGGCGAGATCGCGCCGCCGGTGGTCCGCGACGTCGACTACGAGCGCATCCGCGACGCGCGGTCCGAGCCGGAGAACTGGCTCACCTACTACGGCGACTACAACGGTCAGCGGTACAGCCCGCTCGACCAGATCAACACGGAGAACGTGAGGAGGATCGGCCCGGCGTGGATCTTCCAGGCGGGCACGAGCGGCATCATCGCGGGCACGTCGACGTACTCGTTCGAGGCGGCGCCGATCGTCGTCGACGGGATCATGTTCCTCTCCGGCTGGGACGGCTGGGTCTGGGCGCTCGACGCGAAGACGGGTGTGGAGATCTGGCGGTACAAGCACGCCGTCCCGTTCGACGTGTCGCTGTGCTGCGGCAACGTGAACCGCGGGGTCGCGGTGGCGAAGGGGAAGGTCTTCTTCGTCACGGCGAACGCCCACGTGCTCGCGCTCGACGCCACCACCGGCAAACGGGTCTGGGACAGGACCTACGGCGACGTGCGGGCCGGGGAGAGCGCGACGGTGGCGCCCCTCGTCGTGAAGGACAAGGTGATCGTCGGCAGCTCGGGCGGCGAGTTCGGGGTGCGCGGCCACCTCGACGCGTTCGACCTCGAGACCGGCGAGCACCACTGGCGCTGCTACACGATCCCGAAGCCCGGCGAGCCCGGCTCCGAGACGTGGCCGTCCGACGGCGAGGCCTGGGCGCGTGGCGGCGCGAACTGTTGGCTCACCGGCACGTTCGACCCGGAGACCAACCTGCTGTACGTGGGCACCGGCAACCCGGCACCCGACTTCGACGGCGGCGTCCGCAAGGGCGACAACCTCTACACCGACAGCATCATCGCCGTTGACGTCGACGAGGGGCAGATCCGCTGGCACTACCAGTGCACCCCGCACGACGTGTGGGACTACGACAGCATCGCGGAGTGCATCCTGTTCGAGGCGGACGGGCGCAGGCTGCTCGGGCACTTCGACAAGAACGGCTACTTCTTCGTCCTGGACCGCGTCGACGGGTCTCTCGTCAGGGTCACCCCCTTCGTGGACAGGATCACGTGGGGAGCGATCACGAGGGACGGCCAGGTGACCGCCAAGGTGTACCCCGACGAGGAGGGCGTGCCGGTCCACTTCTACCCCGGCCCGGCCGGCGCCAAGGAGTGGACGCACGCCGCCTACAGCCCCAGGACCGAGCTGTTCTACGTGCCGGTCCAGGACGTCGGGGCCACGGCCACCAGGCGGCGCCGCGAGTTCAAGGAGAGCATCCCCTACTGGGGTGCGGGCGTTCAGGTCGACATCGAGGACATGGTCGGCAGTGTCAGCGCGTTCGACGCCAACGGCGACGAGAAGTGGCGCTGGCGCAACGAGCTGCCGATGTGTGCCTCGGTGCTGGCCACCGGCGGTGACGTGGTGTTCGCCGGGGAGCCCTCCGGCGAGTTCAACGCACTCGACGCCAGGACGGGCGAGCTGCTGTGGCAGTTCCAGTGCGGCAGCGGCCACCACAGCAGCCCGACGACGTACATGGTCGACGGCAGGCAGTACGTGGCCGTGCCGGTCGGCTGGGGCGGCTGGGCCGAGGGGTTCCTTCCCGGCATGCTCGGCGCAGGCCACGGTAGCGCGTTGATCGTGTTCGCACTGCCGGAGTAGCGCGCTGAAGAACGGCGCCGGGCCTACGGGTTCGGCGCCGTTCTATTCGCCGAACACCAGCGGCAGTGCCACGGCCGCGACGATCAGGGTGGCCCCGCTCAGCAGGTCGGAGCGGATCCGGATGAAGCGCGCCGCCGCCCGCCCGAGCCGGAGCCCGACCAGCGACATCGCCGCCGTCATGGCGCCGAACACGACGGCGGAGAACCACGGCGAGAGCCCCAGGAGCCCCAGGCTCGTCCCGGCGAACAGGTTGTCCAGGCTCAACGTCAACGGGATGCCGAACAACGCCCACGGGTGGTTCAGCTCTTCCGGCTCTGGTTTGCGGAGGGCCGAGATCACGAGGTAGAGGCCGTAACCACCGAGAGCGGCGGCACCCACCAGCTCGCCGACCTCCCCGACGGACTCCCCGATCTCGCGACCGACCAACAGGCCCACCAGGGGCATGACCGCGTCCCACAACCCGAAGGCCAACGCGACCTGGATCGCACGCTTCAGTCCGATCGGGACGGTGCCGAGCGCGATCGCCACCCGGAAATTGTCGAGACTGAGTACGAAACCGAGGACCAGTACTTCCCAGATCATGGCGACATCACTGCCTAATGACGACCGACGCCGACAGAAACGACTATTGTTCGCCTGGCACAACCATGTTATCCCAGATGAGCTATCGAACAAACCCGGCACCGAGATTTTCGGATCATTGTTCCAGGGTTTCTACCCTCATTCGACCCGAGTAGCCGACACGCCCTTCGCCCCGGTGCTGGTAGAACCCGGCGAACCTCTCGAGGTCGGCCGAGAACATCGCGGAGGCCTGGTTGCCCGCGAGGTCACGCCATGCGATCGACGTCAACCTGGACCGGACTTCCTCGAACACGCCGACCGTCAGGTGCCCCACCTCGTACCACGAACCTCCCCAGCCCTTGTGGACGTGGTAGGAGACCGGTTCGCCGTCGGTGCGGCCGTCCTGCCGCACGCCTTCGTACTCGTAGAGATCGCCGTTGCCGAGCCGCCTGGACCCACCGAAACCCACCTCGTTGCACAGGACGGACGACTCGGTGCCGTTCTGCTCACGCCACGAGATCGTCTCCACGGCGACGGACACGTCCCCTTCCCGCAGGCAGACGGACAACGGCGCCGATTCGGTCCACTCGTCCGACCCGACGGGTCTGGTTCGCGTGGCATAGGTCGTTGTCGCCGAACTCGCCTTGACTCCCCTGAGCGCCGTCGCCGACCGTCCCCGGTCGAACACCTCGTCGAGCGTGATGCTGTAGATCCACAGGCGACTCGTCGACCGGGCACTGCTGCTGATCCTGATCTCGTTGGCGCCTCGGTACAGCAGGCTGATCGGCACGACGAACGTGTTCTCGTGTGGCAGGTCGCCGCCGCCGGGGATCGACCATTCCGCCGCGACGGGCCGGTCCGCCTTGCGGTTGACCACGACGGACATCGGCGCGAAACCCGGGAGCTTGTTCAGCTTGGTCGCCAGGGCCCTGACGACGAGCGTTCCCTCGAAGATCTCCTGGGGATCGGGCAGTTCGAAACGGAGGGACACACTCCCACCCGCCTCGATCTCCAACCGCCCTTCCCGATGCTCGCTGCCGTCCCACGCCACGGTGGCATTGCCCTGCAGCGGAGACGATCCGGTGAAATCCGCGTACGTCGGTACCACCTGTCCTCCTCCTGTGTCGAACGAGTTCGTCAAATTCCGATGTGGATGAACGGCGCCCATATATCGGGTCGCTCGGGGTGTCTGTCACGAATCGAGAGAACCGCCGTGTGCAGGGCGTGGGCCGACGTCGAGAGGTCAGGTTCGCCGCTGACACCCAGCGCATCGTAGAAAGAGCCGACCACCGCGGCCGCCGTTCGGTCGCGAATCGCCCAGAGAGTGCCCACCACTCTGGGAAAACCGGCGAGCTGGAAGGCGGAGGCGAGATGGATCGCCTCGTCCTCCAACGTCTCGTTGCCGGTGAAGGCGGTGTCACACGCCGACAGGTACGCCAGTTCGCCAGTGTCGATGGCGATGGACATGACGTCCGACACGGTCAGTGGATCAGTGGAGTGGTCCTCCAGCACGAGCCCGCTGCGGGAGGGGTCCGAGCTGTCGCTGTAGCCGTGACAGGCGAAATGGGCGATGGCCGACGAGCGCAGCCACGCCAGCACGTTGGCCTTGGTAGGCCGGTTCTCCCTCGCGGCGCCGACGGTCGTGAGAAGGGTGACACCGGGCAGTTGCCTCACCAGCTCACCGGCCTCCTCCCCCACCTGCGGCAGTGGACTCGCGCCGTCGGACGCGTCCGGAACGGCGACGACGAGACTCCGCAACGCTTTCCACGCGACCGCGTCCCGTGAACCGACCTGGGCACGGCCATGCCGAAGGGCCACGATGCTCGGCGCGTACGACGAGATCACCCGGTCGGCCACGTTGTCCCTCGTCGAGCCGTTCGACGCTGGGTGGGTGAAACGGCCGGTTTCGTAGTGACCGGCCGCGTGGATCGGCAGGAACGAGAACGCCCCGCACGCGATCCACCGCACGTGCGGCGGCCGCGACGTCGTGTCGTCCGCCCGGAACACGGGCAGGCGCAGGACGGGTGCGGCAACGCAGTCCCACAGCCAGCCGAGGAGGTCCCGCAGGACGCCCTGGAGTCGCTGGTGCTCCGGGCTGTCCTGTTCCACCGTCAGAATCCGGCGCAGGCAGGTCCTGAACTCCCGCGCTCTGGCCCTCAGGTCGCCCTCGGCGCAGTCGGGCAGCGGAACCGTGGTCGTCTCCCGCGCGGAAAGGACGATCGCGTCCGACCGAAGCGAACTGCTGGTGAGCACGACGACGGGACCGTGCGCCGCCTCCGCGCGCAGTGCCTTCATCGTGGGTGGCAACCCGAAGGACTCGAAGTCCGGCCGGGACCGTATCTCGGCCATGACCGCGTCGAGGGCCGCGACGTCCCGGCCGCGTTCGTCCTGTTGTCTCCTCAGCGCTGTCTCGTCCTTTGCCCCGACGACGGTTGCCTGGTCGAGGCGGTCGCGCAGATCGTTGAGACGCCCGGCGAGCCCGGGGTGTGCCGCCGACAACCGGCCCAGGTCGCTGCGAACGCTGAACTCGCCACCCATGTTCACGCAGCGGCCCAGCTCCAGCAGGGCGAGTGCCGACTCGCCCGCGCGCCCGCCATACGCACTCAGCAACAGGGCGGCCGCCTGTCTCGTCAGGCCGGCGAACTCCCCGATCCGGCCCTCCCGTTCACTGAGATCGAAGTGCCGGGTCGCCAACAGGGGCAGCTCGCCGACCGCCGCGCCCGCGAGCTCGGCCGCACGCCTCGGCTCGCTGTCCGCAACGAGGGTCGCCGCCGCCGCTCGGGCACGGATCCGGTCGCGGGCGGGAAGAGCACGCAGGCCGAGAACCGCCTCGTAGTGCGCCACGCCTCGGTCGCGGTCGCCGGGGTCGGGTGTTCCACCCTGCCGGTAGCGCGCCGCGCGGGCGTTGCCGGCCTGGATGAGGATGTCGGCCATCTGTATGTCGTACACGGAACCTACTTCGACGGCTCGCTCCGCGTGCCGTACCGCTTCGTCCATATCCCGCTGACTGCCGGTCATCGCCGAACGGCGAAGGAGTGCCCGGCTGAGCCGCGGCAGCCAGGTGACGTAGCCGGGCCCGTTCGTCGGCATGTGGGCGACGATTCGTCCGCACAGGACAACGGCACGATCAACGGACCCGCCGTCGGCGACGCCGGTCTGTTCCGTGTCGAGAATCTCCTCCACATAAGGCTCGATCTCTTCGACGAGCTCTTCCAGGAGGAGGTGGGGCAGTCCGTCCTCGCGCCAGTCCTCGTGCCGGAAGCAGACGGCGAAACTCGCTGTGGACCGCTCCAGGGCGGGCTGGTCCGAACGGCCGGACGCCGAGTACCGGAGCCAGTAGAGCCAGCCGAGCGCGTGGGACGCCCGCAGTCGCGAGGAACTGTCGTCGACGATGGCGTGCAGGGACCGGAGGAGGTCGTCCACCTCCGCGCGCACCACCCTGTCGAGGTCATGGCTGCCGCGGACGTCGGCGACGAGAGCGAGCGCCTCGTCGATCACGGCCTGGGCGTCGATCGACACCTGAGGTCTCCCGGAGAGTCACCATCGAGTCGAGGGCAGCGGTGCCCGTCGACCCGACCCGCGTCACGCCGGACCGGTCCCGCGGTCCGGACCCGTCACGTCGCCCTCGTCATCGGTCGTGGTCGAGGCTGACGCCGATGCCCTGCCCGACGGCGGTTCCAAGGGTTCACCGATGTTCCTGTTGGGTGTGTACCCGCGCACGCGGTCAGGTCCGAGCAGGCTTTTCAGCAGGCCTTGCTCCGTCTCCGGTCTCGAGTTCTCCGTCATCCGCCGCTCCCCCTTCGTTCGACCCACTCGTCTCGACGACCCGCACATCCGGAACGGCAAGGAATTCGATGACGCTGACGTCGTTCATCGTGACATAAAGTCCAGCCGTGTGTTCGATCCTCGCCCCGAAAACGCCGTCCCGGCCCATCTCGTAGGCCGATTCCAGAAAGATGTCCGGCGACTGCGGGAACGCGGAGGCGTGGGAGTTCTGACCGAACCAGCCACCGACCCATCCGCCGTCTTTCAGTCGGGCCCTGACGAAACACGGTGTGTCGCGCAACCTGAACGCGAAATCCCACGAGGTGGGTTCCGCGCGATAGGTCGCCACCGCACGACGGCGTTCGAGCCACCCGACCGCGGTCGCGGCGACTACCGGCACGGCGATCGTCAGGACGAACACCACGGTCGCCGCCTGGCGTGGATGTTCCGCCGCTCCCGCGAACCACTGCTGCCGATCGGGCCGAACGAGCCCGATGATCCACGGCCCCGCGACCATCATGTAGATCGCGTCGAGGGCGAGGCTGACGGTGATGGCACGCAGCACCCGCTCCGCCAGGACCTGCTCGCTCGGCACCGGCCCACGTGCCCGCTGTCGCACGAACTGGTAGGTGATTCCGGGAAGTACGAACAGAACCAGCAGGATGATCTGCTGCGCGGCTGACGGAGTCGCCATGTTCCCCCATGGTTCCTGGCTCGACGTCCGCGACCGTGCCCAGTCACCGCGACGACCGACCAACTTGGCGGCATGTTACTCCGACGTCGTGCCGGGCCTGCGCGCTGGAGCGAAATGCGCTGGTGTCAGTCGTGGTGGCGGTTTCCGGCGGCGTCGAACCAGTTCAGCACCCGGCGCCAGGCCTCGGTCGCGGCGTGGGGGTTGAAGCGGGCGCCGGTGTCGTTGAAGAAGGCGTGGTCGGCGGCGTCGAAGGTGAGCAGCTCGTGCCTGAGCCCGGCTGCCTCGAGTGCCGCCTTGGCGGCGGGCCGGGTCGCGTTCACGCGTGCGTCGAGACCGCCGTAGACGCCGAGCACCGCGGCGCGTGAGCCGTCGAAGGTGGCGCCCTCCGGGAACGGCCCGTAGAAGGGCGCGCCCGCGGCGAGGCGTGGTTCACCCGAGGTGAGCAGGCGCCACACCATGTTGCCGCCGAAGCAGAACCCGATCGCGGCGAGCTTCCTGCCGCGTACGCGACGCCGCAGCTCGGTGACGCTCGCCTTCATGTCCTCGACGAACCGCTCGGGCGGGATCTGCGCGAGTGCCGCCGCGACCTCTGCCTCGCCGGGAAACGCGCCCGTGCCGCCCTCCTCGGAGAGCAGGTCGAGCGCCAGCGCGGAGTAGCCGCTCGCGGCGAGCCTGCCCGCGACCGTGCGGATGTGTTCGGTCAGCCCGCGGTTCTCGTGGATGACGAGTACGCCGCCACGCGGTGTGGCAGCGGGCGCCCAGGCGGCCATCAGCGGCACGCGGGGGCCCTCGAAGGTGATCGGCTCCTGCGCGACGGGCGCCCAGCTCGTTTCCGTCGGACCGTGTCGTGGCGGGCTTTCCGCCGTCGCCGTGCCGGAGGTGAACGCGACCAGCAGCCCACTCGCCGCCGCGCCGGTAACCCCGAGCAGACCGAGGCGGCGTACCGCCTCTCTTCGCGTGATGATGCCGTCAGCGAGATCTTCCGCGACTTCCTCGGCAAGGTAGCGCTGGATTTCCGTCATGGCTCTCCCGAAAATTTCGGAGACTCACGTCGACCACCCGACCCTACTACCACGGACGCGTCGCGCCACACCACGTCGTCGACGAAGTCTCCGCGACTCCGCCGGAAGCGGGGTGACGAGACGGGCAATTTGAATTTACTGCGGCGACACTCGGACGTTACCGATGTAATGCATTCCGCGAAAGCCGCCCGAATACTTTTGAGCCGACTCCTCGCGGACTTTCCTGTTTCTATCTTCGGCTCATCGACCGCCGCGCCGACCGAAGCCCAAGGGGCCCCGCCGCCCAGCCATCCCGCGGCCCGGTTGATCAGTCGAGGCCCCGCCGCGACGCCGGGCAGGTCGTCCCACGCGGTGACAGTCGCCACAACAGTGCACGTAGGGCGCCACACCCGCGGTACGGCCTCGTTGACAGTTGACGCCGGGCAATGCGGCAGCGCGGGCAAAAATGTTTCAGCGGTGATCGAAACTGTCAAATGACGACTACGTCCGATTTGGTCACCCAGAATAATCATCACAGAGTTGTCGCGATTGTGGAACTCGTCGCGTAGAGTGGCCGATGGCGCCGAGGAGTAAGCAACTCAAAGAACAGCAAAGATCAGCAACGGGAGACTTTATGTCCGTGTGCGTCAACACAGTACTACTCCGGAAACTGGGCAGCGCTCTCGAGGAATGGGCCCAGGAGACCGCTGTCGACGCTGATCCCGAACTCGCCAACATGCCTCTGCTGTGGATGATCGACCGTAACGAGATCCGTGGGTGCCCGCCCAGCATGTGCCCGCCCGCCGAGGCGTCCGCGCGCCTTGCCCGCTGGGCGAGTGCCCTCGGCCTGATATCGAACGTCAAGTCGGGGAAGAGATCCTATGTCGGCCGGGTCGACCTGTGGCCGGTGCGGCTGAGCGGGATCGCCGAGAACCGGCAGTCCTGAACCGTCTCAGGCGGTGAAACCCCCGTCGACCGGGAGCACGACGCCGCTCAGGTGGCTCGCGCGGTCACTCAACAGGAACGCCACCGTGGCCCCGACCTCCTGTCCCGTCCCCGCCTTGCGCAGGGGCGTCGCGGCGATCCGTGCCTCGACCCCGCCGGGGATCGTCCTGCGCAGCTCGTCGAGCATCGGGGACTCGGTCGGCCCCGGGGCCAGGACGTTGACCCGGATGCCGAGCGGGCCGAAGTCGTGGGCGGCGGTACGGGTCAGGCCGATGACGGCGTGCTTGGTGGCCTGGTAGGCACCCATGCCGGAGCTGCCACGCAGGCCGCCGATGCTGCTCATGTTGACGATCGAGCCGCCTCCTCGCGGTTCCATGACGCGTACTTCCTCGCGGATGCACAGCCACGTGCCCTTCACGTTCACGGCCATGATCCGGTCGAAGTCCGCTTCGGGAACCGCGTCGAGGCGGCCGCTCCCGCCCATGGCGGCGTTGTTGAACGCGCCGTCGAGCCTGCCGAACCGTGCGACGGTGGCGTCGACGAACGCGGCGACACTCGCCGCGTCGGAGACGTCACCCGTCGCGTAGGCCACGTCGTGCCCCGCCGCCGTCAGGTCCTTCGCGAGCGCGGCGAGGGGTTCCTCGGTTCTGGCGACGAGCATCAGCGACGCGCCGTCCTCGGCCAGGACGCGTGCGGCGTCGGCGCCGATGCCGGTGCTCGCACCGACGACCAGGACGACCTTGCCGGTGAGGGTGCTCATGTGGCTTCCTTTCCGCGAAGCGCCAGCATCGCGCGGGCGTCGGCCGGGGTGGCGACCGGTCTGCCCATGTCCTCGATGACGGCCCGGATCTTCCTGACCTGCTGGGCGTTGCTCTCCGCGAGCCGTCCCCGCCCGATCCACAGGCTGTCCTCGAGGCCCACCCGCACGTGGCCGCCGAGCCAGGCGCTGTGCGTGCCGAACCGGAGCTGTTCGCGGCCCGCGGCGAACGCGGAGAACGTGTAGTCGTCGCCGAAGAGCTTGTCGGCGATCCGCACCATGTGCTCCAGGTTGGCGTGGTCGGCGCCGATGCCGCCGAGGACGCCGAACACACCCTGGATCAACAGCGGCGGCTTCGCCAGGCCCTTGTCGACGAAGTGGGCCAGCGAGTACAGGTGCCCGATGTCGTAGCACTCGTACTCGAACCGGGTGCCGGACTCGCCGAGCGTCCGCAACGTGGCCTCGATGGCGTCGAAGGTGTTGACGAACGGGTGGGAGTAGGTGTTGAGCACGTACGGCTTCTCCCAGTCGTGCTTCCACTCGGTCACCTTGTCGGCGATGCCCGAGTAGACGAAGTTCATCGAGCCCATGTTCATCGACGCCAGCTCCGGGCGCAGCCGCAGCGCGGCGGCGAGCCGCTGGTCCATGGTCATCGACGAGGCACCGCCGGTGGTGATGTTGATGACGGCGTCGGTCCGGTCCGTGATGCGGCCGACGATCTTCTCGAAGACGTCGGGGTCGGGTGTCGGGCGCCCGTCCGGCTCCCTGGCGTGCAGGTGCACGATCGCCGAGCCCGCCTCGATCGCCTCGAGGGCGGCGTCAGCCACCTCGTCGGCGGACAGCGGCAGGTAGGGGCTCTGGGACGGGATGTTGACCGAGCCCGTGATCGCGGTGGTGATGATGACCTTCTCGGCCGCCCGCATCAGTCCTCCCTCCCGGAGGTCGCTTCCCGGAATGCCGTGACGAGTCCGCGCGCGGCCTGCGCCAGCATCGTCGTGTCGTTGCTGAGCAGCACGAAGTCGCAGCCGTCCCGCACCGCCCGCGCGGCCTGGTCCGGCACGCCGCCGAACGCGAGTCCGCAGCGCTTGCCCGCGGCGTGCGCGGCCTCGACCACCGACCCGATCAGCTCTCCGACCTCGGGCGAGGCGGGTGTCGTGCCCATCGACAGCGACAGGTCGGCCGCGCCGACGAACACGGCGTCGATCGAGTCGAGCGCGAGCATCTCCGGCGCGGCCTTGATCGCCTCGACGCTCTCCAGCTGCGGGATGCACAGCACGTCGTCGTTGCCCGTCGCGAGGTACTCGGCGTTCGGGCGCAGGCCCCACTCCCCCGCGCGGCTGGTGCCGCCCGCGCCCCGGACGCCGTGGGGCGGGAACCGGCACGCCTGCCCGACCGCGGCCGCCTGCTCGACCGTGTCGACGTGCGGCACGAGGATGCCCGTCGCACCGGCGTCGAGGATCTTCTGGATCGTCGACGGCGTCTTGTCGGGCACCCGCACCAGCGGCACCACCCCCAGCGCGGCGGCCGAGTTGACGAGCCGGTACGCGGTCTCCAGGTCCAGCGGCGCGTGCTCGAGGTCGACCACGACGAAGTCGAACCCCGCGTAGGCCATGATCTCGACGGGCTCACCGGACGCGATCTTCAGCCACGTGCCCACCGGCGTGGTCTCGCGCGCGAACAGCCCGGCACCCGTACGGGTCATGACGGCATCGGGTAGTCGTCGGCGTTGAGGACCCAGCCGGGCTTCTGCGAGAAGTCCACGCGCGGCGGGCTGAAGATGTCGATCAGCTGGTTCACGCCGGGGTCGCTGGCCTCGGACGTGTGCACGGTGGGCGGCGGGATGATCGCGACGGACGGGCTGCCGAGCCGCACGTGCTCGTCCTCGCGCCACGTGGCGCGGTCGGCCAGCCAGGGCGTGCGGATGTGGTGCACGTACTCGCCCCGCACGGCGAGGGAGAGCTGTTCGAAGTCGTCGTGCGTGTGCGGTGAGAGCCTGTGCGGGTCGCGGGGGCCGTCCTGGTCGGGCAGGAAGTTGACCATGAACGACCGGGTGCGGAAGATGCGCCCGAACCGGCCCGGCTCGTCCGGCACCCCGGACAGCGGGTAGAACCGCACTCCCCCGGCGCCGACGGGTTCCGGCCAGCGGGTCAGCAACGCGACGCGCGGGTGGTCCTCGGTGTAGGAGGAGGCGTTCGCCGGGCGGTCGCGCCACGCCGGTTCGTCCGCCTCGACGAGCCGGACCAGCGGGCCGTCGCCGTGCACGCTGATCCGCGAGGGGCCGGGTGGGACGACGACCAGCCCGGGTTCGTCGACCCTCGTCGCGCCGTCGTCGGTGAGCACGGTGAACGCCGGGGACTCTCCGGTGACCACGACGGCCAGCTCACCGGAGAGGGTGCCGTTGTCGAGGTCGTCACCGGCCCGCGCGTGCGTGTGGACCAGGATGACGTTCTGCGCACGCACGACCGGGGTCTCGGTCAGGTCGAAGTACTGCGCGGCCGCGATGGCGTCGCCGCTGTCCGGCCGGGGCGCGGTCGCCGTGGCGAGCGAGGAGCGCGGATCGTCCTTTTCGTACACCGTGATGTCCTTTCGCTCAGGCGTCGAGGTCGAGCAGGTAGGTCGGGTTGTCGCGGACCATGCGCCGCAGGTCCTTCTCGGCGAGGCCGAGGTCGAGCAGTGCCTCGCCGACCCGCAGCCACGCGTCGACGGGCTTCGGGTTGGCGGCCTGCCCGAAGTCGGACGCCAGCACGGTGTGCTCCGGGCCGAGCTGCTCGATCCAGCCCATGAGCTTGCGCGGGTCCCACGCCTGCGTCCCCTCGGGGTCGTACATGCCGACCTCGTGCTCGACGAACGCGCCGAGCTCGACCAGCTCGCGGCACAGCTCAGGCTCGGCGCCGATCACGAAGTCGGGGTGGCTGACGACCATGCGGGTGATCCCGCGGTCCTTCGCGGCCTCGAACAGCGTGCGGATGTACTCGGGGTACATGTGGCCGCCGTTGACCACGGCCTCCTGCTCCTTGATCTCGTCGAGGATCTCGCCCGCCTCCGGCTTGAGCCGACCGGCCTCGTCGACGATGTCGATGCGTTCCAGCGTCAGCGGCACGGTCGTGGTCGGGAAGGCGCCGTCCTCGGGGTGGCAGTCGAGGTGGCGGCCGGAGGAGATCGTCGGGAACCACACGACTTTGCCGCCCATCCGCAGGCACATGCGCACGGCGTGCACGTTGAGGCCGCCGACCGTGCTGTTCAGCGCGATGCCGCCGTAGGCGGTGGCGGCGACGTCGGCGAGGCGCCCCCTCATCGCCAGGATGTCCATCTGGGTGTTGTGGTGGTGGGACTTCGCGACCATGGCGCGCATGCCGATCCTCGCGCCGTCCTGTGCGGCCTCGACGTGGTCGAATCGTCGGGGGAACGGACTGGGTCCAGAGTGGACGTGCATGTCGACCAGGCCGTCCAGGACGGAGGCTACGGCAGGACGCTGACTCACGGGACCACCTCGTTCGCGATGTGAATTCTCAGTTCACTATAAGAGCATACGTCAACACTTTCCAGGCTCTTGCGCGCCGAAGTCGTGACGCCTACGGTTCGTGCTGTTCACTTCGTGAACTTGCTGTTCGAATCCTCCCGGGAGGACGACGATGTCCACACCACCCCCCGTCGTAGAACCACAGCCGGAGGCCCTGGACACGCGCCGTCCAGGCGCCCCGCACGATCCGGACCTCACCAAGGTGCGTGCCGCGGTACGCGGCGGCGCACTCGCCTACTTCGTCGACCAGTTCGACATCTACCTGCCGATCGTCGTGCTGGCCCCGGCGGCGGCGTACTTCCAGGCCGCGAACCTGAGTCCGGGCACGACGGCCCTGCTGGCCTCGCTGGTGTTCGCCTCGACGCTCATCGGCCGCCCGCTCGGCGCGGTCATCTTCGGTCACTTCGCCGACACCGTCGGGCGCAAGCGCACCACGCTGGTGGCCGTCAGCGGCTTCGGCGTCGTCACGCTGATGATCGCGTGCCTGCCCGGCCACGAGACGATCGGCGTGTGGTCGGTCGGCCTGCTGATCGCGTTGCGGTTCGTCGACGGCATCTTCCTCGGCGGCGAGTACACGACCGCCGTGCCGCTCGCGATGGAGTGGAGTCCCAAGCACAAACGCGGCCTCTACGCCTCGCTGATCACGTCGACCTCGCCCGCCGCCTACGTGATGATCGCCGCGATCACGCTGGTGATGCTGCAGCTGCTGCCCTCGGCGGACCTGCACAGCGCCTACGTGCAGTGGGGCTGGCGGATCCCGTTCGTGATCGGCGCGCTGCTGGCGGCGGTGCTGTTCCGCTTCTACCTCAAGCAGGTGCACGAGCCGCCGGCCGCGCTGACCGGCGAGCGGCACAAGCTCCCGTTCGTGCGGCTGCTGGTGCGCTACCCGAAGGCGCTGGCCCAGGTGTTCGTGCTGATGACCGGCACGTGGCTCGCCACGAACATGGAGGCCGCCGTCACGCCCGCGCAGCTGAAGGCGCACCTGGAGCTGTCGAGCAAGCAGGTGACCCTGACGATGCTGGTGATCAACGCGGCCGCGGCACTGTCCTATCCGGTCTTCGGGCTGCTGTCCCAGCGGATCGGACGGCGGCGGTTCTACATCGGCTACGGGTTGTCGGTCATCGTGATCGGCGCGGGTGCCTACTCGCTGATGATGACCTCCGGCGGCGGCCTCGGCGGGGTACTCGGCTGGGCCATCCTGGTCGGCGTGTTCACCGTGGGCACCTTCGGCCCGATCGCCGCATACCTGACCGAGCGGTTCCCGGCGAGCATCCGTTCGACGGGTTACGGCGTCGGGTACAGCCTCGCGCTGATCGCGCCCGCGTTCTACCAGTTCTACCTCCAGCAGTTCGACGGCGTCATGCCGGCGCACCTCGCCCCCGCGGTGATGTTCATGCTCGCGGGCGCGCTCATCAGTGTCGGCGGCTTCCTCGGCCCGGAGACCAAGGACGTCGACATGTGGGATGACAGCACGATCCCGCGGCTGTCCTGAGCGGCGGGTGGACGTCAGGGGCCGGCACCAGCCGGTGGCGGGCTGGTGCCGGGGAGGACCAGCCCGCTGTGGTAGGCGACGGCGATGGCCTGTGCGCGGTCACGCAGGCCGAGTTTCATCAGGATGCGGCTGAGGTGGGTCTTCACGGTGGCCTCGCCGACGAAGAGGTGGGCGGCGACCTCGCAGTTGGACATCCCGTGTGCGACGAGCGTCAGGACCTCGCGTTCGCGGGTGGTCAGGTCGGCCAGTTCGGTCGGGGTGGGCAGCCCGGAGTCGGGGCGGGAAGCGAACTCCCGGATCAGTCCTTTGGTGACACTCGGGTCGAGCCACGCTTCGCCGGAGGCCACGGCCCGGACCGCGTCGACCAGCTCCCGAGGGGCGGCGTCCTTCAGCAGGAAGCCCGAGGCGCCTGCCCGAAGCGCGGCGTACACGGCCTCGTCGACGTGGTAGGTCGTCAGCATGATGATCTTGGTGGTGGGGTCGGCCGTGGCCATGTCGGCGGCGACGATGCGCCGGGTGGCCTCGACGCCGTCCATCCCCGGCATCCGGACGTCCATCAGCACCACGTCGGGCCGGATCGTGGCGACCAGGGCCACGGCGTCCGAGCCCGTGCCGACCTCCGCGATGACCTCGATGTCGGGCTCGACGCCCAGGAGCATGGCCAGACCGGCGCGCACGAGGGGCTGGTCGTCGACCAGCATGACGCGGATCATCGCGGCTCCGCCGCGTCGGCGTGCAGTGCCGGAGTGAGCAGGGGGTCGGGTTCGGTCACGGGAAGCTCGGCGGTGAGCCGGAAGCCGCCGCCGGGCAGCGCGCCCGCGTCGAGGCGGCCACCCACGATGTCCAGCCGTTCCCGCAGTCCGGGGAGTCCGTTGTGAGTGGACAGTGGCGAGCGGGCCGGTGTGTCGCCCTGTCCGTCGTCGGTGACCGTCACGGTGAGGACGTCGGGGGCCCAGACGAGTGCGACCTCGACGTCGGCACCGGGGCCGACGTGCTTGGTGACGTTGGTCAGTGCCTCCTGCACGATCCGGTAGACGGCCAGTTCGACGCTGGCCGCGACGGTGGCGGGTTCGCCGTCGACCCGGGTGCGGACGTGGACGCCGGTCGCGCGGATGGTGTCGATCAGGTGGGGCAGGTGCGCGAGGCCGGGCTGCGGCTCGCTGGCGACGGCGTTCGGTGTCGGGTCCTGGTCGTGGGTGCCGCCACGTAGTGCGGTCAGCATCCGACGCAGCTCGCCCATCGCCTGCTCACCGGCCTGTTCGATGTGGCCGAGCGCCTGTCGCGCCCTGGCCGGGTCGGTGTCGAGGACCCGGTGCGCGCCTGCCGCCTGCAGCATCATGACGGTGACCGAGTGCGCGACGATGTCGTGCAGCTCACGGGCGATCCTGGTGCGTTCGCTCAGCACGGCGTGCTTGCGGCTCAACCGCATCCACCGGCCGACCGCCCAGCTGCTGGCGTACAGCAGCAGGTGGAACGCGTAGATACCGAAGAAGACCAGCGTCTGTTTCTCCGGCGGTTTCGAGCCGGCCTCCTGGAGCGAGGACACCAGCCCGAGCACGGCGCAGGCGAACAGCGCGCTCGCCGAGACCCTACCCCGGCTGGTCAGCGCCACGGTGAACAACGCGACGCAGGGCAACAGGATCGGCCCGTAGACCAGGCCGTTCATCGCCAGCGCGACCAGTGCGCCGGCCCAGACCACGCCGAACACGGCGACCGGGTACCTGCGCCGTACCAGCAGGGCCACGAAGCCGCACAGGGCGAAGGCAACGGCGAGCCACTTGTCCGCGGCCGGTGTCGTGTTCCCGGTGATCGTGGAGAACAGGAACAGGTCCAGCGCGGCAGCCGACGCCGCGAGCGCGACGTCGGCCGTGATCGCACGGGCAGCACCGCTTCGCGGCCGTCCGGCAGTCATGTGCCGCGGGTCGTCTTGCAGATGTCGAGTGGTGGGCAGACCACGTGGTCCACGTTCGCCGGCGGTGCCGCGTGGACGCGTGGTTTGCGCTGTGTCCGTTCCACCTCCGGCATCTCGCGGAGCACGGTCTGGGTCAGTGCGTCCCGCAAACCGGGCTCGACGGCCCCCACGGTCTCCAGCGCCGCCCACAGGTCGCCGTCGTGTTGGTTGAGGGCGGCGTCCAGCTCGACGTCGACGACCGGGCCGACCGCCGGCCTGTGGCGGGAGGCGTTGGCCAGGTCGATGACCGCGAACTCGCCTGTTCCCTTGCTGGGCCTGGTGAACGCCCGCTGCACCCTCTCGACGGCGAGGCGCTCGACGCGGCCACCCTTGCCAAGTGGCAGTGGTACCACCAGCACCTCGATCCCCTCGGCCTCCTGGATCGCCTCCGGTGACAGCGACTGGACGAGCACCTGGTCGGATCTCACCAGCACGCCGGTGGCCAGATGCCCCTCCCAGGGCTTGTCCTCGAAGCCGGACGCCTGGATCGACACCACCACTCGTGTGTCCGAACTCGACATGTCCCCTCCTGTTGTGTGATCGAGAAATATCGCAGGGACAAGGAGACCACCCCCGACGCCGATCATCGTCAGACCCCAGGGTTATCTTGAGACTACTACCCGGGCGTTACCTCGAATGGGTGGCAGTTCGCGAAACAGGCCCGAACCGCCACCCGTTCCAGTGAACGCGGACTCGTATCTGGCTCTGCCAGGTGGCTTCCGACTCCGGGCGAGGCCGGTCGAGTCGTAGTCCTCATCGGACAGTCACATTTTCGGGGGAGCCGGGAAATCCGGCTCCGGGCCGATGAACCGGACTGCCTCATTCGGTGAGCATTGTCGTCGAAATCAGTGCTCGACCGGACTCACGGAGGCCACGGTGTCCATGGGAGCCCTTGTTCACGACCAGAGTCTCGCTCTGTCCGAGTGGGACATGACCCGCCTGCGGTCCCGTCCCGCGGGACAGCAGCCGCCGTGGCCGGAGGAACGTGCCCGCGAGCTGCGAACCCGCCTCGCCGGGCTGGCCGGGCTGGTGACGACCGACGAGGTGGCCCGGCTTCGCAAGGTGCTCGCCGAGGTCGCGGCAGGCAGGCGGCTGGTGGTCCAGGCCGGTGACTGCGCCGAGCCGTTCGCCGAGTGCACCCCGCCCCGCGTGGCACGCAAGGTGGCTCTGCTCTACCGGCTGGCCGCCGCGCTGACCGCGACGACGGACCTTCCCGTGGTCCGCGTCGGCCGGCTGGCCGGGCAGTTCGCCAAGCCGCGGTCCCGTCCCACCGAGACGGTCGACGGCGTGGTCCTGCCCGTGTACCGCGGCGACCTGGTGAACGACCCGAGCCCGGCCGCCGCCGCCCGCCGGGCCGAGCCGGCCCGGCTGTTGACCGGCTACTACGCCGCCCGCACGGCCACCGAGTACCTCCGCGAACACGCGCCCGAGGTGTGGACCAGCCACGAGGCCCTGGTGCTCGACTACGAGATCCCACTGCTGCGCCGCGACGGCTCGGGGCTGCTGCTCGGCTCCACCCACTGGCCGTGGCTGGGCGACCGCACCAGGGACCTCGATGGGGCGCACGTCGCACTGCTCGCGTCGGTGGTCAACCCCGTGGCGTGCAAGGTCGGTCCGGGCATCGAGGTCGACCAGCTCCTGGCGTTGTGCGAACGGCTGGACCCGCACCGCGAACCCGGCAGGCTCACGCTCGTGGCCAGGCTGGGCGCCGACCGGGTGGCCACCCGGCTGCCTGCTCTGGTCGCCGCCGTCGGGTCGGCGGGTCACCCCGTGATCTGGCTGTGCGATCCCATGCACGGCAACACGGTCACCGGCCCGGACGGCCGCAAGACCAGGGTGGTCGACACGATCCTGCGCGAGACCGCCGAGTTCCAGGCCGCCGTGCGGGCCGTGGGCGGCGTGTCGGGTGGGCTGCACCTGGAGACCACCCCGGACCCGGTCGGCGAATGCGTCTGGGAGGACGCACCGACGGGCCGTTTCACCAGCCTGTGCGACCCGAGGCTCAACCCTGGCCAGGCTCTGGCCGTCGTGCGCTCCTGGGCCGCGGCCACCACGATCCGAGAGGAGAAGTCCATTGCATAGCAAGGAGATTCCCCGGCCCACCGGCACGCTCCCGATCATCGCCGAGCACCCGGCCGAGGCTCGTGAGCTGCTCGGCACCGTCAGGTACGGCGCCGAGGGCGGCCCGCCGCGCTGGGAACACGACCGCCCGGTGCTGCCACTGCACATGACCGGCGCAGGCGACCGCGAGGTCGTCGAGTCGTGGCCTGCCATGGGCCCGGTGCGCACCGGTGAGCACCGGGGACTGCTGTTCGCCCACGACGGCGCGGTCCTGTTCGCCGCGGGCCACATTGGACCGTCCCGGACCTGCCGCGACGATGCCGAACGTGCCTACCGGGCCGCGTTCGAGCTGGTCGAGGCCCTCGAGTACCCGCACGTGTTCCGCATGTGGAACACGATCGCAGGCATCACCGACCGCACGGCGGCGGGCACGGAGGTCTACGCCGACTTCTGCGCAGGACGCGCCCAGGCGTTCGAGAACGCCGGACGCGTGGACATGGCCGCCGCGACCGGGATCGGCGCGCTGGGCGGCGGCGCCTCGTTCTACTTCCTGGCGCACCGGTCCCGCACGACCGTCCACCTCGAGAACCCCCTGCAGACACCGTCCTCCGAGTACCCCGCCCGGTATGGACCGCGACCGCCCCGGTTCGCCAGGGCGACCTACCTGGCGCCTGGCAGGGACGGCGAGCGTGGCCGCGTGTACGTGTCCGGCACCGCGAGCATCCTGGACCACCGGACCGTCCACAGTGGAGAGGTGGCGGCCCAGACGCAGGTGACCCTGGCCAACATCGCCGTCCTGATCGGTGCGGAGAACCTGACCCGGCACGGGATCGACGAGCGGTTCGGGCTGGAGGACCTGCGCGCCGTCAAGGTCTACGTCAAGCGTCGGGAGGACCTGCCGGTTGTCGCGGAGCTGTGCGGCGAGTCGTTCGGCGCCCGGACGGACATCGCCTACTTCGTCGTCGACGTCTGCCGCCGGGACCTCCTCGTCGAGATCGAGGGCATCACGTCATGACCACACCGAAGAACCCTGGAGGAGCAGCCATGCAGAACACCTCGACCACGATCCTGGCGGAGCCCCGGACGATCCGCATCCTCGTCGTGACCGACGGCGAGGCCAGCTTCGACCGGGCCGACTTCGGCCTCGTCACCCTGCTCGACACGCTGGCCACCCCACCGGGGCCGTGGGTCCGGTTCGACGTGACCAGGGCACACCGGGAGCGCAACCTGCCCGCGCAGTCCGCCCAGATCCCGGAGTTCCGGTTCGACCAGCACGACTGACCGCCTACGACCAGATCTGGATGTTCGGCGTGGCCCGCTCCACCCGGGCACCGCTCACCGAGCCGGAGCTGCGGGCCGTCGCCCAGTTCATGGACGGCGGCGGGGGCGTGTTCGCCACCGGCGACCACGAGGACCTCGGGGCCTCGATGTGCGGCGGGGTGCCGAGGGTGCGCAGCATGCGCAAGTGGCACTGGCCGCGGCCGGGCCCGAACGGCGAGCCGGTCGCCCCGTCCATCGGCGGACCGGACCGGCTGGACACGCTGTCGGCGGGGCACGACCCGCTGTTCCAGCTCAACGACCAGTCCGACGACATCCCCCAGACGATCACGCCCCGGATGTACGCGACGTCCAGCTCACCGAAGTGGGCGCACCAGGCCTACCCGCACCCGCTGCTCTGCGGCCCGCGCGGGGTCATCCGGGTGCTGCCCGACCACCCGCACGAGGGTGAGTGCTACGTCCCCGACGACCTGGCGAAGACCTTCACCTACGACGGGTACGACGTGACCGAGTACCCCGGCGGTGTCGCCCCCGAGATAGTGGCGTGGTCGACCGTCGCGGCGCGGCCTGCCGACCAGGACCCGCGCAAGGGCAGGCTCAACGCCACGACCTTCGGCGCGATCGGCGCCTACGACGGTCACCTGGCCGGCGTCGGCCGGGTCGCGGTGGACGCCACCTGGCACCACTTCTTCAACGTCAACCTGGTCGGCGACCCGCTGGCGCCGGAGGACCCGATCAAGAGCGTCGGGTTCGCCGCCTCCGAGTCCGGCCGTGCCGCGCTGGCGGACATCAGGTCGTACTACCGCAACCTGGCCGTCTGGCTGGCCAGGCCGGTCAGCCAGCGGACCATGTGGTGGCAGGCGGTCTGGGCCGCGCGCTGGCACCACCGGGTGTCGATGGACCTGCGGCCGGCACTGTTCGGCGGGCCGGACGACCTGGATCTCGTCGAGCTGCTGCGCGTCGGCGCGGAGGCACGCGAGGTGCTGGCCACCACCGTCACCAGGGCCGACGCGCTCCAGTGGGCGGGCAGGCACGGCATCGGCTCGGTGGACCCGGAGCTGTGGGAGTCGCTGCGGCCGCAGCTCGACCCGTGGCGGCAGCGGGCGGCGGGCGACCCCGAGCAGACGGGGCACCTGCCGAACCTGACGACGTCGCTGCTGCCGGAGACGGTGCTGGACGCGGTGGTCGGCGCGGTCGTGTACGCACTCGCCGCCCGGTTCCCCGACCCGACCCAGGAGGCCCGCGACCAGCTCGCCGAGCTGGACTGGCCGGCCGAGGTGCGCCCACACCTCGACCGAGCCCTGGACCTGGTGGCCGAACAGCTGCTCGGCACCGACGGGCAGCTGCGGGCACTCGGCGACGCGCTCGTGACCGCCCGGCGCGGCGAGCGGTAAGGGGCGAAACCATGACGGTGAACGGCATCGAGACGAGCGACGGCACGGCCACGCCGACTGTCCGGCACCGGGTCGCGGCGCCACGGTCGTCGGCCGCCGTGCACTGGCTGCTCGACCACAGCGCGCCGATCCTGCGGGTGACGGTCGGTGTGGTGTTCGTGTGGTTCGGCGCGCTGAAGATCACCGGCTACTCGCCGGTGAACGACCTGGTGGCCGCCACTGTGCCGTTCCTGCCCGCCTCCTGGCTCGTGCCGGCGCTCGGCGTGTTCGAGGTGCTGGCCGGCACGGCACTGGTCACCGGCATCAGGGTCGGGCTGGTGACGGCGTTGACCACGCTGCACCTGCTCGGCACGTTCCTGGTCCTGGCCATCCGACCGGAGGCCTCGTTCCGGAACGGCAACCCGCTGCTGCTGACCACGCAGGGCGAGTTCGTGGTGAAGAACCTGGTGCTCGTCGCCGCCGGGTTCGTGATCGCCCAGCACCACCGACGACGGACGGGCTGAACCCGGGGCGGCGGCCGGCAGCGGCCGCCGCCCTCCACCAGAAGGGAACACGCACATGACAGGACACCAGCAGTCGCCGATCAACCTGGGGAACGCGTTCGCCGTTCCCGAGCTGCGCACGGCCCTGGTGATCGACTGGCCGTCCGGACCACAGGCGTTCACGCCGAGCCGCGGCGGACACGGCTACCGGTACGCCCCGGACTCCGACAAGAACACGATCCGCGTCGACGGCGAGATCTACACGCTGTCCGACGTGCACTTCCACCGGCCGAGCGAGCACTGGGTCGACGGCGAGCGGCGTGCGGCCGAGATGCACGCGGTACACCACCGGGTCACCGACGGAATCCGCCGGTGCGTCATCGCCGTGTTCCTCGATCTCGGCACCGGACACGACGATCCGGCGGACCCGCCGACACCGGTGTCCATCGACCTCGCGGGGCTGCTCCCCGGGCCGGGAGACCGCACGCACTACCGCTACGAGGGCTCCCTCACCACTCCCGGCTACGACGAGAACGTCAGCTGGGTCGTCATGAAGCGGACCGTGACCGTCAGGGCGGGCGACCTGGCGGCGCTCGTCCGCCACCACGCCGACGGCGCCAGGGACCCCCAACCGCTCAACCGGCGTTTCGTGCTCACCGACGCCTAGTCAGGCCGGTCGGCGTTCTACCGGTTCCACCCGCGGCAGTTCGACGGCGTCATGCCCACGCACCCAGCGCCGGTCGCGGTGGGGTTGGCCGCGGCGTCGGTGTCGCGCAGGCCGCGGCTCCGCGCGTGGGTGGAGGACGTCCTGGTCGCGCTCGGCACCACGGCGATGGCCCTGTTCGCGTTCGGTGGGGCGGTCGGGATCATGATGATGGGAACGGCGTTGGACAGCTCGTCGGTCACCGGCGAGACCATGTTCTCGATGTTCCTGCCGAGCATCCCCATCGCGATCGCCGCGAACGTCCCCACCGAGCCGCCTCGACCTCGCCGATGCCGAGCGGTCCACGACCCTGTTGACCGCCGCCGAACGCGCCGAGTTCGCGGGCGCCTTCCACGTCGACGACCCGCGCTGGATCCTCGACCTGGTGATCTTCGCGGTCCTCCTGGCCGCGGCGTACCTGTCCCCGGTGCGGGAGGTCCGGCGGATGTCGCACTAGGCGGGATCGTCAGGCCGGTGGTGGCCGCCCAGCTCGGTGGTCAGCTCGCGTGCGGTGTCGACGACGACGCGCAGTTCGGGCGCGTCGTCGGACATCGACAGGGTGTTGTCCGGGCCGACGATGGCGAGGGTGGCGCAGATGCCGTACTCGTCGAAGACCGGGGCGGCCACCGCCACGACACCGGGGGTGCTCATCGCCGAGCAGTAGCCGACCGCGCGGACGCGTTCGACGTCGGCACGCAGCTCGTCCCTGGCCTGGCCGGGCAGGGTCGCCATCAACCGCTCCATGGCCAGTTGGTCGGTGTGGTAGGCGAGGAAGATCTTGCACTGCGCGGTGTCCATCGGCAGGTGGCTGCCCACCCGCACGGACACGACGACGATCGTGGACGTGTTCTCCTCGACCCGGGACACCACCGGGCCCGTGAGGCCCCAGAGGCTCAGCACCACGCTGGTCTGCGTGGCACGCGAGAGCGCCCGCATGTGCCGGGAGGCGAGGTTGACGACCCGGCGGCGACCGATGGCGAACGCACCGAGCTGCAGCAGCAGCCCTCCCGGCACGTAGCCGCCCTCGGCGCTGCGTTCGAGCAGGCCCGCGGCGACGAGGGACGTGCAGTACCGGTAGGCGGTGGTGCGGTTGAGGTTGAGCCGCTCGGCGACCATGTTCGCCGTCACCTCGGGGGTGGCCGGGTCGAACAGCGACAGGATCTGGCTGACCCGGCTCACGGCCTGGATGTCGGCCTGGTCGCCGCGTTCCGCGTCCGGCGACCGGGTCGATCTGGTCACGAGAGCCTCCGCCGACGGTGTTCCGGCCCGAAAGCCGTGTTCACTTCGTGAACATGCTCGTCAGGCTACCCGAAACCGGGCGGCGCGCTCGGTCCGCTCACCCCAGCGCGATGCCGACGATGCCGCCCAGCACGATCGCGGCACCCACCAGCCTGCGCGCCGGGTTCGGCTCGGCGAGGACGCGCCACGCGATCAGGCTGCCGATCACGATGCTCAGTTCCCGCACGGGCGCGACCACACTAACCGGGGTGGTCCGCATCGTGAACAGCACCAACAGGTACGCCAGCGGCGAGAGCACCGCGACGGTCAGCACCTCACGCCGGTACCGGCCCCACAGCCTGGCGATCTCCGGTTTCCTGGCGAGTGCGTACGGGGCGAGCAGCACGCTCTGGAACACGCTGCCCGCGGCGAAGTACAGGATCGGTGGCATCCCGACGGCGTTGACCGAGTGGGCGTCCCACACGGTGTAGCCGGCGATCATCGCGCCGGTGAGCACGCCGTAGACCACGCTCGCGAGCATGGGCCTGCCCGAGTGGTTGCGGCCGGCGCTGATCACGCACACGCCCACCACGACCGCGGCGGCGCCCAGCATGCCGAGCACGCCGGGCCGCTCGCCGAGGAACAGCACCGCGGCGACCACCGACAGCAGCGGCCCGGTGCCCCTGGCCAGCGGGTACACCACCGACATGTCCCCGACGGCGTAGCCGCGCTGGAGCAGGACGCCGTAGCCGACGTGGAGCATGGCCGTGCCGACCGAGGCGAGGAGCCACCACCACTGCGGCCGGGCCCCGTCGACGACCAGCTCCCCGACCGCGATCGGCACGCACAGCACCGCCGACACCGAGTAGTAGAGCCAGACGAACACCGCGCCGCCCCCGTCGACCCGCTTCGCCGCGAAGTTCCACACCGCGTGCGTGACCGAGGCGATCAGCAGCAGCGTGATGGCGAGCGGGTGCATGAGGACCTTTCGTGAAACTAAATTTCCTAATCATGTTATCATCGGAAACGTGGTTTCCTCCGTGCGGACCGACATCCCCGGCGGCCTGCACGCCACGGTCGCGGCCGTGCTGCCGGGCCTGCGGCCGAGCGACGCGAAGGTGATGCGCCTCGTGCTGGCCGACCCGGCGTTCGCGCGGTCGGCCACGACGGACGAGCTGGCCGCACGCGCCGAGGTCTCACCGGCGACCGTCGTCCGCGCCGCCCGCGCGGCGGGCTTCGAGGGCTTCGGCGACCTCAAGCGCGCGCTGGTGCGCGACCTCGCCACACAGCCGGGCGCCGCACCCCCCGAGCAGCTGACCGAGACGTCCACGGTGAGCGAGATCAGCGAGCTGGTCCTGACCAGCCACGCCGCCGGCATCCGCGCGACCGGCGCGACGCTGCACCCCGCGGCCCTGGACAACGCCGTGTCGCTGCTGGCGCCCGCGCGCTCGATCCTCGTGTTCGGCGTGGGCACCTCGGCCGCGCCCGCCGCCGACGCGGCCTACCGGTGGACGGCCATCGGCTGCCGCGCCGGCGCGCCGCACGACTCGCGGACCGCCCAGCTCCAGGCACGGCAGCTGCGACCGGGCGAGCCGCTGGTGGCGATCAGCCACAGTGGACGAAGCGTCGAGACGCTCGCGGTGGTCGACGCCGCCAGGACGGCCGGGGCGTCGGTCCTGGCGATCACGAGCTTCGCCTCGTCGCCGCTCGCGGACCGCGCCGACGTGGTGCTCGTCGCCGGTGGTCCGGACCTCGGGCTGCAGATGGCGCCGTCGAGCAGCCGCCTCGCCCACCTCGCCGTCGTCGACATCCTGCACGCGGCCATCAGCTTCGCCGACCTGCCCAGGGCCCGGCACGCCCTCCGCATCGCCACGGAGATCTCCGAGGCGGGCAGCCGGTCGCGATGACAGGAGGCGAGCGCTTTCCCGCATAGTGGATCTCGGGGCTGCGTCCTGCCCCGACCCACTACCCTTCCGCATCGGTGCCGGATTCCGGGCACCTGCGGCGAAGGCGAGGGAGTCGCTGATGCGACACGTGCTCAGGGGCGCGGTGCTGTTCCTGCTGCTGTTGACGGTCGTGCCCGCGCAGGCGAGCGCCGCGGCCGCGCAGGACACCGGGCAACCCGTGGTCCGGGTCGGCACCGAGGGGACGTATCCACCGTTCTCCTTCCACGACCCGAAGACAGCGGAGCTGACCGGCTACGACATCGAGGTGATCAAGGCGATCGCCGTCGAGGCCGGGTGGAAGCTGGAGTTCGTCGAGACGCAGTGGGACGCGATCTTCCCCGCGCTGGACGCCGAACGGATCGACGTCATCGCCAACCAGGTGTCGGTCAACGACGAGCGCAAGGCCAGGTACGGCCTGTCGGACACCTACACCTACTCCCACGGCGTGATCGTGCGGCGCAAGGGTGACGACAGCATCAAGACGCTCGCCGACCTCAAGGGCAGGACCACCGCGCAGTCGGCCACCAGCAACTGGGCCCAGGTCGCCCGCGACGCCGGGGCGAACGTCGAGGCGGTCGAGGGTTTCGCGCAGGCCGCGGCACTGCTCGCGCAGGGCAGGGTCGACGCGATCGTCAACGACAACATCGCCGTGCTCGACTACCTGGCCAGCACCGGTTCCGACGACGTCGAGATCGCCGGGAACGCGGGCGAGGAGGTCAGCGAGCAGGTCCTCGCGTTCCGCAGGACCGACACGGCACTGCTCGACACGGCGAACAAGGCCATCACGGCGCTGCGGGACGACGGGACGCTGGACAAGATCTCGCAGAAGTACTTCAAGGCCAACGTCTCGGTGCCCGACGGCGGCACCGCGGACCTCTCGGAGGGCCGAGGGGCACGCAGCACGTGGGAGGTGATGGGCGACACCGCGTGGCCGATGTTCGTCGGCCTGGTCAAGGTGACGATCCCGCTGACCGTCGTGAGCTTCGCGATCGGCCTGGTGCTCGCGCTGCTTGTCGCACTGGCGCGGATCTCCTCCTACCGGGTTCTCTCGGGGCTGGCCAGGGCGTTCATCTCGATCATCCGGGGCACCCCGCTGCTGCTGCAGCTGTTCATCGTCTTCTACGGCCTGCCGCAGGTAGGGCTGAAGTTCAACCCGTTCACGGCGGCCGTCATCGCGTTCAGCCTCAACGTGGCGGGCTACGCGGCGGAGGTCGTGCGGTCGGCGATCCTCGCGGTGCCGAAGGGCCAGTGGGAGGCGGCGTCGACGGTCGGGCTCGACTATCCCCTGACACTGCGCCGGATCGTGCTGCCCCAGGCGGCGAGGACGGCGGTGCCGCCGCTGTCCAACACGCTGCTGTCGCTGCTGAAGGACACGTCACTGGGGTCGGTGGTGCTGCTGACGGAGCTGTTCCGCGAGTCGCAGCTCGCGGCGGCCGAGAGCAACGAGTTCCTCGCCCTGTACGCGTTCGCGGGGCTGTACTACTGGGTGATCTGCGTCGGGCTCTCCGCCGCGCAGAAACGACTGGAGACCCGACTGGACAGGTATGTGGCCAAATGACTGACACCGCAGAGCAGAACCCGGAACCCGCCCGCATCCGCGTGCACGGGCTCGAGAAGTCCTTCGGCGACCAGAAGGTGCTGCGGGGCATCGACTTCGAGTCGCGGCGCGGGACCTCGACCGTCCTGTTGGGACCCTCCGGCTCCGGCAAGACGACGGTGCTGCGCTCGCTCAACGTGCTGGACACGCCCGACCGGGGTGTCATCGGCATCGACGACGTCGAGGTCGACTTCGCCACCCTGCCCGCCGGCAAGGCGGGGCGCAGGGAGAGCAACCGGCTGCGTGCGCAGAGCGGGATGGTGTTCCAGGCCCACAACCTCTTCCCGCACCGGACGGTCCTGGAGAACATCGTCGAGGGACCGGTCGTCGCCCAGGGGCGTCCGCGCGAGGAGGCCGTCGCCGACGCGCGGGTCCTGCTCGACCAGGTGGGGCTCGGCGACCGAGGGGACGCCTACCCGTTCCAGCTCTCCGGCGGGCAGCAGCAGCGGGTGGGCATCGCCCGGGCCCTGGCGCTGAAGCCACGCGTGGTGCTGTTCGACGAGCCGACGTCGGCACTGGACCCGGAGCTGGTCGGCGAGGTGCTGGCGGTGATCAAGGACCTCGCCACCCAGGACTGGACCACGGTGATCGTGACCCACGAGATTCGCTTCGCCGAGCAGGTGGCCGACCACGTCCTGTTCCTGGACGGCGGTGTGATCGTCGAACAGGGCCCGAGCGCCCAGGTGATCGGCGACCCGGTCGAGGACCGAACCCGACGCTTCCTCAAACGGATCCTGGACCCCGGCTGACCCAGGCCGACCCCCGGCTGACCCCGGTGCACTGAAGGACGCCTTCGTAACGCTGGGCGTACTGAAGGCGTCCTTCAGTACGTTGGGCCGGTGGGTGAGGCCCGGCCCGGTGTACTGAAGGCGTCCTTCAGTGCGGCCACAGGTCGCGGACGGCCTTCCTGTTGACCTTGCCGACGCTGGTGAGCGGCACGGCGTCGAGCACGCGCACCTCCCGCGGGTACTTGTACTTCGCCAGGCGGGCCCTGGCGAACTCGACCAGCTCGGCGCCTGTCGTGTCGGCGCCCGGCGCGAGCTTGACGACCGCGACCACCTCCTCGCCACGCTCCGGGTCTGGCCTCCCCACGCACGCCGCCGCCTGCACGGCCGGGTGCCCGAGCAGCACGTCCTCGACGTCACGTGGGAAGACGTTGAAGCCGCCCCGGATGATCAGGTCCTTCATCCGGTCGACGACGTAGAGGAACCCGTCCTCGTCGAGGCGGCCGACGTCGCCGGTGTGCAGCCAGCCATCCCTGACGGTCTGGGCGGTCAGCTCCGGGTCGTTCCAGTAGCCGAGCATCACCCCGTGGCCCCGGACGCAGATCTCGCCCTGCTCCCCCACCGGCACCGGCTTGCCGTCCGGGTCGAGGATGGCCACCTCCGCGTGCGGCACCGGCTTGCCGACGCTGCCCGACCGGTGGTCGGTGGTCGTCTCGGCCGACACCACCGCGCTGGACTCCGTGCAGCCGTAGCCCTCCAGGATGGTCACCCCGAACGCCTTCTCCGCCTTCTCCCGCACGCTGGGCGGCAGCGTGGCGCCGCCGGAGCCGAACGACTGCAGCGACGACAGGTCGTAGTCGGCGATCGGCTGGGCGAGCAGCAGCTGGAGCATGGCGGGGACGACCGCGCTGGACTCCAGCCTGTGCTCGGCGACGAGCGTCAGCCAGCCGACCGGGTCGAACCAGCGTTGCAGCACCGAGACGTGCCTGCGGTCCGAGTGGAACGCGGCGATCGTGATGTTGAGGCCGTAGGCGTGCGAGAGCGGCAGGGGCAGCAGCGACCGGGTCGAGGTCATCGTCCTGGCGATCAGGTCCATGCCCCGGCCCGCCTCCCACAGCCCGCGATGGCTCAGCATGACGCCCTTCGCCCGGCCGGTCGTGCCGCCCGTGTAGAGCAGGCCCGCGAGGTCGTCGTCGGCGCGCGGCTCGATCCCGGCGGGCTCGCCGCTCTCCAGTGCGGAGAACGGGGTGGTGCCCTCCGGCGCGCCGTCGCCGACCACGAACGTCGTGATGTCCAGCCCTTCCGCGGCGCCCCCGAACAGACCCACCAGCTCCGAGCTGACGATCGCGGCCGTCGCACCGGAGTCGGTCAGGATGTGGCGCAGCTCCGGCGCGGTCTGCAGGAAGATCACCGGAGTCACCACGGCACCCGCACGCCAGATCGCCCGGTAGGAGATGAACACCTCCGGCGTGTTCATCATCAGCACGACCACCCGGTCCCCCGGCGCCACACCGTGTGCGCGCAGGCCGCCCGCGACCCTGGCCGAACGCTCGTGGAGCTCCCCCGACGTCAGCCACCTGCCCTCGAAGAACAGCGACTCGTAGTCGCCGAGACGGTCGAAGGCCCGCTCCGCCAGGACGGCGAGGTTGTGCTCGCCTGGACTCACGACGTCATCGCCAGACGGGCTACCTCGTCGTAGGCGGCCACGTCGTCGCCGAGCAGGAACCGGTCCACCTTGGCCCTGCGCCAGTACAGGTGCGCGTCGTGCTCCCACGTGAACCCGATGCCGCCGTGCACCTGGACCACCGTCTCGGCCGCGTGCTCCAGGGTGGTGGCCGAGGCGGCCTTGGCGGCTGCCGAGGCCAGCCGCAGCTCGTCCGGCGCGTGGTCGGCGGCCCACGCCGCCCACCAGACCAGCGAGCGGAGCTGCTCGACCTCCACGTACACGTCGACCAGCATGTGCTTGACCGCCTGGTAGGAGCCGATGGCACGGCCGAAGGCGTGCCGCTCCTTCGCGTACGCCACGCCGATCTCCAGGATGCGGGCGGCGGCGCCGAGGCCCTCGGCGGCGAGGATCGTCCGGCCGACACGCTCGGCCCGCGACCACAGCTCGGTCGCGTCCGGCACCAGGACCGAGGTCTCCCCCAGGGTGACGTCGCCGAGGCCGCGGGTCGCGTCGATCGGCTCGCGGGCCGTGACGGTGCCCGGCCCGCAGACCAGCGCGCCGTCGCGCAGCGCGAGGAACGTGTCGGCGCCGACGGCGTCGAGGACGGGACCGCTGTCGACGACCGCCACCGCCACGTCGCCCCCGACGAGTTCGGCCGACCGGGGATCGCCGCCGAGCAGCACCGCCGCCCGTGCGTAGCTCACCAGCGACGGGCCCGCGAGCACGCGGCCGGCCTGCTCGGCCACGACGGCGAGGTCCAGGACGCTGCCGCCGCCCCCGCCTGCGCTCTCGGGGACCGTGATCGTCGCGAAGCCGCTCTTGACCAGCTCCGCGCGGCCCGGCTGGACGCCGGCGCCCTCGTCGAGCGACGCCCTGGCCGCGGCCGGTGAGGCGGAGGCCGACAGGAAGTCGCGCGCGGCGTCGGCCAGGTCCAGGTGGTGCTGGTCCAGGTCGAAGTTCATGGCCTCGTCCTCTCGCTGGTGGCGGCGAGACTCTCCCGGAAGGTGACGCCCTTGTCGGCGCGCGGCTCGGCGGGCAGCCCGAGGACGCGCTCGCCGATGATGTTGCGCAGCACCTGGTCGGTGCCGCCCGCGATGGCCATGCCGGGCAGGCCTGCCTGCAGCTCCTGCCAGCCGACGCCGTCGCCCGACGACGCGACGCGTGCGTCGTCCCCGAGCACCCGCACCGCGAGGTCGGCGAAGTCGCGTGCCGTCCTGGTGCCGGAGAGCTTGCCCGCCGACGCCTCCGGGCCGGGGAACTCGCCGCGGCTGAGCTTCGAGAGCTGGCGGTAGCCGGTGTACCGGCTGCCGAGCGCGGCGACGTAGGCCCGGCCCAGCGTCTGGCGGGCCAGCACCTGCCGGTCGGGCGACAGCGCGTCGAGATGCCCCGCCACGTGCCTGGCCACGGCCTCCGGGCTGGGGCCGATGCCGGTGCCGCCGCCACCCAGCGACAGGCGCTCGCTCATCAGCGTCGTCAGCGCGACCCGCCAGCCGTCGCCGACGTCACCGAGGCGCTCGGTGTCGGGAATGACCACGTCGTCGAAGAAGACCTCGTTGAAGTCCGCGCCGCCGCTCATCTGCCGCAGCGGGCGCACCGTGACACCCCTGGCCTTCATGTCGACGACGAACATGGTGAGCCCCCGGTGCTTGGGCACGTCCGGGTCGGTCCTCGTGAGCAGGATGCCGTAGTCGGACAGCTGGGCGCGGGTCGTCCAGACCTTCTGGCCGTCGACGCGCCAGGTCTCGTTGCCGTCGCGGACCGCCCTCGTGCGCAGCCCGGCCAGGTCGCTGCCCGCGGCGGGCTCGCTGAACAGCTGGCACCAGACGTCGTCCGCGCGGAGCAGCCGCCTGAGGTAGCGGTTCTTCTGGTCGTCGCTGCCGTGCACGATCACGGTCGGGCCGCACATGCCGATGCCGATGAGGTTGATCAACGGAGGCAGGTCGAGCCTGGCCGTCTCCTGGTCGATGATCGCCTGCTGCATCGGCGTGCCGCCGCGGCCGCCCGCCTCGACGGGCCACGTGACGCCGACGAAACCGGCGTCGTAGAGGGTGGCCTGCCTGGCCCTGGCCCTGGCCGTGTCCAGGTCGCGGGAGCCGAGCTCGTCGCGGTGCTGCTCGAGGAACGAGCGCACCTCCGCCCGCCAGGCGGCCTCTTCCGGGGTGTCGTCGAAGTCCATGCTCAGTTCCTGGTGAGAGTGATGGGGAGGCCGTCCTTGGGGAACGGCAGCGAGTGGTTGTCCATCGGCGGGACGTAGCCCGGGTCGACGCTCCAGTGGTACTCGCGCAACAGCCGGTGCATGATCGCCTTGACCTCCAGTCCCGCGAAGTACATCCCGATGCACTTGTGGACGCCACCGCCGAACGGCTCCCATGCGAACCGGTGCGACCTGTCCTCGCGGCGTTCCGGCGAGAACCGCTCGGGGTCGAAGGCCGTCGGGTTCGTCCAGTAGTCCTCCATGAGGTGGGTGAACTGGATGCCCAGCGCGACGCCGGTGTCCTCCGGGATGCGGACGCCCTGAACGACAGTCTCCTTGACGGTGTGGCGCACCACCACCGGAACGGGCGCGCGCAGCCGCAGCGCCTCGCGCATCACCAGGTCGAGGGAGACGAGCCCTTCCAGCTCGGCCACCGACGGCGCCGGGCCGAGCGCGAGTGCCTCGGTGCGGCAGCGCTCCTGCCAGACGGGGTGCTGGCCGAGGTACTGCAGCATCGTCGAGGTGGTGATCGTCGAGGTGTCGTGCGCGGCCATCATCAGGAAGACCATGTGATTGATGACGTCGTCGTCGCCGAACCGGTCGCCGTCGTCGGTCTCGATGTGGCAGAGCACGGAGAAGATGTCGTCGGTCTGGGTCGCGCGCTTGGCGGGCAGGTAGTGGCGGAGGAACGACTCGAGCACCCCGCGGCCCCGGTAGGCCCGGCCCCACCTGGTGAACGGCACGTTCGCGCGGATGATCCCCGCGGCGGCCTGGACGCACGCGATGAACGACCTGTTGACCCGGTCCATCTCGGCCTGGCTGGTGTCGCGGGCGCCGCCCATGAACAGATCGGCGGCGATGTCCAGTGTCAGCTGCTTGAGCCGCCAGTGGGCAGGGAACTCCTCGTCGGCGGTCCAGGTCGCCATGCCCTGCTCGATGGCGGGGTGCAGCCGGCGGGTGTAGGCCTCCAGCCGTGGCCGGACGAAGGCCTCCTGCATGATCCGGCGGTGGCCGTGGTGCTCGTCGAAGTCGATGAGCATGAGGCCGCGGTTGAAGAAGGGGCCGACGAGCTGCGACCACGCCGGTCCGTTGGCGAACGCCTTGTCCTTGTTCTGCAACGCCTCGCCGCACGCGTCGGGCCCGAGGAGCATCGCGGCGTCCCTGCCGACCGTGCGGAAGGGGGCGACGGGGCCGTAACGCTCCCAGTGGTGCCGGTAGAGGCCGACCGGGTCCTTGGCGTACTCCAGGAGCTGGCCGACGAAGGGCAGGCCGCGGTCGTCGCGGCGCAGTGTGGGGATGGGCCGCGGTGCCGACCTGTTGTCACGCGGTTCCCGAACCTCGGCCGTCATTGGCTCTCCTCCGCGCTGGTGTGGCAGCGGTCACCCCCAGCCTGATTCAGGAAGAGCGTCCTGTCAACCTTGTCTGCCGCGAGGGCTGTGGCATGGTGAGCACCATGGCCGTGCAGTCAGGGGTCTACCGGGGCGTCAGCGCCGTCGAGCGTGCCGCCGCGCGCCGGGTCAGGCTGGTCGACGCCGCGCTCGCGGTGTGGGCCGACCCGGACACCCGCACCACGATGACGGCCGTGTGTGCCGAGGCAGGCCTGTCCGAGCGCTACTTCTACGAGAGCTTCTCCGGGCTCGACGCACTGCTCGAGGCGGTGATGAACGAGATAGCCGCCGAGATCGAGGAGACCAGCAGACACGCGGCCGAGCAGGCGGGCGAGGAGCCGGAAGCACGGGTGCGTGCGTCGATCGGCGCGTTCGTGGGCCTGTTGATCGAGGATCCCCGCAAGGGCCGGGTCGCCATCGTGGAGTCCGTCGCCGTGCCGAAGCTGCGACAGCGCAGGACCGACCTGCTCCGGCACCTGGCCCACCAGGCGGCGATCGAGACCCGCGAATGGCTCGGTTCCTCGGGCCGCAGCGAGAACGAGGACGAGACCGCGGGCCTGCTCTTCATCGGCGGCATGGCCGAACTGGTCACCGCGTGGCTGGACGGCACCCTCACGGCCACGGCCGACGAGATCGTCGACGCCGCGTCCCGCGCGCTGCTCGGTCTGTACCGCTGAGTCAGGTACGCAGGTAGGACGCCCCGTTGAGGTCCAGGATCGCGCCGGAGGACCAGGTCGCGCCCGGTGAGGCGAGGTAGGTGACCGCGGCGGCGACCTCCTCCGGGGTTGCCACCCTGCCGAACGGGCTCTGCGCACGGATGTCCGCGCCCTGCTGACCACTGAGCACGTCCGCGACACGTTCGGTCTCGACGAACCCGGGGGCCACCGACGCCACCACGATGCCGTGCGGCGCGAGCGACACGGCCAGCGACTGCCCCATCGCGTGCAGGGCCGCCTTGCTCGCCCCGTAGGCGGGATAGTCGGGCTCGCCCCGGAAGGCACCGCGCGAGCCGACGTTCACGATGCGGCCCGCGCGGCCGGTGTCGATCATGTGCCGGGCCGCGCAGTAGCTCACGTTCGCCGCCGCCAGCACGTTCACCGCGAACGTCTCCCGCCACGCCTCCTGCCAGTCCGCATAGGACGTCTCGGCCAGGGGGTGCCGGATCATGGCCGCCGCGTTGTTCACCACCACGTCAAGGCCGCCCAGCGCGGCGACAGCCTCGGCGACCACCGACCCGGCCCGCGCCGGATCGGTCAGGTCACCGCCGATCACGACGTGTCCCTCGCCAGGCAGCGCGGCCACGGTCGCCTCCGCGGCCGCCGCACTGGTCGAGTAGTGCACGGCCACCCGGTCGCCCTGTTCGGCGAACGCCGTGGCGACGGCACGTCCGATGCCCTGCGCGGCACCGGTGACGACCACTCCTCGCGACATCACGCCACCACCAGCGCTGTCGCCGACACCTCGACCGCCATGCCGACCAGGTCGCACGGCAGGATCACCCGCGCCGGGAACGGGTCGCCCAGGAACTCGCGGTAGACCTCGTCGAAGGCCGCGCGGTCGCCGAGGTCGCGCAGGTACACCGTGACCATCGTCGCGTTCCGCAGTGACGTGCCGGCCGCACGAGCCACGGCCTCCAGGTTGGTCAGCACCTGCCGTGCCTGGACGTCGAACGGCGCCTCGGTGAGCCTGGTGCCGTCCGGCAGGCGCGGGGTCTGTCCGGACAGGAACACGAAGCCGCCCGCGACGACCGCCTGCGAGTAGCTGCCTGCCGGCGCGGGCGCGTCCTCTGTGTGCACCCGGCGCCTGCCGTCGCTTTCCGACTGTGTCACGGTTTCCCCTGAGCGGAAGGAATGGTGGTCCACTCCGAACCTACCGTGTGCCGGGCACCGCGGGGGTGTGAGCTCCGCGGCGCCCGAGCACGGTCAGGGCATCGTCCACCGCTGGTTCGCGGCGCCGGTGCACGGCGCGATGACCAGCTGTGTGCCGTCGGCGGTGCCGCCGCTCTGCGGGGTCAGGCACTTGCCCGACTGCGGGTTGCGCAGCGTGCCGTCGGACTGGGCCGTCCAGCTCTGCGCGCCGCTCCCGTTGCAGGTCCACAGCTGCACACGGGTGTTGTCGGCGGTCGCGCCACCCGCGACGTCCATGCACTTGCCCAGCGCCACCAGCGTCGAGCCGGACACCGTCCAGATCTGCGCACCGGTCTGGTTGCACGTGTAGAGCTGGATCTTGGTGCCGTCCGCGGTGCCGGAGCCCGAGATGTCGACGCACTTGCCGCTGCCGGTGATCGGCCCGACCCCCGGGTTCGGGTTGGTGCCGCCCAGCTCCTTGATCCGGACGGACCGGAACGACACGTCGTCACCCGTGCCGTGGTTCTGGATGCCGACGTAGCCGGAGGTGAGCGACCTGGCCGGGACGGTGTTGGTGAAGTCGTTGATCTTGACACCGTTGAGGAACACCTGCAGGTGCTCCCCTTCCACCAGCAGCTCGTAGGTGTTCCACTCCCCCGGCGGGTTGAGCGCCGCGTCCCTCGCCGCGATGTCGGCCGACTTGAAGCCGTACACCGAACCGGTCGTGCGGTCGGCCGTGTCGGTCGCGTCGATCTGGATCTCGTAGCCGTTGTTCACGGCCGAGTTCGGGTCGGTGCTCGACGGGAACCCGATGAACACCCCGGAGTTGTCGTCACCGGCCATCCGCCAGTCCAGCTTCAGCGAGTAAGATCGGAACTCCTTGGTGCTGTACCAGAACAGGCCCATGCCGCCGACCGACGTCAGGGTGGCGTCCGAGTTCGTGAAGTTGCCGGGGCCCGCCTGCGACCAGCCGGCCGTGGAACCGTTGTACAGGCTGGTGTAGCCGGTCTCCGGGCGGCAGTCGGCCTTCGACCTGCCTGCCGTGTAACGGAGTCCGCCCAGCAGCATCGAGCGGAACGCCGGATCGGCGTAGCTCTCCTGGGTGTGGCCGTTGCCGGTGTAGAACGACCGGCCGCCCTGGTAGGCCTTGCACCACGTGTGCGGGTGGTCGGCGCCCATCGTGCCGCCGGAGTAGGTCGACTCGTCCAGAGTGGCCAGTACCCGCGCGCTGCTTCTCGGGTTGGTGCGGTAGTTGTACAGCTCGTCGGTACGGACCCAGGTCTGGCCGAGGTGTGCGGTCGCCGCGTGCGCGCGGTTCTCCACCCGTTCGGTGACCTGCTGGATCGCCGGGTGCGACGAGAACCAGGCGCCGACCAGCTCGCCGTAGAACGGCCAGTCGTACTCGGTGTCGGCTGCCGCGTGCACGCCCAGGTACCCGTGTCCGCCCCGGATGTAGGACTCGAACGCGGTCTGCTGGGCGGCGTTGAGCACGTCACCGGTGGTGTTGAGGAACACGACCGTCTCGTACTGCGCGAGGTTGCTCGTCGTGAACGCGCCCGCGTCCTCGGTGGCGGTCACCGTGAAGTTGTTGGCGGCGCCCAGTTCCCGGATGGTCTGGATCCCGATCGGGATCGCGTCGTGGCGGAAGCCCGCGGTCTTGGAGAACACCAGCACGTCGTAGGGGGCGTCCGCCGCGCTGGCGGTCGGGCCGTTGGTACCGGCCATGATCGTCGCGGTGGCGGCGGCCACCGCGAGCACCGAGCGAACGGTGTGTCTCATGTCGTTTCCTCTCACGGGAGGGTGAAGCGCTGGGTGGCGGCGGTGGTGCAGGTGGCGATGACCAGCTGGGTGCCGTCCGCCGTGCCGTTGCCGGACGGGGTCAGGCACTTGCCCGACTGCGGGTTGCGCAGTGTGCCGTCCGCGTTGGCCGCCCAGTTCTGCGCGCCCGAGTTGTTGCAGGTGTAGAGCTGCACGAGGGTGCCGTCCGCGGTGCCGCCGCCCTGGATGTCCATGCACTTGCCGAGTGCGCGAAGGGTGGCGCCGTTGACCGTCCACGACTGCGCCGCGGTGTTGTTGCACGTGTACAGCTGGATCTTCGTGCCGTCCGCGGTGCCGGCGCCGGAGATGTCGACGCACTTGCCGCTGCCCCGGATCGGGCCCTGGCCGCCTGCCGCCGTCTTCGAGAAGGTGAAGGCGTCCATGTCGAACAACGCCCCCGTGCCGCCGGAGAAGGTCAGGTACAGCGTCGTCGTGCCTGCCGGCACGTTGCCGAGGTTCGTCGCCACGTCGGTGAACGTCTCCCAGCCGCCGGTGTTCGGCACCGCCATCGTGCCGAGCACGGTGCCGGTCGCCGAGCCGGACCGCACGGTGAGCGTGCCGCCGACGCCGCCGGAGGACACCCGCGCCGAGACCCGGGCGATGCCGGCGAGCGCGTACGGCTGGAACGCGATCCAGTCGCCGTTGTCGATGTCGCCGACGGTCTTGCCGCCCTCCGCCTCGGCCTTGGTGATCTGGGTGGTGCCCGACTGGCTGCTGTAGTGCTCGGCCTGCCGGTGCGCGGGCTGCAACCTGTTCTGCGAGTGGGTGGTCAGCGCGGGCTGGCCGCCTCCGCCGTTGTCGGTGTACTCGGCGTCGAACACCGCGTACAGGTTCGCGGCGGTGTCGTGCTCACCGTCGACCGGGACGGTCATCGTGCCGGAGCAGCCGTTCTTCGACGTGATCGGGTGGCCGTGGCTGTCGTGGCCGAGGATGTAGGTCAGCTTCACCCTGGCGCAGTCGATCGCGCCGTCCTCGGGGTCGGACACGGTGATCGTGTAGGGCACGGTGTCACCGAAGTTGAACGTCGACCCGTTCGCCGGTGTCGTGAGGGTGACCGACGGCGCGGTGTTCCCCACGGTGATCACGACGGTGGCGTTGCCGGTGCGGCCACCCGAGTCGGTGACCGTCAGCGTCGCCGTGCGTTGTCCGTTGGTGGTGTAGGTCTTCGTCGGGTTGGCCGCGGTGGACGTGGTGCCGTCACCGAAGTTCCACAGGTAGCCGAGCGCGCCGCCCTCCGGGTCGGACGAGCCCGCCGAGGAGAAGTTCACGGTCAGCGGCGCGGTGCCGGAGGTCCGGTTCGCGCTCGCCGCCGCGGTCGGTGCCTGGTTGCCCGCCGGGTTGTACTCGATGCGGTACAGGGCCGAGTTGGCGTCGCCGCCGAAGTTGCCGGTGCCGTAGTCCAGCACGTACAGCGCGCCGTCCGGGCCGAAGGCCATGTCCATGACCTGGGTGCCGGTCCACGGGAACGTGTCGATCTGGCCCGCGCTGCCGTCGCTGTTGACGTGCGCGGTGCGCAGCCACCTGCGGCCGTACTCGCCGAGGAAGACGTGCCCGTCCATGACGGCGGGGAACTTCACCGACGAGTTCAGGTTCGCGTCGTAGTGGTAGACGGGGCCGCCCATCGGCGACTCCGACCCGCAGCCGAACGCGGCGACCGAGCAGTTGTCGTACTTGATCCACGCCGGCCGCACGGGCGGCAGGGTGGTCAGGCCGGTGTTGTTGGGCGAGTTGTTGGTCGGGCCGCCCGCGCAGTTGTAGCGCGCGCCGGAGGGGCCGGACGGGAACGTGAACTCGTTGTAGGTCTCGGCGGTCGTGGCCGACCCGGTGCAGTAGGGCCAGCCGTAGTTGCCGGCGGAGGTGATCCGGTTGAACTCGACCTGCCCGCCGGGGCCGCGGTTCGCGTCGGCGGCACCCGCGTCCGGGCCGTAGTCGCCGAGGTAGACCGCGCCGGTCGCCTTGTCCACGCTCATCCGGAACGGGTTGCGGAAGCCCATCGCGTAGATCTCGGGGCGGGTCCTCGCGGTGCCTGGCGCGAACAGGTTGCCCGACGGGATCGAGTACGAGCCGTTCGCGTTCACCTTGATGCGCAACACCTTGCCGCGCAGGTCGTTCGTGTTGCCCGCGCTGCGCTGGGCGTCGAAGGCAGGGTTGCGGCCGCTGCGCTCGTCGAGCGGCGAGAAGCCGCCGGAGTCGAACGGGTTGGAGTCGTCGCCCGTGGTCAGGTAGAGGTTGCCCGCGGCGTCGAAGTCGATGTCCCCGCCGACGTGGCAGCAGATGCCCCGACTGGCGGGCACGTCGAGGACGGTGACCTGGCTGGCCGTGTTGAGGGTGTTGTCGGCGTTGAGGGTGAAGCGGGACAACCGGTTCACGCCGTTCCACGCGGAGAAGTCCGTGCCGCTCGCGGGTGCGTCGCCCGCCGGGGTGGACAGCGGTGGCGCGTAGTAGAGGTAGATGAACCGGTTGGTGGCGAAGCCGGGGTCGACGCCGACGCCCTGCAGGCCCTCCTCGTCGTGCGAGTAGACCGACAGCGTGCCGATCACCGTCGTGGTGCCGTTCGCGTCGGTGCGCCGCAGCTCGCCGTTGCGGGACGTGTGCAGGACCGAGCGGTCCGGCAGCACCGCGAGCGACATCGGCTCACCCATCTCGCCCACACCCTTGGCCAGCTCTACCTGTTGGTAGTCGGCGGCGTTGACGGGGTGGGCCTGGGCGGGGGTGGTGGCAAGGATGGTCACCGCGCTGGTGGCAACCAGCAGTCCGGCGCAGGCGGCAGCGCGCCACCTCGGGGTACTTCGCATGGTGGGTCCCGTTCCGTGGTCTTGATGGCAGGGGAGGAGCGTGACTTTGTGAGCTGGATCATATGTCTACTTTCGGCGAAAGAGTGCAACTAGTCAGCAAAAGTTTGCACATTGGCAGCGATAGTCCCGCTGGTTTCGCTCACGAGCAGGTCGCCCACGGCCGTTCGGTAGTACAGAACCGACCTGCCCGCCCGGCGCCGGCCGATCAGGTGCGCGTCGAGCAGCACGCGTAGGTGCCTGCCGACCGAGCCCAGTCCCTGGTCGGTCAGCGCCACCAGCTGGGTGGTGCTCTTCGGGGTGCCGAGCAGCACGAGGACCCCGGCACGGGCGGGTCCGAGCAACCGTCGCAGCGAGGCCGGAGCCGCCGCCCGGTCGACGTCGGCGAGCACTCCTGAGCACGGGTAGACGATCGCGTGGTGCTCGCTGCTGTCGTAGGCGACCCAGCCGCGCCAGCTCGGCGTGACCGGGACGAACACCAACCGCGCGCCGGTGAGATCCATCGGCGGGTAGTCATACGCGTTGATCTGCAGCCTGCTCTCGCCGAGCCAGCGCATCCCGGCACGCATGTCGTCCAGCGCACTGGCCCAGCCGCCGCGGGTGAGCTGCGCGGTCCGCGCGACGATGTCCGCCTCGATGATCCGCAGGCGCCGCGACCAGTCGGGCCGCACCGTCCGCGTCCACACCCACCCGACGAGGTCGACGGCACGGGCGGGCAGGTCGTCGCGGTGCAGCTCGTTCGGCAGCGAGCCGCCGGACGAGTAGGCCAGCTGCTCGCGGGCGGCGTCGGGCGGCGTGTCCCACAGCCGGGCCAGCTCCTCCTCGAACGACTGGTCGCCGGTCGGCGGCGGGGTGAGGAAGTCGGCGGTCCACGTGCGGCCGAACGCGGCCCGCAGGAGCAGGGCGGTGACCGGGTCGGCGGCGAGACGGTCGCGGAACGCGGCGAGGTGGGTGTCGAGCCACGCGCGCTCGCCGGGGTGCGCGGCGGTGCCCCGGTAGAGGACCCGCAGGCTCGCGAGCGCCTCGGACAGCGGCGAGACCACGAACCGGCTGTTCGCGAGCGTGTCCGCCGAGATCTGCCACCAGCCCATGTTTCGCCTCCACGCGAAACTCTAACCGGGCCGGGGATTCCTGTTGAGACTTCCGGTCATGCGCACCTACCGCGAGCTGTTCCGGACACCGGAGTTCACGCCGCTGTTCACGACCAGCTCCCTGCAGACGGCGGGCCAGACCGTGAACGGGCTGGCACTGGGCACGTTGGTCTACTCGGCGACCGGTTCGCCGCTGCTGTCCGCGCTCGCCATGTTCGGCCCGTCGCTCGCGCAGGTGCTCGGCGCGACCGTGCTGCTGTCGGCGGCCGACCGCCTGCCGCCACGCGCGGCCATGACGGGTCTCGCGGTCCTGTTCGCCGTGGGATCCGCGGTACTGGCCGTGCCCGGGCTGCCGGTGTGGGCGTTGTTCACCGTCGTGCTCGGCCTCGGCCCGTTCGCGTCGCTCGGCGGCGGGGTGCGGTACGGGCTGCTGAACGAGATCCTCACGCGCGACGCCTACCTGCTCGGCCGCTCGGTGCTGAACATGTCGGTGGGGTTGATGCAGATCTGCGGGTTCGCGGTCGGCGGGGTGCTGGTCTCGTTCCTGTCGCCTGGCGTGACCCTGCTCGTGGCGGCGGGCCTGTACCTGCTCGCGGCCCTCGCGGCACGGTCCGGGCTCAGCCGCAGGCCGCCACGGGCCGCCGGGCGCCCGTCGGTGGCCGCGACGTGGCGGAACAACGGTGAGCTGTGGTCGTCGGTGCCTCGGCGGTACGTGTACGTCGCGATGTGGGTGCCGAACGGGTTGATCGTGGGCTGCGAGTCGCTGTTCGTGCCGTACTCGCCGACGCACGCGGGATGGCTGTTCGCGTTGGCGGCGTTCGGGATGCTGCTGGGTGACACGGTGACGGGCCGGTTCGTGTCCCCGGCGTGGCGTCGGCGGCTGAGTCCGGCGATGCGGCTGCTGCTCGCCGCGCCGTACCTGGTGTTCGCCCTGTACCCGCCGCTGCCGGTGGCGTCGGTCGTCGTGACGCTCGCGTCGGTCGGGTACTCGGCGACGCTCCTGTTGCAGGAGCGGCTGATGGCGCTGACGCCCGAAAGCCTGTCCGGGCACGCGCTCGGGCTGCACAGCTCCGGGATGCTCACGATGCAGGGCGTCGGCGCGGGTCTCGCCGGTGGGGTCGCGGAGCTGACCTCCCCGGCGGTGGCGATGACAGTGATGGCGGCGGCCTCGGTCGCGGTCACCCTGGCACTGGCACCGGGCCTGCGGGTGCCGCGACCGGCCGCGCCCCGGCTCGCGGGAGCCGGGGCGCGGTAGTCACGACGTGTGGTGCACCTCCGCCAGGTTGTGGACCGGCGTGTCCAGGCCCTCGTAGCGGGCCTTGAGCTGCAGTGCCAGGTACAGCGAGTAGTGCCGGGACTGGTGCAGGTTGCCCCCGTGGAACCAGAGCCCGTCCTGCCGGGTCGGCTTCCACATGTTGCGTTGCTCGCCCTCCCACGGGCCCGGGTCCTTCGTGGTGTCCGAGCCGAGGCCCCACACCTTGCCGACCCGGTCGGCGACCTCCTGGCTGATCAGGTCGGCCGCCCAGCCGTTCATCGAGCCGTAGCCCGTGGCGAACACGACCAGGTCCGCGGTCAGCTCGGTCCCGTCGGCCAGCACCACGGCGTCCTCGGTGAGGTGGGTGACCTGGCCGTGGACCAGCCTGACCGCCCCGTCTGCCACCAGGTCCGCCGCGCCGACGTCGATGTAGTAGCCGGAGCCGCGCCGCAGGTACTTCATGAACAGGCCGGACCCGTCGTCGCCCCAGTCGTGCCAGAAGCCGGCGTTCTCCAGTCGCTCGTAGAAGTCCCTGTCCCGCTCGGCCATCTGTTCGTACAGCGGCTTCTGGAAGGTGTGCATGATCCGGTACGGCAGCGAAGCGAAGATCAGGTCGGCCTTCTCCGTGGTCACCCCGGCCGCCACCGCCTGCTCCGAGTACAGCGCGCCGAGACCGATGTCCATGAGGCTGTCGCTGCGCACGATGTGGGTCGACGAGCGCTGCACCATCGTGACGTCGGCGTCGTTCTCCCACAGCGCGCCGCAGATGTCGAAGGCGGAGTTGTTGCTGCCGACCACCACCGCGCGCCTGCCGGCGTAGGCGTCCGGACCCGGGTGGGCCGACGAGTGGTGCACGTCGCCCCGGAAGACGTCCGTGCCGGGAATCTCGGGGACGTTCGGCTTGCCGGACATGCCCGTGGCCAACACCAGCTGCCTGGGTCGCAGCGTCAGCGGGGTGCCCTCGCGCTCGACCTCGACCGTCCACTCGCCGGCCTCCGCCGACCACGTCGCCGACGTCGCCGTGGTCGAGGGCCAGTACGGCACCTCCATCGTGGCGACGTAGGACTCCAGCCAGTCGCCGATCTTGTCCTTCGGCGCGAACACGGGCCAGTTCTCCGGGAACTTCAGGTAGGGCAGGTGGTCGTACCAAACCGGGTCGTGCAGGCACAGCGACTTGTACCGCTTGCGCCACTGGTCACCCGGCCGGGTGTGCTTGTCGACCACGAGCGCGGGCACGCCGAGCTGGCGCAGCCGGGCGCCGAGTGCGATGCCGCCCTGGCCGCCGCCGACCACCAGCACGTGCGGCTGCTCCGACACCCCGAGGGTCTCGGCCTCGTGCGCACGGCGCTCGGCCCAGGTCGTGCGGCCCTTGTTCGCCCCGTGCTCCGCGCCCATCGGCCTGCGGTCCCGCGCGGGTTCCTCGTGGCCCTTCAGCTCGTACATCGTGGTCAGGAACGTCCACGCCCGATCGGCGCCGTCCTCGGACACCAGCCGCACGAGGCCACGGCCTCGGCCGACGGCCGTCTCGAACCGGAACCACGCGGTGACGACACCGTCGGCCTCCTCGGCGTCGTCCTCGCGCACGAACGGCTCCGGGGCGGTCCGCTCGAGGGTCGCGCCGAGCAGATCACGCACCCCGTCCCGGTGCTCGACCGTGGTGATGTTCCAGGAGAACGCGATCAGGTCGCGCCAGTAGCTCTCGGTGGCGAACATGGCGGCGGCGCGGTCGATGTCGCGTGTGGCGAGCGCCGCCGAGAACGCGCTGAGCCAGGCGTCGGCACGGGTCGCCGCGGCTGACGCCTCGGCCGGACGTTCCAGGGTGTCGGTCATCGTTGTCCTCCCGGGGGCTCCGTCGAATGGAGTGAACCGCCGACCGAGCTACTCGGCAACCGTTGCACGATGTTGCCCGTGGCACGGGTCACCGGCTTATGCTGGGTGGGAAGCCGTAGCGGGAGGCAGTGTGACCAGCGCAGACGGCGCCACGGCGGTGTTGCCGGGCACCGACCTGGTGCGGCACTCCCGGGTGCTGCACCGAGCGCACGACGCGGTGATGAGCGGTGCCGCGCCGCCCACCTCGTTACGTTCCGTCGTGACCCGGTCGTGGTCCCGTGTGCTGGGGTTCGGTTTGGACCCGTCCCGGCCCAACACCCGCGAGGGCGTGTCCCGCGACGAGGTCGAACGCCGCCGTGCCTGCTCGCCGCTCGGGCTCGTGGTCGACGAGCTGCGCGGCGTGCTCAGTGGCGTCGCCGACGCGTCGCACTTCATCAGCGTGGTCATCGACGCCGACGGCGTGATCCTGTGGCGGGAGGGCGCGCCCCGGGTGCTCCTCGGTGCCGACACACTCGGTTTCGAGGAGGGCGCGACGTGGACCGAGGACCACGTCGGGACCAACGCCATCGGCACCGCGCTCGCCGAGAGGGCGCCGGTGCAGCTGTTCGCGGCCGAGCACTTCGAACTGGGCCAGCACCCCTGGTACTGCACCGCGGCGCCCGTGCACGACCCGCGTACCGGCGAGCTGCTCGGGGTCGTCGACGTCAGCGGTCCCGCGCTGACCCTGCACCCCGCGATCGGCGCCCTCATCCAAAGCGCCACCCGGCTGGCCGAGATGCGGCTCTGGCAGCACCACCGGCTGCGCCTGGACCGGCTGCGTGCCGGCGCCGAGCACCTGCTGGCCACGGTGTCCGGGCCGCTGCTGGTGGTCGACGACGACGGCTGGGTGGCCCACCAGTCCGGGGTGGCCGGTCGCGACCGGATCGCCGCACCCGCTGACGGGCGTCCGCTCGCCGTGCCGGGGCTCGGGCTGTGCGTGCCGGAACGGCTGCCCGGCGGGTGGCTCGTCCGCCAGGCCGGGTCGAGGCAGACCATCAGCGCCCACCTGTCCACCGGCGCCGGTGGCGGGGCCGTGCTGGACGTGCACTCGACCCACGGCCCGGCCGAACGGCACTGGCGCACCAGGCTTTCGCCGAGGCACGCGGAGGTCCTGCGCGCACTGCGCCGCGCCGGCCCCGACGGCCTGACCGCGGCCGACCTCAGCCAGCGCCTGTTCGGCGACGGGGACCACCAGGTGACCGTGCGGGCCGAGATCAGCAGGCTGCGCAGACTCGTCGGTCCCCTGGTGACGACCGCGCCCTACCGCTTCGACAGCGACGTGCGCCTCACCACGGACGAGGACCCACCGCGCGGGCACTAGGTGCGTACGAACCCCGAGCACATCACGCGCGCCCAGCTGATCCGGTCGCCGACGACGTCGTAGTACATCTGTTGTTCCATCAGCGAGTCGCCGTCCGCGTTGCGCAGGTGCAGGCGGTAGGTGACGTGCCGGCGCGTCGACACCTCACCGTCCGAGACGGACACGAGCGCCACCACCTCGTCGCTCGGCTCCAGCCAGTTGGCGAACAGGATGTCGACCAGGTCCTCGTGGGAGGCCGCCTCCCAGAACCGGCCCGGCGTCATCGCGCGGAAGTTCACGTCCGGGGCCGTGACGGCACGGACCCCTTCCTCGTCCTTGGCCGCGAGCGCCCTCGCGAACCTCTCACCCAACGTGGTCATGCCCGACAGTCTGCGCCCCGCGGAGCGCGAAACACGACGACCTCTTCGGACAGTGACGACCTCGGTCCGGGACGACAGGTCCCACGCACTCCAGGGGCGGCGACGTTCGTCGCCGCCCCTGTTCCGGGGTGCGCCGGCTACTGTCCGACCACCATCCAGCTCAGTACCGGTGTGCTCTGCAGGAACACCAGGACGCACATGCCGAGCAGGAACACCAGGCTCCACGCGATCACCCTGCGGAAGAGCACGCCTTCCTTGCCCTGCATGCCCACCGCGGACGCGGCGATGGCCAGGTTCTGCGGGGAGATCATCTTGCCGAGCACGCCGCCGGACGAGTTGGCCGCGGCCATCAGGGTCGTGGACAGGCCCGCCTGGCCCGCCGCGGTGATCTGGAGTGCGCCGAACAGCGAGTTCGACGACGTGTCCGAGCCGGTCACCGCGACGCCGAGCCAGCCGAGGATCGGCGACAGGAACGCGAACGCGCCGCCCGCACCCGCCACCAGCAGGCCGAGCGTGGTGGTCGCGCCGGACTCGTTCATGATGTAACCCAGTGCCAGCACCAGCATCACGGTCAGGATCGCGAACTTCAGCTGGTCGAGCGTCTTGCCGTAGGCACGAAGTGCCCTGCCCAGACCGACCTTGAGGATCGGCAGCGTCAGGATGCCGGAGATCAGCAGCAGCGTGCCCGCCGCCGACAGGTAGTTCAGCTTGAACGTGGTCGCGACCACCTTGCCACTCGCGTTGTAGATGTGCAGGCCCGGCCAGTTGATGATCTGGGTGACCGCCTCCAGCCCCGTACCGGACTGACCCGGTTTCGCCGGTGGCTTGCCCGTGATCGCCGGGACACGGGTGGCCAGCACGAAGACCACGATGATCATCAGGTACGGCGCGTAGGCGCGGAACACCTCCATCGGGGTGTCACGCACCTCCGGACCGGCCTCGCTGCGGGTCCTGGTCGCCACGACCGTGTCACCGTCGGCACGGACGCCGTCGCGCGGGCCACGGGGAGTGGTCGCACCGCCGACGCCGCCGTCCACCTCGGCCTCGTCGTCCACGTCGGACTCGACGTAGCTCTCCTTGGCGTGCCACACCCTGGTGAACAGCAGCACCGCCAGCGCGGAGGCCAGCGAGGCGATGATGTCCGACAGGGGCACCGACCAGAAGTTCGACGAGAGGTACTGGAACACGCCGAAGGTCAGGCCGCAGACCAGCGCCGGCGCCCACGTCTGGCGCAGCCCGCGCCTGCCGTCCACGATGAACACCAGTGCCAGCGGGACGATCACCGACAGGATCGGAGTCTGTCGGCCGACCATCGCGCCGAGGTCGTCGACCGGCAGGCCGGTCACCGTCGCCAGTGTCGTGATCGGCACCGCGATCGCGCCGAACGCCACCGGCGCCGTGTTCGCCACCAGGGCGAGGCCCGCCGCCTTCAACGGCCGGAAGCCCAGCGCGATCAGCATGACCGAGCTGATCGCCACCGGCGTGCCGAACCCGGCGAGTGCCTCCAGCAGCGCGCCGAACGAGAACGCGATGATGATGGCCTGTACGCGCTGGTCGTCGCTGATCTTCGCGAACGACCGGCGCAGCACGTCGAAATGTCCTGTCTCGACGGTCAGGTTGTAGACCCAGATCGCGTTGATGACGATCCACATGATCGGGAAGAACCCGAACGCGGCACCGAGCAGGCCGCTGTTGAGCGCGTCCGGCAGTGACATCGAGTACACGGCGACCGCGACGACCACCGAGACGGCGAGGGAGATGAGCGAGGCGAGCCAGGCCCGCATCCGCAGCACACCAAGGAGGATGAACAACACGAGGAGGGGCAGGATGGCGAACAGCGAGGTAAGTCCCAGCGACCCGCCGATGGGACTGTACTGCTGGTGGTAGTCGGCTAAGTGCATCGAACAACCCCTTCTACGCTGACGGGGAGGTGTGGTTCGCACGGGAGCGCTTTCCCGTCGCGTTCGGGGAGGTGTCCCGTGCGTCCACAGTGGACACGACGGTACCCGGGCCGTCAAGCGCCCGTTGGAGTAACGCCGCGACGGGCACGCCGCGGATCGAGGCGTCCAGCACCTGCACGGTGTGTGCCACGGGCATCCGCCGCCCCATTCTGGCGAGCGTCGTCGCGACCTGCATCCAGCACCCCGGGTTGGCCGTGACCATCACCTGGGCGCCGGTGGCGAGCACCGCGCTCGCCTTGCGCTCGCCAAGCTCACGAGCCGGACCCGGGTTGAGGATGTTGTACGTTCCCGCGCTGCCGCAACAGATCTCGGCCTCGCGCAGCTCCTTCAGCTCGACGCCGGGGATGCCGCGCAGCAGCCGCCGTGGCTGGCCACGCACGCCCTGCGCGTGCGCGAGGTGGCACGCGTCCTGGTAGGCCACGGTCATCGGCAGCGGGTGGCGCTGTGCGACCGGGCCCAGCTCGTCGATCAGCTCGCTGACGTCACGTGCCTTGGCGGACAACGCTTCCGCGCGTGCCGCCCACTCCGGCTCGTCCCGCAGCTGGTGGGCGAAGTCCTTGAGGTTGGAGCCGCAGCCCGCCGCGTTCACCACGACGTTGTCCACTCCGGCGGCCTCGAAGGTCTCGATCACGCGCCTGGCGAACGCGAGTGCCTCCGGTTCGCGGCCCGCGTGCGCGGACAGCGCGCCGCAGCAGCTCTGCGCCTTCGGCACGACGACCTCGCAGCCCTCCGCGGCGAGCACCCGCACGGTGGCGGCGTTGACGTCGGGGAAGAACGTGCCCTGCACGCAGCCGGTCAGCAGGCCGACCGTACGCCGCTTCGTGCCGGTGGCCGGGGTGCGCTCCGCCAGCTTCTCGACCCTGCCGAGCTTGGGCGCGAGGGCTTCCATGGCCTGCAACGGTTCCGGCAGCCTGTCCCGCAACCCGCTCCACGCGATCAGCCTGCCGAGCCCGCTCACCTGGTAGGCCCGCAGCGGCCCACGCAGTGCCTTCAGGCGCCGGGGGTACGGGAACAGGCCGTAGATCAGCCTGCGCAGCCACCGCTGCGACGGCGGCCGGGTCACGCGCCGGTCCAGCTGCGCGCGGGTGGCCTCGATGAGCTTGTCGTACTGCACACCCGACGGGCACGCGGTCACACACGCCATGCAGCCGAGGCACTGGTCGAGGTGCCGCACGCTGTTCGCGTCGAACGCGTCGCCCGCCACCGCACCCTTCATGATGTCGATGCGGCCGCGCGGGCTGTCCATCTCCTCGCCCCACAACACGTACGTGGGACAGGTCGGCAGGCAGAATCCACAGTGGACACAGTCGCTCAGCAGCGCGGGGTCCGGCGGGTGGTGTTCGTCGAACACGCTGCCCTTCGGCGGCCCGCTGCCCGGCATGCCCAGTCCCACGGTCGCCCCCGGCGCGCTGGCCGCGATCGGGCCGCCCTGGCCGAGGTCGACGGGCCTGCGGGCGCCGACGACCTCGGCGGCGGCCTGGTCGGTGGCGCGGCTGGCACCCTCGGGAAGTTGACCTGCGTCGGCGCTCATCACAGCCCTCCCAACAGGCGGCCGGGCGACAGGCGCCGTCCCGGGTCGAACTGGTCCTTGACGCGGGTCATCAGCCCGAACGAGTCGGGCACCGGTCCCCAGTGGTCGATGTCGGCGTCGGCCGGTCTGTCCAGGACGACCGCCGACCCGTCGTAGGAGGCGATCGCCGCACGCAACGCGGCCAGATCCGTGTCCGCCGGCACCGCCATGTACGCCACCCCGGTGCCCGCCGACGCGGTGCCGGACGCCTCGGCGGGCAGCGCGGCCAGTACGCGCGGCAGGGCGTGTGGCTCGTAGGCCAGGCGCAGCACCACTCCCCCGGTCGGCCGCTCGCCGAACCACGGCGGCGGCTCGGTCCCCCGCTCGCCGGGGCCGAGCAGCTCGACGGCCGCGGCCGACTGCGCGTCGACCGACGCCGGGATGGACTCGAACAACACGACCAGCTCGCCCGCGCCGCCGTCCCAGCGCAGCTCGACCGCGGTCGGGGTCAGCGTGGACCGCACGAGCAGGCTCGCGAGTCGGCCGGCCTCGGCGGCGTCCGCGACCGGGACGGTCACCGTGCCTGCCGCGGCCGGGAGCGGGTGCAGCCGCCAGGTCGTCGAGACGAGCACGCCGAGTGCCCCGTGCGCGCCGGTGTAGAGCTTGCCGAGGTCGTAGCCGGCGACGTTCTTCACGACCTTGCCGCCGGAACGGGCCGTGGTGCCGTCCGCGAGCACGACGGTGACGCCGATGAGCAGGTCGCGCACGGTGCCGTACCGCAGGCGCCGTGGGCCGGAGGCGTTCGCGCCGACGATCCCGCCGAGCGTCGCGCCCGGCTCGGGCGGGTCGAGGGCGAGCATCTGGTTGTGCTCGGCCAGCCGCGCCTGCAGCGTCTCGAGCGGTACGCCTGCCTCGGCGACCACGACGAGGTCGCCGGGCACGTGCTCGACGATCCGGTTCAGCTCGGTCGTGCGCAGCAACAGGTCGCAGGACGTCGGCGGCGCCGCCCAGCCGGTCTTGGTGCCCGCGCCGACGGGGACGACGGTGCCGGTCGTGGACCGCAGGACGTCGGCGACCTCGCCTGCCGAGGCAGGCGTGACCACCTCGGACGGCGTGACACCGGCGATCGGATGAGAACTCACGGCCGCCACGTCAGAACACCTCCCCCAGCGCCGGGTCGGGTGCGGTGTCCGCGGTGCGGACACCCGGCCGCTCGCCGCACAGCCGAGGGGTGGGGAAGAGCTTGCCCGGGTTGGCCAGGCCCGCCGGGTCGAACGCGCAACGCACGAGCTGCATCGTGTCGAGGTCCTCCGGCGTGAACTGACCGGCCATCTTGGACTTCTTCTCCAGTCCGACACCGTGCTCGCCGGTGATCGAGCCGCCTGCCCGGATGCAGAGGTCGAGGATCGCGAAACCCAGGTCCTCGGCGGCCTTCGGCGCGCCGGGTACCGCGTCGTCGAACAGGATCAGGGGGTGCAGGTTGCCGTCGCCCGCGTGGAAGACGTTGGCCACGCGCAGGTTCGCGGCGTCGGCGAGCGTGCTCATGTCGGCGAGGATCTCGGGCAGCCTGGTGCGTGGGATGACGCCGTCCTGCACGTAGTAGGACGGGCTGATCCGCCCGACCGCGGCGAACGCGGACTTGCGGCCCTTCCACATCAGCGCCCGCTCCTCGGCGTCGGCGGCGATGCGGGTCTCGAACGCGTGCCTGGCCCTGGCGAGGGTCTCGACCTGCTCGAACTGCTCGTCCACCTCGACCTGGGGGCCGTCCAGCTCGATCACGAGCACGGCCTCGGCGCCCTCGGGGTAGCCGCACTGCACCGCGGCCTCGGCGGCCTCGATCGCGAGCGCGTCCATCATCTCGATGGCGGCAGGCAGGATCCCGGCCGCGATGATGTCGCTGACCGCGCCCGCCGCGTCGGCGACGGAGTGGAAGCCGACGAGCATGGTCTGCACGGACTCGGGCACCCGCAGCAGCCGGACCGTCACCTCGGTGACGACGCCGAGCGTGCCCTCGCTGCCGACGAACGCGCCGAGCAGGTCGAGGCCGGGGTGCTCGGGCGCGCTGCCGCCGAGGTGGACGACCTCGCCGTCGGCGAGCACCACCTCCGCGCCCATCACGTGGTTCACGGTGAACCCGTACTTGAGGCAGTGCGCGCCGCCCGAGTTCTCCGCGACGTTCCCGCCGATGCTGCACACCTGCTGGGACGACGGGTCGGGCGCGTAGAGCTGGTCGTGCGGGGCGGCCTCGCGGGTCACCCACAGGTTGATCACGCCGGGCTCGACCACCATCCTGGCGTTGTCCGGGTCGACGTCGACGATGCCGCGCAGCCTCGACAGCACGATCAGCACGCCGTCCGAGACGGGCACCGCGCCGCCGGAGAGGCCGGTGCCGGATCCCCTTGCCACGAAGGGGATACCGGCCTCGGCACACAGTTTCACCGTCCGCACCACGTCGTCGCGGTGCTCGGCGAGGACCACGACGCCCGGGCGGACCCGGAACGCCTCCAGCCCGTCGCACTCGTAGGTGCGCAGCTGTGCGGGATCGGTCAGCACCTTCGCCGCGCCGATCGCGGCCCGCAACCGTTCGGCCAGCTCAAGCGTCCGCGGCGATGCCTGCTCCGCGATCTTCATGACATCTCCTGGGGAACTCATACTGACCATGGTGCAAGGCCGGACCGGGATGCGCGCCGCGGAGAAGGTGACTTTCTCCGCACGTACCCGGGCGGCCGGTCGGGGCCGACCACCCGGGCGGTGTCGCTCCTACTGACCTGCCGCCGACTTCTCGAGACCGATACGGGCCGCGAGTGCGCAGTTCGACGTGACGTCGTAGTAGGCCTTCACCGAGTCGGCGCCGTTGACGAACGGGTTCGGGCCGAAGCCGCGGCTCGCCAGCTCACGCGTCTTGGTGACCGCGTTGTCGAACTCGGAGTGGTTGGACAGCAGGACGTCCGCCTTGGCGTTGGTGGACTCCGCCTGCATCTTCCGCGCCGAGTTGATGTAGGTGTCGTAGTTCTTCAGACCCGGGTTGGGCTTGTCGTTCTGGAAGCCGAACGCGGTGCCGCCCGAGTACGACACGGTGTGCGCGGTGCCGAAGTCGTGGACGGTGAAGATCATGGAGAGCGTGCCGGGGGTGTGACCCGGCGTCGGCACGATGTGCACGGTCGTGCCACCGAGCTTCAGGTCGTAGTCCTTGTTGTCCGGGACCTTGATGCCGGTCTTGAAGTCGGGGGTCTGGCCCTTGTAGCGGTTCGGGAACTGCTTGACCGTCTGCCAGTCCTTCGTGCCCATGACGACGGGCGCGCCGTTCGTGGCCTCCTGGACCACCTGCACACCACCGATGTGGTCGGAGTGGGCGTGGGAGATGATGATGTACTTGATGTCCGTGGGGCTGAAGCCGAACTTCTTCATCCCGTCCAGGATCAGCGTGGACGCGCTGTACTGGTAGCCCGAGTCGATCAGGATCAGGCCGGCGCTGGTCTTGAGCAGCCAGGCGCTGTGGATCGAGCCACCCACGAAGTACAGGTCGTCGAACACCTGGGCGGAGTCGGCGTACCAGGTGGCCTTCGCGGGCGCCTTCGACGGGTCGTCGATGTAGGCGGGGGCGACGTCGGTGGTGTCGGGGGCACCGTTGACCGGCGGCAGGAAGCACGTCCGGTTCAGGGTTCCGAGGTGCTCGAGGCCCGCCGCGCTCTTCGCGGCGACCTGTGCGGCGTGGATCTCGGCGTCGTAGTCACGGGCAGGCTTGGGCTGGGCCTCGGCTGTCGTCGCGGCCACCACCCCACCTCCGGCGAGGAGGAAAGCGGTCAGGCATAACGCAAGGCGGGATCTCTTGCGGAGGATCATTCGGTTGCTCCAAAGAAGTTAGCGCCGTTAAAAACTCCATTACTCGATACGCACCTACCGAATGATGGAAGAATGCGCGCGTGTTAGAGCCGTGTCAAGAGGCGGTAACGAGCCTGTCCACCCGACCCGGGGCGCGCGAGAGCCACGGACGGGTTGGTACCCGGCCGTTCCGTGGCGGGAAAACGCACTCAGCGCTGGCGATCGCCGCGCAGGTCGTCGGTGAGGCGCGCGGCGGCCTCCTGGAGCACCGGGACGATCTCGGAGATGCGGCCCATGGTGATCCGGCCGGACGGACCGGACACCGAGATGGCGGCGAGTGTCGGGGCGCCGGTGAGCGGCACGGCCACACAGCGCACGCCGATCTCCTGCTCCGCGTCGTCGAGTGCCCAGCCCTGGTCCCGGACCTCGTTCAGCTCGCTGAGCAGCGCGTGCGGGTCGGTGTGGGTCCTGGTCGTCTTGGCGGGCATGCCGGTGCGTGCCAGCAGTGCGAGCACCTGGTCGTCGCGCAGCTGCGCGAGCACGGCCTTGCCGACACCGGTGCAGTGCGGCTGCACCCTGCGGCCGACCTCGGTGAACATGCGCATCGAGTGCTCGGAGGGGACCTGCGCGACGTAGACGACGGCGTCGCCCTCGAGCACCGCCATGTTGGCCGTCTCGCCGATGCCCGAGGCCAGCGCGGCGAGGTGGTGGCGGCCCGCGAACGAGCCGAGCGCGCGGCTCGCGGTCTCGCCGAGGCGGATCAGCCGGGGCCCGAGCGCGTAGCGTTTCGAGGGCTCCTGGCGCACGTAGCCGTTGTGCACGAGCGACTTGATCAGCCGGTGGATGGTGGGCAGTGGCAGCCCGGTCGCGGCCTCCAGCTCGGCGAGGCGCATCGAGCCACCCGCGTCGGCCAGCAGCTCCAGCAGGTTCAGCGCCCGGTCGAGGGACTGGACCCCGCTCGCCGTCTTCTCCATCGCCGCCTCCGGTTCCACCCTGCGAAATCTCACGACGACCGTGTCGCGTTACTTGAACGAGGAGCCGACGAGGCTTACGCTTCCATTCGGCAGAAGTACTCTTTCATATTACGGAATATGAGCACACCTGTCCACGAGTTCGCGGACGGAGGGACGGCGCGTGGTCCACCGGCTCCCCTATCTAACCAACTGTTCGTTGCTGTTCACCGAGTTGCCCCTGCTCGCCAGACCCGACGCCGCGAGGGCGGCCGGGTTCGACGCGGTGGAGTTCTGGTGGCCGTTCCCGGTCGCCGTGCCCGACGACGCGGAGGTCGACGCGTTCGTGCGAGCCGTGCGGGACGCGGGCGTGCGGCTGGTCGGGCTGAACTTCTTCGCGGGCGACATGCCCGCGGGCGACCGCGGCCTCGTCAGCTGGCCCGGTCGCGAGCGCGAGTTCGCCGACGCCGTCGACGTCGCGGTCGGGATCGGCGAGCAGCTCGACGTGACCGGGTTCAACGCCCTGTACGGCAACCGCGTCGAGGGTGCGGCGGCCGAGGAGCAGGACGAGCTGGCCGTCTCGAACCTGGCCGTCGCGGCGGCCGAGGCGGCGCGGATCGGCGCGACCGTCCTGGTCGAACCGGTCAGTGGCGCGCCGAGGTACCCGCTGCGCACGGCCGAGGACGTGCTGACGGTCGTCGACCGCGTGACCGAGGCGGACAACCTCCGGCTGCTCGCCGACCTCTACCACCTCACGGTCAACGGCAACGACGTCGACGCGGTCATCGCCACGCACACCCCGCGCATCGGGCACGTGCAGATCGCCGACGCACCCGGCAGGCACGAGCCGGGCACCGGCACGATCCCGCTGCAGGCACAGCTCGACGAGCTGGAGGCGGCCGGCTACACCGGCTGGGTCAGCCTGGAGTACGCGCCGCAGGGCGCCACTGTGGACGGACTGGACTGGCTACCACGGGAACGCCGCTCGACAGGGAGTCACGCATGAGCACCATCGCGTTCGTCGGTCTCGGCATCATGGGTGCGCCCATGGCACGACACCTCGTCGACGCCGGGCACGAGGTGCTGGGCGTCAACCGGAGCAGGGCCGCGGTCGACCGGTTCGTCGAGGCGGGTGGGACGGACGGCGGCAGTGTCGCCGAGGCCGTCGCGAACGCCGACGTGGTGGTGACGATGCTGCCGGACAGCCCTGACGTGGCGTCCGTCGCGCTCGGCCAGGACGGCATCTACGCCAACGCGCGGCGGGGCACGCTGCACGTCGACTGCTCGACCATCCGCCCGGACGTCGCGCGGCAGCTCGCCGAGGAGGGTGCGCGTGCCGGAGTGGCGGTGGTGGACGCGCCGGTCAGCGGCGGCGAGGCGGGCGCGAAGGAGGCGGCGCTGTCCATCATGGTCGGTGGCGCCGACGACGACGTGGCCGCCGCCCGCCCGGTGCTGGAGAAGGTCGGGAAGACCGTCGTCCACGTGGGACCGGCGGGCGCCGGGCAGACCGTGAAGGCGGCGAACCAGCTGATCGTGGCGGGCACGCTGGAGCTGGTGGCCGAGGCGATCGTGTTCCTCGAAGCACACGGCGTGTCGACCGAGGCGGCTCTCGAGGTGCTCGGCGGCGGCCTCGCGGGCAGCACGGTCCTGGCCCGCAAGGGTGCCGCCATGGTCGCCCGCGAGTTCGCCCCCGGCTTCCGGATCGCGTTGCACCACAAGGACATGGGCATCGTCACCGCCGCCGCCCGCGAGGCGGGTGTCGCGATCCCGCTCGGCGCGCACGTCGCCGGTCTGGTGGCGGCCCTGCACGCGCAGGGCCACGGCGACCTCGACCACGGCGCGCTGCTCAGGATCGTCGAGCAGCTGTCCGGCCGCGCAGAGGAGGGCTGAGGCATGGCCCGCATGCGTGCGGTCGACGCGGCCGCCCTGATCCTCGAACGCGAGGGCGTGACCAAGGCGTTCGGGGTGCCCGGCGCGGCGATCAACCCGCTGTACTCGGCGCTGCGCGCACGCGCCCGCATCGACCACTACCTCGGCCGCCACGTCGAGGGTGCCGTCCACATGGCCGAGGGCTACAGCCGCGCGACGCCGGGCAACATCGGCGTCTGCCTGGTCACCAGCGGGCCGGGCGGCACGGACACGATCACCGGGCTGTACTCGGCGTCGGCCGACTCCGTGCCGCTGCTCGTGCTTGCGGGCCAGGCGCCGGTGGCGAAGCTGCACAAGGAGGACTTCCAGGCCGTCGACATCGCGGCCATCGCGCGGCCGGTCACCAAGCTCGCGACCACCGTACTGGAGCCCGCGCAGCTGCCCGGCGCGCTCCAGCAGGCGTTCCACCTCATGCGTTCCGGCCGCCCCGGTCCGGTGCTGCTGGACCTGCCCGTCGACATGCAGCAGGCGGAGATCGAGTTCGACGTCGACGCCTACGAGCCGCTGCCGGTGGTCAGGCCCGAGGCGACCCGCGACCAGGCGGCCAGGGCGCTGGACCTGCTCGTCGCGGCCCGGCGGCCCCTGATCGTGGCGGGCGGCGGCGTGGTCAACGCCGACGCCGCGCACCTGCTGGTCGAGGTGGCCGAGCTGCTCGGCGTGCCGGTCGTGCCGACGCTGATGGGCTGGGGCACGATCCCGGACGACCACCCGCTGATGGCGGGTATGGCGGGCATCCAGACCGCGCACCGCTACGCCAACGCGACCGTGCTCGAGTCGGACTTCATCCTCGGTGTCGGCAACCGGTTCGCGAACCGGCACACGGGCAGCGTCGAGGCGTACCGGGCCGGGCGGACGGTCGTGCACGTGGACGTCGAGCCGACCCAGATCGGCCGGATCCTCACCCCGGAGCTGGGCATCGTGTCCGACGCGGGTGCCTTCCTGGCGCGACTGCTGGACGTGGCGAGGGAGCGCACGGACCTGCCGGACTACGGCGAGTGGGCGGCGTCGTGCCGCGAGCGCAAACGCACGATGCACCGGCGCACCGACTACCCGGATGTCCCGATCAAGCCGCAGCGGGTGTACCAGGAGATGAACGGGGCGCTGGGCCGCGACGTGCGGTACGTCAGCAACATCGGCCTGTCCCAGATCGCGGGCGCGCAGTTCCTGCACGTGTACCGGCCGAGGCACTGGATCGACGCGGGCCAGGCCGGGCCGCTCGGCTGGACCGTGCCCGCCGCGCTCGGCGTGTGCGTGGCCGACCCCGACTCGGTCGTCGTCGGCCTGTCCGGGGACTACGACTTCCAGTTCCTCGTCGAGCAGCTGGCGTGCGGGGCGCAGTTCAAGCTGCCCTACATCCAGGTGGTGCTGAACAACTCCTACCTCGGCCTGATCCGCCAGGCCCAGCGGGCGTTCGACATGGACTACGGCGTGCAGCTCGCGTTCGAGAACGTGAACTCCCCCGACCTCGGCGGCTACGGCGTCGACCACGTGAAGGTCGCCGAAGGGCTCGGCTGCAAGGCGATCAGGGTCCGCGACCCCGAGGAGCTGGCGGGCTCGTTCGAGAAGGCGATCGCCATGATGGCCGAGTACCGCGTGCCGGTCGTGGTCGAGGTGATCCTCGAGAAGGTCACCAACATCGCCATGGGCACCGAGCTGGACAACGTGACGGAGTTCGAGGACCTCGCCGACCACGAGATCCTCCCGACCTGAGGCGTTCACCAGTGCGAAGCAGCCGGGCTCCGGACGAGTGTCCACGTGGGCCTGGTTGCTAGCGTGTGCGCGATGTCAGAGCGAGGAGAGGTCGGGCGCCTGGTCGGTGGCCGGTTCGAGCTGTTGGACCGGCTGGGCAGCGGCGGCATGGGAACGGTGTGGCGCGCCCGCGACGTGGGCCTGCACCGCGAGGTCGCCATCAAGGAGGTGCGCCCGGTCGATGCCGCCACGTTCGAGAACAACCCGGCGCTGGCCGCCCAGCAGCGGGAGCGCGTGCTGCGCGAGTCCCGCGCCCTCGCCAGGCTGCAGCACCCGAACGTCGTGTCGATCTACCAGATCATCGAGTCGCCCGAGTCGCCGTACCCGTGGATCGTCATGGAGCTGGTCCGCGGCACGTCGCTGGACGCGAGGCTCCGTGACGGGCTCCTGGCCCCGGCCGAGGCGGCCCGCATCGGGCGCGACGTGCTCGGGGCACTGCGTGCGGCACACGCGGCGGGCATCCTGCACCGTGACGTCAAGCCGGGCAACGTCCTGTTGCGACCGGACGGCAGTGCCGTGCTCACCGACTTCGGCATCGCGGCACTGCACGACTCCACCCAGCTGACGGCGACCGGTGAGCTGATCGGCTCGCCGGAGTACATCGCCCCGGAACGGCTGCACGGGGACGAGACGAAGACCGCGTCAGACCTGTGGTCGCTCGCGATGCTGCTGTACGTGGGAGTCGAGGGCCACCACCCGATGCGCCGCGCGACCACGATGGCCACCCTCGCCGCGGTGATGACCGACCCGGTCCCGCCGCCGCGACGCGCAGGCGCACTCGGTCCCGCACTCAGCGCGGTCCTCGTCCGCGACCCGGCCGCCCGGCCCGGTGGCGAACAGCTCGACCGGCTGCTCATGGCCGCCGAGCAGGGGTCGGTCGTGCCGCTCGGCCCCGCCACCCCGGCTGGCCCGGCGTTTCCCGCGCAGCACAGCGGTCCGCAGTACCAGCCGAGGTACTCGGCGTACCCGACCCCTCCCCCGGCGCCCGCGCACTCGCGCAACCGTGTTCTCGGGGTGGCGGCGGCGTACGCGGTCAGCGCCGTGGTGGTGATCGCCGCGGTCGCGTTCCTTGTCAACAGCTTCCAGGCCGACGACCCGTCGGACACGGGCTCGACGCCCAGGGGCACCGAGGTCGTCTCGCTGCCGGACGGGTCGACCACCGGGGCCACGACAACAGGCGCGGCGCCGGAGGACCTGACGAGCCCGGCAGGCGCACGTGCCGTGGTCAGCGCGCTGACCCAGGTGATGGGCGGCAGCAAGGTCTCCGACTTCACCCTCTACACCGACAGCGCGACGGCGACCGCACCGGCCGCGAAGGTGCCCAACGGCTTCGACGACTTCACCTACCGGGACGGCACCGCCAGCAGGAAGGGCCCGGACACCGTGGACGCCGACCGTGCGGTGCTGGACCTGAACACGGTCAACTGGGACGCGCTGCCCGCGTTGTGGGAGCGGGCGGAGAAGGAGCTGGGCGTCCCGCAGCCGACCATGCGCTACGTCATCGTGGACACCGACATCATCGACGGCACCCCGTCGCTCAAGCTCTACCTCTCCGACGACTACGGCGGCGCCTACCTGCTCGCGAACCTCGCGGGCGAGGTGGTCGAGATGTTCCCCCGCGGCGGCTGAGTGGAGATGGTTCCGTCCCCGACTAGACTCCGCCTGGGGCACTGAGGGGACGAACGGAGACTCGCGTGGCGGACTGGGGCGATCTGGTCACCTACATCAGGCAGAGCTACGACGTGATCAAGTACGAGCCGGACGAGGTTCGCATCCGCGTGTCGTTCGCCGACGACGAGGACGACCTGCTCGGGCGCAGGCAGATCATGGTCGTGGCGCACGAGGTCCTCGACGAGCGCGAGGACTGGGTCCAGATCGCCACCCCGTTCGCGCGGATCGAGCAGGTCGACCTGCAGGAGGTGCTCACCGAGGCAGGCAACACGATCGTGGTCGGCGGGATCGTGCTGATGGGTGACTACGTGGTGCTTCGTCACTCCCTGCCGCTGATCAACCTCGACATCAACGAGTTCACCGACCCGCTCGACCTCGTCGCGTCCGGCGCCGAACAGCTGGAACGCCGGTTCACCGGCCGCGACGACTACTGATCAGTAGGAGCTCTTGGGCATCAGCCACCAGAGGATGATGTACAGGATGAACTGCGGGCCGGGCAGCAGGCAGGACAGCACGAAGATCAGGCGGACCTTGCCCGGCCGCCAGCCGTAGCGCCGCGCGATCCCCGCGCACACGCCCGCGATCACCTTGTCGTCCCGTGTCCTCGTCATCGTGGTCATGACTCAACCCTTCCCTCGCGTGGGTTCCACGGCATCCCTGCAAACCCTGGGATACCCCTGATGTGGTGAACCCATGCCCCTTAGGGCGGATCACGCAGGCAGCGGCAGGAGAGCCAGTGGGACGTGGTGCTGGCCGGCGTGGATGTCGCGGTCGCGCAGGCTTCCCTGGGCGACCGGCCGGGGGAACGAGATCTTGACGACGTTGAGCGACGGCACGCGGAAGATCCGCACGCCTGCCGCCGCGACGCCGTACAGGCGCGCGACCACCTCGCCGTCGAGGAACCCCGGGTCCGCCGCGACCGCGTAGGCCGCCTCGTCGCGCAGGAACACCTCGAGCGTGACCCAGAACGGGCCCGCGTTCTTCGACCGGACCTCCGTCGCCAGGTCCTGCAGGACCTCATGCATCGTGTGCCCTCCTGATCTCGGTGCGGAACATCGCCGACGGGTCGGCGGTATCGACCACGTGGTTGAGCACGAACTCGTACACCGCGCCGCGTTCGGTCTCGGCCGGTGAGGTCGCGAACGCCAGGCTCGGCAGGTAGGGCATGTCCGGCGTGGGCAGGTGCAGCATCAGCGGGTTGGCGATCTTCGCGACGGCGGTGGCGGTCGCCTGGTCGGCCGCGCGCACGAGCAGCATCACGCCGACCTCCCTGGCGGGCCCGGTCGCGGGATCGAGGGCACCCAGGATCGCGTTGTGGCCGTAGAGCCTGACGTCGAAGTCGTAGTCGCCGTCGCCGAGCCCGAGCGTCTGGTGCACACGGTCGGTGAGCAGCTTGGCCAGCAACGCGGCCCACTCCTCGATGTTCGCGAGGATGTGCGGGTCGCGGATGCCGGTGAACGACATCGTCTCGTAGCCGCTGATCCTGGCTCCCTCGAGCTTGATCGTGTGCTGCTCCGCGGGTTCGAAGACCGAGCCCTCGACGCGGACGACCCGGTCGTCCACCGCCTCGTAGACCGCGTGGGTGACGTCGAGCGTGCCCGCGGGCTCACGCATCCTGAACGGGTCCGCGGTCTCGTACAGCATGTGCGCGGCCACGGAGGTCGGTGTGCACGACACGGCGGGGTCGAGTGGCTCGATCGTGAAGCCGGTCCGGTCGACCGTGGCCAGCACCCCGCCGGAACGTGGGTTCGTGGTGCACTGACCGCCGCACTCGACGATCTTGGCCGCGTGCCAGACCGGTCCGGCGGGCAGGCCCTTCATCAGCGGGAACGCGGCCGCGACGGCCGTGTCGGTGGCACGGCCCGCCAGGACGACGTCGGCACCCGCCCGCAGGGCGGCCTCGATGGGCTCGTGGCCCATCATGGCGACGATGCGCACGCAGCCGTCGATGGTCGTGGCGTCGAGCGGGCCGTGCGGGGGCAGCGGGTGGACGGCGCCCTCGGCGAGGCGTTCCTTCAGGTACGCGGGGTCCTGGTCGCTGTGGATGGTCGCGACGGTCAGGGGCAGGTCGTCGTCGGCGAGGATCCCGGTCGTGATGCCGGCCAGCCAGTCGACACCGCTGTCCGCGCCGCTGGTGCCGCAGGAGCCGACGACGACGGGGATACCGGCCCTGGCGGCGGCACGCAGGAGCACCCGCATGTCGCGTGCGACCGCGGCGGCGGAGGTCTTGGGGGTGCCGGAGCCGAGGTAGTGCGGGCCGGAGTCGGTGGAGCCGCCGTCCACGGCGATGACGTCGGCGCCGAGTGCGAGCCCGCGTTCGACCGACTCCTCGGTGAACCCGGCGCCGATCATGCCGGTGGGTACGAGGACGCGTACCTCGGTGTCGTTCACTGCTTCTCCCTGGGATGGTTGACGTTCACAGCGTCGCGCCGTCGCGCCGCGAGGCCTGGATCCGCAACGCGACCACGACGGCGAGTGCCGCGAGCACCGCGGTGTCGACGAGCATGAAGCGCCAGCCGGTGAGGTCGACGACGCCGCCGACCACCGCGGGCCCGACGAAGCCGCCGCTCATCCAGCCGACCGTGTACAGCCCGGTGTAGGTGCCGAGCACCCGGCTCGACGGAGCCATGTTCCACAGGACCACCGCGCCGTTGATCGCGAACCCGGCGGCGCCCGCGGCACCCGCGCACAGCGCCACGACCGTGCCCGTCTCGGTGTGCACGAGGGTGCCCGCGACCAGCGACACGGCGAACAGCGCCATGCCGAACGCCATCACCCGCAGCCGTCCGACCCGCTCCGACAGCAGCGCGAGCGGGAACGCGGCGAGCAGGTAGGCCACTCCGCTGAGCAGGGTGAGCCCGCCCGCGTCCCCTCGCGACAGGCCGAGGGTTTCCATGCCGTAGGTGGTGATCAGCGACCGCGAGGAGAACCAGGCGCAGCCGAACAGGAAGATCACGAGGATCACCAGCACCCTGCCCCGGTCGGGGTCGACGGCGATGTCCCGCAGGACCTCGCGCATCCGTGCCGAGTCCCCGGCGTCCGGCCGCCGCTCCTCCGCGACCGCCGCCTCGTAGGCGGGCGAGGTGTTGTCCCGCACCCGCAGCACGAGCACCGCGGCGCAGCCGAGCATCAGTGCCGACGGTATCCAGAACGACAGCACCGGGTGCGAGTCGACGAGGAACGTGCTGATCAACGCCGAGACGATGACCGTGAGGCTGATGGCGATCTTGACCACGGCGTTCGCGCGGCTGCGGCGTTCCGGGCGGATGAAGTCCGGCAGCAGCGAGTCCCCCACCGGCTTGAAGCTGTTGGCCACCAACGTGTACGCGAACATCAGCGCGATCAGGACGGGCAGGGTCGACGCGAGCGGGATGGTGGCGAACAGCAGGGCCGCCACCGGCATGCCGACCGCGAGGTAGGGGATGCGGCGGCCCCAGCGGGTGCGCGTGTTGTCCGAGCGGTTGCCCATCCAGGGCTGGATGACGATGCCCAGGATGTTGTCCATGCCCATCAGCAGGCCGATCAGGGCGGCGCTGCTCAGATGCTCGCGGAGCAGCGGCGGGACCTGGGCGTCGTAGAAGTTCCACGTCGACTCCTGCGCGAAGGCGGCGAGGGCGACGTAGAAGGTGATGCGGCGTCCACGTGCCCGTGTCCGGGGCGGTTCCACTGCGGTCATCGTCGTCCTCCGGGAAACCGCTGCCGCGTCGTCGCGACGGCGTCGGGGAGGACCCTAATTATGCTATAGCAAAACTGTCAACAGTTGCATAAGACTGTGCCATAGCGCTGATATGATCACGCGCATGGAGACGCTCGCCGACCGCACCTACCGTGCCGTGCGGGACGCCATCGCCGCCGGTGAGCTCCGCCAGGGCGAGAAGGTCACCGAGCGGGGCCTGGCCGAGCGCTTCGCCGTCAGCCCCACCCCGGTCCGGGAGGCGATCCGCAGGCTGGAGCAGGACGGGCTCATCGAGCGCACCGGCCCGCGCACGGTCGTCGTCGCGACGATGGGTGACGGCGCGGTCCAGGAACTGGCCGAGGTCGAGATCGCCCTGCGCGGCCTGGTCGCACGCTTCGCCGCCCGCCACGCGAGCCCCGGCCGGCTCGACGAGCTGGACGCCATCCTCGACGAGGCCGACGACCTGCTGATCGTCGTCCAGAAACGGCACGCGGACGCACAGCCGGTCGACCGCCACGTCAACCGGCTCCTCGACACCATGGCGCGGTTCAACGACGCCGTGAACACCTGTGCGGGCAACCCGGTGCTCGTCCGGCTGCTCGAGCAGACCCGTGTGTTCTCCCGCGACGAGCGCCGCACCCGCCTGCTCGAACACGTCGCGACGAACGACCGGTTCGGTCTCGACCGCTACGCGGGACACCGCGAGCTCGTCGCCGCTCTGCGTGCCGGCGACGCGGCCAGGGCGGAGGCGATCGTCATCGACGACGCCCGCGGCGGACTGGCCGAACTGCTCTCCAGCTGACCCTGGTCCGGGGCGGCCTACACCCGCACCAGTGGTTCACCAGAGGACAGTTCTACCTTTGGCACACAGACGGTTATCAACCGTAAAGATTCCGCAACCAACGGCCTTCACCCTGGGCGATGAGAAGCACACTGATAGCTACCGTCGGGGGAGCGATCATGAGCTACGAGTCGACGACCACCGCTGTCCGCCAGGTCCGGGCGACGCGGGCACGCGGGTCGGGACACCGGCCCGCGGTACTCGCCCTGCTGGCGGCGGTCATCCTGGTGGACCAGCTCGGCAAGTGGTGGGCCTGGCGCCACGCCCCCTTCGCGAAGATCAACTACGGCGGCAACATCTTCGTCGGTGACACGATCAGCGACTGGTACGCCGACCCCGCCACCGGCGCGCTGCTCGACCTGGTGGACTTCGGCCTGCTGAGCACGGCGGCGTTCGTCCTGATCCGCCTGCGGCCACCGGCGGCCACCCTCGTGCCGGGCGGCCTGATGGTGGGCGGCTGGATCAGCAACCTCCTCGACCGCCTGGGACTGCACCTCGTGACCGCTCCCGGCAGCGTGCGCGGGGCGGTCGACTTCATCCCGCTCGGCCCCATTCGCTACAACCTCGCGGACGTGTTCATCGTCTGCGGGACGCTCCTGTTCACGGTCGCCGTGACCGCGAACGCCCTGTCCGTGAACCGGTCCGTGGCCACGCCCCATCCCCCGCCGACGCGGCAGGGTCGGCGCAGGACGTGGTTGTCCGGCGTCGCCACCGCAGCGTGCCTCGTCGTGGTCGTCGCGTTCGGCGCGGTGAACTACGGCGGCGTGACCACGCCGAACCCGTCCTCGGGCCGGGTCAGGATCGCGCCGTGGGGTCAGCCATGACGTCGTTCCAGCGCCCGCGCCGGTCCGCCCCGCGTCATGAAGGCTCCCTTCAGTACGCCCAGCGTTACGAAGGCGTCCTTCAGTGCACGGGGTCGGGGCGCGGAGGGGCGACCACCTGAGCGCCTGTGACGCGCGGCCGGATAACATTCAGGGAGGTCGATTCCGGTTGGCGACGCCCGGGACCACATGACGGTCCGTGACGATGTCCGTCGTCGAGGTGGTCCGGACGCGGGCAGTGCCGCTCACAGAGAAGACCCAGAGATACCCGCGGTGGTGCGTGCGCGTGACCACGCTGACGATGGATATTGCCGCAGCGGTGCCACGAGGAGGATGCCGACCATGACCGCGAACATGAGCCAGGACGTGAACGGCTTCGCCGAGCTCGAGCTGCGGCCTGAGCTCGTCAAGGCCCTGACCCGGCTGGGTTACGAGGAGCCGACGCCGATCCAGCGCCTGGCCATCCCGCCGCTGCTGGCGGGCCGTGACCTCGTCGGCCAGGCCGCCACGGGTACGGGCAAGACGGCCGCGTTCTCGCTGCCCGTGCTCCAGCGCATCCCGTGGCCGCGCACCGAGGCCGACCCCTTCGCGTTGGTGCTGGTGCCGACCAGGGAGCTGGCCGTCCAGGTGTCCGAGGCCACGCACCGGTACGGGCATGACCTCGGCGCACGTGTCGTCCCCGTCTACGGCGGTCAGCCGATCGGGCGCCAGCTCGGGTCGCTGCGTCGTGGTGTCGACGTGGTCGTCGGCACCCCCGGGCGCGTGCTCGACCACATCGCACGGGGCACGCTCCGCCTCGGGAGCCTCGCGATGGTGGTGCTCGACGAGGCCGACGAGATGCTCGACATGGGCTTCGCCGAGGACATCGAGGCGATCCTCCAGGAGACCCCGGAGAACCGGCAGACCCTGCTGTTCTCCGCGACCATGCCCGCCAGGATCAACGGCATGGTCCGCCGCCACCTGCGTGAGCCGGACCGGATCGAGCTGGGCAAGGCGGAGTCCACCAAGGACGACGTCGCCCTCGTGCGCCAGAGCGCCTACGTCGTGCCGCGCGGGCACAAGCCCGCCGCACTCGGTCGGGTGCTGGACATCGAGGCGCCGACGGCCGCGGTGGTGTTCTGCCGCACCCGTGAGGCGGTCGACCAGCTCACCGAGCAGCTGAACGGGCGTGGCTACCGCGCCGAGGGACTGCACGGCGGCATGGACCAGGGGCAGCGTGACCGTGTCGTCGGGCGCCTGCGGACCGGCACGCTGGACCTCGTCGTGGCCACCGACCTCGCGGCGAGGGGCCTCGACATCGAGCAGCTCACCCACGTCGTCAACTACGACGTGCCGAGCGCGCCCGAGTCCTACGTGCACCGGGTCGGCCGGGTGGGTCGCGCGGGGCGCGAGGGGGTGGCCATCACGCTGGCCGAGCCCCGCGAGCTGCGGATGATCAAGACGATCGAGCGGGTGACCGGCAGGCGCATTCCCGTCCAGACACTGCCGACCGTCGCCGACCTGCGTTCCCGCCGGCTGGAGCTGACCCGCGCCGCCCTCCGGGAGAGCCTCCTCGAGGACGGCCTGGAGCGGTTCCGTGCCGTGGTGGAGCCCCTCGCCGAGGAGTTCGACCTCGTCGAGGTCGCGCTCGCCGCGGTCAAGCTGGCGCACGAGGCCAGCGGCGCCGCCAACGACGAGGAGGACATCCCCGAGGTCGCGCCGGTGGACCCGGACGACCGCGCGGGCCGGCGCTCCCCCGGTGGCCGCGACCGGCGGGGTGGCAAGCCCGTCCGCGAGGGCATGACCCGCCTCTACGTGGGCACCGGGCGTTCGGCGGGCATCCGACCGCAGGACCTCGTCGGTGCGATCGCGGGCGAGTCCCGGCTCACCGGCCGAGACATCGGCGCGATCGAGATCGCCGACCGCTTCTCGCTGGTGGAGGTGCCGGAGACCGCGGCGGACGAGGTCATCGCCGCGCTCAAGGGCAGCAGCATCAAGGGGCGGCGGGCGATCGTCCGCAGGGAGCGTTACCAGTCCTCGCCCCGGACGAAGCCGCGCCGGGGCTGATCCCTCCGGAGGCCGGTCACGCCACCGACGACCGCAGCCAGTCGTCGATGGCCTGCGCGGTGCTGGCGGCATGGTCGGCGACCATGGAGAAGTGGTCGCCCGGCACCGTGATCGCCGTGTGGGGCAGGGGCCACCGGCGCTCGTTGCCGTCCGGGTGGGCCACCAGCGTCGGACTGGCGAGGGGCTGGGACGACCAGTCCGCGAGCATGCCGACGTAGGCGGCGGCGGTCGACACCCGGACGGGAGTGACCTCCAGGTCGCTGCGGTTCATGACCTCGGTGGCCAGGGCGGGCGGGACGTCGTAGGCCAGGTGGGGGTCTATCAGTACCAGTGCGTCCACCGGGTGTCCCCGCTCGGCCATCCCCTCGGCCAGCGCGTGTGCGAGCGGGGACCCGGAACAGCGAGCCATGATCACGCACGGCCCGCCCGCGGTCAGCGCGACGCACGCGGTGACCCAGGCGTCGACCAGCACGGACAGGTTCGCCGGGAGCGGGCTGCCGTCCAAACCGGGCAGGTTCGTCGTCCACATCGCGCGCCGCCCGGCGAAGTGGGCCGCGAGCGGCACGTACAGGTCCCATTCGTGCACGGCGAAAAGGGACGGCAGGCACAGGATCGGCGGCTCGTCGGAGCCGTGGACCAGCTGCCGCCAGGGTGCCACCGTCAGGTCGGCGCCGCGGTGGGCGGTGGCGCGGCCCTCGGCGAAGCCGCTCAGGCGCCGCGTGCCCTCCTCGGTGGGCCCGGCCTGCCAGGCGTCGTACAGAGCGGCGACGAGGTCGGTGTTCGGCGCGGCGGCGGGCGACAGGAGCGTGTCGAGGTGGCGGGCCAGCGCGGTCGGCGTGGGATGGTCGAAGACCGCGGTGGTGGCGAGCCGGACACCGCTGGCGTTGGTGATCCTCGTGCGCAGCTCGACCGAGCCCAGGGAGTCGAAACCCAGGTCGCGGAAGCGCCGGTCGGCGGGGACGGCGTCGGGGCCGGGATGTCCCAGTACCGCCGCGGCCTCGGTACGGACCAGGGTCAGCAGTGCCGGGAGCCGTTCGGCCGCCGGCAGCGTCGAGAGCCGGGTGCGGTCGGCGTTCGAGCCCTTCGCGCCCGACCTCGTGTGTCCACTTCGGACCACGTCGGCGAGCAGCTCGTGTGGGGCGTGCGACGAGGTGGCCGAGACGGCGGTGACGGCAACGTGCGGCTGGTCGATGACGAGCGCGGTGTCGAACGCGGCCAGGGCCTGTTTCGTGGTGAGCGGGAACAGGCCGTGGCGGGCGAGTCGCGTGTGGTCGGTGGCCTGCAGGTGCGCGGTCAGCCCGCTGGTTTCCTGCCACAGCCCCCAGGACAGTGCCGTCGCGGGTAGTCCGAGCCCCCGGCGGTGGTGGGCGAGCGCGTCGAGGAAGGTGTTGGCCGCCGCGTAGTTCGCCTGGCCTGCCGTGCCGATCACCCCGGCCATGCTGGAGTAGAGGACGAACGCGTCCAGGTCGGTGTCACGGGTGAGGTCGTGCAGGTGCCACGCCGCGTCCGCCTTCGCACGCAGCACCCGCCGCAGCCGGTCCTCGTCCAGGTCCGTGACGGGTGCGTCGTCCAGCGCGCCCGCCGCGTGGACGATCGCGGTCAGTGGGTGGCGTGCGGGGATGGCGGCGAGCACGTCGGCCAGCGCGGCGCGGTCGCCGACGTCGCAGGCCGCGAAGGTGATGTCCGCGGCGAGTTCCGTCACTAGTTCACGGGCGCCCGGTGCGTCACCGCCCTGGCGGCTCACCAGCACCAGGTGGCGGATGCCGTGGCGGGTCACGAGATGGCGCGCCAGCAGTGTGCCCAGCGTGCCGGTGCCGCCGGTGATCAGGACCGTGCCGTCCCGACGCAGTGCGGGCGGCTGGGTGAGGACGAGCTTGCCGGTGCTGCGACCCTGGCTCAGGTGACGCAGGGCCTGCCGCGCCTGGCGGATGCTGAACGACCGGACCGGCAGCGGGGGAAGTGTCCCGTCGCCGAGCAGGTCTGTGATGAGCCCCAGCATCCGGCCGCGGTCGGGGATCTCGCGGATGTCGAGGGTGCTGTACCGGACCCCCGGGTGACGCGTCGCCACCTCGTCGGGGACGCGGAGGTCCGTCGCGCCGATCTCCACGTACCGGCCGCCGTCGCGGAGCAGGCGCAGGGACGCGTCGACGAACTCACCGGAAAGGCTGCCCAGCACCACGTCGAATCCCGCACCACCGGTCGCGGCGCGCAGGTCGTGTTCGAACGCGAGGGTGCGGGAGTCGGCGATGCGGTCCGGCCGGACGCCCATGTCGGCGACGAGAGACCGTTTCCCCTCACTGGCCGTGGCGTGGACGTGGGCGCCGAGCGCCTGGGCCAGACGCACGGCGGCCGTGCCGACACCGCCCGCCGCCGCGTGCACGAGGACGTTGTCGCCCGCCTTCAGTCCCGCCTGCTCGACCAGCGCGCAGTAGGCGGTGAGGTAGGCGGAGGTGATGCCGACGCCACGGTTCGTGTTCCAGTGCTCGGGGAGGCGGACGACGTCGCGGCGGTCGGCGTCGACGACGGTGGCGTAGCCGCCGCCCGAGGTCAGCCCCGCCTCGACGCGGTCGCCAGGCACCAGGTCGGTCACGCCGTCACCGACCGCGACGACGGTGCCCGTCACCTCGAAGCCGATGGCGGTCCCCTCGACCATGCCGAGTGACACCACGGCGTCGCGGAAGTTCATGCCCGACTGACGCACGTCGACGCGGACCTCACCGGGGCGGACGGGCCGGTCGGTGTCCGTCAGCGGGACCGGCCTGATGCTGTCCAGGGTCCCGGCGGCTGGGGGCGTCAGCACCCACGGCGTGTCGGGCAGGGTGAGCCCGTCGTCGTCGTGCGCGGCGACGAGGCGTGGGACCAGGACCTGCTCGCCACGCAGCGCGACGTGGGCGTGCCCTGCGTCGAGCAACGCCGCGAGCACGGCACGGTCCGGCGTGCCGGTGTCGGTCTCCACCAGGACGATGCGGTCCGGGTGCTCGCTCTGCGCCGAGCGGACCATGCCCGCGCACGCGGCGCCTGCGAGGTCGTCGACGGTGTCGCCGAACACGCAGCTGTGCGCACCGCGGGTCAGGACGAGCAGGCGTGTGTCGGACAGGTCGTCGCGGTCGAGGAACGCGCGCAGGTCGGCGAGTACGCGCGAGAGGGTGGCCTGGAGCCGGGCCGGGCCGGTCATCCGGGAACCGGTACGCAGGTCGAGGACGAGCACCGCGGGAGGACGGTCGAACGAGCGCGTGGCAGGGGAACCCTCGTCGAGGTACGCCCATTCCCCTTGTGGCTCAACGGGGTCCGGTGTCGACACCGGTCGCCACACCGGCACGAAGACGGTGGCGTCCGCCGCGGTGACCGCGGCACGCAGCTGGTGCCCGGCCGCGGGGCGCAGGCGCAGTTCGTCCAGCCGCACGACGGCATTGCCGTCGATGTCCGTCGCCTCGACGCGGAAGGCGTCGCGGCCCGTCGGGGTGAGCACGGCACGCAACGCGGTGGCGCCTGCCGCGAGGACCTCGACCGAGCCGATCGAGTACGGCAGCATCGTGCGCCCGGACGACTCGGCCGTCGGCAGGGCGTGCAGCAGCGCGTCGAGTAGCGCGGGATGCACGGTGAAGCCGTCGTCGCGGACCGCCAGCCGGGCCTCGGTGAAGCCGGTGGCGCCCTCGCGCCAGGCGCCGGTCAGGTTCCGGAAGTCGGGGCCGTAGTGGTAGCCGCGTTCGGCGAGCTCCCGGTAGCACTCCGCCACGTCGACGACATCCGCGCCCTCGGGTGGCCACGGCACGCGGGCCGGAGGAGAGGTCTTCCCCGGCCTGACGGTCACCGCCTCGGCGTGCCGGACCCAGGGCCCGATGCCGTTGTGGCTGCGGGAGTACAGCGTGATGCCGGCACCCTCGCCACTGTCGGCGGCACAGTGCACCTGCAGGTCCACGGCACCGTCCGGCACGACCAGCGGGGCGAAGAAGGTGACGTCGCCGACCGGTCCTTCGTGCCCGGCGCGGGCCGCGGCGTGCACCAGCAGCTCGACCATGCCGGTGGCGGGCAACAGGGTCACGCCGTGCACGGCATGGCCGGCGAGCCACGGGTGGTCCTCGATGGACAGTCGCCCGGTCAGCAGGGTCGCGCCGTCCGGCAGGTCGGTGGACGCCCTCAGGAACGGATGTCGCGCACCCCGCAGCCCCGCCGAGGCCAGCCCGGTGTCGTCGGCGGGTTCGGGCCAGTAGCGCTGACGCTCGAAACGGTACGTGGGGAGGTCGACCTCGTCGCCGGGGCACACGACCTCCCGGTCCCACTCGAGCCCACCGACGTGCGCGGCGGCGAGAGACCGCGAGAGGTCCGCGATCCCGCCGTCGTCACGGTGGACGGTGCCGACGACACAGGTCTCGACCGCGGTGTCGGCGAGGATGTCGGTCAGCGCGCCGGTCAGCACGGTGTGCGGGGAGACCTCGACGAAGTGCCGGAACCCGGCCTCGACGGCGTGCCGCACGGCCGGCTCGAAGAGGACCGGCTGGCGCAGGTTCTGGTACCAGTACTCGGCACCCAGCCGGTCCGCCTCGTCGACCGGCTCACCGGTGACCGTGGAGAACATGGGGACGGCGGGCGGCTTGGCGGGCGTGCCTGCCAGCTCGCGGACCAGGTCCTCGCGGAGGCCCTCGACGTGGTGGCTGTGGGACGCGTAGTCCACCGGGACGCCCCTGGCCCAGATCCCCTCGGCCTCGCACACCTCCAGCAGCTCCCGCACGGCGTGGTCGTCGCCCGCGGCCACGGTGGCGGCGGGGCCGTTCACGACCGCGACCTGAAGGCGTCCCGGCCAGCGTGCCAGCAGCGCGGCGGCCTTCACCGCGGGCAGGCCGAGCGCCACCATCGACCCGCGTCCCGCGACCGAGCGCAGCAGCCTGCTGCGGCACGCGACCACCCTGGCCGCGTCCGGCAGGCTCAACGCGCCCGCGACGTACGCGGCGGCGATCTCCCCCTGGCTGTGCCCGATCACCGCGGCCGGGTGCACGCCGTGCTCGCGCCACACCTCGGCCAGCGCCGTGTACATGGTGAACAGCGCGGGCTGCACGATGTCGGGGGTCTCGAGCGGCCGGGTGCCGTCCCGCACGACGTCGGTGACGTCGAAGCCGGTCCACGGGCGCAGCGCCGCGGCGCACTCGGCCACGGTCGAGGCGAAGACGGGCGACTCGGCGAGCAGCCGTGCCCCCATCCCCTGCCACTGCGCGCCCTGTCCGGGGAACACGAACACCGGGCCCTGTCCCTCGACCGCACGCCCGCGAACCACCTCGGGCCCGGTCCCGCCTGCCGCCAGGGCGTCGAGACCGGCCACGAGCGCGGCGCGGTCCGCACCGACCACGACGGCACGGTCGGTCAGGGGGCTGCGGGTGCCTGCCAGGGAGTGGGCGACCGCGTCGGCGTCGAGGTCGCCGGCCCGGACGTGTGCGGCCAGCGCCCCGGCCTGTGCGGGCAGCGCGGACGACCTCGCCGCGGACAGTGCCCACAGCCGCGGCGTGCGTGAACCACCGGACGCGCGGCGCTCCTGCTCGGCCGCCTCCTCCACCACGACGTGCGCGTTGGTGCCGGTGATCCCGTACGCGCATACCCCGGCCCGCCGCGGCCGCGCGGTCCTCGGCCACGGGCGGGCCTCCCGCAGCAACCGCATCCGGCCGTCCGACCAGTCCACCGCGGTCGTCGGCCGCGCGGCGTGCAGGGTGGCGGGCATCCGCTCGTGCTCGAGCGCCAGCACCACCTTCACCAGGCCCGCGAGTCCGGCGGCGGCCTGCGTGTGCCCGATGTTCGACTTGACCGAGCCGACCCACAGCGGCGAGTCGGGCGAGCGGCCGGCCGCGTAGGCGTCGCGAAGGGACCCGGCCTCGATGGGGTCCCCCACCGCGGTCCCCGTCCCGTGTGCCTCGACCAGGTCGACCTCGTGCGCGTGCAGACCGGCGTCCGCGAGGGCCTTCGCGATCACCGTCCGCTGCGCCTGGCCGCTCGGCGCGGTGAAGCTCTCGCTCGCCCCGTCCTCGTTCAGTGCGGAGCCCCGGATCACGGCCCGCACGCGGTGTCCCCGCGCACGGGCGAGGGTCAGCGGCATCAACACCAGTGACGCCACGCCCTCCGCGGGGGCGAACCCGTCGGCGTCCGCCGCGAAGGACTTGCACCGCCCGTCCGAGGTCACCGCGCCCAGCCGCGCGAAGTCGACCACCACGTCGGGCTCGGCCATCACGCACACGCCCGCCGCGACGGCCGTGTCGCACTCCCCCGCCCGCAACGCGCGCACCGCGAGGTGCACCGCGGTCAGCCCGGAGGAACACGCCGTGTCCACCGACAACGCCGGTCCGGCGAGCCCGAGGACGTAGGCGATCCGGCCCGCGGCGCCGCTGGCCGACAGGCCGGTCGGCAGGTAGGCCTCCATCTCCGCGTCCAGCCTGCCCAGCCGCGAGAGGTACCGGCTGGTGCTGATTCCCACGTACACCCCGGTCGCGCTGCCGGACAGCGTGTGCGGCGCGATTCGCGAGTCCTCGACCGCGCGCCACGCGCATTCGAGCAACAACCGGTGCTGCGGGTCCATTGCCGTTGCCTCGCGGGGGCCGATTCCGAAGAATCCGGCGTCGAAGTCCCCGATCTCGTCCAGAAATCCACCGAACCGTACATATGTCGCACCGACGGCGCCTTTGTCGTGTGACGTCAACCGCGCCAGGTCCCAGCCACGGTCGCCGGGCAGTCCGGCGCGGGAGGACAGTCCCTCGTCGAGGAACTTCCAGTAGGAGGCGGGGGAATCACAACCACCAGGGAAGCGGCAATCCAGTCCGACGATCGCGATTGGCTCCTGGACGGGTGATTCCACGTAGTACTCCAGACAATAGAGTGAACGCCATGCAAATATGCATTATTGGCCACGTATTGACCGACCGGCCTCATCGCACAGGTATCCTGCTACAGCCGCATCAGCAGCGCCAAACCAGATCGAATGATTCACCCGCACGTGTCACGAAGCCGCCCGGAATGCTACGTGAACGACGACTTGTGCAATTCCCCAGTTGATCACAGGAGTGGCGGGGTTGGGCCCGGGGACCCCCGGGTAACCGGTCGCGGTCAGGACACGAGGTCGCGGGGAGGACAGCGATGAGAGCCGTCACATGGCAGGGCAGGCGGGACGTGCGGGTCGAGACCGTGCCCGACCCGAAGATCACCGAGCCGACCGACGCCGTGATCAGGGTGACCTCCACCGGCATCTGCGGCTCGGACCTGCACCTGTACGAGGTGCTCGGGTCGTTCATCGACCCGGGTGACGTGCTCGGCCACGAGCCGATGGGCGTGGTCGAGGAGGTGGGCGCCGAGGTGCACCACATCAGGCCGGGCGACCGGGTGGTGGTGCCGTTCAACATCTCGTGCGGCCACTGTTTCATGTGTGCGCAAGGACTGCAGTCGCAGTGCGAGACGACCCAGGTGCGGGACAGGGGCAAGGGCGCGGCGCTGCTCGGCTACACCAAGCTGTACGGGCAGGTGCCGGGCGGCCAGGCGGAGTACCTCCGCGTGCCGCAGGCGCACTACGGCCCGGTCAAGGTTCCCGAAGGACCGCCGGACGAGCGGTTCGTGTACCTGTCGGACGTGGTGCCAACGGCGTGGCAGGCGGTGCGGTACGCGGCGGTCCCCGACGGCGGCTCGGTCGCGGTGTTCGGCCTCGGGCCGATCGGCCAGATGGCGTGCCGGATCGCCAGGCACCTCGGCGCCGGACAGGTGATCGGTGTCGACCTGGTACCCGAACGCATCGCGCTGGCCGCGAGGTACGGCGTGACCACGGTCGACCTCCGTGACCACACCGACCCGGCGGCCACCATCAGGGACCTCACCGACGGCAGGGGCACGGACTCGGTGATCGACGCCGTGGGGATGGAGGCGCACGGGTCGCCGGGCGGGCGGATGGCACAGCAGCTCACGACCCTGCTGCCCAAGGCGGTCGCCGCGAAGATGACCGAGAAGGCGGGGGTCGACCGGCTCGGCGCGCTGCTGGCCTCGATCGACACGGTCCGGCGCGGCGGCACGGTGTCACTGTCCGGTGTGTACGGCGGGATGATCGACCCGATCCCGATGATGGAGCTGTTCGACAAGCAGCTCCAGCTGCGGATGGGCCAGGCGAACGTGCGGCGCTGGATCGACGACATCCTGCCGCTCGTCACCGGCGACGACGACCCGCTCGGCACCGAGGACCTCGCGACCCACCAGCTGCCGCTCGCCGACGCGGCGCGCGGGTACGAGATCTTCCAGCAGAAGCGGGACGGCGCCATCAAGGTACTGCTCAAGCCGTGACCGCCCCGGTGCTCCCCTGCGCGATTCGTTCAAGACCCGTGGTCGCGCGGCACATACCGTCGACCCGACTCAGGGAGCGAGGAGGGACATGAGCAAGGTCTTCAGCGCCCACGCCGTCTCGGTGGACGGCTACATCAGTGGCCGCACCCCGGACGGCGCCGAGGAGTTCGGGCGCGGTCTCGGTGACGCGCCCGTGCTCTTCGACTGGTACCTGGACGGGGACACGGAGAGCCGGGTGTTCGACGGGTTCAGGCTGAGCGAGCCGAGCGCCCGGTTCTTCGACACCATCGCGGCACGGGTGGGGGCGACGGTCGCGGGACGCACCACCTACGAGCACTCCAGCCACTGGGGAGGCGGCGGGCCCCATCCCACGGCGCCGCTCTTCGTCGTCAGCCACCGGCCGGCACCCGAGATCAGCGCGACCCAGACCCTGGTCACCACGGGCATCGAGGACGCGGTCGCGGCGGCACGCGAGGCGGCCGGGGACAGGGACGTCTCCGTCATGGGCGGCGGTGCGCTGACCTCCGCACTGGCAGCAGGCCTGGTCGACGAGGTGGTCCTCCACCAGGTCCCCGTCCTGCTCGGCGGCGGACGGCCCTTCTTCCAGGCGGTCCCGGAGCACGTGCGCCTCCGCCTGGTCGAGGCCGTCCCGGCACCGGGCGTGACCCACCTCCACTACGAGGTGGTCCGTTGATCCTGGTCACCGGCGGGCTGGGGATGATCGGCGCCCACACCGCCCGCGCGCTCACCGACCTCGGGCAGGAGGTCGTCGTCACGGCCCACCACCGGACCGGGGTCCCGTCGTTCCTCGCGGGGTTCGACGTCGCCGAGGCGGTCGCCGACTACGTCGCGTGGCGCGCCGACAACCACCGCTGATGGAGCACCCACATGCTTGACACCGACGTGCGCCGCGTTCTCGACGGCACCTCGATCGCCCACCTCGCCACCGTCCTGCCGGACGGCTCGCCCCACGCCACTCCCGTCTACGTCGGCACCCACGGCGACCGGGCCGTCTTCTTCACCGGTCCCGGTGCGCGCAAGGCGCGGAACCTGCGCCGCGACCCCAGGGTGGCGCTGTCCATCGCGCCTGCCGACAACCCCTACGAGCCGGTCGTCATCCGGGGCCGGGTCGTCGAGTGGCTCGAGGGTGACCTCGCGTGGGAGATCGTCGACCGGCTCGCCACGAAGTACACCGGCTCGCCCTATCCCCGCGGCCAGGAGCGTGTCGTGGCCGTGATCGAGCCGGAACGACAGACGGTCGGCGTCGGCTGACTCTTATTGCAAACTTATTGCAATTGCAGGTTGGGTGCATCAGACTGACGCAATGCCGCGCCTGTTACCCCTGCCGGGCCCTCAGCGAGTCATCGCCGTCTCGAACCTGGTCAACACGGTCGGCAGCGGCATCTACCTCACCGCGGGCGTCCTGTACTTCACACAGGCCGCCCACCTGCCGGCGGGCGAGGTGGGCCTGGGGCTCGGCATCGCGGGAGTCGTCTCGCTCGCCGCCGGGATCGGGGTCGGGCACCTGGCGGACCGGCGCAGCGCACGCGGGGTCTACGCGGCCACCCTCGTCGTCCGGGGGCTGGGCACGGCAGGCTTCCTGCTGGCCGACACCTTCTGGCCGTTCGTCGTCGCGGTGTGCGCGGCGACCGGCGCGCACACCGCGGGCCAGGCCGCACGCGCGCCGATCATCCGCGCCCACGGCGGCGAGCGGCCCAGCGAGTTCCGCGCCTACCTGCGTGCACTGACCAACATCGGCATCTCCGTCGGCGCCCTGCTCGCGGGCTGGGCCGTCCAGACCGGCACACACCAGGCCTACGACCTCCTGGTCGTCGGCAACGCCGTCTCCTGCGCCGCGTCGGCCGTGTTCCTGGTGCGGCTGCCGCCGGTCGCCCCCGTCCCGGCGGCGGGTGGACCGCGCTGGGTCGCCCTCCGCGATCTCCCCTACCTGGCGGTCACCGCACTGGACGGGGTCATGTCGATCCAGTTCAAGGTGCTCACGGTCGCCCTGCCGCTCTGGCTGATCGGGATGACCACCGCCCCGCGCTGGCTCATCTCCGCGACCATGCTGGTCAACACCGCGATCGTCATCGCCTTCCAGGTACGTGCCAGCCGCGGCGTCGACACCCCGTCGGCGGGCGGTCGCGCCTACCGACGCTCGGGCGTGGCGTTCCTCGTCTCGTGCTCGCTGATCTCCCTCACCGCGGGTGTGCCCGCCTGGGTCGCCGCGGCGCTGATGCTGACCGCGGTGGTGGTCCACGCGACCGGCGAGCTGTGGCACTCGGCCGCGGGCTTCGAGGTCTCCTTCGCACTCGCCCCCGACCACGCGACCGGCCAGTACCTCGGCATCTTCGGCCTCGGGCTCGGCCTCGCCGAGACACTCGGACCCGGCCTGCTGATCGCACTGTGCATCACCTGGGGCCAGCCAGGCTGGTACGTCATGGGCGCGTTGTTCACCGTCACCGGGGTCGTCGCGCAGGTCGCCGTCCGCCGGGCCGAGCACCACAGGCCGACCCCGCCGCGCAACCCGGCTCCCGGCTCCCTGGCCGGTGCGCACGACTACCCCGGTCCGACACCCACCGGCACGGCGTCCCCCGCGATCAGCGACCCAGCAGCGGCAGGGACCAGCTCATGCACACGGTCGTGCCACCCACCCGAGGGGTCAGCTCGAACCGGGACGACAGCTTCTCCATGATCATGAGCCCCCGCCCCCGCAGCGACATCGGGCCCGGCGTGGTGGCGTGCGGCTTCCAGCGACCGTGGTCGGTGACGGTGACCGTGACCAGGTCGCGCTCGCTCGCCGCGTGGAGGTCGAACTCGCCCGTGCCGTCGGGGTAGGCGTGGTCGACCACGTTGGCCATCGCCTCGTAGGTCGCGAGCCCGACGTCGTCGACCTGCTCCTCGGACAGCCCCGCCTGGGTGCCCCAGCGGACGAGCCGCTGACGCACGCCGGTGAGCCTGCCGACGACGGCGGGGATGCCGGGCAGCCACAGGTCCGGGACCGTGCGATGGCCGAGGCCACCGCCCGACGCACGTGCACCGCGAAGATCGCCTTCGTCCACGTTCACCTCATCGCGGAAATGCGCGGCATGGTCACGCGGGACTACCCGTCACGGGCGCGGGCCAAACGGACATCGGCGCGATTGTGGACTGCTTCACCGGGACGGGTGATGCCCCGGTGTCACGAGAGGGCCTCGTCCACGCTGGAGAACACGGAAAGCACCTGGTCCAGGGCCGTCGCCTCGATCGGCCGCCGCACGGCACGGTTGTCCGCGACGATCCTGACCGCGGTGTCCGGCGCCGCGCCTTCCTGCGCCTCCACGAGTGCCGACAGCCCCACCGAGCTGAAGAAGGACACGCCGTGGAGATCGAGGACGAGCACCGGCGGCGCGGTCTTGAGACAGCGGGTGATCTCCTCGCGGAACTCGGCGGCCGTGCCGTGGTCCACCTCGCCGGACACGGCCAGCACCTCCGCGTCACCTCTTCGGTACACGCGGATGCCGAGTTGTCCGAGGGTCGGGTTCGGGGTGTCGAGCGGTACAGGTGCCATGGGGTTCACGCCCGTCCATACGGGGTCGCCGCTGTCCGATCCGGCCATAGGTGATGGCTGCCTCTCCCTCGCCGGCCGCGGTCGCGTCCCTTCACTGAGCATGTTAGTGCTGTCGTGGCCCGGGTGGACACACCACTGGCCGACAACCACCACATTTCGACACTAGACAGTTACTCAACGAAGTCACGGGCCTCGTTCGAGCCTCACGGGGGTGCCGGAGCGCCCCGAAAGTGTTTCGCCGGTTCGTGCGGCATCACCCAGGCGCGGTGTGCGAAGACCTGATCGACATCTGTTCCCGCCGTGTCCGTTTTCCCCGCTATTGTCTGCATGATGGAGCGCACACCGGCCGCCGCGACGCGCACGCGGGGCGATCGTCGGTCAGCCTTCGACCGGTTCGTCGAGTGGGCCCACCTGCGGGCCAGCCAGGCCCCGATGTTCGTGACCTGTATGGCCGTCATCGTGCTGTGGTTGGTCAGCCTGCCGATGTGGTCGGACCTCAAGGAGTGGCAGGCGGTCATCCACACCGTGGCCGCCGTGGTCACGCTGCTGCTGGTCGTGCTGTTGGAGAACGCGTCCCGCCGCGCGGACGAGGCCATGCAGGAGAAGGTCAACGTCCTCGCCGAGGCGTTGGCGGCGCTGATGACGTCGTCCGCCGCCGACGACCCCGAGCTGCGGGAGGCGGTCAGGACCCTCCGCGACGCGGTCGGCCTCGAGGAGCGCCACTAGACCGCCAGAGCCTGTCGGTGCCGGAGCCCTGCCGGTGCCGGAGGGACGTCGCCGTTCACCAGGTGCACGCCGACCGTACTGAAGGCGTCCTTCAGTACGGTCGCTGGGCTGGATGCGGCGCCTGGGGCGTCGGGATCCGGGAGAAGTACGCGGTCAGTGTGGTGCCGTGCGGTGTGGGACGGACGTCCACGTGCCGCGCCAGCGCCCTGATCAGCCGCAGGCCGCGGCCGCGGTTGCTGGCGGGGTCGGGTGTCGCGGGCTTCCACGAGCCGTGGTCGATGACCGAGACCGACACGAAGTCCGGGTGGACGACGATGTCGAGGTCCATCGTCCCCGGCTCGGCCGGGAGTCGGTAGGCGTGCTCGACGGAGTTGGCGAGTGCCTCGTCGGCCGCGAGCACGATGTCGGCGCGCAGTGGTGCCGGGATGTCCTGGCGAGTGAGCCAGCGACGCATCCGATCACGCAGGCGTGGCAGCTGCTCACGGTGTGCCAGCACCGTGGCTGCCAGGTGACTCTGATCGGGGTAGCTCACAGGAGCTGGATGCCCCAACAGGTGGAGTTCACTCACGAACCCCGCAATATTCACATTCACAAACGGTTCGGAGGTTTGCTGCATCTCACGACGGGGTAGCTCCTCGGCAGTGATGGTCCGCGACTCGCGGCGACGGCCGATTCCGGTCGGTCACCCAAGTTCGGAAGGTGTGGCGTTCATGATTGTGCTTGGTGTAATTCTGCTGATCATCGGGTTCTTAGCGAATATCTCGATCCTCTGGACCATTGGGATCATCCTGGTAGTGGTCGGTGCGGTGCTGGCGCTGGTCGGCCGCACGGGTCGCAAGGTCGGTGGCCGGTCGCACTGGTACTGAGCACCAGGATTTCGTGCCTTTGACTGACCGAGGGCCGGGTAAGCGCTGTTCCGGCAGCGCGTGCCCGGCCCTCGGTCTGTCCACAGGGGTCACGCGCCGTCCAGACGCGGGTAGAGCACCTCCTCCACCAACAGCAGCAGGGCCGCGGCGATGGGGATCGCGACCAGCGCTCCCACGACGCCGAGCAGTGTGCCGCCGACCAGTACCGCGACGACCGTCAGCAGTGCGGGCACCTTCACGGTGCTGCCGATGATCTTCGGGACCAGGAGGTAGTCCTCGGTGAACCGGTAGACCAGTACGAAGCCGACGGTCGCGAGACAGACCGGTAAGGACACCGTCAGCGCTACCAGGCTCACCAGGATGCCGCCGATCACCGAGCCGACGACCGGGATCAGGTCGAGGACGGCGACGGTGATGGCGAGCAGCACGGCGTAGGGCACCCCGAAGATCAGCAGCCAGATCAGGGTGAGCACTCCGGCGATGACCGAGATCAGCAGGTTGCCGAGCACGTACCCGCCGACCTTCGCGGAGATCTCGTCGCCGATGAGGATCGCCCTCGGTCGGCGTGAGTGCGGGACGAGGCGGTAGAGCCCGGCGCGGATGCGGGGCATCGCCGCCACGAGGTAGATGGTCAGGACAATGAGGACCAGCAGGTTGGTCAGGACCCCGAACACCGCGAGGCCGGCCGAGAACAGCCCGGAACCGCCGCTGAACGAGTCCTCCAGCGCCTGCTGGAGGTGGAAGCGGTCGTTGAGCTGACCGAGCCACGAGTTGTGGTCCTGTGCCTGGCGCAGGTAGTCGGGTGCCTTCGAGACGAGCTGTGTCGTCTGCTCGACGATGACGGGGATCGCCGCCGCGAGGAACCCGCCGATCGCGCCGAACACCGCCACGAACACGACGGTGACCGCGAGCCACCTGGGTAACCGGCGGCCGACGAGCCAGGACACGAGCGGTTCGAGGCCGATCGCGATGAACAGCGCCAGGCCGATGAGGATCAGGATCTCCCGCAACCCCACCAGCATCAGCACCAGGCCGTAGGTCACCGCGACCCCCGCGGCGGCGGCCATGCCGATGAGGAACGGCGACTTGCGGTTGAAGCGTTTACCGATCGCCCCGAACGGCTGGTCGGGCTCACTGATCTGCGCGGCCTCGGCCTCGGCTTCGGCGACCGGGCCTTCCGCCTGGTCGTCGTGGGGCTGGCCGACCAGGTCGTGATGACCGTCAGCGGCGGGGTCCTGGGATGGTGGCGGCATCAGGTCGTCTCTGTTCTGTTGACGCAGCGCCGAACGGGCACTGCTACTCGGGGCCGGATTGCCCCGAGGGAGTGACGTCAAAACTCCGCTCCGTCAGCCGGCTCCGGGATCGGTTGCCAGTGTCACCACTTCCGTCGGCGTGAGGCGGCGACCCTCCTGGCGCAGCGTCCGGTAGGTCTCGGTGCCCAGCGTCGTGAGCAGCTCGGCCTGGCAGCGGTCCGACAGGTCCTGCCACTGGGGGAAGATCCGCGCGCCGGTCTGTTCGGCGATCGCGTCGACGGCGCCGTAGAGCAGTGCGGCACGCCGGTGGTCGGCACGCATGGCCGCCGCGTCGGCGACGTGGGTCAGCTGGTGGACCATGCCCCAGGTGTCGCCGAGCCTGGCGAAGATCCGCACGGACCGGGCGAGCAGGCGGTCACCGCGGCCGGGGTCGCCCAGTACGGCGGCCAGCCTGCCCTGGATGCCCAGCAGCACCGCGAGCGGCCAGTCGGCGCCCCTGGCCTCGACCTCGGGCAGACAGGCGCCGACGAGGTGGTCCGCCTCCGCCAGGCGATCGCGCGCGATCAGGACGTGTGCGTCGCCGATCGCCACACAGCTGTCCACGTGCGGCAGTCCGAACGACCGGGCCTCGTCGAGCAGTGGCACGGCGGCGGCCGGGTTCCCCCGGTAGATCTCGGCGTGCGCCCACGACGGCAGGGTCCACGCGAGCACCACGTCGTCGCCCGTGGCCCTGGCGAGGCGGGCGGCCTCGGTGAAGTGGCCGACCGCTGCCGCGTAGCCGCCGCGCGGGAGCTGTGCCCACCCCGCCACGAACGCAGGCCGCGCACTGTCCGGACTGGACACCTCGGGTGGGAAACCACCGCGCACCACCCAGAAGAACCACATGCCGAAGCACGCCTCGACCAGCTCGTCGACACGGTCGCTCGCGGCGAGCCTGCGCAGGGCGGCGCGGAGGTTGTCCTGCTCGGCGGTGAGCACGTCGAGCCGGGACGCCTGGTCGCCCTCCCACAGTCCCGCTCTGGCGGCCAGGGCGGCGTAGTAGCCGGCGTGCCGGTCGACGGTGGCCTCGCCGTCGAGCTGTTCCTCGGCGAACGCGCGGATCGTCTCCAGCATGCCGAACCGGTCGCCGTCCGCGGTGATCAGGCTGTTGTCGAGCAGCACCTGGTGGCCGTCGAGCACGGCCTCCTCCCCCGCCCCGGTGACGGCGGTGGCCGCGTCGAGCGTCCAGCCGCCCGTGAAGACCGACAGCCGCGCCAGCAGCTCGCGGGCGGGCGGGTCGAGCAGGTCGTGGCTCCACGCCACCGCCCGCCGCAGGGTGCGCTGCCGCTCCGGGGCGTCCCTCGGCCCACCGACCACTGTGGACAGCGGGGCGCCGAGCCGGTCGAGCAGCCGCGCGGGCGGGAGGAGCCGGGTGCGGGCGGCGGCCAGCTCGATCGCGAGCGGGAGGTGGTCGAGCCGGGCACAGATGGCGGCGACCACGCCGGAGTCGGCAGGACCCCCGTTACCCGCCTGGCGGGCGCGGTCGGTGAACAGCTCGGCCGCCGCCGACGGCGCGAGCGCGGGTACCGGGTGGACGTGCTCGCCGCGGATCCGCAGCGGGGCGCGGCTCGTCACGAGCGCGGTCACCGCGGGAGCGTTGGCGAGGAGCCGGGCGAGATCCGGTGCCGCCTCGGTGAGGTGCTCGGCGTTGTCGAGGACGAGCAGCAGCGCGCGGCCGCGGAGGTTGGCGGCCAGCACCTCGCCGATCGGCCTGCTCCCCAGCTCCCGGAGCCCCAGCTCGGTGGCGATGGCGACCAGCACGTCGGCCGGGTCGCGAAGCGGCGCGAGCGGGACGAACACCGCCGCGACGGCGACCCGTTCCGCGACGGCCAGTGCCAGCCGGGTCTTGCCGACGCCGCCGGGGCCGACCAGCGTCACCACGCGTGCCCCGTCGAGCAGGCCGGCGACGGTGTCGATCTCGGTGTCGCGGCCGAGCACGGGCCACGGCGGCACGGGCAGGCGCGACGCATGTGGGGTGATGCCGTCCTCGAGGCCTTCGCGTTCCGCGTCGGTGATGCCGAGTGCGCGGTAGAGGGCGTCGCGGGTGTGCGGGTAGGGGCGGCGGCGGGTGCCGCGTTCGAGCGAGCTGACGGCGTTGGCCGACAGGCCGGCCAGCTCGGCGAGCCGCTCCTGGGTGAGCCCGGCACGTTCACGCAGCCGCCGGAGCGCGACCCCGAACGGGACTCGCACACTCGCGGGTGTGTGAGGACTGTCCATGGTGGCGCGCCGCTCCCCGGGTGAGGCTGTTGTCGCAGGTTAACCCAGCAAGGAGGACACATGACAACCACGACGCGCACCGACCTGGAGATCGTGAGCGGGCTGTACGAGGCGTTCGGCGTCCGCGACCTCGACACGATCCGCGCGGCGATCGCGCCGGACTTCACGATGACCCAGACCGACCGCCTGCCGTGGGGCGGCACCCACCGCGGCCCGGACGGTTTCTTCGGGTTCCTCGGGACGCTCCTGTCGCATCTGGAGCCGACGCTGGAGATCGAGGCCCTCTACGACGCTGGTGACCACATCGTCGAGGTCGGCCACACGACGGGCACGGTGCTGGCCCACGGCAACACCTTCCGCCTGCGGGAGATCCACACGTGGACCCTGCGCGACGGCCTGGTGACGTCCTACCACGTGTACGTCGACACGCCCGCGATGACCGCCGCCCTGCGCGGCGAGACCGTCACGGCGGAGTAGGACCGCTCACACGCCGAACTCGCGCCGGAGCTCCTCCTCGGACACGTCGTTGACCTTCGCGGCACGCGACACCAGCTCCGGGGCGAACAGGGACGCCGGGTGCGCCGTCATGTAGGACACGGCCCGGAACGCGGTGCCGACCGTCACGTCCCGCCCGGCGGCGGCCCGCACCTGGCGCATGGCCCACGCCTGCCTGCGTTCCTGGTCCGTCGCGGGCGGCGGGGCGATCCCCAGCCTGGCCGCGTCACCCGCCGTCGACGTGCGCCACGCCGCGTCGACGACGACGTTCTGCAGGTCGAGGAACAATCGAGCGGGGGCGTCGAGGTCCGGCCCGGAGCGCAGGTACTCCGACAGGCAGGACGCGTGGAGCGTGGCGGAGGACATGCCCTGCCCGTACACGGGGTTGAACGACGCGACGGCGTCGCCGACCACGGCGAGACGGGCCGGGAACCGGTCCAGGGCCTCGAAATGGCGCCACCTGCTGTCGGGGTGGCGGTACGGGACGACCTCGCCGAGGGGCTCGCCGCCGACCGCCTCGGCGTAGATGGGCGCCAGCTCGCGGCAGCGGGTGAGGAAGTCCCCGGCCGGGCTCCCGAAGTAGGCGAGCATGACCGTCCACTGCTGGTTCTCGATCGCGCTGACCGCCGCGACCGCCAGCCCCTTCGAGTCGAAGGGCGGGGTGTAGCGGGAGATGCCGTTCTGCGGGCCGGTCCAGTCCTTCGAGCGCCGGAACCGCGCCGACAGGTACCGGACGTCGACCTGGAGGCGTTCCATCTCCGGCCGGGGCCAGCCGTCCCGCTCCAGCCAGTCGGAGAGCCTGCTGCTCCGGCCGGTGGCGTCCACGACGAAGTCGGCGGCCTCGACGACCTCGCCGGCGCCGGTCGTGTAGCGCACCGCGTCGACCGCGTCACGGGTGTAGCGCAGGCCCGTGACCCGGCCGGTGACGAGCGCGACGTTGGGCAGCGCGAGGGTGCGGCGACGGACGTGCGACTCGAGGAAGGGGCGGCTGCTGGCGACGAACCGGGTGTTGGGGGTGGTGATCTGCTCGACGTCGTCGAGGTAGGACGCGACGGCGTGCGGCGGGTGCAGGGCCGCACCCTCGGCGACGGCCTCGTCGACGATGCCGGGGAAGAACCGTTCGAGCTGCGCTCGCCCGCCGGGGAGCAGGACGTGCACCTGGTAGCCCTGCGGGACACCGGGCCGGGTCTCGCCGTGCGAGCCCGCGTCCGGACCGTCCGGCTCGATGATCACCACCCGGTCGGCGTGGTCGGCCAGCACTCGCGCCGCGACCAGCCCGGCCAGGGCGCCGCCGAGCACGCAGACCGTGCCGAACAGGCGCCGGGTGCCCTCGGGGGTGAGCGGGGTACTGAGCCTGTCGAAGACGTCGGCAGGTGAGTTCGGCATGCGGCTCCCGGGGCCGGTGTCGACACGACCCAAGCGCGTGACAGGGATGTGTGAGCGCCCTCAGGTTAGCGTCGGGAACGTTTGTTCCATTCAAACCCTTGGGGGTACTGACACCGGGCGTGACGAAAGGAGGCCGTCAGGACCCATGGGTCCTGACGGCCTCCGCACACCCCCCTCGGCCGGCGTCAGCTGACGTCGTCGTCGACCCAGTCGAACGACTTGGTGACGGCCTTCTTCCAGTTCCGGTAGACGCGTTCACGCTCGGCCGCGTCGAGGTTGGGCGTCCACCGCTTGTCCTCGGCCCAGTTCTTGCGCAGGTCGTCCAGGCCGTCCCAGTAGCCGACCGCGAGACCCGCCGCGTAGGCGGCGCCGAGTGCGGTGGTCTCCGCGACCTTCGGCCGCACCACGGGGACGTCGAGCATGTCGGCCTGGAACTGCATGAGCAGCTCGTTGGCCACCATCCCGCCGTCGACCTTCAGCTCCTTGAGCGCCACACCGGAGTCGGCGTTCATCGCGTCGAGCACCTCGCGGGTCTGGAACGCCGTGGCCTCCAGCACCGCCCGCGCCAGGTGGCCCCGGTCGACGAACCTGGTGAGCCCGACCAGCGCGCCGCGTGCGTCGGCCCGCCAGTACGGCGCGTACAACCCGGAGAACGCGGGCACGAAGTACGCGCCGCCGTTGTCCTCGACGGACCCGGCGAGCGCCTCGATCTCGCTCGCCGAACCGATGATCTTCAGGTTGTCGCGCAGCCACTGCACGAGCGCGCCGGTGATCGCGATGGAGCCTTCCAGCGCGTACACCGGCTTCGCGTCGCCGATCTTGTAGCACACGGTGGTCAGCAGGCCGTTCTTGCTCGCGACCTTCTCCTCGCCGGTGTTCAGCAGCATGAAGTTGCCGGTGCCGTAGGTGTTCTTCGCGGTGCCGATCTCGTAGCAGACCTGGCCGAACGTGGCCGCCTGCTGGTCGCCGAGGATGCCCGCTATCGGCACGCCCCGCAGCACTCCCGCGCCGCCGGTGCCGTACTGCTCCGACGACGAGCGGATCTCCGGCAGCATCGACAGCGGGATGCCCATCTCGCCCGCGATGTCGGCGTCCCACGACAGCGTGTCCAGGTCCATCAGCATGGTCCGGGACGCGTTGGTGACGTCCGTGGCGTGCACGCCACCGTCGGGTCCGCCGGTCAGGTTCCACAGCGTCCACGTGTCGGTGTTGCCGAACAGGAGGTCGCCGTTCTCCGCGCGCTCCCGGGCGCCGTCGACGTTGTCGAGGATCCAGCGGATCTTCGGGCCGGAGAAGTACGTCGCGAGCGGCAGCCCGACCTTGGCCTTGTACCGGTCGGCGCCGCCGCCGAGCGCGCCGAGCTCCTCCACGATGGACTGGGTGCGGGTGTCCTGCCAGACGATGGCGTTGTAGACGGGCTCCCCCGTCTTGCGGTCCCACACCACCGCGGTCTCGCGCTGGTTGGTGATGCCGACGGCGACGAGGTCGCCGGTGTCCAGGTTCGCCTTCGCGAGCGCCTGGTTGACCACGTCACGGGTGTTGGCCGAGATCTCCTTCGCGTCGTGCTCGACCCACCCCGCGCGGGGGAAGATCTGCTGGTGTTCCTTCTGTCCCACCGCGACGATCGTGCCCGCGTGGTCGAAGACGATCGCCCTGGTGCTGGTCGTGCCCTGGTCGACGGCTAGTACGTACTGGGTCATGAAAGGGTCCTTTCGGGGTCAGAACACGACCTGGGAGAGAAGTCCGGCGAGGAGGCCACCGATGACCGGGCCGACGACCGGCACCCACGCGTAGCCCCAGTCGGAGTTCTTGGCCGCGTGCAGCGGGCGTTCCGCCTCCCCCGCGTGGTCGGCCTCCGCCGCGTACTCCGCACCCGGTCCCCCCGCGCCCACCGGTACGGGCGGCCGCTCGGCGACCGAGGCCCTGAACCCGGTCGGGAGCAGGGCGTGTGCGATGCGGGGAGCGAGGTCACGGGCGGGGTTGATGGCGTACCCGGTCGGGCCGCCGAGCGAGGCGCCGATGCCGACCACCAGCAGTGCGACCGCGAGCGGGCCGAGGCCGCTCGGTGTCTTGGCGAACGACAGCACCACGAACACCAGCACGAACGTGCCGAGCACCTCGGTGAGCACGTTCCAGAGTGGACTGCGGACCTCCGGGCCCGTCGAGAACACCGCCAGCTTCAGGCCCTCGTCCTCCTCGGCCTCGAACTGCTTGCGGTAGGCGACGAACGCGAGGCACGCGCCGATGAAGGCCCCGAGGAACTGGCCCGCGAAGTAGACCAGCGTCGAGCCGAAGGTGACGTCGACGCCCTTGGCGTAGGTGTCGGCGCCGCTGGCCAGGATGCCGAGCGTCACCGCGGGGTTCAGGTGTGCGCCGGACTTGTAGGACACGTACACGCCGGCCATGACCGCGAGGCCCCAGCCGAAGTTGATGAGCAGGAAGCCGCCGTCCTTGCCCTTGGACTTGGCGAGCAGCACGTTCGCGACCACGCCCGCGCCGAGCAGTATCAGCATGCCGGTGCCGACTGTCTCGCTGACGAACACCTCTCCGAGAGACACGGGTTTCCTCCATTCGCCGTTGAACAGCTCGTGTTCCCCGTGCCGCACCGACACGCGAACTTTTCGAAGCTATGTCCGCGATCCGCGAGCGGGAACGCGACGGGGTCGGCATTGTCGAACGCGTCCCCCGAACGGTTACCGTCCCACCGGTTGACGTCTTTGGTCGTTGGTGTTCACGGGCCGCTCAGGGCCCATGAGCGACGCGTCGACGGGCTCGGTGAGCGTTCGACATTGCCGATGAGGTCGGATAGGTTCCGAAGGTGCCGGGTCCGATCCAGTCGATCGAACGTGCGGCGGCGATGTTGCGCCTGCTCGCACGGGGTTCCGGCCATCACGGACTCGCCGAGATAGCGGCCGCGCTCGGCCTCGCGAAGGGCACCGCGCACGGCATCCTACGCACCCTGCAACGGGTCGAGTTCGTCGAGCAGGACCAGAGTACCGGGCAGTACCGGCTCGGCGCCGCGCTACTGCACCTGGGGACGAGCTACCTGGACGCGAACGAGCTGCGGTCGCGGTCGATCAACTGGGCGGACAGCCTCGCCGCACGCAGCGGCCACGAGGTCCGGCTCGGCATGCACCTCGACGGCGCGGTACTGGTCGTGCACCACGTGTTCCGGCCCGACGACACCATGCAGACCCTCGGCATCGGCGCCATGCTGCCGCTCCACGCGACCGCGCTCGGCAAGGTGCTGCTCGCCTACGACGCGGGCCTGTTCGCCACGGTCCGCCGCGACGAGCTGACCTCACTGACGCGGCGGACGATCGTGCGGGCGGCGGCCCTGGAGCGCGTGCTCGCCGAGGTGCGCGCGGCCGGGTGGGCGAGCGAGGCCGAGGAGTCCATGCCCGGCGAGGCCGGCGTCGCCGCGCCGATCCGCCTCCCTGGCGGGCTCGTCGTCGGCGCGATCGGGATCTCGGGGGCCGTCGACCGGATCTGCCAGGCGGGCAACCGCCCCAAGGCCGCCCTGGTGGACCAGGTCTGCCGTGCGGCGGAGGCGGTGTCCCGCGAGCTTGGCCCGGCGAACTGAGGACGAGGAACGATGGCGCAGCGGTACGTGATGGCGATCGACCAGGGCACCACCTCGACCCGGTGCATCGTCTTCGACAGCAACGCCCGGCTCGTGTCGGTCGCGCAGCGCGAACACCGGCAGCACTACCCGAGGCCCGGCTGGGTGGAGCAGGACGCGGTCGAGATCTGGCGCAACGTCGACCGGATCATGCCGCAGGCGATGCGGGACGCGGGCATCGGCGCCGACCAGGTCGTCGCGCTGGGCATCACCAACCAGCGGGAGACGTGTGTCGTGTGGGACCGGCACACCGGCGTACCCGTCGGGCGGGCGATCGTGTGGGAGGACATCCGCACCGAGTCGATCGTGGGCGAGCTGGCCGCGCGGCCGGGCGCCGACGAGGTGGCCGCCCGCTGCGGGCTGCCGCTCGCCACGTACTTCTCCGCGCCGAGCCTGCGGTGGATGCTGGACAACACCCCGGGCCTGCGCGACCGGGCCGAACGCGGTGACGTGCTGTTCGGCACGATGGACACCTGGCTGATCTGGAACCTGACCGGGGGCGTCAACGGCGGCCTGCACGTCACGGACGTCACCAACGCGTCGCGGACCATGCTGATGAACATCACCACGCAGCAGTGGGACGCCGAGCTGCTGTCCTTCTTCGACATCCCGCACCGGATGCTGCCGCAGATCCGCCCGACCACCGAGATCCACGGTCGCACCACCCGGGTGGTGCCGGGCATCGAGATCGCGGCGGCGCTCGGCGACCAGCACGCGGCGCTGTTCGGGCAGACGTGCTTCGCCGAGGGCGAGACCAAGTGCACCTACGGCACGGGCAGCTTCCTGCTGATGAACACCGGCACCAAGCTGATCCGCTCCGAGCACGGGCTGCTCACCACGATCGGCTACCAGATCGGCGGCGAGCCGGTGACCTACGCCCTGGAAGGCTCGATCGCCGTCACGGGCTCGCTGGTCCAGTGGTTCCGCGACAACCTGGGGCTGATCCACAGCGCGCCGGAGATCGAGACGCTCGCGAGGACCGTCAAGGACAACGGCGGCTGCTACATCGTGCCGGCCTTCTCGGGGCTGTTCGCGCCGCACTGGCACAGCGAGGCACGCGGCATCATCGTGGGGCTGACGTCGTACATCACGAAGGGTCACCTGGCCAGGGCGGTGCTGGAGGCGACGGCGTGGCAGACCCGCGAGGTCGTCGACGCGATGAACGCGGACCTCGGCACGCAGACGAGGGTCCTGCGGGTGGACGGCGGCATGACGGCGGACCACCTGCTGATGCAGTGCATCGCGGACGTCCTGGACGTGCCGGTGATGCGACCGATGATCGCGGAGACGGTGTCGCTCGGCGCCGCGTACGCCGCGGGACTCGCGGTCGGTTACTGGCCCGACCTGGCGGGACTTCGCCGCAACTGGCACCTCGCGGCACGCTGGACCCCGCAGATGGACCCCGACACCCGCGAGGACGAGTACTCGAACTGGAAACGGGCGGTGGAGCTGACGTTCGGCTGGGCGAAGCCGAGGAACACCCCGGTCCCGGTGGGCAGGACCCCGCGGTGAGGTGTGACGCCCCGCCCCCGGGCTACCCCTGACTCCATGACGACCTACACGCACACAGCCGACGCCGACGTGTCCGCCGACGTCCTGTTCCACTACCTGTCCGATCCGCGAAACCTTCCCAGGTACTTCCCGCAGATGACGGCCGCCGAGCCGGAGGGCGGGGAGTCCGTCCACGTCGAGGCCGAGGTGCACGGCCACCACGTCGAGGGTGAGGCCTGGGTGCGGCCGGACGAGTCCGCCCGCCGCCTGGAGTGGGGTGCGGAGGGCCCGGACGACTACCACGGCAAGCTGCGGGTCGACGAGCTGGCGGCAGGCAGGTCCCGCATCACCGTCGCGTTGCACAGCGTCCGGGAGGCCCACGGCGGCGAGGTGCAGGAGGGGCTCGAGCAGACCGTGGCCGCGCTCGCACAGGCCGCCGCCGCGGACGGGGACGCCGACCAGCGCCGCTAGTGGGAGTGGCGTTTCACCACCCGGCGGGCGATGGCCCAGCGGTGGACCTCCGATGGGCCGTCGTAGATGCGGAACGCGCGGACCTCCCGCAGGTAGCGGGACAGGAGGATGTCGTGTGAGACGCCGAGCGCGCCGCACAGCTGCACCGCCCGGTCGACGATCCGCCACACCGCCTCGGCGACGAAGGTCTTGGCGATCGAGGTGAGCTGGGCGGCCGAGCGGCCCTGGTCCAGCTCCCAGCAGGCACGCGTGACCAGCGCGCGCGAGGCCTCGATGTCGATCTCGTTGTCGGCGATCAGCTGCTGGACCATGCCCAGTTCGGCGAGCCGGGCGCCGAACACCTTTCGCTCGGCGACGTAGCCGACGGCGAGGTCCTGGGCGCGTCTGCCGATGCCCAGCCACCGCATGCAGTGGGTCGTCCTGGCGGGGCCGAGGCGGACCTGCGCGTAGGTGAAACCCTCGTCGACCGCACCCAGCACGGCGTCGTCGCCGACCACGCAGTCGTCGAACCGGACCTCGCAGTGGCCGCCGATCATGCTCTGGTCGAGTGTCTCGACGTGGCGGACGACCCGCATGCCCGGGTTCTCCGCGTCGACGAGGAACATCGTGGCGCCGCCCCGGTCACCCGGCGTGCCGGAGGTGCGGGCCATGCAGATCGCGAACCCGGCACCGTCGGCGCCGGTGATGAACCACTTGTGCCCGTCGATGCGCCACCCGCCGGGGACCCGGGTCGCGCTCGTGGTGAGCGCGGAGGGGTCCGAGCCGGCACCGGGCGCGGGTTCGGTCATCGCGAAGCACGAGCGGACGCGGCCTGTCGCGAGGGGGGCGAGGTACCGCTCCTTCTGTTCGGGCGTGGCCACCTCCGCCAGCAGGTGCACGTTTCCCTCGTCGGGTGCCGCGATGTTCAGCGCGAGAGGACCGAACAGGGAGTAGCCCGCCGCCTCGAACACCGGCGCGCGGTCGCACATCCCCAGCCCGTGGCCGCCGTACTCGCGTGGCGCGTGCGGGGCGAGGACCCCGGCGTCGGCCGCGGCCCGCTGAAGCTCGACCCGACCCTCCTCCCCCACCGAGGCGATCACCCCGCCGTGACGTTCCTCCAGCGGCACCACCGTGTCGCGTACCAGGGCCTCGGTGCGTGCGACGAGGTCCGCGACGTCGTCGCCGTGCCGAAGGTCGATCGCCATGCGGCCTCCTCGAACGCAAGGCTAATGAGCATTAGCCAGCACGAGGCTAACATTCCGAACGAGAACCGGCAGTATGCTGCCCAGTACGGCTACCGTCCGATAGCCCCCGGGAGGGACCAGTGACCGCAGCGGCGGGCACGCGGGACGCGGAGATCCGCGACGCCGCGTTGGAGCTGTTCGCTCGCGACGGTTACCGGGCGACCACCATGGGCGACATCGGTGCGGCCGTGGGAGTTCGCGGGCCCAGCCTGTACAAGCACGTCACGTCCAAACAGGACCTGCTGGCCCGCATCATGCTCGACACCATGGCCGCGCTGCGGGAAGCGCACGGTGTCGCCGTGCGTGCCAGTGCCGACCCGGCGGTGCGGCTGCGGCGCGCGGTCGAGGCCCACGTCCGCTACCACGCCAGGCACCGCCTGGAGGCGTTCGTCGGCAACCGCGAGATCCGCAGCCTGGAGGAGCCGCACCGCACCGCGGTCCTGGCCAGCCGGGACGACTACGAACACCGCTTCCGCGCGCTGGTCGCCGACGGTGTCCACGCGGGACGGTTCGACGTCACGTCCGTGCGGCTCGCGTCCTACGCCGTCCTCGACCTCGGCATGGGCGTCGCCGCCTGGTACCGCGAGGACGGCGAGCTGTCCGAGGACGAGATCGTCTGGTACTACGGCGACCTCGCCATGCGCATCGTCGGCGCGCCCGGCTGATCAGTGCCCTCGGGCCCGCTCACGCAGGACGAACTTCTGGATCTTGCCCGTCGCGGTCTTCGGCAGGTCCGTGAACACCACGTGGCGCGGTGCCTTGAAGCGTGCGAGGCGGGTGCGGACGTGTTCGACGATCTCCTCCGCCGTGACCTCAGCGCCCGGTGCCAGTGTCACGTAGGCGGCGGGGACCTCGCCCCACTTCTCGTCCGGGACGGCCACCACGGCGGCCTCCAGCACGGCCGGGTGGGACGCGATCGCCTGCTCCACCTCGACCGAGGCGATGTTCTCCCCACCGGAGATGATCACGTCCTTGCTCCGGTCCCGCAGCTCGACGTAGCCGTCCGGGTGGCGCACGGCGAGGTCGCCGGTGCGGAACCACCCGTCGGGTGCCGCGGCCGCGGTCGCCTCGGGATCCTTGTAGTAGCCCAGCATCACCGTGTTGCCGCGCACCGCGATCTCGCCGGTCGCCGTCGCGTCGGCCGGGACCTCCGCGCCGTCGGCGTCCAGCACCCGCAGCCCGTCGGTCGTGTAGGTACGCACACCCTGGCGTGCCTTGAGCCTGGCCTGCTCCGAGGCCGGCAGCGCGTCCCACTCCGGCCGCCAGTCGCAGACGATCGACGGGCCGAACGTCTCGGTGAGCCCGTACAGGTGCGTGATCTCGATGCCCAGGGCGGCGGCCTTCTCCAGCAGGGCCGGTGACGGCGGCGCACCGCCGGTCTGCACGCGCAGCGACTCCACCGGCGCGGCGGCCGGGTCGTGGGCCAGCATCGTGAGCACGGTCGGGGCCGCGTTGAGGTGGGTCACCCCCTCGGCCGCGATCAGGCGCCACACCTCGCCAGGGTCGACCTTGCGCAGGCACACGTGCCGCCCGCCCGCCGCGGTGACCGCCCACGGATAGCCCCAGCCGTTGCAGTGGAACATGGGCAGCGTCCACAGGAACACCGACGACGGGTCCAGCCCCGCGTGTGCCACCTGGGACAGCGCCTGCAGGTAGGCACCCCGGTGGTGGTACATCACGCCCTTGGGCCTGCCCGTCGTCCCGCTCGTGTAGTTGAGGGCGAGCAGTGCGCGTTCGTCGGTGGGCCTGGTGGCCAGCGGTGTCGCCGACATGGCAAGGGAGGCGTACTCGTCGTCGGCGCCGCCCGCCTCGACGAGCCGCAGGCCCGGCAGCTCCGCCGCGATCGAGCGGGCGACAGGAGCGAACTCGGCCTCGTACAACAGGACCGTCGCGTCGCTGTGGCGCACGATGTGGGTCAGCTCCGCTGGTGCGAGCCGGATGTTCAACGCCACCAACGGGACCCCTGCCCACGGCACCGCGAAGTGTGCCTCCAGCATGACGTGGCTGTTGGTCGCCAGCACGGCCACCGGCCTGCCGTCGGCCAGCGCCGCGAGACCGCCCGCCACCCGGCGGCACCGCGCGTGCAGCTCGCCGTAGGTCAGGCGCAGGTCACCGTCCACGACGGCCACCCGGTCGCGGTGAGCCGAGGCGGCCCGCTCCAGGTGCGCGGTCGGTGTCAGCGGCTCGTAGGACATCTCGGTCATGGTTCTCCTACTCCGCGCTCACGGTGGCTCCACTTCGGACCGAGGCCCATCCCCCGTGCCTACCACCGCGACGGCCCCCGACGCCAGGACACGTGATCGTCTCCTCACGCCGCGCGAAGCCAGGACACGTAGTCGGCGACCGCGCGCTCGGTGTCGTACGCGGGCCGGAACCCCGTGTCCTGTGCCAGCCGCGTGGTGTCCAGCCAGAGCCGCCGACCGGACCCGCCCGCAGGCAGGTCGACGCGGGTGTCGGGGACCACGTTCCTGATGGCGGCGAGGACCTCCGCGTTGCTGGTCGCCCGACCGGACGACACGTTGTAGGTGCGGTGGTTGAGCACCTCCGCGAGCTGCAGCGCCGCGATGGCACGGCCGCAGTCCTTCGCGTAGCACATGTCGATGGCGTCCTCGGCGTGCGCCGGGGCGTACAGCGGTGCGAGGTCGGGTTCGGTGCCGAGGGCCGCGGCGCGCACGAGGGCCGGTGCCGCGAAGAACGGCGACGCCGCGTGGCCGTGCGGACCCCAGATCGCGGCGATGCGGTAGTTGACCAGGTCCAGCCCCGTCACCCCCGCCAGGTGGTCGGTCAGCAGCTCACCGATCTTCTTGAAGGCCGGGATGACGTGGCCCGAGGACATCGACAGCGGCACGTCCTCCTGCAGCGGGCCCTCCTCGGCGACGCCGGCGTACACGCCGACCGTGCTCGCGACGCCCACCCTCGACACCCCCCACTGCCGGGCGGCCTCGACGACGTTGAGCAGGCTGGCGATCGCCTTCCGCGCCCCGTCGACCGGTTCGTGCGCGCCGGGTGGCCAGGGCACCGAGCCCGCGAGGTGCACGACGCCGGTGATCTCGTGGCGCTCGCCGACCGAGGGCAGTGCCGAGGGATCGATGATGTCGGCCTGTTCCACCACCACCCGTTCGCCCGCGAGGTCCTCGGGGACCTCGGCCGTGCGCCGCTGCACGAGGACACACGACTCGCCGAGGTCGAGCAGTGCCCGAACGGTGTGCCTGCCGATGAAGCCGAGTCCCCCGGTAACGAGGATCATGACAACTCCTGTCCTGACGCTGATCATCAGTATTACTGACGATCAGCCTAGTCGTAAGATCGGACAGGTGTCGAGGAACGACGGGCCGGGACCCGAGGTGAGCACGCGGCTCGGCTATCTGCTCAAACACGCCCAGCTGCGCATGAACGAGCTGAACGCGCGGGCACTGGCGCCCCACGGCGTCAACGGGCGCGAGCTGGCCGTGCTGCTCGCGCTCACCGGGACCGAGCCCGCGTCACAGCAGGAGGCCGCCCGGCGCCTGGGCATCGACCGCACGACGATGGTCGCGCTGCTCGACACGCTCGAGGACAAGGGCCTGGTGTCACGCCACCCCGACGCCGAGGACCGCAGGCGCAACGTGGTGGAGCTGACCGAGGCCGGACGCGACACCACGGAGAAGGCGACCGCGGCGAGCGACGAGGCCGAGCGCGACTTCCTGGCCGCGCTCGACCCCCGAGCCGCCCGGCAGCTGCGTGCGGCGCTGCGGGCGCTCGTGTCAGGCACTCAGGAGAACGACACCGAGTAGCTGTTGCTGACGAAGTCGTACCCGCCGCTCGACGACGTGATCTCGAAGCCGAACTGCACCTCGCCGACCGAGACGTCGCCGTACCAGCCCTGGCCCCTGACCCAGTTCATCACCGCGAGCACGTCCACCGACCCGGAGTTCGTGTTGCCGGTGCGCACGAAGGAGAACACGGCGTTGGCGCCGTTGCTCCCCCGGTAGACGTCCCAGGTGTGACCGCCGATCGACGCCGTCGTCTGCTTCGAGCCGAGCGGGCCGACCGCGCCGGTCTTGTTCATCCACAGCATGATCTCGTAGGCGTTGTTGTTCGCCCAGATGTCGTAGGCCGTGGCGTAGGCGCCGCTGCCGGGCCTGGTCACGTTGAAGCTGCTGGAGAGGCTGCGCAGCGCGCTGAGGTTGCGGCCGATGTTCCTCGCCGAGTGCGGGTACGCCTTCACCCCGCCGGTGTTCGGGTGGTTGGCCCACACCCCCCAGTTGCTGTACGAGTTGGCCCAGATGGTCTGTGGGCCCGCGCCGCTGCCCCACACATCGTTGCGCACGGTGTAGCCACCGTTGGACCACGTTCCCCATTTGTCGGTCGAGGACCACGCGGCCGCCTGGGCGGTGCCGGCTGTCGCGACGGCGATGGCCGCCACGGCCACCACCGTCGCCAGTGAACGTATCGGGTTCCGCATGACGAGTTCCTTCCGAGCGTCGTTGCACGGCAGGTGCAGGGACTCGTCGAAGCGCTTCGATAAATCGTCGAAGCGCTTCGACGAACTTTCACGAAGACACCCCGGTTGGCGGGGTCGAAACGCCCCGACTATGGCACCGATGTCACGAACGGTCAAGGCCGTCCCACCGAGAGTCATGACCATGCCCTGCGGGCCGGGCGATACCCTCACCCCCGAGGGAGGGTGGTGGCTGATGAGGCGCGGGACGAACCTGCCGGCGGTGGGTGGGTTCAACCAGACGGTCATCCTCGACCTGATCCGGCGGTCCGGCGGCGGGTTGAGCCGGGTCGAGATCGCGGAGCAGACCGGGTTGTCCGCGCCGACGATCTCCAACGTCTGCAGGCGGCTGCTCGAGGACGGGCTGATCGTCGAGACCGGCAAGCGCATCCAGGGTCCCGGCAAGCCACGCGTCATCCTGGAGCTGGACCCGAAGAGCCGCTTCGCGCTCGGCGTCCACCTCGACCCGGCCGTGGTCACCTACGCGGTGCTCGACCTGCACGGCGACGTCGTGTCGCACATGCGCAGACGCACCCCCTCCAGCGGCAGGCCCGCCAAGACGGTCACGGCGATGGCGTCGGCGATCGACGAGGTGGTGGCGCGGTCCGGCGTGGACCGCGAGCGGCTGCTCGGGCTCGGGATCGCCGCGCCGGGGCCGATCGACGCCGCACGCGGCATCGTGGTCGATCCCCCGCTGCTGGAGGGCTGGCAGAACGTGCCGCTCCGGGACGCGCTCGCCGACGCGACCGGGCTCCCCGTGCTCCTGGAGAAGGACGTCACCGCCGCCGTCGTCGCGGAGCTGTGGCGCAACAGCGAACGCGAGGACTTCGCGTTCTTCTACCTCGGCACCGGCATCGGGGTGGGGCTCGCGCTGGGCGGCGAGGTCCTGCGCGGCGCCACCGGCAACGCGGGCGAGGGCGGGACCCTCGTGGTCTCCGGCGACCTGCCGCCGAAGCGCCGGAGCGACATGCTCGGCCACGTCGCGACCCCGCCGCTGCTGGTGGCACAGGCGATCGACGCGGGCGTGCTCGCCGACCGGGCCGACCCCGTCGACGAGATGTTCGCCGAGCTGGTCGCCGCGGCGGAGGCGGGCGACACCGCCGCGACCGCGATCCTCGACCGGGCCGCGCGGCTCATCGCGTCGTCGATCGTGTCCATTGTGAACCTGCTCGACGTCGCCGAGGTCGTGTTCGGCGGTCCCTACTGGGACCGGGTGGCCGACCGGTTCCTCGCCACGATCGGCGAGCTGGTCAACAGCTCGGCCCACCGCGTGACCCGGCATCCGGTCACGGTCAGCACGTCCTCGATCGGTGCCGACGTCGCCGCCGCGGGTGCCGCGTGCCTCGTACTGGACACCAGCCTCTCGCCGAGGACGTCCAGCCTGCTCATCTCCACCTGAGGCGTTGACACCTCCAGACCGCGTGAGTAGCGTGTCCCGCAATAAGTTTATCGTTTTACTTTATTCGTTCTCTGCGGGTCCATCGAGGAGGATGTCGTGCACCGCAGGTCCGCTCTCGCGCTCTGCGCCGCGCTGGCCGTCGTGACCAGTGCCTGCTCCGCCGGCGGCGAGGGTGGCGACGTCGCCCTCACGTTCATGACGTTCGAGACCCCTGCCCTCACGGCGAAGTTCTGGGACACCTCGATCGACACGGCACTGGAGGAAGTCGACGGGGTGACCGTCGAGAAGATCGTCACGCCCGACGCCGACCGCAACGCCTACGCCAAGCAACTCCAGGCCAGCGGCCAGTTCCCGGACGTGCTCGCGTCCATCAACCCGAAGGACTTCACCGAGGCCGGGCTGCTCAGCCCGTTCGACGAGGACTGGCTGGCGGAGAACTTCGTCGACCCCGGCGCCAACGACATCGACGGGAAGACCTACATCCCGCCGACCAACCCGCAGGTCCTGCCGCTGGTGTTCTACGACAAGAAGGCCTTCGCGCAGCACAACATCGCCGTGCCGTCCACGTGGGACGAGTTCATGTCCACAGTGGCCACGTTGAAGGATGCCGGCGTCACGCCGATCGAGTTCGCCGGGCTGGAGGGCTGGTCGGCGAGCATGCCGCTGGTGGCGCTGGCGAGCGCCGACGTGCTCGGCGAGAACCCGGACTGGATCCAGCAGCGGTACGCGGGCACGGTGAAGTTCACCGACCCGGAGTTCGTGCACGCCATGGACAAGGCACGCGACCTGGTCGAGGCGGGCGCCTACGCGTCCGGTGCGCTGAGCGTGGACTACGCGACGGCCAACAAGAACTTCCTCGATCACCACAGCGGCATGTACCTGATGGGCAGCTGGCTGATCGGCCAGATCCCGGCGGACGAGGCCGACGACTTCGGTGCCTTCCCGCTGCCGACCGAGGACGGGAAGACTGTGCTGCCGTTCAACGTCGGCGGCACCACGTCGGTCAGCACGCAGGGTGCGGACCCGGCCAAGGCCATGGACTTCGCCAAGGCGTGGTCGCTCGCGCCGGCGAACCTCAAGGTGCTGATCGAGACCGACGGCGCGTTCCCGATGCTGAAGAACAAGTCGATCGGCGACTTCGGCGCGAAGGTCACCCCGCTCTACACCGAGTGCTACACACTCGCGAGCGCCGACCACGACAAGGTCAGCGCGTTCGGCTGGGTCAACAACGACGACGCACTACCACCTGGTGTGAACGACCTGTTCTACGCGCTGTCGCAACAGTTGTTCGCCAACGGTGACGTCAAGGGTCAGCTCGCGCAGCTCGACTCGGACTGGGACTCGGCAGCGGGCCAGTGAGGAAGTCCCTCGCGCCGATCGCGTGGCTCGCGATGGCGCTCTACGCGACCTTCCTGCTGTACCCGGTCGCGCGGAGCGCCGTCATGAGCTTCACCAACCGCAGCCCGCTCAAGCCGACCGAGGCGTTCGTCGGGTTCACCAACTACGCCACGCTGTTCACCGACGAACGCCTCCTCGCGAGCCTGCGGTTCACGGTCGCCGTGGTCGTGGTGGTGACCGTGGTGTCCAATGTGGTCGGCCTGCTGTTCGCCATGGTCCTCAACGGACCCGGCCGCAACTTCCGGGTCATGCGGACGGTCGTGTTCGTCCCGCAGGTGCTCTCCGGTGTGGTCGTCGCGTTCGTGTGGCGCAGCATCCTGAACCAGCACGGGCTGCTCAACACCGTGCTGGCCGACCTCGGCTTGGTCGACGACCCGGTGTCGTGGCTCGGCAGCACCGAGATGGCCACGCTGTCGATCTGCGTGGTGGTCAGCTGGACCACGATCGCGTTCGCCACGGTCGTCTACACCGCCGCGCTGCGGTCGATCCCGGCCGAGCTGTACGAGGCGGCGCGGGTCGACGGCGCGGGTGCGTTCGGCCGGTTCCGGCACGTGACGCTGCCGATGATCGCGCCGGGTGTGACGATCAGCGTGGTGCTGTGCCTGATCACGACGTTCAAGCTGTACGACATCATCGCCGTGCTCACCGGCGGCGGGCCCGCGAACACGACCAAGTCGACCGCCTACTACCTCGTCACGGTCGCGTTCACCAACAACAGGTTCGGCTACGCGTCGTCGATCGCGATGCTGCTGCTGGCGTTGACCGCGGGTGTCGCGTACGGCGTGACCACGATCCTGCGCAGGCGGGAGGCGCACCTGTGAAGACCAGGGTCGCTGCGGGCTGGCTCGTCACGCTCGCGTTCGTGCTGCCCATCTACCTGGCGCTGGCCAACGCGTTCAAGACCCAGGACCAGATCGACGCGAGCCCGCTCGCACCGCCCGCGCCGTTCACGTTCGACAACATCGTGACCGCGCTGTCACGGCCTGACCAGCTCGTCCAACGTGGACTGTTCAACTCGGTGCTGGTCACGACGTTGTCGGTGGGTCTGCTGATCCCGCTCGCGTCGGCGTTGAGCCTCTACATCTCCGAGCGCACACCGAAGGTCAGGGCGGTGCTGCTCGCGGTGTTCGCGTTCGGGCTCATGGTGCCACCGCAGGTCGTGTTGCAGCCGATCGTGTTGCTGCTGCGGGACGTCGGGCTCGCGAACACCCACGCCGGGCTGATCCTCGCGAACGTCGGCGGCGGCTACCTGTCGTTCGCGGTGTTCGTGTACGTCGGTTTCCTGCGCACGGTGCCGAAGTCGGTGATCGAGGCCGCCCGCATCGACGGCGCGTCGGACCTGCGGGTGTGGTGGACGATCGTCCTGCCGCTTGTCCGGCCCGCGACGGCGACCGTCGGGATCTTCCTGGGGCTGTGGGTGTGGAACGACTTCCTCAACCCGCTGTTCATCCTCGGGCCGCTGCGCGGGCAGACCATCACGACCGGTGTCTACCTGTCGCTCGGCACGTACTCGATCGACTACGCCCAGCTGTTCGGGATCATGTTCCTGGCCGCGGTGATCCCGGTGGTCGGCTACCTGGTCGCGCAACGGGAGTTCATCCACGGACTGATGTCGGGAGCGGCCAAGTGATTCCGTCCATCGAGGACCTCGCGGTGGAGTGGCTGAGCCGCCACGAGCTGGTGCACCTGCACTCGCTGCGCAACCAGTGGGGCCAGGCACACGTGAACGCGGACCTGACCTCGCTGTCGTGGCTCGCGATCCCGCCCTACAGCGGCGGTTACCACACGGGTGTGTTGCGTGTGGACGGTCGGGTTGTGGCGGCCGAGCGGTTCCGGTGGGCGCCATGGGGTGTCGAACGCGAGGGCCGGTCGGGCGAGGTAGTGATCCGCACCGACACGCGACTCGGCTACGAGGACACGACCGTGCTGTGGTCGACCGAGCTGCGCAACACGGGTTCCGAGGCCGCCCGGGTGGTCGTCGAGCATGAGCTGCTCGCACCCGTCGCGCACAGCGAGGTGGACTGGGGCTGGACCTACGGCACGCCGTGGAACGCCGGGCACTGCCACGACTTCTTCACCACCGAGCGGATCCGCGCAGAAGTACTGGCCGACCGGCCCCGGCAGGTGCAGCTGCTCGGCGACGACCAGCGGTGGCTGCGCCTGGGGTCGCCACGCCTCCCCGGCATCCAGCGCGACGAGGACACCGAGCCGATGCTGCTCACCGCCGAGCTGCCCGACCACTCCACACCGGACTCCGGTCGGGTCCGCGCACCCGCCGCGGCGGCCACCGTCCACGTCGTGGCGGTGACCCCGCACGGCGGCCGGGCGCGCGTCTTCGCCGACGGCTGGCGGCTGTCGGCGCCGGACGACGAACACCGCGTCGGCCGGGTGGCTCTCCAGGCCGACACCACGGTCGCCGTCGACGTCACGCTGGGGCGGGGCCACCCGACCGGCATCCTGCTCACCCACGGCAACCACCCCGACTCGTTGCAGCTCGGAGTCGGCGCGGGCCGGGTCTGGCTCGCGATCGGCGGCGAACGGGTGAGCGCGACCGAGCCGCTGGGCACCGGCCGCCACCGGCTCGAGGCCAGGGTCACCGAGACCGGCGCGACCCTGTCGGTCGACGGCACCGAGGTGGCGCGCACCGCGCCCTGGTGGGGTGACCAGCGGTGGCATGCGGTGGTGAGCGGCGACCTCGTGACGATCACCGACACCCGATCCCCCGCCACGTCCACCTACGCCGTCCGCGACGCCGCCGAGCTGACCGTCCGGCACGGCGAGTCCCGCGCCGCGGCACGGTGGACGATCGAGCTGGCACCCGGCGAGACCAGGACCCTCGGCGTGGTGCTGGCCATCGGCGGCGACGCCAGGTCAGCGGCAGCCGACTTCGACGTCCGGCACGCGGCCGTCGCGGACCGCTGGCGGGCGTTGTGGGCCAACGCGTTCGTCCCCGGCAACCCCGACCACTCCGGCTACCTGCCGACGTTCCGCTCCCCCGACCCCGGGCTCGCGCGCACCTACTACCTCGGCGCCCTGCTCGCGGTCTACCTGCGCAACACCGGCGTCAGCGACATCCGGCCGGTGTTCCTGACCGGCGGCCCACGCCTCGGCCCCACGACCACGTTCTACTGGGACATCTCGGAATGGGCCCGCACCGCCGCGATGCTCGAACCGGTGGGGCTGCGGGCGTGGCTGCTCGCGGCGCTGCGTCAGCCCTACGACCGTTCGCACTCGTTCGACACCCGCAACCTCCTGCCCGTGGGCAACAACTACGCGTCGAACCTCCACGCCCTGTTCCGGCTCACGCAGGCCTACATCGGGGTCACCGCGGACCTCGCCGTGCTCGGCGAGCGGGCGGGCGACCGGACCGTGCTCGCACACCTGCGGGCCATGGCGAACCGGCCGCGCACCGGCAGGCACGGGCTGGTCGACTTCGGCGGCGACGCGTGGGAGCTGCTCGAGTGCGTGCCGAACTACCGGCACGCCGTGGTCTCGTTCAACGCGAGCCAGGTCGGCGTCCTGCGCTCGTTCGCGGCGTTGCTGCGGATGCTGGGCCACGACGACGAGGCCGCGACGGCGGAACAGGACGCGGCGACGCTGGCCACGGCCGTGCTCGGCCAGTACGCGGGCGGCGGCCGGTGGCGGATCGCGCACCCGGACGGCGACGAGATCATCGGGCACTGTCTCGACTTCGGGCTGGTGGCCGCCGAGCTGGCCGACGACCTCGACGACGACACGCGTGCCGACATGGTCGCGTTCGTGCGGGACCACCTGCTCGACGGCGACTGGTTGCGGGCACTCGCCCCCGACGACCCCGTAGCACCGCGGTCCGACCGGCCCGACCACGGCGCGGCAGGCGCGTTCGCCGCCTGGCCCGGGGTGACCGCGTACGGGCTGGCCCGTCTCGGCCGTCCCGACCTGGCCGCCGCGTTCCTCGCCCGGCTGCCCGCCAGCCGTTCCGGCGCACTGTGGGGGCAGGCGGTCGAGGCGATCGGCGGCGGCCGGTTCCGGGTGGCCGAACGCGGTGTGGCGAACCGGGACAGCAACGCGGCCGTCGCCTGCACCGAGGCGGTCATCGCCGGACTGTTCGACATCACCGCGGGGTTCGGCCGGATCGGCGCAGGCACCCTGCACTGTCCCTTCGGGACGCTCCAGAACGTCCGGGCGGCCGGCTTCGACCTGCCGGCACCCGGTCTGGGCGCCGCACGACGGAAAGGAGACCTCGGCGCCACCGCCTGACCCTGCAGCGAGAACGTCAGCGACGACGGAGAACCCCATGACCACGAGAAGATCCCGCGCTCTCACCGTCATCATCGCCCTGGCCGCGACCACGGTCGTCGGCACGGTGGTCGGCACCGCCCCGGCGACCGCCGACGAATGGTCCGACCTCCAGGGCAAGCTGGCCGGCATCACCGGCACCTGGACCACACAGGACTACGCGAACTCGGTCACGACCGGCATGCCCGACACGGCGTTGCTCGGCAACGGTGACGTCGGCGTCATCTCCGGCGGCGGCACCGGCTTCAAGACCTTCTACCTGTCCAAAGGCGACTTCTGGAACGCCAACCCGTCGCCGAGCACGGCAGGCCTCGGCGGCGTCTCGATCCGTCCGACCGGCGGCACGTCGGCAGCCAACCTGGCGCTCGGCGCGACCGCCACGGCGTCGAGCGCACACGAGTCGTTCCCGGCCTCCCGCGTGGTCAGCGGCGGCTGGGGTGCTGGGTACGAGGGCTGGGTGTCGCAGGTCGGCAAACCGCAGTGGGTCCGCCTCGACCTCGGTTCGGCGAAGACCATCGGGCGCTACGTGATCCGTCACGACGCCGACGCACGCCCCGAGGAGACCGCGAACACGTCCAGGAACTTCGAGGTGCAGACCAGCGGCAACGGCACCGACTGGACCACGATCCGGTCCTACACCAACAACACCGCGGCCCGCACCGACGAGACGATCAGCGCGGTGACCACGAGGTACGTGCGAGTCAACCTCACGACGCCGACCCAGGAGTCCACTTCGGACTCCACGGCGAACCCGAGGGCCAGGATCGGCCAGATCGAGCTGTACGCACCGGGTTCCACGCCACCGCCGGCGGCGACCTTCCGTGAGACGCAACGCATCGCCGACCCGCAGATCGACACGGACGTGACCATCGGCGGCGCCCCGCTGACCATGCGCACCTGGCAGGGCGCGAACAACGCGGTCGTCGTCACCGAGGTCACGTCCAACGCCAGTGCGGCGACGGAGCTGGAGCTGTCCACGTGGGCGGGCGCGGGCAGCCCGAGGAGCACGTACGCGAGCGCGGCGGGCAACGACGCGGACACGCTGTGGGCCACCAGAACCACGGCGACGGGCACACGCTGGGTGTCCCGCGCGGCGATGGCGACCGAGGTGCGTGGCACCAGCCTGATCAGCCCGAGCACGTCCGGCGCCACGGCGAGGGCGCGGATCCGGCTCAACCCGGGCCAGACGGTGAAGATCGTGACCGCGGTGGGCGGCGGCGGGCAGAACCCGACCAACCACCTCAGCTCGGCACAGCAGCTGGTGACAGCGCAGACCGACGCGACACTGTCCACACTGAAGTCGCAGAAGACCCAGTGGTGGCGCGACTTCTGGCTGAAGTCCTCTGTGAACCTCGGCGACTCGACGCTGGAGCGTTACTACTACGGCGCCCAGTACCTGATCGGGTCGGCCAGCCGCGCGGGCAAGCTGGCGCCGGGCCTGTACGGCATCTGGTACACGACCGACGCGCCGAACTGGAGCGGCGACATGCACCTCAACTACAACTTCCAGGCGTCGTTCTACGGGGTGTACTCGAGCAACCGCGCGGACCTGGCGCTGCCGATGTTCCAGGCGGTGCGGGACTACCTGCCGGAGGCGGAACGCCGTGCGCAGCAGGACCTTCGCCGGGTGAAGTCGGACTACGTGAACGGGCGGTGGCCCAGCGGCGGGCTGCCGGACGGCACGCTGTTCCCGGTCGGGATCGGCCCGTGGGGCACCACGACCGACGACAACTACTGGCAGCAGGTCAGCAACGGCCTGTTCAACACCTCGCAGTTCATCGCGTACTGGGACTACACCCGGGACGTGGACTACCTGCGGAACACCGCGTATCCGGTGCTGCGTGAGGAGACGGCGTTCTTCGAGCAGTGGCTGCAGGCGTCGGGCACGCGGCTCGACCTGTGGGGCGGTCCGCACGAGGGCACGTGGGGCCGCAACTCCGGGCCGGACCTGGGTTTCGTGCGTCAGCTGCTGACCACGATGCTGGAGGCGAGCCAGGTGCTGGGGGTGGACTCGGGGAAGCGGGCGCAGTGGCAGGACATGCTGAACCGCCTGGCGCCGATCCCGCAGACCACGTACAACGGGCAGAACGTGTACGCGCTGGCGGACCCCGGCACGATGGTCGGCGGCGACACGAGGGTGTTCCGGCCGGGCGACAACACGGTCAACCTGGAGTTCGTGCACCCGGCCGAGGGCCTGGGTCTGCGTTCCCCGCAGGCCGACCGGGACCGAGCGGTCCGGACGATCAGCGCGATGGGCTCGTGGGGCCAGGAGAACTCGTTCCCGAAGGTGTTCACGCAGGCCGTGCGCGTCGGTTACGACGCGAACACCGTGATCAGCCAGCTGTCGCAACAGATCAACCAGAAGATCGGCCCGAACCTGCGCATCCGCGACTCGGCCCACGGCATCGAGAAGTCGGGCGCCACCGAGGCGATCAACAGCATGATGGTGCAGAGCAGCCAGGGCGTGATCGACGTGTTCCCGGTGTGGCCACGCAACAGGAACGCGAGCTTCGCCAGGCTGCGGACCAGGGGCGCGTTCGTGGTGTCGGCCGCCCTGTCGGGCGGCACCGTGTCCGGGCTGTCGATCCGCAGTGACGCGGGCGGACAGCTGCGAGTCGGCAACCCGTGGAGCGGCGGCGTACGCGTCACCGACTCGGCGGGCAACACCGTGTCGAGCACGCTGTCGGGCGGTGTGGTCACGGTGAACAGCACCGCAGGCCAGACGTACACGTTCTCGCAGGCCTGACACTGGGCGCACTGAAGGACTCCTTCCTGACGCTGGGCGTTACGAAGGACGCCTTCAGTGCGCTCGGCCCACCCTGACCTGGGCTGCAACCGAGCTGTCGACATGCCGTCGACGGTGGGTGCGACTGTCGTCGGATCCACCGATCGAGAGGTAGTCGCACCATGTACGTGTTCCGTCGAGAAACCTTCGCACGCCGTCGGACCGGTCTGGTCGCCGTGGTCGCCACCGCGGCGATGCTGACGATGGCAGGCCCGGTCGCGGCCCGGCAACCCGCTGCCCCGGCCAAGCCGGCCGCCGACAGACAGGCCTCCCCGCCGTCAGCTCCGCGGCCGTTACCCCTGTCCGCCAAGAGATCCGCCGCGCCGGCCGAGCAAGCGGGCACCCGGATCGTCGGCGGCGCCCCGGTGAACTTCGGCGAGTTCCCCTACTTCGTGGCGCTGCTCGGCACGAGTGGCGGCGAGCTGCGTTGCGGCGGCTCGCTGCTGTCGACCACCCAGGTGCTGACCGCCGCGCACTGCGTCACCGGACTCGCCCCCGCCGACCTCCAGGCCGTCATCGGCGGCACCACGCTGGCCGGCGCCGACCTCGGCGTGAACCGGAAGATCGGCTCGATCACGGTCGACCCGGCGTTCGACCCCGCCACGTTGCGGCACGACGTGGCGGTCCTGACCCTCGCCAACCCCATCACGCGCGCCGATACCCGGGTGCAGTGGCTGCGCCTGGCCCAGGGCAACGAGCTGGGCCTGGTCGACCCGGACGACACCGCGACGGTGATCGGGCACGGCAGCGCGACACCCGACGGCCCGAACTCGCCGGACCTGCGCAAGGTCGTCGTGCCGATCCAGTCCGACACGACCATGGCCGACCCGACCCGCTACGGCACCGCGTTCGACCCGGCGACCATGGTCGGTGCCGGCCCGCTCGCCGGCGGCCAGGGCTTCTGCCGAGGCGACGACGGCGGCCCGCTCGTGCTCGCCGCCACCCCGCAGGACGTCCAGCTCGGTGCCGTGAGCTTCGCCAACGGCTGCGCGCAGCCCGACCTGCCGGGCGTCTACGGCGAGCTGTACCAGGGAGACGTGGCGGCGTTCGTCAACGCCAGGGTTCCCCGGCCCGCCAACGACGGGTTCGCGGGCGCGACCGTGCTGCCGGGCAACGCCGGCGCGACCACCGGCACCAACGAGAACGCCACGCTCGACCCGGGCGAGACCGGCGCCGAGGCCGACGTCTGGTACACGTGGACCCCGTCCGAGTCCGGCACCGCCCAGGTCACCGTCAACCAGCACGGTTTCGACTCCGAGGTCGCGGTCCTCACCGGCAGCTCGGTGACCGGGCTGACGACGGTGGCGGCCAACGACGACGCCAACGGGACCCTCCAGTCCGAGGTCGAGTTCGCCGCGGTGGCAGGCACCACCTACCGGATCCGGGTCGACGGGTTCTCCTTCGACTACGGCCCCTTCACGATCGGCTACGGGGTCAACCGGCCGGCCAACGACGACTTCGCCTCGGCCACGAACCTGGCCGGCGAGACCGCGGTGGCCGGGATCGTGTTCACCACCGGCGCCACCGGCCAGGCGGGCGAGCCGAGCCCGGTCAACGGCGCCGCCAACGCGTCGGTCTGGTACTCGTGGACCGCGCCGGCCAGCGGGACCGGCCGGTTCATCGCCGTCGGGACCTACGACACGACCCTGGCCGTCTACACCGGCAGCACCCTGGCCGGCCTGACCCAGGTCGGCGCGAACGACGACGCCAACGGCACACGCCAGTCGCTGCTGACGGTGCCCGTGACCGCGGGTGTCACCTACCGCGTCCAGGTCGGCGGGTTCGCGGGCGCCCGAGGCATCACCGAGGCACAGGTCGCCGTGAACCCGGAGGCCAACGACCTGTTCTCGACCGCACAGGCGATCAGTGGCACGGCAGGGACGGTGTTCGGGTCGAACCTGCGTGCCATCGGCGAGCCCGGTGAGCCGGAGTTCAACGGCGGCGCCCACAGTTCGGTGTGGTACCGCTGGACCGCGCCGGTCAGCGGCACGTTCCGGGTCACCACGGCGGGCTCGTCGTTCAACACGGTGCTGGCGGTCACGAGAGGCGCGACGCTTCCCGGGCTGACCGTCATCCTGGTCAACGACAACGACGGCTCCGGCGGCGAACAGTCGGCACTCGACTTCGCCGCCGTCGCGGGCACGACCTACCAGTTCCTGGTCAAGGGCGTCAGCACCGGCAACCGTGGGTCGATCCAGCTCAACTGGCGGCAGGTGTAACGGGTCCGGGCGGCGACGCACGCGTCGCCGCCCACGCTCACCACGCCTTGCCGGCCTGTTCGCGGATCGTGCGGTTGATCCGGTTGAAGAAGTTGGTCATCGCGATGTCCAGGATGATCGCGGACAGCTGCTTCTCGTCGAAGTGCGCCGCCGCCGCGGTCCAGATCTCGTCGGTCACGCCAGGCGCGCCGTCCTGGAGCCGAGTCGCGGCCTCGGTCAGCGCGAGCGCCGCCCGCTCCGCCTCGGTGAAGAACGGCGTCTCGCGCCAGGTGACCACGTTGTGCAGCCGTTTGTCGGTCTCCCCCTGCTTCTTCGCCGACGCGACCCCGGCGAACACACACGGGCTGCAGCCGTTGATCTGGCTGGCCCGCAGGTGGACCAGCTCGAGCACGAGAGGGTCGACGCCGCCCGCGTGCACCGCCTTGTACAGCTGCTGGATCGCCGCCGTCACCTCGGGACTGCCCTGGTTCGTCATGCGTGCTGCCATGTCCTGCTCCTCCGTCGGTTACCCGTGCCCCTCCGGGCCCGTCATCACCCATGACGGAGTGGTTCGGAGGAAGGTAACGGCATGACGGATCCGGTGGCCGAGGCGTTCGAGGCCCAGCGCGACCGGCTGCGTGCGGTCGCGCACCGCATGCTCGGGTCGCACGCCGACGCGGAGGACGTGGTCCAGGAGGCGTGGCTGCGACTCGTCCGTCAGGACGCGGCGACCATCGACAACCTCGCGGGCTGGCTGACCACGGTCGTCGGCAGGCTCAGCCTCGACGTCCTGCGGTCACGGCGGGCGCGCCCCGAGTCGTCCTACGACGACCGGCTGCCAGAGCTGGTGGTGACGGTCGACGACGGCCCGACGCCGGAGGACGACGTGGCACTCGCCGACTCGGTCGGGCTCGCGCTGCTGGTCGTCCTCGACTCGCTGGGGCCGAGCGAGCGGCTGGCGTTCGTGCTGCACGACCTGTTCGCCGTGCCGTTCGACGAGATCGGCCGGATCCTCGGCCGGTCGACCGACGCCACCAAGATGCTCGCCAGCCGTGCCAGGGCGAAGGTGCGGGCAGGCGAGCGTCCGGCGGCCGTCGGGCGGGAGCAGCGGGAGGTGGTCCGGGCCTTCCTCGCCGCCGCCCGCCTCGGCGACTTCGAGGAGCTGCTGCGGGTACTCGACCCCGAGGTGCGGCTGACCGTCGACACGCCGGGTGGCGTGGTCGTCGTCCTCGGGGCCACCGAGGTCGCGGGCGGCGCCCGGTCGCGAAGCGCGGGCGCCGTGCGTGGGCGGGCGGTGCTCGTCGACGGCCTGCCGGGGTTCCTGGCCTGGCGCGAGGACGGCACCCCGCTCTCGGTCCTGGCGTTCACGATCGGCGACGGCCGGATCACCGCCATCGCGGCCGTCGCCGACCCGGTAAGGCTCGCGGCGATGGACCTGCCCGCCATGCCCGGGTGACGGCGCCACCGAACCCGGTAGGACCGGATCACGATGCCGGAGTGCCGCCGTGCTCGCCGGCCTGCCCGAGGCGGGTGAGCGCGCTTCGCGAGTCCGCCGAGGTCCGGCGGCGCATCGGCGCCCGGTTCGGGCTGTCGTGCGCCTGAGCTGGGCCGAGGGGGACGGCCCAGCTCAGGCGGTCCATCAGCCGGCAGGCAGGCGCCAGACCTGACTGGCCCCGCCGTTGCAGTCCCAGATCACCAGGCGGGTGCCTTCGGCCGAGCTGCCGTTCGTCGCGTCGAGGCAGCGACCCGACTGCGGGTTGCGCAGCGAGCCGTTCGACTGCGCCTGCCACGTCTGCGCGCCGGTGCCGTTACAGGTCCACAGCTGGATCTGCGTCCCGTTCGTCGTGCCGCTGAACGACACGTCGAGGCACTTGCCCAGCGCGGAGACCGTGCCGCCACGCACTGTCCACTGTTGAGCGCCGCTGCTGTTGCACGTCCACAGCTGCACCGGTGTGCCGTCGGCGGTGTTGCTGCTCTGCACGTCGACACACCGGCCGCCGACGCCGGTGATCGCTCCCGCACCGCCGGACGAGCCGGTCAGGTACTGGCTGTTCGCCACGTTCCAGTGCGTCGCCAGGTAGCTGCCCGCGGGCGGGTTGAGGTGGAAGTAGTCGTCGTTGCCGCAGTCGATCTGGTTCTCCGGCGCGCCGGGGCACACCTTGACCAGGCCGCCCGGCGGGTTCGGGAGACCGCCGTCGTCGTAGCACATGATGTCCTCGTCGTCCCAGCAGTGGCCGAACGCCGACGAGTGCGGGGCGCTGCGTTGCACGGCGCCGAGCGTGTGCAGCAGCTCGTGCGCGCTCGCCTGCCACGACCAGCAGCCGGTGCCGAGCGTGGCGTAGTGCGGGCCGGCGTTGTACGGGTTGTCCGCGCCGGGACGGTCGTCGCCACCGGAGCCGAACGCGAGCCCGCACCCCGAGTTCTCGTACCAGTACAGGTACTTGCGGTCGGTCCTGTTGTAGCCGCGGGTCTTGAGGGCGGCGGTGATCGTGTCCACGGTGGACATGGACGACTGCGGGATCACCACGTTGTCGACCACCGCACGGCACGCGGCATTCGTCACGAAGCGGACGTGCCGCACGCCGCCGGTGCGTGCCGCGACCTCGACGAACGCCTGGTCGATCTGGTCGGCGAACGTCTGGAACTGGCCGACGAACTGGCCGTACCGGTCGGCCTGCTGGTCACCGCGCACGTAGATGGCCTGGACCCGTTTGCCGCTCACGCCGTCGCCGTCGCAGATCGTCGCCGTGACGCCGAACGAGGGTGCCGGTGGCGCGTCGGTGAACGCGCCGGGCGGGTCGGGCACCACCCGCGGCGCCGCACTCGCCTGCCCTGCCACCGTCATCCCGGCCACAGCCAGGACGGTCACGAGGAGTCGTCGCACGATCATGGCAGCCTCCAGGTCTGGGCACCGGTGTTGTTGCACGTGTAGAGCTGCAGCTGGGTCCCGTTGGCGGTGTTGCTGTTCGGCACGTCGAGGCACTTGCCGGACGGTGGGTTCACCAGTGCGCCACCGGCCTTCGGCCACCACTGCTGGGCACCGGTGCCGTTGCAGTCCCACAGCTGGATCCTGGTGCCGTCCGCGCGGCCGCTGCCGGCGACGTCCACGCATTTGCCGAGTGCGCGCACGCTCCCGTCGGACGCGAGGGTCCACGTCTGGCCCGCGGAGCTGTTGCAGTCGTAGAGCTGGATCGCCGTGCCGTTGGCGGTGGCGCCCTGGTTGACGTCGACGCACTTGCTCGCGAGCCCGCCGATGGCGCCGGTGCGTGCCGGCACCGGTCCCACGTCGAACGACGGCGGGGCGTCCGAGGGTGCGCTCCCCCAGCCGGTGTTCGGCGACGACCCCAGCGTGAACGCGAGGGTGCCGCCGCTCGTGACGAACGACTCGGGCACCCACGGGCGGCTCGACGCGGCGCCGTTGACGGTCAGGCCCTGCACGTACTTCACGGTGTCCGAGGCGTTCGGCGCGGTGATCTCGATGGTCACGCCGTTGCCCCTGCTGATGGTGATCGCCGGGAACTGCGGGCTGGCGAGCACCAGCTCGGCGCGGCCCGGGGTCTGCGGGTACAGGCCGAGCGCGGCCCACACCGCCCACGACGCCATCTGTCCGAGGTCGTCGTTGCCGACGTAACCGTCCGGGGTGGCCTTGAAGACCGACGTGAGCGCCCGTCGGACCACGTCCTGCGTCTTGTAGGGCGCGCCCGCGTAGGCGTAGGCCCACGGGGTGTTCAGCGTCGGCTCGTTGCCCAGGTAGGCGTAGGGCTTGTCCGGTCCCGCGTTCAGCTCGGTGAAGAACGTGTCGAGCCTCGGCAGGACGGCCGCGTTGCCGCCCATCGCGTCGAACAGTCCCCGGTAGTTGTGCGGGACCAGCCACGTGTAGTGGGCGGCGTTGCCCTCCACGTACTCGTTCTGCTGCGTCGGGCTGAACGACGGGAACGTGGTGTCGGTGTTGCGTGGCTGGAGGTAGCGGTTGCCCGACTCGAACAGGTTGCGCCAGTTCTGGGCGCGCCGCAGGTACAGCTCGTGGTTCGCGGTGTCGCCGAGGCGTTGCGCCAGCTGGGAGACGGCGAAGTCGGCGCTCACGTACTCGAGGGTCGTGGAGGCCGTGCCCCAGACGTTGCCGGTGCCGACGGGGACGTAGCCGTAGGCGTCGTACTGGGCGTAGCCGGGGCGTTCCCTGGCGTCGTGGCTGCCCGCGACCATCCGGCGCAGCCCGTCCGCGGCGTCGAAGTTCTTCGCGCCGAACGCGTACATGCTCGCCACGATGATCGCGAGCGGGTCGCCGTTCATCACGCCGGTGCCGCCGTTCGCGACGGTCCACCGGTCGTAGTAGCCGCCCTGCGCCGCCTGGTTGACGGCGGACTGGGCGATGTCGGCGGCCCGGTCCGGGGCGAGCAGCGCGATCAGCTGGGTCTGCGAGCGGTAGACGTCCCAGCCGGAGAAGTTGGCGTACTGCGCGCGCCCCGCCGCGACGGTGTGGACCTGCCCGTCGAAGCCGACGTAGCGGCCGTCGAGGTCGCTGAACACGTTGGGGTGCAACAGGGCGTGGTAGAGGTTGGTGTAGAGGACGCGCCGCTGGGTGTCGGTGCCGCCGCCGACCGCGATGCGGCCGAGGATGCCGTTCCACGCCGCGCGGTCGTCGGTGCGGGCCTGGTCGAACGACTTGCTGCCCAGCTCGGCCGTGGCGTTCGCGCGGGCGCCGTCGAGGCTGACGAACGAGATCCCGACGCGTGCGGTCACCGTGGTGGCGTTGAAGGACACGAACGCGGCCGCGGCGAACGGCGCCACGTCACCGGTGGTGGCCTCCGGCGCGGGTGCCTTCTTCGTGTCCACATCGGACTGCTGGGCGGCGGTCTTCGGCGAGGTGGGCACAGCACCCCTGCTCTCCCCGGTGATGCTGCGCCTGGTCTCGTCGACCCTCCCGTCCGCGCCGACGACGCCGGTCGTGGCGAACGACTGGTCGAACACGACGGTGAAGTAGAGCCGGTAGCGGTTGCCTGCGCCGCAGAAGCCGCCGCCGTCGGTGTAGCCGGACAGTGTGTTGGTGCCGACGGTGATCGTGCCGCCGGCCGCGTTGAACGCCTTGGCCGCGTCGACCGACAGCGACGCCCGCTGCCCGGCCGGGTAGGTGAAGCGGGCGATGCCCGAGCGGGGCGCGGAGGTCAGCTCGGTGCGCACACCGTTGTCGAAGGCGACGGAGTAGTAGCCGGGCGAGGTGGACTCGTTGGCGTGGGAGAACGTCGAGTAGCCGACCGGGCTCGAGCCGAGGGTCGGCATGAACGGCACGTTGCCGAAGTCGCTGCAGCCCGGTCCGGAAAGGTGGGTGAGGCTGAAACCCTTGATCCGGTTGTCGTCGTAGTGGTAGCCGCCGTGCTGGTGGGTGACCGTGTCGGGGCTCCACTGGAGCATGCCGAACGGCGCGACCGCACCGGGGAAGGTGTTGCCGCCACCGCCGCCGTGCCCGAAGTCGGGGCCGCCGGGTTTGGTGCCCACCAAGGGGTTCACGTACTGGGCCGGGTCGTCGATCGTCACCGCGGCCGCGCTCGTCGGTGGACCGACCGCCAGGGCGGCCACGCACGCGAGCACGACGGTGAGTACGCGCGATCTGGACATGGTTGACTCCCGCAGGGGTAGGAGTGTTGACCAGTGAGATCCGGGCGCCCAGGTGTATCCGAAGGTAGCCGACCGTTCACCGTTTGAGAATGACTTCGGGGAAAAGTCGGCCGACTTCTGTCCGAAACAAGACAAAGTTGTCTGTACCAATCTGCGAATGGGGACGACTTAGTACAGGGCTCGACCAAAGTAAATGGCGTCCGGGAATCGTCAGCGGATTCTGACAGGGGTGCCGGAAACCCGATCGAGACCGTCCTCTCCCGACCGGGTACCGCCGCACGGTGACCGTGTTCATCCCTCCGGGTGGTGTGTGCCATCCGACGGGGCCTGGCAAGGTGTCGCCATGAACGCACCGAGCTACGACACCCTGGCCCGGCTGCTCGCCGGGCCGGACGGCGACGGCACCAGCCTGTTCGAGGCGGCCGTCGAGCTGCGGGACAGCTTCGTCCGCAGCGAGCACCTCGTCGGGCTGTTGCCGGAGGACGCGCCCGAGGTGCTGGTCGCCGGGCTCGACCGGGCGGGGGCGGCCGGTGTCGTCGAGGCGTGGCTCGAGCTGGGCAGGCTTCGGGGGTACGGCGCGGCACCGTGGGCCCTGTACCCGGAGCCGGACCTCGACGCCTCGGTCGAGGCCTACCGCAACGCCGACCGGGCAGGCTCGGTGGCGGGCGCGCTCGGCTGGGTCCGGGTCGCCTACTTCGCCAGGAGCGAACAGCACGCCGCCGAGGCGTCGGCGCGTCTCGCGGAGCTGCTGGCGGCGGCACCGGAGGACCCGGAGCTGTTGCTGCTCACCGGCTACCTGACCCAGCAGGGGTACGGCCGCGCCCAGGACGAGGCGGCGGCCGTGCGGTACCACCTCGCGGCGGCGGAGCGGGGCAGCGACGACGCGGCCTTCGAGCTGAGCGTGCTGTACGCGACGGGCACCGGCGTCCCCGCCGACGACGCGGAGTCGCAGCGCTGGACGGTGCGGGCCGCGGAGATGGGCAACGCGAGGGCGATGGGCAACCTGGGTGGCATGTACGCGACGGGCCGGGGCGTCGAGACCGACCCCGCCGTCGCACTCGACTGGTACACGAGGGCGGCGGAGGCCGGCCACGCGCGAAGCGCCTACACGGCAGGCCTGATGTGCCTCGTCGGCGACGGCGGCCTCCCGGTCGACCGGGACAGGGCGCAGGAGTACTTCGCCCGCGCCGAGGAGCTGGGCTTCGACGTCGACTCGGCCCTGGGACAGCTGGGCCTGAGCCGGTAGCGTCCTCATCGCACTCCAGCGCCGGGACGTGATCGTCCCGACGTTTCGCGGCGTCGGACCTCGAGTGCGTGTTGGACTGTGGCGCGTCCATGGTCCACACCGCTCAGAGAGTCCTCGATGACATCGTCACCAGCCCCGTCCGGTGGTCGCCGGTACGGGGTCGCCGTGCTGGCCCTGTCGGTCGGCGGGTTCACGATCGGCACGACCGAGTTCGTCACCATGGGTCTGCTGCCGAGGATCGCCGACGGGATCGACGTCTCCGAGCCGACGGCGGGCCACGTGATCTCGGCGTACGCCCTCGGCGTCGTGGTCGGGGTGCCGATCCTGTCGTTCTTCGCCGCCCGGCTGCCCCGGCGTGGGCTGCTGGTCGCGCTCATGGCGGCCTACGGGGTGTTCAACCTGGTGAGCGCGGCGGCGGCGTCCTACGGCCTGCTGTTCGCGGCCCGCTTCTTCGACGGCCTGCCGCACGGCGCGTACTTCGGGACAGCCAGCCTGGTGGCGGCGAGCCTGGCCCCGCCGGAGCGACGCGGCAGGGCCATCGCGAGCGTGATGCTGGGACTGTCCGTCGCGAACGTGGTCGGTGTCCCCGCGGCCACGTGGGTGGGGCAGCACTTCGGATGGCGGGCGGCGTACGTGCTGGCGGCGGGCCTGGCGCTGCTGACCGTCGTGCTGGTCCTCGCGTTCGTGCCGTCGGTGGCGGGCGACCGTGGCACGAACGGCCGCCGCGAGGCCCGCGAGTTCTTCGCCCGAGGGCAGGTGTGGCTCACGATGGCTGCAGGCGCGATCGGGTTCGGCGGCCTGTTCGCCGTGTACTCCTACATCGCCACGACGGTGACCGAGGTCGGCGGGCTGAGCGAGGGCACGGTGCCGTTGTTCCTGCTGGCGCTGGGACTCGGCATGACGTTCGGCACGTGGGTCGGCGGCGAGCTGGCCGACTGGTCGGTGCTGAGGTCGCTGATCTGGTCGAGCGTCGCGTCCGCGGTCACCATGGTCGTCTTCTGGGCGGTCGCGCCGTACGGCTGGTGGCTGATGCCCGTGGTCTTCCTGGTCACCGCGATCGGCTCGGTCACGGTCACCAACCTGCAGCTGCGACTGATGGACGTCGCGGGCAACGCCGTCACCCTCGGCGCGGCGATGAACCACGCCGCACTGAACCTCGCCAACGCGATCGGCGCGTGGCTCGGCGGGATCGTGATCGCCGCCGGTTACGGCCACCGCGCGCCTGCCCTGGTCGGCGCGGCCCTGTCCGCGGCCGGCCTGGTGATCCTGCTGTGGTCCGCGGGCACCGACCGCGGCACTCGGGCAACGAGGTCGTCCAACGAGGCCCACCACCTCGACCCCGCGGACGTGCGCCCCTGAACGGTCGTGGGGTTGCTCACAACGTGCTGTCGGCGGTTCGGGGCCGGGGCAGGGTGGATGTGATGCGTGTTCCGGGGTCGGTGGAACTCCGAGCCGGCGGTACAGCCCGCGACCCGTCCGCACCCGCGGATGGTTGACCCGGTGGGATTCCGGGGCCGACGGTCACAGTCCGGATGGGAGGAACACGCGGGGCTGAGAGGTCGTCGTGCACGTCTTGCTGGACAACGGGATTCCGTTCCTGGGACAGACCATGTCCTATGCCGAGATGATCGGCCAGATCTTCGCCATCGCGGTGGTGTTCCTCGCCCGCTCGCGCACCCTCTGGACCTGGCCCGTGCAGCTGGTCTCCGTTGCGCTGCTGTTCGGGGTCTACGCCTCCGCGCACCTCGGCGGGCTGGCCGTGCGGCAGGTGATCGTCGGCGTCATCGCCGTCTACGGGTGGTGGGTGTGGGCGCGTCGGCGCGACCCGGTCCTCGGTGTGCCGGTGCGGACCGGCACCACCCGCGAGCGGCTCGCCGCCGTTGGTGCGTTCGTGGTCGGCACGGTGGCCTTCGCGCTCGTGCTGGACGCGCTCGACGCCTCGTGGGCGCCGTGGCCGGACGCGGCGATCTTCGTCGGGACCGCCCTCGCGTTTCTCCTGCAGAGCCTGGGGCTCGTCGAGTTCTGGGTCACGTGGCTGGTCGTCGACGCGATCGGCGTTCCCCTGCAGATCTCCTCGCACCTGTACTTCAGTGCGCTCGTCTACGTGGTGTTCGCCGTCCTGGTGGTCAACGGGTTGTGGACCTGGCGCCGGGCGGCACGCCGGGAGGCCGCGCCGGGCCAGGTCGCCTCGACCGCGTGACGGTTCACGGCTGGGGGCTGTTGGTGCGCCACTCCTCCTGCCAGCCGTGGTCGGTCTCGTAGGCACGCGCGAGCAGGAGCAGGGTCGAGTCGTCGGCGCCTGTCACCACCTCTTCGCGCAGCAGCGCCGCCTTCTCCGCGAACGGCACGGGCGGCTGTCCGTCCTGTGCCTCCGCGGGCCCCGGCACGAGCAGCAGGCCGCCCTCGTCGGCGCGGAGCACCGCCAGCGTCCCCCGGCGTTCCGCCTCGTCCAGCAGGGGGAGCTCGTCCCGGCCTGCGCGCGCCTCGTCCTCGGCGAGCCGGTCGAGGACGAACCTCCTGAGGTCTTCCATCCCGTCAACGTCCATGGCCCTGTATGCCCCGGCGGCCACCGCCCGACACCTGCCCTGCCCCGTTAGGCTGAGCCACGCGCAGTCTTCGATCGGGAGTGGGCATGGACGCACGCGGTCGGCCGGCCTTCGTGCTGCACGACCACCGCAAGCCCCGGCCGCACTTCGACCTGCGGCTGGAGGAGGACGGCGTCCTGCGTTCGTGGGCCGTCCCACGCGGGCTGCCCGGGGCGCCGGGCCAGAACCGGCTCGCGATCGCCGTGCCCGACCACGACCTCGACCACCTCGACTACGAGGACCAGAACAAGAGCATCGCGGACACCGGGTGGTGGGAGGAGCACGATCGCACACCGCGGCGGTTCATCTTCACCCTGCACGGCCGCCGCGGCCACGTGCGGTACGTCCTCATCGACACCGGCACCGACTGGCTCCTGCGGCGCACGAACGACCAGGACGAGGCCACGCCGGAGAGCTGAACCGAAGCGCGACTTCGGGCAACAGGGTGCATGACCATGTCTACACGGGCTCAGCCGCCTCCCGACGTCACGGACGAGGACCTGCTGGCGGAGTCGCTGGCCGCCCCGGAACGGTTCGCGGCGCTCTTCGACCGGTACGCCCCGGTCGTGCACGGGTACCTGTCGCGGCGGGTCGGCACGCTGGCGGACGACCTGGTGAGCGAGACGTTCCTGCTGGCGTTCCGCGGCCGGACCGGCTACGTCCCGGGCCGAGCGCCGGTTCGGGCGTGGCTGTACGGCATCGCCACCAACCTGGTGCGCAGGCACGCCCGCGACGAGGAGCGCCGGTACCGCGCGTTCGGCCGGGCGGCCGGGCACGTCGAGTCGACGACCGAGCTGGGCGAGGTGGCGGGCCGGGTCGACGCCCAGGCGCTGCGGGGTGGGTTGGCCGACGCACTGGCCGCGCTGCCCCGCGAGGACCTGGACGTGTTGCTGCTGTGGACCTATCCGCAGCTGTCCTACGCCGAGATCGCCGCGGCGCTGGGCATCCCGGTCGGCACCGTCCGGTCCCGGCTGCACCGCGCCCGGGGCCGGGTCCGCGACCACCTGGGCGACCGCTGGCTTGTTACCGAGGAGGAGACAGCATGAACGAGTTCACCATGATCCAGGAGCACGGTCCCGCGCCGACCCCGCTGACCGACGACGTGCTCGCCAGGGCCCGCGCCGATCTGCTGACCGAGATCCACGCCACGGCCTCCACCGCGCCCGGCCGGTTCCGGCGCCGGGCGGTCATCATCGCGGCGACGGCCGCCGCAGCCGCCGCCGTCGCCGGAGTCGTCGCGACCGGCGGCACCGACGAACCCGGCCTGCCACCCGCGACCGACAGGGCGCCTGCGCTGGTCGAGTTCCACATGCCGGCGCTGCCACCCGCGCTGGACCCGATCCCGGACGGTGTGGTCGCACCGACGTTCACCGGGGAGCACGGGTGGATCGCGGCGGTCTACAAGGACGCCGACGAGCGGCGTGGCGAGGAGTTGAGCGACATCTACGTCACCGCCTTCACGAGCAGGCCGGACAGCCGCGATGCCGCCAACCGGGAGGCGGTCTACGACGGCAAACCGGCCGTGGTCGGGAAGGTCGACCAGCAGGAACCCGCCTACCACGACGTGTCGCTCACCTGGGAACGGTCGCCCGGCCAGTGGGTCAGGATCACCGGCATGGGCGACTTCGCCGACGAGCGGACCGTGCGTTCACTCGCCGACACCCTGGTCGACACGGACGAGCGGCTGAGCCTCGACATCAGCGTCGCCCCGGCGGGATGGGAGCTGTGGGGCTTCAAGGGAGCAGGGCCGGACGGCGACGGCGCGGTCACCTCACTGCGGGATCCGGACAACCCGGACCGCGCCATCGACGTCAGCACCATGCTCGGACTCGTGCCGGACTACGGGCACGCGGTCGAGGGCGGCCCTCGCGAGTCCGTCGCCGTGTCCGTGCACGGCCGGCCCGGTGATCTCGTGCTGGTTCCCGGGAAGCGGTGGATGCTGCAGGCTCCCCTGCCCGACGGCCGGGCCTTCCAGCTGCAGGTACCTGCCGACTTCACCAGGCAGCAGGTGGTCGCGCTGGCCGAGGGTGTCAGCTGACCCTGGTCAGTTCAGGTCCTCCGGGGGCGCCGGCATGTGGCGGATGGAGTCGGCGCCCTTGTGGTCGTGCGCGCGGGCGTACTTGGTGTCCAACACCTTCTCCAGCTTCATCGCCGCGCCGTTGTAGGCGTCGTCGACCGAGCCCGCGTGGTGGGTCACCGCGACGGGCTGGGCGCCTGCCGGGCGGGCCTCGATGACGCAGCGCATGTCCTCGGCCTCGGCCCGGCCTGCCGCGTCGTCGCTGAAGTGGACTTCCACGCGGGTCAACCACCGGTCGAACCGCGAAAGGCTCGACTCCAGCTCGGTCGTCACGTAGGCAGCCAACTTCTCGCCACCATTGATGTTGTGGTCGGTGTTGACCTGGATCTGCACGAGCACCCTCCAACGAACTTCGGCATGCGGATCACGTGACCGTACCCTCCTTTCGGTTACCCGGCTGGGCGAAAGGGGGCGCCACAGGTCACGCCCAGTGCTCGACCGGGTTGGTCAGCATGCCGATGCGGTCGACCTCGACCGACACGACGTCGCCCGGGTGCAGCTCGCCGACACCCGCGGGTGAACCGGTCAGGACCACGTCACCCGGCAGAAGAGTGATGGTGCGGCTGATGAACGCGAGCAGGCTCGGGATCGGGAAGACGAGATCGCCGACGTCGCCGTCCTGGCGCGGTTCGCCGTTGACGGTGGTGCGGACGTGCAGTGTCGTCGGGTCGCCGACGTCGGTCTCGACCCACGGGCCGATCGGGCAGTGCGAGTCGGTGCTCTTGGCCAGGACCCACTGCGGTGTCGGGTGCAGCCAGTCCCGGACGGTCACGTCGTTCGCGCAGCTGTAGCCGAACACCGCGGCGGCGGCCTCCTCCTCGCCCGCGCCGCTGAGCCGCCTGCCGATGACGACCGCCAGCTCACCCTCGTGCGCCACGTCCCGCGCGTCGTCCGGGCAGCGGATCGCCGCGCCGGGGCCGACGAGCGTGTTCGGGGACTTGTGGAACAGGCTCGGCACCGCGGGCCGGTCCCAGCCCCGCTCGGCGAGCAGCGCGCCGTAGTTGCGGCCCGCGCACACGATCAGCGCGGGCGTGACGGGCGCGAGCAGCCGGAGGTCGGCCACCGGACCGGCGGGACCGTCCGTCTCGACGGAGACGATCGGGTCGCCACGCAGCGCGGTCACCTCCGAGGTCGACGGGTCGACCACACCCCACCTGGGGCCGTCCGCCGTCTCGTACCTGCAGTACCTCATACCGTCAGCCTCTCTCTGGTGTCACCCTCGGTCGTGCCCGGTTTGCGCACGTCGACGCGGAACGTCGCGTCGCAGCCGGGACACGACGTCACCAGCAGGCGGTAGCCGTCGTCGCCCGCCCAGCGGCTCACCGGCGCGGTGTCGCCGAACTCGAGCACCCACCCGGTGTCGCCGACGGAGAACCGGGTCGAGCAGCGGGCGCAGGCGTACTGCTCGGCACCGACGAAGTCGAAGTAGGGTCCGCGCAGCAGCGCGTGGCGGTCGCCGTCGCCGATCGGTGGCAGCTCGGAATCGCGGATCGCGACGAGGTCGCCGCCCGCGCCGTCCTCGCGCTCCTCGACCCGCACCCCGTACATCCGCAGCGCGTGCTCGCGGGTGCACCGCCCGGCGACCACGTCGTCGAGCACGTCCTCGACCGGGCGTGTCCGGGGGTCGCCGAAGCCGCCGCCGCCCGAGCCGGCGGACACCCACACCTCGTCGGGTCGCAGGATGAACTCGACCTTCCCGTTGACCACCCGCGTCGCGTCCTCCGCGCCGACCCACGGCCGGTGCAGGTCCTCGGCGAGCAGCTGGTCGACCACGGGCCTGCCTGGCACGATCACGTTGCTCTGCATGCCACCCGGGAAGCCGCCGTGCGCGCCGCGTGCCGCGGGGACCGCCCAGGACGTGCTGAACGCGACGACCCGCGCCTCCGTGACCGGCGCCCGCACGGTCACCGCGAACTCGACGCCGAGCCCGCCACGCCACCGGCCGGGGCCGCCGCTGTCGGGCAGCTCCCTGCGCCACAGCCACAGCAGCGGCGACAGGCTCTCCAGCCGCTCGACGTTCGGGATCGCGAAGATCGGCGCGATGATGTTGCCGCCGCTGTCCACGCCGTCGCCACCGTGCCTGGCCGCGCCGCCGCCGAGGCCGGAGCACGACATCACGAACGGGGCGCCGGTGGCGAGGCGACCGCTGGAGACCGCGGAGTTGACGCCGCCGTACCCGACGGCGATGGTCTCGTCGCGCCGGTCGGGCACCCAGCCGCTCATCATCCCGAGCACCTGCCACACCAGGTCGCTCGTGGACTGGCAGCCGTTGACCGTCGCCATGCTCGTCGGCGCCGGGTGGATCGCGTTGTTGATGGTGCCCGGCTCGCTGATGATCTCCACGCACTCGGCGACCGCGCCGTGCGACCACGGGAGGTCGACGCAGAACGCGGGCACGAGCACCTCGAGCACCCCGGCCACCAGGCCGCTGCGTGCGCAGTTGACCGGGCCGCGCGCCTGGGGGCTCGTCCCGGTGAAGTCGAGGGTCAGCCGGTCGCCGCGCTTCTCGGCGGTGAGCCGCAGCTCGTGGATGACCGGGTCGACGCCGTCGTGGTCGATGTAGGTCGACGCGCTCCAGCTGCCGTCGGGCATGGCCCTGAGCTGGTCGCGGACCGCGACCTGGACGTCGTCGAGGATCCGGTCGAGCAGCTCCAGGTACTCCTCGACGCCGATCTCGGCGATGACCTCCTGGATGCGGGCCCTGGCCAGCTCCTGCGCACCCATCTTGGCGTGCAGGTTGATCGCGAGCACCTCGGGCGCCCGGGAGTTGCGCAGGAACGCGGCCTCGACGTCACGCTGCACCACGTCACCACGCACGACCCGGACCGGCGGCATGAGCGGCGGCTCCTGGTAGGCGTCGCGGGCGCCGACCGACCAGCTGCCCGGCGTCGGGCCACCCATGTCCAGCTCGTGGAAGACGATCCCCGTCCACGACACGAGCCTGTCCCCCACGAACACCGGCGCGACGACCGCGACGTCCATGGCGTGCAGTGCGCCGGCGAAGGGGTCGTTGGTGAGGAAGACGTCACCGGGGCCGACGTCCTCGCCGAACACCTCCCGGACACCGGCGACCACCAGGTCGAGCGCGGTCGCCATCCGGATCACCCCGACCCCGGAGAACACCCCCCTGCCGTGCCGGTCGAGGATGCCGGTGTTGTAGTCGCCGGTCTCGTAGACGGCGGGCGAGGCCGCCATCCGCGCGGCCAGCACGCCGATCTCGTTGTTGATCTCCCACAGCCGGTGGCGCATCACCTCGAACGTGACGTCGTCCATGTTTGCCTCCCCTGGGTTGGTCTGGGTCCGGTCAACGCACGCCGGCCGACGCCAGAGCGCCGAAGCGCATCGTGTTGCGGAGCACGCCGAGGCCGCCGATCGCGGCGGCCATCTCGTCGCCGTCGCCGAGGTACACCGGCGGGGTCCGCTTGAAGCCCACCCCGGACGGCGTGCCGGTGAGGATGAGGTCGCCGGGCTCCAATGTGGACGTCGCGGTGATCCAGCGCATCAGGTACTCCACGGAGAACACCATCTCCGCGGTGTTGCCCTGCTGCATGACCTCGTCGTTGAGCCGCAGGGAGATGTCGAGGGTCTGGGGGTCGCCGACCTCGTCGGCGGTGGTGAGCACCGGCCCGAGTGGACAGAAACCGTCGAAGGACTTCGACCGGCTCCACTGCGCCTCGACCTCCTGGATGTCGCGCGCGGTGACGTCGTTGGCGATGGTGTAGCCGAAGATGTCGTCCAGGCCGCCCGGCGAGGCCGGTCCGCAGGCACGTCCGACCACGACGGTCAGCTCCACCTCGAAGTCCACCTGGGTGCTCAGCCCGTCCGGGACCGTGATCTCGGCACCGGGACCGGTGACGCTGCTGGGGTACTTCATGAACAGGATCGGGCGCTCCGGCACGGCCTGGCCGAACTCCGCGCTGTGCTCGCGGTAGTTCAGGCCGACCGCGATGATCTTCGAGGGCCGCCGCAGCGGGGTCAGCAGCGCGGCGTCGGCCACGTCGCCGAGGTCGGTCGGCGCGTCACCGAGCCGCCGCGCCACCTCCGCCACGGTCACGCCCTCGGCCAGCAGGGCCAGCAGCGGGTCGTCCCCGGTCGCGCCGGGGATCGCGAGCACCCGGCCGTCACGCACGACTGCCCCGTGCGCCACACCGTCCACGTCGACAACACAGAGCTTCATCGCACACTTCCGTTCGTCGTGCCGTCACACCTGGTCAGCACGAGCTGACCGGCCGTGTATCCCGCGTGCCAGCCGGGCGGGACGGTGGTCGTCTCGCCGGCGCCGTGCACGATGGCCGGGCCGTCGAACCCGGTCCCCTCGACCAGCGCGGCGCCGTCGAGGATCCGTGCGGGTGTGAAGCCGTGGCCGGGGAAGTGCACGCAACGCTCCCCCGGGGCCGCGGCCGTGGACTCCCCCGTCGTGGCACCGAAGCCGTGACCGCTCCGGCCGCCGCCGACCGAGCCGACCACGCGGACGTACACCACCTCGACCGGCGCGGGCTCGTAGGCGCTGTTGCGGCCGTAGGTCTGCCGGTAACGCGCGACGAACGCCGAGCGCACCAGCTCGTCGAACCCGTCGTCACCCGGCTCGCCGGGCAGCTCGACGTCGAGGTGGTGTGCCTGGAGCGCGAACCGGACGCCCACCGAGGTCCGCAGGCGCACGTCGGTCGCGTTCCCGTGCCTGCCGAGCACCCCGGTCACCTGCTCGCGCAACGCCGAGACCCGGTCGCCCAGCTCCGTCCGCCGGGCCGGGTCCATCGGCACCCTGGCCACGAAGGACTCCTCGGCGGTCCAGGTGAGGTCGGTCTGCAGCATCCCGAGCGCGGAGAACGCACCCGAGTGCGGCACGACGTGCACGGTGTCGATCCCGATGATGTTCGCGATGGCCGCGCCGAACAGCGGGCCCGCGCCGCCGTAGACGGCGAGGGTGAAGTCGCGTGGGTCGAGGCCGCGTTCCATCGTCACCCGGTGCAGCAGGTCGGCCATCTGGTTCTCCGCGATCCGCACGATCGCGGCGGCCGCCTCCTCCGGTGTCGCGCGTTCCGGCCCGAGGACGGTGGACAGCGCGGCCCGCGCGGCGGCCATGTCCGGCCGGATGCCCGACGCCAGCGGGGTTTCCGGGTCGAGGTGGCCGAGCGCGAGGTAGGCGTCGGTGACGGTCGGCTGGGTGCCGCCGTTGCCGTAGCACGCGGGCCCCGGCACGGCACCCGCGCTCTGCGGCCCGACCCGGAGCACGCCCCGGCCGTCCGTCCACGCGATGCTGCCGCCACCCGCGCCGATCGACTTGATCAGCACCTTCGGCAGCCGCAGCTCGTACTGGTCCACGACCGGGTAGGCGTCCTGCTCCGCGGTGCCGCCGTTGACGACGCCGACGTCGAACGTGGTCCCGCCGACGTCGGCGCACAGCACGTTCTGCCGCGTCATCTCCGCCGCGAGCGACGCGACGCCGAGCACCCCGGCCGCCGGCCCGGAGTCCAGGATGGACAGTGGCCGCGCGATGACCGACTCCGCCGCGGCGAGCCCGCCGTCGGCCTGGGTGTAGAGGATGGACGAACGCAGTCCCGCTCTGCCCAGCCGTTCCTCCAGCGAGGTCAGGTAACGGGCCACCGCGGGCCCGACATAGGAGTTGACCACCGTCGACGTGGTCCGCTCGTACTCGCCGAGCACCGGGGCGACCTCACTGGACAGCGAGATGTACAGGTCCGGCGCGACCTCGGCGGCGATCTCGCGGACCCGCCGCTCGTGCACGGGGTTGGTGATCGACCACAGGAGACAGACCGCGAGGGCCTCCACGCCGGAGTCGACCAGCGCCTCGAAGGTGGCACGGACCTGCTTCTCGTCGAGGGCGACGAGAACCGTGCCGTCCGCGTCGATCCGCTCACGTAGGCCCACCACGTCGGTCGGCGCCACCAGCGGGCGCGGCTTCGCGTGGTGGGTGACGTGGGTGACGCGTGACTCCGGCAGCCCGGCCACCCGCTGGCGGCCCCGCCCGATCCGGATGGCGTCCTCGTGGCCCCGGGTGGTGAGCAGCGCCGTGCGTGCGCCCCGGCGGGTGACCATCACGTTGGTCGCCACCGTCGAGCCGTGCACGAAGGTGCGGCACGCCGCCAGCAGCGACCCGACATCGGGAAGTCCCACGGCCTGCGCGGCGGCGACGACCGAGTCGAGCACGCCACCCGACTGGTCCTCGGGCGTGGTGCGTGCCTTCACCGCCCAGGTCGCGCCGCTGTCGGACACCACCACGCAGTCGGTGAACGTGCCGCCGACGTCGACCCCCACCCTGTACTCGTCCACGGACGACATCCCTCCCATCCGGCAGACGCCGGTAATCAGGTCCAGATCTCCCGCTCGACCATCTCGTCGAGCCGGGACTTCGTGCGGCGCAGGTGCCTCGCGACGGTCTCGGCGGCCTCGTCGGCCAGCCCCGCCGCCGCCTGCACGGCCATCTGCCGATGGTCAGCCGCGGCACCCTCCCGGAACGTCGGGTCGGTGCTGATGAACATGCGGGCGTACGGGTCGCTCTGTAACCGCAGCGACATGATCAGCTCCGGTAACCTGCGGCCCGCGGTGGCGGCGATCATGGCGCGGTGCAGCGCGGCGTGCGCGGCGGCCCACTCCGCCCCCGGCGCCGCCCCCTCCAGCACCTCGAGCTGGCGCCGGATCTCGTCCGTCGACTCCGCGGAGCGGTTGGCCACCGACTCCCGCACCGCGTCCGGCTCCAGCAGGAGCCGGATGCGGTAGATCTCCTGCAGGTCGCCGGCACTCGGTGCGAACACCGACGCCTGCCCCTTCTCGTTGCGCACCAGCAGTCCCTGGGTGCACAGGTCCCGGATCGCCTCGCGCACCGGGGTTCTGCTCATGCCCAGCTGCCTGGCGAGCTGCTGCTCGTGGACGAACTCGCGTGCGCGGAGCTGACCCGAGAAGATCATCTGCCGCAGGGTCTCCGCCGCCAGCGCGGAGGAGGAGGTCACCGCCAGACCCGTCTTCGTCGGGCCCGCTGCAGGATCGGCCACCCGTCATCCACCTTTTCCGTCCGGGGCCGGGCGGTCGCGCCCGGCCGGTCATTTCACCGAGCTGGCATCGGCGAACCGGGTGTCGACGAACCGGTCGATCGGGATCGGTGCCTTGATCTTCAAGTAGCCGTCCTTGATCGACTCCTGCTGGAGCTCGACGAACCACTTGGCGTGGGTCTCCGGACGGAACAGCTTCAGGTCGTAGGCGTAGTTCGGGGAACTCTTGATCACGGCCACGTCCTGCCCGACGTACTTGTCCATCGCGACGATCGATGCGATCGAGTCGGAGCTCGGCCCCTCGGTACCGACGTCCTTCTCGCCCTTGGCCAGGGCATCGTAGACCCGTTGCGCGCCTGGCGTTTTGGCGAAGTCCGCGCTGTAGACGAGGGCGCCCGCACCGTAGCCGCGGGGCAGCGGGTCGCCGAACTCGACGCCGATGCCCTCCTTGACGATGGCGGTGGAGAAGGGCGCGGTCACGACGGCCGCGTCGACCGCGCCGCTCTTGAGCGAGTTGAGCATGTCCGGGTTCGCGAGCGCGACGACGTTGACCTTGGTGATCGACATCTTCGCCTGGCGCAGCATCACCATGAGGTTCCACCCGCCGCCACCGGAAGCCCCGCCCGCCGCCGCGATCTTGCGGCCGGTGAGGTCCTTCAGCGACTTGACCTCACCGCTGTCGATGAGCGACTTGCGCACCACCAGCGCGGTCGGCGACGGCTTGGTGCCCGGCGCGGACGCGATCGAGGCGACCATCTTCAGGTCGAAGCCCTGGTCGATGGCACTGAACATGCCGGAGGACACACCGCCGATCGCCGCGTCGAGCTGACCGCTCGCCAGCAGCGGGAAGGCGTCCTGGAGGGTGCTGACCTCCGACACCTCCAGGTTCACGTTCTGCTTGGCGAAGTAGCCGCGCTCCTGCGCCACGTACAGCGGGGCGAACAGGCCCGACCGCACGTTCGCGAGTTTGACGGTCACCTTCTGGTTGCCGCCGCTGTCCTTGGCGGTGTCGTCGTCGGAGCTGCTCCCGCAGGCCGTCAGCACGGCGAGACAGACGACCGCGATCAACACCCCGACCCGGGATCGTCCGATCCTCTGGATCCTCATTCCACTACCAGCCCTTCTAGGTCAGTTCGCATCGTCGCGTCGCCTGCGCCGGGGGCCGGCGCTGATCCACGGCGTGGCCCACCGCTCGCCGAGCCCCACCAGGCCCGCGAGCACCGCGCCGAGAATGGCGACGACCGCGAGTCCCACATACATCCGTGTCGGCTGGAACAGCGTCCACGCGTTCCAGATCAGGAACCCCAGACCGTCGCTGGAGCCGACGAACTCCACCGCCACGATCACGAGGATGCTCACGCCCGCGCTGACCCGAAGGCCCGCGAAGACGGACGGGAGCGCGGCGGGGAAAACCACGTAGCGGAACCGTTTCCAGCCCGTCGCGCCGAACGCCGTGCCCGCCTCGACCAGCCTGGGGTCGACGTGGCGGACCCCGGACATGGCGTTGATCTGCATCACGAAGAACACGCTGATCGCTACCACGAGCACCCGTGGCGTCTCCCCGAGACCGAAGATCACCAGCAACAGCGGGAAGATCGCGATCTTGGGCAGCGCGTAGAGCGCGGAGAGCGTGGGTGAGAACGCGGCGGACAGCAGTCGGTAGTACCCCATCGCGAGCCCGAGCACGACACCGACGACGATGCCGATGACCGAGCCGTAGATGATCCGCGACAGCGTCGCCCAGGTGTGGGTCAACAGGTCGCCGTCGAGGATCATGTCCCAGGCGTTCGCGACGATCAGCGAGGGCGCGGGGAACAGGCGCGCGTCGATCCAGTCCGAGGTCGCGGCGACCTGCCACAGGCCGAGCAGCACGAGCGGGGTGAGGATGGCGGCGATCCGGTCCCGCAGCACGAGCCTGCGTTCGCGGCGCACCATCCGCCCGACGGTGTGCTCGGTCGTGTCGGCGGGCCCGTCGGTGCGCTCCACGGTCTCGACGCCGGTCACCGGTCCCCCTCCAGCAGGGTCGTCTCGGCCTCGTCGCGCAACGAGCCCCACAGCTGTGCCTTCATGCCGGCGAAGTCGGCGCGGGCCTCGAGCTCCATCGAGCGCGGCCTGGCGAACCCCGGTCGCATCTCGCCCTTGACGCGGCCGGGGCGGGCGGTCATCGTGACGACCCGGTCGCCGAGCAGGAGGGCCTCCTCGATGGAGTGGGTGACCAGCAGGACGGTGGTGCGGTTGCGTTCCCACAGTTCGAGGAGCTGTTCCTGCATGAGTGCGCGGGTCTGGGCGTCGAGTGCGCCGAGCGGCTCGTCCATGAGCATGAGGTCGCCGTCGTAGGCAAAGGCCCTGGCGATGGAGATGCGCTGGCGCATGCCGCCGGAGAGCTGGTTGGGGTAGTGCGACGCGAACTTCTCCAGTCCGACGCGGTGGATCCACTCCCTCGCGACCTCGCGCCGTCTGGTGCGGCGCATACCGTCCATGCGGAGTCCGAACTCGACGTTCTCGCGGACGGTCAGCCAGGGGAAGATCCCGTGCTCCTGGAAGACGAACGCGGGCCGCGGCTGGCGGCCGTCGAGCCCGCGGACGTCGACCTCGCCCTCGCTCGGGGTGTCGAGGCCGCCGATGATGCGCAGCAGCGTCGACTTGCCGCAGCCGGACGGGCCGATCAGACAGACGAACGTGCCACGCTCGATGACGAGGTCGACCCCTGCCAGTGCTCGCGTCGCACCCCTCGAGGACACGAACACCTTGCCGACTCCGCTGCACCGCACGTGCACGTCGGGATCCCCTGACACGGGGTCCGCCGAGTTGTCGAGCGGGGCTTCGACCGACCCCTTCGTCTCGACCATGAGGCCGACCACCTCCACCTTGAGGCTGTATTCCGGTCGGTATACCGACCGGCATGTCGGAGGGTATGCCTATCGTGGAATGTGGTCAACGGGGTGACCAGACGTTTTTCAACGCACTGAAGGACGCCTTCGTAACGCTGGGCGTACCGAAGGCGTCCTTCAGTGCGTGGGGGTGGGTCAGGTTCGACCGTGCAGACCCGCGGCGAGGTGGCCCGAGGGCCGCTTCGCGGGCCGGACGCGAGGCGTCCCGACCATCCCCCGCCCACGACGCGGCTTTCACCCGCCGAACCGGTGCGCCCGTGACGGAAAGATCCTGGGTGCACGCGAGCCGAGCGTCAGAACGGCGTCCCACAACGCACCAGGCGTTACGAAGGCGTCCTTCAGAACGCCCCACGCAACGAAGGACGCCTTCAGTACGCCCAGCGTTACGAAGGCGTCCTTCAGTGCACGTGGCCTCGGTCCACCGGGCAGGTTCGTCTACTGCAGGCCGGCGCGGACCGAGGTGATGCGCTGGGTGTTGAAGCCGAGCCAGTGCATGCGGCCGACGTAACGCGCGTGCTCGACCTTGATGCACCGGTCCATGACCACCGTCACCCCACCGTCCTCGGCCGTCCTCGCGCCCTCCTCGTTGATTACGCCGAACTGGCACCACAGCGCGTCCGCGCCGATCCGTACCGCCTGCCGGGCGATCTCGGGCAGCGCGTCCGGCGCCCGGAACACGTTGACGATGTCCACCTTCTCGGGCACCTCCAACAGGCTCGGATAGCTGGTCTCGCCCAGGATCTCCTTCGCACGCGGGTTCACCGGGATCACCCGGTACCCGTGCCGCTTGAGGTAGTAGCCGACGAAGTAGCTTGCCCGCAGCTCGTTGTTCGACAGGCCGACGACCGCGATCGTCCTCGCGGTGTTGAGCACCCGCTGGATCGCCAGGGGATCCTGGTAACGCGTCAGATCGGTCATGCTGTCGCGACCTCCTTCTCCGCCGCCGGGTCCACGGTCGCGGCGACGTGTGCGAAGCCCTGTTCCAGGTCCCACAACAGATCCTCGGCCGACTCCGTGCCGACCGACAGCCGCACCGTCCCCGGCCCGACCCCCGCCGCCCGCAACTCCTCGTCGGACAGCTGGCGGTGCGTCGTGCTGGCCGGGTGGATGACCAGGCTCTTCGCGTCGCCGACGTTCGCCAGGTGCGACCACAGCGACATGCCCCGGATGAGCGCCTGCCCACCCTCCCTGCCCCCGGCCACGTCGAACGAGAACACCGCGCCCGCGCCGCGCGGCAGGTACTTCCGCACCAGCGGCTGGTAGGCGCTGCCGGGCAGGTCCGGGTAGGTCACCCGCGACGCCAGTTCGTGCGACGACAGGAACTCCGCGACCTTGCGCGCGTTCTCGACGTGGCGCTCCATCCGCAGCGACAACGTCTCCAGCCCCTGCAGGAACAGGAACGCGTTGAACGGCGACAGCGCGCCGCCGAGGTCGCGCAGCGTCTCGGCCCGCAGCTTCATCAGGTAGCCGTAGGTCCCGAACGTCTCGTGGAACTGCAGCCCGTGGTAGGCCGGGGACGGGTCCGCGACCACGGGGAAGCGCCCGTTGGACCAGTCGAACGTGCCCGCCTCGGTGACCACGCCGCCGATGCTCGTGCCGTGCCCGCCGATGAACTTGGTCGCCGAGTGGACCACGATGTCCGCGCCCCACTCGATCGGGCGGCACAGGTACGGCGTCGCGAAGGTGTTGTCCACCACCAGCGGGAGGCCGTGCTCGTGCGCGAGGGCCGCCACCGCCTCGATGTCGAGCACGTTGCCGCCGGGGTTGCCGATGGTCTCCGCGAAGAACGCCTTCGTCTCGGGCCGGACCGCCTGGCGCCACGCGTCGAGGTCGTCGGGGTCGACCCACGTCAGCTCGACATTCATCTTGCGCAGCAGGTGCTTGAGCTGGTTCACCGTGCCGCCGTAGAGCGCCGAGGACGACACGACGTGGTCGCCCGGCTCCAGGATCGTGAACAGCGCGGCGGCCTGCGCGGCGATGCCGCTGGCGAACGCCACCGCGCCCGCCCCGCCCTCCAGGTTCGCGACCCGCTCCTCGAACACCGCCACGGTCGGGTTCATGATGCGCGAGTAGGTGTTCCCGTACTCCTGCAGGTTGAAGTAGGCCGCGGCCGACTCGGGGTCCTCGAACACGTAGCTCGTCGTCTGGAAGATCGGCACCGCGCGTGCACCCGTGTTCGGGTCGGGCCGCTGCCCGGCATGCAGCTGCCGGGTCTCGAACCCGAAGTCGTGCTCCTGCTCGACCCGGGGGGATTCGTCGGTCACCAATACCTCTTCCTCGACCTCATCGACCGGCCAGGAACCGGCGGACGATCGGCGTCTGTCGTTGTTCTTCCAGCAGGAAGCAGTCGTGGCCGTACGGCGCGTCGATCAGGTGCAGCTCGGTCGGCTTGCCGAGCGTGCGCAACGCGTCGTCGATCTCCTTCGACGCCACCGGCGGGTACAGCCAGTCGGAGCTGAACGTGATCAGCAGCGTCCGCGCCGTCACACTTTCGAGTGCCTTGGCGAGTGAACCGTCGCCGTACTGTCGCGCGAGGTCGAAGTACGTCAGAGCCCGCGACATCGTCAGGTAGGTGTTGGCGTCGAACCGCTTGACGAACGAGTCGGCCTGGTGGCGCAGGTAGCTCTCCACCTCGAACTCGGGCTCGGTGAGCGTGTAGCGGATGTCGTCGGCGAACTGCAGCCTGCGACCGAACTTGTCGTGCAGCGCGGGTGCGGAGAGGTACGTGACGTGACCGACCATCCGCGCGACGCCCATGCCGGCGTCAGGGCTCGTGCCCGTGCCGTAGTAGTGGCCGCCCTGCCAGCCCGGGTCGCGGGTGATCGCCTCGCGGGCGATCGCGTTCCACGCCATGCCCTGCGGGTGGAGCGCGTGCGTGCTGGCGATCACCACGATCGAGTCCACCTGGTCGGGGTACAGGATCGCCCATTCAAGTGCCTGCATCCCGCCGAGCGAGCCACCGGCGACCGCCGCGAGCCGCTCGATGCCCAGCGCGTCCAGGAACGCGCGTTCGGTCCGGACCATGTCCGCGACCGTGATGACCGGGAAGTCCGGTCCGTACGGCCTGCCGGTCGCGGGGTCGGTCGACGACGGCCCCGTGGTGCCGCGGCAGCCGCCGAGCAGGTTCGTGGACACGACGAAGTAGCGGTCGGTGTCGAACGCCTTGCCGGGCCCGATCATCCCGTCCCACCAGCCGAGCGCCTGGCCGACCACGCCGTCGCGGTCCTCGGCGGCGAACCCGTCGCGCGTGCTCGCCTCGGGCCTGGCTGTCGAGAAGCCGGCGGCGTGGGCGTCGCCGCTGAGGGCGTGGCACACCAGGATGACGTTGTCGCGCTCGGGTGAGAGGGTCCCGTAGGTCTCGTACGCGACGCGGACGGACCCCAGCTCGCGGCCGCATTCGAGGTGCACGGGATCGGGCAGGTCGAAGTACCGCGTCTCCACCAGACCGACCGAACCGGCCGCTACCGTCGACGCGGGAACCATGGCCGCATCATAGCCAGCCCGGTCGGCCCCGCGACCGGGGCACAGGCCCGTCTCGGACTCTGAGACGCAGGTCAGAGCACGTGTAGGGTCGCGTACCGGCATGTGAAACCATCCAAGACCAGAAGCCGCGAGAGGACCGTCGCATGACGACCGTCGACAGCATCGACAACGGGGTCAACGTCCAGGCACTGCTCGACGCACGCGAAGCCCTCAAGGGCGCCCCCGAGGCCGCCCAGTTCACCTGGCGCTCGACCACGCGCTGGGAGAACGGCGTGCACACGACCTCGACGGTCAAGGACTACTTCGGTCTCGGCGCGGACCACTCCCACAAGGCGGAGTCGTCGTTCACCGCGGACCACCCCGAGGTCTTCGCGGCCGAGGACCACGGCATCACGCCGATCGAGTACCTGCTGGTCGGCCTCGGCAGCTGCCTCACGGCCGGTGTCGCGTCCGTCGCGCAGAACCGCGGCATCCAGCTGCGCTCGGTGGAGGCGACGCTGGAGGGCGCGCACGACATCCGCGGCATCCTGGGTGCCGACAGCGACGTGCGCAACGGCTACAACGGCATCAAGGTGACGTTCAACATCGACGCCGACGCGTCCAAGGAGGACATCGAGGCGCTGGTCGCGCAGTCGCAGAAGCGTTCCGCGGTGTTCGACGCGCTGACCAACCCGACCGACGTCACCGTCGAGGTCGTCTGAGGGCCGAGCCATCGAACGCACCACCACCGTCGTCGTCGGCGCGGGCCACGCCGGCCTGACGGCGAGTCACTTCCTCGCCGAACGGGCGATCGACCACGTCGTGCTGGAGCGCGGCGAGGTGGCGAACTCGTGGCGGTGCGAGCGCTGGGACTCGCTGCGGCTGCTCACCCCGAACTGGCAGAGCCGCCTGCCCGGGCACCGCTACGACGGCGGGGAGCCAGACGGGTACATGACGATGGGCGAGGTCGTCGAGTTCGTCGACCGCTTCGCCGTGCTCACACGTGCTCCCGTCCGCACCGGCACGACCGTCACGAAGGTGCGGCGCACCGACGACGGCTACCTGGTGACGACGGACCGGGGCGAGATCGCGTGCACGACGGTGGTCATCGCGAGCGGCGCCTTCAACCGGCCTGCCGTGCCGCGCCTGAGCGAGGCAGTGCCTGCCGACGTCGAGCAGGTCACGCCGTTCGACTACCGGCGTCCCGACCGGCTGCCCGACGGCGGCGTGCTGGTCGTGGGCGCGTCGGCGACGGGTGTGCAGCTGGCGGCGGAAATCCAGCGGTCGGGGCGGCAGGTCACGCTGTCGACCGGGGAGCACGTGCGGATGCCGCGCACGTACCGGGGCCGCGACGTGCTGTGGTGGATGGACGCCTCCGGTGTGTGGGACACCCGCTACGACCAGGTGCCCGACCTGACCAGGGCACGCAGGCTGGCGTCGCCGCAGCTCGCGGGGACCCCGGACCGGACGTCGCTCGACCTCAACGCGCTCACCGACCTGGGGGTCGAGCTGGTCGGCCGTTCGGCGACGGTGCGTGACGGCGAGATGCTTTTCTCCGGCGGCCTGCGCAACGTGGTGTCGCTCGCCGACCTCAAGATGGACCGCCTGCTGAACACCTTCGACGAGTGGGCGTCGGCGTCCGGCAGCGACTCCGAGGTCAAGCCGCCCGAACGCTTCGAGCCGACCCGTGTGCCCGCCTCGACAAGGCTGCGGCTGGACCTGCGTGGCGGTGCGGTCGGGACCATCGTCTGGGCGACGGGTTTCCGGCCGGACTACACGTGGCTGGACGTGCCCGTGGTCGACGAGAAGGGCAACCTGCGCCACGACGGCGGCGTCGTCGACAGTCCCGGCCTGTACGCGCTGGGGCTGCCCGTGATGCGGCGGCGCCGGTCCACGTTCATCCACGGCAGCGAGCAAGACGCGCGCGAGGTGGTCGACCACCTCGCGGGCTACCTCTCCCACGGCTGACTGCTAGCTTGGCCCGACCCAGTTCCCGTCGGAGAGGACCGGATCGGTGGAGTCGCTTCGTGTCGAACTGGTCCGGGGAGCGCTGGCGGTCCGCGGCTCGATCAGGCAGCGGGGCCTGGCGACGACCGTGGGGCTCGCGGCCACGACCGCGGCGGGACAGCTCGCCTTCCCGCTGATCCGGGCGCGGAGGCGGGGCGAGCACTTCACGTTCCAGGGTGAACGGCTGCCGTATGCCGTACACCGGTACAACAACACCTTCCGCAACGAGCGCGCCGTCGAGATCTCGATCGCGAAGAGGTTCCTGGCGGGCAGCGGCGACGGGCGGGTGCTCGAGGTGGGCAACGTGCTCGCGTACTACGGCGTGACCGGCCACACGGTGATCGACAGGTACGAGCCCGCGCCGGGCGTGCTCAACGACGACATCGTGGACTACGTGCCGGAGCGGCCGTTCGACACGGTCGTCACCGTCTCCACGCTGGAGCACGTCGGCCGGGACGAGGACCCACGCGAGCCGGAGAAGGTGTTCCGGGCGTTCGAGGCGGTGCGCAGGTGCGTGGCGCCGGGAGGTCGGCTCCTGGTCACCGTGCCCGTCGGCTACAACCGGACGATGGACGAGGGCCTGCGCGACGGCGCGGTGACCTTCGACCGGGAGACGTGGCTGATCCGCACCACCCGGCGCAACGACTGGCGCGAGTGCACCCGCGAGGAGGGGCTGGCCGGCGAGTACGGCCACCCGTTCACCGCCGCCAACACGATCCTCGTCGGCGAGGACGGCGGCTGACCTGCCGATCCGCAGGCTCGGGTGACGGCGCTGGTCACCGTCCGGGAACACCGGGGTCGAATCCTGTCATCGGACGCCCGAGTGGTGGCAAGATGCCGCCATGGTCGGGGACGATGATGTTCGCAAATCACCCACGTCCGGCGTGACCAGGGCGTCGGCGGAGCGGGGGCAACGCAGGCAGCGCCTGTCGGCCCGTGAGGTCACCCTCGGCGTGCTGTTCTGCGTGCCCGCCCTCGCCGGCCTCGGCACGTTCGTGATCTTCCCGCTGTTCCAGGCTGTCTTCCTCTCGACGCGGGGCACGGACATCAACGGCAACCCGTCCCGCTCGGTCGGGACGGAGAACTTCGCCGCGCTGTTCACCCCCGAGTTCGGCACGGTCCTGCTGCAGACGCTGCTGTTCACGGTGTTCGTCGTGGTCGTGGGGCTGTTGCTGCCCCTCGCGCTGGCCGTGCCGATCTCCCAGCGGCTGCCCGGCATGCGGGTGTTCCGCACGCTGTTCACGCTGCCGTTCGCCTACTCGGCGTCCGCGGCGAGCGTGGTCTGGCTGTTGATGCTCGACCCGTCGATGTCCCCGGTCAACTGGGCGCTGCGCCTGTTCGGGGTGGCGGCACCCGGGTGGACCACCGAGTCGCCGTGGCCGCTGGTCACCGTGGCGTGGGCGACGGTGTGGGTGGTGGCCGGGTTCAACCTGCTGGTCCTGTCCGCCGGGCTGGCGGGTGTCGACCAGGAGGTCCTGGAGGCCGCGCGGATCGACGGGGCCACCGGGTTCCGCAACTTCTTCGGCGTCGTCCTGCCGATGATCTCGCCGAGCGTGTTCTTCGTGGTGGTGACCACGACGCTCACCGCGCTGCAGGCGCTCGGGCAGGTGCAGGTGATGACCGACGGCGGACCCAACGGCAGCACGACGACGCTGGTGTTCGCCATCTACCACAACGCGTTCGAGTACGGGAACAACGACTACGGCCTGGCCAGCGCGCAGGGCCTGGTGCTGCTGATCATCGGGATCGTGCTCGCCGCGATCCAGTTCGGCGTGATCGAGAGGCGGGTGCACTACCGGTGACCCAGACGACGACAGCCGTGGCGCCCGTGCCGGCCAAGGCCGGTACGAGGCAGGCACCGCGCAGGGACCGCTCCCCCGAGCGGCCGAAGGCGGCGATCGGCGTGCTCACCTACGTGTGGCTCACGCTCGCGGCGATCGTGCTGCTGTTCCCCGTGCTGATGACCGTCGTGGGCGGGTTCCTGCCCGAGGGCCAGCTGGTGCGCCAGCCGCCCGGGTTGGCGAGCGGCACGTACTCGTTCGACAACTACGTGGCCGCCTGGAAGCAGACGGTCGTGCCGTTGCTGCCCGCGTTCACCAACTCGTTGTTCGTCGGCGTGCTGATCATGCTGGGCCACCTGGTCACGTCGTGCCTGGCCGCCTACGCGATCGTGTTCGTCAGGATGCCGCTGCGCAAACCGGTCTTCTGGCTGTTCATGGCCACGATCATGGTGCCGTACGAGGCGATCGTGGTGCCCAACGCGTTGTTCGTGCGGAGCATGGGCATCGAGAACAGCCAGTGGAGCCTGGTGCTTCCCTTCCTGGCCAACGGGTTCGGGGTGTTCCTGATGCGCCAGGCGTTCCGCCAGTTCCCCGAGGAGCTGCGGCAGGCCGCGCTCATCGACGGCGCGGGACACCTGCGGTTCCTGTTCACGATCGTGCTGCCCGCGACGCGGCCGTCCCTGACCGCGCTCGCCGTGTGGTCGTTCCTGCAGGGCTGGAACATGTACTTCTGGCCGCTGATCATCTCCTCGTCGAACAACTCGATGAACACCCTGCAGACCGCCGTGTTCGCGTTGAAGGCCAACGGGAACGGCACACAGCAGGCGCTCGTGCTGGCCGGCGTGACGATCACGCTCGTGCCGACGCTCCTGTTGGTGATCTTCGGTCAGCGCTGGCTCGTCCGCGGCTTCATGGCCGGGGCCGTGAAATGACCCCACGGTGGACAACGGTGTCGACACCGTGGGTTTTCTGTGACAGGAAGGAAGAACTGTGCGGATAACACTGCGTCGCCGGATCGGCGCGCTGGCCGCCGCCCTCGCGATGGCCGTCACCGCCTCGGCGTGCACCTCGGCGGCGACCTCGGGAGACACTTCCGGGGGAGGTGACGCCGCGCCGGGCAAGGACGCGCTCGACGGCAAGGGCGAGGTCGGCATCACCTTCTGGCACGGGATGAGCGGCACCAACGGCGAGGCGCTGCAGTCGCTGGTCGACCAGTTCAACACCGAGCACAAGGGCAAGATCAAGGTCAACCTGAACTACAAGGGGCAGTACGACAGCGTGCTCGCCTCCTACAAGAACGCCTCGACCCAGCAGCGGCCGGACATGCTGCAGATGTACGACATCGGCACCCGCTACATGATCGACTCGAAGACGATCATGCCGATGCAGTCGTTCATCGACGTCGACAAGCACGACGTGTCCGACCTCCAGCCCAACATCGCCGGCTACTACACGGTCGACGACAAGCTGTACTCGATGCCGTTCAACACGTCGATGCCGCTGATGTACGTCAACCGGGAGGCGTTCCAGAAGGCAGGCCTCGACCCGGACAAGCCGCCGACCAACCTCGACGAGATCATGGCCGCCGCGCGGCAGATCAAGGCCACGGCCGGGGAGACGGTGCAGTTCGGGTTCGGCGCCTCCCTCTACGGCTGGTTCGTCGAGCAGTGGAACGCCGTGGCCGACCAGACGCTGTGCGACGCGGACAACGGCAGGACCGGGCGCGCGGGCAAGGTCACCATCGTCAACGACACGAACCTCAAGCTCGTGCGCTGGTGGCAGCAGATGGTAAACGAGGGTCTCGCGATGAAGCTGGACAGCAACACCGACAACGGTGACAACGCGTTCAGCTCGGGGACCGTCGCGATGACCCTGGAGTCCACCGGCTCGCTCGGCACCTTCACCTCCGGCGCGGCGGCGTCGAAGAACCCGTTCACGGTCGGCACCGGCTTCTACCCGAAGGTCGACGAGGCCAACGACGGCGGCCCGATCATCGGCGGCGCCTCGCTGTGGATCGTGAACAAGGAGGACGCGGCCAAGGAGCGGGCCGCCTGGGAGCTGGTGAAGTTCCTGTCCGACAAGGAGACCCAGGTCACCTGGCACACCAAGACCGGGTACTTCCCGATCAGCAGGGCGGCGCTGGACGACCCGGCGGACAAGCAGTGGGTCAGCCAGAAGCCCCAGTTCGCCACGGCCATCGAGCAGTTGCAGGGCACGAAGCTGACGCACGCCACGCAGGGCTGCTCGATCGGTGAGATGCCCAACGTCCGCAAGAACGTCGAGAACGGACTGCAGGCGGCGGTCCTGCAGGGCGTGGACGCCGAGAAGGCGCTGACGGACGCACAGGACGCGGCGAACAAACAGGTCTCCGACTACAACGACAAGCTGGGCGGCTGACCACCGCTCTCCCCCGGGTCAGGGCCGTCCTCGTCTCGTCGAGGGCGGCCCTTTCCCGTGAACCTGTGACCGGTAGGCGTCACGTCGTCCCTAGCGTCGGTCCCGACAAGCAGGTCCGACCAGGTGCTCAACGCGCGGTCCGCTCGGTGAGCGTGGCCCCGGGCGAGCCGACCCTGGCCCGCGCGTAGGCGATGACCGCGGCACGCCGTGCCTCGGCACCGGGGGCGGGTTCGACAGGCACCGCGAAGTCCGGCGCGTAGACGGTCACCACCCGCCGGTCCGCCGGGAGCAGCAGCACGGTGGCAGGCACGCGCGTCGACCCCGTGATCCGGCCCAGCCCGTCGACCTCGTCCAGCGCCACGTCGACCTCGCCGAACCGGGCCGCCAGCCGGGCTCCCGGCGCGGGGCCCGGCGAGACGGACACCTCCAGCAGGGTCACCCCCTGCCTGCGCACGACGGCCCACTCCGCGGGGGCGGCGGCGTCCACCACCCCGGCGGGCAGCAACGTCCAGTCCACAGTGGACGATCCGGTGAACACGGTGGTGCCACCCCGGCCCGCCGTCCCGCCCGCGGCGAGCGCGAACGCGGACCGGTCCCGCGCCTCGGCCCGTGCGAGCACCACCCCGTAGTCCTCGGCGAGCGCACCGACCCGCTCGGCCAGCGCGGACAGCTCCGGGTCGGCATGGTCGGCCGACACGACCGACGCCAACGCACGCGTCACGGCGTCCCGGTCGTCGAGCAGGTGCTCCACAGTGGACACCGCGACGGCTCGTTCCGCCTCCAGCACGACGGGGTCGAGCGCGGGGACCCCGGCGGTCGCGGACGCGGGCCACCACGCCCGCGCCCAGTCCAGCTGCGCGACGACCCGGCAGGCGTCGCGGACCCGCCAGTCACCGGCCGGCGGCACGTCCACCTCCGCCGCGCCGCCGAGGATCCCGTCCGCCGCGTCCCCGTAGACCTCCCACAGCCACTCGGCCGCCCGTTCCGGGTCGTCCACCCGTGCGGCGGGCACGGCGTCGTCGGCCAGGACGTCCCACGCCAGCACCGCACCCGCCGCCTCCAGCACCGCCACGGTCTCCGGTCCGGCAGGCCAGTCGCCGACGACGAGCCCCGGCGAACGCGTCACCCTCATGCCCCGGCCTCCCGCTCCAACGCCGAACGCAACCGGTCGCGCTGGTCGAGGATGACCGACCGCAGCACGCCGTCGAGCACGTCCCACACCTGTTCGGCGCTCACGGTGTCCTGCCGCAGCTCCCGGCCGTGCACCCGCACCCACAGCCGCCGCAGGTAGGCCTCCCGCACGCCACGCACGTCCGCGGCGAGCTCCGGCGGCACGGCGGCGGGCATCCGCAGCACGCGGTGCACGTAGGCCTCACGCTCCCACCGCGACCGCAGCCGGGCCGCGGCGCCACCGGGCGACGGGTGCCCGACGAGTGCCGCAGGCGCCTCCCGGCCCAGTACCACGACCACGCGGCTCACCTCGTCGGCGAGCTGCCACGGCCCGGCCGACCGCGTGATCTCCCCGCGCACCAGCGACGGGACGTCCGCGAGGCCCGAGCGCAGGAACGTGTTGGTCAGTGGCGCGAACAGGCGTTCCACGATCGACCGGTCGAACGGCTTCGGCAGGTTGCGCTTCGACGCGCTCTCCCCCAGCGCGGGCCGCGCGGGCCGGTCCCGGTCGGACAGCCCGTGCGCCAGCGCCACCCCCGGGCGGTCCAGCTCGGCGGCGCCCGAGGTGCCCGCCGCGCCCGTCACCAGTGCCTGGAACAGCCCTCGGTCGGGTGTGGCGGCGCAGGTGGCCAGGAACTCCGCGACGGCAGGGGGTACGGGCAGCGGTCGTGGCGGGGTGGTCGCCGCCCACGTCGCCTCGATCAGCCGGGTCAGGTCGCCCGCGTTGGCCGCGTCGGTCACGAAACCGCGCAGCGCGCCGACGGTCGGGCCGTCCTGCCCGTGCACCTCCGCGAGCACGTCGGCGGCGACCCGCGGGGCGTCCGGGCCCGGCGTTCCGTACTCGGTCGCCACCTCGAAACAGCGTTGGAAGTAGAGGTCCTGCGGGTTGCCCTCGGTGATGCGCAGCCGCCTGCGCTCCTTCTTCAGCGCGACGAACCAGCTCGCGGTCGCGGCGAGGACCGGTCCCGCGCCGGTGATCCGGGCCCGCAGGGCGTCGACGTGCGCGACGGCGACCGCGCCGGCCGCGAACTCCGGGTTGAGCACCGGGCGCAGCACCAGCGGATCGAGGATCAGCTTCACCGTGCGGGTCAGGGGGCGGCCTGCCGGGTTGCTCAGCGGGGCCACCGCCTCCCCCGGCCCGGCCCACGCCTGCGCGACCACCGCACCACGGGGAAACGTCGCCGTCGCGGCTGGCGCAGTGCTCACCCGACCGAGCCTAGTCGATGGGTATCACCGCAGGTGGCGGACTCGTGCGTGCCGGTTTCCGGGACCGGTAGGCGGCCGGGGCGACCGACGCTGTCGCCACCACCACAGAACGGGGCAAGCGATGTACCAGAACCCGCCGCGCCACACACCCGCGCCGTCGTCGCTCGCCCACCCGACACCGCGTCGGCCGGAGTCGTCTCAGGGTCCGCGGCGCGGCGAAACTATCGTGGGAGCGCTCCCATGTCACGGTTGACACCACCACGACCAGCCCCTAGCTTCACAGGTAAGCGCTTTCCTAGGCGCGATCTCGACGATCGGACCCACGGAGGCAACGGCGCCCCCGACCTCCAGGTCCACAGAGGACTGTTCGCACCACACATGGAGGAACGGAATGAGACTGAGATCGCTCATCGCGGCAGGCACCATGATCGCCGGTCTGGCCGTCGTGTGGCCCGCGTCCACGGCATCGGCGGCACCGACCGGTCCCGACGTCGGCAGCACCGCTCAGCCGCTGGCCGCGGCGTGGCCGACGCCGACCGGGCAGGTCGCCGTCAACGGCACGATCCAGGTGGGCTCCGGCGGGCTGAACGGCGGGATGCGCCGCTACTGCTGCATCGGCGACGGCGGCCAGGAGGAGAGCCAGGACCCGATGTTCAACCTGGCCTCCGGCGCGACCCTGTCCAACGTCATCATCGGCGCACCGGCCGGTGACGGCGTGCACTGCAGCGGCCCCTGCACACTGCGCAACGTGTGGTGGGAGGACGTCGGCGAGGACGCGGCCACCTTCCGCGGCAGCGGCGACCCGCAGTTCCTCGTCGACGGCGGCGGCGCGAGATCGGCCAGCGACAAGGTCTTCCAGCACAACGGGCCGGGCACGGTGACCATCCAGAACTTCCAGGCAAGCAACTTCGGCACGTTCTACCGCTCGTGCGGCAACTGCTCGTCGCAGTACCAACGTGACGTGGTGATCCGCAACGTGACGCTGACCAGGCCGGGCGGCAGGATCGCGGGCATCAACACCAACTACGGCGACACCGCACGGCTGTCGGGCATCGTCATCGTCAACGACCCGAGCCGGGCGATGATCCCCTGTCAGAAGTACGTCGGCAACAACACCGGCGCCGAGCCCACCCAGGCGGGAACGGGCCCGGACAGCACCAACTGTCTCTACTCCTCGTCCAACATCACCTACCAGTAGCCGACGAGAAGGGGCGCGCCTCCCGTGCGGGAGGCGCGCCCCTCGTCGTATCTCAGCCCGTGGTGCAGGCACTTCCGTTGAGGGTGAACGAGGTCGGTGCGGTGTTGGTGCCGGAGAACGTGCCGTTGAACCCGATCGAGGTACCCGCGCCCGGCGCGAGGTTGCCGTTGTACTCCAGGTTCGTGGCCGTCACGTTCGCGCTGCCCGACGCCTGCGCCCAGGTCGCGCCCCAGCCGGGCAGGGAGATCCGCTGGCCTGCCGGGAAGGCGAACGCCAGTGTCCAGCCGTTGACCGCGGCCGTCCCGGTGTTGGTGATGGTGACGCTGCCGGTGAAGCCGTTGCCTCCGCCCCAGTTCGACCCCGAGTAGTTCACCCGGCAGGCCCCGGTGCCGCCACCGCCGCCGGACTGGGTGGTCACCGAGACCGTGCCGGAGCTGGCCGAGTAGTTCGGCACGGCGTCGCGGGCCCGCACGTTGTAGCGGTAGGTGGTCGCGGCCGAGAGACCGGTGTTGGTGAAGGTGGTCCCGGTCGAGGTGCCGACGAGTGCGAACGTGCCGCCGCTCGCGCCGGTGGCCCGGTAGATCTCGTACCCGGTCACGCCGACGTTGTCGGTCGACGCGGCCCAGCTCAGCGTCACCCCGCTGGACGTCACGCCCGAGGTGGTCGGCGTGCCCGGTGTGGTGGGTGCCTGGGTGTCGTTGCCGCCGCCACCGCCGTAGACGGTCGCCTCCCGCGAGGTCTGGCGGATTCCGTTGGTGCCGTTGAGGATCCGCTGGCCCCACGCGGTGAGGTTGGCCGGGTTGAAGTTGAGCGTCATGTCCAGGGCGCCGTCGGAGTTGCCGCTCCACGACCAGCCGATGTAGCCGATGCCCCTGCTCTGCGCCTGGGACATCATCGTGTCCTCGTCGGGGTCCCCGCCGGGGAACACGTCGCCGAACTCGCCGATCACCAGCGCGAGGCCCGCGGTGCGGAACGCGTCGAGGTAGGTGATGATCGAGTCGGCCGTGCTGTAGACCGCGTACATGTGGATGGAGAACACGGTGTTGCGGTCGGGGTCGCTGTTGAACACCGTCGTCGCGTTGTTGCGCATGATGTTCTGCCAGTCCTGACCCCAGGCGGGCGCGTCGACCATGATCATGTGGTCGAGCCCCGCGGCACGCAGCCTGCCGATCGCGTTCGAGGTCGCGGTCGCCCAGGTGGCGTTGACCTGCTCGTTGTTGCCGAACGGCTCGTTGCCGATGTTGATGACGATGTAGCTCTCCTGGCCGCGCAGCGCGTTGGCCTGGCTGATCCAGTAGGTGGCCGCCTGGTCGAGGGTGGCGGCCGCGCTGTCCTCGCCGTAACCGGTGGTGTCGTGCACCTCGAGCACGCAGATCAGCCGGTTCTGCTTGCACAGCGAGATCACGTTCGCGACGTCCGTGCTCGGCCCCCACCGCTGGCCGCTGCCGAGGACGACCCGAACCGTGTTGGTGCCGAACGACTTGATGTCGGCGAACGACTGCGTCTGGTTCTGGAACCAGACGTGCGGGTGGCTGACCCCGCGCATGATGAAGTTGCTGCCGTTGGCCTCGAGGATCCTCGTGCCGCTGACGTGGAGTCCGACGGCCGCGCTGGCCGGCTGGACCAGCACCAGCAGCGAGGCGAGGAGTGCGAGCACGACCGCGCCCGCGGATGTGGTTCTTCTCATCACGATCTACCTCCGTCGACGCATGGTCGAACCGAGCGCGCCCCTGTCCGTGCCGGCTGCCCGCTAGTTTTGGGAGCGCTCCCAGTCTGGGTTGTCGACCCGCCGCAGTCAACGAGCAGTTGCCCCGAAATGGGTGCGTTCACATCAGGACGAGCCGGTGCGGGGCGGCGACAAGGGAGCGTGACAGGAGCCGAGGTGGCCGGTCACGAGAGATGCGAACGCGTCGCACTTTCGCTCGCTGTTATCGTTCACATGCCGATGGTCCTACCTCGTCGGCGAGGAGTCGAGGCGGAACTCGAGGAGGCAGCGCCGGGCGGTCAGACCGGTCATCGTCTCCAGGACCAGCCCGTGTGGTGCGGCGAGCGCGCGGAACTCGTCCAGCCTGCGTTCACGGCCACCGAAGATCACCAGCATGGCAAGGTCGGACTCGGTCTCCGCCCGAAGCCCGCCGACGGGCTCGATCACGAGCACGCGCCCGGCCGGGTCGACGGCATCGACGCAACGGGCCAGGATGGCGTGGGCGTCCTCGTCGCCCCAGTTGTGGAGGATGTCGACCAGCAGGTAGGCGTCCGCCCCCGCCGGGAGGGGGTCGAAGAAGCTCGCCGCCGTCACCTCCGTCCGCTGGTCGAGGCCGAGCGCGCCGAAGTCGCGGCGGGCCTCGGTGGCCGTCGGTTCGAGGTCGACCAGATGACCGCGGGTCCCGGGATGCGCGGCGAGGATCGCGGCGAGGACGCTGCCCCGGCCACCACCCACGTCGACGACGGCGGTGAACCGGGACCAGTCGTAGCCGTCCACGATCCGCGGGAGTTGCTCGCGGATCCGGTGGGTCATCTGCCGGTCGAACGACGTGCGAAGGTCCGGGTGCTCGGCGAGGTCGCTCCAGAAGTCCCGTCCGTAACGGTGTGTGTAGGCCGCCTTCCCGGTGCTGACGCTGTGGGCCAGCTCGACGAAGGCCAGCTCGGCGCGGCCTCCGGCGGCATTCAGGTCCAGGAGGTCGCTCAGGCCGTTGCCCGCGTCGACGCACAGGTTCGCGCCGAACGTGCTCGTCCGGTAGCCGGCGGCACACCGTTCGACGACCCCGAGGGTCGCGAGGTGGCCGAGCAGGAGGTCGAGCGCGACCGGTGCGAGGTCGAGCTGTTCCGCCAGCTCGTCGACGGAAGCGCCGCCACCACGGAGCCGGTCCGGCAGCCCGAGGGTCACCGCGACCCGCAGTGTCATGGGTGTGGCCAGTCCGGCCATTGTCCGGATGACGTCCGCGTCGCTTTGTGCCACGACACTCGACTGTGCCAGGCATGTCAACGGAATTAGCCGGCCCGTGGCTCGGGAAAGGTCACGGACCGCCGGGAAGGGAGCGATTTCCCGGCATTGGCTCCATGTACATGTTGCGGCGTTGCTCGGCGGCCCCGTAGGTGTTCGGCTGTCGTTTCTCGGCGTTACGCAGGCGACGCAGCTCTTTGCGCGCCGCTCTGGTTTCCCTGTCGCCGCGTTTGACCAGCAGTACCGCGGCGAGCACGACAGCCGCTGACAGAAGTGAGATCCCCCAGATACTCATATCTCAGTGTGCACCGGAATGCCGTCGAAGACAACTGTCCGCGCGCGTGCGCCGGACCACGCCGAAGACGAGCGGACGCAAGGCGGGTTCCACCCCGACGAGTCGCCGCCCGGCGCCCACACGATCACGCACAGCAGGCCGATCGAGTCGGGGCGGGGACGTGCCGAACAGTCCGAAAAGGACACTCCGGTGCCCCGGACGCCCGGCGTTCGGACGGGCCGGCGGCGGCCCCGTGCCGAACCAGGGTATGCTCCGGCCATCCGGACCGAAGACATCCCACTTCGAGATGCCACCTCACCGGCAAACGTCGAACGGGTGTGTCACGTCCTCGACAGCGCTCGAGCCGCCGTCGCCAACGCGTTGATCGTCGTTCGTCCGGGACGTCGCGCCCGAGAACACCAAGCTCGGCGACCGGGCGATCGACCATCTCCCGGAGCCGAGGCGCTGATCCGACACCCGCAGTTGGTTGCTGATCCGATCAACTCGTGTAACTCTGGTACCAGGTCGCGGGCCACCGCGGCCTGACGCCACGACGTGACGCCACCCGGGACCCCGGTGCCGTATACGACACGATCCCGGAAAGCGGTGGCAGACATGACGTCGCTCGACACCTCGCCCACGACTGCGGTCGGCAGCCGGGACTACGGTGAGCTGTCACAGCTGATCCGCCAGTCTGGCCTGCTGAACCGCAGGTACGGCTACTACGCCGTGAAGATCACGCTGAACGTCGTGGCGTTCGTGGGTGGCTGGGTGGCCTTCTTCCAGGTCGGCGACTCCTGGTGGCAGCTGTTCCTCGCCGTGTTCTTCGCGGTGATGTTCGCCCAGCTGTCCTTCATCGGGCACGACGCGGGGCACAAGCAGATCTTCCGGAACCGGCGGGCCAACGACCTCGTCGGCTTCTGGCACGGCAGCATGGTCGGCCTCAGCTACGCCTCGTGGATGTCGCAGCACACCCGCCACCACGCCAACCCGAACCACGAGGACGACGACCCCGACATCCACATCAGGGCGATCGCCTTCACCACGGAACAGGCCGAGGAACGACGCGGTTTCCTGCGCTGGATGGCCAAGTACCAGGCCGTCTTCTTCTTTCCGCTCTTACTCCTCGAGGGCTTCAGCCTGCACGTCTCCAGCGTGAAAGCCCTGCTGAACAAGGACCTGCGGTCCCGCAGGTGGGAGATGTTCCTGCTGGTCGGGCATTTCGTGGCCTACCTGACCGCGGTGTTCCTCGTGCTCTCCCCGCTGACCGGCGTGATCTTCATCCTGGTGCACCAGTGCCTGTGGGGCCTGTACATGGGATGCTCGTTCGCCCCGGGGCACAAGGGCATGCCGACCATCCCACACGGTCAGACACTCGACTTCCTCCGCAGGCAGGTGCTCACCTCCCGCAACGTGCGAGGCGGCGTCTGGGTCGACTTCACCCTCGGCGCGCTGAACTACCAGGTCGAACACCACCTGTTCCCCACCATGCCCCGGCCGAACCTGCGCCGCGCCCAGCCGATCGTGCGCGCGTTCTGTGCCGCGAAGGACATCGAGTACTCCCAGTGCGGCTGGCTGCGGACCTACGGGTACGTGCTGGAGCACCTCCACGCCGTCGGCGCACCGCTGCGGCTGGCGAACCGCTGACGACTGGTTAGGCTGGCCGGGTGGCTCCGACAAGCGGCGACCCGGCCGACCGTGACCGTGACCCGGCAGGCCGCGCACGCAACGACCGTCCCCGGGACGGACTCGGCCGACCCCTGCCCCGTGGGGTCCCCGGTGTTCCGCGCCAGCCGGAAGGCATCATCCGCACTCCCGACCAGACGATCGAGGAAGCACAGCGGCTGCTCGACGTCGGCATGCCCTTCCACGCCCACGAAGTACTGGAGGACGCGTGGAAGTCGGCGCCGGAGCCGACGCGGGCACTGTGGCAGGGCCTGGCCCAGCTGGCGGTCGGCGCCACCCACGCCGCCAGGGGCAACGTCACCGGCGCGGTCGCCCTCCTCGGACGCGGCGCCGACCACCTCGAGCGCTACCGGGACGACCCGCCGCACGGCATCGACGTCACGGGGCTGCTGCGGTGGGCGGGCGAGCAGGCCGCCGCACTGAACGCGGGAGCGGGGGAACTTCCTGTGCCCTGCCTGCGAAACGCGGGCTGAGACAACCGGGACTCCGGCGCACGCGGCTCGACTTTCCCTGTCCAGCAAGGAGTTCGACGCCCACGGGCACACGGGCACGTCGTGTTCTCGCAACATCACACCCGGTCGAGGCACGCGGAGGGACGCGGGGCCGGGTACGATACCCGCAAGTTCGTCGGGACGTGCCTGGAACTCGCGCCAGCGACGGAGCCCATCACATGAGCTGACGTATCAGGTCTCATGAGCCACCGAGCACGTGACGGGACTTCTCACCCATGCGCATCGTCGTCGACGGAGCGACCAACGGCCGGGACACGCTGGACCTGGCGTCCGCACTCACCCGGCTCGGCCACGACGTGACCCTCCACGACGGACACCGCGGTGAGCAGAACACGATCGCGCGGCTGACCGGACAATGGCAACGCGTCCGGCCCTCGGTCGTGACACTCGCGGTCACGGGCCGCGGGTGCGGCCACGGTCCGGGCCGCCACGTCCGAGGGCATTCCCGTCGTGCACAGTGTGCGGTCCCTCGACACCACACCGGCCTTCGAGCGTGACACCGCCGTCCGCGCCGCCCGGGTCATCGCCGCCGAGCAGGCCGAACTGATCGCGGCGGGGGTGGCGCGGGAACGGATCTCCGTTGTGCCCCATGGCATCGACGTCGACCACTTCACCCAGGAGGGCGACCGCGTGCCGGTCGGCCGCAGGTACCGCCTCGTCGCCGTCGGCGAGGTGACCGCGGACTCGGGCTTCGCGACCGCGGTCGCGGCGCTACCCGGGCTGCCGGACACCGAGCTGGTCGTCGCGGGCACACCACAGCACGGCGGGCACGCCAGGGAGCTGCGCGACTACGCGCAGCGCCTCGAGGTGTCCGACCGGCTCCAGCTCCACGGTCCCGTGACCAGGGCGGTGCTGCCGTCACTGCTGCGCTCGGCGCACCTGGTGCTCTGCACGCCGTGGCGACCCCGGTTCGGCATGACCGCCCTCGAGGCCAGTGCCTGTGGGGTCGCCGTCGTCGCCAACGAGACCGGCGGGCTCGCCGACACCATCGTCCACCGCGTCACCGGCACGAACGCCGGACAGGCCCCTCGGTCGTGGCGGCCGAACCGTGTGTTCGGCCGCCGGTACGTCGCTCTCGACGAGATCAGGCGCGGTAGCGCGGACTGGTCGAGTGCCACTCGAAGCCGCCGCCCATCCAGGAACGCAGACCGTGCAGGAAGCGCTGCAGCTCCGGGGACGGCACCGCCCGCAGCTCGTCGTGGGCGGCCTGGAAGTCGCGGACGATCTCGTTGTGGAGGTCGACCGTGATCGTGGTGGCCTCCTCGATCGAGCAGTCCCGGTCGCCCGCGATCAGCGACACCATGTTGCACGGCGGGTTCGCGTCCGCCAGGTCCTTCTTCACCGAGTGGAGGTCGTTGACGAGGACGGCCGCCGTCCCGGCCTGGATGGCGGCGCGGCGGACCCTCGGCTCGTAGTACAGGTTGGCCGGGAGCTCGTAGCCGCCGAGCACGTCGATGACGGTCATCGACGTGTAGAAGCTGTCGTGCTGGCGGGCCGCGATGTACTCCCACGCGGGTGGGTACTCGCCGGCGTGCCGCCATGCCGCGTAGGCGGTCCAGCTGACGAACATGGTGAACGTGGAGTAGCAGACGCGCTGGTGCTGGGCGGGCGTGCCGCCGTCGCGCAGGAAGTCGGCGGCCGAGCCCAGGGCGACGAGCACCTTGTCGCCCGCGAGCGTCTCGTCGAGGGGGCGGCTGAACTCGCCCACGGGCGGGAGCGGGTCCATGGCGGCCATCGCCAGCGCGAGGAGCGGCGGCAGCTTCTCCGGCACGGCCCCGAGCGAGGTGTCGTCCGCGTACAGGTCGTCGGCGGCCCACCACGCGGCGTTGAGCCGCGCCGAGATCAGCAGGCGGTCCGGGTCCGCGCAGTCGGGGTGCGCGAGCATGACGAGCCTGCCGAACCCGGCCTTGCCCAGCTGCTCGCACTCCTCGTCGTCGAACCCGCACTCCCCCGCCCACAGGGCGAGCCGCCGGTCGACCTCCTCGGCGAGCGCGTCGTCGATCCGCTCGGTGACCGGGCAGTAGAGCGGCGGCGCCGAGCCGTCGCCCCACTCCCGGTACGCGTACGCGGGATCACCCTCGGGTGGCGTGGTGTCCGGCTCGGCCACGGCGGTGAGCCTGGCCGTGAGTCGCGTGGCCGATGTGCCCAGGCCGGTCGGGCCGGCCAGGAGCCTGGCCAGGCCGCCGAGGGGTTCCGTCATCACTCACCTCCGGGTGTGGTCGAGAGCGGTCAGATGCGGTCGGCCGCGATGAGCAGGTAGTGGAAGCTGCCCTCGCGGTAGGCCTGCAGGAACGGACCCTCGATGCCGGTGGCCACGGACGACTTCTCACGCAGCTCCCAGTACGGGATGGTCTGGGCGGTCAGGTCGACGACCGAGATCGGGACCAGGTTGTTCGCCGTCATTGCGCTGAAGTACTTGCTGCGCGGGTGGATGTTGCACGTGTAGTGCTGGTCGATCTGTGCGACCGCCTTGGACCGGCCGCCGGTGACGTCGTTGTAGCAACCGGTGATGGTGACGTACCGGCCGCCGAAGGAAAGCTGCCGGGAATGCTCGGCGAACAAATCGAACAAATCGACGTACATCGTGCTCTCGTTGTTCCAGATACCGCGGTACGCGCCGGTCTCGAACCCCGTGTCGAGCATGTTCGCGAAGTGGTACCTGACCTTGTCCGCCACGCCGCGCCGGGACGCCTCCTTGTTGGCGAACTCGACCTGCTGCTCCGAGATCGAGACCCCGTCCACCGAGCACCCGAAGCGCTCGTTCGCCATGATGCTGCTGCCGCCGCGCCCGCAGCCCGCGTCGAGCAGCCGGTCGTCCGGCCCGACGTTCCCGAGGTGGTCGAGCAGCACCTCCGCCTGCGCGGTCTCCAGCCGGTGCATCTCGGCGATGATCCGCTCCTCGCGGGTGTCCGCAGGCCCCTCCAGCACGGACCAGTCGACCTCGCCGATGCCGTAGTGGTGGTGGTAGAGCCCGTCGACGTCCCCGAGTCGCAGGTTGACCGGGTCCTTCTCCTTGTTCCAGTACGCGGCGACCGACTTCTGGTAGTCGTTGCGCAGGACCTCGCTGGGAGCCGATCGGGTCGTGGTCACAGGTGGGATTTCCTCTCTTAACACACATTGGGAATCCCCGCTCGCGTGGTCGGCTCGGAAAGGCTCCGTAATGCGCGCGGCGGGGATTGTTTTCACTGGTCGGCCAGGCCGGACACCAACATACCAATCTACTCCGGCCAAACAAGATCTCTTTTGGGTACACCATTTTCGAGGGAATTCGTGCTACTCAAAGTGGGTGTTTCCACCGAAGGGCGGTCCTACGGTGAGCCGAACGTGGACCATGATCATCTGATCGGGGAGTCGATCACGGTGGACCCCGCCGAACGCCCCCGGCGACCCCTACCCTGGATCAGGAGATTTCCCTGATGGCGTACCTCGTGCCGGGCCATATCCTCACCGTCATGGGTGACACGACCGAACACAGCGTGAACCTGCGCGTCTCCGACGCCGAACGGGAACACGTCGTGGCGCTGCTGACCTCGGCGACCGGCCGGGGGCTGATCGACCTCGCCGAGTTCACCGCCAGGACCGACCTGGCACTGGCCGCCCGCACCCGCGGCGACCTCAACACGCTGCTGCTCGACCTGCCCGGGCTGGCGCACGCGGACCAGCCCAGGTCGGTTCCGCCGCCGGGCAGCAGGCTGGAGCTCCGGGAGGCCGGTCACGGCATCAGACGCCGGGGGGACTGGCAGGTGCCGGAGACACTCGTCCTGCGTCCGCGCACGGGGACCGTCGACCTCGACTTCGGTCACGCCCGCGTCGACCACCGCGAGGTGCGGATCGAGCTCCACGGCGGGGCGACGAGGGTCAAGCTGCGCTTCCCCCTCGACGCCACCGTCGACGTCGAGGGTCTCGTGACCAGGAGGGGCAAGCCGTCGCAGGTGCGGGACAAGGGCGGTCTGGTCGGCACGGGCGGAGCCCCGCACTTCGTGCTCACCGGACGTTCGGCCAGCGGGCAGGTCGTCCTCCTGCCGTCCGACCCCGGCTGACCGCACCCCGAGGCGTCAGCGGATGCCCTCCCAGAGCACGCGTTCGTCGCCTGCCGGGTCGTCGACGGCGCTGACCTCCTCCGCCAGCAGGCCGGTGGTGCGGGCCGCGGTGTCGTAGGGCGCCCAACCCGGCTCGCCTCGGGTGACGAAGTCGACCCAGACCCGGTGGACCCGGTCGGCGACGGTCCGGGACGGCGCGTCGCCGAGGCGTGGCCGCAGCCCGGCCTGCGCGATGGTGTCGAAGACGAACGGGATCTCGACCCCGTGACAGGCGCCGAGCCCGTTGTTGGCGCCGGGCTCGGGCCAGTCGAACCGGTACATCCAGGTGGCCGCCGCGCCCGAGGCGTTCCTGGCCTCGGCCACCCGGATCGCCGGGACCCGGAAGAACCAGTCGGAGACCACCGCGGACATGACGTCGCCCGCGCTCGCGCCCGGCCGGTTCGCCCGGTAGACGGACAGACCGTCCTCGGTGAGCCCGTACCCGCCCGCCGCCGCGGCCAGTGTCGGCTCGTCGATGAAGTCGATGACGCCCGGTGCGACCAGGAACAGCCGCGCCTCGCCCAGGTTCGTGCCGATCAGGAGCGGCACCCCGGCCCCCTGGCCCGCCGCGATGGCGTCGACCGGCGGGGCGGGCAGGACCGAGCCGTCGGCGGTCGGCGCGAACGGGAGCAGGCTCAGCGCGAGCCGTCCCCACCTGGCCGGGTCCGGCGCGGTCTGCACCTCGACCACCAGGTCGGAGGCCACCCGGACGAGCTTGTCCAGCGGCACGGACCGGATCGCCTCACGATCCGGCGCGACGCCGAGCGCGTCGGCGAGGTAGCCGCCGACGGTACGGCCCTCCTCCCTGGTCAGTGCGTGGGCGCCCGCGCCGCTCTGCGCGATGGCCTGCGCGAACAGGCCCTCCGCCAGCGGCATCGACAGCAGCGACGTCACGCTCATCGCCCCGGCGGACTCGCCCGCGACGGTGACCCGCGACGGATCGCCGCCGAACGCGGAGATGTTGTCCCGCACCCACCGCAGGGCGGCGACCTGATCGAGGAGGCCGAGGTTGGCGGTGCCGTCGTCGAGGAACAGGAAGCCCTCGGCGGAGAGCCGGTAGTTGACGCTCACGCAGACCACGCCGTCGCGGGCGAAGGCGGTGCCGTCGTACTCGGCGACCGACGAGGAGCCGTTCATGAACGAGCCGCCGTGGATCCACACGAGTACCGGGAGACCGGCCGCGCCGGGGTCGGGTGTCCACACGTTGAGGTTGAGGCAGTCCTCGCCCCCGATGACGACCTCGGGGAAGAGCGGGGCGTACTGCGGCGGGTAGTCGCCCTTGGGGACCGTGGGCCCGAACGCCGTCGCGTCCCGCTCGCCGTCCCACGGTGTCACCGGCTGCGGCGGGCGCATGCGGTCGGGGCCGAAGGGGGGCGCGGCGTAGGGGATGCCGAGAAACGCGTAGGTCCCGGCCTCGGCCTTCCCGCGAACGACTCCGTCGTCGAGCCGGACGACCGGACTGCGCATTTCGCTCATGTGTGGCTCCGTTGCAACGTTCCCCTGACCTGTCGCATACTGTCCGTCGGCAGCCGACACGTGTCAAGGGAGGGTTCGGATGTCCCCCCGGGAGCCGCGACGGGCCGGCACGCCGCTGCGGCGACAGCTCGCGGGCACCGCGACCGTGCGGCCGACCGCGCTCGACGCCTTCCGGCAGGCGCGCAGGACGTTCGTGGCCGGGGCGCGTGTGGACATGCGGTCGCTGGCCGGCTGCCTGGAGGTGGACCGGGCCACGCTGTACCGGTGGGTGGGGTCTCGGGACCAGCTGCTCACCGAGATCCTCTGGTCGCTGCTCGACCCCACCATCGCCGCGCTGCGGGAGACCCACTGTCACGCGGGGCCGCCTGCCGTGCCGGGTCGGTCACCCGCGGCGGCGGTCATGAACGGCATGGTGCGTGCCGTCACCGCCAACCCCGGGATGCGCCGCTTCCTCGACCGCGAGGGCGAGCTGGCGCTGCGCCTGCTGACCACCAGGGCGTCCGACTTCGAGGCGAGGCTGATCCGTTCGGTCGACGACCTCGTCCGCGAGGAGGTCGCGGCCGGTCGCCTGAACCCGTCGGTGCCCGGCGACGACCTGCCGTACGTGCTGGTCCGCATCGCCGAGTCCTACGTCTACCTGGGACTGATCACCGGCGAGCACCCCGATCCCGAACGCGCGGCCCGGGTCATCGACGCACTCCTCCCGCCCGGGGCGCTGACCTCGACCTGACCGCGGGAGGTCAGCGTGGCTGCCGGAAGGGTGCGACGTTCTCCGTGCCCACGCCGACGACGGTGTTCCGGCCCTGTCGCTTGGCCTGGTAGAGGTTGCTGTCGGCGACGCGGAGGCAGTCGCGGGCCGTGGCGCCGTGGTGGGGGTGGGTCGCGGCGCCGATCGACACGGTGACGCCGGTGATCACGACGAGGCGGCCGTGGTTGTCGGTGGTGGTGACGTGCAGCTTCGAGATCGCGGCGCGGATGCGTTCCGCCGCGGTCATGGTGGCGACGATGTCCGTGTCGGGCAGGAGCACCGTGAACTCCTCGCCGCCGAAGCGGCCCGCCAGGTCGTCGGCCCGTAGCTGCGAACGCAGGCAGTCCCCCACCGCCGCGAGGAACTCGTCGCCCGCGTAGTGGCCGTGGGTGTCGTTGAGGCGCTTGAAATAGTCGAGGTCCACCATCAGCACGCCGACCGGACGACCGTCCCGCGCCGCCGCCGCGAAGGCGCGTTCCGCGCCTGCCTGCCACGACGCCGCGGTGGCCAGCCCGGTCTTCGTGTCCGTGGCGGCCTCGTCCTCCAGTTGCTCGGTGAGCGCGGCGTTGTGCAGCATCACGACCACGGGCACCGCCGCCAGCACGACGACCACCCCGCCGGGGGCCAGTGCGCCGACGACCGCACCCGTCGCCAGCAGCGCCGCCTCGAGGCCCAGCTCCGCGGCCCGGGCGGCGAAAGCCCTGCGGTGACGCAGGAAACCGGGTGCGTGGTCGACCAGGAGGTACGCCGCCCCCGCCGCCGCGACCGCCAGCACCCCGAGGGTGTCCGCCCTCGGGGTCCACGTGGTCCACGCGCCGAACGACGCGGCGAAGTGGGCCGCCACCACCGCACAGGCGGCGATACCCGCGTGGCCCGCGAACGTGTCGAAGGCGCCCGGCCTGTCGTGTCCCCGGCGCAGGCAGTGGTGTGTGTACAGCACGAGCGTCAACGCGATCGCCAGCGTGAGCTGCACCGCGACGGCCGCCGCCAGCGACCACGCCGAGATCATGGCCGCCACGCTGTGGGGTTCCTGCTCCCGACGACCCGCGTGCAGGCGCCGCGTGATCTCCGACTGGACGATCGCCGCCACGAGGATCGCCCCCGCCAGTGCCCAGTCCGCCGACGTGGTCGGCACGATCCGGGCGGCACCCGCGAACGCCATGGCACCGGCCAGCGGCAGCAGCAGCCCCGCGCGAACCCATACCGGGGGGTGGTCCATCCCGATCTCCGGCCTCAGGCCGCGGCGAGCACGGGCCCGCAGACGCGGTTGCGGCCGCGTTCCTTGGCCTGGTAGAGCCAGCGGTCGGCGTTCACCAGGAGGTCGTCGACGCTGGTGTCGGCGCGGTCGGTCGTCGCGACGCCGATGGAGGCGGTGACGTCGCTGATCGTCGTCGGGCGGCCGTGGAGGTTCGTGGTGATCACGGTCAGCGCGGCTATCTGGTCGCGGATGCGTTCGGCCACCTGGCACGCCTCCTGCTCGGTGACGCCGGGGAGCAGGATGCTGAACTCCTCGCCGCCGAAGCGCGCGACGATGTCGTTGCGGCGCGTGGAGGTCCGCAGCACGTGCGCGACGCTGGTGAGCACGTCGTCGCCCGCGTGGTGGCCGTGGGTGTCGTTGAGGCGCTTGAAGTGGTCGAGGTCGACCATGAGCACGGCCGAGCGCGCCCGGGTGCGGGGGCTCGCGAGCGCGGCGCTGCTCAGTGCCTGCCACGCCGAGTGGTTCCACAGCCTGGTCTTCGGGTCGTGCGCGGCGACGTAACGCAGTGCGCGACCGCGTGCGGCCTGGTTCAGGTGGGCCACCGGGGCCAGTACGAACAGGATCGCGAGCGGCGAGACGTGTGCGAACAGGCCCAGCAGCACCCCGAGTGCCGCGCAGGCCACCGCATCGCCCACCGCGCGGTGGCTTTCCCGGCGCAGTAGCGAACGGGTGGCGCGTACCAGTGCGGGGCCGTCCGTGACGACGAGGTAGAGCAGTCCGCCGAGCACCGCCCCGAGTACGCCGCCAGACGAGACCGACCACGCGAGCGTCGCGCCGACCGTGCCTGCCACCACGCGCCGGAGGTGAGCGCCGCCGCGGGGTCCCCGGACCAGGTCGTGCGTGTGCAGGACCGACGACACGACCAGCACCAGGGGAAGCGGCAGGGTCAGTGCGGCACCGACGACCCACACGGACACGGTCGGGACGCCGGGAGTGTCCACCTGCCGGGTGGCGCGGGACGCGTGGCGGCGCGCCAGTTCCGCCTGTGCGAGTCCGCAGACCACCAGCGACAGTGCCGTCTGCCCCGTTCCCCCCGGGACAGACGACACTGCCGACCACGTCAGCACGAGTCCGCAGGCCATGGTGCCGAAAAGGACGGCGAGAGCCGCGATCAGGTCGTGGACGTGGCTGGTTCCCCCTGTTCCCCCTGTGCCCATGTTCCTAGGTTCTTTATGGGCGCGGACAGTTCACGGACACACGACGGACAGCGACCCGCCGGTCGCCACAGGTGATGGGGGCGGCGTTACTGAACCGTGTCGCCGCGAGGCGGAATAGTACGCGGTGCGACCGCGATCGGCGAGGACTTGCTCGCGCGAACCCAGGCCACGGACAGGACGACCACCATCGCGGTGCCGATGACCCCGGAGGTCGAGATCACCGTGGAGGACAACGCGTTCTGGGCGGCGAGCCCGAAGATCAGGATGGCGATGCCCTGCGTGACGCGCATCGTCATGGTGAGCAGTCCCACCGCCTGTCCGCGCATCTCGTCCGGCACGGCCTGGGTGAACTCGGCGGCGAGCGGGATCCAGAAGTACAGGGCGATCCCGGAGGCCACGACCAGCAGGCTGGCGGCCAGCACACCGGGCACCAGGACGAACAGCGCCAGCGGTGCACAGCAGGTGATCGACAGGAGCACGACGTGCTTGGTGCGCTGGTCCGGGATGACCATGGGGAGCAGCCACAGCCCGATGACGATGCCCGCGGGACCGGAACCCATCAGCAGTCCGCCGACGGCGGACCCGTGGCCGATCTGGACCGAGTACGGCGCCGCGAGCGTCTCACTCGCGAGCGTCGCGGCGATGGGGAACGTGAACAGCATGATCAGCCACAGCCGCGGATGCGCGGTGATGTAACGGAACGCGGCGCGGGTGGAGCCGAGCCAGGTCGGCGCGGAGTCGGCGTGTGCGGTCGCCGGACGGGCCAGCACCCCGAGCAGGATCGCGAGTGCGGACAGGGCGAAGGTCGCGGCGTTGAACACCAGCACCACGGACAGACCGGTGAGCCCGACGATCACGCCGCCTGCCGCGTAACCGACGGTGTAGGCGACGTGGTTGACCAGCTGCGTGACCGCGGTCCCCTTCACGAGCCGCCTTCCGGGCAGCACCACGGACATGGTGGAGATGTAGGCGCTGTTGAACGGCGCGTCCACCAGCCGCACGACGAAGAGCAGGACCCACAACGCGAGCAGCGGCATCCCCGGGATCGCCATGACCAGCAAGAGAAGCGCCCGCCCGACGTCGGTGACCACCATGACCACGCGGCGGGGGTACCGGTCGGCCAGACCGGCCAGCACCGGGCCGCCGATCAGGTCCGGCAGCGTGGTCAGTGCGAAGGTGATGCCCATGAGTGCCGTGGACTTCGTCTCGGCGAAGACCGCGATGACCAGCGCGGCACGCGCGATGTAGTCGCCGATGGTGGAGAGCGTGCGACTGGTGAACAGCGCCCGGAACTCACGCTCGGCGAAGATGTCCGCGTAGGTGACGCGGTCGTCGCGTGCGTGGTCGTCCCCCGGCAACTCGACGCCCTCCCGTGACTACTCTCCGTGTTCGATTGAGGTCGCGCGTGTTGGCATCCCAATCACTGAACAGCCCATCACCAATTCATCGGTTGCGTCAATCCCCAAGAGGTCCTCGAGTTTCTCGTCCTGGATCGCCGCGGTGAAGGTCACGCCGAGGCCCAGCGCGGCTGCCAGCAGGTACACCGTCTGGCTGAGGTGTCCGACGTCGAGATGGAGCATCCGGTACGTGCGGGGCGTGGAGTACTTCCACGTGCTCCGCGCGAGCACGCAGGTGTAGAAGACCACGCAGCCACTGCCCGCCACCCAGTCCTGGTCCCCCAGCAGTGCCACGAGCGCGTCGGCCGACACGGGCGGCCCGACCCACTCCAGCTCGCATCGCCTGGTGTTCAGGTGGTACAGACCGCCACGGAGCCCGGCGACCCCGTGTGCGTTGAGGTAGAGCTCCGTGGGGTGCCGGCCACCGCCGGAAGGGGAGGTCTTGAAGGCGGTCTGGGTCGGCTCGTCGATCTCGGTGATCCCCCCGGCCCGCCGCAGCAGTGCGCTGATCGCCTCGAACGGCACGGGTGCGCCGCTGAACCGGCGCGTGCTGCGGCGGTTGGCAAGGACGTCCAGGAAGTCGGCGCCCGCCAACGGCGTGTCGGTCAGGGGAACCCGGTGCGTGGTCTCCAGTTCGTGGCTGACCGGTGGCGGCGGCTCGTGCTCGAGGCGTTCGGCCAGCCGTTCCTGATCGGCGTCGGTCGTGAGGAACCGCTGGTCGCGGAGGTTGCGGGTCTCCGTGTGGAACAGGGCGACGAGCCGGCCCCAGCGACCCCAGGCCGCCTCGTTGGCGTTCTCGACGCGGTGTCGTTCCGACTGCCACGTGACGAGGACGCCAGCCGCGCGCAGCCGCTCGGCGACGGCGACCAGGAACTCGGCGTGGTCGTCGTCGCGGGCGTGCACGCGGAGCCGGCTCAGCGGTTGCCACACGGTGAAACAGCGCAGCACGAGGTCGGCCTCCTCGCCGATGGCGAAGCGCCGGTGTGTCAGGGTGTCGTGCCAGACGAGCTGATCGGCGTGCCGCAGCAACGCGCCACAGGACGAGATGCGCAACCGGGGATCGGGCACGTGCGATCAGTCGGCGCAGGCGTGCAGGTCAGTCACCGTCCGGGTGCCGCTCGGCCCAGCCGCTCAGAATCTCGGCGGGCAGGTATTCGTCGGATAACTCAATGACGACGGTGTCGGCGGCTGACGTGTTCATCGCGTGCTCCTCATGCCGGGCATGGCTCGCGACAAGGGTAGCGTACGGCGATTACCAAGCTGTCGCGAGGAAATCGTCAACGGGTCTCGGTTCGAGTTTGCCGGACTCTTACCACGAGTCGGGTGACGCGGATTATCATGCCGGGTGAACGGGCGGCATCCGCTCGTGTGCGTTGGGTAGCGAAAAGGCGTCGGGCGGACACGGAGAGGGCAGCGGTGCGGTGCCTCTAATGGAGTTCCGTGTCCTAGGACCGGTCGCGGTTCTGCGTGCCGGCGGGCCGGTGCACGTTCCCGCCGGGAGCCAGCAGGTGGTCCTGGCGGCCCTGTTGCTGCGTACGAACCAGGTCCTGCCCGTCGGCGAGCTGGTCGAGTGGCTCTGGGACGACGAGCCCCCGAGCGACGCCTGGGAGAGCGCGAAGGCCTATGTCCGCAGGCTGCGCCGCACGCTGGAGGCCCCCGAGCTGATCGAGGCGCTGCCGGACGGGTTCCGCCTCATCGTGCCGGACACGGCGGTCGACCTGCTGCGGTTCCGCCGCCTGCTCCGGGAGGCGGAGACGCTGCAGGGTGCGGAGCAGCTCGACCGGCTCGACGCCGCACTCGCGCTGTGGGGCGACGAGCCGCTGGCGAGCCTGGCGCCGAGCACCGCGAAGTCGCGGGCCGTGCACGGGCTGGTCGACGAGTACGGCCAGGCGGTCGAGAGACGTGCCGACGCGTACCTGGACCTCGGCAGGCACGCCGAGCTGGTCACCGACCTGCGTGCGATGACCGCACGCCACCCCGACCGCGAGCGCGTGTGGTCCCAGCTGATGGTGGCGCTGTACCGGTCCGGCAAGCGGGTGGAGGCGCTCGCGGCCTACCGGCGTGCCCGCGCCTACCTGGCCGACGAGTTCGGCATCACGCCGGGGTCCGAGCTGGAGCGCACCCAGCACGGGGTGCTCACCGACACCCTCGACAACGTGGTCACCACCGCGGTGGCCAACGCGTCGGCCCCGACGATCGTGCGCCTCACCCCGGCGCAGCTGCCTGCCAACATCGGCGACTTCGTCGGGCGCGCCGACGACCTGGCCGCCGCGCGCGCGGCGCTGACCGCGCCGTTCGGCGCGAGCGCACCCGTGCTCGTCATCAGCGGCATGCCAGGGGTCGGCAAGAGCGCGTTCGCGATCAGGCTCGCCCACGAGGTGCGTACCAGATTCCCCGACGGCCAGCTGTTCATCGACCTCCACGGCTACTCCGAGCACCTGCCGCTGAGTCCGGCGCGGGTACTCAGCCGCATCCTGCCCGCGCTGGGCCTGCCGTCCACCCAGGTCCCGACCGACCTCGAGGACCTCACCAACACCTACCGCAGCCTGGTCGCCGACCGCCGCATCCTGCTCGTGCTGGACAACGCGGCGAACGCCAAGCAGGTGAGCGACCTGATCCCCGCGGCCCCGGCGTCCGCCGTGCTGATCACCAGCCGGTCGCAGATGCCGAGCCTCGCCGCGCTGAGCGGGGCGAGGCTGCTGTCACTGCCGCCGCTCTCCCCGCGGGACGCCGAACAGCTCATCCGCTCGATCCTGGCCACGGCCCCGCAGCCGGCCGACACCGAGGTCGCGCAGATCATCGAGCTGTGCGGGCACCTGCCGCTCGCCATGCGCATCGCGGCCACGGCCTACCTGCACAACTCACGCCCGCTGTCCGACTTCATCAACGAGCTGGAACAACACGACCGACTCGCCGCGCTGACGATCGCCGACGACCCACGCGCCACGGTGCGTGCCGTGTTCGACCTGTCGTACCGGACGCTCAGTCCGGACGCGGCACGCCTGTTCCGGCTGCTGAGTCTCGTGCCAGGCCCCGACTTCTGCCGGAACTGCGCCCAACACGTGGCCGGCGTCTCCGCGACACAGGCCGAGCAGTCACTCGGTGAGCTGACCGCGGCCAGCCTCATCCACCCCGGCCGGCCGAGGCACTACCGGTTCCACGACCTCGTGCGCCTGTACGCCCACGACCGGTGCGTCACCGAGGACGACCCGGCCGGCCTGCACGCCGCGGTCGCGCGTCTGCACAGTTACTACGTCACCACCGCCGACGCCGCCGCGGACGCCCTGTACCCGACGTGGATCCGCCTGCCGCGCACCCACCCCAGCATCGCGGCGGCCGACGAGGCCCCCACGGTGCCGAACGCCACGCAGTGGATGAGCGACGAGGGGCCCAGCCTGATCGCGACCATCCGCTACACCGCCCAGTACGGGCCGGTGCAGATCGCCTGGTACCTGTCCGAGTCGCTGCGCGCGTACGTCGTGACCCACGGCGAGTACCGGATCGAGGCGCTCGGCGCGTTCGAAACCGCGTTGAAGGCCGCACGAGACGCCGGGGACCGCCGTGCCATGGCCGCCATCCACTACGCCTTCACCTCGGTCTACCTGCGCATTCGGGATATCCAAAGCGCGCTCCCCCACATCAGGGCCGAGTTGGACCACCACCTCGAGCTCGGGTTCGTCGAAGGAGAGGCCCGCGTTCGCATCACCCTTGGCGAGGCGTTGACGACGCAGGGATACCTGCGGGACGCGGCCGACCAGATCAGCGAGGGTTTACGCCTGGCCGAGGAGCACGACTTCACCGATCTCCAGCTGTTCGCACTGCTGAACTTCGCCATCCTCGAGGAGTGGCGGGACCAGCTCGACGCCGCCAAGAAACACGCGCTGTCCGCGTTCGACCTGATTGACGCCACGTCCAACAGCTCGACCAAAGGCGCGACGCACGCCACGCTCGGCATGATCATGATTCGCCGCGGCGAGTTCGACGCGGCCATCGAACAACACCTCGCGGCGCTCGAATGCTACCGGCAGGGCGGCGACCAGCACTCGGAGTCGGACGCACTGCGCGGGCTGGCGCACGCCTACTCGAAGACCGGAAACATCAAGGCGTCGATAGCGAACGCGACGAAGGCCCTCGCGGTCGCCGAAGAATTGGGTGACGAGTACGACATCACCGATTCCCTGATTTCGCTCGCGGCCATTTACCACGAGCTCGGACTGACCACCCAGGCGCGCTCTCATGCCGAATCCGCGCTAAAAATGTCGGACGAGCTGGAATACACCAAGGCTCATGTCGAAGCCACCCTCCAGTTGGCGACGATCGCGAAGTCCGAGGGAAAACTCGACCAGACCGAGGAACACGCACTTTATGCCATCGATCTCGCCCGCAAAGGGGAACTTCTGCGATTACGGGGCGATGCCGAAACACTCCTCGCCTGGGTCACCCACGAAAAGGGAAACCAGGCGTAGGGCCCGGGTCCCGCCACCCAGGAGAGCGACACGAGCGGAGAGGTCATCGCCACCGCCTCCTGAACCGTTCGACGGCGCGAGGGTTCCTGAGCACGTGTAGTTCCGCGCGGTTGGCGTGTTCCGCGACGGCCGCCATGACGGCGGGGAGGCCGCGGCGGCGGTAGGTGACGAGCCAGTGCCAGAAGGCCCGGTTCTCGCGCGAGCGGCGCAGTGCCCGCCACGCGCAGCGCCACAGCGCGAAGTCCAGCACGACGACGGTGTCGGCGGCGGGCAGCCGTGCGGCGAGGACGTCGTAGGGGCCGAGGTCGCCGTCGAGGACCCACCGTTCTCCGGCACACAGCCCGCGCTGCGTCGCGGCCCACCGGTCCTTGGGCGTGGGACGCAGATCCGGCCGCCAGAAGAGCTTGTCCAGCTCGACGACCTCGAGGCCGAGCGCCGCGCCGAGGTCGACGGCGAGCGTCGACTTGCCCGCTCCACCGCGGCCGAGGACGACGACCCTTCTCATGCCCACATTGAAGCGGAGCGCCGGGAGTGGTCTCCCGGCGCTCCGCTCGTGGTCGGTCACCTGCCGCCGTCGAGTGCCGCGGCCTGGCGCAGCCAGCCCGTGAACAGGTCGGCGTCGACGTCGTCGAGGCTGCGGAGCTTCACGCCCGCCATGGCCCGGGCGCCCGCGGTCAGGCGGCCGGACGGGTCGTCGACCTCCTGACCGCGCCAGAGCGAGAAGGTCACGTACGTGCTCCGGGCCTTGATCAGACAGACCGGGGACCGGCCCGGCGCTGAGCCCAGGCTCCACACCGGGTGTCCGTGCCACACGACGCCGGTGCCGGGGAGTTCCGCGTCGACGAGCCGCACGAGCTGTTCGGCGATCCGGCGCTGGGGCTCGGGGAGGGTGGTGACGTAGTCCGAAACGGTGGTCGGCATGGCGAAGTCCCTTCAGTGCGCGGTGGTCAGGCGGGCGGCGACCGTGGAGACCCAGAGCATGGCGGCGATCGCGCCGACGGCGAGGGTGATCGAGCCGCCCGCGCCGCCGGTCATGGCCCAGCAGTCGCCGACGAGCAGTGCGGTGCCCGCGATCCGGGACAGGACCGCGGCCCCGCGGTCGCCCGCGCGGCCGAAGTGGCGGCCCAGCACGTAGCAGGCGGCGATCAGCGAGGCGAACGTGACGGTGCCCGCGACCATGTGGCCGTAGCTGTGCCAGCTGAGCGCGGTGGGCACACCCGCCGGCGTGCCGATCGGGAAGCCGTCGGCAGGGTCCATCACGAACACCCCGGCGGCGGCCAGCCCGATCCCGCTGATCCGGACCAGCCTCGGCACCCACGTGCCGCCCGGACGGCCGTGCAACGCCACGCGCAGGCCACGTGCCCCCAGAACCGTCAGCACGCCCGCGACCAGGAAGTTCGCGATCTGCAGCCAGCCAAGGTCGCCGTCGCTCAGCGCGCTGAGCGGGTGGCGGGAGATGTCGAAGCCCTCCCTGGTCGCGGCCTGTGCCAGGGACACGACCGCCCACAGGGGTCCGGCGACGGCCCCGCAGACGAGCAGTGTCCGCGTGTGTGAGGTGGTGGTCGGGACGGCGGTCGCGGTGGTGGTCATGGCTTGCTTCCTCTCTCGGTGGTGCTGTCACCCCCACGTCGATCTCGTCCGTGTGACAGGGAACGCGTACATTCCCTGTCACATGGACCCGTTCGACGCGGTGGTGACAGCAGGACCGAACGACGAAGGAGAAACACCATGCGCTACCTCATGACCTCCAGGGGCGGCGACGCACCCGACGAGAAGCTGTTCACCGAGATGGCCGCGTTCATCGAGGAGATGACCGCGAGCGGTGTCCTGCTCGCCACCGGCGGCCTCGACCCGGCCGGTGTCCTCCTCACCTCCGAGGGCGACGAGATCACCGTGACGGACGGCCCGTTCACCGAGGCCAAGGAGGCCGTGGCCGGCTTCGCGCTGGTCGAGGTCCGGTCCAAGGAGGAGGCGGTCGAGCTGGGCCGCCGCTTCCGCCGGATCGTCGGCGACGGGGAGAGCATGATCCAGCAGGTCTTCGGCCCGTGACCGGGTCGCGGTGCCGGTCCGGCCCGACCCGGGCCGGCACCCCGTGACGGGTGCGCACGGCGCCGTCGACGCGGTCTGGAAGGCCGAGTCGGCGAGGATCATCGCCGCGCTCACCCGCATGGTGCACGACGTCGGCCTCGCCGAGGAGCTGGCGCAGGACGCGCTGCTCGCCGCGTTGGAGCAGTGGCCGGCACGCGGCGTCCCGGACAACCCGGGTGCGTGGCTGACCACCGCGGCCAAGCGCCGCGCGGTCGACCACCTCCGGCGCGCCAGGCGGCTCGAGACCCGCCAGGCCGAGCTGGCGCGCGAGGCGGACCAGCGCGACGACCTGCCCGAGTCCCAGGACGACGTCCTGCGGCTGATGTTCCTGTCCTGCCACCCGGTGCTGCCGACCGAGGCACGTGTGGCACTCACCCTGAGGCTCGTGGCCGGCCTCACGCCCGAGGAGATCGCCCGCGCCTTCCTCGACAACGAGCCGAGGGTCATCCGGCGCATCTCCGACGCGAAGCGGACGCTCGCGCGGGAGGGGGTGCCGTTCGAGCTGCCGGGCACCGACGAGCTGGCCGGGCGACTATCCTCGGTGCTCGAGGTCGTCTACCTGGTCTTCAACGAGGGCTACTCGGCGACGGCGGGCGACGACCTGCTTCGTCCCGGCCTGTGCCTCGAGGCGTTGCGCCTCGGTCGGCTGCTGGCGGAGCTGGCGCCCGGACAGGCCGAGGTGCACGGACTGGTCGCGCTGATGGAGATCCAGGCGTCACGCACGGCGGCGCGGACCGGCCAGGACGGCGAGCCCGTCCAGCTGCACGAGCAGAACCGGGGCCGGTGGGACCCGTTGCTCATCCGCCGGGGGTTCACCGCGATGCTGCGGGCCCGCGACCTCGGCGGTCCACCAGGGCCCTACGTGCTGCAGGCGGCCATCGCGGTGTGCCACGCACAGGCACGGACCGCCGAGGACACCGACTGGGCGCAGATCGCGTCGCTGTACGACGCGTTGGTCCGGCTCCGGCCGACACCGGTCGTCCGCCTCAACCGCGCGGTGGCGCTCGGCATGGCCCACGGGCCGCACGCGGGTCTGGAGGTCGTCGACGCCCTGGTCGTGGACCCGGCGCTGCGTGACTACCACCTGCTGCCCGCCGTGCGGGGTGATCTCCTCGTCCGCCTCGGCCGCGAAGCCGAGGCCCGGCGCGAGTTCGAGCGGGCCGCGGCCCTCACCCGCAACGCCGCCGAACGGGCCTTCCTGTCGCGTCGCGCGAGCGGCCTGCGGTCCGACGACGGCCCGACCCTCGAACAGGCCGCGGCGGAGTTCCTCGGTGGCCTCGACGGCCAGACCGCGCGCTCCTACGGACAGACGCTGCGCCGACTGTGCCTGGCGCTCGGTGGCCGGCTCCCCCTCGCGTCGCTGTCCGCCGACGACGTGGCGCGGGTGTTCGACACGGCATGGGGGCGGACGGCTGCGCGGACGTGGAACCGGCACCGGTCGGCCACGCGGTCGTTCGGCGCCTGGGCCGGCCTCGCCGATCTCACCGCGAACGTGGACCGCAGGCCGCAGACACCGTGCGAGACGGCGTACCTGGGCGCCGAGGTGCTCGACGCGCTGTGGCGGCTGCCCGGTCTCCCGCTGCGGGAACACACGCTGTGGCGGCTGCTGCACGAGTCGGGCGCAGGCGTGCGGGCGGTGCTGTCGCTCGACGTCGAGGACCTCGACCTGGACGACCGCCGCGCGCGGGCAGGTGCCGGGTGGGTCGGCTGGCGATCCGGCACCGCAGGCCTGTTGCCCGAGCTGCTGGGCGGGCGCCGCCGCGGTCCCCTGTTCCTCGCCGACCGGCGCCCCGCGCCCGCCCGGCCCGTCGCGGCTGCGGACCTGTGCCCCGAGACCGGCCGCGGCCGCCTGTCCTACGAGCGGGCGGAGTACCTCTTCAAGCACACCACCCGGCCCCTCGACCCGGCGGGCGACGGCTACACCCTGCGCCAGCTCAGGTCCCGGCAGCCGAAGCGTCGCCGTCCACAGTAGACACTCGGCCGCGAGAGTTACACCAACTGGTCGTTGTGAGGCGTGGCCGGGGTGAATTACGGTCGACTCGTCTGGGGACATGGGGTGAGTTCACGTGGTGGGGGTTGTACGCGTCCAGGTGCTCGGCCCGCTTCGGGCGTGGCACGACGGCGGCGAGATCGACCTCGGCCCACCGGGCAGGCGGGCCGTACTCGGCCTGCTCGCACTCGCGGGCGGCGAGGCGGTCACCATCCGGGACCTCGTCGACGCACTATGGGCCGACCGCCCGCCACGCAGCGCCCTGAACGTGCTGCAGACACACGTGAAGCACCTGCGCAGGCTCATGGAACCCGACCGGCCACCACGCGGTTCCAGCCAGGTGCTCCCCCGGCTCGGCGGTGGCTACGCGGTCAACCGGGACGCCGTGGACGTCGACCTCCTGCACGTGCGCGGGCTCGTCGCCGAGGCGTCCGCCGTGCACCGGGACGGCGACACCGCACGGGTCACGGAGCTGCTCGGGAAGGTGCTGCGGCTGTGGCGCGGCAGACCGCTCGCCGATCTTCCCTTCCTGGCCAAGAACCCCACGGTCGTCGCGCTGGTCGCGGAGCGGAGGAAGCTGGTCGCCAGGTACGGCGACGCGATGATCGCGAGCGGGGCCGCGGCGGACGCGTTGCCCGACCTCACCGAGGCCGCCGAGGAACAGCCGCTCGACGAGCCGGCACAGGCGCGGCTGATCAGCGCCTACCACGCCGTCGGGCAGCGGGCGGCGGCTTTCCGGCTGTACCACGAGGTTCGCGACCGGCTCGTGGAGGAGCTGGGGGTGGACCCCGGTCCCGAGCTGCGCGCGGCACACACCGCGCTGCTCGCCGACGACCACGACACCGAGGTGACAGCCGCACCCCGTCCCACGCACCGGACGCCGAAACAGCTGCCCGCCCAACCACACGGGTTCACCGGCAGGACGACCCAGCTGTCCACTTTGGACGCCCTGCTGCCCGGCACGCAAACCGTCGGCGCACCCGCGATCGTGGCGATCTCCGGTACCGCGGGTGTCGGCAAGACCGCGCTGGCCGTGCACTGGGCGCACCGGGTCCGGGACCGGTTCCCCGACGGGCAGCTCTACGCGAACCTGCTCGGGCACGCGCCCGGCTCCCCCGCGCCGCCGGTCGAGATCCTCGCGCGGTTCCTGTCGGCACTCGGCATCGCGGCCGACCGGGTGCCCACCGACCAGGAGACCGCCTCCGCGCTGTACCGGACGCTGACGACCGACCGGAAGATGTTGGTACTGCTGGACAACGCCGCGTGTCCCGAACAGGTCCGGCCGCTGCTGCCCTCGGGTGCGGGCTGCCTGGTGGTCGTGACGGGCCGCGAGACCATGGGCGGCCTCGTCGCCACCTCGGGTGCCCGCACCCTCACCCTCGACGTCCTGAGCGGCGACGACGCGATCGAGCTGCTGGCACACGTGCTCGGCCCGGAGCGGGTCCGTGCCGAGCACGCGGCGGCCGTCGAGTTCGCCGAGCTGTGCGTGCACCTGCCGCTGGCGCTGCGGATCGCGGCGGCCAACCTCGCGGGCAGCCCGTGGCGTGGCGTGTCCGAGTACGTGGCGGAGCTGCGGACCGGCAACCTGTTGGCAGCGCTCGCGATGCGCGGCGACGAGCACACGGCCGTGCGCACGGCCTTCGGCCTGTCCTACACCGCGTTGCCCGACGCGGCCAGGCGCGTGTTCCGCCTGCTGAGCCTCGCGCCGGGCACCGACGTGAGCGCCGAGGCGGTCGCCGTGCTGAGCGAGGTGGACCTGGCCCGCGCGACCGACGTGCTGGAGCGCCTCACCGCCGCGCACCTCGTCGAGCACCACGCGCGCGGCCGCTACCGCTTCCACGACCTGCTGCGCAGGTACGCGGCGGAGCAGGCGGAGCGGGAGGAGTCCGCAGCGGGTCGCGAGGCGGCCGTGGCGCGGCTGTACGACTGGTACCTGCGCACGGTCGACGGCGCGGCCGGGCGGCTCTACCCGCACATGCTCCGGTTGCCGGTGCCCGAATCCGACGGTGACCTCCCCTCGGAGTTCGCGCAGCCCGCGGGTGCGTCGGGCTGGCTGGACACCGAGCTGGCCAACCTCGTCGCCGCGATCCGGCACGCGGGCCCGCACCCGGTGGCGTGGCAGCTCGCCGACGCGCTGCGCGGCTTCTTCTGGATGAGCATGCGGCGGATGGAGTGGCATGCGGCGGCCGAGGCGGCGCTGGCCGCGGCCGACGCGGCCGGTGACCCGCGCGCACGGGCCGCCGCGCGCCTCAACCTCGCCGACCTGCACTTCCGCCAGAGCAGGTACGCACCGGCCGTCCGGCACTACACACACGCGCTTCTCCTTGCCCACCAGGCGGGTTGGCAGGCGGCGGAGGCGGCCGTGCTCGGCAACCTCGGCCTCGTGTACTGGCGCTCCGGGCGGCTCACGGCGGCCGCGCGGCGGTTCGCACGCGGGCTGGCGCTGAGCAGGAGCATCGGCCAGCGGGCGGGCGAGGCGGTCGCGCTCGGCAACCTCGGACTGGTCGCGTGGCGCCTCGGCAGGCTGGCGGAGGCACAGGAGCACTTCGGGGAGGCGCTGCGGCAGTGCCGCCGTATCGGGTCCGTGTACGGCGAGGCGATCAGCCTCGCGAACCTCGGCAGGGCGCGGCGCGTGGCCGGGCACCCGGTCGAGGCGACCGAGCTGCTCATCACCGCACTGGCCCTCTACCGCGAGGCGGGCAACCGCAGCGGCGAGGCGGAGACGCACGGCCACCTGGCCGCCGCGTACGCGGAACTCGGGCGGCGCGACGAGGCGTTCGAGCACTGCCGCGCCGGTCTCACCATGGCCCGCGAGACCGGCGACCCCCGGCTGGAGACGGAGGTGCTGACCACGTTCGCCACCGTGCACCACCGGTACGGCCACCGCGAGGACGCGATCCGCCACTTCGGCGAGGCGCTGGCGTTGATCCGCACGACCGGCGACCGCTACCCCGAGGTGGACGCCCTCGTCGGCCTCGCGACGGCGACCGGGGACGCGGAGCACGCCAGACACGCACTCGCGCTGGGCGAACGGGAGGGGTACCGGGCGCTGCGGGGCCAGGCACTGACCGCGCTCGCCGAGATCCTCCTCGCCGGGGGCAGACCCGCCGACGCCGCGGCGCACGCCGGTCTTGCGCTGGCCGTGCACCGGGAGACCGGTCACCGGCTCGGGGAACGCCGCGCGCTCGCGGTGCTCAGCCGCGCGGCGCCGACGACCGGTCGACCCCCTTGTCCACCACCCAGCTCCGCCCGTCGGGACTGACCCCGAGAACCGACCACGGGTATTCGTAGTCCTCGGTCCCGCACCAGAACTCGCCCATGGCGAAACCGGTCACCTCCTTTCCGTCCGGCCGCTGCGTCTCCTCGTTGCTCGCCCAGACACAGCCGCTTCCCGACACCACCTCGTGGGTGACCACGGGCACCGTCCACTCGACGGTGCCGTCGGTCGCGCACCAGACGAGGTAGTGGTCGTACGACCAGTGGCCGGGGCTCTCGAGGTGCACCTCCACCGACCGGTGCGGGACGCTCGCACAGGGCGGCAGAGCCGGTGTCTCGGCGGCGTCCGAGGCCATCGGGACGCCGACGAGGAGGGCCGCGCCCACCACCAGACCGGACACCGGATTTCTGAGTCGCATGGTTCCCCCTCGATTTCGGGTGCCCGTCAATATGCCGGGCGAAAAAGATTCACACAAGGCCGCTTCCGACGGCGTCCAATCGATGTCCAGTGGCCGTGAATAGCGTCCTCCCCGCCGGTTCCAGGGAAGACCACAGGAGAGGAAGATCCGATGACTTCGCGGATCAAAAAGGGAATCATCGCGGCGGTGACGGCAGTGGGTGCCGCGGCGGCGCTGACCATCGGGACCGCGGGCAGCAGTACGGCGACGACCCCGAGCGTGCAGGCGGTGGGCATCACCCAGGACGGCACGCTCATGGCCGCCTTCTACACCAACACTCCCCAGGTGCTGGACTGGGTCCAGGTCATTCAGGGGCTGTCCGGTGACGTCACCGCGGTCGGCATCGACTGGCGCGTGCAGAACAGGACTCTGTACCTGGTGGGCGACAAGGGTGGGATCTACACGGTCGCGGTGCCGACCACGCCGGGACAACCCGTGGTGGCCAGGAAGGTCTCGCAGCTGACCGTTCCGTTGTACGGCACCAGCTTCGGCGTCGACTTCAACCCGGCGGCCGACCGGCTGCGGGTGATCAGCGACAACGGCCAGAACCTGCGCCACAACCTCAACGACAACACCACGGTCGAGGACTCCACGCTGAACAACAACGGTTCGCCCGCGCGAGGGGTGACGGGTGCGGCGTACACGAACAACGACCTCAACGCCGACACCGCGACCACGTTGTTCGACGTCAACACTCTTCTGGACCAGGTGGTCATCCAGTCGCCACCGAACGCGGGCAGCCTTGCCGCGACCGGCGCGCTGACCGTCGACGCGGGCCTCCACGCGGGTTTCGACATCTACTCCGACACGGTGAACGGCAAGACCGTGGCGAACTTCGGTTTCGCCGCACTGGTCACACCGGACAACAAGGCGAACCTGTACGACGTCAACCTGCTCACCGGCACGGTGACGAGGATCGGCACGTTCCCGCTGTCGATCACGAGCATCGCGATCCCGCTCGACAACAACTGACCACGAACGTGAGCCCGCCCCCGCCGGCCTGCCGGGGCGGGCTCACGGCCCCGCGTGGCCGGTCTCCCAGGCCCACGTCGCGATGGCCACCCGGTTGCGGGCACCCGTCTTGCGCTGGACGTTCGCGATGTGGGTCTTGACGGTGCCCGGCGAGATGAACAGCTCGTCGGCGATCTCCGCGTTGGTGCGGGCCCCGGCCACGAGCCGCACGACGTCCAGCTCCCGCTCGGTGAGCGCCTCGTGCACGGGCCGTTCCTGCCTGAGGTGGCGGAGCAGCCGGACCGTCAACTGTGGACTGATCAGCATCTCGCCCCCGGCCGCCGCGCGGACGCCCTCGATCAGCAGCGCGGGCCCCGAGCGCTTGAGCAGGAACCCGCACGCGCCGTTGCGCAGCGCCGAGTACACGTACTCGTCCAGCTCGAAGGTCGTGATCACCACGACCGGCAGCGGGTCGACGACATCGGGCCCGGCGAGGTGTCGTGCCACCGCGATCCCGTCCCGCTTCGGCATCCGGATGTCGGCCAGCACGACGTCCGGCCGCAGCACCCTCGCCAGCTCGACGGCCGCGACCCCGTCCGCCGCCTCCCCGACGACCCGCAGGTCGGGCTCGGACTCGAGGATCCGCCGCAGGTTGCGCCGGACCATCTCCTGGTCGTCGGCGACGAGCACCCTGATCATGCGGGCACCACCACCCGCACCCGCCAGCCGGAGGGCCGCACGGGTCCCGCGGTCATCGTGCCGTCCAGCGCGGTGACCCACTCCGCCAGCCCGGCGAGCCCCGTGCCCCCGTGGCGGCGCGCCCTGCCGAACGACCGGCCACCGCCGCCGTCGTTGGTCACCTCGGCCACCACCCGGTTGCCGTCCCCGGTCACCAGCACGCGCACCGAGGTCGCCGTGCGTGCGTGCCTGCGGACGTTCGTCAGCGCCTCGAGCACCACGCGGTGCAGTGTCGCGGTGATCTCCCTGCGCGGCTCCGGCAGCGTGATGTCGCACGTCACCTCGGCGCGGGTACCGGCGGCGAACCGGTCGACGGCCGCACGCACCTCGTCCAGCGTGGTCACCTCGGCCGTGCCGTCGGCCGCCGTGCCCAGCAGGCGCAGCGCGCGGTCCATGGCCTCCAGCCCCCGGGTGCCCGCCTCCTCGATCTGGCGGAACGCGTCGTCCGGGTCGGTGTCGTCGAGCCTGCCCGCCTGCGCGGCGAGCACGACGCCGGTCATCTCGTGTGCCAGCCAGTCGTGCAGGTTCCGCGCGAGGTGCAGCCGCTGCTCACGGCGAGCCAGCTCCACCGCCCGCGCCCTGGCCCGGTCCAGCGACCGCAGGTACACCCCGACCCCGACCGCCGCGACCGCGAGCAGCGCCCACACCGCGCACACGCCCACGACCTCGGTCACCGGTGACGGCGGGGAGAGCCACAGCCCGATGCGCAGCGGCGACGCCGCGATCGCGGCGACCCCGAACGGGGCGAGCACCGGCGCCCTGCGCGTCGCGCTCGCCAGCACCACCAGCTGTCCCGCCGTCTCGACCAGCAGCCAGGCCGCGGTCGTGTTGTTGCCCGGCCCCCGGTACAGGACGGTCACCAGCACGGACAGGGCGATCGCGGCGACGGCGGGTGGGCGGGACCACCGAAGGGCCCCGCCCACCGCGAACGCCAGCGACGCCAGCGCCGAAACGACCAGCACCACCCGAGTATCCCGTCCCTACTCGCACAGGGCCGTGTCGACGGCGTCGAGCATGGCCCTGGACTGCTCCGGCGTGTTCGGCGAGGTGTTGACCACGATGCTCACCTGCCGCCCGTCCGTCGTGACACCCGACCGGGTCTGGAAGCCGAGTCCGCTGCCGCCGTGCGTCCAGCACTCCCCGCCGCACGACAGCGGCACCCGGATCAGCCCGAGACCGTACCCGGCGCCGGCGATCAGTTCCGGCGCGGGCACGGTCTTCCGCATCTCCGCCAGCTGCGCGGGTGCCAGGAGCCTGCCGTCGAGCAACGCGGAGAAGAACCTGTTCAGGTCGCCGACTGTGGACACCGCCTCGCCGCCCGCCCACACCAGCGACGGGTTGAGCGTGGTGACGTCGATCCGCCTGCCCTGGTCGTTGATCCGGTCCTCGGCGTCGACGTGTGCGTAGCCCTGCGCGTGCCTGCCGGGGATCGCGGCGGTGTCGCCGGGCAGCACGGTGTCACGCAGGTGCAGAGGCCGGAGGACCCGGTCGCGGACCTCGTCGGCGTAGGGGTGGCCGGTGACCGCCTCGACGATCATCCCGGCCAGCACGTAGTTGGTCGTCGAGTAGTGGAACTCCTTGGACAGGGGCGGGTTCGCGGTGGCGTCGGCCACCAGGCCCTCGGGCGTGTGGTGGTCGAGGCGGTGCGCCTCGTACCCGCCAGGCCCGAACACCGAGGAGTCGAAGTCGGGTACGCCGCTCGTGTGCTGGAGCACCTCCCGCACGGTGGAGTCCTCGTGGTAGGGCAGCACTCCTGGCAGGTACCGCGACATCGGCGCGTCCAGCTCGACCTTCCCCTCCCCCACCAGCTGCAGGACGACCGTCGCGACGAACGCCTTGGTGTTGCTGAAGATCCGCACGCGGTCGGTGGCACGCATCGGGCGTCCGGTCCTGACGTCGGCGACCCCGCTCGCCAGCGGGACGCCGTCGACCTCCGCCGCCGCGCCGGGGACACCCGTCGCGGTGGTCAGGTGCGCCAGCGCGCCGGCGAGCCCCGCGTGTGCCGAGGGACAGGTCATGTCCTCGGGCCGTGCGCCGTGCACCAGGAAGTCGGCGCCGATCTGCTGCACGCAGGCGTTGGCGCTGAACATGAACGCGCCGTGGCCGCCCTGGTCGACGCCGACGAGCCGGGCGCGGTCGCCGTACTGGCGGCGCAGCGCGGACGCGGCGCCGATGGTGGTGGCGGGGTCACGCAGGTTGTTGGTGAGCAGGATGTTCGAGCGGCCGCGGGGACTCACCCGGACCGGCGGGTCGGCCGGGTCGCTCGCCCAGTAGGCGCACGGCCAGATCGCCGCGCCGGCGCCCCCGGTCAGCGGGTACCGCTTCGCGTCGGCCTTCGCCTGTGTCGCGTAGACCTCGGGGTCGTGCGGGAACGTGCCGTCGGCGCAGAACACCCCCATCTCCGCGGACGCGTCGTTGTCGTCGTCGTACCAGACCTGCAGCTCGTCGCCGAGCTCCGCGGCAGCGGCGGCGTCGCGGTCGCGGACCGCGGTGATCATGCGGGCGGCCAGGGGGAACGCGCCGTCGTCGTACAGGCTCGCGAACAGCGTGATGCGCAGGTGGGCGCCGGTCAGCACGCCACTGGGCGTGGCCAGCGGGGTCCGGTCGAGACCGTCCACCAGCCCGAGGAACTCCTGCCGCACGTCGGCGGGGTCGCGCCCGAGGTAGGCGGCGAAGTCGCGGAACCGGACGTCCACGCCGGTGGTCATGCTGTCGCGGAAGGTGTTCCGCCACGCCGAGGCCGCGTCGACGTTGCTGTCCAGGAGCATCCGGTCGACGCGGTCGGGGAACATCGCGTCGTAGACCTCCCCGAGGTAGGTGCCGTAGGAGACGCCGACGTAGGTGATGGTGTCCTCGCCGAGCGCCGCGCGGATGCGGTCCATGTCGCGTGCCACGTCGGCGGTGCCCAGGAAGGGCACGAGCGGCTGGGCGGCGCACTTGTCGGCGATCCGGCGCGCACGCCCGCGCATGGCCGGTTCCCCGCCGGGCAGCGGCCACGGGAAGGTGAACTGCTCGTCCGGTGTGAGTCCACAGTGGACCGGCGCGCTGGTGCCGAACCCGCGCTGGTCGAAGCTGACGATGTCGTACGCGTCGAGCACGCTCCGCGGCACCAGCTCGTGGATGCGGGCGGTGTCGGTGAGGTGTGGCCCTGGGCCTCCCTGGTTCATGACGAGGGTGCCGCGCCGCAGGTCGGGCCGTTCGCTGCGCAGGCGGGAGATGTGGACGTCCAGCCCATCGCCGTCCGGGTGCCGGTAGTCGACGGGCACCCGCACGGTCGCGCACTCGGCACGCCCCTCGAACGGGCAGGGCCCCCAGGCCAGGTCCTCGGCGGTCGCCGGCGCCTGACCGAGTGCCACGACCCCGGCCACGACCCCGAGCAGGGTCAGCGTCTTCCGCATGGTCTTTCGCATGAACCGAGGCTGTCGTGCTCCCGGCGCGCGGGCCATCTGCCGAAAGGCAGAGATCTACCCGCGGGGCCACGCGGTGTCGTCGATGGTCAGCCAGGGTTCGCCGACCACGGCCGTCGGGGTCACGCCGGTGAACGCCACGACGTCGCGGTGCAGGTGGGACTGGTCGGTGTAGCCGCAGTCCGCCGCGACCCCGGCCGGGCCGTCACCCGCGACCAGCCGGTGGACGGCGTGGTCGAAGCGGACCAGCCGCGCGGCACGCTTGGGCGGCAGGCCGATCTGCGCCTGGAACCGCGACCACAGCCGCTTGCGGCTCCAGCCCACCTCCGCCGCGAGCCCGTCGACCCGGACCAGGCCACGACCGGCGACGATCCGCCGCCAGGCCCACGCCACCTCCGGGTCCACGAACGAGCGCTCCGCACACCTGCCGGCGAGCAGCGCGTCGGTCAACGCGAAGCGCTCCTCCCACGACGACAGCGTGTCCAGCCGTTCACAGATCCGTGCCAGGTCCCGGCCCCACAGGTCGTCGACGGCGACCACGACACCGTCCAGATCGGCCGGGGAGACGCCGAGCACCGCGTGCGCGACCACCGGGGACAGGCGCACCTGCACGCAGTCGACGCTCGCGCCCCGCGCCCACACCGCGCCGCCGGACCCGAGGCCAGGGCCGGCGAGGAGGCTCCCCCGCTGCTGGCGTCCGGCGGCGTGGACGACGGGCTGGTCGGCGCCGAACTCGAGGATCAGCATCACGGCCGGGTGCGGCACCACGCGCAGGCCCACCTCGGCCAGGCCGCCGTCGGGGATGTGGAACCCGGCCATGGTGACACCACCCAGCCGACTCGGCCGGGCAGGCGACGCGACGTCCCAGACCGCCGTCGCACCACGCTCGTGCACTGTGGACCCCATTCCTCGGATGCTACGCGCGCGGGCCGACGGGAACATTCGTCCAAGCCAGGGGCACGGCCCTGCGGCGACAGTGGCGTCATGACCACCTCCGCGAGAAGCGAGCACTCGACCCTGTCCCTGGACGGCGGCGACGTCCACGTGTGCCGGGACGGCCCGCGCGACGCCCCGGCGCTCCTGCTCATCCACGGGTCGGCCGCGTCGACCCGTTCGTGGGACCCGCTGGTCCCGTTGCTGACCGACGCCCACCACGTCGTCAGGATCGACCTGCTCGGGCACGGCCGGTCGGCCAAACCCACCGGCGTGAGCTACGAGATCCCTGACCAGGCGGACCGGGTGGGTTCGGCGCTGGACCGGCTCGGCGTCGAGCACGCGGTGGTGGTCGGCCACTCCACCGGCGGCTCGGTGGCCACCGCCCTCGTCGAGAACCGACCCGACCTGGTGACCGCGCTCGTGCTCGTCGACACCGGACCGCACCTGGGCGCCTACATCGCGCAGGACTTCGCCTTCGGGCCCGAGCAATGGGCGGAGCTGACCGGCGAACAGGTCCGCCACGCCACGAGTACCGCCGTCAGCCGCCCTGGCTACCGGGTACCGCAGGACGTCGTGGACGACGTGCGTGCCATGACCTACCACACGTTCACCACGACGATGGCGTGCGCGCGCGACTACCTGGTGCGCCGGCCGCTTCCCGACCGGCTGATGACGCTCGGCAAACCCCTGCTGGTGATCTTCGGCGAGGACGACCGGAGGTGGCGGTCGTCGTTCGCCGCCGAGTACTACGCGGTGCCCGACTCGCGGGTCGAGCTGCTGCCGGGCCTCGGACACTCACCCAACCTCGAGGATCCACAGCGGACCGCGGCACCCCTGCTCGCCTTCGCGGCGGTCCACGCGCGTTAGAGTCGATCGTGCTCCGCAGGCCGACGACCCGCGCCGTCCTCTGTGGACTCTGCGGGCTCGTCGTCCTGGTGCTCGGGCTCTTGTTCGTGGGCGACCACACGGCGAGCGGCATCGACGAGGTCACGTCGTCCGCCGTCGCCGCGTGGCCGCACGGGGTGCTGCGGGCACTGGTGTCGCCGACGGAGCCGTACGTGCTGCTGCCCGCGCTCACGCTGCTGGCGGCGTGGTGCCTGCACAGGTCGCGGCCGTGGGACGCGTCGCTCGTCGTGCTCGGGCCCTCGGTGGCCCTGGCGGTCAACACCTGGGTGTTGAAACCGCTGTTCGACCGGTGGAAGGGCGACACGCTCGTCTACCCGAGCGGGCACACCGTCAGCCTGGTCGCGACGCTCACCGTGGTGTTCCTGCTGGCCGGCGCCCGAGCCCGGGCGATCACGGCCGCCGCGGGCGCGGTGCTGCTCGCCGGCGTCACGATCGGGATGCTCGGGCTCGGGTACCACTACGTCACCGACGTCGTCGGCGGGACGTTCTTCGCGGTGTTCGCCGTACTCGTGGTGTGCGGCCTGCTCACCGCAGCGGCCGGTCGGTCCAGTCGGCCCGGTCGGGGTGGACGGTCATCCCGCGGAACACGCTGACGGAGCCGTCCGGTCCCAGCGGCGCGACCTCGGCGGCCGACTGGGCGTCGACGCGGATGCCGGTCTGGAGACCGGAGACGTCGTAGACCGTCAGCAGGTCGGCGTACTGCGCTCCCGAGACGACCGTCTGCCCGTCGTCTCCCACGACGATCTCGCGGTTGGCCTGGTAACCGTCGACAGTGGTGTTCGGGTGGCGGTCGCCGGGTGTCATCGGCTGGACGGACACGCCCAGGTTCATGCCCCGGTTGTCCCGGCTGGTGGCGAGGAGGAGTTCACCCTCCCACGGCCCCGGGAGCCCGCCTTCGCGGATCGTGCTCATCACCGGCCGCAGCCCGGTGGGCAGCCCGGTGAGGTGGAACGGGAAGCGCAGCCGCTCCGTGCCACCGACCCGCAGTTCGCGCGCGACCCGGTGCGCGATCCGGTGGAGGTCGCCGTTCAACCGCGAGACGGTCACCTCGGCCCACCCGTTCGGGGCGTAACGCCACTTCAGGATGATCTTCTCGGGTTCACCCGGCACGGTGACCCAGTAGGCGGGTGCGCCGTTCACGGGAGGTGCGGTCGTCACCGGCGCGTGTGACCCCGGCGGGCTGTCGGGCGGCCCCCACACCTCGAGCGGCAGCTCGGTCTCGGGTGTGTGCCCCGCGGAGTAGAGCGTCACGCCGACGCTCGCGGCGGGAAGGGACGCGAACGGCCCTTTGGACGGGTCCGGCACGTACTCCCACACCCCCGTCGAGAATCCCACGTCGTGGACCGTCGTGAAGCGCGAGTTCATCCTGTCCTCGGGCAGCCAGCCGAACGAGGCGAACCGGACCAGCGGATCGAACCGCACCGGCGCGCTCGCCACCGACGCCGCGGACCCGGTCGGCGCGTCACCCGGGACGGCATGGGTCACGCCGACGGCCAACCCCACGACGAGGACCGACGCGGCGACCGCCGACGTCCACGTCCCGCGAAGCCCGTCAGGACGGCAGCCAGCCGAGTACCTTGCTGACCTTGCCCGTACCCGAGGCGAAGGTCGACCCGCCGGTCTCGAGGTCGAACACGAACAGCGCCCCCCCGTCGGCGACCGCCCACGCGGTGCCCTCCGGGTTGAACGCGACGGAGTCCGGCTCCAGCAGCGGCGGGTTGTGGTCGTCGTCGAAGGTCGGTCTCAGCTTCTCGGTCCTGCCGGTGTCCACGACGTAGCGGCTCGTCGTGTGCCATTCGCCGGCGGCACCCGACAGCAGCAGCACGTCACACGACCCGTCGACGAACGCCGCCCGTGCCGACGGCAGTCTCCCGCCCCCCGGCGCGGGCCAGCCGGCATCGCCGAGTTCGTCGTCGCCGATGGCGGACGGCTCCACCACATACCGGTCGCCCGAGGTCTCGCCGCCGACGAACGTCATTACCCGGTCGCCGCACCGGTCCTCCAGCCGCCACTGCCCGGGCGAGTCGACCAGCCTCGGCGGGTCGAGGACGGCGACCGTCGTCGTGTCGGCGAGGACCTGCTGTGTCGGCTCGTCCTCGTCGACGACCACCGTGCCCGGCATGGTCGCCACCCGGTCGAACACGAGCCTGTTGTCGTCGAGCCAGCGACCGCAGGCGACCACGGAGAAGAGGATCACGGAGCCGCCGGCGGGATCGGCCCGCGGCAGGATGTAGCCTTCCGCGCTCTGGACGTACCGCTCCTGCTTCGGCTGGTCGACCCGTGTCACCACACCGTCCACAGTGGTCACGTAGAGAGCGTTGTCCACGCGGCCGAGGAACGCGAGGCGCGTGCCGTCCGGCGACCAGCTCAGGCAGTCGTTGCTCAGCAGCACGTTCACCGGGATCGTCGCCTCGGCGCCGGAGGCCAGGTCACGCCGCACGAGGGTGCCGTCCTCCCTGGCGTAGGCGAGCTGTCGCCCGTCCTGGCTCAGGTCGGCGGCGATCACCCCGTCCGCCACGGTCGCCGTCGCGCCGTCGCGCACCTCGACGACCCGGCCCTCGCCGGCTTCCGGGCCCTGGTCGAACGCGAGCAGGCGCCCGGTCAGCTTCGGCCCCGGCGGGTTGGAGGGAATCGGATCGCCCGTGTCCACGGGCCCTGCCGGCGCACACGCCGCGATCACCAGCACCACGGCCAGAACGCCCACCCAGCGACTCATCGAGCAATGCTAGTACGGCACACGCGAAGAAGCGCCGGAATGTTCCGTTCCAGCGGAACGTCTACCGGGTGGCCTGTGCGAGCAGTCCGTCGACGAAGGCGCTCAGCCCCTCGCGGTAGGTGTCCCGCGCCGCCAGTTCCGGCCACTGGTCCCCCAGCGCGGCCAGGTTGGGCAGGTGGGACAGGTCGCGGCCGGCGAAGAAGTCGGGGCGCTCGCCGGGCGGCCGGGGCGCGGAGTGGGCCCTGACGAGGATCTCGCCCGCGGTGAAGTACCAGAGGTTGCGGAAGACGTCGACGGCCTGCGCCGGGGTGCACCCGTGGTCGACCGCACCGGCCAGGATCGTCTCCACCAGCCACAGCGCCGACTCGCCGAGGCGGCGCAGGAACCCGTCCGCGGTGAGGACCTCCGCGGCCCACGGCCAGTCCGCCAGGCCGTCGTGCATCGCGGTGGCCGCCACGACGACGCGTTCCCTCGGCTCGGGCGGCAGGTCGGGGCGCGGGATCTGGTCGGCGTGGTGGTTGAGCAGCTGGACCAGGAGGTCCTCCTTGTCCCGCACGTGGTGGTACAGGGTCGTCGCCCCGACGCCGATCTCCGAGGCCAGCCTGCGGATAGTCAGCTTCTCCCAGCCGTCCCGGTCGATGAGCCGACGGGCCGCCGTCAGGATCTCCGCGCGTGAGGTGAGCGGCGGCCTTCCGGTCCGGCCGTGCGGTGCGTTGGGTCGGGCCACCGGCCCATCATGCCCTCCCACCGGCCGTCCCTCGAATCGCACTCGACACTCCCGCGCCGCCGGTGCTACTTTCGGAACATGTTCGAAAAGTCAACCAAGAGATCGAAGGCGGGGCCGGGGGTGGTCCTCGCCGCGGTCGCCGTCGTGCAGTTCATGGTGTCGCTGGACCTGTCGGTCGTGAACGTGGGACTTCCCCGGATCGCCACCGGCCTCGGGTTCAGCGCGGTGGGTGTGACCTGGGTGATCCACGCCTACGCCCTCACCTTCGGCGGTCTGCTGCTCCTCGGCGGCAAGGCGGCCGACCGGTACGGCCGCAGGCGCCTCGTGCTGTTCGGGCTCGGCCTGTTCGGCCTGGCCTCGCTGGTCGGCGGCTTCGCGCAGGCGCCGGGGCACCTGGTGGCGGCCAGGGCGGCGCAGGGCGTCGGGGCCGCCGCACTGGCACCGGCCGCGCTGGCACTGCTGACCGCGACGTTCCCCTCCGGCAGGGCTCGCGTGCGGGCGTTCGGGGTGTGGAGCGCCATGAACGCCGCCGGTGGCGCACTGGGTGTCCTCATGGGCGGCGTGCTCACCCAGTACGCGGGCTGGCGCTGGGTGATGTTCGTCAACGTGCCGATGGCCGCGTTCGCGCTGGTCCTGACCCTGCGGGGGGTCGTCGCCGACCGCACCCCGGTGCGTGGCGGCAGGCCCGACGTCCTCGGCGCCGTCCTGGCCACGGCGGGCATGACGCTGCTGGTGTTCGGGGTCGTCCGCACGGACCGGTACGCGTGGACCTCGCCGGTCACCGTGACGACCCTGGTGCTCGCCGCCGCGCTGCTGGCCGCGTTCGTCCACGTCGAACGGACCACCACCCGCGAACCGCTGGTCCGGCTCGGTCTGTTCGCCAACCGGTCGGTCGCGGGGGCGAACGCCTACAACCTGCTGCTCGGTGCGGCCATGGCGTCGGCCTTCTACTTCGCGTCCCTCTACCTCCAGCGCGTGCTGGGCAACGGCCCCGCACTGACCGGGGTCGAGTTCCTGCCGTTCGCACTGGGCGTCGTCGCCGGTTCCGTGCTCGCGATCAGGCTCGGCTACCGCGTCGCGCCACGCACCCTCCTGATCGGCGGCGGACTCCTGACCGCGGCGGGCTTCGCCTGGTTCGGCACGGTCAGCGCGGACGGCACGTTCGCGGCGGACATCCTCGGCCCGTCGATCGTCGCGAGCGTCGGCTTCGGGCTCTGCCTCGCACCGGTGGTCTCCGTCGCCACGGCCGGAGTCGCGCCCCACGAGGCGGGCACGGCGTCGGGGCTGCTCAACAGCTCACGTCAACTCGGCGCCTCGCTGGGCCTCGCCGCACTCGGGACCGCGGCACAACAGCGGGCAGGCGCAACCGGTTCCCCCGAAAGCCTCAACGCGGGCTACGCACTCGGCCTGTCCCTCGGCGCCGCACTGCTGGTCGCCGCGGTCCTCGTCGCCGTCGCCGTACTGCGCCGCGCGACCGCGACACCGCGGGCGGCGCCCGCCGAACGCGAGGTGCCTGTCGCCGCACCGACCACGCGGGGGCATGCGGGTTCATCACAGTGACGACCTTGCCGACACGGTGACCGCGCTGGGAGAGGAAGCCGCTCCCAGCGCGTGGCGCGTCCGCCAATCCTTGCCCCGCAAACACATCCGCTCCACCGGTCGCTCGTGTGCCCGTCCTGGCTTGACAATCGTCCAGTGATCTCCACGGGTGCGGTGATCCACACGAGGGTGGTCTGGTGGGCCGACACGTGCTTATCTGTAGGCAGCGCCGTCGACGTATCCGCGGAGGAACGCTGATCTCATGAATACGAAGCGGGTTCCTGGAATCCGGCCTCGGGTGGCGACACTGGTGCTGGCGGGCGCCGTCTCCGTCACGAGTGGGTGTGCCGGCACCCCGTCCTCCACACCACCGACCACTACCACTGTCACCCAGTTGTCGACCACCACGACCACGGCCCGCCAGGAGCTCACGCGGGTCACCGGCACGATCACGTCCTCCGACGTGCCCGGCTGTCTGCTGCTCGACGCCCAGATACGCCAGTACCAGCTGGTGGGCGACCGCGCGGCGGGGCTCCAGCCAGGGACCCGCATGACGGTGACCGGTCTCGCCGACCCCAACACGCCCGGTGCCTGCGGGAACAGCATCCCGCTCACCGTGGACGAGGCGGTGCCCGCCGAGGAGTGACTCCACAGTGGACGGACGGGTGAGCAGCGCCGCTCTTCGTACCGATCGCCGCCGTGACGTTTGGACGGGTGGTGTTCGTGGGTACTTCTCCTGACAGCTGAGTCCCCGCCGAGTCAGGAGAACACCATGCCGTGGGTACGTCGACACCGCCGCAGCAGGCCCGGTCTGTTCAACTTCGGCAGCACGACGGTGCGCAGCCACTACCGCCGCTCACCAGGCAGCATCCCGATCATCGGGATCGTCGTCGCCATCGTGGTGATCCTCATCCTGATCGCGATCTTCTGAGCTAGGTCCGGGGCGCCCACTCCGGTCGCTGCCCGGGTGCGAGGGCACGCACGTCACCGGAGCGGGCATGTCCCTCGAACAGCTCCACCCGGGCCGCCCGCCCGCAGACCTCGCCCAGCAGCGCGCTCGACGCGGGGTCGGTGACCTCCTGGTAGGTCACCGTCTTCAGGTACTTGCCGACCCACAGACCGCCGGTGTAGCGGGCCGCCCCCCGCGTCGGCAGGACGTGGTTGGTGCCGATCACCTTGTCGCCGAACGAGACGCAGGTACCCGCACCGAGGAACAGGGCGCCGTAGTCACGCAGCACGGACAGCGCCTCGCGCGGGTTGGCCGTGAGGACCTCCACGTGCTCGAACGAGTACTCGTCGGTGAGCGCGTACGCCTCGTCCAGTGAGTCGACCACCACCACCTCGCCGTAGTCCCGCCAGGCCGGGCCCGCCATGTCGCGGGTCGGCATGCCGGGCAGCAACGCGTCGATGTGGGCCATGGCCTCACGCGCCAGGGTCTCCGACGTCGAGACGAGCACCGCCGGGCTGTCCGGGCCGTGTTCGGCCTGGCTCAGCAGGTCCACGGCCACCGTGAACGGGTCGGCCGTGCCGTCGGCGACGACCAGGATCTCCGTCGGGCCGGCGAACAGGTCGATGCCCACCTCCCCGTACAGCGTGCGCTTGGCCTCGGCCACGTAGGCGTTGCCCGGGCCAGCCAGCATGTTCACCGCGGGCACGGTCTCGGTGCCGCATGCCAGTGCCGCGATCGCCTGTACACCGCCGAACAGGTAGATCTCGTCGGCACCCGCCAGGTGCATCGCGGCCACCGTCGCGGCGGGTACCTCGCCGCGGATCGGCGGGGTGCACGCGGCGACCCGCGGCACGCCGGCGACCTTCGCGGTCACCACGGTCATGTGCGCGGAGGCGACCAGCGGGTAGCGGCCGCCCGGCACGTACGCACCGGCCGCCGCCACCGGGATGTGCCTGTGTCCCAACACGACGCCGGGCAGGGTCTCCACCTCGACGTCCCGCAGCGACTCACGCTGGCGCAGCGCGAACTCCCGGACCTGGCCCTGCGCGAACCGGATGTCGGCGATCACCTGTTCGGGCAGCGTGGCCACCGTCTTCTCGATGTCCTCCTCGGTCAGCCGGAAGGACTCCGGGGACCACGAGTCGAACTTCTCGGAGTACTCGCGGACCGCCGCGTCGCCCCGCGCGCGGACCTCGGCGATGATCCGTTCGACTGTCTCGCGCACCTCGGCGGAGCCGGTGGCCGGGGTCGCTGTGCGGGCCTTGAGAACACGCATGGTCTGCCTTCCGTTGTGCTACACGAAAAAGCGAACGCGAAACACCGTTCCATGTCAAGGGCTGCTAGTAACGCGCGGCGATCGGCCATTCGGCGAGCACCTCGGTACGACGCACCGCGTACGCGTGGCTCCACATGTTGGTGGTGCCACAGGCGTGGTTGGGCACCAGCCTGACGAGGTCGCCGACCGCGAAACCCCCACTGTGGAAGAGAAACCCGTGTTCCTCGTTGGCTTCGGCGAACGTGACACCGGGCAGCGGTACGCCGGCCGGGTCCACCGCGACGCCGACCGAGCCGGCCACCGCGATGGTGTCGGAACTCATCGCCTTGACACCCGCGTCGATGATCGCCCGGCCGTCACGCTGGACCGACACCACGCGCGCGAGCACGGTCAGCGCGCACCGGTCGATGGTGGTGCTGCCCAACCGCACCTGGTTGGCGTCGTGGTACGCGTAGGTGCCGGGCCGGGCCTCGGTGACGCCTGCGACGAACGGCGCCGAGGTGGCCCCGGGTGTCGAGCCCACGGAGACGACGTCGATCGGGTGGCCCGCGAGCCGCAGTGCCTCACCCACCGCCACGAGCCGTTCCCCCGCCGCGGTTCCGGCCTCCTCCAACGACGTTCGGTCGGCAGAGGCGGCGATGTGGCCCTCGTGGGTCAGCACGCCGCGCAGCCGCAACCCCGGGAGGGCGGTGATCGCCTCGGCAGCCGCGACGGCGTGGTCCGGTTCGACGCCCAACCGCGCGTGTCCCGTGTTCACCTCGAGCAGGAACGGCACGGTCACCCCGGCCTCGGCAGCCGCCGTGGACAGTGGACGCGCCGCCTCGACCGAGTCGAGCGTGACCGTCAGACCGCCCTGTCGGGCCACCTCCACGGCGAGCGCGACCTTGCCGGGCCCCACGGGAACGTTGGCCCACAACAGATCCGTGACGCCGTGCGCACGCAGCCAGGTGACCTCGGCCGCGGTCGAGCAGGTCATCCCGACGGCACCCGCGTCGAGCTGCCTGCGGGCCACCTCCCAGCACTTCGACGTCTTCGCGTGTGGCCGCAACGCCACCTCGGAGCCGGCGAACGACTTCGCCATCGCCGCGATGTTGCGGTCCAGGCGGTCGACGTCCACCAGCAGTGCCGGGGTGTCCAGCTCGCGCAGGTCCATCAGGCCAGTCCCAACGCCGCACGCGGGTCGCCGTCCACCAGCCAGTCCACGGTGTCCGGTCTGATCGCGGGATAGCCGGACGGGCGCAGGTCGACCAGCTCCCGCAGCCCCGCCACGGCCTCGGTGGGTGTCCACATCGGATAGTCGGAGCCGAACAGCAGCTTGGGCACGACGTCCCACTCCTGCGCACGCACGAGCGCCATGAACCCGTCCAGCGGACGCGCCCACGCGGCCGACACGTCGCCGAACACGTTGCGGTTCTTGCGGAGCACGACGATCGTCTCGCGCTGCCACGGGTGCCCTAGGTGCGCGATGATCTGCCGCAGGTCCGGGTGCCTGCGTGCCACGTCGTCGACCAGCAGCGGCTCGGACAGGTCGAGACGGCCCTCCGGGCTCGGCGTGGCACCCATGTGCCACAACACGATCAGGCCCGCCTCCGTGGCGGCGCGGAAGAACGGGTCGTGAGCCGGGTCGCGCGGGTCGAAGTGCGCGAGCACCGGATAGAGCTTGATGCCCCGCAGTCCCCGGGCGATGCCGTCGGCGAGCTGGTCCATGACGTCCGCGTCGCCGAGGTCCAGCGCCATGAAGCCGATCGTGTTCGTGGCCGTCTCGGCGCAGAACCTCTCGACGAACTCGTTGGGCGTGATCACCCCGGCGCGGGTCGCCCGCATGCCGAACACGAACGCGAGGTCGACCCCTGCCGCCGCCATGGCCTCGTCGTACTGCGCGGGCGTGTGGTCCGGGTAGGAGTTGCCGTACACCGGCTGCCAGTTCCGGTGCCACTCGCAACCCCAGTGCTCGGCCAGGTGGCAGTGGGTGTGGACGTCGATCAGCATGAGGCTCCTCGTAGTACGTGTCCGGCCCGCGTGCCGGTGTGCTCGCCGCCCTCGACGGTCACCGCGCCGTTCACCAGCACCAGGTCGATGCCGTCGGCGAATCGGTGGGGGTCGGTGAAGGTCGCCCGGTCACCGAGGCGTTCCGGGTCGAACACGACGACGTCCGCGGGCGCGCCCTCCCGCAGGACGCCCCGGTCGGTCAGCCCGAGCCGTGCGGCCGGTGCGGACGTGCAGCGGCGGACCGCGTCGGCCAGGTCGTCGGCGTAGCGGGTGAGGTAACGCGGGAAGCAGCCGTAGCTGCGCGGGTGCGGCACGCCCGCGCCGGTGACCCCGCCGGGGTCGAGTGCCTGCCCGTCCGACGCGACGACCGCGCTCGGGTGTGCGAGGACGGTCCGCAGGTCGTCGTCACTGCGGCCACCCGCGGTCATCATCACGCCGGTGCCCAGCTCGGCCAGCAGGTCCAGCGCGACCTCGTCGCCGTCACCACCGCCCGCGAGTTCCGCGATGGTGGAGCCGAGCGCGGGCACGGGCCTCGCTGTCCAGCTGATGGTGATCTCGTCCCACGTGGTGGGCCGGTTCCGCCACCCCTCGCGGATCCGCGCACGGACGGCGGGGTCCGCCAGGCGCGGCACCCACGTCGTGGGACCGCCCTCCTGCGCCCACGCGGGTAGCAGCTGGGCCAGCGGCGCGTTGCCGTGCAGGTACGGGTAGATGTCCACGCCGACCGAACACCCGTCGGCGTTGGCCGCGTCGACCAGGTCCAGCGCCTGGCGCACGGCACCCCAGTTGCGCCTGCCGACCGCGGCGAGGTGCGAGATCTGCGTGCGGCAGCCCGTGCGGCGAGCCACCGTCACGGCCTGGGTGACCGACTCGATCAGGCCGTCGTCGTAGCTGCGGACGTGCCAGGTGAAGATCTTCCCCGCCGCCGCGGTGACCTCGGCGAGGGCGAGCAGCTCGTCCTCGCGGGCGAACGGGAGCGGCGCGTAGACCAGGCCGGTGGACAGGCCGACCGCGCCGGCGTCGAGCGCGTCACGCAGGAGCCCGCCCATGGTGTCCAGCTCGGCCGGGGTGGCGGGCCGGTCGGCGAACCCGCAGACCACGGCACGCAGCACGAGGTGCCCGACGAGCGCGGCGACGTTCACGCCGGGGCCCGCCTCGGCGACCGTGTCGAGATAGCCCGGCAGGTCGGTCCACGTCCAGGCGACGGACGGGTCGAGGTCCAGGTAGCTGACCGCGGCACGCAGGTCGGCCCGCTCCGGGGCGGTGACGCCGAGCCCGCAGTTGCCGACCACCTCGGTGGTGACGCCCTGGTGCACCTTGCTGAGCGCACGCGGGTCGGACAGCAGCGTCAGGTCGGAGTGGGTGTGGATGTCGACGAAGCCGGGGCAGACGACCCGCCCGCTCACGTCGACGTGACGCACGTCGGAGGGCAGTGCCTCGCCGACGGACGCGATCCGGCCGTCACGCACCAGGACCGTCGCGTACCGGCCGGGTGCGCCGGTGCCGTCCAGGACCAGTCCCCCGGTCAACGCCAGACCTGGAACGTGGTTCCATGTCGTCATGATCGAACGATTCCATCCCGCGGGGTTCCCCGCGCCGGTCGTGCCGCTCTCACACGCCACCAAGGCGGGCGGCTTCGTCTACGTGTCGGGGCAGGTGGCCACCGACGCCGACAACAAGGTCTACGTCGGCGACTTCACCCGCGAGGTCGAGAGCGTGCTGGACAACGTCGAGGCGGTGCTCGAGGCCGCGGGCGCACGCCTGGACCAGCTGGTGAAGGTCGGCGCGTTCCTGTCCAACGCGACGCTCTTCGCGCCGTTCAACGAGGTCTACGCGCGCCGGTTCGGCGACGCCCCGCCCGCGCGCACCACCGTGGTCGTCGACTTCGGACACCCCGACGTCCGGGTCGAGATCGAGGCGATCGCGTACGTGGGGTGAGCTCACGCGCCGGCCGATCGCAGCGACCGGTGCACGATCCGCAACGCTGTCGTGAAGTCCGGGTCGGCCGCCATCGTCTTCGCCACCTCGTCCAGCATCGCGACGTACTCGTGCTGCTTGGCGGTGGCGAACTCGCCGGCGGGCCCGGACACCGACAGCGCGGCCAGCGACTCGCCGCCGACCCGCACCGGCACGGCGACGCACCGCAGCCCGCTGCTGCGCTCGTTGTCGTCGAACGCGAACCCGCGGCGCGCGGTCTTGCGCAGGTCGCGGCGCAGTTCCTCGAGCGAGGTGATGGTGTGCTCGGTGAACGACGCGAACGGCTCGGCCGGGACCGTGCGCGCGAGCTGCTCGTCGGTGAGGTCGGACAGCAGCACCTTGCCGAGGCCGGTGCAGTACGTGTGGTCGCGTGAGCCGAGCGTGGCGGTGAACCGCAGCGGCCGGTCGGGTTCCGCGACGCAGATGTGCAGCACCTGGTCGCCGTCGAGCACGCCGAGGTTCGCCGTCTGCCCGGTGCCCGCGGCCACGGGCTTGAGGTACTCCTGCGCGACGACCGTCAGGTCCAGGGTGGACACGTAGGACGCGGCGAGCCGGTGCACCTTGTGCCCGAGCCGGTAGGAGGGCCGCTCGTCGACGCGGACCACGTACTCCATCTCCGACAGCACGGCCAGCAGGCGCACGAGGGTGCTCTTCGGTAAGGCGGTCGAGGCGCTGAAGTCGGTCAGCGTCAACGGCTCCGACGCGGCGGCGAGCATCTCCAGCAGCGCGAGACCGCGAGCGAGGGCGTTGGCGTGGTAGTTCGCCGACGCGGGTTTCGAGTCGTCGACCGACACCTGTCTGGTCGTACGGGCCATCACACGCTCCTAACCGGGAGGACCTCGGGGAAGTGGCACGCACTGGGGTGCCCGATGCCGAGCCGGTCGGCCAGTTCGGGTGCCTCCTGCGCGCAGACATCCTGCGCCTTCCAGCACCGGGTGCGGAACCGGCACCCACTCGGCGGGTTGCTCGGGCTCGGCACGTCGCCGGTGAGCGTGATCCGCTCCCGCTCGTCGCGGCCCACCGGGTCCGGCACGGGGATCGCCGAGAGCAGCGCCTGTGTGTACGGGTGGGACGGCCGGGTGAAGATGTCCTCCCGGGTGCCGGTCTCCACGATGCCGCCGAGGTACATGACGGCGACCCGGTGGGAGATGTGGCGGACCACCGACAGGTTGTGCGAGATGAACAGGTACGCGAGGCCGAGGCGTTCCTGGAGGCCGCGGAGCTGGTTGATGACCTGGGCCTGCACGGAGACGTCCAGCGCGCTGACCGGCTCGTCGAGCACGATCAGGCGCGGGTCGAGCGCGAGCGCCCTGGCGAGGCCGACGCGCTGGCGCTGGCCGCCGGAGAACTCGTGGGCGTAGCGGCGTGCGTGCTCGGGGCGCAGGCCGACCATGTCGAGCAGCTCGGCCACGCGGTCGCCGCCGCCGTCGCGGTAGCGGCCCTGGACGCGCAGGGGTTCGGCGATGATGTCGTGGACGGTCATGCGTGGGCTGAGGGACGCGTAGGGGTCCTGGAACATGATCTGGATGTCCTGGCGCCTCGGGCGCAGCTCGCGCTGGGAGAGCGTGGACAGGTCGGTGCCGTCGAACTCGATGCGCCCGGCCGTCGGTTCCAGGAGGCGGACGAGCAGCCTGCCGGTGGTGGACTTGCCACAGCCCGACTCCCCCACCAGCGACAGCGTCTCGCCGGCGGCCAGCTCGAGGTCGACGCCGTCGACGGCCCGGATCTGGCCGACCGTGCGCCGCAGGACGCCCTTGCGGATCGGGAAGTGCTTGGACAGGCCCTGGACCTTGAGGAGCGTCATACCCCCACCTCCTCGGCGTAGTGACATGCACTCCGGCGGCCGTCCCCGATCTCGCGGGGTTCGGGACGTTCGGTGCGACAGCGGTCCCGGGCCATCGGGCAACGCGGGTGGAACGGGCACCCGGACGGTGGGTCGATCATGTTGGGCGGGTTGCCGGGGATGGCGTCCAGCTCGTCGGCCTGCGAGTCCATCCTGGGCAGGCTCTTGAGCAGGCCGACCGTGTAGGGGTGTTTCGGCGACGCGAACAGCTCCCTGACGCCCGCTGTCTCGGCGATCCGGCCCGCGTACATGACCACGACCCGGTCGGCCAGCTCGGCGACCACACCCAGGTCGTGGGTGATCAGGACGGTCGCCGCGCCGGTCTCGCGCTGTGCCTTGCGGACCAGCTCGAGCACCTGCGCCTGGATGGTCACGTCGAGTGCGGTGGTCGGCTCGTCGGCGATGATCAGGTCCGGGTCGTTGGCGATGGCCATCGCGATCATCGCGCGCTGGCGCATGCCGCCGGAGAACTCGTGCGGGTACTGCTTGAGGCGCTGTGCGGCGTCCGGCACCCCGACCAGGCCCAGCAGGTCGAGCGCCCGGCTTCGCGCGGCCTTCTTGTCCCGTGTGGACTGGTGCAGCACCACGGCCTCGACGATCTGGTCACCGACGGTCATCACCGGGTTCAGCGCCGTCATCGGGTCCTGGAAGATCATGCCGACCGGGCCGCCACGCACGGCCCGCAGGTCGTCGAGCGACATCGCACGCAGGTCACGGCCCCGGAAGGTCAGTGCGTCCGCACTCACCCGCGCGGGTGGCTCTCGGAGCAGTCGCAGCACGGACATGGCCGTCACGCTCTTCCCGGACCCCGACTCCCCCACGATCGCGACGATCTCACCGGGGAACACGTCCAGGCTCACGCCATCGACGGCGTGTACGACGCCGTCCTCGGTGGGGAAGTCCACCCGCAGCGTGTCGATCTTCAACAACGGCTCGGTCATGTCTGCCTCGGGTCTACTGCGTCGCGGAGGCCGTCGCCGATGAAGTTGACGGCCAGCACGGTGAGTGCGACCGCGATACCGGGTGAGAGCCACAGCCACGGCTGGCCCGCGATGACGGTCAGGCTCTGTGCGTCGGTGAGCATGTTGCCCCAGCTGGCCGTCGGTGGCTGCACGCCGAGGCCCAGGAACGAGAACGTGGCCTCCAGCCCGATCGCCTGCGCGGTGGCGAACGTCGCCGCCACGCTGATCGGCGGCAGCGCGGCCGGGATGACGTGCCGGAACATGAGCCACCCCGATGCGGCACCCGCCGCCCGCGCTGCCAGCAGGTACTCCTGCTCACGCAGCGACAGCGTGACGCCGCGGACGATGCGGCCACACACCGGCCACTGGAACACCCCGATCGCGATGATCATCGTCGGCACGCTCGGGCCCAGCATGCCCGCGATCACGACGATCACGATCACCACCGGGAAGGACATGAAGATGTCGGCGAGGCGCATGACCACGCCGTCCACCCAGCGCCCCAGCAGGCCCGCGAGGCTGCCGAGCACCGCCCCGAGGATGACCGCGAGGGCCGCCGCGGCCAGGCCGACGCCCAGAGACACCCTGGCCGCGTGCAGGAGGCGGGAGAACACGTCGCGGCCGGTCGGGTCGGTGCCCAGCCAGTGCGTGCCAGACGGCGCCTCACGGGCGTGCAGCAGGTCGATCGCGTTGGGGTCGAAGCCCGCGATCGGCCTCGCGAACACCGCGGCGACGATCACCAGCAGCAGGAACACCACGCTGGCCAGCGCGAGCGGGTGGCGCCGGAACCGGCGAAGGCCCGTGTGCCACGGGGTCCTGGCGGTGACCGTGGCGTCCGAGGTGGACTCGGCGGGCAGGTCCGCGGGGAGATCGGTCATCGCAGCCTCACTCTCGGGTCGACCACCGTGTACAGCACGTCGGCCAGCAGGTTGAACAGCAACACCAGGATCGCGACGAGCAACGCGAACCCGACGATCACCGAGTAGTCCTGCTGCCTGACCGAGCTGATCGCGAGCTGCCCCATGCCCGGCCACGCGAACACCTGCTCGATGACGACCGCGCCGGCGAGCAGCTGTCCCATGTTGGAGGCGATCACGGTGATCACCGGGATCAGCGAGTTGCGCAACGCGTGCCGGTACACGACCCGGCGCCGTGACGCGCCCTTGGCCTCGGCCGTGCGCACGTAGTCCGCGCCAAGCTCGGTGATCATGGTGCCGCGGATGTAACGCAGATAGCTTCCCGTGTTGGCGATGCCGAGGATCAACGCGGGCAGCACCAGATGTCGGATCGAGTCGAGCAGGCTCGGGTTCGCCGGGTCGGCGATGCCCGAGGACGGCAGCCACTGCCACTGCAGCGTGAACACGAAGATCGCGATCAGCGCCAGGAAGAACACCGGGATGGACACCGAACCGAGGCTCACCACCGCGGTGCCGTAGTCCCAGACCGAGTTCTTCCGCCGTGCGGCGAGGATGCCGAGCGGGAACGCGATGAGCAGCGAGATCACCAGTCCGATGAGCATCAGCTCGACGGTCGGGCCGATCCGCTCCCCGAGCAGCTCGGTGACCGGGCGGCCGTTGAGCAGGGAGTAGCCGAGGTCGCCCTGGACGGCACTCGTCAGCCAGAACCAGTACTGCACGAACACCGGCCGGTCCAGCCCCAGCGCGTGGCGCTGCTGGGCGATGTACTCGGTGCTGCCGGAGTTGAGCTGGTCGGCCGGGATCCGCATCGCGATCGGGTCGCCGGGCGCCTTGTGGACCAGCCAGAAGATCGCGACGGTGATCAGGAGGAACACCAGCACGTTCGTCGCCAGCCTGCGCACCAGGTACGCGCCCATCTCGCCTCCCTTCGCTCGCTCGTGGGTGGGAAGGGTGGCGGGCGGGTGCCCGCCACCCTCGTGGCTCAGCCCGCGATGCTCCAGCTCGCCGGGTCGAAGAACCCGGAGTCCTGGGAGCCGGGCGCCTTGAAGCCCTTGACCTTGTCGTTCACGCCCCACAGTCCGTTGGGCGAGTACAGCCACATCAGGTCGGCCTGGTCGTTCTCCCGCTTGGCCGCCTTGTCGTACAGGGACTTGCGTTCCTTGTCGTCGACCGTCGCGTTGGCCTGGGTCATGTAGCCGTCCAGCGTCGGGTCGCAGAACTGGTTGATGTTGCCACCGGCCGGGAAGCGCTGGGCGCAGGCGGTGATGTAGAAGATGCTCGACGAGTCGATCGCGTAGTTGCCGCCGCCGTAGAGCGTCATGTCGTAGGACTTGTCGGTGTAGCTCTTGGAGATCTGCGCGGCCTGGACGTTGACCAGGTTCACCTTCACCCCGACGGCGCCGAGCTGGTTCTGGATGATCGTCGACGTCGCGTCGCGGTCACGCTGGCCCTGCACCCACTGGAGGTTGATGGCCCGGTTGGGGTCCCAGCCCGCCTCGGCGAGGAGCGACTTCGCCTTGTCCGGGTCGTAGCCGTAGTCGTTGAGCCCGGACGGCTCGTTGTCCTTGGCGAAGTCGGACAGCCGCACCTCGCCCTTGCCCGCCAGCACCGTCTTCACGATCTGTTCGCGGTCGATGGCGTACAGGAACGCCTGGCGCACCCGCACGTCCGCGAAGTAGTCCTTGGACTGGTTCAGCGCGATGCGCACGAACCCCGCACCCGGCTTCTCCTGTGTGGACACGCCGTTGAACTTCGCGACCGTGTCGAGGTCGGTCGGCGAGTAGGACGCGATGTCGATTCCGCCGTTGCCCAGCTGCGCGGTGGCCGCGTCCGACGTCATCGGCTTGAGGTACACGTCCTTGATCTTCGCGGGGCTCCGGTACTCGGGGTTCGCGGTCACGTGCACGTACTGGTTCGTCTTGTACTCGACGAACTTGTACGGGCCGATGGTCACCTTGGGCTCGCGGAAGAACTCGTTCTTCGCGATGTCGGCCGACGGCGTGCTGGACAGCACGTGCTCGGGCAGGATGTAGGCGATGCCGATCTGCGAGACCAGGCCGAAGTTCGGCGAGGTGGCCTTGATCACGAACGTGTCGTCGTCCGGCGCGGTGAACCCGGAGATGTCGGTCGCCTTGCCCGCCACGAAGTCCGAGACACCCGTGACCGCGGTGTAGAGACCGGCCGTGGCGCTGCCCGACTTGGGGTCGGCCAACAGCTTGTAGGTGTAGAGCACGTCCTTGGAGGTGAACGGCTTGCCGTCGCTCCACTTCAGACCCTTGCGGAGCTTGAAGGTGAACGTGGTGGCGTCGGAGGACACCTCGTAGCTCTCGGCGAGCCTCGGCTGGAGCTTGTAGCTGGGGTCCACGCCGAGCAGTCCCTCGTACAGGAACGACATCACCTGGTTGTCCGGGCCGCTGCTCGGGGCGAGCGGGCCGAACAGGCCGGCGGGTTCCTGGTACAGGTAGACGTTCAGGGCGGAACCGGAGCTGGTGCCGCCGCTGCTGGCGGGCGGCGGTCCTGCGCAGCCCGCGACCGCCAACGCGGCGGTCGCCAGCGCGACGACTAACTTACGACGCATGGGATGTGCCTCTCTGGTAAGGAAGGAGCCTAGGCGACCGTGTTGCGCAGCGTGCCGAGCGGGCCGACGGTGACGGTCAGCTCGTCACCGGAGGCCAGGTACTGGCCGCCTGCCGCGCCGACGCCGGAGGGGGTGCCGGTCTGGATCACGTCGCCCGGTTCGAGGGTCATCACCCGCGACGCGTGGGCCACCAGCTCGGCGACCGTGAAGATCATGTCCTTGGTGGACCCGTGTTGCTTCGACTCTCCGTTGACCTCGAGGTCGACCGACAGTGCCTGCGGGTCGGGCACCTCGTCGGCCGACACCAGCCACGGGCCGAGCGGGGCGAACCCGTCGCACCACTTGCCCGCGAGCCAGTCGAAGAACCAGACGGCCTTGTCCTCGGTGTCACGCTCGTAGCCGAGGTCGATCGAGCGGGCGGACACGTCGTTGGAGCTCAGGTAGCCGGCGACCACGTCGAGTGCGTCCTCGACGGAGACGTGGCGGGCACGCCTGCCGATGACGACGGCCAGCTCGGCCTCCCAGTCGACCTCCTTGCTGATGTCCGGGAGCGGGATCGCCGCGTCCGGGCCGACGATGGAGCTGGACGGCTTGAGGAACAGCCTCGGCGAGATGTGGGACTTGTCGAGCGGCTCGCCGCCGGTCTCGGTGACGTGGTCCTGGTAGTTGGCCGCGGCGGCGAGGAGCTTGCCGGGCCGCAGCAACGGGGCCAGCAGCTCGACGTCGGCCAGGGCGTGCTCGCCGGTCGCGGCCGGCAGGGCGGCCTCGGTCAGGGGGAACACCGCGTCGAGGAGGCCGACGAGGTCGCCGTCGCCCAGCTCGGCGACCCGGTCGCCGTCGGTTAGCCTGCCGTGCCGCACGGCACCCGCGCGGCGGTAGGTGACGAGACGCATCAGCGACCCTCCAGTGTGGTCGGTTGGCCGGAGTCGAGTGAGCGTTGGGCCGCCTCGACCACGCGCTGGGCACGGATGGCGTCGGCCGCGCCCAGTTCGGCGCGGCCGGTGCGCACGCCTGCCGACAGCACGTCGAGCAGTGCGTCGACCGTGTTCGGGCCGGTCCACACGCCGTTCGTGCCCGTCGCGGTGCGCACCCGGACGGCGGGCTTGGTGGCGTCCACGGCGAGCACGCCGTGGGAGCCGCTGATCCGGTAGCGGTGCACGGCGAGGCCCGAGGGGCGGACTCCGCCGAGCCCGGTCGTGCGTCCACACAGGATCGTGCTGGTGACGCCGTGGTCGTGGTCGAGCAGCAGGGTGACGAGGTCAGCACCGCCGACCGCGTGCACGCGGCGCACCTCGAGGCCGAGCAGGGCGTGGACGGCGTCGATCGGGTAGAGCGCGAGGTTGACCAGCTCGCCGGTCGGCGCGGGGTCGCCGCCCGCGGCGAGGAAGTCGCACTGGACGTTCCACGGCAACCCGACCCGGCCGCCCCGGACCGCGGCGGCGGCCGAGCGCAGTGCGGCGCCGAGCCGGGGGTGGTGGGCCGGGACGACGAGGACGCCGTGTTCGTCGGCGAGCCTGGCGATGTCCTCGCAGTCGGCGAGGGTCGCGGCCATCGGCTTGTCGGCCAGCACGTGCTTGCCCGCGCGGATGACACGCCCGATGGCCTCGGCCCGCTCGTCCAGTGGCACGGCGACGCTCACGACCTCGGCCTTGGCGAGGTCGTCGACCAGCTGGAAGTCCGGGTGCGCCTCGAACGCCGGCCGGTACATGGCGTTCTGGTGGTCCTGGCTGCCGATGCCCGCGGTGCCCTCCAGGTAGACGGTGATCACGCGGCGGCTCCAAGCGAGATCGGGCGACCAGCCAGGATCGACTCCTCGACGGCGACCGCCAGCTCGACCGCGCGGACCGCGTCGGCGACCGGCATGGCGGGTGGCGCGCCGCCGATCGTGTCCAACCAGGACTCGAACTGGGCGCCGAACCCGTCCACACCCGAGGCGGGCACGAGACCGGTGCCGCCCTCGGTGTACAGGAAGGCGGACTCGTCGGCCCACTCCTCGGCGATGATCCCGCCCGACCCGACGACCTGCAGCTCACGCAGGCCGAACGAGCCGGGCCGGTGGGCCCTGCTCATCTCCAGCACCGCGACGGCGCCGCCCGCGTACTCGACGACCATCTCCAGGTAGTCGTTGATGCGGAGCTCGGCGGCGGTCTGGTGGCGGCCCCTGGCGTACACGCGGACGGGGTCGCCGGACAACCACCAGGTGGCGAGGTCGAGCACGTGGACGCCGTTGTGCAGTGCGTGGCCGCCGGAGGCGACGGGGTCGGCGGCCCAGGCGTCCCAGCCGGTCCAGATCCAGCCACCGAGGATGGAGAGGCGGACGTGGGCGGGGCGGCCGACCGCGCCCGAGTCGATGGCGTCCTTGACCGTGCGGCCGTAGCCGTGGTGGCGGTGCGAGTGGGCCGCGGTGAGCACCCGGCCCGCGGCGGCGAACGCGTCCGCGAGGGACTGTGCGTCGGCGATGGTCGTGGCCAGGGGTTTCTCGATGAGCAGGTGCTTGCCCGCCGCGGCGACGGCGGCGCCGATGCCGAGGTGGGTGTGGTTGGGGGTGCAGACGACGACGGCGTCGACGTCCGGCCAGGCGAGCGCCTCGGCCAGGTCGTCGGTGTGGGGGACGGCGCCGTGGGACCGGGAGAAGGCCGCGGCACGGCCCGGGTCGGTGTCGACGATCCCCGCCAGGTGAGCGCGTGCGCTCGCGGTGACGGCGGCGGCGTGCACATCGGCGATGAAGCCCGCGCCCACGAGCAGTGTGCCGATCCGACTCGGCACGGAACGTTGTTCCATGTCGGACATCCTGAGTTCGACCGGCAGACATGTCAAGGCGGAACGTGACCTTCGCACGTTGCTCGCAGGTAAAACATGGAACGCCTTGCCATGTCCTCCGGGGCTCATCTAGCGTCGCCGGTATGCCAAGCTCTGCACACCCGCGTGGTCAGGCGATCGCGGACGCCGCCGCCCGCGTGATCCCCGGCGGCGTCAACTCCTCGACGCGCTACATCGGTGCCCCGTACTCCTTCGCCTCGGCGGAGGGCGCGTACGTCGTCGACGCCGACGGCAACCGCTACCTCGACTACCACGCCGCGTTCGGCGCGATCCTCCTCGGTCACAACGCCGCCGTGGTCAACGACGCCGTACGTGCCACGATCGGCGGGATCGACCTCGTCGGCCTCGGCGTGACGGAGGGGGAGGTCGCGCTCGCGGAGCGGGTCGTCGAGATCATCCCGTCTGCCGAGTCGATGATCGCGACGATGAGCGGCTCGGAGGCCGTCGCGCAGGCGATCCGGCTGGCCCGCGGGGTCACCGGGCGGGACCTGGTGGTGAAGTTCCAGGGCGGTTTCCACGGCTGGTCGGACGCCGTGGCCCGCAACGTCATCTCCGCGCCGGACAAGGCGTACGGCAGCGACCCCCTGTCGAGCGGGATCCTCCCGCAGGCCCTCGACTCGACGCTGATCGCGGAGTTCAACGACCTCGACTCGGTCACCGCGCTGTTCGACCAGTACCCGGACCGGGTCGCCGCCGTCATCATGGAGCCCATCCCCCACAACGTGGGCGCACTGCTGCCGACCACCGAGTTCGTCTCGGGCCTGCGCAAGCTCACCGAGGTCAACGACGCACTGCTGATCTTCGACGAGGTGATCACCGGGCTGCGGCACTCGCTGGGCGGCTACCAGGAGGTCATCGGCATCACGCCCGACCTCACGACGTTCGGCAAGGGCCTGGCCAACGGGTACGCCTCCGGTGGCGTCGCGGGCCGCCGGGACCTGATGGAGCACTTCAACGGGCGCACCGGGGACGTGCTGCTCGCGGGCACGTTCAACGGCAACCCGATCGGCTGCGCCGCGGCGCTCGCCACGATCGGCTACCTGCAGGAACACCCGGACTTCTACGAGCGCACGTTCGCGCTCGGCGACCGGATGCGCACCGGCCTGACCGAGATCGTGACCGAACTGGACATCGAGGCGACCGCCCTGGGCTTCGGCGGGGTGTTCGTCCTCTACTTCACCAAGCCGCCGATCCTCGGCTACCGGGACCTGATGCGCAACAACGACGAGGCCTACGTCGCGTTCCACCGCGGCATGACCGAGCGCGGCTTCCTGATGCTGCCCATGGCGTTGAAGCGCAACCACATCTCGGGCGCGCACACGGCCGAGGACGTGGACCGCACCCTCGACGCGGCCCGTGACGTGCTCGTCGAGCTGCGGGCCACCGGGACTGTCTAGCCTGCCCCATGGTTCTTTGTGCGAGTTCTGCGCCTGATCAACAGTTGTCTCAGGGGAACGTGACGGCACCCAGCCACGATCCGCCTCGATAACCGCACGTCGGCTGGGACGCGACCCACACGCAGACTTGCGGGGAGGCGGGATTGACATGGAACGGTGTGCCATACAGGGTGAGCGGCATTCCCCGCCGTCCCGTTGGAGGGCCCATGAGACTTCGCAAACCCCTGCTGGCAACGCTGATCATCGTGACCGCGGCCGCCGTGCTGCCCGCGTCGGCGTCCGGCCAGACCCCACCGAACACCGTGGACACCACAACCGGGCTCCTGCCCAACGGCGGCTTCGACATGGGCGACCGGTCGGGTCACCCGATCGCGTGGGCCGTGGACGGCAACTCCGCCGGCGCCACGGTCGTCAACCTCGCCGCCTACCGCACGGCGGGCCTCGGCTCGCTGCAGACCACCAACACGGCGGGTGCGAGCCTGAGCGTGACCGGCCAGCGCATCGTCGCCGCGCCCGGCAACGACTTCACGCTGACCGCGCGGCTCAAGGGCAGGAGCGGCGTGCCGCCGACGCTGTCGCTGGTGTTCACGAGCTTCGAGAACACCGTGCTGGACACGCGGGCGGTGAGCCCGACGGCCAACCTGGACTGGCAGACGGTCACGGTCACCGGCGTCGCACCCGCCAACACGTCGAACGTGTCCGTGCGCATCGCCGCGACCCCCGACCAGGTGGGCCAGTACTACTGGGACCAGGTCACACTGGTGAAGGCACCCGCACCCTACGACCCGGCGCTGGGCACGGCACGTGAGCTGTTCCTCGACGACTACCGCATCGAGTCCACGAAGGACGTCGGCCGCGTCGTGCACCCGGCGAAGAAGCTGCCGGACCCGATCATCTCGCCGGACAAGCCGTGGGAGTCCTCCGCCTACATCTACGGCTCGGTCTTCAAGATCGGCGACGTGTACCGGATGTGGTACGACTGCAACAACGACGTCGCCCCCGGCTACTACCTCTGCTACGCGGAGAGCCGTGACGGCGTCCACTGGAACAAGCCGCTCGGGCGCGGAAACATCGGCTACAAGGACATCCCGGCGTCGAAGACGAACCTGATCATCGCGGGTGGCGGCACGATCGCCTACAACCCCACCGCCGCACCGGACCGCCGGTTCGCGTTGATGCAGTTCAAGTCCGGCGTCGTCAACGACACGCTCGGCTACTACGTCTACTTCTCGCCGGACGGCTACACCTGGACCTCGGGCGGCGAACGACCGGTGCTGCTCGACGGCGACGTGTCCAACGTGACGTGGGACTCCCGCACCAGGCAGTACGTCGCCACGATCAAGAAGCGGATGTTCACCTCCGGCACGCCGGGCATCTACAACCGGTCCGCGTTCCTGTCCACCAGCAAGGACTTCCTGAACTGGACCACCCCGGTGCTCGCGGTCAGCGGCGACTACGCCGACACCGGTGCGGCACAGGCACTCGGTGGCCTGGAGGGTCAGATCTACGGCATGCCAGTGCTTCCCTACGAGAGCACGAACATCGGTCTGCCGTGGGTCTTCCTGATCACCAACTACACCGTGGGTTCGCAGTCCGGCGCGGGTGCCGGCCCGGTCCTGCCGGAGGTCGCGTCCTCGCGTGACCTCGTCAACTGGAGCCGCCCGGTGCGCGACCCCGTGCTGACGCCCGGCCAGCCCGGCGCGTGGGACGACGGCGCGCTCTACACGGCGTCCAACGCACTGGTCACCGACCGCACGGTCACGATGTACTACGGCGCGTTCAACGCCGACCACGGCGGGCCGGACCTCACCGACCCGAACCACGTCGACTACCTCGGGCAGAGCGGCATGGCGACCTGGCGCCGCGACGGGTTCGTGTCGATGACCAACGCGTCCCGCCCGCACAGCGGCGACCCCGGGTTCGTCGTCACGAAGCCGGTGACGTTCACGGGATCCACGCTGAACGTGAACACGGTCGTCCGCAACGGCGGGTCGGTGAAGGTCGAGGTCCTCGACGCGGCCACCAACCAGGTGATCCCCGGCTTCACGTCGAAGCCGGTCACGGGTGACCAGTACGGCGCGGAGGTCAAGTGGACCGGCCACGTGCGACTGTCCACACTGGCCGGCAAGCAGGTCAAGTTCCGCTTCTCCCTGGCGGGCGCGGACCTCTACTCCTACTGGGTGCGGTGACACGGTGATCTACCGGGACGAACCGTCCGGGGCGTATCTGCTCACCGGCGACGGGTTCGGTTACGCACTCGCCGTCGGGCCGGACGGCTCGCCCCGGCACCTGCACTGGGGTGGGCCGCTCGACCCGGCCGACCTCGCACGGCTGCTCGACGACGCGGGTGCGGCCCGCGTCGGCTCCAACACGTGGTCCCGACCCCGGGCCCACACCGAGGAGCTGGTGACCGCAGGCGGCGCCCGGTTCGACGACCACGCGGTCGCGCTCGCCGAGGCACCGTTCGACCCCCGGCTCGTCGGGTCCGAGGTGGACGGTGACCGGCTGACCATCCGGCTGGCCGACGGCACCCTGGCCGTGACGCTGCGGTACGAGGTCCGCGGGCCGGCACTGGTCCGGGGGCTCGAGCTGCACAACGCGGGCGACGAGCCGGTCACGGTCACCCGCGCGGCCTCGGCCACCTGGCCGGTCCCCTGGCAGGTCGGCTACCACGCGACGACCCTGGGCGGCGGGTACGCGGCGGAGACCACGCTCCGCCGCGTGCCGCTCGGGCCGGGCAAGCTGGTCCTGGAGTCGCGGCGCGGCCTCCCGGGGCACGCGTTCCAGCCGTGGCTCGCGATCGACGACGACGCGGGCGAGGAACACGGCGACGTGTGGAGTGTCGCCGTGGCCCACGGTGGCTCGTGGCGGATCGCCGCCGAACTCTCCGGCGACGGGCACCTGCACGTCACCGCGGGCGCGGGCGACGCGGTCCTGCGCCTGGCACCGGGCGAGCGGCTGACGCTGCCCGACACCGTCGGCGTGTACAGCCCGGCAGGCCGGGCCGGGCTCACGCACCGCTGGCACGACTACGAGCGCGGGCACGTCCTCGCCCGGCCCCACGAGGTCCGGCCGGTCCTCTACAACTCGTGGGAGTCGACGTTCTTCGCCGTCGACCACGACGAGCAGGTCGCGCTCGCCCGGCAGGCCCGTGAGCTGGGCGTGGAGCTGTTCGTGGTGGACGACGGCTGGTTCACCGACCGCGACGACGAACGTGGCGGCCTCGGCGACTGGCGGGCCGACCCGGCCAAGCTGCCGGGCGGCGTGGCCGCGCTGGCCGACGAGGTGCACGCGCTGGGCATGCGGTTCGGGCTGTGGGTGGAGCCGGAGTCGGTCAACCCCAGTACTGACCTGTACCGCGACCACCCCGACTGGGTGTACCGCTGGCCCGACCGGGAGCCGACCGCGATCCGGCACAGCCACGGCCTGGACTTCGGCAACCCCGCTGTGCGCGGCTGGGCGTTCGAGACACTGCACGCGCTGGTGCGCGACGGTCACGTCGACTACCTCAAGTGGGACCTCAACCGGTCGCTCACCGACGCCCCCGCGACCGCGTCCCACCGCCACGAGACCGGGTTCCGCGAGGTCGTGGACCGTCTGCGTGCGGCGAACCCCGACCTGTGGCTCGAGACGTGTGCCTCCGGGGGCGGCCGGGCCGACCTCGCGACGCTGTCCCGGTTCGAGTTCGCGTGGCCGAGCGACAACACCGACGCGTTCGAGCGCCTGGGGATCCAGGACGGGTACGCGTTCGTCCACTCGCCACAGACGATGTCGTGCTGGGTGACGGACTCCCCCGGCTACCTGTCCAAGCGGCCGGTGCCGCTGGCGTTCCGGTGCCACGTCGCGATGACCGGCACCCTGGGCATCGGCGGCAGGCTGGCCGACTGGACCGAGGCGGAGCTGGCGGAGGCAGGCGCGCACGTCGCGCGGTACAAACAGATCCGGGAGACCGTCCAGCTCGGCAGGCGACACCGCCTGCGCACCGACCCCGACCGGACCGCCGTGTGCCACGTCGCGCGGGACGGCGGCCAGGTCGCCGTGTTCGTCTTCGCCCGCACCGTGCGCCAGAGCCACCTCGACCCGCCGATCCGTCTGAGGGGTCTCGACCCCGGGGCTCGGTACCGGGACGACGCGACGAACACCACCTACACCGGCGCGTTCCTGACCCACCACGGCCTGCGGCCCGTCCTGGCCGGCGACTACGCCAGCGCCCTGGTCGTGCTCAGCAGACTGGCCTGAGGGCGTAGTCGCCGCGGTGGCCCGGAAGGGGCTCCGGGCCACCGTGACACGCCCGGCACACCAGTACACCGATCTCGCCGGAACGACCGCCGCATCTGAGCCGAAAGCGGGATCGGCAGATCGTGCCCCGGGACGTTCTCCGTTGGTCTGAACACCTCGGTCTTGTTCAGCCGCCTATCTTGCCGAGCACGAAATCGGTGGCGTCGTCCTTGTAGCGGTTCATGTAGGTGAGGTGCACAGTGGTGCTCACACCGCTGTCGCAGAAGGTGTCGCGGGCGTCGCAGAAGGCCTGGACGCGGTCCGCGAACCCGGCGAGGGTCTGCAGCTGGGCGGCCGAGCGGGGGAACCGGCCGTTCTTGGTGGAGGTGCCGACGTCGAACGCCTGGTCCACCACGTGGCGCGGGTCGCCGAAGGTGGCGACCGCGGACACGTGGCTCGCGATGGCCGGGTCGATCGGCGGGGTCGCCGCGCCGAGCAGGCCACCACCGCCGCCACCGAGCACGTCGAGCACCACGTGGGCGCCCTGGGAGTAGCCGGCCAGCACGATCTTCTGGTCGGGGCACTGTTGTACCTGGTCGGTGAGCTGCTTGGTCAGCGCGGTGACGCCCTGTGCCGAGCTGCGCTGGTAGTTCTGCAGCGTCGCGGGGTAGTCGACGGACTCCCTGCTGACGCTCTGGTCGGACGAGTTCACGATCTGCGTCACGAGGGCGCCGGTGATGCCCTCGCCGGGGCGTTCGGTCGAGGCCCTGGCCGTGATCACGTCCACGTCGGCGCAGCCGGCACCACGCGCGGGGGCCGCGCTCGCCAGGTCCAACCCGACGATGGCCGCGGCGGCGAGCCCGCCGGTGACGGCGATCGCGAGAACTCCGTACAACCACCGTCTCGATTTGTGGGAATGAGCTGGTCTCACAGCGACACTCCTGTTCCTTCTCGAGGGACAGCGGCAAAATGAGATGTCCTGCTCTGCCGCTGATGAGTGAGCGTGCTTAATGCGTTCGTGATAAGCGGTGCGTCGATGCGATCACCGCACTATCTACACGGGACACCGCTATTACCGGTTCACGAGGATGGCGTGGTCTGACGTCTGGCGCACGGTTGACCGTCGCTCTCGGACCTGGTTACGATCCGAATCGATTCGGATCGAAACTGGAGGAGGACAGTCGTGAAGGTCGTGGAGTTCGATCACCTGGTGCTGAACGTGGCGGATGTGGAGCGGGCGTTGGACTTCTACACCGGGCCGCTCGGCCTGGAGCCGGAGCGCGTCGAGGAGTGGCGGGCGGGGAAGGTGCCGTTCCCGTCGGTGCGGGTCACCGAGCGGACGATCATCGACCTGGTGCGCAAGCCGAGGACGGAGTCGAACGTGGACCACATCTGCCTGGTGGTCGAGCCGCTGGACTGGCAGGAAGTGATCGACGCGGGCACGTTCACGGTGCTGGAGGGCCCGGTCGGCCGGTACGGCGCGCGCGGTGACGCGACGTCGGTCTACGTGCGCGACCCCGACGGCAACACGGTCGAGCTGCGCTGGTACCCGCAGGACGTGCCCGCGTGAGCCCAGGCCGGCCCAGGGACGCCTCGATCGACGGGGCCGTGCTCGCCGCGACCGTCGACCTGCTCCGCGAACGCGGGTGGTCGGGGTTCGCGGTCGAGGCGGTGGCGACCAGGGCCGGCACCACGAAGGCGGCGATCCGCAGGCGCTGGCCGTCACGCCAGCGGCTCGCCGTCGACGCGCTCGCCACACTGCTCGACACCCCGGAGGTGCCGGACAACGCCTGCACCCGCTGCGACCTGATCGCGAGCGTCGACCTGCTGACCGAGCTGCTCCACGACCGCCTGCCACCCGGCGTGCTCGCCGCGCTGCTGGCCGACTGCACCGAGACCGAGCTGCGCGAGTACCTCGTGAACACGCTGATCGCGCCGAGCCGGGACGCGGCCCGCACCGCGGTGGACAGGGCGGTCGGCCGGGGCGAGCTGCGGGAGGACGTCGGCCCGGCGCTGGTGGTCGACCTGCTGGCGTCGGCGGTCTACCAGCGGGTCCTGTTCGGCGCGGCCCCGCAGGACGCCCGCACGCTCGTGGACGTGCTCCTGCGTGGCGTGGCCGTGGACTTCGACCGGCTGCTGTGGATCAGCCGCCAGCCCAAAGAGGCCCGCCACCACCACTAACCCGCCGACCCCACCCCCACCCCCACCCCCGCCCCGCCCCGCCCCCGTCCCGCCCCCGCCTGCTTGCACTGAAGGACTCCTTCCTAACGCCCAGCGTTACGAAGGGCCCCTTCAGTACGTCCCAGTGCGGCTCCCGCCACCACGAGGACGGCGCCCGCGGCGGTGGCGATGGCCGGGATGTTCGTGGGGATTCCCAGGTAGACCGTGATGCCCAGGATGCGGTGCAGGCCCCACGGCAACAGGGCCAGCTGGTCGTTCCACACGGTCAGCGCCTGTTCGGCACCCATGACCGTGACGAGCCCGCCCAGCACCGTGACCGCCGCGCCCGCCGCGAGCAGCAGGCGCCCGATCACGCGACGACGCGACAGGCCGTAGGCGGTACGCAGCACCACGTACGTGCTCGCGAACACCGCCAGGAACAACGCGAACGCGACGGTGACGTACACCGACCGGGCCGTGGGGTCGGTCCAGAAGCTGTACCAGTAGTGTCCGGGACCCCGCAGCACGAGTGCCGCCAGCAGGAGCGCCGTGCGGACCAGCGCGACGCCGCCGATCGCGGCCGCCAGGAGGAACGGGTCACGGGTCAGCAGCCGCAGCACGAGCGAGAACAGCAGCCACGCACCGAGCACCAGCACGAGGTGCGCGGGCGCGGCGAACGACGTCTGGATGGCACGGCTCAGCACCACCGCCGCACCGGGCACCACCCACACCAGCAGCCGGTCGGCACGCGTCGGGGTGTCCCGCAGCCCGGCCAGGCGCCACGGACGGGTCGACGCCGTCCACAGCGCGCGGGCCCAGAGCCTTCGCCGGAACACGAACACCAGCAACAGGAGCACGAGCAGCCCTCTGGCGAGCCACGCCATCGTCGCGTCGCGTTCCGCGCGGGACAGGCCGAGGTCGGCGGCCGTGAGGTTGTAGGCGGGCAGGTCGCGGTCGTCGCCGTAGCGGGCCAGGTGGTCGGCACGGGCCCGCTGGTACTCCGAAGCCGCGGTGTGCCACGCCTGCGCCGCCTCGGCCGACCCGGTGTCCAGCCACTCGGCGTGGCGCAGCATCGTCGTGCGGTACGCGGAAAGCAGCTCGAACAGGTTCACCTGGTAGTCGAGGGTGTCCAGGAAGTGCTTGCGCAGGGCGGGATCCCGCCACGACGCCGCGTCCGTCGACGCGACGAGGTCACGCATGCGGCGGGTGTCGGCCACGGCCTCGGCGCCCTCGTCGATCGCCGTCGACAGGTGGTCGCGGCTCACCACGTAGATCGTGTCCCACACGGCGCTGTCGCCGGTCACGATGTCCCACTCGAAGATCCACATCATCGGTGGCGGCTCCAGGCCGAGTGCCTTCACCGACAGGTCCGCGTACGGGCCGATGTAGAGGCCCTTGGTGACGGCCTCACGTGAGAGGGCCATGGTCGCGCCCAGGGTCGCGACCGTGTCCGGGTCGTAGGAGAACGTGGCCCGCAGCCAGTCGGCGGTCGCGGTCGACGGGTCGGTGTCCGGGTCCCACGCGAGGCGCCCGGTGAGGTAGGTGTTGAGGTCGTAGAGCTGCCAGAAGCCCTGACGCAGCAACAGGGTCCGCGGGCCGGCCAGTAGCGGTCCGCCGCCCTGCGCCCACGACCACACGCCCTGCACGTTCGGGTTCTCGGCGAGGAACGTCCGCAGTGCCAGCTGGTTCAGCGGGCCGAGGTCGTTCGGAAGGGCGCCGAAGTCCTCGAACTCCCTGCGGGACTGGAACTCCACGATCCGGCGCTGGGTGCCGTGCAGGAGGGTCTCGTTGAGCGGCAGGTGGCTGTAGAAGTCGCCTGCCGAGTACTTGGTGGACACGACGAGGTGGTCGTCGTGCAGGTCGCCGAGCACCTCGTCGTAGGCCGCGGTGCTGGTGTGCAGGTCGCCGACCGCGCCGATGCCGACGCTCCAGGTCCGGAAGATGACGTCCTTGTCCGCCTGTCCCGCGACGGACAGGAACGACCGCAGCATCGCGCGGACGGCGGCCGGGGTGGTGACCGCGATCTCGGACGAGTAGTCCCAGCCGGGCAGCTGGTAGGCGGCGCCGCCCTCGCCGATCCGGACCATCAGCCCGGCCACGAACGGCATCCGGTCGAACAGCTCACGCAGTCCCGCCCGGTAGACCTGCCAGAGCCGGTCGTCCTCGGTGTCCATGCCGGCTACCCGGTCGAGGTGGTCACGCAGCGGTGGGGACAACGCGAGCATGTCGGTCTGCATGAACACCTTCATGCCGAGGTCGGCGGCGTAACGCCACACGGGGGCGAACGCGTCGACCATGGCCTCGGCACGCGCGAGGTGCGGGTCGCCGTCGGCGTAGACGCCTTCGCCCCGGAAGGTGACGTACTCGAGGAAGCCGGGGACGACGACCGCGTTGTAGCCCTGCGCCAGCGCGTGCCGGACCAGCTCGCGGTACTGGCCCGCGATGCGGTCGACGGCGGCCCGGTCGACGTAGGGGGCGTCCGGGAGGATCGCCGAGCCGACGACGTCGGAGTTCAGCGAGTAGTCGGTGCCGGTGGCGTAGCGGGCCGGCTCGTCGGGCAGGCCGACCGCGCCGAGGTCGGTGAGCCGCAGCCCGAGCCGGGGCGTGACCGTCCCGGCAGGAAGGGCCGCACCGGACCGGATGCGGTCGGCCACCGCGTACAGCCCGGCGGCCGCGCCTGCCGGGGTGCCCGCGGCGACCGTGAGCCCGTCGACGCGGTAGGACTCGCCGGTCAGGGTGGCGTCGACCCGGGTGGTGAGCACGGGTCCTGGGCCTGGGCCGACGTGTGGGCGGGGTGCGCCCCGGGCCACGAGCGCGTCCGCGACCGCATCGGCGGCCAGACGCAGGCGCTGGTCGTCGGGCACCAGGATCGACCCGATCGCGGGGAGGGACGCGAGCGCCGTCGCGGGAGCCGGGTTCGCGTGCTCGACCGGCACGTCCGCGACCCGCATGCTCAGCCCGAGAGCGCCGTTGACCTGCCAGGCCACCACGGCCCCGAGTCCACACAGGACGACCACCGATGCCAGCACCCGCCACCAGCGGTGATCCGCTCCCATGTGGACATCCTGACCCATTCCACCGGTTACACCAGCACGATCTTTCCGCCGGCGTGGCGGGTCTCGCTCAGCTCGTGTGCCGCCGCGGCCTCGGCCAGCGGGAACACCGCCCCCACCCGCACCCGCAGCCGGCCCTGCTCGGCGAGCCCGACCGCGATGTCGAGGCCGTGCACCGCGAGCGGGTCCGCCGCGGCGCCGACGGCGGCACCCGTCTCCTCCGCAGGCGCGCCGTGTGACATGTGCACGCCGTGGGCCGCCGCGGCGAAGTCGGCGATCGTCACCACGCGTGCCGGGGACCCGGCGATGGTGATCAGGTCGGGCAGCGCCCCGCCCGCGCAGTCGACGACGGCGTCCACCCCGTCCGTTGCGATGACCAGGACCCGGTCGACGAGGCCAGGCCCGTACGTCGTCGGCGTCGCGCCGAGGGAACGCAGGTACGCCTGGTTGTGCTCGCCCGCCGTGCCGATGACGACGGCGCCACGCGCGACCGCGAACTGGACGACGACCGAGCCCGCCCCGCCGGACGCGCCGTGCACCAGCACGGTCTGCCCGGCGCCGACCGCGAGCCGGTCGAGGACCCTGGCGGCCGTCTCGGCACTGCCCGCGGCGCCACCGGCCTCCTCCCAGCTCCACCCGGCCGGCTTGGGTGCCCACGCGGCCAGGACCGCGTACTCGGCGTTGGCGCCGCGAGCGGTCATGGTGCCCATGCCGAACACCTCGTCGCCGATGGCCACATCCGTCACGCCGTCGCCGACCTCGTCCACCACGCCCGCCGCGTCGAAGCCGGTCCGGTACGGGAACGTCGTGGGCAGCACGTCACGCAGCATCCCGGAACGGACGTAGGTCTCCCCCGCCGAGATCCCCGACGCCCGCACGGCGACGCGGATCTGACCGGGACCGGCGTGTGGCTCCTCGATGTCGGCGACGTGCACGACGCTCGGTGGGCCGTACTCGCTGAACTGGACTGCTCTCATGATTCGGAACGTAACGGAGCACCCCGTCCGTTTGGCTAAAGTAAGAGTGGTGACGGCCGAAGTGACTCACCAGCTGCGCTCGGACGCCCGCGACAACCGGGTGCGGATCCTCGCGGTCGCCCGCGCGGCCTTCGCCGCCGACGGCCTCGACGTGCCGATCCGGGAGATCGCGCGGCGCGCACAGGTCGGCGTCGCGACCGTCTACCGGCACTTCCCGACCAAGGAGGCACTGTTCGCCGCCGCCTTCGCCGAGGCGATGGCCACCTGTTCGACGATCGTCGAGGAGGGCCTGGCGGCGGCCGACCCGTGGCGCGGTTTCTGCCTGGTGATCGAGAAGCTGATGGCGGTGCACGCCCTCGACCGGGGCTTCTCCCGCGCGTTCACCTCGCGGCTCCCCCAGGCGGTCGACTTCTTCACCCAGGACCGCGACCGCTCGCTGCGCCTGATCCTCGAACTGGTCCGGCGCGCGAAGGAGACGGGTGAGCTGCGGTCGGACCTCGTACTGGAGGACCTCGTCATGGCACTGATGGCGAACGAGGGCATCCGCGCCGAGTCATCCGAGCTGAGAGCGGCGGCGTCACGCCGGTTCGCGGCCCTGATGATCCAGTCGTTCCGGGCGAACCCGGTCGCGGAACCACTGCCGCCCGCCGTCCGGCTGCCGCTGTCGGCGCACTAGCTGTTGGCCTCGAACTCGGCCTTGTTCCACAGCTCGAAGTAGAGGACGTCGGTCCACCAGCTCACGCCGAGCGGGTTGGTCGTCCTGTCGCCCCGCACGTTGTCGAAGTCGTCGTCGAGGACGAGGCCGTGGAAGGGCGACTCGGGCTCGCTCGCGGCCGCCTTCGCCAGCGCCGCACCGGCCTCGGTGACGTCGTCGGGAAGCGCGTCGACGGCCGCGCCCACCCGCCCGCACAGGTCGATCTCCCGTTCGACGCTCGCACGCAGGCCGTCCCCGGACTCCTCCGTCATGCTGTCCAGCTCGATCGTCTCGAGCAGGAGGAAGCGGTCCCGGTGCTCGGCGAGGAACCGCTCGGTCTCGTCGAGAGCCACCGACAGCGCGGTCGAGCCGGTGACCGCCCGCACGGCCGCGAGGAGCTTCCGCAGCCGTGCGTGGCCCGCGTCGAACTCGCCGCTGATCGCGTGCAGGCGGGTCGGACGGTCGGGCGGGTCGTCCTCGAAGCCGTCGGAGACGAGCGACGCGCACAGCGCCGGGTCGCCGGACATGAGCACGCGGTAGGAGAACGGGACGGCGTAGGCCCATTCCGAGAGACCGCTGATCGTCTCGGGCCGGTCCGCGTAGGACCTCGGCCGGTTGCCGAGACTGTAGAGATAGGACCGGTTCGCCATGACCGGGATCGTAGCCGGGGTCAGCGCCAGCCGAGCCCGGGTGCGACGTGGGTGAGGATGTCCTCGATCAGGTGCGCGTTGTAGTCGACGCCGAGCTGGTTTGGCACGGTGAGCAGCAGGGTGTCGGCCTCGGCGATGGCCTCGTCCTCGGCAAGCTGGGACACGAGGACGTCCGGCTCGGCGGCGTAGGTGCGGCCGAAGATCGCCCTGGTCTCTGCGTCGATGTGGCCGATCTGGTCGGTGCTCTCGCCGCCGCCGAAGTACGCGTGGTCGAGGTCGGAGGTGAGCGCGAAGATGCTGCGCGACACGGACACGCGTGCCGTCCGCTGCCAGCCGGCGTCGGCCCAGGCCTTGCGGAAGGCACGGATTTGTTCGGCCTGCTGGACGTGGAAGGGTGCGCCGCCCTCGTCGTTCTTGAGGGTGGAGCTCATCAGGTTCATGCCGTGCTCGGCGGCCCACACGGCGGTGCCGTTGGAGCCCGCGCCCCACCAGATCCGTTCCCGAAGGCCGGGTGAGTGCGGTTCGACCCGCAGCAGCCCCGGCGGGTTGGCGAACATCGGCCGAGGGTTGGGCTGGGCGAAGCCCTTGCCTTCGAGGACCCTGAGCAGGACCTCGGCGTGCGTGCGGGCCATCTCGGCGTCGGTCTCGCCCTCCTGGGGTTCGTAGCCGAAGTACCGCCAGCCGTCGATGACCTGCTCGGGTGAGCCGCGGGAGATGCCGAGCTGGAGCCTGCCACCCGCGATGAGGTCGGCGGCACCCGCGTCCTCGGCCATGTACATCGGGTTCTCGTACCGCATGTCGATCACGCCGGTACCGATCTCGATGCGCTCGGTCTTCGCACCAATCGCGGCCAGCAGCGGGAACGGCGAGGCGAGCTGCCTGGCGAAGTGGTGCACCCGGAAGTGGGCGCCGTCCGCACCCAGCTCCTCGGCCGCCACGGCCAGGTCGACCGCCTGCAGCAACGCGTCCGCCGCGGACCTCGTCTGCGAGTGCGGACTGTCCGACCAGTGCCCGAAGGAGAGAAAGCCGATGTTCTTCACACCCGCACGAACGCCCCACCCCGCTGATTGATTCCTCAACTACCCGTCGCCCCGACCCCGTGCACTGAAGGACGCCTTCAGTACGGCCAGCGTTACGAAGGCTCCCTTCAGTACCCCCAGCGTTACGAAGGCTCCCTTCGGTACGGCCGGCGTTACGAAGGCGGGGTCAGGCGGGCACCTGTGCGTGCAGCCAGCGGTCACCCGCGCGGGCGGCGCGTTTGAGTGCCGAGCGTTCGCCGAGGTAGTCCCCCGCCATGCCGACGACGGGCAGCATGCCGAGCGCTCGGTGGTAGAAGCGGCCCTGCGGGCGTTTCCCCAGCTCGTCCTGCACGGCCAACAGCAGCCTCCCCTGCCGCCACAGCCACTTGGCCGCCGGTTTCACCCCCAGCTTCCGCCCGGTTTCCGGCGCGGGCGTCACCTCGGCCTCCGTCCCCCCACCCGCGGCCACCGCCGGGTCGATGTCACGCTCGAACAGCACCGACGCCAGCAGCCGGACCCGGGTCGCGCGGTCGTCCACACCGTGCTCACCCGCGATCGCGCACAGCAGCAGCCCCTGGCCGGCGGCACCGAGGATGTCCTGCAGCGGCAGCCGGTCACCCAGCGCACCCGCCAGGCCCGTGACCGACGCCGCGAGGGACGTCAGCCGCCCGACCCGGCTCACCCACCAGTCGGAGCGCTCCTCTGCCGACAACCGCGTCCACTTCGCCGTGCCCGGCCAGCGGACCTCGGCTATGCGGTCGCGCACCCGGTGCAACAACCCGTGGTCGACCTCGACGTCGTCCTCGGCCACCTCGACGTCGTCGGGTTCGCGCAGGCGGGGCAGCATCGGGTCACAGCCACGCACGAACGCGCGCAGCACCCCCGCGATGTGCTCGTCGGTGATGGGATCAGCCACGCCATACACATACCCCGAACCACGCCGTCGCATTCGTCCGTCCGGGCATCAGGTGTCCGTGCGGTCGGTGAGCAGCGGCAGGGACGGGTCCCACCGGGTGCCGTCGCGGGCGTCGCGCCCTCGGCGGGCGATCGCGGACAACGCCTCCAGCACCACGCGGTTGGCGAGCGCGGCGGTGATGTCGGCGTGGTCGTAGGGCGGGCTGACCTCCACCACGTCCACGCCGACGACCGGCAGCTCGAGGCAGATCCTGCGCACCGCGTCGAGCAGCTCGCGCGCCGTGAGACCACCCGGCTCCGGGGTGCCGGTGCCCGGCGCGTGCCCAGGGTCGCAGACGTCGATGTCCACGGACAGGAACACGCCGTCGCACTCGTCGGTCGCGATGGCGAAGGCCTCGGTCAGGCACTCCGCGAGACCCCGGTGCACGATCTCGGTCATCTCGTAGGACCGCATCCGCTGACCCGCCATCCAGTCCAGCGTCTCCGGCGGGGGCCAGTAGCCGCGCAACCCGATCTGCAGGAACCGGTCGCCACGCAGGGCACCGGACTCGATGAGCCTGCGCATCGGCTGGCCGTGCCCCCACAGCGAGCCGAACTCGATGTCGCCGGTGTCGGCGTGCGCGTCGAAGTGGAGCATGGACACGCGGCCGTGGCCGAGGACGTTCGCGACGCCCTTGGCGTCGGGGAACGCGATCGAGTGGTCACCACCGAGGACGACCGGGATCGCCCCCGCACGTGCCACGGTCTCCACGGCGGCCTCCAGCGCCCCGAGCGACCGCTCGATGTCGCCGCCGAACATCTCCACGTCCCCCGCGTCGACGACCCGCAGATCACGCAGGCCGTCGACGCGGAGGGCGAGGCTCGGGCGCGAGCCGTCGTGGGGCAGGTAGTCGGTCGTGCGGATCGCCTGCGGGCCGAACCGGGTGCCGGGCCGGTGCGACGTGCCGCCGTCGAACGGCGCACCGAGGACGACCACGTCGGCGCCCGCGAACGAGGCCCCGTCGGCCAGGTCGCAGCGGTCGACGCCGAGAAAGGTGACATCCGGCCCGTACTGGGCGCCGTAACGGCTCATGTCCCGCATCCTGTCACCGACTAACGCCTGACGTCCGCGCAGTTCACGTCGTCGTGCGGCAGGGTGCCCTCGGTCAGGAACGCCACGGTCGCCTCGTCCACGCACGCGGAGCCCGCGCCGTAGACGTAGTGGCCGCCGTTGTCGGCGCCGACGAAGGCCGCGCGGTTGCCCAGCACCCTGTGCAGGCCGACACCGTCGTCCCACGGCGTGGCGTTGTCCCTGCGGTTCTGCAGGATCAGCGTGTTGCGCGGGCCCTTGTCGGTCACGGTCACCGGCTTCTCGACCGGCTTCGGCCAGAACGCGCACGCCCAGATGTTGACGGGCATCCCCGCGGTGAGCGGCCACTTCTCCCGGTCGGCGGCGACCCGGTCGGTGTAGTCGTCCACGTCGTGGGACCACTGCGCGTCACCACAGGTCAGCGCGAGGAACATCGTGGCCTGGTTGTCCGAGGGCACGCCGGGGGTGGCGGGCGGCGCGGCGAACACCTGTCCCAGCACCGCGGCGTCGGCCTCGGTCGGCGCGCCGTCCGCGAGGTCGGCGACGGCCTTCCAGAACTGCGCGAGCACCGGCAGCGTCTCGTTGTGCAGCAGCAGGCTGTAGGTGACGCTGCGGAACAGCGACCCGCTCAGCGACTGCGGCGTGCCCGGCACGGGCGCGGGAGTGCGGTCCAGGCGGTCCGCGAGCGCGACGTAGGCCTGGGTGACCTCGTCCACGGTGCTACCCAGCCCGAGCGTGGCGTCCTGGGCCGCGGCGACGGCCGCCGCGTCCGGGAAGCGCTCCGACATGCCCTTGCCCCAGCTTTCCGCGGCACCCGCCCAGACCTTCGTCGGGTCCACGTTGCCCTCCAGGATCACCCGGTCGGCGCGCTTCGGGAACAGCGACTCGTACACGGCGCCGAGGTAGGTGCCGTAGGACTGGCCCCAGTAGGAGATCTTCTGCTCCCCCAACGCCTCCCGGACGCGGTCGAGGTCCCTCGCGGTGTTGGCCGTGGTGAAGTACCCGATCTTCTCGCCCTCTGCCGACGCGCACTTCCTCGCGTCCGCCCTGGCGTGGTCGACGTTCGCGGTGATCGAGCCGTCCGCCGCCGGGTACGGGAAGAGACCGGCCACGCTCGGGTCGTCGAGACCGCAGCTGAGCGGTGCGCTGTGCTCGACCCCGCGTGGGTCGAAGCCGACCAGGTCGTAGGCGTCGAGCACCGACGCGGGCAGGGTCGGCGCCATGACACCGGGCGTGTCCAGGCCCGGCAGTGCCGGGCCGCCCGGGTTCAGCACCAGGACACCGCGGCGTTTCCCGTGGCCGGACGCGGGCAGCTTCGACACCGCGATCTCGATCTTCTCGCCGTCCGCGTGCCGGTAGTCGAGCGGGACCCGCACCGTCGCGCAGGTCAGCCGGGGGTCGCGGGTGGCTCCCTCGGCGAGCGCGGGGCACTCGCCCCAGTTGAGGTGCGGCCTGGCCGCCGCCTCGGCGACGCTCGACGGCGCGTCCTCGTCGTCGTCCCACGCGTCGCCCCCGTCCGCGTCGCAGCCCGCGACCGCCGCTGCGGCGAGCCCCGCGGCCACCGCCACCCCGGCGAACCTCCGGGAGACCCCTGTCCCCCTTGACATGCGCGTCCTCATCGCCTGTGCCCTCCAGATCTCTCGGCGTGCCCCGACCGGCGTGCCCGACCGTTTCGACAGCGACGGCGAACCTAGTGAGAGACCCCCGGGCGGCGGGTCCCCTCTGCGTGGACAACCGATGTAGTCCTCACGGGGGATTCCGCGACGCCGCGACCCCCATAACCTGCACCGTGGCCGTCGAAAACCGCGCGGCCACGGACAACCGGAGGTACGCCCATGCCCGTCACCGCCCCCGGGCGCGCCAACCTGGTGTCACCGCCCCGTCGCTAGGCTCCCCGCGTGCTCGCTGACACGGCATCCCCGCGCGTGGTCGTCCGCAGGTGGTCCGCCCCGGTCCTCGACGGCGTGTTGGCGGCGGTGGTCACGGTGTCGGCCTTCGTGCCGACGCTGACCCACGTCGGGCCGGAGATCGGTGACCTGCCCGCCCAGCCGGTCGGCGCGGGCGTCGGGCTGGCGCTGACACTGGCGATGTCCGTGCCGCTGGCGCTGCGGAGCCGGTGGCCCGCCGTGTGCCTGCTGACCGTCGGCGGCGCGTTCGCGGTCGACCAGGTCCTCGGCCACCCGGAGACGTTCGCCAAGGTGGGGTTCCTGCTGTCGCTGTACGCGGCGGGGGCGCACGCGGCCAGGTCCCGTCACGTGCTGGGTGCGGTGATGACCGCGGGCTACGCGGTGCTCGCGGTCGTGCTGCAGGACCTCGGCTCCGCGCAACGGTTGCCGGACTTCGTCGCGTTCTACCTGATAATGGTGGTGATCTGGTTGTGCGGCACCGGGATGCGCAGGTGGCGTGCCGAGTCGGCCGAGCGTGCGCGGCTCGCGGCCGAGGTGGCCACCGCCGCGGAGCGGGCACGGATCGCCCGCGAGTTGCACGACGTGGTCACCCACCACGTGACCGCGATGGTCGTCCAGGCCGACGCGGCGCAGTACCTGCTCGACAGCACGCCGGAACGCGTCGGGGACGGGCTGACCGCCATCAGCGACACCGGGCGCCAGGCGCTGGCCGAGCTGCGGGCGCTGCTCGGCGTGCTCGGCGAGGCGACGACCGCCGAGCGGACACCCACCATGGGCCGCGTCGGCGACCTGGTGGAGCAGGCCCGGCTGTCGGGCCAGCCCGTCGAGTGGCGCGAGCAGGGCGCCGGTCGGCCGCGGTCGGTCGACGCGGAACTGGCCGCGTACCGCGTGGTGCAGGAGTCGCTCACCAACGCGATCAAGCACGCGACCGGCAGGCCGACCACCGTCCTGGTGCGGCACGCCGAGGAGCACATCGAGATCGAGGTGAACACGGAAGGCCCTGTCGTCGCCCCGCCGGTCACGCCGTCGGGTGGGCGCGGGCTGGCCGGGCTGCGGGAACGCGTGCGGATGCTCGACGGCGATCTGGTGACCGCGAGCCGACCGGACGGCGGGTTCCGTGTCAGGGCACTGATCCCGGCGGGAGACGACAGAGGCACCTCGGCCGGGTGAGAGCGGTCGGCGGTCGCTCGTGGACGAACGACCGCCGACCGACGCGTTCCCGGCGGTGTCGGCTCATTCGCCGACAGGCGCCATCGAGATCTCCCAGAACTCGGCGTAGCGGCCACCTCGGTGCAGAAGCTCCTCGTGAGTGCCCTCCTCGGCGACGCGGCCCCCCGCCAGGAACACCACCCTGTCGGCGCGTCGGACCGTGCGCAGCCGGTGCGCCACCATCACCACCGTCCGGCCGGTCAGCAGTCGTTCGACGGCCTCGTGGACGGCCGCCTCGTTCAGCGGGTCCAGCGCGGAGGTCACCTCGTCCAGCAGCACCACGGGAGCGTCCTTCAGCAGTGCCCGCGCGATCGACACCCGCTGCCGCTCGCCACCCGACAGCCGTGCGCCGCCCTCGCCGACGTTCGTCGACCAGCCCTCCGGCAGGCGCGCGATCACGTCGTCGAGCTGTGCCGCGGTCGCCGCCGCGCGGACCTCGGCGTCGGTGGCGTCGGGACGGCCGAGGCGCACGTTCTCCTCGATCGTGCCGTCGAAGAGGTACACGTGCTGGAACACGATGGCAGTCCGCGCCATCAGGCTCTCGGTGTCGATCGCACGCACGTCGACGCCGCCAACGCGCACCGCGCCCGCGTCCACGTCGTGGAACCGCGCCAGCAGGGCCAGCAGCGTGCTCTTGCCCGCACCCGACGGCCCGACGACGGCCAGCCGCTGTCCTTCCCGGACGGTCAACGTCACGCCGTCGAGCACCGTGCGGGTGCCGTGCCGGAAGGTCACGGCGTCGAACGCCAGGTCGTGGCGTGCCGGCCGGACCGGTTCACCCGGCTCGGGCAGCGGCTCGGTGCGCAGGACCGCCTCGAGCCTCGCCAGGCCGGCACGTGCGCCACGCAGCTTGCCGCCGATCTCCGACAGCGACAGCAGCGGGTCGGCGCAGCGGCCGGCCAGCACGAGGATCGTCAGGACCTCGGCCGCGCCCACGTCCCCGCCCAGCGCGAGGTAGGCGCCCAGGAACAGCAGCGCCGTGAACACCGCCTGCACCGCGAGGGTCAGGCCCAACGCGCCGGGCAGCACCGACAGCGTCGTGCGGCGGGACGCACGCTGAACCTCCCGCAGTGAGCCGTCGAGCAGCTCGAAGCGCTCCCCGGCCCGGCCGCCCGCCCGCAGCACCGGCTGGGCCTGGACGTACTCGATCACCCGTGCGGTGGCCTCGTGGTCGCGTTCGGCGCGGTCGGCGTCGGTGGCGGCCAGCGAGCGGCTCGTCCAGAGCTGGATCGCCGCCACGACCGGCACCGCGGCCAGCGCGGCAAGCCCCAGCTGCCAGTTGAACGCCGGCATCACGGCGACGATCGTCAGTGGCGTCACGCAGGCGGAGACGAACGGCGCCAGCAGGTGCGCGGCGACCCCCATCGCCTCCAGCAGGCCGCGGCTCGCCAGCACGGACACCTCCCCCACCCTGGCGGCGCTGTACCAGCCGATGGGCAGCCTGGCGAGGTGGTCGCCGAGGCGGTGGTACATGCCACGCAACAGCGAGGTCCCGACGCGGAAGCCGGACAGGTCGCTGCGGTAGCGCAGCACCGCGTAGGCCGCGACCGCCGCGCCGAACGCGGTCAGCCAGGGCCAGACGTCCGCCGGGGTGCTCCCGAACAGAGCCCGCAGCACGGGCACCAGCAGCGCGTATGACAGCCCCTCGACGACCGCGGTGGTCGTCATCAGGGCCACCGTGGCACGCATCGGCTTCGCGTACTCGTCTCCCAGCACCCGCAACAGCGTTCGGATCATCGCTCGTCCCCTTCACCGGCCCCGCCGTGGGATCGCCAGAACGCGGCGAACTTCCCGTTGCGTGCCAACAGCTCCTTGGGCTCGCCGCGCTCCGCGACCACCCCGTTCTCCAGCAGCACGACGGTGTCCGCGTCGGCGATCGTCTCCAGGCGGTGGGCGATGACCAGGGTCGTCCGGTCCTCGCCGAGGGTCGCCAGCGCCCGGCGGACCGCCTGCTCGGTCCTCGGGTCGGCGAAGGCGGTCGCCTCGTCGAGCACCAGCACGGGTGCCCGTCCGAGCAGCGCGCGTGCGATCGCGATCCGCTGCGCCTCACCGCCCGACAGGGTGATGCCGTCGCCGAGGACGGTGTCGTAGCCGTCCGGCAGCTCGAGGATCCGGTCGTGGACGTCCGCGAGCCGGGCGGCGCGGACCACGTCGTCGCGGCCGGCGTGCGGTACCGCGAGCGCGATGTTGTCGGCGACCGACGCACGCAGCAGCACGGTGTCCTGGAACACGAACGAGACCGTCCGGTACAGCTCCCGGCTGTCGAGGTCACGCAGGTCCACGCCGCCGACGGCCACCGAACCGCCGGTCGGGTCGAAGAACCGGGGCAGCAGCCGCACCAGGGTGGACTTCCCGCCTCCCGACGGCCCGACGACCGCGGTGGTGGTGCCCGGCTCCAGCACCAGGTCGATCCCGCGCAGGACCTCGTGCCCGGCGTCGTAGCCGAACCGGACGTCACGGAGCTCCACCCGGTGGCCCGTCGGCGTACGCGGTCGCGCGGGCTCGGGCAGCGACGGCACGTCGAGCACGTCCCGGATGCGGCCGAGCGCGCGCCCCGCGGCCTGGAGGTCGTCGAAGCCGTGGCCCAGTGCCGCGACCGGCGCGGTCAGGCCAAGGCCGAGCAGCAGGAACGGCAGCACGTCGGCGGGTGCCATGTCGCCGGTCGTGACCAGCGCGGCACCGCCGACCAGTACGACCAGCAACCCGAACGGCGGCGACAGCGCGAGCTGCATCCCCGCGGCGATCGCGGAGACACCACGCACCCACCGGGAGAAGGTGGCGACGAACTCGTCGGCGGCCGTCAGGAACCGGCGGTGCGCGCGGCCGGACGCGCCGAACGCCTTGACCACCGCGATGCCCTGCGTGAACTCGACGACGGCGTCGGCGATCCGTCCCATGGCCGCGTCGAACTCCTCCTGGGCGCGCTGCCTGGCGGGCGTCATCAGCAGCGGTACCAGCGCGATCGCGAGCACCACCGGGGCCAGCGTGACCAGCGTGAGCCGCCAGTCGACGGTGACCAGGTAGACCAACGTCACCAGCGGCACGACGAACGCGGAGACCAGCTCGCCTGGCGCGTGGGCGATCACCGGGTGCACGGCGGCGACGTCCTCCCCCACCACCTTCGCCAGCTCGCCGGTCCGCCGCGTGGCGAACCAGCCGATCGGCACGCGACCCAGCCGCGCGGCGAGCTGCCTGCGGAACGACAGCGCCACCCGGCCGTCGAGCAGGTGCCCGATGCCCGACGACGCGGCCGTGAACACCAGCCGGACGAACAGGCCGACCGCCCCCAGGGTCACGACGAGCCAGACGTGGCCTCGGTCGACCGGGCCGGGCGACAGCAGCGCCCGGCCCAGCTCGACGACCGCGAGCAGCGGCGCCAACCCCGCGATGACGCCGACGACCTGCAGTACGACGACCGCGGCGAAGCTCGACCGGTACGGGCGCAGCAGCCCGGCCAGGGTGTGTCCTGCCGTCACTGCGCCAGCCCCCGGCGCAGGACCGCACCCAGCTCCGCGAGCTGGCGCTGCGACACGTCCGCGGACACGATCGCCTGCGACCCGTGGAAGGTGCCCGCCCACTGGTGCAGCTCCACGGACACACCCGCCTGGAGCAGGCGCAACGCGTAGGTGATGTCCTCGTCGCGGTTCGGGCAGAACTCGGCGGAGGTGACGTGCGCGGGTGGCAGACCGGACAGGTCGGCGGCCCGTGCCGGCGCGGCGTAGGGCGTGGCGGGCCTGCCACCGAGGTAGAACCCCCAGGACGCGGCGAGCCTGTCGCTGGTCCACCACGGCGTGTCGGTGAAGTTCCGCGCCGACCACGTCTCCTGCCGGTCGTCCAGCCCCGGCTGGTTGAGCAGCTGGAAACAGATCCTCGGGCCCTGCTCGTCCCGTGCGCGCAACGCCATCCCGGCCGCGATGCCGCCACCGGCGCTGTGGCCGCCGACCGCGATCCGGTCCCGGTCGATCCCCAGCTCCGCCGCGTGCTCGGCCGCCCAGGTCAACACCCCGTAGCCGTCGTCGAGGGCGGCGGGGAACGGGTTCTCCGGCGCAAGGCGGTACCCCACGGAGATCACCACCGCACCCGAGCCGGAGGCCAGCCGCGCGGCCCACGGGTGCTCGGTGTCCACGTTGCCCATCACCCACCCGCCGCCGTGCAGCCAGACGATGGCGCCGTGAGCCTGGAGCGGGCGGTAGATCCGCACCGGCACGTCACCCGGCACCACCCGGTCCTCGATCACCAGGTCCGTGGTGTCGGGCGCGGGTGCGGACGCGGCGAGCGCCGCGAAGCCCTCGCGCGCGGTGACCGGATCGGTCAGGTCGGACCTGGGGAACAACGGCACGAAGGCCTCGAGCTCGGGATCCATGCCGACCATCCTCACGGCCGCCACCCGTCGGGGTCATCCGCCAACCGTCGCGCGAAGGACCTGCCTGACGCGACGGTCGTCGCCTATCCTCCTGGCATGGAGGTCCTGGTCGAACGGCTCTCGCAGCTGGACTCGCAGGCCGCGGGCGCGCTCCGGGTCGTGATGTTCTACGACACCCTGATGCGGCGGCGGGTGGAGCTCCCCGCGCTCGCCAGGGCGTCGGCGGGCCTTGCCGAGTGCGTGGCCGGGATCCGGTTGCACGGCACGGGCCGGGTGATCCGGATGTCGCCGGACGGCAGGGAGGCGCCGAACCCGCCGCCACCCGCGTCCTCCACGATGCCGATCACCCTGGACGAGGAGGAGATCGGCACGGTGTGGCTGGAGCACCCCGGCGCACCCCGTCCGCTCGACGACGTGCTGCTCGACCGGCTCGCCATCGCCGCCGCGGCTGTCGTCGAGAAGTACGGCCCGGCCAGCACCACCATGGCCGACCCCGCCCTCGTGGAGCTGGTGATCAGCGCCGACGGCGACGACGCGGCGCGGACCAGGGCGCTGCGGCTGCTGGGTTTCGCCGCCGACCTGCCGCTGCGTGTCGCCGCCGTGCGGTCGACGGTCCCGCTGGACCGGCTCGGCGGCCTGGTCTGTCCCGACCGCGCGGTGAAGGCGGCGCCCCTCGCGGGCGTGGGCGTCATCCTGGCCACGACCCTGGACCCGGCCCGGTTCCCGGCGGGCGTGTGCGCGGGCATCGGCGCCGCGACCCGCCCCGACCAGTCCTGGCGGGAGGCCCGCACCGCCCTGCGTTTCGCCACCGCCCGCCAGCCGGTCGTCCACTTCGGCGACCTCGGCTCGCTGGCACTGCTGGCGGGCATCCCCGGCGAGACCGCACGCGCCAACGACGACGTGGCGGCCATCGCCGGGCTGGCGGCCTGTCCCGACGACCTGGAGACCCTCGACGTCTACTGCACCACCGGGTCGCTCCGCCGGGCCGCCGAACTGCTCCACCTCCACCACAGCAGCGTCTCCCGCCGCGTCGAGCAGATCGGCAAGGCCATCGGCATCGACCTCACCGACCCCACGGGCCTGCTGCGGGCCAGGCTCGCCATCACGACGTGGCGGCTCCTCGCCGACTAGCGGTGGGCGATGGCGACGTCGTCGAAGTCCGCGCTGACGTTGAACACCCGCACCCCGTTCGCGCCGGAGGTGTAGGCGGTGTCGGTCACCGCCACCTTCGGGGTCGCCAGATCGTCCACGTACACGCGGATCGACGAGCCGACCGCCTCGACGCGGAGGTGGTACGCGGTGCCGAGGCGGACGGTCATCGGCGCCGACGCCAGTGGTGTCCAGCCGTTGTTCGCCCTGCCGAGCACGACCCGGCCCGCGGCGCTGATGCCCGCGTAGTAGCCCCGGTAGCTGTCCACCCCGGTGGCCGGCTGGGTCACCCGGAACACGACGCCGCCGTCGCCGCTCCCGGACCGGAGCGTCACGTTCGCGTCGTAGACGAGGTCGCCGAAGTTGGTCTCCAGCAACGCCTTCCCGCCCGCGGACGACGAGGCCGTGTAGGTTCCGCCCGCCGCTGACCACGAACCGCCCCAGGTCTTCCAGCCGATCGCGTTGCGGTCGGCGAAGTTGTCCTTCACCAGCATGGTGACCGGCTTGATCGTGCCGTCGGGGTTGAAGTACATCCGGTCGTAGCTCACCTGGCGCTGGTTGGCGTCGGTCAGGTTGAGCGGGCGGCGGTGGTAGACGATGTACCAGATGTCCGTGCCCGGCACGTTGATCACCGAGTTGTGGCCGGAACCCCTTGCCACGGCGGCATCCTGGCTCAGCACCTTCGCGATCCGCGTGAACGGGCCGGTCGGCGAGTCGGACATGCCGTAGGACACCGCGTAGTTCGGGCCGGTCCAGCCGCCCTCGGACCACATGAGGTAGTACTTGCCGCCGCGCTTGAACATCTGCGGGCCCTCGACGTAGTTCTGCGGCGTGATCTCCTTGTACGTGGTGCCGTCGTCGAACGTGCCGAGGCTCGTCATGTCGTTGTTCAGGCGCACCACGTTCGCGTGGCCCCAGCCGCCGTAGTACAGGTACGCGCGGCCGTCCGAGTCGACGAACACGTCCTGGTCGATGGGTTGGGCGCCGTTGACGAACCGCCCGATGAGCGGCCTGCCGATCGCGTCGACGTACGGGCCCTCCGGCCGGTCTGCGACCGCGACACCGATGCCGCCCACCTCGTTGTCGCTCTGGATGTCGTTGGCGGCGAAGTACAGGTAGTACTTCCCGTTGCGGGCAACCGGGGCGGGTGCCCAGACGGCCTTGCGTGCCCACGACACGTTGGCGATCGTGAGGACGTTCGGGTGTTTCGTCCAGTTCACCAGGTCCGGCGAGGAGAAGGCGTCCAGGTAGGTCTGTTCCTCGTACACCCGCGACGAGGTCGGGAACACCCAGTACTGGTTGTCGTAGATCGCGGTGTCGGGGTCGGCGTACCAGCCGTCCACGAACGGGTTGCCCGCCTCGGCGGTGGAGTACTCGGGCAGTCGGGGCGCGGCCCCGGACGGGGCGGCCGCGGCCACGAGGCCGACCAGCACCGCCATGATCACGCTGATACGCCTGTGGGTTCTCAACGTCTCGTCCAATCTGCAACGCACTGCGGGCACGAACACGACCGGACCGGCTTTTACATCGTTGTAAAAGCCGTGTGCCCGATCTCACCACGGTCCGGCGGGTGGTGTCCAGATCCGCGAGAAAGTCAAGCCACTGAACGAATTCGGCGGTTAGCCTGACGGCGTGGAGTGGGAGGACGTCGCGCACTACTGGAGGCACCCCGCCGTATCCGGGGTCGACCTCATGCGCGCCAGGTTCGTGCGGCACGGGTTCACCCGGCACACGCACGAGACGTTCGCGCTCGGGGTCGTGCGGGCCGGGACCGAGGACCTGTGGGTCGGCGGCGCGCGGCACCTCGTCTCGGCGGGTGGGGTCGTACTGCTCAACCCGGAGGAGGTGCACACCGGCGGTCCGGTCGACGACGTCGGCTGGGCGTACCGGGTGTTCTACCCGAGCGTCGAGGTGGTGGCCGCCGCGACCGGGTGCCCGGACCCGTGGTTCACGCGGCCGATCGTGGCCGACCCCGAGGCCGCCGCGGTCATCGGGCAGGCCCACCTGGCGGCCGAGTCGGCGGACCGGCTCGCGTCGGAGACACTGCTGACGACGGCGCTTTCCCTGCTGTGGCAGGGCTACGGCGGCGGGCGGCGCGTGGTGGAGCCCTCGGGCGGCACCCGTGAGGTGGCAGCGGTCCGCGACCTCCTGCAGGCCAGGCTGGTCGACCCGCCGAGCCTCGGCGAGCTGGCGGCCACGGTCGGCACGAGCCGGTTCGCGCTGCTGCGGGCCTTCCGCGCCCGCTACGGGCTGCCACCGCACGCCTACCTCAACCAGCTGCGCGTCCGCAGGGCACGGGTGCTGCTGGACGACGGGGTGCCCGCCGCAGAGGTGGCGGTCGCCGTCGGGTTCGCCGACCAGTCGCACCTCTCGCGTCACTTCCGCAGGCTCGTCGGGCTCACGCCGGGCCGCTACCAGCGCAATAACGTTCAAGCCCGGGGACCCGCCGGTCCCTAGCGTCGCGTCATGGAACCCGACCGGCAGACCAGGCAGGCCTGGACCGCGGCAGCGACCGCGTTCGTCGACGACTTCGTGAGCGGCCTCGAGGACGCGCCGGCCAGTGCGCACGACGCACCCGTGCCAGCCGACCTCCTCGCGCCGCCACCCGAGGGGCCCGGGGACCTCGCCGACCTGCTGGCCAGGTTCGGCGATGCCGCGAGCCGGGCGATCGAGACCGCCGGTCCGCGTTACTTCGCGTACTTCCCCGCGGGTGGCCTGTACAGCTCCGCGCTCGCCGAGTTCCTGTCCCAGACGGTCAACAGGTACACGGGCATCGCGGGACCCGCACCGGCGCTCGCGGCGATCGAGCAGAGCGTGATCCGCTGGCTGTGCGACGTGTTCGACCTGCCCGCCCCCGCGGGCGGCGTGTTCACCTCCGGCGCGTCGATCGCCACGCTCGCCGCGCTGCACGCCGCACGCGAGGACCGGCTGGGCGGCCCCGACCCGCGCGGCACGCTGTACGTCACGGCGCAGGCGCACTACTGCGTGGCCAAGGCCGCACGCATCGCGGGCATGACCGCCGACCAGGTCCGGATCGTCCCCGTGGACGCCGACCTACGCCTCGACGTGCCCGCGGCGGCCGAGATGATCGAGCGTGACCGCGCCGGGGGCAGGCGGCCGTTCCTGCTGGTCGCCACGGCGGGCACGACGAGCACCGGCACCGTCGACCCGCTCGCGGCGGCCGGTGACCTCGCCCGCCGCGAGGACCTGTGGTTCCACGTCGACGGCGCGTACGGCGGCGCGTTCCAGCTGACCACGCGCGGCCGGGAGGTGCTCGCAGGCATCACGGGCGCCGACTCGATCGCACTCGACCCGCACAAGGGCCTGTTCCTGCCGTTCGGCACCGGCGTGCTGCTGGTCCGCGACCAGGCCCGTCTACGCGCCGCGCACACCGCCACGGGCGAGTACCTGCAGGACCTCGACCGTGACACGTGGCCCGACGCCGCCGACCTCGGCCCGGAGCTGACCCGCGGCTACCGCGGCCTGCGGCTGTGGCTGCCGCTGCACCTGCACGGCGTGGACGCCTTCCGGCGTGAGCTGGACGAGAAGCTCGACCTGTCCGCCCACGTCCACGAGGCGCTGTCGGCCGACCCGAACCTCGAGGTGCCGCTCGCCCCGGACCTGACCGTGTCCGTCTTCCGCTCTCCCGACGGCGACGCCGCCACCGCGCGGCTGCTCTCCCGCGTCAACGACACCCGCCGCGCGTACCTGTCGAGCACCCGCCTGGACGGCAGGCACACGATCCGCCTGTGCGTGCTGAGCTTCCGCACGCACAAGTCGCATGTGGACGAGGTGCTGGAGATCATCCACGACGCCGCGCGACCATGACTCCGTAGTCCACTCGGGACAGTGACGGGCACCTTGCCGCGAGGGGAGGTGCCCGTCTCGCGTGTGTGCCGGGTCCGTCGTCGTTTGTCCGATCCGCCTGGTCGTAGCCGGTCCGGCACCCTGCGCCACCTTCGTCCATTGAGGAACTCGTGTCTTGACGCGCGGGAACGCAGCATGATTAAGTGCATCGACGGAATCAATGTAGTCAATCAATGTTGTCAATGTAGATAGCGGCACATCGGGGGACCGCCGACTCCTCGCTAGGAGCGCTCGTGACGGAGACCGTGTCCCAGGTTCTCGGCCGGTGGGTTTCGGCCGCGACGTTCGACGACCTACCGCCCGCCGCGATCGCGACGGCGACCAGGAGCATGCTCGACTGCTGGGGCGTCACCCTCGCCGCGCTCGGACAGCCCATCACGTCGGTGGTGGACGCCTACGCGGGCAAGGACAGCACCGGCACGGCCAGCCTCGTCGGCCTCGGCAGGCGCGCCACGCCGGAGACCGCGGCGTTCGTCAACGCCTCCGTCGGGCACGCACTCGACTTCGACGACGTCAGCCACACCCAGGGCGGCCACCCCACCGTCGCGGTCCTGCCCGCCGCGTTCGCGGCGGCCGAGGCCCACGGGGCCACCGGGAAGGACCTGCTCCTCGCGTTCTGCGTCGGTGTCGAGATCACCACCAAGATCGCCAGGGGCGTCAACTTCGTCCACTACGACAAGGGCTGGCACCCCACCGCGACGCTCGGGGTCTTCGGCGCCGCCGCGGCGGTCGCCAAGCTCGTCGGCATGGACGCGGAGCAGTGCGCGACCGCGCTGGGCATGGCCACGGCGATGTCGTCGGGGCTCAAGTCCAGCTTCGGCACGATGGCCAAGCCCCTCCAGGTCGGCCGTGCCGCCCAGAGCGGCGTCCAGTGCGCGAACCTGGTCGCCGCGGGCGCCACCGCGAAGCCGTCCGCGTTCGAGGAGGCCCAGGGCTTCGCGACCGTGTTCAACGGGGTGGGCAACTTCGACCTCGCCGAGACCACCGGGCACCTCGGCGCGCCGTGGGACCTCGACGACCCGGGTATCGCGATCAAGCTCCACCCCTGCTGCGGCGGCACGCACGCGGCCGTCGACGCGGCCATCACGCTGCACGACGGCCTCGGCCGGGACGAGCGCGTCGCGCGCGTCGACGCCTACATCCACCCCCGACGCTTCGCCCATCTCGACCGGCCAGGCCCCGACAACCCGCTCGACGCGAAGTTCAGCCTCCAGCACACGGTCGCGCTCGCGCTCACCAGGGGCGAGGTCCGCATCGACGACTTCACGCCGTCGGCCATCACCGACGCCGACGTCGTCGCGACGCGGTCGGTGGTGCGCGGCCACCCGCTGCCGGAAGACCGCCTCGGGCCGGAGCACTTCGCCGCGGAAGTACACCTCACGCTCGCGGACGGCGCCACCCGGCAGGTACGGATGGAACGTCCGCGCGGCCGGACCCAGGAGACGGCACTGACCGACGACGACATCCGGCGCAAGTTCACCTCGTGCACCAGGGACGTACTGGGCGACGCCGACCGGGACCGGTTCGCCGGACTGGTCGCGGGCGTCGCCGAACTGTCCGATGTGGACGAACTCGCGGGGATCCTCCGCGGCGACAGGCACATCCAGTAGCAAGAAGATAGGAGTTACCGTGTTACAGGGCAAAGGTGCTCGGTGGCTCGGTGGGCGCACCCGGCGAGCACGCCTGGTCGCCCTCACGACGATCGTGGCGTTCACCCTCACCGCGTGTGGCGCGGACTTCGGCGGCGAGAGCTCCGGGGACGGCCCCTACTACGACGGCAAGAAGATCAAGCTGCTCGTGCCGTTCGCCCCGGGCGGCGGCGCGGACACCACCGCCCGCCTGCTCGCTCCCCTGCTGCAGCAGTACATCCCCGGCAACCCCAGTGTCTACGTCGAGAACCGGGGCGGCGCGGGCGGCATCACCGGCGCCAACTACTTCGCCGAACGTGAGCCGCACGACGGCACCACGATCCTGGTCTCCTCCGGCGCGACCCACTCCTCCTACGTCGTGCAGGACCCTGCGGTGAAGTTCGAGTTCGCCGACATGATCCCGCTCTTCGGCGTGCCTGCCGGTGCGGCGATCTACGTCCGGTCCGACACCGGTATCACCAAGCCGGAGGGCATCGTCGGCGGCGCGAAGGTGCCGCTGGTGTTCGCGGGACAGGCACCGTCGGGTGGCGACCTGCGCAAGCTGCTCGCGATGGACCTGCTGAAGGTCGACTACAAGCCGCTGTTCGGCTACGAGGGCGCGGCGGACGCCAACATCGCCTTCGACCGCAACGAGGCCAACGTCGCGCTGATCGGCGTGCTCCCCTACCTCAAGGACATCGTGCCCCGGGTCAAGGGCGGCGAGGTCGTGCCGATCATGAGCACGGGTCTCGTGCAGGACGGGAAGCTCGAGCGGATGGAGACGCTGCCCGACCTGATGACCCCGGCCGAGCTGTACGAGTCGATCTACGACGAGAAGGCGGAGGGCCCCGGCTGGGAGGCCTACAACATGCTGGTCTCCGCGAGCGACTCGCTGTCCAAGGCGCTGTGGCTGCACAAGGACGCACCCGACGCGGCGGTCAAGGCCGTCAAGGAGGGCATCGACAAGTTCCTCGCCGACCCGGGCGCCCGCAAGAAGCTCGACGACGAGCTGCAGGGTGCCGAGCCGCTCACCGGCGACAAGCTGACGTCCGCGATCGACGCGATGGCCAAGCCCGACCAGGCCGCACGCAAGTGGCTGCAGGACTACCTGGTCGACCGCTGGGACTACAAGTTCTGAGCCCTCGGGCCGGCGGCGCGGCTTCCGCCGCCGGCCCGACCGCTCACTGACGGACAAGGACCGCCATGCTCCACATCGCTCTCCAGGCGCTGGCCGACCTGTTCACCCTGGAACGGCTGGGCTACCTCGCTCTCGGCGTGCTCGTCGGCCTGATCGTCGGGCTGGTGCCCGGTCTCGGCGGCGTCGCCGGGATGTCACTGCTGCTGCCGTTCGTCTACGGCATGGACCCGAGCTCGGCCATGGCGCTGATGATCGGGATCATGGCGGCGAACCACACGTCGGACACGTTCCCGGCCGTGCTGGTCGGGGTGCCCGGCTCGGCGGGTGCCGGCGCCACGGTGATGGACGGCTACCCGCTGGCCAAACAGGGGAAGGCGGCGGTCGCGCTCGGCGCGTCGTTCACCGCGTCGATGCTCGGCGGACTGATCGGCGCGGCCGTGCTGTTCGCGGTGCTGCCGGTGTTCCGGCCGCTCATCCTCTCGTTCGGGTCGCCGGAGCTGTTCATGCTCACGCTGCTCGGCATCAGCACGGTGGCGATCCTCGCCAAGGGCCGGATGGTCAAGGGCCTGCTCGCCGCCGCGTTCGGGCTGCTGCTGAGCACGGTCGGCGGCGCGCCCGCCTCCGCCGACTACCGCTACACGTTCGACTGGCCGTACCTGTCCGACGGGCTCAACATCGCACTCGTGGCGATGGCGGTCTTCGCACTGCCCGAGTTCATCGACCTGTTGCGCCGCAACAAGCCGATCAGCCAGGTCACCGACGACCTGACGACCGGCCGGTTCGACGGCGCCAAGGAGTCGCTGAAGCGACCGGGACTGATCGCGCGCAGCTCCGGGATGGGTGCCCTGCTCGGCGCCATCCCCGGGGTCGGCGGCAGCGCGGTCAGCTGGATCGTCTACGGCCTGACCGCGCGGATGGCGCGGGTCCGCGACAGGTTCGGCAAGGGCGACATCCGGGGTGTCATCGCGCCGGAGGCGGCGAACAACGCGATGGAGGGCGGCCAGCTCATCCCCGCGATCATGTTCGGCATCCCCGGCAGCGGCACGACCGCGGTACTGCTCGGCGGGCTCGTGCTCGTGGGGCTGCAGCCCGGTCCGGAGATGGTGTCCGACGCGAACCTGCCGGTGGTGCTGACCATCGTGTGGAGCCTCGCCGTGGCCAACATCCTCGCCACCGGCGTGTGCTTCTCGCTGCGCAACACCGTCGCGAAGCTCTGCCTCATCCCGGCACGCAGGCTGGTGCCGTTCCTGTTCGCCGCCGTCGTCCTCGCCGTGTACCAGAACGGCCGCGACTGGGGCGACATCGCGATGCTGCTCGGCATCGGGGCGTTCAGCTGGTTCGCGCTGCAGGCGGGCTGGTCGCGTGCGGCGTTCGTGGTCGGGTTCGTCCTCGGCCCGCCCGCGGAGCGCTACCTGTGGATCTCCATGGGCCGCTACGACTTCGACTGGCTCACCCGCCCAGGCGTGGTCGCCGTCGGGATCGCGATCATCGCGGTGCTCTCGGCAGGACTGCTGCGGCGTCGCCCCAAGCCTGCCGCGCCGGCGCCCGCGCCGACGGAGAGCACGCTCGAGACGACCGGGAGCGCGAAGTGAACCGGGGCACCGTGTGGACGAGCCTCGCGGTCGCGTCCCTCACGCTCGTGATCATGGTGTACGCGGGGCTCGACGCGCTCACGTTCAGCGAGGCGTCGATGTGGTTCCCCGCGTTCGTCGCGATCGTCGGCGCGGTCTGCGCGCTCTCGGTGATCGTCAAGGACGTCGTCACGCTGGTGCGCAGGCGCCCGGTCGCGGCGCCCGCGTCGGTACCCGCCGAGGTCGGCGAACCCACCTCGGCGCCGCCTGCCGACGACGTGCCCTCCGCCGCTGCCGAGCCGGTCGACGACGACGAGCGGGTCGACGGGGCCGTCCTGCGGCAGGTGGCCTACTGGCTCGGCTGGATGGTCGGGCTCGGTGTGCTGGTGATGGTCATCGGCGGGTTCATCGGGATGACCGTGTGGCTGCTGTGCTTCCTGCGCCTCGCGAGCCGCCAGTCCTGGCTGTTCTCGGTCATCGGGGCGTTCGCGGCCGCGGTGGTCCTCTTCGTCATCACCAACGCGCTCGACTTCTACGTACCACAGGGGATCTTCGCATGACCGATGTTGAGGAACGGCTGGCGGCGTTCGTCGCCGACACGACGGCCGACTCGTTCCCGGACGGTGTGCTCGCGCAGGCCAAACGCGCCGTGCTCGACACGCTCGCCGCGATGTTCGCCGCGGGGCACAGCGACCTCGCCGGGCCGGTGCTGTCCGCCATGCGCGACCCGGGGCCCGGCAGCCAGGTGGTGATCGGCACCGACCTGCTGACCGGCCCGGAGCGGGCGGCCATCGCCAACGGCACGCTCGCGCACGCCCTGGACTTCGACGACACCGTCTCGCTCATGCCGGGGCACCCCAGCTCGGTCATCCTCCCGGCGCTCCTCGCCACGGCGGGCCAGGTGCCGCGCCGCGGCATCGACCTGCTGCGTGCCTACGTGGTCGGCCACGAGGTCGCCACGAAGATGGGCAAGGCCATCGGCCAGGACCACTACAACCGCGGCTGGCACTCGACGGGCACGATCGGCGTGTTCGGGGCCGCCGCCGCGGTGTCGAACCTGCTCGGGCTGGACAGTGCGCGGGCACGGCACGCGCTGGCCGTCTCGACGTCGATGTCGAGCGGGCTGCGGGTCGGGTTCGGCACCATGACCAAGTCACTGCACAGCGGCTGGGCCGCCGCGGCGGGCCTGACGGCGGCGCTACTGGCCGAACGCGGCCTCACCGGCGCCGACCACGCGCTGACCGGGCCCGGCGGGTTCTTCGGCGTGTACGGCACGGAGGTCTCCGACCCCGACGAGTTGCTCACCTCGCTCGGCGACCCGTACACGCTCCTCTCCCCCGGCGTGACGTTCAAGCGGTACTCGTGCTGCTACGCACTGCACCGGGCGATCGACGCGGTGACGCACCTGCGTGCCGAGGGCGTCCTGGGTGGCTCCGACGTCGTGTCGGTGTCCGCGCACGTGCCGCCCGGCTCGATGCGCCCGCTCCCCTGCCACCGGCCGACGACCGGGCTGGAGGGCAAGTTCAGCATGGAGTATGTCCTCGCGGTCGGCATCCACGACGGCGACTACGGGCTCGGCGCGTTCACCGACGAGGCCGTCCGCCGCCCGGCCGTGCAGGCGCTGCTGGACTCGGTGTCGGCGGTGGAGGACCCGGAGTGCGCGCCAGGCGACCCGGAGGGCCGCAGGGGCAGTGCGGGCAGCCGGGGGTTCGTCGAGGTCCGGGTCGAGCTGGCCGACGGACGGACCGCGCGCCACCGCGTGGACAACGCGCCGGGGTCGCCGAGCCGCCCGCTGCACGACCACGAGCTGCGCGAGAAGTTCGACACCTGCTGGGACCACGCCGGGATGCCGAGGCACGACCGGCTGGCCGCCGCCGAGCTGGTCGAGGGGCTCGACGAGGTCGACGATGTCCGCGTGCTGCTCTCGCTGCTCGTGCGCGGCCGGGCGCGGACCTGGCTGGAGGACGGGCTGTTCGGCACCGCGGAGGTGCCGGCATGACGCTCGCGGCCGGCATCGCCGAGTTCGTGGTGTCCACCCGGGACGTGCCTGCCGAGGACCTCGACGTCGTGGCGCGGTCGGTGTTCGACACGGTCGGCGCGGCACTCGCGGGCGCGACGTCACCGCAGGGCCGGATCGTCGGCGAGCACGTGCGTGCGACGGCGGGTCCGGCGCGGTGCACCGTCCTGGGGGCCGGGTACCGGACGGACGCGGCGAGCGCGGCGTACGCCAACGGGACGTTCGCGCACAGCGACGACTTCGACGACATGGGTGGCTACGGGCACCCGAGTGCGCCGCTGGTGCCCGCCCTGCTGGCGGTCGCCGAGCACCTCGGGACGGCAGCGTCCGGGCGGGACCTCTGCGTCGCGCACTGCCTCGGGTTCGAGGTCGCCGCCGCCCTGTGCGGCGGCTACGACCAGTATGACCGCTGCTTCCACTCGACGCCGGTGTTCGGTGTGCTCGGCGCGACCTGCGGGGTCGCCAGGCTGCTCGGGCTGTCCGTCGAGCAGACCGTGGCGGCGCTGGCCATCGCGGCCACGGAGGCCGCCGGACTGGGCAGGGCCACCGGGACGATGGTGAAGCCGCTGCACGCCGGTCAGGCCGCACGCAACGCCGTGGTGGCGGGGCTCCTGGCCCGGCAGGGCGCGACCGGCTCACCGGCGGTGTTCGAGGCCCGGGGCGGTTTCCTCGAGAGCTTCGTCGGGCACCGGGCACTGGACGCGGACGCGCTCGTCGCGAGGCTCGGCGCCCCGTTCCGTGCCGCGCGGACTTTGTTCGTCAAGCGGTTCCCGTGCTGCGGGTCCAACCACAGTGCCGTGTCGGCGTTGCTGGACCTCGTCCGCACGCACGGCATCGGCGCCGACGACGTCGACGAGGTGGTCGTGCACGGAATGACCGAGACCTCGCCGGTGCTGCGTTATCCGTCGCCCGCCGACGGGTGTGAGGCCAAGTTCAGCATCCGCTACGCGCTCGCCGCCGTGCTGGTCCGCGGCGGGCTCGGCGTCGACGACTTCCGCGACGAGCGGTGGGCCGACCCGCCGGTCGTGGCGGCGATGGAGAAGGTGCGGGGCGAGGTGGTGTCCCGCTGGACCACGAGCGGCGCCCACAAGCGACGCGGCAACCCGATCACCGTGCGCCTTCGCGACGGCCGGGAGCTGACCGCGTCGGTCCCGAGGTCCGATCTCGTCGGTGGCCCCAAGGCGCCGCTCCCCGAGGACCAGCTGCTCGGCAAGTTCCGGGACAACGCGCGCCGTTCACTGCCCGCCGAGTCCGTCGCGGCTGCGGAGAAGGCGTGGCGTGCGGTCGAGTCCACACCGGACGTGCGGACGGCCATCGCGACCGTGGAAGGGAGCGGCACGTGGCGGCGACAGGCATCCTGAGCGACTTCGTCGCGGCGGCAGGGCCGGTGCCGGACGAGTCCCGTGCGGTCGCCGAGCTGTCCCGCCTTGACACGCTGTGCGCGGCGGCGGCAGGCACCCACACCCCGTCCGGCGCCACGATCGGGGCGTTCGCGGACGAGCTGGGCACTGCCCACGGGCCGTGGCTCGCCTGGCGCACCTCGGCACTCGCGGGCGCGTCCGGCATGGACGACACCGCGGCGTTCGGCGCGGCCGGGGCGCCGGTGTGGGGTGCGCTGTGCGCGGCGGCGGGCACGGACGAGCCGGGGACCGCCGGGCTCGACGCGTTCGCGATCGGGGTCCACGCCGCGTCCGCGCTGTGGCGTGCCTCCCGGTACCGGGAGGCGGAGCGCGGCTTCGCGGGCACGTCGGTGTTCGGCACGGTCGCGGCCGCCGTCGCGTGCGCCGTACTGTTCGGACACGACCAGGCCCGGGTCACCGCGACACTCGCCGTGGCGGCGTCGTCGGCCGGTGGGCTGATCGCGAACCACGGCACCACGGCGGCCCTGACGCACGCGGGCAACGCGGCACGCGACGGCCTCGTCGCCGCGCGCCTCGCCGAGGGTGGCTACCACGGCGCCACCGACGTGCTCGAGTCACGGCAGGGCTTCGGCGAGGCGTTCGCCGGTCTGTCCCGCGCCGGGTTCGACGACCTGGAAACCCTGCTGCACCAACCCATCCGACTCGGCTCGGCAGTCCGCACCAAGCTCGTCCCCGGCCACGTCGACCAGCAGAGGGTGGTCCGCGCCGCGCACGAGCTGGCACGACACGGAGTGGTGCGTCGGTTCACCGTGGTCGGTGTCCCGGCCGCGTCGGAGGGCAGCCGGTTCGACGTGCCCGCGACGGTGGACGAGGCGTTGCTGAGCCTGAGGTACGCACTCGCGTGCGTGCTGCGCGACGGTGGCCCCGCACTCGGCGACCTCACCGAGGAGCGCGTCGCGGACCCGTTGGTGCGCAAGGCGATGGACCACGTGCGTGTCGACCTCTCACCCAGGTGGCGGCCGGAGGACGCGGAGGCACGCACCGTGCTCGCCGAGTACGCGGACGGCACCACTCGCGGGGTCGACATCGCGGAGCTGCCGGTGACCGCGAGCGCCGTCGAGGTCGCCGGGAAATGGCGCTCCGCAAGGGAGTTCGTGGCCGACGGCACACTCGACACATACATTGATCGCATGGATCAATGCAGTACAGTCAAGTTGTGAAAGGGGTGGTGAGCGATGCCGGTCGACATGGAGGTTGACGAAGGGGTCGCCGTACTCACCCTCAACCGGCCGGAGAAGCACAACTCGATCGACCGGCCGATGCGTGCGGAGCTGAAGCGGGCGTGGGAAAGGCTCGCCACCGACCGGGACATCAGGGTCGCGGTGATCACCGGGGCGGGCACGAGGGCCTTCTGCACGGGCTCCGACCTCACCGCCACCCCGAAGCCGGACCACGCGTTCGCCGCGGACCTGTTCGGCGGCAACGGATCCGACCACCTGCTCGCCGGTCTCGACGAGGCGGGCATCCCGCTCATCGCAGCCGTCAACGGCTACGCCATCGGCGGCGGCATGGAGATCGCGCTCGCCTGCGACATCCGGCTCGCGTCGGGCAACGCCTCGTTCGGGCTGTCCGAGGTCCGGGTCGGCAGCATCCCCGGCGCGGGCGGCACCCAACGCCTCCCCCGCGCCGTCGGCCAGTCCCTCGCGATGCAGATGCTGCTCACCGGCGACCGGATCGGCGCGGACCACGCACTGCGGGCCGGCCTCGTCAGCGAGGTGCTGCCCGGCAAGGAGCTGCTGCCACGGGCGCTTGCGATCGCCACACGCATCGCGGCCAACGCGCCGCTGTCCGTGCGTGCGATCAAGCAACTGGTCCACAGAGGACTGGACGCTCCGCTGGAGGTCGCCATGCGACTGGAGCACGCGGCCTTCGGGCTCATCCGCGAGACGGACGACCGCGCGGAGGGCCGCGCCGCGTTCACCGAGGGCAGGCCCGCCCGCTTCACCGGACGCTGAAGGGAGAAACATGACCACGGACGTCGCGATCGTCGGGGTCGGCGCCACGCCGCAGGGCAAGCTCCCCGGCTCGACGTCGCTGTCACTCGCCGTCGACGCGGTGAAGGCCGCGCTCGACGACGCCGGACTGTCCAAATCGGACCTGGACGGCCTGCTGACCTTCCCCGGCACCACCGCACCCGAGGGCGCGCTGAACTTCCTGCGGCTCGGGGAGGAGCTGGGCGTCAACCCACTCGTCACCGGCAGTATGACCATGGGGGGCGCCACCGCGGGCGGCCTGGTGCAGATGGCCGCGGCGCAGATCAAGGCGGGCCTCGCCACGACTGTCGCGTGTGTCTTCGGCGACGCGGCACGCACGGGCGGCAGCCGGTTCGACCGCGCGTCCGGCTGGGGTGACTCGTGGGGCATCTGGGGCATGTTCGCCGCGGCGGCGAACAGCGCGCTCACCGCGAGCCGGCACATGGCCGTCTACGGCACGACCAGCGAACAGCTCGGCGAGGTGGCCGTCGCCTGCCGCTACCACGCCTCGCTCAACCCGAACGCGGTGATGCGCGAACCCATCACGGTCGCCGGCCACCAGGCCTCACGCTGGATCGTCGAGCCGTTCCACCTGCTCGACTGCTGCCTGATCTCCGACGGCGGCGTGTGCGTCATCGTGACGGCCGCGGACAAGGCGAAGGACCTGCGCCGGCCTCCGGTGCGGATCGCGGGCATGGGGCAGGCGCACACCAACCAGACCATCGGCAACCCGGACTGGCTCACGCTGCCGCACCAGCGCACGGCGGTGCACAACGCCTACGCCATGGCCGGCATCGGCCCGGAGGACGTGGACGTGGCCCAGCTCTACGACAACTTCACGATGAGTGTCCTGCTGTGGCTGGAACACGGCGGTTTCTGCAAGCCGGGTGAGAGCGGGTCGTTCGTCGAGGGCGGGCGCATCCAGCTCGGCGGCGAGCTGCCGGTCAACACGGCGGGCGGCAACCTGTCGGAGTCCTACATGGAGGGTTGGCTGCACATCGTCGAAGGCGTGCGCCAGATCCGAGGCGAGTGCGGGCCGCGGCAGGTCGAGAACGCCGAGGTGTGCCTGGTGACCGGTCGCGGCATGGCGCTCAACAACGCCAACGCCCTCGTCCTCACCCCGGGGCGGTGACCGGGATGACCAGGCCACTGCCCACCCCGACCGACCTCAGCCGCCCGTTCTGGGACGGCCTCGCCGACGGCGCGCTCCGGCTCCAGCGGTGCACCGCGTGCGGGCACCTGCGCAACCCGATCGCGACCGTCTGCCCGCAGTGCCTGTCGTCGGACTACGAGTGGGAGGCGTTGTCGGGGCGCGGGACCGTGTTCTCGACGGTCGTCTTCCACCAGGTCTACAACAAGGCCTTCGCGACCGAGGTCCCGTACAACGTCTCGATCGTCGAGCTGGCCGAGGGACCGCACCTGCTGTCCAATGTGGTCGGTGTGCCGCCTGGCGAGGTCCGGGTCGGCGACGCGGTCCAGGTGACCTTCACCGAGGTAGCGCCGGGCGTGACCATCCACCAGTTCCGCCACGAGGATCCGTCGTGACCGCCGCCGCGCTGGCCGGTCTGCGGGTCGTCGAGCTGGCCGGTCCCGTGGGTGGCTACTGCGGCAGGCTGTTCGCCGACCTCGGCGCCGACGTGTTCCTCGTGGAGCCGCCGGGTGGCGCGCCGGGCCGCACGGAGCCACCGCTCGCGGACGCCACGGGTGAGAGCCTGCGTTTCGCCTACGAGAACGCGGGCAAGTACAGCGTCACCGGCGGTCGGGACTTCCTTCGAGGACTGCTCGCCACGGCGGACCTGTTCGTGGAGAGCACCACCCCGGGCGAACTCGAGGCCGCAGGACTCGGGCCTGCCGAGCTGTGTCACGCGAACCCCGGCCTGGTCGTCACCAGCATCACGCCGTTCGGCCGCACCGGCCCGTTCGCGGGGTTCGCGGGCACCGACCTCGTGTGCCTGGCGCTGGGCGGGCTGCTGTCGCTCGGCGGGTACGCCGACGGGCCGCCGGTACGGCCGCCCGCGAACCAGGCGCTCGTGATGGCGAACCTGTTCGCCGCCGTCGCCTCGATGATGGCCGTGCTGCACGCCGAGAGCACCGGCACCGGCCAGCACGTCGACGTCGCGATCCAGGAGTGCGTGTCGATGGCGCTGGAGAACGCGCCCCAGTACCTCGACCTGGAAGGCATCGTGCGTGGCAGGCCGGACGGGATGCAACGCCACGCAGGCACCGGCCTGTACCCGTGCACCGACGGCTACGTCTACCTCTACGTCGGCGGCATCGCGTCCGGCCGGTTCTGGGACCGGCTCGTCGAATGGCTCTCCGCCGAAGGCGTGCCTGGCGCGGCGGACCTCGCCGCTCCACAGTGGACCGACCGCGCCTACCTGGAGACGTCCGAGGCCAAGGAGACGTTCGGCACCGTGTTCGGCGCGTTCGCCGCGTCCCGCGACCGGATCGGGCTGTACCGGGACGCGCAGGGTCTCGGCATCCCGCTGTGCCCGGTGAACACGGCCGCGGACGTGGCCGCGAGTGAACAGCTGCGCCACCGGGACTTCCTGCGCACGACCGTCACGGCGTCGGGGCTGGAGATGCTCGCACCTGGACCGCCCTACGTGCTCGGCGCGACGCCGTGGCACAGCCGGGGCGGCGTGCCCGCACCCGGTGAGCACACGGCGAAGGTCCGCGCGGAGCTGACGGTCGGCGGTGCGGCGTGACCGGGCCGCTGGCGGGAGTGCGGGTGCTCGACTTCACGTGGGTCGGCGCGGGCTCGTTCACCACGAAGCTCCTCGCCGACCACGGCGCGGACGTCATCAAGGTGGAGAGCGCGAAACACCTCGACAGCCTCCGCGTCGGCGCGCCGTTCGCGGGCGGGGTCCGCGGTGTCGACCGCAGCGGCTACTTCGCCGAGCGCAACACCAGCAAGCGCGGCATCACCCTCAACCTCAAGGACTACCGAGGCCAAGAGTTGGCGCGGCGGCTCACGGCCACCGCGGACGTCGTGGCCAACAACTTCCGGCCGGGGGTGATGGACCGCTTCGGCCTCGGCTACGAGCAGGTGCGCGCGGTCAACCCCAGGGTGGTCTACCTGTCGATGTCCATGCAGGGCGCCACCGGCCCCGAGAAGGACAACCTCGGCTACGGCCTCACGATCACCGCGCTGATCGGCCTCACCCACCTCACGGGCCTGCCCGACCGCTACCCCGTCGGCACCGGCACCAACTACCCCGACCACGTGCCCAACCCGTGCCATGCGGCGTTCGCCGTGCTCGCGGCACTGCGCCACGTGCGGCGCACCGGCGAGGGCCAGCTCATCGACATCGCCCAGACCGAACCGACGATCGCGGCGATCGCACCGTCCATCATGGAGTGGACCGTCAACGGCGTCGACCCGCCGGCACGCGGCAACACCGACCCCACGTGGTGTCCGCACGGCATCTACCGGTGCGCGGGCGAGGACGAGTGGCTCGCCGTCGCCGTACGCACGGACGCGGAGTGGCGCGCGCTGGCCGAGGAGCTGGCGCTGGGCGCCCCGCCACAGTGGACGGACGAGGCGGGTCGGCGGGCGGCGGCGGCCGAGGTCGACGCCGCCGTACAGAAACGCCTCGCCACCTGGCGCGCCGAGGACGCGATGGCCGTGCTGCAGGGACGCGGCATCCCGGCGGGTGTCGTGCGGGACACCGAGGCCCTCGTGCGCCACGACCCGCAGCTGGCACACCGCGAGCACTGGCAGTACCTGCGCCATCGCGAGATGGGCACCACCCTGTACGGCGCACCGCCGTTCCGGCTTTCCGTGACCCCCGGCGGGCTGCACCGGCCCGCTCCCCTGCTCGGCGAGCACACCCGCGAGGTGCTCACCGAACTGCTGGGCCTGTCGGACAACGAGATCACCGAGCTGGCCGAGTCGGACGTCCTGACCTGACCCGCCACGACCCAGTTGAGAGAGGGATCGACGATGGAAGACGAGTACTACTACGACGTGGTCGTGGTCGGCGGCGGCAACGCGGGGCTCTGCGCCGCGCAGGCCGCGCTGGACCTCGGCGCGTCCGTGGCGGTCCTGGAGAAGGCGCCGCGCGACGAGCGCGGCGGCAACAGCGCGCTCACCGGCCACATGCGGTTCCCGTACGAGAACGTCGACGAGCTCGCCGTGCTCATCGACGACCCGAACCCCGACGACCTCGCCGTGATCCACGACCGCCTTCCCCGGCGTGGCAAGGAGGACCTGTGGGACGAGGTCATCCGCACCACCGCGGGCAAGGCCGACAAGGACCTGCTCACCACGCACGTGGAGAACGCCTACCCGACCATCAAGTGGTTGCGCGGCAAGGGGCACGCGTGGGTGCCGAACATCGCCGCCACCGCGGGCAACACCACCCAGATGGCAGGCCGCGGGTACCGGCTGCAGGAACGGCACTTCGGCAACGTGGAGAAGTCGGGCGGCCAGATCCACTACGAGGCCTCGATGACCGACATCATCGTGAACAGGCGCGGCGAGGTCGATGGGGTGCGGGCGTTCACCCCGGAGGGCTTCACGACCTTCCGCGCCAAGGCGGTGATCCTGGCGTGCGGCGGTTTCGAGGCGAACCCGGAGATGCGGGCCAAGTACCTCGGCGCGGGCTGGGACACGGTCAAGAACCGCGGCGTGCCCTACAACACCGGTGACGGCATCAACGCGGCACTCGCCATCGGCGCGATGCCCTACGGCAGCTTCACGTCCTGCCACGCGTCGCCGCAGGACATCGACCGCCCCGCGTACACGCTGCCGTCGTCGGTGCCGAACGGCGGCATGCGGACCAGCCGCTACGCCTACCCGTACAGCATCATGGTGAACCTCGAGGGCGAGCGGTTCGTCGACGAGGGCAGCGACGTGCGTGGTCGCACCTACGCGAAGATGGGTTGGTCGGTGCGCGCGCAGACCGGCGGCGTCGCCTACCAGCTCTTCGACTCGAAGGCACGCGGACTCGGCCTGCTCGAGGACTACGACCGCAACAACGCCACCGGTGTCACGGCGGCCACACTGGACGAACTGGCGACGAAGATCGGCGTGCCCGCGGAGAAGCTGCGCGCCACGGTCACGCAGTACAACGCGGCGATCCAGCCGGGCAAGCTGGACCCGAGCCCGTTCACCCTGGACGGCAAGCACACCTCGGGGCTCGCGATCGACAAGAGCAACTACTCGATCAGCATCGAGGAGGGCCCGTTCGAGGCCTACGGCGTGTGCTGCGCGATCACGTTCACCTTCGGCGGCCTGCGGGTCGACGCGAAGACCGCGCAGGTGCAGCACACCGCGGGCCGGCCGATCCCCGGCCTCTACACCGCGGGCGAGATGCTCGGCGGCCTCTGGCACGGCAACTACCCCTCCGGCTCGGGCATGATGGCAGGCGCGGTGTTCGGGCGGATCGCCGGCGAGCACGCGGCCCGCTCGGCGGCGGCGCCGGCATGACACCGACCGGGCGGCTCGCGGGGTTCGTCGCGGAGACGAGCCCTGGCGAGCTGCCGGCGGAGGTGGTCGCCGCGGCGAAGGTGGCGATCCTCGACGGGCTCGCGAACATCGTCGCGGGCGCGGGCCAGCCGGTGGCGCAACGGGTTGCCTGCTGGGCGACCGCGCAGGGCGGCACTACGGAGTCCACAGTGGTCGGTGGGCGACAGCTGCCGTCCGCCCTGGCCGCGTTCGTCAACGGGGTGGCCGGGCACTGCCTCGACTACGAGGTCCAGGGTTACCCGTCCGCGCACGGCACCTCCTCGATCCTGCCCGCCGCGCTGGCGCTCGCCGAGCGCACCGGCGCGTCCGGGGCGGCGCTGGTGACCGCGTACGCGGTCGGCTGGGACGTCCAGCAGCGGCTGCGGACGGCGGGTGAGCGCACCGCGTCGCGGTCGTTCCACCCGCCCGGCGTGGTCGGACCACTCGGGGCGGTGGCCGCCGCGGCGTCGGTGCTGGGCCTCGACGCGGTGGCCGCGGCCACCGCGTTCGGGCTCGCCGCGTCCCGCGCGGGTGGCCTGTTCGCCAACAACGGGACGATGGCCAAGGCCCTGCACCCCGGGGGCGCCGCACGCGCGGGCGTCGAGTGCGCGGACCTCGCCGCGCTCGGGGTCACCAGCAACACCGAGATCCTCGACGCGCACCGGGGGTTCGCCGACGCGCTGTTCGCAGGCGAGGCCGACTGGGACGCGGTCACCGACGGGATCGGCAAGCGGTTCCACCTCGTCGATCCCGGTTTCTCGATCAAGCCCTACCCGGCGGAGATCTACATGCAGTGGCCGATCGACGCCGCCGCGACGCTGCGTGCCCGCCACCGGCTGTCCGCCGAGGACATCGCGGCGGTCGTGGTGGAGCCGCCGCTGTACCGCGCGGACCTGTCCAGGCCCGCGCCCGCCACCGGCCTGGACGGCAAGTTCAGCTACGAGTACTGCGTGACCGCGGCGCTGGTCCAGGACCGGGTCGGTATCGGCACGTTCGCCGACGCTGTCCGGTTCTCGCCCGCCGTCGAGCAGACGCTGCCGAAGGTCGTGCTGCGGGAGAACCCGGACATCCCGAAGGACAAGCTCGACACCTGGGCCAGGGTCACCGTCCACACCCACGACGGGCGGGAGCTGCGGGAGACCTGCCACAGCTTCCCGGGCTCCGTCGCGCGGCCGATGGACCGGGACGCCCGGATCCTCAAGGTGGCCGACTGTCTGGCCTCGGTCGGCGCCGAGGACCGCGTGACGCGGCTGGTCGACGTCGTCGAGCGGCTGGAGGAGGTCGAGGACCTCACCGAGCTGACGGCTCTGCTGGGATGAGCACACTCGCTCGCCTCAGCCCGGTGATGGCGTTCTCGTTCATCCACTACCTGCAGAACCACATGGTGAAGGCGTTCGTGCCGCTGTACGCCGGGAGCCTCGGCGCGAGCCTCGCCGACATCGGGGTGATCACCGCCGCGACCGCGCTGACCCCGATGGTGCTGGCCGTGCCGATCGGGCTGATCTCCGACCGGCACGGGATCCGCGCGGTGTTCTTCTTCGGCTCCCTGCTGTCCGTTCTCGCCTATGTCGCACTGTGGCTGTGGCCGAACCTGACGGTCGTCCTGGCTGCCCAGGTCCTCGCGGGCACCGGCCAGCTCATGATCATGCTCGGCGGTCAGGCCAGGGTGGCCGGACTCGCCGAGAAGGGCACGGCCGAGAAGCACTTCAGCGTGTACACCCTGGTCGCGTCGGCAGGACAGATCCTCGGCCCGATCGTGGCAGGCATCCTCATCGCGGTGTCCGGCTACCACACCCTGTTCCTGTGCGCGGCGGCGCTCGGTGTGCTGTCCTGCGGGGTGACGCTGACCGTGCCCTCGATCGCCGGGAAGCCGGTGGCCGCACCGGAACGCGTCAGCGGTCGCAGCCAGGCGCTGACCCTGCTGCGGACACGGTCCATGCGCATCGCGATCCTCATCAGCTGCCTGATGTCGGTGCCGGAGATGCTGCGGATCTCGTTCCTGCCCATCTACCTCCAGGACGAGGCCGGCCTGTCGGTGCAGCAGCTGAGCTGGGTGCTCAGCCTGTTCTCCGGCGCGGGTCTCGCCGCCAGGCTCGTGATGCCGACACTCGTGCGCAAATGGGGCAGGCACACGCTGATGACGGTCGTCGGCCTGGTCGTGGTGTGCGCGCTGCTCGCCATGCCGCTGTCCTCGTCGGTGGTGGTACTGGCGTTGCTCACCGCGACGCTCGGGCTCGCGTTCGGCACCGGCAGGCCGTTGTCGATGGCGGTCATCGCGGGCTCGGCACCGCCGCACCAGCTCGGCATGGCCGTCGGCCTGCGGCTGACCGGCAACCGGCTCGCGGACTTCCTCACGCCCATCGCGTTCGGCGCCGCCGCCTCGGTCGCCGGGGTGGGGGCGAGCTTCGTGCTGGGCGCGATCCTGGCCGTCGGGGGCACGTCGTTGTTGGTGCCCTCGGCGTGGCGCGAGAGAAGGACGCGAAAGGGTGACAACGTGGTAGGTTGATCCATCAATCAACGTATGCAGACAAGGGCCGCGACATGACTGAGGACACGGGTGTCTGGCTGACCGCGGACGAGGCGGCCGACCGGCTCAACGTGAAGAAGGAGACGGTCTACGCGTACGTGAGCCGGGGGCGCCTCACCAGCCGCAAGGCCGCGGGTGGCCGGGGCAGCCTGTTCCGCCTGGCCGACATCGACCGGCTGTCCGCGAAGGTTCGCCGCGGCAAGGAGAATGTCCCGCCCGACGGCGTCGAGTCCGAGATCACGCTGATCACGCCCGAGGCCCTGTTCTACCGCAGCCGCAAGGCGACCGATCTCGCGGAGAGCGCGACCTTCGAGGAGGTCGCCAGGCTGCTGTGGGGTTTCGACACCGCCGGGACGCCGTGGCTGTCCTCGCCCGCCACCGAACGCTTCTGCCGCAAGGTCATCAAGACGCTGCCCGCGAGCGCGCTGCCGGTCGACCAGGTGAAGGTGATCGCCGCGTGCATCGCCGCCGTCGAACCGCCCACCTGGGACGTGAGCCCCGACGTCGTCGCCACCACCGCCCAGCGCACGCTCGCGACGATGCTCACCGCGCTCCCCGCGAAGTCCGAGCCGGTCGACACGACCACGTTCGACGCACCCGCGTCGCCGATGGCCGCACTGCTGTGGTCACGACTGTGCGACCGGGCGCCCAACGAGGCCGAGCTGAAGCTGTTGAACGCGGCCATGGTCATGCTCGCCGACCACGACCTCGCCGCCGCCACCCACGTGGTCCGCACGGCAGCCCGGGCCGGTGTCGAGCCGAGCGGGCTGCTGAGGCTGGGCATCGACGTCGGCAGCGGCCCCGTCAAGGGCTCCGCGTCACTCGCCATCGAGTCGTTGCTGCACAACATGAAGTCGGCCGCGACCGTGGAGGAGTCACTCGGCATGCGGCTGCGCCAGGGTGCGGCGATTCCCGGCTTCGGCCACCAGGTCTACCCGACCGGCGATGTCCGCGCGGCCTACCTGCTGGCCCGCCTGCGCCGGTGCTCGCCGCAGTCCGACCGGCTCGCCACCGTCGAGAACGTCATCAAGACCCAGGAGTGGCGCGGACTTCCCGCCCCCAACGCCGGCTTCGCGCTCGCCGCGATGACCTACGTCCTCGGCATGGCACCGGGTTCCGGCGAGACGATCTTCGTCCTCTCGCGGGCGGCGGGCTGGGTCGCGCACGCGATCGAGGCGTACCGAAGCGGCCCCATGGAACGGATCTACTCCGTGAACGTCCACATCGGAGACTGAACGCCTTGCACGGTCGGGCCACCGGACCTATGATTCGTATACGTTGATCAATGTTGCGTACATTGACATGGCGGCAAAGGTGGCTTCTCATGACCGTCGAGTTCCTCGACCCACGCTCCCCCGCGGCTCCCGCGGCGGTCACGCTGACGCCCCCGCCGCGCTCGCTCGAGGGCATCACCATCGGCCTCGTCGACAACAGCAAGGCCAACGCCTGGTTCCTGCTCGACTGGCTCGGGGAGCGGCTGTCCGCGAGCCACGGCGTCCACCTGGTCCCGATCCGCAAGCGCGTCCCGTCCGACCCGCTCACCCCCGCCCAGCTCGAGGAGCTCACCAGCCAGTGTGACCTCGTGCTGACCGCGATGGGCGATTGAGGCTCCTGCGCGACGCGGAGTTGCCGCGACATCGTGGAGCTGGAAACCCTGGGGGTGCCGGGCGTGGTCATGTGCAGCAGACCCTTCGCCTCGCTCGCGGGCAAGGTGGCCGGTTCGCTCGGGCTGCCCGACGTCCGGATGGTCGTCGTGCCGCACCCGTTCGGGTCGGTGCCCCGGGACGAGCTGCTACAGCGTGAGGTGCCCGACCAGGTGCTGGCCGACGTCCTCGCCCTCCTCGGGACGCCGTGATGGCCTTCCGCGAGAAGATGTGGGAGCTGCCCGACGACCCGGAGGAGTGGCTGCGGTTCACCGAGCGTGAGGAGATCGGCGACGGCCTGCCGGTCATCCCGCCGACCAGGGCGCGCCTGGCGGAGTTCCTCCGCTCGACCGACCGCGACCCCGACGAGGTGATCGGCGCGATCACGCCGAGCTGGGGCCAGGCGACCGTGCGTGCGCTGGCCATCAACGCGATCATGGCCGGAGCCCGGCCGGAGTCGCTGGCCGTCGTGATCGCGGCCGTGCAGGCGCTGGTCGAGCCCGTGTTCAACCTGACGGCCGTGCAGGTCACCACGAACCCGGTGACCCCGGCCGTGATCGTGAGCGGCCCCGCCGCCGCCCGCGCCGGGCTCACCAGCGGACGCGGCTACCTCGGTCCAGGGCACCGGGGCAACATCACCACCGGCCGCGCACTACGGCTCGCGCTGATCAACATCGGCGGCGCGCTGCCCGGCGCCGTCGACCGGGCCACCCACGGCCAGCAGGCGAAGTTCGGCATGGTGCTCGCCGAGAACGAGGCCGACAGTCCATGGGAGACCCTCGCCGCGAGCCGGGGCGTCGACGCGGCGTCGGCACTGACCGTCACCGGGGTGGCCTCCCTGCTCAACCACTATGACAGCGTGTCGACCTCCGGTGACGAGGTGCTCACCAACCTGGCCGGCTCGCTGACCGTGTCCGGCACGAACACCTTCCAGAACGGCGGCCACGTCACGGTGCTGCTCGGCCCCGAGCACGCCGGCCTGATCGCGAAGGAGGGCCTGTCGCGTGCTGACGTGCAGCGGGAGCTGTACGAGCGGTCCTGGGCCCCGGAGACCGCTTTCACGCCCCGCCTGCTGGAGGTCGTGCGGCGCAGGCGCGGCCGGTTCCCCGAGGTCTTCCGGGACGGCATGGTCCGCGGCCTGGACACGCCGGAGGCCCTCAACGTCGTGGTGGCGGGCGGCGAGGGCAAGCACTCGGTCGTGTGCTTCTCCAGCAGCTCCGCCAAGACCGTGACCAGGGAAATCGACCCGCGCGACCTGCGCTGACCCATTGACTCGGGTCGCGCCACGGCAGATACTCGTGTTGCACCTAGTGATACTGACTCTCATCAGATGAGAATGGGATACACATGAGTGACACGGAGACGATGACCGCCTTGGCGGGCCTGCGGGAGGGTCTGCAGTCCGACGGCTACGACCTCGTGGTCGAGGACCGCAGGGACGAGGTGCTGGAACTGCGCGTGGTCGCCACACCCGAGGCGTGCGACGAGTGCCTGGTCCCCAAGGACCTGATGGCGTCGGTGATCATGGACTCCCTGCCTGCGGATCTCGGCGTGCGACAGGTGGCCCTGCGCTACCCGACGGACTGACCGTCCACAGTGGCCCACCGCGCATAGTGTTCCGTCGTGCCACCGAGGATCTGGGTGACCTGACGGGCCACCGCGAACAGCTCCGCCACGTGCCCGGCCCGCCGCCGGGCGTCGAACCGCGCCTCGGGCCCGGCGGCGGTGAGCGCCCCGTAGACCCCGGCGGGGTCGAACACCGGCACCGACACCGCCGAAACGCCGGGCAGACTGTCGGAATCGGTCGACAGGTAGCCGTGCGCGCGGATGAAGTCCAGCTGTGGAGCCAGATCCTCCGGTGCGGGCTCATCACACAGCGCGAGGATCACCTTCCCCGACGGACCTCTGGTGAGGGGGCGGGCCTCCCCCAGCACGAAGCCGGTCCGGATCTCCTCGCGGCTCTCGTAGCCCGCGACGCTGACCCGGGACGCGCCGGAACGCTGGTGCAGCACGACAGTCTCGCCGATCGCGTCCCGCAGCGGGGCGATCGTCGCGTCGAGCACGGCACGCAGGCGGGGCGAGACACCCGTGGCGTGCGCGACACCCATCAGCACGCGGCCGGGGAAGTACCGGCGCGACACGGGATCGCGCATCAGCCAGCCGGCGTCGGTGAGGGTCTTCAACAGGCGGGAGGCGGTGGACTTGTCGAGCCCGACCATCTCGGCGGCGTCCATCGCGCCGAGGCCCGTCTCCGCGGACCGCGCCGCCGCCTCGATCAACCCGAGTGCCTTCAACGCCGCCTGGCTCATGCGGCCGATGCTACTCACCCCCACCAGAACCACCGCCGAACCGCAACGAAGCACACGGTTATCGCGAAAGGACCTGGATCATGACAGCCACTCTCCCACAGGCCTCGGAACTCGACGCTCTGATCACCGACACGGTCGCGCGCAACGCGGGACAGGTCGACTCGGCGGGCGAGTTCCCCGAGGAGAACATCGCGGCACTGGGCCGCGCCGGGTTCCTCGGGCTCACCAGCGCGGCGGACGTGGGCGGCGGGCAGGGCATGCGTGCGGCTGCCGAGGTGATCGAACGGCTGGCCGCCGAATGCGGCTCCACCGCGATGGTCCTGCTGATGCACTACGCGGGCACCGCCGTCATCGAGGCACACGGTCCCGCCGACGTCAGGCGCGCGATCGCCGCCGGGAACCACCTGACCACGCTCGCGTTCTCGGAGTTCGGCTCACGCAGCCATTTCTGGGCCCCGTTGGGCACCGCGACCGCCGACGGCGACCGTGTGCGGCTCGACGCCAGGAAGAGCTGGGTCACCTCCGCGGCACACGCGGACAGCTACGTCTGGTCGAGCCTGCCGTTGTCCGGTGCCGAGGGCATGTCGCTGTGGCTCGTGCCGAGCGGTCTCCCGGGACTCGAGGTCTCCGGCGGGTTCGACGGGCTCGGCCTGCGCGGCAACGGATCCCGCCCGATGACCGCCGACGGCGTGACCGTGTCCCCGGACGTGCTCCTCGGCGCCGACGGCGCCGGGCTCGACGTCGCGCTCACCGTGGCGCTGCCGTGGTTCCTCGTCCTCAACGCGGCCTTCTGCCTCGGTCTCGCCGAGAGCGCGGTCGCGGAGGCGAGCAGGCACCTGACCGCCACGACGCTCCAACACACCGGCGCCGCACTGCGTGACGCACCCGTGGCCCGCCGGGACCTCGCCGTCCTTCGCATCCGCACCGACTCGTTGCGCGCGTTCCTCGGCGACACGCTCACCGCGCTCGAGACCGGCCGGGAGGACGCGACCCTGCGGGTGCTGGAGGTCAAGGCACTCGCCGGGGAAACCGCGGCCGACGTCACCGACGGCGCCATGCGGCTGTGCGGCGGCAGCGCGTTCCGCAAGGAACTGGGGCTGGAGCGGCGGTTCCGCGACTCGCGCGCGGCGCGGGTGATGGCGCCGACCACCGACGCGCTGCACGACTTCGTCGGCCGCGTCACCACCGGCCTGCCGCTGCTGGACGAGGCGAACCGGTGACCCCGGCGCTGCTGATGGGCGCGGTCGCCTACGACCCCAAGGTGGTGACGATCTGGGAGGGTTTCCGCGCCTGGCTCACCGACCACGGGCTCGACTTCGACTTCGTCCTGTACTCCCACTACGAGCGGCAGGTCGAGGACCTCGTCGCGGGCCACGTCGACGCGGCGTGGAACTCGCCGCTCGCGTGGCTGCGCGCGCAACGCCTCGCGCGGGCGGAGGGCCTGGAGGTCCAGGCGCTGACGATGCGCGACACCGACCGCGACCTCAGCTCGGTCGTGGTGGTGCGGGCCGACTCGCCGGTGCGCACGGTCGGGGACCTGGCCGGGCGCACGGTCGGCACCGGCGCCGTGGACAGTCCACAGGCGACACTGATACCGCTGGGACACCTGCGGGCACAGGGGATCGAGCCGACGGTCCGCCGGTTCGAGGTCGGTGTCGGGTTGCACGGCGACCACGTCGGCGGCGAGCGGGACGCGGCGCGGGCGATGCTGGCCGGGCAGGTCGACGCGGCGTGCATGGTCGACGCGAACCACCTGGCGTTCACGAAGGAGGGCACGCTGCCACCGGAGGGCACCAGGATCCTCACCCAGACCGTGCCGTTCGACCACTGCAACATGACGGTCGTCGAGGGCCGTGCGGGCGAGGCGGTCGAGCTGTTCGGCTCGCTGCTGTCGTCGATGTCCTACGGCGACGTGGAAGTACGCAGGCTGCTCGACCTGGAGGGCCTCACCGCGTGGCTTCCCGGCCGCACCACCGGGTACGCCGCGCTCGACGCCGAGGTGACCGCGACCGGCTTCTACTCCGACGACGGCCGGGTCACGGCGGCGGAGTACCGGCCGTGACACCCGAGGCCTCGGTCGACCTGGCCGGCCTGGGGTTCACCGAGGGCGCCCACCTGCTCGTCCAGCGGGCACTCGACGGGTTGCCGCCGGGCGGGCGGGTCACGGTGCACGGCCGCGACCCGGCCCTGCGGGTGCACCTGCCCGCGTGGGCACGCGGGCGCGGGCACCGGGTCGAGTCGACGGACGACGGCGTGGCCGTGGTCGTGCGTGGTGACGCCGACGACGCGCGCTGGCGGGGTGCGGAACGGGCCGGGCTCGCCGAGCCGGAGGACCTGCGTGGCAGGCCACCCGCGAGCTGGGGTCTCGGCGTGCGGGGTGCGCTGCTGGAGAAGGGCGGCCCGGAACCGATGTTCGACCTGGACGACAAGGACCTGGTCTGGGCCGACATCGCGCCGAAGCTCTACGCGCAGGCCGCGGCGCGCCAGTGGGACCCGGAGCAGGCGGTGCCGTGGTCGGCGGAGTTCACCCTGCCGCCGGACGTCGAGGCCGCGGTCGTGCAGGTCATGACCTACCTGGTGGAGAACGAGCAGGCCGCGTTGATCGTGCCCGCGAGGTTCGTCGGGCGGATCCACCCGCACTTCCGCGAGGTGGTGCAGCTCCTGGCCGTGCAGATGGCCGACGAGGCACGGCACATGTCGGTGTTCGCGCGGCGGGCGTTGTTGCGTGGCACCGAGATGGGCACGTCGTCGGCAGGCGGGCGCTCGTCGTTGTTCACGCTCGTCACCGAGTCGGACTTCGCACTGGCGTCGTTCCTGCTGTCGGTGCTCGGCGAGGGGACGTTCGTGGACCTGCTGGCGTTCCTCGAACACACCGCGCCGGACCCGGTGACCCGCCGGATCTGCCGGCTCGCAGGCCGCGACGAGCGGCGGCACGTGGTGTTCGGCATGGCCCACCTCGCCCACCAGTCCACTGTGGACCCAGGGCTGAAGGACCGGCTCCGCGCGGCGATCCACCACCGCCACGACGCGCTCATGGACACCGCGGGGCTCAACGCCGACGTGTTCGACGCGCTGGTGGTCCTGGCGGCCGGGAGCTGGGCGCCGGACGACATCGCCGCGGGACACCGGCGGGTGCAGGAGCTGCAGCACGTCATGGATCAGGGCAGGCAGCGCAGGCTCGTGCGGCTCGGCTTCCACGCCGACGAGGCGGCGGCGCTGTCCGCGCTGCACACCAGGAACTTCATGTAGCGGGGAACCGGTGCTACCCCTCGCCGACCAGGTGGTGCACGTTGTCGGTCACCACGAGGTCGTGCACCTCGTCGCCGTGATGGGAGGTGATGTGCTCCACCAGCGCGTCGGACCCGTCGGCGGTGGCCTCGATCTCCACCCGCCACTGCTCGGTCGCGTGCTTGTGGCCGTGCCAGCGGTGGACTCGCCGGATCGGGCCCTCGATGTGCGCGCAGCAGGTCTGCTCGGTGCCCGCGACCTCGGCGGCCATGGTGTCGGCGAGCTTCTTGCTGTCGGTGGTGAACGTCACGACGACGTGTGCGTAGTCCATGCCTGTGATACTAGTCACGATTTTCGCGGTCCGCCCCCACCCGCGCGGGGACGGACCGCCTCTCACGGAGTTCCTACAGCGCACCGGTGTACTGGGTGATCCAGCTGCGGAAGTACGGCACGTCAACGTAGATCGACGGTTCACGCGCGCACGTCGCGCTGCCGCCGGAGCGGCTCGTGGCGCCGATCAGCTGCCACACACCGCTGACCCGCTTGATCTCCGGGCCGCCGGAGTCGCCGTAGCAGGCACCCGCGTTGTTGTTCGGGTTGTCGGTGCAGATCTCGCTGGCGGCGCTGATGCCGCCACCGGAACACTCACCGTCGCTGACGATCGCCGTGTCCAGCTGTTGCAGGGTGACCGGCGCGCCACCGCAACCGCTCGTCGGGCAGGTCTGACCCCATCCGATGATCCGGCTCTGGGTGCCGACCGCACCGGAGCTGGCCGCGATCACGACCGGCGCCTGGCTCACCGACGTCGCCAGCTGCAGCAACGCGATGTCACCCGACGGGTGGCCGACCCGCCGCGACACCCGCGCGACGGTGCCGCCGCTGGTCCTGTTGTTGCTGCCGACGCGCACCTGGTAGGGCGTGCCGCAGTGGGCGGCCGTGACCACCCAGTTCGCCTTGATCAGCGAGCCACCGCACGAGTGGCCGCCGCTGCTGCTCTGCAGTGACACCATGAACGAGTAGGTCTCGGTCGCGTTCCCGCCACCCACGATGAACGGGGTCGCCTCGCCGGGCGTCTCCGCTCCCGCGGTGGCCGGCATGACGAGACCGGCCACCGCGGTAGCGGCGACGGCGACCATGGTCACGAGCAGGGATCGTGCTCTCATGAAACCGTCTCCCTCTATTGGCCCGGGGCCCTCGACCCGGGTAACTCCAACGTAGGAACGACGGACCCCGCTGGGCACCTCCAATTGGCCCTTCACATCCCCAGACAGCGCCTGCGGGCGGGAAAGCGGCGTTCGGCCAGGAATAAATCCCTCCATCGAGGGGACGACCATCGCCCGACAGGCCCCTCACGCCGATGGACGGGATGCACCCAAACGACAAGATCATGCGCCGACAAGGCAAAGCGACCACAAACGTGTCGGAAGAAAACCGACTGCTCTGCACGAGGGGAAGAAGCACGAACGGTTGCCTCGGCCGGAATGGCGGGCTATCAAGATGGTGGGGAATACTGCCGTTCACGATGCGGGATGGGGGGTCGCTTGGCACGCGGGACCTCGGAACTCCGCCACCGCGCGATTTCCCACGCCCGACCGGCCGAGGTCATTACCGCGAACGTCTCAGCGAGGGCGAAGACATGCCGGAGCCGATCATGATGTCGATCGCGGCGGCGTTGGCCCGCACCTGCGTCAGCGCGTTGTACGACCTCGTCAAGCGGAAGTTCCACGGCAGGCCGGAGACGGCTCCACGTGACGTGGGAGGTGCACATGCCCCGGCAGCGAGCGGAGTCCGGCGGCGTCGCGAACAACATCTCGGGCACCGGTGTCCGGCCGCGTCGTCCAGGCTCGCGACATCGAGGGCGGCGTGAGTTTCGGACCCCGGCGGACGGCCGCTGAGCACCTCTCGGGCCGCTACTTCACGCTGTCACCCAGGAGTGCGGCCATCCGGACGTTGGCGGTGTGACCGCCGAACGAGGCCGTCACGTCGAGCAGACCCGGCGGGATACCGGTCAGGTAGAGGTCGCCGACCAGGTCGAGCAGCTTGTGCCTGGCCGGCTCGTCCGGGAAGCGTGGCGGGTTCGCGTAGCCGTCCGGGGTCAGGAGCAGCACGGACGACGTGTCGAGCCCCTGACCCAGCCCCGCCGCGGCCATGGCCGGCACCTGCTCCGCGGCGGCGAACGTCCGTGCGGGTGCCACCCCGTCGCGGTAGTCGCGGGGCAGTCGGCAGGTGAACGTCGCGACGGCGGGGCCGTGCTCGAAGGTGTAGCTCCACACCCCGCTCCCCCGCCGGACCCTGATCGACGCCTCCGGTGTCTCGACCACGACCTCGTCGCGTGGCAGCGCGATCTCGGTGTCGGTGAGGGGACTCGGGTGCAGCACGGCCAGGAAGGCGGCGGCGCTGCCGTCGAGGGCGGGCAGTTCCGGGTAGGTCAGCTCGACCTCGGCGTCGGTCACGCCGGCGCCCGCGAACGCGCTCATCAGGTGCTCGACCGTGGCGACGTGGCCCAGCGCCGTGCGCAGGCGGGTGTCCGTGACCTCGGCCGGGGTGGCGGCCACGCGAGCACCGCCGCAGCGGAAGGCGATGCCGTCGTCGCCGGGGTGGATCGTCACCGTCACCGGGCGCCCGGAGTGGAGGCCGCGGCCGGTCATGGTCACCGGTGCCCGCACGGTCGCACGGCGGTGGATCATTCCGCCAGCAGGCGTTCCAGCTGCCTGACGCGGTCGCGCAGGCCGGGTAGCTCGGCCAGCGCGGCCGCTATCCGCAACCCGTCCGGGCGGGCCGGGAACCCGTGGTGCACAACGGGTTCGTCGATGTCCCGGCTCGCAACCGCCCGTCCGGCCAGTGTCACCCCGTCGCCGACCGTGACGTGGTCGGCCACACCGCTCTGGCCCGCCATGGTCACCCGCCGCCCGACGACGGCACTGCCCGCCACCCCGGCCTGGCCGCAGATCAGCGTGTCCGGACCCACGTCGGCGTTGTGTCCTATCTGCACCAGGTTGTCCAGCTTGGTCCCGGCACCGATCCCCGTCGTGCCGCTGGTCGCGCGGTCGACGGCGGAACCCGCGCCGATCTCGACGTCGTCGCCGATCCGGACCCCGCCGACCTGCTCGATCCTGACCTGACGGGTGCCGTCCCACGCGAAGCCGAAGCCGTCCGCGCCGAGCACCGCGTGTGCGTGCACCACACACCGCGCCCCGACCCGCACGTCCTGGTACAGCACGACATGGGGGTACAGCACGGTCTCCTCCCCGACCACGCAGTCCTCACCCACGTAGCAGAACGGGAAAACCCGTGCCCCGGCCCCGATCCGGGCGCCACGCTCGACAACCGCGTACGGCCCCACCGACGCCCCCGGCGCCACCTCGGCCGCCGGGTCGACCACCGCCGTCGGGTGCACCCCGGACGCCAGTGGCAGCGGACGCCGGTACAGCGCGAGGAAACGCGCGAACGCGGCCCCGGGGTTCTCGGCGTACAGGCAGGGGCGATCGGGTTCGAGGTCGGGTGGCAGGACCAACGCGCCCACCGCGTGCCGTGCCGCCTCCCGTGCGTACCGGGCGCTCGCACAGTAGGCCAGGCCGTGTGGGTCGTCGGAGTCGTACGGGACCGGCCGTGCCACGGCGAAGTCGGGTGACCTGCCGACGGAGGCCCCGAGCAGTGGTGCCAACTCGGCGAGGGTCCACATCAGGCCACCCCGCGAACCCGGCCGAACGCGGCGATCCCCCGCGGCGACGGCACGTCCAGGAACTCGGCGAGCTGACCGGCCAGGCCGGCGCGGTCGTCGGGGGACAGTCCCGCGCGCACCCGGTTGTACGCCTGGCGCAGCACCCTGAGGTCCTCGGCCGACGCCCCGGCCCGCCGCAGCCCCACGACGTTCAGCGCGCGGTGCGTCGCCGGGTTGCCGTCGACCGCGCAGAACGGCAGGACGTCCCGGGTCACCTTGGCCAGCGCGCCGACCATGGCCCGCCTGCCGATCCTGACGTGCTGGTGCACCGCGGTCATCCCGCCGAGCACCGCGTCGGTCTCGACCGTGACGTGCCCGGCGAGCGCGGTGCGCTGCGACACCACGACGCGGTCGCCGAGGTGGCAGTCGTGGCTGACGTGCACCTGCCCCATGATCAGGCACGACGCGCCGATCCTGGTCGGCACGTCCGGGCTGGTCGCCCGGTGCACGATCGCCGCCTCCCTGATCACGGTGTCCCTGCCGACCTCGAGCCACGTCACGCCGCCCGCGAACGACAGGTCCTGCGGATCTCCGCCCAGCACGGCGTGTGCGTCGACCCGGACGCCTGCCGCCAGTCGCACGTACGGGTGAACCACCGCGTACGGCCCGATCACGACGTCATCGGCGACGACCGCGTCGCATGCCACGACAGCGGTCGGATGAATGCGAGACACAGCAATACCCCCTGGCCGCTATCCTGTCATGCGGCCAGGGGGTGCCGGGGCGTGTTCCCGGGGTTCGCTCGGTGCGGCTACGACCCGTTCGGGCGCTTGCCGTGGTTCGCGCCCTTCTTGCGGCGAGTGGCTCGTTTGCTGGTGCGCTTCGACATCGTGTGCTCCTCCTGGGTTCGCCGCTGACTCTAGGACCACCTCGGGGAGGGCGTCCACTCGCGTCCCCGCAGCCGCCGCAGGTCAGCCGCCCTGGACCCACATCGAGTAGAACAGCGACGCGCCGTCCGCACAGATGACCTGCGGCATGTCCGGCTCCGGCACCTGGTCGCACGCGAAGCCCGCCACCTCGATCGGGTCGGAGGCCGGGTCCGGGTTCGGGCGTTCGGCGTAGTAGTCGACGAGCACCGCGCCCGCCTGGTCGCAGTTCACCCGCCCGGCGGGTGTCTCGATGACGACCACCTGCATCGCCTTGCCGAGGGCACCCGTGATCGTGCCGTCGCAGTACTGGGCGGGCGCGTTCGGGTCGATCGAGGTGGGCGGGGCGGCGAGCGACGGCTCGTCCTCGGTCGTGGTGGGACGGTCGGTCGTGGTGTCCTCGGTGTCCTCGGTGTCCTCGGTGTCCTCGGTGTCCTCAGTGGACTCGGTGGGCCCGGCGGACCGCGTGGACCCGGCCGTCGCGGGAGGGTTCCCGCCGCTCACCGGGTCGCCGACGACCGGAGCGGAACACCCGGCCACCACCAGTACCAACGCCGCCGCCAACCACCGCCTCATGGTCGCATCATCACACGGCCGCGCTCGCCGGATGGGGCGTTCGGTGATCTGTGCACAGTGGGCGAACCGGCGCCCACCGGTGGTGACGGGCCCGACCACAGAAAAATCTCAACTTAGTTTGCAACAGGTCTGGAAAAGTTCACCCGCTCTAGTAACCTTCCAACGCGGAGTGCTTGTTCATAGTCAGGAAGGAACAAGATGCCTCGCCCTGCGTTCATCAACCGACGCACCATGCTTCGCGGCTCGCTCGTCGCAGGCGCCGGTGCCGTCCTCGCCCCCGTCCTTCTCCCCGGCGTCGCGAACGCCTACAGCTGGACCCGCACCATGCAGCAAGGCATGACCGGCGCGGACATCACCGAGCTGCAGATCCGCGTCGCCGGCTACGCGGCCGACAGTGCCAGCCAGACCCGCGTGTCCATCGACGGCGAGTTCGGCCCGGGCACGGCGGCGGCCGTCCGCCGTTTCCAGGCCGCGTACGGCCTCAGCGCCGACGGCGTCGCGGGCCCCGCCACCCAGACCAAGCTCAACGCGCTCGAACAGTCCGACGGCTCGACGGTGCACTTCAACTTCAGCGAGTTCACCGACCGGGTGAGCGGCACCTTCAACGGCGGCAAGCTGAGCGCGGCGAGCACGAAGGAGAACGTCCGCCGCTGCATGTACAAGCTCGAGGCACTGCGCCTCAAGCTCGGCAACAAGCCCATCACGGTCAACTCGGGCTTCCGCAGCATCCAGCACAACGCCGACATCGGCGGCGCGAGCGACAGCATGCACCTCTACGGCACCGCCGCCGACCTCAACGTCCCCGGCGTCGCCAACAAGACCGTCTACCAGAAGTCGGAAACCTGCGGCTTCTCCGGCCTCGAGACCTACAACACCGACCACCAGCACGTCGACAGCCGCGCCGATCTGGGCCGCTCGTGGTGGTGGGAGAACGGCACCGTCTGACCCCGCCCGCCCGACCCGCCTGTACTGAAGGACGCCTTCCTAACGCTGGGCGTTAGGAAGGCGTCCTTCGGTACAGTGGGGCCGGGTCCACTGGCCGGAACACAGGGCGTGCCGTCGCCGACGCCCCCGCGGTGGGTCCGGCCTGGGTGTTACGAAGGACGCCTTCAGTGCAGTGGGGCCGTGATGCGGCGGACGAGCATTTCCTGGCTCGCCGTTGCCAGCAATGTTCCGTTTGCCGTGAAGAGGTTCGCCTGTCCCATTGCTCTCGCTGCCGCGGCCGACGGGCTCCTGCTCTCGTAGAGGAGCCAGTCGTCCGCGCGGCCCGCGCGGTGCAGCCACATGCTGTGGTCGAGGCTCGCGGAGCGGACCTGCGTCCGGTCCACGTCGTGGTGCTGGAACGCGCCGTGCATGATCCCGAAGTCCGACAGGTAGATCAGCATCGCCTGGTGCAGCAGCGGATCGTCCGGCAGCGGCGCCGTGATCCGCATCCAGATCGAGGAAGCGGGCTCACCCGGCGACCCGGGCGGGCACGAACGCAGCTCGACCGCACCCGCCCGGGCCGGCCCGTCCGCCGCCACGTAGAAGGGCGTCCTCCCGGCAAGCTCCTCGGCCGCCGGCCGGGCGGGCATCACGTCCTGGTGCGCCATGCCCTCCTCCGGCACCTGGTACGACGCGGTCATCGACGTCACGATCTCGTCGTCCTGCGACACGTCGATCCGGCGCACGGCGAACGAGCGGCCGTCGCGCAGGGTCGTCACCTCGAAGTGGAACTTCACCGACGGCCGCGCCGCACGCACGAAGTACGCGTGCACCGAGTGCAGGACCGCGGGTGGGGCGACCGTCCGCGCCGCGGCCACCGCGCACTGGGCGAGGATCTGGCCGCCGAACACCCGGTGGGACGGCACACTCGTGCTGCGGCCGGTGAACGTCGTCGCCGAGAGCCGTTCCACCGCGAGCACCGACACCAGCTCGTCCACGGAGGACACACCGGACCGGTGCGCACGCCAGCTGTCCACGGTCATGACGCCGTCCCCGTCGGCAGGCGCTGTGCGCGCAACGCGGACCGGCGCACCTTGCCCGCCTCGTCACGCAGCGGCGACTGCGTCAGCTCGTAGGCCCTCGGCCGCTTGTACGGCGCCAACAAGGAAGTCAGGTGCGCGTCGAGCGCCTCGGCGGTCACGTCCGGGTCCGCCTCGACGATCGCGACCACCCGCTGCCCGAGGTCCTCGTCCGGCAGGCCGATCACCGCGCTCGCCCGCACGCCGGGACAGGAGTCGAGCGCGCCCTCGACCTCCGCCGGGTACACGTTCGCGCCGCCGCTCACGACGCAGTCCGTCGAGCGGTCGTCGAGGTACAGGAAACCGTCCTCGTCGTAGTGGCCGAGGTCGCCGAGCGACTCCCAGCCGTCGCGGCTGCGTGGTGCCGCGCCGACGTAGTGGTAGGTCGAGCCGGGACCGTCCGCGGGCATCAGGAACACCTCGCCGACCACACCCGGCGGCACGACCCGGCCCTGTTCGTCCTGCACCTCGAACCGCGACCCACGGATGGCCCTCCCGACGGAACCCCGGTGGGACAACCACTCCCGGCCGTTGATCAGCGTGATGCCCTGGCTCTCGGTGCCCGCGTACACCTCCATCACGCGGTCCGGGCCGAGCCAGTCGATCCACGCCTCCTTCAGCCACGGCGCGCACGGACCGCCGACGTGCAGCAGCGTCCGCAGCGACGACAGGTCCGCGGCGGCCCGGACCTCCGGGGGCAGCTTCCAGATGCGGTTCATCATGGTCGGCACGAGCTGCATCCACGTCACGGCGTGCTCCTCGACGAGGCGCAGCACGCGGGCCGCGTCGAAGCGGCGCATGACCACGAGCCGGTTGCCGCTGAACAGACCGCGCATCGAGTAGATGAACGCGGCGTTGTGGTAGAGCGGGCCGACCACCAGATGGACGCCGTCGGGGTGCATGTACTCGACCACCGACACGTTGGGATCCCACTGCGGACGGTCGTGACTGAAGATGAGCTTCGGCTTGCCGGTGCTGCCCCCGGAGGTCAGCGCCTTCCAGTACTTCGGCGAGACGTCCGGCAACTCGGCCTCGGAAAGACCGCTCGCGTCCACTTCGGACTCGACGACCAGCGCGGGCGGCGCGAGCGCGAGGATCCGCTCCCGCTCGGCCGGGGGCAGCTTCACCGACAGCGGCAGTGTGGTCGCGCCGAGCTTCCACGTCGCGACACACGCACGGACCAGTGCCGCCGAGTTGGGCAACACGACGGCGACGACGGAGTCCTTGCCGACACCCGCCGCCGCGTAGACGCGGGCCAGCCTGTTGGTGGCGCGGTCGAGCTCGGTCCACGTCATCACGTCGTCCGAACCGTCCTCGACGAGGGCCACGGCGTCCGGTCGGGTACTGGCGAAGTGGCCGAAGAGGCGACCGATGGAGAGTTCCCGGCCCATGCGTCCTCCCTGACGACAGAGCAACAATTTGCACTCCGAGTGCATCTTAATCAGGACCAACTATTGACACGCGTGTGACGCCACTTACTATTTGCACCAGGAGTGCAGATAGTCTCGGCGGGAGGGTGCGGCATGGCTGACCTGCTCAGAGTGGCCGACCTCGGCCTGTCCATCGGCGGCACGCGGCTGCTGTCCGACGTCTCGTTCACCCTCTCCGAGGGCGAGGTCGTCGGGCTCGTCGGCGAGTCCGGATCGGGCAAAACGCTCACCGGACTGACCGTGATGGGCCTGCTGCCACCCACCGCGGAGGCGACCGGCACCGTCGAGTTCCAGGGCAACGACCTGCTGACCGCGGGTCCCGAGGAGCTGCGGCGGCTGCGGGGCAGCGAGCTGAGCATGATCTTCCAGGAGCCGAGGGCGTCGCTGCACCCCGCGCGCCCGGTCGGCAAGCAGATCGTCGACGTGGTCCGCGCGCACGAGCAGGTGTCGAAGGCCGTCGCCCAGGACCGCGCGTGCGACCTGCTCGCCCAGGTCGGCCTGCCCAACCCCAGGCGGACGCTCTCCGCCTACACCCACGAGCTGTCCGGCGGCATGTGCCAGCGCATCATGATCGCGATGGCGCTGGTGTGCGAGCCCAGGCTGCTGCTCGCCGACGAGCCGACGACCGCGCTGGACGTCACCATCCAGGCGCAGATCATCGAGCTGCTGCGGGGCCTCGCCGAGGAACGCGGGCTCACGGTGCTGCTCATCAGCCACAACCTCGGCGTGGTCAGCGACCTGTGCTCCCGCGTGATCACCATGTACTGCGGCCAGGTCGTCACCGTCGACCGAACCGACCACCTGCTGCGCCACCCCCAGCACCCCTACCCGTGGGCGTTGCTCCAGGCCTCGGCCGTGGACCTCGACACCGAGCGGGAACACGAGTGGACCGGCATCGCCGGCACGCCGGCCAACCCGGCCCGCCCGCCGGTCGGCTGCCGGTTCCACCCGCGCTGTCCACACCGGACCGAGACGTGCGAGAGCACGAGTCCCGACCTGGTCGCCGCCGAGGGCGGCGGGCTCACCCGGTGCCTGCGGCACGAGGAGCTGACGTTGAGCGGGGTGTCGGCATGACCGCCGGGGTGGAGGAGACCGTGGCCGCGGCGCGGGTCGGCGACGCGCTGTCGGTCAAGGATCTGGTGGTCACCTACGGCAACCGCCGCGACCCGCTCCGCGCGGTCGACGGGGTGACGCTGGCTGTGCCCCGAGGCCAGGCGCTCGGCGTGATCGGCGAGTCGGGCTCGGGGAAGTCGACGCTCGTGATGGCCATCGCGGGCCTGCTGCCCACCACGAGCGGCACGGTCGACATCGCGCCACGCGACGGCGATCTCGCCCCGGCGGCCAGGTCGGTCGGTCGGGGCGGACAGGTCCAGGTGATCTTCCAGGACCCGATGCTGGCACTGTCGCCGAGCCTGCCGATCTGGCGCAGCGTCGCGGAACCGTTGGCACCCGGGAACCTCCGCGTGCCCGCCAGGTTCAGGGCGACCGCCGTGGAGTTGCTCGGCCAGGTCGGGATCGGCCCCGAGCTTGCCGACCGGCGGCCCGCGCAGCTCTCCGGCGGGCAGCGCCAGCGGGTCACCATCGCCCGTGCGGTGGCCGCGCAGGCGCCGCTGATCATGTGCGACGAACCGGTCGCCGCACTCGACATCTCCCTGCAGGCGGGCGTTCTCCGGCTGCTCGACGAGATGCGCCGCACCCGCGACCTGACCTACGTCTTCGTCTCCCACGACATGACGTCGATCGCGCGGATCGCCGACCAGGTCGGGGTCATGTACCTCGGCAAGCTCGTGGAGCTGGGCCCGACGCGGGCCGTGCTCCGCGAGCCCCGTCATCCCTACACCCAGGCGCTCATCAGCGCCGTGCCAACCGTGTCGCTCCAGGCACGCGCCAGGAACAGGACGCTGCTGCCCGGGGAGATCCCGGACGCGCGGCGGCCACCGTCGGGGTGCCGGTTCCGCACCCGCTGCCGGTTCGCACAGGACCGGTGCGCGGTCGAGGAACCGACTTTCGGCCCAGGAGAGGCACATCAGGTCGCCTGCCACTTCTGGCCCGAGATCAAGGATGCCGCCACACCTTGAGTGACGGCCACGTACAACGGCCCCGCCACGGGCCCGCTCAACCTCCAGCACAAAGGAGTGCACGTATGTTCGCACACCTCACCCGACGGCGCGGTATCCGTCTCGCCGCGGGTGCCATCGCCGCACTGACCCTGGCGGCGTGCTCCGGCCAGGGCACCGGTGACGACACCGGAAGTGGTGGCTCCGCCGCGGCGGATCCGTCCGGCACGGTCAACGTCGTCCACGGCTCGACGCCCAACCAGTTCGACCCGTGCGGCACGCTCAACGGCTCGGAGCTCGCCTACATGACCGCGATCTACGCGCCGCTGCTGCGTTCGGACCCGGCGACGGGCAAGCTCTCCCCCGGCATCGCGACCAAGTGGGAGACCTCGTCCGACGGCCTCACGCTGACGCTCACCCTCCAGAAGGGACTGAAGTTCCAGGACGGGTCGCCACTCAACGCCGAGACGGCCAAGACGAGCCTCGACCAGTGCATGAAGCTGGGCAACCAGACCGTGCCGGGCCTCAAGGGCGTGGCCGCGCAGGGGGACGACACACTCGTGTTCACCCTCGAGAGCCCGCTCTCCGGGCTCGTCGACCTGCTAGGCAGCCGCCTCGGCCTGCTCGCCTCCCCTGTCGCACGGGAGAAGGAGGGCACCGCGTTCGGCTCGAAGCCCGTCGGCGCGGGCCCCTACCAGCTGACCGACTTCGTGCCGGGCAGCTCGGTGAAGCTGACCCGTTGGGACGGCTACAAGGAGGCGGGCATGCCGAAGGGCAAGGCCGCCGCGATCAACGTCTCGATCATCCTCGACCCGTCCGCGCAGGTCGCCGCGCTCACCGGCGGGCAGGCCGACTACGGCTGGCGGCTCGACCCGACGGTCGTGCAGTCGGTGAAGGACCAGCCGAACCTGAAGGTCAGCACTGACATCGGTGTGTCGATCGCCGACCTGAACGTCGACCGCAGCCAGGGGCCCCTGCAGAACGAGAAGGTCCGCCAGGCCATCAGCTACGCGATCGACCGCAAGGCGCTCGCCGAGACCGGGTCGGGAGGTCTGACCGACGTGGGCGCGGTGCAGCCCTACCCGCCGGGCCACCCGTACCACTTCGACGACATGGACAGTGCGTACTCCTACGACGTGAAGAAGGCCAAGCAGCTGCTGACCGAGGCCGGTTACCCGAACGGGCTCACGCTGCGCGGACTTTCCCTGGACGGCAAGAACTTCCAGGACGCCGGTGTGATCGTGTCCCAGCAGCTCGCGCAGATCGGCATCAAGGTCACCTTCGAGGCGAAGGCACTGCCCGACGCGACGAAGAGCTTCTACACCGACCACCAGTACGACATCTTCTCCACCGGCATGAACTCCGGCCCGGACTGGATGACGATCTACCGCAGGATCCTCACCACCACGTCCGCGGGCAACGCGGGCAAGGCACCCATCCCGGACGGTGACGCGGCCGTCGAGGCACTCAACAAGGCCTCGAACGACGCCGACCTGAAGTCCGCGCTGAAGGCCGCGAACAAGGTGTTCCAGGAGCAGCTGCCGATCATCCCGCTGTTCTACACGCCCTACGTCGCCGCGTGGAGCGACCGGGTCACCGGCGGCGACAAGGCCTTCGCGGTCAACGGCGAGGCCGACCTCACCGCGCTCGGCGTCACGGCGGCAGGCTGATGCGTCCGGCGCCCGCGCTGGCACCCGACCGTCCCCGGGAGGACCCCGGGGACGGTGGGGCGGCGCCCATGGCGCGAGCCAGGCGGCGCGGCTTCTTCGCGGCGGGCGGGCTGCCCCGGTTCGTCCTGCGGCGGCTGCTGCTGTTCATCCCGACCGCGATCGGCGCCGGGCTGCTCACGTTCCTGCTCGTAAAGATCATCCCGGGTGGTCCCGCCTACGCCAGGCTCGGCGAGGACGCGACCCCGGAGGCGATCGCGGTCGTGGAGAAGCAGCTCGGGCTCGACAAGCCGGTCGTGGAGCAGTTCTTCAGCTGGCTCGGCAAGGCGGTCACCGGCGATCTCGGGGTGTCGTTCCAGACCGGGCAGCCGGTGTCGAAGCTGATCGGCAACGCACTGCCGGTGACCCTCGAGCTGGTGCTGCTCGCGATCGTCGGGACCATCGTGATCGCCGTCCCGCTCGGCGTGTTCGCGGCGAAGCGGGCCGACAGGCGGTCGGGCCGGTGGATCCGCACCGTCTCGGGTGTGGGGCTCGCGGTGCCGGACTTCTTCCTGGCGCTGGTGCTGATCAGTGTGTTCTCGGTTGGTCTCGGGTTGCTCCCCCGGCTCGGCTATCCCCGGTTCACCGTGGACCCGGCCGACAACCTGTACCACGTGATCCTCCCGGTGCTGCCGATGATCCTCGGCGGCAGCGCGATCGTGATCCGCCAGGTCAGCGCCGCGATGGTGGACGCGCTGGCGAGCGACCACACCCGCACGGCACGTGCGATGGGTTTGTCCGAGCGCGTGGTCACCTGGCGGTACGCGTTCCGGGCCGCGCTGCCGACCGTGCTGAACGTGGTCGCCCTGCTGGCACTGGGGCAGCTCGGTGTGACGCTGGTGCTGGAGAAGATCTTCGTGCTGCCCGGCATGGGCAGTGCGCTGGTCAACGCGATCGGCGTCCGCGACTACACGCTGATCCTCGGCATCGTGCTGGTGTACGTGTTGATCGCGCTGGTCGTGAACCTCGTGGTCGACATCGTCAGCGGCCTGGTCAATCCCGCGAACAGGGGGGAATGACATGCGCTCTCGTATCGGTCTCACTGTCGCTCTGGTCATCATCGTGGGGCTGCTGCTCGCGGCGATCTTCGCGCCATGGGTGGCGCCCTACGACCCTCTCGCCCAGGACCTGCACAACCGGCTCGCCGGGCCGTCCGGCTCGCACTGGCTCGGCACCGACCAGTTCGGCCGGGACGTGGTGAGCAGGCTGATCTGGGGCGGCCGCAACGCGTTCGGCGGGGTCGCGATCGCCGTCGGGGTGACGTTCGTGCTCGGTGTCGTGTGGGGCACCGTCGCCGGCTACTGGCCCCGCTACACCGGCACCGTGCTGATGCGGTTCGCCGACATCATGATCGCGTTCCCCACGATGGTGCTCGCGGTCGCGATCACCGGGTCGCTCGGCGCGGGGCTCGTCACGTCGATGGTCGCGATCGGGCTGGTGCTGTCGCCGAACATGGCGCAGCTGACCAGATCCGGGGTGCTGTCGGTGCGTCAGCAGCAGTTCGTGCAGAGCGCGCGGCTCTCGGGCGTACGCACACCGGTGATCCTGGCGCGTCACGTACTGCCGCTGGCGCTGCGGCCGGTGGTCGTGCAGCTGACCATCTACACAGGACTGACGTTCGTGATCCAGGGTGTGCTGTCGTTCCTCGGTCTCGGTGTGCCCAAGCCGGCACCCAGCTGGGGCAGCGACCTGTCCGACGCCTACGCCCAGATCCTGTCCGCCCCTGCCCAGATCGTCGCGCCCGGCGTGCTGCTCGGCATCGTCGTGCTGTGCGTGTACCGCGTCGGCGACGCGCTGCGCGACCGGATGAGCACTGGCGTCGTGCGCACGGAGAGGACGGAGGACGATGTCATCGTCGCCTGAGCCCCTTGACGGAGTGGTGGTCGCGGACCTGTCGTCGACCGTCGCCGGGCAGTACGCGGGCCGGATGCTCGCCATGTACGGCGCGACGGTCGTGCTGGTCGAGCCGCCGGAGGGCACGCCGACCCGCCGCATGCCGCCACTGTCACCCGACGGCGAGTCGTTCGTGTTCCGGCACGTCAACCAGGGCAAGCAGTCCGTCGTGGTCACCGGGGGCGCGCTGGCGGACCTGTTGGTGCGGGCCGATGTCGTGCTGCGGGACCAGGGTGAGGGGCCGGTGCTGGCGGACACGGTGATCGACTGCGAGGTCGGCGACTTCCCGCCCGGCCCGTACGCGGACTGGACCGGCACCGAGATGATCCACCAGGCGTTGTCCGGGGTGATGAACGCGACCGGTTCGGTCGGCCGTCCGCCGATCTACGGGCTCGGGCACCGCTCGGCCTACGCGACCGGCACCACCGCCTACATCTCGGTCGTGGCCGCACTGCACGAACGCCGGAGGTCCGGGCTGGGGCAACGGGTTCGGGCGACGGTGTTCGAGTCGGCCGCCGCGATGGCGCAGAACCTGGTGAGCCAGTACAGCTACAACGGCACCCAGGAGACCCGCGCCCGCTACCCCGGGTTCCTGGCGATCCTGCGGTGCGCCGACGCGTGGGTGGTGCTGTTCGCGATCCGCAACTGGCCGAGCCTGTGCCGGGCGTTCGACCTCGACGAGCTGATCGACGACCCCCGGTTCGTCACCTCGGGTGACCGGCTCGCGCACTGGCCCGAGGTCGTGGAACTGTTGCGGGAGCGGGCGTCCGGGATGCTGTCGGACGACGTCGTCGCCGCCTTGCAGGCAGGCCGGGTCAGCGCCGAGAAGGTGTGCGACCTCGGCGAGCTGGTGGCCTCGGAGCACTGGCGGGCCCGGCGGATGCTCCGCGAGGTCGACGGCAGGCCGGCGCTCAACCGCCTGTTCGAGGTCGGAGGTGTGGCGTGAGCGAGCTTGCGAGCGATCCAGTGGTGCCGGGCGGGCCTCTTACCGGTGTTCGGGTGCTGGAGTTCACCACCGCGTGGGCCGGGCCGTTCGCGGGTCGCTGCCTGGGTTATCTCGGCGCGGACGTCATCAAGATCGAGGCGCCGAGCCATCCCGACTCGTGGCGTGGCACCCGCACGGGCGGTGCGCGGTTCTACTACCCGGAGATGGAGCCCGGCGACGACCCGCAGAACCGCAACGTCCTGTTCAACTCGCAGAACCTCGACAAGCGCTCGCTCGCGCTCGACCTCAAGGTGGCCGGGTCGGCGGAGGTCATGCGTGACCTCGCGGCGGGCGCGGACGTGGTGCTGGCGAACTTCACACCCGGCGTGCTGGACCGGCTCGGCGCCGGCTACCAGGCACTCAGCGAGGTCAACCCGCGGATCATCGTGGTCGAGATGCCCGCGTTCGGTCCCGGCGGGCCCATGTCGAAGCACCAGGGCATGGGCAAGACGATGGAGCCGGCGTCCGGGATGACCGCACTGATGGGGTATCCCGACGGCACGCCCGTGCTCACCGGTCCCGCCTACATGGACCCGACCGGCGGCCTCAACGCGGTGGCCGCCGTGGTGACCGCGCTGGAGCTGCGTGAACGCACCGGCGTGGGCACCCGGGTCGAGGTGCCGCAGGTCGAGGCCGCCGCGCACTGGATCGGCGAGTTCGTGCTGGAGCAGCTGGAGACCGGCAGGACCTGGCGTCCGGACGGCAACGCGGCGGCGGGCTTCGCGCCGCACGACGCCTTCCCGGCACGCGGCGACGACCAGTGGGTCGCGGTCGCCGTCGCCGACGACACCCAGTGGCGGGCGCTGTGCGGGTTGATGGACCGTGCCGACCTCGCGACCGCGGACCGCGCGGGACCCGAGGTCCACGCCGCGATCACCGCGTGGACGTCCACCCGGGACAAGGTCGAGGTGGCACACCTGTTGCAAACCAACGGCATACCTGCCGCACCGGTCCTGGGTGCCGGTGAGATCGCGACCAGCGCGGCGGTCCGGGAGTCGGGGCTCGCCGTGACCCTCGACCACCCGAAGGTCGGCAGGCGCGAGTACGGCGCGCTCGGGTTCCGGCACGACCGGACGCCGGGCGGCCACCACCACGCGGCGCCGCTGTTCGGACAGCACAACGACACCGTGCTGCGTGACCTGCTCGGCTACGACGACGAACGCGTCGCTGGACTGCGAGCCGGCGGCGCGGTGACCGACCGGCCGACCGCCGACACGGACACGCCGCGCGTCATCCCACCCGACACGGGAATCCCCAGTCACAGAAGGGTTTCCACCCCATGACCGCGCAAGAGACCGACGCCTCCGGCCCCCGGGATCCATTGTCCCACGAGGCACCGACATTCCCGGTCGGCGCGGGGCGGGACGCGCCGTCGCCCATCGACTACACGCCTGCGCAGCAGGAGTTCCGCGCCGAGATCCGCGACTGGCTGGCCGCCAACGCACCCGACGAGATGCGTGGTGTCGAGGTGCCGCGTGCCCCGGTGCCCGAGCTGGACGCCCGCATCAGGCGGTGGGCCGACACGCTCACCGAGGCCCGCTACATGTGCGTGGCCTGGCCCACCGAGTACGGCGGCCGCGGCCTCTCCGGGGTCGAGGTCTCGATCATGAACGAGGAGTTCGGGCGCGCGGACGTGCCCCGGCTGACCCGGGGCATGGGCGAGTCGCTCGTCGGCCCCGCGGTCATCACGCACGCCACCGAGGAGCAGAAGAGCCGGATCCTGCCGCCGATCATCTCCGGCGAGCACGACTACTGCCAGGGCTTCTCCGAGCCGGAGGCCGGGTCCGACCTCGCGAGCCTGCGCACCACCGGCGTCGTCGACGGCGACGAGCTGGTGATCAACGGGCAGAAGGTGTGGACGTCCGGGTTCTGGAAGGCGAACAGGATCTTCCTGCTGTGCCGGACGAACCCGGACGCGCCCAAGCACCGGGGCATCTCCTACGTGCTGACCTCCGTCGAGGACAACGGCGTCGAGTTCCGGCCCATCACCAGGATGACCGGCAAGGCACTGTTCTCCGAGACGTTCTTCACCGACACGCGAGCCTCGCTCGACGACGTCATCGGCGGGCTCGACAACGGCTGGCGGGTCGCGATGACCACGCTCGGCAGCGAGCGCGGAGGCAGCGCCACCACCCAGCACGTGGCGTTCCTGCGCCAGTTCTGGCGGCTGGTCGACGAGGTGCGCAAGCGCGGCCTGATCGACGACGTCCGCGTCCGCGAGCAGCTCGCGTGGGCCTACTCGCAGGTCGAGACGATCCGGTTCACCGGTCTCGGGCTGGTCGCCGACCTCGCGTCCGGCGGCACCGGACGCGGCGCCGGGAACGGCTCCACGAGCAAGATCCGGTGGTCGGAGTACCAGCGCAGGATGACCGAGATCGCCATGGACCTGCTCGGCCCCGACGCGCTGGTGGTCGGCGAGGACTACGACCTCGGCCACTGGCAGGAGGAGTTCCTCGTGACCCGATCCCACACCATCTGGGGCGGCACCGCCGAGGTGCAGCGCAACATCGTGGCCGAGCGCGTGCTGGGCCTGCCGAAGGACCCCGCGCCAGGAGGTGCCCGATGAGCCTCGCGACCACGACCGAGCAGGAGGAGCTGCGTGCGACCGTGCGCCGCTACCTCACCGACCGCGTGCCGCTGTCCCGCGTCCGCGAGCTGATGGCCACCGCCGAAGCACACGACCCCGCTGTCTGGACCGCGTTGGCCGGGCTCGGCTTGCAGGGCCTCGGTATCCCGGAGCGCTACGACGGCGCCGGGTTCGGGGCGCAGGAGCTGGCTCACGTCTTCGAGGAGTGCGGCCGGGCGCTGCTGCCCGCGCCGCTACTGGCGACCGTCGGGCTCGCCGTGCCGCTGCTGCTCGCGAGCGGCGACGAGGACACCATGGCCCGGTACCTGCCGGGTGTCGCGAGTGGGCGGACGGTCGCCACCGTCGCGTGGCTCGCACCCGGTGCCGGCTGGGACTCGGCGGGCACGTCGTCGTCGGTGACCAACGCGGCGGACGGCTGGCGCCTGTCGGGCAGCGCGTCGCTCGTGCTGGACGGCACGGTCGCGGACCTCGTGCTCGTCGTGGCGGGCACGGGAGACGCCGCCACGGTCGTCGCGGTCGAGGACGGCATCACGCGGACCGCGCTGCCCACCCTGGACCAGACGCGACCGTTGGCACGCCTGGACTTCGACGACACGCCGTGCACGCCGATCGGCACCGTCGGCGACGGCGGACGGCTGCTGTCCTCGGCACTCGACACCGCGAACGTGTTGCTGGCCGCGGAGATGGTCGGCGGCGCGCAGGCGTGCCTGGACATGGCCGTCGAGTACGCCAAGGTGCGTGAGCAGTTCGGCGGCCCGATCGGCCGTTTCCAGGCGGTGAAGCACAAGTGCGCCGAGATGCTCGTCGAGATCGAGGGCGCCCGCGCCGCCACCCGTTACGCCGCCTGGGCGGCCGCGGAGAACCCCGAGGAGCTGCCGGTCGTGGCCACGCTCGCGAAGGCGGCCGCGGCCGAGGCGTACTTCCGCGCCGCCGCCGACAACGTCCAGATCCACGGCGGCATCGGCTTCACCTGGGAGCACGACGCCCACCTCTACTTCAAGCGCGCCAAGTCCTCGCTGATGCTCTTCGGCGACGTCGGCGCCTACCGGCGGCAGCTCGCCGACCGCATCGGTCTCTAGAACCCGGAGGAGAACCCCGTGACAGCCGTGCAGACCTACGAATCCATCCTCGTCGACCGGGACGGCCCGGTCGGCATCATCACCCTCAACCGGCCCGACGCGCTCAATTCGTGGGACTGGCTCATGTCCGCGGAGATGAACCACGCCTACGGCGAGTTCGACCGCGACGACGACGTCCGCGCGATCGTGCTCACCGGCGCGGGCCGCGCGTTCTGCGCCGGTGCCGGGCTGCGGCCTGCGGGCGCCACGTTCGACGGCTCGCTCACCCGCGACGACGCCGAGGCGAAGTTCCCCGGCGCGCACCGCGGCGCGGACCAGCTGCGCACCCCGGTGATCGCCGCCGTCAACGGCGCGGCCGTCGGCGCGGGCATCACCATGGCCTTACGCGCGGACATCATCTACGTGGCCGAGAACGCCAAGCTGGGCTTCGTGTTCAACCGCCGAGGCGTCATCCCCGACGCCGACCTGCTGTGGAGCCTGCCGCGCCTGATCGGCTACTCGCGGGCGATCGACCTGCTGCTGACCGGGCGCATCTTCGCCGGCAGCGAGGCGGCCGAGATCGGGCTCGCGTCCCGCGCGCTGCCCGCCGAGGAGGTCCTGCCCGCGGCCGTCGCGGCGGGCCACGACATCGCCGCGAACGTCGCGCCGGTGTCCGCGGCCATCACCAAGCTCGTCGCACGCAAGTTCCTCCAGGAGACCGACCAGAACGCGGCGCTGGAGCTGGAGCGCAAGCTGTTCCGGTGGGCCGGACAGCACGCGGACGCGCCGGAGGGCGTCAACGCGTTCAAGGAGAAGCGCGCACCCCGGTGGACCCTGTCGAAGACCAGGGACTTCCCGACCGAACTGTTCGACGACGGCCGATGACACTGCCCGAAACCCTGCCCGGGCTCGACATCGACCGCCTGCGTGCCTACCTCGACACCGGACCGCTGACCGGTCGGGTGCTCGGCGGCGGCAAGTCCAACCTCACCTACCTCGTCACCGACGGGACGCAGGAGTGGGTGCTGCGCCGGCCTCCGCTGTGGCACGTGCTCGACACCGCGCACGACATGCGCCGCGAGTACACGGTCATGGCGGCGCTGGCGGGCTCGCCGGTGCCCGTGCCGAGGATGGTGTCGCTGTGCACGGACTCATCCGTGCTCGGCGCGCCGTTCTACCTGATGGAGTACGTGTCGGGCACGGTCCTGCGGGACCCGGCGCTGCTCGACGGGATCGGCCCCGACCGCCTGCGCACACTGGTGCTCGCCACGGTCGACGTGCTGGCCGCGCTGCACGCGGTGGACAGCACGGCGGTCGGGCTCGCCGACTTCGGCAGGCCACAGGGGTTCAACGAGCGGCAGGTGCGCAGGTGGCGGCGTCAGCTGGACGACTCCCACAGCCGCGAGGTGCCCGGCATTGACGAGCTGCACCGCAGGCTCGCCGACGAGATCCCCGAGGGCCGCGACGCGACGGTGCTGCACGGCGACTTCCGGCTGGACAACGTGCTGGTCGACACGAAGACACCCGGTGTGCGCGTGGTGCTCGACTGGGAGATGTCGACGCTGGGCGATCCCCTGACGGACGTGGCGCTGATGCTGCTGTACGCGGAGCGTCCCGTCGTGTCCGCCAGCGGACCGCCGCGCTCGCCGACGTCGGTGGCCGGGCACCCGACGGTCGAGGAGATGCTCGACCGGTACGCGGCGGTGTCCGGACGTGACCTGTCCGACCTGTGCTGGTACCGCGCGTTCGCGGCGTTCAAGCTGGCGGTGATCCTCGAGGGCGTGCACTACCGGCACCTGCACGGGCAGACGGTGGGGCCGGGCTTCGACCACGTCGGCGACCAGGTGGGGCCCCTGGTAGAACGCGGGCTCGGACTGCTCGCATGACACCGGAAGGGGACGTGGCCTTGGACACGACCGACTCGACGACACCGGAGCGCACCGACGGGCGCACCCTGCGCGCGGAACGGACCCGCGAGTCGATCATCGACGCGCACATGGCACTGATACTGGAGGGCGACCTCCAGCCGACCGCGAGGCGCGTCGCGGAACGCGCCGGGGTGTCCTTACGCACGCTGTGGGGCCACTTCGCGGACCTGGAGGCCCTGTTCGCGTCAGCGGGGCGACGCACGCTGGAGATCCAGTACGCGAACTACCGGCCGGTGCCGGTGGACCAGCCGCTGGCCGACCGGATCGACCAGTTCTGCCGCCAGCGCGCGCACATGCTGGAGGTCATCGCCGGGGCGTCCCGCGCGGCGCAGATCCGGCTGCCCTACTCCAAGCAGCTGCGCGTGAACCGTTCCCACCACACCGACCGCCTGCGTGCCGAGATCGAGGAGCTGTTCGCCGAGGAGCTGGCCGGCGACGCGGACCTGCTGACCGCGGTGCTGGTCGCCACCACCTGGCCCGCCTGGATGGGGGCCCGCGACGACCTAGGGCTGACCGTCGAGCAGGCCACCACCGTCATGCACCGCACCGTCACCGCTCTCCTCACCGGATCGGAACCATGATCAGCACCCGCTTCACCGAGCTGATGGGCATCGACCACCCCATCGTGCAGGGCGGCATGCAGTGGGTCGGCCGCGCCGAGCTGGTGTCGGCCGTCGCCGAGGCGGGCGCGCTCGGGTTCCTGACCGCGCTCACCCAGCCGACCCCCGAGGCACTGGTCGCGGAGGTGGCCCGCTGCCGCGAACGGACCGACCGGCCGTTCGGGGTGAACCTGACGATGCTGCCGTCGATCACGCCGCCGCCCTACGCCGAGTACCGCGACGCGATCATCGCCGCGGGCGTGCCGGTCGTGGAGACCGCGGGCTCGAACCCGGCCGAGCACCTGCCGCACTTCCACGCGGCCGGGATCACCGTGCTGCACAAGTGCACGAGCGTCCGTCACGCGCTGAAGGCGCAGGCACTCGGCGTGGACGCGGTGAGCATCGACGGTTTCGAGTGCGCCGGGCACCCGGGCGAGGACGACGTGCCGGGCCTGGTGCTCATCCCCGCGGCGGCCGAACGCCTGACCATCCCGATGATCGCCTCGGGCGGGTTCGGCGACGGCCGGGGGCTCGCCGCGGCGCTGGCACTGGGCGCGGACGGCATCAACATGGGCACCCGCTTCCTCGCGACCGTCGAGGCGCCGGTCCACCAGCGCATCAAGGAGCGGCTCGTCGAGGCGACCGAGCTGGACACCGACCTCGTCTACCGGCAGCTGCGCAACACCGCACGGGTCGCCCGCAACGGCGTGAGCCGCTCGGTCGTGCAGCTGCTCGCGGGCGGCGCGGAGTTCGCCGAGATCCGCGAGCTGGTCGCCGGCAGACGCGGCCGCACGGTCTACGAGTCGGGCGACCCCGAGGCGGGCATCTGGTCGGCGGGGCTCGTGCAGGGACTGATCCACGACATTCCCACCGTCGCCGAACTGGTCGGCCGGATCGTGGGGGACGCGACCGACATCATCCGCGACAGGCTCGGCGGCCTCGTCGCGACAGGCTGAGAGGAACGGCATGGACTTCGGTTTCGACGAGCGGACCGAGGAGCTGCGGACGCGGCTGCTCGCGTTCATGGACTCCCACATCTACCCGGCGGAGCCCGTGTACGCCGCGCAGGCGGCAGAGCGGGACGACCCGTGGGCGCCGCCGCCGGTCATCGAGGACCTCAAGGCCGCCGCGCGGGAGGCAGGCCTGTGGAACCTGTTCCTGCCGGGTGAGGACGGCGGCGGCCTGACCAACCTGCAGTACGCGCCGCTGGCGGAGATCACCGGCCGCAGCCCCGGTCTCGCGCCGACCGCGCTGAACTGCGCGGCCCCGGACACCGGGAACATGGAGCTGCTGTCGATGTTCGGCACGCCACCGCAGCGGGACGAGTGGCTGAAGCCGTTGCTGAACGGCGAGATCCGGTCCGCGTTCGCGATGACCGAACCGGACGTGGCATCCTCGGACGCCCGAAACATCGCCACCACGATCACCCGCGACGGCGACGAGTACGTCGTCACCGGGCGCAAGTGGTACATCAGCGGCGCGATGAACCCGAACTGCCGGGTGCTGATCGTGATGGGCGTGACCGACCCCGACGGACCGCCGCACCGCCGCCACAGCATGGTGCTGGTCCCGACCGGCACCCCCGGCGTCGACGTCCGGCGCGGCATGCACGTCTTCGGCTACCCGGACGGCACCAAGGGCGGCCACGCGGAGATCGTGTTCGACAACGCCCGCGTGCCGGTCACGTTCCTGCTGGGCGACGAGCACGCCGGTTTCGCCATGGCGCAGGCCAGGTTAGGCCCCGGCCGGATCCACCACTGCATGCGGTTGATCGGGATCGCCGAGCGGGCCGTTGAGCTGATGTGCCGCAGGGCGTTGGACCGCACGGCGTTCGGCAAGCCGGTGGCGGAGCAGGGGGTCGTGCGGGACTGGATCGCGGAGTCACGCGTGCGGATCGAGCAGCTGCGGCTGCTGGTGCTCAAGACCGCGTGGCTGATGGACACCGTCGGCAACCAGGGCGCGCACACCGAGATCCAGTCCATCAAGATCGCGACCCCCAGTGCGGTCGAGTGGATCCTCGACAAGGCCATCCAGGTGCACGGCGCGGCGGGCGTGAGCCAGGACTTCCCGCTCGCGCAGCTGTGGTCGAGCACCCGCACCCTCCGCCTGGCCGACGGCCCGGACGAGGTGCACAAGCGTTCCCTTTCCCGTCGTGAGCTAGCCAAGTATCGCTCCTGAAAGGACAGTCAATGCCCGAGGCAGTGATCGTCGCAGCCGCCCGCTCCCCGATCGGACGTGCCCGCAAGGGCTCGATGACCACGATCCGCCCCGACGACCTGGCCGCACAGATCGTGCGTGCCGCACTCGACCAGGTGCCGCAGCTCGACCCGGCGGACATCGACGACCTCATGCTCGGCTGCGGCAGGCCGGGCGGTGAGCAGGGCTTCAACATGGGCCGGGTGGTGGCCGTGCTGCTGGGGTACGACAGCGTGCCCGGCACGACCGTGACCCGGTACTGCGCGTCGTCGGTGCAGACCACGCGGATGGCCATGCACGCGATCCGTGCGGGCGAGGGCGACGTGTTCGTCAGCGCGGGCGTGGAGACGGTGTCCAGAATGGACAAGGGCAGCTCGGACTCCGCTCCCGGCACCCACAACCCGCGTTTCGCCGACGCCCAGGCCCGCACCCGCACGGTCACCGACGACGGCGCCGACGAGTGGCACGATCCCCGGTTCGACGGGTCGCTGCCGGACGTGTACGTCCCGATGGGACAGACCGCGGAGAACGTCGCCCTGTCGGAAGGGGTGACCCGGGAGGACATGGACACCTTCGCGGTGCGGTCGCAGAACCTCGCGGAGAAGGCCATCGCGGACGGCTTCTTCGCACGCGAGATCACCCCGGTCACGATGCCGGACGGCACCGTCGTGTCCACCGACGACGGCCCACGTGCCGGGGTGACCTACGAGGCGGTAGGCAAGCTGGCGCCGGTGTTCCGTCCGGACGGGCGGGTCACGGCGGGCAACTGCTGCCCCCTCAACGACGGTGCGGCGGCACTCGTGGTCATGTCGGACACGAAGGCGCGGGAACTGGGCATCACACCGCTGGCGCGGGTCGTGTCGACGGGGGTTTCGGGGCTGTCACCGGAGATCATGGGTCTCGGACCGGTGGAGGCGTCCAGGCGTGCGCTGGCCAACGCGGGCATGTCCATCGACGACGTGGACCTGGTGGAGATCAACGAGGCGTTCGCCGCGCAGGTGCTGCCCTCGGCGCGGCAGCTGGGGATCGACCCGTTCGACCCGGACACCCTGAACGTGCACGGCGGCGCCATCGCGCTCGGCCACCCGTTCGGCATGACCGGCGCCCGGATCACGACGACACTGCTGAACGGCCTGCGCACCCGCGACAGGCAGATCGGCCTGGAGACGATGTGCGTCGGCGGCGGCCAGGGCATGGCGATGGTGCTGGAGCGGCTCAGCTGAGAACGGCGGGCGTTCGTCCACGAACGCCCGCCCACCTCGACCGAAGACCGGCGGACGGTCCGCACGAACGCCCGCACCTGCCTCCGTGCAGTCGGCGGTGGCCGAGGCATGGCCCTGACGCTTCAGCGACTCAGCTGGAACGGGCGCGCATTCTTCACGAACACCCCGCACCGCCTCACCATCGTCAGTTCGGCAACAGCTCAGCTGAAGACCGGCGGGCGCTTCTCCACGAACGCCTGCACCGCTTCCTTGTGGTTGTCGGTGAGGCCGCACGCGAGGTGGCGGGGCACCTCGCGGTCCATCGCGTCGACGAGGTCGAACCGTTGTGCGTCAAGCAGGTTCTGCTTGATGGCGGCGAGTGACTCAGGCGACCCGGCCGCCAGCTCGGCGGCCGTCGTGAGGGCGAACCCGGCCACCTCGTCCGCCTCGACGACCCAGTCGAGCATCCCCCACCGCTCGGCGGTGGCCGCGTCGATCCGTTCGCCGAGGAACATCGCGCGCCTGGCCCGCGCGGGCCCGACGAGCCGCGACAGCAACCACGTCGCACCATAGTCACCGGACAGTCCGACCTTGCCGAACGCGGTCGCGAACACCGTCTTCGCGTGTCCGATCCGCAGGTCGCACGCGAGCGCGAACCCCAGCCCCGCCCCGGCTGCGGCACCCGTCAACGCCGCGACCGTCGGCTTGGGAAAGTCGTACAGACAACCGACCGTGGCCCGCTGCATCGCCTGCTGGCGCCTGATCCGCTCCTCGTGCGGCACGGTGGTCCCGCCGCCCTCCCCACCTCGGGCGGCGAACGCCTTCACGTCCCCACCCGCGCAGAACGCCGGCCCCGCGCCGGTCAGCACGACGGCCCGCACGTCCTCGGCAGCCGCCAGCTCCGGCAGCACCGTGGCCAGCGCCGAGAGCATCTCCTGCGTGAGCGCGTTGCGCCGCTCCGGCCGGTTCAGGGTCACCACCCCGACACCACGCTCGACGTGTGCCAGCAGGTCTCCGGTACCGGTCTCGATCTCACGCATGGCTCAGCCCTTCGGTCCACCGGCGACGTACAGAACCTGCCCGGACACGAACCCGGCGGCCTCCCCGACGAAGAACGCGACCGCGTTCGCGATGTCGTCCGGCTCACCGGCCCGCGCGACCGGAATCGCCGCGGCCCTCTTGGCGACGTACCCGTCCCAGTCCTCACCGATACGCGCGGCCGTCGCCTTCGTCATGTCCGTGGCGATGAACCCGGGCGCGATGGCGTTGACCGTCACCCCGAACCTGCCCAGCTCGATCGCGAGCGTCTTGGTGAAGCCCTGCATCCCGGCCTTCGCCGCGGCGTAGTTGGCCTGGCCACGGTTGCCGAGCGCGGAGGTACTGGACAGGTTCACGATCCTGCCCCACTTCTCGCCGACCATGTGCCCCTGCACGGCCCGCGACATCAGGAACGCACCCCGCAGGTGCACGCCGAGCACGGTGTCCCAGTCGGTGTCGGTCATCTTGAAGAGCAGGTTGTCCCGCGTGACACCGGCGTTGTTGACCAGCACGGTCGGCGGCCCCAGCTCGTCGGCGACGCGGGCGACGGCGGCAGCGACCTGGTCGGTGTCCGATACGTCGGCACCGACCGCGATGCCCCCGATGTCGTCCGCGACCGGCTTGGCGTCGGCCTCGGTGAGATCCAGGACGGCGACGGACATCCCGTCGGCGGCGAGGCGGCGCGCGGTGGCGGCGCCGATACCGCGAGCGGCCCCGGTGACGATCGCGACTCGAGCCATGGTGACCTCCCGAAGTATTTGCACTCCGAGTGCAGATACTAGCCAGGGGTTGCGCCCCGGTCTAGCCCATCCGGGACGCTGTCGCCCGCCAGACCCGCTCACCGTCGACATAGTCCTCGGTCGGGGACAGACCGACGGCCTTCGCGACGCCTTCCGACGCCGTGTGCCCAGGAAAGATGTGCGCGGTGAACTCCTCGGGCGCCAGCGTCCCGTTCAGCTCCACGCAGAAGCCGACCATCATCTCGGCGCCGTACCCGTGCCGCTGCGCGGGCGGGTCGACGAGGTAGGCGATCTCGCACTGGCCGAAGACCGTCTCGCTGGCACGCAGCACGGTCGCCTGCGCGAGGCCGACGAGCATGCCGTCCTCACGCGTGCGGGCCACGTAGTTGATCCACAACACGGTCGGGTCGGGCGAGCCGGCGAGCCAGCGCTCGGCGCGGGCCCTCGCGTCGGCCTCGGACGCCGGCGCGTCGCCGATGAAGCCGTACAGCCCGGGGTTGCGCAGCATCGCGACGAGGTCGTCGACGTCGGCACGGGCGATCCGGGACAACACCAGCCGCTTCGTGAGGATCGACGGGTCGGGCGCACCCTTCACGTGGTCGCTGCGGAACGCACTTGTGGTGTCCAGATCACAAGCCCGAACCCTAGCATCGCGACACCGACCACCAGGATCGTCAGCGACGGCGACAGGACCAGCCCCAGCGTGCCGCCGAGCAGGAACCCGACCGGCACCGCGGTGAGGTTCGCGGCCCGGTAGCCCGCCGTCGCCGCGGCCCGGTCCTGGTTCGAGATCGCACGGGCGCGGAACGTCTGGATCAGCACGAGGACGACACCGGAACACAGCTCGTCCAGCGCGAAACCGGCCACGATGAACCCGACACCCAGCGCACCCGGCGCGTAGAGGCCGATACCGAGCAACACGTACGAGCCGATCGCGCCGAACCCGAACAGCGAGATCCCCCACCCGCCCGCGAGCGCCATCGGCAGCCTGGTCGCGAGGTAGGCGCCGAGCGCGGCACACAGCACCGCACCCGTCTTGATCAGGCCGTACCCGGCCGCCCCGATGCTCGTCCGCTCCAGGATCGCGATGAGCAGCATCGCCTCGATCGTGCACTGGCCCAGGTTGTAGGCCAGCGCCCAGCCGGTCAGCACCCGCAGCGGCCTGGTCGCGAAGTTGACCCGCAGGCCGTGCCGCAGCGACGAGCGGTCCCGGACCGGACCGGCCTCGACCGGCTCGGTGACGTGTGTCCTCGGCATCGTGCGCAGCAGCAGGCACGCACCCGCGGCCAGGACCGCGGCGACGACGAACGTGCCGGAGACGTCGAACGCGGCCAGCGCCAGCCCGGCGAAGAACGGGCCACCCCCGTCCGCGAGCGACTCCGCCATGCCGAGCCGCGAGTAGACCCGGGGCAGTTCCTCGTCGTCGAACGCGAGCGGCACGAGCACGGCCACGGCCACCCCGGTCAGGACCGAGCCGAACCCGAGCGAGATGTTGGCCAGCGCGAACACGGCGAACCCGACGACCGGCGAGGCCAGCAGCGCGACGGCGGACAGCACGAACGCGAGCACGCGCAGGACTTCCGACGCGAGCATGACCGTGCGCTGGTCGTAGCGGTTGACCGCGGCCGTCGCGGCACGGGCGAACACCACCTGCGGCGCGAACCGGCAGACGCCGAGCACGGCGACGACCATGGCGTTCGCCCCGAGGGTGGCGACCGCGACGAACGGCACCGCGAACTCGATGACCGCGATGGCGAAGAAGGACACGAACGTCGCCGTGGACAGCCTGCGGGTCAGCGCCGGGTGCCAGGTCGGCGCGTGCATGTCAGTGCTCAACGAGCAGGCCCGTCTCGATCAGCTTCGCGACGTGGTGCTCGTGCCGGTCGACCGTGACGGCCTGCTCGCCGCACAGCGCCAGGAAGAGGTCGCGGTCGATGGACTCGGCCGTGTCGACGTCGCTGAGCAGGTACTTCCGGTCCCGGCCGCTGCCGAAGGCGGCGAGCGCCGCCCCCGGCCTGGGCCGGACCTCGACCAGGTCGGGGACGTCGGGCGGCACGAACAGGCGCGCGTCGGTCAGCAGGTGGTCGACGGCCGTGCGCCGCACGAACCGCAGCACCTCGTCGGCGGACTCGAGAATCGGCTCGCCCGGCCCGTTCAGCGACGTGTTGATCAGCACCGGCAGGGCGCCGAGGTCGGCCACCCGGCCCAGCAGGCGGTGGATGACCGGGTTGTCGGCGGCCGTCACCGTCTGGACCCGCGCGGTGCCGTCCAGGTGCAGTGCCTCGGCGAGCGGATCCCGGTACTCCTCGCGGACGGTGAAGTTGAAGTTCATGAACGGCGACTCGGCGGGCCCGGTGAAGTAGGTGTCCACGTCCTCGACCCGCACGATCGGCGCGACCGGCCGCCACCACTGGCGGCCCTTGACGGTGTTGAGCCGCGACCTGGCGTCCCGGCAGCCGACCGGGTGGCACAGGATCGAGCGGTTGCCGAGCGCACGCGGCCCGAACTCGGCCCGGCCCGCGTAACGGGCGATGATCGCGCCGCCGACCAGCGTCTGCGCGGCCTCGTGCAGCAGCTTCTCGGTGGACACGGCCTCCGCGAAGCCGTACCGCGCGGCGAGTTCGACGTCGATCTCGTCGGCGTGCCTGCCGAGGAAGTCGGACCTGACCCGGCCACGCACGGCCGGTTCCGAGACGTGGCGGTAGTACCCGAGGAACGCGGCGCCGATCGAGATGCCCGCGTCGTGCGGACACGACGGCACGTACACGTCGTCGACGCCGTCGAGCCCGGCGATCGCGGTGTTGCCGGTCAGGTTGAGGAAAACCCCGCCCGCGCAGCAGATCCGGCGCTCCCCCGCCAGTCCGACGGCCCGTTCCGCCTGGTGGACGACCAACTCGGTGAACGCGTCCTGCACGACCGAAGCGATGTCCGCGTCGGCCACGGGGTCGGCGTGCGCACGCAGCCGCTGCCAGCCGTTGCGCACCCTCGGCGGCGTCCCGGACTCGACGATGTCCGCTGTGGACAGTCGCGGCGGGCCGGTGAACGGGATCCCGCCGAGCGCCATGAGCTGACCGTGTGCGTGCTCCTTGCGGAACAGGAACCGCGCGACGTTGTCGTAGAGGCTGGCCTCGCCCTGCACGTGGACGTCGGGCTGGTTGTGCGGCGCGGCGAAGTCCCGTGCCAGCAGCTCGAACCGGCCCGAGGTGAACCGGTAGACCGAACGCATCTCGGTGAACAACGCGGTGTCGGTGTCGTCGGCGGTGTAGCGCGCGAAGAAGTCGCCGAACGGCTCGTGGAAGTCCCTGCCGTCCCGCGACGAGGTGCCCGCGCTGTCGGACACGAGCACGGCGGCGGAGGCGAACCCCGAGAGCCCGGCGGTGCACGCCGCGTGCGCGACGTGGTGGGACACCGCGAAGTGCCGCTCGTCGAACGGGTCGAACCGGTCGAAGTCCGAGGTGAACAGTGGTCGTTGCAGGCCGACGGCGGACGGCCCGGCCGCCTGGAACGACGACACGATGACGTCGACGTCCGCGAGCGAGGTGCCCGCCGCCGCCAGCACCTCGAGCACGGGCAGACGGTTGGACAGGCACTCCTGGCCGTCGTACTTCGTCCTGGTCACCCGTTCCTGCTGGATGGCCGCGACGACGACACCGTCACGTACGACGGCACAGGAGGCCTCGTGTCCACAGTGGATGCCGAGGACGGTGGTCATCGACGGTAGTTCCCGATCGGCGCACCCTGCGGCATGAACCCGAACGTCAGGATCGTGACGCGCTCCCCGAAGACGATCGGGGTGCGGCTGTGCGCCTGCGTCCCGGCGAGGAAGATCACGACCTCGCCCGGCGTGAGCTGGAAACGCTCGTCGGAGCCGTCCGGGTAGTGCATGTACAGCGCGGAGGACGTGGTCGGGTCGCCCGGGATCTCGTGTGCCAGCATCATGAGCACGTTCAGCGAGAAGATGTCCGTGTCGATGTGCGGGATGATCCCCTGGCCCGCGTCCCGGTAGAACAGGTAGCTCGCGATGCCGGTCGGCTCGGCACCAGGCACGACCGACCGGACGAGCGAGGTGAGTTCGCGACTGGTCGCCACCCGGTCGGCGACCGGGCCGCCGCAGCCGAGGTAGTGCTCGTCGAACGGCACCGCGGTCTCGCCGACCTCCTCGGCCTCCGCGATCAGCGTGGCCAGCAGTTCGTCGGTCAGCAGTTCCGGCCGTCCACGGTACTGCGCACCACGGGGGTCCGCGACGTCGTAGGGGCACAACAGTTCCAGTGCCTCGGACACGGCCACCCGGCCACGCGCGGAGCCTGGGCCCTGTTCCGGCACGAGATGCCCGGCGGAGAGACCGAGAATGAGCTTGAGGTTCGCCTGCTCTGCCGGGCTGAGACTGCCGTGCAGGTCGGCCAGCCGCTGACCGACGGACGCTGTAGCACTCATCGGGATTCCTTAGATGGGATGGTATCCGAACGACACGAGCCGAACGGACTCACCGGCGACGGTTCTCGTGCGCTGGTGGGTCACGCTGTCGGCGAAGAAGACCAGCGTCTCGCCGTGGGCCAGCTGGACGTGCACCGGCTCCTGGTCGGGCGGATACAGGATCAGCTCGGAGTTCCGGTTCTCCGGAAGGTGTTCCAACATCGTCAGCACGTTCAGCGCGAACTCGTCCTTGTCGACGTGCGGGTCGATACCGAGCCCCGGCGCGTCGTAGTAGAGGTAGTTCGCCTTGTAGGTGGGGAGAACGGGCCCGACCCGGTCGCTGAGGAAGTCGTTGATGTCCGACGACAGAGCCATCTCCCGCGCGAGCGGCGCACCCGAGGAGACGTAGTGGTCGTGGAACCGCGCCGCCCGGTACCGGTTGGCCCGCGACTCCTCGTCCATGGCCGCGATGTCCGCGTCGGAGAAGAACGGCGCCCTGCCACGGAAGACGATGCCGGTGGTGAACGCGGGCCGCTTGCCGTCGTGCAACTTGGGCAGCGACCGCTGGGCGGTCTCCAGTGCCTCGCGGCGCAGGTCCTCGGAGAGGTGGCGAGCATGGCCGACGAGCAGTCCGCCTGCGGCCATGCTCAGCAGCAGCTTGAGGTTCTCGCGCTCGGCCGCCGTCAGCTCGGCCGACAGCCGGCCGAACCGCTCCACCAGGGGCAGCGAGCCAGCGCGGGTCACTGCTGCTCCGAGAACCCCAGCGTCTCGGGCAGCGCGAGCAGGTGGCTGCGCACCTCGGGCGTCGCGGCGGCCGAGATCGGCTTGGAGTAGATGTACTCGGCCTCGACGTTGATGTCCTGCAGCTTCTCCAGGTGCAGGGCGGAGGAGGTGACGATGCTGCTGAGCACCTCGCGCTCGCTATCGGTGAGTTCCCCGGCGAGCGCGGCGAGCTTTTCGGTCAACGTGGGAAGGGCGGCCTCCAGGGCGGCCGAGTCCAGCTCCCCGGACGGGGTGGTCTCCTGCGCCTGTCCCGCTTCCGACCGCATCTCCGGCGACGAGCTCATGACGGTTCCTCCTAGCTCGGAAACTTTCTGGCAGTCCCCAAGCTAGAGCAGCGAAGAGCCGTCCCGAACGAGCGAAACTGGACCGGGAGTAGAGCGGATTTCCCTAGCTGGCGCCCGCGGCCTGCCCCCGGTGCAGCTCGAGCGCGTCGGCAGGCGAACCGATGAAGACGATGGAGAACTTCTCGACGTCGTCGAGCCGCAACCGGAGGGCGAGATCGTCGCGCACCACGACAACCAGCTCCCGCGCGACCGTCGAGTCGTCGATGACGGGGTAGGCGCGGTAGACGCTCCGCTCGACGACCGCGAACAACGCGTCGGCGACGGCCTTGGTGTCGACGTCACTGGCGGCGTCGGTCCAGGCGTTCAGAACGTCGAACCCAGCTCCGAGGCGAAGTCGGCGTGCCATGTCGTCCTCCAGATGTTTCATATCGGCGTTATGGATTAAGCATAACGTCGATACATAACACCGCAAGGCATCCGGGAGGGTGGCGCAACCTGGAAGAAGGTGGATGCCGTGCCGGCGGACAGGTGCTGCTGCCCCCAGGAGAAACGTGGTGGTCCGCCGGTCCGCGAACCACCACGTCGACGGTCAGCAGTCGCTGGAGGTCCACCGGTGTGACCGCATCTTCACCCCTGTGCCGTTCGCCTCCCACTGTGTGCCCTGCCAGGCGCACAACACCCGGCTGGACGACGCGTAGTTCGCCGCGGAGTAGAGGTTCACGCCCAGGTAGTTCGTGCTCTGGCCGCGGTTGTAGATCGACTTCACGGGACGGTCGTCCGCCCACGAGCAGACCGTCGGCGTGCTCCACCAGTCGTTGTCGGCGTTGGTCCAGCTGCACCGGTTGCCGGTGCCGCCCGCCCCGTCCCACACGCACAGGTCGCCCGCCGCACACTCCCACGCCAGCACGGTCAGCTCACCCGTTGGCGCGACGTGGTAGTCGGCCGTCCCGGGCTCTGCCGCACTCGCCGTCCCGGCGACCGCGAACAGCGCCGCCAGGACGGAAACCAGCACGCACAACGTCTTCCGCATCGTCGTCCCCCTCATCACTGCACCGTGACTTCCGGGCCGCAGTACTTGGTGGTCAGGTTGCACAGGTGGAAGTGCCGGAACGTGCCCTGCGGCGGGTAGAACGAGCCGGTACAGCCGCCGGCCGGCGTGTCCTTGCTGCCGCCCATCTCCTGGCCGGTGACGACCGCGTACGCGTAGTGGACGCGGATCGTCGACCCCGAGCCCGCACACGCCACGCCGACGGTCGGGTGGATGGAGGCGTTGCCGCCGGGAATGGTGCTGTTGGCCGCGGACGCCGTGCCGGTCATCAGCACCGGCAGGACGACGGCCGCCGAGAGGCCGAGTGCCGCTCTGGTGAACCACCGTCTGCCCGTGTGTCGATGTCTCATGATCACCCCAGTTGTCCTCGGATCGAGCCTGCGTCGCGGACTCTGCCAGCACACGGGCACGCGTGACGGGCGTTTAGACCACGGTCGAAGGTGTCGGTGGGCGTGGCCCGCCGACAGGATGTCCAGCGTGGTGATCGCGCGGGCAGCCGACGCGGCGCCCGAGCCGTGCTCCTCGGAGTGGGGAGGTGGTCAGGTCAGGAAGGCTTTCCACTCGCGGTGTTTCCGGCGGGCGTAGGTGATGTCGTCGTCGATCTCGGCCAGCCGGCCTTCGCGCCGGAGACCGACGAACGCCGGGTCGCCTTCCTCCGCCCAGGTCTGGATGGTGTCCCTGATGACCTGTTGCCTGCGGTGCAGCACGGCCAGGATGTCGGCACGGTCGTCGAGGCCGTAGGCGTCGAGAAACCGGGCGATGCGTGGTCCGCGTGGGGCGGTCGGCCAGCCGAGCCGGGCGGCGGTGACGTCGTCGTAGAGCGGCACGAAACGCCACAGGGCGTAGGCGACGTCCCACTCCCGCGGTGCCGGCGCGGCGAAGTCCCAGTCGATGAACGCCGCCGGTCGACCCGACCGGTACACCGTGTTGTACGGACCGAGGTCGTTGTGGCAGATGACGGGTCCGGTGGTCGGCGCCCCGACCTGGAACCGCCACCCGAGGGGATGAGCCGCGGCGAACTCGGTCGTCGCGTCGTGCAACCCGCGCAACAGCCGGGCGGCCGCGGTCAGCGCGGCGTCGGTGTACACGCCGCGGGGCGGCCCGTCGACGGTGACCTCACCCTCGACGAAACCCAGCATCTCCCGACCGTGTTCGTCGACGCCCAGAAACCGTGGCGCGCCGTCGAATCCCACGTGAGCCAGATGCGTCAGCAGCTCGTGCACCCGGGGACTCCAGTGCCCTGTCGTCCGCCGCACGGTCCCACCGACACGAACGACCGGCGTCACCGTCCCGCCCGCCAGCCGCTGCTCATCGCCGAGGAGATGATCGCCGTCAACCTCCTCGCTCCGATCGATCCAGGCGGCGACCTCGCCGACTCGCGACGGGGGAAGCTGGGGGCCGATGCCGACGCCGTTCCTGGGACTGGCCACCTGCTCGATCCAACCACCACGAGTGGGGTTGGCCCTACCTCGGATCCTGGTGTGCGCACCCGTGTCCGGTCGCCTTCGGACTGCCATCGTGGGGCCGGTACGCAAGTGGAGTACTGGTTGGGGGTCACACAATGAAGTCGAGATCAGGCCGACTGGTCGGGCTGACCGCGATGCTGGCCGTCGCAGTGGGCGTGTCGGTGCCCGCGCAGGTGAACGCGGCGACGGGTTCCGCGCTGCGGGACACAGTGGACGGACTCACCCGTGACGGCGGTTTTCCCGGCGCGATCGTCACCGTGAGCGACCCGTCCTGGCCGGGTGCCGGCTATCGGACCCTGCGCAGCGGCGTGGGTGACGTCGGCACGGGGCGGCCCGTGCCGTATGACAGCCGGGTCAGGATGGGCAGCAACACCAAGACCGCCGTGGCGACGGTGGTGCTGCAGCTCGTCGACCGCGGTCGGATCGAGCTGGACGCGCCGGTCGAGCGTTACCTTCCCGGGCTGGTTCGGGGCAACGGCAACGACGGGCGTCGGATACGCATCCGCAACCTGCTCCAGCACACCAGCGGGTTGCCGGACTTCACCGGCGACCTGCCGTTCGCACCGGACAACCTGGACGCGCGGTTCCGGCCGTTCACCGGCAGGCAGCTGCTCGACCTGGCACTGAGGCACCCGGCGACGTTCCAGCCGGGGGAGGCCGGGCGTTGGGAGTACACCAACACCGGCTACGAGGTGCTCGGCATGGTGATCGAGAAGGTCACCGGGCACAGCTGGCAGCACGAGGTGACCGAACGCGTCATCCGGCCGCTGGGCCTGGACACCATGTACCTGCCCCGGACCAGGGAGTACGACCTGCGGGGGCCGCACCCCCACGGCTACGTCACGGTGCCCGACCCCGCCGGACCCCGGCCGGCGGACGTCACCGAGTTCGAGCCGTCCGTCTTCGGCGCGTCCGGCATGCTGGTGTCCACCCCACGCGACTACGACCGGTTCCTGACCGCGCTGCTCGACGGCAGGCTGCTGTCGCAGGCCATGCTGGCGGAGATGAAGCGGCCGGACCCGGCGACGCAGCTGTGGCCTGGCGCGGAGTACGGACTCGGCCTGATCCGCACACCACTGTCGTGCGGCGGGTACTTCTACGGCCACAGTGGTGACGTCCCGGGCTACTCGACCATGAGCGGCGTCGCCGTCGACGCGGCCGGGCACGCGGGCCGCAGCGCCACCGTGGCCGTGACCCGTGTGCCCGAGAGCATGGAAGAGGGGCTGAGTCTACTCAGGACGGTCGACACCGCCCTGTGCGACCACTCCGCGTCATGAGCACGTCGGCCCGGCATCGGTGACGGCCGGCCGGGACCGAGCCCGCCGCTCAGTCCCGGTGGGACCGGCTCTCAGCTTCCTGTCAGCCGTGGCCCTGTTCACTCATGATCAAGGCCACGGTGCACCGCGACCGGGGAGCCGCGTCCCGGGGGAAGGGAGACCACAGGTGACGGTCGATGTCGGCGTCCGTGTGCGGGCCGTTCCCCGTTGGGCCGAGGTGCTCGCGCACGTCATCCCCCTGCTGGTGCTGCCCTCCGGGCTGTGGCGCCTCGCGGTCGCGTTCGTGTTCTCCATGGGCATGCTCGACGACGCCGGGCACGTCGAGCCGGTGCGGGGCTGGGCCGCGGTGTACATCGCGGCGATCTCGTTGCTCACCGAGGCGCTCGCCTTGACCGGCTTCGGGCTTGTCCGTCCCTGGGGCGAGGTGGCGCCCGCCTGGCTGCCACTGGTCGGCGGTCGCCGCGTGCGGCCGCTCGCCGCGATCATCCCGGCCGCCGTCGGGTCGATCGGACTGGTTCTCGTGTGGACACTCGGCTTCTGGGACGTGTGGACCGGGCACGGCACCGACCGCATGGCAGGCACGATCTGGGCGGTGATCTTCGTGGCCTGCTACGCACCCCTCAACCTCTGGGGACCCGCGCTGCTCGCCTCACTGGGCCTACCGACGCCGACGCCTGGACTCCGACGTGGACACGGTCAGCCGCTGATCCTGTTGCGGCTCGCCAGGTACGTGAGCACCGCACTGACCCTGCGGTTGTTCGACGCCTTCTCGACGATGCCCAGTTTGCGGAAGACGTTGCCCGTGTGCGTGCCGACCGTGGTCAGGGCGACCTGGAGCCGGTCGGCGATGCCCTGGTCGGACAGCCCCTCCGCCATCAGCGTGAGCACGTCGCGCTCCCGCTGCGTCAGGTGCGCCAGTGGTTCGTCCGCGCTCGCGGGCAGCAGCGCCGACACCACGTCCCTGTCCACCGCCGTCCCGCCTGCCGCTATGCGGTGGAGCACGTCGTCCAGCATCCGGTCGTCGGCCAGGTTGTCCTTCAGCAGATAGCCCACGCCCACCTCGCTCGTGTCAAGCAGCGCGGTGGCGTAGGTGTGGTCGATGTAGTGCGACAGCACGAGCACCGCCACCCGTGGGTGGCGCGCACGGATGGCGGCACCGAGGCGGAGGCCCTCGTCGTTGAACGTCGGTGGCAGCCTGATGTCCAGTACGGCCACGTCGGGCCGGTGCCGTGCGACGAGTGCCAGCACCTGCTCGGCCCGCACGGCCACCGCGGGCACCTCGTGGCCCAGCCTGGTCAGCACCCTGATCAGGCCTTCCCTTGCCAGCAGCGAGTCCTCGGCGATGATCAGTCGCATGGCAGCTCCGCGGTGAGTGTCGTGCCCGCGCCCTCGGGGCTGTCCATGGTCAGTTTGCCGCCGACGGCCGCGACGCGGTCGACCAGGCCCGAGATACCGGAACCCGGTGCGGCACCGCCGGTTCCGTCGTCGGCGACCCGCACGAGCAGCTGCCCGCACGACACGTCGAGGTCCACCCGGATCTCCGTCGCCTCGGCGTGGCGCATCGTGTTGGTGACGGCCTCGCTCACCACGAAGTAGACGGTGGCCTCGACGGCCTGCGGAAGCCTCGGCAGCTCGCCGATGTTGGCGTGCACACGCAGCGGGACCCGGACCAGCACCTGCTCCACCGCGGCACGCAGTCCCTGCATCGTCAGCACGGCCGGGTGGATGCCCCGGGCCAGCTCACGCAGCTCGCTGGTCGCCGCCCGCAGCTCCGTCTCCATCTCGTCGAGCAGCTCGACCGCCTCCTCGCCCGCGTCGGGCAGCGACCGGCGCAGCATGGTCAGGATCAGGCCGACCGACAGGAGCCGCTGCTGGGCACCGTCGTGCAGGTCGCGCTCCAGCCTGCGCCGCGCGTCGTCCCCCGCCGTGACCAACCGCGCCCGGGACGCACGCACCTGCTCCAGCTGTGCCCGCAACGCCTCCTGCAGCCTGGCGTTCTCCAGCGCGAGCCCGACCGCCGCGCTCACCGCGGCCATCAGCGCCGGCTCGTTGGACAGCGCGGGGTCGTGCACGATCACCGCGAGCGGCTCGTCGGGGTCGCCGACCACGGTGCGGGAGGCGGGATCACCGGGGAGCATGCCGTCCGAGGGCAGCAGGACGAGCCGCATCCCCGGGTCGTCCAATGCGGTGGCGACCGCGTCCCGCAGGCCGCTCGCCGGGGCGTACTGGATCTGCCGGACCAGGTCGGACACGCGTGCCTCGTCGAGGCGCGCACGCACGAGCCCCCAGAAGAACGCCGTCGGAACCGCGACCAGCGCGGCGAACTGCGCCAGCGTGAGCGTCCGGTTGACCTCGTCCGGCAGGACGACCGACAGCAGGCCGACCGCGGCGAACAGCCCAGCCGTCGCCACCATGGCCACCGCGGGGAACGCGAGCACCCGCCGCTGTCGCCTGGTCGAGGTCGCCATCCTGCGTGCGATCACGACGACGCCGACGAACGCCAGCACGACCGACCCGAACCCGGACAGCCGCGTGGTCGCCGTGGCGAGGTCCTGGGCGTCGACCAGCGGCAGCGGCTCGCACACGTCACGGCACCGCCCGGCATGCCGCTGCGGCCCGAAGACCACCTGGAGGGTGAACGTCACCGCCCCGAACACGTAGCCGCCCACCATCAGCGCGCGGCCCGGCCGGTCGCGCACGGCACCCGACGGGTACGCCAGGAACACGTGCGCACCAAGGGGGAGCTGGAACGCGGTCAGCGCGAAAGCGGCGGCGACCACCACCCGCAGCGGGTAGGAGTCGGTGTCGAGGGCGAACGCGGCGGGCGCGGTGCAGGCCAGCAGCAGGCCGAGCGCCATCATCAGCACGCCCATCGGCGCACCGAGCCGCGCCGCGAGGAGACCGGCGACCAGCCACGCGAGGATCTGGCTGATCTCCTTGAGGTCGAAGAGGAAGCCGTACGTGCCGTAGTGGGTCGCGAGCCAGGCGTCCAGTGCGGCCAGTGCCACCCCGATCACCGGGATCGCCCTGGCCGGGCTCAGCACGGTGTCAGTCCGGCCAGCTCGGCGAGGCGTCGGCCGTCGAGCTCCTCCTTGGCGAGGAAACCCGCGACCGGGGCCGCGTCGAGCCGGGCGCCGAGCTCGGTGCGGGTACGGCTGGAGATCAGCACGACCGTCGGCGGGGCGGGCAGCGCGGCGAGTTGGGTGGCGACCACGAACCCATCCATATCAGGCAGCAGTATGTCGAGCACCACCACCTCCGGTCGCAGCGTCGCGACCAGGGCAAGCGCTTCCCGACCGGTCGCGGCCTCACCGACGACGCGGAGGCCCCCCGCCTCCAGCAGCCTGCGCGCCACGCTCCGGAACCCGGCGTGGTCGTCGACGAGGAGGATGCCCGCATGCACCGCGCCATCGTGCGGCCCGACCGGGCCAGATGGACACCCTCGGGCGAAATCTCGTGGTTTCCCAGGAGGCGCGCGAACCCCGTGTACGGCCACTGTTGACGCACCGTGTCTGGAGGTTGTCTGTTGACCACTGTCGAGCCGATCACCGACGGCCCGTCGGACCTCGCCCACGGGCTCGTCCGGGACTGAGCGTGCGGCTACCCGACCCGGACGGCTCGCGTGCCGTCGTCGTCGGCGCACTGCCTGGCGTGCCCGCTGTGCGTGACGGCGTCGCGGACCTCGTCAGGATCCTCACCTCGCCGGACGGGACCGGGCTGCCCGCCGAGCACTGCGCGGTGGTCGTGGACGAGCCCGGGCTCGGCGACCGGGTCGCGACGGCGGCGCGGGAGGCCGAGGACCTGCTGCTGTTCTACTACGCGGGCCACGGCGTGGCGGACGCGCGCGGCAACCTCCACCTCACGCTGCCCTCCACCGACCCGCGTCTCCCGTTCGCCGCGGTCCGCGAGGCGTTCGGCCGGGCCAGGGCACGTCACCGGGTCGTCGTCCTCGACTGCCGCGTCGTCGACTGGCACCTGGCGGCCGGACAGCTGGACGTGGCCGACACGGTGACGCTGACCGCGACGACGTGGCACGGGACGGCCCCGGGCGCGCTGACGGGCGAACTGGTCACGCTCCTGACCGACGGCGATGCCGAAGGTGCCGAGCTGCTGACGTTCGGGCACCTGCACCGGCGGCTTCGCCGGCTGCTCGGGCGCCGTGGCGTGACGGCGCCGGGCCGCGACACCGAACTCCTCGCGCTGGCACCCAACCACGCGCCCCGCCTGCCGCCCGAGGACGTCGTCGCCAAGTACGCGGCACACGTCCGCGCCTGGACCAGGTCGCACGGGCCGGACCACCCGGACGTGCTCGCGCTGCGCGACGAGCACGCGCACACGGTCGGCGAGGCAGGGTCACCGGCGGAGGCCGCGTACCTGTACGCGGCTCTGGCCGACGACGCGGCGCGCGTGCTCGGCCGCCACCACCCGCAGACGTCGCGCGCCCGCGAGCACCACGCGAGCTGGACCGCGCGTGCCGGCGACACGGTGGGCGCCGCACGCCTGCCGTCCGTCGGGTTGACGGACCGCACCGCGGTCACCAGAGTGGGCCCACGCCGTGTCGGCAGGCCCTGAGCCCTCGGAAAGGACCCCTGCATGACCCCGACGATCGCGCGCCTTCGACTGATCACCGGTGATCCGGACGACCTCGCGTCGCTGCGTGTGTGGCTCACCGGCGAGGAGGAGCTGCGCGGCAACGTGCTCGTCGAGCGCAACTCGCCGGACGGCGTCAGGACGGGCACCGTCGGGGACGTGCTCGTGGTGGCACTCGGCGCGGGTGGCGCGGTCACCGCACTGGCCAGGGCCGTGCCGACGTGGTTGCGCAGTCATCCCGAGGTCACCATCGAGGTCCGCGAGCCGAACGGCCGCACGGTGACGGTGTCGGCCAAGGGCGCCGTCGACGCGCAGGAGGTCATCCAGTCGGTGCTGGCCCCGACGCCCCGCTGACCTTTCGCGCCGGCGGACTCCGTCCGGCCGACTGCACTGAAGGGCCCCTTCCTGACGCTGGGCGTTACGAAGGCGTCCTTCAGTGCATTCGGGGCAGACGGTCGAGGGTGAGCGACGAGACGCCCGCGCTGTTGTCGATCAGGTAGCGGTCGGTCGCGGTGTCCCAGCCCTCCGGCGTGTACACGGTGCCGCCCGCGATCCCGGTGTGGACGGTGCCGTCGATGGTCACCTCGCTCGCGCCACCCGTCACGCGCACCTGCGTGGCGACGTCCTTGGGCAGCCGCAGGTCGAACACCGAGGCGCCACCCGCCATCCGGACCGGCACGGTGCCGTGCGGCGCGGGCAGGGTGACCTCGATGCGTGCGTTGCCCGCGCCGAAGTCCAGCCCGTCGAGCCGCCCGTCGGCCATCGCGACCGTGGCCTGCTTCGCCCCGCCGTCCAGCCGGATCCGCCAGCGCACCGTCGTGTTCAGCTCGATCACCAGGTCGGCGGCGCCCGGGCCGCCGGAGTCGGTCAGCGAGACCCGCACCGCGGAGTCGGTCACGTCGGCGACCGGGGCGACCCGCGCACCGTTCGGGGTCCTGGCCCGGAACAGCTGGTCGCCCAGGTCGGCGGCCCGCACGGTGACCGTGTCGGACCCGCTCACGACGTCGAGCCGCGCCTCCTGCCTGCCGTCGACGTCGCCGGTCACCACACCCCCGACCGTGACGTCCGGACCATCGTCACACCCGGCGGCGACGGTGAGCAGGAGAACGGCCGCGGCAACCACACGTCTACGCACCCGGACGAGGTTCCCTCCCACGGCGTCGGGCAAACCCCGGGCGGGCTGCGTACGGTGCGGCCATGGTCTCCTCGGCGGTGCGCAGGGCGCAGTGGGCACTGCACCGCCGGGCCGCGCTGGCCTGCACGGCGGCAGCGGAAGCCGGTGTGCCGGGCCGCTTCCGGGTGTGGGAGGAGGCCGGGTTGATGGCGGTACTGGCCACCGACCCCGCGTTGGGGTTCCTCTCGACCGTGTCCGGGGTCGGGCCGGAGACGGTGGCCGCGGCGGTCGAGCTGGCGCGCGGGCCGGTCTGGGACGGCGTTCGGCCGACGGTGGTGACGGCCTCCGGCGACCTGACGGGGGCGGGACTGGCGCGGACGAACGACCGCGTCCTCGCCGTCACGGAGTTGGTCGGGCGCCCCGAACCGGACCCGGGCGTCGTGGGCACAGAGGCCTTCGCGGACGTCGTTCTGGCCGGCTACGAGGTGGACGGGGTGCTCGCCGCGTTCGTCCGGGCGGAACACCGGCACCCGGCGGTGCGGCGGTTCGTCCTCGTCACGGCGGGCACGCCGATCGCCGCCGCGGGCATGACGGTCCACGGCGACGTCGCGGTGTTCGGGGGTGCGTCGACGCTGCGTGCGCACCGGGGTCGGGGTGCGCAGTCACGGCTGCTGCGCCACCGACTCGGGGTCGCGGCCGACGCGGGGTGCGTACTGGCCGTGGCGACTGCCGCGCCGGACTCCGTGAGCGCCAGGAACCTTTCCGGGGCGGGGTTTCGCCTGCACCGGATGTCGGCGTGGCGGTGAGCGCGGCGTCAGTCGAGGTACTGACCGACGCCGTTCGGGTCGCGCCGGTAGATATCCCGCACCCATTCTTCCTGCTGTGCGCAGAATGCCCGGAAATCGTCCTCGCCCAGTGCGGCCAGTGTCGTGCGTGCGTGCCGGACATAGGACCATCGCTGCACCGGCTCGTAGGTCATGAGCTTTGCCTGGTCCTCGTAGTCGAGCGAGTCGAACAGGGTTTCGGCCGCCGTGCTCTCGTAGGTGGTCATCTCGCCGGAACTCGAGTCGTAGCCGACCTCCGCCATGATCTGGCCGGCGAGGTCGTTGATCCTGTCGTAGTGGTCGGGTCGGGTCTCCCACGGGAGGTTCTCCCGCTCGGTGACCTGGTCGGCCGTGCCCTCGTAGACGACCTCGTCGAGGCAGACGAGGAGGTGCAGTTCCGGGTCGTCCCCGAAAACGCCGAACAGGCCGAGACAGTTGTGCACACCCGTCTGCGGGTCACACACGTCCGCGCACAGGGTGTAGCCCGTGCTGTCCCCCACCGGGTTGTCGAAGCCGACGAAATGCACGACCTCGCCGGGTTGCACGGCACCCAGCTCGGTCTCGTACTGGTTCTGGGAGAGCGGTGTCAGGAAGAGATTGCTGATCGGGTCGCCGCCGGTGAGACTCTGCACCGACTGTCCGCCCTTGTACCGCAGGATCTCGATGACGTTGGGCGCTGGAATGGATTCGCCTTCACCCGCGTAGAGATGCACGGTCATGGTGGCGGGCACGAAGGTCTGCATACCAGCGGCGGCACCGTGGCCGACCAGGAAAGTACCGGTCATGACGAATTCCCCTCCACCGTCCTGTCCGCACCGAATATCGATGCTACCTCTTCGGACCGCGTCCTCCGGGCTCGAAGAGAATGACCGAACGGCCGCCTTTTCGGGCAGCGGCGAAAGGTTTCCCGGTGGTCAGAGCCGGTCGGGAAGACCGAAGTACGCGAAGTGGGCGGGGTCGGTGAAAGCGTCGATCGCGGCGATGCGGTCGGCCACGACGGTCAGGACGGTGATCGAGAACGGGAGGTGCGGGGCGTCGGCGTGCTCGCCGAGGTAGAACGCGACAGCGGGCTGGGTGTTGGCGGTCGTGACCAGGTACCGCCAGCTGGGGCAGCGGGTCATGGGCACCTGCACCGCGAAGTCCAGGACTGCGGCGCGGCCCCGGTACCAGTGCGGCAGCGGCGGCATCGTCCAGGTGACGTCCTCGGCGAGCAACGCGACGAACGAGAACAGCGGGTCGCGGGTACCGGCGCGTGCTCGCCGCCGGTGCGGCGATGGGCGCCGGTGTCGGGTTGGCCGTCCAGTCGCGGATGAACGGTGAGCTGGTATTCGGCTGGGTGACGGGCTCGCCGCGGCCGTCGGTCCCGACGTTCGTCGGCATCGGTGTCACGCTCCTCGCCGTCGCGCTGGTGGCGCGGTCAGCGGAACACGGCCAGCACGACGACCGCGACGACCACGAGCGCGGCACCCCACACCGGCAGGGCGGACACGAGTAGGACCGCGAGCACGCCGGCGTCCGGGCCACGGGTGGTCTGCAGGATCAGGCGCGTCGGGACCGCGCCGAACGGGGTGTCGACCGGCACGAGGTTGTCGTAGGTCGGTGGTTTTCTCGTCATGGTGCGGACGGCGCACGCGGACAGCACGGGGACGGTGAGCAGCACCGCCGGGGCGGAACCGGACAGCAGCCACACCGGCAGGCCCCACGCGGCGGCGACCGTGGTGGTGACGAGGAAGTGGTGCCACCGCAGGGCCGTGTCGGTCGAGCCGACCCAGCGGCGCCTGCCTGGTGAGCGCCACAGCTCCCCCAGCCCGGCGCCGAGCGGCACGAGAGCGAGGTAGCCGAGGACGGTGAACACGACGACGTCCGGGAGTGCGGGCAGCATGCGGTGCACGGCTGCCGCGGTCAGGCCGAGGAGTGCGGCGGTCGGTGCGTGCCGCGCCCTGCCGAGCACGCCCTGCCACGCGAGCCGCAGGCCGCTGGTGAGCGGGCGCGGGCGGACCGGTCGTGCGGCCGGGAGCAGCAGGGCCAGGTCGAGGAACTGGACGCCGCTGACCCGCAGCACGCGGTCACGCCAGCCGTCGACCAGCGTCTGTCGGGTGGCGTCGGCGACCGGCGGCGTGCCCGGGCGGAACAGGACGAGCCCGGCCACCGCCAGCACGCCGGCGAGCACGAACGAGACGACAGGTCCGGGACGGGTGAGCCCGACCACGGCGAGCGTGAGCACCGCCAGGGCCTCGTGCCACGGTTCCGCTCTCGGGCGGCGGACCACGGCCAGTGCCAGGAACCCGGCGCCCACGAGCACGGCCACACCGGCCACGGTGGTGGCCACCGGCGCCCGGACGAGGGCGGACAGCACGGCGAGGACGTAACCGAGGGCGAGCAGACGGCCGAGCCACCCACCGACCAACCGACCCGCGACGATCGCCACCCGGTTGATGCCGCCGTAGTCACGCCAGGTCAGGACCGCGGGGTCGAGCCACACGAACGAGCGCGGCAGCAGCGACCACCAGGCGAGGGCCGTTATCACGACCGTCAGGACCAGCGGCGCCTCCGGCACCACACCGAACGCGCCACGCAGCTTGTCCAGCCGAAGGAACGCCATGGTCAACACCCCGACGCCGAGGAAGACCCCGAGGGTGCGCTCATCCCCGGACGCCCAACGCCGCAAGAACGCCCTCAACGCAGACCCACCACCTGGTCGGACACCTTCTCCAGCCGAAAGAAGGTCATGATCAGCACCCCGACGACGAGAAGGCGCCGAGGGTGCACTCCCGCCAGGACAGCCAACCCCACGTGAACAGCCTCATCCGAGGTGAAGCGCGTGGTCGGCGACGTCGGTCAGTGGCGGGTGGTGGGAGGCGATGACCACCGTGCGGCCCAGCTCGCGCTCGTTCCCGACGATCTCCCCGAGCCACTCCTTCCCCTGCCTGTCCAGCGCCCGCTCGGGCTCGTCGAGAAGGAGCACGTCGTGGGGACGGGCAATGGCACCGAGCAGGAGCAGCCTCCGGCGCTGACCCGCCGACAGGTAGTAGGCATGCACGTCGGCACGCTCGTCGAGTCCCGCGTGCTGAAGCCAGCCGTCGACGTCACCGAGGTCGGCGTCGAAGCCGGCGAGCAGCAGCTCGAGGTGCTGGCGCGGCGTCAGCTCGACGAACAGCTCGGAGTCGTCGAGCAGGACGGCCACCTTCCGCCGGAACTGCCCGTCCCGCTCGTCAGGGGCCTGTCCGGCGACCTCCAGCGTGCCCGCCGACGGGGCGCGCAGCCCGTACAGCACGTGCAGGAGGGTCGACTTGCCGCTTCCGTTGTGCCCCGCGAGCACGAGGCACTCCCCCGCCCCCACGTCCAGCTCGAGGTCACGGAAGAGCCACTGCTCCCCCACGTACATCCCCAGCCCGGCCGTCCGCACGCTCACCGGACCATGATCGCCCCGGCCGGTGACGGTCAGGACAGCGGCCGGTCGGTCGGCATCTCCAGCACGCGCATGAGCAGGTCACGCCGCTGGTCGTACTCGACCTGGGTGATCGCGCCGCGGTCCAGCTCGGCCCGCAGCTCCGCCAGTGCCGTCTCCAGGTTCCTCGCGACGGCGTCCCGCACGGCGGAGAGACCCGACGGGGGCGCCGTGGCATCCACGGCCGCGCCCAGGGCGTCGACGTCCTCGACGACGACCGCGTTCGCCGGGTCGGCCGGGTCGTACGCGATCGTGGCCCGGGTGCCGAGTGGCAGCACCACCATGGACCGCACCACCGCCCGCACCACCCGGCCGCCCGGCCGCGCCTCGAACACGAGCCTGTGCACGCGTCGGTCGTTGATGGTGGTCCCCGTCGCCTCGACCCTGACCAGCGGCGCGGGCGTCCGGACCCCCGTGGCGACCAGCCGCGCGTGCAGTGCCGCGGCTGCCCGCCACCGAGCCGAGAGCACGGCGAGGATCACGACGAACACCAGGCAGATCCCGCCGAACACCAGCATCAGGACCAGATACGTGGTGGGCCCGCTGTAGCAGGTACCACCGTCGTCGCACGGGTAGCTGACGTCCGGCTCACCGATCGAGTTCCGCCACACCACGGCCATGATCACGGCGGTCACGCCGGACCACAGGACCTGGATGGCGAACACCCACACGAGTACCCGACGAATGCTGCGCGGCATACGGGGACCGTAGCCGAAACATCCTCGCGTCAGGCCCGGAACGGCTGGTCAGCGACCGAACGCCACTCAGTCCCACGCGATCGGGAAGTGCTCCGGCGCCCTGGTCGCGAGACCCGACTTCCACCTGACCTCGCCCGCCTCACGCAGGCCGGGAAGCCGGGTCACGAGCGTGCGGAGCGCGACCTGCAGCTCCATCCGCGCCAGTGGCGCGCCGAGGCAGTGGTGCGCGCCGAAGCCGAAGCCGACGTGCGGTGCGTCGGCGCGGGCGAAGTCGATCGAGTCCGGCTCGGTGAACACGCTCTCGTCGCGGTTCGCGGAGTTGAGGGCCACCACGACGGGCTCACCCGCGCGGACCGTCACCCCACCCAGCTCGACGTCCTCCAGCGCGTAGCGCGCGGTGCTGCCGCCGATGCCCAGCGGCACCCAGCGCATCAGCTCCTCGACCGCCTTCGCCACCAGGTCCGGGTTCTCCCGCAGCGCCGCGAGGTGCGCCGGGTTGCGCAGCAGCACCCACACGAAGTTCGGGATCTGCGACGCGGTCGTCTCGTGCCCGGCGACGAGGATGGCCTCCGCCATGGACAGCAGCTCGTCCTCGGACAGCCGGTCGTCCTGGTCGCGGGCGATCACCAGCGCGCTGAGCAGGTCGTCCCGGGTCCGGCGCCTGCGGTCGGCGATGAGGCCCGTCATGTACTCGCGCAGCTGGCCGACGTTGTCCGCGACCTCCTGCGGGGTGAACTTCGTGGTCGACAGGAAGGCGTCGGACCACACGCGGAACTCGCGCCGGTCCTCCACCGGCACCCCGAGCAGCTCGCAGATGACGGTGATCGGCAGCGGGAGCGCGAAACCCTCCACCAGCTCGCCTGGCGAGCCGTCGGCGATCATCCGGTCGACGAGGCCGTCGGCGATCTCCTGTGCGCGTGGCCGCAGCGCCTCGACGCGCCGCATGGTGAACGCGCTCATCACGAGCCGTCGCAGCCGGGAGTGCTCCGGCGGGTCGAGGCTCATGATGTTGCCGGGCGGGCCGGCGTGCGCACGGATCCTCGGCTGGTCCCTGCCGGTCGCGGCGGCCCGGCTGAATCGGGCGTCGCCCAGCACCACCTTGACGTCCGCGTACCGGGTGGCGAGCCACGCCGGTTCGCCGTAGGGCATCTGCACGCGGCAGAGCGGTTCCTCCCTGCGCAGCACCGCGAACAGCGGGTCGACGTCCAGCCGGTCGGACTGGCTGAACGGGTACTGCCTGGTCTCCGTCGTGGTCATCCCCAACTCCTCCTCGGTGGTTCACCCGAGCGCGGGCGCCAGCAGGTGGCACACCGCGTCCGCCAGCAGCTCGAGCGGTTCCCCGGCGTCCGGCCACGCGCCGGTCGCCCACACGGTCAGCACGCACTCGACCTGCAGCACCGCCATCAGCGCACGCTGCCGGGCCTCGTCCGCCGCCACGCCCGCCCACCGGGGGCCGGTGGACAGCAGCGCGACGTACCGGGCGTGGGCCTCGACGTACTGGCCGCGCTCACCCGGCTCACGCGTGATCACGCCCGCGGTCGTGACGACCCGGATCGTCGGCGCCAGCTCCTGCCACGCACGCGCCGCGGCGGACACCCAGGCACCGATGGCCTCGCGGGTCCAGTCGGCCTCGGCGAGGTCGGTGTAGAGCCCGTCCGCTGTCGCGTAGACCCGTGCGATCAGGCCACGGACGATGTCGGCCTTCCCGTCCGGGAAGTGCGCGTACACGGTCATGCGGGTGACACCGGCCGCCGCGGCGAGGTCGGCGACGCTCACCGACCCGAACGGCGTCTCCGTGAACACCCGCACCGCCGCGTCCAGCACGCGGTGGCGGGTGGCGGTCTTCTGCTCCTCCCGCAGCGCCGCCCGTGATGTCACGCCGTCACCCTACGACGACTCCTGGTGACTGTACAAGGTGTAAAGTCTCGATGCCGCCGAGATCACGGTTCCTGGACCACGGTCCTGCGGCGGCGCCAGCGGAGCAGCGCCGCGGCCGGGATCGCCAGCACCAGCAGGAACGGGAGCATCGCGCCGAGCACCCGCAGCGTGACAGCACCCGCGCCGAGGAACGCGTGCCAGCCGTCGGAAAGCCCGGCGAGGAACCCGCTCGACTCCGCCTGGGCCACCGGGGGCGCCGCCTCCTCGCTGACGCGGACGGTCACCGTGGACATGGCCACCTGACCGGCCAGTGCCTGCCTGCGCTGCTCCAGCGACTCCAGGTCCGCCTCGCGGGTGGTCAGCTGTCCCTCGATGGACACGATCTCCTCGACGGTGGCCGCCCTGGCCAGCAGGGCGCGGACCCGGTCGACGCTCGCCCGCTGGCTGGCGATCCTGCTGTCCAGGTCGACCACCTGCTCGGTCACGTCCTCGGCCGACTGCACCCGCGAGATGACCCTGCCCAGCCCGGACAGCTGGTCGAGCGCGCCGTCGAAGCGGTCGGACGGAATGCGCAGCACCAGCGTCGCGGACGCCTCGCGCACGTCCTCCCGACCCGAGAAGCCGCCCTCGGACGCCGTGATGTCCCGTGCCCGGTCGACCGTCCGGGCCACGTCGGCGGTGGTCAGGTCGAGCGTCGCCGTGCGCACCAGGCTCCGGTCCACTCCCGGCCGGCTGACGGCCGGTTCGCCCGCGGCACCCGGCTTCTCCCCCTGCCCGGCCGAGTCGGCCCCGCCCGTGCCCGCGTCCGACGCCCGGTACGGCGCGGCGGCGGTGTCCGTCCCCGACTCGGCGGTGCATGCCGTGACCAGGCCGGTGGCGACCCCCAACAACAGTGCGACGCCGACGAGTCTGCCGTTCATTCGTCCTCCAGTGGCCGTTGGCTGCCCGGAGGACGGAGGGACCGCCGAAGGCGGTTGGTCACGACATCCAGTCGTGATGTTCCCGGGTCAGTCGCGACGTCCGCGGCGACGGTTCGCGGTGAAGCGGCGGACCGCCCTGCGCTGGCGGTCCGTCAGCGGGGTCGGGCGCCACGGGCCGTCGGGTTCGCGGGCCGACGCCTCGATCTCCACCCGCAGCCGATCCACGGCCGACAGAAGTGCGCCGTGCTGCTGCCACGCGGCGGCGTCCGCGAGCGGGTCGACCATCAGCAGCTCGACCAGGCCGTCCCGGCGCGCGACCAGCTCGGCGAGGAGGCCCTTCAGCCGGTCGCGGTCGTCGAAGGACGACACCGCGTCGGCGGCCGTGTCCAGCAGGTCGGCCAGCGCCCGCCGCTGCTCCGGCGTGTAGGCGCCTGCCTCGTCCGGCACGTAGTAGACGCGGTCCAGCAGCGCACGACACAGCTCGCGCAGCGACAGCTGGCAGCGCTCGAGGCCGGTGAGCGCCGTCCGCAGCTGCGGCTGCTCCCGTCTGGTCTGGCCTGCTCTGGGGTTGAGCCGGGCGCCTTCCTCCGCACGCGCCAGCACCCGGTCCGCGCGTTCGACCGCGTCCGTGGCCCGCACCTCGGCCAGCCAGTGGTCGGCGTCGGCCCTCGACCACCCCTTGCGCAGCACGTCGGCGAGGTCGCGGCTGAACGCGGCGATCCGGTCGGCCAGGTCCCGCACCGCCTCGCCCGCGGGCCGCAGGTACAGGGGCGGCGCGATCATCAGGTTGACCAGCACCCCGACCGCCGCGCCGATCAGCGTCTCCCACACCCGGACGTCCGCGACGTCGCGGTCGCCACCCACGGCGAGCACCAGCATCGCGCTGATCGGCACCTCCAGCAGCTGCGGACCCAGCCGCATGAGCCTGCCGAGGATCAGTGTCACGGCCACGACCGCGCCGAGGCTCCACCAGCTCAGGCCGACGAGCGCCGCGACGCCGACCGCGACCAGCACCCCGGCGAGCACGCTCGCGACCCGCTGCACGCTCTGCCGGACCGTGTCGTACATGGTCACCTGGATGACCAGCAGCGCGGTCAGCGGCGCGAGCACCGGCCGGTCACTGGTGCCGATGGTGTCCGCGGCGAGGTAGGACAGCATCGCCGCCAGCGTGGTCTTGCCGGTGCGCAGCCCGGGAATCCGGCGGCCTCGCGTCATGCGCGCCAGCCGTGCCCACAGTTCACTCACCCGAGGTGACGGCCTTCAGCTCGACGAACGACGCCCGGACCACGTCGGGCAACTCGGCCGCGTCGGGGTCGTTCACCCAGGAGTCGAACGCGACGCGGAAGACGGCGATGCCCGCCTCGGCGGTCAGCCGTGCGGTCAGCTCCCCGACACCCCGGTCGCGCAGGGCGCCGGTGAGCGCCGCGCCGAGGGTGGACATCTTGGCCAGCTCCCGCTCACGCAGCTCGGGGTTCGCGTCGACGACCACCTGACGCTGCCGGACCAGCTCGCGGCGTTGTTGCATCATGGCGCCGACGGCCGCGATGGCCCCCGCCGTGGCCTCGAGGGGCGACGCCGACGCCGGTGCCTCGGCGACCGCGCCGACCAGGAGGTCCTTCATCACGAGCGCGCCGGCGAACAGGACCTCGCGCTTGTCGGCGTAGTGGCGGAAGAAGGTCCGCTCGGTGACGCCTGCCCGCTCGGCGATCGCGGCGGCCGTGGTCTGTTCGAAACCACGCTCGCCGAACAGCTCGAGCGCCGCCTGCTCGAGCCTGCCCCGCGCGTTCGGTTCCCAACGGCCCATGCGTAGATGGTAGGTGATGACAGTCGCTGACATCCGCGCTATGTTGATGTCAGCGACTGACATCGATCTCGAGAGAAGGTTCTCATGCACGTGTTCGTGACAGGGGCGTCCGGCTGGATCGGCTCCGCCGTCGTCCCCGAGCTGGTCGGCGCCGGGCACTCGGTCACCGGGCTCGCCCGCTCGGACGCCTCGGCGGCGGCCCTCACCTCGGCGGGCGCCGAGGTGGTCAGGGGCACCCTCGACGACCTCGAGGTCCTGGCCGGGGCGGCCACGGCCGCCGACGGCGTCATCCACCTCGCGTTCAAGCACGACATCGCGTTCACCGGCGACTTCGAGGCCGCCGCCGCCGCGGACCGCACCGCCGTCGAGACCTTCGGCGAGGCACTCGCGGGCTCCGGCAAGCCGTTCGTGCTCGCGTCCGGCGTCGTCGGGCTGGCCCCGGGCCGGGTGGCGACCGAGCTGGACGGGACCGAGCCCGCGACGCACCTGCCCGCAGGCCCGGCGACCAGGCAGGGCACCGCCCAGCTGACGGTCGCGCTCGCGTCACGCGGCATCCGCTCGTCCGTCCTGCGGCTGCCGCCGACCGTGCACGGCGACGGCGACGGCGGGTTCATGGCCGCCCTGATCGGCGTCACCCGTGACAGGGGCGTGTCCGGTTACGTCGGCGACGGCACCAACCGCTGGCCCGCCGTGCACCGCGTCGACGCCGCGCGCCTTTTCCGCCTGGCACTGGAGCAGGCCGACGCGGGCGCTGTGCTGCACGCGGTCGCCGACGAGGGCGTGCCCCTGCGTGCCGTCGCGGAGGTGATCGGCAGACACCTGGACGTGCCGGTGACCTCCGTCGCACCGGACGACGCGATCGCGCACTTCGGCTGGCTGGGCCCGTTCGTCGCCACCGACGGCCCCGCGTCGAGCATTCTCACCCGCGACCGGTTCGACTGGCAGCCCACCCAGCCGGGCCTCGTCGACGACCTGGAGAAGGGCCACTACTTCCGCACGGCCTGACCCTCAGCCCGCGCACGCCTTGTCGGTCGTCAGGTCGGCCGGCGGCTCGTTGACCTCGGTGAACCCGAACGGTTTGGCCAGCTCGAGCCACTCCCCCGACTGGTGCAGCTCGGTCAGCGCGGCGTTGAACGGTTCGAGCAGGACGCTGTCCTCGGGGAAGAGATAGGCGCCGACCAGGGGTAACCGTCCCTGCGGCAGGAACGGGGTGGTCTTCTCCAGCCCGTCCTCGTTGCCGAGGAAGCTCTCCATGGCGAGGTCGTCGAACAGGAAGCAGTCGGCCTCCCCGTTCCGCACGGCGGTGACCGGCTCGACGGGACTCTGCCTGGCCACGAGGTTCTCCCTCGGCACCCCGGCCGCGATCGCGTCGTTCTCCCACGGCAGCGAGGGGCCACTCCACACGGCGACCTTGGCGCCCTTCGAGACGACGTCGGCGAAGGTGTTGATCCCCTTGGGGTTGCCCTTCGGGACGGCGAACGCGAGGCCGGACACGGAGTCCGGCACGCTGAAGCGCACCGGCCCGCCGCACAGGTCGGGGCGGACGGAGAGCCCGGCCACCAGCTCGACGCGTCCCGCGGCGACCATGGGGATCACCACCTGCTCGTCCTTGACGACGGTGAACTTGATCTCCGAGACCCCGAGGTCGGTGAGGATCTTCCGCGCGACCTCCGGGACCGGCCCGGTGAGGTCGTTGCCGTCCTTCTTGGAGTACGGCTCGTAGACCAGGAGCGTGATGTTGACCGTGTCCGGGACCTCGGGGCGCGCCGCGATCTCACGCAGCGCGTCCGGGTCGGCCAGGGCCTCGCCCCGCAGTGTCGTGGTACAGCCCGTCACGACCGCGGCGCCGAGAACCGTCGCGCCGGACAGGAAGTGGCGCCGCGTCAGACCCACAGTGGACACCCCGTTCGAACCGAGTTTCGGAGTGCACACCATAACGACGCCACGCCGTCCGGCGGGCGAAGATCACCGAACAGGCCCGGGTACGACCTGATCCGGCCAGGCGGCTACAGCACGCCCCTGGCGGCGAGGTTGCGGAACAGGTCGGCGGTGCCGAACGTCCAGGGCTCGCAGGTGTCGCTGGTGCGCACGCGGTTGACGAGGGCCCCCAGCCTGGGCGTCGCGACCGTGACGATGTCGTCGACGTGGTGGGTGAACCCCTGACCCGCCGCGTCGCGGTCCTCGATGGGGGCGAACATGGTGCCGAGGTAGAGCACCGCGCCGTCCGGGTACTGGTGGTGCGGCCCGACGAGCTGCGCGACGAGGTCCTCCGGATCCCGGCTGATCTCGGCCATGGAGGACGTGCCGTCGAGGTGGTAGCCGTCGGTGCCGTCCACGGTCAGGGACACGGTGGCCGCGCGGACGTCGTCGAGGGTGAAGGCGGCGTCGAACAGGCGCAGGAACGGGCCGAGTGCCGCGGACGCGTTGTTGTCCTTGGCCTTGGGCAGCAGCAGGGCGGAGCGGCCCTCGACGTCGCGCAGGTTGACGTCGTTGCCGAGGGTGGCGCCGACGATCCGGCCGGTGGACGCGATCGCGAGCACGACCTCGGGCTCGGGGTTGTTCCACCGGGAGTCGGCGTGCACGCCCGCGTCGGTCGCCGTGCCGACGGCCGAGAGGACCGGCGCCTTGGTGAAGATCTCGGCGTCGGGCCCGATGCCCACCTCGAGGTACTGGCTCCAGATGCCCTGGTCGATGAGCACCTTCCTGACCGCGTCGGCCTCCGGGGAGCCCGGCCGCAGGTCGGCGAACGTGCGGTCGCCGCCGAGCAGGGCCGCGATCTCGGCACGCACGCCTGCCGCACCCGCCGCGTCGCCCCGGGTGCGTTCCTCGATGACCCGCTCCAGCATGGACACCGCGAACGTGACGCCCGCGGCCTTGACCACCTGGAGGTCCACGGGTGCGAGCAGCCAGGGCCGTGCTGGGTCGCGGGTCTCGACGGGGGTGTTGGCGAGCAGGTCGGCCACGTCCCCGAGGCGCTCCCCCGCCGGGGACCGCAACGCGCTCGTCGGGTCGGGCTGCTCACAGAGGTCCCGCACGGTCGGGCAGGCTGCGGTGATGTCGACGACCCCGTCCGGCCGCACGGCCACGACGGACGGGCCCCCGAGGTCGGGGCGCCACACCCGGCCGACGAGCGCGCCGTCGGTGCCGTCCGCGGGCAGGGTGGTCGCCGGGTCGGGCGGGAAGGCAGGCATGGTCATGCCTCCAGTGTGGCGGCGACGCTAGTCGACGGGGCCGCGCACCGTCAGCATCACCCGCAGGACGTGCTCGACGGCGCAGGGGAACGCCGCGCCGCGCAGTTCGCCTCGGGTGGCGAGGTTGCGGGAGGCGAACTCCAGCATCCGGTCGGTGCCCATGCGCCGCACGACGAGTGCCGCGATCTCGTCGAGGTCGAGGTCGGGGTGGTCGAGACGCGCGAGCGCGAACTCGACGACCAGCTCCTCGTCGGACATGGCGCCTCCCTCCCCGGAACCGTACCGGTCCAGGGCCTTCCGCGTGACCGACTATCCGAGAACCAGGGGGATTCTCGCCGACAGGGCACCCAGTTCGCTTCCCTCCGCGCCGGTCGGGGCACGTCGTCCGGTGCCGACCAACAGCGCGTCGGTGTCGGAGAACGACGCGGGAAACGGTGTTCCGGCGATCTTCTCGAGCATCTCCCGTGACCGGGCGAGGCATTCGGCGGGTGGCGGCGCCGAGGCGGGGAGGTGCGCGGTCAGGTCCAGGTGGTGCAGTGTCCACTCGATGACGTACGCGTCGAGGTAGTCCCCCGCGGTGAGGACGAAATCGCGGGTGGCGACCCGCAGGGCGGGGTCGGCGAGCCCGGCCGCACGCCCCGCCGCGGAGCCGACGTCGTCGAGGTGGAACTTCAGCAGCCACGGCTCGCCGTACGCGGCGGCCAGGCGGACGATCAGCGCGTCCAGCGGGTCGTCACCGGTCGGCGGCGTGTCGGTGACCTCCCAGTAGGTGACCGCGTCACGCGTCGGTTCGGTGTCGGCCGGGGTCACGAGGGTGATCAGGACGTCCTGGGCGTCGATCACCAGGTGGCACACCAGGTCCCGCACGAGCCAGCCGGCACATCCGGACGGCCTCGCGAAGTCCTCGTCCTCCAGTGCCGCGACGGCCTCGCGCAACGCTGTCCACGAGCGGGTGAAGAGATCCACCACCGCACCGTACTGGCAGCATGGCGCCCGTGTCGGCGGGTTTCGAGATCGGTGACGGCTACGCGTGCTACCGCGGCCCGGTGGCCGACAGCGCCGCGCACCGGCACGCCGCCTTCCAGGTCGCCATCGCGGTGCGGGGCGAGGTCGCGATGCTCGACGCCTCGGGCACGTGCCACCGCGCCGCCGCGCTGGTCGTGCCGCCGATGACGTGGCACCGGATGCTCGCGGCGCCGGACCTGCGCACGTACTTCGTCGACCCGCAGTGCGCGTTCGCCGACCGGCTGCGCGGGTGCCGAGGCGTCACCCCCGCCGACGAGCTGCGTGACCTGGACGAGGAGCTGCTGCGACCGGCGGCGGCCCGCACCTCCGGCGAGCTGGACCCACGGCTCGTGGCCGCGATGGACGCGGTCTGGGACCTGGCGATGCCGGAGCTGGCCGCGCGGGTCGGCCTCTCGCCCCAACGCCTGCGTGCCCTGGCCAGGGCGCAGCTGGGGATGCCGTTGACCCGCTGGCGGGTGTGGGCGCGGCTGCGCCGGGCGGCCGAGGCGTTGCGGGCGGGCCGGTCCCTGGCCGAGGCCGCGCTCACCGCCGGTTTTGCCGACCAGGCACACCTCACCCGCTGGATGCGGGAGATGATGGGCCTGACCCCGGCGGCCGTGCTGCCCGCCCTGCGTGGTCAGTCGCGGCACGCGGTGTAGACCGAGATCGACCCGCTGACCGTCGGCACGACCTCGACCTCCCGCACGTCGAGGAACCCGGCCTCGGCGATCAGCGCGGGCAGGACGCCGTCGGCGTTGGGCTGGGTGTCCACGCGGCCGTCGGCGAGCCGCACCACGCCGAACGCCAGGCGCATCAGGGGTGTGCGCTGCAACCCGTAGTCGGCGAGCACCAGCCGCCCGCCCGGCCGCAGCGCCGCGTACATCGACGCCAGCACGGCCCGCTTCATCGCCATCGGACACTGGTGCAGCACCAGGCTGGACACCACCACACTCGCCGAACCGGCACCGACGACCGCCGTCAGCTCGTCACCCATGCCGACACGCCACTCCACCGCCGCGTCGCCTGCCTTGCGCCGGGCCATGGCCAGTATCTCGGGGTCGGGATCGACGCCGACGACCCGCGCCCTCGGCCGGACCCGGTGCAGCAGCAGCGCCAGCGAACCGGTGCCGCAGCCGACGTCGACGATCACGTCGTCGGGCTGGGGTGCGACGTGCATGGCGACGAGTCCGCGCCACAGCCGCTCGCGCATCAACGCGGCCACCGAGTCGTAGAGGCGGGTCGGCACGAAACGGCCAGTGGCCGGGGTGAAGGTCATGCCGAGAGGTTCGCCCACACGGGACGGTCGCGTATTGAACAAACCGCTCGCCCGGGGCACGAGAAGGATGGTGGCCGCCCGTCGCGTCGACGGAACGGCCACCCCGCTTACCCGCTGAGACCCACTCGCGTGACCGGACCCGGATCGCCGGCCACCTGCTTCACGCTGCTCAACGGCGTCCACGAACCGTCGAAGGAGCGGATGGCGTGGAACAGTCCCCCGTTGGTGGTCGCTACCGCGAACTGCACCTGACCGTCGATGCCTGCCCCGGCGACACCGAACGCCGCGCCCCCTGCCACGTCCCGCACCGCGCCCGGGTTACCGGCCACCCCCTTCACGTCGCCGATCGGGGTCCATGAGCCGCTGGCGTGCCTGATGGCGTGGAACAGCCCCCCGTTGCTCGTGCTCACGACGAACTGCAGCTCGCCCTTCGCCTTGGTGGCGGCGATCCGCGTGACGCTCCCCGGATTGCCGGTCACGGCCTTCACGTCGGCCAGTGGGGTCCACGTGCCGCCCGCGTCCCGCATCGCGTGGAACATCCCGCCCCCGCTGGTCGCCACGAGCACGTGCAGTTGGCCGTCGATCCCCACCGCCGCCACGTCGCCGACGGAACCCGCGCCGCCGGTCGCCACGTTGCCGAACGCCGTCCAGGTGCCGGCCGTGTCCCTGGACGCGAGGTGGAGCCCGCCGGTGGACGTGCGGACGAGGACAAACCTGGCTCCCCCGACGGTGGCGACGGCGGCGTCCACCACCCTGCCCGGGTCACCCGCCACGGCCTTCACGTCGGCGAGCTGGTCCCACGAACCGTCGTGGTGCCGGGTCGTGTGGTACAGCCCGCCGGCGTCGGTCACCGCGACCGTGAAGAGGTCGCCGTAGTTGATCGTCGAGGCCGTGTCGACCACCCGTCCCGGGTTGCCGGTCTGGTCCAGCACGGACGCGATGGACGTCCAGCTGCCGTCGGTGCCGTTGCGGAACGCGTGGAAGAGCCCACCCGACTCCGTCACCGCCAGCACCTGGGTGTCCTTCGAACAGTTGCCTGGCGCGAAGCACGGGTTGGCCGAGGCCACGGCAGGCACACCGAACAGTGCGAGGCCCGCGGCGACGACCGCGGTGGTCACAGCTCTGAAACTGGTCATGGTCGTTCTCCTTTCGCCGCCTTGCACGCCGGTATCGCGGACCCGGTTGCCAGCCGTCACCCGATAGTGTTGGTAGACGCCGACGGCAGCACAGGGAGTCGTATGGCGCCGCAGAACATCCTCGTCATGCCCCCGAGCGCGGCGATCTTCCTGGTCGTCACGGTGCGTCCCGGTGGCGAGGACGGCGTGGTCGACCTGCTCGCCGACGTCGCGGGGCTGGCGCGCTCGGTCGCGCGGCGGTCTCCCGAGGACGGCCTGAGCTGTGTCACCGGCGTCGGCGCGCAGGCGTGGGACCGGCTCTACGACACGCCCCGGCCCCTCGGGCTGCACCCGTTCCACCCCGTGGCAGGCGCCCTGCACTCGGCCCCGGCAACACCCGGCGACCTGCTGTTCCACGTGCGCGCCCAGCGGTTCGACCTGTGCTTCGAGCTGGCCCGCCAGCTCGTGCTCCGGCTGTCCGGGCTGGGCGACGTCGTCGACGAGGTGCACGGCTTCCGGTACTTCGACGAGCGCGACCTGCTGGGGTTCGTCGACGGCACGGAGAACCCGGCGGGTGACGAGGCGACGAGCGCGGTGACCGTCGGTGACGAGGACCCGGCGTACGCGGGCGGCAGCTACGTCGTCGTGCAGAAGTACCTGCACGACCTGGACCGCTGGGAGGCGCTCACCACCGAGGAGCAGGAGCTGGCGATCGGCAGGCACAAGCTCAGCGACATCGAGCTGACCGACGACGTGAAGCCGTCCAACTCCCACGTCGCGCTGACCACCATCACCGAGGCCGACGGCACAGAACGCAAGATCATCCGCGACAACATGGTGTTCGGCAGGCCCGGCAGCGGCGAGTTCGGCACCTACTTCATCGGCTACACCGCCGATCCCGGCGTGATCGAGACGATGCTGCGCAACATGTTCGTCGGTGACCCACCCGGCAACCACGACCGCATCCTGGACTTCTCGACGGCGGTCACCGGCGGCCTGTTCTTCGTGCCCCCGGCGGACCTGCTCGACGGGTGAGCGTCAGCCGGTGACCGCGCTCGCGACGAGGTTGATCGTCGTGGCGAGCACGCTGGTGCCGAACACGTAGGACAGCAGCGAGTGGCGCAGCACGACGGCGCGGATCGTCGTGCTGGACACGCCCGTGTCGGAGACCTGGTAGGTCATGCCGAGGTTGTAGCTGAAGTAGAGGAAGTCCCGGTAGGTCGGCGGTTCGTCGGAGTTGAAGTCGATGCCGCCCTCGGGTGCCGAGTAGTAGGTGTGCGCGTAACGCGTGGCGTACATCAGGTGCAGGGCCGCCCACGCCATGAACACCGCGGCGAGCGCCAGTGCGGCGAGGGCGTGGGCGTCGCGGAGCACCAGCAGCACCACGGCGCCGACGAGACCGCAGAGCGCGATCGCCACGACGACGACCTCCTCGGCGACGGGCCGGAAGTCCTCGCGTCTCGTGTTGCGCCGGGTGGCCGCGGCGTCCATCGGCCACAGCACGACCCAGCCACCGACCACGAAGAGCGTCTCGGTCGCGGCGATCCCGCTCAGCACGCCGAACGGCGCGTCGGCAGACAGCCCGACCCCCACACCGATCACCACGCCCGCGACCACCGCGACGCCGAGTCGGGTGACCGCGGGCAGCGACGTCCAGGTCCTCATCGGTACGGACAGTAACCCGAGGGCGCTGCGCTAGCTCACCAGGCGCGACACCGTGGGCAGGCCTGCCGCGTGCCACGCGGTGAACCCGCCCGTCACGTCGACCACCCTGGTCAGCCCGAGCTGGGTCATCACCTGGTGCGCGGCGAGGCTCGAGGTGTAGCCCTCGTTGCACATCAGCACGATCTCCTGGTCGTGGTCGCCGGGGCGCAGCTCCTTGAGGCGGTGCTCGCCGGTCACGTCCAGTCGCCACTCCAGCACGTGCCGCGACACGGCGATCGCGCCGGGCACCTCCCCGAAACGCCACCGGTACTCGATCGGCCGCAGGTCCACCAGGATGGCGCCGCGGCGCATGGCCTCGGCGGCCTCCTCAGGTGAGTAGCGGGTGATGTTCGCCCGCGCCTCGTCGAGCAGGACGGAGACCCGGTCGGCGCTCACGAGGCCGCCTCCCGGAGCACCGCCGCCGCGGCCTCGAGGTCGGCGACGTCCGGCTCCGGGGTGTCGCACTCGATCTCCCGGAGGTGGTGCATCCCCGTCGGCAGCCAGCAGTAGAAGTTCATCGAGCGCAGCGGCGGTGAGTAGGCGTGGATGGACACGGTCGGCTCGGTGCCCACGTTCACCATGTTGTGCAGGTAGTCGGCGCCGAAACCGACGGCGTCCCCTGCCGCGTGCCTACGGGTGAGAAGGCCCGTGCGGTGCACGGCGCCGTAGTCCTCGAGCAGCGAGCCGCGTGCGACGGCGAACGCGCCGACGCTGCCGCCGTGGTCGTGCAGGAGGGTGTCCTGCCCGATGTCCCAGCAGATCAGCCAGACCTCGACGGAGTCGTCGCGGCGCAGCCTCGCGTAGAAGCGCTCGTGCAGGTCGAAGCGCACGAGAGTCGACCACTCCTCCGGCGAGGAGGCTGTCTGACGGACCATCGCGCGCAGCTCGGTCGGCGAGTATCCCGCCGGGACGGTGGGCACGACGGGATGACGACGAAATTCCACGAGACAAGCCCTTTCGCTTGGCACCCCGTGATGTCCTCGTCCGCCGGTCGATGACGACCTTCGCTCGAGGCCAGCACAGGTGCTATCTCGCTCGAGTCGCCCCGCCGCACGACACGCCTGAGTTCGGCGCGCACACTGCGGCACGACCCGATCAGCCACTATGGTTCTGATAGGTGAGCGATGTGCTCGCCGGGAGGATATCCGGCGGGGGAACCGGAGCACAATGGCTCCCGCGAGCAGCGAAGGGACCGCTCATGCGGATAACCAGGGCGCAGCGCAACGCGGTGGCCGAGAAGATCACCAGTCTCGAGCGGACCTTCTACGGCCGGGGCCCGCGCAACGTCCAGGTGTCGGTCTCCGACGACGAGCCCGTGAGCCTGGTGGTACTGTCCATCGACAGCCTCACCGTGGCCGACGCCGTGTTGGGCGAGCGCGGCCACCGCGAGGCGGTCATCCGCCACCACGAGGCACTCCACGAGGCCACCCGCGCGGACTTCCTCGACGCGGTCGAGGGTGTCGTCGGCAGCCAGGCCACCGCCTACCTCGCGCAGGTCCACCCGGCCACCGGCACGGCCATCCGCGTGTTCGTCTTCTCCGAGTCCATCCCGGAAGAACAGCCCTGAGTAAAGTCCACACCGGACACCGGCACATCGGACACGCGAGCGAGGGAACACCACGATGGACGACAACACTTCCGATGCGCCCGACACGGCAGGCAGCGAGGACGAGCTGACCGTCCAGATCGACGGCAAGGAGTTCACGCTGGCGGAGAACGTCGACTTCGACGGCGACGGCCGCAACGACGTCACGGTCCTGCGCACCGACGACGGCGGCAAGCTCGCACTGGCCGACACCGACCACGACGGCGTGGCCGACGTGGCGGTCGAGTACGACGAGTACGGCAACCCGGTGGCAGGCGCCGAGTTCGACCCGGCCACCGGCGTGTGGCAGGTCGAGGACGTGGACAACCTGCCCACCCCGAGTGGCGACGGCGCGGACGAGGCCCGCTGACGTTCCCGGCCTTCCCACACCCGAGGATGCCCGCTGACACCGTTCGCCGGTGGCAGCGGGCATCGTCGTTCCGGCCTCGCCCACTGTCGAGGTCCGCGCCGACCAAGGTGGCGGCGGTCTCGCCGTCAGCGGTCACGCGGAGTCGCCTCGCCACTCCAGGTGTTTGCTGTTTTGGCAGTTGAGCCAGGGGGTAGCGCGGCGCGGCATAATTGTTAGCGTTCACTTTGGCTCGACCCTCCGTGAGGCAACGTCGCCTCTCCCCCTGCAGGAGGATTCATGGTCACCCGCAGAACACTGCTGTCCGCGGCGGCCGCCGCGGCCGCGGCAGGCACCCTGGGCGCCCGCGTCGCGAGCGCGGACACCACGGTCGCCGTCGACCCCACCGCCAACTTCGGGACCTGGGAAGGCTGGGGCACTTCGCTCGCCTGGTGGGGAGGCGTCTTCGGCGACCGCGACGACTTCGCCAACCTCTTCTTCACCAACAACTCCGTGTCCTACGGCGGTTCGTCGCTGCCGGGACTCGGCCTGTCGATCGCGCGTTACAACCTCGGCGCGTGCAGCTGGAACAGCGTCGGCGGCGAGTCGATGGTGGCGTCGCCGAACATCCCGCGCTTCAAGCAGATCGAGGGGTTCTGGCAGGACTGGAACGTCACCGACCCGAGCCAGTGGCAGTGGTCGGCCGACGCGAGGCAACGCGCCGCGCTGACCAAGGCGGTCTCGCGCGGCGCCGCCGCCGAGCTGTTCGCGAACTCGCCGATGTGGTGGATGTGCCTCAACCACAACCCGTCCGGCGCCTCCGGCGGCGGCAACAACCTCCAGTCGTGGAACTACCGCCAGCACGCGACGCACCTCGCCGAGACAGCGCGGCGTGCCCGTGACAGTTGGGGCATCACTTTCCGGACCGTCGACCCGTTCAACGAGCCGTCCGCGAACTGGTGGACCGACACCGGCACGCAGGAGGGCTGCCACGTCGACGCGAGCATCCAGCGCACGATCATCGCCTACCTGCGGGAGGAGCTGAACAACCGCGGGCTGACCGGCGTGCGGGTCTCGGCGTCGGACGAGTCGCTGTTCGACCAGGCCCGCAGCACCTGGAGCTCCTTCGACTCGGCGACCCGCGCGATCGTCACGCAGGTGAACGTGCACGGCTACCAGTACGAGGGCGGCAGGCGCGACGGGCTCTACACCGACGTCCACTCGGCCGGGAAGATCCTCTGGAACTCCGAGTACGGCGACGGGGACGGCACCGGCCTGCGCCTGGCCACCAACCTCTGCCTGGACTTCCGCTGGCTGCACCCGACCGCGTGGTGCTACTGGCAGGTCATGGACCCGAGCGCGGGCTGGGGCCTGATCCGCTACGACGGCGGCACGGGACAAGCAGGCGCGGTGGAGACGAAGCTGTACGTGCTCGCGCAGTTCACCCGGCACGTCCGCCCCGGCATGCGAATCCTCGGCGCGAGCACGGACAACACCGTGGCCGCCTACGACGCGAACACCCGGCGGCTCGTCCTGGCCGCGGTCAACACCGGTGCCGCGCAGACGATCACCTTCGACCTGTCCCGCTTCACGACCGTGCCGACGAGCACGGCCACCCGCTGGACCACGGTGACGGGCTCCGGTGGTGACCGGTACGTGCGCCGGGCCGACGTGACGCCGAGCGGCAAGGCGGTCCGGCTGGCCTTCCCGGCCGGATCGGTACAGACGATCCAGCTCGACGGCGTGGTCGTCTGATTTCCTCAGCAACGGGCCCGGTACCGGCGTGCCGGTTCATGGGAGCGATCCCATGAACCGGCACGTCGCGCATTGACATGTTTCGGGATGACGTTCTAACGTGCTAGGCAAGCGCTTTCCTGCTAGCGCGACACACCCCTGCCGAGTGGTTCGGCCTTTCGCCGACGCCCGGTCCACTGTGGGCTGCCGCGCGTTCTTCGCGCACTCTGGAGGTAGCTGATGAGATTGACGCCTCTCCTCGCGGGCGCCGTCCTGGCGGTCGGGCTCGGCGTGCTGGTCCCCGACGCCGCGGCCGCCGCGACGACCCGCTACGAGGCCGAGTCCAGCCCGGCGGTCTGCACCGGAACCATCGACAGCGACTGGACCGGGTTCTCCGGCTCCGGTTTCTGCAACGGCACCAACGCGACCGGCGCGTACGCCCAGTTCACGGTCACCGCACCGGCCGCGGGCACCGCGACGCTGGCGGTGCGGTTCGCCAACGGCACCACGTCCGCGCGTGCCACCAGCCTGGTCGTCAACGGCGCGACGACGCAGTCGCTGTCGTTCGAGGGCACCGGTGCGTGGGACACGTGGGTCACCAAGACGCTGACCGTCACCCTGAACGCGGGCAGCAACACCGTGCGGCTGAACCCGACCGCCTCGGGCGGCCTCGCGAACCTCGACTACCTCGACGTGACCACGGACGGCACGACACCGCCGCCGACCGGCACCACCCTGTACGTGGCGCCGAACGGCAGCGACAGCGCGGCGGGCACGGAGTCGGCCCCGACGACGCTCACCTCGGCGATCACCCGCATCGCGGCGGGCGGGACGATCTACGCGCGGGGCGGCACCTACAACTTCTCGCAGACGGTGACGATCGCGGCGGGCAACAACGGCACGTCGAGCGCACGCAAGAAGCTCTCCGCCTACCCCGGTGAGACGCCGGTGCTGAACTTCTCGGCGCAGTCCGAGGACACGGCGGCCCGGGGGCTCGCGGTCAACGGCGCGTACTGGCATGTGTACGGCCTCGTCGTACAGCGGGCGGGCGACAACGGGATCTTCGTCGGCGGCAGCAACAACATCATCGAGCGCGTGGTGACCCGCTTCAACCGCGACTCGGGTCTGCAGCTCTCGCGGATCGCGTCGGACACCCCGCGTTCGCAGTGGCCTGCCAACAACCTGATCCTGAGCACGGAGTCACACGACAACGCCGACTCCGACGGCGAGGACGCCGACGGCTTCGCACCGAAGCTCACGGTCGGCGCGGGCAACGTGTTCCGCTACACCGTGTCCCACAACAACATCGACGACGGCTACGACCTGTACACGAAGTCCGACACCGGCCCGATCGACCCGGTGGTCGTCGAGGACTCGCTGTCCTACAACAACGGCACCCTCACCGACGGCTCGCAGGCCGGCAACGGCGACCGCAACGGCTACAAGCTGGGTGGCGAGGACATCTCGGTCAACCACACCGTGCGGCGCAACATCGCCTACCACAACGGAAAGCACGGGTTCACCTACAACCGCAACCTCGGCACGATGACCGTGTCCGACAACGTGAGCATCGACAACGGTGAACGCAACTACTCCTTCGACGGCGGCACCTCGGTGTTCCGGAACAACACCTCCTGCCGCAGCGGCAGCGGCACGAACGACCGGATCGTGGGGAACTCGGACAGCTCCAACCAGTTCTGGTCCGGTACCAACGGTTCCCGCTGCTCCTCCTACAGTGGCGCCCTGCGCTGGTCCTTCGCCTCGGACGGCCATCTGGTCGTGACGTTCGGCGGCCCCTAAGCGCCGCCAACCGCACTGAAGGACGCCTTCGTAACGCTGGGCGTCAGGAAGGCGTCCTTCAGTGCATTCGCCGGCGACGCTCCCGGGTCCGCTGAGCGAGGGACCACTGTGCGGCACTCGTCCTCACCACTCGGCGAAGCTGCCGTCCGGGTGGTGCCAGGTCGGGGAGCCCGGTGTGAGAGGGCCGTGGTCGACCGCCGCGCGGACGGCGTCCTCGTCGACGGTGATGCCGAGGCCGGGGCCGGTCAGACGGGGGATGTGGCCGTCGACCGGGGTCAGTGGGCTCGGGTCGTCGAGGACGGCCGTGCTGTCGGACGGACCCAGGTGCAGGTTCAGCGACTGTTCCTGCGCGTAGAAGTTCGGCACCGCGAACGCCAGCTGCAGACACGCGGCCAGCGCCACCGGGCCGATCGGCGAGTGCGGGGCGATCCGCGCGTCATAGGTCTCCGCCTGGGTCGCTATGCGGAAGCACTCGGTGATCCCACCCGCGTGGCTGACGTCCGGCTGCACCAGCGCGACCCCCGCCTCCAGCACGCGGCGGAAGTCCGTGCGCGAGTACAGGCGCTCGCCGGTCGCGATGGGCACCGGCGAGCAGTCGACCAGTGTGCCGACGAGATCGCTGTGCTCCGGACGCAGCGGCTCCTCCGCGAACGCGATCCCCAACGGCGCCAACAGCGGCAGCAGCCGCCGCGACTGCGGCACCGAGCAGCGGCCGTGCAGGTCCACCGCGATGTCCACGCCGCCGCCCACCGCCTCGCGGACCGCGGCCAGGTCGGCCACCAGCCGGTCCGGGGACTCCAGGAACTCGATCCGGCTCTGTGGCGCCACCTTGATCAGGTCGAGCCCCGCGGCCACGTGTTCCGCCGCCCGCACCGGGTCGCCGGTCGCCCCAGGTCTGTTCGCGTGGGCGTAGATCCGGGCGGTGTCGCGGGTCGGACCGCCCAGCAGCTCGTGGACCGGCACGTCGTGCCAGCGGCCCTTGATGTCCCACAGCGCCTGGTCGATGCCGGCCACCGCGGACGACAGCACCGGACCGCCACGGTAGTAGCCGCCTCGTGCGAGGGTCTGCCACAACGCGGTGATGTGCAGGGGATCCGCCCCCAGCAGGTGCTCCGTCATGCGCTCGACCGCGGCCGTGACCGTGCGGACCCAGTTCTCCAGCGTGCACTCGCCCCAGCCGGACACGCCCTCGTCGGTGGACACCTTCACGAGCGCGTGCCGGTTGGTCAGCACGAACGTCTCGACGGCGGTGATCCGCATCAGGGCTCCTCGACGTGGATCGACTCGCGTGGGACGAAGCCGAGCAGTTCCCTCGCACGGGTGGTGTCGACCAGTGGCGCGGTGCCGGTGACCGACTGTCGACAGTGGACATCAGGAGCGTACCTGTCGAGCAGCTCCCGCGTCGGCACGTCGAGGAGCGTGTCGGCCGCGCTCAGGCCCACGACGTGCGCGCCCGTCAGCGGGGCGGTCAGTGCGGCCATGATCGCGCGGGCCGCGTCGTCCACGGTCAGGTACGACCAGCCGGTGCGCATCGCCTCGGCCGGGTTCGCCGCCGCCTTCTCGGCGAAACCCGCCAGCTCCGCACGGGACCTGACGAGCGGGAAGCGCAGTGCGACAACGGTCATCCCCCACGCACGGGCCGCCATCGCCGCCGACGTCTCGTCGACCTGTTTGGACAGCGAGTACGCGTCGGCGATGTCCACGGGCAGGTCCTCGTCCAGTGGGAAGTACGCGGGCAGCGGCAGGTGCGGGTTCATGGCGACGCCGGGTGCGTTCACGCTGCTGGCCAGCACGACGCGGCGCACGCCGTGCTCCGCGGCCTGCGCCAGCACGGTGAAGGTGGCCACCACGTTGTTGGTGAACACCCGCCGCGGCGTGCCCAGCGACGGGTGTGCCAGCGCGGCCAGGTGCACGACCGCGTCGCAGTCCGCCAGTGCCGCACCGACCCCGGCCTCGTCCGTCGCGTCCCCGGGCAGCGCCACCACCGGGACGTCCGCCGCGGTCAGGTGGCGGACCGTGGCGCTGCCGATGACGCCTGCCGCGCCCGTGACGAGAACCCTCACTTCACCGCTCCTTGCGTCATGCCCGAGACGACCTGCCGCTGGAAGATCACGAACAGCAGGAACAGCGGCAGCGCGCCGAGCAGCGCCGCCGGGAAGAGCTGTGTCGGCTGGAGCGTGTGCGGGTCGGCGAACGAGTAGGCGTTGGCCATCACCGTGCTCTTGTCCGGATCCTGCAGGAACACCAGCGGTACCACCAGGTTGTTCCACACCTGCAGTGACACGAACGTCAGCAGCGTGCCCGTGACCGGTCGCATGAGCGGGAACACGATGAGGAAGAACGTCCTGAACGGACCGCAGCCGTCGAGCGCCGCGGCCTCCTCGAGATCCTCCGGGATCTGGCGGACGAAGCTGGTGTAGAAGAAGACCGCCACCGGGAGGTTCAGCGCCGTGTAGATGATGATCAGCCCGAGGTGGGTGTCGAGCAGGTCGAGATCGCGCAACAGCAGGTAGAGCGGCGCGATGAGGACGAACACCGGGACGGTCAGGCCGATCACGAACAACCGGTACACGAGCGAGCTGAGGTGTGAGGTCATCCGGCCGAGCGGGTAGGCGGCCATCGACCCGATGATCGACACCGCAACACACGACGCCACCGTCAGGAACACGGTGTTGAGCGCGCTGCGCAGGTAGTGGATCTGGTTGACGGCCGTGACGTAGTTGTCGAGCGTCAGCTCGTGCGGCAGGCTGAGCGGGGCACGCGCCAGGTCGCCCGAGGTGCGGAACGACGCCAGCAGGGTGAACAGGAACGGCGAGATGAACGCGATCGCCGCCAGCACGATCAGCGTGTCGAGGAACCGGCCCCGGAGTCGGGTCACAGCGCACGCTCCCGTCGCCGCAGCAGCACGCTCGCCGCCGTCGACACCACCACCACGAGCACCAGCAGCAGCACCGCCGTCGCCGCTCCCATCGCGAAATCGCTGTTGTTGAACAGATCCCGGTAGATCAGCAGCGCGAGGGTGTTCGTCGAGTCGACCGGTCCCCCGTTGGTCAGCACCAGCGGGAAGTCGAACACGCCGAGCGACCCGATCAGGCTCAGCGTCACGTTGACCGTCAGGGCGGGCGCCAGCATCGGCCACTCCACGCGCCAGAACCGCTGCCACCGGTTCGCGCCGTCGATTCGTGCCGCGTCCAGCAGCTCCTGCGGGATGCCCGCGTAGCCCGCCAGGAAGATAACGCACGAATAGCCGACGAACATCCAGATGTTCACGACCGCGATGGCGTACAGCGCGATCGACGTGTCACCCAGCCAGATCCGTTGCAGTGCCTGCAGACCGACGGCGCCGAGCAGGTTGTTGATGCCGCCGTCCGGCCGGTAGAGGTAGGACCAGATGAACGACGCCATCACCGGGGAGATGAGCGCGGGCAGCAACAGCAGGCTGCTGACCGGACGCCGGACGCGGCGCCGGTGCGCGAGCACCGACGCCGCGAAGAGCCCGAGGGTCGTCTGCACCACGAGCACGACCGCCGCGTAGATCACGGTGTGGCCGAGTGCCGCCAGCGCGGTCGAGTCCTGTAGCAGGGACTCGTACTGGTCGAGCCCCACGAAGTTGCTGACCGGGCCGCCCATGTTGTCCGTGAAGCTCAGCAACACGCCGCGTACCAACGGGTACAGCACGAACAACCCGTAGACGATCAGGGCGGGCGCCAGGAACAGGATCGCCGTGTATCGACCGCGTCGGCGGAACAAGAGGTGTGCCTTCCGTTCTGGCCTAGGAGCCGGCCGGCTTCGCCGCGTCCTGGATCCCGTTCAGGGTATCCGAGACGGAAGCCTTGCCCAGCAGGAAGTTCTGCAGGAGCGACCGGATCTTGGTCTCCGGCTCGGCCAGGTTCCACGTGTTCGCCGGGAACAACGCGAAGCGCTTGTCTGCATAGGCCTCGACCATGGTCGCGAGCAGCGGGTCACTGTCCGCGCCGGCGCCGCCGAACGGGCTGATCGCCGCCTCCGCGGACAGGAACGGCGCCAGGTTCGCCGACTTCGACCAGAAGTCGACGTACCTCTTCGCAGCGTCCTGCTGCTCGCCGCGTGCGTTGACCGCCCACATGGTGCCGGGGAAGAACATCGCGCTCGGCTTGCTACCGGCTTCGCCACCGGGCCACGGGATGAAAGCCAGCTTGAACGACGCCTTCTTCATCGCGGCCGCGAGCCAGGAGCCACCCGCGTAGAACGCCGACTTGCCGGCGATGAAGTCGGGCTGGCCGGTCGTGGTCTCGTCGGTGCCGACGGCGTTCTGGAAGTCCACGTAGCCGTTCCTGCCGAGCTGCTCGATCTGCTCGAGCGGCTCGGTGAAGGACTTCGGGAAGGTGACCTTGCCCTTCATGAACTGCTGGTCCCAGTCGGGGGTGTCCTGGTACACGGTGGTCGCCGCGGACATCAGCATCACGAACTCCGCCATGTAGCCCTGCGCGTCGGGGAAGGAGTATCCGGGCTGGCCTGCCGCCTTGAGCTTGCCGAGCGCGTCGAGCAACGAAGGGAAGTCGGTCGGCGGTGCCGTGATCCCGGCCTTGGCGAGGATGTCGAGGTTCACGTAGACACCGACCGGACTCAGCTCCATCGGTGACGCGAGGACCTTGTCCTCGTAGCTGACGAAGGACTTCACCGTCGGCGAGATCCCGCCGGCCCAGCTCTCCTGTCCGAGGTCGGCGAGGTAGCCGGACTTGCCCCACGCCTGCACCTTCTGCGGGTCGACCATGATCACGTCGGCCGCGTCGCCCGCCAGCAGCTGCGACTGCACCTTCTGCAGGTAGACGTCGTTGGGCGGCACGTAGCTGAAGTCGAGCTTGATGTCCGGGTTGGCCTTCTGGAAGGCGGCGTTGATCTCGGCCACGTTGGCCGGCTCGGCGCCGCCGCCCTTCCAGCCGACGACGTGCAGCGTGTCGTCACCGGAGCCGGAGTCCGAGCCGCACGCGGCCAGGGAGCCCGCGGCGGCGAGCACGGCCGCTGCCAGGCCGAGCGAACGGGGGATACGCATGGCGGAAAAGACCTTTCGGGGGGAGGGGTGCTACGCCGGGTAGATGCCGAGGGCGTCGTAGACGAGCCACGAGCCGCTGGTCTTGTCGATCGTGACGGTGTTGGCGCCTGCCTTCAGGTGTGCGGCGGACAGGGACACGGTGAACTGCGACGGCGACACGCCCGAGTCGAGGGCACTCCCGTTCGCGTAGCCGGCCCCGCTGCCGCCGGGCAGTGTGACGGTCGTGGCCGCGCCACTGTTGAGCGCCACGTCGACCGTGCCGGGCGCGGTGTTGTGGGTGTCCAGCAGGTACACGACGAGCCGCAGGTCGGTGGTGGGTGCCGACGCGAGGGTGAAGTCCAGCGTGAACCGGTGCACGCGGCTGCCCGCCCAGCCGTCGTCCGGGCCGGGTTGGATGTAGGACCACGCCTGCGCCGGGTCGTCGACACCCGCGGTGAAGGTGACGTCGTTCGGGAACCTGGTGGGGTAGTCGGCGTAGGAGCCGGGTGCGAGTGCCAGCTCGTGGTCGGTCCAGTCGGGCACGCCGACCGTCGCGAGCGCGCCGTCCGGCACGTCGAGCACGACGACCGCGGTCATCAGGCGTCCCACCTGGTGCCTGCCCGCCGAGACCGCGGTGACGATCGTGTTGCGCCCGGCGGCCAGGGACGTGAGCGGCACGGCCGCCGCCTTCTCGACCCGCTGGCCGCGCCGCGCGGTGACGCGGGTGTCCTTGCCGAGACTGGTGAACACGACGTCGGCGGCGTCCGCTCCCCCGCTGTTGTCCACGACGTAGGTGAGCGTGACCGTCCTGTCGGACGTGCGGACCAGCGGCGGTGCGGTCACGTCGAACCGGCCGTTCTGCGTGGCCCGGGCGGTCGTGCGCACGTACACCGGTGCACCCGTGAGGGTCAGGTGGACCTTGCCGTCGAGCGGGGTGAGCCGGGTGGCGGCGCCGGTCAGGTCCACGACGTCGAGCGCCCGGTCGGTCGGCAGCGCCACCGCCGTGCGCGGGTCGGTGCTCCACAGGACGGCCACGTCCCCGTCCCGGCCCGAGAAGACGTAGCGGCGGAGCGGACCGGCGACGTCCTGACCACGCAGGGTGGCACCGGTCAGCATGCGGATCGCGACGGCGTAGGCCGCGTACACCGGCCGAGGTGTGTAGGTGTCCGCGCCGATCTCGTTGAGCAGCCCGAAGTTCTGGTCGCCGACGAGGTCGTACCAGAAGAACTTCCCCACGCCGCCCGCGAGGCTCAGCACCAGGCCGCGGACCAGGTATCCGGCGGCGGTGAGCCCGTCGCCGAGCGACCAGCCAAGCTCGGAAACCCACACGGGTTTCGCCCTGCCGCCGTTGTACTGCCTGACGAGCGCGGCGACCTCGCGTTCCGCCTCGTCGATCGCGTCCGGCGACTCCGGGATGCCGACGTACGGGTGGTTCGACACGACGTCCAGGTGCGCCATGCCGCCCGCGTCGAACACGGCCTTCAGCCAGTCGAGTGCGGTGCCGTAGGTGACGCCGCCGACCACCACGATCGACGGGTCGACGGCCTTGACCGCCTTGTAGGTGCTCTCCAACAGCGCCGCGTAGTACTTCGGGTCGCCGCTCGCCGGGCCGGTCGTGAACCAGCCCGCGTTGAACTCGTTGAAGACCTCGACGGCACCGACCTGACCACGGAACCGCTTCATGGCCGCGGTCGAGTAGGCGGCGAAGGCCGCGCGGCCCGCGTCGGTGTGGGGGGTGAGGCCGCCGTCGTACTTGGGGTTCGCGTAGTCGAGGATCGGCAGCGGGTTGATCCCGTTGCGGGACAAGGCTTTGAAGTACGGGGTGAACGTGTCGAAGTTGTAGCCGGTGACCAGGCCGCGCTCGAAGCCGGGGTTGGTGAGCAGGTTGGCGTCCGAGCCCTCGACGGTGACGCTGACGTCGTCCAGCCAGGCCGCGCCGACCACGTCACTCGAGAGCAGGCGGAAGGTCAGCACGGACTCCGGGCCGGTCGTGTACCGGAAGACGACCTTCGTCCAGCCGAACGTGCCGCTCGGTGCGTCGACCCGCGAACCCCAGTCCGGGCGCACCGTGAACTGGAGCGCCTTCGGCCGCACGTTCTGGCCCTGCACCCAGGCGGAGAACACGTAGGTCGTGTTCGGGCGGACCGTCAGCGCCTGCGAGACCGTCGCGTAGTGGTTGTCGGCGATCGGTGTGCGGTTGACGAGCTTCGCCGAGGCGCGGCCGGTGTGCGCGACGGTCCGGTCCAGCTCGACCGTGGCGTCGGCCTGGAAGACGTCCGGGGTCCAGCCCGCGAGCGGCGGCGGCTCGATCTCCGTCCACGTCAGGTCGACGCGCGCCCAGGTGATGCCGAGCGTGACCATCAGCGGCAGGAGCTCCAGCGGCGGCAGGTGAGTGTTGGCGCCGAACGGCGAGTCGTGCGGCAGGCGGTAGGGCTCCAGCACCGCGAAGGAGCTCCTGTCACGCGCGACCTCCGCGCCGTGGCGGGACGCCACGACTTCCAGTGTGTGGTAACCGTTTCCGGTTTCGACGTCCACTGTGGCACGTCCGTTCCGGACCCGCGACTCGCCCGATCGTGTCACCTCGCCCCACACGTCGCGCACGGTCCAGTCGAGGGAGTCGGCGCCGGTGGTGACGTCGAAGCGCGCGCGTGTGCCCGCGAACACGGCGCCGAAGCTCGCCGGACGGACGGTGAGACCGTTGCCGGGGGTCGTCGTCGCGGGTGCGGCGAGCGCCCGGCCGCCGTTCGCCACGAGGAACGCGGCGGTCGCGCTCGCCAGTGAGGCGGTGAGCACGGTCCGGCGTGACACCTTCGTGGGCTCGTGATCATCCATGCGTTCTCTCCACCTCGCGACCTCGTTGTCCGTCCCAGGTGGACGTACGTTATCGGTAACAGTGAATGAAGGCAATACTCACAGATAGGCTTTGCGTTATCGGTAACGGTCGGTAGAGTCACGCATCGTGTCGACCTCGTCCCCGTACGACCCCCTGCCCTACTACCCGCCCGTGACCGGCGCGGTCCGGCTCGGCTGGGCATCCGCGCTCGCGACCCTGCCCGCCGACGCACGCGTGCTCGCGATCGACGGCCCCGCGGTGCTCGACTGGGACCACGTGGCCAAGGCCGTGGTCGCGGCGCTGCCCGGGCCCGTCGACGTCGTCGACCTGCGGACGGCCGGCCTGTCGTGGGCCGAGGTGGAGCGGCGCACCAGGACGGCGACGCTCGCCGACGACCCGGACTTCGAGGCCCTCGCGTCCGGGTCGCTGGCCGACCTGCTGGACCACGCGAAGCTCCCCACCGGGCCGGTCGCGTCAGGGGTGCGGGTGCTCGTCGGCCCCGGTGCCGCGCTCGTGGGCGACCCGGACGTGGTGTGGTGGGCCGACCTGCCGAAGCGCTTCGCCGAGGCGGCCGTCGGCGCGGGCACCGGCCGCAACCTGTTCGCGCCCGCCGACGTCCCGGCGACCACGCGGCGCCTGTTCTACGTGGACTGGCCTCTGCTCGACCGGCACCGGGACGCACTCGCGGACCGGTTCGACCTGTGGCTCGACACCCGTGAGGTGGAGAACCCGACCTGGCTCGACGGGCCCTCGCTGCGTGCCACCTGCGCCGCCCTCGCCAGGCGGCCGCACCGCACCCGGCCGACGTTCAACACCACGCCGTGGGGCGGGCAGTGGGGCCGTCGCTCGCTCGGCCACAACCCCGATGCCGAGAACAGCGCGCTCGGCTACGAGCTGATCGCGCCGGAGAGCGGCGTGCTGGTCGGCGAGACCCCGGACGTCGGCGTCGAGGTGCCGTTCCAGCTGGTCGTGGCGCTCGCGCCGGTGGAGGTGCTCGGCCAGGACGTGCACGAGCGGTTCGGCACGTCGTTCCCCATCCGCTTCGACTACCTCGACACCGTGGACGGCGGGAACCTGTCCGTGCACTGCCACCCCAGGTCGACGTACATGCGGGAGGTGTTCGGCTGGCCCTACACCCAGCACGAGACCTACTACCTGATGCTCGGCAGCGAGGAGAACACGGTGTTCCTGGGCCTGCGTGACGGCGCGTCCGTCGCGGAGTTCCAGAAGGCGGCCCGGCTCGCGAACACCGAGGCCGTCGGGTTCGACATCGGACGGTTCGTGCAGACCTTCCCCGCGACCCCGCACCAGCTGTTCCTCATCCCGGCGGGCACTCCGCACGGCAGCGGGCGTGGCAACGTGGTGCTGGAGGTCAGCGCGACGCCGTACCTGTACTCGCTGCGGTTCTACGACTGGCTGCGCCGGGACAGCGGGGACCGCCAGCGGCCAGTGCACGTCGACCACGCGTTCCGCAACCTCGACCCCGAACGGGCGGGCGCGGCGGTGTCCGAGCGGCTCGTGCAGCAACCCCGGCGCGTCGGCGGCGGCGAGGGGTGGCACGAGGAGCTGATCGGCGCCCTGCCGGAGATGTTCTTCGAGGTGCTGCGACTGTGTGTCGAGCCGGGCGCGACCGCCGAACAGGACACGGCGGGCCGGTTCCACGTTCTCAACGTGGTCGAGGGCGAACGCGTGATACTGCTTACCGAGAACGGGGACGAACATCAGCTGGGCTATGCCGAGACGATCGTCGTACCGGCCGCGGTCGGCCGGTACACGGTGCGGGGTCTCGGCGGACGTCCGGCACGGGTGGTGAAGGCGAACGTGACACGGACATGACCAAACCCAAGCCGGACCGCCCGTCCGGGGTGACGATGCGCGACGTCGCGGCCCGGCTGGGGGTGAGCGCGATGACGGTGTCGCGTGCGATCCGGGGGGACAGCGGCATCGCGGAGCCGACGCGGCTGCGGGTGCTCGCGGAGGTGGAGGCGCTCGGCTACCGGCGCAACGACCTGGCGCGGCAGTTCCGGACGGGTTCCGCGCACGAGCTGGTCGGCCTGGTGGTCACGAACCTGGCGAACCCGTTCTACTCACAACTGGCCGTCGGGGTGGAGGAGGTGGCGACCAGGCACGGCGTCGGGGTGCTCGTCGCCAGCACGAACGGCGAGCTGGACCGGGAGCGCGAGCTGGTCATGGACATGGCAGGCAGGCGGATCGCAGGCCTGATCGTGGTGCCTGCGAGCAACGACCACGGCCACCTGGACCCGGCCGGGCTGGAGGGCGCGCCGGTGGTGCTGGCCGCGACCCCGCCGAGGGGGATCGACGTGGACTGCGTGTTCGTCGACGACTTCAACGGCACGTACGAGGCGTGTCGGCAGCTGATCGGGCGGGGGCACGAGCGGATCGGCTTCCTGGGGCTGCCCGCGTCGCTGTGGACGGGCTCGGAGCGCTACCGGGGCTACGCGGCCGCGATGGAGGACGCGGGGTTGGCGGTGGACGAGCAGTACGTGAGCAGGCACCGGGGTGACATCTCGCTGGCGGAGGAGGCGACCAGGCGGATGCTCGCGCTGCCCGCGCCGCCGACGGCGTTGATCACCGCGAACAACCGGAACACGGTCGGTGCGCTGCGGATCCTGCGGCACAGCCCGAACCCGGTCGCGCTGGCGGGTTTCGACGACATCGAGCTGGCGGACCTGTTGCAGCTGCCGCTGTCGGTGGTGGCCTACGACGCGGCGGACGTCGGGCGCGAGGCGGCAAGGCTGTTGTTCGGGCGGATCGAGGACACCGGGGTGACCAAGGTGGGACGACAGCAGGTCATCATCCCGACGCGGGTGATCGACTACCCGCGCCCGGAGCGGGGATGACGGGCCTGCCCGCGCTGGAGATCGGCGGTTCGCACGTCACGGCGGCATTGGTGGACCCGGTGACGGGCGAGGTGGGTCCCCGGGTGCGTCGGTCACTGGACGGGGACGCGCAGGCACCGGTGTTGCTGGCGGCGATCGCGTCGGCGGGGTTGTCGGTGTGCCCTGGCGGGGGGTGGGGCGTGGCCGTTCCCGGGCCGTTCGACTACGAGGCGGGGGTGGGGCGGTTCGCCGGGGTCGGCAAGTTCGCGGCGCTGAACGGGGTCGACGTGGGTGCCGGGTTGCGCGCACGGCTCGGGGGTCCGGTGCGTTTCGTGAACGACGCGGTGGCGTTCGGGCTCGGCGAGTGGCGCTGGGGTTCGGCGCGGGGGCACGCCAGGGCGGTGGGTGTCACGCTGGGGACGGGCATCGGGTCGTCGTTCCTGGCCGACGGCCGGCCGGTCACGGCGGGTACCGAGGTGCCACCGGAGGGCCGGGCCGACCTGCTGAGGATCGACGGTGTGCCGCTGGAGGACGTGGTGTCCGGGCGGGCGGTCGTGTCGGCCTGCCGAGCGGCGGGCGGCTCGCCAGCGACGGTGGCGGACGTACTCGCGGCGGCCGGCGCGGGCGACCCGGCGGCGCGGGCGGTCGTCGACCGCACGTACCACCTGCTCGGCGCCGCCCTGTCCCCGTGGCTGACCACCTTCGAGGCGACGATCCTGGTGGTGGGCGGCGGGATCAGCGCGGCGTGGGACCTGGTGTCGCCGCCACTGCGCCGGGGGCTGGCCACGGACGTGCCGGTGGTCCGCGCGGCGGACACGGAGGCCGCCGCACTCCGGGGCGCCACACAGTACGCGGTGGACAGAACGAGGACGCACCGCTAACACCGCGCATTCTCCAGGCGACGCCCCAGCCATATCGCCAAGCGTTGATCGACATGGGCGGAACGCGTGCTCGATCTGGGCGCCGCGTCGATGCCGTTCCGGTACGACGCGCACATCACGTTCTACTCGTCGGACGCGGTGGACCCGGAAGCCCTCGAGTTCCGGCAGAGCACGATCGGCACCGAGACGTCCGCCCCGAACCCGGCCCGGCTAGACGGACGCGCCGATCAGCTCGTCGGCCACCCAGTGGGCCACGCCCGTGGGGAAGGGTGACGGGAGGCCGAAGACGAGGTGGGAGAAGCCGGCCCCGGTCGCGGCGGTGACCGCCTTCCGGGTGGTCGCGGGGTCGTCGTAGGAGACGGGGACGAACAGCGAGCGGGTGATCGACGCCGGGTCGCGGCCGATGTCGGCGCAGTAGCGGTCCAGCAGGGCGCTGCGGTCGACGGCGTCGGACAGCTCACCGCCCGGCATGTTCCACACGTCGGCGTGCTCGGCGACCACCCGCAGCGTCCGGGACGACCGCCCGCCGATCAGGATCGGGGGGTGTGGGCGCTGGACCGGCTTGGGGTTGCCGTACGCACCCGTGACGTCGACGTGCGCCCCGTGGAAGTCGAACGGCTCCTCCTGCGTCCACAACCGGCGGATCACCGTGCACGCCTCGGCGAGACCCGCCACCGCGTCCGCGGCGTCGTGGTACGGCAGCCCGTGTGCGTCGTACTCGCGCCTGGCCAGTGGGTGGCTGGGGCGGGAACCCGCGCCGATGCCGAAGTCGAGACGGCCACCGGAGACGATGTCGACCGTCGTCGCGATCCTGGCCAGCATCGCGGGTGGGCGGAACCGGTTGCTGGTCACCATCACGCCAAGCCGCAGCTTGCGGGTGTGGGCCGCGAGGGCCGAGAGCAGCGTCCAGCCCTCGAGGATCGGGCCGGCCGGGTCGCCGCCGATCGGCATCAGGTGGTCGAACACCCATGCGTGCTCGATCCGAGGGACCTCGTCCGCCTCGCGCCAGACGCGCAGGATGTCCTCGTACGCCACCTGCATGGGAGCGGTCATGATGCCGAAACTCGTCCTGGACATGGTCCTCCGCCTGGTCGTCACGCCGCCGCCCATGACATCATGAGCAAACGGAACGTTGCTCCGTAAATGATATGGAGCAACGTTCCGTTTAGCAAGCGTGCGAGGGAGCGGCGTGTGACCGAACCGGCCAGGGCCAAGCGGGCCGATGCCCGGCGCAACGAGAGGACCCTGCTCGACGCCGCCGCCGCGGTCTTCGTCACCTCGGGCGTCGAGGCGCCGGTGCGTGACATCGCGGCCAGGGCGGGCGTCGGCATGGGCACGATCTACCGCCACTTCCCGACCCGCGCGGACCTCATCATCGCCGTGTACCGCCACCAGGTGGAGGCCTGCGCCGACGCGGGGCCCGCACTGCTGGCCCCCGGTACGAGCCCGCACGCCGCGCTCGGGCAGTGGATCGACCTGTTCGTCGACTTCCTGGTCACCAAGCACGGGCTCGCCGCCGTCATGCAGTCCGGCGACCCCGCCTTCGACACCCTCCACGCCTACTTCCTCGCCCGCCTCGTGCCCGTGTGCGGCCTGCTCCTCGACGCCGCCGCCTCGGCGGGTGAGATTCGCGCCGACCTGGCGCCCCACGAGCTGATGCGCGGCGTCGGCAACCTCTGCGTCGGCAACGACGACCAGTACGACGCCCGCAGGCTGGTCGAGGTCCTCGTCGCGGGCCTACGCCTGCCACCGGCGGGAGCCTGACGCGGGCGGCGTCACTCGGTCGGCGCGGTGCCCCGCGTCAGCGGACCGACGTCGATCGTGTGGGTCGCAGGCACGGCGTCGACCGGGCCCAGCGTCCACGGCAGCGTCACCGACGGGTCGATCGGGTCACCGTGCGGGTTCGACGCGGCGGGCGCGGTCACGCTGATCCCGTTGGGCGTCTCCTGCTCGTCCGGCGCCTCGATGCCGGTCCAGTGCAGCTGGACGTAGGCGGACGAGCCGTTGCTCAGCGCCACGCCTGGCGCGTCGTCGGGCGCCTCGTTGTCGATCAGCACGTCACGTGCGCCGACCAGCGTCACGGGCAGCCTGCCGGGCAGTGCGCAGCGCTCCCCCACCTTGCCGGTCAGCTGGATCGCGGCGTACCGGTTGCCCGCCCCCGCGCCGCCGTACACGAGCCGCGCCGTGAACTGGTTCGAGGTGCACGGCAGGACGGACGAGCCGTCACCCGGCGTTGCGGCGTCGGCCGTGCCCCCGGCCACCACCCCGGCTACGCCTGCCGCACCGGCGAGCGCGGCGGCGGTGAGCGTGCGGCGAATCGTCGTACGCGTCGTCATCGAGATCTCCCCTTCCGCTCATCCGGGCGGTCCCCCGCCCGGACTGGCGACCGACGGTCTGCCGATCGCGCTGTAGGAGGAGATGCACGTCCCCCCTCCGGCGATGCCTGATCGTGGGATGGGCCACCCGAAAGCAACCCCCCACCGTCGCCGACGTCCGGACCTGCGGGAAGAGAGCGTCAGGATCCACAGGAAGTGTCACCAATCCGCCTGCCGACCGGCTCCGAAACACCCTCGCGGGGCTACACACGGGAGGCGACGATGGACGAGCGACGCAACGCGGGCTTATGGCGGCTGGTGGCCGGGGGAAGCGAGGACGACGACGTCTGGGACCGCGTCCGGCTCGCGTGCGAGATCGTCGTCCACCACGTGAACGTCGACGCGGCCGCGGTGACGATCGTCTGCGGTGAGTTCGGGGTCGTGATGGCCACCGACGAGTGGGCCGACCGGCTGGAGGACTACCAGCACACGCTCGGCGAGGGGCCCGGGGTCGAGGTCGTCCGGTCCGGGCTCGCGGTGCTGGTGCCGGACACCCGCGCGAGGCGGCACCTGTGGCCCGCCTTCTCGGAAGGGGCGGTCGCCGGTTCGCTCGCCGCGGTCTTCGCGTTCCCGGTGACCGACACCGACGCGAACACCATCGGCGCGCTGACCCTCTACCGGCGCTCTGGGGGCGCGCTGACATCCAGGGAACTACGCCATGTCGCCGTCATGGTCGGGTTCGTCGCGAAGCTGATCGAGCTCAACGACGGCCCGCTCGACGTGAATCTCAAACAGGACCGCTACACGACGATCAGCGCGGCCACGAAGCTGCTCGCCAACCGCCACGAGATCGACCCCAACGACGCGCTGGCGCTTCTGCGCGCCCACGCCTACGCCCACGACCGCCCGCTCAACGCGATCGCGGCGGCCGTCCTGACAGAGGAGCTGTGGTCGACCTCGCTCGACGACGACTGACCGCGACCGGAATTCGTGCGGGATTCCTGGAAACCGGCGGGGCCTCGTCGAGTTCCTCGCGAAGAATGTCGTCGATCTTCGCCGACGCCCTGCGCAGTGCGCGTCGGACGACCAGGACCAGCGTCACGGCCACCGCGCTCGCCACCAGCGGCCAGATCGCCGCGGCCGGCGAGCCATGCCAGGTCGCCAGTGCCGCCACGAGGCAGAGGCCCAGCACGACCGACCAGGCCACCCTGGAGATCGTGTGCGTCGAATACCGACCCGCCGGCCTCGTCACGGTTCTCATGCGTATACCTTTGCCTTCCATCCGCGTTCTCGAACGCGACACCCGTGAGGGCGTCGACCTCTTCTCCACTTCGCGGACAGTGGACAGATCGCCGGGATTCTCGATCCTGTTACTTGTTCACCAAGCAACTAGGTTTGGACTCTCCGTAACCGACCATTGGTGAAACGCCTGATGCCGACTACGCACAGTGAGAGTTCCGAATAGTTCGTGAAGCGGGTTCAAAGATTTCAGGTGAGTAAAGCATGGTCAACCCACAGTGGCAGTCTCACCCGAATGAGTTAATGGAAAGTTCTCGGCGACTCGGCCGTCGGTTCCGACCATAGCGTACCGCGCGACCGCGCGGGAAACCCCCGATAGGGCAGCCCAACATCACTTTGATGCAGGCAATGGGTACGGATTTACCCGGAGCAACACCCAATCGAGTGATAAACGCCAGTCGATTAGCTGAGTGGATTATGCTTGCCCTCTTTGCAGGGGGCGTGGGTCGACGATCGAGGTAGCTTGTGCCGGAGGCTGACGTGGCACCGCAGTTGGTGGACTCGGTACGCCGGTGGGCCGCGGCCTTACGCGACACCGACGCAGGCTCCCCCGAGGCGGAGTCGGTAATTCACGGCATCTCGGTCGAGATCGACGCGGGCCGGGAACGCTCCCGCCGCGACGCCGACGACCGGTTCGCCGCGTTCTACCACCACTGCCCCGTCGCCGTCGTGCTCGTCGGCACCGCGGGCCTGGTCGCCGCCGTCAACCCGGCCTTCCTCGAGCTGGCCGACGTCGACGAGCGTGACGTGACCGGCACGCACGCGGAGGCACTCGGCGCGGGCGACCGCGACCGGGCCGTCCTGCGCAACACCCTCACCCAGGTGACGCCCGAGCGCCGGGTCCAGGAGCAGGTGCGGATCAACGCGGCAGGCAACCAGGCCAGACCGGTCCGGCTGACCGCCGCGGCGCTCCCCGGAACCGACGCCACGTACCCGATCCTCATGTTCGAGGACCTGTACGAGCTCAACCAGCTGCGCGAGACGTTCCAGTACCAGGGGCTGCACGACCCCCTGACGGGCCTGCCCAACGGCACGCACCTGCGCTCCAGGCTGGAGGCCATGCTCTCCGGCGGCGTACGGGAACACGTCGCGCTGCTGTACCTGGACATCGACGGGTTCAAGGTCGTCAACGACGGGTTCGGCGCGGAGGTGGCCGACCAGGTGCTGCGCGGGGTGGCGGCGACCCTGCGGGGCGTGTTCGCGGACGGGTTCGTCGCGCGGCTGTTCGGCGACGAGTTCGCCGTGGCCCTGCGCGGCGACCTCTCGCCGGCCTCCGTCGTCGAGCTGGCCGAGCAGACCCTCGCGGAGCTGGCCGACCCCCAGTACGTCGACGACGTCGGCATCGGGGTGAGCGCCAGCATCGGCATCGTGGTCACCGACGTACCCGGCCCCGACCACGACGAGGTGATGCACTCCGCCGACGTGGCCCTGCACCGGGCGAAGGACCTCGGCAAGGCCCAGTGGGTGCTGTTCGACCCGCAGGTGGGCGGGGCCGACCGCGACCGGTACCGGCTCGCGTGCGCCATCGCGGGCGCGCTGGAGACCGGCGAGATGACGGTGCGGTACCACCCGCACGTCGTGCTGCCGGACGCGCGGATCGTGACCTCGGTGAACGCGGCGCTGTGCTGGGAGCACCCCACGCTGGGCACCCTCCGCGCCGAGGAGTTCTACCCGCTCGCCGAGACGACCGGCATGACCGTGCCGCTCGGCAGGTACCTGCTCGCCGAGGCACTCGCCACGAGTGCCGACTGGCGGGCCAGGTTCGGTACCGACGCCCCGATGGTGTGCCTCACCCTGCCCAGGCGCATGGCGATCGACGGCGACCTCGTCGGCATGGTCCGCGCCGAGCTGGACCGCAACGGACTCGACCCGAGGCACGTCATGCTCTGCGCCGACGCGCAGTCGCTGCTGGATCCCAGGGGCGACCTCATCGACTCGATCGGGCACCTGGCCCGGCTCGGCGTGCTGTTCGTCCTCAACGTCACCGGCCTGCCGGAGCTGGAGCTGGTGCCCGCCCACCAGGTGCCCGCACCGGCCGTCATGCTGACCGGCCAGCTCGTCAGGGACCTCGGCGTCGACCGGCCGCCGCGCTGGGCCGGCCGCAACGTCCGTCAGCTCGTCGAGCGCGCCGAGGAGCTGGGCGTCAAGGTCGGCGCCCACGGCGTCCGCTCCGAGGAACACGCGCGCCTGCTGTTCGACCTCGGCGTGGTCGTGGCCGCCGGCCCGTACCTGCCGGAGCACCTCACCCGCGAGGAGGCCGAGATCTGGGTCGGCCGCGCCTTCTCCGCGGACTAGGCGACCGGTTCCCCGCTGCCGCCGAAGACCTCCGTCACCGCCGACGTGCGCAGCCGCTCGACCTGTGTCGCCTGGTCGTCCGCACGTTGGAGCAGCCGGTCGAAGCGGGCCGTCTCCAGCCGGGGATCGGTGGCGGCGCGTGCGCGCAGTGTCCGCCAGACCGCGGCCTTGCCCTCGATGCCGAGCCGGAGCATTTCCAGTTCGAGCACACGGGACAGTGGCGAGCGGGACAGCACGTGGCCGTTCGGCTTGAGACGGCCGCCCTTCTCCGCGAGCCAGCCGAGCCAGACCTTGTACTGGCGGATGGGAATGTCCAAAGTGGATATCACGTCCATGAGCGCGTCCCGGTCCTCGGCGATCTCGCCCGCCAGGCGGGACATCACGGGCGTGTCGACCTCGTCGTCGGACGCGCCCGCGAGGCGCTTCGCCAGCTCGACCCCGGCCGTCGCACCGGCGAGGTGGTCGTTGAGGTACACGCCGAGCAGGTTGTCGTTCCTGGCAATCGTGGTCGTCTGTGTGGTCATGGTGGAGTCGTACCCGGTGACCGCCCACCTACGCGCCACACCGCGGCGCGGTGCGCCGCGGTGTGGCAGTTTTCGAGCATCAGAGCGGGTTCATGCCGCCGGTACCGGGCGGGGGCACCTCACCCTGCTGCGGCGCGCGGTCGACGTCGCCGCGCCAGCCGCCGGTCTCGCCGTGGCCCTCGATGAACTCCTTGAACCGGTCCAGGTCGCCCTGGATCCGGTGGCCGACGACGCCGAGCGCCGAGCCCGCCTTCTCCGTCAGCGACTCCGGCTCGTACTCCATCTGCAGGTGGACGCGGGTCGTCCGGTCGTCGAGACGGTGGAACGTCACCACGCCGGCGTGCTGCGGGCCGTCGACCGACCGCCACGCCACTCGCTCGTCCGGGTGCTGCTCGGTGATCTCGGCGTCGAACTCACGGGTCACGCCGCCGATGGTCGTCTTCCAGTGCGTCCTGGTCTGCGACTCCTGCGTGATCCGGTCCACGCCCTCCATGAACGACGGAAACGACTCGAACTGCGTCCACTGGTTGTAGGCGGCGCGCACCGGAGCCACGACATCGACCGACTTCTCAATGGTCGTCACGAAAAATCCTCCTCGTTCCCTGGTTCGCGTACTCGGGTCGGTTACCCGGGGATTTCCGAACGACACCTCCCGGATGTCAGCCGAGTCGCCGCCGCTGCGGCACGACCGTGTACTTCGGGTCCTTCGTCGAGGCCACGCCCGCCTCGAACACCCCGAACCGCGCCAGCGCGCTGCCCGCCAGCAGGGCGAGGCCGGACGCGACCGCGGCCACCCGGCTGCGGCGGGCCACGGTCGCCGCGCCCAGTGCCCCCGCGAGCGTCAGCCGCTCGGCCCACGTGCGCAGCCGGTGGGCACGGCCCGTCGTGTACGCCTCGGCAACCATCCCGAGGCGCCGCTCGACCAGCCGGGACGCCACCAGCTCCGCCCCGGCACCCACGACACCGAGCCTGCGGGCGGGCCCGGCCTGCGCGAGCGGCGCGCACACCATGCCCAGGCCCGCGCCGCTCGCGGCGGCCGAGCCGGTGAACACGAACGGCAGCTGCCGGTGGGCCTCGTTCCAGGCGGGCACCGCGGTGTGGGACAGCAGCACGGCCGTGTAGGACGCGACACCGGGTGCGACCGCCGCCGCCCACAGCCCGGCAGGCCGCGCGACCAGGCGCACCACCCGGTGCGGCAGCACCTCGGCCAGGGCCGCGAGCCCCGCGCCGGGTCCGTAGGCCACGAGCAGCCACGTGCCGACGCTCATCGGCGAGGTCGGCTTCGCCACGCGCAGCATGTTCACGAACCGTGCGGGTCTGCCGAGGTCGGTCACCAGGAAGTACATGCTGACCGCCAGCCCGCCCAGCGCGCCGAGGCGGCCGGCGCGCCGCAGCGCGGGCCGCCCGGTCAGGTCCGCGCCCGCGGCGAGTGCGGCGGCACCCGCGGACAGGCCGCCGGTGAACAGGTAGGCCGCGATCTTCCACTCCCACACCGGCGGCTTGAGCACCGGCCGGCCGTAGTAGGACCGGAACTCGGCCTCTGGCACCACCGTCATCGCCCGCGCCTCCCGATGAACGCCGTCGCCGCCGCCATCACGAACGCACCGGCGGCCACGGCCGCGTGACGCCACATCGAGCCGGCGTCCCTGGTCGGCACCACCGGGTCCGGCGGCAGGCCGTACACCTCGGGGTCGTCGAGCAGCAGGAAGAACGCGCCGTCGCCGCCGACCCCGTCGTCCGGATCGGCGCCGTAGAGCCTGGCCTGGGTCGTGCCTTCCTCGTGCAGGTGCGCGACGCGTTCGTTCGCCCGCGCCCGCAGCTCGTCGAGCGGTCCGAACTGGATGGAGTCGGTCGGGCACGCCTTGGCGCACGCGGGTTCCAGCCCGTCGCCGAGCCGGTCGTAGCAGAGCGTGCACTTCCACGCGCGACCGTCGCCCTCGCGGCGGTCGATCACCCCGTACGGGCAGGCGGAAACGCAGTAGCCGCAACCGTTGCAGATGTCGGACTGCACCACGACGCTGCCGAACTCGGTGCGGAACAACGCACCCGTCGGGCACACGTCGAGGCAACCCGCGTGGGTGCAGTGCTTGCACACGTCCGAGGACATCAGCCAGCGGAAGTCCTCACGCTCCCCCTCCCCCGTCGCACCGGGCAGCTCGAACGAGGGCAGCCCGAGGTCGACGGGTGCGCCGGGCTGCTCGACGAACGCCACGTGCCGCCACGAGTCGGCGCCGAGGCTGCCGGTGTTGTCGAAGGACATGCCCAGCAGGTCGAACCCGTCGTCGGGGACGCCGTTCCACTCCTTGCAGGCCACCTCGCACGCCTTGCAGCCGATGCAGACCGAGGTGTCGGTGAAGAACCCGACGCGCTCGGGGTGGTCCTCGTGCCCCGCGTCGCCCGCCGGGTCGGCGAGCGGCCCGAACCAGCTGTGCCGGCCTGTCATGTGGGCTCCTCCGTGGTCACGCACGCCCTGCGGCGGTAGTCCTCGAGGTAGTCGAGCAGTGCCGGCCCGGTCGGTCTGCGGCCCGGCCGCACGTCGCAGGTCAGCACCTTGCTCTCCTGGATGAACACGTTCGGGTCCACGAACGCCCCGATCAGGTCGTTGACGACGTCACCGGTCACCAATCCGGTGTTCCCCCAGTGGTAGGGCATCCACACCTGGTGCACGACCCGGCCGCCGACCCGCAGCGGCGTGAGCCGTTCGGTCACGAACACGCGTGCCTCCACCGCCGCACGGGTGGTCACCACGTGCGCCCAGCCGAGGTGGGTGAGCCCGCGCTCGGCGGCCAGCGCGGGCGAGACCTCCACGAACAGCTCGGGTTGCAGCTCGGCGAGGTAGGGCAGCTGCCTGCTCATGCCGCCCGCGGTGTGGTGCTCGGTCAGCCGCGCGGCCGTGAACACGAACGGGAAGACCTCGCTGTGCGCCGCTGGTGGCGACGGGTTCGCGGGGTTGTCCGGCCTGCCGTACACCTTGCGGACGGGGTTGCTCTGCTGGCCGTACAACGCGTTGCGGACTGGCGACTCGTGCGGCTCGTAGTGCGTCGGCAGCGGGCCGTCGGACAGACCGCCCGGCGCGAACAGCCATGCCTTGCCGTCGGCCTGCATGATGAAGGGGTCGTCGCCGTGCAGGGCGTCCGGGCCGACCGCGCCCTCCTCCGGCCGGAAGCCCGGGGGCTTCGTCGGCTGGAAGTCGGGCACGTCGCGGCCGGTCCACTTCTCCTCCTCGGCGTCCCACCACACGAGCTTCTTGCGCTCGCTCCACGGTCTGCCCTCGAGGTCGGCCGACGCGCGGTTGTAGAGCACGCGCCGGTTGGCAGGCCAGGTCCAGCCCCACTCCGGCTCGTAGTGGCCCTGCTCGTCGTGCGGTTTGCGGCGTGCGGCCTGGTTCACCCCGTCCGCGTACACGCCCGCGTAGATCCAGCAGCCGCACGACGTGGTGCCGTCCGGTTTCAGCTCGGTGTAGGCGTTGACGGGCTTGCCGGTGGTCAGGTCGACGCCGTTGATGCGGCGCAGCACGTCCTCCGCCGACGGCTCGTCGCCCTCCATCTCGTAGTCCCAGGTGACGTCCAGCAGCGGCCGGTCGCGCTCGTCGGTCGAGCCGGCCAGCCGCTCACGCAGCATCCGGCCGAGGTGGTAGACGAACCACAGGTCGGAGCGCTGGTCGCCGCGCGGCTCGACGGCCTTGTCCCGCCACTGCAGCATCCGCTGGGTCTGGGTGAACGAGCCGGACTTCTCCACGTGCGCGGAGGCCGGGAAGAAGAACACCTCGGTCCGGCACGTCTCCGGGGTCAGCTCGCCCGTGGCGACCTCCGGGCCGTCCTTCCAGAACGTCGCGCTCTCGATCATGGCGAGGTCGCGCACCACCAGCCAGTCGAGGTTGGCGAGGCCGCGGCGCTGGAGCCGGGCGTGTGCCGAGCCGACCGCCGGGTTCTGACCGAGGAGGAGGTAGCCGGAGATCTTCCCGTCGGCCATGTCCATGGCGGTCCGGTAGGTACCGTGGTCGCCGCTGATCCTCGGCAGGTAGTCGAAGCACCAGTCGTTGTCCTTCGTGGCCTTCTCGCCCCAGTACTCCTTGAGCAGCGAGACCACGTAACGGTCGGCGCAGTACCAGAAGCCCTTCTGGCCGTGGCCCTTGATGCTGTCCAGGTAGTGCCCGAGGTCCTCGTGGGAGGTGTCGGGCATCGGCAGGTAGCCGGGCAGCAGGTTGAACAGCGTCGGGATGTCGGTGGAGCCCTGGATGTTCGCGTGGCCGCGCAGTGCGTAGAGGCCGCCGCCCGGCCTGCCGATGTTGCCGAGCAGCAGCTGGATGATCGCGCCCGCGCGGATGTTCTGCGGCCCGGTGGTGTGCTGGGTCCAGCCGACGCTGTAGACGAGCGCGCCGGTGCGCTCGCGGCCCGAGTTCGACGTCCACGCGTCGCAGACCCGCTGGAACTGCTCCACGGGCACGCCGCAGATCTCCGCGACCTTCTCCGGGGTGTAGCGGGCGAAGTGTCGCCTGAGGATTTGGAAGACGCAGCGGGGGTGGGTGAGCGTCGGGTCGTTGGCGATCGGCCCCGCGCCGGTCTCGAGCACCGGGCCGCCGGAGCCGTGCTGGTAGGGCGCCGAGGTCTCCTTGTCCTTGCCGCCGGGGCTCTCGTCGGGTGCCAGGCTCTCGTAGTGCCAGCTCGCGGTGTCGTAGGAGCCGCTCGCGGGGTCGTAGCCGCTGAACAGCCCGTCGAGGTCCTCGGTGTCGGCGAAGCGCTCGTCGACGAGGAACGCGGCGTTGGTGTAGGCGACGACGTACTCACGGAAGTACAGGTCGTTGGTCAGGATGTGGTTGACCACCCCGCCGAGGAACGCGATGTCCGAGCCCGCACGCAGCGGGACGTGGAAGTCGGCGACCGCGCTCGTCCTGGTGAAGCGGGGGTCGATGTGGATGACCTCGGCGCCCTTGGCCTTGGCCTCCATCACCCACTGGAAGCCGACCGGGTGTGCCTCGGCCATGTTCGACCCCATGATCACGACGCAGTCCGCGTTCGCGAGGTCCTGCTGGTAGTCCGTCGCGCCACCGCGACCGAAGGAGGCACCCAGACCGGGCACCGTGGCGGAGTGTCAAATACGGGCCTGGTTCTCGATCTGGACCGCGCCCATGGCGGTGAAGAGCTTCTTGATCAGGTAGTTCTCCTCGTTGTCGAGGGTCGCGCCGCCGAGGCCCGCGATGCCCATGGTCCTGGCGAGCTTGTTCCCGTCCTCGTCGTGGTCCTGCCAGCCCTTGCGGCGTGCGTCGAGGACGCGGTCGGCCACCATCTCCATGGCCTCACCGAGGTCGATGCGCTGCCAGTCGGTGGCGTAGGGCGCGCGGTAGAGGACGTGCTCCTCCCGCTGCGGGCCCGTGACCAGCTGCATGCTCGCCGAGCCCTTGGGGCAGAGCCTGCCGCGGGAGATCGGCGAGTCCGGGTTGCCCTCGATCTGCACGACCTGCCTGTCGCGGACGTAGACGTTCTGCGCACACCCCACCGCGCAGTACGGGCAGATGGACGCGACGACCTCGTCGGCGGTGGCCGTCCTGGCGGTCAGATCCCCGGTCCTGGCCGACGTGGCGGCGGCGCCACGGCCGAGCCGGTCGGCGCCGGTCAGCTGCCGCAACACCGGCCACGACCGCACCCACCCCATGACGCCCATGCAGCTCCTCCAGCCGAAGACGACCGCGCGCCCGTGATCTACCCTGCTCCACTCCCGCCGAAACCACCAGTCGGGCGCGGTGCCGCAGGCAGGCACCCCCAGGAACCGGCCGGCGGCGCGCTCACGCGGCAGGCACGCGGGGTTCTCACGGCACCTCCGCCGACGGGGCGTGCGGCGTCTCGTCGGTCCAGCCGCTGGACAGCACCGCGCTGTAGTAGTTCTTCAACCCCGACCCCCGGACCGTGAGCAGCGTGCCGTCTGCGGCCAAGACGAGCTCCGTGGTCAGGCGGGACTCGCCGTCCCCGGAGGTGAACCTGACGGCGGTGCCCTCGCGGCCGAGCGGGTCCGTGACCGGGCCGACGTGCTCGACGCCGTCGACCTCCGCGATGAGGCGCAGTGCCGCGGCCTGCGTCCTCGGCGGCGCCGGGTAGTCGGCGAGCAGTCTCACATCCTCTTGCCCGAAGGCACCGGCACCCTTCTTGCCCCGTCCCGGGCGGGTTGCGCCCTGGGCTCCCGTTGGCGCGGTTTGGCTTTGTTGGGTATTGGTTGCCGCATTTGGGTAAGACAGCTGACAGATTTCCGCCATCTGCGGTCTTGTGCATTCCGCCGCAACTGGCGATAGTCACGCCGTTACAAAGGGAATGGGCCACGCGTGCGCGGGCCGTTGCGTCGGGGCGGATTTACCTTAATTTACCCAGCCGTGGGAATTGTGGAGTGCAGATGCGGCGTTCTTTCCGATACTCATGCGCCATCGCCGTCGCGGTGGCCACCTCGACCGCGCTCGCGGTCGCGGCGGGCCCACCGGCCGGCGCGGCGCCGCCGACCGACGACTCGGGGCCGCAGTCGGTCATCGTGCTGCTGAAGGACCAGTTACCGAGCGCCCCGGCGTCCAAGGGCGACTCGAACACCCGCCGCGACCGTGCGACGAGCGCGCAGGACACCGTGCTCGGCAGGCTCGCCGGTGCGAAGCCGACCAGGGTCAAGCACTTCACCCTCGGCAACGCGTTCGCCGCGACCGTGACCGCCGACCAGGCCGCCGCGCTGGCGCAGGACTCGGCCGTCGCCTCGGTGCTGCCCGACCGCGAGGTCACACTGCCCGAGACCACCACCCCCACGGCACCGGTCTCGGGTGCCCCGGCACAGCAGCCGACACCCGGCTCGGCCGCCCAGGGCCAGATCTGCCCGACCGACCCCGCGCACCCGCTGCTGGAGCCCGAGGCGCTGACCTCGATCCGCGCGGCGAGCACCGACGGGTCCAAGAGCGCGGCGGACCTCGCCGACGGCCACGGCGTGAAGGTCGCCTTCCTCGCCGACAACATGGACCCGAACTACGCCGACTTCATCCGGCCGGACGGGTCGCACGTGTTCACCGACTTCAAGGACTTCTCCGGGGACGGCCCGAACACGACCGACAGCGGCGCCGAGGCCTTCGGTGACGCGTCCTCGATCGCGGCGCAGGGCGTCGTGGTGCACGACCTGTCGCAGTTCGTGAACCAGGCGCACCCGCTGCCGGCGGGCTGCAACATCGTGGTCAAGGGCGTCGCGCCGGGCGCGAGCCTGGTCGGCCTAAACGTGTTCGGCTCGACGGCGACGAACTCCGCCGTGCTGCAGGCCATCGACTACGCGGTGACCGTCGCGCACGTCGACGTGATCAACGAGTCGCTCGGCCTGAACGAGTACCCGGACCGCAGCTCCCGCGAGCTGTTCCAGGCGTTCAACGACCAGGCCGTCAAGGCCGGCGTGGCCGTCGTCTGCTCCACCGGCGACGCGGGCATCACCTCCACCATCGGCAGCCCCGCCACCGACTCGCTCGTGATCTCCGCCGGCGCGACCACGGACAACCGGCTCTACGCGCAGACCGCGTACGCCGCGTTCCCGTTCTCCAACGGCAAGTGGGTGAGCGACAACATCTCCGCGCTGTCGTCCTCCGGGATCACCATGGACGGCAGGACGATCGACCTCGTCGCGCCGGGTGAGGGCAACTGGGCGGACTGCTCGCCCGCCTACGCGGAGTGCGTCAACTTCAGGTCACCGCCGGAGCCGACGGACCTCGAGTCCTTCGGCGGCACCAGCGAGTCCGCGCCGCTGACCGCGGCCACCGCCGCGCTGGTCATCCAGGCCTACCGGGGCAGCCACCACGGCAAGTCGCCGTCGCCCGCGCTGATCAAGCAGATCCTCACCAGCACCGCCCGCGACATCGGCCTGCCCGCCGACGAGCAGGGCGCCGGGCTGCTCGACGCGCGTGCCGCCGTCGAGGTCGCCGCGGGGATCGGCTCGAACATCGTGCTCTCGACCGACCAGGTCACCCTCGAGGGCGCGCCGGGCAGCACCAAGTCCGGCTCGGTGAAGGTGACGAACACGGGCAACCACGCGGTCACCGTCGACACCGGCGCCCGCACGTTCGTCCAGCAGTCGGCGCACCGCCAGACCGTGCCGTTCGACTCGAACACGCTGCCGCCGTTCACCTACTACAACGGCCAGACCTGGGTCGCGGAGAAGGTCAGCTTCAGTGTGCCCGGCGGCGCCGACCGGCTGTTCGCGAGGATGGCCTGGCAGGGCAACCCGGCGGTGGTGCGGCTGACGCTGCTGGCGCCGGACGGCACGTTCGTCGCGAACAGCCGCCCGCAGGGCGGCGCGGCGACGGCGAACTACGCCAACGTCGACGTCCGCTCGCCGAAGGCGGGCACGTGGACCGCGGTCCTGTACTCGCTGGCCGGGCCGACCGGGTACAGCGGCCCGATCATCCTGGACACGAGCACGCAGCGGGCGGCGCCGTACGGGCACGTCACCCCGTCGGTCCGGCTGGGTGCCGGCGAGACGAAGTCGGTGAGCTTCAGCCTGAGGACGCCGGACGCGGGTGGCGACGCCGACTACTCGCTCACGTTCGGCACGTCCGAGGGCCAGCACGCGACGGTGTCCGCCGTGGTGCGCAGCCTCATCCCGACCCCTGGCCGGTTCAGCGGCACGATCACCGGCGGCAACGCCCGCGCGGTGTCCCCCGCCCAGACGTTCAGCTACGAGTTCGACGTGCCACGCGGCAAGAAGGACCTGGACATCGGGCTCACGCTCTCCGACCCGGGTTCGCTCGTGGACATCGTGCTCGTCGACCCGAACGGCGAGCTGGCCGACGTGAACAGCAACCTGTCGCTCCGCACGCCGACCACGGTGTCGCAGGGCGGCACGGTGCAGACCTACGACGCGAAGCCGCTCGCGGGTCGGTGGCACCTGGTGCTGGTCGTGCAGAACCCCGTGACAGGACAGGAGATCGAGCAGCCGTTCCACGGCACGGTCGGCTTCGACCAGCTGTCCGTGCGGGCGAACGGCCTCCCGTCCGGTGACAGGCTGACGGCCGGGCACGCGGTGACCGTGCCGGTGGCCGTGCGCAACACGGGTGTCGAGCCGATCGCGGTCGGCGTCGACCCTCGGACCAACCGCGAGCAGACGCTGACCCCGGTCGCGATCCAGGGCAGCAACGTCGTGGACCTCCCCGAGGACCCGAGCACGGCGCCGGTGTACCTGACGCCGCCGGACACGAGCCGCCTCACGGTGTCGGCGACCTCGTCGCTGCCCGCGCAGCTCGAGCTGCAGGGTTCCGCGGCGGGCTTCGACCTGTTCGGTGACCTGAAGGCCGCACAGCACGGCGCGACCACCTCGGTGGCGACCGTCGGCGAGCGGGACGGCTATGTCAGCAAGGGCATCTGGTTCAGCTCGCTGCAGGAGATCGGTCCGTTCGGCGACGAGGGCGCCCAGCCGGGTCAGGGGACCTACACCCCGTCGATGCGCACCGCGGGCTTCGACGCCTCGGTGACGTCGTCGACGGGTGACCCGTTCGACCTGTCCGTCGACCCGAACGGCGTCGGCGGCACCCCGACGGTCATCCAGCCGGGTCAGACCGCCACCATCCAGGTGACGATCACCCCGGCCGGGCACCGGGGCGACAGCATCGAGGGCCACCTCAACCTGGTGACCGTGCCGGTGCTCCCGACCGGCGTGACCGCGCTGCCGTTCTACGGCACCGGCGAGGTGATCTCGGTCCTGCCGTACAGCTACCGGATCAGGTAGCGACACGAGAAGCCGGGGATGGCCAAGGCGGCCACCCCCGGCTTTTCGTGCGCTCAGCCGACTCGGCAGCCCGCCAGGATGATCTCCTGGCCCAGCAGCGTCCTGACGCGGATCGCGTACTGGAACAGCTCACCGGTCGGCGTGGTCACCGTCTGGTTGTAGTAGACGGTCGCCACCAGCGGGATCGTGATCGAGCCGCTGCCGCCGCCGATGGGCTTGCCGTTGATCGTGCCCACCTCCGACGAGCCCGTCAGGCCGGTCGGGCCGGCGAGGCAGGTGCTCTCGATCGTGCTGATCGAGATGACGCCGCCCAGCAGGCTCGCGTTCGCCACCGAGGCGGTCGCCCGCGTGACACCCGTGGTCGGCGACACCGTGCACGCCGCGTTCAGCGTGCCCAGGTTCACCACCGCCGGGACGTTCAGGCCGACCTGCGTCAGCGTGGCGTCCGGCGGGCAGACCGCGTGCGGGGTCTTGGCGATGGTCACCGGGCCGCCCGCGCCCACCGCCCACGCCTCGCCCGTCACGAAGACGACCACCTGGACGGTGTCGGTGCCCGCGCCACCGTCGTCGTCGGTGACGGTCACGGTGATCGTGTGCGGGCCGAGCACGGTGAAAGCGTGCGCGGCGGCGCAGGTCCCGCCCGCGACCGTGCCTGCCACGGGCGCGGTGCCGTCACCGAAGTCCACCGCGCACGTGTGCGTGTCGTTCGCACCCGCGTCGGTGTACTGCGCCGTCACCGCGACCTCGTCGCCGCGCTCGAACAACGCGCCTTCCGCCGGTGCGGTGATCGTGACGACCGGCGCCACGTTGGCCACGGTCAGGGTGGCCGTCGCCGTCACCGGTGCGTTGACGCCGTCGTCGGCGGTCAGCCGCAGCGTGAACGTGCCGTTGTCCGTGCACGTCACCGTGGTGGTCACGGTGTCGCCGACGGCACACGTCGTCCCCCCGTCGACACCAGCGCCCGGCTCGACCGTCCACGTCGTGGTCAGGTCGGGCCCGTCCGGGTCGGTGACCTCACCCGTGACGGCGATCGCGGCGCCCTCCTGTCCGGAGTACGGGCCACCCGCGTCCACCACCGGCGGGGCGTTGACCACCACGGCCACGACGTCGGTCGCCGAGGCGCCGTCGTCGTCGAACACGGTCACCAGCACGTTGTGCGTGCCGGGCACGGTGAAGCCGTGGCTCGCCGTGCACGTGTCGTCGTCGACCGCGCCGTCGACGACCGGGGTGCCGTCGTCGAAGTCGACCGTGCACGTGTGCGTGTCGTTCGCGCCGGGGTCGGCGAAGGGCGCGGTGAGCGGCACGACCGCGCCGAGTGCGACCACGACCCCGTCGGGCGGTGTGGTGATCTCGACCGCCGGCGCCTGGTTGAACAGGGTGAGCGTCGTGGTCACCGCGACCGGGTCGTTCAGGCCGTCGTCGCCGGTCAGGGTCAGGGTGTACGTGCCGTCGTCGGTGCAGGTCACCGTGGTGGCCACCGCGCCGGCGTCGGCTAGGTCGCAGGTCGCGCCCGCGTCGATGTCCCCGCCCGGCGTGACCTGCCAGGTGTGGGCCAGGTTCGGGCCGTCCGGGTCGGTGACCTCGCCCGCGATGGCGATCGGGGTGCCCTCCTGCCCGGAGTACGGACCGCCCGCGTCCACGACCGGCGCCGAGTTGACGACGACCTGCACGGTGTCGGTGCCCGCGCCGCCGTCGTCGTCGGTGACGGTCACGGTGACCGTGTGCGTGCCGGACGCGGTGAACACGTGGCTCGCCACGCAGGTGTCACCGTCGAGGGTGCCGTTCGCCACGGGGTTGGCGTCGCCGAAGTCGACCGCGCACGTGTGGGTGTCGTTGGCTCCCGCGTCGGCGAGGTCGGCGCTGACGTCCACCGTGGACCCGGCGGGTACGACGACTCCGTTGTCCGGCGCGGTGATCGTGACCACCGGCACCGCGTTCGCCACGGTCACCGCCGTGCTCGCCGTCACCGGCTCGTTCAGCCCGTCGTCGGCGGTCAGCGTCAGCGTGTACGTGCCGTCGTCGGTGCAGGTGAGCGTGGTCGCCAGCGCGTCGGCGTCGGCGATCGCACAGGTCGCTCCCGCGTCCACCCCCGAGGCCGGCGTGATCGCCCACGTGTGGGTCAGGTCCTGCGCGGTGTCGGTCACCACGCCCGTGAGCCCGATCGCGCCGCCTTCCGTGCCGCTGTACGGGCCGCCGGGCTCGACGGCGGGCGGGGCGTCGACGTTCACGGTGACCACGTCCGTCGCCGAGGCGCCGTCGTCGTCGAACACCGTCACCAGCACGTTGTGCGCACCGGGCACGGTGAAGCCGTGGCTCGCCGCGCAGGTGCCCGCGCCGATCGTGCCGTTCGCTACCGGGGAACCGTCGTCGAAGTCGACCGTGCAGGTGTGCGTGTCGTTCGCGCCGGGGTCGGCGAAGTCGGCCGTGATATCCACTGTGGACCCCGCTGCCACGGTGATCCCGCTGTCCGGTGCGGTGATCTCGACCGTCGGCGCCTGGTTGAACAGGGTCAGCGTGGTACTCACCGCGACCGGCGGGTTGAGCCCGTCGGACGCGGTGAGGGTCAGGGTGTACGCGCCGTCGTCGGTGCACCGCACGGACGTGGTCGGGTCGGCGGGATCGTCGACCACACAGGTGGCCCCCGCGTCGACCCCTGCGCCGGGGACGACCGTCCAGCTGACCGTCGTGTTGGGACCGTCCGCATCGGACACCGCGCCCGCGATGGCGACCGGGGCGCCCTCCTGCCCGGAGTACGGGCCGCCCGCGTCGGCAGACGGCGCGGCGTTGAAGGTCACGGTCGCGCAGCCCGGCCGGGATACGCCGGTCACCGCGGTCACGTTCGCGCCGCAGCTCTGGTAGGTGCCGGGTGCGCCTGCTGTCACCGAGACGGTGGCGGAGCACGATGTCTGGCCCGCCGCGAGGTTGCCCGCGACGCTGACCGTGCCCGCCGTGGCCGAGACGGAGCCGCCGGAGCAGTTCGTGCTCGCCGAGCCGGGGACCACGGAGAGCCCGGCAGGCATGGCGTCGGTGAACGACCAGCCGTTCTTGACCGCCAGCTCGTCGGTGTTGGTGAGGGTGTAGGTCAGTGTCGTCGCGCCGCCCTGGGGCACCGTGGTCGGACCGAACGTCCGGTCCAGCTGCGGTGTCACGTCGAGGACGCGGATGTTGTCGATGGAGAAGTCGTTGCCCGCGAAGGCGCCCTGCCCGTTCACCAGCCGCAACCCCATGGCGGAGCCCGCGAACAGCACCGGACCGTTGCTCGTGTAGGTGCCGACGGGGACGCCGTCGATCGTCTGCGGCGGGTTCACGCAGGCCTCGATCGGCGAGCTGAACGTCGGGATCGCCGTGGCGCCGTCCATCAGGTAGAACTTCAGCAGCGAGTGCGCGCCCGCACAGCCGACCTCGGTGACGTCCACCGAGAACGTCAGGAACCGGCTGGTGCCGCTGAGGGGAATGGGCGACGCGGTCTCGACCACCACCTTGTCGGCGCCGACCGGCACGAACGCGGACTCCTCGCCGAGTGCGTGGTTGCCCTGGCCGTTGCCGGCGTAGGCGCCGAGCGTCGCGGCCATGCCCTGGAGGCTGAACCAGCGGCCGTTGCAGCCGGAACCGGCCGGGTCCGGCGCCGCCGCGTTGAGCACCCAGCCGTCGCAGTTCGCGAGCCACGCCGGGTCGGCCTGGTAGGTGGCGTTCACCGGCGGCGCCCCGGTGTAGTCGGTGACCCGGACACCGGTATTACCCGTGCCGTTCTCGAAATCCTCGGTATAAACCACGACCGGCGCCTGCGGAGACCCCGGTGTACCGGGATCGGCGGCGGCCGTTGTGCCGGTCGCCCCGAAAACGACGACGGCGACCGAGGACGCGACCAATGCCGCGGAAATACCACCGGAACCGAAGCGTCTCTGCCATCGAATACTGTCCATGGCAAGCACTCCTCCTCTCACTGGTCATGGAACATGACCCACGTGAGGGGGCGTCGCGAAGGTACAAACCGCCGTTAACCGGGGGCCGGCGGTTGAACAAAGCCGTACCCGTTCGGCCCATCGCCGCTGTTCAGAGGCATTGAATCGATATATGTCCGCGCCCGGCGGCTATGCTCGAACGGGTGACGTCCGCGGATTCCGGCAACGGGTCCGCGGGCAATTCCGATGGGCGCGGTGACCGAAGGAGGTACGTGTGCGGACCATCGCCACGATCGTCTGCGCCGTCGCCGTGCTGACGGCGACGGCGGGCTGCGACGGCATTTCCCCGCCCGGCCAGGAGTCCAGCCAGGCACCGGCACCGCCCGCTCCCCCCGCGTCGACCCAGCCGGGCGCGCCGACGGGCGAGGAGCCCGCGCAGGACCAGTGGACCATGCCGAACCTCGTCGGCGCGGTCCTGCAGGACGCGCAGGACCAGATCCAGCAGCTCACCGGCGGCGCGGTCTACTTCACCGACTCCCACGACCTCACCGGCGAGGGCCGCAACCAGGTCCTCGACGCGAACTGGCAGGTGTGCGACCAGAACGTCCCACCGGGCACGGCCCTGACCGTCACCTCCAAGATCGACTTCGGGGTCGTGAAGGTCGACGAGTCCTGTCCCTGACGCGTCAGGCCGTGACGCCGAGCTGGGCGCGGGCCTGGCGGACGAGGTGCTCGAGGAGCGTCAGGAGCACGGCCTTGGCCGACTCGCGGTCACGGACGTCGCACAGGCGCACGGGGATGGCCGGGTCGAGGTCGAGGGCCTCCTGGACCTCCTCGATCGTGTGGACCGGGGCGCCGTCGAAGCAGTTGACCGCCACCACGAAGTCGATGCCCCGGCTCTCGAAGAAGTCGACCGCGGCGAAGGAGTTGGTCAGCCGCCGCGTGTCGGCCAGGACGATCGCCCCCAGGGCGCCCTTGGCGAGCTCGTCCCACAGGAACCAGAAGCGGTCCTGGCCGGGCGTGCCGAAGATGTAGAGGATGACGTCCGGGCTGACGGTGATGCGGCCGAAGTCCAGCGCGACCGTCGTGGTCGTCTTCTCCTCCACGCCGGACAGGTCGTCGACACCCTCGCTCCGCTCGCTGAGCACCTCCTCCGTGCGCAGGGGGGCCACCTCGCTCACCGCGCCGACCATGGTCGTCTTGCCGACGCCGAAACCCCCGGCGATCAGGACCTTGACCGCGGCCGCGGTGACTTCCGTGGTCGGGTCAGAGTTTCCGGACACCATCCAGCACCTTCTGTAGGAGGTTCAGGTCGTGGTTCTGGCTCTCGCCGCGGGTCAGCGGTGCGCGGAAGATCAGGTATCCGGCCTCGATGAGGTCGCCGACCAGGATCTTCGTGACCGCGAGGGGCAGCGAGAGACCGGCGGACACCTCGGCGACCGACAGCGGATGGCCGCACAGGCGTACGACGTCGGCGTACTCGTGCCCCATCCGCTCGACGCTCGCGTCCCAGCGCGCGGCCACCACCAGGGTGATCATGTCGAGGTCCCGCCAGTTGCTGTTGGTCCGGCCGCGGGTCACCGCGTACGGACGGATCAGCGGGCCTGCCGCGTCGTCGAACCATTGCTCCCGCGGCTTCGTCATGACGACAGCGGGTCCACCTGCGGCTCGAACAAGCTGCGCCGCTTGTGCGTGCTCAGCAGGTCACCGAGCCGGTTCACGGTCTGGTTCATCTCGTAGGCGACCGTGCCCATGCTCGCGCCCTCGTCGCTGAGCAACGCGAGGCACGCGTTGTCCCCGGCGGTGGTCACGAACAGCACGGCACGTTCGAGCTCGACGACCGTCTGCAGCATGTCCCCGCCGTTGAAGCGCAGCCCCGCGCTGCGGGCGAGGCTCTGCAACGCCGATGACATCGCGCTGAAGTGCTCCGCGTCGTCCACCGTGATCGACGAGGAGCGGCCGAGCAGCAACCCGTCAGTGGACAGCACGACCGCGTACCGCACCTTGGCCAGGCGACGCACCAGATCGTCGAGCAGCCAGTCCAGCCGTGAGGAGTTGGATGTCACCGTAAACCTTCTCGTCCTTCGTCGTGGTTCGTGCCCGGCTCCGGGCGGGCATACCGGGCCAGGCGGGTCCCGGACTCGATCTCGGCGAACAGGTCCCTGGCACGTTCGGCCGACCGCTCGTGCCGACCGCCCGGTTTGGGTTGGGGCCGCACCGTCTGTTGGGTGTTCGTCAGCTGTGGCGCGAGGTTCTCCTGCCGTCGCCGCCTCGGCAGTGTCGGCCTGCCTGCGGTGGGCTGGACCGGTTCGTCCGCACTGGCGGAGACGACGGGTTGCGGTCCGGTCAGCTCCAGGCGCGTGTGCCGCGGCTCGGGACGGCGTGGCGACGGCGTCGGCGGCGGTTCCGCGGCGGGGGGATCCATGGTGGGCCACGGCACCGAGGGGAACCGGTGGCTCCCGTTGCCGTTGACCGGCGCGTACGCCTCCGCCATGGCCGACTCGACCACGGGGCTGGTGCCGGTCGTCGCGCCGACCGCGACGGGCTCCTCCTCGTTCGCGATCAGCGCGATGGGGATGATGACGATCGCGCGGATGCCGCCGTAGTCCGACTCGGCCAGCTTGACGGTCACGTCGTTGCGCGCGGCGATCCGGCTGACCACGAGCAGACCCATGCGCGAGTCGCTCGACAGGTTGGCCAGGCTGGCCGAGGACGGATCCTGCAGAGTCCGGTTGGCCATGGCGATCTGCTCGCTGGACATGCCGAGGCCCTGGTCGACGACCTCGACGACCGCGCCCCTGCCGACCACGTTGCTCGTGATGTCCACCCGGGACTCCGGCGGCGAGTACGCCGTGGCGTTCTCGACCAGCTCCGCGATGAGGTGGATGAGGTCGGCGACCACGCTGCCGACGACCGCGACCCCGGCCATGTGTCCGGTGTGGACGCGGGAGTAGTCCTCGGTCTCCGACACCGCGCTGCGCACCAGGTCGACGAGTGGCACCGGGACGCGCCACTGGCGACCCGGCTGCTCGCCGCCGAGGATGATCAGGTTCTCCGCGTTGCGCCGTGCACGGGTGGACAGGTGGTCCAGCTCGAACAGCACCGAGAGCCGGTTCGGGTCCTCCTCGCTGTGCTCGGCCTTGTCGAGGACCTCGAGCTGGCGGTGCACGACGATCTGGCTGCGGTGCGCGATGTTCAGGAACAGCGCGTTGACCCCGCCTCGGGTGCGTGCCTCCTCGACGGCCGCCGACACGGCGGCGGACTCTGCCCTGTTGAACGCGTCCGCCACGTCGCCGATCTCGTCGGCGCCGAAGTCCAGCGGCACCATCTCGGTGGTGACGTCGACGTCCTCGCCGTTGCGGAGCTGGTTCATGATGCGTGGCAGGTGCTGGTCGGCCACCGACAGCGCCTCGGCACGCAGCCGCTTGAGCCGCCTGATGAGCTGTCCCGAGATCCGCAGGGTGATCAGTCCGATGATCAGCACACCGATCACCAGCGCGCCGGCTGCGACCAGCCACCACGTCGCGGTCTGCTGGGCTTTGTCGATCGCGCTGTCGATGACCGCCCCGTACAGGTCCCGGTACAGGTCGAACAGTCCGGTGCCGACCGTGGTGAGGGCCGACTGCCATTCGTCGATGCTCACCGGCAGGGCGAAGTCGTCGTCGGGGCCCTGGGCGCCGTGCGAGACGAGCGCGTTCTCCACCGACGTGAGCGTCTGCCACCCGGCGCTCGACTGGATCGCGGTCAGCCGCTGCTTGTCCGCGGCGTTCAGCGCGGGCGCGAGCGTGGTGAAGCGATCGTGGAACGACCCCATCTGCTCGGCGTAGTCATGCAGCTGCTGGGCGTTCAGCCTGCCGCCCACCGAGAGGGCGAGCGCGTTGCCACGGCCCAGCGCCTCGATCGCGGCCATCATCTCGACCCCGACGTTGGCCGCGACCACCGAGTCGCCGTCCGGCAGGGCCTTGGTCCCCGCACGGGTCCCGACGAGGACCTGGTCGAGGAACCCGTCGAAGAACTTCAGGACCTGGTCGGGCGGCGCCACTCCGGCGTCCATGCCCTGGCGCACCTGTGTCAGCGCCTTGACGACCGCGTCGGTCTGCGTGGACTCGCCCTCGGTGTCCGGGGAGACCTCCTCGACCGTGCCCTGCGCCCGCGTCATCTCGGGGGACCGGATCGCCCTGTCGACCCGGGCGCGGGCGTCGCGCACCGCGTCCGCGGCGTTCGGCGCGCCGGAGAACGCCAGCATGCTCGCCTGGCGTTCCTGCTGCACGGCCTGGATGAACTCCGTTGCCGGGGCGTTCCCGGCCTTGAACTGCGTGACCTGGTCGCGCAGGTGGAACGCGCTCACGGCGAGGTAGGTGGAGGCGCCGAGGCCGACCGCGACGAGGATGATCGTCGGGATCAGTGCGATGGACAGGATGCGTGCTCGAACACTGAGCTGGAACTTGCTCACGGGAGTCAACCCTCCGGTCCGCTCTCCACCGGACAGGGACCCGCGCACCACATGCGCACCCGATCCCGCTCACCCGGTGGCGCCGGCATCACCGGGCCGGACAAGGCATAGCCGAGCACCTCCCGCCCGCCGTGCTCCATCGCGCACCGTCTCCTCTCCCCGCAATTCCCAGGCGGGGCGCAGTCAACCCGTCCCACACAATCCAAGTCAAGCGGCCGTTCAGGGGTATCCGCTAAAAGTCAGACAGGGCAAAGGAGATTCGAAAATTGTCCAGATCGGACCCCGGCGCGATGGTAGCGATAACATCGCGTGCAGATGGCAACTTTAGCCTGTGACAGGAGGTTCTCGGCACGTGTCCACGATCGACACCCGGCGCCGATGCACGTTATTGGCAGACTGTGTAATAGCGTCGTGAGAACTTCGCACACACAGCCGGATTCGTAGTCGACTCGTCGCGCGTTGTTCGCGCCGCGTCCGGTAGGCGCGCTTACCCGACACCCGTGGCGCCCGAGGTGGCGCCCGTCCTGTGTGGACGGAGGGCGGGCGGGTGCGATCCGCTGCCCTTCGGACTGGCCCTTCGGGCGTTGTCCGGCCACGACCGCCTCTGCTGTGCTGGCCGCGGCGGTACTACGCACACGTGTCGACCGCGTCGTCGGGGATCCCCTCGCGGGCGGTCCGTGACCGCAGGTGCTCCTGGAGGGCGGGCCACCCGTCCGTGCCGTGTGCGTCGTACAGCTCGCACAACGCGGTGAACCAGCTCGTCAGCAGCCCGACATCCTCGAGGAGTCGGCGGCAGCGCGGAGGGATTCCTGCCGCTCGCGGAGAGCGGCGACAAGCACGCGGTGTTCGCCCAGTACGGCGTGGCGGTGGCGACGACCGCGCCTGCGACCGCCGAGGCGCTGCGGGCACTGCCCGACGACGTCATGGCACCGGCCGTCGACGCGATGCTCAAGGACTCACCGGAGCCGGCGGCCCTGGGTGAGCAGCGGCTGCGCGAGATCCTCGCCGAGGTGACCGCCGCGCACCTGGCCAGGACGAGCACCGAGGAGACAGCGCGATGAAACGGTCGAACGCCGGCCTGGACGAGTCGACCGACGGGTCGTCCTCCGACGACGACTCGCTGGAGGAGCGGGCACGCAAACAGGCCCGCACGATGCTCGCGACGCAGGGCCCGGTGGACACCCAGCTCGTGTTGACTCCCAGTTCTTCGAAAGCCTCGGCGCCACACTGGACCGGATGAACGACACCCTCGGGTCGGACGAGGAGGAAGAAGAAGAGGAGGAGAACGAGGGCCGGGGCGACCAGCCGCCCACCCAGCAGGACATCAACGCCTACCTGACCGCCGACAGCGGAGTCGTCAACGTCGACCAGGGTGACGTCGGTGTCGTGTGCGACGCCGCGATCGCGACCAACGGCATGGGGCCCTGCATCGCCGTCGGCAAGACAGGCACGTTCGACGGCCACCGCTTCAGCGCGCTCACCCACTGGGACGGCACCGTTCCCGGCGCGGCCGAGGACCTGGTCGGCGTCCTCGACGACGACATCCGGGACAAGATGAACGCGGTCACCGGCAGGACGGGCACGCTGACGGACGAGAGGTACCTCGTCGTCGGCGGTCGTCCCGAGTCGGCGGAGAACCAGCACGAGATCCGTGAGGTGATCAGCTCACTCGACGTCTCCGCCACGTTCTTCCTCGTGACGCAGGCGAACACCACCTTCGCGGCACAGGCCGAGTCCGCCGCGATGATCTCCGAGACCGGCGAGTTCAGCTACCAGGTCGTCCAGGAGGGTCAGTAGCCTCCTTCGGTCCACGGGCGGAGCTTCTCGGGGTTGCGCACCGCCCAGACGTGCTGGATCCGGTCGTTCGCGATGTCGAACGCGAACACCGCCATCGTGGCGCCGTCCAGCTGTGCGACGAGGCCGGGCCTGCCGTTGACCGTGCGTTCCAGCATCACCATGGCCGGCGCGAGGCCGGCGATGGTGATGAAGTGGCGTGCGATGCCGTCCGCGCCCTCGACCGGGTGGATCAGCGCGGTGACGACGCCACCGCCGTCGCCCACCGCCGTCGCGTTCGGGTCGAGCAGGCCGATCAGGGCGTCGATGTCCTTGGCCTCCCACGCCCGTTTGAAGCCGCGGACGATGTCGGCGTAGCCGGCCACCGGCTTGGCGAGGCCCCGCGACGCGTCGATGCGGCGCCGTGCCGAGGACGCGAGCTGGCGGCACGCCGCAGGCGTCCGGCCGACGATCCCGGCCACCTCGGCGAACGGGTAGCGGAAGACGTCGTGCAGGACGAACGCGACGCGCTCGGCCGGGGTCATCGACTCGAGCACGACCAGGAAGGCCATGTTGACCGACTCGTCGAGGGTGACGCGGTCGGCGGGGTCGGTGGCGGTCGCGCCGCTGGACCACTCCGTCCGGTCAGGCACCGGCTCGGGGATCCACTCCCCCACGTAGCTCTCGCGCCGCCTGCGCGCCGAGCCGAGCAGGTCGAGGCAGATGCGGCCGGCGACCCGTGTCAGCCACGCGCCGGGCGACTCGATCTCGTCCTGCTGCGCCGGGGTCATCGCGTACCAGCGGGCGTAGGTCTCCTGGACGACGTCCTCCGCGTCGGCGAGCGAGCCGAGCAGCCGGTAGGCGACGTTGGTCAGCTGCCGCCGTTCGCTCATGACGGCGGCTACCCCCGGGTCGTCGTCTGGCGTGGTCATCGCGTGCGGTGCTCCCTGTGTGCCTCTCACTCCCACTCGACGAGACAGCCTCCCGAAGTGTCAGGCCTGACATTACGACCGGCCGCGTCGTCGTACCCGGCATGGACATCGCACTGTGGATCATCGCGGGCCTGCTGGCCGCGGCGTTCCTCGCCGGCGGCGTGATGAAGGTCGTCCGACCGAGGGAGAAGCTCGCCGCGGCCGGTTTCGGCTTCGTCGAGGACGTGGGCACCGGCACGGTCAAGGCCATCGGCGCACTGGAGATCCTGGCGGGGATCGGCCTGGTCCTGCCCGCCGCGGTCGGCATCGCCCCGGTGCTGGTGCCGCTGGCCGCCGTCGGCGTGGTGGCGCTGATGGTCGGCGCGGCCGTCGTCCACCTGCGCCGGGGCGAGGCCAGGTCGATCGTGGTGAACGTGGCCCTGCTCGCGCTCGCCGCCGTGGTGGTGTGGGGCCGGTTCGGGCCCTACTCGGCGGTGTGACAGCACCCCCTGTCTGCCCCAGGATTGGACTCGGTGACGAACGCGCCTGGGCTACTGGAGGTTGGTCATGAGGATCGTGGTGGTCGGCGGTACCGGCCTGATCGGGTCGAAGCTCGTGTCGGGGCTCGCCGAGCAGGGCCACGAGGCGGTGGCGGCGGCGCCGAGCACGGGCGTGGACACGCTGACCGGCGAAGGGCTCGCCGACGTGCTGGCCGGAGCGGCCGTGGTGGTCGACGTGTCGAACTCACCGTCGTTCGCGGACGCCGAGGTGCTCGCGTTCTTCGAGACCTCCACCCGCAACCTGCTCGCCGCGGAGGCGGCGGCCGGGGTCGGGCACCACGTCGCGCTGTCGGTCGTGGGGACCGACCGGCTCCTGGACAGCGGCTACTTCCGGGCGAAGATCGCGCAGGAGCGGCTGATCGCGGACTCGCCGGTCCCCTACTCCGTCGTGCGGGCGACGCAGTTCTTCGAGTTCCTGTCGCGCATGGCGGACTCGGCCACCGACGGCGACACCGTCCGGTTCGCACCGGTGCTCTTCGCGCCCATGGCGGGTGACGACGTGGCGGCGGCGGTCGGCCGGATCGCGGTCGGCGCGCCGCTGGACGGGATCATCGACGTGGCGGGCCCCGAGCGCTTCCGGATGGACGAGTTCTTCGCCGACGTGCTCGCCAGGGACCCGCGTGCGGTGGTCACCGACCCGCACGCGAGCTACTTCGGCGCCGAGCTGGACGAGCGCACCCTGGTGCCGGACGCGAGCGCGCTCGTCGGCGAGGTCCGGTTCGGCGACTGGGCAGCCCGCGTGCGGGCGTGAGGGTCAGGCGCACATCTCCGGGTGCGTCTGGCACGGCGGCGGTGTCGGGATCGTGCAGCAGGCCAGTGCCGCCGCCGGGAGGCTCGCGGGAGCGAGACCGAGGAACACGCCGACCACGACGCCGGTCAGGCGGTAGGTGGCACGGCGCCGGGACCGTCTCCTGTCGTGCACGTCAATCACCCCTTCGGGAGGGCCCTGCTGACTCCGAGTGGCCATCGTCGCAGGTCACCGGGTGAGGCAGCATCCGTGCAAACACGCAATCGTGTGGCATCATCGCGCAGGTGAGCAGCACACCGGCGGCGCAGAACCTGCGCGACCTCGCCCGGCTGCGCCGTGTCCGCGACCGGATCGACCGGGACTACGCGCAGCCGCTCGACGTCGAGGCGCTCGCGAGCTACGTCCACATGTCAGCCGGCCACCTCAGCCGCGAGTTCCGCCGCGCCTACGGTGAGTCACCGTACGGCTACCTGATGACCCGGCGGATCGAGCGGGCGATGGCACTGCTGCGGCGTGGCGACCTGAGCGTCACCGAGGTGTGCTTCGCGGTCGGGTGCTCGTCGCTCGGGACCTTCAGCACGCGGTTCACCGAGCTGGTCGGGGTGCCGCCGAGCACGTACCGGCGGGAGGCCGCGGGCGAGGCCGAGGGCATGCCCGCGTGCGTGGCCAAGCAGGTGACCAGACCGGTCCGGACCAAGCCGGTCAGGAATCGAGAAGCGTCGGTCCCGACCCGCACTTAGTGTGACGGCCATGGACATCACCATTCACTCGAGCTTCCTCCCGCACACCGACCCCGACGCCGCGCTCGCCTTCTACCGCGACGCGCTCGGCTTCGAGGTCCGCAACGACGTCGGCTTCAAGGGCATGCGCTGGATCACGGTGGGCCCTCCCGGCCAGCCGAGCACGTCCATCGTCCTGACCCCGCCCGCCGTGACTCCGGGGATCACCGACGACGAGCGCAACCTCATCGCCGAGATGATGGCCAAGGGCACCTACGGCGGCATCAACCTCGCCACCAAGGACCTCGACGAGACGTTCGCGAAGCTCCAGGCGACCAACGCCGAGGTCGTCCAGGAGCCCACCGACCAGCCGTACGGCGTGCGTGACTGTGCCTTCCGCGACCCGTCGGGCAACATGGTCCGCATCCAGGAGCTTCGCTGACCTCGCGCAGGCCGACCAGACCGATGGAGACTCGATTGAGCAGGGCCAGGAGCACGTCCGCGCAGCACGTCGCCGACAGCCACGACCTGATCCGCGTGCACGGCGCCCGTGAGAACAACCTCAAGGACCTCAGCGTCGAGATCCCGAAGCGCAGGCTGACGGTGTTCACCGGCGTGTCGGGTTCGGGCAAGTCGTCGCTGGTGTTCGACACGATCGCCGCCGACTCGCAGCGGATGATCAACGAGACCTACAGCGCTTTCCTGCAGGGTTTCATGCCGACGCTGGCGCGGCCGGACGTGGACGTGCTCGACGGTCTCACCACGGCGATCATCGTCGACCAGCAGCGGATGGGCAGCGACCCGCGCTCGACGGTCGGCACCGCCACCGACGCGTACGCGATGCTGCGCATCCTGTTCAGCAGGCTCGGCAAGCCGCACATCGGCTCGCCGCAGGCGTTCTCGTTCAACGTCGCCTCGATCAGCGGCGCGGGCGCGGTCACGCTGGAGCGCGCGGGGCGCACGGTCAAGGAGCGGCGCAGCTTCAGCATCACCGGCGGCATGTGCCCGCGCTGCGAGGGCCGGGGCAACGTCAACGACATCGACCTCACCCAGCTCTACGACGACTCGAAGTCGATCGCGGAGGGCGCGTTCACGATTCCCGGCTGGAAGTCGGACAGCTTCTGGACGGTGAAGCTCTACGCGCAGTCCGGCTTCCTCGACCCGGACAAGCCGATCAGGAAGTTCACCAAGAAGGAGATGCAGGACTTCCTGTACAAGGACCCGGTCAAGGTGAAGGTCGAGGGCGTCAACCTCACCTACGAGGGGCTGATCCCGAAGATCCAGAAGTCGTTCCTGTCCAAGGACAAGGAGTCGATGCAGCCGCACATCCGGGCGTTCGTCGACCGGGCGGTCACCTTCACGACCTGCCCGGAGTGCGACGGCTCGCGGCTGTCGGAGTCCGCACGGTCGTCGAAGATCGGCAAGGTCAACATCGCCGACGCGTGCGCGATGCAGATCAGCGACCTGGCCGAGTGGGTGCGGGGTCTCGACGACGCGTCGGTGGCACCGCTGCTCGGGAAGCTGGGGCACACACTCGACTCGTTCGTGGAGATCGGACTCGGCTACTTGTCGCTCAACCGTTCGTCCGGCACGCTGTCGGGCGGCGAGGCGCAGCGCGTCAAGATGATCCGCCACCTCGGCAGTTCCCTGACCGACGTCACCTACGTGTTCGACGAGCCCACGATCGGCCTGCACCCGCACGACATCCAGCGGATGAACGGCCTGCTGCAACGCCTGCGGGACAAGGGAAACACGGTGCTCGTGGTGGAGCACAAGCCGGAGACGATCGCGATCGGCGACCACGTGATCGACCTCGGCCCCGGCGCGGGTACCGAGGGTGGCACGGTCTGCTTCGAAGGCACGGTCGAGGGACTGCGCAAGAGCGGCACGATCACCGGCCGTCACCTCGACGACCGCGCCGCACTGAAGGAGTCGGTACGCACACCGACCGGCACACTGGAGATCCGCGGCGCGAACAAGCACAACCTGCGTGACGTGGACGTGGACATCCCGCTCGGCGTGCTGGTCGTGGTGACCGGCGTGGCAGGCTCCGGCAAGAGCTCGCTGGTCCACGGTTCGATCCCGGCCGACGAGGGTGTGGTGGCGGTGGACCAGACCCCGATCCGCGGCTCGCGGCGCAGCAACCCGGCGACCTACACGGGCCTGCTCGAGCCGATCCGCAAGGCGTTCGCCAAGGCCAACAACGTCAAGCCCGCCCTGTTCAGCGCGAACTCCGAGGGTGCGTGCCCCAACTGCAACGGCGCCGGGGTGATCTACAGCGACCTGGGGATGATGGCGGGCGTGGCCACCACGTGCGACGTGTGCGACGGCAGGCGGTTCGACGCGTCGGTGCTGGACTACAGGTTCGGCGGTCGCGACATCAGCGAGGTGCTCGCGATGTCGGTGACGGAGGCGAGGGAGTTCTTCGGCGAGGGCGACGGACACATCCCTGCCGCGCACGCCGTCCTGGAGCGTCTCGCGGATGTGGGGCTCGGGTACCTCAGCCTGGGCCAGCCACTGACGACCCTGTCCGGCGGTGAGCGCCAGCGCCTGAAACTCGCCACCCACATGGGTGACAAGGGTGGCGTGTACGTCCTGGACGAGCCGACGACCGGGCTGCATCTCGCGGATGTGGAGCACCTGTTGGGCCTGCTGGACCGGCTGGTCGACGCGGGCAAGTCGGTGATCGTGATCGAGCACCACCAGGCGGTCATGGCACATGCGGACTGGATCATCGACCTGGGACCGGGCGCGGGCCACGACGGCGGCACGATCGTCTTCGAGGGCACGCCGGCTGACCTGGTCGCCGACCGCTCGACACTGACGGGTGAGCACCTGGCGGAGTACGTGGGCGCACCGAAGTCCCGCACCACGAGGAAGACCCGCACCAGGGTCTGAGGGTGGTGACGCGCCGGGTTCACCGCTCGCCGGGCCGTTGGTCCCGACGACGGCCTCCCGAGTGACGATGGCGTTTCGGCGGGTGGAGCCCCGCTCGCGGAGAAGAGCCGGGGTCTGCGAGCCCGGCCCACGAAGCGGGTTCCCCCGCCCGCCGCAGGCCGCCTCGGCCCCACCTTCCTTACGCCCAGCGCAACGAAGGACGCCATCAGTACGCCCAGCGTTACGAAGGCGTCCTTCAGTGCACGGGGCCGCCGGCCCGCGAGGACGGCATCCCGCGGCTACTGGATGTCGCCCGTCGTGGCGGAGCGGACGGGGCCCCGGGCGGTGAGGTCGCCAGGGGGTATACCCGGGTGGTGGGCGTCGGCGGCGCCCCTTGTCGTCGCCGTGGGGCCGAGGGCCAGGCGGGAGACGATGCGGTACCGGTCACCCCGGTACAGCGAGTGGACGTACTCGATGGGCCGGCCGGTGTCGTCGTTGGTCAGTCGCTCGAACAGCAGTGCGGGAGACAGAACCGGCACACCGAGCAGCTCCGACTCGGCGTCGTTCGTGACCGTCGGCTCGACCGACTGGATCGCGTCGTGCACACGCACGCCGTGTTCGTGCAGGCGCACGTAGAGGTCGCCGGACTCGAGGTCCTCCAGCGACAGCCTGGGCGCGACGGCCACCGGCACGTGCAGGTACTCGATCGCCATCGGGGCCCCGTCGACGAAGCGTTGCCGTGCCACGTAGAAGATCTCGGCCGCCGGTGACACGCTCAGGCGCCGGCCCACCCTCGCACCCGCGGCGATGGTCGCGAACTCCAGCACCTTGCTCGTCCACGTACCCGCGGCCTGCGGCAGCACCATCGTGCGGTCGTCGGACACCAGCTCCTGCTCGATCTTGGCAGGCGCCACGAACGTGCCCCGCCCGTGCTGGCGCACCAGCATCCCGTTGTTGACCAGCTCGTCGACCGCCGAGCGCAGCGTCGGCCTGGACACCGACAGGCGTTGGCACAGCACCCGCTCAGCGGGCAGCGGCGCGCCCGGCGGGTGCGTCTCGATCATCTCGAGCAGGTAGTCACGCACGCGCTCACGCTTCAGGATGGCTCCGGCCATGCCGCCAGTATGACAACCGGACCAGAGGATAGCTCGCCGGGTTGACCACTCCGTAGTGAACTACTCACCCAAAAATCGCCCTCCACCTGCGTATTGACTTGAGGATTGGTCTATGCCATTTTGGTTCAGACCACTGGACCTTACCAATTGGTCATATCCTCGAAGCACCGTGAGGTAACCGTGCCGTCTCGCTTCGCCGCCGGCCTGCTCGCGCTGGCACTGACCCTCCCCGCCCTCGCCGCGTGCGGCTCCGACGACGCCGCGTCCGGCGAACGTCAGAACCTGACCGTGTGGCTGATGAAGGACACCGCGACCGACGAGTTCGTCAAGGACTTCGAGGCGGAGTTCGAGCGGGACCACCCCGAGTACACGCTGACCGTCCAGATCCAGGAGTGGGACGGCATCACCGAGAAGGTCACCGGCGCGCTGGCCAGCACCGACCCGCCGGACGTGATCGAGGTCGGCAACACCCAGGTCGCGCAGTACGCGGCGAGCGGCGGCGTGACCGACCTGTCCGGCAAGGTCGACGAGCTGGGCGGCAAGGACTGGCTGCCCGGCCTCGCCGAGCCCGGCGCGGTCGACGGCGACCAGTTCGGCATCCCGTTCTACGCGGCCAACCGCGTCGTCATCTACCGCACGGACCTGTTCGCGGCCAAGGGGCTCACCCCTCCGTCCACACGGGACGAATGGCTCGCCACGACCGCCGCAGTGAACCAGGGCGGCGTGCAGGGCATCTACCTGCCCGGCCAGAACTGGTACGTGCTCGCGGGCTTCGTCTGGGACGAGGGCGGCGACCTCGCCACCCGGGACGGCGACGACTGGAAGGGCGGCCTGAACACGCCGGAGGCGTTGGCGGGCGCGGACTTCTACCGGCGCCTCCAGGCACTCGGCAACGGCCCCAAGGACTCCGACGAGGCCAAGCCGCAGCAGACCGACGTGTTCGCCAAGGGCGACGTCGCGCAGCTCATCGCGGTGCCGGGCGCGGCGAAGCTCGTCACCACGGCGAACCCCGACCTGGCGGGCAAGCTCGGCTTCTTCCCGATCCCGGGCAAGTCCGCGAGCGAGCCGGGCGCGGTGTTCACGGGCGGGTCCGACCTGATCGTCCCGGTCGCCTCCCCCCGCCAGGACGGCGCCTACGCGGTGGTCAAGGCGCTCGCCGGCGAGAAGTGGCAGGTGGAGCTGGCCAAGGCCATGAACTACGTGCCGAACCGGACCTCGCTCGCCGACGCCGTCGAGGACGACCCGGGCGCCGCCGCGATGGCCGTCGGTGCCGCCAACGGACACGCCACGCCGAACTCGCCCAACTGGACCGCGGTCGAGGCCCGCAACCCCATCAAGGAGTTCCTGACCAAGGTGCTCACCGGCAGCGACCCGAAGACCGCCGCCGCAGACGCGGACGCGGTCATCACCTCGGCACTGAACACCGCGAACTAGGGCAGGCCATGGATCTTCGTGCGAGGTCCACCTCCGACCAGCAGACACCTCGGGGGAACGTGACGGCACCGGCAGGACGCGATCCACGCACGAGATCCCTCGGCGGCAGACCGGTATCCACCGAGGCTCCCCCGGCGCGGCGGTCGACCAGCCGCACGGCTGCCCCGCCGGGGGACCGCCGCCGCAGGAGCTTCTGGCCGTACCTGCTGATCGCGCCGACCCTGCTGGCGACCGCCTACCTGCTCGTGTATCCGTTGCTGCGCAACGTGGCCATGTCCTTCCAGCACTTCGGGATGGCCCAGCTGATCCGCGGCGGCGCGGGCTTCGCGGGGTTCGCCAACTACACCGCGGTGCTCTCCGACGCGGAGTTCTGGTCGGTCGCGCGGCGGACCCTGGCGTTCACGGCGGTCAACGTCGTGCTGATCATGGCGGCATCCACGTTCGTCGCACTGCTGGTCGTGCGACTGGGCCGGGTGATGCGCCTGGCCGTGCTCGGTGGGCTGGTGCTCACGTGGGCCACCCCGATGATCGCCGCGACCACGGTGTTCCAGTGGATGTTCCAGTCACGGCTCGGCGTGGTGAACTGGGTGCTGGTGTCACTGGGCTTCGAGCAGTTCCGCGACCACACCTGGTTCGCCGACGGACCGCAGACCTTCGCGATCCTCGTGGTGCTGATCATGTGGCAGTCGGTGCCCTTCGCCGCGCTCACCCTGTACGCGGCGATGACCACGGTCCCCCACGAGCTGTACGAGGCGGCCCGGATCGACGGCGCTGGCGGCCTGCGGTCGTTCCGTTCGATCACCTTTCCCGTGCTGCGCCCCATGTTCGGGCTCGTGACCTGCCTGGAGGTGATCTGGGTCGGCAAGGCGTTCGTGCAGATCTGGGTGATCAGCGAGGGCGGCCCGGGCCGGGCGACGACCACGCTGCCCGTCTACGCCTACCAGGTCGCGCAGTCACTGCACCGCTACGACCTCGGTGCGGTGGTGTCGATGCTGATGGTGCTGCTGCTGATGCTCGCGCTGTTGTTCTACTTCCGGCACATGTACCGCGAGGAGGCCGCCGCATGACCGCACGCCTGACGCGGAACCTGTTGGCGCTGTTCGTGTTCGTGGTGTCGGTGTTCCCCGTGTACTGGATGGTCCTCACCGCCTTCAAGCCGACGCGGGAGATCCAGGCGGCCACGCCGACGTTCTGGCCGTCCGCACTGACCTTCGAGCACTTCACCACGGCCGTGCACGCACAGGGGTTCTGGTACTTCTGGCGCAACAGCCTGGTGGTGGCCGGCTCGGCGGTCCTGCTGTCGCTGGTGGTCGCGCTACTCGCCGCCTACGCCGTGGCGCGGCTGCGGTGGAAAGGCAGGCGCGGCTTCATCCTGATGGTGTTCATCGCGCAGATGACGCCGTGGGAGGCGCTCCTGATCCCGATGTACGTCATCGCGCGGGACACCGGGATGCTCGACACGCTCACCATGCTGACGCTGGTGTACTTCATGATCACCCTCCCGTTCACGATCGTGACACTGCGGAGCTTCCTCGCCGCGGTGCCGGTCGAGCTGGAGGAGGCGGCCCAGGTGGACGGCTGCGACCGGCCCGCGGCGTTCCGGCGCGTGGTGCTCCCCCTGCTCGCGCCGGGCCTGCTGACGACGTCGCTGTTCGGGTTCATCACGGCGTGGAACGAGTTCGCCTTCGCCAACCTGCTGATCATCAAGAACCAGGACGACCGCACGCTGCCGGTCTGGCTCTCCTCGTTCAGCAACACGTTCGGCACCGACTGGGGCGCGACGATGGCCGCGTCGACCCTGTTCATGCTGCCCGTGCTGGCGATCTTCCTGGTACTGCAGCGAAAGGTGACCGCCGGCATCACCGGCGGCGCGGTCAAGGGCTGAGGAGGCAGCACGTGATCGTTCCCCGACCCACCCGCCTGCGCCACCGGGCCGGACAGTTCGTGTTCGGGCCGACGACGGCGCTGCGGGCCACCCCCGGCGCCGAACCGGCCGCCCGGCTGCTGCGGCGGTACCTGCGTCAGCCGACGGGTCTGCCGCTTCCCCTGTCCGCCAACGGAACCGTGCTCCTCGCACTGGACGAGCAGCTGGTCGGGCTCGGTGAGGAGGGCTACGCGCTGACGGTCAGCGAGCAGGCCGTGGTACTGCGTGCCCGCCGCCCGGCGGGACTTCTGCACGGCGTGCAGACGATCCGGCAGCTGTTGCCCGTAGAGGCACTGGGCGACACGCAGGCGGTGGGCGTCCGGTGGGCGCTGCCGTGCGTGGACGTCACCGACTCGCCCCGGCTGCCCTGGCGGGGCGCGATGCTCGACGTCGCGCGGCACTTCCAGCCGGTGCGGTTCCTGCGCCGGTTCGTGGACCTGTTGGCACTGCACAAGCTCACGGTGCTGCACCTGCACCTCACCGACGACCAGGGCTGGCGGATGCCGGTCGCCGCCTACCCCGCGCTGACCGGGGTCGGTGGCGTCCGCGTGGGAACGCAGCTCGGCCCGGCGGGCAGCGACCGGTTCGACGACACCCCGCACGGCGGCGCCTACACGGCCGAGGAGCTGCGCGGGTTGGTGACGTACGCGGCGGAGCGCGGTGTGCGGATCGTGCCGGAGATCGACATGCCGGGGCACGTGCGGGCCGCGCTGGCCGCGTATCCGTGGCTGGGCAACAGACCGGAGCGGCACCTTCCCGTGTGGACGGAGTGGGGCATCTCGGAGGCGGTGTTCGGTGTCGGCGACGCGACCCTGGAGTTCTGCCGTACCGTGCTCGGCGAGGTGCTGGACGTCTTCCCCGGCGAGCACGTGCACCTGGGCGGCGACGAGGTCCCGGTGACCGAGTGGGCGTCGAGCCCGGTCGCCCTGGCCAGGATCGCCGACGAGGGCCTGGCGGGCCCGCACGCGTTGCGGACCTGGTTCCTCGACCGGATGGGGGGTTTCCTCCTCGCGAACGGCCGGATTCCGGTGTGCTGGGACGGCGACGGTCCCCCACTCGACCCGCGCACGGTCATGATGCCGTGGCAGGACACCGCCGACGGCCCGCTCGAACGTGGCCACCCCGTGGTGCTCACCCCGTACCGGCAGACCTATCTGGACTATCCACAGTCTACTGACCCCGACGAGCGCGCGGGTCAGCCGGACGGCGTGGTGACCATGTCCGACGTGTACCACCAGCAGATCCCCGACGCCCCAGGCGTACTCGGCAGTCAGTGTCAACTGTGGACTGAACAGGCGCCGCGTGCCGAGGACGTGGAGTACCTGGCGTTCCCCCGGCTGTGCGCACTGGCCGACACGCTGTGGTCGGCAACGCCCGACTGGGCCGCGTTCGGCGCCGCGATGGCCGTGCACGAGCGCAGGCTGGCGGCCCTGTCCGTCGCCCACCGGTCCCTGACCGCGACGAGCTGAGAGGAGGTCGCACCCCCGTACGAACCCTGCCCGTACAGGAGGACCCGATGTTGTCCCGCAGATTCCTGGCCGCCGCAGCGGCGGCAGCCGCACTGACCGCGTTCGTCCAGTCACCGGCGTCCGCCGCCGGAGACGCGCTCACCGCCAACTACCGCACCAGTGCCACGGGTGCCACCACCGACCAGGTGGAGCCGTGGTTCACGATCGCCAACACCGGCACGACGACCATCCCGCTCGCCGAGGTGACGCTGCGGTACTACTTCCGGGGCGAGACCCCGGACGTCGGCTACCGTTTCGCCTGCTCGTGGGCGGTGCGCGGCTGCGGCAACGTCACCGGCACGTTCCGCCAGCTGTCCACCCCGACCTCGACCGCCGACCGCTACCTGGAGGTCGGTTTCACCTCCGGTGCGGGCTCGCTGGCCCCCGGCGCGAACACCGGCGACCTGCAACTGCGTTTCTACCGCACGAACTGGGGCTCGATCACCCAGTCCGACGACTACTCCTTCACCAACCGCACGACCTACGCCGCGTGGTCGAAGGTAACCGTCCAACGTGGAGGGACGACGATCTGGGGCACCGGCCCGGGCGGTGACGACCCCGGCGACCCACCCGACCCGGGTGACCCGCCGGGCCCGACCGGCGAGGTCCTGTTCGACGACTTCGCCTACACGTCGTCGAGCGACGCACGGATCGCGCAGCGCGGCTGGACCGTCCGCTCCGGCGGCGGCGGGCCGGGTGTGCCCGGTGCGACGTGGGATCCGTCGCTGGTCACGTTCCCGACCGTAGGTGGGAACCAGGTGCTGCAGCTGGAGTCGTCGAACAACGGGTCCAGTGCGCGACAGACGGAGCTGTACCACCAGCGGAAGTTCTTCCAGGGCACGTACGGCGCGCGGGTGTTCTTCGCCGACGCGCCGGTGCGGGGCGTCGACGGGGACAACGTGGTGGAGACGTTCTTCACGATCACGCCCCTGAACGCGCCGATGGATCCGGACTACGGCGAGCTGGACTTCGAGTACCTGCCCAACGGCGGGTGGGGCGAGCCGTCGAACATCCTGTACACGACGACGTGGGAGACCTACCAGAACGAGCCGTGGGTCGCGGACAACGTCCACACCGAGGCACGCAGGAGCTTCGCGGGCTGGCACGACCTGGTGATCCAGGTGGCGTCCGGGCGCGTGAAGTACTACGTGGACGGCACCCTGTTCGCCGACCACGGGGACCGGTACTACCCGGAGACCCCGATGTCGATCAACTTCAACCTGTGGTTCATCTCGGGTGGGCTGGTCGGCCAGCCAGGTGACCGGGCGTACCGGCAGCAGGTCGACTGGGTGTACTTCGCGGAGAACGAGGTGGTGAGCCCGGCACAGGTCAGCTCGAGGGTGAGCGGCTACCGCACCTCGGGCGTCGCACACGTCGACACCGTGCGCTGACAGACGTTGTGGGGGCGGCCATGCCGCCCCCACAAGGCCCAGTTCTGGGATGACCGACCGGACTCGCACCGGTTTCGCTAGGTTCACAGCCCGGCGCCTCGACTCCTTCGGCTTCGGCCATCGCTCTCCCACCACGATTCGAACCTGGACTTCCCGGTCAACAGCCGGGCGTGCTGCCGTTGCACCACAGGGGATGACGTACGAAATGGTGGGCGGTAAACAAGTGTCGACCGGCACACCGGGTGCCGTCGACGACATCTGGCCACCGCCCACGTGGTCCGGGTTCGCCTGCGAGGTGTGACGTCGGCCCAGATGGGTACAAGGGTCCGTACCACTGTGGAGCCGAGGAGGCGTCGATGACGGTGAATGACGGTCTGCCGCTGAACGAGTCGGCCGCCTACGACGCCGAAGGTCACATCACCGACCCCCCGACCGAGCTGTTACCCGCCAACGCGAACGCACCAGCACCCGGGGCCGCGCCACCCCCGCCGACCTCACCCGTCGACGCGACGTCGGAGCTGCCCACTCAGGCGTTGCCCCTGGGCCCGCCCGCACCGCCGCCGGTCGACACGGCGGAGGGCAGCGTGGAGGGCGACCTGTTCGACGACGTCGGTGACCGACCGTCATGACGTCCGGTGGCCGCTGACCTTCGACGCAGGCAGCCGGCCCGCTCTGGCGTGGCCCGTCAGCTCGTCCCCCGCGATGGTGACGTCGAAGGTGAGGTTCAGGCGCAGTGGCTTGCGGATGGCCTGTGCCCAGGTCAGCTGGTCGCCGTCGAGGGTGAGGTCGGTGAGCGGCACCTCCTGGCCGTGCTTGTCGTCCCGGGCAGTCCCCCGCAGCCGTCCGTCCACAGTCGACAGTTCGAGCACGACGTGCTGTCTGCCGATCGGGGTGTCGATCACCAGCCGCCAGTTCCCGGTCGCCCGCGTCACGGTCGCGCCCCGCGGGTCCAGACGGTGCCCCGACGCTCGTGCGCGATCAGCGTCTCCACCGCGATCGCCACGTCGGGGCCGAGCTCACGTTCGAGCAGGTACAGCCCGAGATCCAGCCCCGAGGTGACGGACGAGGCGGTGACGAGGTCGCCGTCGTCGACCACGCGCACGTCGAGCGCCTGGACGCCGGTGGCCTCCAGCAGGTCGAGACCCAGCTGGTGGGTGGTGGCCGGGCGGCCCTCGATCAGACCCGCCATCGCCAGCACGAGTGAGCCGCCACAGACCGTGGCCACGGTGACGCCGTCGCGGTCGAGGGCTTCCTTGAGCAGGGCGGGCAGCCCGGTGTCGAGCGTGTTCCCGAGGAGCACCGGGATGCTGTCCGCGGCGGGTTCCCCACCGTCCGGATCGGGCATGCTGCCCAGCGCACCGGGCACGAGGACGATGTCCGCGCGCCGCGGGTCCAGCGCCGCGGTGGCACGGAGGGTGACCGGGCCCAGCCCGCTGGGCACCTCGCGCGGCCCTTCGGCCGAGACCAGCTCGACGTCCACCAGGTGGTCGGCGGCGGCGCTGAGCACCTCGTAGGGCGCGATGACGTCGAGCGGGTCGAACCCGTCGAACAGAACGACCTGTGTGAGCATGAGGCAACGCTAACCACGGAGAGTACCGGCCAGGAGTGGCCAGAGTGCCACCTTTCCACGGGTTCTCGCCAACGACGGCCGGTCATCACGGTGGCGGCCCGGGTCCTAGGCTTCCGAGGGCCGACCACGACCGACGAGGGAGCATCATGATCTTCATCACCGCCAAGTTCCGCGTTCGCCCCGAGCACGCGGACGACTGGCCCCGCATCACGGCCGAGTTCACCGAGGCAACCCGCGCCGAGCCCGGCTGCCTGTGGTTCGACTGGTCCCGCAGCGTCGCGGACCCGGACGAGTACGTCCTGGTAGAGGCCTTCCACGACGACGCGGCCGCCGCACACGTCCAGTCCGACCACTTCAGGACCGCCCAGCAGACGCTGCCGCCCTACCTCGCGGAGACCCCGAGGATCGTCAACGCCACCATCCCGCAGGACGACTGGTCCGAACTGGGCGAGATGGCCGTGAAGGACCAGTAGGACCGGCCGGATGTCCTCGCCAGCCGGGACACCGCATCGACCACGTCTTCCCGGTCCGCGGCGCCGATCCGACGGCCACCGCCACCATCAGGCCGACTGACCGTCCCGGCGGCGTAGGCGGGTCACGGCCGTGTGCACCCGGTCGACGGCTTCGGCGCCGGTCGAGGCGTGTGGGGACAGGCGGACCTGGTCCGGCCGGACCGTGGCCGTGACCTCCTCGTCCGCCAGCGCGGCCGCCAGCTCCCCGACGGGGTAGCGCGGCACGCGGAAGGCGAGGATGCCCGCCCGCCGGTCCGTCGCGGACACGATCTCCGCACCCGCCCCGCGCAGGCGGTCCTCCAGCTCGGCCACCCTCGACGCGATCCGGGACATGATCAGCGGCAGGCCGACCTCCTCCGTCAGCTCCACCGCCCTGGCCAGCGCCCCCGCGTTCACCGGGCTCAGGTTGCTGACCGACCAGGACCGGGCATCCGGTGCCACCTCGTGGATCTCGTCGTCGAACACACCCGGGTCCACCACCCCGGTCCACCCCGACAGCAGCGGGTCCAGCCGCTCCAACGCACGCTCCGACAGCACCGCGAACGCCGTCCCCCACCCCGCCCGCAGCCACTTCTGGCCCCCGCACACGAGCACGTCGGCGACCTCCCACGGCTCGTCCACCACGCCGACGCCCTGGATGCCGTCCACCACCAGCAGCCGGTCCCCCACGACGTCACGCAGCGCGGCGAGGTCGGCCCGATACCCGGTGCGGAAGTCGACCGCGCTGACCGACACCACGGTCGTGTCCCCGGTCAGCGCGTCCGCGACGGCCTCCGGCGTGACCCGGGCCGTGCGCAGCCTGCGGACGGTCAGCCTGCCCGCCTGCTCGGCCCGCACCCACGGATAGGTGTTGGCCGGGAACTCCGCCGCCGACACCACCACCTCGCCCGCCGGCACACTGAACGCCGCCTGGAACAGGCCCTGGCTGGTGTGCGGCAACAACGCGACACGGTCGGGGGACGCGCCGCCACACAGCCGGGCCACCGCCGCACGGGCACGGGCGTCACACGTCATCACCTCGTCCACTGTGGACATCCCGGCCGACGCCACCCTGCGCAGCAGCGCCGCACTCTCCTCGACCACCGCCCGGGACGGCGGACCCACCCTGGCGAAGTCCAGATAGCCAGGCGACTCGTCGAACAGCTCACGCCACACGGGCACAGTGAAACACGCGGCTCCGCCGAACGGCGGTAGCTCCCCCCACGTCCCCTTCCCTAGCATCGGCTTCCGGGTCGGGGGATCTTCTGTGCCACTGGGGGTTTCACATGCGTCGCTTGTTTCTCGCCGCCCTGCCCACGTTCCTGGCCGCCGCTCTGCTGACCGCGAGTCCACCCGCGGGCGCCGAACCCGCCGCCTCGCCCGCCGCGGTGGACGAGGCCTCGACCTTCACGCCCGTGTCACCGGTGCGGGTGCTGGACACCCGCACCGGAACGGGGTTCCCCGTCGGCCCCAACACCACCGTCGGCGTGAGCCTCGCGGCCCACGTCCCGGAGACAGCGACCGCCGTCGTGCTCAACGTGACCGGCGTGTCGCCGACCGCACCCACGTTCGTCACGGTCTTCCCGACCCTCGCCAACAGGCCGAACACGTCCAGCCTCAACCTGGTCGCCGGCGAGACCCGGGCCAACCAGGTGACCGTCACACTCGGGGCCGGCCGGATCGTGAACCTGTACAACGACGCGGGCAACACACACCTGGTCGCCGACCTCGCCGGCTACTACGCCACGGGCGCGGGCGCGAAGTACACCGCGCTGCCCGCCAACCGGCTCACCGACACCCGCTGGGACGGCGTCCCGGTCGGTGCGGGCGGGACGCTGGTGGTCGACCTCGCCGGGCGGGTACCCGCGTCCGCGACCGCGGTGACGTTCAACCTCACCGCCACCGACGTCACCTCGACCACGTTCGTGACGGCGTGGCCCACCGGCACACCACGCCCGAACGCGTCGAACGTCAACCTCACCGCGGGTGAGACGCGGCCCAACCTCGTCACCGTGGCCGTCGGCGCCGACCGGAAGGTCAGCCTCTACAACAACGCGGGCAGCGCGCACCTCGTCGTGGACCTCTCCGGCTTCTACACGCCCGACTACGGCGCCTCCTTCCTGCCACTGTCCCCGACGCGAGTGCTGGACACCAGGAACGGCACCGGCACCGGCGGCTTCTCGGGCCCGGTCGGGCCCGGTGCGGAGATCGAGGTGTGGTTCGGCGACAGCGGCCTGCCGCCGACGATGACCGGCCTGGTCCTCAACGTCACGGGGGTGGCGGCGACCGCCGCGACCTACGTGACCGCGTGGGGGCCCTACCGAAGCAGGGGGAACACCTCGACCCTCAACATCGCGCCCGGCCAGACCACGCCGAACGCCGCCGTGGTCGCGCTCGCCCAGCAGCCGGCGGTGCGGCTCTACAACAACAGCGGCAGCGTGCACCTGCTCGCCGACCTCGCCGGGGTGTTCGCGGTGACCGGCGCGCCCTGCACCGCGGACTGCCTCCTCGCCTGGGGCGACAACGCCCTCGACCGGAAGTTGGGCACGGCCGAGGCCACGTTCGGGTCGCCGACACCGACGCGGGTGGCGGCGTTGTCCGGGGTGCGGGCGGCGTCGGGTGGCGACTACCACAACGGCTACGCCCTCCGCACCGACGGCACCGTCTGGGCCTGGGGCAACAACGAGGCCGGGCAGCTGGGCAACGGCTGGTCGGTCGGTGCGGCCGGCGGCTTCGGCGGCGGGTCGGCGGCGCCGGTCCCGGTGCTGGGTCTGACGGAGGTCACGGCGATCGCGGGTGACAACTGGGGCGCCTACGCACTCCGCTCCGACGGCAGCGTCTGGGCGTGGGGCTCGGGCTTCTACGGGCGGCTGGGCAACGGGCAGACCGAGGACTCGGCCGTGCCGGTGCGGGTGACCGGGTTGACCGGCGTGGTCGCGATCGCCAGCGGCCCGATCACCGGCTACGCGCTGCGCGCCGACGGCACGGTCTGGGCGTGGGGTGGCAACGGCTCCGGCGAGTTCGGCAACGGCTCCGAGGTCACGCAGCTGCCGGTGCCCGTGCAGGCGAACCTGACCGGCGTCACCGCGATCGCGAGCGGCGCCAGCAACGTCTACGCGGTCCGTACGGACGGCACCGTCTGGGCATGGGGCTCCAACCACACCGGCCAGCTCGGCAACGGCCAGCCGTGCGACCCGGCGACCGCGTGCGTGGCGCGCGAGCCGGTGCGGGTCTCCGGACTGACCGGGGCGACCGCCGTCGCCGCCGGCTCCGACAACGGGTACGCGGTTCGCGAGGACGGCACGGTGTGGGCGTGGGGCGCGAGCCAGTACGGCAGGCTCGGCAACGGCGTCGAGTGCCTGCCGAACCCGGCGACGTGCGAGTCCCGCGTCCCGGTGCCCGTCTCGGGCCTCGACGACGTCACACAGGTGGCGAGCTTCGAGTTCGGCGCGTACGCGCTTCGTGCCGACGGCACGGTCTGGGCGTGGGGCGACAACACCTACCGCAGCCTCGGCAACGACGACGTGTGGAACTACGCGGCGGTGCCGGTGCGGGTCACCGGGTTGACCGGGGTCAGCGCCATCGCGGGCGGTTGGCTCAGCGGCTCCGCGGTCGTGCCGACGCCGTAGGGCGGTGGGTCGGCGTGCCGGTGACGCCGGCACGCCGACCGGACATCAACGCTGTGCCGGGCTCGCCTCCGTGTTCTGCGCGGCAACCGGGGCCGGGGTGGGTGCCGGTGCCGGGAACCGCAGCCAGATCGCGGCGACGGTCAGGGCGATCGCCATCATCGCCGTGCAGTAGATGAACATCGTGCGGTAGGCGTCGACGTCGCGGACGCCGTCCGGGCCCGTGGTCAGCGCCAGGACCGCGGCCATGATCGCGATGCCCAGCGCCCCGCCGAACTGGCGGGCCGTGGTGTTCAGGCCGCTGGAGCCCGCGAACTTCGTCGGCGGCGCCGACATCGCGGCCGCCGAGGACGTGCCCATCGTCGCCGCGCCCATGCCGCCGCCCGCCAGGAACGACGCGGGCAGCCAGAACGCCAGGAACGCCGCGTGGTCGATCAACCCCACGCTGAACCACAGGCCACACGCGGTGAACGCGCCGAGCCCGATCAGGGTGGCACCGCGCGGGCCGCCGATCCTCGCGGCGATCCTGGCCAGGCCCAGTGCGGCCACCGCGGCGAAGAACGCACCCGGCGTGTTCGCGAGGCCCGCCTCCAGCTCCGTGTAGTCCCACACCTCCGTCAGGTACAGCACCGAGCCGAGCATCCACGCGAACTGCGCCATCCCGTAGAACAGGGACACCACGTTGGTCGCGGCGAACGTGCGGTTGGACCACAGCGCCGTGTCGACCGCCGGGACCTCGTGCCTGCGGGACCGCAGGACGGACACGACGAGCGAGAGCGCCCCGACGACCGCCGCCACCACCGTGCGCACGTCGACCCAGCCCCACGCCGGGCCCTGCGTGACCGCCACCGTCAGACCGCCGACTCCCAGTGCCAGCAACACCGTGCCGAGCGGGTCGGGCACCCGCGCGCCCTCGGCGGCCGGCGTCGGCGGCAGGACCCGCCGGACGGCGACCAGCACCGCGATGCCCAGTGGCACGTTGATCAGGAACACCGACGGCCAGCCGAACTGCCCGACCAGCACGCCACCGACACTCGGGCCGAAGGCCGCGGCCGCGGCACCCGCCGTGCTCCACAACGCGATCGAACCGGCACGGTTGCCTTCCGGCCCGTCCAGCAGCAGGATCGCCAGCGCCGCCGGGATCATCGCCGCGGCTCCCGCGCCCTGCACGAACCGGGCCGCGACCAACACCGGCAGCACCGGCGCCAGCGCGCACACCAGCGACGACACGGTGAAGATCGCGACGCCCGTGGCGAACAGGCGCCTGCGGCCGAGCGCGTCGGCGAGCCGGCCCGCCGGGGCGAGCAGTGCGGCGAAGAGGATGGCGTAGCCGCTCACGACCCACGACAGGTCCGGCACGGTCGAGTCGGGGAACGCGCGCTGGAGGTCCGGCACGGCGAGGTTGGTCACCGTGGAGTCGAGCATGGCGAGGAAGGTCCCGCCGCACGCGGTGAGCACTACGGCCCGGTTGCGTGGTCGGTCCGGCACGGATGCGGTCATGGTGGTGCCACTCGCTTTCTGCGGCGGGTGTGTGGTTTACGGGTTCACTCGGCCGGCAGCAGGCCGGGATCTGTGCACAGCGCACGCAGCCTGCCGAGCACCGCCGCCCTGGCCAACGCCATCGCCGACGAGTCGGGCAGCAGGCGTGACTGGTAGACGGTGGCCGCCCCGGCGGCGTTGACCTCGTAGGCCAGCAGTCCGGTGTCGACGTCGGCCCGCAGGTGGCCCTCCGCGACCGCCTCGACGGCGAGGCGCTTGAGCAGGTCCAGCCACTCGCGGAGCACGACGGCGAGCTGGTCGCGGACCGGTCCGGTCCGCGCGTCGAACTCGACCTGTGCGTTGACGAAGAAACAGCCCCCGGGCAGGGTCTTGTCGCCGATGTAGGTCAGCCTGGCCTCGTGCATGGTCCAGAGCCTGCGCACACCGGCGGGTTCGGCCATGGCCACTGCCACGACCCGCTCCTTGAAGCTCTCCTTGGCCCGCTCGATCGTGGCGAGCTGCAGGTCCATCTTGGTTCGCCAGTGGGCGAACAGTCCGGACTTGCTCACGCCGAGCTGCTCGGCGAGCTGTCCGAGGGACAACCCGTCGAGGCCGTTCTCCGTGGCCAGGGTGACCGCCGTGTCGAGCACGGCCGCACGGGTGCGGTCCCCCCGTGCCAGCCTTCCGTCGGTGCGCACGGGAGGAGCGTAGCAACAAACCGTCCGACCGGTCGTAAATATTGTTTGTCCGCGTGCCGAACCACCCGAACGGGTGCACGACGAACGGCGCGACGCCCGTGGGGCGCCGCGCCGCGAAGAACCGGGGGGAATGCTCAGTCGTCCGCCAGCTGGCCGACGGCGATGGCCTGGTCGACCTGCTCTATGCGCGCGCGGTCGAGGTCGTCGGCGATCTTCTCGTCCTGCTCCATCATCTGGTCGAGGTCGGCGTTCTCGTAGCCGATGATCCCGATGTCGGCGAACGTCTGCCGCATCTTGTCACCGAACAGGCCGATGTCGTTCAACGTCGGCACAATCCGGGAGAACAGGTGGCTCTGGAAGCGCTTGAAATGCTCGGAGTGCCGCATGTAATCGATGCATTCGTCGGCGTCGATGTCGAGGTTGCGCCACACCTCCTCGCCGAGGAAACGCTGCCGCATGAGATAACAGGCCTCGACGCAGAACTCCTCGCGCTCGGCACGCTCGGCCTGCGTCAGCTCGGGGTAGAAGTCACGCAGTGCGAGGCGTCCGAAGGCCACGTGACGTGCCTCGTCCTGCATCACATATGCGTTGAGAGTCTTGGCGAGCGGCTCGGTGGCGATGTCGCGGATGAGCGCGAACGCGGCCAGCGCCAACCCCTCGATCAGCACCTGCATCCCGAGGTAGGTCATGTCCCACCGCGAGTCGGTGATCACCTCGTCGAGCAGGGACTTCAGCCCGGGGTTGATGGGATAGGCGAGCTCGAGCTTCTCCCGCAGGTACCGGGAGTAGACCTCGACGTGGCGCGCCTCGTCCATCACCTGGGTCGCCGCGTAGAACTTCGCGTCCAGCCCCGGAACGGTGTGCACGATCTTGGAAGAACAGATCAGCGCGCCCTGCTCGCCGTGCAGGAACTGAGAGAACTGCCAGGAGGCGAGATGGTGGCGAACCATCCCCCGATCCTTTTCTCCTAACGAGTCCCAAACACGCGAACCGTAGATGGCAATGGTCTGCTCGGGCACCCCCATCGGGTTCCCTTTGTCGATCTCAATTGACCAGTCCAACCGTTCCGCGCCGTCCCACTGTTTCTGCTTCCCCTTTTCGTAGAGGCTCAGCAGGCGGTCCCGGCCCTCGTCGTACTCCCAGTCGAACACGGTCGTGCCCCCACCGGGGACCTGCCACCGCGTCTGCTCGACCGGCAGCGCGTACATACGCGTGCTCACCGCACCTCCACCTGGGGCTTTCGCCGTGCGCCTGTGTCAGCACAGTGTGCGGCCGCACCGGTCCCCGGCGGCAGTAGGGAATACCCTGGCCCCCTGCCCCAGGGGGTGTCCCGGAAATCGAATCAATGATCATCATAAGCACACTCCCGCAGGTCGGCGACCCAAACCGCTGATCAGCGGCACCTCCCTTGACACCGACTCCGCCATACGCTTCCGTGTGGTGGCACTTATGTTCACAGCGGAGTGAGCGATAGAGACACCGTTGGCGTTCACACCCAGCGGGGGGAATTTGTGCTATGTCGTCCAGTTGCGTCGGTGGGGGGATGTTTTTGCGGCTAACACGAATAACCGGCACATTATCTTCACGATCCGCTGACAGGGACTTCAGATCAGATTCGTGGACGGGCCTGCCCCGGCTCGCCGAACGTGCCGAGGAGCTCGACGAGCTGCTTCGCGCGCTGCGCGCGGTCGGCCGAGGCAGGCCGACCGGGCTGGTCGAGGTCACCGGCGATGCCGGGATCGGCAAGACCACTCTGCTCAACGAGTTCGCCGAGCGCGCCGCGGCGCTCACCGGGACGACCGTGCTGATCGGCACGGCCACCAGGGACACGGACAACCCGTTCGGCGTGTTCGCCGACGCGCTCGACCAGGACCTCCGGCCGAATCCCCCCAAGGAGGTCACACGGCGCGGCGCACGCGCCGTGCTCGAACATATCGGCGCCCGCGGGCTGGTGCTGATCGTCGACGACTGCCATCTGGCGTCGCCGGAGGCGCTCGCACCGCTGCGGGCCTTGCTGCGCAAGCCACCGGACGTGCCGGTGCTGTTCGTGCTCGGGTTCCGTGACCGGCAGGCCACGAGCGAGCTGCGCGCGGCACTCGCCGGCCGGTCGAGACGGGTCGCGGCCACCGAGATCCGGCTCGCCCCGCTCACCGAGCAGGACACCGAGGAGCTGCTCGCCAACCGGGGCATCCCGGCCTGGCGCCGGATGATGCACCAGGAGAGCGGCGGCAACCCCGCCTACCTCGACGCCCTGCTCACCGAGGACGACCCGGACGCACACCGCCATCCCCTCGACGCCACCGTCCGGGCCGAGCTGTCCGGCGTGAGCGCCGCCGCGGAGGCGGTATCCCGTGCGGCCTCGGTGCTCGGCGACGAGTTCGACCTCGACCTGCTCACCGAGATCATGGACGAGCCGGAGGCGACCGTGCTGGTCGCGGTCGACGAGCTGATCGGTCTGGACCTGGTGCGTCCGCGTGAGGTCGGCAGGCTCTTCGCGTTCCGCCATCCCGTGGTGCGCAGGGCGCTCTACGAGGGCTGCGAGTTCAGCACCCGCGTGGAGCTGCACTGCCGCGCCGACGCAGCACTGAGAGTACGCGGTGCCGCCGCGACGCAGCGGGCACCCCACGTGCGCCACTCCATCCGCCACGGCGACCTCCCGGAGGTGGCCGTGCTGGTCGACGCGTCCAACGCCGTGCTCGCCGCCAGGCCGGACACCGCCGTCACCTGGCTCACCACCGCGTTCCAGGCGTTGCCGGACACACACCCGAGCCGGGCGGAGCTGCTCCTGTCGCTGGCAAGGGCGCTCGGCAACAGCGGCAGGCTCGCGGAGTGCTGGGACACCATGCACGCGGCGCTGCGGGCACTGTCGCCCGACCGCGCCGACCTGCGGGCGGAAGGCGTCGCCCTCATCGCGGCGGTGGAGCGCATGCTCGGGGTCCACGGCACCGCGGACGCCATGCTGCGTGCCGAGCTGGACGCACGCGGTCCCGGCGACCGGCCACGGGTGTCGGCCGCGCTGCGGCTGGAGATCGCGCACAACGAGCTGGTCAAGGGTCGCGCCCGGGAATGCAGGCGCCTGACGGTCGAGGCACTCGACTCGCTGTCCACGTCGGACGACCGGGCGCTCGTCGCGTCCTGCCTCGGCCTGATCAGCAAGGCGGACGGCACGGTCGGCGACTCGGTGGCCGCCGAGGACCGGCTGGCCGAGGCCACCGCGGTCCTCGACAGCATGCTCGACGACGAGCTGACCGAGAACCTCGACGCCGTGCTGTGGGTCGGCTGGAGCGAGATCCTGCTCGACCACTGGTACGACGCGGCCCGCCACTACGACAAGGCCGTCGACCTGGCCGTGCGCGCGAGCAACGGGCTGGTGCTGCCCAACCTGCTCGTCGGGCAGGTCATGGCGCTGCGCAGCAGGGGCAGGCTGGTCGAGGCACGCGCCGCCGCGCGGTACGGGGTGTACCTGGCGGAACGGGCGGGGAGCAAGGAACAGCTCTTCGGCGCCGCCGCCATGCGGCTGTGGGCCGACGCCCAGGTCGGCCACGTGGACAGGACGACCGCGACGCGGGTGGACGCACTCATCCGGGGCGACGCCGTCGTCGGCTGGCAGGGGATGCTGGCGCTGCGCATGGTCGCGGAGGCCCGGCTACTGTCCGACGACCCGGAGGGCACGCTCGAGACGTTGAACTACGTCGGCGGTCCCGAGCTGCCCAAGCTCAGCAACAGCGTGTCCAGGGTCAGCTGGTACGAGATCATGACCCGTGCCGAGCTGGCGGTGGGCAGACCGGAGGCCGCGGCGTCGTGGGCACGGTCGGCCGTGGAGACCGCCGCACGGCTCGGCAGACCGGGCCGCACCGCGCTCGCCGAGCTGGCGACCGCGAACGTGCTGCTGGCCACGGACCCGGCCGCCGCGCTCCCCCACGCCAGGGCCGCGGTGACCGGGCTCGCGACCACCGGCGCGACCATGGACGAGGCCAGGGCCAGGACGGCGCTCGGGGTGGCCATGTGGCACGCGGGCCAGCACGACCAGGCTTTGCGGGAGCTGCGGTACGTCCAGGTCGGCTACGAGCGGGTCGGCGCCGTCGACCTCGCGAAGGCGACGAGCCGGGAGCGGCGGCGCGTCATCGCCCTCGGCTGCCGTACCCGTGAGGACCAGCCGGTCGAGGAGGCGGCGACGCTCACCAAGAGGGAACGCGAGATCGCCGAGCTGGTACGCGACGGGCTGACCAACCGGCAGATCTCGCGCACGCTGTTCATCGCGGAGAAGACCGTCGAGATGCACCTGACGAAGCTGTTCGGCAAGCTCGGCGTCGGCAACAGAGCCGGGGTGGCGGCCCACCTGGAACGCTCGAGAACAGGCTGACCCCCGTCGGCGCCGGCCCAACGCACTGAAGGCGTCCTTCGTAACGCCCAACGTTACGAAGGACGCCTTCGTTACGCCCAGGGTTACGAAGGCGCCCTTCAGAACGGTCGGCGTTACGAAGGCGTCCTTCGTTGCACCCGGCGTTACGAAGGCGTCCTTCAGTGCGGGTGCCGGGGGCGGTGGGGGCGGGGTGGTCAGGGGGTCAGCCCGCCGCGCGGAGGCTCGCCGGGCGCATGTCGGTCCAGACCTCGTCGATGTGGGCGACGCAGGCGTCCTCGGTGCCGGTGAAGCCGGTGGGCCGCCAGCCCGCCGGGACCGGGAGCGCCTCGTCCCAGATCGAGTACTGCTCCTCGTCGTTGACGACGACCACGTGCATCCGTTCGCTCCTCACTTGCGGGTGTCCTTGACGATCCGGCCGTCCTTGACGACCAGCACGACGCGGCTGGGGTCGTCGAACAGCTCGGGGCGCTCGAGCGGGTCGAAGTCGACGGCGATGACGTCGGCGAACCGCCCCGGCGCGATGCTGCCGATGCGGTCGGCGACCCGCATGATGCCCGCGTTGACCGAGGTCGCCGACTTGATGGCGGCCATGGCGCCGAGCACCTCGGCCTTGAGCACCAGCTCGAGCCCCCGCCGGTTCTGGTTGGGGCCGATGAGGTCGGAGCCGGAGCCGACCGGCACACCCGCGGCGACCGCGGCGTGGATCGCGTCGATCATGCCCTGCATGGTGTCGCCGATGCGGTCGTGGATCTGGGGCGGCAGGCCAAGCTCGTCGAAGTGCTCGTCCATCACCTTGGCGATCGCCAGCGTCGGCACGAGGTTGACGCGGTTCGCGGCCATCATCGCGGCCGTCGACTCGTCGATGCCCGTGCCGTGCTCGACGCACTCGACGCCGGCCTTCACCGCGTTGCGGATGCCGTGGACGTTGTGCGCGTGCACGGTCACGTAGGTGTTGCGGGCGTGGGCCTCCGCGACGGCGGTGGCGATCTCCTCGATGGTGAACTGCGTGTCGGAGAGGTTGTCCGACAGCGACACCACGCCGCCGGTGACGGCCATCTTGAGGAACGACGCGCCCTGCCGGAAGCACTCGCGGGCGGCCTTGAGCACCTCGGCGTAGCCGTCGGAGACGCGGCCGACCGCGGTGAGGCCACGCACCCGGAAGTGGAACGTCTCGTCCGGCGGCAGCAGCGGGGAGCCGAGGTGGCCGTGGCCGCCGCACTGCACGAGTGGCGACGCCGACGCCCAGATCCTCGGCCCCGGGACCAGGCCGCGCTTGACCGTCCGCATCACGCCGTGGTCGATGCCGCCGCAGTCACGCACGGCCGTGAAGCCGGCGTCGAGGGTCTGGCGCAGGGTGCGGAAGATGTCCGCCGCCCGCTCGGCGACCGAGACCTCGTTGTTCAGCACCGCGCGCATCTCGCTGGAGTGTCCGATGTGGACGTGCGCGTCGATCAGGCCCGGCAGCAGCGTCAGGCCCGACAGGTCGATGACCTCGGCGTCGGGCGGGGTGTCGCGGATCCGGTCGACGGCGGTGATCTTGGTGTCCTCGACGAGGACCGCGTGTCCCTGGCGCGGGTCGTCGGCGAGACCGTCGATGATCGTCGCCCCGGTCAGCAGCATGGTCATCGGGAGCCTCCAGTCCTCTCGGCCTCGTGTGCGGGCGGCAGCATCCGCCCGCGCACGAAGAAAGCCAGCATTCGTTCGAAGTAGGCGCCGTCCAGTGGCGGCGCCCCGGTCCCGCCGAGCACGTCGACCACCTCGGCGCAGCCGATGGTGGGCATGGCCCGGTCGGGGGTCTCGCCGATCATCGCCATCAGGGGCGCGAGCGCGTTGTCGTCGCCTTCCTGGTCGACCCGCTCGACCAGGGCGGCACGCCACCGGTCGAACGGGACGCTCTTCACCGGGTAGCCGAACTCCCGGACGCGCTCGAAGATCGAGTTCCACATCAGCGGCTCCGGGTCGACCGGGTGGAAGGTGCGGCCCAGTGCGGCGGCCTGCGTCGACAGCGCGACCACCGTGGTGGCGAAGTGGTCGACGGTGCCCACCGACAGCTCGTACTCGCGTAGCGGGGCGAGGCCCAGCTGGACGCAGCCCTGGAGCACCTTCGTGACGTAGTCCTCGCGGTTCGCCGCACCCGTGCGGTGGTCGGCGAGCACGCCGCCCGCCCGGTAGATCGAGACGGGGATCCCGCGCTCGCGTGCCAGGCCGATGAGGCCCTCGGCCACCCACTTGCTCTGGCTGTAGTCGGTGTCGTGGCCGACCGGCGGGGGCAGCGGGTCGGTCTCCGCGAGGTGCGGGACGTCCCCGCCCATCGCACCGGCCAGCACGGCGAGCGTCGAGACGTAGTGGACGGGCTTGAGCCGTTTGGTCGTGGCGAGGCGCAGGACTTCCTGCGTGCCCAGGACGTTGGCGGCCTTGAGCACGCGGTAGGGGCGGACGAAGTTCACCCACGCACCGCAGTGGTGGATGGTGTCGACCTCCGCCGCCAGCGCCGCGAAGTCCGCCTCCGACAGCCCGAACCTCGGCCGCGCGAGGTCGCCGGTGACCACGCGGAGCCGGTCGCCCCAGGTGGACCGCAGGCCGTAGGTGTCGAGGTTGGCCCTGATGCGGTCGAGGCCCTCGGTCGGGTCGGTGGCGCGGGCCAGGCACAGCACGGTCGCCGACGTCCGCTCCAGCAGCTCGGCCAGGAGGAACGCGCCGACGAAGCCGGTCGCGCCGGTCAGCAGGACCGTGCCGGGGTTCGCCGGGTCGACGTCGAGGGTCAGGCCGTCCGCGGTGATCGTCTCGTCGAGGACCACCTCGGCGGCCAGGTCGACCCGCGCGACCGGTGGCGGCGGGGCGCCACCCAGTGCGGCCTCGACGAGTGCGGCCATGCCCGCGACGGTCCCGGCGCCGAGCACGTCCCTGGCGCTCAGCTCGGTCGCGCCCATCCGGCGCAGCTCCCTGGTGACCTGCGTGACCATCAGCGAGTGTGCGCCGAGGTCGAAGAAGTCGTCCTCGACGCTGACCCGCTCCAGGCCGAGCAGGTCGCACCAGATCGCGGCGATCCGGCGTTCACGGTCGGTGCGTGGCGCGACGAACCCGTCGGTGAGGTCGACCGGGTCCAGCTCGTCGAGTTCGGTGTCCGCCACGTCGGTCACGGTCACGTTCCCGGCGGGCACCCAGTGGCGGCGGCGCTGGAACGGGTAGGTCGGCAGCGGCACGCGGTGGGGCTCGGCCTCGCCGTGGAAGGCGGTCCAGTCGACCTCGACACCCGCCTGCCACAGCCTTCCGACGGCCGTGACGAGGTGCGCGAGGTCGGGCAGCTGGTCGCGGGGCAGCGCCATGGTCGGCACGGCGACCGGCGTCGGCGCGAGCCGTTGTGCGGCGGCGAGTGCCGTGAGGGAGCGGCCGGGGCCGACCTCGAGCAGCACGCGCGCCGGGTCGGCGAGCACCTGGCGGACGCCGTCGGCGAAGCGCACGGGCCGGCGCAGGTGGCGGACCCAGTACTCCGGGTCGGTCGCCTCCTCGGCGGTCAGCCACGTGCCGGTCACGCTGGACGCCACGGGGATCGTCGGGGCGGACAGCGTGAGTGCCTGGACGCGGGTGCGGAAGCCGGGCAGGTGCGCCTCGACCATCCACGAGTGGCTCGCGACCGGGACGCTGACCTTGCGGCAGTCCACTCCCCTGCCCCGCAACGACTTCAGCAGCGCGGCGATGTCCTCGTCCGGGCCGGCCACCACCGTCAGGTCGGGGGCGTTGACGGCGGCGACCGACAACCGGTCGGTCAGCTCGGCGCGGACATCGTCCTCCGGCAGACCGACAACCAGCATGCGCCCTCTGTCCATGGCTTCGAACAGTTCGCCACGCGCAAGGGTGATTTCCAGAGCGTCTTCGAGGCTGAACACGCCCGCGACACACGCGGCCACGTACTCGCCGAGGCTGTGGCCGAGCATCGCGGCGGGCGTGATGCCCCACGCCATGAGCTGGCGGGCCAGGGCGTACTCGATGACGAACAGCGAGGACACGACCCCGGCGCCCTGGTCGCGACCCATGGTGGCGGCCCCACCGGACACCTCGCGGCCGGGCAGCGGGGTGAACGCCGACGGGAACAGCAGCCTGCGCAGGTCGAACCCGAGCCGCGGCTCGAGCAGTTCCGCGCACCGGTCGACCTCCGCGCGGAACACGGGCTCGGCGCGGTAGATGTCCAGGCCCATGTCGGGGTGCTGGGTGCCGCCGCCGGGAAAGGTGAACACGACCTCGTGCGGCGTCTCCGGCGCGGTGCGGGTGGGCAGACCGCGCTGACCGCCCTCGCGCAGCGTCGCGACGGCGTCCGCGGTGTCGGCGGCCACGGCGAACCGCCGCACGCCGAACGCGCGCCTGCCGTCCTGCAGGGTGAACGCGACGTCGTGGAGCGCGGGCGGTTCCGGGCCGTCGAGCACGTCGGCGAGCCGCGTGGTGGCCGACTCGACAGCCGCTCTCGTGCGGGCCGAGATCGGCAGCAGCTGCCACGGACGCGCGGTGCCCGGGGTCGGCCGCTCGGGTGCCTGCTCCAGCACGGCGTGGGCGTTGGTGCCGCCGACGCCGAACGAGCTGACCGCCGCGCGCCGGGGCCCGCCCGTCTCGGGGAACGGGCGCGCGGAGTCCGGGATGTAGAACGGGGACCGTTCCAGCTGGAGGTCCGGGTTCGGCGCGGTGAAGTTCGCGTTCGGCGGGATCTCGCCGTGGTGCAGCGACAACGCCGCGCGGATCAGCCCGGCGAGGCCCGCGGCCGCGTCGAGGTGGCCGATGTTGGCCTTCACCGAGCCGAGCGCGACCGTGCCCGGCGCCGAGCCGTAGGCCTGGGTGAGGGCGGTGACCTCGATCGGGTCGCCGACGCGGGTCGCGGTGCCGTGTGCCTCGACGTAGCCGATGGTCGACGGGTCGACACCCGCGACGGTCAGGGCGGAGGTGATCACGCGGTGCTGGCCGTCGACGCTCGGTGCGGCGAAGCCCGCCTTGACGGCGCCGTCGTTGTTCACGGCCGAGCCGCGGATCACCGCGTAGATGTGGTCGCGGTCCGCGAGTGCCTCCGACAGCCTGCGCAGGACCACGGTCACCGCGCCGTTGCCGGGGACCGTGCCACCGGCCGCCGCGTCGAAGGGCCGGCAGTGGCCGTCGGCGGAGAACAACCCGCTGTCGGCGACCGGGTAGCCGCTGCGCAGCGGCAGGTTGATGGTCACCCCGCCGACGATCGCCGCGTCGCACTCGTAGCTCAGCAGCGACTGGCACGCGAGGTGGGTGGCCACGAGCGAGGTCGAGCAGGCGGTCTGCACGGTGTAGGCGGGGCCGGTCAGGTTCAGCAGGAAGGACACCCGGGTGGCGAGGAAGTCCTTGTCGTTGAACATCCTTGCCAGCGGGGCCATCGGCGAGCGCTGGAAACGGGCATTGGTGGAGAGGTTGTTGAGCAGGTATTTGGTCATGAACGTGCCCGCGAACACGGCGACGTCGCCGTCGAAGCGGGCCGGGTCGTGGCCGGCGTCCTCCATGGCGGCCCACGCCGTCTCGCACAGGATCCGCTGCTGCGGGTCCATGGTCTCGGCCTCGGCCGGGGTGAAGCCGAAGAACTCGGCGTCGAACCGGTCGGCGTCGGGCAGGTAGCCGGAGGCGGGCACGTGGTCCGGGTCGTCCAGTGTGGACTCGTCGGTGCCCGCCGCACGCAGCTCGTCGCGGGTGAACCAGGTGATCGACTCGGTGCCGGTACGCATGTTCTGCCAGAACGCGCGTGGCGTGTCGCTGCCGGGCACCCGGCAGGCCATGCCGACGATCGCGATCGGCTCCGCGCCAAGCTCCTCTTCCGCGTTCACGCGCGGCTCCGTTCCTGGCGCCGCTTGGCGAGCGCGGCGGCCCGCTTGCCTGCGGACTCCCGTGCCCGCTCCGCGCCGCCGCCCGACTCGCCGCCCCCGATCGCGGCGACCAGGCCACGCACGGTCGGGTACCGGAAGATGTCCACAAGGGACAGACCCTCACCGAGCACCGGCTGGAGTCGGCCGCGGGCCTGGACGGCGAGCAGCGAGTTGCCGCCGATGTCGAAGAAGTTGTCGAGCACCCCGACCCGCTCGACCTTCACGATCTCGGCGAGGATCTTCGCGACCTCGCGTTCCAGGTCGTTGCCGGGTGGCTGGTACTCGGCGACGGGCCGGTCGGCCGGGTCGGGCAGCTCGTCCCGCGCCACCTTGCCGTTGGGCGTGGTGGGTAACGCGGACAGCAGCACGACGTCGGCGGGCACCATGTAGTCGGGCAGGGTCTCGGCACAGAACGCGCGGAGGTCCGCCGCCGTGGGCTCGGCGTCGGCCGGCACGCCGTAGGCGACGATCCGTGCCTGGGCACCCGAGCCGCGGACCGCGCACACGGCGTCCCGCAGCGCGGGATGAGCCCGCACGGTGTTCTCGATCTCGCCGAGCTCGATGCGGTGGCCGTGGATCTTGACCTGGTGGTCGAGCCTGCCGAGGAACCAGAGCGTGCCGTTGGCGTCGCGGCGGACAAGGTCGCCCGTCCGGTACAGGCGGGCGCCGGGCTCGCCGGAGAACGGGTCGGGCACGAACCTCGTCGCGGTCAGGCCCGGCCTGCCGTGGTAGCCACGGGTGATGCCGAGACCGCCGATCAGCAGCTCGCCGGGCGCGCCCGGTGGCGTCGGCCGGAAGTGCGTGTCGACGACGTAGGTCCGCACGTTCGTCATGGGCTTGCCGATCGCGACCGGACCGTCCACACGGGACGTCGTGGCCCACACCGTGGCCTCGGTCGGCCCGTACATGTTGTGCACGGCAGGCACCCGCTCGGACAGCTGCGCGGCGAGCGGCTCCGGCAACGCCTCACCGCCGACGAGCAGGGTGTTGAGCCCCAGCAGGGCCTCCGGCTCGTCGACCAGCAGGCCTGCGACCGACGGCGTGCACTGCAGGTGGGTCACCGCGTGCCGGTCGAGCTGCACGGGGATCGGCTCGTCCGCCAGCGCCCTGCGCTGCCGGTCCGCGCTGATCCGCTCCACGATCCGCAGCTGGTCGAACGCGGAGATCACGTCGTCGTGGCCGACCCCGAAGTCGACCAGGCACGCCACCTCGTCCACGCCGATCGCCTTGAGCTGGTCGATCACGTCCGCGCAGTGCTCCGGCGTGCCCAGCAGGGCGGAGGTCTCGAAGAACCGGTCGAACGCGCGGGCCACGAGCGCGTCCAGCTCGGGCTCTGGCAGCTTGCGCGGGTCGCTCTCCTCACCCATCGCCTGGCCGAGGCCGGACAGCAGGTCGAAGGAGGACTTGATGTAGCCGGACAGGGGCTTGCGGACCAGCTCGCGGACCGCGTCGGTGTCCTGGCCGACGAACGTGTGGACCATGACGGTCACCTGGCCGTCGCCCGGATGTCCCTTCTCCTGCCAGGTCTTGCGGTAGAGCGCGACCTTGTCGGCGAGCTGTTCGATGGAGTGGCCGAGCAGGTGGGTGAGCAGACCCGCACCCAGCTCGGCCGCCGCCTTGAACGTCTCGGGGTTGCGGGCGCTCGTGACCCAGATCGGCAGGTCCTCGCTGACCGGGCGCGGGAAGATCCGCACCTCGGTGTCGGCGCCGACGCCGTTGCGGCGCGTCACCGAGCCGCCGCGCCACAGGTGCCGCAGCTCCTCGATCTGGCGGAGCATCAGCTCCTTGCGGTCGGCGTAGACGTCCGGGGCGAGCACGAAGTCGTTGGGCTGCCAGCCGGACGCGATCGACATGCCGACGCGCCCGCCGGAGATGTTGTCGACGACCGACCACTCCTCGGCCACCCGCAGCGGGTCGTGCAGCGGCAGCACCACACTGCCCGCCCGCACCTCGACCCGCTCGGTGGCCGCGGCGATCGCGGCACCCGTGACCGACGGGTTCGGGTAGAGGCCGCCGAACTCGTGGAAGTGCCGCTCCGGCGTCCACACCGCGCGGAAACCGTTGCGGTCGGCGAACTTCGCGCCCGCCATCAGCAGCCGGTACTTCTCGGCGGGGTCGCCGCCCTGGTCGCCGCCGAAGTAGAACATGGAGAAGTCCATGTGCCTGGCCTGGGCGGCGGCCGGCACGGCCATCCCACCCGAGGTGGACACGGTCGGCTCGTCGCCCCGGACGACCACCCGGTGTCCCCTGGACAGGGTCCACAGCAGCTCCAGCACGGAGATGTCGAACGACACGCTCGTGACCGCGAGCCACGTCTGGGGTGCGTCGCCCTCCGCGACGGCGTCCACGCCCGCGAAGAAGTTCGCCACCGCGCGGTGGGACACCATGACGCCCTTGGGCTTGCCGGTCGAGCCGGAGGTGTAGTTGACGTAGGCCAGGTTGTCCGGCGACAGTGTCGGTCGGGGCGCCCCGGTGCGGGTGCCGGGGTCGTCGACGTGGATCAGCGTCGCGGGCAGGCGGCGGGCCCGGTGGGTCAGCGGCGCGGACGTCACCACGACGGGTGCGCGCGAGTCGTCGACCATGAACGCGAGGCGGGCGCGGGGATAGCCGGGGTCCAGCGGCAGGTAGGCGCCGCCGGCCAGCATGGTGCCGAGCAGCGCGACGACCAGGTCGGGGCCGCGGTCGAGGTAGACGCCGACCGGGGTGTCGGGGCCGACGCCGTGCGCGAGCAGCCGGTCGGCCAGGACCTCGGCGCGGTCGAGCAGCTCGCGGTAGGTGATGGCCTCATCCGGTGACTCCCAGGCGCCGACGAGTGCCGGGGCGTCCGGGGTGCGGGCGGCCGCGGCGGCGACCAGCTCGTGCACGAGCGCGTCCGGCATCGGGACGGCCGGCGCGGCGGCCACCGTCCGAGCCAGCTCCTCCTCGCCGAGCAGCGGGATCGCGCCGACGGTCAGGTCCGGGTCGGCGACCGCCGCGGTCAGTGCGGTGCGGAAGTGTTCGACCATGCGGGCCGCGGTGCCCGCGGTGAACAGGTCGGTCGCGTACTCGAGGCGCAGCGACAGCGTGTCCCCGGTCCGGGAGACGCCGAGCGTGACGTCGAACTTGGCGGTGGCGGTGTCGCCCGGCACCACCTCGACCTCGCAGTCCGGCAGCGACAGGCCGCCGTGGTCGCCGTCGTGGTAGCTGAACATCAGTTGGAACAACGGGTTGTGCGCGGGGTCGCGGTTGGGGTGCAGCTCCTCGACGAGCCGCTCGAACGGCAGGTCCTGGTTGGCGATCGCGGCGCGGCTCTCGTCGCGGGCCGCGGCGACCAGCTCGCGGAAGGTCGGGTTGCCGGACAGGTCCAGGCGCTGGACGACCGTGTTCGTGCAGAACCCGATCATCGCGAGGACGGCCTCGCTGGAGCGGCCGGACACCGGGGAGCCGACGACGACCTCACCCTCGCCGGTGTAGCCGTGGACGAACACCGCGAACGCGGCCAGCAGCACCGCGAACGGGGTGGCGCCGCTGTCCCTGGCGAGTGCCTCGACCGCGGCCGAGGTCTCGGCGGGCACGAGCGTGGTGACGTGCGCGCCCCGATAGCTCTGGGTCGGCGGGCGCGGGAAGTCGGCGGGCAGCGTGGCGAGCGCGGGCACGCCGGCGAGCCGCTCGCGCCAGTAGGCGAGCGAGTCGGCCACATCCGGGCCGGACAGCAGCTCCTCCTGCTTCGCCGCGTACTCGGTGTACTGGATGGGCAGCGACGGCAGCGTGCCGCCCTCGCCCCGGTACGCGCGGTACAGGGTGGACAGTTCGCGGCCGAGCACGGCGAGCGACCACGCGTCACACGCCATGTGGTGCAGCGTCAGGCACAGCCAGTGCTCGTCGGCGGCCAGCCGCACGACGACCGGGCGGATCATCAGGTCCTCGGTCAGGTCGAACGGCGTGCGTGCCTGCTCGGCGCACACGCGTCCGGCTGCCTCCCGCACGTCGTCCTCGGTCGACACGTCGTGCACGGGCACGGTGATCTCGGGGACGGGCCGCACGGCCTGGCGCGGCAGCCCGCCGACGGCCGGGAACACCGTGCGCAGCACCTGGTGGCGGCGGACCACGCCGTTCAGCGCGTGCTCCAGCGCGGCGACGTCGAGGCTGCCGTGGATCCGGTAGACCAGCGGCACCACGTAGACCGGGTTGCCGGGGTCGAGCTGGTCGAGGAACCACAGCCGCTGCTGCGGGTAGGACAGCGGGTAGGTGCGGCCGTAGACGCGGTCGCGCAGCCGTGCCGCCAGCAGTTCCCGCCGCTCGGCAACGGTGTCGGCGTCGGTCTCGGGGTTGGTCGTCTCAGTCAACGCTCGATCTCGCTCTCGACCGTGGTGGCCAGCAGGCGCTCGATCTCGTCGGCGGACATCTGGTCCAACCGCTCGAGCAGCTGCTCGGTGCTCTCCGTCTCCGTTGCCGTGGCCGCGCCGCCACGTGCCGCGTCCAGCTCCTTCGCGAGTGCGGAAACCGTCGGCGCCAGCAGGAAGCGGCGCAGCGGCACCTCCGTCGCGTAGTTCTCGTTGGCCCTGGCGACGAGCCGCATCGCGAGCAGCGAGTGGCCGCCGAGGCGGAAGAAGTCGTCGTCCGCGCCGACCCGGGTGCCGCCGAGCAGCTCGGACACGAGGCCCGCGACGACGCGCTCGGTGTCGGTGCCGGGTTCGCGGTAGCCGTCCTGGACCACGGCGGTGTCGTCGACCGGTGGGAGGGCGGCCCGGTCGACCTTGCCGCTGGCGGTCATGGGCAGGGCCGCCAGCACGACGTACGCCGAGGGCAGCAGGTAGGGCGGCAGCCTGCTCGCGAGGTAGTCACGCAGGTCGGTCGGGTCCGAGCCGGTCGGCACGACGTAGGCCACGAGCCGTTTGCCCGACGGGTGGTCGTCGACCACGACCGACGCCTGCGCGACGCCGGGGTGTTCGCCGAGGACCGCCTCGACCTCGCCGGGTTCGACCCGGAAGCCGCGGATCTTGACCTGGTTGTCGGCGCGGCCGAGGAACTCCACCACGCCGTCGCGGTACCGGACGAGGTCCCCGGTCCGGTACATGCGGCTGCCGTCGCCGGCGAACGGGTCGGGCAGGAACCGTTGCGCCGTAAGGCCCGGCCGGCCCGCGTAGCCGCGGGCGACGCCGGGGCCGCCGAGGTACAGCTCGCCCGCGACGCCGTCCGGGACCGGCGCGAGGTGGCGGTCGAGCACGTAGCCGGTGGTGTTCGCGATGGGCCTGCCGATGGGCACGCCCGGCGCGTCGGCAGGCAGCGCCTCGATGTGGTGGCACACCGCGAACGTCGTGGTCTCGGTCGGGCCGTAGCCGTTGACCAGCCGCGCGGGGCGCCGGTCGGCGGGCTGGTCGAGCAGCTTGCGGACCCGGCCCGCGTTGAGCGCGTCGCCGCCGACCATGAGCGTGGTCATGCCCGCGAACGTGTCGGGGTGGTCGGCCATGACCTCGGTGAACAGGGCCGAGGTGAGGAACATCTGCGTGACCGCGGTGGTTCGTAGCGCGGTGCGCAGGCCGCCCGCGGTGAGCAGGGTGTCGGTGTCGATCACGCAGACCGCCCCACCGTGCAGGAGCGCGCCCCACAGTTCGAAGGTGAGCGCGTCGAAGGACGCGTCGGCGACCTGCGCGAACCGCTCCCCCGGGCCGAAGCCGGCGTAGTCGGCGCCGAACACGAGCCGCAGCACGGACCGGTGCTCGACCTCGACGCCCTTGGGCCGTCCGGTCGAGCCGGACGTGAAGAGGATGTACGCGAGGTTGCCCGGCCGCGGCGGGTTCGCCGGGGTGTCGGGGACTTCCGGCAGGTTGTCGATCATCACGACCGCGGGCACGTCGACGAGGCCGTCGAGTCCCGCGCGGGTGACCACGACCGGGGTGTCGACGTCGGCGACCATGGCCGCCAGCCGCTCGGCCGGGTAGCCGGGGTCGAGCGGCACGTACGCACCACCCGCCTTGATCACCGCCAGCAGGGCCACCACGAGGTCGGCGCCGCGTTCGAGCAGGACCCCGACCGGGACGTCCGGGCTGACCCCGCGATGCGCCAGCACGCGGGCGATCCGCGTCGCCCGGTCGTCCAGTTCGCGGTAGGTCAACGAGACTTCGCCGTGCACCAGCGCTTCCGCGTCGGGACGGGCCGCGACCTGCTCGGCGAACAGCTCGCCGATGGTCCTCTCCGCCGGGTACGGGTTGGCCGGGCCCGAGGAAGCGGCCACGACCGCGGCCCGCTCACCCGCGCCGAGCAGTGGCAGGCGGTCGATCCGCGCGGTCGGGTCGGCCATGGCCTCGGTCAGCACGGTCGTGAAGCGGGTGACGAGCGCACGCATGGTGGCGGCGTCGAACAGGTCGGTCGCGTACTCCCAGATCAGCGTGATCGGGTCGGACTCGCCGGTGACGGCGCGCCCCGCCCGCTGCTCGGCCCTGGGGATCACGACGATGTTGATGTCGGTCTTCGCCGAGCCGTTGTGCCGCTCCAGCACCGCGCCTGTGATGCCCGCGAAGTCGACGTCGGGCACCGCGGAGTCGTGTGCGTTGAACATGACCTGGAACAGCGGGTTGCGGCTCGGGTCGCGCGGCAGGTTCATCGCGTCGACCAGGCGTTCCAGCGGCACGTCCGGCCACTCGCCCGCCCGGCCGAGACCGGCGTGCGTGGCGGCGACCGCCTCGTCGAAGCTCGGCGCGCCGGTGAGGTTGACCCGCAGCGGCAGGGTGTTGACCACCATGCCGATCAGCGACTCCAGCTCCGCGAGCCTGCGGTTGGCGACGCCGCTGCCGATCACGATGTCGTACTGGCCGCTGTGGCGGGCGAGCACGGTCGCGAACCCGGTGAGCAGCGTGCTGTAGAGCGTGACGCCGCGTGCCCTGGCGTAGTCCCGCAGGCGTTCGCACAGCGCGGCGGGCAGCTGGACACGCAGGGCGTCACCGCGGAAGCTCTGCCCGCGCGGCCGTGGCCGGTCGGTCGGCAGGTCCAGCACGGTCTGGCAGCCGGACAGCTCCGCGAGCCAGTGCGCGACACCCGCGTCCAACACCGGGCCGCTGATCCAGTCGCGCTGCCAGCGCGCGAAGTCGGTGTAACGGGCCGCCGCCGGTGGTGGCGGGGGCGGCCCGCCCGCCGACAGCGCCGGGTAGATCGCCTGCAGCTCCCGGAGGAACAGGGCGAACGACCAGCCGTCGTGCACCATGTGGTGCTCGACGTGGACGAGCGTGTGATCGTCCTGCGCGTGCCGGATCAGGGCCCACCTCGCGAGTGGCGGCTGGTCGAGGACGAACGGCTCGCGCACCGTCTCGACGACGATCCGCTCGGTCCGCTCGTCGTCGTCCGGCGCGTCGGTGAGGTCGTGCAGTGGCAGCTCGACGGGCATCGGCGGCACCGGCCGTTGGGACGGGGCGCCGCCCTCCGCGGTGAACGCGCAGCGGAACACCTCGTGGCGGCGCACGATCTCGGTGAGCGTCGCCCGCAGCACGTCGGCGTCGAGTTGGCCGCGCAGCCGTATCGTGGCCTGCGCGTTGTAGGCGAGGTTGCCCGGCGCGAGCTTCTCCAGGAACCACACGCGTTCCTGCGGGAACGACAGCGGCGCGGGCTCGTCGCCGGTGGTCGTGGGCACCGGCGGCACGGCCTCGGGCGTGGTGCCCGTGTCGAGCAGCGCGGCCATGCCCGCGACCGTGCGACCGCGGTAGATCGCGGGCAGCGACAGCTCGCGGCCGAGGTCCACGCGGACCTTCGCGGCGAGCCTGCCCGCGAGCAGCGACGTGCCACCCAGGGCGAAGAACTCGTCGGTGCGGCCCACCCGCGCCAGACCGAGCAGCTCGGCGAGGAACGCCGCGAGTGCCTCCTCGGTCGGGGTGACCGGGGCGGTGTAGTCCGCCGGTCCCGTGCTCACGGGTGCCGGGAGCGCGTCGCGGTCGACCTTGCCGCTCGGGGTCAGCGGCAGCGTGGCGAGCCGGGTGACCGTGGCGGGCACCAGGTGGTCGGGCACCCGGTCACGCAGCCAGGCCCGCAGCGTGTCGGGGTCGGCGTCGCCGGTGACATAGCCGTGCAGCTCCGCGCCCCGGCCGAGGTCGCGGGCGACGACCACCGCGTCGGTGACCGACGGGTGGCCGGCGAGGACGCTCGTGACCTCCTCCGGCTCGATCCGGATGCCGCGGATCTTGACCTGGTTGTCGACGCGGCCGAGGAACTCCAGCGCGCCGTCCTCGTGGGCCACCACCAGATCGCCGGTGCGGTAGCGGCGCGAGCCCGGACGGCCTGCCGGGTCCGGCACGAACCGGCGCGCGGTCAGGCCCGGCCGGTCGAGGTAGCCGTGTGCCACGCCGAGGCCGCCGACGAGCAGCTCACCCGGGGAGCCTGGGGGGAGCGGATGGAGCTGCTCGTCGACGACCGCGGCCGTCGCGCCGTGGATGGCGGCGCCGATGGTGGGTTTGGTCGCTCCGGCGGAGACCTCGGCGACTGTCGCCCACACGGTGGTCTCGGTGGGGCCGTACGCGTTGAACATGCGCCTGCCCGGCTGCCAGGCCGCCACGAGGTGTGCGGGCAGCGCCTCACCCGCGCACACGAGCACCCGCAGGTCGGGCAGGGCGGCGCCGCGTGCCGCGCCTGGTTCCGGCAGGGTCGCGAGCACGGAGGGCGGGACGGTCAGGTGGCTGATGTGCCTGTGTGCCAGCAGGTCCGCGAGTGCGGGGCCGGGGCCGAGGTCGTCGCGGGGGGCGAGCACGAGCGTCGCGCCGGTGGCCAGCGCCATGACGATCTCGAACACCGACGCGTCGAAGCTGGTCGGGGCGAACTGCAGCACCCGGTCCCCCGGCCCGACGCCGAACGTCTCGGCCTGCGCGGTGATGAGGTTCGCGAGGCCGCCGTGGGTGACCGCGACGCCCTTGGGCCTGCCGGTGGAGCCGGAGGTGTAGATGACGTACGCGGTGTCGGCGGACGTGACCTCGGTGCTGGTACCGGCCGCGGTGCCCGGGTCGGCGGCGCTGAGCACCTCGACGTCGGCGGCCGGGTCCACGCCGGGATCGCCGACCAGCAGGCGGATGCCCGCGTCGGCGGCCATGTAACGCAGGCGGTCCTCGGGATAGGACGGGTCGAGCGGCAGCCACGCCGCACCCGCCCGCACGATGCCGAGCATCGCGGCGGGCAGGTACTGCGACGGGCGGGCGGACACACCGACCACGTCACCGCGCCCGATGCCGTGGTCACGCAGCGCGCTGGTGATCCTCGCGGCGTGCGCGTCCAGCTCGCGGTAGGTCAGCGTGTGGTCGAGGTACTCGACGGCGACCGCGTCAGGGGTCGCGGCGACGATCTCGTCGAAGATCCTGGGAAAGCTCATGTACTCCGCTGCTCCCTCAGCCTGCACGGAATCGGAGGAATTCACACACCGGGATCAGAAGAACAGCCACCTCGCCGACTCCTCGGAATCGACGACCAATTTGCTGCCGCCGCCGAACGTGAATTCCGTGCCCGGATCCGCGCCGAACAGTTCCAGGCGCAGTCCGGTCACGCGTTCCGTTTCGGCGATCCGCAGCGACAGGGTGAGGTCGGCCCTGGACAGCTCGACGCCGCCGTCGGTCCGCGCCTCGGTGAAGCCGAACTGGGTCAGCGCGGCGGCGATCCGGCTCGCCCGGTCGGCGGTCACGTCGATCGTGACGCCCCGGATGTCGCCGAAGACGCGGTCGCCGCCGTCGGTCTCGCCGAGTGCCGCGTCGAGGTACTCGCGGCGCCGCAGCGCACCGTCGTCGGCAGGCTTCGCGCCGAGCGAGGCGAAGTACTCGGGGGTGACCTCGTTGAGGAACAACACGAACGGGCTGCCCGGCCCGAGGTCGACGTTGATCAGGTGGTACCAGGGCTGCGGCTCGTCCGCGCCGTCGACCGCCCGCCTGACCAGGTCGTAGTAGTAGCTCACGTCGTCGGCGCCGTCGAGCACCGACCTGGCGGCCTGCGCGGACCCGGTGCGCTCGAACGAGAACACGAGCCCGCCTCGCATCGGGGACCCGCCGGGCACCTCCTCGAACAGCTCGACCAGGGTCTCGCGGCCGGCGATGCCGAGCGTGGAGTACGAGCCGGCGATGGAGCTGTCGGCCTGCTTGTGCTTGCGCCTGCCGAACGTCGCGCCGAGGTGCTCCTCGGCCAGCACCGCCCCGTAGGTGTCCCGGTCCACCAGGACCATCACGTGGTCGAGGTAGGGCGTCGGGGTGGCCCGCAGGGTGTCGGTCTCCGGCTTCACGCGTCGCTCCGATCCAGGGAATTCGCAGGCGTCGATCGATTCCCGAGTCTGCCGCGACCGCGGTGTGAGAGGGCACTAGGGAATCCCCTGGGGCGGCCCTGGGGCCCCCGGGAGAAGCAACCATTCCTGGCTTTCGCCGCCGTGATTGTGCTACTCCTCGAAAAGGATGCCCGACAGCATCGGATTGGGGAGAACGTGCTCATCGGACTTCTCGGCACCGTCTCGGTGACGGTGGACGGCACCGCCCGCGACATTCGTGCCGCGAAAACACGCGCACTGCTCGCGGTGCTCGCGCTCGACCCCGGCCGCCCGGTGTCCTACGACGAGCTGGCCGACGAGCTGTGGTCCGACCGCGGCCTCGGCAACCCGCGCAACGCCCTACAGGCGCAGGCCACGAGGCTGCGCAAGGTGCTCGGCGACGGCGAGATCGAGCTGGCCGCGGTGCCCAACGGCTACCTCCTGCGGCTGCCCTCGGGCGAGGTCGACGCCACCCGGTTCCTCGACCTCGCCTCGCGTGGCGCGGCCATGGTCGACACGGTGCCGGAGCGGGCGGTCGAGGTGCTGACCGAGGCGCTCAGCCTCTGGCGTGGTCCGGCGCTGCTCGACGCGGGTGACGGCCTGCGCTGCCGGGGTGCCGCGACGCTGTTCGAGGAGCGGCGCCTGAGCCTGTGGGAGGATCTGGCGGCGGCACGCCTCGCCGTCGGCGACGTGGCGACCGCGGTGGCCGACCTCGGCAGGCTGGTCGCGCAGAACCCGCTGCGCGAGTCGTTCTGCGAGCTGCTGATGGTCGCGCTGTACCGGTGCGGGCGCCAGAGCGACGCGCTGTCGGCGTTCCACCGGATCCGCAACAGGCTGGACGTGGAGCTGGGCGTGCAGCCCGGGGCCCGGTTGCGCCGCTGCCACGAGGACATCCTGGCGCAGGACCCGGTACTGGCCGGCCCTCACCGCGTGGTGGCCGCCTCGCGCTGAGGGACCCGGCGGGGCGGGCGCACCATCTGGTGAAGCACTGCCGTCAGCGCGGGCTCCGCCATGTCCGCCACCTCGAGCCGGGCGCCGAGCGTCACGTCCGCGACCCCGCGCCTGCGCACCTCGACCGCGTCGACCGTTGCCACGTAACGGAAACGCGCGCCGACGCGAACCGGGCGGTGGAAGCGGACGGCGTCGACACCGAGGTTCACCACCGCGCCGACGCCCTCGATCGTGAACACCTCGGCAAGCAGCGCCGGCAGCAGGGACAGCAGGTAGAAGCCGTGGGCGACGGGCCCGCCGAAGGGTCCCTCCGCCGCGCGTTCGGGGTCGACGTGGATCCACTGGAGGTCCCCGGTCGCCTCGGCGAACGCCGTGACCTCGGCCTGGGTCAGCTCCCGCCACGCGCACGCGCCGAGGTCGTTGCCGACCTCACCGGCCAGCTCGGCCGCACCGTCGAAAACCCGCATGCGACCACGATCAACCGTCGCGCTGACCGGCCGGTGACCGATCGCCTACGGGTCAGGTCAGCCGCCGGTCAGCGGTCGGTCAGCCCGCGCACCCAGCATCGACAGGACACACAGCCGGATTCCGTAGGGGGCAAGGTGAACCGTGCGGCGGTCGTCGCGGGCATCGGCAGCTGCCTGCCCGCCAGGTCGGTGTCCAACGCGGAGCTGACAACCCGCCTGGACACCACCGACGAGTGGATCCGCTCGCGGACCGGCATCAGCACCCGCCGGTACGCCGACCAGGGCAGCGCCACCTCGGACCTCGCGGTCGGCGCGGGTGCGCAGGCACTCAAGTCGGCAGGCCAGACGAGCGTGGACGTGGTCGTCGTGGCCACCACGACCCCGGACCGCCCCTGTCCGGGCACCGCGCCGCTGGTAGCGAGCCAGCTCGGCATGACGGGTGTGGCGGCGTTCGACGTCGCGGCGGTCTGCACCGGGTTCCTGTACGGCCTGGCGAACGCCGCGGGCCTGATCGCGGCCGGCACGGCGTCCTCGGCGCTGGTGATCGGCGCCGAGACGTTCTCGAGCATCCTCAACCCGGACGACCGCGCCACGTCGGTGATCTTCGGCGACGGCGCGGGCGCGGTGGTATTGCGGGCAGGCGACCCCGAAGAGGCGGGCGCCCTGGGCCCGTGCGACCTGGGCAGCGACGGCGAGGGGCAGGACCTCATCACCGTGCGTGCGGGCGGGTCCCGTCAACGCCTGTCCGGCAAGGCGCCGGAGCCAGGCGACGAGTACTTCTCCATGGCGGGCAAGGAAGTCTTCTGGCGGGCCGTGCGACGCATGACGGAGTCGTGCCGCGCGGTGCTGGACGCGACCGGCACCGCGATCGGCGAGGTAGACGCGCTGGTCGGGCACCAGGCCAACCAACGCATCCTCGCCAGCCTGGCCGACTCGCTGGGCCTGCCCCGGGAGCGCTGTCTCGGCAACCTGGCCGAGGTCGGCAACACGGCGGCGGCGTCCATCCCGCTCGCGCTGGACCACGCACACGCGAACGGCGAGCTGCGTGCCGGCCAACGGGTGCTGCTCACCGCGTTCGGCGGCGGGCTGACCTGGGGTTCGACCGTACTGACGTGGCCCGTGCTCAGCCGGGCCTGACACAACGAAGGAGCCCAACCGATGAGTGACATGTACGACCGCCTGGTGGACCTGCTGGTGACCCGCTTCGAGGTGGACCGGGCGGAGATCAAGCCGGGCATCACCTTCGAGGACCTGGACATGGACTCGCTGTTCATGGTCGAGCTGCTACTGGTGGTGCAGACCGAGATCGGGGTCTCCATCGAGGAGGACACGGCGTCCCCACGCGACACGATCGAGCGGGCGGCGGAGCTGATCAGCCAGCAGATGGCGGAGGCGAAGGCGTCGTGAGCGGAGCCTGCGGAGCGAACGGTCCATATTCACGACGCCACCGAGCCCGCGGAGGGCGCCGGTGCAGCGGAGCCTGCGAAGCGTTCCGGCGCCACGCAGCGGGAACGGAGGCGTCGTGAGCGGAGCCTGCGGAGCGAACGGTCCATATTCACGACGCCACCGAGCCCGCGCAGGGCAGCGGAGCCTGCGAAGCGTCTGGGCGCAACGCAGCGGAACGGAGACGCCGTGAGCCAGGCTTGCGGAGCGGCCAAAGAACGTCCACAATGGCCACTCACCTGCGACCGGACGCACGAATGGGACTCTCACACGGGTTCAGGTAGCAACGAATGGGACTTTCATAAGGGCTCAGGGAGCAGAACGGACGCTCCGCTCGTTGCCATGTGGATAGCGTCGGGCAGGGCGGGCGAGGGGGCATCGTGACTTCTCCGTCGATCGCGGTCACCGGGCTCGGCCTGGTCACGGCGGCCGGGATCGGCGTGGCGGCCACCCAGGAGCGGGTGTGGTCCGGCACGCCGACCGCGGCCCGCACCGAGCACCTGGCCGGGCTGCCGGTGGACTTCGCCTGCACGGTCCCGGGCTTCGAGCCCAACAAGCACTCGGGCAGGCGCGCGAACCTCACCCAGGACCGGTTCACCCAACTCGCCATCGCCGCCACCCGGGAGGCCGTCGCCGACGCCGGCCTCGACCCGGAGTCCTGGGACGCACCCAGGGTCGCCGTGGTCATCGGCTGCGGCCTCGGCGGGGTGAGCACCTGGGAGAAGCAGCACCGCAACCTGCTCGACCGCGGCGCCGAAGCCGTGTCGGCGCTGCTGATCCCGATGCTGGTGCCCAACATGGTGGCGGGCAACGTCGCCATGCGGTTCGGCGCCAAGGGCCCGTGCCTGGTCACGGCCACGGCGTGCGCGTCCGGCGCGACGGCCATCGGGACCGCGCTGGACCTGTTGCGCAGCAACCGGTGTGACGTGGTGATCACCGGCGGCGCCGAGGCGGGGGTCAGCCCGCTGATCGTCACGGGCTTCGCGCAGATGGGTGCGCTGTCGAAGCGGCTAGGCGATCCGGGTGCCGCGTCCCGGCCGTTCGACACGGACCGGGACGGGTTCGTCATCGGTGAGGGCAGCGGGATCCTGGTGCTGGAGCGGGAGACCGACGCGCGGGCACGTGGCGCGCGGGTCCACGCGCGGCTCGCCGGCTACGGCGCGTCGGCCGACGCCCACCATCTGACCGCGCCGGATCCGGAGGGCACGGGTGCCCGCAGGGCGATCCTCGCCGCGCTCGCCGACGGTGGGCTGAGTCCCGCCGATGTCGACCATGTCAACGCGCACGGCACGTCGACGCCGCTCAACGACGCGGTCGAGGCCAAGGTCCTGCGGGGTCTGCTGCCCGGCGGCGCCACGGTCACCTCTACCAAGGGCGTGGTTGGTCACACGCTCGGGGCGGCCGGTGCGATCGAGGCTGCGTTGACCGTGCTGACCGTGCGCGACGGGCAGGTGCCGCCGACCGCGAACCTCGACAGTCAGGATCCCGAGGTCGACGTGGATGTGGTGGCCAAGGCGGCCAGGGCACAGCGGGTCGACGTCGCGGTCAGCAATTCGTTCGGCTTCGGTGGCCAGAACGCGGTGCTCGCGTTCACGGCCTAGCCGATCACGCGGCCAAGTGCACTGAAGGCGTCCTTCAGTGCGCCCAGCGTTACGAAGGCGTCCTTCAGTACGGCCAGCGTTACGAAGGCGTCCATCAGTACGGCCAGCGTTACGAAGGCGTCCATCAGTGCGCCCAGCGTTACGAAGGCGTCCATCAGTACGGCCAGCGTTACGAAGGCGTCCATCAGTACGGCCAGGGCGGTCTCACGAACACAGGAGAACAGGGTGGAGTTCGACACGATCGTCGTCGGTGCGGGGTCGGCCGGGTGCGTGGTGGCCAGGCGGCTCGTCGACCGGGGTGCGCGGGTGCTGCTGCTCGAGGCGGGTGGTCCCGCGACCAACCCCGCCATCCACGACCCGCTGCGCTTCGGCGAGCTGTGGTTCGGCGAGCAGGACTGGGCCTACCGGACCACCCCCCAGGAGGCCGCCGCCGACCGGCGGCTGCACCTGCCGAGGGGCCGGGTCCTCGGCGGGTCCAGCGCCCTCAACGCCATGATCAACACCCGTGGCGCCGCCGCCGACTACGACCACTGGGCCTACCTCGGCAACGCGGGCTGGTCCTGGGCCGACGTGCTCCCGGTCTTCAGGCGGATCGAGGACTTCGACGCCGGCGCCGACGAGTGGCACGGCTCAGGCGGCCCACTGCGGATCACCACCCGCTACCGCACCGACCCCGTGCACGAGTCGCTGATCAAGGCCGCCGAGGAGACCGGCATCCGCTACAACCCGGACTACAACACCGGCGAGCCGGACGGCGTCTCCCGCGTGCAGTTCACGATCGCGGACGGCCGACGCCACAGCGCCTTCGACGCCTACCTCGCGCCCGTCCTGGGCTCCCCCGACCTGACCGTGGTCACCGGCGCCCGTGTCCGCCGCCTCCTGTTCGACGGTGGCACCTGCGTCGGCGCCGAGTGGGTCAGCGACGGCCAGGTCGCCTCCGCCGCCACGACCGGCGAGGTCGTGCTGTGTGCCGGCGCACTGGAGTCGCCGCGCGTGCTGATGTTGTCCGGCATCGGCGACCCGGCGCACCTGCGGGACGTGGGTGTCCCGGTCGTCGCCGGGATTCCCGGTGTGGGTGAGAACCTGCACGACCACCTGCTGTCACCCGTGATCGTGGGTATGACCCGCAACCCCGGCCGCCCCTCCGCCGGCCTCGGTCCCGCCCAGACCCACCTGTTCTGGCGTAGCAGGCCGGGTCTCGCGACCCCGGACGTGCAGCCGCTCAACTTCCCCGTGCCGATGTACGGGCCGGGCATGTCGGGACCGCAGGCCGGCGTCACCATGCAGGCGGGCATCGTGCGGCCGACGAGCCGTGGCCGGGTCCGGTTGTCCGGCCCGAACGTCGAGGACGAGCCGCTCGTGGACCTCGGTGTGCTCCGGACCGAGGCGGACGTGCGGGCACTGGTCGCCGCGGTGGAGCTGTGCCGGGAGATCGGCCGCACCTCGGTGCTGCGTGAGGAATGGGGTGCTGCCGAGGTGTACCCGGGGCCGGACGTGAAGTCCGACGAGGAGCTGCGCGACTACGTCCGCCGGACCGTCAGCACCTACCACCACCAGGCAGGCACCTGCCGGATGGGCGCGGACGCGGACGCCGTGGTCGACGAGCGGCTGCGGGTGCACGGTGTGGCGAACCTGCGGGTGGCCGACATGTCCGTGGTGCCGGGCGTCCCGACGGGCAACACGAACACGCCCGCGATCATGATCGGCGAGCGGGTCGCCGAGTTCATCGGCTGAGCAGCCGCCCGGGCGCGTTGGCCTCGACGAAGTCGCGCACCTGCTCCAGCGAGAACTCGGGCAGGGGCGCGACGACGAGCCGGTCCACCCCCAGTTCGGCGTAGTCCGCGACGATCTCGGGGGTGAGCAGGCGCGACGGCGTGATGCTGACGTGCAGCGGTGTCTCGCGCGGCACCTCGGTGGCGAGCCTGGCCAGCTCCGCGAGACGTTCCTTCGTGGCACGCAGGCCGAGCAGGTAGCCGTACCAGCCGTCGGCCAGCCGCAACGCGCGGCGGAGCCCGGTCGTGCTGTGCCCACCGAGCACGACGGGCACGCGACGCACCGGCCGAGGGTGCGCGTCTACGCCGGCGAAGTCGACGAACTCGCCGTGATACTCCGGTTTTTCGTCGTACCAGAGTGACTGGATCGCGGCCAGGTACTCCTCGGTGCGTGCCCCGCGACGCGCGAGCGGCACGCCGATCGCGGTCAGCTCCGGTTCGAGGTAGCCGACGCCGGCGCCGAACACGAGCCGGCCGCCGCTGAGCACGTCGACGGTCGCCAGCTGCTTGGCCAGCACGAGCGGGTTCCGTTGCGGCAGCACGACGACACCAGCAGCCAACGCGATCCGACTGGTGTGCGCGGCGAGGAAACCCAACGACACCACAGGGTCCAGCAACGGCTCGGCGGGTTCCATCGGCGAGGGCTCGACCCGTGGCGTCGGCAGGACGACGTGGTCGCCCACCCACAGCGAGTCGTACCCGAGGTCCTCGGCCAGCCGGGCGATCCCGGCCGCGGCGGAGGGGGCGGCCAGCACCCGCAGGTTGGCCCCGTACAGTCCGATCGTCAGCGTCACGAACCCACGGTATCGACGCGGGCACCCGCGCTCGCGAGGAACTCCCCGACCAGTGCCCGGAACCGCTCCGGGTGCTCGACGTGCGCCATGTGGCTGGCGTCGGGGATCAGCTCCCACCGCGACCCGGGCAGCGCGCGGTGCAGCTCGCCGACCGCGCCCGGCGTCACCTCGTCGTGCTCGCCGGACACCAGCAGCACGTCGACCTCGATCGCGTCGAGCCGGTCGGTGATGTCCCAGCCCGCGAGGGTGCCGGTGAGCCGGAACTCGCTCGGCCCGGCCATCGTGCGGTAGACCGTCGAGTCCTCGGCGAGCGCGACGAGGGTACGCATCACCTCGCCGGGCACGGGCTTCGCGCGGCAGACGTGACGCCGGTAGAAGACCCGCACCGCCTCGTCGTACTCGGGCGAGTCGGTGGTGCCTGCCGCCTCGTGCGTCTCGATCACCGTGCGGACGTCGTCGGGCAGCGCGGCCACCAGGGCGCCGACCTCGGCGGTGTAGGTGTCCGAACGGGCGAAGCCGGACGCCACGGTCAGTGACCGCAGCCCGGCGGGCCTGCGCACCGCGTGCTCGAGGCCGAGCAGGCCGCCCCAGGAGTGGCCGAGCAGGTGGTAGCCGCCCGCGATGCCCAGGTGGTCAAGGAGTGCGGCCAGCTCGCGCACGTACAGCTCGACGGAGAAGAACCCGTCCGGGGCGTCGGGCCGGTGCCCGGAGCGGCCGGTGCCGTGCTGGTCGTAGAACACGACCGCGCGACCGTCGGCCAGTGCCGACAGCGACTCCAGGTAGTCGTGGGTGAGGCCGGGGCCGCCGTGGCAGACCACCAGTGGCGCCGCCTGGTCCAGCTCCCCCACCACCCGATACCAGGTGTCGAGCCCGTCGTGCCGCAGGACGCCGTCGAACGACTCGGCCATGTCGCCTCCATGATGAGAACCCACGCCGAGGCTCCCTGCCCGTGCTGACCGGCCGGTTACCCGGCGCTGACCGGACCCGTCAGCGATCGGTCACCGGCTGGTCAGGCGCCCGGCAGAGACTTCGTGGCGACCGTGTGCGTGGAACGTCCACAGTGGAACGGAGTTTCTCCTTGAACCAGAAGCAGAACGACATCGGAGCCGCGGTCCGCCAGGTGCTCGGCGACTCGCTCGCCTACCTGTACCCGGCCGCGATGCGCACCGCCGTCACCCTCGGCATCGCCGACCAGCTGGCCGACGGCCCGAAGACGGCGGACGAGCTGGCCGCGAAGTCCGGGGCGAGCGCGGACCACCTGCGCCGCACCCTGCGCTTCCTGGCGACGCGGGGCATGTTCCACGAGGAGGAGGACGGCACGTTCGGGCTCACGGTGTCCGCCGGGCTGCTGAAGTCGGACTCGCCGCTGCCGATGGCGTCCATCGTCAACCTGCTGACCGACGAGCTGTACTGGCTGCCCGCGGGCAAGCTCGACGACACGGTCCGCAACGGCACCACGGCGTTCCCGGACATCTTCGGCGCGCCGCTGTTCGACTACCTGGCCGAGCGCCCGGAGCGCGGCGAGGTGTTCCACACCGCGCTGGACGAGCTGTCGGCCACCGAGCACGGCGGCATCGTCACGACCTACCCGTTCCCGGAGTCCTGCACGGTCGCCGACATCGGCGGCGGCAAGGGCGGTCTGCTGCGTGAGGTGCTGACCAAGAACCCGACGGTGAACGGCATCCTGTTCGACCACGAGTCCGTCGTGGCCGACCACGGGCTCGACACGCCGGACCTGAAGGGCCGCTGGGAGATCGAGGCGGGAAGCTTCTTCGAGAAGGTGCCGACGGCCGACGTCTACCTGCTCAAGCGGATCCTCCACGACTGGAACGACGCCGACTGCGTGCGCATCCTGCGTTCCTGCCGCGACTCCATGGCCGAGGGCGGCAAGGTCGTCGTGGTCGACACCGTGGTGCCCTCGGGCAACGACCCGCACCCGAGCAAGCTCTCCGACCTCGCCATGATGATCGTCTTCGACGGCAAGGAGCGCTCCGAGGCCGAACTGGAGGCACTGTTCGCCGAGGCCGACCTCAAGCTCGCCAGGGTCATCCCGACCTCGGGTTCCGTGTCGATCGTCGAGGCGATCGCGGCCTGAGATGACCACAAACGCGCCAACCTCGACATCGAGCGCAGGCCGAGCGCTCCCCGACCGCACCTCAGGGGAACGTGACGCAACCCAGCCACAAGTACGTGACCGAACAGAGGCATCCATCGCCAACGCGACCAACACAGTGAATTCGGGGGAGGCGGAACAGGCGCGGATCGCGATGCCCTTGCATCGCGAGATCGCCGTCGAGGTCGCGCCGGTGCTCGGCGAGCTGCGGGAGAACCGGCCGGTGTGCCCGATCACGCTGGTGACGGGCGCGCCTGCGATGCTGGTCACGAGGCACGAGGACATCAAGACCATCCTCAGCGACCGCCGGTTCAGCCGTGCGGCGGTGTGCAAGGAGGACGCGCCCAAGACCACGCTCGTGCCGCCGAACCCCGACACGCTCGTGAACATGGACCCGCCCCGGCACGGCAGCATCCGCCGGATCGCGGCCCAGGCGTTCACCCCCAAGCGGCTCGAACGGCTGATGCCCAGGATCGGCGAGATCGCCGCCGACCTGGTCGACGCCATGGTCGCGGCAGGCAAACCCGTCGACCTCAACGAGATGTTCTCCCGGCCGCTGCCGCTGCGGGTCATCTGCGACATGCTCGGCGTCCCGTTCGCCGACTGGGCGCTGTTCCACGAGTGGACCGAGGTCATCCTCAACGTCCACGCGTCGCCACAGGACATCGGCGCCGCGTACGTCGCGATGCGGGCCTACTTCGTCAACCTGATCACCACCAAGCGCGACGACCCGGGCGACGACTTCCTCTCCGAGCTGGGCACGGCGTCCGCCGAGGGCGGCCCGCTCACCGAGCAGGAGGCCATCGCCGTCGCGACGTTCGTGTTCGTGGCGGGCCACGAGACGAGCGCGACGCTGCTGACCGCGGGGGTGCTCAGCCTGCTGCGCCACCCCGACCAGCTCAAGGAGCTGCTCGCCGACCCGGAGCTGTGGGTCGGCGCGGCGGACGAGATCAACCGGGTCGGTATCCCCGGCCTGTCGCCGTTCCCGAGGATCGCGCTGACCGACCTCACCCTCCAGGACGTGGAGATCCCGGCGGGCACGGCGGTGGTCGCCAACTACGAGGCCGGCCTGCGTGACCCGAGGGTGTACCCGGAGCCGGAGAAGTTCGACATCCACCGGCGCCACCCGAACCCGCTGTGGTTCGGCCACGGCCCGCACTTCTGCCTCGGTGCGCCGGTCGCGCGTGCCGAGCTGTACCTCGGGCTGCGCGAGCTGTTCGAGCGGCTGCCGACACTCGCGCTCGACATGCCGATCGACGACCTGAAGTGGCGCAACACGGCCACGCTCGGCGGCTTCGAGCAGTTCCCCGTCACCTGGTGAGAACCGTTACCACGAAAGGCTTTCCGTGAGCACTGCGACTACCAGCCCCGCCGAGATCGGGGCGGCCGTCCGTCAGATCCTCGGCGACGCGCTCGGCTACCTCCTCCCGGCGGCGCTGCGGGTCGCGGCGAGCGCCAGGATCGCCGAGCACCTGTCCGACGGGCCGCTGACCCCCGAGCAGCTGGCCGAGCGGTCCGGCACGCACGCCGACCACCTGCGCCGCGTGCTGCGCTTCCTCGCCACCCGGGACGTGTTCCGGGAGGACGAGGAGGGCCGGTTCCACCTCACCACCGCCGCCAGCGTGCTGAAGGCGGACTTCCCGGTGTCGATGCGCAACATCGTCCTGCTGTTCACCGACGACATGTACTGGAAGCCCGCCGGGCGGCTCGACGAGTCCGTACTGCGCGGGAACTCGGTGTTCGACAAGGTGTTCGACGGCCAGATCTTCGAGCACCTGCCCAGCGACGCCGACGCCACCCGCCTGTTCGTCGACGCGATGGCCGACATGTCGGTGCTGGAGCACGACGGGATGGCCGAGAGCTACGAGTTCCCGGAGTCCGGCACGGTGGTCGACGTGGCAGGCGGCCTCGGCGGCATGCTGCGTGCGGTGCTGACCCGCAACCCGGGCCTGCGTGGCGTGCTGGTGGACCGCGCGGAAGTGCTGGCGCGCCACCGGCTCGAGGACGAGACCACCACGGGCCGCTGGGAGACCGCCGAGGCGGACTTCTTCAAGGAGCTGCCCGCCGGCGGCGACATCTACCTCCTGAAGCGGATCATCCACGACAAGTCCGACGAGGACGCGGTGCGCATCCTCACGACCGTGCGCGAGGCGATGTCGGCGTCCTCGAAGCTGCTGATCTTCGACCTCGTGGCACCCCCGGGTGGCATCCAGGGGCCGAGCATCATGTCGGACGTGCTGATGATGGCCGTGTTCGAGGGCAAGGAACGCACCGAGGCCGAGCTGACCGAGCTGCTGTCGAAGGCGGGTCTGAAGCTGTCGCGGATCCTGCCGACACCGTCGAACATGTCGGTCACCGAAGCCGTCCTCGCCGACTGAGAATCGGTATCCTCGTACGACTTCACTGGGGAACACCGAGGGGGAACCGCGATGAACGCGCTGCCGGAACACGGCCTTGTCGAGACGATGTTCGTGCACTTCGACGACCTCGACTCGATGGGCATGGTGCACAACACCCGGTACGCGGTGCTCGTCGAGCGTGCCCTGTCGGTCTTCTGGGACCGGCAGGGCTACGGCTACCACGACGGGAAGCTCGGGCACCCGGACGCGTCGGTCGGCGTGGCCGAGTTCTCGATCACCTACCGGACCCCCGTCCGCGGCACCGGCGACATCGTGATCCACATCGTGGTGGAGCGCGTCGGCGAGAGCAGCGTGGTCTACGGGTTCCGGGTGCTCGACACCTCCGGTGCCACCGTGCACGCGGAGGGCAGGCGGGTGCACATCCACCTGGATCCGAAGACCTTCCGGCCCGCGCCGTGGGCCGAGGAGACCCGCGCGATCTACAAGACACTGCAGGCGCCGGAGTAACGCACGGCGTGCCGTCGGGTCCGCGAGCGCGGGCCCTGGTTCGCCGTGCCCGCCTTTCGGCGTGCCTGGCTGGAGGTGGACCGTTGACCGAAGTCCAGATGCCGCTACGCCCGGTGGGTGGGCGCCGGCCGCTCGTCGTCGGGATCGGCGGCACAGGAAGACCGGGTTCGACGACCGAGCGGGCGCTGGAGCTGGCCCTGGCGTCGGCGGAAGGCGACGGGGCGGAGGTCCACCTGCTCGGCGGCGCGTTCCTGTCGGCGCTGCCGCTGTACCTGCCGCAACACGTCCACCGCGACGGCAACGCGCGTGAGTTGCTGTCGCTCGTGGCGAGGGCGGACGGCGTGGTCGTCGCGAGCCCGAGCTATCACGGCGGGGTCTCCGCGCTGGTCAAGAACGCGCTGGACTACCTGGAGGACCTGCGGGAGGACTGCAGGCCCTACCTGGACGGGCGTGCCGTCGGGTGTGTGGTGACCTCGGCGGGCTGGCAGGCCGGGGGTGCGACGCTCGCGGCGCTGCGGTCGATCGTGCACGCGTTGCGTGGCTGGCCGACGCCGCTCGGCGTCACGCTCAACACGACGGAACGGCCGCTGGACGGCGACCGTCCGGTGGCGCAGCTGCACCTGGTGGGCAGGCAGGTGGTCCAGTTCGCGGCGGCCTTCAGCAGCCCGGTCGGTGTCGCCACGTGACCGCGATGCCCGTCCCACCACTGGATTCCACCGCCGCCAGGATCGCCGAGTTCCACCGGCGGCGCGACGCGGCACGGCAACCGGGTTCGCCCCGTGCGGCGAAGCGCCAGCACGTGCTCGGCAAGATGACCGCGCGGGAGCGTGTGGAGCTGCTGCTCGACGACGGGTCGTTCGTGGAGACCGACCCGCTGGCGCGGCACCGCTCGACGAACTTCGGCATCGACGCGAAGCGCCCACCCGGCGACGGCGTGCTCACGGGTTTCGGCACGGTCGACGGGCGGCAGGTGTGCGTCTACGCGCAGGACGTGACCTCGCACACCGGCAGCGTCGGCGAGGTGTTCGGCAAGAAGGTCGGCAAGCTGCTGGACATGGCCATGGCGATCGGGTGCCCGGTCGTCGGCATCAGCGACTCCAGCGGGGCGCGGGTGCAGGAGGGCGTGCTGGCGCTGTCGGCGTACGGGCAGGTGGCGCGCCGGGTCGTGACCGCGTCCGGGGTGATCCCGCAGATCTCGATGATCATGGGCATGTGCGCGGGCGGTGCGGTGTACACGCCTGCGGCGACCGACCTGATCGTGATGGTGGACCGCACGTCGCACATGTTCGTCACCGGCCCCGACGTGATCCGCTCGGTGACGGGCGAGTCGGTCGGCCTGGAGGAGCTGGGCGGCGCGACCGTCCACACGGAACGGACCGGCAACGCGCACTACCGTGCCGCCGACGAGAAGGACGCGATCGCCTACGTGCAGGACGTGCTGTCGTTCCTGCCGAGCAACAACCTGGACGAGGCGCCCCGCTTCCCGGCGACGGCCGACCTGGAGCTGTCCACCTCGGACAGGGAGCTGGACACGCTGGTCCCGGACGCACCCGAGCGCGGCTACGACATCCGCGACGTGGTCGAACGCATCGTGGACGACGGCCACCTGCTGGAGATCCACCAGGACTTCGCCCGCAACATCCTGTGCGGGTTCGCGAGGATCGAGGGCGCGTCCGTTGGCGTGGTGGCGAACCAGCCGCTTCACCTGGCGGGCGCGCTGGACATCGACGCGGCGGAGAAGGCCGCGCGGTTCGTGCGTTTCTGCGACGCTTTCAACGTCCCGATCCTGACGCTGGTGGACGTGCCGGGATTCCTGCCGGGTTCGGTACAGGAACACGCGGGCATCATCCGGCGCGGCGCGAAACTGGGGTTCGCGTACATCGAGTCCACGGTCCCGAAGATCACGGTAATCACGAGAAAGGCATTCGGCGGCGGTTACGCGGTAATGGGCTCGAAAGAACTCGGCGCGGACATCTGTTTCGCGTGGCCGACCGCGGAGATCGGCGTGATGGGCGCGCGCGGCGGCGTGGACCTGCTGTTCCGCAGGGAGCTGACCACGGCCGAGGACCCGGTCGCGGCCCGCCGCGAACTGACCGAGAGCTACCAGGAAACCCTGACGAGCCCGTACGTCGCGGCCGAGTACGGCTGCGTCGACGACATCATCGCCCCGTCCGAGACCCGGGTCGCGGTGACCAGGGCACTGCGGGCACTGCGCACCAAACGCGTGGTGTCGCCCCCGAGGAAGCACAGCAACATCCCACTGTGACTTAACCCGAACGTGTGATCTACTCTCGCCGCCACCTCCGATAGGCTGCTTGTGCAATATCGGGGGGATTTAGACGCGGGGGAAGCAGTCATCGTGACAAGATCACGCGTGATCGGGTTGACGGCGATCACGATCGTTCTGATCGCATGCACAATGCTCGGTTCGGTACTCGTCAACGTGGAATGGCCGGACGGCCCGTTGACATGGCTGCGGGTCGCGCTCGGCGCGGTCCTGTTGACCTTCTCCCTGCTGTGCACCGAACTGCTGATCCGCGTCGTTCGCGACTCCCGCCGTCCGTCGCGGGACGGGCGCACGCAGAAGACCCTCGAGCTGCTCGACCGGTTCATCGCGGCGATGGCCCGGCCGAGACGCGTCGCCGCGGTCCTCGTCCTCGCGGTGGTGTGGCTCGTGGTCGCGTACCTCGCCCCGCCGGTGTTCTCCACGCCAAGGGCCGTACCGGAGTTCGAACCGGGCGAGCTGGTCATGATGAGCGCCATCGACGAGAGCCCGAGCGATCCCCGGCAGGTGCTGATCAGGCAGTGGAACTACGAGCACCCGAGGAACCGGGTCACGGTCAGGCCCGTGTCCGGTGAGCCGGACGTACAGCACGGCGACATGGTCGACGCCGCGAACGGCGACGAGCAGATCGACGTCTACCTGCTGGACGTCGTGTGGATGACCGAGTTCATCGAAAACGGCTACATCCGGCCACTTGACGAGACCGGCCTGAAGACCGACGATTTCATCGACAACGTGCTCGACCTGAGCAAGGACGGCTATCGCGGCCGCGAGGGCCTGTGGGCGCTCCCGCTGAACACCGACGCAGGCCTGATATTCTACCGCGACGACCTGACCTCGGCACCGATCAGCTGGGACGACGTCCTCGGCGGGTCGGCGAGGACGGCCCTGGCGGCCGCCCGGCAAGAACCCGGCGCCTCCCCCGGTCTGGTGGCCGCGAACGCCGCTCAGCTGGAGAACGAGGAAGTGCTCACGGTGACCGCGCTCGAGGCGATGTGGGCGGCGGGTGGCGAGGTCGTGAACACCGACGGCCAGCCGGTGTTCAACCACCGCGAGATCGCGTTCGACGACAACGCCCGGCTTGGCCTGGAGAAACTGGCGACCGCCTACCACGACCGGTCCATCACCCACTCCGAGTCGGGAGAAATGGACGAGGGCAAGGCCGCCAACGCCTTCAAGGACGGGCAGACGTTGTACATGCGCAACTGGCCGGTGATGTACGACAACCTCACGTCCGCCACCGACAAGGGGACCGTCTCGTTCGGAGTGGCGAGGCTCCCTGGCCACAGTGTGCTCGGCGGCCAGAACCTGTCCATCTCCAGCCGAACGAAGAACGCGCCCGCCGCACAGGCGTTCATCGAGTTCCTCACCAGCCCCGCGAGCGAACTGCTTCTCTTCGAGGCAGGCGGGTTCGCCCCGACCCGCAACTCGGCCTACGACGACTCGACGCGCCCGTACAAGGACATGCTGAGAGGCGCCGTGGTCGACGCGCGCCCCCGCCCGTTTCTCCCGAACTACACCGAGTTCAGCAAGGAGCTACGCAAGGGCCTGATCCGAGCACTCAACAACGGCGGGGTTCTCGAGGAGGACTTCCCGAAGGAGTTGGCCAAGAAGGCGCGATAACACTCGACCCGCGCGGCTACCGGGTGCCGGCGACGACCACGGCCGTGCACGGGGCGAGCGTGTCGTCCGTGAGACCCTCCCGCCCGGAGGTGAGCAGCACGCGACCCCGGTACGGCACCCTTACCGGGTGGTCGGCGAAGTTGGCCAGCACCGTGAAGTCCCCTCGGCGGTACGCGAGCACCTCCCGCGGCCCGTCAAGCAGGGTCAGGTCGCCGCTGACCAGGTCCGGGTGGGTGCGGCGGAGCGCGATGAGGCGGCGGTAGAGCCACAGGATGCTCGGCTCGTCCGCCCGCAGTGTCTCCGCGTTACGGGTCGACGCGTGCGGCGGCCACGGCGGCCACGGGTCGGGTGACGCCCAACCGTGCCCCGCCGCCGCGGTCCACGGGATCGGCGCACGTGAGCCGTCGCGGCCCAGCGGGTCCCTGCGGCGCTCCGGCGGGACCACGGCGTCACCCAGGCCCAGCTCCTCGCCCGCGTACACGAACGGCATGCCCCGCAACGTCAACAGCACCGCCGCGGCCACCCGGGCCCGGTCCTCGCGGTCGACGTGGCGCGTGCGATGCCTCGGCTGGTCGTGGCTCGACAGCACCCACGCAGGCGCCCGGCTCGGCCCGTACGCCGCCTCCGCCTCCGCGATACGGGTCCGCCACGACCGCGCCTCCCACAGCGCCTCCATCAACGCGAAGTCGAACACCCCGCGCAGCTGTCGGTCGTCCACATAGGACGCCACAGCGGCGTGGGGCGCGAGTGACCGGGGAGTCGCAGTGGAGCGGCGGGGCGTACCTGGACGGCGGGGTGGGTGCCGAGGCGCGGTGGTCCGTGCCAGCGTCCGACCAGCCGCGGTTGGTCATGCCCGTGGTGAACCGGATTCCGGGTGCGGGCAGGACGTCGTGGTCGTCCAACCGTCCACTGGGGACAGTGGACGCCGGACGGGCGGGCCCCCAGGGCGGCTCACCGGCACCGGGCGCGCTGCTCCCGGTCATCCTGGCCGACACCCTGCGGCCCGGCGCGACCACGCTCACGGCACGGTTCACGGCCGGTGAGTCCTCTGTGGACGCACTGCTGCTGCGGCCGGAGGTGAGCCAGGTCGTGTTCGACCACACGGCGTTGCCGCAGAGCGCCGCGCCGGGACCACGCACGAGAACGATCACGATGACCGGCGCCCACCGGGTGACGGTGCTGAGCTACGACGGCCGCGGCCGCCTGCTGAACACGTCGACCCGCGGTGGGCCGACGGTGACGGCGACGGTCGCGGCAGGCGGGTTCACGGTACTCCGCACATAGCCGCGCCCACCCCAACGCACTGAAGGACGCCTTCATAACACCGGGCGTACTGAAGGACGCCTTCATAACACCGGGCGCACCGAAGGACGCCTTCAGTGCGCTGGGGTCGGCGCCCGGTCGGCACGAAGGCGCCACATGCGGCCGACGATCCGGCCCCGGTCGTCGGTGCGGAGGTGTTCCGGGGCATGGGTGACGCCCGTCCGGCGGAGGTTCTCGACACCCATCCGCTCGACGGCGTCCTGCGTCATCGACATGGTGTAGTCAGCAGGTTCGATCTCCCGGATCTCCCACCACCCGCCCAGGTGGTCACGCAGGTCGTCCTGGGTGACGCTCAGGGGCAACCGGAACCCCTCGTTGCCGACATCCGCGAAGCACAACAGATGCAGCGTGGCACCCGGCGCCGTCACCCGCCACAACGCCCCGGCATATGTAAGGCGCTGCTCGTCGCCGAGGCAGTGGTAGAGCGCACTGTCCAGCACGGTGTCGAACCGCTGCTCGACACCGTCGAAGGTGGTCACGTCGACCTGCGTGAACTCGACCTCGACGCCGGCACGGGCCGCCCGCTCCCGAGCCTTCCGCAGCGCGGTCTCGGCACCGTCGGCGCCCGTCACCCGCAGGCCCCGGCTCGCGAGGTAGATCGCGTTCTCCCCCAGCCCGCAGCCCGCGTCGAGCACGGCACCACGGAACGCCCCGGACTCGGCGAGCGCGACCACCTCGGGCTGCGGACCCGCGATGTCCCACGGCGCCACGTCGATCGGCACCTCCGCGCCGGGGACCAGTGAACGCCCCTGGTAGACGTCCTCGAAATCGACATCGAGCCGTTGATCCCGCGTCATCACACCCCCTCGACCCAAAAACTCAACCGGTGATGAATACGCTCCTACGGACGGCCACGCCTGTCAACTCGGCCCCTTCATCGCCGCGGACGAGTAGACGCTGCCGACACGCAGCCCGCCGAGCCACTTCGTCAGCCGGGCCGCCTCGTCGTCGAGGGCGCGGCGGGTTCGGGCGCCCACCCGCTCCAGCAACCGCACCTCCACGACACCCGCGGCGTCCTGGACCCAGCAACCCACGACCCGCCCGTCGGCCCACGCCGTGGTGCCCGCGTTGCCCCGCAGGTCGAACAGCGGCTCCCGGTGCGGGCCGAGGTAGAAGTCGCGACCCCGCCATCCCATGACCGTCGGGTCGAGCACCGGCAGCAGCGCCGCCCACGTCCCGGGCTCGGGCACCTCGACGAGGTCGTCGGGCAGGAGCCAGCCCGTGGCGCCGCCGTCGAGCGACACCTGCACGGCGCCGAGCGCGGCCAGCGCCGCCCTGACGACGGACTTCGTGGCGCCCAGCCACCAGACCAGGTCGTCCTCGGTGCCCGGGCCGAACGTGTACAGCCAGCGGCGCACCAGCTCGCGGTACCCGTCGGCGGCCGACCACGGCTCGGGCACGTCGGTGAGCCAGTGCCGCGTCAGGGTCCAGCGCGGCCGTGACGTGTACCAGCGCGCGGTGTTGGCGCCACGCATGATCTCGCCGGTGAGCCCCAGGTACACGAGCACGTTCGACGCCGTGAACGTCATGCCCGACGGCACGGCGGCGACGGTCGGCGCCGCCGCGCGCACGTCGCGGGCCGTGCGGCCCGCAGGCTCGTCGGCCAGCACGACGAGGACCTCAGCACAGGCCCGGTCGAGCCACCCTTCCCCGTCACGGGCGACGCCGGCTTTGACGACCTCCTTCGACATCCTCGCCCGCTCCTGGGTCGCGACCCGGGCGGACGCGCTCGGCCACACCGCCGGGAGCAGCCCGCGCGGGAACACGAACAGGGTGCGACGCATGGCCAGCTGCTTGACCACAGTCCGGTCGTCGTAGAGCGCCCGGTCGAGGTCGCCGACCTCGAGGTCGGCGACCCTGGCGTGGCAGGACAGGTAGACCGTCGCCGCCTCGGTGGCGTGCAGGACGGTCATCGCCGCGACCGCGTCCTCCGGCGTGGCGACCCGGGACGCCGGGGCCAGCGCGTGCCGGGCGGCGAGCCGGGCACGGCGTTCGTCATCGGTCACATGGCGCACGGGCTGATGCTGCCAGAGGGGTCAGACAGTCCGGTGTCCCTCCTCGGCCAGCCAGGCCGCGAACCGTGCCAGGTCGGCGTGGACGGACGTGGGCGGGTTGTCCGCCGCCCAACGGTCGAACAGCTCCGCGAACCGGTCGTCCAGCGCGTCGGCGAGGTCGGGGCGGAGCTGTTCGGCGACCCGGCGACGTTTGGCGCGCAGGGACGCCGCCTCGACCCGCACCCGGTGCGGGTCGAAACCGGGAGGCACCGGGCCGTCGGCGAGGAGGGCACGCACCAGCGCGGCCTGGCTCGCGGCCAGCTCGGCCCGGCCGTCCGGGGTCACCGCGACGCCACCACGGCGCGGATCGCGGCCAGCTCGGCGGCGAGTTCGGCGTCCGGCGGGTAGTCGTCGTCACGCTCGAGGAGGACACCCGGCGGGGTGACACGGCCGCACAGCTCCCCCAGCAGTTCCAGCACCTCCGGTCGGACCGCGTGTGCGTGGGTGTCGTGGTAGAGGCCGTCGTGCTCGACGCCGCCCGCGACGTGGGCGTAGGCGATGCGTTCCAGCGGCAGCTCGTCGAGGAACCGCGTGGGGGACGTGCCGAGGTTCACCGCGTTGGCGTGCAGGTTGGCCACGTCCACCAGCAGCAGGCAGTCGGTGCGCTCGACCAGCTCCGCGAGGAACCGGCCCTCGGACAGCTCCGCGTCCGGCCAGTCCAGCAGCGCGGCGACGTTCTCCAACGCCAGCGGCACCGGCAGCTCGCGTTGCGCGTCCCGCACGTTGGCCACCAGCACGTCCAGTGCCGCGCGGGTACGTGGCACCGGGAGCAGGTGCCCGGACTCCAGCCCACCGGCGCCGGTGAACGCGACGTGCTCGCTCACGAGCGGCGCCTCGACCGCCTCCGCGACCGCCGCGAGGTGCGCGACGCGTGCGGGGTCCAGCGGCTCCGCACCGCCCAGCGACAGCGAGACCGCGTGCACGACGACCGGAACCCCACGCGCACGCAGCACACGCAGCGACTCCGGCAGCGGGTCGAGCGGCACGTTCTCCGCCAGCACCTCGACGAAGTCCACGCCGGGGAGCCGTTCGACGGTCAGGTCGATCTCCGCGCGCCAGCCGATGCCGATGCCCAACCTGGACAGGCTCATCCGCCACCCCCGCCGCCACCGCAACCGGCCCCGCCGCCGCCACACCCGCCCGCGCCACCGAGCCCACCGCCGTAGAAACCCGAATGGCGTCCGTAGGCGCCGTCGAACGCGGTCGAGCCGTGCGGGTTGGCGGCAGGCGGCCTGGGGGCCGGCGGCGCGGGCTGGTAGGCGGGTCGCGGCGGCGGTGGCGGGTAGCGCGTGGCCTGCAGTGCCGATGCGACCTCGGCATCGGGATACCAGGCCAACCCGTGCAGCGCCACCAGGTCCGCCGGGCCGGCGCTCTCGCGCACGGCGGCCCGCAGCCGTTCGCCGTGCACCGTCACGTACGGCATCTGACGCAGGTACGGCAGCCCGACCACCGCGGCGCCGACCACGATCTCCAGCAGCAGGAACCCGACCGGGTAGTCCGCGAACAGCCCCATGACGAACGCCACCACGCCGATCCCCAGCAACACGAACGGGGCGACCAGTCCACGCCTGAGCGCACGGTCCGAGTCGGCGTAGTGCACCCGCAGGCGCTTGCGCCGAAGCATGTCGTCCAGTCCGGTCATCGACGGGAGCCGCACGGTCCGCTCCACCACCTGGTGGACCGGACGTGGTCGCCTGCCGATCGCGTCCAGCACCACCTGGTCGAGCGGGTTCGACACCTCCTTCGTCGTGGCGCTGACGTTGCCCTTCCTGCTGACCCGCACCGCGCCGCTCCCGACCAGCCTGACGAGCGCGACCTCGACCACCCGGTCCGCGCCGTGGTCGAGGTAGGCGAGCAGCGCCGGGCGGTCGACCGCCGAGGTGTCGGTGACGCGTGGCGCCCACAGCCGGTGGCGCAGGAGTTCCGCGTAGGCGACCGACGCCAGGATCGCGATGCCGTACAGCAGCAGGAACATGGGCACGGGCAAGCCGAACGGTCCGTTCATGTCCGTCTCCCCCCAGTCGACGCCTCTCCCCCGAGGATAGGCACGTCGGCGGGCGGTTGTCGCGGACCGTTGGCGGCATCAGGCCATGCGGCCGCCCCGAGCAACCGGTTTCTCAATCGACCACTGCGTTCGTCAGCCTAGGGATTGACCTTCGCGGGCCGGTACGTTTCACTGACGGGAAACCGGTTACCGAGAGGCGGAGAAGCACAATGGCCGTGCTCAACGCGCCGGCGACGGCCGGGGTCGCGCCGGGGCGGCGGCGACCTCGGCGGGAGCGGTGGACGCCCTACCTGCTGATCGCCCCCGCCGGCATCCTGGTCGCGGTGTTCCTGGTCTACCCGATCGGCAGCGTCGTCTACTACAGCCTCTACGACTACAACGTCACCAAGCCGTGGGGCAACGGGTTCGTCGGGCTCGACAACTACGTCACGATGGCCGAGGACTCACTGTTCTGGCAGTCGCTCGTCTTCACGGCCCAGTGGGTGTTCGTCGAGGTCGGGCTGCAGCTCGTCTTCGGGCTGGCCCTGGCGCTGGTGATCAACGAGACGTTTGTCGGGCGGGCCGTCGGGCGGGCGCTGGTCTTCGCGCCGTGGGCGGTCAGCGGGGTGCTCACCACCACGATCTGGCTGCTCATCTACAACCCCACCACCGGGTTCGGCCGCTACCTCGCCGACGCGGGCATCGGCTCCTACGGGACGAGCCCGCTCGCCGAGGCCGGGTCCGCGTTCTGGGCGGCGGTGATCGCCGAGCTGTGGCGTGGCATCCCGTTCTTCGCCATCCTCATCCTCGCCGACCTGCAGTCGATCTCGCGCGACCAGTACGAGTCGGCCGAGGTCGACGGCGCGGGCCGCCTGCGCCGGTTCTGGTCGATCACGCTGCCGCACCTGCGCACCGCCATCGCGATCTCGACCCTGCTGCGGGTGGTGTGGGAGTTCAACAACGTCGACCTGCTCTACACGCTGACCGGCGGCGGCCCCGGCAACGCGACGGTGACGCTGCCGCTGTACGTCGCGCGCCTTGCCGTGGACGCCAAGGAGTTCGGCTACGGCTCGGCGCTGACCATGGCGACCTTCGTGCTACTGGCGTTGTTCTCCCTCACCTACCTCTGGCTCGTGCGCATGGGGAAGGACCAGAACACATGAGCCTCACCATGACCACCTCGGCTCCCCCGGTCCCGCCGGCGGCGAGGCCACGGTCCCGCCGCAACACCGACCCGAGGCGCACCCCGCGCTGGGCCATCTACGTGCCGCTCGCACTGTTCCTGCTGTTCACGCTGGTGCCGTTCTACTGGATCCTGCTGTTCGCGTTCCGCGAGGCCGGGTCGACGGCACTGTTCCCGTGGCCGATGACACTCGAGCACTTCTCGACGGTCTGGAACGGCGCGGGCTTCTCCGTGTTCTTCAAGAACTCCGTGATCATCGCGGTGCTGACGGTGTTCCTGAGCACCACGATCGCGTTGTTCGGCGGCTACGCGCTCGCCCGGTTCTCGTTCCGGGGCAAGGGCGTGTTCATGATGCTGATGCTGTGCACGCAGTTCATCCCCGGCGCGATGATGCTGATCCCGCTGTTCGACATCTTCCGCGCGACGTTCCTGATCAACACGCTGTGGAGCATCGTCGTCGCGGACGTCGTGTTCCACCTGCCGCTGTCGCTGATGCTGATGGCCGGGTTCGTCAGGAATATCCCGATCGAGCTGGAGGAGGCCGCGTGGATCGACGGCTGCGGCCGGTTCCGCGGGTTCCTGGCGACCGTGCTCCCGTTGCTGCGCCCGGGAATCGTGGCCATCAGCTCGTTCGCGTTCATCTCGGCGTGGAACAACTTCCTGTTCGCCCTGATGTTCCTGAACTCGCAGGACCAGTTCACGGTGCCGGTCGGGCTGAGCTACATGCTCGGTGAGTACAGTGTGGACTTCGGCGCGCTCGCCGCGGGCGGGGTCGTGGCCGTGGTGCCGGTCGTGCTCGTGTTCGCCTATGTACAGCGCTACCTGGTGCAGGGACTCTCGGCCGGGGCGGTGAAGGGCTGACCGCACGGCCGTCCGCGATCGGCGGCTACGAGGACTGGCCCGCGGCGTGGCGAACGGGTGAGCGCCTCGACGGCGAACTGGCCGGGCGACTCGGCGTACTGGCGCCGACGAGCCCCACGCCGGAACCGGGACGTGCGTGGCGGTCCGAGGGGCTGGAGACGACGGAACTGCGCTGGCGGACGGCTTTCGGGCCGCCGACCCGGGCGTGGCTGGTCGTCCCGTCACCGAGGCCGTCGAGGCTGCCCGGGATCCTGGCGCTGCACTGCCACGCGGGGGTCAAGAGCGTCGGCGCCGAGCGGCTGATCACCTCGTCGTCGCCGGTGGCGGAACGGCTGCGCCGTGGGCACTACGGCGGCTCGGCACTCGCGGAACGGCTTGCCCGGGCGGGTTTCGCGGTGCTCGCGCACGACGCGTTCTCGTGGGGTTCACGTCGTTTCGACCTGTCGACGCCGCCGTGGCGGTTGCGCGACACTCTCCGGGCGGCCGGCCAGGAAGCCGACTACGATGCCGCGGCGGCACTGCACGAGTCGACGGTCGCCAAGTACGCCGGGGTGATGGGCACGTCGTTCGCGGGTGCCGTCGCGCATGACGACCTCACCGCGCTCGAGGTTCTGGACGGTCTTCCGTATGTCGACGGTGTCGGGGTGGTCGGGTTCTCCGGTGGGGGTGGGCGGGCGGCCGTGCTGACGGCGCTGGACACGCGGATAATGGCCAGTGTCATCGCGTGCATGATGTCCACTGTGGACGAGCTGTTGCCCGCTTACCTCGACGCGCACTCGTGGCTGTTCGCGGCCCCGGGGCTGTGTGACGGCCGGGACTGGCCCGACGTCGCTTTCGCCAGGGGGGAGCACGACCAGCTCGTGCTGTATGCCGCCGAGGACGCGTTGTTCCCGGCCGAGGGCATGGCTCGCGCCGACGCCTTGCTGCGTGGGCGGTTCGCCGGAGCGGTCGGGAACTACGTGGGGGTCACCGTGGCCGGTCCCCACCGTTTTGACGGGCCCATGCAGGAGTTGGCGACCACGTTCCTCACCGCGTGCCGGCGATTGCACTGACGGACGCCTTCGTCGCCCCACGGCGGAGCCACAGTCGCCCCAGCGTGGATCCACCGTTCGGCCTGGATCCGCGACGGGCTGCCGGACCGCTTCGCGGGCGGGGCACTGCGCGCCCCGCCCGTCCACGACGCACTTTCCAACCGCCGAACGGTAAACCCCAGGTGGAAGGTCCACAGCGGACGCGAGCCAATCGTTACGAAGGCGCCCTTCAGTGCACAGGGGTGAGCCGAACGTTACGAAGGCGCCCTTCAGTGCGCTGGGCGTTACGAAGGCGCCCTTCAGTGCACAGGGACGAGCCGAACGTTACGAAGGCGCCCTTCAGTGCGCTGGGCGTTACGAAGGCGCCCTTCAGTGCACAGGGACGAGCCGAACGTTACGAAGGCGCCCTTCAGTGCGCTGGGCGTTACGAAGGCGCCCTTCAGTGCACAGGGACGAGCCGAACGTTACGAAGGCGCCCTTCAGTGCGCTGGGCGTTACGAAGGCGCCCTTCAGTGCACTGGGGCGAGCCGAACGTTATGAAGGCGTCCTTCAGTGCAACGGGTCGGCGCATCGGTGACGGCGCACCACCGCCTGCATCCCGGCAGACCACCGCTCCGGGCCGGGCGCGAAGCGCCCGGCCCGGGAAGAGTTGGTCGCACCACCGAAACGCCCAAGCCGGTTGTGGGATCCAGGTCCCAGCGTCACGGAGGCGCCCTTCAGCACAAACCAGCGGCACCGGCGCGGCTTACTTCCCGCCGTGTTCCTTGTACTCGGCCAACGCCTTCTCGAAGCGGTCGGCGTACTTCGACAGGAAGTCCTCCGGTGTCATCGTCTTCTGCAGCACCGCCTGGAAGTCCGGCTCCATCTCGGTCTTGAGGATCGAGCCCCAGTCGGGCAGGTAGGTCGGCAGCCGCACGAACTGCGTCTTCGGGTTGGCCGCCGTCTTGACGACCGCCTCCAGTGGCTGCGCCTGCGTGACCCACGGGTCCTTCTGCGCGTCGAGGTTGGCGGGCACCTGGCCGACCGTCTCGGCCCACTCGGAGTTGCCCGTGGTGCTCATGTACTCCACGAACTTCCAGGCCGCGGCCTTCTGCTTGCTGCCGGCCAGGATGCTCAGCCCGGAGATGGACGGGCTCGTCGACGTGATCACCCCGTCCTTGTTCGGGAACGGCGCCACGCCTTCGACGTTGTCCGCGCCGAGGGCCGTGACGTGGTCCTGGAACGAACCGAGGTTGTGGTGCATGGCCCACGCCGAGCCGCCGTCGAACGCCGCGACGATCTTGGGGTAGTCGTTCGAGATGTCGGCCGCCGCGCTTACCGTGCCGTACAGCCCCACGTAGCGTTTGAAGGCCTTGATGTTGGCCTTGTCGTCGAGGGTGGCCTTGCCGTCCTTGGTGAAGAACTCCCCGACGCCCGACTGGCCGTAGGTCATGGCGATCATCGGCGGCATCGAGCCGGGGCCGCCGCGGAACGCGAACCCGAACCGGTTCGCACCCGGGTCGGTGAGCTTCTCGGCGTCGGCGAAGAACTCGTCGTAGCTCTTCGGTGCCTTCAGGTTCGCCTGGGTGAGCCAGTCCTTGCGGTACCAGATGACGTCCGAGAGGGCGGTCAGCGGCGCCTTGTAGATCTTGCGGTCGGCCGAGTTGACCCGCTCGTTCTCGACCATGTCCTTGTCGATCTTGTCGGAGAGCTTGCCCTCCTTCAGCGCGTCGTCCAGTGGCACCAGCGCCTTCTGCGCGATGAGGCTCGCGATGTCGTTGCCGATCAGCAGAACGTCGGGGATCTCCCCGGTGGCCAGCGCGTTCTGCACCTTCTGCAGGTAGGAGGAGTTGGGCAGGCCGACGTAGTTGACCTTGATCTTCGGGTTTTCCTTTTGGAAGTCCGAGATCAGCCCCTGCCACTCCTCGGTGAGCCGGGGGTTGGCATTGGTGTCCCAGAACTCGACGGTGCCCTCGGCCTTGCCCCAGTCCGCCGTCGCGGCCTTCGGGGGAGCCTGGTCACCGCTGCCCGGGCCGGCGCAGCCGCCGATCACCAGTGCCGCCACGACTGCGGCCAGGCCGACCAGCCGCCCTCGCAGTCCCATGGTCACGCACCTCATCTCGTCTTTGAGTTGACTTGCTCGCCGGTTGGGAAACCGGTTTACCGTCGGCTACGGTAACAGCTGGGGAACCGGTTTCCTATAGGCGCAAAGGGCGCAAACCTCTGGCAGGAGGCTCGTCGATGGACTTCACGAACCCAGTGCTCAACGCCGACTGGCCGGACCCGGACGTCGTACGGGTGGGAGACGACTACTACATGGTCGTCTCCAGCTTCAACCGCGCGCCCGGCCTCCCGGTCCTGCACTCGCGCGACCTGGTCGGCTGGGAGGTCGTCGCGAGGGCACTGCCCGCGTTGCCACCCGAGGCGCACTACCGCCTGCCCCGGCACGGCTCCGGCGTCTGGGCGCCGAGCATCCGCCACCACGACGGGACCTTCCACATCACCTACCCCGACCCCGACCACGGCATCTTCGTGCTGAGCGCGGCGGACCCCAGGGGTCCGTGGTCGCCGCCCCGGTTGCTGCTCGCCGGCATCGGGCTCATCGACCCGTGCCCGTTCTGGGACGACGACGGCCGCGCCTACCTCGTGCACGGCTGGGCACACAGCCGCAGCGGCCTCGCGAACCGGCTCACGCTCGTCGAGGTCGACCCCGGGCTGACGGAACTCGTCGGCACCCCCCGCACGGTCATCGACGGCGACGAGCTGCCCGGCCACCACACCCTGGAAGGGCCCAAGATCCACCGGCGCGACGGCTGGTACTGGATCTTCGCCCCGTCCGGCGGGGTCACGACCGGCTGGCAGTCGGTGTTCCGCGCCCGTGACATCACCGGCCCGTACGAGGGCAGGGTCGTGCTCACGCAGGGCGGCACCGACGTCAACGGGCCGCACCAGGGCGCGTGGGTCGAGACGCCCGACGGCGAGCACTGGTTCCTGCACTTCCAGGACCGCGGCGTGTTCGGCCGCGTCGTGCACCTCCAGCCGATGACCTGGCGGCCGGACGGCTGGCCCGTCATCGGCGCCGCCGCACCGGACGCGACGAGCGGCGAGCCCGTGCGCACCCACCCCCGGCCCACGGGATCCGTGCTGCCGCAACGGGAACCGGAACGCGGCGACGACTTCACCACGACGACCCTCGCGCCGAGGTGGTACTGGCAGGCCAACCCCGACCCGGACTGGTGCCTGCTGCCCGGCGACGGCACGCTGCACCTGCGGGTGCTCCCGGACGACGTCGGCGACCTGCGGCTGCTGCCGCGGGTCCTCGGCCAGCAGCTGCCCGGGCGGCCGTCGACGTGGACGACGTCGCTGACGCTCGGTCCCGCGGAGCCCGGCACCAGGGCCGGTCTGGTCGTGCTCGGCGGGGAGTACGCCTGGGTCGGCCTCGAGGAGACCCCGGCAGGCCTGCACGTGGTCTGCCGCCGTTCCACCGGCGGCAGGCGGGAGGTCACGCTCGCCCAGGAGGTCCTGCCACCCGGCACGCGCACCGTGGCGGTCCGGGCACACTGCGACGCCGAGGGCGTGATCGCCTTCGCCTGGCGGGTGCACGGCGCGTGGCGGCCGGTCGACAGCGTGTTCCCGGCCAGGGCCGGGCACTGGATCGGCGCGGATGTCGGGCTGTTCGCGACCGCCCCGCTCGGGTTGCCGGACGGGAAGGACCACGTAGCGTTCGCCGGGGTGTCGGTCGAGCTGGTCAACTCGGAAGAGGTCGCGAAGTAATGGCACGGTCGTTCAAGGGTGCGAGCACCATCGAGGAGGTCGCCGCCGCGGCGGGGGTGTCCCGCGCGACGGTGTCGAGGGTGATGAACGGCAGGACCTCCGTCGCCCCGGAGATCGCCGAGCGCGTCCACGCCGCCGCCGACCGGCTCCAGTACCGGCCGAGCAACATCGCGCGCAGCCTGTCGCTCGGGCGCACCAACACGGTCGCACTCGTCGTCCCCGACCTCGGCAACCCGATGTTCCAGCAAGTGCTGCGCGGGGCCATGGCGGCCGCCGCGGAGAGCGGTTACCGGGTGCTCGTCGCGGAGACGGGCGAGATCCCGAACGAGGAGGCCGAGGCCGCGCTGGAGGCTCGGCTGCGTTGCGACGCCCTCATCCTCGCGAGCCCCCGCATGCCGGACGAGGAGCTGAACTCCCTCCTGGCCAGGGCGGCGCCGCTCATCGTGCTCAACCGGCCGGTCGAGGGCGCGCAGACGCTCTCGGTCGACTACGCCCACGGCATGGCGGCGATCGTCGACCACCTCGTCGGCCTCGGCCACCGCGACCTCGCCTACCTCGCGGGGCCGCCGGTCGCCGCGTCGAACCGGGCCCGCCTGTCCGGGCTGGAGGAGGCGCAGCGGCGCCACCCGTTCCTGCGCGTGCGGGTGATCCCCGCCGGGACCACGATCGAGGACGGCTACCGCGTCGCCGACGAGGTCCTGGAGAGCCGGTCCACCGGTGCGCTGGCGTTCAACGACCTCGTCGCGTTCGGGCTGCTGGCCAGGCTCAACGAGACGGGTGTCGCCGTGCCCGGCGACATCTCGGTCACCGGGTTCGACGGCATCGAGCTGTCCCGCTACGCGACCCCGTCGCTGACCACGGCGAGCGTCTCGCAGTTCGCGCTCGGCAGGCGTGCGTGGGAGCGGCTCGTGCTGGCCATCGAGGACGCCGACGCCGAGTCGCCGCCGGAGACGATCGCGCCCGAGCTGGTCGTGCGGGCCAGCAGCGGTCCGGTGCCGCCCGCGCGGCGCCTCGGGATGCCCGCGCCGGGGCCCGGCGGGGCGGAGCTGGAGCGGGCGGTCGGCGAGGCGCGGTGGCGGATCGACGCCGTCGGCGCCGTGCTCGAACACCAGGACCTGCCGCTCACGCGGTACTCCGACGGCACGGGCATGCCGCAGGTGCACAGCCCCCGGCCCTACCTGCACCCGATGCGGTCGCTGACCGGCCGCACGGTGACCGACCTCAGCCCGGTCGACCACCGCCACCACTACGGCCTCTCGCTCACGATCGCGGACGTCGACGGGACGTCCTACTGGGGTGGGCGCACGTTCCTGCCCGGCCAGGGCCCCACGCTGCTGCGCAACCACGGGCGGCAGATCAGCACCGGGGTGGAGCTGGACGAGGACGGGTCGCGCCTGCACGAGTCGCTCACCTGGGCCGACCAGCACGACCGCCAGCAGCTCGTCGAGCACCGCGAGCTGACCGGCGTGATCATCCCCGAGGCGCAGGCGTGGGCACTCGGCTGGCACAGCAGGCTGACCGCCCCGGCAGGCGCGACGATCTCCAGCCCGGCGCTGCGGGGCAGGCCCGGTGCCGGCTACGGCGGGATCTTCTGCCGGCTGGTGTCGGCCGAGTCGACCGAGGTGCTGACGGCGGACGCGTCGGCGGAGTCAGGCGCGCACGGGTCGCGCTCGTCGTGGCTCGCGTTCGGCGGCCGGTACGGCAGGGAGTGGACCTCGGTGGTCCTGGTGCAGGACGACCGCGCCGAGCCCAGGCCGTGGTTCGTCCGGGTCGCGGACTACGTCGGCGCGGGACCCGCGCTCGCGTGGGACACCCCGTGCGTGATCGGCGCCGGGGAGGACCTGGAGCTGGGCCTCGTGGCGCTGGTGGTCGACCGGCGGCTTACCACCCAGGACGCGGCGGACCTCGCCGAGCTGGCGCTGGCCCGGGTCGCGACGGCCCGGCGGGGTGTGCGGTGAAGCGGGTCGCGATCGTCGGCGCACGCGGTCACGGCGCGTCCTACTTCGACCGGCTGGACCGGCTCGCCTCGGCGGGGCTGGCCCGGCTCGTGGCCGTCGCGGACCCGCGTCCGCCGGGCCCGCTCGCCACCCGGTTGAACGGCGCGACCTGGCACGACAGCCTGGCGGAGCTCCTGGCCGACCCCGGTGCCAGACCGGAGGTCGTGGTGGTGGCCACGCCGACGCACACGCACAGCGAGCTTGCGGTGGCGGCCATGCGCGCGGGCTGCGACGTGCTGCTGGAGAAGCCGCCCACGCCGTCGCTGGCGGAGTTCGAACAGGTGCGGGCCGCCGCGGCCGAGACGGGCCGGCTGTGCCAGATCGGGTTCCAGACCTACGGTTCGGCGGCCGTCGAGGCGGTGCGGCGGATCGTCGCCGACGGCGAGATCGGCACGGTGACCGGGTTCGGGGCGGTCGGCACGTGGGTGCGCACGGCCGGGTACTGGGCGCGGTCGGCGTGGGCGGGCAGGCGGCGGATGGACGGCCGGGACGTCGTGGACGGTGTCGTGACCAACCCGCTTGCCCACGCCGTCGCGACGGCGCTGCTGGTCGCGGGGGCGGGTGTGGCCGAGGTCGAGACGGACCTGTACCGCGCCAACGACATCGAGGCCGACGACACGTCGTCCGGGGTGGTCACGCTCGAGGACGGGCGGCGGCTCGGGTTCGGGTTCACGCTGTGCGCGCCGAGCCGCTCCCCCGCGCTGGTCCTCGTCCACGGCAGCAAGGGCACGCTGCGGCTGGCCTACGAGTCGGACACCGTCGAGGTGGCGGGCCGGACGCTGCCCTTCGGTCGGGTCGACCTGCTGGAGGACCTGGTCACGGCCCGCGAGACCGGCAGGCGGCCGCGCTGTCCGGTCGAGGACACGGCGGGCTTCACGCACGTCGTGGAGGCGGTGCGCGCGGCGAAGGACCCGACGCCGATCGCCGGCGAGCACGTCAGCTGGGAGGGCGACGGCGACGACCGCCACCCGGTGGTGACCGACGTCGAGACCTGGTGCCTGCGGGCCGCGACCGAGGGCGCGACCTTCGCGACCCTCGGCGCCCCGTGGACACGCTGACCTGCACGCCAGGCCTGGGCCCAACGCACTGAAGGCGTCCTTCAGTACGCCCAGCGTTACGAAGGAGTCCTTCAGTGCGGTCGGCGTAGGGTCTCGTCGTGGACTGGCGACGCTGGCACGACGACTACGACCAGCCCGACTCGTGGTTGGCCCAGCGGTTGCGCGCCGTCCAAGGGCGTGTTCGGGAGGCTCTGGACCGTTGCCCGCCCGGATCCGTCCGGGTGGTGAGCCTCTGCGCCGGGCAGGGGCGTGACCTCCTGGAGGTGCTCGCCGACCACCCACGCCGGGACGACGTGCGGGCCCGGCTCGTGGAGCTGGACCCGGGGAACACCGCCGTGGCGCGGGAGTCCGGCGTGGCGGGCGTGGACGTCGTGACCGCCGACGCCTCCCTCACCGACCACTACCTGGACATGGCGCCCGCGGACCTCGTCCTGGTCTGCGGGGTCTTCGGCAACATCACCGACGACGACATCCACCGCACGGTCGGGTACTGCACCGGGCTGTGCCGCACCGGCGGGACCGTCGTCTGGACCCGTCACCGCCGCGACGAGCCCGACCTCGTGCCCACGATCTGCGAGTGGTTCGAGGAGGTCGGCTTCGAACGCGAGTGGGTGTCCTCCCCGGCGCTCGACTTCGGCGTCGGCGTGCACCGGTTCGCGGGCGAGCCGCGCCCGCTCGTCGCAGGCGAACGGATGTTCACCTTCGTCGGCTACGACCACCTCAGGGAAAATTGACCACAAGTTACTCCAGACAGTTAGTTGCCAACTTACTTGCGACACGGTTGGGTGTGTTTGCGGCGTTCGTCCCCTGCACGGCCTGCCGCGGCCACCCGTGACGCGAGGAGTCTGTCCATGACGTCCACACTGTCCAGAAGGGTCTTCATCGGCGCGGTCGCTGCCGCGGGTGCCGCCGTCATGGCCGGCACGGCAGCCGCGGCGCCGACGCTGTCGAGGGCCGCGGGCGCCGCGCGGCTCGGTGACACCGTGTACGTGCTCGGCCGGTCAGGTGCGCGCTGGGTGCTCGTCGACCCCGCGACCGGCGAGAGCCGTGCCACCCAGGGGTTGGAGAAGGCCGACGTGCTCGACCTGTCCGCCACGGGCGAGCGGCTCGTGGCCGTGGGCGCGACCGGCACCGCACCCACCGTCTGGGAGTCGAGCGACGGCCTGAGGTGGTCGCGGGCCGCGACGCTGGACGGCGATGGCCACCTCACGGCCGTGGAGGGCACGCTGGCCGTAGGCGCCCTGCTGACACTCGAACGGGCGCCGCACACCCGGATCGTCGCCCGGCGCACCGGGAACACCTGGAAGACCGTGGCGACGACCGGTCTGGAGGACACCAACCAGGTGACCGCCACGGCGGTCGGTCACGACGGCGAGTGGCTGCTGTCCACAGTGGACGCCACCGGTGCCACGATCCACCGCTCCCCCGACGGGCTGGCGTGGACGGCCAAGGAGACCCACACCGACACCGCCATCAAGGCGTTCGACAGTGCGAAGTGGGTCGCCAACAGCATGAGCGGCACCGAGGGGCCCACCCGCCGCGCGGCGCGAGCCCAGGCGGTGGGCGTCGTGGGGAGCCAGTCGTACTGGCTGGTGGACGGCACGCTCGTGACGGCGACGATCTGAGGGGTAGCAGAAGATGATCACGTTCAGCAACATCGACGGCACTCCGGTCTACTACTGGCGCTCGACCTACGGCGACACGTCGAGCCGCAACTGGCAGGTGACACAGGCGTTCTACGACCGGATGGTCCTGTGGATCCGCGACCTGCGCAGTCTGTCGTCGGCGTACGGCACGATCACGTACCTGGTGTCGGCGGGTTTCTACGTCAACAAGGCAGGCCAGCACGGCGCGGGCACGGCGATGGACCTCGACCACGTGCGGTGGTCGAGCGGCACCACCATCTCGCCCATCGACCGGGCACACGCGTCGGGCACGCAGCAGATCCGCAGGCGCTACCTGGCGGTGGACGCGACGTGCCGCAGGCGTTTCCGGTACGTGCTGGACGGCTGGTACAACTCGGAGCACGCGGACCACATCCATTCGGACTTCGAGGACCTGCCGCCGAGGTGCGTGAAGGGTTCCGTGAGCGACACCGTGTTCGTCCAGTCGATGTGCAACAACTTCCTGAACTCCGGCCTGGCGGTCGACGGTGACTGGGGGCCGCTGACGCAGAGCGCGTTCAACACGGCGAAGTCCCGGCTGGGCGTGACGGGCGATCCGCACACGACGAGCAGCGTGTGGGTGTCGATGCTGAACACGGTGGCGCAGCGCGGTTTCGCGAACCAGGCGTTCTGACAGGTCGGGCGGGGGCCTCCTGTGGCCCCCGCCCGACCTCGGCGGGTTCAGGGCCGGTAGGGCTCGGGCAGGTCGGGGAGGGTGCCGGCGACCGAGCCTGCGGCGTCGGTGGCGGTGGCGCCGAGGTCCTGGGCCGCCCCCGTCACGTGCTCGCCTGCCTGACCGGCGTAGTCGCCCGCCTGACCTGCGTACTCACCGGCCTGGCCCGCGTACTGCCCGGCCACGTCACCGGCCTGGCCCGCGACGTCACCGGCCTGGCCGGCCATGTCGGTCGCCGACTGGGAGAGGTCCTGAACGCCGGGCACCTCGCCTGCCACGTCGCCGATCTTCTCGGTCGCACCGGACAACAACTCGCCCGCCTTCTCACGGATGGCGTCGAACAAGCCCACGGCGAACTCCCTTAAATCGACAGAACAGACATATCAGACAGTACAAGTGTTCACGCCGTCGCGCTGCGTGGTACTCGGGCCAACCACCACGAGAGGCGAGGGCCACCCATGACCGTGTCAACCACCCTGCGTGATGTCGGCTTCGCGCTGGCCTGCGCCGTCGCGGCGACCGGGCTCACAAGCGGCGTGGCCGCCGCCGGACCGGACGACCACGTGCCACTCTCCGTCGACAGGGCGGACTGCGAGTCGATCCCGTCGGAACACGACCCCGCCGTGATCCGCGTCGTCCACGACGTCGGGGTCGAGCTGGGTGCCTCGGACAAGGTCATGCTCGCCGCGTTCGAGGCCGGGTGGGTCGAGTCGCACATGAACAACCTGCCGTGCGGCGACCAGGACTCCCTCGGCGTGTTCCAGCAACGCCCGAGCCAGGGGTGGGGCACGACCGAACAGATCATGGACGTCGAGTACGCCGCGACGAAGTTCTTCGACGAGGCCATCAGGAACGAGCCGCTCCACCCCGACGACACCTCGGGCCTTCTCGCGCAGAGCGTCCAGCACTCGTGCTGCCCGGAACGCTACGACCAGGCAGAGGACAAGGCCCGCGCGATGCTCGCCGAGCTCGGGGGGACCCGGCTGTGAGGCCCGCCCGACGGAGCTGATCCCCGCTCACCTCCGGGCTGAGGCGGCGCGAGGGAGTGCCACTTCTCGGGAAGAGCCCCCTTCTGGGTGGCGGTGCCTCGCAGTGGACGACGTGCCACCAGTGAAGGACGGCCCCGCTGCCGGTAGCCGAGCCCGCCCCTGGCGGGCGACCTCGAGCTGCACTGGCTGCGGGTCGAGCCGGCCGAGGCGTCGGGCACTGGTCGCCGTCCGCACCCCGCGGCAGGCGCCGGGGTGCGGACGGCGCGGCCCTCGGAGCCGCGAGGGCTCAGTTCGCGTCCATGTGCTCCCGCAGCGTGCGGGGGCGCATGTCCGTCCACACCTCGTCCACGTACGCGCTGCACTCCTCCTGCGTGCCGGTCGGTCCCTCCGGCCGCCAACCCGCCGGGACGTCCAGGTGTGCGGGCCACAGCGAGTACTGCGCCTCGTCGTTGGTCAGGACTCGGTAGGTGATGTCGTCGCGCACTGGCTTTCCTCTCTCGGGTAGTAACGCAGGGTCCGGTTGACCGTCACCGCGATCGCGGCGACCGTCATGCCCGCCGCGCACACGAGCACGGCGGCGGTCGGGGTGGCGGCCTCGGCGAGCACTCCGCCAAGCGCCGGGCCGGCGGCCGCGGCGCCGCCCATGGCCACGTTCAACGTGCCGCTCAACCGCCCACGCAGGGCATCGGGCGTCAGCAGCAGCTGGTGGGTGATGATCGTCGTGTTCGCGGTCGGTGCCAGCAGTGCCATCGCGGCGAACAGGGCGCCCAGCAGGTAGCCGCTGTCGGCCAGCACCGCCAGCGGGCACAGTGCCGCCAGCGCCCAGAACACGCCCGCGATGGCCGCGTGTGGCGACAGCCTGCGGTGCAGCCACGGTGCCATCATCGCGCCGACCACCCCGCCCACGCCCAGCATCGCCGCCATCACGCCGATCTCGCCCGCCGGTGTGCCCTGCCGCTCCGCCAGCACCACGACCACCAGGTAGTACGCCGCGAAGAACAGGTTCAGCGCCACGGCACACGCCGTCGTCACGCGGATCTCCCCGCGCTGCCACAGCCACCGCAGACCCTCCGCGATCTCCCTGCCCAGCGCCGGTGACTCGGCAGGCGGACGGGTCGGCGCACGCAGGAACGCCAGCATCACGAACGCGACCACGTGGGTCACCAGGTCCAGCAGGAACGGCGCCCACCGCGCGACGCCGAACAGCACGCCACCCAGCGCCGTGCCCGCCATCTGGCCGATCGACGAGCGTGCGCTGTTCGTCGCCACCGCGGTCGCCAGCCTGCTCTCCGGCACCAGCGACGGCAGCAGCGCGTCCTCCGCGGGCTCGAACAACGCCCGGCACCCGCCCAGCACCGCGGCCACCACGGCCAGGTGGAGCAGGGACACACCGTCCAGCAGCAACGCCGCTACCAGGCTCGCCAGCGCGACCGCCTGCGCCACCTCGCAGGCGAGCATGATCCGCCGCCGGTCCCAGCGGTCGACCAGCGCACCGCCCGGCAGCGCCAGGACGGCCTGCGCTACCGCGTCGGCGGCCAGCACCAGACCCGACGCGGCGGCCGACCCCGTCACCGCCAGCACCACGAGCGGGAACGCCAGCATGGACGCGCTGAACCCGACCTCGGCCGCACCCTGCCCCACCCACAGCAGGGTGAAGTTCCTGTTGCGTGCCAGGGGGACGTCGGCGACCGTCGTCATCGGACGGCCCCGGCGATCCCGCGCAGTGCCTCGGCGAAGTCCGCCGCCACGGCCTCGATCGCCGCCCTGCTGAAGTGGTCGGTCCGGAAGTACCAGACGAACGACAGGCTCCCGTCCGCGACCTCGCCGACCACGTCCACGAGGTGCTCGCCGACGTCGGCCGGGTCGTGGTCGGCGCCGATCACGGGCAGCGCCGCGCCGAACAGGCCGTCGTCCTCCTCGGCTCGCGAGTCGAACCTGCCGAGGTAGTTGAACGACAGCCTCGGCAGCGGGCCCGGCGGGTCGAGAGTGCCGAGGTAGCGCAGCGCGCCGTAGCCGAAACCGTTGCCCGGCAACGACCGGAGCTGCTTGCGGACGTCACGGACGACCGTGTGCCAGTCGCCGTCGGGGACGGTCAGCGCGACCGGGAACATCGTGGTGAACCAGCCGACCGTGCGGGACACGTCGAGGTCGAGGACGTCCTCGCGGCCGTGTCCCTCCAGCGTCATCGCGACCCGGTCGTGGCCGGTCCACCGCGCGAGGGCCCACGCCAGCGCCGCGAGCAGCACGTCGTTGACCCTCGTGCGGTAGGCGGCGGGCGCGGCACGCAACAGCGCGTCGGTGTCCACCGCGTCCAGTGCGATCTCGACGGCGTCCGTCCCGACCGGACCGTCCGCGCGGTCGCACGGCAGCTCCGCGCCGGTACCCGACGCCCTCCAGTAGGCCAGCTCGTGGTCCAGGCCGCCGGACGCCACCAGCTCGGTCTGCGCGGTCGACCACTGCTGCCACGACGTGGTCCTGGCGCCGAGGTCGACCGGCTCGCCGCGGCCGGCCTGGTGGTAGGCGGTGTCGAGGTCGTCGAGCAGCAGGCGCCACGACACGCCGTCGACGACGAAGTGGTGCGCGACCAGCAGGAGCCTGGGAAGACCGTCGGCGAACCGGAAGAGCACGGCACGCAGCAGCGGTCCGGTCGCGAGGTCGAAGCCGGCGTGTGCGGCGTCGGCCAGCTCGGTCACCGCGGGGTCGTCGGGGCTCGACACGTCGTGCACCTCGAGCACGTCGACGGGCTCGTGCGGGGCGTGTTCCTGGTGCCAGCCGGCGTCGTCGTGGTGGAACCGCAGCCGCAGGGCGTCGTGGTGGGCGAGCAGGGCGTCGAGCGCGGTGCGCAGGGCCGCGAGGTCTGGCTCCGCGGACAGCTCCATGTGGTGTGCCTGGTTGAAGTGGTGCGGGTGCTCGCGGTCGGCGGCCAGGAACCAGTGCTGGATCGGGGTGAGCGGCACGGGGCCGGTGACCTCGGCGTGGTCCTCGACGCCGGTCTCGACGGTGACGACACGCGCCAGTTCGACGATCGTCCTGGCGTGGAAGAGGTCCTTGGTGGTCAGGTGCAGCCCGTGACGGCGGGCCCTGGCGACGACCTGCACGCTCAGGATCGAGTCGCCGCCGAGTGCGAAGAAGTTGTCGGTGACGCCGACCCGGTCGATGCCCAGCACGTCGGCCCAGACGCGGGCGAGCGTGGTCTCCACCGGTGAGGTCGGTGCGACGAACTCGGCCGCGGCGGCGAGGTCGGGTTCCGGGAGTGCTCGCCGGTCGACCTTTCCGTTGGGGGACATGGGCAACGCGTCGAGCACGGCGAAGGCAGTGGGCACCAGGTACTCGGGCAGCCGGGCGGAGAGGAAGTCGCGCAGCTCGCCGCCGGACAGCTCGCGGCCGGCGACGACGTACCCGGCGAGCCGCTTGTGGCCCGCGTCGTCGGGCCGGACGGCGGCGACGGCGTCGGTGACGTCGGGGTGCTCGCGCAGGGCCGCCGCGACCTCACCCAGCTCGATGCGGAAGCCGCGGACCTTGACCTGGTCGTCGGCGCGGCCGAGGAACTCCAGCTCGCCGTCCCGGTTCCAGCGGACGAGGTCGCCCGTGCGGTACATCCGCTCCCCCGGGACGCCGTGCGGGTTCGCGACGAACCGGGACGCGGTGAGTCCCGCCCTGCCGAGGTATCCGCGGGCGAGGCCGATGCCCGCCACGTACAGCTCGCCCGGGACGCCGACGGGCACCTGGCGCAGGTCGGCGTCGAGCACGTGGGCGCGAGTGTGCCAGATGGGACGGCCGATGGGCGGTGTGCCCCGGTCGGGTGCGAGGGGCTGCGACCAGGTGGCCACGACGGTGGCCTCGGTGGGTCCGTAGGCGTTGATCAGTCGGCGGCCGGGTGCCCACTGCCGGACGAGGGCGGCCGTGCAGGCGTCGCCGCCGACGACGAGGGTCGCCAGGTCGGGGAGGTCGGTGTCGGGCACGGTGGCCAGCGCGACCGGTGGGACGAGGGTGTGGGTGATGCGGCAGTCGGCCAGCACGGTGGCGAGGTGGTCGCCGACCAGCGGGCCGGGCGGGGGCACGACGATCGCCGCGCCGTGGGGCAGGGCCAGGCACAGCTCGAGCACGGAGGCGTCGAAGCTCGGTGAGGAGAACGCGAGCACCCGGTCACCCGCCCGCACGGCGAACCGGTCGGCCTCGGCGAACGCGAAGTTCGCCAACCCCTCGTGGGTGACCACGACGCCCTTCGGGACGCCGGTGGAGCCGGAGGTGTAGATGACGTAGGCGGGGTTGCTCAGCTCGGCGACCGCCGGCTCGATCCCCAGTCCGTCGGTGGTCACCTGTGCGGGATCGTCGATCACCAGTACGGGTGCGGCGTCGGCCAGCATCAGGGCCTTGCGGTCGGCCGGGTAGTCGGGGTCGACCGGCAGGTACGCCGCACCGGCCGCGGCCACCGCGAGTTGGGCGATGATCAGCTCCGGCGAGCGCGGGAGTACCAGTGCCACCACGGTTTCCGGCCTCGCGCCGCGTGCGGCCAGCACCCGGCCCAGTCGGTTGACGCGGGCGGACAGCTCGGCATAGGTCAGCACCGACTCCCCGGCGATCAGCGCGGGCGCGTGCGGTGTCCTCGTCACCTGGGCACGGAACAGCTCGATCAACGTCACCTGCCGAACGTCCGGTCCGGCCTCGTGCCACGACTCGACCAGTGCGCGTTCCTCCCCCGTCACGACGTCGATCGCGCCCACCGGCTCGTCGGGGTCGGCGGCCGCGGCCGTGAGGACCCTGTCGAGACCCGTGACGAACCGTCGCGCCGTGGCGGCGTCGAACAGGTCGGTGTTGTACGTGAGGACCGCGTCAAGTGAGCCGTCTCCGGGCTCGTGGAACTCGAAGGTCAGGTCGTAGCCCGCGGTCACGACCGGGTGCTCGACGTCCTCGGCACGCAGCCCGGCGAAGTCCGTGGCCCGCTCCGCCGCGTTCTGCAGCACGACCATCGCCTGGAACAGCGGCGTCCGGCTCGGGTCGCGGTCCGGGTCCACCGCGTCGACGACACGCTCGAACGGCACGTCCTGGTTCGCGAACGCGGCCAGCGCGGTCTCCCGCACCCGCCCCAGGTGCGCCGCGAACGAGCCACGCGCGTCGACCGGCGTGCGCAGCACGATCGTGTTGACGAAGAACCCGACCACGCGCCGCAGATCCGGGTGCTCCCGACCCGACGCGACGGTGCCGACGGCCACGTCGTCCTGACCGCTGAACCGGTGCAACATCACGGTGCACGCCGCCACCAGCGCCATGAACAGCGTGCCGTCCTGCCCACTCGCGACCGCCCGCAGTGCCTCGGCGACCCGAGGCGACACCGTGAACCCGACCTGCGCGCCCGCCGTCGTGTGGGTCGGCGGCCGGGGCCGGTCCGTGGGCAGCTCCAGCACCGGCACACCCGCCAGCACCGTCCTCCAGTGCCGCAGCTGCTCGGCCACGACCTCGGTGCGGCCACGCTGCCATGCCGCGAAGTCCCTGTACCGCACGGGAAGCGCAGGCAGCTCCGCCTGGGTACCGGTGATCCGCGCCTCGTACAGCGACGCGAGGTCACCCGCGAGCACGCCTGCCGACCAGCCGTCGGTGATCACGTGGTGCGCGGTCAGCGCCAGCACGTGGTCGTCGTCGCCCAGCCGGTACACCGCCGGCCGGAACAGCGGCCCGGTGCTCAGGTCGAAGGGCTCCACCGCCGCGAGCACGGCGTCCAGGTCATCGGGGGTGACGTCGACGACCGGGACCGGGACCGGGCCGGGTGGGTGGACCCGCGCCACGCCGCGGCCGTCGATCTCGTGGCAGGTGGTCCGCAGCGACTCGTGCCTGGCGACCAGCGCGGTCAGCGCGTCGGACAGGGCGTCGACGTCGAGCCGGCCACGCAGCCGCACGGCCAGCGGCACGGTGTACTCGGTGCTGCCCGGTTCCAGCTGGTGCAGGAACCACAGCCGCTGCTGGGCGAACGACAGCGGCTGGTCGACCCCGTCGGGCACCGCGGGGATGGGCTCGGCGAGCCGGTCGCCCAGTGCGGCGGCGAGGTCCGCGACCGTGGGCTTCGTGAACAGCGTCAGCGGCGACAACTCGACGCCCAGCGCGTCCCGCAGCCGGGACACCACGCGGATGGCGACGATCGAGTCCCCGCCGAGTGAGAAGAAGTTGTCCGTGGCGCCCACCCGCTCGGCACCCAGCACCTCGGTGAACACCGCGGCCACCGCGTGTTCCGCCTCCGTGCGGGGCGGGACGTAGGTGTCCGTGCCGCCCGCGCTCGGCACCGGCAGTGCCCGGCGGTCCAGCTTCCCGTTGGGTGTCAGAGGAAACCAGTCGACCACCACGAACACCGACGGCACCATGTGCGCGGGCAGGACCCGCGCCGCGCGGTCGCGGATCGCGGTGGGGTCGGCGGTCGTCACGAGGTAGGCGACGAGACGTCGGTGGCCCGGCTCGTCCTCACGGTCGATCACCACGACCTGGGCGACCTCGGGGTCGGCGGCCAGCACGGCCTCGACCTCGCCCAGCTCGATCCGGAAGCCGCGGATCTTGACCTGGTGGTCGCCGCGCCCGAGGTACTCCAGCACCCCGTCCGACGTCCAGCGGACGAGGTCGCCCGACCGGTACATGCGGGTCCCCGGCGCGCCGAAGGGATCGGCGACGAACCGGGACGCGGTCAGGCCGGGCCGGTCCAGGTAGCCGCGGGCCAGGCCGGCGCCCGCCACGTACAGCTCCCCCGTCGCGCCGGGCGGCACCGGCTCGAGGTCGGCGTCCAGCACGTAGGTCCGCAGGTCCGGGATCGGCTCGCCCACCACACTGCCGCGTGCCGCGGCGGCCGTCGCCGCGTCGAGGGCGGCGTAGGTGACGTGGACGGTCGTCTCCGTGATGCCGTACATGTTCACCAGCACCGGCGCGTCGTCGCGGCGCCGCCGGTACCACGGCGCGAGGCGGGACAGGTCGAGTGCCTCGCCGCCGAACACGACGTAGCGCAGGGCAAGCGGCTCCCCGGTGTCGGCGGCCATGAGCTGGTAGAACGCCGACGGCGTCTGGTTGAGCACGGTCACCCGCTCCTCGGCGAGCAGCCGCAGCAACGCACGCGGGTCGCGGGACACCGCGTGGGGCACGACGACCAGCCGACCGCCGCGCAGCAGCGGCCCCCACAGCTCCCACACGGAGAAGTCGAAGGCGTAGCTGTGGAACAACGCCCACACGTCGTCGCCGTCGAAGCCGAACCAGTGGTCGGTCGCGGCGAACAGCCTGGTGACGTTGGCGTGTGGAACCACCACACCTTTCGGCACCCCGGTCGACCCGGACGTGTAGATGACGTAGGCCGGGTGGTCGGGTCGCACGTCGGCGGACACCGGCTCGGCGGGCTGCCCGGTCAGGTCGGGCAGGGCGTCCAGGACGGTGACCGGGCGGGCGTCGGCGACGGTCCGTGCGATGCGCTCGGCCGGGTAGTCCGGGTCCAGCGGCAGGTACCCGGCCCCCGACTTGAGCACCCCCAGGACGGCCACGACGAGGTCCGCCGACCTCGGCAGTGACAGGCCCACCAGGCGCTCCGGCCCGGCGCCCCGGGACACCAGCAGGTGCGCGAGCCGGTTCGACAGCCCGTCCAGCGACGCGTAGGTCAGGGCGCGGTCCCCGTCGGTCACCGCGACCGCGCCGGGGGTGGCGGCGGCCTGGCGCGCGAACAGCTCGACGACGGTGGTGGGTGCTGGTGGGGTGGCGGAGCCGTTCCACCCCACCAGCACGCGGTCACGTTCGGCAGCGGACAACACTGGCAGCTCGCCCAACGTGCGATCCAGACCCGAGGCCATCGCGGTGACGACCCGGCCGAGCCGGGCGGTCATGGCCTCGGCGGTGCCCTCGTCGAACAGGCGCGGGTCGTAACCCAGCTCCACGCGCAGGTCGGTGCCGTCCACGTGCGCGGCGAGGCTGAGCGCGAGGTTGGTGGTCTCGACGCTGTCGGCCGAGACGACCCTCGGGCCGCCGTCCTGCTCGGCCCCGATCGGGTAGTTCTCGAACGCGACGAGGCTGTCGAACAGCGGCTCCCCCGCCGGCACGTCCGGGCACGCCTGGACCTGCGACAGCGACAGGAAGTCGAACCGGCGCGACTCGGCCTGTGCCTCCTGCAGCGCACGCAGCCACGGGACCAGCCGCGCGGTCCGGTCGACGCGGACCCGCGTCGGCACGGTGTTGATGAACATGCCGACGATCGACTCGACGCCGGGCAGGTCCGCCGGGCGGCCGGAGACCGTGGTGCCGAACACGACGTCGCGTTCGCCGCTGTGCCTGGCGAGCAGGAGTGCCCACGCGCCGTGCACGAGCGTGTTGACGGTCAGGCCGTGGTCGCGGGCCGCGCGTTCGAGGCCCGCGGCGGGAAGCGTCAGGCCGACGGTCGCGGTCGTCTCGGACTCGTGGGCCGCGACGGGCGGGCGATCGAACGGCAGCGGCGTGCGACCCGTGATGCCCGCGAGGGTGTCACGCCAGTGGTGCTCGGCGGCGGTGGTGTCCTGGTCGGCGAGCCAGGCGAGGTAGTCGCGGAACGGGCGCCGCGCCTGCGCCGCGCCTGCCGACGCGTACTCGGCGAGCACGTCGGCGAACACCTGCGAGGTGCTCCACCCGTCGAGCAACAGGTGGTGGCACGTCCACAGCAGGTCGACGGTGCCGGGTTCGACCTGGTCGACCACCAGGCGCACGAGTGGCGCGGTGGCCGGGTCGAGGTCGCCTGGCTCGTCCGCCGTGACCGGCCGGTAGGCCACCGGAACCCGGACGCCGCGGTGCACGACCTGCACCGGGGTGCCGACGCCGCGCCAGACGAACGCCGTGCGCAGGATCGGGGTGCGGTCGACGACGCGTTGCCAGGCGTCGCCGAGTGCGTGTGCGTCGACGCCGGTGAGCCGGACGCGGGTGTGGGTCACGTACGCGCCGGAGCCGTCGGCCAGGCTGTGGAACAGCATGCCGGCCTGCATGGGGGTGAGCGGGTAGACGTCCTCGACATCTCTCCCGTCGCCGACCAGCCCGTCCACTTCGGACTGCGTGAGCGTGGTGAGCGGGTAGTCCGACGGGGTCCTGCCGCCGTGGGACGCGCAGTGGGCGGTGATCTCCCGCAGCGCGGCCGTCGTCCTGTCGGCGAGGGCACGCACGGTGGCCTCGTCGTGCAGTTCGCGGGAGTACTCCCACTCGATGCGCAGGCGGCCGTTCTCGACGGCGGCGGTGACGTCGAGGAGGTGGCTGCGTGGCGACGCCGGCGCCACGTCCTGGCCCAGCGGCTCGGCCGTGTCGCGCAGCAGGCCGTCCGGCGTGGCGGTGTCGTCGAAGCGGCCGAGGTAGTTGACGCACACCTGCGGGTCCGGCACGTGGTCGAGGTCGTCGCCCGAACGCAGGTAACGCAGTGCCTCGAAGCTCATGCCGCGGCGGGGCACCGCACGCAGGGACTCCTTGACGGACTTGAGGACCGTGCCCCAGTCGGCGGGCGGCACGTCGAGCGCGACGGGGAACTGGCTGGTGAACCAGCCGACCGTGCGGCTGGTGTCGACGCCGTCGAGCACGTCCTCGCGGCCGTGTCCCTCCAGGGTCAGCAGGACGCGTGACTCCCCGGTCCAGTCGGCGAGTGCGCGGCCCAGCGCGGCGAGCAGCACGTCGTTGACCTGGGTGCGGTAGGCGTCGGGCACCCCGCGCAGCAGGGCGTCGGTCTCGGCGGCGGTCAGCGTCGTGGTGACCGTGCGGGCCGTCGCCGCGGTGTTGCGGCCGCCCGCGTGGTCGAAGGGCAGCGGCGGCACGGCCGGAACCGCCTGCCAGTACGGCAGATCCGCGTCGAAGCCGCCCGCGGCCACGTGCTCGTCGAGCAGCCGCGCCCAGTGTCCGAACGAGACAGTGCGGTCGCCGAGCGCGTCCGGGTCCTGGTAGGCGCGCTCGAGGTCGGCGAGCAGCACCCGCCAGGAGACGGCGTCGACCACGAGGTGGTGCGCGGTCAGGAACAGCACGGGGTCATCGCCCGGGAACAGGACCGCGCGGAACACCGCGCCGCCCGCCGGCCACATCGAGGTCTGCGCCGCGCGTGCGGCGCGGTCCCGGTCGATGCCGGGCACGACGTCGAGCACGTACCTCGCGGCCAACGGTTTCTGGGTGATCTCGGTGACCCGGCTGCGCAGCGCGGCGTGGTGCTCGACGACAGCGGTCAGTGCGCGGCGCAGGCGGTCGACGTCGACGTCCGGCCGCACCGAGACCGTCATCGACATCGTGTAGTGGGCGTGGTGCTCCGGCGGGTGCGTGGTGAGGAACCAGCGCTGGATCGGGGTGAGCGGCGCGGGGCCGCCCGTGTCCGCGACCGTCGCGGCACCCGTGTCGCGGACGGCGACCAGTGCGAGGTCGGCGACGGTCTGCCGGACGAAGACGTCCTTGGCCGTGAGGCGGATCCCGGCCGCCCGCGCGGTGGACACGAGCTGCATGCTCAGGATCGAGTCGCCGCCGAGTGCGAAGAAGTTGTCGTGCGCGCCGACGCGTTCGACGCCCAGCACGGTCGCCCAGATCGCGGCCAGTTCGGTCGCGACGCCCTGCGCCGGGGCCACGTAACCGGCGTCCGGGCGGGTGGGCGGCTCGGGGAGGGTGCGGTGGTCGACCTTGCCGTTGGCGGTGGTGGGCAGGCGGTCGAGCGGCACGAGTGCGGCCGGGACGAGGTAGTCCGGCAGCGTCGCGCGCAGGTGCGTCGTTAGCTCGGCTGGGTCGCCGCCCACGACGTAGCCGACGAGCCGCAGGTGGTCGCCCGCCGCGCGGGGCACGACGACGGCGTCCCGCACGTCGGGGTGGGTCAGCAGCGCGGCCGTCACCTCGCCGGGCTCGACGCGGTGGCCGCGGATCTTGACCTGGTCGTCGGCACGGCCGAGGTAGTCCAGCTCGCCGTCGGTCGTCCAGCGGACGCGGTCGCCGGTGCGGTACATGCGGGTGCCGGGGGCGCCGAAGGGGTCGGCGACGAACCGGCGTGCGGTCAGGGCGGGCAGGTCGAGGTAGCCCCTGGCCACCTGCGGGCCCGCCAGGTACAGCTCGCCGGGCACACCGACGGGCACGGGTCGCAGGGCGTCGTCCAGCACGTAGGCGCGGACGGTCCTCAGTGGACGCCCGATGAGCGGGTGGTCGCCCGCGATCTCGGCGTGGGTGGCGTCGACGGTGGCCTCGGTGGGGCCGTAGAAGTTGTGCGCCGCTATCCCTGCCCCGGCCAGCTCGCGCCACAGGTCGGCGCCGACGGCCTCGCCGCCGACCGTGACGGCACGCAGGTCCGTGTCCAGCAGACCCGCCGCCACCAGCCGCCGGGCGTGGGCGGGGGTGACGTCCAGCACGTCGAGTGGGTAGGCGGTGAGGGCGACCGGGTCCAGGCGGGTGTCGTCGTCGATGACGTGCAGCTCGTGGCCCGAGGCGAGGAACAGCAGGCCCTCGACCGCGGTGTCGAACGAGAACACGGAGGTCTGGCCGTAACGCAGGCGGTCGGGACCGGCCAGCGGGTCGATCAGGTCGGCACGGAACGTGGCGAACAGGGCCGCCAGGTTGGCGTGGTCCACCTCGACGCCCTTGGGCACGCCCGTGGACCCGGAGGTGTGGATGACGTACGCGCGGTGGCCCGGGTGCGGTGCCACGTCCGGTGCCGTGTCGGGAAGTCCGGCCAGGTCGGGCAGTGCGTCGAGTACCACCGCGGGGTCGGTGTCGGCGAGGAGGAACGTCTGCCGGTCGGCAGGCAGCTTCGGGTCGACCGGGACGTAGCCGGCACCCGACCTCAGCACGCCCAGCATCGCGACCACGTGGTCGACCGAGCGTGGCATTCGCAGCGCGACGAGCCGCTCCGGGCCTGCGCCGCGGGCCAGCAGCCAGTGGGCGAGCCGGTTCGACTCGGTGTCCACCTCGGCGAAGGTGCGGGACACGTGACCGCACACGACCGCCACGGCCTCCGGGGTGCGGGCGGCCTGGGCCGCGAACACCTGTGGCAGCAACGGGTGCGGGCCGTCGAGGTCGTCGCCCTGCCACTCGTCCAGCAGCCTGGCCAGCTCGACGTCGTCCGCCAGGTCCACCGTCGACAGTGGACGGTCCGGGTCGGCGGCGACGGCCGTGAGCAGCACCCGGAGGTGGTGTGCGAGCCGGGTGATCGTGGTCGCGTCGAACAGGTCGGGGTTGTACTCGATGCCGGCCAGCAGCTCGTCGCCGGACTGCTGGAACTCGAACGTCAGGTCGTGGGTCGAGGTCACCACCGGCGGGGTCACCTCGGACACGGCGAGCCCCGGCAGGTCCGGCACCTCGTCCGGCGTGTTCTGCAGCAGGACCATCACGTCGAACAGCGGGTTGCGGCTCGGGTCGCGGACGGGGGCCAGCGCGTCGACGACCCGCTCGAACGGCACCTCCTGGTTCGCGAACGCGGCCAGCACGGTGCCCCGGACGCGGTGCAGCAACCCGGCGAACGTCTCGGTGTCCTCGACCGTCGTGCGCAGGACGAGGGTGTTGACGAAGAACCCGACGATCCGGTCGAGCTCGGCGCGGTCACGGCCCGCGGTGACGGTGCCGACCGCGATGTCCCGCTGACCGCTGTAGCGGGCCAGGAGGACCTGGCAGGCGGTGAGGAGGGTCACGAACAGGGTGCTGTCGCGGCCCCTGCCCAACTCGACGAGTTCCTTGCCCGCCAACGTGAAGCGGTGCACGGCACCCGAGGTGGTGCGGACCGCCGGGCGGGGCCGGTCGGTCGGCAGGTCGAGTGGCTCGACGCCGGCCAGCGCCGTGCGCCAGTGGTCGAGGCTGCCTTCGGGCTGCTCACGCTGCCAGGCCGCGAAGTCCCGGTACCGCAGGGGAAGCGGCGCCGGCTCGGCGCCGCGGTACAGGGCCGCGAGGTCCTCGGTGAGCACGGCGGTCGACCAGCCGTCGGTGACGATGTGGTGCAGCGCCAACACGAGCACGTGCTCGGTCGCGCCGAGGCGGACCAGCGTGGTGCGCAGCAGCGGGCCCTGGCGCAGGTCGAACGGGCGCGTGCACTCGGTGGCCAGCACGTCGTCGAGCCGCGCCGGGTCGGTCGTCAGGTCGACGAGTGCCAGGTCCGCGGGTGACGGGTCGTGGACGAGCTGGACGCCGTCGTCGAAGGTGGTGCGCAGCGACTCGTGGCGGGCGATCAGCTCGGTGAGCGCGTCGGTGAGGGCGGTGACGTCGAGGTCGCCGGTCAGCCGGAGCATGGTCGGCGTGACGTACTCGCTGCCGTTCTCCTCGAACCGGTCGAGGAACCACAGTCGCTGCTGGGCGAAGGACATCGGCGCCGGGCCCTCGCCCGTGACCGGGATCGGCGTGGTGTCACCGCCGGGGATCGCGGCGGCGAGCGCGGCGACGGTCGGGTGCTCGAACACGGCACGCGGCGAGACCTGGGTGCCGAACGCGGCCCGCAGACGGGACACGACCCGGATGCTCAGGATCGAGTCGCCGCCGAGGGCGAAGAAGTTGTCGTACGCGCCGACCCGCTCCAGCCCGAGCACGTCGGCCCAAGCCGCGGCCACGACCCGCTCGGCCTCGGTGCGGGGCGGGACGAACGTGTCGAGGCCCGCGGCGAGGTCCGGCACGGGGAGCGCGCGGCGGTCCAGCTTCCCGCTCACGGTCAGCGGTAGCTCGTCGAGGGTCACGAACGCGGCGGGCACGAGGTAGTCCGGCAGCGTCATCGCCAGCGCGGCACGGGGCTCGTCCGCGGCGCCGACGAGGTAGGCGACGAGGCGCGTCCCCGCGCCGTCGTCCCGTGCGACGACGGCCGCGTCCCGCACACCGGGCAGCCTGCGCAGCACGGCGGCCACCTCGCCGGGCTCCACCCGGAACCCGCGGATCTTGACCTGGTCGTCGACGCGGCCGAGGTAGTCCAGCTCGCCGTCGGCCGTCCAGCGGACGCGGTCGCCCGTGCGGTAGACGCGGGCGCCCGGCAGGCCGAACGGGTCGGCCACGAACCGGCTCGCCGTCAGTCCCGGTCGGTTGAGGTAGCCCCTGGCCACCTGCGGGCCGGCGAGGAACAGCTCGCCCGGCACGCCCACGGGTACCGGCCGCAGCTCACCGTCCAGCACGTACGCGCGGACCGTCCTCAGTGGACGACCGATGAGCGGGTGCTCCCCTTCCACCACGGCCTTGGTGGCGTCGACGGTGACCTCGGTGGGGCCGTAGTAGTTCACGGCGGCCAGGTCGGACGCGGCCAGCGCCCGCCACAGCGTGTCGGTCGCGGCCTCGCCGCCGATCATGACCAGTCGCAGGCCGGCGTCCGCGAGCCCGGCGGCCATGAGCTGGGTCGCGTAGGTCGGGGTGAGGTCGACGGCGGTGACGCCCTCGTGACGCAGGTGCTCGACGAGCGCGGGCGGGTCGAGCCGCAGGTCCTCGTCGATCACGTGCACCTCGTGGCCCTCGGCCAGGAACAGCAGGCCTTCGAGGGAGGTGTCGAACGAGAACGCCGCGGTCAGGGCGAACCGCTGCGGACCGGTGAGGAGTTCGGCCAGCTCGGTGCTGTGGTCGTGGTGCAGTGCGGCGAGGTTCGCGTGGTCGACCACCACGCCCTTGGGGCGGCCGGTGGAGCCGGACGTGTAGATCACGTACGCGGCGTGCTCGGGCCGGACCTCGGCGGACGGGGCCGTGTCCGGGTAGGCCGACAGGTCGCCGAGCTCGTCGAGCACGAGCACGGGCCGGGCGTCGTCGAGCAGGAACTCCACGCGGTCGGCGGGCAGACCGGGGTCGATCGGCAGATAGGCGGCTCCGGTCTTGAACACGCCGAGGATGGCGACGACGACGTCCGCCGAGCGCGGCAACCGCAGCCCCACCACGGTTTCCGGACCGGCGCCGTGCTCGGCCAGACGGTGCGCGAGCCGGTTGGCCGCGGCCTCGACCTGCGCGAAGGTCAGCCTCGTGTCCTGGAACACCACCGCGACGGCGTCCGGGGTGAGCGCGGCCCGGCGCTGGAACGTCTCGTGGAACAGCGGTGTCGGCGGGAGCAGCCCGTGCGCGGGTGCCGGGACGAGCGCCTGGTCCTCCGTGGACAGCCAGGGCAGCTCGCCGAGTGGGCGGGCCATGTCCTGGGTGAGGCCGGTGACGATGGCGAGCAGCCAACCCGACACGCGGCGCGCGGTGGTGGCGTCGAGCAGGGCCGGGTCGTAGGCCAGCTCGAACCGCACCCGGTCGGCGAGGTTGACCGACAGCGTCAGCGGCAGGTTGGTGGTGTCGACCGTGTGGACCTCGGTCACCCGCAGACCGTCCGAAGTGGACACGTCCTCGAACGGGTAGTTCTCGAACACCACGACGCTGTCGAACAACGCGGCACCTGGCGCCAGGTCGGCGTGGGACTGGACGCGGGTCAGCGCGAGGAAGTCGTGCCTGCGTGCCTCGCTCTGCGTGGTCTGCAGCTCCCGCAGCCACTCCCGGGCCACGCGCCGGGGATCGACGGCGACCCGTGTCGGCACGGTGTTGATGAACATGCCGACCATCGCCTCGACGCCCGGCAGCTCGGCGGGCCGCCCGGAGACGGTGCTGCCGAACACGACGTCGGCCGTGCCGGCCCAGCGCGACAGCAGCAGTGCCCAGGCGCCCTGCACGAGCGTGTTCACGGTGAGTCCGGCCCGCTGCGCGGCGTCGCGCACCGCGGCGGCGTCCAGCTCGACCGCCACGTTCGCGCTGGACTCGGTGCGGTGGGCCTGGGTGGGTGGCCGGTCGTAGGGGACGGCGACCGGTGTGTCGAAGCCGGCCAGCACGGAATGCCAGTACGCGTCGGCGGCCTCGGTGTCCTGAGCGGCGAGCCAGCCGAGGTAGTCGCGGAACGGCCTGCGGGCCGGCAGTGCGGCGGGCGTGCCACGGCCGATGGCGGCGTGGCGGGCGACCACCTCGGTGAACACCTGTCCGGTGCTCCACCCGTCGAGCAGGACGTGGTGGGTGGACCACACGAGCACCACCCGGTCCTCGCCGGTCCGCGCGATCGTCAGCCTGGTGAGCGGCGTCTGCGCTGGGTCGATGCGGTGTGCGCGGTCGCGGGCCACCAGCTCGGCCAGCTCGGCGGCGGGACGGCCACGCAGGTCGTGGTGGGCGACGGTGAGGTCGACCTCGCGGTGCACGACCTGTACCGGCTCCTCGACGCCCTCCCAGACCACGCTCGTGCGCAGGACCGGGGTCCGTGCCACGGTCTGGCGGAACGCCTCCTCCAGCGCGACCGGATCGGGCACCCCGTCGAGGACCAGCCGCACCTGGTCGACGTAGGCGCCGCCGTCCGGGTCGACCAGGCTGTGGAACAGCATCCCGGCCTGCAGCGGGGTCAGCGGGTAGAGGTCGGCGACGTTCGAGCCGTCGCCCGCGACCGCGTCGACCTGCTCCTGCGTGAGGCGGGCCAGCGGGAAGTCGGACGGGGTGCGTCCGCCACCGGCCGCGCAGACCGCGGCGAGGTCACGCAGGGCGGCGGTCATGGCGTCGGCCAGCGACCGCACGGTCCGCTCGTCGTGCCTGGCGGTCGAGTACTGCCAGTTCAGGACCAGCTCGCCACGCTCGACCAGGCCGTTGATCTCGAGTGGGAAGTCGAGCGGCGCGGCCGGGTCGACCTCGGCGCCGGTCGGCTCGTGGCACGTCCGGAACTGCGAGTCGGCGTCGTCCTCCCAGCGACCGTGGTAGTTGAAACACAGCTCCGGCAACGGTTTCCCGGGACTGCCGTAGCCGATCCCCTTGCGGGGCAGTGCCCTGACCTGTTCCTTGACGGACTTGAGCGTCGCGTCCCAGCCGCCGGTGGGCAGCGTCAGGACGAGCGGGTACTGCGTGGTGAACCAGCCGACCGTGCGGGACAGGTCGACGCCGGGCACCACGTCCTCCCGGCCGTGGCCCTCGAGCGTGACCCCGACGGTTTCGCGGCCGGTCCAGTCGGCGAGGGCGCGACCGAGCGCGGTCAGGAGCACCTCGTCGGCGTGCGCGCGGTAGCGCTCCTCGGCGAGGCGCAGCAGCGTGGTCGTCGTCGTGCGGTCCAGCCGGGCGGTCACCGTCCGGGCGGTGGCGGCCGTCGCCACGCCGTCGTGGTCGGTCGGGAGCGGCGTCGGCTCGGGCAGGGCCGACCAGTACGGCTCCTCGTCGGCGAAGGCGCCGGCCAGGACGTGGGCACCCAGCCGGTGCGCCCACTCGCCGAACCCGGTGCCGACGGGCGCGAGCCGCACGGGCTCACCCGCGACGGCCTGCCGGTAGGCGGTGCGCAGGTCGTCGGTCAGCACCCGCCAGGAGACCCCGTCCACCACGAGGTGGTGTGCCACCAGCAGCAGACGCGGCGGCCGGTCCGGGCCCAGGTCGAACAGCAGGGCCCTCAGCACCCGGCCGGCCGCCGGATCAAGCGAGGCCCGCGCCGCGTCGGCCGCTGCGGCGACGCGTGCCTCCACGTCGGCCCCGGCCACGCTGCCGAGGTCGACGGTCTCGATGTCCACGGTGGCATCGGTGGGAACCTGCCGCCAGCCGTCGCCGTCGGACAGGAACCGGGTCCGCAGGGCGTCGTGGTGCGCGACGACAGCCGACAGTGCCGTGCCCAGTGCCGCGCGGTCCACGTCGGCCAGCTCCACCAGCAGGGACATGGTGAAGTGCGCGCGGGGGCCGTGGGTGGCGAAGAACCACGACTGGATGGGCGTCAGCGGCGCGGGCCCGGACGGCACGGGTGTCGTGAGCACCTCGGCGTCGGCTGTGCCGGTGACGGTCGCCAGCTCGACGACCGTCTGGTTGGCGAACACGTCCCGGGTGGTGAACCGCAGTCCCGCCTGGCGGGCGCGGGACACGAGCTGGATGCTGAGGATCGAGTCGCCGCCGAGGCCGAAGAAGTTGTCGTGCGCGCCGACGCGTTCCGCGCCGAGCACCTCGGCCCACAGCGCGGCGAGCCGGACCTCGGTCTCGCCCTTCGGTGCCTGGTACGCGGAGTCCACGTCGACGCCGGTCTCCGGGGCGGGCAGTGCGCGCCGGTCGAGCTTGCCGGTCGGGGCGAGCGGCAGCCGGTCCAGCACGACGAACGCGGCAGGCACGAGGTAGTCGGGCAGCGTGCGCTTCAGCTCGGTGCGCAGATCGGCCGGGCGCACGTCGTCGCCGGACGGCACGACGTAGCCGACGAGCCTCGGGTGGCCGCCGTCCTCGCGGGCCACCACGCACGCCTCGGCGACTCCGGCACAGCCCAGCAGAGCCGCCTCGACCTCGCCCGGCTCGATGCGGTAGCCGCGGATCTTCACCTGGTCGTCGGCGCGGCCCAGGTACTCGACCGTGCCGTCGGACCGCCACCGCGCGACGTCGCCGGTGCGGTACATCCTGGTGCCCGCCGACCCGAACGGGTCGGCGACGAACCGGGTCGCGGTCAGCCCGGGCCGGCCGAGGTAGCCGCGGGCGACCTGCGCGCCGGCCAGGTGCAGCTCGCCGGGCACGCCGACGGGCGCAGGCCGGAGCCGGTCGTCGAGCACGTACGCACGCAGGTTCCACAGTGGACGGCCGATCACGGCCCGCTCCCCCGCGACCCGCGCGGACAGTGCGTCGACCGTGACCTCGGTGGGGCCGTAGAAGTTGTGGACGGCCGTGTCGGGCAGCGCGGCCAGCTCCCGCCACAGCGGCTCGTCGAGTGCCTCGCCGCCGAGCATCAGCACGGCCGGGCGGTGCCTCGTGTCGGCGAGCAGTCCGGCGGGCAGCAGCCTGCGCAGGTAGGACGGGGTCAGGTCGAGGAAGTCGACGCGGTGGGTGGCCACGTAGTCGGCGAAGGCGTCCGGGTCGAGCCGCACGTCGTCGGTCAGCACGTGCAGCTCGTGGCCGTCGGCCATGAGGACGATGCCCTCCCACGAGGTGTCGAACGAGAACACCGCCGACAGCGCGGCCCGCAGCGGCCGGCCGCCCGCGTCGGCGACGAACCCGGCGCGGTGGTTGTGCAGCAGGTTCACCAGGTGCCGGTGCTCCACCTGCACGCCCTTGGGCCGGCCCGTCGAGCCGGACGTGTAGATGATGTAGGCGGCGTGGTCGGGCCGGAGCCCGGTCTGCACCGGGGTGTCCGGGAAGCCGTCCGTCTCCTGTGGACTGTCGAGGACGAGCACGGCACCGGAGTCCTCGACGAGCTGCTCGCGGCGGCGGGCAGGCAGCATCGGGTCGACCGCCAGGTACACCGCGCCTGCCTTGAACACGGCCAGCATCGCGACGATCGCGGCGGCCGACCTCGGCAGTGCGACGGCCACGACCCGCTCCGGCCCCGCGCCTTGTGCGACGAGCCGGTGCGCCAGGCGGTTGGCCTCGCGGTCCAGCTCGGCGAACGTCCGCCGTTCGTCGCCGCAGACCAGCGCGACCCGGTCGGGTGTGCGCGTCGCCTGCGCCTCGAACAGCGCGGGGAAGGTCGTGTCGGGCACGTCGTGTGCCGTGTCGTTCCACGTGTGCAGCAGCGTGTCGCGTTCCTGCTCGGACAGCAGCTCCAGTGCGGCCAGCGGGCGGTCGGGTGCCGAGGTGACGGCGTCGAGCAGCGTGACGAGGTGACCCGCCAGCCGCTCCACGGTGTCCCGGTCGAACAGGTCGGTGCTGTACTCCAGCAGGCAGTCGACGCGGTCGGCGTGCTCGGTGAAGTCGAAGCTGAGGTCGAAGTTGGCCGTGTCGCGTCGAAGCGTGACCTCCTCGACCCGCAGGCCGGGGAACGACGGCAGGCCGCGCCGGTCGTTCTGCAGGGTCACCAGCACGTCGAACAGCGGGTTGCGGCTGGGGTCGCGTGGTGCGCCGACCGCCTCGACGAGGCGGTCGAACGGCACCTCGTCGTGGCCGAACGCCTCGAGCCAGTCCGCGGCGGCCTGCCGGAGGAAGTCGGTGAACGACAGCGTGTCGTCCACTGTGGACCGCAGGACGACGGTGTTGACGAAGAAGCCGACGACCCCGTCCAGCTCGGGTCGGGTCCGCCCCGAGGTCACGGTGCCCAGCGACACGTCCGGCCGGCCGCTGTGGCGGGCCAGCAGAACCGTACAGGCCGCTGTCAGGATGCTGAACAGCGTCGTGTCGCAGGCTCTCGCGACTCGGGTCAGTCGCGAGAAGAGCGCTCCGGGCACCGTGAACTCGTGGGCCGCACCCCGCGTCGAGCGCATCGCGGGGCGTGACCGGTCGGTGGGCAGGTCGAGCGGCGCCGCGCCGTCGAGCACGCGACGCCAGTACTCCGTGTGCTCGGTCATGGCCGAGCCGTCGAGCCGGTCCTGTTGCCACACCGCGTAGTCCGCGTACTGCCTCGTGGGCGCGGCCGGTGTGGTGCCCGCGTACTCGGCGGCCAGCTCGGCGAGCAGCACCCGCAGGGACCAGCCGTCGACGACGATGTGGTGGGCGGTGAGCAGGAGGACGTGCTCACCTTCCGCGACGCGGACCAGCGTCGCGCGGAACAGCGGTCCGGTGCGCAGGTCGAACGGTCGCGCGAACTCCTCGTCCAGCAACGCGTCCAGGCCGTCCTTACAGTCCACTTCGGACAGTCCGGTCACGCGGTCCGGGTGCACGACCTGCGTCGGCCTGCCGTCGGTCCCGGCGAACGTGGTCCGCAGCGACTCGTGGCGCCGCGACAGCCCGGCGACCGCCGCACGCAGTGCGGGTAGCCGAAGCTCGCCGGACAGCCGCAGCGCCACGCCGCTGTTGTAGTCGCTGCCGCCCGGGGTGAACTCGCTCGCGAACCACAGCCGCTGCTGTGCCGAGGAAAGGGGCAGCGGACCGCCCCTCGGGGCCTGCGGCACGGCGGAGACCGGGGCGGGCGCGGAGTTTCCGGCCAGGCGCTGCGCCATCCTGGCACGCAGGTGTGCTGGCAGCGCGTCGATGCGGTGCTGTCGGGACGAGGTCATCGGTTCGCACTTCCTCCGGTTCAGCGGTCGCCGAGGGCGACGGCTTCGAGCTGGTCCAGCACGCGTTCCTCGACGAGGTCGGCCAGCGCGCGGACCGTGCGGGCGGCGAGCACGTCCCTCGGGGTCAGGTCGAGGGAGAACGCGGCGTTGACGCGTGCGGTCACGCCGAGGCTCGACAGCGAGTCGCCGCCGAGGGCGACGAAGCTGTGCCCGACCCCGACGCGGGGCAGCCCGAGCACCTCCGCCCAGATGTCGGCCACGACCTGCTCGGTCGCGGTGCCGGGCGCCTCGTAGGAGGCGACGAACGGCACGTGGTCGGGGTCGGGCAGCGCGCGGCGGTCGAGCTTGCCGCTCGAGGTCAGCGGCAACGCGTCCAGCGGGACGATCGCCGAGGGCACCATGTGCTCGGGCAGCGTGGCCGCGGCCGCCGCCCACAGGCCCGCGCGGTCGGCCGTGCTCGGCGTGACGTAGGCGACGAGCCTGCCGTCCCTGGCGAGCACCGCGGCCTCGCCGACGCCGGGCTGTTCGGCGAGCACGGCCGCCACCTCACCCGGCTCGATGCGGAACCCGCGGATCTTCACCTGGTCGTCGGCGCGACCCAGGTACTCGACGGCGCCGTCGCCGGTCCACCGCGCGAGGTCACCCGTGCGGTACATGCGGGCGCCCGCCTGCCCGAACGGGTCGGCCACGAACCGGCTCGCGGTCAGGCCGGGACGGTTCAGGTAGCCGCGTGCCAGCTGGACGCCGGCCAGGTACAGCTCGCCGGTGGCGCCTGGCGGGACCGGGATCAGGTCCGCGTCCAGCACGTAGAGCCGGGTGTTCCACACCGGACGTCCGATGGGGACGGTCAGGTCGCCTGCCCGGCACTGCCAGTGGGTCACGTCGATCGACGCCTCGGTCGGCCCGTACAGGTTGTGCAGCTCGGCGGCCAGCCCGGCGTGGCACTCGGCCGCGAGGTCGGGTGGCAGCGCCTCGCCACTGCACAGCACCCGCAACAGGCCCGCGCACCGCGCCAGGTCGGCGTGGGCCAGGAAGGCACGCAGCATCGACGGGACGAAGTGGACGGTCGTGACCCGCTCCCGCTCGATCAGGTCGGCGAGGTAGCCGGGGTCGCGGTGCCCGTCCGGGCGCGCCACCACCAGTGTCGCGCCGGTGACCAGCGGCCAGAAGAACTCCCACACCGACACGTCGAAGCTCGCGGGTGTCTTCTGCAGCACCCGGTCCAGCTCGGTCAGCCCGAAGCGGGCCTGTGTCCACAGCAGACGGTTGACCACGCCCTCGTGCGGGACCACGACGCCCTTCGGCTTCCCGGTCGACCCGGACGTGTAGATCACGTAGGCGGCGTCGGCCGGCGTGAGCGATACCTCCGGTGGCGTGCCGTCGCCCTCGGCGTACACCGAGGCCGGGTCGTCGACGACCGCGACGGCACCGGCGTCCGCGACGAGGAACTCGGCGCGGTCCCTCGGCAGGTCCGGGTCGACCGGCAGGTACGCGGCACCCGACGCGAGCACGCCGAGCAGCGCGATCACCAGCTCCGCCGAGCGGGGCAGGGCAACCGCGACCACCTGGCCGCGACCCGCGCCGCGGGAGACGAGGTCGCGGGCCAGGCGGTTCGCGTGGCCGTGCAGCTCGGCGTAGGTGAGCGTGCGGCCCCCGGCGACCACGGCGGGTGCGTCGGGCGTGCGGGCGGCCTGCTCGGCGAGCAGTGCCACGAGCGTCGTCACGGGCACGGGCACGGCCGTGTCGTTCCAGTCGGTCAGGACCCGAGTCCGCTCGGCCGCGGTGAGGGCGGGCACCGAGGACACCGGGCGATCCGGGTCGGCGGGCAGCTCCCGCAGCAGGTGCGTCAGGTGCCCGGCGAGGGTGTGGACCGTGGCGGCGTCGAACAACGCGGGCTCGTAGCCGAGCAGCAGCGACAGCCGCTCGCGCGGGTAGACGGTGACACTCAGCGGGAACGTGGTGCTCTCGACCGCGGCCAGCTCACCGATGCGCAGCCCGCTCAGCTCGGCGACCGGGTAGTTCTCGAAGATCACCGCGCTGTCGAGCAGGTCCACCCCGGGCGGCACGTCGCTCCACGCCCGCACGCTCGTCAGCGGGGTGTGCTCGTAGGCCTGGGCCGCCATCTGGGCGTCACGCAGCCCGCGCAGCCACTCCCCGACCGACGCGGCGCCGTCGACCGTCGCCACCACCGGGACGGTGTTGACGAACATGCCGACCATCGCGTCCACCCCGGGCACACCCGCGGGCCTGCCCGCCACGGTGGCGCCGAAGCACACGCTGCGCTGCCCGCTGTAGCAGGCGAGCAGCAGTGCCCACGCGCCCTGCACGACCGCGCCGGGGGTCAGCCGGTTGGCTCGCGCGAACGCGTACAGCGCCGCACTCTCCTCTTCGGACAGTCCACACTCGAGCCTGGCGGACGTGCTGACCTCGGTGACCGTGGACCTCGGCCGGTCGTAGGGCAGGGGCGTCGGCGCCTCGATGCCCGCGAGCACGCCACGCCAGTGCCGCTCCGCGGCGGCGACGTCCTGGTTCGCCACGTGCCGCAGGTAGCCGTTGACCGGCGGGCGTTCCGGCAGCGGCTCACCGGCGTACGCGGCGGCGACGTCGGCCAGGACGTGGAAGGCGCTCCAGCCGTCGAGCAGCACGTGGTGGAACGTCCACAGCACCGCGACCTCGGTGTCGGACAGCCGTGCGATGGTCACGCGGGTCAGCGGCGGGTGCGTGAGGTCGATGCCCTCGGCCCGGTCGTGGGCGAGCAGCTCGGCGAGCCGGGCCACGCGGTCCTGCCCCGTCCAGTCCAGCAGCCGCACCGGCAGCTCGGTCCGCGCGTGCACCAGCTGCACCGGCTCGGGCACGTCCGCCCAGACCACGGCGGCACGCAGCGCGGGTGTCCTGTCGACCACGCGCCGCCACGCCCCCGCCAGCCTGCCGGGGTCGGTGACGCCGTCGAGGACGAACGACGTCTGCTGGAAGTAGGCGCCCCGGCCGTCCTGCGACAGGCTGTGGAACACCATCGCGGCCTGCATCGGGGTGAGCGGCAGGATGTCGGCCACCTCGGGGGTGGCGAGCCGGTCGACCGCGGCCTGGTCGAGCCGCACCAGCGGGAAGTCCTTCGGTGACCGGGTGAGCGCGCTCGGCCTCGAGCACTGTGCCGCGATGTGGCGCAACGCGTCCGCCATGGCCGCCGCGAGCGCCGCGACGGTCGCCTTGTCGTGCCGGTTCGCGCTGTAGTGCCAGGTGAGCAGCAGCTCGTCCTGCTGGACCTGCCCGACGATGTCGATCAGGTGCGCGCGTGGCGCGTCGGGGTGGGCGGCCAGCTCCAGCTCGCCGGTGTCGGCGCCGAACCGGCCGAGGTAGTTGAAGCTCACGGCCGCGTCGGTCGCGAGGCCGTCCTCGCCGGTCAGGAAGCGCAGTGCGCCGTAGCCGATGCCCCGGTTGGGGATGGCGCCGAGGCGTTCCCTCGCGGCGGTGAGCGCGCCTGCCCACTCGTTGCCCGGCGTGGAAAGCACGACCGGGAACAGCGTGGTGAACCAGCCGACCGTCCGCGACAGGTCGACGCCGTCGAACAGCTCCTCGCGGCCGTGTCCTTCCAGGTGCACGAGCACCCGGTCGCGGCCGGCCCACGGGCACAGCGCGGCGGCGAGCGCGGTCAGCAGCACGTCGTTGACCTCGCTGCGGAAGACACGCGGCACGTCCCGCAGCAACGCGGCCGTGGTCTCCCGGTCCAGCGCGACCTCGACCGACCGCTCGGAGGCGGTGGTGTTGGCGCCGTCGCGGTCCCGCGGGACGGTCCCGTCCTCGCGGGCCACGGCCGCCCAGTAGTCGCGTTCGGTCGCGAAGCCGCCCGAGGCGGTGTGGTCGGCGAGGTGGTGCGCCCAGTCGCGGAACGCGGACGTGCGTGCGGGCAGCCGGATCTCGGTGCCCGCGACGGCCTGGCGGTGCGCGGTGCGCAGGTCCTCGGCGATGACCCGCCAGGACACGCCGTCCACGACGAGGTGGTGGGCCCGCAGTCGCACGCCGCGCTCGCCGATGATCCGCGCGTCGAAGAGCGGGCCGTGACCGGCCACCGCACCGTCCAGACCGGACGGCGCGTTCTCCTGGCGCCACCCGGGTTCCCGGGTGAACCGCATGCGCAGTGCGTCGTGGTGCTCGGTGAGCGCGCGCACCGCGGCGGCCAGTGCCTCGGGATGGACCGGCATGCCGAGGTCGATCGGGCACGCCTGGTGGAACCAGTCGGGGTGCACGGTGTGGCCGTCGAGGAACCAGCGCTGGATGGGGGTGAGCGGCACGTCTCCCTCGACGGGACCGTGCTCGACGAGGTGGCCGTGGGCGGGCTGGGCGTGTGCGGCCAGCCCGGCGACGGTCTGGTGGGCGAACACGTCGCGGGAGGTGAACACCAGGCCAAGCTCACGGGCGGCGGTCACCAGCTGGATGCTCAGGATGGAGTCGCCGCCGAGCGCGAAGAAGTTGTCCCGCACGCCGACCCGCGCCGCGCCCAGCACCTGGGCGAACACGACCGCGAGGGTCGCCTCGACCGGGGTCCTCGGCGGGACGTACGGCACCTCGTCCGGCACCTCCCGGACGGTGCGGCCGGTGGTCCCGGCGAGCGGCACGAGTGTCCCGAGTGGACTGTCCGGCCGCTCGGTCACGGCCACCAGCAAGGCGTCCAGGTCGTCTGCCAGCGCCTCGATGCGCGACGTGTCGAACAGGGCGGCGTCGTACTCGACGGTCAGCACGAGGTCGTCGCCCTCCGGCCAGAACTCGACCGTCACGTCGAACCGGGACGCGGGCCGGGGCAGCTGGTGCTCGGCGAGGCGCAGCTCGGCGGCCTCGCGGGTGCGCAGCAGCGGCTGGTGCAGTGCGACCGCGGCCTGCACGAGCGCGGTGCGGCTCGGGTCGCGTTGCGGGGCAAGGGCTTCCACGACGCGGTCGAACGGGACGCCGTCGTGCTCGAAGGCGGCGAGCACGGTCTCGCGCACGTCGGCGAGGAACTCGCTGAACGGCTGGTCCGCCGCGACCCGCGCACGCAGCACGACAGTGTTGACGAAGAAGCCGACCACGTCCTCCAGCTCCGCGCGTTGCCGTCCGGCGCGGACCGTGCCGACGGCGACGTCGTCCTGTCCCGTGCTCCCGGCCAGCACGGCCTGAACGGCGGCCGTGAGCGTCATGAACAGGGTCGCGTCGTGGGCGGCGCCGAGGGTGGTGAGCCGCTCGACCAGCGCCGAGGGCAGGCGGCGGCGGTGCACAGCACCCGCACCGGCACGCAGGGGCGGCCTCGGCTGGTCGGTCGGCAGGTCCAGCACCGGCAGACCGGCGAGCCGGTCGCACCAGTAGTCGAGGTCGCGGCTGTCGTCGGTGCGTGCGGCCTGCCACGCGGCGAAGTCCGGGTAGTCCAGCGGCCGGGCGGCGAAACCGGCCCGCGGTCCGCCCGCGGCCTCCGCGTAGCAGGCGGCCAGCTCGTCGAGGAGGATCGCGACGGACCAGCCGTCGGTCACGAGGTGGTGCTGGGCCAGCAGCAGGACGTGGTCGGTGTGACCGAGCCTGACCAGCAGTGCGCGGGTCAGCGGGCCGGTGCGCAGGTCGTAGGGCCTGGCCAGCTCCTTGACCAGGACCGCGTCGAGGCCCTCCTCCGGAGCCGACACGGTCCGCAGCGGCAGCGCGCCGTTCTGGTGCACCAGCTGGCACGGTCGGCCGTCGACCACGTCGAACGTGGTGCGCAGCGCGTCGTGCCGCTCGGCGAGCCGGGCCAGCGCGTCACGCAGGGCGACGTGGTCCAGTGGGCCGGTCATCCGCACGGCCGCGCCGGTGTTGTTCGCCGCGCCGCCGCGCGTGACCTCCTCCAGCCACAGCCTGCGCTGCGCGGGCGCGAGCGGCACCGGCCGGTCCCGCCGCACGAGGGGAATCGGCTCGGCCACCCGCTCCGTGCCCGGCAGCGACTCGACGAGCGTGGCGACCGTGCGGGCGTCGAAGATCGCGCGGCCGGTCACCGGGATGCCCAGCGCCCGCAGGCGTGCCTGTGCCCGCGCGGCCAGGATCGAGTCGCCGCCGAGCGCGAAGAAGTCGTCGGTGACGCCGATGTCGGCGTGTCCGAGCACCTCGGCCCAGACCGTGGCGAGCAGCTGTTCCCGGTCGTCGCGCGGTGCGACAAACCCGGCGTCGGCGACACTGCCGAACACCGGCGCGGGCAGCATGTCACGATTGAGCTTCCCGTTGGGGCTCAACGGGAAGCTGTCGAGCACGACGAACGCGGCAGGCACCATGTACGCGGGCAGCACGCGGGTGACCTGCGCACGCAGCCTGGCCGGCGCCGGGCGCCCGTCGCCGGTGGGCACGACGTAGGCGACCAGACGCTTGAGCCCGTTGTCCTCCCTGGCGACCACGACCGCCTGTCCCACGGTCGGGTCCTCGGCGAGCACCGCCTCGATCTCACCCGGCTCGACCCGGTGGCCCCGGATCTTGACCTGGTGGTCCGCCCTGCCGACGAACTCGAGGTTGCCGTCGGCGCGGCGGCGCACGACGTCCCCGGTCCGGTACATCCGCTCGCCCGCCACGCCGTACGGGTTGGGCAGGAACCGTTGCGCGGTGAGGCCCGGCCGGTCGAGGTAGCCGCGGGCGAGCCCGACCCCCGCCACGTACAGCTCGCCCGCGGTGTCGTCCGGCACGGGGCGGAGGTCCTCGTCCAGCAGGTGCACGGTCGTGCCCGGGATCGGGCGACCGATCGGCGGCGCGACCGTGGCGGGGTGCAGCGGGTCGCTCCAGCTGGTGACCACAGTGGACTCGGTGGGTCCGTAGGCGTTGACCATCTGCCTGCCCGGGGCCCACTTGCGGACCAGCTCCGGCGGGCACGCGTCGCCGCCGACGATCAGCAGGCGGAAGTCCGGCAGGTCCGCTTCGGCCACTGTGGACAGTGCGACCGGCGGGATGAGCGCGTGGGTGATCCGCCGCTCTCGCAGCACCTCGCCGAGGTGGTCGCCGAGCAGTGGCCCCGGCGGCGGCACGACGAGCGCGGCGCCGCCCGCGAAGGCCATGCACAGCTCCAGCACCGACGCGTCGAAGCTCGGCGAGGAGAACTGCAGCACCCGGTCCCCCGGCCGTACGCCGAACCGCTCGACCTCGGCGAGCGCGAACGTGGCGATTCCCTTGTGGGTCACCACGACGCCCTTCGGCCGACCGGTCGAGCCGGAGGTGTAGATGACGTAGGCGGCGTACTCCGGCCGAGGGCTCCCACCGCCGGGTGGCGTGTCCTCACCGCCCGCGTCGTCCCGCACCCAGGCGGGGTCGTCGACGACCAGGCACGGCCGCGCGTCGGCCAGCATCGCCTCGACGCGCTCGGCCGGGTACGCCGGGTCGACGGGGACGTACGCCGCACCTGCCCTGAGGACCGCGAGCTGTGCCACGACGATCTCGACGGACCTCGGCAGCAGCAGGGCGACCACCTTCTCCGGACCGGCACCGTCCGCGACGAGCTTGTGTGCCAGGCGGTTGACGCGCCGGTCCAGTTCGGCGTAGCTCAGGGTCACGTCCTGCGCGAGGACGGCCGGTGAGTCCGGGTCGTCCGCCACGCGCAGGGCGAAGAGGTCGAGCAGGGTCGTGGAACCCATGACGGTGGGGCCCTTTCGGGGAGTGTGCTGGGGTGTTGTCAGCCGACGAGGCGTTCGCGCCCGGCCAGCTTGCGTGCGAGCCTGCCGCCGACCTGGAGCCCGGCCACGCGGCCGTCGCGGTCGAGGACGAACCGGCCTGCCTGGTCGGTCACGCCGGTGTCGCAGTCGCGCATGGTGAACTCGTGTCCCGAGTGGACGGTGAGGTCCGCGAAGGGCGCGCCGTCGACGGTCAGCCGGAGGCCGCCGTTCCTGTTGTGCCGCACCGAGTACTCGAGATCACCGTTGGCGTAGTCGCCGGTGTGCTCGTCGCGGGTGGCGACCGGCGGACCGGCCACCGCGAGCGGGTCGTAGTCCTCGATGGGCAGCCCGAGCCGGGCCAGGCGGGGCGCGAGGTCGCGCCACAGCGCGAAACCGGAGCTGGAGTTGGTGGTCAGCGCGACGACGGTGCCGGTCGCGGGGTTGAGCCGCAGGTGGCAGGACGTGCCGTCGCCGTTGCCGTCGTGGCCGGCCGTGTCGCCGGACCGGTAGGTGGCGAGTCCCAGCCCCCAGCCGTCGGCGAGCCCGAACGGCTCGGCACCCGGCACCGGTGTCCACATGTCGCGGAACCCGGTCGCGAGGAGACCCCGCCCGAGCGTCACCAGGTCCAGGGCGCTGGCGGCGAACGCGCCGGCCGCGGCCTCGGGCACCCGCAGCGACTGGACCACCGGTCTGCGCCGGGCCGAGTGCCCGCTCACCAGACCGGTCGGGATGTCGCCGCCCGCGATGAAGCGCGACGGCACCCCGAGCGGGTCGAGGACCAGTGTGGTCACGGCCTCCCACCAGCTCATGCCGGTGACCGCGGTGACGGCGTGCCCGGCGAGCAGGTAGCCGATGTTGGAGTAGGAGAAGACCTCGCCGGGTCCGGTGAGGGGGCGCAGGGTGCGGCAGCAGTCCAGGACGTGCCGACGGGGCGTGACCGCACGGGTGTCGGCGGGGTCGCAGGGCAGACCGCCCGTGTGGCTGAGGACGTGTCGAAGGGTGAGCCGCGGTTCGCGCAGCTCGGGGATGAGTTCGGCCAGCGGCTCGTCCAGCTCGAGGTCGCCGTCGTCGACGAGGACCATCGCGGCGGCCGAGGTGACGACCTTGGTGATCGACCCGACGGGCACGGGCACCTCGGTGGTCATCGGTGTGCCGGTGCCGACACGGGTGAGTCCGTGGTTCCAGGTCCAGGTGGCGCCGCCGTGGTGCACGGCGAACTGCGCCCCGGGTACCCCGTGCGTGGTGACCAGCTCGGCCAAACACGCGGCGAGCAGTGAGTTCTTCATTTGTTCCCCGACTGACGATCAACGGGACGCATTTGGCGTCCACCTGATGAGACATTTCCTTGCGTCAACCACGAGCATTTCCGGGAAATTTCCCGGGCAAAGCGGAAGAAACAATTCCAGATCGGGGAGAAAAGACAGCAAGAACCAGTCAACACTAGGTTGACCTGCGTATACCTTTCTGCTTCCCCGACCAGACCGGACTATGTGGAGCGCTACCATCGGTCGACACGATGCCGTTACTTGGTGACTACGAGAGCCAAGCTAACAAGAATGAACTAGGCCCTCCAGTGACGAACGTCATCACCTTTCCGGGCGATCCACACGCCTCCGGAGAACGTATTCGAATACGCAGGCCCGCCACTCCGGTGGCGGGCCTGCGTGGAAATGCGAATTTTTACATCGAGCCGTCACCGGACGCGGAGTGCCTCGTTGAACCGGAGGTGAGAGGCACGGATCCCGTTGGTACTGAAGGACTCCTTCCTAACGCCCAGCGTTACGAAGGACGCCTTCAGTGCATTCGCGGGCTACCGGGCGAGGACGCCGGTCAGCGGGTCGTAGCGCAGGATCTCGAAGCGGGAGTCGGCGTGGTGCGCCAGGCCCTCGACCTGGACCGTGGTGACGCCGAGCTTGACCAGGTCCCTCGTGACCACCCGCAGCCACGGCACGTTGTCCCGCAGCACGGCGACCTCGTCGAGGAGCGTCCCGTCGCGACCGGCGGTCATCGAGTACGTCGGGCCGTCCGGCGGCGTGATGTCGAGCCCGCCGTCGTCGCGGATCGTGATCGTGACGACGAGGTTCCCCCGCCCGCCGTTGGCGTCACCCACGAAGTCGTAGATCGGGGCGGGCTCGTTCGCGTGGTACTTGAGCCGCCCCAGCCCCGTGACGTCCATGCCGTTGTAGAAGTTGCGGCCCTCGGTGTCCAGCCACAGGTGCGGGTTGTGGGTCTTGGAGTTGAAGTCCGGCCCTGAGTTGTACGAGATGTGCCAGTGCGGCGGGTTGTCCGCGTGCAGGGTGTTGTTGGTCTCGAACCCCATCAGGGCGAACCGGTGCCCCTTTGCCGCGGCGACCGCGGTCATCCCGGAGTCCTTCCAGATCGCGTAGCTCGCAATGAGCTGGTGCACGACCGACCGCGTCTCCCCCTCGGGCCACGCGACCGAGGCCCACGGGCCCGCCACCCGGTCGGGGTCGTTGTGCTCGATCTCGAAGTACATCCCCGGCGAGATGTCGACGGAGCTCCAGACCTGCAGGGTCGGCTGGTTGGCGTCGGCGGAGACCTGGGTCATCGGCAGCGTGAAGGAGACACCGTCGCGGCTTCGGCGCAGGTCCAGCCGCGTCTCCTGGTGGACGACGGCACGGACCGGCACGCCGGGCCAGCTGACGCGGACGTCGATCCCCGCCGCCTTCGGCCCCCGCACGAAGGTGTAGTACTCCGCCCGGCTGGCCACGGAGTAGTTGGCACCGGGCAGGATCTCGTATCCCGCCGGCAGGGTGATCTCCGGCTGGGCGGGCTCTCCCGGCCGCACCCGCACGACACGGAAGGCCGCGTAGGCAAGCTCCTGAGCAGCGGCGACTCCGGGCAGACCAAGCACGAGACCAGCGGACGCACCGGCGAGCAGCGCCCGCCGAGTCACCTTCGTGGACATATTGCCAGCTCCAACCTCAACCGGATAGTTTCCAACCATGGTGCCGGTCGAGCAGGCGGAACACCAGAGCCAAAAACTGAACGCCTGTTGAGGAGTGCGGCTACGCCGTCGGGAACCCGCCCGCTCGCAGTAGTGCGCTCGGCAGCCTGGTCTCCAGCTGCTCCTCCAACCAGCCGGCCGCCGCGATGGTCTCGTCGAGGTCGAGGTCCGTGCCGACCCCCATCCGGCCGAACAGGTAGACGAGGTCCTCGGTCGCCACGTTGCCGGTGGCCGCCGGAGCGAACGGGCAGCCGCCTGCGCCGCCGATGCTGGCGTCCAGTGTGGACACTCCGGCCTCGACCGCCGCGACCGCGTTGGCCACGCCCGTGTGCCGGGTGTCGTGGAGGTGCAGGCGCAGCGGCAGGTCCGGGCCTGCCACCTCGCGGGCCAGGGCGAGGCGTTCGGTGATGCCGGAGGGAACCGCGACGCCGATCGTGTCGGCCAGCGCCAGCTCGTCGGGCCCGGTGTCGGTGACCCGCCGGAGCACCTCACGCAGACGGCCCAGGGGGACCTCGCCCTCGAACGGGCACCCGAAGGACGCGCCGATCGTGACCGTCGTGAAGACACCCGCCGCCCGCGCCGCCGCGACCAGCGACGCGGCGGTCTCGCAGGCCTGTGCCGTGGTCATGCCCTGGTTGCGGGTGCAGAACGTGTCCGTCGCGACCACCACGACGTCGATCTCGTCCACACCGGCCGCGAGCGCCCGGTCGAGACCGCGCTCGTTCATCACCAGCCCCGCGTACCGGACGCCGTCGAACCTCGGCAGGGCGGTCATCAACTCGTCGGCGTCCGCCATCTGCGGCACCCGGCGGGGGTTGACGAAGCTCGTCACCTCCACGCGCCGGACACCGGCCCGGACCGCTCGCGAGACCAGCTCGACCTTGGCCTCGGTCGAGAGCACCTTCTCCTCGTTCTGCAGGCCGTCCCTCGGGGACATCTCCACTATCGAGACCGTCATCGCGGCGTCCGGGGACAACGGTTGCTCATCCGCCCACCTCATCCACGCAATTGCATACAACGAGCGCTGACAACTCTGACGCCCGTCTCGAAAAACTAGGGCGCCCGACAGCGGGTGTCAACGATCGTGAGACTCGTTGCATACAATCCGAACTGGACCGTCTACTGCGACGCGGAGGCCAGCGCGACGGGGGTCTCCTGGCCGGGCCAGGTGGCGGTCAGCAGGGCGCCGGTGAGTGCGGCGGCGCCGAGCCTGCGGGCGAGCGTCAGCTCGACGTCGTCCGTCACGATCAGGGTGGGGTCGTCGCCGACGACGTGTCTGATCGTGGTAACGGAGGGAGCCTCGCCGGGGGTGGCCGCGATCCTCATGCTGGGCTCGCGGCGGTCGGTGCCGCCGTCGAAGAACTCCTCGGCCTGACCCACGGCGCCGAAGACCGCGCCGGCCAGTGCCGTGACGTACACCGGGTCGCCGCAGCCGTCGTAGATCCACCGCTTGCCGAGCACCGAGTGCTCGGCGGTGCCCAGCAGCCACCCGTCGCCACCCTCCAGCGGCGCCTCGCGGTAGGTGAGCGGCACCTGGTAGACCGGGCCGTCCCCGACGCGGACCAGCGAGGTCTCGATGCCGACGACACCGGCCGGGTCGTCGAAGCGGTACGACGCCACCCGCGTCAGCTCCCCGTCCGGCTCGGCGTACCAGCCACGACCGGGCAGCCAGGCGGCCAGCAGCTCGAGCTTGGTCGGGTGCAGCGTGGCTTTGTGAAGGATCGCCATGGACGCATCGTAGTTCCATGATCATCCGGGCGGGGGCGGTCGTCCTCAAGTCGGGTCGACGTCGGGGAGCAGCTCCGCCGCGGTCCGCAGGACGTGGGCCAACGCGCCGTTCTCGCCGGCCCGCCGCCACGCCAGGTACACGAGGACCGGCGGGACCGGGTCGACGACCTCGCGGATCACCACGCCGTCCAGCGGCAGGCTCGCGACGGCGCTCGCGGTGGTGAAGTGCAGGCCGACACCCGCCGCGACCAGGGCGACGCAGGTCCACGAGTCCGGCGCGGTCTGGGCGAAGGCCGGGGCGAACCCGGCCGCGTGGCACCTCGACACGAACACCTCGCGGACCGTCGACCCGAACGACTCGGGGAAGGCGACGAACGGCTCGTCGCGGAAGTCGGTGAACCGCATGGTCTCGCGCGCGGCCAGGCGGTGGTCCGCGGGCACCGCGACCACACACCGGTCCCGCGCCACGACCCGGCTGCCCACGCCCACGGGTGCCTCCGTGAAACGCGCCAGCGCCAGGTCCGACTCGCCACGCACCAGCTCGGCCACGGCCGTCGCGCCGTAGCGGCCCGGCAGGAACACCAGGTCGATCAGCGGGTGCCGCTCCCGGACCGCACGTGCCAGCTGCCCGACCGGCCCGTGCGACGACGGCCCCGCGAAGCTGATCCGCACCCGCCCGCTGCGGCCCCCGTGTGCCGCGGCCACGGCGGCCCGTGCCGCGTCCGCCGCCGACACCATCGTGCGGGCGTGCGCCACCAGCGCCTGCCCGGCCGCGGTCAGCTCGACGCGCCGGGTCGTGCGCTCGAACAGCGGCGCGGCCAGCTCCTCCTCCAGGCCCCGGACCGTGCGGCTGAGGTAGGGCTGCGCCACGTGCAGGCGCTGCGCCGCACGCCCGAAGTGCAGGTCCTCCGCAACCGCCAGGAACGCCCGCAGCTGACGCACGTCCATCCACATCACCTCGACTTATGCGAATGGTAGATGAATCCTCCGACTACTGGTATTGGACTCGCATCAAATCCCCTGCATCCTCGACGGTATGAGCGAGACACAGGTGTCCTCGGCCGACTTCGACCTCATCCGCAGGCAGGTCCGCGACTTCGTCCGCGACAGGGTCGTGCCGCGTGAGACCGAGATCATGCGCGAGGACCGGGTACCGGACGACCTGCGCACGGCCGCCGCCGAGATGGGTCTGTTCGGCTACGCCATCCCCGACGAGTGGGGCGGCCTCGGGCTGGACCTCGTCCAGGACGTCGACCTGGCGATCGAGTTCGGCTACACGACCCTCGCGCTGCGGTCCATGTTCGGCACCAACAACGGGATCGCCGGACAGGTGCTGGTCGGCTTCGGCACGGACGCGCAGCGCGAGCAGTGGCTCCCCAGGCTCGCCTCCGGTGAGGTGGTGTCCTCCTTCGCCCTCACCGAGCCCGGCGCGGGCTCCAACCCGGCCGGCCTGCGCACCCGGGCGCGCCGCGACGGTGACGGCTGGGTCATCGACGGGCGCAAGCAGTTCATCACCAACGCACCCGTCGCGGACCTGTTCGTCGTGTTCGCCCGCACCGCCGAGCCCAAGCCCAAGGACCCCGGCATCGCCGTGTTCCTCGTGCCGTCGGACACGCCAGGTCTCAGCGTCGGCCCCAAGGACGCGAAGATGGGCCAGGAGGGCGCCTGGACCGCCGACGTGATCCTCGACGACATCCGGGTGCCCGCCGACGCGCTCGTCGGCGGCGACGAGGCGACCGGCTACCGGGCCGCCATGACGTCACTGGCCCGCGGCCGCCTCCACATCGCCGGGGTCGCGGTCGGCACCGCGCAGCGGGCACTGGACGAGTCGGTCGCCTACGCCGCGGCCAACACCCAGGGCGGCACGCGGATCGGCGACTTCCAGCTCGTGCAGGCGATGCTGGCCGACCAGCAGACCGGAGTCCTCGCGGGACGGGCGATGGTCCGGGAGGCGGCCCGTGCCTACGTCAGCGGCGAGGACCGCCGGATCGCGCCGTCGGCGGCGAAGCTGTTCTGCACGGAGATGGTCGGCAGGGTGGCCGACCTGGCGGTGCAGGTCCACGGCGGCGCCGGCTACATGCGGGACATCCCGGTCGAGCGCATCTACCGCGACGTCCGCCTGCTGCGCCTGTACGAGGGCACGAGCGAGATCCAGCGGCTCATCATCGGCGGCGGGCTGGTGCGGCGCGCGGCGGGTGCCTAGGCGCCCGGGATCCTGCGGACGAGCATCTCCTGCGCGGCCGTGGCCACCAGCTCGCCCTTCACCGTGAACAGGTTCGCCCTGCCGACGGCACGGGCACCGGCCGCGGCGGGGCTGCGGCTGTCGTGGAGCAGCCAGTCGTCTGCGCGGCCGGGGCGCTGCAGCCAGATGCTGTGGTCGAGGCTCGCGGTGCGCACCTGCTCGCGGGCCACGCGGTGCCGGTTGAACGCGCCGTGCAGGATGCTGAAGTCCGACAGGTAGACCAGCATCGCCTGGTGCAGAAGGGGATCGTCGGGCAGCGGCGCGGCGACCCGCAGCCACACCGACGACTCCGCCGCGCCGGGTTCCTGCGGGCACGCACGCAGGTCGACCGCACCCGCGCGGGCCGGACCGTCGGAGGAGATGAGGAACGGGGTGCGGGCGGGGAGATCGTCGGGCGCCGGCCGGTCGGGCATCGCGTCCTGGTGGGTGAGCCCGTCCTCGGGCAGGTGGAAGGACGCGGTCATCGACGTCACGACCTCGTTGTCCTGCAACGCGTCCACGCGCCGCACGGCGAAGGACCGCCCGTCCCGCAACGTGGTCACGGCGAACCGGAACGGCACGTCCTGGCGCCCGGCACGGACGAAGTAGGCGTGCAGCGAGTGCGCGACCGAGGGCGGCGCGACGGTCATGGTCGCCGCGACGACGCTCTGGGCGAGCATCTGCCCGCCGAAGACGCGGTTCTCGGGCACGGAGGTGCTGTGCCCGGTGAACGTCGACTCCGACAGCCGCTCGACCGCGAACGTGCCGACCAGCTCGTCCACCGCCGCCACGCCGGAGCGCCACGCACGCCACTCCGCGAGGTCGGTCCGCTCACTCATGACCCGGGATCCTATGCCGGGCTAGGGACCCGCACGGGTGTGACGCGACTTACGTGCCGGTTCGCGGCGGGTCATGCCGTAGGGCTGGAGGCCCGCGGCGAGCGGGCCGTCGAACGCCGCCGCCAGGGCTTGCGGGGTCCACTCGTCGGCGGTCACGTTCGGGTGGTCGGTGAACGCCGACGTCGTGACGACCGAGACCTTCTGGCCGTCGAAGCGGAGGAACTGGCCCGTGATGCCTGCCGCCAGGTCGCTCAGCAGGAACGTGACCAGTGGCGCGATCGCCTCCGGCGGCCTGTCCTCGATGCCGGCCAGCGGCGGTGAGTCCAGTGTGGACGAACGACCCAGTGCACTGGCGGTCATGCGGGTGTAGGCCATCGGGGAGACGGCGTTGACCCGGATACCCCGCTCGTCGAGGTCCAGCGCCGAGCTGTACGTGAGCGCGGCCAGCGCGCCCTTGGTCGCCGCGTACGTCGAGACCTGCGGGAAGCCGAACATGCCGCCGGAGGACGCGTTGACGATCGCGCCGCCCTCGCCCATCACGCGGGTCGCGGCGGCCTGGCAGTTGAGCGCGCCGAGCACGTTCACCAGGACGGTGCGGCGCATGCGGGCCGGATCCTCCTCCCACGGCAGGGCTTCGTGGTACAGGCCGGCGTTGTTGACCAGGCCGTCGAGGCGGCCGTAGGCAGACAGGCACAGCTCGACGAGCCCGTCGGCGTCGGCGCTCACGTCGTGGTCGCTCGCCGTCGCGGTGCCGCCGGCCGCCGTGATCCCGGCCGCCACCGCCGCGGCCTCGGCGGCGTCGACGTCGTTGACCACCACCGAGGCGCCCGACTCGGCCAGGTGACGGGCATACGCGCGACCCAAGCCGCGGCCGGCACCCGTGACCACCACCGCCCGGCCGTCCATCAGGCTCACGACGACACCGGCCGCGTCGTGACCGCGTGCCACAGCGCCGGCTCGTCCAGGCAGAGCCGCGGCGCCCACTCCCGGGCCCCGACCTCGTCACGCAGGGACCACAGCAGCGTCGTGTACCGGTGCAGCGGGCTCTCCCGCGTGATGCCCATCGCGCCGTGCAGCTGGTGTGCGAACCGGGCGACGAGCGTGGCGACCGGGTCGAGCACGGTCGCGGCGGCGGCCACCCGCGTCGGTTCGAGGCCCAGCGCGGCCGACGCGGCGACCTCGAGCAGCACCCGCGCGCACTCCATCTCCGCGAGCCGGTGCGCGACGGCCTGCAGCCGGTTCAGCGGCCTGCCGAACTGCACGCGTGTCGTGACGTGCTCGCGCGTCAGCCGGCACGCGCCCTCGACCGTGCCGAGCGCGGCGTGGACCCGCAGCACGGTCAGCCGTGCCACGGGGTCGAGGCCCTCCGGCACCGGCAGCTCGGTCGGCTCCCCGGCGATCCGCCTCCGCGGCTGGCCCGCCAGACCGTGCCAGGGCTCGCCGTCCGAGGGGTACAGGGCGGCCGACGACTCGCCGAGCACCACCGCGGCGCCGTGTCCCGCCCAGACGTCGTCCGGACCGAGCGCGGCCACCGCCGGGGTCCCGGTCAGCATGCGTGCCACCGCCACCTCGGCCAGCGGCACCGCGTGGCCGTGCCGCCCGAGCGCACGCACCAGCGCGGCGAGGTCGGCGAACGTGCCGCCCGAGCCGCCCGCCGCCTCGTCGACCCCGACCGACGTCCAGCCGAGCTCGACGGCCGCGGCCCACGGGTCGGGTGCCGAGGCCAGCACGTCGTCGGCCATCCGCCCGATGTCGTCCACGACCGGTGCGGGTGCCTGCCGGGACACGACCGTCATCAGCATCTCGTCCGTGCCGCCGCGGATCGAGAAGCCGGGCGCGGCGAGCTGTGCCTGCGCGAGCAGCGGCGCGAACGCCGCGCGGCCGGGTGCCGTCCGCGCCACGTCGATGACGTCACGCTCGAACGTGGTGCCCAGGAACTTCAGCACCGCCGCCTCGCCGGAGGGCGCGCGGCCGTCGTCCATCGCCTCGGCGACCCGGCAGGCCAGCTCCCGCAACGTCATCAGCCGCGCCGCCAGCGTCCCCACCGCGACCCGGTCGTCCACAGTGGACCCCAGGACCGCGGCCAGCAGCGGGTAGGTGGACAGCACGCGCTCCATCCCGCCGCGCTCGAACGACAGCTGCTCGGTGACCTGCTTCCACCCCGCGCCCTCGGCGCCGATGACCCGCCCGGCAGGCACGAGGACGTCGTCGAAGGTGACCTCGTTGAAGTGGTGCCCGCCGCCGAGGTCCTCGATCGGCCGCACGGTGACACCGGGTGCCGACATCTCCACGACGAACTCGGTGAGGCCCTCGTGCTTGTCGGCGCCGTCGCCCGTGCGGGCCAGGACGTACGCGTGCGTCGCGAAGTGCGCGCCGGTGGTCCAGATCTTGCTGCCGGTGATCCGCCAGCCGTCGCCGTCGCGGACCGCACGGGTGCGCACGGACGCGAGGTCCGAGCCTGCCTCGGTCTCACTCATGCCGAGGCAGAACGTGATCTCCCCCGCCGCGATGCCGGGCAGCACCTCCCGGCGCAGCGCGGGCGAGCCGTTGCGGAGGACGGCCGGGCCGATCTGGCGGTCGGCGATCCAGTGCGCGCCGACGGGTGCGCCGACACGCAGCAGCTCCTCGGTCACCACGAGGCGCGCGAGGTTGGACCGGCCGCCGCCGAACGGCTCCGGCCAGGTGATGCCGATCAGCCCGCGTTCGGCCATGGCGCGGCTGAACGCCGGGTCGTGGCCGCGCATCCAGCTGTCGCAGGTGGGGGTGATGTCCCAGTCCGCGACCAGCCCGCGGACCGTGCGGCGAAGATCGTCCAGCTCACCCACGCACAGCCTCCCTGGCCACCAGGTATCCCCGCCCGGCCGCCTCGGTGAGCACCTCGGCGGCCACCGACAGCTCCCGGTCGGTCGGGGGTTTCTCCATCGCCGCGCCCGCCGGGTCGACACCCAGGTCCCTCAGCCGGGCCGCGAGCACGCCCTCGTCACGGGCCGCGGTCACCAGGGACGGCGCGGCGCCGAGCCGGACCGTGCCCCACCTGGTCAGCAGGCGGACCGACGCGTCGGGCGCGGGCGCCGCCGTGACGTGCTCGACGCGCGTGACCAGGCGCTTCGGGTCGGTGCCGCCGAAGAGGAGGAGCAGTTCGCCCGCACCCGCAGCGGCGTCGGGGGCGCCGCCCCCGCCGGGCAGCCGCACGGTCGGCGAGCGGTAGTCGCCGACCGCGGTCGAGTTGAGCCGCCCGGCGAGGTCGACGTTGGCCGCGTCGAGGACGACGAGGTCGGCACGCGGCACGAGCGTGGCGAGCACGTCGGCGGTGCTCCCCCGCCAGACGACCGCGTCGCCGAACGCGGCGAAGTCCGTGGTCGAGGACGGCAGGACGTCGGCGGGCCCCTCGGTGGCGAACCCCGCCTCGAACAGCTGGCGGAACGTGGGCACGTCGTCGTCGAGCCTGGCCGCGACCTCGCCGGCCAGCACCGGCCAGTGGAAGCCGGTGAACACCCAGCCCGCGCGGCGGAACTCGCGGGCCGCCCGCACCAGGAATGCCAGCACGTCCTCGTTCACGCCCGCCTCCCCTGCTCGGCGTAGGCCTCGTAGGCGGCGATGTCGCGGTCGTAGAGCCAGGGGACGCCGTCCGGGGCGACCGCGCCGGGCACCTCGACGACGGTGTCGACGAGGATGCCGAGCAGGTCCACCCGCGCGGGCGAGTCGACGCGCTCGGCCACCACGACGACCCGCCGCGCGGCCCCCGCCGCGGCGACGGCCTCACCCGACGGCGCCCCGAACGAGCAGTCGCCGTGCTCGTCGGCCACGGCCGCGTGCACGAACGCGACGTCCAGCGGCAGCGCGCGGACCACGGTCGTCGAGCCGAACGGGGAGTCCACGGTGGCCAGCATGCCCCCGGACCAGCCGTCGGCGAGGTAGCCGGTGTCGGGGTGCACGCGCACCGGCGCGAACGGCAGCCCCTGCGCGGCAGCCGACAGAGCGGCGGCGAGCACGCCCATGGGCAGCTCGTGCCAGCGGATGTCGCTGCCGTACTGCCAGGCACGCCGGAAGTGCCAGGCAGGCGCGGGTCCGACGGCCGACCAGCAGTGCGCGAACGTGGCCTCGGCGACCACACCCGCGCCGACCAGCCGGTCGAGCAGCAGGCCGCCGGACGCGAGGACCACGTGCAGGTCCCGCTTCTCCTGGCGGACCAGCTCCTCGCCGACCGCGAACAGCTGCGCGCCGAAGTTGCCGAGCCAGACGGTGTCGCCGGGCCGGAGGGCCTCGACGGTGTCGGCGAGCGTGGTCACCCCCGGCTCCCCGCGGCCTGCCGGACCAGCAGCTGCGCGGGCCGGTAACGCGGGTCGCCGAACCCGTCGAGCATGCCGCGCAGGCTCGTCAGCACGTCCCGCGCGCCGACGCTCGCCAGGTACTCGAGCGGCCCGACCGGGTGGTTCATGCCCAGCCGCAGCGCGAGATCGACGTCGCCCGCGCCCGCCGTGCCCTCCTCCACCACCGTCAGCGCCTCGTTGGCCATGGTGTGCGCGAGCCGGTCCACGACCAGGCCCGGCAGCGCGAGCACCGGCACGGACGTGACGCCGAGCGCGTCGACGGCGTCGTAGGCGGGCTCGATGCGGGCGACCTCGTCGGCCACGACCTCGGCGAACCCGCCGTGCAGCCGCAGCCAGCCCGCGCCCGGTGGCAGGTGCTCGCGCCAGGCGCCGTCCGACGAGTCGACGACCACCCGGCCGGACTTCCCCAGGTCACGCACCGCCATGACGTCCTCGGGGGTGCAGCCGACGGCGCGGTAGACCTGCACGCGGGCGTCGGACGGCCGGGGCTCGCGAAGGACCGCCACCTGCGCCTCACGGGGTTTGCCCTGGGAGTAGTCGTAGTAACCGCGGCCCGCGGCGCGGCCGGTCGTGCCCGCGCGGACGAGCTGGCGGGTGAGCGGGATCGGCCGGTAACGCGGGTCGCCGAACTCACGCAGCGCCGTCTCCGAGGAGCCGAGGTGGGTGTGCAGGCCGGTGAAGTCCAGCAGCTCCAACGGGCCCATGCGGTGGCCGAGCGCGCTCTTCACGGCCGCGTCGACCACCGCGGGCGTCATCCCCTGCGTGACCAGGAGCTGCGACTCGTAGTAGAGCGGCCGGCACACCCGGTTGACGACGAAGTTCGGCGAGTCGGCGCACAGCACGGCCGTCTTGCCGAGCCCCTCGACCCATTCCCGTGCCCTGGCGACGATCTCCGGATCGGTCCGCGCGCCGCGGATGACCTCGACGAGGCGCATCTTCGTCGGCGGGTTGAAGAAGTGCATGCCGAGCACACGGGTCGGGTCGCCGTAGGCGACGCCCAGCTCGCCGATGCTCAGCGACGACGTGTTGGAGGCGACCACCAGCTTGTCGTTGCCCGCCGCGCGGACCTGCGCGAGCAACGCCCGCTTCGGCTCGAACCGCTCCACGATCGCCTCGACGAACAGGTCCGCGTCCCGCACCGCGTCGGCGACGCTGTCCGAGGTGGACACGTCGACCGGCCCGTCTGCCAGCATCTTCTCGTGGCCCGCCGCGGTGGTCGCGGCGTCGAGGTCCACCACCGTCACCGAGGCACCGGACTCCGCGAACACCCTCGCGATGCCGCGTCCCATCGGGCCGAGACCCGCCACCGCCACCCGCAATGCCATCACGCCGCCCGTTCGATCACCGCGGCGACGCCCTGACCGCCGCCGACACACAGACTCGCCACTCCCAGTGTGCCGTCTCGGCGGCCCAGCTCGTGCAACAGCGACACGACGAGCCGACAGCCGCTCTGCCCGGTGGGGTGGCCGAGCGCGATGCCGCCGCCGTTGACGTTCACGCGCTCCTCGTCGAGCTTCAGCTCCCGCACGTTCTGCACGATCTGCGCGGCGAACGCCTCGTTGATCTCGACGAGGTCGAGGTCCGATGTGGACACCCCGGCCCGCTCCAGCGCCCTCGGCACGGCGAAGGTCGGGCCGACGCCCATGACCGTCGGGTCCACACCCACCGCGCTGAACGACCGCATCCGGCCCTGGGGCGTGAGCCCGTGTGCGGCGACGGCGTCCGCGCTCGCGAGCACCACGGCCGCGGCACCGTCTGCCATCTGGCTCGCGTTGCCCGCGGTGACCGTGCCACCGTCCACGAAGGACGGCTTGAGCCGCGCCAGCCGTTCGGCGGTCGTGTCGGTGCGGAACCCCTCGTCGCGGTCGAGCACGTCCCCGTCGGGCAGCGGCACGTCGACGACCTGCCTCGCGAACCACCCCTTTTCCCAGGCGTTCGCCACGCGCTGGTGGCAGCGCAGCGACCAGGCGTCCTGGTCCTCACGGGAAACCCCGTAGCGGGCGGCGATGTTCTCCGCGGTCTGGCCCATGTTCAGGCCGCACACGGGATCGGTGCCGCCGTCACGCCAGCCGTCGGCCAGCAGGATGTCGCCGCGCTTCACACCACCCCAGCGCAGTGCGCCGGACGCGAGGTAGGGCATGGTGCTCATGGACTCGGCCGCGACGGCCACCGCGATGTCCGCGTCACCGGACACAATGGACTGCCGGGCGAGCTGGATCGCCTTGAGCCCCGACGCGCACGCCATGTTGACGGTCTGCGCGGGTGCCTGCTCGGGGAACCCGGCCCGCAACGCGACCTGTCGGCCGGGGTTTGGCCCGTTGCCCGCCTGGCGGCAGTTCGCGAGCACCAGCTCCTCGACCAGTTCGGGGCTGACACCGGCGCGGCTCACGGCCTCGCGGGCGGCGAGTGTCGCCAGCTCGACCACCGGGGTCGCACGCAGGCTGCCGCCGTAGCGCCCGTTGGGCGTGCGTACGGCGCCGAGCAGGAACACGTCATGGGACACGGTTGGCCACCTCCGGGTCGTTCGCGCGGACCACACGCCGCGCCTTGTGTGTCGTGCGGGGCAGCGCGCCTGGCGAGACGATGTCGACGACCGCGCGCACCTTCAGCTCCGCGCGCACTGCGTCGGCGAGCGTGCCCCCGACCCGGTCGTCCGGCGCCTCGACCCGCAGCCGCAACGCGGTCGGGTACCCGGTCGCGGGATCGGCGAGCGCCGGGTCGAGCACCACGCGGAACTCCGCGAGGTCGCCGACCGTGCGCCGCACGACGTTCTCCACCGCGGACGGGAAGACGTTCACGCCACGCACGACGAGCATGTCGTCGGCGCGGCCCCGGACCCCGCCCGCCAGCCGCGCGTGGGTGCGGCCGCAGGCACACACCGTGGCGTCGCGGACCACGACGTCGCCGGTCCACCAGCGGACGAGCGGGCAGGCCTGCTTGTCGAGGTGGGTGAGCACGAGGACACCGGGTTCACCGTCCGGCACGGGCGTCTTCGTGACCGGGTCGACGACCTCGGCGTAGGTGAAGTCCTCGGCCAGGTGCCCGCCTGCCTGTGCGACGCACTCCCAGGCGATGGGCTGGAACTCCAGGCAGCCGTAGCCGTCGTAGCAGCGGGCGCCCCACTCGCGTTCGATGAGGGCGCGGGTCGCCGGGATCTGGCCGCCGGGCTCGCCGCCCACCATGACGTGGCGGACCTTCGACTCGGACAGGGGCGTGCCGAGGTCGCGGGCACGGGAAGCCAGGTGCAGCAGGAAGGACGGCGTGCCACCGACCGCGGTGGTGCCGTACCGGAAGATCGTCTCGACCTGGCGTTCGGTGTCGCCCGAGCCGCCGGGGATCACGGTCGCGCCCAGCTCGGTGTAGCCGAGCGTGCCACCGAGCCCGCCGACCAACCAGGCGAAGGAGAACAGGCACTGGTAGACGTCGCCGCGCCGCACCCCCTGGCTGTAGGCGGCGCGTGCGTACAGGCCTGCCCAGCGGTCGAGGTCGTCGCGGGTCCAGCCGACCGGTGTCGGCGCACCGGTGGTACCGGAGGAGAAGTGCAGCCTGGCGAGCCTTTCCCCTGGCACGGCGAGGAAGTCGCCGTAGGGCGGGTCGGCGTCGATGGCGCGCTGGTAGTCGGCCTTGTCCGTGGTCGGGAGCGCGGCGAGGTCGTCGAGCGAGGTCAGCTCGTCGGGGTGCCAGCCGAGTTCGTCCCACTGGCGCCGGTAGTGGCCGCTCATCGAGTGGACCCGCTTGAGCTGGCTGTGGAGCCTCGCCAGCTGGTGTTCGCGGATGCGGTCCTCCGGCCAGCTCTCGAAGGCATGCAGTGTGTCCACTTCAGACAGCCTCCAGCACGGCACCGGTGCACATCACGCCCACCGGACTACCCAGAAACGCGATCAGGGCGTCGACATCGGCCTCGGCGGTGGCGAGAACGGCGTTGACACGCACACCACGCGGGGCGGCCTCACGGGCGAGGCTCCGGCACAACGACCCCACCGCACCGGTCAGCGCGCCGTCCGGGCTGGTGCACCGGATCACCACGCCGTCGCCGGACTCCAGACGTGGCAACGCCTCCCGGACAGCCGCGAACGCGTCGCCGAGCCGCCGAGCCACGCCACCGTCCGCCGCGGCATCCAGATCGCCCGCGCCGTCGACCTCGATGACCACCTGCGTGGTCACGCCTGCGCCACCTCCGCCGCGATCGCGCGGGACAGCACGAGCCGCTGGATCTCCGAGGAGCCCTCGTAGATCTCGAGCACGCGCTGGTCGCGGTAGAGCCGCTCGGCCGGGCACGGCTTGCAGAAACCCTCACCGCCGAACACCTGCACGGCGAGGTCGACCGCGCGGTGGGCCACCTCGCTGGTGTAGAGCTTCGCCATCGCGCCGGGCATCGACACGGGCTGTCCGGCGTCGTGGGCCGCGGCGGCCTGGTAGGTGAGCATGCGGGCGGCGGACAGCTCGACCGCGAGGTCCGCGAGGCGGAAGCCGATGCCCTGGTTCTCGATGAGCGGCCTGCCGAACGTGTGCCGCCGGGCGGCCTCGCGCGCGGCGAGCTGGTAGGCGGCGTGGGCGATGCCGAGTCCTTGTGCCGCAACGGTGACGCGGCCGAGGTCGAGGGTCCGCAGCGCGAGTTTGAGGCCACGGTCGCGCCTGCCGAGGATGTCCGTCCTCTCGACACGCACGTTGTCCAGCCTGAGGTTGCTGGTGCGCGTGCCGCGAATGCCCATCTTGTCCTCGATGTGGTCCACCACCGCACCGGGCGCGTCCGCCGCGACGATGAACGCGGTGATGCCGCGGGCACCCGCGTCCGGGTCGGTCTTCGCGAAGACCACGTACCGGGTGGAGATGCTGCCGTTGCCGATGTAGATCTTCTCGCCGGACAGGCGGAAACCGTCGCCGTCCTCCTCGGCGCGGGCCCTGAGCGCGGCGGCGTCACTGCCCGCGCCCCGCTCGGTGAGGGCGAAGCTGACGGCCTGGCCGTCACGCAGCGGGCCGAGGATGTCACGCTTCTGTTCGTCCGTGCCTGCCAGCAGCAGGGGGACCGCGCCGAGGGCGTGCGCGGCGAGGATCGCGCCGGTGGAGGCGCAGGCGGCGGAGACCTCCTCGACCACCGCACAGATCGCGGTCATCGTCAGGCCTGCGCCGCCGTACTCGGCCGGCACGAGCATCCCGGACAGTCCTGTCTCGACGAACGTCTCGATGTGCTCGCTCGGGTACCGCTGCTCGCGGTCGAGTTCCTCGGCAAGCGGCGCGAAGCGTTCCGTCGCGACCTTGCGGGCCACGTCGCGCCACCGCGTGGCCTCGGCGTCCAGCGTCGGTTCCCACAGCACCGTCATGGTCGCGACTCCTCTGTCGGGTTGCCAAAATCAACGTCGACGTAGATGCTGACAACGGTACACAGGGCACCTATGAAGTCAAGGGGCTGCCACGCATGGGAAACGTCACCGTCGACCGCTCTGACGTGGTCGGCATCGTCACGCTGGACTCGCCGGAGAACCGCAACGCACTGTCCACGGACGTCCTCGTCGAGCTGGCCGACGCACTCGAGTCACTCGATGCCGATCCCGACGTCCGGGCCGCGGTGCTGACCGGCGGGCCGTCGCTGTTCGCGTCGGGCGCGGACGTGCGGCTGCTGCGCTCGATCTCGCCGGTCGAGTACGCGGCGTCGGCCAGGGCGACGAGCTGGCGCCGGATCGGCGGGGTCGAGACGGTGCTCGTGGCGGCCGTCGCGGGTTACGCGCTGGGCGGCGGGTGCGAGCTGGCGCTGGCCGCGGACCTGGTGGTGGCGGCGGACACGGCCGTGTTCGGGCAGCCGGAGGTGCGGTTGGGGTTGGTCCCGGGGGCGGGTGGCACCCAGCGGTGGGCGCGGGCCGCCGGGCGCTACGCCGCCGCCGGGATCGTGCTGACGGGACGCGACGTGGACGCGTTCGAGGCACGTTCGCTGGGGCTGGTGCACAGGATCGTGCCTGCCGAGCGGCTGGTGCCCGCCGCCGTGGCGGTGGCGGCCTCGGTGGCGGCCAACGGCCCACTGGCGGTGCGGGCGGCACGCGGGGCGTTGCGGCGCGCGGAGGAGCTGCCGCTGTCGGCGGCACTGGACCACGAGCGGGCGCAGCTGCTGGCGATGCTGGCCACCGAGGACCACGTCGAGGGAATCGACGCGTTGCTGGAGAAGCGATTCCCGCGGTTCACGGGACGGTAGGGAGTCCCGATGCACGAAGCGTCCCTTTCGGACCGGACGGCGACAACGGAAGACAGGGGTTCGTGATGCGTGAGCTGTCTCTTTCGGACTGGTCCTCGGCGGCCAAGGAACTGCGGTCGGCGGCGTTCGTGTCGGCGGCGGGCGTTCGGCACGATGGCGGCACGGACCGGTTCCTGCGGAAGCTGGAGTCGGTGCCGTCGGTCGTGGTCGTCAGCGGCGAGTGCGACGCGTCCGCGTTGGCGTTGCTGGCCACGGCGACGCTCGGTTTCGTCACCGACGACGTCGCCGTGTCGGTCGACGCGGACACGGTGCTGGCGTTGGGGTTGACCTCGTCGCTACCGGCCGCGGTCGGTGCGGTGCCCGCGCGGGCGTTGCTGTTCGGCGGCACGCTGGACGCGGCGCCGTTGCGGGACAGCGGTCTGGCGCGGCGGGGCGACCCCGCGGCGGCGCGGGTCGACTCGCCCGGGGCGGCGTTGGTCGTGCGGTCGCTGCGGGTCGCGGCACGGTCGACCGCCGAGCAGGCGCGGGAGTACGACGCCGAGCTGCGGCAGCTGTCGTGAGCGCACTGGCATTCGGCTGCGGGCCGATCGGCGGGCGGGGCGACGCGGGCCGCGTCGAGTCGCTGGCCGCGCTGGAGACCGCGTGGGAGGGCGGGATCCGGCACTTCGACACGGCACCGAGCTACGGTGACGGCGCGGGCGAACGGTTGCTGGGCGAGGCGTTGCGGACGTGGCCCCGTCACGAGGTGGTGGTGTCGAGCAAGGTCGGTCGGGTGCGGATGGCGATCGCCGACCCGTACCAGCGCGCGTCCGGTACGCGACGGGACCCGCTGTTCGACTTCGCGGGCGACGGCGTGCGGCGAGGTGTCCTCGGTTCGCTCGGCCGGCTGGGTCTGTCCTTTCTGGACACGGTGTTGGTGCACGACCCGGACGCACACCTCGACCTCGCGCTGGCCGAGACGTTTCCCACGCTGGACCGGCTGAGATCGGAGGGCGTGGTCCGGTCGGTCGGCGTCGGCACGACCTCGGTGACGACCGCCCGACGGTTGGTTGCGGTCGGCGTGGTGGACGTGGTGATGATCGCGAACGCGTGGAGCCTCACCCGGCGCCAGGCGGGCGTGCTGCTGGACGAGTGCCTCGCGGCGGGCGTCGGGGTACTGGCCGCGGCGCCGTTCGACTCCGGCCTGTTGGCCTCGTCGAACGCTCGGTACCTCTACGGCGAGGCGCCGCCGGAAGTGGCGGCCCGGGTGGCGGCCATGGCGCGGGTGTGCCACGACCACGGCGTGCGCCTCCCGCAGGCGGCGCTCCAGTTCCCGTTGCGGCACAAGGCTGTGCGGCTGGTGGTGACGGGTATGCGGTCGCCCGCGGAGGTGACGGAGAACCTGGCCCTGCTGGCCGACCCGGTGCCAGAAGAGGTGTGGCCACTGTTGGATCAGCTGGTGACGTAGTCCTCGAACACCCTGTCGGCCTGGGGATCCGACCACATCGGGCCGGGCGGGTAGTAGAACGTGAACTCGTCGATCCCCGCCGCACGGTAGCGGCCCACGAAGTCCTCGGCGGCGTCGACGGACTGCCAGATCGGCTCGGCGGTGACAGCAGGGCTGCCGGCGAGCAGCATGCGGGTCACCCGTCGGGTACCGGCCTCCTCGAGGATCCCGACGCGCTCACGGGTCAACGTGAGGAGTTCGTCCGTCGCGAGGCCGAACCCGCCGTAGGACACCCAGCGATCCGCATACGTCGCGGCGAGCCGGAGGGCCTTGCGGCCGTGCGCGGCGATCGTGAGCGGGATGCGGTGTTCGAGCGGGGCGAGGGAGGGGAACCCGTCGAGAATCGGCTCACCCTTCAACGCGTCGTCCACTGTGGACACCAGGTCGGCGAACGGGGTCGCGTCACCGGTGGCGTGGTCGGCTGCCGCATATCCCGCACCGAGGCCGAGGTCGAGGCGACCGTCCGAGATGTGGGCGACCGACAGTGCCTGCCGAACCAGCATGGCGGGTGAGCGCAGGACCCCGTTGGCCACCAAAGGACCCAGCCGGATCCGGCTCGTCGACGCGGCGATGGCCGGCAGGAGGCTCCACGCGTCGAGCCAGGGCTGTTCGGGGTGGGCGGGGTTGAGCACGTGGTCGTCCACCCACACCGTCGCCACGCCCATGTCCTCGAGGCGACGCGCCCGCGCGAGCAGCTCGGTCCAGCCGGCGTTGGGGATCAGGAGTGCGTGGATCATGACGGGCCCGTCGTCAGGGACGCGGCGCCGACCAGCCCGGAACCGCCGTCCAGCTCGATCATCGCGCCGCTGACCGCGTCGGCCACCCCGGAACCGAGGGCGGCCACCCATTCGGCGACCTCGGCGAGGGAGGTGTCCCGCCCGAGCGGGGTGGCCTCGACGATCCGGTCGAGTGCCTCGGCGGGCAGTTCCTCCCCCACGCCTGCCGTGAGGACGGTCCCGGGCGCGAGACAGAAGAGCCGGACCCCGTCGGCCCGCCACTCACCGGCGAGTGCCTTCGTCAGGGCGGCGATCCCGGCCCGGGCGGCGGCGGAGTGCGTGAGCCCGGCGATGCCCCGCTCCGGCGCGGACAACGACAGGTTGACGACCCGGCCCCGCCGCGCGACGAGCCCCGGCCGGGCTGCCCGCACGAGCGACGCCGGCGCGGTCAGGTTGAGGTCGACCACGGCATCGAACCCACGCCGAGAGATCTTGTCCACAGGGGCGACGAACTGGCCGCCTGCGTTGTTGACCAGCAGGTCGAGCCCCCCGAGCGAGCCGACGAGTGCCGAAGCGGCATCCCGGTCACGCACGTCGAGCACCTCGAACCGAAACCCCTCACCGGCCAGGGCGGCGGTCTCGGCCAGCCGCTCCTCCCGCCGCCCGACCCCGACCACCGAAGCCCCGAGCGACACCAGCCGCAGGGCCACAGCCCGCCCGATCCCCGACCCGGCCCCGGTCACGAACGCGAGCCGCCCCGCCAACGCCCCGGCAGGCAACACCCGGCACTCGGCCTCGGCCGGGCGAGGCGCCGCAGTCACGACAACCCCGCAACCCGAGCCACGACAACACCGCCCACCAACACCGCCACACCCGCCATCGGAGCAGACCGCCCATCCCTTGCCCAGGCTCGCAACACCCGACAGCCGGCCTCCGGTAACCGCGACGCCGTCATCACGACAACCCCGGGATCTGGGCGGTCAGGCCGCCGTCCACCGGGACCACAGCGCCCGTCACGAACGACGAACCACCGTCCAGGAGCCACCACACGGCTTCCGCCACCTCCTCGGGAGTCGCGGCCCGGCCGATCGGGTGGGCCGCCTCGAAGTCCTCCAGGCCGTCGACCATCGCGGTGCGGACCAGACCGGGCGCCACGGCGTTCACGCGCACCCCTCGTGACGCGTACTCCACCGCCGCCGTCCTCGTCAGTCCGATCACCGCGTGTTTGCTCGCCACGTACGCCCCGGCACCCGCCACCCCGCCGACGCCTGCCCCCGACGCCGCGTTCACGATCGAGCCACCGCCCGCCGCCAGCATGTGCCGCAGCTCGGCCCGCATGCACGCGAACACCCCGCCGACGTTGACCCGCTGCACCCGCCAGAACACCTCGTCGGGATACACGCCCAGCTCCGCCCGAACCCCCGGCACACCGGCGTTGTTGTACGCGAAGTGCAACCCGCCACCCCACGCCACGGCCTCGTCCACCGCAGCGTCGACCTCGTCGGGGCGGGACACGTCGACCCGGACCGCGAGCCCGTCCACGGCCGCCGCGACCGCACGGGCCGCGTCCAGGTCCCGGTCCGCGACCACCACCGCCACCCCGGCCGCCGCCAGCCGACGGGCCGTCGCCGCGCCGATGCCCCGGCCGCCGCCGGTGACGAACGCGACCCGGCGAGTCATGCCGGCACGGCCACGTCGATCGGCACGCCGGTCAGGCGCACGCGGGCCACCTCACCGACGGCGAGCCCGCGGTCTACCGAGGCGACAACGAGGACAGCGCCATCTCGATGAACACCTCGCCGAAGTCGGACAGGCTGCGGTCGCCGTTCGGGTTGTACCAGCGGTGCATCCAGTTGAACATGCCGATGATGCCCAGGACCGCGACCGACGGGTCGATGTCCGTGCGGAACTCTCCCGCCTCCGCGCCCGACCGGATCACCTGCGCCAGCACCCGGCCGTACCGGTCGGCGTTCTCGCGGATGTGGTCCGCCTCCGGCCCCGACATCACCTGGTGCACGTTCTCGCCCATGAAGATGAACAGCTCCGGCAGCTCGGTCATCGTCCGCACGTACTCGCGCAGCGCGCTGGCCAGCCGCTCCGGCGCCGGCACCGGCTGGGCCGCGACCTCCTCCAGCCGCGTACGCATGGTCTCGATCGGGTCGTGCAGGAGCCCGACCAGCAGCTCCTCCTTCGTCCCGACGTAGTAGTACAGCGTCGCCCGCCGGATGCCGACCTCCGTGGCCACGTCCTCCAGCGTCGACTGGCCGTAGCCCAGCCGCGTGAACACCTTCCCGGCACCCGCGAGGATCTCCGCCCAGCGGGCGTCCGAGCGACGGCCGCCGGCCTGCCGCCGCTCCAGCCGCCTGCGCGCGATGTCGCTCGGCGGCTCCTCCGGCTTGCGGCGTTGACGTGGCGCGGCCACTCCCGATCGAACTCCCTCGCGGTCGGTGACGCCCTGGCCTGGTCAGGGCGCTGGTCGCCCCCACCCTAGACCGCACGCAGTTCGCGCTTGAGGACCTTGCCGCTCGCGTTGCGCGGGAACTCCGCGTCCACCGAGAACACGGCGGGCACCTTGTAGCCTGCCAGCCGCTCGCGGCAGTACGCCCGCACCTGCTCCTCGTCCAGCCGCGCGCCCGCCTCGAGGATGACGTGGGCCCGCACGACCTCACCCCAGTGCTCGTCCGGCACCCCGACCACGGCGACCTCCCGCACCCCCGGGTACCGGCCGAGCACGTCCTCGATCTCGATCGGGTAGATGTTCTCCCCGCCGCGGATGATCATGTCCTTCTTGCGCCCGGACAGGTACAGGTAGCCGTCGTCGTCGCGCCAGGCCATGTCGCCGCCGCGGAACCAGCCGTCCACGATCACCTTCGCGGTCTCCTCGGGCTGGCCGAGGTAGCCGGACATGACCGCGTCCGACCGGGTCACGATCTCGCCGACCTCGCCGTCCGGCACGTCGTTGAGATCGTCGTCGCACAGGCGCAGCACCACACCCATGCCCGCCTTGCCGATCGAGCCGAGCAGGTGCTCCTGACCGGCCAGCGCACGCCGGTGGTCCTCCGGCGTGAGTACCGTCTGCAGGCCCGCCTCCGTGCCCGCGCCGAACATGTTCATGAAGTCGCAGTGGAACCGGTCCATCGCCCGTCTCAGCAGCGCTGGCGACATGGGGGCGGCGCCGTAGCCGATGGAGCCGAGCTTCGAGAAGTCACCTTCGATGACGGCCGGCTCGTGCAGCAGCGTGTCGATCATGGTCGGGACCAGGAAGACACCGTCGAGGCCGCGGTGGGCCATCCAGTGCGCGACCGTCGCCGGGTCGAACGCGGGCAGCACGAGCGAGGTGTGTCCACGTGCGACACCGGAGAGCGTGTAGAGCATGCCGCCGACGTGGAACAGCGGCGCCGCCGAGTAGTGGAACGAGATGTTGGTCATCCGCCGCTCGACGATGCACTGCATGACCATGTGCTTGGCCATGCGCTGCGAGTGCATGACGCCCTTGGGCAGGGCGGTCGTGCCGCTGGTGAACGCGAGGCACACCAGCTCGTCGTCGCCGACCGGCACGTCGATCTCGACGTCCTCGCCCGCCTCGACCAGTGCCTCGTACGACTCGTCCCCTGACTTCGAGTCGTAGCTGACGGTCACCTTGAGACAGGGCACGTCCAGGGCGCGGACCATGGCCGTGTAGCGGTCGGAGAAGAAAAGGACCTTCGCCTCGGCCGTGGCGAGCAGCATCTGCAGCTCGGGTTGTGCGAGACGGAAGTTCAGCGGCACGTACACCGCGCCGAGCTTCATGCAGGCGAGCAGCGTCTCCACGTACTGCGGCGAGTCGGTGGCGAAGAGCGCCACGCGGTCGCCCTTCGCCACCCCCATCCGCCGCAGCTCCCACGCGAGGCGGTTGACCCGGCTGTTGACCTCGCGGAACGAGTAGTTGTCGGTGTCGGTGACGAAGCAGGCCCGGTCGGGCACCGTGCTGGCGTTGATGCGGATCCAGTCCGAGATGCGCGAGTTAACCTGGACACCCATTGTCCACTCCCGGGGTTGAGCTAAAAGGGACTCTAGGCGAGCTTCGGCATTACCTCGGTGCCGATCAGTTCGATGGAGCGCATCACCTTCTCGTGCGGGATGTTGTACGACTGCACGAGGAGCAGCAAGATGTCGACGCCGACGGCTTCGTAGCGCCGGCACATGGACACGAAGTGATCCGGGTCTCCACACAGGACGGTCTCGTTCCGGACGAGGTAGTCGAACGTGAGGTCGGACAGCTCCATGCCGCCGAGCAGCTTGCGGGCGTACTCGTAGCTGCCGAGGTTCGTGCCCTCCTGCCAGGCACCCAGCTCCGCGATCTGGTTCAGCGACGTCTGGATGTACCAGGGGAACGCCTCACGCGAGTCGTCGTGGGCCTGGGCCGTGGTCTCCGCGCAGTGGGCCTGGGCGAACGTCGCGATCCGGTTGTTGACGAACTTGCCGACCGGCTTCATGTTCTCCTGGCCGTCGCGGTACCGGCCGATCCGCTTGATCAGGGCCTCCGGCGGCACCGCCACCGAGAACGACAGCAGGCCGAGGCCCTTCTGCCCGATGATCTCGTGGCTGTCGGCGCTGGAGCTGGCGCCCCAGATCGGCGGGTGCGGCTGCTGCATCGGTTTGGGGACCACGCCACGCGGCGGCAGCGTGAAGAACTCGCCGTCGTGGGAGAACTCCTCCTCGGTCCAGCTGCCCACGATGACCTCGAGGGCCTCCTCCCACATCGGCCGCGTGTCCGGCGGGCTGATGCCGAAACCCTCGATCTCACGACGGGTACCCGAGCGGCCGGTGCCGAACTCGAGGCGCCCCTTGGAGAGGATGTCCACGGTGGCCGCGGCCTCGGCCGCCCGCACCGGGTGGTTGTACGGGAACGGCAGCAACCGGACCCCGTGGCCGATGCGGATGTTCTCCGTGCGGGCCGCGATGGCACCGTAGAACACGCCGGGAGCCGAGGAGAACGAGTACTCGTCGAGGAAGTGGTGCTCGACGGTCCACACGCTGTGGAACCCGAGCCGGTCGGCCAGCTCGATCTGCAGCAGCGCGTTCTCGAAGGCGTTGTAGGCGCTGTCCACGGCCCACGGCCGAGGCACCGGCAGCTCGTACATCAAAGCCAGCTTCACGCCGCCCCCTCGCCCGAGTGTTGACGATTCGCTCCGCAAGCTCCGCTCATGCGGCACCTCCCGCGATCGATCCGGTGTGGACAGGGCCCGGCGTCAGCCCGAGGTCGTAGGCGACCAGCTGCCCGGCGAGTCCGAAGGTGACATACAGGGCGCCGTCGGCACCGACGCAGCAGTTGGTCGGCTGGGTGCCGTCCCCGGTCTCGATGGACTCCTTCAGCTCCCCGTCGGCGTACACGTGGACGGCGTTGCCGATGCTCCCGCACACGTACAGCAACCCGTCGCCGTCGAAGCAGAAGCCGTCCGGCATGCCCGAGGCCAGCTTGAGGACCTGCTCCGGCACCCCGAACTCCCCACCGGACACCTCGAACGCCAGCACCTTCCTGGTCAGCGACTGGCTCAGGTACAACCGCCCGTCCGGTCCGAACGCGACCCCGTTGGGCATCGCCGGGACCTCCACGTGCCCCAGCTGGGCACCGTCGGAACTGATCGCCACGAGCCGACCCGGCCTGATGTCGCGCAGGTCCTCCCAGTTGGCACTGTCCGTGACGTACAGCGTCCCGTCCGGCCCGAAGCACAGGTCGTTGGGCCGGTGCGGCGCCGGTCCGGGCAGCTCGCCGCCGACCGTGGTGACCGTGCCGTCGGGGTCGACGCGCTGGACGCACCCGTCGAACTCACGCGGCGCGTGCCAGTACCCGGTGCCCTCCGCGGACAGGCCCCCGTTGTTCGCGACGTACAGCTCCCCCGCCGCGCCCAGCGCACTGCCGTTCGGACCGCCACCGCAGTCACCCACCACGGTGACGGTCCCGTCCGGCGAGACCCGGCTGACCGACTCGCCCTTCATCTCGACCACCGCGACCGCGCCGTCAACGAGCCGGCTCGGCCCCTCCGGGAACCGGAGCCCGCTCGCGACGACCCTCGGCTCGGTCACGACCGCGCTCCCGCGGCGTCCAGCTCGGCGAAGTCCACCGGCGGCACCTCCTTCAGGCGCGGCATGACCTCCGCCGCGAACAGCCGCATGTTGGCCTCGGCCATCTCGTGGGTCATCCCCGAGAACGAGCACACGGCGTTGAACCCGTCGTTGCCCACCTTGGACCGGATGTCCATGATCCGCTCGTAGCACTGGTCGGGCGTGCCGTAGATCTGCAGCTCGATGAAGTTGTCCACGACCTTCGAGCTGCCCTTGTTCTGGATGTAGGACGCGAGGTTGCGGTAGTACTCGTAGCCCTGCGTGTTCTCGAAGTGGCGCCCGCCGAGCTCGTAGTGGGTCATCACCGACTCGTAGTACGCGCCGATGTACTCCTGCGCCATGTCCCTGGCCTTGACCGGGTCGGGGTCGCAGCACACCCAGCCGGTGACCATCGGCGCGGGCGCGGTCATGCCCTTCAGCTCGCGGAACTGGTCGCGGTAGGTCCGCATGTCGGCGGACACCTCCTCCCAGTCCTTCTGCGGGTTGATGAGGATGCCTGCGCCGACGTCGGCCATGATCCGCACCGACTCCGGCGACACCGCCGCCGCGTACAGGCGGTTGCGGAAGCTCTTCACCGGCTTTGGCCGCAGGTCACGCCTCGGGATCTGGTAGTACTTGCCGTCCGCCTCCAGCACGCCCGTCTCCAGCGCGCGCAGCACGATCTCGGCCGACTCCACGAACCGCGCCCGCGACTCGTCCATCGGGATCCGCAGTCCCTCGAACTCGATGCGGCCGAGGCCACGGCCCATGCCGAAGACGAACCGGCCGCCGGACATCAGGTCGAGCATCGTGACCTGCTCGGCCACGCGCACCGGGTCGTGCCACGGCAGGATCACCGCACCGGAGCCGAGGAGTATGTCCTTCGTGCGACCGGCCATGTAGGACAGGAACTGCACCGGGTCCGGGCACATCGTGTACGAGGTGAAGTGGTGCTCGACGCCCCACAGCATCTCGAAGCCCAGCGGCTCGGCGAGGTCGCACAGCGCCAGCTCGTCGGTGTAGACGCGCTGGTCGTCGTCGGCGTCCCCGCCGCCCTGGAAGATCGTGGTGTATCCGACTCGCATCGAGCTTCAGCCCTTCCGTAGTTCTTGTGGCCAGTCGCCCAGCCGCTGGTAGACGCCGTGGCAGAAGACCAGCGGGCGCCCGGCGGAGCGCGCCGACAGGTCGTGGACGTCGGCGAGGACGAACCGGTGGTCGCCCGCGTCGCTGATCGTGTTGGCCGTGCAGTCGAACCAGGCCAGCGCGGTGTCCAGCACGGGTGACCCCGTCGGCGACGGGTGCCAGGTGACGCCCGCGAACTTGTCGCCGCCGGACATCGCGAACGCCCGGCACGTGGCCTCGTCGTCCTCGGCGAGCACGTTGACCGTGAACCGGCCGAGCGGCTCGATCAGCGGCCACGTCGTGGACGCGTGGGCGACGAAGAAGCCGACGAGCGGCGGGTTCAGCGACACGGACACGAACGAGCCGACGGCGAGGCCGACGGGCTGGCCGTCCGGCATGGTGGAGGCCACCACGACGACACCCGTCGGCACGTGTCGCATCACGGACCGGAACTGGTCAGGGGTCACGTCCTCGGCCATCGCGGTCACCACGGCTCCCTTCCGTCGGCGGTCCCGGTCGAGGCCAGCTCGCCGTGCACGGCGAGATCGTGGCCGAGCCGGACCTGCTTGGTGTGGAGGTAACGCACGTTCTCCGGCGCCGGAATCGTCCTCAGTGGACGTGCGGTCACCCGGAGCCCGGCGGCACGCAGCGCACGCACCTTGTCGGGGTTGTTGGTCAGCAGCACGACGTCGGTGAGGCCCAGCCCGGTCAGCACCTTGGCCGCCGGCGCGAAGTCGCGGGCGTCGGCGGGGTGACCGAGGCGCAGGTTCGCGTCGACGGTGTCCGCACCGCGGTCCTGGAGCGCGTAGGCGCGGAACTTGTCGGCGAGACCGATGCCCCGGCCCTCGTGGCCGCGCTCGTAGACGAGGACACCCCGGCCTGCCTCGGCGATCGTCTGGAGCCCGGTGCGGAGCTGCTCGCCGCAGTCGCAGCGCAGTGAGCCGAACAGGTCGCCGGTCGCGCACTCGGAGTGGACACGCACGAGCACCGGCGCCGCCCCGGACAGGTCGCCGAGCGACAGCACGAGGTGCTCGGTGCCGTCCGCCTCGGCCTTGAGGGTGGCCGTGAACTCGCCGTAGGTGGAGGGCAGCGGGATGCTCGGCACCTCGCGCTCCGCCTCGCGGGCGGCGACGACGTCCTTGATCTTCACCACCGGCAGGTCGAAGCGGGCCGCGAAGTCGGCGACGTCCTCGCCGCGGATCATGGCGCCGTCCGGGCGGGTCAGCTCGCAGATCACCATCACCGGGTCGAGCCCGGCCATCCGGCCGAGGTCGACGGCGGCCTCGGTGTGACCGGTGCGGCCGAGGACCCCGTCGACGTGCGCACGCAGCGGGAACATGTGGCCGGGCCGGGAGAAGTCGGCGGGCCGCGCGTCCGGGTCGGCGAGCTTGCGGGCGGTGATCGCCCGATCGCCCGCGGACACCCCGGTGGTCGTCCGGTCGAGTGCGTCGACGGTGACCGTGAAAGCGGTGCTGTGACGCTCGGTGTTGTCGGTGACCATCAGTGGCAGGTCGAGTGCGTCGGCGCGCTCGGCCGGCATCGGCACGCACACGATCCCCGAGCAGTGTCGCAGGAGGAAGGCCATCTTCTCCGGCGTCATGTGCGTCGCCGCGAGCACGAGGTCCGCCTCGTTCTCCCGGTCCGCCGCGTCGACCACGACCACGAACTCGCCGTGGGCCACGGCGTCGAGCGCGTCGTGCAACTTGCCAACCATCACGCGACTCCTCGCGTCAGCGTTTGTGTTGACAATGACGGTAGCTCCCGAAGATTACTGCGTCAACGTTTACGCTGACTATTGCGATACGCGCAGGTGGGGACCTAGATTGGCGACACGGCCACGCACCGAAGCCCGTTCCACGTCGCTGACGACAGGGGTCCCGAACCATGACCGTGAGCACCGAGCCAACCGCGCTGCCCGCCGAGTTCGCAGGCGAGCAGGGCCGCGCTCTCGCCACCGAGATGATGCGCAGGATGCAGCGCGTCCGCCTTTTCGAGGAGGCGACCGTCGCGTTGTTCCACGCGGGCGATCTGCCCGCGATGGTCCATTTGTCCATCGGGCAGGAGGCCGCGGTCGTCGGCGCGTGTCTGGCCACGGAGACCTCGGACTACATGACCGGCAACCACCGCTCGCACGGCCACCCGATCGCGAAGGGCGCACAGCTCGACGCGTTGATGGCGGAGCTGCTCGGCAAGGCGACGGGGGTGTGCGGCGGCAAGGGCGGCAGCATGCACCTGGCCGACTTCTCGGTCGGCAGCCTCGGCGAGTCGGGCATCGTCGGCTCGGCCATCCCGGTCGCGACGGGGGCGGGGCTCGCGGCGCAGGTCAAGGGATCCGGGCAGGTCGCGTTGTGTTTCTTCGGGGACGGCGCGGCCAGCGAGGGCGTGCTGCACGAGTCGATGAACATCGCGAGCATCTGGCGGCTGCCGGTCGTCTACTTCTGCGAGAACAACGGCTACGCGGTGAGCGTGACCGCGTCGGAGTCGCTCTCGGTGCCGGACGTGTCGATGCGGGCGGCCGGGTACTCGATGCCGGGGATCACCGTGGACGGCCAGGACGTGCTCGCGGTGTACCGGGCGACGGCCGAGGCGGTGGCACGGGCGCGGGCGGGTGACGGGCCGAGCCTGGTCGAGGCGAAGACCTACCGGTTCCACGAGCACGCCTACGGGCTGGTCGTGCCGCGGCCCTACCGCGACCAGTCCGTTGTGGACAGCTGGTTCGAGACCGTGGACCCGGTGCAGCTCTTCCACGCTCGGCTGCTCGACTGGGGTCTGCTGTCCGAGGCAGAGCTGTCGTCATTGCGTGACGAGGTCCAGTCCGAAGTGGACGCGGCGGTCGAGTTCGCCAAGGACTCGCCCCATCCCCCGCCCGAGGCCGCCTACGCCGACGTGTACGCCCCTTCGGAGGTGTCCGCGTGACCACCGCGACTCGGGCGAAGCAATTGGGGTTCCTGCAGGCCATCAACCGGGCGCAGACCGAGGAGATGACCCGCGACGAGCGGGTGGTCCTCATGGGGCAGGACCTGCGTGCCAACGTGTTCGGGGCCGCGGCCGGGGCGTTGGAGACGTTCGGGCCGTCGCGGGTGCGGGACCTGCCGCTGGCCGAGGCCGCGTCGATCGGGGTGGCGGCCGGTGCGGCGATGGCCGGGCTGCGGCCGGTCGTCGACCTGACGGTGGCGAGCTTCGTGTTCGGCGCGATGGACCAGTTCGTCTCGCAGCTCGCCAAGGCGCGGTACATGTTCGGCGGGCAGGCGACACTGCCGGTCGTCGTGCGGGCCGCGCTGTACTACCACGGCGGTACGGCCGGACACCACGCCGACCGGCCGTACCCGATGTTCATGAACGTGCCCGGCCTGAAGATCATCCTGCCCTCGACGGCACCGGACCTGTTGGGGCTGCTGAAGTCCGCGATCAGGGACGACAACCCCGTGCTGTGCTTCGAGGACGCGAACCTGTGGGGCCGCAAGGGTCGAGGACCGATCCCTGCCGAGGAGCACGTCGTGCCGCTCGGCTCGGCCGCGGTGCGGCGGGAGGGCACGGACGTGACGGTCGTCGGCATCGGGCTCGGCGCGTTCCTCGCCGGACAGGCGGCGGACGAGCTGGCCGCGGACGGGATCTCCGCCGAGGTGGTCGACCCGCGCACGCTCGTCCCGATGGACTGGCCGACGATCCTCGAGTCCGTCACGAAGACCGGTCGGCTCGTCGTGGTCGACCCGGCGAACCGGACGTGCAGTGCCGCGAGCGAGATCTCGGCCCGCGTCGTCGAGGAGTGCTTCGCCTCCCTGCGCGGACCCGTTGTCCGCGTCACCACCGACGACACGCACGTGCCGTTCAGCCCGGCGCTGGAGAAGCAGATCTACCCCACCAAGGACAAGGTCGTCGCCGCGGTGCGACGCGCACTCGCCTGAAGGAGACAACACGGTGGCACGGCACGAGGTCCGACTCCCTCAGCTGTCGATGGGCATGAGCGACGCCGAGATCATCGACTGGTACGTGGAGGACGGCGAAGAGGTGGCGGAGGGCGCCGACCTGGTGGAGATCGAGGCGGAGAAGGCCCGTCAGGTCATCACCGCGCCCCAGACCGGCACGGTCCGCGAGCTGGCGGGCGACAGCGGCGACGTCGTGGAGGTCCGCGACCTCCTCTGTGTCATCGAGACAGGGTGAGTCCCCTATCATCCGGGCGTGCGAGTGGTCCGGAACGAGACGACAGCGAAGCTCGTCGAGGTGGCGACGTTCGCGGAGCTGCTCGGCGCGCTCGACCAGCTGCGTGCCGAGTACGCCCCGGCGCGGCTCGTCTGCACCCTCGACGACGTGAACCAGTGCCTGTACACGAGTGCGCACGCCTCGGAGGACGAGCGCATCGCGTACTACGGGGACGAGAACCCCGAGGCCGAGGTGGCCCACGTTGCCTCCGCGCTGGAGAATCCCGAGCACGGGGTCGAGTGGCAAACGCTTCCCGGCCAACGGATCGGTGGCGGAGCCGACGTGGCGGCCCTCGTCACGGTCAACAGCACCCCGGACCGCTGGCTGGACGACGTGGTCCTGGTTCGGCGTGCGTCGGTGGCCAGGGACGACCTGGTGATAGCGGCGGTCCCGAACGGCTACTTCACGTCCGACTGGGACACGTTCCAGAACCATGCGGTCATCCGGCGGATGGCGGCGCACGGCTACCGGCACTTCGGCGTCGGGGCGTCACTGCTCGGCTTCGACCGGCAGGAGGGCCTGTCCGAGTCCGGTGCCCGGGCTGTGGTGGCCGACCTCGTCCACCTCTACGGGGCACCCGACTCGGCGAGCTGGGTCGAGCTGGCCACCGTCCTCACGGGAGCACGTCTGCTGCTGCTCGGCTACACCGAGAACCTGCCCGACCTGGTCGAGGACTAGCGCTTCGCGCGCCGGGCGGCCAGCACGGCCGCGAACTCCGGTCCCGCCATCGCCTGTTCCTCCAGGGCCAGGCCGTAGCCGAGTGCGTGGCTCGCGGCCTGCTTCAGGTGCACGTTGAGCACGGACTTGGTGCTCTGCAACGCGAAGGGCGGCAGGTCAGCCCACCGTGTCGCCAGTGCGTGCGCCGCGGCGAGCGGGTCGTCCACCACCTGGTGTGCGAGGCCGACCGAGACCGCCTGCTCGGCGCTCAGCACCTCTCCGTTGAGCACCAGGTACTTCGCGCGGCTCAACCCGACCAGGACCGGCCACAGCGCGGCACTTCCGTTGCCTGCGGTCACACCACCGAGCACGTGCCGGTCACCGAGCCTGACCGACGGGGCGAGGAACGCCACGTCCGCGAGGGTCGCGAGGATCGCGCCGAGCCCGAGTGCGTCGCCGCCGACCGCCGCGATCACCGGTTTGTCCAGGTCCAGCAACGTCTCCACGATGAGCCGTGCCTCCTGGATGGGGGTGAGGCCGGTGAGCGTGGTGAACGTCCGGCTCGGGCTGCTGTCGCCGCCGACGCAGAACGACTCGCCCGCACCGGTCAGGACCACCGTCCGGATCCGGTCGTCGCGGCGCACGTCGGCGAAGACGGACGTCAGCTCCGAGTGCATGGCGTCGTCGACGGCGTTGCCGTGCTCCGGCCGGTTCAGGGTGAGCGTCGCGACGCCACCGTCCACTTCGGTCCTAATACGTGTGTAGTCAGGAAGTGCCACCATGACGCCCGATGGTATGCAATCCGCGGGCCATGCGACAGTGGACGGCCGTCACTCGTCCTGACCCAGGTTCTCGAGGATCTGGTCCCGCCCCTGCATGATGTGCTCGTGCATGAGCTGACCGGCACGCATCGGCTCGCCCTTGGCGATGGTGTCCCGGATGAGCTGGTGGAACAGGTTCGACCGCTCCAGCTCACGGTTCGTGAACTCCCGCAACGCCTCGAAGACCAGTGGTGCGTCCACCGCACTGCTGAGCAGGTGGCCGAGCCGGGAGTGCCTGCTGGCGGCGATGATCGCCGCGTGCACGCGGCGGTTCGCCTCGCCGATCAGCCGGGTGCGGGCCACGTGGTCGAGGTCGCGGCGCTTGATCGCGCGGCCGAAGTCCCTGATGCCCTCGTCGATCGCGGCGATGTCCTCCGGTGTCGCACGGGACGCGGCCAGCTCGCTCGCGTAGGACTCCAGCCGGGCACGCAGCTCGTAGAGGTCGAGCACGTCGTGGCGGCCGAGCGCACGCACGACCGCACCACGGTTCCGTTCCGTGACAACGAGTCCGTCGGCGGCGAGCATACGCACCGCCTCGCGGACGGGCGTGCGGGACAGGTTCAGCTCGGCCGCGATACGGGCCTCGATCAGCCGTTCTCCCGGCCGCAGCCTGCCTTCCACGATCCACGTCCGGACTGAGGCGTAGGCGAGCATCGGCCCCGCCATGGCCTCGTCCGGCATCGGACCACCGCCGTAAGCGGCAGCGAAACCCTCGTCGCCGTGCGGCTTCCCACCCATCCGCCCACCCCTCTCCACCTCGAATCCCACGTGGACGTAAAGGTTACGCGACCGGCGACACAGGTGACGCCGGGGAATCGCGAACGCCTACCGCAGTAGCGTTTGGCATACAATTTAGTCTCGCTGAACCATAAAAATGGGAAAAGCACTTGTTTCGAGCAAGAGATTGTGTGCAATATGTGCGCACCGTCTAGTCGGAAGGTGGACGCGGCGTTGGGACCCCTCCGTGGTATCAGAGTTCTCGAACTGGGTAGCTTCATAGCCGGCCCGTTCGCCGGGCAGCTGCTCGCCGACTACGGCGCAGAGGTCATCAAGATCGAGCCACCCCACACCGGCGATCCCATGCGCCGCTGGGGAATCACGCACGACGGCGAGTCACTGTGGTGGCCGGCGATCGCACGCAACAAGAAGTCCGTGACCGTGGACCTGCGTGGTGAGCGCGGTCAGGCACTCGTGCGCGACCTCGTCGCCAACTGCGACGTGGTGCTGGAGAACTTCCGGCCGGGCACGATGTCCCGCTGGGGACTCGGTTACGAACAGCTCCGCGCGGCCAACCCCGGTGTGGTCGTCGTACACGTCTCCGGATTCGGCCAGAGTGGACCGAACGCCGGCCACGCGGGCTTCGGCAGCGTCGCGGAGGCCGTCGGCGGCATCCGGTACACGACCGGCTCACCGGACGACGCCCCCGCACGCTCGGGCATCAGCCTCGGCGACTCGCTCGCCGCGTTGTTCGCGGTCATCGGCACCCTCGCCGCACTCGCGGAGCGTTCGCGTTCCGGCGAGGGCCAGGAGGTGGACGTCGCCATCTACGAGGCGGTGTTCGCACTGATGGAGTCGATGCTCGCCGACTTCCACGTCGGCGGCGTGCTCCGCACCAGGAGCGGATCGGTACTCCCCGGCGTCGCACCGTCCAACGTGTACCCGACGGCCGACGACGCGGAGGTGGTCATCGCGGCCAACGCCGACTCCGTGTTCTCCCGCCTGACCGAGGCGATGGGCAGGTCGGAGCTGGCGAGCGACCCGCGCTACGCAACACACCACGCCCGCGGCGCCGCGATGACCGAACTGGACGACCTGATCTCGTCGTGGACCTCGACACGCAAGAGCGACGACCTCGTCGAGCTGCTGCGCGACCACGGCGTCCCGGTGGGACTGATCAACACCGCCGCCTCGATCCTGACCGACACGCAGTTCGCCGCCCGGGACATGATCCTGTGGCGGCGCAGCAACACCGGCACGGAGGTGCCCATGAACGGCGTCGTGCCGAAGTTCTCCCGCACCCCCGGCGAGATCGACCGCGTGGGCCCGGAACTGGGCGCGGACACCGACGACGTGCTGACCGAGCTGGCCGGCGTGAACAGCGACACGTTGGCCCAGTTACACGCGGACGGTGTCATATGACCGATCTGCTTACCCTGGAAGACGTCACCGTCCGCTTCGGCGGGGTGACGGCCCTCGACGCTGTCTCCTTCGTCGTTCGGGAGGGGCAGGTCTGTGCCCTCATCGGCCCGAACGGCGCGGGTAAGACCACCGCCTTCAACGCGATCAGCCGTCTGGTGAAGCCCGCGTCCGGCCGGATCACCTTCGCCGGCGAGTACCTCGGCCACCGTGACCCCGCCGCGCTGAGCGGTCTCGGCGTCGCCCGCACGTTCCAGAACCTCGCGTTGTGGCCGGGCATGACCGTGCTGGAGAACGTGATGGTCGGCAGGCACCACCGCGGCCGGGTCGGGTTCGCGTCCTCGGTCCTCGGCTGGCCAGCACGCAGGGAGGACCGCGAACTGCAAGCACGCGCCTACGCGATGCTGGACTACTTCGAGATAGCCGACGTCGCGCACCGCGAGTGCAAGGGCCTCCCGTTCGGCACGCTCAAGCGGGTCGAGCTGGCCCGCGCACTCGTCGCGGAACCACGCCTGCTGCTGCTCGACGAGCCTGCCAGCGGCCTGACCCACGGCGACGTCCGCGAACTCGGCGACGTGCTGCTCCGCCTGCGCGACGAGCAGGACATGACGCTGCTGCTCGTGGAACACCACATGCAGTTCGTCATGGGCATCTCGGACTACGTGGTGGCGCTGGACTTCGGCCGCAACCTCGTCTCCGGCACCCCGGCCGAGCTGCGGGACTCCCCCGAGCTGGTCGAGGCCTACCTGGGGACGGCGGTATGAGCGGAGCCTGCGGAGCGTCCCGGTGCCACGGAGCGGGCGAGGGGGCGGTATGACCACGTTACTGGAACTCGAGGACGTCCACGCCTTCTACGGAGACGTCGAGTGCCTGCACGGCATCGACCTCACGGTCGACGACGGCGAGGTGGTCGTCGTGCTCGGCGCGAACGGCGCGGGCAAGACGACACTGTTGCGGTCGATCTGCCGACTAGTCCGCACTGACGGCTCGATCTCCTTCGACGGCAAGGAGATCGGCAACCGCAACACCTACGACGTCATCCGGCGCGGTGTCTCGATGGTGCCGCAGGGCAGAGGCACGCTCGTCGACCTGTCCGTGGACGACAACATCCGGGCAGGCGGTTATGTCCGGCGGGACAAGGGTGTCGAGGACGACGTCAGATACTGGTACGAGGTCTTCCCCCGGCTCGGGCAGCGCCGGTCGACCTCGGCAGGCAGCCTGTCCGGCGGCGAACAGCAGATGCTCGCCATCGCACGGGCCCTGATGAGCCGCCCGAAGCTCCTGCTGCTCGACGAACCCTCACTCGGCCTCGCGCCGATCGTGGTGCGGCAGCTGTTCGACGTGCTGGCGAAGATCTGCGCCGAACGCGAGGTCGCGATGGTCGTCGTCGAGCAGAACGCCGCGCTCGCACTGGGTATGGCCCAGCGCGGCTACGTCCTCGAGGCGGGCACCGTCGCCGTCACCGGGGCCGCAGACCGGCTCCGCGACGACGAGACGGTGCGCCGCGCCTACCTCGGTTACTGACGAAGGTTACTGACGAACCCGAAGGAGGGTGCCAGTGGCGATCACGACCACCGGCCTGCCGGAGTCCCCGGCCGGCCGGCAACCCCGGGGCGGTGACGTGCTCGCCGCACGGCGCCGCCGGTCCGCCACGCGCGGCATCGGTGTCGTCGTCGCGTTGCTGGCGGCGTTCTCCGTCTATGCCATCGCCGACGGCGGCATCACGCTCTACCTCCAGCGGGTCATCGACGGCGCCATGAACGGCGTGCTCTACGGCATGGTCGCGCTCGCGCTGGTGCTGGTGTTCAAGGCGACGGGCGTCATCAACTTCGCGCAGGGCGCGATGGCGATGGTGGGCACGTTCCTCGCGTTCACCTCGGTGGACAAGTGGGGAGTCCCGCTGGTCATCGCGATCGTCATCGGCATGGTCGTCTCGGCGGGTGCGGCGGCGGGCATCGAACGCACGCTGATCCGCCCGTTCGACCCGGGCAACCACCTCGCCATCACGATCGTGACGCTCGCGCTGTACCTGGCCTTCAACGCGCTCGCCGCGTTGATCTGGGGCTTCGACCCACGCGGGTTCCCGACACTGTTCCCGCACGACGCCGACGACTACCTCTCGATCGCGGGAGCCCGGCTGTACTACACGAACCTGGGCACCGCACTGCTCGTGATCGTGCTGGTGATCGTCCTGCACCTGGTGCTGTCCCGCTCCCGGCTCGGCCTCGCGTTCCGCTGCGTGGCAACGAGCGTCGAGTCGTCGAAGCTCCTCGGCATCCACATCGGACGGACGGTCCAGGGCAGCTGGGCCATCGCGGCGGCGGTCGGCACGCTCGCAGGCTGCCTCGCCGCACCGACCACCTACCTCGACCCCACGTTCATGGACAAGATCCTGATCTACGCGTTCGCCGCCGCCACCCTCGGCGGGCTCGACAGCATCGCGGGCGCACTCGTCGGCGGTGTCGTCGTCGGCCTCTCGATCGCGTTGCTCACCGGCTACATCCCCGCGTTGGGCGGCCAGTTCGGCCTCGGCTGCGCGTTCTTCGTGATCGTCGCGGTCCTCCAGTTCAAGCCCTCCGGCCTGCTCGGCCGCCGATCACAGGATCGTGTGTGATGGCCAGGTTCACCATCCAGGAAGGCAGCACCGCGCACCGGAACCTGCGGTGGGGCACGGCACTGCTCGCCGCCGCCGTGTTGGTCGTGCTGCCGCTCGTGATCCCGTCCATCGCGCAGATCGAGACGATCACCCAGATCGTCTGCTACAGCGTGGCGATCCTCGGGCTCGGGCTGCTCACCGGACACTGTGGACAGATCTCGCTCGGGCACAGCGCGTTCGTCGGCCTCGGCGGCTACACCACGATCATCCTGGTCGCCGACCACGGCTGGCCCTACCTCGCCACGATCCCGGTCAGCGTGGTGGTCTGCCTGCTGGCCGGGGCGCTCGTCGGCATCCCGGCGCTGCGCATCCGCGGGCTCTACCTCGCGACGGTCACCCTCGCCGTCGCGGCGCTGTTCCCCGTGCTCGTCAACAAGTTCCCCAGCTTCACGGGAGGTCCCAACGGCAAGTTCGCACCGGATGAGATGACCGCGCCGGACTGGTTCTTCGTCGACCCGTACACGGCGACCGGCCCGGCGACCGACCACTACTACGCGATCCTCGCGGTGGCCGCGCTGTGCTTCCTGGTGGCGGGCAACATCATCCGCAGCAGGATCGGCCGCGCGATGCACGCCGTGCGCGACGCACCGCTGTCGGCGGCGGCGTCGGGCATCGGGGTCGCGCGGGTGAAGATCTTCGCGTTCGCGGTCAGCGCCGCGTTCGCCGGGGTCGCGGGCTCACTGCTCGTCATCCAGGTCCCCTCCGTGTCCGACACGCGGTTCGACCTGTACCTGTCCATCTTCCTGCTCGTCGCGCTGATCGCCGGGGGCAGCGCGTCGATCCTCGGTGCGATCCCGGGCGCCATCGTGTTCGTGGTCCTGCGCACCTACATCGCCGACTGGGCAGAGTCGCTCAACCTGCTCAGCGGCAGGCCGGACGGCGGTCAGATCGTCGGCATCGCGTCCGGCGCCCTGCTCATCGCCTTCGTGTTCCTCCTGCCCGGCGGGGTGGTCGACGGGCTCGGGCGGTTACGCCGCCGCGTGCTCGAGATCGTCCCCCGGCCCCCACGCGACTGGACGCGGTACCGCCTCACCGCGCGCGCCCGGTCCGACCAACCGGCTTTGAGAGAGAGCTGAACCCATGATCCGTTCCTCCTGGCAACGGCGCCTCGTGACAGTGGTCATCGCGGCCGCCACGGCGGTATCACTCGCCTCCTGCTCGCACGAGGCGAGCAAGCAGGCCGCGAACGACAAGAAGTGTGGCGCCGCCACGTCGAAACCCAAGGACTCCGGCAGCACCCCGGACGACGGCACGATCCCGACCCCCAACCCGGACGCCAAGAACTGGGGCCAGTCCGACGGCTGCACCTACACCGGCCCGGGCGACTTCACGCTCGACCTGTCCAAGTGCCCGTCCACCTGGGACAACAACGCGGGCATCACCGCGGACGCGATCAAGCTGTTCACCAGCATGCCGCACTCCGGCGCACTCGCCGCCTACGGCGCGATCAGCGACGGCATCAAGACCTACCTCGACTACGTCAACGACCACGGCGGCGTCCAGGGCCGCAAGGTCAGCATCGACGTCAAGGACGACCAGTACCAGCCAGACCAGACGCGCAAGAACGTCGAGGAAGCGGCGCAGTCGAACGAGTACGCGTCGAGCTTCGCGGTGCTCGGCTCGCCGAACAACCTCAACCTGATGGACTACACGAACAAGAACTGCGTCGGGCAGTTCATGGTCGCCGCGTCGGACAACCAGTTCGGCGACCCGCAGAAGTACCCGTGGACGACCGGGTTCGGCCTCGACTACTACAACGAGAGCGGCATCTGGGCGACCTGGATCAAGGAGAAGTTCCCGCAGGGCGCCAAGATCGCGACCATCTCCATCGGCAACGCACTCGGCCAGTCCTACATCAACGGCTTCAAGCGGGCCGTGAAGCAGAACGACGGCCTCTCGATCGTCGACGAGCAGACCAACGACGTGTCCGCGCCCAACGTGGACAACGAGGTCACCAGCGCGGCGGCGTCCAACGCCGACGTGGTCGTGATCGCCGAGGCGGGCACGTTCTGCACGCAGGCCATCGGCGCGATCGAGAAGAGCTCGTGGAAGCCGACGGTCGTCGTGGCGCAGCCGTGCGCGCAGATCCAGACCACCTTCGCGCCGCTGGGCAAGCAGGGCCTGACCGGCAACGGCACCAACGTGGTCCGCTACTACTACGCGCCGACCGACCCGGACAACACGAACAAGGACTTCGCGAAGCTGTACACCGACACCGTGACCGCCGCGGGGCTCGACGCGAAGAACGCCCAGTTCGCGAACGGCTGGTTCTGGGCCTGGTACATCGTGCAGGCACTGCAGGACGCCTCGGTGATGAAGGGCGGCCTGACCCGGGCCAACATCAACATCGCGTCGCACTCGTACAAGTCCACCTATCCGCTCATGGTGAAGGGTGTCGAGGGCAGCGTGTCCGGTGTGCAGGACGCCTACCCGTTCGAGGCGGGCGGCATGTACACCTACTCGGGCGCGACACCCGCCGCGACCGGCCACTTCGAACAGTCCGGTCCGCTGATCGACAACGGCGGCAAGCTCGGCAACTGGCAGAAGGCCCAGAAGAGCTGATGGAGCCGGCACACGCCGGCGCACGCGAGCTGGCACGGGCCGTGGCGACACGGTCCGTGTCCAGCCGCGAGCTGGTCGGCGGCTACCTCGACCGGATCACCCGTTCCGAGCTGAACGCCGTCGTCACGCTGGACGCCGAGCGGGCACTGGCCACGGCGGCGGCGCTCGACGACGAGACGGCCCGGGGCGAGCGGCGCGGGCCGCTGCACGGGGTGCCGGTGACGGTGAAGGACGCGATAGCGACCGAGGGCCTGCGTACCACGGGCGGCTCGCCGTCGCTGGCGTCCCACGTGCCCGACTCGGACGCGCCGGCCGTGGCGGCGTTGCGGGCGGCGGGTGCCGTCGTGGTCGGCAAGACGAACCTGCCGGAGTGGTGTGGCGACATCCAGACCTACAACGAGGTGTTCGGCACGACCCGCAACCCGTGGGACCTCGACCGCACCCCGGGCGGCTCGTCGGGTGGCAGCGCCGCGGCCGTGGCCGCCGGGCTGACCGGGTTCGACCTGGCGTCGGACATCGCCGGGTCGATCCGCATCCCGGCGCACTTCTGCGGGGTGTACGGGCTCAAGCCGTCGGTCGGGCTGGTGGCGGGCGAGGGCTACGTCGACCACGTCGGCGCGGGCGCCCTCCCGCCGGACGGCAACGTGCTCGGCCCGATCTGCCGCACGGCCGACGACCTGGCGCTGGTGCTCGACGTGCTGGCGTCGGCTCCCGCACCCACGGTCGGGTCGTTGCGGGAGTGCCGCGTCGCGACGTGGCTGGACGACCCGTCGTGCCGGGTCGGCAGTGAGTCGGCGGCGGTGCTCGGGCGGGCGGTGTCCGCACTGGCCGGCGCGGGCGCGCGGGTGTCCGCCCCGACCCCGCCGAGCGGGTTCGACGAGCTGTTCGAGCTGCACCTGGACATGGTGCTCGCGGCGGTGGCGTACAACCTGCCCGAGGACGGGGTGCCGCCCGCGACGGCCACCCACCGCGGCTGGCTCGCGCGGGCGGAGGACCGGGCAGTGGCCAGACAGGTGTGGGCGCGCTGGTTCGAGGGGTACGACGTGCTGCTGTGCCCCGTGACGGCCATGCCCGCGTTCCCGCACGACCAGGACGGCGACATCGGCACCCGCACGTTGTCCGTCGACGGCGAGGACCGTCCGCACATGACGACCGTCGGCTGGTGCGGCCTGTTCAGCGTGCTCGGCCTGCCGACGGTGGTCATGCCGGTCGGCTTCACGGCCGCCGGGCTGCCCGTGGGGGTCCAGGTCGTGGCGTCGCGTCTGCACGACCACACGGCGGTGGCGTTCGCACGGCTGGCCGCCGAGGTGCTCGGCGGCCACACGGCACCGCCGTGTGGGTAGCGACGTGCGACCATTCGGGCTGATACCGTCATCGGTGATGCGACTGTCCGTTGTGGTGATAGACGTGCGCCTCCTCTGGCCGCTGCCATGAGGACCGGCGCCGCTGCGGGGCACACGGGTTACTTCCACGAGGCCGCCTACTACGGCTCCGACGACGAACTGCTCGGCATCGTGATCCCGTTCCTGCGTGGCGGCGTGGCCGCGGGCGAGCCGACGGTCGTGTCGCTGACCGAGCCGAACGCGGAGCTGGTGCGCGACGCGCTCCCGTCCGACTGCGCCGACGGGGTGACGTTCCTGGCCGGTGGCGACATGTACGCCCGACCGGCCTCCGCCATCCGCTCCTACCGCTCGCTGATGGCCGACTTCGTCGCCGGGGGCGCCGGGCAGATCCGCATCATCGGCGAGCTGCCGCCGACCGAGCTGGGCGCGACCTGGGACTGGTGGGCCAGGTACGAGTCGGCCATCAACCAGGCGTACGACGAGTTCCCGCTGTGGAGCATGTGCGCGTACTCCACGACGTCGACGCCGGCCGCGGTGCTCGCGGACGTGGCGAGGACCCACCCGCACACGGCGGCCGTCGGTGACCGGCACCTGCGCAGCGCCGACTACACGGACCCGGAGCGGTTCCTGTCCGTGCACGCATCGGCCACACCCGACCCCCTCCAGCTGACCCCACCGGCGGTCACCCTGCAGAACCCGGCGCCCGCCGAGGCCAGAAGAGCCGTCAGTCACCTGAACGAGGCGGCGCCCGGTGGCGTGCTCCCGGCGGAGCGGCTCGACGACCTGCGCCTCGCGCTGACCGAGGTCGTCGCGAACGGCCTGACGCACGGGCTACCGCCCGTGACCGTCCGCTGCTGGTCGGGGCCCGACCGGTTGGTGGTGACGGTGACCGACCGGGGACAGGGCCCGAAGGACCCGTTCGCCGGCCTGCAGGCCGCGGACCACGCCCCGGCGGGTGGTTTCGGCCTGTGGCTGACCCACCAGCTGTGTGACCACGTCGCACTGAGCGACACCGAGGAGGGCTTCACCCTCCGCATGATCGTCGGCAACGCGCACCACCGCGTCACCGACTAGCCATCCCCTCCCCCACCGTCCCCTGAGGTACGTCTCACTTCAAGTAGTTACGGTAGATTAATTATTGTACCGTTAGTAATTGTGGACGAGATCAGCACACCGGCCGACGACCCCGACGAGGTCGCCGCGGCGCTCAGGTTGACCATGGGGCGCATCGTCCGGAAGCTGCGCCAGGGCAAGAGCGCCGTCGGCGACGTGACGCTGTCCGAGGCGTCCGTGCTGGCCAGGCTGGAGCGCTACGGGCCGGACTCGCCCACCTCGCTGGCCGCGCTCGAAGGGGTGCGGCCGCAGGCCATGGCCACCACGCTCGGCTCGCTCGAGGAGCGTGGGCTCGTCAGCCGCACCCCCGACCCGGCGGACGGACGCCGGGCCGTGATGGCGGTCACGTCGGCGGGGCAGAAGGTCGTGGCCGACCGGCGGAACGTCTCCGTGCGACGGTTGGCGGCCTCCCTCGAACGGGACTTCACCGCCGCCGAGCGCGTCGAGCTCGCCGCCGTCCTGCCCCTTCTCGACCGGCTCGCGGAGCGCATGTGACAGCCACCCAACACACCACAGCACCCGAGGACAGCCGCTACAAGTGGGTCGCGCTCTCGAACACGACGATGGGCGTGCTGATCGCCTCCATCGACGGCTCGATCGTGATCATCTCGCTGCCCGCGATCTTCCGGGGCATCGGCCTCGATCCGCTGGCCCCGGGCAACATCGGCTACCTGCTCTGGATGATCCTCGGCTACATCCTGGTCTCCGCGGTGCTCGTGGTCGCCCTCGGGCGGCTCGGCGACATGTTCGGCCGCGTCCGGATGTACAACATGGGGTTCGCGATCTTCGCCGCCGCGTCGGTCCTGCTGTCGGTCGACCCGTTCACCGGCGGTTCCGGCGCGCTGTGGCTGATCGGCTTCCGGATCGTCCAGGCCGTCGGCGGGTCCATGCTGACCGCGAACTCCGCGGCGATCCTCACCGACGCGTTCCCGTCCCGCCAGCGCGGCATGGCACTGGGCGTCAACCAGATCACCGCCCTCGCCGGCCAGTTCCTCGGGCTCCTCGCAGGCGGGCTCCTCGCCACCATCGACTGGCGGGCCGTCTTCTGGGTCAGTGTCCCGATCGGCGTCCTCGGCACCATCTGGTCCTACCGGAGCCTGCGTGAGACGGGGGTCCGCAGGCCGGGGCGCATCGACTGGGTCGGCAACCTCACCTTCACCGCGGGCTCCGGTGTACTGCTCGCCGCCATCACGTACGGGATCCAGCCCTACGGCGGCCACTCGACCGGGTGGACCAACCCGATCGTGCTCGGCGGCCTGGGTGCCGGCGTCCTGCTGCTGATCACGTTCTGTGTCGTGGAGACCAGGATCGCCGAGCCGATGTTCCGGCTCGGCCTGTTCCGGATCCGCGCGTTCGCCGCGGGCAACCTGGCGGCGCTGCTCGTCTCGATCGCACGCGGCGGCATGCAGTTCATGCTGATCATCTGGCTGCAGGGCATCTGGCTGCCGCTGCGTGGCTACGCCTACGAGGACACGCCGCTGTGGGCGGGCATCTTCATGCTGCCGCTCACCATCGGGTTCCTCCTCGGCGGCCCGACCTCCGGCTACCTGTCCGACCGGTTCGGCGCGCGGCTGTTCGCCACGACCGGGCTGCTCCTCGTGGCGGCCTCGTTCGTCGGGCTGCTCATGCTGCCCGTGAACTTCTCCTACCCGGTGTTCGCGGCCCTGCTGCTGGTCAGCGGGCTCGGCCAGGGCATGTTCTCCGCGCCGAACACCTCGGCGATCATGGGCAGCGTGCCGCCCGAACAACGCGGGGTCGCGTCCGGCATGCGCTCGACGTTCCAGAACTCGGGCACGGCGCTGTCGATCGGCGTGTTCTTCTCGCTGATGATCACCGGCCTGGCGACCTCGCTGCCGACCGCGCTCGAGAGCGGGCTGCGTGCACAGGGCGTGTCCGCGGCGGCGGCCGGGCAGGTGGCGGACCTGCCGCCGGTGAGCACGTTGTTCGCGACGTTCCTCGGCGAGAACCCGATCGGCAGGCTGCTCGGGCCGAGCGGCGTCCTGGACAGCCTGCCCGCGCACAACGCCCAGACCCTCACCGGGAGCACGTTCTTCCCCGAGCTGGTCTCCAGCCCGTTCCACAACGGCCTCATCACCGTCTTCACCCTGGCCGCGGCCATGGCGGTCGTCGGGGCGATCGCCTCGGTGCTGCGTGGCCGCCACCAACGATCCGAACCGACGAAGGGAAACGCATGACCAAGCAGGCGCTGCTCGTGATGGACGTCCAGAAGGCCATCGTGGACCGTTTCACGGGCGACGACGGGTACCTGCCGCGGCTGCGGGGCGCCATCGACGCCGCCACAGGCGCGGGCGTCCCGGTGATCTACGTGGTCATCGGCTTCCGGCCCGGCTTCCCGGAGATCAGCACCCGCAACAAGATCTTCAACGCGACCCGGAGCGCCGGCGGGTTCTCCGGCGACGCCATGGAGGTCCCGGCGGACGTGGCGCCCCGGCCCGGGGACATCGTGGTCACCAAGAAGCGGGTCAGCGCGTTCGCCGGCAGTGACCTGGAGATGGTCCTGCGCGCGGGCGAGATCGACAGCCTCGTGCTGACGGGCATCGCGACGAGCGGGGTGGTCCTGTCGACGCTGCGCCAGGCCGCCGACCTGGACTTCGCACTGACCGTCCTGTCCGACGGCTGCCTGGACGGCGACCCCGAGGTACACCGCGTCCTGACCGAGAAGGTCTTCCCGCACCAGGCGGACGTCGTCACCGTCGACGAGTGGGTCAAGTCGGTCAGCTGACCACCACGGCCCAATGCACTGAAGGACGCCTTCGTAACGCTGGGCGTACTGAAGGCGTCCTTCGTAACACTGGGCGTACTGAAGGACGCCTTCGATGCATTGGGGGCGAGGGGTCACGACCGCCCGGCGGCCCGCGTGGCGCTCGGCCTCGCTCTAGCCTTGCCCTCGGGCGCGAGGAGGTTCGATGGGGCGAGTCATGATCATCGGTGGCGGAGTCGCCGGTTGCGCGGCGGCACTGGCCATGGACAAAGCCGGGCACGACGTGGCGGTGTACGAGGCGCACCCCGACAGCGGGGCGGACATCGGCGCGTTCCTGACCCTGGCGGGCAACGGGATGTTCGCGCTGACGCAGCTGGGGGCCGCCGAACCGGTGGCGGACCTCGCGTTCCCGCTGACGAGCCTGCGGCTGACGGCGGCGACCGGTGAGGAGGTGGCGACGGCGCCGCTGAACCCCGGGGCCGACCGGCTGACGCGGTACCAGTGCCTTCGCCGTGCCGACCTCGGCCGGGCACTGCGGTCGACCGTGGCGGCGCGCGGCATCCCGGTCCACCACGGCGCCCGCCTCGCGGCCGTCGACGAGGCGCCGGGCCGGGTCACGGCCCGGTTCGGCGACGGTCGCACGGCGGAGGCGGACCTGCTCGTCGGCGCCGACGGGCTGGGCTCGACGGTGCGACCGCTGCTCGATCCGGCCGTGGTGGCGCCGAGGTACGTCGGGCAGCGCGTGTTCTACGGCTACACCACCAAGGCCGCTCCACCGACCGCGCCTGCGAGGATCGACATGATCCGCGGCAGCACCGCCGCGTTCGGCTACGCGGTCTCCCCCGACGGCGAGACGTACTGGTTCGCCAGGGTCACCGACGAGCGGCTCACCGAGGACGAGATCGCCCACGGCACCCCGACCGGGTGGCGTGACCAGCTCGTCCCGCTGCTGCGCCGAGACACCACGGCCGCCGCGGACATCGTCGCGGCCACCGACCAGCTGATGGTGACCAACGCCCACGACCTGCCGGACGTGCCCCGCTGGCACACCGACCGCGTCCTGATCATCGGCGACGCCGCGCACGCCGCGTCACCCGCCACGGGCCAGGGCGCGTCGATGGCGCTGGAAGACGCGGTCGTGCTCGCCAAGTCCTTCCGCGACACCGGGTCGACGACCGAGGCACTGACCACGTACGAACGCCTCCGCCGCCCCAGGGTGGCGGCCAACATCGCCGCGAGCGCACAGCTGTCCACCGGCCCCAGCCGCCCGGGCTCACCACCCGTCGACGAGGACGAGCTGCACAGGCAGCTGGACTGGGCAACCCCTCTCTAACCCACCGGCCATCACCTCCTCGGACCCCACTGTCGCCAACTATACACTCAATGTATAGTCACCGTCATGAAGGGCTGGATGGGGGACCTCGCACTCGGGGTCCGGCTGGCGGTAGGCGGCGGTCGGACCTCGCTCGTGCGCTTCGCGCTGGGCGCGGTCGGCATCGCGATCGCGACGTTCGTGCTGCTCGTGGCGGCGTCGGTGAACCGGATGACGGCCGAGGCCGACGCGCGACAGGCGGCCGACCTCGCGAACACCGAGGAGATCGCCGGCGTCGACCCGGTGTACTACACGAGGGGTCAGACCAACTTCCGCGACGAGCCGATCGACATCGCCTACGTCCACGCGACGGGCGAGCACCCTCCCGTGCCGGCAGGCCTGCGGGACCTGCCGCGCCCCGGCGAGATGCTGGTGTCCCCGGCGCTGGCCGAGTTGCTCGACGGACCGGAGGGCGCACTGCTCCGGCCGCGCTTCCCGGACCGGGTCACCGGCGTCCTGGGCCAGGACCTGGTGCCCACGCCCGACGACCTCACGACGTGGGTCGGCGCCGACGCCACGCTCGCCGAGGACACCGACGCACTGAAGGTCTACCGGTTCGGCGGGTCGACCGACCCGAGATCGCTCGACCCGGGTCTCATGGCGCTGGCACTGCTCGGTGGGGTCGCGGTGCTGCTACCGGTGTTCGTGTTCGTCAGCGCGGTAAGCCGGATCGCGGGTGCCGAACGGGATCGGCGGCTGTCGGCATTGCGGCTGGTCGGGTCCGGCGCGCACCAGGTACGACGAATCGCGGCGGCGGAGTCGCTGGTGGGGACCGCGGCAGGGCTCGTGTTGGGCACCGCCCTGTTCGCCGTAGCCCGCCTCTTCGCCGAACACGTCGAGTTGTTCGGGATACGTTCCTACCCCAGCGACGTGGTGCCCGACCCGCTTGCGGCGGCGGTGATCGCGCTGGCCGTCCCGGCAGTGTCGGTGCTGACCGCGCTGGTCGCGTTACGCGGCACCATCATCGAGCCACTCGGCGTGGTCCGACAGGCCAGACCGGTGCGCCGCCGCCTGTGGTGGCGGCTGGCGATCGTCGCGGCGGGGATCGCGCTGCTGGCGACCAGGGCAGGTGCCGACAGGAACTCGTTCGTATGGGCGTGGGCAGTGGCGTCGGGCGCGACGCTGCTACTGGTCGGCGTGCCAGTGCTGTTGCCGTGGCTGGTCGAACGGGTGGCAGGCCGAATCGAGGGCGGACCGCCGTCGTGGCAGTTGGCGGTCCGCAGGCTGCGGCTCGACAGCGGTACGTCCGCGAGGGTGGTCAGCGGCGTCACGGTCATCCTGGCGGGCGCGATCGCCGTCCAGACGGTACTGATGACCGTGCAGGGCAACACCGACCCCGCCGCCGCACGGGCCGCGGAGGCGAACCCACACCTGGAGGTGAGCACCAACGCGGCAGACGCGGACAACGTACTGTCCGAACTGTCCACAGTGGACGCGGTAAAGGCCGCTCACAAGGTGCGCAACGTATCCGCGTACGCGGTCGACGACACGGCCTACTACGACCTCCAGGTACTGGACTGCCCGGCGATGCGTGCGGTCATCGGAGTCCACCACTGCACAGACGGCGAGGTCTACCAGTCAGGCGAACAAGACACGACACCCATGACACCCGGCGAGACGGTCGAGTTCCGCGATTACCCGACAGGCTCGAGCAACTACACGGTAACGAGCACGTGGACAACGCCAACCGAGCTGAACACCATCGACACACCACTCCCCGACGGCCTGGTGCGGGGCTCGATCATCGTGACCCCGGGAGCGCTGGCGAACACAACGCTCCCGGACACCACAGTGACGATCTACGCGAACCTGGACGGGACAGGCACGGCCGACGACACCGAGCGCGTTCGCAACGCACTGGCGGGTTTTCGCTGGCGCACACAGGTGTGGGCGTACGAGTTCGACCCGGTGCCACCACACGAGGAGGAGATGTTCCAGTCCATCCGCGCAGCCATGTACGCGGGCGCGGTGTTCACCCTCCTGCTGGCCGGGGTGAGCCTGCTGGTGCTGGCACTGGAACACATCCGCGAACGCCGACGACAACTGGCCATCCTCGTGGCGACGGGCGTACAGCGGGGCGTACTGGTGAGGTCGCTGCTGTGGCAGATCACCCTGCCGATCGCACTGGGCGTGGTCATCGCCGTAGCCACGGGCGTAAGCCTGGCATGGCTGATCATGCGCCTGACCAACCAGCCGGTCGACATCGACTGGCCCGGCATAGCCCTACTCTCCGGAGGCGCCACGGCGTTGTCCCTACTGATAACCACGATGACCCTCCCCTTCTTACGCGGCGCAACCCGACTCACGTCCCTACGCACAGAATGACGCACGTGGTCGAGGCAGGGACTCCCCCACCAGAGGTGGACAAGAAACCTCACCACCGATCTGAGGTTGAAACGGCCGGTGTCGACCTCTGGTCGAACACCGTCAGCGCCACGACCACGCCAGCCTAGGCCGGTCGACAACCCCTGCCGATCGTCACGCGCAGACAAACCAGAACACCTCATGCCGCGAAGACCCGACCCAAGTTCACTGAGTCGTTTCATCCTGGTTCGGATGCGTTGGCAGGCTGGGCTTCTTGTTGATCACAGGTTGATGATCGTCGGCGTGCCGGCGCCGGACGTGGTGAAGCCCCTGGTAGCAGCGCTTTCGACCAAGATCGTTCTGCCGAGTATCCAGGGGCTTCAGGTGTTGTTCTACCGTGCCGCGCTGCCGTCGTCACATCAGACCCTCACCTTCGTGTCCGGCCTGCTCCATGCCCATCGTCGAGAGATTGGGTCGGTGTGGCGGGCGCTCAACCCCGGGCAGCAGGCTCTGCTGGTGCTGGTCTACCTGCGCAAAGGTAAGCCGTTCGCGCAGGTCGGGGCCGGGATCGGGGTGTCGACCACGACGTGCCGGCGGTATGTGAACGAAACCGTCGAACTGCTCGCGAGGCGAGCGCCGAAGCTGCGGGACGCGCCACGCGAGGCGAAGCGTGACGACACCGCCGCGGCACGGACCTGGAACATCCTCGCGACACTCGAGGAAGCTGGCCCGATCGCGTTGGGCGACAAGGACTACCACGGCTACGACACGACCCGGGAACGAGTGATCACCCCGTACAAGGGGAAGAACAAACCCGAGTCGCAGAAGGACGCCAACCGGACCCCCGCCCGGCTCCGCGGTCCGGGTGAACGCGCTAACGCCCAACTGAAGTACTGGCGCATCCTGCACCAAGTCCGCATCAGCCCGCGCCGCATCGACAGACTCGCCAAAGCCATCCACGTACTACACAACTACGAAACCACCACAGGACAAAAAGGTTCACTCCGCGCGAATGCCATCAGAATCACCGGTCAGATCTGGTCGGCAACCTGGACAATCACCTCACGCACACGAACAAAACCCCGCGCGCAGCGAAGTCGACCCGACCGGCGTTCGCCCCGACAGCCGAACACCATCAGCACTACAACCGACACCACCAACCAACTCTGGCCAGCAGGCCCCACGCACACGACCCGAACTCCGCGTGCTGCGACGTTGAGACGGCCACTGTTGACCTCGCCCTGGCCGAACACCACCGCTAACCAGATTCTGTTCGTGGCCTCGGCAATCGAGGCATGTGGCGGCCAGAACGTCACCCCGGCTAGGTTAAAACGGCCGGTCTCGCCCCGACACCAGCTCCAGACGAAACGACACCACCGCGAGCCAGGTCCGGTCGGTGATCCCACCGAATCGCCTCGAAGCCGAACCCAGAACACTTCTAGCGGCCAACTCGAACCGGCGGTGACGCCGTGCCGACGGTCGCCGCAGACACTGCGAATGACGCCATCGCGGGCTAAGTTTGGTTCGGGGCCTCGGCGATCGTCGCGCGTAGGCGGGTCAGGACGCTGCGGGCGGCCAGGTTGAAGCGGCCGGTGTTGGCCTCTGTCTGGCCGAACACGATCAGTACCATGGCCGGCTCCAGTGGGAAGACCGCCACGTGACCAGACGTGCCCTCGATCATGCAGGCCGCGGCCTCCCCCACGACCGCCTGTGCGGCGATCTGGCCCGAGATGCCTGCCGCGACCGCCGCCATGACCGCCAGCATGTCGACCTGGTGTCCGTGCGTCTCGGCCTGGAACCCGTTCACCTCGGCGGCCAGGACCATGCCATCGACGCCCGCCACCAGCATGCCGCCGAGGATGTCGTCGTCCTCGCCGTGCACCGCGCGCAGGGCCTCGGCCACCGCCTCCTTGGGCGGCGGGCCACGATGACCGGCCGGGAGGGCAGGTCGCATCATGTCCTTCATCCGCCCGTTTCTCGGCATGTCGGCGACTTCCGCGGTCATACCGTCAGGTCACCCTCGATGCGCCTGAGGTGGTGACGTGCGAGCGCCAGGTTGGCGCGGCCTCGGTCGAGCACCAGGTACAGGAACAGGGTCGGGCCACCACCCCTGCCGGTCTCGCCGATCAGCCGGATCAGGTGGTACTGCCTGCCGAGCGTGATCAGGATGTCCTCGATGGTGTCGTCGAGCGCCAGCGCGGACATCACCCGCATCTTCGACCGCACGACCTCGGTGTTCCCGGCCGCCGCCACCTCCAGGTCGAGCCAGTCGCCGCCACCGAGCGTGCCGAGCGACATGCCGCTCTCGAAGTCCACCAGCGCGGCGCCTGCCGCACCGTCGATGCTCATTGCCTCCTTGAGCGCCGTCTCCACATTCATGCTGTTCGTTCTCCTGGCCATCGGGGGAAACTCCCTGTATCAGCGCAGCATTCAGCTGTGCATAATTCGACACGCGGTTCGCCGGTATTCACGGCAATTGGTCCGACCCGGCTGCCAGGTAGAGACCTTAGCCCTCTTCAACCTCGGAGTAAATGCAGGTTCAGCGTGACTTGCAAGTGACGTTGGGTAGTTGTCCCCGCCTGGCCACAACACGGCTCAGCACGAAAATTCCCGATATCTCACGACGATCATCATCCAGGAGGGCGTATTGCGGAAAGCCCCGTGGAATCGATGATCAACAGCGATGAATCCGGTCCTATGAGGAGAGTCCCACCACACTCGGATGATGCGGCGGCCGTGAGGCCGCCTTTGTCTGGTGGCCTCACCAGCTCTCAACCACCGCCGTCGGGGCCGTGCCGGCGGTACGTTCACTCTCTACGGGACGCCCACCACAGCCATCTTGACGTTGCGGCGGTCCCGGAAATGTCGGGCGCAGGAACCACCAGCCGGCAAACGGAGGCCATGCGGCGACTCTGCGACGCGATCCCCACGAGAGGCGGTCCGATGCCGGCTGACCCGGTCACCCTCGCCGGCATCGGCGACGAGGCGGCACCCGACCTGCGTGGCCAGCTGGCCGCCCTCGACGCGGCGAGTCTCAGCGCGATCGAGCTGCGGACCGTGGACGGCGTTCCGCTGTCCGAAGTGGACGACGCCACCTTCGCTCTCGTCGCGCGCTCGATCAGCCAGGCCGACAAGGACGTCGTGTGTGTCGACTCGCGGATCGGGGGGCGGGCCGGCCGGTCACCACGCCGTTCGAGGACGATCTCGAGGAGCTGGACGTGCTGACCCGCCGGTGCCGCATGCTCGACTGCCCCTACATCAGCGTCATGTCCTACCCCAACGCCGGACTGTCCGAACAGGACTGGCGCAGACGGGTCATCGAACGCCTCCGGGTGCTGGCCGACCGGGCGGAGCGGGCCGGTGTCACGCTCCTCCACGAGAACTCGGCGGGCTGGGCCGGCGGCAACGCGGACCGGACACTGGAGCTTCTCGCCGCGGTGGACAGTCCCGCGTTCGGGGTGCTGTTCGACATCGGCAACGGCGTGGCGCACGGCTACTGCCCGTTCGACACGCTGATGACCCTCGTCGACCGTGTCGCGCACGTACACGTCAAGGACGCGGTCGAGGGACCCCGGTACACACTGCCGGGTGAAGGAAGTGCACGCGTGCGTGACTGCCTGCGACTGCTGTTGGACAACGGTTACCGCGGGTCGTTCTCGCTCGAGCCGCGTCTCGGCGTCGTTCCGCACGGGGTCGGGCGGCACACGCCCGACGCGGCCGCACGGTTCGCCGACACCGGGATCGCGCTGCACCGCCTCATGCACGAGACGCTCGCGCTCTGGTGTCGGTGACCGCGAGCGGCGGGTGCGCGTCCGCAGAGGAACGCGCCCAGGGCAGGCGCCCCGGGCGCGCCGGCCCTGAGGGTCAGCAGAAGTCGCCGAGCAGCGGTATGTCGAGCTTTCCCGCGTGGAAGTCACGCACGGCGACGACCAGCTCGTCGCTGCTCAAGCGCCCGTTGCCGGACTTGTCCAGCCTGCGGAACGTCTCCACCGCCTGCGCGTCGGGCACGCCGACGGCCCACAGCCAGCGGCCGAACTCGGCGGGGCTGACCTCGCCGTCACCGTCGGTGTCGCAGATGTTCACGATCGCGCTGATCGTGGGGCGGAGCACGCGGTTGAAGCCCGCGTCACCGTGGCTGAACACCTGCTCCTCGATGTAGTCGATGAACTGGTCCTCGGTGATCTCCGCCGAGCCGACGGCGCGTGCCATCCGGTCGAACAACTCGAAATAGGCCTCCATGAGCGACCGTCCCCTGGGTGAGGAGGGCGGCTCGCCGAAGGCCTGGAGAATGCGTAGCGCCTCGGCTTCGTAGTCGGACCGTTCGATGACCCCGTTGCCGTTCACGTCCCATTTCTGGAAACGCTGTCGAAGCCGGTCGTTCTGGACCGCGGTCGTCATGTCGGACTTTCTCCTTCTGGTTCATGATTGAGGGTCAACAGTCAATTGCCACCGGATGTTCTTCGGCTTACCCAGTCGCACCGTGGGGTTCGTGGTCACAACCGGTGCACACGTTCACCGAAACACTCCCCGCGCGTGTCGAACAGCAGCCTTGCCGACCGCGCGAGGTGTCCCAGGTCGTATTCGCGGTGGTCCTGCAACAGGATGGTCAGGTCGGCCGCCGCCACCGACGGCCACAGCTCGGCCACCCGCGCGACGCCGGGCAGGGTCACCGGGTACGGGTCGTGGTAGCGGACCTCGGCGCCGAGCCGGCTCAGCCCCTCGGCCACACCGGCGGCGGGCGAGTCCCTCGTGTCGGAGACGTTCGGCTTGTACGTCGCCCCGAGCAACAGGACCCGTGCGCCCCGCACGGGTACGCCGTAGTGACTGAGCAGTGCCGCGGCGCGGTCCACCACGTAGACCGGCATGCCCGCGTTCACCGCGTGTGCCGCGTCGAGCAGGCCGAACGAGAAGCCCTCCGCCTCCGCCTTGCTCGCGAGGTAGCGGGCGTCGACCGGGATGCTGTGGCCACCGACGCCGGGCCCCGGCACGAAGGGCGCGATGCCGAACGGCTTGGTGCCCGCGCAGTACAGCACGTCCCACACGTCGATGCCGAGCCGGTCGCAGAACATCGCCACCTCGTTGACGAGCGCGATGTTCACGTACCGGTAGGAGTTCTCCAGCACCTTGGCCAACTCGGCCTCGCGGGTGCCGCGTGCGACCACCAGCGAGTCGACGAACTGGCCGTAGAACGCGGCGCACTGCTTGGCGCACAGCGGGGTGTGCCCGGAGATGATCTTCGGCGTGTTCTTGACGCCGAACCGCCGGTTGCCGGGGTCGACCCGCTCGGCCGAGTACGCCAGGTGGAACTCGTCCCCCGCCGTCCATCCCGTGGCCCGTTCCAGGATGGGCCGCACCACCTCGTCGGTGGTGCCCGGGTACGTCGTGGACTCCAGCACGACGAGCGCGTTCGGCCGCAGGTTGGCCGCGACGGTCGCGGTCGCCGCACGCACGGCGCCCAGGTCGGGCGTGCCACTGGCGTCCAGCCCGGTCGGCACGCAGATCACCACGACGTCGGCCTCGTTGAGGATCCTGGGGTCGATGGTGGGGTGGAAGCCGTTGGACAGCATCAGCTTCACGTCGAGGTCGGACACCTCCGCGACGTGCGAACGGCCTTCGGCGAGCCCGTCGACCACGGTGTCCCTGACGTCCAGCCCGGCCACCGTGAGGCCCGCCGTGTCGGCCTGCCTGGCGAGCGGGAGGCCGACGTGCCCGACCCCGACCACGACGACGTCGAAACGCGTGGCCGGGCTCAACCCGAGAAGCTTCCCGCGCACTCGTCCGCCACGAGCGCGCTGATTGTCCAACGCATGCCAACCTCCCTGCTTTCGCGGTATTTTGGTGACCCGCAAATTACCAGCGCGTGCGCGTGCACGCGCTCGGGAAACCCACATCACCTGACGGAGAAGGCCGATGGGTGAATTCCGTACCCCCGTCGTGGGATTTGCGTCGGTTGGCCAATACTGCGTGTCGCACATCGACCTATTGCGACGTCAGGTCGGGTGATCAAAGAAGAGAGCGACTGCGTCGCGTGACCGGGTGTCGACGCGGCCGAGTGGAGGTCGGCGGGGTTACGTCGGATAATTCGTGCCCGCGTGCCGAACGTAATGAAGGCGTCCTTCAGTACGGCAGGCGTTACGAAGGACGCCTTCAGTACCGCAGGCGTTAGGAAGGCGTCCTTCGGTACGGAGGGGCTTACGGGATCTCGGCGGAGTCGGTCAGGCGGAGCTTGCGGCGGGCGCGCTGGTAGAACGTCGTCATGCCCAGGCGGACCACCTGGGCAGCGCTCGGCCTGCCACGCAGCTCGATGCGGTCGCCCGGCTGGACGTAGCCCGCCACCTCGCCGTCCACCTCGACCGCCAGCCGACCGCTGCTGGGCAGGATGTCCAGCGTCACCGCGTCGTGGACGGACAGCACCACGCCCCGGCTGTAGGCGGAGTGCGGCGCGGCGGGCGTCACCAGCAGCGCCTCGACGGCCGGGCTCGTGATCGGGCCGCCTGCGGAGAAGCTGTAGGCGGTCGAGCCGGTCGGCGTGGCGACGATGACGGCGTCGGCCGCGTAGCTGACGAACTCGTGCTCCGCCACCCGGACCGCCACCACCGCGCTGCCGTCGCCGGGCACCCGCACCACCGCGACGTCGTTGAACGCGGTGACCGTCCGCTCGCCGAGCGTGGCGTCCACGGCGAGGCGCGGCTCCACCGTGAAGGCGTGCTCGTCGATGGCCGACAGCGCGCCGGGCAGGTCGGGCACGTCCACCTCCGCGAGGAACCCGAGCTTGCCCAGGTTCACACCCAGCACCGGCGCGCGCTGCCCGTCGGCCAGCCGCATCGCACGCAGCATCGTCCCGTCCCCGCCGAGGCTCACCAGCAGGTCCGAGCGGCTGCCCAGCTCCGCCGCCGAGACCGCGACCGCCGCGCAGTCGAGCCGCACGACCTCGTCCGCGATGCCGAGGATCTCGATGTGCCTGCTCCCCGCCCAGTCGAGCACTGCGGCGACCGCCGCCGCGGAGTCGCGCCGGGGGTGGAGCACCAGACCTGCCGAACGCACGTCAACGCACCTGGTCCGCCTCCTCGGAATTCACTGTCTGGTCACCGTGGCCGGGAATGGTCCCGTTTGGTCATGTACCTGTGGCTGGCTTGCGTCACGTTCCCGTGAGGTGCGGTCGAGAAGCACCCGGCCTGCTTCCGAGCTTGAAGCTGACACGGCGGGTGTCACGAGAGTTGCGGTCATGAGGCGAGTCTGCACTCTTTCTGGCGGGCGTGTCGATCAGGCGGCGACACGCAGCGGGGCGAGTGCCGTGGCCCACGCGACGAGCTGGTCGAGGGTCGTCGCGAGTGCCGCGTCCTGGTGGGCGGCAGGCGCCAGCTCGCGGTTCACGAAGTCCGTGCGCAGGTTCAGGCTCACCTGCGCACCCACGTCGGCCAGCTGGAGGGCCGCCATGACCGGCCGCAGCTGCTCGACCGCCCGGACGCCGCCGTCGTGGCCGTAGGACACGAACGCGGCCGCCTTGTTGTTCCACTCCGCGTACACCCGGTCGAGCGCGTTCTTCAGCGCGCCGGGTAGCCCGTGGTTGTACTCGGGCGTCACGAACAGGAAGCCGTCGTACCGGGCGACGGTCGCGGCCCAGGCCTGCGTGTGTGGCTGGGTGTACCGGCCGAGCGCGGGTGGCAGCGGCTCGTCGAGCGGCGGCAGGTCGGCCTCGGCCAGGTCCACCAGCTCGAAGCGGGCGTCCGTGCGCGTGGCCGCCCGGTCGAGCACCCAGCGGGCGACGGCCTCGCCGACGCGGACCGGGCGCGTGCTGGCGAGGACGACGGCGATGGTCGGCACGGCACTGTCCGCGTGGGACGTGAACTGGTCGAGCAGGGCGGCCACCGCGTCGTCGCCGAACAGCAGCCGCTGGCTCGCGGCCGACCCGCCCGCCGACCGCTCGGCACGCGGGAACATGTCCCCCTCGTAGGCGGCCAGCGCGGCCTCGGTGTCGCCGGGGTGCGCGACGATCGCACGGCCCAGCTCGGCGCCGTCGAGCATGGCGTGGTTGGCGCCCTCGCCCGCGAACGGCGACATGAGGTGCGCCGCGTCGCCGAGGAGGGTCACGCCAGGCACGCGGTCGAAGCGGTGGCCGACGGGCAGAGCGTGGACGCGGCGCGGCACCAGGGGACCGTCGGCGTCGGCGACCAGCGCGCGCAGCTCGTCCGCCCAGCCGTCGAACCGGGTGAGCACCGCCTTCTTCGCGACCGAGGGGTCGGTGAAGTCGATGCCGTCGAGCCAGCCGGCATCGGCCTCGACCGCGGTGTAGACGTGGAGGCTGCCGTCGGGTTCGCGGTGGGCGAGCATGCCCTTGCGGTCGCCGAGGCAGAAGAAGAAGCCGCCGCCGATCACGGCCGCGCTCGCCGGGTGGCGGGTGTCGGCGTCGAGCAGCTCGGTCTCCACGAACGAGATCCCGGTGTAGGCGGGGACCGCGTCGGAGACCAGCGGACGCACGCGCGACCAGGCGCCGTCCGCGCCGACGAGCAGGTCGGTGGTGATCACCGTGCCGTCGGCGAAGGTCACCTCGTGACGGCCGCCGCCGACCGCGGCGATCGCGGTCGCCTTCCTGCCCCACCGGACGGTGCCGGGCGGCAGCGAGTGCAGCAGCAGGTCACGCAGCTGCCCCCGGTCCACCTCGGGACGGTCACCGTCGCCGTCGTCCTCTTCGGACAGGTGGACTACGCCGTGCCTGTCGAGGATCCGCAGCGCCTCGCCGCCGGTGTGGACGAGCGCGCGGAACTCGTCGTACAGGTCGGCCGCCCGCAGCGCGACCTGCCCGGAGTCGGTGTGGATGTCGAGCATGCCGCCCTGGGCGCGGGCCTCCGGCGAGGGCTCGAGGTCGAACACGGCCGACTCGATGCCGTTCACGTGCAGTACTCGCGCCAGCGTCAGGCCGCTCAGGCCCGCGCCGATGATGGCGATCGGGTAGTGGGTCACGGTGGTACTCCTTCAGTTCTCGACGCCCGGAACGGGCGTGTGTGTGATGCCGTCGATGACCACGCGCAGGCCCCAGGTGAGGCGGTCCTGCGGCGACCCGCCGAGGACGCTCGCGCCCAGTGCGTGCAGGTGGGGGTGTGTCGAGGCGGGCACCTCGCGGATGGCGCGGGTGAGCGCGTCCCAGTCGGCCTCGCTGTCGCCCGACTGGGCTTGCGTGGCGTGCTCGGCGACGCTGGCCGTGGCGAGCTGGAGCAGGATGTCGACACCCCAGGCGGCACGCGCGGGCGGCACGTCACCCTCGACCTGCAGTGCGAGCAGGCGCTCGGCGAGCCGCAGGAAGTGCCTGCCGCTGGGGCGCGCCGACAGGGCCATGCGGGCCAGGGCGGGGTGCGCGAACAGGACCCGCATGTAGGAGGTCAGGACGGCCTCCACGCGGTCGCGCCAGTCCCCGTCCCGCGCCTCGGTGTCGAGGTCCACCTCGCCGAGCAACTCGTCGAGGATCGCCGCGTGCAGCTCGGCGGTGTTGGCGACGTACACGTAGAGCGAGGCCGCGCCGGTGTCCAGCTCCTGCGCCAGGCGACGCATGGTCACCTTCTCCAGCCCCTCGGCCCGCATCACGGCGACCGCGGTCGCGATGATCCCGTCGCGGGACAGTGCCGCCTTGGCGGGCCGCTCGCGACGGCTGATCGGGTTCCTCGGGCGCGTGGTCATGCCCCCAGCCTAACGAACATGTTCGTTCCGAACAAGGTCGTGACGAACATGTTCGTCGTTGCGGCCGTCACACCGCGTGGGCCTCCCGCTCTGTACCGTGCCCGTGGTGCGGAACCTGACGACGAGCGAGCACGAGCGCCTGCGCGACCTGGTCCGGCGCAGCCCGGCCTTCACCGGCCTGCGCGTGGTGGTGCACGAGGACCACGTCGAGGCAGGCAAGGACCTCGGGTTCGGCCTGGGGCCGGTGGCCGACGCCGTCGCGGGCGCACCGGCCGACCAGTGGCCCGACCTGGTCGACGACTGCCTCGCCCGGCTGCTCGCCGCGATGCGGGCGGGCACCCCCGAGCTGGACGGCCCGACCGACGGGGTGCTGGACCGCGTGTACGCGCGGCTGCGGCCCGCCGAGGGGAGCCCGGTCGAGTGGTGGACCTACGCGCGGGAGGTCGCGCCGGGGCTGCTCGTGGTGCTCGCCATGGACCACCCCGACCACGTCGCGATCCTGAACGACGAGCAGGTGCGGCGCCACGGGCTGGACCGGCTGCTCGACGCGGGCATGGCCAACCTGGCGGGCCAGCTGCCGGACACCTACGCGACGGCCGAGGGTGTGTACGTCCTCAACGGCAGCGACCACGTCGCGTCGACGGTGCTGATCCTGCCGTGGGTGGTCGAGGCGGTGACCGGTCTCCCCGACCATCCCCACGGCATCCTGGTCGCGATGCCGGAGCACGCGACACTGGTCTTCCACGTACTGGCCGACGGCCCCGGCGCCCGGTACGCCCTGTCCGAGATCGCCCGCGTGACTGCCGCGTCCTATGCGGACAGTCAGGCCCCGGTCAGCCCCGTGGTGTACTGGCTCGCCCCGGAGGCCTCCTACCTCGAACCGGTCGCGAGGGCCGCCGACGGTGACGGCGTCATCGGCGAGGACGTCGTCACCGACTTCCCCGCCGACTTCGCCCGCCTACTCCAGGAGCTGGGCTGACCCCCGTGCACTGAAGGACGCCTTCCTTGCGCCCAGCGTTACGAAGGCGTCCTTCAGTACGCCCAGCGTGGGGCTCGGCTAGCGCGCGGACCAGCGCTGGGCGCCCGAGTTGTTGCACTCGTAGAGCTGGATCAGGGTCCCGTTGACGGTGCCGCTCGACGCCACGTCCAGGCACTTGCCCGAGCCCTGGCCGACGATCGAGCCGTTGGCGTTGAACGTGAAGTGCTGCGCCGCCGAGTTGTTGCAGGTCCAGATCTGGATCTTGGTCCCGTTGGCCGTGCCGTTGCCGTTCACGTCGAGGCACCGGTTGCCGTACACGCGCACCTCACCCGACGCCGTGCGGGTCCAGCGCTGGTTCGTGCCGCCGTGGCAGTCCCACAGGTGGATCTGCGCGCCCTCGGCCGTGCTGACACCACTCACGTCCATGCAACGGTTCGACTGCGGGTTCACCAGGCTCACGGCCGTGCCGACCGGGGGCAGGGTGGGCTGGAGGCTGCCCGGCACGGACTGCAGGGCGGAGAACCACCGCGCGGCCATCTTGTCGTAGCCGCCCGCGGTCGGGTGCACGCCGTCGGCGAGGTCGGCCGTCGTGATCGCCGAGTGCATGTCGACCAGGTGGGTCTGCGGGCCCTTCTGCGCGACTATGCCGGGGATCGTGGCGTTGTACGCTCGCACGCGGGCTTCCAGCGTGGGGTCGGTCTCCGGGGTGATCTGTGCGACGAACAGCTCCACGTTCGGCACGTTCGCGCGGATCTTGTCGATCAGCGCCGACAGGCGGGCAGGAGCGTTCGCGATGTCGTAGTTCTGGTTCATGTCGTTGGTGCCGATGTGCAGCAGGACCGTGCGCGGCGCCGACGATCCCAGCCACGCCACGATGTTCGCGTCGAGCTGGTCGATGCGCCAGCCCGAGTGGCCCTCGTGGTCGTGGTCGCCGAGTGAGGACGGGCCGTTGAAGCCCGAGCCCACGAAGTCGACGGTGTAGCCGCCCGTGGCCATGCGCTGCCACAGGTTGATCCGGTACCCGCCGGGCACGTTGAAGCCGTCGGTGATCGAGTCGCCGAGCGGCATGACCCGCACGCCGCCGTTCGACTCGGCCTGCGCCGTCGGGGCGGTGGCCACCCCGAGCGCAAGCACCAACCCGACCGCGGCGGCGGCCAACCGCCGGATGTTCACTCGCATGACTGTGTCCTCGCCATTGAGAAGTTGCAGGGTCGCGATCTGCCCTTGATCGCCTTGACCAGAAGTAAGCGCCGTATGACGGAATGTCAAGGGCGGCGGTCGCGGCGGACCACGGCCAGCCCGGGCAGCATCGCGACGGCGGTGAGGACGAACGCCGCCGGAGTGCCGACCGACGCGACCGCGAGGCCCGCGCCGAGCGCACCCGCCGCCATGCCGAGGTCGTACGCGGCGTTCCAGATCGCGCTCACCGCACCCGCTCCCCCGGCGGGCACCCGCGCGTACATCAACGCCTGCGTCGCGTTCTGCAGCACGCCGAAGCCCGCGCCGAACACGAGCGCCCCGCCGACCACCGCGGCGGCCGAGCCGGTGACCGCGATCGCCGCCATCCCGACCGCGGACAGCACGAGCCCGTAGGACAGCAGCCTGCCGGGGCCGAAGCGGTCGCCGAGCCGTCCCGCGACCCAACGGGCAGCCGTGGACGCGGCGGGCTGGGCGAGCAGCGCCGCCGCCACCACCCACACCGGGCCCGTCGCGAGCGGGAGGAACGTGACCAGCACGCCCGCCGCCCCCGCCGACGCCGCGAACACCACCGCGGGCCGCATGACGAGCCCGTTGCGCAGTCCGGCGAGGACACCGTGGTGGTCACCCGTCGCCGCGACCGGTGTCCGCGAGGGCAGGCCCGGCAGCGACAGCATGGCGAGCAGCGTGGCCGCCGCCGTCACCACGAACACCGGCTCGTAACCCCAGTGGGCCGCCGCCCAGACACCGGCGGGCAGCGCGAGCATGCCCGGCACTCCCCCGACGATCCCCACGAGCGCGAGGCCCTCGCCGCGCCGCTCCGCCGGGATCAGCATGGCCGTCAGGGCGCCGCCCGCCACCACGCTGACCGCGAAACCCGCCCCCCGCACCACGCTCACCGCGATGATCACCCACGTGCTCGACGCGACCGTCAGAACGAGCGCGGGCGCGCCGAGCAGGAACAACCCGAGCGCCAGCGCCCACCGGTAGCCGAGCACGGCGATCAGGCGCGGCGTGACCAGCTCGCACGCCACCGTGGCGAGCAGCAGGGCGACCGTCCCCGCGCCGCCGTCCGAGCCTGCCTGCGCCGCGAACAGCGGCACGACCGAGAGCGGGAGGTAGAAGCCGATCGACGAGCCGACGATCGACACGAAGCGCAGCAGCAGCGCCCGGGTGACCAGGGTCGTCCTGGCCGGTCGGGTGCGGAGGTCGGTGGTCATGCGGGGAACGCTACGAGCCAACCGGGTCATCGGTAAGGTCCAGTTCCATGCCTGTGGAGTGGGCCGGTTTGGGTCCGGAGCTGCTCGTGACGATCGACCGCGACGGCGGCGCGGGACTGCGTGACCAGCTGGAGGACCAGCTCCGCGACGCCATCCGCACCGGGCGGCTCGCCGGGGAGGAACGCCTGCCGTCCTCACGCGAGCTGGCCCGCGTCCTCGGCCTGTCCCGGGGGCTCGTGCAGGACTGCTACGCGCAGCTGCAGGCCGAGGGCTACCTCACCAGCCGACCCGGGTCCGCGACACGCGTCGCGGCCGACGCCGCCACCCGCCGGGCCGCACCACCGCCACCGACCCGGCCCGACCGGCCGAGACACCCGGTCGCCGACTTCCGCCACGGCGTCCCGGACCTGCGACTCGCGCCGCGCGAGGACTGGGCGTGGGCCGTGCGCGAGGTCTGCCGCGGCGCGCCGAACGCGGCCTTCGACTACGGCGACCCGGCAGGCGAGCGACGGCTGCGGGAGGTGCTCGCCGCGTACCTGCGGCGGGTGCGGGCGGTCTCGGCCACCGCCGACCAGGTCATCGTCTGCGCGGGCATGGCGCAGGCACTCGGGCTGGTGCTGCGGGCACTGGCCGCCGACGGCGTCGACACCCTCGCGGTCGAGGACCCCGGCGCCATCGGCTCGACGACCGAGCAGGCGAACGCGGCGGGCATGGCGGCCGTGCCCGTCCCCGTCGACGAGGACGGCCTCGACGTCGCCGCGCTCGACCGCACCGGGGCGCGGGCCGTGCTCGTCACCCCGGCCCACCAGTGGCCGACGGGTGTCGTACTCGCCGGGCACCGGCGCCAGGAGCTGCTCGCGTGGGCCCGCCGGCGCGACGGCGTCGTCATCGAGGACGACTACGACGCCGAGTTCCGCTACGACCGCGACCCGGTCGGCTCGCTGCAGGGCCTCGGCCCCGACCACGTCGTCTCGCTCGGCACGGTCAGCAAGTCGCTCACACCGGCGCTGCGGCTCGGCTGGGTGGTCGCCCCCGACCGGCTGCTCGGCGCGCTGACGCGCGGCAAGTTCGTCGCCGACCGCGGGAGTCCCGTTCTCGACCAGCTGGCGCTGGCGCTGCTCGTCGAGTCCGGCCGCTTCGACCGGCACCTGCGCCGCGTGCGTGCCGAGTACGCGGCCCGGCGCGAGACCCTCCTCGCCGCACTGGCCACCCACGCGCCCGGCCTGCGTGTCACCGGGCTCGCCGCGGGCTTCCACGCGGTGCTGCACCTGTCGGCGGGCGCGGACGAGGCAGAGGTGGTCGACTTGGCGAGTGAGCGCGGTGTCGGGCTCTACGGGATGGCCGGGATGTGCCGTGCGACGCCGCCGGCGCCGAGGCTCGTACTCGGGTTCGGCGACACCCCACGACGCTCGATCGACTCCGGTATCGCCACCGTCGCCGATCTGCTAAAGCGAGACATGACGGTTGAGTAGCCCATGGCGCGGGCACGATCGGGTCACGGTGAATCAGCGTCGTGTCGACAGGTATCTGTAAGGGTATGCAACGGAGGACGACGTGGAGTTGCGGTCTTTGCTCGCCGCGGCAGGCAAAGGTGACCAGGCTGCGTGGGACGCGATCGTGAACGAGTTCAGCAGCCTGCTGTGGTCCATCGCCCGGAGTTTCCGGCTCGACCAGCGTGACGCGTCCGACGTCGTCCAGATCACCTGGTTACGGCTGGTGGAGAACGTGGACCACATCAAGGAGCCGGAGGCGCTCCCCGCCTGGCTCGCGGTCACGGTCCGGCGCGAGTGCATGCAGCTGCTGCGCCGCACGAGCCGCCAGCAGCTGGTCCGCCACGCCGAACCGGTCGACGACATGCCCGACACGGCTCCGCCCGTCGACCACGCGATGCTGACCACCGAGCGCGACATCGCACTGTGGCGCAGGGTCGCGGCACTCGGCGAGACGTGTTTCCGGCTGCTGCGGGTGTTGATGGCGTCCCCGCCACCCAGCTACCGGGAAGCCGCCGCCGCACTGGACATGCCGATCGGCAGCCTCGGCCCGACCCGGCAGCGTTGCCTGCAGAAGCTGCGTGAGTCGATGGACACCGACGGACAACGGGGTGACCGCGGATGAATGACGAGGAGCTCATGGACGAGCTGCGCAGTGCCTGTTCCCGAGTCGACCCCGTGCCGGAGTCCGTGCTCGACAACGCCCGGGGCGCACTGCTGAGCAGACGTTTCGACGAGCAGCTCGCGGAACTGCTGCTCGACTCGGCCTCGGAGTTCGCCCAGGTGCGTGGCGACCAGGACCAGCTGCGCCTGCTGTCGTTCCAGCTGGGTGAATTCTCGCTGGAGGTACAGCTCGAGTACGTGGACGAGCGGGTGACCGTGCGCGGGTTGGTCGACGGCATCTCCGGGACAGCCGAAATGGACCTCGGTGGTGAACGCTGGGCACTGCCGGTCGGCACCGACGGTATGTTCACCACCGAGATCCATCGGGGTGCGGCCAGGTTTCGCGTGGCCGCACCGGACGGGGTGGTCGTCACCACCCAGTGGATCCTCGTCTAGCGGTGTTTTATTGGCTCGCTGTGATGGATTTGGCTCGCTCCGCTCACGGAGACATTGACTCGCTCCGCTCACGGGTGACCGGGCCTTCACCCGGCCACGCGTTGCGTGGTTGCACCATCTGTACGTCCAGCGTCGTGGGGTTATACCTTCTGCTTGTCCTGCGGAGCGGTTGGTTCACCCGCCGACCGGCCTCGGGAAGATCGGGAGCCGGACCCGGTCGCCCGCGTCCTTTATCTCGATCGTGTCCTTCAGTAGGTCCTGCATCGCCGCCCTCGGGCGGTCGGCGAACCTGTGGGACATCCGCTCGGCGAGCCTGCCGACCACCACGGGTGCCGCGAACGACGTGCCGCTCCACTCGGCCATGCCGCGCGAGCGCACGACCGTCCCCTGCTGTGGCGCGGTCACACACGAGCACCCGTCGTACAGCGGCGGGTCGCCGTAGACGCACACCGACGCGTCCTTGCCCAGGAGCGGTTCCTGGTACCTGAACATGCCCTCGGGGAACGCGTTGACCAGCTTCTCCCCGTCCTCGTAGACCGTCACCCAGTCGCCGAAGTTGGAGAAGCACGCCCGGCCCTCGCGGTCCTGCTGCAGTGCGCCGACCGCGACGACGACGTCGTCGAACTCCTTCTCGCCCGCGAACGCCGCCGGGTAGAACCAGACGTCGTCCGGTCCCTTGCCGTCGTTGCCGGCCGCCGCCACCAGGAGCGTGCGGCAGCCCCGGCGCGTCAGGTGCCGCATCACGTCGAGCATCCCCAGCGCGAGCGGCGCGGACTTCTCCGCGTGGTCGTGCATCGGCACGAAGCCCGCCGACAGGTTGATGACGTGCGGCGCCGGGCTCCTGTCCGCCGCGTCGATGATCGCGCGGGCGACCTCCGACTCGAGCATGGCGCCCGCCCACCGCAACGTGTTGGACACGTGCACGGTGGCACCGGGCGCCACGCAGCGGACGATGCCGGCGATGAACGTGCCGTGGCCCGCGTGGGCGGCTATCCGGCCGTCCGGCCGGTAGGTGCCGTCCTCCCTGTCACCGGACACCTCGGCCGCACGCCCGTCGACGTGCAGCCAGGGGTGGTTGGCGGACCAGCCCGGAGACAGTCCCGTGTCGACGACCTCGACGCGTACCCCCAGGCCCGCGTCGCCTGCCATCGGCGGTGGATAGGGAATCGTCTCCGGGAAGGGCCTACCCGGCACCGGCTCGTCGGCCGGGCAGAGGTTCGCGCCGTCCTGGTGCGCCACGTGCACGACGTTGTTGACGGCGACCTTCCCCGCCAGCCCCCGCTGGCTGTTCAGGTACGCCGCGACCTGCCACGCGCTCCTCCCCTCGTTCTCGTTGATCCGCAGCAGCCTCGCGCGCCCAGGTGCGTTCGACTGCTCGGTGCCGTCCAGGTGGCGGACGGGCTCGGTGGCGAACCTGCTCAGCCCCTCGATGCCGTACTCGACGACATCGCCACTGACCAGGAGGTGGTCCTTCTGCCAGATGTGGGTCGGTGACCCGTTGGCCGGCTCGGACTCGAACCGGACCTGTTCCTGCTCCGCGGCCCTTTCGATCGCCGCGAACTGCGCCCTGCTGATCGCCTGGATTCCCCCCTGACGATCTTCGACATTCCTGTTCCGGTCATACTGCGGCACGTTGCCTCCCCCCATGGAGAACATGTCTCTCAAGTGGATGCGCCACCCCGGCGGTCAAATACCGCTGCCGCGGTCGTGCGCCGGACTGTTGCCAATCCGTAATATGGCGACGTGAGCGAGGCCGTCAGCTGGTCACCCCGCACCGGCGAGCCCGAACGGCGGGACGGTGACCGCACCCCGCACCACCTGCTCCAGCTCGTCTTCGCCGACCCCAACGAGGCCATCAGACAGGCCAACGCCGTGCTGGCCTGCTCACCGACCCCGCTCGCCGCCTCGATCGCCCACCAGGCCATCGGCATCGTCCAGCGTGACTTCGGGGACCTCACGTCGGCGATCACCGAGCTGCGCCTCGCGCTGACGCTCGCCAGGAAGTCCGGCTCGACCGAACGGGAGGCCGACGTACTCGCCACGTTCGGCATCGCGCTCGTGCACGACGGACGGACCCGCACCGGCCTCGCCACGCTCGACCGGGCGGTGGCCGCGTCGACCGGCACGCACGGCGCACGCGTGCGGTTCCGGCGCGGCGGCGCGCTGTGGGTGCTGGGACGGCACCGGGACGCGCTCGACGACCTGCGTGCGGCGGTCATGGTCCTGCGACGCGCCAAGGACACCGTCTGGACCGGGCGGGTGCTCGCCGTGCGTGGGCAGGTCCACCTCGCGCTCGGCGCGGTCGAGCGGGCGGACGCGGACTTCACCGAGGCCGCGCGGCTGTTCGCCGAGACCGACCAGGAGCACGACTCCGCGGTGGCCGTGCAGAACCTGGGGCTGACCGCGTTCCGCACCGGCGACCTGCCCGCCGCGCTGACGAGGCTCGAGGACGCCGACCGCAGGTTCCACCGGCTGGACACGCCCATGCCCGAGCTGGTCGCCGACCGGTGCGCGGTGTTGCTGGCGGCCGGGCTGCCCAACGAGGCGTTGCTGGAGGCGGACGCGGCCATCGCGGAGGTGACCGACCGCAACGGCCAGACGACCCGCAGGGCCGAGCTGCTCCTGGTCGCGGGACGTGCGGCGCTGGCGGCGAAGAAGCCCCGCGCGGCACTCGAACGGGCGAGTGAGGCCGTGCGCCTGTTCACCGCGCAGCGCCGCGAGTGGTGGCGCCAGCACGCGCGGCTGCTCGCGCTGCAGGCACGGTTCGCGACCGAGCCGGGTGAGGCGGGGCAGCTCGCGCAGGTCCGCGAGGTCGTGAAGGGCCTCGGCGCACTGCACGCGCCGGACCTGATCGAGGCGAACCTGCTGGCGGGCCGCGTCGCGCTCGCGATGCGCCGCCCGGCACGGGAGCACCTGAGGGCGGCGGCCACCGCACGCCACGGCGGCTCGGCCATCACGAGGGCGGAGGGCTGGCTGGCGCAGGCGCTGCTGGCGGCCGTCGACGACAACACCCGCCTGGTGCTGCAGGCATGCAGGCGCGGCCTGGACGTGCTGGACGAGCACCGGCTGACGCTGGGGGCGTCGGAGCTGCGGGCCCGCGCGACCGACCACGGCGCCGAGCTGGCCGAGCTGGCGCTGCGGACGTGCCTGCGTGGTTCCCGAGCACGCAGGCTGCTGATGTGGAGCGAACGCTGGCGGGCGACGGTGTGTGCGGTGCCCGCCGTGCGCCCGCCGACCGACAACGACGTGCTGCACGACCTGGCGACACTGCGTGCGACGACCAGCCGCCTGGACGAGGCACTGGTCAACGGCACACCGTTCGGCGCGCTGGCCACGAGGTCACAGCGGCTGGAGCGGCGGATCAGGGACCGGGTGCGCCGCCAGCCGGGCACACTCGACGGCGCGCCGGGTACGGCGCACGGCATCGTCCGCCCGCTGCTGGACGAGCTGGGCGACGGCCGCCTTGCCGCGATAGTGCCGATCGACGGCGACCTGCACGTGCTGGTGTGCGGTGGGGGTCGGGTCACGAGGACCGTGGCGGGGAAGGTGTCGGTCGCGGCGGGACACGTGGAGACGGCGTGCTGGCTGCTGCGCAGGCTCGCGTACGGGCCGGTGCCCGGCGTGGCCGAGCGGCTGCTGGCCAGGCTGGAGGTCGTGGGCAGGCAGCTGGAGGAGCACCTGCTGGGCGGGGCGCGGCTCGGCGACGGACCGGTGGTGATCGTGCCGCCCGGCCGCTTCCAGGCGGTGCCGTGGGCGCTGCTGCCCGGGCTGCGCGACCGGGTGCACTCGGTGGCGCCGTCGGCGACGACGTGGGTGAACGCCCGCCGCGCGCCGCGTCCGGCCGGGGGCAAGGTCGTGCTGGTGCGCGGCCCCGGTCTGGCGAGCAGCGGCGGCGAGATCCCCCACCTCGCCGCCGCCTACCCGGACGCGCACGTCATCGAGAACGAGGCCGCGACCGCGTCGGCGGTGCTGAGGACGATCGACGGCAGCTCGCTGGTGCACCTGGCCGCGCACGGCCGGTTCCGCGCGGACAGCCCGATGTTCTCGTCGATCCGCCTGGCCGACGGACCGCTGACGGTGTACGACTTCCAGCAGCTGCGCAGGACCCCGTACCGGATGATCCTGCCGTCGTGCGACTCCGGTGCCGTGCAGCCGGTCGGGGCCGACGAGCTGCTCGGCCTGACCGCGGCCCTGCTCCCCCTCGGCACCGCGGGCATCGCGGCCACCGTGGTCCCGGTCAACGACACGGCCACGGTGTCCGTGATGCGTGCGATGCACACCGCCCTGAACGCCGGGAACACGACACTGGGCGAGGCCCTCGCCACCGCCAGGGCCACCACCCCCGCCGACCCGGTCGCCGTGGCCACCGCGTGGTCGTTCGTCGCCCTCGGCGCGGCCTGACGCTCGCCACCGGCATGCACTGAAGGACGCCTTCGTAACGCTGAGCGTCAGGAAGGCGTCCTTCAGTGCGTTTCCCGGGGCCGAGGTGTCAGGTGTCCCTCGTACGGAGGACGGTGTAGCCGGCGGCCACGACCATGGCCACGAAGCCCCACAGGATGGTGAAGCCCCACCACGGGTTCAGGTCGCCGGGGACGCGGAGCACGGACAGGATCCGCTCGCCCGCGACGGTGGGCCAGTAGCGGTTCATCCAGTCCGCCCACGACTCCGGCAGGGCCTGTGCCACCAGCCGGATCAGCAACGTGACCGACACCAGCGTGCCGATCGCCCCCGCGGTGGAACGCAGGATCGCGCCGATGCCCAGGCCCAGCAGTCCGATGGCCGTCAGGTACAGGCCGCTGCCGATGACCGCCCGCAGGACGTCCGGCTGGCCGAGGGTCGCGTACGGCACGTCGGCGCCCGCGAACACGGCCTGGCCCGCGAAGAACGACGCGAACCCGATGGCCTGGCAGAGCACGACCGACGCGGCCGCCAGCACCGCGAGCTTCGCGGCCAGCAGGCGACCCCGGCGCGGTGCCGCGGTGACCGACGGCCCGATGGTGCCCGTGGCGTACTCCGCCGTGATGACCAGAACCCCAAGCACCCCGATCGCGAGCTGCGCGACGGTGACGCTGGTCAGGCTGAGCGCGGTCGGGTCCCAGTCCTCGCCGGTGTACTCGCGGGCCTGGCCCGCCGTCGCCATCGCGCCGATGCCGACGCCCAGCAACGCCGTCACCGCCATGGTCAGCCACGTGGACCGCAGGCTCCGGAACTTCGTCCACTCCGAACGGATGAGGTTCACGCGCCCACCCCGTACTCGACAGCGTCGTTCGTCAAAGCCATGAACACGTCCTCCAGCGAGCCGCGGTGCGGGGTCAGCTCGGACAGCGCTATCCCCTCGCCAGCCGCGAGCTTGCCGATCTCGGTCGCGGTGACGCCGTGGACGTGCAGCGCGTCGGTCTCGGACGCCAGCTCGGCGCCTGCCCTGCGCAGCACGCGGGCCAGCCGGTCCAGCTCGTCGGCGCGGACGAGGACGGACTCGGTGCCGTACTCACGCAGGAAGTCCTCGATGCCGGTGTCCGCGATGAGCCTGCCGCGACCGATCACCAGCAGGTGCTGCGCGGTCAACGCCATCTCGCTCATGAGGTGGCTCGACACCAGCACCGTGCGGCCCTCCTCGGCCAGGTCACGCATGAGGGTGCGGATCCAGCGGATGCCTTCCGGGTCCAGGCCGTTGACGGGCTCGTCGAACATCAGCACCGACGGGTCGCCGAGCAGCGCGGCGGCGATCCCGAGGCGCTGGCTCATGCCGAGGGAGAACGTCCCCGCCCGCTTGCCCGCCACGCTCTCCAGTCCGACCAACCCGAGCACCTCGTCCACCCGTGCCCGTCCGACGCCCGCCGTCTGCGCGATGGCGAGCAGGTGGCTTGCGGCGGTCCGCCCCGGGTGGCAGGCACGGGCGTCGAGCAGCGCGCCGACCGTGTGCAGCGGACGCTCCAGGTCACGGTACCGACGCCCGCCGACGGTGACCGTGCCCGCGGTCGGCGCGTCCAGCCCGAGCACGAGCCGCATGGTCGTCGACTTGCCCGCCCCGTTCGGCCCGAGGAACCCGGTCACCCGCCCCGGCTCGACGGTGAAGTCGAGGTCGTCCACGGCGAGCTTGTCGCCGTAGCGCTTGGTGAGGCCACGCGCTTCGATCGTGTTGCTCATGAGAGCCACGTTGTCGGGACGATGTCACGACGCGCTGGGAGTGCGTGCGGCGTCGCCGCCGAACAGGCACGCACTCCCAGCCAACTCCCAGGAAGCGGTTACAGGAAGACGGGGTGTGGGCGGCTGCTGCGGGCGATGTTGAGCCGCTCCTCCGTGCCCACCCGCGCGAACACCGAGGCCAGACGGCCGTTCACGGCACCGAGCGTGAGGTCGTGGCGCAAGCCGCCGGAGTCGACGGGCAACACGGTGGTCGAGCAGTACTCCTGGACCAGCCACCGCTCGACGAGTGCCGTGTTCACCGCGTCGGCCCAGTCAGTGGCTTCACGGCCGATGACCACGCCTCGCCCTCGGGTGTCCAGCGGCCGTTTGAGCACGTAGTCCTCCGGACGGTCACGGATCGTGCGCAGGGTCGCGGCGTCGCAGGTGGCGATGTTGCGTGACCACGGGATGGCGGCCTGCACCCTGGTGTAGTCCGCCGGTGTGAACAGGTCGGCGAACCGGGGGTCGGACAGCACGGCCAGGCACAGCTTGTTGTCGCCGATCAGCCTTCCGCGCAGGCCGTTCTGCACGAACAGCGCACCGGAGCCGACCGCACCAGGTACGGGCCGATCTCCGGCCGCAGGCGGGCGAGGTCGCGCATGCTGATCTTGGCGTAGGCGCAGCGGACGGGCACGCCCCGGATGCCGACCCCCTCGTCCACCCGCACCTCGCGCGGATCCGCCCGCACTCGTCCTCCAGTGTGGACATCTGCGCGACGAACTCCTCATCCAGGGCCGGCCACGACCTCCCCACACGTGGTGGCTCCGCGACCTGCTGGTTCCCGGACACCATCGACGCTCCCTCTCCGCGGTCGAGTGCGACTCGCCTCCCCCGAGGTACCGCCGCGCCTGCCGGCCACACCAGCGCACCGGCAAGTTCCCTCCTGTGGGTGACAGCGCCGCACATCTCCGCGCCGTACTTCGTCGGACCTGGCAGGAGACCAGGGAGGAACCCATGACGGACCTACAGGCGCCGGCCGACCGCGTCGAGATCCAGGCGCTGTGCGCCGAGTTCACCGACGCCGGGATGCAGGCCGACTTCGAGAGGCTCGCGTCGCTGTTCACCGAGGACGGAGCGTGGCGCATGCCGCACCTCCCGGCGGAGTTCGAGACACGTGCCGAGATCCGGGCCGCCGTCACGCGCCTGCGGGGGCTGTGGGAGTTCTTCGTCCAGAACACCCACCCCGGCACGGTCCGCCTCGACGGCGACACCGCCACCGGCCGGGCCTACGTCGTCGAGTTCGGCCGCCTGCGCGACGGCACCTCGCACCTCAACTACGCCCTCTACCACGACACGTACCGGCGAACCCCCGAGGGCTGGCGGTTCGCCGAACGCGTCTACGAGGTCCGCTACTACGACACCACCCCACTGCCCGGCACGGCACCCGAGCCGAACACCCCGATCGAGACCGGCGCCTCCCACACGTGACCGCGTCACCCGGTGCGCAGCTGGATCATGTTCCACGACAGGGCGGGCAGCACGGCGGTGACCGTCCCGTCGGCCACCTTCACGTCGGCCACGCGGGTCGGGGTGACCCGGTCGGGGTGGCCGGCCGTGTTCGTCGCCTCGGGGTCGGTGTCGAACACGCCGACGTGCTCGCCCGTCACGAGCGTGGGCAGCGAGCGCACGTCCACCGTCAGGGTCACCGGCTCGTGCTGGTCGCGGTTCACGGCGAACAGCGTCACCACCCCCGACTCGTCCCGCACGGCCGTCGCGTCGACCACCGGCACCTCGCCCATCCACGACGTCTCGTACGTCGGGCCGGTCGGCTCCACCCGCAGCACCGTGCCGCGACCGTGCCGGGACGTCAGCGCGAACGGGTGGAACGTGGTCTGCCGCCACGCCGGTCCGCCCGGCTCGGACCGGATCGGCGCGATCACGTTGACCAGCTGGGCGAGGCAGGCGATCCGCACCCGGTCCGCGTGCCGCAGCAACGAGATCAGCAGGCTGCCGACCACGACCGCGTCCACCACCGAGTACTGGTCCTCGATCAGCCTCGGCCGTTCGCCCCAGTCCAGGTTGTCCTCGCCGGGGAACCTCGACTGGTACCACACGTTCCACTCGTCGAACGACAGGTTGATCCGCTTCCTGTGCTGCCCCACCCCTCTCGCGTGGTCGCACGTCGCGATCACCGACTCGATGAAGCGGTCCATGTTGGCGCCGCTGGCGAGGAAGCTGCCCCGGTCGTCGCCGCGCTGCTCGTAGTAGCTGTGCAGTGAGACGTAGTCGACGAGGTCGTAGGTCTCACGCAGGACCGTCGCCTCCCAGTCGCCGAACGTCGGCATCCGCTGGTGCGAGCTGCCGCACACGACCAGCTCGATCGTCGGGTCCATGCGGCGCATGGCCTTCGCCGTCTCGGCCGCGAGCCGCGCGTACTCCGTCGCGGTCTTGTGGCCGATCTGCCACGGGCCGTCCATCTCGTTGCCGAGACACCACAGCCTTATCCCGTGCGGTTCGGCGAAACCGTTGCCACGGCGCAGGTCCGACCAGTACGTGCCACCGGGGTGGTTCGCGTACTCGACGAGGTTGCGTGCCGCGTCGATGCCCCGGGTGCCGAGGTTGACCGCCATCATCGGCTCGCTGCCCATCCGCCGCGCCCACGTCGTGAACTCGTCCACGCCGATCTCGTTGGTCTCCACCGAGCGCCACGCGAGGTCGAGCCTTGTCGGGCGGTTCTCGCGTGGGCCGATGCCGTCCTCCCACGTGTAGCCGGACACGAAGTTCCCGCCCGGGTACCGCAGCACCGGCGTGCCCAGCTCGCGGACGAGTGCCGCGACGTCGCCCCGGAAGCCGTCGTCGTCGGCGCTCTCGTGCCTTGGCTCGAAGATTCCCGTGTAGACACAGCGGCCCATGTGCTCCACGAAGGACCCGTACAGCCGTGGGTCGACGTCGCCGACGCGGAAGGCGGGGTCGATGGTCAGGGCGGCGTGGTGCATGAGCTATCCCTTCAGTCCGGTTCCCGCGATGCCCTCGACGATGCGGCGCTGGAACAGCAGGAACACCAGCACCAGGGGGATCGCGCCGAGGATGGCGGACGCCATGGTGTCCGCGTAACGGATCCCGTACGTGCCCTGCACGGTCGCGAGGCCGACCGGGATCGTCATGATCTTCGGGTTGCTGAGCGCGAGCAGCGGCCACAGCAGGTTGTTCCACGTCCAGACGAAGCTGAAGATCGCCACCGCCGACACCGCGGGCCGCGCGAGCGGCATCACGACCTGGCGGTAGATGCGGAAGAACCCCGCGCCGTCGATGCGGGCCGCCTCGTCGAGGTCCTTCGGGATGCCGTCGAAGAACTGCTTGAACACGAACACCGCGATGGCCGTGGGGATCTGCGGCAGGATCACCGCCCAGTACGTGTTCAGCAGGTCGACGCTGCCCAGCTCCCGGAACTGCGGCACGATCAGCACCTGGCTGGGGATCATGATCCCGATGAGGATGAACCAGAACGCGAGCCAGCGGAACCGGAACCGCATGCGCGACAGGGCGTACGCGGCGAGGCTGGCGGTGAGCACCGTGCCGACCGCCGCGAGCGCGGAGGTGATGAAGCTCGCCGCGTACCAGTTGACGATGTCGCCCTCGGCGAGCAGCGCCCGGAACGAGGCGAACGTGGGACTGTCGATCGCCCAGGTCGGGTTCGTGGTCTCCCCGTTGGGTTTCAGCGCCGTGTCGAGTGCCCAGGCCAGCGGTACCAGCCAGAGGATCGCGAACGCGACGAGCACCCCGGTGCAGCAGCGGTTGAAGATCCTGGTGCGGCGGTCGGCGGCGTCGGCGTAGCGGCGTGCCTGCGCGGCGGTCAGCGATCGTGCTTCGAGGGCGAGGGTTGCCATGTCACAGCTCCGGTTCCTGGCGGCGGGTCATGACGAGCCACACGGTCGACACCGCGAGCACCACGACGAAGAACAGCGTGGACGCGGCGGCCGCGTAGCCGGTGCGGAAGTCGGTGAACCCGACGTCGAAGACGTACTGCAGCAGCGAGCGGGTCGCGAAGTTCGGGCCGCCCTGGGTCATGATGTACATCTGGTCGAACACCTTCAGCGACGCGATCACCTGCAGCACCACCACGAGCGACGTGGTGCGCGACAGCAACGGCAGCGTGATCGAGCGGATCTGCTGCCACGGCCCGGCGCCGTCCATCGCGGACGCCTCGTACAGGTCGCGCGGGATCTCCTGCAGACCCGCGAGGTACAGCACGAAGTTGAAGCCGAGCGTCCACCACACGGTGGTGACCGCGAGGGAGACCATCGCCAGGTCCGGGTCGCCGAGCCAGTTCGGCTCGTCGAAGCCCAGCGCGGTCATCGTGCGGCTCAGCAGGCCGAGCGCGGGCGTGTACATCCAGATCCAGATGAGCGCGACGACGGCCGAGGGCAGGATGTAGGGCAGGAAGAACGCCAGCCGGAAGAACCACCGGCCGCGGCTCGCCCGCTCGGCGAGCAGCGCGAACACCAGCGCGAGCACGATGAGCGGTGGCGTGGTGAGGATCGTGAACCAGATCGTGTGCCACAGCGCGGCCCAGAAGTCGGGGCTGGACAACGCTTCCGCGTAGTTGTCGAACCCGGCGAACCCGCCGAGACCCGAGGAGACCATGCTGGTGTCGAAGAAGCTCATCACCAGGCCGTACAACGCGGGCCCGACGATGAAGAGTAAGTACAGCAACAGGAACGGGGCGAGGAACAGCAATGCCGGACGCCCGTGTCCATCTATCGTGGACACGCGCTTCGCGGCCGGTGTCCGGCGGGCACTCGGCGCCGGGTGGGTGGTGTGCGGTTCGGTGACGGTCACGGCCAAACCTCCTCGACGAGGGTCACACCGGCGGCGCGGTGGCGGCCAGTTCGGACAGCTTCGAACGGATCTGCGCAATCGCTGCGGCAGGCGTGAAGTCGCCTGCCTCGACGGCGCCGACCGCCGCCCCCATGACGTTCTCGAAGTTCGAGCCGGACCCGGAGTACCAGCCCGGTGGGTCGTAGACGGCCGCGTCGGCCGCTGCGCGGTAGTTCGACTGCGGCGTCAGCTCCTTGTAGGCGCCGCTCGTCGCGAACGGCTGCCACGCGGGCACGTGCCCGCCCTCGGCCCAGGTGAGGCTCTGGTCGAGCATCGACCTGACGAAGCCGAGCGACATGTCGAGCCGTGCCCGGTCGTCGTCGGGACGGACCGGCAGGACGAGGGTGTGCGAGTCGGCCTGTATGGCGTAGTCGCCGCCGAAGACGTTGGGCACCAACGTCATGCTGAAGGGCATCTTCGCGGTCTGGAACGTGGAGATCTCCCACTCCCCGTTGAGGTGGAACCCGGCCGCGCCGCTGGCGAACAACGCGATCGCGCCCTGGTAGTCGATGCTGCCCGGCATCAGGTCCTTCTCGACGGTCAGCGCCCGGAGGTAGTCGAGCACCTGTGTCGCCCTGGCGTCGTCGAGCACGATCCGGGTGCCGTCTTCGGCCAGGATCTCGCCGCCCAGCTGCGCGTACAGGGTCTGGAAGAGGCGCCACGGGCTCGCCGTGTCGGAGTTGATGCCGTGTGTCGCGCCGTACTTGCCGGTGACCGCCTTGGCCTTGGTCAGTGCGTCCTCGAACCCGTCGGGGCCCTTGATGGGCTTGAGGTTGCCGGACCCGTCGAGCAGGCCGGCCTCGTCGCAGATCTTCGTGTTGTAGAAGAGGACGAACGGGTGGGTGTCGATGGGGATCGCGTAGATCTTCCCGTCGACGAGGCCCGCGTCCCAGGCACGGCTGTTGAACCGCTCGGCGGTCATGCCGTGCCGTTCCAGGTCCTCGGGCTTGAGTTCCTGCAACAGGTTTCCCGCCGCGAGGGTCTTCATCCTGGTCAGGTGCGACACCGCGACGTCGGGCGGACGGCCGCCGACGGTGGAGAGCGCGAGCTTGGTGTAGTAGGGGTTTCCCCACGCGAGGGTCACGGCCTGCAGGTCGATGCCGGGGTTCGCCTCGCGGTACCCGTCTTCCATGTCCTGCATGCGGACGCCGTCACCGCCGCCGAAGAGGTTCCAGTACGCGATGGTGTCGCGGTCCGGGTCGGCGTCCAGGAGACCGGCGCCGACGGCGGAGCAGCCGGTGGTGGCCATGGCGCCCAGGAGGGTGGCGCGGAGCATCGCGCGTCGGGAAAGCGCGTTCCTCGCCGGTACAGGGTACATGCGTTCACCGTCCTATTGGTGTCCCTAGCGGTTGGGTGGGGAGGTCGACTCGCGGACGACCAGCTCGACGGGCAACAGGTTGCGGCTGGGGATGGCCTTGCCGCCGATCCGGTCGACGAGCAGCTGGGCCGCCCGCTCGCCGGTCTCCTGGAACGGGATCCGCACGGTGGTGAGCGGCGGCACGAGGTAGCCGGCGAAGGAGAGGTCGTCGCAGCCGACCACGGAACACTCGGCGGGCAGGTCGAGGCCGCGCTCGTGCAGGGCCTTCAGCACACCGACGGCCATGGTGTCGTTGTGCACGAAGACGGCCGTGACGCTCGGGTCGGCGTCGAGGAGGCGGTGGGTGGCCGACCAGCCGCCCTCGTAGGTCCAGTCGGCCTCGACGACCCGCTGGTCGGGCAGCGGGACGTCGGCGGCGTCGAGCACCGCGCGGAACCCCCGCGTGCGGGTGCCGACGACCTGGCGGCTCTGCGGCCCGGTGATGGTGCCGATCCGCCGGTGGCCGAGGCCGAGGAGGTGTTCCGCGGCGAGCGTGCCGGTGACGGCGTGGTCGGACCCGATGGTCGGGATGCCGCCGCCGTGGACCCGATTGAAGCTGACGACGGGCAGCCGGCCGCGCAGCACCTCCCCGAGGACGGGGTCGTCCTCGAGCGTCGGCGCCGCGACGAGGATCCCGTCGACCCGGTACTCGAGGAGCTTGCGGACGGCCGTCGCGGCGTCGACGCCCGCGTGCACACTGCTGATCAGTGCGGCGTGGCCCCGGCTGGCGGCGGCCCGCTGGGCGGCGAGGACGAACTGCGAGACCGCGAGGTCCGCGAAGTCGTCGGCGACGACCCCGACGGTGACGGAGGACTGCCGCACGAGCCCTCTGGCCATGGCGTTGGGCACGTACCCGAGATCGGCGGCGGCCTTGAGGATGCGTTCGCGCGTACTGGCCGACACGACCCCGGACCGCCCGTTGAGCACCTTGCCCGCAGTCTGGAAACTCACGCCTGCCCGTGCCGCGACATCCCTCAGCGACACGTACACGACCGACCCTCCCCAGCGAAGGCGAACGTTCGCCTAACTGTGACTCCAACGGACACCGGCCGTCAAGAAGTAGACCAAGCACATCGCCAGGCTCAGGACCAGCAGGGTGGGAGCCACGCCCGGCGGGACGGCGAAGCCGCACGGCAGGTCCCGCGCGCCGATCGACGTGCCCGATCGTCGCTGCCGGTATGGAAGGACGGGCACATCCCCTGAAGTGGTCCCTGGTCCCCACTCAGGGTGATCCCTGATTTTCGCCCGGTATGCGGGCTCGTTGGGCCGTCTGGCGTGTTTTCCCGCGTACGTTGGCCAGCAACCACAGGGAGGGGAAACAGTGACTGAATCCGATGTCCAGCAGGGTTCCCAGCGCGTGCGGTTCCCGGGCATCAGCCCCCGGGCCTACGAGCACCCGGCCGACAGGGGCGCCATGGCGACCCTGCGTACCGTGCCGGGGGTCTCGGACGTGTTGAAGACGCTCAACTCGCTGTTCAACGAGCGGGCCGAGCGGCTGGTGGCGGTCGCGTCGCACGTGCGGGTCGGGCCGTCGCAGTACCCGGTGCTCGACCGGCTGCGCGTCGAGTCGGCCGAGGTGCTCGACCTGGAGAGGGTGCCCAACGTCTACGTGGCCCGCGACCCGAACGCCGTGGCGCGGACCAGGGGCATCGACGAGCCGTTCATCGTCCTGTCGACCGGGCTCGTCGAGGCGTTGGACACCGAGGCGCTGCGCTTCGTCATCGGCCACGAGATGGGGCACGTGCTCTCCGGGCACGCCGTCCTGCTCACGCTGCTCGACCGGCTGCTGCGCCTCCAGCGCTCGGTCGCGTGGGTGCCGATGGGCGTGATCGGCCTGCGCGCGGTGATCGCGGCGCTGCACGAGTGGCAGCGCAAGTCCGAGCTGAGCTGTGACCGGGCCGGGCTGCTCGCCGGCCAGGACCCGCAGGCCGCACTGCGTGCGCACCTGTACCTGGCGGGCGCGACCGACCTCAGCCAGATCGACATCCCGTCCTTCCTGGCGCAGGCCAGGGAGTACGAGGAGATCGAGGACATCCGCGACAGCGTCATCAAGCTGCTCGCGGTGGAGAGCCAGACGCACCCGTTCGCGGTCGTGCGTGCCTCGCAGCTCCAGCAGTGGGCCGCGTCGGAGGAGTACCGGACCATCCTGACCGGCGACTACAGGCGCCGCGACGGCGAGGACGAGCGCAACCCGCTGTCCGAGGACATGCAGGACGCCGCGAAGTCCTACAAGGACGCCTGGAACAACTCGACCGACCCGCTGGTCAAGGTGTTCAGCAACGTGGGTGGCGCGATCACCGACGTCGCGGACAAGGTGTTCAGCGGGTTCCGCCGGGGCGGCCCGCAGGACACCACCCCGGACGACGGCGCCAACGGCACCCGTTGACCGTCGCTCGACGCGGTTTGTAAGTTGCTTACGGGTCGTCCTTCGGCGCTCGTGAGCGAGGTTCGATGCGGAACATCGTCGGCTCGGCGATCGTCGCGCTGCTGGCACTGCTGGTGGCACCCCAGACGGCGTTCGCCGGGCCGGACGGCACGGGGCGGCTCTCCGTCACCGTCCTGTCCGGCAGGCCGGACACCGTGACCGGCGGCGACGCGCTGGTCAGGGTCTCCGCGCCACCGCACCTGCCGCTCGGGCGGATCCGGGTGGCGGTCGGCGCCCGGGACGTGACCAGCCTGTTCCGGCCGGACCCGGACGTCCACGGCATCACCGCGCTCGTCGGCGGCCTGCGGCTCAGCGTCATCCGCGCGACGGCACCCGGCGCCGGGTCCGACTCGCTCGCGGTGCTCGACCACCCCCTCACGGGCCCGGTGTTCTCCGGCCCGCACGAGCATCCGTTCATCTGTGAGACCGAGCAGTTCACGCTGCCCGTCATCGGCGGGACCCTGGGCGAGCCGCTGGACGACGACTGTTCGGTCGCGACGCGCGTGGACCACTTCTACCGCAGCACTTCCGGCGCCTTCCGGCCGTGGCCGGACACCGGCCGGTACCCGGACGACCTGGCGACCACGACGACGTCGCTGGGCGTCACGGTCCCGTTCGTCGTGCGGATGGAGACCGGCACGGCCAACCGCGGCATCTACCAGACGGCCGTGCTGCACGACCCGCTCGCGGAGCCCGAGCCGAGCCCGTTCGCCCGCCCGGCCGGGTGGAACCGGCGGCTGATCTACACCCTCGGTGGCGGCTGCACGGGTGGCTGGTACCGGCAGGGGAACACGACCGGTGGCGTCACCGACGCGTTCATGCTCGGCCAGGGCTTCGCCGTCGCGTCGAGCTCGCTCAACGTGTTCGGCAACAACTGCGACGACCTGACGTCGGCCGAGACGGCGATGACGGTCAAGGAGCGCTTCGTCGAGCGGTACGGGACGGTCGCGCACACGATCGGCTTCGGCTGTTCCGGCGGCTCGTACCAGGCGCACCAGATCGTCGACGACTACCCGGGGATCTTCGACGGCATCATCCCCGGCTGCTCGTTCCCCGAGGTCGGCTTCGGCACCGTCTCGATGATCACCGACGCGTGGCTGCTCGACAACTACCTCGCCACCGCGACCGGCTGGTCCGCGGAGCAGAAGCGCGCGGTGACCGGGTTCGCCACCTACGCCACCGCGCCGAACGTGGCGGTCGGCGCGCGGCGCATCGACCCGCGTGCGTTCTGCGGCGTGCTGCCCGAGGAACTGCGCTACGACCCGGAGACCAACCCCGACGGCGCCCGCTGCGACGTGTTCTCCCACGCCGTCAACGTCTACGGCACCGACCCCGCCACGGGCCTGCCGCGCAGGCCGCTCGACAACGTCGGCGTGCAGTACGGACTCGCCGCCCTGCGCGACGGGGTCGTCACCCCCGACCAGTTCCTCGACCTCAACGAGCGGGTCGGCGGCTTCGACGCGGACGCGAACATCGTGCCGGGGCGCATCGAGGCGGATCTCGCGGCCGTGCGCACCGCCTACCGCACCGGCAGGCTCACCAACGGGGGCGGCGGCCTGAAGGACGTGCCGATCATCGACTACCGCGCCTACGTCGACGACCAGCCGGGCGGTGACATCCATGTGCGCTACCACAGCCTGTCCATGCAGGCGCGGCTCGAGAAGGCCAACGGCACCTCGGCGAACCGGGTCAGCCTGCTGGAGGACGCGCGCTACGGCCTGTACAGCACGGACAGCCCGCTGCTGCGGCACGCGATCGTCCAGATGGACCGGTGGCTGACGGCGCTCTCGCGGGACACCTCGACCGCGCCACGCATCGACAGGATCGTCCACGCGAAGCCCGCCGAGCTGCGGGAGGGCTGCATGACGCGGACGGCGAACCCGGCGTTCGTCGCCGAACCCCTCGACCGCGACCCGGCGAGCACGTGCGAGGCGCTCTACCCGTCGGCGTCGTTCCCCCGCGAGGTCGCGGGCGCGGACATCGCGGCGGACGTGGTCAAGTGCGTGCTGACCCAGCCGGTTCGCGGTGACTACCCCGCGTTCACCGACGCCCAGTGGGACCGGCTGGGCGCCGTGTTCCCGACCGGTGTCTGCGACTACGACCGGCCGGGCGTGGCACAGCAGGGCCTCGCGGGCACCTGGCTGCGGTTCTAGATCTCGCGTGCCTTGATCATCCGACGGCGGCGGATCGCCTCCTGCAGCGCGGCGAGCGCGTTGCGCGCCGCGATGTTGAACATGCCCATGGTCAGGTCCTTCTGACCGAACACGACCAGCAGCACGCTCGGCTCGACCGGGAAGACGGCGACGTACCCGGTGGCGCCCTCGAAGATCGACGCCCTGGAGTCGCCGATGTCGGCCTGGCTGGTGAACTGGATCGCGATGCTGGCGGCCGCGGCGGCCATCGCCGCGACCGTCTCGACGTGGATGTCGCGGGTGTCGGTGGCGAGAACCAACCCGTCCGCGCTGGCCACCAGCATGCCGTAGATGTTGGCGTCCTTGCCGCTCACGCTGCGCAGCGCGTCGTCCACCACCGACAGGTCCGCCTGCCCACCGCGGGTGGACCGCGTCATGTCACCCGATGCCGAGGACACCCGACGCCTCGGCAGCCGCGCCGCGTCACTCATACCGTCAGGTCACCCTCGATGCGCCTGAGGTGGTGGCGGGCGAGCGCCAGGTTCGACCGCGACCGGTCGAGGACGAGGTAGAGGAACAGCGACGGGGAGCTGCTCACGTTGTCGCTGATCAACCGGATCAGGTGGTACTGGCGGCCGAGCGTGATGAGGATGTCCTCGATGGTGTCGTCGAGCGCGAGGGCGGCCATGACGCGCATCTTGGCCCGCACCACCTCGGTGTTGCCCGCGGCGGCGACGTCCAGCTCGAGCCAGTCGCCGCCCCCCATCGTGCCGAGCGACATGCCGCTCTCGTAGTCCACCAGCGCGACACCCACCGCGCCGTCGATGGACATGGCCTCCTTGAGAGAGGTTTCGACATTCATGCCACTCGCTCTCCTATTCACAGACGAGCACTCCCAGCCCTCGGTACGACATTCGGCGCAGCACAAATCACATCATCACCGGCATTCGCAGTAATCGATGGAGTCCCGCCGCGCGGCCACTCTAAGACCATTCAGGACGAGAGTAAACAACCGGCCCCCCTGATCACAGAGCGTAGTCGCATAGTCCGTTTTCGACCGCTTTCCGCTGGTGACGAGGGCTGTGGTTGGGGCATCAAACTGCCGATTGCACGTTGCATATTCCGCTGACCAGAACCGTGGCCCTCGATTTGGTTGCCCGAACAATAAGGCTCACACAATCCGAATCGCCGCCTAGCGAAAGTGGTAACGCCCCGTACTGGACCGACCACCGGACCGGTAGGTGCGCCGACTCCCGGGAGAGCGCACTACCCTGGGCGCGTGCCGCGGTCCCCGACATCGACCTATGTGGAGTCGGCACCGCGGCCGGCGCTGGCCGGCGTGGTGCGGACCGTGTGGGTGCAGCACACGGGGGCCGAGCCGTACGCGCAGCGCAACCTCCCCACCGGCGGCGTCGAGCTGGTCTGCCGGCTCGGCGGCCTCCCACGCCTGACCGGACCACTGACCAGGCCGGACGTCGACGTGATCGCGCCGCACACCACCGTCGTCGGGGTCCGGTTCTCCCCCGGCACGCTGCGGCTGCCGGTGGCGCTCGACGAGCTGGCCGACCAGCGGATCGGGCTCGACGAGCTGTGGGGGCACGACGCGTCCCGCCTGGGTGAGGCCATCGCCGACGCACCGGCCGGGGCGACGCTCGACCTCGTCCAGGACCACCTCGCGTCGCGACTGCGACCGGGCGCCGCCGACCCCCTGGTCGCCGAGGCGGTGCGGCGGTTGATGCCGTGGCGGCCCGTCGAGGTCGCCTCGCTCGCCGACGACCTCGCCATCTCGGCGAGCCAGCTGCGGCGCCGGTTCCTGCGGCGCGTCGGCATCGGACCGAAGCCACTCCAGCGGACGCTCCGCTTCCAGGGCTTCCTCGCGCTCGCGCAGGCCGGTGTCGGCGACGGGCTCACGGGTATGGCGCTCGACGCCGGGTACGCCGACCACGCACACCTGTGCCGCGAGTGCCTGCGCCTCACCGGCCTCACCCCGCGCGAGCTGCTCGGCGCGCCGGACCGCTGTGCGTGCGGGCACGACCACTCCGCGTCGTACCGTCCCTTCCTGGCCGACCTGCGTGTTCCGGCCGGCGCGGGTGCGATGGCGTCGTAGACTCGCCCGCGTGCGGGGGGAGGGTGTCGTGGCCGCGACGACGATCGTGAACGCGAAGGTGTTCGACGGGACCAGATCGCGGGACTGGACGTCGGTCCGGTTCGCGGACGGCGTGATCGCCGACTGCTCTGCCGCCTCGGCCACCCGTGACGGCGACCAGGTGATCGACGCGGGTGGCGGGACCGTGCTTCCCGGGCTGATCGACACGCACGTGCACCTCGTACCCGGTGCCCTCGCGCAGTCGCTGACCTTCGGCGTCACCACCGTGCTCGACATGTTCAGCAAACCCGACCTGGTGGCCGAGGCCAAGGACCAGGCAGGCTCGCGTCCGGACGTGGCCGACGTGCGGTCGTCGGGTGTCGGCGCCACCGCACCGGGCGGACACCCGTCGATCATGTACGCCCCGTTCCCGACGTTGACCGCCACCGACCAGGCCGAGCGGTTCGTCGCGGAACGGATCGCGGCGGGCTCGGACTACCTGAAGATCTTCTCCGGCACCGGGGGGCTGTGGCCCTCGCTGGACGCGGGGACCATCACCGCGCTGACCACCGCCGCACACGCCAGCGGGTTGGTCGTCGTCGCGCACGTGTCCTCGGTGGCCGGGGTCAGGGAGGTCGTGGCGGCCGGTGTCGACGTGGTGGCCCACGTGCCCGTGGACGCCGAGCTGGACGAGGCCCTGGTCGGACGCATCGCCGACGCCGGCATAGCGGTCGGCCCGACGCTGGCGACCGTCGAGAACACCCTCGGCGAGTCGGGTGGCGCGGCCGTGGTGGCTGACCCGAGGCTCGCCGACGCGCTCGGGGAAGCCTGGACACGCCGGTTGGCCACGAGTGTCTCGGGCTGGAACGGCCGCCGGATGCCGCCCTACTCGCGGGCCGAGGACAACGTGCGGCGACTGGCCGAGGCTGGGGTCACCCTGCTGGCGGGCACCGACGCCCCGAACCCGGGAACGGTGTTCGGGGCGAGCCTGCACCGGGAGCTGGAGCTACTCGTCCGCTGCGGCATCAGCCCGACGCAGGCCCTGGCCGCCGCCACGACCGCACCGGCACGGGTGTTCGGCCTCGCCGACCGGGGACGTGTCGCGCCAGGACAGCGCGCGGACCTGGTCCTCGTGTCCGGTGACCCGCTGACCGACATCACCGCGACCCGCGGGATCGACCGGATCTGGCGCGCGGGCACGGCCTGCGACCGACGCGCCTTCGTCGCGAGCGCCGCGGAAGCCGAGCAGCTCGACGCCTTCGACGCCCAGGTCGCCAAGGCCGTGGCGGCCGTACGCGAACGCAGGGTGACCCGGTGACCGCGCGTCCTATCGGGTCTGCACGGGTGCGGACTCGTTGGCACAGAAGATCAACGGGCCCAGTCTCGACTGCCACTCCGTCAGCTCGTCGATCCACCTGGTGACCCGGTAGCGGTCGAGGAGGAAGCAGGTCGTCACCATGGCCGCGGTGAAGGCGGCGGCTCCGGCGAGGGTGATGGCGATGACCCGGAACGGCGTCCCCCGCACGGGGTCGCCGAACACCAGTGCCGCCGTGGCCGCCAGGTCCAGCAGCACGACGCTGGTGAACCACGCGAGGTAGACCTTGGTCAGTCCGTCGTACCCGTTGCGGATCCAGCGGGTGACGGGGATCGTGGCCCTGTCGACGAGGTCCTGTCGCGCCTGGGCCAGGTCCAGGTAGACGGACACGGCCTGCCGCTGGGTCTTCCTCGACCGCGGATGGCGCCACTCCTTGTCGGTCGTCAGCCTGTCGTGGAGCCGCAGGGCCGCCCGCCGGAACACCCAGTGGTCCGGGGACACGGGCGGTGGCCACGCGTCGTCGTCCTCGGTGGTCCGGCGCCACCAGCGGTGGAAGTAGAAGACGGTGACCAGGACGATCACGGCGACGTACCACCACTCCCACTCCTGCCAGCCACCGTCCTGGGTCATGGCCCTCGACACGGAGAAAGCGGTGAAGAGGACCAGGAGTGCCGGCAGGAGCCAGCTCCTCGACAGCGCCTCGCGGTGTGATCGGCGGCCGGCGTTCCGGTCGAGGCGGACCCCCACCCTTCTCAGCGACCACGACGTGACGACCGTGAACGCGGAGGCGAGCGCGAGCAACGCGGCCGACGCGAACGCCGGCAGGGCGAACATCCGCCACAGCGGTCCGGCGTCGAAGAACAGCACCGGTGTCACCAGGAACAGCAGAAATGCCAGCCCGGCGATTCTCAGCCCCGTTCTCTTCCGCCCGGATCCCGCCCGTTCTTTCGGCGGTACGGGGTCGTCGACGTCGATGTGGTGTTCGATTCGCCGAATGAGGTTGTCCACATCGGAACGGAGTTCGGCGGACCGGATGCGTGCGGTCTGGATGAGCGAGAGGTCCGCGATCTGCTCGGGGAGTTCCTCCCACACCGGCGGCTTCGCGTCCTCCAGCAGGACCGGGATCACGGTGATGGGCTTCTCGAGCGCCGTGGCTATCTCGTAGAGGACCCAGTCCTTCCAGCGCGTCCGGCCGAACGTCTCGAGCCAGCCGTCGTGGATCACCGCCAGCAGGACGTCGCAGCCGAGCAGCCGGTTCCTGATCTCCCCCGAATACTGCTCCCCCGACGGAATACCGACGTCGAGGAAAACCTCGTCGTCGCCGAAATGGTGGGCAAGACTTTGGGCGAGGGCCGCGACCGACATCGAGTGCGTACCTCGCCGGTAGTTCACGAATATGCGGTACATGGTTTCTCTCGGATGAGCTTGATTACCTCGCCTGCGCTTACTATTTTCGAACCGTGGAGAACGAGACCGAGACCGAACCTCCCACGCCCGCGCAGACGCGGTCGGCCGTGCGGGAGCTGATCAAGCTGGCAGACGACTGGCGCAGCAGGACGGTCGCCATGCGTGAGAACGACGACCTCGTCCGACTGTGCGGCGAGGTCGTCGAGGACGTCACGATGATCCTCGAACGCCAGGGCGTCGAGGAGTTCCGTGCCGAGCCGGGCAGCGAGTTCGACCGGCGCCGCCACCGCGCCGTCGGTACCCGGCCGACGGACGACGAGGCGCTCGACGGGCACGTCTGCGACGCACGCAGGCCCGGGTACCGCACCGAGGAGAAGGTCGTGCGGTTCGCGGAGGTCGTGGTGTTCAAGTTCGCCGCGGCCGACTAGACGACCACGGGCCGCGTGGCCCACAGGGCGATCAGCATGACGACGGCCAGCACCGTGAGCACCATCGCGATGATGAGTCCAGCCATCGCGACCCGCCTGCCGGTGATCACCGCGCGTGGGATGTCGTTCATCGCAACGCCTTCCTGTCCAGTAACCAGAGCACCGGGGCGGCCGGGTCGTCGTTGACGACCTCGCCCGCCGTCGACCCGAGGTCCCGCGCGTCCTGGTAGCTCACGACGAAGTACGCCACGGTCGCGAACTGGTTGTCCATCGAGGACAGCAGGTCGCGCTGTCCCATCTCGGTGAGCCAGTCCCGTGCCGCCGCGTCGTGGTCGGCCCGGCTCCCGAGCACCCGCCCCGCGTACGGGTGGGTCGGTCCCGACGGCTCCAGCAAGGCGTCCGCCTTGGTGAGCACGACGGAGACCGGGACCTTGATGCGCTCGCTCGACTTGACGCGCAGGTGTTCACGCAGTGCCTCGGTGAACCGTTCCAGCGCCTCCTTGGGCGCCGTGTTGGACGCGCCGACCCGCCCGAGCACCGCGCGGTCGGTGTCCGACCGCACCTGCCGCAGCGAGAACGGGTCCACGATGAACACGATCCCCTTGGTGTGCTTGAGGAACTGCGACTCCGCGAGCTGGTCGGCGCTCTCCGGGATCTCGCCGGCCGGGTCGTACAGGTACAGCAGGCGCCGGGACCTGCTTCCCTCCGCGCCGACGTAGACGTTGTAGGCCCGGGGCCGGGTGACGGCGGTCTTGACGGCACGGCGCGGATCCTCGAGCACGCCCAGCTTGAGGTTGCGCTCGAAGTCCTGCTTCGCGCGCTCGTCGGCGAACTCGAAACCGTCGTCCCGCAGCATCAGCCTGCTGACCGCCGTCTGCATGTAGACCGACTTGCCCGCGGTCGGTCCCGCGATCACCGGGATGTGCACCGTCGGCGCGGTGAGCCCGTGGATCGGCAGCTGCGCCTTGCACTCGGCGCACTGGGCGGGGAGCTTCGCCTTGCCGTTCGCGAGCAGGGTCGGCAGGACCGTCTGGCACGCACACGTGCGGTGGAGCACGCCCGCCATCCCCGGCAGCAGCCGCCGGTGCTCGCTTCGGCAGTCCGGGCACCGGTAGATCGGCCGCGTCGCGCGGACGTGACAGGTGCCGCACTCGATCGTGATGCCACGCACCCACAGCACGCCCACCTCGAACACCCACGACCCGCCCGCGGTGGCCACCGCGGACAGCACGAGGAGGACCAGCAGCACCGCGAACACCAGGGAGGCGACCGCGACGAACGTGCTGGCGGCCAGGGCGCCGAAGAACAACCCGGCGATCACCACGACCGCGGCGGGGTACTTGAGAGCCGGGTAGAGCATGGAGCTCTCCGCCCACCCCCACACCTTCGACGCCCAGGACTCGGGGCCGGGCCGGTGCGCCTTCCTCGAGTCGATGTCGCCGATGAGCGTGGTCCACATCTCGCGGTAGGTCTGGGCAAGCACCATGCGGTAGTCGCGCAGCACCGGCCCCGCGTAGTAGCTGCGGTAGGCGGGGTCGGCGCCCTTCTCCTGCCTGGGTCCGATGCGCAGGTGCTCGATCGGGCCGTTCGGCACGAAGCCGTCCAGGGACGCGACGATGTACTTGTAGGTCCCGAGGACGAGCGCGAGCGCGGCACCGGCCAGGAAGGCCAAGCCGAGCACGGCGAGCAGGAAGCCGAGGAGGTACATCCCGATGGAGATGACCACGATGACCGCGACGGCGGCCAGGCCCAGGTAGATGATCGGCACGGTCAGCGCTCCCTGCGTAGCCCGAGGCGGTCCAGCAGGCTCCTGCGCTGGTGGGTCGAACGCCAGTTCCGCCACCACTTGGCCCAGCTGTCGTTCGGCGGCTTCACGTCGACCGTCAGCCTGCCCGCGGTCGGCTTGAGCAGGTCGCCGATCTTGTCGAGCTGCTTGGGCCTGCGGCGTTTGAGTGCCGCCGCGAGGGTCTCGTTGATGAGCTGCTGGCGGGCGCGCGTGTCGGAGATGCTCCACCACACGACGATCGTGGGAGCCACGAGGTTCGGCGACGCCTTGGCGAGCGTGGCGCCCGCCTTCTCCCCGTAGGCGGCGAGGAACCGCCTGCCGCCGACGTCGAGAGACTGCTCCAACAGCTCGCGGTGCTGGGCGGCGTCCGCACGCAGGATGAACATCGCGAGGCTGCCGAGGAGCCGGTCGCCGACCTTGGACGGCAGCGACTGGTACAGCTCCAGGCTGTCCTCGACCATCCGGCCCGACCCGTTCCTCGGCGACGCCTGGCGGAAGTGGCCTGCGAGCTTGGCCGCCCGCAGCACCACGACGTCCGTCGGTGCCAGGCCTGCCGCGATCCGGGGCTCGAGCAGCGCGTCGACCAGGCGGAGCTGCTCGGGTGCCTGCTCGTCCCGGTCGGCCTCACGCAGCACCGCGCCCGCGATCCGGTCGAGGAGCCGGGAGTGGGTCAACACCTCGACCGACAGCGTCCGCAGCACGCGTACGGCGTCCTGTGTGGACGGTTCGGCCGGCCACAGGACCGCACCGAGCCGCGACAGGTCGACGTCGCCGCCCGCGGCCACCTTGGCGAGCACGTCGACCCGGTCCTCCTTGCCCGCACGCGCCAGCACGAGATCGGTCAGCATCGCGACCCGCGTCCCCGGCCGGCACCGGCGCAGCAGCGCGGCCGCACGCGGCGGCAGCGCCTCGACGAGCGGGACCAGCTCGTCCCGCGCGGCGAGGCGCTGTTCGAGCGCGCGTGCCGTCGCGGCGCAGAGGCTCGGGTCGTCGGCGAGCCGGTCGAGGAGAACGTCCGATCCCGTACCGGTGATGGCGGGCAGCACGGCGGAGGTCGCGACGTGGTCGAGCTGCGCGGCGTCGAGCCGGGGCAGCCACAGCCGTTCCGGTGCGCCCAGTGCCGCGACGTAGTAGGCGCTCAGCAGGTCGGCGGGCAGGGGTTCCCGCCTGTCCACGGCCTCCCGCACGAGGTCGGACCAGCGGGTCAGGTCCACGGGCCCGCCCGCCTCCCGCAGCAGGCCTGCGAGCCGCCGCCACCCGGTGTCGCCGAGCACACCGGGTGCGCGCCGCACGGCCAGCTCGACCGCGTCCAGCAGGAGCGGGCCCGGCACGTCGGACACGGGGTCGCCGGTCGCGCACTCGACGAGCACGGCGAACGCGTCCAGCTCCCCCGCGGCGAGCGGCGGGGACACGCGGTCCCACCCCACCAGGCTCGCCGACGTGACGTCCCCTGTCGCCCAGAGCCGGGACAGCAGCACGGCGTAGCGGGTCGGGTCCTCCTCCGCCGAGTTGGTGGTCATGTCGACGACCGTGAAGTCCCCGTACGTCGGCAGGTGGACGTCGGGCGTCGTGCAGCTGACGAGCACGCCCGCGTCCTCGGGACGCGAGGTGTAGGTGAGGAAGGAGATGCCGAGGACCAGGTCGCGGGGGAAGGACTGGCACAGCGCGGCGAGCCAGAGCGCGGCCGTCTGGTCGTCACGCACCACGAGTACGACCCGGCCACGGCCGCCTGCGAGCACCCGCTGCACGGCGCTGGTCATCAGCGCGAGCCTGCCGGTGCGTCCCGGCTCGGACAGGAACCGGCGGACCTTGGGGCGGGTCGTGGTGCCACCCGGCGTGACGGTGTCGAGCGCGGGCAGCTCGGTGCCGCCCGGCCGGGTGTGGACCCAGGTCGGGCTGCGCCACATGTCGATGGGCAGCGCCTTGCCGAGCTGGCGGTCCGCGTCCTCCAGCAGCACCGCGTGGGCGAAGTAGTTGCCCGTCCTGCCGGTGAAGTCCGACCCCGTGTAACGGCTCTGGAACAGCGTCGCGGCCTGACCGGACGGCACGTAGCCGAAGGCGACGGGGAACGCGCCGAGGTCGCCGCCGTCGCCCTGCGCGGCGAGGCCCGGGCCTGCCTCGTAGGCACTCGCCCGCACCGCGAGCTCCACCAGTGGTCTGGGCGAACCCGCCGTCATGGCGCTGACCTGGAAACCCTGGATGCCCTCCAGCCCGTCCTCACACGAGGTGTAGTGCAGCTGGTGCATGGTCATCGCTTGCCTTTCGTCATCCTGATCGCGCCGAAACGGGCCAGCAGCCACAACATCGGGTCCTCGAGGCGGTAGGGGTGAACGCCCTGCGGGGCGAGGTGGTTGCCGTCGACGGGTGGCGCGCCGAGGGCGGACATGCCGAAGTACCGGTAGGTCTCGAACGCGTTGGCGATGCTGCGGTCGAAGGCCGGGTCGTACCACTGGTTGAGCCACGCACGCACCTCCTCGTGCACGTCGAGCCCGTCGGCCTCGTCGTAGACGCCGACGTGCCCCGACGGCTGGTGCAGCGGGGACTCCTCGGGGAACATGTCCGACAGCAGGTCGAACTTGGTGAGCGCGATCGCGAGCGGGGTCCGCAGCCGCCTGCCCGCCTTCGTGCCGCCACGCTCGCGCAGCAGCTCGCTCAGCCGGTTGAGCACGTGGAGCTGTTCGGTGTAGCCGGATCTCGCCCCGTTCGAGCCGACGTGCTCGCGGACCTTGGCCATCTGCAGCGGGTCGAGCAGCAGGATGATCCCCTCGGCCGCGTCGAGGTAGCTGATCAGCTGGTCCATCGCGTCCGCACGGGCCACGTCCTCGCCTGCGGTGTCGTAGAAGACGGTCACGACCGGCGCGACGTGGGTCGCGCCGAACATCCCCGTGCGGCGGAACCGGAGGCTGAACATCAGCGGCTCCGGTGCCTTCACGCGCGCGGACGCGGTCTGCCGCAGTGGCCTGCGCTCCTCGAACAGCGGCGTGTCGAAGTCCCGGTGGTACCGGGTGCGGGACTCCTCGCCGAGCAGGTCGAGCGACATCCCGGCGAACCGCTCGCTCACCTGCCCGCGCTGGAACTCGTGCACCAGCACGCCGACCCACGTGCTCTTGCCGGAGTCGGCGGACCCGATCACCGCGATGTTGCGGCCGCCGCCGTCGACGTACTCACGCAGCAGGTCCCGGCCACAGCTCGGGCACACCCGCCTGCTCTGCGGCAGCCTGCCGTGCGGGCAGCGCTCGTTCTTCAGCTCGCGCTCGGGGAAGGGCGTGCCGCGGTGTTCGCAGCTCTCGCCGCAGCGCATGTGCAGCTGGTTGCGCCGGTGGCTCGTCCAGCAGTAGGGACATTTCGTCGTGGCCATCTACTCGTCCTCGGACACCAGGGTCTCGGCGGTCAGGTCAGTACGAGCTGGTCGGGCCGGGAGGGGACCAGGACCGTACGGTCGTCGCGGGCGAAGGCACGCACGTGCACCGGCCTGCGCAGCCCGGCGGGCACGGTGAACTCCGCGCGGACCGGCGCGGTGCCCGCCTCGACCCGCAGCACGTGCTCGCCGTCGTCCGCGTCGAGGGGGCGCAGGCCCGACCTGGCGGTCACCACGATCGCGGGCAGCTCCAGACCCGGTTCGCCACGCACCACGAGGACCCGCAGGCGTGGCCGCCAGAACGGACCTCGCTCGATCGTGTAGTCGACGGTCGCCCGCGTCTTCTCCCGCTTGAGCACGAGCGGGCCGAAACTCCGCGCCCTGCCGTCGGTCAGGACCGTGCAGACACCGAACCAGTGGTCGCCGTCGGGCACCGGGAGCGAGACGCCGCTGCTGTCGTAGGTCACCCTCGTGACGTCGAGCACCGACGCGTCGGGGTCCGTCGGGCCCGTGGGTTTCGCGGCGGTGCGCCACACGACCCGTGCCGCCGTCGCACCCGCCGGCCACTCCCAGGTGAGCTGCACGGTCGCGCCGCGCCTGCCGGTCCGCAGCGACCGCACCGAGCCGTGCCGGACGTCCACCGTGCACGGTGTGCCGATCGCGGCCAGCTCGCCGAGCACCGTGACCGGCACGAGCCGCTGCCGTTTGTCGGCCGCGTCCAGCCTGCCGCGCAGCCTGCCCGTGCCCGCGGGGCCGACGGACCTCACCACGGTGCCGTACGAGCGTGCCTTCGCCACGGGGAGCACGTCGTGGCCGGGTGGGTCCACTCCGGGCGCCAGCGCCAGCACCTCGACGTCGCCTCGTGCCGGAGGTGTCCAGGACGCGGTCACCTCGCCGCCGTCGACCTCGGCGGCGAGGTCCGTGACCGGGAGGGGGACCTCCTGGCAGCGGGCCGAGGCGTGCACGCCGCCGCTTCTGGCCGTGGTGCCGTCGGCGAGGCGGTAGGTCGCACGGACCACGTAGTCGTGGGACCGGCCGGGCCGCACGTCCCGGTCGGCGAACCTCGACGAGCCCACGTCGCGGATCGGCCTGCCGTCGCGGGTCACCTCGGCTCCCGACGCACCCGAGGGCAGCCGCCAGCGGCCGGTGATGCCGTCCGGCTCGCCGCGCAGGTCCAGGTCGAGCACGTCACGCAGCACCGTGACCGTGCCGGTGCGGGCCGCCCGCGCGGACGGGCTGCCCTCGCGGAGCGTGTGGACCTGGTAGGTCAGCGGCGTCCCGCCCGGCGGGTCCTCGTCGACGGTCTCGAGGCCTGCGGTCTCCTCGCACACGACCGTGCCGCCGCGGGTGACGCGGTAGCCGATGCGACCCTCGGTCGCCGTGCTCGGCCGCCAGGACACGACCACCCGGCCGCCGGTCGCGACGGCGGACGCCGACCCGGGTGGCGCCGGACGGCAGCGTTCGATCGCGGTGTCGACCTCGCGGTCGCTGAGCCGCTCCCGGATCCGGTGGTACCCGGCGACGGCGGCCTCCACGTCGGTGCCCTCGATCGCCCTGTACGTCGCCACCTCGGCGTCGAGGGCGGCCAGCTGCGCGGTCAGCTCGTCGCGCCGGGTGCGCCACTCGTCGCTCAGTCCCGGTTGCCCGTCGAGCACGGCGAGCGCATGTCGCAGCCGCAGGTCCCTGGTCGCGGCGCGGTAGTCGTCGTGCCAGGCGGGTTCCGCCGCGGCCGCGCTCGCGAGGTGGCGGCACCACGTCGCGTAGGCGACCGCGCCCGCGTCGGCGGGCAGACCGAGTGGCCGCAGCCGCTCGGCGGCGCCCGCGGCGGCCGAGGCGACCTCGGCGTAGCCGTAGGTGACCTGTGCCGCCAGCGCGGCGAGCAGCTCGTGGCGGAGCACCGTGACCAGCTCGCCCGCCTCCAGCCACTGCTGGACCCGCTTGAGCAGCGTCGTCTCCGCGCTGGTGCTCGCGTCACGGGAGACCCGCAGCCGCTCCCGCCGGGTCTCGAGGTCGCGGGCGGTGGGGGTGGCGCTCCCGAGGGTGGTGGCGAAGTACTCCCACAGCGAGTTGTGGTGCAGCTGCGAGAGCAGGTTGGGGGTGTCGGTCCACTGGCGTGGCTCCGGCGTGGCGGGCAGCTCCACCGGGTCCAGCTCGCGTGCACCGATCTCCTCCAGCGCCGCCCGCACCGTCGTCGGCGTCAGCGCGCCCTTCGACTGCCGGACGCGTGCCTGCACGTCGGCCGTGGACATCCCCGGCGCGCCACGCAGCTCCTGGCGCAGGCTCGCGCCGAGCTTGCGCCGGTGGGCGGCGACCTCGCGCCGGTGGGCGGTCAGCTTCGAGTGGTCGGTGAGCGTCGCCGTCGCGGCGGCGTGCTGTGCGCGCAGCTGTTCGCAGGCACGCTTGAAGCCGCGGTACTGCTGGCCGCCGAGCCTGCGGTTGACCTCCGCGAGCGCGGCACGGATCGTGCCGCTGTCGGTGGCCTCCGGCGACAGCAGGTACACGCGGAACAGGTCCCCGTCGGGGCGCCAGCCGTCCTGCACCGGCTTGAGCACCTCGTCCACGAACCGGTCGCTGTCGAAGCGCCACTCGCTCACCGCTGGATGGCGGGCAGCGGCGACCGCTTCACCTCCTCCGGCACCAGGCCGCTGATCTTGGCCTCCAGCGTCAGCTCCTTGCCGTTGCTCGCCACGGCGGTGATGCGGAGGATGCCGTCGGCCTCGAGGATGAACGAGACCTCGAGCGGCTGGCCCGCGGGCTTGTTCGGCGGCAGGCCGGTCAGCTCGCCCTCGACGAGCTTGAGGTTGTCCTCCAGCTCGTCGCTCAGCACGTCGGTCGTGGACTCGTACACGGAGACGTTGACCGTCTCCTGCCCGTCCGAGATGGTGTAGAACGTCTCGCGGTGGGAGGCGGGGATCTCGTCGTTGGGGCGGATCAGCCAGGCGACCATCAGCTCGTCGGCGGACTTGTGCCGGTCACGCACCGCCGCGATGCCGTACCCCTTCGACGTGACGTCCACGATCTTGGGCAGTGCGGCCCTGCCGGGCAGGCCCGCGACCGGCGACGCGGTGCCGTCGGCCTCGGCGACGCTGTTGGCCGCGAACAACGCCGCGCCCTTGGCCACGATCTGGTCGGGGTCGGCGAGCTGGGGTGTCGGCAGGTCGGGGAACTCCTCGACGAGCCGCTGCTTCACCGCGGGCGAGTGGGACATGCCGCCGACCAGCAGCAGCTCGCTGATCCTGGTGACGCCCTTCTCCCTGGCGTGCCCCAGGACGTCCCTGGTGAAGTCGAGGGTCCTGCCGAGCAGGTCGGCGGTGGTCTCCTCCAGCTCCCGGCGCGTGATCTCGATCTTCGCGCGCCGGCCGTGGGCGACGATGGTGCCGCTGTAGGTGTCCCGCCGGGTGAGCGCCTTCTTGGCCTCCTCGGCGAACAGCTCGACGGCGCCCGCCGCGTCGAGGTCCGTTCTCGGGTCCTGCCCGGACTGCTGCTCGGCGAACTTCTCACAGACGAGGTCCGCGAGCTTGCTGTCCCAGTCCGCGCCGCCGAGGTGGTGGTCGCCGCCCGTGGCGACGACGCGGATCTCGTTCTCCGTGACGTTGATGATCGTGACGTCGAAGGTGCCGCCGCCGAGGTCGTACACCAGGACACTGCGGTCCTCGCCCGAGGAGATGAGGCCGTAGGCGATGGCCGCGGCGGTGGGTTCGTTGACGATGTTGAGCACGTTCAGCCCGGCCATCTCACCCGCGTCACGCGTGGCCTGGCGCTCGGCGGCGCCGAAGTAGGCGGGCACGGTGATAACCACGTCGGCGAGCGGGCCGTCGGCGGGCACCTCCACCCCGAGCACGTTCAGCGCGTCCTCGACGACCTGCCGCAGGATCAGGCCGGAGATCTCCTGCGGGTACCGCTCCCTGTCGTCGATGCCGACCGTGAACCCCTCCTCACCCATGTGCCGCTTGATGAGGTCGACGACGCGGCCGGAGTCGTGCCCCAGCTCGTTCTTCGCGAACTTGCCGACGACCACGTTGCCGCTGTCCTCGAAGAACACGACGGACGGCGTGGTCAGGTCGCCCTCCTGGTTGGGCAGCACGGTGGCCCGCCCGCTTTCGTCGAGAGCGGCGACGCACGAGTACGTGGTTCCGAGGTCGATACCGAGTACGGGACGGCTCATGACTGGTCCTTCGTGGAGGGTGGGTTCCTGTCGCCACGCAACTGTCTGGTCAGGTGGCCGTGGTCGATGCGCTGGTCGGCGACGACCGCCCTGCCGCCTCTGGCCGGGCCACGTGCGCCGGTGGCCGCGCCACGGCGTCGGCGGAACAGGAAGGCGACGAACGTGAGCAGTGCCAGCCCGGCCAGCGACCCCAGGATCGTGCGGGCCAGTGGGAACTCGGGCGGTTCCGGGCGGGGCAGTGCCGCCACGGACACGCCGCACGAGTTCGCGACTATCTCGTAGAGCCGACGGAGCAGGCCGGTCGTGTCGGTGGTGTAGTAGTCATTGCCTCGGGCGGGGCCGGTGATGGTCCGCAGGTTTTCCTCGGCGCCGGTCGCCAGGTCGACCCCGACGGCGGAGACTCGTGTGCCGTCGTTCTTCAGCTGGTCGGCGGCCGCGGCTGCCGCGGCGACGGCTTCCTCGCCCTCCCGGACCGGGTCCCCGTACACGGTGGGAAATCCGTCCGTCACCAGGATGACGACGTCCGGATCGAGCGAACGGGCGGCGACGAGGGCCGCTTCCCAGTTCGTCGCGCCGCCCGCGCCCGCGTTGGCCTCGAGTTCGTCGATCCGGTCCTTCAGGTCGTGGCGTGCGTCGTCGTCAGAAACGTCCACGGCCCTGGCGACGACCTCGGCGTCGGCGTCGAAGCCGATGATCGACACCTCGGAATGCTTGTCGCGCAACGAGTCGACGACGTTACGTGCGGCCTCGCGGACGTCACCGAACCGTTGCGCCATGGAACTGGACTGGTCGACGACGAGACCCAGTCGCAGCGGGCACCTGGCAGGCCACGGCGGGTTGGGTGTGTTCGGCTGCGCTGCCGCGAAACACAGGTCGCCACCCAGCATGAATACGACCGACAGGCAGACTACGGCAATCCGGCGCAGAACCCGTGGCAGGGTTCCGGAGGCGAGGTTCGGTGGTTTGGACAAATGAACGCGAATACTCTCTGATTCGACCTGCGAAGTAGACGGGAGTGTAGCCGCCGTCATACCCGATAGCGGGCGGGGGTGTGATTCTGTCCAGGAGTTGTCCATATCGGCCTCGTCGCCTGTGTGAACGGGTCGGAATTCACCAACTCAATTGATCTTGGTGTCCGACCCGGCCGGGCGCGGAATGGGCCCGGCGCCGACTCGAAGAAGTCGTATCGTTGTCATCGCGCCCCCAGGTCAGCGCTTGCGTTGCCTGTGGAGAGCGTGCCTGGGCTACCTGGATCAGAGCTTGACCAGATCTGTATTTCCAGGTCGACCTGATTCGCGTGGGTATGCCGGAGACGAGCGTGAACGCGCGGCCGGGAGGGTGCGGCGGCCCTTCGTGTTCGTCAATTGCCGCGCGGGGCACAGAGCCCACAAAGCCGGGTGTGGCACGATGTCGTGCCACACCCGGCTTTTTCGTGGTGGTTCAGGCGCAGTGTTCGAACGGGCTCGTGTAGGTGCTGGCGCCCACCGAGCCGCCCCACTTCACGCACACGCTCGGGGCGTGGCGCTTCACCGGCCCGGCGTAGTAGGCATAACTGCCGGAGTCGGTCGTCCTCGTGCTCCCCTGTGGCTCGAGGAAAGCCGACGTCGCCGACGCGGTGCCCAGGCTCGTGGACTTGAGCGTCACGACACAGTTGTCGCTGCTGCCCGAGTTGTACAACAGGTACACGCGACCACCCGTGAGCGCGGCCGAGTCGACGACGCCGAATCCGCTGCCGCAGACCTCCTCCGGCGTGTACGGGTTGCCGCCGCAGTTGTTGGTGCTCGTGACGGCCTTCTTCTGCCCCAACGAGACGGTCACGCCCTCGACGGTCGGACTCGTGTCGAGCGCGCCGCTCGCGGTGATCTGCTCGTAGTGCAGGTGTGGCGCGTAGTCGCCGCCGGTGCCGCCCACCGTCCCGATCGCCGTGCCCTGGCTCACCGACATCGACTGGCCTGGGCTGCGCACCATCGTGGCGAGGTGCGCGTACCGGGTCCTGGTGCCGTCCCCGTGCGTGATGACGACGTAGTTGCCGTACGCCAGGATGCCCACGTCACCGGTCAGCGACAGCGTCGTCGAGAACTGGGCCGTGCCGCTCGCCGTGGCACGCACCGTCTCGCCGCCGACCGCGTCGCTGCCGTAGGTCTGCCAGTCGATCGCCCCCGACGGGCTGTGGCCTGGCGACCAGTTGTTGGCGTAGAACGTCTTGCCGCAGCTGAACGGGCTCTTGTGCGCAGCCGTGATGCCGACGTCGGCCGGGGTCCGCGCCTGGGCGGGCGCGGCCGTGAGCACCGCCGTGAGCACCGCGACCACGCCGGTCACGAATGCTTTCCTGTATGACATCGCCTACCTCGCTCCGTGGTCGTCTCGGTCCGCTCAGCCGCGCAGGTGCTTCTCCCACCACGTGAACGCGACCTTGTACTGCGCCGGGGTGTTGTCCGCGGCGTTGTCGGCCAGCCCGTTGCGGCCGAAGTAGTAGTCGTTGACCTGGTCACGCCCCTGCCGGGACATGTCCGGGTCGGAGATGCCGTTGGCGTGGATGTGGTAGGCGAACCCGTCGTCGGGGGTGCGCAGCCACGCCGCGAACCCGACCGTCCGCAGCGCCTGCACGGTCTGCCACCGCTGGGTGGTCGACAGGCCGCTGACGCTGATGTCGACGACTCCCCCGCCGTCGTGCGTGCCTGCCGAGTCGGGGTTGCTCGACGTGTAGGAACCCTGCGACAGCGTCAGGTTCCACGAGAAGGTCGCGTCCGCGGCACGCAGCATGTCCGCGGTCCTGGTGTTGACCCGCTTGCCGCCGTAGGTCGCGGTGCGGGAACCGGCGGTCACGGGCCGGGTCACGTCGAAGCGCCCGGACCCCAGCTGGGTGAGGGACGTCCGCCCTGGCACGCCGTTGGCGTCGAGGCCGGTGTAGCCGAGGCTGCGCTGCCAGGCCGCGTACGCGTCGAGCGTCGCGGTCCCGTAGTGCCCGTCGACCTGCGCCGCGGCCAGCAAACCCTTGGCCTGCAACGCCTGCTCGACGAGCAGCACGTGCGACGCCGCGCCCGGCGTGGTGTCCGTGCCCGGCTTGGGCGGGTCCACCTGGCAGGCGATCAGCACCTGCTCCATGTCCACCGCCGCCAACGCGGCGGCTCTCCCGGTGCCCGCCAGCGCCGGCACCGCCAACGCCGCCCCGACCGCCACACCGCGGGAGAGCAGCCGTCGCCTCGAGTAGGTCGCCCTGTCCGGTGACTGAACCATCAGTACGCTCCGTTCGCCGCTTGCCGGACATGCTGACAAGCGGACGTACAAGACACGTACAAAGGGTCACACGGGGTGAGGCGACTCCGGTTCGGGCTGCCCGTTCGGGTGCACGGCCTCGTCGAACAGTGACGGAACCGGTTCCGCGAAGTCCGGGGCGTCGTACTGCTCGCGGATCCTGCGGGCCACGTCGTCGGCACCCATCTCGGTCGCGATCGTGGCCAGGCGGTCCGCGAGGTCGGCACGCTCCGGCTCCGACCCCTCGGGCAGGAGCATCCCCATCACCCGCTCCATCGGGTCGACATCCTGGCGCGTGTCGGTCATCAGCGTCTGGAACACCGGCTCCACGTCGCGGTCCTGGGCCGCGGCGACCAGCCTCGCCAGCGTGCCGATCAGGCCGACCGCCTCCTCGACACGGGAGGCGTCCCGGGCCAGCCACCACACCACGGCACTGCCGGTCGTGGTGAGGACGTCGTCACGCAGGTAGGCCCGCTTGTTCTTCTCGTGGGCCCGTTCGTGCTCCCACACCTCCTCGTCCTTGCGCAGCTCCGCGAGCTTGTCGAGCCGCCTGCGATCGGCGTCGGGGATCATGAGCACGACGTCCTGTGCCCACGCCTCCAGGTGCCCGGTCCGATCGGGCCTGGCGACGGACAGGTCCGCGGCCAGCCGCGGCGCCAGCAGATCGCTGTCCCTGGCGTTCTCGCCCTGGGTGAACCTCGCCGCCCGCTCCCGGACGGCGTCGATGGCGAGCTGGTCCGGCCGCAGGTGCGCCGACCCGTGCTGACGCCACAACACGTTGGCGCTCAACAGGAACCGGTAGTCCGGGTTGGCGCTCGGCAGCACCAGCTCGTACACCGGCGCCCGCCCGGGAGGCAGAGGCGGCGGCGGTGGCGGCGGCTCGTGGTGCTCCTGCGGCGGCGCCTCGGCAAGGCGCTCGTTCTCGATCCGCTGCTTCACGAGCAGGCCGCCGACGATGATCGGCACGCAGACCACCACGCCGATCCACCACGGCGTGCCCGCCACGAGCATGAACGCGTTGATGACCACCGACGCCGCGATGGTCGTGGTCAGGTAGGCCTTGTCACTGAACATCAGAACGTCGCTCCTTGTGCGACCGGGGACTGTGTCTCCTGGCGGATGTCGGCACACGCCTGCCGCAGCAGTGCCGCCGTGCGTGTCCGGTCGTGCCGCGCTTCCGCCGTGGCCGCCGCGACCCAGTCACGCGACACGGCGTACAGGAGGGCACGTGGCCGGGCCCGGCCACGGGTCGCGGCGGCGAGCACGTCGAGCAGCACGGTCTCCGTCACCGAGGCGTCGAGCCAGCGCGTCACCGCGGCCACGACGGTCTCGTACGGCAGCGCCGCCGCCAGGTACGCCGCCCACCCGTCGACGAGCAGTGCCCGGACCGACTGCTCGGCGAGGCGCGGGAACGACCCCATGCCGGGGCTGGTCGACGTGGCGCCCGCGGTCAGGCGCACCGGGTCGGCCACGTCGGTGAACAGCTCGTAGTCCACGGCCCTCGGGTGCTCGCCGGTGAGGTCCTCGTGCACGCGGGTGAGCATGCGGCGGGCGAACCTGCCGTCCCGGCACAGCTTCCCGAGCACGGCACGTGCCTCGGCGACGACCTCCGGCCGCGTGTGCCGGGTGAGGTGGCGCAGCCGCACGAGTGCCTGGTGCGGCCGTGCCGGCGCGATCACCCCCTCGCACAACCCGGCCACCAGTATCGCGAGGCTCGGCGACAGCCGGTGGTCGGTCGACCAGTCGTAGAAGCGGCGCCGGAACCACGAACCGTGCGACTCGCTGAGCAGACCCTGGGTGAGGGCGGCCCCCGCCGCGTCGAGCAGGTAGTCCACTGTGGAGGGTGACCGCCTCGCCCACTGCTCGACGAGCCCGCAGAGATCGCCGGGATGGCCCGTGCGCAGGCACTGGGTGGTGTAGCCGAGCAGGGCGTCCGTGCGGTCCGCCGGGGACAGCGCGCGGGACCGGACACCTCGGTCGAACCAGCGGCGCAGGCTCTGGCGCAGGTCGGGGAAGGTGCGCCAGAAGTGCGTCCGCACGGCATCCGCGTAGGCCACGGAGGTGAACCGGACGCGGCCCGCGTCGATGGTGGCCTCGACCCTCGCGAGTGCCTCCCTGAGGTCGGGCAGGTCCAGGCGGTGGCCCTCGTGCGGCGGGTAGCCGACGACGTCGAGGAACGCCGCCGCCATGGACTCCACCACCTCGGGCGTGGTGTGCTCGAACACGGCGGCGGCGAGCAGGAGCGCCCGCACCCGGCCGTCCGGGTTCTCCCGCACGAACCGGGCGACCGCGTCCAGCTCGGCGTCGGGGTCGAGCGCCGAGACGAGCCAGGTGGTCCAGTCGCCCTGTCCCGAGGCCACGCTCCACGCACGCCGCACCCGGCCGGCGAGCGCCGCGATGTGGCCCATCGGGTCGTGGTCGAGGTGCCGCACCAGCGTCTCGTCCAGCCGCTCACGTACCGGGACGCCGAGAGCCTCCAGGTGGCGCAGGAAGACCTTGCGGCCGTCGGGCCGCCCGACGAGCACCGCCTCCGTGCCCAGCTCGGCGGCCACGTACCGCAGCTCCGTCGACAGGACGACCGCGAGGTAGGCCTGCCGCTCGGCCACCGAGGCGCGATAGGCACGCAGGTTCGCGAGGAAGTGACGCGTGATCGGCTCCGCGTGGCCGGACAGGTCCAGCAGCAGGCGTTCGCCCGGCTCGACGACCTCGGCGTCGAGGACGAGCCCGCCGTCGGCGCCGTCGTCCGGCAGCTCGCGGAACCGGGTCGCGCCGTCGCCGGACTCCTTCAGCACCATGAGCGCGGCCGAGCGTCGGCCGCAGCCGGGACTTCCCGACACGACAACGGTTCCCGGAGCACGCAGCCGTGCGACCAGGTCGCCGTACCCTGGTGGCGGCACGAACCGCTCGACGAGGTCGGTGAGAATGTCCTCCGGCACCAGCCTGGGCGGTCGCCCGGTCCCGGGTTCTGCGTTGGCCTGGAGGTAGACCCGCACCCTGTCGAAGATCGAGACCGCGGCACGCGGGTCGGTGACGCTGATGTTGCGGTCGCCCCGCACCACGCCGATCCCACCCGACTGGCCTGTCTGCTCGTCGTCGGGCTCGTCGTCGTCCCAGTCGTCGACGGCCTCGTCGACCGGTGGGTCGGGTTCGGTCATACGCCATCCCGTCCGAGGTTGATCCGGTCGCCGATGTTCACCGCTCCACCGGGATCGGTGATGCTGATGTTGCGGTTGCCCCGCACCGAACCGATCCCTCCCGACTGGCCACCCGTCGGCTTCGGCTCCTCGCCCCGGGACGGCAGCTCCAGGACGCGGTCGAGGCGGGCGAAACCCGTCTCGGGCATGCCGAGGTCCAACCGCACGAACTGGCGGTGGGCCAACGTGGCGAGCGGCCGCGGCAGCTCGGCCTCCGAAGGCAACCGCGCCGCGCCCACGAGGAGTGGCACGACACGGACCTGGTGGGTGAAGGCCTCGGCAAGCTCACGGTGGACCCAGTCGTCAGGGTCGTCGATCGCCCGTCCCGCGGAACCGGGGAAATCGAGCCAGCGCTCGCCGATGACCGAGACCATCAGGTTGCTGCGCCAGACGTTTCTCAGCAGCTCGTCGTCGAACAGGGTGCCCGGCTCGATCGACCTGTTGTCCAGGAAGACGTTCCGCTCGCCGAGGCGGTCGCAGAGGTGGCGCGAGACCAGCTGCGCGGTGGCGGCCTCGTCCTTGGTGCGGTAGTTGACAAAGGCTCTCATCGGTAGCGAATCATGCCCGCCGCCCCTGGACGAGAGCTGGACCAGAACCGCATGAGGCCCGGGCGCGCTTGCCACCCGGGCCTCGTGCGTGGTTCAGCGGCGGCGCAGTGCGTCCAGGGCGAACCTGCCCGGGCCGATGGCGGCGATCAACAGGAAGATCCAGCAGAACAGGGCGGCGGGCTCGCCACCGTTGGGGATGGGGAACAGCGCGATCGGCTGGTGCACGGTGAAGTACGCGTAGGCCATCGCGCCGGAGCAGAGCAGCGCCGCGGGACGCGTGTACAGGCCGACGAGCACGAACACGCCCGCCACCAGGTGGATCACCGAACCCCACCAACCCGGCCAGCTGAGCACCTCGACGGTGCCGCCCTGGGTGTCGACGCCGCCGAACACGCCGAACAACCCCACGGCGCCGTGGAGGACGAACAGGAACGACACCACCACGCGAGTCGCCGCGATGACCAGTGCGGGGATCTTCTCGGTGCGGGAGGAGGTCCTGGTCGGCTCGGTGGTGTGCAGGGTGGTGGTCATGGCTGTTCGTCCTTTCCGGTGGCTTGCTCTCACCAGTGCGTCGAACAACCCCGGGCCGGATCGACAGACCCGGCCCGGACTTCTCTACCTTGCCGTGAACACGTACGTTCCCGACGGCACGTGGAAGGTCCCGGTGCCGAACGGGACCGCCTCCGGCGGGTAGGTGGCCGTCTGGCCAGGCACCTTCACCGTCGCCGTGGCGCCTGCCGGCACGGTCACCCGCAGCGTGAGGGTGCCCGCCGACGTCGACCAGTCGCTCACCGCCTCGCCGTACGGGGTCTGGTACGCCGCGCGGGCCGACGTGAGGCCACCGCCCGGTTTCGGGGCGACGAGCAGGCTCGCGTAGCCGGGGCTCGCCGGGTTCAGACCGCCGACCTGCCGGTAGAGGAAGTCGCCGACCGAGCCGAGACCGTAGTGGTTGAAGGAGTTCATGCCGGGGTCGTTGAACGAGCCGTCGGGGCGGATGCCGTCCCAGCGTTCCCAGATCGTCGTCGCGCCGTGGGCGATCATGTAGCCCCAGCCGGGGAAGTCCGGCTGCAGCAACACCTGGTAGGCGGTGTCGGCGTGGCCGTGGTCGGCGAGCACCGGCAGCAGGTTCTCCACGCCGAGGAACCCGACCGTCAGGTGACCGCCGCTCGCCGCGACCTTCGCCGCGAGCCTGTCCGCCGCGGCCTGGCGGCGGTCGGGCGGCAGCAGGTCGAACGCGAGCGCCAGCACGTACCCGGTCTGGGTGTTGGCGCCGACCGTCCCGTCCGACGCGAGGAAACGCCGGGTGAACGCCGCCCCGACCTGGTCGGCGAGCCGGCCGTACGACGTGGCCTCCGCGCTGCGGCCGGTCGCGGCCGCCATGCGGGACACCAGCCTGGCCGACCAGCCGAAGAACGCCGTCGAGATCAGATCCTGGGCCGTGTTGTCGTTGACGTTCAACCAGTCGCCGTAGGTCCACTGGTCGCGGATCAGGTCGGCGTTCGCGGTCGAGCGGAGGTAGTCGACCCACCTGGCCATCGCGGCGAAGTGCTCGTCGACGACCCCGACGTCGCCGTAACGCTGCCAGATCGTGTAGGGCACGATCACGCCCGCGTCGCCCCAGCCCGCCCGGCCCGCGGTGTCCAGCACGGCCGGCGCGACGTCGGTGAAGGCGCCGTCGGCGTGCTGGGCGTCGGTGAGGTCGTCGGCGAACTTGTCGAGGAAGTTCTGCGTGCCGAGGTTGAACGTCGACGTGGCGGCGAAGATGCCGATGTCGCCGGTCCAGCCGAGCCGCTCGTCCCGCTGCGGGCAGTCCGTCGGGATGGACAGCATGTTGCCGCGCTCACCCCAGAGGATGTTGTGCTGCAACTGGTTCACGAGCGGGTTGGACGTCGTCAGCGTGCCGGGCTGCCCGCCCGACGCCCACGCCGCGCGGCCGGTGACCGCGTCGGCGGTCGGGGTGGTGCCTGCCGGCAGCCCGGTCACCTCGACGTACCGGTAGCCGTGCACGGCGAAGCGCGGTTCGTAGGTCTCCACGCTCCCGGTGCCCGCCAGGGTGAACCGGTCGGTGACCTGGGCGGCACGCAGGTTGGTGGTGTAGATCGTGCCGTCGGGGTTGAGGACCTCCGCGTGGCGCATGGTGACGGTCGTGCCCGCGGGGCCCCGGACGGCGAGCCGGTTCCAGCCGGTGAAGTTCTGGCCGAGGTCGAACACCCAGACACCCGGCCGTGGCTGGGTGATCGCCACCGGGCGGAAGTCCTGCTGCACGGTCACGCCGTTGTCCACTTGCGACACCAGCGTCGGCTTGGTGCCGCCGCGCACGACCGGGGCCGCCCACGCGCTGTCGTCGTAGCCCGGCTGGTCCCAGTTCGCGGGCGTCAGCCGGGCGTCGAAGGTCTCGCCGTCGTACAGGTCGTCGGCGAGGATCGGGCCGCTGGTGACCTTCCAGCTGCCGTCCGTCCGCACCGTGGCGCTGGTGCCGTCGGTGTAGGTCAGCAGCAGCTGCGCGGCGTACCACGGCTGTGTGCCGTACCGCTGTGCGCCGCCGATCCCCACGCTGCCCGAGTACCAGCCGTTGCCGAGCCAGGCGCCGAGTGCGTTCGCGCCCTGCCTGACCAGGCCGGTGACGTCGTGCACCTTGTACTGGACCCGCTTGTCGTAGTCCGTCCAGCCTGGTGCGAGCACGTCCGTGCCGACGCGCCTGCCGTTGAGCACGGTCTCGTGCAGGCCGAGCGCGGTGGTCACCAGTCGCGCGGACGCGACCGGCCTGTCGACCGTGAAACCCTTGCGCAGCAATGGCGCGGGCTGACGCACCCGGACGTTCGAGCCCCACGGTCCGCTCCCGTACGCGGTCAGTGCCCGCGCGGCGGGCCAGGCGCTGTCGTCGAAGGTGTTCTGCTGCCAGCCGTCCGGCCCGGTCTGGCTCGCCTTCCACGCCGCGTCGGTGACGATCGTCTGTCCACCCTGGACGACGAGCTTGCCGATGACACCGGCGGGCGAGTCGGTCGTGTTCTCGCTGCGCACGGCGATCGCGTTGCGGCCCGTGGAGAGCCGGGCGGTCACGTCGATCACCGCCGCGGTCTTCCAGGAGTCCACGACCCGGGGCGAGGAGCTGACCTGCGTGCCGTTGACCCACACATCGGCCGCGTCGTCGCCGGTGAGCACGAGTGTGGCCCGCGTCGGCGCGGCCGTCAGGTCGAGCGTGCGGCGGAAGTAGCGGGTCGCGGGCGGCACACCGGCCACCGGATCGCCTTCCGGGTACCAGATCCAGCTCGCACCGGACAGGTCCGGCGCCACCGCGCCCTGACCGATGAACGCCCCGGTGAACTCCGAGGACGGGGCGAGGAGGCCGGTCTCGAACGACCGCGTCGCGCTCCAGTCGCTCGCGCGGCCCTGGCCGTCCCACACCCGGACCCGCCACGTGTAGCGGGTCATCGACCGCAGGGCCGGGCCGCCGTACACGACGTCCACCTGCCGGCCGGAGGCGACCCGACCGCTGTCCCACAGCGGACCGGCCACCGACGACACCGTCAGCTGGTAGGCCGCCTGCCGCTGCTGGTTCGCCGACGCGGCGAGCACCCAGCCGAAGCGAGGCCGCTGCGTGTCGACGCCGAGCGGCTCGGCGCGGTGCTCTACCGTCCCGTCCGCGACGCGGAGGGGCGAGGCGGCCGCGATGTCCGGTGCCGCGACGTCACTCCCCCACGGCGCGATGCCGTAGGCGCCGAGGTCGGCCGCGGCGGGCCAGCTCGCGTCGTCGAACCCGCGCTGTTCCCAGCCCTGGGCGGGTGTCTGGCTCGCGTGCCAGCCGCCGTCCGTGACCAGGTCGGTCGCGCCGCCCGACGTGACGACCCGGCCGCGTGCGACGATCCCGGCCGGTCCTTGCGACGTGTTGCGGGCCGCGATGGCGATCGTGTTGGCGCCGGGGGTGATGGCAGGCGCCAGGTCGACGTACGTGGCGCGCTTCCAGGCGTCCGTCTGGCGGGGTGAGGCCGCCAGCGGGGTGCCGTTGAGCCAGATGTCGACCGTGTCGTCACCGGTCACCACGAGCTGGGCGTCGCTGACGGCGCCTGCCGGGACGGTGAACGTCGAGCGGAAGTAGCGGTGCGCGGCGGGTGCGCTGACGCGTGGATCGCCCTCGGCGAACCAGATCCAGTGCGCTCCGGTGAGGCTCACCGGGGCGGCACTCGCCACCGGCACCGCGAGAAAGGTCATGACCAGAGACGATATGAGCACGGCGAAAACCGCGCGGCGGCTGTTGCGGGGCATGGCAGGGCTCCCACTCGACGAACCGACGACGTGAATTCAAACGTTTCAATTGCGGGGTCGAACTGAGCGTAACCGAGACGTCACCCAGCCGCAACGGTCCGGTCAGAACTCCACCGGCAACGCCGCGACGCGGTAGCCGATGGGCGGGGCCGGGACGATCACCGGCGCGTCGTCGGCGGCGAACCGGAGGTCCGGGAAGCGGTCGAGCAGGAGGCGGAGGCACTCGTCGGTCTCGACCCTGGCGAGCGCCGCGCCGAGGCAGTAGTAGGCACCGATGCCGAACGCGACGTGCCTGTTGTTCTTGCGGGTGATGTCGAACCGCATCGGGTCGGGAAAGACCGCCGGGTCGTGGTTCGCGGAGTACACGGCGAGAAAGAGGTGCTGTCCGACCGGGATCTCGTGCCCGTCGACGACCACCGGCGCGACGGTCTGCCGCACGACGGTCACGACCGGACCCGCGTGGCGCAGCATCTCCTCCACCGCGTACCGGTTCAGCTCGGGCCGGGCTCGCAGCAACGCCAACTGGTCCGGGTGGTTCAGCAGCGTGTGCAGCCCCCGGGTGACGAGGTTGGCCGTGGTCTCGTGCCCGGCGAACAGGAGCAGGCCGCAGTTGGCGACGATCTCGTCCTCGGTGACGAGCCCCTCCCGCTCCGCGCCGACGAACATGCTGATGAGGTCGTCCCCCGGCTCGGCCCGCCGCGCGGCCACGATCCCCCGCAGGTAGTCCTGCATCTCCAGCACGTTGTCCTGGCTGACGAGGAACTGCGCCGTGTCCGGGTTGCGGAACACCACCCCGAGCTGCCGCGACCACGCACGCAACCGCTCGCGGTCGCCACGGGGCATCCCGAACATCTCGGCGATGATGTCGGCGGGCAGCGGGTAGGCGAGGTCCCGCACGACGTCCATCCGCCCCCGGTCCGCCACCGCGTCGAGCAGTTCCCCGGTCAGTGCACGCACCCTCGGCCGCAGGCCGTTGACGGTCGACGGCGTGAAGTACCGCTTGAGCAGCTGCTGGAACCGGTGGTGCCCCTCGGTGGTCGTGTGCCCCATCCACATGTCGATGGACATCCGCAACGGCCGCAGGGTCTCCTGCTCGGCCGCGGTGAGCCGCTCGAAGCCCTGGGTGGCGTTGGCCGCGAGGAGCCGGCCGTCCTTGAGCGCGGCCACCACGTTGTCGTACCCGGTGACGAGATAGGCCCCCAGCGCGGGCACCCAGCTCAACGACGTCCTCGCACTCGCCCGAGCCAGGGCTTCGAGCGAGTCCTCCGCGCCGAGAAGATCGAAAGTCGGCAGTGACGCGACCGGGTTTCCCATATCGCCCAGTGTCCCGAATTCCTGCCCGACAGGCGATTGTTTTCCCGGTATTCGCGCCGTGCGGTGGTTACGCGTGCCGATAGCTCTCCGCGAGGCGGTCCTGGAGCTTGGCGTGGCGGAACTGGTACGCGTCCCCCGTGACACGCAGGATGTGGCGCCTGCGCGCGTCCTCGAGGAATGCCACGAGCCGCAGCGGGGTGCGGTGCGTGCGGGAGATCCGGATGAACGTGAACATCGCCGTCGATATGGTCGCGGACGCGGCGCTCACCCCGACCAGGAATCCGACGAGAAATCCCGCCAGAACACCGATCGTGACCGTCACCAGGTCGAACCGGAGCCCACCCGCCATGATCGCGCCGTACACCGAGCCGATGAAGGCGCCGGTGAACGCGTGGACGAGCAGGACGTTCCTGTCGTGGCGCCACGCCTGCGCCGGATCGAGGAACTCCGTGCTGCCGTACTCGCGCCTGATGTCGAACAGGGTCACCAGGGTCGCGAGGGCGCCGAGGACGAACCCGCTCAGCGCGCCGAGGACGGGCCACATCCCGCCCGCGGCGTCGAGCACGAGACCTCCCGCGATGCTGCCGACCAGCCCGAAGGCGAGCACGACCTTGAGCCTGCGCTCGGAGAACAGGTCGCGAAGGCGCGGCAGCAGCAGACTGCTCGGCTTCTCACCCAGCCTGGTGACGATCCCGAGCTTGAGCGCGAGGGTGAAGACGAACCCGAGGAACAGCTTCCGCCTGGCGTGGTGCGGCAGCTGGTCGAGGTGCCACCAGCGCAGGTCGCGGGTGCCCGCCTCGGCCAGCACGGCGGCGAGGTAGGTCATCGTCCGGCGCGCGACGGCCACGTCGTAGCGCGGCGCGGGTCGGCCGGGACGCGGGGTGTAGGTCGCGGTCACGAGCTGGTCGAGCAGGTGGTTCTCGATGGCGGCACTGGTCGGGAACCGGTCCGCGTCGAGTAGCTCGTCGACCGCGTCCGAGTCCGAGTAGACGTCGTGGACCAGGCTCAGCACGAGCGGGGTGTCGAGTGCCTGCGCGACGACGCCGCACGGCACGCTCACCACGTGCGCGAAGAGGGCCTGCCACGCCGGGGGCGGCGGGTCGACGCAACGCTGCCGGAGGTAGGCGACCGCCGCCGCGGGGGCGACGGGACGCAGCTCCAGCGCGGCGGCCCCGTACAGCGGCGCCTCCCGCGCGGCGAGCTCCGCCTCCTTCGCCCGTGTCGAGAGGACGACCCGGAACGGCGCCGTCCCGAGCGCCTTCAGCACCTCGGGCCGCGCTGACACGTCGATCTCGTCGAGGCCGTCGAAGAACACCGCGAGGCGGCCGTCCCACAGCAGCCGGGCCGCGCGGGCGGGGCTGCGCAGCAGCGGGTACAGGCGGGCCAGCTCACCGGCCAGCCAGTCGACGACCCCGACCTTCGTCGGATCCCACCCGTGCAGCGGGAACATCACCGGCACGGGGATGTTCCTCCGGTCCTCCGGGGCGGCGGCCTGGCGGAAGCGCAGTGCGTCACGCAGCAGCAGGACGGCCGCCGCGCTCTTGCCCGCACCCGGTGGCCCGATCAGCATGAGCCTGCCGGAGCCGAGGCCGCCGTACACGTCGTGCAGGCCGGTCTGGTCCCCCTCGCCGAGATCGGTGGGGTCCACTGTGCTCACCCCGGGCAGCGGACCGAACCGCACCGGCAGGGCGAGGGTGGCGACCGCGCCGACCGGACCGGCGACCGGCCGCCGGGACCGGCACCACCGGATCGACACCGGTGTCGTCCCGACCAGGCCGCGTTCCACGGCGGCGTCGTCCCACTGCAGACGCACCTCGTCGGCCAGGATGTCCAGCCGTTCGCCCTCGGAGAGCACGGCGTCGTCCATGAACGCCTTCGCGACGGGCCCGGCGACCATGATCACGAACCCGACGGCCGCGAGCACGAACTGCCCGTACCCGCTCGCCTGGGTCTGCTCCTCCGGGGCGAGGAACCCGAACTGCAGCACCCACCACGACACGGCGGCGATGACGAGGGCCGCCCCGACCAGCATCGCCCACGGGCGACCAAGCCTGGGAACGTCCGACATGGCACGGAGTGTCTCAGCGAACCACCCCGGGCGCCGTCGGGCGACCCGACAATCACCTGAACAGGGAGAACAGTGACCTTCGAGAGGTCGGTCGGGTCACGAGGACCTACGATGCCCCTGGCTGGGAGCGTCCGGCCGGACGCGGGCCGCCTCCTTGCGGGCCTCGACCTGGGTGGCGCGTTCACGTTGCAGCCAGTCGGGGTTCTCGGCCTTCAGCGCCTCGATCTGGTCGCTCGTCAGCGCGTCGGTGATCCCGGCCCTGGCGAGGCCGCTGATGGACACCCGCAGCCGCGCCGCGATGACCGAGCGGGGGTGCGGGCCGTTGCGGCGCAGGTCGCGCAGCCACTCCGGCGGGTCGGCCTGCAGGGCGTTCAGCTCGTCGCGCGAGACGGCCCCCTCCTGGAACTCCGCCGGGGTGGCCTCGAGGTACACGCCCAGCTTCTTGGCCGCGGTCGCGGGCTTCATCGTCTGGACGGTCTTGCGCGACGTCATGGGCCGAGGGTATCCGGTACGCTCACGCCCGGTAATCTGCCCTCGTGACGGGCTCATCTCCATCGTTCCGGCTCGCGTACGTCCCCGGGGTGACGCCGGGCAAGTGGGTCCGGATCTGGCAGGAACGCGAGCCAGGGGTACCCCTCATCCTCGACCAGGTACCCGCCGCGGACGCCGTCGGCACGCTGCGCGACCGGGCCGCCGACGCCGCGCTCCTGCGCCTGCCCGTCGACAGGACCGGCCTGTCCGCCATCCCGCTCTACACGGAGACGACCGTGGTCGTCCTCCCGAAGGACCACCTCCTGACCGCGGCCGACGAGGTGTCCGAGGAGGACCTGGGCGACGCCGTGGTCCTGCACCCGCGTGACGACACCCTGGACTGGGCGCGCCCGCCGGGACGGGAGGCACTCGACCGTCCCGCGACGACCGCGGACGCCGTCGAACTGGTGGCCGCCGGTGTCGGGCTGCTGGTCGTGCCGCAGTCCCTCGCGCGGCTGCACCACCGCAGGGACCTGACGTACCGGCCGGTCGGCTTCGCCCCGGAGTCCGGTGTCGCCCTGGCCTGGCTGGCGGACGAGACCACCGACCTGATGGAGCAGCTCATCGGGATCGTGCGTGGCCGGACCGTCAACAGCACACGCGGCCGCGCCCCGACCCCGCCCGCCGCCAGGAAGAAGCAGCCCCGTGCCGCGGAGAAACCGGCGAGGAAGGCGGCGCAGGGCGGGCGTCGCGGCAGGCCCCGGCACCGCTGACCGACCGCGTGTCCTTTGTGGACACCGCAACGAGGCGTGGTCGGGCTGCGCCGAGTGGGTGTGCGGGCTTGGCAGTGGGTCTATGTTGATCGTGGCGGAACCCCCGTCCCTGCCAGCACAAAGGGGTGTTTCATGTTTCTCGCCGATCATCAGCAGGACTACAGCCCTGTCGCCGACTCCCTGGGACTCTCGTCCATCTTCGCCATCCTGCCGCTGCTCGTTCTGTTCGTCCTGATGGGCGTGCTGCGGGTCCGTGCGTGGCTCGCCTCGCTCGTCTCCGTGGTCGTCGCCGTCGTGCTCGCCGTGTGGGTGTACTCCATGCCCGTGCTCGACGCGCTCAACAGCGGTCTGTGGGGTGCCGCGTTCGGGTTCTTCCCGATCATGTGGATCGTCATCAACGCGATCTGGATCTACAACCTCACCGTCCAGACCGGGCATTTCGACGTGCTGCGCCGCTCGTTCGCGTCGATCAGCGACGACCAGCGGGTCCAGGCCATCATCATCGCCTTCTGCTTCGGGGCGTTGATGGAGGCGCTGGCCGGCTTCGGCACGCCGGTCGCGATCTCGTCGGTCATGTTGATAGCGCTGGGGTTCCGGCCGATCAAGGCGGCGGCGCTCGCCCTGGTGGCCAACACCGCGCCGGTCGCGTTCGGCGCGCTCGCGACCCCGATCGTCACCCTCGCCGGGGTCACCGGGCTGCCGCTGGACGACCTCGGCTCGATGGTGGGCCGCCAGACCCCGGTGCTGTCGGTGTTCGTGCCGCTGGCACTCGTGTTCATCGTGGACGGGCGCCGCGGGCTGCGGCAGATGTGGCCGCCTGCCCTGCTGTGCGGTGTCGTGTTCGGCGTCTTCCAGTTCCTGGCCTCGAACTACTGGTCCATCCCGCTCGCGGACATCGTCGCGGCGCTCGCGTCGGCGCTGGCCGTGCTGCTGTTCAGCCGGGTCTGGCATCCCGCCGAGAGCTACACCGAGACCAGTGGCGCGGAACACGCGGCCGAACAGACCGGCGGCACCACGAAGGTCGAGGCCAGGACCGAGGTGCGGGACACGCCGATGGAGGTGTTCCGGGCCTACGCGCCGTACCTGGTGATCATCGTCGTGTTCGTGCTCGCCACCCGGGTCCCGGCGATCACGGGCAAGCCGCCGACGAAACCGGGCCAGTCCGGCACCGGCCTGGAGTCGGTGACGCAGATCGTCAACTGGCCGGGCCTGCACATCTTCAACGACGCGGGTGAGAAGGTCGCGACGACGTTCAAGCTCAACTACCTGTCCGCGGCGGGCACACTGCTGCTGTTCGCGGGCCTGTTGACGCTGCCCCTGCTGCGGATGGGCCTCGGCGGTGCCGCCCGCGCCTACGGGCGCACGCTCGACCAGCTGAAGTTCGCGATCCTGACCGTGATGCTGGTGCTGGCACTGGGTTTCATCATGAACCAGTCGGGCGAGACCACGACGCTGGGCCTGTGGGTCGCGGGCGCGGGCGGCGCGTTCGCGTTCCTGTCCCCCATCCTCGGCTGGCTCGGCGTCGCCGTGACGGGTTCGGACACGTCGTCGAACTCGCTGTTCGGTGTCCTGCAGGTGACCGCGGCCCAGCACGCCGACCTGTCGGCCACCCTCATGGCGGCGGCCAACTCCTCGGGTGGCGTGCTCGGCAAGATGATCTCGCCGCAGAACCTGGCGATCGCGGCGTCCGCGGTCGGCATGGAGGGCAAGGAGGGTGACCTGTTCCGCCGCGTGCTCGGCTGGAGCCTGGTCTTCCTGTTGTTCATGTGCGTGCTGGTGTTCCTGCAGAGCACCCCGGTCCTCGGCTGGATGGCCATCGACTGACGGTCGCGTCGCGGCTGCCGCGGTTCGCGGCAGCCGCGACACGTCAGCTCAGACGATCACGCAGGTGCAGGACGGGCACCAGCTGTCGTCGGGCTGCTGTTCTCCTGACGGGGCGGGGATGTCGGTGAACACGGGCACGATCGACTGGCTGGCCCTCGGCCCGTCGAGCACGGCGCCGGAGCCGTCCGGGTACCAGCCCTCATCGGTGAGGCTCACCGTGCCGCCGTCGACCGAGTAGTCGATCTGCCAGTCCCAGTAGTACAGCCACGCGATCGACGCGTCGGAGTCGCCGCGCAGGATCAGCCACGTGCGGAACACGTCGGTACCCGACATCTCGTCGAGGACCTCCGCCGCGTGCTTGGTCACCCTGAAGCCGGGTTGGTCGTCCAGGAGCACGTCGGCCACCTGGTAGTCCGCGTCGAGCGCGTACCTGGACTGCAGCTTGTCGTACCACGGGACCTCGTCGTCCTCGCGCCGGTCGTTGTGCGCGGACGCGAGCGTCATCGTCACCGTCCTGGCCGAACCGTCCGGCCGCCCGAAGCGCAGCGACCGGTCCGAGGACAGCACCGTCTGCACCAGGCCCAGTGTCCACTTGCCGACCTGGCTCTCACCGCCGTCGTCCACCCCGAGCTTGGCGGCGACCGACGCCCGGAAGATGATCCTGGCGGGATGCACGTCCAGGCTCTGCCCGTCGCCCGACTCCACGGCGGCGAACGACTGGTCGGTGCCCTCCGCGCCGTGTTCCTTGTACTGGAGGCGCACGCCGGAGATGCCCATCGGCATGTCCTCCTGGAACTGGGCGTCGTCGACCAGCCGCCGGATCTCGGCGTAGACGTCCGAGAGCGGCCACCGTCGCTCGCCGGTCACGAAGTGCGAGATCCAGCCGACGAGGTCGAGGGACACCCCGGTTGCGGCCGTGTACAGCTCACCGTCCTCGTAGCCGCTGACCCTTTCGAGCACCTGCTCCTCGGTCATCTCGACGACCCGCTGGCCCACTCCCATGCGATACACCACGCGGCGCACCACGCCGGTCTCCCGCTGCAGCACGTGCGCCAGCTCGTGGGCGAGCAGCTCGCGTGCCTCCTCGGTGCCGGGCCGGTAGTCGTCGCCGAGGAAGACGTGGTCGCCCACGGTGAAGGCGTGCGCGTCCAACGCTCGGCACAGGTCGCTCGACTCGGCGCCGGTGTGCAGCCGGACCGCGCCGAGGTCGGCGCCGAACGCCCGCTCCAGCGGCACCCGGTCCACGTCGGACAGCCTGCTGCCGTGCCTGCACGCCATGGCGATCCGCCGCTGCACGTCCGGATCGACGAACTCCGTCCCCCGGACTTCGCGTTCGACGGGGAGGACACGGGCAGCGCCGCCGACCACCACGCGGTGTGCCGCGTGGTGGGCCTCGTGCTCACTCGGGTCGTCGGGCGCGCCGAGGACGAGTCGGCCTTCCGTCAAGGTGTCTGTAGTCGTCACGATCGCTGTAATCGGCCGGACCCCGGTCGCGCATAACGAGATCGTTCGCCGGGGTGCCGCCGGGGTCCGCGCCGCGCGGCTGGATCGTGTCAGGTCAACGTCGGTGGTCGCACGGGATGCCCGCCCGAGGGGCACCGACTTCGGCCCCTTCGGGCGGCTCCTCGCGGCAAGGCGCTCCGCCGAACGCCGTCAGGTCGTGACGAACACCGCCACACTGCGGGCAGGCACCGAGAACGTGCCGGACCGCGCGTCGTAGCCCGACCGTCGCACGACCGGGTCCGTGCCGCCTGCCTGCACCGGGTGCAGGCGGTAGCGGGCACCCGCCAGTGACGGCACCGACTGCGTGGTGGCCTCGTCCGACGCGTTGAACACCACCACGACGCCCTCCCACCTCGGGTCCAGATCGGCCCCGCCCCGGTCGTCGAGCGCCATGACGATCACGCCGGGGCTCTGGGCGGGGCCGCCGGTCGGGAAGCTCACCCGCCGCTGGATCGCCTCAGCCGAGCCGAGGCGGAACAGCGGGGAGGAGAACCTGATCCGCAGCAGGTCCAGCGCCCGGTCGTGGGCCGTGCCGATGTCGGAGCGGCGCGGGGCCAGTGCCGGGTCGGACAGCAACGGGCGCATGTAGTCCCACTTGGCCTCGTTGTCGCCCTGTGGCGGCAGGCCCGAGCCCCACGTCGTGTGCGTGCCCGTCCAGTCGACGCGGTTGAACCAGTCGCCGGAGTTGTAGCTGTTGCGGTCCATCGACTTCGACCGCAGCAGGTCGCTGCCCGCGTGCCAGAACGCGGGGCCCTGCGCCAGCGCGACCGTGGCCAGGCCGACCGTGTTCATCCGCACCCGGTCCGGCATCGAGGTCGCGACCGGCAGCTTGTACTGCAGCACGTCGAACAGCGTCTCGTTGTCGTGCGCGTCGACGTAGGTGATCGTCTCGCTCGGGTCACCCGCGTAGCCGGCGGGCTGGCCGTTGTAGTCGACCTGCGAGCCGGACACGACCTGGCCCTGGCGGTCGACGAACCGGTAGTCCCTGAGGTTGCCTGCCAGCCCGACCTTGATCTGGTCCTGGCTCAGCAACAGGCGCGACAGCTGTTCGTCGGGCGTGCCGTTCACCGCCGCGCCGTTCGGGTCGGTGTACAGGCCGGTCGCGAAGCCCTGGATCCGCGGGTCCTCGTCGAACGGGCCGCCGCCCCTCGTCGCGTCCCGCAGGCGGTCGGAGAACGTGCCGACGCCGGTGTTCGCCATGTTCAGCTGGGTGGCCTGCACGAACCGCGCGTCGTTCGCCACCTCGCCGAAGTTCCAGCCCTCGCCGTAGAGGTAGATCCTCCTGCCGTCGACGCCGTCCTTCGCGGGCGTCAGCCGGTCGAGGGCGGCACGCACGGCGAGGATGTTCGCCCTGCTGTGGTGACCCATCAGGTCGAACCGGAAGCCGTCCACTTTGTACTCGCGCGCCCAGGTGACGACCGAGTCGACCATGAGCTTGCCCATCATGCGGTGCTCGGTGGCGGTGTTCGCGCAGCAGGTCGAGGTCTCCACGGCGCCGGTGGCGGACAGCCGGTGGTAGTAGCCCGGGACGATCCGGTCCAGGATGGAGTTCTCGTCCTGGCCGGCGGCCGGGGTGTGGTTGTACACGACGTCCATCACCACCCGCAGGCCGGTGTCGTTCAGGGCACCGACCATCTGCCGGAACTCACGCGTCCTTGCCGTACCGTCCGGGTTCGTGCTGTAGGAGCCTTCCGGTGTCGTGTAGTGCAGCGGGTCGTAGCCCCAGTTGAAGCCGTCGGAGTCGCGGACCGGCTCGACGCACGCCTGCTGGTCCTGCGCGGCCGGGCCGTACGACGTCAGGTCGCAGGCCGGCGTCCGCTGCGCGGACCTGCGTTCCTCGATGCTCGCGATGTCGTTGGTGGGCAACAGGTGCACGGTGTTGAGCCCGGCGTCGGCGAGGTCGCGCAGCTGCCGCATGCCCGCACTGCCCCGGTCGGTGAACGCGAGGTACGTGCCGCGGTGCGCGGCCGGCACGGTCCGGTCGCCGATCGAGAAGTCCCGCACGTGCAGCTCGTAGATCGTCGAGTCCTCCGGCTGGGCGAGCGTCGGCTTGCGCAGGTGGTCCCAGCCGGCGGGCGCCAAGGCCGGGTCGTCGAGGTCGACGAGCACCGACCGCACCGAGTCCGTGTTCAGGCCGAGCGAGTACGGGTCGGTGACCACGTTGGTCACCACGTCGTCGAGTGAGGGCACGTACACGGTGACCGCGAACGCGTACCTGGCGTCGCGCCAGCTCTTGTCGCCCCGGACGTGCCAGACACCGTTGGCGTCACGCCACATCGCGACCGACCGCTCTCTCGCGGGACCCGCCGGGTCGAGCAGCAGGTCGACGCGGCGGGCCGTCGGCGCCCACAGTGCCAGCGACGGCCTGCCGTGTTCCCACCCCGGCCCGAGCCGCTCGCCCGCCGCGCCCGCGTAGAGGTCGTCCAGCACGCCGGGGAGCTGCACGCCCGTCGCGTCGACCAGGCGGCCGTTCGCGTCGTAGGCGGCGACGACGAGCTGGCCGGTGAGCAGGTCACCGGCGGCCACGGCCGGGACCCGCAACGCCTCGTAGCCCGCGAGGTGCGGGTACTGGGCGGCCAGGTCCGCGGGCAGCGTGCCTGCGGTGAGCGACACGTACTCGCCGCCGGAGACGCCCTCCCCCGTGGCCGCCAGACCGCCGTCCGGCGCGTGGTAGAGCCGGAACGTCTCGGCGCCGGACGGCACGTCGTAGGCCACCACGTCGCGGCGCAGCCACTGGGCACGCGCGGACCGCAGGTCAGGCGGCGCGATGCCGGCGGAGATCGTCAGCAGGTGGGTGACCTGGTCGTAGGAGAACGACGTCCGGTCGCCGTCGGCGGTCACGGTGAACGCGATGTTCGCGCCGTCGCGTGCCCCGCCGACCCCGTAGTTCTCCGCCCACGACAGCCCGTGCGCGGCCTTGACCTCGTACTGCCCCGCCGGGATCGCGGTGGTCGAGAACGTGTGGACGCCGTCGCCGTCCGGGTCCTGCAGCCAGGACCGCATGCAGTCCGGCGCCCAGTCCCCGGGACAGCCCAGCTCGCTCTGGAAGCTGCCCGCCGCGGTGACGATCGGCCCCTCGGCGTCGTTCGTGACCCAGTGCGTGTCCGGCGAGTAGTAGAAAGAGACCGATCCGCCCGCGGTCTGGTAGGTGATGTCGGCGCCACCCGGCACGCCACCCGCGCCGTAGTTCTCGTCCCACGTGCCGTTGATCGCGGCCTTGTACTGGTAGGTACCGGCAGGCAGCTGGTAGGCGCCCTTCCAGACGCCGTCCGCGGGGTCGAGGGTCAGCCCCGCCTGCGGGCAGTCCGGCTGCCAGTCGCCGGGACAACCCATCGCGCTGTTGTGCGAGCCGGGCACGTAGACCGTGTCCGGCGCCGCGGAGGCGGGCGGGACCGGCACCAGACCGACCGTGATGACCATCGTCGCGATGGCGAGCAGACCTCGGCGTTTCCTCGTCACGCACACACTCTGCCCGTTGATCGACGCGCGTCAATCAGGCGATCGGCGCCATTGGTACCACCTGCCGCGACCCGGGTGTCTCCGCCGGTCCGTCGTCGCCGACCTGCCCTCTCCGGCACCGGCACTCCGCGAAAGGTGCCGAAATTATCGGTAATCGGCCAATGTTTCGGTGACGGAATCCATTGACCAGGATTCTGTTCCGAAACATCACCGAAAATCGTTGACAGTGCGACTTCGGCGAACTCATACTTTCGCCATCTCCGGTCGGTGGACCACCCGGCCGCCCAATCCGCGCTTTCACGCGCCATCGGGTCGTATTCACGCTGCCCGGCGTCAGCCGGCCTCGACGAGGAGGAAGCACGCACATGGAACCCCGACCCAGGAGACGTCTGCGGCTGTTACTGGCGGCAGCGGGCGCGGTCCTGCTGACCATGGTCGTGCCCGGTGTCGCCGCCGCGATAAACACGAACGGGACCGGCACGAACAACGGGTACTTCTATTCCTTCTGGACCGACAGCCAGGGCACGGTCTCGATGGAGCTCGGCTCGGGCGGCAACTACAGCACCTCGTGGCGGAACCGGAAATTTCGTGGCCGGTAAGGGCTGGGCCACCGGCGGTCGCCGCAGTGTGGCGTACTCGGGCAGCTTCAACCCGTCGGGCAACGCGTACCTGGCGCTGTACGGGTGGACGAGGAACCCGCTCGTCGAGTACTACGTGGTCGACAACTGGGGCACCTACCGCCCGACCGGCACGTACAAGGGCACGGTCACGAGCGACGGCGGCACGTACGACATCTACCAGACCACCCGCTACAACGCCCCGTCGATCGACGGCAACCGCACGTTCAACCAGTACTGGAGCGTGCGGCAGTCGAAGAAAACCGGTGGCACCATCACGACCGGCAACCACTTCGACGCGTGGTCCCGCAACGGGATGAGCCTCGGCAGCTTCGACTACATGATCCTCGCGACCGAGGGCTACCAGAGCAGCGGCAGCTCGAACATCACCCTCGGCACCGGTGGCGGGGGCGGCGGGGGCGGCGGCGGTGCCTGCACCGCGACCCTGTCCGCCGGCCAGCAGTGGAGCGACCGCTACAACCTGAACGTCGCGGTCTCCGGCTCGAGCACGTGGACCGTGACGATGAACGTGCCGTCCCCCGCGACGATCATCTCGACGTGGAACGTCAACGCCACCTGGCCGACGGCGCAGCAGATGGTCGGGACCCCCAACGGCGGCGGCAACGACTTCGGCGTCACGATCAGGACCAACGGCAACACGACGTGGCCGTCGGTCTCCTGCGCCACGGGCTGAGGCCCCTCCCCATCGGCGCGGCCGGCCCTCGGGGGGCCGGTCGCGCCCTGGCACGTACCACCGGGCGAAACTTGCGGGGCATGTCCGGTATTGCCATTCCGTGACCCATGGGTGACGATGAAGGCAATCCAGTCTGGGAGCGCTCCCAAATGGAATCAGCCCACCGCGGTCAACGAGGAGTTGCGATGAGGCGTCTCGTCCGGGCATTGATCGTAGTCTGTGTGCTTGCCGGCGGCCTGTCAGCCGGCCTCGCGCCGCCGGCCGCCCAGGCCGCCGTGACGTGTCAGAAGTACGCCACCGTTCCCATCCAGAACGGGCGGTACAACGTCCAGAACAACCTGTGGGGCGCGGACACCGCGCAGTGCATCGACGTGACCACCACCGGGTTCACGGTCACGCAGGCCAACCACAACAAGCCGACCAACGGCGCACCGGCGTCGTACCCGTCGGTCTACTTCGGGTGCCACTACGCGAACTGCACCAGCGGCAGCGGGCTCCCCCTGCGGGCCGACACCAGCACGTTCGCGGGCCTGCGCACCAGCGTGTCCATGACCTACCCGTCCTCGGGCACCTGGGACGCCGCCTACGACATCTGGTTCGACCCGACCCCGCGCACCGACGGGCAGAACACCGGCGCCGAGATCATGGTCTGGCTCAACCACCAGGGCTCGATCCAGCCGGTCGGCTCGCGGATCGCCTCGGTCAGCCTGGCGGGCGGCACCTGGGACGTCTGGTACGGCAACATCGGCTGGAACGTCATCTCCTACGTCCGCACCTCGGGCACCTCGTCGCTGAGCTACGCGGTCAACGACTTCCTCACCGACGCCATCAGCCGCGGCTACGCCCAGCGCGCCTGGTACCTGACGAGCATCCAGGCCGGGTTCGAGCCGTGGATCGGCGGCGCGGGCCTCGCGGTGAACTCGTTCTCCGTCACCTCGGGCGGTACGACACCGCCGCCGGACGACCCGCCGCCCGCCGGCGGCGGCTGCCGGGTCACCTACGCTCCGACCACCTGGGGAGGAGGCTTCACCGCCAACGTGACCGTCACCAACACCAGTTCCACGGCCCTCAACGGCTGGACGCTGAGCTGGACGTTCCCCGGCAACCAGCAGATCACGAGCGGGTGGAACGCGTCCGTCACCCAGAACGGGAACGCGGTCACCGCGAGCAACGCCGGGCACAACGGGTCGATCCCACCGAACGGCAGCCAGAGCTTCGGCTTCCAGGGCACCTACTCCGGCAACAACGCGTCGCCGACGACCTTCACGGTCAACGGCACCGCGTGCGCGAACGGATGACCGCCATGAAACGACTCACCCTGCTCGTCGCACTGCTGACCGCGCTGGCCGCACCGGGTGCGGCGGCCGAGCCGGTCGGCGTCCAGGCGGTGCCGCCGACCCCGCAGGTCGCCGGCACGGTCGTGACCGGCCTCAACTCGCCGTGGGCGATCGCGTTCCTGCCGGACGGCTCGGCACTGGTGTCCGAGCGCAACTCCGGGCAGATCAAGCGGATCGCGAACGGCACGGCCACCTCGGTCGGCACCGTGCCCGGCGTGGTCGCGGGCGGCGAGGGCGGCCTGCTCGGCATCGCGGTCTCGCCGAGCTTCGCCACCGACCGGTTCGTGTACGCGTACTTCACCGCGTCGGGTGACAACCGCGTCGTGCGGATGGCCTACAACACCTCGCTCGGCCAGCCGCAGGTGCTCGTCTCGGGCATCGCGAAGTCGTCGATCCACAACGGCGGCCGGATGACCTTCGGGCCCGACGGCCTGCTGTACATCTCGACGGGTGACGCGGGCACGTCCTCGAACGCGCAGAACCCGAACTCCCCCAACGGGAAGATCCTGCGCGTCACGCCCGCGACCGGTGCCGCGGCGCCGGGCAACCCGGTGTCCGGGAACCGGATGTGGAGCATGGGGCACCGCAACGTGCAGGGCCTCGCGTTCGACGGGGCCGGACGGCTGTGGGCGAGCGAGTTCGGCCAGAACACGTGGGACGAGCTGAACCTCATCCAGGCGGGCCGCAACTACGGGTGGCCGACGGTCGAGGGCCAGGCGGGCAACCCGAACTTCGTCGACCCGATCGTGCAGTGGGCGACGAGCGCGGCGTCACCGTCGGGCATCGCGTTCTCCCGTGACACGGTGTGGCTCGCGGCGCTGGGCGGCACGCGGCTGTGGGCGGTGCCGGTGAGCAACGGCGCGTTGAACGGCACGCCGGTGAACTTCTTCAACGGCACGTACGGCCGGCTGCGCCTGGTGACCAACGCACCGGACGGCTCGATGTGGTTGATGACCAACAACACCGACGGCCGAGGCACACCGCGTCCTGGCGACGACCGGATCCTGCGCCTGACGTTCGGCTCGGAACCCCCGCCGGACGACCCGCCCCCGGCGACCGGCGCGTGCCGGGTCACCTACGCCCCGACGACCTGGCAGGACGGCTTCACGGCCAACGTGACGGTCACGAACACCGGCACGGCGGCGGTCAGCGGCTGGACGCTGGCGTGGAGCTTCGCGGGCAACCAGCGGATCACCAGCGCCTGGAACGCGACCGTCACCCAGGACGGGACCGCCGTCACGGCACGGAACGCGGGTCACAACGGCTCGATCCCACCGGGAGGCAACCAGAGCTTCGGCTTCCAGGGCACCTACTCCGGCTCGAACGCGGCGCCGGGCGCGTTCACCCTCAACGGCGGCACGTGCACCTGACCTGACCGCCGCACACTCGGACCGGGTCACGGCACTCGGTTCGAGTGTGCACGTTCACCCTCGACGTTTACTCGGCCTTGACACGAGCCGTTGTGAGCGCTAACACTCGACAGTCATGGGGCTGCGTCGACGAGGTCGCGGGATCACGATGGTCGTCACGGCCGTGCTGGCCGTGCTCGTCGCCGGGGAGGAGCAGGCCTCGGCCGGGGACGTCGCCGCCTCGGTGGACGTCGCCGCAGCCGTGACGACGCCGCCGATGGGCTGGGCGTCGTGGAACACCTTCGCTGCCCGGATCGACGCCTCCGTGATCAGGACGCAGACCGACGCGCTCGTCAGCAGCGGGCTCGCGGGCGCCGGCTACCAGTACGTGAACATCGACGAGGGCTGGTGGCAGGGCACCCGCGACGCGGCGGGCAACATCACCGTCGACACCGCCGAGTGGCCGGGCGGCATGAAGGCCATCGCCGACTACATCCACGGCAAGGGCCTCAAGGCGGGCATCTACACCGACGCCGGCCGCGACGGCTGCGGCTACTACTACCCCACCGGCCGCCCGGCCGCACCCGGCTCCGGCAGCGAGGGGCACTACGACCAGGACTTCCTGCAGTTCTCGCGGTGGGGCTTCGACTTCGTCAAGGTGGACTGGTGCGGCGGCGACGCCGAGGGGCTCGACGCACGCACGACCTACCGGGCCATCAGTGACGCCGTCGCCAGGGCGACCGCGACGACCGGGCGGCCGATGGTGCTGTCGGTCTGCAACTGGGGCAGGCAGAACCCGTGGGACTGGGCACCCGGTATGTCGACCATGTGGCGCACCAGCACGGACATCATCTACTACGGCGAGAGCCCGTCCATGGACCGCGTGCTCGGCAACTTCGACGCCGCCCAGCACCCCGCCGCGCAGAGCCCCGGCCACTACAACGACCCCGACATGCTGATAGCCGGCATGCCCGGCTTCACCACGGCGCAGAACCGCACGCACCTGGGCCTGTGGGCCGTGTCCGGCGCTCCCCTGCTGGCAGGCAACAACCTCGCCACGATGAGCACCACGACCCGGGACGTCCTGGCCAACCGCGAGGTCATCGCCATCGACCAGGACCCGCTGGGTCGCCAGGGCGTGAAGGTCGCCGAGGACCAGCCGGGGCGGCAGGTCTACAGCAAGGTCCTGAACGGCACGGGCCGCCGCGCGGTGGTGGCGCTGAACCGCACGACCTCGGCCGCGAGCATCACCGTCCGCCTCGCCGACCTCGGCCTCGGCGACACCGCGACCGTCAGGAACGTGTGGGCCGCGACCCAGAGCGGCGCGACCACGGCCGTCACCCTCACCGTGCCGCCGCGCGAGGCGGTCCTGCTGACCGTCACCGGCACGGAGGGCGGCAACCGGGTCGGCGCGCTGGTCGGCAGGCAGTCCGACCGGTGCGTCGACATCGACAACTGGTCGAGCGCCAATGGGGCGCAGGCTCAGCTCTGGGACTGCAACGGCCAGGGCAACCAGCTGTGGGCCCACACACCCGCCGGGCAGCTGCGGGTGTTCGGCGGCAAGTGCCTCGACGCACTCGACCAGGGCACCGTGAACGGCACGAAAGCCGTGGTCTGGGACTGCAACGGCCAGCAGAACCAGCGGTGGACGCTCGGCAGTGACGGCACGGTCCGGGGTGTCCAGTCCGGTCTGTGCCTGGACGCGACGGGCTCGGGGACCGCGAACGCGACGAAGCTGGTCCTGTGGGCGTGCGGCAGCGGCACCAACCAGAAGTGGGCCATGCGGTAGGCGGTCCTAGGGAGGTTCGACTGAGCTTTTGTCCGGACCCCACAAAATTTCTTCGGGCGACACAGTTGCTCGCAGCCTTTCCCTACTGGCGCGTACACGAGAATGTTCACGGTGGGTGTGTCCGCCCAACAGTTGTCTTCCGCAGGAGGCTCGGTCGGTGTTCAGTCGTGTCGCTATCGTCAACCGTGGAGAAGCCGCGATGCGGTTGATCCATGCCGTCCAGGAGCTCTCCGCGGAGAGTGGGACGCGGATCGAGACCGTCGCGTTCTACACCGACGCGGATCGCGGCTCCACGTTCGTCCGCGAGGCCGATCTCGGGTACGACCTCGGGCCTGCGTCGGCCCGCCCCTACCTCGACCTGGCCAAACTCGAGCAGGCGCTGATCGAGAGCGAGGCGGACGCCGCGTGGGTCGGCTGGGGGTTCGTCGCGGAGGACCCGGCGTTCGCCGAGCTGTGCGACCGGATCGGGGTGACGTTCGTCGGGCCGACCGCCGAGGCCATGCGCAAGCTCGGTGACAAGATCGGCTCGAAGCTCATCGCCGAGGAGGTCGACGTCCCGGTCGCGCCGTGGAGCCGGGGTGCGGTCGACGACCTGGAGACCGCGCTGCGCGTGGCCGACGAGGTCGGCTACCCCCTGATGCTGAAGGCGACGGCAGGCGGCGGCGGCCGGGGCATCCGCAAGATCGGCTCGCCGGAGGAGCTGACCGAGGCCTACGAGCGCACCCGCATGGAGGCCGAGCGTGCCTTCGGCAGCGGCGTCGTGTTCCTCGAGCGCCTGGTCACCGGCGCACGGCACGTCGAGGTGCAGGTCATCGCCGACGGCCAGGGCACGGCGTGGGCGCTGGGCGTGCGGGACTGCTCCGTGCAGCGCCGCAACCAGAAGATCATCGAGGAGTCCGCGTCGCCGGTGCTGTCCGCCGAGCAGGCCGGTGAGCTGAAGGCCGCCGCCGAGCGGCTCGCGCTGGCCGTCGGCTACCGGGGTGCGGGCACCGTCGAGTTCCTCTACCACCCTGGCGAGAAGCGGTTCGCCTTCCTCGAGGTCAACACCCGCCTGCAGGTCGAGCACCCGATCACCGAGCTGACCACCGGCACGGACCTGGTCAAGGCCCAGCTGCACGTCGCATCGGGCGGCAAGCTCGAGGGTGGTGCGCCGGCCGAGATCGGGCACGCCATCGAGGCGCGGCTCAACGCCGAGGACCCGGACCGCGACTTCGCGCCGTCACCTGGTCGCATCGTCCGCCTCGACCTGCCCAGCGGCCCCGGCATCCGGGTGGACACGGGCGTCAGCGAGGGCGACACCATCCCGGGCGACTTCGACTCGATGATCGCGAAGATCATCGCGCACGGCCGCGACCGCGACGAGGCACTGGGCAGGCTGCGTCGCGCGATGGCGCAGACCACGGTGATCATCGCCGGTGGCGCGACCAACAAGAGCTTCGTGCTCGACCTGCTCGCCCAGCCGGAGGTCATCGACGCGAGCGCGGACACCGGCTGGATCGACCGCGTGCGCGGCGAGGGCAGGCTGGTGTCGCAGCGCGGCTCGGCGGTCGCGCTCGCGGTCGCCGCGATCGAGGCGTACGAGGACGCGGAGGAGGTCGCGCGTCTGCAGCTGCTGTCGACCGCGCACGGCGGACGCCCGCAGGTCCAGCTGGACACGAGCAGGCCGGCCGACCTCAAGCTGCGTGGCGTCGGCTACCGCGTGCACGTCAGCCGGGTCGTCCCGGACCGCTTCCGCGTCGCGATCACCGCCGGTGGCGGCGAGCCGCACACGGCGGACGTCGAGCTGGAGCGCTTCGACCGGGAGACCGGCCAGGTCGTGGTCAACGGCACCCGGTTCAGGGTGGTCACCCACGCGCACGGCCCGACCTACCTGGTCGAGGTCGACGGCGTCGCGCACCGCGTCAGCCACGACGAGGGCGGTGTCGTGCGTGCCCCCGCGCCCGCGCTGGTCGTCGCGACGCCGCTGGAGGTGGGTGCCGAGGTGGAGGCCGGGGCGCCGGTGCTGGTGCTCGAGTCGATGAAGATGGAGAACGTGCTGCGCGCGCCGTTCCGCGCACGGCTGCGGGAGTGCTCGGTCAAGGTCGGCTCCCTGGTCGAGACCGGCGCGCCGCTGCTTCGGCTGGAGCCGCTCGGCGACGGCGAGGGCGCGGAGGCCGAGCAGGACGCCGCCACCGAGGTCGAGATCGACCTGCCCGCCGTACCTGCCGGCGTGCCCGCGGCCGAGCGGATCGCGGCCGGACTGCGGGACCTGCGCGGGGTGCTGCTCGGCTTCGACGCCGACCCGCGCGACGAGAACCGGGTGCTCACCGACTACCTGGCGGCGCGGTCCGAGGGCGGCGCCGCGCGGCCGGTGGCCGGCGAGGTCGCGCTGCTCGAGGTGTTCGCCGACCTGTCGGAGCTGACCCGCAACCACCCGGCCGACGCGGCCAGCGAGGTCCACAGCCACCGCGAGTACTTCCACACCTACCTGCAGAGCCTCGACGTGGACCGGGCCGGGGTGCCGGAGTCGTTCCAGCAGCGGCTCACCACGGTGCTCGCCCACTACGGCGTGCCGGACCTGGAGCGCACGCCGGAGCTCGAGAACGCCGTCCTCCGGATCTTCCTGGCGCAGCGCCGCGCGGCGGGCGACGTCGCGGTGGTGACCACGCTGCTGCGGCGGTGGCTGGTCGAGCCGCCGCCCGCCGAGCCGCTGCGCGAGACCGCGGGTCTGACGCTGGAGCACCTGGTCGCGGCCACGCAGCTGCGCTTCCCGGTCGTGTCGGACCTGGCGCGCTCGGTCGTGTTCCGCTGGTTCGCCCAGCCGCTGCTGCGCCGCAACCGGGCCCGCGTGTACGCGGGGGTCCGCAAGCACCTCACCTACCTCGACGCGAACCCGGCCGCGCCGGACCGCGCCGAGCGCATCGCCTCGATGGTGACCAGCACCGAGCCGCTGGTGCGGCTGCTCGCGCAGCGGATCGGCCGCAAGGACGCGGGCATCGCGCCGATGTTGGAGGTGCTGCTGCGGCGGTACTACGGCAACAAGCGGCTCTACGACGTGCGGACCACCGACGTGGCGGGCTGCACGGTCGTCGTCGCGGGCTACCGGGGCCCGACCGCCCCGTCGGCCGTGGTCACCACCGGTGTCGACTTCTCGGCCCTGCCCGCCGCGATGCGTGCCATCGCCGAGCTGACCTCGGCCGACGACATGGTCGCCGACATCTACGTGACGTGGGACGACCAGCCGGACGACTCGAACGCGATGGCAACGGAGCTGCGGGCGGTGCTGGCCGCGCAGCCGCTGCCCAGCCAGCTGCACCGGATCACCATCACGGTGGCAGGCCGCGGCGGCGCGGTGCTGTACCACCACGTCACGTTCCGGCCGTCCTCCACGGGGATCACCGAGGAGCGCCTGATCCGCGGCCTGCACCCGCTGATCGCGCAGCGGCTGCGGCTGGAGCGGTTCCGCAACTTCGACCTCACCCGTCTGCCGTCGGCCGACGAGGAGGTGTACCTGTTCCGGTGCGTCGCGCCGAGGAACCCGGCGGACGAGCGGCTCGTCGCGATGGCGCAGGTGCGTGACCTGACGCCGCTGCGGGAGAGCGACGGCAGGCTCGTCGCGCTGCCCGCGGCCGAGGACGCGCTGGCCGCGTGCCTCGACGCGATCCGGGGCGCCCAGGCCGCGCGGCCGGCGAACACGCGGCTCGACACCAACCGGGTCGTCATCTACGTGTGGCCGCCGAACGAGCTGGCAGGCGACGAGCTCGGCATGATCGCCGAGCGCGTCCTGCCGACCACCGCGGGCCTCGGGCTGGAGGAGATCCTGATCCTCGCGCGCCGCAGGGACCCCGAGACCGGCGCGCTGACCGACCTGGCGCTGCGCATCACCTACGACGTCGGCTCCAAGGTGCGGCTGGAGGTCGGCGAGCGGCCGAGCGAGCCGGTCGAACCGCTGGACGACTACCGGCTGAAGGTGCTGCGGGCGCGGCTGCGCGGCACCGTGTACCCGTACGAGCTGACCAGGGTGCTCGCCGGCGCGGGCACGTTCACGGAGTACGACCTCGACGAGAGCGGCACGCTGGTCGCGGTGACCAGGGCGCCCGGCCAGAACACCGCGGGGATCGTGGTCGGCGTGGTGACGACGCCGACCAGCAGGCACCCGGAGGGCATGTACCGGGTGGCCCTGCTCGGCGACCCGACGAAGGCGCTCGGCGCGCTGTCGGAGGCCGAGTGCTCGCGGGTGATCGCCGCACTGGACCTCGCGGAGCGAATGCGGGTGCCGGTGGAGTGGTTCTCGGTGTCGGCGGGCGCGCGGATCTCGATGGACTCCGGTGTCGAGAACATGGACTGGGTCGCGGCGGCGCTCAAGCGCATCGTGACGTTCACCCAGGCGGGCGGCGAGATCAACATCGTGGTGGCGGGCATCAACGTCGGTGCCCAGCCGTACTGGAACGCCGAGGCCACGATGCTCATGCACACCAGGGGAATCCTGGTGATGACGCCTGACTCGGCGATGGTGCTGACGGGCAAGCAGGCGCTGGACTTCTCCGGCAGCGTGTCGGCGGAGGACAACTTCGGCATCGGCGGCTACGAACGGGTGATGGGTCCGAACGGCCAGGCGCAGTACTGGGCGCCGAACCTGAGCGCGGCGCGTGACGTGCTGATGGCGCACTACGACCACACGTACGTGGCACCGGGCGAGTCGGGCCCCCGGCACGTGACCACGACCGACCCGCGCGACCGGGACGTGTCGGACTACCCGCACACGTTGGCGGGCAGCGACTTCACGACCGTCGGCGAGATCTTCTCGGTCACCGCGAACCCGGACCGCAAGAAGGCGTTCGACATCCGCACGGTGATGCGCGCGGTGTCCGACCAGGACCACCCGGTGCTGGAGCGCTGGGCGGGCATGGCGGACGCGGACACCGCGGTGGTGCAGGACGCGCACCTGGGTGGGCGGCCGGTGTGCCTGTTGGGGATCGAGTCGCGGTCGGTGCCGAGGCGCGGGTTCCCGCCCACGGACGGCCCGGACACGTACACGGCGGGGACGCTGTTCCCCAGGTCGTCGAAGAAGGCGGCAAGGGCGATCAACGCGGCGAGCGGCAACCGCCCGCTGGTGGTGCTGGCCAACCTGTCGGGCTTCGACGGCTCACCGGAGTCGATGCGCAAGCTGCAGCTCGAATACGGTGCGGAGATCGGCCGCGCGATCGTGAACTTCGCGGGCCCGATCGTGTTCTGCGTTATCTCGCGGTACCACGGCGGTGCGTTCGTGGTGTTCTCGAAGGCGTTGAACCCGAACATGACCGTGCTGGCGGTGGAGGGCTCGTTCGCGTCGGTGATCGGCGGTGCCCCCGCGGCGGCGGTGGTCTTCACGGGCGAGGTCAACCGCCGCACGGCGAAGGATCCGAGGGTGGCCGAGCTGGAGGCCCGCCTGGCGGAGACCACGGGCCCGGCCCGAGCCGAGTTGGCGGCAACGCTGGCGGAGGTCCGCGGCACGGTGCGGACGGAGAAGATGTCCGACGTGGCAACGGAGTTCGACCGCGTCCACAGCGTCTACCGCGCGGTGGAGGTCGGGTCGGTGGACGCGGTGATCTCGGCGGCGGAGCTACGCCCCCGCATCATCGACGCCATCGGCTGAGACCCCGTGCACTGAAGGACGCCTTCCTGACACTGGGCGTACTGAAGGGGCCCTTCGTAACGCCCAGCGTTACGAAGGGCCCCTTCAGTGCATTCGCCGCACCAACACTGCGCCGTGGTGAGTACGCCGGTCGGAGTCCCTCGTAGCGCTGCCTAACCAGTACTGTCCAACCTGACGGTGAGCTGACCGGTCACAGCCAGCCGCGGTTCGCCGCCTGCACACCGGCCTGGAAGCGCGTCGTGGCACCCAACCGGTCGAGCAACACGGCGATCCGCCGAACGACAGTTCGACGAGAAAGCTTGAGGCGGCGGGCAATCGCCTCGTCGGTGAGGCCCGCCGCCATCAACGTGATGATCTTTCTGTCCTGTTCGGACAGCGCGGCGGACGGGTCGGCCGCCGAGACCGGCACGCCGAGTGTCCACAGTGTCTCGAACAGGCCCGCGAACGCCGCCAGCAGGCTCGAGGCATGGATCACCAGCGAGCCCTCCGCGCCGACGCGTTCCGGCTCCGGGATCAGCAACGCCGTCCGGTCGTCACCGATCAGCAGCTTCACCGGATGTCCGGCAAGCACACGCGCGTCCTCGCCCCGTTCGATCATCCTGGTCATGCCGGCGAACAGCGCGGCGTCGTCGTAGACCGCCCGGTGGTACAGGACCCGGTAGGCCACACCCGCCGCCATTCTGTTGACCTGCAAAGACTCCTGAGCCACGAACCGCGCCGGACTGCTGCGGTACGGCGGTCTGTCCAGCCAGCGGACCCGCTCGGTCGCACGCTCCTGCACGCGTGCCGTCAACGTGAACAGCTCGGCCAGGTCCGCGACCGGCTCCACCTCGGGTCTGCCCTCGGCATGGCGCGCCAGGTGGTACAGCTCGTCCAGCTCGGCACCCGCGCGCCACAGCGCGGTCCGGCGGGCGTCCTCGGCACGCAGCAGCTCCGACATCACCCGCGCAGGCGGTCGCGCCACCCAACCGGACGGCTCGCGCACCACCACGTCGAGGTCGGCGAGTTCGCCCAGCGCCCGGGACACGTCCGACGTGGACAGTCCGGCGACATCCGCGAGTGTGTCCACATCGGACCGACCGACGCGGGTCAGCGCGCGGTAGACCTGACCCTGGGCACTGTCCGGATCGAGTACGTCGAACACGGAACCTCCCGGCGTGGCTCAGATGCGCTATGGCGCACGTGAGCCAGTGGACAGGTCTGGCCCTGGTCGCACGCCGCTGCCACCATCAACGTAACGGAAATTCCAGACAGTTGGTGAATTCTCGCCGACCCCCTGCCGTCAGGAGATCCCCATGCGTAGGACCCTCCTTGCCCTGGTCACCGCGGCGGTCGCCGTGGCACCGGTGCTCACCGCGCCGCTCGCGGGCGCCAACCCGGCCGGCATGACGCCGTCGGACGTCGGCGTCCAGGGCGAACACGTCCTGCGGGTCGAGTACCAGGTCCAGCAGACCGGCTACTGGTGCGGCCCGGCGGCCACCAGGATCGCGCTGTCCGCCCGCGGCGTCCATCGAACCCAGTCCCAGCTCGCCTCCCAGCTCGGCACGACGACCAACGGCACCGACTGGATCGGCCAGGTCACGAACGTCCTGAGCGGGTATGTCGGCTGGTACGAGACCAAGGAGATGCCCGACGATCCCCCGACGCAGGCGCAGCGCGACCTGCTGTGGCGCGACATCGTGCTGAACATCGACAACAACTACCCGATCGTCGCGAACATCGTGGCGCCCGCGAACAACCACCCGCCCGGCTACCCCAACTACACGATCTACCACTACTTCACGGTGATCGGCTACAACGACGCGAACCGGACGGTGAAGATCGCCGACCCGGCCGGCTTCGGCGGCCACCAGCTCTACTGGCTCACGTTCAACCAGCTCGCCACCCTCATCCCGCCGAAGGGCTACAGCGCCTGACGGGTGGCTGGACAAGCCGGCGACGCGGTTTTCGTGTGAGATGTAGCCATGCCGTTACCCCGTAGTCTGTGGCCGCCGGAAGTGTTCCGCTGGTCCGTCGACACCGCCACCTCCGTGCCGCGCCGGGTGCTGGACCTGCTGACCGCCGCCGAGTCGATCGTCGAGCGGGCCGACGGGCTGGTGCGCCGCACCGAGCAGGTGGTCGCCGACGCCGAGGACACGGTCGTGCGCGCACGCCGGGTCACCGAGGCCGTCGAGGTGCAGGTGGCCGCGACCCGCCCGCTGGTCGAGTTCATGAAGGAGTTCAGCGCGCACGAGGTCCAGGCCGCGATCAAGCTGGTCGACGAGCTGCCGCGACTGTCCAAACACCTCAACGAGGACATCCTGCCCATCCTCACCACCCTCAACCAGGTCGGGCCCGACCTGCACGACCTGCTGGAGGTCGCCAACGACGTCCGCCAGGCCATCCTGGGCATCCCCGGATTCGACTTCCTCCGCCGCCGCGGCGAGGGCAAGGACGACGACGCCGACTGAGCGCGGGGCCCCAAATGCACTGAAGGCGTCCTTCGTAACGCCCAGCGTAAGGAAGGCGTCCTTCAGTGCACGAGGGGCGGGGGCCGGTCGGGGGCCGGTCAGGGCAGGGTGTACTCCATCGACACCCCGCCCAGCTCCACGCCGTTGGGCATGGGCAACCGGACCCGCTCCACCTCGCGGAACCCGAACGCGCGGTACAGCGGCACCCCCGGCAGCGTGGCCATCAGCACCAGCGTGCGGAACCCGGCCGCGCGAGCATCCGCCGCGGCCCGCTCCAGGATCCCCCGGCCCAGACCCCGGCGAGTCTGGTCGCCTCGGACGAACATGGCCCGCACGCGTGCCGGTTCCGTGGCCGGGTCGAGGAGCCGGTCGTCCGACGGGGCCGCCCCCGCACCCGCGTGCAGCCGGTCGCGCCTGCTCCACCCACCGCAGGCGACGATCTCGCCCGCCGTCTCGTGCACGTAGTAGGTGCCGTCGTCGACCAGGACCTTGTCCGGCTCGGCCAGGTACCGCGCGGCGGCGGCCGTCTCGGTCTCGTCGTGGAACGACGGGAACACGTCGAGTACCGACCGCCGCATGAGTGCCTCGATCATCGGCAGGTCGGCAGGCACGGCCACACGCAACATCGACCCTCCCCTGACCCTCTGGCGACCATCCTAGGTCGTCAGCGGAACGCCGCCACCGCCACCGGCTGCCACTTCCGCCACGTCGCGAGCCGCTCCTCGTAGTCGGCGGCGACGGCCTCGAACGAGTTGCCGAAGAAGACCCTGGCCGGCGGGTCGTCGGTGTCGGCCAGCTCCAGGATCGGGCCCCGGGTGGCCTTCGGGTCGCCGAGGTCCCACACCGGGGCGGTGGCCGCGCGGACCTCCGCGTAGTCCGGGTGCTCTGGGCTGGTGCCCATGCTCCCGCCGCCGAAGTCCGTGGCGTACGGGCCGGGCTCCAGGCAGATCACGTACACGCCGAAGCCCGCGACCTCCTGGCGCAGCGAGTCCGAAAGACCCTCCACCGCCCACTTCGACGCGTGGTAGGCACCGATCCCGGGAAACGCCCGCACACCACCCTCGCTGGTGACCTGGATGATCCGCCCGCCTCCCCGCGCACGCAGCACGGGCAGGACCGCCTGCGTCACCCACAGCGTGCCGAAGAAGTTGGTCTCCAGCTCCGCACGCACCTCGGCCTCGGTCAGCTCCTCCACCATGCCGAAGTGGCCGTACCCGGCGTTGTTGACCACCACGTCCAGCCCGCCGAACCGCGCGACCGCCTGCCCGACGGCCTCGAACACCGCCTCGCGGTCGGTGACGTCCAGCTCCAGCGTCAGCACCGCGTCGCCGTACGCGTCGACCAGCGGCTTGATCCGGTCGACGTCACGTGCTGTCGCCGCGACCCGGTCGCCACGCTCCAGCGCGGCCTCCGCCCACTCGCGGCCGAACCCCTTCGAAGTGCCGGTGATGAACCACGTCCTGGACATCGCGCCCTCTCCCTTCGATGCGTTCACTAGCAATAGTAGTACGGTCGGTATTAATGTGTCGAGTGGTATCGTTCGTAGCCGTGGAAGGCAGGCGAGAGCGGAAGAAGCAGCAGACGCGCGAGCGGATCCAGTCGGCGGCCGTGGAGCTGTTCACGGCGCACGGCTATCGCAACACGACGATCGCGGCTATCGCGGAGCACGCGGACGTCGCGGTCCGCACGGTCACGCTGCACTTCCCCACCAAGGAGGACCTGCTCTTCGCCGACGACCCGTTCACGCCGGAGTCGCTGGCCGCCCGGCTCGACGGCGGCCCGACCCTCGACGTGGTGGGCGCGTGGATGCGCGACACCATGCATGCCCTCGACGACCAGGCCGCCGAGCCGGGCGCGGTCTGGGCCCGGCGCACCCAGCGCGCCACGCTCATCGCCCAGGACGAGGACCTGCGTGGCCGTGCCCGCGCGGGCTACTACGAGCTGGAACGCCTGCTCGCCGCCGCCATCGGCGCCGACCTCGGGCTCCCCGCCGACGCGCTGGCCCCGCGCCTGACCGCCTACACCGTGGTCGGCGGCCTGCGCGAGCTGTACATGACCCGCGAGGCCCACACCACCGAGGACCTGGTGCCGCTGGTCGACCGGGTGCTCGACGCCGCGCGTGCCGGCCTGGCGCGGCTCGCCGGTCCGTAGGCTGGCGGGATGCGCCGCACCGTCCCCGCTCCACTGCCGCAACGCCACGGCCTCGACCCGGCGCGCCTGCGGCTCCCCGAGGACGGCACGTGGCCGACCGTGCGGGCGTTCCTCGCCGCACGGCTGCCGAGGGTGGACCCGGACCGCATCGACGCCATGTTCGCGGAGGAGCGTTTCGTCGACCAGCACGGCCCGGTCACGGCCGACGCCGCCTACGCGCCGGGCACGTTCGTGTGGTTCCACCGCGACCTGCCCGACGAGGCGCCGGTGCCGTTCGAGGTGGACGTCGTGTACCGCGACGAGGCCATCGTCGTCGCCGACAAGCCGCACTTCCTGTCGACGATCCCGCGCGGGCGCCACGTCACGGAGACCGCGCTCGTGCGCCTGCGCCGGGAGCTGCACCTGCCCGCGCTCGTGCCGGCACACCGGCTCGACCGGCCCACCGCCGGGCTCGTGCTGTTCGTGGTGCGGCCCGAGCTACGGGGCAGGTACCAGACGATGTTCCGGGACCGGTTGGTGCGCAAGGAGTACGTCGCCGTCGCCGCGCACCGCCCGGACCTGGCGCTGCCGACGGTCGTGCGGAGCAGGATCGTCAAGGAGCGCGGGGTGGTCACCGCGCGGGAGGTGCCCGGCGAGCCCAACGCGGAGACCCGCGTGGAGCTGCTCGACCACCGGGACGGCCGCGGGCTGTACCGGCTGCAGCCCACCACCGGCCGGACCCACCAGCTGCGGCTGCACATGTGCGGCCTCGGCGTACCGATCATCGGCGACCCGTTCTACCCGGTCCTGGAGGACCGCCCCCTCGACGACTACACCCGCCCGCTGCAGCTGCTCGCGAAGGTGCTGGAGTTCGACGACCCGGTCACCCGCGAGCCACGCCGGTTCGAGAGTCGCCTGCGTCTCGCGCAGTGGTGACCCGCGCGTTCCACCCGCACGGCGACCCGGCGGCGGCTATGGTGCCGACGTGCCCGACGATCGGATCGACAAGCTGGAGAAGTCGCTCGCCTACCTGCGCAAACGCCTCGACGAGGTCGAACGCGGGCAGCGGCACGACCGCGGCGCCCTCGGCTACGCGCTGACCGCGTGCACGGTCGCGGGGGCGCTCGGCGTGCTGACCGCGACCACGTGGCGGTCGGCCAGCGACAGCGACGGCCACCTCGACCAGGCCACCACGCTCTGGGGCATGGTTCCCGAGGGCTGGCAGGCCGTGGTGACGCTCGCCCTGGTGCTCCTGACGGCCGGTGGCTCCTTGGCCGCGTTCACCGGCGAGTCGGGCCGGGCCACGCACATCTTCTTCGTGGTGGCCGCACTCGTCACGATCATCGCGATCGTCTTCCTCGTGGGACAGGTGGAACCGGACGGTTTCTACGACCCGGAGGACACCGACGTCGGCACGGGCCGCTGGCTTTCCGGACTGGCGTGCCTCGTCCTCGCCGTCGTACACGGCGCGAAGGCGGGCGAACGGCCGCCCCGCCGCTGAGGAACGGCGCCCAAACCCCGGCTAGCGTAGGTACAAGTACCCAACTTCCTTGCGTGCCAGGCAGTTCCCGCACACATACTCGTGGCGGCGGACTCACCGCACCTGGGAAGTGGGGAACCGATGGGCACGAGTCACCGTGTTTCGCTTGACTCTCCGTTGCCGCTCGGACAGCTGACCGAGCATTCCCGTGGCGACAAGACGTTGGTCATCGACGCCGAGCGGCCGGCATGGCTCGCGCTCGATCACGCCGAGGCCGAGCTGCTGCGCAGGCTGCGGTCGAGACCCACCGTCCGCGCGGCGCTGGACGGCCTGGACGCCGCCGACCGCGAGTCGCTCCTCGGGGTGGTCGGACGCCTGGTGCGGGCCGGTTTTCTCGCGGAGCCGCCCGACCTGGCGAAGCTGGACCGCTACCGGCAGGTGCAGATCCACCTCACCAACCGGTGCAACCTCACCTGCACGCACTGCTACATGGACAGCGCCGTGCGCATCACGCCGGAGACCGAGCTGGACCGGTGGCGGCGCCTCCTCGACGAGCTCGCCGCCCGCTACTCCCCCATCCACGTCAGCTTCTCCGGCGGCGAGCCGATGCTGTCCGCGTCGCTGATCCCGCTGCTCGAACACGTGAAGTCCTTGCAGGGCAGCACGATCCTCACGGCGATGATCACCAACGGGCTGCTGCTGCGCGGCGCGCGGCTGGCGAGGGTCGCGCCGCTGCTCGACGTGTGCGCGATCAGCCTCGACGGGATCTCGCCGGAGACGCACGACCTAGTCCGCGGCAGGAACGCCTTCCGCCGCACGTACCGGAACCTACAGGGCCTCGCGGACACGCCCTTCCGCAAGGTTCTCAACATCACCGTGCTGCGCAGCAACCGCGACGAGCTGGTGGCGGACCTGCGCCCGTTCCTCGCCGGGCTGCCGTTCCGCACCGACGTCGACCTCGGCACGCTCGTGCCGGAGGGGCGCGGCGCCGAGGTGTTCGACCTCGGCCTGCCCCAGGACGAGTTCCGCGAGACCCTCGCCGCCATCTCCGCGTCGCTGACCGGTGGCACGGCAGGTGAACCGTCGTCGGTCGGGGTCGACGGAAGCGCGCTGTGGACCGGGGTTCCCGTGCGGCCACGGCAGAGCTGCGGCTACGGCGACACCCTCACGATCTACAGCAACGGCGACGTGTCGACCTGCCTCACACCCCGGTTCATCCGGGGCAACGTGTTCGCCGACGGCGCCGAGGGCCTCATCGACCGGATCGACCAGGAGCGGGAACTGTTGCAGGTCAACAAGATGGCCGAGTGCCGGGTGTGCGACCTGCGGCACGTGTGCGGCGGTCGCTGCCACCTCGGCCAGCTGCGCGGCGACGGACGGCTCGGCCAGGTCGCGTGCTCGAACCGCTACAAGGAGTCGTTCTACGACAACCTCATCGCCTGGTCCTCGTCCGGCTGACCTGTCCAACCCGTTGCCGGGAGGAGGTGACAACTATGGCAGACCTGCGGCCGGACTACGGCTACGACGAGGCCGACGTGCTCGACATCGCCGTGCCCGACGCCGGCACCGAGGACGCCCAGCTCGTGAACACCAGGGGCGCGTCGCTCAACTACGTGCGGTGGACGACGACTGCTCGCGGTGCGTTCTGCGCCGACAAGAGCAGCCTGAAGGGAACGGAGTGACCGACGCGTGTGGCGTGCGGTCGCCCCGCACGCCACACGTGCCAGAGGCGACAGAAGTGGAGATCGTGCGGTGACCGCTGTGGAGATCACGGCAGCGAACGAGTTGTCGGCAATAGACGCCGCGACTGCCTACTGGGCAAACAAGGACGTCGCGGAACGGACGGAGTTCGACCACGCGGCCTACCCGCTGTGGCACGGCCAGTCGAAGATGCGGCAACGGCTGGACCGCTCGGACCCGACGCACCTGCTCGTGCGCGGCGACGGCTGCTGGGTGGAGGACATCGCGGGCCGCAGGTACCTGGACGCGCGGTCCGGGGCATGCAACATGGCGCTGGGTTACAGCCGGGTGGACATCGTGGACGCGATGGCCAAGCAGGCGGCCGAGCTGCCGTTCAGCTGCGTGATCCGCTACGACCAGCCCGCGTTGACGACCGTGCGCTACGCGGCGGAGCTGGTCGCCGCGGCGCCGCCGGGCCTGACCCGCGTGCGGTTCACGCACATGGGCAGCGCGTCGGTGGAGAACGCACTGCACATGTCGCGGCTGTACCACCTCAACGCGGGCCAGCCGGAGCGGACGTGGATCATCTCGCTGCGCTACAGCTTCCACGGCAGCACCTACCTGACGCTGGCCGCGTCCGGGGACGACTTCGTGGAGAAGGTCGTGCCGGTCCCCCCGCCGCACCTCGCACGCACCCCCGTCCCCGCCTTCGCCGACTGCCCCGGCTGCACCGGTGACCCCACGAAGACGGGTGACTGCACCGCGGCGCTGCGTGCGACGGTCGACGGGATCGGCGCGGGCCAGGTAGCCGCGTTCATCGTCGAGCCGATGATGGAGGGCCCGGTCCAGCCGATGACCAGGCACTTCCTGGAGAGCGTGCGGGATCTGGCCAGGAAGCTGGGTTTCCTGGTGATCTACGACGAGGTCACCACCGGCTTCGGCAGGCTCGGCGCGTTGTTCGGCGCGACCCACTTCGGCGTCTCGCCGGACATCCTGTGCAGTGCCAAGGGAATCACGGCCGGGTACGCGCCGCTCGGCGCCGTGCTGGTCGCCGAGCACGTGTACCAGGCGTTCGACCAGGAGACGGGGATACACTTCCCGAACGGTTCGAGCTCCGACGGGCACCCGGTGTCGTGTGCGGCCGCTTCCGTTGCCCTGCGGGCGATGTACGCGGAGAACGTGTTCGAGAACGCACGCGAGCGCGGCGCGCAGGCGGTCGCGGGGCTGCGGGAGGGGCTGGCCGACAACCCGGCAGTCGGGCCGATCCGCGGCGTGGGGCTGCTGTTCGGGTTCGAGCTGCTGCAGCTCGACGGCGCGCCGTCGGTGTACGAGACGACGCGGCGCATCCAGGCCGCGTGCATGGAGCTGGGCGTGCTCGTCCAGCACGGCGGCGAGTACATCGTGATCTACCCGCCGCTCGTGATCGACGAGCGGGAGACGGAGATCCTCGTGGACCGCGTCGTGCGGGGCATCGGAAGCGTCACGCGGTGACCGGCCGGGCGGCCACCGCACTGGCCGCCGGACTGGAACCGTTGCGGGACGGCCGGTTCCGGCGACTGCTCCTGTCCATGGCGGTGTCCGCCTCGGGCAGCTCCGGCACACTGGTCGCCCTCACCTGGCTGGTCGCCGTCGAGCAGGGCGACGGCGACCGGCTGGGTCTGGTCCTGGCCGCCTACACCGTGCCGCAGTTCGTCGCGGGGCTCGTGGGCGGCGCGCTCGCCGACCGGTACGGGACGCGTGCGCTGAGCCGTGCGGGTCATCTGACGGCAGGTGGCGCGCTGCTGGCGCTGTGGCTGTTCAGCGCCGGGAGTGCCGCCGGGGTGGCGGGGATCGTGGCGGTGGCCGGCACGGGGGTGGCGCTCGCCCAGCCGGTCACCGGCGCGCTGATGGTGTCCATAGTGGACGATCGGCGGCTGGGGCCCGCGAACATGTTGCGCACCATCGCACTGGACGCGGCGGCCGTGCTGGGGCCGGTGTCGGCGGGGGTGCTGATCGCCGGGTTCGGTGCGCACGCGTGGTTCCTCGTCGACGCGGTGACGTTCCTGCTCGCCGCGGCACTCCTGCCGCCACCACGCCGTGCACCGGAGGAGGGTGCGCCCAGGCGCCTGGCGGAGGCCGCGGCGGGCCTGCGTTTCGTCGTGGGCCGAAGGCCACTGTGGACGGGCATGGTGGCGGCGGGCCTCGGCAACCTGCTGGTCACCGTGCCGCTGCTCGTCGGTGTCCCGACGATGGTCGGGTCGCTCGGCAGCACGGCGCTGGGCGGCTTCTTCGCGTTGTTCACGGCGGGTTCGGTGCTGGGTGCGGCCGAGGCGGGGCTGGTGGCCAGGCGGCGGCCGATGCGGGCGGCGCTGGCGTTCCTGCTGCTGGCCGGGGTCGGGACGGCACTGCTCGGGTCCGCGCCCGATGCCGCGCGGTACTGCCTGGCGGCGGGGATCGGTTTCTGCGTAGCGGGTTTCGACGTGCGGTGGGCCGCGTACCTGCAGGGCAGAGTGCCCGGTGAGCTGATGGGGCGGGTGCTGGCCGGCGACGCGTGGGCGTCGTTCGTGTGCCGGACGGTCGGGTTCGCGACGCTCGGACTGGTCGCGGTGCGCTCGCCGGGCGGTGTGCTGCTGGTGTGCGGCCTTGTGATGGCGGCGTCGGCCGCGGCGTTTCTTGCTGGAGCGGGAGGGGACTCATGACTGACCTCGTCGTCCGCACGGGCGGACCTGGTGACCTGGGCGCGTTGCTGCGGCTGCTGGACGGCGCCGTGCGGTGGCTCGCGGCGGACGGGCACACCGGGCAGTGGGGCACGAGACCGTTCTCGACCGATCCCGGCGGGGTCGAGCAGGCCACCGGCTGGGCGACCGAGGACACGCTGTTTCTCGCGTACCTGGGCGGCGAGGTGGTCGGCGCACTCGCCATCGGCGACCCACCCCCGTTCGTGCCGCCACCCACCGAGCCCGAGCTGTACCTGACGATCCAGGTCGTCGACCGGACCCACAAGGGCCACAACATCAGCGGGATGATGATGGAGTGCGCCAAGGACCTGGCGAGATCGCGTGGCGTCGGCGTACTACGCGGCGACTGCTGGGCAGGCGCGGACGGTGCGGTGCTCCGCCACTACGAGAGCCTCGGCTTCGACATCACCGACACGTTCACCGTCGAGACACCCGCCGGCCCATGGCCGGGCGGAGTCGTGACGCTGCGGGTCACCTGAAGGGCTTGTTTCTGATCCAACGGTGTCAACCGGCGCCGCTACCGAGAATTCTGTGGTTCACCACGATCCCGATGTGTGCAGGAACGACCGGCATGGTGGTGGTCCCCGCCGGGGCAGGGGACCACCACTTCGGTGAAGTCAGTACCAGCCGGTGCAGACGAGGCCGTAGCCGACCGGCTGGCCGCAGGCCCGCATGACGTAACCTGCGTCGTTGTAGGCGTTGGTGAACTTGCTCGTGCCGGTGGCGATCTGCGTGACCCCCAGCTGTGCCCACGGAGCGTGGTCACCGGTCAGCGTCCTCGACCAGTCCACCCAGATCTTGTCGCCGGGCGCGCCCAGGGTGATGCGTCCCCACGCGCACCGAGCGGTCCGGTTGTACCGGAGCTCGATCGCCCGACCGCCGATGTGCACCGGCGAGACCGGTGTCGTGGCCGTGCCTGGAAGCGCGTTCGGGTTGCTGCCACCCGGACAGTCGTAGTCGGCGGCGTAGGCGGGCGATGCGGTCAGCGTTGAGCCGGCGATGACGAGAATCGCACTCGCGATCGCGGTGCCGGTTCGGCGGAGTATGCGCATGGCACTGCCTCTCACTCGTTCCTGTGGATTCGACGACTCCTACGCTGGTGGAAGACCGTCGTCGGAACGTCTGTGAAACGTCGCCGCCTCGGAGCACGAGCGCGTCGGGAGCGGAGTTGCGAGTCCCTCACCCGGGCGCTGCCGGAGGATCCGCACAGCTCGGTCGGTGCCGGCATGGCTGGTCGTCCCGAGCTGGAACACCTTCTACGGGCGGGACTCGACGTGTTGTTTCAGGCGGGTCAGGGTTGTCGCGATGTTCGTGTTGTTGGTGCCCGCGCGGTCTGGTTGGCCGGTGATGAAGATGGCCACGGGTACGAACCAGCCTGGGACGCGGAGCCAGTTGGTCACCGCCAGGTGGCAGCCTTCCTCGGTCGGGGTTATCTCGTACTCCCAGCGGGAGATCGGGACGTAGAACGGGGTGCGTACTCGGTAGGCGAAGCGTCGGCCGGGATCGGCTTCGGTGATTTCCGCGTGGGTCACCCAGCGGCGCCAGCCGTTTCGGTTCGTGCCCGAGAACCAGTTGCCCACCGCGGCCTCTTTCGCGCCCCTGATCCACTTTGCCTTGTAGAACTCCTCGGCGAGGTCCGCCATCGCCACCGGGTCGCTGACCAGGCGGTAGACCTGTTCCGGCGATGCCTCCAACGTCACCTCGCCCGTTGCCAGTGGTTCGGTGTACGTCAGTTTGTCCCTCGGGTTCGTCGTCGCCACGTCGCACCTCTCCCCAGTAGCTCCCTACCCCGACCACACCAGCACGCCACAAACCGGTCAAGGCGGGTACAGAGGCTACTCAGCGACAAGCGATCGGGACGTTCAGCTCCCGTCCGGATAGCCTCCCCGGTGTAGCACCATCGGGTGGTGCGGCAGCGTCGACGGTGCACCGCGTTGGGCTCGCCAGCCTTCCGGGTGTCGGCCTACTCCTGCGCGCAGGATCTCTTCCGGTAGCGCCGTCAGGGCATTTCGTAGTGGTGTCAGGTCGAACTCCTTCTCCCACCGTTCCGAGATCGACTCGATCAGGGTGTGGTAGTTGGTCTGCGCCGTTCTGCCCTTCGTCGTCAGGCGGGCCAGCTTGAACCGGCCGCCGTCGGGTGGTGGCTCCACCACCACGTACTGCCTGTTCGTCACGAACGTCAGCGTCGCGTTCACCGCTTCCTTCGACACGCCCGTCAGGCCCGGCAGATCGCGTACCCGGACGCCCTTCTCGTCCAGTACCCGCAGCACGTTCGCGCTGATCGGCAGCGACAGCTCCGACTCGCGTTCGTACTCCAGCGTGAACGCCAGCAGTACCCGCGACAGCAGCGCGGGCAGTGTGTCGGCGTCCGGTCGACCTGCGCGGGGTACCGGTGACCGCATTCCGTCGGCGAAGGGGATCACCGGCAGGCAGTACGGCCACTCCAGTTCCTCCAGATCGGCCGCCACCGCTCGCAGTGACGTCAGCAGGGCATCGATCTGTGCTTCGCCGAAGCGCTCTCGCCAGCTGGTCTCGACCAGCTCGGGTAACGGCTCCCACGCCTCGCACGCGCGCCTGCCCGCGCGCGTCAGCTCGACCGTGAAGTCCTTGCGGGACTTCACCGACGTGTCGGCCGGGGCCACCGTCACGTACCCCCACCGCTCCAGCCCGGCCAGGTTCACCAGCCCGGCCCGGTACTCCAGCTCACGTAACGGAGCGCCACCGCCGGTCAGGTAACGCAGGAAGTTCGCCCACATCGCCAGCGAGGTCAGCCACGGGCCACGGCCGGACCGCGCCTGCGGTCCGGCCGCCGTCCGGTGCGGCATGCGGTGCTCCAGCTCGTCGTCGAGCTCGATCGTGAAAGCCACCAGTGCACGGGACAACAGCGCTGGTAGGGACAGGTTTTCGGCCATGGGGACAACGGTAGCGGCGGGCACCGACAATTACGTGGCAAGCTTCGCGGGGGACACGACACGCAGCTGGAGCATCGCGGCGAAGCGTGCCTCCGGGTCGGTCAGGTCGATGCCGCCGACCTCCGACAGGCGCCGCAGCCGGTAGCGGAACGTGTTCGGGTGCACGTACAAGGTCGCCGCCGCCGCGATCACGTCGCCGAAGCAGTCCAGCCACGCCCGCAGCGTGGCGACCAGGTTCGTGTTGTGCTCCTCGTCGTACGCGAACAGCCGCGCCACCGGGCCGGTCGGCCGGTCGCCCCGGGCCGCCACCAGGTCACGCAGCTCCAGCACCAGCGCCTCGACGTGCACGTCCTCCAGGCGCGCCACACTCCGGCCACCGTTCGTGCCCGCCCGCAGCACCCGCAGCGCCCGGTCGGCACTCGCCCGCGCCGACGCCAGGTCCGACGTGCCCTCCGCGACCGGGCCGATGCCGATGACCGCGTGGACCCGGTCGCCGACCCGATCGAGGAAGTCCGTCGCGACACGCACCGCCGCCTCCGTGTCCCGCACCGGGACCAGCCCGTACGCCACGTGGCCGACCAGGGCCGCGGCACTGCGCGGGTGCACCGCGCTCAGGTGCATCGCGAGCCCGTCCGCGAGCCGCTGCCGTTCGGACACCAGCGCCGCGTCGTCCCCCGCCCGCTCCAGCCCCAGCGCCAGCACCACCAGCGGTTGCTCCCCCAGCCCCAGCCGGTCCAGCGCCTCACGCGTGCCGGGGCCGCCCTCCAACGCCGTGCTCACCAGGTCCGTGCGCAACCGCCTGGCCACGTCCGCCCCGGCCCGCAGTGCCAGCATGTGCAGTGCCGCGAGACGGGACGCGTCGCTGAACGCCTGCGTGCGGTCGGCAGACAGCGGGCCGCCCACGGACGCCCAGATCGAGCCGAGCACCTCGTCGCCTGCCCGCACCGCCACCGCCACGCGCGGCAGGATCAGCCCCTCGATCAGCGGCGGGATGTACACCGGCCGGTCACTGCGGTACAGCTCCCGGAACACGCCCCGCTCCACGAGCAGGCGCGTGTACCGCTCCGGGACCTGCCTGCCGAGGATCGTCTCCACGCGGGAGGGGTCCGACTCGTCCTGGCGACCGGAGAACGCCAGCACGCGGGAGCTGCGGTCCTCGATCGTCACCGGCGCGTCGATCAGCGCGGCTATGGCGTTGGCCAGGGCGAACAGGTCGCCGGACGGCATCCCGCCGAGGGTCTCCGCACCCGCGTCGCCGAGGTCCTCCGCCAGGAGCGAGCGGAGCAGTGCCGACAGCTGGGCCCAGGTCGCGCCGGGTGTCAGGGCCAGCACCGCTACGCCCGACCGGGTCGCCGCCTCCGCCAGGCCCGACGGCACCGGGGCACGCAACACCAGCCCGGCCGCCCCATGTCTACCAAGTGAGTCCAACAATAAGACGATCTCGCCGACATCCCGGAGCCCCACGCCGAGGACCAGCGCGTGCCGGGGCAGCTCCTGTTCCTCGAGCGGGTCGTGGACCACGATCCCACCCAGCTCGGCCACCCGGTCCACGTCGCCGTGGACCACGGCCAGCAGCGTCGCGCCGAGGTCGTCGAGCACGCGGCGCAGGCTGGCGCGCGGCCGGAGGTTCATCGCGTCGAGCACCATCCCGAAGTTAGGAGCCTGACGTCCAGCCTAGTTCGTCGAAGTGCACAACGTACGCGCCGAAAGTTGTTCAGTCGGACAACGACAGCCACTCAGTGCTGGTCGTGGTCTCACGCAGCGCATCGGGCACGGGCGTCACACCCACTCCCGGTTCGGTCGGCACGGGCAGGTGACCGTCCTGGAGAACGAACGGCTCGGTGATGTCGGTCCGGTAGTAGCGGTCCGACGCGGAGGTGTCGCCGGGCAGTGTGAAGCCCGGCAGCGCGGCCAGCGCGACGTTGGCGGCCCGGCCGATCCCCGTCTCGAGCATCCCGCCGCACCACACCGGCACGCCGTGCGCGACACACACGTCGTGGACGCGCTTCGCCTCCAGGTAGCCGCCCACCCGGCCGGGCTTGACGTTGACGATCGAGCAGGCGCCGAGCCTGATGGCGTCCGCGGCGGCCTTCGCCGAGGTGATGGACTCGTCCAGGCACACCGGGGTGGTCAGGACGCGGGACAGCGCGGCGTGGCCGAGCACGTCCTCCTCGTCGAGCGGCTGCTCGATCAGCAGCAGGTCGAACGGGTCGAGCCTGGCGAGGTGGCGGGCGTCGGCGAGCGTGTAGGCGGTGTTCGCGTCGACCTGCAGCAGCACGTCGTCGCCGAAGCGCTCCCGCACGGCCCGCACCGGCTCGACGTCCCAGCCTGGCTGGATCTTCAGCTTGATCCGCACGTAGCCCGCGTCGAGGTAGCCCGCGACCGCGTCCAGCAGCTCGTCCACCGACGCCATGATCCCGACCGACACCCCGCACGGCACCCGGTCGTGGACCGCGCCCAGCTCACGCGCGAGCGTGCGCCCCCCAGCACGCAGCTCCGCGTCGAGGACGGCCGTCTCCAGCGCCGCCTTCGCCATCCGGTGGCCCTTGAACTGGTGCAACGCGGGCGCGACTCCGTGCGCGTCCAGCGCGGGGCGGGCCGCGACGGCGGGCACGAGGAAGCGGCGCAGCACGTCCTCGGCCGCGTCGACGTACTCGGACGAGTAGCGAGGGTCGGACATCGCGACGCACTCGGCCCAGCCCTCGGCGTCGTCGGTGACCACGCGCAGGAGCAGCACGTCCCGGTTGGTCTCGACCCCGAACGAGGTCCGGAACGGCGAGACCAGCGGCATCCTGATCCGCCGCAGCTCGACACCCTGCAGTTTCATCGGTCCTCCCGTGTCAGGACGTACCACCCGGCCCGGTCGAACCCGGACACCCGCGCGCCGTCGGCGAGCAGCCCGCCGAGCACGTCCCGCACGGCGATGCGCCATTCCTTGCGAACGCTGGGGTCGGCCCCCCGCAGCGTGGCCGCGTCCGGCGGCACCCCCACGAGCAGCGGCGACCCGTCGAGCACCCCGGGTTCCGGGGCCCCCGCCGCGGTGCGGCCGAGCGCGACGACCGCCTGGTGGTGCGTGACGAGGTGCGGGCGCCCCGCGCAGGCCGCGACGACCTCCGGCGCGCCGAGGTCCCAGCGCACGAGCAGCCTGTCGGTCTCGTCGCCGCCGTTGACCTCGTCCTCCATGCCGCCGTAGAAGTCCGGCAGGTACTCGGCCGCGGTGGCGCCGAGCTTCGCGAGGTTGAAGTAGGCGTTGCGGGCCACGAGCGGGTCGAACGTCCACGCGATCACCCCGACGCCCCGCCGCAGCGCCCACGCCCGCTGGTGCAGCTTCAGCGCGAAACCCACGTTGCGGCCGGCCATCGACGGGTCGACGCCCGCGATGTGGCTGTGCATCGTGCCGTCTGCCGGGGCGCCGAAGAACCCGACACACGCGCCGACGAGCGTATCCCCGTCGTACGCGCCCGCCAGGTAGTTGCCTGCCTTCGTCAGTGCCCGCAACAGCTCGGTGGTGACGAGGGGGCTGTCGGCCGCCGGACGCCAGATGCCGTGAAACAGCCGGCTGACGGCGACGAAGTCCTCGATGGTCACGAGTTCGCGCACCGAGACGCCTGCCGCTCGGGCGGCACGGTCCGCGTGCGGGTCGGCCGCGATCAGGTTGGTCACGCCGTCCATGCTCGTGGCCCCGTCGGTGTTCGTCATGGTCGAGGCGCACCAGTCCTGGCCGACGGCGTTGTCGCTCCGGCCAGTAGGTCCTCGACCAGCGCCGCGAGCAGCCGCGCCCGGTCCGGCAACGCGTCGACCAGCACGTGCTCGTCGTCGGCGTGCGCGCCACCGCCGATGGCGCCGAGCCCGTCGAGCGTCGGTGTGCCCACCCCCGCGGTGAAGTTGCCGTCCGACGCGCCGCCGACCGCGACGCCACGCAGGTCCGGCAGCCCCAGCTCCTTCGACAGGGCCGCGGCCCGTGCGAACAGTGCCTCGGACGCCGACGCCTGGAGCGGCGGCCGGTTGGGGCCGCCGCGTAGTTCGAGCGTGGTGCCGGGGACGACCGGCCGCAGCGCACGCATGGCCACGTCGACCCGCGTTTGCTCGGCCTCGTCGAGGACCCGCACGTCCACAGCGACGGATCCCCTGGCGGGCACGGTGTTCACGGACGTGCCCGAGGACAGGAGCGTCGGTGTCACGGTCGTGCCCCTGGACGGGTCGGCGAGTGCGGCGATGGCCAGGATCTGGTGTGCCAGCTCGATCGTCGCGTTGTGGCCGCGTTCGGGTTCGAGACCGGCGTGTGCGGCGCGGCCGGTCACCACGACCTCGTAGTTGGACACGCCCTTGCGCTCGGTCTTGAGCGCCCCGCCGTCCGCCGACGCCTCCAGGACCAGTGCGGCGCCTGCTTTCCGCGCCTCCTCCTCGATCAGCTCGCGGGAGCCGGGGGAGCCGATCTCCTCGTCGCCGGTGACGAGGACGGTGACGCCGGAGCGGCCCGCGGCGGCGTGGAAGGCCATGGCCAGGCCCACCTTCATGTCGAAGCAGCCGGGACCGCGCATGACCCCGCCGTCCACCGTGTACGGATGGGTGTCGAGCGTGCCGAGCGGCCACACCGTGTCGTGGTGGCCCAACAGCAGGACTCCCGACCCGTCGCCGAGCCGCCAGCGCAGGTGGATGCCGAGCCGTTCCGGTGCCACGCCGAGCCGCCGCTCCCCCACCCGGGCGACGACGTCGGCGCTGCGGGCGAGGGCCTCGGGGTCACTGGACGGCGACTCGCACCGCACCAGTTCCTCGGTGTCGGCGAGGAGTTCGGCCAGCATCAGGCGACTTTCGGAGTCGCGCGGACGCCGAAGTGGACATACCGCTCGCCGGTCGGCAGCGAGTAGAACGTGACCGCCATCCACGTGCGTGCCGTGGGTTCCCGCATCACGTACAGGTTCTGGTCGACCGGCACCATCGGGTACTCCTGTTGGCGCTCCTCCTCCGGGATCAGCTCGGCGAGCGGCCCGGTCACGGTGGACCGCATGACCGGCCCGTCCTCACCGGCGAACACCTCGACCCGCACGCTGGCGCGCTCGTAGGTGCCGTAGTGCGGCGAGGCGTCCACCTCCACCGGCTCGGCGGGCGGCGCGATCGGCTCGGCCATGGCGACACCGGCCAGCTCGGCGAAGATCTCCCGGTAGAGGTCCTCGTAGAAGTCGCGGGTGTTGCCGCCGTTGGTGAGCAGCGTGACCGCGAGGCCCGCGTCCGGCAGCAGTCGCAGGAACGCGGACTGGCCGATCGTGTTGCCGTCGTGGCCGATGAGACGCCTGCCGTCCCAGCCCATCCTGATCCAGCCGAGACCCCACGAGTCGCCGAGGCTGTGCTTGTCGGGCAGGTCGGCCTGGAAGGACGTCATCGCCTCGGCGCTCTCCTCGCTCAGCAGGCGGCTGCCGTCCGGCGCGAGGCCGCCGGTGAGGTGCAGGCGGGCGAACCCGAGCACCTCCCGGACCGTCGAGTTGATCAGCCCGGCAGGTCCCGCCGACCTCGGCAGCCCCCACGCGTGCGCGACGACCGGCTCCTTCTCGCCGCTGTGGCCGATGGCGGCACGGAACTTCAACGCCTCCTCGGGCAACGTGCCCGTGTGGGTGAGCCCCAGTGGAGTGAAGATCCGCTCCCGCATGGCCGCGTCCCAGGTCATGCCGGTGACCTTCTCGATCACCCTGCCCACGAGCGAGAAGCCCGAGTTGCAGTACGACCAGGTCGCGCCGAGCGGGTGGTTCTGGGCTACGTCCGCGAGCAGCGCGACGTAACGCTCCAGCGCGTCGTCACCCCGGCCGGTGTCGGTGAACACGTCGCCGTCGATACCGCTCGTGTGGGTGAGCAGGTGGCGCATGGTGACACTCTTGGTGACGTCCGGGTCGGACAGCCGCAGGTCCGGCAGCACCTCGGCGATCGGCGCGTCGAGGTCGAGCTTGCCCTCGTCGACGAGCTGCATCACGACGGTCGTGGTCCACACCTTGGAGATGGACCCGATCTGGAACACCGAGTCGACCGTGGTCTCGACGCCGGTGTCCACGTTGAGCACGCCGTGCGCGGCCTCGACGAGGTCGTCGTCGTGGCCGTCCTGCACCCGCAGGATGCCGAGCGTCGCGCCGGGCACGTGGTGCTTCTCCGCCAGGATGTCCAGCCTGCGCTGCCAGTGCGCGACGTCGAACTGCGCCTTGCGCCCGTTCGCGTGCTGCTCGACCCAGTCCACGATCCGCCGGTTGAAGTCGACGCGGTGCGACGGCCGCCCTTCGAGGATGAACAGGTGCGTGCCACCGGGATAGAGCACGAGACGGGTCGGCACACCCTGCTCCCGCAGCGCGGAGTACCACTGCTGTGCCTGGCCGACGGGGCAGCGGAAGTCGGCGTCGCCCTGGATGACGAGGGTCGGCGTGCGGACATCCCTGACCCGCGCGAACGGCGACATCTCGGCGTAGGAGTCGCCGCCGCCCAGCTCGTGGACGGCCAGCAGGTGCCCGGCGTCGGAGGTGCCCGCCATGCTGGTGAGGTCGGCGACCACGCCACCGGCGACGGCCGCGGCGAAGCGGGTGTCGCGGCTGGTGAGGTAGCAGGTCATGAAGCCGCCGTAGCTGTAACCCGAGACGGCGAGGCGGTCCGGGTCGGCGACGCCCTCGGCGACGAGCTTGTCGACCGGCTCGAGGAAGTCCTTGGCGTCGGCCACCCCCCAGGCGCCGATGGTGGCGTTGTAGAACTCCTCGCCGTAGCCGTCGCTCGCCCTCGGGTTGAGCAGCAGCACGGTCCAGCCGAGCGCGGCCAGCTCCTGGTGGTAGACGTGGGCCTCGTCGGCGGCGCCGTTCCACGCGTTGTGCGGGCCGCCGTGGATGTCGACCAGCAACGGGCTCGGGCCGGTGGTGGCGGGGTCGCGGACGAGCCAGCCGTGCACGGTGGTGCCGTCGGAGATCGTGAACTCGGTCTCCTCGCGGACGAACAGCTCCGTCTCGGTGTCGGTGTGCTTCGTGCGGACGGTCTCCGCGCCGGTCGCGAGGTCGACGGTGACGACCTCGCCGAACGACGTCGGCGTGGCCAGCACGATCGCCGCCTTGTCACCCGCGACCGACACACCCGACACGACACGCCCGGCGCCGGTGACGACCGGTCGCGGCGTGCCGCCGGCGAGGGACACCGTGTACAGGTGCGTGCAGCCGCGGTCGCGGACGCAGTACAGGACGCCGTCGCCGCCGAGCTGCGGCTCCGCGCCCGGGTAGCCGGGCCCACCGGGCATGAGGTTGCGGTCGAGGCCGGTCAGGTCGGTCGGCTCGCCACCGACGGGCAGGCGGAGCAGGCGCGCGTGGCCGACCGGCGAGTCGGCCATGCCGACGACCAGGAGCGTGTCGTCGTCCACCCAGGTGGCGCAGGCCGCGATGCCGTCGGGCAGGCCGGCGAGCTTCGGGGTGGCGAGCGGGTCGGTTACGTCGAGGACGTACACCGGCGCCCTGGCCTCGAGGTCGGCGTCGGGTGCGGTGGCGGCGCCGTAGGCGAGCCTGGTCGAGTCGGGTGACCAGGCCGGTTCACCGGCGTGCCAGTCGCCCTCGGTGACCTGGCGGACGTCGCCGGAGTCGAGGTCGAGGACGTGCAGGTGCTTGCGGATGGTGCGCAGGTAGCCGGCGCCGTCTGCCTGGTAGTCGAGGCGCTCGGTGACCATCGGCGTCTTCTGGTCGCTGTCCCCGGTCTCGACCGCGGCGGCGAAGGCGATCATGGTGCCGTCCGGGCTCCACCGCGGGGCGCCCGCGCCGAGCGCGAGGGTGGTGAGCTGCTCTGGCTCGCCGCTGGCCGGCAGGACCCAGAGCTGGGGCGGTCCGTCCTTGGCGCGGAGGAAGGCGAGCTTCGTGCCGTCCGGCGACCACGCGGGGGCGAAGTCGTTGGCGCCCCTGGTGAGCTGGCGTAACTCGTCGTCGACGAGCCAGATCGCGCGCTGGGTCTCGTCGTCCTTCGTGGTGCGCAGGACGTAGGCGGTGCGGGTGCCGTCCGGGGACAGGGTTGGCTGTTCCGGGACGGCGAACCCGGTCAGGTCCTCGATGCGCTGGCGTCGGGTCACCGGCTTCTCCCTTCGGCGGAGATGAGTTCACGGGTGTAGGGGTCCTGGGGCGCGTCGAGCACGTCGTCGACGGGTCCGTGCTCGACGATCCGCCCCTGGTACATGACGGCGACGGCGTCGCTGACGTACCTGACGAGCGCGAGGTCGTGCGAGATGAACAGGATCGTGAGGTTGAGCCGCTGGTGCAGCTCGCGGACGAGGTTGAGGACCGTGCCCTGGATGGACACGTCGAGTGCCGAGGTGATCTCGTCGGCGACGAGCACCTCCGGCCGCGCGGCGAGCGCCCGTGCGATGGCGACACGCTGGCGCTGCCCGCCGGACAGCTCGGCCGGGTACCGGCTCGCCTGCTCGGCGGGCAGGTCGACCAGCTCGAGCAGGCTGGTCACCTCGGCGCGGCGGTTTCCCTTGTCCGCCACGGCTTCCGCGATGGTGTCGCCGATGGACATGCGTGGGTCGAGTGAGGAGTAGGGGTCCTGGAAGACCATCTGGAGCGGTCGCCGACCACGCGTGGGCACGGGGTTCCCGTCCAGGAGGATCCGGCCGCCGGTGAGCGGCACGAGCCCGACCGCGGCCCTCGCGAGGGTCGACTTGCCGCACCCGGACTCGCCGACCAGCCCGACCACGCCACCCGCGGGCACCACGAGGTCGACCCCGTCGACGGCGGTGACCGCGTGCCGCCGGGACCCGAACCGCACGCTGACGTTCTCGAACCGCAGCTCCTTCATCGCTTCCCCACCTCGGCCGGGATCTCGGCGTGCCAGCACGCCACCCGGCGGCCGTCGTCGGTCGTGGTCAGGGCCGGGTCGGTCTCGCGGCACCGGTCGGTGGCCAGTGGGCAGCGCGGGGCGAACGCGCAGCCGGGCGGGAGGTCCGCGGGGTCGGCCGGGCGGCCCGGGATCACCGTCAGGGGCAGCGAGCGGTCCGTCGTCATGTCCGGGACCGCGGCGAGCAACGCCCGGGTGTACGGGTGCATCGCGCCGGAACGGAGCGCGGTCGCGGGCAGGTCCTCGACGATCCGGCCCGCGTACATGACCAGCACGCGGTCGCACACCCGCTCGACCACGGTCAGGTCGTGGCTGATCAGCAGCAGCCCCACGCCGTCGGCCGCCCTGATCGAGGCGAGCAGGTCGAGGACCTGGCGTTGCACGGTCACGTCCAGCGCCGTCGTCGGCTCGTCCGCGACGATCAGCGCGGGCGTGCCCATCAGGCCCATGCCGATCATCGCCCGTTGGCGCATGCCGCCGGAGAACTCGTGCGGGAACTGCCTCGCCCGGCGCTCCGGGTCGCTCAGGCGCACCGCGCCGAGGCGGTCGACGGCCCTGGCCAGCGCGGCCCGGCGGGACAGGCCCTGGTGCCGCACCGCGACCTCGGCCAACTGCCTGCCCACGCGCATAGTCGGGTTGAACGAGGTCATCGGGTCCTGGAACACCATCGCGAACGACGTGCCGAGCAGGCGCCGGTGGTCGCCGACCCGAAGGTCCGCGCCCTGGAACGACAACCGCGCGGCCGTCACCTCGCCGGGTTCCTCCACCAGCCGTGCCACGGCGAGGGCGGTCAGGCTCTTGCCGGAACCCGACTCGCCGACCAGACCGACCGCATCACCTCGTTGCATTGTGAAACTGACGCCGCGTACCGGCGTGGTGCCGGGGAAGCCGACCGAGAGGTCGTCGACCACGAGCATCGCCGAGTCGTCGGGTGCGGGTGCCACAGGCCGGCGCCGCCGCAGGCGCGGGCGCGGGGTGGCGTGGCCGACGCCCTTCGCGATCGCCTCGCCGAACAGGTTGAACGCCAGACCCGCGAGGACGACCGCGATCCCCGGCGCGAGCGCCGCCTCCGGGTGCACGTACAGCCCGCCGAGACCCTCGCCGAGCAGCCTGCCCCAGTCGTAGTCCGGCGCCTGCACACCGAGCCCGACGAACGACAGGCCTGCGAACGCCAGCAGCGTGTTGCCCGCCCCGACCGTCGCGCTCACGACCAGCGGCTCCGCCACGTTCGGCAGCACGTGCCGGAACAGCACCCGGAACCGGCCGACACCCGCGATCCGCGCGGCGGCGACGTAGTCCAGCCCGGCGACACCCGCGATCAACGTCTGCGTGAGCCGCGCGAAGGCGGGGGCGATCGCGAGACCGATGGCCAGCACCGCACCGACCGTGCCCACGCCGAAGATCACCGCGAAGAACAGCGCCAGCAGCAGGCCGGGGAACGCGACCGCGATGTTCACGACCGCCGTGATCACGCGCCCGAGCCACTGCCCCAGCATGAGCTGTGCCGTGCCGAGCAGCAACCCGACGGTGACGCCGAGGACCGTCGCCATCAGCGCGAGTTGCACAGTGAGACGGGTCGCGACCAGCACGCGGAAGAAGATGTCCCGCCCGAGGCTGTCCGTCCCGGCCCAGTGCTCCGCCGACCCGCCCTGCATGATCTGCCCGGTGTCGACGGCGTTCGCCTGGTCGGTCCACAGCAGCGGTGCCACGACCGCGAGCACCAGCACGGCCACCAGCAACGTCGCCGCGCTCGCGCCGAGCGGTGTCCGCAGCACCGCACCCCACCGCCGAGCCACTCAGCTCTCCCTGATCGTCGAGCGGGGGTCGATCAGCGCGAGCGCGATGTCGACCACGAGGTTCACCAGCAGCACACCGACGCCGTAGACCAGGACGATCCCCTGCACCACCGGGTAGTCCTTGGCGAGGATCGACGAGACGATCGTGCTGCCCAGCCCCGGCCACGCGAACACGTTCTCCACCAGCACGGTCCCGGCGACGAGCGCCCCCAACAGCAGGCCGCACAACGTGATCGTCGCCGTCAGCGCGTTGGGCAGCGCGTGCCGCAGGTACACGGCGCTGGTCGGCAGCCGTTTCGCCCGCGCGGTCCGCACGAAGTCGGCACGCAGCACCGCCAGCGTCTCGACCCGGACGATCCGCGCGAGGATCGCGGCAGGGCCGAGCGCCAGCGCCACCACCGGCAGCACGTACGAACCGAACCCGTCGCGCCCGGCGACCGGCACCCAGCCGAGGTTCACGCTGAAGACCCACACCAGCCCGACGGCCAGCATGAACTCCGGGATCGCGGCGACCACCACGCTGGCGGAGGTGAACGTCAGCTCGGCCGGCCGCCGCCGACCGCCACGCGTCAGCACGGCGAACAGCAGCCCGAGCGGCACCGACAGGACGATCGCGAGCACGAACGCCCCGACCGCCAGCTCGAGCGTCGGCGGCAGGCGGTCGCCGATCACCTGCGACACCGGCAGCCCGGAGGACATCGAGACGCCGAAGTCGCCGGTGAACAGGCCACGCAGGTAGTCGAGGTACTGGTGCCACAGCGGCTGATCGAGCCCGAGGGCCGCGCGCCGGGTGGCGACCAGCTCAGCGGACGCCGTCGGCCCGAGCGCGGCCCGCACCGGGTCGCCGGGGATCAGGTGGAGCATCAGGAACGCGGCGGTGACCACGACCCACAGCGAGACGAGCAGCCGCCCCAGCCTGCGTGCGGTGAACCGCGCCCACGGGCTCCCGGCGCGGACGGCGAGCGCGGCCGTCATCAGCCGACCATGCGGATAGTGGCCGGGTCGAGGCTGCCCTCGGACAGCTCGAACTCGGCGCCCTTGCCGAACATCGGGCGGTTGGAGTTGGCGAACGGCACGACGTCGGCCTGCTCGTAGAGCGCCTTCTCGGCCTCGCCCCACGTGTCGCAGCCGTCGGCACCCGGGATCTTCGACGCCTCGCCGACCTTCGCCGTGTAGTCGGCGTTGTCGATGCTCGCGAAGTTGGTGCCGTCCGGCGCCGACGGTCCGGACAGGAACGAGACGGCCTGGCTCGGCAGCGAGACGTTCAGCGGCAGGAACGCCACGTCCCACTGCAGCTGGCCGCCGACGAGCTGACCGGTCTCCGCGTCGCCGCCGCCCTTGAGGGTGACCTGGACGCCCAGCTCGCTCCACTCCTTCTGCAGCAGCTCAGCGCCTGCCTGCATGGTCGGGCCGAGCGTGGTCGGGTAGAAGAGCGTGATCGCGGGCTTCGCCTTCTCCAGCACGGACTTCGCGGCGTCCTTGTCGTACTTCGGCAGGGAGTCGCCGACCTTGTCGCCGGGGCAGGGGCCCATGCCGGGTGGCACGAGCCCGGTCGCGCGCTTGCCGGTGCCGCCGGTCAGCACCGTGGACAGCTGGTCGAGGTCGGTGGCCTGCACGAGCGCGCGCCGGACCTCGTCGTCGGCACCGGGCAGGCCTGCCTTCTGGTTGAACCACATCTCGCCGAGCACCGCGAGGAGGTCGCGCTGGAACAGCTTCTGCGAGCGCAGGCGCTGCTGGTCGGGGCCGACGAACGCGGCCGCGTTGGCGCCACCGGACAGCAGCAGGTTCGCCGAGGTGCTCTCGTTCTGCACGACCTTGATCACGACGGTGTCCGGCAGGCCCTTGCCGTCGGCGTCGGGCGGCCCCCACTTGTAGTCCTCGCGCCGCTGGAGCGTGTAGTGGTCGCCTGCGACGGCTTCCTTGACGGTGAACAGGCCGGTGCCGTCGGCGCTCTCCTTGAGCAGGTCGCGGTTGGCCATCCCCTTGGCGCACACGATGGGCAGACCACCGACGTTGCGGTCGAGGAAGGCGTCGGGCGAGGAGGAGGTCACGGTGACCGTCCTGGCCTTCTCGTCGGCGGTGGCGGTGGCGCCCGCCGGGACGAACACGCCGATGCGGGACGACGCGTTCTTGGGGTCACCCACGAAGCTGATGTTCGCGGCGACCTGGGTGGCGGTCAGCGGGGTGCCGTCGGCACACGTGACGCCGTCCCGGAGGGTGAAGGTCGCCTCGGTCGCCGTCGCGGTCCACTTCTCGGCGAGCCCGGCGACCATCCGACCCTTGGTGTCGATATTCACGAGGGTGTCGTAGAGGAAGCGGTCCACCTGGTAGGTGCTGGACAGCGAGGTGAAGTGCGGGTCGAGGTTGCCGGGGTCCGCGCTGATGACGAACGTGAACGTGCCGCCCTCGACGGGGGTCCCGCCGCCCGCCTGCCCGCCACCACCCCCACCGCAGGCGGCCAGGGCCAGGGCAAGCACACCGGCGGTGGCGATCGTCGGAATGGTCTTCATGGCGCCTCCAAGAGGTGTCCCCTTGGAGGCGCAGCCTGCCCGCCGAGCTCACGCCTGTCTTTGTGCGGGACGACCAGGTGTGGCCCCTCCGGTAGTCCGTCTCACCGAACGGCGACCGCGTCCTGGATGGCGTCGAGGGTCTCGCCGACGTCGGTCCTGCCGAGGAGGAAGGCCTGCAGGATCGACCTGATCTTCTGTTCGGGCTCGGCGAGGTTCCACGTGTTCGCCGGGAACAGGGCGTAGCGGTCGTCGGCGTAGGCGTCGACCATGGGGGCCAGCAGCGCGTCGGCGTCCGGGGTGTCGCCGAACGGGCTGAGCGCGGCCTCCGAGGACAGGAACGGCGCGAGGTTCTCCGACCAGAAGTCGACGTACTTCCTGGCGGCGTCCTGCTGCTCGCCGCGTGCGTTGACCGCCCACATCGTGCCGGGGAACAGCAGCGCGCTGGGCTTGGTGCCCGCGTCGCCGCCCGGCCAGGGGACGAACCCGAGCCTGAACGGTGCCTCCTTCATCGCGGCGGCCTGCCAGGAGCCGCCCGCGAAGAACGCGGACCTGCCCGCGAGGAAGTCGGGCTGCCCGGTGGTGGCCTCGTCGGTCCCGACGGCCTGCGCGAAGTCGACGTGGCCGTCGTCGCCGAGCCGCCGGAGCTGTTCGAGGGGCTCGCGGTAGGACGTCGGGAAGGTGACCTTGCCGCGCATGAACTGCCGGTCCCAGTCGGGGGTGTCGCGGTAGACGGTGGTGGCGGCGGACATGAGCATGACGAACTCGGCCATGTAGCCCTGGGCGTTCGGGAAGGCGAGGCCGGGCTGGTCGGCGGCGTCGAGCTTGGCGAGGGTGTCCAGGAGACCGGGGAAGTCGGTGGGGGCGGTGGCGCCGACCCTGGCGAGGATGTCGAGGTTGACGTAGACGCCGATGGGGGTGAGTTCCATCGGCGAGGCGAGGACCCTGCCCTGGTAGCTGACGAAGTCCCTGACCGGCGGGGAGATCCGGCCGACCCACGGTTCCTGGCCGAGGTCGGCGAAGTAGCCGGACCGGCCCCAGGACCGGACCTTCTGCGGGTCGACCATGACGACGTCGGCCGCGTTGCCCGCGAGCAGCTGGGACTGGACCTTCTGCAGGTAGACGTCGTTGGGTGGGACGTAGGCGAAGTCCAGGTGGATCTTCGGGTTGGCCTTCTCGAAGGCGGCGTTGACCTCGGCCATGTCGGCGAGTTCGGCGCCGCCGCCCTTCCAGCTCACGACCCGCAGCGTGACGGTGTCTCCCGCCGCGCTCCCGGACCCACACCCGGTGAGTGCCGCGGCGAGGACGATCGCGGCGAGAACGTTGATGCGCATGGCTTGTGCACCTTCCCAGCGGGCACGGTGACCATGTCGGCTGGACCCCAGTCGAACGCACTGCCGTTGACGTGCCCGGGCCCCGCCACCGCCGGGCGACCGACGCGGATCCAGTGTCCGTGCCGGGCGCGGCATACGCGCGTATTCAGCGGAAACTACCCAACGCGTCGGGCATCCGGGCACCGCCGCGCGAGTGAAACCGGCCTGTCAGCTGCCGACGTGCTCGGCGATGGTCCGCGCACACGCGAGTGCCTCGGTGTGCGTGGTGTCCACCTCCACGTCGTACCGCACGTCCCGGTGGACCAGCTCGGCCTGCGACACGGCCATGCCCCGGACCCGGTCCCCCCGGGCGATCTCCCGGCCCTCGACGACCGCCGGGTCGCAGCGGACGCCGACCCACAGCACGTCGAGGCCGTCGAGAGGCCCCCGCCACCGCTCCTGCGACGCCGCCCCGCCGAGGAACACGTCGTCCACGATCACCCTGGCACCCGCGCGGGCCATCGCGGCGACCCCGACCATCCACGCGCCTTCCAGCTCCCGGAACTCCGCCCCGACGACCACACCGCCGTCCGCCGCGAACTCGATACCGCGCCTGGTCGCGGGCATCGCGTCCACCAGCCCGTCCACCGCGAGCACGAGCCACGGCCTGGGCAGCACCGCCTGCAGACACCGCGCGATGCCGGACTTCCCCGAGCTGGACCCGCCGTTCAACACGATCACCTGAGTCACCCGGCCACCCTAGGCACCACGACCGCGCGCCACCCCTTGAGCTGAACTACGACGACGGGGAACCCGCCGGGCGCTGGATCGACGCGAAGGCGACCTACAGCGAGGACCCCGACCACGACCCCAACGGCTGACCTGGTCCTGTACTGCGATTTCAGTACCTGAACCGACAGCAGCCGCACGACGACACGACGGCCGGCGACGACGAACCTGACGGGGCAACCGCTCACGCCCCCGGAGGTCCCCGTCCGTGTCCACCCTTCTCCACCGGCTCGGCCGCCTTGCCTTCCGGCGCCGCTGGTACGTCATCGTCGTCTGGCTGGCCGTGCTGGGCGGTGCCGCCTTCGCGGCAGGCGCGGCGGACCAGCTGCCAGAGGACTCCCGCTCGATGCCGGGGATCGAGGCGCAGGCGGCGTTCGACCTCGCCCAGCGACGCTTCCCCGGCACCGCGGCGGACGCGCCGACCGCGCGGATCGTGTTCGTCGCGCCCGACGGGCAGAAGGTCACCGACGCCCGCAACCGGGCGACCGTCGAGCGGGTCGTCCGTGAGGTCGGCCAGGGCAGCCTGGTCGCCGCCGCCGTCAACCCCTTCCAGGCACGCGCGGTGAGCAGGGACGGCAGGACCGCCTACGCCGTCGTCACCTACGCGGGCAGGGTCACCGACGCCGGCAGGGACCAGCTCCGCACCGCCGTCGACCGAGCCCGCACGACCGGCCTCACCGTCGACGTCGGCGGCCCGGTACTGGCGAGCAAACCCCAGGTCGGCGGGGTGAGCGAAGTCGTCGGTGTCGTGCTCGCCGCACTCGTCCTGCTCGTCACGTTCGGCTCGGTCGTCGCCGCCGGGCTGCCGCTCGTGACCGCCCTCCTCGGGGTCGGCGTCAGCATGCTGACGATCTTCGCCGTCGGCGGTCTCTTCGGCCTGTCCACGACCAGTGGCACCCTCGCCGCCATGCTGGGCCTCGCGGTCGGCATCGACTACGCCCTGTTCGTCGTCTCCCGCTTCCGCGAGGAACGCGCCAACGGGCACCGGCCCGAGGCGGCGGCGGGCCTGGCGGTGAGCACCGCGGGCGGCGCGGTGGTCTTCGCGGGCCTCACCGTGATCATCGCGCTCGCCGGGCTCGCCACCATCGGCATCCCGGCGGCGGCCAGGATGGGCGTCTCCGCGGCCGGGGCCGTCGTCGTCGCCGTGTTCGTCGCGCTCACGCTCGTCCCGGCACTGCTCGGTTTCCTGCCCAACCCCCGACCACGCAGGAGCGCGGGCACCCGCTGGGCACACCACGTCCTACGCCGTCCCGTGCCCGTGCTCCTCGCGTCGGTCCTCGGCCTGGTCCTGCTCGCCGTCCCCGCCTTGCACCTGCGCCTCGGCATGCCCGGCGACGAGACCAGGTCCACCGAGACCACCGAGCGCCGCGCCTACGACGAGCTCGCCGCCGGCTTCGGCCCCGGCGTCAACGGCCCGCTGACCATCGTCGTCGACGCCAGGGGCGCCGACGACACCGGACGAGCCGTCCAGACCATCGCCACGCGGATCGGCGACACCCCCGGGATCGCCGCCGTCTCCCCCACCCGCCTCAACGAGGCAGGCGACACCGCCCTGTTCACCGCCACCCCCACCACCGCCCCGACCAGCGAGCAGACCAGGGACCTCGTCCGGCTCATCCGCGGCCAGCGGCAGGACACCGTGGCAGGCACCGGCGCGACCTTCCTGGTCAGCGGCACCACGGCGGTCGACCTCGACGTCGCGCAGAAGGTGCTCGACGCGTTCGTCCCCTACCTCGCGATGGTGCTGGGCCTCGCGTTCCTGCTCCTGCTGGTGCTCTTCCGATCCCTGCTCGTGCCGCTGACGGCCGTGCTCGGCTTCCTGCTGTCCGTGCTCGCCGGACTCGGCGCGGTCGTCGCCGTCTTCCAGTGGGGCTGGGCCGCCGATCTGATCGGGCTGCGGCAGACCGGCCCGATCATCAGCACGATGCCGATCGTGCTGGTGGGTATCGTCTTCGGCCTCGCCATGGACTACCAGGTCTTCCTCGTGACGAGGATGCGTGAGGCACACACCAGGGGCGAGCCCGCCCGTCAGGCGATCAGCACGGGCTTCGGGCACAGCGCCAGGGTCGTGGTGGCCGCCGCGCTGATCATGATCGCGGTGTTCGCCGGTTTCGTCGGCGCCGACCTGCCCATGATCAAGATGATCGGCTTCAGCCTGGCCGCCGCGGTCCTGTTCGACGCGTTCGTGGTCCGCATGGCGCTCGTGCCCGCCGTGCTCGCACTGCTCGGCGAGCGGGCCTGGACGCTGCCGGGATGGCTGGACCGGCTGCTGCCGCACGTCGACGTCGAGGGGAAACCCGGAGCCGGTGCCCGGCTGACGGGCATCATGTAGGCCGGAGGAGCGTGCGATGACGAGCAGCTGGCGCAACGACCATCCCCGGATCGTCGACGCGGTGTTGATAGCGCTGCTGCTGTGCGCGGCGGCCGGGCAGGCGACGCTCAACAGCAGCCTGCCTGACACGGTCGGCCACCTCGGCTGGCGGTCGGCCCTGCCGCTGGCCGTGCTCGCCGGGGTGGCGCTGCTGTGGCGGCGCGGCCATCCCCGCGCGGTGGTCGCGGTGACGGCACTGTGCGTCGCCGCCGAGGGAGGGCTGGGCTACCTGGTCTCGCCGGTCAACCTGGCGCCCGTGATGGTCGCGCTGTACGAGCTGGCCGTACGCAGGCCGGGCCGGACGACCAGGCTGCACTACGCCGCGGCGACGGCGGCGATCGTCGTCGCGGCGCTGCTCGGCAACCGCTACGGCAACCCGTGGCCGCTCGCGGTGCTCAACCCGACCCTGTTCCTGCTGCTGCCGGTCGCACTCGGCGAGACCGCCCGTCTGCGACACGCCTTCCTCGCTGAGGAGGCCCGCCACCGCGTCGCGGAGGAGCGGGTACGCATCGCCCGCGACCTGCACGACGTGGTGGCCCACCACCTCGCCCTGGCCAACGCGCAGGCGGGCACGGCCGCGTACCTGGCCCGCTCACATCCCGACCAGGTGCGGAAGATCCTCGCGGACCTGACCACCACCACGTCCTCCGCGCTGCGTGAGCTGAAGGCGACCGTCGGCGTCCTGCGGCACGACTCGCCACTGGAACCCGCGCCGGGGCTCGGGCAACTGCCCGCGCTCACGGCCGCGTTCGGCTCCGCGGGCCTGGCGGTCGACGTGACCGTCGACGGCACGGAACGCCCCCTGACCCCGAACGTCGACCTGACCGCGTTCCGCATCCTGCAGGAGGCCCTCACCAACGTCACCAGGCACGCCAGCACGAACACCGCGCACGTGCGCCTCACCTACGGCGAGGACCGGCTGACGATGACCGTCACCAACGCCGCCGCCACGCGACCCGCCAACCCCGGCTTCGGCATCGTCGACATGCGTGAGCGCGCCTCCGCCGCGGGCGGCCACCTCCACGCGGGCCCGCACCCGGACGGTGGCTTCCTGGTCACCACGCAGCTGCCGATCCTGGCGCGGCCATGACGATCCGCGTACTGCTCGCCGACGACCAGGCGCTGCTGCGCACGACGTTCCGCATGCTCATCGAGGCCAACGCCGACATGGCGGTCGTCGGCGAGGCGGCGGACGGCGCGGAGGCGGTCACGCTCGCCCGCACGCACCACCCGACGGTCGTGCTGATGGACATCCGAATGCCAGGCACCAACGGCCTCGACGCGACGCACACCATCTGCGCCGACAAGGACCTGGCCGCGACACGCGTCCTGATACTGACCACGTTCGAGACCGACGAGTACGTGGCGACGGCACTGCGTGCCGGAGCAAGCGGTTTCCTGGGCAAGGACGTCGCCGCCGACGCCCTGCTGGCCGGCATCCGCACGGTCGCGGCGGGCGACGCGCTCCTGTCCCCCACCGCGACGAAGTCCCTGATCGCCCGCTTCCTGGCCACCCCGGAACCGGCGCCCGCCGAACGGCTGGCCGACCTCACCGCGCGGGAACGCGAGGTCATGGTCCTGGCCGCGGAAGGCCTGTCCAACACGGAGATCGCGAGCCGGCTCGTCGTCAGCCCGCTGACGGTCCGCACGCACATCCAGCGCGCCATGACCAAGCTGCACGCCCGTGACCGCGCCCAGCTCGTGGTGATCGCCTACCGTTCGGGTCTGGTCCGCGCAGGCCTCTGAGGGAAGGCTGGGGACGTTCACCGTTCCCTTCCCCCTGCAGAGAGGCGTGAACACCATGCGGAGACACCATCTCCGAAGAGCCGGCGTGCTCGTGGCCGCGGCGGCCCTGACCGGGTCGTTCGCGAACGGCACCGCGTCGAGCGCGCCGGCGGCCCCGGAACCCGTTGCCGTACAGGGCGACACGGTCGGCACCGGCGACATCGACAACCGAGGCGCCTCGGCGGCGCCGAACGAGCGGCAGCGGTCACTCGCCGAGGAACGCGGCACGACGGTCCGCTGGAACCGTTACGGCACCCCGGCGACCCTGGTGCCGAAGCCCGACGGCCGGCGGCGCGACACGGCGGCCGATCCCGTTGCCGTGGCGAGGAACTTCCTCGCCGACAACCGGGAAACGTTCCGCATCAGCGACGTCGACGCCATGGACGTGCTGGTGAGCCGCCCGATGGGCGAGGGAGCCTACGTCCTGCTGCGCCAGCGTTTCGGCGAGCTGCCGTCGGTCGTCGACGGGTTGGCCGCGTTCGGCATCCACGACGGCGCGGTGGTCTACCTCAGCGCCACCATCAGCCCGAACCAGGAAACCCCTGCCCCGCCGACCATCCCGCCGGACGCGGCACTCGCCTCGGCGGCGGTCGACGCAGGAGTCCCCGCCGCGGCACTGGACACGACCCGCGTCAGGCTCGGCGCGGTACCGATGCCGTCCGGCGCACCCCGCAGCGCCTACCAGGTGGTACTGCTGGCCGGAGACACCATCGGCTACGCCACGTACGTCGACGCGCGAACCGGCGCCGTGCTGCTCCGCGAGGACCTCGTCGACCACGACAACGACAACCCGGAGTGGGACGCCTTCCCGGCGAACCCGCCGACCGACTACTCGTCGAGGGACACCCGCGAGCGGTGGTGCCGAACGTCGGCGCGCGGCTGCGACCGCGCGGTCAGCACGGCGGACACCGGTGCGGCGTGGGACATCGACCCCGCGACGGGTGCGCCGAGCCTGACCCGGCCGGGGTGCCGAGGCCGACGGCACCCGATCTCACGACCCGGTCGTTCCGGATCGTGCCGACGGTGGCCACCCACCTGATGATCAGGGTGGTGACCAACCAGTGCACCGGCGCGCCCGAGTACGCCGGTGACCAGGACAACGACCCCCGCTCGACGAGCGACTGCACGACGGGCAACCCGACGGTGGCGCAGACCGTGCGGATCTCGGAGCTGCAGGCGTTCACGTTCTGACCTTCCGCGGCTTGACGCGGCGGCGCCGACCGGTTTGTTTGGGAGTACGAGCAAACTGGGAGGCGCCATGCCGGTCGGGGCGAAGCTGTCGAAGGTCGTGCTCGCGGCGGTGGTCGCGGCGAGCTGGTGGCCGGTGCCGGCACAGGCGGAGACCGTGTCGGCGCCGGCCGGCCGGTTCGTCGGCACGGTCACGCTGGTGACCGGTGACCACGTGACGGTCCGGCAGGTCGGCGAGCGGCTCGTGCCGCAGGTCCAACCGGCTGTCGGCCGCGAGCACGTGCACTTCGCGACCACGCGGGTGGCAGACTCGCTGCTGGTGGTGCCGAACGACGCGTGGACGGCGGTGCGGGACGGCCAGGTCGACGAGCGGCTGTTCGACGTGGCCGGGTTGCTGCGGGACGGCTTCGGCGACGCGGGCAGCACGCAGATCCCGCTGATCATCCAGGGTGGCCCGCCGACGGCGGGTGCGATGGCGTTGTCCACGGTGGACGCGGTGGCGGTGAGGCAACCGAAGGAGACCGCCGCGGACTTCTGGCAGGCGCACACGGGCCGCGTCTGGCTGGACGGCATCCGCAGGCCCAGCCTGGAGGTCAGTGTGCCGCAGATCCACGCGCCCGAGGCGTGGGACGCAGGCTACACCGGGGCGGGCGTGAAGATCGCCGTGCTGGACACCGGGATCGACGACACACATCCCGACCTGCGCAGGCAGATCGCCGCGACGAGGAACTTCACCACCGACACCGGCGGCGTCCGCGACACCGACGGACACGGCACGCACGTCGCCTCCACCATCGCGGGCACCGGCAAGGCGTCCGGCGGCAGGTACACAGGGGTGGCGCCAGGCGCGAAGCTGTTGGTGGGCAAGGTGTGCGGTGGCATGGGCTGCCCGGAGTCGGCGATCCTGGCAGGCATGGAGTGGGCCGCGGCGGCAGGCGCGAAGGTCGTGAACCTGAGCCTGGGCGGCCCCGACACCGCGGCCGACGATCCACTCGAGCTTGCGGTGGAGCGGCTGACCGCCCGCTACGGCACGCTGTTCGTGGTCGCGTCAGGCAACGACGGCAGCTACGGCCCCGAAACGGTTTCCTCCCCCGCCAGCGCCGACGCCGCGCTGGCCGTGGGCGCGGTGGACGACCAGGACGCGCTCGCCGGGTTCTCGGGCAGGGGACCACGTGTGCAGGACGCCGCGCTGAAGCCGGAGATCACCGCACCGGGCGTGGAGATCACCGCGGCGAGGTCCCGGTTCTCCGTGCTGGGCAGGAAGGGCGACCGGTACGTCGCGTTGAGCGGCACCTCGATGGCGACCCCGCACGTGGCCGGCAGCGCGGCCCTACTGGCGCAACGCCACCCGGACTGGACCGGGCCCGCCCTCAAGGCGGCACTGGTCGGCTCGGCCGAACCGATCGACGCAGGCGTCTACGAGCAGGGCGCGGGCCGGGTGGACGCGGGCCGGGCGGTCGGGCAGGACGTGTACGCGGAGCCCTCGACCGTCTCGACAGGACGAACGAGCTGGCCGCACGAGGACGACCAGGCCGCGACCAGAACAGTCACCTACCACAACACCGGCAACCAGCCGCGGCTCCTTCACCTCGAACTGCCGACGAAGGGCCCCGACGGTGAACCCGCGCCGGAGGCGATGTTCCGACTGTCCACACACGACCTGACCGTTCCCCCACGAGGGACGGCAAACGTGACAGTCACGGTCGACACGGCCGTACCGGCGGCCGAGGGCGCGTTCGGGGCGCACATCCTGGCCACCGACGGGACGGTGCGGGTCACCACCCCGGTAGCGGTGGACCGGGAGCCGGAAAGCTACGACCTGACCCTGAAGACGGTCGACGCCAACGGCGAACCGACCGACAGCCACTACTCGTTCGTGTTCGGACTGGACCGGGTGCGATACCGGCCGGTACCCGGCGTTGGCGGCAGCGGAACGCTACGGGTGCGGGCGGGGAGCTACCACGTGGACGCCGCGATCAGCACACCGCGACCGGACGGCCTGTTCGACTCCGCGAAGGTCGTGCACCCCACGGTCGATGTCCGCGCGGACACCACGGTGGTACTCGACGCCCGCACGGCGCGACCGATCAGGGTGACATTCGACCGCGCGAACGTGGAGCCGCAGGCAGTGGCCGTCGCGTACACCCGTGCCACACCGGAGAGCGCTGTCACCACGGGCGTGCTCGGCGACACGTTCGACCGCATCGGCATCGGCCAGGTCGGCGGCCCGGTACCCGACGAGGAGCTGACGACGAGTGTCGGCGGGGTGTGGGCAGTGCCGGACTCGAACGGCGAGGTGCTGCGCAGTGCCGTGTCCTACAACCTGTCCTGGTTCGGCTACGGCGCGGCACCCACGGGGTTCACAAGGCATATCGCGGACCGCGACCTGGCGGAGGTGCACGCCACGTACCGAGCACAGGCGGACCGCAAGCGAGGCACGAAGGTGTGGATAGCACGTGAGCCGAGGTTCGGCGACACCAACGGTTTCGGCTTCGGCTTCCGGCTGCCGCTGGAACGCACGGAGTTCCACAACGTCGACGGCCTGGCGTGGTCGGGTGAGTTCCAGCAGTGGTCGATGGTGCGCAAACAGGTGCACACGGACACGGTGGTGACCGGCGGCGTGGTCGACCAACCTCCCGGCAGAACCACCGAGGAGGAGTGGAACTCTGCCGTGTTCGGTCCGGGTTTCACCTTTGACGGCGAGTTCGCGAGCCGTTTCGGCGACACGATAGCCCTGACTGTCCCGTTGTACGGCGACGCGGGCGAGAACCGCTACGGAACCTCCGAAGTGGACAGCGGGAGGACGGTACTGCACCGGGAGGGCGTCAGGGTGGGTGAGACGGCCGTACCGGGAGTAGCCCAGTTCGAGGTGCCGCCGGAGCCCGCGAACTACCGCCTGGAGGTCACGGCGAACCGGGACGGCGTGTCGGAGCTGTCGACGCGGGTGTCGTGCGTGTGGACGTTCACGTCGGCCCGCCCACCGGACGATCCGAAGGGCAAGGGGAAGGGCGGCACCGGCCTGGCGTTGCAGGCCGTGCGCTTCGCCCCACCGAACCTGACCGCACACAACGAGACCCGAGCCGCCACACTCCGGATCCCGGTCACGGTCGAACAACCGTACAACGCCCCCGAAACCACCCTGGCAACACTGACGGTCGACGTCTCCTTCGACGACGGCCACACATGGCGACCAGCACCGGTCACAGTGGACGGACCGAACGGAACAGTAACCGTCACCCACCCGAACGGCGGCCGGTACGTGTCACTACGCGCTTACGCAACCGACTCGGCGGGCGACACCGTGACCCAGACGGTGATCCGCGGTTACCGGATCAGGTGACGATCGTCCAGTATGGACCCTCCGCTCGCTATGGTGTCCGCGATGGACTGGAACGAGGTATGAGCACGGCTCACGGACTGTACGACGGTCCGGCGGCGGAGTTGTCCCGTGAGTACTCGCCGAGCTCACTGGTCGCCGACCTGCGTGCGGAACTGGCCGCTTACTCCGAACGAAGCGAGGCAGCCCGACAGGCTCTGTCATGGCGCGAGATCCCCTACGGCGCAAGACCGTGCGAACGACTGGACTTCTTTCCCGCCGACGTCCCGAACGCTCCTCTCGTGGTGTTCGTCCACGGCGGCTACTGGCAGCAGCTGGACAAGCGGGACGCGTCGTTCCCGGCTGTCGGACTGCACGCTCGTGGCACTGCCTACGCGGCGTTGGGTTACGGCCTGGCGCCGGAACACCCGCTTGGTGTGATCGTGTCGATGGTCAGGCGAGGGGTTCGCTGGCTGGTGTCCAGCGCGGAACGGCTGGGTTGCGACCCACAGCGCGTGGTGCTCGCCGGCAGCAGCGCAGGGGCACATCTCGCCGCGTCGTGCCTGAATGTGCCGCTGGCCGGCGTCGCCCTGCTCAGCGGGGTGTACGACCTCGAGCCACTCCGGCACACCTATGTCAACGACGTGCTCGGCCTGACTCGCGCGCAGGCGCGGCGACTCAGCCCGCTGCTGACACTGCCGCGCGAGCTGCCCCCGACCGTGGTGGCCGTCGGTGAGGTCGAGACCGCCGAGTTCACCCGACAGAGCCGTGAGTTCGCGGCCGAAGTGGCCTCGCGCGGGAGCTTGGCCGCCGAGATCGTCGCCGCCGGTCGCAACCACTTCGACATCTGCTTCGACCTCGTCGAGGACGGCACGGCGCTGAATGACGCCGTCGCCGCGCTGATCGGCTGACCGCGTGTCCGTTTTGGACGGTGGTCACCGGTTCAGGTGCAATGGGTCGTTCTCCGGGGTGATGTGAGCGGCGGCCGGTGGCCGTCACCGCCCGATCCGCTTCTACTTGGATACCGTGACCTCCACGGGCTCAGACGCGGCAACGAGAACCGACCAGGACCCAGGTGCTCCCACCCACGAGGACGTCGGTGTGACGGGGCAGTGCCCGTCCCGCTGGGCGGCAATAGGAATGCACGCCCTCGACTTCGACCCGGTGCTGCGGAGACTGGTGGACGCGCCACGTGCCGAGCGCCTGACGTTGACCCACGGCTCCGCACCGGTCTGGGTCTTCACCCATCACGACGATGTCAGGGTCGTGACCTCGGACGCGCGTTTCAGCCGCCGGGCGGTACTGACGGCCGACGCAGGGCGCAACGTGGTCGTGCGTCCGCTGCTCGACGATGACGCGACCTACCAGGACGGTGCCACCCACGCCCGGATTCGGCATGCCATGGCCAGGGTCTTCACTCGCGCACGGATCGACCGGTCGCGGGCGCGTGTGGAGTCCGTCGCCACGAGCCTGGTCGAACGGATGCGCGACCGAGGCACACGGGCCGACCTCGTCGAGTCACTCACCTCGCCCTTCGCCCTGGAGATCGCCTGCGACACCGTCGGGGTGCCGCGGGAGATGTGGCCGGCCGTGTGCGACGGGCTCGAGAAGGTCTTCGAGACCACGACCGCGGCGCGGGACGCCCTGCGGGCTCGTGAGGACCTCGCGGAGCGGTTCGCGTCGCTGGTCGCGGCGGCCCGACGCGATCCCGGCGACGACCTGATCGGTGTGCTGGCGACGGACGGAGTCGACCGACTCACGGACGAGCAGATCACGGCGGCGGCCTTCCACACGACCCACGCGGGTTGGCAGGCCATTCGAAACCACAGCGCGAACATGTTGTACCTCCTGTTGACCCGGCCCCGGGAGATGGAGCGGCTGCGAGCCGAGCCAGCCGGGCTGGATGCCGCTGTCGAGGAGATGCTCAGGTTCATTCCACGCATGGGAGGTGTCGGGGTGGAGCGGATCGCGACCGAGGACGTGCGGGTGGGCGGGGTGACGGTCGCGCGTGGGGAAGCCGTCTACGTCTCCTACGCCGCCGCCAACCGGGATCCACGGGTCTTCCCGGAGCCCGACCAGCTCGACCTGGGCCGGTCCGACAACTCGCACGTGGCCTACGGCTACGGGCCGCACTACTGCCCGGCCGCGGCTCTGGCCACAGTGGAGCTGCACACGGTCATCACTGCCGTGCTGCGAGGCCTGCCGGGGGTCCGGTTGGCGGTTGCCGAACAGGATGTGCCGTGGCGTACCGGCTCTCTGCTGCGTGGGCCGCGCAGTCTGCCGGTGGTGTGGTGAGATGTCGACGAACACGAGCTGCCTCGACGAGGTACGAACCTGGTTGGCCGGGTATGTCACCCAACCTCACGACGACATCGGCAGGCCGGGTGCGATCTGCCCGTTCGTGGAGCCGTCGATGAGGGTCGACGCACTGACACTGCGGGAATGGCCGGTCACGACAGAGTGCACCGTCACCGAACTGCTGAGTGTCATCGACCGCATGGCGGAGGCGTTCCTCACCTCGGCACACAACGGCGGCAACGCGGCGCTGCACGCGGTCGTGGTGGCACTGCCGGGACTGGTCCCGGAGCGGCACCGGCTGCTGGACGAGGCACACGCCACCGCGAAGACCGGCCTGGTGCGGCGCGGCCTGATGCTGGGCCAGTTCCACCCAACCTGCGACGAGAGAGCCGCCCGCAACGAACGGTTCCCTGTCTCCCGGTCGCCGCTCCCACTGTTGGCGATACGTCACATGGCCTTCCACGACGTCCTGTTCCTCTCTGACGACCGCGAGTGGTTCGACTGCTACCGCGACAGGTTCGGCCACCGCTTCGAGAACGCGCACGTCCACGACCCGCTGTTCGTCCGGCTCTACGCACAGGCCAACGACCGCTGGCCGCTGGCAGACCGGGCGGTCGCGCCTTCATGATCAGAGAAGTACCCGACATCGGCTCCTCAAGCGACGCCGAGCGTGCCGCGAACGCGGCGTCCGGCGGCGGCTGTCCGATCACCCGGTTCGCGGGACAGAGCACCCCGTACATCGACTACCAGAGCATCGACGTGTTGCTCTCGCTGCAACATCCGCGTTCCGACGCGCCCGTCGAGATGACCTTCTACATCATGGGTCAGGTCAAGGAGCTCCTGTTCAAGCTGCTGTACGAGCAGCTGTGCCAGGTCCGTGGACTGCTGGACCTCGACCGGGTCGCCGACGCGCTGCGTGAGCTGCGGCGGGTCCGCACGGTCGTGGACCTCCTGGTTCGGGCCTGGGATGTGCTCGGCACGCTGGCGCCCACCGAGTTCAACTCCTTCCGGGACTACCTCGGCCACGCGTCCGGGGTCCAGTCGTACATGTACCGGATGGTGGAGTGTGTGCTGGGCAACAAGGATCCTGCGCTGGTGCGCCCGTACGCCAAGGTGCCGGGCGTGCGGGAGCAGGTCGCGGCGGCCCTGACCGGACCGAGCCTGTACGACGCCGCCATCGCGTTGCTCGTCCGCCGCGGGGCGCCCATCGAGGCGGCGGTGCTCGACCGCGACCTGACACGGCCCTACCGGCCGGCGCCGTCGGTGGAGCGGGCCTGGGTCGAGATCTACCGGTCGTCCGAGGCTGCCGCGCCGGACTTCCAACTCGCCGAGGCGCTCATGGACCTGGCCGAGGGCATGTCACGCTGGCGGGCCGTGCACCTGCTCACGGTGGAGCGCGTCATCGGCGCCAAGCCGGGCACGGGAGGCAGCAGCGGGATCCGTTGGTTGCGGCGGGTCAACGAGCACCGCTTCTTCCCGGAGCTGTGGTCGGCCCGCTGTCTGCTGTGAGCGGTCGTCAGACCGGGGCGGCTTGGGTTCCCATGGCCCTGACCGCCCCGGCGACGAGCCGTTCCACGCCTTCGACGATCCGCTCCGGAGGTTCGGCGGCGAAGCACAGCCGCAGCCGGTCCTCGCCGCCGGTGACCGTGAACTGTGCCCCGGGAGCCACCGTCACCCCCGACTCGGACGCGGCGCCGGCCACGACCGTGGCGTTCACACCGTAGGGCAACCGCAGCCACAGGAAGTAGCCGCCCTCGGGCATCACGAACCGGGCTTCTGGGAACTGCTCGGACAGGAGGCGGCCCATGAGACGGGCTCGCTCGCCGAGTATCTCGCTGGTGCGCTTGACCGTGGCGTCGAAGTCGTTGTCGAGCAGGTAGCGGTGGGTCACGGCCTGGGTGAACGCGCTCGGGGTGACGTAGGTGGTGTTGGCGACCGGGACCAGTCGCGCGACCTGGTCGGGCTCACCGATCAGGTATCCGACGCGGAGACCGGGGCAGATCACCTTGGAGAACGACGAGACGTACAGAACCCCTTGTCCACCACGCAGTTCCCGCAACGTCGGAAGATGGTCGCCCGTGAACCGCAGGTGTCCGTACGGGTCGTCCTCCAGGACCACCGCCCTGTCCTGCTCGGCCTGCTCCAGCAGCGCCTGACGTCGCGACAGGGGCATGGTCGCGCCGTCGGGGTTGCGGAAGGTCGGGATCGCATAACGCAGCGACGCGGGCGGTCCGTCCGGCTCGCCGAAGCGGACCGGCATGCCCCGGCGAGCGAGAGCCCGCAGCACGATGTCGTAGGTGGGCTGTTCGACCCAGACTCCTGTCGTGCTCGCCGCTGTCGCGTCCAGCACCAGGCTGACCGCCTGCATCGCGCCATTGGTGACCAGAACCTGCTCGACGGTGACACCATGGCGCTGCGCGATCCACTCACGCAGCGGCACGTAACCCTGGGGAGGGCAGTAGGACAGTGTTCTCGCGCCCGCATCGGCCAGCGCCCGGCTCGCCGCCTCGGCCACCAACTCCGTGGGAACGAGATCGTGGGAAGGGGCACCACGCCCGAAGTTGATCACTCCACACCTTCCGTCCACACCGCACCGGCAACTCAGGGTAGGTGATCATGACGACGCTCGTGCCGCGACAACGAGCCGACATGGACGGTTAACCCGAAAGAGTTCTGCGGATAAGTGAAAGTAGGCGTGTGTTCCCTGCCGGAGGGCGGTCACTGTCCCGTGTAGACGGCCGCCCGGCGCTCGGCGAAAGCGGCCGCGCCCTCGACGCGGTCCTTCGTCGAGGTGAGGAGACTCGACAGCTCACCCTCCAGGCACAGGCCTTCCGCGAGCGGCAGCTCGAAGCCACGCACCACGGCCTCCTTCGGTACGCCAGGGCAGCCCGGCCGCCACCGCGCCCTGGATCGCCTCGGGCGCGACGGCATACGTGAGCCGGGCGGCCAGCGCACTGGGCTGCATGCCGTGGTCGATGAACGTCACCATCACCGCGTCGGCGACCCGCACCGCGCTCGGCGACGGCATCTTCCCCGTGATGGCGAGGAGTGTGGCCTGGGTGAACGACACCTGCCCCACCAGTTCCTCGACCACGTCGTGGCCACGCAACACGATCCGCTCGGTGTTCGCGTGACCGACCTCGGCACGCATTGGTTCACTCATCGTCGTCCGCCACGAACGCGAGCGCGTCGAGCGCCATCGTGCTGGACGCGGTCACGAGTATCGGGTTGCACTCCACCTCGGTCACCGGCCTGCCGACCGGGTCGGCCACCAGCACCGCGAGCCCACGCACGACCGCCGCGAGATCGGCGGCCACGGTGTCGAGGTCCCGAGGGATCCTGCCCGCCACCCGAAGCCGGGTCAGCGTGTGCCGCACCGACTCCATGTCGTAGGGCGGCACCAGCGAACGCGAGTCGGCGGCGTCGTTGGCGTCGACCCCGCCCGCGCCGAGCAGTGCCCGCGTGCCGAAGACGCGATCCGCGACCACTCCCGCGATCAGCTCGACACCGTCCTTCCTGGCGATCTGCTGGGCCACCAGGACCTGCCGCGCGTCGTGGTCGCGCACGAGCGACTCGAAGGCCGCACGCACCTCGTCCGCGTCGTCGAGTCCGACGTGGACCGCACCGACCTTCGCCCTGTGCGCCAGCATCGGCTCGATCAGCTTGAGCACACAGGGAAAGCCGACCTGGCGTGCCGCGGCGACCGCCTCGTCGGCCGTGCTCACCTGGCGGTGGCGCGGCGTGGTGAGGCCGAACCCGGCCAGCGCACGCATCACCTGCGCCTCGTCGACGGCCGACCGGCCGTCCCCCACCGGTCGCGGCGTGAACGCCGGCCGCGCCACCGGCACCAGCACCTTGCCGGACGCCGGCCGCCCCGGAGCGGTGGCCACCGCCTGCCAGCCGCGGCGGAGCAGTCCCGCGCCGGCCAGCAGCCGCACGGGATCGGCACACACGACCAGCCCGGCCGCGGAGGCCTTCCTGCGCACCTCGTCGTTGACCCCGTACCACGCGAGTCCGATCGGCACACGCAGCCGCCTCGCGGCGCCCGCCACCGCGGGTAACAGGTCGCCTGCGAGGTACTCCATGCCGCCCAGGTAGAGCAGCAGCAGGTCGACGCGGTCCTCGCCGTCGATGATGCTGAGCACCTTGTCCAGCAGCGCGGGCTCGTTGATCACCTGCGGCGTGAAGTCGAGCGGGTTGCGGACACCGGCGAACGGCGGGAGAACGGCCCTCAGCTCGTCGATGGTGTGCGTGGAGAAGTCGACCAGCGGGACGCCGTGCCGCTCGGCCGCGTCCGACAGGTACGCGGCGGCGCCACCGGAGTTGCTGGCGATCGCCACCCCGTCCGCCGGGGTGCCCAGCGCGGCGGCTCTGGCGACGTCGACCGCCTCGTCCATGGTCCGCAGCCGCACGACCCCGTACCGCTCGAACAGCGCGTCGAACGCGTCGTCGTCGCCGGAGATCTGCGCGGTGTGGGACGCCACCGAGTCGCTGCCCCGCGCGGACGCACCCGCCTTGAGCACGAACACGGGCTTGCCCGCGCGCCGCGTCGCCTCGAACGCGTCGCCGAGACGGCCGCCGTCGACCGTGCCCTCCAGGTAGCCGACGATCACCTCGGTCACGTCGTCGCCCGCGAGGTACTCGACGTAGTCCGCGAACGTCAGCCCGGCCTCGTTGCCGGTGGCGATCACGTGCGAGAACCGCACGCCCGACCAGTGCGCCTCGGTGAGCAGGTTGAACGCGGTCCCGCCGCTCTGCGACACCAGCGCCACGTTGCCGGCGGGCAGGTCGGGCAGTGTCTCCAGCATCGTGGCGAACGTGCCGTAGGTCCTCGGCGCGATCGACGCGTAGCCGAGGCTGTTCGGGCCGACGAGCGCGACGTCGTAGGTGGACGCCGCCTCCGACAGCCGTTCCTGCAACCGTTTGCCCTCGGCGCCCGTCTCGGCGAAGCCGCCCGCGAACACGACGGCCGCACCGGCGCCCCGGGCCGCCGCGCGCTCGAACGAGTCGGTCGCGGCCCCGGCGGGCACGCAGATCAGGTACAGGTCGATGTCCTGTGGCAGTGACTCGATGTCCCGGTAGCAGCGGATGCCCTGCACTGTCTCGTACTCCGGGTTCACCGGGTAGATCTCGCCGGGGTAGCCGCGCCGGCGCAGGATGCGCAGCGGGCGACCACCGATGCGGCGCTCGTTGTCCGACGCGCCGATGATCGCGACGGACTTCGGCCTGATGAGCCGGTTCAGGTCAGGCACTGGTCTCACCCACCAGGTTTCGCCCGAGGCACGGGACGAGTCCGCCCGCGTCGAACGAGCGGCGGACGAACGCGGCGCCGGCCGGCTCGACGACCGACGCCCGCCGCGCCCTGGGTGCGGGCGGGTGGCTCAGCATGCCACCTCGAGACTTCCGGACCGTGCCGCGCGGCACCGCACCGACGACGGGCATGACCGGCTCCTTCCCTCGCGCGGATCGGACGGGGTCGGTGATCTCCCCGACCACCGCCGAAGCCGCGAACACGTAAGGGCTCGTCAGGCTGATCCGCGCAGTCCTGCCCCCGGCTCGGCCCGCGTGGTGTTCCTGGGCCGGGATCTCCAGGGTGCCCGGGGTGACGTACGTCAACTCGCCCGGTGCGATCTCATTGTCCCGCAACACCTCCGCCGGCGCCTGAGCCGACCACGGCGGCGACCGGTTCCAGCTCGCTGACCAGCGACGTCGGCCGGCTCGAGACCATGGTGTCAGTCATTCGCCTGTCCCCTCGCCCTGTCGCGTCATGCTCATCGACGGCGGCACGCGCGTCAGCCCCGGTCGCGGCACCGGTGTGCCCGACAACCCCAGTCGCGGGTCGAGACCCTCCCGTGTCGCCCGCGGTCCCCGACCAGCAGTGCGAGCCGGGTTGCGATCATGGTGCCAGTCACCCGCCCGTCCCCGTCGCCCTGGTGCGGTTGCGTTCCTCGACGCCGCCGTCGAGCATCGGGGCACGGGCCGCGCGGGCCGTCACGGTGTGTGCCCGGCAAGCTCCTCGCCGCGGTCGAACGTGGGGCGGCAGTGAAGGAGGAGGTTGTCGTGCGAGTTCTCGTGCTGGGTTCGGGAGTTCTCGGTGCCGCGGTCGCCGCGCGGGTCGCTGCCCGGGGACACGAGGCGCATGTGCTGGAGGCCGGGCCGACGCCGGCGTCCGGCACGTCCGCGACGAGCTACGCGTGGGTCAACGGCAACAAGAAGCGCCCCGCGTCCTACCGGGAGCTGAACGCGTCCGCGATCGCCGAGCACCACCGGCTCGAGGGGGTCGAGCGGGGTTGGCTGGTGCCGAACGGGCACCTGGAGTTCGCGTCGACGGACGAGCACCGCGAGGAGCTGACCGCCCGGGTCGAGGGCCTGGAGGCGGCGGGGTATCCGGCGTCGTTCGTGAGCGTGTCGGCGGCCGCCTTGCTGGAACCGGATGTGCGGGTGGAGCCGGACGCGCTGGTGGCGTGGTTCCCGGGTGAGGCGCACTGCTACCCGGAGGTGTTCGTCGCGGAGATGCTGGGCACGGCCGGGGTCACGGTGGAGACGGGTGCGTCGGTGGTCGCGGTGTCGGCGGGTGGGGTGGAGCTGGCCGACGGGACGGTCCGGACCGCCGATCGGGTGATCACTTGTCTGGGGAGGCACACGGGCCGGCTGCACCCGGACGTGCCGATGGTGGAGCCGGTGCGCGGCAACGCGGCGGTGGGTGTGCTGGCGAGGACGGTGCCCGCGCCGGTCCGGCTGTCACGGGTGGTGACGACGGAAAGTCTCAACCTGCGTCCTGCTGGGGGCGGCGCGTTGCTGGTGCACGCACTCGACCAGGACCCGCTGGTGTCGCCGTCGGACCCGGTGCCGCCCGAGGTGCTGACGACGCTACGCGACCGTATCCACGAACGGGTGGGCCTCCCGGTGGCCCTGGCGTCGGCGTATGTCGGCCTCCGGTCGATCGCCGCGGACGGCCTGCCGGTGGTCGGCCCGGTCGGTGCCGGGTATGTCGTGGTGGCGCACAGCGCGGTGACGCTGGCGCCGCTGCTGGGCGAACTGGCGGCACGCGAGGTGTGCGACGGGGTGGCACAGGAGCGGCTGGCGCCGTACCGGGTCGAGCGGTTCCGACTGCCGTACGCACCGGCGGCCCAAATGCATTGAAGGCGTCCTTCGTAACGCTGGGCGTACTGAAGGAGTCCTTCAGTACGTTTCCGAGTGCAAGCGCCCACCCATCTTGGTGATGAACGCGAGGACGGCGTCCTCGTCCTTGTCCGGTACGCCGATCACGACCTCGTCAACCCCGAGCGCGGCAAGCCGCGCCACCCGATCGGGATCAGCCCGCCCACCGAGAGCGACAATGTAGGGCCTGCCATCACGACCGGCCTCGACCCAGTGCTTGGCGAGGAGGCTGACCTGGTCGTCGATCTCGATCTCGGAGGGACCCGTGATCCACCCGTCGGCATTGGCGGCGAGCCAGGAGAAGGTCCGCTCGGTCCCGTTGGCGCCGACGAGGAGCGGGAGGTGCGACTGGGTGGGCTTCGGATAGGCCCAGCTGCCGCCGAAGGAGACGAAGCGCCCGTCGTAGGAGGCGACGTCCTGGGTCCAGAGGGCACGCATGGCCTCGACGTACTCGCGCAGGGCGGTGTAGCGGAACCTGGCGGGGATCCCGTGGTCGGCGAGTTCGTCGGTGTTCCACCCGAAACCGGCCCCGAGCGTGACCCGCCCCCCGGAGAGGAAGTCGAGGGAGGCGATCGTCTTGGCCAGGGTGATCGGATCGGACTCGACAGGCAGGGCGACGGCCGTGCACAGCCGGATGGTCGAGGTCACGGCGGCGGCGGTGGCCAGGGCGACCCAGGGATCGAGGGTCCGCAGGTAGCGGTCGTCCGGCAGCTCGGCGCCCCCGGTGCGGGGATGGGCAGCGTCCCGCCGCACGGGGATGTGGGTGTGCTCGGGCACGTAGAACGAGTAGAACCCGGCCTCCTCGGCCGCCCTGGCACAGGCAGCGGGCGCGATACCCCGGTCACTACTGAACAACACGATCCCGAACCGCATGACCACCCCGCAAAAAGTAGAACGTGTTCTACTCAGCAAGGTAGCGCCCAGCCACGGCCGACGCCAGTCCGACCACCACTCCCCGACCGACGCCTCGCGGCGCAGCCGCCCAGATCCGCCGGGGACGGCCCGCGATGATCAGAACGGTTCGATGGTCCTCGTGACGATCCAGGCGTGTCTGCCCACCGGCCGGACGCGGCGGAAGCCGTTCTGCTCGAACAGTTCCGCGGTCCCGCTGAACAGGAACCGGCCCTGTGCCTGCCGACCCGCGGTCGCCTCCGTGATCGCTTCGGTGCGGCCGCCACCGGCGCGCGCGATGGCGGTCAGCGCGCCCTCCAACGCCGCGTGCGCGATGCCCTGGCCCCGGTGCCTGGGGTCGACGTAGATGCACGTGATCCGCCAGTCGGGTACCGCGGGCGGGGACTTGTCGTACTCGCGCCGGTGTTTGATCCGGGGCAGTTCCTCCGGGCTGCCGAACTGGCACCAGCCCTGGGCGCGGCCGTCCCCGTCGACCACCAGGGCGGCATGCGAGCGCCCGGCGAGCACCCGGTCACGCTTCACGTCCCGCCGCCCGGCGCCGCGCATGGCGCCCTCGGGGTGGAAGCCGACGCACCAGCAGCCGCCGAACACGCCGTTGTTCCGCTCGACCAGTTCGGCGAACGCGTCCCAGCTCGACGCGCCGAGGGCGACCACGGTGCGGGTCACGGGTGCTTTCCCGACACGCGTGTCGCGTCGGCCAGCAGCTCGGCGAGCTCGGCGGGCCTGGTGATCATCGGCCAGTGCCCGGAGTCGATGTCGGCGTAGGCCAGGGTGGAGACCTTGGCCAGCTCCGGCACCTGCCCGGCGGCGATCCAGCCACGGGCGTCGTCCGGGCCGAACTCGGGACACACCACGGTGACCGGAATGTCGTACCGGCGTGCGTCAGTCAGCCCCACCACGGCCGTCGCGACTCCCTCTGGCACGGGTATCGCGGCGGTCGCGAACCGCTCCCGGGCGGCATCGTCGAGGTCCGCGGAGTCCGGCCCGGCAAACGGCTCCCAACCGGGGAAGTCGACTATGCCGCCGACCGGTTCGATCAGATCGAAGTAGACCCGCCCGTCGGCGACCGGGAACCCGCCGACGAACGCGACGCCTGCCACCTCGTCCGGCCGGGCGTCAGCGGCGAGCCAGGCCAGCGTGCAGGCCGCGGAGTGCCCCACGACCAGCGCCGGGCCCGTCGTCTCGGCCAGCGCGGCGAGCACCGCGGTGAGCTGGTCGTCCAGGGTGGCGGCGCCGTGCTGGGGAAGGGTGACGGGTACCGGGCGGTGCCCGCGTTCGACGAGTCCGGGTAGGACCTCGTCCCAGGCGGAGCCGTCCAGCCACAGGCCGGCGATGAGCAGGATGTCCACGGTGTTTCTCGCTTCCGGGATGGATCTTGCGGGGGTCGGCGGCCACGCTAGACCCAGTAGCGGACGTTCTGCTTCCTCTACTCTCCGGTCATGCCTGCCCACCCGAGTCCCACCGCAAGGGCCCTGCGCGCGCTGGAGGTCCTGCAGACCCGTGCCGTTGTCCCGGCAGCCGAGCTGGCGACCCGGCTCGAGGTCACGCCACGCGCGACACGCCGCTACGTCGGCATACTGCGAGAGGCGGGCATCCCCGTCGAGTCGGTACGCGGCCCACACGGTGGCTACCGGCTCAGCCGCCGCACCCGCCTGCCACCGGTCGTGTTCACCGAGACCGAGGCGCTCGGCCTGGTGATGGCCGTGCTCGACGGCCGGCCCGCCGCCGCCTCGGGTGACGACCTGGTGGGTGGCGCCCTGGCCAAGGTCATCCGGGCGCTGCCGGAGGACGTGGGCAGGCAGGCCACCGCGCTGCGCGACCACGCCGCGGCCGCACCGGACCGCTACGCGGCCACCCCCGACCCGGCGACCACCAGCGCACTGGTCGGGGCCGTCGCGGCCCGGGTAGGGGTGATCATCACCTACCGCGGCGAACGAGGAGTCTCCTGGGAGGCCGAGGTGGACCCCTGGGCCATCGTGGCCCGCCACGGTCGCTGGTACCTGCTGTGCCACTCCCACCGCGCCGCGGCCACCCGCACCTACCGGATCGACCGCGTACGAGCAGTGCGACGCACCGCCCGGTCCTTCACCCCGCCCGAGAACCTCGACCCGGTCGTCACCCTCGAGGAAAACCTCGGCACCGGGTGGCAGTACACCACCCGGGTCGCGTTCGACGCCCCGCTCGAGGAGGTACGCCGGTGGGCCCGGCCGCCGATGGGCACCCTCGAGCGGTCCGGCGTCGGATGCGTACTCGTCGGCAGCACCCGCAACCCGGCGATGTACGCGCAGGAATGGCTGGCCACCGCGCCGTTCCCGTTCCACGTCCAGGGCGGCCCCGAACTACGCGCCGCCATGGCCGAGCTCGCGGCTCGCTGCGCCGCCGCCCTGACCGACGACCGACGCACGGCATCAGCCGGATCGTGCGCGCAGTCGCCGCCATCTCCGTCGACTAGCTGATGCGACTGGTCACCCACTCGTGGAAGGCCGCTATGTGGTGCTCGGTCGGGACCAGGACGCCACCTCGCGCGTAGACGCGGGAGGACATCGCCGGTTGGCAGCGTTCGCAGGCTTCGAAGTCCTGTTCGTTCACCCGGTGGAACAGTTCCACCGAGTGGGTGACGTCCTTGCCGGCCGCCACTACCTCCTTGCTGTACAGCCAGTCGCACTCCACGATCGTCCGGTCGGGCGCCATCGGGTACATGCGGTGGAAGATCACGTGGTCGGGCACCAGGTTGATGAACACCTGCGGGTTGACCGTCACCGCGTAGTAGCGGCGGTCCTGGTCCTGCGTCAGCTGCGCCAGCTTCGCGAAGCCCTCGCTGCCGTCGATCGTGAAGCCCCGCACCTCGGACGCGAACTCCGCGCCATGACCCACGTAGTACTGCGCCGCGTACCCGTCCGCGAACTCCGGCAGCACGTCGGTCAGCTCCGGGTGGATCGTCGCGCAGTGGTAGCACTCCATGAAGTTCTCGACGATCAGCTTCCAGTTCGCCTTCACGTCATAGGTTATGCGTCGGCCCACCGCCAGCTCGTCCATCTCCCACCGGTTTATCAGCTCCGGGTCGCCAAGGCGGGTTGTCGCCGCGCCCATCACCGTGTCCTCGAACGACGGCGGCTCGTCGGCCAGGCACACCCACGCGTAACCCAGCCACTCGCGCAGGTGTACCCCCACCAGGCCGTACTCGACCCGGTCTATGTCCGGCATCTTCGTCAGGTTCGGCGCCGCGACCAGTTTGCCGTCCAGTCCGTACGTCCACGCGTGGTACAGGCACTGGAGGTTCCGCCGCACCTCCCCCGCCTCCGCCACACACAGCTTCGCCCCGCGGTGCCTGCACACGTTGAAGAACGCCCGCAGCCCGTTGTCCCTGCCCCGCACCAGAAGTATGCTCTCTCGTCCTATGTGGACCGTGCGGAACACCCCCGGGGTCGGCAGGTCCGCCGAGCGTGCCGCGGCGATCCAGTGCGACTCGAAGATCCTCGACTGCTCCAGCCCGAAGATCCCGGGGTCGGTGTAGTGGTCTCCGGGTAGCGTCGCCAGCAGGCTCGCGGGCAGGGTCATCCGACTACCTCCGCTTCCGGAACGGCCAACGTCCGGCGCCTGCGGCCGAACGGTCTGGGCCGGTCGATCGCCAGCACGGCCACCTCGCGGCCCTCCCGCCGGTAGACCGCCACGAATGATCGTGACTCCGTGTCGCCCTCGATCACCTCGACGGTGTCCCCCACCCGGTGATGGCCTGCGAACTGGAGTCGCACTCCGTACTGGTCGGACCAGAAGTACGGGGGCTCCTGGCGTGTCGACGGTTGCTTGCCCAGCAATGTCGCCGCCGCCACCGCCGGTTGACGCAACGCGTTCGTCCAGTGCTCCAGCCGCACTACCTCGCCCGCGAAGGGGTTGTACGCCGACGCGCAGTCACCCACCGCCACCACGCCCGGCACGTCCGTCGCGCCTCTCGCGTCGGTTCGCACGCCCGGACACAGCGGGAACCCGGTCAGCCACTCCACGTTCGGCACCGCGCCCACTCCCGCGACCACCGTCGCGGCGGGCAGGACCCTGCCGTCGGCAAGGCGCACCCCTTCGACCCCGGCGCCGCCGACGAACCCCGTCACGCCGACTCCCGTCACGAGGCGCGTGCCGTGGTCGGTGTGCAGGGCGGCCACGTGGGCCCCCATCTCCACGCCGAGCGGCCCGGCCAGCGGGGTCGGCAACGCCTCCACCACCGTGACGTCCAAGCCCAGCCCTCGCGCCGTCGACGCCACCTCCGCGCCGACGAACCCCGCCCCGATCACCACCACCGGGCCACCTCTCAGCAGGGCCGAGCGCAACGCCAGCGCGTCGTCCAGTGTCCGCAGTGTGTGCACGCCCCGCAGCGACCCCGGCAGGGCCCGCGCCCGCGCGCCCGTCGCCAGGACCACCCCGTCCGAGACCAGCTCCTCGCCACCCGACAGCGCGACCGCCCGGCGGCCTCGGTCCAGGCCGACCGCCTTCTGGCCCAGGCGCCACTCGATGTCCAGTACCCCGTCGTCCTCCGTGGACAGTGCGAGGTCCGTCACACCGATCGTGCCCGCCAGGAACTCCTTCGACAGCGGCGGCCGGTCGTACGGCTCGTGCCGCTCCTCCCCCACCACCGTGATCCGGCCCTCGTAGGACAGGGCCCGCAGCGCACGTGCCGTCGACAGGCCGGCCAGCGACGCGCCGACGATCGTCACCGACCGCATCACGCGACCGCCGACATCGACGGTCTCACGTACACGACACCTTCCCGCACCTCGACCTCGTGTGTGCGCACCGGTTTCTTCGCGGGTGGGCCGGTCGGTTGGCCGGTGCGCAGGTCGAAGCAGGAGGCGTGCAGCGGGCACTCGACCACGCAGCCCTCCAGCCAGCCGTCCGCCAGGGACGCGTCCTGGTGGGTGCACGTGTCGTCGATCGCGTAGAGGACGCCGTCGGCGTTGAACACCGCGATCGGCACCTCGGCCTCGACGCGGACCGCCTCGCCGACGGGGAGGTCGTCCACCGCGCAAACCGGGATCATGCAAGACCTCCGTTGTGCTATCCACAACTGGTGCTGCTATACGCAACACTTTGAGGCTTGGTCAGACACGCGTCAAGGGGCTCACCAGGGGAAAATGGCGAGTCCTGAGTAAAGTTGCGGCATGGGGAACGAACAGCCCGTGGTGCAGGTGCAGTCCGTGGATCGGGCGCTGGCGATCCTGGACATGCTGGCCCGCCGCGGCGAGGCAGGCGTCACCGAGATCGCCGCGGAGTTGGAGGTCCACAAGTCGACGGCGTTCCGCCTGGTCGGCGCGCTCGAGAACCGGCAGCTGGTGGAGCAGGTCAGTGACCGGGGCAAGTACCGGTTGGGGTTCGGGATCGTGCGGCTGGCGGGGGCCACGACGGCGCGGCTGGACCTGCCGCGCGAGGGGCAGCCGGTGTGTGAGCGGCTCGCGGTCGAGCTGGACGAGACGGTCAACCTGGCCATTCTGGACACCGGCGCGGCCACGAACATCACCCAGTCGTATGGTTCCGCGGCCGTGACGACCCGCAACTGGATCGGGCAGCGCACGCCGCTGCACGCCACCTCCAGCGGGAAGGTCCTGCTCGCCTGGGCGGACGGGACGGTCCTCGAGGAGGCACTGGACACTTTGGAGCGTTTCACCCCGAAGACGATCACCAGTAGGTCCCGGCTGCTCGCCGAGCTGAAGTTGACGCGCGAGCGCGGTTGGGCGTCGACCAACGAGGAGTTGGAGGTCGGCCTCAACGCGGTCGCGGCGCCCATCCGGGGGACGGGTGGGGCGGTCGTGGCCGCGGTGAGCGTGTCGGGGCCGGCGTACCGGTTGACGGTGGACTCGTTCCCGTCGATCACGGACAAGCTTCGGGCGGGCGCCGACGAGATCTCCGCCCGGATCGGCTACTTCGGCGACTGATCGCGTAGCAGGCCACGCCAGGCGGCTCAGCCGAACCAGTTCTCCGCACACGGAGACGTGTTCTCGTAGACGTGTTTGGCCTCCTGGTACTCGGCCAGCCCTGTCGGCCCCAGCTCCCGCCCGATGCCGGACCGCTTGAACCCACCCCACTCCGCCCCCGGCAGGTACGGCCCGAAGTCGTTGATCCACACCGTCCCGTGCCGCAACCGCCGCGCCACCCGCCGCCCACGCTCCCGATCAGCCGTCCACACGGCCCCGGCCAGGCCGTAGTCCGTGTCGTTGCCCAGCTCGACGGCCTCGTCCTCGGTAGTAAAAGTCTCGACCGTGAGGATCGGGCCGAACGTCTCCTCCTGCACGATGCTCATGTCGCGCCGGCAGTGGTCGAAGATCGTCGGCAGGTAGAAGAACCCGGCCTGCAACTCCGGGTCGTCAGGGCGCCTGCCGCCCGTCAGCAGAGTCGCGCCCTCGGCCAGCCCCTGCGCCACGTGCCGTTCGACCTTCGCGCGATGTTCCGCCGAAACGAGCGGGCCACTGCGGCTGTCCGGCGCCAGACCGTTGCCCAGTTGAATGTTCTCGGCTCGCCGGACCAGTTCGGCGACGAACGCGTCGTGCAACTCTTCGTGGACGATCAGCCGGGTGCCCGCCGAGCACACCTGCCCCGCATGCAGGAACACCCCCGTGAGCGCGTGGTCGACGGCGGCCTCGAAATCAGCGTCGGCGAAGACGATGTTGGGGTTCTTCCCGCCCAGCTCCAGCGCGATCTTCTTCACGGTGTCGGCGGCCGAGCGCATGATCGTCTGCCCGGTGCGCAACCCGCCGGTGAACGACACCAGATCGACCTCGGGCGCGCTCGTCAGCACCGGTCCGACCTCCGGCCCCGCGCCGAGCACCAGGTTCACCACCCCGGCCGGTACACCCGCCTGCTCGATCAGCTCCACCAGCTTGATCGTGGTCAGCGGCGTGACCTCACTGGGTTTCACGACCATCGTGTTGCCCGCGGCCAGCGCCGGAGCGACCTTCCACGACGCCTGCAGCAGCGGATAGTTCCACGGTGTGATCAACACGCACACCCCGACCGGCTCGTACCGGACCTGGCTGACGACACCCGGCCCGGCGTCCACGGTCCGCGTGTGGTCCCGCGTCGCGAGGTCGGCGTAGTAGCGGAACACCGAGACGACATCGTCGACGTCGATCTCGCTCTCGACCAGGGTCTTGCCGGTGTCGACGGTCTCCCAGCGGGCGAGGTCGGACTTGTTGCGCGCCAACAGGTCCGCTACCTCACGCAACAGCTCGGCCCGATGCACGGGAGTCCACTGTGGCCATTCGCCGGCGTCGAAGGCCCGACGCGCGGCCCGGACCGCCGCCAGCGCGTCCGCCGGAGTGGCGTCCTCGAGCGTGGCGATGACCGCCTGGTTGAACGGGTTGATGATGTCACGCTTCGACACATGACCTCCCACCGTTGCACTATCCGGCACTCTAGCCGCATTATGCAACAATGGACCAGTCTTACGACTACATCATCGTCGGCGGCGGCTCGGCCGGCTGCGCACTGGCCAACCGGCTCTCCGCCGACCCGAAGACCACCGTGCTGGTCCTGGAGGCGGGACGCCCCGACTGGAGCTGGGACCTCTTCATCCACATGCCCGCCGCCCTGACCATGGTCATCGGCAACCGGTTCTACGACTGGCGCTACGTCTCGGAACCCGAGCCGTTCATGCACGACCGGCGCATCACGCAGGGCAGGGGCAAGGTCCTCGGCGGCTCCAGCTCCGTCAACGGCATGATCTTCCAGCGCGGCAACCCGATGGACTACGAACGCTGGGCCGCCGACCCCGGTATGTCCACATGGGACTACGCGCACTGCCTGCCCTACTTCCGGCGCATGGAGAACTGCACGGCGGGCGGCGACGAGTGGCGCGGCGACGACGGCCCGCTGCACCTGGAACGCGGCCCTGCCGCCAACCCGCTGTTCGACGCGTTCTTCGGAGCCGTGCAGGAGGCGGGCTACCCGCTGACCAAGGACGTCAACGGCTTCCAGCAGGAGGGTTTCGCGCGGTTCGACCGCAACATCCGTGACGGCAGAAGATGGTCGGCCGCCCGCGCCTACCTGCACCCCGTCGAGAAGCGCCCGAACCTGACCGTGCGGTGCTACTCGCTCGTGCACCGCGTGCTGTTCGACGGAAAGCGGGCGGTGGGCGTCGAGTACGGCCGCGGCGGGCGAACCCATCGCGTGCGGGCAGGCGACATCATCCTGTGCGGCGGTGCGATCAACACGCCGCAACTGTTACAGCTCTCCGGTGTCGGCGACCCGGACCACCTGCGCCCACTGGGCATCGAACCGGTGCACGAGCTGCGGGGCGTCGGTGAGAACCTCCAGGACCACCTCGAAGTCTACGTCCAGCACGCGTGCACGAAGCCGATCTCCTTCAACCCGGCGCTGAAGCTTCGCAACCGTCCCGCGATCGGCCTGCGATGGCTTCTCGGCAAGTCCGGGCCCGCGGCGACCAACCACTTCGAAGCCGGTGGGTTCGTGCGCAGCAACGACACCGTCGCCTACCCGAATCTCATGTTCCACTTCCTGCCCATCGCGGTCCGCTACGACGGCACGCCGGTCGGCGCCGAGCACGGCTACCAGGTCCACGTCGGCCCGATGTACTCCGACGCCCGCGGCAGCGTGCGCATCACGTCGCGTGATCCGAAACAGCACCCGGCGATCCGGTTCAACTACCTGTCCACCGACCAGGACCGGCGCGAGTGGGTCGAGGCGGTCCACGTGGCACGGGACATCCTGGCGCAGCCCGCGTTCGCCGAATTCAGCGGCGGCGAGCTGTCGCCGGGCCCTTCGGTGCGGACCGACGACGAGATCCTCGACTGGGTGGCCCGTGACGGCGAGACGGCCTACCACCCGTCGTGCACGGCACGCATGGGCGTCGACGAGCTGTCCGTCGTGGACCCGGCCTCGATGCGGGTGCACGGCCTGACCGGGCTGCGGGTGGTCGACGCGTCCGTGCTGCCGTACGTCACGAACGGCAACATCTACGCGCCGGTGATGATGGTGGCGGAGAAGTCCGCCGACCTGATCCTCGGCAACACCCCACTGGCCCCGCTCGAGACCCCGTTCCACCGGCATTCGAGCAGCTCATGACCGGCAGCACGATCCAGTCGGTCGACCGGGCGCTCACGATCCTCACCCTGCTCGCCGAGCACGGCCCGCTGGGCGTCACCGAGCTGTCCGGCCTGCTGGACGTGCACAAGTCCACCGCGTTCCGGCTGGTCACGACGCTGGAGCTGCACGAACTGGTCGAGCAGACCACCGACCGCGGCAAGTACCGGCTGGGTGTCGGGGTGCTCCAGCTCGCAGGCGCCACCACCGCGCGCCTGGACATCGTGCAGCGCAGCAGGCCCGTGACCAGACGCCTGGCCGACGAGTTGGGCGAGACGGTCAACATCACCGTCCTGTCCGGACACGACGCGCTCTACCTCGACCAGACCGCGGCGGCCTCGACGCTCCAGCCGTACAACTGGGTCGGCCAGCGCGTCCCGCTGCACGCCACGTCCAACGGCAAGGTGCACCTCGCGCACGTGTCGCCCGCGCGGTTCGCCGAGCTGACCGCGCAGCCGCTGCGCCGGTTCACCGACCACACCAAGACCGACGTGACCGCCCTGCTGGCCGAGGTGGCGGCCACGAGACGGAACGGCTACGCGGTCGCGGTCGACGAGCTGGAGGTCGGGCTGACGGCGGTCGCGGCGCCGATCACCGGGCCGGACGGCGAGGTCGCGGGGTCGGTGAGCGCGTCGGGGCCGACGTTCCGCATCCCGGCCGAGCGAGTGTCCGAGGTGGCCGCGAAGGTCGTCGAGGCGGCCCGGGAGATCTCGCGGCAGCTGGGCTGGCACGGGCTCGCCGCACATTCCTCACCGTTCTGAAACACGCCGCACCCTTGACGCTCACTCACCCAGGGTCAATTCTGTTCCATTAACAGGTACGAAGTGCACCATACGCAACACGGCAGAGGTGAACCGTGGCCGCACCGACCGAAGTCACCGAACCCACCCCCAAGATCCCCGGCGACCCGGTGATCGCCGTCCGCGCGCTGTGGAAGGTGTTCGGCGTGCGGCCGGAGCGGGTGCCCGAGTCCCCGGAGCTGTCCGCCCTGTCCCGCCGCGAGCTGATGGACGCGACCGGCTGCGTCGCCGCGGTCAGCGGCATCGACTTCGAGGTCGCCGCCGGCGAGGTCTTCGTCGTGATGGGCCTGTCCGGGTCGGGCAAGTCCACACTCGTGCGCTGCCTGACCCGGCTCATCGAGCCGACGGCCGGGGAGGTCGTGTTCGAGGGCGAGGACATCCTCGCCGCGGACCGCAGGCGGTTGCGGTCGTTGCGGCGCGACAAGTTCTCCATGGTGTTCCAGCACTTCGGGCTCCTACCGCACCGCCGCGTGATCGACAACGTGGCCTACGGGCTGGAGATCCGCGGCATGGGCAGGGCGGAGCGGCACCGGCGGGCGCTCGAGGTGATCGAGCTGGTCGGCCTCGACGGCAACGAGCGGTCCTACCCCGACCAGCTCTCCGGCGGCATGCAGCAGCGCGTCGGACTGGCCCGCGCACTCGCCGGCGACCCGGACGTGTTGTTCTTCGACGAGCCGTTCTCCGCGCTGGACCCGCTGATCCGCCGGGACATGCAGAGCGAGGTCATCCGCCTGCACCGCGAGGTCGGCAAGACGATGGTGTTCATCACCCACGACCTGTCCGAGGCGCTGAAGCTGGGCGACCGCATCCTGATCATGCGTGACGGCAAGGCCGTGCAGTGCGGCACCGGCGAGGAGCTGGTCCGCTCGCCTGCCGACGAGTACGTGTCCGACTTCGTCCGGGACGTGCCGCGCGCGGACGTCCTCACGCTGCGGTCGATCATGCGTCCCTCGCGGCCCGACGACGTGTTGGACGGGCCGGAGCTGGCGCCTGAGGTGGTGGTGCGGGAGGCGGTGCGTGCTGTGCTCGCCGCCGACCGGCCCGTGAAGGTCGTGCGGGACGGTGAGCTGCTCGGCGTCGTGAGCCACGAGGAGATCCTCAGCGCCGTGGCGGGTGAGTGATGGCCCAGCTGGCCCTTCCTCGTGCCGCGTCGTTGCGCCGCCCAGGCCGCGGTGCGCTGGTCGTCGGCATCCTGGTGGTGTTCCTGGCACTGTGGGCGGTGCTGCGTGGGATGCACACGCTGTCCCTCGGCGCCGCGCAGCTGACCCCGTTGCACCACACGATCAACGACTTCAACGACTCGCTCGGCGCGAGCCGCAACACCAACCCGGTGTTCCTGTACTTCTTCAACGAGATCCGGCTCGTCGTCGACGAGTTCACGTCGTTCGTCCAGGCGCTGATCGCGCAGCCGTCGTTCGGGCGGCCGGTGCCGCTGATCGGCTGGCTCGGGGTGGTGGCGATCGTCGGGTACGTGTCGTATGCCGTCGCGTCGTGGCGGATGGCGCTGCTGGCCGCCGCGGGCTTCACCTTCCTTGGTCTGCAGGGATTGTGGCGCGAGAGCATGGACACGCTGGCGCTGACGCTCGCGGCGGTGCTCATCGCGTTGCTCATCGGGCTGCCGCTGGGGGTCTGGGCCGGGTTGTCCGACCGGTTCCACCGGATCATCACGCCGGTGCTGGACCTCATGCAGATCATGCCGTCGTTCGTGTACCTCGCGCCGCTGACACTGGTGTTCCTCATCGGTCCGGCGTCGGCCACGATCGCGACGCTGATCTACGCCGCGCCCCCGGTGATCAGGTTCACCGCGCACGGCATCCGCAACGCGCCGCGCGAGACGGTCGAGGCGAGTGAGTCCCTTGGCGCCACGACGAACCAGACGTTGTTCAAGGTGTTGCTGCCGACGGCGAAGCGGACGATCGTGCTCGGTGTCAACCAGACGATCATGGCCGCGCTGGCGATGGTCACGATCGCCGCGCTGATCGACGCACCCGGCCTCGGCAAGACGGTCGTGAAGGCGTTGCAGACCCTCGATGTCGGCACGGCGTTCAACGCGGGCCTCGCGATCGTCGTGATGGCGATCGTGCTGGACCGGGTCACCACCGGTGCGGCTGCCCGCGCGCGGGTCGACACCCCTCGGATGTCCACAATGGTCAGACGGGGTGTGCTCGGTGCGGGTGCCGTGCTGACGGTCGTCGCCGTGTACCTGTCGACGACCTACGTGTGGGCGGCGGAGTTCCCGCCGGACGTGCCGGTGGGCCGGTGGATCGCGCAGTTCACGACGACCGCGACGGACTGGGTGCAGACGAACCTGTCGTCGGTGACCGGTGGCGTCAAGGACTTCGTCACGCTCGTGCTGATCGACCCGCTGCAGACGCTGCTGACGGAGTCGCCGTGGTGGCTGCTGGCGGCGGCGGTCGTGGCGGTGTCGGCCGTGGTCGGCTCGGTGCGGGCGGCGATCGTGTCGGCGGCATGTCTGCTCCTGTTGTGGGGCACGGGGTTGTGGGCCGACTCGATGGCGACGCTGGCGTCCACGCTGGTCGCGACGGTGATCGTGCTGGCGCTGGGTGTCGTGTTCGGCGTGTGGATGGGCCGCAACCGCACGGTCGACCGGGTGTTGCGCCCGCTGCTCGACGCGGGTCAGACGATGCCGCCGTTCGTCTACCTGGTGCCGTTCCTGGCGTTGTTCAGCGCCAGCCGGTTCACGGCGATCGTGGCGGCGGTGGTGTTCGCGGCGCCGGTGACGATCAAGGTCGTGGCCGACGGCATCAGAGGGGTGTCCCCGACGACGGTCGAGGCGGCGACGTCGGCGGGGTCCAGCACGTGGCAGCTGATCACCAAGGTGCAGCTGCCGATGGCACGGCACGCGTTGACGCTGGCGACGAACCAGGGGCTGATCTACGTGCTGTCCATGGTGGTGGTCGGCGGTCTCGTTGGCGCGGGTGCGCTCGGCTACGACGTGGTGGCGGGTTTCTCCCAGGCACAGCTCTACGGCAAGGGCCTCGCGGCAGGAGCGGCGATCGTCCTGCTCGGCGTGATGCTCGACCGTCTCACGCAGGCGGCGGCACGGCGCGCCCAGTGACACCGAGAACGAAGGAGTGGCAAGTGACACGTTCGACCTGGGTTCGCGCCGGCGTCCTGCTGGCGGCGATGGCGATGGCAGGGTGCGGCGGGGCGAAGGTCGGCGAGTCGTCGTCCGGCGGTGGTTCCGGGGACTGCGGTGACTTCAACATCGCGATCAACCCGTGGGTGGGTTACGAGGCCAACGCGGCGGTGCTCGCGTATGTGGCCGAGACGGAACTCGGTTGTACGGTAACGAAGAAGGACCTCAAGGAGGAGGTCGCGTGGCAGGGGTTCGGCACCGGCGAGGTGGACGCCGTGGTCGAGAACTGGGGCCACGACGACCTGAGGAAGAAGTACATCGACGAGCAGAAGACGGCTGTGTCGGCGGGTTCCACGGGGGTCGAGGGGCAGATCGGGTGGTACGTGCCGCCGTGGCTCGCCGAGAAGTACCCGGACATCACGGACTGGAACAACCTCAACAAGTACGCGGACATGTTCAGGACGTCGGAGTCGGGTGCGCAGGGGCAACTGCTCGACGGTGACCCGTCGTTCGTCACCAACGACGAGGCGCTGGTCAAGAACCTGAACCTGAACTACAAGGTCGTCTACGGTGGCAGCGAAACGGCGTTGATTCAGGCGTTCCGGCAGGCCGAGGCGAACAAGACGCCGGTGATCGGGTACTTCTACTCGCCGCAGTGGCTGTTCGCGGAGATCGAGCTGGTGAAGGTCGACCTGCCGAAGTACACGGCCGGGTGTGACGCGGACCCGGAGAAGATCGCCTGCGACTACCCGGACTACGACCTGGACAAGATCGTGAGCAAGAAGTTCGCCGACGCCGGTGGGCCCGCCTACCAGCTGGTGAAGAACTTCCAGTGGACCAACGACGACCAGAACGAGGTCGCGAAGTCGATCGCCGAGGACAAACTGTCCCCGGAGGCCGCCGCCAAGAAGTGGGTGGACGCGAACAAGGACAAGATCCAGGCCTGGCTCCCGAAGTCCTGACCGCCCCGACCCGACCCACCCCAACGCACTGAAGGACGCCTTCCTTACGGTCAGCGTTACGAAGGCGTCCTTCAGTGCAGACGGGGCTCGGGCACTTGACAAGGGCCATCCGGGCCACGACGCTGAGTTGCGTAGCCTGCGTGCTGTTGCGGATCGCGCACTGTGGAGGGTGGCATGGCCGGACCCCGGGTCGTGGTGGTCGGAGCGGGTGTCGTCGGGGCCGCGCTGGTCGACGAGCTGTCCGCACGGCGTTTCGGGGACATCACGATCATCGACCAGGGTCCGCTGCCCGCCCCGGGCGGTTCCTCCTCCCACGCCCCCGGCCTCGTCTTCCAGACCAACCCCAGCAAGGCCATGGCCGAGATGGCCCGCTACACCGTCGAGAAGCTCACGGGCCTGTCCGCAGGCGGTGAGCCGTGCTTCCTCCAGGTCGGCGGCCTCGAGGTGGCTACCACCCCCGCCCGTCTGAACGACCTCCACCGCCGCCAGGGCTGGGCCACCTCCTGGGGCATCCCGGCCACCGTGATCGGCCCCGACGAGTGCCTCGACCTCTTCCCCCTCCTCGACCCCGACAGGACGCTCGGCGCCCTCCACACCCCCACCGACGGCGTCGCCAAGGCCGTCCGTGCCGTCGCCGCCCAGGTCGACCGCGCGCGGGAGCGCGGCGTGACCGTCCTGGACCGCACCGAGGTGCTCGACGTCCTCGTCACTGGCGACCGCGTCACCGGTGTCGCCACCAGCCGGGGTGAGCTGCCCGCGGACATCGTCGTGTGCTGCGCCGGGATCTGGGGTGCGCGCATAGCAGGCATGGTCGGCATGTCCCTGCCACTGTCCCCCATGGCCCACCAACTCGCCTGGACCGGCCGCGTCGCCCCGCTGACCGGGCACACGGCGGAGATCACCCGGCCGATCCTGCGCCACCAGGAAGCCGACCTCTACTACCGCGAACGGTTCGACACCATCGGCATCGGCTACTACGGCCACCGGCCCATGCCCGTGTCGGCCGACGACATCCCGAGCGTGGACGCCGCAGACGTCATGCCGTCCGTGCAGCCCTTCACCGAGGAGGACTTCGCGGAGGCCTGGCGCGAGACCCACGAACTCCTGCCCGCCACCCGGGACGCGAAGGTCGAGGAGGGCATCAACGGCCTCTTCTCGTTCACCACCGACGACATGCCGCTCCTCGGCCCTTCCCGTGACGTGCGCGGGTTCTGGGTCGCGGAGGCGGTCTGGGTCACCCACTCCGCCGGGGTCGGCCGCGCGATGGCCGAGTGGATCGCCGACGGGTACTGCACGTCGTTCGACCTGCACGAGTGCGACGTCAACCGGTTCGAGCCGCACCAGCTCGCGCCGAAGTACGTGCGGGAGCGGGCGTGCCAGAACTTCGTCGAGGTGTACGACATCAAGCACCCGGCCCAGCCGATGGAGGACCCGCGTCCACTGAGGACCAGTCCGTTCCGGCCGAGGCAGCAGGAGCTGGGGGCCTCCTTCCTCGAGGCCGGCGGCTGGGAGCGGCCGCAGTGGTACCAGGCCAACGCCGGTCTCGTGGCCGGCAGGGACATCCCGCGGCCCGACGAGTGGGCCGCCCGCTACTGGTCCCCGATCGTCGCGGCCGAGGCGCAGGTGACCAGGGAGGCCGTCGCGCTCTACGACATGACCGCCCTCAAACGCGTCGAGGTCACCGGGCCCGGCGCCACGGAGTTCCTGCAGCGGCTGGTCACCGGCGACGTCGACAAGTCCGTCGGCTCCGTCACCTACTGCCTGCTGCTCGACCACGACGGCGGCATCCGCAGCGACGTCACCGTCGCGCGACTGGGCCGGGACACGTTCCAGGTCGGTGTCAACGGGATGCTCGACCTGGACTGGCTGGCCCGCCACCTCCCGCCGGACGGCACGGTCCAGGTCCGCGACACGACGGCGGGGACGTGCTGCGTCGGGGTGTGGGGGCCGAGGGCACGCGACCTCGTGCAGCCGCTGACCGACCTGGACCTGGTGAAGCTGAGGTACTTCCGTGGCGCGCGGGGCCATGTCGGCAACGTCCCGGTGACCGCCCTGCGACTGTCCTATGTGGGCGAACTGGGTTGGGAGCTGTACACTACCGCTGACATGGGCCTCAAGCTGTGGGACACGTTGTGGGCGGCCGGTCGGGAGCACGGCGTGATCGCCGCGGGCCGTGGGGCGTTCAACAGCCTCCGCCTGGAGAAGGGCTACCGGTCGTTCGGCACGGACATGACCTACGAGCACACGCCGTCCGAGGCCGGGCTCGATTTCGCCGTGAAGAAGGCGAAACCGGACTTCGTCGGCAAGGACGCGACCCGGCAGAGTACGCGGAAGCTGACCTGTCTCACACTCGACGCGTACGTGCTGGGCAAGGAACCCGTGTACGACGGGGACAATCCCGTCGGCTACGTCACCAGCGCCGCCTACGGCCACACCATCGGCACGGGCATCGCCTACGCGTGGCTTCCCGCTGAGCTGGCGACACCCGGCTGGACCGTCCACATCGGATACTTCGGTCGCCGCATCCTCGCGACGGTCGCCGAGGAGCCGTTGTTCGACCCGGCCATGACGAGGCTGCGCGGATGAGCGAGCACCTGTGGTGCAACCCGGAACCCAAGCCGTCCTACGACGTGGTCATCGTGGGGGCGGGCGGCCACGGTCTCGCCACCGCGTACTATCTCGCGCGCAACCACGGCATCAGGAACGTCGCCGTGCTGGAGAAGGGCTGGCTCGCGGGCGGGAACATGGCCCGCAACACCACGATCATCCGGTCGAACTACCTGTGGGACGAGAGCGCGGGGATCTACGAGCACGCGCTGAAGCTGTGGGAGACGCTCCCCGAGGACCTCGACTACGACATCCTGTTCAGCCAGCGGGGCGTGCTCAACCTCGCGCACACGCCGCAGGACGTCCGCGACTCGATGCGACGCGTCAACGCCAACCGTCTCAACGGGATCGACGGCGAGTGGCTCTCGCCGGAGGACGTCGTGAAGGTGTGCCCGATCCTCAACACCTCGCCCCACACCCGGTATCCGGTGCTTGGCGGCACCTGGCAGCCGCGTGCGGGCATCGCGAAGCACGACCACGTGGCGTGGGCGTTCGCGCGCAAGGCCGACGAGTGCGGGGTCGACCTGATCCAGCACTGCGAGGTCACGGGCTTCCTGCGGGACGGCAACCGGGTGGTCGGCGTGGAGACGAGCCTCGGCCCGATCCACGCGGGCTCGGTCGGGCTGGCGGCGGCCGGGCACTCGAGTGTGCTGGCCGACACCGTGGGGCTGCGGTTGCCGCTGCAGAGCCATCCGTTGCAGGCGCTGGTGTCCGAGCTGCTGGAGCCGATCCACCCGACGGTGGTGATGTCGAACCACGTGCACGTGTACGTCTCCCAGGCGCACAAGGGAGAGCTGGTCATGGGTGCGGGCATCGACTCGTACAACTCCTACGGGCAACGGGGTTCGGTGCACGTCATCGAGGACCAGACGGCCGCGGCGCTCGAGCTGTTCCCGATCTTCGCCGGTGCGCACGTGATCCGCTCGTGGGGCGGCATCGTGGACGTCACACCGGACGCGTCGCCGATCGTGGGACTGACGCCGCTGGAGAACCTGTACGTCAACTGTGGTTGGGGCACAGGGGGTTTCAAGGCGACGCCGGGGGTCGGGTGGGTGTTCGCGCACACCATCGCGACCGGGGCGCCGCATCCGCTGAACGAGCCGTTCAGCCTGGCACGCTTCACCACCGGGGCGTTGATCGACGAGCACGGCGCGGCTGCCGTGGCGCACTGATTGGACCGCAGATGCTGCTGATCAAGTGTCCCTGGTGCGGTGAGCGCGAGGAGATCGAGTTCCGCTACGGCGGACAGGCCGGTGTCGCGTACCCGGCGGACCCGGATGCGTTGTCCGACAGGGAATGGGCGGAGTACCTGTTCTTCCGTGACAACCCGAAGGGCGCGTTCGCCGAGCGGTGGGTGCACGCCGCGGGTTGCCGTCGCTGGTTCGACACGGTCCGCGACACGACCACGTCGGAGTTCGTGGAGGACCGATGAGACTGCCCACCGGCGGCCGGATCGACCGCACGGTCACCCTGCGGTACACCCTGGACGGCGTGGCACGCACGGGTTTCGCCGGCGACACCGTGGCGTCGGCGATGCTGGCCGACGGTCTCGTGACAGTCGGGCCGTCGCAGTACAGGGGCAGACCGCGCGGGATCGTGACGGCAGGCGTCGAGGAGCCCAACGCGCTGGTACAGGTCGACGGCGAGCCGTCGCTGACCGCGACGACCGTCCCGTTGGCGGAAGGGCTGTCGGTGTCGCTGCTGAGCGGCGTCGGCCGGCTGGAGCCGCTCGGGGAAATGGTGCACGACAAGAAGTTCGTGCACACGGACGTGTTGGTGGTCGGGGCAGGCCCGGCCGGGCTCGCGGCGGCGCTGGCGGCGTCGTCGGGTGGGGCGCGGGTGCTGCTGGTGGACGACCAGCCGGCGCCCGGGGGGAGCCTGCTGTCGGATCCCGTTGTGCTGCCGTGGGTCTCGTCGACCGTGACCGAGCTGGCCGGGCGCGCCGAGGTGCGGATGCTGGCGGGGGCGACGGCTTTCGGCTACTACGACAGCAACTACGTGCTGGTGGCGCAGAAGCGGCGGCTGTGGCACGTGCGGGCGAGGCGTGTCGTGCTGGCGACGGGCGCGCACGAGCTGCCGCTGGTGTTCGCGGACAACGACCTGCCGGGCGTCATGTCGGCGTCGGCCGTGCGGACGTACGTGAACCGGTACGCGGTGCTGCCGGGCCGGAACGTGGTCGTGCACACGACGAACGACAGCGCGTACGAGACAGCGTTCGACCTGGCGTCGGCAGGTGCGCGGGTGGTGGTCCTGGACGCCAGGGCGACGCCACCGGAAGACCTCGCGACACGGGCGGCGTCACTGGACATCGAGGTACGGGCGAACCAGCTCGTGGAGCGGGCGCTGGGCAACGCCCGGGTCATCGGAGTGTCCACAGGGGACGTCGAGCTGGAGTGCGACCTGCTGGCGGTGTCGGGCGGATGGAGCCCGGTGGTCCACCTGTTCAGCCAGTCCCGCGGCACACTGCGGTGGGATGACACCCTTGCGGCTTTCGTGCCGGACCGCGCGGCACAGGCGAACCAGGTGGTGGGCGCGGCCAACGGCGTGTACGGGCCGGCGGAGGCCCGCGCGGAGGGCGCGGCAGCGGGCGTGACGGCGGCGGCAGCGGTGGGTTTTCCGGGATCGCTGCCGGACCTCCCGCACGTGGCGCACCGGGACGTCGTGCCGCCGCGCCCGGTGTGGCGGGTGCCACTCGAGCCCGACCGCTGTTTCGTTGACTTGCAACGAGATGCGACGGTGGCGGACGTACTGCGCGCCACCCGCGCGGGCATGCGCTCCCCCGAACACGTGAAGCGCTTCACGACGATCGGCACGGGGTCGGACCAGGGTAGGACCTCGAACCTGCCGATGCTGGGGGTGCTGGCCGCCGCACTGGACCTCGGCTCGCCGGGAGACCTTGGCACGACGACGTTCCGGGCCCCGTACGTGCCGGTGTCGTTCGCGTTGATGGCCGGGCGCAACAGGGGCGCGTTGCACGACCCCGTCCGTACCACCCCGATCCACCCGTGGCACGTGGCGGCGGGCGCGGTCTTCGAGGACGTGGGACAGTGGAGGCGCCCGAGGTTCTACCCGAAGCCCGGTGAGAGCATGGAAGAAGCGGTCCTGAGGGAGTGCGGTGCCGCGAGAACGGGCGTGGCGGTCCAGGACGCGTCGACGCTCGGCAAGATCGAGGTGGTGGGCGCGGACGCGGGCGAGTTCCTGAACCGTATGTACACCAACGCGTTCAAGAAGCTGGCGGTCGGCGCGTGCCGCTACGGCATGATGTGCGGCCCGGACGGCATGGTGATGGACGACGGCGTGACCATGCGCCTGGCGGAGGACCGCTACTACGTGACCACCACGACGGGCGGTGCGGCCAAGGTGCTGGACTGGTTCGAGGAGTGGGCGCAGACGGAGTGGCCGACCTTGGACGTGACGTTCACGTCGGTGACCGAGCAGTGGTCGACGATCGCCGTGGTTGGTCCGGAGTCCCGCACGGTGGTCTCCCGGCTGGTGTCGGAGGACGTGTCCGCCGGGGGCTTCCCGTTCATGACGTTCCGGAACGTGGTGCTGCACAACGAGGTCCCGGCGCGGATAGCCCGCATCTCGTTCTCGGGTGAGCTGGCGTACGAGGTCAACGTGGCGTCGTGGTACGGCCTGGCGACGTGGGAGGCGGTCCTGGAGGCGGGTGAGGACCTGGCGATCGTCCCGTACGGCACGGAAACCATGCACGTGCTGAGGGCGGAGAAGGGCTTCCCGATAGTCGGGCAGGACACCGACGGCACGGTGACTCCGCACGACCTGGGGATGTCGTGGATAGTGTCGACGCGCAAGGACTTCGTGGGCAGGAGGTCGCTGCGACGCCGGGACACGAGGCGGCCGGACCGGAAGCAGCTGGTGGGCCTGTTGCCGACGGACCCGAACCTGCTGATCCCGGAAGGGACACAGCTGATCGCGCCGAACACGCCGCTGACGCCGCCCGTTCCCATGCTGGGCCACGTGACGTCGAGCTATCGCAGCGCCGCGCTGTCGAGAACGTTCGCGCTGGCCCTGGTCAAGGGCGGCCGATCACGCCTTGGCGAGAAGGTGCTGGCCCCACTGGGCGACAGCCTGGCTGAGGCGACGATCACGGACCCGGTGTTCTACGACAAGGAAGGCCTGCGCCGTGACGGCTGACTCCCTGCGCCGCAGCCCACTGGCCGACCACCCCCTGCCCGCGGGCATGAGAGAACTCCCGTTCCGCAGGGCGGCGAACGTGCAGGGTGGTGGCCCGTTTCCCAAGCCCGCCGCCAACACTGCCATCCGGTGGGAGGAGCACGACGTCCTGTGGCTGGGGCCGTCGGAGTGGCTGGTGCTGGACGGCCCGCCGCTCGAACTCCCGAACGGGGTGGACGTCTCGGCGAACCGGACGACGATCGAGCTGAGCGGCCCGCACGCCCGGGACATCCTGGAGAAGGGCTGCACGCTCGACCTACACCCGAGATCGTTCTCGGCGGGCAACTGCGCGCAAACCACCCTGGCGAGAACCCAGGTGATCTTGTGGCAGACCACCGACGAACCGACCTACCACCTCCTGGTCCGGAACTCGTTCGCCCACTACCTGGCCGCGTGGCTGACCGACGCCGCCGCTGAGAGCTGACCGCGCAGTCGGCGAGGACGGCCGGTTTCCACCGACGAGCCGGCCAGGACCGAAGCCGCCTAAATCCGGCGACATCGGCTGCCGTCCCCGCCAGGATGGCCGGTATGGACGGGGTCGAAGTCGTCGTCGCTCACAGCCAGCGTGCGACGCTGCGTGTGGGTGAGGTGTTCCTGAAGGTCGACGTCGACCCGGCGCACGCCGACGTCGAGGTGGCGGCGATGGCCATGGCCCCCGTACCGACCCCGGCGGTCCTCTGGCGCGAGCCGCCCGCGCTCGCGATCGCCGCCGTGCCGGGCAAGGCCCTCGGTGTCCTCGGCGAACCGTCAACCGCGTCACCGGCGGCGTGGGCCGCGGCGGGCGCCGCCGTACGCCGGCTGCACGACGCGCCGTTGCCGCCGTGGCCCGGGCGCACGCTCGAGGACGTCGCGGCGGAACTGGACAGGGAGTGCGCGTGGCTCCACGCCAACGCCGTCCTGCCCGCCGAGGTGATCCGGCGCAACCGCGAGATCGCGCAGATCGCGCTCCGGCCGTGGAAACCGGCGTTCATCCACGGCGACCTGCAGATCACCCACGTGTTCGTCGACGGAGACGAGGTCACCGGCGTCATCGACTGGTCGGAGGCCGCCCCCGGCGACGCCATGTTCGACCTCGCCATCCTGACCCTCGGACACGAGGAACGCCTCGACGACCTGCTCACCGGCTACGGCCCCGACGCCGACCGGGACGTGATCCGCGCCTGGTGGTCACTGCGCAGCCTCACGGCAGCGCACTGGCTGATCGAGCACGGCTTCGATCCCGACGCGCCAGGCTGCGAGTTCGACGTGCTCAGAGCCCGGCTGCGGGAACCCTAGCCGGCCCGGGACAGGAGCACCGCCCCGAGCGGGGTGAGCCGGTGCAGGACGGCCGGTCGGTGTTGTTCGCGGGCGGCACGGTGATGATCGCGTTGCTGGGCCTGCTCGCGCTCGGGCTCGGGTCGCTGCGGGGCGTCGCGCTGGCCGTCAGTCTCACGGTGCTGGTCACGATGGTCGCGTCGATCACGTTGCTGCCCGCACTGCTCACGTTGTTCGGGAGGCGGTTGGAGCGGGCGGTGCGCAGGCGGGCGGACCGTGACCGGGGCGCGAGGTGGCGGAGTTGGGCCACGCTGGTGCAGGGGCGTCCGTGGCCGGCCCTCGTGGTGGCGCTCGCCGCGTTGGCCGGGCTCGCGCTGCCCGCGCTCGGCACGCATCTCGGGTTCGCCGACGAGGGCACGGAGTCGCCGGACTCCACGACCCGGCAGGCGTATGACCTTCTCGCCGAGGGGTTCGGGCCGGGGTTCAACGGTCCGTTGGTCGTGGTGGTCGAGGGTTCTCCTTCGGCGATGGCGGAACTGACCGAGGCGGTGTCCGATGTGGACGGCGTGGCAGGGACGGGTGAGCCGCGCATGACCGGAGGGTTCGGGGTGTTGATGGTGTACCCGGACACGGCGCCGCAGGACCCGGCGACGTCCGGGTTGGTGACGCGGCTTCGGGAGAAGGTGTTGCCGGGACTGGCTTCGCGGACGGGTGCGACCTGTCTGGTGGGTGGGTCGGTCGCGGCGGCCGCCGACTTCGCCGGCGCGGTCGGGGATCGGTTGCCGTTGTTCGTGTTGGTCGTGGTCGGGTTGTCGGCGTTGCTGCTGATGGTGGTGTTCCGTTCGCTGCTGGTGCCGTTGAAGGCCGCTTTGTTGAACCTGCTGAGCATCGGGGCCGCGCTGGGGGCGATGACGCTGGTGTTCCAGCACGGTCTGCTCGGCGAGCAGCCGGGTCCGATCGAGGCGTTCGTGCCGGTGTTGGTGTTCGCCATCGTGTTCGGGTTGTCGATGGACTACGAGGTGTTCCTGGTGACGCGGATGCACGAGGAGTGGCGTCGTACCGGGGATGCGTCGCGGGCGGTGCGTGAGGGCCTTGCCACGACGGGCGGGGTGATCACCGCGGCGGCGGCGATCATGATCGTGGTGTTCGGGGCGTTCCTGCTCGACCAGGACCGGATGCTCCGTCAGTTCGGGCTCGGGCTCGCGGTCGCCGTGTTGGTCGACGCGTTGGTGATCCGGTGTCTGGTCGTTCCGGCGGTGATGCGGTTGCTCGGCTCGTGGGCGTGGTGGTTCCCTGGCAGGAAGCGTGAAGTCTGACCCTGTCCGATGAGGACTTCCGGCCGCGACACAGTGTTCCCGGCTGAACACGGACTGTCCGGTAACGTTCTTGTGGACAGTCACCCGGGCGCACCGCACGATTTCGGGGGCTCGGCGACGCGTCCGGCAGCGGCCTTGCCGGGCGCACGGGAGAAACGCCTGGTCAGTGCACGGTTCGGTGGCGGGGCTTCGGGTCTTGTGGGTGCGCTGCCTGGAATGTCGATCAGGTCAAAAGTTGGACACTCGGTGCGTCGCGTGCACGTGGGGGGTCGGGAGCAGTAACATTCGGGGATGGCGTGGGGGTGTGGGAGCCCGACGCGCCCATGCTGGACCGGGGAGGACCAGATGCCGGATCAAGGTGTGATGACGACACCGATCTTCGACGAACTGCTCGCCGAGCTGGGGCACGACCTCGGGCACCTCGAGGAACCAGACGCGCAGGACACCGACAGCGAGTAACGTGCTCGACCCATCGTTATGAAGGACTCCTTCCTTGCGCTCGGCGTCAGGAAGGAGTCCTTCAGTGCATGGGCCAGGGGGTCAGGCGGGCCGGTAGGCGCTCGAAACCACGCAGGATTCGGGTGTTGCGGTGGGTCGCGCCGGGGATGAGGCGGAGGTTCGGGTAGCGGTCGAACAGTGTCCGCAGGCCGACTTCGCCCTCCATCCGGGCCAGGGCCGCGCCGAGACAGTAGTGTCTGCCCGCCGAGAACGAGATGTGCTCACGCGCGTTGGGCCGCCGCACGTCGAACCGCCTCGGTTCCGGGAACACCGCCGGATCGTGGTTCGCCCCCGCCAGGATCGTCGTGACCAGCGCGCCCGCCGGGACCGGGACCCCGGCCACTTCCGTGTTGTGCGTGGCCGTCCGGCCCGTCAGCATGACCGGCGGGTCGATGCGAAGGATCTCGTCCACCGCGTTCGGCCACAGCGCCGGGTCTTCGCGCAGCACGGCCAGCTCCGCCGGGTTGTCGTGCAGCAGCGCGGTGCCGTTGCCCAGCAGGTTCACCGTCGTCTCGAAGCCGGCCGCCAGAACCAGCCCTGCCGTGGCACGAAGTTCCAGATCGGTCAGGCCCACCCCGTCCTCGCGTGCCGCCACGAGCCGGCTCAGCAGGTTGTCCCCCGGGTTCGCCTTCAGCTTCTCCAGGTGCTCGGCGAGCCACGCGTCGAACGCCGCCAGCGCCGACTCCACCCGCCGGAACTGGCCCCACGACAACCCCATGTCCAGGCTCGGCGACGCCGCGGACCCCAGCGTCGACACCGTGCCGCGCTGTTCGGGCGGAACACCCAGGATCTCCGCGATGACGGTCACCGGCAGCTGACCGCAGTAGGTCTCCACCAGGTCCACCGGATCGGTCGGGTCGATCGTGTCCAGTAGCTCGTTCGCTATCTCCTCGGTGCGTCCGCGCAGGTTCTCCACCGCACGCACCGTGAACACCCGCGTCACCAGCCTGCGGTAGCGGGTGTGGTCCGGCGGCTCCGTGACCAGCAGCGACGGCGGCGCCATCGGGTGCAGGAACGCCACCGACGACCACCGCGCCAGCCTGCCCCAGAACCCGGCCGCCGGGGTGATCCCGCTGCGGAAGTCGTTGCGGCCCAGCACTTCCCGCACCACGGCGTGGCTCGCCGTCAGGTAGGTGAACGCGCCCTTCGACACCGCGCCCCTCGCGCGGATCTCGTCGAACAGGTCGGTCATCCCGAGTGTGGGGGTCGTGCCGCCAGCCGTGAACAGCCGCGCCTGCAGGTCGCCCCGCCTCGCGGCCAGCCGCAGCGCGGTGCGGGGCATACCGTGGTTCAGGCCCCACCGCACGACCGGCTTCGCCACGTCCGCTACTCGCGTCATGGTCCCTCCCAGCATGGTACTGGCGCGTACCGCCTACCCTACCCGGAGTAGACGCCGGTCAGCGACCTCGCAGGAACGCGCTCGGTGTCACACCCTTCCAGCGCTTGAACGCGTGGATGAAGCTCGACGCCTCCGCGTAACCGAGCCGGTACGCAACGTCCTCGACCGGCACGGCTCCCCTCGTCAGCAGCTCCTCGGCCAGCGCCTCCCGCACCTCGTCGAGCAACGCCCGGAAGCTCGTGCCCTCGTCTTCCAGCCTGCGGCGCAGCGTGCGGGTGCTGACACCCAGCCGCCTCGCCACGTCGGTCATCTGCGCGCTCACCGCGCCGAAGCCCGACAGCAGCTCGCGGACCTCGTGTGCCATGCCCGTGCGGGCCCGCCTGCTGGACACCAGCTCGCGACACTGCGCCTCACACATCGCGACCGTGTGCGGGTTTGCCTGCGGCAGCGGCTCGTCGAGGTAGGCGGCGGCGAACCTGGCCACCGTCGCCCGGCACCCGAACTCCGGTGCGAGACCGAAGACCTCGCGGTACTCCTCGTCGGAAACCCGTGGCGGGAAACGGAAGTCCACGCCCGTGAGCGGTACCCCACCGGGGACCAGCTCGTCGATCACCGTGTGGATCGCGGCCAGGTCCCGTTCCACCAGGAAGCGTGCGACGTCGTCGGGCAGCAGTCGGTCGTCGATCGTCAGCAGCACCTCACCGTCCACAATGGACACACTGGGGATGCTGAACGTGAAGCTGAGATCCAGGTACCGCAACGCGACCGCGACGGCGTCCCGCATGGTCGGGCTGCTGATGAACGCGAACCCCAGGATGCCGAACGTCGTCGCGTGGTACTCGCGGCCCACGGCGAGGCCCGCTTCCGGCAGCGCGGCGGCCAGGTTGCGCACGACCCGCAGCTCCTGGTGCGCGGTCACCTCCGCCCTGGGGTTCGACAGACCCGTCGTGGTCAGACCACTGCCGGCGAGCAACCGCTCCGGCGGGACGCCGCGGTCCGTGCCGAACCGGACGAGCAGACCGGTTCCCGCGATGCTCCGTGGGAAGTCCCAGTGCCGGATCACCGGCTCCGCGAGCTGCGTCATGGCCGGAATTATGGATCGGCTGGCCGCGGTTGTCTGGCCCGGGTGCCCGCCGACTCCCTACCTTCGCGGAATGCGTGCGCCGAGGAAGCCCAGTGTCGCCGTCATCGGCGCGGGTTTCGGCGGCCTCGGCGTCGCCAGCGTGTTGCGGCGCGCCGGGTTCGCCGACGTCACCGTCCTCGAGCGGGCCGACGACGTCGGCGGTGTGTGGCGGGACAACACCTATCCCGGCGCCGCCTGCGACGTGCCGTCCTCGCTGTACTCGTACTCCTTCTCCCCCAACCCGGACTGGCCGCGCCGCTACGCCGGGCAGCCCGACATCCACGCCTACCTGCGCCGCACGGTGGCGACCGAGGGCCTGCGCGTGCGGTGCGGCACCGAGGTGACCGGCGCGACCTTCGAGGACGGCCGGTGGCGGATCGAGACCAGCACGGGCACGGTCACCGCCGACGTGCTCGTCCCGGCCGTCGGACAGCTGTCCCGGCCCGCGATCCCGGACATCCCCGGCACGTTCGCCGGGCCCACGTTCCACTCCGCGCGGTGGGACCACGGCGTCGACCTCGCGGGCAGGCGGATCGCGGTGATCGGCACCGGGGCGAGCGCCGTCCAGTTCGTGCCCCGCATCCAGCCGCGCGCGACCCGGGTCACCGTGTTCCAGCGGTCCGCGCCGTACGTGGTGCCCAAGCCGGACCGCGCCTACCGGCCGTGGCACCGGCACGCGTTCGAGCGGTACCCGCTGGTCCAACAGCTCGGGCGGCTCGCCACGTGGGGTGTCGGCGAGCTGCTGACCAGCGCGCTCACCAGCCACCGGTCGCTCGCGCGGCTCGTCGACCTGCTGTTCCGCGTGCACCTGCGACGCCAGGTGCCCGACCGCGCGCTGCGGGAACGGCTCGTGCCCGACTACGAGATCGGCTGCAAGCGGCTGCTGTTCTCCAACGACTGGTACCCGGCACTCACCAGCCCGAACGTGGACGTGGTGACCGAGAAGATCACCGAGCTGACGCCGACCGGGGTGCGGACCGCGGACGGCCGCGCGCACGAGGCCGACGTGGTCGTCTACGGCACGGGGTTCGCCGCGACCGACTTCCTCGCCCCGATGCGGATCCGCGGCCTGGAGGGCCGGGAGCTGGCAGACGAGTGGGCCGGGGGCGCGAGCGCCTACCTCGGCCTCACCGTGCCGGGGTTCCCCAACATGTTCCTGGTCTACGGGCCCAACACGAACCTCGGCGGCAACTCCGTCATCGCGATGCTGGAGGGCCAGTTCGCCTACATCCTCGACGTGGTGCGACGGATCGTCCCCGGGTCCGGTGTGGACGTCCGGCGGGAGGCGGCGGACCGGTTCGACGCCGAGATGCGCGAACGGCTCGGGCGCAGTGCGTGGGCGGGCTGCGCGAGCTGGTACCGCGACGACCGGGGCCGGATCACGACCAACTGGCCGGGCCTGGTGCGCGAGTACCGCAGGCGCACGGCACGGGCCGACGCCGCCGACTACCGGCTCGTCACCACGCGGACACCTCAGGTCGAGGGGGCGTGACGTGTACGACTTCGACGTGCTGGTGGTCGGGTCCGGCTTCGGCGGCAGCGTCACCGCGTTGCGCCTGACCGAGAAGGGCTACCGCGTCGGCGTGCTGGAGGCGGGGCGGCGCTTCGCCGACGACGAGTTCGCGAGGACCAGCTGGCGGGTGCGGGACTACCTGTTCGCGCCGGCGTTGCGGTGCTTCGGGATCCAGCGGATCTCCTTGCTGCGCGACGTTCTGGTGCTGAGCGGCGCGGGGGTCGGTGGCGGTTCGCTGGTGTACGCCAACACGTTGTACGAGCCGCCTGCCGCGTTCTACCGGGACCCGAGGTGGGCGGACATCACCGACTGGCAGGAGGAGCTGGCGCCCTGGTACGGCCAGGCGCGGCGGATGCTGGGGGTCACCACGTACCCGCGCACGACGGCGGCGGACGAGGTGATGCGTGCGGTCGCTGAGGAGATGGGCGTCGGGGGCACGTATCACCCCGCCGACGTCGGCGTGTTCTTCGGCGCGGAGCCGGGAGAGCGGGTGCCCGACCCGTTCTTCGGCGGTGCGGGGCCGGCACGGACGGGCTGCACGCACTGCGGTGCCTGCATGACCGGCTGCCGGCGGGGCGCGAAGAACACCCTCGTCAAGAACTACCTGTACCTGGCGGAGAAGGCGGGTGCGGTGGTCCACCCGCTGACCACCGTGACCGACGTCGTGCCGCTGGCCTCCGGCGGGTTCACCGTCCACACGCGACGGACGGGTTCCCCCCTGCGGTCGGGGACCGTCACCGCCGGGCAGGTCGTGTTCGCGGCGGCAGCCCTCGGCACACAACGACTTCTGCACCGGCTGCGCGACCGGGGACGGCTGCCCGGCGTGTCCGACCGGCTCGGCACGCTCGCGCGGACGAACTCGGAGGCGGTGCTGGCGGCCAAATCCCGCACCGACGACGTGGACTACTCGACCGGGGTGTCGATCACGTCGTCGATCCACCCCGACGCGGCGACGCACGTCGAGCCGGTCCGGTACGGGCGGGGCAGCAACCTGATGGGACTGCTGATGACGGTCCTCGTCGACCCGGAGACCGGCAGGCGCCGCTGGGTGCTCGGCCTGCGTGAGCTGTTCCGCCGCCGAAGGGACCTGCGCAGGCTGCTGTCGCCGCGCCGCTGGTCGGAGCGCACGATCGCGTTGCTCGTCATGCAGAGCCACGACAACTCGCTGACCACCTACACCCGCCGCGGCCTGTTCGGGCGCGGGATGACCACCCGGCAGGGCGACGGGGAGCCGAACCCGGTGTGGATCCCGGCGGGACACGACGTGACCAGGCGCGTCGCCGCGAGGCTCGACGGGATCCCCGGCGGCGCGTGGCCCGACCTGGCGAACATCCCGCTGACCGGCCACTTCATCGGCGGCTGCCCGATCGGCGCGACCGCCGCCGACGGCGTGGTCGACCCGTACCACCGGCTGTTCGGGCGCCCCGGCCTGCACGTGGTGGACGGCTCGACCATCTGCGCGAACCTCGGGGTGAACCCCGCGCTGACCATCACGGCACTCGCCGAACGGGCGATGTCCCTGTGGCCCAACAAGGGCGACCCAGACCCGCGACCGCCGCTCGGCTCTGCCTACGAGCGGGTGCCCCCGGTCGCGCCGAACCGACCGGTGGTGCCCGCGGCGGCGCCCGCCGCGCTCCACCTGACGATCACGCGGGAGGAAGGTGCCGGATGACCGCTCCAGAACAGTCCGCCACGGAGGCCGGCTACCCACCGGAGCCGTGGGACCTGCGGGGACACGGGTACGTCTCGCTGTGGCTCGTGCCGACCCGCGAGCTGCCGCCGCTGCCCGCCGGGCTGCGGCCGGTGTCGACGTTCGGGCGGACCGTGGTCGCGACGGCGTTCGTGGACTACCTGCCCGGTGGACTGCTGGCCTACCACGAGCTGCTGGTGGCGCCGCTGGTCCGGGAAGGTGCGCGGCCCGGCCTCTCGATCACCGACATCTGGGTGGACAGCGCGGCGTCGATGGCGGGCGGCCGGGAGCTGTGGGGCATCCCGAAGGACATGGCGGAGTTCGAGATGGCGCACGAGCCGTCGTTCGACGCCACCGCACGGCTCGGGAAGACCGTGGTGGCCTCCGCCCACGGCACGCGGGGGCGTCGCGGCCTGCGGCTGCCGTTCCCCCTGCTGGGCAGGGCGTCACAGGCCCTGCGCGGCCGGCTCGCGCACACTCCGCTGCGTGCGGGCGGCCGGGTCCACACGGCCCGCGCGACCTGGGAAGTGGACGGTCCTCTCGCGTGGTTGCGGCCGTACGAACCGTTCCTGACCGTGGCCGCCACGGACTTCACACTGCGCTTCGGGCCTCGTCGCCGCTGATCAGCGGCTCGTGCCGGAGGTTGGGGACCGGTGGTTGTGCACGCCGTCCGGCGGTGCGGTTTGATTTCGGGAGGAGTCTGACGAAAAGTAGGTGGCACGGGAAGGAGGTGTGCCACTGCCGTGAACCAGGGAGAACTGGACACGTCACCAGGTCGGGTCGAACCCGATCCGGGGTGGCTCGCTGCCCCGCTGCCCATCGTCGTCGCCGACCGTGACGGGATGATCACCGACACCAACGACAGGTGTCGGGAGGCGCTACCCGATGCGGTGGCCGGCACGCTACTGGCTGACACCGTGCCCTCGTGGCTCCACGCCGCCCACGGTGAGGTCGTCGCCGGTGAGCCGGGTACCAGCACGGGCCCGCTCGGGGAACGCAGTGTCGCGGCGCATCCGGTGCGCCTGCCGGACGGCGGCGTCGCCTGGTGGCTCGTCGACAACACCGCCGAGGAAGCACTGCGCCTGGAACGACAGCGCACCGAGTTCCTCGCCACCGCGTCCACCGCACTGCTGTCGTCGCTGAACCCCCGGCGCTGCATGGAGGTCACCGCGCAGCTCGCGGCCACCCAGCTGGCCGACGCCGCGATGGTCATCGCACCGGGGCGCCACGGGTGGTTCCCGACCGTGTCGTGCACGCGGGACGGGCGGCTGGCCCACAGGCGCCGCAGGCTCGAGCCCGACGACGTGCCGGGACTCGGCGAGGCACTGCAGGGATTTCCTCCCGTGCCCTCGCGCTGGATCGATCCGGCGTCGGCGCCGGAGTGGCTGGTGCCGGACGACTTCGGCACGGTCGGCTCCCTCGTGGTCACGCCGCTGCCCGGCCACGGGGTGCCCGCAGGTGCTCTCGTGCTGCTGCGGCACGCCGAGCAGTCCGCCTTCAGCGAGGACGAGGAGCTCTTCGCCCGTCTGTTCGCCGCGCGGGCCGGGGTCGCCATGTCCGCCGCGCACGTCTACGCGGAGCAGTCGCTCGTCGCCGAGGTGCTGATGCGCGAGCTGCTGCCACCCACGCTGCGTGAGGTCGCCGGTGTCGACTTCGCGGGCCGGTACCGGGCCGCCCTGGACACCGACCGCGTCGGTGGCGACTTCTACGACGTTCACCCCACCGAGGACGGCGAGACCCTCGCGGTGCTCGGTGACGTGTGCGGCAAGGGCCTCGAGGCGGCCGTGCTGACCGGCAAGATCCGCACGACGGTACGTGCGCTGCTGCCGCTGTCCACCGACCACCAGCGCCTGCTCACGCTGCTCAACGACTCGCTGATCAGCGGCGACAGCACCCGGTTCGCCACGCTCGTGCTCGCCTCGGTCACCCGTGACGGCGGCACCGTCCGGCTGCGCCTGACCGCGGCAGGCCACCCGCCGCCCCTGGTCGTGCGCGCCAACGGGGAGGTCGAGGAGGTCGACACCCGGGGCACGCTGGTCGGCGCGCTGTCCACGATGCGGTCGCGGTCGGCGGCGGTGACGCTCGCGGCAGGCGAGACCTGCCTGCTCTACACCGACGGGATCACCGAGGCCAGGGGCGGGCCGCTCGGCAGCGAGATGTACGGGGAGCAGCGGCTGCGCGACTCGCTGGCCCAGTGCGCGGGCATGCCCGCAGAGGCGGTCACCGAACGCATCCAGATGCTCGCCATGCAGTGGGCGGGCCGCCACTCGCACGACGACATGGCGGTGCTCGCAATCACGGCGCCGCGCAACCAGCACCTGACGGCCGTCGGCGGCCACGGGCGAGGGCGGTACACCGCATGACCAGCACGATCACCACGGACACACACGAGCACGTCGACCTGTTGTGGGACGCCGTGATCGAGGGCGACGAGTACGCGGCACGGGAGGTCGTCGCAGGCGCGCTGGACGCGGGACTGCCCGCCGAGTCCGTCCTGCTCGACGTCATCGGCGCCGTGCAGCGGCGCGTCGGCGAGGCGTGGGCCGAGGCACGCATCAACGTGGCACAGGAGCACGCGGCGACGGCGATCAACGAGCGGGTCATCGCGTCGCTGCCGGTGCGGCGCCGGGAGATCCGGCACGGGCGGGTGACCGTGGCGTGCGTGGACGGCGAGTGGCACGCGCTGCCCGCCCGCCTGCTCGCCGAGACCCTGACGCTGCGCGGGTTCGCGGTCGACTACCTCGGCGCGCAGGTGCCCGCCCCGCACCTGATCGCGCACCTGCACCGCACCGCGCCGGACGCCGTCGCACTGTCCAGCTCCATCCCCACACGGCTGCCGACCGCGCACGCCACCATCACCGCGTGCCAGGCCGCCGGGGTGCCGGTGATCGTCGGCGGCGCGGCGTTCGGCCCGGACGGCCGCTACGCGAAGCTGCTCGGCGCGCAGGCGTGGGCACCGGACGCCAGGGCCGCGGCCGACCGGCTGGCCGGTGAGCCGCTGGACCGGCCACTGGCCGTGCACCAGCCGATCGACGACCTGCCGCACCTCGCCGACCAGGAGTACTCGCTGGTCATGCGGACGTCGACGACGCTGGTCGCCGGGATGTACTCGGGGCTGGCCGAGCGGGTGCCCGCGATGCGGGAGTACACCGAGCAGCAGCGCCAGTACACCGCGGAGGACCTCGCGCACATCGTCGAGTTCCTCGCCGCGGCGCTCTATGTGGGTGACAGCGAGCTGTTCACCGGGTTCCTCGGCTGGACGACCGGTATTCTCGCGGCACGTGGCGTCCCGCCGTACACGCTGCGGGTGGGACTCGACCTGCTGACGGCACAGCTCCGGGACTTCCCCCGTGCGAGCGAGCTGCTGACCGAGGGGGCGAGCCACCTCGACCGACTCGTGCAGAAGGAGGGGCCCGCATGACGTCCCTGCCAGAACTAACCTTCACGTGGGACCGCCCCGCCAACCACGTCGGCAGGGTCGTGCTCGCGGGCAACATCGTCCACACCAACGCCGACGAGCTGCTGCGCGTGGTCACCGATCTGCTCTCCGATGATCCCGGGCTGCGTGAGTTACGCCTGGACTGCGCAGGCCTCGACATCTGCGACTCGCGTGGGCTCTCGACGCTGCTCATGCTGCGCCGCCACACGGAGTCGCTGGGGCTGGACCTGCGGATCGTCAACCGGCCGCTCGCACTGGACCGCATGCTGGAGCGGACGGGCACGTCCGAGTACCTGATCACCGACCGGGCCATGCGCCAGGACCGCGAACCCTCCGGCTGACCGCACTGAAGGACGCCTTCGTAACAGCCAAGCCAGTGCACTGAAGGACGCCTTCGTAACGCTGGGCGTACCGAAGGACGCCTTCATAACGTACGGCTCGCACCCGCCAGTGGTCTCCCGAGTGGGTTGAGCGTTCCGGTGTGAAGCCTGTGAGAACTCGGGGACGGGCGCTACGCGCCCGGCACCCGCGCAGCGGGTGCTTCCTGTCGCAACGCGAGCGTCACGCGCCGACGCCGACGTGGACCCTCGGCGGCTCACGGCCGAACGCACTGAAGGACGCCTTCGTAACACTGGGCGCACCGAAGGACGCCTTCATAACGTTGGGCTCGCGCCAACCTGGGGCTTCCAACTGCGGGTTGACCGTTTCGCTCGGTGGAACGGGCCTCGCGGCCGGGACGGCCGGGACGGCCGGGACGGCCGGGACGGCCTGCGAAGCGGGACCCCGCCACCTCGTCACGGAACCGCGCTTGAACCTGACGAACCCGTGCCCTCAGACTGCGGCAGACCGGCAATCGCACGAACCGATGGTGCTCCCTCCAGCGGGTGACGATCTCGCGCCGCGGGCGGAGGTCTCGACCCGCCTGGCCGCGACGGCGGGCAGGCTGGAGGCGGTAGACGAGCACAGCTGCCGCTACAGCACCCGCCGGACGACTGGCCGTGGCTGGCGGCGATCCTGGCCGCGGTGGGTGTCCCCTACCGCGTGGAGTCCCCGCCGGAGCTGGTGGCCGCGACCAGCGAGCTGGCGGTGCTGGCGACCGAGGCGGCCCGACGGGAACGGCCCGGCCGCGCCGGGTAGTGGCGCGGCCGGGCCGTCACGACGAACGGATCAGGCGGTGACGTCGTACCGGTCGAGGTTCATGACCTTGTCCCACGCGGCGACGAAGTCCGTCACGAACTTCTCCTTCGCGTCGTCGCAGGCGTAGACCTCGGCGACGGCACGCAGCTCGGAGTTCGAGCCGAACACCAGGTCGACGCGGCTGCCGGTCCACCGCACCTCGCCGGTGGCGCGGTCGCGGCCCTCGAAGGTCTCCGCGTCCTCGGACACCGGCTTCCACTCGACGTCCATGTCGAGCAGGTTCGCGAAGAAGTCGTTGGACAGGGTCCCCGGGTTCGTGGTGAGGACGCCGTCCGTGGACTGCCGGTAGTTGGCACCGAGCACCCGCAGGCCGCCGACCAGGACGGTCAGCTCCGGCGCGGTCAGGTTCAGCAGGTTCGCGCGGTCGACGAGCAGGTACTCGGCGGGCAGCCGGGTCCCCTTGCCGCGGTAGTTGCGGAACCCGTCGGCTGCGGGCTCGAGGTAGGCGAACGACTCGATGTCCGTCTGCTCCTGGGTCGCGTCGGTGCGGCCCGCGACGAACGGCACCCGCACGTCGTGGCCCGCGGCCTTGGCGGCCTGCTCGACCGCGGCGCACCCGCCGAGCACGATGAGGTCGGCGATCGAGACCTTCTTGCCGCCGGTCTGCGCGCTGTTGAAGGCCTCCTGGATGCCCTCGAGCGTGCGCAGCACCTGCGCCAGGTTCTCCGGCTCGTTGACGTCCCAGCCGCGCTGCGGCTCGAGGCGGACACGTGCGCCGTTGGCACCGCCGCGCTTGTCACCGATGCGGAACGTCGAGGCCGACGCCCACGCGGTGGCGACCAGCCGGCCGACCGAGAGCCCCGACTCGAGGATCTTCGCCTTGAGGTCGGCCTGGTCGGTCTCGTCGACCAGCTCGTGGTCGACGGCCGGGACGCGGTCCTGCCAGAGCAGCTCCTCCTGCGGCACCTGGGCGCCGAGGTAGCGCTCGATCGGGCCCATGTCGCGGTGGGTGAGCTTGAACCAGGCGCGGGCGAACGCGTCGGCGAACTGGTCGGGGTTCTCGTGGAAGCGGCGCGAGATCGGCTCGTAGATCGGGTCGAACCGCAGCGCCAGGTCGGTGGTCAGCATGGTCGGCGTGCGGACCAGCGAGCCGTCCTCGGGGTCGGGCACGGTGTTGGCGCCCGCGCCGTCCTTGGGCTTCCACTGGTTGGCGCCCGCGGGGCTCTTGGTCAGCTCCCACTCGTAGCCGAACAGGTTGTCGAAGAAGTTGTTGCTCCACTGGGCAGGCGTCTGCGACCAGGTGACCTCGATGCCGCTGGTGATGGCGTCCCGGCCCTTGCCGGTGCCGAACTTGTTCGTCCAGCCGAGGCCCTGCTCCTCGATGGGCGCGCCCTCCGGCTCCGGGCCGACGTACTGGTCGGGGTCGGCGGCGCCGTGGGTCTTGCCGAAGGTGTGGCCGCCCGCGATCAGCGCGACGGTCTCCTCGTCGTTCATCGCCATGCGGCCGAAGGTCTCGCGGATGTCGCGGGCCGCGCCGAGCGGGTCCGCGACGCCGTTGGGGCCCTCGGGGTTGACGTAGATGAGGCCCATCTGGACGGCCGCGAGCGGCGCCTCGAGCTGGCGGTCGCCGGTGTAGCGCTCGTCGCCGAGCCAGGTGCGCTCCGGGCCCCAGTAGATGTCCTCGTCGGGCTCCCACACGTCCGCGCGGCCACCGGCGAAGCCGAACGTCCTGAAGCCCATGGTCTCCAGGGCGCGGTTGCCCGCGAAGATCATCAGGTCGGCCCACGAGACGCGGCGGCCGTACTTCTTCTTGACCGGCCACAGCAGGCGGCGGGCCTTGTCGAGGTTTCCGTTGTCCGGCCAGCTGTTCAGCGGCGCGAAGCGCTGCATGCCCGCACCGGCGCCACCCCGGCCGTCCTCGACGCGGTAGGTGCCCGCGCTGTGCCACGCCATCCGGATCATGAAGGGGCCGTAGTGGCCGAAGTCGGCGGGCCACCACTCCTTCGACGCCGTCATGACCTCGTCGACGTCACGCGCCAGCTCGTCGAGGTCGACGGTCTTGAACGCGGCGGCGTAGTCGAAGTCCCCGCCCATCGGGTTGGCGACGGCGGAGTGCTTGCGCAGGATCGAGAGGTTGAGCTGGTTCGGCCACCAGTCACGGTTGCTCCCACCCTCGGTCGGGTGGTTGAAGCGACCGGCGTGGACCGGACACCCGCCCGCGCTCTCCTCGTTCATCTCGCCGACTTCGGCGTTGGGGGCGTCAGGACGCTCAGACACAGGTACTACCTTCCGGATCAGTGTTGTGTGGCAAGGGAAGTGGCAGTGGAACAGTCGGGACACAGACCCCGGTAGACGACCTCGGCCTCGTCGATGACGAACCCGTGGTCCTCGGACGGGGTCAGGCAGGGCGCTTCGCCCACGGCGCAGTCGACGTCGGCGATCACACCGCACGACCGGCAGACGACGTGGTGGTGGTTGTCCCCCACTCGCGCCTCGTAGCGTGCCACCGAGCCTGGCGGTTCGATGCGCCGCAGGAGACCCGCGTCGGTGAGCACTCGCAACACGTCGTAGACCGCTTGGTGGGACACGGCCCCCAGTCCCTCGCGTACGATGCCGATGATCGTATCGGTGTCGGCGTGTGGACGGTCGTGCACCGCGGCCAGTACCGCGACCCTGGGACGTGTCACGCGCAGCGCGACCCCGCGCAGCAGGTGTTCGAAGTCCGAAGTGGCGGGCACCCGTCCGATCCTTGCCTATTTTCTGGAATCAATCAAGTTCTGGAACCAATCAGGTCTACGACCTGTGCGTCGGTCCTGAACCCGTCCGGCGCGGGAGGCGTACAAAGGGCAGGGACGGCGTCCGACGGGAGACCAGGGGTGGGTGGTGGCCTTGTCCGTGGTGCGGTCGAGGACACTGCGCGCGTGGACCGTGGTGGCCGCCGTCGCGGTGGTCGCGGTGCTGGTCCCGCAGGTGCCCGGCTGGCTGCCCGTGTCGGCGGCACAGGTCGACCCGGCGACGCTGCGACAGCGCGTCCAGGGCTCCACCGACCGGCCCTACCAGGGGTTCGCCGAGGTCAGCGGCACACTGGCGCTGCCGGAGTTGCCCAACCTGCGTGACCTCACGGCACTGCTCACCAGCACGACGCGGGTGCGAACCTGGTACGCGGGGCCCTCGCGGTGGCGGTTCGACGTGGTCTCGCCGGTCGCCGAGCGCGACGTCTACGGCACCCCGGACGGCGAGTACACATGGGACTACGGCGCGAACCAGCTGACCAGGCTCGTCGGCGAGGTGCCGGTCCGGGTGCCACGCGCCGGTGACCTGACCCCGCCCGAGCTGGCCAGGCGGATCCTGTCGACGGGACAGGGCGACCCGGTCACGGCGCTGCCCGCCCGGCGGGTCGCGGGCCGGGACGCGGCCGGGCTGCGGGTGACCCCGCGCGACCCGGACACCACGATCGGGTACGTCGACCTGTGGGCGCTACCGGACACCGGCGTGCCGCTCGCGGTGGAGGTGGTCCCCCGCGGCGCGAGCCGACCAGTGCTGACCAGTACGTTCGTGGAGTACGACCCGACGACGCCGCCCGATGACGTGCTCGTGCCGAAGCACCCGGAGGGCAGCGGGTTCGGCGTGGTGGCGGCCCCCGGCATCGCCGACGTGCTCGGCGCGCTGGGGCGGGCCCGTCTGCCGGGTCAGCTGGCCGGGCGGGACCTGCGCCAGGCCAACGCGGCGGGCGTGCGCGGTGTCGGTGTGTACGGGAGCGGCCTGTCGGCTTTCATCGCGGTGCCGGTGCCCGGCGAGATCGGGGGCGAGGCGGTGGACGCGTTCACCAAGGCGGGCGGGAGCACCGAGGACGTGCCGAGTGGTGAGGTGACGCGCCTGACGATCGCGCCGCTGTCGGTCGCGGTGGTCCGCTCGGACGTCAGCAGGCGTTCGTGGCTGCTCGCCGGGCTCACCGACAGCGACGTGCTGCTCGCCGCCGCGAGCGACCTCGCCGCACGGCCGTGGAGCCGCCGATGATCGTCACCCGTGGCCTCACCAAGCGGTACGGCCGGGTCCTGGCCGTCGACGGGGTCGACCTGGACGTCCGGGAGGGCGACCGGTACGGCTTCCTCGGGCCCAACGGGTCCGGCAAGACCACGATGGTGCGGCTGCTGCTCGGGCTGGTCTACGCGACCAGCGGGGAGATCGAGGTGCTCGGCGAGCGCGTGCCCGCGCGCTCGCGGTCGGTGCTGCCGAGGATCGGCGCGCTGGTCGAGGGGCCCGCGGCCTACCCGCACCTGTCCGGGCGGCAGAACCTGGCACTGCTCGACGCGGCGGGCCCGGGCGGGTCCCGGCGCACCCGCAAGAGCCGGATCGAGGACGCGCTCGAACAGGTGGGCCTGTCGGGGGTGGACCGCAGGCCGGTGCGGACCTACTCGCTGGGGATGCGCCAGCGGCTCGGGCTGGCCGCCGCGCTGCTGCGCAGACCGAGCCTGCTGATCCTCGACGAGCCGACCAACGGGCTGGACCCGCGCGGCATCCGGGAGATCCGCGACCTGCTGACCGGGCTGAACGAGGCGGGGACGACCGTGTTCCTGTCCAGCCACCTGCTCGCCGAGGTCGAGCAGCTGTGCACGCGGGTCGGGATCGTGGACCGGGGGCGGCTCGTGGTGCAGGACGACCTCGCGACGCTGCGTGCGCCGACCGGGCACGTCGAGGTGGCGACGCCGGACGCGGCACGGGTGGTGGCCATGCTCGACGGCCGGGTGGTCGACCGCGACGGCGAGCGGCTGGTGGTCCGGCACGCGGACCCGGCGGCGCTCAACGCGGCGCTGGTCGCCGAGGGGATCCGGGTGTCGGCGATCGGCACACGGCGCAGGACCCTGGAGGACGTCGTGCTCGAGGTGACCGGACACGGCAGCGACCGGGTGGCACCATGATCGTCGTCGAGCTGCGCAAGCTGGTGCTGCGGCCGCGGGTGTGGCTGTCGATCTTCCTGCTGTGCGCGGTGCCCGCGCTCGTCGCGGTGCTGCTCGCGGTGTCGGACCTGGCGCCCCCGCCCGGGCAGGGCGGCGCGTTCCTGTCGGCCGTGCTGGACAACGGGTCGCTGTACCCGGCGGCGGCGCTCGCGATGGTGCTGCCGGTGTTCCTGCCGCTGGCCGTCGCGGTGTACGCGGGTGACGCGATCGCGGGCGAGGCCGGGACGGGGACGCTGCGGTACCTGCTCGTGCGGCCGGTGGGGCGGCCGAGGCTGCTGTCGGCGAAGCTCGTGGCGCTCGCGATCTACATCGTGCTCGCGGTGCTGATCGTGGTCGTGGTGTCGCTGGCGGTCGGGGTGGCGTTGTTCGGCACGGGCGCGGAGGCGGTCGGGCAGGCGGGGGCGGTGACGTCGCTGTCGGGCGCGACGCTCGAACCGGCGCAGCTGGCGGTCCGGCTGCTCGCGGCGATCGGCTACATCGTGGTGTCGATGCTGGGGTTCGGCACGATCGCGTTGTTCTTCTCCACGCTGTCGGACTCGGCGCTGGGTGCGGCGCTGTCGTCGCTCGCGGTGCTGATCGCGAGCTCCATCCTGGAGACCCTCGACGCGGCGGCCCCGATCAAGCCGTACCTGCCGACGAACTACTGGCTGTCGTGGATCGACTTCTTCCGCGATCCGGTGCTGTGGACCAACATCGACCGGGGGCTGCTCCTGCAGGCCGGCTACGTCGTGGTCTTCTTCGGTGCCGCGTGGGCGAACTTCGGCACGAAGGACGTCACGAGCTAGCCCCGGGGGTTCGTCCGTCGTGGTGGGCCAACACCCTGGACAGCAGCTCGGTCAACCGGTGTCGCTCCTCGGGTGAGAGCGGAGCCAGCAGTTCGTCCTGGGTGGCGGCCAGCCGCTTCTCCAGCCGCCGGAGCTGTCGCCTGCCCGCGGCGGTCAGCGAGACGATGTTGCGCCGCCGGTCGTCGGGGTCCGGGGCACGCTCGACCAGTTCCTGGTCGGCCAGCTCGTTGATCGCCGCGACCATGTCGCTGAGGTGGATGCCGCTGCGGCGACCCAGCGTGGCCTGGCTGGCCGGGCCGCACTCCTCGAGGGTGGCCAGCAGGCGGTAGTGGTAGCCGCGGGCGCCCGCGGCCGAGAATCCCTCGCCCACCAGGCGATGCGCGTGGTGGGCGGTCTGGGTGAGCAGCCAGCTCGGCAGGCTCGCCCAGGCGGCGGACGGGTTCTCCATGCGCCGAGTCTAACGAACCGTTCGGCGCACTAACGACTGTGATACCGTTCGGAGCACAAACATTAGTGACACAAACGTTCATGTGCCGAACGAATCTCCGGAGCAACGACCATGATCAAGCCTTTCCGCATCGACATCCCCCAGGCCGACCTCGACGACCTGGCCGGCCGGCTCTCCCGCACCCGCTGGCCCAACGAGGTCGCCGACGCCGGGTGGGACTACGGCTTCCCGCTGACACGGCTGCGTGAGCTGGCCGAGTACTGGCGCACCGGCTACGACTGGCGCGCGCACGAGGCCAGGCTCAACGAACTGCCGCACCTCACCACCGAGATCGAGGGCCAGCGCGTCCACTTCGTCCACGTCCGCTCCGCGAACCCGGACGCGCTCGCGCTGGTCCTCACCCACGGCTGGCCCGGCTCGTTCCTGGAGTTCCTCGACATGATCGAGCCGCTGTCACGCGACTTCCACCTGGTGGTCCCGTCGATCCCGGGCTACGGCTTCTCCGGGCCGACCCACGAACGCGGCTGGGACGTCGTCCGGATCGCACGGGCCTGGGCCGAGCTGATGCGCCGCCTCGGCTACGAGCGCTACGGCGCGCACGGCGGCGACTTCGGCGCGGGCATCTCCATGGCGCTCGGCGCGGTGGCACCAGAACAGGTCGTCGGCGTGCACGTCAACTACCTGCCGACCCGACCGGACCCCGACGCGGGCATCGCACTGTCCGCGACGGACGAGGCCCGGCTGGACAAGGTCAGGCGGCTGATGGCGAACCGCCCGCCGTACCAGGCCCTGCAGGCCCTCACCCCGCAGACCATCGGTTACGCGCTGACCGACTCACCGGTCGGCCAGCTGGCCTGGATCGCCGAACGCTTCGCGCAGTGGACCGACCCGCGCTCGCCGATCAGCGACGACCGGATGCTCACCGACGTCTCGCTGTACTGGCTGACCGCCACCGCGGCCTCCTCGGCACGACTGCACCGCGACACCCCCCGGCGGTCCGAGCCGTGCGCGGTGCCGCTCGGCGTCGCGGTGTTCCCGCACGACATCACCCAGTCGGTGCGTCCGCTGGCCGAACGCCGCTACGACGTCAGGCACTGGTCGGAGTTCGACCGGGGCGGCCACTTCGCCGCGATGGAGGTACCCGAGCTGCTCGCCGAGGACGTCCGGGAGTTCTTCCTCGACGTGACCCGCTAACCGGCCCGCAGCCGCGCGCAGTCCGAGGCGGCGGGTGCGGTCAGGGGTTGGTCGTCGAGGGCCTCCAGGACGATGCCGGTGACGAGCGGGTCGGTCGGCAGCTGTGAGTGGGACACGACGGCGTCGGGACAGATCTGTTGCAGTGAGACGTTGACCGCGCCGGGCAGGCGTGCGGAGTCCGGCGGGACCACGGTCTGGTCGTCCTCCGTCCACAGTGACAGCCACGGCACGCCCGCCGGGTCGCCGATGCCGTCGAGCAGCGCGCTGCCGGGGCTGAGCTGGCGGCAGGCGACCGGGCACGCGCCGGGGGCGAGCACCCCGCCCGCCGCGGCGATCTCCGTGCCGTGCAGCGGCGAGCCGAGGGTGACGACGCGCCGCACGAGCCGGGCGCCGTCACCGCCGACCCACAGCCGGGCCACGACGCCGCCCGCCGAGTAGCCGATCACGTCGACCGACGGGGCGCCGGTCGCCTCGGCGGCGTCGGCGAGGACGCGCACCTGGGCGTTGAGGTCGCCGGTGCCGTCGCCCGGCAGGGTCAGCACCCGCGCGTCCCGTCCGGCGCGGCGCAGGCGGTCGGCGAGGGTGGACAGCGCGTCGCGGGCGCCGCCGTAGCCGGGGACCAGCAGGATCGGGCCAGGACGGTCCTGCGCGGGCGTGCCTTCCCGGCCACCGCTCGCCACGCGGACGGCGACGACCGCGGCCACGGCGACCACCACCACCGCCACGACGGCCACCAGCCCGCGTCGCCGTCTGCTCAGTCCACGCCACCAGTCCACACCCCCATGGTCCCCTACTCGGCGGGCCAGACCGGGTGACGCGTGTCGATGCCGGTGCCGTAGTCGGGGTCGCCCGCGCGGATCAGCACCCACGCCCGCGTGACGGTCGCCCGGTAGAGGCGCAGGTCGGCCGGGGCACGCAGCTCCTCGGCCGGGAGGTGGCGCAGCTCCGCATACCGGCTGCTGAACAACCGGGCGCGGTCCGCCAGCTCCGCCTCGGGCACGAGGTGGGCGTGCGCGGTCAGGTACACGCCCTGGGCCTGTCCGATCGCGACGGTCGAGTCGAAGATCGCGACCGAGATGTCGGGGTTGGCGGTGATGTTGCGTGAGTGGAGGGAGTCCGGCGAGGACACCCAGTAGAGGTGGGTGTGGCCGTCGGGGGTGAAGTAGACCGGGGTCGCCCACGGTCTCCCCTGTTCATCCACTGTGGACAGCGTGAGGTACTTGTTGGCCTGGATGACCGCGTCGGCGCGTGCCTCCAGTGGGTGCTCACCCATTGACGCGGTAGGTGATGTGGGTGGCGGCCGGGGTGACCGTCACGTCCTGCTGGACGAGACCGATCGGCGTCATCGTGGTGCGTTCGAACAGCGGGGTGCCGTCGCCGAGGACGATGGGGGCCACGTGGAGGCGCACCTCGTCGACCAGGCCCGCGTAGAGGTACTGGCGGCACAGGTGCGCGCCGCCCATGACCATCACGTCCTTGTCGCCCGCCGCGGCCTTCGCGCGGGTCAGGGCGTCCTCGAGGTCGCCGACGAAGCGGAACCGGTCGCCGAGCCGGGTGCTGGTCGGCGGGTTCGACGTCACGACGAACACCGGCGGGCCTGGCTCGTCCGACCAGCCCTTCGGGCCGTCGACGACGTCGAAGGTGTGCCTGCCCATCAGCAGGGCGCCGGAGGCGGTGTCGGCGCGGTCGAGGATGGCGGCGTCGACGTCGGTGCGGCGGTCGTGCACCCAGTCGTGCAGCGGCTCGCCGCCGATGCCGAGGGCGCCGTCCATGCCCGCGTTCGGTCCGGTCGCGAACCCGTCGAGCGAGACGGTGATGTCGATGGCCACGGTGCCCATCCGGTGTTCCTTTTCGTTCGGTACGTCCTTCGGTGCGAACGAGCCTGCCCGGCCGCGCCACCCGGTGTCCTCGGTGAGCGCCACGGAACCACCACGGAACCACCACTGAGACGGCATCATGGGCGGGTGAACGCGAGACCCATGGACGTGTCGGCACGGGAGGCCGACGTGCTGGCCGCCCTGGCGGGCGACCGGTCGAACGCGCAGGTCGCGCGGCGGTTGGGGATCAGCGTGCGGACGGTCGAGAGCCACGTGTCGGCGCTGCTGCGCAAGCTCGACGTGCCCGACCGGCGGGCGCTCGCGCGGCTGGCCGGGGCGGGTGGGTTCGCGGGGCTGCCCGCGCCGACGACCACGTTCGTCGGGCGGGAGCGGGACCTCGCCGAGGTGCGCAGAGCGCTGGGCAGCAACCGTCTCGTGAGCCTGCTCGGCCCGGGTGGGGTCGGGAAGACACGGCTGGCGGTCGCCGTCGCCGGGGCGGTGGCGGGCGACTACGCCGCGGGTGGGGCGTTCGTCGACCTCGTGCCGGTGGGGGCCGGGTTCGTGCAGGCCGCGACCGCCGCGGCGCTCGGGGTGGCGGACCGGCCGCCGCAGCCGCTCGCCGACACGCTGCTCGACCGGCTCCGGCTGGGCCGGACGCTGCTCGTGCTGGACAACTGCGAGCACCTGGTCGACGAGGTCAGCGTGCTCGTCGCGCGGGTGCTCGAGCGGGCGCCGGACACGACGGTCCTCGTGACGAGCCGGGAGCGGCTGGGTGTCGCGGGCGAGAGGCCGGTGCTGGTGGCGCCGCTGCCGCTCGGCTCGGACGCCGAACGGCTGTTCGTGGACCGCGCCGCGCTCGACGCCACGCCGGACGAGGTGGCCGCGTTGTGCGCGGGGCTGGACGGGATGCCGCTGGCGATCGAGCTGGCGGCGGCGCGTGCGGGGTCGCTGGGGATGGCGGGCCTGACGGCCGGGCTGGCCGACCGGCTGCGGCTGCTGGCCGGCAGCAGGGGCGTCGACCAGCGGCACAGCTCGCTGCGCTCGGTGATCGGCTGGAGCCACGAACTGCTGGACGACGCGGAACGGACGCTGTTCTGCCGGCTGTCGGTGTTCGCGGGCGGGTTCGACCTGGCCGCGGCGGCGTTCGTCGGCGACGTGCCCCTCGGCGAGGCGGCGGACCTGCTGGGCAGGCTCACCGACAAGAGCCTGCTCCGCCGCGGCGGCGACCGGTGGCACATGCTCGCGACCGTGCGGGCGTTCGCGGCCGAACAGCTCACCGACGAGGTCAGGGCCCGCCACCTGCTGTGGGCAGCCGACCTGGCGACGGCCCTGGTGGCACGTCTTGACGACCAGTGGCGCCCCACGTTCGACGCGGTCGACGACGACCTGCGAGCCGCACTGGCGGTCGACGACAACCCGGGCACCGCCCCACCAGCCGGCGGCGGGCTGGCGGTCGGTGGCGGGCCCGGGCACCGGCTCGCGAGGGGACTGGCGCGGTTGACGTTCGCCCGGGGCCGGTTCGTGGAGGCGTGCGGGCACTACGAGACCGCCGCCAGCCGGGCCGCCGACGCCGCGACGGCGTACCGGGACCTCCGGGACGGTGCCGACGCGGCACTGGTCGTCGCGGACGGTGGTGAGGCCTACCGGCTGCTGCGTGTGGCGGCGGCCCGTGCCGAGGCGGAGGGCGACGAGGCCACCCGGCTGGCGGCCGACGGTTACACGGTGGTGGTGGTCAACCGGTACGACATGGTCGGCGCCGACACCCCCACCGCCTACTCCGGGCATCCCGCGGCGCGGGCCTGGGCGCACCGGCACGACGTGGACCTGGCCCGTGCGGCGGTCGAGTCGGCCGGGGGCGTCGTCGACCGGCTCTGCGCCCTCGACGTGCTGGGGCTCGCCACGGCCGCGGCAGGACGGCTCCGCGAGGCGTACCGGATCGCGGAGGACCGGCTGGCGCTCGCACACACGCTGCCCTGGCACGAACCCGGCGCGGTGACGGAGGTCGTCGACGCCTTCCACGTCGCCTCGACCACCGCTGTCGCGGTCGGGAACCTGCCTGCTGCGCTGGCACTGGCACGCCGTGCGCCCGCCGACGACCCGGTCGCCGGCCACCCCTACGTGGCCGCGCCGCGCCAGGTGCGGGTGCTCACCCTCGCAGGCCGCCTCGACGAGGCCGCCCGCTGGGCGACGACCATGTGGGAGGGCTGGCGTGCCGCGGGCTGCCCGCCTGCGGAGTGGATGTCGACGGCGGTCGCCGCGGCTGCCCTGGCCCACGGCCTGCGCGGTGACGGCCAGTTCGCGGTGTGGCGCGCCCGCGCGGTCGAGGTCGCCCGTTCCGCGGACTCCCCGTCACTGACCGCCTGCGCGGCATTCGTGGACGCACGCTTCGCTCTGCACACCGACGATTTCACGGAAGCCGCAGGCCTGGTGGCACGCGCGTTCGCACCGTTCGCCGAGCCGTGGTGGCAGCCCTACGCCCACGCCGCAGGCGCCGAACTGGCCGTAACGGCGGCCCTGCCGGACGCGGAGCGCTTCCTGGCCGCCGCCGCCCAGGCCGCGTCGGAGAACGACTGGGCGGCGGCGACCCTGACCCGTGCGCGGGCCCGCCTGACCCGCGACGAGGCCCTGGTGGCCGACGCCGCCGACCAGTGGGCCCGCATCGACGCCCGCTTCGAACGGGCCCGCACGCTGGACCTGCTGCCCGGCCGCACCGGTAGCGTGTCCGCGCATGACCGGGAGCTGGCACCTGAAGGACGAGACGACGACGCTGAACGGTGAGCAGGCGCTCGCGCTGGTCCGGCGGCGGATCGACGACGGGCAGCTGGAGACCTGGCTGACGCACGACGACGGCCGCGCCCTCACCCTGGTCACCAACCGCGCCCGGGCGATGGTCATGCTGCTGGACGGCCCCGACGATCCCGGCCGCCACGCCGTCGACCCCGACGCGCCCGGGGAGCAGGACGGCTACGTGCTCGGCAACGGCCAGTCCGACACCTACCCCGACCGGGACACCGTCCCGCTCGACCAGGCGCTGGACGCGGTCGCACACATCGTCGAGCACGGTGAGCCGTCGGCGTCCGTCGCCTGGCGGAGCGACCGGTAGCGAACGTCAGGCGCAGCCGACCCGTGACTGTGCGAGGGCCACGTCGTCGAACCAGAGGGTGTCGGAGCCCTGACCGTAGCTCTCCCAGCCGAAGCGGAAGTCGGTCAACGACGGGCGCCAGTTGCCCCGGCGCAGCCACTGCGAGTCGACGTCCTGGGTGGGAGTGGCGTCGGCGTGCAGGCCGGCCACCTCGGTGCCGTCGACCCACGTCCGCAGCTCCGAGCCGGTGATGGCGAACTCGACGCACGTCCACGTGTTCAGCGGGAACGGCACGCTCTGCGCCACGCCGTTCGGGCTCTGTTCCGGCAGGGTCGCGTCGTCGGACTCGCGGTTCCACTGCATGGCCCGGTTCTGGCCGCCCATCCGCAGGTCGCGGTTGCCGTCCGCGCTGTCGCGCATGGCCAGGAACGTCACGTGCGCGTCCGGCAGCGCGGTCGTGTGCCGGACGAAGAACCTCGTGTACAGAGTGGACCCGCCGACGCCCCGGGTGGTGGCGACGAAGACGTGGTTGCAGTACCCCGTCCCGCCGTTGACCCGGATCGAGCGGGTGCCCGCGTGGGCGGTGGTGGTGTCGACGGCGGCCGTCCCGGTGCCCGAGCAGTTCGGGAAGACCAGCGACCAGTCACCGGCCGGCGTCGTGCCGGTCTGGGACTCGAACCCGTCGCAGAACGCGCCTGTCGGGCAGGCGGCTCTCGGTTCGCCCGCGTGGGCGGGGGTCTGGCTGATCCCGATCAGTACGGCGGCCGCGGCGAAAAGCACGGCGAATACGGACCTGCGGCGCATGCGTGAGCTCCTGTCGGTGAGCGTACACAACTCTGGGAGCGCTCCCAAATTCAAATGTACGGCTCCGGCGGGGCTTGCCGCAACGCGTTGTCAGTACTGGATGACGTTCAGGTACCGGCGCGGCAGGTAGTGCTCCAGCCCGCCGTACGGGTAGGTGACCATGCGGTGCACCGTGCCGGCACCGCCCGACTGCTCGAACCCCCAGTATGCTGTCCGATCCTCGCCGGTCCACTCGTGGAACACGGCGACGTGGCGGATGAGGCGGCTTCCCTCGGTGCGCAGCAGCACGTCCCCGGCGCGCAGCTCGTCGCGTTCGATCGGCTCGCTCACGGACGCGAGCCCGAGGGTGTCCAGGCCGCCTCGGCGGGCCGGCAGGCCCCACGCCATCGAGACATAGCCCGAGCAGTCGGTGCGGTAGATGCCGAACTCGTTGTGGTGGAACTTCGTGGTGTGGTACGGAACGGACGGCCGTAACCAGCTCTCCGCACGCTCGATGATCTCGCTGCGCCGGATCGGCGACCCGAGCCGGGCGCTGGTCTCGACCTTCTGCGGAGTGGCCATCCCCTGTGCCTCCTTCTCCTGTCCGAATTCGCTGACAGGACAAGGCTCGCGCGCCCGGCTGCAAGTCGTCTGCAAACCGGTGTCCACGAGGCCCGCACCGCCTATAGAACGCCTACAAGCGCACGTGTTCGTACCAGCTCGCCGGCGTGTGGCAGGCCAGCTCGGCCACCTCGCGGCCACCGAACGCGGCGAACAGCTCCCCCGCCCGCTGCCAGTGTGCCGCCGCGTGTCCCGGATCGGCCGCCGCGAGGTCCCGCAGCGTTCTGGCCTGCCACAGCGGGAGCCGCAACGCCTCCCAGTCCGCCAACGCGGCCGTCAGCGTCCCGCGTGCGAGGTCCCGGTCGCCGACGGCCAGGTGCAGCTCGCCCAGCGTCCTCGTCACCAGCGCGATCCCGAACCGGTCGCCGTGGCGGGTGCACGTGTCCAGGCAGTCCGCCAGCACCGCGGCGAGCCCCTCGGTGCGGCCCAGCCGCAGCAACGCCTTCGCCGAGGACTGCCGCGCGTACGTCGCGCCGAGCTCGTCCCCCACCGCGACGAGGATCTCCATCGCCTGCCGGGAAAGCCCGGCCGCCTCGGCGTGCTCGTCGCGGGCGCGGTGACACAGGCTCAACCCCCGCAACGCCAACGCCTCGCCCCGCTGGTCGCCGCCCGCCCGGTAGAGCGTCGCGCACCGGGTCAGGAGTGCCGCCGCCTCGTCGATCCCGCCGTGGTCACGGCTGATCCCGCCGAGCCCGTAGCTGGCCGCGGCCACGACGCCGTCGTCGCCGGTCCGCGTCCCGAGTGTCGCCGCCGCCTCCAGGTCCCGGCGCGCGTCCGCGAACTCCGCGAGGTCGCGGCGGACCGTGCCGATCCCCACCAGCGCGACGGCCCTGGTCGCGTCGTCCCCGACGGCCACCGCGTGCTCCTCGGCGCAGGTGAAGTGGGTGAGTGCGGTCGCGAAGTCGTCCTTCTCGTAGTACAGCTGACCAAGGCCCACGAGCACCATCGCCTCCGCGTGCCGGTTGCCCGCCGCACGGGCCGAGGCGAGCGCGACCTCGTGGGTGCGCTGCCAGCCGTCGAACTCGTTGCGGGCGGCGAACGGCGAGGACAGCAGCGTGGTGATCAGCAGCGTGGTCACCGTGTCGATGCCCAGCTCCCCCGCCCGCTCCACGGCCCGCACCACCGCGGCGGTCTCGGACTTGAACCAGCCGCTCGGGTCGTCCTCGACCTCCTCGACCAGTCGCCCGTCCACCGCGACCGCCGCGTCGACGGGGAGCCGCAGCCCCAGCGTGGCCCTCGGCAGCCGCCGCGCGGCCGCCTCGACCAGCGCCACCCACGTGGCCAGCACCCGGGACACGGCCGCCGCGACGTCCTCCGGCGCCTCGACCGCCTGCTCGGCGCCGAAGAGCTGCACGAGGTCGTGGAAGCGGTAGCGGACCCGGCCGATGCCGTCGACGCCCGCCACGTCCAACAGCCGCAGGTCCACCAGGTGCTCGACGGTGTCCTCCGCCTCCTCCAACGGGACCCCGAGCAGCGGCGCGGCCACCCACCACCCGAAGTCGGGCAGGTCGAGCACGCACAGCAGGTGGAACGCGCGGCGCTGCGCCGCGGTCAGCTCCGTGTAGTTCATCCGCAGCGTCGAGCGGATCGCGAGGTCGCCGACGGCCAGCTCGTCGAGCCTGCGCCGCTCGTCGGACAGCCGCGCCGCCAACGACTTCAGCGGCCAGTGCGGCCTGGCGAGGAGCTTCGCCCCTGCCGCCCTGATCGCGAGCGGCACGCCACCGCACAGGTCCGCGATCCGCTCGGCCGCCACCCGCTGGCTCGCCACCCGCCCGGCCCCGATGATCTTGCTGAGCATCTCGACGGCCGTCGAGGTCGAGAAGAAGTCCAGCTCGACCGGCTCGGCGCTCTCCAGGCCGGTCAGCCGCGAGCGGCTCGTGATCAGCACCAGACAGCGCGGGTCACCGGGCAGCAGCGGACGCAGCTGGTGCTCGCCACGCGCGTTGTCCAGCACGATGATCAACCGACGCCCGGACACCGTGCGGCGGAACAGCTCCACCCGGTCGTCCACTGTGGACGGAAGGTCGGCCGTGCCGGTGCCGAGCGCGGCGAGGAACCGGCCGAGCACCTCGAACGCCCCCGCCTCGCGGTCGTAGCCACGCAGGTCCGCGAACAGCTGCCCGTCCGGGTAGCCGGCGCGCAGCCGGTAGGCGGCGTGCACCGCCAGCGCCGACTTGCCCGCCCCGCCGAACCCCGACACCACGACCGTCGGCGTGTTCGTCCGCGTGCTCGCGTCGGCCGTCGCCAGGCGCAGCACGGTCTCCAGCGCGTCTTCGCGGCCGGTGAAGTCACCGATGTCCGGCGGCAGGTTCCTCGGCACCTCCCGGTCCCCACCCGCCCGCACCGGTGCGGTGCGCACCCGCCGGGCCGTGGTCAGCGAGCCGTTGAGGATCGCGCCGTGCAGGTCACGCAGCCGCTCCCCCGGCTCGATGCCCAGCTCGTCGAGCAGCCGCTCCCTGCCGTCCCGGTACGCGGCGAGCGCGTCGGCCTGCCTGCCCGTCTCGTAGAGGACCCGCATCAGCAGACCGCGGGCCTCCTCACGCAGCGGATGCGCGGCGACCAGCGCACGCAACGGCTGCGTCAGCTCACCGGCCCTGCCCTGGGCCAGCCGGCAGCGCGCGAAGCCCTCCTCGGCGCCGAGCCGCTCCTCGGCAAGGCCGTCGGCCCGCACCCGCGCGAACACCGCGTCCACACCACCGAACGCGGGCCCGCGCCACAGCCCCAGCGCCAACTCGTAGTGCGCGGCGGCGGACTCGTGGTCGTCCCCGCGTTCCGCCCGGCGCGCCGTGTCGAGGTGACGCTCGAAGACCTCGAGGTCACTGTCGTCACGCGACACGTCCAGCAGGTAGCCCGGGGCACGGGTGACCACGGCCCCCTCCAACCCGGCGGCCACGAACCCGCGCCGCAGCGCGGAGACGTAGGTGTGCACGAGCGCCGTGGCCGACACCGGCGGCGACTCGTCCCAGACGAGGTCGATCAGCCGGTCGATCGACACGACCTGGCGGGGACGCAGGAGCAGCGCGGACAGCAGCGTCCTCGGCTTCGGGCCACCGAGGTTGATCTCGCCGGCGGCGCCACGCAGCTCGACCGGACCCAGCACCAGAACCCGCACCACCGACACCCCCTCCGCGCATTCTTCTGATAACGCTCCCCGAGCGGAAGTGTTACGCGGTCAGTCGAGCATCCTGAGCAGGGAGTCGGTCAGAGCCGCGACGAACGTCTCGCGCGTCGCGGGGGACACGCGGTCCAGCGACAGGTACGGGTTGAGGTCCTCCAGCTCGACCAGCAGGAGCTCGCCTTCCCTTGTGCGGCAGGCGTCCACGCGCTGGATACCGTGTGCGACCGCGTTCCAGGTGACGAACCGCCGCGCGAACGCCAGGTCCGCGTCCGTCGGCGTGTAGGGGGCCAGGTCCCAGCGGAGGGCGGGATCCGGGGTGTGGAGGGCGTAGCAGTAGGTCTGGTCGACGTAGTAGAAGGAGACCTCGTAGGCGAAGTCGATCCTGGGCTGGATGAGGTGGTCCGTGCCGTCGGGCAGCTCCGTGCGCGGGAGGAACCGCAGACCGACGGAGTCCGCGCCCAGCTTGGGTTTCACCACGTACTCCGCCGACTCGGGAAGCCGGTGCGCGTCCTGCGCCCGGTCGACGGTCGGGATCACCGGGAAGCCGGCCTCGGTCAGGTCCAACAGGTACTGCTTGCCTGCCATGTCGGCCTTCCCGGACAGCTCCGTGAACACCTTCGCCCCGGCCGCGAGCGCCTCGCGGCGGAACTGCGCGTACTGGTCGACGTAACGCAGCACCGGCCCACTGTTGCGGACCAGGACCAGGTCGAACCCGGCCATCAGGGCCGAGGCGTCGACCGGGTGGCAGAGAGCGACGTCGAAGTCGGCACGCAGCCGGGCGGCCAGACCGAGGTCCTCGTCGCGGTACTCGGGGCGCCCGGCGGCGGGGTAGTCCAGGTCGGTCACCAGCAGCAGACGTGGACGCATGTCGCTACTCCCCCGCCAGTAACGACTCGACGACACCGGCCACGGCGAGCAGCCGGTCGTCGTCGCCGGGCAGGGTGGACAGCAGGACGCTGCCGCGCAGGCCACCGGGCAGCGACCCGTGCGGCAGAGCGACACCCGGAAGCCCGAAGTAGCTCAGGGTCATGGTGGTGCGGAGGGCACGGCGGTTGGCCGTCGCCATGACGTCGAGGTCGGCGAGCAGCGGGGCCACCTCGGGTGCCGGGTCGCGGACCGTCGGGCAGACGAGGACCGCGCCTGCCAACTCGTCGACCAGCTGTGCCCGCAGCCTCGCGTGCGCGGCACGGACCACCGGTTCACCGCCCGCGTCGAAGTCGGCGAGACGCCGACGTACCAGGGGGTCCACGCCCCTCGGGTCGTCGACGAAGTGGCCGTACCGCGCGTGCGCCTCGGCGACGGCGAGCGTGCCGTGGCGGTCCATCAGCAGCTGCGCCTCGACGAGCGCCGGCAGGGTCCGCCGCTCGACGTGGTCCAGTGTGGACAGTGCGTCCTCGAAGGCGTCGAGGATGTCCGGGTCGCAGTCGTCGACCAGCTCGCCTGCCGGGACCACGAACCGCGCGTCGGCATCCCGGTGTGTCCAGGGCTGTCCCCGCAGCCAGGCGTCGGCCTGGACCGCGGTGGCGACGTCGTTGGTGAGGACACCCATGGTGTCGAGGGAGGGCGCGAGGGGCAGCATGCCGGACAGGTCGTAGCGGTCGATGCTCGCCTTGTAGCCCACGAGGCCGCAGAAGGCCGCGGGGACGCGCACCGAGCCCGAGGTGTCGGTCCCGACGGCGAGGTCGACGATCCCGTCGGCGACCGCGACCGCCGAACCGGACGACGAGCCACCGGGCACCCGGTCGGGGGCGAGCGGGTTGACGGGGTTGCCGAAGTGCGGGTTCAGGCCGAGGCCGGAGAAGGCGAACTCGCTCTGGTTGGTCTTGCCGACGCAGACCGCACCCGCCCTGGCGAGGTTCCGGACGACCGGGGCGTCCTGCGTGGCGACCGGGGCGTCCTTGCGGGTGGCGGAACCGTTGGTGCTGCGGGTGCCCTCGACGTCGAACAGGTCCTTCCACGCCACGAGCGGCCCCGGCCCTTCACGGCGGGCCCGCTCGGCGGTGACGGTGATGAACGCGGTGGACTCCGCAGCCCGGTGGAGTGCCTCTTCGAGCCGGTCAGACACGGGGCGTCCCTTCGGTGGTGGTGAGCTGGAACAGGTCGGGGCGCGCGTAGTGACCGGAGACGTCGAGGTCGAGGTAGGCACCGTCGAGGAGATCGAGGTCGAGGTCGGTGACGAGCACGTCCTCGCGGTCGAACACCGGGCCGGCGAGCAACGTGCCGAAGGGGTCGACCACGCAGCTGCCGCCACGGATGACGACGGGTTCGTCGCCGAGGGGGAAGTCGGCCGGGTAGTCGTCGCGCACGGCGAACTGGGTGGCGGAGAGGACGAAGCAGCGGCCCTCGACGCCGACGTGGCGCATGGTGGCCGCCCAGGTGTCGCGGGTGTCGACGGTGGGGGCGCAGTAGATCTCGACACCCTGGCGGTACAGCTCGGCGCGGTAGAGGGGCATGTAGTTCTCCCAACAGATGGCCATACCGATCCGTCCGAGGTCGGTGGCGACCACGGTCACGTCGGAGGCGTCGCCCTGGCCCCAGATGAGCCGCTCGGTGCCGGTGGGGAGGAGTTTCCGGTGATGGCCGAGCAGGGTGCCGTCCGGGGCGATGAGCAGGGAGGCGCAGTAGAGCGTGTGGCCCGCCCGTTCGACCACTCCCACGACGACGTGTACGCGGTGTCGGGCGACGATCGCCTGGAGGGGTGCGAAGTCGTCGACGGCGGCGCGCCGGTAGCGGGCGAACAGGGCGCGTCCTTCGGTGGTCCGCGCGCCGACTGTGGCGCCGAAGGTCGCACCCTTGGGATATCCGCCGACGAAGGCCTCGGGGAAGGCGACCAGCTCGGCCCCGGCCTCGACGGCGCGGCCGAGAAGGCTCTCGAAACGCCGGTGTGTCTCGGCCGGCTCGAACAGACGGGGCGCGCCCTGCACGACCCCGACGCGACGACTCCTCATGCAGCGAACGTTAGGGACCGGACAGTGCGGCGGCCAACCCCACCCCACCTCCGCGCAGGTCAGACGGGTGAACGCGGACGAGGGGTCCTTCCGCCTGGCGTCGGTCGGGTGCGTGGTGCATCGGCCGTCGTAGTCCCATTGCGGCGGAGTGCAAGCTCCGCTGGAAACCCGTGGGCCCACCCAACTCAAATTGGACATCAATATAGTTTTCAATTGATTGGTTTTTGGTGGTTCAGGCATGCCTTGAACGCCATGTCTGGATGAGGCATGTCCGGACGGGCGCCCGTGGCTGGCGGGCGGTGTTCCAATGGAGGCATGGAACACCTTGCGCCGAGATCAGGTGACGCGCCGCTCGAGCCAGCCTCAGGGGAGTCTGGCTCAGGCCGCCCGGACCGGCTCGCCGCCCGTCGCAGGGAGACGATCGAGCTGATCGAGGCGCTGGACAGGCAGTTGGAGGGCATCATCGAGTCCTCGGCGCACACCACGAACGACGACGAGCACGATCCCGACGGCGTCACGGCGTTCGAACGTGCCCAGGTCGCGGCCCTGCTCGACCAGGCACGCGAGGAGCTGCGCGCCCTGGACGCGGCGACGGAAAGGCTCGCCGCAGGCACCTACGGCACCTGCACCCGCTGCGGCAACCCGATCGCGGCGGGCCGCCTGGAGGCACTCCCCTCGACCACCCTCTGCATCCACTGCGCCGACCGCCGCTGACGCGCCCCCGAGCCCCGAGCCCCGAGCCCCGAGCCCCGAGCCCCTGACGGCAGCCAAGCCCACAGACCGCCGCCGACCCTCGCAGACCCGCCGACTTCCACCGATCGCACCACCCGACATCGCAGATGGCCACCAGCCACGCATACCACCGCCAGCCCCCGCAGGCCGCGACCGACCCATGCAGCCCCACCAACCGCAACCGCCCCCACCTCCAAACCGCAGCCCCGCTTACCCGAAGACCGCCATCAGCCCCATTCGCCGCCACCCGCCGCGCAGGCCGCCGCCAACCCTGGAGCCCCACCAACTGCTCACCCGCCCGCACTTGAACGCCACACACAGCCCCGAGCCCCACTCGCCGCCACCAGGCCCATGACCGCCACCCGCCTCGCACAACGCCTCCATCGCATCATTCACCGCAGCCAGCCCGCCGGCCGTCACCAACTCACAAACCACCGCCACCGCCCACTCACCGCAACCAATCCCGCGGGCCGTCACCAACCCACAAACCACCGCCACCGCCCACCCACCGCAACCAACCCCACCCGCACCACCCGCACCACCGCCCACCCACCGCAGCCAACCCCGCGAGCCATCACCAAACCCACCCGCCGCCACCAACCACGAACCGTCCCCGACCACCCCGGACCGCTCCCAACCTGTAGACCGCAGCCCCTGAGCGCAGGCGGCCCACCACCCCGGGTACTTGTAGGACTAAAATGGTTGTAGTCCTACAACGATTGGAAGCGGTATCCGTGCCGGAACTGAGTTCTCGCAGGCGTTACGTCGTCCTGGGGATCTGTTGTCTGAGCCTGCTGATCGTGGGCATGGACATCACGATCGTCAACGTCGCGCTGCCGTCCATCGGGCGGGAGCTGCACGGGGGGATCGCCGACCTGCAGTGGGTGATCGACGCCTACACGGTCGTGCTCGCCGGCCTGTTGATCCTTTCCGGCTCGACGGCCGACCGGCTCGGGCGCAAGCGCACGTTCCAGACCGGGCTGGTCGTCTTCACCGCCGGGTCGCTGCTGTGCAGCATCGCGCCGGGCCTCGGGTGGCTTGTGGCCTTCCGGATGGTGCAGGCCGTCGGCGGGTCGATGCTCAACCCGATCGCGATGTCGATCGTGACCAACGTGTTCACCGACCCGCGCGAACGATCGCGGGCCATCGGGATCTTCGCCAGCGTGCTGGGCCTGAGCATGGGCATCGGGCCGATCGTGGGCGGCGCCCTCACCGACGGCGTCGGCTGGGAGTCGATCTTCTGGATCAACGTGCCCATCGGGATCGGGGCGCTCGTGCTGACCGCGCTGTTCGTGCCCGACTCGCGGGCGCCGCGGCCACGCCGCATCGACCCCGTCGGTCAGGTGCTCGTCATCGCCCTGGTGGCGGCGCTCGTCTACGCGATCATCGAGTCGCCCCGCGCCGGCTGGGGAGCACCGGGTGTTCTGGTGCCGCTGGGGATCTCGCTCGTCTCGCTGGTCGGGCTCCTGTGGTACGAGCCGCGCGTGCGTGAACCGCTGATCGAGTTCCGGTTCTTCCGCAGTCTGCCGTTCTCCGGCGCGAGCCTCACGGCGGTGTGCGCGCTCGGCGGCTTCGGCGGGTTCCTGTTCCTCGCCACGCTCTACCTGCAGGACGTGCGTGGACTGTCGCCGTTGGATGCGGGGCTGCTCACCGCGCCCATGGCCGCGATGGTGCTGGTCGCGGCGCCGCTGTCCGGCCGGCTCGTGGGCACCCGGGGGCCACGGCTACCGCTCGTGTTCGCCGGTCTCGGCATGGCGGGCGGCGCCGCGATGCTGCTCGGCCTCTCCGACACCACCAGCTACGGCCACCTCGTGCTGAGCTTCGTCCTGTTCGGTGCCGGGATCGGGCTCGTCAACCCGCCCATCACCAACGCGGCCGTGTCCGGGATGCCCAACGCACAGGCGGGCACCGCGGCCGCGCTCGCGTCGACGAGCCGTCAGCTCGGCTCGTCGCTCGGCGTGGCGGTGATCGGGTCGCTGGTGAACACGGGTACGGACGGCGAGCTGGGGGCCGGTGTGCTGGCCAACGCGTGCCTCGCGGAGGGGATCGTCGTCGGCTGTGGGATCGCCGTCGCCGTCCTCGGGCTCCTGACCAGCACCGCACACGCGAAACGCACGGCCGACCGCACCGCCGCCACTCTCGACCCTGTGCTTGGCTAGCGCCATGGGCACCCCACCGAGCCGGGACGACGCGGCACGCAGTGCGTGGCAGGCCATGCGGACGATCGTGCTCGAGCTGAACGACCGCCGCGGCGAGGTCAGCGCGCGCCTCGGCATGAGCTTCATCCGCCTCAAGGCGCTCGGCAAGCTGGACCGCGCGCCGATGACCATGCGCGAGCTGGCGGCCCTGCTCGCCGTCGACGCCCCCTACACGACCGTCGTCGTGGACGACCTCGAGTCACGCGGTCTCGTCGAGCGCAGGCCCGACCCGCACGACCGGCGCCGCAAGATCGTCGCGATCACCGCCGCGGGCCGCCGACTCGCCCGTCGCGCCGGGCGGATCCTCGACGAGCCGCCCGCGACGCTGAGCGCGCTGCCCGCACAGGACATCGCCCACCTCGACCGCATCATGGGCGTCCTGCTGGGGAACGGAGGACCCGACGCAACGGCCGAGCCCTCCGCAGACCCGCACTGAAGGACGCCTTCCTTACGCCCGGCGTTACGAAGGCGTCCTTCAGTGCGTCGGCCGTCACGAAGGACGCCTTCCTTACGCCAGGCGTTACGAAGGCGTCCTTCAGTGCGTTGGGCCGGTCCGAGCTAGCTTGCCGCGCAGCTCGGTGTCATGCCGGTGCCGGTTCCGGTGCCCTGGAAGCCGAACTCGACCGACTGGCCCGCGCCCACCGCGCCGTTGAACCCGACGTTGGTGAACTGGACCGCGCCGGAGTTACCACTGCGGTTGGCGTTCCACCCGCTGGTGATCGTCGCTCCGGACGGCAGTGTCGCGGAGACGGTCCAGCCGGTGATCGCCGAAGACCCCGCGGTGACCCGGACCGTGGCGGTGAAGCCGCCGGTCCACTGGTTGACCGACACCGTCGCCGCGCAGCCACCCGTAGGCGGCGGATCGGTGGGCGGTGGGTCGTCCGGGTCCTCCGGGTCGTCCGGCGGCGGATCGCTCGGGCTGTCGGACAGGGTCGGCGTCGTCCAGTCCCGCCACTCGGCCAGGTTGCCCGGCTTGCGACTGGAGATCCGGAAGACACCCGTGCTGCTTCCCGTGCGCAGCAGGTACTTCTGGATGTTCTGCTGCAGCGGGGTGCGCCACTCGGAGCGGGTGGCACAGTGGGTGCCATCCGAGATGTCGGACCAGTACGTGATGTTGCCGCCCGCGCCGAGTGCCTTGTAGACCTCCGCCGCACCGAGCGCGGCGACGCTGCCCGACCGCGCGGCCAGCCAGTCGATGTGCGGGTTCTCCATGATGAACAACCCGCGCGGCGCGATCATCGCCACGGTCTCGTGCTGGTCGACCGGCAACGTGTTCGGGTTGCCGGTGAAGGAGCTGAACGCGTCACCGAGCCACGGCTGCTCGCTGTAGGCGCTGCTCAGCGGCTGCGCGCCCGACTCGCCCGGGATGCCGCGGAAGATCGGCGCACCGGCACTGCCGGACTCGATCGGCATGGTCAGCGCGATGCGCTGGTCGAACGCGCCGACCGCGAGCGCGCCCTTGCCGTAGCGGGAACATCCCGTCACACCGACGGAGTCGGCCTTGAGGACGGACCCGCCGGACGACTCGATCACGTCGATGATCCGGCTGACACCCCACGCCCACGCGGCGAGGATGCCGGTGGTGCTGGTGTTGCCGTAGATCGTGTAGAAGGCACCCTGCTTGTTGTTGCGCGGCGTGCCTTCCCGCCCGACCGCGAGCGGGTCGTAGTTGATGACCGCCGCGCCCGCCGACCGGATGGTCGCCGTGTCCGCGCCGAACCCGCCGAGCACCACGACGGCCGGGAAGGGCCCCGTGCCGGTCGGCAGCTGCACGCCGGCGGAGAAGCTGGCGCTGCGGCCGTTCTGCGACACGTTCACGGTGATGTTGGTGCTGGACACCGTGCCGGTGACGCTGGCGGGTTTCGCCGGCTTCTCACCGTAGACGTACCGCTCCTCCATCCTCTTGATCTCGGCCCGCCTGCACCGCCAGTCGGCCTTCGAGGTGATACGGCTCCCGTCGATCTTCTTGAAGGGATCGGGAAGCCGCGAGTTGGCCGGCAGCGAGCCGGGCAGGGTGACCGGGCAGTTGGCGCCGTCGTCCTCGACCGCCGCGATCGACACGTCGGCCGCCGCGGGCGCGGTTCTCGCCACGACGACCGTCACCACCCCAGCGATCGCGAGCGCCGCCACGGCGAGCAGTACCAGGGCGGAGCGGATCGTGGAGCGGGCCCATCTCGTGTTCACAGGCTCTCCTTCCGGTGCACGCAACGATTGCGTTCCGGGGCCACCAGGACCTCTTTGTCCACAATGGACGGAGACTTGTTGGACGCTGAAACGTCCCCGAAACTTTCATAAATATTCCGGTAATAGTTTACGACGAATTGTCACCATCGGTCAATGGTTAATACCGGAATGTAAAAACCGTCCGAAACATTTCGGAAATCGCGCGGCCTTGCTTGTGGCGCGATCGGTCGACCGGCGGGTCGTGGCAAGGTTGTCCTCGACTGTCCGACGACCACCAGGGAGCCGAGCATGAAGATCGCCGAGTTGTTCGCGCGGGCCAAGGAGACGATGGACGCGCGGGTGGTCTACGCCGAGCCCGTCGAGAAGGACGGGATCACGGTCATCCCGGCGGCTCGGGTCTTCGGGGGTGGCGGCGGCGGGAACGGCCAGGACAAGCTCGGACAGGAGGCGGAGGGTGGCGGGCTCGGGCTCGTCGCCAGGCCGGTCGGCGCCTTCGTGATCCAGGACGGGAAGGTGTGGTGGCAGCCCGCCATCGACGTGAACCGGCTCATCGCGACCGTCGGTGGGGTGGCCATCGCCGGGCTGCTGGTCGGCGTGCGGATCCTTCGGCTGCGTGCCGGGAGCGAGGAGGGTTAACCCGTCGCGGGTGGCGGCGCCTCCGGCAGCTCGACCACGAAACGCGCGCCGCCGCCGGGGCGGTCCTCCGCCCACGTGCGGCCGTCGTGGTCGTGGACGTGTTGGGCGACAAGGGCAAGGCCGAGGCCGCTGTCGGTCGCCTCGCGGTCTGCCGGTGAGCCTCGGGAGAAGCGTTCGAAGACGTGTTCCCGGTCGGCGGCGGGCACGCCGGGGCCCGCGTCGTCCACCTCGACGCGGGCCCGGCCGCCTGCACGCGTGATTCCCGGGCGTACCAGGCCGTTCCCGTGGCGGGTGGCGTTGTCCAGCAGGTTCACCACGACCCGTTCCAGCCGCCTGCGGTTCCCCACGATCCACGGCCGCGCCGCCACGTCGACCGCGTCGGGCGCGACCGCGCCGTGGTGCCTGGTCACCGCGAGCACCAGCTCCGTGAGGTCGACCAGCTCGAACGTCGAGCGGTCCTGGTCGTAGCGGGAGATCTCCAGCAGGTCGTCGACCATCCTGCGGACGCGGCGCAGGTCGCCCGGCAGCATCAGGTCCGGCAGCACGACGTCCGGCTCGGCGCCGTCCCCGTGGAGCAACGTGAGTGCCTGCTCGCCGGTCCCGGCCTCGATGACGCGGTAGCCCTCGTCGGTCAGCGCGAGGCGCAGTGCCCCCGGATCCGGGGGGCGTCCTCCACGAGCAGCAGGGTGGTCAGGAGGCCATCACACCGCATCACCGGTATGCGTCGCCGCACTGTCGATGGTCGATTGACTTTCGATAGATAACGACCGATACTCGACACATGGTCACTACGGGTCGTGTCGTCGCCCTCCTACGGGTCTTCCTGGTGGTGTTGTTCGGGGTGCTGGTCGTGTTCCAGACCCTGTCGCTGCCGGGGCAGTTCAGGTACATGGCGCAGGAGTCGCCGGACATGGCGTACCTGCGGTGGCCCGCGACCGCGGTGTCGGTGTTCTGGGTGCTGTGCGTGCAGGTCGTGATCGTGGCGACCTGGAAGCTGCTGACACTGGTGAAGGAGGACCGCATCTTCACGCGGGCGTCGATGGTGTGGGTAGACGCGATCGTGTGGGCGGTCGCCGCGGGGTGGGTGGTGCTCGCGGCGGTGCTCTGCTACGTGGGCCTCAACGCGGACGATCCCGGGCTGCCGCTGCTGCTGTTCCTGACGGCGGTCGGCGTCGGCGTGGTCGGGCTGGTGATGGTGGTGATGCGTGCGCTGCTGCGGCAGGCCACCACCCTGCGCACCGACATGGAAGCGGTGATCTGATGCCGATCGTCGTGCGCATCGACGTCGAGCTGGCCAGGCGGAAGATGAGTGTCGGGGAGTTCGCGGAACGGGTCGGGCTCACGCCCGCGAACGTGGCGGTGCTGAAGAACGGGCGGGCGAAGGCGGTGCGGTTCAGCACGCTGGAGGCCATGTGCCGGGTGCTGGAGTGCCAGCCGGGCGATCTGCTCGAGTGGGTCGAGGACTAACGCGGGTCCGGGGAGGGCCACGACTGGGGCGGGACCACCAGGCCTACCCGGCGGGTCGTCATCGCGATCTCGGCCCACACGGTCTTGCCGCTCGGCCTCGGGTCGACGCCCCAGTCGAGCGAGAGGGCGTCGACGAGGGTCAGGCCCGCGCCGGTCGGCCAGCGTTCGCCGTCGTCGGGGTCGGTGTCCTCGACGAGTACCAGCAGGTGCCTGCCCGTCTCGTCGGGGGACAGCCGCAGCACGCAGGGCATGCGGCCGTGTTCGCGGGCGTTGGCCACCAGCTCCTCGACGACGATCGCGACGTGCAGGCCGGGCAGTACGGGCACTCCGGTGAGCGCACTGTCCACCCAGTACCGCAGCACGTTCGGCGACGGGTTCTCGCCCGTCGGGATGACCAGCACGGCCGGATCGCCGGCAGGCGGCGAGATCACGCCACCTCCCCGGCGACGCGGGCACGCCGCTCGCTCCCCCTCATCGGCTGGGTCCCCTCCCGAAACGGTTCTCGGGCCCATCCTCGCCGCGGAACGGCTCTCCCAACCTGACGACTACCTGACGAAATCAGGCACGTTCCTGGACGAGCCACGTGTTGCCGTCCGGGTCGGCGAAGTCCAGGAAGCTCGCGTACGGCCGCCGCGCCGGGTCGACCCCCGGGCGGAAGTCGCCCTGCCAGCTCTCGCCGGGGGTCTTGTGGCGGATGGGGCTCACGGCGAGGCCGCGTGCGGTCAGCTCCCGGTGTGCCTGCTCGATGTCCTCAACGACGAGGTAGGTGCCGAGCGCCGACCCGGGTGGCGCGTCGGTGAGCCCGACGCCGAACCGGACGGACGCGGGCGAGCCCGGCGGGGTGAGGTGGACGAACCGGAAGCCGTCGTTGGGGTGGTAGTCGAGGTCGAGGGTGAAGCCGACCTGTTCGGTGTAGAAGCGGACGGCACGGTCGACGTCGGTGACCGGCAGGGTGACGACCTCGATGCGGTAGTCCACGGTTTCCTCCTGGGAGACTCAGACGAGCGGTTCGCCGCCGTCGACGGCGAGGGAGACGCCGGTGACGAAGGTGTTGGTGAGCGCGAAGACGACGGCCTGTGCGATGTCCTCGGCCCGGCCCACGCGCCGCGCGGGCACGGTCGCGCGGCGGGACGCGAACAGCTCGGCCTTCTTCTGTTCGCCGAGGCCGTCGTAGGCGCCGGTGTCGACGGTGCCCGGCGAGACCGCGTTGACGCGGATCGGCGCCAGCTCGACCGCGAGGCTCCTGGTGACCACGTCGACGGCCCCGTTGGTCGCGCCGACCGCGAGCATGCCGACGGCAGGCTTCGACGCCGACGTGCCGGAGAAGAACACGAACGACCCGTCGGCGGGCATGCGCGGCGCGAAGTGCTTGGCCAGGAAGATCGGGCCGAGGACCTTGACGTCGAAGGACCTCAGCACGGTCTCGTGGTCGAGGTCGCCGACCGTGCCACGAGCGCGGGACGACGCGGTCGACACGACGTGGTCGACGGCGCCGAGGCGTGCCGCGAGGGCGGCGATGCTGTCCTCGTCGGTGAGGTCGACCCGCTCGGCGGTGACGTCGGGAGTGTCGGCGTAGGAGCCGGCGAGGGCGTCCCGGTCGCGGCCCGCGACCACGACGGTGCCGCCCGCCGCCAGGACCGCCTGCGTGACGGCGCGGGCGATGCCACTGCCCCTGCCGACGACGAGCACGCGCATCAGTTCCTCGCCTCCCCGGCGTCGAGTCCCCGGTCGATGCCGTGGGGCGTCACGGTCTGGCCCGGCTCGAGCGCCAGCTTCACGCCGTCGAGGTACACGTCCACGACGTCCGGCTCGAAGGACACGAACCCGGACACCCTGCCGACCTCCGGCCACGCGTCCCGGTAGGACCACGCGGCGCGCCCTCGGTCGCCGATGTCGTAGTAGTCGGCCACACCCTTGTAGGGGCAGAAGGTCTGCCCGTCGACCCGCGTCAGCGCGGCCCGGTCGACGTCGTCGGGGTGCACGTACCAGCGCGGCGCGAAGCCCGACTCGTACAGCGCCACCGGCCGGTGCGTGTCGACGACGACCCGGTCCCCGTCGCGGACGACGAGGTGCCGCGAGGTCTGCCGGATGTCGACGCGGTGGTACTGGTCGGCCGCGTGCCCGAGGACACGCTCGTCCTCCTCGTAGAAGGCGTCCATCGCCCGCCACGCGAAGGCGACCCGGTCGCGCAGGACGTCCGCGTGCTTCGGCAGGTCCGTGTGCCGCCAGGCGGCACGGGCGGCGTCCCCGCCCTCGGCGTGCACGGTGAACCACGCCGTTGGCCCGAGATCGCGGTGCTCGGTGACGCGGTCCTCCGCCACGAGCACGCCGTCCGCGACGGCGGTGAGCGGGAAGTACGCGACCGGGTAGCGGTTCGGCTCGTGCAGCAGCACGACGTCCTCGCTGTCGGCCACCCACTCGTCGGCGAGGCGCACCCGCATCCGCCTGCGGAGCGGCTCGGCGAACAGCAGCCGCTCCGGGAGTGGCTCCGGCACCAGGAAGTGCCCGACCGGCTTGGCGCCCAGCGGCCCCTGCTGCCAGGACAGTCCCATGACCCTCTCCTCTCTAACCCTTACAAGCAATGTTTGAAGGTTAGGCAGACGTGCTGTAACCTGTCAAGCAGTTGTTTGGAGGTTAGAGATGGACGAGACGCTGTTGCTGGACCTGCTGAACAGCACTCCGGTCCGCGGCGGGACGCCCCAGGACGACCTCGCGGACGCGGAGGCCGGCCTGCGCTGGCTCGCCGAGCACGACCAGCCCGCGTCGGAGCAGGAGTGGCGTGCCGCGCTGGCGGCCCGCGCGGCACTGCAGGACGCCGTGCGGGAGGGCGTGGTCCCGCCGGTGGAGCGGTTCGTCGACGGCGTCCTCTCCCGCGCGTCCTTCGTGGACGGTGGCGTCACGTGGACGCTCGAACTGCCCGCGGGCCGGTCCACGGCGGCGCGGGCGGTGCTCGCCTGGGACGAGCTGACCAGGACGAGCCCCGGCAGGCTGCGCCCGTGCGCCAACCCGGAGTGCCGGCTGTTCCTGATCGACCACAGCAAGCCGAACAGCGCACGCTGGTGCTCGATGGCGGTGTGCGGCAACCGCATGAAGGCACGCAGGCACTACCAACGGACCCGCCCGGACTCCGAGGACTGAGGGAGGCGTGATGGCACGTCTGCTGTCACTGAACGTCGGCATGCCCAGGGACGTGGCCTGGTCGGACCGGACCGTCCACACGGGAATCTTCAAGTACCCGGTCGACGGCCCGAGGATGGTCCGCAGGCTCAACGTGGACGGCGACGGCCAGGGCGACCTCGGCGGCCACGGCGGCGAGATCCGTGCCGTGCTGGTGTACCAGCGGGAGTCCTACGACTTCTGGCGGGCGCACCTGCACCGCGACGACCTCGAGTACGGCCAGTTCGGCGAGAACTTCACCGTCGACGGGCTCCCGGACGACGAGGTCAACATCGGCGACCGGTACCGCGTCGGCGAGGCGGAGTTCGAGGTCACCCAGCCGAGGGTGACCTGTTTCCGCGTCGGCATGCGACTGGGTGAGCCGAGGATGCCGTCACTGCTGGTCGCGCACCACCGGCCCGGCTTCTACCTCCGCGTCATCACCGAGGGGCGGGTCCAGGCAGGCGACGAGATCGTCCGCACGAGGCAGGGCCCCCACCGGATGAGCGTGGCGGCGGTCGACGCCTTGCTGTACCTGCCGGACCGGGACGTCGAGGACCTGCGCAGGGCGCTCGACATCTCGGCGCTGAGCCCGGGCTGGCAGGGCTCGTTCCGGGACCTGCTCGCCGGCCCGCGGGCCACGGTCGAGACGTGGCAGGGGTTCCGTCCGCTGCGGGTGTCGCGGGTGGTCCCCGAGAGCACGACCGTGACGTCGATCTACCTGTCCGGCGACGGCCCGCTGCCGCGACCGCGACCGGGCCAGTACCTGACACTGCGCACACCGGGCACGCCGCAGCCGGTGCGCAGCTACTCCCTGTCCGCGACCCCGTCGGACACCGAGTACCGGATCAGCGTGAAGCGTGACGGCGTGGTGAGCACGTTCCTCCACACGGGTCTCGCCGTCGGCGCGTCCCTGGAGGTAGCCGCGCCGCGGGGTGAGTTCTTCCTGGCCGAGGACGAGACCACGCCGGTGCTGCTGCTGTCGGCGGGCATCGGCGTGACCCCGGTGCTGGCCATGCTGCACACGCTGGCCGCGGCGGGCAGCAGGCGTGAGGTGTGGTGGCTGCACACCACCCGCTCCGCCGGGACACACGCCTTCGCGGCGGAGGCACACGACCTGCTGGCGACCCTCCCCCACGGCCACGAACATGTCCACTACACGGCGACCGAGGGCCGGCTCGGCGCGGAAACCCTTGCCGCCCTTGACCTGCCGCCCGACACGACGGCGTACCTGTGCGGCCCGGACGCGTTCATGACCGCGATGCGGGACGCACTGGTCGCCGCCGGGCTGAACCGCGCGAACGTCCACAGTGAACTGTTCGGTGCCCTGCCGTCCCTGAACCCCGGTGTGGTCGGCGCGTCCAGGACCCCGCCGCACGCGCCGGAGGGTCGGGTCGGCACGGGTCCGAGCGTGACCTTCGCCAGGAGCGGCCTGACCATCCCGTGGCGCGAGGACTTCCGGTCCCTGCTGGAGCTGGCCGAGGCCTGCGACGTGCCGACCCGCTGGAGCTGCCGCACGGGCGTCTGCCACAACTGCGTGACCCCGGTCCTGTCGGGTGACCTCGGCTACGACCCCGACCCACTCGAACCACCGGCGCCGGGCGACACCCTGATCTGCTGCAGCCACCCGGAGACGGACCTGGTCCTCGACCTCTGAGGACGCCGGCGCTCACAGCTCGAGCCTCGGCCAGGACGCCGTGTCGCGCAGGAGTTGGCGGTCGTGGGTCGCCACGACCACGGCCGCCTCGGTGGTCGCCAGGGCGGCGGTCAGCTCGTCCACGAGCGTCGCCGACAGGTGGTTGGTCGGCTCGTCCAGCAGCAGGACCGCGTGGCGCGCACCGAGCGGGCACGCGAGGCGCACCCGGTGACGCTGCCCCACCGACAGCGTCCCCAGCGGCCGGGTCCGGTCGGACACGGCGTTCAGCGCGGCCAGCGACACCGCCACCCGGCGGTCGGCGTCCCACGCGTCGAGGGCCTCGGCCGCCGCCAGTGCGGCGCGGACCGTCGAGAGTTCGAGGTCGACCAGGTCGCCGACGATGTCGGTCGGGGCCAGCGGGAGGCGCTGGTCGGCCACGATAGGCGAGCCCGGTGGTTCGGGCATCCGGGTTGTCGGCGGGACGGGCAGAATCACGGGCGTGCGGATCGCGATGCTCGGCCCTCTGGAGGTGCGGGCCGGTGACGGCGCCCCGGTCGAGGTGGCCGGGACGCGGTTGCGCACGCTGCTGATCCTGCTCGCCCTGACCGACGGCGTGGCCGGGACCCAGCGGCTGATCGACGGCGTGTGGGGCGCCAACCCGCCCGCAGGCGCGGCGAACGCGTTGCAGGCACTGGTGTCCCGGCTCCGGCGCACACTGCCCGAGGCCACCGTCGAGTCGCATCCGGCCGGGTACCGGCTCGTCGTCGGGCCCGAGGTCGTCGACGTGACGCGGTTCGAGCGGCTCGTGGCCGACGGCAGGCGGGCGTTGGCCGGTGATCCCGCCACCGCCTCGGTCCTGCTCCGCGACGCCCTCGCGCTGTGGCGCGGGCCGGCCCTGCTCGACGTGGCCGGGTCGGACCTCGCGGCGTCGGTCGTCCCGCGGCTCGACGAGCTGCGGCTGGCCGCCGTGGAGGACCGGGTCGAGGCCGACCTGCGGTTGGGGCGGGGCGGCGAGCTGGTCACCGAGCTGACCGCGCTGGTGGCCGAGTTCCCGCTGCGGGAGCGGCTGGTCGGTGCGTTGATGCGTGCGCTGTGTGCCGCGGGGCGGCCTGCCGAGGCGCTGACCGTGTTCGAGCGGGCCAGGCAGGTCCTCGCCGACGAGCTGGGCACCGACCCGTCGCCGGAGCTTGCCGCACTGCACGTCTCGGTGCTGCGCGGTGCCGACACGCCGAGGACCAACCTGCGGGCGGAGCTGACCAGCTTCGTCGGACGCGACGACGACCTCGTCCGGGTGCGCGGGCTGGTCGAGGAGTACCGCCTGACCACGCTGATCGGGCCGGGTGGCTCAGGCAAGACGCGGCTGTCCGTCGAGGCCGCGCGGACACTGCTGGCGGCGATGCCCGACGGCGTGTGGTTCGTGGAGCTGGCGCGGGTCGGCGACGCGGCCGGGGTGCCGCAGGCCGTGCTGGCCGCGCTCGGGGTCCGCGAGCACGTGCACGGCGGGCGGCTGGGGGCCGAGCCCACGGCCACCGACCCGGTCGACCTGCTCGTCGCCGCGCTCGGCAACCGGCGGGTGCTGCTGGTGCTGGACAACTGCGAGCACGTCGTCGGCGCGGTCGCCGAGTTCGCCGACCGGCTGCTCGGTGCGTGTCCCGCGCTGCGGATCCTGGCCACGAGCCGGGAGCCGCTCGGGATAACCGGGGAGGCCCTGTGGCCGGTCGAGCCGCTGGCGCTGCCGCCTGCGGGCACCGACGGGACCGGCTACGCGGCGGTGCGTTTGCTGGTGGACCGGGCCCGCGCGGCACGTCCGGGGTTCGCGGTCGACGACCCGGCCACGGTGGTGCGGATCTGCCGGGCACTGGACGGCATGCCGCTCGCCATCGAGCTGGCCGCGGCACGACTGCGGACCATGACCCCCGCGCAGCTCGCCACCCGGCTCGACGACCGGTTCCCGCTGCTCACCGGCGGCAGCCGGGTCGTGCTGCCCCGCCACCAGACGCTGCGGGCGGTCGTGGACTGGAGCTGGGAGCTGCTGTCCGAGCCGGAACGGGTGCTGTGGCGGCGGCTGTCGGTGTTCGCGGGCGGCGCGACCCAGGACGCCGCGGAACACGTGTGCGCCGGTGGTCCGGTGGCGGCCGTGGACGTGCTCGACCTGCTGTCCGCGCTGGTGGACAAGTCGCTGCTGACCGTGTCGGACGGGGACGGGCCGCGTTACCGGATGCTGGAGACGATCAAGGCGTACGGCCTCGAGCGGCTCGCGGAGGCCGGGGAGCGGGAACGGGTGCGGCAGGCGCACGCGGCGTACTTCGTCGACCTCGCCGAGGCCGCCGAGCCCCGGCTGCGCAGGCACGACCAGCTGGTGTGGCTGGCCAGGCTGGCCGCCGACCACGACAACCTCACCGCGGCGATCCGGCACGCCGTGGCGGCAGGGGACCCGGCGAGCGCCGTGCGGCTGGTGGCCGTCGCGGGGTGGTACTGGTGGCTGAGCGGGCACAAGGCGGAGGGCGCCGTGCTCGCCGGTGAGGCGCTGGCGTTGCAGGGCGAGGTCGACGACGAGCCGAGGGCGGCGGCGTGTGCGATGGCGGCGCTGCTCGTCCTGGACGGGCTGCGGGACGAGAAGGCCGCGGCCCGGTGGTTCCACACGGCACACGAGCTGGCCAGTCGCACGGTGCACGCACACCCGCTGCTGCGCCTGCTCGGCCCGATCGAGCAGATACTGGCGTCCTACCAGGACGGCACGACCGAGATCTCGGTCGGCGTGACCGAGCCGCTGGCGGACGACCCGGACCCGTGGGTCCGCGGCACGGCGAGGCTGATGCACGGACACCTGCTGCTCAACGTCGGCCGCGAGCACGCGGCGGCGGAGGCCGACTTCGAGGCGGCCCTCGCGGAGTACCGGCAGCTCGGCGAGCGCTGGGGCACCTCGTTCGCGCTGACGTCGCTCGCGGACCTGGTCGCGTGGCGGGGCGACCTGGCGACGGCGGTCGAACACCACGCACAGGCGCTCGCGGCCCTGTCGGAGCTGCTGTCGAGCGACGAGGTCGTGCACATCCGGGTGAAGCTGGCGGCCCTGCGCAGGCGTGCGGGCGACCTGCCGGGTGCGCTCACGGCGCTCGCGGAGGCGTCGGCGGAGGCCGACCACCTCGGCCTGCCGACGGCCACGAGCGCCGTGGCCCACCTGAGGGGCGACTTCGCCCGCCGCGACGGTGACCTGGCGGCGGCCCGCACGTACCTGGTCGACGCGTGCACGATGGCGGAGAACCTGTCCGTGGCGTCCCAGTTCCACGCGACGGTCCTCGACTCGCTCGGCTACGTCGAGGTCGCGGAGGGCGACGTCGCGGCGGCCCACGCGCACTACGTGACGGCACTGGGGTGGGCGATCGAGTCCATGGACGCGCCGGTCGTCGCGCAGATCCTCGTCGGCATCGCGAACCTGGCCCTGCACCAGGGCGACGCGACGCAGGCGGCGGTGTTGCTGGGCGCGGAGGTGGCGATCCGGGGCACCGCCGACCTGTCGCGTGAGGACACGGCGGAGGTGACGGCGGCAACCCGTGCCGCACTCACCCCGGAGGAGTTCACCCTGGCGACCGCCCGGGGCGCCACGGCGACCCTGGCGCGGCTACACGACCTGACCACCCCAACCCTGACCCCCTGACCGCGCCCCGGCCCCGCGCCCGCCTCATGCACTGAAGGACGCCTTCGTAACGCCGGGCGCACCGAAGGACGCCTTCGTAACGCCGGGCGCACTGAAGGACGCCTTCGTAACGCCGGGCGCACTGAAGGACGCCTTCAGTACGTTCGGCGCGCGCCACCCCCACGGCGGGCGCCGGGGTCCTCGGCTGGGTACCGTCGGACTGGGGTTCGGGCAGGTCAGGAGGAGTACGCATGCTGATCGGCGACATCGACGTCCATCCGGTCGCGGACGGGACCTTCCGGGCGTCGCCCGCCTACTTCGGCGAGCACGCCACGCCGGACGGGCACGAGGACCTGTTCACCCGGGACGGCATGGCGTGGCTGCCGATCGGGTGCTTCCTGGTGCGGACCGGTGAGCGGACGGTCCTCGTCGACGCCGGGCTGGGGCCCGCCGTGCGGGACAGCGGTCCCCGGCGGCTCCTCGTCGGTGGGCAGCTGCTCGTCGGGCTGCGTGCCGCCGGGGTCACGCCACCGGACGTCACCGACGTCGTCTGCACCCACCTGCACGCCGACCACTGCGGTTGGCTCTACGACCTCGACGCGGCGCCGGTCTTCCCGAACGCGACGGTCTGGTTCGGCGCCCACGACTGGGACCACTTCGTCACCGACCCGGACGTGTGGATGTTCGACCACATCCGGCACGGGCTCCGCGAGGCCGCGGGCCGGCTGCGGCTGGTGGCCGGGGACACGACCGTCGCGCCGGGCATCACCCTGATGATGACGCCGGGGCACACTCCCGGTCACCTCAGCGTGGTCGTGTCGTCGAGGGGCCGGCGGGCGCTGTTGCTCGGCGACGCGATCGTCTGCCCGGTGCAGCTGGACGAGCCGACGTGGCAGTCGATCGGCGACGTGGATCCCGAGCTGGCCGGGCGGGTCCGCGAACGGCTGTGGCGCGAGCTGGAGGACGGGGTGACCTTCGGTGCGGGCGCGCACTTCCCCGAGCTGCGGTTCGGCCGCGTGCTCGCCGGGCAGGGCCGCAGGTGGCTCACCTGACCCCCACCCTCCACACCGGACACGCACTGCACGACACCGCGTACGCCAAGGCGGTCCGGGACGTCGCGGGCAGTGTCACGGACAACACGTTCGTGGCCGGCGAGTCGTGGCCGACGGTGTGGGTGCGTGACGCCGCGTACGCGATCGACCTCGGCGCGGGGCTCCTGCACCCCTCGGTGGCCGCGGCCTCGCTGCGAGGCGTCGTCGGCACGGGCAGCGTGTGGCCCCAGGACCGGGCGGCGCACTTCGGCGGGTGGCCCCGCCTGACGGACTCGATCGTGGGCGCGGTCGGCGCGTGGGCGTGCTACACGGCCACGGGCGACCTGGACTTCCTGCGGTGGAGCCATGACGTGACCAGGACGACGCTGGCGAGAGCCGAGCGGGAGGTCCTCGACGGCGGGCTTTTCCTCGGCTGCGCGAGCTTCATGGAGTCCAACAGTGCCTATCCCCCGCGGTTCGCGTTCCGCGGCAGGGCGGTCGGCGCGACGACGGCGTTGAGTACCAACGTCCTCTACCACCGCGCCTACACACTGGCGGCCCGCGCGGCACGGCTGCTCGGCGAGGACCCGGACCCGTTCGAGACACGGGCGACGACACTCGGCAAGGCGATCGACGACAGGCTGTGGCGACCGGACCGCGGCCACTACGCCTACTACGAGGACGATCGGCCGTCGGACCGCTGGGAGGGACTGGGCAACGCGCTGGCCGCCCTGTGGCACGTCGCCGACGACGACCAGGCGGCGTCGATCTTCCGTACTGTCAGGCCGACCCGCAACGGACTGCCCTGTCTGTGGCCGCCGTATCCACTGTGGACCAGCAGGCTGCTGCGCGACGAGTACTTCTACCACAACGGAATGGTGTGGCCGTTCGTCCAGGGCTACTGGGCGTGGGCGGCGGCGAGCCGGGGCGCGGCGGCCGTCTTCGCGACGGAACTGACGACCCTGGCCACACTGGCGGCCAGGGCGACGACCTACCACGAGTTCTACCACCCGGACACCGCCCGCCCCGGCGGCTCGGCCCGCCAGCTGTGGAGCGCGGCCGGCTACCTCGCGATGGTCCACCACGGACTGCTGGGCATCTCCTTCGACGAGGAGATCCACTTCCAGCCGGTGGTCCCGCCCGGCTTCACGAGCGTCCGCCTGTCGAACCTCCCCCACCGCGCGATGACGCTCGACCTCCGCATCACCGGCACCGGCACCATCACCCGGCTCGACCTCGACGGCACACCCCGCCCGGAGTTCTCGATCCCCGCCGGCCTGACCGGCAGGCACCGCGTGGACATCACTCTCGCCCGCCCGGGAACCGGCACAGTGGTGTGACCTCTGACGCCATAGGTCGGCGGTTTCCCCGAGAATGCACTCTCTTGACCATTGGGCCATCGGGGACAGCCATAGTACGGCCGTTCGGCCCAGTGCCTTACCTGCGGTTTGTCCACTCGGCGGCGGCTTGTCGGGTTACCTCGACGAAACTTTCGATTAACCCTTGACCGCCTCTTCACGCCGTCTTAATTTGTCCGGCTAACGGACAAATTATCGGCAGGGCGGTGTGGCCTTGGTGGACGCGGCTCGACCAGTGCGACGGCCGGACGGGCGGCAGCCTGCCGATCTGGCGCTGGTGCGCAGGAACAACCTCGCGCTGGTGCTGCGGCACCTGCGGGACGCGGGCCCGCGCAGTCGTGCCACGGTCGCCGTCGAGACGGGGCTCAACCGCGGCACGGTGTCCAGCCTGGTCAGTGAGCTGATCGACCGCGGTCTGGTCCGCGAGGGCGACGTCCAGCGGGAGGGCTCGGTCGGTCGGCCGGGGCAGACCGTCGAGCTGGACGGGCGCACCATCGGCGGCATCGGCGTGGAGATCAACGTCGACTACGTGACCGCGATCGTCCTGGACCTCTCCAACACACCGGTCTTCGAGCACCGCGTGGCCCTCGACGTGCAGGCGCTCCCCCCGGAGGCCGTGCTCGACGCCGTCACCGAGCTTTCGATCATGGCACTCGCGGTATGCGACAAACGGGACATCATGGCGGTCGGCATGACGCTCGCCATCCCCGCGCTGGTCGAGCGGGAGGACGGCGTGGTCGCGTTCGCCCCGAACCTGCACTGGACGCAGGTGAACGCCGTCGACGGGCTGCGGCACCGCCTCGGGCGGCCGGGGTTCGCCATCCGGGTCGAGAACGACGCCAACCTGGCCGCGCTCGGCGAGTTCGCCATGGGCTGCCGCGCGGGCACCGCCCACCTCGTCTACCTCACCGGCGAGACGGGCGTCGGCGGCGGGGTCATGGTCGACGGGCAGCTCCTGCGTGGCGCGGAGGGGTTCTCCGGCGAGATCGGGCACATGCCGCTCAACCCCGGCGGCGACCTGTGCGGCTGCGGGCGGCGCGGTTGCTGGGAGACCATGGTCGGCCTCGCCGCGCTGCTGCGGATGGCCGCGACGCCGGACGACCCGGTGCGCGACCCGTCACTGGACCTCGAGCAGCGCCTGGCCGTCGTGCGGGACCGTGCCGACGAAGGCGAGCCGCGCACCCTCGACGCGCTGAAGCTGGTCGGCGAGGCGCTCGGCCTCGGCGCCTCCATCCTGCTCAACGTGTTCAACCCCCGCGTCCTGGTGCTCGGGGGTTACTTCGCGAGCCTGGGCGGCTACCTGCTGGCGCCGATGCTCGCCGAGCTGCGGGCCCGCGTGATGGCGCCGGAGGCCTGCGAGGTCGTCCTGTCCACCCTCGGCTTCACGGCCGCCGCACGCGGTGGCGCGCACGTCGCCCTGGAGGCCGTGCTCGACGACCCGACGCTGGCCCCGCTGCGACATCCCACCAGATGAGACGGGCCGTGGTGCGGAGCGTGGCAGCGCCCCGCACCACGGCAGGTGCACCACGGACGCGAAAAGGAGGGACAACGAATCCCCACCTGTTCAGGGGAAGCAACGCCACGTCACACCCCGCCCGTATTCCCGGGCACCCCTTGGGAGGTTAGTAGATGTCCCTGACGAGCAGGGCGTCCGCGGCTGTCAAGCCGCGGTTACGTCGTTTCGCTCGACTCGGCAGACCGTTGGCGGCGACTCTCGTCGCCGCCGCGGTCACCGCGAGTATGGCGTCAGTGGCCCCGACGGCCGCGGCGCAGGAGGCCGATCCGGCCTTCAAGGCACTCGTGTTCTCCAAGACAACCGGCTTCCGTCACGACTCGATCCCCGACGGTATCGCCGCGGTCCAGAAGCTGGGCCAGGAGCACAACTTCACGGTCGACACCACCGAGGACTCGTCGCTGTTCACCGACGCGAACCTCGCGCAGTACAACGTCGTGATCTTCATGTCCACCACGGGCGACCCGCTGGGCACGCAGGAGGAGAAGGACGCGTTCCAGCGCTACATCCAGCACGGCGGCGGGTACGCGGGCGTGCACGCGGCGGCTGACTCCGGCTACAACTGGGAGTGGTACGGCGGCCTGGTCGGCGCCTACTTCAAGCAGCACCCGGCGGAGCAGCAGGCGACCGTCAAGGTGGAAGACCCGGCGCACCCCTCGACCGAGGGCCTGCCGACCACCTGGTCACGCACCGACGAGTGGTACGACTACCAGACGAACCCGCGCGGCAAGGTCCACGTCCTGACCTCACTGGACGAGAAGACCTACACGGGCGGCTCGATGGGCTTCGACCACCCGAACACCTGGTGCCAGGACTACGACGGCGGCCGGTCCTGGTACACCGGCCTCGGCCACACCAAGGACAGCTACGTCGAGCCGAACTTCCTGCACCTGCTGCTCGGCGGCATCCAGACCGCGGCGGGCGTGGTGCCCGCGGACTGCTCGGCGTCGCAGGACACGAGCTTCGAGAAGGTCACGCTCGACGACAACACGTCGAACCCGATGATGCTGGACATCGCGAGCGACGGCCGGGTGTTCTACATCGACCGGCTCGGTGACGTGAAGGTCGTGCAGCCAGGCGGTTCTGTCGCCACCTCGGCACACATGGACGTGTTCACCGCGAACGAGAGCGGCCTGCTCGGCATGGCGCTCGACCCCGACTTCGCCACGAACAAGTGGATCTACCTGTACTACTCGCCGAACACCGCCGAGTCGGTCGACCAGCTGTCCCGGTTCACCGTGAACACCGACTCCACGCTGGACCTGGCGAGTGAGAAGGTCGTCATGAAGGTCCCGGTCCAGCGGTCGCAGTGCTGCCACCACGGCGGGGGCATGGTCTTCGACCCCGGCACCGGCGACCTGTGGCTCGCCAACGGCGACAACACCAACCCGTTCGACTCGGACGGTTACGCCCCGATCGACGAGCGTGCCGGCCGTTCCGACTGGGACGCGCAGAAGTCCGCGGCCAACACCAACGACCTGCGCGGCAAGGTGCTGCGGATCCACCCGGAGGACGACGGCACCTACTCCATCCCGGAGGGCAACCTCTTCGCACCCGGCACGGAGAAGACCCGTCCCGAGATCTACGCGATGGGCTTCCGCAACCCGTTCCGGATCGGTGTCGACCCGCAGACCCACAAGATCATGGTCGGCAACTACGGGCCGGACGCGGGCACCGCGAACCCGAACCGGGGGCCGGAGAACACGGTCGAGTGGGACATCCTCAACCGGCCGGGCTTCTACGGCTGGCCGTACTGCATCGGCAACAACGCCGCGTACAACGACTACGACTTCGCCACCGCCACCTCGGGTGCGAAGTTCGACTGCGCGCACCCGGTGAACAACTCGCCCAACAACACCGGGCTCACCGAGCTGCCACCGGCGATCCCGGCCACGGTCGACTACCACTACAACGCCAACCCGCTGTTCCCGGAGATCGGTGGCGGCGGCGCACCCATGGCCGGTCCGGTCTACCGGTACGACGAGAACCTGGCGTCGGACCGGAAGTGGCCCGCCTACTGGGACGGCAAGGCGATCTTCGGCGAGTGGAACCAGAACAACCTGTTCTCGTTCCAGCTCGACGAGGACGGCAGCAAGCTCGTGGACATCAACCGGATGTTCCCGACGTTCAGCTTCCTGAAGCCGATGGACATGAAGTTCGGTCCGGACGGCGCGCTGTACCTGATCGAGTGGGGCTCCGGCTTCGGTGGCGACAACACCGACTCCGGCGTCTACCGCATCGACTACGTGCAGGGCAACAGGGCGCCGATCGCGCGGGCCAAGGCGGACAAGACGTCCGGCGTCGCTCCCCTGACGGTGAACTTCTCCAGTGACGGCTCGCTCGACCCGGACGGCACGCCGGTCACGTACGCCTGGGACTTCACCAGCGACGGGACCGTCGACTCGACCGAGGCGAACCCGTCGTTCACCTACACGGCCAACGGGAACTTCAGCGCCACGCTGACGGTGACCGACGCCGACGGGCGAACGGCCACCGCGAACGTGCCTGTCGTCGTCGGCAACACCGCACCGACAGTACGGTTGAACCTGCCGCCCAACGGCGGGTTCTTCGACTGGGGTGACCAGGTGAAGTTCACGATCACGGTCACCGACCCGGAAGACGGCACAGTCGACTGCGACGACGTGCAGCTGCAGTCGATCCTGGGTCACGACACGCACGGCCACCCGCTCGACCAGTACACCGGTTGTGACGGGACCGTGCAGACCACGTTGTCCTCCGGGCACTCCGAGGGTGACAACGTGTTCGCGGTGTTCGAGGCCAGCTACACGGACAAGGGTGGCGCCGGTGGCGCATCGCCGTTGACCGGCCGGGCGCAGGCGATCCTGCAACCCAAGCACAAGCAGGCCGAGTTCTTCACCGCCACCGGCCGCGTGGCCGACGGCGCGGGCACCGGTGACCCCGGTGTCACGGTGGAGACCGCGTCCGACACCGCTGGCGGGTTCCGGGACATCGGGTTCATCGAGGACGGCGACTGGTGGTCGTTCGACCCCGCGAACCTGTCCCAGATCGACTCGATCGGGTTCCGGGTCGCGTCCAACGGCGGTGGCGGTGTCATCGAGGTGCACTCCGGTGCGGCCGACGGCACGCTGGTCGGCAGGGTGAACGTGCCGGTCACGGGTGACTGGCAGACCTACACCGACGTGACGCTGCAGCTGGAGAACCCACCGACCGGCACCGCGGGGCTGTACTTCGTGGCACGCAGGCCGGAGGGCAGCACCAACACCGGCGGCATGTTCAACGTCAACTGGGTCGACTTCAACGGCAAGGGTGTCACAGACAACCAGCGCCCGGAGGTCACCGCGTCGGGTACCCCGACCCGAGGCACCGCCCCGCTGACGGTGGACTTCCACTCCGAGGCCACGGACGCCGAGGGCGACAACCCCCTGACGTACCAGTGGAACTTCGGTGTGGCGGGCGCGACGGCGAACACGCCGGACGCGTCGTACACCTACACCGCCCCGGGCAGCTACGACGCGACGGTGACGGTCACCGACACGCGTGGCGCGGCGACGACCCAGCACGTCGGGGTCGTGGTCGACAGCCCGAGCGTCACGTGTCTCTCGGGCAGGTCGGACGACTTCCTCGGGACGTCACTCGACGCGGGCCGGTGGCAGGTGGTCCGGCAGAACCAGGACCTCGTGGTGCGGGACGGCGGGCTGCACATCCCGACGACCAACACCGACATCTACGGCACGGACAACAGCCAGCCCACGCCGAACCTGGTTCTCCAGCCCGCACCCGGTGGTGCGTGGCAGGCCACGACGAAGGTGTCGCTGACGGCCAGGGACGCCTACCAGCAGGCCGGTCTGATCCTCTACGGGGACGACGACAACTACGCCAAGATGGTGCTGCAGGGCCGTGGCACGGCGGACGCCGGGGCGCGGATCTTCCAGTACATCCGCGAGGAGGCCGGTCAGCCGAACGAGGTGGCCGACTCCAACACGGCGAACCTCGGCGCGGCCTACCCGGACACCGCGTACGTGCGACTCTCCAGTGACGGCACCCGCCTCACCGCGTCGTACTCGGCGGACGGGTTGTCGTGGACGAACATGCCGCAGACGGACAAGCTGATCGCGGGGATCGCGAACCCGCGCATCGGCCTGGTCTCGCTCTCGGGCACGGGCGCTCGCCCGGTGGTCGACGCGGCGTTCGACTGGTTCCAGCTGACGCCGGACGACTCGGCGACGGGTCCGACGGACCCGGACGACGAGTTCGACGGGTCCAGTGTGGACGGTTGCCGGTGGACGACGGTCGTGCGGCCGGACGCCTCGGCCACCCGGGTGACCGGTGGCAACCTGGAGATCGACACCAGCACCGGTGACATCTACGGGACGGACAACTCCGGCCCGAAGAACTTCACCCTGCAGACCCCGCCGGCCGGGGACTGGACGGTGGAGACGAAGGTGGACGGCAGCGCGTTCAACCAGGCCTACCACCAGGGCGGCCTGATCGCGTACACCGACGACGCGAACTACGTGAAGCTCGACTTCGTCGCCGACAGTGCGACGACGAAGCGGATCGAGCTGCGCAGCGAGGTCGGGGACGCGGTACAGAACCCGCAGCCGACGGCCAACAACCTCACACAGGGCGTCTGGTACCTCCGGCTCACCAAGTCCGGGACCACCTACCACGGGTTCTACTCCGCGGACGGGGTCACCTGGACCGAGGTCGGTGAGGCCGTCACCAACTCGGCGGTCGGCAACGCCAAGGTCGGGTTGTTCGCCTTCGGGGTCAACCAGACGGCGTCGGCGACCGCCAAGTTCGACTACTTCCACGCGTCCTGGACGACGGAGCAGCCGGACGAGACGGCACCGGTGACCAGCGCGACCACGGACCCGGCGAACCCGGGTGCGAGCGGCTGGTACACGGGTCCGGTGACGGTGACGCTGGCCGGTGTGGACGAGGAGAGCGGCGTCGACCGCACCGAGTACACAGTGGATGGCGGCGCCTGGACCGCCTACACGGCACCGTTCCCGGTGAGTGGCGACGCCGCGCACCAGGTCCGGTTCCGGTCGGTGGACGAGGCGGGCAACGTGGAGGAGGCGAAGTCGCTGACGGTCTCCGTGGACGCCACGGCGCCGCTCACCACCGCGCAGTTCGCCCCGGGCAACGACAACGGGTGGCACGCGGGCGCGATCCCGGTGACCCTGGCGGCGACGGACGCGACGTCCGGCGTGGCCGGCACCGAGTACTCGCTCGACGGTGGCGCCTGGGCGCCCTATACGCAGGCCGTGGACGTGACCGGCGACGGGACGCACACGGTGGCGTACCGGTCGACGGACAAGGCCGGCAACGTGGAGACGGAGAAGGCGGCCACCGTCAAGATCGACGGCACCAAGCCGACGGTCCTGATCTCGGGTATCTCGGACAGGCAGGTCTACGGCGACAGCCAGGACCTGCGGATCAGCTGGCAGGCCGTGGACTCGACGTCCGGGGTCAGGACGCTGACCGGCAAGCTGGACGGCGCGAACTTCGCCACCGGCACGCTGCTGCCGCTGTACACGTCGTCGCTCGGCACGCACTCGCTGACGGTCACCGCGGTGGACAACGCGGGCAACCGGACGAACCAGACGGTCACGTTCGGGGTCAGCGCGTCCACCCGGGACATGGTGAACCTGGTGGACCGCTTCAAGGCGGTCGGCTGGATCAACCAGGCGACCCAGAAGTCGTTGCAGGACCAGCTGACCAAGGTCCGCAAGGCCGAGGCGAACGGCAACGACACGAAGGTCGTCAAGTTGCTGGGCCAGTTCCGGACCCTCGCGACCGACCCGAACAAGGTCAAGGTCGCGGAGGTGCGGGACACGCTGGCCCGTGACACCGACGACCTGATCGCACGACTGTCCTGATTCACCAGGGGTGCCCCCGCCCGGCACGGCGGGGGCACCCCCTCCCGAACGGACTCACCATGATCCGCAGAGCACTCACTCTCCTCGTCGCGGTGGTCGCCACCGTGCTGCTGGGCGCCTCGCCGGCATGGGCCCACGGCGGGCCGATCGACCTGGACGTGCGCAGCGACGGCGGCCAGGGCATCACCGTGACCGCCGTCTACCTGCGTGACCACCACTACGTCCCGGTCGAGGTGGTGATGACCTACACGGCGGTCGACCGGTCGGGGAAGAAGACGATCGGGCCGGTGCGGCTGCGGGCCTCGTCGGAGGGACAGTCGTTCTACGTCAGCGAGAAGCCGCTGCCGCTCGGCGACTGGACGGTGACGGTCACCTCCACCAGCCCGTCCGCGGCGCAGAAGACGATCTCGATAACCTCCGAGGAGCTGCCGCCCGTCGGCACCTCGCGCACCCCGGCCCCGAGCGGCCTCTCGACGGCGACGCTCGTGGCCATCCCGGTCGCGGTCGCCGTGGTGGGGCTCGTCGTCGCCCTCCTCCTGCGCAGGCGACGCCAGACCCGGGCGCCCGCCTGAGGTTTCCCGCGTGGTGCGCCTACAGTTCGCCACACCGGGAGCGGCACGTGGAGGAGGACGAGGGTGCGTCTACTGATCACCGGTGCGGCGGGTGGGGTCGGCACGCTGTTGCGGCCCCTCCTGGCGCGGGACGGCCGGGTGCTGCGCCTGCTGGACGTCGCGGCGCTCACGGACACCGGCGACGGCGCGGAGCTGGTGGCCGCGTCGGTCACGGACCTGGACGCGATGACGGCGGCGTGTGCGGACGTCGACGCGGTCCTGCACCTCGGCGGGCTCTCGACGGAGCACCCGTGGGAACAGATCCTGCCGACGAACATCGACGGCACCTACAAGGTCCTCGAGGCGGCCAGGCGCGCGGGGGTGCCGCGTGTGGTGTTCGCCAGCACCAACCACACCGTCGGCTTCCACCCCCGCGACGGCCACGAGGCGCCCGACCACCTGTTCCCCCGGCCGGACACGTTCTACGGGGTGTCCAAAGTGGCCGGTGAGGCGCTCGGCAGCCTCTACCACGACCGGTACGGGCTCGACGTGGTGTGCCTGCGCATCGGCGGCTGCTTCGCCAGACCCCTCGACACGCGGATGCTCGAGACGTGGCTCTCCCCCGCCGACGCGGCACGCCTGGTCGAGGCGGCACTGTCCGCCCCTGGGCCGCTGTTCACGGTCGTGTGGGGGGTCTCGGACAACACGCGCCGCTGGTGGAGCCTCGCCGAGGCGGAGAAGCTGGGTTACCACCCGCGGGACGACTCGGAACGCTACGCCGACGAGGTGCCCGCGGCCGACGAGGAGTTCCTGCGCTACCTCGGCGGCGGGTTCTGCTCGCCGGAGCTGGACGGTGGCGGCCGGGACGGCTCGGTGTGATTCTCTCGTCAGGCCCTGGACCAGCACGTACTACGTATGATGCGCTCGCAGCAGGAACGAGGGGGTCATCATGAACATCGTCGTCGTCGGCGCGGGGATCGCCGGACTCACCACTGCCGCGGCGCTCGCCCGCGCCGGTGTCCCGTGCACCGTCTACGAACAGACGGGCGAGCTGGGTGAGGTGGGTGCGGGCATCCAGCTGGCGCCCAACGCGACCCGGCTGCTCCAGCGTCTCGGGTCGATCCACCTCGAGGACCGGGGTGTCGCGCCCGAGGCCATCGAGATGCACCGGTGGGACGACGGCGACGTGCTCGGCACGACCGTGCTCGGCCAGGCCTGCCTCGACCGCTTCGGCGCGCCCTACTACACCTTCCACCGCGCCGACCTGCACCGCCTCCTGCGTGACCTGCTGCCCGCCGAGTCACTCGTGCTCGGCCACCGCTGCGTCGCCGTGCACGAGACGGCGGACGGCGCCGAGGTCCGGTTCGCCGACGGCAGCGCGGTCACCGCGGACCTGGTCATCGGCGCCGACGGCATCCACTCCGTCGCGCGGCGGCTCCTCGCCGACGACCACCCCCGCTACTCCGGCCAGTCGATCTTCCGTGGTCTCGTGCCCGCGGAGCGCGTCCCGCGGCTCGCCGCGGACCCGAAGGTCATGCTGTGGGTGGGTCCCGGCAGGCACTGCGTGTCCTACCCGGTCGCGGGCGGCGAGCTGATCAGCTTCGGCGCCACCGCGCCGACCGACGGCTGGGCCACCGAGTCGTGGACCGCACCGGGCAGCATCGACGACCTGCGCACCGGCTACCGGGGCTGGCACGAGGACGTGCACGCGCTGCTGACCGCGGCCGACGCGGTGAACCAGTGGGCGCTCCACGACCGCGACCCGCTCGACACGTGGAGCGGTGCGCGGGTCACGCTGGTCGGCGACGCCGCCCACCCGATGCTGCCCTTCGCCGCGCAGGGCGCCAACCAGGCGGTCGAGGACGCGTTCGTGCTGGCCGCGTGCCTGCGGGACACGAACCGGGACACCGTGCCCGAGGCGTTGCTGCGCTACGAGTCGTTCCGCCGCCCCCGCACCAGCGACGTCCAGCTGCGCTCACGCAGCAACCAGCAGCAGTTCCACCTGTCCGACGACGAGCGAGGGCCGGACGACGGCGAGGCCAACCTCCGCGCCCAGGCGGCCCTCTTCGGCTACGACGCGGAAGCCGAGGCGCTGTCGGGCACCCGCTGACCGGCGTCCGTTCGGGTCGCGGACAGTGCCGTCGTCGGCCATCATCGCGCACACCCCGGGGAACGGGTGATTCCCGGGGGCTTACTGTTGCGGTGGCGACGAGGAGGCGGCGATGACCGTACGCGTGTTGCTGGTCGACGACCACGAGATCGTGCGCAGGGGACTCGCGGAGATCATCGGCGACGTGGACGACCTCGAGGTGGTCGGCGAGGCGTCCTGCGTCGCGGACGCGCTGACCAGAGCGGCGCAGGTGCGCCCGGACGTCGCCGTGCTCGACGTGCGGATGCCCGACGGCAGCGGCATCGAGCTGTGCCGGGAGCTGCGGTCCGCGACCCCGAACCTGGCGTGCCTGATGCTCACCTCCTACGCCGACGACGAGGCCCTGTTCGACGCGGTCATGGCAGGCGCGTCCGGGTTCGTGCTGAAGGAGGTGCTCGGGTTCGACCTGGTCACCGCCGTCCGCACGGTCGGCGCGGGCGGCACGCTGATCGACCCCCGCACCACGGCGGCCCTGATGAGCCGGCTGCACCGCGAACGCTCGGTCCGGGCCCCGCTCCGCGAGCTGACCCACCAGGAACGTGCCGTGTTCGACCTCATCGGCGAGGGTCTCACCAACCGCCAGATCGGCGAGAAGCTGTTCCTCGCGGAGAAGACCATCAAGAACTACGTCTCACGCCTGCTCAGCAAGCTCGGCATGCAACGCCGCACGCAGGCGGCCGCGCTCGCGGCCGAACTACGCACCCGGGCGCACGACTAGTGCTTTTCACGTGCTGGGCACCGGTACCGGCCTGGCCAGTACCCGGTCCAGGACCTCGGTGAGGAACCGCGCCGGGTCCGGGGTGGCGGTCGTGGTCCGCATCGCGACGATCCCGTCCGGACGGACGAGCATCGCGCCGTGCGCCGAGAGCCACGGGACGTCGACGCGGTGCGCGGGAAGTCCGACCTCCGCCGCCGCGGTGAGCCAGCGTTCGCCCTCGGTGCCCACCAGCAGGGTCCACCGGGACGCCACCAGGTCGAGGGTCGAGACCCCGTCGACCCACGCGTGGGGCACCCGCGAACCCGGTGAACCGTCCAGTGCCGCCGCCAGGTCCACTGTGGACGGGGGCGCCGGCCGAGGGTCGACGACGGCGGCCGAGTCGTACCGCTGGCCGAGGTGCACGACCGGTGCCGCCCACACCCCCGCCGCCGCCCGTGCCGCGTCGGCCTCCGGGCCGCGGCCCCAGTGCAGTGCCGGGTCGGCGGCCCGGCGCATCGCCTGGTCCAGCGTCGCCGCGGCGACCGGTTCGCGTTCCCGCGCGTAGGTGTCGAGCAGGCCGGTGCCCGCCTCGCCGTGGTGGACGGCGGCGAGCTTCCACGCCAGGTTGTGCGCGTCGGCGACGCCGGTGTTGAGGCCGAACGCACCGAGGGGCGACACGGTGTGCGCGGCGTCGCCGACGAGGAACACGCGCCCGACGGCGAACTTCTCGGCCGCCGCACTGCGGGGGCGCCAGGAGAGCACGCTGCGCACCTCGACGTCGAGGCCGGGGTCGCCGACCGCCGTCCGCACGATCGCGGCGCAGCGCTCCGGCGTGAAGTCCTCCGGGCGTTCGCCCGCGTCGACGTCGCAGGCCACGTGGAAGACCCAGTTCTCCTCGCCGTCCACCGTGGCCAGCAGGCCGGGTGCCTCCGGCGTGGTGATGGTGCAGGTGGCGAAGGACGTGCCGCGCAGGTGTGGCCGGAGGTCGGCGCGGAACAGGATGTTGATCATCGACTTGCCGAGGTCGCCCGGACCGGTGATGCCGACGCCGAGTGCGGTCCGCACGGTGCTGTGCGTGCCGTCGGCGGCGACCACGTGCGCGCACCGCAGCGCGGAGCGGCCCTCGGGTCCCTCCAGTTCGACGTCGACCCCGGACGCGTCCTGCGTGATGCCGACCAGGCGGGTCGACCAGCGCAGGTCCGCGCCGCGGCGCGCGAGGTCGGCGGCCACGACGGCGTCGAGCCGGTCCTGTGCGCAGACGCCGCGCAGCCTGAACGGTGTCACGTCGAACTCGTCGGCGGCCGGGGTCGGCATGGGCACGGTCACGACGTCGCCGGCGCCCATCTCGACGACGGTCCGCGCGACCGCCTTGCCCGCCTTGCCCCTGAGGTCGACCGCGACGGCGTCCACGGCGGCATCGAGCCCCAGCTCGCGGAGGATCTCGACGGTGCGTGCCCCGATGCCGGTGGCACGCGGGTGGACCGACGGACCGGAGCGGCGTTCGACCAGCACCGCGGGCACGCCGTGGTGGGTGAGCAGTGCCGTGGTGAGCAGCCCGACACTGCCGCCACCGACCACGAGCACTCTTGGATACGCTGTTTCCGTCATGGCTACACCGTAGCCATAAGCTAGGATGCCGGTCAACGAGGAAAGGAACCGCCCCGATGACCGAACCCGCTCCCTCGTCGGTCTGGACACGGCCGCGCCCCGAACCACGCAGACGCGCCCCCGGGGTGGACCAGTACGTGGCCGCCGCGCTGGCCGTGGCGGACGCGGAGGGACTGGCGGCGGTGTCGATGCGGCGGGTCGCGGGCGACCTCGGTTCCGGGACCGCCTCGCTCTACCGGTACATCACCAACCGCGACGAGCTGGTGGACCTGATGATCGACGCCGCGCACGGCGAGAACCCCCTGCCGGAGTCCACACAGGACTGGCGGGCCGGCCTGAGCGCGGTCGCGCACGCGTCGCGCGCGACGCTGTTGCGGCACCCGTGGCTGGCGGGCGAGCTGACGGGCAGACCCGCGCTCGGCCCGAACTCGTTGCGGCGGTCGGAGTCCGCGCTGCGTGCCGCCGTCGCGCTGACGCCGGACATCACGCTCGCCTCGCGTGCGCTCGGCGCCGTGCACGCGTACGTGCTGGGCTCGGTCGCCACCCAGCTGGCCCTTCGACGCGCGGAGCAGCGCACGGGGATGACCGAGGAGCAGTGGCAGCACAGCGTCGGCCCCTACATCACCGAGGTGCTCGCGGCGGGCGAACACCCCATGCTCGCCCGCCGGGTCGTCGAGGCCGAGGAACCCGACCCGGACGTCGAGTTCGCGTTCGGCCTGGACTGCGTGCTCGACGGGCTCGCGGCCCGGCTGGGTCGCTGAGCGGTCAGTACCGGTAGCGGCTCACGGTGTCCGGTCGGAGAACCAGGCGGACCTGGTCCTGCGCCAGGATCTCGGCGAGGTCGGCGGCGCGGGTCGGGTCGTCGAGGTCCCAGTAGCGGGCGGCCAGGCGCGAGGCAAGGTCGTGGGCCCCGTCGGGCTCGACCGTGACGGCGCCCGCGACCGACACCCAGCGCTCGCGTTCACCGACCGGGGCGGCGACGACGATCGAGGCCCGGGGGTCGCGGCGCAGGCGGCGGACCTTGAGCGTGTCCGGGCCGGTGAACAGCTGGACGGTGCCCTCGTCGGTGGCCTCGAACCAGACGGGCCGGGGCTGCGCCGGGACCGGTCCCGCGGCCACGGACAGGAACCCGTGCAGGGGACGGCCGAGGAAGTCGAGGTCGTCGGCGGTCAGGGAGCCGGCGTCGGTGCTCATCACGGCCTTTCCGATCGGGTTCACGGAACATCGAGTGAACACGATCGGCCCGTGCCGCGCGGGATCAGTCCTCGTCGAGCCGGAACGACGTCGCCGCCGCGGTGATCATGGAGGCCACCGCGGGCTCCGGAAGGCCACGGGTGGCACTGCCGAACGCGGTGCGCAGGTGCCCGAGCACGAGCGCCACGGGACCGGTCGGCGCGACCGCCGCCATCGCCTTCAGCCGGTCGAACACCGGAATCACCGTGACGAACAGGTGCGCGAGTGCCTCGTTGACGTTCGCGAGGTCGCACCCGCGGTGTAAGACGTGGTCCTGGGCGAACCGCACGGCGTCGCGCAGCACCCGTCTCGCGTTCACGTCACTTCTGTCACTTTGGGGACCCAGGAGAGTCGTGTTTTCCACCACGGAAGGTGACTGTAGAATGCATGTGCAATTTGCAGAAGGCATATGCACGTGCATCACCCGGAAGGAGTCGCCTTCCGGCCGGGTCGCGACAGCCCGTATGACCCGCCCTGACCGGCAGTGACAGCACCGGGACTACGACGTGACGCGGAACGTCGCGTCCTGGCGGTCGGTCGCCGCGGTGCCGACGGGGTCCACGCGGAGCAGGAAGTCGGCGTGGCGGAGGTAACGGTCCGGATAGTTGTAGGAGCGGAAGGACGTCCACGACGAGTCGGCGAGACCGGCCACCCTGGTGAAGGTCGCGTCGCCGCGGAAGGCCGCCGTGTTGTCGTTCACGTCCAGGCGGATCGCGTAGTCGTAGTGCCGCAGGTAGCGGTCCGGGTAGTTCACCGACTGGAACGACACACCCGACGAGTCGGCGAGGCCCGCGACCATGCGCCACAGCTGGTCCTGGTACGGGTCGAACGGGTAGGCGTCGAGCCTGCCGACGTTGTCGGCGTGCCGCACGAACCGGTCCGGGTAGTTCGACGACTTGAGCCGCACCCAGCCCGGGCTCCCCCACCGGCTCACGACCGCGCTGTACTCGGCGTCGGTGATGCCGACCATCGAGCCGTGCTTGGCGTTCAGCGGCGGGGTGTAGTCGCGCTGGTTGAGCACCGACCACGAGTTCGCGGTGATGTTGCCCGAGCTCCAGGCGTAGTAGTCGTTGTTCACGGGGCTGAACGAGTCGCCCCACAGGCGCCAGCCGCCCTCGTTCGTCCTGAGCAGCAGCGGCGCCTCGATCGAGTTGCCTTGCCGCAGGCCGCTCGTGTAAGTCGTGAAGCTGTTGGGTGCGGCCGTGGTGGACCGCGCGCCGTACAGGTACCCGTTGCCCAGGTTCTTGTAGTACAGGTAGGTCGTGCCGCCGTCGACCACGATGTCGCCGTCGAGCACGCCGAAACCGGGGCTGAAGAACACCTGCGGCGAGCTGACGGTCCGGAAGTCGCTCGTGTAGTTGACCATGAACACGTCCTGGCCGTTGTTGGCCGAGTAGACGATGCCGTACTGCCCGCGCGCGGCGTCCCAGAACGCGGTCGGCGCCCAGGTGTGCGTGTTGAGCGTGTGCATGCGGATGCGCCGGTAGTTCGAGAAGCTCGTCAGGTTCGTCGAGTCCCACACGTGCAGGTACTGGCTGATCCGGCTGAAGTCCGTGCCACGCAGGTCGGTCGCGAGCACGACGAACGTGCCGTCCTGCTTGCGGAGCACGAACGGGTCGCGCAGGCCGAGCTCGCCCGCGGTCGGCGTGACCACGGGGTTGTTCTGGTTGAGCGGGGTCCAGTTCAGGCCGTCTCTGCTGACCGCGAGGTGCAGCCCGTAGTCGGCGCCCACCATCTGCGGCGACTCGGTGAAGTAGGTCATGAGGTAGGCGGAGTTCGCGCGGGTGTCCGCGCCCGCCCGTGTCGTTGCCGCAGCACCCGCCGCGACGGCGGCGACCGCCGCGCGGGTGAACGTGCGTCTGCTGATGGTCACGGTGCTTTCCTTCCAGGTCAGCAGTTCGAGTTGGTCCGGGTGAGAAGACCGAGGCGCCGGGGCTGCTGCGAGCAGTCGCCGCCGGCGGACGGATTCATCCCCTGGTATCGCGGCCGGCACGGGCCGATCTCGAGCGTCTGGTCGTTGCGGCCGGTGGTCCACGAGCGGAAGTACCGCCTGTCCGGCTGCGTCGGGTCGCTCGCCGTCGAGAACGCGGGCGATCCCTGCTGGTACACCGGGTACGCGCGCCCCGGGTGTCGGCCGTCGTCAGGTAGACGAGCCAACGGGTGTCGTGGCGCGCCACGGTCGGTTCCCGCACGGAGACGATCGGGGGCGAGGCGTCGGTCCTCGGGCTGATCAGCACACCGCCGGAGGACCACCGCAAGCTCGTCGGCGGCGCGGCCGGGGCAGGCGCCGCCGCGACGGCGAGCGGGGGCCGCCGCCGCGGCGTGCAGTCCTCTGCGCAGGAACACGCTCGTCCCCTCTCCCTTGTGTGCGGGGCAGGTCAGGCGGCGGCGCAGGTGAGGGTCGGGGTCTCGGCCGCGCCGCTGGCGAGGAAGCCGAACTCCGCCCTGGCACCCGGCGCGAGGGTGCCGTTGTAGCCGGCGTCGCGGGCCGTGAACGTGTCGCCGGTCCGGGTGATGGTCGCGTTCCACGCCTGGTTGACGGTCTGGCCGTTCCCATACCGCAGCGTGACCGCCCAGCCGGTGAGCGAGGAGCCCGCCGTCACGGTGACCGAAGCCTGGAAGCCGCCGGACCACTGCCCGGTGAGCGCGTAGGTCGCGGCGCAGGTGCCGGTCGGCGGCGTGGGATCGTCACCGGGGCTGCCGATGCTGCCCGGCACGGCCCGGAGTGCGGCGTACCAGGCGGCGGCCATCTTGTCGTGGCCGGCGGCGCTGGGGTGGATGCCGTCGTAGAGGTCGGCCGCGCTGACCGCGGAGTGCATGTCGACGAGGTGGACCTTCCTGCCCGCGTTGACCTTGCTCTGCACGATGCCGGGGACGGCCGCGTTGAAGGCACGCACGTTCGCCTCCTGCGTGGCGTCACCCAGAGGGATGAGCGTGGCGACGAAGACCTCGGCGTCGGGCGCGGTCGCGGTGATCTTGTCGACCACAGTGGACAGTCGAGCCGGGGCGTTGGCCAGGTCGCGGTTCTGGATGATGTCGTTGGTGCCGATGTGCAGCAGGACGGTGTGCGGGGTGTAGGTACGCAGCCAGGCGACGACGGCGGCGTCGATCTGGTCGATGCGCCAGCCGGAGTGGCCCTCGTGGTCGTGGTCACCGAGGTTCGACGGCCCGTTGTACCCGGACCCGACGAAGTCGACGCGGTAGTCGGCGTTGACGAACCGCTGCCAGAGCCCGGTGCGGTAGGCGCCGGGGACACCGAACCCGTCGGTGATCGAGTCGCCGAGCGGCATCACTCTGACGCCCCCGTTGGACTCGGCCTGCGCGGCTCCGGTGGTGAGGGTGAGCGTTGCCGACAGCGCCACGACAAGGGCGGCAACCAGCTTCAGGGGTTTGCGGGGCATGGCACAGTCCTCGACGTCGTTGTCAGCAGGGGGTGCTCGGTGTGCGACTCAATGTAGCCAGGCCCGGTTCGTTCAGTCAACGATTCAGTAGCTGCCGATGTGAACGCTAACCCGTGCTGTTTGCCTGCCGACAACGGCCTGAACAGCCGCGCCAGGGTCGCTATGTGAGCGTGAACATCACGTGCGCGGTGTCGCCACGCGCGCCGAGCACGCAACGGGAGTACCTTTACCCCCACCGGGTATACCGACAACGCCGGAGGGGGCCGCGTGTTCGTCCTGCTGGCGGCCGTCCTGCTACTGACCGGCGCGGCGTACGGGGTGGCGACGCTGGCGCGCCTCGGCCGCGCGATGACCGACGTGCGCCCGTTCCTGTCAGGCCACGAGCCGAAGGAACACGCCCTGTCGCGGTTCCACGTGCGCTGGTACACGGTGACGATGCTGTTCCTGGCGTTCGACATGGAGATGGTGTTCATGTACCCGTGGACGCTGGTCGTCGCCGAGGAGGGGACGCCGGCGGTGGTGGAGATGTTCGTGTTCCTGGCCATCCTGTTCGCGGGCGTGGTCTACGCGTGGCGGGAGGGCGCCCTGCGGTGGGTCTGACGTCGTGGCTGCTGCGCCTCACCCCGCCGCGCCCGCTGCTGCTGGCCGGGCCCGGTGGCACGCGGGCACGTCTGGCGGTGGAGCGCCTCACCCGAGAACGGGGTTGGCACCCGGCGTCGAGCCCGGCGGAGGCCAATCTGCTGGTGATCACGGGCGAGGGCCTCGAGCCGTATGCCACACGGGTGTGGGAGGCGATGCCGGCGCCGAAGGTACGGGTCCGGGTGACGTCCGCGGCAACGGTCCCGACCGACCTGACCGAGGCCGTGAACACCCTCCACGACGCGACGACCCAACGGCTACCCGCCACCACAGCAACCCCCGCGACACCCACCAACCACGCCGACCACGCCGACCACGCCGCCATGGCACACGATCACACGGACCACATGACGGCCATGCCGGGCGGGATCCCCATGGCGGACCGCGCCGACGACCGCGACGGCCTCGAGCTGGACCAGCTGCACGTCCCGCTGGGCCCGGCACTACCGCTGTGGCCGGCGGGCCTGATCATCCACACCACCCTCCAGGGCGACGTGATCCGAGAGGCGTCGGTGGAGGTGATCGAGGGGACGGGCGAGTCGTTCTGGCCGGAGCACCCGGTGGCGCGAGCGCTCGACTCAACCGCCCGACTTCTGGCCGTCGCAGGCTGGTCGGACGCCGCGACCACGGCCCAACGCCTCCGAGACGACTCACTGAGGGACGCCACCCCCACGGAAGCCCTGCACAGGTGGGTGAGAAGGATCCGAGGCTCCCGCACACTGCGCCGGCTGCTCGAAGGAGTAGGCGAGACGGTGAACGCCCCACCCCCTCTGGCGGGCGACGCGTTGTCCCGCCTGAACCACCGCCTGGCCGCGACGACGCAACCCCACCACCACGTTCCCGAGTCTCCACAGTGGACGATCGACGTTCTCCCCACCCTGCTGGCAGGCACGGAACTGGCCACCGCCCGCCTCATAGTGGCAAGCCTGGACCCCGACCCGGACCTACTCCCCCGCCACGAACCTCATCAGCGCCCCCGCCCGAAACCACACCACGACCCCCACGACAACCTCGACCACAGGCCACACGAACAGTCCCACCGCGGCCCCCAACAAGACCCCCACCTCGAACACGAAACCCCCCACTCCGAAACCCCCACCCAACCCAACCGAGAACCCCACCACGAGACCCAGGAACCCGAACACAGCACCCACGAAAAGCCCCACCACCAACACCCCAAGACCCACCAGCACAACCCCCACCCATCACTCCGACAACCCGACGACAGCACCAACGACCAACCTCGCCCCGAGCGCGGTGCCGACAACCAACCCCACCACCAACCCAACCCCAACCACACCACCCACCACCAACCCCGGCCGGAGCACCACACCCCCGGCCCGCACACCGACCAGGCATCCCCTCGCGAACCACACCCCGGAGACCCCCATGACTGAGGCAGCGTGGTGGGGCAGCCTCGTCCTGCTCGGGGTGCTGGGCCTCCTCGCCGCAGGGACTTCGGCCCTGGAGAACGTGTTCGCCGCCCGCGCGGCAGGTCGTCGCGGTGGAGGTGGTGACGCCTTCCGGACCGTCGCCGGGCTGCTCGTCCAGCAACGCAGGCGCACGCTCAGCGCCGACAGCCTCCTGTGGCGCTCCTCCGGCGCAGTACTCCTCACCGCCGCCGTCCTGGCCTCCGCGGTCACACCGCTCGGCCACTGGGTCGTCAGCGACCTCTCCGTCGGCATCGTCTGGTTCAACGCCATGGAGATCGTCGCCTGGGCGGCCGTCTGGAGCGCAGGCTGGAGCGCCAACTCGGCCTTCTCCCTCGTCGGCGGCTACCGTTTCGTCGCCCAGGGCCTGGCCTACGAACTGCCCCACATGTTCGCCCTCACCTCCGTCGCCATCGGTGCCGGGTCGCTGCGAATCGGGGACGTCGTCGACGCCCAGACCGGCCTCTGGTTCGTCGTCTGGCAGCCCGTCGCCTTCCTCGCCTACCTGCTCTCCGTGCTGGCCATGTCGTTCTCCCCGCCGTTCGACCACGCGCTCGGACGCGACCTCGCGGGCGGCGCCGCGGCGGAGACCTCCGGCGTCGACCGGCTGGTCCTCCTCGCAGGCCGCCGGATCCTGCTCGTCTCCGGGGCGGCCATGGCGGTCCCGCTCTTCCTCGGCGGCGGCGCCGGCCCCTTCCTCCCCGACTGGGCCTGGTCCCTCGTCAAGACCGCCCTCGTCCTCGCCGCCCTCGTCCGGGTCGGCCGCCGGACCCCCACCATCAGGATGGACCGGTTCATGGAGGTCGCCTGGCTGCTCCTCGTCCCCGCCACCCTCCTACAGGCCCTCCTCGTCTCCCTGGTGGTCATCTGATGCGCGACATCGTCTTCTGGGTCTGCGCCGCCGGAGCAGCCGGCGCGGGCCTCGCCGTCTTCCTGGTCGACTCCATGGCCCGCGCCACCTTCGCCCTGCTCGCGTCCTTCGTGTTCGCCGCCGGGACCGTGCTGCTCGTCGACCTCTCCTACCTCGGCGTCCTGGTCGTCCTCATGATGGTCATGGAGATGGTGATCATGGTCGTCTTCATGGTCATGTACATGATGAACCCCGGCGGCCTCATGCCCATGTCCATGGTGCACAACAAGAAGGGCGCCCTCGCCATCTCCGTCGGCGTCTTCCTCCTCCTCGGCGCGGGCAGCCTGCTCGTCGACTGGCCCACCACCACCGACGAACCGCCACCGGACCCCACCCGGGCCCTCGGCGAGGCGCTCATGGGCCCCAAGATGCTCACCATGGTCGTGCTCGGTCTCGCCCTGTTCGCCACGATCGTCGCCACCGTCGTGCTCGCCACCCACCGGGGACGGTACGACCGGCCCGAACGGAAACCACCGCGATGACCCAGTACCTCCTGCTCGCCTCCGCGCTCTTCTGCATCGGGCTCTACGGCGCCCTCTCCCAGCAGTCCGTCGTGATGGTCATGATGGGGCTCGAGCTGATGATCAACGCCGTCATCGTCGGGGGCGCCGCCTTCTGGTACTACACCGCGCCGCAGCGCCCGGACGGACAGGTGGTCATCGTCGTGGCGCTCACGGCCATGGCGATCGAGATGGCCGCCGGTTTCGCGGTCACCACCGCGATCTTCCGGGCGCGGGACATCGACATGACCGACATGGCCGCGGACCTCAGGGACTGACGTGCTGCTCTGGTTCCTCGTCGCACTCCCGCTCTGCGCGGGCGTGGCACTGCTCGTGACCCGCGCACCGCACACTGTCGCGGTCATGGCCGCGGTGGCCACGGCCGTGCTCGCGGTCGTCGCGGCGGTCGCCCGGCCCGCGGCGAGCGTGGCCTTCCTCGACGGGATCTCCTTCGGACTCGCCGTGGACGGCTTGTCGGCCGCCATGGTCGTCACCGTCGCGGTCGTGCTCGTCGCGGTGCTCGTGTTCGCCACCGGCGAGCCCGGGCTCGACCACCGCTTCCACGGGCTGATGCTCGTGTTCGCCGCCGCGATGCTCGTGACCGTCACCGCCACCACCCTGGTCACCCTGCTCATGGCGTGGGAGGTCATGGGTGCGGCCTCCTACGCGCTCATCGGCTACTGGTGGCGCGAGCCCCGCAGGGTGCGGTCCGGCCTGGTCGCGTTCCTCACCACCCGGGCCGCCGACCTCGGGCTCTACCTCGCCGCGGGTGCCGCGCTCGCCGGTGGCGCGCACGGCCTCGACCTCACCCGGCTGCCGGACCTACCCGACGGCTGGCGCGACCTCGCCACCGCGGGCCTCGTCGTCGCGGCGCTCGGGAAGTCGGCCCAGCTGCCGTTCAGCTTCTGGCTCTCCCGCGCCATGGACGGCCCGAGCCCGGTCTCAGCGTTCCTCCACTCGGCGACCATGGTCGCGGCCGGCGCCTACCTGTTGCTGCGGACGGAACCGCTCCTCGGCGCGACCCCGTGGGCGGCGGTCGTCGTCGCGTGGGCCGGGGCGGCCACGGCCCTGCTGCTCGGCGCGGTCGCGGTGGTCCAGCGTGACCTCAAGCAGCTGCTCGCCGCGTCGACCTGCGCCCAGGTCGGGTTCATGGTCTTCGCGGCGGGCACCGCGGGCGCGTCGGCGGGCACCGCGCACCTCGTCGCGCACGCACTCACCAAGAGCCTGCTCTTCCTGTGCGCGGGTGCCTGGCTGACCGCGGTGGGCACCAGGGATCTCGACGAGCTGCGGGGTGTGGCCGGACGGCACCGCGTCACCGGCGTCGCGTTCACCGCCGGCGCGCTCACCCTCGCGGGCATCCCGCCGCTTTCCCTGTGGGCGACCAAGGACCGGGTCCTCACGGGAGCACTCACCGCGTCCCTGCCGCTCTACCTGGTGGGACTTGCCGCCGCCGCGCTCAGCGCCGCCTACGCGGGCCGCGCACTGGCACTGGTCTGGACACCCTCCACAACGGACCGAACACGCGTTCCCCCGGCACAGCAGGCAGTTCTGCTCCCGCTGGCCGCCGGCGCGTTGGTCATCGGTGTCCTGCCCGGGTTCCGGCCGGACTCCGGGTGGTGGGAACCGGTCGTGTCGGGAGCGCTGGCCCTGCTCGTCACCGGCGCGACCGTCGCCGCCGTGCGGCGCCGCGACCTCACCGCCCCGGCTCCCCTCCTTCACTGGCTGGGCCTGGAGAACCTCGCGCGGACCGTCGTCGTCCGGCCGACGCTCGCCACCGCGCGACACCTGGCACGGTTCGACGACAGGGCCGTCGCCGGGACCGTGCACGCGACCGCCAGGATCGGCGCCACCGTCGCCAGGCTGGTCGACCGACGGGTCGAATGGTCGATCGACGGCGCCGTACGGCTCGTCACGCACGGGTTCCGCACCCTCGGCAGGCTCGCGAGGCGTCCCCAGACCGGCCGGCTCCACCACTACTACGCACAGGCCGTGGTCGCGCTCGCCGCCCTCGCCGCCCTGCTGCTCCTGATCCGATGAACGAGAGGTGAGCGTGCTCAGCATCGTCGTGTTCCTACCGGTCGCGGTGGCCGTCGTGCTGCTGGCCGTGCCGAGGGTCACCGACGCCGTGGTGCGCTGGGCGTGGATCGCCACGAGCGCGGCGGAACTGGCCCTCGTCGCCGTGCTGTGGCTGGGTTACCGGGGCCCCGGCTACGAGTACGAGGTCGAGCGGCGGTGGATTCCCAGCGTCAGCTCCGGATACCACCTGGGTGTCGACGGGCTCAGCCTCCCGCTGGTCGCGGTGACGGCCGTGATCTTCCTCGCCTGCGCGGTCCACGCGTTCGGGCGCACCGACCGGGTCCGCTCCTTCGCGACGTTGTTCCTGTTCCTCGAAACCGTCTGCCTCGGCGTGTTCGTGTCGCTGGACCTGGTGCTGTTCTTCGTGTTCTTCGACCTGTCCATCGTGGGCATGTACTTCGTGATCGCCTGCTGGGGACACAGGAACGCGGCGAGGGCGGCACTCCAGTTCTTCCTCTACACGTTCCTCGGCTCGCTCGCCCTGCTGCTGGGCTTCATCGGCCTCTACCTCGCCGCCGAGCCGCACACGTTCGACATGGTCGCGCTTGCCGGGCACCCGACAGGTTCTGCGCTCGTGCTGCTGGCCGTCGTGGTCGGCCTCGCGGTCAAGACGCCGACCGTGCCGTTCCACACCTGGCTGCCGCCCGCGCACACCGAGGCACCCGCCGAGGGCTCCGCGATCCTGGCCGGCGTGCTGCTGAAGCTGGGCACGTACGGCTTCGTGCGGATCGCCATGCCGATGCTGCCGGCCGCGTGGCGGGACTGGGCAGGCGCGGTCGTGGTCGTCGGCGTGGTCAGCGTGCTCTACGGCGCGTTGGTCGCGTTGGCGCAGCGGGACTTCAAGCGCATGGTGGCCTACACCTCGGTCAACCACATGGGTTACGTCATCCTGGCCGTCGGCGCCGCGGGCCTGTCGTCCACCTCGGACGAGCAGGCCCAGGGGCTCGCGGTCACCGGCGCCGTCACGCAGATGGTGAGCCACGGCCTGGTCACCGGCGCGTTGTTCCTCCTCGCCGGTGTCCTCTACGAGCGGGGCGGCACCTACGACCTCGACGCGTACGGCGGCATCGCGGCCGGTGCGCCGCGGTTCGCGGGCCTCACGGCCGTCGCCGCGTTCGCCTCGCTCGGGCTGCCCGGGTTCTCCGGCTTCGTCGCGGAGTTCCAGATCCTCACCGGCTCGCTGCCCGGCGCGCCGGTCCCGACCGCGTTGGCGTTCCTGGGGATTCTCGTCACGGCCGCCCTGTTCCTCCGCGCCTACCAGCGGTTGTTCCTGGGCACCCCGAAGACGGCGGTCGGCGACCTGACCGTCACCGAGACGCTGTCCATCGCCCCGCTCATGGTGCTGGCGGTGGTCATCGGCCTGTTCCCGAGGTTCCTCCTCGACCTCGTCGAACCGGCCGCCCGCGTCCTCGGCACGCTGGTCGGCAGATGAACAACGACATGGACCTCGGCCCGCTGCTGCCCGAGATCATCCTGGCCGCCACGGCCGTCGCCGGTCTCCTGCTGGGTTCGTTCCTGCCGAAGGACCGCCAGTGGCTCGTCAGGGTCGTCGCGGCACTGGCCTGCGTCGCCGGTCTGGTGTGGACGGTCGGCGGCGAGACAGGTCCGGTGTTCGCGGCGACCTACACGGTCGACGCCGCGACCGACGCGACCCGCGTCATCGTGCTGGTGTCCGTCCTGCTGGTACTCGCCATGACCAGGATCGGCGGCCACGCAAGGGAAACCGAGTTCGTCGTCCTGCTGTTACTCGCCGCGCTCGGCGCGGTCCTGTTGGCAAGCGCGGGAGACCTGCTGCTCCTGGCGGCCGCGTACCTGCTGGCCAGTGTGCCGCTCTACGCGCTCACCGGGTTCGCCAAGGACGCTCCCGGCACCGAGGCGACCCTCAAGTTCTACCTGCTCGGCGCACTGCTGGGCACCACGATGCTCTTCGGCGTGATGCTCGTGTCCGGGGTGGGCACCGGCAGCGACTACCCCACCCTGCGCCACGCACTTCCCGACGCCCCAACGGAAGCGGTCGCGGTCGGCGCCGTGGCCGTGCTCGCGGGCCTGCTGTTCAAGGCAGGCGCGGTGCCCGGCCACTTCTGGGTCCCGGACGTCACCGAGGGGACGATGCCCGCCGTCGGCGCGATCGTCACCACGATCCCCAAGATCGGCGCGGTGGTCGCGACCTACCGGTTCGTCACCACCGTCCCGCTGGACTGGTCGCTGCTGGTCGCGATCATCGCCGCCGCGACCATGACGCTCGGCAACCTCGCCGCGTTCTTCCAGCAGAACGTGCGGCGCCTGCTCGCCTACTCGACGATCAGCCAGGTCGGCTACCTCCTGATGGCGGTCGCGGCGGGCCACGCCCTACCCAGCCTCCTGCTGTACCTGGCGGCCTACGCCGTCACCAACCTCGGCGCGTTCGCGGTGGTCTGCGCTCTCCCGAAGGCCGACACCATCGACGACTACACAGGGTTGGCCCGGCACCGCCCCTGGCTGGTGGCCTGCCTGGCCGTGTGCCTGCTCGGTCTGGTCGGCACGCCGCCGACGGGTGTGTTCGCCGGGAAACTCACCGTGTTCACCGCGACGCTGGACGCGGGCCTCGGCTGGCTCGCGGTCGTCGCGGCCGTCAACACCGTCGCGAGCCTGTTCTACTACCTGCGGTGGCTGATGCCCACGCTCCGTGCACGAACGGGGACGACCCGTGTGGCGGGCGGGGTCACGGCGTACGTCGCGGCCCCGGCGTCGGTCGCGATCGGACTGCTCGCCGGCCCGATCCTCGCGGCCTGGTCCTGAGTGCTCAGTCCCGCCTGCGACGCTCGCGGCGGTCGCGGTGGCCCCGGTCCTCGCCGAACTGGCCGAGAATGCTCATGACCAGCGGGATGAGCAGCCAGACCGGCCAGAAGTACCCGAGGCCCGTGAGGAGCCAGATCACCGTGCAGACGACGAAGATGCCGCCGAAGCCGCCCATCGTCATCCTGACGAGCTGACCGGTGCGTGAGGACACGCTCGCGGGCAGCGGTGGCGGCCCCTGGGGTGCCGCGACGGCCTGCTGCTGCATCGGCAGGTCCTCGAGCAGGCCCTTCAGGTCGCCGTAGGTCTTGGCCGCATAGGTCTTCTGCAGCCGCTCGTCGTACTCGCCGAGGTCGAGACGCCCCTCGTCGAGCGCCTTCTTCAGCTTGTCGGCCACAGCCTGTCGGTCGCTGTCAGCGGCCCGCATCTCGTCACGACCCATGTGTTCCAGGATGCCAGTTCAACCGGTTCCGACCACACCGCATCGACAAAGCCGGTAACCTGGGACCAGGTCCATGTCGCCGTCACCGGGCCATCGGCACGTCCGACGAGGACGACGTTCCGCCGGGCGACCGAGAGAAATGACGACGTATTGGTCAACTTGATCATCACTATCGCGCTGTGCCTCGCGTGCTCGATCGCGTACGCGGCGGCGGCGCTCATCCAGGCCAAGCACGCCCACCTGGCGATCTCGGCCCTGGCACGCATGCCGATCCTGTGGGTGGCGCTCGCGCTCAACGCGCTCGGCGCGGCACTGCACGTCACGTCGCTCGGCTTCGGCCCGCTGACGCTGATCCAGCCGCTCGGCGTGCTCACGCTGGTGATCGCGGTCCCGTTCGCGGCGATGTCGGCCAGGCGCAAGGTGACGCCGCTGGAGCTGCGCGGCATGACCAACACGGTGATCGGCCTCGCCGGTCTCGCGCTGATCATCACGACGTCCGGTTCGGGCCGGACCCTCGACTCCGGTGAGCTGGTCTGGCTGCTGGTGGCCACGACCGTGGTCGTGAGCGCTCTGGGCGCGTTCGGCCGCCGTCGGGGTGCGTCACCCCTCTGGGAAGCCACGGCCGGGGGAATCGCCTACTCGGTGTGTTCGGCCATGTGCAAGACGGTGGTCGTCACGGCCAGCGAGAAGGGCGTCGGCGAGCTGCTGAGCCCGATCATGGTCGTGGCGATGGCCGCGACGGTCACGTTCGCGATCGCCGCGACGGTGCTGACGCAGTGGTCCTACCGCGCGGGCCTCGGCGCGCCGCTCGCGGTGACCAACCTGGTGAACCCGGCCACCGCCGCCGCCATCGGCGTGCTGCTCCTGGGCGAGCACCTCGCCACGACGCCGGTCGAGATCGTCATCGCGGTGGTGTGCGCGCTGCTCAGCGGGCTGGGTGTGATCCAGCTGACCCGTGCCAGGGACGTGGACACGAAGTCCACCGAAACCCCGACCCGCGAGAACGTCCGCGTCTGACGTCGCCTCGGGATGGGGGTCGGTTGGGGGTTTCCCCGAAGCCGGCGGGGCGGGGCGTCTCTACAGTTGGGTGCATGGATTCCGCGCGTCCGCTCCGGGAGCTGCTCACCGACCTGGTGGGCGACGCAGGCGCACGCGCCGGCGGCCCCGAGGCCTACCTGGCCGAGCACGGCCACGACCTGCCCCCCGACCTGGTGGCGGAGGCGGTGGTGAGCTTCGCGGACACGGCACCGCCGGAGGTGGCGGAGCACCTGGCACCGTTCGTGACGGCCCACACCGCGGGCGAGGAGCCCGCCGACTGGTTCGACCTGCTGACGTCGGCGCCGGTGGACCCCGCCGACGACCTGGACGACCTGGACGACGCACCCCTGGGCGATGTCGACGCGGACCCCGACCTGTCCCTGGACTTCGGCGCGGGCGCCTTCGACGACGACCCGTCGGTGGACCACGTCCCGACCCACGTGTCGGACGACGCGCCCGGAGCCGACTCCGACGCCGACGATGACGCCCCGGACTGGTCCGCACCGGACGACACCGAACCGCCCGAGCCGTCGCCGGACGTCCTGACGGACGATGACGGCGATGACTCGGACGACGACCTGTTCGACTGAGCCGAGCTGTTCGACTGAGACCCGCGGCAAGCCCTTGGCTGGGCTCACCGCGGGTCTCCGTGCGTCGTGGTGAACGCGAGAGTCCCGGCGGGTCGCGGCCGGCGCGCGGGGGCTCGGTGATGGGCGCGCGAGCCCCGGCGCGCCGCGACGGGCGCGAGGGTCTCGGTGGGTCGTGATGAAGGCGCGAGGGGCCCGCCTCGTGACGGACCCGGGGCCCCAGTGAGTCGTGACGGAGGCGCGAGCCCCGGCGCGTCGCGACGAACCGAGGGCCCCGGTGCGTTGTGGCGGACCGGGGGTCTCAGTGGGTCGTGGTCGACGCGAGGATCTCCGTGGTGGTGGTCGTGGTGTCGGTGGTGGTCGTGTCCGTGGTGGTGGTCGTCTCGGTGGTTGTTGTTCTGGTGGGCTTCTTGGTGTGGGTGGGAGCCTTCTGGGTGACCGTCGTGGTGGTCTCCGCGGTCCGGGTGATCGGCACGCAGTTACCGGTCGCGAAGTGCCCGTCGGCGTCGGGCACGAGCCGGTGGTCGGCGGTGGCGATCCGGGCACAGACCTTGGGCGCGTCGCCGATGGCCATGACGAACCGTTGGTCGGTGAGGTCGAGGACGGCCGGGCGCCGGTCCTCGACGTACCACCTGCCCTGCTCGCTCTCGGGTGCCTGCATGCCCATGACCTCGGCGGGTGGCGTCACACCGTCGCCGCCGTAGACGTGCATGTGGATGCCGCCGTTGACGTTCATGGGCGCCCCGTCGCTGCGGTAGTCGATGGTGATCCTGCCGTCGGCGATGATCGCCGAGGTGAGACACACCCACCGCGGGTTGCTCATGATCGCGTCGGTGCACTGCTCGTCCGCCGGCAGGGAGGACGCCGCGGTCGACGGGGTACTGGCCGCGACGTCGCGGGTCTTGTCGTCGCCTTCGTCGTTCCCGTTGAGGACGGCGAAACCGATCCCCACGCCGGCCAGCAGTACGAGCGCGACGGCCCCTGCGGCCACCACAACGCCCCGGCGCTTCTTCCCGGTGGGCGGCGGACCGACCCGGTCGCCGTCCCGGTCGACCGGATGGGTGACGCCCGACCGTTCGGCCCGGTTCCCTTCCCAGCCACCACCAGAAGCACGACCAGGCCCGGACCCACGGGTCTCGTACCCACGCCCGGCACCCGCACCCGACGCACCCGGGTTCTGCCGCCCGACCCTGCCGGTCGGGCCGTCACCGAATCCACCGGCCCGCCCGCTGTCCGCGCCCAGTGCCGCAGGACCACCAGACGACCCCTGACGGCCGCCAAATCCCGCCGCACCACCGAAACCGCCGACAGCCCCGGCTGGAACCGGTCCCCCGGACCCACCAGCCGCCGAACCAGCTCCCTCACCGACAGCCCCGCCGGCTCCACCACCAGCCGCGCCATAACCACCGGCGGGCGATCCCGCCCGGCCACCGCCCGATCCCGGACCACTCCCCAACCCCGCACCACCAGGCCCACCACCCGAACCAGCGACACCACCCACAGCCGACCCCATCCCACCACCGCCCGAACCCGGACCCGAACCAAACCCAGCACCACCGGGCCCTCCAGCCGAACCACCGACAGCCGAACCCGCCCCACCACCGGCCGAACCCGGACCAGAGCCAAACCCAGCACCACCGGGCCCTCCAGCCGAACCACCGACAGCCGAACCCGCCCCACCACCGCCCGAACCCGGACCCGAACCAAACCGCGTCCCCTCGCCAGGGCCGCCGGTGCCGCCCGCAGCCGACCCCGGGCCTGCTCCGAAACCGGCCCCACCACCAGGTGCGGCCGGACCCCCACCACCAGGCCCCATCGGTCCGCCGACGGCGGCGGAACCTGCCGCGTCACCACCTGCGCCTCCCCGCCCGCCTGCTCCACCGAAACCGACGGCCGCCGCGCCCATGCCGGCGGCGCCACCGGCGATACCCGGCGCGCTGAAGCCGCCGCCCGCCAACCGTGCGGCGCCAAGGGCTACCGCGTGCTTCGGATGGGTGTCCATGGCCACCGGCCGCCCCAGCTCCGCGCTCACCAGCTGGCCCACCAACGGCATCCGCGACGAACCCCCCACCAACAGCACCGCCTGCAGCTGGTCAGGCGTCAGGTCCGCCGACCGAACAGCCCTGCGCAACGCCTCGATCGAGCCGTGCAACGCGGGCCGGACCATCGACTCCAGCTCACCCCGCGTGAGCCGAACCTCCGTGGTCACCGACGGCAGCAGCACCGGGATCGACGTGTCCGTGTCAGCGGACAGCGCCTCCTTCGCCTCCACACACTCCTCACGCAACCGCCCCACCGCCGAGATCACGGCCGGGTCATCGTCGTCGAGGTCGTCCAGCTTGTCCCCGAGCGTGGTCCGGACGTGGTTGAACACCGCCGCGTCGAAGTCGATGCCGCCCAGCCGCTCGATGCCCTCCGGCTGCCCCAGGATCGCGAAACCCGTCGGCGTGCGACGCAGCACCGCCGCGTCGAAGGTCCCCCCGCCCAGGTCGTACACCGCGACCACCGCGCCTACCCCGAGGCGCTGTTCCTGCGCGTAGTTGACCGCCGCCGCCTCCGGTTCCGACACGAATGTCACCGACGGCAGGTCGGCCATCCGCACGGCCTGGCGTAACAGGTCGATCTTGTACGGCCCCCAGTTCGCCGGGTGCGACACGCACACCGCCGACGGCGCACCGCCCTCACGGGTCGTCACCTCCGTGACCACCGCCCGCAGCAGCTGCGACATCAACGCCTCCGCCGAGTACGGCGACCCGCCCAGCATCAGTGGTGTCGTGTCACCGAGGCGGCGTTTGAACTCGCGGGCCACGCGGTTCGGCTCCGTCAACCCCCTGCGGTTGGCTGCCTCGCCCGTCAGGAAGGTCTCGTCGGCCCGCAACAACACCACCGACGGGATCGCGGCACCCCGGCCACCGAGCGACACGATCTGCGCCCGGCCGTCTCGCCAGGTCGCCGCCGCGGTGTAGGTGGTGCCCAGGTCAATTCCGAGTGCGTACATGACTGTGCTCCGATAGAAGGTCGGCCAACATGCCTTCGCACGAACGGACGGCCACCCTCGCGGCGACCGTCAGCTCGTAGCTGGTCATTGGGTTCTCTGCCCGCCTCTGCCAGCGGGACAACGCGTCCGTGGCGGCGGAGGTCAGCTCGCGGGTGCCCGCGTCGGGCGGCAGCCGCAGACGTTGGTGGGTCGCGCCGCCCGACCCGCCGATCACACGTTCCAGCTCGGCGACGACCTCGGCCTTGCCCGACACCCAGCCCGCGCGCAGCCCCGACAGCACGCGCAGCTCGTTGAACGGGTGCGCCGACGACACGACGGCCTCGACCTCGCCCGCCAGCGCCTCGCTGCCCGGTCGCGCGAACGTCCGCACCAGGTCGGACACGGCGAGCAGCGCCGAGCGGCTCTTCAACACGTCCCTGCGCTCGAAGAACAGCGACGACAGCAGGTCCTGCAGCTGGTTGAGGCCACTGCGCTCGGCAAGCTCCCCGGCCAGCTCCGTCGCCGTGCCCGCCACCTTGCGCCGCAGCATCGTGCTCGCGAGCCGCACGCCGAACACCCCGAAGCGCGCCAACAGCTTCTCGCGCTCCGGTTCGGTGAGTCCCAGCTCCTGACGCGTCCGCACGAAACGGTCGGCCGACAGCAGCAGCTCCTCGGCCTCGCGCGGCGGCAGGTCGGCGATGCGGCGCAGCTGCCCGACCTCCTCCTCGGTCAGCGTCACCGCGGTCTCGGCCAGCAGCCCGGCCACCGGGACGACGGACTGCACCAGCCGTCGCACGTTCGGGTCATCACCGAGCCGGGCGGCCACCCGTCGCGCGGACGCCATCGAGTCCAGCCTGCCGACGGCGATCTCGTCGGCCCTCGACAGCACGCCGATCGCGTTCACCGGGCTGGGCCGCGAGACCTCGGCGTCGTGGAAGGCACGCAGGAACTCGACGTCGCCGGAGTGGAGGTGACGCATCAGGTAGACGACCGCGTCGGCGGGCGTCTCCTCCTCGTCCGGCACCAGCAGGTCCCACGTCCGCCGCGCCGCCGACTCCGTCAGCGACCCGATTCCGGGCGTGTCGACCAGGGTCACCGCACGCAACGCCTGTGCGGGCCACGTCACCACCAGCTCGTCCACCTCGGACGCGTTCAGCCCGCCGAGGTCGATGTCGAGCTGGCCGTCCTCCCGGCTGAACCGCAGCTGCCGCTGCTCCCGCCCGACCTGCGCGCGCACCTGGTAGGAATGCCCGTCCTGGTACCAGGTCACGATCCGCGTGCACTCGCCCGCGTCGGTCGGCGCGAGCCGCTCCCCCACCAACGCGTTGAGCAAAGTGGACTTCCCGGCCTTCACCCGCCCGGCAACGGCCACCCGCAGCGGCTGGTCCAGCCGGTCACGCAAGGCAGCGAGGCGAGCACCGTGCGGCGTCCCGCGATACACCTCGATCCCGCGCTCGAGCACCAACCTGGTCCGGTCGACCAACGTCATGACGCCACCGCCTCCGCACGCTGCCGCAGCTGCCTGATCCGCGCCAGTTCGGCGTCCACGTCCTTGAGGCGTTGCGCCCGGTCGGTCTGCGAGCGCTTCGCCGCCTCCGACGCCGCGGTCAGCGCGCGCGTGTTCGACCGGTTCAGCTCCTCGGCCAGGGCCGTGTAGTGGTCCCGAAGCTCACGCTGCACGCGGCGCAGCGTGTCGCGGGAGTCCTTGCTGGCCACGAAGGTGACCTTGTCGCAGTACCTGCGCACCGCGTTCTTGGCGTCCGCACGGCGTTTCTGCACCTGTCGCTTCTTCTCCTCGCGCAGCCCCCGGTGCCCGAGCACGAGCCCGATGCCGATCCCGATGGGCCCCAGGATGATCCCGACCATGCTGCCGACGAGCGTGAACATCATCGCCCCGCCGTAGGCGCTCTTCATCGCCACCAGCGCCTGCTTGACGGCACGCATCTTCCGCAGGTCGAGGTCGTCGTCGACGTGTGCGGCGGCCAGCGGCGTCGGATCGTTGACCGACGGGCGGGTGTACATGGTGCCCGCCGCTTCCCGGAAGTGCTCGCCGACCCGCTCCGACAGGTCGGTGGCCCGGCCCCGCAGCAGCTCGTAGTTGGACAGCAACGCCTCCGCGGTCCTCGCCTGCAGCCACGGCCCGAACTCGGCCCACGTGTCGGCCGGGTCGCCCGCCTCGATGGCCGCGTCGGCCTCGGCGGTGACCTCCTTGATCCGCGCCTTGAGGTCGAAGTCGATGTCGGAGGTGAGGTCGCCGATGCCGTCGCCGAGTGTCTGGCTCCACTTGGCCGCGGCCGTCGTCAGCCGCTCCACATGGGACTTCACCGAGGTCAGCTCGTCGACCACGCGCTGTGCGTTGGCGGGGTCGGCCAGCGCCTCCCGCTCCGCGCCGAACGACGTCGCCAGGTGGTCGCACAGCGACACGACCTCGGCGGCGGCCTCGGTCGCGAGCCGCTGCTCCGCCGACCCGCCGACCTGCTCGCGCACCAGCGTGATCAGGTCGGGGAACCCGGACTCGGTGTTCAGCTCGCCGTCGCTGTTCTTCACCGCGCGGGCACGCAGCGCGGAGGACACCGCCAGCAGCGGGATGTCGCCCTCGGCGGCGAGGTGTCCGGCGTCGATGTCGCGGATGCGCCGCCACGCCGGGTAGAAGTCGGTCTTGGTGAGTACACACGCGACCGTCGGGCACATCGAGCGGGCCCTGCGCAGGAAGTCCATCTCACTGCGCGTCAGCTCCTGTGCCGCGCTGGTCACGAACAGCACCGCGTCGGCCATGGAGATGGCGGCGAGGCTGGCCGCGGCGTGCGCGGAGCCGAGGCCGCCGATCCCCGGTGTGTCAACGAGAACCAGCCCGGTCGCGAGCAGTGCCCTGGGGATGCGGACCTCGACGCCGCCGACGCGGGGGTCGCCCGCCGCGTTCTCCACGACGTGCTTGCGGACGTCGGCCAGCTCGATCGACGCGCGCCCCTCGACTCCCTCGTGCCACACCTGCGCGCCCGCCTTCTCGCCGTGGCGGACGAACGTCGGCACGGCGGTGGCCGCGTCGTCGTCGACCGGGCACACCGGCGCCCCGACCAGTGCGTTCACGAGCGAGCTCTTGCCCTGCTTGAACTCGCCCGCGATGACGACGTGGATCACCGGGTCGGCCAGCCTGCGTCCGGCCTCGGTCAGCCGGGCCCCGAGGTCCGGTCGGTCGAACGCCTCACACGCACGCAGCCCAAGGTCGACCAGGTCCACGGCCCGCGCCGCGGGCGAGGCGGTGCCTGCCTTGGTGGTCATGAGATCTCCCGGATGGACGGTGCGGTTTGGACGCGCGACAGCGGGCCGGGTTCCCGATCACACCGGCCCGCTTCGCTTCTCGGACATCGTGGTTACTGGTTGGCGAACTCGGTGTCGTCGCCGCTCTCGATCGTGTCGTTGTCCTGCACGGCGACGACGGTGGTGTCGTTGTCCTCGACGTGCGTGTCGTTGTCGTTGACCGTCGTGTCGTTGTCCTCGAACGAGGTCGTGACCGTGGTGTCGTTGTCCTCGAAGGTGTCGTTGTCCTCGACGTTGGAGCCGCTCGCGTCGCCGCCGACCGCGATGGCCGAGCCGTCGTCGACGGTGTTGCCGGAGACGTTCGTGGCGTCGCCGCCGCCGAAGCTGACCGAGCTGTCGTCGATGTCGGCGTTGGGCAGGTTGTTGACGTCGCCGTCGCCGAACCCGAAGGCCGACCCGTCGGCGCTGCCGGAGACCTGCGCCGTCTCGTTGCCGTCTCCGACCACCGCGTTCTCGACGTCGTCACCGGCGTTGATGCCGGTGTTCACGCCGGTGTTGACGCCACTCGCGTCGTCGCCCGCCTGGACCGCGCCGTCGCCGGTGTTGGCCTGGCCGAAGTTGTCGCCGTCGATGATCTGGCCCTGCTCGCCGGTGACCGCGTCGACGTCCACGTCGCCGAAGACGTTGCCGTCCACGTCGACGTCCACGCTGTTGTCGACACTCTGGTCGATCATGTTCGTGATGTAGTCGTCACCTTCGTAGGTCTGGTAGGTGACGTAGTTGAGGTGCTGGACGACCTGCTCGACGCTGTGGTTCGCGGCGGAGTGGGCGGGGCCCGCGCCGCCGCCGGTGTAGCTCTGGAGCGCGGAGCGGGTCTCCGGCGCCACCGACGGGTCGCCGCAGACGGCGCCGACCGCACCCGGCATGTCCACACCGGACAGGTCGTGGTCGGTGACACCCTGCGCGGCGAGCATGCCGCGCGGGTCCTCCGCGTACTGGGCGGCGAAGCCGCGGTCGGTGAGCAGGCTGCGGATGAAGTTCTGGATCTCTTCGCCGACGTTGATGGGCATTTCGGGTTCCTCCTCGATCGGTGCGGCCCGTCACTTCGTCGGGCTCGAGACCAAGAATGCGGTCGGCAACCGGCTCCGGGCATCGGGGAGACCCCCATGACGATGGGGGGCCGCTAGGGGGTAATCGGCAGGAGGGGGCACTGTGTGTCGGTGTGGCGCGGGAAAACCGAAAGATCACTTTTGGTCGACGAGGATCTCGCGGAGCGTGGCGAGCAGCTCCGCCCGCGAGCCCGCGCCGAGCTTTGCCCTGATCCTGGCCACGTGGTGCTCGACCGTCTTGGGTGAGATGTAGAGCTGGGCGCCGATCTCGCGGTGCGTGCTGCCCGCGAGGACGAGCTTCGCGACCGCCAGCTCCCGCTCGGAGAGGCCGCCCGTCTGTGCCGTCTGGCTGCCCTCCGGGGAGTCCGGTTCGGACAGTTCGCGTGCCCTTTCGAGCAGCCGCCGGACGGTCACGGGGTCGGTGGCGTGGATGGCGGCCTGTCCGGCGAGCCTGCCGGCTTCCCAGGGGAGCTGCGCGGTCACCAGTTGTTCGGTGACGGCCAGAACGTGGTCGGGTGCCACGGGGTCGCCCGCGAGGAGCCGCGCCCAGACCTCGGCCGCGGCGACCTGGGCGGCGGCCCGGTGTCCACCCCGGCCCGCGTCCCGCGCTCGCCTGGCCGCGGTGGCCGCGGCCGCCGGATCGTCGGCGGCGACCGCCACCTGCGTGTGGAGCCAACAGAGAGCGGCCGTCCACGTGGGCGGGTGGCCCAGCTGGGCGACGATGCCGTCCAGCACGTCGAGGATCGGGGCGATGCGGCGGGTCTGACGCAGGCGGGCCGCCGCGACCAGCAGCTCTTCCACCGCCTCCAGCTGCCACAGGTCCACCGCGCGCCGGGCCAGAACCGGCTCGACACTGCTCCACACCGCACGCAGTCCCGCGATGTCGCCGCGTCGTCTGGCCATGCCCGCCGCGACCGCTGCGCGGAGCAGACGTTCCCTCGCCGGCAGCTCTCCTGGTTGTCTGGCCAGTTCCCGCAGTGCTGTGTCGTACTGACCCGCACGCATCCGCGCCCAGGCGAGCAGGAGCCGGTGGCGTTCGGCCGCGGCCGGGTTCTGCGCGGGGCGGTCCAGGAGGTACTCGGCCGCCGCCACGTCGCCTGCCAGCACGGCCACGACCGCGCCGACGGCGTGGGGCGTGTCGGGGAGAACCGCTGTCGGCGTGGTGCGTTCGGCAAGTTCCGCGGCCTCGATCAGTAGCGGTACGGCCGCGTCCGGGTCGCGGACCGCGGTCAGGACCGCCTCCGCCAGCCGGACCGCGGGCGCCGGGCCCTGGGGTGTCCCGACGAGTCGGCCCGTCGCCACGAGGACCGGGACCGCCATGGCCGGCGACGCCGCCGCCAACAGGTCGGCGGCACGGTCGGCGCGGCCGTCGTGGGCCGCGGCGGCACCCGCGAGGAGAGCCAGTCTCGGGGTGTCGTGCGGGAGGTCGGTGTCGGGCGGCAGGCCGAGCAGGGCGTTCGCCTCGGCACGACCGGCGACGACGTCGGCGGACTCGGCGCCCGCCTCGGTCGCGTCGTCGAACCAGGCCAGGGCCGCGGCCGGGTCGGTGAAGCGGGTCAGCTCGCCTGCCTGCCGGTACACGTCGGCGGCGGCCGGTGTGCGGACCCGGCCTGCCCGCAGCTGGCCCGCGACGACCAGCGGGTCCGCCCCGGTGGCCATGAGCGCGCGGGCCGTGATGTCGTGCAGGCGCCTGCGTTCCGCGCCGGACAGGTCCGCGAGCACGGCGTCGGCGACCGCCGGGACCATCCGTTCGCCACCGGGGACGAGCATGCCCTCGTCCCGCAGCGTGCGGAGGACGCCGGGCAGCTCGGCGTGCGGCACCTCGGCGGCGGCGGCCAGCGCGTCGTCGGACGGGTCGAGGTGCAGTGCCAGCACACGTGCCACGGCACCGGCCTGCCGCGGGAGGACGGCGAACCGGCGTTGCACCCTGGCCAGCAGGGCCGGGGAGTCGTTGCCGCCCAACGCGACGGCGACCGCGACGCCAGGCAGTCCAGCCGACCGCTCGTGCACGGCCGCCGCGACGTCCGGGGACACGGGCCGCCCGGTGACGGTCGCGACCAGCGTGCCGATCTCGTCACGCGTGAGCGGGGCGAGCACCTCCACGCCGTCGACCGCGGCGGCCTCGTCGAGCTCCGCCAGTTCCGGGCCGCCGATGGTCGGCCGCCTCGCGACGACCACCCGGACACCGGACCGCGCCGCCGCGGTGAGGGCACGCAGGACCTCCGCGCCCAGCCGGTGCACGTCGTCGGCGATGACGAGTGCGGCACCGGACAGCCCTGTGGTGTCGGTACCGAGCCACAACGCGGGCGTGCCGGCAGTGTCGGCGATGCGGCGGAGGCGGTGGGTCCGCCCAGCGCCGTCGACTCCGACCACCACGGTCACGACACATCTCCTCGGGGGCCGGGTTCGGGGATCCTAACCTCTCGATAGGTTCCCGGCGTGCAGAACGACCACCCCCTGATCATCGCGTCGAAGGCCGGGGACGTCTCCGAGGTGACGTCCCTTCTCACCGAGGAGCCCGACGCGGTGGACGTCCGCGGCTGGATGGACATCACCCCGCTGATCGCGGCGACGTGGGAGGGCGACTCGCCCGACGTCGTCCGGCTGCTGCTCGACGCGGGCGCGGACCCCCTCGCCGTGCGGACGAACGGGGACGGCGCACTGCACTGGGCGGCGAGCGGCGAGGTGGCCACGCTGCTCGCGACCGCGGCGGGCAAGCCCGGCCTGGCGGCGCGGTACCTGTTCGACCACACGCCACTGCACGTCGCCGCGGACAAGGGCCGGGCGGACGTGGTGGCCGCGTTCCTGGCCGAGGGCGCGGACCCCGCGGCGCTCGACCGCTACGGCAACACCCCACTGGACCTCGCGGACAACCCGGCTGTGGCGCTCCTCCTGGTGGAGTCCGGTGCCCCGCTGCGGACGGCCCGCCCGAGCACCCCGCTGCACGACGCGTGCCGCCGGGCCGCGGGCGACCCGTCGTGGTCCCCGGTGGTCTCGCTGCTGCTGGAGCGCGGCGCCGACTCCGCCCTGCGTGACGAGTTCGGCGCGCTGCCGGGAGACCTGCTTGGCGACCACCCGCTGCGAGACGGTCTGGTGTCGGCGGAGCTGACCGCCGAGGGCGCACACGGACAGCTGGCCATCCGCCCGGACGGGACGGAGGCCGTGACCACGATGTACTCGGGCGCCGTCCTCGTGCGCTGGACGCTGTCGCCGTCGACCACCCCGGTCGAGGTGCTCCGGTCAGGGGACCGCAGGCGGGTGTGGGGCCCGGCGGACGCGGGTCTCGCGTTCTCCGACCGCGAGTCGGTGTGGCTGCGGGACTGGGTGGACCTCGACAGCGTGCGCACCCTGCCGGCCGACGCCCTTCCCGAGGACCTGCACCCCCACCCGGTCGTCTCCCCCGACGGCCACCTCACGTTGCTGCCCTCCAGCGAGGAGCTGCACGTGTTCGACCTGGTCAAGGACGTGGTCACGACGCGGCTCACGGGTTTCGGCGACTGGAGCGTGCTACCGCGGTTCTCCCCGGACGGCGCGACGGTCGCGGTGGCCAACTCGATGCAGGGCACGTGGTGGCTGACCGTGCTCGACGTGGCCGACGGCACGCTGAGTCTCCGCTACGAACACACGGCCGACCTCCCGAACGCGAGTGTCCCGGAGATCGTCTCCGACGTGGCGTTCACCCCGAACGGCCTCCGGTTCGCGACGTGGGTGCGCCCCGACCACCACGGCGCGGGCGAGTCCGGCTACCGGGGCATGGCGGTCGCCACCCGCACCGACACCGGCGCGACCGTGTGGCACCGCCGGGTGGACGACGACACCGTCGGCGTCCCGGGAGAGGTGACGTCGGCCCGGCTGTCCTTCACGGCGGACGGCGCCTGGCTGGCGGTGGGCCTGGACACGGGAGTCCTGTGGCTGGACGCGGAAACCGGCACCCCCGCCGCGCACGACCCGTCTCCCGGCCGGGTGAACGCGCTGGCGTCGCACCCCGACACCGGCGTACTGGCGACGACCGCTCAGGGCCTCCGGCAGGTGACGCCGCCCTCGTGAGGCCGCCGCCGCGGCTCACTCGGTGAGAGGGACGACCTCCCACTGTTGCCGGGCGTCGGACGGGTTCGGCTCCTGGAGGTCGACCAGCGGTGGTCGTACCAGGGCGTCGGACCGGGAGACGTTCAGGTGCCCCGAGGGTGCGACCGCGCGGGAGATCACACAGCCGCCCTGCCCGACGCTCCCGGTGATCAGCCACTGGTAGGGAGTGGGCTTGGTGATCACGTGTTTGCCGACGCTCGGGAGGCCCGTGAGGGCGAGGTAGGTCGTGGTCTTCCTGTTACGCAGCGCGCAACCGAGGGCTTCCCTGCAGGTGAGGTCCCACACCTGGTAGGTCCCCGCCTCTCCGTCGGACGGCTCGGACATCGTGACCCGCTGACGCGGTTCCTCGTCCTGCGCGGTGAGCAGCAGGGTCGTGGCCGGGTCCTTGATCCGGTACGCCCCGTCGGGAACCACGTAGTCCCGCACGCCGACGGGTGGTTGCGCCTGTGCCGGGGCGGCGGTGGCCAGTGTGGCGCCGACGGCGGCGGCCGTGACGAAGCGGGCGATGGCACGAATCGCTGTCATCCGTTGTCTTTCTTTCCGACCGTGAAGCACCGCGGTCGGGTCAGTGGCCCGCCGGGACGTACAGGAACTCGGGGCAGTAGTTCCCCGGCCCGGCCTTCAGCGGGATGGCCATGATGAGACGGGCGTACTCCCGCATGTCCGCCATGGCCTGGATCGCGTCGCCGACCAACCTGTCCCGCGTCGCCTTGTCCGTTGTGCCCCACGCCTTCTGGAAACTGTTCAGCAAGGAGCTGTAGGCGGCGTTGAACCAGTCGAGGTACTGACGTGCCTCACTGCCCGCTTCCGGTTTGTTCCGGGGATCCTTCGCCCACCCACCCGCGGGGACCTCGGCGGCGGGATAGGCCTTCGGCCGGGTGATCCTGTCCCCTTCGAACACCCACTCGCCGTCCTTGCGAACGAGCTTGCGCCCCAGCTCGAGCTGCCGGAACGAGTAGTAGTGGGCAAGCTCGTCCTCGTAGCCGGGGTACGGGTTGCCCGGTGTCGCCGAGGTCCCCTCGCCCTGCTCCATCACGATGTCCAGACTGTCGAGCACGGTGTCGAGGTCCTTCATGACGACGATGTCGTTGCCCGTGCCGTGCCTTCCCGACAGCGGGAACTCCAGCTGCGGTCCCTTGTTCAGCTCCGGCCGGCACCTCTCGAACGTCCTGCTGATCTTCTGGTAGAACGCGCCGATCGAGGGGTAGGTCTCCTGCGCGGCGGACTCGGGGAAGTGCTGGTCCTCCGGGGCCTCGATGTGGGCGTACATGCCGAGGCTCTTGGTGGTCAGCCCGGACAGGGACACGGTCAGCTCCGGTCGCACGCCACCCGGCAGTTGTCCCGGATAGGTGGGCGGGTGGGAGAGGTCGGGGACGCCGCCGATGGCCGAGAGCATGTTGCCGACGAGGCCGAAGTGGGCCATCTCGTCGAAGATGATCTCCCGGATCGTCCGGTGGAACTCCCGTGCCTGCGGTGGCACGACGATCGACCACAGTCCGCACGAGTACGGCGGTATCGTCGCCAGCTCCATGACCATCGCGGTCTGCAGCGCGGACCGGAGCCACCTGACGTCGGTGTCCTCGTCGGACACCGACAACAACTCGGTGACAGTCCTGTTGCCCTGCCCGGCGACCGCGGTCATGTCCACTCCCCGATGGTTCCTCCGTGGTTGCGTCGAGAACGCACCGCAACGATCTTCCCGAGCGTTTCGGCGGTCGGCCATCCCACACCGCCCGAATGACCCGAACGTGTGCCTCCCCGGGCATCCGGGCGCGCCACCCGGGGCGGGCACGGAAGTCCTCTGTGGAGCCGATGCGGGTGGCGTAGCGTCAGGGCCTCAGATCCGGAGGGAGCCGTCCTGAACGCGTCGCTCGTCGAGGCCGCCGCGCTGCTCGTGCTGGTGCTGGGGTGTGCGGTCGTGCGGCCGTGGGGATGGCCGGAGGTCGTGGTCGCGGCGCCCGCCGCCGTCCTGGTGGTCCTCACCGGAGCCGTTTCCGGCGAGGACGCGCTCGGCGAGGTGCGGCGGCTGGCGCCGGTGATCGGGTTCCTGGCCGCGATCCTCGTGCTGGCACAGCTCTGCGACGACGAGGGGCTGTTCCGCGCCTGCGGGGCGTGGCTCGCACGCGCCACGCGCGGGCGGCCCAAGCGCCTGCTCGGCGGGGTGTTCGTGACCGCGGCCCTGGTCACCGCCGTCCTGAGCCTCGACGCCACGATCGTCCTGCTGACGCCGGTCGTGTTCGCGACCGCCACGCGGGTCGGGGTGCGCTCGAAGCCGCACGTCTACGCCTGCACCCACCTGTCCAACAGCGCGTCGCTGCTCCTGCCCGTGTCGAACCTGACCAACCTGCTGGCGTTCGCGGCGAGCGGGCTGGGGTTCACGCGTTTCGCGGCGTTGATGGCGCTGCCGTGGCTGGTGGCCATCGCCGTCGAGTACGTCGTTTTCCGGCGGTTCTTCGCCAACGACCTCGGCGGCACCGGCGAGGAGCGTGCGCCGGAACCCCGTGAGGTGCCGGTGTTCGCGCTGGTCACGGTCGCGGGGACACTCGTGGGTTTCGTGGTCGCGGCGGCCGTCGGGCTGGACCCGGCGTGGGCGGCGCTCGGCGGCGCGCTCGTGCTCGGCGCCCGCGCGCTGGCCCGGCGGCGCACCAGGGTGACGGGGATCGTGCGGGCGGCGGCGTTGCCGTTCCTGGCGTTCGTGCTCGCGCTGGGGATCGTGGTGCGGGCGGTCGTGGACAACGGGCTCGGTGGCGCGTTGGGCCACGTGGTGCCGTCCGGGGCGGGGTTCCCGACGCTGTTGGCGATCGCGGGGGTGGCGGCCGTGCTGGCGAACGTGATCAACAACCTGCCCGCGGTGCTGGTGCTGTTGCCGCTGGTCACGGGTCCGGGGCCGGTGCTGGCCGTGCTGCTCGGCGTGAACCTCGGACCCAACCTCACCTACGCGGGCTCGCTGGCGACGTTGCTGTGGCGGCGGGTCGTGCGTGCGCACGACCACGAGGTGAACCTGGGTGAGTTCACGAGGTTGGGCCTGCTCACCGTGCCCGCTGGGCTCGTGCTGGCCGTGGTGGCACTGTGGGGGTCGCTGCAGGTGATCGGAGGATGACCATGGCCGCTGTGGTGGTGTGGGTCGTCGAGGGCACGTGGCGGTCCTGTGTGGACGCTGCCCGCACGCATGCCCCGAGCGACGCGGAGTTCGTGCTGCTGCACGTCAGCGATGTCTCGGGTGCCGCCCACGGGGCGTTCGCCGGGCTGCTCGGCCGCGCCCGTCCGGACCGCGACCCCGGCACCCGCCTGGCCGGCCTGGCCGCGGCTTCGGCAGGCGAGCTCCTCGACGCCGCGGCCGGGCGCCTGGACCGCCCGTGCCGGCGCGAAACCCGCACGGGCCGCCGCGAACGCGAGGTGGTGGCGGCGCTGGAGGACGCCGCCCTGCTGGTGCTGGCCCGCGACGGCGACCGCGACCGCCTCGGGCCGAAGAGCCTCGGCCCCGCGACCCGCTTCGTCGTCGACCACGCCCCGTGCCCGGTCCTGCTGGTCTGGCCGGCACCGGCGCCCGACCTGGCCACGATCCCGCCTCCGCCACACCACTAGTCCCGGGGCCGTCGAGGTGGCCGGGCCACCCGTCGGTCGGGTGGGTGTCACTCCCGTGACTGATCATCGCGGTGACGTGGGTGATCGGGTGCTGTGATGACCGGGAACCGTCTCGACAGCGGAAGGAGACTCGACGATGAGCCGAATTTCCCGGGTGATCACCACGATGTTCGCGGTGGCGGTGGCCGTTGTGGGCCCCACCATGGTCGCCGCGCCCGCGCAGGCCGATGTCGCGGCCTGTACGAGCTATCTCGAGGAGATGGGCTACTACGCCGACACCGAGACCGACGCCGCCTGCGCGGCCGGTGAGGAGGGGGACCTGCAGGAATGCACCGAAGGGCTCCACCAGGCCGGGGTGGACTGGCCCTACGCGACGAGGGCCTGCCACGAGGCGCGGAGCTGAGGTCACCCCCGGCGCGCGTACGGGCGCCCTCGTCCGCTCGCGGCCTCCCGGTCCCCCCGGCCGACACGGATACCGGCGGTTGATCGACCGGCCAGAGTCTCACTATGATGCCCCACGTTCGGTTAATTTCCGACTACGGAGGCTTCATGCGACGACGCCGCCTCACCATCGCCGCCACCGGCGCACTCATCGCCGCCCTGTTCGCCGTCCCGGGAGCCGCGAACGCCGCGGCCGGGCCGACGACCCTGCCGGCCGGCCAGTACACGCTCAGCGCGAACTACAACCAGTTCGACGCGGTAAACGCCGCGCTCGTGTCGACGCTCGGCACGGCGCCCGTCCACACGGTGATGGACAACGCGAACCACGACCGCACCGGGCTGCCGTCCTCGTTCTCCCCGGCAGGGCTGGAGACCGGGTTCCGGTTCGACAGCGGCGACAACTCCGACTGCACGAACTTCCCGCAGGGCATCACGACCAGCCGCGATGCGATCGGCACCGCCAACAGCGGCAACTACGACGGCCACCAGCTCGTCGTGGTCAGCTGGTACACCAAGGCAGGGTGCGACGGCGCCCAGTCCCGCAGCAGGATCACGCTCGTCGACTGGGACGCCACCTACCCCAACAAGTACCGCAAGGTCCTGCTGGTCGAGCCGACCGGTTCCGCGACGACGCCGAACTTCAAGGACATCCCGGTCCACGCGGGCGGGGTCTCCTGGTACGGCGACTACCTGTACGTCGCCGACACCGGCCGCGGCATGCGGGTGTTCGACATGCGCAAGATCCTCAAGACGAACACCGGCGGCACCGCCGACCAGATCGGCCGTCAGTCCAGCGGCGTGTACTACGCGCACAACTACGCCTACGCGCTGCCGCAGATCGGCACGATCACCGCGGGCACGACGTCCGGCACGAACCTCGCGTGGTCGACGATCTCGCTCGACCGGGTCAGCAAGTCGATCGTGATGACCGAGTACACCTGCCAGTCGGGCTGCACGTCCTACCCGAACCGCGCGCCGAGGGCGATCCGCTACCCGTTCGCGTCGAGCGGCACGTTCGCCGCGTCGACCACGGCGAGCCAGGCGCTTCAGCTGCCCTGGTACAACCTCAACGGCGTGGCCTCGCACAACGGACGCTGGTGGTTCGCGTCGTCGGGCCAGAAGCAGCTGTACTACTGGACGTCGGCGACGGGTTCCGCCACCTACTCGTGGGTGAGCGGCGCCGAGAGCATCTCCTACTGGGAGGACGACGTGAACCCGGACCTGCTGTGGTCGCTGACGGAGAGCGCCGGGAGCCGCAACGTGTTCGCGGTCGAGCAGGCCACCTACGACGGCTGACCTCCACCCGTTGACCACCCTCGAGCCGGCGCCCACGGGCGCCGGCTTCGCCTTGTTCGCACCAGCCAGGCATGCGCTTACCTTGCGGCTTACCGGCCCGCGAGGTTCGTGCAAACAGGTCTAGACCAACTCCCGGTCCATGGGTTAATTTAAGGCGTGTATTTACCTCGTCGGGGAGGAGCCGCCATGGTGTCCAGATCGGTGAAGGTCCTGTTGTCGGCCGTACTCCTCGGTCTTGGCATACTGGCGCCTCCGGTGGCGAGCGCCGCGCCGTTCAGCGTGCTGGCGTTCTACAGCGGCACGTGGGACGCCGCGCACATCGCCTTCGAGAAGGAGGCGAACGTCTGGTTCGCACAGCAGGCGTCGGCGAACGGGTACACGTACTCGTCGACGACCGACTGGAACCGGCTGACCTCGCTCACCCCGGCGCAGGCCCAGGTCGTGATGTTCCTCGACGACCAGCCGCAGTCGTCGGCGCAGTTCCAGGGCTTCCAGCGGTACGTGCAGGCGGGCGGGGGCTTCTTCGGCTTCCACGTGACCGCCTACAACGACAACACGACCCCGTCGTACGCGAACTGGTTCCACAACGACTTCCTGGGCACGGGCCGGTTCGCGACCAACACGTGGGGCCCGACCGCAGAGACGCTGAGGATCGACAACCGCACGCACCCGTCGACGGTCAACCTGCCCACGACGATCCAGTCGTCGGTGAGCGAGTGGTACTCGTGGGAGCGGGACCTGCGCCAGAACCCGAACATCCAGGTCCTGGCGTCGCTGGACGCGTCGACGTTCCCGGTGGGTGACGACCCGGCGCAGCAGTGGCACAGTGGTTACTACCCGATCATGTGGACGAACACGAACTTCCGCATGCTGTACGCGAACTTCGGCCACAACAGGATGAACTACGACACGAACCAGCAGCTGTCGTCCACCTTCGACAGCCCGAACCAGAACCGTTTCATCCTCGACGGCCTGAAGTGGCTCGGCGGTGGCGGCGGCACCACCCCGCCCGACCCCGGCGAGATCTCCCCCACCGCGTGGTACACCGTGACCGGCCGCGCCAGTGGAAAGTGCGTCGACATCCGCGCCGCGGCGTCGGCGAACGGGACCGTGGTCCAGCAGTACGCGTGCAACGGCACCAACGCACAACGCTTCCAGTTCCAGCCGACGTCCGGCGGTTTCGGCCGGATCAACAGCCAGCTCAACGCGGCGCAGGTGCTGGACGTCAAGGACGTGTCGGTGGCGGACAACGCCGCGATCCAGCTGTGGGCGTACGGCGGTGGTCTGAACCAGCAGTGGCAGTGGGTCACGGAGGGCGGCGGTTACTACCACTTCGTGAACCGCAACAGCGCGAAGTGCCTGACCGTACCGGGCTCCTCGACCGCCGACAGCGTCCAGCTGACCCAGACCACCTGCAACGGCGGGGCGAGCCAGTCGTTCCGAGTCGCGTAGGGGGCACACCTCACGGGGCCGAGGCGGCACTGAAGGCACCCTTCCTGACACTCGACGTCGGGAAGGGCGCCTTCGGTGCTGGGCAGCAGGCAGGTTCACGTTGCCGTTGGCAACACCGACGCGCCGACGGAGGCGTTCGGAACGGGTCAGCGTGTCGCGCCAGGCGGCGCGGCAGCGCTACCAGCACGGCGACACCGCGACAGGGCCACGCGGCGGCGGGGCGAAGCGGCGGGGCGACGTGGCGCGGCCAGGGGCGGCACGGCGAGACCGGGCGGCGAGGCGGCGCATGGCGGCGGCGAGGGACGCGGCGAGGCGAGGCAGCGCGAGGCGGCAAAGCGATGCGACCTTGGGCGGCGGCCAGGCGGGGCAACACGGTGGGCCGAGCCGGGGCGGGGCAGCGGGGCGGGGCGGGGCGGACAAAGCGTTACGAAGGACGCCTTCCTTACACCGGGCGTCACGAAGGCGTCCTTCGTTACACCGGACGTCACGAAGGACCCCCTTCCTTGCGCCGGGCGTTACGAAGGCGTCCTTCGTTACGATCAGCGCCATCCCGCAGATCGTGGCCAACCTCAACAGCCGCGGCCTCTGTGCCGGGATGATCTCCACGGCCACCGGTCGGGCCGTGGCGCCCACCGGCGGTAGCGACCCCGGCAACCCGCCGCCTTCCGGCGGGTCCTGCACCGCCACCTATCGCACCTCGCAGCAGTGGGGCGACCGGTTCAACGGTGAGGTGACCATCCGCGCCGGGTCGGCCGCCATCACCAGTTGGACCGCCACCGTGCGGCTCACCTCCCCGCAACGGGTCTCCACCACGTGGAGCGGCACGCCCAGCTGGGACTCCAGCGGGATCGTCATGACCATGCGTCCCAACGGGAACGGCAACCTCGGCCCAGGCGCCAGCACCACGTTCGGCTTCACCGTGATGGCCAACGGGCAGTGGGCGACACCCGCCGTCTCCTGCGCCACGCCGTAGTCGAAGTACCGGGTGCCCTCGCCTCGACGCTGGGGCACCCGGTTCTCACGCGGCGGCCAGAGCCTCGGTCGGAGTCAGTCTGGACGCGCGGATCGACGGGTGCAGGCCGGCCACCGCGCCCACCACGATCGCGCCCACCACGCCGCCCAGTACGGCCAGTGGCGGGATCACCACCTGCCAGTCCTGGTACAGCGCGTAGGCCGCCGTCACCAGTGCGCCTGTCGCCGTGCCCGCGGCTCCGCCCACTGTGGACAGTGCCACCGCCTCGGTCAGGAACTGCGACCGGATGTGGGATCTCGTCGCACCCAGTGCCCTGCGCAGTCCGATCTCCCTTCTGCGTTCCAGTACCGAGATGAACATCGTGTTCGCCACGCCGATGCCGCCCACGAGCAGCGCCACGCCGGCCAACCCGAGCAGCAGTGCCGAGAAGTTGTTCTCCGTCGCACGTTTCGCCGCCAGTGCGTCGGACGGGCGGGACACCTGTACCAACCCGGGTAGTCGCGGGTACAGCGTGGGTGCCAGTACCGCGCGCACGTCCTCGATCGCGTTCTCCCTCGCCTTCGCGTAGACGACTGTCGGGTGGCCGGTGAACTCGAGCCACGTGCGGGCCGCGTCCCAGCCGACCAGCACCGCCCGTTCCACGTCGGCGGCGAGTGGCATCGGGGCCAGGATGCCGATCACCGTGAACCACGTCTGTCCTATGTAGACCTGCGGCGCCTGGTTCGGGGTCAGGCGGTCTATTCCCAGCCTGCCCGCTGCCACGTAGCCCAGCACCACCGTCGGGAAACGGGACGTCGACGCGTCCAGGAACCTGCCGTCGGCCACCGTGCCGTTCAGTTGGGACAACAGGTTCGTCGTGCTCGCCAGCACCGACAGGCCCGAGCCGTCGCCCAGTGGCGCGCGGTCCGAGCGGCGCACGATCGTGTGCGTGTTGGCCACGGCCGCGGCTCCCGTCACCGGGCCTATGCGTGCCACCCGTTCCACCGCGTCCGAGGACAGCTCCACCGGCGGGTCGCCCGGGGTCGGCTCCGCACGCAGCATGTTCGTGCCCAGTGCGGTCAGCTCGTCCAGCAGCGCGCGCTGGCTCGTCGCGGGGATGCCCGTGACCACGATCATCGTCGCTATGCCGATCGCTATGCCCAGGGCCGACAGTGCAGCGCGGAAGCGGCGGGCCGTGATGCCCAGCAGGCCAAGGCGCAGCACGTCACCCAGGCCCAGCCGGACCGGTCTGACCGCTGTCATGCCACCACCCGCCCGTCTCGCAGCTCCACCCGGCGCGGTAGCGACGCCGCGATGTCGCGATCGTGGGTGATCACCGCGACCGTCGTGCCCTCGGCGTTCAGCGAACGCAGCAGTGCCAGCACCGCCGCGCCGTTGTCGCTGTCCAGCGCGCCGGTCGGTTCGTCGGCCAGCACCAGTGTCGGCGAGGTGACCACCGCCCGCGCTATCGCCACTCGCTGCCGCTCGCCGCCGGAGAGCTGGAAAGGCTTGTGTGACAGGCGATGCCCGAGCCCGACCCGTTCCAGCGCGGCCACCGCACGGTCGCGCCGCTGCCTGCGTGGCACCCCCGCGTACAGCAGTGCCGTGGCCACGTTGTCCACCGCCGACAGGCCGTCGCTCAGGTGGAACTGCTGGAACACGAACCCCAGCCGGCGGCCGCGCAGCGCGGACAGCCGCCGGTCCGGCAGGTCCGTGACGTCCACGCCCCCGATCTCCACCCGGCCACTGGTCGGGCGGTCCAGGGTGCCCACGATCGACAGCAGCGTCGACTTCCCCGACCCCGACGGGCCCACGATCGCCAGCATCTCCCCCTCGTCGAGCGACAGCGACACCCGGTCGAGTGCCACGACACCACCCGGGTAGTGCTTGCTCACCTCCTTCAGCGACAGGATCACGACGTCGTCACCACCGTCATGCCCTCGGTGACCCCGTCGCCCGAGATCTCCACCAGCTCGCGGGAGAACATCCCGGTGGTCACCGCGCGGTAGGTCCCGTTCGGCAGCTGGACCGCGTAACCGCCCTCCCGCAACGCGACCAGCGCGCCGACCGGCACCGCCAGCACGCCCTTGTGGGTCTCCGTCGTCACGGTGACCCGCACGGAGGCGCTCTCGAGATCGGCCACCGCCTGCTGGTCGGCCGGCGTCACCAGCACCTCCACCTTCGGAGGTCCCCCGGTCTGGGAATTGTCCTCACTGCCGGTGACGGTCGTGCTGACCGACGCGACCGTCGCGGGCACGTTCCCGCCGTCCGGCCGCACCACCGTCACCGGCATGCCCGTGGTGAGCTTGCTGACCTCGCCCGCCTCGACCGGCATCGTGACGACCTTGGTCGTGGCGGTGACCGTCAGCAACTCCTCCGCGACCGGGTCACCCAGCTGGGCGGTGACAGAGTTGACCCGAACGGGTCCGGCGAGCACCACGACCTGGCCCGGTGCCAGCGTCCCGGTCGGCTCCATGCCCACCCTGTCCTGCCACTTCTTCAGCGACGCCAGCAGGGTCGGGTTGGCCCGCGCCTTCGTCGCGTCCTTCGCCCGCGCGCCGACCGCGTAGCCGAGCTCGGCCAGGTTCGCGGCCACCACCGCCACGTCCGGGCCGACCAGGTCCGGGTTGTCCACCGGCCGGTACAGCGGTGTGTCGCCGAAGAACACCGGCACCGGGCGGCCGTCCACCCAGTACAGCGCGTCGCCCCTGGCCGCGACCGCGCCGACGGCCGGGAGCTTGGTGACCGTGCCTGCCCCCGTGCCCTTCAGCGTGGTCACGCCGCCGTAGCCGAGGGTGCCACCGAAGCTCTGCGTGTCGGCCAGGTCGGTCCGCACCACCCTCGTCGTCGCGACCTTCGGCGTGGGCGGGGCGGCCTGCGCGGTGTCGTCGTGGTCGGCCAGCGCCACGGCTCCCGCGCCGACCCCGCCCGCCACCACCACGGCGACCGCGGTCAGGAACACCCGCCGGTCAGGCACTGAAGGCCTCCACCTGACAGTCGTGCTCGAGCTTGCGCTGCTGGTCCTCCGGCAGGGTCTGGGTGACGCCGTCGTCGTAGGTCCAGCCAGTCCCGAACGGCTCGATCGGGTGAACCTTGAGGCCGCCGTCGGTCAGGCAGGTCATGTACTCGTGGTAGTCGTCGAGGTAGTGCGGGTTGGTCTCCGGCTCCAGCTCCGGCGGCTGTAACGGGAGCTTGTTCGCACACTCCTTGCGGGCCCGCACCGACTGCGGGCTGTCGTCCTCCATGTCCGGCGAGGTGACCTTGGTGTTGCCCGCCGGGCCCGCGTGCTCGTCGGTGCGCCCGTCGAGCATCTTGTGGCCGTGTGCCTCCAGGCAGAGGTAGTAACCCTGCCAGGCGAGGTTGACCTCCTCGTCCGAGCTGTCGAGGCGGAGCTGCGGGCGGCCCGCGTCACCGGCGGGCGCGGTGGTGGCGGAGGTCGCCGTGCCCTTCGCCGTCGAGAGCGACGCTACCGGTGGCTCTGCCGAGGGCGGCGACGAGCACGCGCCGAGCAGGGCGGCGGCGGCGACCGCGAGGAGGATGCGCTTGGTCATGGCGAGAAGACTGTCGCAGGATTGTCAGAGAGCTGTCAGGGTCCGGTTCGGGTCCCGTCAGTGTTCGCGGGACGGCTCTACCATCGGCGCCATGGCAGCCATCGCGCTCGCCGAGGACGACGTCAAGCAGGCCGAGCTGGTGCGCCGCTACCTCGAACGCGAGCACCACACCGTGATCGTCGCCGCCGACGGCAGGGCCGCGCTGGAGGCCGTCCGCCGCGAACGTTTCGACCTGCTGGTGCTGGACCTGATGCTGCCGGTGCTCGACGGGCTGGAGGTGTGCCGGATCCTGCGCGGCGAGGGTGCGGGCCTGCTGATCATGATGCTCACCGCCCGCTCGACGGAGGACGACCTGCTGCGCGGCCTCGACCACGGCGCCGACGACTACCTGACCAAGCCGTTCAGCCCGCGTGAGCTGGTGGCCCGCGTGCGCACGCTGCTGCGCCGGGCCCGCCCGTTCACCACGCCGGACCCGGTGCTGCGGGTGGGGCCGCTGACCGTCGACCCGCTGCGCCACGAGGTCACCAGCGAGGGGCGGCCCGTGCCGTGCACGCCCGGCGAGTTCCGGCTGCTCGCCGCGCTCGCCGCGCAACCCGACCGGGTGTTCACCCGCGAGCAGCTGCTCGACAGCATGCACGGCTTCGACAGCTACCTCACCGACCGCACCATCGACATGCACGTGCTCAACCTGCGCAAGAAGATCGAGCGGGAGCCGCGCAGGCCGGTGCACCTGGTCACGGTGTACGGCGTCGGCTACAAGCTCACGGGCGGTCCCGGTGCGGGTTAGCCTGCTCACCCGGCTGCTCGGCGCGTCCGTGCTGATCGCGGTGCTGGCGATCGCGGCGACCGCGTGGCTCGCGACCAGGACCACGACCAACGCGATCGAGCAGGAGCAGGGCAGGACCCTCGCGACCGACAACCAGATCTACACGACGCTGCTCGGGTACGCGGCCACCCACCCGTCGTGGGACGGCGTCGGCCCGACACTGGAGACGCTGGCCCAGCACACCGACCGCCGGATCACGCTGCTCGCCCACGACCGCACGCCGATCGCCGACTCCTCGACCGGACCGCTGCCCTCGATCGCCTCGGCCGTCGTCGACCCACTCGCCGTCGACCCCGCGCTGGTGCCCGACGCGGCCGCCGACCGCATCGACAGCCGCGCGGTGGGCCCGTTCCGGTTGCCGGACAACGAGAAGACCTACCTCGACGGTCTGGCCGCCGAGGCGCTCCAGTGTGTGCGGACCCGCTCCGGCGGCGGCGAGATCGTCACGACCCCGACCGGCCGTCCCCGGGTGGCGGGCCCCAACGGGTACACCGCGGCCTCGTGCGGCGGTGCCGCGCTCGACGACCCGACCCCGACCGAGCAGGCGGCGCTCACGCAGCTGTCCGCGCTGGTCAACGGGTGCCTGGACCGCAACGGCCTGCCGCCGGTGCGGCTCGCGCTGGACCGGTCGTGGACGTGGACGGCGCCCGGCCCGGCACAGGCGGGAATCGAGAACACGGTGACCGGGTGCGTCGCGAGCGCCCGGCACGAGCAGCTGACCCCGTTCGTCGCGCCCGCGGCGATGCTGTTCGTGACCACGGAGGCAGGCGCGGCGGCGCCGAGCCCGTTCGACCTGTCGGCAGGCAACCAGGGCCGGATCGCCCTGGCCGCGGCGGCGGTCCTGGTGGTGACGGTGGCCATCACGGTGCTGGCCGGGCGGCGCCTGACCCGTCCGCTGCGTGCGCTGACGGCCGCGGCACAGCGGATGCGCGACGGCGTGCCGGACACGCGGGTGCGGGTCCGCGGCCACGACGAGATCGCCCGCCTCGCGGCCGCGTTCAACGACATGGCGGTGACCAGGGAGCGGATGGAGCGGCAGCGCAACGACATGGTCGGCGACATCGCCCACGAGCTGCGCACCCCGCTGTCGAACATCCGCGGCTGGCTGGAGGCCACGCAGGACGGCGTGTCCACACTGGACCCACCGCTGGTCGCCTCCCTGCTGGAGGAGGCGAGGCTCCTGCAGCACGTGATCGACGACCTCCAGGACCTCGCGCTGGCCGACGCGGGCACGTTGCGCCTGCACGTCGCGGACGTCGACGTGCCGGAGCTGCTCGCCGACCTGCCGCTCCCGCCGAACGCGGTGGTGGCGGCCGAGCCGCTGACGGTGCGGGCCGACCCGATGCGGCTGCGGCAGATGCTGGGGAACCTGGTGGCCAACGCGGTCCGCCACACCCCGCCGGAGGGCACGATCACGCTCCGCGCGTACCCGTCGGGTGACGTCGGGGTGCTGGAGGTGAGCGACACGGGCACCGGCATCTCCCCCGACGACCTCCCGCACGTGTTCGACCGCTTCTGGCGCGCGGAGAAGTCACGCAACAGGGCCACCGGCGGCAGCGGCCTCGGCCTGGCGATCGTCCGCAAGCTGGCGGAGTCCCACCACGGCACCGCCACCGTCGAGAGCGTGCCGGGCGAGGGTGCCACGTTCCGTCTGCGCCTGCCCCGCACGCGGTAGCGGATGTCCTCGGCAGCCTGCTCGCGGAAGGAGGGCCTGGCGCCGCTACGGAGCGTCCGGTGACGCCAGTACCACCGCCGAGTTGTGGCCGCCCATGCCGAGCGACGACTTCACCGTGATGCCCCCCTTGGTCGGGGTCGGACCGTCGAGCAGCTGGGGGTGCGCCGCCGCGACCGTCGGCGGGGCCGGGATCAGGCCGCGGTCGTAGCCGAGTGCCGCCGCCGCGACCTCGATGGCCGACGCCGCGCCCTGGCAGTGGCCGGTCAGCGGCTTGACCGAGTAGATGCCCGTGTCCGCGAAGAACAGCTGCTCGACCACCGCCGCCTCCGCCGCGTCGCACTGGGCGGTGCCCGGGCCGTGGGCGTTGAAGTACCGCACGTCACCCGCGGAAACGCCCGCTGCCCGTAACGCTTCCTGCACACACGCGAAGACTTCGGCATGCGACGGCTCTATCGAGGTCACGTGGTGGGCGTCGTGGGTCATGGCGCCGCCGAGGGTGTAGGCGTAGGGGCGGCCGGAACCGCGGGACAGCACGAACGACACCGACGCCTCGCCCATGACGAAACCGCGGCTGCCCTCCTGGAACGGGCGGCACGCCTCCAGCGGGTCGGCGTCGACCACCGCGACCCCGAGCCGGACGAAATGGCGGACGTTCTCGGGGGTGAGGGACAGGTCCGTCGCGACGAACACCACGTCGTCGACAATGCCGCCGTCCAACCACGACTTCGCGGTCAGCAAACCCGCGTTGCCGGACGCGCACATCGCCGACACGGTCATCGCCGGGCCGTGGAAGCCGTATTCCTGCATCAGGGTGGACATCGGGGTGGACGGCATCAGTCCGAGATATTCTCGGACGGACACGTCGCCGTCCCGCACGGTGTAGAAATCCTTCCAGAGATCCACTTCGCCGAGGACCACCGCGTGCAGCAGGCCGACACGGCGGCCGGGGCGCCAACCCCGGGAGCGGGCGTTCTCGACGGCCTCGCGGGCCGAGGCACGCATGGCGCGCGCGAACCGGCTGTCCCCGTCGCCGGGGCTGCCGCCACCGGGAACGCGGGCGATCCACATCGGGTCACCGAGGCCGGAGGTCGCGACCGCCGCGGGCTTGCCCGCGAGCAGACCGTCCCACAGCAGCTCACGTCCCCACCCGTAACCGCTCACGACGCCGATACCGCAGATTCCCACGTGTTGCGCGGCCATCCCGCGGTCCCTCCCACTCGCGGCCCCTGTACCCCAATCGTAACTCCCGCCACGGAGATCCCCCGTCCCAATTAAGCCGCCCTTTGATCCACACGTGAACCAAAGTGGTCACAATGATTTTTAGTTGCTCCACAACGGAGCCTCCCGGCGTACCTCCGCCCACCCTGATTAGGGTGGTCAGGTTGACCACGACCAGGTAAATATCCACAGTGGCCGCTCCCGCGACGGATTGGACAGAACATGGGGCCCGGACGCCATGACTTCCACGAGTTCATGGACGAGACCAACGCGGACGCCGAGCTGCTGGTCGACCTGGCGCTGTCCGTCGGCACCGCCGTCGCCTGGTCGTTCGACCTGACCGCCGACAGGCTCATCTGGACCCGCGGCCTCGACGACATGCTCGGCGTGTCCGGCGCACCGCCGGACGAGCTCCGCGACCGGCTGTCCGAACTGGTCGCGCCGCTGACCGTCGCCGCGCGGACCGCCGCGGTGTGGCAGGAGTTCGACCTCGAGCAGCGCTGCACCGGCCACGGCGACGTGCCGAGGTGGCTGCAGATCCGGGCCAGGCTCACCTCGCACGCGGGCTGCCGCAGGCTCGTCGGCGTGATCACGAACGTGACCGGCAGACGCACCGAGCGCCAGGCGCTCTCCGACATCACCGACCGCTACCGGCTCCTGGTCGACCTCAGCCCCGACGCGATCGTCGTGCACGAGGCGGGCAGGCTGGTCTACGCGAACCCGGCCGCCGTGCGGTTCGTGCGGGCCGCCTCCGCCGCCGAGATGGTCGACCGGCCGATCGTCGACTTCGTCCACCCCGACTCGGTGGCGGCGATGCTGCGGCGGATCGCCGACCTGTCCGAACCGGGTGCCGCGACGGAGACGACCGAGGTCCTGCTTCGTCGTCTCGACGGCGGCAGCATCGCCGTCGCGTCCGTGTCCGTGCGCACCACGTGGGAGGGCAGGCCGGCCTTCCAGGTGATCATGCGGGACGTCACCGCGCAGAAGGCCGCGGCGGCGGCACTCCGCTACCAGGCCGCTCTTGTCACCCATGTGAGTGACGCGCTCGTCGCCACCACCTCACAAGGCGTGGTGACCAGCTGGAACCCCGCCGCCGAGACCATCTACGGCCACTTCGCGGTCGACGCCATCGGCAAGCCGATCCACGAGCTGGTGGGCGCGGACCTCGACCCGGCGACGGTGCTGGAGATGGGCGGTGTCGTGCAGGCCGACCACCGGGACGCGAACGGCGGCGCGCTCGCGGTCCGCGTCTCGGTCGCCAGGATGTCCGACGGCTACGTGCTGATCTGTGCCGACGAGACCGCGCGGCGGCGGGCCGAGCAGTACTTCACGACCGTGGTCGCGGCCATCGAGGAGGGCGTGATCGTGATCGGGGCGAACGGCGAGGTCGAGTCGGTGAACCCGGCCGCCGAGCGCATCCTCGCGATCAACGAGAAGGAGACGCTCGGCGCGCCGTCGACACTCGCCGAGCTGTACGACGAGAACGGCGTGCGCATCCCGTACGAGGACTACCCCACCGCGCACACCCGGCGCACCGGCGAGCCACGCAACGGCCGGATCGTCTGCTCGGTGCGCCCCGACGGCAGCCGCGTGTGGCTGTCGATGAGCACCCGCGCGCTCAACCCGGACGACGGCCTGCCCGCGACGGTCGTCATCTCGTTCTCCGACATCACCGAGCGCCGCCAGATCGAGGGCCGCCGCGAGCACGAGGCCACCCACGACGCGCTGACCGGCCTGGTCAACCGGACCGTCGCGATCGACGAGCTGAGCCGTACGTCACGAGCGCGCCACCCCGGCTCCACCGCGGTCCTGTTCATCGACCTCGACAAGTTCAAGGTCATCAACGACTCGCTCGGCCACGGCGTCGGCGACCGGGTCCTGCAGGTGATCGGCGAGCGGCTGCGGGGCAGCACGCGCCGCACGGACATCGTCGGTCGGCTCGGCGGCGACGAGTTCGCGGTGATCGCGCACGACATGACGAGCCCCGACAACGCGCGGGCGCTCGCCGAGCACATCCGCGCCGAGCTGAACCGCCCGGTCAGCGTCGACGGCAGGGTCCTCCACATCGACGCGAGCCTCGGCATCGTGATCGCACGCGCGGACGACCCGCGCGACGGCGAGGCGCTGCTGTCGGACGCGGACCTCGCGATGTACCAGGCGAAGACGCAGGGCCGCGGCCAGCACGCGTTCTTCGACATCGAGCTGCGGGAGCGCAGCCAGCGCAGGCTCCGGCTGGAGCAGGACCTGCGGGCGGCGCCTGCGCTGGGTCAGCTGTGGCTCGCGTACCAGCCGATCGTGGACCTGCGTACCGGCCGCGCCACCGCCGTCGAGGGTCTGGCGAGGTGGAACCACCCGCGCTTCGGCGCGATCTCGCCGGGTGAGTTCATCCCGCTCGCCGAGGAGAGCGACCTGATCAACCTGCTCGGCGAACACGTGCTGCGCATCGCGACCGAGGAGATCATCGACCTGCGGGCACGCAACTCCCACCTCGGGCTGACGGTGAACCTGTCGGTGCGCCAGCTCGACCACGACCGCCTGGTGCCGATCGTGCGGGACGCGACCCTGGTGGCCGGGCTGCCGCCGGGTGCGCTGTGCCTGGAGATCACCGAGAGCGCGATCATGCGGGACCCGAAGCGGGCCGCGAGCACGCTGACCGCGTTGCGGGACATGGGTGCCCAGCTCGCGATCGACGACTTCGGCACGGGTTACTCGTCGCTGGCGCAGTTGTTGACGCTGCCGCTGGACATGCTCAAGATCGACCAGACCTTCACCGCTCGGTTGGGCGACTCCCGTGACGCGGAGGCGATCCTGAAGAGCGTCATCGCGATGGCGCACGCGGTGAACCTGACGGTGGTCGCGGAGGGTGTGGAGACGGAGAGCCAGCTCGGGATCCTGCGTGCGCTGGGCTGTGACGCGGCCCAGGGGTTCCACCTGGGCCGCCCGGTGGCCGCGGCGGAGCTGGACCTGTCCACCTAGGACCGCCGCGGCCGAACGTACTGAAGGCGTCCTTCAGTGCGCCCAGCGTTACGAAGGCGTCCTTCAGTGCACTTCGGGGCAGGACAGGAGGTCTGCCAGCTCGGTTGGGCGCGTGAACATCGGCCAGTGAGAGGTGGGCAGCTCCGCGTACTCCCACTGCGGGTCAGTCATGTGCCGGAACAGGGGCGCGCCCGCCATCGCACGGGCCTGCTCGGTTGTGAACGTGCACAGGATGCCGAGGCGGGGCAGCTTCTCCCAGGCGCCGGTGAGCGACACGGGTTGCGTGGTGGTGGCGTAGGGCTGGGGCGTAGAGCGTTCTTCCAGTGTGGCAAGGGTTTCCGCGTCGAGGTCGGGTATGACCTGCGCCCACGGCGGCGGGGGAATCCGCCAGCCGTCCCCGTGCTCGGCAACAGTCCTCGCGGTAGCCGCCCGCGCGTCGGGCTCCTCGAACTCGGACTGCGACACCCCGTCGGGCAGCGGCCCGGTGTCGACGAAGACGAGCTTCGCGACCCGGTCGGGCATCCGGTCCGCGGCGGCGGTGGTCACGACCGCGCCCGCGTAACTGTGGCCGACGAGCACGACGTCGTGGAGGTCGTCGTACCGCAACAGGTTCACCACGTCGGTGACGTGGACCTCGAGGTCGGTGTCCGGTCGGGCGAGGTGGACGCGCTCGCCCATGCCGGTGAGGCTGAGGGTGTGCACGTCGTGGCCGCGAGCACGCAGTGTGTCCGCCACGGGCCGCCACGCCCAGCCGCCGAGCCAGAAACCGGGAATCAGCACGTAGGTCGTCATGGCAGGGACGCTAGGCCGAATACCGGGCAGAAGCCGCCCGGTATCATGAGGGTTGTGACCCGTCCCACAGCGAGAGTGCTGGCACTCCTGGAGCTGCTGCAGAGCGGCGGAATTCACACGGTCACGTCACTGGCCACCCGTCTGGGTGTCGACGAACGCACGCTCCGCCGCTACGCCCAACACCTGACGGACCTGGGCATCCCGATCGAGTCACGCCGCGGTCGCTACGGCGGGTACCAGCTGGCGCCCGGCTACAAGCTGCCACCACTGATGCTGACCGACGAGGAAGCGGTGGCGGTGGTGCTGGGCCTGGTAGCGGGCCGCCGAACGGGGCTGGTGGCGGCGACGGAGGCGGCGGCGGACAGCGCGTCGGCGAAGGTACGGCGAGTGCTGCCGGTGGAGCTGGCCAGGAGGCTGGACGCGCTCCAGTCGGCGGCGGACTTCACGTCCCCGGAGTGGTCGGCGACCCCGCCCGGCACAGCGCAGCTGCTGGTCCTGGCGGACGCCGCGCGCCGCCACCAGCCGGTGGAGATCACGTACACGAGCTGGCGGGGCGGGGTGAGCGAGCGCCGGGTGGAGCCGTACGGGCTGGTGTTCCACTCGGGCCGCTGGTACGTCACGGGCCTGGACTCACGACGCGGCGAGGTGCGAACGTTCCGCCTGGACCGCGTGGCGTCGGCCGCCCTGGTGCCCGGGACGTTCGCGGTCCCGGCTGACTTCGACCCGATCGCGCGGGTCCTGTCCGGGCTGGCCGACGTGCGCTATCCGTGCGAGGCGTCGGTGCTGCTGCACACGACGGTCGAGGACGTCCGGACGAAGCTCCCGGCCTCGGTGGCGACGGTCACCGAGACACCCGACGGTGTCCGGGTCCTGTTGCGCGGCAACAGCTGGGTGTGGGCGGCGGCCGTCCTGGCGTGGCTCGGGTGCACGTTCGAGATCGAGTACCCGGACGAGCTGCGGACCGAGGTCGTCGGCCTGGCCGAGCGGTTGACGAGGTGCGCGTCAACCGAACCGGGTGGCCAGCCGGTCGAGCGTGGCCTCGATACCCCGACGGTTGCGGCCGGGGAAGCGGAGTAGCTCGATCGCACGGGGCGAGCCCGCGGTCGACCAGTCGAACGTCTCGGTGACCTCGGTGCGTCCGTCCCCGAGGTCGGTCAGCTGCCAACGCCACCGGTGCCCCGAGAAGTGCCGCCAGGCGATGAGCCGCCCTTCCTCGAACTCGACGACGGTGTTCTGGATCGTGTACGGGAGGCCGAGACGCATCCGCATACCGAACCTCGCACCGAGGGACAGTCGGCGCGGGCCCTGGCTGAGGGAACCGCGGACACTGCCGGAACCGTCCAGCTCCGGGTGCCGGGCGGGGTCCGCGAGGAGGTCGAAGATCTGTCCGGCCGGCGCGGCAACCGTACGACTGAGAGAGATCTGACGGTCCGACACAGTGACCACGGTAGACGGACCCGGTCATGGACACCCGCCGAGGGCGGCACTGTTCACTGGCGGAACTGCTCGGGAGGGAACGTGCGGCCGTAGCACCGCGCGATCTCCTCGGGAGAGATGCGTTCGCCGTACTCGGAGGTGAGCAGTTCCCGGACGTCGGGCCGCTGCCACGGCGCCGACGTGTCCGCCGGAGCCAGGACGGCACGACTCCCCACCTTCGGCGGGGTCGGACACGACAGCAGTTCGTCGACCAACTTGGGAAACCGGACGAACATGATGGCCGCCCGCGCCACGTGGTCCTCGGGTGGCACGTCCCGCCACTGCCCGACGTGGAGATGGCTCTGCACCGCCAGGAGCATCCCCCACGTGTTGGCCACGCGTTTGATCAGCCGCGGGTTGGCGGGCATCAGGTGCGCGTACTTCCCGAGCAGGTGCGCGACACGCCTTGCTGTCGCGGTCGGACCTGACTCCCTCTCGACCCGACGCCGTTCGACCTCGGCCGCGTCCTTCCTGGTCAGGGGCTCGCTGAACAGCTTCCAGTTCACGTCCCGGGTCCGCAGCTGCCCGGGGTCGCGACGGTCGACGAAGTCGGACGCGTCCTTCGTCGCCTGCTCGGAACCGGTGTTCGCCTGCTCGTCGTCCGGTGAGTCCGTCACGTCCCTGACGAGCCTGCGCACCTGGTCATCCGCCAACGCGGGGACGAGCACGGTGTGGTCGAACAGTTTCTGGAGGAAGTCCGCGCCGAGGCCGTGCACCTCCGAGCCGATGGAGCTGAAGGTCTGGTAGGTGGACTCGAAGGCGGCTCGGATCCACCGGCCGTCCGCCAGCACCAGGACGACGAGTGGAGCAGGTGTCCGCCAGCGCCGGAGGAGCCGCACCGGCGTCCGCTGTCGCAGCAGGGTGTGGACGGTTTCCAGGAGTTTGACGGCTCGTTCGATGGTGCACCTGTCCAGGTCGTCGATGACCAGGATGACCGGGCGACGCTCGCGTGCGAGCCCACGCCACGTCCAGACCACATGTCCGCCGACCACCAACGCGAGCAGCCCGGCCGAGGAGACGACGGGACTCTGGAGCATCCGTTCCGGCAGCGCGACGAACCAGCTACCCCAGACCAGAGCACACGCACCGACGACCGACGCGACTCTCACCGGAAACGTCAGCCACCGCAGGGTACTCGCGAAACCCGCCAGTCTGTCGGCCGGTGACCAACCGGAATCGCCTTCTTTCCCAGCGATGTCGGCCGGACCGTCCTCCGGTGTGGCCCGCCTCGGCCAACTGGTCCACACCATGACCACCGCGACCGACACGAGCAACACCAGGCCCCAGCGCCCGAAAAGCCAGTCTCTGGTCGCGACCAACCCCGAGCTGTCGTTCCCGACGACCAGGCGGCAGGCGACGACCAACGCCGAGAGTCCGCACAGCGCGGCCAGGGTGTCGGCCATCCGGTGCCGGCGCCCCTGGCGGGGTGTCCAGCGACGAAGGCGTTCGATGATCTTCGCGATGTCACCGAGCGGGTTGCCGTCGGACTTCACGTACAGCTTCCCGAACGTCGGGGAGGTCCAGAAGAGCACACGCCCGGCGGATAGGCCAATCGCGGTGACCGCCGTGAGCGCGGTCAGCAACCCGCTGACATCGCCGGCCTGACGCCACATCCCCAGCACACGAGCGGTCATCACACCGAGCAGCAACGCGAAGGCCACGAGCACCGGCCGGGAGCCCAGCACGCGGGCCGCCGTGCCGAGCACGCTCATGACCGCTCTGGTGACTCCGGCACGTTCGCCACGAACCGCCCGGTTGATCGCCGTTGCCAGCGACCACCATTCCGGGGCCACCGCGCTCTCACGCCAGGCGTCGTACTCGACCACGACCGCGTCCGTGAGCGAGCTCCGGTCCTTGGCCCCGTTGCTCGGCGAGCACTGCCGCAGCCGCTCACGCAGCAGGCTGACCATCGTCGTCTTCCCGGCACCCCACGGTCCCTCGATGTGGACCACGGCGGTACCGCGGCTGCCGTCGTTGACCTTCCGGCCGGACGTCAGGCACTTGAGCTGACCGTACAGGTGCTCGACCAGGATGGATCGGTGCAGCAGGTCGTTGGTCTCGACATCGTCCCGCGCCGCGGGCATGTTCGTCCGCGCGGGCATCGGAGGCCCCGGGGCCGTCCAGGTTTCGTCCGAGACGGGAAACGTACCGGGGGGCGCCCAGATCTGGATGGCACCGTCCTCGCCGCCACTGACTATCACCGGCGCACCGGTCTTCCCGGCGATGGCCTCGACGGCCAGGACCGCGCCGTCGTGCCCTTTCAGGTCGCGGCCGAGCTGTTCGCACTCGCCGGTGTCCCACAGACGAACGGTGCCGTCGTCACTGCCGCTGACCAGCAGCACCTGTCCGTCTGCCCCCTTGGTGAAGGTGAGGGACCGGACCGGCTTGCTGTGACCGGTGAGGTTTCGTGGTGTGGACGGCGCGCGGTCGATCTCCCAGAGGCGAATGGCCCTCTCACCTCCGCTCGCCAACAGCACCCGACCGTCGGCCAGTGTCGTCAAAGCCACCGACCACACACCGTTGAACCCGTTGTGCTCGGCCTTGGCCGATCCGCCTTCGAGTGGGTCCCAGACGCGAACGGTCCGGTCCGCGCCGCCGGTAACCAACACCGGAGCACCACTCCTGAGAAGCGCCAACGCGAGTGACCGCACCGGCCCGTCGTGGCCGGAGGGTTGTTCGGCCAGCAGACCCTGGTCCTTCACCCAGACGCGCACCGCGCCGTCCTCGTGTCCGGTCGCCACGAGGACGCGTCCGTCGAGCAGCGTCACGCAGTCCATGGCCAGCACCGCGGAGTCGTCCTCGAAGACGACATCGCCGGGATGGTCGGTGTCACCGGCGTTCCAGAGCAGTACCGTGCCACCGTCGTCCCCGCTGACGAACCAGGGGCGACCGTCGAGACGGTCGAGGCCCACGACCGACCGAACGGTGCCGCCGTAGCCCGTCAGCGCGCTGCCCGAGTAGGTGTCGTCCCGCACATGCCAGACCCGTACCGCCCCGTCGTCCCCGCAGCTGGCGAAGCTCGTCATGTCAGTGGCGGCGGGCCGGCGCGCCGTGATCGACCTGACCGGGCTCGCGTGGGCGAACAGCGGACCACGCAGCAGGCCGCCCGTGGTCTGGTCCCACACGTTGACCGAGCCGTCCTGCCCGCCGCTCACGAGCACACCGCCGGGCCGGGGAGAGAACGCGACGGAGTAGACCGGCTGTGCGTGGTCGCCCAGCGGGTCCCCGACGGAAACGCCGTCTACCGTGTCCCAGAGCCGAACGGTCGAGTCGTCGCCGCACGCGAGAAGAACTCGACCGTCATGTTGCTTCCCGAACGCGACCGACCAGACCTGCTCTCCGTCTGCCCGCAGGACGTGCACCTTGGTGCAGTCGTCAGGATCCCAGGTTCGCACCGTGCCATCGGTGCTGCCGCTGGCGAGAACGGGACGACCGCCCGGCAGGGCGTGGCACGCCAACGACGTCACCGAGTTCTGATGGCCGACCAGATCACCGTGAGCGCTGCCCGTCTCGGGCAGCCACACTCTGACGGTGCTGTCCTCGCTGCCGCTTGCCAGGAAGGTACTGCCATCGACCAGAGTACCGAACGCCAGTGCGGTCACGCGCTTGGTGTGTCCCTTCAACGACCTGCCGTCCCGGTCGTCCTTGCTCAGGTCCCAGACCCGCACCGTGCCGTCGGCGAGACCCGCGGCAAGAAGTGTTCGGCCATCCGGAAGTGCGTGGAGCTGGACACTCCACACTGGACTGCCACAGGCGAGCACCGCGTCGGTAGGCGATCTCGTGTCCATGTTCCACAACCGGACGGTCTCGTCGGCGCCACCGCTCGCCAGAATGGTGTTGCCGTCGAACCGTGGTGCGAAGGCCAGCGCCCGCACCTGCCCGCCGTGTCCACGAAGCAGACCATCCGGGGTGCCGGTTTCGCCGTTCCACAACCGGATCACGCGGTCACCGGCGCTGGCGATGACCGTGCTCCTGTCCGAGAGTGTCGTGAACGCCACCGAGGTGATCGCCGCCCTGTGGGCGGGTTCGATTCGTCGCGCGGCGACGTACTCTGTCGTTCCCGAAGTCACCATGGCCTTCTCACTGTCCCAGGTATCGACTCACGACCGGCGCCGCTGCCTCTTCGCCGGGGCCTTCGGTGTCCGGACTGAGGAAGGCGGACAAGATGACCGCAACCACGGTGCACCCGACCCCGACGAACATCCACAGGTGCGGCGGCTCGGGCACGGGCGGCAACGTGATCAGCTGCGGCCCGGCGATCATGAGCTGGCCGTCCTTCGGCTGCATCAGCGGCATGAACCTGGCCGGTGAGGTCCCCGGCGCCGGTGGGGTGGCGGCCGGCAGCATGGGGACCGTCAGCGCATGGTCGAACACCGTGGGGCGGTCGGCCAGCCATTCGTTGACCCTGGCCAGTTTCATCCGGAGGTCGTTGCGAATCGGCTCGCTGTCGGTCAGGTCCGGGAGGGCCTCGCGTTCGAAGGACTCGAAGTCCAGGCGGCTGTGCGGGAGGCCCAACCACGTCCACGCGAGCTGCACGGCACGCCAGTAGTCGGCAACCGTCTGGGTGCGGATCCGGGCCGCGGTCGCCGACAGCAGCTCGGCTTCGGCCAGTGCGCCCAGTGCGTTCTCCCGCTCCTGCGCGACCGCCTCGCGGGCCTGCTGGAGCTTCTCGTTCACCTCGTCCATGGCTTCGCGTTCGATCCGCAGGCGGTCGCCAAGCAGGTTGCCCCGGCAGTACATGCGTGCCATCAGCACCACGAGGACACCGAGGATCAGCCCCACGATCACGCCGAACAGTGCCGCCTCGAAGATCGACAGTGCGGCACGCTTGCCGAGCACCGCGACCCGGACCCCGCCGATCGCCGCGATGAACGACGCCAGCAGGACGAGCATCCGGTACGCGTTCGCCATGGCCTTGTCGGCCTCGGCGACCTCCTGCACGGTGGGGGTCGGCCGGTCCGAGACGATCCGGCCCTTCTTGAGCGGCCGGTTGTAGTCGCCGACCGAACCCCGTCTGTCCACACTCTGCCGCTCCTTGTCCACATAGGAGCGTGCGCACCACTCGATCGCCAGGATCTGCAGGCCGGTCAGGCCGATGCCGATCGCCCACCGGAACATGCCGCCCGAGCTGCTCTCGAACGACAGGTTCAGCAGCGGCTTCCACAGCAGGAGGATGTCGAGCGCGCCGAGCAGCGTGGCCGCCAACACCCGCCATCCACTCGCCCACGCCTGCTCGGTGTGCCGGGAGTCGCCCTCCGCGCTGCGTTGCCTGGCCAGCTCCTCGTCGGCGTGCTGCACGGCCTGCAACCGCCTGCCGTCGGTGGTCTCGCCGTCGGGGCCGATCATCGGCTCGTCCAGCAGTCCGGACGCGTGCTCGATGTGGTCGACGGCCGTGGCGAGGTGCGTCGCCGCCGCGACCTCCAGCTCGGTGACCTGCTTGTCGATGTTGGTGGAGTACGTCACGGCGAGGCTCCTGCAACTCGACGCGGCCAGTGGGATGGCGCCGCTCGCCGCGTCTTCCAGCGGTTGGCCGTTGTAGGGCCTGCCTGTCTGCGGGTCGGCCACGCTCACGTAGGTCGACAGGGCCGCCGACCACACGCCGGGGTCGACCGAGCCCAGTACCGCGAGGGCCTGGGGCGGGGTGTTGTCGGCGTGGAACGCGCCCTGCGGCAGCCCGGGGTAGTCGGGCACCGTCGTCTTCGACATCTTCATGTTCTGCCTCTGGTCTCAGCGGGTGACGAGTTGGATCACGACGACGCGTTGGGCCGGTGACACGGGTGGTTGGGTGGGGTCGGCCAGCTCGTCGAAACCGGCTCCCCGTGTCTCGACGTCAGCCCGATCGATGCCGTCGTTCTGCAGCAGGGCAGCTATCGCCTCGGCACGTTCCTTCGACAGCCGGACCGCGCCGTCGCGTCCACCGATGCGTGCGCAGTAGCCGACGACGACCACGCGGTACCGGCCTGGCTGGGCCTTGTACGCCGCCACGACCGCGCTCACCGCGACGTGTACGGCCGCCGGGTCGAGAAGCGTCGCCTCGTCCGGTTCGAAAGCCGCGTTGTCGATTCGGGGCGGCGGTGGTGGTTCGTCCTTCACCACCGGTGGCGGTGGTGTCACCGGGGTCGGCTCCGGCATCGGCACAATCGCCGGCACCGCTGACGAGTTCGGCCACGCCGGGCGGGTCGAATTCTCGCGGAGCGGGTCCGTCACGGTCGCGCCGAGTTGTTCTGCCAGCGTTTTGACGAATGTGGCTCGCCAGGATTCCGAGCGCGGTGACAGGGGTTCCTGACCGGCGCCGACCGGGCTCAGCATAATGACGTGCAGGTTCACCAGGCCGAGGTCCAACCGGCCAAGGGAGCCTTTCTTCAGTTCGTCCACCGCCTGGCTCGGGTCGGCCTCGTTCTCCGTCAGTGTCGGGATGCTCAGTGGGTCGACGGAGCCGGTCAGGACGGTCGTGGACAGCCACACCTCGACCGGCACACCGGCGCTCGCACCCTCGTCCGCGCCGACGCGAAGTGCCTGGTACAGCGAGAAACCGTCGCTGCCCGCCGGGGACTGCGCCAGCCTGCCGGCCAGGGTGGACACGCGGCCGTCGATGACCGAGGCACGTCTTACCGGGTCGTCGATGCGGTCGCCGTCCAGGGTGGCGTCGAGGCTGACCGAGCCGATCTTCTCCGCGCGCTGGCCCACCGCGTACGCCGTCAGTGACGCGCCGCCCTCGTCCGCGGCTTCCTGGATTCTTCGCCGCAACGCCGACGGGATCACCCCCGGCGACCTCGTGGTCTTCTCCGCGATCCAGATGATCTCCTGTGCCTGCGGCTGTTCCGGCTCGCCGACCGCGTACATGAGACCGCCGAACAGCACCACGACCCCCGCACAAGCAATGGCGATCTTGTGGTTCTTGGTCAGCCCCTGACGACTTCGCCGCCGACCGCGTGGCTCGTAGTAGCGATTCACCGAATCCTCCAGAAAGACGCCTGTGAACGAGGCATCACCCGCTCCCTCAGGAACTCGCGATGACCGGCAGTCTCGTTACTCAGCGCGTCCAAAGAAGAACCCCGTCTGGCGGTTGCGCATGGCCTTCACCACTCGAAAGGATGATTCCCGCCCAAATACTGGAAGAATGGAACCAACAATGCACTGAAGACAACAACCAGCAACCCTTCGCCTGACGTGCGACGACGACAAGAACACCGCCGCGTTTCAGGTTTCCGGTAACTATTGGGCGTTGTTTCCCCGGCTGACGGCGTGCGCTCGATGGTGGGGCCAGCACCATTGTCGGCCCGGTCACCCTGCCCGAGACTTGGTCACGCAAACAGGTCATGTGACCAACTTCAGCGGAGGGAAGCCGAACACCATGAGATCCACACGGGTCGCCCTGGTCTGCGTCGTGTGCGCGGTCGCGGCGGCGTGCGGGGCGCCCACCCCGGTGTCGGGGCCGGGACCAGCCGATACCGGGCAGCGACTGAACGTGCCGGGCCGGTACGCGTGGCCGCGACACGTGGCCGGCGGGGTCGACCCGGACGGGGCGCTCGCCGACGACGGCGACGCGGCCACGCTCACCGGGGGCAGGCTGGTCGTCGACTTCGGGGTGCCGGTCAGCGGGTACGTCGAGGTCGGCGTCCGGCACGCGACCGGCGCGCCGATCCGGGCCGCCTACGCCGAGTACCTGCCGTTCCTCGGCCGGGAGGGCGACGCCTCCACCAGCCCGGACGACTTCTTCTACCTCGGCCGCACGCTCGGCACCGACGACGATCCCGACGGCCGCGCCGACGTCTACCCACCACCGGACGGCGAGACAGTGCTGCGCTCCCCCGGCCTGCGGGGCTCGCAGCGGTACGTCGCGATCTCGCTCGACGGCGCGGGCACGGCCGAGATCGACTTCGTCCGGGTTCGGCAGACCAACTTCCCCGGCTCGGGTGACGGGTCCTTCCGCTCCAGCGATCCCGCGCTCGACCGGGCCTGGTACGCCAGCGCCTACGCGGTCGACCTGTCCACGATCCGCACGCCAGGCAAGCCGTGGGTGATCATCGACGGGCCCAAGCGCGACCGGGTCGCCTACGCCGGTGACCTCCAGGTCGTCGCCCGCTCCGCCTACTACCAGGGCGGTGGGTACCGGCGGGTCGTGCGGGACACCATCAACCTGTTCGCGTGCCAGCAGGCACCCGACGGCACCTTCCCGGCCGCCAGCCGCGTCGACGTGCCGTGCGACCCGCGTGACCCGGGACCGCCGGACGGGTCACCGCCGGGGTTCGAGCCGCCCGCCGAGGCGGGGCTCGCGCGGATCGACAGCTTCACCGCCTGGTGGGTGATCGACGTCGCCGACTACCTGCGCCACACCGGCGACCGGGCGTTCGCCGCCGCGATGCTGCCGGTCGCGCGCCGGGCGGTCGGGTTCTTCGGCGCCCACACCCGGGACGGCCTGTTCCGCACCGACGACTACAGCGGCAAACCCGCCTACAACTGGCATCCGCCGGACCAGGCCGTCGGTATCGACGCTTACACCAACGAGGCCTACTTCGGCGCTCTGCGCGCACTGGCCGAGCTGGAGCGGGAGGTCGGCGACCCGGCGCGGGCACCCGCGCACGACGACCGCGCCGACCAGGTCCGGACCGCGTTGCTGGACACGCTCTGGGATCCGGCGGCGGGCGCGATGCTGCTCAACCTCGACGACCCCCGACGCGACCACTCCGCCGACGCCAACGCGGGTGCTCTCCTGTTCGGTCTCCTCGATGACGACAAAGCCCGCAGTGCCATGGCATTCCTGGCGAACCGGCTCGGCACTCCCTACGGCACCGCCACGTCCGAGTTCGCCGACAACCCCTTCATGGCCCGCTACGAGTCCCCCTACCTCATGGCACAGGAGGCGCTCGGCCGCTTCCAGTACGGCGACGGCGCCGGGGCGCTGGCGTTGATCCGCCGGTCGTGGACACACATGCTGGACAACGGACCCGGTACGCCGTGGGAGGAGATCGGCGTCGACGGCACGCCGCACAACGCCCGCCCGGGCACCCCGCTCGGCGACGGCTCGTTCGTCGACCTCGTCCACGCCTGGAGCACGGCGATACCAGCGCTGTCGGCCAACGTCCTCGGCGTGCGCGCGGAGGCCAACGGCTGGGTCGTCGCGCCGGACCCGGTCGACCTGACGTGGGCGCGGGGCGACGTCCCCGTGCCCGACGGGACGACCTCCGTCAGCTGGCGGCACGAGCACGACACGTTCATGCTCACAGTCACCTCACCGATGCGGGTCGACATCGCGGTCCCCTTACTGGGCAGGGAACGCACGATCACGCGTGACGGCCGGGTCGTCTGGCGGAACGGCGGGGCGGTCGCGGGTGTGAGCGCTCACCTCGACGGCGACAGGGTCGTCTTCACCGGCATGACGGGACGGTACACCTTCGGCTGGTGACGTTCACCTGACGGGCAGTGCCAGCGCCACCACCGCGTCGGCCAGCAGGTCGGCCTGGCGCTGGCACGCCGCCCGGTCCCGGGAGGCGGCGTACTCGAGGATCATGCCGTCGAACCGGTGGGTGATGAAGCGGGTCATGTCCGCGACGCTGATGGCCGGGGTCGCCTCGTCGACCTCGGCCGCACGCGTCAGGTTGGCGGTCAGCAGATCGGTGCCGAAGCGGTCGTACATGTCGTACACGCTCTCCCCCGCCGCCCGGCGGATGCGCCACATGCCCAGCTCCAGCAGCGCGAGCTGCAACCCGACGTTCTCCTCTACCCACGCCCAGTACGCGGCCACGCTGCCGCGGATGGTGGCCTCGAGGCCGCGGTCGGGGTCGATCACGGCGAAGCACTGCCGCAGCCGGTCCGCGCCGCGGTCGGCGACGTGGCCGAGCAGCTCCTGCTTGTCGCGGAAGCAGTAGTGCAGGGCGCCGAGCGGGGCGTTCGCGCGGTCGGCGATCCGCCGGGTGGTGGCGCCGGTGAGGCCCTCCGCGGCGATCACCTCGACGGCCGCGTCGATGATGGTCCGCCTGCGCTCGTCGGCGGGCAGGTACGCCATCAGCGACTACCTGGACAGGTCATACGGCCGAGTGTAGGGACACCGAAGTATGTGTTACCGTTGGTAACAGTTAATCCGAGTCACAGGGAGAGCGTCCCATGGTGCAACATGAGATCGCACGACGGCTGTTGGACTCGTCCGAGGAGTTGTCCTACGACCCCGTGCGCGAGGTCGACTGGGATACGCCGCTCGACACCGGCCTGCACGGTGCGAGCCCGGAGTGGTGCACGCTCTACGGCACCTCCTACTGGGCGGAGATGACGCCTGACCAGCAGCGCGAACTGACCCGCCAGGAGGCCGCCTCGGTCGCGAGCACGGGCATCTGGTTCGAGATGATCCTCCAGCAGATGGTCCTGCGGGACTTCTACGCGAAGGACCCGACCGATCCCGCGTTCCAGTGGGCCCTGACCGAGATCGCCGACGAGTGCCGCCACTCGATCATGTTCGCCCGGGGTGCCGCGAAGCTGGGCGCACCCGCGTACCGGCCGCGGCGGCACGTCGTCGAGCTGGGCCGGTTCTTCAAGACGGTCGCCTCCGGTGAGGCGGCGTACGCGGCGATCCTGGTCGCCGAGGAGGTTCTCGACGTCATGCAGCGCGACTGGATGCGTGACGAGCGGGTGGTGCCGTTCGTGCGGACCATCAACAACATCCACGTCGTGGAGGAGTCGCGGCACATGAAGTTCGCCCGGGAGGAGACCCGGGAGCGGTTACGTGGAGCCGGCCTGCTTCGTCGGCAGGTCAACGCTTTCGTGGTGGCGGTGGCCGCCTACCACATCGTCACCAGCATGGTGCACGACGACGTCTACGCCAATGCCGGCCTGGACCGGGATCGCGCGCTCCGTGAGGCGAAGGCCAACGAGCACCACCGGTCGATGCTGCGGTCGAGCTGTGCAGGCCTGATGGAGTTCCTCGAGTCCTGCGGCCTGCTCACCCGGCCCGCGCTCTGGTTCTACCAGCGCGCGAACCTGATCTGACGGCCATGGCGTTCGCGATCACGCAGACCTGTTGCAACGACGCGTCCTGCGTCGCGGTGTGCCCGGTCAACTGCATCCACCCGACGCCGGACGAGCCGGACTTCGGGCGTACGGACACGCTGTACGTGGACCCCGCGACGTGCATCGACTGCGGCGCCTGCGCCGACGCGTGCCCGGTCGACGCGATCTTCCCGGTCGACGCGCTTTCCGCGCCACTGCGGGGTTATGCGGAGCTGAACGCCGCGTACTACGCCGACAGATCCACTGTGGACACTCATGCGCCCAACTTCCACGCCTGGGGGCCGCCCTCGTTCGACCGCGTGCTTCCCAGCGACTTCGCGCCGCTGGACGTCGCGGTCGTGGGTACCGGGCCCGCCGGGATGTACGCCGTGCAGGACCTGTTGCTGCACACCAACTCCCGGGTGACGCTGATGGACCGGCTGCCGGTCGCGGGTGGTCTGGTGCGGTTCGGGGTCGCGCCGGACCACCCGTCGACGAAGCGGATCGGCGAGGTCTTCTCCCGTTTTCACCACCACCCTCGGCTGCGGCTGCGGCTCGGGGTCGAGGTGGGGGTCGACGTGTCGGTGTCGGAGCTGGCCGGCCGCCACGACGCGGTGATCTACGCGGTGGGTGCGTTCAACGGGCGGCGACTGGGGATTCCCGGCGAGGACCTGCCGGGGAGTCTCGCCGCGGCGACGGTGGTGGGTTGGTACAACGGCCACCCGGACGTGTCGCCCGGCGCGGTCGACCTGTCGGCGGAGCGGGTCGTGGTCGTGGGTACGGGCAACGTGGCGCTGGACGTGGCGCGGATCCTCACCGCCGAGCCGGAGTCCCTGGCGGGCACGACGATCGCCCCGCACGCGTTGGCGGCGTTGCGGTCGAGCAAGGTCCGTGAGGTGGTGCTGCTCGGGCGGAGAGGGCCGGAGTCGGCTGCGTACACCCGGCCGGAGTTCGAGGCGCTGAGGCATCGGGAGGCGGAGGTTGTCGTGGGCGGCGACGTCGACTGGACGGCCACTCCCCCGGACGGCCGGCGCATCGTGTTCCGCTTCCACGCCACGCCCGAGTCGATCGTCGGCGACACGCAGGTTCGGGCGATCCGCCTCACCGACGGCACGGAGATCCCGGCGGGGCAGGTGGTACGCGCGGTCGGTCACCACGGCACTCCCGTACCTGGCCTGCCTTTCGACGAGACCACCGGCACGATCCCGAACGAGTCGGGACGGGTGGCGGCGGGCACGTACGTGGTCGGCTGGATCAAACGCGGCGCGACCGGGGGCATCGGGGTCAACAAGTCGTGCGCCGCCGAGACCGTGACCGGGTTGCTAGACGACGCGGTGGCGGGCCGTCTGAAGAGGCGCGGCCGCCGCGGCCGAGGGCCGCGCCGTTGAACACCTCGCGGTGAGGCCTGTGGCGAGCCCTCCGCCCCAACGTAATGAAGGCTCCCTTCAGTACGCCCAGCGTCAGGAAGGCGTCCTTCAGTGCACCGCGGTAGCTGTTCACGTAGTCGGGGTCTTCGAGGATCAGGCCCCCGAACCTGAGGCCGCCGAGATAGACGATCGGCCAGTGTTGATCAAGTTCCATCAGATGGAACGCGTCGCCGAACACGCCGGCGGCGGTCGGCACGACTCGCACTGTCACGTTGGCCAGCGCGGCGGTGAGCACGAGGTGGAGTAGCTGTTCGTGCATCTCCTGATCGGTGCCGACCCGGAGTTGGAGCGCCTGCTCGTGGAGATAGAAGGTGAATCGCGCGGCATGGGAACGGTAAAGAACCTGCCGCCGCTCCATTCGGGTGCCAACCGAGGCTGCCACCCGTTCCGGGGTGATGCCGGGTTCGAGAGAGAGGATGCGCGCGCGGGCACAGGCGGGAGTCTGGAGCAGGCCGTGAACGAGGTCGGGCTCGTAGATGATCGAGTGGTTGGCTGTTGACTCGTGAAAGATGAGGGATTGGAGCGAACCACCGATCGCTTGTCCGAGAGGTACAAGCCCTGTTTGCGTTCGGCTCGTCTGGCGAGTTCCAGGTAGGGCTGTGCGGCGGTCATCGTCGACCCGCACACGACCACATAGAGGATCACGTCGATGGTGGAGGACGGCCGCCTGCCGTGCTCGATGCGGGAGATCTTCGTCAGCGGCCAGTCGATCCTGCGTGCGAGTTCCGTGCCCGACAGTCCGGCGTTCTCCCGCACCCGTCGCAGCATGCCGCCCAGCTCCCGGTAGGCGGCCGACTCGTAACCATTGCCCATGGCACGTCACGCTAAGTCCGCCGCCAGCGCAAACGCGTGCGCGCCACGCCAAGTCCACCCCATCGGCTCACGGCACCGCAGTTCTTTCACGGTTGGACACGAGTGATGGACTGCCGACAGGCCGCGGTCAGGGCAGGCGCTGGCCGATCAGCAGCGACGTGCCCGCCGCGGCGAAAAGCACCAACGTGCCCAACATCAGCCACGGACGGCTGGCGTCCGCGTTCTTGATCTCGTAGCCGATCTGCTCGCCCAGCGTGCCGTACACGCGTTTCAGCTCGTCCGCCGACGCCGCCTTGTGGAAGTCGCCGCCGGACAGGCGTGCGATCTCCCGCATGGCGTTGTCGTCGACCGGGACCAGCACCTCCCTGCCGTTGATGGTGACCGTGCCGATCTCCGTGCCGAAGGAGATGGTCGAGATCGGGATGTGGCGCTTCTGCGCCTCCCGGGCCGCCACGTACGCGCCACGCGGGTCCTCGGGGTTCGTGTTCGGAACGGTCTGTTTCCCGTCCGTCATGAGCACGATCCGAGCCGGTGGCGGACCCTCGGCGCCGCCGACGATCGTGGAGAAACCGTCGATCGCCTTCATGGCCGCGAAGACCGCCTCGCCTGTCGCGGTGGACTCGGCCAGCTCCAGGTGGTCGATCGCGCGCACGACGCCTGCCCGCTCGGTCGTGGGCGCCACGAGCGCGGTCGCCGTGCCCGCGAAGGAGATCAACCCCAGGTTGATGCCCGGTGTCATGTCCTTCACGAACGTGGTGGCCGCCGCCTGCGCCGCCGCCAGCCGTGTCGGCCGCACGTCGACGGACTCCATGGACAGCGACACGTCGATGACGAGCATCACCGTCGCACGGTTGCGGGGCACCTTCTCCTCGGCCGTCGGTCCGGCCATGCCCAGGGTGAACAGCGACAGCGCCACGATCAGCAGCGCGGCGGGCAGGTGCCTGCTCCACCCGAGCCTCCCGGGCGCGACGCGTTCCAGCAGCTCCAGGTTCGCGAACCGGAGCAGCTGCTTCTTGCGCCCCCTGGTCACCGCGACGTACCCGACCACCAACGCGGCGACCACCAGGTACAGCAGCAACCACCACGGAGCGATGAAACCGCTGAGACTCACTCACACCCCCAGACCGGCAGACCGAACAGCCAGTCAAGCAACAGGCGGGTGTGTCCCTCGTGAGTCGTCCGTATCAGCTGGTCGTGTACGTGACGGGGGTGTAGGCCGTCGAGCACCGGGACTGGCACGGCAGCGTGAACGTGTACACGCGACCACCGTTGATCAGCGCGTTGTCGACGTCGTACACCCGGATCTGGAACTGCGTGCCTGCCTGGACGGTCGGGGACAGCACGTACGACTGGCCCATGTCGCCGTTCATCTGGGCGGCGTGCCACGTCCCGCCCGCGAAGTAGTCGACGCCGTGGATGCCGTTGGCCAGGTGGGAGATCGAGACCGCACCCCACCAGACCTGCGCGCCCTGCAGGAAACCGATCCTGATGTCACCCGTGTAGCCCGGCGCGGGGATGAACTCCCACGTCACATGTCGGTTGTTCCAGTGTCCGGGATCCATGTCGCCGACCGCCGTGCCGTTGAGGCGGAACCTGTTCAGCGACGCGTGTGACAGGTCGAGGTGGTTCGGGTCGTCGCGGCACCAGGCGTTGGAGTCGCCGCAGCTGTCGGCGACGACCATGTCCATGGTGGCGCCGTTGTAGCGGTCGACGACGAAGGAACCGTTGCGGCAGAAGGCCTGGTTGGGGGCGCCGTCGTTGACGCCGGTGCAGTAGTCGCTGACCGTCACCCGCACCCAGCGGCCGCAGTTGTGGCCGTTGTCCCACGCCCCGGTCTTGGGATCGCCCGGCGGAAGGGGGCGTGGGTACCAGTTGTAGTCGCGCGGGGTGTTGTACACGTTGAGTGCCACGAAGTCCTGGCTGTCCAGCACCGACTGCGGCATCCCGCAGCCGCCGTAGGGCGAGCCGAGCGCGTCGAACCAGGTGGCGTTGCCCGTGACGGGCGCGGCAGCGGCGACCCCCGGCACCGCGCCGAGCGCCAGTACCACGGCGGTGAGCAGCAGGACGCGGCGTAGAACGGCCATTGTTCCACCCCTTACAGGTCTGGGAGCGCTCCCAGACTAGCGCACGCTCCCCAAGGGAGGCGCAAGTGAATTCTTGACGAAATGACCTCTTGGGCTGCAAAATCTTGCCCTGACGATCGGAGGTCACCGTGCGTGTTGGTGTAGTGGCTGGATTGCTGGCCATCGTGGCCGGTATGGGCGTTTCGACTCCTTCGGACGCGGCTGTCGGCCCGTTGGCGGTGAGCACGGAGGCGGTGTTCACGAAACCGACCGGCACCGACGCCGAGCAGCGGGCCATCGTGAACCGGGTCATCTCGCTGATCGACGGCGCCGCGGCGGGCTCGCGGATCCGGGTCGCGCTGTTCTACGCCGACGATCCCGCGATCCCCACGGCACTGGTGACGGCGAAGAACCGCGGCGTGAGCGTGCAGGCGATCTTCGACCACCGGATGGCCGACACGGGTGAGAGCGCGGCGATCAAGGCGGTGTGGTCGCAGCTCACCAGCGGCCTCGGCACCGACAGGTCGGCGTCGTCGTGGGTGATGACGTGCCCGGCCGGGCGGGGCTGCGTCGGCACGCTGAAGATCGGCACGGTCGCGGCGATCAACCACAACAAGTTCTTCCTGTTCTCGAACACGAGCGGGACGTCGAACGTGGTCGTGCAGTCGTCGGCGAACCTGCACAACGGGCGGGACGGCACCAAGGGGTACAACAACGCGTTGATCCTGACGGGTCACAACGCGGTGTTCTCGGCGTACGAGGGCTACTTCGGGGACATGGCGGCGTTGCGGAGCAACAACAACTACTACGACACGGGCCGGCCCCCGGTGACCGACGGCACCGCGAAGATCCACTTCTACCCCAGGTCGACCACGGCGTCGAGCCAGTACCGCGATCCCAGCGAGGACACGATGTACACGGTCCTCGACCACATCGACTGCTTCGGCAACACGTCCACCGGCACGACGGACAACCACCGGACGATCATCCGCGTGAACCAGCTCGCCTTCACCCGCCCGTACCTGGCGACGAAGCTGGCTGAGCTGGACGCGGCCGGGTGCTATGTCGAGGTGGTCATGAACTACGCGCCGGACAACGATCCCGGGGTGTCACTGGCGGAGGAGTCGCTGAAGGACCTGCTGGCGCGTACGAGCAGCGTGTACGGCGGGGTGGTGGTGCGGTACTACTGCGAGGCCGACGCGGTGTGGACGCACTCGAAGTACGTGATGGTGGAGGGGAAGTACTACGGGGTGGCGGACCGGAAGATCGTCTGGACCGGCAGCGCCAACTTCAGCACGAACTCCCTGCGCCAGAGCGACGAGACCATCCTGCAGCTCGAGGACTCGACCGTGTTCGGCCAGTACCTGACCGACTTCCGCGCGGCCCGCGACAACGCCTTCCACCAACCGGCGAACGGTGCCGCCATCGCCTGCTAGGGCTTCCCGACCAAGGCGGTGAGGGTTTCGCGTAGGTCCCCGGGGTCCGTGCCTGCCCAGCCGACGTAGCCGTCCGGGCGGACGAGGGTCATCGGGCCGTCGGTCGGGCCGGTCGTCCGCACCCGGTCGGACCACGGGGTCACGTCCTCCGCACCGGTCAGGACGAAGTGTTGGCCCCGCAGCGCCTCGTACAGGCGGGTGCCGTCCGCGAAGGTCCGGTCCTGCGCCCGGGTACCCACCGACGGGTGGGCACCCGACGGGGCCGGGTAGTGGTAGCCGATACCGGTCAGCTGGCCGGTGACCTTCTCGCGGATCCTCGGCACCGACAGGACGTGGTCGCCCAGGAAGCCGCGGACCGCCCGTCCCAACGAGGACCGGATCATGGCCGCGCGGATGATCGCGCCACTGCTGCGCAGTACCGCGCGGCCCACCGGGTGGCGTTCGGACTGGTAGGAGTCCAGCAACGCCTCCGGAGCGCCGCGCAGGACCGCCGCCAGCTTCCAGCTGAGGTTGGCCGCGTCCTGCATGCCCGTGTTCATGCCCTGGCCGCCGGCGGGCGAGTGCACGTGGGCCGCGTCGCCCGACCTGCGTCTGCCGGACCTGTCGGCGACGCCCCGCGAGGAGGTCGGACGCAGGATCGCCCGCCACGTCCTCGACCGCTGCGACGGCGACGAGACCCTCATGGCACTGCTGCGCGCGTCCGTCACCAACCCGGCGGCCGCCCAGCGCACGCGGGAGATCTTCGCGACGCAGCTGGGTCCGGCCGTGGTGGCGATCGCCCCCGACGACGCCGCCGCCCGCGCGGGGCTCGTCGCCGCGCAGGTACTCGGGCTCGGGCTCGCGCTCACCCGGTACGTGCTGCGCCTACCGCCGATCGTCGCCATGGACCGGGACACGGTCGTCGACTGGCTCGCGCCGACGCTGCAGCACTACCTCACCGGCACGCGGAGGCGGACCGGTTGAGCCGGCCTAGCCGCGGGCCGTGCGGGTCGCGCCTGCCGACGCCGTGACCACCAGCAGGATCGCCAGCCACTGCGGTGGGCCCAGTGCCTCGCCGAGGACCGCCAGGCCGACCAGCGCCGCGACCGCGGGCTCCAGGCTCATCAGCACGCCGAACACCTTCGGCGGGATCCGGCGCAGTGCCTCCAGCTCCAGCGAGTAGGGGATGACCGACGAGAGCAGTGCCACGCCCAGCGCGACGATCAGCACCCAGGGCTGGAGCAGTGCCGTGCCGCTGTCGACGACACCGACCGGCATGACGACCACCGCCGCCAGGACCATGCCCAGTGCGAGCCCGCCGCCGTCGGTGGTGTGCCGGCCCAGTGCGGCGCTCAGCAGGATGTACCCGGCCCAGCACGCCGCCGCCGCGAGGGCGAACAGGATGCCGGCCACGTGCAGGTCGCCGCCGCTCTCGGTCAGCAGGACGACGCCGGCCGCCGCGAGCAACGCCCACAGGCCGTCCAGCCAGCGGCGGGAGCCGCCGATGGCCACCGCCAGCGGGCCGAGGAACTCGATCGTCACCACGACACCCAGCGGGATCCTCGCCAGCGCCAGGTAGAAGCACAGGTTCATGACGCCGAGCACGACGCCGTAGCCGATCACCACGGTCCACGCGCGCCGTCCCATCCGCACAGACGGCCGCCACACCGCCACCAGCACCAGCGCGGCGAAGAACAGCCGCAGGGCGACCGCGCCAGCACTGCCGACCGCGCCGAAGAGCTGTTTGGCGAGCGCCGCCCCGACCTGGACGCTGATGATGCCCGCCAGCACCTGTGCGGGCGGCGGAACCGCGCCGAGCGCGCGGCCGGCCAGTGCGACCAGGCCGACCCTCGGGAACGGGCGCGACCCAGCTCGATCGACGTGAACGGTGACCATGGGGGCATCCTCCGCGAGACCACCGACAGCCTGCCTGGAGGTTTCCGGATGCTGGGATTCCCGTAACCTTCCGGAACTTCCCAGACACTGGCGGTGAGCACCGGACCGGTGCGACCATCGACGCATGCCTATCGCGGACCGGCAGCGTCGCCGGGTGATGCGCTGGGCGGCGGCGGCCGGGATCGCGGTCGTGGCGGCGGGCGTGGTGGTGGCCGGCGTGGTGCTGACGGCCGACCCCTCGCTGGACGATCAGCTGGGGCGCCGCGCGGTGGCGGCGCTCGAACGTGCCCAGCCCGGCGTCACCCCTGCCCACGGCCACGCCAAGCCCGCCAACCCCACCAAGCGCACGGACATCGACGGCAACGAGCTGGTGTGCGTCGCCAGGGTCTTCGGCCACGACCCGGCCGGTGCCACGGCTGTCGACGAGGTGACGGTGGTCTACGCCCACCGCACCTGCGCGGCGGTCGGCCCGGGGCTCGCGTGGCCGGCCTCCCTCCGCGAGACCGGGCCGGTGGCGGTGCGTCTGGGCATACCGGACACGCTGGTGCTGCCGGAGAAGGCGATGCCCGAGGACCCGGATGCCACCTACGCCGACCGCATCAAGGTGGTCATCCCCACGCGGTACCAGCCGCAGGCTCTCGCCTACCCGGACTTCGTGGACCCGGACGTGTCCGACGAGCTGCGGGACCGCGTCGACGGCTGACGGCCGCCCCGGCGCGGCCTCAGCACGTCGTCCTCACTTCTCCAGGTGGGTGTGCGGGGCGTCGGGGTCGATGTAGGCGCCCTGGAACGCCGACGCTATCCGGGTGATGAACGTCTGCAGGTCGGGCACGTTCGCGCTGGTGTCCGCCTGGATCAGCTTCGCTATGGTCTGCTCCCTCGACTGCGTGAAGCTGCCCTTCAGGCTCTCCGTGAACGCCTCCGGTTCCTCGCCCCACGCCGTGTGCGGGCCGATGTGGGAGTAGAACGGCGCGAACTCGCCACCCACGTCGTCCGGGTCCACCGCGTTCTCGATCGTCTCCGCGATGCGGTTGCCCACCGTGTCGTCGTCGTCCATCGCGTCGGGGTTCGGGGTGTAGTAGGCGACCAGCTTGTCGTGCTTGACGTCACCCGGGTTCGGCGCGGCGGTCAGGTAGATCTTGTGGTCCTTCAGGAAAGGACCGACCTCCGGGTCCGTGTGCAGGCCGGAGATGCTCTTCGACACCTTCAGCGCCGCCTGCTGCGTCTGGACGTTCACGGCGATCCGCCGTTCCGCCTTCGGGAACTTGCGTTTCGTGTTGCGGACGTAGAAGTAGTCACCCTTGGTGCGCCACCTCTCCACCCGCTCCACGGTCGACTGGGTCGCGTTCGGGTTCTTGAAGAGGAGCGACTGCGAGTTGACCACCGCGTCCGGCGTCCTCAGGAAGCTCACGAACTCGTCCTTGGTCACCGGTTTCCTCGCGTACTCGGCGTCGCCGTCGCCCATCATCTTGTACAGCTTCGCCAGCTGGTCCGTCAGCGCCTTGCCCGAGTTCTTCCTGGTGCCGTCGTCGGTGAAGAACTCCTTGTAGATCTTCTCCATCGCCGGGCGGTTCGGGTTGTTCTCGGCGTCCAGGCGCACCCGGTCCGAGTTGGTCAGCGGAGGCGTGATGCGCTGCCGCTTGTTCACCGCGTCCGGTGAGTCCAGATTCGGGGACGGGTCCTCCGTCGCCTTGCGTTTGAGGTCCTTGGTCTCGGTCTCCACCGGTGGGGAGGTGTCCGTCGTGGTGGTCTCCGGGGTCTCCGTCACCTTCTTCCGCAGGTGGGTCGGGGAGTTGGGCCTCTTCTTCTTGTGGGGCGCCTGCAGACCGCTGCTCATGACGGGTGCCTCTCAGAACATGCTCGGGTCGGACGGGAAGGCGGACACCGTGTTCTTCTTGGCATCCAGGAAGATCTCGATGTACTTGGCCGGCGGGTTCCCCGGCGGCGCCTTGCTGCCGCTCAGGTAGCCGACCGTCTCACCATCCATGGAGACGAGGTAGATCCACCCGCCCTTCTCCCCCCGCTTCGAGTCCACGACGAAGTCGTCGTTCGCGTTGATGCTGTCCAGCGCCAACTTGACCCACTTGCGCAGCGGCTTGCTGCCCTTCTTGCCCCAGACCCCGTGCTTGGGCTTCTTGGTCGTCGGGGCGAAGTGCGCGGTGTCGTGGTAACCGCTCGGGAAGTTGCCCCGCAGGGCGGCCACCTGACCGACGAAAGGATTCGCCGGTTTGGTGGTCACGGCCTTCACCGCCGGCTTCGGCACCGTCGTCGTGGTCACTTGGCGCGGGGCACCGATGTCGGAGTTGTCGTCGAGCGAGAACTCCACATCGAGGTTCGACTTGGGCTCGACCTCCGACTTCAACTCGGCTCTCGTCCTCAGCGCGAGTGCCGTCGTGGTGCCCTCGTCGTCGCTGGAGTTCCGCTCGGGCGAGTCGACGCCCTCGCGGGCCTTCTTTCGGCTCGAGTCCGGCGAGAGCTTCCGCTTCCTCTTCTGAACCCTGTCAGTCATGCCGTTCGTCTCCCGTCAGCGGACGCTTGCGCGGTAGGTGATGACCAGGCCGAGGTTGGTGAGGACGCTCTTGTCGCCCGAGAACACGAGCGTCCACCCACCTGTCGTGAGGCCCGGTGTGCGCAGGAGCGTGCCGTCCGCCAGCGCCAGGCGCTTGTCCCCGTTCAGCAGGAACTCCGCCTCGCCCTCCCCGGCCCGCTCGTACCGCGCCAGCACCCCGGTGATCTGCCGGCCCGCCAGGCCGGGGAGCTGGTCCGGCGTGATCGGCAGGTCGAGCTGCGTCGAGTCGCCGTCCACGAACGCCTCCCACTCGTCCGGGAACTCCTCGGCCACGTCGAAGTACCGCGCCGTCGGGTACGGCCGCAGCATGCCCTTCACGGCGGTCGCGAACGTGTCGCCGCCCTGCACGGCCGTGTATTTCACGGTGACCAGCACGTCCAGCAGCGACGCCGGCACCCGGCCCGCGTCCAGCCGCCAGCGTGACACCGCGCCGGTGCCCTCGAACGGCAGGTAGCGGTCGTCGTCGTACCGCAGCTCGAACAGGCCGTTGTTGTCCCGGCCGTCCTCCAGGTCGGACAGCGCGATCTGCTGGCTCGGGCGCCAGTCGCCACGCAGCGAGTCCGGCATGGTGCCCTTCGGGTCCAGCAGGTACTTCACCGCCTTCGGGTCCGCGGACAGCACGGTCTTGTTGTCCAGCTGGGTGAGCGTCGCGTTGACGCCGACCGGACCGTCCTCGGTGTCGAAGGTGACGCTGACCGTCCGGACCTGCCGGCGGTAGTGGCCGGGGAAGTCGCGGTCGAACAGCTCCTCGGTCAACGCGAACTCGCACCGACCCTCGTTCTTCAGCGCCAGCAACGCCATCGGGTCGAGCGCGAGCAGGGAGACCCGCCTGGTGATCTCCAGCCCACGCGTGTCGCCGGCCACCTGGGCCTGCCCGAGCCGGTCGAGGTCCATCGTCAGGCCGTCGGCCGCGAGCAGGCCGCCCCGCTGGCTGTCCCAGTAGGACGGTCGGATGAACGTCCCGCCGCCACGCTCGAACTGGTAGGCCTTCTCGGCGGCGCGGGCCATGTCGTGGGCGAGGTGGTAGGTCTGGAAGTACAGCCCGGAGAGCTGGCCCACCATCCAGCTGTAGAGCCGCTCCCCCGCGAACTTGCCCGTCAGGAACGTGCTGATCTCCTGGTTCTGCTTGGCCTGCCGCTCCAGCACGGCCAGGTCCCGCTGCGCGACGGCCACCTGGAGCCGCGCGCTCGTCACCTGGTGGCCGAGCTGGGCGACATCGGCCTTCGCGGACGCCAGCTGGATGCGCCAGTCCTCCTCCTGCCGCTCGTAGTCCGCCCGGACGCCCAGCACCTCGCCGAGCATGCTGAACGCCTCGCCGAGCGTGGACGACACGTCCGCGCCGGTCGAGAGCGAGTCGCCGAGCTGGTCGCCGCCGAAGGCGGTACCGATGATGAACGGTCCTATGTAGACCTGCGGCGCCACGGCCGCGATCGCGGCGCCGATCTTCAGGCCGCTCGCGACGAAGTGCGCGGTCGCGCCGACCGACATCATCGCGAGCTGGGCGATCTGCATCGGGGACATGCCCGTGGCGATCAGCTGCGTGTAGTGCGTGACGCGCTCCTCCGCGCCGGCGAGCGACGCCAGCGCCTCGGCGACCCCCTCCTCGGCGATCGCGACCTGGTTCTCCTTGATCGCCCTCGTCAGGTCGAGGATCTCCGCCTCGTGCCTGGTCTGGAGCAGCGACAGCTCCTCGTTGTCGCGGCGTTCGAACGCGCCGAGCAGGTCGCCGCCGAGCTGCTTGAGCCGCTCGGCCAGCTCCTGTGCCCTGCGGTAGAGGAAGGTGAACCGGTAGGCAGGCAGCGGTGTCGCGAGCGCGGCGATGACCTGTTCCGGGGACGCGCCCTTCGCGACGCCCTCGACCAGCGCCATGACGTCGGCCGGCGGCTCGAACAGCGGCACGGGACGGCTGATGCCCATGATGTCCAGCGACGCCCTGATCTTCGTGAGCCGGTCGGCGACCCGGTTCCAGTACTCCACGAACGTGGCGTTGTCCGGCACGTAGAAGTACGGGTTCGCGACGCCCGCGTGGACCGCACCGGAGCTTTCCAGCAACGCCCCGTTGGCCGTCAGGTGCGCGACCTCGTCACCGCCGTCGCCGTCCAGCCCGTCGTAGGACGTGGCGGCGGGCAACGCCCTCAGGCCCGCGTCGTACAGCCGCTGCCCGAGCAGGTCGTGGGCGAGGATGTAGAGCATCCGCGCCTCGTCGATGCTCTCCCCGGTGTACTGGCCGAACAGCATGTCGGCCCACGCGACCAGGTTGTCGAGGTAGGCCATGACGACCGTGCGCCGGTAGGCGGCCGGGCGCAGCGCCGCGATGGCGTGCGGGTCGAACGGGTCGTCGCGGTAGGCGGCCATGAGGCCGGCACGGTCACCCATCAGGCGGTACTGCCTGCCGAGGAACCCGAGCATGTCCACCCGTTCGGCCAGACCGCGTCTCGCCTCGCCGGCCGCCAGGGTGGCCAGCCTGGCGCGCAGGGCGTCGAGGCCCGTCGCGGCCAGTCCGGCGAGGTCGTCCAGCTCCTGCCTGGTCAGGTCGCGGACCTGCCGGAACGCCGGCGCCATCGGCTCGACGACGGCGAGCACGTCTTCGAGCAGCCTCGTGAGCGTGGCGTCGGCGAGTTCGGCCGCGTCCGCGCGGCAGCCGAGGACGAGCGCGTCGACGTCGACCGCGAGGAACGGCAGGAACCGCCAGTACCGCTCCCGCTGGGTCGGGTCGAACACGTACTCGTACCAGCGGCGGGCGTCGTCGAACCGCTGCGCGGCGCTCAGCGCCCGCGCGATCAGCATCGGTGCGTGGAAGAAGATCTCCCAGTAGTAGATGCCGTTCGAGCTGTCGAAGTCCAGGTGCGACCCGACGGGCACGCCTGCGGTCGCGGTCCTCGGCAGCACCCGCACGGTCGTCGCGTCCGACCTCGTCGAGCTGAACGCCGGCAGCTCGTCGATCTCCTGGGTGTCCGGGGCGAGCAGCGCGTCGATGCCGCCGACCAGCAGCCGCCGGTTCAGCTCGTACGCCGTGGACGAGGTCAGCCGGACGATCTCGTTGGGCAGCGCGGAGATCTCGTACGGCCGCGAGACCGCGTCGGTCGCCGGGTAGGCGGAGTAGTTGGTGCCCATGAAGAAGAACAGCGACGACGTCGTCTCCACCACGCCGGAGAAGTCCTTCGGGAACCCGGCGGGCAGGCAGCGCCAGCTGCCTGCGATGGGCCGCATTGCCGGCTTCGTGTCCAGCTCCTGGTCCTTCGGCAGGATGCCGTAGCTCGAACCGCTGAACACGTAACGGAACCCGTCCCTCGTGAACACCGCGCTGACCGGCTGTGCGAGGGTCTTCGGGTAGCCGGGGTCGACGTAGTCCGGGATGGTGCCGTCGGTGTTCAGGGTGTAGCGGATGAACTCCTTGTCGCCGGTCAGGTACAGCTTGCCGTCGGCGATGTGCGCGGACACGATCTTGCCCTTGGTGTTGAACGCGTTCGCGACCCGGCCGAGGTCCTTGTTGTTGCCGCTGGAGCTGTCGTTGCCGCGCCGGATCCGGTAGCCGCCGGCCGAGTTGTCGAACGAGAGCACACCGACGGTGCGACCGAGGTCGGCGAACGGGCCGGCGACCCGGTCCTTGGGCAGGCCGCCCTCGCCGGACAGCTTGCGGGGGTCGTGTGCCGGCTTCAGCTGGTCGTTCAGCGTGACGTAGTAGTCCCCGAACAGGAGGTAGATCTTGCTCTCCAGCTCGACGATCGCGTCGATCGCGCCACCGACGACCAGCTTCTCCGCGTCCACCCGCCGCAGCTTCGGCAGGTTGTCCAGGTTGCTCATGACGAGCTTCGGGAACCCGCCGTCGAGGGTGCCGAACGCGGTGCGGGAGTAGGAGTAGTACTCGTCACCGGAGTACAGGTAGACCTGGTTGCCGCGCACGAAGACGGCGTCGACCACGCCGGTGCGCAGCAGCGCGGTGCCGACGATGCCGAACCGCTCGACGGTGTTCTTCCTCGTCCGCCCGGCCGCCGCCTCGCCGTCGGGCGCGGTGACGTACTTGTCGGCCGTGTCGAAGAAGTACCTGGTGCCCGGCTTGTCCCGCAGCTGGAAGCCTGCCGCGACCCCCGACCACGTGGTGGGCAGGAGGTGCGCGTTGCCCTGTGCCGGGGTCAGCTCCGCGGGGGCGACCGGCGCGGACACCGGGCGGCACAGGAAGCTGCCGCCCTTGTGGTCGACGGCCGACCACGAGCCGTCCACGGTGTCGGCCGGCGCGTTGAAGCGGACGACCGCGACCGGGTCGATCGGGGTGGTGGCCGGCTCGTCGAACAGCCCGGACAGGTCCGCGGGACGGGGCGGCGGGACGGTCTCCGTGGCGCGCATCCCGTACAGCTCCGGGGTGAGCGTGAACGCCGAGGTGACGTCGGTCTCGCCGGCCCTGTACGTGCACTGCACGATGATCGAGTCGTGCGCGCTCACACCCGGCACGGTCCGCGAGGCCTGGACGTACAGCCCCAGGTTCGTGACCTGCCCGGTCTGCTCGGTGTCGACCGCGAGGAGCTGGGCTGGCACCCACTCCCGGTTCAGGTTGTAGAACGAGTAGTAGATCTTCACCTGGTAGACGGGCGGCGGCGCGGAGACCGCCTGTCCGCCGTCCTTCGGCTTCGTCGTGATCGTCGTGTTGGAGGGGTCGTCGAGCGTGACCGCCTCGACCACCGGCCAGAACACGAACACCCGGCCGAAGGCGTGCACCGGGTCGACCCGCTCCGCGTCGATCTGCACGTCCACCTTCAGCCACGGCTCCCAGGTGGCCGAGAGCTTCTCGCCGTCACGGAACTGCGCCGACCGGTAGTAGTACCGGCGCGGCGTGGTCCTGGTGCGGCCGAACAGCACGAGCCTGCGCTCGCCGTCGGGCGCGCCGTCCTCGGCGTACACGTAGCCGCCCGCGATGGCGAGCCGGGACACCTCGGTGTACTCGTCGAGGTAGCGCTTGTACGCCGCCTGCGCGGTCTCGTTGGTGATCTCGGTGCGCAGCAGCTCGTCCTCCAGCGCCGCGAACGCAGGCGTCTTCGTGTCACGCAGCTCGGGACGCAGGTAGTTCTCCGGGTACAGGAAGACCTTCCGGTTCGCCTCCCACATCCGGTAGTTGCGCATCCAGGACCACCAGGTCTTGATCCGCGCGCGGACCTCGTCCGGGTCCGCGTCCGCCGGCAAGGTGACGGTCTCGAGGTCGAGCAGGTAGCGGTGCAGATACAGCTGTGTGGCGGCGATGGCCTCCCGGACGCGGGACGTGGTGCCGGCCGGCCCCATGTCCACGTCGATCAGGTACCGCTCGAACAGCTCACGTGAGCCGCCGGGCTCCGGGGCGATGGCGGCGACGAGCGCGTCCCGCCGCAGGACGTTCAGCTCGTTGTGCGCCTGCGCGGCCAGCTTCGGCCACTCCGCGGGCGCGGTGTGGCGTTCGAGCATCCCGTACAGGGCCGCCGAGGCCTCGGCCAGTGCGGGCTCGTCGAGGTCGTGGAGCTTCGACCACACCTCGGCGTGGAGGCGTGACGGGCCTGCGCCGATCTTGCGCGCGGTGGCGAACAGGTCGACGAGCGCGAGCACGAACTCGATCTCGAAGACCTGCTCCTCCGGCGTGCGCTCGGTGAGCAGCCCGCTGTTGCGCCGCGCCCAGCGCAGCTCCTCGGCGTCCCAGCCGAACAGCTCGGTCAGCCGCTCGTACGGGTCGTCGGCGCCCTCGACGAACAGCGCCGCGAGGCCCTCCGGCCGGGAGCGGACGAGGTCGACGAAGCGGGTGGTCGTGTGCAGGTCGGACAGCCGGTAGTCGGCGGTGCCCGCCCAGCGGTGCCGGAAGTCCTGCGGGTAGGTGCGGTCCACCACCTCGTAGGCGCCCGAGTAGCGGACGTACCGCTCCCCCTTGGTGAGGTAGGCGCGGCCCTCGAACGTGAACGCGCCGTCCACGCCCTCCTCGAACTCCCACGGCAGGTCGCCCCAGTCGTCCTTCACCGTGCGGGGGAAACCCTGGTCGACGTACTCCAGCGGCACGTTCGCCGGGTAGCGGACGTACTGGTCGCCACGGAACACGTACAGCTCACCCGTCGGCGCCACGAACGCGGCGTCGAGACCGCCCGCGGTCAGGTCGTTGCGGACCCTGCCCCACACGGCGTCGACCCGCTCGGCGCCCTGGCCGCGCACGAACTCCTTGCCGCGGAACAGGTACGTCGTACCGTCCGGGGCGCGGAAGGCGGCGTCGACGCCGTCGGTGAACGCGTCGGGCAGCCTCGGCAGCCCCAGCTCGTCCGCGAGCGCGGTGAGCGGCTTCGGATAGCCGTCGTCGACGTGGGAGTGGTCGGCGGTCGAGTAGCGGATGTACTGGTCCCCGGAGAACAGGTACACGCGGCGGTCGGCGACCATGGCCGCGTCGACCGCGCCGGACTCGACGAAGGTGTTGCGGGGCCTGCCGAGCCCCTCCAGGGTGTAGCTGCCCGTGAGGCGCGGCGACACGGTGTGGCAGACGCCGCCGACGAGCACGTTGATGGTGCGGTCGTTGCCGACGACCGCGGAGATCGGCCGGTCGAGCGCGTCCTCGAAGGACTCCGGCAGGTTCCCGAACGGCTCCTCCGTGCGCAGGTTCACGGCGATCTTCTTGGGGTACCCGGCGTCGATCGCCCGGTAGGACGGGCCGGTGTAGCGGACGTAGCGGTCGCCTGCGAACAGGTAGGTGTACTGGCGCCACACGAAGGCGGCGTCGACCGTGCCGCCGTCGGTGACGAACGGGTTGCGGGACAGACCCCACCGGTCGCGGGTGGGGGCGAGCGGGGCGAACGCGCCGGCGGTGAAGGCGGCGTAGGTGTCGTCGAAGAAGAAGTAGGTCGTGCCGTCCTTCGCGGCGAACGCCGAGCGCAGGGTGTCCGGCGCGTCGACACCGTCGGCGAAACCGGGGAACAGCCGGGCGATCGGGCGCACCACCGACCAGTTGCCGGTCTTCGAGTGGTGGGAGACGCAGTCCTCGCCGCTCAGCAGGATCAGCGTGTCGCCCTCGACGAGAACCGCGTCGGGGAAGGGGAACCCGTCCGGTGCGCCGAGGAGGCCGTCGTCGGCGACGGCGGGGTAGCCCGCGTCCGGCCTGGTGTAGTCGGTGCCGGAGAAGACGAGGTGGCGGACCATCCCCTCCACGTCCGGGTGCTCGAACACGTAGGTCTTCTCGCCGTGGACGTACGCGAGCGCGACGCTCTCCAGACCACCCCAGTGGTCGGCGATCGGCTTGGGGTCACCGTCGATCGTGGTGCCGTCGTCGAGGTAGACGACGAACTGGTCGCCGCTGAACAGGTAGGTCCTCCCGTCGCGACCGACGAACGCGGCGTCGACCCGACCCTGTTCGTAGATGGTGTTGCGCGGCCTGCCCCACTCCTCCGCGAGCGGGTAGGCGTGGTTGAGCTGGGTGTTGAAGCAGCGTTCCTTCTTGAACAGGTAGGTGTTCCCGTCCGCACCCGTGAGGACCGAGTCCAGGTGGTCCTGGAACTCCGCCGGGACCGTGCGCAGTGTCCTCGGGCGGAAGGTGTTCGCGACCGGGGCGCCGCGGTTCTCCAGTGCGGAGCGCTTCTCCCAGCCGTCGTAGTAGCCGTTGGTGATGACGCTGCCGTTCTCGATGAAGGCGCAGCGGACCTCGGTGACGCCGAGGTCGTCGTAGCGGCGGTAGGGCAGCGCCGAGACGGCGTGGCAGCGGTCGCCGCTGAACAGGTAGGCGGTGCGGCGGTCGGCGAACGCGGCGTCGACCCGGTCCAGCCGGGTGTCGAGCGCGGCCAGACCCGGTTCGGTGTTCAGCGCGGAGAGCGGGCGCGGGTAGCCGGGCTGGACGCGGGCGTAGTCGGCGCCGAGGTAGCGGACGTACTGGTCGCCGGAGAACAGGTAGGTGTAGACGCGGTCGACGTCGACGCCGTCGACCTTCTCGGTCACCTCGGTGACGAGCGTGGCGTCGACCTGGCCGGTGCGCTGGATGTTGTTGCGCACGTTGTCCCAGTGGCCGGCGACCCGCGCCGGGTAGCCGTCGTCGACCTCGGTGGTGTCGGCGGTCGAGTAGCGGATGAAGTCGTTGCCGCGGAACAGGTACGTGCGGCCGTCCACGCCGACGAACGCGGCGTCGACCTTCTCGAACGGCACGCTGTCCCAGTTCTCCCGCAACGACATCGGCTCCGACCACCAGCGGTGCCGCGCGTCGAAGCGGACGAACGTGCCGCCCGCGAACAGGTACGTGTGGCCGTCGCGGCCGGTGAACACCGCGTCCACCGTGCCGAGGTTCAGGCCGGCGGGCATGTTCCACCAGTTGTCGGACAGCGGCTTCGGGAAGCCCGCGTCCGGCGTGCGGTAGTCGCTGGTGCCGTAGCGGACGTACCAGCGGGTGCCCTCGCCGAACACCTTGGTGCGCAGGCCCTCCACCTTCACCGTGAGGGTGATGCCCTCCTGGGTGCGCAGCCGCCACGGCGCGGCCGTGCCCTCGACGCCGGTGAGCGCGAGGCCGTGCTCGGCGAACCGGTTGCGCAGCCTCGGGGTCAGCGTGCCGGTGGTCAGGTCGTCGCGCAGCTCGGTGGTGAGGTCGAACAGCAGGCCGCCGGTGCCGAACAGGTAGGTGCCGCCGTCCATCACGAACGCGGTGTCCACTGTGGACAGTCCACCCCAGTCCGGGCCGATCGTCCTCGGGTAGCCCGCGTCGACCAGCGAGTAGTCGGCCGTGGAGTAACGCAGGTAGGAGTCGCCGCTGAACAGGTAGGTGCGGCCGTCGAGACCGGCGAACGCGGCGTCGACCGTGCCGCTCGGCAGGACCGGGGGCAGCACGCCCCAGCGGTCGGCCGTCGGCACGATCTCGGTGCCACCCGAGGAGGTCCGGCCGCCCTTGAACAGGTGCAGGACGCCGTCCGGGCCGGTGAACGCGGCCTCGACCCCGCCCTCGAACGGCGCAGGGACGTCGTGGATGCGGCGCGGGTAGCCCTCGTCGACCCGGACACCGGCGTTCTCGATGCTGTCCGAGTACCGGACGACCTGGCCCTTGGCGAACAGGTGGACGGCCGACGCGCCGGAGTACGCGGCGTCCACCGAGGTCAGGCCGTCGAAGTCGCTGCGGACGCGACCCCACCCCGCCGAGCCGGTGAGCACGTGCACACTTCCGTCGGGTGCCTGGAAGGCGTCGAGCGGGCCGGTCAGCGTCGCCGCCACGCCCTCACGCGCGCGCCACTCCGCGACCGGGCGCGGGTAGCCCTCGTCGACGTGGGTGTAGTCGGGGGTGGAGTAGCGGATGTACTGGTCGCCGGCGAACAGGAAGGTGTGGCCGTCGGCGTCGGTGAACGCGCCGTCGATCCTGGCCGGCGCCGTGAAGTTGTTCCTGACCTTGCCCCACACCTGTTCCTGCGGCGCCCACCGGGTGCCGCCCCGCTGCCGCGTGAAGGCCAGGGACGTGCCGTTGTCGGTGTGGCCGACGAGCCACTCGACCCCGGACGGGAGGGTGAAGGCGGCGTCGACGCCCTTCAGACCCGCCAACCTCGGCGACAGCTCCCCCAGTGGCCGTCTCGCCGGGCTCGTGAGCGTGAACGTGCCGGCCGCGTAGGTCCAGTAGCCCTCGCCCTCGAACAGGTAGATCGTCTTGTCGTGGCCCTCCAGCAGGGCGTCGAAGGAGCTCACGCCCGGCGGGAGCGTCAGGTTCTCCGGGTACTTGCCGACGAGGTCCTGGTCGCGGAAGACGGCGACGACCTCGGTCGGGTCGAGACCGAGCTTCGCGGCGAGGGCCGCGAACCGGCGGATCCTGCGGTAGGCGTTGCGGAAGTGCGGGTCGGTGGGCGGCACGCCCGCGTCGAGCGCGGGTGCCACGAGCACGTCGAACGTCTCGTCCCGGCCGCCGGTCACGGCGTCGGCGATGGCCGCGGCCGTCTCGGCGGGGATGCCGAACGCGTCGGCGAGGACGTCGTCGACGGCCCGGCGCTGCTCGGCCGCGCGGACGTCGAGCCGGTCGACCACCTCGTTGACGGCGCCGGTCAGCTCGTTCGCGACCGAGTGCAGCGCGAAGAAGACGTCCTGTGCGTAGTCGCCGAGGCCGGGGAGCGCGAAGCTGAAGGCGTTGTTGACGTTGCGGAAGTACGGGAGCCACTCCTCGTCGACCGCGAGCGCCTCGGTGACGTAGCCGGTCTCGAGGAGGTGGGCCTTGACCGCGACCACCTCCTCCTCGGTGAAGCCGAGGTCGGCGAGCGTCGCCACGTCGAGCCGGTAGGGCAGTTCGTCCTCCAGCACGACCGCGATCCTGGCCGCGACCAGGTCCTGCTCGGCCTGGGTGAACCCGCCGCCGAGGTCGGGGACCGCCGTCTCGTCGACCACCCGGCCGCCGGTGGTGTACGGGCCGGCCAGCGCGTCGACGACCCGCTTGCTCATGGCCACGTCCGCGACGCCGGTGAAGTCCTCGACGGTGAACGTGTCCAGCTCGCTCTGGAAGGCGCGGAGCTGGGTCTGCACCGCGTCGAGCACGGCGCGGCGGCGCGGGTAGAACGCGATGGCCAGGGCGAAGTCCGCGAGGGGCAGGGAGACCAGGGCGGCCTTGTCGCGGTAGTCGCCGTTCTCGTCCAGGTAGCCGTTGAAGGTCAGGCTGTCGGTGAGGTCGAGCAGCTCGGCCGTGGTGAGCCGGAGGTCGGCGAAGATCTCCGGGTCGATGGCGAGCGGGTCGGTCCGGAACCGGGTGAGGCGGTCGTCGATGAGCGCGCGCACGCCCTCGGTCGCGTCGGCGAGGTCGGCGTTGACCTCGAACAGCTCGACGTTGTCCGCGTCGAGGAAGAACTCGGGGTCGGTGAGGTCGCCGTTCTCGTCCAGGTAGCCGTTGTAGACGAGGTTGTCGTACAGCTCGACCTCGCGCTCGGGCAGCAGGCCGAGCGGGGTGAGGTCGGACGGGAAGAACGCGGCGGTGCCGTTGACGACCGAGCTGATCGTCTTGAACAGGGTCTCGCGGTAGGGCTCGAAGTCGCTCGCCAGCTGGAGGCCCTCGGTGTCGACGACCGCCAGCACCCCGTCGTCGTACAGGTGTCCGATGTGGACCATGTTGCCGAAGAGCTTGTCCCGCATGCGTTCCCCGAGACCAAGCCCCTGGAAGTCCTCCTCGGCGAGCACCCCGAGGTCGGTGACGGCGTCGTAGGCGGCGGCCGGCGTCCTGGCCAGGTCCAGCCGCAGCAGCCGGTCGTCGGCGGGGGCGACGACCGCGTCGTCGTGGGCGGTGAGCACGTCGTGCACGACCTTCGAGGCGCGCTCGCCGAACCGGTCGCCGGTGAACAGCGCGTCGTCGAAGGACACCTGGTCGAAGGCCTCGACGAGCCCGTCCACCAGGGCCGTCACGGCGTCCTCGTCGGTGTCGGGGCGGCCACCGAGCACCTCGGTCAGCTCCCGGCCGCCGAACCCGGCGGCCTGCGCCCAGGCGACGACGGCGAAGAGGGTCTGGGCGAGCCACAGGCCCTCCGCCGGGTCGCCACCGGCGAGGATCGAGAAGCAGTCACGTGCCGGGGCGGTGTCACCGAGCACGGCGAAGCTCGTGTGCCGGCGCAGCGCGGGGTCGCTGTCGATGGCGACGAGCACGTCGAACAGCTCGTCGGTGCCGACGCCGAGCGCGGACGCGAGCTGCCCGGCGCGGCGCAGGAGCCCGATGGCCGCCAGTCCGACGTCACCCTGGTCGAAGGGGCTCGGGCTCGTGCCGGCGTAGTGCTCGCGGTAGCGGCGGACGATGGTGGCGATGTCGGCCTCGGCGACCTCGATCCAGTTGGCGAGGCGGAAGCGGTAGTCGTCGTTGCGTGCGGCGAGGATGTCGCCGGAACAGCCCTGGACCTCCTCGTCCTCGATGGGGACGACGAGCCGGCAGACGTCGGTGACGGCGAGGCCGTGCTCGCGGTGCAGCCGGACGACGACGGCGACCGTGCGGAGCGAGTCGAGCCTGCCCCGGCAGCAGTGGGCGACCACCGCGCTCAGGTCGGTGAGGCCGAGACCGGTCAGGCGGGCGAGCCGGATGATCCGGTTGGCGAGGTCGAGCCAGGCGTTGGTGACCTCCAGCCCTTCGGTCATCAGCTCCCGCACCTCGGGCCCGGTGAGCCCGGTCGCCTCGGCGAACCGGCGCGGGTCGCGCAGCTCGGCGGGCGGTGCGCCGTAGCGGGCGGTGAGCCCGGCGTCGTCGGTGACGGACGTGGTCACGACGGCCACGTCGTCGGCGGACAGCCCCAGGAACTCCCGGGCGGCGATGTCGTGGTCGATCACCGGGGAGAACAGCCGGTACAGTTCCAGCGGCGTGACCTGCAGATAGTGCAGGTATTTCCGGATCTCCTCGTCGTGTAGCGAGAATGGCAGCACGAGCGGGTGGACCCGCTTACGGAGAATGTCGTACGGAGACTCTCCGACGAGACGTTCCAGTACTTCGTTGACAATATCCAGATAGGGCGTCTCGGTGAAGGTGTGCTCGGCGTCGAGGAGGACCTGCCCGAGGTCCGGCCGCCGCTCCAGGAGCGCCCGCCCGTCGAACGTCCCATCCAACAAGGCAAGTAGGTCAACGAAGTAGGCCGCCGGCGAGTACACCGACCTGGCGTCGTCGTCTCCCCGAAAGTCCAGCGCCCCGAAGAGCTCCGCATAGCTGGGAGACGACTCGTCTCGTATCACTATTTCCTCCAGAAGGAAAAAGAATGGCGTGGATGGCACTACACATCCGAAGATCGACCAGCGGCCCCGGCGTCGCCCTAATGTCTGACCATCGACCCCACCCGTAACGGCCTGGCCGCACCGAGTCCCGATTTCGGTGAGTTTTCGGCCGAACGTCGTGATCCACTCCGCCGGCCGGCCGCAGCCCGTGAGCCCGCCGGACCAACCACTCTCCCGCGACCCGCCACCCCGCTATGGCTCACGTCACAGGACCGGGTTCCCGGCAATTGCGACATGCCGACGTAACACCGCAGATACCAGACAGTTACATAGGTGTCTAATGGACCTGCACGTTCAGTGACAGACCGTGTACGGAGGAGGGATCCGATGTGTGGGATCACCGGCTGGGTGGCCTTCCGGCAGGACCTGCGGACCGAACGGGACGCGCTCGACGCGATGACCGAGACCATGGCCTGCCGGGGGCCGGACGACCGGGGCACGTTCACGACCGACCACGCCGCCCTGGGGCACCGGCGGCTCGCGATCATCGACCTGCCCGGCGGGCGGCAGCCCATGCGGGTGGACCTGCCGGACGGGCCCGTGGCGCTCGTCTACTCGGGTGAGACCTACAACTTCACCGAGCTGCGGGACGAGCTGCGCAGGCGCGGCCACCGGTTCGACACGTCGTCGGACACCGAGGTCGTGCTGCACGCCTACCTCGAATGGGGCACGGCCCTCGCCGAGCGGCTGAACGGGATGTACGCGTTCGCGATCTGGGACGGGCGCCACGACAAGCTCGTCATGGTGCGCGACCGGATGGGGATCAAGCCCTTCTACTACTACGAGACACCCGACGGCGTGCTCTTCGGGTCAGAGCCCAAGGCGATCCTCGCCAACCCGGCCGTCGAGCCGACCGTCACGCTCGACGGCATTCGCGAGCTGTTCGGGTTCGTCAAGACGCCGGGACACGCGGTGTGGGACGGCATGCGCGAGGTCGAGCCGGGCACGGTCGTCACCGTCGACCGCCGCGGGCCGCGCACGACCCGGTACTGGAGCCTTCGGACACGCGAGCACACCGACGACCGGGACACGACCGTCGCGCGGGTGCGGGAGCTGCTCGAGGACATCGTCGCGCGCCAGCTCGTCGCGGACGTGCCGCGCTGCGTCCTGCTCTCGGGGGGCCTCGACTCGTCGGCGCTGACGGCCATCGCCGCGAAGCAGCTCGGCGAGCACGACGAGCGGGTGCGCAGCTTCGCGGTCGACTTCGCCGGGCAGGCGGAGAACTTCGTGCCGGACGAGATGCGCTCGACGCCGGACACGCCGTACGTGCACGACGTCGCCGAGCTGGCGGGCACCGACCACCAGGACATCGTCCTGAGCGCCGACGAGCTGGCCGACCCGGAGGTGCGTAGGCGGGTCGTCCGCGCACGTGACCTGCCGACCGGGCTCGGCGACATGGACGCGTCGCTCCTCCTGCTGTTCAGGGCGATCCGAGGGCACTCGACCGTCGCGCTGTCCGGCGAGTCGGCCGACGAGGTGTTCGGCGGGTACCGGCAGTTCTTCAACCCGGAGGCCCGGGAGGCCGACACGTTCCCGTGGCTGGTGCGGTTCGCGCGTCACCGGGGCGAGCGGGGCGGGCTGCTCGCCCCGGGGCTGCTCGAGAACCTGCGGCTGGACGACTACGTCCACGACGCCTACCGGACGTCGGTGTCCCGCGTCGAGCCGCTGCCCGGCGAGTCGGCGTTCGAGTCGCGGATGCGGGAGATCTGTTACCTGCACCTGACGCACTTCGTGCGGATCCTGTTGGACCGCAAGGACCGTGCGTCGATGGCGGTCGGGCTGGAGGTGCGGGTGCCGTTCTGCGACCACCGGCTCGTCGAGTACGTGTACAACACGCCGTGGGCGCTGAAGAGCTTCGACGGCAGGGAGAAGTCGCTCCTGCGTGCCGCGACGGCCGACGTGCTGCCGCGGTCGGTCGTGGAGCGGGTGAAGTCGCCGTATCCGTCCACACAGGACCCGGCGTACGCGAGGAAGCTGCAGGAGCACGTCCGCGGCATCGCGGCCGACCACCCCGTGTTCGAGATCGTCGACCGCACGCTGGTCTCGCAGCTGGCGGCCGCCGGGCAGGTGGTCGGGCCGATGCGTTACGCGCTGGAGCGGACGCTGGACCTCGCGCTGTGGCTGGACATGTACCGGCCGGTGCTCAAGCTGTCGTGAGGACGAAGAAGCGGAACTCCCGGCCGCCTGCGATGCGGCGCTCCATCTCGTAGCCGGGCCAGTTCCGCACGGCCAGCGCCCAGATCTCGGCCCGCTCGGCCGCGTCGTCGACCCTGCGGGCCACCACCGGCAGGGTCCGCCCGCGCACGATGATCGTCGCGTGCGGGTCCGCCGTGAGGTTGGCCGTCCACGCCGGGTGCGCGGGGCGGCCCCAGCCGGAGCCGATCACCACGTAGTCGTCGCCGTAGGGGGTGTAGACGAGGTCGCTGGCGCGGGCGAGGCCGGTCCTGCGGCCGGTGGTGACGAGCCGAAGCGACGGCATCCCGGCGAGCCCGACGAGGCTGAGCCTGCCCCGGCTGACCCGGTGCAACACCCGGTCGACCGGGATGATCACCGGGGCGAGCTTCATGGATCGTGGGTGGCGGCCCAGCCAGTGGGCCACCTTGGTCAGCGGGTTCACCTGGCGCCCCTCGTTCCACTGTGGACGCATGCCCGCGCCCGCGTGCGGCGATGCTAGCGGAACGCGCCCGGTCGGGTGTGACGTCCGGTACGGTCGGTTCATGCGGTTCGGGAGACGGCGGCAGCGCGAACGAGCCGAACGGGCGGCCGTGGAGTCGGAGGCGGACGCCGCACCCTGGTACCAGCTGGCTCGCTGGCTGCTCCCCGGCCCGCAACCCCGGACGCCGCCGTGGCACCAGGAGGACGCGATCCGGCCGTACCGGGGTTTCCGCAACGGCAGGGCCCGCCTTCGGCCCGATCCGTCCGGCCTCGGCGAGCCCGCCACCCCACCCCGCGAGACCTGGCCGGAACCTCGGGCGAACGATCCCACCCTCGACCCGATCCTCGGCGACGAGGACGACGAACCGTGGGCCCCGACGCACTGAAGGCGTCCTTCAGTGCGTCGGGGCGGTCACGTCATGTCGGGGATGGCGTCGATGACGTCCTGGGGGACGGTGCGGACGGCGTAGCCGATGGCGCGGGCCGCGCGGAAGCCCGGGTCGTTCTCGTTGGGGATGCGCTTGCGGACGGCGATCGCGCCTGCCTGGTTCCACACCACCACGAACACGGCGTCGCTCTTGTCGCCCTTGATCAACTGCATGTCGTCCTCCATCTCGTCTGCTTCGAGGCCGGCGATGACCCGGGCACGCGTGATGATCTGCGGCAGCTGCGCGATGCGTGCGTCGCCGGGGCAGACCTTGCCGTAGTCCTCGGTCCACACCTCGCCGCCCGACACGAGCCCGGGGAAGGCGTAGGTCGCGAAGTTCCCGGGGATGCCCTGGCGGTGGTAGCCGATGCCCCGGCTGCCCGGCCTGCTGTCCGGGCAGGCGACGAGCGGGATGCCGTGCGTCGCGTACGCCCACGCGCAGATCTGGGCGATGGCCTCGACCTGCTCGGGGGTGAACGCCGGGACTGCGTGCCCGTCCGCGGTGTTCCACGGGCCGAACTCCGGGCCGGAGTCGTCGTTCTCGACCGCGATCACCCGGTGGTTGCCGTTGCCGTTGGCCACACTCCGGTACACGGTGTCCCGCGACTGGTAGATGTGCCCGTCCGCCCTCGTGGAGAAGTGCGCGGCGGACGCGGGTGGGTTACCCACGATCGTGTGTAGACAGACGACGTCGAAACGGCTCATCCGGAGTGCTCCGGCCCCTACCACGGGCAGATACTCCACACCGGGCATAACAGCCATGTCGGCTCACGCTCCACGGGGAATGGTCACCTGTCATCGGAGTCAATCGCTGCGACGACTGTAAACGTGTCCTCGGCCCGGTCAGTGACGGGCGCCGGCAGGCTGTGTGTGGACCGTCGCCCGCGCCAGCCTCGGCACGGCACTGATCAGGCGGCTTTCGACGTGGTGGGCGATGGTGTGGGCGTCCGTCACCGTCAGGGCCGGGTCGACCTCGACGTCGACCTCGGCGGTGAGGCTGTGGCCGTGCCAGCGGATGCGGAGCCAGCCCGCGGCGCGGACGCCGTCCGTGCCGCGGACGACGTCCTCGGCCCTGGCGGTCAGCTCCGGGTCGACCGCGTCGAGCACGCGGCCGAACACCTCCTTCGCCGCACCCCACAGCACCGTGAGGATCATCGCCGCGATGGCCAGGCCGACGACCGGGTCGACCCACCGCAGGTCCAGCGCGGCACCGCCCGCGGCGACCAGGACTGCCAGGCTCGTGAAGCCGTCGGTGCGGGCGTGCAGGCCGTCGGCGACGAGCGCGGCCGACCCGATCCGTCTGCCGACCGTGATGCGGTAGCGGGCGACCAGCTCGTTGCCCGCGAAACCGACCACACCCGCGACCGCGACCCAGCCGACGTGGGTCATGTCGCGGGGGTGGACGATCCGGTCGACGGCCTGCCAGGCGGCGAGCGCCGCCGAGGACGCGATGACCAGGACGATCACGAGACCGGCCAGGTCCTCGGCGCGGCCGAGGCCGTAGGTGAACCGGCGGGTCGCCGCACGCTTGCCGAGCACGAACGCGACACCGAGCGGGACGGCGGTGAGCGCGTCGGCGAAGTTGTGGAGGGTGTCGCCGAGCAGTGCGACGGAGCCGGTGACCGCGACCAGCACCGCCTGCGCGACCGCCGTGACCAGCAACGCGGCGAAGGAGATCCACAGCGCGCGCATGCCGTCCCGGGTGCTCTCCAGCTCCCGGTGTCCGTGACCGTGACCATGGCCGTCACCGTGTCCGTGCATGTCGGGCACAATACGTGCTCATGTACGCACGCGACAACGATGCAACTGCCAGCGACTGGCAGTGGCAGGATGGTTGCTCATGTACGCACGTGACGCCGGGCCGGACGCGCCGCACTGGGGGGAGCTGCCGCCTGCCGAGGAGATCGACGTCGCGGTGGAGTCCTTCCGCATGCTGGCCGACCCGACACGGCTGCGGATGATGTGGCTGCTGTCCGGCGGGGAGTACGACGTCACGACCCTCGCGGCCGCGGTCGGCATCGCTCGGCCCGCGGTGTCACAGCACCTGGCCAAGCTGCGCCTGACCGGGCTGGTGACCACTCGCCGCGACGGCAGGCGAGCCCTGTACCGCGTGCGTGGCGACCACGTCCGGCGCATGCTCGCCGAGGCGCTGGGGACCGCCCAACACCAGGTCGCGGACCTTCCCGACCACGACTAGCGCGCCCTACGTGCCCGGCGCCGCGGGCCTCGTCACCCGGGCACGCAGCGGCAGGTCCTCCACGGACGTGCCGACCAGCACGTCGAACCCGCCCGGCTCGTGGTGCCAGCCACCGCTCGCCAGTCGGCGAAAGCGCGGTCGTGGCCACGGGACGGGTCGCGCTCGTCCCACACCGCGCCGCGCACGCCGGACGGGCCGTCCGAGACGAGCATCGCGCGAAGGCCGATCGTCTCGGACGGCCAGGTGGTCCAGAAGTCCCGGCCGGTCAGCAGGCCCACCTTCTCCTCGAGGGAGAGCCTGTCGAGCAGCGTCGTCAGTTCCCGGTCGTCCGGTTCAGGCATACGACCAGTATCGGGTGTGGAGCACTCAGCCGACGGGGTTCCAGCCGTCGGAACCCGCGAGGTACCGCTGGGGGGTGTAGTTCGCGGCCTGGGAGTCGGCGAGCTGCGGGCGGTTGCTGCCCGTGCCCGCACCGGCACCGGTGTTGCGGTACTCGGTGAAGCGTGCGTTCTGCCAGGCGTTGCCGGACATGTCGGTCCACGGCTGCGAGGTCTTGATCACGTTGTCCAGAGTGGACTCTCGGTAGAGCACCTGCGCGGTCGGCCCCCACGGCCTGCCGAGCTGGGTGGTGCCCGCGGCCGAACCACCACGGATGTGGGACTTGTAGACGAGGAAGCCGTAGGTCTTGCCGGAGGCCGTGCGGGCGGCGGTGATGGGTGCGCCGGTGGAGCGCTTCTCGTAGATGTCGCAGCCGTTGAGCACGGCGGTGCCGCCGCCGAAGATGAAGTCGACGGTGCCCTCGATGTAGGAGTTGACGACGTAGGCGCGTGCGGAGTCGTTGATGAGGAAGGTGTCCTGGTCGCCGAGCAGCCGGACGTTGTTCAGCACGGCGCGGTCGGAGTTGAGGTGCAGGGCGAGCGCCTGCGGGTCGGCTGGTACGGAACTCTCGTTGAAGTCGTTGGAGAAGGTGAGGTTGGTGGCGAGGAAGTCACGTCCGTAGACGAACACGGTCGCACTGTTGAAGGTGCCGCCGTTGTTGTAGGCGGAGTGGTTGTTGACGATGACCACCTGCGACGGCGACGACCCGAGCCCCTGCAGCGTGATCAGGGGTTTGTTGGCGGGGATGGTCACGATCTCCCGGTAGGTGCCCGCCTTGATGGTGATGGTGGTGCGGCTGGTGCTGTTGGTCGGCGCGGCGTTGACCGCGGCCTGGACGGTCCGGTAGGTGGCCGACCCGTCGGCCGCGACGGTGAGCGTCGCCGCCTGGGCGGTCGCCGGGGCGAACACGACACCGGCCAGGCCCGTCGCGAGCGCGAGAAGACTTCCGGAAAACCGGGATACGAGGGAACGAGACATCACCAAAGCTCCTCCACGTTGAGAAACCCACATGTGATCGCTAACACCTACGCATGAACGCGCGCGGCGGCGGCCGCGCAGAGCACCAGGCCCGCGACGATTCCGACCGCTGAGACAACTATCCGATGGCGGTTAGATGCAGGGAACGCCATCGCACAAGTGATGTGAACGTTAACACACCGTATCGGGGCAGACAAGCCCACCACGCTCACCGTCCTTTTCGGACAGTTCGGCGAACGGTTTTGCCCCGTAAGCGCATGTGACGGACAAGCGGGTACCACCCGTCCAAATCGGTCATGGACTGCCGGCGCCCCCGGCGAATGCCTGCCAAGCCGCTGACCTCGGCGAACCATCCCCTGCCGCCCCCGGTCGGCACCGCGCGGACGTCCGGTGAGAACCGGACCCGGTGATCGCTCGTATCGAGTACGAGGGACCGAAGCTCGGGAGGAACGCGTGGCGGGACGAGGGCAATCCCCGGTTCGGGCGATGGTCACGGCGGTGGACGTACTGATCGTCCTGTTCGTCGTGCTGACCGTCGCCGTCCGGCTGGGACCGGCGGGCTGGCTCGCCGGCATCGCGTACGCGGTGCTGGGGTGGGCCGTGCTCGCCGACGGAATCCAGCGCTACGGCATCGAGAGGCTCGACACGGCCTCGCGGGTCACGCTCGCCAGAGCCGTGGCGGTCGGCGGGGTCGCCGCGCTCGTCGTGGAGACCACCGACCCCCGGCCCGACCCCGTGCTCGCGCTCGTCGTCATCTCGGTGGTCGCCCTCGCGCTGGGGCTGGTCAGGCGGGCGGAGGACGAGTTCGCCAGGAGGTTCGCCGACGAGGTCGACGCCTTCCTCGTGCTGGCGCTCAGCGCCTTCGTCGCGACCCGGCTCGGGGTGTGGGTCATGGCCATCGGGCTCGCGCACTACCTGCTCCTCGCCGCGGGACGGTGGTTCACCTGGCTGCGCGGGGACCTGCCGCCGCAGCGGACCCGCACGATCGTCACGGCGGCACAGGGGTTCGTGCTCACCGCCGTCGCCACGGGGCTGCTCCCGACCGTCGTCGCGATCATCGTCACCGCGCTGGCGCTCGGCACCCTCGCCGTCCTCCACGTCCAGGACGTCCGGTGGCTCCACCAGCACCGCGAGACCGCGCCCGAGACCGAGACCGACACCGCCGAGGAACCCCGCACGAAGACCAGGTGGGTGCTCACCGCCCTCGCCGGGCTGCTCGTGCTCGCCGCGCTCGTCGGGCCCAACCAGCTCGGTCAGCTCGGGCTCGCCGCGTACGCCCGCATCCCCGTCGAGGGGCTGATGGCCGCCGCGCTCGTGCTCGTCCTCGGCACCAGGGCACGGCGTGTCGCCGTCATCGTGATCGGCGCCGGCCTCGGCCTGCTCATGATCGTGAAGTTCCTCGACATGGGCTTCTACGAGGTGTTCGACCGCCCGTTCCACGTCATCTTCGACTGGACGTTCTTCGGCCCGGCACTCGACTTCGTGGTCACCTCCGTCGGGCAGGTCGGCGCGGTGCTCGCGGTCATCGCCGTCATCCTGCTCGTGTTCGCGATCATGGTGCTGATGGTCTTCGCGGTCCGGCGGCTCACCCGCCTTGGGCTCGGGCACCGCAGCCGCGCCACGCACCTCCTCGCCGCGCTCGGTGTCGTCTGGCTCGTCGCCGCGCTCTCCGGCGTCCAGCTCACACCGCAGGAGCCGATCGCGTCCCGCAGTGCCGCCGACCACGTCTACGACGACGTGCGCCAGGTCCGCGAGGGCCTCACCGACGGCAAGACGTTCGCCGCGCAGGCCGCGGACGACAAGTACCGCTACACCCCGGGCAAGGACCTGCTCACCTCCCTGCGGGGCAAGGACGTCCTGTTCGTGTTCGTCGAGAGCTACGGGCGGGTCGCCGTCGAGAAGTCCGACTCCGCGCCGGTGATCGACCCGGTGCTCGACGAGGGCACCGAGGAGCTGAAGTCGGCGGGATTCGACTCGGCGAGCGCGTTCCTGACCTCCCCGACCTACGGCGGCGGCAGCTGGCTCGCCCACGCGACGCTCCAGACCGGCCTCTGGGTCGACAACCAGCAACGCCGCTTCACGCTCAACGAGCTGGACCGGATGACGCTGTCCATCGCGTTCAACCGCGCGGGCTGGCGCACCTCCGGCGTCGTGCCCGCCAACACCGAGGACTGGCCCGACGGCGACATGTACCACTTCGACAAGGTGTACGACTCGCGCAACGTCGGCTACGAGGGCCCGAAGTTCGGCTACGGCCCCGTGCCCGACCAGTACACGCTCCAGCGGTTCGAGCACGACGAGCGGCGCAGGTACGGCCCGGTGATGGCCGAGATCGACCTGGTCTCGAGCCACACCCCGTTCACGCCGATACCGACCATGGTCGACTGGGACAAGGTCGGCGACGGCTCGGTCTACGACCCGATGCCCGCCAAGGGCCCGCAGGCGGGCGACGTGTGGCCGGACCCGACGAAGGTGCGGGCCGCGTACACGGCGTCGATCAAGTACTCGCTGCAGTCGCTGATCTCCTACATCAGGACCTACGGCGACGACGACCTGGTGGTCGTGTTCCTCGGCGACCACCAGCCCGCGCCGATCATCGCGAGCCAAGAGGGCACCCGCGACGTGCCGATCACGATCGTCGCGAAGGACCCGGCCGTCATGAGGGACATGCGGGGGTGGGGCTGGGACGAAGGCCTGAACCCGAGCCCGAAGGCGCCGGTCTGGCCGATGGACCAGTTCCGCGACAGGTTCCTGGCCGCGTACGGGCCGCCGAGCGGGCCGGGGAAGACCGACACGCACGCCGCCTCACCCAGATAGGCGAGTCGGCCTCGTCCTGAGGTACGAGGCCGACTCCGTTACGCGGGTGGAGGTGGCGGGCACCGTCGTCGCGCCACGATGAGGCGATGACGGCATCGACGAGAGAGACCGGCGCGGCACCGACCACCCGGCGCATCGCGGCGCTGGACGCCCTGCGTGGCTTCGCGTTGTGCGGGATCATCTTCATCAACATCCCCCAGACCATGGACATGATGCACGACCTGTCGCAGGCGCCTGCCGGCATCAGGCTGTTCGTGCTCGGCCGGTTCTACCCGATCTTCTACCTGCTGTTCGGGCTCGGCTTCGGGTTGTTCCTGCGGTCCGCGACCCGCCGCACGGACAAGCCGAGGGTGCCGATGGCACGCAGGCTCGTGTTCCTCGGCGTTCTCGGCGTGCTGCACCACCTCCTGCAGCCGGGCGAGGTGCTGCTGCCGTTCGCGATCACCGGGCTGGTCGTGCTGCTGCCGCTGAGCTACGCACCGGCACGTGTGAACCTGATCGCCGGTGCGGTGCTGACGGTCGCGGGCGTACTGGCGGGCGTGGGCGGTTTCGGCGTGCTGCCAGGGCTTTTCGTGCTGGGCTTCGCGCTGGCGCAGAACGGTTTCGCCGAACGGCTCGAGCAGCTCGGCGTGGCGTTGGGCGTCGCGGTGGCGGGTTGCGCGGTCCTCGCCGGGGTGTCCTACCTCGTCGTGGTCACGGACACGGGTGGCGAGCTGGTCGGCCGCTGGTTCGGGCTGCTGTTCTCGATGAGCATGGCAGGCGCCTACGCCGCCGCGTTCCTGCTGTTGCTGCGCACACCGGCAGGGCCGGTGCTGTCGGCGGTGTTCGCGCCGCTCGGCAGGATGGCGCTGACGAACTACCTGTCCGCGACCGTGCTCTTCGTGCTGTTCGGCGGCCTGCTGGGCCTGCGCTGGTCGAACGAGTGGGGCACCGTGGGACTGCTCGGCGCCGCGATCCTGGTCGTCCAGGCGGTGTGGAGTCCGCTGTGGCTGCGCGGCTTCGGCTATGGTCCGCTGGAATGGTCGTGGCGGACGGTGACGTACTGGCGGCGGATCCCGATCCGGCGGGAGGCGGGCTCTCGATGACACGGTGGCGGCGGTCGCTCGCCCGGCTCGGCGGTCACACGCCCGCCGGGCGGGACACCGTCGTCGCCGCCGTGCTCGCGGTCCTCGGCCTCGGCCGGATCCCGCTCGCGCTGCTGCTGAACGACGGCAGGCTCCCCTCGGCGGGCTGGGTGGTCGCGACCGCGACCGTGCTGTCCACACTGGACTTCGCGGCGATCGCGCTGCGGCGCCGCACTCCCCTGCCCGCGCTGGGCGGTGCCGTGGCCGTGGTGCTGGCCGCGACCGCCCTGCCCGCCGCCTACTGGCTGACCGGGATCGGCGTGGTGGTGTGCGCGTACACCGTGGCCACGCTGCTCCCCCGAGGGCAGGCGGTCGTCGCGCTCTCCGTCGCCGCCGCCGCGCACGCCGTCGGCGGGATCGTGTCGACGGCGCTCGGCGGGCACCTGCACCTCGTGGCCACGTTCTGGGCCTACGACGGCGGTGCGCCGGCCAGCGTGGTGCTGATCTCGGCAGGCACGTTCGCGCTCCCCGGGCTGGTCGGCCTGTACGTCCAGACCACGCGTGCGTACGCGGCGGAGCTGGCCGCCAGGGTCGGCAGGCTGGAGGAGGAGCGGGAGCTGCGTGCCGAGGCGGCCGCCGCGCAGGAGCGGGCGCGGATCGCGCGGGAGCTGCACGACGTGGCCGCGCACGACCTGTCCGCGATCGTCGTGCAGGCGGGTGCCGCCGACCGGCTCGTCGAACGGGACCCCGCGCAGGCGAGGGACGCGCTGCGGGCGATCCGCACACAGGGGCGCCGTACGCTGACCGCCATGCGACAGCTGGTCGGGATCATGCGGGCAGGTGACACGGACGTCGCCTCACTGTCCACGGTGGACGGCCTGGTGACGGCGTCGCGGGACCTGGGGATGACCGTCACGGTCGAGGTCACGGGCACGGTGGCACCTCTGTCGCCCGCCGCGGACATCGCCGCGTACCGGCTCGTGCAGGAGGGCCTGACCAACGCGCGCCAGCACGCGCCGGGCGCGGCCGTCTCGATCGCGGTTGTGTACCGGGCGGCGGGCGTGTCGGTGACGGTCCGCAACGGACGGGCCGAGGCGCCGGGTACCGGCGGTGGCGGGCACGGGCTGGTCGGGATGCGTGAGCGGATCCGGCACTGCGGCGGGGAACTGCGTGTCGGGCCCGCGGACGGCGGCGGGTGGGAGATCGCCGCGCGGCTGCCGCTGGCCCGGCAGGAGTCGGCGTGACGATCCGGGTCGTGGTCGCCGACGACCAGGCCGTGGTGCGGGCCGGTTTCCGCACGATCCTGGAGTCCGAGGTGGACATCGAGGTGGTCGCCGAGGCCGCGGACGGGTCGGCCGCGGTCACCGCCGCGCGACGCCACCGCCCGGACGTGGTGCTGATGGACGTGCGGATGCCCGTGACCGACGGCATCGCCGCGACCCGCGAGCTGGCGGGCGCCTCGGTGGCCGATCCGGTGCCGGTGCTGGTGATCACGACGTTCGACCTCGACGAGTACGTGTTCGCGGCGCTGCGGGCGGGGGCGAGCGGGTTCCTGTTGAAGGACACCGAACCCGACGACCTCGTCGCGGCGGTCCGGGTGGTCGCGGCCGGGGACGGGCTGGTCGCGCCCGCGGTCACCAGGCGGCTGATCGCCGAGTTCTCGCGCGTGTCCGAGCCGCCGCCGGTGCCGGGGGCGCTCGCCGGCCTCACCGAGCGGGAGCGGGAGATCCTGCTGCTGGTCGCGAAGGGCCTGTCCAACACGGAGATCGCGGACACACTCGTGGTGAGCGCGTCGACGGTCAAGACGCACGTGGGCAACGTGCTGGCCAAGCTGGGCTGCCGCGACCGCGTGCAGGCCGTGGTCCTCGCCTACGAGAGCGGTGTGGTCCGCCCGGGCCGCTGACGCCGCGACCGCACTGAAGGACGCCTTCAGTGCGCCCAGCGTTACGAAGGACGCCTTCAGTGCGTTCCGGGCCGGGCGCGGGGTTCCCAGGTAACACGTTCCCAGGGAAGGACGTTCACCAAACCTTGATGGGCCTCCTCATGTGCCCGGCGCGGAAACGAAGTCACCATCGTCAGTGTCCTTGTTCCCTGCCAAGGAGGAAATCGTGCGCACCCTGCAACGCACACGGCTCGCCTGGCCGAGGCGGCTCGCCGTCACGCTGATGGCCATGGCGTCGATGGTCGGCGTGTCGGTCGTCGCCACGCCCGCCGCCGACGCGACCGTCTACAGTTCCTGCAACATCTCCCGCTGCTCCAACGCCCGCTCGGCCAACACGACGTGGCAGTCGAAGGGCTACCCGGGCAGCCGAGGGTGGTACGACTGGCCCAACGGCCAGTGCAACTTCGCGGGCGGCACCTACCGCAACCTCGAGGGTGAGCTGCCCAGCGGACACTCGTTCCGCGAGTTCGACGTGTTCCCGCGGTCGTGTGGCGCCGCGCGTGACGCCTACCGGATCATCGTGGACCTGAACACCGGCGTGGTCTGGTTCTCCCCCAACCACTACGTCGACTTCTACCGGCTCTGAGCCGTCCGTGCCACGGGTGCCGGACCGTCGGCGCCCGGGGCACGCGGTACCGTGCTAGCATTTTCGTTAGCCGTATGGCTAACGAATTTGGGAGGCACGATGACGGTCCTCGTCACCGGCGGGACTGGTTACGTCGCGGGCTGGTGTGTGAAGCAGCTGCTGGACCGCGGCCACGAGGTGCGGACGACCGTGCGCTCCGCCGCGAAGGCCGAGGCGGTCCGCCGCATGCTGGACGCCGACGGACGGCTCACCTTCGCCGTCGCGGACCTGACCGGGGACGAGGGCTGGCGCGCGGCGGCCGAGGGCTGCTCCCACGTGCTGCACGTCGCGTCCCCGCTGGGCATCGACACGAACGCGAACGGCCTCGTCGGCCCGGCGCGCGACGGCACGCTGCGGGTGTTGGGCGCGGCGGTGGCGGCGGGGGTGTCACGGGTGGTGGTCACGTCCGCGGCGAACGCGGCGAGCCCGTCGTCCTACCGTGACGAGAGTGTCAGCGACGAGACACTGTGGACGGACCCGGCCGACCGGTCGCTGCCCGCCTACCGCCGGTCGAAGACGCTGGCCGAGCGGGCGGCGTGGGAGTTCATGGCGGACAAGGAGACCGAGCTGGTCACGGTCCTGCCCGGCGCGGTGTTCGGCCCGGTCCTGAACCCGGACACGCTGGGTTCGGTCCAGATCGTCGCGCGGCTGCTGTCCGGGATGCCCGGCACCCCGAGGATCGGCTTCGAGGTGGTCGACGTCCGCGACGTGGCCGACATCCACCTCCGCGCGATGACGGCTCCCGCCGCCGCGGGCGAACGCTTCCTGGCCACCGGCGAGTTCATGTGGATGCACGACATGGCCATGGCCCTGCGTGCGGGCCTCGGCGCCGCGGCGAGCAGGGTACCGACCCGCACCCTGCCGAACCTGGCCGTCCGCCTGGCCTCCATCACCGACCCGACCCTGCGCGAGATCATGCCCGCCCTGGGCCGCCGCGCCCGCCACACCACAGCAAAGGCCGAACGCCTCCTCGGCTGGCACCCCCGCCCCGGGGCCGAAGCAGTGATCGCATGCGGCGAGAGCCTCGTGGCCCACGGAAGGCTCCCGGCTACCCGGTGAACGGCCACCGGCACAGCCCGCGTCCACCTCACGGAGCGAGGCCATGTCCCGTGAGCGGCCACCGACAGCTGGACTGACGAGCACGAGGGCCCCAACGCGAGGAACGAGCCCCAGGAACCTTCGCGCGCAGGAGGCAAGACACCGGATGAAGCCCGCGAACCGCCGAGCGAAGCGAGACCAATGCCACCGCGAGCGGCCGCCGACGCCTGGACTGACGAGCACGAAGATCCCTGCGCGAGGAACGAGCCCAGGGACCTTCGCGCGCAGGAGGGAAGGCGTCGGGTAAAGCCCGCGAACCGCCGAGCGAAGCGAGACCAATGCCACCGCGAGCGGCCGCCGACGCCTGGACTGACGAGCACGAAGATCCCTGCGCGAGGAACGAGCCCAGGGACCTTCGCGCGCAGGAGGGAAGGCGTCGGGTAAAGGCCGCGAGCCGCCGAGCGGAGCGAGGCCAATGCCACAGAGCCAATGCCACCGTGTGAGCTGTCCTGACGTGGGGTATTGATGCATCATGAACGACCACGTCGACCCTGCCGCGCTCACGACCGTCCTCGATGGGCGGTGGGCCGAACTGCGCGGACGGCTGCGGGACCGGATGGCCGCCACGAAGCTGGCCGACTCCTACGACCTCGACCGCGAGACCCACCGCGCCCGGGTGTGGGAGCAGCTCGCGGAGTTGGTCGACACCGGGCACCCGAAGCTGGGGTTCGCCAGGGCGTACGGCGGCGAGGGCGACATCGGCGGCTCCGTCGTCTCGTTCCAGCTGCTCGGTTACGGCGACCTGTCCCTGATGGTCAAGGCGGGCGTCCAGTGGGGCCTGTTCGGCGGCGCGGTGCAGATGCTCGGCACGGCCCGCCACCACGAGAAGTACGTGGCGGACATCATCTCGCTGGCGCTGCCCGGCTGCTTCGCGATGACGGAGTCCGGCCACGGCTCCGACGTCCAGCACCTGCGGACCACCGCGACCTATGTGGACGGCGAGTTCGTCGTCGACACCCCCGACGACGACGCACGCAAGGACTACATCGGCAACGCGGCGCGGGACGGGCGGATGGCCGTGGTGTTCGCGCAGCTCGTCATCGGGGATCGGAGCTACGGCGTGCACGGGTTCCTGGTGCCGATCCGCGACGAGACAGGCCGACCGATGCCGGGTGTGCGCATCGAGGACTGCGGGCCCAAGGGCGGCCTGAACGGGGTAGACAACGGGCGGTTGTGGTTCTCCGGCGTGCGGGTGCCGCGTGAGGCGTTGCTCAACCGGTACGGCGACGTGTCGGCCGACGGTGAGTACACGAGTTCGATCGAGAGCGACAGCAGGCGGTTCTTCACGACGTTGGGGGCGCTGGTCCGGGGTCGGGTGAGCGTGGCGGGCAGTGCGGGCAGCGCGACCCAGCGGGCGCTCGCGATCGCCGTGCGGCGTGGTGAGTCACGCCGCCAGTTCCGGCGTCCCGATGCGGAGACCGAGGTCGTCCTGCTGGACTACCTTGCCCACCAGCGCAAGCTGCTGCCCGCCCTCGCGACGAGCTACGCACTGCACTTCGCCCAGGAGGAGCTGGTCGCGATGCTGCACGAGGTGCACAGCGAGGCGGAGCCGGACGAGCGGGCGCAGCGGGTGCTGGAGTCGCGTGCCGCCGGCATCAAGGCGGTCGCCACGTGGCACGCGACGTCGGCCATCCAGATGGCGCGCGAGGCCTGTGGCGGTGCGGGTTACCTCGCGGACAGCCTGCTGCCGGGGCTGAAGGCCGACACGGACGTGTTCACCACGTTCGAGGGTGACAACACCGTGCTGCTTCAGCTGGTCGCGAAGGGGCTGCTCACCGACTACCGCGACAACTTCGCCGATCTCAGCCCGCTGGCGACCGCGAAGCTGGTGGCCGAGCAGCTGATGGGTGCGGTGCTGGAACGTCTGCCCGCCCGCTCGATCGCGAGTCCGGAACCGAGGGACCGGGCGTGGCACCGGGACCTGTTCGCCGACCGCGAGGAGCACGTGCTGGACGGCCTCGCGCGGCGGCTGCGTGCGGCGGCGTCGTCGGAGGCGGATCCGTTCGAGGTGTTCAACGACGCGCAGGACCACGTGCTGCGGGCGGGCCGCGCACACATCGACCGCCTGGTGCTGGAAGCGTTCACCAAGGCGATCGACGGCTGCGCGGACCCGGCCGCGAAGGCACTGCTGAACCAGGTGTGCGACCTCTACGCGCTGGCGAACATCGAGGCGGACCGTGCGTGGTTCCTGGAGCACGGCCGCCTGTCCGCACCGCTCGCGAAGAAGGTGGTGGCGGAGGTCAACGTGCTGTGCAAGGAGCTGCGCCCGTGCGCGCGCACGCTGGTCGACGCGTTCGCGATCCCGGAGCAGTACGTGACCACGCCACTCACGTGACTCGCGCGGCTCAGTCGTCGGGCCACTCGCCGGTGACCTTGCGGTAGCCGACCGCGCCACCGCGGTCCACGGCCGCCTTCACCACGCCGAAGATCGCGCCCTGGATGGTCGCCGCGAGCAGGACCTGGCCCCACGTCGCCTTCTTGTCGGTGGGGTCGGGTGCCTCGTCGGTGCCCGCGACCTTGCCCCACACCTTGTTGAACACCGCGCTGGCGAGTAAGCCACCGAGCACACCGACGACCATGCCGACGGGTTTGTACAGGATCTTGTTGACATTCACCGCGAAACTCCTCCATGTCCGGCAGGTCGCCGATGATGTCACGGGTACCCGACAGTGACCGGACGAATCCCTTGTTTGCAGGTCACGGCCCCGGGTACGCCCGAACCATGACTACCACGACGGGCCGAGCCGACAAGTCCACGGCAGAGCTGGTCCATGACCTCACAGAACAGGTCAGCCGGCTCGCCCGTGACGAGGTCGCCCTCGCCACGAGAGAACTCAAGAACAAGGCGCGGCACGCCGGTCTGGGCGCCGCGATCGCGGGCGCGGGCGGCGTGTTCGCGTTCTACGGCGGGGCGGTGCTGGTCGCCGCGTGTGTGCTGGCGCTGGCGTTGGTGCTGCCGGCCTGGGCCGCGGCGCTGATCATCGCGGGGGTGTTGTTCGTGATCGCGGGCGTCGCGGTGCTGGTCGCGCGCAAGCAGTTGAAGGAAGGCACGCCCCCGATCCCCGCCGAGGCGATCGAGAGCGCGAAGGAAGACATCCAGGCGGTCAAGGAGGCCCGGCGATGACCGACAGGACCGAGAAGGACCGCCTGACGATGCCGGGCCAGCCGCCGACGGACGAGGATCTGCGGACGGACGTGGAGCTGACGCGCCAGGAGCTGGCGCAGACCGTCTCCGCACTGTCGGACAAGGCCGATATCAAGGCGCGTGCGCAGGGGAAGGTCGCCGAGCTGCGCACCAAGGGCGACGAACTGGCCGAGAAGCTCCCCGAGCCGGTCCGCCCCGTCGTGACGACGGCGACGCGCAAACCCGTGATAACGCTGGCCGCACTGGTGGCGCTGCTGGTCCTGCTGCGGCAACTGCTGAAACGCCGCTGACCGGAACCTCCCCGGCCCCGACCCAACGTACTGAAGGCGTCCTTCGTAACGCCCCACGCACCGAAGGCGTCCTTCGTAACGCCCCACGCACCGAAGGCGTCCTTCGTAACGCCCCACGCACTGAAAGCGTCCTTCGTAACGCCCCACGCACTGAAAGCGTCCTTCGTAACGCCCCACGCACCGAAGGCGTCCTTCGTAACGCCCCACGCACCGAAGGCGTCCTTCAGTACAAGGGGTGAGGGCTAGGGGCGGCGGGGGCGGCCAGTCAGGCGGCGCATCGCGGCGGCGAGGTGGTGGCGCAGTGCCTCGTCGTCCAGGACGGCCAGGGCTGGGGAGCCGCCCGCCATCGCTACGCCTGCCAGTGCCACGTGGGCCGCGACCAGGGCCGACTCGTCCGCGTCCGGGCCTATCAGCATCGCGGGCAGGCGCAGCATCACGCTCTCGTCGCCGTGCATGATGCGGTCTATCGTGCGGATCACGCCCGGGTCGCTGCACAGCACCGCCACCAGCACCCTGTTGCGTACCACCAGATCCACGAAACCGTCGATCAGGTAGTCCGCCCGCGCACCCGGTCGGGCCATCGTGGCCGCGTGGTCCAGCATCCCGACCAGCTCGCGCACCGCGGGCTCGGCCACCGCCTCGGTGATCTCGTCCTTCGTCCTGAAGTGGTAGTACACCGCGGCCTTCGTGACGCCGAGCGCGTCCGCGATCATCTGGAGTGACGTGCCCTCCACACCGTGCACGGTGAACAGGCCGAGTGCGGTGTCGAGCAACCTGGCGCGGGTCTCACCCCTGGTCGCCGTCATGGCCGCCTCCTCGCTGAGAGTTCGACGGTACCTCCTCAGCTTACCGTTCGGCAAGTTGAGCCCTTGCTGTTCGGCTAGTCACATACTTGTCGATCGGCTAGCACCTTACCTGCCGATCGGCTAGTTTCGGCTACGACTGAACAGACGAGCAAGGGGGCCGGCGATGGCGACATTCCTGTACCGACTCGGACGGGCGTCCTTCAGACGACGGTGGCTGGTCACCGGGATCTGGGCCGCCGTACTGATCATCGTGGGCATCGGCGCGCTCGGGTTGTCCGGCACGATGTCCAACGCGGTCACGATCCCGGGCACGGAGTCCCAGCAGGCCATCGACCACCTCAAGAAGACCTTCCCGGAGGCGCACATCGGGGGTGGCACGGCACGGGTCGTGCTCGAGGCGCCGGAGGGCCAGGACTTCGTCCGGTCCCCCGCCAACCAGGCCGAGGTCAGGAAGGTCGTCGCGGCCCTCAACGACGCGCCGGAGGTCATCGGGGCGGCCGACCCGTTCCAGATGCAGTCGATCTCGCGGGACGGCCGCCTCGCGCTCGTCCAGGTCAGCTACGCCAAGCAGGCGTTCGCGCTGACCGACGCCGACCGCGAGGCCCTCGTCGCGGCGGCGCACAGCACCGGGTTGCACGCCGAGATCGGCGGTGACGCCGTGCGTGGCGCGCCCGAGACGGGTGCGACGGAGATCCTCGGCGTCGCGGTCGCCGCGATCGTGCTCGTGATCACGTTCGGCTCGCTGCTCGCCGCCGGGCTGCCGCTGCTCACCGCGCTCGTCGGCGTCGGCATCGGCCTCTGCGGGCTGCTCGTCCTGACCGGCTTCACCGAGCTGAACAACAACACCCCGGTCCTCGCTTTGATGATCGGCCTTGCCGTCGGCATCGACTACGCGCTGTTCATCGTGTCCCGCTACCGCAACGAGCTGGGGACCGGCCTCGACCACGAGCACGCCGTCGGCCGCGCGGTCGGCACCGCCGGGTCGGCCGTCGTGTTCGCCGGGCTCACGGTGATCGTCGCGCTCGCCGGCCTGACCGTCGTCGGCATCCCCTTCCTCGGCGAGATGGGCCTCGCCGCCGCGGCCACGGTCGTGATCGCCGTGCTCATCGCGACCACACTGCTGCCCGCCATCCTCGGCTTCGTCGGCGACAGGGTCCGCGGCAGGCTGCCCGGCCTGCGTGGTGGCCCGAAGCCCGGTCGCGCCAGCATGGGCGAGCGCTGGGCACGGTTCGTCGGCCGGCACCGGGTCGCGGCCCTGGGCCTCGCGGTCGTCGGCGTCGCCGTCATCGCCATCCCGGCCGCGAGCATGCAGCTCGGCCTGCCCAACGACTCGACCGCCGCGCCGGAGAGCTCGCAGCACAAGGCGTACGAGCTGGTCAGCGAGGGTTTCGGGCCGGGAGCGAACGGGCCGCTGATCGTCGTGGTCGACACCTCGTTCGCCCGTGACCCGCGGACCGCGGTCACCGACACGGCCAAGCGCGTCGACGACCTCGGCGTCGCGGCCGTGCTGCCGCCACGCGTCAACAAGGCCGGCGACACCGCGATCCTGAACGTCATCCCGAGGACCGGGCCGAGCGAGGTGGCCACCGAGGACCTCGTGGCGAGGATCCGTGCCGTCGGGGCGGAGCTGCATGACAGCACCGGCGCGACGATCTCGGTGACCGGCCAGACGGCGGCGAACATCGACGTGTCGCAGAAGCTGTCCGACGCGATGATCCCCTACCTGGCACTGATCGTCGGCCTCGCGTTCGTGCTGCTGATGCTGGTGTTCCGGTCGGTGCTGGTGCCGCTGAAGGCGACGATCGGGTTCCTCGCCTCGCTCGCGGCGACGTTCGGCGCGGTGGTCGCGGTGTTCCAGTGGGGCTGGCTCACCGACCTGCTCGGCGTCGAGTCGACCGGCCCGATCATGAGCATGCTGCCGATCCTGATGATCGGCGTCCTCTTCGGACTCGCGATGGACTACCAGGTGTTCCTGGTCACGCGGATGCGTGAGGACTACGTGCACGGCACGGAGCCGCGCGAGGCGGTCGTGTCCGGCTTCTCCCACGGCGCACGGGTGGTCGTCGCGGCCGCCCTGATCATGACGAGCGTGTTCGCGGGCTTCGTCTTCGCCGAGGACACGCTGATCCAGTCGATCGGCTTCGCGCTCGCGGTCGGCATCGCGGTCGACGCGTTCGTGGTGCGGATGACGATCGTGCCCGCGGTGATGTCCATGCTGGGCGGCCGGGCCTGGTGGCTGCCGCGCTGGCTGGACCGGGTGCTGCCGAACGTGGACGTCGAGGGCGCAGGGCTGGTCGAGTCCCCCGGCGGCGGCGAGCCGCCGAGGGAGCGGGTTCCCGCGACCGTCTAGTGCCGTGTCCAGGTGGGGAGGGTCGTTTATCCGTGGATCCAGGTGGTCGCTGGCAAGGCGCCGGGAAGCCGCTCGTACCGGGTTGTACTCGGGCTTTCCGGCAACGCCGCCAGCGGCCGCCTGGGCCGCGGAGAAACGTGCCCTCCTCGCCTGGACGCGGCACTAGCTCAGGCTCGCGCGCAGGGCGTTGACCCTGGCCAGCGCCTCGCCGAAGGCACCGCTGTCGAGCGTGCCAGCGGTGAGCGCGTCGGCCAGGGCATCGCCTGCCGCGTCGCCCTGGCCGACGTCCCTGGCCGACGCCAGGATGAGGTCCGCGCCTGCCGCCGCGGCCAGTACGGCCCGGTTGGCGGTGGAGCCGTAGTCCCGCAGTGCGCCCGCCTCGAGCGCGTCGGTGATCGTCACCCCGGTGAAACCGAGGACGGACCGCAGCTCCTGCCCCACGACGGTCGGCGAGAGCCCGGCGGGCCGGTCGGGGTCGAGTGAGGAGTAGACGGCCCACGAGAGCATGACGAGCTTCGCCCCGGCGGCGATCGACTGCTGGTAGGGCGCCTCGTCGACGGTCCGCAGCGTGGTCAGCGACGTGGTGAGGGTGAGGGGCTTGGTGTCGGTGTTGTCGGCCGCGTTCGCCTTGCCCAGCCCGGGGAAGTGCTTGACGGTCGCGGCGACGCCCTCCGCCTGTTGGGCGGTGACGTAGGCGGCGCCGAGGTCCGCGACGACCGAGGCCGAGCTGCTGAAGGACCGCTCGTACTGGTCCATGAGGTCACCCGGCGCGTGGAAGACGTCGAGCACGGGCGCGAGGTTGACGTTCATGCCCACGCCTGCGAGGTTCTTGCCCGCCCCGCGCCCGGCGTTCGTCGCGGCGGCACCGGGGTCGGCGGACGCACCGATGTCCTTGTGGGACAGTGCGGGTTCGCCGGGCAGCCGCCGGACGACCCCGCCCTCCTGGTCGGTCATCAGCAGGAGCGGGTTGCGGTTGGGGCTCTGCGCACCCGCGGCACGGAGTTTCGTGATCACGTCGTGGATCTGGGTGAGGCTGGAGATGTTCTCCCCGAAGAAGATCACCCCGGCGGCCTCCCCGGCGCGGATGCGGGCGAGGAGGCTGTCGGGCGGCGTGAGCCCCGGGTAGGAGTAGATCACCCGCTGGCCCGCCGCTTCCCGTGCGACGGCGAGAACGCCCTGGTCGTCCGCCACAGCGGTCCCGCTGATCACGCCTCCGGCGAGCACGAGTCCGACCAGTCCCGTCATCAACCGTCGCCTGTGCATGGCTCCTCCCGAACGCTGTGTAGGGTAACGATAACCCATAGTATCGGAAGGTCGAAAATTTTCTAACCGACGGTCAGGGCACCACGAGCACCGGCCAGTGGCCGGCACGGATGAGCTTCGTCGCGACCGACCCGGCGAACCGGTGGCCCGCGCTCATGGACGCGCCGACGACCACGGTGTCCACCTGGCAGTCGTCCGCGGCCTCGCGCAGACGGGTGAACGGGTCGCCGTAGGTCCGCAGGAACGCGATCGGGACCCGCAGCTCGTCCGCGGCGTTGCGGGCGGCGGCGCGCAGGTCGCAGTCCAGCTCCTCGACCGCCTCCTGGGCCGCGGCCACGCCGGGGCCGAGCACCGTCAGTGCGGAGTGCGCGGCGACGAACGTGACGATCAGCCGGTAGCCCTGACGCCTGGCCAGGCCGATCGCGAACGCCGCCGCCCGCATCGCGGTGTCGGAGCCGTCGACCCCGACGAGGATGGCCCGCGCCGCCGGATCGGGGCGCGGGCCCATGTGCTCCACCGTGGACTCGAAGGCGGCCGCGCTGCCGCTCATCTTCCTCACCTATCCCGAGGTCATCCCGCGACGGGGTCCGACACCGGCTTCTCTTCCTTCTTCTCCAGGTCGATCGTCGTACGCAGCGTGATCGGCTTCAGGAGAAGGGCTGCGATCACACCCACCACGGCGACGGCCGCGGAGATCAGGAAGATGTGCGCCGTCGCGTCCCCGTAGACCGTGTGCACGATCGTCTGCACCTGGGGCGGCAGCGCCGTCAGGTTCAGCGCGCTGATGTCACCCGTCGAGGACGTGCCCGCGGGCACGTGCAGCGCCTCCGACATCCCCGAGGCCACCCGGTTGGCGAGCACCGCGCCCAGGACGGACACCCCGATCGTGCCGCCGAGCGAGCGGAAGAACGTCACCGAGGCGCTCGCCGCGCCCAGGTCCTTGAGCGCGACGGTGTTCTGCACCGCGAGCACCAGGTTCTGCATGGTCATACCGACACCGATGCCGACGACCGCCATCGCGATGCCGACCAGCACCAGCGAGGTGTCGTGGTCGACCATGCCGAGGCCGAGGAAGCCGAGCACCAGCACGCTCGCGCCGGTGACGATGTAGGGCTTGATCCGCCCGGAGCGGCTGATCATCCGGCCGGACACGGTCGAGGCGACCAGCACACCGGCCATCATCGGCATGGTCAGCAGGCCCGCCTCGGTCGGCGTGTAGCCGCGGCCGATCTGGAAGTACTGGCCGAGGAACACCGCGCCACCGAACATGGCCATGCCGACCGCGAGGCTCGCGAGGATGGCGAGTGCCGGCGTGCGCTGCACGACGATCTTCAGCGGCACGACTGGTTCGCGGACCCTGGTCTCCACCAGCACGGCCAGCGCGAGCAGCACGAGCCCGCCGCCCACCATGAGCGCGGTCTCCCAGGACAGCCAGCCGAAGGTGTTGTCGACGAACGACACCCAGATCAGCAGGACGCTCACGCCCGCGGCGATCAGGGCCGCGCCGAGGTAGTCGACGTGGACGTCCTCACGACGCACGGTCACGAGCTTGAGGGTGCGCTGCAGCACGACGAACGCGATGGCCGCGATCGGCACGCCGACGAAGAAGCACCAGCGCCAGCCGAGCCACGACACGTCGACGATCAGGCCGCCGAGCAGCGGTCCGCCGACGGTGGCCACGGCCATGACGGCGCCGAGGTAGCCGTTGTACTTGCCGCGGTCGCGGGGCGCGATGATCGCCGCGATCACGACCTGGACCAGCGCCTGGAGGCCGCCGACGCCGACACCCTGGAACGCGCGCGCGGCGATGAGCTGGCCTGCGTCCTGGCTGAAGCCCGCGATCATCGACCCGACCACGAAGATCACGATCGCGATCTGGACCAGGGTCTTCTTGTTGAACAGGTCGGCGAGCTTGCCCCAGATCGGCGTGGTCGCCGTCGCGGTGAGCAGCGTCGCCGTGACCACCCACGTGTACTGCGTCTGCGTGCCGTTCAGCGAGCCGATGATCAACGGCAGGGCCGTCGACACCACGGTCGAACTGATCATCGCCACGAACAGCGCCAGCAGCAGGCCGGACAGTGACTCGAGTGTCCGCCTGTGTTGGGCTCGGCTGGCCGCCAGGTCCGACGACACCATGCGTGCCCCCTCCTCAGTCTCAAGGTTAATTCTTGCGCACTGTGCAAACTTGCGCAATGAGCAGAATATTCCCCCGGTCATCGACCCCGGTCTCCGGGAGTGCCGGACACGAGCGCGGCTCTAGGCTGGTGCGTGTGGAGGCCGTCGAAACACTCCGGGACCGCAAGAAGGCGGCGACCCGGCAGTCGCTGCACGAGGCAGCACTGCGCCTGGCGATGGCCTACGGCCTGGACGGGGTCACCGTCGAGGACATAGCGGACGACGCGGGCGTCTCCCGGCGGACCTTCTCCAACTACTTCGCCAACAAGGAGGACGCGATCCTCCATGCGGACCGGGAACGCACCGGCCGCCTGCTGTCACTCCTGGTGAACCGCCCGGTGGAGGAAGCTCCCTGGCAGGCGCTGCGCAACGCCGTGGCGGACCTGTTCGTCGGCCGCGACCTGCCCGACGTCGAGTGGGTGGAACAGCTCCGACTTCTCCGGCGCCACCCGTCGCTGGTGGCCCGCCAGGCGACCGACCAGATCGCGCTGGAGCGGGAGCTGGCGGCCGTACTGGTCGACCGGGGCCACGACACCGACGAGGAACTCGCCCGCCTGATGGCCGCCACCCTGATGGCCGCCTTCCGCACGGCCGGCGCGCTGTGGCTGGAGCGCTCCGGCGAGGAAGCACTACCCGACCTCGTCGCCAGAATGCTGAGCCGAGTGCGGTTGTAACACGGCCGAGCTTCGCTCGGCGGTTCGCCGACTGCCCTCGGGGTCTCCGGGACACGGGATGTCTTCTGAGGGTCCTGTCACACTAGAGTTTCGCGTGTGGACGGAATGAGCGTGCCCGCGGAACTCGCGCTGCTGCTGGAGACCTGGCCCCGCCCGGAACAGGACGAGCAGGCGTTTCCCTTCGTCACCGTCGACGAGGACGGGTTTCCGCACGTCATGTTGTTGTGCACGGCGGAACTGCTCGCCACCAACGACCGGAGTGCGCTGCTCGTCGCGGTTGCCAGTGCCAACGGGCGGGCCAACCTCGCGCGGAACGGCGTCGCGACCCTGATCGCCGCCGACGGGGCCGCCGCGCACTACGCCAAGCTCCGGGTGCACGACACGGAGGAGTACGAGCACTTCACCGTCTACGTCTGCCATCTCGCGCACTACAAGCGTGACTCCCTCGGCATCCCCTTGCGGCCCATGGACTTCCACGCCACCAAGGAGGTCGCCGAGAACGAGCGGTGGGCCACCACCCGCGCCGCGCTCACCAACCGCTGCCAGGAGAACGGCTAGTGGAGCTGCCCGACGACCTCCCGGTCGAGCGGCGTGACGCCGTCCGGCTCGTGGTGGTCGACGAGGGCGGGCACGTCCTGCTGTTCCGGACCCGCAGCGTCACCCGCCCCGAGCTGGGCCTGTGGTGGGAGCTGCCGGGCGGCGGCGTCGACCCCGGCGAGTCCTACCTGGACACCGCCCACCGCGAGCTGCGCGAGGAGACGGGCCTGGTCCCGCTGCGTGTCGGACCGCCGACCTGGCGGCGCACGGCCACCTTCCTGGTCAGGGAGAACCGCCGGATCCAGGACGAGGTCGTGGTACTGGTCGACGTGGCGGGTGTCGAACCCGCGGTCGACGTCAGCGCCCAGCTCGACTACGAACGCGCCTCGTACCTCGGCCTCCGCTGGTGGCCACGCGACGAGCTGCTCGCGACCACGCAACGCTGCTACCCTGGCCGGCTACCGGAGCTGCTGCCCGCGCTCCTCGCGGGCGAGCCGGTCGACGAACCCTTCGAGGTGTGGTCCTGACATGGACATCCGCGTTTATCACACGGCCGACCTGCCACCGGCGACCCTGGCCGGGATCCGGGCACTGCTGGACGCCGCGTTCGACGGTGACTTCGACGACGAGGACTGGGACCACGCCCTCGGCGGCATGCACGCCACCGCCTGGCACGACGGCACGCTGGTCGGCCACGCTTCGGTGGTGCGGCGCCAGTTCCGCCTCGACGAGCGGCCGCTGCGGGTCGGCTACATCGAGGCCGTCGCCGTGCGGGCCGACCACCGCCGCCGCGGCGTGGGCGGCGCGCTGATGGCACCACTGGAGCGGATCATCCGCGACGCCTACGACCTGGGTGCGTTGAGCAGCTCCCACCTGGCCGTCCCGTTCTACGAGGGCCGCGGCTGGCAACGACTGCGGGGCCCGTCATGGGCGATGACTCCCGACGGCCTCGTGCGCACCGAGGACGACGACGACGGCATCTTCGTGCTCGCGGACGCCCCCGTGAACAGCGAAGCCGGCCTCGCCTGTGACTGGCGGGCCGGCGACGTCTGGTGACGCTCAGCGGCGGTCCTCGTCATCGTCTCCGGGGATCTGCTGGTGCTGCTCGTGCACGTCGGTCGGGTCGGCCTCGATCGCGTCACCGGTCACGAGCGGGTCGTCGTCCGGGACCGCGTTCAGGTGCTGTTCGAGCAGATCCGCCTCGTCGGCGGTGGGATCGGGGTCCATGAGGGCCTCCAGGGGGTCCGACTGCTCGCTCCAGTGCAGCAGCCCGATGGTCATCGTCAGGGCACGTCGCACGGTGTCCAGCCCCGTCCGCCGGTCCACGCCGCGCACGGCCAGGTCCAGCTGGAACAACGCGTCGTCGGGACTGCCGTTCAGCTCGGCGAGCATCGCGCGGATGGTCGCCCGCACCGGCGGGTCCAGCTCGTCGATGCCGACCTTGTCGTTGGCGTCGTCGCGCAGGTCCACCGCGAACGCCGCGTTGCCGTAGAGGCGTCCCGCGCTGCTGCGCACCGCCGCCGTGGCCACGTTGATGAGCTCCGCGACCACCTCGCGGACGTACGGCCGCAGTTCGTCGCCTGGGTGGTCGACCACGGTCTCCAGCGTCTCGGTCAGGCCGTCCGAGTCGGCGTCGAGTACACAGTGGACCAGCTGGTGAGCGGTGGCCTGGGCCTCCGGGTCGTCGCTCCGCATCGTTGGTTCTCCCTCAGGAAGTCGGGACATCGTCGGAATGCCCAGGCACGTGATCGGCCAAACATGGCGGTGGCGGCCGGGTCCGCGCGACCCGGCCGCCACCGCGGCACGTCTGACCTCGTCTACCAGCGGTACCAGCGACCAGTGCCCCCGCCCGCGGGCCGCCGGATCACGAACCCGAGCAGCCACAGGACCAACAGCACGCCGGCGACGATCCACAGCGCCTTCACCGCGAAGCCGACGCCGAACAGCACCAGGACGAGCAGCAGAACGAGAACAAGAGGAAGCATTACCGCGCCTTTCTCTCTTCGGATGTGCCCCGGCCACTGATCTACCCCCCACACCATCCGGTAAACGCGTGCGAAGCTCGGTTTCTCCCGCTCGGGCCCCGGGTACCCGTACCGCCTGACTACCTGACAGAACGAGGGTGCGTGTGCCATGGACAGCAGTCTTGTTGCCTATCTCGTCATCGGCGTCGTGCTGGTCCTGATCGACGGGCAGTTCATCTACCGCAACGGCAGGCGGTTCCTGCAGGAGGCCGCCCCGAAGGCGTCGGCGGAGTCGCTGACGAAGCTCGTTTCCGTGCTGTTCCACCTCGGCACACTCGGCGTGCTGGCGTTGATCTCCGTGATCGACGTGCCGACGGACAACCCCACCAAGGGTGTGGTGGTGCGGCTCGGGATCATCCTGCTGGTCCTCGGTGTCGCACACTGGATCGCGGTGTCGACGCTGGCGCGGATCCGCGACCGCGAGGGGTACGAGAACGTCACCATGGAGCGGGAGGCGCGCAGGCAGGCCAACGACGCGGCCGTCCGGGCACAGGGCACGGTCATCCCGGAGCAGGCCCAGAACCCGCTCTACAACGGGGAGAGCGCGACCTCCGTGGTCAACCGCCAGAACCAGCAGCGATAGGCGCGTCGAACAACGCGCTGACCGACTCGCCGTCGTGGATGCGGCGTACGGCCTCGGCCAGCGCGGGCGCGATGGAGAGCACGGTCAGCTTGTCGGAGCGCTCCGCGATCGGCACGGTGTTGGTGCAGACGATCTCGGCGACGTCGGGCCGTCCGCCGATCCGGCCGAGCGCGCCGTCGGCGAACAGGCCGTGGGTGCACGCGACCCGCACGGAACGCACACCGCGGTCGGCGAGCTTGGACAGCAGCTCCACGACCGTGCTGCCGCGGGCGATCTCGTCGTCGAGCACGATCACGTCGCGGTCGCTCACGTCGCCGATGATCGAGGTGATCTCCACCCGGTCGTCGGCGAAGCGCTGTTTGGCCCCCGCCGCGACCGGCACGCCGAGCAGCCGCGCGAAGTGCGAGGCTTCCTTGGCGTTGCCCAGGTCCGGGGACACGACGATCGTGTTGGACAGGTCGTAGCGCCGGAAGTAGGCGGCCAGCTCCCGCAACGCGTGCAGGTGGTCGACCGGGACGCTGAAGAAACCGTGCACCTGCGGGGAATGCAGGGTCATCGTGAGCACCCGGCTCGCGCCCGCGGCGACGAGCAGGTCCGCGACCAGGCGGCCCCCGATCGAGATGCGGGGCGCGTCCTTCTTGTCGGACCTGGCGTAGGCGTAGTGCGGCATCACGACGGTGGTGCGCGCGGCCGACGCGCCGCGGGCCGCGTCGATCATGAGGAGCAGCTCGACCAGGTTCTCCTGCACCGGCTTGGCGAGCGGCTGGATGAGGTAGACGTCGCGCTCGCGGCAGTTCGCCTGGAGCTGGACCTCGAGGCAGTCGTTGGCGAACCTGGTGACGCGGACGGGCAGCAGCGGCACCTCGAGGTGCTCGCAGATCTCCGCCGCCAGCTCCGGATGGGCACTGCCGCTGAAGACGGCGATCTCCCGCACGACCACTCCCCTGTTCGGCGTTCCCGGCGTGCCGAGCCTAACGGCGCGCCACCGCGGTCCGCGTGAGCGGTGGCGGGAGTGTCGGTGGCGTGGTCCACAATGTCCGGCGTGGGTGTGCCCGATCGTCAGTTCCTGAGCATGGTCGAGAAGCTGGCCGAGGTCACGGCGGCGAAGGCGCGTGACTACACGTCCTACAGCGTGTGCGGCAAGCGCTTCGGCTACTACTGGCCCCGCACGAGGACCGTGGGGCTGAAGCAGACGCTGTCGGAGCAGCTGGCGCTGGTGTCCGAGCGGCCGGACGTGTTCGAGGTCCAGTTCACGGCGGGCGGCTTCGGCTGGGTGGTGGTCCACCTGCGCAGGATCGAGCTGGACGAGCTGACCGAGCTGGTCTACGAGGCGTGGCGGCTCTCAGCGCCGGACGACCTGGTGGCCGCGCACCCGCTCACGTCACAGTAGGCCGTTGTCGCGGGCGTAGATGGCGGCCTGGGTGCGGTCGCGTAGGCCGAGGCGCCCGAGGATGCGGGAGACGTGGTTCTTGACCGTGCCCTCGCTGAGGTAGAGACGCGCGGCGATCTCGCGGTTGGTGGCGCCCGAGGCGACCATGCGCAGGACGTCGGTCTCCCGGCCGGTCAGGGCGTCGGTGCTCTGGTGGGACAGTGCGGCGGTGACCCGCAGGGTGGCGGCCCGGTCGAGCTGGGTGACGCCCGCGTTGGCGAGCCGCACGGCCTCGGCCAGCTCGGCCGCGGGCAGGTCCTTGAGGAGGTAGCCCGCCGCGCCGGCACGCAGTGCCTGGAGGACGTACTCCTCGTCGTCGAAGGTCGTGAGCATCACGACCCGGCAGTCCGGTGCCCGTCCGCGCAGCACGGCGACGGCGTCGACCCCGTCCATCTCGGGCATGCGCACGTCCATGAGCACGACGTCCGGGGTGAGCGCGATGGCCTGTTCGACGGCCTCCCTGCCGTTCGCGGCCGTCCCGACGACGTCGATGCCCGGCTGGAGGTCGAGCAGCGACGCGATGCCCTCGCGCACCAGCCGCTGGTCGTCGACGACGAGCACACGCACGCTGCCTTCGCTCATGGGGGAAGTATCGCGGGCACGGTCACGACGACCCTCGTGCCCGCGCCCGGTGTGCTGTCGACGGTCGCGGTGCCGCCCAGCAACGCGGCACGTTCCCGCAGGCCGAGCAACCCGAAGCCGTCACGCGGTGTCGTGACGTCGAAGCCGATCCCGTCGTCGGTGACCACCAACCGGGTGCCGTGGGCACCGAACGTGACGGTGATGCCTACCGTCGCGGCCCGTCCGTGCCGCCGGGCGTTGGTGACGGCCTCCTGGGCGGCGCGGTAGAGCGCGGTGGCGGTGGCCTGGTCGGTGCCGCGTTCCTCGCCGTCGACGTGCAGGTCCACCCCGTCGGCGGCGAGCCCGGCGAGTGCGTCGACGAGCCGTGCCGGCTCGGCCCGCAGGGCTCCGACGGAGGCCCGCACGTCCTCGAGTGCGCGGCCGACCGAGGTCCTGGCGTCCGCCAACGCCTGCCGGGCGACCCCCGCGTCGCGCTCGGCGAAGGCGGCGGCCTTCTCCAGCTGGATGGACACGGCGGTGAGGTGGTGCCCGAGGCTGTCGTGGAGATCCCTCGCCATGCGGCTGCGTTCGGCGGCGGCGGACAGCTCGGCGACCCGCGAGGCGGCCCGCCGCTCCCGCAGCGCGACGTCCGCCATCGCGAGGGCGAGCACCAGGCCCATGCTGAACATGAGCACGTCGGAGACGTGGTCGGCGTCCCGGTACCAGCCAGGCACCCGCACGGCGAACCCGCCGACGAGCAGCGCGAGCGCCACCCCGCCGAGCACCACGCCGACGCGGCGCCCGAAGGCCAGGTAGGCGGCGAAGGGCACGAGCACGAACAGCACCCGCGACAGCCCGGACTCGTCGAACGCCACCACGACGACGAACAACGCGAGCCGCACCCCCAGCAGCCAGACCTCCCACCGAGGTGCCCGCCACGCCACGACCTCGACCACGAACAGCATCGCCATCCCCGCGAGGAACCCGGTCAACCGCAGGGGATCGCCCCCACCGAGCCCGCCGACCACGAAGTAGAGCCCGGCCAGCAGCACGATCCCGTACACGGCGCCGAACACCCAGGGCACGATCCGCGTCACGCCAGGAGCGTACGTCGTCCGCCGCCGCCCGCACCGAAGTCCGGCCGGAGGGCACGTGCCGTCCGGCCACGCGACCCCGGCCTCGCGGCACTGTCGCCGCGGCCGTACCCCTCTCTACCGTTCCGGACACCAACCACGTTGTCCCCCAGGGAGATCCGGAATGACAGCCGAGCTGAGCAGGTGGAGCGGCGTGGCGGCAGGCGTGTGCGTCGCCGCCCCAGCGGTGGTGGAGGCGTTCACCGGCGAGACGGCGGCGACGAGCCTCGTGATCGCCCTGTCCCCCGCGCTGGCCGTCCCGCTGCTGGTGTTGCTGCACCTCCGTCAGAAGGCGCTGTCCGGCCCCTTCGGCGAACTCGCCTACACGGTCAACGCGATCGGCCTCGGCCTGTTCGGCGGCGCCGCCTTCACCCTGAACACGACCCTGTTCTACCTCGACGACGAGGTGGTGACGGACCTGCTGGCAGGCCCGACGAAGTACGCCCTGCTGGGCAGTGCGCTGGTGTTCGCGGTCGGCGCGATCCTGTTCGGCACGTCGATGCTGAGAACGCGGCTCCACCCCAGGGTTGCGGCGACGGCGTACCTGGTCGCCTTCCCGGTCCTGGCCCTCGCCGCGCGACTGCCCGACACCCCGCTCACGAGCGTGGTCCACCTGGTGGCGGGCACGTCCCTGGTCTGGCTCGCGCTCGCGCTGCCCGCCGCACCCGGCACGTCCACATCGGACGCGGTCAGCGTGCCGCCAGGTACTGCTCCGCGATCGTCAGGTCGTGCGGGTACGTGATCTTGATATTGTGCTGGTCGCCGCGCACGCAGCGGACGGGCACCGCCGAGAAGCGTTCCATGCACGACGCCGTGTCGGTGCCGGTGAAGTCCTCCCGGGCCGCCCGTTCGTAGACGTCGACCAGCGGCCGTGCCAGGAAACCCTGTGGGGTCTGGGCTCTCACCGCCCCGTCGAGGGCCGGTCCGGTGATCGTGTCCGCCGCCACGGTGACGATGTCGTCGGCCGGGATGCCGGGGACGGCTCCGCCGTGGACCCGCGTCGCGTGGAGGACCTTCGCGATCAGGGTCGGGCTCACCAGGGGTCTGGCCGCGTCGTGGAGGAGGATCGCGTCCACCGCGCCGTCGTCGACCCTGCCCGCCAGGTGGCGCAGCGCTTGCAGCTCCGAGTCCTGGCGGCTGTCGCCGCCGTGGACGACCTCCACCTCGGTGTCCGGCAGCTCGTGGTCCAGCACCCGGTCGACCAGCTCGCGGTCCTCGGGGCGGGCCACCAGGACCACCACGCCGATCCCCGGGGCCTGGCCGAACGCCTCCAGTGACCACGACACCAGGCAGCGACCGGCCAGCGGCAGGTACGCCTTGTTCATCCCGGCACCCATCCGGGTGCCCGAGCCGCCCGCCAGCACCACGCCGGCCGCGTACGGTGTCCGCCCTCGCGCCATCGCCCTGGGAGTCAGCCGGGCCAGATCTGGCGGGCGGCGGTCAGCGCGGCGGCCTGGTAGGGCGGCAGCAGGCTCCCCTCGACCACCACCTCGAGGGCCCACTTCTCCTGCAGCACGACCCACAGCCGTGAGGTCAGCGCCGAGTACGCGCCCAGTTCGTCGGTCCCCGGCGCCACCTGCAGCACGTAGAGCCACGTCGCGCCGTCCCTGGCGCCCGGCAGCGGCTCCCGCCACACCCTGCGCAGGCGGCGGCCGCCGTGACGCGGGGCGTCGGTCGACAGGACCACGTCCGCGCGGGACGGGTCGGGAGCCGATGGCGGGGCCGTCGGGCTGAAGCGGTAGGTGAGCGGCGGCACCGAGTCGATGACCGCCACGTCATCGAGGTCCGGGTTGTCGGGTTCCTCCAGCGACGCGCGGATCAGCTCCTGCTCCTCGCGGGTGATCCCCACGCCCTCGAAGGCCAGCCCGAGCAGTAGCGCGGACTCCGCCAGCTCCGACTCGCCGCCGGAGTAGTGGTCGCGGGCGGCACCCAGCGTGTCGTCCGACAGGCGCCCGGCCAGCAGGGCACACACGGTCGACGCCGTCGCGTAGGTCTGCACATCCATGCCGCTCGAATCCTCCCGGTTCGCGTTGGGACGACATTACCCGGCGAACGCGGACACCGACGTCAGCCGGGCAGGGACGCGTCGTAGGCGGCGCGGACGCGGTCCAGGAACACGTCGACGACCCCGTCGCCGATCCTGACCACACCCTCGACGCGGTTCTCGCCGGGAACGGAGTGGAGCTGGAGCGCCTGGGCCTGCGACGCGTCCATGCGGTCGCGCGCCGCCGCGGCCCGGTGGGCGTCGCCCGCGTCGATGGCGGCCAGGCCACGCGACGACGCACCCGCCCACGGGGAGGTCGCGGCCAGCAGTTGGCGGCGTCGTCCCGCAAGCCCGCGTCGGGCACCGACGCACGGACCGACCCCGTGCACTGAAGGACGCCTTCAGTACGCCCAGCGTTACGAAGGCTCCCTTCAGTACGCCCGGGCCACGGCGGTCACGAGCCGTCCTCGGCACGCATGCCGTAGGCGTCGTAGCTGAACTCCCCCGTGGCCCAACGCCTGCGCAGGCCGTCCTCCTTGGCGAGCCGCTCCCGCACGGCGAGCGCCACACTGTCCACTTCGGACTGTCGGACGCACGTGGCGCCGTCGTCGTCGAGGACGAGGACGTCGCCGGGCGTGATCTCGGTGTCGCCGATGGTCACCGCGACGTCGACCTGGCCCCGGATGTCCTTGGTGGCGCCGGTCGAACGCCGCCACCTGCTCCAGACCGGCATGGACAGCTTCGCGAGGTCCGCGCTGTCCCGCACGGCCGCGTTGACGAGCACCCCGGCGGCGCCCGCGGTCAGCGCCTGGGTGGCGAGCAGGTCGCCGAACAACGCGACGGGCGCGGCGACGGGCATGGTCAGCACGAGGATCTCCCCCGGCCGCAGGTGCGTCATGATCTCGTGCACTGCCCGGTTGTCGCCCTGACCGCACAGGGCGATCCGCGCGGGCCCGGCCACCCTGCTGCCTGGCCGGAGAGGCACGAGGTCGACGTCGAGCAGCCCGCGCCTGCCGCAGGCCTCGTAGACCGTGGCGACCCCGGCCTCCGCGAACTCGCCGTAGATCATGCGTGACGCCCCCTTGCGTACAGGATGTGCGCCTGGATTGTTGACAATCTTGTCGTGGCCGTCAAGTGCCGGTCACGGCAGCGTGCGCACCGACGACTGGTCGACCTCACGCAGCGCCGCTATCACGCTGCGCAGGTGTGCGCGGGCCGCCTCCTCGGCGCCCGCCGCGTCGTGGGCACAGATCGCGTCGATGATGGCCAGGTGCTCCGGCAGCGACCTGCTCGGCCGGCCGGGGTGCATGGCGAGCCTGAACTGGTGCCGCACGCTCTGTGCCCGCAGGCGTTCGAGGACGTCCTGCGCGGTCCGCTGGCCGCTGACCTCCCGGACCAGCCGGTGCAGCTCCTGGTTGAGGCGCGAGTAGCCGAGGACGTCGCCGTGGGACACGGCCGTGCGCATGGCCCTGCCGATCGCCTTGAGCTGCTTGGCCTGCTCGCGGGTGACGTGCTCGGCGGCCTTGGCCGCGCAGAGGCCCTCGACGGCCATCCGGACCTCCGAGATCTCGACGGCCTCCGCGAGCGACACCGCGCGCACGCGTGCGCCCCGGTTCTGCACCCGCTCGACGAGACCCTCGTTGGCCAGCTCGACCAGCGCGGACCGCACGGCGGCCCGGCTCGCGCCGAACTGCTCGGAGAGGTCGGCCTCGACGAGCCGCTGGTTGGGCACGAAGTCACCACGCACGATGGCGTCACGGATCTCGGCCACGACCGCCCTGGCCGTGTTCTCGTTCACTGTCACGCACTACCCCTGGTTTCAACCATTATTGTCACCAATTTTGGTGCTGTCGCAGTGTAGCGTCCGAACGGTGACTCTGACGGTGGCGGTGCTCGGGCTGGGCGAGGCGGGTGGCGCCATCGCGCGTGATCTCGTCGAGGCGGGCGCGGTGGTCCGGGCGTACGACCCGGCGGTACCCGCGGCGGCCGGGATGGTGCCGTGTGCGGACGAGGCGGACGCCGCGACCGACGCCGACCTGGTGTTGAGCGTGAACAGCGCGACGGCGGCCGCCGAGGCACTGCGGACGGGTGCGGCGACGGCGAGGGTGTGGGCCGACCTGAACACGGGATCGCCAGGACTGAAGCGCCGGCTGTCGGAGCTCGCCGGGGAGCGGGGGGTGGCGTTCGCGGACGTCGCGATCATGGCGCCGGTGCCCGGTCGTGGGCTGCGCACGCCGATGCTCGCGACCGGCCCGGCGGCGACGCGGGTGGCCGGGCTGCTCAACCCGTTGGGGGCGAGGGTGGACACCATGGCCGGGCCGCCGGGGTTGGCAGCCGAGCGGAAGCTTCTGCGGAGCGTGTTCTTCAAGGGGCTGGCGGCCGCTGTCGTGGAGGCGCTGGCGGCCGGGCGCGCGGCGGGGTGCGAGGAGTGGTTGCGTGCCAACATCACCGAGGAGCTGACCCGGGCGGGAGAGTCTACTGTGGACCGTCTGGTGACCGGCACGCACCAGCACGCGGTGCGTCGCGCCGACGAGATGGCCGCGGCCACGGACATGCTCACCGAACTCGGCGTCGCGCCGACGATCACCTCGGCCACCCGCGACTTCCTGACGAGGCTGGCGAACCCGGACTGAGGTCCGTCCTCGCACGGCGGAAACGCACTGAAGGCGTCCTTCATAACACCGACCGAGCGCACTGAAGGACGCCTTCGTTACACCGGGCGTTACGAAGGCGTCCTTCGTTACACCGGGCGTTACGAAGGCGTCCTTCGTTACACCGGGCGTTGGGAAGGCGCCCTTCGTTACACCGGGCGTTGGGAAGGCGCCCTTCGTTACACCGGGCGTTGGGAAGGCGCCCTTCAGTGCGCTGGGCCGGGGGCGTGACGGGCGGGTCAGCGGTGGGTTGGGTTCAGCAGGTGCGCGCCGGGACCTCGTTCTGCCAACCTGTCGGCCGGGTTGACCAGTGCGCACTCGGTGAAGGACAGGCACCCGCACCCGATGCACGCCGTGAAGCGGTCCCGCATGCGTGACAGCTTGGCGATGCGCTCGTCGATGGCCTCCTGCCAGCAGTGGGACGCACGCTCCCAGAACTCCTTGGTCGGCGGCGTGTCCTCGGGAAGGAACCCGAGCACCTCGCCGATCAGCGCGAGCGGGATCCCGACATTCTGCGACGCACGGACGAACGCGACCCGCCGCAGTGTCGTGCGGTGGTAACGCCGCTGGTTGCCGGTGGTCCGGCGACTGTGGATGAGCCCCTCCCGCTCGTAGAACCGCAGCGCGGAGGTCGGCACGCCACTGCGTGCGGACAGCTCACCGATGGTCAGTTCCGCCGATATGTCGGTCATCACCCGAGGCTAGCTTGACTTGAACCTTTGTTGAAGTTCGACGCTGGACCCATGACGATCCTCGTAACCGGCGCGACCGGCAACATCGGCAGACACGTCGTGACCGGGCTCCGCGAGCGTGGCGCGACCGTGCGGGCCATGTCCCGCTCCTCCGGCCACGGCACCACCGCGGGCGACCTGACCAGGCCCGACACCCTCCACGACGCGCTGTCCGATGTGGACTCGGTCTTCCTGCTCTGGCCCTTCCTGTCCGCCGAGGGCATCGACGAGGTCCTCCGCGTCATCGCCCGGCACGCCCGCCGGGTGGTGTACGTGTCGGCCCTCAGCGCGGAACACGGCGGCGTGTGGAGCGACGTCGAGGCCGCGATCCGCCGCTCGGGCCTGGAGTGGACGTTCCTGCGCCCCGGCGGCTTCGCCACGAACACCCTCGAGTGGGTTCCCGCGATCCGCGCGGGCCGGCCCGCGCGCCTGCCCTACCCGGAGGCCGGGCGCTCGCTCGTCCACGAACGCGACATCGCCGACATCGCCGTGCTGGCGCTCACCGAGGACGGCCACGTCGGTGAGACCTACGCGCTGACCGGCCCCGAGGTGCTCACCCAGGCCGAGCAGGTGCGGATTCTCGGCGAGGCGGCAGGCAGGCGGGCGACCGTCGAGGAGCTGACACCCGACGAGGCCCGCGCGGACCTGCTGGCCTGGGCGAGCGAGGAGTTCGCCGACTCCGCGCTCGCCTACTGGCAGACCCTCGTCGACCACCCGGAACCGGTGATCGGCACCTACGAGAAGCTGACCGGCCGCCCGTCCCGCACGTTCACGCGGTGGGCCCACGACCACGCGGGCGACCTCGGGCGGCTGTCCCCGGCGGAGGTCGCCGACCGGTACGTCACCGCGTTCCGCACCGGCACGCTCGACCAGGCGCTCGAGCTGTTCGCACCGGACGCCGTGCGGGTCGCGCCACTCGAGCACGGTGGCGAGCACGTCGAGCTGCGTGGTGTCGGGGCGATCCTGGCCAACGCCGAGCGGATCGACCACGACCTGGAGATCCGCGACGTGACGGTCGACGGGCCCTACCCGCACGGCGACCGGTTCGCCGTGCGGTTCACCTTCGACCACACGCACGTGCCGACCGGCAGCCGGTCGAGCGTCACCAAGATGTCGCTCTACACGGTGACGAACGGCGCGATCACCCGCGAGGAGGTCTTCTACCTCGACTCGCCTGCGGGCTGACCGTCCTGCTCCTCCTCGACCTGGCGATTCCAGTCGCGCTTGGTCGCCTGCCAGCGGTCCTCGTCGTGCCCGAGGCGCCAGTAGCCGGAGATGGACACCCGCTCCCGGGGTAGGCCGCGCTCCCTGAGCAGGAGCCTGCGCAGCTCCTTGACGAAGCCGGCCTCGCCGTGGACGAACGCCTGCGCCTCGCCCGGCGGGAACTCCAGGTCGGTGACGGCTCGCACGAGTGCCTCGCCGACGCGGGCGCCGCCCCGGTGCAGCCACGTGACGGTGGCCTCGCCGGGGCTCTCCAGCTTCTGCTCCTCGTCGGGGCCGTCGACCTCGACGAACACGAACGCGCGGGCACCCGCCGGCAGCCGCTCGACCGACGCGGCGATGGCCGGGATGGCGCTCTCGTCGCCCGCGAGCAGGTGCCAGTCCGCGTCGGCGGACGGGGCGTAGCCGCCGCCCGGGCCGGCGAACCGCAGCTCGTCACCCGGCCGCACACGCATGGCCCACGGCCCGGCGACGCCCTCGTCGCCGTGGAGGACCACGTCGACGGTCAGCTCGCGGAGGTGGGCGTCCCACCGGCGGACCGTGTACGTGCGGGTGCGTGGCCACTGCTCGCGCGGCAGCTCCTCGCGGATGCGCTGGAGGTCGAACGGCTCGGGGTAGGTGACGCCCTCGACGGGGAACTGCAGCTTCACGTAGTGGTCGGTGTAGTCGCCCGCGGTGAACTCCGCGAGGCCGTCGCCCCCGAACACGATCCGCGTCATGTGCGGGGTGAGCCGCTCGACGCGGTGTACCTGCGCGAGCGTGAGGCTGGGGCTCCGGCGTGCCGGACGTTCTGGCATGGACGTTCCTCGGATGTCAGGGGCGTTCTCCCCGACACGGTACGCCGCGCCGGGGTGAGCGGTTGCGCACGTAAACGTATGCGGGTTCTTCGGGTATCCGGCCACGCTCCCAGCGCACCGCTGGATACTCTTCCGGTCGGAGTGACGAAACGCAGGGAGAACATGGACGACCGCGTCTTGAACCCGGACGACGCCAGGCAGCGGCTGGAGGCGTGGAAGGGCCGGATCGACAAGCTGGCCGCCGACACGCAGGCCATGAGCGACCGGTTCCAGCAGCTACAGGTGACCAGGCGGGACCGCGACGGCATGACCGAGGTCACCGTCGACTCCTCCGGGTCGCTCGTCGGGCTGAAGCTCACCCGCGAGATCGACCGGTCCGCGCCGGACGTCATCGCGGCGACGATCATGAGCACGATCCGCGAGGCCAAGGCCGAGCTCGCCGAGCGGACGCAGGAGATCGTCGAGGAGACCATCGGCACCGACTCGCCCGCGGGCCGTGCGATCGCGGAGCGGGTCGGCGACCAGCTGCGTGGCACCCGCGACGACGAGTCGGTGGAGGTCGAGCAACCCGAGGACGAGAGCGTGGAACCACTTCGCTCCGACGACCGTCCGACCCATCGTGTCCGAGGTGACGACGATGACGACGACAACGAGCTGAACCTGTGGCGGTGAACAGTGGCCGACAGCTACACGGTTGACCCGCAGCAGCTCCGTACGCACGCGGACAACCTCGAGACCCTCAAACAGCGCTTCGCCGCGGTCAAGGCCGCGAGCGCGCACATCGCGCAGGACGACCAGGCGTACGGCCTGCTCTGCGGGTGGATCTCCGGCGTCCTGGAGGGACGCCACAGCAGGCAGGACGAGCTGGTCGCCTACGTCGAGGAGAACCTGGGCATGGTCGCGCAGAACCTGCGCGACAGCGCCGACGAGTACAACGCCACGGACACCACGGCGGCCGACACGATGACCCAGATCCAGCAGGAACTGCCGGGAGCGCAGCGATGACCGACGGCTCCCTCGTCGCGCCGGTCCAGTCGTCGCGGCAGGCGTGGACCGGGTCCAGTCTCGGCGACAGCATCGAGGGCCTGGTCCAGTCCATCAAGAGCGAGAACTGGGTCGACGGCGTGCTGGCGGGCGCGGGCCTCGGCGTCGAGGTCGCGGCGACGGTCATGGACCCCATCAGCGCGCTGCTGGCCAACGGCCTCGGCTGGGCCATGGAGTACTTCCAGCCGCTGCGGGAGATGCTCGACGAGCTCACCGGCAAGCCGGACGTGGTCACCTCGCACGCCGCGACCTGGAACAACATCGCGACCGAGCTGAACAGCATCGCCACCGACCTCCAGACCCACCTGCAGGACGACCTGCCGGGCTGGACCGGAGCCGCCTCGGACTCCTACCAGAAGCTGATGGCCAACAACACCGACGCCATCGGGGGTCTGTCCGCCACGGCGGCGGCGATGGCGGTGGCCACGGAGGGCGCAGGTGGCCTGGTGTCGTTCACCAGGGACATCGTGCGCGACCTCATCGCCGACCTCGTGGCCCGTGTGATCGTCTGGGCGGCGGAGGCCATCTTCGTGGTCACGATCCCGGTGATCGCCTCGCAGATCGTGGCCGCGATCGTCAAGTGGGTGGGCCGCATCCTGACCTACACGGGCGCGTTGATCACCAGCCTGACCAACCTCACCAAGCTTCTCAACGACTAGGCAGGACATTGACGCCCAAACCCAAGGGACCGCACGGCGGCGGCCACTCCGAAGGGGGTGACGGCAGCACCGGCAAACCGCACGACGGGACCGGCTCCGGCGGCGACGGGTCGACGTCCGGCAAACCGTCGACGGTGCACGGTGGCATCGACGCGAGCAAGGGCATGACCAGCGCGATGGACGCCACCGGCAAGGCGGCGGAGGCCGGGCGTCCGCCGAGCCCGACCGCCGGTGGGTCGAGCACCACCACCCCGGCCGCCAAGCCGCCGCCGAAGGGCTACCCGCCCGCGCCGACCACCCCGCCGAAGAACACCGACATCGCGCACACCCCGGAGTCCGAGACACACATCATCACGGGCGACGGTGGTCGGCAGGGCGGTCACCTCGCGGGCACCGGGTTCTCGAAGAAGACCGAGTTCCCGAAGAGCTGGGACAAGGCCAAGATCCTCGACGCCGCGCACCAGGTCACCCAGTCCGGTCCGCCGTCGAAGGGCCCGTACCCGACCAAGGACGCCAACGGCGACCCGGCGTGGGCCTACGACTACACCGGCGTCGTCGACGGCGTCACGGTCAAGACGACGGTCCTCGCCAACGGCGAGATCCGCACCGCGTACCCGCCCAACGGCGCGGACCCGGGCGTGATCACCAACCCGCCCGCCCCGAACCCGGCCCCGAAGGGCATCCCGATGAGCAACCCGCCGCACTACAGCAACCCGGACGCCGGCGGCGACGGCAGCTGGACGTGGGAAGGGCCGAAGGGGGACAAGGTCATCAGGGTCGTGCAGGACGCGTCGGGCAACGTCACCACCACTGACATCACGCCACCCAAGCCGAAGAAGTAGTGACCGGAATGGATGTCCAGACCTACGCCACGGTCACGGCCGTGTGCGCCCGGCTGGCCGGGCGGCTGTCCGACGAGACGCTGGGCGCGGTGCGGGGGCACTTCGCCGGCGGCGAGCCGGAGCTGGCCGAGTCCGCACTGCTGCTGGGGCTGGCGTACGAGGGCGTCGGCGTGACGCGTGAGGAGCACGAGCTGATCCGGTCGGTTCTGGAGGACCCGGACAGCTCGGACCTGGCGGCGGTCCGGGTCGTCGAGTCGGAGCCCGCGCCGGCCTACCGCTTCGGCCCGTCCGGGCCGGTGGGCGGACCGGATCCGGCGGCGGCCGATCGGGTGCTGTCGGCGGAGGTGCCCAGGCACGGCGGCCGGCGGTTGCGCCGTGCCTGGCGGGAGCCGCTGCCCGGTGCGCCGGAGGCGAACGGGTCCGGCTGGGTTTACGTGGCGCAGGTGGAGTCGGGGACGGACGAGCTGCTGGCGTACTCGGGTCTCAGCTCGCGGCTGTGGGTGGACCTGCGGTCGAGGTGGCCGGTCGAGGTGGTGGTCGAGGGCGGGCCGCTACCCCGGTACCAGGCCGCCGTGCTGACTGCCGCGCACGAGGTGTGGCGCGCCTAGCGGCCGGGCTGCGCACGCCCGACGAACACCCGCGTTGACAACCCCGCCGGGACCGGTGATCGTCGGCAGGTGTGAAGCTCCTGTCGTACTGGCTGGACACCGCGACCCCGGCCGGTGACTTCCGTCGGCGGGAGCTGCCCGCGCGGGCGGACGTCGTGGTCGTCGGCGCCGGCCTGACCGGGCTCTCGACCGCCCTGCACCTGGCCCGCGCTGGTGTCGACGTGGCTCTGCTCGAGGCGAACACGGTCGGCTGGGGTGCGTCCGGACGCAACGGTGGCATGGCCACGCCCGGTCTCGCCGTCGGGTTCCCCTCGGCCGTGCACCGCTACGGGGCGACCCGTGCCGTGGCGATGTTCCGGGCCTACAACGACGCCATCGACACCGTCGAGGACCTCGTCGCGGCCGAGGAGATCGACTGCTCGTTCGAGCGGCCCGGCCGACTGTCCCTCGCCGCCAAACCCGGTCACTACGCGGCGTTCGAACGTGCGGCCGAGCTGATGCGCTCCCTCGCGGGCCAGGACGTCACGCTCGTGCCGAGGTCCGCCCTGCACGAGGAGATCGGCAGCGACCACTACCACGGCGCGATGGTCGACCCGCTGGGTGCGGCCGTCCACGTCGGACGGCTGACCGCCGGGCTCGCCCGCGCCGCGGTGAGGCGCGGGGTGTCGATCCACGAGCGGTGCCGGGTGGTCGAGCTGGCCGGACGCGACGTGCGCACCGACCTCGGCACCGTCCGCGCCGGGCGCGTCGTGGTGGCCACGAGTGGTTACACCGGCGCGCTGACGCCGTGGCTGCGGCGGCGGATCGTGCCGGTCGGCAGCTTCGTGGTGGTCACCGAGCCGCTCGACGGGACGACGGTGGCCGGCCTGTTGCCGAACCGTCGTGTCGCGTCGGACAGCAGGCGGCTCCTGCACTACTTCCGGATCACGCCCGACAACCGGCTGCTGTTCGGCGGCCGGGCGCGGTTCGCCCTGTCGGACCGGGACTCCGACCTGCGCAGCGGGCGGATCCTGCTGCGTGACCTGACGACGGTGTTCCCCCAGCTGTCCGGCGTGCGTGTCGACTACTGCTGGGGCGGGCTCGTCGACATGACGCTCGACCGCATGGTCCACGCGGGCGAGCGCGACGGGATCCACTACTCCGTCGGCTACAGCGGCCACGGCGTGCAGATGGCCACCCACATGGGCAAGGTGATGGCCCAGGTGCTCACCGGCGACGTGAGCGCCAACATCTGGCGGGACCTTCCGTTCCGCGCGGTGCCGGGGCACTTCGGCACGCCGTGGTTCCTCCCGGCGGCCGGCGCGTTCTACCGGTTCCTCCACGCGGTGAGCTGACTCGGGACCACTTTGTCCTTGTATCGTCCACGATCAGTCCGTTCCTCGTCCATGCCCGTGACGCATCCTTGAGGTCGGTCCGGCCGCCGGGGAACGGGAGGCATGGTGTCCGGTAGGGCATTCGTCAACTTCCGCCTCGGCGACGCCGAGAACACGGCGGAGCTGATCGACCAGAAACTGTGCCGGGTGCTCGGTGTGGACCGGGTGTTCCGGTCGAGCCGCGCGATGCACGGCGGCACCCCGTTCCCGCCGACGCTGGCGGCGGAGGCGGCAGGCTGCGCGGTGATGCTCGTCGTCGTCGGACACCACTGGCTGACCGGCCACCGCATCGACGACCCCGACGACTGGGTCCGCGCGGAGATCGCGCACGCGCTGCGGGAGGACCGCCCGGTCATCCAGGTCCTCACCACCGGCCGCGGCCCGCTCGCCGCCGCCGACCTCCCGGCGCCGATCGCGGCCCTCGCCGACCGGCCGCACCTGGACTTCCACCCCGGTGACGCAGGCCTGGACCGCCTGGTCCGGGAGGTTCGCCGGTACGTCGCGCAACCGTCCGGCTCGCTGTTCCTGACCACCCTCCCGCCCTCGGCCCGCTCCCCCGGCATCCGCCTCGGCACGACCGAGATCGACGGCACCCTCCACGGCGACAGCATCGTGTTCGGTCCCTACGCCGGATCGATCAGCTTCCGCCTCGCCATGCGCTACCGTCGGCTCGACACGATCGTCGCCGCCCTGCCCGCCACCTCGGCACGCGACGTCCTGTTCACGGTCACCGGCGACGGCCGCACCCTCGCGCAGTCCTCCGTCACCCCCGGCGACCCGCTGCCCCTGACGGTCGACGTGACCGACGTGCTGACGCTCACCCTCGCCGCGCACCGCCCCGACAGCGGCCAACCGGACCTGGCGTGGGCGAGCCCGGTGGTGCACCCATGACCGAGCGCATGACGGCCATCACCCCGGCGAGCTTCCCGACGCCGCACTTCGCCCTGCACACCAACGACGAGACGGAGGTCGCGCGGATCCGGGAGTTCGCGCACGAGCACGTGCGGGCCGCGATGGCGACGCTCCCGCCGCTGGCCGACGCGCTGCGGACCGCGTGGTCGCGGCAGGGCAGGGCCGCGGCGTTCCGCGCGGCCTACGAGGCGATCACGCGGTGGCGCGCGGACCTCGCGCACCGCACGCGGCGACGCGTCGGGGTCGGGCTGGCCGACGAGCCCGACCGGTACCTGCTGAGCATCGACGAGGGCGGCCCGAACTACGACCGGCTCGGGTACGTGGGTCGGCTCCGGGAGAAACCGTTCTGGCACGGGGAAAGCCGGACCTACCGGGGTGGGCTGGCCACCCCGGCGCTCCGGATCACGGTGCGGTACGGGCAGGTGGCGCTCGACCGGTTCGCCGCCGAGCGCCATGACGGGGACACGCTGCGCAACCTCGTCACGCTGCCCGACGGCACGACGATCGTCGGGAACAGCCTGGTGCGCGGGGCCGCCGCGCGGCGGGTCGCCGCCGACCTCGTCAGGCGGATCGCGCGGCGCGGTGTCGACGCGAGCCGGATCGAGACCGGCGGGGACCCGGTCTACGCCGTCACCGCGCCGGACGCCAACCGGGCGCGGTTGTTCGAGGTCGCCATGACCGTGCTCGGGGACGCCGCCCCGCACGACGTCGGCGCCTGGCAGACCGCGCGTTACCTGCTCTACCAGGCGCCGCTGACCAAGAAGGGCAGTGACGCGGTCATCAGGACGTTCCTCGTGACCGCGGGCACCTTCCTGCTCGACGAGCCGCCGGTGCTCGAGCAGGACGTGGACCTCCGGTGCATCGTCGCGGGCCAGCGGGCGGCGACCGTGATGCCCCCGCGACCCCGCGTGAGCTACGAGCCCGCGCGGAAGCCCTGCAGGGACGGCAGTGCGTTGCCCGACCAGTCGAACATCGTGAGGTTGTCGTTCGGGTTGCCCTCGCCGGGCGACCAGCCGACGCCGGGGAGCCAACCCGGTTCCCAGTCGAAGAAACCGGCGCCGCGCGAGCCGGGGACGGCGGCCAGGACGTTGCGCAGCTCCTCGAAGTAGGCCGCCTGACCGGACTGCGTCGCCGGGAACCGGGAACCGTCCGGGAGCTGGCTCGTCGACGTGATGAAGTTGCCGAGGCTGTCGCCGTTGCCCAGCGTCCACGGGTAGGACGTCTCCGCGAGGACGAGGTCCTTGCCGTAGCGGGAGGACAGGTCGTTCAGGTTGGACCGCAGCGCCGACAGCGAACCGTGCCAGAACGGGTAGTACGACAGCCCGATGACGTCGAACGACACGCCCTGGGCCACGATGCGGTCGTAGAAGTACCGCGAGCCGCCGTTGTCGCCGCCCCGGTCGATGTGGACCATGATCGACGGGGCGCCTGCGTCACGCGCGCCCGCGATACCGGCCTTGAGCAGCGTCGCGAACTCCGACCAGTGTTCGCCGTCGGAGCGGTAGATCTGGCCGAGCGGGAACAGCATGCCGCTGGTGATCTCGTTGCCCACCTGGACCATCGACACCGGGCTGCCCTGGCGCGAGAAGGCGGAGACCGCGTCGCGGGTGTAGTTGCGGACGGTCGTCGCCAGGGTGGACAGGTTCTGGCCGGACCACGCCGACGGGGTCGCCTGCTTGCTCGGGTCGGCCCAGAAGTCCGAGTAGTGCAGGTCCAGCAGGATCCGCAGGCCTGCCTGCTGCGCCCGGCGGCCCAGGGTCAGGGCCGAGGACAGCGTGCTGTAGCCCGACGGCGGCGAGTTCCACACACGCAGCCGCACGTAGTTCGAGCCGCGGCCGGCCAGGATCTGCTCGATCGGCCTGACCGTTCCGCTGTCCCGATAGGACTTCCCGGCAGACTCCTCCTGCAGGGTGAAGGAGATGTCGGCGCCCCGGATGCGTGGGCCGGTCGCCGCGAAAGCGGGTGGCACCACCAGTGTGCCGAACGCGGCCGCCAGGGGGGCGGCCAGAAGGGTTCGCCTGCGCATCGCTCACTCCTTTGTGGATTCACGCTGACTCCCTGATCACCAGCTCCGTGGGCAGGATCACCGCGGCGTTCTCGTCACCTTCGACGAGGCGCAGCAGCAGTCGTGCCATCTCAGTGCTGATCCGTGCCCACGGCTGGCGGATCGTGGTCAGCGGCGGGTGGCAGGCCGCCGCGATTCTCGAGTCGTCGAAGCCGGCCACCGCCACGTCCTCGGGGACGCGGCGGCCGGTCCTGCGCAGTGCCGCCAGCGCGCCGGCGGCCATCAGGTCGGAGGCGACGAACACGGCGTCCACGTCGGACGCCTGTGCCAGCAGCCGGTGCAGGGCGGCCTCGCCGCTCGCCTGCGTGTAGTCCCCGGAGACCACGAGCGACTCGGGCACGTCGCCGAGCACGTCCCGGTACCCGGCGAGGCGGTCGACGCCGCCCGGCGTGTCCGGCGGTCCGGTGACCACGCCGATGCGCCGGTAGCCCTGGGACCTGAGGTAGGTGACCATCTGGCGGGCGCCGTCGCGGTCGTCGGCGGCCACATAGGACACGTCGCGCTCGTGGCCGAGCGGGCGGCCGCACACCACGACCGGCACGTCCTGTGCCAGCAGCTCGTCGACGATCGGGTCACCCCGGTGCGTGGACACGAGCAGCACGCCGTCAGCGTGACCGGCGGTCACGAACCGGCTCACCCGCTTGCGTTCCTCCGAGGTGCCCGCGAGGGTCAGCAGGACCGTGACGTCGTTGTCCGCCAGGGCCTGTGTGCAGCCGTGGAGCAGCAGGTGGAAGTTGGGGTCCTCGAACAGCCGGTCCTGCGGCTCGGAGAGCACGAACGCCACCGACATCGCCCGTTGTGTGGCAAGGCTTCTCGCGTGGGGGTTGACCACGTAGCCGGTCTGGCGGACGGCCTTGTCGATCGCCGCCTGCGCGGCCCCGCTGACGTTGCGGCCGCCGTTGAGCGCACGCGACACCGTGCCCCGCGAGACGCCGGCGGCGTGGGCCACGTCGTCCATCGTCGGGCGTCTGCGCCGCAGCCTGCTCACCCCTTCACCGCCCCGGTCATCAGGTCGATCCGCCAGTACCGTTGCAGTGTCAGGAACAACGCCACCAGCGGCAGGACCGACAGCAACGCGCCGGTGATCACCAGGTTGTACAGCGCGGGCTGGGCGTTGCCCTGCTTGAGCATCGTGACCAGGCCGACCGTGAGCGGGAACTTCCGGTCGTCGCCGAGCATGATGTAGGGCAGCAGGAAGTTGTTCCAGATCGCGACGAACTGGAACAGGAACACGGTCACGAGTCCCGGCACCATCATCGGCAGCGCCACGGTCAGGAAGATCCGCAGCTCCCCGGCGCCGTCGGTCCGCGCGACCTCGATGACCGAGTCCGGCACGGCCGCCGCCGAGTACACCCTGGCGAGGTAGATGCCGAACGGGCTGACGATGCCGGGCAGCAGCACGGAGAGGTACGTGTCGGCGAGCCCGAGCTTGGCCAGCAGCAGGTACTGCGGCACCGCCAGCACCACGCCCGGCACGAGGATCCCGGCCAGCAGCACGTTGAAGACCACGCCACGGCCGGGGAACGTGTACTTCGCGAGCGTGTAGCCGCTCAGGCCGGACAGGCCGGCCGACAGCGCCGCGCCGACCCCCGCGTACAGCGCGGTGTTGGCCGCCCACCGCCAGAACAGCCCGTCCCGGTAGGTGGCGAGCCGCGAGATGTTGTCGAACAACGCGCTGCCCGGCACGAACGTCGAGGAGCTGAACAGCTCCGAGGTGCCCTTGGTCGCGGCGATCACCACCCACGCCACCGGCAGCAGGCAGTACGCCGCGCCGAACAGCAGGATCACCGAGGCGAGCCGACCGGGCCGGGTCACCGCTCCTCCCCCGCGAACGCGCGCCTCGCGATCACGCGCAGGAACGCCAGTGAGAGCGTCAACGTCACCGCGGCGACGACGACCGAGCCCGCCGCGGCGGAGTGGATGTCGCCCCGCACGAACGCGTCGCTGTAGATCTTCATCAGCGGCGTCCACGTCGACGGCAGCGCGTTGGTCAGCGGCTGCAGGGTGGTCGGCTCGGTGTACACCTGCAGCGTGGCGATCACCGTGAAGATGCTCGTCATGATCAGCGCGGGCAGCACGAGCGGTGTCTTGACCCGCAACGCGATCTGCCGCTCGCTCGCGCCGTCCAGCCGTGCCGACTCGTACACCTCGGCGGGAATCGCCCGCAGCGACGTGAGGATCACGACCGTGTTGAACCCGACCCCGCCCCACAGCCCGATGTTGGCCACCGCGAACAGCAACCCGGGTCCCAGCAGGCCGTCCGGTACCGGCAGCGGGGTGAGCGAGGGCAGGTAGAGGAAGCCCCAGAGCACGCTCGCCACCACGCCGGGTACCGCGTACGGCAGGAAGATCGACAGCCGGCTGAACCGCGCGAACCGCACCTTCGGCCGGTCGAGCAGCAGCGCGAACAGCAGCGCCAGTCCGATCATGGTGGGCACGAGCACCGCGCCGTAGGCGAGCACCCGCAGCGCGCCGCGCCAGAACTCGGGCTGTGCCAGGGCTTCCCGGTAGGTGCTCAGGCCGGCGAAGACCTCCGTGCGGGCACCGCGCCCGAGGCCGAGCCCGCTCACCTTCGCCCGGTGCAGCGACAGGTACACCGTGTACCCGACCGGCACCAGCACGGTGAGGGTGAACAACAGGATCGCGGGCGCGAGGAACACGTACGGCACCGCGCGCCTGCCGGGCCGCCCGGGCACTACTCCTCGACCTTGAAGCCGGTCCTGCGCATGTCGTCCACCGTGGACTTCTGCATCGAGGCGACGGCGTCGGCGAAGGGCGTCCGGTCGGTGATCGCCCTGCCGAAGGCGTCCTTGTAGGTCTGGTAGGTGACGTTCACGTCGGGGCCCCAGGTCCAGCCGGCCGCGGTGTCGGCGATGTCCTTGGCCGTGACGTAGAAGTCCGGCTGGTTGGGCATGAACGCGGGCGGTTCGGCCAGCGCGGGACCGGACTGGCCGTCACGGGCGGCCGGGTAGAGCGCGCCCTCGGTCACGAGCCCCGCCGTCGCCTCCGGATCGGTGTCGAGCCAGACCGCGAACTCGGCCGCCGCCTCGACGTGCGCCGACTTCGCGGACACCGCGGTCGACGAGCCGCCCCAGTTGCCGGTGCGGTTCTCGCCTGCCGACCACTGCGGCAACGGCGCCATCGCCCACTTGCCCCGGGTGCCGGCCGCGACGTCGCCCAGCACGCCCGGCGCCCAGATCGCGCTGGGCCAGGCGAGGAGCGTGCCGTCGCCCAGCGCCTTGTTCCACTCCGGGGTGTACATGGGCCTGTCGTCGATCACACCTTCGGCGACGAGGCCGCCCCAGTAGTCGGCGACCTTCCTCGTCGGCTCGTCGTCGATGCCGACGGTCCAGGTGTCGCCGCCGACCTTCCACCACTGCGCACCCGCCTGCTGCGCGAGCCCGGCGAACCAGCCGGGATCGTTGGCGGAGAACGTGGTCAGGTGGCTCGTGGTGGTCTTCGCGCGCAGTGTGCGGGCGGTCTGGGCGAACTCGTCCCAGGTCCTGGGCACGGTCAGGCCGTACTGCGTGAAGAGGTCCGCGCGGTAGTAGAGCATCATCGGGCCGCTGTCCTGCGGGATCGCGTACACCCCCTCGGTGCCGAGGGTGACCTGCTGCCAGACACCGCCCGCGAACGCGTCCTTCGCGTCACCGGCGTACTGGGCGAGGTCGGCGACCGCGTCGTTGCTGACGAAGGTCGGGAGCGCCTGGTACTCGGCCTGGAACAGGTCCGGCGCGTTGCCTGCCTTGGCGGCGGTCAGCACCTTGGTGACCAGCTCGTCGCCCTGCGACTGGCGGCTCACGGTGACGTGGATGTCCGGGTGGGTGGCGTTCCACCTGTCGACGACCTTCTCGATGTCGGTCGCCCAGGTCCAGAAGGTCAGCTCGACCTTGCCGCCGTCGTCCGACCCACCCGAGGAGCAACCGGACAAGACGGTCGCGAGCAGCACCAACCCAGGGAGCAGGGAACGCATCACACGGCCTCGTTTCGCGTCGTTGCGGAGTGGTTGAGGAGTTGTGAGCGCTCCCAGTTTTGGTGCTTCCCGTGAGCGTGTCAAGGCCCATACCTCGTGGCCAGCGGCAACGTGGTGGACTGTGAGCGCTCACAGCATCGACTCCCCGTGGCCGGGTGACCACGGGAAGCGCAACACAGCGAGACCCGGCCGCACGCACAGCGGGCACACAGCCGGGCCGCCTTGTGTTGAGGTCACGGGCGGCGCCACGGCCGCCAACCGAGACGAGGAGTGCGGCAGCATGTCGACCGAATGGGGCGCGCGGAGCGCCGAGCCGGAACGCCGGTGGCCGGTAAGGAAGCTGGTGATCGCGGTCGCCGTCGCGGTCGGGATCGCCGGTGCGGGCACGGTCGCCGTCTACGCGGCCAGTGACTCGACGTCCTCCTCGGCCTCACAGCAGGGGCCGGGTGGCGGCACGGGCGGGCCGGGAGGCATGGGCGGCGGCCCGGGAGGCGGCGGGATTTCCCAGGCACTGCACGGCGAGTACGTGGTGTCGGACGGGAACGGCGGCTACGGCACGGAGTTGACGCAGAACGGCGAGGTGATCGCGGTCAGCGACACGTCCATCACGGCGAAGAGCGACGACGGCTACACCAGGACGTACGTGATCGACTCGGACACGGTGGTCGGCGACGGCGCCACGGACCTGTCGAGCATCGCGACCGGGGACGACGTGATGATCGTCGCGACCGTGTCCGGCGACACCGCGACCGCCGAGTCGCTCGCCGAGGCGGGCACCGGCCAGCTGGGTCATCCGCCCGCCCAGCAGGGCAGCTAGGCCATGACGAGTACACGGCAGCAGGGACTGCGCAGGATCGCGGGCGTGACCGCGGCCGTCGCCGTCGCGGGCATCGTGGGCACGGTCGCGGTGGCGTGCACGGTCGGCGACCAGTCGGACAGCTCGGGCACCTCGGGTACCTCCGGCGGCTCGTCGTCCTCTTCGGACAGTTCGTCCTCGGACGACTCGGGCACGTCGCGGAACGGCGGCGACTACAGCGGCGGCGTCTCCGGCGACACGTCGGGCGGCGGCGCCGACGCGGGCTCGGGAGGATCGTGATGGCGACGGCACGGTGGCGGGTGTGGAGCACCAGCGCGAGCGTCGTGGTCACCGAGGCGGACGCCCTCGCCCCGGCGCGGGAGCTGGTCGAGGCGGAGCTGGCCGCGGTCGACGCGGCGTGCAGCCGGTTCCGCGAGGACTCCGAGCTGGCGCGTGCCGAGCGGGAGGGTGGGCCGGTGACGGTGAGCCCGCTGCTCGCGGAGCTGGTCGGCGCGGCGCTGGCCGCGGCGACGCGGTCCGGCGGCGACGTGGACCCGACACTGGGTGCGGACCTGGCACGCCTCGGCTACGACCGGGACATCGCCGAGGTCCGGGACGGGCCCGCGGTCCGGACCCGGGTGGGGCGCACGACGTCGTGGCGGGACGTGGGGCTGGCCGGGCGCACGCTCACCGTCCCGCCGGGCACGCGGCTCGACCTCGGTGCGACGGCGAAGGCGCTGACCGCGGACCGCTGCGCCCGGCTGGTCGCCGACCGCCTCGGCACCGGCGTCCTCGTGGAGCTGGGCGGTGACATCGCGACCGCGGGCCCGGCACCGCACTGGCGGATCCACGTGCGGGACCGCCCGACCGACCCGGAGACCACGGTCCGGGTCACGCCGGGCACCGCGATGGCCACGTCGAGCACGACCAGCAGGAGCTGGCGGCGTGGCGGGCTGCTGCTCCACCACGTCCTCGACCCACGCACCGGCATGCCGTCGAACCGGGTCTGGCGCAGTGTCACCGTCGCCGCCGACACCTGTGTCGTCGCCAACACGCACAGCACGGCGAGCCTGGTCCGCGGCGCGGACGCGGTCGGTGCGCTGAGCCGTGCTGGCGTGGCCGCGCGCCTCGTCGACAGGGCGGGCCGGGTGCATGTGCTCGGCGGGTGGCCGTCATGAGCACCGACGCTCTCTGGTACCTCGGGCGCGGGTCCGGTGTCGTGGCGCTGGTGCTGCTGACGGTCTCCGTCACGCTCGGCATCGGCACGCGGTCCGGGCGGCCCGCGCCGTGGCTGCCGAGGTTCGCGGTCGCGGCACTGCACCGCAACACGAGCCTGCTGGCCGCGGTCTTCCTGGTGCTGCACGTGGTCCTGCTGCTGTTCGACCCGTACGCGCAGCTGGCCGTCGTCGACACCGTGTTCCCGTTCCTCGCCGGGTACGCGCCGTTCTGGGTCGGGCTGGGCACGCTCACGCTGGACCTGCTGGCGGCAGTCGTGGTCACGAGCCTGCTGCGCCACCGGATCGGACACCGCACGTGGCGGGCGATCCACTGGAGCGCCTACGTCTCGTGGCCGGTCGCGCTCGTGCACGCGCTCGGCGCGGGCAGCGACGCGGGCACGGTGTGGTTCCTCGTCCTCGCGGGCGTGTGCTCGGTCGTGGTCGCGTGCGCGCTGTCGTGGCGGCTGTCGACGAGCTTCACCGAGCACCCGATCCCCCTGGAGATGTCCCGATGACCGCCTCGACCGACACCGGCATGCTGCTCGGCGCCGACACTCCCACACTCGCCGCCCACCGCGCACGCAGCGGCCCGATCCCCTGGCGTGGCGGCCCGGGGCGGCTCGTCGCCGAACTCGAGACGGCCGGGCTCACCGGCCGGGGCGGTGCGGGCTTTCCCGCGTGGCGCAAGGCGGCCGCCGCGGTCGGTGGTCAGGCGCCGGTCGTGGTCGCCAACGGCGCGGAGGGCGAGCCCCTGAGCCGCAAGGACATGGCGTTGCTGCGGACCAACCCGCACCTGGTGCTCGACGGGTTGCAGCTCGTGGCGGAGGCGGTCGGCGCGACCGAGGCCTACCTGTACGCGCCCGAGGAGGTCGTGGTCGAGGACCGCCGGGACCGCGTGCCGGTCCGGGTCGTGCACGCGCCGGAATGGTTCGTCGCGGGCGAGGAGTCCTCGGTGGTCGCCGCGATCGAGGGACGTCCCGCGCTGCCCCGGTTCCGCACCACACCCGTCCCGGTGTCCGGAGTGGACGGTCGGCCGACGGTCGTGCACAACGTCGAGACGCTCGCGCACATCGCGATGATCGCGCGCCGCGGGCCCGCGTGGTTCCGCCGCACCGGGACGCGGGAGGAGCCGGGCACGATGCTCGTCACGGTCAGCGGACACGTTGCCGCGCCAGGGGTGCACGAGGTGCCGGTCGGCCTCCCGCTCGACGAGCTGGCGCCCTCCGGCGTGGTGCTGGTCGGCGGTTTCCACGGGGTGTGGGTGCCTGCCGGGCCGACTCCCCTGTCCCGCGCCGGTCTGGCGCCCTTCGGCGGCACTCCCGGCGCCGGCGTCGTCCACGCGCTGCCGCCGGACAGCTGCCCGCTCCGGTTCGCCGCCGAGGTGACCCGTTTCCTGGCCGACCAGAACGCGAAGCAGTGCGGGCCGTGCCTCAACGGGCTGCCCGCGGTCGCCGCGACGATGGCGGCCCTCGCCGAGGGACGGGCTTCCTCCCGAGGGCTGGAGTGGTTGGCCCGCCTGGTGACGGGCCGCGGCGCGTGCCACCACCCCGACGGCACCGCGCGGTTCGTCCGCAGCACGCTCGCCACGTTCGCCGCCGAGGTCGCCGCCCACGAACACGGCCACTGCCCGACCGAGGAGCACCCATGACCCGCCTGCACATCGACTGGACCGCCTGCGACGGGCGGGGACTGTGCGTCGAGCTGCTGCCCGAGGTCCTCGACCGCGACCCGTGGGGATACCCGATCCCCCACCGGCAAGGACCGGTCGAGGTGCCGGACCACCTCACCTCGCACGCGGAGAAGGCCACCACGCTGTGCCCGCTCCTGGCGCTGCGGCTGGGTGACGAAGGCTCCCGTCAGCACGTTCGGCGCTGACCGGCGCCTGCGGGTCATCCGCGCGGACTACCCGGCATCGTCCGCTTCGGGGATGTGGCCGGTGTCCGTGGCGGGCCAGTATCCCTTGGCGTCGGGGGACAGGCCCCCGCGTGACACGAAGGGATCGCTGATGGGGGTAAGCAGAAGGAAGATCGGCGGCGTCCTGCTGGCCGCGACGCTGGCCGTGGGTCTGACCGGCGGCACGGCGAACGCGACCGGAGACGGCAGGAACGACCTGCGGCAGGCGATGTCGTCGCTGACCGAAGCCGGCATCGCGGGCGTGCAGTTACGCATCCACGACGAGCAGGGCGACTGGACGGGCTCGGCGGGCGTGCGTGAGCTGTCCGGCGGCAGGGTGGCGACCAACGGTCGGTTCCGGGTCGGCAGCATCACCAAGTCGTTCGTGTCGACGGTGGTCCTGCAGCTGGTCCGGGAGGGGAAGGTGGTGCTGGACAGGCCGGTCGCGGACTACCTGCCCCAGTACGGCTTCGACCCGCGGATCACCGTGCGCATGCTGCTGCGCCACGAGAGCGGCCTGTTCAACTACACGGGCGAGGGGCACCCGGACGGCACCGTCGAGCCGGGCATTCCCCTGTTCGGGCCGGACTTCGTGGCCAACCGCTTCAGGTCCTACACCCCGGACGAGCTGATCGCGGTCTCGCTGTCGAAGCCGGCACGGTTCGCGCCGGGAACGTCGTGGTCGTACTCCAACACGAACTACATCGTCGCGGGGCAACTGATCAGGAAGGTGACCGGCACACCGTGGGAGTTCCAGGTGCGCCGGCGGGTCATCGAGCCGCTCGGCCTGCGTGGGACGGTGATCCCCGGCAACTGGGCGGGACTGCCGGACCCGCACGCGCACGGCTACTACACCTACCGCGACGGGGGACCGCTCACGGTGGTCGACGCGACCAGGGTCAACCCGAGCTGGGCCAACTCGGCCGGGCAGATCATCTCCACGACCCGGGACCTGGACACGTTCGTCTCGGCGCTCGCAGGCGGGCGGCTGCTGCCACCGGACCTGCTGGCGCAGATGACCGCGTCGTCACAGTTCGCGCCCTACGGCCTCGGGTTGGAGCTGCTGGACGCGGGCCCGACCTGCGGTGGTGTCCACTTCGGACACACGGGTGGGCTCCACGGGTTCCAGTCGTTCATGTTCACGACCCCGGACCGCTCGACACGGATCGAGATGTCGCTCACCTCGGGCAACGCGGACCTCGACGACCCCGCCGTGGCGGCCAGGGTCATCGAGGCGCTGAACAACGTGCTGCTCACGGCGTTCTGTGACAGCCCGCCCGCGGACCGCACGCTGGGCGTGCCGTTGGCGGCCTGACGGCCCTTCCTGGAGGGCCCTTCCCGGGGCCCTTCAGGAAACCGGGCGACCTGCCTGGATCACGGTACGGTCCTCGCCCCACAGCAGGGACGGGGTGTCGAACGGGTTTCCCGGCAGGACGACCAGGTCGGCCACGCAGCCCACCTGGACGCGGCCGAGGTCGGGGCGGCCGACGAGGGTCGCGTTGACCGAGGTGGCCGAGCGCAGCGCGTCGAGCGGGCCGTCGACCTCGACCTGGAGGCGGATGCCGTGGAGCTGCTCGTCCTCCAGCTCCCCCATCAGGTCGGTGCCGAAGCCGACCCGGACGCCTGCCTCGCGGGCCAGCCGCACCGCCTTCGCGCCCGCGTCGAGCACCTCGAGGTTCTTCTGGGCCGACACCGGGGAGAGGCCGACCTCCTTGCCACGCCGGGAGATCGCGTCGTAGGTCGCCAGGGTCGGCACCAGGAAGGCGTTGTGGCTCGCCATGAGCGCCGCGGTCGGCTCGTCCATGAGGTTGCCGTGCTCGATGGAGCGCACGCCGTTGGCCACCGAGTGCCGAATGGCCTCCGGCGAGTACGAGTGGGCGGCGACGTAGCTGCCGCGTCTGCCCGCCTCCTCGGTGGCCGCGCGGATCTCCTCCGCCGAGTACTGCGGCACGCGGATCGGGTCGGACAGGGACATGACGCCGCCGGAGGTCATCATCTTGATCGCGTGCGCGCCTCGGCGGAACCGGTCGCGCACGGCGGTGCGTACCGCGTCGACGCCGTCGACGACCTCGGTGGCGTGGGCGTGGCACCCGCAGACGTCGAGGTCGACACCGCGCGGGTCGCCGTGCCCGCCCGTCTGGCTCAGTGCCGCGCCGGTGTAGAGGTAGCGCGGCGACGGGACGAGGTGCTCGTCGATCGCCTTCGCGAGGCCCGCGTCACCGCCCGCCACGTCGCGGACCGTGGTGAAGCCGCGGCGCAGCGTCCGAGCGAGCCTGCGTGCACCGGCGAGCGCCACGTAGCTGAGCGGCCGTCCCTCGATCCCGAGCATGTCGAGGGAGATGCCGTAGGCGTGGAAGTGCGCGTCGATCAGTCCGGGTAGGACGGTCCCACCCCTCGCGTCGACGACCCGGTCCGCGCGGAAACTCCCGCCGATAGCGACGATCCGGCCGTCCTCGAGGTGCACGGGGCCGTCCACGAGGTCGGCGGACTCGCCGTCGAAGACCGCGGCGTTCACAATCGACAGGCTCATGGCACCGAACCTAGCACCCCGCCCCTACTCGGCCCAGATGGTGCGGACATGGCCGATGTGGCGGCGCATCAGGTCTTCCACGCCGTCGGTGTCGCCCGAGGACAGCAGGTCCAGCAGCTCCGCGTGCTCGTGGGCCGACGGGACCAGTGCGTCGCGGGAGGCGAGGGTCCGCAGGCCGTAGATCCGCGAGCGCGCACGCAGGGAGCGGACCGTCTCCACCAGGCGGTGGTTGCCGGACAGGGACAGGAGCCTCAGGTGGAACTCCATGTCGGCGTTGACGTGGGCGATCAGGTCCCGCCGGCCCGCGGCGTCCTCGATCTCCGTTGCCAGCGCCCGCAGTTCGCCGAGCACCGCGTCGGGGACACCCGTCTCGGCTATCCGGCGGACGGTGGGCACCTCGATCAGCGCGCGGAGCTCGCTCAGCTCGTCGAGGTCCTTTTCGGACACCTGCGTCACCCGGAAGCCCTTGTTGCGGACGGTGTCCACCAGACCCTCGTTGGCAAGGTCCAGCATCGCCTCCCGGACCGGGGTGGCCGAGACGCCGAACTGGGCGGCGAGGCTCGGCGCCGAGTAGACCACGCCGGGCCGCAGCTCGCCCGAGATCACCGCCGCCCGCAGTGTCCGGGTGATCTCCTCACGCAGGCTGCGGCGTCCGGCCAGCGCGGGAAGTGTCAACGCGTTCTCCCCGCTCACGGCCGGTTCTCCCAGCCGGTCGCGGCGATCACCAGGTCCTCCCAGGCCATGCCGACGCTCTTGAACAGCCTCGGGCGCGACATGTCGACCTTCGCCTCGCCCCGCACGAGGCCTGCGAGGCACACCAGCGTGTTCGGGTCGAACACGCCTGCCGCCAGCGGCTGGACCACGTCGCCCGCCTCACGCAGTGCGGCGCTGCGGGCCTCCACCACGACGGTCGACGCGCACACGGTGCGGTCGTCGACCTCGCGGACGTTCGGCTCGTGCGAGCCGACCGCGACGACCGTGGCCCCGCGCTGCAGCATGCCGCCGTTGAACAGCGGGGTGCGTGCCGTCGTCGCGCACACCACCACGTGTGCCCTGGCCACGTCGACCGTCGAGCCGGCCCTGCCGTCCACCGAGGACGCGAACTCGGCCGCGTGGGAGCGCCCGACCACGATCACCTCGTCGATCGGCCGGACGGTGCGGATCGCCGCGACATGGCCCCGCGCCTGGGGACCGGTGCCGAACACCACGAGGCACGACGCGTCCGGCGAGGCCAGCAGGTCGACCGCGAGCGCGGACACGGCCGCCGTGCGTGAGATGGTCAGCGTCGCGCCGTCCACGATCGCCAGCGGGGCCAGGGTCTCGCCGTCCAGCAGCATGTACATGCCCTGGATGCGGGGCAGGCCAAGCGACGGGTTGTCCGGCGCGACGGTGCCGACCTTGATGCCCGCGTACCGGCCCCACTCCGCGGGCATCAGCATCATCTGACCGTGCTCGACCGGCACGAGCGACCGCGCCCACCCCGCCTCCGGGTCGAGGCCGTCGCGGAGCGCGGCGCGGATGGCCGCGATGGCCGACCGCTCGTCCGGGAGGGTGTCCAGGAACGGGATCACAGCTGGAACCCCTCCGGGAACGGGTCGTCGGGGTCGAGGAAGTACTGTGCGGTGCCGGTGAGCCAGGCGCGGCCGGTGATCGTCGGCACCACGGCGGCCAGGTCCCCGACCGTGGTCGCGGAGACCAGCCTGCCGGTGAAGTGCGTGCCGATGAACGACTCGTTGCGGAAGTCGGTATGCAGCGGCAGTTCGCCCCGCGTGTGCAGCTGCGCCATCCGCGCGCTGGTGCCGGTGCCGCACGGCGAACGGTCGAACCAGCCGGGGTGGATGGCCATCGCGTGCCGGGAGTGCCGTGCGGTGGAGCCGGGTGCGGCGAGGTAGACGTGGTGACAGCCCGCGATCTCCGGCTGTTCCGGGTGCACCGGGCGGTTCTGCTTGTCGATCGCGTCCATGATGGACAGTCCGGCGTCGAGCAGCCGTTGTCCCGCCGCGCGGTCGAACGGCAGCCCGAGCTGGTCGAGGTCGAGGATCGCGTAGAAGTTGCCGCCGAAGGCCATGTCGTAGCGCACGTCGCCGAAACCGGGCACGTCGACGGTCTGGTCGAGTGCGACGGTGAACGACGGCACGTTCTGGATGGTGACCGCCTTCGCGACCCCGTCCGCGACCGCGACCTCCGCGACGACGAGACCGGCCGGGGTGTCGAGTCGGATGGTCGTGACGGGCTCGGTCACCTCGACCATGCCCGTCTCCACCAGGACCGTGGCGACGCCGATGGTGCCGTGCCCGCACATCGGCAGGCAGCCGGACACCTCGATGAACACCACACCCCAGTCGGCGTCGGGCCGGGCGGGCGGCTGCAGGATCGCGCCGCTCATGGCGGAGTGGCCGCGTGGCTCGTTCATCAGCAGTCGGCGCAGGTGGTCGAGGTGGGAGATGAAGTACAGGCGCCGGTCGAACATCGTGTCGCCGGGGATGACGCCGACGCCGCCGGTGATCACCCGCGTGGGCATGCCCTCGGTGTGGGAGTCGACGGCGTGGAAGACCCGTTTCGCCCGCATGTCAGGAAAGCCCTTCCGCGAGCGCGTGCTCGGTGGCCAGGCGCACGGCCGCCTCGTGTTCCGGCGTGAGCGCCACGCGGGGCTGGCGGCACGGCCCGCCGTAGCGGCCCACGATGTCCATGCTGAGCTTGATGGCCTGCACGAACTCGGTGCGGGAGTCCCAGCGCAGCAACGGGTGCAGCAGCCGGTAGAGCGGCAGCGCCTTGTCGAGGTCACCCGCCGACGCGGCCTCCCACAGCGCCACGGTGGAGTCCGGCAGCGCGTTGGTGAAGCCCGCGATCCACCCGACCGCGCCCGCGACGGCCAGCTCCAACGCCACGTCGTCGGCACCGCACAGCACGTCGAGGCCGGGGGCCAGCTCGTGGATCCGGTACGGGCGCCGCACGTCGCCGGTGAACTCCTTGACCCCGACGATCAGCCCCTCGTCGTACAGCTGGGCGAGCAGCTCGGGGACCAGGTCGACCTTGGTGTCGGTGGGGTTGTTGTAGGCCACGATCGGCAGGCCGACCTTGGCGACCTCGCGGTAGTGCGCGATCACCGCGCGCTCGTCGGCACGGTAGGTGTTGGGCGGCAACAGCATCACGGCCTTGGCACCCGCCTCGCCCGCGTTCTCGGCCCAGCCCCTTGCCTCCGCGGCGCCGTACGCGGCGACGCCGGGCATCACGGTGAAGCCCTCCGGGGCGGCGTCGATGGCCGTGCGCACCACCCTGGCCCGCTCCTTGGGCGGGAGGGTCTGGTACTCACCGAGCGAGCCGTTGGGGGTGACGCCGTGGCAGCCGTGCGCGGCCAGCCACGCGACGTGCTCGGCGTACCGGTCGAGGTCGACGGCGAGCGATTCGTCGAACGGCAACGCGGTCGCCACCAGGACTCCGTGCCACGGCTTGGTCATCGTTCCTCCACATGTTGTCGCGCGAGCTCTCCGAGAGTGACCGGTTGTGCGATGGGCCGGGTGGCCATGCCCCGCAGGCCGTCGGCGGTGACGGGCCGCGACACCAGGCAGGCGGTGGCGTACCCGCACACCCTGCCCTGGCACAGCCCCATGCCCGGCCGGGCGACGAGCTTGACGGCACGCGGGTCCGTCGCCCCGAGATCCACGATGGACCGGCGGATCGTCGCGGCCGACACCTCCTCGCACCGGCAGACGAGCGTGTCGTCGGCCAGCCAGGTCTGCCAGCCGGGCGGGACGGGGTACGTGCGGTGCATGGCGGCCGCGAACGCCCGCAGGGCCGCGCGCCGCCGCAGTACCCTGGCGTCCGGCTCGGCGCCCGCCGCGTGGCGGCCCGCCAGCTCACCCTCCACAAGGGACAGTTGGACGCCGCCGATCCCGCAGACCTCGCCGGCCAGGAAGACGTCGGGCACCGAGGCCCGCTGCCGGTCGTCCGCGGTGGCGACCAGGCTGCCGTCGAGGTCGAGGTGGGTGGCGCAGCCGAGCTGGAGCGGGATCTCCAGCTGTGGCGTGAACCCGTAGCCGACGGCCACGGTGTCGCACTCGAGCTCGCGGTGCGACACGACGTGCCAGTCCCGGTCGAGCGTCGCGACGGTCACCGCCCGGACCTGGTCGTCGCCGTGCGCGGCGACCACGGTCTGCCTGGTGTGGAACGGGATCCGGCGCTTACGCAGGACCCGCAGGTAGCCTGCGCCCTCGGCGAGCTTGCCGGGGTTGCGCAGCACGGCGGCCGGGCGACGCGTGAACCCGAGCGGCGAACCTGCCTCGAACACCCCCAGCACGCGGGCACCCGCGCGGGCGAGCCCGGCGGCGACGGGCAGCAGGAACGGTCCGGTTCCCGCGACGACCACCCGGTCCCCCGCGACGACCCCGTGGCCCTTCAGCAGGGCCTGCGCGCCACCGGCCGTGAACACCCCCGGCAGGGTCCAGCCCGGGAAGGGCACCTGCCGGTCGTACGCGCCGGTCGCCACGATCACCTTGCGGGACAGGACCTCGCCGGCGGACGTGTGCGTGGTGAAGCCGTCGTCGGTGCGTTCGACGTGCCAGATCGCGTGCCCTGCCCGGAAGTCGAGCGGGACGTCGGTGAAAGGCCGCAGCCCGGCGGGTTCCGCGCCGTCGCGGTGGCGCCAGTACTGCCCGCCGACCCGGGACGCCGAGTCGACCAGCGTGACCCGTGCGCCTGCCCGGTGCGCGGCGACCGCGGCGGCGAGCCCGGCCGGACCGGCGCCGAGTACGGCGATGTCAGCGACCACGGCCGGTGCCCTCCTGCGATGCGACCTCGTCGCCGTCGCGGACCTCGGTCAGGCAGGCCCGCAGGTTGGGCGTGCCGTTCACCACCACGAGGCAGTCGTAACAGATCCCGATGCCGCAGAACACGCCACGTGGCGCACCGGCGTGCCTCGTGGTCCGCCAGGACCGGTGGCCCGCCGCGATCAGCGCCGCGCCGACACTCTGGCCCGGCACCGCGGTGACGTCCTCGCCGTCGAAGCTGAAAGTGCTCATGCCGCCCCCTCGCCGACTCCGTGGCACCGGAACGCTCCGCAGGCTCCGCTCATGCGAACCGGTCCGGTCGGAAGGGGGTCAGGTCGAGGTCGGGTGTCGCGCCGGTGAGGGTCTGCGCGACGAGGTGGCCGGTGGCGGCGGCGAGGCCGATGCCCGCGCCCTCGTGACCGCACGCGTGCACGAGCCAGGGCACGCGTGGGTCCGGGCCGATCACCGGCAGGTGGTCGGGGCAGTACGGCCGGAACCCGAGGTAGCCGCGCAGCAGGTTCACCTCCGCGAGGAACGGGAACAGGTCCACCGCCTGCGCGGCGAGCTTTCGCACCACCGGCAGGGAGAACGTGCGGTCGAACCCGACGCGTTCGCGGCTGGCGCCGATCAGCACGGTGCCCGCCCGTGTGCCCTCGACGACCACGGACGTCTCGAGCCCGGCGTCGTCGCTCGCCACGTTGGCCACGTAGTCGGCGGAGTAGACCTTGTGCCGGACGAGCGGCGGCAGCGGCTCGGTGACGAGGATGAACCCCCGGCGGGGCAGCACGGGCACGGGGGCACCGGCCAGCATCGCGACCGCACCGCCCCACGTGCCCGCCGCGTTGACGACCCAGCGTGCGGACAGCTCCCCCGCGCTGGTCCGCACGCGGGTGATGTCCTTGTCCCGGCGCAACTCCAGCACCTCGGCCCCGGTCCGCACGACCGCACCCCTGGCACGCGCCGCACGCAGCAGTGACGCGGCGGCGAGCATGGGCTGGACCTGCGTGTCCTGCGGGTAGAACACGCCACCCGCGACGTCCGGGGTCAGACACGGCTCCAGTTCGCGCGGGTCCACGGTCTCCGTGACGACCCCGCACGCCCGTTGCTTCGCCGCCAGCTCGGTCAGCCCCGCCAACGCCTCCGGCGTGCGGGCGACCACGACGCCGCCCTTGGCCTCCAGCTCGAAGTCGCCGTCCAGCTCCGCCCACAGCCGCACCGACAGCAGCGCGAGGTCCAGCTCCGGGCCGGGATCCTTGTCGGACACCAGGATGTTGCCCTCGCCCGCGCTCGTCGTGCCGCTCGCGACCGCGCCCCGGTCGACCACCCCGACCCCGAGCCCGACGGTCGCGCAGTAGTACGCACACGCCGCGCCGACCATTCCGGCGCCGATGACTAGCACGTCCACCTCAGTACTATGTCACATTGCACTGTGACATAGAAGGGTCTTGTCAGCAGGCCTGTCAGGTAGATTAAGTGAGGCTAACCTCACTACAGGGTGACCACTTCTTCGGCCCGGTCACGCTCGACGGTCAGGAGCCACGCGGTGTCCGCGATGTCGTCCGGGTCCAGGGTCCGCGGCGACACGTCGCCGTACTGCTCCGGGTTCGAGGCCACGTACCGGTGGATGTCGCCGCGTGCGATGAGAGCACCGATCGTCAGGGTGCCCGCGTAGACCCCCGTGCCGGTCAGCCCGGCGTTGAGCGTGACGGCGTAGGTGCGCAGTGCGGCGGACGACAGCGCCAGCGCACCGAGGAACGGCATGGGCACCACGGAGCTGAGGCCGCCGGCGAACAGCAGGCTGCCCGTGCCCCGGGAGACCATGCCGGGCAGCACCCGGTTGACGGCGTCGATGGCGGGGTGGACGCCTGCCATCGCCTCGCGCACCTCCTCGGAGGTGGTCTGGGTGATGCCGCCCGGCCTGGGTGCGTCGAGGTCGCGTGCGCCGGGGCCGTAGTAGAGCAGGTCCGGTGCGCCGAGCCGGGTCTCGATCGCGTCCAGCGTGGCCTCGAGTTGGGCGCGGTCGTGGACGTCGGCGGTGAAGGGTTCGGCTCTGATCCCCTTGTCGGCCAGGGAGGCCACGTAGTCGGCGTGCCGGTTCGCCGAACGCGAGACGAGGGCGACGGCGTACCCCTCGCGGCCGAAGCGGTGGGCGACGGAGAGGCCGAGACCGGGGCCGACCCCGATGACGACGGCGGTGCGTGACATGGACGAGCCTTTCGCTGCGCTAATCCGAGGACACCCTCGACTTACGGCGGCGACGCTACCACAAGTCGAGGGTATCCTCGATTTCATTAGACTGTGGCCATGGCGAACCCCAGGCCGTTGCGGGCCGACGCGGCCCGCAACAGGGAGAAGCTGCTGGCCGCGGCCACGCAGCTGTTCGGGGAACGCGGCCTCGACGTGCCGCTGGAGCACATCGCGCGGCGGGCCGAGGTCAGCATCGGCACCCTGTACGCGCACTTCCCCACCCGGGACACGTTCTTCGAGGCGATCTTCCCGGAGCGGTTGACGGAGCTGGCGACGCTCGGCGAGCGGGCACTGGCCGACCCGGATCCGTGGCACGGCTTCGTCGGGTATCTCGAGGGCGTGTTCGCGCTGCACGCCAGGGACCGCGGCCTCAACGAGGTGCTGGTCAGGGACCTGCCGAACGCCAGGGGCGTCGTGGAGTCGTGTCACACGGGCGCAGGACACGCCGCCGAGCTGGTCCGCCGCGCGCGGGAGAGCGGCCGACTGCGGGCGGACTACACGACCGGCGACGTGGCCACCCTGACCCGCGCGATGGCCCAGGTGATCCGCGACTCGCTGGACACCGACCCCACCGAATGGCGCCGCTTCCTGGCGATCTACCTGGCAGGCCTGCAGTCGACGAGCACCTGAGGGCCCCGGACGGGCGATGCCGTCCGGGGCCGTCCCGGCTTTGTCACCAGCCGGTGTTGCCGGGTCCTCTCGTGATGGCGAAGCCCGCGTTGTTGGCCAGTGCCGGGCCCCCGTTGCCGGAGACCGTGACGTTGCCGAACGTCCCGCTGCCCGGGGTGTTGAACTCCATGCCGATCGTGCCGGTGCCGTTGAACGCCACGCGCTCGACGGTCAGGTTGTTGATCGGCTGCTGCCAGCTCGTCAGCAGGCCCTGGTAGGTGCTGTCGTTGACCGTCAGGTCGCGCAGCACGACCGCGCCGGTCATGGCCGTCGTCGGCGCGTACAGCCACACCGCGCCCAGGTCACTGCCCCAGTCGAGGCTGTGCGTGCCCGTGCGGGTCAGCGTGTTCCGCGCCACGGTGGTCGTGCCGCTGAACGGGGTCGCGTCGTGCCAGTTGGACACCGTGACGCCCGAGCCCTGGAACACCGTGTCGGTGATCGTGTTGTCCTCGACGCGGTTGTTCGCACCGCCGTAGACCGCCGCGCCGTTGGCCAGGATCGGGGTCGCCACGGTGTTGAACGCGAACACGCTGTCGCGGACCGTGCCACCCGCCCCGGCGTAGGACCACATCGCCAGCGCGTCGTCACCCGTGTTCCGCAGCGTGCTCTGCTCCACGCGCACGTTCGTCGCGTTGCCGTTGACGTTCACGCCGTCCGCCATGGTGTTGCGCAGGCGGACCGCCGACACGTACAGGCCGTTCGTGTTGCCCTTCACCCACAGGCCGACCTTCGCGTGGTTGGTGGCCACGTGGTGGATCAGCGAACCCGTGCCGAAGTCGCCCTCGAAGGCCGCGTCGGAGTTCGGGGCGCCGTCCGGGTCGCGGGTGGTGACGTCGCCGTCGAAGGTGAAGTCGGCCAGCTGCACGTTGCCGCCGCCCGCCATGAAGCCGCCGCGCCGGTTGATGCCCTGCAGGACAGTGTGCCAGATGCCCGCTCCGCGCACGCTCACAGTCGCCACATCCAGCAGGCCGCTCACGACGTACCGGCCTGCCGGGAGCCACACTCCCCTGGTGCTGTTCGACTGTGCCGCCGAGATGGCGGAGCGGATCGCGTTCGTGTCGTCGCCGCTGTCGTTCGGGACCGCGCCGTAGCTGTTGACGTTCACGTAGCCGGTCGGGGCGGTCAGTGCGGGGTCGGCCACCTCGGCGTCCAGCAGGTCGACGGTGATCGAGTCCGCAGCGGTGGTCTCCTTGGCGAGCTTCAGGACCGTGCCCGCCGGATAGGTGGTGGGCAGCAGCACGCGGGAGTCGTCGAAGTAGCGGTGCTGGCGTTCCCCACCCGGAGCGCCCGCGAACGGGTAGGGCCCGTACATCCAGGTGTACTTCGACGTCAGCGTCAGGTCGGTGACCTTGGTGGCACCCGCGTACACGGCCAGTGGGGCGGTGATGCCGGTGCCCGCCGCGTTGTCGGGGATGCTGGCGCGCACGGTGATCGCGTTGGCCGGCTTGGTGAGGGTGACCTGCACGTACTGGCTGCCGGTCAGCTCGACCGCGCGACGGCCGGACGCCTCGGCCTGCCTGGTCGTGTAGGTGCGGTCGGCGGCGAGGACACGGCCGTTGGTGCTGCCCGCCTCGGCCTCGTAGGTGGTGTACGGGAGGGTCGCGCCCCGGGTGGCGAGCGCGGTGGTGCCCGCGACGGCCACGTTGTCGAGCTGCACGCCGCCGGTGTCGCCCTGGTCGACCTGGTAGCCGACCAGGTTCACGCCGGCCCGCAGCGGCACGTTGCTGCTCGCGGTCTGCCAGTCACCGGCGGGAAGTGTGACCTGCGTCTGCCGCAACCCGTTGACGTACAGGGAAAGCGTGCGACTGCCGCCGGTCGCGTTGCGGAACCGCAGCGTCGCGGCCTGCGTGCCGGCGGTGGACGCGTTCACGGTGCGGATGACGCGGGCGCCGACCGCCAGGCCCGTGACGAAGCCGGAGCCGGTGTAGCCCGAGACGTCCGTGCCGACGGTCGCGCCACCGGACAGGAACGCGGTCTCCAGCTCGCCGCCCGTGGCCGGGAGCGCCGTGGTGAGCACGAGGTTGTCCACGTTCACGTTGCCGTTGTCGGCGGTCCCGTACCGGAGCGCGATCGTGTTGGTGCCCGCGTTCAGCGTCACCTGTTCGGTCGTGCTGGTCCAGGTGTCCCAGTTGGCGGTGGCCGGCAACGCGATCTGCCGAGTGGAACCGTTGACCAGCAACGACATCGTGCGGGTGGCGCCCGTGCCGTTGGCGTAGCGGACGGTCAGGTTGTGGTTGCCGGACGTCGCGCCGGCGACCGTGAACGTGGCGGTCGCGTTGCCGCGGTTGGCGTCCACGAACCCGCCGACGTAGCCGGTGCCGGAGTAGCCGGGGTGTTCGGACTCCACGACGGCGCCGCCGGACAGCGTCGAGGACTCCGCCTCGAGCCCAGGCGCGGCCGGAAGTGCGGCGACGGCGAGGTTGTCGAGGTTCACGTTGCCGTTGTCGGCCATGCCGTAGCGCAGGACGACCGTGTTCGTGCCCGCCGTCAGGGTCACGGTCTGGTGCGTGGTGCCCCAGGTGTCCCAGTTCGACGTCGCGGGTAAGGAGATCTGGCGGCTGGTTCCGTTGACCACCAGCGACATCGTGCGGGCGGCGCCCGTGCCGTTGGCGTAGCGGATGGTCAGGTCGTTACCGCCGGAGGTGACGCCGGTGAGTGTGAAAACGGCGGTCGCGTTGCCGCGGTTGGCGTCGACGAAACCGCCGACGTAGCCGGAGCCCGTGTAGCCGGGATGTTCCGACTCGACGCGGGCGCCGCCGGCGAGCTGTGGCGCCTCGGCCTCCTGGGAGGTGGCGGCCGAGGCCACCACGTCACCGGCGACCACACCGGCCGCCGCGATGAGGGCGGCAAGGACCGCCGTGAGAGTTAGCTTCAACATCGTTGTCGGCTCCTCGTGTGCAGGGGACTTCAGCCTTTGACCGCACCCTCCAGCGCGCCGCCGCGCAGGAAGAGGCGTTGGAAGACAAGGAAAAGCGCGATGGGGATCACCGAAGAGATGGCGAGTGCGGCGAGGAAGACGTCCAGTTCGACGTACCGCTGGAGCGCGGGCAGCCGCACCGACAGCGGCTGCATCGCCGGGTCGGGCAGCACCAGCAGCGGCCAGAGGAAGTCCTTCCAACTGGCCACGACCGCGAACACGGACACGACGCCGATGATCGGCCGGGACATCGGCAGGACCACCGACCAGAACAGGCGGAACGTCCCGGCGCCGTCGACCTTGGCGGCCTCGAACACCTCGCGGGGCAGGTTCGCGAAGAACCGCTGCACCAGCACGACGTTGAACGCGTTGGCGCCGGCGGGCAGCCACACCGCCCAGAACGTGTTGATCATCGAGGCGTTGACGACTGTCAGGTACAGCGGCACGAGCAGCACGATCGACGGGACGAACAGGGTCGCGAGCACGACGCCCATGACCAGCTTGCCGTAGCGGGGTCGGAGCACGGCGAGTGCGTAGCCGGCGGTCGTCGCGACGACCAGCTGCACCAGCCAAGAGCCTGCCGCCATGATCACGGTGTTCGCGAAGTGCTTGTCGATGTCGACCCGTGTCCAGGCCGTGGCCAGGTTCGCGAGGTCGATCCCGTGCGGGAAGATCGCGAGCGGCTCCCGCAGTGTGTCCTGTGTGGGCGTGACCGCGGCCTTGGCCAGCCACAGCACCGGCCCGAGGCCTACCACCAGCAGCGCCGCCAGCAGCAGGCCGTGCAGCACCCGTAGTGGGCGACGTACTCTCGTGGACCTCCATTCGGACGGTGAGACGACTCCTCTCACGACGGCGCCCCCTTGCCTGGCCCCGCCCTGCCCGACGCTACCTCCATGGCAACGTGCGAGCCGTCCGTTCTGCTCCCTGGATCCGTACGAGAGTCCCACTCGTACGTCGGGCCCGGGTGAGAGTCCCATTCGTGCGGCCGGTCCCAGGTCAGCTGCCGTCCAGGATAGTCCTGGTTTGCTCCGCTCACGACGTGCTCCACGATCGGGTGATGCGGAAGTACACCACCGAGAGCACGGCCAGCACCGCTGCCAGCATCAGGCTCAGCGCGGTCGCCTTGCCGTAGTCGCCGCCGAGGCTGTCCGCGAACGCGTAGTCGTAGATCAGCAGCAGCACGGTCGTCGTGGCCTTCGCCGGGCCGCCGCCGGTGAACAGGAACGGCTCCAGGAACACCTGTGCGGTGCCGATGATCTGCAGGATGAACGTGACCAGCAGGACGTTGCGCAGGTTCGGCAGCGTCACGTGCCAGACCCTGCGCCACACCGACGCGCCGTCGATCTCGGCCGCCTCGTACAGCTCGGGTGGCACAGCCGCCAGCGCCGCCAGGTAGATGATCATCGTGCCGCCCGCGGCGGCCCACGTGGCCTCCAGTACGAGCGACGGCATCGCGGAGTCGGCGTTCTGCAGCCACTGCAGCGGTCCCAGTCCGACCGCGCCGAGGATCGTGTTGAACACGCCGGTCGTGCCCGCGTCGAAGAAGAACTTCCACAGCAGCACCGCGACCACCGGCGGCACCACGACCGGCAGGTACGCCAGGGCGGCGAACAGGCCGCGTCGTTTGCGGACCTCGCTGATCAGCACGGCCGCCACCAGCGGGATCGGGTAGCCGAACAGCAGTGCCAGCGCGGCGAACCAGAGCGTGTTCCGCACCGCAGTCCACAGTAGAGGGTCGGCGAGCACCGCGGCGAAGTTGTCGAGGCCGACGAACTCCGCCGCGGCGACCAGGTTCGTCTCCTGGACGCTCATCACCACGGACTGGATGATCGGGCCCCACGAGAAGAACCCGAACACCACGAGCAGCGGCAGCAGGAACAGCAGCGTCGAGAGCCCGCCGCCCCGCACCCAGCTGCGTGGGCCGCGCCGCCGCCGCGGCGCACGCGGAACGGGTGCGTGCACCGGGCGGGTCTCCAGCGTGACGGCCATGGTCTCAGCCCCGGTCGAGCAGTGCCTGTGCCTGCGACTGCGCGTCGGCCAGCAATGCCTTGACGTCCGCGTCCTTGTCGGTGAGCACGGTCTGCACCACGGTGTCGAGGATCTTGTAGACGTCCTGTGTGGACTTCGCGGGTTCCGGCACGAGTGGCTGGTCGAACATGCCGGACGTGTACGGCTCCAGCTGGTCGACCGGCACGTTGACGTAGTCGGCGATCCACTTCTGCTGTGCGTCGTAGGTGGCGCGGTCGAGCACCGGCAGGTCGGGCGTGCCGACCGGTTGGCCGGAGTCGGACTGTGTCTTCGCGTTCAGGACGGCCGCGTCCTTGTCGGTGAGCTTGCCCACGTAGAAGAAGTCGATCCACTGGACGGCCGCCGCGCGGGTCTTCTCGCCCGTCTTCGGGCTCACCACCGCGAGGGTGCCGCCGCCGAGCACTCCTGCGTCCCCGCCCTTCGCGAGCGGGAGGACGGTGACGCCGTAGTCCTGTGGTTTCAACGCGTTCTGGGTCACCAGGTTGCCGTAGTTGCCGCCGCCGGACACGTACATGCCGATGCGGCCTGCCGCGAAGTCCTGGTTGATGCCTGCCCAGTCGTACAGGAAGTTGGCGCCCATGCTGTTGTCGTCCCACCGCATGGACCGCATCAGGTCGACGGCCTTCGCCATCTCGGGGGTGTCGATGGTCGCGGTCGCCTTGTCGCCCTTGAGTTCCTCGGCGCGGCCGCCGTACGCGTAGTCCAACGTGGTCAGGATCCAGCCGCCGGTGTTGTCGGTGGTCATCTGGGCGTAACCGGCCTGTCCGGTGCGTGCGGTGATCTGTTTCGCCGCGACGCGCACTTCGTCCCAGGTGGACGGTGGGTCGTCGGGGTCGAGGCCCGCCTGCGTGAACAGCGTGCGGTTGTAGTGCAGTGCCTGGCCGTACGCGGCGATCGGCACCGCCCACTGTGTCCTGTCGGTCGACTGGCCCGCCTTGGCCACGTTGGGGTTGAACGACTTCGCGTAGGGCAGCTTCGCGACCTCGCCGCTGACGTCCGCGATCTGCTTGCGTTCGATCAGGCCCCGGCCGTCGGTGAACGGGACGGTGAACACGTCCGGGATGGTGCCGCCCGCCAGCTGCGAGGTGAACGTCGCGGCCGTCCACGTGTACTCCTGCGGCCGGATGTCGACGTCGGAGTGTGCCGCCTCGAACTGCGTGACCCGCTGGTTGAACGCGTCGATCGCGTTCTGCTCGAGGCCGGCGTCCATGGCGACCTCGACGACGATCTTGCCGTCGGCGCTGACGTCGTCCTCGCTCCGGCCGCCGCCGGAGCCGCACGCGGACAGCACCAGGACCAGCGCTATCCCGGTGGTGATCACGGAAGACTTCATTGTCGCTCCAGGTGGATCAGGCACGCAGCCAGGCGGCGGCGTCGGTGGGTAAGCGGTTGGTGTCGAGGCCTGCACTGGTGAGCAGGACCTCGCGGTGGTCGGGCAGTGGCACGGGGTCGGGGCCGAAGTTGACCACGCAGAGTACGTCGCCTCTGGCGAAGGCGATGACGTCCTCGCCCGCGTCGAGCCAGGCGAAGTCCTCGTTGCCCAGCAGGGTTCGTCGCAGCGTCAACGCGTTGCGGTACAGGGAGAGCATCGAGTCTGGGTCGGTGTCCTGCGCCTCGACGGAGTGCTCGCCCCAGCCGTCGGGTTGCGGGAGCCAGGTGTCGGCGGCCGCGCCGAAGCCGTACGAGGCGCCGTCGCGGGTCCACGGGATGGGTACGCGGCAGCCGTCGCGGCCGGGGTCGATGCCGCCGGAGCGGTGGTGCATGGGGTCGCGCAGGGCGTCCAGCGGCAGGTCCTCGACCTCCGGCAGTCCCAGCTCGTCGCCCTGGTAGACGTAGAGCGTGCCGGGGAGCGCGGCGGTGAGCAGTGCGGCGGCGCGGGCGCGGCGCTCCCCTCGGGCCGGGTCGGTCGGGGTGCCGAAACGCTTGGCCAGGAAGCCGAACGAGCTGTCGACGCGGCCGTAGCGGGTGACCGGGCGGGTGACGTCGTGGTTGGACAGCACCCAGGTCGGGGGCGCCTTGACCGGGGCGTGGGAGTCCAGTGTGGACTGGATGGCCTCGCGGAGCTGTTTGACGTCCCACGGGCGCATCATGAAGTCGAAGTTGAACGCCGAGTGCATCTCGTCGGGCCGCAGGTAGCGGGCGAAGCGGTGCTGGTCGTCGAGCCAGATCTCGCCGACGAGGACGCGTTGCTGGGGGTAGGAGTCGGCGACCGCGCGCCAGCCGCGGTAGATGTCGTGCAGTTCGTCGCGGTCGAGGAACGGGTGCTCCCCGGCCCGGTAGGACTCCGGGACCTCGGGCAGTTCGGGGTCTTTGACCGGCATGGTGGCGGAGTCGACGCGGATGCCTGCGACGCCGCGGTCGAACCAGAACCGCAGGACGTCCTCGTGTTCGCGCCGCACGTCGGGGTGGTTCCAGTTCAGGTCGGGTTGCGCGGAGTCGAACAGGTGCAGGTACCACTGTCCGTCCTGGACCCTCGTCCAGGTGCCGCCGGAGAACGCGGAGGTCCAGCCGGTCGGCGGGTCGTCGCCGTCGCGGAACCAGAAGCGTTCGCGTTCGGGTGATCCCGGTCCGGCGGCGAGTGCGGCGCGGAACCACGGGTGCTCGCTGGAGATGTGGTTGGGCACGACGTCGATGATCGTGCGGATGCCGTGCTCGTTCGCGGCGGTGATCAGCTCCTCGGCTTCGGCGAGGGTGCCGAGGGCCGGGTCGATCGCGCGGTAGTCGGCCACGTCGTAGCCGCCGTCGGCCTGCGGCGAGGCGTACCAGGGGGTGAACCAGATCGCGTTCACGCCCAGGCCACGCAGGTAGGGCAGGCGGGACCGGACCCCGGCGAGGTCGCCGGTGCCGTCGCCGTTCCCGTCGGCGAAGCTGCGCGGGTAGACCTGGTAGATCACCGCGTTACGCCACCATTCACTGCCCATGGTCGGCCCGAGACATGTTTGTACCCCTCGTCGTCGCAGATCAGATGAGGTTTAGCGCTATACTTGTGATGGGTGACGGTAGACGGGCACCGGCGTGGCTGTCAACGGCCCTAGGCTGGAGTGGTGGGGAAGGAACACGTATGCGGGTGACGCTCAAGGACATCGCCACGGCGGCGGGGGTGAGCATGATGACCGTGTCGAACGTGGTCAACGGCAACCACGCCAGGGTGTCCCCCGCGACGGTCGCGAAGGTGCAGCGGATCGTGGCGGAGCTGGGGTACGTGCCGAGCGCGTCGGCCCGCAGTCTCGCCGCGCGGACCTCGCACCTGGTGGGGCTGCTGGTGCCTGCCGCGGACGAGGACAGCCTGACGTTGAGCCCGCACAACACCGCGATCCTCGGCCAGGTCGAGAGATCGCTGCGCAAGAGCGGCTACCACCTGCTGTTGCGCGGCATCGCCGACCCGGCCGAGATCCCCGAGGCGTTGCGGTCGTGGAGCCTGGACGGGGCGATCCTGCTGGGTTTCCTCGACGCGGAGATCGACCGTCTCGGCGGGACGGAGCTGGGGCGCGTGCCGGTGCTGGCGATCGACAGCTACGCGGACAACCCGCTGACGACCGGGGTGCGCTCGGACGACTTCACGGGTGCGCGGCTCGCGGCGGCGCACCTGATCTCGTCGGGGCACCGGGAGATCCTGTTCGCGGGTCCGGCCTTCGTGGACGTGGGCGTGGTGGCGGAGCGCCTTCGGGGGTTCCGGGCGGCGTTCGCCGACGCGGGACTGTCGCATGAGGACGTGGCGACGGTCAACACGACACACGAGGACGGTGTCGCGCTCGGTCGACGTCTGGCGACGGATTTCCCGGACACCACAGCGGTTTTCGCGACGGCCGACATCCTGGCGATCGGCATCATGGCGGGGCTTGCGGAGGCCGGTGTGCCGGTTCCGGGCCGGATGTCCGTGGTGGGCTTCGACAATCTCGACCTGAGTGCGTATGTCACGCCGAAACTGACCACGGTGGCACAGGATCTGACCGCGAAGGCCGCGAACGCGGTGTCACTGCTGCTGGGGGCGATGAAGGACGAGCGACGCCCGGCAACGCCGGTGACACTCGACGTGCACCTGGTGGAGCGCGACTCGACGGCAGCACCCGCCGCCCGGCGCCGCACGCACTGAAGGACGCCTTCAGTACGTGCGGCGTTACGAAAGCTCCCTTCAGTACGTGCGGCGTTACGAAGGCTCCCTTCAGTGCAGCCACCGTCACGAAGGCTCCCTTCAGTGCGCCGAGCGTTACGAAGGCGTCCTTCAGTGCGTTCGGCCCAGCGCGTGGGTGTACCTGCGCAGGGCATACGTGCCGAAGTCGTCGGCGAGACGGGGGAAACGCCATCGACAGCTCCCGTTCCGCGCGCACGACGTCCTGTTCGGACAGGCCGCCCGTGAAGTTCGCCTCGTCGGGGTTGTTCCTGATCAGTTCGACGAGTTCCGCTACCGATTCGACACCGCTCATCGTCTCTCAGGACACGATCCGAATCCCTTGGCCCGTTCCCGCCGGTATTCCTTCTTCCAGTCCTCGAACGCATCCCGGTCCATCCCGCTGGGCAGGTCCGTGCGCGCCTTCCAGTGCAGCGTGTTGTGGGAACCACCGCCGAGGTACGCACCCTGCGCCAGGTGCATCGACTGTGTCAGCTCCGCGAGCGGGCCGTCCTGGGTCTGGAGCACATGGTGGATGTCGACCGGTTTGTCGTCCGGCCCCATCGGCGCGAGGCCCTGGGTCATCCGTTTCAGGTTGGTCCTGCCGTACTTGTCCAGTGGCGACACGTGGTCCGGTTCGACGAGGTCATCGCGCTGGTACACGCGCTGGCCGCCGTAGTCCACAGGGGACCAGAACCTCGTGAACGCCAACTGGAGCGGCGTGAACGCGGACAGCCCGAGCGGGTCGATCCACATCAGCGGGTTGTCGACGTACCGGTACGGGTTCATCGCGGGCCGCAGCCCGAGCGGGTCCGGCGACAGGTACGCGGCGAGGTCCGCGTCGTAGTAACGCGTCAGGTTGTAGTACAGGCCGGTCTCGGTGTCGTGGTACTGGCCGGGGAAGCCCAGCGGACAGTCGACCCCCGGCGCCCCGGTCGTGAAGCCGCTCCCCCACAGGCCGGCCGTGCGCCGCCACGCGATCCGACCGTCGAGCGTGACCAGCTCGCTCGGTGTGCCGACCAGGTCGGTGACGATCGCGTAGAACTGGTTGTCGATCTCGTCCTGGTTCTCCCACGTGCGGCGCAGCTGGGTCGCCGCCCGGTAGGTGCCGGGATCGTAGTCCCAGGTCACGGCCTCGCCGACGCCGCCGGTGACGGTCCACTGCTCGGCGAGCGTGCCACCGTCCCAGCTGAACACCGTCTCCTCCGCGACCAGGCCGTCCTCGCCGATGCGCACCTTGGCGACGCGGCGGCCGAGCGGGTCGTAGCGGTACCGCCACACCACGCCGTCCGGGGTGACCACACCGGTCAGCCGGTCCTCGGCGTCCCACGTGTACCGCCACTCCTGGCGCAACCCGGACAGCGTGCGCCGCACGGTGCGGGCCACGCGGCCCTGGGCGTCGTACTCGTAGGACACGCGTCCGGCCCGGCGCACCAGCGTGCCCTGCGTGTCGCGTGGCCCCTGCGCGCTGTCGTCCTGCGCGGGGTAGGTGGCGGTCGCGACGTTGCCGAGCGGGTCGTAGGCGTAGGTCTCCCGCCAGCTCGCCGCGTGCACGGCGGTGACGCGGCCTGCCGGGTCGAGGTCGAAGCGGCGGGTGCCCGCGAGCTGGTCGGTGATCTCCGAGGGCCGCCCGTCCGTGTGGTAGCGGTAGCCGCGTGCCTGGAGCCGGTGCCCGCCCGCGCCGAGGATCGTCTGGCCGACGAGTTGGTTCGCCGGGCCCCACGTCTGGGTGAGCGACCCGCTGCCGAACGTCCTGCCGACCTCGCGGCCCGCGCCGTCGTGGCGGAACGACAGGGTGCCGCCCGCCGTCGCGAGCACCTCGGGCAGCCCGTCGGCGTCGTAGGTCCACTCCGACACCACCCCGGAGGGGGTCACGCGGCGCACCCGCCGGCCCGCGAGGTCGTAGGTGTGCGAGACGGTCCGGCCGTCGACGGTCTCCGCGACGATCCGGCCGACCGGGTCGTGGGCGTACTCCACCACGCTGTCCTCCGCCGCCGCGCGGACGGCCCGGCCCGCGGCGTCGTAGGCGAAGGTGGTGGTGCGGCCGTCGTCGGACACCGAGCGCACGACCCGGCCGACGACGTCCCGGTCGAGCCTGACGGTCTGGCCCGCGCCGTTGGTCCGCTCGGTGAGGCGGTTCGCGGCGTCGTTGGCGTAGCGCATGGTCCGGTCGTTGAAGTCGGTCTCCTCGACCAGCCTGCCCGCCGCGTCGAACACGTACCGCCAGCGCAGGCCCGCCGGGTTGGTCACGGCCGTGAGGCGCAGCTCGTGGTCGTGGGTGAACACGTACCGGGCGCCGTCGGCCTCCACGCGCGACGCGGGCAGGCCGAACGGGCCGTAGGTGAAGGCGGTGGCGTGCCCGGCCGGGTTGCGGTACTCGGTGAGGTTGCCCATGGCGTCGTAGCGCCACTCCTCACGCGCGCCGTCGGGGAGCACCCGCCACAGCTGCCTGCCCTCCACGGTCCAGCCCTGGCCGGTGACGCCGTGGACGGCGTCGGTGACCGAGGTGACCCGGCCGAACGGGTCACGCGTGAGGGTGCCGGTGAACCCGCTCGCCGACGTGACCCGGACGACGAGCCCCGCCGCGTCGGTGTCGTAGCGCTCGACGCGGCCGAGCGGGTCGGTGCGGGCGACGCGGTGGCCGCGACCGTCGTAGGCGTAGGCGATGACGCCGCCCGCCGGGTCGGTGACCGACAGGAGGTTGCCGCGCTCGTCGTAGGCGTGGCGCCAGACCCCGCCGTCCGCGGCGACCGCGCGGACCGGGCGGCGCCGCTCGTACTCGACGGTGAGGCGGGTGCCGTCGGCCTGGTCGACCGCGACCGGGTCGCCGTTCTCGTCGAGGGTGTAGCGGATCGTGTTGCCCAGGCCGTCGGTGTGGGAGAGCAGGCGGTGGTGGCGGTCGTACTCCATGGCGACCGCGTTGCCGAGCGGGTCGACCACGCGGGTCAGGTGGTTGTGCCGGTCGTAGTGGTAGGCGGTGACCTGTGCGTACGCGCCGGTGACCGTGGTGACCCGGTTCTCGGTGTCGTAGGCGAACGTCGAGGTCAGCGTGCCGTCCTGGCCCTCGGCGCGCACCACCCGGCCCGCCGCGTCGTAGCCGTAGTCGTAGCGGTAGCCGTTGCGGTCGACCCACGCCGTGATCCGGTTCGCGTCGTCGTAGGCGTACCGGTAGGGGACACCGGTCGAGTCCATGATCGCGGTGAGCCTGCCGGCCACGTCGTAGCCGAACTGGACGAGCCGGATGCCGTCGGGACTGCCGTCGAGCAGCCGCAGCGCGCCGACGCGCTCGCCTGCCTGTGTCTCGGTGTGGTCGATGGCCACGACGTAGCCCGCGTGGGTGACGCGGTCGCGGGTGAAGGTGATCGCGTTGCCGTTGCGGTCGGTCAGCGTGGTGAGGCGGTAGCGGTCGGTCGAGTCGGGCGCGAAGTGGCGTACCCAGCCGGACTCCGGGTCCTCGACGCGGTAGGTCGCGCCGTCCCTGGTGAGCGGCCAGCGGGCGCCCGCGGCGGGCAGCACCGGCTCGCTGCCGGGGTGCGGGTAGACGAGGACCTGCGCGTCGTCGCCGACGTAGCGGACCGCGTCGGCGGTGAGCTCGAGGCGCTGGTCGACGGTCGCGGACCAGCCGGGGCCGAAGGACGCGCCGTGCTCGTACCCGGAGGCGTAGGCGCGGCGCAGGACCAGCGGCAGGAGCCCGGGCAGCTCGACGTCGACCGCGTCGGTGATCATCTGGCCGGACACGACGTCGACGGGGTCGCCGCCCTTGCCGTCGCAGCCGCCGTTCCCGTCGCTGCGCTGGCCGCCGCCCGGGTCGTCGCCGTCACCGCCCGGCCGGTCCGGCCCGCGTGGCGGAACCGTGCCACCGCCTGCCGTGCCACCGCCTGCCGTGCCCCGGCCGGTGCGGGGGACGTCGGTGCCGGTGTCGATGTCGGCGAGGTTCGCCGCGTTGGTTTCCTCGGTGACGCGGTAGTCCCGGGCGGTCGCGCGGGTGCCGTCCTCGGCGTCGCGCACGGCCTGGCGCGTGCGGGTCACGTGGTGGCGGGCGGCCTGCACGTGGGTCTGCGCGGCGCCGGTGAAGCTCCCGCCCACGATGCCCATGCTCTGGCTGCCGACGGTGATCCCGTCGAGCGTGGTGCCGACCGAGTCGACGCGGCCCCCGGTGTTCGCGAGCCGCCCGGCCATCGTGTCGACGTGGTCGGGGTCGACGTCCGCGCCGTCACCGGTCCGACCAGTACTGCCGGACCCGGAGTCGTGGTGGCCGCCGTCCGGCCCGGCTCCCGTGTGTCTTCGCCGCGGAGTCATGGATGCACCCCCTCGTCGGCCCACACCGTAGCCAATGGGGGAGGCACCCGGTCTCGCGGTGGTACCGGTTCCTACTGGTAGCCGCGGATCTGGCAGAACGCCTTGCCGAGGTCGCCCTGCCGCGCGTCGAAGACCTCGCCGCCGGTCGCCGTGGCCACCTGGCGCATCTCCTGCTCCGCCGCCTCGCCGAACAGGATCGGGAACACGCGGACCTGTTGTGGCGCACCGGGAAGGAACGCGGTGAAGTCGCCGAGCCCACGGCCGGTGTTGCTCTCGCCGTCGGTCATCAGGACGATCGAGAGGAAGCGGTCCTCCGCACCGCCGAACAACCCGTACGCCGCGACGAGGCTGTCGTACACCGCGGTGTCGCCGTCGACGGCGAGGCCCTCGATCGCCCCGCGGATCGCGTCGCGGGAGGCCTGCGGGGAATCCGTGGACACCGTGAACGTCGCCGGGTCCCCGGGTTTCGTGCTGAACGGCAGCAGGATCACCTCCTCCCGGCTGCGGAACCGGCAGTACTGCCCGGACAGCGAGGTGTCGACGCCGGTGAGGTCCGACAGCGCGGTCTTCAGCGAGGCGAGCCGCTCCCCCGCCATCGACCCGGACAGGTCCAGCACGTAGACCGTCCGCGCGGGCTTGCGCAGGCGGTCGAAGTACGCGGTCAGCAACGCGTCGACGGCCGCGCGGGTGCCGGGGAAGGGCAGCTCGACCAGGCTCGCGGGTGCCTTGTCCGGCAACGCGACCCCCGGCACCGCGGCCCGCCGCTGCGTCCGGTCCACGATGGACTTCTGGACGTCCTTCGTGCGCAGGTAGGCGGCCAGCCTGCGGTAGCCGTCGCGGAGCTCGCCGGACGCGCCGGCGAGCAACGTGAACGGGTAGTCGGCGCTGATCACGCCGTCCTTCGGGTACACGACCGTGAGCGGTTCCGGCAGCGTGCCCGCGCGGTTCAGCGACCGCAGCGACGCCTCGTAGCTGACGAGCCCGTCGATCGGCTTCCCCGGCTCCGCACCGGTGTCGCGGCGGACGAAGGCGCTGGTGAGCCAGTCCGTCGAGCCCGCGGTGAGCTGCTGGCCGGCGAAGAAGTCGATCAGCTGCGGCGCGATGCGGTCGATGGCGGCGGCGTCGAGTGCCGCGCCGGAGCCGTCGATCGCGGCGGCGACCGCGACGAGCGCGGAGAAGCCGGTGTTGGACGCGGCCGGGTCGGTCATGGCGTAGGTGAGCTTGCCGCCCGCCGAGGCGTCGGCGATGTCCGACCACGACGGTGCCGCGCGGTCCCAGCCCAGCTCGCGTGCGGTCGACGTGCGCACGCCGAGGACGACGGGTGAGCCCATGATCCGCGTCGAGGTGGTGAGCCGCTGCTTGGCCTCGGGAATCGTCTGCAGGTAACGGGTCGAGGAGAACCAGACGGCGTCGTACCTGCCGTCCGCGCCGCCGCGGGCGACGGTGTCTGCGCCTTCGAGGGTGCCGGTGAAGTCCATGGTGACCGTCACGCCGGTAGCCTTGGCCGCCTCGTCGAGGATCGGCTTCATGTCGGCCAGCTCGGAGCCGGCCAGCACCCGCAGCGTCACGGGCGGACCGTCGAAGTCGGTCGGCGCGGATGGTCGGGAGTCTGGTTCGGACGTACAGCCGGCCAGGGCGAAGACGGCCAGCGCCATGAAGACGAGCCGTCTCATCGCGCACACCTTCCGGAAGTCGGGGAGAGATCGGACAGCATCGTTTCCAGGACGTCGAAGTCCGGTGACTCCACCACGTCCACCGGCCGCTCGCCGAGCTGTTCGCCGGACACCGGCCTCTCCGGGCGGAACCCGTGCTCGACCGCCAGCCGCACCAGCTCCGGATCGTCGCGCAACGCCTTGCCGACCGCCCCGCCGTCCGGTGTCAGCGGGATCAGCGTGTGTCGCGAGTAGACGGTCGGGCGTGGGAAGAGCTTCACCGCGTCCGGCGGCAGCTCCGGCTTCGGCGCCCTCGTCACGTACTGGGACTCGTACACCAGCGCCATCGGCGTGCGTCCCATCCCGTAGACCAGGTAGTTGTCGAACAGGACCTGGCTGGTCTCCGGCTTATCACCCTGGTCGGCCACGAGCCTGCACAGCCGGGGCAGCACGGCGTCGACCTGCTGCGGGGTGGTCACGATCGCGCCGCCGTTCGCGACCTGCGACGCGATCGACAGGTACATGATCGCGGAGTTCGAGTCGAGTGGGTCCGTTGTGGACAGCAGCACCGTCTTGTGTGCCGTGAAGCGGTTGTCGTTGTTCGCCAGCTGGTCCCAGGTGGTGCCCTGCTCGGCGAGCCGGAGCAGGGCCGCGACGTCGAGGACCCGCGAGCCGTCGGCCGCCTGCGCCACCACGCCGTTGTCCGCCAGCAGGTCCACGATCGGCCTGAACGTCGCCACGATCATCGGCGTGGAGAACAGGGGGATCTTCTCCGTCAGCCGGAACTCCGTGAGGATGGTCTCCGCGGTGGGCGTGCTCGACGGGAACGCGAACGCGTAGCCGTCGTCGCGGTGCAGCGCCTGGACCATGTCACGGGAGCCGCTCGCGTCGACCTCGACGCGGAAACCCAGGCACGCCAGGCGGTCGGTCACCCGCGTGTCGTCGAAGAAGGCCTGCTTCTCCGAGCCGATCACGCCCCGGACGGTGGTGGCGGGCTCGTCGCAGCCACCCGCCTGCCCCTTCTCGTGCCGCGTGACGAGTACGACCGCCACGATGATCAGCACGACGCCGGCGACGAGCGCGACGATCCGCACGCCCGCCAGTCCGGCTCTCGATCTCGCCATCAGCTCTCCGTGTTCCCGATCCCGGTGGTGAGGACCCGCAGGTCGTCCGGCACGAGCGTGCCGGTGTCGAGGAGTACGCGCGCCAGGTTGGCCTTGAGTGCCTCCGACGGCGCGGTCTCCCTGGTCAGCCGCTCGATCCCGGCCGAGGTGAGGCGCTGGCGGACGCCGTCGACGACGTTCTCCGCCTTGCGGTCGGTCCAGCCGGACTGGCCGGGCACGGTGTTGAGCAGCTTCGCGGTGCCGTTCCAGCTGTTCGGCATCGCCTGGTCCTCGCGGGCCAGCACGTCGGCGAACATCGCGACGAGCACCAGCCACTCGCGCCTGGTCAGCGGCAGCCGCAGATTGCCGGTGCTGGTCTGCGGGCTGACCGCGCCCCGCCTGCGCCGGCCGTCGCTGACGAGCACCTCGACCACGTGCAGCTGCTCGCCCTGGATGTAGAGCGGGGTGTAGCCGCCGGGCAGGGGTGCCTCGTGCGCGCTGAGCAGCGGCGCGTTGTCGGGCATCCGGATGGGGAGCTTGCCGCCGTTGCGGATGACCCACTGTGTCGTGCCGCCGTAGGGCACGCACCGCAGCGTGGCGTGCTCGCGGCTGACGTAGGCGTCGCCGCTGCCGATGGCCACGTGCACGTCCGGGGTGTTGCGGCCGACGAGAAGCTCACGCCCGCTGACCGCCGCGGCGGCGTACCCGCCCGCGTCGCCGAGCACGAAGAGCGTGCCCGCGGGTGCGGTTGCCCCGGCGAAGAGCGGTTCCTGGCGGACGAGGCTCGGGGTGAGGCGACCGAGCGGATACATGCCCTGAGTCATGCTGACCTTCTTGTGTGTCACCGTGTTCCTGCGCCTCCGACGCTACGGTCCGACGCCCGGGAACCCTCCCGGGTGCAACGTCGGGTCGCCGGGCAGCACGGTGTCCGGCCTGGCGCGCCTCGGTCCCCAGAGGCCGAGGCCGACCAGGCCGCCGCCGGGTGCCAGCAACGCGAGGAGCAGCCAGAAGGTGGTGGAGTCGACCGCGTCGAGCAGCAGGAGGAGGACGGCGGCGACCGCGCCGAGCGCCGCCACGGCGGTGATGCGCGGGGCGTTCGAAACCGTGGCGGGCACCGGTGGTGCGGGCAGTGCCGCGCTGGGTCGGGTGGGCAGGCGCGGTGGCACGGCCGCCACGGGTACCTGGGCGGGGGCGAGGGCCGCCTGTGCCGCGGCACCCATCTCGCCCGCGCTCTGCCAGCGTGCGTCCGGGTCCTTGACCAGGCCCTTCGCCACGACGTCGCGGAGTGCGGCAGGCAGGTGGCCGGGCAGCGGCGGCGGGTCGCGGACCACCTGGGCCGTGAGGACCGCCATGTCCTCGCCGTCGAAGGGCTTGTGACCGGCGAGGCACTCGAAGAGCACCACGGCCAGCGAGTAGACGTCCGCGCGGTGGTCGGGGGTGACCTTGTCGGACAGCCGCTCCGGCGCGATGTAGGCGGGGGTGCCGACGAGCTGGTCGAGCCGGGTCACGGGTGCCGCGCGGCTGGCGTCGACCGGCTGGGCGATGCCCCAGTCGAACAGCAGCGCCTTCTCGTCGCCGCCGTCCGGCCGGATCATGATGTTCGACGGCTTCACGTCACGGTGGCGGAGATCCGCGCGGTGCGCCGCGTCAAGAGCGGACGCCACCTGGCGCACAATGTTCACCGCACGTTCAGGTGCAATTGGCCCCGAATTGAGAATTGACGCGAGATCGGTCCCGTCCTCGACGAAAGGCATGACGATGTAGGGCCGTCCCTGCACCGAGTAGTCCCACACGGGCAGGATGTGCGGATGCCAGATCCTGGCGGCGATCTTGCACTCCCTGCGGAACCGTTCCTGCAGCTCAGGATCGGTCAGGGCCTGCCTGGCCAGCAGTTTGATCGCCACTTCCCGGTCGTTGCGGGTGTCGATCGCGAGCCACACCTCGCCCATCCCACCACGCCCGATCAACTGAGCGAGTTCGTACGGCCCAACCAGATCGGTCACCGATCACCTCGTCGCGAACCACCGTTCCAGGACGCCGAAATCGTACGCAACGCACTCCGGTAATGGTCCCGGTCGGCAGTTTCGGTAGCAATTCTTCACCGTCGGTCCGACCCTATTGCACGGTCTCCGGGAGGGCTCCCCTCCCGGAGACCACCCTGATGCGACACTCGGTGTCCACCCGGATCGGAGGAGTGGACATCAGCGGACCGTTCAACGCGGGCGAGGCCGTGCACGCCGGCGGGATCACCACCGTCGAGGGCAGTGCCTTCTGCCTGTCCGGCGCCGAGGGGAACATCACCCCCGGCGCCGCGCACGGGCTCTTCCTCGACGACGCGCGAGTGCTGTCCCGGTGGGAGCTGGCGGTCGACGGGCTCACCCCGCTGTCGGTGCGGCAGCCGGCGGCCTTCCAGGCGCGGTTCGTGTCGCGACGCGCGCCGGACCTGCTCGTGTGCAGGGACCGGCTCGTCGGCGACGGCATGTCCGAGACCATCAGCGTCGACAACGTCGGCGACGCCGCCGACGTCCGGCTCGACCTGGCGGTGGCCGCCGACTTCGCGGACCTCTTCGCCGTCAAGGAGGGCCGGGCCGCCGGGGCGGCGCACGCGAGCGTCGAGGGCGACGCGCTCGTGCTCCGTGGGCGGGGGCGGCACGTGTCGGTGAGCGCGACCGGCGAACCCGAGCTGACGACCGAAGGTCTCACCTGGCGCGTCCACCTCCCCGCGCGCAGCCGCTGGGAGGCCGAGGTGACCGTCGGGACCGGCAGGCCGTTCGACAGGACCCGCCCGGCACGACGGCTCGAGGCGTGGCTCGCGGGCAACACCCGGATCACCGCCGAGGACCCGGCGCTCGCGGAGGTGTTGCGCCGCACCGAAAGCGACCTCGGCGCGCTGCGGATCGACGGGCCGCGACCGTACGTCGCCGCCGGGGCGCCCTGGTTCATGACGCTCTTCGGCCGGGACAGCCTGCTCACCGCCTGGATGGCGCTCCCACTCGACCCCGGTCTCGCGCTCGGCACCCTCCGGACCCTCGCGGAGTCGCAGGGCACCCGCGTCGACCCGGCCACCGAGGAGGAGCCCGGCCGGATCATGCACGAGCTGCGCCGAGGACCCGACAGCGCCGCGCTCCTCGGCGGCGAGCGCTACTACGGCACCGCCGACGCCACCCCGCTGTTCGTCATGCTGCTCGCGCAGGCGTGGCGGTGGGGCGTGGCCGAGGACGCCGTCAGGGCACTCCTGCCCGCCGCCGACGCCGCGCTGTCCTGGGTGGACGGTCACGGCGACTTCGTCACCTACCGGCGCGCCACCGACCGCGGCCTCGCGAACCAGGGGTGGAAGGACAGCCCCGACGCCGTCAACCACGCCGACGGCCGCCTCGCCACCGGACCCATCGCGCTGTGCGAGGTGCAGGGTTACGCCTACGCCGCGTGGCTCGCCCGCGCCGAGCTGGCCGAGGCGTTCGGCGAAGACCCGACCCGCCACCGCGCCAGGGCCGAGGCGCTCCGAACGCGCTTCGCCGAGCGCTTCTGGCTCCCGCGACACGGCTGGTACGCCGTCGCGCTGGACGGCGACGGCGCCCCGGTCGACGCACTGACCAGCAACACCGCCCACTGCCTGTGGACCGGCATCGCCACCGACGAACACGCCGCCACGCTCGTCGCGCGACTGTCCGAACCGGACATGGACACCGGCTACGGCCTGCGCACCCTCGCGTCGACCATGGGTGCCCACAACCCGATGAGCTACCACAACGGGTCGGTCTGGCCGCACGACACGGCCATCGCGGTCGCGGGACTCATGCGTTACGCCCACCTGCCCGGCGCGGTCGACCTCGCGCACCGGCTCGCGGTCGGCCTGCTCGACGCCGCGACCGCGTTCGGCGGCAGGCTGCCCGAGCTGTACTGCGGGCTGCCGCGCACCGAGTTCGCCCCGCCCGTGCCGTTCCCCACCTCGTGCTCGCCGCAGGCGTGGGCCAGCGCCGCGCCGCTGCTGGTCGTGCGTGCGCTGCTGGGCCTGGAACCCCATGTGCCGCACGGGACCGTGACCACCGACCCCCGGCTGCCCGCGCACTGGGGCGAGATCACCCTCACCGGCCGGGGCATCGGCACGGTCACCGCGGGCGGGCGGTGCGAACACGGCCAGGACCGGCCAGGATGAGGGCATGAACGCCGACACGGGACTGCTCAGCCTGGTCTGGCCGGGCACCGGCATGGACACACTGCTCGCCGACGAGGCCTGGGTCGAGGCCATGCTGTCGGTCGAGGTGGCGCTCGCGCGCACGCAGGCCCGCCTCGGCGTCGTCCCGGCGTCCGCCGTCGGGCCGATCGCCGCTGCCGCCGAGGCGGTGCGCGTCGACGTCGCCGACCTCGCGGTCCGGGCACGCGGGTCGGGCAACCCCGTGGTCGAGCTGGTCCGCGAGCTGACCGCGGCCGTCGCCGAGCGCGACGAGCAGGCCGCCGAGTACGTGCACCGGGGCGGCACCAGCCAGGACATCCTCGACTCGGCCACGATGCTGCTCGCCACCCGTGCCCTGGCGCGGACCGACGCGGACCTGGCCCGGGTCGCCGACGCCCTCGCGCGCCTTGCCGACGAGCACCGGCACACGCCGATGGCCGCCCGCACCCTCACCCAGCACGCGGTCCCCACGACGTTCGGCCTGAAGGCGGCCGGGTGGCTCGCGCTCGTGCTCGACGCGGTCGAGCGCGTGCGTGACACGCGGCTTCCCGTCCAGCTGGGCGGCGCGGGCGGCACGCTCGCGGCCTACCTCGAGTACGCGCGCACGGCCGGGGTGGCGCCCGAGGGCCACGCTGCCGCGCTGACCGAGGGTGTGGCCGCCGAGCTGGGCCTGCACGTGCCCGCCGCGCCGTGGCACACGCGGCGCACACCGGTCACCGACCTCGGCTGGGTGGCCGTGACCGTCACCGGCGCGCTCGGCAAGCTCGCGGTCGACGTGCTCGGCGCGACCCGCACCGAGGTCGGCGAGGTGGCCGAGCCCTCGGGTGCGGGCAGCGGGGTGTCCTCGGCCATGCCGCAGAAGCGGAACCCGGTGCTGGCGGCGCTGCTCGTGTCGGCGGCCCGGCAGGCACCGGCGTACGCGGCGATGCTGGCGCAGAGCATGCTCGCCGAGGACGAACGCTCGGCGGGGGGCTGGCAGTCGGAGTGGCAGCCGCTGCGCGAAACGCTCCGGCTCGCGGGCGGCGCCGCGCACACGGCCGCCGAGCTGGTCGAGGGGCTGCGCGTCTTTCCCGGGCGGCTCCGGGAAAATCTCGCGGCGGGCGGCGGCACGATCGTGTCCGAGCGGCTCAACGTCGTGCTGGCGCCGGTACTCGGCAAGGCGGCGGCGAAGAAGCTGCTCGGTGAGGTCGCCGCGCGGGCCGCCTCTGGCGAGGGCGGCTTCGCGGACCTGCTGCGGCGGGAGCTGCGTGACGTCGACGACCTCGACGCGCTGCTCGACCCGGCCGGCTACCTGGGTGCGGCCGACGAGCTGGTCGACCGGGTGCTCGCCCGCCGGACCGCGGTGCTCGGATAATCGTTCGCCCGCAACGGGGTGCTTCGGGCAGCATGGTGTGCTGTCGTGCTCTGTGAGCGAAGCCAACAACCGTGAGGGGGCGCCCCGCCGTGCCGGAAAGAAGAACGGCGGTACTGCTGGCAGTTCGCTACTACTGGCGAGAGCTGACGAGTCGCAAGAGGTTCGCGTTTCCCGCGCTCCTGTCACCCGCCATCGGAAACATCGGGATCAACTACGTCGCACCGCTGATCGTCGCGGGACTGGTCGGACGCATCGCGGGCGGCATGCCGGTCGCACTGGACACCGTCGCACCGTGGGTGATCGCGCTCGCCGGGGTGCTGCTGGTGGCGGAGGTGTTCTGGCGCATAGGACTACACTGTCTGAACAGGACAGACGGCCTCGGGATCGAGCACCTGTACGCGGTCGGCATGGACGAGCTGCTGGCCAAGGACGCCGCTTTCTTCCACGACAACTTCGCGGGCTCGCTGACCAAGCGGGTGCTGAGCTTCGCGTCCCGGTTCGAGGACTTCGTTGACGCCATGACGTTCTCGGTGTTCGCGAACCTCGTGCCGCTGACGTTCGCGTCGGTGGTGCTGTGGCAGTACGACCCGCTGCTCGTGCTGGTGCTGCTGAGCCTGATCACGGTCACCGGACTGCTCGTCGCACCGCTCGTGCGCCGCAGGCAGGCGCTGGTCGACAAGCGGGAGGCGGCGATCGCACGCGTGTCCGGCCACGTCGCCGACGTCATCGGCAACATGGCGACGGTGCGTGCCTTCGCCGCGGAGGACCGGGAGGCAGCCGAGCACCGCGACCGGGTACGGGACGTGCGCAGGCTCGCGCTGCGGTCGTGGGACTACGCGAACCTGCGCATCGACACGCTGGTCGCGCCGATCTCCGTGCTCACCAACGCACTCGGTCTCCTGGTGGCGATCGGCGTCACCGGCGGGCGCATGGGCGTCGAGGCGATCATCGTGGCGTTCACGTACTTCTCCAGCGCCACGAAGATCATGTTCGAGTTCAACCAGATCTACCGGCGCCTGGAGAGCTCGCTGACCGAGGCGGCACAGTTCACCTCGATGCTGCTCGACCGGCCGACGGTGGTCGACCCGCCGACGCCGGAACCGCTGGCGCCCTCGGGTGCCGCCGTCCGGTTCGAGGGTGTCCGGTTCGCGCACGCGGGTGCGGAGGTGCTGTTCCGCTCGCTCGACCTGGTCGTACCGAGCGGCACGAAGGTCGGCCTGGTCGGCCGCTCCGGCGGCGGCAAGACCACGATCACCCAGCTGCTGCTGCGGATGATGGACATCGACGGCGGCACGATCCGCGTCGGTGGTCAGGACATCGCGCGGCTGCGGCAGGCGGACCTGCGGAGCCTGATCGCCTACGTGCCACAGGAACCGGCGATGTTCCACCGGACGCTGCACGACAACATCGCGTTCGCGCGCCCGTCCGCGACGGAGGAGGAGGTGCTCGCCGCGGCGCGGGCCGCACACGTGACCGAGTTCGCGGAGACCCTGCCCGAGGGCTTCGGGACACTGGTGGGCGAACGCGGCGTGAAACTGTCGGGCGGCCAGCGCCAGCGGGTCGCCCTGGCACGGGCGATCCTGCGCGACGCCCCGGTCCTGCTGCTGGACGAGGCGACGAGTGCGCTGGACTCGGAGAGCGAGCTGCTGATCCAGCAGGCACTGTGGCGGATCATGGCCGGCCGCACGGCGTTGGTGGTGGCACACCGCCTCAGCACGGTGGCACGCATGGACCAGTTGGTGGTCCTGGACAAGGGCGAGATCCTGGAGCAGGGCACCCACGAGGAGCTGCTGGACCGCGACGGCACCTACGCCCGCCTGTGGCGCCACCAGTCCGGTGGCTTCCTGCACGAGGAGAACCGGGTCGTGGCCGGCACCTGACATGCGCCGGCTCACACCGCACGCCGGTCGGGGCGGTGGGAGGATCACCGCATGGACGACGTGGTTCAAGCGGTGATCGACCGGGTCACCGAGGCGGCGGCGCGGCACGACGCCACCAAGGAGGACCGGCTCGAGCGGTGGCGGGTGCTGGAGCCCGACGCGGGGCGGTTCGTGTGGTTCCTCACGCAGACCGTCGCGGCGCGGCGGATCGTGGAGATCGGCACCTCGCGCGGGGTCTCCACGCTGTGGCTCGCCGACGCCGCCCGGTCGGTCGGCGGCCGGGTGACCAGCTACGACACCGACCCCGACGCCCAGCGGGACGCGGCCCGCGTGCTCGAGGAGGCCGGGCTCGCCGAGTACGTGGACCTCCGGCTGCGCGACGGTGGCAAGGGCCTCGCCGAACTCGACGACGGGGAGGTCGACCTGCTGTTCCTGGACGCGGAACGGACCGAGTACCCGTCGTGGTGGCCGCACCCCATCCGGGTGTTGCGTACCGGCGGGGTCCTCGTGGCCGACAACGCGCTGTCCCACCCGGACGAGATCGCGCCGCTGGAGGAGCTGCTCCGCCGGAACCTCAGCGCCGTGACGACCATCCCGGTCGGCAAGGGTGAGCTGGTCGCCGTCCGCAGGTAGCGCCGAACGCCGGGGAGGACGCACGGTCAGGTGCGCACCACCTCCCACTGTGTCACCGGCATCATCGGCTTCCACCCCGTGAAGCCGCCGATCGGCGCCGCCCTGCTCACCTCGATCCGGGTGAGCGTGCCGCCGACACCGGCGTGCCAGCGCGTCAACACCGCCTCCGACTCGAGCGTCACGGCGTTCGCGACCAGCCTGCCGCCCGCAGGCAGCGCGCCCCAGCACGCGGCGAGCACCCCGTCCGCGGACACCCCGCCGCCGACGAAGACCGCGTCCGGGTGCGGCAGGTCCGCCAGCGCCTCGGGGGCGCGGCCGTGCACGACGGTCAGGCCGGGCACGCCGAGCGCCGCCGCGTTGGCCGAGATCCGCGACGCCCGCTCCGCCCTGGGCTCGACGGCCACCGCGCGGCACGCCGGGTGCGTCCGCAGCCACTCGATCGCGACACTGCCCGCCCCGGCGCCGACGTCCCACAGCAGCTGACCCGGCAGCGGCGCCAGCGCGGCGAGCGTGACCGCCCGGACCTCGCGCTTGGTGAGCGCGCCGTCGTGGTCGAACGCGTCGTCCGGCAGGCCGGGTGTGCGGCCCAGCGGCGACACCCCGGGTGCCGCCCGGCAGTCCAGCGCGATCACGTTGAGCGCGCCGACGGACGCCTGCCAGGTCGCGGCCGTGCCGTCGTGGCGCCGCTCCCCCGGTCCGCCGAGGTCCTCGAGCACGGTCATCGGCGTCGGTCCGTACCCGCGGGTGCGCAGCAGCTCCGCCACCCGCTCGGGCGTCCCCGCGCCCGCGCTGAGCACCAGCACGCGCCGGTTCGGCAGCACCAGCAGCGACTCGACCGGCCGCCCCACCAGGCTCACGACCTCGACGTCCTCGACGGGCCAGCCAAGGCGCGCGCACGCCAGCGACACCGACGACGGGTGCGGCACGACCCGCACCGCCGCCTCGCCGAGCAGCCGCACGAGCGTGCCGCCGATGCCGAACAGCATCGGGTCCCCACTCGCCAGCACACACACCCGCCTGCCGGCGTGCTCCGCGAGCAGCGGCTCGACAGCGGGGAGCAACGGCGACGGCCACGCCACCCGCAGCGCCCGCGACGCGGGGAGCAGCGCGAGCTGGCGGCTGCTGCCGATGACCACCTCTGCTTCGTCGACCTCGAGGCGGGCGGCCGGCGAGAGCCCGTCCCACCCGTCCGCCCCGATCCCGACCACGGTGATAGTTGCCACGGGTCCAGCACCGTAATCGACAGGCGGCCCGCCGTCTGCCACGATGCAGTGAGACCTGACAGCAGGGTGTCCGAGGAAACCAGCGCGAATCTGGTGCGGTCCCGCCACTGTGACCCGGAGCGATCCGGCAAGCCAGACACTCGGCCCCGCTGCTTGCCATACCGACTCGGGCGCGGACCCGGGGAAGGACTCGCGGATGACCGCAGGCTACCCGTTCTCGGCCGTCGTCGGACACGACGACCTTCGCCTCGCGCTGTTGCTCAACGCCGTGCACCCCGTGATCGGCGGCGTGCTCGTGCGGGGCGAGAAGGGCACCGCGAAGTCCACAGTGGTCCGGGGACTCGCCGCACTCCTGCCGCCGGTCGAGGTCGTGGCGGGCTGCCGGTTCAGCTGTGACCCGGCCGCACCAGACCCGGCCTGCCCCGACCTGCCCCACGAACCCGTCGGCACGGTCCGGCCCGCACGGCTGGTCGAGCTGCCCGTCGGCGCCACGGAGGACCGGCTCGTCGGCTCGCTCGACCTGGAACGCGCGTTGACCGAGGGTGTTCGCGCCTACCAGCCGGGCCTACTCGCCGCGGCGCACCGCGGGGTGCTGTACGTGGACGAGGTCAACCTGCTGCACGACCACCTCGTGGACCTGCTGCTGGACGCGGCCGCGATGGGCCGCGCGCACGTCGAGCGCGAGGGCGTCTCGGTGTCGCACGCCGCGTCGTTCCTGCTGGTCGGCACCATGAACCCGGAGGAGGGCGAGCTCCGGCCGCAGCTGCTCGACCGGTTCGGGCTCACGGTCGAGGTGGCGGCGTCGCGTGACGTGGACAGCCGCACCGAGGTCATCCGCCGCAGGCTCGCGTACGAGGCGGACGCGGAGGGGTTCGCGGCGCGGTGGGCAGAGACCGACGCCGAGCTGGCCGTGCGGATCGTGACCGCGCGGGCCGCACTGCCGTCGGTTCGGTTGCCGGACCACGAACTGCGGCGGATCGCGGCGCTGTGCGCCTCGTTCGGTGTCGACGGGATGCGCGCGGACCTCGTGGTCGCGCGGGCCGCCGTCGCGCACGCCGCGTGGCGGGGCCGCGAAGCCGTCGAGGAGAAGGACGTCGAGGTGGCGGCCCGGCTCGCGTTGCCCCACCGGCGAAGGCGCGACCCGTTCGACGAGCCGGGCCTCGACGAGGAGCAGCTGCGGCAGGCGTTGCGGGACGCCGCGGAAAGCGCCGAGCCGCCCGACGACGACCCGGACGGCCCCGGCGACGGTGCGTCCACTCCGGACGGTGCGCCCGACGGCACCGACGCGCCGCGGGGTGGTTCGGACACGCCGCCACAACAACCCGCCACCGCACCGGATCCCGCGTTCCGGGCACGGCTGCTCGCCGTCGACGGCGTCGGCGAGGGCGCCCCCGGCAGGCGTTCCCGCGCGCGGGCCGGGTTCGGCAGGACGCTGCGGGCCACGCAGTCACGCGGGCACGGCGTCCACCTCGTGGGCACACTGACCGCCGCGGCACCGCACCAGCCGGCACGCGGACGCGCCGGGGCGGGGATCGTGTTGCGCCGCGACGACATCCGGCACGCCGTACGGGAAGGCCGGGAGAGCAACCTGGTGCTGTTCGCGGTCGACGCGTCCGGCTCGATGGCCGCACGCAGGCGGATGTCGGCCGTCTCCGGCGCCGTGGTCTCACTGCTGCTGGACGCCTACCAGCGCCGCGACAAGGTGGGACTGGTCACCTTCCGCGGCACGTCGGCCGATCTCGTGCTCCCGCCCACGTCCTCTGTGGAGGCCGCGGTCACCCGGCTGCGCAGGCTCGGCACCGGCGGGCGGACCCCGCTGGCGAGCGGACTTCTGCGTGCGCACAGGACGTTGACGGTCGAGCGCCTGCGCGACCCACGCCGCCGCCCGCTGCTCGTGGTGGTCACCGACGGCCGTGCGACCGTCCCCCTGCGCCACGACCCCGTCGAGGACGCCATGCGGGTGGCGGGTTTCCTCGCCGAGGACGGTGTGGCGAGCGTGGTCGTGGACTGCGAGCGCGGGCCGATGCGGCTCGGGCTGGCGGCGAGGTTGGCCGTCGCGCTGGGCGGTGCGTGTGTGCGGCTGGACGAGCTGTCGAGTGACGTCGTGACCGGGGTCGTGCGTGCGGCGAGGGGCGCGGCCTGATGCCCCGGGGCAGACCGGAAGCCGTGCCGGACGACGGCCTCACCACGAGACAACGCCGCAACCGGCCGCTGCTGATCGTCCACACGGGAGAGATGAAGGGCAAGTCCACCGCCGCGTTCGGGTTGGCGCTGCGCGGGTGGAACCAGGGCTGGCCGATCGCGGTGTTCCAGTTCGTGAAGTCCGCCAGGTGGAAGGTCGGCGAGGAGAACGCGTTGCTGGCGCTCGGCGAGGTGCACGAGCGGACGGGTCAGGGCGCCCCGGTCGAGTGGCACAAGATGGGTGCCGGCTGGTCGTGGACCCGCAAGCACGGCACCGAGACCGACCACGCCGAGGCCGCACGCGAGGGCTGGCAGGAGATCCGGCGCAGGCTCGCCGCCGAGCGGCACACGCTGTACGTGCTCGACGAGTTCACCTACCCCATCGGGTGGGGCTGGCTCGACGTCGCCGAGGTGGTCGAGACGCTCGTCAACCGGCCCGGCCACCAGCACGTGGTGATCACCGGCCGGCGTGCGGCACCGGAACTGGTCGAGGCCGCGGACCTCGTGGTCGAGATGACGAAGGTCAAGCACCCGATGGACACCGGCGCCAAGGGGCAGAAGGGCATCGAGTGGTAGCGCGGGTCGCGAGGGTTGTCGTCGCGGCACCCGCCTCCGGCAGCGGCAAGACCGTGGTCGCCACCGGGCTGATGGCCGCGCTGCGGCGGGCCGGGCACGTGGTGGCGCCGTTCAAGGTCGGCCCCGACTACATCGACCCCGGCTACCACACGCTCGCGGCCGGACGGCCCGGCCGCAACCTCGATCCCGTGCTGGTGGGCGAGTCCCTCGTCGGGCCGCTGTTCGCACACGGCTCGGCAGGCGCGGACGTCGCCGTGGTCGAGGGCGTCATGGGCCTGTTCGACGGACGCGTCTCCTCCGGCGAGGGTTCGACCGCGCACGTTGCGGAGATCCTCGGCGCACCGGTGGTCCTGGTGGTCGACACCCGGGGACACAGCACCAGCCTCGCGGCTCTGCTGCACGGGTTCCGGTCGTGGCGGCCGACGACGCGCATCGCCGGGGTCGTGCTGAACCAGGTCGGCTCCGACCGGCACGAGACCGTCCTGCGGGCCGCCTGCGACGACGTCGGCCTCGACGTGGTCGGGGTACTGCGCAGGAACGCGGCCGTCGAGGTCCCCTCCCGCCACCTCGGGCTCGTGACCGCCGCCGAACACGGTGGCGCGGCACGGAAAGCCGTCGACGCCATGGCCACGCTGGTCGCCGACGGCGTGGACCTCGCGGCCGTGCTGGCCCTCGCCCGGGGCGGACCCGCGTTCACGCCGTGGTCGCCGGCACGGGAAACCGTTGGCAGACCGGTGATCGCGATGGCGGGCGGCCCCGCGTTCACCTTCGGGTACGCGGAGCACGCCGAGCTGCTGTACGCCGCCGGCGCCGAGGTGGTGACCGTGGATCCCCTGCGGGACACCGCGTTGCCCGAGGGCACGGCCGGGATCGTGCTGCCCGGCGGGTTCCCCGAGCAGTACGCGCACGAGCTGTCCGCCAACGCCCCGCTGCGCCACGCGGTGGCCCGCGCCGGGGTGCCGATCCACGCCGAGTGCGCCGGACTCCTCTACCTGGCAAGGAGTCTCGACGGCCGGCCCATGTGCGGGGTGCTCGACGCCGACGCCACCATGACCGACCGGCTCACCCTCGGCTACCGGGACGTCGTCGCGACCCACGACTCCGTGGTGTACCGGGCAGGCACACGGCTGACTGGGCACGAGTTCCACCGCACCGCCGCCGTGCCCGCACACGGCGAGCCGCCCGCCTGGCGGTGGCACGCGAGCGACGGCCGGGGCTCGGACGGGTTCGTCACGGACCTGGTGCACGCCTCGTACGTGCACGTGCACCCCGCGGCGGCACCCGACGCGGTCGCGCGGTTCGTGGCCCGCTGCGCCGACGCGGTGATGGCCCACCACACCACCTGAGCCACGAGCACCCCGGCCGGGCGCCACGGGCTTCCTCGTACCATCAGGGGTCTCGTACACGTACGACCTGTGGGAGCCCTATGACCAGCCGTCTCGTCCTGATCTGCCACGCGGCGACCGCCGCGACCCGCACGGGCGCCTTCCCGCTCGACGAGCCCGTCGAGAAGACTCCCGCACCGGCACCCGCGAGGGCGGACGTGTACCTGACCGGGCCGGAGACCCGCTGCAGGCAGACGGCGAAGGCGCTGGGCCTTTCCGCCACGGTCGACGAGGACCTCCGCGACTGCGACCACGGCACGTGGCGCGGCCAGACCCTCGACGACCTGGTCACATCGGCGCCGACGGCCGTGACGCAGTGGCTCACCGATCCCTCGGCGGCACCGCACGAGGGAGAGTCCATTGTGGATCTCATCGCCAGGGTCGGGGAGTGGCTGGACGAGGTGCGGTACGACCACACCAGGATCGTCGCGGTCACCCACCCGGCGGTGATCAGGGCCGCGATCGTGCACGCGATCCTCGCCACGCCCCGCTCGTTCTGGCGCATCGACGTGCCGTCGCTGTCCAGGACCGTGTTGTCCGGGCGGCCGTCGTCGTGGACGCTGCGGCTACCCGAGCCCTCGGCTCAGTGATCCGGGCAGTGACTCCACCCACTCGGTGAACCGGCCGATCGGCTCGACCACGCGGCGCGCGTAGGCGTAGTACAGCACCGGCGGGTCGTCGGCCATGCCGGCACGGAGATCGAACAGGACCTGGTCGCCGTCGGCCTCGAGCCAGTACTCGCCGAAGCACAGCATGCCCTCGGTCGGCAGCTCGACCGCCGCCGACGTGTGCACGAAGGGGTGGCCGCGGGTCAGCCGGAGCGTGTCGCCGACGACCAGCTCGCGCGTGTGCGACAGGAACAGCAGGTAGGCGGCTGGCAGCGGCATGCCGATCGTGCTGGTCAGCGTCGCCGGGCTCATCCCGGGGAGCATCGACTCGATCTCGTCGGTGTTGCGCCGCAGGAACCGCGCCAGCTTGGGGAAGTCCGCCGCGAGCGCGTCGATGATCGGCGTCAGCTCGCCGGTACGGCGCCTGGACTCGGCACGCTCCGCGCGTGACCACCTCTCGAACTCGGCGTCGTACGCGGCCGTGTACCGGTCCGATGGCTCGACCGGCACGCCGAGCCGGCCGAGGACGTAGCACGCACCGGCCTGGCTCGCCGCGACCGCGCCTGCCGTCCACAGTGGATCACCCGGTTCGCCGCCCGCTCGCGGACGCAGGCGCAGCAGCCAGCCGCGTGGGCAGGCCGCCCCGACCGCGGCCTCGTTGGCCGTCCACCACGCCAGCCAGTCGGCCGGGTCGGTGCGACCCTCCGCCAGTGCCACCAGGGAATCGGCGTAAACCGCCATCTCGTGGTCGATCACCGCGGCATTGTGACATGAATCAGGCTCGTGTTCGCCCCAGGTACACGTTGCGGGCGCGGTAGATCGTGTCGGCGGTCGGGCCCGGCGAACCCGACGAGCCCTCCATCTGCAGGTTGATGATCAACCACATCGGCTTGTTCACGAAGTTCGCGCCCCGGTGCTGGCCGACCCAGCTGCCGTCGAGGTAGTAGTGGATGTCGACGTCCGTGGCGTTCACCTTCGTGATCCACGCGCGGTAGCCGTGCCAGCTGCCGGGGCCCGACACCGAGACGATGGTGTTCGACCAGGCACCGCTCGCGTTCTTGTAGGTGTTGAACCAGTTCCTGCCGTCGCCTTTGAACTCGAGGATGTCGCTCTCCGGCGGCCAGCTGTTCACCCCGGTCAGCCAGAAGGCGGGCCAGGTGCCCCGCGCCGACGGCGCCTGGAACTCGCCCTTGACCTCCCAGTTCGGGAACTGGTCGGTCACCAGCACCTGCTGGCGCGCGTGGATGGCGCCGGAGTGGTACCGGATCGGCAGGTGCGGGTCCGAGGTGCTCGTGCCCTCGTCCCACGTGATGCGGCTGGCCTTGATCGCCAGCACCCCGGCGCTCTCCAGGTACACGTGGTTGATGTCGGTCGAGCTGGCGTACATGCGTGCCGAGCCGTTGTGGTCGGACCCCCAGGGGTAGCGGTAGTTCCACGACGCCTCGAGCGTCTGCCGGTTCGTGAAGGAGTCGCTCAGCACCGTCTCCCAGGTGGCCGCCGAGGCGGTCCCCGCCCCGAGCATGCTCCCCGCGACCCCGGCGGCACCCGCCACCAGCAGTTTTCGACGGTCGAACCGGCCGGGTACAGGCATCGTCGCCACCCCTTGCTCGATGTGAAGCGGAACCGCCCAGGAAAGCGCTTGCCTTGCCAAGGTAGAGCCGCGATACGGCGCGCGTCAACTGGTCGGCCATTTCGCGATCTTCGGATGATCGTTATCGAATATTCTGGCGGCGCCTCCCAGCTGCGATTTCTTGTTAACGTTCACAGCAGGGGGGGGGACTCGCCAACGCCAGGAAAGCGCTTCCCCCGTTGACACGCCTTGCGGCCGGGTGGTAACAATTTGTTCATCTCGGCTGGGAGCGCTCCCAGTCCTGCGCCGGAGCGCGCCACCGGATGCTCCACAGTGGACATCGAGCGGCTCGACGACCCCCGCCGACCGGCAGCACGCCCTCCGGCGAACGATCCCACAAGGAAGTGGTCGATCATGCGGATCACTCTCGCCCACGCACTGACGGCCGTGGCACTCGCCGCGGCGACGCTGGTGGTGCCCACCGCGGCACCGGCGTCTCCCAGAACGACGGCGGCCCCCGCCGCCGAGACGTACTCGTGGCGCAACGTAGAGATCGCCGGCGGCGGGTTCGTCCCCGGCATCGTGTTCAACCGCAAGGAAGCCAACCTGATCTACGCGCGGACCGACATCGGCGGCGCGTACCGGTGGAACCAGAGCACCGGCAGATGGGTGCCGCTGCTCGACTTCGTGGGCTGGGACAACTGGGGCTACAACGGCGTCGTCAGCCTGGCCAGCGACCCGGTGGACCCGAACAGGGTGTACGCCGCGGCGGGCATGTACACCAACAGCTGGGACCCCAACAACGGCGCCATCCTGCGCTCGACGGACCGGGGCGCGAACTGGCAGGTCAGCACGCTGCCGTTCAAGCTGGGCGGCAACATGCCCGGCCGGGGCATGGGTGAGCGGCTCGCGGTCGACCCCAACGACAACCGGGTCCTGTACTTCGGCGCACCCGAGGGCAACGGGCTGTGGCGCAGCACGAACTCCGGGGTCAGCTGGTCGAAGGTGACGAGCTTCCCGAACCCGGGCAACTGGGCACAGGATCCGGGCGACGCCAACGGGTACCTCTCGCACCGGCCGGGTGTGGTGTGGGTGACGTTCGACAAGTCGAGCGGCACCTCCGGCAGCCCGACCCGTGCGATCTACGCCGGTGTCGCCGACCTCCAGAACACCGTCTACCGCAGCACCGACGCCGGCGCGACGTGGACGCGGGTCGCGGGCCAGCCGACCGGGTACATGGCGCACAAGGGTGTGCTGGACGAGACCAACCACTTCCTGTACATCGCGACGAGCGACACCGGCGGCCCGTACGACGGCGGCAAGGGTGACGTGTGGAAGTACAACACGGCCACCGGCGCGTGGACGCAGATCTCGCCGATCCCGTCGTCGAGCAGCGACGACTACTTCGGCTACAGCGGCCTGACCATCGACCGCCAGCACCCGAACACGCTCATGGTGGCCACGCAGGTGTCGTGGTGGCCGGACGCGATCTTCTTCCGCAGCACCGACGGCGGCGCGACCTGGACCCGCATCTGGGACTGGGCGAGCTACCCGAACCGCACCACCCGCTACACCCAGGACATCTCCTCCTCGCCGTGGCTGAACTTCGGCGCGAACCCCCAGCCTCCCGAGACGACGCCGAAACTCGGCTGGATGAACGAGTCAGTCGAGATCGACCCGTTCAACTCCAACCGCCTCATGTACGGCACGGGCGCGACGATCTACGGCACGACCAACCTCACGGCGTGGGACGCCGGGCAGAAGATCACCATCCGGCCGATGGCCGCCGGTCTCGAGGAGACCGCGGTGCTGGACCTGATCAGCCCGCCGTCCGGACCACCACTGGTGTCGGGCCTCGGCGACATCGGCGGCTTCCGCCACGACAGCCTCACCTCGGTCCCGTCGAAGATGTTCACCCAGCCCGTGTTCACGAGCACGACGAGCCTGGACTTCGCGGAGCGCTCGCCCGGCGTGATGGTGCGCGCAGGCAACTTCACCGACTCCGACCGCCCGAACGACAGCCATGTCGCGTTCTCCACCGACGGCGGCTCGAACTGGTTCCAGGGCACCGAGCCGGGCGGCATCAACGAGGGCGGCAACGTCGCGGCCTCGGCCGACGGCAGCAGGTTCGTGTGGGCGCCCAAGGGCCAGCCGGTGTTCTACTCGGTCGGTTTCGGCAATTCGTGGACGCAGGTACAGGGGCTGCAGACCGAATCCGTCGTCGAATCCGATCGAGTTAACGCTAACAAGTTCTACGGTTTCAACGGCGGCCGTTTCTACGTCAGCACCAACGGCGGCGCGTCGTTCACGCAGACCGTCTCGACCGGACTCCCGTCGACCGGCAAGTTCAAGGCCGTCGCGGGCCGTGAGGGCGACATCTGGCTGGCAGGCGACACCGGCATCTTCCACTCGACGAACTCGGGCACGTCGTTCACCAAGGTGTCCGGCGCGACCAAGGCCGTCAGCATCGGCTTCGGCGCCGCCGCACCGGGAAAGACCTACCCGGCGCTGTACTCGATGGCGACCATCGGCGGCGTGACCGGCGTGTACCGGTCCGACGACACGGGCGCGACCTGGGTGCGGATCAACGACGACAAGCACCAGTACGGCAACGCGGGCGACTCGATCACCGGTGACCCGCGTGTCTACGGCCGCGTCTACCTCGGCACCAACGGCAGGGGCATCGTCTACGGCGACCGCACCGGCACCCTGGCGACGACCGCGGCGGCCAACGGCACCACCGAGAAGCTCGACCGCGGCCTGATCAGCGTCCGCTCCGACAAGGGCAACTTCGTGTCGTGGCGGCTGCGCAACGACGACCCGACCGGCGTTGGGTTCACCGTCTACCGCGACGGTGTGCGGGTCAAGCAGGTGACGGGCGTGACGAGCTGGCTCGACGAGGGCGCGCCCGAGAAGGCGTCCTACACGGTCGCCCCGGTCGTGAACGGCGTCGAACAGCGGTCCGCGATGGCCGACGAGGTGACACCGTTCGCCACGTCCCAGGACGTGCCACTGCAGATCCCGCCGGGCGGCACGACACCCTCCGGCGAGGCCTACACCTACAGCGCCAACGACGCGAGTGTCGGCGACCTCGACGGCGACGGCCAGTACGAGTTCGTGGTGAAGTGGGATCCCAGCAACGCCAAGGACAACTCGCAGTCCGGCTACACCGGCAACGTCTACCTCGACGCCTACAAGCTGAACGGCACCCGCCTGTGGCGCATCGACCTCGGCCGCAACATCCGGGCGGGCGCGCACTACACGCAGTTCCAGGTGTTCGACTACGACGGCGACGGCCGCGCCGAGGTCGCGATGAAGACCGCGGACGGCACGAGGTCCGGCACGGGCCAGGTGATCGGCAGCTCGACCGCCGACTACCGCAACTCGTCGGGCTACGTCCTCACCGGACCCGAGTTCCTGTCGGTGTTCCGCGGCACGGACGGCGCGGTGCTCGCGACCGCGGACTACGTGCCTGCCAGGGGGACCGTGTCGTCGTGGGGTGACAGCTACGGCAACCGGGTGGACCGGTTCCTCGCCGGCACGGCCTATGTGGACGGTTCGCGGCCGAGCATCATCATGGCACGCGGCTACTACACGCGGTCCGTGGTCGTGGCGTGGGACTACCGGGGCGGCGCGCTGACCAGGCGGTGGACGTTCGACTCGAACTCCTCCACCAACGGCTCGGCGTGGACGGGCAAGGGAAACCACCAGCTGTCGGTCGCCGACGTGGACTCCGACGGCCGTGACGAGATCATGTACGGCTCGATGGCGATCGACGACAACGGCGCGGGCCTGTGGCAGAACAACACCCACCACGGCGACGCCTACCACGTGGGCAACCTCATCCCGTCCCGCGCGGGCCTGGAGGTGTTCAAGCCGTCGGAGTCCGGCACGGACCCGGCCGACTGGGTGGGTGACGCACGCACGGGCCAGATCATCTGGAGCGCCCCGTCGTGCGGCTGCGACAACGGACGTGGCGTCGCCGAGGACATCTGGTCCGGCAACGCGGGCGCCGAGGTGTGGTCGTCTGCGGTCAACGGGCTCCGCAGCGCCACCAACGGCGCCCAGGTGTCCAGCCGCAAGCCGGGTTCCGCCAACTTCGTGATCTGGTGGGACGGCGACGCGCAGCGCGAGCTGCTCGATGCCACGCACATCGACAAGTACGGCACGAGCAGCGACACGCGGCTGCTGACCGGTTCCGGTGTCGCGTCGAACAACGGCACGAAGTCCACCCCCGCCCTGTCCGCCGACATCCTCGGCGACTGGCGCGAGGAGGTCGTCTGGCGCACGTCGGACAACCGCGCGCTGCGGATCTACTCGACGACCGACTCGACCAGCATCAGCCGCCCGTCGCTGATGCAGGACCGCCAGTACCGCGAGGCGGTCGCCTGGCAGAACACGGCCTACAACCAGCCGCCGCACCCGAGCTTCGCGATCGGTTGATCAACGAAGATCCCTGCAAGATAGGAGTGGTACGCGTCATGCGTAAAACAGTTGTGAGACGAGGGTTGGCCGGGTTCGCGGCGGTCGCCGCCGCCACGGCACTGACGGTGGCCTCAGGCGGTGTGGCCCACGCGGTGGGCTCGCCGACCGGGTTCGGAGCGGGCACCACCGGCGGCGGCAACGCGTCGCCGATCACGGTGACCAGCGGTTCCGCCCTGGTCAGCGCCATGAAGGCGAGCGGTGCCGCGGTCATCCGGGTCAGCGGCATGGTCTCGTTCACCGGCATGCAGGACGTGACGTCGAACAAGACGATCATCGGTGTCGGCTCCGGCTCCGGCATCCAGGGTGGCGGCGGCATCGACGTCGACGGCGCCACCAACGTGATCATCCAGAACCTGAACTTCCGTGGCGGCAGCGACGACCTGATCAACGTCCAGGACAGCTCCACGAAGATCTGGATCGACCACAACAACTTCTACGACAGCGCCGACGGCGCGCTCGACATCAAGCGCGGCTCGGACTACATCACGGTGTCGTGGAACAAGGTGCAGAACCACGACAAGTCGTTCCTGCTGGGTCACAGTGACGACAACGGCAGCCAGGACCGCGGTCACCTGCGGGTCAGCTACCACCACAACTGGTTCGCGGGCAGCACCCAGCGCCACCCGCGCGTGCGCTTCGGCAACCCGGTGCACGTGTACAACAACTACTACCAGGGCGTGACCTCCTACGGTGTCGCGTCCACGATGGAGGCGGGCGTTCTCGTCGAGGGCAACTACTTCGAGAACACCAACCGCGCGTGCGACCTCGGCCAGGGCGACTCCCCGGCCGGCAGGCTCGTGCAGCGCAACAACACGCTCGTCAGCTCGGGCGCCTGCGCGGCGACCGGGTCGGTCAACGCCATCCCGTACTCGTACACCCTCGAGTCGGCGGCGACGGCCAGGACGAACGTCATCAACGGCGCCGGTGTGGGCAAGGTCGCCTGACCGGTACCAACACCACGAGGGCGGCTCCCTCCCCTGCCTTTGGGGGGCCGCCCTCGTGGCACGCCCGGTGCACTGAAGGACGCCTTCGTAACGCCCGGTGTACTGAAGGACGCCTTCGTAACGCCCGGTGCACTGAAGGCGTCCTTCAGTGCGGGGGGCGGGGCGGCGAGGCGGGCGACTGTCGTACCCCGGAGGTACGGTCAGGCCGTGAGCGACGTCGAAGTGGTCGAAGTGGCTGGTCACGAGGTCAGGATCACCAGCCCGGCGAAGGTGTTCTTCCCCGAGCGGGGCAACACCAAGCTGGACCTCGCCAGGTACTACCTGGCCGTGGCCGAGCCGCTGATGGCCGCCATGGGCGGGCGGCCCGTGATGCTGCAGCGCTTCCCCAACGGCGTCGGCGGGTCCAACTTCTTCCAGAAGCGGGTCGCGGCGACCAAGGCCGACCCGTGGCTCACCACCACCGTCGTCGCCACCCCCAACGGCACCACCTCCAACGCGCTCGTGGCCGTCGACCTCGCGCACGTCCTGTGGGCGGTCAACATGGGCTGCCTCGGCTTCCACGTCTGGCCCAACACGGCGGCCGACCCCGAACACGCCGACGAGCTGCGTGTCGACCTCGACCCCGGCCCCGGCGTCACGTTCGGGATGATCCGGGAGGCCGCCGCCGAGACGAAGGCCCTCCTGGACGAGCTGGGGATCGCCAGCTTCCCCAAGACCACCGGCAACCGGGGCATCCACATCTACGTCCGGCTGCTCCCCCGCTGGGACGGCATCGCCGTGCGGGCGGCGGCCGTCGCGCTGGCCAGGGAGCTGGAACGGCGCAGGCCCGACCTCATGACCGCCGCCTGGTGGAAGGAGGAACGCGGCGAGCGCGTCTTCGTCGACTTCAACCAGAACGCCCCGCACAAGACCGTGTTCGGCGCGTGGTCGGTGCGCGCCAACCCGCACGCACAGGTCTCCACCCCGTTCACCTGGGACGAACTGCCCACGATCGAGCCACGCGAGCTGACCATCGACACGGTCCCGGCCAGGCTGGCCGACCAGGGCGACCCCTGGGCACCGATGACCGCCCAGGACCTCGACCCGCTCCTGGAGCTGCACGAACGCGACCACGCAGGCGGCCTGCTCGACGCACCCTGGCCGCCGGTCTACCCCAAGATGCCCGGCGAACCGCCCAGGGTCGCGCCGAGCCGGGCCAGGCGTTCCGACTGAGCACGCCGCGGGTGACAACAGGCAGGATGTCCTCATGGAACACAACCGTGCGGAGCTGGCGTCGCTCTACCTGCGTTACAACCGGTGCTGCAACGAGCATCGGTTCACCACGCTCGCCGAGTTCGTGCACGAGAACGTCGAGGTGAACGGTGAAGCCCGCGGTCTGGCGGGGTACATCGCCGGGCTGACCAGTGTCACCGACGCGTTCCCGGACCACCGCTGGGACCTTCGGCACCTGCTCGTCGACGGGTGCTGGCTGTCCGCGCGCTTCGTCGACACCGGCACGCACACGGGCCCCTTCCTCGGGGTCGCGGGAACCGGTCGGTCGGTGACCATCAACGAGTTCGCGACCTACCGCATCAGTGACGGCAGGATCGCCGAGGTCTGGGGAACCGCCGACAACGTGGCGCTGCTGGAGCAACTCACGGCGGCGGCATGAGCCACGACGTTCAGGACGGAACGGGCACCAACATCCCGTGCAGCACGAGGTCACGCACGATCGGCAGCGCCGACTCCCAGTCGACCGGGCCGTAGGCGTACTCCAGCAGCGCGAGCAGGTCCTCGATCGGCAGCCCGCCCCGGCAGCCGGCCAGGAGCCTCGCCGTCGGCTCGTCGACCTCGTGCTGCCAGCCGGGGCCGTCCATGCGGTGCAGGCGACGCACGACCGTGGCCCAGCCGTCCTCGCCCGGCTCCGACACCTCCTCGAGCACGACCGACTCCGGCACCGTGAACGTGGTCCTCGGCAGCGACTTCTCGTTGGCCCGCAGCCACGCCACGTTGTCCAGCCACCGCGCCGCCTCCGGGCCGAGCGGGTCGTCGAAGGCGTGCCGCAGGTCCTCGCACACGACCCGCGCGTCCGCGTCGGTGCGGCGCAGCGTCACGTACCCGAAGCCGACGCCCTCGATGTCGTTCGCGGCGAACCAGTCCAGCCACTCGGCCGACTTGGCCCTGCCCTCCGGCGAGCGCGGGTCGATGCCCGCGTCACGCAGCCAGGTGCCCACGTACAGGGGCGGGTCGGCGATGTCCCGCTGCACGAACCACGCGTCCACACCGGACGGCAGCCAGGAACCCACGCGGTCCGCCCAGTCCTCGCCCCCGCGGTGCACCCACGACGCGAGCAGCTGCCCGACACCGCCCTCCGTGAGGTAGGACGGCAGCCGCCGCACGATCATCGCGCTCGCGCCGTCGCCGTCGAGGCCCGAGTCGCGGTAGGTGTAGTCCACGCGTGCCGGGCCGACCACGAACGGCGGGTTGCACACGACCTGGTCGAACCGCCGCCCCTCGACCGGCTCGAACCACTCGCCCGCGACCAGCTCCACGTCCAGCTCGTTGATCAGGAACGTCGCCCGCGCCAGCGCGAGTGCCCTGGTGGACACGTCCGTCGCGGTGATCGACCCGGCGTGGGCGCCCGCGTGCAGTGCCTGGACACCGCAGCCGGTGCCCAGGTCGAGCAGGGTGCCGACCGGACGGCGGGAGGTCGCGCGGGCGAGGTTGATCGACGCGTGGCCGACGCCCAGCACGTGGTCGGCCGGCACGGCACCGCCCCGCAGGTCGGAGTCGAGGTCGGCCACCACCCACCAGTCGTCGCCGTAGGGCCGGATGTCGAGCCCGGCGCGGCCGTCCGGGGTGACGACCGTCGCCGCCACGGCCTCGTCGAGGTCGCCGAGCGCGGCCTCGACGGCGGGCAGGGGTTCGGTATCCCCCAGCAGGAACAGCCGGACCAGCGTGCCGAGGGTGCCCGCGTCCCGCGTGGCACGCCTGGCAGGCTCCGGTTCGCCCCTGCCGAGCGCGGCGTGAGCCCGCCCGCCGAGCAGCTCGATGACGCCGTCGGAGGTGTAGCCGGCGGTCAGGAACGCGTCGCGCAGGCGTGCGCACAGGTCGGCGGAGAGGTCGGGAGCCACGAACGGCATGCTGTCACGGCGTCGCGGACACCGCTCCACCGACCGGGGCCGACCAGTCGACGCGGTAGCGCTGCTCGTGCCCGAACGCCTTCTCCGGCCGCATGGCGGTCTTCAGCAGCAGCCGCATCATCACCGGCATGACCGCCTTCATGACCGGGCCGGGTGCCTTCATGTGGTTCACCTTCGCCGCGCGGGCGGCGATGCCTTCCACCCTCGGCCTGCGCATGCGCTCGTACGCGGCGAACGCCGATGCGGCGTCCGGCAGGTCCCGCAGGCAGCGGGCCAGCTCGACCGCGCTCTCGATGGCGAGCGACGCGCCCTGGCCCGACGTGTTCGACGGCGCGTGCACCGCGTCGCCGACCAGCACCACGTGACCGCGGTGCCAGCGCGGCACCGGCGGCATGATGTGCAGCGCGCCGGTCACGGTCAGCTTCGCGGGGTCGATGTGGCGCACCAGCGGACCACCGGGTTCGTCGTCGCCGTACGCCGCCGCCAGTCGGGCGAGCCAGTCGGTCGCCCGCACGGTCCGCGCCTCCCTCAGCGTCATCGGACGCTCCTGCGGCAGGTTGGCGCCGAAGTGTGTCGTGCCGTCCGGCCGCCGCCAGAACAGGTAGTAGGCGCGTTTGCCGAACGAGAAGTACATCGTGCCGGTCCCGGTCGGCACGGGGTGGTCGACGATCGACTCCAGGCCCAGCATGCCGGTGTAGCGGGGCCCTGGGGCCGCCGGGTCGATGAGCCCTCGGACCGTCGAGTGGACGCCGTCCGCGCCGATGACCACGTCGGCCGTCGCGGTCGTGCCGTCGGCGAAGCGGACCGTGGTGCCGTCGATCGCGGTCAGGCGCCTGCCGTGCTCGAACCGGACCCCGGTTTCCACCGCCACGTCGTACAGCGCCCGGTACAGGTCGGCCCGCTGCACGAGGAGCAGCGGCGGCAGGCCGGAGAGCCGCGGCAGCTCGACCTCGCGGCCGCCGAACGACATGACCTGCTTCGGGATCGGCAGGCCGGTCGCGCGGACGGCGTCCAGCGCGCCGACCACCTCGAGTGCGGCCTGGCCGTTCGGCGCCAGCGCGAGCGAGCCGCCGACGCCGTCGGCCGTGCTCGGGTACGCCTCGTACACCGTCGCCTCGATGCCCGCCTTGTGCAGTGCCATCGCGGTCACGGGACCGGCGACACCGCCGCCGATCACCAGCGCGTTCCTCACTCTGGACATGTCTCTCCCTCTGGTCGGCCGCGACCGGAGCCGGGAGCTACCCTCGTGGTTGCCACACCTCGGGGATCGGGCTCCCGGCCCGGTTCGCGAACTGGTAGCCCCGGTGGCGGTGCTGCAACACCGCCGCCGGGGTGCTTCTCACTCGGTGCTCCCCCGTTCGGCGAGCTCGGCGAACTCCGCCGGGGGCGTCCCGGTCTCGTGCCATCTCCGCCACGACACCAGGTCGGGAAACGTCTCGTCGGTCAGCTCCGCGAGCAGGCCGCGAACCCAGGTCACCTCGGCCTCGCGGACGGCCAGCTCGTACTCGTCCTCGACGAGGAACAGGCGCGGGACGTCGGCATACCGGGCCAGGGCCGTCCGCTGTCGCGCCACGGCCGCCTCGAGTCCCGCGAGCCGGGACCGCAGGGCCTCGACCGCCTCGTCGGGCCGCAGGATCGACAGCACCGACAGTCCTGCCTTGAAGCGCGGGTGCTCTGGCTGGAGCGTGGCCACCAGCTCACGCGTCCAGTCGCGCAGCTCGTCGAGCCCGGCCGCGGTGATGCGGTAGATCGTGCGCTCGGGCCGGGCGCCGTCGCGCTCGTGGTCGACCACCTCGACGAAGCCGTGCTTCGCCAGGTTGCGGACGACCGTGTACAGCGAGCCCCACTTGATCTCCATGTCGTCGTCCTTGCCGCGGGCACGCAGCATGGACGCGATCTCGTAGGGGTGCATGGGCCGCTGGACCACCGTGGCGAGCACGGCGAGAGCCAGCAGGTTGGCCACCTTCCGCACCGCCACCCCGCGCCTCCTCGTCGACGATTACTCTTCGGCGAGTATACGCATGCGAGCAGTCGGGATGGCAGTGGGTTGTTCCGCTGCCGGGCATCCCTAGACTGGGCGGGTGACCGACCCGGACGCCGAGTTTCGTGCGTGGGCGCCGAAACCCGGCGAGCAAGCCGTCCCACCCCACGGCCACGAACCACCCGGTGTGACGGGGTTGGCGGGGTACAGCGACTTCCAGCGGATCGCGGAGGGCGGCGAGGGCGTCGTCTACCGGGCGCGGCAGGACGGGCTCGACCGGTTCGTGGCCGTGAAGGTCATCAACGTGAGCGATCCGGCACGGCTGGCCAGGTTCCGCCGCGAGCTGGAGATCACCGTGCGGCTCGGCCGCCAGCACCCGCACATCGTGACCGTGATCGACACGGGCACGACCTCGGACGGCCTGCCGTGCATCGTCATGGAGTACTACGACAACGGCTCGCTGCACGACCGGCTGCGTGAACGCGGGCCGATGCCGGTGGCGGACGTGGTCGCGGCGGGCACGGCGGTGGCGGACGCGCTCGCCTTCGCCCACGTGCAGGGGTTCCTGCACCGGGACGTGAAGCCGCAGAACATCCTCGTGCTGCCGACCTCGTACGTGCTGGCCGACTTCGGCATCGCGCGGATGGCGGACGCCGGGCACACGACGTCGTTGCAGATGGTGAGCTTCCGGCACGCGGCACCGCAGACGATCGACGGCAGCGACCCCTCCCCGGCCGACGACCAGTGGTCCCTGGGTTCGACGTTGTTCACGCTGCTGGACGGGGCGCCGCCGTTCTCGTCGGACAACCCGGACGAGGACACCGTGCTGTCGTACCTGGAGCGGGTCCGTGCGACGGAACCGAGACAGCTGCGGCGTTCCGACGTGCCGCCCGAGCTGGCCGCGATCATCGCGCGGTGCCTGCGCAAGCGCCGCGAGGACCGGTTCCCGAACGCTGGTGCGCTGCGTGCGGCGCTGGCGTCGGTGCGGGTCGGCGACGCGGCCTGGTCACCGTCGATGCCGATCGCGGACTTCGGGCCCCGGCCGACCCCTCCGCCGCCACCGGAGGAGCCCGAACCGTCCACACCGGACCGCGACAACACGGTGGCCGGCCCGAACAGCCACCTCGCCGGTCTGACGGTGCGGATGTCGGACCGCCCGGCCCTCCCGGACTTCGGCCCCGTACCGACGAACTACGACCCGGACCGGTACCCGGGCGAACCGCCCGTCGCGGTGCCGCAGACTCCGTGGCACCCGGAGCTGTACGTCGACCCGCACCCGACGACGGTCATCACCCGGCCGAAGCCCGCGAGGAAACGCGGCCGCCTGCTGCTCGTGGGCCTGGCGGCGGTCCTGGCCGGCGGCGCGGCGGCCGCGGTGTGGTACGTCGACGGCAGCGACCGGGAGGCCGGCCACCCGACCGCGTCACCGACGACCAGGGCACCGGCCACCACGACCACCGAGCCGACGACTCCGCCGCCGGTGACGGGCGGCGACCCCGCGTTCTCGCCGACGCTCAACCCCCTGGACGACCAGGGCGACCACATAGTCCTGACGTGGTCGGACCCGACGAACGGCACGGCCCAGTTCGTGGTCGTGGACGTGACGAGCGCCGAGAACCGCGAGGCGCTGGTGAACATGGCCGCAGGCACGACCACCTACACGGTCGAGAACCTGGACCCGGACGCCGACCGGTACTGCTTCCAGATCATCGGCCTGGGTCCGGACGACCCGAGCACCCAACACGGCGCCTCGGCCACAGCCTGCACAAACCGCTAGCCCTCGCCCCCGTACCTCGCGCCCAACGTTACGAAGGACGCCTTCCTTGCGCGCAGCGTTACGAAGGCGTCCTTCAGTGCGGGCGGTCAGCGACGCCAGAGCGGGCGGGGGTCGATCGCCCAGAAGAGCCTGCGGTACCAGGGCACCCTTCGCCGGAGCGTGGCACGCACGCGCAGCGCGAGCGGCCAGGCCGCACGACCCACCTCGGCCGGCGCCGGGTTCGGGGCGAACGCCGCCCGGTCGGCCAGCACCGCCAGCCTGCGGGCCTCGGGGGTCGCCAGGCCGTTCGCGATCTCCGGGGCCGGGCTCGCCCGTGGCGGCGTGCGGCCGGCGAGCAGCAGCGAGTCGAGCACGTAGGCCCACGCGCCGGTCGCACCCGCCCGCCGCAGCCTCGACCGCCTGCCGGCCCGCAGCCCGCCCAGTACTACGAGCACCAGCACCGGCACCGCGATGATCACGAGGTACCACGGCTTCCTCGTCGCCACCACGGTCGTCGGCGCCGCGTCCGGCACCTGTGCCTTCGACGGCATCGCCGGTCCGCTCACCGCGGGGGTCGACGGCGTGGGGGTGGCGGTGGCCAGGCGGTTGATCACCTCGCGACGGGACGCCGAAGCGGGCCCGTCGTCCGTGCCGGACACCGGGTCGAACGGAACCCAGCCCCAGCCGGAGAAGTACACCTCCGGCCACGCGGTGGCGTCCGCGGCCCGCACGACCGCGACCCCGTCCGGACCGGGCGGCACCGGCCGGAAGCCGACGACCACCCGGGTCGGCAACCCGACCGCCCGCGCGAGCACTGCGTACGCCGACGCGAACTGCTCCGCGGTGCCCTCGCCGGCACCCGCCGTCCCCGGCGCACCGAACAGGAACGTCGAGAGCCGCGCGTACGACGAGCCGACCGGCGCCTCCGCGTTCGGGCGACGGTCCGCCCGCACGACCTCCTCGATGGCGACCGCCTTCTCGAACGGGGTCCGCGCGTCGGCCACCGTGCGGCGGGCGTACTCGGCCAGGGCGAACGGCAGGTCCGGCAGGCCGAGGTAGCGCCGCGCGGCACCACCGCCCGGCACGCTCGCCGCGATCAGGTCAGCGTCGTCCGGAGCGTCCACACTGGACTCCACCGTGTACTCGAACCCCTGCCGTGCCCCCGAGGGCAGCACGACGGATCCGGAGCTGGCGTCGACGACCGCGTCCTCGGCGGACGTCGCGGTCGGCCGGCCGGGAGCGGGCAGCCAGGGCCCGGTCAGGTCGCCGATGGTCACGTCGACGCGTGTCTCGACGTGCCGGGCACCGGCGGGCAGATCCGGCGCCGCGACCGTACCAACAGGACTGTAGACAGTGGTCGCCTGCCACGTCGCGCCGGTGTAGTCGGCCAGGGCGACGAGCCGCATCGGGATTTCCCCGCCACGCACGCGAAACAGCTCGGTGTCGCCGGCCGCCGCCCACGACGACAGCGCGGGGAGCGGACTGGACGCCGGCAGGTCGTTCACCGGCGGCGTGACCAGATCCCTCGGCTCGAAAGGCCTGCCGGCGGGCAGGAGCACGGCGGCCAACGCGACACCGGCCAGTCCCACGACCAGGACCGACTGTGGCACAACGGATCCACGTCGCCGCCCCCGGTCGACGAGCACCCAGCCGATACCGGTCACCGCCAGCAGCCCGAGTGCGCCCAACCCACGCGGATCGGCGCGCCCGGCCGTCAGCAACGCGCCCGCCACGTACAGCACGGCTCCGCCGACCGCAGGCACCACCAAAGCCCTGGCACGCAGGGAAAGCGCACTGACCAGCGCGACCACGGCGACCAGCAGCACCCCGGGCACGAGAAACGCGGCCGTGACGGGTGCGGGCCGAGGCGCGGTCAGGAGCCGAGGCACGGAGTCGACGACAGCCTGCAGTGGCCCGGACGCAGGCGCCGCGTAGTAGGCACCGACAAGAGCCGCGGTCAGCACCCCGAGCACCACGAACCCACCCGGCACCCGCACCACCCGAGCCCCGAGAACCAGCCCGAACACCAGAACCACGACCCCCACGAACACCGCGCCGGCCACCGCCGACGCCCAGCCGAGCGAAAGCTGCCAACACCCGACCCCCAGCACGGCGACGGCCCACAGCGCCCTCCCGCGCAACGACATCACGGTGCTCGACGTCCGGCCGGTTCCGTTCATCGGGCCACCACCGTGTCCCACAGGGCGACCAGGTCCTCGACCCGCGAACCGGTCAGCACCAGCGCACCACCGACCGCGTGTGCCGACGGCGCGGCGGCCGCCGGGTCGACGACCAGCACCACCCCGACCGACGCGCGACCGGCCTCCAGCAGCAGCGACGCCTGGTCCGCGCCGACACCGGAGATCACCGCCACCACGTCGAGGTCCCGGACCGGCACGGGCAGCAGACCGTCCACCCCGGACACCGGCTGGATGTCGGCCAGTGCGGCCAGCGCGGTGTCGTCCGACAGCGCCCCGGCGGGCACCTCCAGTTCCACCCCACCGGACGCCGACATCAACCGCACCGGGTGCCCACCCGCGACCGCCGCCGTCAGCAGGGACGCGGCCGTCTCCACCGCGTCCTCGAACCCGTCCGCGTCCGGATGGACTGCAGCCCGGTCGTCCAGCAGCACAGCCAGATGCGGCCGCGCCGGGTCCGCGTCCTCCCGCACCATCAGCACCCCGGTCCGCGCGCTCGTCGCCCAGTGCAGCCGCCGCAGGTCGTCGCCCGCCACGTACTCCCTCAGCCCCACCAGGTCCGTGCCGCCGCGTTCGACCCGTTCGTCCGCACCGACGTGCCCACGCCGCACCCCGGCCGGCAGCCCCCGCACCGGCAGCACGCGTGGCACCACCCGCACGTCGGTCACCTCGCCCAGTGACATCCGCGCCCCGGCCAGACCCGCCAGCCCCGGTCGCCGCAGCTCCAGCGGGCCGATCGCCAGGACACCGCGACGCGTGGTCGGGACGGGGTAGTCGACCGACGACTCCTCACCCGGCGCCAGCGCGGGCACCTCGATGCCGATCGGTGTGCCCCCGATGAGGTCCACCGCGTCGAGCCGCACCGGCAGCCGTCTGCTCGTGCTGGTCAGCGACAGGGTGCCGGTGCACGTGCCCAACCGGTGCACGGTCCTCGGCCGCACGGTCCGCTCCGCCCGCACCGGCGCGGGCACCACCACCGAGACCACCGCCGCCACCACGAGGAGCACCAGTGCCGCGCCGAACGCGGCCACGCCGGGATACCGCCACCACCCGCCCAGCCCGGCCAGCAGCGCCCCCAGCACGAGCGCACTCACCCCCCGCGCGGTGAGGCGCACCCTGCCGGTCACTGGTCCTGTGGCCGGGGCACCGGCACACGCTCGGCGACCTCGGCCACCACCTCGCCGGTCGTCACCCCCGCCAGCAACGCCTCCCTCGTGAGCACCAGCCGGTGCGCGAGGACCGGCTCCACGAGCTTCTGCACGTCACCGGGCACGACGTAGTGCCGCCCCTGCGCCGCCGCGTACACCTGCACACACCGCACCAGCGCACGCAGCCCGCGCGTGCTGGCACCCAGCCGCAGCCTCGGCTCCTCACGCGTCGCGGTACCCAGCTCGCTGACGTAACGCAGGATCGGCTCCGCCACGTGCAGCGTGGACAGCAACCGCCCGTACTGCGCGACGACCGGCGGGCTGGTCACCGTCGGCACCTGCCCGACCCGTCCCGCGGTCGAGCCGGGCCGCAGCACGTCCAGCTCGAAGTCCGCCTCCGGGTAGCCGATGGACGTGCGCACCATGAACCGGTCGAGCTGCGCCTCCGGCAGCCGGTAGGTGCCGTCGAGGTCGATCGGGTTCTGCGTGGCCACGACGAGGAACGGGTCGGGCACCGCGTGGGCGACGCCGTCGACGGTGACCGTCCGCTCCTCCATGACCTCCAGCAGTGCGGACTGGGTCTTCGCCGCCGCGCGGTTGATCTCGTCGGCCAGCACGACGTTCGCGAACACTGGGCCGGGGCGGAAGTTCACCTGCCCGCTGCGCGGGTCGTACACCGAGGTGCCGGTGACGTCCGAGGGCAGCAGGTCGGGCGTGAACTGCACGCGCCGCGACAGCCCGCCGAGCGCGCCGGCCACCGCGCGTGCGAGCGTCGTCTTCCCGGTGCCCGGCACGTCCTCCAGCAGCACGTGCCCGCCCGCGAACATCGCGACCAGCACGAGGTCGACGACGGACCGCTTGCCCCGCACCGCGACCTCGATCGCGTCCCCGACCTGTGTGTGCAGCAGGCGGAAGGCGGCGATGTCCCGCTCGCCGATCCCCGGCCCCGCGACGGTGGTCATCGCTCGCTCTCCTCCTCTTCGGGCCGGCGCCTGCCGACGACCTGCACCACCACGGCGATGACGAGGAACCCGATCCCGGCACCCGCCTGTCCGAAGTCGACCGACTTCCCGGTCGGCGACAGCTCCACGATGTGGCCACTGCCGAAGCACGCGTACTTGCCGCACTGCGGTTCCCTCGGCCCCGGCGCGTTCTTGACGGCCGAGTCGACCGACCGGCTCCCGTCACGGGCGACCGCCCGCACCACGATCCGGTTCGGACCCGTCTCGACGGCGATGTCCGCGCTTGTCGCGCCGCAGGAGATGGTCACCGTGTAGCCCTGCGTGGTGTTGACGAGCTGGCACGCGCCGTCGTGGCCGGCCCAGTCGCTCGGCGGGCTCATGGCGACCCGGCGCGTGTAGTCGGTCGGCCCGTAGGGTGCCGTGATGGTGGTGATCACGGCCGCGCCCGCGGTCGGCACCGTCACGGGCGGCGGTGGCGGCGGGGTGTAGGGCGGGTCCGTCGTCGTCGTGGTCGTCGGCGGCGGGTCGTTCGTCGGTGGCGGGTCGTTGGTGGGTGGCTGCGTCTGCGTCTGCGGCGGCGGGGTGTTCGTCGAGGGGTCGGACGCCGACGGCACGCTCCACGAGCGGGTGCCCGGTGTGCTCTCGCCGACCCGGTTCCACGCCTTGACCGACACGTCGAGGCGGCCGTTCGAGCAGAACGTGCTGCCGCCGCAGGGGAAGCTCAGCTGCGCGCTGGTCTCGGTGGTCTGGGCGGACCGGGTGCCGCCGGTGAAGGCCCCGCTCGCGTCGACCGTGTAGCCGGTGACCTTCTCGCCGTTGTCCAGCGCGGCACCCCAGCTGACGGTGACGGCCAGCTCGGTGGCGGAACGGTTCGCGAGGGTGACGGTCACCCCGGGTGGCGCGCCGGGGACCTGGCCGCCGCCCGGCGCGGTCGACCCGCCGGTCGGCACGCCCGCGCTCGGCGACTCCGGCGGCCTGCCCTGGTCCCGGTCCTGCGGCAGCTCGGGCCGGGGGCTCGGTCGGGGCGGCGAGGGCACCTCGGTGCTCGGCGGCCGGTCGGGGTCGACCACGGGCAGCGACGGGCTGCGGATGGTGACCGAGCGGGTCGAGCCGTCGGAGTCCACGATCACGCCGCGTTCGGCGCCCGGGTCGCTGATGAAGAGCTTGCCGTCGTCGAGGACGATCTCGGGGTCGCCGTCGCCGGGGGTGTCGAGGTCCGCGCCGCCGCGCTTGCCCGCCCGGTCGAGCACGATCACCTTGCCGTCGCCGCGGCACGGCACGTACACCTTGTCGCGGAAGACGACGGGCCGCGACGGCACGGGGCAGCCGAGCCTCGACGTGTCCACCCGCACGACCCGGTCGCCGGACACGAACACGACGGTGCCCTGGCCGGGCACGGCGGCGGGGGCCAGGCCGACCGGGCTGCTCTGCGCGGCGAGGACCTCACCCGGCAGCCTCGGCGTCGACCCGCTGACGTCCTGGCCGGTGCCGACCTGCCGCACGACACCGCCGTCGAGCCCGAAGATCGTGACGCCCCTGGCGTGCGGGACGAGGACCGTGGCCGGGCCCGCCCCCCTGACCTGCTCGCCGGACCGCTCGCGGAACCCGTCGGCCACCCACTCCAGGGTGTGCAGGCGTCCGTCGTAGTCGGCGGCCCAGACCAGGCCCGCCTCGTCGGCCACGACGTCGGCGAGCGGTTTCCCGGCACGCCACGGCTTCCCGACGTCGACGAGGGTCACCGGGTCGGCGTTGGCGATGGTGCCCGCGACGCGGTCGACGACGTAGACGCGCCCTTCGGAGACGAGCACCTTGGTGGCAGGACCCGGTGGCGCGGACCGTCGCCCGCTCGCCAGCAGCGTGGCGAGGTCGAGCACGGTGATCTGCCCGTCGCGCCGGTCGAGGATGACCAGCAGGCCGTCCTTCTGGGTGACGTCGAGCAGGGCGTCGCCGCCGCTGACCCGCAGGCGTACCTCCGGCCGCCCGCTGGCGGGGTTGACCTGGACGACCTCGCCACGCGGGCTGTCCGGTAACCAGGTCAGCCCGTCGGACACGTCGACGGCGGTCCTGGCCACCCCCGTTCCGAGGGCCGCACCCACGAGGAGCAGCACCCCGAGGGACGCGGCCCCGAAACTGGCGGAGTCCCGCACCCGGCGACGCCCGCGAACCACAGCGACAATCCGTTGCCACACGACGAATCCCCAGTTCTCCCCGACCCGCGCGAGAGCGTACCGGCCCCAGTTCAACCCAGACCATCGGAACCGATTGTTTGTTGCCGAATCACCACTGCTTCGGCGCGTGCCCCCGGGTGGATTGGTTCGAGTCCGCGCGCGCAAGTACTGATGGACGCCTTCGGTGCACGAGGCGTTACGAAGGCGCCCTTCAGTGCACCGGACGTAACGAAGGCGCCCATCAGTGCACCAGCCGTAACGAAGGCGCCCATCAGTGCACCAGCCGTAACGAAGGCGCCCATCAGTGCACTGGACGTTACGAAGGCGTCCTTCGGTGCGGTCGTGGGTGCTCGGTCGGGCACCTCGCACGGCTGGTGGGGGCCGGGTGATGATTACCGGGTGCATATCGCGGCTGAGTTCGTTGGGTTGGTGGTGGCCGTCCTGGTCGTCACCGCTGTGGCGCGGCGGTTGGACTGGTCCGAGCCGCTCTGTCTGATCAGTGCGGGCGTCGTCGCCTCGTTCGTGCCCGGGGTGCCGGACTACCACCTCGAGCCCGAGGTGGTGCTCGTCGGTCTACTGCCGCCGCTTCTCTACTCGGCGGCCGTCCAGACCTCGCTCGTCGACTTCCGGAAGCTGCGTGGACCGATCGCCTCGCTGTCGGTCGCGCTCGTCGTGTTCACCACCTTCGGTGTCGGGCTCGTCACCTGGGCCGTCGTGCCGGGGCTGCCGCTGGCCGCGGGCATCGCGCTCGGGGCCGTCGTCGCGCCGCCCGACGCCGTCGCGGCCAGTGCCGTGGCCCGGCGGGTGGGGATGCCGCGCAAGCTCGTGCGGTTGCTCGAAGGGGAAAGCCTCTTCAACGACGCCGCGGCCCTCGTCGCCCTGCGGACCGCCATCGCGGCCATCGCCGGGTCCGTCACGCTCTGGCAGGTCGGGCTGGACTTCGTCGTCGCGCTGCTCGGCGGCGCCCTGGCCGGGGCGATCGTCGGCCTCGGGGCGGCCATGCTGCGCTCCCGGCTGGACGACCTCGTCACCGACACCGCGCTCTCCTTCGCCGTGCCGTTCGTCGCCTACCTGCTCGCCGAGGCCGCGCACGGCTCGGGCGTGCTGGCCGTGGTCATCTCCGGGATCATCCTCGGGCACAAGTCGCCCGCCATCTCGTCGGGCTCGGCGCGCATCGCCAGCCAGCACAACTGGCAGACCATCCAGTTCCTGCTGGAGAACATGGTCTTCCTCCTGATCGGGCTACAGCTGCGCTGGATCCTCGAGGAGGTCGCCGACAGCGGTGTCTCACCGGCGCTGGTCGTCGGCATCTGCGCGGCCGTGCTCGGCGCGACGATGGCCACCCGCATCGCCTGGCTCGCCGGGATCGGCCTCGGCAAACGGATCGTGCGGCGGTTGCGGCCGGGAAAGAAGGCCCACGTCTGGCCGTGGAGCTACTCCGCGGTGATCGCCTGGGCGGGCATGCGTGGCGTGGTCACCCTCGCCGCCGCGTTCATCCTCCCCGCCGACACACCGCACCGGGCGGTCCTGCTGCTGGCGGCGTTCGTCGTCGTGGCGGGCACGCTGGTCCTCCAGGGCATGACGCTGCCCAGGCTCATCAGGCGGCTGAAGCTGCCGCCGCCCGACCCGGCCGAGGACGCGCTGCAGGAGGCGGCCGTCCTCAACGACATGACCCTCGTCGCGCTCGACCGGCTGGAGAAGGTCCGCACCCCCGAGGACCCCGAGGAGGTCATCCGGCGCCTGCGTGACCGGCTCCGCGACCGCTCCGACTCGGCATGGGAGCAGCTCGGGCGCAACAGCGCGCTGCCGGAGACCCCGAGCGACACCTACCGGCGCCTGCGCCTGGAGCTGCTCCAGGCCGAGCGCGAGGAGTTCCTGCGTGCCCGCGACGGCGGCACCGCCGACGACATCGTCCTTCGCCGTCTGCTGGCACGCCTGGACATCGAGGAGTCCATGCTCGACCGCGACGACGAGGAGGTCGCCGACCTGGACCGCGAGCTGCGCACGCCGATGGCGACGGCGGGCTCGTGCAAGCACCTCGGCCACCCGTGGAAGGAGATCGAGCCCAGCTCACCGGACAAGTGCGACGCGTGCGTCGCCGAGGGGCTGTCGTGGGTGCACCTGCGCATGTGCCTCAAGTGCGGCATGGTGGCGTGCTGCGACTCCTCCCCCGGCAACCACGCGACCAAGCACTTCCGCGAGACCCGCCACCCGGTCATGCGCAGCTTCGAGCCGAACGAGACGTGGCGCTGGTGCTACGTCGACCAGCAGCTCGGCTGAGCCCTCAGCTCTGCCGGAACCTGTCCAGCACCCGCCGGTCGCGCTTGGTCGGGCGACCGGCGCCCCGGTCCCGGCGGGCCACCGGCACCAGCGCCTCCGGCGGCGGCTTGGGTGTGCGGTCGAGGTAGCACGTGGCCGCGTCGGGGGCGCCGACCCGCTTCTGGATCACCCGCACCACCTCGACCAGGCGGGTGTTCCCGGCGACGCGGACGCGGACCTCGTCGCCCGCGACCACGGTCGTCGCCGGCTTGGCGGGGCGGTCGTTGACCCGCACATGCCCGCCCCGGCAGGCCGCGGCGGCGTCGTTACGGGTCTTCGTCAGCCTGACCGCCCACAGCCAGCGGTCCACACGGGTCGACTCCACGCCCCCATCATGGCCCAACCGCTAGAACGACGTCGGGATCGAGGGGTGGCGCTGGGTCTGGAACGCGCCGAGCACGATCGCCTCCTTGTACAGGGCGGCCAGGCGCCCGGTGAGCACCCTCTCCACCGGCTCGTCGAACCGGTTCACGAACTGGATCAGGCCGTCGCGGCGACCCAGGCTGATGCACTGGTTCACGTACCGGAAGCCGAAGTCCTTCGCGGGACGGCCGTCGCGGTGGGCCATGATCGCGCGGACGGACTGCTGTGCGACGGGAAGCCCTGTCGCACAAGCCATCCGCAGCTCCTGCCCACCCGGCATGCGCATGGCCGCGGCGTCGCCGATGCCGTACACGTTCCGGTGCGACACCGACCGCGTCGTGGCGTCCACGGCGAGCCTGCCGTGGTCGTCGACGGCGAGACCGGCGTCCTTCGCCAGCGTCGGCACGACGAACCCGGTCGTCCACACCACGACGTCCGAGGCGACGTGCTCGCCGTCGGAGAGCACCACCCCGTCGGACCGCACCTCGGCGACCCGCGCGTGCTCGCGCACGTGGATGCCGAGCCGGTCGAACGTGCGGCGCAGGTGCCTGCGGCCCTTGGCGGAGAGCCGGTCGCCGAGCCCGTCCGCCGTGAGCAGCCGCATCTTCAGGTCCGGCTGCCGCTCGGCCAGCTCCGTGACGGTCTCAATGCCGGTCAGTCCTCCGCCGACGACCGTGACCACCTCGCCGGAGGCGAGCCGGGCACGCAGCCGCGCGGCCTCCTCGACGGTGGCGACGGTGAACGCGTGTTCCGCGGCCCCCGGCACCGAGGCGAGGTCCATCCGGCTGCCCAGCGCGTACACGAGCGTGTCGTAGGGCAGCGTCTCCCCGCCTGCCAGTGCGACCGACCCCTCGGCCGCGTCGACGGCGGTGACCCTGTCGATCACCAGCCTGATCCCGGTGCCCTTCACCAGGTCGGCGAGCGGCCGGTCACGCAGGTCCTGCCCGGACACCAGCTGGTGCAGGCGGACCCGCTCGACGAACCGGTCCCGCTCGTTCACGAGGGTGACCTCGGTGTCCCGCTGCCTGGCCGCCAACCGTGCCGCGAGCTGCCCCGAGTAGCCCGCCCCCAGCACCACGATGCGAGTAGTCATGACTCGATCTCCCTTCCTCGCGAACAGGACTGGACATCGGGGAAGTTCGTGACACCTGTGGCGCGAGACTCCAGTCACACCGCGTACGGTCGACACCGTTCCCGAGTAACAGGAGGTTTGCCAGCGATGCGGATCGTCACGGATGTCGGACGCTGTGTCGGTGCCGGCCAGTGTGCGCTCACCGAGCCGCGCGTGTTCGACCAGAGCGAGGAGGACGGCACCGTCGTGCTGCTGACCGACCGCGCCGAGGGCGATGTGCTGGAGAACGTGCACGAGGCCGTCGACCTCTGCCCGAGCCAGGCGCTCTCCCTGGAAGACGACTAGTCGGGGCACCTGTCCCCGAAGTTCAGGTCGACGCGGGTCAGTGGGCGGCCGGGCAGCTCGCCTGCGGCGGGCGCCCGCAGGCCGTCCATCATGATCGCCAGGACGCGGCCGGGGGCGAGCCGCGCCGCCTCCGAGGTCAGGCTGGGCGCCTGGTTGACCACGGACATGAACAGCAGCGCGAGGTCGCCGACCGCCACGTCGCGCCGCAGCGTGCCCTCGTCCTGTGCGCGACGCACCACCTCGCCGAGCATGTCCAGCAGGTGGTCGCGTAGGCGGGACGTGTCGGGGTCCGCCCGCACCACCGCGGTCACCGTCGGGGACTTCGACTGCACGCTCACGTGCAGCCACGCCGACTGCCGCATGACGCGCGTCAGCGCCGCCCAGCCGGTCGGCTCCTCGGTGAGTGCCGCGTGCACCTCGTCCGCCACGACCTGGAACGTCTCGCGGAACACCGCTCGGATGAGCGTCTCGCGGTCGGCAAACCGTCGGTAGAGGGTGCCGACGCCGACAGAGGCCCGCCGCGCGATCTCCTCCATCGCCACGTCCGCGCCCCGCTCGGCGAAAATCTCCCGCGCCGCAACCAGAATCTGGTCGCGGTTGCGGCGCGCGTCGGCCCGCAGCGGCGTCTCCGGAGTGGTCATCCCTGGATTATCCCATTTCACCCGATGGTGGACGGAGAGCGCCGAACTGACTACTGTCGATACAAACGGACGGCTTTCTTCCGGATCTAGGGGTGATCATGCAGAAGACCGAGTCCTTCCCGCCGCGGGCGTGCCCGTTCCACGGGGATGGTTCGACGACCGAGCCCGGCCCGCTGAAAAAGGTGACGTTGCGTGGCGGCCAGGAGGTGTGGGCCGCGTCCCGGCACGCCGACGTGCGCGCGGTGCTCACCGACCCCGCGTTCTCCTCGAACCGGGCCGCCCCGAACTTCCCGAACCCCACCGGCCGCCGCATCCGGCGTGACGAGCGGTTCAAGCCGACGCTGATCATGTTGGACCCGCCGGAGCACGGCCCGGCCCGCCGCGCGGTGCTCGGCGAGTTCACCGTCAAGCGGCTCGCCGCGCTCGGCCCGCGCATCCAGCAGATCGTCGACGAGCACCTCGACGCCATGCTGGCCAAGGAGTCCCGCACGGCCGACCTGGTGGCCGAGTTCGCGCTCCCCGTGCCGTCACTGGTCATCTGCGAGCTGCTCGGCGTGCCCTACGCCGACCACGACTTCTTCCAGTCCGCCTCGAAGACCCTGCTGTCGCAGAAGTCGACGACCGACGAGGTCAGGGCGGCGGCCGACGCGCTGCGGGACTACCTCGACAAGCTCGTCACCGCCAAGGAGGCCGACCCCACCGACGACCTGATCGGGCGGCAGATCGCCAGGTACGGCCCCGACCGGGCCGACGACCACGACGCGCTCGTGAGCCTGTCGGTGCTGCTGCTGATCGCGGGCCACGAGACCACGGCCAACATGATCTCGCTCGGCACGGTCGCGCTGCTCCAGCATCCCGACCAGGTCGAGGCGCTGCGGGCCGACCCGTCGAAGACCCCCGGCGCGGTCGAGGAGCTGCTGCGGGAGTTCACGATCGCGGAGTTCGTGACCTCCCGCGTCGCGGTCGCGGACACGGTCGTCGGCGGCGTCGAGGTCAAGGCGGGCGAGGGTGTGCTGACGCTGGGCAACGCCGCGAACCACGACCCGGCCGTGTTCTCCGACCCGGAGCGGATCGACGTCACCAGGGGCGCCCGCAACCACATCGCCTTCGGCTACGGCGCCCACCAGTGCCTCGGCCAGAACCTGGCCCGGGTGGAGCTGCAGGTCGTGTTCGACACGATGTTCCGGCGCGTGCCGACGCTGCGGGTGGACGCGCCCATGTCGGAGCTGTCGTTCAAGGACGACGCGACCGTCTACGGCCTGCACAGCCTCCCGGTCAGCTGGTAGGAGCGGAGCTTGCGGGAGCGACCCGGCAACCCGGGCTAGAGCAACACGACCGTCCTGGCGCCGGCGCCGAGGTCCGCGAACGCGTCGTTGACGCCGGCCAGGTCGGTCGTGGCCGAGGTGAGGGCGGCGAGGTCCAGCCTGCCGTCGGCCACCAGGTCGAGCAGGCGCGGGATCTCGACGTCCGGGTCACCCGACCCGAACACGCAGCCGTGCAGGGTGCGGCCGAACCAGTACAGCTCCAGCGCCGAGAACTCGACCTTGTCGGCCCGCCCGCCTACACCCACGACCGTCACCGAGCCGCCCCGGCGGCTCGCCGACCACGCGCCGCGGATCGTCACGGGCAGGCCGACGCAGTCGAAGGCGTGGTCGGCGCCGCGCCCGCCGGTGAGCTTGCGGACGGCCTTCGCGGTGGTCTCGTCCGACACGACGAAGTCCGTCGCCCCGTGCCGGCGGGCGAGGTCCTCCTTGGCGGCGTTGACGTCCACCCCGATGACCGGTCCCGCGCCGACCGCCCGCGCGGCCTGCAGCGCCGAGAGCCCGACCCCGCCGAGCCCGAACACGACCACGGACTCGCCCGCCCGCACCCTGGCCGTGTTGAGCACCGCCCCCGCGCCGGTCTGCACGGCGCAACCCAGCACGGCGGCCTGTTCCATCGGCACCGAGTCGGGCACCTTCACGACCCCGGCCGCGGGCACGACCGTCTCCTCGGCGAACGCGCCGGTGCCCAGGCCCGGGTACACGGGCGTGCCGTCCTCGAGAGTGGCGTACGGGGCGCGGGCGACGTCCTCGGCGTGCACGCACAGCCACGGCTCGCCGTGCTCGCAGAACCAGCACTCCCGGCACGCGGGCGCCCAGTTGAGCACCACGTGGTCGCCGACGGCCACCCGCGAGACACCCTCGCCGACGGCGAGGACCACTCCGGCGCCCTCGTGCCCGAGCACGGCGGGCACCTCCTGGGTCAGGGTGCCGTTGGCGAGGGAGAGGTCCGAGTGGCACACCCCGGCGGCGTGGACCCGGACCTTCACCTGACCGGGCCCCGGCTCGCCGAGCGAGATCTCCCGCACCTCGAGTGGCCCACCCTGCTTCGTCAGCACCGCTGCCTTCACCATGTCCCCGACCTAATCACAAGGTTCCCTGTCGTGTTCGTCCAATGGGGCCGGGCCCACACCGTGGCACCATCACGTCCCGTGCGATACGGATACTCGGGAACCATGCGCGTGAAGCCCGGCCACCGCGACGAGGTGGTGGCCACGCTCGTCGGCGGCGCGGACGCGCTGCGTGTGGTCGGCTGCGACCTGTACGTCGTCGGCACCTCCGACACCGACGAGGACCTCGTCTGGGTGAACGAGGTCTGGGTCAGCAAGGAGGCACACGACGCCTCGCTCCGGCTGCCGGAGGTCCGGGCCTCGATCACGCGGACGATGCCGCTCCTGACCGGTGAGTTCACCAGTCAGGAGCTGGACATCGTCGGCGGACTCGGCGTGCCCGAGTAGGGCTCAGCCGACCAGCGCCACATCCTCCGGGGTGCTGCGGTCGGTCGGCGCGGCCTTGATCGGCCCGTCGCCCCGGTCGGTGACCATGGGCGGCTGAAGCTCCCTGGTGGTCGTGTCCGGGTTGATCTGGAACACGAACGCACCCGTGTAGCCCGCGTGCGACTTCGTCGAGAACGCGAACGGCGTCACGCCGGGGCCCTTGATCTTGCCGGACTCCATGGCGTCGATGATCTTGCCGCGGGTCAGATCACGACCGGCCAGCTTGAGCGCCTGGGCGAAGGTGTAGGCCTGCGCGAGTCCGAACTCGACGGTGTTGGTGAACGGCTCGTCCGGGATGTACTTGTCGTGCACCTCCTTGAAGAACACCGTCCACGGGTCGTCGCTCGCCACGTCCGGCAGGTAGCCGGTGCCGATCACGCCGTTGAGCAGTGCCGCGGCCGAGACCTCGGCGCCGCCGCGCTTGGCGAAGTCCTGCAGGAGCCCGGTGAGCGTGACCGGGTCGGCGCCGATGGACGAGACCACGAACTGCGGCCGGAAGCCGAGCCGCGCGGCGGTGAGGATCATGAGCGCGGTGAACGCGGGCACGCACGAGCAGACGACGACCTCGGAGCCCGCGTCCTTGAGCGCGGACAGCTGCGGCAGCACGTCGGTGTTCGCCGAGTCGTAGCCCTGGCGGGACACGACGTCGGCCTTGATGAACTGGTCGAGACCGGCCTGGGCGTCGCGACCAACGTCGTCGTTCTGGAACAGCAGGCCGACCTTCTTGCCGCCGAAGTTGTCCTTGATGTACTTGCCCTGGATCTTGCCCTCGCGCTCGTAGTCGACCTGGAAGCCGAAGGTCATCGGGCTGGCCTTCGTGTCGTCCCACTGCAGAGCGCCCGAGGCGACGAGCAGGTCCGGCACGCCCTCCTGGTTGAGGTACTGGACCACCTTCGAGTGCGTCGGGGTGCCCAGGCCGCCGACGATGGCGAAGACCTCGTCCTGCAGCACCAGCTGCTTGACGACCTCGACCGTGCGGGTCGGGTTGTAGCCGTCGTCCTCGACGCGGTAGTCGATCTTGCGGCCGTTGATGCCGCCCTTGTCGTTGATGTAGTCGTACATCGCCTTGGCGGCGACGGAGATGCGGCTGTAGCCGGGTGCGGCGGGCCCGGTCAGCGGTTGGTGCGTGCCGATGACGACCGTGTCGTCGGTGACACCGGGTGCTGCGTCGGCCTTGGCGTCTGTCTCGGCGCCGGTCGACTCCCCCGCGCCGGAGCACGAGGTGAGCAGCAACGTGGCGGCGACCGCCGCCGCCACGCACTTACGGGTTCTACTCATGCGATTCCTTCTTTCTCACCGCGGAAACAAGCCGCGCGACCGTCCCGTGGATGCCGCGGGGGAACACGAGGACCACGGTGATGAGCACGGCGCCGAACACCGCGAGCGGCAGGTGCTGCGCCACGTCGGTGCCGAGGTCAAGCCCGTGGGTGAGGTCGTTGGCCCACGCCGGCACGTAGACCAGCGCGAGCGCGCCCCAGAAGGCGCCCCACAGGCTGCCGACCCCGCCGAGCACCATGGCCGCCAGCAGGGACAGCGACAGCGCGAGCGTGAACGAGCCGGGCGCGGCGGTGCCGAGCAGGAACGCCTGCAACCCGCCCGCCAGCCCGCCACAGGTGGCGCTCAGCAGGAACGCGAAGATCTTCGTCCGTCCGATGTGGATGCCCGCGAGCGCGGCGGAGACCTCGTCGTCGCGGACCGCACGCAGGTTCCTGCCGAACCGGCCGCGTGTCACGTTGGCCAGCAGCACCAGCACGAGCAGCGCGGTCGCCCAGACGACCCAAGCCTGCCAGCGGGTCTCCGGGACCGTGCCGACGAGGCCCGCGGGCAGGCTGTGCACGGTGAACGCGATGCCGTTGCTGCCGCCGAGCGCGTCCGGGAACCGTTGCGTGACCGCGGGAAGCCCGACCGCCAGCGCGAGGGTGGCGCCGGCCAGGTAGGGGCCGTGCAGCCGGGCGGCGGCGGCGCCCGTGAGTGCCCCGGCGAGCCCGGCGGCGACCGCGGCGAGCAGCAGGTCGAGCCAGAAGGGGAACGTGGGCACGTGGATCACGAGCAGCGCGACGGTGTACGCGCCGATGAACATGAACGCGCCGTGCCCCAATGAGATCTGGCCATTGGTGCCGGTCAGCAGCGTCAGGCCGGCGACGGCGACGACGTAGTAGCCGACGGTCGCGATCCGGACGTTGCTGAACGGGTCGACGATGATCGACAGCGTGACGACAGCGGCCAGCGCGAGCAGCGCCAGTAGTACGTGTCTGGTGAGCAGGCTCAACGTCAGACCCTCCTCGCGAGGCCGCGGCCGAACAACCCGTTGGGCCGCAGGGAGAGCACGACGACGAGGATCGCGAGTGAGGCCAGCGTCACCAGCTCGGGCCCGAGGTAGCCGGACACGTAGGACAGTCCGATGCCGACGGTGAAGCCGGCGACCACGGTGCCGATCGGGTTGTCCAGCCCGCCGACCACCGCGGCGGTGAGCGCGTAGACGAAGATCCCGTCGAGCACGGTCGGGTACAGAAGTGGTGGCACGGCGAGGAGCCCGGCCAGTGCGCCCACGGCGGCGGCGAGCATCGCACCCGCCGTGACCATCAGGCCGACGCGCACCCCGACCAGGCTCGCGGCCTCCGGCGCGAACGCGGCGGCCCGCATCCGCAGGCCGAGGGAGGTCAGCTTGAACAGCAGGAGGACCCCGGCCGCGGTGACGAGAACGGCCACGACCGCGAAGATGTTGGCGGCGGAGAACAGTCCCCGGAAGTCGAACGCGTAGCCGAACGACCGTGGCTCGCTCGTCCAGATCATCCCGGAGACGGCCTGTGCCACGAGAAGCAGGCCGAGCGTCACGATCACCGAGCCCAGTTCGCCGTGGGCGCGGGCGTGCCGGATCAGCAGCCGGTCACTCGCCGCGCCGAGAGCCGCGCCGCCGACGATGGCGACGAGGAAGCCGAGCCAGTAGGTCCCGGTGGCCTGGTTGATCGTGAACGCGAAGTAGGTCGACAGCAACGCGAGGGCGGGCTGGGCGAAGTTCACCACCCGGGTGGCACGGAAGATGATGACCAGCGAGAGCCCGAGTGCCGCATAGACGGCACCACTGGCGAGTCCCCCGATGGTCAGGGTGAAGAACTGGTTCATGCCGTCCCCTCGCAAGCTGCGCTCATTTCGCCCCCAGGTAGACGTCGTGCAGGGCTTCCGCGGTGATGGACTGGGCCGGGGCGTCCACGACCACGCGGCCGAGCGCCAGCACGTACGCGTGCTCGGCGACCGACAGCGCGCTGCGGGCGTTCTGTTCGACGAGCAGCACGGTCAGCCCGGTGTCCTCACGCAGTCCCCGCAGCACCCGCATGATCTGCGCGGTCACCATCGGCGCGAGACCGAGCGACGGCTCGTCGAGCAGCAGCATCCTGGGTCTGCTCATCAGTGCCCGCCCGATCGCGAGCATCTGGCGTTCCCCGCCGGACAGGGTGCTGGCCTGCGCCGAGATCCTGGACTCCAGCGGCGGGAACAGGGCGAGCACCTCGTCGAGCGCGGTGGCCCGGTCGGCCTTGTCGCGCCGCCACAATGCGCCGAGCCGCAGGTTCTCCCGCACGGTCAGCTCGGTGATCACGCCGCCGTGCTCCGGCACGTGCGACAGGCCCATCCGCGCGATGCGGTCGGGCGCCACACCGGCGATGTCGGTGCCGTCGAAGCGGATCGTGCCGGACTTCGGGGCGACGAGGCCGCTGATCGTGCGCAGCAGCGTGGTCTTGCCCGCGCCGTTCGCACCGAGCACGGCCGTCAGCGTGCCTGCCGACACCGTGATGCCGACGCCGTCGATGGCCTTCACCGCGCCGTACGCGGTGACCACTGTGGACAGTTCGAGCACTGGTGCCGCCTATGCCGGGACGCCGAGGTAGGCCTCGACGACCTTGGGATCGGACCTGATCTCCTCCGGTGCGCCGGTGGCGATGACCTCGCCGAAGTCCAGCACCACGATGCGGTCGCAGATCCGCATGACCAGGTCCATGTTGTGCTCCACGACGACGACCGCGGCCCGCGCGGCGAGCGTGCGGATCCGGTCGCCCAGCTCCTCGATCTCCTCCGCGGCGAGACCGCTGGCGGGTTCGTCCAGCAGCAGGAGCCGTGGCTCGCCGACGAGCGCGCGGGCGAGTGCGACGCGTTTCCTGATCCCGTATGGCAACGAGCTGGGCACCGCCGCGTGTACGTCGGCGATGCCCAGCTCGGTCAGGGTGGCCATGGCGCGCTCGCGTAACGCCGCCTCGTCGCGTGCGGCCCTGCGCAGGCCGAGCAGCGTCGACAGCGGCCCGGAACGTGCCAGGCGGCCTGCGCCGACGAGGACGTTCTCGAGCACGGTCAGGCCGGGGAACAGGCCGAGCCCCTGCAGCGTGCGGGCGATGCCGAGGCCGGCCAACGAGTGTGGTTGGTGGTCACGCAGCTCCACGCCGTCCCACCGGATCACGCCCGTCTCCGGGCGGATGAACCCGGAGACGACGTTGAACAGCGTGGTCTTGCCGGCGCCGTTGGGACCGATGACGCCGAGCACGGTACCGGCCTCGACGGCCAGGCCGACGTCTCGCAACGCGACCAGGCCGTCGAAACGCACCGTGACGTTCTCGATGCTGAGCAGTTGTGTCATGAGTGTGGACAGGTTCCCCGGTACTGGCTGATGGTCGAGTCGTTCGGCACCGGACACAGGAACTGGTCGTAGCGGGTGTCGTCGTCAACCCATCGCTTGAGCCACGAGATCATGTACTTGGCCACCGTCGTGTTCGCGGAGTTGGGGAAGAAGTGACTCGCCCCGCGCAGCTCCAGGTAGCCCTTCTCGGTGCTGCCCAGCGAGTTGTAGAACGGGATCGAGTGCGACGAGACGGGCGCGACCGTGTCGGACTGGCCGCCCATGATCAGCATCGGCGTGCGCACCTCGGACCACGTCTTGTCGGTGTTGTACGGCGCGAGCGGCACCCCTGCCTTCAGGGTCCCGTCCTCGGCCGCGGCCGCGAGCGTGCCGCCGCCACCCATCGAGTGCCCGGCCACCGCGAGGCGGGAGGCGTCGACGCGGGTGCGCACCGACGACCGGTCCGTCAGGTAGTCCAGTGCGGCCAGCAGCTGGTCGCCCCGGCTGGAGGGCTGGTCGAGGGTCGAGTTGGTGTCGATGGTGAAGACCACGAACCCGAACGAGGCCAGCCTCGGGCCGAACCAGGAGATGCTGGACTGGGTCGCGGTGAAGCCCGGTGAGATGGCCACCGCACCGAACGTGCCCTCTGCGGTGGTGGTCGGGTAGTAGATCGTGCCGCCGCCGAAACCGACCGCGGCGGTGCGCGACACGGTCGTCTGGGCCGTCGCGTACGTGCCGCGGGAGGCCTCGATCGAGCTCTCGGTCGGGTCGGGGCCGTGCACGTAGGCGCTGACATCGCCGTGCGCGACCGTCGGGGTGACCAGGACGGCCGCTGCGGCGACCGCCATTCCGGCCAGGTATCTGAACTTTCGCATGATCAGCAGGGCTCCAATCGGCTCATCGTCGAGCCAGTCGGGGTACCTGAGCGTCGCAAGCCCCCCGGTGCCGCCGCATCGGTGTAATCGCCAGTCCCCCGCCGATGTCCGGGTCACGGGGGGCTGGACGGTCGTACAGTGCGGCTCGTGAGCCTCAACGCCAACGAGATCGTGCGGGCCGCCGCGCACTGGATCGATCGGGGAGTCCGCCTGGACACCCGGACGTTCGCAGCGGAGCTGGGCATCTCGCGCAGCACGCTGTTCCGCCGGGCGGGCAACCGCGAGGACCTGATGGGCGACGCGCTGTGGTACCTGGGCAACGGCACGATGGACCACGCGATCCGGGTGTTCGAGAAGGAGAACGGTGACGCGGTGCGGTCGGCGACCGGTGAGCTGCGCTGCCTCGCGGTCATGCGCCAGTACCGGTCCGACATCGCGGGCAACCAGGGGTTCCGCCGCCTGCTCGCCGAGGAGCCGACCGTCGCGATCCGGGTGCTGACCGACCCGCGCGGCCGGGTGCAGCCGAGGGTCATGGCCGCGCACGTCAACCTGCTCGGCCGCGACGTCGAGGCGGGCGGGTTCGTGCCCGCGGTGAGCCTGGAGAGCCTCTGCTACGCCATCGTCCGGCTCGGCGAGGCATTCTTGTACTCGGATGTGCTCGCGTCCCGCGCCCCGGACCTCGACGCGGCGTCGACACTGCTCGCCGCACTCGTCGAGGGCCACGTTCCGGCATCGGAGCGCACCGCGGGGTTGTGAAACACTTTGGCTTGGTGTTTCATCGGGACGCACTCACCGCCGGCGTTGAGGAGGCCCGATACCCGTGTGGCACGACGGAAGCCGACCCCCTGGCCTGCCCGAATCCCTGGTGTACCCGGAGGTGCCCGCAGGGGCGATCCTCCTCGGGTCCGCCCGGCGCTACGGCGACCGGGTCGCGTTCGTGCGGGGCGGCGAGCAGGTGACCTACGCCGAGTTGGGCCACCGCGCCGCGCAGTTCGCCAACGGCCTGCTCGACCGGGGCATCGGCCACGGCGACCGGGTGGCGCTGCGGATGCCGAACTGCCTCGAGTACCCCGTCGCCTACTACGGGACGCTGCTCGCGGGCGCGGTGTTCGTGCCGGTCAACCCGCTGCTGCCGGAAGCGGCGGCGGCCAGGCAGATCGCCGACGCCGACGCGAAGCTGGTCGTGACGCCACCGGACGTGCCGGGCATCTGCTCCGGCCGGTCGACGACCCCGCCCGAGGTCGACATCGACGTGTACGCCGACCTCGCGCACCTCGCCTACACCGGCGGCACGACCGGTGAGTCGAAGGGCGTGCGGCTGCCGCACCGCAACGTCGTGGTCAACACGCTGCAGTACGTGTGCTGGGGCAGCGGCTCGGTCCCGGCCGTGGACGGCCAGGGCGGGCTCGTGCTCGACCAGGTCGGCAGCGACGAGGAGTGGCCGACCCGGCTCGGCACCGCGGTGTCGATCAACCTGACCCCGTGGTTCCACGCCATGGGCACGATCGCAGGCATGAACGCCCTGCTCATGGCCGGGTACAGCTGCACGCTGCACGACCGCCTCGACCCGGCCGCCTACCTGGCCGACGCGAAACGCCTGCGGGTCACGATGATGGGTGGGGCGCCCGCGTTGTTCGCGGCGCTGCTGAACTCCCCCGCCATCCACACGGCCGACCTGTCGTCGGTGCGCTCGATCGGCTCCGGCGCCGCGCCGATGCCCCTGGAGATGACCAGGCGCCTGCACGCGCTCGCGCCGGACGCGCTGATCAGCGAGGGCTACGGGCTCACCGAGGTCACCATGGGCGCGACGGCGGGCCCGGCGTTCGCCTCGGGTGTCCGCAAGGTGGGCACGGTCGGTGTGCCGACGTTCGACACCGAGGTCCGCATCGACGGCGCCACCGCTCCCGGCGAGCGCGGCGAGGTGTGCATCCGGGGTCCACAGGTGATGACCGGCTACCACAACCGTCCCGACGCGACGGCCGAGGTGCTCATCGACGGCTGGCTGCACACCGGCGACGTCGGCATCTTCGACGAGGACGGTTACCTGTCCATCGTGGACCGCATGAAGGACATGCTGCTGTACAAGGGGTACAACGTCTACCCACGTGAGCTGGAGGAGCTGCTCGCCGCGCAGGAGGGTGTGCTGGCCGCGGCGGTCGTCGGCAAGCCGGACGCGTCGGTCGGCGAGCTGCCGGTCGCGTTCGTGGTGCCCGCGAACGGGGCGGTGTCCCCGGAGAAGCTGATGGCGGCGGTGAACGAGCAGGTCGTGGCCTACAAGCGGCTGCGGGACGTGCTGCTGGTCGACCAGATCCCCGTGTCGGCGGCGGGCAAGGTGCTCAAGCGCGAGCTGCGGGGCCGGTTGTCGTGACCGCCGGACCGCTTGGCGTCGTGCTGCGCGGGAGGGACGCCGAACTGGGCAGGCTGCGGGAGCTGCTCGACGCGGCAGGGGACGGCAGGGGCGCGGGAGTCGTCGTGCTCGGCGAAGCCGGGATGGGCAAGTCGGCTGTACTGGCCTCGCTCGTCGCGGGTGCCGGTGCCATGACCACGCTGGGCGTGCGTGGTGTACCCGCCGAACGGGACCTGCCGTTCGGCGGGCTGCACCGGCTGCTCTCGCCGGTCGCCGCGCGCTTCGACGAGCTGCCGGAGGCCCTGCGGGACGCGGTCAGCGGCTCCGCGGACGGGCTGCCGCTGCGCTGCGGCGTGTACGAGCTGCTGTGCCGCCTCGCGACCCGCACGCCGGTGCTGTGCTGGGTCGACGACGCGCAGTGGCTCGACCAGCAGTCGCTGGAGGTGCTGGGTTTCGCCGCGCGGCGGCTGACCGGGCAGCGGGTGCTGCTCGTGCTCGCGGCCCGGCCGGAACTGTCGCACCTGGACGCCGTGGCCGGGGTGGAACGCCTGTGGCTGCCGCCGCTGCCGGACACCGCGTGCGAGCAGCTGCTGCGTGACCGCATGGGCCGCGACGTGCCGCCAGGGCTGCGTGCCGCGCTGGCCGACCTGGCGGGCGGCAACCCGCTCGACCTGGTGGCGCTCGCGGAGTCCCTGACACTGGACCAGCTGTCGGGCCGGGCACCCCTGCCGGACGAGCTGCCGGAGGGCCCCCGGCGCGCCGACTACCGGGCCAGGCTCGCGGCCCTGTCCCCTGCCGCCCGCCACGCCCTGGTGTGTGCCGCTGCCGAGTCGGGAGTGGACGCCGGGGTGCTGCGCAGGCTCGGCGACGTCGACGAGCTGCTGGCCGCCGGCCTGCTGCGGCCGCCGAGCAAGGTCGTCCGCACCACCCTGTACGCGATGGCGGGCGCGAGCGAACGGCGTGCGGCGCACGCGGCGCTGGCCAGGGAGCTGACCGGCACGCAGCGGACCTGGCACGAGGCCATGGCGACCGCGACGCCGAGCGCCATGCTGGGTGACGAGCTGGCCGCCGCGGCCTCGACCGCCCCCGCGATCACCGCGGCGACACTGTTGGAGCGTGCGGCGGCGCTGACCACCGACGTGGCGTTACGTGCCGACCGGCTGCTGGTTGCCGCGGAGCACGCGTGGCGTGCCGGGCGACCGGGCTGGGCGCGGGTCCTGCTGTCGAGGGCGGGTGAGGCGGACGCGGGCAGGCGTGCGCTGCTGCACGGCGAGATGGAGCTGCGTGACGGCGACCCGTCCGTGGCCACCCACGAACTGGCCACCGCCGCCGCCCACCTCACCGACCCGGAGGCGGCCAGGACGGCGCTGCTCCTGTCCGGCGAGGCCCGCAGGCTGTGCGGCGACCTGCACGGCTACCTCGCCATGGCACGCGCCACGAACCACCCGCACTTCGCCGGGCTCGCCGCGACCTACGCGGGCCGCCACGACGACGCGGTGGAGCCGCTGCTCCACTCCGTGCGCCACGGGCTCGCGGCGGACGACGTGGCGTCGGCCGTGTGGGCCGCGGAGGCCGCGTTCGCGCTCGGCAGGGTCGAGCATGCCTACGAGTGCGCGTCCGCCGCGGTCAGCAGGGCACGACTGTCCGGGCGGGAGTCGTTGCTGCCGTGGGCACTCGTGCAGCTCGCGCTCGCGGGCATCGTGCTGGACCGGCACCGGTCCGCCGAGGTCGCGGCGTCCGAGGGCCTGGCCGCGTCGGCGGCGACCGCGCAACGCAACACCTGGATCGAGCACCTGTCGCTGCTGGCGCTGTCGGCGGCGTTGCGGGGCGACCGGGACACCGCGCTGTCCATGATGGACACCGCCGCACCCGGCATCGCCGAACGAGCGCTCGGGCGGCCGTGCGCGATCGTGTCGTGGGCGCAGGCGTGCCTCGACCTGGCCGACGACCGCCCGGTCGACGCGCTCGGGCGGCTGGAGACCATGGCCGCCGGGGTGAGCGGCGCGCAGCCGGCCATCCGGGTGCTCGCGACGCCACAGCTCGTCGAGGCAGCGGTGCTGGTCGAGCAGCCGGAACGGGCCCGCCGCGCGCTGGCCGTGTTCGACCGTTGGGTGCACGCGGGCGGCGGCGACGCGTGGCTCGCGCTGTCGCACCGCTGCCACGGCCTGCTGGCCGAGGACATCGCGGACGCGGTCGCCAACTTCGACGCGGCGATCACCCTGCACCACCGGGCGGGGGCGGCGATGGAGCTGGCGAGGACCCAGATGGCCTACGCCAACCGTCTGCGGCGCCACCGCAGGGCCCGGGACGCACGGGCGTTGTTCCGTGACGCGCTGCGGGTGTTCGAGACCGCGGGCGCGGACCGCTGCGCGGACAAGGCCCGCGCGGGGCTGCGTGCCACCGGCGAGACCGTCGACGCACCGGGCCGCCCGCTGACGGGGCTCACCCCGCAGCAGGCGGAGATCTCCCGCCTGGTCGCGGTGGGCGAGACCAACAAGGAGATCGCGCGCCGCCTGGTGATCAGCCACCGCACGGTCGACCACCACCTGCGCAACATCTTCACCGCACTGGGCGTGCGTTCACGGGTGGAGCTGGCTCGCCGGGTAGCGACGATGAGCACGCTCGACTAGCGCCCGCCCCGCCTGCACTGAAGGACGCCTTCCTGACGCTGGGCGTAACGAAGGCGTCCTTCAGTGCAGGCCGGCCGCGTGGCGTACGGCGCCGACCAGTGCCCTCGCCGCCGCGCTGGCCGGTGCCGCGGTCACCGTCACGGTCTCCCACGTCGGCACCCGGTCGACGAGCCCGACGAACTGCACCCTGTCGGTCTTCACCGAGAACGACTGCGGCACCAGCGCGATCCCCAGCCCGCACGCGACCATGTCCAGCAGCGAGTGCACGTCGGTGACCTCCAGGGCCACGTGCCGCTCGCCGACGACCGAGTCGACCAGGTCACGCGGCCCCCAGTCGGGCGCGAAGTCGACGAACCGCTTCCCGGCCAGCGATGCCACGGACACCCGCGCCGACGACGCCAGCGGGTGGCTCGGCGCGCACGCCAGCACCATCGGTTCACCGGCCAGTGGCGTCATCGCCACGTCGTCGGGCAGCAGGGCGGGCCGCGCCACGAACGCGACGTCGAGCTTGCCCTGCGCGACCAGGCCGGTCAGCTCGCCGGACCCGCCCGTGCGCAGCTCGATGTCCAGCCCCGGGTAGGTGGACACGAAGCTCGACAGGACGCTCGGCAGGTGCACCACGTGGAGGCACTGCAGCGTCCCGATCGTGAGGCTGCCACGCAGGAGCCCCTGCACCGCGGCGACGGCGTCCACACAGGCCGACGACGCGGCGAGGGTCCGCCGCGCCTCGACCAGCAACGCCGTGCCCGCCGGCGTGAGCCGCACCTGCCGGGTGTTGCGCACGAACAGCTCCGCGCCAAGCTCCCGCTCCAGCGACCGCACGGATGCCGAGAGTCCGGACTGGGCCACGTGCATACGTTTGGCGGCCCGCGTGAAGTGACACTCCTCAGCGACCGCGACGAAGTAGGAAAGCTGGCGCAGCTCCACGACTCATCACCCAGAACGATTGAACTGATCGAATACTTCTGTTTGACAGCTTAATCGTGTCGGGTGATGGTGGAGGTACACAACCCAGATGGAGGAATCCACCATGCAGTCTCGTCGCATCGGCGACACACAGGTCAGCGCGATCGGCCTCGGCGAGATGCCGATGTCACTCGCGAGCAGGCCGCCGGAGCAGCAGTCGATCGACACCGTCCACGCGGCCCTCGAGGCGGGCGTGACGTTCATCGACACCGCCGACGCGTACGCCCGCGACGGCGGTGACTTCGGTCACGGGGAGTCGCTCGTCGCTAAGGCGCTCGCGACCTACGGCGGCGACACCTCCGAGGTCCTGGTCGCCACCAAGGGCGGCCACACCCGCGACGCGAACCAGGGCTGGGGCCTGAACGGCTCGCCGGAGTACCTCAGGCAGGCGTGCGACGCGTCCCTGAAGCGCCTCGGCGTGGACGTGATCGGCCTGTACCAGTTCCACCGCCCCGACCCGCGGGTCGACTACGCGGACTCGGTCGGCGCGATCCGCGACCTGCTGGACGCGGGCAAGATCCGTTACGCGGGCATCTCGAACGCCGACCCGGAGCAGATCCGCCTGTCGAACGAGATCCTTGGCGGGCGGCTCGTGTCGGTGCAGAACCAGTTCTCGCCCGCGTTCCGGTCCAGTGAGCCGGAGCTTTCGCTGTGCGCGGACCTGGGCATCGCGTTCCTGCCGTGGAGCCCGTTCGGCGGCATCAGCAAGGCCGGTGACCTGGGTTCGCGTTTCGCCCCGTTCGCGAAGGTCGGCGAGGCACACGGCGTGAGCCCGCAGCAGGTGTGCCTGGCCTGGCTGCTCGCCAAGGCACCGGTCGTGATCCCGATCCCCGGCTCGTCCCGCCCGGAGACGATCCGCGACTCGGCCGCGGCCGTGCACCTGACGCTGTCGGCCGAGGAGCTCGCGGAGCTGGACGCCGCGTAGCCCCGGCCGCCGGCCCACTGCACTGAAGGACGCCTTCGTAACGCTGGACGCACCGAAGGCGTCCTTCATAACGCGGAGCGGGCGGGCTCGTAGCGGGTCACCTGTTGGCTGCCCCTGATGAGCGACCGCAGCTGGGCGAGGTCGCCGCTCACCGCACCCAGCACACGGGCCTGCACCAGCACGTTGCCCAACGCCGTGGCCTCGACGGGTCCCGCCAGCACCGGCAGGTGGCACGCGTCCGCGGTCAGCTGGCACAGCAACGAGTTCCGCGCCCCACCGCCGACCACGTGCACCACGTCGACCGCCCGTCCGGACAGCTCCTGCGCCTCCTCGACGGCCCGGCGGTGCGCGTCGGCCAGACTGTCCACAATGCACCGCACGATCGCGGCCCGGTCCTCGGGCACCGGCTGGTCCGCACGCCTACACGCCTCGACGATCCGCGCAGGCATGCCACCAGGCGGCAGGAAGACCGGGTCGTCCGGGTCGATGACCGCGCCCTTCGAGAGCTTCGCCGCCGCACGCAACAACTCCGTCGTGTCGGCCCCCCACTCCCGCACGCACTCCTGCAGCAGCCACAGCCCCATCACGTTGCGCAGGTACCGAACCGTCCCGTCGACACCCAGCTCGTTCGTGAAGTTGGCTTCCCTGCTGGCCTCCGTGAGCACCGGGGTGTCCAGCTCGACGCCGACCAGCGACCACGTGCCGCACGAGATGTAGGCGAACCGCTCGTTCGCGGCAGGCACCCCGACGACCGCGGACGCCGTGTCGTGCGACCCGACCGCGATCACCGGCGTGGCGCCGAAGTCACCGATCACCGTCCCCGGCTCCCGCAACTCGGGGAACAGCGACGGATCGACGCCGATCCTCGCCATCAGGCCGGTCGCCCACGTACGGGACCGGACGTCCAGCAGCTGGGTCGTCGAGGCGTTCGTGATCTCCGCGCCCTGCTCGCCCGTCAGCCAGTACGCGAGCAGGTCCGGGATCATCAGCAGCCGCTGCGCCGAGTCCAGCCGGGTCTCGGCCGACAGCTGATGAATGGTGTTGAACGGCAGGAACTGCAGCCCGGTCGTGGCGTACAGCTCCTGCGCGCCAAGGCGTTCGAGGTTGTCCCTGGCGCCGTTCGTCCGTTCGTCCCGGTAGTGCACGGGGTTGCCGAGCAACGCGCCGTCCGCGTCGAGCAGCCCGTAGTCCACGGCCCACGAGTCGACGCCGATCCCGTCGACCGGCCCCGCGGTCCTCACCCCGGCCAGCATCTCCTGGTACAGCGGGAGAATGTCCCAGTGCAGCGTCCCGTGGACCCGCGCGGGACGGTTCTCGAAGCGGTGACATTCCCGCAGTGCCACCGTGTACGGGCCGACCTCGCCGACCATCACCCGGCCACTCGACGCGCCGAGGTCGACCGCGGCCACTCGGACGTCACGCATCCCCGTCACCGCAGGAAGGCGGCCGCCACCCCGGCGTCCACCGGCACGTGCGACCCGGTCGTGAGCGACAGGTCACCGGCGCACAGGGCGAACACGGCGGCGGCGACGTGGTCGGGCAGCACCTCACGCTTCAGCAGCGTTCGCTGCGCGTAGAACGCACCCAGCTCCTCCTCCGGCACCCCGTACACGGCCGCCCGCTGCGCACCCCAGCCACCGGCGAAGATCCCGGACCCGCGCACGACACCGTCCGGGTTGACGCCGTTGACGCGGATGCCGTACTCGCCAAGCTCGGCGGCCAGCAGCCGGACCTGGTGTGCCTGGTCGGCCTTCGCCGCCCCGTACGCCACGTTGTTGGGCCCGGCGAACACCGAGTTCTTGCTCGCGATGTACACGAGGTCACCGCCGATGCCCTGCTCGACCATGATCCGCGCGGCCTCCCGAGACACCAGGAACGAGCCCTTGGCCATCACGTCGTGCTGGCGGTCCCAGTCCTGCTCGGTCGTCTCCAGCAACGGCTTGGACACCGAGAGGCCCGCGTTGTTCACCACCAGGTCCACCCCACCGAACGCGAGCACGGCCGCACGGAAGGCCGCCGAGATCGCGTTCTCGTCGGTGACGTCGACGGTCACCGCGAGCCCGGTCTCCCCCAGCTCGGCGGCGACCTGCTTGGCGGCGTCGGCGTCGCGGTCGGCGACCACCACGCACGCACCCTCGGCGTGCAGCCGCAACGCGGTCGCCCTGCCGATGCCCGACCCGCCGCCGGTCACGAACGCGACCCGGGTGGCGAGCGGCTTCGGCCGTGGCCGCCGCCGGAGCTTCGCCTCCTCCAGCGCCCAGTACTCGATGCGGAACTTCTCGCGTTCCTCGATGGGCTCGTAGGTGGACACCGACTCGGCGCCCTTCATCACGTTGATGGCGTTGACGTAGAACTCGCCCGCCACGCGCGCGGTCTGCTTGTCGGCGCCGAAGCTGAACATGCCGACGCCGGGCACGAGCACGATCGCCGGGTCGGCGCCACGCATCGGCGGGCTGTCGGCGTCGGCGTAGCGCTCGTAGTAGGCGCGGTAGTCGGCCCGGTAGGCGTCGTGCAGCTCCTTGAGGCGGCCGAGCAGCTGGTCGAGCGGCGTGGTCGGCGGCACGTCGAGGACGAGCGGGCGGACCTTGGTGCGCAGGAAGTGGTCGGGACACGACGTTCCCTTGGCGGCCAGCTCGTGAAGCCGTTCGCGGGCAAGGAAGTCGAGCACGCCCGCGGAGTCGGTGAAGTGGCCGACCTGGGCGTGGTCGGTGGACACCAGGCCGCGGATCGCGGGGGCGATGCGGGCGGCGAGCAGTGTCCGGTCGGCAGGCGAGAGAGTGTCGACGACGACCGCGCCGAACGGGTCCTCGCGGCCGTGCTCGTCGAGGTACCGCTGTGCGGTCGTGATGATCTCGAGCGAGTTGGCCTCGCACTCGTCGCTGGTCGCACCCCACGCGGTGATGCCGTGGCCGCCGAGGACCAGGCCGATCGCCTGCGGGTTGTCCCGTGCGACGGCCGCGATGTCCAGTCCCAGCTGGAAGCCCGGCCGCCGCCACGGCACCCACAGGACGCGGTCGCCGAAGCAGCCGCGGGTCAGCTCCGGCCCGTCGGCGGCGGTGGCGAACGCGATGCCGGCGTCGGGGTGCAGGTGGTCGACGTGCGGCGCCTCGACGAGCCCGTGCATGGCGGTGTCGATGGACGGCGCGGCGCCGCCCCTGCCGTGCAGGCAGTAGTCGAACGCGGCGACCATCTCGTCCTCGCGCTCGACGCCGGGGTAGACCCCGGTCAGCGCGCGGAGCCGGTCGAGCCGCAGCACGGCGAGGCCCGCCTCGGTCAGCGTGCCGAGGTCGCCGCCGGATCCCTTGACGTACAGGAGGTCCGTGTCCGCCCCGGTCACCGGATCGGTGGCGGTCGCCTTGGCGGAGGTGTTGCCCCCTGCGTAGTTCGTGTTGCGCGGGTCCGACCCGAGCCGGTTGCTCCGTCGCAGCAACGCTTCGACCTGCTCAGCCATCGACCGCCCTCTACCTGCTGCTGGAACGTTTCAATTCCCCGCGCTCAGCATGGTGGGCGCCGCAGGGGGTGTCAAGCCGACCTATCGCTGGATCCTCGTCGAGGCGCGTACCACCAGCTCCGGGCGGAACCGGACCTGCTGGTGGGTGTGGACCTCGTCGGACGCCTCCTCCAGCAGCAGCCGCGCGGCTGTCCGGCCGAGCAGCTCCCTCGGCTGACGCACGGACGTCAACGGCACGGCGGCGGCCTCGGCGAACTCGATGTCGTCGTACCCGACCACCGCCAGGTCACCCGGCACCGAGAGCCCGAACCGCGTCATGGCCTGCAGGAGCCCCAGCGCGAGCAAGTCGTTGGCGCAGAACGCGGCAGTCGGCCGCTGCTCGGGCGGCAGCGCCACGAGCCGCTCCCCCGCCCGCCGCCCCTCCGCGACGACCAACGCCTCCGTGTCCAGCACCACCAGCTCGGCGGTGCCGTCCCACTTGGCCAGCGCGTCCCTGGCCCCCTGGTTGCGGTCACGCACCTGCTGCACGTTCATCGGCCCGCCCACGAACGCGATCCGCTCGTGCCCGGTCTCCAGCAGGTGCTCGAGCGCGAGCTGGCCGCCGAGCACGTCGTCGACGGCGACCGAGCAGGTCCTGTCGTCGCGGGCGTGGCAGTCGACGAGCACGACCGGCATGCCCAGGTCCGCGAGCCGCTCGCCGTTCGGGTCGATGGGCGTGATCAGCACACCCTGCACCCGCTGCTCACGCAGCCGCTCCAGGTACTCCCGCTCCCGCACGCCGTCCTGGTTCGAGTTGCACAGGTAGACGACCATGCCCTCGCCACGCGCGATCTCCTCGACGCCCCGAGCCACGTCGTTGAAGAACGGGTTGGCCGCGTCGAGCACGACGTAGGCGATGGTCCTGCTGCTGCCCGCCCGCAGCTGCCGCGCGGTCTCGTTGCGCACGAACCCCAGCTCGACGATCGCCGCCTGCACCCGCAGCCGTGTCGCCTCGCTGACCAGGTGCGGCCGGTTCAGCACGTTGGACACCGTGCCGATGGACACGCCGGCGACCGCGGCGACGTCCTTCATCCCGGGAGTGCCGTCGGTCATTCCGCGGCCCGCTTCATGAGCAGCTCACGCTCGCGCTCGTTGCGGGTCAGCGACGCGGCCCGTTCGAACTCCGCGCGGGCCTCGTCGTGCCTGCCGAGCCTGGCGAGCAGGTCACCCCGGACGCTCGGCAGCAGGTGGTAGCCCTTCATGGCCGGGACCTCGGTCAGCTCGTCGACGATCGCGAGCCCCGCCTCCGGCCCGAACGCCATCGACAGCGCGACGGCCCGGTTCAGCTCGACGACCGGCGACGGCACGAGCTGGACCAGCCGCGCGTAGAGGGCGGCGATCCTCGGCCAGTCGGTGTCCTCGGCCACGCGGGCCCGCGCGTGGCAGGCCGCGATCTCCGCCTGCAGCACGTACGGGCCCATCGGCACGTCGAGTGCGGCGGCCCGTTCGAGTGCCGCGAGCCCGCGCCGGACGAGCAGCTGGTCCCAGCGCGCCCGGTCCTGGTCGAGCAGCAGCACGGGTGTGCCGTCCTGCGCGGTCCTGGCCCGTGACCGGGACGCCTGGATCTCCATGAGCGCGATCAGGCCGTGTGCCTCGGGCTCCTTGGGCACCAGCTCGGCGACCATCCTGCCGAGCCGCATGGCGTCCTCGCACAGCGCGGGCCGCATCCAGTTCTCGCCGCCGGTGGCCGAGTAGCCCTCGTTGAACACCAGGTAGAGGACCTCGAGCACGGAGTCGAGCCGCTCGCCCAGCTCGGCCTGCCCCGGCACCTCGAACGGGATCTTCTTCTGCGCCAGCGTCTTCTTGGCCCGCACGATCCGCTGCGCGATCGTCGGCTCGGGCGTGAGGAACGCGCGGGCGATCTCCTCGGTGGTCAGCCCGCCGAGCAGGCGCAGCGTGAGCGCCACCCTGGCCTCGGTGGACAGGACCGGGTGGCAGGAGATGAAGACCAGGCGCAGCAGGTCGTCGGAGATGGAGGAGTGGATCGCGTCGAAGTCGGGCTCCGCGGTCGGCAGCTCCCTGGTCTCCATGTCGCGGCCGATCTCGGTGACCTTGCGGTCCAGGGTCTCGCGCCTGCGGAACATGTCGATCGCCCGCCGCTTGGCGATGGCCATGAGCCAGGCACCCGGGCTGTCCGGGACGCCCGACTCAGGCCACTGCTCCAGCGCCGCGACCAACGCGTCCTGCGCGAGCTCCTCGGCGAGACCGACGTCGTGCACCATCCGCGTTAGCCCGGCGATGAGCCGGGCCGACTCGATCCGCCACACGGCGTCTATCGCGCGATGGGTCTCGACAGTCGGCATGCGCCTATCAAAGCAGCTGACGTCGCCGTTCGGTGCTCAGTCCTGCTTGGCGGCGAGCCGGAGCCCCTGGTCGCGCTCGCGCAGCTCGGGGGTGTACGCCTCGCCGAAGTCGTCGGCCTCGAACACCTGGCGGATCTGGACGTCGACCTCGACACCGTCGGTGCAGGGGATCCGCTTCATCCACTCGACCGCCTCCGCCTTCGACTTGACGTCGATGAGCCAGAAACCCGCGATCAGCTCCTTGGCCTCGGCGAACGGCCCGTCCAGGACGGTGGGCCTGCCGTCGGTGAACTTGATCCTGGCGCCGCGCGAGGACGGGTGCAGGCCCTCGGCCGCGAGGAGCACCCCCGCCTTGACGAGCTCCTCGTTGTACCGGCCCATGGCGGTGAGCTCCTCCTCGGTCGGCAGCACGCCGTCCTCGGTCCGCTCGTCCGACATGATCATGACCATGAAACGCATGTGCGTGCTCCCTACTTGTCAGCCAAGAGATCGACGGTGAACGCGCGGTTCTCGTCGGTGACCGAGTCGCCGAAGTCCTCGGCCTCGACCACCTGCCGGATCTCGATCTCGGCGTTGCCGTGGCCGTCCTCGACGGGCCACTTCAACACCCACTCGATGACCTCGGCCAGCGAGTCGGCCCGCACGATGCTGTAGCCGGCCACCAGCTCCTTCGCCTCGGCGAACGGCCCGTCGGTCACGGTCGTGGAGCCTGCGCCGTCGAAGTGCAGCCGAGCGCCGCGGTCGGACGCCATCAGGCCGGAGCCGCTGAGCATCACCCCGGCCTTGACCAGCTCCTCGTTGTACCGGCCCATGGCGTCGAGCAGCTCGGTGCTCGGCAGGACACCGGCCTCCGTCTCCTCGTCCGCCTTCCGAATGACCATGAAACGCATGTGCCGTCTCCTGTGTTCGATGGCCTCGCTCCGCTCGGCGGCTCGCGGCCTGTGGCTGCCCGGCTGCAACCTAACCGCTACCGGTGCGTCGATCGAGCACACACCGGATCGACAGTGCGGCTCAGACTCGTGTCGCGCGGTCCGCCCGGCCACCGAGTTCCCGCAGGTAGTCGACGAGTTCGGGGGGCTGTTCGACCGTGAACTCACATCCCGCGGTCACGAACCGGAACGCCAGCCATTCGAGTGTGTCCGCCGCGGCCCGCACCCGACTGCGACGCTCGTCGACCGGCTCGACGGTCCCCAGGTGCGCCGGCACCTCGGCGGCGGGCAACGCGACGACGACCACCGCCTCGTAGGTGGGAGCGAGGGAGTAGAGCCTGCTGGTCACGAACGCGACGGGATCCCCGCCGGGCAGCTCACGCGGCCGCTGACGAGCACCGGTCGGCTGCCCGTTGGCAATACGGTCGACCCGGAACACCCGCCAGTCGTCCCGCTCCAGGTCGAAGGCGACGAGGTACCAGCGGCGCCCTGCCGACACGAGCCGGTAGGGCTCGACGTGCCGCCTGCTCGCACCGCCGTCGGCGTCCCGATAAGCGAAACGCAGCCCCTCCCGGTTGGTGACAGCGGCGGCGATGCCGGTCAGCTGACCCGGATCAACGGTGGCCTGCGGACCCTGGACGAGCGAGACGGTGGCGTTGCCCAGGGCACCGACCCGATACCGAAGCCGCGACGGCAACACGCGCTCGATCTTGGTGAGCGCCCGGACAGCCGCCTCCTCGATACCCTCGACGGCCTGCCCGGCGGCGGCACGCAACCCGACCGCGATGGCCACGGCCTCCTCGTCGTCGAGCAGGAGCGGCGGCATCGCGGCCCCGGCGACGAGGCGGTACCCGCCCTCGGCACCCATGGCCGCCTCGACGGGGTACCCGAGTTCACGCAGCCGCTCGACATCGCGCCGGATGGTCCGCGGACTGACCTCGAGCCGCCGAGCCAGCACGCTGCCTGGCCACTCCCGAGGCGTCTGGAGCAGGGACAACAGGGCGAGGAGGCGACCGGCACTCATGCCACGAGGATAGGGCCATGTGGGACAGGAACTGACCTAGTTGGTCGCTACCGTCGTGGCCATGACGACGATGACCTGGGCGCAGGTGTGCGCACGACGGCTCGACCGCCACGGCCTCGCGACCCCGCTGACCGGCGGTCCCGCCGACGTGGTGTCCTCGGTCGCCGGCACGCACGGGCAGGTCATGTCGGCCGCCGAGATCTCGATCGCGCTGCGGCTCGAGAACGCGACACGCGAGACGGTTCGGACGGCCGTCCGCACCGGCGAGCTGGTGAAGGCGTTCGGCCCACGTGGCACCGTGCACCTGCTGCCGGCGGCGGAGCTGCCGAACTGGTTCGCCGCGCTGGCCGCGGTGCCGACGGTTGGCCCGTCCCACCCCAGGTCCGTACAGATGACCTGCGCACAGTTCGACCAGGTACTGGCCGCCATCGCAGCGGCGGTCCGCGGCGCAGAACTGACGGTCGACGAACTGTCCGACGCGGTGGTCGCGGCCACCGGCCCGTGGGCAGGTGACCGGGTGATGGAGGCGTTCGGCGGCAAGTGGCCCCGCTGGCGGCAGGCACTGCCCACGGCAGGCACCCGTGGCCTCCTGTGCTTCGGCCCGAACCGAGGCAGGAACGCCACGTACACGAGCCCGCCGACCGTCACCGCCGAGCAGGTGGACCCACTGCCGTGGCTGCTGTCCCGCTACCTGCACGCGTTCGGCCCCTCCACACCGGCACGCTTCGCGAACTGGCTGAACACGAGCGACACGTGGGCACGCGACCTGTTCGAGTCAACCGACCTGGAACCGGTCACGGTGGACGGCGAGGAGCTGTGGGTCGAACGCGGCGACACAGCGCTGCCGGCGGAACCCCCGAGCGGCGTGCGCCTACTCCCGTACTTCGACACCTACGCCTACGCCGTCGGCAACGACCGCCACCGCCTCAACCCGGGCACGGCAGCCACCCGCGCAAGAGGCAACTTCCAGGTCCTGCTCACAGACGGCCTGGTGGGTGGTGTGTGGCACCAGAAACGCACAGGCAGGCGTGTCGCAGTCACCGTGGAGCCGTTCACACGCCTCACGAAGCCGCGCCTGCGAGACCTCGAAGCGCAGGTCAACCGCATCGGCATGATCGTCGGCGCCTCGCCGACACTCACAATCGGCGAGGTCAGTATGGGGGGACATGCGTGAGCGGGTAAAGGCCCGCTCACCAGCGAGCGGAGCGAGCCAAACCAACACAGCGGCAGCCCACTCTCACCGCACGGCCAGCGCCAGACCCGACCAAACAGCGAAGGCACCGACCGAACGACCAACCCAACCCAACGGGAGAAGCAACAGCTCCGGTAAAGCCCCCACTGCAAAAGCGAAGAGACAGTGCAACCACGCAACACGTGAGCGGGCCGCCGGCGTCTGGACTGACGAGCACGAAGGTCCCTGCGCGAGGAACGAGCCCAGGGACCTTCGCGCGCAGGAGGGAAGACGCCGGATGAAGGCCCGCTCACCGCGAGCGGAGCGAGCCAAACCAACACCGTGAGCGGGCCGCCGGCGTCTGGACTGACGAGCACGGAAGTCCCTGCGCGAGGAACGAGCCCAGGG